>NZ_CM179500.1:0-10000 GCF_058792755.1 Paenibacillus sp. MT124
GTGGACAGCCATACTTCTGATTTATGGCAGCAAATTTTATCAATCATACAAAACAAACTCAGCAAACCCAGCTTCGATACCTGGTTCAAAGCAACCAAAGCAACGAAGCTGAATGACAGTTCAATTGTCATTTCCGCGCCGACTACGTTTGCCGTCGAATGGCTGGAGAGCCGTTACACCAAATTGGTAGGCTCGACAGTATATGAACTGCTAGGCAAGCAAGTCGATGTGAAATTTGTCATCGAAGAGAACAAGCCTGCTGAACCCGATCCGCAGCTGCCGGCGCCAACGCCTACGGTAGTTCAGGAAGAAGCGGTTCTCAGCATGCTGAATCCCAAATATACATTCGATACATTTGTCATTGGACCAGGCAACCGTTTTGCCCATGCCGCATCGCTGGCGGTCGCTGAAGCGCCCGCCAAAGCATACAATCCTTTGTTTTTATACGGGGGAGTTGGACTCGGCAAAACCCACTTGATGCATGCCATTGGCCATTACGTTTTGGAGCATGATCCGGGGAGCAAGGTTGTTTATTTGTCATCTGAGAAATTCACGAACGAATTCATTAACTCCATCCGTGACAACCGCGGGGAGAGCTTCCGTAACAAGTACCGGAATGTCGATATTCTGCTCATAGATGATATTCAGTTTTTGGCGGGAAAAGAATCAACACAAGAGGAATTTTTCCATACGTTTAATGCGCTGCATGAGGAACGGAAACAGATCATTATCTCCAGCGACAGACCACCGAAGGAAATTCCAACTCTGGAAGAGCGGCTTCGTTCCCGCTTTGAATGGGGACTCATTACGGATATCCAGCCTCCGGATCTCGAGACACGGATCGCCATTTTGCGGAAAAAGGCGCGTGCGGAAAACCTCGATATTCCTAACGAAGCAATGATGTACATCGCCAATCAGATCGATACCAATATTCGTGAACTGGAGGGCGCACTAATTCGGGTGGTTGCCTACTCTTCACTGACGAATCAAGACGTTACGACTCATCTGGCTGCAGAAGCATTGAAGGATATCATTCCTTCCAGCCGTCCTAAAATGATCACTATTCAAGACATCCAACAAAAGGTCGGCGAGTATTACAGCCTTAAGCTTGAAGATTTCAAAGCACGGAAGCGGACCAAAGCCGTTGCTTTCCCTAGACAGATTGCCATGTATCTATCGCGTGAACTGACCGATTTCTCCCTGCCCAAAATTGGGGAAGCCTTCGGAGGACGAGATCATACGACTGTGATTCATGCGCACGAAAAAATCTCCCAATCGATCAAATCCGATCAGGAGCTCTACAAAGTTATCAACAACTTAACCGAAAAAATTAAGAATCCAACCTGAACAAGTCCCAAGCCTATGCACAACGTGTACACATGTGGATAGGCTTAATTTTATGGGTTTATACCCACTTATCCACATATTCAGTGCCCCTATTACTATTATTACTAAAAAGATCTAAAAGATATCATCTCCAAATACGCCGTTTAAAGCTCGGCCTTCGGCCTTTTGTTTAACACCTTTCAATACCCAAACACCCAAAAAATCCGCTAGGAGTGAAACCATGAAAATCAGCATAATGAAAAGCTACTTGAACGAATCCATCCAGCATGTATCCAAAGCTATCTCCAGCCGTACGACAATCCCCATCTTGAGCGGGATCAAATTCGACGTTAATCATCAAGGTGTGACGTTGACAGCAAGTGACACGGATATATCGATTCAATCCTTTATCCCGCTTGAAGAGGGAGATAAAAGTGTAGTTCAGGTTGAACAACCAGGTAGTGTTGTACTGCCAGCCAAGTTTTTTGTCGAGATCATAAAGAAACTGCCTTCCCAGGAAATCCACATGGAGGTCAAAGACAATTTCAACACCTTCATCTCGGCAGGTGCTACCGAAATTCAGCTCGTAGGTTTGGATCCGGAGGAATTCCCGGTATTGCCAAGCATTGAAGAGAACCAAACGGTATCCATTCCAGGTGATCTGCTTAAAAACATGGTGAAGCAAACGGTGTTCTCCATTTCCACTCATGAGACGACTCCAATCCTGACAGGTGTACTCTGGAGCCTTGCTGACAATGAGTTGAAATTTGTGGCAACAGACCGCCACCGTCTTGCTACTCGTTCAGCAATGCTGGATAATGCAGAGGGAGTGCGTTTCAACAATGTCGTCATTTCGGGTAAAACGCTGAACGAACTCAGCAAAATCGTGCCTGATCAAAATACGCTTGTGGATATCGTAGTCGCTGACAACCAGGTCCTGTTCAAAATTGACCGTGTCCTGTTTTATTCCCGCATTTTGGACGGAACATATCCGGATACTTCTAGAATTATTCCGACTTCGTACAAAACAGAACTTGTTTTGGATACCAAAAAATTAAGTGAGTCGATTGACCGGGCTTATTTGCTGTCGCGTGAAGAGAAAACCAACATTGTGCGCATGCAGACGATGGAATCCGGAACGATCGAAATTTCATCAAGCTCTTCTGAGCTGGGAAAAGTAAGAGAAGAAATTGAACCGGCCGAGTTTACCGGTGATCCGCTGAAAATCTCGTTCAACTCCAAATATATGCTGGATGTGCTGAAAGTGGTGGAGAGTGAGCAGCTGATGATCGCTTTTACCGGCGTCATGAGCCCGATCATTTTGAAACCGCTGGATGACAGTCACAGCCTTTACGTCATCTTGCCTTACCGGACGACCAACTAACGAAAGGAAGATTCCAGTGAACCGAGTAACGATTCGTACGGAATATATTAAGCTTGACCAATTTTTGAAACTGGCAGATTGCATCCCGACTGGAGGCATGGCCAAAGCCCTGCTTCAGGAAGGACTTGTACGTGTGAATAAAGAGCCAGAGGAACGCCGGGGACGCAAGTTATACCCTGGGGATATCGTTGAGGTGGACGGAGAAGGCGCGTTCGAAGTTGCCGCAGAATAGACAGTTTGATCCCTGCTGCCTCCTGACGGACGGGATAAAAGGGAGGTTAACCGCTTGTTTGTCAACAGCATTGATCTGCAGCAGTTCCGCAATTATGAACATCTGAAACTGGAATCTTTCGGTCCAGTGAATCTGTTAATCGGGCAAAATGCCCAAGGGAAGACCAATCTTGCAGAGGCCATCTTTGTGCTTGCGCTCACCAAGAGCCACCGTACTTCCCGCGACAAGGAGCTGATCCGTTTCGGCGAGGAACGTGCCAGGCTTGCAGCAGAAGTCGACAAAAAGTATGGAACCGTGAATCTGGAGCTGTCTTTGTCGCAACAAGGGAAGAAGGCCAAAATCAACGGGCTTGAGCAGCGAAAGTTAAGTGATTTTGTCGGCGCACTCAATGTGGTCATGTTTGCACCGGAAGATCTGGAGATTGTCAAAGGCACACCGGGGGTACGCCGCCGGTTTCTTGACATGGAGATCGGACAGGTGGCACCAGGCTACCTGTATCATCTTCAGCAGTATCAGAAAGTGCTGGTGCAGCGAAACAATCTGCTGAAGCAGTTATGGGGCAAGGATGCTTCTGCCCAGACGATGCTTGAGATCTGGAATGAACAGCTGGCTGAACATGGTGTTAAAATCGTCAAAAAAAGGAAACAATTCATAAAGAAACTGCAAAAGTGGGCCGAAACGATTCATCAAGGGATCACCGGAGGCGGGGAAGTGCTGCGTCTGGCCTATCTTCCATCCTTCAGCGAAGCCGCTGAGGAAGATGAAGCTGTTTTAATGGACCAATTTATGATAAAATTATCACAAATGAAAGAGCAGGAGATTCGCCGGGGCACAACCCTTAGTGGGCCGCACCGGGATGACCTGTCCTTTTTCATTAACGACCGGGAAGTACAAACGTATGGTTCGCAGGGGCAGCAGCGCACAACGGCGTTGTCCCTTAAACTTGCGGAGATTGAATTGATCCACGAAGAAATCGGAGAATATCCGGTCCTGCTGCTTGACGATGTGTTGTCCGAGCTGGATCCTTTTCGTCAGACGCAGCTGATCGAAACGTTCCAGAGCAAGGTGCAAACCTTTATTACAGCTACGGGAATCGAGAGCCTGAACGTTGACAAGCTCAAAGATGCCAGTATTTATCATGTTCATGCCGGACAGGTTGAACGCTAAGGAGTGAGGGTACATGTACATTCATCTGGGCGGCGAGAAAATTATCCGTTCTTCCGAATTGGTCGCTATTTTTGATATATCGATTGAAAAATCCTCTAAAATCTCCAAGCAGTATGTCACGCATGCCGAGCAGGAAAAAACAGTGGAACGCATCGGTGAAGAGGAAGCCAAGTCTATTGTCGTGACCAAGAATATTGTGTACTATTCACCTATTTCCTCAGCCACGCTTAAAAAGCGGGCTCACATTTTCCCTGATCTTTAGACCTATACAGGTAGGGTATAGTGTGTCTTCTGCTGCTTGTTTTTAGTTTGACTACTTGCTGAAACGAAGAAAAGATGATCATTCAGCATGCATTCTTAGTTAACGCATATTTACGATATTGAATCTATAGAAGTAGGTGAAAGGCATGTCTATGAATCAACCGTCATATGATGCGAATGAAATTCAAGTCCTTGAAGGACTGGAAGCCGTACGGAAGCGTCCGGGGATGTACATCGGTTCCACCAGTGCCAAAGGTCTGCATCATCTGGTCTGGGAAGTAGTGGACAACAGTATCGATGAGGCGCTTGCGGGTTACTGTGACCATATTGAGGTCAGTATTCACGAAGATAACAGCGTCACTGTCGTCGATAACGGACGGGGTATCCCTGTCGGCGAGCATGCCAAAATGAAACGTCCTGCACTTGAGGTTGTTATGACCGTGCTCCATGCAGGCGGTAAATTTGGCGGCGGCGGATACAAGGTATCCGGTGGTTTGCACGGGGTCGGTGTCTCTGTTGTGAATGCCCTCTCCGAAAAAGTGGTCGTTACCGTTAAACGTGACGGACATGTTTATCAACAGGAATACCGCCGTGGTGCTCCGCAGTATGACCTGAAAACATTAGGAACAACGGATGAAACGGGAACAACGGTTACGTTCCACCCGGATCCGGAAATATTCACGGAAACCACGGTATACGATTACGATACGTTGCTTACCCGTATTCGTGAGCTGGCGTTCCTGAATAAGGGCATCGGTCTTACTTTGACAGATGAGCGCACAGGTGCAACGAATTCGTTCCTGTACGAAGGCGGTATTATCGAATACGTCTCCTTCCTGAACCAGAAGCGCGAAGTATTGCATGAAAATCCGATCTACGTTGAAGGCTCCAGAGATAATATCCAGGTGGAAGTTGCCCTGCAATACAATGACAACTACACCGAGAATATTTATTCTTTTGCCAACAACATCAATACGCATGAAGGTGGAACGCATGAATCGGGCTTCAAAAGTGCATTGACCCGGATCATTAATGACTATGCCCGCAAAGCGGGTGTAATCAAGGACAGCACAGGTAACTTGTCCGGGGATGACGTACGTGAAGGTCTCACAGCTATTATCTCTGTCAAGATTCCTGAGCCACAGTTTGAAGGGCAGACCAAGACGAAGCTGGGTAACAGCGAAGTGCGCGGAATTGTAGAGTCCCTGTTTGCCGAGAAGCTTCAGGAGTTCCTGGAAGAGAATCCTTCGGTATCCCGCCGCATTCTGGAAAAGGGATTGCAAGCTGCTCGTGCACGCGAAGCAGCACGTAAGGCTCGGGAATTGACAAGACGTAAGGGCGCACTTGAAGTGAGCTCCCTGCCAGGTAAACTGGCTGACTGCTCCTCCAAGGACGCTTCGATCAGTGAACTGTACATCGTCGAGGGTGACTCTGCAGGAGGTTCTGCGAAGCAGGGTCGTGACCGTCACTTCCAGGCGATTTTGCCGCTGCGCGGTAAAATTCTAAACGTGGAAAAAGCCCGTCTTGACCGGATTCTAGGCAATGCGGAGATCAGGGCGATCATCACTGCAATGGGTACGGGTATTGGTGATGACTTCGATATTTCGAAAGCCCGTTATCACAAAATTATTTTGATGACCGATGCCGATGTCGATGGTGCTCATATCCGGACACTGCTGCTGACATTCCTGTATCGTTACATGCGCAAAATTATTGAAGCAGGCTATGTGTACATTGCACAACCGCCATTGTTCAAAATTGAGCGCAACAAAGTGATTCGTTATGCCGGTTCCGAGAAGGAACGTGATGAAATTATTGCGAGTCTCGGTGAAAATGCCAAGTTCAATGTCCAACGTTACAAAGGTCTCGGCGAGATGAATGCCGGACAACTGTGGGAAACCACGATGGACCCTGAAAGCCGGACGATGCTGCAAGTATCGATCAGTGATGCAATGCTTGCGGACGCAATGTTTGACACCCTAATGGGAGATAATGTTGAACCTCGTCGTGACTTTATTCAGGAAAATGCGAAATATGTGAAAAACCTCGATATCTGATGATACGGGAAGAGGCGCCTGCTGGGCGCCTTTTTCACTTTAGTGGGCTGTTGAAAACAGGAAATCCAAAGGCTAACGTGCCCGACTTTTCACTTTAGAAGAGGATGCTTGTGGTTTGGCAGCATTGCGTGATGTTTTCTTTTTTTTGGAGGGCAACCTGCCGTAGGCAATTGCATATCGTTTAATCCTGCGATAGGCCTCTTTGTCAGGCAGTAAGCCAAAGGCATAGATACCAGGTAGTGTGTTGACCTCTAGGATCCAGGGGCGGCCTGTTTCATCGAGGGCAATATCAATACCGATCTCTTTGAGTCTTGGAAACGACTTTTGCAACTGAACAGCAGTATGAACACCAAGTCGGTAAAGCTCGCTGCGCAGCTTCTGTAATCCGGTTGCTTGGAGATGGGGTAGAACCAGTTCTTCGAATGTGGCCAGCCGTCCGCCACCATGAATATTGGTTATGATTTTTCCCGGTGCAGCAATTCTGCCGAGAATGCCCGTCGTCTCCCAGTTGTTCTTCAGATTCTTTTGCGTGAGCACGCGTAAGTCAAATGGCAGATCTTCGTGTTTGAGGAGAGGGATGCCCTGCTGAATAAGGTAAAGGTGTCCCTGAATTCGCTCTTCCAGAGCTTGATGGAGCTCCTCAAGAGACGAATACGACTCCTGTTTCGTGCCGTATTGGAGCTCATAGGATGTCACCTGGAGTGAGGAAGTCTCCAGATCCTGTGAGCTGGATTCAGCAAGGGAGGGTTCGTCAGTAATGTCCTCCTCTGCATTGGAGTGATCAGGGGTTGGAGGTTCACTGAAGGAGTGGACTGTTTTTACTCGCATTACCCCATTACCGTAGGTCCCATGGTCAGGCTTAATATAATTGAGCTCAAACAGTTCGGTCATCCGTTCAAGAGTTTGGCGATCGTATTGCCTTGTGACAGGGATATATTCATTCACAGTACGGCTGCGCTGCAACACAACTGTTTTGGTCCATTTGCTGGAGACACGCTGGATACTCAAGAAGCCACCAGTCCTTTCTTGTTTTTATCAGAGTTCCCTAAGAGCAGCAGTACGGAGAAATCAAAGGACAAGAGATGATATCAGTGGTATAATAGAGAAATATGACGTTTTGTACGTTTGGCTGCACAATTGCTAGTTTGGACGTAGAACGGGAACGGCACCAGCCTTAATACACGCAGTACATATGCCGCTTTTCTAGCATTGTATGTGTAAACGGAGAGGAAGGCAGGGCTAATCCCCAGACTGCTTAAAGTTCCCGGAAGAAAGGCTATTACCCAGCGGACGTTTAATTGTGTAACTTTTGTGAAAGTAATATAATAAAGAGTAGCGTTCTTGCGCGGTTTTAGCCTTGTTAGGCTTTTCACATATACTATTTTAATGACTGAATGGAACGTTTGTTGAAGGACAAGAAGGAGGTCCAGCATGGCGGAAGAAATGAACTCGCAGATTAAAGATCGGGATATTGGCGTCGAGATGCGTGAATCGTTTATGGATTATGCGATGAGCATCATTGTTAGCCGTGCCCTGCCTGACGTACGAGACGGATTGAAGCCGGTTCACCGGCGTATTTTGTACGCAATGTCAGAGCTAGGCATGACACCCGATAAACCACATAAAAAATCAGCCAGAATCGTCGGCGAAGTTATCGGTAAGTATCACCCGCACGGTGACTCTGCCGTATACGAAACGATGGTACGGATGGCACAGGATTTCTCCCTGCGTTATATGCATGTTGATGGACATGGTAACTTTGGATCCGTCGATGGCGACATGGCGGCAGCCATGCGTTATACGGAGGCACGTTTGTCCAAAATTGCTATGGAGATGCTTAGAGACATCAACAAGGATACGATCGATTTCCAACCGAACTATGACGGTGAAGAGAGCGAACCCGTTGTTTTACCTGCTCGTTTTCCTAACTTGCTTGTCAATGGTGTCGGCGGGATTGCGGTAGGTATGGCAACGAACATCCCTCCTCATAACCTGGGAGAGGTGATTGACGGCGTTCAGGCCATGATCAAAAATCCGGATATTACGTCCATGGAATTGATGGATTACATTCATGGTCCAGACTTTCCAACGGCCGGTTATATTCTGGGACGCTCCGGAATCCGTCAGGCTTACCAGACAGGCCGCGGCTCTGTTACAATGCGGGCCAAAACGAACATCGAGGAAAATAACAACAAGGCACGTATTGTGGTTACCGAGATTCCTTACCAGGTCAATAAGGCAAGACTGGTGGAGAAGATTGCTGAGTTGGTTCGCGACAAGAAAATTGATGGTATTACAGATCTTCGGGATGAATCCGACCGTACCGGCATGCGCATTGTCATTGAGCTTCGCAGAGATGTGAACCCAGGTGTTGTACTGAACAATCTGTACAAGCACACGGCAATGCAGTCGACTTTCGGTATCAATATGCTTGCAATTGTGAATAAGGAGCCAAAAATCCTGAACCTGCGTGAGGTGTTGTATCACTACCTGCAGCATCAGATTGAGGTTATTCGCAGACGTACACAATTCGAATTGAGAAAAGCAGAAGCCCGTGCACATATTCTGGAAGGTTTGCGCATTGCACTGGATCATATCGATGAGATTATTGCGTTGATTCGTTCCTCCAGCAATACAGACGCAGCCAGAGAAGGGTTGATTGAGCGGTTCTCGCTTAGTCATGATCAGGCTCAAGCGATTCTGGATATGCGTTTGCAGCGCCTTACAGGTCTGGAACGGGAACGCATTGAGAATGAATATAACGAGCTTATGGTCAAAATCGCGGAGTATCGCGAGATTCTGGCCAATGAGCATCTGGTACTCGAAATTATCAGTGAAGAGCTGCAAGAAATTCGTGAGCGCTTCGGTGATGATCGCCGTACAGAAATCACTATTGGCGAAGAAAGTATCCTGGATGAGGATCTGATTCCGCGTGAAGAGGTCATTATCACCATTACACACACAGGCTATGTGAAGCGTCTGCCGGTATCAACATACCGCAGTCAGAAGCGTGGCGGACGTGGAGTCGTGGGTATGGATACCAAGGATACCGACTTTGTCGAGCATCTATTTGTAACCAACTCTCATAACTATCTCATGTTCTTTACGGACAAGGGTAAGGTATACCGTCTAAAAGCTTATGAGATCCCAGAGCTTGGACGTACAGCTCGTGGAACACCGATTATCAACCTGATTCAGATTGAACAGGGAGAGTCGGTTAACGCCGTGATTCCGGTGCAGGAATTCGAGAGCGACAAGTATCTGTTCTTCGCTACCCGTCAGGGTGTTGTGAAGAAGACACCGCTTGAGGATTACACCAACATCCGTAAAGGTGGTCTGATCGGAATCTCCTTGCGTGATGACGATGCTCTCATAGAGGTTAAACTCACAGATGGTCAGCAAGAGATCATCATGGGTACTTCAAACGGAATGTCTATTCGTTTCTCCGAAGGTAATGTTCGTTCCATGGGACGGAGTGCAACCGGGGTAAAAGGGATCACGTTGGATGAGGGCGATGTTGTCATTGGTATGGACGTTGTCGATCAGGAGCTTGACGTTCTGATTGTTACAGCC
>NZ_CM179500.1:15000-137500 GCF_058792755.1 Paenibacillus sp. MT124
TTGCACAGACAACCAGGATGTTGGCTTAGAAGCAGCCACCATTGAAAGAGTGCGTAATAGCTCACTGGTCGAGTGACTCTGCGCCGAAAATGTAACGGGGCTAAACACACCACCGAAGCTATGGCTTGATGCTTGCATCAGGGGTAGGGGAGCGTTGTATAAGGGTTGAAGGTGTACCGTAAGGAGCGCTGGACATTATACAAGTGAGAATGCCGGTATGAGTAACGAAAAGATCAGTGAGAATCTGATCCGCCGAAAGCCTAAGGGTTCCTGAGGAAGGCTCGTCCGCTCAGGGTAAGTCGGGACCTAAGGCGAGGCCGAAAGGCGTAGTCGAAGGACAACAGGTCGAAATTCCTGTACCACCGTAAATCGTTACGAGCGATGGGGGGACGCAGTAGGGTAGTGACGCAGGCTGATGGATGCCTGTCCAAGCAGTAAGGCTGATGTGTAGGCAAATCCGCACATCGTAAGGCTGAGCTGTGATGGGGAGTGAAAATTACAGTAGCGAAGGTCATGATCTCACACTGCCAAGAAAAGCCTCTAGCCAGATGAAGGTGCCCGTACCGCAAACCGACACAGGTAGGCGAGAAGAGAATTCTAAGGCGCGCGGAAGAACTCTCGTTAAGGAACTCGGCAAAATGACCCCGTAACTTCGGGAGAAGGGGTGCCCCGGTAGTGTGAATAGCACGAGGGGGCCGCAGTGAAAAGGCCCAAGCGACTGTTTAGCAAAAACACAGGTCTGTGCGAAGCCGTAAGGCGAAGTATACGGGCTGACGCCTGCCCGGTGCTGGAAGGTTAAGGGGAGCGGTTAGGGAGTAATCCCGAAGCTGTGAACCGAAGCCCCAGTAAACGGCGGCCGTAACTATAACGGTCCTAAGGTAGCGAAATTCCTTGTCAGGTAAATTCTGACCCGCACGAATGGCGTAACGACTTGGGCGCTGTCTCAACGAGAGATCCGGTGAAATTTTAATACCTGTGAAGATGCAGGTTACCCGCGACAAGACGGAAAGACCCCATGGAGCTTTACTGCAGCTTGATATTGAATTTGGGTACGATCTGTACAGGATAGGTGGGAGCCTTTGAAGCATGAGCGCCAGCTTGTGTGGAGGCACCGTTGGGATACCACCCTGATCGTATCTAGGTTCTAACCTGGTGCCCTTAGCGGGTACGGGGACAGTGTCAGGTGGGCAGTTTGACTGGGGCGGTCGCCTCCTAAAGAGTAACGGAGGCGCCCAAAGGTTCCCTCAGAATGGTTGGAAATCATTCGAAGAGTGCAAAGGCATAAGGGAGCTTGACTGCGAGACCTACAAGTCGAGCAGGGACGAAAGTCGGGCTTAGTGATCCGGTGGTACCGCATGGAAGGGCCATCGCTCAACGGATAAAAGCTACCCTGGGGATAACAGGCTTATCTCCCCCAAGAGTCCACATCGACGGGGAGGTTTGGCACCTCGATGTCGGCTCATCGCATCCTGGGGCTGAAGTAGGTCCCAAGGGTTGGGCTGTTCGCCCATTAAAGCGGTACGCGAGCTGGGTTCAGAACGTCGTGAGACAGTTCGGTCCCTATCTGTCGTGGGCGTAGGAAATTTGAGAGGAGCTGTCCTTAGTACGAGAGGACCGGGATGGACGTACCGCTGGTGTACCAGTTGTTCCGCCAGGAGCACCGCTGGGTAGCTATGTACGGACGGGATAAGCGCTGAAAGCATCTAAGCGTGAAGCCCCCCTCAAGATGAGATTTCCCAGTATGTAAGACCCCTTGAAGACGACGAGGTAGATAGGCTGGGGGTGGAAGTGCAGTAATGCATGGAGCTGACCAGTACTAATCGGTCGAGGGCTTATCCAAATTGCGGGTTCTAGTCGCAAATTTCGTTTCGGATCTAGTTTTCAGAGAATAATCTCTGAAATGAAAATCGGTACAACACTCCAATGTGTGTATGATTTTCAGTTCCACTTTGATTTTAAGAAGCACATGCTTCGACAAATCACGTTTGGTGGCGATGGCGGAGGGGTTCCACACGTACCCATCCCGAACACGACCGTTAAGCCCTCTAGCGCCGATGGTACTTGGACCGAAGGGTCCTGGGAGAGTAGGACGCTGCCAAGCAAAGAACCACTGCCGATGAAATTCGGTGGTGGTTTTTATTTTGTTTATAAGGCTGTATTAAGTGAATGCAAGCGTCATCAGAAGGTAACAGTATTGTTACAGAATATAAGTAGGAAATCAGTATAATAGGACTATGTTAAATGTGCTAAAAGTACCTGACCACAGAGCTGTGAAATGTGCAGCTGTGAAAAGGAGGGTGTGTGTGTTAAGTTGGCGGAGACTTGGGCTGTATTCATTTCTAATGATTGGTTTGTTGGGTGTGCTTACAGGATGCGGTGATGCCGGACCTTCCTGGACTTCTTATGAAGGCGCAGTCAACGAGAAGAGTTTCCCTGTACCGAAAGTAGCGAATAAATCGGACCAATCCGGAAACAATTCGGAGATGGACTATGTTCGATATACATTGTCAGGTATAAGTGAGAGCACCAGCTTGCCGGAAGTATATCTAGACGAGATTAAAAGCTGGGGCTGGACGGAGACACAAGCCAAGAGTACATCAAATACCTCAAACTCTCTTCGTGTGTTTGCTAAAGAGGGGCATATTGTGCATCTAGCTGTACATGATGGATTTTTTACGCTAATGGTACCTCGAAACGATACTGCGACAACAACGGTGAAATCCCTTGCTGATGATGAAGAGTAAGAGTACGGTTTCTTTTGTAACATTGTAATGTTCAGACGATACAAGTTCCCGTAAGCCTACGGGGGCTTTTTTTATTTCACTGAAGAGGAGTTACTGCGCGTTAGATTAGAGGCTATGAGTCCTTCCAAGAACCCGATCCAAGGTTGAGCTTTATAAGCTGCCCAGTTACTGCACGTACCATGGGTTCCATGGAAGTCGATACTCCTATATTAGAGGGAAGGTCCTAAAGCAGCTTCTATAAGCGTGTAGGGATCTCAGTCATGGTAGTCCAAGCCACTAGTTAAAGCGTAGAGACATGAGCTGAAAATAGGTTTGAGGCGAAGAGCAGTAGAAATATGCTGCTTAATGGGGCACAGTTTAAACGGCTACAATGCTGATCACTAGATAGAGGATGAGAACGGGAATAAAATAAGTGGGGATAACCTTGTTAGCTTGTACCCATGTTGTGGATAAAAGAAAGGCTCGTTAGAACAAACAAAGGTTATCCACAGTGGATAACCTTTGTTCATCATTAAAGAGTAGGAGAATGCTCAATTGCTTATGAAGACCATGGGCCATTTTCTAAGCCAAGCTGGGAGCATGGATTATGTATTACACTTGTACATATTGCTTTTTCATCAAAGAGGTGGCGTTATTGCAGATAGTACGAAACGTCCTCTTCATTTAGTTTGATTAATCCGTCTTTGCGTTCACGTGAGAGAATCATAACCACGTATAGACGAGGGAAGAGGAGCCACAGATGCCAGAAGATCAGTGAAAGCGTGAAGGACAGCGGAGACCAGATCAGGCAAACGGTAATGATGCATAGTCCAATCCAGCTCATGTTCAAATGTACTCTGACAAACATACGGTAGCTAAAGTGCTGATCCGGAATATAACCTAACCAAGGCATATGGAAGTTCCAGCGCCAGCGTTTGGCATAAGAGGCACGGACCAGAAGCAATATGGTTCTGGCAATAACATAATGAATCCAAAGGGTGATCGGCCCTGCCAGCAGAAAAAAGAAGAGGCCAGTCCAGGAGAATGCCAGTAAATTAAAGAAGAGCATAATGATAGGCAAGCACAGATAGCTGTAGATGACACTGCGGGCAATAGCCTTTTTTTTCAGAAGCCGGTATTGATAAAATGTAGCTTTATTCTCCGGTTCAGCGGTCATACGATTACAAATCCTCCTTCTGGGATCACGTTTCGTGTGTGGACGTATGCTTGTTACGTTGCTGTCATGCAAATGATCCATATGCGTATAGGAACCTTGGAAGCGCTGTAGGGATGATGTACAAGTTTAAGAGTAGCAGACCTCATACAAGTATATCCACGAACATCTTGGCTGTCAGGTTCTGATGTATTATATATCGGCTGAAAATCAAAGTTTTTTTAAGATTATAGAATATAAGTTTTTAGTGGAGGCGAAGGTGAAAGTGTATATATGAGGGCGGAGATATAACTTTATGGGAAGCATCAGTGCGGAAAAGTACGAGCGGTATGCGATTTGTTAAACTTTTGAATCGGTACAGACACCCAATGGGTGGTGGGCGAATATATATATTTTACAGAAAGAAAGCACTATGAAAAGGTTTAAAATAATAGAAACTGTGCAATACTGATAGTAAACGTAAAACAAGGTGGGATGGTTGATGGAAGAACACACCGAACACACATGTATTATCTGCGAACAGAAAAAAAGAGAAGGCATTTTTATTGTATCTGAATTTATATGCGATGCTTGCGAAGCAGAGATGGTTCATACTGATGCACAGGATGCCAAATACAATTATTTTATACACCAAATGAAACAGATTTGGGTACAAAAAAACGCATAATGACCATAAGCCGAAACATCCATTGATGTAGGTGTATTCAGGGGCCCATAGGGCCTTTTTCTGTTTGATACGGAGGATTGTAGAACAGAGGATCAGGAAGAGCCGTGGATTCGGTAAAAAGACTGATATAATAAAAGGAGTAATGAGGAGCAGAATAAGAGTAATCTTGTCCTTTTCACTTAATGCCCGATCGAGAGAGGGAAAGTTCCCAAAAGTGCCCTTATTATAATAGGAAGTTAAAGAGCAAACGAGAATCCAAATTTAATGATTATATAGGAAGGTAATTCTATGAAATACAAACCATATCATGCGCCTTTGTACGAGGCTCTGCTTCATTACCAGGAGTCGGGGAATCGTTCTTTTCATGTGCCTGGGCATAAGAATGGACAAGCTTATCGAAGTTTAATGAATCCAGAAAATAGAAAGCAGCACGAAAGTTCTGACGTTTTGCCAACGGCGGCTTTCCTGGACATGATGCAGATGGATGTAACGGAAATTACCGGCACGGATGATCTGCATCATCCAGAAGGGGTGATTATGGGAGCTCAGCAGCTGGCAGCTGATTGTTTTGGTGCGGAGGAGAGCTTCTTCCTTGTGGGGGGAAGTACGGCAGGTAATTTGGCTATGCTGCTTACGGTGTGTGATGAGCCGCAAAGTATCGTGCTTGTCCAACGTAATGTACATAAATCAGTCATTCATGGTCTGATGCTTGCTGGCGCCAGAGCTGTGTTTCTGGAGCCGCATGTTGATCCATCCAGCGGACTTGCCGTTATGCCGTCGGCAGAGACGGTTGCGGCTGCTGTCCAGGCTTATCCTGAGGCAAAGGGGGTACTTGTTACTTTGCCGAATTACTACGGCATGGGCGCTGATCTGACGCCCATAGCCGACATATGTCACGGTGCTGGCATGCCACTGCTCGTGGACGAAGCGCATGGCGCGCATTATGGACAGCATCCAAAGCTGCCTGCTTCTGCCTTGTCATGCGGAGCGGACGGGGTGGTGCAGTCGACCCATAAGATGCTGTCTGCCTTCACCATGGGAGCCATGCTGCACATTCAGGGACCGTTGTTGAATCGGTCCCTGCTGAGGCAGCGCCTGGCCATGGTGCAGAGCTCAAGCCCATCATACCTGGTGATGGCTTCGCTTGATCTTGCGCGCCGGCAGCTGCATATGCAGGGCGCAGACACCTTCACGGCGGGGCTTGCCGCCGTGGATGCCTTCAAGCGCGGCCTTGCAGAGCTGCCGCGCTTTCAGCTGCTGCAGCCTGTGCAGGCGCTGCAGCAAGAGTTGCCAGCCGGGGCAGAGCCGGCTGCTGGCGGTAATAAGGCCGCCGATGCATCGGGGCGGCCAACAGCACCTCCCGCGGCGGCGATGCCTTCTGCCGCGGGCTACACCGTTCAGGACCCGTTCAAAGTCGTCATATATGACGGGGCGGGGATACTGAGCGGTTATGGGCTGCAGCAGCAGCTGGAAGCATACGGCTGCGTACCCGAGATGAGCGATGAACGGTACGTCGTCCTGCTCTTCAGCCTTGGCTCAACGCGAAGTGACGCTGAGCAGCTGCTGCAGGCGTTAGAGCGTATTAGTCAAGCCAATGAGAATGAGCTTAGGCCAGGCCTGAACGAACCATCAGCGCAAGCTGCGAAGATGGCAGTTCACTATATTTCCACGTGGAACAATTTACAAGATGCATCTGTGGAGCCCTTTTCAGAGCCTATTCTGTTCTCACTGCAACCTATAGCAGAAAAAAATATAGCAGAAGTTGAACTCGAAGACTGTGCAGGCTATCGATCCGCTGAGATGATTATTCCGTATCCTCCTGGAATCCCCCTTCTATATGCCGGGGAACAAATAAGTCCTGCTACATTAAAACGTATACAGCTTCTGAGGGATGAAGGGGCGAGGTTTCATGGCGCAGCGGATGATACTCTTCGATCATTGAAGATCATAAAGGAAGGGTATAAGTGAAGTTAAACCCCAAATGTGGGGGTGGGACTTACTCTCATATGTACTCACTAACTCACTCTTTCATTTCACTAATCCCTCATTCATTCTATTATTCGTACCATCTAAGACATCATGTGCTGTCCGGACATAAGAAAGAAGGGAATTATTTTGGATATTCCGATAAAGAAATATACAGGAATAGTCCTGCAAGTCATGTTAATGTATGGTTTTTATTGGATAGGAACCTGGATACAGTCTATATTACATCTACCTTTGACAGGCAGCATTGTGGGCATGCTGCTTTTGTTCATTGTCATTCAAATGGGTTGGATCAGGATGAGCTGGGGAAATGAAGGTTCATCCTGGCTCCAGTCCAATCTGCAGTTATTGTTTATCCCGCCTACGGTAGGCATCATTAATCACTTTGATTTTTTTACTGCGAATACAATCTTGCTTGTGTTGGGATTGATCCTCAGTACCCTAGTAACTTGCTTGCTATTTGCCAAAATTGGTGAGTGGCTCATGACGTGGATAAGATCGCATCGAGACAAGAAGGAGGCGATCTCATGTCAACATTCATCATCGGAATAGCTATGATTGCTCTGACTGTGGTCTTATATATCCCGGCGACTCGTCTATATAAGAGGATAAAGTGGCCTATTCTTATGCCAGTACTCACAACAACGGCAGTAATTGTAGTCATTCTGCTTATTACAGGAATTAAACTGGACACCTATATGCTGGGTGGCAAATGGATACAGGATCTTCTGGGGCCTGCTGTCGTTTCCTTAGCCTTCCCTTTATCCAAACACATGGATGTGCTGAAAAGGAATGTCATTCCCATTCTGGGTGGTACGCTTGGAGGAAGCATCGTAGGGATGTTTACCGGAGCATCGGTAGCTCTGCTGCTTGGTTATCCCAAAGATATCGTGATCGCCTTACTGCCAAAGTCAGTGACTACTCCAGTTGCCATCCAATTGGCAGATCAGGCAGGAGGCAACGCTTCATTTACGTCGCTATTTGTAATGATTGCCGGTTTTTCGGGGATATTACTTGGGCCGCTGATGATGAAATGGATTCGAATAAAGGATAATAGTGCCTATGGCATTGGACTCGGCTCGGCTTCTCATGCACTTGGCATGGCCAGATCCTTTGAATATGGCGAGAATGCTGTAGCATTAAGTTCTGTCTCCATGATTGTCAGTGCAATAGCCGGATCATTGTTCCTTCCCTTATGGGTATCCATTATCTATGATTGACCGGTCATCTCTATTGAAAATATTGGCGGAATAGCTGACCGCTATCGCTTGATCATGTATAGTATTATAGTAAGAAGCTTGTACAATATGGCCCAAACGACAATACCATGATCATGAACATACACCTCTGGGCGTGTCATTTCATAATCTGAAGTAGAAAGATCAGAGCCATATAACATTCACAGCAGAGTAAGATGCCATTATTGACATAGAAAGCAGGGAAGCATATGCAGGGCAGAGGTAAATTCATTACGTTGGAGGGGGGAGAAGGGTCCGGTAAAACAACGATGATCAGCAGATTGGGTTCTTACTTCGAGGAACAGGGTATACCTTACGTAGTTACTCGCGAACCTGGTGGGATCGAGATCGCGGAGAAAATACGTGCTATTATCCTTGACCCTCTCCATACGGCAATGGATGCGCGTACCGAAGCACTGCTCTATGCAGCTGCACGCAGCCAGCACTTGGCCGAGAAGGTGGAACCGGCGCTGAAGGCAGGCAAGACGGTCATCTGCGACCGTTTTGTCGACAGCAGTTTGGCATATCAGGGTCATGCACGTGGGCTCGGAATAGAGAATGTCTGGGCCATTAACCGGTTCGCAATAGGTGAGCTCATGCCGGATGTTACACTATATCTGGACATCGAGCCTGAAGCAGGTCTTGCCCGGATTGATGCCCACGATGGACGTGAGGTAAACCGTCTGGATCTAGAGAGTCTGGAATTCCATCGTAAGGTTAGAGAAGGGTACTTCCTGTTAAAGGAACAATTCCCGGAACGAATCCAGGTTATTGATGCTTCCAGACAGCCTGATGAAGTCGCAGAAGCATTGATTTTGTCGCTGGAGACAGGGATTTTGAAGGATTTTGGCGAGTAATTGTCTAATATATAGACAGGGCATTTCAAAGGTGCTTATTCTGAAGGAGGTTATGCAGGATGAAACTGATTGTTGCGATTATACAGGATAAAGACAGCAACCGATTATCCAGCGCATTGGTCAAAGCTAATTTTCGGGCAACGAAATTGGCCAGTACCGGTGGATTTTTGAAGGCAGGCAACACGACGTTTATGATCGGTGTCGATGATGGTCAAGTCGAGTCCGTAATGAATGTCATTCGCAGCAGCTGTAAGGTTCGTGAACAGCTCGTGACCCCGGTCACACCGATGAGCGGAACAACCGACTCTTACCTGCCGCTGCCTGTTGAAGTCCAAGTCGGTGGAGCTACTGTGTTTGTTCTGCCAGTGGATCGTTTTGAACACTTCTAATCATGCGTTCTGTGTCTATGATACAAAATGATTGTTAGTGTTCTTAGGCGACTTATATGCGTCCTTCTTGATAACAGGAATCGGCGCTTTCCGTCCGGGATTAGGCCATCTTATGAAGGGATTGCTTTCTTTCGGGCGGAAGTTGACTACCAAGCAGGTTAATGGTGGCAAGTTTTAACTACCATTATATATAGAGACTCATACAAGGGTATCTTCCACGCACAGGCGCAGCGCGCACTGTGCTGATGGTCGATGGTCTACTATAATAGAAAGCGGGCATATCGATGAAAATCAATCCTGGATTTAGACCGATGCAGAGCGGGATCAATTCTACCGACTCCAGTTCCAAACCGGTTCAATCCAAAAGTTTCTCTGACATGATGAGCCACCAGGGCGAACGCGCCTCACAAGCCGAGCTTAACCGCCGGCTAAGTGAAATTCAGATGCAGGGCGATCGCTTGGCTCGTTCCATGACGATTCGTGAACTGAAAGCATATAAGCAGCTTGTCAAAAGATTTCTGGAAGAAACGGTTCGCCGGGGTGTAACCATGAAAGAGACCAGAGGATGGGATCGGCGGGGCAGAGGCAAAAGATACAAGCTAATTGATGAAATCGACTCTGCGCTGTTATCCATGGCTGATGAACTGCTCGAAACAGAAGAAGGTAAAATCACGTTATTACAACAAGTAGGAGAAATTCGGGGAATGCTTATTAATTTAAGCTTCTGAGGAGGAAGTATGTCCTTTCAACAAATTATGGGTCAGCAGGCAGCCAAGCAGATGTTGCAGAGCAGCTTGAGACGCCAGGCAATCAGCCATGCGTATTTGTTTAGCGGGCCAGCGGGCAGCGGGCAGCTGAAGACAGCGGTCACGTTTGCCAAAGCCATATTCTGTACAGAGCTTGAAGATGATGCCTGCGGACAATGTCTGGAGTGCCGTAAGGTCGAGCATGGTAATCATCCGGATTTAACGATGCTTGCACCAGATGGAAACAATATTAAAATCGATCAGATTCGGGATCTGCAGCGTATTTTCTCATACCGTTCAGAGGCTGGCCATCCCAAAGTTTATATTATAGAACAGGCAGAAAAAATGACCGTACAGGCGGCGAATAGTCTGCTGAAGTTCCTGGAAGAGCCGCAGGTGCCTGCGGTAGGAATTCTGATTACGGACAATGGTCAAGCCATGCTTCCGACTATCCGTTCACGCTCACAGCTTGTTCCTTTCAGTGCACTAAATCCGGAGGAAATGCTGCAAGCTTTGATTGCGGAGGGGCATCCGGCCAATCTTGCACGTTCAGCGGTTCATTTGGCGTCAGGACTCGAATCATGTAGAGAAATTCTCCAGCAGAATTGGTTTGCAGAAATTAGAAACGTAATGTTACAATTAGGGAAGGAGTCCCTGGGCAGAGGCAGCACATCATTAATCTCTGCACAGCAGAAGCTTTTTAAAACCGGACTCTCAGAACATCTGGATATTATGCTTAGTCTATTCCATTTATGGTTTAGGGATATGCTGTATGTCCAGCACGGTAGGCATGAACATATCGTTTTTATAGATCAGTTAGACATGCTGTCTCAATTGGCTAATACTCGCAGCACGGAGCAGTGGGTGTCCTATATGGATTTGGCCGCAGCATGCAGAAAAAAATTGCGTTTCAACGTCAATGGCCAGCTTTGTCTGGAGCAATTTTTGATCGGTTTGGCATAAGGCTGGGGAGAGGACAGTTTTTGTTCCATTCATATGCAAACGGTTATTACTTCGGAGGGTTCCCTAAGAAGACAGGGCTTCAGACGAAGTGGGATTGGCTTACAAGGGGGTTAATTTTTTGTATAGTGTAGTGGGTGTCCGTTTCAAAAAAGCGGGCAAAATTTATTACTTCGATCCCCTGGACCTTCCCATTGAGAAAGAAAACTGCGTTATCGTGGAGACAGCGCGGGGGGTAGAGTACGGTAAGGTAGTTGTTGGCAAGAAGGAAGTAAGCGAGTCCGATGTGGTGCTGCCACTCAAAAAGGTCATTCGGGTTGCGGGAGATACAGATGCCCGTGTGGTGGATGAGAACAAGCGAGCAGCCAAAGAAGCATTCGGTACTTGTTTAAATAAAATCAAAGACCATGGCCTCAAGATGAAGCTGGTCGATGTGGAATTTACGTTTGATCGCAACAAGATCATTTTTTATTTTACAGCTGAAGGAAGAGTGGATTTCCGGGAGCTGGTTAAGGATCTGGCAAGCATTTTTCGGACACGGATCGAGCTGCGGCAGATTGGTGTACGGGATGAGGCCAAGATGCTTGGAGGAATCGGACCTTGCGGCCGTGTATTATGCTGTTCTTCCTGGCTGGGAGACTTTGAGCCAGTATCCATCAAGATGGCCAAAGATCAGAGCCTGTCACTGAATCCGACGAAAATTTCAGGGTTGTGCGGAAGACTCATGTGCTGTCTGAAATTTGAGCATGATAACTATGAAAGTGTGAGAGAAGAACTGCCGGCTGTAGGCAAGTTGGTCGTCACCTCTATGGGTGAAGGTAAAGTTGTCGGCATCAATGCCGGTAATCGCACAGTCCATGTTCAACTGTTCGACATCAGTAAAGTCAAAGAACTTCCGCTGGATGACGTCGTTATCAAGTAAACCATAAAGGTTGCTTCGGGGTGGAAACTTGGAAAAGAAAAATCTGTTTACGCACATTCATGAAATGGAAACCCAATTGGGTCAGTTGCACAGTGATTTAGGAGAGTTAAAAATGATTGTCAAAGAGCTGCTTGAAGATAATCAGCGGCTTACGATTGAGAATGAGCAGCTACGCAAACTGCTCAAGCGTGAGGCTCCGGTAGATCTGCCTGTTTCATCTGCACTGGCTCCAGCCGCTAGACCGGCAGGTCCGGCTACAGGTGAAGATGTGGTAGGTGAAGGATATGATAATCTGGCCCGGCTGTATCACGAAGGATTCCATATCTGCAATGTCTATTATGGACATTTGCGGACGGAAGGCGATTGTCTGTTCTGCCTGTCTTTTTTGAATAAATGAAGTGACCGTAGGGAAGATCCCCTACGGTTTTTTTTCAAGGTTATAGACCTAAACTAAAGCTAAAATGCGATATAGAGTACCGGAGGATGAACGTATCATATGACAGCCAATGAAGCTAAAGAAATAATTTTGCATGAATCAGAACGGATTGATGATCTGCTCTCTCATGATTTGAGAATCATTCAAAGTGATGAAGTATTCAGTTTTTCCATGGACGCCGTATTGCTTGCCCGGTTTGCTTCTGTTCCTAAACGAGGCCGTGTACTCGATTTATGTACGGGGAATGGGGTTGTTCCCATTCTGCTGACGACGCGTACGCAGGCCACCCTGGAAGGAATCGAGATTCAGCCAAGGCTGGCTGATATGGCACGGAGAAGCGTGAAGCTGAATGCTCTGGACCAATCGATCACAATTCATGAAGGTGACCTGCGGGAACTGGTGAAACAGACAGGACATGCTGTGTATGACGCGATTACTGTGAATCCGCCATATATGCCGCTGAATGGAAGTGACCTTAAAATGAATACACACCAAGCCATGGCACGTCATGAGTTGGGATGTACATTGGAGGAAGTGATTCAGGCATGCAATCGTCTCGTGCGTAATGGAGGAAAGGTATCCATGGTTCACCGCCCTCAACGGCTCGGAGAGATTATCTCTCTGATGAGGGAGTACAAGCTTGAGCCGAAGCGGATCCGAATGGTACATCCACGTGCTCACCTCGAAGCCAATATGGTGTTAATCGAAGCGCTGAAGGATGGCAAACCCGAAGTGCGCATGCTTCCGCCCCTCATTGTCTACAATGAAGAAGGAACCTACTGTGATGAAATTATGGATATTTATTACGGATCACAACAACCAACGGGTATTACGGAAGGAGGAGTGTAAGTGACTTTGCACATTCAAAAAAGCTATGCGGAAGCCCATGATGGTCGGGGTAAGTTATATTTAGTTGGAACACCGATTGGGAATTTGGATGATATGACATTTCGAGCAATTAAGACATTGCAGAGTTGTGATATCATTGCAGCAGAAGATACAAGGCAAACCCGAAAGCTGCTCACTCATTTTGAGATCACCCCTTCCATGTTATTTAGTTATCATGAACATAATAAGGCCGCAAGTGGCCCTGAACTGATACGCTATATAATAGAAGGAAAAAATTTGGCACTGGTCAGCGATGCTGGTTTGCCAGCCATTTCAGACCCGGGTTCTGATCTGGTACAACTAGCAATTGAGGCAGGAATTCATGTTATTCCGATTCCGGGTGCCAATGCAGCATTGTCTGCTCTAATTGTATCCGGACTACCGACGGAACGCTTCACGTTCGGCGGCTTTTTGCCGCGCGAGAAAAAGGATATGCGCAAAGTGCTGGAGGGTTTTGACGAATCTAACGGTACGTTGTTGTTTTATGAGTCACCGCATCGTATTCGCAAAACGTTGGTCAATCTGGAAGAGATTCTGGGGGATCGTTCGGTTGTGCTGGCTCGTGAGCTGACGAAGCGACATGAGGAATTTGCACGAGGCACGGTTCGCGAGTGCATAGACTGGCTGGAGGAACATCCGCCGCTTGGAGAGTACTGTTTGCTTGTAGAAGGCATTAAGGAACAGGAGCGTAAAGCAGAGCGTGAAGCCTGGTGGCAGCAATTGTCCCTGGAGGACCACGTCAGCCATTATGAAGGCGAAGGACTTCACCGCAAAGATGCGATGAAAAAAACAGCAGCGGACCGAGGATTAACGAAACGTGATGTATATAACGCGCTGATCTAATCCTCTGCATGATCCAAACATACGGTTAAATAGGGGAACATAACCTGAAAAGTTTCTTATTGGAAACCTTAGAGAAATATTAAAAGTCACAGGCGGTGCAAAAATAAATCTTGAATTTTTTCACCGCTTTCCTGGTTATGTCATGCCTGCATTTATGGTTGGTCCGAATAGGGTAATAAAAAAAAGACCTTCCAACGGTGGGGTTCACACCGGGAAGGCAAGTAAGGAATATAAAAAGGTTAGAATTAACAATTCAATAAGTCCATTATACCTGAAATTTCTTATTTTGTCACAGGTGCAGGGATTTCAGAAATACATTCGTTACAAACGATTTTACCTTTGAAGTATGTAACGTTCTCAGCGTTACCACAGAAGATACAAGCTGGCTCGTATTTTTTCAACATGATGCGCTCACCGTCAACATAGATTTCCAGAGCATCTTTTTCACCGATACCCAGTGTACGGCGCAATTCGATTGGAATAACTACCCGTCCCAGTTCGTCTACTTTTCTAACAATACCTGTTGATTTCATCATTATAATCAGTGCTCCTCTCAGCTACTTATCTTTGTCATTATTCGACATTATTTTATGTTTTATGATACTCATCATACCAACGATTCCCAAAACAGTCAACCTTAAAATTAGCTTAAAATTAAGGCTGTTTTGGATAAGATTACGGGTGGCAAGGGGTTAAGAGCGATTTTTCATATTTAAACATCAATGTCAGCTTTGTCGATTTGGAAAACATTAAAAGTACCTTATTCGACAAAATTCGTCATTGTGTGTCGAATAATTGGGCTGGTTAGGGCTAAAAGCGACAAACACAACTCAAAAACAAGGGAGCGAAGCGACATGGAACAGCGTTTAACTGAAGAGAAAGTGTTTAAAGATCCGGTACATAATTATATTCATGTGCAAGATCCGATCATATGGCAGTTGATCAATACCCCCGAGTTTCAGCGCTTACGACGGATCCGTCAGTTGGGAACATCCTATCTCACTTTTCACGGTGCTGAACACAGCCGGTTTTCACACTCATTGGGCGTTTACGAAATTACACGGAAGATTATCTCTCAATTTGAAAGAAGTCACTACTCCGATTGGCCTAAGGAAGAAAAAGCCGTTGCACTCTGCGCTGCTTTATTGCATGACTTGGGTCACGGGCCATTCTCTCACTCCATTGAAGAAGCCTTTGACATGAACCATGAGGACTGGACCTGCCGAATTATCCTTGGGGATACTGAAGTGGGGGCGATCCTGAGACGGGTTGCTCCCGATTTCCCGGAGAAGGTGGCATCTGTTATTCAGAAAACATATGAAAAGCCAATCGTCGTGAATTTGGTCACTAGCCCACTTGATGCAGACCGGATGGACTATTTGCTTCGGGATGCATACTTTACAGGTGTAAACTACGGAACCATCGACCTTGACCGCATCCTGCGAATGCTTCGTCCTTATCACGGTAGAATTGTAGTCAAGGAATCCGGTATGCATGCCGTAGAAGACTATTTGATGTCACGATACCAGATGTACTGGCAGATTTACTTCCATCCGGTGACCCGAAGCTCCGAAATTATCCTGAGACAAATATTTAAGCGTGCAAAAGAGCTGGTGAAGCAGGGGTTCCAATTCCGTTTCATGCTGGAGCCACTGCCGCAGCTGTTTGACGGAGTGCTCACTGTTGATGAATATCTGCAATTGGATGAGGCTCTAATACAGACTACATTCATGCAGTGGCGTAAAGAGAACGATTCTGTTCTGAGTGAGTTATGCGAACGTTTTATGGACCGCAGGCTGTATAAGTATGTAGAGGTTGAACAGATCGATGTGGAAACGATTGAAGAAATTCGAGTTGCCTTTGCCAAAGCCGGTCTTCATCCGGAATATGATCTAGAAATTGATTTTCCGACGGATCTTCCGTATGATGTTTTTCGTCCGGATGAATCGACAGACAAACAGATTCTGCTGCTGGATCGACAGGACAAGTTGCATGAATTGTCCGAGGTTTCGGACATCGTCCGTTCAATCAGTGGAATACATCGTGGTAAGCATCATCTGTACTATCCGCAAAACAAGGTGGACGCCATCATTCACGAGCTGCCTTCTCATATCCGCCCATACTTCTCATGATCATGAAGTGAGCCGTGAAGAGCAAAAAATTTACAAATTAGCTATGACAGAAAGAATTTCTATTTCGAGATATTATCATGATACAGTAATCTGCTTTAATGGAGAGTATATGTAGATCGACATAATTTTGTAATGTACACTTTTTTTGAACAAGTTTAGGTGAGAAGGGCTTCTATATATAGTAGAAATTAAATTTGGTAAATCCACATGTTGTACTCTGAAGAATCAATGAAGATGATAAAATGGGTGCATTTTATAGGATTTTGAATGGGATAGAAAACAGTTATTCGACAGGAAGGGAGAAATACAAATGATGTTATTCGACACACATACACACCTGGATGCACCGCAATTCGACGAGGACCGCGAGGAGATGATTCAACGTGCTGTAGACGCCGGGGTTGGCCGTATGATCAATGTCGGTTTCAACCGGGAGACCATTCCATCCACGATGAAGCTTGCCGAAACGTATGATTTTATATATGCTGCTGTAGGCTGGCATCCTCAGGATGCCATTACGATGCAGGAGGGCGATCTCGAGTGGATTGCGTCTCTGTGCAAACATGAAAAAGTCGTTGCCATAGGCGAGATTGGCCTGGATTATTATTGGGACACTTCACCCAAGGATGTGCAGCATCGTGTATTAAGACAACAGATCGGACTGGCTCGTGAACTTAACATGCCTATTGTCATTCATAATCGCGATGCTCATGAGGATATTGTCAAAATTTTGCGTGAAGAGAAAGCTGGACAAGTCGGGGGTGTCATGCACTCTTTCTCAGGAAGCTGGGAAACGGCAAAACTCTGTCTGGATCTAGGGTTCCATCTATCCTTCGGTGGACCAATTACGTTCAAAAATGCCAAGCAGCCGAAAGAGGTACTGGCGAAGGTACCGATGGACCGATTTTTCATTGAAACCGACTCCCCATATCTTACACCACATCCTTATCGTGGAAAACGAAATGAAACAGCGCATGTACGTCTGGTTGCAGAAGCAGCTGCGGAAATTAAAGGCATTTCGGTAGAGGAAATTGCTGCAATAACGACCAAAAATGCCATGGAACGATTTGGAATTCGTTAAAAAACGAAGCAAATGCGGTGAAAAAGAGAGGTAGACGGAGCGAATTTGCTTTTTGATCCAAATAAATGAAGAATATTACAATATTTTAACCAAATATTTAGAAAAACGTACTTGAACAACGCTTTACAACATGCATCGAAACAGGATATCATCTTTTCAGTGAATTGTTGTGCGGAAAATTGGACAGATGTTCGGGGGATGAACAAAGGGACACTTTCCGATGACACAACAATACTTTTCATGAACCGATCTCGCTGAGTCTCCGTTAACGGAGAGCGGGGGAACCAATAGAGCTTAAACATCAGTGTAAGCAGCTGATGCGCATCGTTCGCTGACCCAAAAGCAGCGGATGCACTTGCGAAGCGCTATTTGATTTCTTCTTTGGGTCTCGGGGTGAATTCAAGGGCATCCGCCATGAGCGGGTGACCGGAGATAGGGCGGCTCTCTTTCGCCCGAACCCGACAGCTAACCTCGCAAGCGGAAAAAGAGAGGCAACCTCGTGCATGAATTTCCGATATTCAAAATCATTCGGAAGCCACGAAAGAGTTCCTCTTACACTCTTTCTTTGGCTTTTTTGTTTTTGAATAAAAGAAACAAGGTCATCATACGGTAAGAATTCAGGTGGTGACATCATGTTGCGAAGAGTGGTTCATGGTGCAGAACCGGTCATTGAGATATCGATCAGTTCTGTAGAAAATTTGGTATAGTCGCGTCAAAGACATCATGCATTAACTTTAGACGGCGAGGCTATGAAGGAGGACGGAGAAGTGGGCACATTCCAACCAGAAGAGACCCATGAGTCACGATCATCCAGTAAGTCTTACGCGTTGCGGTGGAAGCATGAGAACATGCGTCAAATGGCACTGATCGCTATTTTCTCAATCGCGCTTACAATCATGATCTTGTTAGTCGTTTACGGTCAAGCCGGGAAACAAATTTCGCTGGTTATTGATGGCAAAGCTCAAGCGGTAGAGACTCGTACAGGAATGCTTCAAGAAATGCTGGAGGAGCAATCAATCACAGTCAGCCCCCACGATGAGGTATCCATGCCTTTGAACGGGGCAATCGCAGATGGAGACCGCATTGTTATTGAGCGGGCCGTTCCAGTCAACATTACGGCAGACGGAGACACCAAGACTCTGTATACAACCGATTCATCGGTAGAAGATGCAATTCAGAAATCTGGAATTGAAGTTGCCAGTGAGGATAAGGTTTATCCTGCGCTCGCAACACCAATCAAGGCAGATATGAAAATTCGCGTAGTGCGTGTAACAAAGCGTACAGTGGAAGTGGAACAGCCGATTGCGTACAAAGTAATCAAAACGGCTGACCCTAGCTTGTACAAAGGTGACAATCGCGTCATCGTAAACGGCAAAGAAGGTACACTTGTACAGCATATCGAAAAGGTGTTTCAGGATGGAGAGCTAGTCTCCAAAAAGATGGTGGGCAAATCGGTATCGACCAACCGTGTCGATAAAGTTATTGCTGTCGGAACCAAAGCAAAACCTGTTGTGAAGCAGCCGGAGATTCAGACGGTATCGGCCCAAACCTCCACAGCAAAGAAAGCAACGACAACGAACTCGAAGAAAACCGCTGCATCAGGCAGCAAAGTGATTACCGTCTCAGGCACTTCTTTTAAATATTCCAAAGTACTTAAAAATGTATCGATGACCGCTTACTCTTCTGAGGAGCCTGGCATTGGTACAAAAACAGCTTCCGGTACCCGGGTAACTGAAGGACGGACCATTGCGGTCGATCCAAAAGTGATTCCGATCGGCTGGTGGGTGTACATTGAGGGCCTCGGCTTCCGTCGTGCGGAAGATACTGGCGGCGCCATTAAAGGCAACAAAATCGATGTATATTACGACAGTGTAAAGCATGCCCTGAATTTCGGACGTAAGAAAGGCAAGACGGTATATGTGATCGGTCCGGTGAAGCCGGAAGCGAACTAAAATCGTTTTACTTTGAAATGGGAATGCTATAAAATAGTTGCATGAATGAATCATGCGGAATATGCGGCGGTGGAGTCTGAATAGGCTCGCCGCCGTTTGGCAGAGAAGAGGATATTCCTCTTCTTTTTGCGTTAGAAAGGAAGAAATGGAACATGATAAAAGAAGTCATTGTGGTAGAAGGACGCGACGATACCGTCGCCATCCGGCGGGCTGTTGAGGCAGACACCATTGAGACCGGCGGATCAGCCATCAATCAGCGAATCCTGAAGCGAATTGCACTGGCACAGGAGAGACGCGGCGTGATTGTTTTAACGGACCCGGATCATGCCGGTGAGCGCATTCGCAAAATCATTGCAAATAAGGTCCCAGGCTGCAAGCATGCTTTTATTCCGGAAGCGGATGCAACCCGTAAAGGGGATATCGGGGTCGAGAATGCTTCACCTGAGGCAATCCGCCATGCGCTGGAGCGTGTGCATACCTCCTATGAGGGTATGCCGAGCCAGATCGATTGGGAGGACTTGATTGCAGCAGGACTGATTGTGCACCCGCAGGCAGCCGCAAGACGTATGGAGATGGGGAATCTGCTTGGCATCGGTTACTGCAACGGAAAGCAGTTCCACAAGCGGCTGGGTGTATTCCAAATTAGCCGGGAAGAGTTTTCTGCAGCATTATCGCAAATTGAACGTGAAGGATTGTGAGCGTATGAATGGCATGGATGAGACTTTGGAAATTGCAACACCCAAGCGAACGAAAGAGATAATTCAGAGACACGGTTTCTCCTTTAAAAAAAGTCTAGGTCAGAACTTTCTGATTGATCAGAATATATTGAACAAAATTGTAAGTGCAGCGGATCTGGACGAGTCCAAGGGCGCACTCGAAATCGGCCCGGGAATTGGGGCACTTACGGAGAGACTGGCCCGAGCAGCCGGCCCTGTAACGGCTGTGGAAATCGATCAGCGTTTGTTACCGATCCTTGGAGAAGTAATGGAGCCTTATCCCAACGTTCGGATACAGCACGGAGATGTGCTGAAGCTGGACTTGGCAGAGCTTTTCCGCACAGACTTTGCTAGTGTGAGCAAGGTGAGTGTTGTAGCCAATCTGCCGTACTATGTGACGACTCCGATTATGATGAAACTGCTGGAAGAGAAACTGCCAGTAGACAGCATTGTCGTTATGATTCAGAAGGAAGTAGCAGAACGTATGGCAGCTGCACCCGGCTCAAAAGACTACGGAAGTCTGAGCATTGCGGTCCAATATTACAGTGTGCCTGAATTGGTTTGTATTGTGCCGCCAACGGTATTCATTCCGCAACCGAATGTGGAATCTGCCGTCATCAAGCTTAAAGTGCGTGAGCAGCCTCCTGTCGAAGTGCCGAGTGAAGCACATTTCTTCGAAGTGGTACAAGCCTCATTTGCCCAGCGCAGAAAAACCATCTCGAACAATCTCAAAGCCCGCTTCTTCACCAAGGAAAACCGGGAGCAGGCGGATCAATTGCTGGAGCAGGCTGGCATTCAGCCCTCCAGACGGGGTGAGACACTTAGTCTGCAGGAATATGCGACGCTAAGCACGGTGATGTGGGATGCAGGAGTTCGTGCCGGCCTGTAAATAAATTCGGATGAACCAAACCGGGTCTTTGCCCATACGATGGGGTAGAGGTGATTATGTTGATGAATATCGGAGACTTGGTCGTTCGTAAGTCATACGGTGGAGATGTGACTTTTCGGGTGGAAGGCCTCCAGTTGGATAGCGCGGTCATTAAAGGGACCGAATTCCGGCTGCTTGCCGACTCCCCGGTGGACGATTTGATACAGGTTCCTTATGAGCCGCAGAGTGCCAAGACCAGGCAGGCACATGTAAAAGCACATCAAACACTCTCCAGGCTACAGCAGAACCGGATTGAACAAGCGGAACGCAACCGTGAAGGCTTGACGCAGGACTGGTCTGCACAGCGCGAGCCTGCTTATTTTGAAATGCCCGGCAAGGTGCTTCACTTGGATGGGGATCCAAATTACCTGAAGAAAAGTATGGCTCTTTATGAGCAGCTTCGTGTCCCGGCAGAGGGTCAATATGTCCATGAGTCAGCCATGGCTGATGCCCTGTATCGTCTTCTTCCCAAAGTCCAGCCTGATATTGTAGTCATTACGGGCCATGACGGAGTGCTGAAGACCCGTCAGCCTTACGACTTATACAGTCTCGGAAGTTACAAGAATTCGCAAAATTTTGTAGCAGCGATCCAGGTTGCAAGACAATATGAGCGTCATCTGGATGCGCTCACGATCGTTGCAGGAGCATGTCAGTCCCATTTTGAGGCACTTCTGCGGGCAGGTGCGAACTTTGCCAGCTCACCAGGCCGAATTCTGATTCATGCCCTTGACCCGGTATATGTGGCTGCCAAGGCGGCCTTTACATCCGTTAGGGAAACGGTGAATATGAATGATATTCTGCATAACACAATTAGTGGCAGCCAGGGTGTAGGTGGTGTCGAAACACGCGGCAGTTACCGCGTTGGCCTGCCTGGTTTGAATGATTTATCTACACTTAAAGTTAATCCATCAGTCGTCTGATACAGGTCAATTAAAGTCCCAATTTGGGGCTTTTTTCATTTGCAAAAAAATTCATTGACAGCAACTTTTCCATACTGATATAATATTTAGTTTTGATTTGACATTGACTGTAAATTCAGGTATAATGGACAAGAAAAGAGGTGGTCGTCGACAATGGCTAAAAATACGCTGTTGGATATCAAACGCAATCTCGATGCTCATATAGGTCAAAAAATTATGTTGCGGGCTAATGGTGGCCGCCGTAAGACTATCGAGCGTACGGGTGTCTTGGAAGAAACGTACCCTTCTGTTTTTATTGTCAAGCTTGATGAGGAGCAAGAAACGTTCAAGCGAGTCTCTTACAGTTATGCAGATATACTTACGGAGTCGGTGGAAGTCATGGTATTTAACCCAGGCGACCAGACGCCTAACTCCTACATGGAGACGTAAGCATCGTTTTACAGGCAGTTTGCCCCTTGGGGCGAACTGCTTTTTTATTGTGTAGAAATACCGTTCAGACAGGCATCTGCAGGAATGAGGTTTAACCAGAAACGGCATACTACTTGAACAGGCCCATACTGATATGCTGAACAGTTCATCTAAAATGGTGGCTCTGAAGCTGTCAGGAAGAATCCTGGTGAAATGGACTAATCAGAACTGTTACTTCAAGGAGGATGGTTTCATGAGCCGCAGAAGAAGAAGTGTAATGTCAGATGAACTCAAGTATGAGCTGGCAAAAGACCTGGGATTTTATGATACGGTACAGCAGGAAGGCTGGGGTGGCATCAAAGCCAAGGATGCAGGCAATATGGTGAAGCGTGCCATTCAGCTTGCTGAAGAGGCAGCACGCAAATCGTAATTCGATCTAGACGGTTTGGAGAGCGGGGCCTTCCACGAGGTTGACCTCGCTTTTTCCCCATGAATTCGGAATAAAAATGACTTGACAGCCCCATTTTGATATAATATGTTAAGTTGTCTTAGGGAAAAGGTGAGGACGGGTGAACGCCTTGAAAATTTACGAAAAAGCGCCTGCTAAAATTAATTTGATGCTGGACGTTTTACATAAACGAAGCGACGGCTTCCACGAAGTCGAGATGATCATGACCATGGTCGATTTGGCAGACCGGCTGGAAATGTCGGAACTGCCTCGCGATACGATATTTATCTCCAGTCAGGCCGGGTATATTCCGCTTGATGAGAAGAATCTGGCATTCCAGGCGGCCAGATTAATCAAAGAGCGCTATGACGTGCGTACTGGAGTGCACATTCATCTGGACAAAAAAATTCCGGTGGCTGCCGGTCTGGCAGGAGGCAGCAGTGACGCTGCAGCTACGCTGCGCGGCTTGAACCGCCTCTGGCGTCTGAATATCCCGGATCATGAGCTCCAGGAGCTTGGGGCAGAGCTTGGTTCGGATGTACCTTTTTGTATTACTGGGGGTACAGCGCTCGCTACAGGCCGTGGAGAGAAACTGAAACCAATGCCTAACCCACCGCAATGTTGGGTCATCTTGGCGAAGCCTCCAATCAATGTGTCGACAGCGGATGTGTACGGAAGATTTCGCAGCGACAAGATTGTTCGGCATCCAAGTGCGGCCAAAATGGAGCAGGCCATTCGCAATCATTCCTTTGCAGAGGTGTGCGGACAGATGGGGAATGTACTTGAGGATGTTACGCTTAAGCTGTATCCGGAAGTTCAGCATCTGAAGGATGCGATGATGAAGCTGGGTGCAGATGGGGTGCTCATGTCGGGTAGTGGCCCAACAGTATTCGGATTGGTCTCCAAGGAAGCAAAGGTTGCACGGATCTATAATGGGCTGCGCGGCTTCTGCAAAGAAGTGTATGCAGTACGCATGTTGACTTAGAATTCGCTTTTATAATGTACAAACACGTATAAAGGTGGTATATTTTTAAATAATTATTCGGATTTGGATGTTTTCCGTGATCGTGAGGATGGATCTCTGTGAAGAAATTAAAACGAAGCGCTAGGCTGGTTGAAATGACGCAGTATTTATTGTCAAGACCGCATACGGTTATTCCGTTAACCACTTTTGCCGAACGTTATGGTGCCGCGAAGTCGTCAATCAGTGAGGATTTGGCGATAATCAAAGAAGTGTTCGAAGAAGGTGGGTCGGGAGAACTGCAGACACTGGCAGGGGCTGCCGGGGGAGTTAAATGGATTCCGAAAGTGTCCAGAGAACATGCTCTGGCTTTTGCCGAACGACTAAGCAATCAGTTGGAGCAGCCTGACCGTATTTTGCCAGGAGGGTATCTCTATATGTCTGACCTGCTTGGACAGCCTGCATTGATGAACGAAGCAGGTAAAATATTTGCGACTGCTTTTGGCAACATGGATATCGATGTAGTCATGACGGTAGAAACGAAGGGTATTCCTCTGGCTTATGCGACTGGAGCCCAGCTTAACCTGCCTGTAGTGCTCGTGCGCAGGGACCATCAGGCTACGGAAGGATCGGCCGTAAGTATCAATTATGTATCGGGGTCCCATAAAAGTCTCCATACCATGTCCCTATCCCGCAGAGCGATGCGTGAGCATTCAAGGGTTCTGATCGTGGATGATTTCATGAAAGCCGGTGGAACGGTACAGGGCATGATTGATTTGCTCGCCGAGTTTAATGCAACGGTAGCAGGCGTAGGGGTACTGGTAGAATCCGGGTCAGTTGATTCGGAAGAGCGTTTGCTGACCGATTACGTATCTCTTGCGCAGCTAACAGCCGTGGATGCAAAAAGCAGACACATTTCGGTCAAGCCTGGTAACTATTTTGACCTGTAGAAAGATGACGAATAACATGTCGGGAAAGGTTCTTTTCCATCGACCTGGCACTAACGTTGTCGAATTGTGTATTAAATAAAAAAATTCCTGAAATTAGGACATTTTTGTGGTTATAAAAAGAAGGAGTTCGTATAGGCTGTGTGGAATTATACACCAAGTTCTGATGGAAAAAGGTGGTGAACACACACATGCAAATTACGGATGTCAGACTCCGCCGTGTTAACTCGGAAGGGAGAATGAAGGCTATCGCATCCATTACCATCGATAACGAATTCGTCGTTCATGACATTCGCGTCATTGATGGGAACAACGGAATGTTTGTTGCTATGCCGAGCAAGCGGACTCCTGACGGAGAATTCCGTGATATCGCCCACCCGATCTCTTCCGGTACTCGTGAGAAGATTCAGGCTGCTGTTTTGACTGAGTATGACCGCGCTGCAACTGAGGAAGAAGTCATTGAAGAAGGTGCCTGAGAACATTATTGGGGTTCGAAGGAAAAGAGAGCCATGTCTTATGGCTCTCTTTTCTTTTTGACCGGAATAAGATATATTCAGTATTGAGTTTATTCAAACAGGAACATTTAGCAGCTTTATTGCTGGAAAATGTTGAAGGAAACATTAGCGCAGCGTGCGCTTGGTGACAGGGCGGCATCTTAAGAGTCATTGGGATTCGGTTAAGGCTCGCAGGTACACGGCGTATACATATAGGTCACGATTTGCTCGTGTCCGCGTTGTTACGTGTGATAACAGAGACAGTAGGCGATGAACAAGACCGGCTTCAGGCCGGCTGAACGATACTTATCAGGGATGATCCATTAAGGTGAGTCTTCCGGATGGGGTTTTCAGAACAGGAGGTCGTGAAATTTGAAACGAATGGCAATTGTACTTGCTGCAGGGCAAGGCAAACGAATGAAATCTAAATTGTACAAAGTACTGCATCCCGTATGCGGTAAACCTATGGTAGCTCATGTGCTGGATGCAGCTCTACGCGCAGGCGTTGAGCGCAGTGTAGTCGTGGTCGGTCATGGTGCCGAAGCGGTGCAGTCATTTTTGGGTTCCAAAGCAGAGTATGCACTTCAGGCTGAACAATTGGGAACGGGTCACGCGGTGAAGCAAGTGAAGTCTTTGCTTGGAAGTGAGCAAGGCTCTACTATAGTCGTCTGTGGAGATACACCACTGGTAACCAGTGAAACGCTGGAAGGTCTGATGAAGCTTCATGAGAGTCGCGGAGCTGCTGCAACCGTACTAACGGCTCAATTGGACAATCCAAAAGGTTACGGCCGCGTCATTCGCGGAGAAGACGGTTCTGTACAACGCATTGTGGAACAGAAGGACTGCAACGAGCAGGAAGATGCTGTGAAAGAAATTAACACAGGGACTTACTGTTTCGATAATGCGAAATTGTTTGCTGCACTGGAGAAAGTGACCAACCAGAACGCCCAAGGAGAGTACTACCTGACAGATGTTGTTGGGATTTTCCGTAACGATGGTGAAGTGGTTGAAGCTTATATGTCAGATGATATCGCGGAATCCATCGGAGTTAATGACAGGCTTGCTCTGTCCCAAGCAGAAGCATATATGCGTGAACGTTTGGCTGTAAAACATATGTTGAACGGTGTTACGATCATTGATCCGTCATCGACATATATCGGAGCGGATGTTACGATTGGATCAGACACGGTATTATATCCGGGAACCATTCTGAAAGGGACAACTTCCATTGGTGAAGCTTGCCATATTGGTCCTCAGGCCGATATTGAAGACAGTGTTATTCAGAACGGTGTGACGATTAAACATTCCGTGTTGTCCCAGGCCGAAGTAGGCGAAGAGACAACGGTAGGACCATTTGCTTACCTGCGTCCTGGCACCAAGCTGGGCCGGAAAGTAAAAATTGGTGACTTTGTCGAAGTGAAAAATGCTACAATTGACGAAGGATCCAAAGTATCACATCTCAGCTATATTGGGGATGCTAAAGTAGGGAAGAACGTAAATGTTGGATGCGGGGCAATAACGGTTAATTATGATGGATATAATAAAGCTGTAACGAAAATCGAAGATGATGCGTTCGTAGGCAGCAATGTCAATCTGATTGCACCGATCACGGTAGGAAAAGGCGCTTATGTGGTTGCCGGCTCAACCGTTACACATTCCGTTCCGGAGAACGATCTGGCTATTGCTCGTCCTCGCCAGGAGAACAAACCTGGTTACGCGGAGAAAATTCGCGGACGTGCCAAAGCCAAGAAACAAAATGCCAAACCCGAATAAGGGGTATTGATATTCTGATTGCCTCCCGATCTTCGGGAGGTGCCGACATGTCGCAGACGCTTATAGATTCCAATGAACCAGCACGGAGGGTTTTTATTTTATGACTTATTTTGATTCGAAATTAAAAATATTTACTTGCAATTCTAACCCCAAGCTTGCCCATCAAATTGCTGATTATATCGGAATTCCTATGGGTGAATCTCACACAACCAGCTTCAGTGATGGTGAGATTCAAGTGAAGCTCTCCGAGAGCGTTCGGGGCTGTCACGTATACATTGTGCAGTCCACTTGCTTGCCGGTTAACGACAACCTGATGGAGATGCTCGTCATGATTGATGCACTTAAACGGGCATCAGCCAAGACAATTAACGTTGTAATTCCGTATTACGGTTATGCACGGCAGGATCGTAAGGCACGTTCGCGTGATCCAATTACGGCGAAACTGGTAGCCAATCTGATCGAAAAAGCAGGAGCTACCCGCGTGATTGCGATGGACTTGCATGCCATGCAAATCCAGGGCTTTTTTGATATTCCAGTGGATCATCTGCTTGGTGTGCCGATTCTGGCTCAATATTTCCGCTCCAAACAGATTGAAAATCCGGTCGTTGTATCCCCTGACCACGGTGGTGTAGTTCGTGCACGGAAATTGGCTGATTTCCTGAATGCACCTCTGGCCATCATTGATAAACGTCGTCCGGAGCCGAATGTAAGTGAAGTTATGAACATTATCGGTAACATTGAAGGTAAAACAGCGATCCTGATCGATGATATCATCGATACGGCAGGAACCATTGTGTTGGGTGCAAATGCACTGATGGAAGGCGGCGTGAAGGAAGTATACGCATGCTGTACTCACCCGGTATTGTCCGGACCAGCGATGGAGCGTTTGGAGAATGCACCACTGAAAGAAGTTATCGTAACGGATACGATTCCAATCACGCATGCCAATCCGACAAGCAAACTTAAAGTGTTGTCTGTAGCACCTTTGCTCGGGGAAGCCATTATCCGGGTTCATGAGGAATTGTCAATCAGCAAGCTGTTTGAAATTGAATAAGGATGTCTGCACAAAGTAGTAGAGGGGTTACGTTTTCCGGTCGAACGGAAAATGTAACCCCTGTCGGCGTGCCATTATAACGATGCATGGAGAGGCCGGATGATTAATATCCTGGCCGTGAAATGAAGCGAAAACGCCGCCGATGAAAAAGAGTGTCGGCAATTTCGACAAATTGATTATCGAAACGTGTAATCAATCCGATCTCAATATGGGTGTCGCGATCATATACCTGTACGGGTACATGGTATTCGAGATGATAGATAAAATCACTATGTTGAGTCAGCTGTCCGTTATCTTCGCGCAAAACCCGCTCACCTTCCTGGGTTAATAAGATAATAATCGTGAAAATTACAGTAAATAGGAAGTTCACTTTCTTGATATTATATGAAATATAACATTCGAAGTCTATGCCTCACCTCATGTGATCCGAAGGAGGGAATACGATGAAGTGGATTGTCGGCCTGGGTAACCCGGGCTCAAACTATGCCAAAACACGACATAATATTGGCTTTATGGCACTGGACCAACTGGCCAGTCGTCATGGGATTTCCATCACTCAGAGCAAATGCAAAGCGTTAATTGGAGAAGGAAATATTGGCGGTGTGAAAACCGTGTTGATCAAACCCATGACATTCATGAATCTGTCCGGTGAATCAGTACGGGCATATATGGACTTTTACAAAGTCAGTCTGGAAGATCTGATTGTCGTTTATGATGACATGGACACGGAGATTGGCAAAGTCAGACTGCGTTATCAAGGTAGCGCTGGCGGCCATAATGGAATCAAATCCATTATTCAGCATACCGGCACACAGCAATTCAACCGTGTACGGATGGGCATTTCTCGCCCGGAACCTGGACACGCCATTGTTGATTATGTACTGTCTACATTTATGAAAAAAGAGAAGGAAGCGCTCGAACATACCATTGAGCAAACCTGTGATGCTTTGGAGCATAGCCTAGATCATACATTTGAGCAGACAATGGCTAAGTTTAACGGGTAATACTTGTTGGAAGGCATGCTGGGAAAAATGATCAAAACCGGGTTCAATTCAGTCATAATGGGCATACTGGACGTATAAACCATGTTCAGGAGGCATAAACATGTCAGTGAATTATGTGTGCAGGCACTGCCGTACCTTTATTGGCCGAATCGATTCTGCCCGAATATCAGAAGAACAGTTGGGCTTTCATTTCTTGACCCCCGACGAGCGGAGGGATATAATAGCGTATAATTCCGGTGGGGATATTACCGTTCGGATTACATGCGATTATTGCAAAGAAGCGCTTGAACTCAATCCTGAGCTCAGCTTACTGGCGAGCCCGCTTCAATAATAAGCCTGGTTCGCAGCGAAGATGGACAACAGATGATGGGGGCCGCGGAATACCGCTCCACCTTTATAGCCTTGGCAGCCTGCTGAGGCTTCTTTTCAATTTGGGAATGAAAATGCTCATGACGGAATTTAGGCTAATTGAATGAACCTGATGTGGTAATGAAGCGAGTAATCCGATATGATGAAACAGGACAAAAAGGAATTTGTATCCAATTTAAAATGATAATACTGCGCTTTGGCGTGAACTAATCAAGTAAGTTATAAGAGAGGTGCCCCTTTTGTTACAAGCACTTATACAGGCTTTTTCCAAAGATCCCGATTTTGGATCCATTACTGCCGGTATTACGTCCGGTATGAAAGAGCAGCTGGTCTCAGGATTGTCCGGATCAGCGCGCCAGATCATGCTGGCAGCTCTGCACCAAGAGATGAACCGACCACTGCTCGTCGTTACACACAATATGTTTTCCGCACAAAAAATCGCAGAAGATTTACAGGAAGCGCTTTCACCAGATCAGGTGCTGCTCTATCCTGCGAATGAACTTGTAGCCGCTGAAGCCGCTGTTTCCAGTCCGGAAACACTGGGTCAGCGTATTGATGTGTTAGTTCGCTGCGCCCAAGGCTTTAGGGGCGTTGTTGTTATTCCATTTTCCGGCGTGCGGCGTTATGTCCCTCTTCCGGAAGTGATGGCAAATGCTCAGATTACCATCAAACAAGGGAATACTCTCGATCTGGACTCGTTCCTTCTGGAGATGGTGAAGCTTGGATATGAACGTGTAGAACGGGTTGAATCTCGCGGCGAGATGAGCGTGCGCGGAGGAATTATCGACTTTTATCCAGTGACATCGTCCATTGCTTATCGGGTGGAATTGTTTGACGATGAAATTGACTCCATACGAACATTCGACCCAGCGGATCAACGCTCCATTGAACGTATCGATGACGTTACGGTGCTGCCGTGCAAGGAATTGATTGCTGACCGCGAACGTATGGAGAAGGCTGCGGATGAAGCTGTCGTTTTACTGGAAAAACAGCTGGAGAAAATGACTGACCGCCAGGCCAAGCTGCGTCTCCGTGAAGAAATTCACCGGGAGATTGAGTTGCTGCGTGAGCATGTGTATTTCTCTGAAATGTATAAATATATATCACCGCTCTATCCGGAGCATAAAACCATTTACGATTACATGCCGGAGGACACGCTTCTTGTTCTGGACGAACCTGCACGGCTGGCTGAAACGTCCAAGCAGCTCGACCGGGATGAATCGGAGTGGAACCTGCATTTGATGCAAAACGGAAAGACACTGCCTGATCTTCATTTGTCAGCAGATGGGGATGAGCTGTTATATGAACGTCCATTCCAGACGCTGTTTATGTCGATCTTCTTGCGTCAGGTTCCACATACACAACCTCAAAACATTCTGAATTTTATCAGTCGGGGCATGCAGGATTTCCACGGACAGATGAATGTGCTTAAGGCCGAGATGGAGCGCTGGCAGAAAGCCGGAGTGCATGTGCTTATGCTGGCGAGCGGTGAAGAAAGACTCGATCGTATGCGGAGAGTCCTCATGGACTACGATATACCGGAACCGGAAATGCTTATCGGTAACCTGCAGACCGGATTCGAACTGCCGTCCATTCATTTAGCCGTCGTAACCGAAGGTGAGATGTTCTCCCAAAAGCAGCGCAAGGCACGCAAACAAAGCCGTAATGTAGATAATGCAGAACGGATTAAATCGTATAGTGAGCTGAAGGTGGGCGATTATGTTGTCCATCAGAACCACGGGATTGGTAAATATTTAGGCATTGGTACGCTTGAGGTTGGCGGTATTCATAAGGACTATATGCATATTCTCTATGCTGGTGGGGATAAACTGTCGGTACCGATCGAACAGATCGACCTGATCCAGAAATATGTCGGGTCAGAAGAGAAAGAGCCCAAGATCTACAAGCTGGGTGGTAACGAGTGGACACGGGTTAAAAATAAAGTTCGTTCATCTGTACAGGATATCGCTGACGATCTGATCAAGCTCTATGCGGAGCGTCAGACCTCAAAAGGTTTCGGCTTCGAGAAGGACTCTGCCGAGCAGCAGGAATTTGAGGCCATGTTCCCTTATGATGAGACTCGTGACCAAGTCCGTGCGATCGAAGAAATTAAAAAGGACATGGAACAAAATCGTCCCATGGACCGTCTGCTATGTGGAGACGTCGGTTACGGAAAAACCGAGGTTGCCATTCGTGCTGCTTTCAAAGCGGCTATTGAAGGCAAACAGGTTGCGGTACTCGTTCCGACCACGATCTTGGCACAGCAGCATTATGAGACATTCCGTGAACGTTTCTCGGGATATCCATTCAATATTCATGTTCTTAGCCGCTTCCGTTCCCGTAAGGAACAAAATGAGACGGCCAAAGGCATTAAAAGTGGTACGGTCGACATTGTTATCGGTACGCACCGGTTGTTATCGCAGGATCTGGTATTCAAGGATCTAGGACTGCTTATTGTTGATGAAGAGCAGCGCTTCGGTGTAACCCATAAGGAGAAGCTGAAGAAGCTGAAAACAAACGTGGACGTGCTCACACTGACGGCTACACCAATTCCGCGTACCCTCCACATGTCCATGCTGGGAGTCCGTGATCTCTCGGTTATTGAAACACCACCAGAGAATCGTTTCCCGGTGCAGACCTATGTCGTGGAACATAGTCAGGCGCTTGTTCGGGAAGCCATTGAGCGGGAACTGGCACGTGGGGGTCAGGTTTATTATTTGTATAACCGTGTTCAAGGGATTCAGGAGATGGCTGCCGAAATTGCTGATCTGGTTCCTGGAGCCAAAGTGGGCGTGGGCCATGGACAGATGTCGGAGACAGAGCTGGAGAAAACCATCCTGGACTTCCTCGATGGCGAATATGATGTGCTCGTAAGCACAAGCATCATTGAGACAGGGGTAGATATCCCGAATGTAAATACCCTGATTGTTCATGATGCAGACAAAATGGGCCTTTCCCAGCTGTACCAGCTGCGTGGGCGCGTTGGACGGTCCAATCGAATTGCCTATGCGTACTTTACGTACCAACGGGATAAAGTGCTGACCGAGGTTGCAGAGAAACGTCTGCAGTCTATTAAGGAGTTTACCGAGCTGGGGTCGGGATTCAAAATTGCGATGCGAGATCTATCGATCCGCGGAGCAGGGAACCTGCTGGGAGCAGAGCAGCACGGCTTCATTGCCTCAGTCGGATTCGACCTGTATTCTCAGATGTTGGCCGAGGAAATCAATAAACGCAAAGTCACCATGCTCGGGGAGGAGCCGGTACCTTCCGATCAATGGAACACCACGCTCGATCTCAGCATCGATGCCTACTTGCCGGGTGATTATATCTATGACAGTATACAGAAGATTGAGATTTACAAAAAAGTGGCGGTTATTGCCTCTTTCGACGATGCCATGGAGCTGGAAGACGAATTGGTTGACCGATTCGGCGACCTTCCGGAAGCTGTCATTAATCTTATGGCTGTAGCCAGATTGAAAGTGTACGGGAAAATGTACGGAATTGAGTCCATTACGCAGCGTGGTGACGACCTTACCGTGAAATTCTACGAAGGCCGTGAGCATGCGTTTGAGCTCTCGAAAATTGCGCACATTGGAAATCAGTTCGAAAGACGTGTACAATTTGAACAAGGACCCCATATGCTTATTCATGTCAAAGGCAAAGGGCTTGGGGACAAGCAACTGATGGAACTGGTAGAGAAATTTCTGGAGTCCATGAAGAGTGCTTTTAAATCAAAGGGGGAACCAAAGGATGTTACCAAAGTATAAAAAAGTAGGGAAAGTACTCTCCGTGAGTATGGTTGCAGTACTGTCCTTATCACTGCTTGCTGCATGCGGCAAGAAGGATGAAGCAGCTGCACCAGAAACTAATGATACAAGCGCTGTTGTAGCGACCTATGATGGCGGTACAATTACAGCCAATGAATTCGATATGGAGCAGCGGGTCATGAAATTCCTCTATCCGGAATATGCACAAATGATGGAGATGGACGATTTCAAGGACTACCTGGTGCGCCAGGAAGTTGCTTATGAATATTTGAGTGGCAAAGCGAGTGAAGAAGCTAAAACAGCAGGTGCCAAAACAGCAACTGAACAATTCGACAAAATGAAAGCACAAGTTCAAGCGGATCAATGGACTGAAATGTTGAAAGCTCAGAATTTGACAGATCAGAACATCAAGGATTACATGACTCGCATCATGACCGTTATCAAGGATAAAGAGACTGGCGTTACGGAAGATGCAATCAAAAAAGAATTTGATACAAACAAGGATCAGTTCACAACCGCTTCGGTTCGTCACGTCCTGATTAACTTCACGGACCCAGATACGCAAAAAGAGCGTAAAAAAGAAGATGCCTTGAAAATTGCAAAAGAAGTTAAAACGAAACTGGATGCCGGCGAAGACTTTGCAAAAGTGGCAAAAGAATACTCCGAAGATCCAGGCTCTGCAGATAATGGCGGATTGTACGAAAATACCCCTGTATCCAACTGGGTAGAAGCGTTCAAAGAAGCTGCCAAAACATTGCCAATCAACAAAATCAGTGATCCGGTTGAAACGGAATACGGCTACCACGTGATGAAAGTAGAATCCCGTACCGAAGCAGACTACAGCAAATTGACAGATGAGCAAAAAGAAACACTCAAAAGCCAATTGGCAGCAGCAGAGATCGATACGTTCATGACGAATGAACTGGATAAGATCGTGAAGGAAGTAAACCTGCCGAAGACAGACAAGGCTGAAGAAGGTGCTACGGAAGGTACTGAAGGCACAACGGGTACTGGAACTGGAACCGAAGGTGACAAATCTACAGAAACCAAAACGGACGAGTCCACAGGTACTGACGCTAAGACAGATCAAGGTACTAAAACAGAGTCCGATGCAACAACAGGCGATAGCGCAGATACAAGTAGCAAGTAAGAAACGAGCAGCAGCAAACTTACTTTCTGGACAAGTTTAGAGAAGCAAGGGGAGGACTTATGGCCTGCCCCTTGCTTCTTTTTGTACAGAAAGCAGCGTAATGGGTACATGGTCACCTTCTGCGAAGAGAACACAACTATATTCTTCAAAGTATGTATAAGGAAATGGGAACAGATGAATACTATGGTCAAGATATCACACTAAACGTTCTGGGACTTTCCTCTACCCATTAAGGAACAGTAGTTGAAAAATCTTCTCGAGAAAGTGGGGCAACATGTGAAATGAAAGCTACTGGTATTGTCCGCCGTATTGATGACCTCGGCCGTGTGGTCATTCCAAAAGAAATCCGTCGTACGTTACGAATTCGTGAAGGAGATCCGCTTGAGATTTTTGTGGATCGTGATGGAGAAGTCATTCTAAAAAAATATTCGCCGATCGGCGAACTGGGCGATTTCGCCAAAGAATATGCTGAATCGTTGTATGAGAGTACAGGTCATGTAACCATGATCTCTGACCGCGATACCATTATTACGGTAGCGGGTGGCTCCAAGAAGGAATATCTGGACAAGCAGGTAGGTCAGCTGGTAGAGAGCTGCATGGAAAATCGCAAGACCATCGTTGAGACAGGTAGTGGCTCCTATGAGATCAGCAAGGATCATGATGAAACATTATCCTCTTTCGTCATTGCACCCATCATTTCGGGTGGAGACCCTATTGGAACCGTCATTCTGTATAACAAGGATGAATCCGTGAAGATGTCCCAGATGGAAGTAAAAATGGCTGAGACAGCTGCTGGCTTCCTTGGCAAGCAGATGGAACAATAAACAGCAGATCAACTCCTGGTGCCTTTCCGGCAGACAGGAGTTTTTTTGCATTTAAAAAGGCTGAATTAAGAGTGGATAGAGGGAACTTCAACAGAAGGTTAGTCTGCGCGGCTTCAGGCAGGTATAATAGCAAAGTATGCTTACTGGATATAATCGCTTGGATAACTGTAGGAGGGACTTATGAAACAGCCGTCTACTACTGGCTCAAGATTGCTGCAGGGTGCATTTGTGCTTGGCCTTGCTGCCATTATTTCTAAAATCATCGGTGCTTTTCAAAAGATTCCGTTACAGAATCTAGGGGGCGACGGTGTTTTTGGCATTTATAACACGGTATATCCGTTCTATATGCTTATTATTACGATTGCTGCCGCCGGACTGCCTGTTGCCGTATCCAAATTTGTAGCCGAACAACATGCGCTGGGGAGGCCGGAGGAGGGTAAACGGATTATCCGTCTGTCTTCCATGCTTCTTGGAGGCATCGGATTAATCCTGGCCATACTGATGTACATTGGTGCACCACTTATAGGTCATCTGATTGGTAATGGACATGTCATTCCTTCGATTCGGGCTGCAGCGCTTGCACTGCTATTTGTCCCGCTAATGACTGGACTTCGTGGATATTTTCAGGGTTTACAGCAGATGGTGCCGACCGCTGTGTCACAGGTCGTAGAGCAGACAATTCGTGTAACGGTAATGATTGTGCTGCTGCTATGGCTGATGAAGCAGGATGCATCGCTGGAGACCATTGCTGCCGGAGCCATGTTGGGTTCTGTTGCCGGTGGAATCGCAGGATTACTCACCATGCTCGCCTATATGTACGGTAGGCGGCGAAAGAGCAGGAAAACGGGTCTATCCCAAGAAGTGATGGAAGGCTTGCAGAGATCGGAAGCCAGGGAGGGACAACTACAGCAATGGACAAAAAAAGGAGTTCGACCGGAGATGCTCCCCACCAATGGTCAATGGATTCGAACCTTGCTGGTATATGCCATTCCCGTCTGTCTGGGCTCGATCGCTGTACCTCTGATGAACCTGGTGGATACCTTCACGGTGCCCCGGCTTCTAAGAAGTGAAGGGTTGGATGAGGTCGAATCCATGGTGTCGTTCGGAATTTACAATCGGGGGTTGCCTCTTGTACAGCTCGTGACGATGCTTGCTACGTCGCTATCGGTGCTGTTCATTCCGGCAATGGCCGAAGCTCGCCTGAAGGGCGGGCCGGAAGCCGTCAGGCAGCAGGCAAGCATCGCGCTGCGCTGGTTCTGGTTAATCGGTCTGGCTGCATCCGCTGGTCTGGCGGTGCTGGCAGAACCGATCAACCGCATGCTGTACGGTGATGCCGCAGGCACCGAAGCTCTGCGGTATATGGCGCTGACGGCGGCGGGCAGCACCGTCAGCATCATTGCGGCGGCGCTGCTGCAGGGCCTCGGCGCCGTGCGCGCACCCGCATTCAGCATGCTGGCCGCCGCAGGCGTCAAGGCGCTGCTGAACGTCATGCTTGTGCCCGCGCTGGGCATCAGCGGCGCGGCCCTGGCAGGCGCAGTCGCCTATATGCTGGCGGCTGGCCTGAATGTGGCCCTGCTGGCGCGGCGTACCGCGATGCGCCCTTCCACTGGCGCCGTCCTGGTGAAGCCGGCGCTGGTGATCGCCGCCATGAGCGCGGCGGCGGCAGGCATGGCCTGGGCTGCCGGAGCGGTACTCGGCGGCATGGGCATCGCGGCCGATCGCAGGCTGGCCGCGGTAGGCATAAGCCTGCTTGGCATAGCGGCAGGCGCAGCCGTGTTCTTGCTGGCGTCAGCGCGTACTGGGCTGCTGACCGCCACAGATCTGGCCGCGATCCCGAAGCTTGGACCGCGCCTGGCCAAATGGCTTCGCAGGCTGCATGTCCTGCGGTAGCCCTGTCTCACCCTTTTACGTGTGAAATTATTGGATATCCACGGATTCTGTTATAATACGTGTAATTATAGAGCGCTGTTCTGCGTATGTTCCTCATGTCGATGTAACAATGGGAGGCATTCTGCAGAATGGTTCGGATGGAGGCTTGAAAATGAGCGCAGCAGCTTTGACCGTCGTTGGTCTTGGATCAGGAGATGCAGATCAGCTGACAGTAGGTATTATCAAGAAAATGAAACAAGCGGCTACGCTGTATGTCCGCACATTGGATCATCCTGTGCTGAATGATCTGAAGCAGGAAGGGCTGGAGATGACATCATTTGATGCAATCTACGAGGCGAAAGCATCGTTCCCGGAGGTCTATGACGAGATTGCGAGTCGCCTTATTGAGGCTGCCCGTCAGGGAGAGCCGGGAACCGAGATTGTCTACGCTGTGCCAGGCCATCCGATGGTGGCAGAGGCGAGTGTACGGCTGCTTAAGGAACGCTGCCCGCAAATGGGGATCTCACTTCGTGTCATGGGGGGAGAAAGTTTTCTGGATGAAGCCTTTATCCGTCTCGGATTTGATCCCATTGAAGGCTTCCAACTTCTTGATGCAAGCAGCCTGAGCACGGAACTAGTGCAGCCTCAGCTGCATACCTTGATCGGGCAGGTTTATGATGTGTTTACTGCGTCTGATGTGAAGCTATGCCTGATGGATGTATATCCAGATGACTATCCGGTATTTGTTGGGCACGCCCTCGGCGTACAGGATCAGGAGATCATTCACAAGGTACCGCTTCATGAGCTCGACCGGATTGAAGGTTACGGAAACCTCTCCCTCATTTACGTGCCGAAAAACACGGATGATGCCCTGCGACGCCGCTCTTTTGCAAGGTTGCATGAAATCGTTAATATACTTCGCAGCCCGGGTGGATGCCCATGGGATCAGGAGCAAACCCATCAGTCGATTCGCAAGAACCTGATTGAAGAGACGTATGAGGTCATTGAAACGATCGATGAAGATGACCCTGATCACATGAAAGAGGAGCTTGGGGACTTGTTGCTGCAGATTCTGCTGCATTCCCAGATGGAAGAGGAAGTGGGCACCTTCAATGTGTATGATGTCATTGAAGGGCTTAACGACAAGCTCATTTTCCGTCATCCTCATGTATTTGGCGAGCATCAGGCCGAGAATGCGAATGAAGCACTGCAGAACTGGGAACAGATGAAGGCAGAGGAGAAGAAGCGTAAAGGGACCGATCAACAGACCGTTTCGGTGCTGGATGGTATTCCCCGCGATTTGCCTGCCTTGATGAAAGGGTACAAGCTCCAGAAGAAAGCAGCCAAGGTTGGTTTTGACTGGGATGATGTGAATGGCGTATTTGCCAAGATTGAAGAAGAACTGGCAGAACTGAAAGAAGCAGTGCGTAGCAATCAATCGGCCGAAGAGCGGAAGCTGGAACTGGGCGATTTGCTGTTTGCTACGGCGAATGTGGCTCGTTTCATTGATACAGACCCGGAGGAAGCTCTTGCCGCTACCAACCGCAAGTTCACTCAGCGCTTCCAATATATCGAGGAGCGGCTTCGTGAACTTGGACGGACACCTGCAGATAGCAACGTCGAAGAAATGGAGCAGTTCTGGCAAGCGGCGAAGAAGGCTGGACTGTAACAGGGTAGACCAAGTAAACTGTTCAAATATCCTTGTTCCATGTTTTTCAATGGTATGATATGCTTATACGAACATGTGTTCATGTTTGGATTAGAGTTAATCCTGATTGATCGGACAACATTCCGGGTATTGGACTTAGACTTTCCATAGGCACAGGTTCATCATCAGCCAAAAAAAGTCGCTGGCCGAGGCAGGAATTCAGAATCCAAGCCAGAATACATGTGTAGTAACCTTGCGCGAAAGCCACGGCAGTCAGGCGGATTGCCAGGATTCGCAGATACTTTCTTTTTAATTTGGGAGGCTTTTAAAAATGAACAAAACAGATCTGATTAACAACATTTCCACCAAAAGCGGTTTGACTAAAAAAGACGTTGAGTCCGTATTGAACGGCTTCTTGGGAGAAATTACAGATGCACTCGCAAGCGGAGACAAAGTACAACTGATCGGCTTTGGCACTTTTGAAACCCGCAAACGCTCCGGTCGTACCGGACGTAACCCACAAACAGGGAATGAAATCGTTATTCCTGAGTCCACTGTTCCTGCATTCAAAGCAGGCAACAAACTTAAAGAAGCCGTAAAATAATGCGTCTTGATAAATTCCTGAAGGTCTCCCGGCTGATTAAACGCCGCACTGTGGCCAAGGACGTCTCCGAACAGGGACGTGTTCTGATTAACGGACGTGAAGCGAAGCCAAGCGCTGCTGTTAAAGTGGGCGATGAGCTGACGGTTCAGTTCGGTCAGAAGCTGGTCACCGTGAAGGTGGAACGTCTTGCTGAGAGCACCAAGAAGGACGAGGCGAGCAGCCTCTATACCTTGGTTAAGGAAGAGCCGATCGCCAAGGATAACGGGCTGAACTGGTAATCATCGGCCCGATATGCTCTTTTATGAATGAAAGTAAGTGAGATAGAAGCACCTTTCCTATATAGGAAGGGTGCTTTTGTGTTTGCATAGGCAGAAGCATTTCCTTCATGATCCCTGGTTCTATTCCCGCCTTCGCCTCCATAAGCTAGGTGTAAGAAGGAGGGGTACATGCCATGGTTGAGCACGGTAAACCGAAACAGCATCATTTGAGCATGCAAAATCGCAAACTGCTGGATCTGACAGGTGTCTCCAATGTAGAGAGCTTCGACAGTGAGGAATTTTTGCTGCAGACTGAACTTGGGCATCTGACCATCCGGGGGCACAATTTACATATCAAAAACTTGAGCCTGGAGGAAGGTTTGCTATCCATTGAAGGTACAGTCAGTTCTCTGCAATATCTGGACCCCGGTTCCCAGAACAAGAATAGTAAAGGCCTGTTCGGCAAGATGTTCCGATGAGTCTGGACACGCAGTGGATCACATTAACATGGATGCTGTTGTCGGGAATCGTAATGGGTATGGCCTACGACAGTTACCGGGTACTGTCCGGTCAGCTGCGCTTCCCGAGATGGAGCATGCACACGCTTGACCTGTTGTACTGGGTTGCTTCCGCGCTGTTCGTTTTCCGGATGCTGTATGCCGGAAACCACGGACAGCTGCGGTTTTATGTCTTTTTGGGGCTAATTATAGGGGTTTGCTTCTATTTTTGGCTTTTAAGTGTTACAACCCAGCGTTTTGTGGTAATGTTAATTAAACTCGCAAGAACACTTATTCATTGGTGTGGACATATCCTTAACATCCTGTTCGTTATGCCAGCGAAGGGACTATACAAGCTAGTTCGCGTGATATTGGGTTTTGTGCTCGCGATACTGATATTCCTGGGCAAGCTGGTATTGCAATGTTTGGTACCTTTCGGCAAGTTGTTCCGCTGGATGTTTAGGCCGCTCCTGAAGCATTGGGTAACGCCCCGTTGGATGATCCGTGCGGGTTCAAGTATTGCAACGATATGGAAACGCTGGTTTTAAGGAGGTCCAAAAATGGGTAAAACACCTGTGGGGAGATCTGCAGCCCCAACAGGCCAAGGGAAATCTGCCGGCGCAAGAAGACGCCTCATGCTCTGGATGACATTCGTCGTTGTATTTGTCATTTGGGCAGGATATACGTTCCTTGTACAGAATGCACAGATTTCGGACAAGAGTTCGCAATTGGCCGCACAGCAGGCTTCGAAGGAAGAGACGCAGAAGAAGCTGGATCAGTTGAAGTATGAAGTCAGTCGGTTGAAGGACCCTGAATACATAGGACAGCTGGCGCGGAAAAAAGGCTATTACTTGCCTGAAGAGACGCCAATCCAGGTTGAAGAGTCAGGGAACTGATGAAATTAAGCTCATGACTGAGCAAGAATTATTATCCATATATCTGAAGCCGTTATACTGTAAAAAATAGGCTCCCCTGCGGGGTAGAGCTCTGTTGACCTTGGTTTGCGGCATAAGGTATAATTACATTTAGCACAGCATTGATTTTGGCATCTAAAAAATCGGGTTGTATATTTTTAAGGGAGGATCATTTTATTCTATGGCAATTGAAGTGGGCACCAAGTTAGAGGGCAAGGTGACAGGCATCACGCATTTTGGAGCATTTGTGGATCTGTCAGGAGGTGTCACGGGTCTCGTTCACATCTCGGAAATCGCCGACAATTATGTCAAAGATGTCAACGACCACCTGAAACTTAATGACGTCGTTACAGTGAAGGTCATCAACGTTGACAAGGATGGCAAAATCGGACTTTCCATTAAGCAAGCTGTTGACAAACCGGTTGAGCAACAAACACAATCCAGACCCCCAAGAGCTCCAAGACCGGAACGCAGTGGAGGAGATCGCGAACGATTCAGCGGTGGAGGCCCAAGTGGCGGCCAAGGCCGTGGCGGCGGCGGTGGATTTAACCGCGACCGTGGAGGCCGTTCTTTCAAGCCCGCAGCAGGCAAACCTTCATTTGAGGATAAAATGTCACGCTTCCTGAAAGATAGTGAAGAGCGGATCTCTTCGCTCAAGAAGAACACAGAGGGCAAACGCGGAGGCCGTGGAGCCAAGCGCGTGTAATCTGTATCAACCTGATTTAAAATATAAGAAAAGCCGTTAACCCGTAAGGGTCGACGGCTTTTTTGCGTTTTATCCTTTTTTTCTTTTAGTCTGTTGGTTGCGCATATTTTTTGGGTTTTACCGTCGCCTATGCGCGTTCCACTGGATTCCTGGCTTTTCTTGTAAAGTAGTGCTCCACAGATGCACTTTTTTCGCACAAGGACCATAGGAAATAAGAACATTTGTCGTCTACCATTTTTTACCGACATGTTTCCATGCCATTCCGCAGGTATCCCGTTCAATTCAAGTTAAAGGCAGAACAAATGCCATTCAAAATAAGACAACCCCGTCCTCGGTGAATCAGGTTGTAGAGGATGGAATGACAATAAGGCCGGGGGTTTCGCTCCTCCGCGCCAGGCTTGTTTCTTTTGTCGTAAACTTTTTGAACCCTGTCCACCTATTGTGACAAACTACGTCTTCTAATCTATCTATAATCAGAACCATCGAGAATGAAACACGAAAACAAATAATCGAATGGGGTGCCTTGGGATGATGGAAAAGTGGAATGTCATTCAATTTCCGGGAATGAAAGCTGGTAAAGGGAGTACAGAAGCTCGGGAGGAGCTGTCCGTACGTCTCAAACAGTGGATTACCTCCCGCAAGGCTGTCCAGTTCGTTGCTGCACGCAAATGGGTGCTGCTCCTTACATTTATGGGATTTTTATTAGGGAAGGCTATGATCCTGAATGAATTATCGCCCTTTGCAATTGCCTACTTCGCGGTGATTGCCTTCATGCGAAGGGATTACATTATTCCCGTTGGGGCCGCTTTGCTGGCGGGGAGTCTATTTGCTCCGTTTCCGGTTCCACTTATCGTTGCGTCTGAGATGGCGATCTTCTATCTCTTGTTCAGAGGGCTGGAGTCTTATGACCGTGCTGAATTATCTTATGCACCAACAATGGTGTTTACGACTACTTTTATGGTCAAGTTATTCGCAGTCGTCATTGGGCCGTCTTTCAGCTGGTACGCGATGTTAATGCTCACGATGGACTCCGTACTCAGCTTCGTGCTTACCCTGGTTTTTATACAAGCCATACCGATTTTTACGTACCGCAAAAAGAAATTCAACCTAAAGAGCGAGGAGATCCTCTGCCTGATCATATTGCTGGCCTCCGTTATGACAGGCGCGGTGGGCTGGACCATTCAGTCCCTTTCCGTGGAGCATATGCTCTCTCGTTATTTAATTCTGATCTTCGCGCTGGTGGGCGGAGCCCCCCTTGGGGCATCCGTTGGGGTCATTACGGGACTGATTTTGAGTCTCGCTGACATGTCCGCCGTATACCAAATGAGTTTGCTCGCTTTTGCTGGGATGCTGGCGGGTATGCTAAGAGAGGGCAAACGTGCAGGCGTTGCACTGGGGATGCTGCTCGGCTCATCCATTCTATCCATTTATCTGGGCGGTCCAGGTGACGTGATGAACTCCTTATGGGAGACGTGCGCAGCCATTGTTCTTTTCATGCTTACACCTAAAAGCATGATGGCGGCCATATCCAAATATGTGCCAGGTACACAGGATCATACCAAATCGCAGCATGAATATGCGAAGCGAATTCGGGATATCACGGCAGAACGGGTAACCCGCTTCTCGCAGGTATTCCGCCAGCTTTCCCGCAGCTTCGATCAGATGTCCGGTACGGGGGAACCGGTACAGAACGAAGGCGGCATGGAGCATTTCATGAATGCGGTAGCAGAGGGAACGTGTGCAGGGTGCTTCAAACGTGCACAGTGCTGGGATGCAAAGTTTATTCAAACCTATAAATACATGACGGATGTGATGAGTTCCATTGAGGCCAACCCGGAGATGTCGGGCAAACAAATTCCTGTGGAGTGGAACAGGGTATGTGCCAAACCGGAGGAGGTGCTCGAGGTTATGCGTGCCCAGTACGGGCTCTACCAGCATAATATGCAGTGGAAGCGTCAGATTGTGGACAGCCGGCAGCTGGTTGCCGAGCAATTATCCGGAGTATCCCAGGTGATGGAGGACCTGGCCAGAGAAATCCAACGGGAAAGTGAGGAGATGGTACAGCAGGAGGAACAGATTCGGGATGCGCTGGAGTCGCTGGGCCTATCCATTCATTCGATTGAGATTATCAATCTGGAAGCAGGCAATGTGGAAATCGAGATTGTTCATGCCTATACGAGGGGATTTGATGAATGCCGGAAGATGATCGCGCCGCTGATTTCGGATGTTCTGGACGAGCATATTGCTGTTCTTCATGAGACGATGACGGATCCGCGTCAGGGTCTGGCAACCGTTACCTTTGGATCAGCCAAAACCTATGAGGTGACTACAGGGGTAGCTGCGGCTGCCAAAGGGGGAGATTTGTTATCCGGGGACAGCTTCAGCACGGTTGAACTGGGGAATGGTACCTTTGCGGTGGCACTTAGTGATGGTATGGGCAACGGGGAACGTGCGCGCATGGAGAGCAGTGCCGCGTTAAATATTTTGGAACAGCTGCTTCAATCCGGCATGGATGAGAAGCTGGCGATCAAGTCCGTGAACTCTGTGCTGATGCTGCGCTCACCTGAAGAGATGTATGCCACGGTGGACATGGCTCTAATCGATGAATATACGGCAGAGACCACATTTATGAAAATCGGCTCAACTCCGAGCTTTATTAAACGCGGACAGGAAGTTATTCAGGTATCGGCCAGCAACCTGCCCATTGGCATTATTAAAGATATCGAAGTGGATCTGGTCACGGTACAGCTTCAACCGGGCGATATATTGATTATGATGACGGATGGGATTTATGATGCCCCAGGGTATGCCGTCAACAAGGAGCTATGGATGAAACGTCTCATTCAGGAGATTGATAGTGACGATCCGCAGGAGGTAGCGGACTGCCTGCTAGAGAGCGTGATTCGATATCAGCAGCATGAGATTTTGGATGATATGACTGTCGTTGTAGGCAAAGTAGAGCACTACCGTCCGGAATGGGCCACATTGCGAGTACCGGGCATTAACCGGATGGAGCGTCCCCGTACAGTAAGTTAATTGCATCGTTCTCTGTTTGAAGTCTCTTCATTCTGGCAATGCTAGTCATAGAATTGGAGAGTAACGAAAAACGGAGGGATTTCGGATGAAGCAGATCTTGTTGATCACCGACGGTTGTTCTAATGTAGGTACAAGTCCGGTACTGGCAGCAGCGGAAGCCCGTGAAGAGGGAATCACGGTCAATGTGGTTGGTGTGATCGATTATGGAACCATTGGTGAACTGGGCAGCCGGGAGATTGAGGATATTGCGAAAGCCGGAGGGGGGATCAGCCAGATTGTCGGCACAAGGCAGCTTGCCCATACGATGCAGATGATGACAAGGAAAACGGTGGTTCAGACCATTCAGCAGGCGGTTAATAGAGAGTTAACACAAATTTTGGGAGAGAAGGTGTCCAAAACCGTAACAGACCTTGAACCTGCACAGCGTGCTCAGGTGGTAGAAGTAATAGATAATCTGGCTGAAACAGCCCCTCTTCAGGTAATCCTGTTGATCGATGTAAGTGCAAGCATGAAGCCGAAGCTCGCTGCGGTTGAAGAAGGAATCCGGGATTTGATGTTGAGCTTGCAGTCGCGTGTAGGGCAGAGCAAGCTCTCGGTCTTTCATTTCCCGGGTCGCCATAGTGGAGAAGAGGCTGTGATGGATATCAACTGGACATCGGATCTAGGCAGTGTCCGTTCGCTGTTTGGACGTCTGCAGATGAAAGGTGCGACCCCGACAGGTCCTGCGATTCAGAAGGTGATTGATTTTTACCGTTATGGTACACTGGAGGGACAGCAGGAAATAGAAGGGAACTATCGCATTGAAAGAGAAGGGATGCTCGGTGACAACGTTGTCTGATGCCTCTTTCCCGCCAGGAACAGTAATTACGGGAAAATGGAATCGCAGCCGTTATACGATTCGCAAGCTGCTGGGCAAAGGCGCCAACGGCATCGTTTTTCTTGTCCAGCGGGGTGAGAATGGCAAGCACTATGCACTTAAGATGGGATTTGATCCATTTGATCTGCAATCAGAGATCAATGTGCTCAAATCGTTTCAGCTACAGCGTAATCATGAGGCCCTGAAGCAAAGTGGTATTCCTTCCTATCTCAAGGATGTGGACGATTATGCCATTCAGGGACGGGACATTCCCTTTTATGTGATGCGTTATGTTCGGGGTGAAGCTCTTCACCACTTCATCAGGCGTCAAGGGACGGACTGGACACTGCTGGTTGGGCTTAGACTCTTGCAGAAGCTGGCACAATTACATCAGGCGGGATGGGTGTTTGGTGATCTTAAGCCTCAGAACGTACTGGTATCCGATTTTGGTCAAGTGGAGCTCATTGATTATGGTGGAGTAACGTCGATTGGACGAAGTGTGAAACAGTTTACCGAATGGTATGATAGGGGCTTCTGGAATGGCGGAAGCCGAACAGCAGATGGCACCTACGATGTTTTTGCTTTTGCCCTGTTACTGATTCATGTATTGGAGGGTGAAGCACTCAAGGCGCTGGCTGCCGAAGGATTGCCACAACTGCGGAGTGTCAATCAGCTCACGGCCCTGGTGGAGCGGAGCGAAAGGCTCCGACCTTTTCGTAACTGGACGATTCAGGCCCTTCGGGGACAGTTCCGGGATGCCGGACATGCAGCCAAGGCCTGGAAAGACATGATGGCCCGGCCTACACCTCTTCGCCGGCGTTCATCAAGCACTACACCACGCTGGCTTAAAAATGCATTCGCTGTATCGGTTATATTACTTATTGGGGTACTCATCTATGCACTGCGTTTTTAATTTTTACAGGTGCATATACATAACGCAAGGAATGAGGAACAGGTATGGAGGCTTTACGCTGGAACGAGCTGGTGAATCATGTGCTGGAGGCAGCGGAAGAGCATCAGTTATGGGTTCCCGGGGATCGGATCATTGTCGCAGTATCGGGCGGACCGGACTCGGTGGCTTTTTTGCATATTATGCATGAGATCAGTACGAGACATGTCCCGCTGGAACTGGTCTGTGCTCATGTACATCACGGATTCCGCGCAGAATCCGATGAAGAAGCCGAAATGGTCGGGAAAATGGCAGCACAGCTGAATATTCCTTTTGAATGGGTGAAGGCCGATATTCCTTCCTATATGAAGCTTACAGGGAAGGGATCACAGGAAGCAGCACGCGATAGGCGGTATGCATTCCTGCATGAGGTAGCTGATAAATATGGTGCAGCAAGCATTGCTCTGGCACATCATGCGGATGATCAGGCAGAGACCGTTATGCTTCATTTATTACGTGGCAGCGGGTTAACCGGACTGTCCGGAATGAAGTTTAAACGCCGTGAAAAAAATGTGGAACTTATTCGTCCATGTCTTCGTATAAACAAGACAGACCTTGTAGAAGCTTGTAATACTCAGGGATTTCTGTACTTTAATGATGCAAGCAATTCCCAGCGTAAATATCGGCGCAATGCCATTCGCTTGGATGTGCTTCCTTATTTGGGGCAATATAATGGACAGCTCACGCCGTCTTTGAATCGGCTTGCCGAAATTGTGGGCGATGAAGACGATTTCATGGAGCAAGGTGCATATGACGCATACAGGTGTCTAGTGCAGGTGAACGGCGGAAGGCAAACCTTTGAGGTGCCTTCCTTTTTGAAGTTACATGTCGCTTTACAACGAAGGTTGATTAAACTAATATTGAATTATCTGCCTTTGGACAGTGATTTTGTCGACTTTACCCGTATCGAAACCATTCGCCGCAAGGTGATAGAGCCTTATGCGAAGACCTGGAGCCTAGATTTAGGACAGACACTTGCTTGTACCCGGGAGTATGATCTGGTTTCCTTTGGCTTACGGACAGACGTACAGGATCAATCTTTCGAGTATCGTCTCGTGCAATGGAACGGAACTTATGAGCTTTCACTCAGGGAGATTGACCGATATCTTCGGATCGTTCCTATGAGTCCCGAGGACTATCTTGTACCGGAAACGGCTGATCAGGCCGCATTTGATGCGGATCAACTGCTCATGCCGCTGGTTGTGCGTTCGCGGTTACCTGGAGATACCATGAAAGTCATGGGATTAAACGGAAGCAAAAAGGTGAAAAATATTTTCATCGATGAAAAAATCCCCCCCTCTGTCCGTCCGCGTATTCCCGTGGTTTGTGACGGAGCAGGCAACATTGTCTGGTTGCCGGGTGTTCGCCGGTCGAGTATTGCACCGGTGAAGGAGGATACTTCCGCCATCCTGTACATGACTGTAGGCAATTCAGCGATTCAGGGGTAGTGGTTATGGTTCAGGTAAGGCTTTCATAGTATAACTTAGGAGGTTCGCACAGTTGCAGAACGACATTCAGGAAGTATTGATCAGTGAAGAAGAAATTCAAAGTAAAGTCAAGGAATTAGGCGCAACACTAAGTGCCGAATATGCAGGTCGCAATCCTTTGGTCATTTGTGTGCTCAAGGGTGCGTTTATATTTATGGCTGATTTGGTTAAAAACATAACGGTACCTGTTGAAATGGATTTCATGGCAGTATCAAGTTATGGAGCATCCACCAAATCGTCAGGCGTTGTTAAGATCATCAAGGATCTCGACGTCTCGGTTGAAGGCCGTGAGGTTCTCATTGTCGAAGATATTATCGATAGTGGACTTACGCTCAGTTATTTAATTGAACTGCTTCAAAATCGCGGTGCCGAAACGGTGCGCGTGGTTACGCTTTTTGACAAACCTTCAGGCCGTAAGGTTGAGCTTGAAGCTCATTACACCGGCTTTGACATTCCTGACGCATTCATCGTCGGATATGGTTTGGATTATGCCGAGAAGTACCGAAATCTCCCTTACATCGGGATTTTGAAACCGGAAGTATACAGCAGTTAATAAGCATGCTAGTTCCAAGCCCAGTTCTGCTCGTGCCTTCTGTTGAGAAGCCATGTCGGGCTATGTTAAAATAATTAAAGTGTCTCGAGAGGAGGTAGGGGATGAATCGGTTCATCCGGAATTCTGGTTTTTATTTGATTCTTTTTTTAGTCGTGGTGGGCATAGTGCAGTTCGTCAGCAATGGCGGCGAAGCCACAGATAATCCTAGATATGATCAGTTGCGCACGGCGGTTAAGGCGAACAACATCTCGGAATTGACGGTTCAATTCGACGGTCAGTCTTTTCTTGTGACCGGTCAATATAGAGAGAAGCCTAGCGAAGCCAAATCAGAAAATTTCTCAACGTACATTCCTCCTACGGATGAAGCGATTAGTGAGCTTGTAGCGGCAAGTGAAGCTAATAATTTCAAGTTAAATCAGGAGCCAATGAGAGGTGACAGCATCTGGCTGACACTTCTGACATCCTTTATTCCTTTGATCATTATGTTCCTGCTGTTCTTCTTCCTGTTTAATCAGGCACAAGGCGGCGGCGGTAAAGTAATGAACTTTGGTAAAAGCCGTGCCCGTCTCTATAACGAAGAGAAGAAGCGGGTTACATTTGAAGACGTCGCAGGTGCGGATGAAGAGAAGCAGGAGCTTGTTGAGGTCGTTGACTTCCTCAAAGATCCTCGCAAATTCGCAGCTGTAGGTGCACGGATTCCTAAGGGCGTATTGCTCGTGGGGCCTCCGGGTACTGGTAAAACGTTGCTTGCTCGTGCCGTTGCAGGTGAAGCGGGTGTGCCGTTCTTCAGTATCTCGGGTTCTGACTTCGTCGAAATGTTTGTCGGTGTCGGTGCATCCCGTGTACGTGACTTGTTCGAAAATGCAAAGAAAAACGCCCCATGTATCATCTTTATTGACGAGATTGATGCTGTAGGTCGTCAGCGTGGAGCTGGCCTTGGCGGTGGTCACGATGAACGTGAACAAACGCTCAACCAGTTACTCGTTGAAATGGACGGATTCGGAGCCAACGAGGGTATTATCATCGTGGCTGCAACGAACCGTGCAGATATTCTGGACCCTGCCTTGCTGCGTCCGGGACGTTTTGACCGTCAAATTACGGTTGACCGCCCTGATGTAAAAGGTCGTGAAGCGGTACTGAAAGTACACTCCCGTAACAAACCACTCACAAAAGATGTGAAACTGGATATTATTGCGAAGCGTACAACAGGCTTCTCTGGTGCGGATCTCGAGAATCTCCTGAATGAAGCGGCATTGCTTGCGGCACGCCGTAACAGAAGAGATATTTCCATGCGTGAGGTAGACGAGGCGATCGACCGTGTCATCGTAGGTACGGAGAAGAAAAGCCGTGTCATCAGTGATCGCGAGAAACGAATTGTTGCTTATCACGAAGCAGGCCATACCATTGTAGGATACTTCCTGGAACATGCCGATATGGTACATAAAGTGACCATCATTCCGCGCGGACGTGCGGGTGGATATGTAATCATGTTGCCAAAAGAAGACCGTATGCTGGTTACCAAGCAAGAGCTCTTGGACAAAGTTACAGGGCTCCTCGGGGGCCGTGTGGCAGAAGAATTGTTCATTGGCGAAATTGGTACTGGTGCATACAGTGACTTCCAGCAAGCGACAGGTATTGTTCGCAGCATGGTTATGGAGTACGGTATGAGTGAGAAATTGGGACCTATGCAATTCGGAAGTTCACAAGGACAGGTATTCCTTGGACGGGATATTGGCCATGAACAGAATTACTCGGATTCCATCGCTTATGAGATCGATCAGGAAATGCAGCGCTTTATCAATGAATGTTACGAGAAATGTAAGGACTTGCTCGTAAAACATTCCAAAGAAATGCACTTGATCGCTCAAACGTTGCTTGAAGTGGAGACACTGGAAATGGATCAGATCAAACAATTGATCGAGACAGGTTCCTTGACTCCAAAACCGGAGAGCGATAATGATAACGAAGGTACGCCAAGTGAAGGCGGAGAACCAATCGTCGATAACATCGGTGATGTGCGTGTTCGCATTCAAGGCAAAGACGAAACACCTGAACCACCTGCCGGAGATATCCCTAACGATGCTCCGAATCTGGATAAAGGCAACAGTAATGATCCAGATGATGGTGGTACGAAGCCAACGTCTTAATTTCTAACAGAACCTGTTCTGAGAACAGATCAAAGAGAGCCGAGAGGCTCTCTTTTTTTTGTGCGTTTTGTTCAAATTGCAGAGATAATGATAACTGCGAGCTAGAGCGCGAACTACGCAGGAAACGGTTGATTAGGGTGTTGTTCTGTGCCCTTTTCATTTATTGACAGAGTCGTGAACGTTGTGTACATTAGGTGTTAAACCGCTTGTGATTCGTTTCTCAAGCGAAAATATCGACGCAGATAGTCACAGGAAACGGCGCATGGCGCTGTCCGTCAAAGGAGAGGATCACAGGTGGAAGCTCTGGCTTTAGAGCGCAAGGCTGAGATGAACCGGGAGCTGCGAGCGCGGCTGATGGAGTTGAAGAAGGAACGTAATGCTATTATTCTTGCTCATTATTACCAACGTGACGAAGTACAGGAAGTAGCCGATTTTCGTGGGGATTCATTTCTATTGGCACAGAAAGCCGCACAAACGGATGCGGATGTCATTGTATTCTGCGGGGTTCATTTTATGGGTGAAAGCGCTAAGATTTTGGCCCCGAACAAGACGGTTATTATTCCGGATGAACGTGCTGGATGCCCCATGGCAGACATGGTCAATGTTGAGGGCCTGCGTAAACTGAAAGCGCAGCATCCCAATGCAAAAGTAGTGACGTATATCAATTCCTCGGCTGAGATTAAGGCGGAGACCGACATCTGTTGTACATCGGCCAATGCAGTCCGGGTTATTCAATCTGTTGATTCTGATGAGATTATCTGGGTGCCGGATAAAAACCTCGGACATTATGTTCAGCAGCACACAGACAAAAAAATGATTATCTGGGAAGGGTATTGCAACACTCACGATATGCTGACTGTAAAAGATGTCGTTGAGATGAGAGCTAAATATCCAAATGCCGAGTTTGTCGTACACCCGGAATGTCGTCCAGAAGTCGTGGAGATGGGAGACTTTGTAGGCAGCACGACAGCCATTCTTGAATATTGTAAAAATTCTTCTGCTAAGGAGTTTATCGTGGGGACGGAAGATGGTACAGGATACCAGCTGCGACTGGATAGCCCGGATAAACAGTTTCATTTTGCCACCAAGTTCCTGGTGTGTCCAAACATGAAGGTCAACAACCTGAAGAAACTGGTTAAATGCCTGGAAACGATGAAGCCGGAAATTTACGTACCACCGGCCGTTGCCGACAAAGCCAGAGAATCGCTAGAGCGCATGTTACTGGTGAAGTAGCATGCGCTACTCTTGCTCCGAGACAGGTGAATAGGATGATACCGCAATATATAGTGGATTTTGATCTGTCCCAGCTGCCCATTGTGGAGACGGACGTACTAGTTATTGGTTCTGGCATTGCCGGATTATATACAGCCATCAGGGCAAGCAAACATAATCAGGTATTGATGATTACAAAGAAGTCGTTACTGGAGAGCAATACCCGCTATGCACAAGGTGGCATCGCTGCGGTAATCGCTGAAGATGATTCCCCTGCGTACCATCTACAGGATACACTTGTGGCTGGAGCGGGCCTGTGTCGCCGCGAGGCAGTGGAAGCATTGGTAAACGAAGGCCCGGATGGAGTACAGGAACTAATCCGTCTGGGCACATTGTTTGATGTGGAGAACGGCGAGCTGGCGTTGACGCAGGAGGGTGCGCACAGTCACCGCCGTATTTTGCATGCAAATGGTGATGCGACTGGATACGAGATCGTGAGGGCTCTCGCAGCTCAGGCAAGTGCACATTCAGGTATTGAAGTCTGGGATGAGCATTTTGTCATTGACTTGATCACGGATCACGGAGAATGTGTAGGGGCATTGGTTCAGAAGTCTGACGGTACAAAGGTGTTTGTAAAAGCGCGTGCTACGGTGCTCTGCTCCGGCGGGGCGGGGCAATTGTACCGCTATACAACCAACCCGGAGGTTGCCACAGCTGACGGTGTTGCCATGGCATATCGTGCAGGTGCAGTCATTCGCGATATGGAGTTCATTCAATTCCATCCGACATCCCTATGTTATCCGGGTGCTCCGCGCTTCTTGGTTTCTGAAGCGGTACGGGGCGAAGGAGCGTTTCTGCGAAATATCAAAGGTGAGCGTTTTATGGAACGTTATCATCCACAGCTTGAACTCGCTCCGCGCGATATTGTTGCACGAGCGATTGTTAGTGAGATGGAGATGACAAACAGTACATTTGTGTATCTGGATATTACTCATGAATCGGCTGAGTTAATCAAGCACCGATTCCCTACCATATATGAGACATGTATGCGGTACGGACTGGATATGACCACAGACTGGATTCCGGTTGCTCCTGCAGCACACTATATGATGGGCGGCGTCAAAACGGATTTGAACGGAGAGAGCAGCATTGGAAGGTTGTTTGCTTGTGGTGAAGTTTCCTCAACGGGAGTCCACGGAGCCAATCGTCTGGCGAGTAACTCATTGTCTGAAGCCATCGTATTTGGGCACAGAATTGTTGAACGCATTCAAACACTGCCACCGCTAAATTCAATACAAATTGATTCCCAATTGCCGCCGGATAGTGTTGGGAATAAAACATGGGAAGAGCAGCAGCCGATTTCGGAACGGCGTTTGCGTTTGCAAAAGATGATGGTTCGTCAGGTGGGTCTGAGACGTAACGGTGCCGGCTTACAGGGAGCCTTGGATAAACTGGAGAGTGAAATGGACATCTTCAATTATTTGCTGACACATAAGGAAGAGATGGAATACGCCAATCTGTTAACCTGTGCCTGGCTGGTCACCAGTGGGGCATTACATCGTCAGGAGAGTCGGGGTGCACATTACCGTGAGGATTTCCCGCTTCGTGATGATGCGGCTTGGCAGAAGCATAGTTTGCAGCAAAGAGAACAAGCGATTGTGGAGGAATTGATGTCATGATACTGAACGGATATAATGAAGGACTCATCGAATCCATCAAAAACTGGCTTCGCGAGGATGTGGGGGCAGGGGATGTCACTACGAGTGTGACGATTCCGGCAGGCCATCAATCGAAGGCAGTTATTCACGCCAAAGACCACGGGGTCATCGCAGGCATATCAGTAGCTGAACTGGTATTTCGGGTAGTAGACCCATCGCTCGTATTTAGACCGATGGTTCAAGATGGAGATGAGGTTACTAGGGGAACAACGCTGGCAGAGGTGGAAGGAAGCACCCACAGTCTGCTTACAGGTGAGCGTCTGGCGCTAAACCTGCTGCAGCGCATGTCGGGGATTGCAACGCGCACACGTTCATATGTTGATGCATTAGAGGGCCTCTCTACGCGATTGGTGGATACACGTAAAACAACCCCTGGACACCGCATGCTTGAAAAATATGCAGTACGGATCGGTGGAGGGGCGAATCACCGATTCGGATTGTACGATGCGGTTATGATTAAGGATAACCATATTAAAGGCGCAGGCGGCATCACAGAAGCGGTGAAGCGGGCAAGAGCTGTCATTCCTCATACGATGACTATTGAGGTGGAGACTGAGAATCTGACACAGGTGAATGAAGCCTTGCAGGCAGGTGCAGATATCATTATGCTGGACAATATGCATCCGGATCAGATGTGTGAGGCTGTTACGGTAATTCGTAAACAGGCTCCGCATGTGAAGGTGGAGGCATCAGGCAATGTTTCTCTGGAGACAATCCGTGGAATTGCCGAGAGTGGTGTGGATGTAATTTCGGTTGGAAGGTTAACCTATTCTTTCGAGAGCCTTGATATCAGCCTAGATTTAAACGAAAAGAAAGAGGGGTGAACCTCTTTGATTCTTGTTGTAGACGTGGGCAACAGTAATATTGTACTCGGCGTGTATCAAGGCCGGTCGTTGCTCCACCATTTTCGTCTGAGCACATCCCGTCAGTCCACAGTGGATGAATACGGCGTATTGATTTATAATTTATTTCATATGTCGGATATATCCACACGCGACATTGAAGGAGTCATCATCTCATCGGTGGTTCCTCCGCTTGTGCATGTGATGGAAACGATGTGTGAAAAATATGTTGGCAAAAAGCCAATGGTTGTGGGACCTGGTATTAAAACAGGCCTAAACCTAAGGTACGAGAACCCGCGTGAGGTAGGCGCAGATCGCATTGTCAATGCAGTGGCAGCCGTTGAGAGATACGGTGGTCCACTTGTGGTTGTTGATTTTGGTACTGCGACGACCTTCGACTGCATTGATGAGAAGGGCAACTACCTTGGTGGAGCCATTGTACCGGGCATTCATATTGCCACTGAAGCGCTCTATGAGCGGGCTTCCAAGCTGCCTCGCATCGAATTGGAGAAGCCCAAGAAGGTTATAGGACGCAATACGGTGCATGCCATGCAGGCTGGTATCATATATGGCTATGCTGGACAGGTCGACGGAATTGTTGATCGCATTCGTACAGAGATGGGTGTACAGCCCAAAGTTATTGCAACCGGGGGACTTGCACCGCTGATTGCAGAGGAAACACGCAGCATCGAGGAAGTTGATCCGCTGCTTACGCTGGAAGGGCTGCGTATCATTTATGAGCGGAACCGGGAAAGGTAAGGAAAGAGACGGCATGCAGCGGGCTGATTTTACAGTCTTACGTATTGTGCCGTTTTTTCTGTAAATTGAACGGGTTTATAAGTTGAACGAATATCACATTCAATTTATATATCGTGTATCAGAGATACTATAGTATACGCCAAAGGAGGCTGAATGACTTGGAAAACAACAAACAGGACCGCTTGATTCGCGGTACAGCAATGGAAGGACGGGTTAGAGCCTTTGCTGTCCAAACAACAGAGTTGGTTGAGGAATTGCGCAGAAGACATGATACGTTTCCCACGGCTACAGCTGCCATGGGGCGTACGGTAACCACTGCAGCCATCATGGGTGCAATGCTTAAAGGTGAAGAGAAGCTAACCATTCAGGTCAAGGGAGACGGTCCCATTGGGCAGATTGTTGCCGATGCGAATGCTAAAGGGGAAGTTCGTGGCTATGTGTCGAATCCGCATGTGCATTTACCAAGCAACAGTATGGGTAAGCTTGACGTTAGAGGAGTTGTGGGCACAGAAGGCTTTGTGAACGTAACAAAGGACCTAGGCCTGAAGGAACCTTATCGTGGCAGTGTACCGATTGTTTCGGGAGAGCTGGGCGAAGACTTCACATACTATTTTGCCAAATCGGAGCAGACACCTTCTGCTGTAGGCGTTGGCGTACTTGTAGATACCGACAATTCGGTCATTGTTTCCGGCGGATTCATTATACAGCTGCTGCCAGGGCTGACCGACGATGAAATCACCGTAATTGAAAATGCCATCAGTACGTTACCTGCTGTGACAACGCTGCTGGAGCAAGGGCTTGAACTGGAAGAATTGCTGAAGCGTGTACTGCCGGATGTACAGGTTATGGATGGAATGGATATTCACTTCCGCTGTCAATGCTCCCGGGAACGGGTCGAAAAAACGTTGATCAGTCTGGGTCAGCATGAAATGGAGCAACTGATCGAAGAAGAAGGCAAAGCAGAAGTGGTGTGCCAGTTCTGCAATGAAGCTTATGATTTCAATAAAGAACAACTCGAGACCATTCTAGAACAAGCCAAGAACTGATATAAGCGGGGACGGGACGCGGAATGACGAGACGGGAAAAAGGGCTGTGGACAGCTGTAATTGTCCTGACGCTCGGCATGCTGGTGATGGGGACGGTAATGGTTGTCCAGGGTATGAGATCAGGTCGGGATGATGGAGATGCACCCCATGATACAGGTCAGGAGGAAGGAAACGCCATTGCCACAATTAACGGAGAGGTCATTACGGACAAGGAATGGACCGATGCGCTGAAACGGCGTTATGGGAGCGATATGCTCCTTCAGATGCTGAACCGCAAAGCGGTTTATGCGGAGGCGGTTGATCGGAACCTGACAGTCACTCCAAAGGAAATAGCGAAGGAACTATCTGTTGCGATGGATGGCTATGATTCGGAGCAGGCATACTTTGACGAGATGAAGTCCCAGCTTGGCCTGACGAGACAAGAGCTTGAGCTGGAAGCTGGTTATCGGCTGTTATTGGAGAAAATCGCTACGAGCGGCATTCAGGTCAAGGATGTAGACATTGATCATTACTGGGACGAGCATCGCGAGGACTTCATCTCTCCCGAGAAATACGATCTGTCCATGATTATGGTGGAAGATGAAGAGCAAGCCGATTCGTTACTGGATGATTTGGAGCAGGGTGCAGACTTCGAAGATATGGCAAAAGCTGAATCAACAGACAGCTTCACCCGTGACGCTGGAGGGCGGCTTGGCTGGATTGAACAGAATGATCCGTTTCAGCCGGAAGACGTCATGAACCTGGCTGAACAATTGGATGTTGGCGATATTGCTGGGCCAGTACAGGTCGAAGATGGATATGCCATTATCAAATTAAACGATAAGCAGGATGCCCAGGTTCAATCCGCAGAAGAGGTACGTGAAGATATCCGGATGCAGCTGGCTCTGAGCCAGGCTGATCCACTTCCCAAGGTGGAAGAGAGGCTGCGCAACAAATATGAAGCCGTGATTATCGCTGAAATTCCCGCTTCCTGATTTTCACCGATCGATGGATAATTATTTGGGATGCTGCACCGTGATAAAAAATACTCTGTCTACGGGCTTAGGGCCCAGGACAGAGTATTTTTTTGAGTACTCATATTGACAATGGCGTGTAACGTTGATAAGATAAAAATAATAAATACCTACTCGTTTACTCGGATTAAAAGCGATATTTAACCCTAAGAAACCTTCGGAAACCTCATATCCATTCCATGGATAGGCATTTGGGCCAGATGGAGTAAGGGATTTCCGCAGTTCTTCTATAACATCAAGAGGCTGCTCCGGCCGCACAATACAAGCAACAGGACTTAAGTATTATTCATCCCACTAAGGAGGGCATTCATATGGCTAAAGTTGTTAATAACGTAACAGAACTCATCGGAGGTACTCCGCTTGTTCGTCTCAACCGTATCGTACCTGAAGGCAGTGCTGAAGTATTCGTGAAACTTGAGTATCAGAACCCGGGTTCGAGCGTTAAGGACCGTATTGCGATCAGCATCGTGGAAGAAGCGGAAAAAGAAGGCAAGCTGAAACCAGGTGATACCATCATTGAAGCAACTAGCGGTAACACAGGAATCGGTCTTGCAATGGTAGCTGCAGCCAAAGGCTACAAGTCTGTCATTGTTATGCCTGAAACGATGAGCTTGGAGCGTCGTAACTTGCTTCGTGCCTATGGTTCTGAGCTGGTGCTCACACCAGGATCCGAGGGAATGAACGGTGCTGTCAAAAAAGCGGAAGAATTGCTTAAGGAAAACCCAACGTACTTCATGGCTGAGCAATTTAAGAATAAAGCAAACGTAAAAATCCACCGTGAAACAACAGGTCCGGAGATCGTTGAAGCGATTCAATCTGTTGGTGGTACATTGGATGCCTTTGTTGCAGGGATTGGTACCGGCGGAACAATTACAGGTACAGGCGAAGTGTTGAAAGAAGCCTTCCCTTCGATTAAAATCGTTGCTGTAGAGCCAGCCGCGTCTCCAATTTTGGCAGGCGGCAAGCCGGGTCCTCACAAAATTCAAGGAATCGGTGCGAACTTCATTCCTGAAATTCTGGATCAGGAAATCTATGACGAGATCATTCACATTGAGAATGATGATGCGTTCGAAACGGCCCGTCAAGTTGCGAAGGAAGAGGGCATTCTGTCCGGTATTTCTTCCGGTGCAGCGATTCGTGCAGGTCTGCAAGTAGCCAAACAGCTGGGTGCAGGCAAACGTGTTGTTGTTATCGTGCCAAGTAACGGAGAGCGTTACCTCAGCACACCACTATACAACTTCGAAGCTTAATCGTAAGCATAATGATATGAATCCTCCGTACCCACATGCTGGGTATGGGGGATTTTTTGCTGAATGCTTTTAAAAGATGCGGCGCTTTAGTATACTATCAGACAATAGAACTAGCGACAGATGGAGGGCGGCTAACCGCAATGACACACCTGATGACAACATATGCCGACTGGACAGAGTGGGCCAGACAAGGATGGACCATGATGCCGTACATGATCAAGTCGGATGAGGGACCGGTTCATGGCGGTTTACCGTTAACATGGGAAGCAGCTTGGCACCAGGCTTCGCCCTATTCCATGGTGCTGGAGAACGGGAAGGGCGGAAGATATACATTTCTGGGATTGCACCCGGTATCCGTTATTTCAGGCAAGGGACATGAAGCGGTCATCTATGATCTGAAAAATGGATTGACGTCCACAGATACGGGTAAGCCGCTGGACGTGTTAAAAAGGTGGTCAGCTCCGTACAGTGCCCCTAAAGTGAGTGAGGCTCCTGATTTTGGTGGGGGGAGTGCAGGTTACCTCAGCTATGACGTAGCCAGATCACTGGAGAAGCTGCCAACGCTCGCTGAAGACAATCCCGCTTTGCCGGATTACTGGTGGATGCGTTTTGAAGAGCTTTGGGCCTATGACCACGAACAAGAGGCACTGTATTGTATGGTCCATCTGCCGCTAAGAGCTGAACCGGACGAGGCACACCTTCAAGTCTTGTATGCAGAAGCTGAAGAGCGAGCTGAAGCCATGCGGCAGCGGTGGCTGCATATTGTGGGCTATGCTCAGGCAGAGGAGCAGCAGCAAGCATTGGAACATCGCAGCAGGCACATGCATCTGGCGCAGAAGCAGGAAGAGGCGGACAGGGAAACGGAAGGATGGCATACATCATTTCCCCAACAAGATTTCGAACAGGCTGTACGCACCGTACAGGAATATATCCGGCAGGGTGATGTGTTCCAAGTAAACCTTTCGCTGAGGCAGGAAAAGCAAATCCAATCCACTGCCGAGCATATATACGAATGGCTGCGTCTTGTGAATCCATCGCCGTATATGGGAATGCTTCGCAGTCCGGACTTTCAACTGGTGAGTGGTTCACCGGAGCTTCTTGTCAAAGTGGATAACGGCAAGGTAAGTGCACGCCCGATTGCGGGCACCCGGAGAAGAGGTCGTGATGCAGCCGAGGATGAAGCCATGGCCGCTGAGCTGGTGAACAGTGAGAAGGAACGGGCCGAGCATATTATGCTGGTTGACCTGGAGCGCAATGATATTGGGCGCATTGCAGCCTATGGGTCGGTTCATGTACCCGAACTGATGACCATCGAGAAGTATTCGCATGTTATGCATCTGGTTTCCCAAGTGGAGGGGAGGCTTGCCGATGGTTTATCCGTTTTCGATGTCATTGCAGCCACTTTCCCTGGTGGGACGATTACCGGGGCTCCCAAAGTACGGACCATGCAAATTATTGAGGAGCTTGAGCCTGTGCGGAGAGGCCCCTATACAGGATCCATTGGGTGGATGGACTACAGTGGGAATATGGAGCTGAACATCGTCATCCGAACACTTGCCATCAAGGATGGAGTGGGCTATGTTCAAGCGGGCGCAGGCATTGTTATTGACTCCGACCCGTATCGGGAATACAAGGAGTGCCGGAATAAGGCGAGAGCCATGATGAGGGCCGTGAACTACAGTGAGCAAGCGGAATCAGTCAAACTAAACTAATCGAAGCAGCCGTCATTACATGACGGAAGAAGAGGAGGAACAAGAATATGATACTGGTTATCGACAATTACGACTCCTTCACATATAACCTGGTTCAATATCTGGGTGAGCTGGGAGAAACGGTGGAGGTTCGCCGGAATGATGAGATTGACTTGGCAGGCATTGAGACATTGGCACCTGATCATATTTTGATCTCTCCTGGACCTTGTACCCCAAATGAAGCAGGCATCAGTCTGGCTGTCATCGATCATTTCAAGGGTAGTATTCCGATCTTTGGCGTTTGTCTGGGACACCAAGCCATTGGACAGGCTTTTGGAGGCAACGTTATTCGTGCAGATCGCATGATGCATGGCAAAACCTCAGAAATGCATCATCATGGAACGTCTGTCTTTGCCGGACTGCCTTCCCCGTTTACGGCAACCCGCTATCACTCCCTTATTGTAGAGCGCAGCAGTTTGCCGGATTGCCTGGAGATCACAGCCGAGACGGCAGAAGGTGAAATTATGGGGCTGCGTCATAAGGAGTTTGCCATTGAGGGCGTTCAGTTCCATCCTGAATCGATCATTACCGATCATGGGCATCAGATGCTGCGTAACTTTCTGTCCCAGAAGGTGAAGGTATAGGAATGCAGTACGCCGCGATAAACGGAAATGTGGTTCATATGGCGGCAGCCGTGGTTCCGGTAACGGATCACGGCTTTTTGTACGGACTGGGCTTGTTCGAGACTTTTCGGACTTATCAGGGCGTCCCCTTCTTGCTGGAACGCCATCTGGAACGAATGGCCGCAGGTTGTGCGGAGCTTGGAATTCCATTTACTACGACAGTTGAGGAACTGAAGGACTGGATCGATCGTCTGCTGCAGGCAAACGGGCTTCGAGATGCGTACGTACGATACACGGTTTCAGCAGGTGAAGCTGCGCTAGGATTGCCCTCCGGGGATTATGAACGCCCCAATCATATTGTATTTGCAAAAGCATTGCCTGAGCCCTCTCCATCCTTATACGAGAAGGGCAAAATGCTTCAGTGCTTATCGACGGTTCGCAACACACCTGAAGGGAATATACGATTCAAATCACTGCATTACATGAACAGCATCCTGGCCAAACGGGAATTGAATGGATACGGTAAGCCTGCTCAAGGGGCGGAAGGCCTGCAGCTGACCCGGGAAGGCCATGTGGCGGAAGGCATTGTCAGCAATGTATTCTGGGTGAGGCAGGGTGTTCTCCATACACCGTCCATCGAGACAGGGGTTTTACCAGGCATCACTCGGGCAGCAGTTCTGGAACTTGCAGCTGATATGGGATTAGCGAGCGCCGAGGGCTTGTACACCTGGAATGAGCTGCAGGAAGCAGATGAGATATTTCTGACAGGATCGGTAGCAGAGCTCGTGCCGGTTACGACTTTACGAGGACAGAACGGAAAAGAAACGATAATCAGTAACGGACATATCGGCCCGGTTACAGCAGCACTTCTGGGTATGTACCGTCAGAAAGCGGGGTATACTTCATGACACTCACACCAGTCATTTACGAACGGAACTATTCATGGGGGCCAGCTGAACTCAAGCTTGGTACACGGACACAGATCATGGGTATCCTTAACGTTACGCCGGATTCCTTCTCCGATGGCGGACGCTACAATCAGGTAGACCTGGCAGTTGCCCATGCGATACAGATGATGGAGGATGGAGCAGATCTGATTGATATCGGAGGCGAATCGACACGCCCAGGGTCGGAGACCGTCAGTGCCGAGGAAGAACTCAGCCGAATCATACCTGTGATCGAAGCATTGAAGCTTCAGGCACCGCATATTCCGGTATCCGTGGATACCTATAAGGCGGAAGTTGCAAGGCAGGCTATCCTAGCCGGTGCTCACATCATTAATGATGTATGGGGAGCCAAGGCAGACCCGGATATGGCCCGCACGGCTGCAGATCTGGGATGTCCAATCATTTTAATGCACAATAGACCCGAGCGGGATTACACAAGTTATCTGGATGATGTGGTTCAAGATTTGCAGGAGAGCATCCAAATTGCCTTGAATGCCGGCGTGCATCCGGATCAGATTATTCTCGACCCTGGTATTGGCTTCGTGAAGGATATTACGGAGAATCTGACTCTGATGTCCTCCCTTGGGCTTCTTAATGAGTTGGGGTATCCGGTTCTTCTGGCTACTTCACGCAAGCGATTCATCCAGAACACCCTTCAAGTGCAGGCAAATGACGCAGTAGAAGGGACGGCAGCAACGGTTGCATTCGGCATCGCCCAAGGCTGCCAGATGGTTCGGGTTCATGATGTGAAGCCGATTCGTAGGACGGCGGATATGTGTGATGCCATGTTGTATGCCTCTCCGGGTCTGCGGAGGAAATAACCTAGCGGGTCCGATTGACCCGCTCTAGGAGCGCAGCGTTTTGCACGAGGTAATGAACGAGTAGTAATACACAATCTCAATAATAATAGAAAGCGGGCGAATCTTATGGATAGAATGGTGCTGCATCGGATGGAATATTACGGATATCATGGTGTTTTTGCAGAAGAGCGGAAGCTCGGACAACGCTACTACATAGATCTGGAATTGGATATGGATCTTGGGGAAGCTGGGCGTACAGATGATCTGACCAAGACCGTTAATTATGCCGAAATTCATGAGCTTGTGAAACATATTGTTGAAAACAAATCATTCCAGTTAATTGAAGCTTTGGGCGAACATATTGCATCTTCGTTACTGGACACTTATACTATTATCAATGCGTTGACAGTTAAGGTGACGAAGCCGCATCCACCGTTTGATATTCATTTTGAGGGCGTAACGGTAGAGCTTCGCCGCACAAGAAAGTGAGAACCGATCATGACTGCACATTCGACCTCTGAACATTCAGAGGCTTATATTGCTTTAGGGGCCAATTTGGGTGACCGGGAACAGACGCTGCTTGAAGCGCTGACGTTACTCGATGCACACCCTGATATAGAAGTCCTTCGTTGTTCATCGCTATATGAGACAGAGCCTGTAGGTTATGTGGATCAGCCTTCATTTTTGAATATGGCTGCTGCAGTACAGACGCGTCTTACTCCCGAGCAGCTCCTGACCGAATTGCTGGATGTCGAGAATCGGCTTGGGCGAGTTCGCGATATTCGCTGGGGTCCTCGAACAGTAGATCTCGATTTGCTCTGGATGAATGGGCAGAGTCGGGATACCGAATTGCTTCAATTACCACATCCGCGGATGGGCGAACGGGCATTTGTGCTTGTTCCATTGTCAGATATCGTACCTGAAGGCGAGCTTTCAGGCTTGTATACCTATGTACACTCATCGTTGTCTGTACTTGATGGAAAGGATGGAATACAGCTTTGGAAAACGTGCAACTGGCGAGCCGCATCCGGGCCTTTCGGAAGCTGAAAGGTTTAACACAACAGGAACTTGCAGCTGGTACTGGCATATCGCTTGCTATTCTGGGAACGATTGAACGGGGGAACCGCAAGGTATCCGAACAGGAGCTGGAGCGCATTGCGAGCGTGCTGAACATCAGCGTTGAAGAAATGCAGGGTAAATAGAGTTCATTCACTATATAGTCGCTCATGAGTATATAAATTGTTTTATGAAGACACATATCGTTAATCGTTGATTGTATATAGCACACCAGGACCGGGATTCATATAAGAATCCGCGGTATTCAGAAGGAGAGAAACACAGAAATGCTGAAAATCGGTGGCATTGAAATGAAAAACCAGGTCGTACTTGCGCCGATGGCTGGCGTGTGTAATCCGGCTTTTCGCCTGATTGCAAAGGAATTCGGGACAGGGCTTGTATGTGCGGAAATGGTAAGTGGCAAAGCCATCGTGCATGGCAACAAGCGTACACGTGAGATGCTGTTTGTAGATGAGCGGGAGAAACCGCTGAGCCTGCAGATTTTTGGTGGAGACCGTGAAGCGCTTGTAGAGGCAGCCAAGATTGTAGACAAAGAAACCAACGCGGATATCATCGACATCAACATGGGATGCCCTGTGCCAAAAGTAACGAACTGTGATGCAGGAGCGCGCTGGTTGCTTGATCCGAACAAAATCTATGATATGGTATCCGCTGTTGTGGACGCAGTCGAGAAGCCTGTGACCGTCAAGATGCGTATCGGCTGGGATAACGAGCACATTTTCGTCGTTGAAAATGCACTCGCGGTAGAACGTGCTGGAGGTCAGGCGGTAAGTGTGCATGGCCGTACACGAGAGCAGCTCTATACAGGTACAGCTGACTGGTCCCATATCAAAAATGTAAAAGAGGCAGTCTCCATTCCGGTGATCGGAAACGGTGATGTATCTTCTCCTGAAGATGCACGCCGCATGCTGGACGAAACGGGCTGTGATGGGGTCATGATCGGCCGAGCTGCACTGGGTAATCCCTGGATGCTGTATCGTACTATTCAATACCTGAGTTCCGGCGAATTGCTCCCTGATCCGGGTGCAGAAGAGAAAATCCGTGTTGCCATTCTCCATATGGATCGTCTGATTGCTTTGAAGAATGAGGCCGTAGCGGTTAAGGAGATGCGTAAACATCTGGCTTGGTACCTGAAAGGATTGAAAGGCTCTGCACGCATCAAGGACGTTATTATGGAAGGAACTAAACGTGATCAGATGGTACAGATTTTGGAGAACTTTGTAGGCCAGATTCAAAATGAAGAGCACGTTGATGCGGAATCAGCAGTAGCCGAAAATGCATCCTGATCCTGTCCTGTAAAACGTTTACAGATATAAGGGGCGTAACATTGACTTTTCGAGACCGTTCCCCTATAATTTCACAGTATAAATTCGCCATGTGCGTTATAAGGCTAGTGCATCAGGAGGAACGTTCTGTTTCTCTGGAGAACTTCATATAGTTTTGAAGATATATGCGGTCGGAGCTCTGTATTCAGCATTGGTTCCGTTCCCGTGCAATCAAATTATTCCCATGACAGGAGAATCGGTTGAGATGAGCGATAAGGAAGTTATCCTTACACAAGAGGGACTCAAGAAGCTGGAAGAAGAACTGGAAACACTGAAATCGGTTAAGCGCCGCGAAGTGGCTGAACGGATCAAAGTAGCCATCGGGTATGGCGATATCAGTGAAAACTCCGAATACGAAGATGCGAAGAATGAGCAAGCCTTCATTGAAGGTCGTATCATCACTCTGGAGAAAATGCTTCGGAATGCGCGGATCATCAACAGCGATGAAATTGATACCGATGCGGTAAGCGTAGGTGCAACCGTAACTGTAGAAGATCTGGAATTCGGAGATATTACAGAGTACACCATTGTAGGTACCGCGGAATCCAATCCGCTTCAGAACAAAATATCGAACGAAAGCCCTGTTGGAAAAGCCATTTTGGGCAAGAAAAAAGGCACCGTTGTTGACGTAAGCGTACCAGCTGGCGTAATTCAATATAAAATTGTAGATATTAAGAAGCAATAGTTAGTATTGTAATGAAGCAGTCGGGCACTGAGACAAAAGCTTCCTTAGGGAAGCTTTTTTCAACATTTGAGGAAGAATACATCTGAGGATGTCTGCAATGTAAATAAGGAGATGAATATAGATCATGACGGATGAAGTCTTGAATCAGGAAACCGAACTTAGCGAGCTTTTGCAAATTCGCCGCGACAAATTGGACGAGCTCCGCAAATTGGGAATCGACCCTTTTGGCCAAAAATACGTACGTACCGAAGAAGCCGGTTCTATTCTGAAGAAGTATGAAACACTGACCAAGGAAGAGCTGGAAGAGAAGCAGATCGTAGTCAGTATTGCCGGACGGATTATGGCGAAGCGGGGAATGGGTAAGGCAAGCTTTGCGCATATTCAGGACCTGAGCGGCAGAATCCAGATCTATGTTCGTCAGGATACGGTAGCTGAGGACAAGTTTGCGGCTTTCAGCCTGCTGGACCTCGGTGATATCGTTGGAGTTAGCGGTGTAGTCTTCAAGACCAAAACTGGTGAAACTTCAGTTAAAGTAAAAGATTTGGAGGTACTGTCCAAGTCGCTGTACCCGCTTCCGGATAAATATCATGGTCTCACTGATGTAGAGTTGCGTTATCGTCAGCGCTATGTGGACTTGATCATGAATCCGGAAGTACAACAGACCTTTATTACACGTTCCAAAATCATTCAGTCGATGCGCCGCTACCTGGACTCCCTTGGCTATCTTGAAGTGGAAACTCCTACACTGCACAGCATCGCTGGTGGTGCGGCTGCACGTCCGTTCATTACGCATCATAATGCGCTCGACATGGAGCTGTACATGCGTATTGCAATTGAGCTTCACTTGAAACGTCTGATTGTAGGCGGACTCGAAAAAGTGTATGAAATCGGCCGTGTCTATCGGAATGAAGGGATGTCGACTCGTCACAACCCTGAATTCACGATGATTGAGCTGTATGAGGCTTATGCCGACTATAAAGATATCATGCAATTGACCGAAAATCTGGTTGCTCATATTGCGCAGGAAGTGCTTGGAACACAAGTGATCCAATATGCTGACTACCAAGTAGATCTTACTCCGCAATGGCGCCGTGTAACGATGGTAGATGCGGTTAAGGAAGTCGTTGGTGTGGACTTCTCCGTGCAAATGACAGATGAAGAAGCTCACCAGCTGGCCAAAGAGCACAAGGTTCCGGTAGAGCCGCATATGACGTTTGGCCACATTTTGAATGCATTCTTTGAACAGTTTGTTGAAGAAACACTAATTCAGCCAACGTTTATTATGGGACACCCGGTTGAGATTTCTCCGCTGGCGAAGAAAAGTGATGCAGATCCGCGTTTCACAGACCGCTTCGAGCTGTTTATCGTTGGACGTGAGCACGCGAATGCCTTCACCGAGTTGAATGATCCAATTGATCAGCGTCAACGCTTTGAAGCACAACTGCTGGAGAAAGAACACGGGAATGATGAAGCACACGAAATGGATGACGACTTCATTCGTGCACTCGAATACGGAATGCCGCCAACAGGCGGATTGGGTATCGGGATTGATCGTCTGATCATGTTGCTCACCAATTCACCGTCCATTCGTGACGTACTGCTCTTCCCTCACATGCGTCCACGTACGCAAGAATAATAAGGAACGTATTACACGTTCATAATAGAAGAGGAACCTGCCATTCAGTATCATGCTGGGGCAAGTTCCTCTTTAGGTTTACATAGGACGCTTTCCAAGGCTCCTTGGTTCGTTTTGATCTGATTACAGATTGTATTATGTTAAAAGAGGTGCCCTTCATGAAATTCAGGCTTCACATTGCCAAATTTCTGTCACCCCCGCTTATTTTGGTTGGCGGTTTCCTACTGATTATCTCTATTGGTACCATTCTGCTGATGCTGCCTATTTCAAACCGAAGCGGTGAGCATCTGGCGTTCATTGATGCGTTATTTACGGCGACTTCAGCAGCTTGTGTGACCGGACTTGTCGTTGTGGATGTAGGAACGACGTTTAATCTGTTTGGACAGATTGTCATCATGGTACTCATGCAGCTTGGCGGACTCGGCTTCATGACCATTGCAACGCTGTTTGCACTTGTCCTGGGTAAACGGATATCCCTCAAAGACAGACTGCTTCTGAAAGAGGCCATTAATGCAGACAGCATGGAAGGTATTGTGCGCATTATCCGTAAGGTACTGATTTTTTCCTTTACGATTGAGGGTGTGGCTGCTGTGATCCTGGCTTTGCGCTGGGCAGCCGAAATGCCTCTGGGACAAGCAGCCTACTATGGGATATTTCACTCGGTTTCCCTGTTTAATAACGGTGGATTTGACCTGTTTGGCAACAGCTTTCAGCATTATACCGGGGACCTGTTGTTTAACCTGACTGCATCTGTGCTCGTTATATCTGGTGGACTCGGTTTTGTGGTTCTAAATGACCTGTTTGAGTTTCATAAACGTCGTCGTTTGTCGCTTCAGTCGAAGCTGGTACTTTCCGTGTCTGGTGCGCTGATTGGTATTGGAGCCCTTGTGGTGTTTATCTTTGAATTCACTAATGGACATACACTTGCTTCGCTGACCTGGCCCGAGAAGATCTATGCTTCTATCTTCCAGTCTGTGTCTACAAGATCGTCTGGAACAAGCTCGATTGATATAACGGAGATGAGACAGGCGACTCAGTTTTTCTTCATACTGCTCATGTTTATTGGAGCTTCACCGGGTTCAACCGGTGGCGGAATCAAGACAACGACGTTCCTGATTATGATTGGAGCGGTATATGCCATGATCCGCGGCAATAAGGATATTGTGTTTTTCCGTTCTCGTGTTCCCAAAGAACTGCTCATGAGGGCATTGACCATCATTATGGTCTCGTTAATCATCTTCATGATTGTGGTCATGCTCCTGCTTACAACCGAAGATGCCCCATTCCTGCCACTGATGTTTGAAGCTGCTTCTGCGATAGGTACGGTGGGTCTGTCCGTAGGGGTGACTCATGAATTAACGGATATAGGAAAATTGATTATCTGTTTTACGATGTTTGTTGGCCGGATCGGACCATTAACCATTGCGTATGCGCTTCGTCCGCGTAAAGAGAAGAAGTTGTACCGTCATCCGGAAGGCCGGATTATTATCGGATAGAGAAAAACCGTCAGACAGCGGTCTACCTCCTGCAATAACAGGAAGCGGACTCGAAACGTCTGGCGGTTTTTTTGTTTTGGGGGCATGTCTTCTGTTGTTCAAGGTTTCGTTAAGTCTAGTTGTAATAAAACAGTACCAAGCTTTTATTCTTCTGCACGACACAATGCTGCAAGATGTAGTGAAAGAGCATTTTCCATAATTTCAGAGGTCATCTGATCGGGTCTGAGTACGGCGTGAATGGACAGTCCGTCCACCAGGGCATAGAGACGCTCTATCTCCAGTTCTTCATTGAGGTTAGCTCGTGAGAGATTAAGTTTAACAATGTACGTGATGACAGTAGCCACGGCTTGTCTGATTTCATCATAAACCTTGTCAGCGAGTGCTTTGAGAGCCGGATCAGTTTTAGACTTGGCTGTAAAAGCAAACCACACCTCCATTTCGGCCATTTTTTCGTCCGTGTTCGGCATGAATTCGAGCAGTAGAAGTTTCATATTCTCCATAGGAGAACCGTTGAACGACATCTGCTTAATTCGATTTGATACCCTTTCGGATACCAGATTCATTGCATATAGGAGTAATTCGGATTGAGTTGAGAAATAGTGACGCATTGAACCGGCAGATATTCCTGCTTCTTCAGCAATATTTCGGACAGATGCTTGCTCCATGCCATCTCTGCGTATGATGCGCCAAGCTGCTTCAGCAACAAGGAGTCGCTGTTTGTCATGATCTACTATTTTAGGCATATGTGAATTATAACACTGTTGCTTAATATAATACAAACGTGTTAAATTGTATTTAGCACAATTGTGTTATAAAGGGAGGGGTTATCGTGATTGCCTATTTCATAATAGGATGTGAAATTGCCTTTTGGATTTTCGTTGCTGCCGGACTATCTGTAAGATACCTGCTAGGTATGAAGCGTCTGGGTGTTGGTTTACTGATGACGACACCTGTTATCGATTTATTGTTATTAGTGGCTACGGTTATGGATCTGCAAAGAGGGGCTACAGCGAGTACGGTGCATGGCATCGCAGCCATATATATAGGTGTCAGTATTGCTTTTGGTCATCAGATGATTGCATGGGCAGATCGATACTTTCTATTTTGGTTTAGAGGTGGAGAGAAACCACGCAGCAGGAAAGCATACGGAAGCGAGCATGCAAGTCAGGAACGGCATGGATGGTTTCGACATCTGGCTGCCTACATCATAGGGAGTTCTTTCTTATTGATTATGATCTGGTGGATTGGTGATCCTGCCCGTACTGAAGCATTCGTGAACATCGTAAGAGTGTGGGGAGTTATATTGGTCATCGACTTCATAATCAGTTTCAGTTATACCCTTTGGCCCAGAAAGGTGCCTATGAAGAAAGTGGAATAGAGAATATTTCAATTATTCAGAACGTCCGTATCACCAGATGGACATGTGCTCATTGAGACCGTTTGTACATGTCCATTACAGCCCTACATCCAATCAGGTAATAAAACATAGTATCGGAAGTGATTATGATCTTGTTATTGAAGTGTATGTAGTAAATAAAATTTTTTTAGAAAAAGTACTTGCATAAAAAATCTGTACATGGTATATTCTAATTCCGGCCAAGAAAACACGAGAAACACGGTGCGGTAAGCAAACTGAAAAGCTTCGAAAGAAACTTAAAAAAAGTGCTTGCCAAATTGGTTTGGATGTGATAAGATATAAAAGTTGCTGAAGAGAACAACACTCGGACGCAAACGACGTTTGATCTTTGAAAACTGAACAACGAGTGAGTAATCATCCTGCTTGCAGGATGAACGTGAAGGTTTTTGGTACATGTCATCTGACTGTATGAAAACTGGAACAACAATGAGATTTTTAATCTCGTCAGATTCAAAATGAGCTAATCGCTCTTTTCAATACTTTATTGGAGAGTTTGATCCTGGCTCAGGACGAACGCTGGCGGCATGCCTAATACATGCAAGTCGAGCGGACTTGATGAGAAGCTTGCTTCTCTGATGGTTAGCGGCGGACGGGTGAGTAACACGTAGGCAACCTGCCCTCAAGCTTGGGACAACTACCGGAAACGGTAGCTAATACCGAATATGTGCTTTCTTCGCCTGAAGGGAGCTGGAAAGACGGAGCAATCTGTCACTTGAGGATGGGCCTGCGGCGCATTAGCTAGTTGGTGAGGTAACGGCTCACCAAGGCGACGATGCGTAGCCGACCTGAGAGGGTGATCGGCCACACTGGGACTGAGACACGGCCCAGACTCCTACGGGAGGCAGCAGTAGGGAATCTTCCGCAATGGGCGAAAGCCTGACGGAGCAATGCCGCGTGAGTGATGAAGGTTTTCGGATCGTAAAGCTCTGTTGCCAGGGAAGAACGTCCTTGAGAGTAACTGCTCAAGGAGTGACGGTACCTGAGAAGAAAGCCCCGGCTAACTACGTGCCAGCAGCCGCGGTAATACGTAGGGGGCAAGCGTTGTCCGGAATTATTGGGCGTAAAGCGCGCGCAGGCGGTCATTTAAGTCTGGTGTTTAATCCCGGGGCTCAACCCCGGATCGCACTGGAAACTGGGTGACTTGAGTGCAGAAGAGGAGAGTGGAATTCCACGTGTAGCGGTGAAATGCGTAGAGATGTGGAGGAACACCAGTGGCGAAGGCGACTCTCTGGGCTGTAACTGACGCTGAGGCGCGAAAGCGTGGGGAGCAAACAGGATTAGATACCCTGGTAGTCCACGCCGTAAACGATGAATGCTAGGTGTTAGGGGTTTCGATACCCTTGGTGCCGAAGTTAACACATTAAGCATTCCGCCTGGGGAGTACGGTCGCAAGACTGAAACTCAAAGGAATTGACGGGGACCCGCACAAGCAGTGGAGTATGTGGTTTAATTCGAAGCAACGCGAAGAACCTTACCAGGTCTTGACATCTGAATGACCGGTGCAGAGATGTACCTTTCCTTCGGGACATTCAAGACAGGTGGTGCATGGTTGTCGTCAGCTCGTGTCGTGAGATGTTGGGTTAAGTCCCGCAACGAGCGCAACCCTTGATCTTAGTTGCCAGCATTTCGGATGGGCACTCTAAGGTGACTGCCGGTGACAAACCGGAGGAAGGTGGGGATGACGTCAAATCATCATGCCCCTTATGACCTGGGCTACACACGTACTACAATGGCCGGTACAACGGGCAGTGAAGCCGCGAGGTGGAACGAATCCTAAAAAGCCGGTCTCAGTTCGGATTGCAGGCTGCAACTCGCCTGCATGAAGTCGGAATTGCTAGTAATCGCGGATCAGCATGCCGCGGTGAATACGTTCCCGGGTCTTGTACACACCGCCCGTCACACCACGAGAGTTTATAACACCCGAAGTCGGTGGGGTAACCGCAAGGAGCCAGCCGCCGAAGGTGGGATAGATGATTGGGGTGAAGTCGTAACAAGGTAGCCGTATCGGAAGGTGCGGCTGGATCACCTCCTTTCTATGGAGAATCGTCTTCTGTAATGAAGACATTCAAATCTAAAATCTAGCCAGGTCGGCTAGTTACTCACTCGTTGCTCAGTTTTGAGAGCTCAAACTCTCAAACAGCTTGCTTTTGCATGGAGCTTGTTCTTTGAAAACTAGATATCGAAACGAAAATTGCGAATTAGAACATTCCTTTTAGCTGAACTTGTGTTAAAACAAGTTTCAATAAATAGTGATACTGTATGAGCGAGTGATCGAATGGAACGACTTTTGGATTTGCGCAAGCAAACCAAGGGAAGAGACAGCTCGAACACGAGCGAATTGGTTAAGCTACTAAGAGCACACGGAGGATGCCTAGGCGCTAGGAGCCGATGAAGGACGTGGCGAACAACGATACTGCCTCGGGGAGCTGTAAGCAAGCTTTGATCCGGGGATGTCCGAATGGGGAAACCCAGCTGGGGTAATATCCAGTTACTCATAACTGAATACATAGGTTATGCAGAGGCATACCAGGGGAACTGAAACATCTAAGTACCTTGAGGAAGAGAAAACAATAGTGATTCCGTCAGTAGCGGCGAGCGAACGCGGAACAGCCCAAACCAGAGAGCTTGCTCTCTGGGGTTGTGGGACGTCTCACATGGAGTTACAAAGGAACCGGTTAAACGAAGAGGTCTGGAAAGGCCCGCCAAAGAAGGTAAAAGCCCTGTAATTGAAAGTCTGTTCCCTCCGAGACGGATCCCGAGTAGTGCGGGGCACGTGAAACCCCGTATGAATCCGGCAGGACCATCTGCCAAGGCTAAATACTTCCTAGCGACCGATAGTGAAGCAGTACCGTGAGGGAAAGGTGAAAAGCACCCCGGAAGGGGAGTGAAATAGAACCTGAAACCGTGTGCTTACAAGAAGTCAGAGCCCATTTTAGGGGTGATGGCGTGCCTTTTGTAGAATGAACCGGCGAGTTACGTTCCCGTGCAAGGTTAAGGTGAAGAGCCGGAGCCGCAGCGAAAGCGAGTCTGAATAGGGCGAGTTAGTACGTGGACGTAGACCCGAAACCGGGTGATCTACCCCTGTCCAGGGTGAAGGTGCGGTAACACGCACTGGAGGCCCGAACCCACGCACGTTGAAAAGTGCGGGGATGAGGTGGGGGTAGCGGAGAAATTCCAATCGAACTCGGAGATAGCTGGTTCTCCCCGAAATAGCTTTAGGGCTAGCCTCGGAAAACAGAGTCGTGGAGGTAGAGCACTGATTGGGTGCGGGGCCCGCAAGGGTTACCAAGCTCAGTCAAACTCCGAATGCCATAGACTTACTTCCGGGAGTCAGACAGTGAGTGCTAAGATCCATTGTCAAAAGGGAAACAGCCCAGACCATCAGCTAAGGTCCCCAAGTGTGTGTTAAGTGGGAAAGGATGTGGAGTTGCACAGACAACCAGGATGTTGGCTTAGAAGCAGCCACCATTGAAAGAGTGCGTAATAGCTCACTGGTCGAGTGACTCTGCGCCGAAAATGTAACGGGGCTAAACACACCACCGAAGCTATGGCTTGATGCTTGCATCAGGGGTAGGGGAGCGTTGTATAAGGGTTGAAGGTGTACCGTAAGGAGCGCTGGACATTATACAAGTGAGAATGCCGGTATGAGTAACGAAAAGATCAGTGAGAATCTGATCCGCCGAAAGCCTAAGGGTTCCTGAGGAAGGCTCGTCCGCTCAGGGTAAGTCGGGACCTAAGGCGAGGCCGAAAGGCGTAGTCGAAGGACAACAGGTCGAAATTCCTGTACCACCGTAAATCGTTACGAGCGATGGGGGGACGCAGTAGGGTAGTGACGCAGGCTGATGGATGCCTGTCCAAGCAGTAAGGCTGATGTGTAGGCAAATCCGCACATCGTAAGGCTGAGCTGTGATGGGGAGTGAAAATTACAGTAGCGAAGGTCATGATCTCACACTGCCAAGAAAAGCCTCTAGCCAGATGAAGGTGCCCGTACCGCAAACCGACACAGGTAGGCGAGAAGAGAATTCTAAGGCGCGCGGAAGAACTCTCGTTAAGGAACTCGGCAAAATGACCCCGTAACTTCGGGAGAAGGGGTGCCCCGGTAGTGTGAATAGCACGAGGGGGCCGCAGTGAAAAGGCCCAAGCGACTGTTTAGCAAAAACACAGGTCTGTGCGAAGCCGTAAGGCGAAGTATACGGGCTGACGCCTGCCCGGTGCTGGAAGGTTAAGGGGAGCGGTTAGGGAGTAATCCCGAAGCTGTGAACCGAAGCCCCAGTAAACGGCGGCCGTAACTATAACGGTCCTAAGGTAGCGAAATTCCTTGTCAGGTAAATTCTGACCCGCACGAATGGCGTAACGACTTGGGCGCTGTCTCAACGAGAGATCCGGTGAAATTTTAATACCTGTGAAGATGCAGGTTACCCGCGACAAGACGGAAAGACCCCATGGAGCTTTACTGCAGCTTGATATTGAATTTGGGTACGATCTGTACAGGATAGGTGGGAGCCTTTGAAGCATGAGCGCCAGCTTGTGTGGAGGCACCGTTGGGATACCACCCTGATCGTATCTAGGTTCTAACCTGGTGCCCTTAGCGGGTACGGGGACAGTGTCAGGTGGGCAGTTTGACTGGGGCGGTCGCCTCCTAAAGAGTAACGGAGGCGCCCAAAGGTTCCCTCAGAATGGTTGGAAATCATTCGAAGAGTGCAAAGGCATAAGGGAGCTTGACTGCGAGACCTACAAGTCGAGCAGGGACGAAAGTCGGGCTTAGTGATCCGGTGGTACCGCATGGAAGGGCCATCGCTCAACGGATAAAAGCTACCCTGGGGATAACAGGCTTATCTCCCCCAAGAGTCCACATCGACGGGGAGGTTTGGCACCTCGATGTCGGCTCATCGCATCCTGGGGCTGAAGTAGGTCCCAAGGGTTGGGCTGTTCGCCCATTAAAGCGGTACGCGAGCTGGGTTCAGAACGTCGTGAGACAGTTCGGTCCCTATCTGTCGTGGGCGTAGGAAATTTGAGAGGAGCTGTCCTTAGTACGAGAGGACCGGGATGGACGTACCGCTGGTGTACCAGTTGTTCCGCCAGGAGCACCGCTGGGTAGCTATGTACGGACGGGATAAGCGCTGAAAGCATCTAAGCGTGAAGCCCCCCTCAAGATGAGATTTCCCAGTATGTAAGACCCCTTGAAGACGACGAGGTAGATAGGCTGGGGGTGGAAGTGCAGTAATGCATGGAGCTGACCAGTACTAATCGGTCGAGGGCTTATCCAAATAGCAGGTTTTGATCGCAAGTTTCGTTTCGGATCTAGTTTTCAGAGAATGATCTCTGAGTATAGCAGCATCGTTTGGTGGCGATGGCGGAGGGGTTCCACACGTACCCATCCCGAACACGACCGTTAAGCCCTCTAGCGCCGATGGTACTTGGACCGAAGGGTCCTGGGAGAGTAGGACGCTGCCAAGCAAAGAACCACTGCCGATGAAATTCGGTGGTGGTTTTTATTTGTTTTTAAAGGTAAATATATGGAAGCTGTGTAGTTTTAGTTGAAACAAAGTTAAAAAATTTCGAGGATAAACGCCATTTAAAAACGGATGGTGTTTTTGGCATACTCGGCAGTTGTCCGCTCAAGAAATACAGTTGTATGCATCAGACAGTACACCTGATATAACCAGGCACTTTTCCTTGACAGTCTAAATATCGCTTTGCTAAGATGGCAATAATAAATTTTTCAGAAAACGTATTTTCGGCATAAATACTGCCTGAGATCTTCGGGTTTTGGACCGTAAAGCTGAGCAAACATAAGGAGGAACACCTGCGTGTGGGAAGATAAGTTTGGTAAGGAAGGTTTGACCTTTGATGATGTATTGCTAGTGCCACGGAAATCCGAGACACTGCCTAAAGAAGTGGATGTATCGGTTCGTTTGAGCGATAGTGTAAAACTGAATATCCCTCTGATCAGTGCTGGTATGGATACCGTTACTGAAGCAACTCTGGCCATTGCCATCGCACGTGAGGGTGGTATTGGAATTATCCACAAAAACATGTCAGTTGAACAGCAAGCGGAAGAAGTAGATCGGGTTAAACGTTCGGAGAGCGGCGTTATTACCAATCCGTTCTCACTGACTGCTGAGCACCTGGTATCGGATGCTGAAGAAGTTATGGCTAAATATCGTATCTCCGGTGTACCGATTGTCGAAGGTGATCAGAAGCTGGTTGGTATCTTGACTAACCGTGACTTGCGTTTCATCCATGACTACGGTATCAAAATTAGTGAAGTCATGACTCGTGAAAATCTGGTTACTGCTCCTGTAGGTACAACCCTGCAAGAAGCAGAAGGAATTCTTCAAAAGCACAAAATTGAGAAGCTTCCTTTGGTGGATGAGTCCAATACGCTGAAAGGTCTCATTACGATTAAAGATATCGAAAAAGCTATCCAGTTCCCTAATGCAGCCAAGGATGCGCAAGGTCGTCTCCTGGTTGGTGCCGCAATTGGTATCTCCAAAGATACTTTTGAACGCGCAGATGCATTGGTACAAGCTGGTGTAGACTTGATTACTGTAGACTCTGCACATGGACATCACATCAACATTATTGAAGCTGTTCGTCAATTGCGTGAGCGTTTCCCGAACTTGACTATTATTGCAGGTAATGTTGCTACTGGTGAAGCTACTCGTGATCTGATCGAGGCAGGTGCTTCGGTTGTCAAAGTGGGTATCGGTCCAGGTTCCATTTGTACAACACGCGTTATTGCTGGTATCGGTGTACCTCAAGTAACTGCTGTTTACGATTGTGCAACTGTCGCACGCGAGTATGGAGTTCCAATCATCGCGGACGGCGGGATCAAATATTCAGGTGAGATTACAAAGGCATTGGCTGCAGGTGCACATGCAGTTATGCTCGGAAGCTTGTTTGCGGGAACTGCTGAAAGCCCGGGAGAAACTGAAATCTTCCAAGGACGTAGCTACAAAGTTTACCGCGGTATGGGCTCAATGGCTGCAATGAAACAAGGAAGTAAAGATCGTTACTTCCAGGATGATGACAAAAAACTCGTTCCGGAAGGCATCGAGGGACGTGTGGCTTATAAAGGTCCATTGTCAGATACCATTCATCAGTTGATTGGTGGTCTGCGTTCGGGTATGGGTTATTGCGGAACAAGCAACCTTGAGCAGCTCCGCAATGATACTGGCTTTATCCGTATTACTGGTGCGGGACTTCGTGAAAGTCATCCGCATGATGTTCAAATTACAAAAGAAGCACCTAACTACTCGTTGTAATCTGAAGAGAGTTAATCATTTCCAGGACAGGCTTGGCGATTTTGGCCGGGCCTGTCTTTTTTTGCGGATACCCCTGTGATAGAATAGAAAAAGCGGTGACGATCCTTTATCGGATTAGGGCGTTGCGGCGGCTTTTTGACGTGAATCTATGAATCTTGTTTCACATGGAACAAATGCCACGAAAGGTTGCCCAGCTATATAGAAGCGCGGACGTCCTTTTACATAAGCATTGGTTAATGCTAACTAAGTGACAATCGATAATGAAACTTATGGAGCAATGATATTGCTCTTTCGATACAGCGCATAAAAAGCTACTTTTCACCACATATTCTACGATCGTTAAGGACCAAGAAAAATGCAGCTCAAGCTGCACTGAAGCATCAATTAAGCGAAGCTTCGGAACGAAGGGAGTATTATCATTGAAAGCTAAACAAATGAACAAAAAGAAACGCCAAATGCTCAAAAAAAGCGTAGCCTCGGTTATGCTGGTCAATATGCTCTGCATGTCTGCAGTAATGCCGGTGATGGCTGCTGCGAATGATTCGGGTCAGGTGCTGACTGCTGCTGCGACAACAACGAAGACCGAAAAAGCCGTGCAGGTTCCTTCTGTAGACTCACTTGGACTTGAAGTTAGATCTGCGGTACTCATGGAGGCTTCGACAGGCCAGATTCTGCTTAATGTGAATGCGGACAAAGCCATGCCGCCTGCCAGCATGACGAAGATGATGACCGAGTACATTGTGGCTGAGCAGGTCAAGCAAGGGAAGTTTGGCTGGGATGATGTAGTTACGGTTAAAAGAAATGCAGCGGAGAGCATAGGCTCACGTATTTTTCTGGCTGAAGGCGACCAACATACGGTTAAAGAGCTGTACATCGCTATGGCCGTTGGATCTGCAAATGATGCAACAGTGGCATTGGCAGAATATGTTGCCGGATCGGAAGAAGCTTTTGTGAAGATGATGAATGAAGAAGCAAAGCGAATGGGCATGAAGGATACGTTCTTTATTAACTCCACAGGTCTTGATCGTGCGGATATGCCTGCCGACTTCCAACCGGCCGAAGATAAAGAGACAGTTATGTCTGCATTGGATGCAGCAATTCTGTGCAGATATATTATTCAGGATCACCCCGACTACACAGACTTTACAACAATTCAATCTTATAAATTCCGTCCCAATGACAAAGCTCCAATTATCAACTACAACTGGATGCTGGAAGCGAATAAAGATATAACCAATTTCAAAAGCTACGCCTATGAAGGCCTGGATGGAATGAAAACGGGCCATACCACAAATGCAGGGAATAACTTCACAGGAACGGCAGAACGTGATGGTATGCGCCTGATCAGTGTTGTTATGGGTACCGATTCCGAGCCTGCACGCTTCAGAGAGACGAAAAAAGTACTGGATTATGGTTATAACAACTTCGAAGTGAAGCAAGCTGTCGCTGGTAAAACCAAAGTGACTGGTTGGGAAGCTGTTCCGCTGAAAAAAGGTAAAGAAACGAATGTGCCCGTAGTGACCGACAATGCAGTTAGCTTTGTAGTTCCCAAAGGCACTCAAAACCTGGATGTTACCTTTAAGGCAAACGTAACGGAAGCAGACAAGCTGGTTGCTCCAATCAAAGCAGGTACGAAAGTCGGAACGGTGACCTACACCTATAAGGCTGACGGTATTGAACCACAGGAGAAAACAGTGAACCTAATCACCGCAGAAGAGGCTGAAAAAGGCGGATGGTTCCGTTTGTTCTTCCGTGCAGTAAAGGACTTCTTCGTTGATCTGTTTGACGGTATCAAAAACCTGTTCTAATTGATGCTATAGGCCATAACTACAGATAATAGAAGTTTCCGATCTAACTCACTTGAATAAGGACAATAAGCACCAAATTGCGACTGGATGCATTGTGTATTTACAATTTTTCCGGTAAAATATCAAGTTAGAATTCTACGTATAACTTAGCTCAAAAGTCTAAGGACAACCTTGTTAGTTGCACATGTTATAGTGGGAGCGACAACTCATTGCATGGACGATAAATGGATTGCTGTAGTGTCCATATACCTCTGGACACGGATCTCCTTAATTACGGCTTCTAGACGTATAACAGGATCGCGGCTGGTAGGAGAGGGGAACGCAAATGAAGATAGGTGTGTTAGCACTTCAAGGTGCGGTTACAGAGCATATTCGCAGTGTTGAGCGAGCTGGTGCAGAGGGACTGGCTGTGAAACAGGTTGAGCAGTTAGATGAACTGGATGGTCTGATTCTTCCTGGCGGTGAGAGCACCACTATTGGTAAATTGATGCGCAAATATGGTTTCATGCAGCCTATTCGGGACTTTGCTGCCAAGGGTAAACCGGTATTCGGCACCTGTGCAGGCCTGATCGTAATGGCTGAGCGTATTTCAGGACAGGAAGAAGCCCATTTGGAATTAATGGATATGACTGTCTCCAGAAATGCATTCGGGCGGCAGCGGGAAAGTTTTGAAACAGACCTGCCTGTCAAAGGAATCGATGAAACAGTAAGAGCAGTGTTTATTCGTGCACCTTTGATTGAGAGTGTTGGAGAACAGGTTGAAGTTCTTTCCACTTATAAAGGTGAGATCGTTACCGCGCGCCAAGGAAACTTGCTGGCCTGCTCATATCATCCTGAATTGACCGATGACTACCGTTTGCATTCTTATTTTGTAGATATGGCCCAATCCTATAAGCAGTCGCTACAGAACCAATAGTGCATATTAGACAACTTATGATACCCCGGTGGATTGGAACACTCCTTCTGCAATCTGTAAGACTGCTGGAGGAGCTGTATCTGGTCGAATGCCTGATGTTGCCCGTATCTGCTTTACACAGCGGGAATCGCAGCGTAGGGTGTCACAGGGGTTCATAGTTGTTTTTTTATTGTTGAAAATGATTAAGATGAAGTTATACGCGACTCCACAAAGGCTATGTGATAGGCTTAGGTTTATTGATATGTTTTCTGTGAGGTCATTTAGGAGGAGTATATAATGCTTGATGTAAAGATATTGCGGAATGAATATGCCCGTGTAGAAGAAGCGTTAACGAACCGTGGCAAGTCACTCGATCTCATTGCTGGATTTTCCGAGATGGACGCAAAGCGCCGGGAACTGCTGCAAGAGAGCGAAACGTTGAAGAACCGCCGGAATACAGTATCCGGTGAAGTTGCTAAGCTGAAAAAGAATCGCGAGAACGCAGATGATTTGATTGTGGAGATGCGCGAAGTGTCTGATCGCATCAAAGCGATGGATGAAGAGGTCCGGGAACTGGAAGCGAAGATCAATGATCTGACGATGGCCATCCCTAACATTCCAAACGAAAGTGTACCTGTTGGTGCCTCTGAGGATGATAATGTAGAGGTTCGCCGCTGGTCTGAACCGAAGTCGTTCGGTTTTACACCGAAAGCACATTGGGAGATTGCGCAGGATCTGGATATCCTTGATTTTGAGGCTGCTGCCAAAGTAACAGGTTCCCGTTTTACGTTCTACAAAGGACTTGGCGCACGTCTAGAGCGAGCTCTGATTAACTTCATGATGGATCTGCACAGTGATCAGCATGGATATGAGGAGATTTTGCCTCCATATATCGTCAACCGCGACAGCCTCTTCGGAACAGGCCAATTGCCGAAGTTCGAAGAAGATCTGTTCAAGCTTAAGGATACGGAGTATTATCTGATCCCTACCGCAGAAGTTCCAGTAACGAACTATCATCGCGAAGAGATTTTGAATGCGGAGGATCTGCCGAAGCATTTCGTGGCATACAGCTCATGTTTCCGATCTGAAGCCGGCTCTGCTGGAAGGGATACACGTGGATTAATCCGTCAGCATCAATTCAATAAGGTTGAGTTGTTGAAATTGTCTTCTCCTGAAACTTCTTACGAGGAATTGGAGAAAATGACGCAAAATGCAGAACGTGTGCTTCAACTGTTGGAATTGCCATACCGTGTTTTGGCGCTGTGTACAGCGGATATGGGCTTCACTTCCGCGAAAACCTATGATCTCGAGGTATGGTTGCCAGAAAGCAATACATATCGTGAAATCTCTTCCTGCTCGAACTGTGAAGACTTCCAGGCGCGCCGTGCCAACATTCGTTTCCGTAGAGAGCCGAAGGCTAAGCCAGAGTTCGTCCACACCCTGAACGGATCCGGACTGGCAGTTGGACGTACAGTCGCAGCTATTCTGGAGAACTATCAGCAAGAAGATGGGACTGTAGTTATTCCTGAAGCATTGCGTCCATACATGGGTGGAATCAGTGTGATTGCACGTCGATCCTAACATAGCGAATAGGGTTTTATTATGATAAAGCCAACCCAAAAAACCCGTCAATTATTTATGACGGGTTTTTTTATTCTAAAGCTTGCTTTTTTAATTGTATATATGGTATGATCTATTTCGTGGCAAGTTTATAAAACTTCAAATTTTGGAGAGGTACCGAAGCGGTCATAACGGGGCGGTCTTGAAAACCGTTAGGGGGCAACTCCACGTGGGTTCGAATCCCACCCTCTCCGCCATAACAACACCTATAACAGGACTCGAGCGATAAGCTCGGGTCCTTTTTTGCATATAACATTTCCCTCAATCGAGCTATCTGCCATGGTTCGTTATTAAAGGCATCAACAGGCTCTAATTGACTCCATATGCATGTATAAAATCATCTTGTTCGCCGCACTTTATAGGAGTGGAGGTGGTTAGATGAACCGCGAGTTAAATATAGATCAGACAGAGCTTGTAGGCGCATGGCAGGAGCGTTTGCCGGAAGTACTGAATGTCGGCGATCAGGCACAGGTAATGGCGGATGAAGCCGATCAGAAGGCTATTCGTATTCATATCGCGACTGCAGGACACCAAATGTACTCATTCGATTTCAAATGCGCGTATGTGGACTCCCGTGAGGTCAGTGTACAACTGATTGATGTAGAACGGGATGGACAAACGACAGATGAGCGTACAGAACCCATCCAGGAGCTGGCTCAGGATTATACACGGCATATTCATGAATGTGCCCAGTCGTTACAGTCCAAGACAAGAACATAGCCCCAATTGAAGGAGTGATTCGAGTGAGCAAAGCCAAGGCAGGCATCGATAAAAATTTGCAGAATGTTGTTGCTGATCTGGAGCAACCAGCCGTGAACAGCCATCATGCACAGCAAATTCAGCAAGATACCAATGATCGTCGTCATCAGGATTCGTTGAATCATGACAAAACGGAAGATATGGACCCATCCCATTCCTAAAATCATGAAGAGGGGGTATTGGCATGAGCAAACCAAAAGCGATACCTGTACCGGAAGTTCAAGCTGCTGAGCAGCATCGCCGTCCGGAAAAGCATTCATCTGGGCAGGAACCGTTGTCGGGGTCCAAAAAAGTGAAAAATCAAAATCATGTGGATCATAACAACCCACAAGGGTAAGAAGAATACCCATCCATTTCAGTATCGTATTATGAGATATATATCGATGCATAATGAGACCTCCTGTTACCTAACAGGGGGTTTTTGCGTATTCATACATAAATAATGACCAATGATGATAGAAATTGAAAAGCTAACGTAGGTCTTTGTAGCCATTTTAGTGTGGGAAGATCACAAATTTCCCAAATCGTGTTTCCGTTTCAGAATAAATGGTATATCATTGATGTTGAATTATTTTTTTGGGGTTATCACGAGAGGAGAGAAACAAATGACTAAACGTATGGGGGCGTTGCTTCTAACGTTGCTGTTGACGGTATCTTTGGCTTTGACAGCATGTAGCAGCAAACAAGAACCGAAAGAGGCACTGAAGACGGCTGCGGCCAATGCTTCTAAACTGACTTCGTATGAGATGAGTTCCAATTTCACAATTAATGAATTGAGCTATAAACCTGCAGACGAGTCACAACAAGATCCAACGATGACTCAGTTTATGAGCATGTTGAAGGATGCTCAGTTTAACGTAACTGGCGTATATCAAAGCGAGCCAATGCAAACAGAAATGACAGTTAGCCTTGAGCTCAAAGGTGATATGGGTATGACATTCACCATTCCAATGGTGATGACAGCTGAGAAGCTTTACGTTAAAGTGCCAAGCATTCCGTTCTTCCCAATTCCCGAGACGGTGGTTGGCAAGTTCCTGGAGCTTGATCTGAAAGAATTGGCTGAGCAAGAGGGTACGGAATGGAACCCTGATGCTATGGACGCAGCCAAAACGCAAAAACTGAGCAATGAAGTTATGGATGCTGTTCTTAGTGAGTACGACCAAGACAAATTCTTCAAAAATGTAGATGTTAAGGATGCACAGCTGCCAGAAGGTGTAGATGCCAAGCAGGTAGTGCAATTCTCCGTTACTAACGACAACGTTAAAGAAGCAGTTACTGTACTGGTGACTAAAGCACTGCCTAAAGTGCTGGACATCTTGTCCAAAGAAGAATACCGCGATATGCTGCAACTGGATCAGGCTGATATTGATCAAGCCAAAGAAGATCTGAACATCACGGAAGCTGATCAGACTGAAATGTCTAAGGATCTGGATCAGTTGAAAGAGACGTTGACCATCAACAAATTCAACATTGATTTCGCACTCGATAAGCAGGATTTCCCGGTTTATCAAAAGATTGCAGCTGATCTGCTGATCAAACCAGTGGATACCAAAGATGAAGTGAAGTTGGCCTTTACTGGATCCAACACCTACACCAAAATCAATGAGAAGGCTGCCTTCAAAATCAATATCCCTACAGGTGAAAATGTAATTACAATGCAAGAATTCGAAGAACTGATGAATTCTTCTTACGGATACTAAGCCATTCCAAGCAATAAGTGAAAAAAGCCGCCTCGACTTTATGTCGGGCGGCTTTTTGTTGTTTTATAGTTTAAATCTGTTATTGCAGGGATTCCGATAAATCTTCAGCAAGAACAGCATAAATTCGGTGATCCTGATAGCTTCCGTTGATTTTCAGATATTTACGGGCAATGCCTTCTGCCTGAAATCCATTCTTCTCCAGTACACGCTGGGAGCCGGCATTAGTGGGCAGGATTGCGGCCTGAACACGATTCAACTTCAAGGCGCGGAAAGCATAGGCAACAGCCAGTTTAACAGCTGCTGTCATACGTCCACCACCCTGATAGTCTGGATGGATAAAATAACCCATATCAGCATAATTGGCAACGCCATAGGAGACGTTATTCAGGCTGATTTGTCCAATAAGCAGGTCGTCTTTGATGGTGTAGATGCCAAACTGATAACCTGTACCTTCTTCAGCCGCTTTTAGACGGTCCTGAATCCGCCTTGTTTGAGCATCCAGTGTGTAGAACTCATCATCTCGAAGAGGCTCTACAGCTTGGTAGGGAACGCGAGTAACCTGGATCAGCTCAAGATAAGCTTGCGTATCGCCGGTGGTGAGTAACCGGAGGCTAATTCCGTTGGGAGTATCATACAGTGTTAATGCCATAGCAGTGCACATCCTCTCAAGATCAAAAGTATAAGTATTACTTCTTGCGTAACCGACGGAAGAATTGGGTCAACATCGTGGAGCATTCCGGTTGAAGGACATCAGGAATAATCTCAGTACGATGATTGAACCGCGGCTCCTGCAGCAAGTTCATCAAGGTTCCTGCACACCCGGCTTTGGGGTCAGCAGTGCCATATATAACGTTTGGCACTCGGGACTGTACAATGGCACCTGCGCACATAGGGCAAGGTTCCAGTGTCACATACAGGCTGCAATCAAGCAGGCGCCAGGCTCCGATCGTTTCGCTTGCCTGACGAATAGCGACCATCTCCGCATGTGCAGTGGAATCAAGAGTGGTCTCGCGCAAATTATATCCTCGTCCGACAATCTGGTTATTTTGCACAATAACGGCTCCGATAGGGACTTCCCCAAGTGCCTCAGCTTTTAGCGCCTCAGCAATGGCTTCACGCATCCAGAATTCGTGCTGCTGTTCCTCCGTAAGATGCGAAAGATCTACCGGGATTGGGTGTTCGTTCATTACAGTTAAAGCTCCTTCCAAAGCATTTATTCGGCGAACAAATATTCGTTTGTTAACATGATGTGCATAACTCTGTGGATAACTACCGAGTTGCTCACATAGTTATGAACAGGATATCCACAAGCCTGTGGATTTGTGTATAGTTTTAGTGATTAATCTCATTGTAGGCACGGCAAAGACAAAAAACAATGAAATTCGAGCTTTTTAGCCAAGCGGTAACTTTTGGACTAGGGGCATTTATCCTTTTCAAAATCACACACAACCGTTATGATGGAGATAGGTTTTGCCATATATCGCCAAAGGGTACAAGCCGAGAGGTGAACTAAAAAAGTTGTCTATTAAAACGAAATTATCCATGATTATGTCGTGCTCGGTGCTTGTTATTTTGATTCTGAATATCGCGCTGAGTTATTATACTACCGAGGAAAATCTTAGGCAGGACAGTGAAACCAAGATGGTCCTAACGGCCAAACAGATTGCAATTTCTGTCGAACAGAATCAGAATAGTTTGGATTATGTAAAACGCCAGATTGGTAATAATCTATGGCTTGCTTCAGTCATGGCTGCAGAAGAACTCGACCCGGATATTAATAATATCACAAATGAAGAACTTGTACGTTTAAGCAAAAAAGTGGGGGTATCGCATATCTCTCTCATGGAACAAACCGAGGATGATATCGTTGTAACCCGCTCTTCCGATCCGCGCGAAGTTGGTTTATCCACAAAGAAAATGACCTATTGGTATCAAGCCTTTAAGCAATTGTTCGAAAAACATCAGGTTACCATCACTCAAGGGCAAAAATTGGATCACTTTTGGTCCGATGGTTTCGAGTACTCGACGTCCAGTCCATCGGACATTGATATCTGGGGTTATTATCATGATGGCAAGAGGAACTACATAATCAATCCCTTCTATAATAATGCTGAAGTTGATGACTATGTGAAGATCTCTGGTCCGGATGAGATATTGAACAAAATTCGTGAAGTGAATCCTTCCATCTTGGAGATCACGGGTATCAATCCATTGACTTTTGGCAGTCCCAATATGAGTGACGATGGAAGGGATAGCAACTACAGCAAGTTGAATAATAGACCGATTCGTTTTGGTACGTATCAGTATGGTACCGCAGATGAGGACCACCGGGCAGTCGTGAGGGCGATCCGAACCGGGCAAAATGTATCGTTTGTCAGTGAAACACATGAGCAGAAGGTGTTAAAAAGCTTCATTCCCATCTTCACGCCGAATGAAGCATCATATGTCATTAGTATTGTCATGGACTATAAACAAATATCCTCCATGGTATCGGAACAATTGGTCAGTCATGCTTCCATATCGCTGGTGCTGCTTGAAATTGTGATCTTTGGCAGCTATTTGTTAGCAGGATATATTACACGTCCTATTCAATCCATCCTGGGCAAAGTGAATGATGTAGCGGATGGACATTTCGACTTCCGTCTGAAAGTAAGAAGGAAGGACGAGCTGGGGCAGCTGGCCAATCGGATTAATGCCATGATTCGCAATCTGGGCCACTATACCAACCGGTTGAAACAGATGTATGAGGAGAACAGGGCAGTTAAGGAGCATCTGGAATCCATCATTAATCAAACCGCCGATGCCATTCATATTACCGATCTAGATGGTAAGGTCTTGCGTGTAAACCGGGCATTTGAACAACTATATGGCTGGCGAAGCCGAGAGGTCGAAAACCGCAGGCTGAAGATCATCCCGCCTGAAGCGGAAGAGGAAATGAAGCAGCAGCATGCCCAGCTCATAGAAGGACTATCCATTACCTCGAATGAAACTATATGGATGAAAAAAGATGGCACACGGGTTGAAGTTAGTGTCAGTACAGCGCCTGTGCGCGATGAATTAGGCGAAATTACCGCACTAATTAGTGTGTCGAGGGATATCACGAGCCGCAACCGGATGGAAGAGCTGCTCAGACGCTCAGAGAAGCTCACAACCGTAGGCCAACTGGCTGCAGGTGTTGCGCATGAAATCCGTAACCCGCTTACAACGCTGCGTGGTTTCCTGCAGCTGCAGCAGGAGACGAACAAACTGAATCATCGACATCTCGACTTGATGCTGTCGGAACTCGACCGCATTAATCTGATCGTAGGCGAATTCCTGATTTTGGCCAAACCACAGGCTGTTCACTTCCAGGAGCGGGATATCCGCTTTATTCTCGGCGATGTGATCTCGCTGCTGGATAGCCAGGCACATCTGCATGGGGTTGAATTTGTATTAAATGCATCATCGGATTCAGCTATGGTACACTGTGAAGAGAATCAGTTGAAGCAAGTGTTCATCAATCTGCTTAAGAATGGTATGGAAGCCATGCCGAACGGAGGCAGCATTCGGATTCGCCTTGACCATGATGAGGAATTAAACCGGGTGCGGATTGAAATTAAGGATGAGGGTATCGGAATTCCGGAAGAGATGATGCCGAAGCTTGGCGAGCCGTTCTTTACCAATAAGGAGTCTGGAACAGGACTTGGTTTAATGGTCAGTCAGCGCATCATTCAATCACATAAGGGCATGATGGATATTAAAAGCGTCATGAACAAGGGCACGACCGTTATCATTGATCTTCCTGCTACCAAACAGCTCCCGGAGAGCGTAGAAGAGGACGATCGGGCGGAAGATGCGTTTACAGACGAAGAGAACTAGATGAGGTGAGATTACCTTTTGCGTATTAATAAATTTATTAGTGAAACAGGCTATTGTTCCCGGCGTGAAGCGGACAAATTAGTGGAGAGCGGGAAAGTGACCATTAATGGCGTAACCGCCGAACTGGGAAGTCAGGCGGAAGAAGGCGACGACGTACGGATCAACGGTCAGCCTATCAAGGAAAAAAGAAAACATGTATATATTGCACTGAATAAACCGGTCGGTATTACGAGTACAACCGAGCAGCATATCAAGGGTAACATCGTTGACTTTGTTGGGCACAAGGAGCGCATTTTTCCAATTGGCCGATTGGATAAAGATTCCGAAGGGCTCATTCTGATGACCAATGATGGAGATATCGTCAACCGGATACTTAGAGCAGAGGGACGCCATGAGAAAGAGTACATCGTTACAGTTGACCGCCCTGTCACGCCAAGTTTTCTGAAGGGGATGAGCACGGGCGTCAAAATTCTCGGTGAAATGACGCTGCCTTGCACCGTCACTCGAATCTCTGAGCGAGTATTCCGAATTATACTGACCGAGGGGAAGAATCGGCAGATTCGCAGAATGTGCAGTGCCTTTGGTTACGAGGTGCGTAAATTGAAGCGTGTACGTATCATGAATATCCATCTGGGTGAACAGGCTACTGGGAAGTGGAGAGAGCTGACAGCTGCGGAGAAGTCGGAATTGGGCAGCCTGCTGAACTACTCTCTGGAATAAATCGTTTAATTCATGAAAGTTCTGCATATCTTTTCTGAAGAAAAGAAAGCAGAGCTTTTTTGATATCACGGTAATAAACATTTACACATCAAAAAGACGTTTTCCTCTACTGGAGAGAAAAACGTCCTTTTGAACTTGCATTCACTTCTAGTTTGCTGGATTAACTGCTTTCACAGTCGAATTGTTGCTTTGATACTTCCGGATAATAGAAACCTCTACACGGCGATTCTGAGCTCGTCCAACATTGGTCTGGTTACTGGCAACCGGGTGATACTCACCATACCCGCTAGGTGTGAACTTCGCAGGGTCCAGCGCGTCGTTCAATAAGAGGATTTTAAGGAAGTTCAGTGCGCGATCCGCACTTAGATCCCAGTTATCCTTATATTGGCTGTTCGAGATGGGAATATTATCAGTATGGCCAGATACAACCACTTCATATTGCGGAAACTCCTGAAGCATGTTGGATATGGCTTTTGCCAGGGATCGCGATTCAGGCTTCACATCTGCACGCCCGGAAGAGAACAGAGCGTTATCACTGATGGTGATCTTCAGTTCAGATTGATTCAGCTTGGTGTTGAGTTGGTCGGATAGCCCGTTTTTGCTAATGTATTGGTCCAGTTGTTTCTTGAGTTTTTCCAGATCTTCCTGCTCTTTTTGTGCCATCTGTGCATCTGTAATCTGAGCAGATTTGTTCTTGGTGATCTCTTCAGGCACCTGTTTGTTTTTGCCCAGGTCGGTTGTGGCTTCCGTAGGATTCATGGATGTATGATCCAATACACCTGCGCCGCCATTCAGTGCACTGCTCAGTGCCGAGGCCATCTGTTCGAACTTGGCTGCATCGAGAGAACTCATGGAGAACAACGTAATAAACAGGGCAAGCAACAGTGTCATCAAGTCAGAATACGGGAGCAACCAGCTCTCGTCTATATGTTCTTCGTGCGGCTCATGTTTTTTAGCCTTTTTCACCTGATGATCCCTCCTTCTCTTCCAGCTGTCTACGTTCGGAAGGTGTCAGGAATACAGATAATTTTTGGTTGATGGCAATGGTGGATACACCGGATTGAATGGATAACAATCCTTCAACCATCATCAGCTTGATCTCCATCTCTTTCTTGGACATCCGCTTCAACTTGTTGGACATCGGGTGCCACAACACGTAACCACTAAAAATACCAAGGAGTGTAGCGATGAACGCAGCCGCAATCGCGTGAGATAGCTTTTCCATATCACTAAGGTCGGCCAGGGCTGCAATCAGACCTACAACGGCCCCGAGAACCCCGAGGGTTGGAGCGTACATCCCCGCTTGTGCGAAGATCAATGCTCCTCCGCGGTGACGCTCTTCGGTGGCATGGATATCTTCCATCAAAACATCACTAACAAATTCCTGGTCATTGCCGTCAATAATCATGCGCATACCGCTGCGAAGGAATTGATCGTCAATCTCTTCGACTTTTGATTCCAGTGCCAGCAAACCTTCACGACGGGTAGTGGAAGCCCATTCCATAAATGTGCCGATCAGTGAAACACGGTCAATCAGTTGCTGCTTTTTAAAGAGTACCCCGAAAAGCTTGGGGATTTTTTTAACTTCAGACATTGGAAATGCCATGAAGATTGTTGCTGCTGTACCAACAAAGATAATAACGTAGGCTGCCGGGTTGTTAACCAGATTGATCAGGGGAGCACCCTTCAGGAACATCCCGAGAACAAGTGAAACCAGCCCTAAAACTAGTCCGATAATCGTTGAAATTTCCATCATACACCTCATCCATGAGATAAAATTGAATCCTTTCAAGCGGCTGTATTCGGGCTTCCGGGCGAATGTTTGGCCGCAATCCGTTTAACCTATGGCATTTTTTAGAAATGCTGTAACAGCTGAAACGGTCATGTATAGTATTTATCGACCAGAAGCCCTTTTTTTTTAAGGGTTATTTTCAGGTATAATAAGAACAAATCAGCTCTTTAGGGGCCAAACAGGAGTGAAAAAGCCAATGGGCGTAAAGCATGGACGGGATTATGAAGGAATATTGACAGATTTGACACAGGCGATCGGCCGCATTCCGGATCGTTATGTTTTTTTTGAAATGGATGCAGAGGATTGGTCCCGTTTGGGTGAAAACGAGCAGCTCGAAGTAGACGAAGCTCTGGCAGAGGATTTGTTCTATGCGCTGGGCACCGAGTCGGTGATTCCTGTAGGGAGTGGTGTGGTTATCCATGACAAGGAGCAGCATCGCATTCATATTTTGATTGGGGAAGAAGAATTGACATTTGTACCCCTAATCTAGGGCCGAATTTAAGGAGAATTCTAGTGTCGAAGCCGAGAGGGGAAACGCCTGGAAGCCTCACGGCTATTGGCTCTAACGCCATTTTACAGTATTGGATTTTGAGTTCTGTACGTGGTAAGATGAGAGTCATGAAACGGGCGAGCCGCAGAGCGGCTAACCTATGACGGTTGGGGTTACTGTGGTAGCACCAAGGTTTCGGATGGCATGAGGGAGAGGGTTAGAGACAACCTTTGTGCCGTCTTTATGGGGAGGAAGATAACGTATGGTTTTTACGCAAGAAGAAGTCGAAGCTCATCTGGGAAGGCTGGAAGGCTGGGAACTGGAAGAGGGACGGTGGATTGTCCGCAAGTTCGTATTTTCCAACTACATGAAAGGGATTGCATTCGTGGATGAGGTCGCCGCGATCTCGGAAGCATTTAATCATCACCCTTTTATTACGATTGATTATACAACGGTTACGCTGCGTCTCACGTCGTGGGATGAGGGTGGAATTACATCTGTAGATATTAAGGAAGCAGAGCAGTTTAACGAAACGTTTGAGAAAATGAGGACGACATAGCCGGGATTGGTTATCGTTGTGCTGCCAAGAAATGAGGAAGCATACATGTCAGACATGAATCAGAATAAGCCTCTGATCGCGGTTGTAGGCAGTCTCAATATGGACCTCGTGGTGAAGACCGATATTATCCCGGAAGAGGGAGAAACGGTAAGCGGTGAGGAGCTTCACTATCTGGCGGGCGGCAAGGGGGCTAACCAAGCCGTTGCTGCTGCACGTCTGGGTGGACAGACCACGATGATTGGAGCAGTGGGTTCAGACGGTTTTGGGGAGCGCTTGCTGCACAGTCTGACGGATAGTGGGGCAGATGCCTCGCAGGTTCGTGTATTGGAAGACACTGTAACAGGTACAGCATCCATCTGGCTCTCCAAGGGAGACAACCGGATTATCGTTATTCCTGGAGCGAATGGACAAGTTGTGCCGGAGATGCTGGAAGAGGCGGACACGGTAAAAAGCCTGACTGCAGCCGCAGCGGTGCTGCTGCAGCTGGAGATCCCGCTGCCAGCGGTTACCCGCGCCGCCGAACTGGCGGCAGAAGGCAGCGCACTGGTGGTGCTCAACCCGGCCCCAGCGGTGCCGGGTCTGCCCCAGGAGCTCCTGCGGTGCGTCGACGTGGTCACGCCGAACCGCAGCGAGCTTGCCGTGCTTACCGGCCGGGATGATCTCCGGCCGGAAGACGTGGATGCGGCGGTCGCAGAGCTCGCCGCATCGCTCGGGGCCGCTGTCGTCACGACGCTCGGCCCCGAGGGGGCTGTGTACGCGGCAGCGCCAGGCGGCCGCGTACAGGCAGGGCGTGCCGGCGCTTGCCGTGCGCCGGGCTACGCCGTAAGCGCCGTCGATACGACCGGCGCTGGCGATTGTTTCAACGGCGCGCTGGCGGTAGCCCTCGCGCGCGGGGAAACACTGGACGCGGCAGTAGGCTATGCCATGGGAGCGGCCGCGTTATCCGTAACGAAGCTCGGCGCCCAGTCGGGGATGCCGTATGCACGTGAAGTGGAAGCCTTTTTGGCAGAACACGCAGCCAGAGGCTGAACGATATGACGAAGAGGCCCGTACCATTCCCGAGAGGGAAGGCAGGGGCCTCTTTGCTGTATATCATGAACCTTATTTCTTCTCGGCCAGCCACATCGCGATATTGGCAATTTCCTCGTCCTTCAGCTTGTCTTTGAAGGAAGGCATGCCGCCTTTACCTTTGATAATGGTAGAGTAGATCTTCTCCACATCATCCTTGCTGCCAATGTTTGCGAGAGCAGGTCCTACGCCACCTTGAAGCTGATCTCCGTGACACGTTATACAATTGGCTTTGACCAGTGCTTCAGCCTGTCCGGCATCCATTGCCACTTCCGGCATGGTTGGTTTCGCTTCTTCAGCCACTTCCTCTTTCCCTGGAAGCGTAAACATTAATACAATAGCCAATGCGCATGCTGCAAAAAATACCCCGCTCATGATCCATTTGTGCATCCGTTATGTCCCCTCCAGAATGAAAGATCATCTAAACTGAAACTGTCCATATCATTATAACGGAACCTGTTAAGACATCATAGCATTTTGTGGTAATTTTTTGAACTAATCACATAAACGGGCATGAATTTCTTTTGGTTATGCGGTTTAACGGTTAACGAGGTCCTTCATAGACCATGCAATAAAAAGGCTTCAAACCGCTTGGTGTCTGTCGTTCATACGTATCCTTGGTGACAAATCCGGCCTTGAGATAAACCCGGATAGCTCGCGTATTCCAGGTGAGTACTTCGAGATCAATCTCATGACTAGGGTTCCGCCGAATGGCTTCCTTCACGATCGCAGAGACGAAGGCAGTACCGCGACCTTGTCCACACTGTTCGGGGTGCATACCAAGCCCAATCCGCGTCACGCCTTCAAGAGGAAAGAATTGAACGAATCCGCAAAGTTGGTCCTGCTCTCCGAGTACAACTGCATATTGCTCTTTTCGAAGCTGCTCATCGCCGAATTCAACCTCCAGCGCCTTCATCTGTTCCCAGGGCAGCCAGGTATAGATGTTATAGGGTGGTTCATATGTCCAGCTGCAGATCAATGCTGCATGTTCTTCCTGCATCGGCACAACGTGAAACGTTACAGAAGCTTCATCCACACCACTGCACGCTCCTTTCATTGTGAACAAGCTACTTTTAGTCATACGCTAATCGTTTATAACATATGTCATTTCATATTTAATCCTGATTTCACTCTACAAAAGAGGAGGGCATTTGGCAAGGTTTTGCTCCCTTGAAAAAAAGTGAAACAAAAGTTCCTGGAATTTCGTTTATATTATAGCAGGATGGGTAAAAACATCATAAGGGCACGGACGAACAAGCACAAAAAAACCGCCGGATACATTCCTGCGGAGAATTTACCGGGCGGTTGATTTATGCTTCGTTACAGTATGATGTTGCTCAGCTTGTCCCTAGTCGAGGGCCAGTGATTCATATGCGTCCGTGCTCATAATCCGTTTAGCGCCAACATAGCGGTTGGCCCAGTAGTTCTCACTCAAAGAACTAATGGTAACTCCTTTGGAAGACGAGGAGTGTGCAAACTTTCCTTCTCCCACGAAAATCCCTACGTGTGAAACCCCTTTACCCGTTGTATTGAAGAAAACCAGATCGCCTGGTCTCATTTCCATGCGGGATACCGAGTCACCCATGTCGAATTGGGAACTGGATTGACGAGCCAAATCGATGCCCAGCTTTTCGAATACATACCGTGTGAATCCAGAGCAGTCAAAGCCGTTAAGCGTTGTTCCACCACTTTTGTATGTAGTTCCCATTGCTGAATCAATTACTTTATCCATTTTTGAATCTGCGAATGCGCTGCCTGCTCCAAGTGATAGTGCAAATGTTAAGCTAAGGACAGCTGCTGTTAATTTCTTTTTGAACAAGAGATATACCCCTTCCAACGCCTGCGAGGTTAGCTTAAGGATTCGGTTGAAGGTCCCCTATGATCCCTCTGTAGCAAGATCAATTCACCCATAACTGGTTCCCCCGCTTCCCAGGTGCCAGGAATTTGGCTATGCTAGTTGTGCACCTGCGAAATCAAGAAATGACGATTTAATTTTAAGTAGTTACAATTCATAAGGTAAAGATTACAAAGTTGTTACTAAAAACTCACTGCGATTATTGTAACAGAGGAGTAAGCCTTTGGCAACGTTTAACAAGAAAATTAGCAAAAAAAACCTCGACCTTTGACGGGGAAAGGTCGGGGTTTGCGTTTGTGAAGCGTTAACATTGACATAAGTTTACATGAAGATGGTAACAATTTTCGTGCGGTTCATTACACTTTTTAACCTTTGGAGGACTTGGACTGCCACAGACGGAAATGAGCGCATATCTTCCATATATCCAACAAACATCTGGCGAGCGGATAGGTTTGTTGCAGGATCAGACCCATGAGACCTGTCAGGAACCACGAAGCAGATGTGAAGGCACCGAAGATGAGCAGATGAATTCCTCCCAGAACCACTGCAATACCAATGAGAGAAATGATATGACGCAAGGCGAGCAATAGACCGATAAATGTACCTTTTACCCCGCCCTGATCCTCGGGAGCTGTAGCGCCAAACTGCATATATAACAAAGCATGATGTATGATCCATCCATATACAATCCATCCGGCTACATATGGAATGCCTGGCAGCAGCAGCTGCAGCGAGTGGAATCCATCCAGAAAGATACTATACAGCTTGGGGATCAACCAGTACGCAGGCAGCAGCAATAATAGCGTTTTAATGAAATGAAGCAGCATCATCGGTTTCCACACTGCCTTGATCCCACGTACAAAAGGAATACGTTCTTCTGTATGATTGAAGTGTTGTAATGAATAGAGTAGCCCTGCCTGGATGAGAGGGGTAATCAGCATGCGGAGCAGGAGCATGGCCCCAAGTATCCATAAATAGCGATGCACCTCGGGATGGGTAGACAGACTGAGCTGGCTTTCCATTTTAAATAAAATGGTACTCAGCTCCCCGGCGTCAGGGTCCGGATAGCGCAGCAGCAAGGGAATGACTGCCGATTGTACCATTTTATAGATGAAGTAACCCCACACCAGCTGATAGAGAAACAAAAGTGCCACAATGAACATATGCTGACGGACGAGAAACCAGCCCTCACGTATTTTTGCTTTCACTGTCTCCACCTCACCATGACAGACCTCCGAATATAGCTTCAATAAGCTTGGTTACACTCATGCTCCAGCGGAACTTGGATGGTTCATCCAGATCGGCTTTCAAAAAGTTATTCATATGACGGTTCTCCAGCACAACGGTATATAACGGATCGGTCATGGCCCAAGATACAGGCGAGCTGTACGTTAACTTGTACGTAATTCGACCGTTACTACCATCCCATTCCTTGGCGACGATGTGTCCATCTTCAAAAACGATGCGAACGGGTACCTTCTCGTAGTCGCTGCCTTTCTTTACTAATGTTACCGATGATTCATACAACGTTTGACCGTCTTTCTCAACAGGCTTGACCTGGATATTCTCCACGGCGAAGTCGGCCATTCCGTCTTCATATACGTATTGATTAAAATAATCAGACCAGGACTTACGGGTCACTTGCTCCACGACCTTTTGGAAATCGGCCGAAGTGGGATGTTTGAATCGATATTTTTTGACATAAGTTGAAAGAATGCGTTCCATCGTTTTAGCGCCTACTTGTTGTTCGATGCCCAGCAGCACAAGCTTGCCCCTTGTGTAAACATTGGCTGCGTAATGATTCTGCGAATCAAACTTCCAGGACTCCTGAGTGAGTGAGGCAGGCGAAGTAATTAAGCCGGATTGAACGGGAAGATTCGGAATAAGTCCGTATTCCTGCTCCATCAGTTTGTCTTCTGCGTAAGAGGTGAACCCTTCATCCAGCCAGGCTTCTTCAAATTCATTGCTGGCAACCATACCATAGAAGTACTGATGGCCAATCTCGTGTACAACCGTGCGTTCCAGATCGTAGCCTGGTGTAGTGTCGTCCGCGCCGAAGGCTGTAACTAAGGTAGGATACTCCATGCCGCCTGCTCCATTGCCTGTTTTTGGTGGGACAACGATAGAGAGCGTGGAATACGGATACGGACCAAACCACTTGCTGTAATTCGAAAGAGCTGCTTTGGCCGCATAGAAGTAACGTTCCTTCAGATCCTGGTGGGCAGGGTCCAGATAGAGCTTGATTCGTACACCTGGCACGTTGGGAGTGGAGAAGGGTTCTTCTGCATAAACAAAGTCAGGTGAGGCTGCCCAGGCGAAGTCATGTACATCGTCAGCATAGAATTGATAGATCTTCTCGCCATTTTTAATTACAGCCTGCTTTGTTGGAAACCCGGTCGCGGCAACCTTGTATGTTTCAGGTACCCGAATACGCACACTATAGATGCCAAAATCCGCATAAAACTCGGAATTGCCGTGGTACTGATGCAGATTCCATCCCTCTGCCGTACGTCCTCGCGTGCCTGCAGGCTCGTATACACTGATTTTGGGGAACCATTGGCCCGCCATAACGAAGTTTTCAGCAGTTCCCATACGGGCAAAGATTTTGGGCAGCTTGACCTCAAACCGGGTGTGCAGTGTAATGGTTTCTCCGCCCTTGACCGGCTTGGGTAATCTCACTTTTATGAGCGTTTTGTCTTTCATGTTTCCGTCATCCGGCTGTACATACTGCATCCGGTGCAGGAGGGAAAGCCCGTCCTCTGTTTTCATCTCCGTAATATTCATGGAGCCGTAACCGTCCGTTGGCATCACATCACCGCGAAGCTTTCCGCCGGATTCCTTCATAAATGTGGTGTCAGTAGAAGAGAATGCATTGGGGTATAGGTGGAAATAAATTTCGCTGACTGTTTTTTTACCCGGATGAGTCCAGGTCAGCGTCTGCGTTCCCTCCAAAACATTGCCGTCTACCAGCTTCACATCCATGTGATATTCCACCACGCGGTTGCTGAACACCTCAGCAGTAGGTGTCTGTACACTTTCTGGAGGTGCCGGAGTTTGGACCTTTGCCGGAGGCTTGCCCAATTCCGGGGCGAGCGTTGGCAAGTCGGATGTCGTAGAACGAGTGTGATCCAGAGTGATCCATATGGCTCCGGTAAACACACACAGGGCCAGAATTGCAGTAAGCCAGCTCTTGGCGCGTAGTGGAATCATCGTTAAATACCTCCCGTTGACAAGCATCTACAGCATGTATATGTTTGCAATGGGGCGATTATTAGTTAAAATATTTGTATCAACCCTTGGAGGCTATAACTATGGATCAAAACGAGCAAAACGGCAAAAAACAGATTGCCTTGAATATCGTAAGTGCCAAGAGCAAACATAAAGGTTTCGGTGCAGGCTCCATTGATCTGAACAACCTGTCGCCGGTTATTATTGATAATGGCGAGGCAAAGATTGATATTGGTGCCATGCATGCAAAGAGCAAGGTAGAACGTGGAATTAAGTTTTCGACGAATCGGGAAGATGTACCTAACGGTCGCCAGGTATGGCTGGTTTGGGTAGCTGTGGACCGCACGGAACAGGGACAGTTGTACGGCGGAGCAACAGCGTGCGAGATGTGGATTGATACCGAGGCGAAACGAGGATGGAAGCTGCTGGCTGACCATGTAAACCGGATGGATTATGCAATGAAGCGCCGCTTCATGCTGGATGAGCTCGGACCAGAGGATCGTGCAGCTCTCAAGAAGCTGTTGATTACACACAATGAAGAGTGGTGGAACGCTTCTCCGGATGAACTAAAAGAAGCACTTTCCTGATAAAAGCCTTGTATGCTGTATCCTTTAAAAGGAGCATGAAAAGCCCCGCAACCGAAATGATCGGTTCGGGGCTTTTGCTTTACAAGTGGGAAGAGGATTAGAAATAGTGAACAAGACTGACCTGCAGAAAGAACCTGAAGCCGGTCAATCACAGTGACGCAATTAAGTCATTACGTAGTTGCGTCATTCTACCCACCAACGTTTAAAGTCTCTCCACCACGAATGCTTTTCTTCCTGGATTCCTTCTTGATTCTGTACCTCACGACTTCCTTCATTCTTTTTGGGATCCGTATTCTCCGTTGCCCCGCTGCAGGTTTCTGTCGGTTCAGTACCGTCAATGAAAACCTCAAGCCGTTTCTCTTCACAGCCATTACCCGCCAGTTTTCCGGACTCGGGATCAATATATACACTGACCACATGATCGGGAACAGGGAAGATCTTAGGCGGCACACTTGCAAGTGCCTGTTCTGTAAATTGGGCAAACATCGGTGCTGCGCGGCGTCCATCCGACGTGGAGATGGCTTTGCCCTGATCATAACCGACCCATACTGCGGTAGAGAGTTCGGGGGTGAAGCCAACCATCCAGGCATCCGTATTGGTCGTACCGGTTTTGCCTGCTACGGGGCGCTTAATCGTTGTAGCTACCCGATTCCCTGTACCACCATTTTCGAACACACTTTCCATTAAACGTGTCAGTACATATGCGGCGGCAGGTTCTACCACATTTTCGGCCTTGGTTTGTGGTGCTTCATAGATTACACGTCCTGCTGCATCCGTCACCTGCAGAATGGCGACAGGAGGGATCCGTTGTCCGCCTGCAGCGATGACGGAGAAGGCCGAAGCCATTTCCAGTGGGCTCACGGGCGAAGTGCCCAAGGCGAGAGAAGGGACAGCACTAAGATTGCTTGTAATCCCCAGACTTTTGGCCATATCCACGACCTGCTCAGGCCCGATCTGCATAATTGTATTGACCGCATAGATATTGTCTGAAGCGGCAATTGCCTGCCTTAGATCAATTTCCCCCAGATACTTGTCGCCGAAATTGCCCGGTTTATAGGTCTTGCGATCATTGTCATAGTGAAACAGGGTTGGTTCGCTATTAAAGATAGAGGCGCTTGTCAGCTCTTTGGATTCCAGTGCAGCCAGATACATAATAGGCTTAAATGCAGATCCTGGCTGGCGTGTCGTCGCCAGAACATGGTTGATCTGATTGTTCCGGTAGTTTTTGCCGCCTACCATAGCCTTGATATAGCCTGTACGAGGGTCTATGGACACGAGAGCTGTCTCCAGTTCACTGCTCGGATCCATGCCTTTGGCTACAGCGTCTTCAGCAGCTTTTTGCACACGCAGATCCAGAGTGGTGTATATATTTAGTCCTCCATGGTCCAGCATTGCTTCACTAATGCCCAGCTCCTTGACCGCAAGACTGCGAATGTAATCCCGGAAATAAGGCGCGCTTTCTACTGTTTTCCGTTCACTTTCCGGTTTAAAAGACAGCATTTCCTCATAAGCCTTGTCCGCTTCGGCTTTTGTTATCTTGCCGATATCAACCATGGCGGCCAGTACGATTTTCTGCCGATCCTTCGCGTTCTTCATATGGTTATATGGAGAATAGTAGGTGGGGCCTTTTGGAATGCCTGCGAGCATGGCGCTTTCCGCCAAATCGAGCTGTTTGGCTGATTTGCCGAAATACATGCGCGAAGCTGCCTCAATTCCGTAGGCACCATGACCATAATAGATTTCATTGAGATACATTTGCAGAATTTCATCCTTGCTGTACTTCATTTCAAGCTGTGCCGTGTACATGGCCTCTTTGGCCTTGCGAGTCCAGGTCTTCTCATGGGAAAGATATAGATTTCGCGCAAGCTGTTGTGTGAGGGTGCTGGCACCTTGGGACATTTCCATATGCTGCAGGTTAACGAGCACGGCCCGTCCCACCCCTTGAATGTCAAAACCATAATGGTCATAGAATTTTCGATCCTCGACAGCCAGAGTGGCAGTGACCAGGTCTTTTGAGATGTCCTGAAGCTGCACAGGCACGGAATCCTTGCCGCCTGCAGAGAAGGTGGCAATGACTTCGCCTTGGCTATCCAGCAGCCTTGAGTTGCGATCCGAATCAGCTAGGGGTAGGCTGGTCGCATATAGATAGACCAATCCTGCAGTCGTTGCAATAACGCCGAGAACAGCGAGCAGAGAGAGGCTTTTGATCCATTTTAATAAACGGAACCCGCGTTTGCGGGTTTTCTGGCGATGTTGAGTCATGGAACGGGCTCCTTTCTTCTTTTCTTCCCAGTATGGGATTTCATGGACAGGGATATTCAGTCTGCCGCGGAACAGTTTAAAATGTAGCATTTCTGCAGAAAAAACCGTTTTGCAGGATAAACATCTATCGCGTATAATGCAAAAGGGTAATGAAAAGTAGCAGTTCGGCACAACATACAAAAAGGCACAGAAAGACGAACAGCACCAATTGTCATTGATTCGTTGATCGGTCAGACGCTTAGCACGCTGTGGTCAATTTAATCTATATAATGAAGTGAACGCGGACCTTTCCCGCAGCCAGCAACCCTAATGCTTTGGCGCCGAACGCTGGGCATGCTTGTGCGAACCGGGCGGCGTGCAGCGCCATGCTTGATATGGCTGATCAATAACTTTACGGAAAGAAGGTAGAGATCATGGAATTGTGGTTCACGGAGAAACAAACCCCGGCATTCGGGATTACCGCGAAGATTAAGCAGACATATGTAAGCGAGAAGACGGACTTTCAGGACTTGGCCATGGTAGAAACCGAGGAATTCGGTAACATGCTGCTGCTTGACGGTATGGTGATGACCACTGTGAAAGACGAGTTCGTATATCACGAGATGGCGGCTCACCCTGCCCTGAATACTCACCCGAATCCGAAAAAAGTTTTGGTTGTTGGTGGTGGTGACGGCGGCGTTATCCGTGAAGTCATCAAACACGCTGCAGTAGAAAAAGCAATTCTCGTCGAAATCGACGGTAAAGTTATTGAGTATTCCAAAAAATATTTGCCTGAAATTGCCGGTAAACTGGACGAGCCTAATGTTGAAGTGCTCGTGAATGACGGCTATATGCATATTATTGAACATAAAAATGAGTACGATGTAATCATCGTGGATTCCACGGAGCCTGTAGGTCCTGCTGCACCACTGTTTGAGCGTGGTTTTTATCAAGGGATCCATGAAGCACTGAAAGAGGATGGCATCTTTGTTGCACAAACCGACAACCCTTGGTTCAAAGCAGACCTGATTCAAAAGGTGAACAAGGATGTGAAAGAAATCTTCCCCATTGTACATGTATACGGCTGTAACATTCCAACGTACCCAAGCGGTCTGTGGACATTCACAATGGGCAGCAAGAAACATGATCCACTTCAAGTGGATGAGACTCAAATTCCAGAGATGGACACCAAATATTACTCACCACGTTTGCATAAGGCAGCCTTTGTACTTCCTAAATTCGTGGAAGACTTAACGAAATAAAGGGGAAATCATTAATGAAATTGGATCAAGCTTATTCTGGTAACGTATTTATTTGCAGTTCCGAGGATTATGAGAATTCCAAAGCGGTCATCTACGGAATGCCAATGGACTATACTGTCAGCTTCCGTCCGGGTTCCCGGTTCGGTCCTTCTCATATCCGCCAAGCCTCGGTTGGACTTGAAGAATACAGCCCGTATCTCGACAAGAGTATTGTCGATATGACCTACTTTGACGCTGGAGATCTGCTCTTGCCTTTCGGTAACGCAGGACGCAGCCTTGAAGTGATCAACGAGTATATCGGCAGCCTGCTGGCTGATGACAAATTTCCGATCGGTCTTGGCGGGGAGCATCTGGTCACTTGGCCAGTGATCCAACAAATGTACAAGAAATATCCGGACCTCATCCTGATTCATATTGATGCACATGCAGACCTTCGTGAAAGCTATGAAGGTGAGCCGTTGTCCCACTCGACGCCAGTACGCAAAGCAGCTGAGCTGATGGGCGGCAAAAATATTTATCAATTCGGAATCCGTTCCGGCTCCCGTGAAGAGTTCCAGTATGGCCGGGAGAACATTAACTTCTACCCGTTTGAAGTCGCAGCTCCAATGAAGGAAGCTCTTCCCAAAATGGGCAATCGTCCAGTGTATGTGACCATTGATATCGATGTGCTTGATCCATCGGCTGCTCCAGGAACAGGTACAGCGGAAGCGGGCGGCATCACGTCCAAAGAACTGCTTGAAGCCGTCCACATGATAGCCGGATCGGATGTAAATGTAGTTGGCTGTGACCTGGTTGAGGTAGCGCCAATCTATGATCCAACACAACAGACACAGATTGTAGCTGCTAAGCTGATCCGTGAGATGCTGCTTGGCTTCGTGAAGTAATAACCTGAATAATGGTGAGAACATAACACTCTCTTTCTGCGCGGATCCAATTTTGCGTAGGGGAGGGTGTTTTCGTTATCAGGACACTTGTAAAGGATGCTCCACCATCCTGTTTTAGCGAGTCGAATATTTGATTGGGTGGTGTTCACTTCATTGAACCTCGGCCCACGACTATGTTATACTGTCTACAACGTAATAGGTAATATATCAAATTATTGATGTATTACATCAGGGAAGTATATGGTGGTCTGGTTCGGCCATACACTATAAAAAGAGTCCTTGTCGTTGGTAGCGACAAAGACTCTGAGGACCAGAAGGGCTGTGGACTGCCACGGCGTGCATTAAACTTCATAGCTTAGTTCAAGCGAAACCCACCGTCAGGCTCCAACCTATGAGGTGGGTTTTCGCTTGTTACGAAACTTTTTACGCAACCACCGGTATAGCCTTCGTACACTCAGTACCAGACTGAGAATCGCAGCAATCCACCGGATCACATCAAGCAACGCCACAAGCTTGACCATCGACGTCACCCCCTCTCGGGAAGCTGCGCCGTGGTCATGAAAACATCCACCGTAATTCAGAGTCCTTAACATCAATTATAGCACGTATGTTCGCATGACTCTACCATTTATTGCATACCATGAATGCCTCGCTCCATACGTTTACGAACGACCACCCTTATCTACAAGATCCCAATCGTAGGTGAAGGTGGCTTTTTTATTGCAGTAATGTCATTGGTGATAGACCAATTGTTACCTTAGAACGTGAAAATTCGGGTAAAACATAGAAGGAGGTGTCGCGATGACAATAAAGAGTGCGATCACATGGAAACGGATTGGGACATTGGCATTATCCTTAACGCTGGCATGGGGATTGGGGCCAGTATATGCACAGTTCGGTGTAAGTGCTGCTGCAGCCTCATCCACTTGTGGAAGTGGAGATCATGGATTGTCTGCTACATTGAAGAAAGGCAGCGGTGTAGAAGACCAGCATCTGCAGTTTACAGACATTGATTTCCTGAACAACACAACGGGTCGTGCTGCTGGGGAGGGGTTCCTGATTGGCACCTCGAATGCGGGTTGTACGTGGCAATCCATCTATACTGGACAATGGCAGTTCATGCAGATTGATTTTCCGAATAACGTAAATGGATTTGCCTTAGCGCATATGATGAATTCTGCCAAGACGTATCTTATTCGTACGACAGATGGGGGATCACACTGGAACCGACTTGATACCCCTGGCATGCAGTTCAAGCGAATTGATTTTAAAAATAAAAACGAAGGTTACGGCTACACCTATAATGGCGCGTATCGGACACAGGACGGCGGATTAAGCTGGATTAAAATCCATACCCCCGCAAATACGAGATCGGTGGCTTTCGCTACAAATAAACAAGGCTATGCTGTACAAGTTGTACCGGGCTCAGGATATCAGCTGCTCCGAACAAAAGATGGGGGGAAGAACTGGACAACCTCTCTCAAAGTCGCTTCGGCTACATGGAATGGGGCAGATCTATATGCAAACGGGAAGCAGGTATGGGCTGTCCTGTATGGTGATGCAGGCATGTCTCAACAATCATATTCCCTATATGCAAGCGGGAATGAAGGCAGAAGCTGGAGGCAGGTTTTTGCTCAGTCGACAGCAGGCGGAGGCCCTGCACCGGGTGGCAGCAATATCGGTAAAGGAAAGGGCCCGGCAGACCCAGGGGGCCATCCTGGAAACATGTCGCTAACCGGTGATCAGGCTGCTTATCTCTCAGGCGGATCTCCTGCTGCTGGTAAAGTGGGTATTGGGCGTTCGTATGATGCAGGTTCCGCGTGGGAAAATATCGATCTGAAGGATCCGGGTTATAGCTCGCGGATCTCATTCCCATCAGCCCAAACAGGCTGGCTCGTTGTAACAAGTGACATCTCACCTGCCGTCTATCAAACGACAGATGGGGGAACTTCTTGGGTACAAAAAATGTTGTTACCTTCAGAGCGGGATTAAATGGCGCTTTAATTTGAAGTAACAATCAACCAAATTCATTAATGGAAACGAAAAAAAACCATTTCGTAGCTCTATGTTCATTCTGCCCAAAAAACAAGCCCTTTCCAGAGGAATTATGCTGGTAAAGGGCTTTTTTTTGTAAAAATAAAAACGGTTGAAACCTGTTTGAAAACAAGTTATTGTAAGCGATAACAACACATTTTGGGAGGTTGAAATCATGGTTGGTGTTACTTTAAAGGCGAATTCAGATCAAGGATTAATAAATCGCAATATATACGGTCACTTTTCTGAACATTTGGGACGTTGTATTTACGAAGGGATTTGGGTAGGGGAAGATTCACCTATTCCGAATACGGAAGGGATACGCAATGACGTGCTGGCGGCACTGCAGAAGCTGAATATTCCGGTACTTCGCTGGCCGGGTGGTTGTTTTGCTGATGAATATCACTGGAAGGATGGCGTAGGTCCAAAAAGTGAACGCGCACGCATGATTAATACGAACTGGGGCGGCGTGGAAGAGAATAACCATTTTGGAACACATGAATTCCTAAGATTATGTGAGCTGTTAGGAACAGAACCATATATCAGCGGCAATGTGGGTAGCGGAACCGTCCATGAAATGCAGCAGTGGGTCGAATACATTACGTTTGACGGGGAATCTCCCATGGCCAACTGGCGCAAGGATAATGGTAGGGACAAACCATGGAAACTGACCTACTTTGGTGTGGGGAATGAGAACTGGGGATGCGGCGGTAACATGCGTGCCGAGTATTATGCGGATGAGTATCGTCGGTATGCTACATATGTGCGTAACTATTCTGATAATCAGATCTATAAGATTGCCTGTGGACCCAACGAGGACAATTACCACTGGACAGAAGTGTTGATGCGTGAAGCGGGACAACACATGAACGGCTTAAGCCTTCATTATTATACATTGCCGACGGGAGTGTGGAGTGATAAGGGCGAATCGACCGGATTTGATGATCAAGCCTGGTTCCAGACCCTGAAGCGTACATTGCGTATGGAAGAATTGATCGTGAAGCATTCCGAGATTATGGATAAATATGACCCGGAATGCAAAGTGGGACTTATTATTGATGAATGGGGAACCTGGTACAACGTTGAGCCAGGGACGAATCCGGGATTCCTGTATCAGCAAAACACAATGCGGGATGCGCTGGTGGCTGGCATTAACCTGAACCTGTTCAATCGCTACAATAAACGGGTGCAAATGGCCAATTTGGCACAGATCGTTAACGTACTGCAGGCTCTGGTCCTGACAGAAGGCGAGCGTATGCTGCTCACCCCAACATATCATGTGTTTGATATGTATCAGGTTCATATGGATGCACAGCGGTTGGAGCTGAACTATGAGAGCCCTGGATATACGCTTGGTGAAGATACCATTCCTCAGCTTAGCTTGTCCGCTTCCCGCAGTAAGGACGGCGTGATTCATGTAACGGCATGCAATCTCAGTCACACAGATGAACTGGAAGTGGTATGCCAGCTTGAGGCTGCGGAATCTTCTTCCGTATCTGGTCGAATTCTGCATCATGCCGATTTTGGTGCATTCAATACATTTGAAGATCCGAGCAAGGTTGAGCCGACCGATTGGAAGGGTGTTACCCTGGTTAATCAGGAGTTGCGTTTTGTCCTGCCGCCTGCATCTGTAGGGGTACTTGCAATCCAGGAGTAATGCGATGAGCACATCTGATTCAAGTCATTTTGGGGCTAAGCAGGAGTCATGTAAGGGATGCAGTGATCAACATGCTGTCAACCTCAGTGATTCCAAAATGGCCCGATTGGTGGAGATTGCCTCGCGTTCGCGCCCTGTCGTTCAGGATGAGGAATATAAGAGGCGATTATCCACATGTGCAGACTGCCCAGGACTGCAATATGGCACTACCTGCCGCTATTGCGGCTGTCTGGTCCAGGTTCGTGCCAAGCTGGTAGAATCAATCTGCCCGTTCCCTTATGAATCCAGGTGGTCGAACCTTTAACGTTTGATTCCATTATAATGTAACTAAGCAGGGCTGCACTTTTAGGGTGTAGCTCTGCTTTTTTTGATGATATGGGACAAAAACTCTGAATTTGGATTTGAATTGAGCGGGTGAACTGGATATAGTTATACAGTAGAGTGTAGGATAGAGAGCTATCCGGTCATATTAGCGCGTATAGCGGTACTCGAATTCGGGAAGGGCTGTTCTCACCGGTCCTGCCCGATTTTGCGCCGCCTCGAATATATTGGAGGTTAACATTCATGTCGAACATGCGACCGGTTCAGATCCGGCTGCACAGCCGTTATGAAGGCGAAGATGTGCTGCAGGAAATGAAGGGTGAAGCCGTGTTGAAGGGTTCTGTGCTCTACGTTCGTTACGAAGAGCCGCAGGCTGGACCTGAGGGCGGTATTACTCGAACAACATTGAAGCTTGGTGGACAATCCCTCAAGATTATACGCCATGGTGAGGTGGAATCGGAGCAAACGTTTGAAATGAATCGCAAGCTCCCAGGTTTTTACCGATCACCTTACATGTCATTTACCCTGTCCACGCATACACATAAGCTGGACCTTTCCATACAGGGATTGAGCGCACGCGCAGCGTGGAGCTATGACTTTTACCGCTTTGACGAAGAAGCCGGACATTTTGAGATCAGTTTGCACATACAGGAGGAACCAATTTCATGACACGTAATCCACTAGATACGATTAACGAACGGGTAAGTACCGCGATCGGCAATGCTGTTGTTGCTGCCGGACTCGTTACGCAAGAGGAACTGCCAGCCATCACACTTGAAGTGCCGCGTGACAAGTCGCACGGGGATTTGGCGACCAATGCAGCCATGCAGCTGACCAAGATTGCCAAGCGCAACCCACGCCAGATTGCAGAAGAGATCATTGCGAATCTGAACCTTGTGGAGGCTGGAATCGAGAAGGCAGAGATTGCCGGACCAGGATTTATCAACTTCAAATTGGACAAGAGCTACCTTTACCCGGTGCTTGAACTTGTTCATGAACAAGGTGAGAACTACGGACGGATCAATGTCGGCGAAGGACGCAAGGTCGAGATGGAGTTTGTCAGTGCGAACCCAACAGGCAGCTTGCATCTGGGACATGCCCGTGGAGCGGCCGTGGGTGATGCGCTCTGCAACATCCTTGATTATGCCGGGTATGACGTAACACGTGAATACTACATTAATGATGCGGGCAACCAGGTGTTTAACCTGGCACGTTCCATTGAAGCACGCTATTTGCAGGAGCTCGGTCAGGATGCCGAGATGCCGGAAGATGGTTACCACGGCGAGGATATCAAAGGATTTGCCAAGGAGCTGGTAGCCGAAAAGGGAGACAGCTTGCTGTCGATGCATCCAGGTGATCGTGCTGCTTATTTCCGTGACTATGGTCTGGAGAAAGAGCTCGATAAAATCAAGCGCGACCTGAATCGCTTCCGCGTTAACTTCGACATCTGGTTCAGCGAGACTTCCTTGTACGACAATGGGGAAGTGCTTCGTGTCCTTGACGAATTGCGTGATCGTGACGAAATTTACGAAAAAGACGGAGCAACTTGGCTGAAAACCATGCAATATGGTGACGACAAAGAACGTGTATTGATCAAAAATGATGGCACGTACACGTACCTGACGCCGGATATTGCATATCACCGTGACAAGTATTCCCGTGGATATGACACGATGATCAACATTTGGGGAGCTGACCACCATGGATATATTCCACGGATGAAAGCAGCAATGCAGGCACTGGGTAATGACCCAACCAAGCTGGTGGTATTGATTGCACAGATGGTGAGCTTGTTCCAGAATGGCGAAAAAGTGAAGATGTCGAAGCGTACCGGTAAAGCGGTAACGATGGAAGATCTGATGGATGAAGTGGGTATTGATGCGATCCGCTACTTCTTCACGATGCGCAGCATGGATTCCCATCTGGACTTTGATATGGATCTCGCGATTTCGACGTCCAATGAGAACCCGGTATTCTATGTACAATATGCACATGCCCGCGTGTGCAGCGTATACCGTCAGGCTGAAGAGCAGGGTATTGAGCTGCTTCCGCTGGCACAGATTGACCTGTCCAAGCTGAATACGGAACATGAATTCGATCTTCTTCGCAAAATGGGCGAGCTGCCTGAAGAGATTGCCGCAGCAGCTACCGGATATGCGCCTCATCGCATGATCCGTTATGTATATGAGCTGGCTTCATTGTTCCACAGCTACTATCGTGCTGAACGCGTCATTACCGAAGACGCGGGTCAAACCCAAGCGCGTCTGGCGCTGATCGGTGCTGTTCGCACCGTCATCGCGACAGCGCTCCGTCTGGTAGGCGTATCCGCACCAGACAAAATGTAAACCGTAAGGCCAAGCATCGCAGCAGCGGCTTGGCCCATGGCAAAAAGTCTCCATGCATCACGCCTGCTATGCAGCGTGGACATGGAGACTTTTTTGCTGTGCCCGGTGCTCCATCCCGCCAAGGCTTGGCGGACCAGCCGGGCACCGAGCCAGCCAGCCTGCCAAAGGCTGCTGCTGGCAAGACCCCAGGGGCAGCGGCAAAACGCAGCTGCCCCATCACCCGCCGCCCTCCTGCATCAGCCGGAGTGCGTCAATCTCGCCACCGCGCACTTTGCTCTTCGCGGTGGTGGACTTGCGTGCGCGCAGCGGAACGGTTGCGCGCTTGACCAGCGCCTTGATCTCGCTGGGCGAGAGACCCGGATGCTTCGCGAGCAGCAGCGCAATAGCGCCGCTCACATGGGACGTAGCCATGGATGTGCCACTCATCTCATGATGTTTGCCCTGCACCCAGGAAGAGATGATCTTGTCGCCAGGGGCATAGACATCCACATATGCACCGCGGTTGCTGAAGGACGCAATCCGCCGATTTTTGTCGGTGGCTCCCACCGAAATGGTCTGCGGATAACGTGCAGGATAATCGATGCTGCGGCGTTTGCCGTCATTTCCTGACGAAGCGACAATGACGATGCCAGCCTGATGTGCACGGTTAACCACATCAAGGAGTGCCTTGCTGCGTGTTTTCATGCCGAAACTCATATTGATAATATCGACCCGGTTACGCACACACCAATCGATGCCCAGTACAATGTCAGAGACATAGGCGGAACCGTTATGGTCAAATGCCTTGACCGGATAGATCAGGGAACGCGGAGCTACGCCAATCATGCCTTCCGTGCTATTCGCTGCGGCGATCGTTCCGGCGATATGGGTACCATGACCGTTGTCGTCATGAGGAAGCAGACTGCGGTTTAACAGGTTGATCCCGCGAGCCAGGGAGTACCTGAGATCAGGGTGGTGATAATCGGCACCTGTATCGATCACGCCAATTTTGATCCGGTGTCCTGTGGAGACGGACCATACTTTCGGTGCACGAATCTGCTTCACTCCCCATGGAACCCCTTGAGCTGTGGCCGGCTTGTTGTGAAGTGCTGTTGCATGAAGGGAGATTTGCATATCTTCCTCTACAGTAATCTCATCACGGTATGGATCCAGAACCTCCGGATAATGGATCGGAGCGATAATGGAGCGGGCCAGCCGTGAGGATCGTACCACGCTAAGATGAGTATGCTCATTCCGCATCCGCGAGAGCTCAAGCAGACAGGCTTCATACTGTCCAGGTTTGGCGAACCGGATCAGATATCGCCCTGCCTGTTCCGGTTCAGGACGTTGCATTCCTTCAACTAATTGATGCAAAAAACCAGTATAGTCCATTATGGGCTGCCCCCTTCGGGATGAACATGCTGAGGTATTCTATGAATGCGTTCATCCCGCCGCATGGGGAACTTGCCCTTTTTTTACAAAAAGACGTTCTCTCCGTGTCAAAACGGGCGCAGGGACATATGATGGATGGAGGGCTAGAGGGCTCTTGCGGGGACCCTGGCGAGGAGCGATCCTTCAGGGGTATACAGTCAGAAGGCGGAGGGGACTCCGTCTTTTTCATTTTTCGCTAACTTTTACAGAATCGACATATTTGCAAACGGGAAGCACAGCACCTTGAATTTATATCAAATGCCTACATAAAAACTTGCTTTTTACCGCTAAATAGGTTTTACTTAGGTTTGTTAATGGATATGTTATACGTAACAGTCCAGCTCGTAGGGATATAAAGTGAATTATGTGTGAGAGGAAGTGTCTGTCAGTGAGTACCTCGCTCAATTTGAAAATTGATAAAGAGAAGGTAAGAGAGATTCCTTTGGTTGACCTTGCCTTTATGGTGCTGAAAGCGGCCAATACGCCGTACTACTACCGTGATTTGATGAATGAGGTAGCGAAGCAGCGCGGAATGACTGATGAAGAAATCAACGAGTTTATCGCCCAGCTATATACCGAGATCAATATCGATGGCCGTTTTGCCTGCGTCGGTACAAGTCTTTGGGGATTGAAACGCTGGTATCCAGTAGGTGGAACAGAAGACTCCATGACGGGTGCGAAGCGTCCGCGCATCATCAACGATGAAGACGATGATCTGGAAGATGAGGACTTTGGCGAAGAGGAAGACAGCTACAACAGTGACGAAGACTTCGACAATGCCGATGACGATCAAGATGATGATGACGATGATGACGATGACGATGACGACATCTTTGATGAAGATGACAGCGATGAAGAAGTTCTGGTTGAAGATGATGATTTGGATGACGAAGACCTCGATGAAGACGATGAAGATGAGTCCGAAGACGAGGATGATTTTGACGACGATTCCGATAAGTAACCGTCATTTTTGACGTCGATAATTTACCCGTTTTCCCCAGATAGTCAGCCTTGACAGCGAACGGGGTAACGGGTAAACTATTGCATGGGCTTATGAATGAGCGAGAATATATTTATGTTTTTTATAAAAAGTGCCCCGTCCTGCGGGAGTACTTTTTTTTGTATTTTTAGAGGCAGAATATTGCAAAATGATTGATTTCCGCACGCTCCCGGCCAAACATCCGTGGCCCATTTTTTGTATATAAAAAAACGTCGACAAGAGATGGTTTGATCCCATCTTGGGGACAGGCATGGATGTTTGGCTTTCGGAAAATTTGCACCATTCTTAGCTGTAGAACAAGGTTTACACACGGTCTTCGCACAAAAGAGCAGTACGCAGATGCAGGGAATTTCTGCCATTGCTCTTTTTAACGATGATTACCTGGGAAACGGGTTACGATAACACCATATATCGCCTGAATTTCTGCATTTATATTAGGAGGGTAATAACAGTGACAAAGTATATTTTCGTGACGGGCGGAGTTGTGTCCTCCCTGGGTAAAGGGATCACGGCTGCCTCGTTGGGCAGACTGCTGAAAAACAGAGGTCTCAAGGTAACTATTCAAAAATTTGACCCATACATCAACATTGACCCGGGAACAATGAGTCCTTATCAGCACGGTGAGGTTTTTGTAACGGATGATGGCGCGGAAACGGATTTGGACCTTGGTCACTATGAACGTTTTATCGATATCAACCTCTCCAAAAACAGCAACGTCACGACGGGTAAAGTGTATTCCTCCGTTATTAGCAAAGAGCGGCGCGGAGAATACCTCGGCGGCACAGTACAAGTGATTCCGCACATTACGAACGAGATCAAGGAGCGCGTATTCCGCGCTGGACGTGAAGCAGGTTCGGATGTTGTTATTACAGAGATCGGCGGAACTGTAGGCGATATCGAGAGCTTGCCTTTCCTGGAAGCTATTCGTCAGATCAAGAGTGATGTTGGCCGTGACAACGTAATGTATATTCATGTAACGCTGATTCCTTACATCAAGGCAGCTGGTGAAGTGAAAACAAAACCAACCCAGCACAGCGTGAAAGAATTGCGCAGTATCGGTATTCAGCCAAATGTGATTGTATGCCGTACAGAGTACGAGCTGTCCAAAGACATGAAAGCCAAAATCGCTCTCTTCTGTGACATTGATGAAAATGCCGTAGTTGAATGTCGCGATGCAAGCACGTTGTATGAAGTACCTTTGAACCTGCGTGAAGAAGGCTTGGATGAAATCGTGGTAAATCACCTGAAGCTGACCACTCCTGCACCGGATATGAGCGAGTGGGAAGGGCTGGTTGACCGCATCAGCAAATTGCAGCGTACCGTTGAGATTGCCATTGTTGGTAAATATGTAGCACTGCACGATGCTTATCTGAGTGTTGTTGAATCCCTGTCTCATGCAGGATTTGCATCCAATGCAGATGTGAAGATTCGCTGGATCCATTCCGAAGATATTACAGACGAGAACGTAGGCGACCTGCTGCATGGTGTTGGTGGTATCCTTGTTCCGGGTGGTTTCGGAGATCGTGGTATCGAAGGTAAAGTGTCAGCGATCCGTTATGCCCGTGAGAAAAACATTCCATTCTTCGGTATTTGCCTGGGTATGCAGGTTTCCGTAATCGAATATGCGCGTTCCATTGTGGGTCTGAATGGTGCGAACAGCTCCGAGATTAACCCGGCTACCGAATTCCCGGTAATCGACCTGCTGCCAGAACAAAAAGATATCGAAAATCTGGGCGGTACAATGCGTCTAGGTCTATATCCTTGTAAGCTGCAAGAAGGTTCTTTGGCTATGGCATGTTATGATGACGAGTTGGTATATGAGAGACACCGTCACCGGTATGAGTTCAACAATGAGTACCGTGAAGCGATTGAAAAAGCAGGTCTGGTCATCTCCGGTACATCTCCGGATGGCCGTTTGGTTGAGATCGTGGAACTTCCGGGACACCCATGGTTCCTGGCTGTACAATTCCATCCGGAATTTACATCCCGTCCGAACCGTCCACAGCCATTGTTCCGTGAATTCGTAAAAGCTTCTTTGGAAAATGCAGAAAAATAATATCAAGTTTACCCTATAATGTTGAGGGGTGTTTGCCGAGTGGCCTGTGTTTGCAGGCTGGTGCGGCGAGCACCTCTTTTTTGTTTGGACAATAGCTCCCATGCAAGTGTAACAAGGATAAAATGTTTGCTGTAATTTGTACGTGGGGCAGGATTTTAATGGGAAGGGTAGAATACTTATCATGACGACTATGGGATAGTTATCCAGATTCGGAGAAATACATGCTTTCCTAAATCCAGGAGGTTACAGAGTGGAAAATAAAAAAGTGTTAATCGTTGATGACCAGAACGGGATTCGAATCCTCTTAATGGAAGTATTCAGCAGTGAGGGATATAACACATTCCAGGCTCCCAATGGCAAGATCGCTCTGGAAATTGTGAATACAGATAAACCTGATCTAGTGTTGCTCGATATGAAGATTCCTGGCATGGATGGCCTTGAAATTTTGAAGCATATTAAGGAAATTGATCCGGATATCAAAGTTATCATGATGACAGCTTATGGCGAACTGGACATGATTAAGGAAGCTACTGATCTCGGTGCACTTATGCATTTCACGAAGCCGTTCGATATTGATGAAATGCGCGTGGCCGTCAACATGCAGCTTCGCAATGATACGGCGAATAGGTGCAGCTGAATCCTGTGAATGCAGGATTTTTTTGTCTGTGCTCTATAGGGCGTGTACTTCTTGGGGACAATGGGTATTTCGCCCAATTAACGAGGGAATATTGGAAATGGGAGCGGCTTCATGCGGTGTCTATGAAAACTGTGCTGCAAAGCACAGCATTTTTGCAAATGCTTGTTTAGTATTTGACATGGGATGTGGTATAATAAGCCCGTATGTGATTTCGGCTAAAAACCATAGACACAACCCAAACCCCTAGGAGGATTGAAACCATGCCATTAGTTTCTATGACAAACATGTTGAACAAAGCACTTGAAGGAAAATATGCAGTTGGTCAATACAACATCAATAACCTTGAGTGGACTCAAGCGATTCTTGCAGCTGCAGAAGAAGAGAAATCTCCTGTAATCCTTGGTGTATCCGAAGGTGCAGCACGTCACATGGGTGGCTTCTACACAGTAGTTAAAATGGTAGAAGGACTTATTCATGACATGAAAATCACCGTTGAAGTTGCGATTCACCTGGACCACGGTTCCAGCTTTGATAAATGTAAAGAAGCAATCGATGCCGGATTCACTTCCGTTATGATCGACGGTTCCCACCACTCCATCGACGAGAACATTGAAATGACGAAAAAAGTCGTTGAATATGCACACGCTAAAGGCGTTTCCGTTGAAGCTGAAGTAGGTACTGTTGGCGGCCAGGAAGATGACGTTATCGGCGGCATCCAATACGCTGACCTGAACGAGTGTATCCGTATCGTCAAAGAAACAGGTATCGACACATTGGCACCAGCTCTGGGTTCCGTACACGGTCCTTACCAAGGCGAGCCAAACCTGGGCTTCAAAGAAATGGAAGAAGTTCGTGATGCGGTACAAGTTCCACTCGTATTGCACGGTGGTACAGGTATTCCTAAACATGACATCGATAAAGCCATTTCCCTGGGTACTTCCAAAATCAACGTGAACACGGAGAACCAAATTTCGTTCACAAAAGCGGTTCGTGAAGTGCTTGCAGCTAAACCAGATGCTTACGATCCACGTACGTTCATCGTACCAGGCCGTGAAGCAATCAAAGAAACCGTTAAAGGTAAAATCCGCGAGTTTGGTTCCAACAACAAAGCGTAATTTATCTTTACCAGTTCCATACTGTGAAGTGGAAAGAACACCGCCTAGCCGGTGTCTTTCCATTTTCACACCTTATTTCACGTAGGGAGCCATCAGCACGTCATGCCGTTCATCGGCTGCAAAACACGTAGGGGGACATTAAGCTTTATGGAAAAATTGATGATTAGTGGCGGACGTCCGTTACAGGGGACTGTAACCATAAGCGGCGCCAAGAACAGCGCCATTGCGCTTATTCCTGCAGCATTGCTTGCCGAATCAGAGGTCGTGCTGGACAACCTGCCACTTTTGAGTGATGTGGCGGTTTATGCGGAAATTTTGGAGGAACTCGGAGCTCGTGTATTCTGGGAAGGCAGTCAGATGAAGATCGATCCTTCCGATATCAAATCTATACCTATGCCGAATGGTCCCGTGAAGAAGCTGCGTGCTTCGTATTATATGATGGGAGCATTGCTTGGAAGATTCAAAGAAGCAACAATTGGTTTGCCTGGAGGCTGTAATTTTGAGCCTCGTCCGATTGATCAACACATCAAAGGTTTTGAAGCGCTTGGCGCAACGGTAACGAACGAACATGGATCCATCCATCTGCATGCTAAAGAGCTGCGTGGAGCTAAGATTTACCTGGATGTAAGCAGTGTAGGTGCAACCATTAACATTATGCTGGCGGCAACACGTGCCAAAGGCTCTACAATTATTGAAAACGCGGCTAAAGAGCCTGAGATAATAGATGTAGCAACACTTTTGAATTCAATGGGTGCCAGCATCAAGGGTGCGGGTACTGAAACGATTCGTATTGAAGGCGTGTCGGAGCTCAAAGGCTGCCGACATTCCATTATCCCGGACCGCATACAGGCGGGTACGTATATGATTGCCGCAGCGGCAACGCGCGGTAATGTTTTGATCGACAATGTCATCCCCAAACATCTGGAGGCGTTAACTGCCAAATTGCTGGAGATGGGTGTAGGCATTGAAGAGTTGGATGAGAGTATTCGTGTCATTGGACAACCTTCCTATAGTCATGTGGACGTTAAGGCATTGGTGTACCCGGGATTCCCAACTGACTTGCAGTCTCCGATGACAAGTGTATTAACTCAAGCGACAGGCGTAAGTGTCCTGAGCGATTTTGTATACAGCAATCGATTTAAGCATGTGCCAGAACTGGTGCGTATGGGCGCCAAGATTCGAGTGGAAGGTCGTTCAGCCATCATTGAAGGCGGTGCACTGAATGCGGCCAAAGTAAAAGCATCGGATCTTCGTGCCGGAGCAGCGCTGGTCATTGCCGGTCTGACGGTTAAAGAAGGTGTGACTGAAGTGACAGGCGTCGAATTTATTGATCGTGGCTACGACCACCTCGTCACCAACCTGCGTCTTCTTGGTGCAGATGTGTGGCGTGAAACGGAATAGCGTAAGTTACCATATTGCAAGATTGGTGACTTGACGTTATTATTTTGACAGAACTGCATAACCTTACAACAATTGGGTAAACCTATTCTAATAGAGTTCTCAGCCTCTCCGGGATAAGACGAAATGGTTTTTAGTTTCCTTAACCGGAGGGTCTTTTTTTGGATCAAATATCATATGGCTGTATGAACTGACATCATTCCTTTTCCCCAAACCCCGATTTGTCTGTGCTCCATGACTGGGTACCCGGATCGAAAGCCTCGTGAATTATATGTTCACTTACAAGTGTGTAACACTGTATCATGGTCATCCCACCCGGAAACTTACACTCAACGACAAGTATTTGCATTATAACGGTTACATTCCGTACAATGGACAGAAGAGAACGCAGCTGATTTGTGTTGTTCTCCCATAGCTGATCATCAAGCGAAACTATCCATTTCACGGACTTATTAATTGAATAGGTGGTTATTATATGGATCTACAAATTTCCGATTTGGAAGAAATGAAATTAACGGACCTCTACAAACTGGCCAAAAAATATCAGATTCCCTACTATGGCACACTGAAGAAGAAAGAATTGATTTTTGCCATACTACGAGCTCAGGCTGAACAGAGCGGTTTGATGTTTATGCAAGGTGTGCTTGAGATCCTTCCGGAAGGTTACGGTTTTCTCCGCCCGATTAACTACCTGCCTAGCACCGAAGACATTTATATATCAGCCTCGCAGATTCGTAAGTTCGATCTTAGAACGGGTGACCTCGTATCTGGTAAATGTAGAACGCCGAAGGAAAACGAGAGATATTTCGGTTTGCTGCAAGTCAATGCGGTAAACGGTGAGAATCCTTCAGCTGCTGCGGAAAGACTTCACTTCCCGGCATTAACCCCATTGTATCCGCAGAAAAAGCTGGTTCTCGAAACATCCCCCAACCATTTGTCTACACGCATTATGGATGTGCTGGCTCCTGTAGGTTTGGGACAGCGCGGATTGATCGTAGCACCTCCCAAAGCAGGTAAGACGCTTCTCCTCAAAGAAATTGCCAACAGCATTTCAACCAACAATCCAGAAATTGAACTGTTTGTCCTGTTGATTGATGAACGTCCGGAGGAAGTCACGGATATGTCTCGTTCGGTAAAAGGGGAAGTTGTGGCTTCTACATTCGATGAGCTGCCTGAGAATCATATCAAGGTTGCGGAACTGGTGCTGGAACGTGCTCTGCGTCTGGTTGAGGCGAAAAAAGATGTAGTTATTTTGCTGGACAGCATTACGCGTCTTGCTCGTGCATATAACCTGGTTATCCCACCATCCGGACGGACGCTTAGTGGGGGTATTGACCCTGCAGCATTCCATCGCCCAAAACGTTTCTTTGGATCAGCGCGGAATGTGGAAGAGGGTGGAAGCCTGACTATTCTGGCAACAGCGTTGATCGATACGGGATCTCGTATGGATGACATTATCTATGAAGAATTTAAAGGTACGGGCAATATGGAGCTTCATCTGGACCGCAAGCTGGCGGAACGCCGTATCTTCCCGGCCATCGATATTCGCCGTTCGGGTACACGCCGAGAAGAAGTATTGCTAAGCAAGGAAGAGCTGGATACCATCTGGACCATTCGTAAAAATATGAATGACTCCCATGATTTTGTGGAAAGCTTCCTGAAAAAACTTCGGAACAGCAAAACGAATGCAGAATTTTTGGCTGCGTTTGATGTTGCGGGCAACAATACAAGCAATTCGGGGACCACAACGACTCGGCGTTCGCCGAGACAGACGGCTACCTCGGCAACAACAACTTAAAAAGTACTGTTACGCATTCGAATTTGGCAGTTCTGCTGCTGGATTTACCATAAACTCGTCGTTCGGTTTAACCCATTTAGATGTGAGGAGAACATCATGTATTTAGTATACGCAGATGAAAAAGGAAATGTATTTGATCACCCATCCCTGTATGGGCTTGCCCGTAGTGGAGATATGATCGTTGAAATTATGGAGGATGAACTCATTCCTCTACCAGAGGGTGCAACTCTGGTTGGATTACCAAGCACTCGTCCCATTGGGATGGATCCAGACACCGGCGAGATGATGCCTCTTCCGAGTGATACACAGGCGGTCGGGGCTTTGCTCCCGCAAGGGTTTACTCGGCTGTGTTTGCCGGGTTATGTGAAAACGGATAAAGAGTATAAGCTTCCTTTGTTCGGGTACTCCGCAGTGGTATGGAAAGATGACGCATTCTACGTTACAGCCCGGATGTCCGATCATCCGGATCAGTGGAATCCGCTGAACTGTGATCGTGATGACGTACGTGCTGGAGTTACGCGGATGACTGAAAAGTATCCTGAGAATCGTCTGTATACCCATTTGTCCAACTGTGCACTTGGGTATGAATGTTTGACATCGTCAAATACGTTCCTGAATCGTTGGGAAGGTGGAGTTCCGGTATCTTACTCCTGTAACGCAGGCTGCTTTGGATGTATTTCGGAACAACCAGATGACAGTGGCTTTGTTTCCCCGCAGACCCGAATGAATTTCCGACCTCGTGTGGACGAAATTGTTGAGGTTATGCTGGAACATCTGAAAACACCAGAGTCCATTATCAGCTTTGGGCAGGGATGTGAAGGTGAGCCATCAACTCAGGCTAAGTTGATTATTGAGGCCATCCGTGAGGTGCGTTCCATTACGGATATGGGATATATCAACATTAACACCAACGCTGGTTTGAATGATCATATTCGGGGCATCGTGGATGCAGGGCTGGATTTGATGCGTGTCAGTACGATTAGTGCACTGGATGACCACTATAATGCGTACTACAAACCACGGGGTTATACACTTGCTAACGTGGAGAAGTCAATGAAGTATGCGGCTCAACAAGGTGTGTACACATCGATTAACTATTTGATCTTCCCAGGTGTCACGGATCGGGAAGAGGAAATTGAAGCAATGATTGAGTTTGCCCGGAGAACAGACCTGCGCTTAATTCAAATGCGGAATCTGAACATCGACCCGGAGAGTTATCTGGAACTTATCCCTCCAGCTCAAGGTGATATTCTCGGAATGAAGCAAATGATTGAGATCTTCGAAGAAGAGCTGCCTGATGTCGTTATTGGCTCATATACACATGTTCCTCCAGCCGGGATGGCGCGTCCGAAGAGACTCATCACCTCTTGATAATATTCGATTGCAACACGCATGAGGCCGTGTTATAATCTCTGAAGTTGTGCCATTTACTCTGGGTCCGCTTGAGGCTCAGGGCGGAAAGAGGTGAAAGGTAATGAAAGAAGCAATTCATCCTAAATACACGATCGGTCAAGTAACCTGCGCTTGCGGTAACACTTTTGAGACTGGTTCAGTTAAAGAAGGACTTCGTGTAGAGATTTGCTCCGCTTGCCACCCGTTCTTCACCGGTAAACAGAAGTTTATCGATGCTGGCGGCCGTGTCGATCGTTTCAAGAAAAAATACGGAATCTAATTCAGCAATTCCCTGTGAATTGTCTGCTAATTGCATCCAAGCCACCCCTGCCTATTGGCAGGGGTTTTTATATAGGGATAAAGGTTCCAGTTCGCGCCTGGTTGCAATTTGGATAAGCTTACGTTATACTATTTCTTACCGTGCTAGATGGGGAGGTAGCGGTGCCCTGTAACTCGCAATCCGCTATAGCGAGGTTGAATTCCTGCTAGAGGTTTTGTCGATGTGAGGTTTGGTCCCTGAACGTGGTGTTGACGGTTGGGTCCTCCGCAATGAGTACTCATGAACCTGGTCAGGTCCGGAAGGAAGCAGCCATAAGTGAGATCACTCTTGTGCCGGAGGGTTGCCTAGCCTGAGCTGTTGTTCAGGGGTGCCACTTGGATCGCAATTATCGATAGCAGGTGCACGGCTTACCATTTGAAATTGTAGAGACCTTTGCAGTTGTATGTATGCAGAGGTCTTTTTGATATGTACAAAAAAACTACGCATCATGGGTCAGATAAAGTTTGGAATCACCCTAGAATATAGTATAATGGGGGAACGACAAAGGACTCGAATGCGAAGTGGAAGGAAGGTAACGCAACATGGAGCATATCGCGTTATACCGGGCTTGGCGTCCCCAGTCGTTTCAAGATATGGTGGGACAACAGCATATTATTCAGACCTTGCAGAACGCGATTCGTGAACAGCGGACTTCCCATGCCTACTTGTTTAACGGGCCCAGAGGAACGGGGAAGACCAGTGCCGCCAAGATTTTGGCCAAAGCTGTAAACTGCGAGCGCGGACCTGCGCCTGAGCCTTGTAACGAATGTGAAGCTTGCCGCAGGATCACAGCCGGTTCGGTAATGGATGTGCAGGAGATTGATGCTGCATCCAACCGAGGTGTTGAGGAGATCCGCGATCTTCGTGAAAAGGTTAAATATGCCCCGACGGAAGTCCGGCAGAAAGTCTATATTATTGATGAAGTGCACATGTTAACGACAGAGGCGTTTAACGCTTTGCTCAAAACATTGGAGGAGCCTCCTCCGCATGTCATGTTTATTTTGGCAACAACCGAACCACACCGCCTTCCGGCCACAATTATCTCCAGGTGTCAGCGATTCGATTTCCGCCGGGTTTCCCTAGAGGAGCAGACGGCAAGACTTACGCTGATCTGCGAACAGGAGGGTATGGAGGCTGATCAGGATGCGCTCCAATACATCGCTCGTCTGTCGGACGGGGGAATGCGGGATGCGCTCAGTGTTCTGGATCAGATCTCATCTTTCACAGATGGAAGAGTAACATATCAGCAGGTTATGGATATGACCGGAGGAATTCCTTCAGAGCAATTTGCCAAGCTTGCCGCTTCACTGCTTAAAGGTGATGTCGGACATATTTTGCAGATGATCGAAGGATTTATGCATGAAGGCAAGAGTGCAGATAAATGTATGGAAAACTTGCTGTATTACTTCCGTGATTTACTTATGATCAAGATGGTACCGGATGCTGATAAACTGACAGATCGGGTGCTTAACCCCGAGTCTTTCCGTGATATGGCAGAATCCTTCACGAAGGAACAGCTGTTCCAGATGATTGATACACTTAACCGATACCAGAGTGAGATGAAATATGCAGTACAGCCGCAAACGTTATTTGAAGTGGCTCTGCTCAAGCTGTGCAGTATACCAGCGCAGGGAGAGGTTCCGAATCAAGCTGCTGTGTCAGCAGGAGCAACGGCGTCCTCACAGGCTGACAGCGGCGAAATTAACCGCTTGAAACAACAGCTTGCTGAGCTGGAGAAGAAGCTGGATCGTGCACTGAAAAGTGCCCTCTCTGGTGGAGAGGCTGCACCAAGCAGTCCTTCGCGACCGGCAACTCGTGCTCCCGTATCTAGGGGGAATGCTCCGGCGAAGCTTCCTGCACAGCTGGATCAATACGTGGCGCGCAAGGGATCTCCAGAATTCGTGGAGATCAGCAGAAAGTGGAGTCAAATCCTGCAGCGTGTTAAAGAAGAGAAGGTTACGGTCCATGCCTGGTTTATGGATGGTGAGCCTGTATCTATGCTGGAAGACAATGTATTGGTTGCTTTCAAAAACAACATTCACCGTGAAACGACAGAGAAGCAGGCTAATCGCGAAGTGATTGAGCGTGTGCTGTCTGAACAGCTTGGGCGTTCAGCACGTCTGGTGACGATGATGCTTAAGGACTGGACGGGAGCCATGGAAGGAGCTGCTGAAGCGCCAAAGGAGGACTTTAAGCTTGAACCTGAGCATGAAGACGGCGGGTCAGGCAGCAAGCAACCTTGGATTGATGAAGCCATCCAGCTCTTCGGTGAAGATCTTGTAGTGATCAAGGAATAGATGTACCTAGCGCAGGGCGCGCATCATTAACTATAACAAAGGAGATGAACAATCATGAACAACATGAACCAAATGATGAAGCAAGTGAAGAAAATGCAGGAGCAAATGCTGAAGGCACAAGAGGAACTGGCAGACAAAACGGTTCAAGGTACTTCAGGTGGCGGTGTAGTTACAGCTGAGGTTAACGGACACAAGAAATTGCTGTCCATTACCATTAAACCAGAAGCGGTAGATCCGGAAGATGTAGAAATGCTTCAGGATCTCGTTATGACTGCTGTAAATGATGCGATGAGCAAAGCTGATGAAATTG
>NZ_CM179500.1:142500-337500 GCF_058792755.1 Paenibacillus sp. MT124
CAGTGAGTGCTAAGATCCATTGTCAAAAGGGAAACAGCCCAGACCATCAGCTAAGGTCCCCAAGTGTGTGTTAAGTGGGAAAGGATGTGGAGTTGCACAGACAACCAGGATGTTGGCTTAGAAGCAGCCACCATTGAAAGAGTGCGTAATAGCTCACTGGTCGAGTGACTCTGCGCCGAAAATGTAACGGGGCTAAACACACCACCGAAGCTATGGCTTGATGCTTGCATCAGGGGTAGGGGAGCGTTGTATAAGGGTTGAAGGTGTACCGTAAGGAGCGCTGGACATTATACAAGTGAGAATGCCGGTATGAGTAACGAAAAGATCAGTGAGAATCTGATCCGCCGAAAGCCTAAGGGTTCCTGAGGAAGGCTCGTCCGCTCAGGGTAAGTCGGGACCTAAGGCGAGGCCGAAAGGCGTAGTCGAAGGACAACAGGTCGAAATTCCTGTACCACCGTAAATCGTTACGAGCGATGGGGGGACGCAGTAGGGTAGTGACGCAGGCTGATGGATGCCTGTCCAAGCAGTAAGGCTGATGTGTAGGCAAATCCGCACATCGTAAGGCTGAGCTGTGATGGGGAGTGAAAATTACAGTAGCGAAGGTCATGATCTCACACTGCCAAGAAAAGCCTCTAGCCAGATGAAGGTGCCCGTACCGCAAACCGACACAGGTAGGCGAGAAGAGAATTCTAAGGCGCGCGGAAGAACTCTCGTTAAGGAACTCGGCAAAATGACCCCGTAACTTCGGGAGAAGGGGTGCCCCGGTAGTGTGAATAGCACGAGGGGGCCGCAGTGAAAAGGCCCAAGCGACTGTTTAGCAAAAACACAGGTCTGTGCGAAGCCGTAAGGCGAAGTATACGGGCTGACGCCTGCCCGGTGCTGGAAGGTTAAGGGGAGCGGTTAGGGAGTAATCCCGAAGCTGTGAACCGAAGCCCCAGTAAACGGCGGCCGTAACTATAACGGTCCTAAGGTAGCGAAATTCCTTGTCAGGTAAATTCTGACCCGCACGAATGGCGTAACGACTTGGGCGCTGTCTCAACGAGAGATCCGGTGAAATTTTAATACCTGTGAAGATGCAGGTTACCCGCGACAAGACGGAAAGACCCCATGGAGCTTTACTGCAGCTTGATATTGAATTTGGGTACGATCTGTACAGGATAGGTGGGAGCCTTTGAAGCATGAGCGCCAGCTTGTGTGGAGGCACCGTTGGGATACCACCCTGATCGTATCTAGGTTCTAACCTGGTGCCCTTAGCGGGTACGGGGACAGTGTCAGGTGGGCAGTTTGACTGGGGCGGTCGCCTCCTAAAGAGTAACGGAGGCGCCCAAAGGTTCCCTCAGAATGGTTGGAAATCATTCGAAGAGTGCAAAGGCATAAGGGAGCTTGACTGCGAGACCTACAAGTCGAGCAGGGACGAAAGTCGGGCTTAGTGATCCGGTGGTACCGCATGGAAGGGCCATCGCTCAACGGATAAAAGCTACCCTGGGGATAACAGGCTTATCTCCCCCAAGAGTCCACATCGACGGGGAGGTTTGGCACCTCGATGTCGGCTCATCGCATCCTGGGGCTGAAGTAGGTCCCAAGGGTTGGGCTGTTCGCCCATTAAAGCGGTACGCGAGCTGGGTTCAGAACGTCGTGAGACAGTTCGGTCCCTATCTGTCGTGGGCGTAGGAAATTTGAGAGGAGCTGTCCTTAGTACGAGAGGACCGGGATGGACGTACCGCTGGTGTACCAGTTGTTCCGCCAGGAGCACCGCTGGGTAGCTATGTACGGACGGGATAAGCGCTGAAAGCATCTAAGCGTGAAGCCCCCCTCAAGATGAGATTTCCCAGTATGTAAGACCCCTTGAAGACGACGAGGTAGATAGGCTGGGGGTGGAAGTGCAGTAATGCATGGAGCTGACCAGTACTAATCGGTCGAGGGCTTATCCAAATAGCAGGTTTTGATCGCAAGTTTCGTTTCGGATCTAGTTTTCAGGGAGCAATCCTTGTTATATTGTTTGATTGACTGTTTGGAGAGATACCCAAGTGGCTATAAGGGGACCCTCTGCTAAGGGGTTAGACTGCGTAAGCGGTGCGAGGGTTCGAATCCCTCTCTCTCCGCCATCTTTATCCTAAGATGGACAAGCAATCAGCGTTTATTAATATGGCGGTGTAGCTCAGCTGGCTAGAGCGTACGGTTCATACCCGTGAGGTCGGGGGTTCGATCCCCTCCGCCGCTACCATATTACCCAGGAGGCTTAGCTCAGCTGGGAGAGCATCTGCCTTACAAGCAGAGGGTCGGGGGTTCGAGCCCCTCAGCCTCCACCATATACGCCGGTGTAGCTCAACTGGTAGAGCAACTGACTTGTAATCAGTAGGTTGGGGGTTCAAGTCCTCTCGCCGGCACCATTAATGCCTGGAACCGTGGTGTAGTTGGCCTAACATGCCTGCCTGTCACGCAGGAGATCGCGGGTTCGAATCCCGTCGGTTCCGCCATTAATCTAAAATTTAATAAGGCTCGGTAGCTCAGTCGGTAGAGCAGAGGACTGAAAATCCTCGTGTCGGCGGTTCGATTCCGTCCCGAGCCACCTTTTAATCCTGGAGGATTAGCGAAGTGGCCAAACGCATCAGACTGTAAATCTGCTCCCGTACGGGTTCGGTGGTTCGAATCCATCATCCTCCACCAGTTTTATGAGTCATTAGCTCAGTTGGTAGAGCACCTGACTTTTAATCAGGGTGTCGAAGGTTCGAGCCCTTCATGACTCATCTTGTTAAAAAGAGCGATTAATCATTAATTTGGTTAATCGCTCTTTTTGTATATTTGAAAATTAAACAGCTGATTACAGATCCGAGGCATCGAAGGCGATGTATTAAAAGATATGATAAAATAATAGAAAAAAGCAAAGTGGTGGCGTTCATTATATGAAGCTCATACTTGGTCTTAAACAACAGATTGAATCCATTATCGGCACTAGCTTGGACGAATACGAGATTACCGTAGAAGAATGGAATCAATCTGCAATGCAGTTAATCGGTTGGAAACAGAATCAAAGTGGTTTACTTGAGATGGAAACTTCCGAGGAAGGACAACCTAATCAGGAGTTTGCTTCTGACGCGATAGCCAGTGTGAAAAGTTTAAATACAGAGGAACGTATCTACTTCAAAGTTAAGTTTAAGGAGAATGAAGGAACTTTAGTATGTTGGGGTTGTTCTGCTAGCTCCATAACCATGGAAACAAGACGCTTAATTGAATTGCTGATTACTAACAGTTCAGACAGAATAGCTGAAGAGCTGCCAGTAAAATATGAGAATAATCGGGAACAGGAACTTGCTGAATTGGGGAAATGGCTTCGTCAGAAGATAGAACACCCGGCGGAGCAGGAATCCATTCCGGAGCACTTTTCATTTCGAGATGAGCTGCATTCTGAAAAGATCCCGTTTCTACTGCAATGTGAGACACCAGACGCCCATCGTATTCGTTCAAAGGAATTGAACAAGTTGCTGGGGAGTTATTTTGGTGAGGACATTATGCTGATTCCTCTTGGAGAGCAGGACTGGCTCTTTCTGAGTGATGAGCAGATTGTAACAGGTGAAGCGGAAGAGGATACTCTCGAAGCAAAAAAGGATTTACTAAATGCTTTTTGTTTGGGTCTATATGAGTTGGTGGCGAGTGAATGGGCAGGAGTGTTTCATTTATCTGCGTCCATGCCGTGTATTCCAGTGCAGGAGTTATCGACAATTACTGCTCTGCTTGAAGAGAGTATTCATTTGGGAAGAGCATTTCACGTGGCTGAGCATATTCACTTACCATGGGAACTGCATCTTGAGCGATTGGTGGCGAGTATTCCTGAACAGCAGCGTCTTCGTTTTATCAAGGAGACAGGTAAGGATACGGCGATTTTTGAGGATAGTGAGACACTTGCGACACTGGAGACCTATTTTAGTCTGGACTGCAATGTCAGTGAGACAGCAAAGCGCCTTTTCATCCACCGCAATACGCTCATATACCGTCTGGACAAGATCAAACAGGAAATTGGTTACGATGTAAGAAGCTTTGAAAGTGCTGTTCTGGTGCGGCTTTTGCTGCTTATGTACAAAGTGACGAAAAAGCTCTGATATTTTTGTGCAGTTTGCGAATAGTCAAACATCACATGGATGGGTTAATATAAAACTACAAAATGTATTCGATTACAAAATGATCTCTGAGGAGGCAACAATCATGGCTGGTGTACGTTTAGAGCATATTTTCAAAAAATACCCGGGTTCTGATAAAGCAACAGTAGTTGATATTAACCTGGACATCAAAGATAAAGAATTCTTGGTACTGGTTGGACCGTCCGGTTGTGGTAAATCAACAACACTGCGTATGATCGCAGGCCTTGAGGAAATTTCTGAAGGTAAACTCTATATCGGTGACCGTGTCGTTAATGATGTTGCTCCTAAAGACCGCGATATCGCGATGGTATTCCAATCCTATGCCTTGTATCCGCATATGAGCGTATATCAAAACATGGCGTTTGGTTTGAAACTGCGTAAAGTGAAAAAAGACGAGATCGACAAACGTGTTCGTGAAGCAGCTAAAATCCTGGATATCGAGCATTTGCTTGAGCGTAAACCTAAGGCATTGTCCGGTGGTCAACGTCAGCGTGTCGCTCTGGGACGTGCGATTGTCCGTGATCCACAAGTCTTCTTGATGGATGAGCCTCTTTCCAACTTGGATGCGAAACTTCGTGGTCAGATGCGTGCGGAAATCACAAAGCTTGCTAAACGTTTGGAAACAACAGTTATCTACGTAACGCATGACCAGATCGAAGCCATGACCATGGGTGATCGGATCGTCGTTATGAAAGATGGTATCATTCAACAAGCAGCTTCTCCTGAAGAGCTGTACAACCACCCGGCTAACCTGTTCGTAGCAGGTTTCATCGGTTCCCCGACAATGAACTTTATCTCGGGTAAACTGGCTGAGCAAGGTGCTAACCTGCACTTCGTAGCTCCAGGCGTGGACGTTGAAATCCCGCAAGGTAAAGCACAAGTGCTGAAATCAAGAGGATACATTGGCAAGGAAGTTATTCTGGGTGTTCGTCCAGAAGACATCCACGAAGAGCCAGTATTCCTGGAAGCATCCCCGAACTCTGTATTCTCTACACACGTAGACGTAACAGAGAACCTGGGTCACGAAATGCTCCTCTACTTGAGCGGTGTGGGTAACGATACGACTATCGCACGTGTAGATGGGCGTTCCAATACTCGTGATGGTTCCACAGTTAAAATGGCAATTGACATGAACAAGGTTCATATCTTTGACAAAGAGACTGAAGTGAACGTTCTCCTTCAAGACTAATCATACTGGGATTCCTCGGATCCGATGGAACATCAGTTAACGCAATCATACATTGTATTCAGAGCCCCTTCCGTTGTTGCTGGAAGGGGCTTTTTTGATTAATGGGCGGCTATGGTCCGCGATTGCATTCAACACTGAATTCATTTAAGATTATTTGAAGGCTGGTTTTGTTTTGTAAAGTCTGTAACCTGAAACAAACAAAATGAATGCGCTAATAATGGAATGGAAAAGACGCAAAAATGCTGATGTACATAGAGAGGCAGCGAATGCTGAAAGGAAGAGACAAATGGCGAAAAAAGTGAAAGTATCTGAATTGGTACAGCAGTTCCAGCTTGAGGTCGTTTCCGGATCTCAAGGTTTGAAGAGAGTAATTACTGTAGATGACTTGAACCGTCCTGGCCTCGAAATGGCCGGTTATTTTGAATACCATCCACAAGAACGGGTACAGCTGCTTGGGAGAACAGAGCTGGCCTTTTTTGCAATGTTACCTGAAGCAGAACGTCGTGACCGGATGCAGCGCTTATGCACAGAGGAAACGCCGTGTATCTTGGTGACTCGTGGACTGGAAGTACCACAGGAACTTATCGAGATCAGTGAGGAGCAGAATCTGGCGGTGCTTCGCAGCAACATGGCAACGACAATTCTGTCCAGCCGTATTACCGGATTCCTGGAGCGCAAGCTTGCGCCAACAGCAACAATTCATGGCGTACTGTGTGATGTGAACGGAGTTGGTATGCTGATTACTGGCAGCAGTGGTATTGGTAAGAGTGAAACGGCACTTGAATTGGTGAAGCGCGGACACCGCCTGATTGCCGATGATGCCGTTGAAATCCGACAAACATCAGACTTCCAGCTGCACGGAACCGCACCAGAGCTTATCCGTCACCTGCTTGAGATTCGTGGAGTCGGGATCATCAACGTAATGACACTATTTGGTGCAGGGGCTGTTCGTAACAATAAACGAATTACCCTGGTAGTGCGTCTTGAGGCTTGGCAGCAGGACAAGCAATATGATCGCCTCGGTCTGGATGAGGAAACAACACGAATCATCGATACGGATGTACCGCTGGTAACCATTCCTGTTCGCCCGGGACGAAACTTGGCTGTTATTATTGAAGTAGCGGCGATGAACTATCGTCTCAAGCAAATGGGACTTAACGCCGCACTGCAATTTACGAACAAGCTGACAGCAACGATTTCGGAAGACATGGAAGACATGGACTAGGATTGTAGAAATATCTATTAGAAATGTAGGAACATGAGTTATACGTTTTTAAAATAAAGTCCAAAACTGGCCTGCTCTACTTCTTAGGGAATATGGAGCAGGTCCCATTTGGTCATGCATACAGATGAGTGAATTTATAGGAGTGTGAATGAATGGATACATTATTACTGTTGAACCCCATTGCGTTCTCCATTGGAGCGTTAAAGGTTCACTGGTATGGGCTTATTCTCGGTACCGCAGCACTCGTAGGTCTGCTGCTGGTTATCCGGGAGGGCAAGCGGTACAACATACCGCAGGAAGTATTTATGGATATGGTCCTGCTGGGTGTACCTTCTGCCATTATCGGAGCTCGTATATACTACGTTGCATTCCGATGGGATGATTATAAGGATAATTTCTGGGATGTCTTTAAGATATGGAATGGTGGTATCGCCATATATGGTGCGCTGATTGGCGCAATCATTTGTGCCGTCATTTTCTTCCGACGCAAAGGGTACAATTTTTGGCGCATGGCTGACATTTGCGCACCTGGACTCATTGTTGGTCAGATGATTGGACGCTGGGGGAACTTTGTAAACCAGGAAGCCTACGGCGGACCTGTGGAAGAGTCCTTTTTACGGGACAAGCTGCATTTGCCAGACTTTATCGTCAATCAGATGAATGTGGAAGGTGTATTCCACCATCCTGCATTTTTGTATGAGTCGTTATGGAGCCTTGTTGGCTTGGTTCTGTTGTTAGTTCTTCGTCGGCAGAAGTTTCTGCGTGCTGGTGAGTTGTTCATGTCCTACTTTATCTGGTACTCCATCGGTCGTTTCTTCATTGAAGCTCTGCGTACAGACAGTCTGGGCTTCCAGGCACCACAATGGCTTGCTTCGCTCGTCAACGGTCTATGGTCTCCAATGACTGCACTGGGCTTCGAACAGGGTTATCTGGATCCAGCCTACGGGAACGTAAGAATCTCGCAATTGCTCGCCATTGGCATCATTATTGCAGCTATCATATTTATCGTAGTGAGAAGAGTAACAGGAAAAGCGGATGCACGTTATAGTGATCCAATTGTATCTTCCAAGGTCTCATCTGAACCAACGGATGATATGCCGCAAGCAGGCCCGGTTGCCAGCAAAGAGAGTAAAGCAAGCCCAAGCCCCGCTAAAGAGGAGACGAAGCAAGCTGAGGACAAAAAGGAGTAATGCAGCATGATTGAAACGGTATTATTTGATCTCGACGGAACGATTATTGATACAAATGAGCTGATTATCAGCTCATTCCTGCATGTCATGGAAGGATGGGAGCATTCTTCTCCGTGGACGCGTGAACAGATCATCCCGCACATGGGAGGCACACTGGAGCAGCAGATGCGTACCTTCTCCGGACAGGAAGAGGTGGCCGAGTATGTCAAAGGGTACCGTGCATATAACGATATCCATCATGAAGCGATGGTAAAACCTTTTCCGCATGTAAATGAGGTTGTTGAGGCTCTGCACCAAGCGGGTATTGTGATGGGAGTAGTGACGACCAAGATTCGCCCATCTACGCTTAAAGTGCTGGAACGTTTTGACCTGATGAAATATATGAAATCCATTGTAACGGTGACCGATGTAACCCATCCGAAACCTCATGCTGAACCTGTACTTAAAGCAATGGAGGAGCTGGGTGCAGATCCGGCCAAAACACTGATGGTTGGAGATAGCCCGGTCGATATTCAATCCGCCCAAAATGCAGGTGCACTTGCGGCAGGCGTTGCCTGGTCTCTTAAGGGAGAGGCAGTGCTGAGTGAATATGGCCCGGATTATATACTGCATGACATGAAGGACTTGCTTGCGCTGACCCGTATTGAAACGGGACGTTCATGAGGAAAGTCACCCGCTATCCGGTAGAGGGCCACAATGCACTCTGGCATATCTACAAGACAGTAAGTCCGTGGAAGGGTGTTCGCAACTTTATATGGATTCAGTTGTCTCGGTACTGTCCGATTCTTCCGGTGAAGAACTGGATCTATCGCCACATGCTCGGTATGAAGGTGGGTAAACATACGGCGTTTGGACTAATGGTTATGGTGGATGTATTCTTCCCCGAGAAGATCACAGTCGGCGAAAATTCAGTCATCGGTTATAACACAACAATTCTCGCGCATGAGTACCTCATTAAAGAGTACAGATTGGGAGAAGTCATTATCGGTGAAAATGTGCTAATCGGTGCTAACACGACAATTCTCCCGGGGGTAACCATCGGGGATGGAGCAGTGGTTGCTGCAGGAGCGGTCGTTCACAAGGATGTAGCCCCAGGAGCTTTTGTCGGGGGGAATCCACTTCGTGAACTATCGCGCAGCGTGGATACCAGTGAAGTGGAGCTTCTCGTGAAAATGGATGAGCGTGTCCATTAGGGTGGCACGAAAGAGTGTAGCAGTGGACACCCGATCTAAGTTATGTGGAGTCGTCCAAAATTACATGATATACAGAGGCACAAGGTAAGTGTGCTTCGATGGGATAAGCTGCTGATGGCAGCTTTTTTCGTATACAGAAGTTGCTGAAAGGACTTGTTTGAACAGAAATAAATGATAAGGCAGAGCCGGTAAGCTAGAGGACGGTATTGTTGACGATGAGGAGTCATTCATGTTATCATATCCCATATACTTTAGTTTGTTAGCACTTTACCATATGAAAGCATTATGGAGTAGTAAGAACTTATCATCAATCAAGAACAGATCAAGAATGCATCAAGAAGGCTGCCCGGCAGCATCTGAACACAGTCCCTTATTTAAGGGTAATAGAAGATGGAATCGGGATTTACGATACATAAATCCTACTTAAGATAAAGCTAAAGCCCATAAACCAAACTACTGACTCGGGGTGAATGATACCAATGTCCAAACCAAAAGGCTTCGAAAAACCGACAGGTTTTCGTGACTATACACCACTTGTGGTAAACAAGCTGAGAACGATTGAACGGAACGTATTGGAATGCATGGAACGCTGGGGTTACCGTCAGATTATAACGCCAACGATTGAATATTACGATACGGTGGGAGTGGCGAGTTCGACATCGGATCGAAAATTGTTCAAACTGCTGAATAGCCGGGGAACTACACTTGTACTGAGATCGGATCTGACGGCACCCATTGCGCGAGTAGTATCTTCTCTATTAAAAGATGAACCGCTCCCGCTGCGTCTGTCCTATCATGCGAATGTGTTTCGTTCCATTGAAGAAGAAGCCGGACGTGAGGCTGAATTCTTTCAGACAGGTGTAGAGCTGGTTGGGGATGACTCACCAGAGGCGGATGCCGAAGTGGTTGCACTTGCGATTGCCTCGCTGCAGGCAGCGGGTGTGTCTTCTTTTAAAATAGCAATGGGACATATGGGATTTCTAAACGGTTTACTGGAGGAAGTCATTCCAGGACAGACCGCACAACAGGCCGCACTCAAAGAAGGGTTGCTCGGACGCGACTATGTTGGATATCGTCAGTCAATCGAGGAGCTTAATCTGGAACCCAAACCGAAAGAACAATTGGAAGCCATTCTGCGGTTGCGTGGCGGGAAAGAAGTATGTGCACATGCAGCAGAACTTAGCTCCAGTGCTGAAGCAGCGCAATCGATTGCTCATTTGTGTGCTGTGTTTGAAGTACTGGAAGCCTACGGTGTATCAGAACATGTACTGATTGACCTGACAATGATCGGAGACTTCTCCTACTATACAGGTATGACCTTCGAAGGGTATGCGGCAGAACTGGGATCACCGGTGTGCAGCGGGGGACGATATGACAATCTGCTGCAGCAGTTTGGCCGCTCGCTTCCGGCAACGGGATTTGCGCTGAAAACGAACCGGATCATCGATGGAGTGCACGGCATTACGATGGAAGAGAACAAACCTGTGCTTATCCAGTATGACAAGGCACGCCGAGCTGAAGCACTAGCGGAAGCCGCCCGTTTACGGAGGGCCGGACAAAACGTGGTGACTAGCCTTTTATCGGATCATGAAATAACAGTACCAGCAGCAGAAGTGGTAGCATCATCCGGTGGTAGCTCAGTACGTTCGGCAAGGGACGTCTACGATCAGGTTATCACCTATCAAGCTGAACAAGGAGGACGCTGAGATGTCGGATATTTTGAAGGTAGCCATGCCCAAGGGCCGGATCTATAAAAAAGCTTCCAAGCTCTTCCGTGAAGCGGGCCTCGATATTCCTGTTGATGTGGACGATACACGCAAATTGGTCATTGAAGTACCCGAAGCAGGAATGGAGTTCATCATGGCGAAGCCTGTAGATGTGCCAACGTATGTGGAATACGGTGTAGCGGATATCGGGATTGTTGGTAAGGACGTACTGCTTGAGGAAAATCGGGATGTCTACGAACTGCTGAATCTGGGGATTGCACAGTGCCGCATGTCGGTTATCGGTCTGCCGGATTGGACACCGGGTATTCAGCAGCGTGTGGCGACGAAATACCCAAGAATTGCCTCTCAATATTTCCGCGAACAGGGTCAGCAGGTGGAAGTCATCAAGTTGAACGGCTCCATTGAACTTGCACCTCTGATCGGGCTAGCTGACCGGATTGTGGATCTGGTGGAGACGGGGCAGACACTGCGTGAGAATGGATTGGTTGAGATGACAGGCATTCTGGATATCACGAGCCGCCTTATCGCGAACCGGGTGAGTTATCGGATGAAAAATGGACGGATTCAGGCATTGTGCGATGCATTGCAGCAGGTCATTCCAACGCCTAATGAATTTACCGCAGGAAGCCTTCAGGGATAAAAGATCGGGCAAAAAGGATTAGAGGAATCAATTAATACTTGTGAATGACAGGATATACAGGGCCAGGGAGGTAGAAGGCATGAAAATTGTACCCGCACGGGAATTTGATCTGAAGCGTGAAGTGGATTACGGTACACCTGAGCAAAATGAAACAGTCCGGCGCATTGTTAGTGACATCCGCCGGGAAGGAGATGCGGCCCTGCTGCGCTATACGGAGGAGCTGGACCGTACGAAACTGACTGCTGCGGGACTGCGCGTGCCGCAGGAAGAGCTTCAGGCAGCCTACGCTGCTGTAGAACCTTCCTTCGTGACGGCGATTCGGCAAGCCGCCGCCAACATTCGAGCGTTTCACGTGAAACAGAAACGTAATTCGTGGATGGATTGGCAGCCGGACGGCAGTCTGCTGGGCCAGGTCATCCGGCCGCTGAAGCGGGTCGGAGTGTATGTACCTGGCGGCAAAGCAGCATATCCTTCGTCGGTGCTGATGAATGTCATTCCGGCACAGGTTGCAGGTGTGCCGGAGATTGTTATGGTGACGCCGCCGGCAACCAACGGCGGCGAGGGAATTGACCCGTACATTCTCGTAGCTGCCGCGGAAGCAGGCGTGAACGAGATGTACCGGGTTGGCGGCGCCCAGGCTATCGCCGCCCTGGCTTACGGCACGGAGAGCATTGCCCCGGTCGACAAGATCTGTGGACCGGGTAATATCTACGTGGCGCTCGCGAAGCGCGAGGTCTACGGCGCGGTCGATATCGACAGCATCGCCGGGCCGAGTGAGATTGTGGTGCTCGCCGATGAAACGGCGAACCCGGTGTATGTCGCCGCAGACTTGCTGTCGCAGGCGGAACATGACGAGATGGCATCGGCCATTCTCGTCACGACCTCGGCCGTGCTGGCGGAAGCCGTGCAGGCCGAAGTGCAGCGCCAGCTTGAGGCGCTGCCCCGGAAGGCGATCGCCGCTGCTTCCGTGGAGCAGTATGGCGCGATTATTGTGGTCGATTCCATGGATGAAGGAATCGACGTGGTAAACCGGCTTGCACCAGAGCATCTGGAGATTCTGGTGCAGGAGCCGATGGCTTATGCCGGCCGGATCGAAAATGCAGGCGCGATCTTCCTCGGCCCGTACAGCTCGGAGCCGGTAGGAGATTATTTTGCCGGACCGAATCATATCATTCCGACAAACGGAACTGCACGGTTCAGTTCTCCAGTAGATGTGGATGACTTTATTAAGAAATCAAGCTTGATATACTACAGCAAGGAAGCGCTGCTTCAAAACGGAGCGGCTATCATAGAACTGGCCCGCCATGAAGGGCTTGAAGGGCACGCCCGTGCAATCGCTGTACGGTTAGAACAGGAAGGGAAGGCGGAATCGGACAATGGATAAGCAAAATAACGGAGTAGAGCTTGAAACTAAAGGTGCTGTGCGCCAGGCAGAGGTTGACCGCAAGACGAATGAAACCAATATTCAATTGGCATTTGCCGTAGATGGTACAGGGCAATCGACGATTGAGACGGACGTCCCTTTCCTCAACCATATGCTCGATCTCTTCACGAAGCACGGACAATTCGATCTGAATGTACAGGCGCGTGGTGACATTGATATTGATGATCACCACACCGTTGAGGATATCGGAATCTGTCTGGGGCAGACCCTTCGCGAGGCGCTCGGAGACAAGCGGGGCATCAAGCGTTATGCGAGTGTATTTGTACCGATGGATGAGGCACTTGCTCAGGTTGTCATTGATGTCAGCAACCGACCTCACTTCGAGTATCGTGCGGAGTATCCATCCCAGCAAGTGGGCAGCTTCTCGACGGAGCTGGTGCATGAATTCCTGTGGAAACTGGCGCTGGAGGCACGGATTACGCTGCACGTTATTGTACACTATGGCCAGAACACACATCATATGATTGAGGCCATATTTAAGGCATTGGGACGTGCACTGGATGAAGCAACGATGATCGATCCACGTGTAACGGGTGTTCCTTCCACGAAGGGAGTGCTGTAGACGATGGCGATTGCAATTGTCGATTACGGTATGGGGAACCTGCACAGCGTCGGCAAAGCGGTCGAACGTCTTGGCTATGAAGCGCTGGTGACAGGTGACAGGGAAACAATTTTACAGGCAGACGGGGTCATCCTTCCTGGCGTTGGTGCATTTGGTGATGCCATGGAGCACCTGCGGGAGAGTGGATTGGACGCTGTTGTAAAAGAAGCGGCAGCTGGAACCAAACCGCTGCTTGGGATCTGTCTGGGCATGCAGCTGCTATTCAGTTCCAGTGAGGAGCATGGGGAGCACACCGGATTGGACATCCTGCCAGGGAAAGTGGTGCGTTTTGCAGCAGGAGAGCTAAAGGTACCTCATATGGGCTGGAATCGCCTGGAGTTCCTTCACCCGGAAAATCCTCTCTTTGAAGGGCTTGAAGCCGGACATGTTTATTTTGTTCATTCCTATCATGCACGTACCGAAGTAGAAAGTGATCTGCTGGCAGTAACGGATTACGGACATCCGGTTACAGCCATTGTGGGAAGAGGAAGCAACTTCGGCATGCAGTTTCACCCGGAGAAGAGCGGTGAACTGGGCATGAAGCTGCTCGGAAACTTCCTGAAGTTGACAGGCAAGCCGAATCAGGGGTAAATCGGATTCCCGAGCAGAAGACCCGTTTAGATTAAAGCTAAGCTATCCAGGATAGGCAGCCCCTATCCTACTTTTAATAAGCAGTCATACTCATATAGATGGATAAAATAATAAAGAACAAATCAGGAGGCCTTGTATGTCATCTTTTATCATATATCCGGCAATTGATATCCGGGACGGCAAATGTGTAAGACTGGTGCAGGGGGACTACAATCAGGAGACGGTATATAATGATGACCCTGTACAGGTTGCCCTCTCCTGGGAGAAGCAAGGTGGTACATACGTTCATCTGGTCGATCTGGATGGTGCAAAAGCGGGTCACCCCGTAAATGACGAACTTATTGGTCGCATTGCATCTGCAGTGAACGTGCCTGTTCAGGTAGGCGGCGGGCTGCGTACCGTAGCTGATGTAGAACGTTTGCTGGGTCTTGGTGTGAGCCGGCTCATTATCGGAACAGCAGCTATTGAAGACCGTGCATTTACCGAAGAAGTGTTAGGACGTTATGGAGATAAAGTGGCGATCGGTATCGATGCCCGAAACGGTTATGTGGCTACTCGCGGCTGGCTGGAAACATCTGAGGTGCAAGCTGAAGTACTGGCGAAGGAACTGGCGGCATTTGGTGCCGAGACGTTTATCTTCACCGACATTTCCCGTGATGGAATGATGCAGGGGCCAAATGTGGAAGCCATTGTATCTCTCGCCAAGGCGAGCGGACGTAATGTTATCGCTTCCGGAGGTGTCAGTGTGATGGATGATCTGCTTCGCCTGAGCCGTCATGCGGATGATGGAATCGGAGGAGCAATCGTTGGTAAGGCGCTGTATACCGGCAGTATCGATCTGTCCGAAGCGGTGCGTGCAGTCAACAAGTAAAGGAACTGGATAGAGAGGAAGAGGAGTATGCTGGCAAAAAGAATTATCCCCTGTCTGGACGTTAAGGATGGCCGGGTTGTCAAAGGCGTTAACTTCGTGAATCTCCGCGATGCGGGTGATCCGGTTGAGCTGGCGGCTCTGTATGACCGTGAAGGTGCAGACGAACTGGTATTTCTCGATATTTCCGCTTCTGTCGAAGGTCGCGAAACGATGGAAGAAGTGGTACGGCAGACCGCTGGCGAAATCGCCATCCCCTTTACTGTTGGTGGTGGCATCTCCAAAGTTGAAGACATGAAGCGCATCCTGCGTGCGGGTGCAGACAAAATCGCAGTCAACACGGCTGCTGTACTGAATCCCCAGCTGATTGCCGACGGTGCTCGCCGCTTTGGTTCCCAATGTATTGTAGTGGCCGTAGACGCCAAGTACAATGAAGCCTGGGGAGAGTGGGAGGTCTACACTCACGGGGGACGGAAACCTTCAGGAATCAAGGCGCTCGAATGGGTGAAACAGGCTGAGGAACTGGGAGCCGGCGAAATTCTGCTAACCAGCATGGATGCGGATGGAACCAAAGATGGATTCGACCTGGAGCTGACTGCTGCTGTATCCGAATCAGTACGAATTCCTGTCATTGCATCAGGTGGTGCGGGTAAGGAATCTCATTTCTATGACGTGTTTACTGCTGGGAAAGCAGATGCAGGACTTGCTGCAACGATATTTCATTATAAAGAGATCGCTGTACCGGCGTTAAAACAACATTTGAGAGAACAAGGGGTGGAGATCCGTGAGTAATGTAAGTAACGAGATCAGGGAGCGCTTATCCCTGGAGCAGGTTGTAGAGCATATCCGCTGGAGTGATGGTCTGGTTCCTGCAATCGTGCAGGATGCCGAGACACGCCAAGTGTTAATGATGGCATATATGAACCGGGAATCATTGAAATTGTCACTGGAATCGGGAGAAACCTGGTTCTGGTCCCGTTCACGCCAAGAGCTGTGGCATAAAGGCGCTACGTCCGGGAACGTGCAGACGATTACTTCACTGAAGTATGATTGTGATGGGGATACGCTGCTGGTAGAGGTTAAACCAAACGGTCCTGCCTGCCATACCGGTGAAGTGACCTGTTTCCATAATGAAATTGTAGGACTGCCTCAGAATTCTACAGAACAATCCGGAAATGAAACAAACGCAGACGCTCCGGGATCAAGAGCCGAAGGCCGCTTTGACGTACTTGCTGAGCTTGAATCCGTTATTGCTCAACGTGAAGTGGAACGTCCGGAAGGTGCATATACCACGTATCTGTTTGATAAGGGCGTTGATAAAATATTGAAAAAAATCGGCGAAGAAGCGTCCGAAACGATCATCGCCGCCAAAAATAAAGATAATGACGAGCTTCGACTTGAGGTCAGTGACCTGATGTATCACCTGCTCGTTCTACTGCAAGAGCGCAAACTGCCGCTGGACGACATTATGGCTGAGCTGAGCCGCCGTCATGAACGGCCACGCCGCGATTAGGGGGTGCTCTAATGCGTATTGACTATCACACTCACCATGAGCGCTGCGGTCATGCTGTCGGCAAGCTTGAGGCTTATGTACAGCGGGGCGTGGAGATTGGACTGTCCCAGATTGGACTGTCTGATCACATGCCTTTGCTGCATGTAGATCCAGCGAGTTATTATCCCGAAATGGCCATGCCCATGGAGGAGCTGCCTCGCTATGTGGAAGAATGCTTCTCGCTGAAAGAGCGGTACCGCGGACAGATCGAGGTGCGTGTTGGCCTTGAAGGGGATTATATCGAAGGATGGGAGTCCGAAATCCGGTCAATCATTGAACGTTATCCTTGGGATTACATCATCGGTTCGGTTCATTTCCTTGGGGAATGGGATATCACCGACTTCCGTCAGACCCATCACTGGGAAGGCAAAGATATTTTAGAGGTATACCGTCAATATTATGATGCGGTAAGTAAAGCAGCTGCTACAGGTATGTACGATATTATGGGGCACACTGACGTTATTAAGCGTTTTGGCTTCAATCCTTCACCGGAGCAGACGGAAGAGCGTATTGCACTGGAGAATGCTGCTCTGCAAGCTATTGCGAAGAGTGGCTGTGCTATGGAGCTTAATGCGTCGGGATTGTCGAAGCCTTGTGCTGAGATGTTCCCTAGTCGGCGGATGCTAACAGAAGCCATTAAGCTGGGTATCCCGCTCACCCTTGGTTCTGATGCCCACGACCCACTTAAACTGGGTGAACATTTGCCTGAAGCCGAGCAGCTTCTGCAGGAGCTGGGTTGTACGGAGGTAGCTGTTTTTGAAGGCCGTCGCCGCTCTTTCGTTCCTTTAAATGTATAAGGCAGTGGGGTATAATGAGGTTAGGAAATAACCTTGTTCAATAAGGGATTATATAGGGAATCTAACCCTCGGGAGGGGCATTATGCAACATTCGTTACGTATTTTTTCCGGTTCATCGAACCCCAAGCTGGCAGAACAGGTATGTGACAAGCTGGGTGTACAGTTGGGCAAAATTAAGCTGTCCCGGTTCAAGAGCGGAGAAATATACGTTCATTACGAAGAAACCATCCGTAACTGTGATGTGTTTCTGGTCCAGTCACTGTCTCATCCGATTAACGAGCTGTTTGTCGAACTGCTCGTGATGATTGATGCAGCCAAACGGGCTTCTGCCCGCACAGTGAACATTATCGTTCCCTATTACGGATATGCCCGTCAGGAGCGCAAGTCTGCACCACGTGAGCCGATCTCGGCTAAGATGGTGGCAGATGTCCTGACGACAGCCGGTGCAAACCGGGTAGTTACGATTGATTTGCATGCAGCAGCGATCCAGGGCTTCTTCAACATTCCTGTCGATCATATGACATCGCTTGATCTGATAAGCGAGTACCTGCTCAGCAAAGGCATTGAAAATCCGGTGGTCGTATCCCCGGATGCAGGACGGGCATCCATGGCGGAGAAGCTGGCCAATCGGTTGGACTCACCTTTTGCCATTATGATCAAAAAGCGGCCGAGCCACAATGAATCCATCATTACACATGTGATTGGAGATGTGGAAGGACGCACGCCCATTATTATTGAGGATCTAATTGATACAGGGACGACGATTTTGAATGTGGTGGAAGGCTTGAAAGAACGCGGGTCCAAAAATGTGTATGTGTGTGCGACACACGGTCTATTCTCAGGTAATGCGCTAACCAAGCTTAATCATCCATCCATAGCCGAAGTGGTTGTCACCGATTCCATTGCGTTGCCTGATGACCATCCGGAGTGCTTCAAAGTTCTGCCTGTTGCGCCAATGCTGGCAAGAGCCGTTCGCATTATTGTGGATGGAGGCTCCATGGCGACATTGTTTAAAGATTCGGGAATCTGAAGTGTTCATGGAGATTTGCTGATCCGTGTTTGAGTAGTTAGCTGCTCAGCACGGTTTTTTGTTTTTTATCTAAATTATATATGAACTGCTTGATGCTATAATTCCCTGCTTGGCTGCTCTGAAGCTTGTGCTATAATAACATCAAATTGCATCTATCGAACTTATTTGGAGTTACCCAATTACGCCACAACCAGAGGAAGAACGAATGAAAATGTGATAAATAGGAGAACCACAGCTGATGTACATAGCTCAGTGGAGTGAGGAGTGGGGTCTATTGTCCCGTACTTGGTATTATCGGTTACTCTTTTCGTATTTCCCTATTTTTTTTCTTACCGTGACCATACTCATTTTTATTGCTTTTGTGTTCATTAACGATATCTCCAGAGAAGAAACGAGAAAAGCGGACCGTATATCCGCCAGTTATCTGGTAGATAACCTCGATCGTACTATTCGTGATATTGAACTGTCGGTGACGGAGGCCGTACAGAGTGAGCAGGCGTATAAGCTCTACTTCAATAATCCAGGTCAGGCAAGCAAAGAAACCGTCTATACCATTGCGCAGAGTTTGCGTGAACTGACGAATTCCTCTTCATGGATTCAATCGATTTATTTATATGACAAAAAGAATGATAGCGCTTTAACTTCAAGCGGAGCACGAGAAATAGAAGGTTTTGCAGATCAATACTGGATTGAACAGATCATGTCTGGTTCCCTTGCTCCCGGGTGGCAGCCCGTCCGCGTATATGATGTGGAGTCGGTTCAGCGTACCCCAATCCGGGTGCTCACGGTTAATAAAGACATGCCGTTACCCTTTGGTACCGATGGTGTATTGGTCATTAACATCAAGATGAGCAGTATTGAGCAGAGCATCGACAGCATGGTGAATGGACAACTTTCCTTCATGACTGTTACGGATCAGAAGGGTCAGGTTGTATATAATGCCCACTCCGACAGTGAAGGCGCTCATGGGGGACAACCATTAAATACACTTCACCTCGAAAGGCTTGGTTGGACGCTCCATAGTGGTATTAAGGCAGGCAATCTCTTTGGCTGGGTATCGGTCATTTCTTATGTATGGGTGTTTATTGCTGCCCTGACCGTTGTCTGTGCCATCATCTATATTGTCTATATTACTCGCCGCAATTATAAGCCTATTCAGATTATCATGAACCGAATTGAGGCCCATCAAATTAGAGCATTGGAGCAATCAGGGTCAAGTGTGGACGAAATGAAGCTGATTGATGGCGTGCTGGAAAATCTGATTAATCACATGATGGATTATGACGAGAAAAGCAGGGAAAATGCGCTGCTGCAGCGGAGCAAGCTATTCAACGATCTATTGCAAGGTGACAATCTGGATCGTGTCACGGAACGATTAAAGGAGCTATCACCGTTAACGGATACGGATCAGTCATCACACTTTACCGTTGTACTGGGAGAAATCAATCGATATGAGAAGGGATTCCAGGAACGATATACGCGCGGTGAGCAGAACACGCTAAAATTCGCTCTGATGAACGTCTTGCAGGAGCTCACTCGTAACACAGGAATGCAATGCTGGATGGAGTGGGTGAGTGCGGACCGAATTGCGATCCTGTTCCAGTCCCTGGAACCAAGTGAAGATATGACTGACCGAATCTATGCAGTTGCAGAAGAGTTCAGGTCTTGGGTGGAACAGAATCTCCGTATCTCGCTTAGCTTCGGAATCGGGCCGATCGCCAGGGGCGTAGGAGCCATCCGTGACTCATATACAGCAGCAGAAGCCGTAATGCAGCGCAAGCTCCTGATGAATGGAGATGTGGTTCTGGCCGGGGCTGGTGAAACCTCTCAGCAGTTGCTGGAAACCTACACCTACTTGCAGATGATCGCCGATTTTGTGAAGCGATTCCGAATGTCGAGCGGCCAGTGGCGTGACCTGCTTGAGGAGATTTTTACTGCCTTTGAGCACAACATGCTGCCTGATGACGATATTCTCTCTCTTCTAGAGGCCATGCTGCAGATGCTTCGCCGCGAAGTAGCCATGATGTCAGAGGAGCTACAGGAGAAATTATCCGAAGAGAACTTGCATAAGTGGTTAAAATCGATGCAGGAAGCGAAGACACTTGAGGATGTTAAATCCATGCTGTTTGATGATCTGACCGAACTGTTCCGAACCTATGTATCGGTGACCGAAACCAAGAGTTACAGAGCATTGGTCAATGAGATGAAAACATACATTGAAGAACAGTTTGCGAATCCGGATCTTTCGCTGAAGCATCTGAGTGATCGATTCCAGGTTTCGGGCAAGCATGCAAGTTATTTATTCAAAACAGAGTTTAACATGAAGTTTGTGGATTTCCTGACCGAGCTGCGGATGAAGGAAGTCGAACGACTTCTGGTCCATACCGATCTTTCGTTGCAGGACATTGCTCTGAAAGTTGGGTATGCCAACGGAATTACCCTTGGACGTGTGTTCAAACGGGTAACAGGGATTACACCAGGTGATTATCGCCGTTTGAAGCGTGAGCATCCCGCGGGCAAGCATGAAGGGAAAGAGTCGAGCGGCTGACTACATCAGGACATGTACAGGGCGGAATTCGTGCAGGCGCTCTCCGTCAGGAGAGCATCATGCATGAATTCGCCCTATTGCTGTTGCAGCATAATGATCCGACTGACAGAGGGGGCAGGTTATCGTGTGACGGACTCACATGATTCCGGTTTATTGCGCTCATGCGAATATAGGCAGTGCATGAAAATGGTTTATCGTGTTTTGAAAGCAGGTCGGTTGGGCGGTAATAACACTGTGCAGCATGAATGGAATACATGGGTCAAGGAACCAATGAAAATGGTCAGTGTACGAAAATCGTCGCTGGGATAAACCATTCTCCTTATGTAAGCGTTTGCGAAACGAGTTTGTTGCCAATGTCAGGAATGATGTGGAATACTCTGGGCAGGATTTAACCATTCACACAAGGGCAAAGGAGATGACACAAATGACAGGAAAAGCAACCAAAGGGAGTCTAAAGAAATGGGTAGGACTTGCGCTTACGATGGTAATGGGTGTTTCCTTGCTAGCTGGCTGTTCATCCGCATCAGAACAAGGCGGAGCAGATGGCAATGCGTCAGGTAATGGCGAGCGTGTCACCTTGAAAGTGGAAGTGTTTGATCGCGGTAACAGTCCTTCACCTTACACCATTACGAACAACTACTTATCAAAGCTGGTGCAGGAAAAATTCGGTGACCCGAATAACATTGATGTTCAATTCGTACCAATTCAGCGCTCGGAAGAAGTGACAAAGCTGAATGTTCTCATGGCCAGCAATACCGATGTTCCCGATATTGTTTTTGTATATGACTCAAGTGTGTTTTACCGCTATGCCCAGCAGGGCGGGTTGACCGATGTCGGTGAACTGCTGGATCAGTATGGACCGAACCTGAAGAAGTTCCTGGGCGAGGATACATTAAAGTTTGGACAGCTGGAAGGCCAGCAGTTCGCTATACCGGGTAAACGTGCAATTACAGGGCGGTACAGCTCGTACATTCGTCAGGACTGGCTGGATAAACTGGGATTGCCATTGCCATCAACGACCGATGAGCTGTACACCACTTTGAAGGCGTTTAAAGAGAAGGACCCTGGTCAGCTTGGCAGCAAAAACATTCCAATGGGAATGGCGCTGGCTCCAGCTCAATTTGAAACATTGATCTATTCCTTTATCAAGCCGGTTAGTGGTGATCTGACATACGCTCAGCGTTTTGAGCTGCCACTGCATGAGGGTTTCAAGGATGCCATGAAGTTCATGAACAAGCTGTACAACGAGGGCTTAATCAGCAAAGACTTCAGTCTGGATGAAGATAAAACCCAACTGGCCAAGGACGTGCAGAACGGTAACATCGGCTACTGGTCTGAAGATGTGGATGCCATCTTCTACGCGGATGGAACACTGGACAATCTGCGCAAAAATGTAGAGGGAAGCAACCTGGTTCCAGTCGATGCTTATACCAATGCGAATGTAGACAACAAACATATTAAGTCTCGTTACGGCTCCAACGGTATGTACATTATGATTCCTAAAAGCAGCAAACGCGCTGTGGAAGCCATTAAATATTTGGACTGGATGGCTTCAGACAATAACCTGTCGGATATCCTCAATGGGGTTGAAGGTGAGAACTATGAACTGGTTGATGGACTTCCCGTTGTCAAAGAGGATGCTACGCAGGAAGCCAAGGATCGTCTTTTCAATGCAGGGGATATGGCCATCATTTCGAACGGCAAAAATGTGGGTGACCAGGCCATGAATGAAAAAGCTTGGGTCATGGGATTCCCTCAGAACAATCAGGAAATGTTGAAGCAGTCCATTGATATTGCCAATACGGACACGGTAGGACCTATTATCTTCGATAAACCGATCGAGGCAGAAATGAAGTACGGCACAGCGCTCAAAGATAAGCTCAATGTCATTATCGTCAAAACAGCAATGGCGAAACCGGAAGAATTCGAAGCGGTATACGAACGGGAAATGAATGATTACATGTCACTCGGCGGCGAAGCACTGAAGAAAGAACTTGAACAGGCTGTTCAGGAGCTTGCTGCCAAATAAGAAAAATGATCCTCGCAAGTGGTACAGAGCTTACTGGAGAGAGCGGATAAACTTTGAAGTGACCTGTGCCGTCACCTGAGGCGGCACAGTTTATCTTCACGGATTGGAGGAGACAGACATGACCCCCTACTTGAAGAGGTATTGGCAATTATACGCGTTGATTTCCCTGCCCCTTATTTACTTCGTGATTTTCCGTTACGGACCAATGTATGGCGTACAGATCGCATTTAAGGATTTTAACCTGTTTCAGGGTATTGGCGGCAGCGAATGGATTGGCTTTGATGCCTTCCGCGAGGTATTTGGGATGCGGGACTTCTACACCACGCTGCGAAATACCTTTATGCTCAACTTTCTGGATCTGATTGTATCTTTCCCTGCTCCAATTATCTTGGCAATCATGCTCTATGAAATTCGGTTTAAATGGTTCAAAAAACTGTCGCAGACCATCCTGTATATCCCTCACTTCATTTCATGGGTGATTATCGGGGGGATTGTATACCAGCTGTTTGGCAACCAATCAGGTATGGTAAACGGTGTGCTCGAGAGTATGGGGCTGAACCCCATCCCATTTCTAACGGAGAAGAATCCGTGGCTTGTAACCTACCTGTTTACGGGCGTCTGGCAAAGTGCCGGGTGGGGAACCATCCTGTATCTGGCTGCACTGACGGGTGTGAACAAGGAGTTGTTTGAAGCGGCTGAGATCGATGGCGCAACACGTCTCAAAAAGATCTGGCATATTACATTGCCGAGCATCAAGCCGACCATTGTAACCCTGCTTATTCTGAATCTGGGGCACATGGTCACGATTGGGTTCGATCGTCCTTACATTATCGGGAACACAGCGGTGCGTGAATATTCAGATGTTCTAAGCACCTTCGTATACCGGATGGGTTTGGAATCCGGGCAGTATACACTGGCAACCGTAGTCGGACTGTTCCAGGCCGTCGTGGGTCTTATTTTCGTGCTGGGCTCCAACTACATTTCGAAAAAGGTAACTGGTGAAGGGATTTTGTAAAGGAAAAGAACGTACGCGAGCCTGTTATTCTGTAGACCATCAGTAAAGGAGTTGTGCGCTTATGAGTGACCGCACCTCAAATCGGATTTTTGATATCGTTAATATCTCCTTTGTAACCCTGTTTGTCGTGTTCTGCCTGGCTCCTTTTCTGCACACGATTGCCATATCGTTTAGCTCCAACCGAGCGATAACATCAGGAGAAGTGACGCTGTTTCCGAAGGAGTTTAATTGGGATGCATACGTCCAGGTCTTCTCTGACCATTCCATGCTCTATTCACTTGGTTACACTGCGCTTTTGACGATTGCGACTACGGTATTATGCATGCTGTTTACTGTTGCTGCAGCGTACCCGTTGACCAAGAAAAAAATGAAGGGCCGCAAGCTCTTCATGTACGTCATCATCATTACGATGTTCTTCAGTGGCGGGATCATTCCGGAATACTTGCTGATTCGTGATCTGCATTTGCTGAATTCGGTCTGGGCATTGATATTGCCTGGCTTGGTCAGTCCATTTAACCTGATTATCCTGATCTCCTTCTTCAATGGCATCCCGGAAAGTCTGGAGGAGTCGGCTGAGATCGATGGAAGCTCACATCTTCATACGTTGTTGAAAATTATTCTTCCACTCTCGCTGCCAGTAATGGCAACCCTGTCTCTCTTCTATGCGGTGGGACGCTGGAACGGATTCCAGGATTCCCTGATGTACATTAACGATCCACAGCTGTATCCGCTGCAGCTCAAGCTGTTCCAAATGGTACAGAACAATATGGTGAGTGAACTGACACAGATGGAGGGTGCAAACCGCGCACCGCTCACGCCGGAAAGTCTGAAGGCTGCCACCGTTATATTCGCTACCGTTCCCATCCTGCTTGTCTATCCTTGGCTGCAGAAATATTTCGTTAGTGGTGCCATGCTTGGGGCTGTAAAAGGTTGATTTGAAGCCATACCCATTATATGTGGGAAAAGGTTGCAACAGAGAAAGGAAGAGTGAGCTTATATGCAGCAAAATGACAAGGGTGAGTATTCATTCTCAACATGTTGGAACATCAAGCGTCATCAAGTGGGCGAGGCCATGATCGAGGAGATTCGCGAGCTGGGCTTCCGCCGTGTGGAGCTTAACTACAATGTGACGAAGGAAATGCTGACGTCCATTGAGCCTATGATTGAGGGCGGAGAGATTGGCATTTCCAGTGTGCATAATACGTTTCCTCATGTGCCGGACCCGGATTATGGTACAGACTCGGTATTGCTCGGATTCGAGGACGAAACGAAGCGTCAAAAAGCCATCCAGCTGCTTGTCGGTTCCGCAGAATATGCCCATCGTTACGGTGCTGAGGCTGTTGTTGTACACCCGGGAGAGGTACCTATCCCGGAGAGTGTCAGCAAGGAGCTTGCACAGCTGTATCACGACGAGGGGAAGGATTCACCTAAGTATCGCAGCAAATGGGAGGAATTTGTTGAACGGCGGCAGGCACTGAGCACAGGTTACGTCCAACAGATCATTCGTAGCCTGGATGAAGTCTGCAATCAGGCAGCAGCCAAAGGCCTCCATGTCCGGTTCGGCATCGAAACCCGCTCCAGACCACAGCAGATTCCTACGCTGGCAGAAGCCAAGACAATTATTGAGGCTCTACAAGGGGCTCCGGTTGGCATCTGGTATGATACCGGGCATGCCATCATGATGGATCGCCTGGGGCTCTACGACAGCGTGGGTGAGATGCAAGGGCTGATGGATGATATCGTAGGCGTTCATATTCATGAGACGCTTGGCCTTTCGGACCACTGGTGCCCTTATGTGCACAGTCAAGATATGCTTTTCTATGATGCATACCTCCCGATGATCCGCCGGGCAAGGGTCAAGGTCTATGAACTGAAATCAGCTTGTACACCGGATGAAATTCACGAGAGTCACGAACTGCTTATGAAGAAGATGGATACGGCAAGGGAGGGACGATGATGTTGGAAACAGACCGCGCGCTGGATGATTGCGCTGCGGCTGTTTCTTTGGCAATCCAGCCCAGCCACGAGCAAATACTCAGTTTGGAGGGAATGGCACATGTACAAGCAACTGGTGGATAGCAATGACAAGGCAGTGGAGAGAGGCTTGTCCCGGCAGGTGCTTGATCCAAATAGCCGATACTACGGTGGAACAATCGATCCCTACACAGGTATCGCCTGGGTTAATCATACGACCGGAACCCCTACGGATATGTGTTACTGGGGGGCAGCGCTTGCTAACCCCGATTCAATCTATTATCGGAATGAAGAGCTGTTACATCGCCTTCTACTGGCAACGGAGTTTGTGCTCCGTAACCAGCATGAAGACGGCTCCATATCTCCGGGATGGACCAACTATCATTCACCGCCAGACACAGCATTTGTCATTGTGGGGTATGCTCAGTTGTACCAGCTGCTTCAACAGCAGGAATGGGAGAAGCTCCAGCCTGTGCTGGAAAACATGCGATTGTTTTTGGAACGAACTGTACCCGTCATGCTTACAGGAGGTTGCCATACGCCGAACCATCGCTGGGTGCTATGCGCGGCTCTTGGTTTCCTGCATCAGCTGTTTGATCTGGAAGAGGCAGTGAAGCGTGCAGAGCAGTGGCTCGCTGAAGGAATGGATATAACTCCAGATGGGGAGTGGACAGAACGCAGCAACGGAATCTATAACGCAGTTAGCGACATGATGCTAATCCATGCGGCTCGCTTGTTGAATCGTCCTGAACTGCTTGAGCCCGTCAGACTTAATCTGCGCATGATGGTGTACCTGGTACATCCGACAGGTGAGATTGTTACGGATTACTCGGGTCGTCAGGATCTGGGCAGTATGCATGACTTGTCCCCTTATTACCTGCCATATGCCATTCTTGCCCGGATGGACCATGATCCGCTCTTGGCCAACATGGCGAAATGGGCAGGCGATTCACTAACAGACCCTGGCGTCTGTTCGGTCAATTCGCTCATTCGGTTATTGCTGGAGCCGGAGCTGCAGGAGATATATGAGGTGGAAGACGAACTGCCTAAGCAGTATGAGATCATGTTGAATGAACACTTTGCGCGTGAGGGTTATTTACAACAAATGGCGTCAGCAGGACATTATGGGCATATTTCTCATAGCCGGATGCATACGGACTTTGGTGCGCCTGTTGCCCGTATAAGGGATCATGCGACAAGCATAACCATAATGACGGAAGTGCCGTCCTTTTTCGCTCTTCGTCATGGCTCGGTGCGTCTGCTGGCCGTGCAACTGGCCTCCTACTTCAATCCCGGCTATGTGCCAATGCAGAAGATGGACCGATTGCCCGCAGGATATCGTCTGAGGGGTGAGCAGAAGAAAGGCTATTATGCTCCTATTCCTGCAGATCAGCTGCCCGAGACTGTGAAAACTTCCACTAGCCCATGGTATGTGTTACCTCATCAGAACCGAGAACTTACCCATGAACAGACATTCCGTACGCAGGCGGAGGTTGTACAGACAGAGAAGGGGTGGAAGCTGGAACTGTCAGGCACCGAGCCAGAGGAGATCATGATGCAGTTGTCCTTCGTATTCGGAGATGAGGGAGAGCTGTCTTCCGGCGAACTGCTGGAGACGGATGGAGGTCACTATCTGTGGAAGGGCGGAACGCTTCGCTATTCCTGTGGAGAGGACTGGGTCGAGCTGGCCGGAGGCGAGATGGGCCATCTGGCAGCTACCGTACGCGAGGCGAGGTTACCAGACAGGTGCAAGGTTGTGCTGGTCAACTTCATGACACCGTACAGGAAGACGATCCATATCTCCCTATCGTCATTGATGGTGTGATGAAGTTTTAAACTATCGGATCTTTTTCTGGTACGTATGATTAATGTATAAGGTTAAATATATTTGAAAAAGGGCGTTAACCAGCAGCTTATTCAAATTGAACGTCAAGGAGTGAGCTATATGTACGTTAAAGGGGCATTTGGATGATATGTATTCGAAATATATCGTATAGCGTTCATTGAGAGCGTTAACCCTAAGACCCCAATCGATTCATAACGTGAAAGATTTGACAGTAGAAAACGAGTCTGTGCAGAAAGAGGCTATTCAGAGAATTAAAACAAAGCTTCAGTTCAAGTCATAACTCACTATATGCCGAGCCCTGGAGCTCGGCATAATTTTTTTTATAATGATTTCGGGAAATGTTATGAGAGCTGGCTAACTGGCCTGTTAGAAGAATAGCCATAGTGATACTTAGACTGCTAATAGAAGAGAGAATAACTGAACATTTGAGACGAAAAGTTATATACATCATCGGCTGGTAGGAGGTGAGGGGGATACTATTTAGAGAAAAAGATCTGAATGAGGACAATTTACCTAAGCAAGCCATGTTCAATCTGGATATACAAAATTTTTTAAATTGGTAATTTTTATGTGGGATGTGTTACTAAGAGGTTTTTACTTATTTTCATAATAAAACCATTATTCTGTATTTTTTTGAAACTTTTATGTTTTGTAAGCGTTAATATAGTATATATTCCCAAATTTAGGCTTTTTGGAGGGGCTGACTTGCTGGGAAAATATAAAAATTGGAGGTATTTCTTTGGAAAAAATAAAAAAGTTGTTGATAGTTGTCCCCTTGTGTCTTGCTTTACTAATGGTCCCTTTTTATTCAACTGCGAGTGCTGCCGTTGATACTAGTTCCACATCTAAAAATATTATTCAATGGGGATTAGATGGAGGGCTTTCATTTACTGTGCTTGTCACAGTATCTTCGTCATTAACATACTCATCCACGGTTCAGTCAGGTTCGAAGTTGTATACTTATTCAGAATCAAATGCAAGTGTATCTTCTCCAAGTAGCTACGGTCTAACTGGATGTTCAACAACATTGGCAATAAGAAAGTCAACTAATTTTGGTTCTCAAACAATTAGTCTACCTATTCAAGGGAGCTATGTAGTTTCACCCGGAACAGCTATACTAGGCTACAAATCTAATGGATGGTCATATACTACTGATTCCCCATTTTCGGTGAACGTCGAAAATTACGGTGTTGCAACACCAAATATTGGTAAGTGTACCGGTGGTGGAAGTGTTTCCGATTCATTTAAAATATCACATTAGGAGGTGCTACTTTTGAAAAAAAAGTATATATCAATTATGATGGGTGTATTTGCTGCTTTACTATTGACAGGTTCAGTTATATATTCTCAGTCAGCTATTCCAAAAGAACAAATTAAAGAAGGATTTGATGAGATTCAATTAAGTCTTGAGGAAGGAAAATTAAATCGTAATTTAACAGCTGAAACTCCGTTGGTTGTGGGAGATGGAATCGAAATCACAAGGGATAGATTTGTTTTTTACAAGAAGAGTTCTGAGTTAATCAGTAGTCTTCAAAACAATAATAATCTAATGAAGCAAGCTTCCCAAAGTGATGATGATATTATTAATGAACTTATTAAATCAGAACTGACAGTACAAAATGCTAAGAACCTAGGACTTGAAGCAACAGCTCAAGAGATTACTGATGCTATTGCAGTTGAAAAAGCCGCTTTAAACGATCCAAATCTAGATCCAGAGAATTATTTAGTAAAAGAACTTATGTCGAATCGAATTAGAATAACAGGTTTAACTGAAGATGAGTTTTGGAATAGCGAAGAAACAAGATATGGCTATGAAAAAGCTATTTTAATTGGTAAACTTTATGATCAATTAGTAAAAGAGGGAACGCTTAACAATATTGCTGAATTTAATGAATATCAAACAGGGCTTTTAAACGCTTCCCAAGATAAACTTGAAATAAATTATGCTGCTATCAAGTAGTCACTATGAAATAAACGTCATTGCCCAATAACAGGTCAAATTATTTAGTGAACATTGAAGAAAGTTAGATTGCGAACTGGTGTTAGTACTCTGAACTTGCCTTGTCAAGTAGACAGTATTAAAACTGAAGTCACTAAGCAGCCTTAGTTCTGTATTTCATAGGACTAAGGTTGTTTAGTTTTCGTGGTACCTTCGTGATTTTTCTTGAAATTGATGATAAGCGTTTCTTTTAAATCAAATGATTGAAGGTATAGATATTCTGATTTTAAATGCCCGAAGAAACTCCTTGCAGGTATTATCCAAACAACGGTAGCAAAATTCGGAAGGTTCGAGGGATCTCGCTATATAGAAATTATCAGATAAGATGTGGGCCTTATTTATCATAAAACCATATCATTTTGCGGATTTGTTCCTCATGTGGGAGACGTGGTATGCCTCGGTTTCCCTGAAGGTCTCTAATATCTAGAATTTGAGCTAGCGTCTTATAGAGGTATTTAGAACAACCAACTTATTCGCGGCTTGCTTATATCGGAAAGTCTTGTTCGTGACATCAGAAAAACTATGCTTTTCAATTCCGGTGAAAGTGTCTGTTAATACTGCCCATATAAAATCCCCTCAAAATAAACAGAAAGAGTCAGCCTTATCTGTATACCACAAGGGGATTCATTTGTCTGGACTGAAAGTTTTGTGAGTATGATTATGCTCGTGCACCTGTCATTTAGCGCCTTTTAGGTAGTTTCATAATAGAAAAGGATTCCACTACCTTGTTAAAATGCAAAGCTTTGCATTGCCCAGTATATGTTTGCACTATTGTATCTTCAGTTGCTCTATTGCAGTTTCAATTTTTTCATTTAACAAAGGATTATCTTTGGTTTTACTCCAGTAAACTATGAGAACATTTTCTTTCTCATATAGAACGGGGAACGTTGTATCAGCACTTTCCATTTGTTTATTGAATTCTTTTGCCCCTTTTATACGATCCTTTTCAGAATTAAAGATATAAAAGTGTATAAATTCAGGGTCGTTTTGTTCTTCTATCTGTGGCATCTCTACTGAGTATGCATCAGGTATAACATCTTGTAATTTTAAAGGATACCCAGTTATACCATAGGACACTAAATCTAGTTTTTGTGATTCAAGTACTGTTAATACATCATCTAAAGTGAACTTATTTTCTTTAATTTCTAACTCTTTTGAACATCCAGTAAAGGTAATCAAGCATATTAAGATGAGTAGGAGGGGTTTCACTTTTGTAATTATCATACAACTTCTCCTTAAGATAATAATGTTGGGCTTTTAGACTATGTTGTTTTATACGTTAGCTTAATGATGCACAAAGTGGCTGAGGGTCAGTGCTGGATGAATTGTAAATGAGGTGTGAATGAAAAGCACCAAATTACATATTCATGAAATACATGCTCATCTTACCATAATTAGAGAGAGCCAGCTAGTGGCAGGTGAAGAGTGTTCATGAGTACTCTTGAGAAGGGTAACAGAGCATTTTTTTAAACTGTATTTGTGGTGTGATACTCATGTTTGGTTGTTTTTTCTAAGGATAAGATTTGTTATTGAGTTATAGACCCTCATAACATAGATCTGACATCATAAAGGGTTTGTTGGAAGTAAAAGGATAAAAGATGCCATTTCACCCTTCAAGGAGGATGGAATGGCATCTTTTTTATGTGTAATTATTGCATAAAGCTCTTGAAACTACATGTTGAGAAGACCGCCACCAGATGTGGTATACTGGAGAGTATGAATGAAAGCAAAGAGGAGGTGCCTTGGAAGATGAAGGGCAAGCTAGTGCGGGCAGAAGGACCCCTTGCCAATATTATACCGATTCACTTGGATGCTTCTTTCTTTTTCGAGAGAGCTGTCCGCTCGCTGGACCGTAATCATGTTGACAAGGCATTAAAATATTTTCGTAAAGCTGTTGAATATGAACCGGAAAATCCGGTGAACCATTGCAATATGGCGGGTATATTATCTGAGAAGGGAGATTACGAAGCTTCCAATGCCGTTCTGGCGCATGTGCTGGAGGTGGTAGATCCGTCCATGACGGAATGCTACTTCTATATGGCCAACAATTATGCGAATATGGACCGGTTTGAGGAAGCGGAGAAGGCACTTGTTACGTATTTGGAGGAGGACCCACAGGGGCAGTTCATGACGGAAGCCGAAGAGATGATGGAGCTTCTGTATTATGAGCTGGATCGCCCGGCCAAGCTGAACCGGATCAAATCCCGTAAAGGTGTGGTTGAGCACGATCAGGCAAGAGAGCTGCTGGAAGAGGGGAAATTTGCTCAGGCAGCCGAACTTCTGGAGGGCATGTCACCCGACTACCCTGACTATTTGGCAGCCCGGAACAATCTCGCGCTGGCTTATTACTATATGGGACTGTTCCCCAAGGCGAGAGAGACGATTGCCGAAGTGCTGGAGCAGGAGCCGGGAAACCTGCATGCCTTGTGTAATCTCGCGATCTTCCACCAGAACGAGAATCGGGCAGACCAAGTGCTATTATTGATCAAAAAACTACGTGTCATCGTGCCTTACCAGAAGGAGCAGGTGTATAAATTGGCTACCACGATGGGGATTCTTGGGCAGCATGACTCGGCCTATACCCATTTCCGCCGACTCTTGAAGGATGAAGAGACGGCAGCCGATCCGGCGCTTGCTCATTATGCGGCTGTGGCAGCATATAATACGGAGCGTTACGATGTTGCAGAGCGGCTATGGCGCCATGTGTCCAAGCTTGATCCGGGCTCAGAGGTTTCCAAGTTCTATCTGTCTGGCCTTGATGCAGTTAGGGAAGGGGAGCGTGAGCCCGAGAAGCTCAGCTATCACTACCATCTTCCGTTTGACGAGCAATTCAGACAATGGGAGAACTATGGTAACGGTATACCGGAAGAGATGAAAAATGATCCGCTCATCCGTTCATCGTTCTTCTGGGCGCTGCGCCATGGAGATCGTGCAACCAAGCTTCAGGTCATTCATGCCTTGGCCATGATCGGTGATTATGAGGTGCAGCAAGCCCTGCAATCCTTCGTACAAGAGCCTGATGAAGATCAGGATCTGGTTGCTGCGGCTGAATCTGTGCTGAGCGGACTCCAAATGAAAGAGCAGAATCAGGGCAAGAACCATGATCAACAACCGGTATCCGGGATAACAGACCGTCTTCTCCCTAAGATGCAATCAAGCGTAGTGCACGCCAAGTCGGAAACGACTTCGCACTGGCAAGCCGTTGTGGAGCGTGCTCTGCAGATGACAGAAGCGAAAGCGGAGCTGCAGCAGGAGATGGAGCGGATCTGGACCGATTATGTTTCCAGAGTGCATCCGGATGGTCCGGGGATCAAGCAAATTGAAGGCTGGGCTGCGGGGCTTGAATATCTCGCGGCCAAAATCCACAGTCGTCCCGTTACCTATCAGAGTATAGCGGAACGGTACGGCATATCGGCTTCCACCGTTAGCAAATACGCACGGCAGATTGTTCGGGTGTGCGGAAGCATCCCGCCAACCGTGTAGTATACTCCGGGTTACATGTACCATTTTCTTGTTGGCCGTATAGATGAGCAACATGATGCGCTTGGAGACAGTTTGAGAAAGATCGGAATTTCATGAAGGATACAATTGCCTGCAAAACGGGTAAACTTAACGAATAGGCTTCGTCATATCACTCTAGAAGTTTTCCAGTCAACACACTCTCAACCTTATCAAGGAGGCTGTATCTATATGTCTAAATACAGAACGATTGTGATCGGAACCGGGCCTGCAGGTTTGACGGCAGCGATATATCTGGCTCGTGCCAACCTAAACCCTTTGGTCATAGAAGGTCTGCAACCTGGAGGCCAGCTTACAACCACGACAGAGGTTGAAAACTTTCCTGGATTCCCGCAGGGCATCATGGGGCCGGAATTAATGGATAACATGCGGAAGCAAGCAGAGCGCTTTGGAGCGGAATTCAAGAATGGCTGGGTAGAGGAAGTCGACTTCAGCAAGCCGCCATTCAAGGTGAAAGTCGGAGGCATTGGTGAGCTTGAGGCGGAGTCGATTATTATCTCTACCGGTGCTTCTGCCCGCTATCTCGGCATTCCGGGAGAGCAGGAGAATGTGGGACGCGGCGTAAGTACGTGCGCGACATGTGACGGATTCTTTTTCCGTGGCAAGAAAATCATTGTTGTGGGTGGCGGCGATTCCGCGATGGAGGAAGCCAGCTTCCTGACCCGTTTCGCAACAGACGTGACACTGGTTCACCGCCGGGACGAATTGCGGGCATCGAAGATCATGCAGGACCGGGCACGCAGCAATGAGAAGGTGAAATGGGCCCTGAACCGGACACCGCTCGAAGTTGTACCTGAGGCACTGGGTGTCAAGGGATTGAAGGTGCGCAATAATGAGACAGGTCAAGAGGAGCTGCTCGAAGCAGATGGCGTATTTGTAGCGATTGGCCACACGCCTAATACGGGCTTCCTGGGTAATCAGATTGCTCTGGATGACCACGGTTATGTTGTGGTGAAGCCAGGTACCACCGAAACGAACATTCCGGGTGTATTCGCCTGCGGTGACGTTCAGGATACGAAATATCGCCAAGCCATCACGGCTGCGGGCTCAGGCTGTATGGCGGCCATGGATTGTGAGAAGTACCTTGAAGGCAGTATTATCCACGATTGGAGCGAAACGCTGGATAAGTAAGCATGACCAAGGTAGTGCGCTGCATAAACTATAATAAGAGACAACGGGAAGTCTCATCACGTGAGAGAAGCCGGGAGGCTTCTCTTTTTTTGAAACCAAATGGACATGAGATCGTATACATAATGGGCATATTAGCTGCGAGGTGAAGATTTTGGGGGAAATGATTAAAGAGTGGTTAAAAAATGCAACAGTCAGACGCTTTTTGATTCTGCTGCTGTTTTGTTTGGTCCTGTTCAGCATGGGGAGTATGCTGCACATGATCTTGCTGCTATTTCTAGTGACGTATGTCATGAATCGGTTGCAGCAGTTTATTACGGGGAAACTAAATCGGCTATTTCCGATTAATTATAAAGTCGTCGTCATACTGCTCTATCTGATCGTAATTGCAGCCATTGTGCTGGGTATATCCAGATATTCACCGAGAATTGTCAATCAGGTCATTCAGTTAACCAATGAGATTATGACATTCTTCGATACCGCCGAAGGGGATAATCTGGCAGCCAAAGTGGCAAGCTTCCTTCAATCATACGACATCAAGAACTATGCGAACGATGCATTGAAGTATATATTCGCTCTGAGCAAATGGCTCGAGTTTATTCTGCTGGTCATCATACTCAGTCTGTTTTTCCTGCTGCAGAAGCAGGAGATCGTCAAGTTCACATCCAAGTTCAAAACGAGCAAGATCGGTTGGTTCTACAATGAAGTGGCTTATCTTGGGGACAAATTTGTATCGTCTTTTGGTAAAGTGATTGAGGCTCAGCTGATGATCGCCGTATTCAATACGGCTCTGACCATTCTGGGTCTATGGATACTCGGATTCCCGTATCTATTTGCTCTGACGATTCTCGTATTCCTGCTTAGCCTTGTACCGGTAGCGGGCGTTATTATATCATTGGTGCCTCTGTGTCTGATCGGCTATCAAATGGGCGGAATACAGCTGAGCATTATCGTTATCGTCATGATTGTCATCATTCATGCGCTGGAAACGTATTTCCTTAATCCAAAACTGATGGCGCATAAAACAAAGCTGCCGATGTTTTATACGTTTATCGTACTGATTCTGTCACAGCACTTCCTGGGAATCTGGGGCCTCATTATCGGTATTCCGATCTTTGTCTTCCTGCTTGATATCCTGGATGTCAACAAAATGGAGAAGACCGAAGAACCGGTACGTGTGGAAACCAAGCTATAACGATCGGGTCGATGACTTGTACTAGTGAAGATTATACGGTTGAAAAAGGTTAAAACGCCTCCCGTAAGGGGATGCGTTTTTGTTTTGCGCACGGGCCAGAGGCCACATCTTTATATATATCGTTCGCCCGTGGATCGCGTCACTGGATGACGTAAATCTCATTTACAACCAGCCTTTCTCCTCAGCTACACTGACCGCTTCTATCCGATTTTTTGCCCCAAGCTTGTTAAAGGCATCCGACAGGTAATTACGCACGGTGCCGTACGAAAGATGGAGTGAGGTGGCAATATGATTGGCATTCATGCCGGTTGCCGCCAGTTTAAGTACTTCTTTCTCCCGCTCCGTTAAGGGATTAACTTCCTTGGCTGCGCCAAAGACCAGTTCGGGGGACACTTCCCGTCCGCCATTCATGACACGGCGAATGGCTTCCGCCAAACGGTCACTTGGCTCGTCCTTCAGCAGATACCCTTGCACACCGGCCTGAATGGCTCGTTCCAGGAAGCCCGGCCGGGCAAAGGTCGTAAGGATGATAATGCGGCAGTTCAGGCCAAGCTGTTGTATACGTTCTGCGACCTCAAGACCCGTCATGACAGGCATTTCAATATCCATTAAGCATAGGTCAGGTTTAAGAGAAGAGATCTGCTGAAGTGCTTCTTCTCCGTTACCTGCTTCACCGATGACTTCTAAGTCGTCTTCAAGATCAAGCAGTGACGCAAGTGCACCGCGCAGCATGCGCTGGTCTTCGGCAATCATGATTCGAATCATTATTACACTCCTCCTTGGGGTTCACTGGCAATCAGCGGAAAGGAAAAGACGAGAAGGGTTCCTCTTGAATCAGATGTAATCCGTAGAGAACCATCAATCAGTCCCAGGCGTTCGGACATACCCTTCAGTCCGTTGCCTGGACGTTCGGTGGAAGTCATACCATGACCATTATCCCTTACCGTGATCTGAACGCCATCATGTGTTCGTTCTAGATGGATCGTACTCTGCGAGGCATCACTATGTTTCACAACATTGGTTACGGCTTCTAGCATGCAGAGACTGGCCATGTTCTGGGTCAGATCCGGCACATCGTCATAAGGTCCTGGATCACCTGTTATTTGAAGCTCAATGTCTGCACTCTTTAGCATCTCTTGAGCATCGGCCATCGCCTCAGCTATGCTGATCGCCCGCATGTCAGAGACGAGCTGCCTTACTTCGCGCAGCGCTGCTCGAGAGGTGCGTTCGATCTCACGTGCTTCCTGTATGGCACGTTCGGGATTTTTGGTGATCAATTTGGTGACGAGCTCGCTCTTGAGCGTGATCAAAGAGAGTGTATGTCCCATCGTATCATGTAGATCGCGTGCGATACGCATGCGCTCTTCGCGTTTGATTAACTCCTTGATATGCTGGTTGGCCTCATCCAGCTTCGCTTCCAGTTGCTGACGATCCAGCATGGTTCTGATTCCATAAGGAGATACCAGCATAATCAGGTAAAACGGAGTAAAGAACAGGAGTTGCTCCGCAGTAAATTCCGCAATGTTAACAGCAATGGGGAGGGTTTGGACGATGGCAAGAAGCAATAGAAAACGCCGGAACATCCGTCGATCCGTATACCACCCGATAAAATTGGCCGAGAAAAAGCCTAGAAAAAACATGTTCGTATCAATCACAAGACTCAGTATCAGTACGGCAGCCATCTGCAGACCAAGCCAGTAGGAGAATGCGGAGGTCCCAGACGTCATGTATAGCTGCCGGTAGGTCAGGATAAATAGAATGAATACCGTAACACCGATGTACAAATGCAGTCCATGAGCATTCCATAAATAATAAATCGGCATGGCAAGATAGATCATCCAAATGTATGGATAAATTCCGTACCGCTTAGGGAAAAGCTCAAAACGCTGAAGCATGTAGAAGATTAAGCCTCCTTTTGTTTGCTGCGGATATAGGTGGATATTAACATAAATACCGCCAAGTATGCTGCCAAAAGAAGGATATCCCGCAACTCAGGTGTGCCACCAGTTACAATGATCCAGGCTCCATTGCCGAAACTGTAGGAAGGCAGCCAGTGACCGATTTGTGCAAGCCAGCTCGGCATGACGTCCAGTGGCATCCACATCCCCCCAAGCAAAGCGAGTGAAAGATACAGGGCGTTGCTGAGCCCGGTTGCGGTATCGACGCGGCGGAAGGTGCCAATACACGTACCCAGGGCGAGAAAGGGTAGAGAACCAGCCAAAATCCACAGAGCGGAACCGATCCATTCGGAGGCCGAAAGGGACACACCATTAATCAGATAGCCTGCTGCAAAGATGATGAGAATGGAACACAGATGCATGGCTGTCTGACCGATCATTTTGCCGCCAAAATAAATGGAGTCCGGGAGAGGGGTGACGCGCAGATAGGTGACCCAGCCGTGCACTCGTTCCTGAACGAGCCGGATCCCTAGGGTCATAATGGATGAACCCATAACGCTAAAGCAGGTCATGGACATGAGGTAGTGTGCGTTCCACTCCTTCGCATTTACTGCATCTGTGGTAAAAATGCGGGTGTAGAGAACGTAGAAGATCACAGGCATCAGCAGTGACCAAAATACAAAGTAGACATTGCGGGACATGCGAAGCATTTCTACGCGAGATTGAGCAAACAGCATAGACATATCAGTGTTCCTCCTTCATGGTTTCGAGCAAGGTTACATAAGCATCGTCCAGTTGTCCGGTTTCAATACGAATTTCCCTAACCGGCAGCTGGCGCGTAATGATGACACGAATCAGGGCGTCTGTATCCTGAGTATGAAGAATACAGCGGTCTTTGCGATACTCGATTCTTTCCACTCCAGGCAGCTCTTCAATCTGTGTACGGATGTCCGGCAGAGCAGTATCGGGAGTTATAAGTTCGGTATACAGGTGGCCATCTGGCAGCGAGAAGGAAAGCGTCCGTTTGGCGATTCCGTCTTTGATACGATCAGGCGTACCGTCCGCAATGATGGAACCTCCTGCGAACAGGATAATCCGGTCGGCTGCTTCATCGGCTTCCTGCAGGTAATGTGTTGTGAAGAGTATCGTTTTGCCGTGCTGGGCAAGCTGGCGAATCTGCTTCCAAAAGTATCTTCGGGTCTCGGAGTCCAAGCCAACCGTAGGTTCATCGAAGAAGAGCAAGTCTGGGTCACCTGCCATGGCAAGGGCGAAGTTCAGACTGCGCTTTTGACCACCTGACAGCTTCTCAGCCCTTTTGTTCAGATCCTCAGGCTTTAGACCTGTCAAAGCTTCGATCTTGTCCGCATCCAGCGGGGTAGGATAGTAGCTGCGCACCATACGAATGATTTCCCGAACCGTAAGGCCGTCCATGACACTCACGTCCTGGAGCATGACACCGATGCGCTCGCGAACTTGTCTGTGACCTGGCGGCATCCCCAGGACAGTCACTTCTCCTGAGGAGGGAGTGGACAGGCCAAGCATCATGTTCATGGTGGTTGTTTTGCCTGCGCCGTTTGGGCCAAGGATGGCAATGATTGAGCCGCGGTTAATCTTCAGGGAAATAGGGCTGACGGCCAGCTTGCTGCCGAACCGTTTGCTGACTTGTTCAAGCTGTATGATGGTTGAATCGGTATTCATCTGTATTCACGTCCCTTGTCTGTTCTCTAAGATAATTCCATCTTACCGAACGAACTGTGACGGGATTAGTAAGAGTTGTCATGACTTTCAGGTGACAACTGTCATCTTTTACGCATGGAACGAGTGATCATGAAATATCATGAGTTGAGGCTTCCCTTTCTAGTAGGGAAGCGTGAAAGCTTGCGTTTTGGTAGAAGAGAGGAGAGGTTGTATACGTATACATGAAGTGGGTGTGATGTGGTTCACAATCGCGGCGAAGCGTTCTGTATCAATGGTCTTATCGTCTTGACCCAGGCGTATCCTTCAATTATAGTTGGTACGTAGGATTAAACTATTTTAGATAGATAAAGGTGGCTTGCGGCATGTCTGAGAAAATCTACGTTGGGGTCGATCTCGGCGGAACAGCAATCAAGGTCGGTATATGCAATGAACAAGGTCAGCTTATGCATACGTATGAAGGGCCGACAGAAGTGGATAAGGGCGTAGACACGGTCATCGCCAACATCGAGAAGTATGTCCGTCATATCGTGGCAGAATCGCCATATAGCTGGGAGCAGCTTGAAGGTGTAGGAGCTGGGGTAGCCGGGTTCACGAATGTACGCGAGGGTATTATCGTTCTCGCTCCTAACATCGGATTTCGGAATGTAGCCATTCGTTCGGTTCTGGAAGAGCGTCTGGGCAAGCCAGTCAAAATAGATAACGATGCTAACGTTGCTGCACTCGGTGAGGCTTGGGCAGGTGCCGGCAAGGGCGTGGATAATTGCGTATGCTACACGCTGGGTACAGGTGTTGGCGGAGGCTTGATACTGAACGGCAAAATCTATCAGGGCTTTTCCGGCATGGCGGGAGAACTGGGTCATGTCAGTGTTGTGCCTGATCTGGAAGCCATTCAGTGTGGTTGTGGTAAAATGGGATGTGTAGAAACGGTATCGTCCGCAACGGGCATTATCCGTATGGCTAAGGATGCAGTAGAACGCGGAGATCATACGTCACTTGCGCTTGTGGACAAAATTGCAGCCAAGGAAGTATTCGATGCAGCGAAAGCTGGAGATGAAGTGGCTCTGCGCATCGTAAATCGTGCTGCATTCTATTTGGGTAAATCCATGGCGGCTGTAGCTGCAGTCATAAACCCGGAAATGTTCATCATCGGGGGCGGTGTATCCAAAGCCGGTAATATCCTGTTTGACGAAGTACGTGCTGTATTTGCGAAACTGACACCTGAACCGCTGCAGGAGGGTGTTCAGATCCTGGAAGCAACTCTGGGCAACGATGCGGGAATTGTTGGCGCGGCAGGACTTCTCTTGCGTTCTTAGTAACCTCGGAACCATATGATTAGGCAGCAATATGATAAGGAGGGGACATTTATGCTTGAAGGTGAAGTTTCACCGGGCACAGGCGCCACGCTCATTATCATTACGGGCATGTCCGGAGCAGGCAAAACAATTGCGGTACAGAGCCTGGAGGATCTCGGCTTTTTCTGCGTGGATAATCTGCCACCGGTGTTGATTCCGAAATTTGCGGAACTGATTGAACAATCGAACGGCAAGATCGGTAAGGTAGCCCTCGTAATTGACCTGCGGGGACGGGAATTCTTTACGGCTTTATCCGAGTCTTTGAACTATATAAAAGATCATTTTACCATTCATTGCGAAATTTTATTCCTGGATGCAACTGATTCTGTCCTTGTACAGCGCTACAAGGAGAGCAGACGCAGACATCCACTGGCTCCTGAGGGAATGCCGCTTGACGGCATCCGTCTGGAGCGCAAGATGCTGGAGGAGCTTAAGAATTCGGCTACCCAGGTACTGAACACAAGTACGATGAAGCCGGCGCAGCTTAAAGAGCGGATTATTTCTCGGTTTTCTCATTTGGAAAGTCATATGCTGTCGGTGAATATCACGTCGTTTGGATTTAAATATGGCATTCCAATCGATGCGGATTTGGTGTTTGATGTTCGTTTCCTGCCAAATCCGCATTATATTGATCATTTGCGTCCGAATACGGGGCAGAATAGTGATGTATATGAATATGTCATGAAATGGCCTGAGACACAGTCGTTTTTGACCAAACTGCTCGATATGCTGCACTTCCTGATTCCGCAATATCGTAAGGAAGGCAAAAGTCAGGTGATTATCGGGATTGGATGTACCGGCGGCAAGCATCGTTCGGTAGCCATATCCGAATATTTGGGCAAAATGTTGGGAAGCAGCGAAACTGAAGCTGTTACCGTGAGCCATCGCGACGCTGACCGTGATCGTCATTGAAGAGGGTGAAGGGATGAAAGAAGCCGGACCACGAAGAGAACGTCCGAGAATTGTTGTAATGGGCGGCGGAACCGGGTTATCCGTGATGCTGCGCGGTTTGAAAGAGAAGCCGCTGGACATCACGGCCATCGTCACGGTAGCAGATGACGGTGGAAGTTCAGGCATCCTGCGCAACGAACTGCAAATGCCGCCTCCGGGCGACATTCGTAACGTGCTTACGGCGCTGGCTGATGTTGAGCCATTGCTATCGGATATGCTAAAATATCGTTTTAATACAGGCGCGGGGCTTGCAGGCCACAGCCTGGGTAATTTGATTTTGGCTGCAATGACGGATATTTCAGGCGACTTCGTAACCGCAGTGCGGGAACTTAGCCGCGTGTTTGCCGTTCGCGGTGAGGTTTTGCCGGCAGCCGGGCAGGCGGTTGTGCTGCATGCGGAGATGGAGGATGGCTCAATTGTTACAGGCGAGTCCAAGATCCCTGAAGCAGGCGGGCGCATTAAACGCGTTTTCCTTGAACCGGATCACGTGGAGCCGTTGCCAGAGGCTGTGGAGGCTATTCGCCAGGCAGATGCCATCCTGATTGGGCCAGGCAGCTTGTATACGAGCATTCTGCCTAACTTGTTAGTTCCCAAACTGGCAGAGGCTGTCGTCGAGGCAGAGGCCGTGAAGATGTTTATATGCAATGTGATGACACAGCCTGGAGAGACGGATAACTATACGGTGAGTGACCACCTCAAGGCGGTTCATGAGCACGTAGGGCATCAGCTCTTTGACTATGTTATTGTTAATAATGGTGAAATTCCGCTGCAGGTGCAGAATAGGTATGCGGAAAAAGGAGCCAAACCGGTTGTTTTGGATATGGATGTACTTAAAAGTTCCGGCTATCAGGTGGTTGCGGATACTCTGGTTCTGTTTAGAACCTATCTGCGTCATGATGCTGATAAGCTTAGTCACCACATCTATCAACTGGTACAAAATTGGATGTTACGGAAGAGGTGAAGTCCCATGTCGTTTGCAGCACAGACCAAAAAAGAATTAACCATGATTGAGAGTGAACCGTGCTGCGAAAAGGCGGAACTTTCAGCCCTCATCCGTATGCTAGGTGCGGTGCAGTTATCGAATAAAAAAGTGATCTTAGATATTTCGACGGAGAATGCCGCGATCGCAAGACGGGCATACTCTCTGCTTAAAAAGCATTTTCAAGTGCATACGGAATTGCTTGTCCGCAAAAAAATGCGGCTGAAAAAGAACAATGTATATATTGTTCGTATTCCGTCCATGGTACAGGAGATATTAAAGGATCTGTACATTGTATCGGAAGGCTTTTTGTTTACTCCAGGAATTAATCAGGAGCTGTTACGGAAAAACTGTTGTAAACGGGCTTATCTACGCGGCGCGTTTATGGCGGGTGGCTCGGTCAACAACCCTGAAGGATCCTCGTATCACCTGGAGATCGCATCCATGTATGAAGAGCACTGTCAGGCCCTCGTGGACCTGGCTAATGAATTTCATCTCAATGCCCGGTGTATAGAACGTAAAAAAGGATTCATCCTATACATTAAGGAAGGCGAGAAAATTATTGAGCTGCTCAGCATCATTGGTGCGCATCAAGCCTTGTTCAAGTTTGAGGATGTACGGATTATGCGGGATATGCGTAATTCCGTTAACCGGATCGTCAACTGTGAGACAGCTAATCTGAACAAGACGATCGGAGCTGCAGTAAGACAGATTGATAATATCAAGCTGCTGCAAAAGGAAGTCGGTTTGGAGTCTTTGCCTGAGAAGCTGCGTGAAGTCGCAGAGGTTAGACTGGCGCATCCTGACATTAACCTGAAGGAAGTTGGCGAGCTGTTAAAAGGTACCGTCAGCAAATCGGGTGTCAACCATCGGCTTCGCAAGATTGACGAGTTGGCTGAGAAAGTGCGGAATGAACGTCACGGTTAACGGATTTGGACCTGGTTGAATAGTCAGAATTGTTCTGGTTTTTTTTCTTCTAGTGTCCTGCGCGGGTTAATGGTATAATGTTATAAATATAATTGTGTATTTAATGTCTAGATTTCTAATAGGGGGTAAGTTTCCATGACAAAGCACCCGGTAGTTGTCCGTTTGAAAACGGGTCTCCATGCCAGACCTGCGGCACTGTTCGTTCAAGAAGCGAATAAGTACTCATCTGAAGTGTTCGTCGAGAAGGACGACAAAAAAGTTAATGCAAAAAGTATCATGGGGATCATGAGCCTTGCAATCAGTACTGGTACAGAAATCCAAATTAGTGCTGAAGGCGCGGACGCCGAACAGGCTGTAAACGCTTTAGTGAGTTTGGTGAGCAAGGAAGAACTTGAAAACCAATAAGATATGATTAACATGACATGAAGAAGTCCCGCAAGGGGCTTTTTTGCGTTATGGGCATAATCAAGTGCAACATTTTGGAAAATGTCTCCGTCTGTTAAGGTATCAAAATGCTTTGAGATTGAGATCTTAAATATAAGGAGGCTATGCGTAATGGGTAAACATTGGATGAAACCGCTTGGTGCGGTATTGGTGGCAGGAACATTGCTCGTTGGTGGTACAGCGTGGGTGTCGCCGGGGAATTATGCCTATGCTGCAGAAGTACAAGGGGTACAGCAAAATGTGATAAATGTCGTGGGTAAAGGTGAGATTCAGGTAAAGCCGGATATCGCTTATCTATCGATCGGAGTGAATAGCACGGCTGAGACAGCAGCCTCCGCCCAGAAGGCAAATGCCGCAAAAATTCAAAAGGTATCCAACCTGCTGAAGAATACGTGGAAAATCAGTGCAGACGACATTCAGACCAGTCAATTCTATGTACAGCCAAACTATACGTATAGCGATAAAGAAGGTCAGAAAGTTAAAGGCTATACCGCTCATCATACGCTGACGATTACGTACCGCGAAATGGACAAGATTGGTGAACTGCTGGATGCTGCTTCGCAGGCAGGTGCCAACAATATCGAGAATGTACGCTTTACGGTAGAAAATCCGGAAAACTTCGAAGCACAAGTGATCGAGAAGGCAGTAGCTAATGCAGAGGTGAAAGCAGGAGCGATTGCCAAGGCGGTTAAACGTCAATTGGGTGCTGTGTTGTCTGTAACTCAAGGTGATGCCAATGTGCCTGTGCTCTATGCAACAGAAAGTTCGACGGCCAAGGACATGGCAATGTCTGCTGCGGGTACAGAAATTGAAACAGGTCAGGTTAAAGTAAGCACAACGCTTAACATTACGTATGAAATGAAATAACTGTAGACGTAGATGAAGATATGAAGAGACTGTGTCCAATCGGGCAGGGTCTCTTTTGTTATATAGAGGAGCTTTAAAGGAGTTAGGCATTAACATCCCTACTTTAACGAGAATAATGAGGTTGATTTGATGTCTTTTTTGTATATTTGTTCGTGACAAAACCTTTACCAAATGGATTTGGATTGAACAACATTGTAACTGGTGCTGTAAACCTTTCCTGAATTGGGTTAATTATAATATAGAGGTGAGCGTATGAGATAAGCGATCAGGATACATACGCAATAAACCATAGGCAAATTCGAGAGGAGTTTTATATATGACATCATGGAAAAAGTGGACAAGTGCATTACTCGCGGCAGGAATCATTGTAGGTAGTGGGGCGGTATGGCAGGATAACTCCGTGCAGGCAGCTTCGGTTACTTCCAAAGTTACGGCATCCACAGATGTTACATTGAAGTCTGCAGGCAAAACATTGACACAAAAGGGACTTTTACAAGGTGGATCGACGTGGGTATCCCTCACTGCTGTTAAGGATGTGGCTGGTGGTACGTTAACCTATAACGCAAAAACAAAAGAGTACACACTGACTGCAGCGAATAACACGATGAAAATCAGCCTGGCGGATGGTGAACCGTCGCTAAGAGTAAATAATTATTATCCTAACGTTGAAGCGAAGCTGATCAAAGGACGTCTGTACATTCCATTTTCAGCGATGAGAGATTATTTGGGTGTTCAAGGCAGCTGGGATGGTAAAACCAAAACACTGGCACTGAGCAAAGTGAAGCAAAATAGCGTAAAAGTGAAATCAGCAACTGTGAAAGTCGACATCAAAAATGCTGAGGTAGATATTCAATATCCGCAGGTGAGTGGACTTGCTAGCGATGAAGCCGAAGCGGCTATCAACAAAGTATTGAAAGATGAAGTGGATACATTCGTAGCTGCTTTCAAAAAGCAAACGGCAGAATACGGAACGGCAGCAGCAAACCGTCCATATGCATTTGAGAGCACCTATGTGGTGACGTACAACGAAAACGGCGTGCTGGGATTGGTAACTCAGCGTTATGAGGATTATGCCGGAGCACACGGGATGACTACACGGACAGGTCACACCTTTGCACTGGATACAGGTAAAGAGCTAAGTCTTGATGATGTGCTGCAAAACAACAAGACGATGCGCGATACACTTGGCAAAAAGGTTGGTGAACAGCTTAAGGCTCGCGGTGGTTACCTGGACGGCTATAAAGGGCTGAACAAGGATCAGGACTTCTATGTAACGCCTACAGGCGTAGTCGTGTTCTTCCAACTGTATGAGTACACTGCTTATGCAGAGGGTTTCCCGGAATTCCCGTTTACGTACAAAGAGTTACTTCCTAAAGGCACACAGCCATTCAGTGGAATTGCAGCAGAGTAATTATTCGATATCATTCTAAAAAAAGAGCGCCCCTCGTCATGATCATGACAAGGGGCGCTTCTTCGTAGTATGAACAGGTCAATCGGCCAGTTCATATTCTCAATATACAGTTACCTCGGCTTATACGCCTTGGGAGCCAACGTTTTCGATGACTTTATCAATGATACCGTAATCGGCAGCTTCAGCAGCACTCATGAAGTAGTCACGGTCTGTATCTTTCTCGATGCGCTCCAGTGGTTGACCTGTGCGCTCAGCGATGATGCGGTTCAAGGTATCACGCATTTTCAGAATGCGGCGGGCGCGGATTTCGATATCCGAAGCCTGACCTTGTGCGCCGCCCAGCGGCTGGTGAATCATGATCTCACTGTTAGGCAGTGCAAAACGTTTACCTTTTGCACCTGCATTGAGCAAGAATGCGCCCATCGAAGCTGCCATACCTACACAGATGGTAGATACATCAGGTTTGATAAATTGCATTGTATCGTAAATGGCCATACCGGCTGTAATGGATCCGCCTGGGCTGTTGATGTATAGATGAATGTCTTTCTCCGGATCTTCCGCAGCGAGGAACAACATCTGTGCCATGATGGCATTCGCGACAACGTCATTTACATCGCTGCCTAGAAAGATAATACGATCCTTCAGCAATCTGGAATAGATGTCATAGGCGCGCTCACCGCGGTTGCTCTGTTCAACGACCATAGGAATATAACTCACGTGAAAAACCTCCTCGGAAATGTACATGGAATAGTGTATCTATTTAAACTGTTACCGTATTACCCACATCATAAACAATTTCAAACAAAAAGTCAAAGAAAGTCAAACTAACTTTGAAAAAAAAGAAACCTTTACGGTTCCATTGGTTAAAAGGGTTATGAGCTGCTAATCAAGAATGGCGCGCCCGCCAAGAATCGAACTTGGATCTCAGGCTTCGGAGGCCTACGTCATATCCATTGGACCACGGGCGCACGTTGATGTGACAGCAATAATGATTATAGCTCATGGAGTCCTGAATTGCAAGAGATATGATCAAGCTTATGGTTTGGAATGACCTGAAATTGATCATGATGATGAAGAATGGATAAAGAAAGCATTTAAGTAAATGCTAAGAGAAGTTTTGGACAGGTTGCATGAAGCACGATCCTGGAGTCAATAGAAGCGATATATAGATGAGAAATTTGATTTTCTTCTATATATGGTGTAAATGCGGCTGCACTTTCCGGTGGAAGTCGGAGATTGTGAAAATAAGCGCGTACATTGGCCCAAAACGTTGTGAAATAAGGCTTTTGAAACACTTGCATGTCACGTCAGTTTTAGGTAGAATAGACGTGGGACTTAAAAAGTTAACCCGGGACATTTTAGGGCCATGAAAGAGAGCTTGGAACGAGAAGCTTGCGGGAGTGGAAAGCATGCGAACGATTTTAGAAGTGCAAAAGCAGCTTCTGCCTGATCTCATGGATGTCTTGAAGAAGAGGTATACGATTCTGCACCAGATCATGTTATCGGATGTGATCGGGAGAAGGACGTTAGCCAATTCCATGCAGATGACCGAGCGGGTTCTGAGGGCTGAGACCGATTTGTTAAAGGCTCAGGGACTTATTGAAATTGACAGTGCAGGGATGAAGATCAGTGAGGCAGGGCATGATTTGCTGCAGCAGTTAGAGCCAGTAGCCAAAGAGCTGTTCGGATTATCCGAGCTGGAAGAACGCATCAAGCAAGCCTACGGTCTGCAAAAGGTAGTTGTCGTTCCCGGCGATTCGGACATTTCTCCATTTGCCAAACGGGAACTGGGTAAGGCTGGGGCAAAGGCTCTTAGTCAGGTAATGAATGATAACGACGTTGTTGCCGTAACAGGCGGATCAACAACGGCAGGAGTAGCAGAGCAGCTGACTCCGCCAACATCGCTGAAAGGTGTATGGTTCGTACCGGCACGCGGCGGATTGGGAGAAAGCCTCGAAATTCAGGCCAATACGATTGCATCGACAATGGCAAAACGGGTAGGAGCACAATACAAACTCCTGCATGTACCGGATTTGCTTAGTGATCATGCCTATGAATCGTTAATTCAGGACCCTAGCGTCCAGGAGATTCTTCAGCTGATCCGACAGTCACGCATCGTAATTCACGGAATCGGTGATGCCGTGGAGATGGCGCGAAGACGCAAACTTGCAGCGGAGATCATAGAAGAGCTTCAGGAGCAAGGAGCCGTATCTGAATCCTTCGGTTATTATTTTAACGATCAGGGTGAAGTGGTACATACCATGCTCACTCTGGGCATGCGACTTCAGGATATTGAACGGACCGATGTGGTGATCGGAATTGCGGGTGGCAAAAGTAAGGCGGCTGCCATTCATTCCGTACTGCGATTCGGACAGGAAGATATTCTGATTATTGATGAGGCAGCTGCCGAAGTCATCGTTGCCGAAATGGAATAAAGTTTTTCTTTTACCACAACTCTTGTTGTCTTGACGGACTTCACCGTCTGTCTTGAATATATAGCTTCATAAAAAAAATAAATCAAAACTTGGGAGGAACTTACTCATGATTAAAGTAGGTATTAACGGTTTTGGACGTATTGGTCGCTTGGCATTCCGCCGTATTCAAAATGTAGAGGGCATTGAAGTAGTAGCAATCAACGACTTGACTGACGCTAAAATGCTTGCTCATTTGCTTAAATATGATACAACTCAAGGTCGCTTCGATGGCGATGTTGAAGTACACGACGGCTTCTTCAAAGTGAACGGCAAAGAAGTTAAAGTACTGGCTAACCGTAACCCAGAAGAACTTCCTTGGGGCGACCTGGGCGTAGACATCGTTCTGGAATGTACTGGATTCTTCACAACTAAAGAAGCAGCTGAGAAGCACCTTAAAGGCGGCGCTAAAAAAGTTGTTATCTCCGCACCAGCTACTGGCGACATGAAAACCATCGTTTACAACGTAAACCATGAAATCCTCGACGGTACTGAAACTGTAATCTCCGGCGCATCTTGCACAACAAACTGCCTGGCTCCTATGGCAAAAACACTGCAAGACAAATTCGGAATCGTTCAAGGTTTGATGACTACAATTCACGCTTACACTGGCGACCAAAACACATTGGATGCTCCACACCCTAAAGGTGACTTCCGTCGTGCTCGCGCAGCAGCTGAAAACATCATCCCTAACACAACTGGTGCTGCTAAAGCAATCGGTTTGGTTATCCCTGAACTGCAAGGTAAACTCGACGGTGCAGCTCAACGTGTACCAGTAGCTACTGGTTCCCTGACTGAGCTCGTAACTGTTCTTGGACAAAAAGTAACTGCTGATGAAGTTAATGCAGCAATGAAAGAAGCTTCCGATCCACAAACTTTCGGATACACTGAAGACGAAATCGTATCTTCCGATATCCAAGGTATCACTTTCGGTTCCCTGTTTGATGCAACTCAAACTAAAGTTCTGACTGTGGGCGACCAACAACTGGTTAAAACTGTAGCTTGGTATGACAACGAAATGTCCTACACAGCTCAATTGGTTCGCACTTTGGAGCACTTTGCAAAAATGATTAAGTAATATCTGCAATAACATAGAGCGGAAACAGATGCTATTGTTTCCGCTCTTTATCTATCAACATTTTGCAAATTTCTCAAAAACACCAGGGTTGACAGGGGATTTGGGCTCCTGATCGGTCCACCAAATACATGGGTGCGGAGGAAATACAGATGAACAAAAAAAGTGTACGCGATATCGAATTGACAGGAAAACGGGCTTTTGTCCGTGTAGATTTCAATGTGCCGCTCGAAGATGGTAAAATTACAGATGACAAACGTATTCGTGCAACACTGCCAACGATCAACTTCTTGATCGAAAAAGGTGCGAAAGTCATTCTGGCAAGCCACATGGGTCGTCCAAATGGCGAGGTTGTTGAATCCTTGCGTTTGACTCCGGCGGCTGAGCGTTTGTCCGAGCTGCTTGGTAAAAAAGTGGTTAAAGCTGAAGATTCCATCGGTGAAACCGTTAAAGCGCAAGTTGCTGAACTGAACAACGGTGACGTATTGTTGCTTGAAAACGTTCGTTTCCATGCAGGCGAAGAGAAAAACGATCCAGAACTCGCAAAACAATTTGCTGAACTGGCTGACGTTTTCGTTAACGATGCTTTCGGAGCAGCTCACAGAGCACATGCTTCAACAGAAGGTATCGCTCACTTGCTGCCAGCAGTATCCGGTCTTTTGATGGAGAAAGAACTTGAAGTGCTCGGCAAAGCCATTTCCAACCCTGAGCGTCCGTTCACTGCAATCATTGGCGGATCCAAAGTTAAGGACAAAATCGATGTAATCGACAACCTGCTTAACATTGCAGACAACGTAATCATCGGTGGTGGTCTGTCCTACACATTCATGAAGGCTCAAGGCCACGAAGTAGGCCAATCCCTGTTGGATGAGTCCAAACTGGATGTAGCTCTGGGCTTCATCGAAAAAGCAAAAAAACTGGGTAAAAACTTCTATCTGCCAGTAGATATCGTCATTTCTGATGATTTCAGCGCTAACGCAAACACAAAAGTGGTTGAAGTTGGCGACATTCCTGCAGATTGGGAAGGTATCGACATCGGTCCTAAAACACGTGAGATCTATGCTGACGTTGTTAAAAACTCCAAACTTGTAGTATGGAACGGACCAATGGGCGTATTCGAAATCGAGCCTTTCTCCCACGGTACTCGTGCAGTGGCAGAAGCTTGTGCAACAACGGATGCTTACACAGTAATCGGTGGTGGCGACTCCGCAGCAGCAGCTGAGAAGTTCAAACTGGCTGATAAAATGGACCACATCTCCACAGGTGGCGGTGCATCACTGGAATTCATGGAAGGCAAAGTGCTTCCAGGCGTAGTTGCATTGAACGATAAGTAAGTTTTAAGCTATAGCATGAAGGAGTTGAAAACCATGAGAACACCGATTATCGCAGGTAACTGGAAAATGTTCAAAACGGTTTCCGAATCCAATGACTTCATTCAGGAAGTTAAAGGAAAAGCGGAAGTTGAAGGCGTGGAGACTGTAATCTGTGCGCCGTTTACGAATCTGCCTACATTGGTAGAGGCTGTGAAAGGCACAAACATCAAAATTGGTGCTCAAAATCTTCACTTTGAAGACAACGGTGCATTCACTGGTGAAATCAGCGGCGTAATGCTGAAAGACCTGGGCGTGGATTATGTAATCATTGGTCACTCGGAGCGCCGTCAATATTTTGCGGAAACCGATGAGACTGTCAATAAAAAGCTGCATGCAGCATTCCGTCATGGATTGACTCCGATCTTCTGTCTTGGTGAGACACTTGAAGAGCGTGAAGCGAACCAAACAAAAGACGTATGCAAAGTGCAAACGGAAGCTGCTTTTGCAGGTTTGTCTGCAGATCAAGCGGCACAAGTGGTTATCGCTTATGAACCAATCTGGGCGATTGGTACAGGTAAATCCTCCACATCCCAAGATGCGAATGAAGTTATTGCTTACATCCGCAGCCTGGTGAAGGATCTGTACGACGAGAAGGTTGCAAGTGCAGTTCGTATTCAATACGGCGGCAGTGTTAAACCAGAGAACGTAACAGAATACCTCGGACAAAGCGACATCGACGGCGCGCTTGTTGGCGGTGCCAGCTTGCAGCCGGCTTCGTTCATCGCGCTTGTTGAGGGGGCGAAGTAATGACAGCTCCAAAACCTGTAGCACTGATCATCATGGATGGCTTTGGTCTTCGTAACACGGTGGAAGGCAACGCAGTAGCGCAAGCCAAAAAGCCGAACTACGATCGCTTCATGAGCCAATTCCCACACACAACTCTCACTGCTTGCGGTGAAGCTGTAGGTTTGCCAGAAGGGCAAATGGGGAACTCCGAGGTAGGACACCTGAACATTGGTGCCGGCCGGATCGTATACCAGGATTTGACCCGTATCTCCAAATCGATTCGTGACGGAGAGTTCTTCGACAACGAAACACTTGTCAAAGCTGTGCGCGAAGCGAAACAAAACGGTAAAAAGCTTCACCTGTACGGATTGTTGTCTGATGGCGGCGTACATAGTCACATCGACCACTTGTTTGCCATGCTGGATCTGGCCAAAAAAGAAGAAATGAATGACGTTTATATTCATGCCTTCCTGGATGGCCGTGACGTTATGCCGGATAGCGGTAAAGACTTCATGAAGAAGCTGATCGCCAAAATTGAGGAAGTCGGTGTAGGACAAATCGCAACGGTTCAAGGTCGCTACTACGCGATGGACCGTGACAAACGTTGGGAACGTGTTGAGAAATCATATCGTGCCATCGTTTATGGTGATGGACCAAAATACAACGATCCACTCAGAGCGGTTGAAGAATCGTATGAGAAGTCCGTATTTGACGAATTCGTTGAGCCAACGGTTATCGTTAAAGCGGATGGTGAGCCGGTAGGTTTGGTAGAAAGCGGCGACTCCGTAATCTTCCTGAACTTCCGTCCTGACCGTGCGATTCAGCTGTCGCAAGTATTCACGAACAAGGATTTCCGTGGTTTCGACCGCGGTCCGAAATTCCCAGAAGGCTTGCACTTTGTCTGCCTGACGTTGTTCAGTGAAACGGTTGAAGGTTATGTGGCTTACTCGCCTAAAAACCTCGACAATACACTGGGTGAAGTTCTGGTTCAGAACAACAAGAAACAGCTGCGTATTGCTGAAACCGAGAAATACCCGCATGTTACCTTCTTCTTCAGCGGTGGACGTGATGTTGAGCTTCCAGGCGAAACTCGCGTGCTGATCAACTCACCAAAAGTTGCAACGTACGATCTGCAACCGGAGATGAGCGCTTATGAAGTAGCTGACGCATGTGTTCGCGAGATTGAAGCAGACAAACATGATGCGATCATTCTGAACTTCGCCAACCCGGATATGGTTGGACACTCCGGCATGCTGGAGCCTACCATTAAGGCGGTTGAAGTGACAGATGAGTGCATGGGACGTGTTGTTGATGCAGTGCTTGCCAAAGGCGGCGTTGTTCTCATCACAGCCGACCATGGTAACGCTGATATGGTATTCGATGAGCAAGGACGTCCGTTCACTGCTCATACAACGAACCCGGTTCCATTTATCGTTACAGATCCTAACGTAACCTTGCGTGAAGGTGGAATCCTGGCCGATATCGCGCCAACGATTCTGGACTTGATGCAGTTGCCTAAACCGGAAGAAATGACAGGTACTTCTGTTATCGCTACCCGTAAATAATTCGTTTAAATAGGTTGTTGAATAAGACAAAGTGGAACCTGGAACGAAGCAGGCAGAACCAATCTGAAGAAGCAACGCGTTCGCCTTTATCACATGATTCCAACTTATGAAGATAAGTTCATAGGAATCAGGGGATAACAGCGATCGGAAGATGGTACTGCATGCGGAGTGGTCTGGTGGAACTTAATTATTCTGAACGTATTAAAAATAAATTCAAATTTAAAGGAGATTATCACTCATGACTATTATTTCTGACGTGTACGCTCGCGAAGTCCTCGACTCCCGCGGTAACCCTACAGTTGAAGTTGAAGTATACCTGGAGTCCGGCGCAATCGGACGCGCAATCGTTCCATCTGGTGCATCCACTGGTGCCCACGAAGCTGTTGAGCTTCGCGATGGTGACAAATCCCGCTACCTGGGTAAAGGCGTTCTGCAAGCCGTTAAGAACGTAAACGAAACAATCGCTCCAGAAGTAATCGGTATGGACGCTTTGGATCAACTGGGTATCGACAAAATGATGATCGCTTTGGATGGTACGCCAAACAAAGGTAAACTGGGTGCTAACGCAATCCTGGCTGTATCCATGGCTGTAGCTCGCGCAGCTGCTGACGCTCTGGACCTGCCACTGTATGTTTACCTGGGCGGATTCAACGCTAAAGCATTGCCAGTACCAATGATGAACATCATCAACGGTGGTGAGCATGCTGACAACAACATCGATGTTCAAGAGTTCATGGTTCTTCCTGTTGGAGCACCAACATTCAAAGAAGCTCTTCGCGTAGGCGCAGAAATCTTCCACAACCTGAAATCCGTACTGAGCTCCAAAGGCCTGAACACAGCTGTAGGTGACGAAGGTGGTTTCGCACCGAACCTTGGTTCGAACGAAGAAGCAATCACTACAATCATCGAAGCGATTGAAAAAGCAGGATACAAACCAGGTGTTGACGTATTCCTGGGTATGGACGTAGCTTCCACTGAGTTCTACAAAGATGGTAAATACACACTTGCTGGCGAAGGTAAATCTTACACTTCCGCTGAGTATGTTGACCTTCTGGCTTCATGGGTTGAGAAATACCCAATCATCACAATCGAAGACGGTATGTCCGAAGACGACTGGGATGGTTGGAAATTGCTCACTGAAAAATTGGGTGACAAAGTACAACTCGTTGGTGACGACTTGTTCGTAACGAACACGGAGCGTCTGGAAAAAGGTATCAACGAAGGTATTGGTAACTCCATCCTGATCAAAGTTAACCAAATCGGTACGCTGACTGAAACATTCGATGCAATCGAAATGGCTAAACGTGCAGGATACACAGCTGTAATCTCCCACCGTTCCGGTGAGTCCGAAGACAGCACAATCGCTGACATCGCGGTTGCAACAAACGCAGGACAAATCAAAACAGGTGCACCTTCCCGTACAGACCGTATCGCGAAGTACAACCAATTGCTCCGCATCGAGGATCAACTGGGCGAACTGGCACAATACAATGGTCTTAAAGGATTCTACAACCTTAAAAAATAAGCTGTGTTCACAGCTTCCAGGGCAAGCCGGGTAACCGGCTTGTCTTTTTCATTTCTTCATAACATAGACAGTATCATGGATAAGGTTGTAGATTGGGAATAGCTGTGGTACAATTAAAGTAACTGTTTTTATGGTGAGATGTTATGCCCACATGGGTAGGAGGTGGAAAGAATGGATATTGCTTTGAAATTGCTGCTCGTTGTTTTCTCGATCGGTCTAATCACTGTAGTATTGCTGCAGCACGGGAAAAGCGCTGGTTTGGCGGGTGCCATCTCCGGTGGTGCGGAACATCTTTTCGGTAAAACGAAAGCGCGCGGATTGGATCTTTTCCTGCAACGTGCAACCGTTGTACTGGGTGCAGGATTTATGATCTTGGCTATCATTGTTACAGTCATTTCCAAGTAAGGAATGCTGCTGTTATGATTGGTAGATCAAGCATATATGAATGAACGACCTAAGATGATGAACCTTCGTTTCGTGAAGAAACGGAGGTTTTTTAATACATTGGCGCATGTCCAAAGTTTCCCAACTATCTTTTCAACCCATGTAATCTTCGGTTCCCCACTTCCATTTCGTTTTCCTTCCCGTTCCTTAGCCCAGTTGCCTACTTAGTTATTCAATACGAACGAATTTGCTCAATACATTTCATATTTCATCTTTGAACGTAGTTCTTTAAGGAATTTGTTATCCTAAAATCCATTGAAAACGTGTACCTATGACGTGAAGTGGTGCATTGAGTTGAGGTTTGGATTATTTTGCGGGGTACGGATGCGGTGGATTGAATTCGTGTATACTAGGGTATGAGATAGTGAGGGCATGTGTTACGTGGCATACCAATTGTAAGAATCCCGATACATAAAGACAGGATACAAACCAGATTACACTTTTACGTTTCCCGAGGTGAATATTAATGATAACAGAACAACAATTGCTCGACTTCATGCGGGAAACCGCTTATAAACCGATGACCTATCAGGAGCTGGAACAGCACTTCGAGATTGAAGATGCAGCTGATTTCAAAGCCTTTTTGATCATGCTGAATACACTGGAGGAATCCGGCAAGATTCTGCTTACCCGTAACAACAGATACGGCATGCCTGAACGCATGAACCTCGTTCGCGGAAGACTGCAGGCACATGCGAAGGGATTTGCCTTTCTCATCCCTGAGGATAAAGAGCATCCGGATGTCTACATCCATGCCAATGATATGAAGAGCGCGATGAACGGGGACACGGTCCTTGTTAAAGTGACGTCTCAGGGTCCATCCAACGGACGTTTGGAAGGCGAGATCGTTCGCATCGTTACCCGTGCAGTTACCCAAGTGGTTGGTGTGTTCCAGAGCCATGAGGTATATGGCTTCGTCATTCCGGACGATAAGCGGATTAACCGTGATATTTTCATTCCGCGTACGAATTCTGCCGGGGCTGTAGATGGACAAAAAGTCGTTGCCAAAATCGTGAGCTACCCGGAAGGTCGCGCTGCCGCAGAAGGCGAAATTATTGAGATACTTGGACATAAGGATGATCCAGGCATTGATATATTGTCCGTCATTCGCAAGCATCAGCTGCCGGAAGCATTCCCGGATGAAGTGGTGGAAGAAGCAGAACAAGCTCCGGAATCCATTACGGATGAAGAGATCGTGCAGCAGGGTCGCCGTGACTTGCGTGGATTAAACATCGTAACCATCGATGGCGAAGACGCCAAGGATCTGGACGATGCGGTCAATGTGGAGAAGCTGCCGAACGGGAACTACCGTCTGGGTGTCCATATTGCGGATGTCGGCTACTATGTACGTGAGAACTCCAAACTCGATCAGGAAGCATACAACCGCGGATGCAGTGTGTACTTGGTAGACCGTGTTATTCCGATGCTGCCGCATCGTCTATCGAACGGGATCTGCAGCTTGAATCCACAGGTGGATCGCCTTACGCTGTCCTGTGAAATGGAGTTCAACGACCAGATGAAGGTTGTGAAGCACGACATTTTCACGAGTGTAATCAAAACCAAAGAGCGTATGACGTATGCCAACGTTCGTAAAATTCTTGAAGGTGAAGAGCCAGAATTGCTGGAGCGCTACAAGGATCTGGTGGATGACTTCCATCTGATGAAAGAAATTGCCCTCAAGCTTCGCGCCATGCGTATGCGCCGGGGTGCGGTTGACTTTGATTTTGAAGAATCCAAAATCATCGTGGACGAAGAAGGTAAACCGGTTGATATCGTCAAACGCGAGCGTTCCATTGCAGAGCAAATTATTGAAGAATTCATGCTGGCGGCCAATGAGACGGTGGCAGAGCACTTCCACTGGCTGAAGGTTCCGTTTATCTATCGTGTGCATGAAGATCCCGATCAGGAGAAATTGCAAAACTTCCTCGCTTTTGCAGCGAACTTCGGACATCATGTAAAAGGACGCGGCAACGCGATCCATCCACGTGCGCTTCAATCCCTGCTTGAGGATATCAATGGAACGAAGGAACAAACGGTTATCAGTACGATGATGCTGCGTTCCATGAAGCAGGCGAAGTATGATGCTGAAATGTCGGGTCACTTCGGCCTCGCGGCTGAGTTCTACAGTCACTTCACATCACCAATTCGTCGTTACCCCGATCTGGTTATTCACCGTGTCATTCGGGAAGTGATTGAGAACAAGGGTGCGCTGCCTGAGAATCGTCAGGAATACCTGGCGTCACGCATGTCCGATATTGCGCAGCAATCCTCTGAGCGTGAACGTGTGGCGGTTGAAGCCGAGCGGGATACAGAGAAAATGAAGAAAGCCGAGTACATGCTCGATAAGGTCGGCGAAGAATTCGAAGGCATGATCAGCAGTGTAACCAGCTTCGGCATGTTCATTGAACTCGAGAATACGGTAGAAGGCTTGATCCGATTGAGTGCGCTGACGGACGACTATTACCACTTTGACGATCAGCATATGGCTCTCATTGGTGAGCGAACCTCGAAAGTGTTCCGTATCGGAGATGAGGTGAAGATTCGTGTTGCTCGCGTGAGCATGGAAGAATACACGATTGACTTTGAAATGGTGGATATGAAGCCACGCAGCGAACGGCCAGGCGGTTTTGGTGGCGGCAACCGAGGTGCCAGAGGTGGACGTCCTGCTGGTGGTGGTGGCCGGAGTGGCGCCAAAGGCGGTTCTGGTGGATTCAATGGCTCACGTGGAGGCAAAGGCGGCGGCAGCCGCGGTGGAAGAGCATCGGAAGAGAGCAGCAAGGGTGGACGTGGCAGCTTCAGCGGAAAAGGTGGCGGTAAACCGAAAAGTGAACGTCGCACGGGAGATGCAAGTGCACCAGCTGCTGCTCGCGGCAAAGGTACAGGAGCGGTAAGCTTTGGTTTTGGATCAGGTAAAGGTGGATACAGCTCTGTGCCGTCCAGCCAGGACCGCGGCACTGGAGGCCAAGGAACTGATCTGAACAGCGGTAAAGGCCGTGGCGAAGGCAGCTTCAAATCCGGCAAGGGCGGCGGCAAAGGTGGCGGTGGACGCAAAAAGACGTCACCTAGCGGTATCTTTATCGGCGAAGCAGCTACACCTGGAGGTACGCAGGAAGGCGGAGCTCCGCGCCGTAAACGGAAAAAGAACAAAGGTGCTTCCGCTAATGGGACAGCTGCTTTTGTACGGAAGAAGAAAAAGTAATATTCGTTTCGCACAGCATGAAATGTGTGTAATGAGAAGGGGCGGCATATGCTGCCTCTTTCTTGATTTTAACAGCGGTCCTTGCTACAATTAAGGTCTGGCATAGGGTACCTGAGCATCATCGGGTGCGCGGCTATAGAGCATGGTACCGGCTTATTTTACGGAGAAGGAGTGAGGACATGGGCAAGAATGATGGACAGAGTAAAGTGCTCGCACAGAATAAAAAGGCTTCCCATGACTACTTCATTGAAGATACGTATGAAGCGGGCATGGTGCTTACCGGAACGGAGATCAAATCTCTTCGTAACGGCCGTGCGAATATTGGAGATGCGTTTGCCACCATTCGCAACGGTGAAATTCACATTCATAATATGCATATTAGCCCTTTTGAACAAGGGAACCGACATAATCCGCTTGATCCGACGCGTACGCGCAAGCTGCTGCTGCACAAGTCTCAGATTCACAAGCTGCTTGGATTGTCGAAGCAGGAAGGGTACAGCATTGTGCCGCTGAAGATTTATGTGCGTAACGGCTATGCGAAACTGCTGCTGGGCCTGGGTAAAGGTAAGAAGCAGTATGATAAACGTGAGTCCGCAGCGAAGCGGGATGCACAACGTGATATTCAACGGGCAATGCGCGAGAAGCAGAAGATCGCTCGCTGATTGGAATTGTTTCATTGTCGCACGATATGTCATAAGTTAACACTAGATGCGTTAGTAAATGAGAATCTCAAGTTTGTCCCGTGAACGGGTGGAACTTGGGATTTTTGTTTTAATGTGGGCTGCTGTTTGAACATCATTTGGGGAGAACGTTAAGAATTTAAATCTGTAAGCACAGGGTGGCTAAGATAAAGATAGATTGGTTTAGGTGATGCGATATGACGCAGTTGTGGTATCTAAAGTAGCTGCTCTCTGCGTAGCCTGTACAATATGTGGGTAAAATAAAGGAAGTACAGTTGTTCGCAATCTCATGCTGGTAAACTTTACTTCGACCGAGGGACGCGGTATAATATGTAGACGATTGAGCCTCAGATGGTGCATTGGTTAATCTTGCACTGATGCTCAGCCTGCTGGTATGACTTCCAGTAATCTATACTATATCTGCATTCGGTCCTGTGATATGATTATTCATGTAGCAGACAGGAATGCCGAGTTTGAAAGAGCATCTTTTTACCTTGGAGGAAAAAGATGTGCAGCACCTTTGCTCCGTATTCACGGATTAATCCTGGAGCCCTTCTTATATGAGGGGGCGTTTATGGATTCGACGGGGATAGTTCGAGCATGGGTAGCGGGTAGTGGGGACGCGTCCGCTTCATCAACGCTAAAGCCTATTAAACGGCAAACAACAAAACAACTACGCTTTCGCAGCCTAAGAAACTGTGTGCGTGCTTCTAACCTGCATCGCCCATGTGACAGGATTAGGGGCTAACAAGTAGTGGGATACGCTGTCACATCTCCGCCTGGGGTGTGCTGAAGAAGACAATCAGGCTGACCCAACGTATAGCCGGTTACGGGGCGATACTCGGGTGACATCAAAACTGTGACTACACCCGTAGAAGCTTATGTGTCGTTATCTTCGGACAGGGGTTCGACTCCCCTCGCCTCCATTAGAGCGAAACAAGAAAGCCATCAACTAGTTGTTCTGGTTGGTGGTTTTTTATTTTATATTATATTAACCGAAAATGAATGAAAAGGTGGATGAATTCAAGATGTTTGTAGATCGAAAGCAACTCCAAGAGATACTAAAAAAGGCTAATCAACATGCACGGAAGCAAGCCAAAGAATCGGGTGCTTCTATTTATTATATTAAGAATAACAGACGTATACGTGAAGACGCAGAGGGAAATAAATTTGAAATTATTTTTAATTCAACAGGAGAAAGGCAGGAATTTGAATACCATGAGTGATACAAAGCCAATCATGACGATCCTAGGTAGATCAAGTAGACAATCACGACAGGATTAAGGGAATTTAAAAAGTTCCCTAGAATGTACTAAGGAACTAATTTCTCATAAATCCTTGATAACCTCTACATATCGATCAAACTCGGTTTGACTCATTTGATCACTCATCTGCAAAAGGATATTATCTTGAGCATAGGCATGCGAATTAGGCATTAGCGTTGATTTTCCAGTTTCCTCGTAAAAATCCTTCAGTTTCTCAAGATCCGTTTTATTCTCAAACAAGAATAGATAACCACCCTCACCTTCACCCAAGGCCGGAACTAAAAAGGGTTGCTCGTCTATAAGCCCTAGGTTAGCCAATACATGATCTTCACTGAAAGACTCCGTTGGAGCTTCAATCTCAAGTCCAGCCTCTCGGAACTTGGTGACAATATCATCAAGAGTAATCGCAGACTCACACTCACTCGAAGAACAAGCAGCAGTTATACATAGGATTAGGCCCAATAAGAAAACCAAACCGGTATATTTCCTCAAGTCATTCACCCTCCTGTAAAAATATGAAGTATGTATAGTCTACCATAATTGGATTTTATTATTTAGAAAATGGACTGCATATATCTATATCTACTCTAGATTCTTAACTCCGACAAACTAGCATACCTTTTACAAGTGCCTCTTAACTTGAATTTTGCTTCGCACAGAAGAGTCATTTATAATGAAAAGCTAAACTAGACTGCGTTAGGAGGAAACAATGGATTTTATCAAAAAACAACTAGACGGAACGGGCATGAGTGAACAAACCATTGGCATTCTTTCAAACATGATCATGGTTATTTTTATTGCGGTGGTCTCCATCCTGGCCAATTATATTGCCAAAAAAATCGTGCTGAAGACGGTTCATCATATCGTCAATAACAATCGGTACAAATGGGGCCATATCATTGTGGAGAAAAAGCTGTTCCACAAGCTGTCGCATCTCGTGCCAGCCATTATTATCTATTATTCTGCTTATGTCTTTCCATCCTATCAGGCCCTGATTGAGAAGGCTGCAATGACCTACATGATTGTCATCATGATTACGGTCTTCAATGCCTTACTTAATGTATTTGATGACATCTATCGCACGTATGAAGTCTCCAAGATCAGGCCGATCAAAGGGTATATCCAGGTCGCCAAGATTATTCTGTTCATCATCGGGGGCATTATCGTCATCTCAAGCCTTATCGGTCAGAATCCATTAATCATTCTCAGTGGGCTTGGAGCGTTATCAGCGGTGCTGATGCTGGTCTTCAAGGACTCCATTCTGGGCCTTGTGGCAGGCGTTCAATTATCGTCGAATGACATGGTGCGGGTTGGCGACTGGATTGAGATGCCGAAGTATAATGCAGACGGTGACGTCATCGACATCACACTAAATACGGTAAAGGTTATGAATTTCGATAAAACGATCACGATGATTCCGAGTTATGCCTTGATATCGGACTCGTTCAGGAACTGGAGAGGCATGCAGGTATCCGGCGGCAGAAGGATTAAGCGAAGTGTCTTTATCGATACGAGCAGCATTACCTTTTGCACCGAAGAAATGATTAAGGAATTCCAGAAGATCCACTACCTTACGGATTATATCGATACAAAACTAAATGAGATTAACGAGTACAATATGGAGCATCAGATTAATACGGAGAGCAAAGTAAACGGCAGACAGCTCACGAATGTGGGGGTATTCCGGGAATACATCCATCAGTATCTGAAAAATCATCCGAAGATTCATCAGGATATGACGTTGATCGTGAGACAGCTAGCACCGGGAGACAACGGACTGCCACTCGAGATCTATGCATTCAGCAATGATATCACCTGGGGGGTGTATGAGTCGGTGCAGGCCGATATCTTTGACCACATCTTTGCCGTGGCGCCGACGTTTGGTCTTCGTGCTTTCCAAAACCCAACGGGTCACGATATCGTTCAGCTTAAGGAAAGCCCGCAATTTTCACGTGGCTACTAAAATAGGAGTACCAAAGATACTTAGTTCAGCTCATATGCTTAATGAAGGCCTGTACCGTCTGGGACGAATTGATTCATTCGTGCATGGAGGGGTAGAATAAACGAGAGGGACTAACTATTTTCCATTCGTTTTGTATACCTTTTTAGCAAAGGAGAGTCTTCAGATGAATCATCAAATTCCGGAATATACGTTGAATGATGGCTTGAAAGTACCGGCAATCGGGTTTGGTACCTATAGCTTAAAAGGTGCAGAAGGTGTTAAATCCATCGTATCTGCGCTGGATGTGGGTTACCGATTAATTGATACGGCCTATAACTATGAGAACGAGGCGACAGTCGGAAAGGCCATCAAGCAGAGCTCTGTTGCGAGAGAAGAACTGCTGATCTCTTCCAAACTGCCTGGGCGTTATCACGATTATAAGAAGGCAATCGCAGCCATCGAGGAATCGTTATACAGGGCAGACCTGGATTACTATGACCTATATCTGATTCACTGGCCGAATCCGAAGCAGGATAAGTATGTAGAAGCCTGGCAGGCACTCATTGAGGCGAAGAAACGTGGATATATCCGCTCCATCGGAGTTAGTAACTTCCTGCCTGAACATAATGAGCGTCTGATTAAGGAGACTGGGGTAACCCCAAGTCTGAACCAGATCGAGCTGCATCCGTTTTTTGACCAAGCCGAGCAGCGAAAGAAGGATTCGGAGCATGGTATTGTCAATGAATCCTGGAGTCCTATTGGCCGCGGTAATGATGCTGTGCAGGATGTGGTGAAGGATGAGAAGATCCTCCGCATAGCGGAAGCTCATGGCAAAACGGGAACACAGGTCATTTTGCGCTGGCATACCCAGCTGGGTTCTATTCCAATTCCGAAAGCAGGCTCCCTTCAACACCAGAAGGAAAATATCGATATCTTCGATTTTGAGCTGAGCGAGCAGGAGATGGAAGTGATCTCGTCGTTTAATCGTCAAAATGGACGGTTATGGGGACAGGACCCGAGCGAATACGAAGAATTTTAAAAGGTTATAACGAAGACGCGTGTCTCCCTGTAAGGTGAAGGGAACGTGTATGTTAGAATTTGGCCTCCTATTCTGCAGAGATGCAGGTGGGAGGCTTTTTGGTGTGCGCTGATTAATTCGTTGATCCGATCGAAGGGTCCTTTTTCAGGAAAGTGGACCGTTCATATTTCGATTCGCCATCAATGCTCCAATATGATCTTGATCTTTTGCCTGCATGTGCAAATCCTGTGCCGGATAAGGAAATATCAAATTTTAGATATCTCAGCAAGAATGGAGGATAGCCATAATGGCGGTCAGGCAGTACCTTTATGAAGAGGGCTCAGCACCAAGGGTCCGACATCTTACACGAAACATGGGGGGACGTGAAGCGATGAAACGGTCATGGAGAAAGCGGCTGACGATTGGAATCTTCCTGATGATGGGAATCACTATCCTTGCAGGCTGCACAGGAGACAATGGAAACGCGGGTGGGGCAGAGGGAGACGGCCCTACACCAATATCGATCTGGATGTCGATGAACACGAATGCTTCCATTACGCTTAAGAGTATGAATGAAATCACGGCAATTAAGGAATGGGAGAAGAAGACCAACACCAAAATCGAATTCCAGCATCCTGCGGTGGGTGCCGAGACCGAACAGTTCAATGTCATGATTGCCTCGAATCAGCTGCCTGATGCCATGTTTGTAAATGGAGATTACGCCAAGCTGTTCAATGATGGTACCATCATCCGTCTTAACGAGCTCATTGATGAATACGCTCCCAATTTGAAAAAGATATTGGATGAGAACCCGGAGGTCGCCAAACAGTTAAAAGCAGACAACGGCGATATCTATGCCATTCCGCATCTGCGTCTGGGGGAATACAAAACCTTCGGCGGTACATTCATCCGTCAGGATTGGCTCGATGAGCTAAAGCTGGAGAAACCGGAAACGCTGGAAGAATGGGAAACCGTACTTAAAGCGTTCAAAGAGAAAAAAGGCGTGTCCGCGCCTCTGTTGTTCGGTGCACCGCCTAAAATGACAACGATGGGGCCCGCAGCACCGACCTATCTGGAAGCCTATGGGATAACCAACAATGTATTTATGAGAGATGGCAAAGTAGTCTACGGACCAATTGAGCCGGAATACAAGGAATTCCTGACGATGTTCCATCGCTGGTATCAGGAAGGGCTGATCGATCCCGACTTTGCCACCAATGACCAAAAAACATATGACGCCAAAATTTTGAGTAGTCAGGCAGGTGCCTTTTTCACCTTCATCGGTGGAGGTGTTGGCCGCTACCTGCCCGCTCTGCAGGAAACCGACCCGAACGCCAATCTGACAGCCGTCCAATATCCTGTGTTGAATAAGGGCGATGAACCGATGTTTACCGGACGTTCCTGGGAGTGGAGCAGCAGCGGCGTCGTGATCACCAATAGCAACAAACATCCGGAGGAAACGGTCAAAGCGCTGGATTACTTCTTCAGTGAAGAAGGGCATATGCTGAAAAATTTTGGTGTGGAGGGCCTGACGTATACGATGAAGGACGGTTACCCGACCTATACCGATGAGATTTTGAAAAATCCAGATGGATTGTCGGTTGCCCAAGCGATGGCCAAACATTTTATAGCCAACTATCCCTTCGTGGGTGAAGATGATGACCGGTACAATGAGCAGTACTATCAGCTTCAGCAGCAGAAGGATGCCGCGATTCTCTTCTCCAAATACAGCGAGAATACACTCAAGGTGGGCCTTCCTCCAACCAGTCTGACAACAGAAGAATCCACGGAATACAGCAAGATCATGAGCGATATTGGAACGTACCGGGATGAAATGCTCGTCAAGTTTGTCATCGGGGTCGAGCCGATTGAGAACTTTGACAAGTACGTCGACCAGATCAACAAGTTTAACGTCGACCGGGCCATTGAAATTCAGCAGGCTGCGCTGGACCGCTATAACGCCAGATGACGAAGAGGCTGTCCGTGGGAAAGCCCACTTTTTACCTCACGGATGCTCTCCTTCGAATTGATAAGGAAGGGGATGGAAAAGGTGTCGCACAAGCTTTCCTTGTTATGGCTTAATTACAAAAAGAATAAAGCGATCTATTGGATGGCTCTTCCCGTTGTTTTGTATTTTCTCATCTTCAAATATCTGCCGATGTATGGAGCGATCATTGCATTCAAGGATTATTCGGTGGGCAAAGGCATATGGGGCAGTGATTGGGTGGGACTGCAGCACTTCCGGGACTTCTTTCAGAGTTACTATTTCTGGCGGATTTTGAAAAACACCCTGGTGCTGAGCTTCTATCAACTGTTGTTTGGATTCCCAGCACCGATTCTTCTTGCCCTTCTTCTCAATGAGCTTCGCAACGAAATATTTAAGCGTACCGTGCAGACCGTCTCCTACATTCCGCACTTTATTTCCATCGTGGTCATCTGCGGCATGATTGTGGATTTCTCATCCCGGGATGGACTGTTTAACACCATTATTGAATACTTTGGCGGCCAGAGCAGTGCGCTTCTCAGTGATCCGGCCAATTTCCGTACCATGTATACCGCTTCATCCATCTGGCAGGAGCTTGGCTTCTCCAGCATTATTTATCTGGCTGCGCTTAGTGGAATCAATCCCGAGCTGTATGATGCTGCGAATGTGGATGGGGCAAGTCGCCTTCGCCAAGTCTGGCATATTACGTTGCCCGGCATCATTCCGATGATTCTTATTCTGCTGATTCTCCGTATTGGTGGACTAATGGAGATCGGTTTCGAAAAAATCATTCTGCTCTACAACCCGAACGTCTATGACACGGCGGATGTCATCTCGACATTTGTGTACCGTAAAGGGATTAGCGAAAGTGCTGAGTTCAGCTATACAACCGCGGTAGGGTTATTCCAATCGGTCATTAACTTTACACTGCTCATTGGTGCCAATCGCCTGTCCAAGGCGATATCCAATACCAAGCTATTCTAGTCAGGAATGAGGTGAAGGAGGGGAGTTCAGATGAGAATAAAACGATCGCTTGGGGAGCGACTGTTTGGTGGTGCCAACGCCATCCTGATGACAGGCCTGATTATTGTGACCTTGTATCCGCTGCTGCATGTACTGAACGCATCGTTCAGTGATTCCGATCAGCTAATGGCCCATAGAGGTCTGCTGCTCTTTCCGAAAGGACTGACACTGGAGAGCTACAAGCTGGTTCTCAGCAACCCGAACATTCTGTCCGGGTACCGAAACACCATATTCATCGTCGTGGTGGGTACGGCACTGAATCTGTTATTCACCATTCTGGGAGCGTATACCTTGTCTCGCAAAAGCTTCATGCTTCGCAACCCGATCATGCTGGCGATCGTGTTTACGATGTTTTTTAACGGGGGAATCATTCCATCGTATCTATTGATCAACAACACGCTTCATATGGGGAACAGCCTGTGGGCACTGATTATACCTGGGCTGATCAGCAGTTATAATCTCATTATTATGCGGACTTCGTTTCAGGAAATCTCGGAAAGCCTGCTGGAATCGGCACGTATGGACGGGGCGGGAGAGATGTTAATCCTCTGGCGGATCGTAGTGCCGTTATCCATGCCTGTGATTGCAGTGATGATTCTCTTTTATGGAGTTAGCCATTGGAATTCTTGGTTCGGTGCAATCCTGTACATCCGGGATCGAAATCTGTTTCCGCTTCAGCTGGTACTGCGCGAAATCCTCATCCAGAACAGCACGGACTCCATGACGACAGGGGCGTCAGCCGTGGACAAAGAGGCGATCGGGGAAAGTGTAAAATATGCAACGGTTATGGTTGCTACGCTTCCGATTTTGTTTATCTATCCTTTTCTGCAGAAATACTTTGTCAAAGGTGTTATGATCGGAGCAATCAAGGAATAAATCAGTCGTAGGCCATGCCAAACCACCATGTGAGGAGGAGACTCATGAAGAAGAAAAGCATCCTGCTGTCCTGGAGCATTTCTTACATGGTCATTCTGCTCATCCCGATTGTGATCGGTGCCGCTGTATTTGCCGAGTCTCGCATCTTGCTTGAGGAAGAAGTGAATCGCTCCAACATGGTGCTGCTCTCCCAGGTGCAGGAGACGATCGATAACCAGATTGGGGATATTGGCAGCATCAGCAATCAACTCATGGCCGACTCTCAGTTAACGAGCTTTATTAATCATGCGTCTGAACAGGATGGCCGGTGGCGGTTAATGGGACTTGAACTAATCAAAAATCTGAAGTCTACACGCGTCGGAAACGGTCTAATTAGCGAACTATATATTTATATTAAGGACGCAGATGTTGCCTTGTCCTCTTCTTCACTTATTCAGAAGACCTATCTGTATGACATGTTCTACAAAGGCACGGATGTAACCGAGGAGGCGTGGACCGGACTTATGCACGATACCGACACCAGCAGGTTCAGGAAAATGGCGATTCGGAGTGAGGATCGGCGCATTGAAGATACACTTGTCTACCTGCAGCCGTTCCCCATCCAGAGTGCTGCGGACAGTCCTGCAACCTTCGTGGTCAATCTTGACCCGAATCGGTTCCAACAGGCGATTGATAATGTCCGTTTGGAAAAAGAGAGCACGGTATTCATCCTGGATGATGAGGGGAACACGTTGTTTTCCACAGGAGGTTTTGAAACCCCTTTCAAAATAAATGGAGATCTGAATTCCGGGCAAGATTCAGGAGTCAGCACCGAGACGATCGATTGGAACGGTGAATCCGTCACCATGTCCCAGATCTCTTCCAAGGTCCAGGATTGGAATTATGTATCGATTATACCTACCCGGATCTATGCCAAGAAACTAACGGTCATTCGCAATATTACGATTGGAGGCGTGGCAGCTGGGCTTCTGCTGGGCGGGGTAGCGGCCTGGTGGTTCACCAGGAGGAACTATCGTCCGCTGGGACGGATCATGAACATTATCTCCGATAAGGTCAAATGGAAACTGGAGCAGCCGGACGATGAATATGGCATTTTGCAATCCGTACTGGTCCATGCCTGGGAAGAGCAGGATCAATTCGCGAGCAGGCTTAAGGACCAGCAAAACGTAGTACGGAGCAATGTGCTTGCCAAGCTGATGAAGGGCAGGGTTCAGGCAGGTGATGAGTTTGCATCAACGCTGGAACGGCTTGGTATTCACTTCGAGACTCCATCGTTTGCCGTACTGCTCCTTCACATTGAAAATGTGGATGGGTTGTTCCGGACCAAAGTACGCGAGCAGGACCAGGAGGAGAAAGAACAATTTGTGCAGCTCATTCTGACCAATGTGCTGGAGGAAATGATAGGCCCCATTGGCCAAGTGTTTTCGGCAGATATTGATGGACGGATTGCATTTCTCATCAACATTCGGGCAGATGAGGAGAATATTGGATACCGGCTAATTAGCGCCATTGAGGAAGCCCAGCGTTTTATCGGATCACGGTTTTGCGTGTACTTTTCGGTGGGGGTAAGCGATGTTCATCACGGCATTGCAGCGATTGGAGACAGCTTTCGGGAATCGGAAGAGGCACTGGAATATCGGCTGATATTGGGGATCGGGCAGATCATTGACCAAAACCGGATTCGCAGGCCGAAGGAGGAATTATATTATCCTCTCGATCTGGAGAGACAGCTCATTAATTATATCGCGACAGGCAATTATGCCCGTTCAACCGAAGTGATGAACGAAATTCTCATGACCAATTTTACAGGAGAGCCCTTGTCTGTTGAACTGGCACGCTGCCTGATGTTTGAGTTAATCGGTACCATTCTGAAAGCTACGGAACAGATCAAGTCAGATGACCAGAACGAGATGACGCATCGTAATGATCTGATTCGGCAATTGTTTGCATGCGAGACGTTTGAGGAGATTGAAGCCGAGCTGCTGCGAATACTGGAGACCGTCTGTCAGATGGTGAATGAACGCAAGCGCTCCCGCAACGAAGAGCTGAAAGACCAGCTGATTGAATTCATTGTAGAGAACTATGCAGACGTCAATCTGGGTTTGACCCATTTGTCGGAACGCTTTCGCTTCCATCCAACCTATGTCTCCAAGTATTTTAAGGAGCAGACTGGAATCAACGTGATCGATTATATCAACCAATATCGCATTGAACAATCCAAGAAAATTCTGCAGGCAGAGGAAGGGACCATCCAGGACGTATCCGAGCGTGTAGGGTTTCTCAACAGCAATTCATTCATTCGTGTCTTCAAAAAGTATGAGGGCATTACGCCTGGCCAATATAAGCAAAATAGCAAACTTGTTCAACATGAAGGATGAACAAATAGATTCATAGAGGAGGACTTGTTCCATGTGGAAAAATGCCATTGAAGATGCACTCCAAGTCACGAGAAGCAATATTGACCGGTTTGGGGAGCGATTTCCCCATGTAAGTAACGGGGATGAGCATTATGTGCTTAATGATAACACGGAGTGGACGGCAGGTTTCTGGTCAGGCATCCTTTGGCTGTGCTCAGAATACACGCAGGACCCGCTGTATCGCGAGGCAGCTGTTAGAACCGTCGATAACTTTCGGATGCGCATGGAACGGAAGAGCATTTTTGACCATCATGACATAGGTTTTCTCTACTCGTTGTCCTCCAAGGCCCAATGGATCGTGGAACGTGATCCTGCTGCACGTGACCTTACGCTGGAAGCTGCAGATATGCTGATGAAGCGCTGGCGTGAAGAGTCAGGCCTGATCCAGGCTTGGGGACGCAAGGGCGATGTGAACAACGGAGGTCGTATTATTATCGATTGCCTGCTTAATCTTCCATTATTGTTATGGGCGTATGAACAGACTAATAACGAAGAATATCGGCGAGTCGCCAAACTCCATGCGGAGAAAAGCCGGCGTTTTCTGGTTCGTGGAGATGATTCCAGCTATCATACCTTTTATTTCGATCAGGCGACTGGCGAAGCCATTCGCGGAGGGACCCATCAGGGGTATAATGATGGCTCAACATGGACACGCGGCCAGGCATGGGGGATATATGGTTTTGCGTTATGCAGCCGATATCTGCAAAGTGCAGAGATGTTCGAGACAGCGAGGCGTCTCGCCCGTTACTTCATTGCCCATGTACCGGAGGATCATGTAGCCTATTGGGATTTTGATGCACCACAGACCTCCGAAAACAAGCGTGACAGCTCTGCATCCGCTATTGCTGCGTGCGGGATTCTGGAGATCGCCGAGAGATTGGATCCAACCGATCCGGAGCGTCAGTTCTTCCTGGACGCGGTGCAGAATTCAATGGCGTCCCTGGTACAGAATTACTCCACTCACGGGTCCACAACCGAAGAAGGCTTACTCAAGCATGGTTCCTACTCCGTAAGAGGGGGAGAATCACCGGATGACTATGTCATCTGGGGCGATTATTTCTATCTCGAAGCATTGATGCGTTTGGAACGAGGCATTCCTGGATATTGGTATGACCGGAGATCGAATGGTAGGCAATAATGCAGGGTGTACAAAAGAAAAAGCAGCGATTCTTCCCGACGGGGGAGAGTCGCTGCTTTATTTTGCTTCAATAGTGGAATTCGTATTGAATACGTTCGGTTACATTTACATTTTTGGAGCAAGCTCAATGGCAGAGCGAATGGCTGCCAGCATGCTTTTATCATCGGCAATGTTTTTACCAGCGATATCGAAGGCCGTACCATGATCAACGGAAGTGCGGATGATGCCGCCTTTTAAGCCAACGGTGATATTCACGCCTTCTTCGATGCCCATCACTTTAATCGGTGCATGTCCCTGATCGTGGTAGCAAGCAACTACGATATCGAAGTCACCGCGGCCTGCACGGAAGAACAATGTATCTGCAGGGAGAGGACCAACCACATTAATGCCTTCCTGCTGCGCACGCTCGATACCTGGCTGCAGTTTTTCTTCTTCTTCACCATTGCCGAACAATCCGTTCTCGCCGGCGTGTGGGTTAATGCCGCATACCGCTACACGTGGATTCTCGAAGCCTGCTTTTTTGAGTGTATCGTGAGCAAGCTTAACTACCGTGTAGGTTCTTTCGGGATTGATGCTGGTAATCGCATCGATCAAGCCCATGTGTGTTGTCAGGTGAATAACCCGCAGGTTTGGCGTCGTCAGCATCATGGAGAAATCCTGCGTATCAGTTAGATCGGCCAGAATTTCGGTATGTCCCGGATACAGGTGACCACCTTGGTGCAAGGCCTCCTTGTTCAGAGGAGCAGTGCAGATGGAGTTGATTTGCTGTTTTTTGGCTAGATCAATAGACTTGGCCAGGAATTGAAAGGCTGCGTCTCCCGCTACGGCAGATACTTTTCCATATTCGAGATCGGCAGGAACCAGATCCAGATCAATGACATCCACTGTGCCGAATTCATACTTGGCTTCCGAAGGCTCCTGAATAGCGTTGACTTTCAAGCTTGATCCAATGACGGGCAGAACGCGTTCCAATATTTTTGCATCACCAATAACGAGTGGGTTGCAGTTGTCGTAGACCTCCTGATGGCCTAGTGCCTTCATAATAATCTCGGGTCCGATACCTGCTGCATCGCCCATGGTAATTCCAACTGTGGGTTTCATACTGGAATCCCTCCTTTTAATTTTTCAATCGCATGGATGAAGACTTCTGGTGTGCCGAAGCCTCCTGCTTTGGTAATGACATGTAAGCCTTCTATTCCGATAAACTTGGATATTGGAACACCAATCTCAAGTTCGTCCAGCAGCTCGAAGCCGCTAATATTCCACTTCATGCAAATTTGCTTGGCAGTGTCTCCACCGGTCATGGATACACCCTTGAAATTGCCTTCTTCAAGCAATCTGGCACAAATCTCGCCCATAGCCCGTACGATTTCGTTGCTGACCTCGGTATGATCCAGACCGCGGGCTTCACCCGTGGCACGTGCCAGTTCAATATCAACCTGCTCTGCCGTGGAATACAAGACAACGTCGTGGCCTGCAAGAGACTTGGTTTTTACTTCTTTATACACACGCTCCATTTCCTCTGTCCGATCAGTTGCAGCGGATACGGCTTTGAAGGAGTGGAATGCAACAGAGGAAACGCTGGTCTGTCCCAGCAGTTTCTTCAACTGAGCACGTGAGTTTTTGTTTACACTGCCTACGACAGTTAGAATGGGTCCAGAGTTTCCCGGTATAGTCAGTTCCGTTGATTTACCCTCCAGACTGTAGTGCCCGGGAAGATAATTGGCAATCCCTGCAGAGCCTGCCCATGCAAAGGTGTACTCCAGTGCGCTGGTCATTTGCAAAATTTGCTCCAGATGCAGTTCCTCCGTCGAATCCACAAGCACGTATGGAATGCCATTTTCTTTGAACTGGGTTAACTTCTTCTGTATATGGTCTCTGCCTGCTTCCAGATCGGATACGTTAATCTCACCTATTTCATATTTCGTCTGTAGCTTCAGCAGTTCCGGAAGGTACGAAACAGTTACAGGTGTTTTGGGATCGTTTGAGATCTCAGTGTCTGCCAGTGGAATTCCGTTCAGGTAATGTACTCCACTTTGGATCGTACGATTGTTTTTCGGATAACCTGGTGCGATCATCATGAAATCCGGTTTAATCACGTCGTACAGTGCATCAATCTCAGTTCCAATGTTACCACGCATGGTAGAATCCATTTTTTTAAAGATGGTATCGAATCCGTTTCTCGTCAGAAACTCCGCTGCGTTACGAACACGCTGATAAGCTTCATCCGAGGCAATGGAACGGCTGTCCGTGTCGAAAACAACAGCATCGTAATGACGAATGTTATTCTCGTCCATGTCGAATAGCACACTGGTTTTCAAGCCATGACGGGCAAGCTGGACCCCGCTGTCATTGGCACCAGTCAGATCATCTGCAATAATGGCTAATTTCATGCTGTTCTCGCCTCCTTGAGCAAAAAAAGTGAATTCATGTCCGGTCGTTATAGGGCTACATCCATTTATGTGGTCGGTCTTTGATTGTATTTTTCGACGCCGCCTGATTTCTCCAGCCGTTTGGATAGGAAACCAATGAAGATCGGCAATAGAATAGCGGTGGTTACAACACTTGCTGCAATCTGTACGGTAGCAATTTCAGCAATTGGGGCAAAAGAAGCATTCGCAGCCACGATGGCAGCAGGTGTACCTACAGCGTTACCCGCTGTGGAACCTTCCGAAGCTCCGACGATGGGATTCCAGCCAATGGCTTTGAAGAGCAGGTAGCCAACGCCGCCAGTGATCAATACTGTAATTACACCGAGCATGATGCCGCTTAGTCCACCTTGAATGATAGACGAGAAGTTGATTCCCATACCGAGTGAAAAGGCGAAGAATGGAACGAGCTTGTCACTGCCTTTGTGCAGCCATTCAGCCAAGCTGCGATCCAGGTTACCAATAACCACACCGACGATCAGGGGAAGCAGTACCGCTACAAAAGCCATCGGGGAGAACATGCCATTGGCAAAGCCCATCGCACCGAAAATAGAGAGTGCAACCATGGTAAGAAAAGGTCCATCGCTGAGCGCGAGGAATGGATAAGCAGCCTTGTCATCCTCTTTGCCGTATTGTCCGGCTAGTGCGATGTACAGCCCGCCGTTGGAATTCGTCATCGCAGCAATAATGGCAAGTGGTGCCAGACCAAGGAATAATCCATTGGAATCCGCGAAGAAAATGGCGATCAATCCTAATATTGCACCAACAGCCCACTTGAACACAAGCAGTGTAATACCTTTACCGACAGATGAACCGGCTGTCTTGAACGTGATTTGTGTTCCGGCAATCAGGAGGAACAAAGCGATCAGCGTGCTTGAACTGTTAACGAACAGGGCTTCGGTAAATCCGCCAATCCGCAAGGCATTGGGGAAGAATGTGTTAATCGTTGCACCAAGTAACAGCGGGACAACCATCATACCGCCAGGAATACGATCTAATGTCGCTTTAATGTTCATAGTAGTAGCTCCTTTGAGTGAGTAATCGTTTTCATGAAGCGCTTGCAGGAACTATCTTAACGCAGATTGTTTATTTTAGCAACATTAATTTGCTGTAAATTTTAAGTAATCACTAAAGTGTTTAATAATGCAACACATTGGGTGATAAAAAAAGCACAAACTTAAAGATTATTCTTTAAGTTTGCGCCAAAGTGTGGCTCGGTTAATCCCCAGGCGATCTGCAGCCTTGGATTGATTATTGTTTTCCTCCTGCAGAACGTGTTGAATAATTTCCTTCTCGATCTCTTTCAGCGTACCGTTTAACCTCATCGTGTTTGTTGCGGACTGATGATTAAGCAGGCGGGACAGCGTATCTGTCGAGATCACATAATCCTGCTCATTCAGGGCAGCCTGTTTGATAAGATGCTTCAGCTGGCTGACTGTCATCTGTGGAACCTGCTCCAGAATTAACTGCAGTGCATCCTCTTTGATCTTCACCGCAGCGGTTCCATACTTATGATAATAGTCGGTAAGGAACTGCTGGATCAGTGGAGCCAGATCCTCCAGCCTGTCCGCAAGACTTGGCATCATCATGGTACTGAGCTCGATATCAAGCGTCCAATACGGATTCAAGGGCTCTTCTCCCAGAATGAATACACCAATCTGCCTGTTTAGACAGGTTTGAATGAAGGAGGTCACCTCTTCATCATGGAGCCGCTGTTCGATACGATTCAGCTCCACGTTGCGGACCTTGGAGAGCGGTATTTTATGCAAATGACCGGCAGGTACCTGCGACAGGTCTATTTGCAGCAGCAGTCCACCGCTTGAGTACATCTGATGCATGTGTTTTACCAGAAATGATTTGCCTGAATCCGCATGTCCGAGCAGATAGATGGGTTCGTGATTTTCATATAAAGCCTGAATGTTGTTCAACATCACCTGCATGGCTGGCGATTCGGCAACAATGGGCTCGATGGATATATCCGTGTAGGTGGTTATGCCGAATTGTGCAAACTGGTAGGGCTGTCCTTTTTCAAGTGTGTAGACTTTATAACCCTTATTATTCAGCGTTGTTTCATGGGCCGTTACCGTCAGCTGATAATCGTCGACCATGAACATATGTTGAACCTGGGATTGCTCAAACTCCAGATTGGTGTTAATCAAATGAATGTAATTATCCGTCAGTGGGTTCTGTTCGAAGTCTGTCAGGTTCTCAAATACAATATCATTCCGGTCATCTAAAATAAGCAGATTGGGGTGTTCCTGTCTGACCAGGTTATTCAAAATGACTGAAATGGCTTGGTTCTTGCTCAGATAGCGAAATACCAGCTGGGCATCTTCAAGCGCGCGCAGAATGGCTTCCTTGCCTGACTGGATCAGTAACCCTTCGAGCCCATAGGTTCTGGCGGTATCTACGGTGATCACATCTCCAACAATCTGACGGTATCCGGATGCTTTCAGCTCCAGCAGCAGCCTGGCGACATCTTCGGAACTGCGAATCGTGTATACCTTGAGGGGCAGGTCCATCAGATCAATAATGGACTGTGCACCTGATGTGATATTCGAAAAGCCAACGATGGCCGTTTTGCCGTTAAACTGGCTGGCGAGAGTCAAGGAACGAATCATGTCATATCCCGAGAGCTGTACATCAATGACGGGAATCGTGACGGCTTCCTTAATCAGCTGTGCAGTACCCCCACGGCTAATGATAATTTCCGCCCCGTTTCGTTCGGCTTGTGAAGCCAGTTCGGCCCCCTTCGCCAAGTCGCCCACATCGCATTGAATCGATAATTGAGGAAACTGGGGAATGCATTCTTGTATAATGGTAGTCATGGATTCGTAAGGAGCAATGATATGAACTCGTGTACGCATAATGTTCCTGCCTTTTATAGAAATCTCATTTCATGGTTCCCTTATTATAGCCAACTTACGAGAGATTGGCATCTTTGCTCTAGAAGCTTTAGGTGCAGGATCGCAGAGGAGGGATAAGCCATGCTGTTTGCTGCACTACGACCTTGTGATAATTATCACGGAAGTTCGGAATCCATTTTTTCAAAATGAATACATAAGCATCAACGATGGAAAGGGAAGAAAGGAGCGTCATGCGATGTCAGCATTTCGTGAAGCGGTAGAGCAGGATCATATCATTCAATGCGTGGTTAATGAGTTTACGTGCAGAGTGCTCTGGAGCGAAGGTCGTCCATGTCTGGAGTATCAGCATGAGGAGGACCTGAAGCATATTACGGCATATGTTGAGGAAAACTTTGGTGTAGAACTGCTGGATGTATTCTTTACCGCGGTAGAGAGTCTCCCCGCCTGATCCTGATAGCCTTACCATAAAAAATGGATAGTGCAGATTAAGAGCAACCATCAGCAGGAGCTGATGGTTTTTCATTTGGGAAATACCGACCAATCCAGGGTAATGAAACCTCGTTCTTGGAATTCATGTATTATAGGGTATATGTAAACTTTTCGGAGGAGGATCACAGGAATGGGAATCTTATCGAGGTTTAGGGACGTGATGAAGGCCAATGTGAACAGCTTGCTGGCTCGGGCGGAAGATCCGGAGAAGACCGTGAATGAATATATGCGGAGTCTGAGCAGTGATCTGGGACAGGTAAAGGCAGAGACGGCGGCCGTTCTGTCGGAGGAGAGCAGGGCGAAGCGAGCTTTGGACGAATGCAGCGCTGAAATGAAGAAATTGCAGCGGTATGCAGAGAAGTCGGCAGAATCAGGCGATGAAGATAAGGCCCGGAGTTTTCTGGAGAAGAAAGTGAAGCAGACGGAGAAATGGAACCAATTACAGGCAGCGTATGAGCGTGCCTCCGCGAAAGCCAAAATGATGAAGCATATGAATGAGAAATTGGTAGCAGACCTGGGACAATTGGAAGCCAGACATACCGAGCTGAAAGGCAGAATGGCAGAGGCGAAGGCCCAGCAGCAGGCCAATGAACGGAATGCTTCAGCAGGAAAAGCAAACGCGGCTTTTCAGGCGATGGAAGAGAAGGCCAATCAGGCTTTGAATGAAGCAGAGGCACTTGCCGAGCTCCGGGCAGGGAAGCAGGAAGATGATCTGGATGAACTTATTGCGCAGCTGGAGAGAGAAATGAACGCGGAAGCGGGTAATAGTGACAATACAGCTCTCAGTGCGGAGGAAGAACTCGCAGCAATTCAGGAGAAGCTAAAGAATAATTAGGATGGATCCGATTATATTTCATTAATATTGAGGTGAGCAGATGCCAGTTATTGAATACAAGTGTCCCAACTGTGGCAGTGGTATGGTTTTTGACAGCGCGACAGGTTCATTATCCTGCCCGAGCTGTGGGCGGCAGGACAATATTGAGCAAATCCCTGACCCGCTCAAGAAACAGGTGTTCACGGAAAATGAAGTGAAGCAATATCACTGTAACAGCTGCGGCGCGGATATCGTCACGGAACCGGAGACAAGTGCAACCACGTGCAGCTTCTGCGGGGCAGCTGTTGTGCTGAGCGACCGGCTGACGGGTGATCTGGCACCCGTCATGGTTATTCCTTTTTCCATCAGTAAGGAGCAGGCGAAGCAGGCATTCAAAAAGTGGTGCCGGAACGGTCTGCTGACGCCGAGCGGATTCATGAGCGCAGACCGGATTCAGAATATTACCGGGATGTATGTGCCGTTCTGGTTGTATGAGTTACATAACAAAATCGAAGTTCACGGCCGCGGAACCAAGGTGAGAACCTACACGCAGGGCGACTACCATTATACGGAGACACAGCATTTTGATATTTACCGGAAAATCCGGCTCAACTATGTGAATCTGCCTATTGATGCTTCGGAGAAAATGAAGGATGAGCTGATGGATAAGCTGGAGCCGTTTCCCTATAACCAGCTGAAAGAATTCAAGACCCCGTATCTTGCGGGATACATTGCAGAGAAATACAGCTACACCGATGAAGAGTTATATCCGCGGGCCAAGGAGAAGACCCGATCTTATATTGATTCATTTATCGCTTCAACCGTATCCGGTTATAACAGTGTAAGTTACACGGACAAACAAATCGATACGACACTTAAAAATGCAGACTATGTGCTGCTTCCCGTATGGATGGTCTATTACGATTTCAATCGTGCCCAATATACCTTTGCCATGAATGGTCAAACGGGAAAAGTGGTCGGCAAACCTCCCATTAGCAAAGCCAAAGTGGCCGGATGGTTCGCCGGCGTTTCCGCCGTGTCCTTATTGTCCTTGAAACTGATCTCCTGGATGATGGGAGGTGGGTTCCTGTGAAACAGGTCAAACAGCTTGCAATGGTTACGACCCTGGTAATGATGGCATTTGGTCTGGCATTCTCCTTTTTGACTGTTCAGATTGCCTCGGCAGCCGAGAGTAAAAATCTCATCTATGATGAGGCCAATCTGCTGAGTGAGCAGGAGAAGAGTGAATTGAACGCACTGGCGAATGAGTATGGAGCCGAGAGGCAGACGGATTTTATTATCCTGACAACAAATAATACGGACAATCAAGATGTCGAGCTGCTGACCGAGGACTTTTACGATGAGCAGGGGTTGGGGTTCGATAAAGTTCACGGAAATGCTGTCATATTGACGATGGATATGAATTTCAGAGAAGTGTACCTGGCCGGATTTTATAAAGCAGAAGATTATCTGGACAGTGGACGGCTCGATGCTATCCGCAGCAGGATCACTCCACATTTGTCTAACGGGGATTATAAGCTTGCTTTCGAGAAATATATAAGGCTCTCTTACGAGTACATGGGATACAGACCGGGTGTAAATCCAAATAATATTTTGTTTAACGGTTGGTTCCAACTAGCTGTTGCTGTTGCCATCGGAGGCATTGTAGTCGGAATCATGGCCTATCGATCAGGCGGACGGGTCACCGTCAATCGAGCAACATATGAGGATTCCAGTAATTCGAGTGTAATTGATCGACAGGATCGGTATATCCGTACCACGGTCACCAAACAAAAAATAGAAAGAAACAATAACAACGGCGGTGGAGGCGGTGGTGGTGGAGGTACCACCCGTGGAGGCCACTCGCATAGTGGAAGTAGAGGTTCGTTTTAGTATCTGAGCATTTGGAGCAGGACCAAATAGAAGGGATGGGAACGAATATGGGATTTTTCAAAAATCAATTTTCGAATGTAGTGGAATGGGAAGAATTCAGAGATGATATGATTTTCTGGAAGTGGAGCAACCGGGAGATCAAGAAGGGCAGTAAGCTGATTATCCGTTCGGGTCAGGATGCGATCTTTTTGAACAACGGCAAGGTTGAGGGAATCTTTGAAGATGAAGGCTCATTTAATATTGATTCCGAGATCATTCCGTTTCTTTCTACATTAAAAGGGTTTAAATTCGGGTTCAACAGCGGCATGCGGGTCGAAGTGCTGTTTGTGAATACAAAGGAATTTACCGTTCGGTGGGGAACGCAAAGCCCCGTACTGATTCCGACACCTCAGCTTCCGGGCGGAATGCCGATTCGGGCCAACGGTACGTTCAACTTCAAGGTCAGTGACTACGTCACGCTCATTGATAAAATTGCTGGCATCAAGCAGAGCTATCTGGTCGAGGATGTCAAAATCCGCATGACATCAGTACTGGATCAGCTGCTTATGAAGTGGATTAGCTGTGAGGGCAAGGATATGTTCAACCTGCAGGCGAACGCATCGGAGATTGCAAAAGGCATACAAGAAGACCTGGATATGCAAATGATGGACATCGGGATTGGCATTACCGGATTCCAAGTGATGAGTTTCAATTACCCTCAAGAGATTCAGGACATGATCACGAAGACCGCTTCGCATGAGATGATCGGTAATCTGCAGAAATACCAGCAGGTTAGCATGACGGATGGCATCGCATCCGGCAAGGTGAAAGGCGGCGGCGCAGCATCGGATATGGCGGGCATGATGATGGGTATGAATATGGCTAACGAAATGATGAAGAACATGAACCAGAATCAAGGCCAGAATCAAAATAATAATAACAACAGTTCAGGCCAAAATACGGATCAACCATCCGCGCCCAAGGAAGGATCTTCTTCTGAGGGAGCCAAGAAGCCGAACTTCTGCCCGAACTGTGGTGCCAAAAATGAAGGAGCCAACTTCTGTCCCAACTGTGGTCAAAAGCTGGTTTAACATAGCGGAATTGAAGAAGGGCTCACATCGGAGTGGAAACTCCGTATGGAGCCTTTTTTTCTTTTGCTATTTCATTTTGATAAAAGTGTTGACAATACCTCAAAAATGATTTATCTTTAATTTAAGATATTTAATTCAAAGGAAAAACAACACCAAAGAATAATATCTGAATCCAATTACAAGGAGAGAGATCAAGATGATGATTCCAACATTGACCAGAATAAATGAACTTTCCAGAAAAGCTAAAGAGGCAGAACTGACAGAGATGGAGAAAGCGGAACAAATTCGTCTGCGCCAGGAATACCTGCAAATCTTTCGCGGTTCGATCAATGATATTCTGCTGAATGTCACCATCTATGATCCGAACGGTGATGACGTTACTCCGGACAAATTGAAACAGGAACAAGCAAGCCAAAACAACAACTAAGTTCAATTGGTCATATATCTTAAAATAAAGATAATACAAATTACAATAAATAAAAAAACTAAAACCACCATATCCAAGGAGGAATTTATTATGACACTTCAAACTGCAGGTATCCACCATATTACGGCTTTTGCGGGAGATCCACAGGCCAATGTCGACTTTTACGCTGGGGTTCTGGGACTTCGTCTCGTGAAAAAAACAATCAACTTCGATGCACCCGACGTGTACCATCTGTACTTCGGGGATGAAAAAGGCAGCCCGGGCACCATTATTACCTTCTTCCCATCTGCCGGATCACCTCGAGGCAAAATTGGCGGCGGCCAAGTGGGCATCACCTCTTATGTCATTCCTCCTGGGACTATTGGCTTCTGGCAGGATCGACTGGAACGGTATAACATTGAGGTAGCCAAAACAAGTCGCTTCAATGAAGAGCTTCTTCAATTCGAAGACAGCGAAGGCTTACGGCTTGAGCTTGTTGAACGGGAAGAGGGTGCTGCCAGCACATGGGAGCATGAAGGAATTCCGGCAAACAAAGCGATCAAAGGCTTCGGCGGTGCTGTATTGTTCAGTGTGAATCCGCAGAGAACAATGGATGCACTGGAGAACATTCTGGGATTCGTCAGAGTGGATGAAAATGAAGAGTACGCCCGTTTCCGTTCCAGCGGAGATATCGGCAACGTCGTGGACGTTCCTGTTACCCGCATACCTCTGGGTGTAGGCGGCTCGGGCACAGTACACCACATTGCGTGGCGTGCCAAAGATTTTGAAGAGCATGAGGCATGGAGAGGGGCCGTATACCAATATGGCTACCAACCAACCCCGGTCCGCGACCGTCAATATTTCAATGCCATCTACTTCAGAGAAGCAGGCGGAATCCTGTTTGAGATTGCAACAGATCCACCGGGATTTGCCAAAGATGAACCTGCCGATGCACTCGGAGAAAAATTGATGCTGCCAGAGTGGTTCGAACCATACCGTGAACAAATCGAAGGCAATCTGCAGCCGATTGTGGTAAGAGCGTTGGAACCTGTCGCAACAGCTGCTAAGTAATGGACAATATAAACCATAGCGGCCAGAACGAAGTTCCGGCCGCGAATGGATTAACTTTTACATAAGACAAATAAAGAATTGAACCCAAAGGAGCATCGAAGGATGATGGAGAAAAAGGTTACCTGGCTGGAGCTGTTTTACGATTTGCTCTTCGTCGCAGCCGTATCCAAAGCAGGACATGTCCTGCTGCATGCCGAACACGGCGTTATTTCGTTTGAATATCTAATGAAATTTGTATTAATCTTCATCCCCGTCTGGTGGGCATGGGTAGGACAGACTCTATTCATTAATCGATACGGTCAGGATGTCCTCAGCCATCGTATCTTTCTCATCCTTCAGCTTCTGTCGGTTCTCGTGATGACGGCAAGTCTTTCCACCCACTTTGATCAGTATTATCTGTCATTCTTCGTAGGGTATATCGGTTCAAGGGCATTTACCGCGATTCAGTATCTTACGGTTCACAAGTCCAAAAGCACACATCAACAACAGGCGGCCCGCTATCTCGGGATCTGCTTTATCATCGGTATTCTGATCTCCTCCGGTTCCCTGTTCTTCGATTCCTGGGTGCGTTACGTCGTGCTGTATGCAGGGATTGCCGTAGATATCGTACTTCCGCTGATTGGTCGCAAAAATCTGGTGAAGGTACCGATCCAGACGCATCACCTGCTCGAACGCTTTGCACTCTTTACACTTATCCTGCTCGGTGAGTCGGTAGTTAGTATTATTGCCGTACTGCAGGCAGATCACTGGGATCTGAGATCCATCCTGTTTGCCGCCTTTACTTCCATATTCGTCATTGCAATGTGGTGGCAGTATTTCGATAACGTGGAGAAAAAGGTCAGCAAGGAGATTCAGACGGCGGGGCAAGCGATCATCTATGGCCATCTGTTCATCTACATTTCAATGAGTATGATCGCCGCTTCAATTCAGCTGCTGTACCTGAATCAGCTTAACTATGTATTCATGCTGGGATTTGGCTTCGGATCGGTATTGCTCTACTTCCTGTCGACCTCACTAGTGTTCCATCGTTACCGACATGCACACTTAAGACTTCGTCCGCTTCATCTGGTAACGATGGTTGGCGTGCTGGCTGCATTTGTCATTGTGGATCTGATCTATCAGGTTCCGAACTACGTTATCGTGGGTGAAGATATGTTATTCTTCCTTTTATATGCGAAGCTGACGACTTGAATAGCGGTTTGAAACGAATTTATAAGTCACCGACGGATTGCGTTCGTGGCTTTTTGGTTTGATTTTTCTAAAATGTCATGTCGACAATGTGAAAAAGCGGTTTCGTGAGTTATTTTCTTCTATAGAATCTGTTAATATGGGACTATGTACAAGTGAATCTACCAAATCACTGAATATCTCATTTATAAGAGGGGCTTGATATAACAAGTACAATAGAACGGAGAGGGCAGAAATAACCTGGAGAAGCGAAGCGTTCGCCTTTATCACCGGATTTCTCCCTTAAAAAAGGGAGTCAGGAAATCTGGGGATAAGAGTGATCGGATGGTTGTTCTGCAATCGAAGTGGTCTAATGTAGGTTGTTCTAAGTTCATTTTATACATAGCGATTCATGGATTATGGGGAGAACAATCAGGAGGGAAATCATTGAGTACACATCAAATCGGGGTTCCATTGGAAGGGTTTGCAGAATTTAGCCGCACGGTTGCCGCAGAAGGCGCGGTACTATTGAGAAACGAAGGTCAGGTACTTCCTCTTCGTGACAACGAAAACGTTTCAGTTTTTGGCCGGATTCAAGTTAACTACTATCGCAGCGGCACAGGTTCAGGCGGAAGCGTGCATGTAGCATATACAACGAACCTGCTGGATGGACTTCGCAGCAAGAAGAATATCACCGTTAATGAAGAGCTGGCAGCAGTCTATGAAAAGTGGATTGAGGAAAATCCATTTGATGATGGCGGTAAAGTATGGGCCGCTGAGCCTTGGAACCAGAAGGAAATGCCTCTGACAGATGAATTGGTTGCACAGGCAAGAAGCAAGTCCGGCAAAGCCATCGTGGTCATTGGACGTACTGCAGGGGAAGATCAGGATAATGCCGATGCACCAGGCAGCTACCAGCTGACCGAAGATGAGAAAGCCATGCTGAAGCAGGTTACAGCGCATTTTGAACACACCATTGTGGTGCTGAATGTCTCCAATATTATCGATATGAGCTGGTTGAACGAAACGTATGTACATCCGATTCAGGGCGTCATTTACTCTTGGCATGGTGGTATGGAGGGTGGTAACGCGATTGCTGATGTACTGACGGGTGACGTTACACCGAGCGGTAAACTGACGGATACGATTGCGTATTCCATCGAAGATTACCCTTCAACAAGCAACTATGGCAACGAGTTCAAGAACCTGTATCAAGAAGATATTTATGTGGGTTATCGTTATTTCGAAACGTTTCGACCTGAAAAGGTGCAATTTGAATTCGGTTACGGCCTGTCTTATACGACGTTTGCCATTCAACCGCAAGATGCTCGCACGATTTCCACAGAAGGCCAAACCTTCATTGAGGTCCGTGTAAACGTGACCAACTCGGGCACGACCTATGCGGGCAAAGAGGTTGTACAGGTGTACTACGAAGCACCACAAGGCAAGCTCGGACAACCTGTGAAGGCTTTGGCTGCCTTCGGCAAAACAGGACTGCTCCAGCCTGGAGAATCGGAATTGCTGACGGTAAGCTTCCCGGTACATACCATGGCATCCTACGATGATGCAGGCGTCACAGGATATGCATCTGCTTACGTTCTCGAAGAAGGTACGTATCGATTGCATGTCGGTACCAGTGTAAAACAAGCAGACCCCATCGAAATTGACGGTCAGGATGGGTACATCGTAGAAACGATTGAATTGGTAGAGCAGCTGCAAGAGGCGATGGCCCCAACCGAAGATTTCACTCGGATGAAGCCAGGTGTTCGCAAGGCGGATGGGTCGTACGAGCTCATTTATGTAGACGTACCGAAGCGTCAGGTTTCCATGGCAGACCGGATTGAGCAAAACCTGCCGCAAACGCTGGAGCAAACGGGTAACCAAGGTTACAAATTAAGCGATGTCAAAAACGGAAAAGTTAGTCTGGAAGCCTTCATCGCTCAATTAAGCGATCAGGATCTGGCTGCGATCGTACGAGGCGAAGGTATGAGCAGTCCACTGGTTACCTCCGGTACAGCGTCTGCATTCGGTGGTGTCAGTGACAGCCTGTTTAACTACGGCATTCCTGTAGCCTGCACAGCGGATGGCCCGTCCGGCATTCGTATGGATAGTGGGGAGAAAGCGACACAAGTCTCGATCGGTACGCTGCTGGCAGCAACATGGAATACGGATTTGGTTGAAGAGCTGTACGTCATGGAAGGCCAGGAGCTGCTAAGAAATCAGGTAGATACGCTGCTCGGACCTGGACTCAATATTCGCCGCAGCCCGCTCAACGGTCGTAACTTCGAGTACTTCTCCGAAGACCCGCTGATCTCGGGTGTGTTTGCGGCAGCATGCACCAAAGGTATTATGAAGGGCGGATCCAATGCGACCCTGAAGCACTTTGCCTGCAACAATCAGGAGAAACATCGCAGCAAGGTCGATGCCGTAGTCTCGGAGCGTGCCCTGCGTGAGATTTACCTGAAAGGGTTCGAAATTGCCGTGAAACAAGGCGGCGCCAATTCCATCATGACCTCCTACAACCCGATTAACGGACACTGGGCTGCATCCAACTACGATCTGAACACGACCATTCTTCGCGGAGAGTGGAATTTCGACGGGATCGTTATGACAGACTGGTGGGCCATTATGAACGATGTGGTCGAAGGCGGAGAGGCTGACCGCAAATATACAAACTGGATGATTCGTGCCCAGAACGATCTGTATATGGTCGTGCCGAACTATGGCGCAGAGATTAACGGCTGGGATGATAACACGATTGAGTCCTTGGCAAATGGAACCCTGACACGAGGAGAGCTCCAGCGCTCGGCGATCAATATTTGCAAGTTCATCATGAATGCACCGGTTTCCTCGAGAAAACACGAAATCGTGGAGAACGTGGCTTCCTTCCAGGCCAATGCATCCCTTGCTGCAGACCAGGCCCAGGCTCTGGCTGAGAATGCACAGGTGAAGCCTGCTGTAAGCGAGCCGGTCTACATGAAAGTGGACGAGGCAGGCCAATATCGGATTATCGTACAGATCATGTCCCCTGAGCCGGAACTGGCCCAAAGCGCATGTAATGTGCTTTTGAATGACCAGTTGATGACGACCATTCAGACCAATGGTACAGAAGGCAAATGGATCAGACAGAAGCTTGTAAAAGTAGAACTGGAAGCAGGGCTGTATGAGTTGAAGCTGGACTTCACCAAACCGGGTCTGCAGATCGACTGGATTGAGTTCAAACAGGTCTAGCACAGGCATACAGGCATCCCGTGATGGGCATGTTGTCACTGGACAGGCTGACTGTTATGATGTTGTTAGGAGATCCTGGAATTCTGAACAATCTGGTCAGGAGTGTTGCGAAGGATGAGAAGGTATAATTTTTGGAGTCCAATCCTGCTGATTGCAGTGGCGTTGATTGTAAGAAGCCTGGTAACCAACCTGGGTATGCTGTTCGGCATGTCGCAGGAATCAGCAAGTAGTATTGCCATGATTGCCATGGTGATTGCCGCACTTATTATGTTTAATCGAATGACGAAGGCTCGTCGCAAAAAATAAAAAAGCCAGGATGACCGAAAAGGAAATCAAGGCAAGATAGGCACCCTCCGGGGTGTCTTTTTTTGTATTGACGTGCTGAACCTAACGTTTTAGACTAAACCTAAATCATGATAACGATATGTAAATAACAAAAATAACAATATAAGCAATGGATACAATTTGCACAATTACATGGAAACGCAGAGGACTGAAAAACGGAAGAGGCGAGGAGCTCCCCTTACCCTGGATGTTAAGCTTCAAAGAGTGAGAAAAAGGACCGCAAATGCACAAGTGATGCGCTTTGTCGGTCCTTATGTCATGGGGCGTGGACGGAACTGGTTCGGTGAGAGTCCGGTACCCCGTCTGAATTGCCTGGAGAAGTGGCTGACGGAGTGATAGCCAAGTTCATCTGCGATATCCTCAATGGTCTTATTGGTACTGACGAGCAGCTGTTTTGCATGGTTAAGCTTCTTCTCCGTGACATATTGCCGAGGGGAGATGCCGTATATTTCTTTGAATATTTTAGTGCACTGGCTGCGGCTGAGATTCAGCTCCTCGGCCATCTGTGAGATGGAACCTTCACTCGAAATCATGTTCAGCAGCTGCTCTTCGATGCGATGTGCAGTATCAGCCTTATGCATGGTGACCTCCGGTATGGCGTCCGGGATAGAATTAGCTTCTTCGGATTGCAGCAGGATGATCTCCTGAATGATCAGGAGGATGTAGGCTTGCAGCGCCATTTTCTGAACCGAGGTCAGGGTGATTCTGGTTTCTGAGCCATTTGGAGCTGACAGGGAAGTCGATGACAGACTGTGCTGCATTTCCCGTTCAATTTTGGCTACATGGGCAGGCAGTTCAGTGGCAGCTGCCTTGCTGTGGGGAATCAGGCGATATTCCTGCTGGCTCAGCGTTCTTCGCAGCTCGGAATCATCAATATCGAAGTGAATGTTAAAAAAGTCAAAGCGTGAATGATGGATCGGTTCCATGTCGCCTGTGGACTCGCTGGTATGGGCGTTCTCCATCTGGTGCCTGGCACCTGCACGGATGAAGAACCAGTCTCCTGGACCAAGCAGAATTTCATCCGCACCGATCAGCATTCTGCCTTCTCCGCACTGGCAATACAGAACTTCATATAAATGATGATGGTGCTTTGGATAGACCCAGCCGGGTGATTTCCTGCCAAAATGACAACCCGTAACCTGCAGTGTGCTCGTCATATTGGGAAAGATCACATCCGTATCCATGGAATCACCGCCTTGAACTTGTTGACACAGATTATACCACTCGGCCAGCAGGCACAAAAGGTCAAAAAACCGGACGCTTTGTGAATGGTGAGAAGCCTCAAAGACTTATATATTGGAAGGAACGAAGGGAGTTATCCAATGAAGAGACAGCCCATATTGGAAGTGATTGCAGTAGATGCAGCAGACGCCAGGGCAGCCGAGCGGGGTGGAGCAGATCGAATTGAACTGGTCTCTGCCATGTCTGAAGGAGGCCTTACCCCCAACGTTGGCATTACCCAGCAAGTGGTGTCCCAAGTTTCCATTCCGGTATATGTCATGGTTCGTCCGCATAGCCGCTCGTTCTGCTATAGCGCTGAGGACATCCGTGTTATGACCCAGGAGGTGCGTACAGCTAGAGAACTTGGAGCATCTGGCATTGTGATTGGTGCCTTGTCGGAAGGCGGGGAAGTTGATCTTGCAGCCATGGCGTCATGTCTAGCCGAAGCGCAGGGACTTGGTGTTACATTTCATCGGGCCATGGATGTGAGCGCAAGTCTGATAGGAACACTCCATTCCATCAGCACGCTGGGACCGGTAGAACGTGTACTGACATCTGGAGGAAAACGGACAGCGCCTGAAGCCATTACTGAATTGAAACAGCTCCATGAACTGGGTCAGGCGTTGGATATAACGGTAATGGCAGGCTCAGGGGTAACCTTGGACAGGATTAGGGATTTGGTAAGGCAAACGGGTATCACGGAAATACATATGGGTTCAGGTGTCCAATATGAAGGCAGTTTTCATAAGCCCATTCATCCGCAGATGGTTGAAGAAGCCAAACAACATCTGTTAAGTGCATTCCAATCCACGAATGACGGGAGTGATACACGATGAGTCATGGACTGCAAGCAGCCGATTGGGTCAAGGCTGCAGCACAAGTCAGTCCTTCCAAGCGCCAGCTGGAATGGCAGGAGATGGAGTTCTACGCCTTTATTCATTTTACGGTAAATACATTCACGGATCGCGAATGGGGGACTGGCGAAGAAAGCCCCGCAATCTTCAATCCTTCGGAACTCAGCGCAGAGCAATGGGTAGAGACGTGTAAGGCGGCAGGGATGAAGGGATTGATCCTGACATGCAAGCATCATGACGGATTTTGTCTGTGGCCAAGTCAGTTTACCGAGCATACAGTCGCAGCCAGTCCGTGGAGAAGCGGCACAGGTGATCTGGTAAAAGAAGTGGCCGATGCCTGCCGTGAGGGCGGATTGAAATTTGGCATTTATTTGTCCCCTTGGGATCGTCATGAGGCATCATACGGGGATTCAGAGAGGTATAACGAGTTTTTCCTCCATCAGCTGCACGAACTGCTCACCAATTATGGCGATATCTTCTGTGTGTGGTTTGACGGAGCATGCGGCGAAGGAGCGAATGGCAAAAGGCAGGTCTACGACTGGGACGCTTACTATGAGCTTATCCGGGAACTCCAGCCGGAAGCTGTGATCTCGGTATGCGGCCCGGATGTCCGCTGGTGCGGCAACGAGGCTGGTCATACACGGGATTCGGAATGGAGTGTTGTGCCGGCGCATATGCAGGATAATGAGAAGATTCAGGAGCAATCCCAGCAGGTGGATGATGGGGAGTTTGCCAGAAGGGTCAATACGCAGGACAGTGATTTGGGAAGCAGAGAGGTCATCCGTGACCTAGGTGACCAACTTATCTGGTACCCTGCCGAGGTGAATACATCCATTCGTCCAGGATGGTTCTATCATGCAAGCGAGGATACCCAGGTCAAAACGCTAGAAGAGCTGCTTACCGTTTATTACGGCGCAGTAGGCGGCAACGCCAGTTTTCTGCTCAACCTGCCGCCGGATCCGCGTGGCCTTATTCACGAACGGGATGTGGAACGGCTGCAGGAGCTGGGAGATGTTCTGCGTACCACGTTTCAGGAAAACCTGGCATTGCATGCACAGGCTGAAGCATCAGAGACGATGGATGAACAACATGAAGTCTCGCAATTGCTGAGTGAACAGCGGAATACGTATTGGTGTCCGCGAGAAGGAACGGAGCAGGCGTGGATTGAGGTGGATTTGCTAACGGAGACAACGTTTGACCGGGTTGTGCTGATGGAACATATCCAGATAGGTCAACGGATTGAGCGTTTTACACTGCAAGTTAGCAGGCCAGACGGCACCTGGGATGAGATATATACCGGAACGGTAGTAGGGTACAAACGAATTTGTCGCTTTCCGAGGATCACATCGAGAAGGGTTCGACTAACCATTCATCAATCCAGATGGTACCCGACGTTGTCCAGGCTGGGTATATATCTGAGCGAGCGGGGAGAAGTGTAGCATGGCGGTTTTGACCTATCAAGGTTCACAATTCATGTATGATAACAAGCCTGTTCAAATTTTATCTGGAGCCATCCATTATTTCAGGGTTGTCCCCGAATATTGGGAGGATCGGCTGCTGAAGCTGAAGGCTTGCGGATTGAATACCGTGGAGACATACGTGCCGTGGAATTTTCATGAACCACAGCCGGGACAGTATCGTTTTGAGGGCATGGCGGATCTGGAGCGTTTTATTCAAATTGCAGGAGATATGGGTCTGTATGTGATTGTCCGTCCGAGTCCCTATATATGCGCCGAATGGGAATTCGGAGGATTGCCTTCCTGGCTGCTGGCTGATGATGCCATCCGTCTTCGATGTAATGATGAGCAGTTTCTGGCGAATGTGGACCGTTATTATGATGTGCTTTTGCCCAAATTGCAACCGCTCCTCAGCACTCAAGGTGGACCGATCATCGCGATGCAGATCGAAAACGAATACGGCAGCTTCGGAAATGATGCGAGTTATCTGAAATATTTGCGTGATGGCATGGTGCGGCGTGGTATCGATGTACTGCTCTTTACCTCGGACGGACCGACAGACCACATGCTGCAGGCTGGATCAGTGCCAGGACACCTGGCTACGGTCAATTTTGGCTCAGGGACGCAAGGGGCTTTTGCCAAGCTGCGCACATATCAAGCCGAAGAACCACTGATGTGTATGGAATACTGGAACGGTTGGTTTGATCACTGGGGAGAGTCACATCATACTCGTGATGCAGAGGATGTAGCTGGTGTATTCGAAGAGATGCTGAGAGAAGGTGCTTCAGTTAACTTTTATATGTTCCATGGTGGAACAAGCTTCGGATTCTACAACGGGGCCAATTGTCAGCAAAAGGATCAATACGAGCCTACCATTACAAGTTATGATTACGATTCTCTGCTCAGTGAATCAGGGGAGCCGACAGCAAAATTCCATGCCGTACGTGATCTTATTGCCCGGTACAGCGGCCGCGATATGGGAGAGCTTGTGCTGCCTGAATCAAAGGGTACCTTTGCCTACGGGCGAGTGGAGTTGACGGAACAGGCAGAACTGCTGAGACAGGTGGGCAATATCTCGGTCCCAGTTCAGCGAACCAATCCGGAACCGATGGAAAAGCTCGGTCAGGATTATGGATTTATTTTGTACCAAACCCGAATTTCCGGGCCAAGAGAGCGGCAAGAGCTGGTGGTTCAAGAGGTGCATGACCGTGCACTGGTGTTTGTGGATGGACAATTCCAGGGCGTGCTGGAACGCGGGAACGATGCTTTGTCAGTATCCTTTGAAGTGCCTGAAGAGGGTGCGGACATTTCGATCCTTGTTGAAAACATGGGGCGTATCAACTATGGACCTTACCTGAGAGATCCGAAGGGCATTACAGAGGGAGTACGTCATGGTTTTCAATTTCTGTTCAATTGGACGATTCATTGTCTGCCGCTGACGGATCTATCAGGATTGCAATTCGACGAACGATCTTCTGATATTGAAGGTCCGGCATTTTACCGGGGGAACTTTCAAGTCAACGAAGCGCAGGATACCTTTCTGCGACTGGACCATTGGACCAAGGGCGTTGTTTATGTAAACGGCTTCAATCTGGGGCGATACTGGGATAAGGGGCCGCAAAAAACCTTGTACGTCCCTGCGCCCCTGCTGCGCCAAGGTGTAAATGAAATCATCGTGTTTGAGCTGCATAAGACGACCGATCAGGCAGTAACTTTTGTAAATCAGGCAGATTTGGGCTAGGAAAAGGAAAAAAGCATAGCAAACGATTATTGGGAATTGTCGAGCCATCCGGAAAAAGGTATACGTTGGGTATGGTCATCGACTACATGAGAGGATGAGGTGAAGTATGAAAGTTGGACTTAGTACCTACAGTTTGCAGCAGGCACTTGATCGCAATGAATTGACCGTACCGGATGCCATCCGATTTATCGCTGACCAGGGCGGCGAGCATGTGGAAATTGTACCGATGGGATTCAGTCTGATCGACAATCCGGAGTTGATTGATGAAATTAAACATACTGCAGAAGAGGTCGGAATCGACATTTCCAATTATGCGATTGGCGCAAACTTCGCTGTACAGGAGGACGCCGATGCGCTGGAGCAAGAGATACAGAATGTGATGCGGCATGTGGATGTGGCTGCTGCGCTGGGTGTTAAGCTTATGCGTCATGATGTAGCTTTTCGTCCGGCCGAAGAAGGGACTGTAGCGCAGTTTGAAACGGACCTGCCGGTACTGGTGCAGGCATGCCAGCGAATTGCCGATTATGCAGCAGGCTTCGGAATTACAACGAGTGTAGAGAATCACGGGTACTATGTGCAGTCCAGCGAGCGAATTCAGCGTTTGCTGCATGAAACGGCACGGGAAAATTTCAAGACCACGCTGGATGTCGGTAATTTTCTCTGTGTGGATGAAGATCCGGTGAGTGCTGTGAAAAATAACATTCCATACGCGTCAATTGTGCACGCCAAGGACTTCTACTGGAGATCTTCGTATCGGAATCCTGGTGAAGGCTGGTTCCAAACCTCGCACGGCAATTACCTGCGCGGTGCTATTGTAGGCAATGGCGATATCGACATGCCTGAGGTGTTCCGTGTATTGAAGCAATCCGGGTATGACGGATATATTTCGGTTGAATTCGAGGGCATGGAAAATTGCCAAACTGCCTCACGCATTGCGATGGATAATGTTCGCCGCCTATGGGAAGAGGCATAGGGCTGAGTATTTGTTTTAAATAAAAGTATGAATAGTTACGTATGGATCTAACGGAAAGTTAATTCAGTTAGGAAAAGTAGTGTAGGGGCGAATTCGATTCTGGAGAAGCGGAGCGTGCGCCTTTATCACCGGATTTCACCTTTGAAAGAAAGGGATTAAAGAAATCTGGGGATAAGAGCGATCGGAAGAACGAATCGCAACCGGAACGTCTACTCTGCGGAACGACAATCATTAGATTTTATTTATGGAGGGATCAGCACAATGTCCAAATTGAAAGTCGCCGTTATCGGTGCCGGATCAATATCCGATTGCCACCTGCAAGCCTATGCCAGTAATCCAGACGTTGAAATATACGCCATATGCGACCTGAATGAAGCACGTGCCGCAGACATGGCGAAAAAATATGATGCAACTCATGTATTCACCGATTACAAGGAACTGCTGGCCTTGCCCGAGATTCATTCTGTCAGCATCTGTACATGGAATGATTCTCATGCAGAGATCAGCATTGCTGCACTGGACGCCGGAAAAAACGTGCTGTGTGAGAAGCCGCTATGCCAAACCGTAGAAGATGCCCTCGAAGTAGAGAAAGCCGTTCATCGCAGCGGCAAGCTGCTGCAGGTCGGTTTTGTACGCCGTTATAGCGACAATGCGCAGATTCTGAAGAAGTTCATTGATGCGGGTGAGCTGGGCGAGATCTATTATGCCAAAGCATCCAGCCTGCGTCGCCTCGGTAACCCGGGCGGCTGGTTCTCGGATATCAATCGCTCCGGCGGCGGTCCGCTGATTGATATTGGCGTGCATGTCATTGATATTTGCTGGTACCTGATGGGCAGACCAAAAGTGAAATCCGTTTCTGCCAACGTGTCCAATCGACTCGGCAATCGTGCCCATATCAAGAATCTGTCCTTTTACAAAGCCGCAGACTATGACGCTGATCAGAACACTGTTGAGGACATGGCGAATGCCCTGATTCGTTTCGAAAACGGGGCAAGTCTGCTTGTGGATGTCAGCTTCACACTTCATGCGAAGGCAGATGAAACCTCGGTCAAACTGTACGGCGACAAGGGCGGTGCCGAACTGGAGCCGGAAATCTCGATCATTGGCGAGAAATTCAACACCATTTTGAACATGACCCCGCAGGTGGATTTCAAATCCTTCGATTTTATGGGCTCGTTTCGTAATGAAATCAACCATTTTATCGACAGCACACAGGGCCGGAAGGAGACGCTTAGTCCGGTAGAGGACGGCGTGGAAGTGATGAAAATGCTCTGTGCCATTTACGAGTCAGCACGCGAGGGACGCGAAATTTCACTATAATAATGCCCTTATTTGTTGAACTGAACGTTTAAGCCAAAACGGAGATTGCAGAACCAATCTGTATTACGAAGTAACAGGACTTAATATGTCTTGCTTAGTTGAACTAAACCGTTACACGTTAACGGAGAGGGCAGAACCAATCTGGAGAAGCGAAGCGCTCGCGTTTATCCCCGGATTTCCATCAATTACAAAGTGAATTCAAAAAAATCCGGGGATAACAGCGATCAGAAGATGGTTCTGACCGCGCAGTGGTCCAGTGTACAGCTATTTATTCAGCTTATGACATCTAATCCAAGGGAGATGAACGGGATGAGCGAAACCAAAGACGTGGTGCTGGAACAGGAAGAACAGGTCGTTGAAGCCGGGGTACACCATTTTAGCAAAGAGGAAGAATGGGTCAAACCAGAAGATCCGCTGCTCCTTGAGCGGCTGGAGTGGTTCAAGGACCAGAAGCTGGGGCTGATGATGCACTGGGGCCCCTATTCCCAGCTTGGACTCGTGGAGTCCTGGGCACTGAGCGATGAGGATGGCGATTGGTCGCGTGATGACATCGACTGGACGGACGACATGGAGCATTTCAAGCGGGAATATTTCGATCTGAACAAAACCTTTAATCCGATCCGTTTCCAACCCGAAGAATGGGCACAGATGGCAGCAGACAATGGCTTCAAATACTTCCTGTTCACGACGAAGCACCACGACGGTTTCTGCATGTGGGACACCCATACGACCGATTATCGGATCACGGGCAAGGATACCCCGTTTCATACCCATAAATATGCGGACATCTGTAGAGTACTCTTTGACGCATTCCGGGCCAAAGGGCTGGGGATCTCGGCGTATTTCTCCAAAGCGGACTGGCATACCCCGTATTATTGGGCACCTGGAATGGAGCGCGGAAGCCACATGTGGCGCGGACCATCGTACGATCCCCACAAGTACCCGTGGCTGTGGGAGAAATTCGTGGAGTTCACACATGAGCAGATCATGGAGCTGCTGACCAATTATGGCCGGATCGAATGCCTGTGGCTGGATGCCGGTTGGGTGCGAGAGGGTCGCCACGGCCAGGATATCCGGCTGGGAGAAGTTGTGGAGCGGGCACGTCAGACAACTCAGCCATGGCTTCTGTCAGCAGACCGCACCGTAGGTGGAGCATACGAAAATATTGTTACCCCAGAGCAGACCATCCCGGAACACCCGATGAATATCCCTTGGGAGAGCTGCATCACCGTGGGTAATTCCTTCGCCTTCGGATTTGATGACCAGTATAAATCGGGAAGACAGCTGGCGCATATTTTGCTTGAAGTGGTGTCCAAGGGCGGCAACCTGGCGCTGAATGTTGGACCGCAGCCGGATGGTCGCCTTCCCAAAGGGGCAGTGAGGGGCATCAAGGCACTTGGTGAATGGCTCAACACCCACGGTGAAGGGATCTATGGAACTCGGATCTGCGGACCTTATTTTACGAAGGATTGGGCCTTTACACAGAAGGAAGAGATCAATACCGTGTACGCCTTCCGTTTATACAGAAACGAGAACGAAGCAGTAGAAGCACAAGTCATCATCCCTTATTTGGAAAAAGTAGAGCGAGTCGAACTTGTGGGCACCAATGACGTAATTTCGTATCAGCAGACGGAGAATGGACTCGTTGTCGATCTGCCGCCATCTGCAGTTTCTGGGACAGCACCGATCACGCATACGTTCAAATTGTTAACAAGTGGGTAGATGGCATGTGAATTCCGGGGGAGCAATCAGGGCCTCCGGGATTTTTGTATTCAAGCATATGGAGGTGAGATTCCTAATAATAAAGGCGCATAAATGCTTGTGCCGCAAGGGTTTATGGAATATGGAGAGGTGGGAGAAAATTACGAATTGATCAAAAAACCATGTTCCATGTACTATCGAATTAAGAAAGCGCTACCTGATACTATTACTAACACGGTTAGCGTCAAAACATCAATTTGATCGAAAAACAGGATGTTTTAGTGAATTGAATGTAATGTATTATTACACTTGAGGTGTAGAAGGAGTGACGCAAATGAGTCGAGCTACGGAAAGCATACCCGCCAACCTGGAACTCCAGCAAAGGAATCAGGTGGAGCCCAAAAGGCAGCATCCATTCATCAAAAGCCTCAAGAAGCATTGGGAGCTCTATCTGCTCGTTCTGCCTCCCGTGTTGTATCTGTTGATCTTCAAGTACATCCCCATGGTTGGGGTACAGATTGCCTTTAAGGATTTTAGTGTAGTCAAAGGAATCTGGGGAAGCCCCTGGGTCGGATTCAAACACTTCGAGGCATTCTTCGAATCCCCCAACTTCTGGCTCCTGATCAAAAATACAATCGGCATCAGCTTCTACTCCCTGATCGCCGGATTCCCCATTCCGATCCTGCTTGCGCTGGCGCTGAATGAGATCCGAACGGGTTACTTTAAGAAGACCGTCCAGATGGTCACCTACGCTCCGCATTTTATCTCCACGGTCGTGATGGTATCCATTATTATTCTGATGCTGTCCCCGCATGTGGGCGTGGTAGACAAGCTGTTCACGCTGCTCGGCTTCCCGATGACCAACTTCATGGGCATTCCGGAATATTTCAAATCCATCTATGTCTGGTCCGGTGTATGGCAGGGCATGGGATATTCATCCATCATATACATCGCCGCCCTTGCGGGTGTTGATCCATCGCTGTATGAGGCAGCGAAGATGGACGGGGCTTCAAGACTTCGAAAGATATGGCATATCGATCTTCCAACGCTTGTTCCAGTCACCGTTATCATGCTGATTCTGAGTTTGGGCAGCATTATGGGTGTCGGCTTTGAAAAAATATATCTGATGCAGAATCCGCTCAACACAAGCGCATCGGAGGTCATCTCCACGTATGTGTACAAGGTTGGTCTGATCGGTGCAAATTTCAGCTTCTCCTCGGCAGTAGGGTTGTTCAACTCCATTATCAATCTGATCCTGCTGATCATCGTCAACGGCATTTCCCGCAAAGTATCCCAGAACAGCTTGTGGTAAAGGAGGAGCTCATCCATGTTCAACCTGTTTAATCGTAACCGGATCAAGGATCCGCTCGGTGACCGCATCTTCATGACACTCAACTATATCTTTCTGTTCGCCATACTGTTAACGGTATTTTACCCCCTCTTGTATATCATCAGTTCTTCATTCAGCTCTTCACGAGCCGTTACATCCGGTCAGGTGTGGCTGTTCCCAGTGGACTTTAACATCAAGGCGTACATCTCCATTTTCAAAAGTCAGCAGCTCATGCTCGGTTTCTACAACACGATCATCTACACTGTGGTCGGCACCTTCATTAACGTGGCACTGACCGTCATGCTGGCTTATCCCTTGTCACGCAAGTCGTTCTATGGACGAGGAGCCATTATCATTTTCATGATGATCACGATGTTCTTCGATGGCGGTTTGATTCCAACCTACCTCCTGATGAAGGACCTGCACCTGCTCGATACACGCTGGGCGATGTGGCTGCCAGGGGCGCTCGCGGTGTTCCAGGTCATCGTCGCGAGAACCTTCTTCCAGTCTTCCATCCCGGAAGAACTCGGAGAGGCGGCGGAAATGGACGGCTGCCGGGATATCCGGTATTTGATCAGCGTCGTACTTCCGTTGTCGAAGCCCATCCTGGCTGTCATGACACTCATGTATGCCGTAGGTCACTGGAATGCGTATTTTGATGCCCTGATCTATCTGCGTTCCGAAAAGTTGTTCCCGCTGCAATATGTCCTGCGCAATCTGCTCATCCTGAATGCGGCTGATCCGGCGATGCTCGCCAATACCAGTCAGCAGATGCGGGATCAGGGCTTCGAGCAGGTATTGAAATATGCACTTATCGTTGTTGCAAGTATTCCAATTTTGATCATGTATCCGTTTGTACAGAAGCATTTTGTCAAAGGGGTCATGGTTGGTTCCCTCAAGGGATAATTCACAGGAAATGATGCCCGGCTGGCCTCTTGAAAGGAGGTGGAAGGAACACGCCGGATTCCGGGATCGGTTTTATACGAGTGCAGTAAACGAGTTGTATGCCGTTTTGAACAAAAAGGAGGAGTCAGATTGAGAAAATCTTGGATTTCGATGTTGTTTCTGGTCTTTGCTTCGATGGCTTTGTTGTCCGCATGCGGTTCATCTGAAGAATCGGGTGCAGGTAGCGACGGTAGCGGCGAGAGCGGTGGCCCTGTAACGATGACTTTCTTTGCCCCGCAAGGCAAAGCGTCCATGGAAGAGAATGAGTTTACCCAATTTATCGAAGACAAGTTCGACGTTACCCTGAAATGGGATCTGGCCCCGACAGACGCATTGCAGGACCGCAGACAATTGCTGCTCGCCAGTGGTGATTATCCCGAAGTGTTCCTTCACGGCAAGTTCACCACCTCAGATCTTCAGAACTATGGAAAACAAGGTGTGTTCCTACCGCTGCAGGATCTGATTAAGCAATATGGCCCGAATCTGACCAAGATCATGGAAGAGAAGCCATATTTCAAAGAAGCCATCACAGCTCCGGACGGCAACATCTATGCCCTGCCGATTTTCAACGAATGTTACCACTGTACGTATGCACAGAAGTACTGGATCAACACGGAATGGCTTGATAACCTGGGCCTGAAAATGCCAACAACGACGGATGAATTGTACACAGTATTGAAGGCGTTCAAGGAGCAGGATCCCAACGGTAATGGCAAGGCTGATGAGATTCCTCTCACTGGCGCACCGAACAAGTACGTATGGAACGGCAACATTGATGCCTACCTGATGAACAGCTTTATTTACAACGATAACGACAAATACCTGATCGTGAACGATGGCAAGGTTGATTTTGCAGCAAACAAGGAGGAGTGGAAAAAAGGGCTGGAGTACATGAACAAGCTGTATGCAGAAGGCCTGATCGACCCGGCTTCCTTCACGCAAAACGATCAGGCGATCGGACAGCTGGGAAATAAGGAAGGCGACGAAGTGGTCGGCTCCATTACAACAGCACTGGTCAGCTATCTTGTGAACACCTATGACAAAGATATTGCACGTCACCAGCATTGGGAGATCGTTCCTCCATTGAAAGGACCGGATGGCGTACAAACAACAGGTGCTACACAGAGCGTAGGCGAGTTTGAGTTTGCTATCACGAACAAAGCAACAGAAGCACAGCAGATTGCGGCGATCAAAATTGTGGATTATATGTTCAGTGAAGAAGGTGCCCTGTACGCGGAATATGGCCCGACCGAAGGTAAGGGATGGAAGAAGGCTGATGCAGATGAGAAAAACATTAATGGTGAGCCTGCCAAGTACAGCTACTACAACCTGCCTGAACGTGACCCGAACGTTGTCGTTAACGAAAGCTGGTCGCAGATCGGAGCACATGACTTGTCCAATACGTTCCGTAATCTGTTTGCCGAAGGTCAAAATCCATTAGAGGCAGAAGGCTACGGTACAAGGCTGGCTCAAGCGACCAATGTGTATGAACCATATGCACCAAAAGAAGTATATCCGGCAAATGTATTTATTCGTCCGGAGGATACCGAATCGGCAGCACAGCTTACCACGGCCATCAAGGATTATGTGCAGACCAATATGGCACAGTTCATTATCGGCAGCAAAAGCATCGATAAGGAATGGGATTCATATGTCAAAGGCTTCGATGGACTGGGACTCAGCAATTACCTTGAGATCTACCAGCGTGCAATTGAGAAGGATCAATAATAGTTGAGGAATTCAAGATCGAGACTGTCCCGAAGTCACCAGTGACCGGGACAGTTTTATCCTTTGACAACCCCACTTCCTCCGATATAATACGGATTATTTATAGGTAGTTAACGACCAGAGCGAGTGGTTGTCGTCACATGTATAAACAGTGGTGGGGGGACCTTGGGGATGAACAACAATTGGTTTAGACGTTTGCTGCTTTCGTATCTGCCTGTGTTCTTTATTGTGACTACGATTCTATTTATTATCTTTTTCCAGATTTTCAATGAACAGAACCGCAAGGAAGCACTAAAGGCCAATGAATTTCTGGCTTCACAAGTGACGCAGTATTTGGATAATTCCCTGCGCTCGATCGATTTCAAGGTGCTGCGTGAGATTTTGACCAATCCGAATCTGAAAAATTATTACGCGGTAACCGGAAGTGATGATGTCTACGCGGGCATTCAGGCAGTTCAGGTTATCGACGAATTGAAAATAGAATATCCGTTAATCGACTCCATTTATATGGTCCGTTACAGGGATGATAAGGTATTCAGCAATGGCAAGCCCGTGCCCATCGAGGAGTTCCCGGATGCGGCATTTATAGAAGACAGCCGGGCTGCAGAAACGCAGAAATGGGTCGGCGGAAGAACCTTCAGGGCCTTTCCCACAGAGGAAGGAAAACAAGTCATTACACTGATCCGTGGAGTTGGCAATGGGAGTGGGCTGATTGTGGTAAATGTTGATCTGCAGACGCTGCAGAAGTCCATTATGCAGATGTACGATCCCGAGTTCACCTTCGTCAATATCTACAATCGGTCGGGCGGCAATCTGTGGGACAGCGGTGTGACAGAAGAGCATGCAGTCCAAGCCTCTTCCGGTGAAGTTTTCTCTGAATTCACTTCCAGCTACAGCGGGTGGAAGGTACAGACAGGGCTGAACAATGGCAAAGTCGTCAAATTTGCCCTGAAATTCTACAATATCTGGTTTGTGTTTGCCGTGGCTGTTGTCCTCATTGGTGTGGTGTGGGTGATCTATGTAACGCGCAGGAATTACAAGCCGATTCAGCAGATCGTCACGTTAATTGAGACGGTTGCTTCACAGAAACAGCCAGGCATGGGCCATTCCAAGGAGAACGAATTCCGATTTATCCAAGCCACGCTGGAACAAATGATTGACCAGACGAAGCAGTATCAGGAGGAGTACGAAGAGAATCTGATTTTGAAGAAAAAATACTTCTTTCAGGAACTGCTGGAGGGAACGAGGGAATTTACTGCCGATGAACTCTCGGCCGAGATGAACAGGTTCAGTCTGCCGCAATTGGACGACAGATGGACCGTAATGGTCGTTGAGATAGACCGCTATTCCCGCTTCATTGAAGAATATCATGTGCAGGACCAGTCCCTTCTGAAATTTGTATTGTCCAGCATTTTGCAGGAGAGCGCCCGCAAGGAAGATACCGAGGTATGGGCGGAGTGGATCTCGGACCATCGCCTGTATGCCATCTTATGGTTGCCGGAGACTCCGCAGCCGGAAGAGAGTGAACGCAGACTGTTGGAAGGCTATCTGGATCAGGTCGAGCAGTATCTGAACTTCACGGTAACCATTGGAATTGGGCGGGTGGCTGTTGATCTGCGTGGTCTCAGAGCATCCTTCAAGGAAGCGGTCCATGCGCTCGATTACAAAGCGGTGCTGGGTGTAAACCGAATTATTCCGTACGGTGATGTGCCGGGCTCAACCAATGACGTGTATGAATTCCTGAAGACCATATCGCTGTTGGTACAGGCCATGCGGCTGTCCGATGACGATTGGGACAAGCATTTTGACAGGCTGTTTGAGCAAATTCATGCCTCAATGTTGTCCCGTCAGGAAATCATAAACACGATCCAGCTGCTGTTCCAGCATGTGAACCGGGAATTCGCAGAGCTGCCGCGTGAATACCACGAGCTGTGGGCGGAGGTTATGGGTCATCTGCTTCGCAATCTGGAGGATTGGGAGACCGCTGAAGATCTGCAGGAATTGTGTAAGGATGGCTTCCAAAAACTTGCCGGACAGATGCAGGTGCTCCGTTGTTCCAAAAAACACCGGACACATATTCTGGAGATTCGCAAGTATATCGAAGAGAACTATAACAATCCGGATCTGTCTTTGAATTATTTGAGTGACCTGTTCGATATTAATCCGAAGTATTTAAGCAAGCTTTTCAAGGATGAGATTGGCGAGAAATTTGTGGATTTGCTGATCAGTCAGCGGATTGAGAAGGCCAAACAGTTGATGCAGGAGACGGATAAGGCCATTCAGGAGATCAGCGAGGAAGTCGGATACACGAATTACAACTCCTTCAACCGGGCCTTCAAAAATGTGGTAGGGGTCGCACCGAGCGATTACCGAAAAGCCATTTGATCTTAATTGGAACACAAGCAGCAAGCCAAGCCAAATGCATAAGGAGAATGTGCACATGGATTATAGAGATGCTTCGTTACCGATCCCCGAGCGGGTACAGAATTTGCTTGAACAGATGACTACGGAAGAGAAAATCGGTCAACTGATCCAGCCGATGGGCTGGAAGACATACCGGAAAGAGTCGGATGGCACCGTACAAGTGACGGAGGAATTCAAAGAAAATATCGCGCAAGGTGGGGTTGGTTCTCTCTACGGCGTGCTTCGTGCCGACCCGTGGACCGAGGTAACACTGGAAACCGGGTTGCCCCCCGGCCAGGGAGCGGCTGCCACCAATAAAATTCAGCGCTATGCGATTGAAAACTCACGTCTGGGCATTCCCATTTTGTTCGGGGAGGAATGTTCGCATGGCCATATGGCGATCGGGGCAACCGTATTTCCGGTGCCACTGACCGTAGGAAGCACGTGGAATACGGAATTGTACCGCAAGATGTGTGAGGCCATTGCGGTCGAGACTCGCAGCCAGGGTGGAGCAGCAACCTATTCGCCTGTGCTGGATGTAGTGCGTGATCCAAGATGGGGACGGACCGAGGAGTGTTTTGCCGAAGACCCATTTCTGATTGGTGAATTGGCTGTGGAAGCGATCAGGGGATTACAGGGAGACCGTCTCGATTCGGACCGGACCATTATGGCAACGCTGAAGCATTTTGCGGGATATGGAAGCTCGGAAGGAGGGCGTAATGCCGCTCCTGTGCATATGGGTCTGCGCGAGCTGCACGAGGTAGACCTGCTGCCTTTCAAAAAGGCAGTGGAAGCCGGTGCCTGTTCAGTAATGACAGCGTACAACGAGATTGACGGTGTACCGTGCACCTCCAGCACGTATCTGTTGAATGATCTCCTGCGCGAGCAGTGGGGCTTTGAGGGGTTTGTCATCACCGATTTTGGTGCCATTCAGATGCTGGTCAGCGGACACAACACAGCGGAGAACGGGGAGCAGGCCGTAGCTCAGTCTCTTCAAGCGGGTGTGGACATGGAGATGTCCGGATTCATGTATCGTAAACATCTGGCGAAGGCATTGGAGCAGGGATTGATTCATCATCAGGATCTGGATACAGCGGTATGGCGGATTCTAGAGATGAAGTTTAGATTGGGGCTGTTCGAGCAGCCTTATGTCGACCCAGACTTTGCGGAGCGAGTGATTGGTTGCGAAGAGCATGTGGAGCTGGCAAGGAAGGCAGCCCAGGAAGGGATTGTTTTGCTCAAAAATGAGGAGAATCTCCTTCCGCTCAGCAAGACGAATCCGAAGATCGCGGTACTGGGTCCGAACGCCAATCATACGTATAACCAGCTGGGAGACTACACCTCACCACAACCAAGTGGGCAGATTGTTACGGTGCTGGAAGGTATACGCCGCAAGGTTGGTGCTCATGCGGATCAAATCCTGTACGCGCCCGGCTGCCGGATCAAAGGCGATTCCAGGGAGGGCTTTGCGCAAGCGCTCGCTTGTGCCGAACAGGCCGACGTCATTGTGATGGTTATGGGCGGATCAAGTGCTCGCGACTTCGGGGAAGGCACGATTGATCTGCGGACGGGTGCATCGGTTGTAACGGATAATCCATGGAATGATATGGAGTGTGGTGAAGGTATCGACCGTTCATCGCTGAATCTGATGGGTGTGCAGCTGGAGTTGGTGCAGGAGATATATAAGCTGGGCAAACCCGTGGTTGTCGTATATATCAACGGGCGACCTATTGCAGAGCCTTGGATCGACGAGCATGTGCATGCCATTTTGGAGGCCTGGTACCCCGGGCAGGAGGGCGGCAATGCGGTGGCAGACATTCTGTTTGGAGATGTGAATCCATCCGGGCGTTTGACCATCTCCATCCCCAAACATGTCGGACAGCTCCCCGTGGTTTACAATGCCAGACGTACGCGGGGGAAGAGATATTTGGAGATGGATCTGGAGCCGCAATATCCGTTTGGTTTCGGACTCAGCTATACCGAATTCGAGTATGACCATGTGAGAGTGGTGCCTGAAATGATCGAACCGAATGGTGAGGCTGAGGTTCAGGTGGAGGTCACGAATACAGGTAAGGTAGCTGGAGCTGAAGTTGTGCAATTCTATATAACGGACGAAGCTGCTTCCGTCACCCGGCCGGAAATGTCACTTAAGGGTTTTCGCAAGATCTATCTGGAGCCCGGACAGACCCAAACGGTTACTTTTACCGTGAATGCAGAGCACCTGGAGCTCATGGACTCCCGCTATCAGTGGGTGGTTGAGCCGGGCAAGTTCCGTCTGATGGTTGGCAGCAGCTCTAAGAAGTGGAAGGCATGCGATTTACAAGTGCGAAGTGAGGTGGGACCGGTATGATTCGGATAAGCCGATTTATAGAGGATATGTCACAGCAGCAATGGTTAGCGAAGGTGGAGCTGCCCGAATGGCAGATGCAGAAGGCCAGATATATACGGCCTGGGGAATACCAGATGGAGCAGGAAGAGGCCTCCGTCCAATTTGTAAATCCCCTTCATAGTACACATGGAACGACATATTTTATGAGCAAGCTCATTGAAATCCCTGGCGATTGGGAGGATCATGCCATTGCTTTGACTTTTGAAGCGGGTGGTGAAGGGCTGCTGAAGGTGAACGGCATGCCGTATCACGGACTGGATCGCAATCATTGGCTGGTCCCGCTTCCCCGAAGCCGGGTTGGGGCATCACCCCTGCTGGAGATTGAGCTGTATGATCCCATTCCGGAGCCGCACGATCCACTGAATCGCCAAGCGGTCATACAACCACCGGTCCGGGGCATACATACAGCCCTGGTACATATCAATCGTCCTCTGCAAAGTCTCATGTATAGCGTAACAGTGCTTGCAGAATCGCTAAAGGCATTGCCTGAAAAAGATCTGAAGCGTACCCGGCTGGTTCGGACCATTCACCAAATCATGGATGAGATGTACAACGAGCCGAGGCGGTGGGTTGAGCCAGCGTGGGTGCAGCGCTTCGAACAATTGCTTGCACAGTCCGTGCAGGAGCAGGATCCGGAAGAACAACGGGATGGATTCATGCATCTTGTGGGACAGTCACATATTGATATCGCCTGGCTCTGGCCTGTACGGGAAACCGTGCGCAAATCCAGCCGTACCTTCTCCACGATGTGTACCTTAATGGACGAGCATCCGGGGTTCGTGTATTCACAGAGCCAGCCTCAGCTATATGCCTTCGTGAAGGAGCATTATCCGGATCTGTACGAACGGATCAAAGCTCGCATTGCTGAGGGTCGATGGGAACTCGTCGGTGGCATGTGGGTAGAGCCGGACTTGAATATCCCGAGCGGCGAGTCCCTGGTGAGACAGATTCTGTACGGACAGAACTTCTACCAGGAGGAGTTTGGCAAGCGCTCCAGCATCGAATGGCTGCCGGACACTTTTGGCTACTGTGCGTCCCTGCCGCAAATACTTCAGCTTGCGAATGTTCCCTATTTTATGACCACCAAGCTCAACTGGAATGACACCAATGCGTTTCCTTACGACCTGTTCGACTGGGTAGGCATAGATGGTACCTCAGTGCTGGCATATCTCAATCACGGGGTGAATGAGCATACGCGTCCCAAGGATGTGGATGAACACTGGCAATCCTATAAACAGAAGGATCTGCATCCGGAGCAGATGCTGCTCTATGGACATGGAGACGGTGGGGGCGGGGTCACACATGAGATGGTTGAGTTCGCGGAGCGCGCCCAGTTCATGGTGGGTCAGCCGATCAGCACATTCAGCACGGCTCAGGCCTTTTTTGAAGAGATTTCAGCCAGCAATCCAGCGTTACCGAAATGGCATGGTGACCTGTATCTGGAACTGCATCGCGGAACATATACGACTCATGCGCGAAATAAACGCAGCAATCGCAAGGCTGAGGTGCTGTATCGGGATGCAGAAATCTGGGGGCAGTTTGCAGGGACTGAAGCAGAGCAGATCAAGAGCAACCTGGACGACGGATGGAAACTGATGATGCTGAATCAGTTTCATGATATTATCCCTGGCACATCCATTCCGGAAGCTTACGTTACGTCTGCAGAAGAGTACACGAGGGTGTTTGAGCTAGGCACGTCAGCTCTGAATAATTCACTCGGCAGCCTCGCAGAGCGCATTGCAACGGATGGATGGGAAGGCATACCGTATGTCATATTTAACAGTTTGGGCTGGGAGCGAGGAGAAGTGGTGACCCTTAGCGGGGGTGCTGAACTCAGCGGCATGGCAGCGTTTGACCAGAACGGTAATCGGTTGGATTGTGATCTGGTGGAAAAGGAAGACGTACGGACTCTGTCTGTCGTTATCCCATCCATCCCTGCGTTTGGTTATACGACGATATGGCTTCGCCCAGACAAGTATTCTTCTCCGGCTGCATTGACGGAGGACTCTTTCCCTTCCAGCTGGGAGACCCCATTTTATATGGTTGAATTCAACGAGATCGGCGAGATTACCAGATGGTACGACAAATCTGTGGGTCGGGAGTGGTTGAAGCCAGGGGACAAGGCGAATGAACTGCAATTTTTCCACGACAAACCAACCTACTGGGATGCCTGGGACATTGATCCGAGGTTCGAATCTCAGCCTGCAGGCAAGGTTCAGCTTATCTCGAAGGAGATTGTACAGCGGGGTGCAGCCAAGGATGTACTGCGGTTTCGCTGGAAGTTGAATGAATCTGACATCAGCCAGGATATCGTATTTTATCGTCATCAGCGACGGGTGGATTTCCAGACAAAGGTCAGCTGGAATGAAACTCATAAGCTGCTCAAGGTAGCCTTTCCGGTGGATCTGGTGGCTGCCAAAGCAGCGTATGAAATCCCGTTTGGTGCGCTGGAACGGCCGACACATAACAACACCAGTTGGGAACAGGCACAGTTTGAGGTCTGTGGGCATCGCTGGGCGGATATCTCCGAGGGCAATAGCGGAGTAAGTCTGCTGAATGACTGCAAATATGGATACGACATCAAGGATCGGACAATTCGCCTGTCCCTACTGCGTGCTCCGAAGTGGCCGGATGAACATGCCGATCAGGGCGAACATGAATTTACGTATTCATTATTGCCCCACCAGGGAGATTGGCGGGAAGCTGGGGTCGTACGTCAGGCGATGGAGCTGAATCATCCCGTTCAGGCCGTTGCCGCAAGCAGGCACGCGGGCGTCCTACCTGCGGAGCATGCCTGGATTGATTATCAGAGCAAGCATGTCATCCTGGATACGGTTAAGGCCTCGGAAGATGGCACGGGAACGATACTTCGCTTCTATGAATCGTCAGGTGGCCGGGAGACGGTACAGATCCAGTGGAATGACCGGAATGTGGAGGCATCGATCGTCAACCTGTTGGAGGATGAAATCAATCCGCTTGCTTCTGAGAAAGGCACATTCGAGCTAACATTTAGACCCTATGAGATCAAATCGGTGAAACTTCGTCCTGTTGATTAAGGGGTAGCCAGGCATCGCCTGGACAACAGCTTGGAACCTACATGGTAAATGACGTAAATGGAATAAAAGGTGTTGGATTGATATGTGACGGCGATTCATACTTTAGTTATGATGAGGAAGAGTCGATAAGAGTCACTTCTCTATCATTGACGTTCATATCATCTGATTATCGGCTCAGACAGTATCCTGTTTTGAAAATACCAATTCACGGGAGGGCATGACATGACATTAACGAACAAGATCGGTGTAATCGTGGATAGCTTCGGCGTAGGTGTGCGTGAAGGGTTGAAAAAGGCCAAGGATGTGGGTGCTGAAGGTGTGCAAATCTATGCGGTCAAGGGAGAGATGGATCCGGAAAATCTGTCTCCCGCGGCACGCAAGGAGCTAAAAAGCTATATTGATTCCCTGGGTCTTGAAATTTCAGCCCTGGTCGGCGACCTAGGCGGTCACGGATTTCAGGTGAAGGAAGATAACCTATGGAAAGTCGAGAAGTCCAAGCGAATCGTGGATCTGGCACTTGATCTGGGTACCCATATTGTGACGACCCATATTGGCATTGTCCCGCATGACCCTGTCTCAGAGGTATACGCTACGCTGCACGCAGCATGTGAAGAGCTTGGTCAGTATGCAAAAAGTGCAGGGGCGTACTTTGCAATTGAGACAGGACCGGAGACGGCAGCTGATCTGAAAGGATTTCTGGATACCCTCTCAACAAACGGGGTTTCAGTCAATTTTGACCCGGCTAACATGGTGATGGTAACGGGTGATGACCCGGCTCAGGGTGTGCGTCTGCTGAAGGACTACATCGTACATACCCATGTGAAGGATGGTGTACGCCTGAAGGAAGTCGATCCAAGGGATGTATACGGTGCAGTGGGCTATGCGCCGATGGATCATGAGAAAATTGCCGAAATGGTATCCTCAGGAACCTTTTTCCGCGAGGTGCCGCTCGGAGAGGGTGGAGTGGATTTTGACAGCTATTTTGCTGCCCTTCAGGAGATTGGTTATACAGGGTACCTGACGATTGAGCGCGAAGTCGGCGATCAGCCTGAACAGGATATCCGCAAGGCGGTTGAATTTATCAAACAATACCGTTAGGGAGCTGAGAAGATGAAAGTGGGCCTGAGTACGTATAGCTTGTTGAACGATTTGAAGTCGGGCGAGATGACGGTTCTGGACGTGATCGACTGGATTGCGGCAAATGGCGGCGAGCATATGGAAATGGTTCCGTACGGCTACACGGTGGAAGATAACCCGGAGCTGGCTGATGCGATTCGGGAGCGTGCTGCTTCCGCAGGCATAGAGCTGTCCAATTACTCGATGCCAGCCAATTTTGTACAGGAGACGGAAGAGGCTTTTGAGGAAGAAATGGCCCGGGTCAAAAGGCATGTCGATGTCGTGCACCGAATGGGTGTCAAACATATGCGTCATGACGTGACGGCCTTTACCTTGCCGAAGGAAAACATGACCATTACCTGGTTTGAGCAGCATCTGCCGCTCATGGTTCGGGGAAGCCAGATTATCGCGGACTATGCCGCACAGTTCGGCATTACAACGACGATTGAGAACCATGGGTTCAGTGTGCAGGCAAGCGATCGGGTGCAACGAGTGCTGCAAGCTGTAGACCGCCCTAATTTCAAAACAACGCTGGACATTGGCAATTTTATGTGTGTGGATGAGCATCCGATAATCGGTGTCATGAAGAACTTGCCATACGCTTCCCTGGTTCATTTCAAGGACTTTTATTTCCGTCCATATGATGAACATCCGGGTGGTGGTGATTGGTTCACCACAACTCATGGCAATTTTCTGCGCGGAGCCATTGTGGGGCATGGAGATATCCCAATCCGGAAAATTGTGAAGCTGATCAAGGAATTCGGATATGATGGCAACATTACGGTGGAATTCGAAGGCATGGAAGAGTGTAAGTCTGCATCCCGAATTGCGATGGACAACCTGCGCCGATTTTGGAAAGAAGCATAAGGCAATCATTTGATTTTATATCTCGGGCCACTTTACTTTAAAGTGGCTTTTTTGGCTCTTTTACACGATTGTATTCGTGCAGACCGATCTGCGAGTGTCCTCTCAGTAAGCTAACATATATTGGTTCTGTGCAAGGACCAAGTTACGATCGTCACAAGTGTGATATACTTAATCTATTCAGCCTGGAAATTTACTGGCTATGGATGGGAGAGATCACTGATCTATGCAGGTATTCGAGGACTGGAATCAAAAGGTGAAAAAAACATTTAATGCGACAAACCCCGCGGTTGTACTGACGGTTTCGGAGGCAGGCAGTCTGCTCGGTTTATCTAAAGATCAAATGAAACTGTATGTGGACAAAAACAAGTTAACCAAGGTGCCCATTATGCGAAGCGTACATCGGTATTTGTTGCTGGAGAGCGAGATTGCCGACATCGTCAAGAAGAATAAATCCATATAGTCCTTACATCAGCCATCTTACCGACATGAGTTCGGAAGGTGGTTGTTTTTGTTTATATACAAGAAAAGGAGGAGAAACATGCTGAACCTGCTATCCAAATGGCTGTATAGTTGGGTGAACTGGAAATGGGTTTTGATCGCGATCCTGATCTTTGCCGGTTTTATTGCCTACATTTTGCCGTGGCAAGCAGAACAGTCTGAGAAAGCAACGGGTGGAGGGGCATCACCGGATTCGTCTTTCTTGTATTCTGCTGATGATCTGTACCAAATGGCCGAACAGTACGGAGAAACAGGCCAGCGTGCTTATGTAGAGGCGCGGTTCACCTTTGATCTCCTCTGGCCTATGGCCTATCTGTTTCTGCTGGTGATGCTTATATCCATGCTCTACCGCGTGCTCCCTGTAGAGAACCACTGGCGCCAAATCAACCTGCTTCCTGTTGGAGGCTGGGCCATGGATATGCTAGAAAATATAGGTGCTTCCATCGTTATGCTTCGTTATCCTGGACCCACACCCGTGATAGCCGAAATAACACCGATCTTTACCCTCTTGAAATGGTGTCTGATCTATGCCAGCTTCGCGGCGCTTGTACCGGGAATATGTATTTTGCTGACCCATTATATCAGGAGAGTCCGGGGATAAGATCTGACCGGAAAGGGTATTGCTTTAAAGAAGGAAATACCTGCTTGTCAAAGGACAACCTGTCCTATATACTCATGTCGCAAGCGGCAGGAATGGTTATCAAAACATGTGCTTAAGGAGATGAAGAACGCATGGCGATTAGTTTGAATGTGTATCTTGTAACGGATGGAAACGGAAAAGAAGCAGTCGCGTTCTACAAAGAGGTTTTTAACGCAGAAGTGTTGGCAATTCAGACATTTGGTGAAGGTCCGTCAAGTCCGGAGCATCCGATTCCGCCAGAAGCCAAGGACCGTATCATGCATGCTTCTCTGCAGATCGGGGGCTCAGTGCTCATGTTGTCGGATACGTTCCCGGGCATGCCTCATATCATTGGTAACAACATTAGTGTTACTGTGAATACGGATACCCCAGAGGAAGCCAAGCACATTTTCAACAGACTCGAAGTTGGTGGAGAGGTGAAAATGCCAATCCAGGAGACATTCTGGAGCCCGGCATACGGCATGGTTACGGACAAGTACGGCGTTCAGTTCCAAATTAGCTGTACACCCGGCCAAGCATAACCTTTTGTCTTCGTTCTATTCATAAAAAAAAGCAAAGACCTCCACTGCCTGATTTTATCACGCGAGCTGGAGGTCTTTTTGGCCTAGACTTGCTTTTGAATCTTGGAAGGATTGTTGATCTTATAGGGCACCGGATTTCGAGTGAGCTTCTTCTTAATGATCTTTGCTTCAAAAGTAAGGACATCTCCGACTTCAAGCCCCTGCTTCTTCATCGTGGCACTATGGCTGGACCAGGCTTCACCAAGTTCAACGTGATCAGGCTCGGTGATGGCCACGCCTTCATAAACGATAACTTCATCATCATTGTCGGAGAAATGGTTTGGAACCGTCGTAAATTCCTTGACGACTGCCGTCATTTTCACTTTGCCTTCAGGCAGGTCAATCTTGACCGATTTCGCCTTGCTTGCCGTCTTCGCCTTCGGTTTCGCTTCACTGCTTGTCCCGCCTTGTGGGCCAACATATTCCTCTACAAGTCCATCCGGGTCACCCTTCAGTCCGGAATGGCTTTCCCCGGCATCGATGTCCATGTCATTCAGATCCGATGGAATACCGTCCGAATCGGATATGGCATCCACGTGGACTGAAGCAGTAACAGCATGAGCTGCGTCCTCTGTCCGGGATACGTCCAATGGCTCACTCGCCTTATCCGTTTCTGCTGCCGTCACGGGTCTTACATTGTAGCTCGACGCTTGCATCTCTTTCAGATAAGAGGGATGAATGCAGTGTTTTTGTTCATTATCCAGTTGGATGACGGCAGCCATGTGATCCACATAACCAATGATGGTACAGGGCGTGTTCAGTCCGTTTCCTTTATAGTAGAACGTTTTGAGCTTGGTTGCTTTACCCGAAAGCAGGCCCCACTCCTTGCACTTTTCAATGAGTTCCTCATCGTTGTCCAGGGGAATGTACTGCTGAGGCTCTATCATAAAAGCATATGTCATTTCGTGATTCCGCCTTTCCCATTGTTTCTCCATTCATCGTTTCCAATTTACAATCAGTGTATCACAAGTATATACCCGAAGATGCATTTTATAAAAGTCGATCCAAGGCATGCCTATGATATAATTTGAGGAGAATACAGGACAGAAAATTGTTATAGAACCTTATTATACATATCCTCTGAAAGGATGATCACTGTGGAGAAAAAAGTGAATCCCCAGGCTCTATGGCTTGGGTTAGGGCTAGCACTGGGAGTGAGTATTGGTACGGCAACGGATCAGCTCGCCCTCGGCATTGCTTTTGGCGTGGCCCTTGGCGTCGTGATTGGATCAGTCGTAAGCAAACGGGCAATTGCCGGAACGGAAGATATGTTGACGGAACATGTCCGTGAACTCCGCAGACAGGAAGACTGGGAAGCGGCACTTCAATCTTCGGAAGATCATCCCGTACTCATCCTGAAGCACAGCACCACCTGCCCGATCAGCGCGAGAGCATACCGAGAATTTATGGCATTTGTGGGCTCCAACGCTTCCGATCCCAGACAGCAGATGGACTATCATATCGTCAAAGTCATCGAGAATCGCCCGCTCTCCCGCCGGATTGCGGAGGAAACAGAGGTACATCATGAATCACCACAGGTGCTGCTCCTGGATCAAGGGCAGGTCATCAAGCACACATCCCACGGCAAAATCACGAAAAAGAGACTGCTGCAATGGGCACAGAATCCGTTTGGATAAAGATCAAATCACTGATAGACCCGTTTTCTTTCAGCCATTGGCGAAGAAACGGGTCTATTTTTACGTTTTTTTTACACCCTGGCAGGGATTTCTTTACCCCCTTTTTACAGCGTTCAGGTATAAGATTTTACACGTAGCAGGTTGAAAGAACGGTAGAGAGAGGGAGGAAGGGCATATGGTCAATGATGCTTCTATGATCGGATTGGTTGTGCTGCTTTTCGTGGTGTTCTGGGGTTTCATTAAGTTCTGCGAGAGAGCCTAGGGCTATAGTCAGAGAGGGGAAGGTGCATATGACCGTTATAGGAATAATTGTGCTGGCACTGATAGTCTATCTGGGCTATGTGCTCGTGAAGCCGGAGAAGTTCTGAATCATTTGGATCGCAGATTAGGGAGGAACTATGGATATGGGTAGCGGTTTATTACAAGTGGCGGTCACGCTGCTGATCATCATCCTGCTGGTGAAACCGGTGGGTAGTTATCTGGTCAAGGTATTCGATGGCAAGCGGACAGGACTGGATCGAATCTTCGGTGGACCTGAACGACTGCTCTATCGATTAATGGGGCTTCGGGAGAATGAGTCGATGGGCTGGAAAAAGTACCTTTCAGCTGTGCTCATTTCCAACTTCGTCATGTTGATTTTGATGTTTCTGGTGCTGCGGCTGCAGCAGTTTCTGCCGCTCAACCCGGATGGCATCAGCAACATGCCTGCAGCGCAGGCGTTTAATACAGCAGCATCCTTCATGACCAACACCAACTGGCAGTCGTATACGGGCGAGAATGCCCTGTCGTATCTGTCACAGATGCTGGCCGTGACGTTCCCGATGTTTACATCAGCGGCAACGGGCTTCGCTGTAGCCATTGCGTTCATCCGCGGACTGGTTGGCCGGAGAGATGAACTGGGGAACTTTTATGTCGACCTGGTGCGGTCGATTACAAGAATTTTTTTGCCGCTGAGCTTCATTGTGGCCTTATTCCTGGTCTTTCAGGGTGTGCCGCAGACGCTTGCAGGGGCGGTGAACGCAACCACGCTGGAAGGCGGAGAGCAGACAATCACCCGCGGATTGGTTGCTTCACTCGAGTCAATTAAGCACATTGGTACGAATGGCGGCGGCTGGTTTGGAACCAATGCAGCACATCCCTTCGAGAATCCAACGGCGCTGGCGAATCTGGTCCACATTGTCTGCATGATGCTGCTGCCCACTGCACTGGTGTATGCATTCGGACTGATGGTAAACAACCGGAAGCAAGGCTGGGCATTGTTTGCAGCGATGAGCTTTCTGTTTCTCGTGATGCTCACGACTGTTTTTGTATCGGAGTACCGCGGTGTACCTGCGCTGGATGCCGCAGGCATTCAAGGGAATATGGAAGGGAAAGAGGTCAGGTTTGGGATAGCCGAATCGGCGTTATTCACGGCAGTGACTACAGCTGCGACAACGGGATCCGTCAACAATATGCATGAGTCGCTCACGCCGCTCGGCGGAATGGTGGCACTTGCTGAAATGATGCTCAATAACGTATTTGGCGGTAAAGGGGTAGGCCTGCTTAACGGATTGCTGTACGTCATTCTGGCCGTGTTTATCTCCGGACTGATGGTAGGACGGACACCTGAATTTCTGGGCAAAAAAATTGAAGGGAAAGAAGTAAAGCTCGCATCGATTGCGCTGCTGATTCATCCCTTGATTATTTTGGCTCCAACTGCACTGGCGCTTATGCGGCCCGAAGCGGTAGCCTCGATTTCAAATTCAGGCATGCATGGCCTGACCGAAGTGCTTTATGCTTTTGCATCGGGTGCTGCCAATAATGGGTCCGCTTTTGCCGGACTGAATGCCAATACCGACTTTTACAATATCGCCATTGGTGTGGTGATGCTTCTGGGAAGGTACATCTCCATGATTGCCATGCTCGCGATTGCAGGATCCCTGGCAACGAAACGAGTAGTTCCGGTAACAACGGGTACACTTCGTACACATACCCCTTTATTCGCAGGGATTCTGGTGATGATGATTGTGGTGGTCGGAGCGCTCACCTTCTTCCCATCACTGGCGCTTGGGCCGATCGCTGAGCATTTGGCGATGCTCCGGTAATGGATGGACGGTCTATGAAGTGGATTACGGAAGTACAGCAAGGATGTTAAGCATGGAGGTGCACGAAATTAATGGGTGCTATAGAGCGAAAGAAGGAACACATGGTGGAAGGAACAAGTAACCAAGCAATTGCAGAAACAGACAACGAAGCATACAGACCAAGCGGAAAGGGTGAGGGAAAGGAGATTAATCCCCGCCAACAAGGTCCAGGCAAAAGGAGATTAAGCGGGGACATCGTACGGCAGGCTTCTCTGGACGCCTTTAAGAAACTTAATCCGATGGTCATGATCAAAAATCCCGTCATGTTTATCGTGGAAGTTGGCACGTTCATTACGCTGCTCTTATGTATCGATCCCGATCTTTTTGCTGCATCGGAAGCGGGACGGGGGTACAACGTTGCGGTGTTCCTCATCCTGTTGTTCACACTGCTGTTTGCCAACTTTGCTGAAGCGCTCGCCGAAGGCCGGGGCAAAGCCCAGGCAGATACCCTGCGCAAGACGAAATCGGATACGACCGCCAAATTGATGCAAAAGGATGGGACAATTCGGCAAGTATCATCGACTCAGTTGAAAAAGGGAGATATTGTCCGCGTGGAAGCAGGAGAACTGATCCCCACGGACGGCGAAATTATCGAGGGTTTGGCCTCCATAGACGAATCGGCCATCACGGGTGAATCAGCTCCGGTCATTAAGGAAGCAGGCGGTGATTTTTCCTCCGTGACGGGAGGTACACGAGTCACTTCCGACTATATCGTCATGCGTGTACAGACCGATCCGGGAGAATCCTTCCTTGACCGGATGATCTCTCTGGTTGAAGGTGCGCAGCGTCAGAAAACGCCAAACGAAATCGCGCTGACCACGCTACTGGCCGTATTGACCCTGATTTTCCTGATCGTCATTCTGACGATGGTTCCGATGGCAAGTTACCTAGGCATTCGCCTTGATTTGGCGACATTGATCGCCTTGCTGGTTTGCCTTATTCCTACAACAATAGGGGGCCTGTTGTCCGCAATCGGGATTGCCGGAATGGACCGGGTCACGCAGTTCAACGTGCTTGCCATGTCAGGGAAAGCGGTGGAAGCGGCGGGGGATATTGATACGCTGATTCTCGACAAGACCGGAACAATTACGTACGGAAATCGTATGGCCTCAGAGTTCATTCCCGTTCAGGGTGCAACCGTGCAGGAGATGACCCGAGCAGCGTTGCAGGCTTCGGTTCGTGATGAGACGCCGGAAGGACGCTCCGTGGTGGAGCTTACAGGCAAGCAGGGAGAGCGCTGGCCGGAGCAGGAATATGCAGATGCGGAAAGTGTGGAGTTTACCGCCGAGACCCGTATGTCGGGTCTCAATCTGGGCAGCGGAATGCAGATTCGCAAGGGCGCAGTAGATGCCATCAAGCATCATATCGCTTCCCGGGGTGGACGAATTCCTGCCGATCTGGATGACATCGCCAATCGCATTGCCAAGGCTGGAGGCACTCCCCTTGCTGTTGCGATCGATGACCGGATCTACGGTGTAATCTACCTGAAGGATACAGTGAAGCCGGGTCTGAAGGAGAAGTTTGCCGAGATGCGGTCCATGGGCATCAAAACGATCATGTGTACAGGCGACAACCCTCTAACAGCAGCCACGATTGCACTGGAAGCAGGCGTGGATGACTTTATTGCTGAAGCGAAGCCGGAAGACAAGATCACCGCGATCAAAAAAGAGCAGCAGGCAGGCAAGCTCGTCGCCATGACCGGCGACGGGACCAATGATGCGCCTGCCCTGGCGCAGGCCGATGTGGGCCTGGCAATGAATTCGGGTACCATGGCGGCCAAGGAAGCGGCCAACATGATTGACCTGGATTCCGACCCGACCAAGCTGCTGTCGGTGGTCTCCATTGGGAAGCAGCTTTTGATTACACGTGGGGCGCTAACCACCTTTTCGATATCGAATGATATTGCGAAATACTTTGCCATTATCCCGGCGATGTTTATTATCGCTATGCCGCAGCTCCAATCACTGAATATTATGAATCTGGCTTCACCGCAATCGGCCATTCTGTCAGCATTGATCTTTAACGCAATCATCATCCCACTGCTCATTCCGATTGCGATGAAGGGCGTAAAGTACCGGGCCATGTCTGCCGAGCGGCTGCTCGGACGCAATGTGTTGATCTATGGCGTGGGTGGTGTGATTGTACCCTTTATCGGGATTAAGCTGATTGACCTGATTCTTTCGGGGCTTTTTTAACAATAAATTAAAAGAAATTTGGATTTACACGCTAACGGAGATCCCCATATTTTCACCTTGGGAGCTTTAATCAAAAAATCTGGGGGTAAGAGCGATCGAAAGGTTGTTCAGACCACGCAGTGCGATAGTTTAACAAATTTATTCAAATTGACAAATAACGAAATCAGGATGTGACTGATATGAAGACCATACTGCCTGCCATCCGCTTGTCAGTTGTACTTATGCTGATCTGCGGCGTCGTGTATCCGATGGTGACGACTGCTGCCGCACAGCTGCTGTTTCCAGCAAAAGCGAATGGGAGCCTGATTACCCAAAACGGAAAAGTGATCGGTTCATCCCTGCTGGCACAGGAAATAGAATCACCGGCCATGTTCCAACCCCGTGCATCCAACGCGAGTTATGACCCGACGGCATCGGCAGGCTCGAATCGGGCTGTAGCCTCGGCGGAGTATATCGGTGAGATGAAAGATAAGATTGCTCAGCTTAGACAGGAAAATCCAACACTGCAGCAGATTCCTGCCGATCTGGTGACTGGTTCCGGCTCAGGTCTGGATCCTGACCTTTCGCCTGAAGCAGCAAAAGCACAAATCCCTCGAATTAGTCAGGCGACGGGTCTTCGTGAGCAGCAGCTCGTAGAACTTGTGGAAGCGCATGTTCAAGGACGTCAGCTCGGCATATTCGGCGAGCCGCGTGTCAATGTGACTGCACTGAATCTGGCACTGACGGCAGAGCTGAACTAGCTTGCAGGAATATATCTGAGCTCAGTCAAAAGCGACATGGATTGCCTTATCTATCATTGGCCTTCTTCCGGATTTCGGAAGGGGCTTTCTCCATTTTAGATCATTGGAATGGAAAGGAGACATCAACGGATGCATGAGAGCTTCAAGCGCAGATCAGCCGACGACATTCTGAAGATGATTACGAAGCTTCAGCAGGGCACGCTCACCATCTATATCGGTCCGGTCAGCGGTTCAGGCAAAACCTATCATATGTTAAGAGAAGGAAATACGCTGCGCCAGCAAGGCATTGATGTTGTGATCTGCGCGGTTTCGACCATGCAAAGACCCGAAACCGTGGAACAGCTCGGCGAGCTTGAACGGATCCCGAGTATTCACTGGTACCGACAGAAAGATGGCATGGAGATGAAGGATCTGAACTTGAAGGCTTTGCTGGAGCGCAATCCGGAAGTGGTGCTCGTTGACGGACTGGCGCATAGAAACCGCGAGGGAGCTCTGCATGCTACGAGACTGGAGGATATTCAGTATCTGCTGAAACACAACATCAGTGTCATCACAACGGTGAACGTCTACGAGCTGGAAGGGTATACCGAACTGGCCCGTAAACTCACAGGTATTGCAGCAGAGTATACCGTTCCTGCGGGGACACTTGAATTGGCTGACGAAGTGAAGCTGATCGATGTGACACCGGAAACGATTTTGACCCGGCTTGCTGAAGGACATTTGAAGGGGTATGAGGGAGAGGCTTTTTTTAGACAAGGCAACCTGGGCATTTTACGGGAACTGGCGCTGAAACTCGTTGCTGAAGGGGTCAATGAATCGCTGCGGGAACACCGGGAAGAGATGGGCATTACCATGACAACAGGCATCATGGAGCGGGTGCTGGTTTCGACCCAATATCATTGGAATGGATCCATTTATATTCGAAGAGGGCAGCAGATTGCGAAGAGACTGAATGGTGATTTATGCGTGGTCACTTTCCGCGACATGAAGAAGGCATTAACCAAGGAGGCCACGGTATTTCGCCGAAACATGATCAAGCTGGTGGAGAAATTCGGAGGAGCATTTGAAGAATTGCCCATGACCCATCGTCGCAGGATTCCATCCGCCTTGGCACGTTATGCTGCCAGACAGCAGATTACGCGTATTGTGATGGGTCACTCACGTCATACCCGCTGGCAGGAGCTATGGCAAGGTTCAGTCATCAATTCGCTCCTGCACAAGCTGCAGGGGGTAGATCTGTTCCTGCTTGCAGACCGAACCGAACTGGATGGAGAACGATTACTTCCTGCGAAATTGCCGGATACCCGCAGCACAACCTATCGCAGATTAAGCGATCAAGAAGTGAAGAAACAGATCGGCCAGATTCAGCGGGGCAAATTCAAAGTATACATCGGTGCAGCCCCGGGCGTAGGCAAAACCTATATGATGCTCCGGGAAGGCAACGATCTGCTCCGCAAAGGCATTGATGTCCGAATCGGCTTGCTGGAAACGCACAATCGGGCTGAGACCATGGAACAGATCGGACAGCTGCTTGTCATACCACGGGATCGCCGGACATATCAGGGAGTAGCATTGGAGGAAATGGATACGGAGGCTATTCTCCGTCTTTGCCCGGAAGTTGTGTTGGTGGACGAACTGGCCCATACCAATGTACCCGGAAGCTTAAGGAAAAAACGTTACGAAGACGTGCTTCAGCTGCTGGATGCAGGGATCTCGGTCATTACGACTGTTAACGTGCAGCATCTGGAAAGCCTGAACGATGCCGTAGAGCACATTACGGGAATTCGGGTCCGGGAGACGGTGCCGGATCAGATTCTGCAAATGGCAGATGAAGTGCAGTTAATCGATGTTGCACCTCAGGCCTTGCGGCAGCGCATGCGGGAAGGTAAAATCTATGCAGCAGCCAAGGTGGAGCAGGCACTTGCGAATTTCTTCCGCATCGGTAATCTGATTGCATTGCGGGAACTTGCCCTGCGTGAACTGGCCGATGATGTGGATGAACGGCTGGAAGCGAAGGAGCAAAAAAGTGCACTTCGGGGCCCTTGGCGAAGACAGGAAGCAGTCTTTGTCTGTGTAAGCAGTGACAAACATGCGGAGCGGTTAATTCGCCGTGGGTTTCGCACGGCTTATCGGTTGAAGGCCGTATGGCATGTACATCATGTACATGTTGGCAAGGCAATGAGTGACGAAGTCAAGGATCAGCTGAAGGCCCTGGAACAGTTAACCGTCAGGCTGGGTGGTGAATTTCATATTCATCACAGTGAGAAACTGAGGGAAGTATCAAGTATTTTGGCAAGCAAGGCAGCACAGGAAAAAGCAACACAGCTGGTGGTTGGTCAAGCGAAGAGGCTCTGGTGGCTAAATGGCTATCGTGGTGCCGGATCGGTGGTCAATCGGCTGGTACGGCTGTCCAGATATATGGATGTATTAATAGTTGCAGATTACGATTATGATCCAAGCGGGATGTGAACAGTACAGTGCCTGAACGAAACACAGAAGAGAAGGGGAATCCTCCTTTGCACCGGGTTTCCCAATATGTATGGGTAACCATTGGCATTACCTTGTTAACCCCACTGCTTCATGTCATCGGCATGAGTAGTGATCTGGTTAACGTCTCGCTCATTTACCTGTTTCCCATTTTGGTGAGCGCCGTTTACTGGGGATTGGGCCCTGCAATCTACGCAGCGAGTCTTAGCGTAATCATGTTTGACTTCTTTTTTGTACCTCCGAATCTCAGTTTTACCGTTGCAGATTTGCGATATATTTTTTCTTTTGTTGTGTATTTGGCAGTAGCCGTATTAACCGCCACGCTTTCCAGTCGCTTGCGTCAGCAGCTGGAGATGGTTAGGCAGCGTGAGGCTACAACCAATTCATTGTATGCGCTCAGCCGCCAGATGACGGCTGTTACAGATCTGGATACACTGGTCCATCATATTGCGAAGCAAGTATCACACACACTGGGTACCCAGGCTGCCGTATATCTGCCTGATGCTCATGATGAGCTGAAAGTAACAGCATCTGCCGATGACCTGGGAACCGCAGTCTGGGGTGGAGAGGAATCAGAGATTGCGATTGCCAAATGGGTGTACAGGAAAGGCGAAACTGCGGGGAAAGGTTCTACCAGTCTACGGGAATCCTCCGGTCTATACGTTCCCTTGCGTACGGAAGATCAGATACATGGCGTGCTTGCCGTTCGTATGAAGGCCAGTGATATTCAGGAGCAGCGGGAACAGCTGCAATTGCTGGAGGCCTGTGGAGGGCTGGCAGCCAGTGCGATCGCTCGCGTCAAACTGGCAGAGGAAGCAAGGGTGGCACAGATGACTGCCGAATCAGAGCGCATTCGCACGGCTTTGCTGGACTCTGTGTCCCACGAACTGCGAACGCCCTTAACGACGATCATTGGATCCGCTACAGGATTGATCGAGAATGACGCCATCTTTACCCCGGAAGACCGGAAGGAGCTGACGGGCAATATTCGGGATGGTGCCATGCGCATGAACCGATTGGTGAGCAATTTACTGGGCATGGTGAAGCTGGAGAGCGGTATGCTGCAGCTGCGCAGGAAATGGTGTGACGTCGGGGACATGATCAGCGTGGTGTTAACGCAAGTAAGGGAATTCAGCAAGCATCGGAGCATTCGTGTGGATTTGCCGGATCAACCGTTATTTATATGTGGAGATGAAGTGCTGCTGGAACAGGTGCTGATCAATGTGGTCAGCAATGCCATTAAATATTCTCCTGACTATAGCGAGATTGTCCTCACTGTTACGAGGGATGAGAGAAACGACACGTTGACCATTGTGGTAGTGGACACTGGCGTAGGTATTCCCGATGCCGACATGGAGCGGATTTTTGAAAAGTTTTACCGGTCGGAATCCTCTCGTCATGTGACGGGCACAGGACTGGGACTGGCTATATGCAAAGGGATTGTTGAAGTTCACGGAGGAACGATTGAAGCAGATCACAATCCGGGAGGCGGAACAAGAATGAGCATCTGTTTGCCCATGGAAGCGCCGGAAGCATTATTTCCCTATAGAGGACAAGGAGAGGTTGAGTAACATGACGGCATCGCAAGGGGCACGCATATTGGTTGTAGATGATGAACCACAGATTCGCAAACTGCTGAAGGTGACCCTGCAGGCTCATCAATTCGAGATTCATGAATGTGGAGATGGCGACGAGGCTGTCATACAGGCGAGCATCGTTCATCCGGATCTGATCATACTCGATCTGGGTCTGCCGGGGATGTCCGGGATGGACGTGCTGCATCGCGTTCGCGAATGGACACAGGTGCCCATTATTGTACTGACGGCTAAGGAGCGCGAGGAAGACAAGATTGCTGCGCTTGACGGTGGGGCCGATGATTATGTAACGAAGCCGTTTGGCATGGGTGAACTGGTTGCCCGGATTCGGGTTGCACTTCGGCATGTGGCGAAGACAACCGATGAACCAGTGCTGCGTTTTGGGTCTCTCACTGTAGATCTGGCACAAAGGCAGGTGGAGCTGGACGGTTTGCCGATCAAATTAACACCCACAGAGTACGATATGCTCAAGGTTCTGGCCTCTAACGCCGGAAAGATCATTACCCAGCGCCAGCTGCTGCAACAGGTATGGGGCGGGCATCATCACGAATCTGATAGTCATTATCTGAGGGTTTACGTGGGTCATCTGCGCAAAAAATTAAAGGAAGACCCTACGCGGCCGCGATTCATCCAGACCGAGCCAGGAATTGGCTATCGCTTTTTGCTTCAGGATTAGTTTGGAAATGTAATAAGAATCCCATAAAAAAGCGCCGGAGCCTCCTGAATTTACAGAGGTCTTCGGCGCTTTTCTAATCATCAATGAAATAAAAATGATCTTTTGCTTTAGGATGTATACCTTGGCAGCCAATCCCCATGAGCCTCAATCAGTTCATCGCACATGGCAACGATGTCATCAATGGACAGCTCGGCAGCAGTGTGCGGATCCAGCATGGCGGCATGATAGATATGTTCCTTTTTGCCCGTCATGGCCGCTTCAATCGTCAGCAGCTGGGTGTTGATGTTGGTACGGTTCAGTGCCGCCAGCTGTGGGGGCAGGTCGCCAATGTAAGTTGGGCTGATTCCGGATCCGTCCACCAGACATGGCACCTCGACACAGGCCTCACGAGGCAGGTTGGTAATCAGGCCGGTATTCATTACATTACCGCCGATTTTGTATGGACGGTCCGTTTCCATCGCTTCCATAATGTGCGAAGCGTATTCACGACTGCGGGTATGTTCAATATTTTCGCTGGCAAACAGCTTCTCGCGCATTTCCTTCCATCCTTCAATCTGGTTCACGCAGCGGCGTGGATACTCATCCAGCGGTATGTTGAAGCGTTCGATCAATTCCGGATAATTCCGTTTGATAAAGTATGGATGATACTCGGCATTATGCTCGGAAGACTCCGTTACGTAGTATCCAAAACGATTCATCAGCTCGAAACGCACCATATCATGATGCTGCTCCTTCTGTTTCTCCCTCGCCAGACGTTTAATCTCCGGATACAGATCCTGGCCATCTCTCGTTACTTCCAGCAGCCAGGCCATATGGTTGATTCCTGCCACTTTTGCAACTACGCCTGTCTGATCCATTCCCAGTGCTTCAAACAGGTGAGGCACACATACCTGCACGCTGTGGCACAGACCTACCGTTTTGATTCCTCCATGCACGTTCATGACATTGGTGAGTACGGCCATCGGGTTGGTGTAATTCAGGAACCAGGCGTCAGGACACACTTCCTGCATGTCCCGGGCAAAGTCGAGCATGACCGGAATGGTACGCAAATTACGGAAAATACCGCCAATGCCGAGGGTGTCGGCAATCGTCTGACGCAGTCCGTATTTCTTCGGTATTTCGAAGTCCGTAATTGTACATGGATCATATCCACCCACTTGAATGGCGTTAATGACATATTTGGCACCGCGCAGCGCTTCTTTGCGGTCGGTATATTTTTTTACAGAACAACGGCTTCCGAGAGAACGACCCATACTGGTCAGCAGTCGCTCCGAATCATTCAGCCGCTCGGCATCAATATCAAACAAGGCCAATTCAAAATCCTGCAGTGCTTCAGTCATCATGACGTCACCTAATACATTTTTGACAAAAACGGTGCTGCCTGCACCGAGAAACGTAATTTTGTTCATCTCAAGTCCAGCCTCCCTGAATAATGGTGTACCCCAACTATAGGCCGATCCGGCTTATATAACTATGGTTCAACCTCTCCCATACATGGCATAATCCCATTTTTGGTCCCGCTTTCAGCTGATATTTCCCAGGTTCACCTGTTATAATTTAAAATGAAAAAATAGATGCGGAGGAAGGGAAGGGGTGGGAGGATGACACCGATTGAGTTTAATGTGATGCCCATGGACTGGACACAGATGGAGCTGGTGCTGTTGTTTTTCGGCTGGCAAGCCTGCGATCCTTCTCATTATTGGGGTCCAGGGGTGCGAGATTCCTATGTGGTTCATTACATTCATGAGGGATGGGGAACGGTGCATATGGAGGATAAGGAATACCGGCTGACCCAGGGTCAGGGCTTCGTCATTCTCCCGGATACCATTATCCATTATGAGGCCGATGCGAAGGAGCCATGGACGTACTCTTGGTTCGGGTTTAAGGGCGTCCATGCCAAGACATTTATGCAGAGGGCAAAACTGAGTTCGGCACATCCTGTATTTGATGCCAGAGATCCGAAGGTCATGGATGGTTTGTATGCAGACATGACTCAGGCCTCATCACGCAATGGCGGAGATGTTTTTAGCCAGAGTCTGTTATACCGTTTAATTGCCGAACTGATATCCTCCTCCCCCGATGAGGACAAGCCGCAGAGGCCCCTTTCCACCAAGGATGAATACATCAGACAAGCCGTCCAGTTTATGGAGAACAGGTACAGCCAGAAGACGTCCATCCTTGATATTGCGCAGTCCGTTCGCTTGGATCGTACGTATCTGTCCGGTCTTTTTAAGGAGAAGTACGGGAAGTCGCTTCAGGCATTCTTTCTTGAATACCGGATGAATCGTGCGGCAGAACTGCTGCAGAGCTCGACGCTTTCAGTCAGCGAGGTTGCCCACTCCGTGGGATATACCGATCCGCTTTTATTTTCCAAGATGTTCAAGCGAGTGACAGGAGTATCCCCCAAAGAATCAAGACAACGAGGTTAGCCTGCAGAGCTGTTTCAAATTTGAATAAATGCTTTGATCATTATCTGTGAGCCAGCTATACTGGTACAGAATGCATTTCAATTGAATATGTGGAACTGGGTGCTTTACCTTCGGGTAGAAGCTTAATAGGGAAGACCGGTGTGATGCCGGCGCGGTCCCGCCACTGTAACAGAGGAGTTATGCAGCGTTATGCCACTGGTTTAGACCGGGAAGGTGCTGCAATGACGAGGATTCTGGAGCCAGGAGACCTGCCTAGTTTAACAACACAGTAGTACCTACGGGAGATAGGAAGGTGTTTAGAGAGCATGATTTTTTCTGAAAATCTGTTTATTTAAGACGTCCTTATCCGGTACTAGCGGAGAGAGACGTCTTTTTTGATATGCATGGACAAGTCACGTGCGGGATTGGAGATTGGGGAGAGGATGTCAGACATGTGAGTAGATATATTGTGAAAAGATTCATTCAACTGGCAGCCGTGTTATTCGGCATTTCGTTTCTGACGTTTCTGCTGACCTATCTGTCTCCGGGGGACCCGGCAAGGCTTATGCTCATGTCTACAGGGGTCACACCGTCGGACGAATTGGTACAGCAGGTGCGTGTCCAGCTGGGACTGGATCAGCCATTTTGGATACGCTACGGAACCTGGCTGGGACAGGTGCTTACCGGAGATTTCGGAACGTCCTATAAATACGACAGGCCTGTGCTCGACATTCTGCTGTCCAGGCTTCCAGCCACGCTTCGGCTAACAGGAAGTGCCCTGCTGCTGGTCATTCTGATTGCGTTTCCACTGGGGATTTTGTCGGCTGTCTACAGAAACAACGTGCTGGATTACGTCATTCGCCTGTTTTCGTTTGCAGGGCTGTCCATGCCCAGCTTCTGGCTCGGGATGCTGCTTATGTTGGTATTTGGAGTTCAACTCAAGCTGCTGCCTGTCATGGGAAGTTCGGGCTGGAACAGCCTGATATTGCCGGCATGCACACTGGCGTTACCTCTGATTGCCCAATATATCAGGCAGATCCGTACGGTGATTCTGGAAGAGATGTCCCAGAACTATGTAACGGGGGCCAGAGCCAGAGGCGTGAAGGAGAGAGTCATTATGATGCAGCATATTTTACCCAATATATTATTGCCCATCGTTACGCTCATGGGCATGTCTACAGGCGCCCTGCTCGGCGGGGCAGCCATTGTGGAAAGTTTGTTCGTATGGCCGGGTGTAGGGCAGATGGCGGTGGATGCCATCTTTACAAGGGACTATCCCCTGATTCAGGGCTACGTCATCTGGATGGCAACCATCTATGTATTGCTGAATCTGATGGTTGATCTCTGGACACATCTGCATGACCCGCGGATTCGACTGGACGTGGATGTCTAGGATGAGAGAATTTAAGCTTATTTTGACACAGCATCGCTGGTTCACGTTTCTATGTTCACTGACCCTCCTCTGGGTCATTCTCGTCATGATTGCGCCGCTGCTCGCACCGCATGATCCACTGGCAACGAATTTTGCCAAGGTACTGCAGCCAGCCAGTTCGGAATATCCGCTTGGAACCGATCAGCTTGGACGCTGCGTGTTATCCCGTATCCTTTACGGGGCCAGGACGTCGCTTCTGCTTACCTTTATGATGATCGGAATTGTGTTTGTTCTTGGTGTAGCCATTGGTGTTATCGCAGGTTTTGCCCGTGGTCTGACGGATACAGTGCTGATGCGGTTATCCGATACGCTGATGGCCTTTCCAGGATTAATCTTCGCTATCGCAGTAGTGGGGATGCTGGGGCCAGGCCTATTTAATACGGTAATTGCCCTGGCTGTTGTTTGGTGGGCGAAGTATGCACGACTGGCAAGAAGTCTGGTGATCTCGCTTCAGCAAAGGGAGTATGTCGCTGCGGCAGCCTTCAGCGGCGCACGGAAGATTCAGATCATCACCAGAACCATCCTGCCCAACATGCTGTCTCCTCTCATCGTCATGGCGATGATGGATGTGGGCGGCATGATGTTATCCATCTCAGGCCTGTCCTTTTTGGGGCTGGGTGCCCAACCTCCTGAACCGGAGTGGGGGGCGATGCTGAATGAAGGCAGACGATATTTGCAGACAGCTCCGTGGCTGTTAATTTATCCGGGACTTGCGATTTTTTGCACGGTGATCATTTTTAATTTGCTGGGCGACAGTCTGAGGGATGTGCTGGATCCCAAGAAAAAGGCAGCTTAACAGGAGGAACGGGAATGAATTCGAGATATGGAAAAACGCTAACGCTTACCGTACTGTCATTATTGGTTTTATGTATTATCACGGCATGTGGCCAAACCACAACAAGCACCTCCACCTCATCATCATCTGGCGAAAAGGCGGTAGAGGCTGATAAAGGCAGTGCAGGTCAACCGACTCATCTGAATGTAGCGCTATTCTGGCTTGGAAGTAATCTGGATCCGGCAGAGGAGTGGAACGGCTGGACCCTTACACGGGCAGCAATAGGAGAGACCCTGATTCAGTTTGACGAAAATATGAAATTGGTACCGAAAATTGCGGATCGCTGGGATCGTATTGATGATACGACATGGCATTTTCATATCCGGGACGGCGTAACGTTCCATAATGGAAATAAGGTCACAGCAGATGCGGTGAAGAAGTCCATTGAACGTTCCATGGAGCTGAATGAGAGAGGACAGTCGACCTTGCCGGTAGCTTCCATGACTGCCGAAGGTCAGGATCTGACCATTAAAACAACTGAGCCTTATGCATCCCTTCTTGGCAATATTGCTGAACCCCTGTTTGTAATCGTGGATACGAGTGCGGATACGTCCAAATTCAAGAGTGAGCCTATCGCTACAGGGCCGTTTATGGTCACAGGCTATACCCCGGATCAGGAGATTCAGGTGAAAAAGTATGACGGATACTGGGACGGGGCAGCGGATGTGGATACCATTACATTCAAATATATCAAGGATGACAGCACGCGTGCCCTTGCACTGCAATCGGGTGAGATTGATGTAGCCAGCAACGTGGGACGAAGCAGCCTGGCATTATTCCAGGATCAGAGTCAATATACGATTGATGAAATCCCGAGCCTGCGTACGCAGTTTGTATGGTTTAATACGCAGAATCCGCTGCTGAGTGAACCGGACGTACGGCGTGCAATCTCGTACGGCATAGACCGCGAGATGTATGCAAACACACTGGTGGGCGGTCAGGCGGCCAAAGGACCGTTTACCTCGGCTCTGCCTTTTGGCTATGATCAGGTCAAGGGGTATGACTATGAACCGGAGACAGCCAAGAAGCTGTTGGATAAGGCTGGTTACATGGATGCGGATGGGGACGGTATTCGGGAAAAAGACGGACAAAAGCTAACGCTTCAATTGATTCTCAATTCGGCTTATGAATCGGACTCCATTGTGGCTGCTGCAATGCAGTCCCAGCTCAAGGAAATTGGAGTTAATCTGGAAATGACCTCTTACGAGGATCTGACTGATCACCAAAAAAGCGGGAACTACGATTTGGCGCTGACCAGCATTAATACAGGGATTACCGGAGATCCCCAGTATATTCTCGACTTTTATTTCAAAACGGGAGCAGAGTGGAACGTAGGTGGATACAGCAATCCGAAGCTGGATGCGGTGATTCAGCAGCTGCATTCCGAATTCGATGTGGAAAAAAGATATGAACTGGCTGCAGAAGCCCAGCAGATGATTCTAGATGATGCGGCATACATGTTTATTACCTATACTCCAATTAACATTGTAAGCAAGAGCAACGTTCAGGGTGCGACGATGTATCCGATCGACTTTTATCTCCTGGATCGTAATATTCAGGTTGGGCAATAATGAGCAACTTGCTGGGTGTAGATCGGCTTTCTGTAGCATATAAGAGCGGTTCACCTGCACTGCAGAATGTATCGTTCACAATGAATGCCGGGGAGATTATCGGAATCGTGGGCGAGAGCGGAAGTGGTAAATCGACGTTGCTTCGAGCTTTGCTCGGCATGCTTCCAGACGGTGGGCAGTATGCCGGGGGAGACATTTTTTTTCAGGGGAAATCGATATTTAGTTTTTCGCAGAAGGAATGGGGCCGCATACGCGGCAAGCGGATGGCGATGGTTTTTCAGGATAGCGGTTCTTATCTGAATCCCATCCGTACAATAGGAAGTCAGTATATCGAGGCAATCCGTACACACGTTGAACTATCGAAGAAAGCTGCCTATGACATGGCGGTGGACATGCTCTCACAGATGGGACTGGATGACCCCGAGCGCATGATGAGCATGTATCCCGGCCAGCTTAGCGGAGGCATGAAGCAGCGAACGGCAATTGCCATGGCGGTAACGATGGAGCCAGAACTGCTGCTTGCCGATGAACCGACCAGTGCGCTGGATGTAACCACTCAGGTTGAAGTGATCAAAGGATTGACCGACCTTCGGGCAAGTCAGGGAACAGGGATGATCATTGTGACGCACAATATTGCCGTTGCAGCCCATATGGCAGACTACATCGGTGTGATGCAGAACGGGTCATTGGTTGAGTTTGGACAAACTTCAAGTATAATTACAAGTCCACGTCGTGTGTATACCCGCGAGTTGCTAGCTGCAGTACCTGAATTGGAGGGGAACACGGATGGTAGATGAGAGGATACCCGTTCTGGAAATGAGGAATTTAAGTAAAACCTATGAATCCAGGGGCCAGGGAGCCCATTCAGCATTGCAATCGATCAATCTGAAGCTCTATCCGGGTGAATGTCTGGGAATTGTAGGTGAGAGCGGAAGTGGCAAGAGCACCTTGGCCAAATGCGTGACCCATCTGGAAAAGGCAACCTCCGGGCAGATCATCTATCGTCAGCAGGATATTACTCTGATCAGAGGAGAGGCTTTGCGGCAGCAGCGCAAGCAGATTCAGATGGTTTTTCAGGAACCTTCGGCAATTTTCAATCCCCGCATGAGGGTAGGATCGTTTATCCTTGAGCCTTTATTGAATTATAAACTGATCAAACGCAGGCAGGGGGAAAAGGAAATTCATCGTTTGCTGGAGCTGGTGGGATTGCCAGCTGCGATTGCTGACAAGTATCCACACGAAATCAGTGGTGGGGAGCAGCAGCGAGTGGTTATTGCCCGGGCGATTGGATTGCAGCCGGATGTGATTATATTTGATGAGGCTACCTCGGCACTCGATGTTTCCATTCAGCAGCAAATGTTGAATCTGTTGGTCCGATTGCGTGAAGAGACAGGGATCTCATATATCTTCATATCGCATGACCTGGCCGTGGTGCAGCAGGTTAGCGATCGCACTGCGGTTATGTACAAGGGTGAAGTCGTTGAGGTGTTAGAAAGTGCACAACTAACGCGTAAAGCCAGTCATCCTTATACACGAAACCTGATGGCTTCGGTGTTGTCAGTGAAGGAGATCAAGGATAAGATGCGAGAATATACCCTGCAAGGCATCACGGGTTGAGTTGTAAGGTGTATTGTGGTCTTTATAATTAAGCGAAGAAAAAGGATTATTCCGGGTCATGGTGGTGACGGCCGGAGTAATCCTTTTACTGTATAAGGAGTATAAGAAATCATGAACTGTTGTTGAAAAGTACTACAATGTAAGTAAACCGATGTACGCAAACCGATCTATTAAAACCAATATACGTGAGCATGGGGGACTCAGCCGAGTATTAAGCATCGCCTGATATTTTTTTTAATGTGGCACTTGGGATTGGAAGTCGTTTCGGCTCGACCGATTGGCATGGTAGAAGACAACATCCCCGTCTTGGATGGGCCAAGTATTGCCTTCAGTATTGACCGGATTGTTCTGAAAACCCTCCATTTGCCACTGATTCATCAGAGGTGCATAGATGTACTGGAGATGAGGCGCGTCAGTATCGCCATCTCGTAGACTTTCAATATTGAAGTTGACTACGATATACCCATTTCTCAGAAACACAGCGGACTTTTCATCCAACTGGTTTTGTCTCGCAAGTGGCTCCAAATTCGTGCCTTTCGGCACGGCATATACATCGGCTGGCAGGCTGTATTCTCCATACCAGTGCTGGATGGATGCATTTGCCCGATCCAAGTTAACGCCTTGCGGGATGTCCGTTTTGGGTCCGATCAATGTGCGAATGGATGAGGGCAGGATCATCCAATCATAACGTCCCACGCACGTTTTCTGGTGCGAGATCTGATCGACGAAACGAACCATGTATTCAGCCAGTGTGCCTTGGCTCTGCTCCTCTTTAGTCAGTTCATAGGTGTATCGATAACGAGCGGTATCGCCCATTTCGGTACCAGGAACATTCCGCAAACGGGTATTCAGAACCACAAAGCGTTTCTCCAAATCCTGTGCAGATCCGATACGGATAAATCTTTCCTGTCCTCTGTGGTAATACAGATCCACCTCCTGCCGGGAGGTACCGTCCTCGTTCACGAAATGAAAAGTTGGCGTAATCCGTACCCCATCCTGCTGACCAAACATATTACCTTTCGTTTTGAGGTCAAACTTGATATGGTACCCGGTTTTTACAGCCACATTTTTGAATCCCTGTATGGGATGGCTGCCTGGACGAATGGGCAATACGAAAGGTGCTAGGTTGCCGCGAGGGTCACCATCTATACGATTCAAGCCTGTCCAATAACTGACTCCCGTTGGCTCCGGGCTGCCTGGCTGCTTGCGAAAAACATTTTCCCAGTTATAGTCCGAAATGTCGGTGACATGAAAATCGTATAGCCTACCGATGACGTCGACTGGAACCGTATCGGCCGCTACGTGATGGGCCAGGTTGGTATTGGCATCCTGCTGTTCGGTGAAGTTGGAGGGTGCGTTCTCCGCAATATTGCGGAATTCAATTTCATAGTTGCCCTCGTCTACCCATACCGGGAGATAAAAGCTGGTGTCCAGCTGGTTTACCGGGATATCCACCCAGGTTTTAGCCGGGATAAATTGGCTTCTGTCCGCCGTATAGACATCAAACGGGAATTTCACCTGTTTCATTCGAAAGTATTTGGCATAGTCCCGATTGCCATAACCGGGGTAACTTGCTGCGTTTAAATGTTGACCCGTCGTTGGAATACGGACAATAAATGGACGTTCCAGAATCAGTGCTGACCGGGTTAGATCCGGAGTCGTCTTCTGATTATGAGCCTGATCATCCGATACCAAGGCGTAGTTTACGACAGGGGTATGCACGGTAACGGTGTTAATACCGTTAATCGGGAAATCCTTGTTGGCGCCGCCGTTTACATTCCCAGGCAGCAGATCGTAATAAATGATACCGGAACTTGGTGTGTTTTCTTTGTTGACCAGCGTGTTACCAATCATGTTATTGGGTTTATACAGAACATCCTGGCCAATCGTTGTAGGGTTAGGAATATTGGATGGCGTAGGTCCATTCTTGGTCGCCTCTGTGTCGTCCATAATCTTGGTATTATTAAATATGACCGAGTCATTATTCACTTTTGCCTGAGGGGTGTTGGACTCCGCCATTCCCTTCAAACGCGACGTATCATCCGGCACATCTGGAGGTGCATTCAGCCCGCCTGTTAATTTGGGTGGGGTATAGGAGATAGACGTTGTTTGCCCTGGTCTGACGTGGCTCTCCACGTTGTCATCATTTTTGGATACCAAAGTTGGCGGTGTATATCCGGATGGAGTCATGGTGACCAGTTCACCCGGCAGGGCATAATTCTTCATGGTCGCTTTTGCGATCTTGTACACTTCAAGATTGTTGATTTTCCAGTACGAGTAGTCCCGTGTAATCTGGAAATTGTATGGTTTGGTTACGGTGTCATTGGCTGGAACAGGCGGTCCATCCGTACAGCCATCCTCGGTACAGATTGGTGGCCCGGGCACCGTCCATTCTCTGTCATAGGATAGCGTGACACTGCAATCATACGTAACTTTGCCCGACATTTTCGCCCAGGCCTGCTTGAAGAGATAGTTGTCAGCAAATGCATTGGTATACAGTGACTCAGAAGTAGGGATTCCTCTCAGTACATTGAATGTCTCATTACCTCTGTTATCTGACTTTATTACACCGTTAGCATTTGGATCAAGGTCACTCATGCTCATAATCGTCCCTGTAGATGGTGGCCCGATTGTCGGTGAACATCCAACCCCACTTCCACCCCCATTGCCTCCGCCACCCCCGTTCCCGGGATCTTCTTCTACGCCAATCGTTGTGGTTGTCGTTAATTGGAAGTCGTCTTTCTCCCACAGTACGGTGATGATCGTAGTTCCCCTGCTTACGGCTTGAACTAATCCTGAATTACTAACGGTTGCAACACCAGGGTTGGAGGAGGTCCAGGTTGTTCGCCCATTGCCGCTATTTACATTGGTTTCAGCACCAAAGCTTCCATCACCGGTTTTGGTCTTTACGGTTGCGTTTAATTGCTTGGATTGGTTAATGCTGAGCTGACCGCCATTGGTGAGATTGATTTCTTTGGTAATCTCGGCTAAAGCTTTCCAGTATAAATCTGTGTTGAATTGATAATCCGCATTCCATTTAGGAGGGTTATATTCTTCTGTTTTAATTGGTGGAATAGCACCACCAATTTGTGTGGTGAATTTTGTTCTACGGCCAGTAAATGATTCAACAGAAACCAAGATAGGCTCTCCTGGGTAATAATGCGCTGTATTATCCATATAGTGAGGCATGTTAGACCTATCCGTTATTTCTGCATTGGAGCGCTTTTCACCGGCTTTATCATAGTAATCGGTCGGAATGTAAACATCTTTATTCAAATCAAGGTCGACACAGACTGTTGAGGAAACCGGAAGGTTCTTGCTAGGGTCGTTTTCTAGTTCGATGTTGTTGCACTGACCATCAACTTTCCATCTAAGACTATCAACTTGGTAAATATATACACCTATGTTGGTCTTTTTTGTCCCCTCAACAGGAATGACCTTTTTTTGCGATTTTGCAGGGGTAGGAGGCTCCATATGAAATGACTCCAATACAGGTTTGACACCTGGCCCCCCACCTGCATGGATCTGGGTTACTGAAGATAACAATAAAACCAATGACAGAACGATCAATACAGCTTTTTTAAAAAATACTTTTTGCCCCAAAATTTATCCCCTCTAATCTGTGGCTATTACGCTGTAGGTAGGACCTTCTTTGGCAACAAGGCTGACATCAGAAATCAACTCCTTATCGAAATGCAAAAGACCTACGCTCCAGTAAACTGGGTTATTAACTACGAATACACCTTTACTTTTAGTGGTAGCATTAATACTGGGCGCAGCATATGAAGCAAAAGCATCTGATTTTGGAGAATTCATAGGGTTAATTGTTGCTGAATTTAGCAAACTTCCAGCTTGTAGTGCATTCATAGTAGACCTTTTTACTTTTAATTCGATTTCTGCAAAAGAAAAGTATGCTCCCCGTAAGAGAGTGAATCCTTCGTCTACAAAAACTGGATAATAAATACTTCTTTCTGCACCCTTCGCAAAGGTATTAACAATAATCCAATTCTTTATCTTGAGGTCTGCATAATTGGTATCGGTAATAATATTTTTGTTCCGAACTTTCGAGAAGTCGTCTGTGACCTCGCTGTAATCAACGTTTGGTGAAACCTTCCTTTCTGGTGTTTTCTTATACTTAGGCGCAATAATATTAATATTCGTCCCAGTCAAACCAACTGCACGCAACTCATTCAAACCCTGAAAATCAGCAGGCTTCGTTTTCGCCACACTTGTATAACGAGCGATCAGCACAGCAACTTCGGCCCTTGTCGTGGTGCGATCCGTTCCAAAATTTTTATCGTTAGCAACACTCATCAACCCTGTACCTAGAGCAACAGCGACAGCATTTTTCTGGCTGCTTGCCAGTTTGCCAGTGAAGTACTCCTTCGCAGGTATCACAGTATTGCTTACATCAGACAGAGCTTGTTTGTAATCCGAATCAACCACGGTCAGCCCCTGTGCCAGCCAGGTCGCCATTTCACCCCGTGTTAGAGATGCCTTGGCATCGAGTTTTCCATTGTAGTTAGCAGGGCTGATGAATCCTTTGGCAATCGCAGCGGATACGCCACTTTTTGCCCATTCAGGCACGTCTGTAAAGTTATTGGTTTCTTGTATGGCAGCATTAGGCTGATCGGTTAGTCGTCCGAGAATACTAGCCATTTCGGCCTTGGTCACTGGTGAGCTTGGTTTGAATGTCCCGTCGGCATACCCTTGGAAGAATCCCTGTTCAACTGCGGAGTTGATCGCTGCAGCTGCCCAGTGTGTCGAAGGGACATCTTTGAATTTTAGCGTAGCTTGAGCGGCTTCTACTGAACTCCCGATACTTCCTGAACCTATTACGCCTCCTGTAAGCAAAGCCAAGGCTGTAACCCCGGTTAGAATCATTTTCTTCATGAATACTGCTCCTTTCTAATTTCAAATTCTGGTAGTGGTTATGTACTGGATACTACTAGATACTAAATTTGTAATAATCATCAATATTCTACCATGTATAACTGGGTATTTGGTATTATTTATCAATATTAGTGTTCCGAATTATGGTTTAAAACCCCTCCTCTAGACCCATCCAACCTCCCAAAACACAAAAAAAGGCCACGAATCCGTAGATTCATAGCCTTATGCTTTAAGGTAGAAGATCTAAATATGTAGTTACCAAGCTCATATATTTCAAGGATAACCCATTTTCACCCATTTGAAAAGAGAGAAACAAAATAAACCAAAAATCCAGACTGCATCAACGCAGCCTGGATTTCAGTTAAATTTACATTGAATGTAGTAGCCGATCCGTGCCTACTTCTCTCAAACCAGAAGAGGCAGACGGCTAACAATTCTACATTAGATATGTTCTATGCGCCGTTCCACTTCTCTCCGGTCAGGTACTTCTCGGTCAAAATCGACAACATCTGAATGCCGACTTCGTTATGTCCACCTTCGGGGATAATAATGTCCGCGTACTTTTTGGAAGGCTCGATAAAGGCATCGTGCATGGGTTTGACGGTTTCGAGATATTGTTTGTAAACGGATTGAATCGTACGTCCACGTTCCTCCATATCCCGCAACACTCTCCGCAATATACGAACATCGGAATCGGTATCGACAAATACCTTGATGTCCAGCAGGGCACGTAGATGTTCGTCGATGAGCACATGAAGGCCTTCTACAATAACGATATGGTTCGGTGCGAGTTCAACCGTTTCATTGGCAGCACGGTTATCTATGGTGAAGTCATATACGGGAGCATATGCCGTTTGTCCTTGCTTCAGCAGGGTAAGATGCTCAATCAACAGATCATTGTCGAATGCAAACGGATGATCGTAATTGGTGAGTCGACGCTGCTCTGGAGTGAGCTGTGATTGATCTTTGTAATAATTGTCCTGGGATATAAACGTCACTTTGCCTGATCCAAGACGGTCGATGACGGAGCGAGCTACCGTCGTTTTACCGGAGCCGGTCCCTCCGGCGATACCAATAATGAGCATGGTTGTTCCATAAACCTCCCTAGATTGGCAGCATGATCAGTAGATGGAGAGCATCCAAAATGAGCTCTATCTGCATGTCTGTCTGCGAATACACAATTCCTTCATTGTATCACAGCTTGCTGACTTTTTCATCTTAAGGAACAGACCATGTTTTGCCTTTCGGGAGGCATACTCATTTTCAGATTTACAATTCTAACGCATAGTAGAGCGCTTGTGCCCTCGCATGGTCCAGGGAAGAATCAGATTCTGGCCAATCAGGCGAATGAGCAGACCAAGAATAACAAAACCAAGCACACTTCCTGCCGTATTTGCAATCAGATCATTGATATCGGTCGAGCGGCCATTCCCCAGAGTAATCCTAATCACAAGCTGCAATATTTCAATAGTGAAACTTAACATTAAGCCCGCCGATGCCGCTTTGCGAATTGAGTTAACTGAAGGTTTCAAAAGAGGAAGCAGGAACCCCAGCGGCATAAACAGCACAATGTTCAGAAGGAAACTTGGCGCATCCGCAGTCAGGAGTGGAACCCATTGAAGGTTCTTGTACCAGGGTGTCTGGTTGGCATAGATTCCGATATTCACATCGATTGGGAAAAATACAAAATGCAGCACGCCCAGCACATATATAGCGAATGTCAGCATCAGCATATACTGTTTGCTTGTATATCTAACTGTGCTCACCCTGGCGTGGATCACCAGAGCGAGCAGAATCAGAATAAATAGTGGACCAAGGACACTTATAGATGAAATGGTAAATTGAATGGACATGCGATGACCCCTTTGCAAGGAAATGAGTTCGAGCTATTGGAGCTGGATTTTCATTTCCATTCCCTGAATAAATTGATTGTCTTTGACCTCTTCGGTAAAGTCATCTTTCACCTCAAAAGGTTTCACTACCAGGTATTTTACATCCTTCGCTGTTGTTGCATATATGCTTGCCCATTTCAACTGGTTATCTTCATATATACCCTCGCCGCTGAGTGCAGTGAGTTGTCTACCTTGATCATCATAGATGGCAAACCTGATGTCCTGCAGCTGTTCTTTTTCTTTGGCAGTCAACGTTTCTTTCCCATTCAAACCGATGGCGGCAGTTAAGCGTGTTGTGATAGGGGTAACCTCGGCTTTCGTAACAGTGGCGGTAAACAAGTCATTCTCCATGACGGTATCAGGCTGAACCTTGTAGGTGTCCGTTGTTGATTTGGTAAAAGGAACGGTTAACTCAAACTCATGATCCAGGCCTTGAAGCGTCAACTTAACCTTGGCATCGAACTGATCCGGGAATTCACCTTTATGATCCGTAGGAATGATCTGTTCAAAAAGCAGGGTATCGGGCTCGTTCGCCCCGGCTGAACTATAGAACAGACCGCCATCTGGGCTAAACCCGTTTACATCGAGAAAAACGTTGTCGACTCCGCTGCTCAGCTTCACAATGTCCTTGCCGTTATCATACATGCCCTGATTCAGGTTGGGAGCCGTGACATGAACCAGAAATGCTGCTCGTGTGCCATCGTATACCGTTTCCAATACCTTGAATTTTACATCCTGATAAGCAAAGGAACTGTTTACTGGAGTAGTCAAACCTTCGTTACCCGCTGTTCGCAGACCCATATCCGCTTCAATTGAGCTGAAGAGACTGCCTACGAGCGGAATGCTGCGCAGAGAATCAGCCATGGCTGGAGACACAAATCCGGATGCAAATACGGTAACACCTAATACACCTGCGGCAACGGCAGCCGCTGCGGTACGGCGCAGTCCTTTGTTAACCCGGCGCGGACGCTTAGCCTGTTCACTATTCAGCTGGCTGGGTGATTCGGGAAGAGACTCCAGTGTGGCATCAATTCGAGTGCGTACAAGATTAGACATGACAGGGCGCTCCTTTGCTTGTTTTTTTAACTCCTGATCGATATTAAATGGGTTTGACATGCAATTTTACCTCCCGAAAGTTTTTGAATTTTTGGTATAGCTCCTGCCGTGCCCGGCTAAGTCTCATTTTTACCGCGCTCTCGGATATATTCAGCGTATCTGCTACCTGACGCAGGGTTAGATCCTCAAAATAATGCAGCACAATGACAATTCGTTTCGATTCTTCCAGTCGATCAACTGCTTCTCTCATATCCACCTCGTCGTAGGGACTGGATATTTCCTGCTTGGCAGGCACCTCTGCATATGATGTGGAGAGGGAGCGACGGGAGAGCATGGTATTACATTCGTTGATGAGGATGCGGAACATCCAGGTCTTGAAATACTGGGGTTCACGAAGCGTATGCATGGATTTATAAGCTTTCAGGATCGTCTCCTGAATGGCATCAGCCACGTCCTCCTCTTTTCGCAGCATGGATTTTGCTGTATTGTATAGGGAATTTTCAATTTCTCGGATGAGCCTGATAAAGGCATCACGATCTCCCTGAATGGCTTGGTTGACGAGATCGGTCGGGTCCATGGATAAACAGCTCCTTTCTTGGGATACGGGATAACAGCTCCCCGCTTGGTTTTTACATGAATTAGACTTTCGGTGGGCTGATATGGTCACAATTATTTTTTTGAAGGAAATGTAGTTGCTTAATATGGACGCTTGGGAACGCGCTGTACCCTTCAGTTGGGTTGGGGATAGTTAGTAGGTGGGGGAGAGGTGGCTTTTCATATGAAGTTCGTATGAGTACTCAGCTGGTGTATCAATTTTGTCTCAATATTTCTGGTTTGGGTTGAAGGAGCTAGGTCCTTTGATATAATGATGTCGAATAATGTCCGTTATGTAACTGTAACGGGATTATTACAATCCAAGGAGGTGATACTTTTGAAAAGAAAAGGTAGATTTATTTCTTCTGTTGTCATGGCATCTATTACGGCAGTATCGGTTGGTTCTTTTGCTTTTACAGAAAGTACATATGCGTCTTCAATAACCCCGTCACCATCGGGCATTTCATCTATTAATCTGCAGGGAATGGACCTGGAATCCGCACTTATGGCTGTTCAGCAGCAGCGTTCCGCGCTGATTGAATCACAGCTGCAAGCCCAGTTGGAAGCAGTACAGAGTCGTAATGCAGCGATTGCGGAATTAAATGGGAAGCTTGCTCAAGCCATCGAAGGTGGGGATTTCGAGCTGGCGCAGTCTCTCAAAAACCAAATTGACGCTCTCTCCAGCTCCCAACAGATGGACATGCTGCGTCTGCAATCCTTGTCCAATAAGCGTAATGAGGCGTTTGACGTGATGACGAACTTTATCAAAAAAATGCAGGATTCCAGATCATCGATCATCGGCAACATGCGTTAATCTACATTTTTTATCTGACCCATTGTGATCGATGGTCATGAGGTATAACAAAAAAGCGAAGTTCTCGACGCAGCGTCGGTAACTTCGCTTTTTTTGTTTTCTTAGCCATTAGCCTATATAGCAACTTCCGGCCCTTAACCCGACCAGTCGCGGCGGCGAGTAAAGAGATCCTTCAGCTCGTCTGTTGACAATTCGGTAATCCAGTTCTCGGAGCTGGTGATGATATTGTCGCTAAGCTGCTGCTTGCTCTCCAACATCTCGTCTATACGCTCTTCCAGCGTGCCGAGGGAAATAAACTTGTGTACCTGGACATCCTTTGTCTGTCCCATGCGGTATGCCCGGTCGGTGGCCTGGTTTTCCACGGCGGGGTTCCACCAGCGGTCGAAATGAAATACATGATTCGCTGCGGTCAGATTCAGACCCACGCCGCCTGCCTTAATGGAAAGGATGAAGACGGATGGCTGTTCATGCGCAGGCAGTGTACGGGACTGGAACTGGTCGATCATGCGATCCCGTGCGGTCTTGGATGTGCCACCATGCAGATATAATACAGGCTCCTGCAGTTCCTGCTGGAGAACCTGCTGCAGCATCTGACCCATACCGATGTACTGGGTGAAAATAAGGCATCGCTCGCCCTCTTCACGCAGCTCACGGATAAGCTCCATCAGCCGTTCCAGCTTCGCGGAGCGGCTGATCAGCATCGCCATGTCCTGTGGACTATACAGGTCATACTCCGTCTTGGAGCCATCCGAAGACAACGTCTCCGGCAGAGCTTCCTTCGTCAGGAGCAGCGGATGGTCACACAGCTGCTTGAGCTGGGTTAACGCAGATAGAATCGCACCTTTGCGCTTAATGCCTTCCAGCTCTTTCATTTTATCCATCAGTGCCTGCACGGATTGATCGTATAGGGCACTCTGCTCGCCGGTAAGATGAATGTAGGTTTTCATCTCGTTTTTGTCCGGCAGGTCGAGCTGGATATTCGGATCCTTTTTCTTGCGGCGAAGCATAAATGGCTTGACCAGCTGCTGCAGATCCAGCATGCGCTGCTCATCCTTGTCTTTCTCAATCGCGGTGATAAACCGGGTTTGGAAAGCGCGTGCGCTGCCAAGGTATCCCGGATTAATGAAGTCGTAGATGGACCATAGCTCGGCCAGACGGTTTTCAATTGGTGTACCTGTCAATGCGATACGGTGTTTAGCGGGGAAACTGCGTACCGCCAAGGACTGCTTGGTTTGCGCATTTTTAATGTTTTGTGCCTCGTCCAGGCAGATGGAAGCCCAAGTGTATGACTGTAACATCTCTTGGTCCAGGGTAGCGGTAGCATACGACGTAATGATGATATCCACCTGCTCGGTCTGTTCCCTGAAGGCTTCTCCGCTAAGCCTGCGTGCACCGTAGTGCAGACTGACGTTAATCGAAGGTGCAAAACGGCTGATTTCCTTCTGCCAGTTGCCCAGTACCGAAGTGGGGCAGACGAGAAGGGCGGGAGCATCCCCGGATAACCGCTGCTGATTCTCTTTGAGATGCAGCAAATACGTAATAAACTGAATGGTCTTACCAAGCCCCATATCGTCCGCAAGGCATGCTCCAAGGCCGAATTTGCGCAAGAATCCAAGCCATGCAAATCCTTCTTTTTGATAAGAGCGAAGTTCTGCATGCAGTCCAGTCGGAACGGGAAGGGAGGGAGCCCCGCCTTGTCCGCCGCCAAGCTGTGCAATGATCCGGTTCAGGTGTTCATTCAGCTCGACCTCCAGACGAACGTTCTCATTAGCCTTCGGCTGCTGCTCCTCCTCGGTTTGCTGCCCTTCCTTCCATTTCTGATGACGATATTCACGCTGCTCATTTTGCAGCAGATGCAGGTGCAGAATGTCTTGAAACGACAGTCCCTGTTCCCGGTCGACACCACCCATGGCTCGCCGAATCTGCTCCAGCAAGGCAGGGTCGAGTGGTACCCACTCTCCGCGGAATCGTACCAGCCGTTCGTTGCGGGCAACGAGGTCGGCGAATTCCTCTTCACTGAGATCGGTATCTCCAATCGCAATGCGCCAGTCAAAATGAATGATGGAGTCCAGTCCGAAGAAGGACTGTCCGCGTTCACTGCCTTCCTCCGGCTTCACCTTGGCACGAAGCTTGGGTTTCTTCTTGCGGGCTGCTTCCCACCATCCCGGAAGCAGTACCTGCCAGCCTGATTCCAGCAGTCTGCCGCTGTCTATGGTAAGGAACTGCCATGCTTCCTGATCACTGAGCGGATCGCTGAGCACATCACGGCTCCCACTGATGGAACGGCTGATTCGCGGCAAATGTGCACGCAGCTGCTCCAGCCAACCGGCAGAACGGTCAAGGATAAATGCTGTCCACACCTCCGGCCATTCACCTTCAAGTCTTCCGCGGGAATCAAGCCGAACGGGAACCAATGAAGCAGCATCCAGCTTATCCTGCAAAACTACACGCAGCCGCCATGCGGGTTCATCTTCATCCGGCTCCAGCAATTGCAGAAGCGGGCGGAACGGGGCAGCGTCTGCTTTCCATCCAATGGAGACAAGCCAGGCCTGGGCATCCATTCCTGCTGTCCTTGGTGGTGTTCCCCCTTGAGGGAATAGCTGAGGGAACTCGCGCCGAAGATCAGTTGCAGCTTCCTCGGTGTTATACCACCGCTGGAATACAGTAGCTGAATAGGCCGCGTTAAGTCCTTCGGCGTAGCTCTCGTCTGTCTCGTCAAGGGCTTTGCTCAGCGCAGATCGATCCTGTGGCTTCATGCTATCCGGATCCCAGATCCATTGCAGCTGACCTGTACGATAAGCAGCGAAACTGGGGACATATTTTCGATTTTCAATGGTTGCAGCAAGTGTAGGAGCAAGCCTGATCAGATGAGCAGCCTGCTCGTCCCATTTCCATTCAATGTGCAGCAGCGTGTGCATCTCTGCGAAGAACGGGATGACCTCTTCCGCAGGCAGTACCACCAGATCAATATCTTCAATCTGTCTCGTCTCCAGCTCGGTTCCGTAGAAGGAGGGAGCATGCCAGGCAAATAGTCGCTGCTTAAGCGACTGCCCCGATACAAAATGATGAGTATTAAGGGCTCCATAAAATAAGGCATCACCGTATCCGGTTAATGCGACGTGAACTTCAATCGTTTCGGTATAGGGATGTATAAGGCTCATGAGATCAACTTACCTTTCCGAAGTTCTTCCTGCAGCGCACGCAGTCTGCTATTCCGCACAGACAGTGCGGTGATGAAATCTTCCCAGCGTTCCTCTTGCTTCAGTTTTTTGTAGATTTTGGACAGCCGCTTCAGCAGCTTGACTGCTGCCTTGTAACCGTCTCTGTTCTTGTGACCGATGTAACGTTCCACGGCCTGGTGGTAGAACGGGAGCAGGAGTTCCGGTGCATCTTTTTCAATCGGCTGCAGTACCGCCACGCGAAATTCAAGCGGTTCTGTCTCCGTACTCAACTGAAAATCAATCCAGCGCCGCCACTGTCCGCGGCTATGCATGGCTTCTTCGTAAGCTGGACGGGAGTGAGGAAGCATGCTGACCAGGGTATCCCACATTTGATTTTCCGTCTCGGGGAGATGTTTGATCGTCATGTCCCACAGCTGCATATAATCCTGCAGAGGTTCGTTCCGGCGATTGGCCAGCAGTGGTCCAAGCTGTGCAAGCCATGCACCGAGCCGTTTCCAATCTGATTCATCCGCGAGCACATGCAGGAAATGCAGCAGATGTTCTGCCGGGATGCCGTACGCCGTACTACCGCTCGTCAACCGTTGCCAGGCGTGCTCGTCCTGATGCAAGTGGAAGTATATCCAGCTTTGCGCGAGAACAAGTGGCAAGGGCGCCGATTTTCCAGGCTTACCGGACTGGCTGCTGCCTGTCAGATTGGCTACACCTAGCACACGACCTCCGCTATTGCTTGGTGTGTTCACGGCAGCTTCTTTCAACTGATCTTCGATTTCCTGTAACATGTTCAGCTCCGATACGAGCAAATGATCATTTTGTAAGTGAGGAACGATCCAATTTAGCCAAACCTGCCGATAGATCGGCGTGAACAGCATCAGTGTGGACGTCTCGGGCATCATTTGTGTGCGGAGGTACGATATGGTTTCTTCAAGTCGCTTCCACAGCTGCTTAAGCTTATTATCCGGAAGCTCGGCGAATTGAAGGGGGCGGCTTAGTACCTGATCCATGCCTTTCTGTAGTGCATCTACAGCAAGTTGTGCTGGGTAACTTAGATAGACAGGTGTATGGCTGATAGGATGGCGAGAAGGGATGCAGTATCGCATCAGGTACAGATGTACATGGAATTCAAATAGCTGATCCATCCCGGCGGATAATTTGGGCTTAATCGCATACAGTTCATCGGCAGCTTCTTGCACATATGCTGTACTTGGCGTGCCTGTACCTAATCGGGCCAAGCATTGTTCGAACAGTTCATGCCACTCCGTAATTTCCAGGCCTGCAAGCTCTAATGCCCGTTCCCTGATCTGACTGTACTGTTGATGAGGGATATCTGTATCCTTCTCGGATACTGCATCGGAGCGAAATGCAGACTTGGAAGCTGCGGGCTTCGGTGCCTGTTTCAAAGCCGTGCTGGAATGAGCATTAACGATGGCATGCACGGGCCTTTCCAGCAGCTCGGCATAACTCATCATAACGGCAATGATATGTTTACAGCGCGAACTCACCGGGCAGGTACAGTAGCTGGTGGGCAGAGACTGGACGCTTAAGGTGACATTATACTCTTCAGAGCCCTGCACGTCGGCTGTGATTCCGTGATGTTCCGTAAAGGTTAATGATCCAACGCGTTTCTGTTTATAATATTGGAATCCGCGCATAATCGTCAGATTATTAAAGTGCTCGGCAACCTCTCGAATCAATTGCTGCCACTGTGCATCATCCAGATTCATGTCAATCGGTATGTTCATCATTCCATCTCCTGGGCAATCATAGGTTTAACGATCCATACGCCTTGACGTATGGTGTGGATTTTCTGTATCCATCATATCAGTTATGGGTGTCCACGTGCATGGATTGAGAGAACTTGTAGTAGACTTTTTGATCATTATAAATGGAAACAGCAGGGGTGGATTTACACACCTGCATGCGTTATTGCTCCATATTGTGTATGCTTAGCGTATGTATTCCTTTCAGGAAAGATACAGGCCTTGAAGTGGTCAATTTTAATCAACAGGAGAGAGCATATATGAAAATACTTACGTTAAATACACACGCCTGGGCGGAAGAAGACCAGTTGAACAAGATCAGCCAGCTGGCTGACTTTATTAATACACATCAGTTTGATGTAATCTCCATGCAGGAGGTCAATCAATCCATAGAAGAGACGGCATTGTCTGCAGAACACTTGCAGCATTTTATCTCAACCGATCCGGATGCCGTGATCAAAAAAGACAATTACGCGCATGTCTTGCTGACGCAGCTGACTGATACCTATTACTGGACATGGGTTCCCACGCATATCGGATTCAGCAAATACGATGAGGGTCTGGCGATCCTGAGCCGTACGCCGATTACAGCTTCTTTTGAAGAATATGTATCTCACATGCGCGATTATAGCAACTACCGGACGCGCAAAATTGTGGGTATACAGACGGCCGTTGATGGTGAGGCCACGTGGTTTGTGAACGGACACTATAACTGGTGGGATGATGAACAGGAACCATTCAAGGGACAGTGGGAATTAACGGAGAGCAAACTTGCTCCATATCTGAATCATCCGCTGTTTATTATGGGAGATTTCAATAATGTTGCGGAAGTGCGCGGGGAAGGCTACGATCACATCATCAGCCAAGGCTGGAATGACCTTTACACCACTGCCGAACAAAAAGATGATGGAGCAACGGTAGTCAAAGCCATTGCCGGATGGGCTGACAACAAACGCGATCTTCGGATTGATTACATCTTCTCCAAACATCCGGTCCAGGCGAAAACTTCTACTGTCGTGCTTAACGGCAAGAATGGCCCGGTTGTATCTGACCACTACGGGGTGGCTGTGGAAATTTAGCGAATGATTCTGGTTATCCTGTTGCAAAAATGAAAAGCCTCCGCTGGATTCCTGCACAAGGAAATCAGCCGGGGGCTTCTTTTGTTGAATGCATATGTACATATTATTGCATTTGTCTATTTGTCCGTTCTATTATCTTGCTATTTCTACTCCAAGGCCAGCATCTCGGTCACGAATTTTTTCAGATTCGCACTGGTTTCGCTGAGCTGCTCGATACTTTGCATAAACTCACTGACCAACTGCGCCTGATCCACGGTTGCGGATGTAATCTGCCCAATCTCCAGCTCCATATGCTTCATTGAATCCTGAACGCTGCCTAGTGAAGTTTCGATATCTGCAGCTGCTTGTTTGGTGTGATCCGATAGCTTGCGAACTTCACTGGCAACGACACCGAACCCACTTCCCAGATCGCCGACGCGAGCGGCTTCGATCATGGCGTTCAGGCCAAGCAGATTGGTTTGTTCAGATACTTCCCGGATTACATTGGTTACCTTGGTCACACTGACTGAATTCTCTGCAGCCTGTTTGGAGTTGCGCAAGATCTCTTCCGAGGTCGCGGATAGTTCCTCCGAATGGGCTGCAATCTGCTGAATGCCACCAAGCAGGGCGTTAATGGTTGCTTCATTTTCACTGATTAGCTTCTCAAGGGTGATATGGTTATCCAGCGCGTAGTTTACGCCCAATATGCCAACAACCTGATCGTTCTCTTTAATAGGAATGAGTATGGCGTCAAAAGGTCTGCCTTGCAGATCGCCTGGCATTCTTGCCACGGTACGGGAATCCCGGTTCGTCAGCATTTTGAAATCCTTATAGTCTTCGTGCAGCTCGTCCCCTACTTTAACTCCAATCTCCAGCCCGTTGGCCTCGGAAAAATATAACACTTTCTCATGATCATTAATGGATATGGAAACATCGTCACGAAACATCTGTCTTACAAAAGGCATAGCATTTACCAAAGATTCAAGGATACTCAAGGCTCATCTTTCCTTTCCCATACAAAAAGTGGAATTTCCAATCTAATACCTTTATCGGCAGGTCATTCCCATTTTTAAACCGATTCTCTAATTTTGTCGATATAAGACGAATTGTTCAGAATTGGTTCAGAGCTTCCTTATATAATGTGCAGGACGCGATATGCCTATATTTATTGATTGAAGTTGAATTCCATCTGTAGTATCCACACCTGAATGACACTTGTATATTTTGGATTGGGGGAGCTTTTCTTGAAAAGACATCATTTTATCTGTTCGCTGCTTGCAGCTTCGTTGTTAACAACACCTTTGTGGAACACACAGGCCAATGGGGCAGCTGTATTTACGGATATTGAAGGATCATACGCCAAGGACGCGATTGTAAGGCTGCAAAATGAAGGGATCATTACCGGAATCAGCGATGGTCGCTTCAATCCGGCCGGTCAAATCAAAAGACAGGATTTTGCCATAATCATAGCCAAAGCATTGAAACTGGATATATCTAATGTACCTTCCAGTCCGACTTTTTCGGATGTGCCTGCCAATAGCTATGCTTACGCTTCAATTGAAGCTGTGTATCAAGCAGGATTATTGAACGGCTTGGGTAACGGGAAATTCGGCAGTGGTCAGACGTTATCGAGACAGGATATGGTGGTTACCCTGATGAGAGCGATGGGGACGGACGTAACGGGCAAAGCCGCTTCATTAACGTTCAAGGATAGCAGCAGCATATCGGATTACGCCAAGGATGCAGTCGGCGCTGCCCAGGAAGCCGGCTTCATTGTGGGCGACAGAAATAACATGTTCAATCCAGTGCTACAGGCAGATCGTCAGGCGGTAGCGCTGACCGCTTCCCGTTTTCTGCAGACAATAGAGGAAAAGCTAACTACCCAACCTGAACCAACGCCAGTACCGGAAACTGAGCCGGAATCAGAACCAGCACCTGCCCCAGCTCCATCGACAACCACGAACAGTGGGGGTTCATCAACAGGTGGCAGTAGCGGCGGAGGCACCATCCCCTCGGTACCTTCTGACATAACGGCACCATCAGTGAATGTGAACCAGATTTTCTTTAACGATAACTACAGCGGAACACAAGATCAGCTTTGGGGAGAGGCAGGAGCAGTAAGCGAAGCGGGAGCTGTCGTTAAGGCATATCCGTGGAAAGATCTCAACGAAGATGGAAAAGTGGACAGTAACGAGCTGAACTCAGCCATTGTGCTTGGCGAGAGCTTGAGTGATGGATCATTCGCAGCGGGAGATATTGGGGATTATCCAGCAGGAATATATCGGTTTATTATGACTGCTACGGATAAGGCAGGCAACGAAACTGCCCGGGACGTGGCGAGTTTGTTGAAGATCAAGCTGGTCCATAATGAGCAGCCGGTACTGGACGTTGAGGCCCCGACTGTGGACATTAGCAAATTTAAAGTTATTGATAACTACAGTGGTACGTTTGATCAAATTCAGGGTGAGCCAGGGGCCATTGGTGAAGAGAATGCCATTGTGGCTTTCTACAAATGGTCTGATGATAATAATAACGATATCGTGGACCAAGAAGAACTTGCAAGTCCTCTTCTACTTGGTACTAGTCAGGCTGACGGTTCACTTCCTCCGACCATTTTGCTTGACCTTCCACCAGGAGACTATAGATATGTGATTACTGCCAAGGATCAGGCTGGTAACGAATCGTCTAAAGATAATGCACATGTGTTTGCATTTACGCTTGTCAAAGGGGAGGCTCCTGTAGATATTCCTACTGCTGCATCAAGCCATTTTGGGTTTGATGGGAAAGAAGATAAAACGAAATATCTCCAAACAGAATATCAGAATTTTCCTTTTACCTTGGATTATAGTCTTGGAGAAGAGTTTGTAGATGGTACGATTGAATATTCAACCGATGCATTTAAGTTTAGTGTGGATGATTCCTACGTTATAAATGGCGTTCCTTACAGCATCGATGACAGTCAGATCAGTAATGATGGGCATACGCTTAAACTTGACAAATTAAATTCAGGAACAGGCACCATTGTCACTTTGAAATTGGGGAACAAAATGAATGACGTAAGAAAACAGTATGATATGTTTATTCGTGTGGATGCGGATGGGAACGGACTGTCCAAATCTGAATATGCAGAAGATAGACTAATTATTAACTTTACCATTTTCGGATGATTGCATCTGTCCGGGCCACAACCTTGTGGTCCGGTTTTTTTACTGGGGAAAAGAAGGGGAGGATCAAAATTTAGAATTATGAAAGCGCAAACAAATTTCTGTAGCCAACCAACAAACCTGTCAGTTATACTGGGGATATTATTCGGCTGTTTGCAATAAGCTTGGAGTCATAAGCTTACGCTCCAATTGCTGTGGTACAAGGGATTTTCTCACCAAGGTTAAGCGCTATACCCCAATTGTATACTTGGACAATTACGTTTGAAGAGAGTGTGTTTATTCCATCCGGAGAGGACTGTGGCAATCCATGACAACGTATTTTGATGAACCGCAGAGTATGTACTACCGTTTTGGAGAGGATCAGGATCAGATATTGAAGGTGCTGGCTGAGAGGTATATCGGTGCCAACGCGCAAGCTGACTTTGTATATCGGGTGTTCCAGAAGTCGGGTATTCTGCAGAATGAGAAGGGGTTATATGATTTCAATCTGAGTGAACGATTCACGGATACCCACAAAGGACAAGTAGCCTATGCCGCAGCCCTGGTATGGGGAGATGAGACTCGAAACCTGGATGTGCTTATTCGCTGCTACGGGCCTGTTCGTTTCTATTTTAATGATCAGCTGGTGTATCGCTCAACGGTAATGGACGAGATTAATCCGGACGCCACGGTAAAATTGGGGATCGACATCAAGCCCGGCTGGAATACGTTATTGCTTGAAATGAAATATACCCCTGCCGGTTTTGGATGCCAGTTTGGTTCGGATGAAGGGAAAGTGCGCATTTTGAATGTGCTTGCGCCTTTTCAGGAACGTCAGGGACAAGCTGGATGGATTTACACGAAGCCTGTTGATCAGGAAGAAGCTGCCCGCGCATTCAGTACTTCATCCCCATACGGAAATATTGAACCTAATTGGAACCTGTTTGGACGGGAACAGGATGATATATTTGAGTGGTTTCCGAATAGGGAGTGGTCCATTGAACAGCAGGCCAGACCGACATTGGAGCGATTATATGGACATGTTCCTGGACAGCGGGCCTACGCTTGGACGCGAATAAACAATAGGGACTCGGTGGGAAGCCTTATAAGTTTATCCGGCCATTCTTCCGGACCGCTAACGATATGGGTAAATGGGAAGCCAGCTGTACAGTTACAGAAAGCAGGATCATTCGAGTCTGAAATACAGGCATCATATGGTCAGAACGATCTATTAGTATGCAGCGAATGCAGCGCGATTACCGGGCCATGGAGTTTCACTTTGAACGCAGCCGTGAACGGGAAGCCGCTTGAATTGGAACTGCCCAAACATGTGCATGGAGCTTCAGGGGAGAAGTGGATGTATGTTGGTCCTTTCCAAGCTGGAATGGAGCCGGAAGTGCAAGATTTATTGCGGACAGACCGTGTGTACAGGATAAATGTTTCGCCGGGCAGCTATGAAGTCGATAACCCAAACAAACATGCGGAGCATACGTATTGGCAGCTGGATCAGCCAGATGCATGGATTCGCCCGTATTATGAAAATGCAATGCTTAGCAATAAGTGGACGGTTGGCAGTGTGACCAATTACGGCCGCTGGGATTATCCGCTGGGTGTAACGGTTTATGGACTACTGCAAACTGGGCGTTATCTGGATCGACCCGATATCATTCGTTATGCAGCAGAACATGTGCAGGCATGCACCCGAATGTATGATTACTCGCTATGGGATCGGGAACAATACGGCTTCCCGGCGGTTAACCAGCAGCTGGTCATGATGAAAATGCTGGATAACTGCGGCTCTTTTGGTTCAGCCATGCTTGAGGCGTACTCGGAATGCCAGGACCCCACTTTTGTAACGATTGCCGAGCGTATTGCTGATTTCATGCTCTTCCGGTTGGAGCGGCAGGAAGACGGTGCGTTTTACCGTGAGTGTATTGGGGAATTTGCCGAGAATACCATGTGGGCAGATGATCTTTACATGAGTACCCCGTTTCTGGTTCGGTATGCTCGTCTGACAGGGGAGCAATCAGCGCTGGACGAGGCAGCCAGACAATTTATACTTTATCGCAAATATCTGTTTATGCCTGAGTTCAAAATGATGTCTCATGTATATGATTTCAAATATGAACAAGCAACTCATATTCCGTGGGGGCGTGGGAACGGATGGACACTGTTTTCCCTGACCGAAGTATTGGAGGCTTTGCCTGTAGAGCACCCCGATCGCCCGGCATTAATCCGGTTCTTTAATGAGTTGTGTGATGGTTATGCAGCTTTGCAGGGAGAGGGAGGATTATGGCATCAGGTGCTGAATGATGCAAACACGTACCAGGAAGCTTCCTGTACCGCCATGTTTGCATATGGGTTTGCGCGGGGCGTTCGCTTCGGCTGGTTGGAGCAGCCAGAGCGTTATATTGAAGCTTCAGAGCGGGCATGGAGTGGATTGACCCGGACAGCTATCGACCGCCAAGGCAATGTACACGGGGTATGCAGTGGGTCCAGATATGCTTTTACGGCGGAATACTACGATAAGGATCTGCTGACTGTAACGAATGATAACCATGGTATTGGCATTATGATGCTGGCAGGTACCGAAGTGGCGAAAATGAAAGAGCACTTGGCTAGGCAGACCACACCACCTGCAACAGTGACGCAACCCTCAATGTGAGAGAAGATGAGGTCTCCCATGGAGATGATGCATTCGTGACATGACAAACCGCCGGAGAATTTACTCCGGTGGTTTTTACTCCCTAACCCCTTACTTTTTTGACAGGAAAGCTTACTTTTGTTTATGTCATGAGCGGTAATACGCCGTTACAATAGTTTTGTAAGCGATTCCATAATAAAAGGGGAGAAAATTCATTCATGTTGATCACTAAAAAATGGGTAACCCTGTTCTGCATGTCCCTGTTGTTATTGGCTACAGCCTGTTCCGGAGCATCTTCCGGGTCTACTGCTGCATCTGGTGAGGAAAGTGAGGAAGCTGCCTCGGGCAGCATTCAGCTGCGCATGACCTGGTGGGGATCACAGACTCGCCATGATCTGACGACCAAAGTGATCAAATTGTTTGAAGAGAAACACCCCGGTATTACGATCAAACCGGAATACTCCGGATGGGATGGATATTTTGATAAGCTGACCACGCAGGTAGCCGGTTCGAATGCACCGGATATTGTACAGATGGATTACGCTTTTCTTACCGACTTTGCCCGGCGTGGTGCACTTCTCGACCTGACCCCATACAGCGAGAGTAAAGAACTCCGTACAGATGATCATGACGCGAGCATGCTCAAAGCCGGATCGATTGATGATAAATTATACGCAATTACGTTAGGCGTAAATGCACCCGGAGTCATTTACGACGCGACTCTGTTTAAGGAACTTGGAATTGAAGAGCCTCAGGAGAGCTGGACATGGAAGGACTTTAGCGATATTGCAGCCAAGATTGCTGCAGAAAAGGGTGAAGGTTTCTACGGATCAGCGGATGTATCGGGAACGACCAACATGTTTGAGGTGTTTATTCGTCAAACAGGCAAGGGACTATTCGAAGGTGGGACGATGGCGGCAACCCATGAGGAGCTTCAGCAGTGGTTTGACATGTGGGGAGCCCTTCGCGAGAATGGGGGCGTTACCCCTGCCGAAGTGACGGCGTCCACAACCAACGCATTGGAGACACGTCCGATCTCGCTGGGTACGGCCGCGATGGATTTTGCATGGTCCAACCAATTATTAACGTTCCAGCAGGTGAACAAAAACCAGGATCACAAGCTTGGCATACAAGTGCTCCCGCATGGCGAGAACGAAAAACAAATCGGTGAATACCTGAAAGCAGGCCAGTTCCTGTCGGGTTACGCCAAAACCAAACATCCGAAGGAAGTGGCCATGTTTATTGACTTCATGGTGAACGATCCGGAGGCAACTGCCATTCTCGGCTCCGAGCGGGGAGTACCCGTCAACTCCAGCATTCGTGAGAAAATGCAACCTACGCTGCCTGAAGCGGAGCAAGCTATCTTCCAGTTTATCGACGTCGTATCCAAAAACTCCAGTGAAATTGATCCGCCTTACCCGCAGGGATTTTCCGAAGTGGATACCAGCTTCAAGAGTGCAAGTGAGCAGATCGCCTTTGGTCAAGGCAGCACATCGGATGTGATTGCCCAATTCATTGAAGGCGCCAAGGCAACACTTGCATCGAGTCAATAGAGCCTTGAACAGATCCGGACTTCAAATTCCGCGGGGAGGTTGCGAAGATGAGTACAACACAGATCGGTCAAGCCCGAACCGAGCGTATGACAGCCCGGCGGGTGAAACGGAGGTATGCCCATAGTGGAGCAGCACTTCTGTTTCTGGCCCCATGGCTGGTTGGGTTATTGTTTCTGACCCTAGGCCCAATGTTGGTTTCATTATACATTTCGTTTACAGACTACAGTATCCTGGCCGCCCCTTCCTGGGTCGGTCTGGGTAACTACACGACCATGTTTACATCGGATAAGCTGTTTATCCAGTCGCTGAAGGTGACCTTTACGTATGTTGCTGTGTCCGTTCCGGTTAAATTGATCTTTGCCTTGCTTGTCGCGATGCTGCTTAACAAAGGAATTCGCGGGCTGGGTATTTACCGGACCGTATATTACATCCCCACCTTGCTTGGAGGCAGTGTGGCCATCGCCATGTTATGGCGCAAAATGCTGGGTGGCGACGGCCTGCTCAATGGCGTGCTTGCCATGGTGGGGATCAAGGCACCGGATTGGGTGGCTAATCCGAAATATGCGCTGTATTCCATCGTGCTGTTATCCGTATGGCAGTTCGGATCATCCATGATTATTTTCCTGGCAGGCCTGAAGCAAATTCCACCTGAATATGACGAAGCTTCTGCGGTAGACGGTGCTGGTCCGCTCCGGCGTTTCTTCAATATAACGCTGCCGATATTATCGCCGGTTATCTTTTTCAATCTGGTCATGCAGCTGATCACCTCCTTTCAATCGTTCACGCAAGCCTTCGTCATCAGCAATGGAAGCGGGGGTCCTGTAAATTCAACATTGATGTATTCCCTATATCTCTATAAGAAGGGATTCTCCTTCTTTCAGATGGGTTATGCATCGGCGATGGCCTGGGTGCTGGTAATCCTGATCGGCGTGTTTACATTGCTGGTATTCCGCAGCAGCAAGCTGTGGGTCCATTATGAGGATGGTGGGAAATCATGATTGGACAACGGAATTCTGCTGTTTGGGTCATGGCGAAACATATTTTGATTTCAGGAATTGCCCTCGTCATGCTGTATCCAGTGCTCTGGATGCTGGGCAGTTCGTTCAAGCCGGGACATATGATCTTCACGGAGACGTGGTTCTGGCCGCAGGAATGGAACTTTCAAAATTACATGAACGGCTGGACGGGAATCCAGGGTAACCCGTTCTCCCGTTTCCTGACCAACTCCATTGTTCTGTCACTGGGTGCGGTGCTGGGCAATGTGGTCTCTTGCTCAATGGCGGCGTATGCCTTTGCAAGACTCGATTTTCGTTTCAAGGCAGTCTGCTTCGGTCTGATGTTAATGACGATCATGCTGCCACATCATGTGACGCTGATCCCGCAGTATATCCTGTTCAACCATTTGGAATGGGTGAATACGTACCTGCCTCTGGTGGTGCCCAAATGGCTCGCCACGGATGCCTTCTTTATTTTCCTGATGGTTCAATTCTTCCGCGGTCTGCCCAAAGAGCTGGATGAGGCGGCAACCATTGATGGCTGTGGACCCGTCCGCATATACACGAAGGTCATTATTCCGCTGGCCTTTCCGGCGCTGGTGACCACGATGATCTTTACCTTTTTGTGGACATGGGATGATTTTTTCAGTCAACTGATCTATCTGAGTGATGTCAGCAAATACACAGTACCGCTGGGGCTGCGCTTGTTCCTGGATTCCAGCTCCCAATCGGATTGGGGTCCGATGTTTGCCATGTCGGTGTTATCGCTCGTGCCTTGTTTCATCGTATTTATGGTCTGCCAAAAGTACTTCGTGGAAGGGATCGCGACCTCCGGGCTCAAAGGGTAATTTTCAAACGAAATGAGTTGGTTTCATGGGGAAACGAAGATTATCCCTGTTTATCAATCACAAACTGCAGCAAAGCAAGCTCACCACGCTGATGGTGACTTGCTTTATTGCGTTTAACCTGCTGCTTGTATCGGGCATCGTCTGGCTGGCGTATCAGTCTTTTTCTACCGTAACTTTTACCGAGATTAGCAAAGCACGGCTTGCACTCCTTAACGAGAGCACCCGGCGCGGTTTTGATTTTATTACTGGAGTGACAGGAACCGCCTATTCGCTGGCGAGCAACAGAGAGCTCTCAAGTTTGCTGGAGACGGCAGGAACAGGGAGGCTTACACAAATTCACCAAAGACGGGAGTTAGCCAAAATACTGGACCATACGCTTGTTGTTAGTGAAGGCATCACCTCCGTTGAATTGTATACGGATGCGTTTAATGGGGTTAACGTCACGATGGCTGACCGGATCTTTCCAGTAGATACGATTGCAGGGGACGCATGGTTCACAGCTCTGGAACATGCAGATGCAGCCTGGGTACCTCTGCGGGAAAATGAATCAGGACATTCCCTCGTTGGTTATGCCCAGCGGATCTTCGACAGTCGTGGCAGTACGGCGGCCTATGTCCTCATCCGTTTGAGTCGTGCCGATATTGTACGCCGATTTGCAGACATGCCCATGGTATTGGATGGACAGGTGCTGCTCGTGGACACGGCCGGTAACGTCATTATGCAGATGGGTGAAGCAGATCCGGTAAGGGCTTATGACCAACGTTCCAGTGGTCATGAAGATGCAGTTGTCGCTGACTCGCATCTGCCAGTGGATGCAGCCGCTCGGGGTACGCTACCGGTCGTGGACAGTGAATGGATTCAAGAGCATGCCCAGCAGAATGAAGATGGATTTGAGGTGGTATCAGGCGATGGTGGCGGTGCGCAGCTCGTGCTGTATTCCAAGCCCGCTACACTTCAGTGGCGTTTGGTACAGACGATTCCTGTACATACACTGCTATCTCCGGTCAGGTATGCCGGATGGCAGGTGCTTGGTATTGCTGTGGTCGGACTGGTATGTTCAGCCGTATTCGCGTATTTGTTTGTCCGGCGCATTATCCGGCCCCTTCGTCAGCTGATTAAGCGAATGAGACAGCTTGAGAAGGGTGACTTTGAAACCAGGGTACAGCTCTCGTTTACCCAGGAGTATGCTCATCTGGCTTATGGCTTCAATCATATGGCTTCCAGACTGACGGAATTGATGAACCAGGTGAAGGAGGAGAGCCGCGCCAAGCGAGAGGCCCAGACAAGTCTGCTGGAGGCACAGATCAAACCTCACTTTCTCTACAATACACTGGATATGATCCACTGGCGTGCGCTTGATTATGAAGCCAAAGATATTAGCCGCATGATTGTTCAGCTCAGCAAACTTTTACGCATTGGCCTTAGTGGAGGTAAAATGTTCATTAAAATTCGTGATGAGCTGGAGCATGCACGTTGTTATGTCAGCATTCAGGCCGAAAGATTGCCTTTCTCCATTCAATATGCAGAACAGATCGATCCGCGTGTCCGGAGCTGTTACATCCCCAAAATTATTTTGCAGCCTTTTATTGAAAATGCCGTCATACATGCAAATCCCAAAGATGAGACACTTCAAATCCGTGTGGAAATATGGGAAGAGACTGAGGATCCATCCAGGGTCGTTATTCAGATTATGGATAATGGTCAAGGTTTACCAGAAGAGTGGGGGCTGGAAAGTTCATCAGGTATCGGTGTAAGAAATGTACATCAGCGCATTCAGTTATATTGTGGCAAGGGATATGGCGTTCATTTACGTACAGGTAGCTCGGGTGGTGTGCAAGTAACGATCTCACTACCGCGTATTGAGACGGAAGAGCAGTTAAATCTCTGGCTGGACGGTGAAAACATATGAAAACCATCATGCTTGTAGATGACGATCCACATATGATTAAGGCTTTAACCGAACATATTGAGTGGCCTTCTCTGGGTCTGAGAATTGCAGGCACAGCTTCCAACGGTGTAGATGCGCTTGAACAATTCGAGCGGCTGCGCCCTGATCTGATCATGACCGATGTTTACATGCCAGGGATGACAGGGTTGGAGGTAACACAGGCACTTCGCCGCAATTATCCTCATCTACCGATTATTATTTTAAGTGGATACGACGAATTCGAGAATGCTCGGGCCGCCATGCGGTGGGGAGTGAATCATTTTCTGCTGAAACCGGCAGAGGTGGAAGAGATTGAATCTGTGCTGCGTGAAGTTCTGCTGGAACAGGAGGTGCGAGAGCGGCATGAGCGGCTGGAGCGGACATACAAGCAGGAGATCGGGAAGGTAGTTCCCTACTTGCGCAAACAGTTTCTGCATGAACTCCTGACCACACGTTATCAGGCCAATGAGCTGCCTAGCGAACGTATGGCTTACGTGGGCATTCCCTTGTCTGCGCAGGTAAGCGCAATAAGTCTGCAGCTGAATCGCCCCGGATTTCTGACGAAGATGAAAGAGCGTGACTGGCAACTGCTCCGCTACGGGGCGGCTGATATTATTCAGGAAACGATCAAGGAACAATCGGTGCGCTTGCCGAACAGTCAGGTAGAGATCCTGGATTATTCAGATCAGGTTTTTGTGCTGCTTCTTTTTGGCGGAGATGAGCTGCTTGATGAGATGTACTCCCTTGTGGAAAGGATGATTGAGCAAGTATTTACGTATCTCAAAATGGAGATGAGCGCTGGGATTGGAACAACCAAAAATCATCTGTGCGGGGTAATGGACTCTTATTTGGAGAGCAGAGAAGCACTTGAGATGGCGGAATTTGAGGGAGGAAGCCGAATCTATTTATATAACTCCATCCAAAGAGTGGAAACGAGTGTACATGATTATTCTATGCTGCTGCAGCAATGGAACGAGTCATGGGCAGACATGAAGATTGATTTGGCAGAAGAGGCGTGGCTTTTAATCCACCAGATGTTTAAGGTTGGCAAGTGTACTGGCCTTCAGGATGTACAGGTGGTAGCCGTAAGTCTTTTTAATACCTTAATCCACAGTTGGAATAGACAATATCCCTTGTTACGCCCGCCAATGGCCATGAGCGAGTTTCTCAGGGATATTCAAACCAAATATTCGTTGCAGGATCTGCTATGCTGGATGGATGCATTTATTGGAGAATGGATCGAGCATACACGGAAAGAGATGACGGAGAAAAAGAGCAATAAACTTGTCGATCAGGTGAAACAGTATGTGGAGCAGCATTATGCTGAAGAAATCAGTTTTGAGGCTATAGCGAAGGGACTTTTTGTACATCCAAAATATCTGAGCCAGCTATTCAAAAGGATAACCGGGGAAAATTTCGTGGGTTATCTAAACGGATATCGAATTCAAAAGGCGATAGAGCTGCTGCAATCTGGTCATTACATGGTCTACGAGGTTAGTGAGATGACGGGGTTCCGAAACGCGACGTATTTTAGTCAGGTATTCAAAATGCTTACGGGCAAAAGTCCATCCGAATTTGGATAGGAGATAGAGGGAAGGGTAGATATGAAGATTCATACACAGGAGTTTATCATAAAAGGAATGGCTTTTTCGATTAGATCGGCAGAAGAGAGGGATGCAGAGTCGTTATCTTTGCTTCGTGTACAGATCGATGGAGAAACGGAGAACATGGACCGGGAGCAGGGCGAAGCTTATATCGATACAGCGGGGTTCAGGAATATTATCCGTTTGGACACAGAGAAAGATCGAAACTTGTTTCTTGTGGCTACTGTGCAGGATGAGATTGTTGGGTACGCCAGATGTGAGGGGTCTGACCTGAAGCGGTTTTCCCATAGAGTTGAGTTTGGCTTGTGTGTTGCTCGAAATTACTGGGGCTATGGCATCGGAAATAAACTGCTGGAATCGTCACTCCATTGGGCTGACAGGAGCGGTGTTGAGAAAGTGACGCTGACTGTATTAGAAACCAATGATAGAGCAATAGAGCTATATCAAAGAATGGGTTTTGGAATTGAAGGTGTGTTGAAAAAGGATCGCAGACATGCGAACGGGGAGTACTACGATACGATTGTGATGGGTAGATTCGGAAACAAGTAGGGGGGATTGGCAGTGGTTGGGCCACCTAATCAGATATCTAACCATCGGCTTCTACTATTAATAGATAATATATAACGTAGTAGGTGATTTGTAGTAGATCATATAAGTTGTATCAAAGCATTCAGAATGCTTTCAACAGCGAATCCAGAAATGCTTCCGGAAAAGAAACAAGTAAGTCTTACCTCTACTGTAACAATACATGTCTACCTAATGAATGGATTGGGATAGATGTTGACTTCTGTCTGATAAGTATAGATATAGTCTGTACATTGATGACTGCAGGAAAATGGTCAAGGTATCTGTATAAATCTATTCTTTTTTCGATATTAGAATTTGGGATATTTTACATGTAGTAATTACTCTTTCAGCATGGTATATTCTAATTCCGGCCAAGAAAACACGAGAAACACGGTGCGGTAAGCTAGCTTAACAAGCTTCGAAAGAAACTTCAAAAAAGTGCTTGCCAAATTGGTTCGGACATGATAAGATATAAAAGTTGCTGAAGAGAAAAACACTCGGACGCAAACGAAGTTTGATCTTTGAAAACTGAACAACGAGTGAGTAAATGATCTTGCTTGCAAGATCAACAAATGAGATTTTTAATCTCGTCAGATTCAAAATGAGCTAATCGCTCTTTTCAATACTTTATTGGAGAGTTTGATCCTGGCTCAGGACGAACGCTGGCGGCATGCCTAATACATGCAAGTCGAGCGGACTTGATGAGAAGCTTGCTTCTCTGATGGTTAGCGGCGGACGGGTGAGTAACACGTAGGCAACCTGCCCTCAAGTTTGGGACAACTACCGGAAACGGTAGCTAATACCGAATATGTGCTTTCTTCGCCTGAAGGGAGCTGGAAAGACGGAGCAATCTGTCACTTGAGGATGGGCCTGCGGCGCATTAGCTAGTTGGTGAGGTAACGGCTCACCAAGGCGACGATGCGTAGCCGACCTGAGAGGGTGATCGGCCACACTGGGACTGAGACACGGCCCAGACTCCTACGGGAGGCAGCAGTAGGGAATCTTCCGCAATGGGCGAAAGCCTGACGGAGCAATGCCGCGTGAGTGATGAAGGTTTTCGGATCGTAAAGCTCTGTTGCCAGGGAAGAACGTCCTTGAGAGTAACTGCTCAAGGAGTGACGGTACCTGAGAAGAAAGCCCCGGCTAACTACGTGCCAGCAGCCGCGGTAATACGTAGGGGGCAAGCGTTGTCCGGAATTATTGGGCGTAAAGCGCGCGCAGGCGGTCATTTAAGTCTGGTGTTTAATCCCGGGGCTCAACCCCGGATCGCACTGGAAACTGGGTGACTTGAGTGCAGAAGAGGAGAGTGGAATTCCACGTGTAGCGGTGAAATGCGTAGAGATGTGGAGGAACACCAGTGGCGAAGGCGACTCTCTGGGCTGTAACTGACGCTGAGGCGCGAAAGCGTGGGGAGCAAACAGGATTAGATACCCTGGTAGTCCACGCCGTAAACGATGAATGCTAGGTGTTAGGGGTTTCGATACCCTTGGTGCCGAAGTTAACACATTAAGCATTCCGCCTGGGGAGTACGGTCGCAAGACTGAAACTCAAAGGAATTGACGGGGACCCGCACAAGCAGTGGAGTATGTGGTTTAATTCGAAGCAACGCGAAGAACCTTACCAGGTCTTGACATCCCTCTGACCGTCCTAGAGATAGGGCTTTCCTTCGGGACAGAGGAGACAGGTGGTGCATGGTTGTCGTCAGCTCGTGTCGTGAGATGTTGGGTTAAGTCCCGCAACGAGCGCAACCCTTGATCTTAGTTGCCAGCACTTCGGGTGGGCACTCTAAGGTGACTGCCGGTGACAAACCGGAGGAAGGTGGGGATGACGTCAAATCATCATGCCCCTTATGACCTGGGCTACACACGTACTACAATGGCCGGTACAACGGGCAGTGAAGCCGCGAGGTGGAACGAATCCTAAAAAGCCGGTCTCAGTTCGGATTGCAGGCTGCAACTCGCCTGCATGAAGTCGGAATTGCTAGTAATCGCGGATCAGCATGCCGCGGTGAATACGTTCCCGGGTCTTGTACACACCGCCCGTCACACCACGAGAGTTTATAACACCCGAAGTCGGTGGGGTAACCGCAAGGAGCCAGCCGCCGAAGGTGGGATAGATGATTGGGGTGAAGTCGTAACAAGGTAGCCGTATCGGAAGGTGCGGCTGGATCACCTCCTTTCTATGGAGAATCGTTTCCCGTAGCGGAAACATTCAAATCTAAAATCTAGCCAGGTCGGCTAGTTACTCACTCGTTGCTCAGTTTTGAGAGCTCAAACTCTCAAAACAGCTTGCTTTTGCATGGAGCTTGTTCTTTGAAAACTAGATATCGAAACGAAAATTGCGAATTAGAACATTCCTTTTAGCTGAACTTGTGTACAAACAAGTTTCAATAAATAGTGATACTGTATGAGCGAGTGATCGAATGGAACGACTTTTGGATTTGCGCAAGCAAACCAAGGGAAGAGACAGCTCGAACACGAGCGAATTGGTTAAGCTACTAAGAGCACACGGAGGATGCCTAGGCGCTAGGAGCCGATGAAGGACGTGGCGAACAACGATACTGCCTCGGGGAGCTGTAAGCAAGCTTTGATCCGGGGATGTCCGAATGGGGAAACCCAGCTGGGGTAATATCCAGTTACTCATAACTGAATACATAGGTTGTGTAGAGGCATACCAGGGGAACTGAAACATCTAAGTACCTTGAGGAAGAGAAAACAATAGTGATTCCGTCAGTAGCGGCGAGCGAACGCGGAACAGCCCAAACCAGAGAGCTTGCTCTCTGGGGTTGTGGGACGTCTCACATGGAGTTACAAAGGAACCGGTTAAACGAAGAGGTCTGGAAAGGCCCGCCAAAGAAGGTAAAAGCCCTGTAATTGAAAGTCTGTTCCCTCCGAGACGGATCCCGAGTAGTGCGGGGCACGTGAAACCCCGTATGAATCCGGCAGGACCATCTGCCAAGGCTAAATACTTCCTAGCGACCGATAGTGAAGCAGTACCGTGAGGGAAAGGTGAAAAGCACCCCGGAAGGGGAGTGAAATAGAACCTGAAACCGTGTGCTTACAAGAAGTCAGAGCCCATTTTAGGGGTGATGGCGTGCCTTTTGTAGAATGAACCGGCGAGTTACGTTCCCGTGCAAGGTTAAGGTGAAGAGCCGGAGCCGCAGCGAAAGCGAGTCTGAATAGGGCGAGTTAGTACGTGGACGTAGACCCGAAACCGGGTGATCTACCCCTGTCCAGGGTGAAGGTGCGGTAACACGCACTGGAGGCCCGAACCCACGCACGTTGAAAAGTGCGGGGATGAGGTGGGGGTAGCGGAGAAATTCCAATCGAACTCGGAGATAGCTGGTTCTCCCCGAAATAGCTTTAGGGCTAGCCTCGGAAAACAGAGTCGTGGAGGTAGAGCACTGATTGGGTGCGGGGCCCGCAAGGGTTACCAAGCTCAGTCAAACTCCGAATGCCATAGACTTACTTCCGGGAGTCAGACAGTGAGTGCTAAGATCCATTGTCAAAAGGGAAACAGCCCAGACCATCAGCTAAGGTCCCCAAGTGTGTGTTAAGTGGGAAAGGATGTGGAGTTGCACAGACAACCAGGATGTTGGCTTAGAAGCAGCCACCATTGAAAGAGTGCGTAATAGCTCACTGGTCGAGTGACTCTGCGCCGAAAATGTAACGGGGCTAAACACACCACCGAAGCTATGGCTTGATGCTTGCATCAGGGGTAGGGGAGCGTTGTATAAGGGTTGAAGGTGTACCGTAAGGAGCGCTGGACATTATACAAGTGAGAATGCCGGTATGAGTAACGAAAAGATCAGTGAGAATCTGATCCGCCGAAAGCCTAAGGGTTCCTGAGGAAGGCTCGTCCGCTCAGGGTAAGTCGGGACCTAAGGCGAGGCCGAAAGGCGTAGTCGAAGGACAACAGGTCGAAATTCCTGTACCACCGTAAATCGTTACGAGCGATGGGGGGACGCAGTAGGGTAGTGACGCAGGCTGATGGATGCCTGTCCAAGCAGTAAGGCTGATGTGTAGGCAAATCCGCACATCATAAGGCTGAGCTGTGATGGGGAGTGAAAATTACAGTAGCGAAGGTCATGATCTCACACTGCCAAGAAAAGCCTCTAGCCAGATGAAGGTGCCCGTACCGCAAACCGACACAGGTAGGCGAGAAGAGAATTCTAAGGCGCGCGGAAGAACTCTCGTTAAGGAACTCGGCAAAATGACCCCGTAACTTCGGGAGAAGGGGTGCCCCGGTAGTGTGAATAGCACGAGGGGGCCGCAGTGAAAAGGCCCAAGCGACTGTTTAGCAAAAACACAGGTCTGTGCGAAGCCGTAAGGCGAAGTATACGGGCTGACGCCTGCCCGGTGCTGGAAGGTTAAGGGGAGCGGTTAGGGAGTAATCCCGAAGCTGTGAACCGAAGCCCCAGTAAACGGCGGCCGTAACTATAACGGTCCTAAGGTAGCGAAATTCCTTGTCAGGTAAATTCTGACCCGCACGAATGGCGTAACGACTTGGGCGCTGTCTCAACGAGAGATCCGGTGAAATTTTAATACCTGTGAAGATGCAGGTTACCCGCGACAAGACGGAAAGACCCCATGGAGCTTTACTGCAGCTTGATATTGAATTTGGGTACGATCTGTACAGGATAGGTGGGAGCCTTTGAAGCATGAGCGCCAGCTTGTGTGGAGGCACCGTTGGGATACCACCCTGATCGTATCTAGGTTCTAACCTGGTGCCCTTAGCGGGTACGGGGACAGTGTCAGGTGGGCAGTTTGACTGGGGCGGTCGCCTCCTAAAGAGTAACGGAGGCGCCCAAAGGTTCCCTCAGAATGGTTGGAAATCATTCGAAGAGTGCAAAGGCATAAGGGAGCTTGACTGCGAGACCTACAAGTCGAGCAGGGACGAAAGTCGGGCTTAGTGATCCGGTGGTACCGCATGGAAGGGCCATCGCTCAACGGATAAAAGCTACCCTGGGGATAACAGGCTTATCTCCCCCAAGAGTCCACATCGACGGGGAGGTTTGGCACCTCGATGTCGGCTCATCGCATCCTGGGGCTGAAGTAGGTCCCAAGGGTTGGGCTGTTCGCCCATTAAAGCGGTACGCGAGCTGGGTTCAGAACGTCGTGAGACAGTTCGGTCCCTATCTGTCGTGGGCGTAGGAAATTTGAGAGGAGCTGTCCTTAGTACGAGAGGACCGGGATGGACGTACCGCTGGTGTACCAGTTGTTCCGCCAGGAGCACCGCTGGGTAGCTATGTACGGACGGGATAAGCGCTGAAAGCATCTAAGCGTGAAGCCCCCCTCAAGATGAGATTTCCCAGTATGTAAGACCCCTTGAAGACGACGAGGTAGATAGGCTGGGGGTGGAAGTGCAGTAATGCATGGAGCTGACCAGTACTAATCGGTCGAGGGCTTATCCAAATTGCAGGTTTTAGTCGCAAATTTCGTTTCGGATCTAGTTTTCAGAGAATGATCTCTGAGTATAGCAGCATCGTTTGGTGGCGATGGCGGAGGGGTTCCACACGTACCCATCCCGAACACGACCGTTAAGCCCTCTAGCGCCGATGGTACTTGGACCGAAGGGTCCTGGGAGAGTAGGACGCTGCCAAGCGAGACCCCACTGGGGTATTTTTTTTCGAGTTTTTGATAAGGGCCCTTAGCTCAGTTGGTTAGAGCGCACCTCTGATAAGGGTGAGGTCGGTGGTTCGAGTCCACCAGGGCCCACCATACAAGTTTTATGAAATTATCGAGGTCCCCGGAAAGTAATCGGAATAAACCTCGAAGCTACACTTCACTTTGTGGGGTAAAAAAACATGGGGCCATAGCTCAGCTGGGAGAGCGCCTGCCTTGCAAGCAGGAGGTCAGCGGTTCGATCCCGCTTGGCTCCACCATTCCCTGATAGCTCAGTTGGTAGAGCACTCGACTGTTAATCGAGTTGTCACAGGTTCGAGTCCTGTTCGGGGAGCCAGTAAGGCCCGTTGGTCAAGGGGTTAAGACACCTCCCTTTCACGGAGGTAACAGGGGTTCGAATCCCCTACGGGTCATAGCATTACTTTTTAAAGCATTAAGGGGATGAGAATCCCAAAGGTTCGTCGGAGGATTATCTTCGTTAGCAACTGCTACGCAGTCTCGAACGAAGTGAGAGTATCCCCTACGGGTCATAGATATGGAGGCTTAGCTCAGCTGGGAGAGCATCTGCCTTACAAGCAGAGGGTCGGGGGTTCGAGCCCCTCAGCCTCCACCATATACGCCGGTGTAGCTCAACTGGTAGAGCAACTGACTTGTAATCAGTAGGTTGGGGGTTCAAGTCCTCTCGCCGGCACCATTAATGCCTGGAACCGTGGTGTAGTTGGCCTAACATGCCTGCCTGTCACGCAGGAGATCGCGGGTTCGAATCCCGTCGGTTCCGCCATCTTTATTTTGCTTCAGGGATGAGAATCCGTTTTTGGGTTCGTCGGAGCATACACTTCGAGAGCATCAGCTTCGCAGTCTCGAACGAAGTGAGAGTATCCCGTCGGTTCCGCCATTAATCTAAAATTTAATAAGGCTCGGTAGCTCAGTCGGTAGAGCAGAGGACTGAAAATCCTCGTGTCGGCGGTTCGATTCCGTCCCGAGCCACCTTTTAATCCTGGAGGATTAGCGAAGTGGCCAAACGCATCAGACTGTAAATCTGCTCCCGTACGGGTTCGGTGGTTCGAATCCATCATCCTCCACCAGTTTTATGAGTCATTAGCTCAGTTGGTAGAGCACCTGACTTTTAATCAGGGTGTCGAAGGTTCGAGCCCTTCATGACTCACTTTTATATATGCGCGTGTGGCGGAATTGGCAGACGCACTAGACTTAGGATCTAGCGTCTTTGACGTGGGGGTTCAAGTCCCTCCACGCGCATCCCTTATACGCGGACGTGGCTCAGCGGTAGAGCATCGCCTTGCCAAGGCGAGGGTCGCGGGTTCGATTCCCGTCGTCCGCTCCAATTAAATATGCGCCCTTAGCTCAGCTGGATAGAGCGTTTGACTACGAATCAAAAGGCCGGGAGTTCGAATCTCTCAGGGCGCGCCATTTATAACTTCATATGCCGGCGTGGCGGAATGGCAGACGCGCTCGACTCAAAATCGAGTGGGAAACCGTGGAGGTTCGAGTCCTCTCGCCGGTATAACATAACGGGATGTAGCTCAGCTTGGTAGAGCACCTGGTTTGGGACCAGGGGGTCGCATGTTCAAATCGTGTCATCCCGATATTATTTTCGCGGGTGTAGTTCAATGGTAGAACTTTAGCCTTCCAAGCTAATAGCGTGGGTTCGATTCCCATCACCCGCTTACCGATATAGAGAAAAAAGAGATGATCATGATCATCTCTTTTTTTTGTGCTTTTAGGGTTTTCACCAGACTACATGCTCTCTGCAATTACATCCTTTTGAACTTGAACAAATACAACTCACCCTGTGACATGTTGATTGATAGCGTATAGATCAGATTAGCCCTCATTTTTCATAAAACGCTTACAAAAATATCTTGCCTATTTAGCCATGATGTAATACTATACCAATTAAGCGCTTAACCTTTACGGGTAAAGCGCTTAAACTTAACCTAGATTAAGCGCTTTACCCGTAAAGGGAAAGGAGACGAAATCCATGACAACGATCCGGCTGACCATGGCCCAGGCACTGCTCCGCTATCTGGATCAGCAGTATATTTCCGTAGATGGTGTTGAGACCAAATTCGTGAAGGGTGTTATCGGTATTTTCGGACACGGTAATGTTACAGGAATAGGAGAGGCACTGGAACGCAGCCCAGGAAGTCTGACGTACATGCAAGGCAAGAATGAACAGGGTATGGTACACACTGCAGCGGCTTATGCCAAGCAGAAGAATCGCAGGCAAATATACGCATGTACCACATCGATCGGTCCAGGTGCGTTGAATATGATTACCGCAGCTGCAACAGCGACCGTGAACCGGATTCCTGTACTTCTGCTTCCTGGAGATAACTTTGCCACACGTGAGCCAGACCCGGTACTGCAACAGCTTGAGGTGAGCAGTGATTACACCGTCTCGGCTACAGACCCTTTTAAAGCGGTCAGCAAGTATTGGGATCGCATTGTACGTCCTGAACAGTTGATGATTGCTGTAACACATGCAATGCGTGTTCTCACGGATCCAGCGGAAACGGGAGCGGTCACGCTGGCACTGCCGCAGGATGTGCAGGCAGAGGCGTACGATTACCCGGAAGCGTTCTTCGCCCGCAAGGTGCATTACCTGGACCGCCGCCCCCCGGTTCAGGCAGCCATTGAACGGGCTGCGGAACAGCTGGCCCGTGGAAGAAAGCCGCTGCTGGTTGCTGGCGGCGGTGTGTTGTATTCCGAGGCGTCTGTTCAGCTCGCTGCCTTCGCCGAGGCATTCGGCATTCCGGTTGCCGAGACCCAGGCTGGCAAGAGTGCACTGTCCTGGGACCATCCACTCAACGTGGGGGCCATCGGGGTTACAGGCTCCCTGGCGGCAAACCGTCTCGCGAGAGAAGCAGATGTTGTGATCGGCGTCGGCACCCGGTTCTCGGATTTCACGACGGCGTCCCGATCCGCTTTTCAGCATCCAGAAGTGACATTTATCAACCTGAACCTGAACGGTATGGATGCAGCCAAGCTGGGCGGGGAAGCCATCCTGGCAGATGCAAGGGAAGGTCTGCAAGCCCTGCAAACGGCAATGCAGGAACGGAGATACCGTAGCGGCTACGGCCCATCCGAGGTTGCTGATCTGCGGGTTGAATGGAACCGAGAAGTAGATCGGTTGTATGAACTAAAGCACGAAGCCGGCTTGGCACAGACCACCGCCGTTGGAATTATTAATCGGACCATTGTTCCATCTTCCATCATCGTGTGTGCGGCAGGAAGCCTGCCCGGAGATTTGCATCGCCTGTGGCGAGCAGCAGCACCGAAGACGTATCACATGGAATATGGCTTCTCCTGTATGGGCTATGAGGTGAGTGGTGCGTTTGGAGCAGCACTTGCCGAGCCGGATCGGGAAGTATATGCCATGGTTGGTGACGGTAGTTACCTGATGCTGCATTCCGAGCTGGTGACCAGCCTGCAGGAACAGAAGAAGTTCACCATTTTGCTATTCAATAACAATGGATTCCAATGCATTCATAATTTGCAGCGCGAGCACGGCAGTGACGGATTCGGCAACGAGTTTCGTTATAGGGAATCGGGGAGTGGACGACTGACAGGGGATTACCTGCCGATGGATTTTGCAGCACATGCCCGCAGTCTGGGAGCACAAGCATATCGAGCGGAAACAGCAGAGCAGCTGGAGCAGGCGCTCAGGGATGCTAGGAATGAGAGCGTGACGACACTTATCGAGATTCCGGTTGTACCAGGGACAAATGCAGGAGGATATGAATCCTGGTGGAATGTTGGCGTGCCGGAAGTATCAACGGAACTAAAGGTGGTAAGTGCTCATCATGCCATGCAAGCCAGACGTGCCAAAGCAAAGCTCATTTAATTCAGCACTGTATATATCTGAACAGACAAGATGCTGAACTCAAATAAAGGAGATGTGGAGCCATGAACAAGCTGCCATTTCAGCTCGGGATTCATCCGATCAACTGGGTCGGCGAGGATGTGAAGGAGCATGGAGACAACACGACGTGTGAGCAGATTTTGGATGATATTCAGCGACTCGGACTGACTGGTACGGAGATGGGGCGCAAATATCCAACGGATCCAGCCGCACTGCGTGAGGAACTAGATAAGCGTAATATCCGTCTCGTTTCCCAGTGGAAGTCGGTATTGCTCTCCGACCCGGCATACCGGAAATCAGAGCTGGACAGCTATCGCAGACACACGGAGTTTCTGCAATCGATGGGTAGTACGGTGATTAGTACAGCAGAGGTCGGGGGTTCCCTGCATTTTGATCCACGGCGGACTCCGCATGAGAAGGAAGTGCTAAGACTCAGTGATTCCGAGTGGCACATCCTTGCTGAAGGGTTGAACGAGGCTGGTGCCATTGCACGAGAACATGGATTGAAACTAACATACCATCACCATGGTGGCACCGTAGTGGAACGGCCGGAGGAGATCGACCGGTTGATGGAATTGACCGATCCTACTCTCGTTTACTTGCTTTATGACACGGGTCATGCCTACTACGGGGGAGCTGATCCACTTGCTCTGCTGCGTAAGCATTATGACCGGATTGCCTATATTCACTTAAAAGATATCCGTCCGGATGTTCTGGATGAGGCACGGGCAGCACAATCTGATTTTGTCGGCTGTATACGCAAAGGGGTATTTACTGTACCCGGGGATGGATGCATTGATTTTGCACCGATTCTGCAGGAATTGGTTGATCGGGGATACGATGGGTGGGCGATGCTTGAAGGCGAGCAGGATCCTGCCATTCATAACCCATATGAGTATGCGAAACGTTCCCTCTTGTACATGAATTCATTAATTAGGTAGACCATCTAATTCGGCATGAGTTTATTATGATTTCCATAGGGTTAGGTAACGAAGGTGTTTTTCATAGGTGCATATCAAAATACCAATGTAGACAGAAGGTGTATTCGGAGAGAAGAGTATGATTTATCTGGATCGTTCAGCACCTTCAATCTAGAACACTATTCCATTTACAGAAAGGGGTTCTGAGCCATGGCTTACGTTTCCTTTCCTGCTTCCAGGAAGACGGATTTTACCGCAATCGGAAGACTATGCATTGACTTAAACGCCAATGAGATTAACCGTCCGATGGAAGAGACGATGACGTTTACGAAGTATGTAGGTGGATCTCCGGCCAATATTGCGATTGGCATGTCCAGGCTCGGCATGGAGACGGCCTTTATCGGGAAAATCGCCAATGACCAGATGGGAAGGTTCATCCATAGTTATCTGGAACGCAACGGAATTGATACGTCCAATGTGGTAACCGATGACACAGGAGCAGTGACAGGGCTTGCTTTTACCGAGATCAAAAGTCCAACCGACTGCAGCATACTGATGTACCGAGACCATGTAGCTGATCTGCTGTTACAAGCCCGTGAAGTGCAGGAGCAGCTGATCGAGGGTTCCAAAGTACTGCTAATTTCCGGAACGGCTCTTGCCCAGAGTCCATCTCGTGAAGCGGTATTTCAGGCACTAACGTATGCAAAAAAACATGGAACCGTCATTGTATTTGATCTCGATTATCGTCCCTACACCTGGACATCGGCGGAAGAAACAGCAGTGTATTACAACCTTGCAGCTGAAAAATGCGATATCATCCTGGGTACCCGTGAGGAATTCGACATGATGGAGACGTTTGACCATAATACACAGCGCAGCGATCAGGTGACCTCGCAAAAGTGGTTTGACTACTCAGCAGAAATTGTTGTTATCAAGCATGGCAAGGAAGGATCCATTGCCTATACCCGCGAGGGGTTATCCCATCGTGCAGACAGCTACCCAGCGCGTGTGGTGAAAACATTTGGAGCTGGCGACTCCTATGCAGCAGGATTCCTATACGGATTAATGCAGAACTGGACGATTGAACGCAGTATGGCGTACGGCAGTGCAGCAGCGAGTATCGTCATTTCTAGTCACAGCTGCTCGGATGCGATGCCAACGGTGGAACAGGTGAATGACTATATTGAGCGCTGTAATCGGGGCGAGATTATAGTGTCCTGAATTACTAAGGAATGGCTGCAACATATATAAGCGAAGGGAGACAGGGCTATGGGAAAAGGGATTTCGGAAGCGTCCACAACCGTGACGATGGTACAAAACTGGATCGGGGGTGCCTGGGTAGCCCCGGTGGCAACCCAAACCGAGCCGGTCATGAATCCGGCTACGGAGGAAGTCATTGCACACGTACCGCTGTCAGAACAGGCAGACGTGGATCTCGCGGTCCAAACGGCAAGAGAGGCATTCCCATCCTGGAGCAGCACACCAGTTCCTCGCCGTGCGCGTGTTTTGTTCCGCTACCAGCAGCTGCTGGTAGAACACTGGGAAGAACTGGCCCGGCTGGTCACATTGGAGAACGGCAAAAGCTATGCCGAAGCCTACGGGGAAGTACAGCGGGGCATTGAATGCGTCGAGTTCGCGGCGGGTGCCCCGAATCTGATGATGGGCAAGCAGCTGCCTGATATCGCCACGGGCCTGGAATCAGGCATGTACCGGTACCCAATCGGCGTTATAGGGGGGATCACCCCTTTCAACTTCCCCATGATGGTACCGTGCTGGATGTTCCCGCTGGCGATTGCGTGCGGGAATACCTTTGTGCTGAAGCCCTCCGAGCGAACACCGCTGCTCGCAGGGCGCCTGGCTGAGCTGTTCAAGGAAGCCGGGCTTCCGGACGGTGTACTTAACATCGTTCACGGTGCGCATGACGTCGTGAACGGACTGCTTGAACATCCGGATGTTCAAGCCATCTCTTTTGTCGGCTCACAGCCTGTGGCTGAATACGTCTACACTACGGCATCCGCGCACGGAAAACGGGTGCAGGCACTCGCCGGTGCCAAAAACCACTCGATCGTCATGCCGGATGCCGACCTTGACCTGACGGTGAAGGAGATCACCAGTGCAGCTTTTGGCTCAGCCGGAGAACGCTGCATGGCCTGTTCGGTTGTCGTGGCCGTTGGTGATATTGCAGATGCGTTGGTCCAAAAGCTGGTGGAAGCAGCGGACAATATCACGATAGGCAATGGCTTAGATGAGGGGGTATTTCTCGGTCCGGTCATTCGAGGTCCGCATAAAGAACGTACGCTCAGCTACATTGAATCTGGAGAACAGGAAGGCGCAGCCTTGATCCGTGATGGCCGCAAGGATGAAGCGGCAAGCACATCCGGATATTTTGTTGGACCCACCATATTCGACGAGGTTCAGAGCAGCATGAAAATCTGGAAGGATGAGATCTTCGCCCCTGTACTCTCCATAGCTAGAGTAGATACGCTCGAGGAAGCAATCCAGCTGGCGAATCGTTCCGACTTTGCCAATGGGGCGTGCTTGTTCACTCGTAGCGGGGCGAGCATGCGACAATTCCGTGAAACGATTGATGCAGGCATGCTTGGTATTAACCTGGGCGTACCTGCGCCAATGGCCTTTTTCCCTTTTTCCGGCTGGAAGAAATCCTTCTACGGTGACCTGCACACCAACGGTACGGATGGTGTTGAATTTTATACGCGCAAAAAGATGGTGACGGCCCGCTGGTAACAATCCTAGGGATAAGCCAGACCAAGAGGCATCCTATAGCGAGCGAACAGGGACAGGGAGGATAACAAAATGGGCAAGGACAGAGTGAGAATTGGCATTATCGGTGCCGGACGGATCGGTAAAATTCATGCAGACAATCTCCTGCGCAACCCGCATGCCGAAATTGTAGGAATCAGTGATTTATTTGCGGGGCCTGAGCTGGAGGCTTGGGCCTCCGTAAGGGGAATTCCGGTTGTAACAACAGACAGCAGTCAGCTTATTTCGATGCCGAACGTGGATGCTGTACTGATCTGCTCCTCGACGGATACGCATGTACCCTTAATTGAACAAGCAGCGCAAGCGGGCAAGCATATTTTCTGCGAGAAGCCGGTCAGTATGGATTTGGCTCAAACCCAAGCGGCTGTAGCGGCTGTGCAAAAGGCTGGCGTGAAGCTGCAAATCGGATTCAACCGCCGTTTCGATCACAACTTCAAACGGGTGCGGGACCACGTGCAGGATGGGACGATCGGTGATCCGCATATTATCAAAATCACTTCACGGGACCCAAGCCCGCCGCCCGCGGAGTATATCCGGGTATCTGGCGGGATTTTCATGGATATGATGATTCACGATTTTGATATGGCACGTTATCTGTCGGGAAGTGAAGTAGAGGAAGTGTATGCCCAAGGGAATGTGCTGATCCACCCTGTTTTTGCAGAGCATGGAGATGTGGACACAGCCATTGTGACGATGAGTTTTGAAAATGGGGCTATCGGGGTCATTGATAACAGCCGCCAAGCGTTATATGGATATGATCAGCGTGTCGAGGTGTTTGGCTCATTGGGCAGTGCAGCAGCTGCAAATGATCATCCCAATACGGCAGAGATTAGTACAGCGGCAGGGCTTATGCGGGATAAACCGCTTCACTTTTTTCTGGAAAGATACAATGAGGCTTATGTGCAGGAGACGGCCCTTTTTATTGAAGCGATCCTGAAGGATACACCTGTTACTGTCGACGGCCATGATGCGGTTCAGGCTGAACGGATTGCACTGGCTGCAAGGATGTCCATGGAACAGGGGAGACCTGTCAAGCTGCGAGAAGTCACCGGGGTGACAATGGAATCTCAAACTGCATCTCCCTAAAAATTTATTTCAGCGTGCGCACAGAAAGGAGAGGCTGCAGCATGTCAGAACGTATCGTGAAACCGGCAGTACATTCGGAGGGGGACGGCACGCTTATACACGTAACTCCAGAGTCTGCTGGTTGGCAGTATGTTGGGTTTCAGGTAGTACAGCTTGCAGAAGGGCAATCCTTCACCCGCGAGAGCGGTGATCAGGAACTCTGTATCGTACTGCTTAGCGGGCTGGCCAATATAAGTACGCGGGAGCATGCGTGGCAGAACGTTGGGAAGAGAATGAGCATATTTGAGAAAACACCTCCTTATTCCGTCTATGTCTCTAGCTCCGATCAGGTGGAGATCAAGGCTCTTTCGGCATTGGAGATAGCCATATGTGCCGCACCAGGCAAAGGAACATATCCAGCTCGTCTCATCACACCGGAAGACGTTGGAGTAGAGACCCGCGGGTATGGCAATCTGGAGCGCCAGATTCATAACATATTACCGGAACAGAAGGAAGCGGACAGTCTGCTCGTCGTTGAAGTATTTACGCCTGATGGACATTGGTCGAGTTATCCGCCGCATAAACATGACCGGGATGCCTTGCCTGAAGAATCACTATTGGAGGAGACCTATTACTTCCGGGTGCAGCCGGTGCAGGGGTTTGCCATTCAACGCATTTACACGGATGATCGGTCAGTGGATGAGACACTGGCAGTGAACAATGGTGAAGTTGTGCTTGTCCCTTGCGGATACCACCCAGTAGGTGCTCCACCGGGATATGAGGTGTATTACCTTAATGTGATGGCGGGCCCGACTCGAACCTGGAAATTTTATAATGACCCTGACCATGATTGGCTAATGAAAAGGTAATGCGTTCTCATCAGCATCTTATAGTGTGGCTTCGAGTTGCGAATGCAGACTTCCCCCTGCATAATGAGAAGAAAACGATTACCTATATATAAGAATATTGTATATAGCACAGATGGGGAATTAACAATGAAAGCAACCATTTATGATATTGCACGAGAGGCGGGCGTATCCATTGCCACAGTCTCACAGGTCATTAACGGCAAAGGGAAAATCAGTGAAAAGCGGCGCGCTGAGGTTATGGAGATTATGGAGCGCCTTAACTATCAACCTAGCGCGATTGCTGCTGCACTTACGGGCAAGCAAACCTATACGCTCGGTCTGCTTGTACCCGATATATCCAATCCGTATTTTGCCGAGCTTGCCAGAGCGGTAGAAGACCGAAGCCGTCAGCTGGGGTACAGCGTCGTGATCTGCAGCACGGACAATAAGGACGAGCGGGTAGAGCGCTATTTGAACCTGCTTCAGCAAAAAAGAGTCGATGGCATGATGATCGGAACGGGTATTGATAATGCCGAGATTTTGTCACCCCTTCTGCAGCAATCCATACCTGTTGCCTTAATTGCGCGTCAACTGCCATCCCTCTCGGTGCACACCGTTGCGATCGATGACAGGCTTGGTGGCGCACTGGCCGCGCAGCATTTGCTTCAGTTGGGTCATACCCGCCTTGCGGTGGTGTCAGAGCCCCTCAAGGTCAGCAGCAGTAAGGAACGTATACGCGGATTCCGGGAAGCAGTGGAGGAAGCAGGTCTTGCTTTTGAATCTTCCCAGGTCAGGGAATCAACCGCGGACATAAAGTCAGCCAAACAGGAGGTGCTTGTGCTGCTCGGGCAAACCACCCGGCCAACCGGCATATTCTGTTGTAATGATATGCAGGCCATTGGTGCGCTGCAAGCAGCAAAAGAGCTCGGTCTGCGAGTCCCTGAAGATGTCTCCATCATCGGATTCGACAATACCATTCTCGCATCCGTGACCAATCCACCGCTCACGACGGTCGCCCAGCCTATTGAGGATTTGGGGCATCGTGCTGTAGATCTGCTGATCGATGAGTTGAAGGATGAGCATAAACGGCCACAGAAATTGGTTCTGAAACCCGAGCTGGTGATCAGAGAGTCAACGGGGGATGTTTCCATTCATTCATGATTCAGGATGCAGCATCACATCAGCTCAGTGAGATATACAAACAAGCCGGATTCAACCTCGTATGAGGGTGGATGCGGCTTATTCCGTTTGGACTACGGGATTAGAAGACTTGATGAAATCCAATTGGTATGATGTAATCCAGCTGCTGCTTGGTAGGGGGAGGTAAGCTGTTTTTCGCATAGGGTAGCTATAATATTTGATATGTCTGTTTGGATGGATGCAATAATATAGAACAATATATGGATGAAATGGTATAATAGGAAGAACATACTATATTCGAGTGTATACGATATTAGGATGAGAAGGATGGGTAATTTTATTAAAAGGTGGGGACTTGCTGCATCCATATGTTTCATTGTGGGCTTATTGCTACTGGATTTTTCTTCTGGTCAGAAGGAGATCACTACGAGATCAACTGTTGAATCCCTCACACAGGATCCTTCTCAGACTAATGTGATGGACTGGGAAGTTACGAAACTATCTCCTGAACAGTTTCAAGAGAGATATACCGAACTTACGGGTGAGAGAACGTCGAAGGAACCCATCAGCCAGGAGCATGAGTGCCAGAAGGCCAACACTACAGAGGAACCAACACCTTCCCTAATCTTGGAGTGCTACGACGCAGAGTACACGGCCAATATAGCCCTGGAAGAGGGAGTTTCAGCACAGGCATAAGTTTTGGTACAAGTAAGAGAGGTCAGAGTTGGTGACATGATACGAAAAGAGTTTTGCAAAGTGTACGATAACACCGGTTATCTCTCCTCCGATCATTCCAGCTCAGTAGAACTTGTGGAAAATTATGTGTTGGGTACATTGCAGGATCAATCTCGATTACAGCTCAGTTTTAGTGGATACGTAGCACCCCCAGAGAGAGAAGGAGAATGGGAAGCACAGCATCAGAGGGCGAAGGACCCACAACATTTTAGCGGATCAGGATTTTTCCAACTATAGATGGATACAGTCGCATATAGGTTAACGAGAGGAGGTTGATTTATGAATAGAAAAAGAAGGCTGATTTTGGGTATCGTTATTTTACTTGCCTTAGTAGCTACAGCGATACCCGTGTACATATCCCAAAAGCATACCACGTTTCGGGCAGAGGTTACGGATCACATGACCATGCTGGACAAATTCGACCGGTTAGAAATCACGAGATTTTCAAGTAAATCGGGGGACAGGGAGGAAGTGATCATCAAGGATGCGGGGGAAATCCAAGACTTTCTGAAGGACTATAAGGACATTGAATTGAAGAAGATTAATCAGAGGGATACAGAACGGGAATCTCCCTATTATTATGAGTGGCGTCTTATGATTAACAAAGAGGAACGTGAAATCAATGGTTATGGAATCACCTTATATAACAAACATTCAATGACGATCTATGACGGTAATGATACGCGAGATAAACTACAGGATTATAAGGTGTCGCAAGATATGAATTGGTACAAGATGGAGCGCCTCTTTGAGGGAATAAAGGAGGAAGAATCATGACCAAGTACCATGTGCGTCCTGTTGAAACGGAAGATGTTCCGTTCCTGTGGGAGATGTTATACGCTTCCCTGCATACCCAGGCGGGTGATGCACCTTTGGAACCTGGGATTGTACATTCTCCAGAACTATCCAAGTACGTGGAAGGCTGGGGAAGAACAGGGGATTTTGGATATATCGCGGTAGATCCATTAGGCAGGAAACTGGGTTCGATCACTTTACGTTTGTATGATGAGCACAATGCCGGATACGGTTACGTGAACGCTGCTACACCAGAGATGGGCATGGCAGTCATTGAGGAAGCACGTGGAAAAGGATTGGGCACTCTTCTGATGCAAGCGGCATTGGAAGAAGCTCGGCAGAGGGGGATTGATGCAGTGTCGCTCAGCGTAGATCCAGACAATGCGGCCATCCGACTTTACCGGCGTTTTGGATTCGAGGAGATTGGGATGTGTGGTACATCGGTCACCATGTTATGTCGACTTCATCCAGCCCTTTGAGTACTACGGGAGTCTAAATGGATCTAAACATAGAAGAAGCGTTCCCATAAGGGAACGCTTCTCTTATTTCGTCAAAAATGCTAGTGCTTCATCATATGTTTCCCATTGGAATTCCGTCTGATGCTCCGATTCCTTGGAGATTCGATTGAGCTGCATCTTCGCAATGGCACTGCCGACCGCTACACTCGCACGTCTCATACCCCATTGTGTGAGCAGCTTTTGGTGCTTCACAATTTTCTCTTTGGTTTCTTGGGAGAAAGCCTTCATGTTCCGCATGTCCACCAGTACATCAAACGAATTATTCAATTGCTGCGCAATATTTTGAATTTCCCGATTCGTTTGTTCTACTTCTTCAGGGGAAACCATGCCATCCCAGATTATTTCAATAATAGGTTCCTTTGAATCCAAACGTCGTACAGACATACAGGCAACTCCCTCGAAAAAATTATGTAATATATAAGTCTATTGACCTATTAATTATACCCGAAAATCGGGTGTTGAAACAAATTTTTGAGATTATATAATACTTATGAACTATTTTTATACTAGCAGAGTTAATTTTAGGGAATCTAGGATGAGGGTGAAATAGCGGCTTCAAAAATAAGAGAGCCGTCCAGGTTAATGCTTTGGACGGCTCTATTTATTTCAGGAGACAAATAGGGGGATGCTGAGCTTGCCCCTGTGGGCTGCTTCTTATATGACTACATGTTAATTAATATCCGATCTTTAAACTGCTGCCTTCTGTAGCTACTCCCTTGGACCGGATAATTGGGAGCTTGTGCTCAGCTGTAAATCCGAGGGTCTCCCCATCGTGCAACGTGATGTCATTTTCAACCACATAGGTCATCGTCATAAACATCATTTCAAATACATCACTTAATGGGTTGGCTGAATGTATAATCTCGATCTCTTCTTTTCCGAAGTTACGCAATCCATACGTATAAGCTGAAGCGCCTTCCGCATTTTGATACATCCCGATAAAAATCCATAGGGAAACAGGCAACTCGTCCTGCTTGAGGATATAACTTGTCTCAACATACTGACGAGCCTCGACAACAAGTGGTGCCAAATATATGGCGAGTGCATGGTCAAGCTGTAACAGTGCACTTGCTGTCTTGGTAAACAGGATATGTCCCTGAATCGCATCCGGTGCGTTCAGAACAGAGACGATAATCTGTGATTGATGCCTGGAAGTGACTTGTTCGGCTTCACGCCACAATATATTTAATTTGGCGTTCTCCTCTACTTCCCGGTCAGGAACAGGGGCACCGATATAAGCACATACCACCTGCATCCCATCTACCTCAAAGAAAAGGTTACCCTCTTCTGAACTCTCTTCGATATTAATATCCCAATCCTTCTTCATCGTGTGGATGAATTGATCAAAATCACAGTCATCCTGTTCCAAAAGGACAAAACCAACAATGGTTTCACTATGTGAAGAAGATTCGACGGCTCCGCCTACAGATACAGGTTCCTTTTTGCGACGCCGAAGCTTGTCAAACAGTCCCATGAGACATTCTCCTTTCCAAATCCATCACGGTAATGGGTATAACTGATTCCATTATTACCTTACCATACCATACTCTGGTCTGTAATGAATAAGGGCAGTGAGTTACCACTCAAGAGCTGATTAGAGGAAAAGCACCAGAAGCAATGTGATCATTGCTGGCAATCCTTGTTTGACGATAATAGACCGGGAAGCAGTTGCTCCTCCGTATAGGGCTGCGATGATGACACAAGCCAGGAAGAAGATCTGAATGTGCTGACCAATCACCGTGTCTGGATACACCAATCCCCAGATTAGCCCCGCTGCGAGAAAACCGTTGTAAAGCCCCTGGTTAGCTGCCAGAGACTTGGTTGATTCTGCGAATTCTGGTGTGAGACCAAAGGTTTTCATTGTACGTGGACGAGTCCACATAAACATCTCCATGATCATGATGTAAATGTGTTCAATGGCTACCAGAGCCACAAAAACTAAACCGATCAATACGAACACCTTGCTTTCTTTTATGTAATTTATTTCATTATCTTCTCAGTATAATTGTTTGCATCCACAACTAAAAGTACTAATTAAATTTTAAACAAATAAATTGAGTAAAATTAATATGGATAGGACAACTGAGGAAACAAATTATTGCATAATAACAAACAATAAATTATATTATCTATAAATAAACAAACGTTATTTATAATAATTTGTTTAAAAAGTCCGAAGGAGGAGTTAAAGTGTTTCGTAATCCATATGTACGTACCATAGTCATTTCGCGATTACTACTGCAGTTGGGGATCTGGATACGCAATTTTGCCATACTCTTGTATGTGACTGATCTGACCAACAATGATCCGCAGGCCGTATCATGGATCTCTGTGGCGGAGTATGCACCCATCTTTATTTTTGCAATAATCGGAGGAACCTTCGCTGATCGCTGGAGGCCCAAACGTACCATGGTGTGGTGTGATCTGTTTTCCTCACTTTCTGCGGTAGTTGTGCTGGTTGCCTTAATGTTTGGTCCATGGTATTCAGTGTTGTTGGGTACCTTGGTTTCAGCCGTTTTCTCTCAATTTTCACAGCCCTCTGCAATGAAGCTGTTCAAGCAGCACGTCCCAGGTGAGGGGTTGCAGGGAGTAATGGCCATGTTTCAAACGATGGTTGCTGTCTTTATGGTGGTTGGTCCCATGATCGGAACGGTCATCTATCAGAACTACGGGATCGAAGTATCTCTTGTTCTTACAGCTGTGATGTTTCTGCTATCCGGGCTGGTTCTCTCGCGGTTACCCAAAGATGAAGGGCATACTGTGGCTACAGGCATTCGTGGCTCCTTCCATCAAGAGTTGGCTGAGGGATTTCGATATGTGTATGCCAATGTTGCTCTTCGGGCAATGGTTATGACTTTTGCGGTAGCCGGGCTGGCTGCAGGGTTGATACAACCGTTGATGCTCTTTGTTGTCATCGATAATCTGGGACAGGACAAAACTTTTCTACAGTGGCTGCTCATGGTTAATGGTGCAGCCATGCTGGTCGGGGGCGCAATCATCATGAGTGCAGCCAAAAAACTTCAGCCTCAAGTGCTGCTCGCTGCAGGTTTGCTGATCAGTGCGCTCGGAACAATCATGATGGGCTGGTCCGCTAATATTCTGCTGACCATGATCGCTCAGGTGATTAATGGTTTCTTTTATCCTTGGATTCATGTAGGCATTCAGACGATGATTATGCGCAATACGGATACGACCTTTATTGGCCGAGTGGGAGGGGCAGTTACTCCGGTGTTTATGGGCATGATGGTCATTAGCATGTCGTCTGCAGGTTATCTAATGAACCATTTGAACCTAACGACGGTATTTACTGCGAGTGGTGTACTCTTTCTGGCAGGTGCGTTCATTTTGCTGCTGATGCTACCTAAGGGTAAGGGAGTTAGGGGATTTCACGTGATGAGGAGCTCGGAGTAAATTCATTTGCAGGATCAACAAATGCCGATTGCTGAAGTCTGCCTGTTGGGTAATAATATATTCGAAGAGATGAATTGCTCATGGAAAAGAGGGGACTGGCATGGGAACCGTTCAATACGTGCTGCTTGCAGACGATCCATCGACGTTTGTTACGCGGACCGTACCGTTAATCGATATTGAGCTTGCTGGAATACCGGGAGACCGTCATTATGGCCTGCTGCGTTCGGCGGACTCCAGACAGAAGATATATAAGCGGGGCACGATGATTGCCAATCGTCGGCAGATTAGTATTGTGTCGGAGGAGGAATGTGCTCTCATCGCAGAGAAAATGAACATTCCCGAAATTCGTCCGGAATGGCTTGGTGCCAATATGCTGGTTCGTGGCATTGACCGCTTAACTGAGCTGCCTGCCGGAACGCGGCTTCTGTTTCCTGACGGGACAGGTTTGATATGCGAAGGCGAGAATCTTCCTTGTGTTCATCCAGGGAAAGTGATTGAGCAAGTCTATGAACAGGATGGTTTGCGCAAAAAATTCGTGCCTGCCGCCCGCAGAAAACGTGGTATTGTCTGCTCGGTTGAGCGGGAAGGTGCAATCCACACTGGTGATACGATTGAAGTTATACGCCTGTCCTGATATTTGGGGGCAGGTTTTTGCGTGATTGGATGTATTCTTCGGGTGTACTCCCGATAATGGATTTAAAGTCCTTGATGAAGTGAGGCTGATCGTGGTATCCAAGCTCCTGAGATAGCTTAACCAGATCGCAGTGAAGACCGCGGTCAATCAGTTCGGCTGCATTTTGCAGTCGGTAGAGCTTGATTACCGTTTTGGGGCCGATTCCTACATACTGATTGAACAGGCGCTGGAGTTTTCTTGTATGAATGTTCCAGAACGACGACAGATCATCCACTCTCAACAGTTCCCGGTTCAGTTCAATCTGCTGCACGATATCGTGAACCAGTCTCGCTTGGGTATCCTTGGCTGGAAGATGTGCACATAGAAGCTGATCCATGTAACTGATTTTATCGACATCTCTGCCGTCGGTGAGCAGTTGTTCTTCCAATGAAGCTGCGCTCGCGTCAAGCACACGGGAAACTTCTAACGGTCGTTCACACAATGATGAGACGGGGAGACGAACAAAGGGATAGAATCCTCCCGGTCGGAACTTCACACCAAACACCTGTCCCTTTCCGCGAATGAGATAGGAGAATTTGCGCCCGGAAGGACCGAAGAAAAACGTGTTGCCTCGCTCTACGACCAGATTAACACAGGGATTGGGCACCACATGCTGTGGATAGGATTCAAGACCTGTAAGATCCCACGATACCATCCAGTAATGTTTAACAAAAGGACTGAGCGCTTCCGCAGGAGCATGCCGTGTCAGCTCATATCTTTTGTTGCCTTCGTCCAGTTGAAGCAGGCCCATGCTGGGTCTGCGGATATGGGTTGAGGATTCCATCTTGTTCATCTCCTCTGTATTTAATGTGGCTATCCCTGTGTTCGCAGGTACAGAAAAACATGGGTCTTGTCCGGTCACTTCTGCTCTCGGAACAGCAGTGCTCGAACAGCAAAACGTGGTAATATAAGCTGTCTTCGCCATCTTGAGGGTTGGCTGAGCAGCCGGTACAACCATTCCAGATTTAGCTTTTGCCAAGAGGCCGGGGCACGTTTGGTCTTGCCTGCGACGATATCCAGGCTTCCTCCGACGCCAATGGCTACACGAGCATTCAGCAGATGGCGGTGTTTGTCGATCCAGTGCTCGGCATTCGGTGCTCCGAGTGCGACAATAAGAAAGTCTGGTTGTGCATTGCGAATTTCCTCCACAATGTGCTCTTCCTCATCCGTTGAGAAAAAACCATGGTGCCTGCCGCTAACGATTACACCCGGATAATTCTCCTCTATGACTTCCGCTGCCCGTTTACTAACCTTCTCTTCTGCTCCAAGCAAATAGAAGGACCAACTTTTCCGGTTTCCCTCTTCCAATAAGCGGAATAAAAGATCACAGCCGGTTACCCGCTCAGTCAATTGCCCGCCTCGGAAGCGTGAGACCATCACGATGCCTGCCCCGTCGGCGGTAACCAGTCCGGCTTGATCCACGATCGCCCGAAGTGGTTGGTTCTTTTGACACGACATGACGATTTCCGGGTTTCCCGTAATGACATGAAAGAGTTCAGTGCTACGCTGATCTACAACATCACCTAGAATGGTGACGGTCTGCTCCATGGTAAGGTTGGGAAAAGAAATACCCATAATATTCGTAGTTTGGCTCATGCTTTGCTTCCTTTCTGATGACGCCCCACCAATGAATAGGGGCAAACTCATGGTACCACTCCTGTTATTTCATTCCATTTTAGTATATCTGAACTTCTGGCAAAGAACTATATGGTTTAGTTATCCGTTATGGAACGAGGTGACTGGCTAAAGCAAAGCACGGACTTTCCTTATTATTTAGATATATATCGATAGGACTGTCCGGTGACTAATCCTGCTCTTATTTTTCCGGTTGTCGTGTTTTTACAATACGAAGTTAGGGGTATAACGATAGGATAGGAGTGCGAGTTGGTAGATCGCATATCCATTGCATAGGGGAGTGAGTTCATGGAATTAAAATATGAATTTTATATCAATGCCGGGCTGGAAGACGTGTGGAATGCCCTGATTTCACCTGACGGCACACGAAGCAGTTTCTTTGGCAGTGAACTTCGTTCCAATTTTCAACCAGGCCAGCCGTTTGCTTATGTAGGACCAGGCAATGATGGTGCTGAAACCGTCCATGTGTACGGTGACATTTTAGAGTTCGAACCTTTATCCAGACTCAGTTATCGGGAGCATCCTGGACCCTCGTATCATGCGAATCATACGGATCTTGAATCCAGAGTAGTCTTCCAGCTCGAGACCGTGGGCGAATGTACCAAACTGACCTTGATCAATGATCAATTTACGGAGAATCATCCTTCCTATGCAAACGCGCAGAGCAGCTGGTGGATGATTTTAAGCAGTATCAAAACCTGGGCAGAAACGGGAAAAACATTGGACTTCGGCTGGTAAAAAAAATATACCTGAATCGTCACATCAAAAAATCCACCGAAAGGCAGCCGAGCCTTCGGTGGATTTTATTTGTCTATATTTTAACAGTATCGATTGAATTGAATTATACTTGTTGAACCTTGATCAGGTTGGTATTACCGGATTGACCGATAGGTACACCTGCGGACAACACGATAATGTCGCCTTTTTCGATATAACCCGTTTTGATTGCGTTACGTGTAGCAGATTCGAACATTTCATCCGTCGTCGTTACTTTGTCGCCCATAACTGGGATAACGCCGGAGAGCAAGCAAATTTTAGCGAGTACTTCTTCATGCTGAGTAACGGCGATAATCGGTGCTTTCGGACGGTACTTGGAGATCATGCGTGCCGTGAAGCCACTTTCTGTGGAAGTGATGATCGCTTTGGCATTCAGTACAAGAGAGGAACTTACAGCTCCCTGACTGATAACTTCCGTAATGTCGGCTACTTGTGCAGCTGATTTTTGACCGAATTGCTCTTTGTAATCAATCATCGTTTCAGCACGACGTGCAACAGCAGCCATTGTGCGAACAGATTGAACAGGATACTTACCTGCAGCCGATTCACCGGACAGCATGACTACGTCAGCGCCTTGAAGAACGGCGTTCGCTACGTCGCTGACTTCGGAACGGGTTGGACGCGGGTTAACTTGCATGGATTCCAGCATGTGTGTAGCAACGATAACCGGTTTACCTGCACGGTTACATTTGTCGATCATTTCTTTTTGCATCATAGGCACGTCTTCAATCGGTACTTCAACCCCGAGGTCACCACGAGCTACCATGATACCATCAGAAGCTTCAATAATATCGTCCAGGTTGGTCATACCTTCCTGATTTTCAATTTTGGAGATGATCTGCACGTGCTCTGCACCGCGCTCTTTCAGGATGCTGCGAATTTCACGAATGTCATCGCCTTTGCGAACAAAGGAAGCTGCAATGATTTCGATATCGTTTTCGATTCCGAATCCGATGTGCATAACGTCACGCTCGGTTACACCCGGCAGAGTCGTTTTGATTCCTGGCAAGTTTACACCTTTACGTGGTTTAAGAATGCCGCCGCTGATGATTTTGCAATGAATATCCGAACCTTCTACAGAGAGTACAGTCAGGTCTACCAGACCATCGTCAATCAGGATGCGATCGCCAGGCTTCACAACGAGATTCAATTCAGGATAGTTTACGGAGATACGCTCTGCGTCACCCAGGATTTCTTCCGTTGTCAGAATCAGCTCTTTGCCTGCTTGCAAGTGGCAGGATGCTTCTTTCAGTTTGCCGATCCGAACTTCCGGTCCTTTGATGTCCATCATAATAGGTATATATTTGTTCAGCTCGGAAGCTGCTTGGCGGATGTTGTTAATCCGGGTAACGTGGTCTTCCAGCTCACCGTGAGCCATATTCAGACGGGCCACCGTCATGCCTTCCTGAATCATTACTTTCAATGTTTCGATCGAGTCACAAGCAGGTCCCATAGTACAAATAATCTTTGTTTTCAACATGCTGATTTCCTCCTCATATTTTGCTTATGTGTGTATTGTAGCGTTTTCTGTCGAATCAGGGTATGAACTATAGTACAATGATTGGAGTATAGTCCAGTAATGAGGTGAGTTATGATCACTCCGTTAGAAGTAAGGCATATTAATGGCGTCGGTTGGTACGAAGAAGCAGTGCAAACCGAAGGAACTTGGCGGCTCAGCTTGGTTACATATGGCAAATGTGTATATTGGGTGAACGGCGAGAAACAGATTATGGAGAAGGGGGAATTGTTGTTGATTCCCGGTGATGTCTCCTACTATGGCAAAAGTATTCCTACGGTAACGCACACTCAAATTGTTGTCCATTTGCAAGGAGATCATGCCGATGGATTGCCTGCATTGGAACGGGCAGAAGTGTTACGGCATAGACCCGGATGTTACGAGCTGATTCATGAACGCATGAAGGCGATTCACCAGCAGTGGCAGGAACGTCCTTCTTATTATGTCATGATGAGTCAGGCCTTATTGATGGAAGTGTTGATTTATGTGAATCGGGAACTGGACCGGGGAGTTATTCCACCAGAGAAACATATGCACGCAGAGCGGATGAAACGATACATTGAGCGCCATTACCGGGAAAAGTTAACGAAGGATGATCTCGGAGATGCGATTGGCAAGACGCCCAATTATGCTGCAGCGTTGTTCAAAAGCATGACAAATCAAACGATCAGCCAGTATGTGCATGACCAGCGGATGAAACGGGCGTTATATCTCCTTACCGAATCACAGTTGTCCATTCAGGAGATTGCCGAATTTCTTGGTTATCGGGACTTGTCGTACTTTTACCGCATTTTCAAGCGCATAACCGGAACCCAGCCTTCCGACTGGCTCCATGAGCGTCCTCCTGTGATTTGAGATGGAACTTTAACCCTGGAGGTGGGTCGGTTTTTGGTTTCTTCTATATATAGAGATGCAAAAAAAGAGGGCCGCTGGCCCTCTTTTGATTTCATGCAGCATATATCCTTGCTGCTTGTAAGGAGTGATTAAGCATTGCTGCTTGTATTGGTAGCACCTACACGCTGCTTCGTTTTTTTGCGGGCAAGGCTGCTGCGGGCCAAGACTGCCCGGACGGCCCAATACGCTGCTTCCGCAAACAAAATACCGCCTGCAACATCCAGCAGGGAGTGCTGTTTTACAAACACCGTTGAAGCAATGATCAGCCAGAGCCACACTGACCAGGAGATTCGGGCGAGTGGTCGGAAATTCAAATGCCGATTAATGATTATAAACAGCAGATAACTTGTGAGGCAGTGAACGCTTGGAAAACAGTTGAATGGAGCATCATTGGCATAGATGAACTGAACTAACGTACTGCTCAGATCCGTTCCGCCAACCATTGGCCGCGGGACATGCGTTGGAAAGACTGCAAAACAGATGTTGGCCGCGATGACTCCGACATTATAGGTCAGTAGTGTACGCCAGAATAACGATTTATTCGTCAGGCCCAGATAGATAAAGCCAAGGTATAGAATGGGCATCCAACTAATGTATGGGTAGATAAATTCTTTGATAAATGGAATTTGTGTATCAATCCAAGCGTAATTGTAGAAGACATTGTCACCCGGATTACTGCCTAGAAAAACATATATGGTGCCTTGAAGTGGTATGCAGAGTATAGCCAGCAGATGCCCCCAGCGCAGAAATAGTTCTTTCATATTGACCCCCTGATTTGTTATGCATCATGTACGTTCGTTATTTTACCTTTTCTCTCTATAAGACGCTTCAGAGTATGGTTAACCCTGCAGCCAATATCTTTCGTACTACTATGATGACAGTTTTGAACACAAGCCATACCTGATTTTAGGGGAAAAGAGGGTAGAGAAAGTCTCTATTTTGTTACTTTTATAAATTTATCCAAAAAAGGATACTCGAAAGTTAACTGATATGATACAACTAAATTGTCATATCAAATTCTCATGACAACGACAAATGACAACGAAATGAGGCTGATTCACCCATGGCAACCCCGCAAACCGGAAAAAAACCATCGTTCTCCGTACGCAGACCGGTACTGGCTGTGATTATCATTGAACTGCTGCTCTTGCTCGCTGTATTTGCAGCAGGGGCTGTGGCGACGGTGAAGCAATTGGATTACACTTCGCCAGTGCTTATGTCCTTTACGCCGATGGCTGTTGTACTCATCATTTATCTGACCCTGCGGCGCAGGTGGGCCGAGACGGGATTTCGTTCCCTAAGAACCATCCCGGTTCAGCACGCAAAGTATTATATTCCGCTACTCCTTGTACTGGGTACAATCGCCCTGAAAGGTTTTGCGGAGCTGACTTTAGCGAAAGTGACCTTCTTTATCTTTTTCACGCTGCTCGTTGCCTTTGTGGAAGAAACCGTATACCGCGGACTTATTTTCAAAACATTACTTCGCAAAAGTGCAGTGGCAGCGGTAGTGACCTCAAGCATTTTATTTTCCATTACACATATGTTGAATGCACTCTCAGGTCAAAGTATGGCGGATACGATGCTGCAGCTGATCTATGCATTACTGCTCGGAGCTGTACTGGCGCTGTTAATGCTGAAAAATGGGAACATCATTCCCTTGATTCTGTTTCACTTCATACATAATTTGATCCAGTTCCTAAGTGATGACCTCCAGGATACAAATACTCTTCCTTATGATCTTTTCTTGTTAATCGTTCTTGCTGTTCATTGTGTATGGTTGATCTATAGTGCTCGAAAAGAAAAAAGGATCTCTGCCGATGCGGGACCTGCTGGACATGAAGTTACACATTAGATCGTTTATAAGGCGCCTTGGTAACCGCGTTTAGCACTTGTGGTGTACACGTGTTATACTTCAGTCTGGCGGTAGGGGTAACATGGGATCCGGTTTCCTGTGTCAGCCCCTTTCGCACATGAGAATAGACAGCAGGTGATTAAGGATGGAAAAAACAGCACAGGAAGTCGCCGAATGGATGGTTCAGGAGATTAAGTTTACCGGAACATTGAAGCAAGAAGCAGCAATTGAATACGTGAAGACCCATTTTGGTGATGAATTTGTTTTTGTTAATGAGAACGGGAATGCTTCTTTATCCAAAGAAGTGAAAAAAGCATTTCGAAAGCTCCATGGCGGGCAGATCGCCTGGGATCGGGATGCTTTTATGTGGGCTTGGACGTAGGTTCATTTCGATGTATAGATAAGTGAATCTAATTGAAATGGATATGCATACCAGAATATTTTATAAAAAATGTATAAGTTGGTTCGGATCTGCATATCCTTTCATAAGACCGCACAGCAGCGGATGTGCTTTTGAACAAGACTTGTCCACTGCAGCACGAATAACATGTATTTCCAAAGCTGTTTGAAAAGAAAATACAAAGATTTGCTTTTTGGCAGAATTAGAGTTATAATAAGAACAAGTTGTAGAGAGAGTGGAAAACCTAATTCACATATTGTAAAGGGCGATCACTTATAGGTTATGACTGGTACCTTTTTCAATGTGTGAATTTTTATTTGCTTGCTGCAAAGAACAAAGGAACATGTTAATCTTTATTTGGAGGTGTAATTCACATGCAAAACGGAACAGTAAAATGGTTCAACGCTGATAAAGGCTTCGGTTTCATCGAAGTTGAAGGCGGAGAAGATGTATTCGTACACTTCAGCGCTATTACAGGCGAAGGCTTCAAAACGCTGGACGAAGGTCAACGCGTGCAATTTAAAATTGTACAAGGAAACCGTGGTCCTCAAGCAGAAGAAGTTGTAAAACTGTAATTAAAGCATAGCTGCCTTTAACATGTTATAATGGTAAAGGCAGCTTCTTTTTTTTGAGCAGATAGATGTAAGTCGGCCCAATAAGTTGTCGAGGCAGTAGCCCAGCGGGGTCAAGACTTCCGCTAAGTATAGGCTTCTGTGAAATAACGTCGGTTAGATGTTTTTCCATAACAAGGGGGTAGAAGTCATGTATAATCGCAAAAAGCCATTGGAAGAAATTCCACAAGCGGATGCGGCAATCTGGGAGTGTACGAGTGATACGTGCAAAGGATGGATGCGGGACAATTTTGCGTTTGATAGCGTGCCTACTTGTCCGATATGTGCTTCTGAGATGGTTAGCACGACTAGGATGCTGCCATTGCTTGAAAATTCGAACAGTAACATGAAGACGATGTCTAAAGGAAATCGGATTTAATATAGCTTACCCGCCTCTAACGAGGTGTTTTTTTTTAACTTAGACCTGACACCTTGTGCAAAGGTAAGGGTAATGAAATATGAAATTCCCGGCATTCGTTTTGGCGAATGCCTTTTTTTATTCGTTTTGAAATATTGAAATATAACAAACACCCCTCATGGCAGTACCATCATGAGGGGTGTTTTTATTTTAAAATAGCTAGTGAGTGTGATTGCTTAGATGAAAAGGAATGGAAGCAGCAATAATGTGGTTACCAGCGCAACATCATATCCGGCGCCGTATCCGTAACCCCCGCCGTACCCGTATCCGTAAGGGCCATAAGCGGAAGACTTTACTCTTTTTGCGGTAACTGCGTTGTTTTTCCCTTTTCTGCGGAGCTGCTGTTTGGATTTTACAGAGCACAAACGTGGGCCTTCGAAACTTCCGCTGACATAAATCTTGCCATCCCGGCAGCCTCCAAGTGTACCGTATATGTGCTTGCCATCTTTCATAATCATACATACCGGGCGTCCAACGTGCGGAGACACCGTCTCTTCACATACCGGATGAATTCTGTGCATGCATATCCCCCTCAGATTTTGCGGTTTGCCGCTTGGAATCAACGGTTTGTATATCATAGTAAAAAGAGAGTGAATTGGTATGGACGAGTACCCGGAAAATATATAGGGATGTGCCGCTTTTGCCATTGCTCCATACACTGGAGGGAGGGAAGGGGGCTGGAAACATTGGATTATCATGATTTACTGGCTAAGCTCGGTGAAGGAAGTGCGCATCCTGGCGGATTCACGGCGACAGTGGAGTTAATTGATTCCTTGTCTCTTCCTGAACGGGGGCGAGTATTGGAAGTAGGATGTGGTACAGGGAGGACGGCATGTTATCTCGCGCGAAATGGGTATCGGGTGACGGCGATTGATCTTCACCATCAGATGCTGGAGAAAGCGGTCAGAAGAGCAAGGCGTGAACGGCTGGATATTCGTTTTATTCAGGCGGATGTCACTGCGTTACCTTTTCCGGATCATCAATTTGATGTAGTGTTTGTAGAGTCGGTTACGATATTTACTCGCTGGCGTGCTGCGCTCTCCGAATATATACGGGTTTTGAAACCAGGAGGGCGTTTGATTGACAGGGAGATGATTTTGTGCGGACGGAAAACTGAGCTGATGAGCCGCAGGTTGAAGCATTTTTATGGAATGAGGACACTGGCCACCATAACGGTATGGAAGAAGCGACTCAAAAAGTGCGGATTTACCAGCGTGTTGGTTCGTGAGCACTCTCGGTCCATGGGGAAATGGGGAGTGGATCATGATCCGCACCGGGAACTGGACATGGCTCTGTTTGAGGATGAACAGGTCCGGCGCATGAGTGAAACCAATGACCAATTGCTGGCGAGATACGGTAAAAGGTTGGGCTATGCCGTTTTTGATGCAAAGGTCCCGCCAGACGAGAGATGAATGCTGATGAAGGTGGACTTAAGCGTAAGTTATTGGTTTGAGAAAAGGATAAGGCAACTCACAGGGTGAGTTGCCTTATTGAACTGCAGCAGTTTGAATGCAGCCCGGGAAACCATTACAGCATATCGTTGTCGATAATTCGCCAGTGATGTTTGAGGAGGGACTCCAGTTGCGGTTTGTCGTTGGTACGGAAGGCGTTAAGAATCTGGCGATGTTCCTCGTTAACCTCCTGAAGCACCCCGGATAACTTCGATTTGTTGTCACTTACATACGACTGGCGAATGAAGCTGTTTTTCAATGTATCCAACATTTCAATAACGGTTGAATTGCCACATCGCTGGATGTACAAGTTGTGAAATTGATATTGGTCTTTACTATAGGCGGTAAGATCGAGCTGGGCAATGTCTTCATCCATTCTTGCGATAAGTGCTTCCATCTCAAGTAGGTCGGATGATCTCAAATGATCTGCTGCGAGTGTGGCGGCGAGAGCTTCCAGTACCCCGATGGCCTGGGAGAATTCAAGCTTTTTGCCAGAATCAAAAGGAGCAACAATAAACCCCCGGCGCGGAATATATTGCAGCAGATTGTCTGATGCAAGCTGAAACAGCGCCTCTCTTGTCGGAGTGCGACTGATGTCCAGCTTTTTGCATATCTCTGCTTCGTTGATCTTCTGATTGGGGAGCAGCGTTCCGTCCTGAATCTTCTGGGCGATATAGTCGTAAACGTGATCTTTCAAGGAACGGTATTTAGGTACTTCCATACCGAATTCCCCCTTCTGTATATAGTAATGATAGGATGTGTGAGCTGGGCTCAAGTGTGGTGCGCCGTTCAGGTGTTATAAGTTTTTATCATCTTAACACCGAGGGGGAAGTTGGGCAAGCTAACTCAAACGCCTATTTGATGTTATATGAGTGTTAGATATCTTGCTTACAATGGGATATGAGTCCATAAATGGTTGAAAGTTATTGCTGAAAATGCAAATGTTTGTTAGTATATCTTACATAAAGTTCCTTATATAGTACGATGTATATTGTATACAGATTTAGATGTGTATCATTCCAAAAAAAGAATAGGGGTATGCTCTGTGAAAAGAATTCTTTTACCAGTGTTGTTGTCATTGATGGTTGTAATCATGTCGGCTTGTGGGCAGGAACAGACAACAGGTAATCCTTCGGCTCCAGCTTCGACTGCTGAAGGTGACGCAACAGAGAAGGAAGTCATTGTACTTGGTACCAGCGCAGATTACGCACCCTATGAGTTTCATAAGAGCATCGATGGCAAAGATACCATAGTAGGTTTCGATATCGAGATTGCCAAAGCCATTGCGGCAGATATGGGAGCAGAGTTAAAAATCGAAGACATGGATTTTGACGGTCTCCTTATGGCGCTGGACACTGAAAAGGTGGATTTTGTGATCTCGGGCTTAACCCCGACCGAAGAGCGGAAGAAGAACGTGGATTTCACGGACATCTATTACTATGCAGAACAGGCAGTGCTTGTCCGGGAGGGTGAGGGAGGAACGTTAGGCTCACTGAAGGATCTGTCAGGCAAGCAGGTCGGTGTGCAGAAAAGCTCCATTCAAGAAGGGATTGCTCAAGGGATAGATGGTGCCAAGCTCACATCCCTGGCGAAAATCCCCGAGTTGATTCTGGAATTGCAGACTGGCCGCGTGGGTGCCCTCATTTTGGAGAAGCCGGTAGCGGAACAGTATGTGAAAAATCAGCAGGGACTTGAATTGTCGGACATAAAGATTGAACAAGCTGAAGATGAAGCTGGATCGGCAATTGCCGTCAAAAAAGGGAATCAGGAGCTGGTGAAACAAATTAACGCTACACTCCAAAAGCTCAAAAGTAACGGTGACATCGAACGTTTCGTCATTGAAGCCAATGAGTTGGTTGGGAACTAAGCCTGGCAAGTGAGGGATATGCCGTGAATTTAGATTTTTCTTTTTTATCGGATCATTGGCAGGATTATGCAAGAAGTGCGTGGGTGACGTTAGAATTGTCTTTCTTTGGCGTCCTGCTGGGCACCATCCTTGGCGTTATGGTTGCACTATTGCGCATATCACGTGTATGGCCAATCAAATTTTTGGCATCAGCCTATATTGAACTCATTCGGGGCACACCGATGCTGGTGCAAATTCTTATCATTCACTATGGTCTGACGGTGATCGGCATCAACTTGCCGGCATTTATGTCGGGGGTTGTGGCAATAACCATCAATAGTTCTGCTTATATGGCGGAAGTGTTTCGGGCCGGAATCCAGGCGATTGATAAAGGTCAGACAGAAGCTGCTCGTTCACTTGGTTTAACCCATGGCATGACACTTCGCTACATTATACTGCCTCAGGCGTTCCGCAACATGCTGCCGGCAATCGGTAATGAATTCATTATCATTATTAAAGATTCTTCCCTTGTCTCCATGATTGGGATTGCCGAAATTATCTACACGGCCAGAGCTGTTCAAGGTGTTACCTTTCAACCACTCGCCCCGCTCCTCGTGGCTGCTGCACTCTATTTTGTGATCACATTTACACTGGCTAATCTGCTTGCCTGGGTAGAACGGAGGCTCTCTGCTTCACGTTAATTGAGGTTTACCCTCGGTACCAGGGCTATGGTGGAATTGGCTGTGAAGGGGTCGTAAATAGAGAAGACGGAGCATACATTGATATTGTATTTTGTATACAGATCGGCAGGAGGTGCTGAGGAGTAATGTCAGACTCTCGAAAATGGTTGGAATGGTCGGAACAATATGCTGCGTCTAACTATCATCCGCTCCCGATTGTCATTGAGACAGCCGAGGGGGTTTGGGTTCAAGATCCTGAGGGCCGTCGATACATGGATATGCTAAGTGCCTACTCGGCGTTGAATCATGGACACAGGCATCCTGTGATTATTCAGGCACTCAAGGATCAGGCTGACCGGGTTACGTTGACTTCGCGGGCGTTTCACAGCAGTGCAGCCTCCCTTTTTTATCAGAAACTCTCGCAATTTACGGGCAAAACGAAGATTCTTGCAATGAATACGGGTGCAGAAGCAGTGGAAACTGCGGTTAAGGCTGTTCGCAGATGGGCTTATCGCTGTAAAGGTGTCCCTGAAAATCAGGCTGAAATTATCGTCTGCTCCGGTAACTTTCACGGAAGAACGTTGACAGTCACGTCTTTCTCATCTTCAGCTGCGTACCAAAAGGACTTTGGTCCATTCACGCCTGGATTTCGAATTATTCCTTATGGGGACATTGATGCATTGAGGCAAGCGATCACTCCCAATACTGCGGCGTTTCTGGTAGAACCGATTCAGGGTGAGGCAGGTATAATTATCCCGCCGGACGGATATCTTGCGGAAGCTTTTGAACTATGTAAGAAAATGCAGGTGTTAACGGTGGCGGATGAGATCCAGACGGGTTTCGGTCGAACGGGACGCCGTTTTGCTTCTGATTGGGAAGGGGCAGTGCCTGATCTCTGGATCATGGGTAAAGCGCTTGGTGGAGGGATTATGCCGATCTCGGCTGTGGCAGCGGATGCAGAGATCCTTGATTTGTTCGAGCCGGGCTCTCATGGTTCCACCTTCGGTGGTAATCCGCTTGCTTGTGCGGTGGCTGTTGCGGCGCTGCAGGTATTGGAAGATGAACGACTGGTGGAGCGCTCGGAGCGTCTAGGGAATTATTTTATGAAACATCTGAAGGGGATTGGGAGTGCAGCGGTAAAAGAGGTACGAGGAAAAGGGTTGTTCATAGGTGTTGAACTTCATGTGCCTGCCCGCCCATATTGCGAGCAACTAATGACAGCAGGATTGCTGTGTAAGGAAACGCATGAGACTACGATACGTTTTGCACCCCCTCTTACCATAACGGATGATGAAATCAATTGGGCAATAGAAAGAATTAAACAGGTCTTAAAGGATTAAGGGATGGGAGCCTGGATAGGCGGATGTGAGATCGGTTCTAATTATCTATCATTGCTTTAGAAATAAGCCGCGAAGGGGC
>NZ_CM179500.1:342500-4077500 GCF_058792755.1 Paenibacillus sp. MT124
GCCTCTAGCCAGATGAAGGTGCCCGTACCGCAAACCGACACAGGTAGGCGAGAAGAGAATTCTAAGGCGCGCGGAAGAACTCTCGTTAAGGAACTCGGCAAAATGACCCCGTAACTTCGGGAGAAGGGGTGCCCCGGTAGTGTGAATAGCACGAGGGGGCCGCAGTGAAAAGGCCCAAGCGACTGTTTAGCAAAAACACAGGTCTGTGCGAAGCCGTAAGGCGAAGTATACGGGCTGACGCCTGCCCGGTGCTGGAAGGTTAAGGGGAGCGGTTAGGGAGTAATCCCGAAGCTGTGAACCGAAGCCCCAGTAAACGGCGGCCGTAACTATAACGGTCCTAAGGTAGCGAAATTCCTTGTCAGGTAAATTCTGACCCGCACGAATGGCGTAACGACTTGGGCGCTGTCTCAACGAGAGATCCGGTGAAATTTTAATACCTGTGAAGATGCAGGTTACCCGCGACAAGACGGAAAGACCCCATGGAGCTTTACTGCAGCTTGATATTGAATTTGGGTACGATCTGTACAGGATAGGTGGGAGCCTTTGAAGCATGAGCGCCAGCTTGTGTGGAGGCACCGTTGGGATACCACCCTGATCGTATCTAGGTTCTAACCTGGTGCCCTTAGCGGGTACGGGGACAGTGTCAGGTGGGCAGTTTGACTGGGGCGGTCGCCTCCTAAAGAGTAACGGAGGCGCCCAAAGGTTCCCTCAGAATGGTTGGAAATCATTCGAAGAGTGCAAAGGCATAAGGGAGCTTGACTGCGAGACCTACAAGTCGAGCAGGGACGAAAGTCGGGCTTAGTGATCCGGTGGTACCGCATGGAAGGGCCATCGCTCAACGGATAAAAGCTACCCTGGGGATAACAGGCTTATCTCCCCCAAGAGTCCACATCGACGGGGAGGTTTGGCACCTCGATGTCGGCTCATCGCATCCTGGGGCTGAAGTAGGTCCCAAGGGTTGGGCTGTTCGCCCATTAAAGCGGTACGCGAGCTGGGTTCAGAACGTCGTGAGACAGTTCGGTCCCTATCTGTCGTGGGCGTAGGAAATTTGAGAGGAGCTGTCCTTAGTACGAGAGGACCGGGATGGACGTACCGCTGGTGTACCAGTTGTTCCGCCAGGAGCACCGCTGGGTAGCTATGTACGGACGGGATAAGCGCTGAAAGCATCTAAGCGTGAAGCCCCCCTCAAGATGAGATTTCCCAGTATGTAAGACCCCTTGAAGACGACGAGGTAGATAGGCTGGGGGTGGAAGTGCAGTAATGCATGGAGCTGACCAGTACTAATCGGTCGAGGGCTTATCCAAATTGCAGGTTCTGATCGCAAGTTTCGTTTCGGATCTAGTTTTCAGAGAATGATCTCTGAGTATAGCAGCATCGTTTGGTGGCGATGGCGGAGGGGTTCCACACGTACCCATCCCGAACACGACCGTTAAGCCCTCTAGCGCCGATGGTACTTGGACCGAAGGGTCCTGGGAGAGTAGGACGCTGCCAAGCGATTCCCTTTGGGGTATTTTTTTTGCCCCCCTCGTAGAGAAAAAGGGATTTATATACGGGCCCTTAGCTCAGTTGGTTAGAGCGCACCTCTGATAAGGGTGAGGTCGGTGGTTCGAGTCCACCAGGGCCCACCATATTGATTCACCAGATAAACATGGGGCCATAGCTCAGCTGGGAGAGCGCCTGCCTTGCAAGCAGGAGGTCAGCGGTTCGATCCCGCTTGGCTCCACCATTCCCTGATAGCTCAGTTGGTAGAGCACTCGACTGTTAATCGAGTTGTCACAGGTTCGAGTCCTGTTCGGGGAGCCATATGGAGAGGTGTCCGAGTTGGCCGAAGGAGCACGATTGGAAATCGTGTAGGCGCCACAAGCGTCTCGAGGGTTCGAATCCCTCTCTCTCCGCCAGAAGATTTTTTAGTGAGGCCCGTTGGTCAAGGGGTTAAGACACCTCCCTTTCACGGAGGTAACAGGGGTTCGAATCCCCTACGGGTCATAGCTTTACCTTTTAAAGCATCAAGGGGATGAGAATCCCAAAGGTTCGTCGGAGGATAACCATCGTTAGCAGCTGCTACGCAGTCTCAAGCGAAGTGAGAGTATCCCCTACGGGTCATAGATATGGAGGCTTAGCTCAGCTGGGAGAGCATCTGCCTTACAAGCAGAGGGTCGGGGGTTCGAGCCCCTCAGCCTCCACCATATAACTTTTATAACGACGCGGGGTGGAGCAGCCCGGTAGCTCGTCGGGCTCATAACCCGAAGGCCGCAGGTTCAAATCCTGCCCCCGCAATTATACTTTCCTAACAGAAAGTGATCTGGAACCGTGGTGTAGTTGGCCTAACATGCCTGCCTGTCACGCAGGAGATCGCGGGTTCGAATCCCGTCGGTTCCGCCATTTTAATACATTCCACACTTTACACCGTGCCGGTGTAGCTCAACTGGTAGAGCAACTGACTTGTAATCAGTAGGTTGGGGGTTCAAGTCCTCTCGCCGGCACCATTTATTACTTTCACATCTTAATCTATAGTAGAATGTATATTATAGACAAGGATGGGAATACTGAGATACTCTCAGGTTGAATTATGGCGATCGTGGCGAAGTGGTTAACGCACCGGTTTGTGGATCCGGCATTCGGGGGTTCAATTCCCCTCGATCGCCCCATGATTTTATTGGGGATTAGCCAAGCGGTAAGGCAACGGACTTTGACTCCGTCATGCATAGGTTCAAATCCTATATCCCCAGCCATTTTATTAAGAGTCATTAGCTCAGTTGGTAGAGCACCTGACTTTTAATCAGGGTGTCGAAGGTTCGAGCCCTTCATGACTCACCATTATATTTTGCGGTCGTGGCGGAATTGGCAGACGCGCACGGTTCAGGTCCGTGTGGGCTAACCCCCCGTGGAGGTTCGAGTCCTCTCGACCGCACCATATATTCTGCGGACGTGGCTCAGCGGTAGAGCATCGCCTTGCCAAGGCGAGGGTCGCGGGTTCGATTCCCGTCGTCCGCTCCAATCATATATGCGCCCTTAGCTCAGCTGGATAGAGCGTTTGACTACGAATCAAAAGGCCGGGAGTTCGAATCTCTCAGGGCGCGCCATTATTTCCATTAATATCGGGATGTAGCTCAGCTTGGTAGAGCACCTGGTTTGGGACCAGGGGGTCGCATGTTCAAATCGTGTCATCCCGATTTTTATGATTATGCGGGTGTAGTTCAATGGTAGAACTTTAGCCTTCCAAGCTAATAGCGTGGGTTCGATTCCCATCACCCGCTTACAGGAAGCCTCTTGCCTTGTGCAGGAGGTTTTTTTATTTATTAATAATCTCATGTGTACTTCATCATATATGAATTCTGACTTTAGTAACTTGCTCTTGCCGAATGATTTTGTTTAAATAGGCAGATAGAGGTATACCCTGGGTAAAAATGGTTAGGAACTAAAGAGGAGGAATCTTGTGAAAAGAGCTCTTGTTATTGGAGGACATGGAACGTTAGGAAAGGCGATTGTTGCCAAGTTGAATGAGCTGTCTGTAGAAGTGGTTACAGCAGGTAGAAGCTCAGGTGATTATCAGGTCGATATGACTTCAACGGACAGCATTAAGGCTCTTTTTGAAACTGTGCAAAACGTTGATTACGTCATTGTCGCAGCTGGGCAGACACATTATGCCAAACTGGAGGAGCTGACCCCTGAGAACAACATGATCAGTATACAGAGCAAATTGCTGGGTCAGGTCAACATCGTGTTGATTGGACAACACTATGTCAATGACAATGGGAGTTTCACACTGGTTAGTGGCATTATCAAGGATCATCCTATTGCACAAGGTGCTTCAAGTGCTATGGCCAACGGGGCAATCGATGCGTTTGCCAAAGCGGCAGCCTACGAAATGCCAAGAGGTATTCGTTTGAATTCGGTCAGCCCTAATTTGTTTGAAGAGTCGGCTGAGAAATATAGAGACTTTTTCATTGGTTTTAACCCGGTACCTGTGGAACGAGTGGCTAATACGTTTATTCAAAGTGCGCTGGGCATCGAAACGGCACAAACCTTTAAAGTATATTAAATATTCAGTGTAGGCTGATCAAATAATCGTTGAATCGTCAGAAAGTTACTGCGGGCAGCATGTAGTTGATCTCCATAAAACTAAGCTTGCTAAAATAGGATGATATAACTTAGGATACGCCCAAAGTAAAAATCACAAAGGACATTAACAGGATAAACCTGCTAATGTCCTTTTGGTTATATCTATGCTTTGTCATTTCAGACGATTAGTATCTTTCCAAAATCGTTTGAGTCTTTAAGCCATCGGCAGGTATAAGCCAGTTGTTGCTTTCCAACACTTGCAGCAGCTCGGTACGCAGGCCGGATACGGCTGCAGCATCTTCGGTTTTGAAAGAAACCTCTACAAGATTCTCGAAACCTGTACCATCTGCGTTACGAATAGGCCATACTTCAAACGACAGCTCTTGTCCATTCCATGTTCCTTCATAGCGTTGGAACGTTACAGGGCCATGAGCACGGGATTGTGAGAGCGTTTGTTTACCCCAGTTGGAAGAAGACCAGTTTTTCAGTTTGCCTGGCAGCTTGTCCAGCAGCATATCGAGCGCATCCTTCTCGGAAGGGAGCTGCACGCCTGTAGCTTTCGTATCCACCTTTTTGGTATTGGAGAAGCTCAGCGTTTGTTTGCCATAACCCCAATCGATCTCAGCCTCATAGTTATCATCTGATGCATCAAATCCCTCTTGGTTAGCCAAGGTCAGTGCAGCGTTAATGTCACCGTTAATTACGGGATAGCGCTTTTTGTAGGTCAATTCATAGTTGTTTTTGTCATCCTTCTTCCGGAAACGGACATCCCATCCCGCTTGGTTCAGATTCAGCGCATTGGTGTCAAAGTACTCAGCGCTGATGTTTCTCGGTGTAGAATCCAGGGACAACGACTGAATAACTTCACTGCGAGGTGTTCCATCCGAGTTCAATACCAGTTCCGGTTTAGCCAGAAACTTCACTTCGTAGGCAGGTACGGCATTGGCCGCCGCTGATGTCTGAGGTGCCTGGAACGCCAGACTACTCCCTAATGTGACGATACTCAGCATCAATGAGGTTGTTACCTTTTTCCACGTTTTCAAAACCAATCACTCCCTAGGCTGGATTAATGTACAGACCCACTTTAGCGCCTGAGTATATGAAAGTGATTAACGTTGGACAAGCATTGCGTTAACCCTGCATAGATTTGATGAATGGCGAATGAGAGTTTTTATGGGATCAAGCCAAGAAATGAAGGGGGGCCCGCGACTCCTTCCTGAAGAACTTCCTTGAACCGATTCATTTGAACCGAAGGGTGTCGATCCTTATTATGTACCGTGTATATATGCCTAGGAGCTTGTTCCCCGGGAATGGGTAGGACTTGAATCAAGCCATGCTGCTCCTCCCATTGTACGGCCATGCGCGACATGAATGAAATATGACCTCCGAGCAGAACCAACTGCTTGATTGCCTCGAGTGAGTCCATCTCTACCGTACTTCGGAGCCGCACGGCATGCTGTTCCAGCCAATGATTGGTCAAACGGCGAGTGCTTGATTCGTTCCCATGCAGGGCGAAGGGAATCTGAGAAATGTGGTCAGGCTCCAGCACTTCTCTACTAGCCAGAGCATGCTGAGGAGCACAAATTAAAACCAGATCATCTGCGCATAGCGGATCGGCTTGAAGGATTGGACCGACAAACGGTTCAGAAGAGATGACTCCCAGATCGATCTGGTGCCGCATTAACATCTCGCGAATGACAGGCGATGGTTTGACCGATAACACAATACGAATACCGGGAAACTCCTGTGAGAATGTATTTAACATCGGAGGCAGCAGATAGGTTGCAGGTACATAACTCGCCCCAATGTGAAGCGTGCCCCGGTAGAGACTGTCGTATTCTTTGACTACCCGGCGGGCCTCTTGGGTCAGGGCATTGATCTTAACGGAATAATGAAGCAGGGCCTGTCCAGCCTCCGTTAGGAACGTCTTTCCGCTGCGCGATTCGAATAATCGCACTCCCATCTCTTCCTCCAGTGATTTCATATGAAACGTAACCGTGGGCTGCTTGATTCCCAGAATCTCTGCGACACTGGTCATGTGATGATGCTTGTCAATCAGCTCTACAATTTGCAGTTTAATGAGGTTCAACGAACTCACACTCCTCTCCCTTATACAGGGTCTCCATAATGGAAGATGATTTAATGCTTGTTTTCATAAAGACGGAGAGTACAGGACCAATCTGAAAAAGCGAAGCTAAAAGTTTTCTGAAACAAAGCTACTTCGGAAGCATACGCTTCGCCTTGATCCCCTGATGTCTCCCTTTGAAAAGGGTCAAGGAAATTCGGGGATAAAACGAACAGCGATCGGAAGATGGTGCTGTTATCGAAATAACCAAATGAAAAATGGATTTGAATCACCTTATATAGATTTAATCTATGAACATCAATAGAATTCATCTAAAAAGTTAATTTCATTTTTACATTCCTAACATACAACTCGCGAGAGCGGGAGTTAGACTGAGTACAGTACAAGAAGACAGGCAGGGATGCTTATGAAAATGGAGATTTCAGGAGTTCAAAAATCATTCAATCGCACGCCTGCACTATTGCCCACGGATCTAACGCTTCAGCATGGTCAGTTTACAACGCTGCTTGGTCCATCAGGCTGCGGCAAAACCACTTTGCTGCGGATGCTTGCCGGACTGGAACAGCCGGATGCGGGAGAGATTGTGGCGGGTGATCAGTGCATCTTCTCAGCTGCCAAGCGGATTGATGTACCCACCCATAAGCGTAATCTGGGCATGGTGTTTCAGGATTTTGCATTATGGCCGCATATGACGGTATATGAAAATGTGGCATTTGGCTTGAGGGCCGGAAAGCAGAAAACAAATTTACGGCAGAAGGTAACCGAAGCACTTGGCATGGTTCGCCTGCAAGGCATGGAAGATCGTTATCCTCATCAGCTGTCAGGTGGACAGCAGCAGCGGGTTGCTTTTGCCAGAGCGGTAGCCGTAAGACCTGGTGTAATTCTGTTCGATGAACCGCTTAGTGCACTCGATGCAGTACTGCGGGAAGAAATGCGGATTGAGATGATGTCCCTCGTTCGGGATATGGGGCTAACCGCACTATATGTCACTCACGATCAGGTTGAGGCGATGTCGATGTCGGATGAGATTGTGGTCATGGAGAAGGGGCGGATATTGCAAAAAGGTAGTCCCGAGACGATCTACTCATCGCCAAGCGATCCGTTTGTTGCTTCATTTATCGGCAAATCCAACTGGTTGACACCGAATCAGTCCATGGTACGGCCGGAGCATGTGACCTGGAACAGGACAAGTCATGACGATCTGCGTTATCAGGCCACGGTACTGAGTGTCAGCTATGTAGGGGAGCGTTATGAAATCCGGGTTCAAATGGAAGGGCTAGGCATATGGACGACTTACCTGGATCGAAGGGTCCGCGTAGGTGAGCATGTACAGCTGTATATCTCGCCGGAGCGTATCTGCCGTATGAACGGGCAGGATAGCATGGATGCAAAGCGGGAAGTTATAGCTGCAGCGAACTAGATGCTTGAATGAGGAAATGAGAAGAAGTTTAAGTTTACTCGAAAAAACATATAACCAAGGGAGATGGAATGTGATGTTGGGAATGAAAACACGGAAAAAAAGTGCATTGCTGCTGTTAACAGCGGTGATGAGCATTAGCTTATTCGGATGCAGTACGAACTCAACCGCTGGAAACGCAGGACAATCTGCGGGAGAAGGAAGCGCTGCAGCAGCACAACCAACCGAAACAGCAGGCGGCAAACTGGTACTCTATAGTGCAGGGCCGCAAAAGCTGGCAGATAATATTGTGAGCGGGTTTACAGCCAAAACAGGGATTGAAGTAGAGATGTTTCAGGGAACAACCGGTAAAATCCTCGCCCGTATGGAGGCAGAGAAATCCAATCCTGTAGCCGATGTAGTGATACTTGCCTCTTTGCCTTCAGCACAGGCGCTCAAAGCTGACGGTTTGACACTCCCTTACCCTGAAGCAGCCAATGCCGACAAGCTGAACAAGGACTGGTCAGATGCAGAAGGTAACTATTTCAGTTCAAGTGCTTCAGCACTTGGAATTGTGTACAACACCAAGCTGGTGTCTACGCCACCGACAAGCTGGGCTGAACTCGCTACACCAGCATGGAAAGATGCTGTAAATATCCCCGATCCAACATTGTCTGGCTCTGCACTGGACTTCATTACAGGGTACCTGAGTGTGAACGGTGACCAAGGGTGGGATCTGCTGGACAGCTACAAAGCGAACGGTGTGGCCATGGCGGGTGCGAACCAGGAAGCTCTTGATCCGGTAATTACGGGAGCCAAAAGCATCGTAGCGGCAGGTGTTGATTACATGGCCTATTCCTCCAAGGATAAAGGCGAACCACTGGATATCGTATATCCAGCAGAAGGGACTGTAATCAGCCCACGACCGGCTGCCATCCTGAAATCAAGCCCGAATGTAGAAAACGCCAAGGCGTTTATCGACTATCTGTTGTCCGATGAAGCGCAGAAGCTGGTTGCCGATGCGTACCTGATTCCGGGCCGTGAAGATATTGAAGCGACCAACCGGGCCAATCTGAAAGATATCCCGCAGCTGAAAGTGGACTGGAACTGGATGAGTGAACACGGTGATGAAACAGCGGCTCGTTTCTCCGAGATTTTCAAATAAGACGGCTGAAACAAACTGAAGAACATTCGGCAACACGTGTAACGAGTGTTTGGGTGGAAGCCATGTGAGGTGAAATCAGTGAAACCTGTTGTACTGGACAACAACCGTATTTTTCGGAGAGTGGGCGTGATTCTGGCCCTCTTTCTGCTGACTATAAGTATTGGCGTACCCTTGCTGCTGATTTTCTGGCAGAGCGTGTATCCGGATGGACAATGGGACTGGATGGCTCCGATCCGGACGATTACTGGTCATCATTTGTCGGGTGTGCTGCTCAATTCTGTCTGGCTCGGCATCTGTGTTGTTGCCGTCACCACCTTGCTGGCTCTGCCACTGGCCTGGATGATGGCCAAGACCCGGATGGGACAGCACCGCTGGGTGGATGTGATCCTGATGATTCCGTTCATGACACCTCCGTATATCGGCTCCATGGGCTGGATATTGTTTATGCAAAAAGGAGGATACCTGCAGCAGTGGGTGCCATCAGCTGAGAAATGGAGCGAGCTCTTCTTCAGTTTCTGGGGCATGGTGCTGATTATGAGCCTGCATCTATTCCCCTTTCTATACTTGCTGCTGCGGGATGCACTGATTCGCATCGGCGGCAATCTCGAAGAAGCAGGATCGGTGCACGGAGCACCAGCAGGCTATCGGTTCAGACGCATTATATTACCTTTGCTGTTATCTTCCTACGGAATGGGGATCATGCTGGTTTTCGTTAAAACGATTGCGGAATTCGGAACCCCGGCCACTTTCGGCCGCCGTATCGGCTACTATGTCATGACCTCGGAGATCCATAAATATATCTCCAGTTGGCCAATTGACTTCGGCAAGGCTACTTCACTGGCATCGGTCTTGTTATCTGTATGTCTCGTAATGTGGTACATGCAGTCCGCCATGAGTCGTAAATTCACGTACCGTCTAGTGGGAGGCAAAGGACAGCGGTCCAAACGGTATTCCCTTCGCGGGGGAGCTGGCTGGCTATGCGGTCTGTATCTTGCGGTACTTCTCATTCTCTCCGTGGGGATTCCGTACTTCTCCATTATTGCGGCGTCGACGATGAAGCTGCGCGGGGCTGGATTGTCTCTGGACAATGTAACACTGGATCACTATCGGGATCTGCTCTCCTGGGGCTCGGTTAGCATGAAAGCCATCGGAAATAGCCTGGGATTATCCCTCGCCGCTTCCACCGTTGCGGTTGTGATTGGTACAGGTTTTGCGCTGGCGATTGGCAAGTCATCCTCATTCATGCAGCGTGTCATTGATCTGTTCAGCCTGCTTCCCAACACCGTACCGGGCATTGTCATGGTTGTGGGTTTGATCCTGTTCTGGAATTCACCTTGGATGCCTGTCACCCTGTATAACACGTACGGGATGGTGGTTCTGACGTATGTCGTACTTTTCCTGCCTTATACGGTGCAGTACGTGAAATCGAGCTTTACCCAGATCGATGGTACTTTGTTTCAGGCAGGGCAGGTGTTTGGCGGAAAGCCGCTGTATATCCTTCGGCGCATACTTGTGCCACTCATCATTCCCGGCATGCTGGCCGGTTGGATGATGACATTCACCATTGCTACACGCGAGCTCGTAGGCTCATTGTTGATTCTCCCGCCTTCCATGCAGACATCGGCAACGTATATCTTTGCACAGTTTGAACAAGGCCAGGTGTCGCTCGGAATGGCCATGGCGGTTGTAACGGTCGGCATGACCGTACTGATGCTGCTCGGCATTGAACTACTGAATTCAAAGAGAAAGTGGAATGCATCATGATCAAACTGAACGTATGGGGTGGGGCAGGGGAGCATGGCCGCTCTGCCTATCTCTTGAGCGGAGACAGGACTCACATTTTAATGGATTGTGGCGTGAAAAAAGAAGGAGCGGGAGCGTACCCGCTTATCCAGCCTGAACTTGTATCAACGCTGGATGCTGTTCTGCTGTCCCACGCACATGAGGATCATTCCGTTGCTATTCCCTTATTATACAAGATGGGCTACCAGGGTGAAGTATGGACGACACGTGAGACGAGGGAGCAGCTGAACACCTATTTCCGGGCGTGGCGCAGCAATCTGGAGCGTGCAGGACATGATCTTCCGTATGAGGAAACAGACGTGGAGTCCATACGTTACAGGTATCTGGAGGATCAGGCGAAGCCGGGGATCTGGTTCGAAATGATTCCGGGTCTGCACGTGTTATGGGGACGCAGTGGGCACCTTGCAGGATCGGTATGGTTTGCCCTTGAGATGGAGGGTAAACGGATCTTCTATTCTGGAGACTATACGTCCGAGTCCATGCTTTTGCAGGAAGATTGTGCGGCAGAGGCGCTGAGATTGGCAAGCCTGTTCCGGGGCAGGGAGCATAAAAGCAGCCGTATAAATCATTTGCGATTGTCTCAGGGCATGGCTGTTAGTGATGGCATACCATTTGCTGGAGAACCGCTAGTGGAACTAGCGATAGCAACTGAGAATTCTGGAGTTTCCGAGATATCCTTGGCTCCTTCGTTAACAAAGAGCGGCTTGAATCAGCCGATGGATCTGGCGATTGTGGATGCTGCCTATGGAACGGACCGGGATACGCAGGCAGACAAGCTGGAACAATTGGACCTTGCCATACGCCAGACCATTGCTCGGGGTGGTAAGGTGCTGCTACCAATGCCTTCGGTAGGCCGTGGTCAAGAGATCATACTGTGGGCACATCAGCAGTTCCCTGGCGTTCCGATGATCGTTGAACAGGGGCTAGTAGATGGCATGAAGCAGCTGCTGCGTGTCCCATACTGGCTGAGAGAACAGGGAACACATCTCAAGGGTCCGATAACGGGCACCATTGAACGATTTTTAAAGGGCCAATCCTGGCATCTGCCCAAAAGTCAGGAGGATCGGAAGCGACTGCTGAATCAATATGGTGCTTCCCTGTGGTTTATTCCCGATGGCATGATGCAATCTTCGCTTGCCCGTTGGTACTATAGCCAGCTGGCGGAGAGTGGTGAGAACCTGATCCTGCTCACCGGGCATGCGGCTGTCGGCACTTTTGCACAGCAGCTAGCACAGAATCCGGCGGAGCATGGGATCTGTGAGGTGCAGAAGATTCGTTATAAAGTGCATCAAGGCTGGCTGGATGTCGAGAGAATGCTGCAGCGGCTGCCTGCTCGGCATACCTTGCTTGTGCATGCAGATAAGGCAGAGACGGACAGATTGAGAGAGGGCTTGCTCAAAAATAGCCCATCACCGGAAGCAGAGGTACATTCATTGTCTCCCGGGGATGAGCTCTATGTCTAAACATGAAATTAGAATGAGAACAATGCATTATAATGCCATAAAGCATCAGTTGAGAGCGTCCTTGGGGACGTTCTTTGCATTCTATTATTTAAGGACTAGGGTTCACGTTGAATGGGGTGCTCAAGCTCTGAATGACCCATCAGACTATCCAGTGCTTCACCATCTACAAGCACTTCCAATTGATTTATTTCATCAAACTGAAACATCGTTGTGGTTAAAGCTTCCAAGGCCAGCAATTCTCCACTGCTGCCAAGCTTGGCTTCATCGGGGATATGCACATCCAAAGTCAACGTATCCTCGGCAGATTGGACGGAGAGCAGTTCAACCTTTTCCCATAGAGAGACCAGTTCAGTATCTTCATTGTTTTGTAAGGCTTCAAATGTTTTTTTGTATTTTTCGTCGTTCTCTACAAACTCCAGCTCAACTTCTCTTTTTTTCAGTTCCAGCACCTGTGTATCCGCGAAGTATACTTCAACTGTCTGCTTCTCTTCCTTGTTCGGCTCAACCTGGGTCCCACCATTGTTGGAAGGCTGTACGCTTCCGGAATGGTTGGGTTCATTCGTTCCGGATTCACTCACTGGCTTCTGGGCACACCCTGCGGCCATGATAAGAATGAACAAGAATAGTAGTCCGTATCCCATCTTTCGTTTCAACAAATCACATCCTCCGTTTGGTATAACGTTATATTTTATATCCCTAGATATTCCTTGATTCCATCAACTATTGCTTGTGCAGCTTTTGTCTGAACTTCTTCGGATGACATGGCCTTCTCTTCAGCAGCATTGCTCAGGAAACCAATTTCCAGGAGCACAGCAGGCATGGTGGTTTCCCGTATCACCTGCAAGTTGCCATTCTTGACACGCCTATCCTTGAATCCCAGAGCCTTCACCAAGCGTTCATGAATGATATTGGCCAGGTCCTTGCTGCTGCTGCGCTGATAATAAAAGGTTTCTGTACCTGATGCCTGAGGTGAGGATGTTGCACTGTTGCCGTGTATAGAGACAAAGACATCCGCATTTAACTCATTCGCCAGTTGAACGCGCTCGGAACGTGTGGGATAGATATCGCTGTCACGTGTCATGACCAGCTCAATATCCGGCTCATTGAGCAGAAGAGCTTGTACTTTTAGACCCAATGCCAGAACGTAATCCTTCTCCGGTTTATTGGTGATACTTATGGTCCCTGGGTCACTGCCTCCGTGACCTGGATCAATCACGACGATTTTGCGTCCTGTATCGATGACGGGAGTCACTGGCACGGGCATTACGCTGTCTCCCGAAACGTTGAGATCGATAAGCAGCTTGTCAGCAATCACGTTTTGATCGAACTGCACGTCCTTTACATTGTTTAATTCAACCACAATCCGAACTTGACCGGGATCTCGTTTAAATAGGGAATATCTCACTTCCGATACATTGGGATATCCGGCTACATCTAGCTTTCCATTAAGCCCCTTATCAAGTGGCTGTGCCAGGTCACCAAAGACCGTTCCAGGCAAATCCACAACCAGTCGATCCGGGTTCTTCAAGGTGGATATGACAGGCTGCACTTGTTCCCCATCCATGGACACGACAAGCTGATTATCGGCAAAAACAATATCTGTTACATGGGTTAACGACGTGGTGTCGCTACCTGAATCATCTCCAGATGCTTCGGTGGGCTCATTATTGCTGCCAGTTAAGTATACGATCTTCTCCTGGTTGTTCCACTTTACGCTAAGCCCCATCTGTTCACTGACAAAACGAATGGGTACCACCAGCGTTTTGTTTAAAATTTGTGGAGCTGTATTCAGGGTAACCTGTTTGTCAGCAACCATGGCTTGCTTCTGATCAACGGTGAGAGATATCACTTTTTCATTTTGCTGTATCTTCACCTGACGGGCTTGTTGATTCCAGTCGACATCAAACTTCAAATTTTCCGCAACGACTCGGATCGGGATCATGACATTTTTATTGACGATGGTCACCTGAACGTCATTCGGAAGAGACAATTGCTCTCCATTCAAGAAGATTTTAGACGTGTTTGCAGCGGCATTTCCCTGAGTAGGAAACAGAAAAAGGAAGAACAGGCTCAGAAACATAAGTACAATGATTTTCTTCATGAATACACCTCAACATTTTTAGAGCTTGTAACTCACCGACATGGAAATTCAGAGTTCCCATCGGTAAAAAACAATTCATCTCCCATAATTTTACTACAATATATAAACAACAAAATTGTAAAAATGTTTTTTTATTTATTTATTTATTTTTTATTGCTCAATCTAAATATGATAGGTGATTTCATCTCCCAACCATCAACATGGATATATAAACGAAAGAGACGGCCCTAAGGAGGGCCGTCTCTTGTACTCTATATAGACTAATTATTGCAATTTTAATGCTTTGGCTGTGCGCGTTTCTACTTCATCCATCAGAGAGGTCATATCCATACCCGCATGATTACCAAGCAGAATAATCGTTACGTCGTCTGATAGATTACGAGAGAAGGCTGTGGCAAAACCGCCTCCGCTGCCATTGTGGAAGACGGTGCGATTATCGCCGTTCTCCTTGAGAATCCAAGCGTAGCCGTAATTTTTGTCCGAATAGGGCTTGTACATCTGTTCAATCGTCTCCTGACTGAGGATCTGATCGGTGTACAGTGCACGGTCCCATTTGAGCAAATCGTCTACCGTCGAATAGATCGTCCCTGATCCCGATTGTGACACGTAATAAGGAGCAGGCACCCACTTGTTATTTTCTGCGACGAAACCACTATTAGTTTTGACCTTGCGTGATGCCTCACCCGAGTTTTTCATGCCGAGCGGCTTCAGAATCGTTTGTTGAACATAGTCGGCATAACTCATGCCGGATACCTTTTCTATCACATAGGCTAGCAGCACATAGCCGCTATTGCTGTAGAGATAGGCAGTGCCCGGTTCGAACTTCAGCGTTTTGTGCCTGATCTCCTCTACCGTTTCTGCCAGTGAGGTTCCCTCACCCCGGCCAAATGCAGACGGAAGCCCGGAAGTTTGAGATAACAGCATATGCAGAGTTATCTCATCACCCTTTGGAATACCAGAGATGTATTTGGAGATGGGATCCTCTACACTCAGCTTGCCATCTTCCGCGAGGCTGAGAATGGAAGCTGCCGTGAAGGATTTGCTCAGTGAAGCAATTCTTGTCTTCTGGTCCGGGCGGTTCAGCGTTTTTTCATCGGCCAGTCCATATCCTTGGCGAAGCAATACTTCACCATTGCGGGCTATTAGGGCCATGCCAGGGAATTGGACTTCACGTAAATAAGCATCCACGCTGGTCACTTCCTTGTCCAGCAAACTGACTTTGTCTGTTTGGATGTTCACGCTCATCTGACCCGATGAGGTGCGGCCGACTTTAATATCGGCTTTCAGGGCATTCGCTATAGGACGGACAGGTACCATAAGCGTACCGTTAACTGTACGGGATTTCACGCCTGCATCGAGGCGAACATGGTTGACCTTGATCGAGTCGCTGCCGGCCTGGTAAACCAAAGTATCTCTTCCAACGGTGATGGTAGCCGTTTTGGTACGGTTATCCCATTTCAAGGAACCTTTCACCGACTGGACGACATCCCTAAGGGGTACGTATGTTGATCCGTTATAGATCTGAGGTGTATTATTCCAGGATTGTGGTTCGCCATTCACTTCAATAAGAACTGCTTGCTTGTTCTGTGCAGCCGATATGGATGTGCTGAATTGTCCCAGCATCGGCCCTGCAACCAGAATAAACGCGAGCAGAATACGAAATAGGGATAAATAGACCTTGGAAACCGATTGAGGCTCGTGAGGCGATCTGCGTGTGATTTGAATCCTCTCCTTCCAGACTTTTCATGAATAACCAGCTTAAAATATTGTAAACGATCTCGCGAAGAGGGTCAAAATGGATGGAGAACAAGAGATATAGAAGTGCCTAACAAAAATAATAGAATTTCGATGATATTTAGTATTCATACATAATGTTTTCATGATGTTCGTCCGATAAAAAGAAAGGTGAAGATGATGATGGGGGATAGTTAATATGAAGAAAAGGTTTCAACAATGGTTTGCGCCAACCGTAAAAAAACGTCTGGTCGCGGCGCTGCTTCTATTTTTGATTGTGCCAAGCATCACCGTTGGTTGGTTATCTTACGATAAAGCCGCAGAACGGGTCAGGGAGGAACTCCTGCATTCTGCACAGGCCAAAACAGAGATGCTCAGTTTACAGATTGATCAGATGCTCAACATGGAGAAGGATAACGCCGCACAGCTTGCTGCGGGTTTTACTTCCGAGGATGTTATTAATAAATCGCCTGCACTACAAAAACAAATGGACCATATGTCTGAAAATCATAAAGAACTTGGCGTTCTGACGATCGGTGCCGAGGATGGAAGCTGGATGAAATCTCCTGATCCTGGACAACAAATCTATGATCCGCGGGAACGAAGCTGGTATACGATGGGTATGGCGGCGGATGAACCTATTATTTCGGACACATTCCAGTCGGCAACCACAGGAGAGTGGGTTGTGACCGCTTCTGCCAAGCTGGCTGACGGTAAAGGTGTATTTGGAGCCAATGTAAGCCTTAACCATCTGAAAGAAAACGTGGATCAGATCCATATTGGTGAAAAAGGAAAGCTGTACATGCTGGACAATGGTGGGAAGTTCCTGTTCCATTACAATATCGAATCGGGTGTGCAGTCAGACCAAGACTATATTAACAAAATGTACACCAGCGACACAGGGACCGTGAAGTATACGTATGAAGGGCAAGAAGTGGAAGCCGTATACTTTACCAACCCGGCAACGGGATGGAAAATCGTTGGTGAGATGCTGCCATCCGAAGCGGATGAAGCAGTTAGACCGATTATGATTCGAACCTATACGCTTGTGGGAAGCTCACTCGTCATCGGAATGATCCTGCTTATATTCATCATTAGAGGAATTGTTCGTCCACTGCAGCAGCTCACTCAGGCCGCATCCAAGGTCAGCGCCGGGGATCTTACGGTTCGTGTTGGACTGAAGCGGCGGGATGAATTTGGACAGCTTGGAGACAGCTTCGACTCCATGACTTCATCGCTGCGCAATGTTCTTGGAGAGGTGCATGATACGTCGAGCCAGCTCGCAGCATCTTCCGAGGAATTGATGGCCAGTTCGGAACAGACGTCCAAAGCCACAGAACAGGTCGCCGAGCTGATGCAGAATGCAGCAGAAGGAACGACCAAACAAAATGACAGTCTTGCAGCAACGGGTCAGCTTGTCGGAGAGATGTCCATTGGGGTCAAAGAAATCTCTTCCAGCGCTGAAGAGACAGCCCGCATTGCAGGGGAAGCTTCGAATAAGTCCGAAGCCGGAATGGTAACCGTAGAAGAGGCAGTCGCTCATATTCAGCAGGTCAACGAAGAGAGTGAGGCCATGGCGGCAGTCATTGAGGATCTCCGGGCGAAAAATGAAGAAATTATTCAGATCGTTACCGAAATTACATCCATTGCGAAACAGACCAATATTCTCGCGTTGAATGCGAGCATTGAGGCTGCCAGAGCTGGAGAGCAAGGACGCGGCTTTGCTGTAGTAGCAAATGAGGTCAAGGCTCTGGCTCACAATTCAGGCAGCTCGGCTGAGCGGATTAATGAGTTGATGCGTGAAATGCAGGAGAAAACATACGCGGTGCAGTCCACCTTTGCACGTACAGGTGAAGGTATGGTGAAAGGTTCTGAGCTGATTACCGAAGCGGGCGATGCGTTCCGTACCATTCGAGATGCGGTGCAGCTCGTTGCTGCTCAAGCCGGAGAAGTGTCTGCCGCATCCCGTCAGATTGATGGAGGAATGAATCACGTCACCAAAGCGGTCAATGACACCATTGTCTTGTCTGATCAGATCGCATCCGGTACGGAAGATGGCTCTGCTGCAGCGCAGGAGCAGCTTGCCACGATGGAAGAAGTGGCAGCTTCCTCTGCCGCATTGTCTCGAATGGCTGAAGATCTGCAGAGCATGATTGAACGTTTCAAGCTATAACCGATTAAATTGAATAAAGCGGTGCCTCTGAGTTAGAAAGGGGATAAACCGTAGAGTACCAGCGTCAGCATGACGATGACAACGAGACTGCAGGGTCAATTCCCTGTAGTCTTTTTTTATTGGAATAAGTATGCCCTGGTAACCTCACTGGAGAGCTTAACTCATTGAGAAGAGAGCAGACAGAAGATGGTCATTGACTTTAAATAAACAAAATTATAATATATCTATAAATAAACAAACTTATATCGAATTATTGAGTGGTATTAATTGTCGATTGGGATATCTAAATAAAAGCATAAAAAGGAGTTTGTCCAATGAAATCATCGGAACCATTATTGCAGACGGCCACGCTCGAAGAGATCAAGCGGGGATATCTCGCGGAAGGGCCAACCTTTACATGTATCTGCTGTGGCTATAAAACGGAAGCGGGAATTGTCTATCCCGAGGAAGGTGTTCTCTATGAGGCAGAGAGATATATGCGTGTTCATATCGAGAAGGCCCATGGATCTGTTTTTGAATATTTGCTGGAGCTGGACAAAAGTGTAACAGGCCTATCCGACGTGCAGCGGGGGTTACTTGGGCAGTTTTATGAAGGGAAGAAGGATACCGAAGTGCAGAAGGCACTGGGGATCGGTAGTGCGTCCACCATTCGGAATCACCGGTTTGTGTTGAAGGAGAAAGAACGGCAGGCCAAAATCTTTTTGGCATTAATGGAACTGCTAAAAAGCAAAGATGACTATGCTCCTGCCGAGCTCGTACTGCCTGTCACAAGACATGTGCATACGATCATCTATAAACAGTTTGATATTTCGGAACAGGACCGCGAAAAAGTGCTGACCAAGTATTTTTCAGAAGGGACAGATGGTCCACTGTCAAGTTTTCACATGCAGCAGAAGCATAAATATATCGTTCTCACTGAAATTGCCAAACGGTTCGAGCCAAAACGCCATTATACCGAGAAACAGGTTAACGAGGTCTTAAAACAAATCTATGAGGACTACGTGGAACTGAGGAGATATCTGATCGACTACGGTTTCCTGAATCGTGAAGAGGACGGCAGTCAGTACTGGCTGAACCTTCCGGCAGAGCATGAAGAGAAGACTAGGAAGCAAACCGAAACGGGACGTGTGAAAGGAGAAAATGAAGAGATGAATCGGCGCAAAGAGCTTCAGGAGCAGGCCAAGGAAGTCAAGACAGAGGCGGGCATATACCAGATTCGCAATGAGCGTAACGGCAGAGTTTTTGTGGACAGCACGTTGAATCTGAAGACGATCAATGGACAGAAATTCATGCTGCAAATGGGCAGCCATCTGAACAAGCAGCTGCAGGCGGAATGGAATGAATACGGTGATGATGCGTTTACGATTGAAGTGCTGGAAGTATTGAAAAAAGAGGATAACCCCTATTTTGACACCAAGGATGCACTCGCCAAATGTTTGAGTCGTTGGATGGATCAGCTTGAGCCATACGGCGAACAAGGATATCACGGGGACAAAAAAGGTAGTAGTGAGTAATTCCGCAACACATTCAACTTCTGGCTTACCGAGTCCATGACCTTAACAGGTTATGGGCTTTTTGCATGAGAGATTTATTGCATCTGTTCTGTAAAGGAGAAATCTGTCTCTCCCTCATTAATTCAACTTGTGGTATATTTCTAGATTATTATAAAGGAAACGTATTTACATCTCTGAAGGGATGAGAAGGAGTTGCAGCAGAATTGGATAAATCAATGCCCATGGTCACAAAATCGGAAGACATCTTAGAGACTCGGGATCATGCCACGTTTATGCAGGGGGTAAAGGATTGCATTCCAACCCTGCTTGGCTATCTGAGTATTGGGTTTGCAGCAGGCGTCATTGAAATGACAGCAGGACTCAGTATGGCAGAAATCGCCCTGCTGAGTCTGATCTTATATGCAGGCTCGGCCCAGTTTATTGCCGCAGGCATGCTCGCATCAAACGGATCGGCAGCAGCAATCATATTCACGATCTTCTTTGTCAATCTGCGACATCTATTGCTCAGTGCAGCCGTATCGCCGTATTTCAGGCACCTGACCCCACTCAAAAACATGTGGATTGGCTCCCTGCTCACGGATGAATCGTTCGGAGTGGCGATGACTCGCGCAATTGGCCGCAAAACATTAAGTGAACGGTGGATGCATGGATTAAATATTACAGCTTATCTGAATTGGTTCGCAGCCAACATGGCAGGAGCCTATTTCGGGCGCTGGATTACGAATCCGGAGCAGTTTGGACTGGATTTTGCCCTGCCGGCCATGTTTATCGGTCTAATCGTGCTTCAGTTAATCCATCGGAAAAACAGAAAGCTGCACATCAATGTAGCCATTATCGCCGTGGTGTGTGTGGTACTCGCAAGTATGGCCTCTTTGGGCAGCATGAGCATTATAGTGGCTGCAGTTGTTGCAGCAACGATGGGAGTTGTCATGGAACGATGGAAGTAAGATGGGATGTATTTTGGATTATTATCGGGTCCGCCTTGTTGACCTTTATTCCCCGGGTGCTGCCCCTAATGCTGTTTAGCAAAATACAGATTCCGGTATGGCTGCTTCGCTGGCTGGAATATGTGCCTGTGGCCGTGATGGCATCACTAATTGGCCAGGAACTGTTGATGTCTGGCAACCAGCTGGTACCGCTCACCCAAAATGCTGCACTGTGGGCCGCCCTGCCTACCTTTGTGGTAGCGATCTGGACGCGAAGCCTTCTCGGTACGGTTCTTGTGGGCATTGTAGCCATGATGATTTTGCGTTATGTGCTCGGGTAGAGGACGCAAGAGGTACAGGTAATTCCTTCAGACTAACGGTTAATAATGTTCTATAGACCTATATAGTAGAACTGAGGTATCCGTAAAGAATGAAGGGAGCGAAGGTCAATGGGTAATACGAGGAAAAAAGTACTGATCACAGGTGCTGCTGGCGTAATCGGTCGCAGTCTGCTGGACGGTCTGAGGGAAATGGACAAGTATGATATTGTTGCGGCTGATCTTCAGGAGGATTCTGGAGCAGGTATTGTCCCCATGGATGTTACGGATGCGGAAAGGCTGCAAGAGCTGATGCGAGGAGTGCATACCGTGCTGCACATTGCCTGGGCCAAGGATGGAGAGGACTTCTTGGGCAAAGTTCTCCCGATCAACGTAACGGGTGCTTACCATGTATATGAAGCAGCACGAATGAATGGTGTTCAGCGTGTCATTTTTGCAAGTTCTAACCATGCAACCGGCTTTTACCGTACAGGTGAAGAGATTGAGGTCGACGACCCCTATCGCCCTGACAGCTTCTATGGCCTCAGCAAATGTTATATTGAACTGCTTGGCCGTTATTATGTCGACAAGTATGACCTGTCTTCGTTCAATATTCGGATCGGCAACTTCTCCGGGGATGATTATCCGCATTCCGAGCGCTCTGCTCATATCTGGATATCCCCGAGGGATATGGTGCAGCTCGCTGTGTGCTGTATCGAAGCTGATTCCGGGATGAAGTATCTTAATCTATACGGAACCTCCGCGAATAGCGACAATTATTATGATATTGGTTATTTGGCTGAAAAAATTGGATACCGTCCGGAAGACGATGCTGCCGAGCTGTGGGAAGAAGCGAAGCGCAGAGGTGCGCCGGATAAGCAGGATGAGACTAAGTATCAGGGCGGAGGATATGTGGCAAAAGACCAGAAGGGCGTTTAGTTGAACTTTTGAAAACGCTATTTTCTATTGAACCGGAAAGGGATAAAATGGAGACTGTAGAATCAAGGTTTCCATTTTGCATAAGAGGAAGGAACGGTTCAAATCATGAGTACAAGTCCATCCGTAATATTGTTTCAGGGAGACTCCATTACAGACGGAGGAAGATCGCGGAACGATGATCCGAATCACTTTCTGGGACATGGCTACGCTTATTTGATCTCAAGCAGATTGGGTGCGGAGCTGGCAGAGAAGCAGCCCACCTTCTACAACAGGGGGGTTAGTGGGGATCGCGCATCCGATCTGTATGCACGCTGGAATGAAGATACCTTTAGTTTGAAGCCGGAGCTGATCAGCATTCTGATCGGTGTGAATGACGCCTGGCGTATAATGAATAATGAACGGAGCGGGGTGACGGATCGTCTTGGACGGGCATATCGTCATCTGCTTGAAGAAACGCGGGAAGTGCTCCCGAATACAGGGCTCGTGTTGATGGAACCCTTCATTCTGAAAACCGGCGCTACGGTGGACAAATGGGATGCATGGCAGGAGAAAATAGGCCAATATCAACGCCTTGTCCGGGAGCTCGCGGATGAGTTCGATGCTGTGTTCGTTCCATTGCAGGATGTGCTCAATCAAGCAACTGAAAAGGCAGAGGCATCCTATTGGTTGTGGGATGGTGTGCATCCAACGGCGGCAGGTCATGAACTGATTGCACGTCAATGGTTATCTGTCGTACAGGACAGCAAACTTAAAATCCAATAGGAAAAAAGAGCAGAGGGTCCTGTGCAATCCTCTGCTCTTTTTTTACATAGACGAACACCCGAAAATAAATTATATAAAAGTTACATATTTAGAAATCACTTGTTTTATTTCCAGAGAGGAGGGTAATTAAGAAGCGTAGCACACTATACTCAATACCCGATAAGGAGTGAATTCAAAATGGCACAGAATAACCAAAACGGAAAAATGAGCCGTGAAGAAGCAGGACGTAAGGGTGGAGAAGCAACCTCCAAGAATCATGATCATGAGTTTTATCAAGAGATCGGCAGCAAGGGCGGAGAGGCAACCTCGAAGAACCATGACAAGGATTTCTATCAGGAGATCGGCAGCAAAGGCGGGGAAGCAACATCAAAATCCCACGACCGTGAGTTCTATCAAGAGATTGGACGTGAGGGTGGACAAGCCCGGGGCAATAGTGATGGAAACGACGATCAGGATGGCAAAATGAGTCGTGAAGAAGCAGGGCGCAAGGGCGGACAAGCCCGGTCGCGTAATCGGAAAAATTAATCATTGATATAGAAGCAAGCATGAATGTATAAATGTAGTCCAAGCAAACAAGGCCAGATCTCACCTGTGGAAAAGGGTGAGTCTGGCCTTGTTTGCTACAGCTGTGCTAGAACATTCAGGCAATATGTGGTTCAATCGCTTGACGATAGCTAAGCAGGGATTCATCAATGATGGTACGCAGAAACACGGGATCCATATCCGATAACAGGGATTCTGCATAACGCCAGGCATTTTCTTCAATGCGCAGCCGAATCTCCGCCTGCTCAAGAGCTGTAAGAGGACCATCAAGGCGGTTTGATAGTTCCACTAATTCTGCATCCTCGGCATGACCCAGTTCATGGGCCAAAATAACATAAATATAGGCTTCTAATGGAGCCAGCGATCCGAACAACATCCGGCATTGCTCCATAATTTCTTTTTGATATAGATACACGGTGTGAGTTCCCATGTGATATTTGCCGCCAACGAGGCGGTTATCCGGAAAATGAGTCTCCACCTGGACAAGTGCATGGCTATCCGAGCGATGCAGCAGTTCAATTACAGCCTGATTAAATAATTCAGTCTTCAGTATCGTTCACCTGTCCTCATAATGGAATTACGTACATATACAATGAGTACCGACAACTTTATTACGAGAAAAACGTCTGAAAAGTTTCAGTTATTTTCATATTATACGTTATTTTACATACATTTAGCGGAATTCCCTTCTTTTTCACTGCATGATGGGCTAAAATGAAATCGGTTACAATTGTGGGGAGGAATTCTGATGACAGTTCACCCTGGATTACGTTGGACGGCAGATCACATCGCTGAGGCTATGAAACATGGAATATCCGATGGTTTGGAGCTTATCCATCACTGGAAAGACAGGCTTACGGACACGTGGGATGACCCCATTTACGCCGGCTTTTGGTCGGATTTAGAAGGTTATGAACAGAAGGCACTCAAGGAGAACCTGCCTGAACTATCTTTTTCCCTATTTCGTCAATTCAGGGATACGGGTGAGCGTCAAGCGTATGAGCAGGCCTATTTTGAAAGGCGCGGAAGGCTTGTATCGCTAGGGTTGCTGATGGCAGTATCGCCGTCTTCCTCTCGTTTGCAACTGGTGGAGGATCTGATCTGGAGTGTTTGTACCGAACAAACCTGGTGTCTGTCTGCCCATATACCAGAAGGGGAAGAAGCTGGCGCAAGAACACATATTGATCTATTCGCTGCAGAGACCGCACAGATGCTGGCAGAGCTAGTCGTGATGCTGGATGACATGCTGGATGAACGTGTGATCCGGATGGTCAAGGCGGAGATAGAAGACAGGATATTTACTCCATTGTACCGAGAGCAGCGGACTTATGGTTGGGAAGAGGCAAATCACAACTGGTCAGCCGTTTGCAGTGGAGGATGCGGAATTGCTGCTCTCCTTTTATTGAAGGATGAGCGTCTTAGAACCATGGCTGTGCAGCACACCATTCGATCCATGAATGCCTTTTTGAGTGGTTACGGGACGGATGGGGGATGTGCTGAAGGTGTGGGCTACTGGGTGTACGGGTTCGGATTCTATACGTATTACGCAGAGATGCTGAGATTGTTCAGTGCAGGTGAACTGGATATGTTGTCAGAACCCAAGACGGGAGCAATTGCTGCTTTCCCGGGAAATATTCATTTATCGGGCGGGGTGTATATTAACTATTCGGACAGTCGTGAGCGGGAGACGATTCCGTCCGGTTTACTGTCCCTTTTATCCGATCGGCAGCAGATTCCAATCAACTCAGGGCTCCACATCCCGCTCCTCTCCCAGGATCCCTGCCACAGGTGGGCTCATGCTCTCCGCAATGTACTCTGGACTAATCCCGCTAAGTTCGAGAGAGAGACTGAATCGGGCGAGCCCGGGATTCCAATTTACTTGAAGGATTTGTCGTGGGTGATAGCACGAGGGACGCTGACAACGGGTGAACAGCAGGAAGTGAAGGTGGCCTTTTCGGTAAAAGGGGGTCATAACGCAGAGCCTCATAATCATAATGATCTGGGACACTTCATCCTTCATGGCGGCGGTGAAAACATTCTCTGTGATCCAGGCTCAGGCGAGTATACTCAAGCCTACTTCGCACCTGGTAGGGAAAGCATCCTACAAATTGGCTCTCAGGGGCATAGCGTTCCTGTCATTGAAGGGACCCATCAGCAATCCGGAAGACAAGCCGAAGCTAAAATGCAACATATTAAACACCTGCAATCACAGGGGATAGAGGCTGAATTGGATCTGACGTCAGCTTATTCGGAGGCTCCTACACTGGCAAGATATATCCGGCGGTTACGATGGCACGGTTCAGCTGGAAATTCCGAAGCAGAGCTTCTCCTTGAAGACCACTACCAATGGAGTCCACCTTCTTCCGGTATTCAGATAGGGGAGCGCCTGATTGGAGAACCGCGAGTCGCCCAGCATTTTATCAGTCGAATCGAACCTGTCTTGCAAGAAACAGGAGTACGATGGGAAGGTAGCAAGGCTGTGGTAATCATGGAGTACGATGCTGAATGCTGGAATGCACAGATCGAAGTGATCGAGACCATGGATCATGATCACCTGCCACAGAAGTTTTACCGCACCGCATTAATCATACGGCAAACCGCAGATGAAAGCGGAGATTCTCGGGATCATTCTGTACAGGAGACAAGGTGCAGATTGAAATTCACCATTTATCCGAGGTAATTCAATTCGAAGAATCAGAATTGAGGACAACCCGGATTGAACTGTTGCAAGGAAACCACTGAAGACAAGCGTGCTGATATAGTCCATCCAAGTTGCTTATGTATATGAGTAAATAAATTAGGATACGAAAAGAGGAGGCAAAGCTCGTGAGTACATCGACATCGGTAACATGGGTTGAAGAAGCATGGCGGCAGGGCGCGGACAAAACCATTCGCAACGCACAGCGAATCAAGGATACCTTTCCACACATCTCTCCGCAGGGAACGTATGACCAGAATGATCCGGAATGGTGGACAGCCGGATTCTGGCCAGGATTGTTATGGCTCGTGTATGGTGAGTCCCCGGAAAATGTGGATGCTGCTCCATTGTCCCGTTTTGCAGATAGCTGTGAACGGCAGCTGGAGGGGTGCCTCCGCAATCCGGATTCGGTGGATCACGATCTGGGTTTCATCTGGCTGCTTAGCGGCGTAGCATCCTACCGCCAGACTGGCAGCATGGACAGCCGGCGGCGGGGAATGCTTGCTGCCAATCTATTTGCTGCTCGTTTCAATGTACGTGGTCAGTTCATTCGTGCCTGGAACTTCAACTCGCCTACAATGGACACGCGCGGCGTAGTCATCATCGACAGCATGATGAACCTGCCACTGCTCTACTGGGCATCCGAGCAGAGCGGCGATCCCCGCTTCCGCTTGCTGGCGGAAGCCCACGCGGACACCGTAGCGCGCGAGTTCGTCCGCGCAGACGGGTCCATCTGCCACGTGGTGGAGTTTGACCCACACACGGGGCAGAAGCTGCGAGAGCATGGCGGACAGGGCCATGCTCCAGGTTCCGCTTGGGCGCGGGGCACCGCCTGGGCGCTGCATGGTTTTGCGCTGTCTTACCGGTATACGGGCGAAGCCCGCTATCTGGAGACAGCGGAACGCGCGGCCGATTTCTTCCTCGCCATGCTTGGCGAAGATATCGTGCCGTTCTGGGATTTTCGCGCACCGGCGGAGCATCAGGTGGCGTGGGATTCGTCCGCCGCTGCGATTGCGGCGAGCGGTCTGCTTGAGCTGGCGAAGCTGTCGCCACGCGGAGAAGAGTATGCCGCAGCGGGCGAGCGCGTCGTTCGCGGCCTGCATGAGCGCTACAGCTCAGGCGAGTCAGCTGCGGAAGAGGGGCTGATCATGCAGGGAACCGTGCATTACCCGGAAGGAAGGGGATTGAATGTGCCGATCATCTACGGCGATTATTTCTATATGGAAGCGCTGGCGAAGCTGCGCGGACGTCCGGGTCTATTTTAACCTCAACATGTCGGAGAATTAAATCAATGAAATACAAAACCACCTGAGGCAGCCTATCTTCCACTGGGCTGTTTTGGGTGGTTTTTCGTGATATGAGTTAGATGATTTATTTGTTTTTCTTCGATGGCACGCGCCTGAGGATCACAAAGTCCGCTGAAGATTGATCGGGATATCGCTGCGGGATGATCTCTTGAACCTTGAAGTCGGGATAGTCAAATAAATAATGGAACAGGTTGCGATCCTGAATCGTGTCCACGCCTGGGTTGCCGTTTTCCTTCAACCGGGTGTAAAGTACAACCCATTCCTTCGATGAATGCAAAATATCATATAAGGTATTGCGGAAATCGGTCTCATCCGTGATGTGGTACAGCACATCCAGACACACCGTAAGGTCTGCCGTCAGAAAACCCCGGTTGATCCACAAGCCAGGTGTATACAGCATGAAGCTTTTGGAGGAGTCCGTGGCAAATTTCGAGGCACACAGGCGCACCGAAGAGGCAGCGACATCGACACCGAGGTATTCTTTATAATTCATAAATTGCAGCTGGTTGCCATCCCCACATCCAAACTCAATTACGCTGGTAATGCCCTCCTGCTGGATCAATCCGTTCACAATCTCGGCCTTGAATTCAGCCAGAACCCCGTATGATCCACGTCCAGAAGTTTCTCCGGAACGGTATGTCTGCTCCCAATATCCAATGTAATCAAAGGGCTGCCGCATGTTTTTCCTCCTATCATGTACAATTCAGTTGCTGGGCGCTTGTAACATAGCAATATAGATAGGTTATGCGGAATGCTGGCGGGTATGATTCCATAAAGAGAGATGAGACTTCGGAATTGTTTTCCAATCATTTTTCTGAAAAATCGCTGAAAGCCTAAACATCTGGAAAGAACTTGCCGACATTAAAATTAAGGAAAAAAATGATGATAATCGGGGGGAAATGATGTTAAAGCCAAGATTGACCAAGTACATGGTGATGATGCTGGTATTCGTGCTGAGTATTTCCAACGTAGGCTTGGCCGCTGCGGCAGATAAGGAACTGTCCAAAATAGTGGTTTCCAAAAATGAGATGTCTCTCGAAGTAGGGGATTCCAGTTCTGTTACGGTAACAGGTGTATATTCGGATAATACGTCAACTAACGTAACCATTAATACATCCTGGAGCAGTAGTGATACTTCGATTGCAACTGTATATAATGGTGCAATTACGGCCAAAAAGGACGGTACAGCCACGATTACGGCAGAGTACCAGAATCAGAGCCAGGCTGTTCAAGTAAAGGTTACCAAAAAGGTAAAAGCCCTCTCCAAAAACGTGCAGACACTGGATCTGCGAACAGGGGATACCAAAGATATTATCCTTACCGCTACGTACAGTGACAATGAAACCAACGAGAATGCATCTCAAATGGCGGAGTGGTCTACAAGTGATGAGAAAGTGGCAACTGTAGTAAATGGTAAAGTAACCGGGCAGAGTGCGGGTACAGCTGTTATCACAGCAAAAGTAGGCAGTCAAAGTGTAACAGTAGATGTTAACGTCGAGGTTGTTAAACGTGTAGATGTAGACAAAAAGCAGGTTAATCTGCTGTTGAATAAGAGTGAAGATGTTAAATTAACGGCTACTTATCCAGATGGGACGACCAAAGATGTCACTGACCTGGCTGAGTGGACCTCGAGTAATGAGAAAGTCGCAGATGTGTTAAAAGGAGAGATTACGGGGTATTCCGCTGGTTCCGCCACAATCACTGCTAAATATGGAACCAAATCCGTATCTGTAGATGTAGACGTAGATCTGACAAGTAAACTGAGTGTGGAGAAACAAAGTATTTTCTTCCGCTTGAGCCAGTCCAATAAAATAGCCAACGTGGTTTTAATGGCTTCCTATCCAAACAGCAGTGATGTGAATGTGACGGATCAGGCTACTTGGACTTCCAGCAACGAGAAAGTGGCAACTGTGTTTAAAGGACAGATTACAGCCGTAAGCGCAGGATCAACAACAATCAAGGCTTCCTATAGCGGCAAAACGGTAGAGATTGCCGTTGATGTTGATACAGCTAGATACCTCGATATCAAGGATGTCGATGACAAGCTCGCAATGAGTGTTACTGGTGATAATAAGACCAAGCAATTGAAAGCAAGTGCAGAATACATTGATGCAAGCACAGAAGACGTAACTTCCAAAGCTACTTGGACATCCAGTAATGCGGACGTGGTGTATGTATCGAATGGCGAGTTGATTGCTTATAAAACAGGTACTGCAACCGTTACAGTTGCTTATGGTGGCAAAACGGTTAAGTTTACAGTGAATGTAGACGTTCCGGACAAGTATGAAATGGATAAGAAAAAAGCCTCAGTAGCTGTCGGCGGTACGTTCTCTGCCAAAGTACTGGCTGTTTATGGCGACACATCCAAGGATGTTTCGGAAGATGCAGAGTGGAGCAGCAGCAGTGAAAAGATTGCGGAAGTAGACAGTAATGGTTTAGTGACAGGTATTGCAACGGGTAAGGCTACCATTACGGCAAAAATTGAAGGCAAAACACTGACTCTGCCTGTTGAAGTGGGCATGGCTAGTGGCCTGGAAGCAGATGTAAACTTCGTAGTACTGTCTGCCAAGGAAACACAACAGATCGTCTTGACAGCGACCGATGAAGATGGATTGACTGAGGATGTTTCATCCGAAGCGACTTGGAAATCCAGCAATTCGCGCGTAGCGGACGTGAAGAAGGGTGTTATCACGGGAAATAGCAGTGGTAAAGCAAACATCACGGCTGAGTATGGTTCCAAAAAAGTGACGATTCAGGTTGAAGTTGACGTCATCTCCCGCATCGAAGCTTCTGAACCGGCACTTTCCCTGAAATCAGGTGAAACAGCACAGCTGACGGTTACTGCATATTTGAGCGACGGTAGCGAACGCGATGTAACCGACAAAGCTGAATGGAAAACCAACAGCTACAAAGTAGCTCAGGTAACCAAAGGTAAAGTAAAAGCGGTTGGTTCAGGTAAAGCGAAAGTAACAGCTAAGTACGGCAGCAAATCTGTAACCGTGGCTATCGATGTAGATACACTGAAATATCTGCAAACCGATAAAGTTACTCTGACCATGAAACCAGGGGATAAGGTTACTGTGGTAGCAACGGCAACATATGCCGATGGCAGTGAAGAAAATGTCTCCAAGCCGGCACTTTGGAAGTCCTCCCGTATTGCAACAGCAACGGTGAAGGATGGTATTATTCAGGCTAATGGTAAAGGTAAAGCGACAATCACGGTGAGTTATGCTGGCGTGAAAACAAAAGTGACCATCGTTGTTGAAGCAAAATAAAACTTGCGTTGCAGGTGAGATGTAAATGGGAAAACGGTGATGCCAGCTTGGATGCTGACACCACCGTTTTTTTTTTGGTATAACAATTATATTTTTTCGATCAACGGATTACATCGTATGAGACAGAACCAAGGCACCATAAGCAAAAGCGATAACAATTAAAATAGCCGGATGCAGTTTGGTCTTGGTCATGACCCATAAGGAGATCCCTGCTATGATCAGTGTCTGCCAGATCCCGATGGAATCGGTGGATACTTGGCCGAATTCCCACGTGAGCAGAATCATAAGCACCGCAATAACTGGCTGCACAAGCAGCGTCATTCCTTTGACTTTGGGCGATGTACGATGCTTGTTAAGTAAACGAAGCAGCAGGATCAGCGCGGCAGCAGAAGGTACAATTGTGGCAAAACTGGCGATAAACGCTCCGAACCAGCCGGCCACCTGATAACCGACAAATGCGGCAATCTTGGTAGCGATTGGACCAGGGAGCGCATTCCCGATGGCGAGCACATCGCCGAATTGCTCTGTGGTCATCCACTGATAATGGTTCACCACTTCTTCCTGCATGAGCGGGATGGAAGCAGGACCGCCACCGTATCCCAAAATATTGGCTACGAAAAATCCCCAAAACAATTCCCACCATGTCTGAAGCATCGTTTAGGACACCTCCTTGTCGGAGCTGCGTTTGGACTTGTAGCGCTGAACCAGATCCAGGTGGAATACGCCATAACCCAGGAAGACTGCAATAACAATGCCTGGATGAATATTCAGCAGCTGCAATAACACAAACGCAATGACACCAAACAGGACGGCAAAGGTTTTGCCGAGTCCGGACCATGCTTTTTTGGCAAATTCATAAGCCATCATGCCCAGCATCACAAAAATCACGGGGCGCACAGCCGCCACCATACCTGCGACGATCTTCGACTCACGCAGTGCGTACATGGAGCCAAGCAGGGCGATGATGGCAATGCTCGTGGGCAAAATGTGTGCCAGCACGGAAACGATGGCGCCGAGCACGCCTTTGGTTTTGTAACCGAGGTAAGCAGCCATCTTGGTTGCAATCGGACCAGGGAGGGCATTGGCTATGGCCAAAATTTCGCCGAATTCCTCATCACTAACCCATTGATAGCGAGTGACTGCTTCATAACGAATCAACGGAATAACCGAAGGACCACCGCCATAACCCAATATCCCGGTTCGTACCATACCCGTAACGAGACCGGTGTAATCTTTCCAACTCATGCTGTTTTCCTCCTACAGTCTCATGCCCATTCGACTTTTATATCGTTTCAATAACAACTGTGATTCGACCTTCACAATGCCAGGCATCTTATAGAGCTTCTCCAGCAGAAACTGCTCCATCTCTTCCATGTCCGCAAAAATGCCGTGCATGTGCAGTGTGCTTGGGCCCGTCATATGATAGAGGCTGGTGACCGCCGGTTCCTCGTCCAGTTTCTCGGCCACTTCATCAAGGAAGGGCGGCTCCACATCTACATTAAAAAAGGCAGAGACCTGAAGCCCAACCTTACCCGGGTTAATAACAACCGTGAAACGTTCAATGATGCCTTTTTCGGATAAAGCATTGATGCGAGCCTGAACTGCTACACGTGACAGTCCAATCTGTGCGCCCAGATCGGTATAGGATATACGGCTGTTCTGATGCAGAGCGGCTATGATTTTCCGATCGATCGCGTCCAGATTGTACATTTGCGGGATTTCTCCTCCTTTAGAGGAGCGTTTATCTGACATGATTGATCATCCTTTTCCTTCTCTATATGGAATATGAAATGTAAACCTTCAAAAATGCATTTTGCATGCAGCATTCATATTTTAATGACGAATCGTAATTGGAGTCAACCTATTTATCCATTATATTGAATTTATCCGATTTTAGGCTTTCATTTTGTCATTGGTACCAAAATTGGAACGCAAAGAGGCCGCTCTTGGAATAAAACCGTGAGCAGCTCTCTTTCTTTCTATTGTAGATGTGCGTATAGCCTATCCACATATTCGCTTCGTTCTATATACCTCTGGGAAGGTGAAACGTAATGCTTGTACCCTCACCAGGCTCAGACGATAACGTCAGCGTTCCTCCTGCTCCACGAGCACGTTCTTCCATACTGAACAGTCCCACGCCCTGACCTGCCGTTTGTACATTGAATCCGGCACCTTGGTCCGAAATAGTTACGACTGTGCCCTCCTCGGAATCTTCCACCGTTACCTGTGCTTCGGCTACATCGGCATACTTTGCGACATTGGTAAGTGCCTCCTGGATAATCCGGTACATGGCGATCTCCCGATTCATCTCCAGCCGTCTGCGCAGGTTGCATTCCAGATCGACTTCGATACCGTAGTGGCGGGTATAGTTCTCAATGTAAGTCCGGATGGCCGGAACGACACCGAGATCATCCAGCACGGAAGGTCTGAGTTCCCAGGCCATGCCACGGACTTCTTCCATAATACCCGTGACTTGCTTACGCAGCGCTTCCACACCGGAATGAGGCTTGTCAGCCAGCAGCTGATCGATCTGAATCACAAGCGAGAAGAGACTCTGTCCGATTCCGTCATGCAGCTCACGCGAAATCCGGCGGCGCTCCTCCTCCTGAATGTTCATGACCTGGGTCATCATGGTCTGCAATTCAGCTTCGACCCGTTTCAGCTTCGTTACTTCGCTGCGTACTGCCAGGTATTGATATGGTTCTCCGTCATTGTCGAGAAAAGGCACAATTGTTGTATTCACCCAGTAGTGGCTGCCATCCTTCGCACGGTTACGAATCTCTCCGTTCCATACTCGCCCTGAGGAGATGGTTTCCCAAAGGGTTTTCATGAATGTTTTACCGTGGTATCCCGAATTGATAATCCGGTGGTCCTGACCAATCAATTCTTCGCGGTCATATTGTGAAATTTCGCAGAATTTATCGTTCACATACTGGATCTTCCCTTTACGATCCGTGAGGGCAACGATGGAGGATTCATCCAATGCAAACTTCAGATCGCTTAGCTGATGCAGCGAACCTTTCAGCCTGCTGCGGAATTCATCATCGGTGATATGATTATCCAGTTCATCCAGCAGCTGCAGTACAGGCTGCTCCGCCAGTCCGCTAAGTCTGTTCTCACTTGCGCTACTCAAAGTTTAGCAACCCCTTTTTCATGGCAAACTTGACGAGTTCAGGTCTGGTCCGCAGGCCCAGCTTATCCATGAGATTGCTTTTATGGGATTCGACCGTTTTGACGCTGATGACCAGGTGCTCGGCAATTTCCTTGTTGGCATAACCCTTGGCAATCCAGGACAATATCTCTTTCTCCCGTTCGGAAAGTGTGTCATACGGCCCGGCGTTTTCCTGTTTGGATTTGTCCAGGTATTCACTCATCAGCCGTTTGGTGGCACTGGGATACAGATACGCACTGCCCTCTGCTACAGAGCGAATGGCTGCCAGCAGTTCCTCATGCGGCGCACTTTTGAGAATATACCCTGAAGCACCGGCATGGATTGCACGGAACAGATACTCTTCATCATCATGCATGGTCAAAATTAAAATGGCCACGTCAGGCATCAACTTTTTCAATTCTGCGGTGGCGGTTAGCCCGTCCTTGCCTGGCGGCATGCTGAAATCCATCAATACCACATCCGGTTTCAATTCCTGTGCCTTGGCAATGGCCTCGTCACCATCTGCTGCATCCCCCACGATCCGGATATCATGCTTGCCGTCGAGCAGGGCGATCAGCCCGGAACGCACAACAACATGATCATCCACAACCAATAGTTGAATCACTATATATTCCCCCTGTCCGCTTCTTGGTCCTGTCTTCATGATACCAAAAAAAGCCACCCAGAGCTTTAATCTCTGAATAGCTTTTCTTCATGGCTTACACGGGGCCTGCTTAACTGTGAATGGCTCGCTGCAGCTGCTCTGGCCGCCAGCTCTGCTTCCCTGACTGTGTTCGGTGAGAACGTACATGGCTGCCTGCTGCCAACAAGCAGCACGGCACCGGGGATGCTGCTCTCCAGGAACACAGGGACGGCGATGGCGCATAACAGCCGCTCTGCGATCATCAACGGACAACGGCCAGGTGTACTGGCATTTGTGGTACCTTCATCCGACAGGGACGTGCGGCCTGTCCGTAGAGCAGTGCCCACAAGATCTTGTCCGGGACGCATCTCCATCCGTGTAACGCGATCATTGGTTGCGCCGGAAGTGTACCTCCAGCGCAGCATGGACCCCGAGAGATAGGCCAGTCCGCAAAAATCGGTGGATGTGTTCAGGCGCAGATTATGGATCATCTCCTGAATGCCGGAAGGGAGTTCATCGTGCATGAGAGACACTTCCTTTTTGGAATTACACCATTAGATTAGACCTGGTGACATGGATATGTTTAACCTTTGACCAAGGTGTCCTGAAATATAAGTTTATACGTTAGTTCTATTGTAGTCCCATTCGTCTGAGTTGTAATTCAGGGAATCCCCCTATTTCGGTTCTGCAGAATACTGATCTTGATTAACGTAAGGCCTCAATCCGTACACAGCAAGAACTCTACCCTATCACAACATGCGTATGACTTCATAGGATGTGACTTTTCTCACAGAAAATTCAGGGAATTTCTCAGCCAGGTTCAGGTAATCCCCCGATAACGTTCACGCCGGTTTCGCGATAAGATAGATTCATAAGGAAACACGAGGGGGACGAAAGTGATGGGTACGATATTTACAGAAAGAACAACCCAAGCGACAGAACGTAAAACGGAGGGAAGCAAAATGACACGAGAGACAGGTGGAATACTTTCGTTCGTAACAGCTGAACAGTGGGCCTGGATTGAGGAAAAAATGCAGCCCAAACGGGTGAAGTCGGGGTATAGTCTCTTTCTGGAAGGCGATGAAGCCGGATATCTGTACTACATTCGTTCGGGACGCGTGAAAATGACCAAATCGACGGAAGATGGCAAGGAAATCATTTTGTCGATTCAGCAAAAAGGGGACCTGATCGGGGAATTTGGTGGCATTGGCGGCCAGAATCACAGCTACAGTGCAGAGATGACGGAGAAAGGCGAACTCGCGATCATCTCGCTCAGTGATCTGGAAAGCGTGCTTAGCAAACATGGGGACCTTGCCTTGAAATTCCTGCAATGGATGGCACTTTCACAGCGGATTACCCAATCGCGTTTCCGGGATCTGCTGCTCTATGGCAAGGCTGGGGCTTTGGCTTCGACACTGATCCGTGCCAGCAACTCGTATGGCAAAATCACTCCTGAGGGGATCGTACTTGAGATGAAGCTGAACCATACGGAGCTTGCGGAGATGATTGGAGCTACTCGGGAGAGTGTTACACGGATGCTGGGGGCCTGGAAAGAACAAGGGACACTGGACACACTGGATGGCAAACTGATGATTCGCGATCTAGCCGCATTGCGCTGCATGTGTGGGTGTCCTACGTTTCCGAGCTGTCCAGTAGAGTTATGCCGCCTTTAGTCACACCATAGTCATGGATCACAGATCAATCTTCACTGGCGATTGGGGTCGTTACGGAGATGAAAAAAGCTGATATTGGTATTAACCGATATCAGCTTTTTGGAGTTGAGCATATTCCCTGGCGAGGATCGAATAGACCAACGAATCGTGAAATGCTCCCTTGTAAAACCAATGCTCCCGCATCAGTCCTTCGTACTCCATGCCGATCTTCTGCATAACTCGCTCCGATGCCTTGTTATTCGGCCGGCATTTGGCGTAGATCCGATGTACACCGAGGGTGTTGAAGCCCAAACCCAGCAGCGCCTGGCTTGCCTCAGCGGCATAGCCTCTTCCCTGATACTGTGGATTCATCACATAACCCATCTCCGCATTGGTGCCCTCCGTGTATATGCCAACGCTGCCAACCAGTGTTCCATCTGTTTTCAGGCAGACAGCAAGATCGAATTGAGATCTAGGCTGTTCCTGTTGCGATTGCAGAACCTGTTCGATGTACGCAGTTGTATCCTGTTCTGTGTTGGGCCCCCAAGCTGTGTACTTAGTTACTTCAGGTGAGATGGTGTACGTATGTATGCTTTCCCAGTCGTCTAAGCCGATCTCTCGTAAAATCAGTCGTTCTGTCTCTGCGAGCATGCCATTCACTCCCTTGGGCGATAATTAAGTTCATTTTACCTGTATCGATTGGATTATTAAAACAAAAAAATAACTCATGAAGCAGATTCAGATCTGAATCCCTCATGAGTTATCGAAAAGGTGTTATTGTGGTTGTTTGCATGGAACCGATGGATAAGTATAAGCCAATTTGCGGACGATTTCCTTCTGCCACTTCGTATCACCCAAGGTGATGGCCAGGTTCAGAAGATCCAGATAATCGTCAAGCTGCAGTGAAGTCTTTTGCAGTGTTGTATTCATTTGATGTTCGTTCCCCTTTAGCTATATGATCGATAATTCATGTAAAGTTCAATTGTGAATAAGAGACAACCTCAAGAATGATAATCATTATCACGTATACATGTATTATGCTACGAACACAGCGAAAAAGCAATGTTGAGAAACAGATTAATTACTATTTTTTTTCGAAAAAAGACTTATCCATAACAAAAACGGAATGTATGCGCCTAAATAGGCCGATGGATAGAGGAACCAGCCATTCAGCAGAAAATGATGAATTTCGGTTGTAAATGTGGTCATATGTGCATTGGTGGCATACACATCTCCGGCAATGACCGTGGCAGCACTATAGAAACATATAAGAGCCAGGGCATGAAAACACTTTATGACCGTTCGGGAACGAAGAGCTAGAAAGACCATCACGAGCGGGACAATGATTAGAAGCAGCAAAAATAGAAATCTCATGGTACATGTTCTCCTTTATCATGCTTTTGGTAAACAGTATGGGCAGTTGCGCAACGGAGCAAACTTTTTTCAAAAATTTTACATAAACAAAGAGGAATTCATCATGTGAAGGATTAAATTAAAGTGGACAACCCATTAAAAGGTAAATCCGAGGAGGAGAAGGAGAACATGAAGAAGGCGTTATGGCAGCACTGGATCGGAGCATTCCTAATTTTCATTCTGACGGCAACAGCACTGCTCGGGCCAGGTTCACAGGGTTCGGCACAGGCTGCGGCAGCACCGCTTACTGTATCGCAGGCTATAGCTGCTCAGAGTGGTGGAGGAACGGCGACGGTAGAGGGTTATATTGTTGGACATGCTACCGGCTCACTCACAGCCAAGTTTACATCTCCTTACGCCAATGATTTTAACTTCCTGATTGCGGATTCTCCGTCAGAGAAGGCCAACGCAAAATTGCTGGACGTACAAGTTTCCTCTTCCTTCCGCTCACAGTATGGACTTGCTTCCAATCCGAGCCTTGTAGGCAAAAAGGTCATCGTAACCGGAACACTTGGTGCATATAACAGCTATGCAGGACTCAAAAACCCAACCTCAATTACACTCTCTACCGGAACAACCAATCCTGACCCAGAACCGGGCCCAGGGACGACACTGCTTGATGGTACAGGCAAGAAGGTTTTGTTCGATAATACCCATGCCCAAACCGCTGGGGCAGCGGACTGGATCATTGATGGGGCATTTTCAGACTTCGCGAACGGGCTTAGAAACGCAGGCTTTGCCGTGGATCAGCTTGAGCGCAGCATCCCGTATACTTTTGGTGAGCAGGCCATCACCTACAATGCATTAAAAGATTATGATGTCTTCGTCATTGGCGAAGCCAACGTGCCGTTTAAAGCAACGGAGCAGGCTGCCCTGCTGCAATACGTACAGAACGGTGGCAGCGTCTTTTTCATCTCCGATCACTATAATGCAGACCGAAACAAAAACCGCTGGGATTCCTCCGAGGTGTTTAATGGATACCGCCGTGGAGCGTTCCTGAACCCGGCCAAAGGCATGTCCTCGGCAGAAGCCGAGTCTCCAGCGATGCAGGGAGTTACGAGCTCTGACTGGCTGGCAAGCAACTTCGGCATCCGTTTCCGCTACAATGCACTGGGTGACGTCAATGCCACCGATATTGTGGCTCCATCACAGTCATTCGGAATTACAAGTGGTGTAAATGCGGTGGCGATGCATGCCGGATCTACCTTGGCCATTATTGATCCGAACAAAGCCAAGGGATTGGTTTATGTCCCAAGCGGTGTATCCAAATGGGGCAACGCCGTGGATCAGGGCGTGTACAATGGCGGCGGACGTGCTGAAGGCGCATATGCAGCCATTGCCAAGGTAGGCGCAGGCAAAGCCGCATTTATCGGAGATTCCTCACCTGTGGAAGATGCGACGCCGAAATATTTGCGAGAAGAAACGGGAGCCTCCAAGAAAACCTATGACGGATTCAAGGAAGTGAACGATGGCACGTTCCTGGTCAACACCGTAAAATGGCTTGCGGTAAAAGAAAGCTATACGAGTCTGTCGCAGGTATCTGGCCTGACATTGGACACACCGACGAGCCTGCTTTCCATTGAAACCCCGGCTAACTCCACAGAACCACAGCTTGAGCCATGGGCTGTTCCGGCTGCAGGATATAAATGGTACGATCCAACGACGTTCAAGAATGGTTCTTATGGCGCCGTTACACCTTAAGGTAGAATCTTAGCGAGCTGCTTAGCTGTACTGGAGCCTGTTTGTGACGCTAACGTTGCAAACAGGCTTTTTCTATTTGCTGAAACAAGGCAAGGGTCTGATCGGTATAAATGAATCGTACCGCGGGAAACGTATAGGTTAACTATGTTGGCATCAATCCAGAAGGAGAGGCGGTAAATAATGACCCGGCAAGCAGACTGTGACAGTTCGTCCATGAGACAGAGGCTGAAGGAAGATTTGCATCGTGTAGCGGATCGCATGAATCGGACATTAACCCGTTTTGACAATGACAGTGTCTGTCTGCTCGCACAATTCGCTGAGATTCGTACCGAGATCAAGCAGATTGAGGTGCTCGCCTCTTCCTTTTATCTGGATTGTTACCTGTCTCCCTTCACCGAAAAATTCGCTGAGCTGACGGCAAGCGTACAGCATCTGTCTGATCGCAGATATGGTGCTCTTATCGTTATTGAACGTGAAATTCCTCTGGAACCTATCATTCATTCGGGTGTTGCTGTGGATGCGCGAGTGACCCATGCGCTGCTTGAATCCTTGTTTATCCCCGGTGCACCACTGCATGACGGGGCAGTTCTGATCCGCGGCAACCAGATCGTCTCCGCAGGCAATGTGCTCCCACTGTCCCAGGCTGCAGCAGGGGAGCGTAAAATGGGAACACGCCACCGTGCCGCACTGGGGCTAAGTGAATTGACAGATGCTGTTGTACTGGTTGTTTCCGAAGAAACGGGACAAGCATCTTTTGCCGTAGACGGGGATTTGCATCCCATTAATGTCGTTGAGACCATTCATTAACGATAGGCGATAGGAGGCTTCCTAGCTTCGTGTTCATCTTACATCGTAATGTGATTTTGCACATTCTGAGATGATCTAGGTACAATAGAGGATGGCAAAGATACAGAAGCCTTGTGAATTACTCGTAAAAATGGTTGGAGGAGACGGTTAAACATGAGTTGGTTTGAAGTAATGGAGCAGCATGATTATGAGGAACTTGTCCTTTGTCAGGACAAAGCTTCCGGGTTAAAGGCGATCATCGCCATTCACGATACAACACTCGGCCCTGCACTCGGCGGTACTCGGATGTGGACGTATGCTTCTGAAGATGCTGCTATTGAGGACGCACTGCGCCTTTCACGGGGGATGACATATAAAAATGCCGTATCCGGCTTGAATCTTGGCGGCGGTAAAGCTGTGATTATCGGCGACCCGCGCCACGACAAGAACGAAGCGATGTTCCGTGCATTCGGCAGGTACATTCAAGGTCTAAATGGGCGTTATGTAACTGCAGAAGACGTGGGGACTTCGGAGGAAGACATGAACCTGATCTATCAGGAGACGGATTATGTAACAGGCATATCGCCAAGCTATGGGTCGTCCGGGAACCCATCTCCTGCTACGGCCTGGGGAGTGTACCGGGGGATGAAGGCAGCGGCAAAAGAGGCCTTTGGTACGGATCTGCTGGAAGGCAAAACCGTTGCCGTTCAAGGTGTCGGCAACGTAGCCATGAGTCTGTGCAAGTATTTGTACGAAGAAGGTGCCCGCCTGATTGTGACGGATATTCACAAGGATTCCGTGAAGCAAGCAGTGGATCGCTTCGGGGCAACGGCTGTTGATCCGGGGGAAATTACCGGGGTTGAATGTGACATCTATGCACCATGTGCACTGGGCGGAACGATTAATGACGATACACTCAAAACGCTCAAAGCCAAGGTGGTTGCAGGCTGCGCCAACAACCAGCTGCTGGAACCACGTCATGGTGACATTTTGCATGAGAGAGGTATCGTTTATGCTCCGGATTATGTTATTAATGCAGGCGGAGTCATCAACATCGCAGACGAATTGAATGGTTATAACTCGGAGCGTGCGTGGAGCAAGATCGGAGAAATTTACACCAGTTTGGAGAAAATTTTCGAAACCTCCCGTACCGAAGGCATTGCAACGTATATTGCCGCAGACCGTTTGGCTGAACGCCGAATTGAGCTGATGAAGAATACACGCAGCACCTTCCTGCAGCAAGGTCATCACGCACTGAGTGCCCGCCGACTACGTGGGTAAGTCCAGAAGGAACCTATGAGATTCATACATGTGGAATGAGTTAAAAAAGATCGCCAAGGAGGCAGGTATTCCCGAAAGGAATATCTGCCTCTTTTTTTGATATGTTACCCTGTTACAGCGTATTGGTTTACTCTTGCTGCTGCAATTGATCCTTGAAGCCGCCTTTGTAGGTGGTCGTTGGTGCTTTGACTTTGTCGATTAACAGAATGCCATCATATTGTTCAGTCGGAATGAAGTTCATCGTCATCGGATGAATGACTTCATCCACCATGCCATCCTCTGCTGCAAAGACCGAGCGGGACAACCAGGCTGCAGCACCTGTAGCGTCTTTGGCTTCGGAGAGATCAATGTATGTATTACGGTAGCCGGATTTCATTAAGGTATACTCCAGACTGCCGCGAGGCATCGGAGAGATATCAAACGTTTGGCCTGTGGAAATCTCGCTCGCTTGTCCTTCATTCATATAAAGCCCGATCACATACATGTCATCCTGCAGCTTCTCATGCATCATTTCGCCCATGCTTTTGAAGCTGGATTGCCACAATCCGGAGTTCCCGTTACTTTCTCCGATTGGGGGATTAAGAATGGTCGATGTGCTCTTGGCGAGATGGTCATTGTGAGCCCAAAGAATGAATTTTTTACCTGGATACATGACGTCCATCAGCCACTCCAGATTATCGGCCATGGCACGGTCGCGGAATTCGTAACTCTCCCGAGTGTCGTAGGCAGCCATCTCGATAAATTTGCTCCGGTCCTTCAGCACACGGATCATCATGTCAGCCAGTTTCGGGTTGTCCGGGAATGACTTCACGAGCTCCTGCTTATGCTCGGTGATCCATTGAACCAATTCCTCGTACTGCGGGGCATATGCATCCTTCACTTGATGGATGGCCGCCTTGAATTCGGGATTGTTGTCGCTGTCGATACCATATTTGTTGAGGACGGCATACAAATCCGTGATGCCCTGCATCTCAAACGCATAGAACTGCTTGCCTCTGGCAGGATCCAGACTGCCAATCCAGTCACTGATAAATTGGGTTAAGTACCCGGTTGTAAACTGCATATCATATCCTGCCAGAATCAGTGGATGATCCGTCGTGCTCTGCTCCTGAATGTATTCGTAGAGGCCAAGTGTCTCCTGCGAGTGCCAGATCGGAAAAATGGACAGCTCCATCATCTGGGCAGGCGTCAGATTTGCTCCTTGTTCATAGGCAACGGCTGCATCCCCCATGCCGGATTCGAAGGCTATGACATCATAGCCGAGTTCTTCATGCAAAAATTTGATCATGCGCGTTTTGATGGCACTGTATTCAGCAACCCGGTGAAAGTTCTCTCCCAGGCTAACTACTTTCTTGTCCTGCAGCAATGGCTTCAGAAAGGCAAGGTCACTGTAGTTGTCCGAGGTCAGGGATGTGATCTCATGGGCATGCTCCTGCACCCATTGCTCCTTAGCTATAGGTGAGGCTCCTGCCGAAGCGGAGCCAGCAATCATGGCAACAGCCATGCCGAGTACGGCTGTTTTTTGAATAAAACGATGTTTCAGGTTCATGATATATATCCTCCATATGAATGTTGTGTTGAATCCATAACGCAAGGATACTGGTTAATTCTAAAGAAAGTATAACGCGGATCTTAGAATGTAATGCATTTCTGATTCAGCAGCTTTATGAATTCATCCAATGCGGTACTGACATACCGTCCCTCCCCGCGTACAAAGGTAGTTGTGGTATGGGTAAACTGCTCAGCTAGATCATGTACAGTGTACGCATCCGGTTTCTTATGGATCACGCTGCAGGGCATAATCGTGTATGCAATGCCGGATTCTACACAGCTGAGCAAGTTCTCCATCGTACTGACTTCAATCATATTGCGGGCAGATAACCCTTCTTCCTCTAAGAACATTTCCGTAATTTCACGGTAGGGGCAGCCCTGAGGGAACACTACCCAAGAGACCTGGCACAGGCTCTCAATGGGTGTCTCCGTTCGTTTAGAAATAATGTGCACAGTGTCTTGCATTTCATATTCCACTCTTAACCCTTCTTTAACACAGGCACCACTGATAAACGCGCCATCAATTTCATTCGTCTGTATTTTGTGGCGAAGCACTTTTGGAGCGGTGGCGTTCACTAGCGAGATGGATACCTTTGGATGTGCAATTTGGTATTCGTTCAGAATTTCCATGAAGCGGCTTGAAGCAGCCGTCTCCACGATACCGATTTTTAATGTACCGGATGGTTCCCCAATATCCTTCATATCCTCTTCCAGGTCGTGCAGCAGATTGTGAATACGTTCAGCATATTTAATAAACTGTTCTCCTTTGGCTGTGGGCACCACACCCTTGTGGAATCGGTTGAATAGTTGTACCTCATACTCTTGCTCCAGCTTTTTGATGCGTGTAGTGACATTAGACTGGGCATAGTTCAGTTCTTTGGCGGCTTGCGAGATTTTACCTGACCGTCCGACGGCTAGAATGATATCGATATCGGATAATTCCATGGGTTTTCCTCCTGATTGTGGAATCTCTTCAAATATAAATAAATGGACATGAGATATCTCTCGTAGTGATACTTCTATATATTTTAATCATTTTACGATATGTCTGAGCCGGCCTACAATATCCTTAATCACGATGAGAGAAGGGATGGCATGAATAATCTTTTTAATTTACTCAATCCGGTTAAGATCAATCAGTGGGAGCTAAGAAATCGTATTGTGATGGCGCCGTTAACAAGAGGATTTGCGAATGATGCGGATGGTACGGTGACAGAGGAGATGGTGGCCTATTATGAGCAACGTGCACGAGATGGTGCAGGTCTGATTATTACGGAAGGGATTAACCCCAGTCTGGCTGGAAAAGGAACGTATGGCATACCCGGTTTGTATACGGAAGAGCAAGCGATCTCATGGCAAAAGGTAACTGAGGCCGTTCACAGACAGGGCGGGACGGTCATTGCCCAACTCTGGCATGTCGGTAGATTGTCCCACTCTGACCTCATTGGAAGAACACCGCAGGCGCCTTCAAGTATTCAGGCTGAGGGGAAGGTGCATAAGTTGCACAAGCCATATCAGATTCCTGAAACGATGCGCACACAGGATATTCAGAGTACAATTCATCATTTTCAGATCGCTGCCCGTCATGCAGTGTTGGCCGGATTCGATGGAATTGAGCTGCATGCAGCTCATGGGTATTTAATTGATCAGTTCATCAATGAGAAAACGAATCAAAGAACGGACGAATATGGAGGAGGGATTCAGGGGAGATTACGTTTTTTGAGAGAAATCATCCTGGCAGTAGAAAAAGAAATCAGCGTGGATCGCATATCAATCCGATTTTCCGAGAAGAAGGATGATGACCCTTCCTATGTATGGACAGATAAGGCTGGCATGATTAATGCTTATCTTAACCTGTTCCGTGAGACCGGTATTACGATTCTTCATCCTTCAACAGATCAATATACAAGAGTCTGGGCGGGAGAGAAGACCTTTCATGAGATGATCAGGGAACAGTGGGAGCACACCATTATTGGAGTGGGAGATCTCGATATTCACATGGCAGAAGAAGGTCTGAATGATGGAGTCATTAATCTTGCTGCCTTCGGTCGGCCTTATATTGCTAATCCCGATCTTGTGCACAGATTGCGCACAGGTGAGCCGTTAGTCGAGTACGATGTGACCAAGCATTTGCCTATTTTGGTCTGAAAAAAAAGGGGGCAGCTCTAATCCGGAGATTAGGCTGCCCTCTTTCCTGTTGTCACGGGATGCAGTTATGAGTTGCTGACAATGCCGGGTTTCTTTTCAGTGAAATAGTAACCGAGGGCCAGCAGCGGCATGATCAGGCCGATCAGTGTCGTCAGACTCCAGCCACCTGATGCGTAAGACCAGCTTCCAATAGAGGAACCAATGGCACCTCCAATAAAGAAGATCGACATGAAGATTCCGTTCACCCGCCCTCTCGCTTCACCAGCAAGGGAGTAGATGACGCGCTGTCCCAGAACGAGATTGCCCGAGACTGCCATGTCGAGCGTAATGGCAACAATGACCAGCAGAACCAGCTCAGCAGTCGAATGTCCCTGAAACACGTACGCAAGGCCGAAGGATAAAACAGCAATCACCATGGCGAGACCGGTCAATATCCGGGTCAAGCCTTTGTCTGCCCATCTGCCCGCGATAGGAGCCGCAATGGCCCCGCCCACCCCGGCTAGGGCAAACCAGGCAATGCCTTGCTGGGTCATGCCAAAATCATTCGCCAGCCGCAGGGGTACAGTGGTCCAGAAGAGACTGAAGGCACCAAACAAGCTGGCCTGATACAGCGCCCGGCGGCGCAGCATGGGCAGAGTTTTAAACAGGGTACCCAGTGAAACAATGAGCTGACCATATTTCATTGCAGGCTGAGGCTTGCGTACAGGAAGAGCGCGTGATAATAGCAGAGCGAGCAGTGTAATAACGATAGCGGAGAAGATAAAGACAGCCTGCCAACCAAAAGCATCCGTAATGAAGCTTGCCACCGGGCGAGCCAGCATGATGCCAAGAAGAAGGCCGCTCATGACATTGCCTACGACCTGCCCGCGCTGTTCTTCCGAAGTAAGGTAAGTCGCGTAGGGTACGAGAATCTGGGCAACCACAGAACCTACACCGATAACCAGAGAGGATGTTAGAAATAATACAGCATGAGTGGAGAGCGCTGCTGCAGCCAAGGCAACGACCAGTAATACCAGAAAGGAAGTTACGAGCCGCCGATTCTCCATAATGTCACTGAGCGGTACGATAAACAGCAGTCCGATGACATATCCAATTTGTGTTAACGTTACGATTAATCCTGCGGCAGCTGACGACAATCCTGTCGAATCACTGATCGGCCCGATTACGGTCTGTGCGTAGTACAGATTAGCCACAATGAGTCCGCATGCCGCAGCCAAAAGGAAAACCAGCCAACGGGGAACCTGTCTTGCTTGCACATCGTTTTTCATGTTCATGATTATCATCCTCCACATGGTATTAAATGACTACTCAGTATGAGCCAATACAGCTGGAATCATCATTTTCTAAACAGTTCGTTCACTAATTACAAACATATAATAAACTAAACGTTTAGTATTGTAAATAGGCATGAAGGAATTATTTGAGATAATCAGCATTGTCGAAGGGTCAAATTGTTTATATGGAGGGCAATTTAGTATAATGAACGTATCGTTTTTAAGAAAATAGAAATGAAATGTATGGTTAGAAACAAGGAGGGGTTGGTTTAAATGACAGCCAAAAGAGGGCGTCCCCGCAACATGGAAACCCAGAATGCCATTCTGGCAGCTGCCTATGAGTTATTGCTGGATCACGGCTTTGCCGCGATTACGGTTGAAAAGATAGCTGAGCGAGCGCAAGTGAGCAAAGCAACCATATATAAATGGTGGCCCAATAAAGGGGCTGTCATCATGGATGGATACATGTCGGCCATGACAGCAAGATTACCTGTCCCGGATACAGGGTCGGTATTTGAGGATGTACGTATTCATGCGAGTAATATGATTCAGTTTTTGACCAGCCAGGACGGAAAGGCCATTACAGAGATTATCGGAGAAGGGCAGTCAGATCCAGGTCTTGCGGTAGAATACCGGACCAGATATATTCAGCCTCGTCGGCGTGAAGCTTGGGGAATTATTGAAAAGGGAGTAACGCGGGGCGAATTAAAGAGTGACCTGGATATCGGTTTGTGTATCGACATGATCTATGGGCCGGTGTTCTATCGCATGTTAGTGACGGGGGAGCCAATGGATCCTGAGTTTGTACAGCGACTATTGAATTCACTATTTGCAGGGATGAAGTCCGATTAAGCGGAGAGAAAGAGCGGAACCGAAGGGGAGCAGGGCGATTCTCATGAATCACCCTGTATGAAGGCGTATCTGGCGAGGCTGCGTCATACCTGAAACAGGGGAGAGATGGCCGAGGGCCAAGAAGCAGAAGGGCCGGAGGCAGAGGAAGGAGATTGCTGACTTAAAACGGGGGGATCGTTCCATACCACACTCGGCAATTCTCGTCGCAATAGAGGTGCTACGTCTTGGGCAAAGCGCTCCACTTGCTCCAGCTGCTCACTATGACTGAGTCCATCCACACTAATGCTCAGTACCTGATGTCCAAACGCGGCATGGTAATTCATGATTTTTTCAATGACCTGTTCCGGACTACCAATAAGTACGGGGCCACGTGCAATGTTATCTTCCAGATCTGTGAAGGATGACTGGTTATGCTGTGCGGCGGCGGTAGCATGAAAAGCATTATAGTAAGGTGTGTAGCGACGAATCGCCTCCTCACGAGTATCTGCAAGATACAGGCTGCCTGCTCCCGATCCGATCACCGCGCGGCTTGCATCATGACCATAATAATCGAGGCGTTCAAGGTAATGGTCAATCAATGCTTTGTATTTAGCCTGGGGATGAAAAGAATTCGAAGTGAAGAGCGGCTCGCCATATTTCGCTGCCAGTTCAGTAGAGAGTGTACTCGACGCGCTGCCATGCCAGATTGGTATGGATTGCTGAAGTGGTCTCGGCCAAGTGGTAACCTCATGAAGGGGAGGCCGATACGTGCCCTGCCAGGATACGTTCTCCTCCGTCCACAGGCGCTTCAGCAATTCATAACGTTCAGCAAGGGAAACCCACTGTTCCTCTTCACGAATGCCAAACAGCGGATAGTGCCGGGGGTCATTGCCTTTCCCGATGATCATCTCTAGCCGTCCACCAGATAACTGATCCAGCGTTGCATAATCCTCTGCAACCCGCACCGGATCCAGTACGCTTAGAACAGTGACTGTGGTAAGCAACCGGATACGTGAGGTAGCTGCAGCTATAGCAGTCAATACAACTGGAGGTGAAGAGGACAGAAATGGTGCCCCGTGCCGCTCACCAATCCCGTACGCATCGAAACCCAAACGCTCGGCCAGTCTGGCTTGCTCCAGAATGTTGTGGAATTTCTGCTGTGTCGTGAGTGCTTCGCCAGTGACCGCATTAGTCAGGTTCATCATGAGGCTAAACAAGGCAAATTTCATCTGAACTTCTCCTTGAACTGGATTGGCCAGTCTGTGTTGTTTAATCCTATGGAAATAGTAGGATATTATGAATTGAACTTACTGTAACATGTCCGTTTCGATTCTTCTAATGGATTTTTTCTATAAGACGAAATATATTCAATATAAATGTCTAAATGTGCAGGAAATTGCCACGATTTTTATTGACCGCTGTAAAATTTAGGATTAAAATTGTACTTATCATAGAAATTCAAATTTCTGGATTTTCATTGTGGAGGTGGGAGACATGGAACCTACAACTACGATACGCTCAAATATTGAGGATTACATCAGGAAACAGGGGTATACCCTTCAATACTTTGCTGATATATCGGGGGTTAACGCCGGAACGTTAAGTGCAATTATCAAAGGTACACGGCCGATCGCCATGGCTCAATTGGACCTCATCACCCAGGGCATGAAGCTGGAAGAGGGACACTTCTACGAAATATATGGTGCTGAATGTTTTGTGGAGTCCGCACCGCACTGGAGAAGGCTGGAGCCGTTCCTGCAACGCTGCGCTGAGTTGGATAAGCTGGACTGCATACAGAGGGTAATTCAGCAAGTGACGGATGACCGCTCCTATGTGTCTGAATTGTTCGAACTTGCGGAATATATGCTCGAACGTGATCAGAAGAAGGCTGCGCGAATGCTGTACGAATGTGTCGCCGAGTGTGAGAAGTACCAGCACTCCGAACGTCTTGCACTATGCCATTATCGCATCTTCACCTTGTCTCTGGGCCAGGACCAGCATGAGAATCTCAGGGCCGCAGTTCACTTCGAGCCGTATATTAACCGGCTGGATGAAGAGCGACAGCTGGACGCAATCAGGGAATTGGCTAATACATATAGTGGATTGCGCCACTGGGATAAGGTATTTCAATTAGCTGTTGAACTAGAGCAGCGAGTTGGATTTTTGGAACAATATCAAACGAAGAAAAAAGGTTTAGATAACCATAGAGTTTCCAAGCACCCTCTATTCACCTATAGATCTTATGCGCACTTATTGATGTCTAATGTGTGGGGCGAGCGGGGAAATTACGAAAAGGCTTTGAATCTTACAACGCTGTACTCCAATGTTGTTGTTGATGACCCTACAGCAGAGGATCTAATATTTATTAAAAGATTTAAGGATTGGGCGGAAGTTAATTCCTACCTTTATAAACTGATGTTGGGTGATTACGAAGCCTTAAATTCCTATTTGGATTTTATCGATGAAGACGAAAATGAAACACTTCTTGGGTTGGTTAAGGTTATGGAAGCTGCAAATCTATACAATTTGAATGTAGACCACGCCCTCAGGAGGTTTGATCTATATATTCATCTTTTATATGAGGAAGGCAATCACGAAACGAGCTATGTTGTTCAAGTCAAAGATGATAGGTACACCAAGTTTTGGGCAGAATTAGCGTTTTATCAGCTATCTAAGGAAAGATATGAAGAAGGATTTAGGAGTCTAATGACTTGTTTGGCATCAGCTCACAAAATCAAAGATGACTCTACAATCATTTACTGTGTAGGTTTATTCGAAGAATACAGGCATCAAGCGACTGAATCTGTGAAGCTAAATTATTCAAATCTTATCAAGGAGGTTTATGGTCGATATGCTAAAAAAAGCCACGTTAGTATTAATGCTGTTTAGTTCAATCCTTTTGATTACGGGTATGATTAACCCTATGGATTCCATGAGAAGTTCTGTATCCAGTCACGGTACAGGTGGATATTAAAAAGCCTTTGGTTCGTGTATAGATGTTGTTAAAATGTGGACGAGCGTTCTTTCCGAATTTAGGAAATGGACGCTCTTTTGTGAATGTATTCTAATATGAATCAATATAGGAATTGAGAGATGTTAATAGTTATCTTCCGGTAAGAGCCCGTTAATAGAAATCCATAAGTGAAAATAATCGTTTAATTCTATACAAGATGTAGAATGTGAATGCGGTTAAACACCTGAAGTTGGTTAGTCTTTAGTCTATATCTTGAATTGTTGCAAAATGCTTGGTAATGAATGAATACCCTCTGCAAATAAACTTTTTGATTTGCAAAGGAATAAAATATGAATTTTTTGGCAAACTATCCTAAAATGGTCTATAAAGAAGGGGGTGCATGCTATGAAAGGACCAAGTCAGGTTGTAGACCAGATTGAACGGAACAGGCAAGAATTAAGTCGTTTGGCGGAGCATCATGGCATGCAAGACAACAAAGTCCTTCAACAATCCATGGTACTGGACGAACTGATCAATGAATATAACCGTTTCAAATATAGAAAACAACAATATATGAACAGACAGCCGATTGCATAATGCAGTCGGTTTTTTAGTCTGAAAAAAGACGAAGGGCTATACCATCCACTGGACATTTAATGGAAACTGACTGCCCGTCTTATTGAGTGGATTCATTCAAAGAAATAGTCGACTGTAGAGCAATACAGTCGGCTTTTTTTTGTTTTCTTTGTAGTGAGGATTTCATCTTGAAATTCCATACCAATCCCGATGTTGGCAGGATAGTCAGCCATCGTTGAAACTGGATATGATAAACGCCAATTATATCTGGCAATTTCGAAGATGATTCTCAAATGACAGGAGTGGGAGGGATCCGTGAATGGTCAAAGTACAAGGTTGTTTAAAAAGAAACTTGAACCTGCGCACCAAGCTGCTGGTATTGTTTTTGGTTCTCACTTTGCTTCCGCTGAGTTTGCAGGGGTTGGTCAACTATTACCATTTCTCACAGACAATTGACCGCAAAACGGAGCAGTTCACCATTGATATCATCCGCCAGATTAACACGAATCTGAATCGGCTGTTAAAGGACTTCGAGCGTATATCGCTCCTGCCGCTCTATGATCAGACCGTGCTGGGTATTCTGGGGAAATACAACGCGCCAATGGGAACAGCCACCTGGGCAAGATCCGACGATTACTTGAAGATGAAGCTCTATACTTCGGGTCAAGCCTATGATCGCCCGGAGATTCGCGGCATCCACCTGATCTCGAACAGTGGCATCCTGTTCTCCAATCTGGATTCCTTGGCAGTGAAGCCGGTATGGGACAGTAGGCAGGATGAATGGTTTGCAGAACTTGGAGGCTCAGAGGGGGAATGGCGACTGCTCCCTCCGCATCATCCAAGTTATTACACAGGCAAGAATGAAGAAGCCTATATCTCCGTTGCCCGAGAGATTCGTGATCCAGGCACCCTCAAACGGCTTGGATATATTCTGATTGATATCCGGCTGGATGCCTTCCGCCAGCTGTTATCCAATCTGAATTTTGAGGAAAATGCGAGTCTCATGATTGTCGACAGCAAGCAGCGTCTTGTGTTTGAGCGAACTTCACTTGGTGGACGATCCGCGTACAATCAACTGTTACAGCATGAGCAGCTTCAAGGTTATGCCGGAAATCAAAAGGTGGTACTGGACAGGAGCCCCTATCTGTATGTACGGCATCACTCGAATTATTCCGGGCTATCGGTCATTAGTCTTACACCCATTTCTGTCATTCAAAAGGAATCAGGTGAAATGCTTACGTTCACGTTTGGGTTTGCTGTTCTGTGCATGGCGGGTGTAGCCATTCTGGCGGCTCTTATATCCTATCGTGTAACAAGGCCTTTAATCAGCCTGAAGCAAAATATGATTCGCGTGGAGCAGGGTGACTTTACCCAGCGTGTGGCAAGCTTCGGCAGTGATGAATTCGGTCAGATCAGCCGGGGGTTTAACCGGATGATGGATGAGATTCACCGCTTGTTTAACGAAGTGTTCCTACTCGGTATTCGAGAGCGGGAAGCAGAGCTGTCAGCGCTGCAAAGTCAGATCCATCCTCATTTTATATACAATACGCTGGAGTCCATTAATATGATGGCCATCCGCAGGAAGCATACAGAAGTGTCCAACATGGTGACGGCGCTGGGCAAGCTGCTGCGATACACAATTGATAAGGTGGATCGGATCGTACTCCTTCAGGAGGAGTTGGCTTTTGTAGAATCTTATGTACGCATTCAACAGGTGCGTTATAACGGAAGACTGCAGGTGATTTTTGAAGTTGAAGAAGAGGTTCAGGACTGTTTGATTCCCAAGCTGATTTTGCAGCCGCTCGTGGAAAACGCAGTATACCATGGATTGGAAGGGCAGGAGGACGGGGGAATGATTTGGATATCGGCCTTGAAGTTCGATCAAGAGTTACTGCTTACCGTTCGCGATAATGGTAAAGGTCTACGCCAAGAAGAGATTGACGATTGGAACGAGTCATTCTCCCAGCTTCCCTCAAGTGAATTCCTGCGCTGTAACGCTGATGGTCAATTAGGGCTTACCAATATAGCACAGCGACTCCACCTTATTTATGGTCAAGGCGCCAGTCTGACCGTTGACGGAAGCCCCGGGCAGGGACTAGCCGCCACGATTACTATACCGCTGCAGGGGAAAGGGGATAACGTGCATGTATAAAGTTTTGCTTGTGGAAGATGAGAGGGTCATCCTCGAAGGGCTGCGGGAGTTAATTATTCGGACAGCTCCCGAGTTTCGCGTTATGGGTGAAGCTTCTGGAGGAAGAGAGGCTCTTGAATTTTTGAGAAGTGATGTGCCTGATGTGCTGATTACAGATATTCGCATGCGGGAAATGGATGGATTGACTCTGATATCCAAAGCAAGGGAAATGTATCCCGAACTGCTGATGATCATCATTAGCGGCTATGGCGAGTTTGAGTATGCACGCAGAGCAATGGAGTATGGTGTACAGAACTACCTGCTGAAGCCGGTGGAACTCCAAGAGTGGGTGACCGCCATTCAGAAAATTCAGCTGCTGCTGGACCGGAGATACGGCGTTTCGTCAAGCCAAACCCTGGATACAACGGGGGAACCCGAGTGCAGCAGTGGAGATACGCGAAAGATCATTCGGGATGTAAAGGAATATATTAGGCTTCACCCTGATGGAGATCTGCGTCTGCAGACCATAGCGGCACTTGTCCATCTGAACCCGACCTATCTAAGCCAGCTCTTCAAAAATGAAACGGGGACAACCTATTCGGAATACATCGCTGAGGCGCGCATGGAGCGGGCCAAATGGCTATTGGTTAACACCCAACTGAAAATCTATGATGTAGCGAGGTTGTCCGGTCATCAGAGTCCCAAACACTTCATGCTGGTATTCAAACAGCAGGTGGGCTGGACGGCAGGGGAATATCGGAACCGATTCGGTACGGATGAGCAGCTGTAGCACACTTGACCTTCATCTAAATCCTTGAAAAACCGTACCATTTCTATAGCTGGCGTGATTTATGAACCATTGATTCCTTCGCTATACTTTGGTTGCACGTGAACATCACTAAGCCACGAGGGGGATTTCCATGAAAAAAGCAGGACTGATGTTTATGCTCGTATTCATCATTGTTGCATTAATTGGCTGTGCAGGCTCCAATTCCGGAAGTGATCCTGAAAATGCATCCGCAGGAGATGAAGAGATTGAACTGAAGTTCATGATGTGGGGAAATCAGGCGCACATGGACGTGTATAACAAGTTGATTGATAGCTTCACACAGGAAAATCCGGGCATCAAGGTGACAATGGAGTCCGTACCCTTTGCAGAATATCAGCAAAAAATCTCTGTGCTTGCAGCCGGCGGCTCGCTACCGGATATCGCCTGGGTCTCCGAGCGGATGATTCCGCAATTCAAATCCAATCACATTCTGGCAGACGTATCCGAATTCAAGGATGATGCAGAGTTCAAATTGGATGACTATATTCCAAGTACGCTGGATCTGTTTCGGGATGGTGATCAACTGCTTGGCTTGCCGTTCTCAACCCCTCCAGTCGTCATGTTCTACAACAAATCGCTATTCGACAAGGCTGGACTTACAGACCCCAACACGCTCGCCGCTCAAGGGCAATGGACGTGGGAACGATTTGAAGAGACAGCGAAGACGATTGCCAGCAAGGATGCGACAAACCGAATCTACGGTGCCAACTTTTTTCGCGATTGGAAGACTTGGGCTGTTCTTTCCTCCTATTCCTGGTCCAATGGCAGCGGGCCATTCAACGAGGCCATGACAGAGTTCACCTGGAATGATCCTTATGGTGTGCAAACCTTGGAATTGCTTGAACGGATGATGTTTACCGATGAGTCCCACCCGAAGGCGGGTGAGCAGGTGAGCTTCGATGCCGGGAATGTGGGTATGTTCTTCGACAACTACAGCTATGTGTCCAAAGCAAGAGAGATTATGGACTTCGAATGGAGTATTGCCCCGATGCCTTCAGGATCTCAGGGCAGTGTGCCCATGCTGGGTCAGGCTGGATATGCCATGTTTAATGACAGCAAACATCCCGAAGAAGCAAAGAAACTGCTGAAGTTTTTTGCTAGTGAGCAGGGAATTCAGGCCACGGCAACTTATTTTGTCCCTCCGCGGACCTCTGTACTGAATTCGGATGTTTTCATTAATCAGCCGAATAATCCTAGCAAGGAACATATTGTTCAGTCAGTGATTGATGAAATGCCTAAAGCACGCTTGATACCGGGCCATATTCGCTGGCAGGATATCGACAATGCAGTGCTGCAGGGTTTTGATCGATTATTCGCCCGCTCAGCCACACCTCAGGATAATCTGAAGCAGATGCAGGAAGAGATTCAATGGCTGCTGCAATAATAAATAACAGCATATCGACAGGAGGCAGGGGTATGGGGAAATTGGAGGAAGCGCTGAATGGACAACACATGCTGCTTGTGGTCAGCCTGCCCGCTAATGATGCAGTACTGGCCCGGGCAGCAATTGAAGAAGGGGCTGACGCGCTAAAAGTACATTACAATGTCGGACACCGCGCCAGTGGAAATCATTTTGGTCCGCTGGATGAATACATTGAAAACTTCCGTGAAATCCGATCCCAATTTAACGGTCCGCTTGGAGTGGTCCCGTCGGGTACCCTTGATGGGACGCAACAGGAAGATGTGGCGAGGCTTTCCGGATTGGGTTTTGATTTCTATTCCATATATGCTCACCATTTACCATCCTTCATGCTGGGTGAGCTCGGTCTGGATAAAACATTCGCCATCAATGAACACGACGACCCTTCCCTGGTTAAGGAGGCAAAGCATTATGGTTTTACCGCGCTGGAGGCATCGATTGTCCCTGGAGAAGAGTATGGGACATCGCTAAGCTTCTCAGATGTCCTCCGGTATCGCCGGTTAGTTATGCAAGCAGAGCTTCCGGTGTTGGTCCCTTCCCAGAGGAGACTGGTGCAGGAAGATGTGCAAGTGCTGCACGATACCGGGGTTAAGGCGATTATGATCGGAGCAGTCGTAACAGGTAAAACGGAGGAACAGCTGCGAAAAGCCGTAACCGGGTTTCGCAATGCCATGGACAAACTGAAGTAGAAGGAAGACGGATGAGAAGAGGAGGGCCAGAGTTGACCCATTCACGCAAGCGTTCAGGAAGAGGACCGCTCGCAAGAGAGGCCCAGATTGCAGGATGGCTTTTCGTATCTCCGATGGTTCTTGGTTTTACTCTGCTGCTGCTCTTTCCAATGGGCCTCGCATTATACATGAGTTTGACCGATTGGCCATTGCTTGGAGATCATCACTTTATTGGGCTGGATAACTACCGCGAGATCATGATAGACAAGATGTTCTGGACAGTACTGGGAAACACGGTATATTTCACAGCCGGACTTGTTCCGCTGAATATTGTGCTGGCGCTGCTACTCGCTTTGCTGTTATCCAAAAGTTTGCGTGGGATCGGAATATTCCGTACAGCCATCTTTGTTCCGGTCATGACTTCACTTATTGTGTGGGCAATTGTATGGAAGCTTATGTATGCGACAGAGTCGGGATTGATTAATCAGCTTCTGTTGATGATGGGCATCAAAGGACCAGCCTGGCTCTACAATCAGGATTTGGCGATGCCTGCGGTAATTGTCACCAGTGTACTGAAAAATGTTGGCCTTAATATGGTACTATTCATAGCCGCAATTCAGCAGGTACCGAGATCACTGTACGAAGCAGCCAAACTGGACGGTGCAGGCAGGCAGAAGACTTTTTTTCACGTGACGCTTCCCATGATTACGCCTACTGTTTTTTTGACCGTGGTGATGACGGTCATCGGCTCGCTCAAAGTGTTCGGACAGATTTATGTCATGACACAGGGGGGGCCGAGCAATAGCACCAAGGTGCTGGTCTACTATATATGGGAAAAAGCGTTCAAGCTGTTTCAGTTTGGCTATGCGTCCGCACTGGCATACGTGCTCTTTGCTATCGTACTGATCCTGACGCTGCTGCAATGGCAGCTTCGAAAGAGGTGGGTATTCAATGAAGGCGATGCCTAAGCCGTCTGTTCGTACAGCAGGGGGTGCAATCGGTACGTATTTGTTGCTGACCCTGATTTCGCTGATTATGATTGTACCGTTTATCTGGATGATATCCACGTCTTTCAAGGAGCCCCAGAGCATATTCACGTATCCACCGCAGTGGTTACCGGAAACGTTCCGATTTCAGAATTATGTCGATGTTTTTCGATTGATTCCGTTTCATCGGTTCTATTTGAATAGTGTGTATATTGCTGTTGTGGTCGTACTGGGTACGGTGTTCTTTGCTTCCCTTGCCGGATATGCATTTGCAAAAATACCATTCAAGGGCCGCAATGTGGTATTTCTCACCCTCCTGAGTGCCATGATGATTCCCCACGAGGTGACGGCAATTCCGATGTTCCTGTTCATGCGGCAGCTGGGCTGGATTGATACACATCTTCCGCTGATTTTGCTTCCGATCTTTGGGGCAGGCGGTGTATTCGGCATCTTTGTCATGCGGCAGTTCTTCATCACGGTCCCTACCGAGCTGGAGGAAGCAGCGATGATTGATGGCTGCAACAGGTTCCGGATATATGCGCGGATTATGCTGCCCATTGCCAAACCCGGCATGGCGACGCTGACGATCTTCACCTTTGTGACCATCTGGAATGAGTTTTTTGATCCACTGATTTTCATTAACTCGCGCGAGCTGATGACATTACCGCTAGGGCTGTCCCTGTTCACGGATGAAGTGGGTACGGCCTGGCAATATCTGATGAGCGCCACAGTTATGGCAACCGTACCACTGCTGATTGTCTTTTTCATGGCTCAACGGCGATTCATTGAGGGTGTTGCGATGACAGGACTGAAAGAATAGTCGGCTAATCAATGAAAGGAGGAGTGAAAAATGAGTGAACGGATGAGCATGAAGACAGAACAAGCCGATGTTGTTATTGTAGGGGGTGGCCCTGCGGGCATAGCGGCGGCCATTGCTGCCGGACGACAGGGCGTTCGTACTTTGCTGGTTGAGCGATATGGGTTCGTTGGCGGCATGTCGACTGCCGCCATGGTTTATCCTTGGATGACTTTTCACACGGAGAGCGGTGAACAGGTGATCAGGGGCATTGCTCAGGAGATCGTTGACCGACTGAAAGCGCGAGGGGGCTCTCCAGGGCATCTCCGGGATACAGTTGGTTTCGTGCATACCGTTACACCATACCATCCGGCCATTTATCAAGTGATAGCGGCCGATATGCTGCAGGAGGCAGGTGTTCGGCTGCTGTTGCACAGCTTCGTAGATGAAGTGATTGTTCAGGATAATCGGGTAGAGGCGGTTCGATTGACAAACAAGTCGGGCCGATTGGAGCTTAAGGCCAAGATATTTGTCGATACCAGTGGGGATGCGGATGCAGCTTATCTTGCCGGTGCTGCTGTCGCGAAGGGACGGGATGGAGATCATCAGTCCCAGCCCATGACCATGAAATTTCGGATGCGCGGCGTAAACCTTGAGCGTGTTAAACAGTATATTCTGGAGCATCCGGAAGATTTCTATGCCAAGACACCTTTCACAGAGCTGGATCGTATTCCGCTCACCGGGGTGAGTGGTTTTTATTCGCAATGGCAGAAGTCGGGCATTCCGATTAACCGCGATCAGGTGTTGTTTTTTACCGGGCCGGCTGAAGATGAAGTGCTGATTAACTGTACCCGGGTCCAGGGACTGGATGCTACCAATGCAGAGGATCTCACCACTGCTGAGCAGGAAGGCAGAAGGCAGGTACTCATGATTGCCGAATTCCTGCAGCGCGATGTACCTGGATTCGAGCGGGCTTCGATTTCTGCAGTTGCTCCCCAGATTGGCATACGTGAATCCAGACGGATTATTGGACATTATTCTTTGACGAGGGAAGACGTAGTTACGGGGCGAAAGTTTGACGATGTCATTGCCCGAAGTGGTTATCCCATTGATATACATGATCCTTCAGGTCAAGGCGTAGTGGCGGCTTTTATTAAAGGAGATGGGGCATACGACATTCCATATCGCTGCCTGATCTCCAGCAATATCCGAAACCTGCTGGCAGCAGGACGCTGCATCTCCACCACACATGAGGCCCATGCTACAACCAGGTTGACTCCCAGCTGCATGGCTACGGGGGAGGCTGCCGGAACATCCGCTGCATTGGCAGTGCAGCTGCAGCTTGATCCGCTGTCACTCCCGGTTGCGTTGCTGCAGAAAGAATTACGGCAAAATGGAGTGGCAATATGAAATATGCAAATAATAAAGAGTCCAGTTAGACACAGATATGTGTTTAGCTGGACTCTTATGTGCATACACAATGCCTCTCGATAGTTCTAACCGAATCAATTCATTCTTGCCTCAAGGCGCCGGGCCACGATGGAAAGGGCGTAGTTGATGACAAAATACAGTACCGCTGCGAGCAGAAGCGCCGGGATAACGTAATCGAAGCTCTGACCGCCCAGGATCTGCACGTTGTGCATCAGCTCCGGCAAGGAGATGATAATGGCCAGGGACGTATCCTTCAGCAGGGAGATGAACTGACTGACCATCGGCGGCGACATGCGGCGCAGTGCCTGAGGCATAATGATGCTGCCCAGGGTCTGCATATAGCTGAGACCGGAGGAACGGGCAGCTTCCACCTGTCCGCGTTCAACCGATTTGAGACCGCTACGAACGATTTCGGCGATCATGGCGCCTTCGAATAGGCTAAGCCCAACGACGGTGGACCAGAAGACGGACATCTTAATCCCCAGCTGGGGCAGGACAATATGAATGAAGAAGATGATCAGCAGCAGCGGCAGGTTTCGAATCGTATCCACAATAACGGCGATAATCTGTGACAGGACCGGAATACGGGTATACCGGATGGTACCCAGCACGGTGCCGAGAACAAAGCTGAAGACGATTGACAGTCCTGCCACCTGCAGGGTAATCAAGAATCCATGCAGCAGGAAACGAAGGTTGGGCCAGGCATAAGCCCCGCTAAAGTCCATTGTAAATCGACCTCCTTCTGTGAGTGGAGCTTAGGCTGAGTAGTGGTATGGCTAAATCACATGGTAACCTGACCAGCCGGCTTGTTTTTCTTCGGCTTGCCCTTGCGGCCTCGTGCTTCGGCGTCGCTCTGTCCAAACCTGCGCTCCATATAATGAACCAGAAAACTGAGCGGCAGCGTTAGTACGAGGTAGAAGAGTGCAACAATGGTATACACGCTCAGCGGCTGGAACGTATCCGAATTGACCAGATCGGCAAAATACATCAGGTCCATGCCGGCAACAACGGCAAGAATGGAGGAGTTTTTGACCAGGTTGATAAATTGATTGCCGATGGATGGAAGCACGATCTTGATTGCCTGCGGCAAAATGATCAGGTTCATGGCCTGTACGTAGGACAAACCTGAAGATCTAGCGGCCTCCAGCTGTCCCCGGGGGACGGTCTGAATGCCTGCCCGGATGGCTTCTGCAATAAAAGCTGCCGTGTAGATGGTAAGACCTAGCGTACCGGAGACAAACCCGTCCAGTGAAATGCCAAGGGAGGGCAGTCCAAGGTAAAAGAAGAACACGACCAGCAGAAGCGGAATATTTCGAATGAATTCCACAAAAGCCGTACCGATCCAATTGAGCGGCTTGATGGGGGATATCCGGAAGATTGCCATGATTGCTCCAAGGATAAAACTGCCGATCAAAGCCATGATGCTTACTTGGATCGTATTGAGGAATCCCTCCAGGAAACGATCGGAATGCTTGAACAATACATCAAAATCCAATTTGCCCATGTAGGCGAAGCCTCCGTTCTCCAGATGTGAAGCGGCGACTCATGCTGTACGGGTGATTTAGTCCCTACAGATGAAAACCGCCGCTCGTTCATCGTTAATCGAGGTTACTCGGGCTTGGTGCCCAGCCATTTTTCATGTAACGTATCGTATTCACCACTGTCTTTCATGCTCTTGAGCAGGCTGTTTACTTCTTCTACAAAAGCAGTGTCGCCTTTGCGGATGGCCATTCCATATGGCTCGCTTGTGAAGTTGCCACCAACCAGCTTGTAGTTGTTGTCCGTTTGCTGCATGCCGATCAGGATGATATTATCCGTCGTCAGTGCCTCACCTTTGCCCGCTTTGAGGGCAGTGAAGGCATCCTGATAGTTGTCGAATTCCAGTACTTCGGCATCTGGAGCTTTTTCACGAATATTCTGCGCAGAGGTTGAACCTTTAACTGCGAGCACCTTCACGCCTCCAAGGCTCTCCAGTCCGGTGATGGAACTATCATTTTTTACAAGAAGAGACTGCCCTGCCTCGAAGTAAACGTCACTGAAATCCACCTGCTCCTTCCGCTCGTCCGTGATCGTCATGGTAGCGATGATGATATCGATGTCACCGTTCTGGAGCATGGGAATCCGGGTTTTGGATGTGACCTCTTTCAGCTCAACCTTGGTCTCGTCCCCAAGGATCTGTTTGGCAAGTGCCTTGGCGATATCGATATCGAATCCTTCGACCTCACCGCTTGCCGGGTCCTTCAAGCCAAAGAGCTTCGTATCATATTTGACCCCGGCAATCAGCTTGCCGCGCTCCTTAATCTGTTCAATGGTTCCTTTGGCTGCAGTATTCTCATCACCGCCACCACCACCGCTGCTGTTGGTAGCTTCTTCTCCCGTACTACAGCCGGCCAATGCCAGCGAGAGAACCAAAACAAGGACGAACGACGGCCACTTCAGCAAATTCTTCATGAGTAAAGACCCCTTTCAAAATGGAATATTCTATAATTCTCAATGATGAATTAGACGACTTAGGAACTGCTGTGCCCGCTCTTCCCGCGGGTTATCGAAAAATGCTGTGGCAGAAGCCTCTTCCACGATCCGGCCTTCGTCCATGAAGATGACACGGTCTGCCACTTCACGGGCAAAGCCCATTTCATGGGTAACGACAACCATGGTCATGCCGTTATGGGCGAGAGAGCGCATGACATCCAGTACTTCCCCGATCATTTCGGGGTCGAGCGCAGAGGTGGGCTCGTCAAAGAGCATGATTTTGGGCTCCATGGCGAGTCCCCGCGCAATAGCGACCCGCTGCTGCTGTCCACCCGACAACTGGGAGGGATAGCTGTCAGCCTTGTCGGCAATGCCAACACGGGTTAAATATTTCATTGCCGTAGCAGCTGCCTCAGCTTTGGGCTGTTTGCGTACCTTTACTGGGGCAAGTGTAATGTTATCGATGACTTTTTTGTGCGGATAGAGATTGAAGTGTTGAAATACCATGCCAATGTCGCGACGGAAGAGGTTGATGTCCACCTTTTTCTGATGTAAAGGGACACCGCTGACGACGAGTTCGCCTTCCGTAATGGTCTCCAGACGGTTGATGCAGCGGAGCAGTGTACTTTTGCCGGAGCCGGAAGGGCCAATAATGACAACGACCTCTCCTTCTTCAATGTGGAGATGAATATCTTTGAGGACATGAAAATGACCAAAGTGCTTCTGCACACCCCTAAATTCAATCAAGAGTAACCCATCCTTTCTGCAACGTTGGTTTGAAAAAGGAATAATAAGGAATAAATTGAAACTAGTTATTTAATCATACATAGTCATCCTTCTTCTGGCAATTGGTTTGTAATAAAACATGACATAAGTATGAGGTTTAATAGGGCTGTAGGCCAAAAACACGTTATATATCTGTTAAGTTGGTGAGTTGTTTGTGACGAATCCTGACAGAAAAATGAATCGAATCTCCTAGAGTTTTTACAACCTTTGGAATAGATGTATAGAGTATACTGGTGTTGATACCTATCCTATGTCCAGGGTAACGGAACAAATAACCTCAAATTCTAACGCTACATGGCAAAAAAACACAACCTTGGTCCAGATCCCGTTGATATGATGGGTGATAATACTCATTCCTGAAAGCTATGCTATATCGATCACAGTCCAATCCCAATACAGAGAAGAGAGGATGTTCTGAACGATGAATACATACTACTCCCCATTAAGTGCAAGAGAAGGTATCCAAGCGAATACGAAAGCCTATGAGGCTGCTCTACCTGACATTCCCGCTCGGGATTTCTGCATCACGGACTACGGAGCAAAAGGAGACGGCGTAACGGACAATACGGAGGTATTCAGGCTTGCTATAGCGGCGTGTGCTGAAGCAGGTGGCGGACGAATCGTTATTCCGGCAGGAGTCTGGCTGACAGGTCCGATTGTGCTTCGCAGTCGCATTGAGCTGCACACAGAGGCGGGAGCTTTGGTTACGTTCAGTCGCGAGTTTGATCATTATCCTCTGATTGCTTCGAGCTTCGAGGGGTGGCAGGTGGTGAGATGTCAATCTCCAATTGACGGAGAATCATTAGAGGATATCGCGATTACAGGTGAGGGAATATGGGATGGCAGCGGAGAAGCGTGGCGTCCAGTCAAACGGTCCAAGATGACCGCTTCACAATGGAGTCGATTGGTTGCTTCCGGTGGTGTTGTAGAGCATTCGGGTGAATATGAAGAAATCTGGTGGCCTTCGGCCTCGGCCCTCGAAGGTGGCGCCATCGCCAACCGGCTTCATATGGAGCAGGAGCGTGAATTGTCCGCTTATGAGGATGCCAGAGACTTTTTACGTCCGAACATGGTCAGTTTGCGTCGCTGCAAGCGGGTGCTGCTGGATGGTCCAACATTCCAGAACTCACCTGCATGGAACCTGCATCCTTGGGCATCGGAGCATGTTACCATACGTAACGTGAGTGTACGAAACCCGTGGTTTTCTCAGAATGGCGATGGGCTGGATATTGAATCATGCCGTCATGTTGTCGTGGAGCACAGTGTGTTCGATGTGGGGGATGATGCCATCTGCCTGAAATCCGGTAAGGACGCGGAAGGCCGAGAGCTCGGTTTGCCATCTGAATATATTACAATTCGGGACTGTACCGTATATCATGGTCATGGCGGATTCGTTATTGGCAGTGAGATGTCAGGTGGTGTACGGCATGTGCGGGTATCGGATTGTACGTTTATTGGGACGGATATTGGACTAAGGTTCAAAAGCGCCCGCGGGCGCGGTGGAGTCGTTGAAGATATTGAAATTCAGCGTATCTATATGAAAGATATCATCATGGAAGCCATCTCGTTTTCCTTTTTCTATGCGAATATGGAGGGATCAGCCCGCGGCAGCGATCTGTTTCAGGACATTAGTGAAGAGACCCCGGTGTTCCGCGATATTCGAATATCGGATGTTATCTGTGCAGGTGCAGAGATGGCTTTATTCGTAAGCGGGCTGCCCGAAATGCCTCTGGACGGTGTAGTGGTTGAAGGATATGACGTCACTGCTCGGAACGGTATACATTGTGCTCACGCGAAGCATTTGAGAATTGCCAATCTGAGAGCCCGGATTTCCGAAGGATCATTGATCCATTTACACCAGTGCAAGGGAGCTGAAATAGAGGGAATTCAGGGAAAAGGGCCTGACGGCCGGCTTCTGATTGTAACAGGACACGAGTCTGCCGGAATTGTGTGCCGGGAGGACGATGCAGATGAGGAAGGACGCCAGATTTCCATGGGTCCTGAGGTGAGAAGCGGTGTGCTCATCCGCAGATAAGAATCCTTGATACGAAAGAATAGCAAGTCGTTCGTTAATTCACCTTCAGCCGCAGTGGTGTAGCGTGTGTCTCCAGATATCATCCTGATTTTTGTGATATAGAGACACATTCATCCGGGGAGGGCTACCCACTCGGCTTCTACCTTCAACTTCCCAAGATTCCCCGTACTAGCGATGCTCTTTTCGATAGCGCAAAGGGGTGGTTCCGGTCACCTGTTTGAATGTTTTGTTGAAATGAGCCGTGTGCTCAAACCCGACCTTCTCCGCGATCAGCTGCACCCGCTCCTGGGTGGACAATAGGCGCCGCTGCGCTTCCCGCACCCGCACAACCCGTAAGTACTCACTGAAGCGAAAACCGGTAAACCGACTGAACATCCGGCTCAGATAGGATGGACTGATATAGAAACGGGCTGCCGCATCTTCCAGGGTAAGCGGTTCGTTGTAATGTCTGTTCACGTAAGCGGCAATCTCGCCGATTTTATCCTGCATTGGGTGAATTGGGCCGGGTGACATCAGGCGACTATTTTCTTCTACCCGATAGATATGGATCAGAAGCTGAGCGAGCAGGCTTCGGACAACCATCTCATAGTGAGGGCGGCGCTCCTTGCATTCGCGCAGCATCTGCCATAGCATGCGTTCCATCTCCTGCTGCTCTGATTCTGGGAGGTGAAGAAGCCTTGATCGTTCGAAAGGGAGCAGACCGCACACACCGAGTTCCATCCCGGTGGCAAACGAAGGAGAGAAACCGATAAGAATTCGTTCGAATCCGGGCCTGTTTCCTCTGGACGTTGTATGCACATCATGCGGATTAATGAGGATCAGATCACCTTTTCTCGCGGTCAGGAGCTGGCCGTTCATGGAATACACCCGTTCTCCTTCAAGCAGGTAATACAGCTCGTAAAATGAATGAGCGTGAGGCTGCGGCATGGCATTGCCTTCATGTCTGCGCATGTATTCAATGGTGAATGAATTTTCCCCAATGCGATATTTGGGTCCGATTCGATCCTCAATCATACTCATGATCAGGCTCCCTTCTACTTCGTCTGATTTACGTTTATATCCATATCATAACGGAAAATCCAGTTTGTTGTAAACGCTATCAAAGGTTTCGTTAAAATGGAATGGACCGGTTCTAAGGGTGACAAACGAACAGCGATGTTTTACAGTAGGGAGAGTGAGGCCAAACTCTGGAAGAGGGTCTCCAATATGATTTGGAAGGAAGGAAACAGGTTATGACGACACATGAATTATCGCCTCTGGTTGCTGCACTGGATATGCAGCCCCACGTTGAAGGTGGTTGGTATAAAGAAGTATGGAAGGCTTCTTATCAAATCCCGCAATCTGTTCTGCCGGAAGCTTATTCGGGCCCAAGATTCTCTGCAAGCTCGACGTACTTCCTGCTGCACCCGCATGAAATTTCCGAGTGGCACACCGTACTGTCCGATGAGCTGTGGTTGTGGCACAGCGGAAGTCCAATTGAATTGAAACTGGGCGGCAAAGGGGAAAACCCTGAGAATGAGGAAGTGCTTGTGCTTGGCATGGATCTCGCAGCAGGGCAATCGCCGCAGGTGCTTGTTCCAGCTGGGGTATGGCAAACGGCACGTCCGCTGGGAGATGAGCCTGTGCTCGTAACGTGTGTGGTTGCGCCAGGTTTCCACTATGATGATTTCAAGCTGGTTTCCAAAGGCTGAGCGGTTAAAACGTTTGAACGGCAAAATCCCGATTCGAATGCAGATGCATTCGAATCGGGATTTTTTTGGTTTTCCTATATTTCATGAAGTTTGTCTAACTGACTGAGCTTAAAAGTTAAAGTTATCCGGATCCGAACCGAAGCGTTTGTTTTCGTTCAGTCCATTAATCTGTTCAACCTCATCCGCAGTCAGTTCAAAATCATATAGGTCAGCATTCTCTCGAATACGCTGTGGCGTAACGGATTTGGGTATGGTCACGATGCCGTTTTGAAGATCCCAGCGCAAAATGACCTGTGCGGGGGATTTGCCGTACTTCGCTGCAATATCCTGAAGAAGCGAGTGCTCCAGCAGATTGCCTTGGCCGAGTGGAGACCAGGCCTCAATCTGGATCTGGTGTTTATTGCAGTAGTCCCGGAGCTCCGATTGAATCAGCAGCGGGTGAAGCTCGACCTGATTCACAGCAGGTTTGATGGTGGCATCCGTCATCAGATCCTCCAGATGGTGAATCTGGAAGTTGCTTACGCCTATAGCGCGGATGCGTCCTTCCCGGTGCAGTTTCTCCAGCGCTCTCCATGTATCCTTGTATTTGCCCTTGACTGGCCAGTGAATCAAATAGAGATCAAGATATTCAAGTTCGAGTCGTTCCATGCTGGCTTCGAAGGCGGCCAATGTCGATTCATAGCCTTGGTCGCTGTTCCATACTTTGGTGGTAATGAACAGATCCTCGCGGGCAACTCGGGATTCACGAATACCTTGGGCTACACCGGTCTCGTTATTGTAGGCTTTGGCTGTATCGATGCTGCGATAACCTGCCTGAATGGCCGTTTTGACGGCTTCAACCACTTCTTCTCCATCTTTCACTTTGAATACGCCAAAACCCAGCCAAGGCATTTTGACTCCGTTATAGAGTGTCGTTGTGTCCTGCACGTTTTTCATGATCCGAATTTCCTCCCCTGTTCCTTCAATTATCTCAATATGTAATTACCCTGCTGTAAGGCAGCCAATCGTATATGATAGGCCATCTTTCCTGATTATACTAAAAGCTCTTGGGGAATGGAAAAAGGTAGGCAGCAATTTTACGGAAAATCAATCTCTTTTCCTCTTTTTTGGCAGCTGGAGGTTTGGTTTTGGTGCTTGCGGGTGATAAGATGAAGTATACGCGATGTGGAAGCGAGAATAATGAAAAGTGCTGATTACGGCCTTGGAATACTCACATTCGAAAAGAACGGAATATGCACGGATGGGTCCAATCGGGATCAGACGTGCGATTAATGATAAAGGAGCAAGAATGATGGCAAAACCTAAACAAACTAAAAAGGCAGCAGCCTGGTCACTCGTCGTAATGGGGGCAGGCTTTGCCGCTTCATTGCCGTTTCAGGGCAGTGTTGTAGGCAAGCTGCTGGTGGGTTCATTTGAAGCGGGATTGGTAGGGGGGCTTGCCGACTGGTTCGCTGTAACGGCATTGTTCCGCCACCCGCTCGGCATTCCGATTCCGCATACGGCCTTGCTGCCAAAGAACCGGGATAAGATGACGGAGGGCCTTGTTTCTGCGGTGGAGAACAACCTGCTCAACAAAGACAGCATTACCGAGAAAATTGCCGGTTTTAAGGCAGCGGAAATGGTACTCGACATCATGTCACGTGAACTTCACAATGATGGCGTCAAAACGATGATCGACACGCTGTGCAAACGTATTCTGGCTGGCCTGCCGCTGGAGCAGATTGCGCCGCTGGTTGCAAGCGAGATCAAATCACAAGCCGGGGCTTTCGACCTTGGACCGATCCTGGAACGGGCTTCCATTCAATTGAGTGAGCGTGGATATGACACGAAGGCATTGGACTACGGGTTGAAGCAGGCAGAAGAGTGGTTGGTGAAGCCGGAGACCATCACGTTTCTGGGTGAGAGCGGCATGAAGGCGATTAGTGGCATTCAGATGAATGGCCTTATGCAATTTGCCATGAATGCCTTCCTTGGCTATATGAATGAGGAGAAGCTTGGCAGCATTCTGCAGGGATATTTGTTTGACCAGGTGGAGGATATGAAGCGTGAGGGAAGTGCCCTCCGGTATAAGGTGTTAGGTCTGGTTCGAACTCAAGCGGTACGACTTGCCTTGAACGAGAGTGTTCGCGGCGGATTGAACGGCTGGAAAGACAGCCTGCTGGACAGTTGGAACGCGGAAGAAACCGTGCTGAACAAGCTTACCGAACTGAGGGAAAGAGCACTCGCCGCGATGGAGGATGGAAAGTATGTGGAGACGTATGCGCTTCCTGCCATTGAGCGGGTATTGTCCGATTTGCGCTCAGACAGTGTATTACTGGATGGCATGAATGCCAAGATTGTCGAAGGCGTGACAACACTGCTGGAAAAGAACCATTCCAAGATCGGTAATCTGGTCCGTGAAAATGTTGATAAAATGGATAATGCCTCGTTGATCTCGTTGATCGAGGATAAGGTTGGACAGGATCTTCAATGGATTCGGATCAACGGTGCCGTGACCGGATTCGTTATTGGTATTGCGCTTACTGCCCTGCGGATGGTACTCGAATAAGATTATAGGCATAGTAAATTGGAGGGCTGCCCTAATATGGGGCGGCTCTTTTGCGTGTCTGCGCAAATGCTGCAAAATTGTTGCAAAAATCAGGAAATTGGGTAATGTAACCCGAATACTTTAATGGAACCATTTAGGAAGAAAGTTATATAAAAACGATGCCGTGAGCCGATGTGGGCATGTTGATTTTGTACTATGATGCAGTTAACAAATGAATAGGGCGGATTCTAAAAGGCTGCTTAAAATTATGATCGAGGGGGGATTGGTATTCAACGTACGGGTGGGCTTAAAGGCTTCATTGCACTCATCATCATGGTTACTTTAATTTTGGGAGGCTGCAGCAATATGAAAGAAAGCGAGAAGCAAGCATTGTTCCAGGAGGCGGAAGCCAGTGTGATTCAGCACTTCAAGCAAAAATTTGAACTGGATGTCGTAATTACTAGCAAGGAACTGTTACCTGAAATGGCGGTTTCCCAGATTGGTCTGAAAGGGCATGTGAAGGACCATGAAGATCAAAGTTTCGGCATATCATACGATTACAAAAAGAAAACAACCAAAAATCTGGTCATAAGCCCGGAAATTGAAGAAGCAATCAAAGCAAAGGGCAATGACCCATACGCCAAATAAATTCAGGAGGTGTAATTATTGACCAAACCGCCGAATATTGATGACGAGACATATAAAACATTATCCGACCTGGCCTACCAGGATCAAAAAACGGGTGATAAATTAACCGAACTTCCCGGATGGGAAGTGCTTGAAGGGACGGAAAGCAACAGTTTGTCCGGCTTTGATGCCGTCACATTCTACAACCCGGAGACCAAGCAAGCAGTCATTTCATACCGCGGTACGGAGGGGAGTGCCTCTCTGGACAGATCTGTTCCCGATTTTGTTATGGATGGACGCATTGGTGGCGGGGAATTAATCCGCAAAGGCCAGCAAGAGACCAGCAAATTTGTCGATAGTCTTACACCGGAATGGCTCGACAAAGGTGTTGAGAACGTCAAGGATTTCACCGGGGTATCCAAAGTGGAAGATTGGGCCGGGGACAGAGTACGCGATGTGGAGAACTGGGCTGGCGACCGGGTGAAAGATATTGAGAAAACCGTGTCCCCAACAGGTTGGGCTAACCAGATGTATCAGGCCGAGAATTACGCGAATCATATGCAGGATAAGCATAGGGATCTGAATTTCTCAATGACAGGACATTCCCTTGGTGGGGGAAATGCACAGTATGCATCCGCGTACACAGGCATACCAGCAGTGACATTTAGCGCCCCATCCGTTATGGGTAACTTGACCCCGGAGGTACGCCGTCAGGCGGAAGCGGGTAAATTCGATGGCCAGATTACGAACTATGCGCATCCTGGCGATCTCGTAGCGAGTGGTACGCTTGGGGGATATGATCGGCATGTCGGATCAACCTATTACATCAATTCTGATTACGCGACAGCGAACGACGGTGTCAGCATCATAGACAAAGCGAAGAACTCTTTTGGCGGCGAAAACTATCACAGCCTTGATCAATATAACTTCAAGAATGGCTATATTGCCAATGAACTGTACGATCCGATTACCGGAGAGCGAATTGGTTATTCACCTCGTCTGATGGACTACTTGACTGGCTACAGCAAAAACATGGGGCCACGCCTATCGAAAACAGGTGTAGGCGGGGGAGCTGCAGGAGCTGCTTCCGGTCTGATTCAGGTAACGCCGGAAGAACTGAAGAGCGTCGCTTCCCGCTGGAAGCAAAATGCACAGCAGTGCAACGCTGAGCTCAATCAGGTGCGCAGCCGTATGGCTCAATATCTGCATACCAGCCGCAGTCGCAGACTGGAGCCCATTGTAACCCAGCTTGATGCGTCGATTAACGAATTAAGTACATGGCATATGAAGCATACGAGTCAATTCCTCGACTTCATTGATCAGAAAGCAGATGCCTTCCGCCAGGCGGATGAGAGTCCGGTTCATTTTAATTAAACACCGGAGCTGCCAGGAGATCGATAATGATATGTACATAAGGGGAGGGGATAGGCATGAGTGGACAATTGCTGGTGGAACTGAATGACCTTCGAATTGCGGAGAAGGAGCTTACACGGCTGCTGGCCCGCCTGCAGGCAGATGAGCAGGAAGCCAGAGCCCTGTACGCACGGCTGAATGACTGGAAGGGTCAGTCGGCTGACTACACCAGGCAGCAGATTGAAGGATTCTTCGCCGGGCTGTCCAGTCGAATCCATTCAATTGAACAGCAGAAGCAGAGCTTGCTGCAATATATTGAAATCATGATTCAGACGGATCAGGAACGCTAATCGTAAATGCTGAAACTATGGATGGGAAATCTCATCTAACAAGAAAGAGCCTTGGCATCTGCCAAGGCTCTTTTGTTACGTTTAACCGTATTTTGAAGACTGCGTGTTATCTCTTTTTGCGGCGTGTTGCGAGTGCAATGCCCAGGAAGGACATAATCAATGCCAGAATCGATACGATCAGTGTTGCCTGCTGCAGCTTCAATGTACCCGGATCTGAATCCGTATTATTCGGCTCACCTGTAACCGTGTCGTTCAATGCATCGCCGAGCGTGGTATCATCGTCAGCCTTGGTATCGTCTGCAGCATTGTTATCTCCAGCAGCTGCTTCGTCATCGCTTGCATTGCCAGCTGTACCTGCGCTGTCATGGCCACCTGCTGCGGCTTGATTGCCTGCAGCTGCAGGATCTTCGCTAATAGCCGTAATACTGTGAGGTGTGCTGTCACTAGGTTGTCCTGTCCATTCTACGATACTGCCATCGCTATAGTATTGGAATGCGTCCCATGCTACTTCTGTTGCTGTATCCGGATTTTGTGCGACAAAGTTAAATTGCTGGAATTGTCCGGCGAGGATCCCCTCGTTATCTCCATCCACTTCCCAGGTAATCGATGTGACTTCGTTCGAGCTGTTTTTCTCCGTGGTGATTTTCCATCCAGCCAATGGCTGATATTGCTTGAATGCTACACCTTCCGGAACCTTCATCGTGATCTTGGTTGTTGGCAGATCCTTCTCGGAAGGGATTTTGATCGTGTACGTCTGCCATGCTCCGGTCTGTGCAGCCGCTGGGCTGACAGTAACGTGAGCACTCGCAAAGCCGGCGAACAGCATGAGCGCTGCGGCACCTGCCGCTATAGTGGATGTAAGTTTGGAAGTCCAGGATGTTCTTTTCAAAATAAATTACCCCTCTCTTTTTCTAGAAAAATTATGGATTCGCTGTGTCGATCTCGAACTCGGTATCCAGTGAATCGAGGGATCGAGTCAACAGGTGAACCTTGATGCTCCATCGTCCAGGCATGGAGATGTATTCTTCCGCTTGGTACACGCCTGTATCATTTTTTGGAATGGTGATTTCATAAATTCCCATATCCATATCTAGGTGGGTCAGCGTTAAAGTGATCTGCTCCAGATCATTTACTACGCTGCCGTCAGGTGCTTTTACACCAACCTCGAACTGATTCTCACCGGTGACATTGGGGCTGACCTGGAGCGTGATCGCTGAGCCATCCTCTGTCGTTTGTACTTCCTTGAATGGACCAGCGGCTTCAGGCTGTCCGGGGGACAGGTGGGTAAGTACAGCAGCCAGAGCCAGCACAACGGCACCTATAGCGAGCTCTGCTTTAAGACTTCCTGCGAGTCGGTTGTCTTTGCCCTTTCTGGCCGTTCGGGCATGACGCCATGCAAATGCGATCATTACCAGGAGCAAAACGATCTTTGCGAGCAGCACATAACCATAAGTGGTAATGAACAGGGACGTCAATACAGGTTCGGGTAAAATGATTAAACTGCTATAGATCCCTGTAGCAACCAGAGCGGCTACAGCACCAATGCCCCAAGCTGCAAAACGGCGGATAGCTCCCCAATATACCTCTCCTCGTACCTTCGGAGGAAGCTTGTCAGCTAGTGGAGGCAGACAAACCGCCATGGCCGTCAGGGCACCAATCCAGAATGCTGCTGCAATCAGGTGGACATAGTCCATGGTTATGGCAAGTCCACGCTGCTCGGCTGCGGCAGGATGACCTGTCATAGCATGCGTGAGCAGCCATCCCAGTACAAGTACCAGTGAACCGTAAGATGACCAGATGCGGATCTTCAATGAGCGATCCCGGTCATATCCCGACAGGATTGTGACTGCAAGCAGCATCAGAATGAGCATTTGTGCCATCCAAATGAGGCCAAACGACGTTAGCTTCAAGGCACTGCCCATCAGTGCCCAGCTGAATTCATGGATAGCTACCCCTGACTCGTAAATCGTATTCAGCGGCAAACTGATGATTGCGGCAACAGAAGCTGCGGCATAGCTGATCCATAACAGCTTATAGCTGCCTGGCACCTCCATGGGCTCTCTTGCCATGGATGCCGGAGCAATCCGGAAGAGAAGGAAGGCGAGCGTGCCCAGGATGACAGACAAGGCAAGATATTGAATCCAATCGGTCAGCGACAGTATCCATTTGATTGGGCCGCCTGTTTGACCCGTGCCGGAGGTCAGGTCCGCCAGACCCGCAGGGGCACCTGACGGTTCCCCAATATGGAATACATAGGCTCCCTGAATGGGATGGCCATCAGCCGACACGGCTTTCCAGCTGACGGCATATGTACCGTTGCCAAGTCCGCTGCGCAGCCCCGTTTCAAGCACGTGAGGACGCTCGGCATCTATCTGCACGTTGCCGTCATCCGCTTGTGTACCGTCAGGTGCGGTAATTTTAATATCATAGAAGGCCGTTTGCAGCGATTCATTAAATTCCAGTGTCAAGCGCTCTGGAGCAGTGGCTACCAGCTCGTCCTCCCCTGGCGAGGCCTGAACAATATAAGCATGGGCTGAAGCCCATTGCGGCATAACCAGACAGCACATGAGCAGCAGGGAAAGCATTACGGCCCAGTGCCGTTTATCCCATCTCATCGTAAAACGTCCTAAACTCAAAAAAACATCACCCTCAGGTTATAGAATTGTAGTTATTCTTCGGATGCCGATAACAATCTATACCATTATAACTTTGTCCAAAATAACGGTGTATGACTACATCGGGCTATAAAAAAACGATTATATTCCAAGAATTGTGACAAAAGCATGAATGCTTGCTACTTGCGCAGTTTTCGTCCGGCAAGGCCGCTTTCAAGTGCGTAGCGGGTCAGCTGAACACGGTTTTCGAGCTGCAGCTTCTGCAAAATATTTTTGAGATGATTTTTCACCGTTTGATCGGAAATGCCGAGCTGGTCTGCTATTTCGCGGTTCGTATACCCGGCGGATACCCACTGCAGAATCTCGAGCTCCCGTGTGGTAAGCGGGTTATCCGGCACATCTTCACTTCGGGGCGCAGGGAATTCCTGCAAAATCCGGTACGCCAGTTCCTTGCTGAGCGGTGCATCGTCTGATACGATCGCACGCAGATATTCCAGCCAGGTGGAGGGAGCCAGGTTTTTGAGCAAATAACCCTGGGCACCCTGTTTCAGTGCTTCGAACAGATACGTTACATCGTCGGAGACCGTCACCATAACGATGATCACATAAGGATAGCGGAGCTTGATCAGCCGAGTGGCTTCGAGACCATCCATATCCGGCATCTGTACGTCCATCAGAATAAGATCGGGCATCCACTGTTCGGTAAGTTCCAGTGCTTCCTGTCCATTTGATGCCGTACCAATGACTTCAAATAGGCTGTCTTCCGACAAAATGCTGCATATCGCTTCGCGCGCATGGGCATGGTCATCGACAACCAGTACACGTACATGTTCCATGTTAAGCATCCCCTTTACCTATCGTCATTCGTGTTAAGCCGGGTTCGGAATGCAGAGAAAAGGACCAGCCCATCTGAATGGCACGCTCCTTCGTAATCCGCAATCCATATCGGTCCTTGAGGTGAAATGGATCGCCACTAACGCCTATGCCGTTATCCTGGATGCGAACAAACCAGGAGAGAGAGTTTCCCTCCGCTTCCACTTGAACATGGGAGGCCTGAGCGTGTTTGCGTACGTTAATCAGAGCTTCCCGAATGCAGGCGAGGAGCTCAACTTGTTCTTTTGGCGTAAAGAAATGACTGTCCAGTTCCCAATGAACCTGAGCTCCCGGTATCGTTTCCTGTGTTAGCGATTCGACCTGTCCCTGAAGTGAAACTCCTGTAGGCATGGCGGTATGGCCGGGCACATATCGCAGCTGGGCAATGGCCTGCCGGACATAGGTATTTACTTCGTGTACGGTCTTGCGGATTTCCTGAATTTCATGTTCGTGCCCGGTGCCGGCCATACTCCGCTCGGCTTTGTCAGTTTTGACAGACAGGAGAAAGAGGGATTGCGCAATCCCATCATGAAGTTCGCGGGCCAGCTGGTCCCTTGCCTCAAGGGCTGCCTTGGAGGCACGTTCCTGTTCCAGCGCCGCTCTTGCGCCTTCCAGCATCTTGAACAGTCGGCTCAGCAGCGTTACGCTGACAAGGTATACGATAACGGGAGTGAGCCAATTCCCCGCATCCATGGAGAGATAGGGCATTAAAAATTGATGACGTATGTATTCCCAGAGACCAACGGTTAATGTGGGAATCAGCAGGATCATCCACTTGATTTGTTTGTAGGACATGCATCCAGAACTCCTTTAATATCGACTCTTCGTACGAATCTATGCCCCATTATAACCCAACCTGTCCCTGGCACCTAGTCTGTTGATCTCGGAGGATGTATAGGTGGATACGGGAGTATATAGAAGGATATCTAAGAACGACATGGCGTGACAGAATGTCATGGAGTGTGAGGCTGGATGTATACGGGAGAGGGGAGCTGTGCCTGTTTTCCCTGAGGCGGAAGGTTCTTTATACTTATATAGAACGTGAATTCATGACAAACCATGTTAAGGAGTGAACGCAACAACATGAATCAAGAGGTATTGGAACGTCGTAGTGAGTTGCTCAAGAAGAATATTCATCAGATGCTTCTTCAAGACAATCAGCACGGAATCAGTCGCCAGGATAACATGTTTTTGCAGCAGATGATCAAAGAGCTGCATCAAACTTCACATGAGCTGAACACCACCCGTTAATTGGAATTGGTTCGTTAAGAACTGTCCTGAATTCCAAGATTGACTCATTGATGAAAATGAAAATGGCGCTATCCCCAATGGACCGGGGGTAGCGCTTTGGCATTATATAGGGATTTTGTGGACAGCCGTACGATAGCGTACGTTAGGATAACAGCTGCTGTGCTGTCTTCTTCTGAATGTAACGGATGAAAAGCTCCGCCAGCTCAGGATCGAATTGGGAGCCTGCACATGCCCGTAGTTCGTTGATCGCTTCATCCACCGTTTTGGTTTTCTGATACGGTCGTTCGGTGGTCATCGCGTCGAATGAATCAATGACAGTCAGCATTCGGCACAAGCGGGGAATTTCACGGTCTCTTAAACCGTAGGGATATCCTTTGCCGTCAAACCGCTCATGATGCAATTCAATATACGGGATCAGATCGTTGAAACGTTCGTTGGTCATCACCATTTTTTTGCCCCAGGTAACATGTCCTTTAATCGTTTCCCATTCCTCTGCGGTAAGCTTTTCCTTTTTGTTCAGGATGGACCACGGAATCTCCAGCTTACCGATATCATGAATCAAAGCACCTAGTACAAACTGCCGTTTCTCCGCATTGTCGAGTTCCAGTAGCTCACTGAGATCCAGGGCGTATTTATATACTCTTTTGGAGTGTTTGAATGTGTCGATATCCTTGTACCTGAACAGGTTCAGCTGTTGCTCGATATCCCGCACATCCTGCACCAGGTCAATTTCATGTTCCATGCCGTCATTGCTGCCATAACGATGGACATTGTTTTTGCCTTGTTTTTTGGCATAATAGAGCGCCTTGTCAGCTTGGTCCACAAGCTGTGATTTATTGTACATATCGACCTGGTATCGTGCGACCCCGGCGGAGAAGGAGAGACAGCCATGCGGAAACACCTCGACCCCTTCAAACGGAGTATCGTTCAGCTGCTTGCGCAGTTTGTTCATAAAGGTATAGGCCTCGTCGAGCTCCATGCCTGGCATGAGCAGTGTGAATTCTTCCCCGCCATAACGAAAAGCAGTGACTCGGGTACCCTCCGTCTTGCGGTTTAGAAATTCTCCTAGCAGAGCAAGCAGACTGTCACCCTGCAGGTGACCGAAGCGGTCATTATACTTTTTGAAGTCATCAATATCGATTAGCCCCAAGGAGAGCGGGGTTCCTGCAGCACGGGCAGATGCGAGCTCGTTTTCCAGCATGTTTTCGAAGTGGCTGTGGTTAAAGAGACCGGTTCGTTGATCGGTATTAGCCTTTTCTTCAATGCTCTGGTACATCAGGAACAGCTGTTTGAACGCGTGAGATAACAGAATGCTGAGACTCAAGTAGAGCAGCAAGCCCAGAATGCCATTATGAATGACCAGTATGGTCAGCACCAGCGCCAGAATCAGTGTACATAGATAGACGAGCAGCGACTCGGTCACGAACGCACGTTTCATCTGCTGCAGAGCATCCTTGGTGGAGAAATGAAAGAATAAGCCCAGCGTGATCGTATTAATGATAAAGTATGCGGCAAGTGCTGCAAAATAAGGAAACAGGTTATACCCGTCCAGCGCTCCTGGAACACCGCCAGTCCATGTAAATATGGAAGCCGCTCCTGCAATCATAAGGCTGTAAATGCTGAAATTAACAATGTGTTTCCACCAGGCAAGCTGGCGATCCTTGATTAATAAAATGAGGGAAACGGGCAGGAGCACAGACAGGCTGAACGCACCGCCGAACATGAAGATACAGGCAAGATACACGGAAGAGTCCATGGATTGCTGATTACCCTTGGGTGGGATCTGAAAGGTGAAGTAATCCAGAATCAGCGCGGCACCCAGCATGGTATAGACCATAACCCATTCCCCAGTGGAGAGGTGCAGATAAGACAACTTGTTCATATACAGAAAAATACCGATGCCTGCACAGCTGAGCAAAACAACATACATGCTGCTTCGGTCTGCTTTATGGATAAGACTACGAATAAAGTTCATACAAATTCTCCTGCTTGGTTTAGTCGGCTCTTGATGTATAGATATCGGTTCGTACTATTTAGATGTATAACATAACAAGTTACCTGGTAAAAATCCAGAAAGAAAAAACAGGCCGCTGGCAGCCTGTTTGTCTTGGTTGGCAAGTATGTACTAGCCGCCCAGCTTGTATCCCGAAGTCAACGCGACAACGACAGAAGCTACGATGATTGCATTGATAACGATGCGGGAATATTTAATGCCTTCGAATTTTTTCATGGAAAAGACCTCCCTTCCTTGGAGTCTGTCCTAATCTCTTCAGGCCGGATGGGTGTCGCTGGCGTTGCAGCCTTGCCGGAACGATTCACCATCATGTACTGGATAAACAGGAATATACCAATGTTCATGACCACATCGCCGATGCTGATCACCTGGGTCCGCGGATAAGGACTGGAGAGCGGGATGATATCACCCAGGAAGGATAGGTGGGTAGATGCATCCATCATATAATGTTTCGATACCGCTCCACCTTCACGAAGCATATCCACATAGTAAGGTCCGAGTACAGCGGAAGCCTCCACCGAGACAGGCATGCGTCCACCATTCACCGCCATAACGATGAAATTAAGGAACACGCCAATCCAGATCAGCGTAAATCCCCGGTGATGCCGATTCAGCCACAGAAATGCAAGGCCTGTAACGTACACCGTCGCAAACAGATACCCGTTGATAGATGCAACCCAATCCAGTCTTCCCTGCAAGAAAAAGATAAGGAATTGGGCAAGCAGCAACAGTGGGAATATCCACCCGCCGCGAAGTTGAAGTGTTGCAAACTGGTGGAGACCATACCGGTACCCTCCCCGGAACAGTCCAACGATCAAACCGAGCAGAATGCCGTCATATACCATGATTAACTCCTGTCATTCAGATATGTGTCATTGCGTTTTTTTTTGTGTACATATGTTATTCGACCTTTTACTGGTAAATCCTTCAAAGGAGAAATGATTTTGAAGAAGAATTTTGCAAAATAATAAATGAAAAGCCGTCTTTGCGGAACCATGGATTCAATCCATCGCGCGGTTCGCGAAAAACGGCTGTTTGTGTGACAAATTACGAGATTAATTCTGAAAGGTAACGCTTATTGTTTACTCCGATTCCCCGTTCAGATAATTGAAGAAAGGCTGATCTACCCAGAAGTTGTAGCTGGTAATGTCCGCATCTGGAGCAAGCTTCCGGAAGCCTTCCTGAATGCCTTTGGCATTCTGCTTCAATGAGAAGGATTGAGCGTAATAGTTGCCGAGTGCAATTTTGTTGTTGCTAATGACCGGGTAGTCCTGAACAGCTGTAGGTGAATAATACAGTGGTTGCCACCAGGAAGCATAAATGAGGGCAGAGGCATCATCGCTGTTCTTTTTGGCATATTTCAGAATAATGTCATTGAAGCGGGCCTTGTCCGCCGTGTTGTTGAATTCGAATTGAATATCATATTCCTTGGCATATGCAATATAATTACCATTTTCAATTTGGGTCACCTTGTAATCCGGCGTTTCCTTGGGCTCACCCCATTCCTTCAAATAGATGAAGGCAGAGGTTTTCGGCTGGAATTGCACATCGGCATCAATGCCCTCGCTGCGAAGCAGGCCAATCAGCTGCACGGCGTGTTTGATATCGTCATGTCCATAAGTCAACGTCAGTTCATCGATAAAATTGGAATCGAAGCGGCTATCCTTCAGGTTGTAGCCTGTAACGAGGTCTTCCCGTAATGCCTGATCCACAATCTCTCTTAATTCGGGTGCTTCAATCAGATCCGCTGTGCGATACGCGGCATACAGTTTGGAGTAGATGTCGGCATCGCCAGAGCGTCCGATCTCATGCTTGTATTTTCCCTGACTGGTCAATACCCGGCCAAGCAAGATGTTGGCAAAATCAGTACTCGCCACTCCGCCCTTACGAAGAGCAGGATAGAGGCTTTCCGGAACCAGACCGGTATCGATAGCAGCGGCGAGCTCCTGAGCCGCCTGACCCTGAACGCGATTCGGGCTGATGCCAAGCTTGGTGAGCGCTTGCTTTGTTTTCTCTTCCGGATATGTATACGCAAGTTCCTTGAATCCAGCTGCCTTGACGGCAATGAATACCGCAGCATACGTGCTAAGGGTGTCATTGGCACGAACTTCTGTACCAGACAGGATACCATTATTATGTAGGGTGATGGCTGCATCATAAGATGAATCTACCGAGCTCAGATCGGTAAAAGCAGGAGCCTGGGTCTGACTACCGCTGGCTTCTTCCGTAGAGTCCGCTGCGGAATCTGCTCCAATAATAGCTGCTATGGCTTGAATGAACTCACCCTTGGTCAGCTGCAGTGGCAGCTGGATGCCGTATTTGGCCTGCAGGAACTGAGCATAATCGGCTGCACTCTCCGTATACACGGATGGAGTCTGGGATAGGGTTGCTTTTGCGGTTTGCGATGCAGATGGCACGACGGGCGAAGCGGATGCAGCGGAAACCAAAGCGGGCAAGCTCAGGCTGCCGATCGTGACTGGCGCGGCGAGCAGAGCCGCCAGTGTGAACTGGGTGATTTTTTTCATATGAATAGCCTCCTTAAGATATGGTTGGAAAATGAACAGTTTGCGCTATAATCCTGACAAAACCGATGTGAATTTAATAATTGGATTGACTTTAGCACGGCGAAGCCACCCATGTCAACGGAAAAAAGCCATTCTGGAGCGCTTCCCAAAGTATCTTCGTAGGTGATGAAATAATTATATTTAATTTGAATGTTTATGCACAAAGATTTATTGACAAGGATCGACAGTATCCGCTAGGATTATTAAAAAAAGATGTGGAAAAGGGGAATCTTCAAAATGAAAAGAGGCTTATCGTTCGTCTTATCGATCATCATGTTGGCAGTTTTGCTCGCGGCTTGTGGAACTTCGGCTTCCAAAGACGAACAATCGGCCCAAGGTGGCGACAGTGAGAAATCACTGCGCATGGCACTCGTACTTCCTGAAAAAATCGGGGTAAACCCGTTCTTTGTACAAATGGATGAAGGTTTCAAAAAAGCAGGCGAAGAGTTTAAAGTGGATACCAAAACGATCGAATCTACAGACCCGGCAGCATTCGAGCAAAATCTGCGTGCTGCGGTTGCGGAGAACTATGATCTGATTATTACAGCGACATTCCAGGCAGAAGATGCACTGAAAAAGGTGGCTGCCGAGAATCCGGACAAGTCGTTTGCCATTGTGGATACAACGGTTGATCTGCCTAACGTACGTAGCGTTGGTTTCCGTGAATACGAAGGAGCGTATCTGCTTGGTGCTGCTGCCGGACTATCTACCAAAACGGATAAAGTCGGCATGATCGCAGCGATGGACGTTCCATTGATCAAGAAATATACCGAAGGTTTCAAAGCGGGCCTGGAATCCGTTAACCCGGATGCAGAATTCCTCGTAAACTACGTTGGTGGCTTCAATGACCCGGCTAAGGCAAAAGAACTGGCATTGGTACAATTCGGCAAAGGGGCTGACTTCATTGCTGGTGCATCTGCAGTAGGTGACCTTGGCGTATTTGAAGCAGCGAAGGAAAAAGGCTTCTATACATCCGGTCAGGATACCGATCGCACGGTTGAAGATCCGGAGCACATCGTATTGTCCCAATTGAAATCCACAGATACGGTTGCTTATGAGACGGTGAAGGATTTCGTAGAAGGAAACTTCAAAGCAGGTGCTGTAAACTATGGCCTGAAAGAGGACGGTGTCGGTCTGACTTTCGTTACACGTGATAGCGAATCTGCACTGAGTGATTTTGTTGGACAAGAAGTTATCGACAAGGTAAAAGCAATTAATGAAGATATCGTATCCGGCAAAATCGTTGTGAAAGATCCATTGCAACAATAGTTTTGATTGTTTGATGGAATGGTATTGATCAGCCGGCTGCCCGATCAGGCAGCCGGTTTTGCTGCTATTAAATGCCCGAGACCGAAAGGAGCGAACGCGAGATATGCTGTTGGAGATGGATCAGATTACGAAGAAATACGGCGGTTTCACCGCCAATCGGGATATCCGTTTTAATTTGCGTGAGGGAGAGATCCATGCCCTTGTTGGTGAGAATGGAGCGGGCAAAACAACCCTGATGCGTATGCTGTACGGAATGGAGCAGCCCACGTCAGGTACGATCAAAGTCCGGGGGCGCGAGGTAAGCTTCGCCACTCCGTCTCAAGCCATGGCAAGCGGTATTGGCATGGTGCATCAGCATTTTATGCTGTTTCCTTCCTTTACGGTGGCCGAGAACATTGTCATTGGCCGCGAGCCTGCTGCAGCGGGCGTATTTGACCGTAAGCAGGCAGCTGCTCAAGTGAACGATCTGGGCCAAAAATACGGCATGCCCGTTGACCCATGGAAAAAAGTATCCGAATGTCCTCTCGGCATGCAGCAGCGTGTAGAGATTCTCAAAGTGCTGCATCAGGGGGCGGATATTATCATCCTGGACGAGCCTTCAGCGGTACTGACACCACTGGAAGTCAAGGAATTGCTGGCGAATATGAAATCTCTTGCGGCGCTGGGTAAGACCTTCGTATTGATTACCCACAAATTGCAGGAAGTCATGGACGTGGCTGACCGGATTACAGTTCTTCGCGATGGTCAGGTGACGGGCACATTGGAGGCGAAGGACACCAATGTAGAGGAATTATCCCGGTTAATGGTTGGGCGTGAATTGGTACGTCTCGACAAGCAGCCATCCGTGCCTGCAGAAGCCGTACTCCAGGTGGAGGGCGTGAGCTTGTCCGGAGCGAAGGATCGCTCGGCGCTGAAGGATATCCATATGGAAGTTCGAAAAGGAGAAGTCGTTGGCATCGCAGGCATCTCGGGTAACGGTCAGTCCGAACTAATCCAGGTTATTGCCGGACTGCGTGGTGCAGACAGCGGCCGTGTCCTGCTATCGGGGCAGGACACAACGAATTGGCCTGTTCGCCGCATTCGGGAGCATGGACTTGCTCACATTCCCGAGGATCGGTATATGTGGGGAGCAGCCAAGGATGCAAGTGTGCGTGAGAATGGACTCATGGGACATCATCACCGGCTTCAGACACGAGGCGTTATTAAGGCCAAAGCTGCACGAGCCATGGTAGAGGGCTGGATCAAACAGTTCAGCATCAAGACCGGTTCGGCAGAGACGAAGGCACAGTTTCTGTCAGGAGGTAATCTGCAGAAGCTGATTGCTGCACGTGAATTTGCGCAGGATGCTCCGTTCCTTATTGCAGCGGAACCGACACGTGGCGTCGATATCGGAGCCATGGAGACAATTCATGCCGAGCTGCTTCGCAAACGCAACGAAGGTGCTGGCGTGCTGCTCGTTTCTTCTGAGCTGTCCGAGATTTTGCAATTATCCGATCGAATTATTGTGATGTATGAAGGCGAGATTGCCGGGGAACTGAAGGCAGATGAAGCCACGGAAGAACAGATTAGCTTATTGATGGCAGGAGGGAAAGAGCGGGTATGAATCGGGTAAAAGAAACACTTCGCGGACTCGTACAGCCGCTGCTTGCCATAGTAATCGGTTTGCTTGCAGGAGCTGTGGCAATTATGGTTGTTGGCGGGAATGTCTTCGAAACATATGCAGAGATGTGGAAGGGGGCCTTCGGGAACTTCTACTTCTTCACGAACACACTGGCTCGTTCGACACCCATTATCCTTGCTGGACTGGGTGTAGCACTCGCGTTCCGTGCGGGATTCTTCAACATGGGAGCCGAAGGACAGATGATTCTCGGAGGGCTCAGTGCTGCGCTCACGGCGCTCTATCTGCCAGGCCCAGGCTGGCTTGTCTGTATTGCGGCCATTGTGGCAGGAATCCTGGCCGGAGGAATCTGGTCTGTATTTGCCGGCTGGCTGGATGCCCGGTTTGGCATGAACCTGTTGATTACAACACTGCTTCTCAATTATATTGCCATCTATTTTGGCGGGTACATGGTATCTTATCCGTTCAAGGATCGTACCGGATCCGCAGCGATGGCGCAGACACCGATGATTGATCAGGGAGTCTGGCTGCCGAAGCTGTTTCAGGGCATGGGACTGCATGCCGGTTTCATCATTGCCATTGTAGCTGCAATCCTGATCTACTGGTTTACACACAAAACGGTAACCGGTTATGAGATTCGCATGCTCGGAAGCAATCCGTCGTTTGCGACGTATGGCGGGGTACGCCGGATTCGAATGATGATGCTGTCCATGGTGATCAGCGGTGGATTGGCGGGTCTGGCGGGGGCAGGCGAAGTGCTGGGAACACAGTACCGTTTCCTGGATGGCTCGCTGTCATCTGCAAGTTACGCATGGAGTGGTATCATGGCGACACTACTCGCCCGCTCTCACCCACTCGGTACGGCTGTAGCGGCCATTTTGCTTGCTGCCCTGCAGACAGGTGCCATGGGTATGGAACGAAATACCGATGTGCCGCTTGAAGTCGGCAGTGTTATCCAGGCCGTGCTTACGTTATTTGTATCAGCCCAGATCGGGTATTCATTCCTGAAGCGGAGAAAGGAGAAAAAATCCAATGCAGCAACTGTTTGATGCAGCCATGTTCGGCTCGACCTTGCGGATTATGACTCCGATCCTGCTTGCAGCGCTCGGTGGGGCATTATGCTCCCGTGTTGGCCTTTTCAACGTGGGTCTCGAGGGACTCGTGCTGATCGGTGCTTTCTCCGCGATTGTCGGTAACTATTTGTTTGGCAATGTACTTCTGGCCGTTATCTTCTCTATTATTATTGTGATGTTGTTCTCGGCGCTGTTTGCCTTTATTAGTATTAATCTCAAGGCAAATGCCATCGTGGTCGGGATATCACTCAATTTCCTGGCGACAGGTCTGACGACCTTTGCACTACGCGCGATTTTTGATGTAAAAGGTGCATACTACGACAAGGACATGGTGGGACTTCCCAAATGGGATATTCCACTGATTAAGGACATTCCTTGGGTTGGCAGCGTATTTTCCGGGCACAGCCCGCTCGTGTACCTCGGAATCATACTCGTTATTGCATTGCAATTTTATTTGTTCAAAAGTGTATCAGGTTTCCGTCTGCGTTCCGTCGGCGAGAATCCCATTGCAGCGCAAAGCATCGGGATTAAGGTACGTGGCATTCAGTATGGCGCGGTTCTGATGTGTGGTATCCTGTGTGCTCTGGCTGGCGCTCAGTTGTCACTCGGTCAGGTGACGATGTTTACGGAGGGCATGACCGCAGGTCGCGGCTTCATCGCCTTGGTAGCAACCATGCTGGGCCAAGCGAATCCGCTGGGCGTCATGGGCTCAAGCGTGCTGTTCGGCTTCATGGAAGCACTCAGTATTCGTCTCCAGGGCTTCTCTCTGCCAACACACTTTACGTTGATGCTGCCGTATATTGTGACGCTGGTGGCGATGTTCTTTTTCAAAGACCGTACGTATGCACAAGATGCACTGAAAGCGGGCGGAAGCTCGCGTTAATGTAAAAAGAAGGAGGGTTACCATTGCATAACAAGGCTGAACGTCTGAAAAAAACCAAAACACCTCCGCCCAAAGCGGGCGTCGAGCATGGAGATCGGCTGCCGCCGGGACAGATGCTAACCGAGAAATTCCCGATTTTGCATGAAGGTGAAGTGCCTGAATACGACCTGTCCACCTGGGATCTGAAAGTGTTCGGAGAGGTAGAGGAAGAGAAAGTGTTCTCTTTTGCCGAGCTTCAGGCCATGCCGCAGGTAAATACCGTGAGCGATATTCACTGTGTTACCCGCTGGTCCAAGTTCGATACCCCATGGGAAGGCATTCGCTTCTCGGATTTCATTAAGCTTTTGGGCGTTAAACCTGAAGCCAAATATGTGATGATCCATGCTGATCATGATTATGAGACGAATGTACCGCTCGAGGAATTGATGCACGATGACGTATTGCTTGCTTTCAAGTATAACGGCGAGCCGCTTACACCGAAGCATGGCTATCCACTTCGCTTGGTGGTGCCGCAGCTGTACTTCTGGAAAAGTGCAAAGTGGATACGCGGTCTGGAGTTTATGACCGAAGATCGCAACGGTTTCTGGGAGAGCAACGGGTTTCATCACTTTGCCGATCCGTTTAAGGAGCAGCGCTTTTCGGGCGAAGATCTGCCGATTCCGGAAGACGAATGGACGAAAAAGGAGTTTGATTAACAATGTTAATGCCTATTTTGCAGATTCATTCAGAGGACATGCCTGCTTATGCCATAGTCTGTGGTGATCCCGCTCGTGCGGAGAAGATCTCCCAGAAGCTGGAGCAGGCGAGAGAACTGGCGTTCAGCCGGGAATATCGTACATTCGTTGGGCTGTATGAAGGGGTGCAGATGGCTGTTGTCAGCCATGGTGTAGGTTCTCCCGGAGCGGCCGTCTGCTTCGAGGAACTGATTCGGGCAGGTGTGACAACCCTGATTCGAGTCGGAACAGCTGGCTCCTATACGGCAGATTATCCTGCGGGCAGTATCATTGTCAGCACGGCAGCAGTCCGTTCGGACGGATTGACCCGTCAGCTCGTGCCGGATGGTTTCCCCGCAGTTGCGGACATTGGAGTCACCCAGGCACTCATTGAAGCTGCACAGGAGAAAGGGAACACTGCGGACCAGGCAATGAATGCAGGTAAAGTCGGTGTAGGCATTACCGTTACACTCGATGCATTCTTCACAGGGGTGGAAGAGATTCCTCACCGCAAATATAAACAGGCTGGCGCGCTTGCAGCCGAGATGGAAATTGCAGCACTATATATCGTCAGCACATTGCGAGGTGCGCGTGCCGGTGCGATTGTGGCCATTGATGGCTTCGCCGACAGCGATCTGGCTGCCGAATATGATCCGCATACAGATGCGGTAGCACATGCGGTTGAGCGCGAGATTAACGCGGCTCTGTGTGCACTTGCTGCGCTCGCTCGGCAGGATCAGGTGTAAGCAGCATATACTGGAGTGCAACAATAGGGCAATAACCTGAAATGATATAAAAAGGCGTTCACTTGGTCACGGTAAATGTGACTAGTGAACGTCTTTTTTTTCGTTTATTTCTGCTGCCCGAACAATTGCTGCGCCGTCTCGATGAACAAACGGGAGGCCGGGGAAGCTTCTGACAGGGAAGGGACCGCAATTTCAATATGGCGATAAGCCTTCGGTTCGGTAGGAAGTGCTTTTACACCAGGAGGGAGCCAAGATAGAGAAATGGCAGGCAGCAAGGCGGTTCCGAGTCCCTGTTCAATCATGTTAAGGCATGTATTAATGTTATGGACGATAAACCCAAAGTTGAGTTCCGCTTCCGCACGTTTAAACAGATCTACGATCGGCACTTCATATCCACCGTTGCACACAATCATGGGATGTTGATTCAGCATCTTCACAGGCAGGATCTCCTGATTGGCAAACGGCTCATTGTCCCGAAACACAGCCAGCATTTCTTCGTTGTAGAGCGGCAGTGTTTCATAAGCCTTCTCTACCGGCTCCTGATCCGTCACAATAATGAGAGCGACATCAATCGCGCGTGAGTTAAGCCATTCTTGAATCTCATGAATGTTTCCCTCATGTAATTCAAATTCAATGTTCGGGTAGCGGTCACGGATGGAGCGAATTATTTTAGGCAGCAGATGAGCTGATGACATGGGAAAAGAGCCGATGCGAATCGTACCGATTTCCAGTCCCTTCTCGGCTGCAACGACCTGCTGCACTTTATCATATTGCTGTAGAATCCGGCGGAAAATGACAAGTATTCGTTGTCCTACATCGGTAAGCACAATGCCGTTCCGCCGGTCCCGTATGATCAGGGTAACGTCCAATTCGTTTTCCAGCGATGAGATAGCCCGGCTAACCGCGGGCTGCGTCATGTTCAGTTCCTGTCCGGCACGAGTGAAGCTTCCGGTCTCGGCAATTTTGACGAATAACTGTAATTGTGAATTGTTCATAACAAATATGATATGCTCCTTATGATTAACATGCATTTCAATTATTACGTTTGTTATTGTATCATGGAGACACAGAACGATCAACGGAGGATACTGGCCTGCCGGATCTGAATGTAGCTGGTTGAGACACATGGCATGCTCAGGGACTTGGATGAATTAGCCCTGAAGCTGTGCCGGATAGGAGAGGTTAATTTATGGCTTTATCACGTGCAAAAGCAGGTTGGATCCTGGCTTTTCTAGTACTCATGTGGGGAGTAAATTGGCCCCTGACCAAATACGCATTGAACTATACACCACCGCTTTTATTTGCAGGCATGCGCCTGTTGATTGGCGGACTGGTGCTCGGTATCTATGCTTTTCCAAGGTACAAAACGCTGCGGCTTCGGGAAACCTGGCATATCTATGCGATCTCGGCGGTGCTGAATATCATTTTCTTCTATGGCTTTCAGACTGTAGGTCTGACGGAAGTACCCGCAGGGTTATTTTCCTCCATCGTATTCCTGCAGCCTGTACTGCTCGGTATTGGAGCTTGGCTGTGGCTGGGCGAGTCGATGTATGGGCTGAAAATTGCCGGACTGGTCCTCGGTTTTGCAGGAGTGGCAACGATCAGTATTGGCGGCATGACTGGCAAAGTATCACCTGAAGGGGTTATGCTCGGACTGTTTAGTGCCATCAGTTGGGCCATCGGAACTGTATATATGAAGAAAACATCGACAAAGGTGGATGGAATCTGGATGACGGCCATTCCGATACTGATTGGCGGGGTTGTCCTGACATTGACGGGTACAGCGACAGAGAACTGGGCTGAAGTGCAATGGGTACTTCCATTTATATTGGATATGCTGTTCATTTCGGTCTTTGTCATTGCGCTGGGATGGCTCGCTTTCTTCAAACTGGTCAGCTCAGGAGAAGCGAGTAAGGTAGGATCATTTACATTTCTGATTCCGCTGATTGCATTGTTCTGCAGTGTATTGTTCCTTGGGGAGTCCGTGACCGTTAATCTGATTGCCGGCTTGGTTATGATTATCGCTAGCATTCTGCTCGTAAATATGAAGATGAAGGGCAGCAAAGTGGCCAAAATATAAACATGTGGCGAACCTCTTCGCACCCGGCTATCTTAGCCGGACGAGAGGCTCGTCATTTTTTGTATATGTTAGAGCTGAATTCTTGCAAAAGAAAGGGAGTGGACAGGAGATAGCGAATAAATGGTTAGAGGTATTGAATTGATAGATCAACTAGGAGGTGTCTGGGTTCACCTATGTCGCTCACAACGCTCATCTGGTTATTTCTTATTGCTTTTCTGCTGCATGATCTCGAAGAGATTATTTGGGTAGGTCCCTGGATTCGGCAAAACAAAACGAAAGTTCTTCAGCGTGTCTCGCCGAAGGTCGCCAATCGTCTTCAATCGATGCTTCGAATCAACAGCAGCCAATTCGGTGTAGCCGTACTGCTGGAATTGGTTGTCTTCATACCCTTTGTATATATTGCGGCAGAATATGGTCATTATTTCATGTTTTTGGCGTTTAACACGCTCTTTTTGCTGCATGTATTCACACATGTCGGGCAGAGTTTATATCTGAGAATGTACACCCCGGGGGTAGTTAGTGCTGTCTGTATCACACTCCCGTACGGAATATATCTATTATACCGGCTTCTTGGTCAAGGAATTGTAACATGGGCCGAAGTGTTCTTGAGCATACCCGTGGGCCTTGTAGTTCTGCCCATTGTGATGTTGGGTCATGAACTTGGGCGAAGACTTGTACCAGATACATAGGTCAATAATAAATTTCAGATATCGGGAGGAGATTAGCATATGAGTTCAGGTTGGAGTGAATTTCGTGTCATCCCTTATGAGTACAATGATCAGGTACGGCAGATTGATGAACAGCTGCTTCGACTGGTGGCTGAGCGGAAGCATATAACAGGAGCGGTTCAATACCATCCACCTCAGGAGATCATCGATGAATGGGCAGCATCTCTGGAAATGAAGGAGGAAGAAATCCGTTATGTCCTGCGTAGTGTACAACCTATGCCTCCACAGCATTTTTTCCCGTCTGAAGAGCTTCAGTTGAGGGGTGTTGTTCCGATTATGAAGAGAACGATCCAGGATTCCTGCGAATATCTCATCACGCATTCGATGCAATATGAGACAGAGAGTATCGTTCATGTGGAGATACATTATAAAGGAAATGTAACGGATCGTGTACATGTAGTGCCCCATTTAGCTCTAGAAGTGATTAGTGAACAGAACCATATGTCGATGAGACATAGCAGTCGTGGAGGAGGCGGCGAAACACACATTAGTTTTCGGGTTGTGCCCGCGCTGCCTTCCTCACTCGAACAGGTTCAATTTTCACTGGTTCCTTCAATTCCGGAACTGGAACATAAGATGGAAGAAGTTATTTTGGATAAACAGGTGGATTTCGAATAGCCGCATGGCGAATGGGAATGAAAAAATTGGGTAAGTTATATAAAGGAACATCATTATGATGATGAAATATAAAGGAGGACTCTAGGATGACACAGAATAATCAACCTCAAGACGAGGCGGAAATTCGCAACAAGCTGGACGAAGACGGGGATTCCTTGATGGAGAAAAAGAAAATCATGAACGGTGTAGACATCGAACCGGAAGCGGACGATTGGGCAGCTAAGCCATCACCGGTTGCATTTAATGAAGGTAAATCCTCCAAAGAATAAGACGAAACGAATGAGTCGTTTCTGACGAAGCAGATACCGCTGAGGTATCTGCTTTTATTATATTTTGTTGTATAATAATGTAAATTAAAGCAAAGGAAGGTGTGATTCAAGTGGAACGAATCCAGATTAGAAAGGCAGCGGCCCCCGACTATCCTGGTGTTTCCCTCTTAATGGATGAGCTGCATCAAATGCACGCCCAGGCTCGGCCTGATGTGTATCGAGCATTGCAACCCAGAATGGAGAAGCAGGAGTTTGTATCATTACTGGAGACGGATAAGCGTTATCTGTATGTTGCTGAATCGGTAGGCACGGGGGATATTCTGGGGTACGGTAGTGCGCAGCTCAGTTTGATTCAGGGAGTTGAACTGCTGTTGGATCGCAAGATGCTGTATATTAATGAATTGATCGTCGGAAGTGATGGGCGGGGTCAAGGAACGGGTAAGAAATTGATGCATGCTCTAATTGAACTGGGCAGGGAGCTTCAGGCAGATAGCGTAGAATTAACAGTTTCCACATTTAACACGGGTGCGCAGGCCTTTTATGAACAGATGGGTCTGTCTGTCCGAAGCAGCAGGATGGAATACATACTGTAATGATGACTTGCACAATTTATAATATGCAGAATTTTAAAGAGATCTGTATGGCTATAAAGAAGACATTAATTTTATTCTTGAATACCCCCATGGGGTATGTTACACTGTGAAAAGAACGAAGAAAAGGGGTGTTCATGATGGATCATCAGAGCCATCCCAAGGAACCCTTGGAACCATCTGTAACGCTGTCCGATGATAATGCAACCGGTCAACAAGCAGCGGCATGCCATGCCGAAGGCAGTGACGGGAAGCATGTGCGCAAGAGCCATCACTCGCAGGAGATGAAGAGCAATCTGATCTCCCGTTTAAACCGGGTCGAAGGCCAGATTCGCGGGATCAAGGGATTGATCGAGAAGGACACGTATTGTGATGATGTGCTTACCCAGATTGCAGCTGCGCAGTCTGCACTAAATTCAGTGGGCAAGCTGCTGCTTGAAGGCCACATGAAGAGTTGTATTGTTGAACGGATTCAGGCAGGGGAACATGAGGTAGTGGATGAACTGCTCGTAACGGTAAGAAAGTTGATGAAGTAATTGTTAAAAGAATAAAGCAATCATTTATATATCCCAAGGAGGAATTGAATCATGTCTAACGTTACGCTTAATGTTACTGGAATGTCGTGCAACCACTGTGTAAAATCGGTTGAAGAAGCGGTGAAAAACGTCGGTGCCAAGGGTCAGGTTGATCTGGCAGCGGGAACCGTTGCGGTGGAATATGATGAGCAGCAGGTCAATGTAGAGCAGATCAAGGCTGCCATTGAAGATCAAGGGTACGATGTAGTCTAATCCATGTTGGCTTAAACGGATTTCTTATTGTCTATGCGCTGAACCAAGATGCCGATATACATCAGACAAGAGGAATCGTCGTTTAAGCCTGATTTTTTGCCTGGATTATACCCTATAGGGGTATGTGAATAGAAAGTTCATATGAAAGGAGACGCCATCATGGATAAAGCATCATCAAGGGATCATGTGCCTGCAGCCGGATCGCAACCGGATGGAACCCAGACCACGCTGCAGATAACGGGAATGACGTGCGCTGCCTGCTCCACACGAATCGAGAAGGGGCTATCCCGTATGGAGGGCGTTCAGCAGGCCAGCGTTAATCTGGCCATAGAACAAGCGAGTGTAACCTATGATCCGAAGACGGTAAGTGTCAATGCATTGCGGGATAAGGTGGAGGCACTCGGATACGGTACAGTAACCGAGTCGGTTGATCTGGATATTACAGGCATGACGTGTGCTGCGTGCTCTGCCCGAATTGAGAAGGGACTTTCCCGTCTTCCGGGTGTATCCCGAGCGAATGTGAATCTGGCGCTGGAGACAGGACACGTTGAATTTGCAGCAGGAGCACTGAAACCTTCCGATATCACGGCCAAAATCAAACAGCTGGGCTATGGTGCCGAAGTGCAGCAGACGCAGGAAGAAACCTCATCCGTACGCGAACGTGAGCTGCAGCGCAAAAAATGGAAATGGATGATCTCCGCCTTATTATCCATACCGCTGCTGTGGGCCATGGTCGGCCACTTCTCATTTACATCATGGATTTGGGTGCCGGATCTGTTCATGAATCCATGGTTCCAGCTGGTACTGGCAGCACCGGTGCAGTTCGTCATTGGGTGGCAATTTTATGTCGGGGCTTACAAGGCGCTGCGTAACGGAAGTGCCAATATGGACGTACTGGTCGCTCTGGGTACAAGCGCGGCATTCTTCTACAGCCTATATCTGACACTCACGAGTGGAATGGTACCTCCAACGGCTGCTATGGATCATGGCGGGATGGGCACGAGTGCGGGTGCCACTGCCACTATGCCCTCGGTTGAACTGTATTACGAGACTAGTGCGATTTTGATTACGTTGATTTTGCTTGGAAAATGGTTTGAAGCCGTAGCGAAAGGTCGCTCGTCCCAGGCCATCAAAAGCCTGATCGAACTGGCCCCTCGTGAAGCCCGGGTCATCCGGGATGGCCAGGAAGTGGTTGTGCCTGCAGCTTATGTAGCCGTAGGTGACATTGTGTTGGTGCGACCGGGGGACAGTATCCCAGTGGATGGAGTTGTGGAAGAAGGGCAGTCCTCGGTCGATGAATCCATGCTCAGCGGCGAAAGCTTGCCTGTCGATAAAAAACCGGGGGATGCCGTTACGGGTGCTACACTGAATAAAAACGGTGCACTAAGGCTGCGCGCAACACGAGTCGGCTCGGACACCGCATTATCTCAGATCATTAAAGTAGTTGAACAGGCACAGGGGTCCAAAGCACCCATTCAGCGGATTGCGGATGTTATTTCGGGGATCTTTGTCCCCATTGTGGTTGGCATTGCTGCACTGACATTCTTGATCTGGTATCTGTTTGCCAGTCCCGGTGACTTCGCAGGATCTCTGGAAAAAGCGATTGCCGTACTGGTCATTGCCTGTCCATGCGCCTTGGGTTTGGCAACACCAACATCTGTCATGGCTGGATCAGGACGGGCGGCTGAGTATGGCATCTTGTTCAAAGGCGGAGAACATCTGGAATCGGCACAGCAGATTCAGACGGTTGTTCTGGACAAAACAGGGACAGTCACTCAAGGTAAACCGGTGCTGACGGATGTGATCACAGCACAAGATTGGACAGAAGTAGAACTGTTGAAATGGGTTGGAGCTGCAGAACAAAGCTCGGAACATCCGCTAGCGGAAGCTATCGTAGCAGGAATCCGCGACAAAGGGATCGTATTGTCCCAATCAGAGCAGTTTGAGAACATACCAGGATATGGCGTTCGGGCCAGAGTACAAGGACAGGAAATTCTGGTTGGAACACGGCGGCTGCTTGCCGATGCTCATGTGGAGGTATCGGAGGCAACCGCTCGCCAGATGAATGAACTGGAGGAGCTCGGCCGCACAGCGATGCTGATAGCAGTCGATGGCCGCTGGGCAGGTATTGTTGCTGTGGCAGATACAATTAAGGATACATCACGCGAAGCCATTCAACGGCTGCAGGCGTTGAACATCGATGTCATCATGATTACGGGAGACAATGAGCGTACGGCACGTGCCGTGGCGGAGCAAGCAGGTATCCATCATGTCCTGGCGGAAGTCCTGCCTGAGGGTAAAGCAGCCGAAGTGAAGAAGCTGCAGGATAGCGGGCTGAAAGTAGCAATGGTTGGTGACGGCATCAATGACGCACCTGCCCTGGCTACAGCAGATATCGGTATGGCCATCGGGACTGGAACAGACGTAGCGATGGAAGCGGCAGATATCACGCTTATGCGTGGTGATCTGAACAGTATAGCGGATGCGATCGAAATGAGCCGGCGCACCATGGGGAATATCAAGCAAAACTTGTTCTGGGCGCTTGGCTATAATGTCATTGGTATTCCAATCGCTGCAGTAGGTTTCCTGGCTCCTTGGCTGGCTGGTGCGGCCATGGCATTCAGTTCCGTATCGGTGGTATTGAATTCGCTGCGTTTGCAGCGGTTGAAGCTGGAACGCAATCCAAAGTAAATTGCAGGATAGGCGTGCTATTACCTTCAGCCTAGCCTGAAATGGAGCGCGGTTCGCTGCGGTGAACCGTGCTTTTTCTTGTCTTTTTATGAAAAAAGGAAATGGACTTTATGAAACGAGAATGATGTTTCTGAACATTTCAGAAATAAGTTGACAATAATGACATATGCCATTAAAATTTAAACAATTGTTTGATTCAAACGATCGTTTAAATCAAATGTGAACTAATCTATATTGGAGGATCTTATTCTATGCTACAGGCATTACGCATTTTATTGAAAAAACCGCCAGTGATTGTGGGGATCGTAACAGCACTTATGTTCCAAGTGATCTTCAGTGTCATCTGGATGACTGCATACTCCAGCGTGAACGACCGTACGACTGAATTGACAGTAGCCATTGTGAACGAAGATGGCGAGATGTCCCAAGGTATTGCGGATAGTTTGACTAAGACGCTGCCTTTCCATACGGTATCGGATCTCAGTTCCGCTGAGGCATTGGATCAGCTGAATCACCACCAAGTTCATATGGTGCTGAATATTCCGGCTGGCTTTAACGAGCTTCTTCAGACTGCAGGTTCCACAGCTGAGATCAAGTACACCATTAACGAAGCTAACCCGGTGACGATCAAAAGCATGATGCAGGGCGTTTCTCAAAGTGTGACGAATACAATCAATAAGCAAGCGACTGCGCAAGGCGTGCAGACCGTACTGACAGCTGCAGGGGCACCTGCGGATCAGGCGGCCGATGCTGCTGCCAATCTGGCTACCCGGGTTGAAGGCACAACAACTTCGATTAATCCGGTGAACGGCATGAATAATCAGATGGTACCGATGATGATGGTACTGGCTTCTTATGTCGGCGCCATGATCATGGGTATGAATCTGCAAACGGCTATGGGAATGCTGTCAGCAACTCACTCCCGCTTGACCCTGTTTGGAGCGAGAATCGTGATTAACATCGCATCCGCTCTGGTTGTATCACTTCTGGGTTCATCGCTAATTGTTGCGCTCGGAGGACAGATTGCCCAAGGTTTCATCGCGTTCTGGTTGTTCCAGGCTCTGTTCCTCTGCACGTTCATGTTCTTCTCGCAGTTCTTCCTGATCTGCTTCGGACCTGCAGGAAGCCTGTTCAACATTATCTCACTGTCCCTGCAATTGGTATCTTCCGGTGCAATGGTACCCCGTGAGCTGCTTAATGGTTTCTACAGCGGCATCGGACAGTACTTGCCTGCAACGTACGCAGTTCAAGGTATTCTGAGCGTTCAACTTGGTGGACCTGGCGTTCAGTCGGCAGCCGGATCTGTTGCGATCGTTCTGGTCATCGCGGTTGCCCTCTCTCTGGTAGTGACCTTGCTCAAAAAACGGCGCATGCCAGCAGGGGCACCAAGCCCGGCTCAAGTGAACAGCTAATATTACAGACGTAAATGACTCTATAGTATTGGAGCAGGCACCCCGGTGGATCTCAACCGGGGTGCCTGCTGTATATCAGGACCAGTTAGAGCTCTGACATGATATGGTCATGCCTTGCGCTTTGAAAGTTAAACTTTCATAATAAATAGATGAAACAGCTGGCTGCAGCCCCGGAAGCTGGAGCAAGATAAGAACGGACAAGAGGAGCGAACGGAATGACGGAACCGGAATTGGATATCAAAACGAGGATTTTGCTCGCAGCCAAAAAACTTTTTGCGCAGCAGGGGTATGACGGGACAAGCGTTCGTCAAATCTGTGATGAGGCGGGTGCCAATGTGTCACTGGTCTCGTACCATTTTGGCGGCAAAGAAAAGGTGTTTGAAGCGATATTTGAGCACTTCTTTCCTGATCACATGCTGACTGATTTGGCTGCAGAGTCCATGTCCCCTGTGGAGGGTATCAGCAAAATTGTAGGTGAAGTCGTGAAGTTCACGATGACGGACTGGGAAATGAGCGACATTGTACAGCTTGAAATTACACTGAACACTCATCGCACGGCCACCGTATTTCGGTTCCTGGACCCTGTCTGGACTAAAGTGAATGATTTGCTGCAGGAAGGTAAAGACCAGGGTGTATTCCAGATTGATTCCGTATCTTATGCAATGCTTCAGGTCATGGGTGTGGCTCTGGCACACAAACGTGCCAAAAACTCACGGTTTACGTTTAACTATGAGGATATAGATACAGATAAGCTGGCTGAACAGACGATTGAGTTCGTACTACGAGGATTGGGAGTGAACCAGACATGAATGAAACCATTGAATTGATGATGAAACACCGCTCAGTGCGGAAATTCAAGCCGGATCCGGTAAGCGAGGAGCAGCTTGCGACAATCGTGGCTGCCGGGCAGATGGCTTCCTCTTCAAGCAGTGTACAGGCATATAGCGTCGTTGCCGTGACGGAACCAGAATTAAAATCGAAACTCGCTGCACTCGCAGGCAACCAGGCTTATGTGGAAGAATGCCCTGTTTTCCTCGTGTGGTGTGCAGACCTGTATCGTCTGAGTGATGCGGCGAAGCGCCACCACCCGGAGAAGGAGTCTTATGCCGATTCCACAGAGAATTTTATGGTAGCAACGATCGATGTGGCTCTTGCCTCCCAGAATGCCGCTCTGGCTGCTGAGTCGCTCGGTTTCGGGATTGTATATATAGGCGGTCTGCGTAACAAGATTGAAGAAGTGACTGAACTGCTGGGACTGCCGGAAGGCGTATACCCTGTCTTCGGCATGTGTGTCGGTATAGCCGACCAGGAAACCGGCATACGTCCGCGTCTGCCGCTGAATGCTGTTCTCCATCGTAATCGCTATGATGCCGAAGAGACGCTCCGAGGCGTGGAAAGTTATGACGAAACCACTACAACCTATATGAGAGCCCGCACGAATGGTGAACGTACGACGCCGTGGTCCGAATTGATGGCCAAACGTCTTACCGAGCCGGCACGTCTGCAGATGAAATCGTATCTCGAAGGCAGAGGGTTTATGAAACGTTAATTAAGCTCAATGAAGAGGGTCAGCCGGGAAATCCAGCTGACCCTTTTGTCGTCTATCTGTGCTGTACATTAAGGTAAACGGTAGAACCGCTTCGAGTTCTGGTAAAAGAGACGTGCTGCCCGCTCGGTTCCCATGCCCGTAATCTCGCTCCAGGCCTGAATCACCTGCCTCGTCATGGCGGGATGTGTCATCTGTCCGTGAAACGGCCCTTCGAAAGGCCAGGGCCCATCCGTCTCTGCCATGACCTGTTCAGATGGATATTGTCTTGCCAGCTCACGAATCTCCTCTTCATACTGAATGTCTGGCGTGAAGGAGATGAAGTACCCGTTATCCGCCATCCGCCGCACGGTTTGACGGGAACCCTTGAACCAGTGGAAATGGGCGCGTCTGACCTGATATTGTTCCAGCAAGTCGCATACGATGTCGGCATCCTCGTAAACGGCATGAAGCACGACGGGTTTGTTATGCCGCTTGGCGAGTTGAATAAAGCGTTCGAGCAGCTCAATATATCCACTCTGATCAAAAGCAAATCCTGCCTGTTCTGCTTCCTGGCGATTGTAGTAGGGCAGTCCAACTTCCCCGATGGCTACCGCTTGTTCGATATGCTTTTCAATCCAGTCGAAGAACAGGTTCTGATCCTGCACCGATGGCAGGGGCTGTTCAGGATGGAAGCCAAAAGCCGGATAGATGAATCGGGGATTCTGTCTCGCCAGCTCCAGATTATCCTGTGCCGAGGTGATATTCATGGAAACGGCGATGACAGCCTCAACCTGTTGATCCGGGAAAGATTGCAGCATATGCTGCTGTTCCTCCACAGTATATTTGTCAAAATGGATATGTGCATCAATCAGTGGTGCAAAAGCTTGGGAATGCATGAAGTAGCCCCTCCTAGTCATCTTTTGTCTTTTGAAGGTTGATACGTGAATATGATGAATGCGGATCACTGTTTTGGAAAAATATAACGAAAAACCCGTGCTATGGAGTTAGCCGGGCTTTTTTCTGTTCTTCTTTCATCCACTCCGAAATCTGCCGTTTGCGTTCGAGAAAAGCCTTCTCTTCCGTTATTTCTTCACGTCTTGGACGATCAAAAGGGACATGTACCTCATGCAGCACGGTCGCAGGTCGGTTGGATAACACATAGATTCGATCCGCAAGCAGCAGTGCCTCTTCGATATTGTGGGTGATAAACAGTACGGATCGGCGGTTTTGTTCCCATATATCGAGCAGCCATCGCTGCATGTCACTGCGTGTCAACGCATCGAGGGCGCTGAAGGGCTCATCCAGCAGCATCAGTTCCTGCGGACTGAGCAGGGCACGTAAAAAGGCTACCCGCTGCTGCATACCGCCCGATAACATGTGCGGATATGCCTGTTCAAACCCGCCCAAACCGACGCTGGAAAGCCACTTCCGTGCTTCCGCAAGCGCTTCTGCCTTGAGTGGCGTATGTGCTGACACTTCCCCGGCAAGCAGCACGTTGTCTTCAATGGTACGCCAAGGAAAGAGAGCGGGCTGCTGCGGCATATAGCTGATTTTGCCCCGCTGCCCGGTCACATTCTGTCCGTTCATGAGAACCTGGCCTGTTTGGGGTTTCAACAACCCGCCAATGATATGGAACAACGTACTCTTGCCGCATCCGGAAGGCCCAACGATCGCTACGAATTCGCCCTGCTCTACGGTCAGGGATAATCCGTTCAGGACTGACAGCTTGTTCCGTCGTTCCCGGAAGGAAGCATGGACGTCCTGTACTTCCAGTGCAGGCAGGCTCTGCTTACCCGAATCGGAGGTAGCGGTAGAAGCAGTGCGGAGTGATTCTTCTTGAGTTGAAATTCCGGCGCTTCCGCCTGGTGCAGGAGGTGCCTGTTCGTTATATTTGAGTGTCATCTCACATTCACTTCCTAACCTTGTATAGTGCTTTTGCTGCGAATCAGCGCTTCTGTGGACGCCAGCGAACGAGCAGCTTCTCCAGCAGGGCAATGAACAGGAAGAGCAGCAGGCTGAGTGCGACAATAATCATGATCGCAACGAATAGACGATCTGTCCGGTAAGCGGACTTCTGAAGCATCATGTAATATCCGATCCCTTTGTCGGCTCCGATCCATTCAGCAATAATGGCACCCATGACGCTGTAAGTCGCGGCAATCTTGATGCCGGAGAAGATGGAAGGCAGTGCGTGCGGGAGCTCCAGTTTCCAGAAAATTGGGCCGCGTCTTGCTCCTGCCATGCGCATGTAATTCATCATGGCAGCATCCGTACGTGTCAGACCGTCCATGGCAGCGACGGCAACGGGGAAGAAGCAGACCAGGATGATGGTAATCAGTTTGGGCAGCAGTCCGAATCCGAACCAGATCAGCAGGAGCGGAGCGAGCGCAATTGTCGGTATATTTTGACTAAGAATAAGTAAAGGATACAGGGCAGATTTCAGAAATGGAATCAAATGCAGCACCATCGCGATCAGCAGCCCAACCAGCGTGCCAGCGGCGAAGCCAACTAATGTAAGTTGAATGGTCGCCCAGGCATGCATGCCCAGGCGTTCTGCTTGGGAAGCGGCTTCGTGCGCGATGTCCGAAGGTGCAGGCAGCATCCATTTCTCAATATGAAACAGGGAAACTGCGCCCTGCCATATGGCTATAAAGAGAATAACCGCCACAATGGGCGGCCATACACTTTTGAAGTACGTATGCATTAGCGATATTTCTCCGTCAGGGTATCCATGCTGAAGCCGTTCGGGCTGTGGGCGATTTTGATCTGGGAGATGATGCTTGGACTGCCAGCCTCCACGAGCACCTCATGCATTTTACGGACAACTTCCAGCAGTTCCTCCAGTTCACCCTCCATTGTGGTGTCGAGCGGATTGACCTGATATTTCAAGCCGGATTGCTGAATCACTTCGATGGCCCGATCTACATAAGGATACGAATTTTCGCCATTCGGCGTTTTGGGAATCACTTGAATGCTAAGCAGTGTACTTGCCATGAGAGATCACGGCTCCTTTCGATTCAACTTTATTGGGGTAAAAAATCGTTCGTATAGGCTTGGGATACATCGATCTGCTCATCAAGCAGTTTTTTGCTAAACATCCATTCCGTGTAGTTCTGCCACACTTCCTGTTTTTGCTCACCCCAGCGCGGAGCGTCATCCTTGTATTTCGGGCTCAGCCATTTCTGACTTGCCACCACAAGGTCCTTATCGAGATCAGGTACAGCCTTGATTAAAATGTCTGCCGCTTCTTCGGGATGATCAATCGCATATTGATACCCTTCGGAAGTAGCCTTCATAAACGCCTTCACCAGCTCCGGGTCATTCTGAATGGTCTGCTCGTTCGTCACGAGTACAGGCGTGTAATAGTCAAGCGCATCGGAATAATCCTTCACATACAGCATGTCGAGGGGTTCACCGCGCAGCTCGGCTTCAATGCCGGTCCATGCATAGAAAATCCATGCAAAATCAATGTCCCGTTTCACTGCGGTAAAAAAGTCGGCGTCGCCCATATTGATATTCTTCACTTTGGACACATCGGCGCCTTCGCCTTCCATAATGGATTGCATAACCGCTTCTTCAACGGGTGATCCCCAGCCGCCATAGGATTTGCCTTCGAAATCCTTGGGTGATTTAATGTTTCGGTCCACCGGAGCGGCAAATCCTGACGTATTATGCTGAATGACCGCTGCGATGGAGACGAGCGGAACGTCCTGTGTACGGGCCTGTGTTACGCTCTCCTGATAACTTACCCCAAAAGGAACTTCGTTTGAGGCTACCATCGTATCCGCACCGCCGGCTCCCGGCTGCACAATCTCGACATTCAAGCCTTCTGCCTGGTAAAATCCTTGATCCACGGCGGCATACAGCCCGGTGTGATTCGTATTGGGTGTCCAGTCGAGCACGACTTTAACATCCTTCAATGCTGCGCTGTCACCTTCGCTGCTGTTTTCAGTGGTGCTGCTGCCGTTTTGTCCTGCAGGTGCTGCTTCCTTGCTGCCGCATGCAGCGACGGTGACCAGTGTCACACACAAGAGCAGGAGTCCGATCATTTTACGCCATCTCATCTTGTTTTTTCTCTCCTTCATATGGTCCGGCCAGTGGCGCGGGGTACTCCTTGGCTTCATATCCAAGCATGGTGCATAAATCCTTCGATTTATACCAGCTATGATCCGGATGACGTACTTTTTGTGTCAAAAAGATACCATCAAAAAAAGCGCCCCGTAATCCGGGACGCGTGCAGGCGTTAGAGAGGTGGCTGCAGCACATGGCTGGGCCAATTCGATATACTCCGATTCCTACGCTGGCATGATCCAGATCAGGTCTAAGGGTTAGTATCTTGATGGGATACACTCTCAGCCGGCCAATTCCGACTCCCCTGGGAAACTATGAAGTTACGGGCATTACTAGGTGTAATTATAGGCCAGGGGCCGGAATGTGTCCAGTCAGGAACTGGATGGAATAGTCAAGGGTGATTTGCCTGTGGGAATGTATTGAATAGGTGCAAGAACAAGGATGTAGTCCGTGACTTAACGCTGGAAGAACTCAATCCATTCTTTCTCCGGTCCATAGATGAAGAAGTAGCGATAGCCATTGGGCAGCGTAATGATCTCTCCGTCAATAAACTCGGCCTTCGTCTCCTGAATACGTTTATATTCCGCATCTAGGTCCTCCACGTGGATGGCAAAATGGTGCACCGTTCCTTCCGAAGGCAGTTTATCGCTGTATCCCTGAATCAATTCAATCTCCGTTTCATCGCTACCATGGAAGCCAAGGAAAGCGAGCTGAATAACTCCATTCGTGTGGGTTACGCGATCTTTCAATTCCAATCCTACGATCTCCGTATAGAAACGCAGTGTTGTCTCCAGATCACGTACAGCAATGCCGATGTGGTCAATACGTTTTTGAAAACCCATCATGAGACCTCCCAAATTCAGAAAATTGTTTCTTACATATTAAGGGATATGATAGAATCCTAATTCCGAGTTGTCAAATGTGATTTAATTTAAATTCACAGAATGTTCACTTATGTGGAGATATTCGCGATCTTTATAATTGGCAGAGTAAACAGAGAGGATGAGAGAGAGTTGCCAACCACGAAGAAAGAACATATTTATTTTGGCTTGATGATGTGTACAGGAATGGTCATCGTGATGATGTCCTTCAACCTGATTTACAACGGATTAATCGGTAGATTATCCCCACTTGAATTACTGTTTCAGTTTGTTTTGTGTTTTGCTATTGCTTTCCTGGTGGAATCCTTTGTTGTCGGTCCGGTAGCCCAGAAAGTTGCTTTTACACTGCCGTTTGACAAGTCCAACAAGCTTCTCGGTATAGTGGCCATGTCTTGCTGCATGGTTGTTGGCATGGTTTTGATCATGTCCTTTTATGGTATGGTCACGTCTTATTTTGCGAATCAGTTGGTGGGTAAACCGCTCCTCGAAACCTATCTTCACACCATCGCTCGTAACTTTAGCCTGGCCCTTCCGCTGCAGCTTCTCATTATTGGGCCCCTTGTTCGCTATGTATTCCGTACATTTATTAAAGGGAAAGAAGTGGTAGCTCCCTTGATCAACAATGAAGCTTAGTTAACCTGCTGAATGTAATTCATAAATTAATGCTAATTTTTTTTACTCCAGAAATGAAATAAACTGCCGCAAACTATTTCCTGGGCAATCATGATGTAGACCATTGAACAGCACGAGTTTCACTCTACAGTGCGATTGTTGAAGCAAAAAGGGCTCCGAAGCATGCGCTGCGGAACCTCTTTACATTATAGCTTAACTGGTGAATTTAATACGATTCGCAAGACGGTAATCAAACGGAACCTGCATGTTGTCTGCTCTGCCACTGATAAGCAACCAAGCTGATTACAAGCAGACCTGCAGAAAATAGCGCAAGCATCCATGTGGATTGATTGATGTCCAGATGATCCAGACTCCAACCGGTAAGGAGAGGCAGAATGGCGCCGCCGACTCCGCCAGACGCAATCAGGATACTGGGAGTAGACTCTTCTGTTCCTGGCAGCATTTTGCTGGCAAACACGAGAGCAATGGAGAAAACCCCTGAAAACGCCAGTCCAAGCAGGAGAATAATTAGAAAAGCAGACCAGATCTGGTTGGTAAACGGGAAAATGGCCATTAGCAGCACAGCTGCCAGACAGCTGTACAAAATGTACACGCGATACTGGAACTTTTCAGCGATATATCCGGCGAAGAGTCTCCCAATAGACATCGCGATCCAGAAACAGGTAACACTAAGAGCTGCTCCAGCTTCCTTCATGTTCATTTTTTCAATTAGAATGGCAGGCATGAAGTTGGCAAGACTCATCTCCGTGCCGACATAGAGAAAGAAAAATACTACGAATAAGATCATTAGGGCCAGATTACGACCTCGATAGATTGAACTGGTAGTGTCACGGTCTGAAGGAGACACACCATCAGAAGCTTCCACCGCATGGATGTGTCCAGCAGCGGCATCTGGCTGGCGCCTGCCGAGTGCATGATCCAGCTCCCCGAATGACATTCTGGCCCAGAAGAGGAATGTCAGTGCTGAACAGACGGCAACGACGAGGAAGGACATGCGCCAGTACCCTGCCGAGATCAGACCGCTGGCGATCAGCGGCATGACCATCGCTCCGATGCCGAATAATACTTCAAGCCTGCTCATCGCAACTGCGGTATTTTCTTTGATGGCCGCAATGATGATGGTTCCGATTACGGCTTCAATCATGCCGAATCCAAAACCGGCTGCGGGTGCAATGACAAACATGAGGCCCCAGGGAGGCAGCAGCATATAGGATAACTCTGCAATGCATAGCAGAGCTGCTGCGATAAGTAAGCCGCCGCGTTTGCCAAAGCGACGATTTAACGGAGGGGATAACAGTACACCGCCCAGGAATCCGGCAAATTGGGCAAAGATCAGTGTTCCTCCCTGACTGTAATCTTTGCCATAATGTTCTAGTGCGACAGGCAGAATGGAACCGAGGACCACGTGTGCAAGTCCGATAAGAAAATAGGACAGACAGCCGATCCATAACAATTTTTTCATGGAGAACTCCTTCTATACCTATGTACAATTTAAGGTCAGCTTAGTTTGGCTCATACGTCCGAGTACAAACAAGTCTATCATAACAGCATGTGTAAGGATTTGGTAGGACTTGCAAAGTGATTTATGGTTCGTATATACTGAGACACAACAATTACAGATCGGAACCATGCCGTTGAAGAGCATCCAACTCGGAGGCGTTATCGCCAGGGGAGCGAATCCATCCCCAAGTTAACCGGAACCGCCCGTTATCGCGGACCAAGAGGCTGGACAGGGTATCCTGATTCGGCAAGTTGGGTGGCACCGCGAGCAGAGCGCTCCTCGTCCCAAGGGATGAGGGCGCTCTTTGCATTTTTTTAGCCAAAGGAGACGGTGACCATGTTGGACATGAAGTGGATTCGGGCCCATGCAGATGAGGTGCAGGCGGCGGCAGACGGGAAGAAAATCAATATTAGCATTCGTGCATTGCTGGAGCGGGATGAGGAGCGCAGAACGCTTTTGCAGGAAACAGAAGAAGGACGCAGAATGCGGAACACCTTATCAGCGGATATCGGAAAATTGATGCAAGCCGGAGACCGTGAACAGGCCGAAGGATTAAGAACTCAGGTGAAACAGCTGAATCAGAAGCTGGAACAGGTCGAAGCGAAGCTTGCGGACGTGCAGGAGGAAGTGACCCGGCTGCAGTGGCTGGTGCCTAATGTCGTATCACCAGATACGCCGTTTGGAGCATCGGACGAGGATAATGTGGAGCTGCGACGTGTAGGAGAAGCGCCAACATTCGCTTACACAGCCAAGGACCATGTGGAACTCGGGGAGCTCCACGATCTGATTGATATTCCGCGCGGGGTGAAGATTGGCGGGACACGAAGCTATGTACTAAAAGGGGCAGGGCTGCTTCTGCACCGGGCTGTTCAGCAGCTCGCACTTGATCTGCTGCTGCGGCAAGGGTTCACTCCTATGGAAGTGCCTCTCATGGTCAGGGAGGATGCACTTGTGAACACGGGATTTTTCCCAACAGGACTTGATCAGGTCTATGAGCTGGCAGGGGAGGACAAGTGGCTGGTCGGAACCTCGGAGGTACCCCTCGTATCGTATTATGCCGATGAGATTGTGGATGTACAGAAGCCGATCAAGCTGGCTGGTATATCGACGTGTTTCCGCAGTGAGGTCGGGTCAGGCGGCCGTGATGTACGAGGATTGTACCGGGTGCATCAGTTTGCCAAAGTCGAACAGGTCATTCTCTGTGCACCGGATGCAGAGGAATCAGAGCGTATGCTGCAGGAAATTACCGGACATGCAGAGGAGTTGCTGCAGCTGCTGGAACTGCCTTATCGTGTGGTGGCGGTGTGTACTGGAGACATGTCGCAGAAAACGTATAAACAATACGATATTGAGACATGGATGCCGAGTCGGGGCGCTTATGGAGAAACCCATTCGTCGTCAAACCTGCAAGATTTTCAGGCTCGCCGTTCGAACATTCGCTGCCGCAATGCCGAAGGTCAGCTAGCGTACTGCCATACGCTCAACAATACGGCCGTGGCATCGCCGCGGATCCTCATTCCACTATTGGAGAATCATCAACAGGAGGATGGAAGCATTCGTATTCCGGCGGCCCTTCAGCCTTACATGGGCGGTGCTGAATATTTGACTTTGCCGCTTCCAGATGAAGAGTAACCGCCTGAACTATAAGTTAAGTTGGCATCAAGACAGAAACGGAGCCCTTTATGGGTTCTGTTTTTTATTTTCTTGAATGTAACGGCGTAGAGCTTTAATTCGTAGAAAGGTTGATTGGAAAATTGTCCAATCCCACTTCTTTAGACCATCCTAGCACTGCAAAATTCATTATTATGCATTCAATCTCCGATATAATATAATAGAAGTAAAATATTGGGTTATGGGAGATGGAAGATAGCAATGAAAAGAGTAAAACGAACACTTCGAGGAATGCTTGCATTGATCATGGTATGTGCCATCTTGGCTCCATCACACATTCTGGCGGCTACGGGTGACGTGACCTCCATTGAAATTACCAACAGCAGCCCGCAGAAGTTAAGTGTGTCACAGACGGCTGCGCTGAAGGTGATGGCAGAAGTTGAAGGGTTTGATAGCAAGCAGGATGTGACTGCAGGGGTTACGTGGTCTACGAGTAATGCAGCAGTTGCAACCATTGTGAAAGGTAAAGTAAAGGCAGTAGCAGTGGGTGAGGCAACGATTCATGCTGAGGTCGATGGGGCAAAGGCGCAGCTCGTTGTCCAGGTTTCCGAGAAAATCAAAAGCATCAAGGCTTCGCCTAAATCCTATAGTTTTGTCAAAGGCAGTGAAAGTGCGCTTCCCAAAGTCAGCATTGTGCGTGCGAGCGGCAAGGAAGAGGACGTAACGTCAGAGATCGTGTGGAGCGTTTCGAATGCAGCAGCTGTCGTGGAAAACGGCAAGATCAAGGGCAATACCCCTGGCCGGGTGCTGTTGCAAGGTAAATACGGCTCGGAAACAGTTAAAGTACCTGTCGCCATTACAGACATTATTACCAAGGTGGAAGTTACTCCTACTGCAATGCAGTTGAACATCAAGAAATCCAAAGCACTGAAGGTCATTGGTACATATGCCAACGGAAAAACAATTAATCTGTCGAAACAGGTGGCCTGGACTTCCTCGAACAATGCAGTGGCAACCGTTAAAAATGGGACGGTCAAAACGCTGACCGAAGGAAATGCAACCTTGACAGGAACCTACCAGGATCAGACAATAAAGACAGAAGTTACGGTTGTTCCATTGCTGAAAAAGTTGATTACAGGTCAGAAGAAGCTGGTGTTATCCCCGCAGGGAAGCACAACGCTAACCGTTATGGCGCAGTATGATACAGGCAAGACGACGGTAGTTACCAACAATGCAGTTTGGAGCAGTACGAAACCGGGCGTAGCTACCGTAACCAATGGCAAAGTGGTCGCTGTAGGTAAAGGCAAAACGAGCATAACCGCCAAGTGGAACAACAAGAAAGTGACGATACCGGTAACGGTAAAATAAAGCTTATTTCAATCCAGCGTGTGACCATAGCTTTTTACATCATAGAGACAGACAGCAGAGGGGCGTAGAATATACGTCCCTTTTTAGATACAAAAATACGAAGTCACCGCAATAAGAGGCTTACCTGCGCGGATCCAGAAACAAAAACGGAGAGGACGTGATCCGCATGAAAGCTACAATTATAAGTTCAAATGGGGATCTGAAAGATTCAACTTACTTTAGGCAGAGAATTGCTGTACAAAAAGGCAACTGTGGTTTAGGCCTGATGGATCGTAAGCATTGGAGAAGGTGATGTTGATCAGAGAAAGACGAATTTATTTTATTGCGGTAGTCATTACCATGGCAGCCGGGCTGGCATCCCGTCGTTACGGGAATATGCTGCCTGTTTTCTTACATGACCATGCTGGAGATGCCTTGTGGGCAGGCATGATCTATTTCGGATTTCGTATGGTTTGGATCAGGCGAAGTAAGGCTTGGGCTTTCCTTTTGAGCTTTGTGTTTAGCTGGGTAATAGAATTCTCGCAAATGATTCAGATGCCATGGCTCAATGAGGTGCGTTCAACCATGTTGGGTGCCCTGATTTTAGGACACGGTTTTCTTGTCATAGATCTCATCAGATATACGGCAGGGATTCTGTGCACGTTCGTGATAGATCATTATTTCCTAAGCAATAGGAGGAGTTTGTATGAACATTGAAAAGTTATTCGCGGAGTCGCCAGAATTTGAAACAGAACGGCTGCTGCTCAGACGTCTTACATTAGACGACACGGAGGATTACTATGCATTTGCCTCCGACCCAAGAGTGAGCGAGCAGAGTTTGTGGAACTGCCATGAGATGGTGGATGACTCCGTTCAATACATTCAACGGGCCTTGGAAAATTATGAGAATAAATTGGTGTATCTATGGGGATTTGTTCTCAAAGATACGGGGCGCCTGATTGGCCGCGGGGGGATCTTTCATTTCAATGAACTTATGCAGAGTGCTTCTTTGGGATATGCCATTGCAAGCAAGGAGTGGAATAAAGGGATTGCTGCTGAAGCGATGCAGCCCATCGTTCATTACTGCTTTCAGGAACTGGACTGCAACCGGCTGGAGGGCAGATGCAATGCTGGCAACATCGGTTCGGCACGGGTCATGGAGAAACTGGGCATGTCGTATGAAGGCCTGCTTCGCAAGCAATTGAAGATCAAAGGCGTGTTCACGGATCAAAAATTGTACTCCCGTATCCGGGATGATCTATAATACTTGCAATGATACACAGGATACATAGAAGAAATAATAAGGAGGCGGAGCAATGATCTACAGCATTATTTCTCAATCGGTATGGGAACAGGTATCCAAGGAGAGCGTGTATGCACCGGATAGTCTGGAAACGGATGGATTCATTCATTGTTCTACCAAAGAGCAGATTCCATGGGTAGCTGCACAATATTACGCAGGGCGTACGGATCTGCTGCTGCTGGGTATTGATGAAAAAACGTTGAAGCCAGAACTCGTATATGAAGACCTGTATGAGTTAAATGAACTGTTTCCTCACATTTATGGAGAGCTTAATCTGGATGCGGTGAAGAAAGTGATTCCTTTTCCGCTGAATGAAGAAGGCGTACTGGTATTTCCCGAATAAAGCAAGCCTTGCACTCACTATGGATATAGAAAGGTGTTGGCCTATTGGATATGAATATGAATCAGACATTTCTGGAGACAGCCGAGAAGCAATTTCTGTATTATAAGCAGCTTGGAGAGAAGGCCATGGAGCAGCTGGAGACCGAGCAATTATTTCAGGCATGGCATGAGGATACCAACAGCATTGCCGTCATTGTGAAGCATCTATGGGGCAATATGTTATCCCGCTGGACGGATGTGCTCACAAGCGATGGTGAAAAGCCTTGGAGGGTGCGGGATGCGGAATTCGTCAATGACATTTCCACACGAGATGAACTGCTGGGCAAGTGGGAAGAAGGCTGGAACTGCTTGCTGAGTGCCATTCGTTCCTTTGCACCGGAACAACTCTCACAGATCATATACATTCGCAATGAAGGTCATACCGTCATGGAGGCTATTACACGGCAATTGGCGCATTATCCGTATCATGTGGGACAAATTATTTACGCAGCCAAAATGCTGAAAGAAACACCATGGACCAGCCTTTCCATACCAAGAAATGGGTCAGCAGTATACAACGGCAGCAAATTTGCCAAACCAAAAGGACGCAGGCATTTTACCGCGGATGAGTTAGACACGGATTGAATGATCGAAGTCTTGATTAACGTTTACTATAGAAACAAAGTGAGGGACACTATGACACAGTTTGCATTAATACGTCACGGAAGTACAGCATGGAATAAGGAGAAGCGGTCTCAGGGACAGACGGACAATCCGCTGGATCAGGAAGGGAGAGAACAGGCGGTTTTGCTTGCGGAAAGGCTGAGTTCGGAATCGTGGGATGCCATCTATGCCAGCGATCTGGGGCGTGCACATGAGACGGCGAAGATTATCAGTGAACGGCTGGGTATTCGTGAGATTCATCTGGACCCAAGGCTGCGTGAGATGGGCGGCGGTCAGGTGGAAGGAACAACGGAGGCGGAACGTATAGCCAAATGGGGCCCGGACTGGAGCACTCTTGAGCTGGGACGGGAAGCTGCAGAAGCCGGGACAATGCGTGGCAGTGCTGCAATCGAGGATATATGCAAAGAGCACCCTGATGGAAAAGTGATTGTGGTCAGTCATGGGGCCATTCTGCGTAATACCCTCCGAGGATTGGTGCCTGCGCTTGATGTTAGTACGAAGTTGTCCAATACCTCGATTACCCGGCTTGAAAAGAAAGCTGGATCCTGGGCTTGCGAATTATACAATTGCAGTGTCCACTTAAATCCTGCAGAGGATTCCTTATAGATGAATACAACTGAACTTAAAGAGCAATTACAGCTTATACAATCGAAGAATTATGCGGCCGATGAGGTAGAGCACCCTTACGAACTGGCGCTGCATATGTTACAGCACATCGGAAGTACGGACCCTGTCCTTCGAGATGAACTTATATATGTTACATTTGCAACCTGGATCGGACAGGGGATATTTTCAGAAGAACAACTCCGTGTGCTGCTCCATAAAGCAATGGACGATCAGCATCTTTTCTATGGAATCGGAGAGAATGGGATGGACAGTGTATTCACCCGGGCCTTTTCCGTCCTGCTGCTGCCTCCCATCTTAAACATGGATCGTCAGCGGAACTTTCTAATCAAGGCAGATATTGAGGCTATTCATCACCGATTGACCACGTACCTGAAGGAAGAGAAGGATGTCCGCGGATACGTCAATGAAAAAGGTTGGGCTCATGCTCCTGCACATGCATCCGATGCGGTTGAAGACCTTGCTCAATCCCCATATATGGATGAAACGGCATTGAGAGAACTGTTGGACTCGCTCGCTGTGAAAATAACGGATTCCAGTGCAGTATACATCCATGATGAGGATCAGCGTATTGCTCATGCAGTAGTGACTATTGTTAGACGCAAGCTGCTTAATAGATCGGATCTTGCAGCTTGGATTGATGGACTTGAACAGGCATGCATAGATCAGACCGGCGAAAGAAGCTATGTGGAGATAAGCCGAATTAGCATGAACGTACGTGTCTTTTTGCAGACTCTGTATCTGGTGATACGAAAAGAAGAACAGGATCCATTTCCTATGGTTAGGGAGCTTGTTTTAAACGCTTTGGAAAAAGAGTGAATATGATCAATCCTAAACTTGCCGATAGGGGGAGATGGCGTGAGCAAAATCAAGTATGTATGGACAGAAGAGATGCTGTCTCCACTGGGTGAGGCTGGAGTGATGATTCGTTGCGGAGATGCAATATCGGATGAAGTTCACCGCAGAGTGATCTCGGTCTGTGCTTGGCTGGATGAAAATTCCTTTCCGGGCATGGTGGAGTTGGTTCCATCATTCGCGTCGATTGCTCTGTTTTATGATCCAATGGATGTTGCAGAATCTACTCGATCGGCTTCAGGGAAAGGAGCAAGTGAATCTTCTCCATATCAACAGGTGTGCAGAATGTTATTGTCCCGGTTAGAGATGCTTGAAGAATCCGTACATAATCAATTCAGAACCATTGTGATTCCAGTATGCTACGGAGGTCCATTCGGGCCTGACCTGGAGTATGTTGCGAGTGAAAACGAACTGACCCCAGATGAAGTTGTTGCGATTCATACATCCGGGGAATACCTGGTCCACATGATTGGATTTGCACCGGGATTCCCCTACCTTGGCGGATTACCCAAGCAGATTGCTACACCCCGAAGAGCAACTCCGAGAATGAGAGTGGAAGCCGGGACCGTCGGAATCGGCGGCGAGCAAACCGGAATATATCCGGTAGCCACTCCTGGTGGTTGGCAATGCATCGGACGAACACCTCTGAAGCTGTTTCGTCCTGAACATGATCTGCCGAGCCTGCTTCAGGCAGGGGATCGGGTCCGGTTTAAAGGAATAACCGAGCAGGAATACATGGAGTGGAAGGAGGGCGAAGGATGAGAATGGAGGTCATTCGCCCAGGCCTGCTGTCCACCGTACAGGATGAGGGAAGGTACGGATATCGACGGCATGGGGTACATCCGGGTGGAGTCATGGATACATTTGCAGCAGGAACAGCCAATATGCTGGTGAATAATCGCCGTAATGCAGCTGTAATGGAAATAACCATGACAGGTCCAGAACTTCGATTTCATGAAAATAGCCTCATCGCTCTATGTGGTGCAGATCTGTCGGCAACCGTGGATGATCAGCCGGTTCCCCTGTGGCGTCCGGTCGCGTTAATGGCGGGAAGTGTATTGAAATTTGGGCGATGTCGATCCGGAATGAGAGCATATCTGTCCATTGCTGGTGGGATAGAGGTAAATGAGGTCATGGGGAGCCGAAGTACGGATCTGAAAACTGGCATTGGTGGCTTGGAAGGCAGAGCTTTGCGAGCAGGAGATATTTTATCTGCTGCGGAGGCTTCTTGCGAAGCACGAGCCATGCTCCATCAATTGCTGGAACAAGCGAAGCTGGAGAAAACACAAATGAAGGGGCCGATATGGCACCTATCCAGCAGAGAATGGCCTTTCTATCAGAAGGATCCAGTGATCCGTGTGATGGCGGGTGCGGATACCTCAAAGTTTACTAGGGAAAGCCTGGAACGAATGTATAATGAACAATATGTGATTGCTCCTCAGTCGGATCGGATGGGATATCGATTGGAGGGTTCAAGGCTGGAGCTTGAACAACCCATGAGCCGGTTATCAGAAGCCGTAACCTATGGCACAGTTCAGGTCCCAGCAGATGGTCAGCCCATCATCCTGATGGCAGATCATCAGACCATTGGAGGCTATCCTGTGATTGCACAGGCAGCCAGGGTGGATTTACCAGTATTGGCTCAGGCAAGGCCCGGGACACGGGTTGCTTTTCAGCCAATTACACATGAAGAAGCGCAGCAGTTGTTCCTGGAGCAGGAACGGGGATTACAGCTGTGCGCTGCATTCATCCGCAGAAGATTGACCGAAACGGGGGATCGCCAATGAAGACGGTAGATATCAATTGTGATCTGGGCGAAAGTTATGGTGTATACCGAATGCCGTGGGATGAAGCGGTTTTGCCGCTGATCACTTCGGCCAACATTGCGTGCGGATTTCATGCAGGGGATCCGGCCACGATGCGATCCACGGTGGAAAAGGCAATGGAGCATCAGATTGCAATTGGAGCACACCCGGGATTGCCGGATATGCAGGGTTTTGGCAGGAGAAGCATGGATATAACTCCGCAGGAAGCCTACGACATGGTCATATACCAGATTGGGGCACTGGATGCCTTCGTAAGAGCATCCGGTGGATGCATGCATCATGTGAAACCGCACGGCGCGTTATACAATATGGCTGCGGAGAATATGATGCTTGCTGAAGCTATTGCTCAGGCGGTTTACAACGTAAGGCCAGAACTATACCTTTATGGACTTGCGGGTAGCGCGCTCATTGAGGCGGCGGATCGTACCGGTCTGTGCAGCGTAAGTGAAGTGTTTGCAGATCGGACTTACGGTGCGGATGGTAAATTGACGCCCCGCAGTCATGCAGGAGCAGTCATTGGGCAGCCAGAACAAGCACTGGCTCAAGTGCTGCGCATGGTGAATGAAGGTATCGTAGTGTCCACGGAAGGCATAGCGGTTCCCCTCAAAGCGGAGACCATATGCATACATGGTGATGGGGAGCATGCCCTCTCTTTTGTAAGAGAAATCCGCAGAGTACTTGAAGCTGAAGGGGTAATTCTATCGGCTGCAGGTCATGCTTGAGAATGGGTCGGTACCGGAACCTTCCGAGATAGATACATATGATGAATTGGAGTCGATGAACAAATGAAACCGATACGAAATTCCGCAAAGGCGATCATCGTACAGAATGGAAGGCTGCTCGTCATCCGTTTGGAGGATCAATATGGTGCAGCTTATGTTTTCCCGGGTGGAGGCCAGGAGAAGGGCGAAGAATTGAAGGATGCGGTTGCCCGCGAATGTCTGGAAGAGATTGGACAGGCCGTGAACGTAGGCGAATTGCTTCATATCCGGGAATACATCGGGAAGAATCATGAGTTTGCCGAATGGGATGCTGACATACACCAGGTTGAATTTTATTTCGTATGCAGCCTGAAGGATGCGGATGCCACAGTATTTGAAGGCTCGAACCCGGATGACCATCAGGTTGCGGTGGAATGGATTGCGCTTGAAGATCTGCCTTCCGTCCGTTTGTATCCCCAAACGATTGGTGAATTGCTGCTGAAACGTGAACCATCACGGATTTATCTTGGGGATATCAACTAATAACCTTTCCAATATTGTCACGTTTACGAACGGATTCATGGATTCACCATAGGTGGGGTGGGTACACTATAAGTACAGGCTTTTATGTCACAACAAACTTAATAGAAGTGGAACATAGAATTACACGATAACGGAACGGACAAAGAAACCTCAAGAAGCGAAGCGGTCGCCTTTATCACTGGATTTTTCCTTTGCGAAAAGGGAATAAAAAAATCTGGGGATAACAGCGATCGGAAGGTTGTTCTGTCAGTGGAGTGTTTACGTGTAATCACAGTAAGTTCTGCTTATATACCCCCAAACCGGAAGGAGCATGTCCCATGAATAAGACGGAACTAGAACAAAACATTGTAAAGGCATTGGAAAACAACCCTTTTTGCAGCTTCTCAACTGTGGAAAATGGTAAACCGAAATCCCGCTATATGGCGCTTTTCAATGATGGCATGAATATTCACTTGGCGACGAACCGCCGCACGCATAAGGTGGAGGAGCTTGAGAATAACCCTAATGTCAGTCTTTTGCTCGGCTATGAGGCGGGTGGCTCCAAAGAAGTGGTTGAGATCGAAGGAACCTGTGAAGTGACCAAAAATGAAAACCTGCGCGAAGAAGTGTGGAATGATGAACTGAAAGCATGGTTTGACGGACCGAACGATCCGAATTATGTCATTTTGGATATTACACCCGTACGCATTGAATATACAGGCAAGGACCATGAGCATCAGGTGTGGGAACAATAAAGCAACCGAATGAAGTGTTCTTTGGGAGCACTGAATCATCGGATATAACTTGATGAACATATAAACCGTGAGGCCGCAGGGCTTCGCGGTTTTTTGCTGACTGATGAACAGGGTGAAATGGATACATATGTAAGTGCTATGTAATATACGTATTTAACACGTCTAGTAAACTATATATTAACAAAAAAAGAGAGAATAATGTCGAAATCCCGCATGATTATGTAAAGTCGAACTCTTATGTGCGGATAATGTAAAAAATAATGCTTTTCAACCACGCTTCATTGCGTTATGATTTGGAATGTAAACGATACGCACAGATATGAATAGATGTTCATGTGAGATAAACTAACCTGAATTCAGCTGGTTAAGACCGTGATTTTAGCACGCACAACCCATGAAATCTATGCTATTTCTGCGCCTATTCGTTTGCACACTATGGCATGATTCAATGTACATAACCGGGAGGGGTTATTTTGAAAAAGAACAAAAAAGTATTATCAAGCCTGACTGCCGCTTTGGTTGCATTAAACGTGCTTGCAGTATTTCCGGTACCTGTATCGGCTGCAGATGCTGCCAAAGTAAAATTGCGGATCATGGAAACAACGGACATTCATGACAATCTGATTAACTACGACTACTACTCCGATAAAGAGACCGATCAATATGGACTCGCCAAAACAGCTACGCTGATCAAAAAAGCCCGTGATGAAGCGAAGAACAGCCTGTTGTTCGACAATGGTGACCTGATTCAGGGTAACCCGCTCGGAGACTATGTAGCCAAAATCGATCCACTTCAAAAGGGTGAGACTCACCCTGTATATAAAGCAATGAACCTGCTCGATTATGATGCCGGTAACATCGGAAACCACGAGTTTAACTATGGTCTGGATTTCCTGGACATGACGCTGGAGGGCGCCAACTTCCCTTATATTAATGCGAATGTCTATGTAGATGACGGTGATGACGATGAAACGAACGACAAGAATTACTTCACACCCTATGAAATTCTGGACAAAAAAGTAACGGATGAGAGCGGCAAAGAGCACACGATCAAAGTGGGTGTTATTGGATTCGTGCCGCCACAAATCATGCAGTGGGACAGTGCTAATCTGGAAGGCAAAGTCATTGCCAAGGATATTATTGCTACAGCCAAGAAATTCATTCCGCAAATGAAGGCTGAAGGTGCAGATATTATCGTTGCCATTCCTCACTCCGGTTTTGAAGATATCCCTCAAACGGATCTGATGGAAAACTCGGTGCTGTACCTGAGCCAGGTAGAGGGCATTAATGCGATTCTGTTTGGACATGCCCACAAGGTATTTCCAAGTGCTGATTTTGAAGGCAAAAAGGGAGTAGATCTTGAAAAAGGCACCATCAATGGCGTTCCAGCGGTGGAGCCAGGGTTCTGGGGTGATCATCTCGGAATCATTGATCTTGATCTGGAACTGGTGGATGGCAAGTGGAAAGTGGTAGATTCCGCGACAGAAGCACGTCCAATCTATGACACTGCGAACAAAAAGCCATTGGTTGATGCAGATCAGGAGATCATCGATGCGGTTCATGAAGAGCACGAAGGTACGCTTGACTATGTACGTGGTCCGGTCGGAGAGACAACGGCTCCAATCAACAGCTTCTTCGCGTTGGTACAGGACGATCCATCCATTCAGATCGTGACGAATGCTCAGAAATGGTATGTGGAGAAACACATGCAAGGAACCGAGTATGAAAATATCCCGGTATTGTCTGCAGGAGCTCCATTTAAAGCAGGCGGTCGTTCAGGTGCTTCGTACTATACGAATATCCCTGCAGGCACCATCGCGATCAAAAACGTAGCGGATCTGTACGTATATCCGAATACGGTACATGCCGTTCTGGTTAACGGTGCTGAAATCAAGGAATGGCTGGAATGGTCTGCAGGCCAGTTCAATCAGATCGACCCGGCTAAGGGTGGACAGCAGCAGCTGATCAACATGGATTTCCCGACGTACAACTTTGATGTTATCGATGGTGTAACGTATCAAATCGATGTGACTCAGCCTGCCAAATACGATTCCAAAGCAACCGTGGTGAATGCATCGGCAAGCCGGATCAAGGACCTGAGCTTCAATGGCAAACCGATTGATCCGGAGCAAAAGTTTATCGTGGCAACGAATAACTATCGTGCTTCTTCGTCCAAACTGGCCAATCCGGATGGTAAACGTATCGTTTTGGCAGCACCGGATGAGAACCGTCAAGTTATCATTGACTACATCCGTGATAACAAAACAATCAATCCGGCTGCGGATGGCAACTGGTCACTGGCACCAATTAAGCCTTCTGCAAGTGTAACTGCAGCAGCACTGAACGATCTTGAAGTTGTGTTTGCGTCTTCTCCGGATGCCAAAGCGCTGGTTGAAGCTAACCCGGCAATGTCGTTCATTGGTACGAATGACGAAGGTTTTGCCGAGTATGGCTTGAAATTGACTGGAGAAGCCGCGGTGACTCCTGAACCGGGAACGAAGCCTGCTCCAGCACCAACACCTGCCCCAACACCAAAACCAAAACCAGAACCAAAACCAGAACCGCAACCGCAACCTGAGAAACCAGCAAGCGGCAAAGTGGTATATGTGGTGAAAAAAGGGGACAACCTGTACCGCATCGGCTTGAAATATGGTGTGGACTGGCGCAAGCTTGCCACAGCCAACAAAATTTCAAATGTACATCAATTGAAAGTTGGACAGAAAATCGTAATTCCCGCTTCTTAATATATAGCGGATAATGAAGGCCGACAGTCAACAGACTGGCGGTCTTTTTTTCTGCAAAAATGTTTAAGACTGTAGCAAAAACGTTCATACCGGAAGTCATTAAAACACTAGAGATTAATTTTATGACCCATGCTATAATATTTACAAACTTTGGGTATATACCATTTTACATTAATTGAAATAGAAACATAAACCGGCAAGGGGGTTCTACATGAATTGCAGTGGCTGCAGTCCAATCTATCCAATTGAGGATCAAGGTACTCTGTATCTGCGTCCCGTTTTCCCCGTTTTGCTGGAATTGCTGAGAACGTTGGGTGTGCAAGTTGAACATTCGGATGAAGCGATATGGACGAACTATACGAATGCCGAATCTGTACAAAACTGGCTGGAAGCCATACAGAAGCTCGAAGTCATCCGCCCAGAATCCATTACAGTACAGGTAACTCCAATGCATGAACAGGCGGATCAAGCAGGCTGGATTAGTCTTCAGATGATGAAATCTCGATTCGAGCATGCAGATCTGGTATCGATTATTTTGAACAATCAATTCAGCAGTCATATGCAGCCTATTGTTGATGCAAATGAACAGATTGTCGGATTCGAGTTTTTGCTTCGACCTTCCGAAAATGGCAAGACTTTTAGCCCGTATAACTTGTTTGAGGTTGCCCGGGACACGGGTTTACATTCCTTTTTGGATCGGACCGCAAGAATCACAGCAATCGAAACAAGTGCAGCTTTTTTGCCTCATGGTGTTAAGCGCTTTGTGAATTTTCTGCCCTCCTCTATATACAATCCTGAATTTTGCCTGACCCATACGTTTGAAGCGATTGAGCGCTTGGAACTGGACCCCCAGGATTTTGTGTTTGAAGTTGTGGAAACGGAACAGATCCAGCATATGTCCATTCTCCAGCATATTTTTTCGGTGTATCGTTCCCGTGGAATGTCGGTAGCACTGGATGATGTTGGGGCAGGGTATTCGACCATTGAATTGATGAATCGGCTGGAGCCTGATTTTGTCAAAATTGATCGCAGTCTGATTGATCAGTGTGATCGTGACCCAGTGAAACAACAGCAAATTATCGATATTGTGCAGATGTCACGCCGATTCGGGGGACGTGTGCTTGCTGAAGGCATCGAACGCATGGAGGAATTCGATTTTTGTCGCTCCATAGGGATCGAGCTGGCTCAAGGATATTACTTTGGCAAACCTTCGCCCAAGCCGCCACAGGGCCCATACGGGCAAACATCTGCCTAGATAAATGCCTTTCTAATATGTACATATAAACAAGTCACTTCCAATAGCGGAGTGGCTTGTTTGACATGTCATGTGAATTATTGTAATCAAATAAATTTAGACTTAAGCCGATATATAAGATAACCCTATGCGAAGATTTGGTATGAAGAGAAGGGTTAAGGTAGACATGGAGAGGGTCCTACATACGAACAAAGACAGATTGAACTTTTTAGAGGGGGAGAAGCAGATGGGGGAGAATCTGGACCAAGGGCAAGCGAAAAAAGCTGCCAAACCAGTCAAACAGAAAGAAAATAAAGCAAAAAAGAAGAACAAGAAAAAGGGCTTTGTCTGGAGTATACGAAATAAATTGCTGGTATCCTTTCTGGCCGTATTGCTGGTGCCCAGTTTGATCATTGGAATGATCACACTGTTGATTGCCGATCGCACGGTAGAAGGTCAACTGATGGATAGTGCCAAACAAAGTGTAAGCACGACGAATTCAATTATTGAAACCCATGTCAATGCGAAGATTCACGATATCAATTATTTTGCCGAATCCATTCGGACGGACATGCTTAGCGGGGATGGTGGCCTTTCTGAATTGGAAGTGAAACTACAGCAGTATGTCGGATTGCATCCTGATGCGCTGAATATATTTGTAGGAACTGAAGATGGGACTATGGTTAGGGGGAAAGAAAAAACCGGCAGTGCACAAGGGTCCAACTATGATCCAAGGGAGCGGGAATGGTACAAGCTTGCGATGGCCAACCCGGGCAATCCCGCTGTGTCAGCCGTGTCCAAGAATACGGATGGAGTAACGGTTGTGTTTATATCCAAAACACTGGAAGATCAATCTGGTGTAGTAGGTCTGTCTTTGGATCTAACGGAACTTAGCGAACAGGCTTCCATTAAGGTGGGCAAGGAAGGATACGTTATTATTATGGATCCGGAGAGAAATTATATCTCCTCACCTGTGGTGGAATCTGGCACGCACGAAACGTCAGAGGCTTTGGACCCCATGTTTGCAGAACAAGAGGGATCGTTCGATTACACCTACAATGGTGATTCCAAAATGATGATCTTCTCTACTAATGAAGCTACGGGCTGGAAGATTGGCGGAACGATGTTCCAAAGTGAATTGTCTCATGCCAGTAAAGACATTCGTATGGCAACCTTAATCGTCATTCTGGCTGCGACCTTCCTCACGCTAATATTCATTATCTGGTTTACACGCTCCATGCTGCGTCCAATCCGACGTCTCCAGGAGTCTGCTCGTGCGGTAAGCAAAGGGGATCTGACAGTCAAGATGGAAACCGGACGAAAAGATGAAGTCGGTGATCTCGCCAAGTATTTTGAGCGGATGGTAGATAACCTTCGAATGATGATTCTGGGTGTACAGGAGACGACGGAGCAGGTATCGGCTTCCTCTCAGGAATTGTCGGCGAGTGCGGAGCAAACGACCAAGGCCATTGAGCACTCGACACTTTCCATTCAGGAACTTGCGGAAGGTGCAGAGCAGCAGGTGAAGAGCGTGGCGGGCGGATCGGAGCAGATGAGTCGTATGGCCGAAGATGTCCGCATGATGTCTGAACGTGTGCAATCCATTACGCAGAACATGCGGAATACATCCGGAGCAGCTTATTCCGGTAATGAAGCAGCGGGACAGGCCATGGATCAGATGAGCAGCATTCAGGAGACGGTGGAACAGCTGGCGGTGGTGGTTCAGTCCTTGAATGCGCGGTCCACAGAAATTGGAAACATGGTTAATGTCATCGCCACCATTTCCAAACAGACCAACCTGCTTGCACTGAACGCGTCCATTGAAGCGGCGAGAGCGGGGGATGCTGGTCGTGGATTCGCAGTGGTAGCAGGTGAGGTTCGGAAACTGGCGGAAGAATCCGGCAGCTCTGCAGCACAAATCGGCGAACTCGTTCATAATATCCGTCTGGATATGGATGCCGCCATGGATGCCATGACGGCTGCCCAGACCCGGGTAGAGGATGGGATTCAGGCTGTAAATACTTCAGGACAGTCATTCGCACAGATTCGTGTGGCCGTTGAAGATGCAGCCCATACGCTCGATGATCTGTCTCAAACAACGAAGCAGCTGGAAGAAGGAGCGGCACGTGTTGCCCAAGCCATGAATGATATTTCTGTCGTAACCCAGGAGAGTGCTGCGAATACGGAATCCGTATCGGCTTCCTCTGAGGAACAGCTGGCATCTGTAGAAGAGATTGCGTCGTCATCAGCACATCTGAATAGTATGGCGGATCAATTGCAAGGCCTGCTGGGCATGTTCAAAATGATGAAAGATACGCCGAAGAACAAGGATCAGGCATAACCTGGTGATAATACTTGTTCATAGAATAAAATAAAGATAGACAATCCTCCTGTTGCCCTGTATAACTATATCGTTGGTTTTTCTCTTAGATTGCGGTGTATTTATAATAGTAGTAATAGGGTGAAGGTACAGGAGGATTTATGACATACGTAGCTATACTAATCTTTGTATTAACCGTTGCGCTGGTGATCTGGCAGCCCCGTGGACTGGGTATTGGCTGGTCTGCTTCAGGTGGAGCCGTGCTCGCCTTGCTATGTGGTGTCGTCAGTCTGAATGATGCCTCCAATGTGGCGTCCATCGTATGGAATGCAACACTGGCATTTGTCGGCATCATTATGATTTCATTAATTCTGGATGAGACTGGATTCTTCGAATGGGCTGCACTTCATATGGCGAGACTCGCTGGAGGGAACGGACGCAGATTATTCATCTACTCCATTTTGCTCGGAGCAGCAGTATCTGCTTTATTTGCCAACGATGGTGCGGCGCTTATTCTGACTCCGATTGTTCTCGCCATGGTGCGTGCGCTGAAATTCGATGAACGCATGGTACTTGCATTTGTCATGGCAAGCGGGTTTATTGCCGATACTACGTCACTGCCGCTGATTGTCAGCAACCTGGTGAATATTGTGTCAGCCGATTATTTTGGAATTACGTTTGTCGAGTATGCTGTGCGGATGATGGTTCCCAATATCTTTTCCATGGTAGCGAGTACAGGAATGCTGTATCTGTTTTATCGTAAAAGTATCCCTCATCGCTACGACATCTCCGCCGCTCGCGATCCCAAGGAAGCCATTCGCGATCCGCGGATGTTCCGTATTGCCTGGTATATGCTTGCGCTGCTTTTGATAGCTTATATCTCCAGTGAGTTTCTGCAGGTCCCGGTATCGGTTATCGTGGGCGCCGTTGCTCTGCTATTTGCCATATTGGCACGAAAGAGTGAAGCAGTTGACCTGAAACGTGTTGTCAAGGAAGCACCTTGGTCCATTGTGGTCTTCTCGGTAGGCATGTACATCGTCGTATACGGACTGCGTAATGCTGGATTGACAGATCATCTGAGCCGCTGGCTGGATGCCATAGCAGAGCATGGCCTGCTGGCTGCATCGGTGGGCATGGGATTGATCGCAGCAGTATTATCATCGGTGATGAACAATCTGCCAACCGTGTTGATTAACGCACTGGCGATCCAGGATGCACATACCGAAGGCATTGTTCGAGAAGCGTTGATCTATGCTAACGTGATTGGATCTGATCTGGGTCCCAAAATGACGCCAATTGGTTCACTGGCCACATTGCTCTGGCTGCATGTGTTGTCGCGGAAGGGTGTAAAGATTACGTGGGGATATTATTTCAAGGTAGGTGTAATCCTGACGATCCCGACATTGTTAATCACCTTGGCTGGACTGGCCCTGTGGCTGTGGATTTTGAATTAGTAGAAAGGCTGCTTTTGCTCTGGTGCCTTGCACTTGAGAGGGGGCAGTTTTTTTATTTTCTTCTATATATGAAGTTTAAATATTATTAACAAAAAGTATTTACATTAGACCAGCCTTTTATTGACTGGTCCTTTTTATTTTCTCACCTCTCCCCAGGCGGTGGATTAAAACGTCTGAAAGCGACCAAACAACACCGAGGCAGTGGAGGGAACGGAATCTATTCTGAAGAAGCGGAGCATCCGTCTGCGGCCTGGAGTTTTTAACATTACATTGGAACGGAGAGGACAGTAATAATCTGTAGAAGCGAAGCACTCGCCATTATTACCGGATTTTTACCAAAGGGAAAAATTAATGAAATCCGGGGATAACAGCGATCGGAAGATTGTTCTGTCAGCGTAGTGGCACGATGTAATTTACGTGAGGCCAAGCCAATACAGCGATCGGAAGAACGATCCGGAACCGGAACGGTCGCTTACGGTGTTGTTTTGCGTTCCATATATTTCAAAACACCGCCCATAATTTTAACATTGCGTTTACAAAACATTGATTTTGAGATGACATACCGAAACTACAATGATAAAAGAGTTGATGGTGAACAAACAAATTCACAAAACGCCATCACTACATTGGGGGAGGAAAACAAAACATGTTTAAAAAGTTGCCGTTTATTTTGATGACCTTAACGTTCGTACTGGTACTCGCAGCATGCGGATCCAAAAATGATGCTGGTACAGAGGGCGCTACAAGCAATGGTTCAGGATCAGGCGAAGCAGCTGCTGAGCTTAGCGGAAATATCCTGGCTGTTGGTTCAACAGCACTGCAACCTCTGGTAGAGCAAGCTGGACAAAAATTTATGGCAGTTGATGAATATAAAAATGTAACAGTGCAAGTGCAAGGTGGTGGTAGTGGTACGGGTCTGACTCAAGTATCCGACGGACAAGCTACAATCGGTAACTCCGACGTATTTGCAGAAGAGAAGCTGGAAGATGAAGCAAAAGCAAAAGAATTGGTTGATCATCAAGTAGCAGTAGTAGCGATCGCACCAGTAAGCAACAAAGATGCAGGTGTGGAAGATCTGACGAAACAACAATTGATCGATATCTTCTCCGGTAAAATTACAAACTGGAAAGATGTTGGTGGTGCAGACCAAGCCATCGTTATCGTTAACCGTCCAAGCAGCTCTGGTACTCGTGCAACATTCGAGAACTTCGCTCTGGGAACGAAAGTAGAAGATATCCAAGGTTCCATTCAAGAAGATTCCTCAGGTACAGTGAAGAAGCTTGTATCCGAGACTCCAGGAGCAATTGGTTACCTGGCACTGTCTTACCTCGATGACAGCTTGCAAGTACTGAAGTACGAAGGCGTTGAAGCAACCGTTGAGAACGTAGAAGCTGGAACATATCCAGTATGGGCTTACCAGCACATGTACACAAAAGGTGAGCCGGATGCAGCTACAAAAGCATTCCTCGACTACATGCTGAGTGACGAAATTCAACAAAATGATGTAACGGAACTGGGTTACATTCCGGTATCCGGCATGAAAGTAAAACGCGATGCAGCGGGTAACTTGACTCAATAATCTTTGAACTTGCGCATACAGCGAGAGAGGCGGACTAAGGTCCTGCCTCTTTACGCGGTTTTTGAATGAAATAATCCCATATTTTACATTACTCTATTATAGAAGGATGGTTGTTATGGAACAGACCGAAGGGGGAACGGTAATGAACAGCAAGATCAAGTCACGCCGACCCTTGAGAGAGAAACATTTCTGGGAAGAATGGACAGGACGGATCTATACGTCGATTTGTGTCGTATTGTTGATCGTTGTCATGTTTTCCATCGTTTATTTTGTGGCGTCCAAGGGTCTCTCCACCTTTTTTAAGGATGGTGTGAGCCTGAGTGAATTCCTGTTCGGCAAAACGTGGAGTCCATCATCAGAACCAGCAGCCTATGGAGCATTACCGTTCATCACCGGTTCCTTCACAACCACCCTGCTGGCCGCTCTGATTGCAAGCCCGCTCAGTTTGTGTGCGGCACTCTTTATGACGGAGATCGTGCCGGGTAAAGGGAAAAAGATACTGCAGCCTGCCATTGAATTGTTGTCGGGTATTCCGTCTGTCGTTTACGGTTTTATCGGTCTGAGTGTTATCGTGCCTCTATTGCGCAGCATCTTCGGCGGAGCCGGCATCGGGATTGCAGCCGGATGTTTGGTTCTATCCGTAATGATTCTGCCTACCGTAACAAGCATTATGGCCGATGCTCTGTCTGCTCTGCCCAAAGGTTTGCGTGAATCGTCCTATGCTCTGGGCGCTACGCGCTGGCAGACGATCTATCGCGTGATTATTCCAACAGTTCTGCCAGCCTTGCTGACAGGGATCGTTCTGGGTATGGCTCGTGCCTTCGGTGAAGCACTCGCTGTACAGATGGTTATCGGTAATGCACCGCATGTACCGACATCCTTGCTTGAATCAGCTTCTACATTAACAAGTGTAATCACCCTGAGTATGGGTAACACCACGATGGGTTCGGTTCATAATAATGCACTCTGGAGTATGGCGCTTGTCCTGCTTGTGATGACGTTTGTATTCGTCATTCTGGTTCGTTTGCTCGAAAGGAGAAACCGGGTATGAAAATGAAGGCAAAAACGGTCGATAAAATTGCTACATCCGTCATAGTTGTTTTAGCCTTGTTCATCGTGGTATTGCTGCTCGGTTTGCTGGGATTCATCCTGTTCCGGGGAGTAGGGCAAATCAACTGGCACTTCCTGACGAGTGCACCGCAGCTGCTCAAAGGGGGCGGCGGGATTGGACCGCAGCTCTTTAACTCCATCTTCCTGTTGATCTTAACGCTCATTATCACCATTCCGCTCGGTTGGGGCGGAGGAATCTATATGGCGGAGTATGCGAAGCCAGGCAAGATTACAAGTTTTATCCGATTGGTTGTTGAGGTATTGTCTTCCTTCCCATCGATCGTTATCGGTTTGTTTGGTCTCTTGTTGATTGTGAATACGTTCGGTCTCGGTTTCTCCCTGATCTCGGGTGCCATGGCGCTCGCGATATTCAACTTGCCGCTCATGGTACGTACAACGGAGCAGGCTTTCCGGGCCGTTCCGAAGGAACAGAAGGAAGCGGGCCTGGCACTGGGTCTGTCCAAATGGAAAATCATCACGTCGATCCTGCTGCCTGTGGCGCTGCCAAGCTTGATTACAGGTACAATCCTGGCTTCCGGCCGGATCTTCGGTGAAGCGGCAGCCCTGATGTTTACGGCAGGGATGAGCAGTCCGCCGCTGGACTTCACGGATTGGAATCCAACGAGTCCAAGATCGCCGCTGAATCCATTCCGTCCGGCAGAGACACTTGCCGTTCATATCTGGAAAGTCAACAGTGAAGGCATTGGGCCAGATTCCAAGGAAGTGGCAGCCGGAGCATCTGCGGTGCTTGTTATCCTTGTACTGGCGTTCAATCTGAGTGCACGCTGGATCGGCCGGGTTGTATACCGCCGCATGACAGCTTCGAAATAAGGAGGAACCAACATGGCCATACCTTTTGGTACGGAACAGTTAAGCATATATTATGGGCATTTCCAGGCAGTCAAGCAGATCAGCCTCGCGTTTCCTGAAGCCAGCGTTACCGCGCTGATTGGACCTTCCGGTTGCGGTAAATCCACGTTTTTGCGGTCCCTCAACCGCATGAACGATGAGATTTCCGGTTCCCGCACAGAGGGGCACATCTGGATGGATGGTAAAGACCTGAACGAGCCAGGCACCGACGTGATCAAATTGCGCCAGAAAATTGGCATGGTGTGGCAGAAGCCAAACCCATTTCATAAGTCCATCTACAACAATATCGCGTTTGGCCCCCGCTACCGCGGTATCAAAGGCAAGAAGGCACTGGATGAAATTGTGGAAAAAAGCTTGCGCCGCGCTGCGCTGTGGGATGAAGTGAAGGACCGACTGAATGAATCGGCCCTGTCTCTCTCTGGTGGACAACAACAGCGTCTGTGTATTGCACGTGCCTTGTCGGTTGATCCTCAGATTTTGCTGCTCGATGAGCCGGCATCCGCGCTGGACCCGGTATCAACGGGTAAAGTAGAGGAACTCATTTCCGAGCTTAAGAAGGATCTCCGAATCGTAATCGTAACCCATAATATGCAGCAAGCAGCACGCATCTCGGATTATACAGCGTATTTTTATCTGGGAAGCATGATTGAGCACGGGGATACGGAACATATTTTCACCAACCCCGATAACCGTTTGACACAAGAGTACATTATGGGACGTTTCGGTTAAGGAAATTGCATGACATTGGATGGAGTATAATATAAAGCAATAAACAGAGAAGAAAGCATAACTCCCAACGACGACGTTTGGGGTTATGCTTTTTATATTTTAGGAATGGTAGAGTTTGCCATAACAAAAACAATCATGCTACGATAACCAGAGTTACTAGAAAGAGTAGTGCACAGAGCTATGTTTCTGAAGGTAGAGATGACAAGTGGATATCTAGAATTCTGAAGGAGATGTTGATGATAACAACGGACCGCGAACGATTCCTGGACAGCTTGGTAGCGGATGCGATAACACGCTATCCCTTAAGGAAGCCCTCGGCCTCCTTTATCCGTCACAATGAGAATCTGACCTATCATATTATGGACGAAGCAAGTGGACAGAAGTATCTGCTGCGTATACATAAAGCTGCTTATGCAAGCATGACCGGTATTCAACATACACGTCCGGCACTGGAAGCGGAGATGAATCTCCTTCATGAAATAAAATCATCTACCGGATTACGCGTGCAGAACCCTGTTCGTAATCTGTCGGGAGATTGGGTTACTGTCTGCTTCCTGGAAAACGGGGAGGAAATCTGCTGCACCATGCTGGAATGGATTGAAGGCAGGGACATTCAGCAAGGGGAGCAGCTGACAACAGAGCAGATTCATGACTTGGGGATACAGATGCAGACACTTCATCAATATGGTCGCATGAAGGATAGACCTAATACAACCAGCACCGGACCAGAAGCGAAGGATGGCTGGACAGGCCAGACTGAAGTCCGTCCATCATATGGCAGTATCGAAGAAAATCTGAACATGCTTGGGCAGCTTGAGGAAGGCGTCACATTGGGCATATTTACACCTGAGGATGTTGCCTTGATACGTGAGACGTTTGGGAATATCAACAACCAGCTGGAAGCATATCCTATTGGCCCAGAGACATGGGGAGTGATTCATGGTGACATTACCCGGGGGAATCTGCTGATGACGGAACAGGGAATCTCCATGATCGACTTTTGCTTATATGGTTATGGCTATTATCTTTTCGATGCTGCAGGTGCGGCCTTGATCTTCAATAGGGAGGAACGGGATATCTTTCTGTCGGGTTATACCAAACAAACAGCTCCGCTCACCAAACAAGAGATCAGGCTGATGGAAGGATTTATGCTCATTTTTACGTTCGGTTACTATGCCTTCCAGATGGCCAACGAGTCCAGACATGAATGGATGAAGGATCGGATGCCGAAGCTCTGCAGCAAATATTGCAGACCCTACATCGAGAACCACAGTATTTTCTATGAATTATAAGATCATTATTTAATATAGTAATCACGACATTACGACCACATGCTTCAACCAATATAATTGGGGCGTCCTGAACTCAGGGGGCTCTTTTTGCGTACTCGTAGCTTCTTGATTCAAGAATGCATTTATGAAGAAAGTATAAACTCTGCGGAGAGAAAGATGTATTTCGTTACAATACAGTCATGGGAGGATGAAGCAGCGATGAGAGACAACGTGAACATATTGCTGGTGGAGGATGATCCGGAAATTGCCCGCATTTTGATGGACCATCTTCGGCGCGAGGGATATGGGGTGACCTGGGCTTCGAGCGGCCTGGAGAGCTGGGAAGATTTCAGGAAGGGGACCTATCAGCTGGTCCTGCTCGACCTGATGCTGCCGGAGATGGATGGGTTCACGGTATGTAAAAATATTCGGCTGATCAGCGACGTTCCGCTGCTCATGATGAGTGCACGCATCGAAGAGGAGAGCAAGGTGAGAGGTCTTGGTCTGGGCGCTGACGATTATATTACCAAGCCGTTCAGCCTGGCGGAGCTTACAGCACGCATTGAAGCCCACCTGAGCAGATATCGCAGATATCAGGGCATCAAGCCGGAAGCGACTCATCAAGCGTACAACGACGGCTTGTCAATCAACCCATTGAAACAACAGGTGCAGGTTCACGGGGAAGATGTCATGCTGACGAACAAGGAATGGGCCCTGCTCACGCTGCTCGCCTCTCATCCGGGCCGTGCATTCACCAAAGCGGAGCTGTACGAACATGTGTGGAACCAGCCGGTAGCAGGAAGCTCAGGTACGGTTACCGTGCATGTAAAAAGCCTGCGGGCCAAGCTGGGCGACGAACCACATCAACCACGCTGGATTCAGACCGTGTGGGGCAGCGGATACCGATTTATAGGAGATATAGCAGAATGAAGCTGAAGTACTGGCTGATGGTTGCTTTTCTCATTGTGATGCTGCTTCCTGTCGCTGCAGGTTGGGCACTGTTCTCCCTGTACAACTACTATAACGACCAGCGCTCCGTAGCGGAATATGTAGAGTTAACCGGGCGGCTTGCTCCTATTGAAAAGAGGTTGTCCGATCCGGGTCTGTACCGTCTGCAATCTTCGGATGCTTATGCTTCGCTCTCCGGGCTGGCTAGTGATCAATTGAACGTTGACCTCTATCTGCCTTCAGGGATCCGGGTGTATACATCCGGCGGGGATACCTGGGCTGCCGGAGCTTATACTGTCAGGGGTTCGGAGCTATATCGTGATCTGTATGACATGCAGATTCGTCATCGTACGTTTACGCTGAAAAAGCCGGTATGGGAAAAGGGTGAACTGATTGGCATTTACGAGATTACCATGCTTCGCGGAGAGTGGCTGGAGGGCATCTCGGTTCGGACAGCCTGGGTCGTTGGGTTCGCTGGTGTTTTCTTTATCCTGTTATACGGCACCGTGCTCTGGCTGCTATCCAGAAAGCTCTTCCGTCCGATGAGACATCTGATGGGCCGAATGCATGCATTTGCACGGGGGGAGGTTCCCCTGGATAACGTACCGGTACGTCGGGATGAAATGGGCATGCTGCTGGAGCAATTTGATGCAATGCAGGAGAAAGTCAAGCAGACTCAGGCAGAGGTGGAGAAGGAGCAAAAAGAGAAAGAGCTCATGGTCGCTTCGCTGTCTCATGATCTGAAGACGCCATTAATGTCCATCAGTGCCTACGCAGAGGCACTCAGTGTGGATGCTCCGCTGGAACCGTCAGAGAGACGGGACTACCGGGATGTGTTGTTTGGTAATGTGGAACGGATGAAACACATGATTGGTGAACTTGAAATGTATACGGCGCTGGGTTCCAGTGAATTGGAGATGGCCATGGTTGAGGTGGAAGGAGAAGAGTTCTTCGATATGCTGCTTGGAAGTTACGGGGGACTTGCCGAGCGTGGACAGATTGAGGTGAGAGCGGTTGTCCGCACGGATCACCTTTACCGGCTTCATCCCGAACAACTAATGCGTCTGACAGATAATTTGATCAACAATGCACTGCGTCATACAAGCAAGAACGGTTTGATGGGTCTGGGTGTGATTGCTTCAGATCAGCCGCTACCGGAATGGGTTATTCCAACACTGGCGTTGGAGCTGGATAAGTACAGAACGGGAACAACATTAATTCTGGTGCAAAATGAAGGGACTGCTATTCCTGCAGAACAGCTGGATCGTATTTTCGAGCCCTATGTGCAGCATCAGAATCAGGAAGAGAAGGCGTATGCGGGCAGTTCGGGTCTCGGATTAAGCATAGCCAAAAGGATTGCCATCAAGCATGGAGGTGAGATGCGCATGTGGTCGGCGGAAGGATACGGCACGCTGGCTGCATGCCGATTGCCTGAGATGTAATGCCCTTAAACCAATGAGAGAGGATGAACGATAATGATGAAAAAAGGATGGATGATGCTCGGTACGGCGCTACTTGCTGGGTCACTGCTCGGAGGCTGCGCTGAGAAGGATCTGGTTGGCCTGTCAGGAGATGAGATGATCGAGAAGGTTGTCACTGCAGAAACGAAACCCGCTTCGTACTATGCTGAAGGTGTAATGAAAGTGTGGTCGGATGACAAATTGAGTCACACCATGCACATTAAGGAATGGGTCGATGGAGAGACCGGGCGTAAGCGCACTGAAACCGAGGAGAATGGCAATATCAGCTACGCCGTCAATAACGGAACGGACATCACCATTTATGAAAAAGAAACCGGCACGGCGTATTCGATGAACGTATCTGCCATGGGACGACAGCCAGAACAGACTCAAAAGCAGATGCTGGTGGATCAGCTGGAACGGTTGCGGGATTCCCATGATGTGGATATGATGGGACAGGAAGAGCTTAACGGACAGGAAGTCATTCACATCAAGCTGATGCCAAAAGAGGGTGGCACTTTATCCATTTCCTCCGAATATTGGGTTGACCCCAAAACGTGGATGATTGTTAAAGTCATTAGCACATATGGTGATGAAAAGTCAGAAATGGTCTATGATCCGATTCAATATGATCCCGAATTTTCGGAGGATACGTTCGTAATCGACATTCCCGAAGAAGTGGAAGTGAAAAATCTGAACGATCTGAGCCAGCGTTCGGAAGTGAGTCTGGAAGAAGCGGAACAAGCGTTGGGCCAACCCTTTTTACAGGATATGAGCGGTGAGCTGGAGCTGTCTCGGATGGAAATGTATTCATCAAGTGGAGAGATTGGCAGGGATGAAGTGACCTTGTATTACGTCAACAAGGACAAGGTTGAAGTGAGTCAGACCGTATTCAAGGCACCGGTTGAAAATGTGGATGATACACTGCTGCCTGATGAGTCCAAGGTGGAGGTTCGGGATACCGAGGGTTCGTATATGAAGAGTATACGGAACATATCATGGACTGAGAATGGGCTGCGGTACTCCATCATGGGTGAGAACGAGGAATGGACGAAGGAGAAGCTTCAGGCTTGGGCGAAGAATCTGAAGCTTCCTAATCAGCCTTAATTTTGAATGGTAGGAGAGTGTGAGTCACGCAATGGATTACACAGAGGTTAACAACGGAGAACTGCGACGTCTCCACCCCAAAGCCAAACAAGCTACAGCCCTGACGGCCCTTATGGTCAATGGGCTGTTGACTCTTTTGGCTGCTGGATATCTGATTATTGCATGGGTTAGAGACTGGGTGCTGTGGCCGGGCTGGATTGGCTTAGGGCTTTTTATCATTTCACTGATCTGGTACACCTGGATTCTGCCCGGATTGCGACACCGACACTTTAGTTTTCGGGTGGCTGAGGATGAAGTGGAGATTCATTCCGGCTGGTTATGGCATACGGATACGATTGTGCCGATGACACGTGTACAGCAGGTGGAACTGGAGAGCGGTCCGCTGCTGCGAAAGTATGGACTTGCCAAAGTCAGCATCGTTACTGCGGCAGCCACACTCCATATCGCCGGACTGGAAAAAGAGGAAGCAGAGCAATTGAAGCGCAGTATCGGACATCTGGCGAAGGTGGAAGATCCCGATGAATGAACCCAAGCATCTACATAAGCTGTACATGTTATTTCCCTTTTTTAGCGTAATGAAGTCCATCATTCCCATCCTTGTTCTACTCATCATCAAAGGCGTGAACTGGAGCAAGTTTCCCTGGTATGGTTATGCGGCTGCCGCTGTCCTATTTGCGCTTCCGTTTATTCTGTATGGTTGGTTTAAATGGCGTAAATTCAGCTACACGCTTCAGGATGATCGGATTGTGCTGCGTCAGGGCCTATTTGTCCGGGAGGAGAAATCGATCTATTTCAGCCGTATTCACTCCATCCAGACACAGCAGCCTCTGATTCAGCGCTTGCTCCGGCTGGCACAGCTCAAGATTGAGACGCCAGGCGGCAGCAAGGAGGCCGATGGGGTATTACCCGCTCTGGCGGTTGCGGAAGCCGAGCGGGTAGAGCAATGGTTATATCAGAAGCGGAATGAGGCTGTGAGGAAAGCGGAAGCACCTCTCCCAGTTGAACATGCTGAAGATCTTAACTCCGATGAAGAGGGAGAATCTCCTGAGCAAAAGGAGAAACACCTCCAGCCATCCGCTACGCTTATGCAGCCAGAACGGGAAGTTCTGCTGCGGCTGTCAGCCGGAAGACTGTTTGCCGGAGCGCTGACCACGATGAATTTGCCGCTCGTCGTCGTATTCGGTACGGGGGTTTATTCCTTCGCGGATGATCTGCTCCCTGCGCACTTCTACAGCAGCTTGGTTGAGCGGGCTGGGCAGCTGCCAGCGATCTGGTGGCTCGGGCTTGTTCCTGTCATGTTTTTACTGGCCTGGATCTTATCAGCTGTCCTGTTCACGATTAAGTATGCCGGATTCACGGTGGAGCAGGAAGGCGGTAATATTACGATTGTTTCCGGATTGCTCGACCGAAAGAAGCATGTGTTCTCACCAGGGAAGGTCCAGGCGGTGGAGATCAGGGAGGGACTGCTGCGACAGCCGTTTGGTTATGCCGAGGTGGAGATTTTTGTTTTGACTTCAGAGACGGAGAAAAAAATGATGCTTCATCCACTGCTGCCGCTCCGCGATGTCAATGAGCTGCTTGCCCGAATTGTACCGCAATTCGTCATGCAGCCACCCGCTAACAGACCCCCGGATCGAGCCCGCTGGTTATTCCTGCGCTGGAAATTGCTTGGTGCAGCCCTGCTGGGAACAGCGGGGACGGTGTTTCTGGGTCCGATGGGTGCATTTCTATTTCTCCTTATTCCCTTATGTGCCGTTTGGGGATACGAGTGCTTCAAGGATGAAGGGCTGAGCATTCAGGGCAAGCTGCTAACCCTTCGCCACCGGACCATCTCCCGCAGAACAGCGCTGATGCGCCGGCCTCATGTGGTCACAGTGGATACGGTTGCTACCCGAAGACAGCGAAGCAAGTCCTTGTTATCCGTTCGGGCGAGGCTGATGGTGAATCGGGGCGGCTTCAAAGCCATATTCCTGGAATATGGCCAGGCTAATGCCGTAAAGGAATGGTTTCGGCAGGCTTCGGATCTGACCCAAAAATGATATAGAAAAGCAACTTGGATTAAACCGACTTGAGACTGCCCGATTAACGGCAGTCTTTTTGGTACGGGAAGCCTTGCGAAACATGAAGATCGACGCCGGGCATAGTCCATTTTTTTACTGCGAAAAAGGATCAAATAGGAGATAATACAATTATTGGGTTTTAATTCAGTACTTCTTAAAATTCATGAATGAATCTGGGAGGGATCTGATGAATGAGCAATGATCGAGATCAGGAGAACGGGAAGGGCACCCAGTCAGGGGGATGGAAACATGCCGGTTTGCTCCTGGGCGGAGTAGGCATATCCAACCTGGGGGATTTTATCTACATTGTGGCCATTAATTTGATGGTGCTTAACATGACACAGTCCCCGGCGGCAGTTGCAGGCTTGTGGATTATCTCGCCGATTGCCTCGGTATGCACCAAATTCTGGTCAGGCAGTCTGATTGACCGCTACGACCAGCGGCAGCTGATGATTGGGGCGGATGTGGTGAGAGCTGTGCTCGTGGCATTGCTTCCGCTGATGCCCAGTCTATGGATGATGTACGGCATCATGTTTCTTGTCAGCATGTCCTCATCCATATTCGTGCCTTCTTCGCAGGTGTACATCACCCGGCTGGTTCCTGCTGAGCGGCGCAAGCGATTCAATTCCCTGCAGGCCATGATCAGTTCTGGTGCTTTTATTACAGGCCCAGCCATAGCCGGAGTCATGTTGATCTATCTGTCACCTGCAGCGGCGATCTATGCCAATGCAGCTTCCTTTGTGGTGTCGGCGCTCATCCTGATGTTACTGCCAAGGCTGGGCACTGGAGAGCAGAGCAGCGGTAGGGCAAGGCTAACCCCTCGTCTGATTGCCCAGGATTGGCGAGCCGTAATGCTATTCAGTCGACAAGCAGGATATGTGGTGGGCATCTATGCCTTGTTCCAGATTATTCTTGTTATTGGCATGTCGCTGGATGCACAGGAAGTGGTTTTTATCCGTCAAGTCATGAACCTGTCCGAGTCACAGTATGGTGCGTTGATGAGTGTTACTGGAGCTGGATACATGGCGGGTTCTCTGCTGGTGTGGTTGTTCGCCAAACACTTGTCCATCCGTCACATGATGGGCGGAGGCGTGCTCTTGGTTGCGCTTGGTTATTTCCTGTTCGCTCGTTCGTTTTCGTTCGAGCTTGCCGCATTCGCCTTTATTCTGCTTGGGTTGTGTTCGGCGCCGGCAAACACGGGACTGGTCACCTTTTATCAGAATAATATACCGGTAGACTTGATGGGGCGAATGAGCAGCGTACTTGGACTCATGCTGAGTGCATTGCAGGTCATTTCGATTTTGGTCATGGGTGTAGTTGCCGAAGTGGTCTCTCTTCGAACGGTATATACGGTCGTTTCGGCAGTTCTGATGCTGGGTGCCCTTCTGTTATGGCTTACGAGCTGGCTTCCTTCAAGACAGTCATATTATAAGGATCACAGCTCTTCCTCAAAATCACTACATAGCTAGTCTATATCCTATTGGAAACTGAACGATTCCGTGGAAAGCTGCATATAATATTAGAGGAATTTTGCCAAGATGATAATGATGCGTTACTTTTGTTGACATTACGTGTGTTGCATATTAATCTGTTATATGAATGATCAATCTCACAAGGACAACGTTTGATATGTGTTCAAGCGAATATATACGATACAGCGGATGAAAACGAGCGGGAGAGACCTGGGCAGGCCACTGGTTTCAGTAGGCTGCCAGGCACCGAAGGAGCAAGCCGCTGCGCACCCGGCGCAGGTGGTTAATCTCTCAGGTAAATGTACCATCGTTGGACGCAGCTCTGGAGAGTGCGCGAATGCGCCACCCAAGGGGTATATGATGAGAAGGGTACCCCATGGGGCGGCCTCTGATCATGAAACTCTCAGGTAACGAGGACAGAGAGAGGGCCTAAGGCCTTCTACTGTCCTTTTTTGATGTCATCATTCAGTAATGAAGGAACATTATGGTGCATGTCTGGATGGATATGACGATATGGAGGGGTACAGGATGCGATTTAAAGATGTTTTTTCAATTATCGGTCCGTCGATGACGGGCCCTTCAAGTTCACATACAGCCGGGGCAGCGAGACTGGGGAGAATTGCAAGGCAGTGGCTGGGGTGTACCCCTGAACGTGCCAGGCTGACACTGTACGGCTCATTTGCCGATACGTATCAAGGTCACGGTACGGATCTGGCATTGATTGGTGGTTTGCTTGGCTATGTCACGGATGATCCGCGGATACCGGACGCCGAGGCGTATGCCGAACAAGCGGGCATGGAGGTGGAGTTCTATACAAGTGGACTGCCTGCTCCGCATCCGAATACGGTCAAAATTGAGTTGTGGCACGGTGAGCGTCAATGTTCTCTCGTTGGTGCTTCGATTGGCGGCGGCAGTGTGTCGGTGCATGCGCTTAATGATTTTCGGGTACAGATCAGCGGGGAATTCCCCACACTCGTTCTGCGTCATGCGGACAAGGCAGGGGTGCTTGCTTCCGTGACGTCTACGATCAGCTCCTCAGGGGTTAACATCGGTTATATGCAGGTGGACCGGAAAGCCCGGGATGGCGAAGCGCTAACAGCGATGGAAATGGACGGAGCACCAAGTGCCGAGATGTTGGAACGCTTGCGTTCATTGGAGCATGTGCTGGATATTCGCGTTATTGATTTGAAGAGAGGGGTTGATCCGGATGCGCTTTAAGCACTTGCATGAACTGAATACGATCTGTACGGCTGAATCCAAAACCATTGCCCGGCTAATGATCGAGGAGCAGGTTCAGGAGACCAATACGCCGGAAGCGGACGTTGTGCGGCAGATGTCGGAATATTATCAGGTGATGAAAGAGGCTGTACGGAAAGGACTGACGGAGGACACCACCTCGCGCAGTGGCTTGACTGGCGGAGACGGCAAAAAGATGGCCGAGTATATTCGCCAGGGCGAAACCTGCTCGGGGGACGCTTCCGCACTGGCAATGGCCTATGCGCTGTGTGTATCTGAAGTCAACGCATCTATGGGCCGGATTGTGGCTACGCCGACAGCGGGTTCTTGCGGGATAATCCCCGGTGTATTCATCAGCTCCCAGGAGCGATTCGGATGGAGTGATGAGCATCTGGTGAACGGCTTATTCTGTGCAGGTGCAATTGGATATGTCATCGCCAATAACTCGTTTATTTCAGGTGCAGAGGGTGGCTGTCAGGCAGAAGTCGGTTCGGCGATCGGCATGGCAGCCGGTGCAATGGTGGAGCTGCGTGGGGGGACGCCGGAGCAGGTCGTTCATGCCGTAGGTCTCGCGTTAAAAAATACACTGGGCCTCATCTGCGATCCGGTTGCAGGGCTTGTTGAAATTCCATGCATCGTCCGCAACGGACTCGGTGCGGTAACGGCACTGGCTGCAGCCGATATGGCGCTGGCCGGGGTAAGAAGTGCCATTCCATCGGACGAAGTCATTGACGTCATGCTGGAAGTGGGAAGTACGATGCCGAGCAGGCACCGCGAGACGGCGCAGGGCGGATTGGCCCAGACGCCAACGGGCCGAAAAATGATGGAGAAGCTGGCGAAACCCAAAGCGAAGCGTGCGGAACCTGAAGCTGAGTCCGAACCACAGAACACGAAGGATAATGAGACAGAGCAGGCATAGAACGAGGCTGATAGGATAGGATTTATTATACGGGAGACAAACGGAGAAAAGCGTCCGCTGGCCTTTACAGGTCATGCAGGACGCCTTTTTTTGTTTGAAGAGAAAGAGCCTCAGCCTAACTCCGGGCTTTACAGGAGAAAGCTCCTGTAATCTATAACGATAAGAAATAAATATTTACCGTTTATCCCTGAACGATATCCGTACTTAACACGGCATAACCGTATGCTGGCAGTTCAACAGCGAGAATATCGCCGTCCCTGGCCGTGCGGTGGTTACCGTCCAACAATTCGGTCCATTCGTCCGTACCCGCCTCGAATTCAATGATCGCCGTTTCCTCCGAACGATTGAACAGAACGAGAATGCGTTCATCTTCACTTTGCCGTTCAAGAATCAGCTGGCTGCCTTCAGGACGGGCTTGCAGGAATCGGACGTGACCTTCTGCACGCAGAGCGGGATGGGCATGGCGAAGGGCGATAAGCTGCTGATAAAAGGTGAACAATTCACGGTCCTGCTTCGCCTCGTCCCATTCCATGCATTTCCGGCAGCCCGGATCATGGTCACCATCCAGCCCGATCTCGTCTCCGTAATAGATGCACGGTGTGCCCAGATAGGTGAACTGGAACAATGCTGCCAGTTTCATCTTGCGCTGATCACCTTCACACAGTGTCAGTAGTCTTGGCGTATCATGGCTATCCAGCAGGTTGAACGCCACTTCGCTGGCTTGCAGTGGATAACGTGAAAGCTGCCGTCCGATGGAATTTGCGAACGTCTCGGCATTCATTTTATTTTTGACAAAGAAACTATTCACGGCATCGGTAAACGGATAATTCATGGAAGCATCGAACTGATCACCTTGCAGCCAGGCCGAGGATTCGTTCCAGATTTCTCCGAGAATATACGCCTCTGGATTCGCAGCCTTGACCACCCGGCGGAAATCGCGCCAGAACGCATCATCCACTTCGTCCGCGACATCCAGCCGCCAGCCGTCCATGCCCACTTCCTTGATCCAATACTCGGCTACCTTCAGCAGATAGTCCTTCACCTCCGGATTTTCCGTGTTCAGCTTCGGCATGTGAGGCTCAAATCCAAAGGTCTCATACGTAGGGATGCCATCCTTCACGTCCAGCGGGAATTCATGAACATGGAACCAATCCTTGTATTTGGACTTCTCCCCGTTTTCCTGTACGTCTACAAATGGGGCAAACGTCTTCCCGGAATGATTGAACACCGCATCGAGAAGCACCCGAATACCGCGTTCATGACACAGTTTGACCAATCGTTTTACGGTGTCTGCATCACCGAAATGCCGATCTACCCGGAGGTAATCCTCGGTATCATATTTATGATTGGTGGTTGCTTCGAAGATAGGGGTAAAATAAATGGCATTAATGCCTAGCTCACTGAGGTAGTCCAGATGATCCATTACACCCTGGAGGTCGCCTCCGAAGAAGTTGGATGGTGTAGGCTCGCCGCCCCATGGTTCAACATTCTCCGGATTCAGTTCCGGATTGCCGTTGGCAAATCGCTCGGGGAAGATCTGATAGAAAACCGCATCCTTGACCCACTCAGGCGGCGTAAAGACGGCACCCTGGTGGATATAGGGGAACTGAAACATCTGCCCCGGATCGTCTGGTTCGTCTTCCTGGAAACCCGTTTCAGACATCCAGATCTGCTCGTCTCCGCTTTTGAGCAAAAAGGAGTATTTCAGACGATGGTACGGAGGCTTTATTTCACCTTCATAGTAGTCGAACATGGAGTCTGAGGTGAACTTGGTTAAAGAGATCTGCTTTTTTGTATTTTCCCATGCGTATTTGTCGCCAGTCATGGCGTATACCTCGGTGAGATCATTCTTTTTGGCACGCAGGCGCAGGCGAACAGTATCCTTATCGTAGGCATATGCCCAGTTCCGTTTGGGTTGATGATAGATGGCTTCCAGCAGCATGTTAAAACTCCTCCCGTCTACTCACTTCATATGTACTTCATGGACATCAGGCATGGCATTTCTGTAGCTGAAGATTAAGGTATAATACTAATGAGAGTAACGGAGTAATCCCTTAGATGGTGCTTCGTTCGTTCCTACATACAGCTTACTCCAATATGTTCAGATATATAATTAACCCAAAGGGTGCAGAAAGGAAACGAATCTACGCATGAAAACAAAACTGCTATACATTGAGGACGATACGGAAATCGCGACATGGGTCAGAGCTGACCTGGAGGAACGCGGTTATGAGGTCATATGGCTGGGAAGCGGTGAGGGGGCTGCCGAAGCTGCCGGGGACTGCTCCCTAATTATTTTGGATGTCATGCTGCCTGGGCTGGATGGATTTACGGTAGGACAGAGGCTCAAAAAGGAACACCCTTCCGTGCCCATCGTCATGCTCTCGGCCAGAACCTCCATCGATGACAAGCTGCATGGGCTTGATTTTGCCGATGATTATGTAACCAAGCCGTTTCATCCCGATGAGCTTGCTGCACGAATTGAAGTGCAGCTGCGCAAGGCAGGGACCACCGTTTCGTCCGATGCTGCCCTGAAGCTGGATCACCTGTCCATCTATGAGAAGGACAATCGGATCGTCAATGAGGAGACGGGGGAGGAGATTATTTTATCGGGAAAACAATTTCACATCTTCGCGTACCTGCTCAGGCATATGGGCATGATCCGTACGAAAGAACAGATTTATGAGGCTGTCTGGAATGAGCCTTATCTGGATGGGGATAAGACATTAATGGTACATATTCGCCATCTGCGCGAGAAGCTTGAACGGGATCCGGCCAATCCGTCGGTTATTCAAACCGTACGCGGGGTTGGATACCGTGTGAAGAAACCATGATCAGACGGTTCAGAAAGCGAGAGAATCCGAAGGGTCAGAGCGAAGGGGAAAATACAGGGAAACGTAAGTTTCGATTTGGCCAATCACTCATGTCCCGTTATATGATTCTGATCTTGTGTGCCGTTTTATTTGTTCCCGTCGTACTTCCCATTACCTCCATCGTATATGTGGTGATTGTGAATAACATGGGCAAGAGCAGTAATACTGCTCCTTACGGTGACGTTACCCATATAAGCAATCTCTGGTCCAATGAATCGAAGAAGCTGGAACAGGCAGCACCTGCCAAGGTAGATCAACGCATACAACAGTTACATGCCCAATATCCCAAATCTTCGATGTACAGAGTGGATGAAAATGGGGAGACCGTGTTTATTCTTGGGGGTGAAGGTGTAGAAGTAGTTGAAACTCCGGCAAATGGCTCAACCCTGACTACTCTGAAATGGCCGCTGGATGATCAGAAAAAGGTAGAAACCCGCATTCCCGCAGTATGGGATGCATCCTACACGCTGGCATTCATGAAGGAGGCCGTCTACCGTGACCCGTTAACCGTCGTTTCGTTTATAGGTGGAGGCAATGAGGACAAGGGAAAAGGCTTCATGGTCATTGAAGTGCCGAGATATCTGCTCCAAAAATCCCAGAGCAACTGGCCGATGGAGCTCCTGTATCTTGGTTTGCTGATGACGATTATTTTTCTGTTCTTCATTGTGATGTCCATTCTGTTTTTTGCACGGATTCGCAAACGCCTGATCCGTCTGCAGACAGCCATGATTACGCCAGGTAAGGAAGGCATTCCGCTTCCTGTTGATATTCGCAGATCGGACGAGATAGGTCAGCTGGAAGACTCCTTCAATCAGATGGTGTATCAGTTGACCGAAAGCCGTCACAGGGAACGTGAGGAGGAACAATTCCGCAAACGTCTCATTGCAGGACTCTCCCATGATTTGCGTACGCCACTAACGGTCATTCGTGGACATATGCATGCTCTTCACAAGGAAGCGCTCAGCGATAAGGGAATTAGTTCATTGTCACGCATGGAGTCCAAGATGGATGATCTAAGTGGACTTATTGATAACATGTTATCGTACAATCTGCTGGCGAGTGGTAAGTATACACTGAAGCTGGAAGAGAAAGATGTTTTTCGGATCGTTAGAGAAACGGCCGCGGCATGGTATCCCGTATGGGAGAGAGAGCAGTTCGACATCGATATTGACCTGCCGGATGATCCGCTGATCTGGCGTGTGGATGAACAGGGCATGCGTCGTATTCTGGATAACCTGTTTCAGAATGTGGTTCGGTATGCAGGAGACGGAAAATACATTGGCATATCCACTGAACGGATTCATGACAGAGCAGCTCTGGTTATTCGGGATCAGGGTCCGGGTATGCAGCAAGAGGTGGGGGCGAAAGGTACAGGTCTCGGGCTGTCCATTGTGGATCTGCTCGTTCGCGAGATGGGCCTGCGTAAAAAGGTGGATAGCTCACCCGAAGGAGTTCGGATATTTATTTATTAACCTTAGGTCTGACCTTGCAGTATTTAAACTAAACTTAAACTTCGGACAACTGTAGTTTTAACCTTGGACGGTTACGATGATATCCGAGGTGATTAAACAGTGAGTGATAACATTATTCAAACGGCTAATTTATGGAAAACATATCGGGATCGTGCGGCGGTTCGTGAATTGGATCTGCATATTAAGAAAGGGGATATCTACGGTTTTCTGGGACCCAACGGTGCGGGTAAAACAACAACCATCCGCATGCTGCTGGGCTTGATCAAACCGACAAAAGGCGTAATTCGTGTCTTCGATAAAGACATTCGGAAGGATCGCATGGATATCCTGAGCCGTGTCGGCTCGCTCGTGGAGTATCCGTCCTACTATGGCCATCTGAATGCGGTGGAGAATCTGGAGGCATTGCGCCGGATCCTGAACGTGCCCAAATCGAGAATTGCCGAGGTCCTGTCCATTGTCGACCTGACGAGGGATGCGAAACGCTCGGTTAAAGGATATTCGCTTGGAATGAAGCAGAGGCTCGGAATAGCAAGTGCCTTGCTGGGCCAGCCCGAACTGCTGATATTGGATGAACCTACGAATGGACTGGATCCGGCCGGTATTCAGGAGATCCGGGAGTTAATTAAGCGCATGCCGCTGGAACACGGGATTACGGTATTGGTATCAAGTCACTTGCTCAGTGAAGTGGAGCAGATGGCCAGCCGGGTTGGGATTATTCGCGAAGGCAAAATGGTCCTTCAGGATACAATTGCGAATTTGCACAGCCAGACAGGCAGCTCCATCCGATTGACCGTCTCCGAGCCGGAGGAAGCGATGAAGCTGGCGAGAGAACAAGGACAATTTGGTCAGCGTCAAGGGTCTGAGCTGACATTTCCATACATGGACAACAGTGCGATTGCGCTGCTGGTACGCAGGCTGGTTGAGCAAGATCACGCTATTTACAGGGTGGAGGAGCACCGACAGTCTCTCGAAGACCTCTTCATGCGGGTCATTGGTGAGGGGGCTATGGTATGACGGGACGTGCACTATCGTCGGACTGGCTCAAAATTCGTGGCAAGGGCATTTGGTTTCTTGTATTTCTCGCACCCATCGGACTTACCTTAATGCAGGCTCTGAACTTTGGACTCCGTCTGGATTATTTAAAAGGAATATATGGGGATAATCTGTGGAATGGGCTTCTGGAGAATGTGGTTGTTTTTGTACCGCTAGCATTAATGCTAGGCGCAACGATCCTGAGCTCCATGATTGCCAATGTTGAGCATGAGCAAGGTTCATGGAAGCAGCTTCTGGCCATGCCGATTCCGAGACCAGCAGTATATCTGGCGAAGTTCTTATTGGCGTGTATACTGCTTGTGATCTCTTGTCTTCTTTTGACTGCCGGAATCGTGATTCTGGGCCTCGTGTTCGGGTTCAATGCCGGAGACATTCCCTGGATTCAAGCATTCAAGCTGGGCCTGCTGCCACTGGCCGGTGCACTTCCTGTACTATCCATTGAATTGTGGCTAACGATGGTTGCCAAAAATCAGGCACTTCCGGTGACCTTGGGCATTGTCCTTGCGATCACAGGTATGTTCGCACTTAGTATCTCACCAATCTTCCCGCTCGCATGGGCACAGATGGCATGGAATGGACCGAATCCATTCATGTACGCAGGGATGGGATTGGCGGCGGGGATCCTGATTATGCTGCTTGGAATGATGCATTTCAGCCGGAAGGATGTGGCTTAGGATGAACTTTGCTGCGACGTATTTCCGAATCCTGTCCTCTGAACGGCTGAAAATGGGCAAATCACCTGTATGGCTCTTGATTCTGTTGAGTCCGTTGTTAGCTTTGCTTATTGGGCTTCTCAGTGAGCCATCAGGACAGTGGAAAGTTCTGATGGGAACGATGGTCTTTTTGCATGGAATGCTGCTCATGCCGATCCTGACGGGGGTATTCACCTCGTTTGTCTGCCGCTTCGAACATGCTGGTGGGGGATGGAAGCAAATGCTGGTACTGCCGCTTACCCGGACAGGCGTTTATGCAGGCAAGCTGACGATCGTCATTTTACTGCTGCTTTGCACCCAAGTGTTACTGCTGGGATCCATTCTGCTGGCAGGATTTATTCAGGGTCTAACCGAGCCCATACCCTGGGAATGGATTGGGGGCAAATTGCTGCTGGGCCTGTTCGCCTGCCTGCCCCTTGCCGGTTTACAAATGTTAGTTTCCCTGATCTGGAGCAGCTTCGCAGCACCCCTTGCTCTGAATTTTGCCTTGACTGTACCGAACATCCTGATTGTGAACTCGGCGACATTCGGTCCGTTCTATCCTTGGGCTCAGCCGATGCTGCTGATGACAGAGGCGGAAGGCGGAGGATTCGGAGCCTACAATGTACCGCTGGGTACGCTCCTTGCAGTAGTTGGAGGGAGTGCAGTGCTGTTTATTTTGATCGGAGTTTTGTATTTTAGAAAAAAAGAAATCTAGGATTGCACGATGTTAAAAACAGATCTTCATTAAAACAAGATCCCCCAAGACCGTCCACCGAGCAAGGATGATGTGCGGACAGGGGGATCTTTTCTTTATCTCAACCAACCTTCGTGTATGGTAAGTTCACGAATCACCTTTGCCGGTGTTCCGGCAACTAATGTATTGTCGGGTACATCCTTGGTGACCGTACTCCCCGCGGCAACGACAGCATTTTTTCCTATGGTTACTCCGGGAAGGACCAATGCGCCGGTTCCGATCCAGGCGTTGTCTTTAATAATGATTTTTTTGGCCATGCTGCTCCCGTCATCAAGAGAGTCAATTCGGTGGTAGGCACTATCGAATATGCTTGTCCTTGGTCCAATCATGACATTATTGCCAATGGAGATTTCGATATTGGCAGCAATCCCCACTCCGGCATTAATCATGACGTCATCCCCGATGGTTAACCTTGCCCCTTTGACAACAGTCAGCTGTGTCCCCCAAGGCTTTCCAATGATATTAAGTCGTTTGCCCACATGGAGATCACCAAATTTATTCAGGTAAACCTTGCCTCGTATTCGTGGCAGCAGCCTAAGTGACGGCTGAATTCTTCCAAATAAGACATTGTAACTAATATCCAGATTTTCAAAGCCAATTTTGGACTTCCGGAACAATCATTTAATTTTGATGTTGAAATAAAGAATGGAAGGTTCCATCTTTTTCAAGTTGGGATATTACAAATTTAAACGAGATTGTAAGCAAAATCAGACTGGAATCTGGTAAAATAAAAAAAGCTGTTTCTAGGCAGCTATACATGGTTATTCGAGGGTAGATACTTAATACTAAAAATGGCTTTTTAGAATGTTTAGAAAAAGATACAGGCTGAGAAAAGAGGGGTAAGCCTTGGATATTAATAAAACGGAAACCCTGAAGCGGATTATTTCTGAGGGAAGTTCTTACCAATCATTGTTTTTTAATCACCCGGATGCCATATATGTGATGGACATCCATGGAAACTATATCGATGCCAATCCATCAGTAGAGCGAATATCAGGCTATACGCTTGACGAGCTGATGCGTATGAATCCAGGTCAGGTCTGTCCACCAGACAGTGAACAGTCGAGGCAGGAATATATTAACGAGGTCATTACTGGCCGTTCAGTCAGTAACAGTATAACGTTTTATCATAAAAATGGAGCTGTAAGACAAGCTGAAATTACCTACGTGCCCATAACAGCGGGAGAAGAGGTTGTAGGCATCTATGGTATTGCCAAAGATGTGACGGATATTGTTGAAGTGGAACGGAAACTCCAGGAGACGCAAGAAAAGTATCAGGTGCTTGCTGAGCACGCCCAGGATCTGATTACGACAAGTGCGCTGGATGGCAAACTGCTTTACGTTTCCCCATCCGTGTATTCTTTGCTCGGATATCGACCGGAAGAAGTGACAGGCAAGTCCTTCAAGGATTATTGCTATCCCGGAGATTACCCGGATCCGATGGAGCTGTCTGAGATTGGCAACGGCTGCAAAATGCGCGTGCGGCACAAGAAAGGTCACTATATCTGGATGGAAACTCTGGCTAAGCCAGTAGCTGGAGAGAAGGGAAGAGGCATTCAGATCGTAAGCATCAGCCGTGATATTACCCAGCATAAGGATGCGGACAGACGTCTGAGAGAGAGTCGTCAGCGGTATAAATCCTTGTTCGAGCACAATCCAGCTGCGGTGTACTCATTAAATCTTGAAGGTAAGTATAGTGCGGTGAATCGTAATCTGGTTAAAATGCTCAACATTCCTCGCGGCAAGCTGATCGGACAGTCGTTTCTGTCCAATCTCGATCCATGTGAGGTAGGGCGCGGCAAATCCTACTTTGAGCTGGTGAAGCAGGGTAAACCGCAGCATTATGAAACGCGTATTGTGAATTCCATGGGGAAGACGTTCGATGCATCCATTATCAATGTGCCGATTATCGTCGATCAGGAACTGGTTGGAGTGTACGGAATATTGTCTGATATTACCGAACGTAAGGAGTATATGGATCGTATTCAGGAACTCAGCAAACAGCATGCGCTGATTCTGAATTCCGTTACAGAAGGCATATATGGTCTGGATGCGGAAGGAACCACCATGTTTATGAACCCGGCGGCGGCTTCCATGTTTGGGTATGAAGTGGAAGAGTTTATCGGCAAAAGCGCCCATCCGATCATCCATCACTCCCGTGCGGATGGAAGTTATTTTCCTAAAGAAGAATGTCCAATTCACATGACCGTCATGGATGGACAAAGACGCTCGGTCAAGGAAGATGTATTCTGGCGCAAGGATGGCAGTAGCTTCCTGGTGGAATACCAGGTTACACCGATTATTGATCAGGAACAGATTCAGGGCGTAGTCATTGTGTTCAATGATGTAACCGGAGAGCGTGAAATTGTGCGCGCCAAGGAGACGGCTGAGCTTGCAGCGCAGGCCAAGTCAGAGTTCCTGTCGATGGTAAGTCATGAGATTCGTACGCCGATGAACGGGATTGTGGGCATGACCGAACTGCTGATAGGAACCGATCTGTCGGAAGAGCAGCGGGAATATGCCCAGATTATTCAGGAGAGCGGAGATGCACTGCTGAATATTTTGAATGACATTCTGGATTTCAGCAAACTGGAGTCGGGTAAGATGGCTCTTGCATATGAACCATTCTCTCTACGCAAAATGCTGGAGCAGGTGGCAGAGCTGTTTAAAATTCGGGCAGACGAAAAACAGCTGCAGCTCAGGTATCGTCTGAATCCAAGCATTCCAGAATTCATGGTGGGTGATGCCATGCGTATCCGTCAAATTCTGGTCAATCTGGTTAGTAACGCACTAAAATTCACGGATAAGGGCAGCATCGAAGTCAATGTGGATATCGTTAAGGGCAGAAAGCCAGAAGATAGCGTGCTTGATTTTGCAGTGAAAGACACCGGGATCGGTATTCCTGCGGACAAGCTGGATCAGTTGTTCCAATCCTTCTCCCAGCTGCACCCGGTCATTAATCGCAAGTATGGAGGTACAGGACTTGGTCTTGTTATCTCGAAGCGGCTTGTGGAGATTATGGGCGGTAGTATTAGCGTGGAGAGTGAGGACGGAAAAGGATCAACGTTCCGTTTTGCAGTACCTGCAACGAGTGTAGATTACGCGTCAGAAGACACAGCACGTCAATTCAGTCATGATCGCACACGTCAAGGTGACAAGGTGTCCATGCGTATCCTGGTAGCTGAGGATCACCCGGTGAACCGAAAAATTTTGACCGAGTATCTGGAAAAGCTGGGTTATGAAGCGGATGTATGTACCAATGGAGTCGAAGCCATTGAGGCCATCTCGCAGAATTCGTATGATATTGTGTTGATGGATATTCACATGCCGGTCATGGATGGGCTCAAGGCAACCGATCTGGTGCACCGTCTGATTCCACAGGATCGCATTCCGGCTATTATTGCCGTAACAGGCAATGCAAAACGGGAAGACAAGGAAGCGTGTCTCGAGATTGGTATGCGTGACTTCATCAGTAAACCGGTCATGCTCAGTGAACTGAAACGGGTACTTCAGCAATGGGGGCCTACAGATCAGCCCCAGCTGGCACCGAATTAAATAAAATCCTGAGATGTTAATCCAAACAGGCCAGCGATTTCTCCTAGCAGGAGGTCGCTGGCCTGTTTGATTGTTCCTGCTTTTCAATTCAGAAATGAGTCTTTAAGGCCATGGAACAATTAGGCCAAGGTCAGGCGATTAATATTGCCCGCTAAAATCTCACAGGAACGCTCGAATTTTTCACGCTCGGATGGGTCCAGATTCAATTCGATGACTTCCTGAATCCCGTTTCCTCCAATAATGGCCGGAACGCCTGCACAGACGCCTTTCTGACCATATTCTCCCTCCAGAATGGCCGATACGGCAATGATTTTGTGTTCATCATTAAGGATGGAACGTGTAATATGAGCCAGGGCATTGCCAATCCCGAATTGGGTGGAACCTTTGCGGGTGAAGATCTCCCAACCGGCATCTTTGGTTTTGCGGGCAATATCATCGAGATCCAGGTGTTTGAAGCGTTCCTTATGCTGTTCCATGATGTGCATGATCGGTTTGCCTCCAATTGTTACGTGGGACCAGGCTACGAATTGGGACTCCCCGTGTTCCCCGAGAGCATATCCGTGCACACTGCGCGGATCAATCGAAAACACTTCGGATAGCAGCGTTTTGAGCCGGGAGGAATCGATGGAAGTCCCTGTGCCAATGACATGCTCACGCGGAAGGCCGGACAATTTCCATACCATATAAGTTACTATGTCAACCGGATTGGCTGCGACGACAAAGATACCGTTGAATCCGCTATCCATGATGGGGAGGACGATGTCTTTTGCAATCGATTCGGCCTCCTCCAGAATATCCAGACGTGTCTGGCCAGCTTTTGGATTGGCTCCTGCAGTCAGGACAATGACATCCATGTTTCCGCAATCTGCATATGTCCCGGCATATACTTTGGTACGATTATGTGTAAAATCCATACAATGCGAGAAATCCAGCGCCTGGGCAACAGCGCGGTCATACGTCCGATCCACCATCATGATTTCCCTGCATATCGACTGATTAATCATGGAATATGCACAACTTGAGCCTACAAGACCCGCCCCGATAACCGCCACTTTACCTGATTTGCCTAACACTGCCGTTCAACCCCCATATCCTAATCATGTAATTGTCCTGACTTCAAGCCATATGTTAAGTATAGTCCTTTAATTTATGCCGAAATCCGTTTCTACGTTACATAAGATAACACATGGAAAAGCTGTGCAGCAATGATATCCTCTGTCGCGGGAGCGTATTGGAGTAGTGGGGTTAACAAAATTGACATGAATATCCTGTTTTCATAAACCGACGGCGTCTGCACCAGCATAATTCGATTGTGACAGCATTCCTCCTCCATGTCGGAATAAGAGGGATTTTTACGAATAACAGACGTGACAAAACTTCTTATGAATCCCCAGAAACAGAACAAAACCGCCAAAGGGATCGAGCCAGACGTTGACGAATACCTATGGCAAGCTAAACAAAAGCCATTTGTTCATGAGACAGGTTGACCCGATCCGATGACAGTTCCAGAAGGGAACGCTGAAGCCACCATTTCGAATTCAAAAGACTTCATTCCGGGAGGGAATAATGATGATTGAAGAAGCAGGAGCAACGACGGAAACGGCCAAGAGCCTGGGCATAGGAGCCAGTACTCTTCGTAAATATGCGGCAGCACTTGAGGAACAGGGATATCGATTCGAGCGTTCCGCCAACAAGTCCAGATTGTTCAGATCGGACGATATTCAGTGCATTGAACGATTAATGACGGAGCTGAGGGAACATAACCTGCCGCTTGCAGATGCCGTGGTGACGGTCCTGTCCCCGAATGTGCCAGAGAGCACAGTAGAGATGACTTCTGAGAAGGAATGTGCAGCAGCCGTGCTGCCTGCCGTATTCCCTGAAGAAACGGAGCCGACTGGCCATCTCCGGTCCTATGAAGGTCTGGGTCAGCTTGTGAATGAAGTGACCTTCGGGATGATCGAGCCACAGGATGATCGTGTGCAAATGCTCCAGCAGCGGGTGGATGAGCTGGAGTTAACGCTGAAGCAGCTTGCTGATACGCATACGGCTCTCCAGGATCAGATGGAGAAGCAGCGTCTATGGATGAATGAGAAGTTGGAAGAAGAACGGGATCGTGAACTGGTCACCAATCTGCGCAGCTTCCAGGGCCGTAAACGCAAACCGAAAGGGACTTCACTGCGTATGCTCTTTGGCTTGCTGCCCAAGAAACACAAGGAAGCGTGAGGGCAGAGGGGCTGCCGTGATTTCGTGCAGGCAGCCTGATATAATAGGCTCCATAGTACAACAGGAAAACTGGCTGTTAGGACTGCTCGAATGTGCCTGTGAAGGGTCGCGTGAAGTTCAGAAGTCGCCAGTGTGGGAGGACAAGTGGAGCTGCAACGAAGCTGGCAAAGATTTGTGGGTCTGTGGACAGACCGTCCTCGGCAAGAAGGTTCTCTGATCTCGGGACGTTACCGAATTCAGGAGCTGCTTGGTATGGGAAGTTATGGACTCACCTATTTGTGTATCGACGAACTGAATGGCAAGGAAGTGGCGTTAAAGGAATCGAAGCCCAGCAAAGGCAGACTTTCTGCCCGGTTGCTGGAACGGGAAGCGGACGTGATGAGCCGGATGGATCACCCGGCCATCCCGAAGCTGCTGCATGCATTTATATATAAGAGGAGAAGCTACATTTCCACAGAGTATATCCGGGGAGAGACACTGGAACAGTGTATATTTGAACAGGGCCGAAAGTATACAGAGCAGGAATGCTTGGCACTGGCTCTCCAACTGCTGGAGCCTGTGGTCCATGTTCACGAGCGGGGATATATCCATGGGGATGTGCGGATACCCAACGTTATTTTGCGTGATGAGCGTGTACATTTGATTGACTTCGGTCTGGCACGGCGTATGGGGGAGCCGTTGCTGCCTGAGCTGAAGCGAAGAATGCGGGAACTGCCCATGCCGGAGGATGAGCCGGCTGCACCTGATCAGGATCTGCAGGATCTGGGACACTTTCTTCTGTTTATGCTGTACTCGGCATATGAGCCGGAGAAGGGCAAGGCACCTGCAAGCTGGCAGGAAGAACTGAAGCTTACGCATGGTTTGCACCACATGCTGGAGAGACTGCTGGGGCTTCGCCCGGGATACACAGAAGGAGCACCTGAATTACAGGCCGAGATAGAACGCCTGCTGGATTCTTATTAAAAGTGAATCGGAAACGCCAATAGGGGATGTTCTGCTGCCGTGAGATACGGCTGGCTGAACATCCCCTATTGGCGTATATCATCATTGCAGCACCATATTAGCTGGAGCTGTACTTTCTACTTTTGTAATAACCGGAGCCATGGCGGTTATCCCTGTATTTCATATCGGACGATGAATATCGTTTATAGCTTCGTTTGCCTGAAGAGCTGCTGTAGCGTTTATAGGAGCGTCTGTCCGAGGAGCTATAGCGCCTTCGGTGTGATGAAGATTTCGAATCAAGGAGTTTGCCAATAATTTTTTTGAACATGCAAGATCATCCTTTCGTCTTCCGTTTTAAGCATATACGCAGCCTTTGTGGGGAGGGTTTCGTGTTTTTTATGGGAAATGGTATTCATTGCACACGAGGTTGGCGTATAATAGGATGTTGGTGCTTTACAGATTGTACGAATTTTTTATTTTGTGCGTTTCGCGTTACAATAGAAGACAGGATAAGATCATAACGGACAGGAGAAGTTGTAATGATTACGTTAAAAACCAAAGAGCAGATACAAAATATGAAAAAGGCGGGCGAAATTCTCGCCGCGTGCCATAAAGAAATTGCGAAAATGATTCGTCCAGGGATCACCACCCAGGAGATTGACCAGTTCGCAGAAGCTTTTATGAAGAAAAATGGCGCAACACCGGAGCAAAAAGGGTACAACGGGTACCAATATGCGACATGTGCGTCTGTAAACGACGTGATTTGTCATGGCTTTCCGGGAAAATACGTACTGCAAGAAGGCGATATCGTGACGATTGATATGGTCGTGAATCTGAATGGCTGGCTGGCCGATTCTGCCTGGTCTTATGCAGTGGGTCAAGTGACACCGGAAGCCCAGCATCTGCTGGATGTCACCAAAACGTCCCTCTACAAAGGCATTGAGCTTGCCGTAGTTGGCAACCGGATCGGTGATATTTCCCATGCCATTCAGACGTATGCTGAAGGGGAGGGCTTGTCTGTCGTACGTGAGTTTATCGGTCATGGCATTGGCGAGAAAATGCATGAAGAACCACAGGTGCCTCACTATGGTCCACCACATCGTGGTCCCCGCCTCAAAGAAGGCATGGTCATTACCATTGAGCCCATGCTGAACATTGGAACGTACCGCAGCAAGCTGGATGCGGATGGCTGGACAGCCCGTACGCAGGACGGAAGCCTGTCTGCTCAATACGAGCACACCATTGCCATCACAGCAGATGGTCCTGTAATTTTGACTGCGCAGGAATAGTGAATCAATTATGGCAATAGAATGAGATTTGATGTTTTCAAGGCGGCCCACGTTTGTGATCCGCCTGTTTCGGTTTAAACTATTAAGAGTCAGTATTTGGCATATAGGATACAGAAAGCATCATGGGGATTCTGAATTGCTAACGGTGCCTTCCAGATCAGCTATGTCCAAATGCTCGAAAAGATAACATATAGTGCTGGTGGTATAACATATACGATGATAAGGGTTATACGCAGGCCACTGGCAACAAGGAGGTCATGAAGTTGTCTCAAAATGAACAGATCGTACTAGCATCCCGTCCGGAAGGTGCACCATCCAGGGATAATTTCAAATTCATTCAGACGCCGCTCCCTGAACCGGAAGCAGGACAGGTTCTGGTGCGTACATTATATTTGTCGGTTGACCCTTATATGCGTGGCCGTATGAAGGATACGAAGTCTTACGCACCTCCATACGCGCTGAATGAAGTGATCAAAGGTGGGGCCATCGGACAAGTGGTGGACTCGTCAGAACCCAATCTGCGAAAAGGTGACTTTGTCTCCGGCATGTGGGGCTGGCAGCGGTATGCAGCTGTCAACACGGGAGATCTCTCGCTGATCGATACGGAGGAAGCGCCGCTTACAGCCTATCTTGGTGCCCTCGGCCTGACGGGCCTGACGGCTTATTTTGGTATGGAGGATATCGGCAAACCGAAGGATGGCGAAACGGTGGTGGTATCCGGCGCAGCGGGAGCCGTCGGTATGATCGCCGGCCAGATCGGCAAGATTGTCGGAGCAAGAGTGGTTGGAATCGCAGGTTCTGACGAAAAATGCGCATATCTGAAAGAAAAGCTCGGGTTTGATGTGGTCCTCAACTACAAGCGGGAGAATGACATGTCCGCAGCGATCGAACGGGTATGTCCAGATGGGGTAGACGTCTACTTCGACAATGTTGGCGGTGACATTTCGGATGCGGTACTCAGACATATCAACCGAAATGCACGTATTCCGCTGTGTGGGCAGATTTCGTCCTACAATTTGGAGAAACCGGACATCGGCATGAGACCACAGACGCTGCTATTGACCAACACGGCGCTGATGAAAGGATTTCTGCTCGGGGACTATGCCAAATCCTTCAAAGAAGGACGCGCCAAATTGGCAAAATGGATGAAGGAAGGTCTCATTCAGTATGAGGAGAACATTGTAGAGGGATTTGAACAAACACCTGAAGCCTTCATGGGTCTTTTCTCGGGAGATAACCTGGGTAAACAGCTGGTGAAAGTTGCAGATCCCGAGTAAGATCGTGCGCTACCCTATGTGCCATGAATCAAGGCCAGATAAACAACAAAAAGACACGTTCCGCATGCGTACATGCCGAGAACGTGTCTTTTTTGACGTCGTCGCTAGTTAGGCTCAAGCCGATGCAGCGACAACTTCTTTGTAGTGTTTGTACATATATACCCGCCAGCGCACAATCATGCCGAAGGCCAGAAGGAAGAATAATCCGCCTGTTTGCGGGATGGTAACGTACTGCTGAATGACTTCATGCAGGATCAGGCGTACCGCCAGCAAACCAAGCAGAATGAAGGCAAAGCTGCGGGAACGGGTCGCGAATATCTCCTCGTTTACCTTTTCAAACCGGGTACTGCGAATGAGAGGATAGGAGAAGATGAACCAGCCAACCAAAAATGCAATGACAGCCCACCATAGTGGAAAATGCGTTTCCGGGACAACAAACATCAAAAATCCGGTACTCATGCCCAGTGGGGGAATCAGAATTTTGCGTATGGTCACCGGCCTGTGACTGGCTTTCATCCGAATGAAAATGGCAAGCAATGCCATGATGAGCATACCCAGGGTTGCACCGATCTGAAGGTAAGACGGACTGATTTGAGCCACGAAAGTATCCCTCTTTCTGGAATAATATATGTTCCGTACATCCGGATCATCAAACAAATCATAGAATTTAATGTTTCTATATATAGATTCTATTATATCACAAACCAAGAAAGCCGATAGAATGCTTAGTGCATCATTTGCCCGAATACGGTATAACGAGATTAACACAGTTTGGCATTGGAAATTTGTATTATTTTGTCCAATGCAGGTGCATTTATGCGAACAAGGGCAAAACAGGTAATCAAGCACGATATCGATGCACAAAGAGAGCAAGCAAGACACCCTGGGAGGAAGACACAGCATGAAAAGAAACCACAGGCCGCTAACCTTATGGTTGCTGGCTTGTCTGACACTGATATCGGTCGGTCTGGTTGTCCCCTGGATCTGGTGGCAATCTCAAGCACCAGTGCTGCTGAACATCATGATAATAGACAAAACGAATGCTAATGCACCTTCTCCGGGATATAAGGGCCTGGTTTGGCTGTTAAATCAACAGAAGATTGTACAGAAGACTGGAGAACGATACGTTTATGACGAAAATGAGGATGAGGTTAACCTCCTAGAGCATGCTTCCCCAATAACGAAAAAACTTCCGGACGAAGTCACTGAAACCGATCTGATCTATCTGGCTTCATCGAAAACAAATGCTGCACCTCCTGTTAATTTCAGAACGAAGAAGGTCGAGGAGGACGCAGGATTAACGGTTTATGATGTCCTTAAAATTCGCGAAGCAGCCAGCAGAGGGGTCGCAGTCGTTGCAGAGTATAATACACAATCCTTATGGACGTCGGATAACGTCAGGGAGCAGCTGCATCCCATTTTGGGCTTGAAGAGCAGCGGGTGGCGAGGAAAATATATATCCAATCTGCAGAGCCGAGTTCAAGTGCCTGAACAGGTACGTATGGATTATGAGCGTATTGCTGGGCAGGCTTGGCCATACTCCGGAAAAGGCATTCTCTTGGTGCATGAAGATGGCCGGGTCATCGTGCTGCGTGGCGGCAAGGATGTCGGGGCAGCAGAGATCAAGCTGTCCTTTACGGAGAAAGGCAGGCAGTGGAGCGGCATTCAGCAGGAGTTCCAATATACCAGCTGGTTCGATGTTGTCGTGCCGGATTCGCCAGAATCGATACTGGCAAGATATAAAATGAGCCTGACTCAAGAAGGACGGCAGAAGCTGATTAATGCCGGTATTCCGGGTGATTTTCCGGCCATCCTTCGCAATGATGGAGATTATCAGTCGTATTATATGACAGGTTCATTCGGAGAGATGGAGCATTACTCATTCTGGCGCAGGATCAAGGGATGGGATGTCATCAGAGAGTGGCTTACACCGAATCGAAAAGAAATACCGGATATGTTTTACTGGAAGGTGTACGTGCCTGTCATGAAGCAGATTCTGAAGGAAGTTCAAGCCGAAGAGCGTGTGTGGCCATAGGGAAAGACCGTTCGGAGAGAAAGGCCGAAGGTAGAAAGGGATGCAGTGTAGTGCTGCATCCCTTTTCAGATATTTAGGTGGAGAGTCAGTCCTGATGCAGATGCTGCAGTCCGTTAAGGAAGGCCTGGACAGTCAGGTGCAGGCTCTCATTGGAATCAAAATCCATGTTGAACCCGCCCTGGGCTTCAATGGATGCGAAGCCATGGCACAGGCTCCTTAATCCGCGCACCGCATGCAGCGCTTCGGCTTCGGTGAGCGGGTAGGGCTGCAATGCATGCAGCAGAATGTCCAGCGTAGCTGCACTGGCTTCGGCAAGCTCCGGTTCATGGATATCCGGAGCGTGGAACGAGGCTTCGTACAGCCCTGGATGCTGGCGGACAAAGCCGATATAAGCTGCGGCGATGGCCTGTATGGCCTCGTCGCCCGTGCGTTCAGCGGCAGCCGTGGCAAGTGCCTGGCTGAGCTGTAGTACAGACATCAGCGCCAGTTCCTGGCGAAGCCCGGGAAGCCCGCTGATGTGGTTGTACAGCGACGGGGAGCGCACGTCCAGCCGCTGGGCCAGTGCGGCCAGCGTCAGCGCCTGGAAGCCGTCGCTGTCGGCAAGCTGTGCCGCGGCACTTAGCAGTGTGCCGCGATCCAGCCCCTGCCGCGGGCTCACAGGTGCCCCCCGGCAGGGCGCAGCCGCTGCTCCGCATCAGCCGCTGCCGCACGCATGGCGGCCCCTGGCTGGTGCAGCATCCGTCCGTGGCCTACCGCCAGCACGGACGGTTCCAGCTCGGCTAGGTGCTTCGCGCTGGCCAGAGCCAGTTCCCGGTTCCACGTCGCAAGCGCGGGGAACGGGAAGAGCGGGCGCACGCGGCCGGAGACGGCGAGGCCGCCATGCAGCTGATACGCGTCGCCGGCAATGAGCACGCGGCTGCGCGTGTCCATGAAGGCCATATGCCCGGGCGTATGGCCTGGAGAAGCAATCGCGATCAGGGAGCCAATGCGATCGCCGTCTTCCAGCAGCCGGTCCGGACGGGTGCGGATGCCTTTCGGTACACTGCCGCGTACTGGGGTCTGGGGTTCTCCCGGAAGCAGGGCAGCATCTCCGGCCAGCAGCCTGGCATCCCGGCTGGAGATAGAGACTTCCGCTGAAGGGACTGCCTCCTTGAGGCCATCCAGCGCACCGACATGGTCGCCATGGGCATGGGTCAGAATAATCCGGGTGATCGGTTTACCAAGGGACTTGGCGGTAGCAAGAATCCCCTTCAGACTAAATGGCATCCCCGCATCAATAACGGTTACACCATCTTCTTCTTCCACGATATAGACGTTCACAGGGAAAAGACGGGGGAGAAAGGAAATCTGAATAACGTCATGTTCACGAGTTAATCTCATGCAATGGGCCTCCTAAAACTAATGGTATTAGTAATATAACTAATGTCATTAGTTTTTGCAAGATGCCCCGTAAAATAAAAAAAATGGAGGAAAATCTCCTCTTTACAAAAAAAGCGTTTTCAAATTGAGGAATACCGATTATAATGATGACGTAAGCCCTTTCATATGTCTATCTTTTTGGAGCCATTCGCGATGCGATTGGCTCACTTTTTTGTTCATTTTGTATAGAAATACGGTTACTTTCGTAAAATGAGCTTGTTCTGTTTGAGGACCATAAATGCTGCTATAACAGGGAATCCTGGGCCTGGTTGAACGGGGGAGCAGAAGTTGACAAACATAACTGTTATTCCTATAATAACAGTTGAACTTACCTTGTGTTTTACTACATCGGTGATTGCTGCCGGGAAGGGAGTAAGTGATGAACAGTGAATTTACCATTGCCGTCCATTGTCTGGTTTTTCTGTCCATGAAGGATGAGTGCATGGCGAACAGTGAAGACCTGTCCCATAGCGTCGGTACGCACCCGGCGAGAGTACGCAAGGTTCTTAGTGTGCTGCGGAAGAATGGTTATCTGACCACCAAGGAAGGTGCTCACGGCGGATACCTGCTCAGTCGTCCGAGCGAAGAGATCAAGCTTGGGGAGTTGTACCGTCTGGTTGCCGGCGGCTCACTTGGGCCCAATTGGTGTTCCGGAGAGTCCGGTTCCAATTGCATCGTATCCTCTAACATGCAGGATGTCATGGGGAGCATCTATGATGGCGGTGAGGATGCGCTAACTTCCTATTTCGACAGTATATCGATTGAGGATGTGAAGCATCGTATCGGAAATGGGGAAGCATGCTCTTCGTCCAAGAATGAATTGTCGTCGAACGGTTAATTGGCATGGACGTTGTCCCGGGGAAATGAGATTCATGGATGTTTCAGGAGATTCCGGGCATAACGTGAACACAGATGGGTGCGATCCTCTGCGCTGATGTTATTTTCGGAAGGTGGGTATCTCGTAGAGATCACTTGATATGGCCTTGCGAACATAAATGGAAACAACAGAAATGATAAGATATAATAAAAAAACAATTTTGGGGAGTGGAATGAATGTCCAGCATTGAAAACAATGAAACACTGCGCGTCATTAACGAGCGTCATTCAGTCAAGAAATATGAAGCCGGATTTGTTATGCCAGAGGAGGATCTCACTGCAATCCTGACTGCAGCTTCTGAAGCTCCATCTGCATGGAACCTGCAGCACTGGAAATTCCTTGTGATTGAATCCGAAGCGGATAAGGCTAAATTGCTGCCGATCGCTTATGGCCAAAGTCAAATCACAGAAAGCTCCGTTACGATCGCTGTACTCGGAGACCTCGAAGCCAATCGCAATGCAGTCATCTATGATCAGGCTGTTGAAGCGGGCCACTTGAAGCCTGAAATTCGCGACGCGTTGGTTGGTCAAATCAACGGTGCTTATCAAAGCCAGCAAACGGCTCGCGACGAAGCGATCCGCAATGCTTCTTTGGCTTCGCAAAACATTATGCTGGCTGCGCGTTCCCTTGGCTATGATACATGCCCAATGGGTGGTTACAACCCGCAGCAACTGATTGAAACATTTAACATTCCTCCTCGTTACATTCCTATCATGCTGATCACAGTAGGTAAAGCGGCACAACCGGCTCGTCCGGCAGGTCGTTTACCATTGTCTGATGTCGTAGTTAGAGGTTCGTTCTAAGATATATTCATATTAAAAATAGCCGCATGCCCTCTCAGGGAGCATGCGGCTATTTGCTGTAAGAGGCAGGAAGGATTGGGTAGCTCAGCCGCCCATCCTTTCCAGCTCTTCATTGCAATTCTTATTTCTCAGGTGTTTCCGGGATTTGCGGAGCATGGAAGCTTTCCATGTATTCGATGGCATTGTACATCATAACTGCCGCTTCTGCACGAGTGATGGTTTCCTTCGGATTGAAGTTGCCATCCGCATCAAGCGTGTTGATTTTAAGAACCAGCGAGCGCTGAACCGCACCCTGATATTCCGGAGTAAGCTCCTGTTCATCTGTAATTTCTACCGGTTTGATGTTAATCATCGGCAGGCCGCCTTTGGCTTCGATTCCCTTCATCAGGAACAGAGTGAATTGTTCACGTGTCATTTCTGCAGCTGGATCGATATCCTTGGGCATCTGAATTCCATTATACTGGGCACGAACGAAGGCATCGCTGTACCATACACCGTCCTTGACGTTGCTGAAGGTATCACTCGGGAGCGGTTGTTTGATAAAACGGATGGCATCCAGGTTCAGATCGAGACCATCGGTAATCAGCTGCACTCCTTGTGCAGTATTTAATTGCTGTTCCGGTTTGAACAAGCTGTCGCTCACTCCCTTGATCAATCCATCCTGATGCAGAGCTTCAATTTTGTCAGCACCTGCAATACCTTGAAGGTCCGTAAAATGGGCTTGAGCAGCGTTAATCGGGCCAGCACTCAGGGAGAGTGTGAGCAGTGCTCCGGCAGTTATAGTGGCTAGTATATTTTTTTTCATGTTGAAATCGCCTCACTTTTCTAGGGAGTCCCTTTGTATAAAAGCTATTTTCCCTATAGACGACCCTTGTCTAAAAAAGGTTGCTGCAATTTTCCAACAGATGATTCGCATTATTTCAAGTAACAAGGGAATGCACAACTAACCCTTGGATTTGTTGCGATACTCCGTGGGTGAACGTCCCATCATTTTGCTGAACAGTCGTGAGAAATAATAAGGGTCCTTGAACCCCAGTTCGGAGCTGATCTGTTTGACGGTCCAGTCCGTAAAATCAAGATAACGGCAGGAATGCTGGATTTTGAGTCGCAGGAAATAATCTATGGGTGAATGTCCGGTTGCCTGCTTGAACAGTTGTGAATAATGGGGTGCTGATAACTGGGCCTGTGCTGCTAGCTCCTTTAACGTCAATCCGCGCTCCAGGTGTTCCAGCATATACTGGACCGATTGCTCTGCTGCTCGTTTGCTGCTGATCATGCTGACCCCTGTTCCCTGACCATAGGCCAGCATACCGAGCATATAGCCCGTAATCTGCGAAGCGTATATCATGGCTTGCAGGGAGTACCCGGTTTCCAGTGCATCATAGCATTCATGGAACAGCTCCAGCCATTTGGGGGCTTTGGAAGGAACGATGGCAGAGATTTTATGGGCCAGGAGCAGTTCAATATAGGTAGAAGCGTGTTCGCCACGCAGATGAATCCAGTAGATGCTCCAGGGTTCAGCCGCATTAGCCCCGTAAACGTGGGACATATATGCAGGCAAGATGACCAGGTCACCTGCATGTACAACTTGGGGTTTGCTGCCATCTAATTCGTACCATCCTGTTCCTTGTACGCAATACATGAGAATATGGGAGTCACATCCTTGAGGCCGATCCCGGTAATGATGCTCTGCTTCATGGAAATATCCGATATCCGTAACGTACAGCCCTGAAGTTACTGGGTATCGAGCTGCTTCATCGAGCAGAGGATCAGGCAGTACAATGAGTTTTTGCATAGGGAATCCAGCAGATTTGCGCAGTGTGGTTGTACGGTTGTAAGGTCTCATACTTGTATTATGGTGAGGGAGGATGGGGGAGTCAATGACGGATATGCAAGCGTTCACAGAAATATCATGATCTTCAGAACGTTGCGAGTGTTCCGATGAAGCAGAAGCCGGTGAATTGGGTAAGTACATCATAGTGGAAGCATTAATCCAGAGCATGAACCGACTCAATGAAGAAAGATAGACATGGAATTGGAAAAGAGAAGGAGAGATGAGAGATATGGAACAAGCAGCAGCGAATGAAACATTTTTCTATACAGGAACTTATGCATCAGCAGATCAACCAGGGATTGTGCTGTGCGCACTGGATGCAGATACAGGTGAGATGAGAATCGTCAGTCACACAGAGGGTGTGGACAACCCATCCTATCTCGCATTATGCCCAGATGCTAACTGTCTGTACGTTGCGAGTGAAACCGATGAGGGCGAGTTGCTTGTATATCGCAGGGATGCGGCAACAAGTGAACTGCATCTGATGGATCGCAAGCTGACCAAAGGGGCTTCTCCTTGCTATGTGTCGGTCACCAAGGATGCCAAATGGGTTCTGACTTCGAACTACAGCAGCGGTAGTGTGAATGTATTCCCGGTAGGGGATCAAGGGACGCTTGAAGAGATGAGTGCACTGGTTGAACATACGGGCAGAGGGAAGAACGATGATCGTCAGGAAGGACCTCATGCTCATTCCATACAGCCGGACCCGTCCGGACAGTATGCGGTCGTATGTGACCTTGGGCTCGACCAGATTATTGTTTACCGTATGGAAGAAGGAAGGCTGGTCACACACCGCGAGACGAATCAGCCTCCTGGTTCAGGGCCAAGACACTTGGTTTTCCATCCGAGTGGGAAATGGGCGTATGTCATTAATGAGCTGAACAACACGGTTACCGCATTCATGTATGATGAGCGGAGAGGCGAGTTCAATACACTGCAGCATATCTCCACGCTGCCTGAAGGGCATTCGGGAGAAGGAACAGCTGCAGATATCCGTGTATCCCCTTGCGGCCGTTTCCTGTATGCTTCCAACCGCGGCGATGACAGCATCGTGCTTTATCATATTGATCAGGAATCCGGAAAATTGGAAGCTGTGGAATGGACGTCGACCATCGGTCAGACTCCTCGTAACTTCAATTTGATGCCAGGCGGCATCCTGCTCGTGGCCAATCAGGATAGCAACAATATTGTTGCTTTTCAAATGGATGGGGAAGATGGGCGCCTGACGCACAATGGATTCAAGCTCGAAGTGTCACGTCCGGTATGCATTACGCCTGTGGTATAAGCTGCAGTGCTGCAATTGAGCAGATTCAAATCCGATTAACTCAAGACCATGCATGGGCCTGATCCAGCATGGTCTTTTTATTTTTTATTTTTCAATGTATCCCGAGAGTTCAAGGTATTCCGAAGAATACAAAATCAAAGTGCTTACGACACAAAATTACTAATTTAGACCTATAGATGGAATTAAATGTTTAATTTAGAATGAAATTATTAAAGCGCTTACATAAAGATGACGCTAAGGAGACAACGGGCTTACCAATTCCATTTGGGGAGGCTATTATTCTATGTTGAATCGATTGTCTTGGAGAAGGGCGCTGCGAATTACCGGAATAGCCCTGCTAAGTTCAGCCATGCTGACGACTGCGTTAGGACTGGGGAACACACCGGTAACCGAGGCGGCGGGTACGCGTCAGATGGAGTTTCTGGACCGTGGGGTGGTTGCGGTAAAGACAGGTACGGGTGTATTTGTCAGCTGGCGTCTTTTGGGTACGGAAGGATCCAATGTTTCGTTCAATGTATATCGGGATGGAACCAAAGTGAACGCATCCCCCATAACCAATAGCACGAACCTTCAGGACGCCAGCGGGACAAGCAGTTCCAAATATACGGTTCGGGCTGTAGTGGGCGGAACCGAGCAGTCGGCTTCGGCTGCTGCGAGTGTATGGGGAAACAACTACCTGTCTGTGCCTCTCAGCATACCATCGGGCGGGACAACACCGGATGGGGTGGCTTATACGTATAGCGCCAATGATGCCAGTGCAGGCGATCTGGACGGCGACGGGGAGTATGAACTAATCGTGAAGTGGGACCCCTCCAACTCCAAGGATAACTCTCAGAGTGGATATACCGGTGAAGTATTTATCGATGCCTATAAATTGAACGGGACACGTTTATGGCGAATTAGTCTCGGCAAAAATATCCGCGCAGGTGCTCATTATACCCAGTTCATGGTGTATGACCTGGATGGAGACGGCAAGGCCGAGGTTGCGATGAGAACGGCTGATGGAAGCAAGGATGGCACCGGTACGGTCATTGGCGATGCCAGCAAGGATTACCGCAATTCCAGCGGATACGTTCTATCCGGACCGGAATTCCTGACCATCTTCAATGGGCAGACTGGCAAAGCCCTGTCCACAGTGAACTATGAACCGGCACGTGGCAACGTATCCGATTGGGGAGATAATTATGGCAACCGGGTTGATCGCTTCCTCGCAGCGATTGCCTATCTGGATGGAGAACGTCCAAGTCTGGTCATGGCACGTGGATACTACACTCGTACGGTGCTTGTAGCCTACAACTGGCGGAATGGGCAGCTGACGAAGCAGTGGACATTCGATTCGAATACATCCGGCAATTCGGGATATGCCGGGCAGGGGAATCATAATCTGAGCGTAGCGGACGTGGATGGAGACGGCAAGGATGAGATTATCTACGGTGCCATGGCGGTGGATGATAACGGAAAAGGGTTGTACACGACAGGCCTTCATCATGGCGACGCCATGCATCTAAGTGACCTGGACCCCGACCGTGCCGGGCTGGAGGTATTTCAGGTTCATGAGACCCCGTCCAATGCGGGAGTTGAATTCCGTGATGCACGTACAGGGCAGCTGATCTGGGGCATACCTACAACAAAGGATATCGGACGCGGCATGGCAGCGGATATCGACCCGAGATATAAGGGGGCGGAGGTTTGGGCGGACGGTGGTCTGTATACAGCCAAAGGACAGAAAATTGGAACAACCTTGCCTTCATCCACGAATTTTGGCATCTGGTGGGATGGAGATCTGCTGCGGGAACTGCTGGACAGCAACCGAATCGATAAGTGGGACTATGCCAACAGCAAAACGGTTAATTTGCTGACAGCTTCAGGTGTTTCCTCCAATAATGGTACAAAATCCACACCGAATCTGCAGGCTGACCTGTTCGGGGACTGGAGGGAAGAGGTGGTATGGCGGACAAGCGATAGCTCTGCGCTGCGGATCTACACCACAACTGCGGTCACGGACAAGCGGATTTATACCCTGATGCATGATCCGGTGTATCGTCTGGGTATCGCATGGCAAAATGTTGCCTATAATCAACCGCCCCACACCGGTTTTTATTTGGGTGAAGGCATGAGCACGCCACCGGTACCCAATATTCATTATGTCGGGAAATAAGAGATAAGCATGAGCTGCGGCAACCAGAGCAAGATGCAATGTTAATTCGTTATTCTGCCTGATCTGAGGACAACAGGGGAATCCTGTTGTCCATTTTTCATTCCATGTCAATCGGATAGAAATCCGGAACAAATCGGAAAAAACGTTTGACACGTCAGAGGGCTGCCCTTATGATATGCATATAACTTACTAAACAGGTAGGAATAATGAAAATGATTGCTTTAACTATTGCGTCAGCAGTCATTACAGTCAGAGAAGAGTAACTTGAACAGAATAACGTTCTAACCGTATCGACGGAGGAACACTGCAGCACATCATTTCTGGATGAAGCATACACGGCCTTGGGTCGGCATGACTTTGTGAGGGAGAAGTGTGCGGGTGGTTCCTCCGTCTTTTGTTCTTTTTTCGGTGCGTTCCATACTGTTCAGCCTGCCTGAGGTAGTCATTGCAGAACCATTCTGGGGGGAGTGTTGTTTATGAAAAAGAGAATTCATAAGGGTATTCTGGTTGGTCTGGCATTGGTATTAACAGGGTTACTGGCAGCGTGCGGGTCGGAGAGCAGCGGCTCCAGTGCGGCAGGAACATCGGGAGAGCAGGATAGCGGCAAGGAAGCTGCCAAAGCCATCGAGCTGCTGAATGTATCCTATGATCCGACGCGAGAACTGTATGAGCAATATAACAAGGCGTTTGCGGCGTATTGGCAAAAAGAAAAAGGCCAGGAAGTGACGATTAAGCAGTCACACGGCGGTTCCGGTAAACAGAGTCGTTCCGTGATCGATGGCTTGGACGCAGATATCGTTACACTGGCATTGGGATATGATATTGATGCGATCGAGGATAAAGGGCTGATTAATGCCGGCTGGCAGGATAAATACGAGCACAACAGCTCCCCATATACTTCAACCATTGTATTTTTGGTACGCAAAGGCAATCCAAAAGGCATCAAGGACTGGGATGATCTGATCAAAGGGGATACCCAGGTGATTACCCCCAATCCGAAAACGTCCGGTGGAGCAAGATGGAATTACCTGGCGGCATGGGGATATGCACTGAAGAAAAACAACAATGATGAGGAGAAGGCGAAGAAATTCGTTGGTGAACTCTTCAAGCATGCACCTGTACTTGATTCCGGGGCACGTGGCTCTACGACAACATTTGTTGAACGTGGTATCGGTGATGTGCTGCTGGCCTGGGAGAACGAAGCGTTCTTATCGGTAAAAGAGCTAGGTCCGGAAAAATTCGATATCGTTGTTCCTTCCGTTAGTATCTTGGCTGAACCACCTGTAGCGATCGTGGATAAAAATGCAGACAAAAAAGGCAGCCGCGAGGTGGCAGATGCTTATCTGAAATATCTGTACAGCGAAGAGGGGCAGACCATTGCCGCGGAAAATTACTATCGCCCGACGCTGGATAGCGTGAAGGAGAAATTCAAAGACCAGTTCCCGGATGTTGAATTGTTTACCCTGAATGATGTATTTGGCACTTGGCGGGATACGCAGGCCAAGCATTTCAATGACGGCGGAATCTTTGATCAGATCTACGTTCCAGGCAGTTAATTTTGGATACAAATAAAGCTCACGACCATGTAAGCGGCCAACCAGCCTACCGGCTGAAGGCAGAGAGGATGAACGTCCATGAGCAAGGTGATGGTGGCCCGGAGACGCACACTGCCGGGCTTCGGATTGACAATGGGGTACAGTGTGTTCTACCTGAGCCTAGTTGTACTTATTCCACTGGCAGCGTTGATCTTTAACTCCACGGGCCTGACCTGGTCCACGTTAATTGAGACAGCAAGTAACCCCCGGGTACTTGCTTCTTTCAAGGTTAGCTTCCTGACTGCAGGAGTCGCTGCCTTGATTAATCTGGTTCTTGGGCTGCTCTTGGCTTGGGTGCTGGTCCGATATGAATTCCCAGGCAAGCGCCTGTTTGATGCAGTCATTGACCTGCCATTCGCCTTGCCTACTGCAGTGGCAGGTGTTGCCCTTACGGCCCTATATGCCGGGAATGGATGGATAGGGCAGCTTGTGGAGCCTCTGGGTATCAAGCTGGCGTATTCGCAGGCAGGTATTACCCTGGCACTGATGTTTATCGGCATTCCGTTTGTTGTACGTACGGTACAGCCGGTTTTGGAAGAGCTGGAAGCCGAAGTGGAAGAGGCAGCCGCAACGCTGGGAGCAGGGAGATGGCGAATTTTTCGGACGATATTGCTTCCAGACCTGATCCCGCCGCTGCTGACCGGGTTTGCACTTGCTTTTGCCAGAGGCATTGGTGAATATGGATCGGTCGTATTTATCTCGGGTAACATGCCGATGAAAACGGAGATTGCACCCCTGCTGATTATGGCGAAGCTGGAGCAGTTCGATTACGCAGGAGCTACGGCTGTAGCCTTGCTGCTGCTGCTGGTTTCTTTTGTCCTGCTGCTGGTGATTAACTCCCTTCAGCGCTGGAGCAGGAAGGCAGGCCGGGCTTAGGCGTAATAAGCCAACCTTAAACCAAAAGGAGGTACATATGATGGCGGGTTCTGTTCCAATAACGCCTGCTCCGCAAGTGCGAACCGGTCCGGGGACAAACCGTGCAACTACGGAAGCTCCATGGGTCAAATGGCTGTTGATCGGACTGGCAAGTCTGGTACTGCTCTGGCTTCTCATTTTGCCACTAATCATTGTAATGATGGAAGCACTGAAGCAAGGGTGGGATGTCTATATTGCAGCTCTCACCGAACCGGATGCCATGTCTGCCCTGAAGCTGACACTGCTGGTAGCGGCGATTACCGTACCGCTGAATACGATATTTGGTGTAGCTGCAGCCTGGGTCATCACCAAGTTCCAGTTCAAGGGAAAGGGAATCATGATCACGTTAATTGATCTCCCCTTCTCCATCTCGCCAGTTGTGGGCGGGTTGATCTTTGTACTGGTATTTGGCTCCAATGGCTGGTTTGGTCCGTGGCTGGCAGAGCATGATATCAAAATTATCTTTGCCTTGCCTGGTATCATAATCGCAACGCTGTTTATTACCTTTCCTTTTGTAGCGCGAGAACTCATTCCATTAATGGAGGATCAGGGTACGCGGGAAGAGGAGGCGGCAGTTACGCTCGGCGCTTCGGGATGGCGCATCTTCTGGAATGTCACGCTGCCCAACATTAAGTGGGGGCTGCTGTACGGCATCATTCTGTGCAATGCCCGTGCGATGGGCGAGTTCGGAGCTGTATCCGTGGTGTCGGGACATATTCGCGGAGAGACGAATACACTGCCGCTGCATGTCGAGATTTTGTACAACGAGTATCAGTTCTCGGCATCGTTCGCAGTCGCTTCCTTATTACTGATTCTGGCTCTGGCAACGCTGCTGCTCAAGAGCTGGCTGGGACACAGAACCGTTTCAGAGAAGTAATTAAGGGTCCGAATTTTGGCCCATTTCCAGCTTATTTGGGAGAAATCATGAGTTCATTATATTTCGATAATGTTTCTTGAAAATACAGATTGACAGCTACTGGAAGCCCTGCTAATGTATAAACCAAGTATATGGGTTGGATAAGAATGAATTATAAGTCGGATGGATGATCATGCGTCAATCATATAGCGGGCAGCAGCCCGGGAAGAGGAGGCGGCTCTATGGCTAAGCCGTTAAAAGTGGATGAGGTATGGATGGATCGAATTGCCGGACAGCTGAATGACATGGAGTTTGGCTCGCTTCACATCGTTGTACATGAAGGCCAGATTGTGCAGATGGAGCGGACTGAACGCAAACGATTTGAGAACACGCCCTCAGGCAGCACCTCCAAATCCGGCAGCACTGCACGAAGCAGCTCCCCCCGCTCATTGCGCGGATCGAACGCAAGTGCGAAGGGGTAAGAGACTGAGGCGGCATCAGGGAGCACAGATTGAAGCATAGATTGGCTTAGTGTGGGTTACCCATAAGTTTTCCAAAGAACACGTATTCTTTTGGAAACTCATGGGTAATTCATGCTTTTAATGTGATAATGTGGCCAAACTATTTCGTGGAATTTGTCTCCATTTGCCCGTTATACCATTCATTAGCTTCAGTCAGCACCTGCTTCCCGCCTGCTTCCATAAATTCCTCCACGAAGGTATCAAAACTTTCAACAGGCTGATCGCCGGTGATGATGGAGATGTATGCTCTGTCCCTCATATGGATCAACTCAGATGAATATTGAATCAGGGCAGGGGTAGCGACCTCCAGATGATTATAAATACCGTTCTCCGTCAATCTCTCAGATGCAGCCCACTGCTCCCGTTTGCCAGAGGTTGCGCCTGGAACGGTCATGCCAATGCTGGAGCCGATCATATTGGTGTAATTCTCCATACGGTTATATGGGGGCAGAATGTGAAATTCCCCTGAAGATGAAGAGCTCCAGTTCCAGTGCTTTCCTGGAAGGCCATATTCCATTTTGATCTGCTCTGCCGGATCGGAGTTAGCACTGACATAATCGAGGATTTCAAGGATTTTTTCCAGTTTACCAGGCTCGTTGACCGTATCGGCCCCGATTGTAATGAAACTCATCAGCAGATTGTAGCCTTTGGAGCCACTGAGTCCATCAGGACCTGTAACAGGAGGACCGAATTCAACGCCTGCGGATGCGTTCTTCTGCAGGAGTTCATGGACATTGAACATGGCTCCGACGGGAATTTCCTCATCCTTTTCATTAAGAATGCTATAATCGCCGTCTTGAGTCCAATGATAATAATTGCCCATGGAGGTCATCCCAATTCTGCTATTAATAAACGCATGCGACAAATGCTTGTAGCCACCTTTATTTTCTCCAGTTATGAATTCAGGATCGATAATCCCATCCTGATACCACTTCTGCAGATAAGCTAGGGCTTTCTTCATCTCAGGTTCCAATGCGCCGATCACGAGTCGGTTATTTTTTTGGTTAAAATATAGCTGCTCGGTAAAAACGGACTGCCCAAAAGCACCAAAAACGACATTCATGCCCTCTTTGGATAACCCGTATGTATCCTGTTTCCCATTTCCGTCAGGGTCACCTTTGGCGAATGCATACATAACTGTCTCAAACTCCTCTAATGTTCGCGGAACTTCGAAACCGAGTTTCTCCAGCCAGTCTTCCCGATATACAATAGGGGTCCGGTAGATGTTAGTCTGATTGATGACCGGGATTCCATATAAGGCGCCATTTATTTTTCCGTACTCCAGGTAACGTGAATCATAATCACGGATTCGCTTCACAATATTAGGCGCATGTTCTTCAAGTACGTCCTCGGGAATTTCTGCTAATACCCCCTGCATCTGATATTTAAGCAGATCATGTGGCTGCCTGATCCGAAGAAGATCCGGTATGTTTCCTTGAGCGAGCTTCAAGTCCAGCAGGTCCTCATAGCGTCTGTTCTCCAGGTTCCACACCTCCAGATTCACATCAAAAAGATCCTCAATATAGGTGATCATCTCTGCATTCTCAGGAACGGGAGTATTCTGATGCATGGTCCAGGAAATTGTATATGGCGGCTCTGTATCCTTCTCAGACTCATCAGCAGGATTGTGCTGCTGCATTTGAGCGCGTTGTTCCCCCGAAACGGTGCAGCCACTCATACATATGATAAGGATAACGGTTGTGATCAATAGACACAGAGCTCTTGAAAGGTTGAGGTTCATAGCAGCTCCTTCTCATGGTTTGATATCTGGGTCAATGTCCTAGGATAGGGATAACCCTTCGGCTATTCAGTTCATCAGACTGCGCATGAAGTTTTTCGGTGTACAGCCGTGAATTTCTTTGAACTTCTTAATGAAGTAAGCAGAGGTACGGTATCCGACCGTGCTCGCAACCTGCTCAATAGTAAATTCCTGTTGTGCGATGAGTTCGCGTGCGCGTTCCATTCTCTGATTGGTGACATATTCCGAATAGGCCATGCCAGTCTCTTCCTTGAAAATCTTACTAAGATACTTGGGACTGATATACACCTGTTCTGCGACATGATCCAGCGTGAGATCGCCCGAAATATGCTCGCGAACGTAGGCTTTGACAGCTGAAATGGTATCCGGGCTCCTGACCTCGCTTCGTTTCTCCATCTGTGTGATAAATTCGGTTACCAGATCAGTCATCCATTCCGAATACCGGTTGATATTGTAGAACGAGGAATATTGCTTGTACAAATTCATGGAGCTCATCTCGGCGGGCTGCCAGCGCACCTGACTGATGCAGTCAGCGTATATGGAAACCATTTTTAATAAAATAATGCGGCTGTATTCGGCTGAATAGAGGCCTTCCTTGATGGTCGATACCACATCCTGAATGGCCTGAACCGTACCATCCATATCACGGGATTGCAACTTCTTCTCAAAACTCATGAGGTAAGCGTCCGGAATCTCCAAACTGCTGGTTTCCCTTTGCAGGAGATCAAGGTCTTGAATGGCAGACAGAGCGGGAAAGAAATAGCTGTATTGAATCAAGGCTTTCGCCTCATGATAGCTTGTGTGAATCTTCGTGAAATGCTCTACCCAGCCGCCTAACGACACTGCAAATTCCAGACCGAACCTGTTTCTCGCCTCGGAATGAATAAAGGATACAATGTGATCCGAAACAGGCTCTTCGCGTTGGTTCGTACAGATGATCACGGCTATTTTGTGATCCTGCAATTCCTCCGCAAGCAGCTTGGTTTCAGCCATTTCTGCTGTCTCCAGCTGCTGAATCATCGTGTACAACGTATGCTGCAGCTGTCGTGGCTGCAATTCCTTCCACTTCTCGCTGACGGGGTCAATGACGATACAGCGATAGCGGGAATAGGCCACAGACACCTGAACAGACTGCAGCTGTTCTTTAAGTTCCTCAGGCGTAAATCGGTTATTTAACATATTCAGCATGATACTGTGCCTAATCATTTTGTGATTGGCCTGCAGCGTTTCTTCCAAACTATCGACTTTGATGGATAGGCTGCTGATAGCCGAATCGATGAATCGATATTCATTCTGCTTCAGGCTGCCGGGGCTATCTACCCTGGCCTTGATATTATTCAGGATACGCTTAAGGGGACTGTAATTGGCTACAGTGAAGCCGAACGACATGGCTATCCCAACCGCTACAGCAAGCAAACCCAGAAGCGCAGAGACCTCCTTTAAGCTATCCAGCTTATAATAGAAGCTTTTATTCGGGATGGTTGTGTAAATTCTCCATCCATTTTCTTCGAATTGCTCCTGGGAAACAACATAAGCATCATGATTAAAGTTTTGCGTGAAGCTCTCGCCGGAAGAAGGACTGGAGAGCAGCGATTGAAGCAGAGTCTCGTTCGTGGAGCTGCCTAACATCGATTTATCAGCGGCAGATATGACGACCCCACGCTGATCTACGATGTATGTATTTTCATAGTCTGCAGGAATCATATTACGAATCAGCTGACTGATCGTCGATTCTTTGATATCAATCGCAACCATGACCTTACTGTCTTGTCCAGAGGACTGAAATGGATAACTGTGAACATAGGAGATTAGAGGCATCGTGCTGCTCTGTTCGGGTGATTCGATATAAGTGTCCTCGGGAACCATACGTGTCTGCATCCATAAGGAGCTTTTGTCACTCTTTTTCATCGCTTCAATCCAGTCGTAGGCAGTATCTTCGCTCGAAGGATTGACCTCATGGAGCTGCAGCCCATATACAGAAGAGATCATGAAATGATTCTCTGTATCGTACACATGAATGGCCTGAATCAGGTCGGAATAATTCTGCACCTGACTTTTGAGCAGCTGCTCAATGTCCAGAATTTTGCTGTGGTTTCCTTGCAGGCTATCGAGCTGAATGCTGACTGGGCTGCCCAGGGCAAGAGAAAGATAGACTTGGTTCACCTTTTCGATAACGGAGGTCTCAATATAATTGACGGTACTTTGCAGCTGCAATTGTTTGTTGATCCGAATCTCTTTGCTGTATTGATGGGAGAAGAAGAGATATAAGATAGATCCGAAAAGAAGCGCAATAACAAGGACGACAGCAAGATAGGAAAAAATCATCCTGGATCTCACCGACTGGAAGAGCTTGCGCATTCTTTTTCCTCCTTCATAACGGGTTTCTAGACAACTTCATCATTATATAATAGCCCCGGGACTAGAAATCATGTTGATCGAAATTTAACAAACACCCCCAGAATAATTTACTTTCCGTTAATCTAAATTTACAAACAACTGCACTCTAGATGACGATTCTATTATTCACTCTATTTTTTGGAGAATACACCGGCCAAAACGTACGAATTTGATATAAAACGGAATTTGTTCTATAGATGCCAGGCTCCCCCGAGTGCTAAAGTTAACCCCAGATCAGACACGGAATGAATGGAGACCATCCTACACATTCGCTGATGAAATCGAAAAATTACGATTATGGGAGCGTGTATTTGCAGGCCATGAGAAAACCACTTAAAAAATCACTGGCATTACTTCTAATGTTGTCTATGGTAAGCCCAACGTTTGCAGATCGGAGCTTTGCAGCCGATCAGAAGATTCAGTTCTCTGATATTAAGGGACACTGGGCGGAAGCAAACATTCAAGCATGGGGTGATGAAGGACTGATTCGGGGCTATCTGGATCGTTCATTCAAACCAAACAACGAGATTACGAGAGCAGAATTTATGAATCTGGTGAATGGTGCTTTTGGATATGCGGGACAAGCTGCAATTAACTTTAATGATGTTTCTGAGGATGCATGGTATTATCAGGCCGTTTCTACAGCTAGTGCGGCTGGATATATGGATGGTTATGCGGATCAAACGATGAAACCTCAACATCCGATCACACGTCAGGAAGCGGCCAAAATCATCGCTGGCATTCTGAATCTGGACCTGAATGAGGGAGCAGCGAATGCATTTAGCGATGCTTCGTCCATAGCGGATTGGAGCAGAGGAGCTGTAGGTGGAACTGCAGCAGCCAAAATTATATCCGGATATTCAGATGGAAGCTTCAAACCACTGCAATCGATCACTCGGGCAGAAGCGGTAAGTGCACTTTTTAATGCCTTGGAAATAGACTCGAGCGCAGATGCTAAACCATTCAAGCCAAAGGGCACGGCTAATGTGCTGAATGTGGAACCCCCTGCCGAAGAAGCTCGTCTGTCTGCAGTCGAACATGGAGCCAATGCGGACGACGGCACGTTGAAAAATATTGCGGCAACGAATCCATTTATTGATATTTTGGACGGTTTCGAACAAGTCTGGTCCATGAACCAATCGGATTGGAGAGATGGAACAGCAGCGACCAAACCGGGAGTTAAGGGAGAGGTTGCAAAGTATGGCGATGGACCGACCCCCTATTATGATGGCTTTAAAAATGATCAAAAGACAGCAGTCGCAGACCAAAAAACATTTGCGAACGAAGAAATTCGAAATCAAGCGACTTGGGTTGCTAACATCAAATATGTAGAAGATGTGACGCAAAATCGTACCGATGAAGAGGCGTTAGCAGCGTATTACGATGACCAGAGAGATAAGATCTACAGTATGATGGAAGCTTTTGGCCCACTGGCTAACACATATGTAGACATCGTCAAGCCAACGACAAGCGTCGAAAGAGATATCAAGGATATGGATGTTGTCTTGACAGAAGAAACGGCAGAAGACCAAAGCCAGGGAATGGGAAGTGATTGGGCTAAGACGGAGCTTGCAGACATGGTAGCTCTGGTGGATCTGGTTCGATTCAAAATTCCTTCATCCTCCAACCCTTCGAAATACTTCTACTCTTCCCCAAGACCATGGAGAATGAATTCGAACGGAGAAGTGAAAGAGGTTGTCGATGAGAATGGTTTGGCTGTGTGGGAAACCTTAGGCAAGGGTGAAGTGACAGAAGAGCCTTTGGCTTCAGGAGGAACAAAAACAACGGGAGAAAAGCATTTCCAACAATACGAAAGCAACGTGGAAATTATCCCTGCATTAAGCTATGTACGAAGAATAGCGGAGGATGGACGAGGTAAGGATGGAGCATTCCCAAGCGGTCATACCAGTGCTTCGTATCTGTCTGTGCTTCCTTTTGCCTACGCTACGCCAGAACGATTCTCTGAATTTTTAACAAGAGCTGCTCAAATGGGTGAAAATCGCATTGTGACCGGGATGCACTCGCCGCTTGATGTCATAGGTGCAAGAATTCAAGCGACAGCTATGGCAGCATATGCATTCAACAAGGAAGAAAACCAGGAATTGATGGAAAAGGCATATACCAATGCAGGAGAAGTGTTCGGAGCATTGGCAGAAAAAGAAAATATGAGTTTGTACGAATATGCACACACGGTAACAGAGGATTATACCTTCAAAAGTGCATATGACGAAAAGAAATGGGAAGATCATGACGCCAATAAAGCCTTCTATCGCGATAAACTCACATATGGACTGCCACAAACAGGAATCAAAGGTTTGGCTCCTGAAGTACCATTAGGAGCAGAGGCGCTATTGAAGACACGCCAGCCTTATTTGACCGATGAGCAGCGTAGAGAAGTGTTGTATACGACATCCATTGATTCCGGTTATCCGGTTCTGGACGAGTCTAACGGTTGGGGCAGATTGGACTTGGTGACGGCAGCGGATGGCTACGGTGCATTCATAAACAATGTAACTGTGGATATGGATGCTTCCAAAGGGCGCTTCAATGCAGAGGATTGGTGGAGAAATGATATCTCCGGCAGTGGGATGCTGACGAAAAAGGGAACAGGAACACTTACCATGACAGGCAATAACAGTTACACAGGCGGAACGCTGCTGCAGGCAGGAACGCTGGTGGCTGAATCTGCAACTGCCTTTGGTCTAGGTGATCTGTATGTGGAGAATGGAAAAGTCATCGTTCATGCGGATGGAGCACTAAAATTAAACAGAAACCTTACCATGGACAATGGAACGTTGGAATTGGTTATGGACGATGATCACAGTAAGGTTAATGTTGGCAAAAAGCTGTATCTGGATGGAGGAAGCCTCAATCTGGACTTGTCCAATTATAAGATCGAAGGTTCCAAAGATATTACTTTAATTACGGCTGGCGTAATTAAAGGTGAATTCGACCAAGTCACAGCGGATGGTTATGACGTTCAGGTTACTTACGAAAAGGATCGCATCATTGCACATGTTGTAGCCAAATAAGCTATGTCATTGATTGAAGTAATACTATTATTATATGGAAAAGGACTGAACTACGTTGTAGTTCAGTCCTTTTTCCATCTTGAGCAACACGAGGGATCAGTAGTGAGAGTTCTGCTTTACCCATTTGATTATCATAGATTACATGAAAAAAAGGGAATGGTCCTCACTATTCGCCCGTGTAGGCACCAGCTTTACGTGCTGCACTCACTTCGATTTCAGTAGGTGGCTCATTCGTTGGCTCCAGCTCGGTATGACCTACATAAGGGCGATCACTCCGTGGGCGAGTTCCAGTAAACCCGAAACCTGAAGTGAACAGGACCAGCTGTAATCCCAAGGCATAAGGAGCAGCAGCAGGCCCAATCAGATGGAGCAGCGAGCATAGCACGATCAGCAAGAAGAGTAATTTGTTAACTGTACCTGATGGTTCGCGGCGAAGGCTGGCCCAGAGCAGATAACCATACATGATGGCAATCATCAAGGAAACTGCACGCAACCACGGGAGGACGCTCTCCCATGAATCTACAGAAACGTCCAACAGTCGCTGACGGAACACAAGATCAACAACCAGCAACAGGGTAGCTGCCAGTGCAGCTGGTTCGGCCAGAGGCCGAAAGATTGTCCAGATGGCCTCGCCCCAATGATCTGTTCGGGTATCTTGACCAAGTTCATCTGATAATGCGGTGCATTCTCGTTCCAATGCTCTGTGCATCAGCGCGAGTCTGGCAGGATCATGCTCCTTGATGCAGTCGCGGATCTGATCCTGTAACGTAGAGGAGAGGTCAGATGCTGATTTGCAGGCCAGCATGGCCATGAACAGATCATGTTGTTCATTTTGTGAGAATGAATACTTTTTATGTTCCAGAATGGTGAGTTTTCCCAACAGGGTTGTGCTTATGTATAATGTATTTTGTATCCTTCGCATTCGCCTTTCGTGGCTGCGGCGAACTTTAGTGGCGGACCATATATATATCCCAAGCAGCAAAGCTATGACTCCAAACAGCACAGCCTCAGCGCCGGGGCGCGATAGTAGCTCTTTGATCCAGGGTTGAAACACACGTTTTCCTCCTTTGCACAAACTTGACGTATCTTGAAACACGCTTCACGTAAGCTTTCTCTCACTATTACACAGGAAGTAGATGAATTCAAGCAGAAAGGGGCACAATTCATGGACCAGATCAGCATGGAACACATTCCACCCACAGCAGCAGAGTATCTTGCCTTGCGACAGATGGCGGGTCTCAGTGCGATGAGCAAGGAGGGAGCAGAAATTGGACTGCCGAACAGTCTTTTTGCCGTATGTTTACGTAATAAAGATGCACTCGTAGGCATGGGTAGGGTTATTGGGGATGGCGGTTGTTTCTTTCAGGTGGTGGATATTGCTGTTCACCCGGATGTTCAAGGCAGGGGATATGGCAAGTTGATTATGAGCGAGATCATGAAATACTTGCGTGAACATGTGCCTGCTCGAGGCTTGGTGAGTCTTCTTGCAGATGTACCTGCAGATCGCCTTTACTCCCAATTTGGTTTTACCTATACCAGCCCGAAATCGGAAGGCATGTGGTGGAGGCAGGGAGAGGATGAACGGATATAATTAAGATATCCCGATCTTGAAGCCGCTATAGCGGCTTTTTTTGCTGTGTAAAAAATGCAGTGGATGCAGAAGATAGGTGCAGCGCTGCTTATTGGATGTGTGAAATTTGTCGGTTTATTAACTTTGGTTTACAAGTGACTACATACGGTTTAAGATGGCGTGAGCCGTTTAAGGTATATAACAATAGGATTAAGTATTACAATATAACGGTATGTTGACGAGATGATATCTACTGAAAAGAGGGATTGAATATGAAAGTTGCGATTTTTGGTGCGACCGGAACAATTGGAAAGACGATACTGTGGGAGCTTATGGACCGCGGGCATGAAGTGACTGCGATTGTGCGTGATCCGTCCAAAGTGGAAATGGTTCATGAACGTCTGCGTGTGGAAAAGGGCGATTTGTTGAACCCGGATCAGGTAGCCGATTTTACAGCAGGCCAGGAAGCTGTCGTTAGTGCCTATGGTCCGAAATTTGGAGAAGAAGAGGAGCTGCTGGAAGTTACACGTTCACTGATTGAGGGTGTTCGCCGCGGCAAAGCCAGCCGTCTGGTTGTTGTTGGCGGAGCTGGCAGCTTGCTGACCGATTCCGGTGAGATGCTGATGGATACGCCTGGATTTCCGGAGGAAGTTAGAACCCTGGCTAAGGCACATGTGGATGCTTATGGCTTAATCGAGGAATCGGATATCCACTGGACGTATATGAGCCCAGCGGCAACAATTACATCCGGACCGCGGACAGGCCATTTCCGGATCGGGATGAATCGTTTGGTCACCGATGATCTGGGAGAGAGCACGATCTCGGTTGGCGACTTTGCTGCGGCATTGGTGGATGAGCTTGATGATCCGCAGTTTATTGGTTCCCGTTTTACGGTAGCTTATTAAGGGAAAGTGTGCCGGGAGCTAGTAGAATTGAATGATGCCAAACGCAGAATGAGAAGTTACTCACCGTGGAGGGATGAACCTTGTTTATCGTCACCGCTGAACAGATGCGAGCTGTAGATGAGCACACCATCCATAAGTTGGGCATTCCTGCTGCGAGTCTGATGGAGAACGCGGGCAGAGCCATAGCGGAGGAAGTTATCGCCTTGTGCCGGGAAGAGGCTACGGACGGTAGGGTGGCTGAACACAAAAGGCGCCGGGAGCAGGGAGATGCACAGCGAGCACACACCGGGCCCGGTGATCGCCAAGGCTCCGGGGGCGACATCATCGCGGATCCGGCGCTGGTGATGGCGCACCCCGCTGATCAGCATTGGTACATGCTGATCGGTAAGGGCAATAATGGCGGGGACGGGCTGGTTGCGGCCCGCCATCTGCTTGAAGCGGGGCTCGGCGTGACCTTGATCTACGCCGATGCGCCCGAGTCACTGCGGGGCGAAGCCGCAGTGCAGCGGGATGCCGCTGCGCAGCTCGGCATCCCTGCCCTTGTCCACGGCCGTGAAGCCGTGGACTTCAGCCGGTGCACAGGCATCGTCGATGCACTGCTGGGCACCGGCTCGCGGGGGGCGCCGCGAGGAGCTTACGCGGTGCTGATTGAGGCAGCGAACGACAGCGGCAAGCCGGTCGTGTCCGCCGATGTGCCAAGCGGGCTGAATGCCGACACCGGGGAGGTATACGAGCCTTGCATTCAAGCGCGGGTGACTGTATGCCTCGCGCTGCTGAAGCGCGGACTTGTACAGTATCCGGGCGCGACGGCCGCAGGGCGCATCGTGGTGCGCGCCATCGGCATTCCGGCACGGCTTGCGCCGGAGCAAGGTCCTTCCGTTCGTCTGTTGACGGAGGAAGTGATGCGTGGTGCCCTGAAGGTGGATACGGATCGTCTGCGGGCACCTGACGGGCACAAGGGTACCTACGGCCACGTACTGCTGGCCGCAGGCAGTCTGCCGATGAGCGGCGCAGGTCTGCTCTCGGCCAAGGCTGCGCTGCGCGCTGGCTGCGGACTCGCCACATGGGTGCTGCCGGCGGCACTGCTGCCGCATGTCATCGGCAGTGTGCCTGAGCTCATGCTCGCAGCCGCGGCAGATGGCGACAGCGGCGAGTGGAACGCGGCTTCCGCCGAAGCCGTGCTTCGTCTTGCGGAGAGCCGCGACGTGATTGCAACCGGGCCAGGCCTCGGCCGCTTCGAGGGCGACACCGGCTGGCTGCGCCGGCTGTGGCAGCAGACGGATCGCCCGCTCGTCATCGACGCGGACGCTCTCAACATGCTTGCAGACGCGGGCAGAGCCGGGCCTCGCGACTGGGGCCGGCGCAGTGCGGCGACCATTCTGACGCCGCACCCCGGAGAGATGGGCCGCCTGCTGGGCATGCCGACCCCCGAAGTGCAGCGTGACCGAATTGGTCACGCTGCACGGTACGCCCGCGAGCAGGGCGTGACCCTGGTGCTCAAAGGAGCACGTACGGTCATCGCAACGCCTTCCGGCGAGGCGTACATTAACACCACCGGGCACGCCGGTATGGCAACGGGCGGCGCCGGGGACGTATTGACCGGCATCATCGCCGGTCTGCTCGCTCAAGGACTCAGCGCGGAGCAGGCCGCCGCTTTTGGTGTATACCTGCACGGCCAGGCCGCCGAGCAGGCTGCGCAGCGGCGCGGCGACCCGGCGTCTCTGCTGGCAGGAGACATCATTGACGCCCTGTGATGCTCTTCGCAGAGAGAGCCTTAATCTCTACGGGTGACCTGAATAATAATCTGTGTATTCGCACGCTCATTAAAAACCTCCACTTCTCTCATACCAAGAGAAGTGGAGGTTTCTTGTTTAGATTATTGAGGCTGAGGCATACCTTTACAAGCGGAAACGCTGCAGCTCCTGATGCATTTCCTCACTGATGTCACGCAGCGATTTGACCTTGATGCTGGCTTCTTCAAACGAGCGCTGCTGTTCCGTCGTCGAAGCCGTAATCTCTTCACTGCTGGCTGCTGATTGCTGCGTAATCGCACTGATGTTTTCAATGGCCTGCTGCACCTGTGTACTTAGCTGACTGGATAGCTGCATATCTTCGGCCAGCTGGTTAATGCCCGTACTGATCTGATCTACGCTGTCACGAATAGCGGAGAAGGAATCCCGGGTTTGTCCGGTCGCCTTTTCCTGTTCAGCGAAGAGCTGTATACTCTGCATCACAGAACCTTTCACCTTGTTCATGGCGCTTGTGATTTCACCCACAGCCGCATAGATATGCTGCACGGATTGTGCAGACTGCTCTGCGAGCTTGTTGACTTCCCCTGCAACCACGGCAAAACCGCGACCGGCTTCGCCGGCACGAGCCGCTTCGATTGAAGCGTTCAGGGAGAGCAGCGTGGTCTGCTTAGCGATCTCGGATACATAGCCTGTCATCGTGGTAATGCGCGCTGCGCTTTCTTCCAGCTCCTGTACAGTCTGTTCAACCTCAGACATGGCTACACGGTTCATTTCAGCGAGGCGAAGCTGCTCCTCAATGGCCGTGTGTCCTTCCTCAACCGTGCTCATCACCTCGTTGCCATGGATCGCCGATTGGGAAGTGGCATGAAGGTTGCTGCCGAACGTGTGCTGCATCTTGTCCACGACCATCACCGTTTCACTCAGATCCTCCGCGATCTTCTGGCTGCCGATGGACAGCTCTTCCGTCGTACGTGAGACCTGCTGCACAATGGCCTGCATGGTGTCGTTGCCGCGGTCAATGTCCTGAGCCATGCCATCCACCCGTTTCCCGGCGGTATCAATCGATTGGATAATATTGCGAATGTTTTCTGTCATAAGACGGAAGGAGCGGTTCAGCTCATCCAGTTCATCCTTGCCCCGGGTTTCAGGCAGCTGCTGGGTAAGGTCGCCAGCTGCAATCTGTCCTGCAGCGATCTTCAGCACTCCAATACGTTTGGCTAGCTTCCGGGAAGTATACATGTTGAACAGCATCGCAGCGACGAGCAGGAGGACAGCGCCGCCCAATGCAATTTGCCAGGTCTGCTGAATGTCCTGCTCCAGATTAATCGTGTATTGATCATACCGTTCCTTGGTTATTTCATCGAGCATGTAGATATCATTTTGAATGCCCTGCACACGTGTGCTGTACCGTTTGGCTTCCGAGCTGTCCAAGGCTTGCATGGCTTCAGCTGCCCCCTGATCCAGTGCAGTCAGTTTCGTCTGAATGGACCCCATGAGTCGAAGCTGTTCATCGGTTTCCAGTAATCCTTCGGTAAGTTCTTGAATCATCGTTTTACCTTCGTCCAACAAGCTGCGTACGGCATTCTGATTGCCGGCTGTCATCGAGAAAGAGAACACATCCAGCGCCTGCTGTGTCTGAATCTGATTGGCTTTAAGCTCACTGACCTTGAGCATGGCAGGCACTAAATTTTGATTTTTGGCGTTGATGCCCAGTAACTGAAAAATGATATAGGCTACCAACACAAGACATAAAAGCAATGAAATTAACGCATTAATAATCAGTTTGCCTTGCAATTTCATAAGCGTATCTCCTCTAATCCGTCAATTTAGGGTTCAAGTGTAATTTTGGTTTTGCCGGATATGATCTCAGCTTTCCGATCTTCGAAGGTTTGCTGCTGTTCCGCGCTGAGTGTGATGTTATGTAATGCGGTCAGGCCTACGGCATCTTCTGCCAGCCCCTCAACCATGTTCTGCTCCGGGAAGGAGTGATTGTTTTTCGTAAATGTGTTAACAGCGTTGTAGATGGAGACATTGACATTTTTCAGCATCGAGGTGAGGACAGCCTTTTCCGCCAAAAAGAATTGATCCGTATCCACACCGATGGCGTATTTCCCCAACTTCTGAATCTCGGTTAGTGAGCCTACTCCGGTGAGGCCCGCTGCGACATAAATAACATCGACGTCTTGCTCCTGGATCATTTTCGCTGCCAGCTCCTCGCCAAGCTTTGAATTACCGAAGTCTCCTGCATAAACGACCTGAACTGTAGCATCCGGATTAACGGCCTGTACCCCTTGTTCGAAACCCTGTTGAAAATCGCGGAGAAGGGGAATCTCCATTCCACCCAAAAAGCCTACGTGATTCTCGGTTGTCGCGAAGCCAGCGATCATGCCAGCAAGATAACTGCCTTCTTCACTGCGGAATGACATGGAAGTCACGTTTGGCAATTCGGAGTGTCCGTCGACAATAAGAAACGGCTGCTCCGGATATTTTTGAGCGACCTTTTCCAGATCGGGCAGAAGGGTGTCGCTAAGTCCGATAATCAAGTCCACACCATCCTGAGCGAATTGTTCAAATGCTGTTTCTGCCGTTAAATCTTTTCCGGGCTCCTTATAATCAAACCGAATCGTGTTTTCATTTCTGGCCTGAACCAGTCCTTCAAAGGCAGCATCATTGAATGAACGATCGCCAAGGCCGACTTCAGTAAGGACAATACCTACTTTGGTCCGCTCGTCCTCTGCCGTTTCATTTTCTGTGGAAGAACATGCCCCCAGCATCAAAACCATGACAACCAAAATCATGCTCCATAAAGCCTGGGTGACCCTTTTTGTTTTCATGTTATACCCTCGTTTCTATAGATGTGTGATGTGAGAGGTGAGTCTTTTGCCCTATATGTATATCGGTCAGGAGGAGGATGGGGATTATGGTTAATGATGAAAATTTACGAAAATCTTAAACGATTTCATGATTTATTCATTCCTGTTACAAAATCTGGCAGGGTTGATTAACATACCGTATCTCCATGCCGATCATCTAACCCAAAAAGGCAAAGAAAAGATCAGCGAATGATCTCTTCTTTGCCTTTTTATCTGGATATCTAGTGATGTGAGGATGATAGCTATTCATGAATAATCATCCTATCGATGAAAACCCTCTATATATCAACGGTTTCTCCTGCCACCGAAGCAAGTGGCCAGCTTATGGTTGCTCCTGCTTTAAACTCAGTTCTAAGCTGAGCTGTATTACCATGCCGCCACCGATCCGTCTGTCCGGCTTTCGGTGCCAGCGCATAGTACCCCGCTACCTGGGTCACGCCATATAATCTGGCCGCGTCCAAACATGGAAGGGTCGAGAGCAACCTGAATATCATGCCCTTTGCGGGCAAGTGCTTGTGCAATATGCTGCGGAAAGCCGGTCTCCACCAGTATCGTTTTGCCTTTTGTCCACTGCCACCTTGGAGAATCCAGGGCTGCCTGCGGATTCAGGTGGAAGTCGACCGTGTTCATGACAACCTGCACGTGGCCCTGAGGCTGCATGAACCCGCCCATGACCCCGAATGGGCCAACTGCTTCATCGTCGCGCGTAAGGAACCCTGGAATGATCGTATGATACGTGCGTTTGCCTGGCTCCAAGGCGTTGGCCTGATCCGGATCGAGTGTGAAGTTATGACCTCGATTCTGCAGGGAGATACCTGTTCCCGGTACGACCAGCCCGGAGCCAAAGCCCATATAATTGCTCTGAATGAAGGAAACCATGTTGCCTTCCCCATCAGCCGCAGCGAGGTATACCGTACCGCTTCCTTTTGGATCGCCTGCTTCAGGCATGCGTGCCACGTCTCCAATGAGTTTGCGCCGCTCTTCCGCATACGCTTCGGATAGGAGCTCCTTCACCGTCACGCCCATCTTCCGCTCCTCGGTAATATATTTCTCTCCATCGGCGAATGCGAGTTTTATCGCTTCGAGCTGTCTATGGTACCCAAGCACGGATTCTTTTTCTTCAAAATCGAACCCTTTGAGCAGATTGAGCGCTGAGAGGGCAATCAGTCCCTGACCGTTTGGCGGGATCTCCCAGACATCGTAGCCACGATAGGAAACCGAGATGGGATCGACCCATTCAGGCTGAAAGGCCGCCAGGTCGTCTTTGGTCAGGTAGCCGCCATGCTCTGCCATAAACGAATGAATGCGCTCCCCCAGTTCTCCTTCGTAAAAGTCACGTGCGTTGCTCTCGCCGATTCGGCGAAGTGTAGCCGCATGATCCGGCGAACGCCACATCTCGCCAGCGGCCGGAACACGCCCGCCTGGAGCGAATGTCTCAAACCAGGCACGCCCCGCAGCCGCATCGCCCTGGCGTGCATAAATGTCCGCTGCCCGTGCCCAGTGGCGGGCCAGCCCAGGCGCAAGCGGGTAACCTTCCTCCGCGTAGCGGATAGCCAGTTCCAGCGCTTCCGCCAGCGTAAGCCGCCCGAAGCGGCGGCTCAGCTCAGCCCAGCCCGCCGGTGCGCCAGGCACCGTCACCGGGATGACCCCAAGCTTCGGCATCTCCGAATGACCTGCCGCCTTGAGCGCCTCAATGGATATGCCCTGAGGCGCAGGACCGCTGGCATTCAGGCCGTGCAGCTTGCCCTCGGTCCAGACGAGGGCAAAAGCATCGCCCCCGATGCCATTGGACGTTGGCTCCAGCACGGTGAGCGCAGCAGCCGTTGCGATTGCGGCATCAATGGCGTTGCCGCCTTTTTTTAACACATCCAGACCTGCTTGTGCTGCAAGAGGCTGCGAAGTGGCGACGATGCCTTTGTTGGCATAGACGGGTACACGAAAAGAGGGGTACGGTTGATAGAGAGGATCATAGTTCATCAGACGGTTCAGCTCCTTGTCCCAAGATGTCAGGTTCCGGTATACCGGATGCTTAACTCCTACCCCACTTCGGAACAAGATTATGATTCTCCTGCTGAATTGCCAAATTCAACCTGACATGGACGATAAATCGTTTAAATACCTATTGGTTTTCACCACGCCTGACCTTAGGTGGTCACCATATCGCCGCCGTTGATATGAATGCATTCACCGGTTACGTACGACGAATCACGCGATCCGAGATAGACATAGGCCGCTGCCAGCTCATATGGTTGGCCTGCACGACCCATTGGCGTTTCGGTTCCAAATACCTGCACATCTTCAGCAGAGAAGCTGGAGGGAATGAGAGGGGTCCAGATTGGACCTGGAGCTACACAATTAACCCGAATTCCCTGAGAAGCCAGTGATTTGGCGAGTACGCGTGTCAGCGAGACAACAGCCCCTTTGGTGGAGGAGTAGTCAATCAGCTGCACATTGCCTTTATAGGCTGTAATGGAAGCGGTGTTGATGATGGAAGCCCCTTTGCACATGTGCGGGAGAGCGGCCTGAATCAGAAAAAAATAGGAAAATACATTGGTTTGAAATGTGTGGTAGAGCTGTTCTTCTGTAATGTCGACAATGCTCGGCTGCACATACTGCACCGCGTGATTGTTGACCAGAATGTCTATTTTCCCGAAGGTTTCCATTGTAGAACGAATGACCGCATCACAGTTTTTCTTCAGCCGAAGGTCGATCTCAATGAGCAGACAGCGCTGGCCCAGCTCTACAATACGATCCCGAGTCCACTCGGCATCCGTCCGTTCATACAGATAAGCAATGACAATATCGGCACCTTCCTTGGCATAAGCAATGGCAGCAGCTCTGCCGATTCCACTGTCCCCACCCGTAATGATGGCTACTTTGCCATCCAGTTTGCAGCTGCCGATGTATGCCGGATCCTCGCTAATAGGTTCAGGTACCATGAGGGTTTCCAGACCTGGCTGCCGATCCTGGTGCTGGGGTGGAAATGCCAGTTTTTGTTCTTTGCAGACCGTCTTCTCACCATAAAAAGGGTAGACAGGATTCATTCGCTTGCATCCTCCTCGAGCATTCATTGATAAGCCTAGGCTATGCGTTCGCCCAGAAGAAGGTGCGTTGAGAGAAGAAGTCATTTGTTTTTTGAAGGAGAAATATACCATAATAAGGATGTGAGTAATCAAAATTGTGGAGGTGTCAGGAGCGAGTGAATATACAGGGAATTAATCATCTGTGCTTTTCCGTATCCAATCTGGAACGATCCATTACCTTCTATGAGCAGGCTCTCGGTGCCCGGATTCAAGTGAAGGGCCGCAAGCTGGCGTATTTTGAACTGGCTGGTCTCTGGATCGCTTTGAATCAGGAGGATGTTATTCGCAATTATACGGAACGAACCTATACACATATTGCCTTCACTGTGAAGGAAGAGGAGTTTGATACCTCTGTGCAAGAGCTAAAGGCAGCAGGGGCCGATATTCTTCCTGGCAGAGCACGCGATCCCAGAGATGCAAGGTCTGTTTATTTTACCGATCCCGATGGTCATCTGTTCGAACTGCACACAGGCACCATGAAACAAAGACTGGATTATTATCGTGAAGATAAACCACATATGACTTTTTATACATGATAATGCAATGCAAATGGAGGTAAATGGAAATTAACGTATTTAAAGTCACTGCAATTATCCGTAAAATACGTCTTAGGTTCGCCGAGTATATACGATATGGTCTGCTGCCAAATCATACACAAGGAGAGATGGACGTGGAGAGTAAAGGATTCAAGCTGCAAGGAATTGCAAGTGGACTCTGTATGGCAACGGTTGTGGTCATTTCATTCTTTACAGGGCAGCTTCATGCTTCAGGAGGAGTCGTGCAGCCTCAGGGAGACTTGAGCCATGTATATAAACATATTCAGGAAGAGGTAACTCCACTCGATTTGAATGATCCTGTCCCAGATTTTAAATCCGTTTAGAAATAATGGAAAACGGGTCTCCAGTTCCAAGAGCCCGTTTCCGAAAGTGGATCTAATTTACAACTGTGAGTTGTTAGGTGAAGATCAGGATCACATTTATCTGATATATGACTTGTAGTCATCATATTCCATTTTTTGTTTTTGCTTGCTTAACTGAAGTAACTGGTGGCTGATGTCAGCCTCACGTTCGGCATGAATACGTTTTAGGAGATCGTGGCTCATCCGAAGAAAATAATATCCTTCATCGGAGTTGTCCTTCTCATGGAATACCAAGCCGAGGAGACGATATAATTTTGCCCGTAAGACCCCTTCATCTCGCAGCTCCAGCAACTGTAGAGCTTCTTTGATGACAGTCTCTGCTTGCTGTAGTTCGCGTTCTTCCAAATAAATTTTACTGATTTCCTCCAATATGGAAGCCTTCTTGTGGGGCAGATTGCGTTCGTCGTAAATTCCGGCGCATTCACCCAGCAAGGGAAGGGCTTCTTTTTTTTGCCCCATATGAAGCTGTATGACCGCAAGGTTATGGAGCGCCAGGACATAGGACTCACTTCTTGCCAGTTTATATGAATCTACCGATTTTTTGGTCCAATCATAACTTAACTGCATGTGACCGTCTTGTTCAGACATGTAATAGGCTTTTCCCAAACCAAGCGTAATCTCACCATAGAGCTCCGGCTGGCCTGCCATGCGGGCTTCTTTCTCTGCCTTGAGATAGAACTCCAATCCTTGGTCAATATTTCCTAGACGCAAATGGGTAGTTCCAAGATAGATCAGCGCGCGTATATGTTCATCATGTAGGTATTTTAGTCGGCTGCTGTAGGTATACGCCTGTTCATAAAATTTGCGGGCAGCATGGAACAACTCAGAATGAAAAGCTGCGCGTCCCATTTCCAAATAGTACTGGACAATTCGCTCTCTATCTCCGGTGCGAGTTACGATAAATGCTGCGGCTTCACCATTGTCCAAAGCCTGACGGTATTCTCCTAGTCGATTATAGCTTCGCATGATGAGAAGATAGGCTTCAGTCTGGTCGAGTACATCTTTGGTCAGTGTGAGCACATTATGGGCCATCCGGATGCAGGCACGATCGTTGCGCTCCTTATAATACAACTTTGCCTTATCCAGTACGGCTTCTCCAATATCGGTATCTGTCGCTGTACTTTCCCCCAAAAAATACTCCATGGGTGTATTCAATCGTTTGGCTATGATTTTCAACATTCGCTGAGAGGGGACGGCTCTGCCTTTTTCAATGAGACTGATATAAGAGCGTGTCATATCCTCGCCTGCCAGTTGTTTTTGGGATAGTCCAAGCTGCTCCCGGATTTCCCGGATTTTAGGTCCGAGCATGATCATTTCACCGTCCCTTAAATAAAGATTGAGATATTACTAGCATTGTGATTTGTATGTTGATCATGTGGTGGGCAGAAGCAGGGGGTAAGGAGTGTAAGAGGTCCATTTACCTCCATTTACAGTTTAAATACGATTTGGAAGATTATAGAATGATAGTATCTTAGATGAAAGGAGGAATACCAATGGTCATTAAAGCGACTCCAATTACATTGGAACAATTGAAAAACAAAGAACTGGAAGCGACACAATCGGATGTGAACGTGCTGGGTGAAACACGTGAAGTCAGTGCCCGTGCAGCGTCTTCCCGTGCGGCAGCAGCTCGCGCAGCGGCGGCTCGTGCGGCAGCGGCCCGTGCAGCAGCGGCCCGTGCAGCAGCAGCTCGTGCAGCAGCAGCCCGTGCATAATCTCCTATACTTATTATTACATGATGGTTAGATCAATAGATGAGAGCTTCTGAACGAAGCTCTCTCCCTGTATTCAGAGCGCTCCGTATGAAGGGTATAACGAGGTGTCCGAAACCGATGCATATCAACCAAATCTGGTCTTACATTCCGGAGTTCGCTGTTCCTGTCCGGGAGTTAAATGAACATCTTGGACTCAAAAATGCTCAGACCAAAGTCATGGAGAAAATTCATGGTCTGAAACAGGTCCGGCAAGATAAGGGCGGTGATCTGACTGCACTTCTCGGGCGTGTGCTCGCCCAGGTGGTCAACAGTCCGGCGGTCGTTCCGTCTTCCATTAAGTATATCATTTATTGTCATACAATTCAGGAAAATTTCCCCTTTCCTATGAAGGTGCTTCAAGGCTTGAAACAAGCGTACGGGTTGCAGCATGCGATTGCTTTTTCGCTGACGCAGCAAAATTGTGCTTCGGGTCTAATCGCATTGGATGTCGCCGCCACGTTGTTGCCTTCACTGGAAGAGGATGATCATATTTTAATCTTGACGGGTGAGAAAACATTCAGTCCCATTGTGCAGCTTATTCCCAATACAACGGTTATGGGAGAGGCTGCGGCGGCTGTTCTGATTGGAAATTCCAACAGCGGAAGCCGGATGATCGGACTAAGGAATGTGACCTTGGGGCAATTTTGCAATGTGCTGACAGGGGATCCGGAGACGTTAAAAGAATTCCAGGAGATTTATACACCACAGTTATGTGAAGTCATTGTCCAGGCAGTCAACCAAACCGGGCTCACGATGCAGGATATACGTTATATTGTTCCGCATAATGTGAATCTCTCTTCATGGAAAAAGGTTGCTGCAGCGTTGTCTTTTCCGTTGGAACGTGTATACACCTCCAATGTGCCAGAGATCGGACACTGTTTCTGTTCCGATCCATATATCAATCTGAAAGAAATTTCAGATTTGCAACTTCTACAGAGGGACGACTACTATTTGCTCGTCACCGTTGGTCTTGGAGCTACATTTAGCGTGGCAGTAATGCAGTATGCAGGAATGGGAGGTGGCGTAGTTGACCACGCTGTTATCTGACTTTTCGATCAAGCTGAAGCGTGCACTCACAGGTAGAGAGGATGCGGTATTGGTTTATCTGAACAATTTCGAAGTCGAGGAATACTGGAATGAGCAAGGGGTGCTGAAACTACCATCTCTAAGTATCGGATCTGCTTCAGACGTGGTGAATCGGATGGAGGAGCTGGGTGTCTTTCTCGCAGGGGAACAGGACGTTGTTCTGCTGAAGAGTTTGCCAGATCCCGGTTTTGTGGCAGATGCCCGCGCGGTTGGATTCGGGCGTTCCCGATTTATTGCAACAGAGTCTAATGAACCGGGGATGAACATTACTGCCAGCATCCTGCATTGCCCGCGTACGTTGGAGAAGCTGCGTGAACTGGCTCATGATCGTAGCATTCAGACGTATCTGGTCCCGTTCGGGGTTTCAGATCAGGAAGAAGAATTATCCCGTCAGACAGGCATTCCCCTTGCAGTGCCCCCAGCGAATGTATTTCGTAAGGTCAATGACAAGGGTTATGCCCGGCGTCTTAATGGTGAACTTGGCATTCGGCAGATTCCCGGCTGTGAATGTTCTTCACTGGAAGAGCTGTCCTCGGGATTTGAACATTTGAAGTCTGTATTGGAACAAGGCGGCAGACTAGTATTGAAAGATTCGATGGGTGTATCCGGGAAAGGCATTACCGTTATTGCTGAGGAGTCCCGCTTCCGCAGATGCATGAGTTTGCTCGAAAAGCAGGCTAGCAAAAATGGGACAAGAACAGTCAATTATGTGTTGGAACAATGGATCAACAAGACCTGTGACTTGAACTACCAGATTTTAATTGACCGAACTGGCGAGATTGAGTTTCTCGGTGTTAAGGAATCCTTGGTTGAACAGGGAGTGCATCAAGGGCATTTAATGCCGCCGCGCCTGGATAATAACCAGATTGCAGTTATTCAGGATGCTGCATTCCGTATTGGAGCAGCACTTCATAGAGACGGATATTATGGCATAGCCGGTATTGATGCCATTCTCGATGAAGACGGAAGTGTGTGGCCGAACCTGGAAATCAATGCAAGGTTTAATATGTCTACCTATCAGATCAATATCCAGAACCGCTGGATTTCGGACGGCATGTTCGGACTGGCTAAGAAATATGCACTCCGGCTGAAAGAGCCGCTGGAGTACGAGGACTTACGGTCCGTGCTTGGACAGCTTTTGTTTGATCCATTAAAAGGCGAAGGTTTGCTGATTAACAACTTTGCTACCGTTAATGCTGCATTCAAAAGCACAGGCAGCCTATTCTCAGGCCGTCTGTATGGCGTAATTATTGCGCATTCGGAGGAACAGTTGCGAGCAACTGATATTGCAGTGGAAGCAGCACTAACAACCATAAACGAGGTGAAATAAATGTCAGGGGAATACCATATTCAACAAGTTGCCATCTCCGAAATTGCTGAGCGCTTCGGCACACCATTGTATGTATATGATGGCGATGTATTGGAGCAAGTCTATCAGGAACTTCGAGGATTGCTTACGCCAAAAGTAGAGCTGTTTTATTCCCTTAAAGCCAATCCCAATATCTCCATTGTTCATTTGTTGCACGAGCTTGGAGCCCGGGCTGAGGTTTGTTCCATGACCGAGTTACATACGGCGCTTGAAGCGGGTGTGAAGCCTGAGCATATTATTTTTCTAGGACCAGGTAAGAGTGCTGCTGAGATTATCGCATGTGTAAGGCAGGGCATTTACGCCATCGTATGCGAATCGTTTCAGGAGCTTGAGCGCATTGAAGCAATTGCAGCGGAAGAAGGGCGAGTTGTGCAGGTAGCACTGAGAATCAATCCTTCGTTTGCCGTTAAAGGATCCCGTCTGACCATGGGCGGCAAACCGCGCCAGTTTGGTATCGACGAGAACCATGTGATTCAAGGAAAGGAAAGGTTTGAACGTTGCTCACATGTGGATATTATGGGACTTCATGTCTATATGGGAACTCGCATGCTTGAAGTGGAGCCCATTGTGCAAAACACACGCCACATTTTGGAACTGGCCGAACGGATTGAGCAGCATTTGGGCATCAAACTGCGCATGGTCGATGTGGGTGGGGGTTTGGGAGTTCCGTATCATGAAGGGGAAGAGCCGCTGTCCGTGGGTTCGTTAACGGAGCAACTGAATCCGTTGTTTGAAGAATATAAAGCGAATCATCCTGACACCCGTTTGTTTATGGAGCTGGGACGTTATCTGGTGGGCAAAAGCGGTATGCTTGTGAGCCGTGCACTGTATGTCAAACAATCGTACGGAGAAACCTTTATCGTTACGGATGGAGGGACGAACTGCCATATGGCAGCAGTCGGTATCGGATCGTTTGTGAAGCGGAACTTTCCGATCGCTTCTCTGACACGTTATGGTGAATCCCCAGTAGCGGAGTACAACATCACGGGACCACTCTGTACCCCAAACGATGTCATTGGTAAACGAGTGAATCTGCCTTATGTTGCTCAAGGAGACTTGATTGGAGTATTTCATTCTGGTGCTTACGGTCCTACAGCTTCTCCGACCCATTTCCTGAGCCATGGCAGCCCTGCAGAAGTGATGGTCAGCGGGGGAGAGATGCATCTGATTCGGGAGAGAGATACACCTCAGGATATGCTGGGCAAACAACGTTTAATCCATGTTTCACCGTCAGCAGTAACTAACCTATGAGGAGAGATGATAATCATGACCACTGCATTATTGCTTGAAGAGATTAAGGGAGCCCTTGCCGAAGTGTTGAATATGGAAGCGGACCAGGCTATTAACCTAGATACGTCTTTATTTGACGAGCTTCATCTGGATTCTACTTCCGTTCTGGAGCTGTTGATGACATTGGAGGATCGGATTGATGGTTTGGAAATCGACCCGGATGAATTGGAACCCGATGTTTTTGATACAGTGGGTTCACTGGCTGCATACATTGAGAAGCAGCTTGTAGCTGTCTGATGGCGGCGCCTGTTGCCATCCGGGACATGAAAGTCAGGCTTTTTGCAGACAAGCAGCCTCCGTTTGAACACCCGGAGTTATTACGATTCCATCAGGATATGCTAGCGAATTCACCTGTGGAGGCTCGCTTCGAACTACTGAAGGAGCGCCATAACAATGCTTACCATGACATGAGCACAGAACTTCTGGAGGAAACCGGGATTGATCAGTTCATGAAGGAGGTCGATATTCTCCTGCTGGCCTACAATTTCCCAAACATACGCCCCGATATTTCAATTGTAAACTATTTAATGGACCGCTACCAAGCTCGTTTCCTCAGCTTTGCTGTGAATGATCTGGGTTTTGGTGCTCCTTTTGCCGCACTGCATATGCTTCAGCATTATTTGAGCAATGGCGGCTATAAAAAAGGCATGCTGCTGGTCTTGGACCAAACGGCACTTCCTTATGAAACGGATGAAATCAGTGAAGCTCCAGGTCCAGATACAGCCGCGGTCATGGTTCTGGATCTGGATCAGTTGTCAGGAACAGGTCTTTCACTTCTGGGCGTAGAGATGAGGTATGCAGAGGAATCGATTGAGAAGACGGCAGCACGGGTGCTGGATGGATTATGCAGCCGGGTTTCCGTTGACCCGAAACAGATCGCTTTATTGGTCCATCCATTACTGGAGCAGCAAGTGAAAGGAGCCTCATGGTTCCATGAAACAGGCCGGAGAGGAAGTTATGACCCTTCGCGCTGGAGCGCTGCCCCGTTCTTTGCTCTCGAAGAACTTCTCCAGGAGAGAGACAGGGATCAATATGTATGTCTGATGCATCTGGAGCAGGCGGATTCATTTGTCTATGCACTCCTCATTCGTACAGGCGAGGCAGAATAGATGGAGTTGTAATCCGGAGGAGGCAATGAATATGGGATTCGGCATTGTGGATATCGGCGTATATTTGCCCGACCAGATCGAGGAACCTGAAGTCATACTGGAAAAGATGGGGCTGGGTAAGGGGGAACTTCAGTTACTGCGTAAGTATCATCGACTGAAGGGTGTCCCTATTACTGATGCGAATCGATTCCTGGATGAATCGATGATTCAGGCTATCCGTTACCTTGAGGATAGGCACCCCCTGCCTGCGATAGACCTAGTCCTCTATGCCCACTCTGCACATGTGCAGGCACCTGGAGATTATTTGCCTTTACAGCGGGCTCTTCGTCAGTTCGATCTGGAACATGTGCCGTTCTATAGCATCTCACATATGAACTGTGCTTCATCGATAGCCGCTCTTCAATGGCTTGAACGAATATCCCTTACGCAGCCGGAGATTGGCCATGTACTGTTGGTTTGTGCCGATCAGTTCAATTTTTTGCCATCTGAATGGAGATATATCCGCAAATCGACGATATTGGGTGACTCTGCTGTAGCGGTCCTTCTAAGTAGAGATGAGGGGAAGCATGTTGTACAGGCTACTCACATGCTAAGAGATACGCGGTTCCATAACGGATATTATGCCGAGGCAGAAGAGATGGCGTCGTTTAACAAGTTGTATGTGGATCATATCATTCAAGGCATGGAAGAGCTGCTGTCAGCGGAGGGATTGACACTTCGGGACGTGGATCATATCTTCCCTCATAATGTGAATTTCACGACCTGGAAGGAGTTCTCCAAACGTACGGGTATTGGGCAAGAACGGATCTATCTGGACAATATTCCCCGGATCGGGCATACGTTCTCAACCGATGCGTTCATTAATCTGAGTTCAGGGCTGGATAGTAATTGGGTATGCCATGAGGGACGGTCCGTACTGGTCAGCATTGGGCTGGGCAGCTTTTTTGGATTTGCACTGATTGAGCATGGAAAGGGCAGATAACAAGCATGGAGGAGGAGTGGAAATGTCAGTCGTGGATTCACATATGGCAGGTACTGCGCCCAATGGAGTCGATTCAGCAGCGGGACGCGCAGTTCCTCCTATTGCAAAACTGTTGGAAAGTGCAACAATACGGTACCTGGGGCGTCCGGTATTCCTTTCCCGAGGGACGTATGTATTGGTTACCCGCGAGCTGGTTGAAGAGCAGCCTTTCGTCTGGCATGAAGGAACTGGCCGCATGTATGAATGGAATCAGATCCAGGTTAATAGGGTGGACGATCCAATGTTGGAACCATCTCTTCAGCTGTATCACATCCAGGTGCCGATCAGAGCAGAACAGGATGATACCTTGCCTAAGGAGCCGGTATTCGATACGACTGATCTGATGAAGCAAATGCTCCAGTTCCGCGTGGAACTGTGCAGGGCAGGATTGGAGCAAGTACGAGTACATTTGTCCAGTCGCACATCAGGGGGTCAGTCCACCCTTCAGCATCAGTTAGTGAAAGGCATGATTGCCGACATTCTGACGGTACTATACTTGGCTGAGACTGTGCCTTCAGGACCATTCGCCATGGATCAAGCCCATATTTCACCCGAGCGGACAATTACCTGGGTACATCGAGAGCTTGATGAGGCTTTCCGTCATGTCCAGCGTCTTGGTGGTGGATTCGGTTACCTGAGGCAGGGGATATCAGCCTATGTGTATACCGGTCAACTAATCAAAAATATGATGCTAACTGCCAGGGAGGACGACCAATGATGCAACCATCCACAATTGCTGTGTTTGAACAGGAAATGAGGAAGTATGCAGCCGAATTGCGCGAAATCGGTCTTGTAATAGATCGTGAGCCTGAGCGGATCAATGAATTCACGAATCTGGAATCCATACGAACCATTAATCGCATGATGATCCCCCCGGAATATGGAGGTGAGCCCATCGTGACTATAGGCCAAGAGCGATATTATGGACTTTCCTGCCTGGAGAGGGTGATCGCCATTGAGCAGCTATCGGCAGGTGACGCAGGTGTTTTTCTGGGAAGTCCAGGTCCGTCCATGTCCAGCGTGATTATTTCAGCTCTGGCGGATCCACAGCAGAAGGAGCGGTATTATTCTCATTTTCTTAAGGGAACAGCATGGTCTTTCTTTGCTCTGACAGAACCTGAAAAAGGTTCAGATGCCACCGAAATTGGCACGCGCATTTCACGTAATGGAGAAGGCAGGCTGGAGCTGAACGGGCAAAAGTTTTATATCGGAAATGGGCACCGTGCCAGCATTGGACTGGTATTTGCCCAGACGAACCGTACGCCGCTAGGTATTCAGATTGCGCTGGTAGACAAGTCAATCAGTGGCTTTACTGCGAAGCCGCTCGATACGATGGGTGTAAGAGGAGTGCAGTTAAGTCACCTGACATTTGATGCTTGTCAGCTGGAGGACCATGATATAATCGGACGTCATCTAAGTCCGACCAAACGTGGATTGTGGGGGGCTCTTCAAACCTTTCACCGAATGCGGCCGGGCGTAGCAGCACTCGCGTTAGGTGTGGCTCAAGCAGCGTTTGATTACGTCAGAGAGCAGAGATCCTTCTTCAAGGAAAGGGAGAAGCTGGAGCTGGAGCAGATTGAAATGCGATTGCATGCACTTCGCAGCATGATTCGCAGTGCAGCAGCAGAGATTGATGCGGATGTGCAGAAAGGGTATCTGGCTTCCCTTAGCAAAATCCGGGCCGGAGCCCTTGCCGAGGAGGCAACAGAGCTTGCACTGGATCTAATGGGCCCTGGTTCCATGCATGAGCATCCGTTATTGAATAAGTGGTATCGCGATGCAAGGGCCTTTGAGTTCATGGAGGGCACCACCTCCATCCAGAAGATCAACGTCTTCCAGGCCTACGCTAACGGAAAAATGAAGCATGCCTGATGTTCATAGCCTCAACCGCCGGACGTCTGTATTTGTAAATCATATCTGTTGGGTTACTGCTGAAGATCACTTGTATACCTTGGATAAACCGGATGTGGAAGATTACTATTACCTATCTCCACATATATATATGGAGGAACACTATTATGGGAAATCCACTTTACGTACCCGATCCCTGTTATCCGCTGGAAGGCGCGTAACTGCAGGCGATCTTGCGCTAATTGCTATGGAATCCTTATCTGAAAATGCAGAACTGTGGGATGTGTTGATATTGGCGCAGACTTATCCTGATCGATATGCAATGAACCCGCCACTGGCTCGAATCCTGGAATCGACTTCATGGAAGGTGGATTATCCGCTTGCTTTTTCCCATCTGGGAGCACTCGCGGGTTTGGAAGGAATTCAGGCTGCTCAGTGGACATTGATGGGAAATCAAAGGGGAGCACTGGTTCTAACAGAGCAGCGTGTACTGGAGAGTGGAGTTTTACCGAGGCAAGGATGCTCGCAAACTGGTATACCGGGAGAACGATCGGATATGGCTGTAGCTTTGGACTTAAGCAAGGAGACGGGAGCCCTGGAAGTGGACTACATGGGGAAGGTATTCATGAATTCAGCTGAAGGAAGGAGTATCTCCGAAAAGGTCAGCTCTATTCTTGAAGAGCTGATGAAGTCCTGTCAGACAGATCACGTGATTGTCCAGTCCAGTCTGGTATCACGCATTTGTGCAGACGGAGAACAGCATATTCATCCAGTAAAAACTTTCGGAATACCCCATAGAGATTATCAAAGTGGTGATGTATGGATACAGCTTGGAGAGCAGCTCCAGAATGGAAGCATCCGTCCAGGTGAACGTGTTCTGCTTGTCGCTTGGGATGGAGGCTGTTTGCTGACTGCGTCCTGCGCATTTGTTATAAGGCAACCCAACCTCTCGAAGCTCCCGCTTCACTTGGGAGTTGGAACATCATGACCTGAGGAGGTGCTTCATCGTGCAAGGCCTGGATTATACTTCTGGATCCGTGAACAGATTGTTGATTCGCACCGCAATACCAATGCTTCTCGCTTCTTTGGTCAATGTCACAACGCAGCTGGTTAACGTATTCTTCATGGGCCATACAAGCCAGACCGTACTGTACGTGTTATCGCTGTATATCCCCATTTCCTTCGTTATGATTGCCATTGTGGAAGCAACACAGTTGTCTGTTCAGGTTGCTGTATCTCGCAGTCGAGCAGAGGGATCCCCATACTTTACACAGTTGTTTGCTCACATGATGGGCAGTGCAGGGGTGTTGGCCATTGTTATGGGGGGTCTGGTGATGCTGCTATCACCCTTGCTGTCCTGGTTTTATGCGGTTCCGAGTGATGTCCGGCCACTCTTTGCATTCTATGTTGCTGGCATGATGGCTGCGGGTGTGCCTGCTGTACTCGCAGCAGCCAGTGGAGCTGCCTTGAGAGGACTTGGCAGGGCACAAGCCGCCTCGTGGAATGCTGTTGGTACGGCGTTACTTAATATTCTGCTTGTGTATTGGTTTGTCTCCTTAGTTGGTTTTGATCTAAAGGGGATTATCTATGCCAATCTCATTTCTTCCACGTTGTCCCTGCTTATCTCTGTTCTAATTTTATTTGTGCGTAAAGAACTGGTTGCTGTAAGGCTTGCGTTTGTACAGAGGCACCTTATTGCGCTCCGGCAGGTCGGCATTCCGGTATTCATCTCATACTGTCTAATCTTTGTTAGTACATTTTTCTTCAATAAAATTGTTAGCCACTTTGGTGAAGGGGTTGTAGCAGGATTCGGTGTGGGTTACCGCATACAGACCATGGCGATCTTACCTGGCATAGTCATCGGGTCCGCAATTGGAATCCTGATCAATCATAACCTCCAACAGGCACATCGACCGAGAGCATATGAAAGTTACCGCAGGGGCCTTTTGCAGTCTTTTATCATTTATGCCGTAATCTCTGTAGTGATCTGGATCTGGCGTGATCCTCTTACCGCTCTTCTGATCGCGGATCCTGTATCCCGTACTGAAGCTGCGCGGTATCTTGCGATTGTTGCCCTTTCCTATCTCACCATGGGTCCCATGATGACCACTTTGCTTACCATGGAACAGAGTGGAAGGGGGTATCAGGCTCTTTTATTAAACGCGGTGTATTTCCTGCTAATCATTACGGCAGGTTGGGTATTAACGCGAGTATTTAATCAAGTTGTCTATTTTTATAGTGTGATCGCTTTCGTTAACGCAGCCAGTCTATTCTGCCTCTTACCCGTACTTCGGATGTTCAAGCGGGAGTACGCAGAACAGTCTGTACCCGGAGGGTCGGATCTGGAAGGGCAGGAGGTCATAAACGGCCAAAGTTATTCAACACAGTCATAACTAAATTATTTAATAGCAGGGGGCCCTCTTATGAAAGATCTGGAACCTGTATATCTGGTGCGTCGCCTCGGGAATGCATTAATCGCTGCTGATAACTCGTTCAGCCAGTTTTATCAGATCGAGCCAGCTGAAGAACTGGAGCCGCGCCTTGTACCGCAACTGGCAGGTATTGCACCGCCAGTGATCCCCTTTTTTTCACTGGAGCCACTTGCTAGCCACGCTTCTCCTCGTCTCTATATTCTGGGCATCCCTTATGCTGGAGGCACGGGCATGGAGGAATCCAAGGTTGGGGAGTTTGAACAAAGTCTGCGGGCTGAATCCTGGAAAAAGGTATTATACCCGGCCCTGACGGAGTCCCGGTTATCGGGTTTAACTGATATTGGCAATGGTCAGCGATTGCTTGAATTCATAGGCATGCAGGATCTGGGCTCCTGCGTACCCTGTGAACATGAGGGAGATTATTTCTATATGGAAGGACTCCAATCAGCACTGAATTACACTCAATCAGAAAACGCTTTATTGTGCTGTATTGGTGGCGACCACTCCATCACGTATTCCATTCTGAAATCCATGCTCAGCCAAACGAGCGGGAAGATCATTTTGGTTCAGTTTGATGCTCACCATGACTGCGGGGTAGATGCCATTCATCAGGAGCAGGTGAACCATGCCAATTTTGTTAGGCATTTGCTTGATGAGGATAACATTGCTGCGATTGTACAAATTGGCCTGCGTGGCCTGCGCTCTTTGGATCAGATGTATAGCCATCCTAAGTTGATCCAGATTTCGGCGGAGCAGATGACTCCGGAGAGAGTGCGTACAGTTCTGGCTGAGACTCAGCAGACACATCAGGCAGAAGCGGCGTATTTATCGTTTGATCTCGATTGCCTTGATCCAGGGAGTTTTCCTTATGTCGATTTTCCCATTAGTGGAGGACCCACCTGGTTTAATACCCGAGATTGCGTTATTTCTGCATTGGAATCGCCGTTGCCCTTTGTCGGATTTGATATGGTGGAGGGACAAGGAGTGGAACATGAGGTGCAGATTCCTGGTCAATATGAGATAGCTTTGAGGATGCTCACCTATATGATGGATGGAATGTACCGGAATTGGGAACGCCACAGGAATGATACCCATGAAGCCGTTGGCGTGTCAGCGGGAAGTTCAGTTCCGATCTCACAATCTTCGAAGGAGACAAGCCTATGATGGATTTCAAATCATTGTACACCCTGCATCATGAACAGGTCGAAGACGAGTTGCACAAGGAACGGGAGGAGGGAATCCATTTGGGTTCCTTCTATGCCTTGATGAACATTGTTAAGGAATTCAAACCGCTACAACCAAAGTTGGCTGCTGAATCCATCTGGATTGATTATCTTGCCTTCTTGCGTACCATTGACGAACACAAAAAAAGTCCTTACTCCTTTCTGGAATGGGATGAGGTGGAGGGACGTGAACATCTGCGGGCCACCTTACAGGAAGGTGGTGCACTTTTAACCTGGCACTATGGGTTTGTCAGACACAATATGATTACGATTGGACAAGAGATTCGTGCGGGTCACATGTCGGCCAAACTTCCATTTTACCTCATTGCAGAGCGGGAAACGGTAGAACAGGAGAAGAAGCTGTCCGGCTGGGATGCCATCCGAAAGTATGCGGGAGCAGAACTGCTTAATGCAGAGGATGAGATGATCGGGATCAGGCTGTATTCTCACCTACGCAAGGGAGGATCCTTTAGTCTTTTTGTGGATGGACAGACCGGATACAATACGGATAATCATGCGGCAAACATTCCTTTTCTCAGTTCACGGATTCGAACCAGAAGTGGAATTTTCCGCATTCTGGCCAAGACGAAGAAGCCGGTATGCCCTTATTTTATGACGTTAACCGAAGACTTTCGCTCCAAAATTGTGTTCCTTCCACCTGTCATTCTGGATGAGGATGTCCCATTGGCTGCTGACCGAATTTACGAACCATTTCGCAAACAGCTGCTGGCACAGCCCGCTTTATGGCGTTTTTGGGACAGGCATCATCAGCAGGTTGTTCAGTGGGGAGATGAAGAAAGGCCTGATACAACTGACATAGCTAGTCAAGTCGATTGGATATCCAGGCCGCTAGAAGGTTTTGGTCAACTTGGCCTGAATACAGCTAGCGGTACAGTCTACAGTCTGGACTCATAGCTGGAATGAAAGGAGGAGCAGGGATGCAGTCTTTTATGACAGAGGAACATAACAACTTGTCAGCGCACATTTTGTCCACGCACAAATATGCCAATCACTATGTACATATCAGTCTGATCAATCCACAGAACAGCATACCCGCAGCGGCATTTGTTGTAATTGTCCGTCTTTTGATGAATCATTCCCGACAGTTTCCATCCAGATCTTTGATTCAAAAACAGCTATGGTCGCTGAATGGTGCTGAATTCAGATGTCAATTTGAGTATAAAGGGAACAATCAGATAGGGACTTTGATGCTTCGTGTGCCTGATGTATCTGGTTCCATGCCTGAAACAAATCTAAAGCATGCGCTAGAATTCCTAGCAACTCTACTTTATGAACCAGCTTTTGGAGATGAAGGAAAGTTCGATGAGAGGAAGGTACAGGAAGCGATTGCATGGGTTCAACAACATAGGGAGTATGATTCCTCGGAATGGGACAAGGTTGTGCAGGGGCGATGTCTGGAATGGCTGGGGTATGAGGATCTAAGCCGGCTGCAGCAGCTTGAACCAACGGAACTGTTTGCTGGTGGAGTGGAATGGGTTAAGTGGTACCGGATGTTAATCCGTAACCCCATTCATATTCATGTGGTTGGTAATGTGCAACGTGATCGGATTGTGAACCACATTTGGGATCAATTTATAATCCGGGACCCCGATGCGTATACCGTGCGATTCGCCGAACAAAATCAGACAGGGATTGATGCCCGGCTGCCGAAGGTGCAATCACTGGCTGAAATTCAGCAGATGCCGGAGAAGCAGGAGCATCCAGAGGTTCAACAGGAGGCAGGATCCATGATGATGGAACTGATGGATATCCACCAGTGCAAAATCAATGTTGCCTACAGCACAGGTATTCGGTTCGGATCGCCTTTATATCCTGCTTTGTTTGTATTCCACACATTATTTGGTGCCACACCTGCATCCCGTCTTCAGATCGAATTGCGAGAACGACAGCAGAGGGTGTATCAGATCAGCAGCCAACTTGATGATTATCGGGAAACCCTGCATATCACGACGGGGACGAGCAGCGCTAATGTGGCTGAAGTTCTGGAAGGCATCGACTCCGAGTGGAGAAGGGTCTGTGATGGGGAGATTTCTGTGAAGGAGCTGTATACAACGGTTCAGAATGTGATGCATTTTGTGCAAGTTGGTTTCGATATGCCACAGCAGATCATTGCCAATCATATAGATTTTATTCTGACCGGAAGTGAAATGACTACTGCTCAATTCTTACAGGGGATTGCTGATGTTACCCCCGAATCTGTGGTATCCGTTGCCTCTGGACTGAAGAAGCAGGTCACCTGGATTCTTTACCCCGAGAATGAATATTCCGCATAGTCACAAGGAGGTGAAATGATGAATATTACCGTGCCTCATGCCCCTTTTCGCCGTCGTTTATCCAATGGGCTGTTTGTTAATATCTTTCCACAGCCGGATTATCGGCACACGTTTGTTTCATGGTCTGTGCCTTATGGTTCGATTCATGATATCGACGCAGCGGGTATTGCCCATTTTCTGGAGCACATGATGTTCTATAATCCGGATAAACAGGATCTAAAGGCATTGTTTCACGCTGAAGGTGCTTCAACCTCTGCATTAACACGTTACGATGTAACGACATTTCAGTTGGCATGTACAGGCAATTTGATTAGCAGTTTGGAACTGTTAATGAGTACGCTTGCGACTCCGTACTTTACCCGAGAAGATGTGGAGCGTGAAAGGGCGGCCATTCACCAGGAGCTGGCGATGTACGAAGATCAGCCGACTTGGCTGGCTTTGCAGCAGATGCTGGTGATGATGTATGGCGCAGGGCACCCAATTGGCAAGGATGTTGCGGGTACAACAGAGAGTGTCGACACTGTAACCATAGAAGGATTGACCGCAGCGTATCACACACACTACCAAACTTCCCGTATGGCCGTTTCTGTGGCAGGCCCGGTAAATCCTTTTGAGATCATGGATCTATTGGAGAGATATCCGGCAGATGTACAACAGAAGGCATTCCACGCTCCGTTCAGTCAGCCTGCTCAGAATCAGGAGGGAAATGATAATTATCGGGAAATCCATTACGGATTGCCCGTGCCGCTTGTACGCTTCGGCTTTCGGGCAGGAAGCCCGCCTACTCGGTTGGAGGATCAGGTAGCATTGATGATTGGTTTGGAAGCATTGCTGGGTGAAACATCAACCTTCTTTGCAGATTGTGTGGCCTCAGGTTTACTTGGCAACGGGACCGAATGGGATCACTACTACAGGCAGGATTTTGCCTTTTCCAATGCTTGTGGTTACTCTGTGGCTCCGTACGAGTTGTATCATAGAGTTGCCGAGCAATGCCGCCGTGTTACTGTTGAATCCTTCTCCCTGGATAATCTTGAATATGCCCGTATGAAGTGGATGAGCAGCTATTATGCAGATATGGATTCATTAAAAAAGCGCTGCATGCACATTTCCGAATATGAAGTGATCGGACTGAATTACATGCAATTGGGAGAGTGTGCGATGGCTCTGACGGATGAGGAGGTTCGGGTTCAACTGAAACGTATGGCGAATCCCGAGGATCTTCAAATGTCGGTTGTTCGTTAGATATACAGTTGTGAAGGAGGCGGAGTATCCTGATGCAGAGTGTATGCTTAAGAACGCAGGATTTTACGCTAGAAATGGGTTGCTTCCCATCAGGTGCTAGGTCCACAAGTTTTCGGGCAGATGAAGTACACATCTGGACATGTCCTCTTCCTGATCAGGAGGAGGACTCTTTGTCGACATTGGATATGGACATGTTCCTATTAAGTCCGGATGAAAAGGAGCGCGTACATAGAAAAAAGAAGACATCTTTACTTGCAGCCCATAGTTTGGCGATCTCTAGGACTTTTCTGAGATATGTACTGGCACACTACATGAGTGAGAAAGCTTCGAATATTTTGATCGAATATGGTGCAGCAGGCAAGCCATATGTTAAGGGAGGACCTCAGTTCAACCTGTCTCATACTCAGGGAGTATCTGTGCTTGCATTAACTGCACACAACGCTCTTGGCATTGATGTGGAATATCTACGTCCACTGCTACACATGGATGCCATCATCAAGCGATTTTTGACCGAAGATGAGAGACAATATGTACTGGAAAACAGGAGTGAAGAGCATGAAACTAGATGGCGGCTATGGCATGTGCTTACGAGAAAAGAGGCTTGGATTAAGGCTTGTGGTCAGTCGTTGTGCGGACGTTGGCGATCTCTAAACACATGGTGTGCAGAGAAGGATAATCGGGATGTGATGGCGCTTGAGGGACAGCATTATGTGTTGCAGTCACTGGATGTAGGTCAGGGCTACTCCGCCTCCCTTTGCGTGACAGGAAAAAGAAAAATGTCTGTACGTTGGATGAATACAACGGATGGCATAAGAAGTTAACAACAATGATAAAGGACTATGACATGAGTATTGTGTAAACAATGGAATTTACTGTAATATGGACAAATATACCTTAATTCACCACCGTTAAATACTTTTTTTCATTCCCAAGGAGGTTTGTCATGCTTCAGTTTCCCAAACCGGATGTAGAGCAGTATTTCCAGACGTATCGCATTTCGCACTTTGCCGTATCGGCGGACGAGAAACGTTTGTTTTTTGACAGCAATTTGAACGGTGAACCGAATATTTGGGCGATGGATTTGCCGGGTGGCTACCCGTATCCCTTGACGTACTTGAACCAGAGCAGTCAGTTTATCAAGCCTGATCCACTTGGACGCCATATTCTTACGGGGTTTGATCGGGACGGCGATGAGAACTATCATCTATATGCGCTTAAACCGGAGGGTGGCGTGCCGCTGCCCATTGTGCCTGCAGAGCCGAATGACCGCTGTTATTTCTCGGAGTTGTCCGAGGATGGACAGCGACTGTATTACGTGACGAGTGCGGGTAACCCGAATTATCTCAATTCACGTCGACGCGATCTGGAGACAGGCGAGGATGTGCTGTTGTACAGCGGGGAAGAGGCGACGAGCTATTTGGTTGCGATAAGTCCCGACGAGAAGAGCTTCGTCATTGTGAAAATGTATTCCAATACGTATCAGACAGCGCACCTGCACTTGGAAGGGGAGATGATATCCATTCTGCCCGATTCGGAGAGACAGAGCCAGGTATCCGAAATTCTATTTGCAGATGACCATCGCCTTTTGCTCGTCACCAATGATAAGGAAAAATACTCTTATGTGGCTGAATATAGACTGGATACCCGCGAGTTCCGACCTTTGTGCAAAATTGAAGGGGAGGACGTGGAGATGATTCGCTGGCATAAGGCATCGGAGACATTGTACTTCTGGACGCTTACAGGTACAGAAAACCGAATGTACATCCTGGGCAAAGATGCTGAGCAGCCGCGTCGCCTCGACATGCCTTTGGATACGGTAGAACAGACGCGCGTAACCAAAGCGGGCAATGTGTACATTCTTGGCCGGGGCGCGATTCAGCCGCATAATATCTACCGTTTGCCTGCGGGGAGTGATTCTTGGGAATCACTAACGGCCAACCGGGTGACAGGGCTTGATTCGGATGATCTGGTCTATCCTGACCTGATTCGGTACAACTCCTATGATGGGCTGGAAATCGAGGCACTTTTCTTTAAAGCCAAGCCGGAGCAGGCCAATGGTTACACGGTGTTCTGGCCGCATGGTGGACCACAGGCCTCGGAAGCCAAGTTTTTCCGGCCGATGTTCCAGCTGATGCTGGCACAGGGCTATCATATTTTTGCGCCAAACTTCCGTGGAAGCACCGGGTATGGTGCCGAGTTCGTGAAGATGGTAGAGAGGGACTGGGGCGAGGGGCCAAGGCTTGACTGTGTTGCAGGCATAAATTGGCTGTTTGACCAAGGCATCTCCTCACCGGATCGCCTGTTTGTGGTTGGAGGCAGTTATGGCGGGTACATGACGCTGCTGCTTGCTGGTCGCCATCCCGAGCTGTTCCGGGCAGCAGTCGATATCTTTGGGCCAAGCAACCTGTTTACGTTCCTGGAATCCGTCCCTGAGGATTGGAAACCGATGATGGATAACTGGCTTGGTGACCCCGTTCGCGACCGTGAGCGGTTAACGAAGGACTCGCCCATCACTTACCTTGACCAGATGGTGAATCCGATGCTGGTTATTCAAGGCGCGAATGATCCAAGGGTTGTGAAGGCCGAATCGGATCAGATCGTGGCGGCTCTTCAGGATAAGGGCGTAGACGTGGAGTATATTGTATTGGACGATGAGGGTCATGGCTTCTCCCGGAAGACGAATGAGATCCTTGTGTATCGGCGGATGCTGGAGTTTCTGCAGAAGCATCAGGAAGCGCCTGTATCGCAGGCCCAAGCTTAACTTATCGTTTAACAATTTAGTTAGCAAGACAGGATAAAAAACGACCGAAGCAGGGGCAGTTCCTGATTTCGGCCGTTTTTTTGGTTTATTCTTATTCGTTGCATTCAGATCGGTTGCTCTAATCAATCAATCCAAGCACAGAATCGATATAGTGCTGCGCCCAGACTGCAAAAGGCAGATCTGCCTCCCATGTGACCCGATTGGTTGCTTTGGCTTCTCCCCAGACGAGAATACGCTGATACAGCAGATGAATCCCTAAGCGAACGGCAAAGTGTTTGCATCGCTCTTTGTCATCAGCGCAGACAAGTTCCCGGTAAGTGTACAGAAAGCGCTTGGCAAGCTCGGGCTGATTTTTATGTATATACATGGCTGTCATTTTGGTCAAATCTGCCGTACCGTCCCCGAAATAGGAGGTGGTAAAATCAAACAGGCCACTAATGCGCCAGTCGGAAGCATGGTCGCCAACCTTCTGGATGACAAAGTTCTCTACCTTGAAATCGCCCATGACAAATCCCGGAACGGGCATGGCTTCAAACGCAGCCTCTGCAAGCCTAAGCTGTTCGTCCACCCAAGCTATATCTGCATCCGTAATGACAGAGTACTTCTGGGCATCCAGCAGCCAGTGACGGATGGTTCCATACAGCCAGTCAAGATAAGTCCCCGCAAAGGGAACGATTCGTTCGGCTATGGGGTCATACTCGCCTGCATCCGGTACTTTCCATCGATGCAGTTCGATCAGGCTATGGGCGAGCATGGAGGCAATCTCTTCTTGCTCATCCTGTCCGAGTCCAGCCTGGAGCGAAGAATCATACAGGTGTTTTCCCGGTAAACGAGGCATGATCGCATAACTCCAACCCAGCAAGTCCGTGTTTTTTTGCAGCAGGTAGGGAACGGGTACAGGAATGGCGGTGTGCTGAGCTAACTGCTGGGCGAAAAACTGTTCTTCCTGCAGCTGTCCAACATACAACGGGTTGCCTTTCAAAATATACTCCCCTTGAGAGGTCCGGATGAGCAGTGTCTGGCCCATCACTCCCTTTTCGGTTTGTTTGTATTCTTCAAGGATTCCCAGGTCGAATTCATGGAGTGCTTCTTGAAGTGAAGAGAATGCAACATCGCCAATTTGGTGGGTAGCAAAATAAATTCGGGTTGTCATAAGGGCCTCCTGCCGGTTTAGTCCTCGTCCTCTTCGTCCAGATCGAATGTTTCCTCATCCACCAGTCCACGAACAAATGCTTCAAAGCTCGGTGCCAGGTAAGTGATCTCATAGTCATCTTCCTGGTCCACATGGACAACGCAGGGCTCACCTTGCGGACCGCAGAAACGATAATCCAGCATCACGACATCATGACCGGCAGATGGACAGTCACAGATCACAATGCCCAGATCAGGATATCCCCAGTCCTCAATCATGAAGCGACTTCCCATTTCTCCGGTAAGGGAATAGGACTTGTCATTCCCAATGCCCATCATGCCGGTAATGGCGATATGATTTTCCGCCCAGGATGTAGCTTCTTCTGTAGGGAAAACGGTACGTGCAGGAACTCCACCGTTTTGAATGTTCATTAATTGAATATAGGAAGCAGGCAGTTTGTAACCCAGTTCCTGCTCAGTAGAGATGATTTGGCTTTCATCAAAAGGAGAAGAAACATAGCTGCTCTGTGCATAGTCACTCTGCTCCCAAAATGTGGAGGGATCATAGGAGCCTGAGGCCGCTCTAAGATGGTTCTGGATCCCGCTTTGTTCCCATTCAGCCAGCTTCTCTAGATGACGCTGCCGGTCCCGCTGCATTTTTACAACTTTGGAACGGGTTGAATTCAGGAATTCGAGTGTCGAATCATCATAGGGCTGAAGCCGGTCAGCCTGTTCAAATGCTTGCAATGCCTGATCATATAAGGCCATATGGTAATAGGCATAACCCAGACGGAATTGCCAGAGTGGATCCCATTTGCCTTGCTCTTCAACGGACTTAAGCTGATGAATGGCTTCACGGTATTGTGCATTATTGTTATATGCTCTCGCAAGATGACCTGTCAGGTCATAATTCCGATCAGGTACAGGAATCTGTTCAATGCGTTTGATAATGAGACCAAACAGATCCTGGTCATTCCAGGTGTTCAATTGATCAAGCAGTTCTCGTTCCATCCTTTAGCCTCATTTCAATAGGAGATTCAAACCTTCTCCATTATATCCCAGAATTTTCATCCATGGGGAGAAGGGTACAAATCGTAACAAAAACACTCCCATAGAGGGAGTGTTTTATGGATATATTGTGTCTTCTGTATGTTATATCTGAACTTACAAATCGTCGAATCCGTTGTCGTCGCCGACTTTACCATAGTTACGGGATTTCGCCTCGAAGAAGTCTGTTTTTGTTGCATTGAGTGCTTCGTCAGAGAAAGGCTTGATCCAAGGCATGCAGTTTACATCCACGCCTTCGTAAGCTTTATCCATGCCCATGAGACGCAGACGTTTGTTGGCGATGTATTTGATGTAGTCTTCCAACTCGTTCAGGTCAATTCCACGAACATTGCTGAGCGTGTAGTGTGCCCAGTTGGTTTCCAGCTCGACAGCACGGTCGATTGTTTTATAGACATAGTCCATGTTCTCAGGCGTGTTCAGTTCAGGGAAATCAACAAGCAGCTGTTTGAACACTTCAGCGAAGAAGTAGCAGTGCTGATTCTCATCACGCTGAATATAAGAGATCATCTGGCTGGTTGCCATCATCTTCTGGTCACGAGCCAGGTTGTAGAAGAAGGCGAATGTACTGTAGAAGAAAATCCCTTCAAGTACTAAGTCGGCTACCATGGCTTGGAAGAATGTTTGTGGAGACGGCTCGTCCCGGAAGCTTTGATAGATGTCGGCGATAAACCGGTTACGGTCGAGCAGAACGGGATCATGTTTCCAATATTCAAAAATCTCTTTTTGCTCCCGATCGGACACGATGGAGGACAGCACGTAAGAATACGATTGGTTGTGAACGACTTCCTGTTGTCCGATAATGGCTGAGATCGCTTCAAGCGAAGAATCGGTGAAGTACCGTTTAACGTCACCTACAAACATCGTTTGCATGGAATCGAGAACAGCCAGCAGGGAAATGTTGATTTTGAATGTACGCTGTTCTTCCGGATCCAGTTGGGCGAATTGGGATGCATCCTTGGACATTGGAATTTCGTCAGCGATCCAGTGGTTGAGCAGCAGTACTTTGTACAGCTTGTACATATGAGGCATACGAATGTCGTTCCAGTTCAGGATCCCGGAGCATTCACCTTCAATAATTCGAGTCGATTGGTTAGGTGCTTCTGTATTGAAAATTTTCTGTACTTGCATAATCCGTTCACTCCTTGAATGAATTTACACTGTATAACTACGATGACAGAACAACTTCCGATCGCTGTTATCCCCTGGTTTTCTGATTCCTTCTTTCAAAGGGTAAAATCCCGTGATAGCGTATGCTTCCGAAGTAGCTTTCTTTCAGAAAGCTTTTAGGCGAGCGCTTCGCTTCTCCAGCTTTGTTCTGTCCTCTTCGTTATGGTGTAATATTTAGTTCATTTATACATCAGGGTTCTATATGTGGCATCTATATCAACATCGCTGGGATGCTGTGATCGTAATTTGGGCAAAAAAGTACCAGGGCAGCGCCATTTTGCAATCAAAACAGGATGCCCTGGTGGTCATCGTGAATCTAATAATCTATCGATCAGCTTGCGCAGGAGTCACATTCTTCAATCGTCAATGCACGGCTGCGAACATAGTAGGTCGATTTCAGACCCGCTCTCCAGGCATGCAGGTGCAGTTCAAGGAACTCCGTTGCTTTGATATCAGGACGGACATACAGGTTGAAGCTTTGTCCCTGATCGACGTGACGTTGACGGGCAGAAGCCATGTTGATGGAAGCATGCTGATCCACCAGGAAGGCCGTTTTATAGTACCAGATGGTTTTGTCGGACAGGTCTGGTGCCGGGTTGGCAATCTTGTACGTTGTTTTCTCTTCATAGGACAACAGCTCATAGAGCGGGTCGATACTGGCAGTAGATCCGGCAATAATGGATGTTGAACCATTCGGTGCGATTGCGAACAACCATGCGTTACGTACACCGTTTTGCTGAACTTCAGCCTGCAGCTCTTTCCATTGTTCGGTCGTTACGAATTCGCCTACGCGCTCACCCGTCGTGTAATCCCGTTGTTCGAAGTACTTACCGCTCTCCCAGTCGGAACCTTTGAATTTCGGATAGTGTCCTTTTTCCTTGGACAGTTCCATGCTGGCTTTGACGAGCAGATAGTTGATTTTTTCGTACAGGTTATCGTTGTAGGTTACAGCCTCATCAGATTCCCAACGGATGCCCTCAAGAGCAAGCAGGTGGTGAAGTCCGAATGTACCCAAACCTACGGCACGGTATTGGCTGTTGGTATATTGGGCTTGCAGTACTTCAATGTTGTTAATGTCAATGACGTTATCCAGCATGCGAACCTGAATCGGTACCAGACGCTCCAGCACGTTATGAGGCACGGCACGTGCCAAGTGAATGGAGTTCAGGTTGCAGACCACGAAGTCGCCAGGCACTTTGGAAATCACAATGCGTGTTTGACCATCCTTGGTTACAAGCTCTTCTTTTTCTACTACCGTTGCAGACTGGTTCTGCATGATCTCGGTACAGAGGTTGGAAGAGTACACCATGCCATGGGCACTGTTCGGGTTGGAACGGTTAACCGTATCGCGGTAGAACATATAAGGTGTACCTGTTTCGAGCTGTGATTTCATCACGCGTTTCATAATATCGATGGCTTGTACCGTAATACGGGACAACAGTGGGTGGTTTACCGCTTCTTCATACTTCTCGCGGAATGTGCCTTCGCCGAAGGATTCGTCATAGAAATCTTCCAAGCCGAGTGCGCGGCCGTTTTCGTCTTTCCAGCCCATGACCTTTTTCGTTTCATGCGGGCAGAACAGGCTCCACTCACCGCGGCTGGCTACACGTTCCATGAACAGGTCAGGCAGACATACGCCGTGGAATACGTCATGTGCACGCATCCGCTCGTCACCGTTGTTCAGCTTCAGATCCAGGAACGCCAGAATGTCTTTATGGAAGACGTCCAGGTAAACGGCAATTGCACCTTTGCGTGTTCCCAGCTGATCTACGCTTACTGCTGTATTATTCAATTGGCGAATCCATGGGATTACGCCGGAGCTTGTGTTTTTGTGACCACGGATGTCCGAACCACGGGCTCTGACTTTACCGAGGTAAACACCGATACCGCCGCCCATTTTGCTAAGTCTAGCTACATCCGTATTGGAATCGAAGATGCCTTCAAGGGAGTCATCCACTGTATCGATGAAGCAGCTGGAGAGTTGTCCGGCCACCTTTTTACCTGCATTGGACATGGTCGGCGTGGCAGCCGTCATATACATGTTGCTCATCGCCCAATAAGCTTCCTTAACCAGATGCATGCGGTTCTCTGCAGGCTCCTGGTGCATCAGGTACATGGCGATAACCATGTAGCGCTCTTGAGGCAGCTCCATTACTTTGCCGTCAAAGTCGTGTGCGAGATAGCGTTCTGCCAGTGTGAGCAAGCCAATGTAGTCAAAGAGCAAATCGTTGCGGTAATCAATGCATTCCGCCAATTCGTCAATTTGTTCTTTGGTGTAGCATTCCAATAGTTCTTCACGGTAGATGCCTTTTTTTACAAGGTCTACAAGGAGAGGATGGAATGCACCGTAAGGCTCGTCCGGATAAGATTTGTATCTACGGTTGGTAGCCGCTTTTTTGTAAAGGGACGTAAGCAGCGAGCGTGCCGCCGCGAATTTCCAGTTCGGCTCCTCTTTGGTTACCAGTTCCAGTGCGCTCATCATAAAAGCGTTACTGATCTCGTCTCCGGTTACTTCGTCACGACGAAGTTTGCTGTTAACCCCGCGTACCAAACGTTCCTTGTCCAGCATGTCCAGTCCTTCCAGGATACGGTCGGCATATACCGAGATACGCATATCGTCAAAGGCAAGCTGGCGGTTGTTCGGCTTGATCACAACTTGTGGCATGAATATTCCTCGCTTTCGCATGATTAAGAGATAAATTGGAAAATTCTTATATAAAGAATTGAGTGTCTTCTTACGGTGAGAAAAAAATAGGTACATCAGGGTGGACTGCGGTGGTGACAGTTTGCGCATGCAAAGACCCCGTAACATAGGAGCAGCTTCAGAACATGATCATATAAAAAGCACTCCCCGCCTGACGGCCTGAAAATGCCCATGAATGCACTGGCTTCCTGACAGTCGCAAATGGTATGTCGACCGTAAGGTGCTATTATGTAAGGTTATGTCCATATCTAGTTGCGACTGTCATAGAGGCAACCGGGTGCAGTCCAAACAGCCCCGTTAACCTCGGCGTCAGTTCTGTTTCGAGAAATCGATTTTCACCTACAGGGACGTGCCTTTAAAGGTGATTCCATCCTGTTTTTCGCGAGATTGCAGAAGATGACTTTCAGAAGTGGGGAAACGCTTTGTCACTACATTTTGTTGCTGTTATCCTACTCTAACCCAACATCTTGTGTTTGTAAACAGGTTCAGCACACTAAAACGTAATTCCGAGTATACCATTTACGGCATGAATCCGCAAAGGAAAAGGACTGGAAGATTTGAAGATTATTCAAAAAAAATTTTTGTCCAAATGGAATGACGTCTTCACGTCAGTTTGAATTGTGATGCCTTCAACTGTTAAAATAAAAATAGTCAAAATTGCGCTAAATATAGCGACAACGGTAATCTACGAAGCAAAAAGGGAGGCGGAGCAGGATGGCAATAGCAGAAGTGACCGTAATTCCAATTGGAACAGGAACGACCAGTCTAAGCAGTTATGTGGCCGATATGCAGGCCGTATTGGAAAACCAGCGTGGCATTACATATCAGCTGACTTCAATGAGCACTATTATCGAAGGACCGCTGAACGAGGTCTTCACAGCCATAGCGGCTCTGCATGAAGCTCCGTTTCTATCGGGGGCCCAACGGGTCTCTACATCCGTCAAGATTGACGATCGGCGGGATAAACCGGATGCCTCCAGCATACAGAAGCTGCAATCTGTTCAGGACAAGCTGGCATCCCGTGAGGTACGTCCGAATTAGGGGTTAGAATGGGGATTGGGTTGAAAAAAAAGGAGATCCTTTTTCAGGCGCTCCTTTTTTTTTATGAGGTTATAGCAAACCGGCTCTTTTCAAATCAGTTCTATTTAGAACGATTGAACCTAGGATTTTTTTGTATCGAATAGTTTTGCCAGAAGGATCTGCCACCACTTTCTCTTCATTCTCTTTTAGATCATTTGTGGTTACATTGAATACTAGTTTGGAGTTTTTTGTAACACTATACACATTTGCTGCATCTGGTTTAAGATCAATCTGATATCCATTAGAAGAGGACAAGTCAACTAAAGTAATCCAATCTGCTTGAGTTTGACTCTTTGCAGAGAATTCGATAGAGCGGGTCGCACTTGCGTAATTTACTTCATAACCAAGAATTTTGGCAGCTTCACGAAGTTGTAGGTATGTATTGCCCTTATAAAGTAATTGATCGGATGTTACCGATTTGGACTGACCGTTAACAATGAATTTGAAGTTCGCCAACGTTGCTTGCACCTTTTGGGAGGTTGCAGCCACAGCCATGGAAGAAGAACCAACTAACATTCCTATAGATAAAGCAAGAATAACTTTTTTCATTTTCACCTTTATCATCAACTCCTATGTAAATGTGTTATACCTGAGAATAATACCCTAATCAGGGATGATTGACACGGGTGAAATATATTATTTTTTTACTTCTTAAGAATCATTATGAATACGATTTATCACGGGGAGTTGTACTTAAAAATAAACTAAATATATAGTTGAAGTGTAAAATTGGTTCTTACGATTTGTGTTAATAAAATTATGATTATGACGAGGGGACTATGTGATTTCGTGTTTGTGATAACTAAATGAGGCAGGAAATGAAAAGAACTCAACCTTCTAGGTTGAGTTCTTATTTGTGCAAAGTAAAAAAAACAGAACAAGAATAAGAACGTAATAGGGAGAGCCAAGCAGCTTTGCATCATCCTCTAAATCAGCACTCTTTTTGGACATCAGCCCATTTTTGTCTAGAGCCCGGTCTGGGAAAGGACTTCTGCATATAGTGAACTGTACCTCAAATCAAAGGAGGGTTTTACATGAGTGGAGTTGTAGGTGGATACGGCGGAGCATGGACATCGACTGGTGCCATTTTGGTACTCTTCATCCTGTTGGTCATCATCACTAAATCTTTCTGGGTATAATAGCGTTTATTAGCCCCACACACGAATTCTCTGGTAAAGGAGGGTTCTCCATGAGCGAAGTCGGAGGCGTAGGATACGGCGGCTGGACATCGACTGGAGCCATCTTGGTTCTGTTCATTCTCCTCGTCATCATCACTAAATCTTTCTGGGTGTAATATAGCGAGCTCTGCCGGTTAACCGGCAGGGTTTTTTTGGCTGTGGACAAGCTGGGCGGGTGGCTTGGATAGAAGAAGCATACATAAATTTAGATTGAAAAAACACAGGTATATCTCCACGCCAATCCAAGGCGAAAAGTGCCCATTTTATCCAAATGAGGGCCATAGCCCGGTCCAACCGTAGGCAAAATACATAGCTTAGGGGTGTAGGCAAATGCTAAGGAGGAATGAACAATGAGCGAAGTTAAACCGAATTCACCGAACGGACAGGGACACGTATACGGACATATGGGAGGTCATGAACAAATGCATAGTTACCCATACACAGGTCACGAAATGTACGGTTACGGATGTGGAACAATGCCGCTTGGATACGGATATGGATACGGGTACGGACACCACGCGAACCAGGCTCCAGTCGTGCACGGTTATGGTTACAGCAAAGGCTGTGGAACTTCTTATGGTCACGGTGGGGGAAGCTGGGGATCCATGGGTACCATTCTGGTGCTTTTCATCCTGCTCGTGATTATCTCCAAAACCATGTTCATCTAAGTGAAAACTTTTCGACAAAGCTCGGATAATTAAATTTAAAAATATGTAATCAGACATGGAAAAGCACCCGGAACCCAATTCCGGGTGCTTGGTTTGTGTATGTTTTCAATCTTCTCAAGAATAAGTGACTTCCAAAACAACAAAAGCCCTACCTCTCTTTTGTCCTTGCGGCTCCGATGACCGCGCCAGTGTGAATGGGAAAATCTTGTGAAACTCTGTTATACCGGGTTATTGTGATTCAGGTTCTTCAATCTCCATAGGTTGGTTGTACATATTCGCTGCGGTCGCAGCATGAAGAAAATATTCCGGGGTTAAAAGAAGATAGAAAATCAGTTGAGGTTTAATACCAACTTTAAGAGTATACCACAGTCTGTAATTTTTTGCAAGATAAAGGAAGGGTGAAGTGTGTTGCGAGGAAAATTCATGAAAGGTTTTCAGATTTTTTCTTCCATAAGGTAATCCTCTTCAAATGTTTTTTCGTAGGTTATAATGTTGAGGGAGATCAAGAAAGGGGCCCTCGCATGACTGAATCAATGGAGGACAGCAGGTTAATGCAACAGATCGCAGAGAGGGATACATCTGCACTGGAGCTTTTATATGACCGCTATGAGCGGGCAGTGTATTCGTTTGCCTACCGGATCGTAGGTGATCCAATGACGGCAGAAGAAACGGTACAGGAACTGTTCCTGCGAGTCTGGAATAACGCAGAACGATACGAGGCCTCCCAGGGGAAGCTAACCACATGGATGTTTGCCATAACGCGAAACATTGCAGTGGATATGCTGAGGCGCAAATCGAAAGGTGCCGCGACAATGGCGGTAGAGAACGAATCTCTGGCAGCGTATGCCGACGAACAAACCAATACGGAACAAGAAGTGGAGCGTAAGTGGGAAGGAACCCGAATCAGGGAAGCCTTGTCTCAATTGAATAGCGATCAGCAGCAGGTTATTGAATCCATATATTACGGGGGATTAACGCAGCAGGAAGTATCCAGCCGATACGGGATACCGCTGGGTACGGTCAAGAGCCGGGTCAGGCTAGCAATGAAGCAGCTTCAGAAGCTGCTAGCCGATGCTGAATTGCAGCCGGACGCGGGAAGGGAGGGCATACATCCATGATAGAGCGACATGAAGAGTGGTCTGATCTGGCACCGATGTATGTGCTGGGCGGACTGGAAGCCGAGGAAGTGGAAGCATTTGAGGCACATATGGCTACATGCGAAGCATGCCGCCAGGAAGTGAAAGAATTGCAGGAAGTCACCGGCTCCCTGCCACTCGCGGCGGAACCAGTTGCGCCGCCGCCGGGAATGCGGGCACGTGTGCTGGGCAACGTGCTCGGCAGCGCGCAGGAGAGCGCCGAGGCGAAGCCGGCGGCTGCTCCTGCGGAGCCTGAAGCACCCGAGGTGCTTCAGGCAACCCCGGCGCCGCAGCACGCAGATGCGGCGCAGCCCGGGCAGGGCATGCCGCCGAACACGGCGGTGCCTGCAGCCCGGGCAGAAGAGGCTGCACAGGCACAGCCGTGGCAGCCGCAAGGGCGGGCGCGTGCACGCAGCAGCCGCGCCTGGCGCGTGGCCAGCGTCGGCCTTGCGGCGGCGGCGCTGGTGCTCGGCATCTACGCTGCGCAGCTGCAGAGCCGGATCGATGCACTCACGCAGCAAGCGGCCGGCTCATCAGCTGCACAGGAGCAGCTCGCACAGGCACAGGCGCAGAATGAAGAGCTGCAGCAGCAGCTTGCGGCTGTGCAGGAGCCATCGCGCTCCGTGCGCATGGGCGAAGCCGTGAAGCTTAGCCCTGCAGCACAGGACATCGTGGCGAATGGACTGGCGACCATCGTCATTGACGATAAGGGTACACATCTGGTTGTGCAGGCAGAGAATCTGCCTGATCTGGAAGGAAACGAAGCATTCCAGGTATGGCTGATCAAGGGGGATACACCTCAGAATGCCGGAACGTTCCTTAGCCATGATGGCACGGGTGCGGTGTACTACACATTGGATTCAGTCAATGACTATGACACAGTTGCCATTACTCTGGAACCGGATGCGATGGGCGACCAGCCTCGGGGGACGATGATTCTGGCTGCCAAGATTGAAGGATAAATAGAATAAGTGATGATACGAGGCTGTTTCCTGGGGGAAACAGTCTTTTTTTAGCTTGGAGCATGACTACAAATGGAGATATGCACATAGTGTAATATGCCAGAGATGAATGATTGTGAAGATCATTAATTTTTTGACGCGGCTTGACCGATAAAAAATAAAGGCAATGCCCTGAATCTCCCCCTTACATTAATCGGGAGAACTGGTTGCACATAGAGAGTGAGGGGTTTGGGTGGAGATATACCGTTCATTTATCTTTCGTCTGGTGCGCAATTATCTGGTAGGCTCACTCGCAGCCGTATTTGTTGTTGGTACTGTGGTGATGGTCTCTACCTTGCAAATACCAACTACTGAGCTTGTATATTTGATTATGATTGTGTTTATTTCCCTTCTGTTTATGTTCGTTGCAGAAGGTATAGCTTTACGAATTCAGCTTAGACCAATCAGGCAGTTTTTTGCTCAGGAGCGTTACGAGCGGGCAGAATTGAGCCGAATGTATGAGGTGATACACCGTTTTCCGGGGCGGACCATCTACAGGGTCATGGGGCCCCATCTGCTGGGATTTTCATTGCCAGCTGCAGGGTTAACTCTATGGATGCTTACAGTGGGTTGGTTGGACTTTCCGACAAACTATGTTGCCGTGGCAGCGGCTTGTGCCATTTTGATTGCCATCATGCATGCGTTAATTGAATATTTCCTGACAGTTCGGGCGATTAGACCGCTTCTGATGGAGGCCCGCCGCCGAGGTAAACAGCAATATGGCACCGAGCCGTCATTGGGAGGACGTGTACTCGTATCCATTCAGCGGAAATTTCAGCTAAGCACGGCCCTCATTGGATTATTTCCGCTATTTCTGTTTTTCCTGGCTACATTTATCAGGCTTCAGTATATGGATCAGGAGTTTGCGAAAGAGTATATCCTATGGGGGATTATCGTTGTTGTGCTGGGGGCTGGCTTTGCCTTGGTAGGCAGCTGGCTGCTGATCCGGGATGTCCGTGATCCAGTCGCAGAATTAACAAAAGAGATGAACCGAATTCAGGAAGGGGATCTGGGCAGAAGAGCGCCTGACCTGTATGCAGATGAGTTTTCGGCTCTTATTTCCGGGTTTAATATGATGATTAATCGGTTGGAGATGAGGCAGGAACGTAATCGGCAGCTGCTGCAGAGCTATTTTTCCACGCTGGCTGCTGCACTGGATGCGAGGGATAAGTATACGGCCGGACATTCCATGCGGGTGGCCGAGTATTCACTCATGATCGGCAAACTGAGTGGTATGAGTGAGGAGCAAGCAGATTTGCTGTACAAATCCGCGCTTCTTCATGATATTGGTAAAATCGGAGTGCCAGATGAGGTTCTGCTCAAGGACGGGAAACTGAGTGAGGAAGAATTCGCAATCATTCAGACCCACCCGGTACTGGGCGAGAGCATTTTATTACAGATCGAACCGATGGATGCAATGGCTGATTTTTTGCCGGGCGTGCGGTCTCATCATGAACGTTACGATGGAAAAGGGTATCCGGATGGCAAAGCGGGCCTAGAGATTCCGCTCTTCGGGCGGATTATTGCCGTTGCGGATGCCTTTGATGCCATGACCTCGGATCGTCCATATCGAAACGGCATGAGTCATGAGAAAGCGCTATCTATCCTGGAAGAAGGAAAAGGGACCCAATGGGACCCTTATTTTGCAGGCTTGTTTATAGAAGAGTGGAGAAGGAAAGAGCATCTCCACGGTTCGTCGGAGCGAGGGGTCAGTTGATCCCCTCGGTCCACTTTGACCCTTTCCGGCGCCGCCGGTGTAAGGACAGTCCGGTGATAATGGTGAAGATGCACTCACCAAGGACAATTGCACCCAGAGCATCATAGATCACATGCTGCTTAATCAGCAGGGTGGACAGCACAATCAGCGTTGCGCCAGCGGCTACGAGCCATTTGACATAACGGCGAATGCTCTGTACCGAGAGAACCGCTCGCATCACGAGATAGGAATGAAGTGCATGAATGCTTGGGAAGCAATTATAAGGGCGATCCTGACTATAGAGCCATCCCAGGACGGATGCGCCTAGACCTGTACCTGTAATTTCTGGTCTAGGAACACTGGTCTGAAAGTTGAAATAAATCAGATAACAGATCCAGACACAGATGTTCATGGACAGCAGTACACGATAATAGGTAAGTCTGTCTTTGGCACAGAGGTATGCCAATACACCGAACACAAATGGGTACCAGCCCAGATAAGGAAGGGACATTCCGGGTACGAAAGGAATGAGCCGATCGATCGGGGAGTTGAGCACGGCGAATCCGCGCTCAGGGCTGTTAAGAACATCATATAACAGTCCCATGACAGCCAGAGAAAGCATCAAGCTTAATGACAGCCAGTAGGATTTGCTTTTTAACGTTTGCACTACAACGTTTCTCCTTTCAATCCAAATCCGTCAAGGAAGTGGATCACAGCGATAAATTAAACAACACTATATTCTACTATGTTTCGAGCACAAATTGAATCCGGATTTGTGTATTTTTGTGTATTTTTTTGATGTGCCAAGAATGTCGAAGGCTGTATGGGCATGATATGATAGAAGTACATACGGACAATGGTGTGTCTACGAACAAAACGGGACAACAGGAGTGAGTGAATGCAATTTTCTAAGATGTTCGTATTAAATATGGGGATGCTCATCACCATAGCCTATCTGGCTAGTGTGTTCTATAAATACATTGTGATACGTGCTTCCTCCAGATTTAAACAATGGAGCTCCGTGCTTGTTCTTATTTTTGCGGGTTGGATCAGTACGGTATTTGGCTTTCAGCTAACGGATGAAGTGATTTTTGATCTCCGGTTTGTCCCATTAATCATTGCTGTTCTGACCTTCAGGCAGTCATACAGTTTGATTATTATTGGTGCCGGGATTGGCTTGTCCCGATTAACCTTTGGCATCAATGAGGCTACGCTGGCGGCTCTGGGCAACATGGCGATCCTTGGAGTGTTATGTGCAGGGTTAAATATATGGATGAGACGCAGTGACTACAGACTCATTATCAAGGGCGTGCTGGTTATCGTGATCGTCAATGTCGTCAACAGCATCAACATTGCGCTGCTTGGCGTCTTTCCTCCAACGTATTTTTTCTCCCATATTATGCCCTACACGCTTCCTACCGGTATTTTACTTAGTCTTATTTTTGCTTTTATCCTGCGGGATTTCCAGAATGAACAGAATCGGATTCTGCTTATCCAAAGTACCAACCGCTTATTGTCTGAGCAGAAGGAAGAGCTGCAGAGGGCCAAAATTGTACTGGAAGAGCGAGCCAAGCAGTTGATGCTGGCTTCGCAGTACAAGTCCGAATTTCTCGCCAACATGTCGCATGAGCTGCGAACACCGCTCAACAGTGTGATTAACTTTGCCCAGATGATTAGTGAAAACAGCGATACGATGGACCAGGAGGATATTGCTCGGTTTGCGGCGATGATAGACCATTCCGGCCAAGAGCTGCTTACGTTGATTAACGATATTCTGGATTTGTCAAAAGTCGAGGCTGGGCGGCTTGATATCGTTTATGAGGATTTTAGTGTGTCGCAGCTCGTTGAAGATGTAATGAGTCACTTCCAGTTGGTGGCGGAGAAAAAAGGAATTCAGCTGCTGATGGAGAAATCGCCTGACGCACCGGAGACCATGTGGTCTGACCCACAGCGTGTGCAGCAAATTTTGCGTAATCTGATGTCCAATGCCATCAAGTTTACGCATAAGGGAGCCGTACAATTGACGGTAAGCACCGAACAAGTGGACGAGCCTGAACGTTCGGGGAAATGGCTGGTTTTCTCGGTCAAAGACACGGGAATCGGCATTCCTGCAGATAAGCATCACTCCATTTTCGAAGCTTTCCAACAAGCCGATGGATCGATCAGCCGCAAATTTGGCGGCACAGGACTTGGCCTGTCCATCAGCCGGGATTTGGCGCGTTTGCTGGACGGATCAATTCGGCTTGAAAGTGTTGAAGGCGAGGGAAGCACCTTCCGGCTTTACCTTCCCTTAAACCATGAAAAAATGAGTTGACAACCCTCTTGCTGTGAGTAGAATTTGTGGTGATAACTAGCATCGACCGGTAGTCACAGCCCGGTCTAAGGAGTGTATCCCCATACAGAAGATGGTCAAGGTTAACCCTCCCTCGTTTGCAGGCAAACGTCGCAAGGGTTCGACACAACGTATCAACTTATCGATCGCAACATGGGAGGGTGTACCGGCAATTATATTGCAAACATTGCTGGGTGGACCATTCTTAACGGGATTTCTGCTGTACCTTGGGGCCGGGTCAAGACACATCGGTTTTGTACTCGCCATAACCACGTTTGTGAATATCGCCCAGATTGGAGCAGCCTTCTGGATGCAGCGTATCCGCAGCCGGAAACGCATGCTGCTGTTATTCGTTGGAGTACATCGCATCTTGTGGAGCGCCACTGGATTAATTCCCTTTCTCTTCCCGAAAGAGTGGTGGGTAGGCGTTTATATTGGAATGTACACGGTTGCGTTCATATCCAATACCATCGGGGGCATGATCTGGACCTCTCTCATTGGGGACATCGTACATGCCAAAGTGAGGGGACGTTATTTCGGCATTCGGAATACAATCCTGAATGCACTTGGAAGCGTATGCTTGTTTGTGGGAGGTATCGTTTTGGACCGTTTTCCGGGCGAGATGGGCTTCCTGATTCTGTTTATTCCGGTATGGATCTGTGCGATAGCGAATATCGTGATCTATTTCTTTTATCCGGATGTCCCCTTTGAACGTTCGACCGAGACGGTTTTCTGGCGGATGCTGAAGAAGCCGTTTCAGGATCGGTCTTTTCTGAAGGCTGCCCTATTTCTGGCGGTTTGGTTGTGGATTCAGACTCTGATCGTTCCGCTGTATTCATATGTAATGCTTGACTTGCTTAACATTAATTATCAGATGGTCTCTCTCATTACGGTGGTACAGACCATCGTCATGATGGCCGGATTCTATATTTGGGGTAATCTGAACGCACGATTCAGCAACAAAACCTTATTATTTTGGACATTGCCAATCATCGCACTCTCTTGTCTGTCCTGGGGTTTGATGTCGTTTATGCCTGTTTTGATCGCGCTCTTTTTGTCTCATATCTTTCTTGGTGTCGGTGTCGGAGGATTTAACCAGCTGGCCTTCAACTTTACGATCGGAGATACACCCAAAAGTGAGAGACCGATGTTCGTCGCCGTTTACTCAGCCTTAACGGGGGTAACGTCGTTCCTCGGACCACTGATTGGCGGTTGGTTGTATGAGAAAATGGAAGAGTGGCCGGAGACGCTAACCTGGATGGCTACCTATGGGTTTCAGGTAGGTATTGGTGTTACCATGCTGATTCTTGCTTTTACGCTGGGACGCCGGGTACTTCTGAGATCGTAATCACAGATGAAATGGAGGGATGAGTATGGAAATTAGCGGGCGAAAGGCCCTTGTAATCGGGGCCACGGGTCTGGTGGGCAGCCTGCTCGTCCATCGTTTGCTTCGGCAACCGGAATATGGATTAGTTCGTATTTTGGTCAGGAAGCGACTGGACCTTGAGCATCCCAAGCTTGAACAGTATGTGGTGGATTGGGATCAACTGGGAGACGCCAAGAATTTGTTTTACCCCATGGATGACTTATACTGCTGTCTGGGCACGACGATCAAAAAAGCAGGCAGTCAGGAAAATTTCCGCAAGGTCGATCTTCACTATCCGATAGAGGCAGCCAAACTTGCGAATGAGCAAGGGGTGTCCCAGATGCTGGTGATTTCTTCCATGGGAGCGAATGTGGGCTCGGGAGTGTTTTACAGTCGAACCAAAGGGGAGATGGAGGAAGCTCTATCCTCGGTTGGTTTACGCTCTTTGCATATCTTTAGACCCTCTCTGATTTTGGGTGACCGCGGAGAAAAGCGTGTTGGAGAACAGCTTGCTGCCCGCCTGATGACGTTCATGGATCGCTGGATGAAGGGGAAAGCTGCCAAGTATCGTGCAATACATGCTTCAACCATCGCCAGGGCTATGATTAATATTGCGCTTGTCAGGGCCAAAGGCAACCATGTCTACTCCAATGAAGTGATTCATGCACTTGGAACAGAGAATTCCTGAGATGTTTCTTGGCAGGAGAGGATCATGGTATAATAAGCTTCAAAACTTGAGAACATGAAGGAGAACCAGCCCATGAAAAAACCAATTTCTACAGATCAGGCTCCAGGTGCTATCGGTCCATACAGCCAGGCTGTTGCTGCAGGTGATTTCGTCTATACATCCGGTCAGCTTGGCCTGAATCCCCAAACGGGAGAGTTCGGCGCAAATGTTCAGGAACAGACCCGCTTGTCCTTAAGTAACGTAAAAGCAATATTGGAAGCAGCAGGCACAAGCATGGATAAAGTCGTAAAAACGACTGTATTCCTGAAAGACATGAACGATTTTGTTCCTGTGAATGAGGTATACAGCACATTTTTCGAACAGCCTTACCCGGCACGCAGTGCGGTTGAAGTAGCTCGTTTGCCGAAGGATGCGCTTGTGGAGATCGAAGTTATCGCCCTGAAATAGAACGGGAGCACCCTTTTCTGAGTGTTACAATACATAAAAAGCCGATTCCGAATGAGTTGACCGGAATCGGCTTTTTTCAACGACGTTTACAAAGGACTCTTTCCACTTAATCACGGTCCTGATTACGGGCGAAGAAGAGATATACGGCATAGATCGCAAGCACGATTGCAAGGATAATCGCCGTATAATAAACGGAGGAAACGTCTTTCTGCTTAAGTGCGATGGCAATGTATGCCCACGTAAATACAAGCGGGTAGATGCTGTCCCGATAAGGGAAGCTCACTAATACAGCCAGCACAAGACCTACAATGAGCATGATGATCGTCCAGGTAGGTTCGCTGATACCGAAACCATCCCAGCCAATTTTGTATAATAGAACAGCTGCATTAATAATGGTCGCGACACTAACCCATCCGAGGTAGATGCTGAATGGCAGTTTAACCAGCCAAATCTCCGCTGTTGTTGGGAGGGTGATGGCACGCGTTTTGAGATACAGCATGATCAGGCACAGCAGAAGCAATACAATAATAAGCAGGGCGAGGCCTGTCTGAAGATTTTGAAAAGCGAAGATCCAAGCTACGTTAAAGACGCAGCTTGCCAGAAACCAGTAACCGAGCCGGGTGATGGAATCCCTTTTCCACGATGACGGAAGAAACTGATAGATCACGAAGCCTGCAAGCAGCAGATAGATCAATCCCCAGATGGAGAAGGCGTACCCTGAAGGTGTAAGCAGCACGGGATACATATCGGATACTTCCTTGTTGGTTCTCCCGCCGATGGGTAGAGAATTCGACAGGTAATTCACAACGATAACTGCGATAAATCCAATCGCGTTTAACCATTTGTACGGATTGTTACGAGACATTGTACATCCTCCTTGGTTTACAAAAGAATAAATGAACCACGGGTCAGTCTACAATGAATATACCCAATTCTTCCACATTCTAATAAGGAGCCGCAAAAAATTCACAGGATGCATGATGGATGACCCGTATTTGCTGCTCCCAGATCCATGCTCTGTCCAATGTACGCGTAATGAAAGAAGAATATGCCCCAAATAAGGAGGATGAAGTGTGCTTACAAGAGAGACCATGGAGAAGCAGCAAACCTGGTTCTATATCGTTGCACTGCTTATTGGTGCAGCCATTGGCCTGGGAAACGCTGAATGGGGATCGGCTTTGCGTGACACTGTTTCACCCGTGCTGGCCATTTTGCTATACAGTATGTTTACACAGATTCCTTTTTTGCAGTTGAAACAATCGTTATCCAATCTCAGGTTTATCGGTGCTGTTTTAGCCGCCAATTTTGTCGTTGTACCTGTGATCGTATCGCTGCTAACGTGGATATTCCCGCAATCGCCTGCGGTTCTCATCGGCGTGTACCTGGTGCTGCTAACCCCATGCATCGATTATGTCATTGTTTTTACCCAGCTAGGACGCGGGAATGAAAAGCTTATGCTGGCTGTAACGCCAATCTTGTTCGTGGTGCAAATGGTATTGCTGCCTTTGTATTTGTGGATACTGACCGGGGAAGAGGCAGCCCAGCTGATGAAAGTGGGGCCGTTTGCAGAAGCATTCCTGGTTCTCATTGTTATACCATTACTCCTGGCAATCCTTACTCAAGTGTGGTCGAAGGGGAGAGCGGCTGGGGAAAAGCTGATGGATACAGCAGCCTGGCTGCCAGTTCCGATGATGGCACTGGCGTTAATTGTGGTGGTTGCCTCGCAGATTGGCAAGGTGTACTCAGACTTTGATATTGTCGTGAATGCCATACCTGTTTATGTGTCTTTTTTGATATTGATGCCATTTCTGTCTCGCTTGGTGGCAATTCTGTTCCGATTGGACATCGGTGCCGGACGTGCGCTGATCTTCAGCTCGGCGACCCGGAATTCACTCGTCGTGCTGCCGCTGGCGCTTGCACTCCCGGAAGAATGGGCTACAATAGCTGCTGCAGCCATCGTAACCCAAACCATTGTCGAATTAGCGGGAGAGTTAATCTACATCCGTTTGGTGCCTTCATTTTTCATAAGAGATAAATGAGATAATCATTTAGGTTGTGCTTCGCTTACAAGGTGAGGCAGCTATACGCTCAAGCTCGTCGGTCACTTCCTCGATGGATTTGCGCGTGTCGATCTCAAACGTCGATCCGGCACGCAGCAGCGGCTCTACCGTATGCACATAATGAATAATCTCTTCCCGTTCAGCCTGAGTCTTTCCGTAAGGATTGTTGTGACGGGAAGATACTCGTTCCAAAATAACATCAAGTGGTGCACTTAATAAGACAATTGCATCAAACAGGGGGTAAAATTTTCCTTGGTTAGAAACTGTACCTGAAATAAATAGCGCTCCTTCGTTATGCCCTGCAAGAAGTGCCGTGATCCGTTCTTCGTTCCATAACCAACCGGTGCCGTCTGCGTTCTCGCTCCACTCCCCGTAATCGGTATCCACTACACGATGTCCTTTCCGGGCCAGTTCGGCCAAGGCTGTTGACTTACCGGTACCCGACATTCCTGTAATCAAAATTACTCTTCTCATATGGCTAGGAATTCGCCTCCGTTAAGGTTTTACGGTATTCACCAGGTGAGATGCCCTCCATTTTTTTAAACACTTTGCTGAAGTACTTCTCGTCCTGGTATCCAACCATTTCCGAAATTTTGACGATCCGTAGTGAAGGATTCTGCAGGAGCAGTTTGGCATTGTTGATTCGCAGTTTCCCCAGATATTCGGACCAGTTCAAACCGAACTGCTGTTTGAATTTGCGAGATATATACTCTCGGCTGAGATAGAACCGTGCAGCGATCTGCTGCAGGGACAGATCCTCTTGATAATGGGCATCCGTGTAGCGCGCAATATCAGTCATCGGATCAGAATGGGTATTAGGGTGAAAAGTAAGAGCTTTCCCCGCTGCCAGCAGTCGCTGTTCCAGCAGAGACCGAAGCAGAGGCAAGGACAGCAGCCCTTCGGAGTCCAGTGGTAATTCTGCAAAGGGGATAGACTGTTCCTCTACTGCATCCTCATCGCTTGCTGGCGGAGAGTCTGCCGCATCATCAAGCCACCGCCCAAGGATCCATTCCATTTCTTCCATCCACTGATGAACCTGTTCGGCGGAGATGATCTGAAGCTGCGTTATGGGCTCGATCCACTCTGCCACAGCATGGGCTACACTGGAAGCACGCCCACTAATCGAGGCGAGCCGCATGGATTCTTCATAAGCATTTAAACGTAACCCTTTATTATTCCCTGAGGAAGTCTCTAGAGAATCGTGGAATCTTTGTGCGTTCTGGAGCGTATTACGCCTCCATAACCGGAGGCTGGCTTCCTGATAGGCAGCCGCAACACCGGAAGGATAGGATTCGCACGCGGAGACACCAAAGTGAAGCCGGCGCTGGATGGTTTGCTGCAATCCAGCGTTTATCTTCTCAAGCAAGGGGCCAAGAGCGGTACAGCTTCCCCAATGCAATAATACGATCTCATCAGGCTGATCCAAGTGGCGGAATGCTACGCCTTCCTCAGGTGTGGATAACATCTCGGCGCAAATATTCAGAACGGAGAATACAAGCAGATCGGGATGGCTGCGGTATTTGGCCAGACATTCTGCGTCCAGATGGGACAGGCTGGTGACAGCAATATTGCAATTTCCAGCCTTAACCGGGAGATTCAGCTCATCCCGCAGCCGCTGAATCTGAGCATGCCCATTGCCGCGTCCGGTGACAAGTTCTGTCAGCAGCCTGTCATGATAATGGGGACGCATGCGGTTGACCACAATGGACTGGCGTGCTGCCTGCAAACGGACGGCTTCTTCTTCCTGCCAGGCGTTCACGGCCTTGGATAGGGAGGCATTCAACTCATCCGCTTCTACGGGCTTGAGCAGATAATCCATGCCTCCGTAGCGAATCGCATGCCGGACAAGCTCAAAATCGTCATACCCACTGATAACCAGTACCTTGCTCTGCGGAGCGTGAACCGATATCCATTCCAGCAGGGCCATGCCATCCTGACCGGGCATGCGCATGTCACTAAGAACAATCTCCGGTTGGTGGGAAGAGATCGCTGCTGCGGCTTCATGACCGTCTGCGGCTTCAAGGAGGGTATCTATCCCCAGGTCATCCCAATGCCCAAGCAGCCGGATTGCGTCGCGGACGTGCTTTTCATCATCAACAATAAGTGCTTTCATGTTGTTCACTCCCCCGCGTAAATGTTGAGCTTAATTATGACACCGTTTGGTTCCAGGTTGCTGATCTCCAGCATAGCCGTATGCTCCGGCGGAGAGTTCAGTTGCAGCCTGCGCATCACATTCCGTAGGCCGATGGATTCCGATGGGTCGGAATCCTGAGCGGCAAATCCGGAAGAGGTGTGAATCAGACTTAGCCATCCCTGAATCTCGGACAACTTCTCCTCTGGTATGGGAGGTCCGTTATTCTCCAGTTGAATTTCAATCCAGTGGTCAGATGTCCTGCGACTGCTTATACGAATGAATCCTTTACCTGGCTGGACATCCGCCCCATGCTTGAAATAATTTTCAATCAATGGCTGCAGGGTCATTCTCGGCAGTTCGGTGCGTAATGTATCTTCGGCAAAATCAAGTTGTACCTCAAGGCGGTCGCCAAACCGCTCCTGTTGAAGTTCCAGATACAACCTTGCATGCTCGGCTTCCTCTCGCAAGGTGACACGAGTTTGGTCCCGCATGCTGTAACGCAGCATTTTGGAGAGGGAGGAGAGGAGCACGTACACCCGCTGCCCTTGATGCTGGAGGGCGAGTGTGCCTATGGATTGCAATGTATTGTATAGAAAATGTGGATGGATCTGCGCCTGTAATGCTTTGAGCTGGTTGGTTTTGTTGGCAATCTCCAGTCGGTATTCTCGCAAAATCAGGTTATTTACCGTATCCATCATATCCCGGAAATGACGTGCAAGTACTCCAATCTCATCCTGGCTCTTAAGCCGTATGTCCACATGCAGACGTCCCGCCTGAATCTGATTCATATAACGCATTAATTGCTTGAGTGGTCCGGTTATGCGGATCGAGATAAACAGGGTAGCCACGATAACGAGCAGAAGCGCAGCAATGGCAATCATGGCATTATTCCATGTCAGTGTGGTAGCCCTGGCATATAGCGTCTCATTCGGAATTTGTTTGATGATCGTCCAGTCGGCAAAGGTGCTGCCCATTTGTTGATAGACATACATGGAATGCTCTTGTTCAAAATGTCCTGCAGCGGTGCTGCTTGTTCCCGTTCCGGTCCGTGCTGCATCAAGCTCCCTGGATGCTTCCTGCCTTAATTGATCTGTTCCACTGATCTCAGAACGACCTTGGTATATGATCTGATTCTGACCATCCACGACATAGATTTGTTCCTTCTCCGGATCGTACAGCCTGCTGCAGATGGCCGCTATGGTATCCATGTTCAAGTCTATGGCGAGCACCCCCAGACGCTCGGTTGATGGAACATCCTTGATTACACGATGTAATGTAATTACTGTTCGTGCAGGATCATCGGCGGAAGCTGCCTTGAAGCCGTAAGTATGACTCATATGTGCTGATTCTACCCATATATCCGGGCTCTCACCACCTGTTTTTCCATGGAGGGTATCGGAATAGGCCTGTTTGCGTTCCTCCCGCTTTGGAAAAGGGCTCATAATTAAGGTAGATTGATTGGCTGCAAACGAGTGCAAATAGAGCTGGAACACATCCGGTACAGCTGAGCGAATGGTCTGCAGCGTTGTATACACCTCTGCTACAGCGCGATAATCGCCAGGTATTTTTGCCAGATTACGTAGGAAATTAGGGTCACTGTATACGGCAAGTGATGCTCGCGCCACATTATCCACATAGTTGTTGAGGTTGGTGGAAGCCTGATAGATGAGACGTTTGTTCTCGGCAACGGCCTGCTCGCGCAGGGCTGTTTTGGTCTGGATGAATGTCATGCTGATGGAAGCCAGCAGGGGAAGTGTGGTGGCTATGAGCATGAAAGCGATTAACTTGGTGCGAATGCTGTAGTATTTTGACATTGGGACACCCCTTCTGGTTGCAGGATAAGAGAGGACAATATTTTACACCCAACTGTTCACGAGGGTCAGTGTTTCCAACCGGAATATTGGGGTTTAATAGAAAAAGAGACCAATTCCATCCATCTATAGAAGGGGAGAACGATATGAAGCATCGCAAATCTTCGCAGCTGTTACAGCAGCTGGTGTTCGTGGGTCCCTCCATCGTGTTCTTTATTCTCATCATCGTGGTCCCTTTCCTGCTGGGAATGTATTACTCCTTTACAGATTGGAACGGGGTGTCAGAGAATATCAATTGGGTAGGGTTCGACAACTTTCTTCATATTTTTGCGAATGATCCCAAGTTCCAAACAGCGTTCTGGTTCACGGTACGTTTTACGGTGGTCGGTGTAGTATTAACCAATATCATCGGTTTTTTCCTGGCGTACTTCCTGACCAAACCGCTTAAGACGAGAAACATTCTGCGCACGATCTTTTTTATGCCTAACGTGATTGGTGGACTGTTGCTCGGCTTTATCTGGCAGTTCATATTTGTGAAAGGGTTTTCAGCAGTTGGCGACGTGACCGGCTGGTCCTTCTTCAACCTCCCTTGGCTGGGAGACGAGCCGACCGCCTTCTGGGGAATCGTCATTGTATTTGTCTGGCAGACCGCAGGGTATCTGATGGTCATCTACATCTCGTCCCTGACCAATGTGTCGCCGGATCTGCTGGAAGCCGCTGAAATTGATGGAGCAAGCCGCTGGCAGGTACTGCGGAGCATCATTCTACCGCTCATTATGCCTGGGGTAACGATCTGTCTGTTCCTGGCGATCTCCTGGTCATTCAAAATGTTTGATCTCAATCTGTCACTGACCAAAGGTGGACCGTTTGGATCAACGGAGTCCGTTGCACTCAACATTTACAACGAGGCATTCGTGAACAACCGTTACGGCATTGGTACGGCAAAAGCACTCATTTTCTTCGTGATCGTTGCGATCATTACGATGATTCAGGTCCGTCTGACGAAGAGCAAGGAGGTAGAGGCATAGATGGAAACGACAAAAAACTACCGCTTCAGTACGATCATAACCGAGATCATCATGGTACTGATTGGACTTCTGTTCCTGGTTCCGTTCTACTTCCTGTTTGTCAATTCGGTCAAAACATTTGGTGACCTGCTTACCAATTCGGCAGCATGGCCGGAAGTCTTCCAATGGGGCAACTATGCAAACGCCTGGGAGAAAATCAAATTCCCTTCGGCACTGATGAACTCGCTTATCGTTACAGTGGTCAGCAATCTGCTGCTTGTATTGATCAGCTCCATGGCTGCATACCGAATGGTTCGCAGTGATACCCGGTTCAACCGAATTCTGTTCGGCATGTTCATTGCCGCCATGGTGATTCCGTTTCAGTCTATCATGATTCCTCTCGTTACGGTAACCAGTAATCTTGGCCTGATCGACAGTCTGGGAGGATTAATTATCTGTTATCTCGGATTTGGTGCACCCATGTCGGTGTTCCTGTTCCACGGGTTCGTTAAATCGGTCCCGGTTGAGATTGAAGAAGCCGCCCGGGTGGATGGCAGCTCCGTATACGGGGTATTCTTCCGAATTGTCTTCCCGCTCATGAAGCCGATGTATGTCACGGTCATTATCCTGAACACCCTCTGGATCTGGAATGACTATCTGCTGCCATCCCTGATCTTGCAGAGTTCCAACCTGCGTACGATCCCGATTGCGACCTTTGCGCTGTTCGGTCAATATACGAAGCAATGGGATCTGGCACTGCCTGCCCTGGTGCTGGGCATCATGCCAATCATTATCTTCTTCCTGCTGATGCAGAAGTACATTATTCAGGGCATTACCGCTGGATCAGTTAAGGGGTAGGTGCGAGAGTAGGTTGCTCCGGGATCATGGAAAGTGCGAGGGATAAGGTCGCTGTCGGTTTCATGTACGCTTTCAATCGCTGTTGCTCCTCGGTAGCCTGATTGAATGGGGGGGGGAAGGAAGCCACCGAGTATCAAAGGCGAACGCTTCGCTTTTCCAGCGTATCATGATCCCTTTGCTCCCACCTCGCACGGAGGTGGGCATAAGGAGTCTTGCCCGCATAACCTGGGCCTGACTCCTGAATGGAAAGGGCCAAAAACTAAAAGATGTAAAGCTAGAATGAGTAAGGCCAAGAGGGGAACTTCCTTTTGGCAGAAAAAGAATGATTACTTTAGGGGCGAAATTCTAAACGAACCTAGCGCATCTTAAAAGGTGAGTAATCAGGGCATGCAAAGATTAACGAACCCCAGTAACGTTATTTAGATATCAACAAGCATCAGAACCCAAAAAAATCTCAAATAACGTCTCTATAATTCGTTAAACCGCAAACCTGAACAAACAAAGCCAGATAGTATGCGCTCAGTTCGTTAGACGCTGCCTGCGCCCATGTGCCTGAATCAAACCAACAAATTGGTAAACAGAAAACAGAAACTACTATAGGGAGAGTGTATGTATGAAAAGAATGACAAAGTTGACGTTGCTCATGCTGATTGCTTTTTCGGTAATGCTCGCAGGTTGTGGCAACGGGGACAAAAGCGGCAGTCCGGTCAATACGGATGCTCAAACGGGCGGAGGAGACACTGCTGCAGGGGACAAAACCATCAAAATCTTTCAATTCAAAGTCGAAATTGCGGAAGCGCTTAACCGCCTTAAGGCAGAATATGAATCCTCGCATCCAGGCATCAAGCTGGACATTCAGACGGTTGGTGGCGGCAGTGACTACGGTGCAGCACTGAAAGCCAAATTTGCCGCAGGCGAACAGCCGGACATTTTCAACGTTGGCGGATACCGCGAACTGGACACTTGGCTTGAATATCTGGAAGACCTGTCGGGTGAAGCTTGGGCCAAGGATGTGCTTGAAGTGGCCAAAGAGCCAATGACCAAAGACGGTAAGCTCTATGGACAGCCGCTGGCACTGGAAGGCTACGGATTCATTTATAACAAAGACCTTTTTGAAAAGGCAGGCATTACTGAAATTCCAACAACGCTGGAACAGTTGGATCAGGCAGCTCAGAAGCTTCAGGCAGCCGGCATTACACCGTTTTCGAACGGATATCAGGAGTGGTGGGTGCTTGGCAATCATAACGTAAACGTTGCATTTGCAAATCAGGCAGATCCGGTAAAATTCATTCAAGGCCTAAATGAAGGTACAGAGAAAATTCCGGGCAACCAAGTGTTCACAGATTGGATGAACCTGCTCGATTTAACGCTGAAATACAGCAACAAAAACCCACTTACTACCGACTACAATACACAGGTAACCCTGTTTGCAAGCGGAGAAGCAGCGATGATGCAGCAAGGGAACTGGACTCAAGTGCAGATTGATGGAATCAACCCCGACCTGAATCTCGGTATTCTGCCGATGCCAATTACGAATGAACCGAATGATAAATTGTTTGTAGGCGTACCTAACTATTGGGTTGTAAACAAAAACTCGCAAGTGAAGCCAGAAGCGAAGGAATTCCTGGAATGGCTCGTAACATCGGATATCGGGAAACAGTACATGACCAAAGAGTTCAAATTTATCCCGGCGTTCAGCTCCATTCAGGCCTCGGAAGAGGATTTGGGCGATCTGGCGACAGAGATCATGAAGTACAGTCAGGAAAACAAAACGTTAAGCTGGAACTTCAACCGCTTCCCGGAAGGTGTTCCACAGGAGTACGGCAGCACCATCCAGGCATATGTGGCAGGCAAATCGGATAAAGCCGGATTGCTTGATGCCTTGCAGCAAAACTGGGACAGTCTGAAAAAGTAAAAATTTCAGAATGACGTTTATACGTAAGTGGAGATAGGAGATGGACCAGTATCACTAAATGTTATCCACAGAAAACAATATCCACAGGCCATCTAATTCCGTTCGACAATCCACTACCATGACTCATTCAATAGGTCAGCCAGAATATCGTTCTGGTTGGCCTATTTTTTTATTTTGAGAACCATCCGGAAAGGATAAAATGGCTATCTGTATTTCGATTGTGGATAACAACAATGAATATAAATAGGTAAGCTAAAACTTTAGCCTAGTACTTGATACTATATGTGGATATCCTTTGTGCATAAGTGTCTACATATGGATGAGAGCTGTGTATAAGTCATGGCTCGTATCCTATTCTGCAAAAAGAAAGCTTGCAATGAAGTATTTAGTACTATATAGTTCTAAATATGACAAATCAAACATCAAGCTCAGGTTCTGCCAAACCGAGAAGTGCCAATCCGGTTAACCGGACCAAGGCGATTGAAGTGGCAGCGCAGTTATTTTTGCGTCAGGGATACAGCTATGTCAGCATGGATGAAGTTGTGCGGGCGAGCGGGGTGTCCAAGTCCAATATTTATTATCATTTTAAAAATAAGGAGGAACTGCTTCAGGCAGTGGTACAATACTGGATCGCCCAGTATGAGTCACAAGTCTATGTATTGCTCAGTCAGAGGGAAAGAAGCGTCGAAGAGCGCGTTAACTCGTTTATAGCCACGTTATCGGCAGGCATTGAAGGGCGCAATTTCGAAGGCAGCTGTCCTTTTATAACGCTCTATATGCAGACACCCGCTAGTGCCCCCGACGTGAAGGCCAGTATCTCCCGATTCTTCCGGGAATTGCAGCCCATGATCGAGAAGCTGTTTCAGCAGGGGGTGGACAGTGGAGAATTCCGTGAAGGCATGGATGCAGGGGCGGTTTCTTCGCTGTTTGTCGCCGCACTGGAAGGATCTCTGGTTCTGGCTGAGACCGCGCGGGATACCGGGATTATAGAACAAACGGCACGTACATTTTGTCAGATGCTTCGTTAAGCGAAGCTCTTTTTTTGGATTAAATTAGTACCATTTAGTTCTAATTAGGAGGGAAGAATAATGAACGTAAATTCTACATACTTAAAAACAACTGACCAGATGCTTACCCATAAGGTGGACTCAATGGCTGCATCCATTATTTTTATGACAGGTAGCACCGGATTTATTGGTAAGGAGGCAGTGAAGCAGCTGGTCGATGAAAATCTGCAATTGCTGCTGCTTGTCCGTTCAGAATCCAAAGCCAGGCAAGGCCTGACTTCATACGGAATATCGGATTTCAGCAGAATTACGTTTGTACAAGGAGATTTATCGGTGGAGGGACTTGGTCTTACTGCAGCAGATCGTAGGCGCGTGCTGGAAGCAGACGTCATTATTCATGCTGGAGGAACGATGGATGTCACCCTGGGGCGTAAAGTGGCGGAACAGATATTCATGAATGGAGCGCGAGAGGTTGCCGGGCTGGCTGAAGAGATTCAGCAGATAAGAGGTCTGAGGCATTTCATTCACGTCGTTGGATTCATGAGTCCCTATGGCCTGCGTAATGAGAAAGGTGAAGACATCCCCACTGGCAAGGTGGCCCCGAATGAAAGTGCATATGAAGAAATGAAGTTCCACGCCGATCTGTACCTTCGTGAGCATGCTGTAAAGAATCAGTATCCATTGTCCGTTGTAAACCCAAGCACAGTCGTTGGACCGCGCCCCACAGGTGAGACTGAGCAAACAGGCGGTATCGGGCTGCTCATCCAGGCGATGCAAAAAAGACTTATGCCCGTTGTACCCGGAGGTTCGTCTTATTGGTTACCGCTAGTGGAGAATGATGTGGTGGGGCGGACTCTGGTCTTCCTGGCCAAAGAGGCGGTCCCAACAGGCGGGACCTATCCACTTCTGGCACGCAAGGAAGCCAGTCCCAATATGAAGGAACTTCTTCATCTTCTTGCGAAGCAGCTGGACGTGCCGAAGCCCAAATGGGCTGTACCCCTATCCTGGATGCAATTCGCAATGAGATCAGGAGGGGCGCGGATCAGCGGTGTCCCTGTGGAATCCGTTTCCTTTATTACAGACAGAATATGGCATGTGGAAGAGACGGAAGATTTATTTAAACGCATGGGTCAAACATGGCCCGATATCCGGGAGCAGCTTCCATCGGTTACGGCGGATCTGGATTATCGCCTGAGCCTTCAACCTTACGAAAATCTCTCTTCCGGTTGGACTCGAACCCGGATAGGAAACCTGGCAGCGCTAGGCTGGGAGGGCGAAGGTGAACCGTGGCTGATCGTGCATGGAATGCTGAATTGCGCGGATGAAATGCTTCCTTTGGGAGAAGAGCTCCATCAGCTGACTGGAAACCCGGTTTGGCTTGTCGACCTGGCAGGGTTCGGACGTTCCGCTGTACATCAAGGGGAGGAGGCCTTTGACGGCCAGGTGGATGAACTGGTTACGGCCATTGGCAAGTTTGAAGGTCCGATGAAGCTGGTAGGCCATTCCATAGGTGCAGCGATTGCATCTGCGGCGATGCAGCGCAGCGGACGAATGGATATCCGTCTTGGCTTGCTTCAGCCTGTCGCTCACAATACGAATCCAAACATGCTGCGGTGGATCTCCCGCTTGCCCAGAGGAATAATACGTACCCTCCTCAGCCGAAGGTCGGAAAAAAGCTGGCGGCACATGTTAAATCCATACAGCACTCAAGCTGAAGGAAGCATTACGGCATCTGCACTGGCTGAAAGAATCAGGTCCAGTCTGCAGTCCCCCCGAATCGCGGGAGCACATGCTGACTTGCTACGATGGATTTACTCCGGCAAAATAAAAAGCAGCACCTCCACGTTTGGAGGGAGCACGTGGAATCGGGCAGACATCGCCAATAGTACATTGGTGGTATGGGCTGGAGAAGATACGGACTATCATTACCCTGAGGAGTTGAATCCACAGTGTAAACGAATCGATGTCCCTTATGGACACTACTTTCCGGTCTTTCAATACCAGGAAACGGCTGCAATTCTCGTCAAATGGGCGGATTCGAAACATTGATTTTAAATTTCAGTCCGAGGTGGGAATGTGCAGGATTCCCCTACAGATTGCCCAAAGGCTTCATTTAAGCGTCTAGAACTATAAAGGGTTTTACCAATGACAGGAGAGATTAGTGAAATGAATCAGCAGCGTGTGGAAATTAGTAAAAATGTATTAACCGAATGTCTGGGTCTGCGTGAGGGAGAAAATCTCGTGGTTGTGGCAGATGATGCCAAAAGGGAACTCGCAGAATCCATTTATGAAGCGGGGAAAGCACTTGGAGCGGAATCTGTGCTGATGATTATGGCGGAACGCAGCAGATCCGGGGAAGAACCGCCTGCACCAATTGCACAAGCCATGATCCAAGCCGATGTAGCCGTATGTGTGACAAGATACTCCTTAACCCATACACAGGCTCGGAAACAGGCCGCTGCATCAGGTACACGTGTCGCAACCATGCCTGGCATGACAGAGGATATGTTCATGAATGGTGCCATTACAGCCGAATATCCGCAGGTGAAGGCACTGACCGAGAAGGTCACTGCTTTATTAACTGGGGGAAGCCAGGTCCGGATCGAAAAGGAAGGGCACAGTCTGTCCTTCTCCATCAAGGATCGAAGCGGAGTACCCAGCACAGGGATGTATTTGAACCCTGGTGAATCGGGCAATTTGCCTTCAGGGGAGGCCTACATTGCACCGATTGAAGGAATAGGTGAAGGCAGCATTGTCGTAGATGGATCTGTTGCGGGAATTGGAGCACTTCGTGAACCGATGACTTTGAAGGTAGAAAAAGGCCGGCTGGTCTCGGCTGAGGGTCCGGATGGACAGCAGCTGCTGACGATGCTGGGTGATGAGGATGGCCGTTATCTCGGCGAATTTGGTATTGGCACCAACAATAAGGCGCGAATTACGGGAGTCGTTCTGGAAGATGAGAAGGTGTATGGAACGATCCACGTTGCCTTTGGCAGTAACAACACCTTCGGAGGCACGATTGCGGCAGGAGTGCATATCGATGCAGTAGTGCAGAAGCCTGATGTCTATATTGATGACAGGTTGATTATGAGACAAGGCGAACTGGTTAATTAATCAGAGATAAAGACTGCTGCAATCCACAGTGTGTCCACAATGATGCATAAATGAAGTAGATGTTTAAGGTTTTACGTGAGATTTACAAACAAGTACACAACATGTCCACATCAAATTGTTGTATATCCACATACTTATGCCCATTTATCCACAAACTGTGTGCAATATGTGCACAACTTATCCACAAACGGGGTATAACTTGATCATTTTGGCGTGAATTTCACTCTCTTCAGCCGATATGTATAGTTATCCACAGTGTCACGTGCAAAAAAGACCAGAGATTTGGCATATAGCCAATCTCTGGTCTTTTTGATGTAGTTTACATTCGTTAGTTTACATCGATCTTATTTATCTTTCGTATTGAAACGACTGACTGGGCACTATTTTTCATGGCAAGTAGGGGCTTGATTGTTTAAAGAGCAAAGAAATAGGCGAGAGCCGCCAAAATCAGTGAAGCTCTAAATATTTCGTGGAAAATAGCCGATACACCAAGTAACCTTTAAAAGTGAGAGGGTATGGGGACAACTATGAATGAGGAAGCTCAAGTTCAATACATTAATTTTACAGTTGGAGATCAGTTTTTCGCGCTTCGCATTGAGGAAGTACATGAGATTATCAGAATGATTCCCGTGACAACGGTTCCGTTCGGCAGTCCGGAGATCAGAGGCTTTGGCTCTTTGTACGGCAAGGTGGTTTCCGTCGTTAGTCTGCGGGTTCTGCTGGGTATGCCGGATAAAGAAGACGATGCTTCTACGCGTATTATTGTCGTGCCGTATAAAGGTGGATATGTGCCTCTAATTGTGGATACGGTGGATTCTGTGGTGACCTACGATCGGTTTGAAGAACCTGCAGAAGAGCATAAGCGTTTCATGACAGGTGTATTCAAAGAGATTGGACATGCCCCGGATCATACAGCGGGAATTTTGAACCTGGCAGTATTGTTGGGCCTGCTGACAAGCTTAGGTGAATAAATCGTTTGGTGTCATTAACTAGCAGGTGAAGACCTGCACAAAATCTTAATGTTCCTAATCCCATGGAGGGGAGAAGGAACATTTTTTTATGCGAATTGAAGTGATCAGGAGCGTATCAGTAGCGTATCAAGAGATGAATAAAGCAATTTTTGTGCGTAAAGGTTTTTAAATCCGGGCATTTTCGTATATGATGGAGAGTAACAATGCGAAGGGATGACGGGAGACTGTAATGATGCAATCGCTGTATGGAGTATGGCTTGGTGACGTATTTTTTTGTTTTTCCGGTGAAACATCGGAGCCGCGTGTGGATGCGTGGACCCACGTGGTAAGGAGACTGAATTTTGGCGACGGAGGTCGTCTGTTTCAGCCTGCCGCTCTTCGCCTTGCGGAGCTGCGCTGGCCCAATCCGATGCGTAATGCTGCGGAAGCCAAGAGTACGAAGCGGCGCCAATTGCTTGGACGGACGCTGGAAGGGCTTGCGATCTCGCCCAAAGATACATTTAAACTGCTGCTTCATTGGGATGACAGCATATTGAAGGCCGCAGGGATTCAGGCAGGTGAGGAGATAGGCTACTGGATAAAAGCAGCACAGTTCACACAGGAGCTGCTGCTGCGCGGAGAGATTGCTCCTTCTGCCGAATTTGCTGCCAAGACTGGGGCGCGGCGACGGACGGGACAAGAAACGCTGACAGGGGTATGGCGACCTCGTCTGTCTCAGGAAGCGGATGTGGAACGTTTCCGCGAACTGGCGGAAGCCATGCCGCCAATCGGTTTGTCTGCACCTGGTGCGTACGCTTCCTCCGAGCCGGAATCCCGGGAGGAGGCAGGTGCTGCTGTCCTGTTTTCATTCATGAGCGGCATGATTCATGCTGTCGTGACAGGAGAACTGGAAGGGATGGACAGTGACTTGTCAAGATACCGCACCCCGTTTCGGCGCGGATCTTCTCCTGCAGCCGAACTGTGGTGGAACAGCCTGATCTCGATGTTCCGTCCCGTGACTGTACAGGGGCCAACGGAGGAAATGGCAGAGCTGATCGAGACATTGCGAGAAGCAGGGGGCACAGGGATGCCGGTAATCGGCAGTGAGGAAACTGCCCCTGCTGAAGGGGAACTGAAGCTGGTGCTTCGGCTTGAACCGCCTCTTGGCGAGCATGAAACGTTGTGGGGCATCACCTTTTGGGCAGATAGTGCACAGGAGGCTGGGCTGAGATTGCCTGCACGAACCATTTGGGCTCATCCGGATCGAGACCTGGATCGGGGAAAGGTGCGCTACGTATCTGCAGCAGAGCAGCTGCTCATGGCCCTCGGTTATGCCAGTGAGCTGGCACCTGAACTGGAGATAGCCCTGCTTCAACCCCGTCCGGAAGGGATAAAATTGGAGCAGCAGTCCTTTTTTGAGTTTTTAACTCATGCGGTACCGCGTCTACAGAAGGCAGGAATAACCGTACTTATGCCATCCCGCTGGAGTCGTGCGGGTCGGCGTAGAGCCGGGCTGCGTTTACAGATGCTCAATCGTGGCACGGAACGGGCGCCTGGCGCTCCGAATGCACTGGGGATGGAACAACTGGTTGCCTTCAAGGCGGAACCGATGCTGGACGGCAAACCTGTTACAGCGGAGGAGCTTGCTGCGTTAGCAGAAGCTTCGGTACCTTATGTGATGTTCCGCGGCGAATGGATCGAAGTCGACACGAAGGAAATTCGCCAGGTTCTGCGTTATATGAAAAAAGAAGAAGAACAATACATGCCTTTATCCGAATGGCTTCATCTGGCTGCAGAGGAAGGCGAGGATGCAGCCTGGAAGGGATTATCCGTCTTTGGTGCAGAGTCCCAAGGCCTGCTCTCCTTCCTGCTGGACGGACAGGTGCTTCGCAGTATCGAACCGCGGCAAGTGCCCGCGGAGCTGCATGGGGAACTCCGGCCATATCAGGAGCGCGGCTATCAATGGTTGTCTGCGATGCGTGAGCTTGGCTTCGGAGTTTGCCTCGCGGATGATATGGGTCTCGGGAAGACGATTCAGGTGATCACGTGCCTGCTCGACTTGAAACATGAGGAACAGCAGGCAGCGGTGGAAGAAGCACGTGAAAATGAAATGTATGGTTCAGGTGATCCATCGGAGTCTGGCGAGATTGTACCTGCAGAGGCAGTCAACTTGCCAGCACTCATCGTCTGTCCCACCTCTCTGCTTGGCAACTGGCAGCGTGAGCTCAAACGATTCGCGCCAAATCTGTCTCTGTACATCCATCATGGGGGACAGCGGCTTCATGGCAGTGCGTTTCAGGCCGAGGCACAGGCACATGATATCGTGCTGACGACCTATCATTTGGCTGGCCGGGACGGACCTGACCTTGCATCATTGCACTGGTCAACCGTGGTCCTTGATGAAGCGCAGTATATCAAAAACTATCGTACCAAGCAGGCACAGAGTGTGATGCGCTTATCGGCGCCTCACCGGATTGCGATGACTGGTACACCGGTCGAAAACCGTTTGAGTGAGCTGTGGTCCATTTTCCAATTCCTCAATCCTGGATATCTTGGAACGGCTTCATCGTTCCGCCAGCGATACACCGGAATGGGGACATCCGAAGAAAACAGCACGTCCCTGCGGGAGCTTCACCGGCTTGTTTCGCCGTTCATGCTGCGCAGGCTCAAAAGTGATCCGGACATCCGCAAGGATCTGCCGGAGAAGCTGGAGCTGAAATCATACTGCTCACTTACACCGGAGCAGACGATTCTGTATCAACGTGTGGTGGATGACCTAATGGGTGGACTGGATGGCAGAAACGGCATTGCCCGCAAAGGGATTGTATTATCGTCGCTCACCAAACTGAAGCAAATCTGCGACCATCCGGTACTGGCAGACAGCAGCCGCAAGGATCATGCAAAAGTCGAGGCATCCGGTAAAATGGAACGCTTGCTGGAATTGGTTGATGCGATCCGTGACAACGGAGAATCGGCACTCATTTTCACTCAATATGTGGCAATGGGCGAGCTGTTGGTATCGCGCCTGACGCAGCGTTATGAGGAAGAACCGTATTTCCTGCACGGCGGCGTGTCCAAGGCGCAGAGGGACGAGATGGTGGAGACATTCCAAAAGGGCGAGGGCCCATCACTATTCGTTCTATCCCTCCGGGCTGGTGGGGTAGGTCTGAATCTGACGCGTGCCAGCCATGTCATCCACTATGATCGCTGGTGGAATCCCGCGGTGGAGAATCAGGCAACGGACCGGGTGTTCCGAATTGGTCAGAATCGCAACGTGCAGGTTCACAAATTGATCTGCCAGGGTACGCTGGAGGAACGCATAGATGAGTTAATCGAGAGCAAGAAGGCACTTTCCGAACAGGTGGTTGGTTCCGGGGAGAACTGGCTGACCGAAATGTCGGATGATGAATTGCGCGGACTGATCTCGCTACAGGGTGAGACGTGGTTATAAGCTTGACAAGTATATTGGTGGGCGATCATATGAGAAGGGGGAAGGTTATGAGCGAAAAGTGGAATGTGGAGCTGCATATGTCCCCCGGTGGATGGACAGCGGGGGTAAGTCAAGCTGCGGAGGCGCGTCAGAACGCATCAGCAGCCGCGGAGCAGGCTGGAACAGCTGCCAGCCTGTTCACGGTAACAGGTACGCTGCCGCAGCTCAGCGAAGAGGCTCGCGAGGCCGTGCTGGCCCAGCTGCGCAATCGGCCGCTGGCCCTGTACGCGCTGCTTCGCGGCGGCCCGGCCCCGGCGGAGCTCGCGGGGCTGCTGCCTGCTGCACCGGCCGCTGCGGCATGCACCTGCGGCCGCGCAGACTGCGCGCATGCTGTGGCTGCGGAGCACGCCATCGCTGCGCGCTTCGCGGCCGAGCCGCTGCTGCAGCTGGCGCACGCCGGCCTGCCGCGCGAAGCGCTGCTCGCCGGCGTGCTTGGATCATGGGCAGAGGAACTGGCCCATGATCCAAGCGGCGCGGGCCGCGCAGCGGAAACGGCGGGCCGCCCGCAGGCACGGGGCGGCGAAGGCGGCGCTGCCGTCGGCGAGTGGATCGCCGAGGCTGCCGCAGACGGTGCCATGCACCAGCCAGGCCCCGGCTTCGGCGCGGTGCAGGTGCGGCTGGCGCAGCCGGGCAAGCCCCCGGCAACGCCGGAACTAGCCGCGCTGCTGCCGGGAGTACCCGTGGCAGCAGGTCTGACCATGATTCGCGAGCGTGTAGCTGCGCGGATCTGGCAGGCTGTCCAGAAGAAGAAGGACAGCCCGGCAACCAAATCATAACAGGCATGAAGCGGGGGAGATCTTGGATCACCCTCGCTTATTTGTCTGTGTGAGATGGCCTTATGGCGAGCATGGTTGGAAAGGATATCAATCCTGACTTTAATCTGGATCTGCTGATTAAACGTTGGGATGATGCCCTAAAAGTCCGAAAAATGGCCGTATATGCCGTGCGACCCTTTTCACATGAAGGCTATTCCCTGCCAGTAAGCTTGGAGCGGTGGAGCTCCACTGCAATTTGATGTATACTGTCGCAGGGGATGAAATGCCCCGAAGCGTATTTTATTTTTTTTAATGATTATATTGCGATAGGAGTTTTTTAGATGAAATCACGAACAGGAAGACAGCGCCATATGGCGGTATTGCTGTCCTCGCTTATGATATGCGGAGCATTGCTGTCCGCCTGCCAGGATGGCTCGGGATCAGAGGAAAGTCAGGATCTGAACGCAGCAGGCAATATGCAGCAGGAAACAGACGGAACTACCGTTCATTTAACCGAGGACACAGGGGATGACGGCGACAAGACAAACGGCAGCGAGACGGATCAGCCATCATCTGGTGAGAACGGGGATTCCGGCAATGCTTCTGCGGGTGAAGAGCAGGACTCTTCAGATGCTGGCAATGAGACAAATGCGGGTGACCCTCTGCTGGAGAAACGAAGCATTAGTGCGATGCAAAATACGATTGACAGTCAATCCGTTGTTACCAATGCAGAGTCCATGACGGTTATCGTGAACAAGCAGCGCAGCCTGCCGGAAGGCTATGAGCCAGACGATTTGGTAGAGCCGAATGTGCCATTTTCCTTCGATGGTCCTCACGAGAAGCGCCACATGCGGAAGGAAGCTGCAGAAGCGCTGGAGAAGCTGTTTGCAGGAGCTGAGGCGGACGGCATTGAGCTGCGCGCGGTGTCTGGATACCGTTCATATGAACGCCAGGTTTCCATCTATAACAACAATGTGCAGACCAAAGGACAAGAATATACAGATCGTGTGAGCTCTAAGCCGGGCAGAAGTGAACATCAGACGGGTCTTGCGATCGACGTATCCAGCCCGAGTGTAGGTAATGCCCTGGAAGAAGTGTTTGGCACCTCGAAAGAAGGCGAGTGGCTGGCAGAACATGCTGCAGACTATGGCTTCGTTATCCGCTACCTTAAGGGTGAGGAAGACATTACGGGTTACGTCTACGAGCCTTGGCATATCCGGTATGTCGGAACCGATCTGGCTCCGGACATTGTGAAGAGCGGGTTAACCCTTGAAGAATACTTTGATGAGGCTAATATTAAACTGTAAGCCGAATGTGCAGCGTATTTAGTTTGTGCTTGAATACCTAAATGAAAAAAAAGTCCTGTAAACGTGTCTGGTTGTGCAGCAGCTGGTTATGTACACGGGACTTTTTTTCGTGCATTTATAACTTCCAATTACCTAATTTCTGGTACCTGGATTGAATCCGGCCTGTTATAATGCAGAGATTATCCAATAAAAGACAAGCAGAGCAAGGGAGGACACAATGAGTAAACAGCAGGTATTTACCGGTTCACCATGGGAACCACTTGTGGGTTATTGCCGGGCCATCCGGGTAGGAAACCGGATAGAGGTGGCAGGAACGACAGCCATGCAGGACGGTGTTGTAGTGGGAGCGGGTGACCCATACGCTCAGACCAGATTTGTTTTGCAAACGATTGAGAAGGCGCTCAATGAACTGGGAGCAGACTTGTCGCATGTGATAAGAACCCGCATGTTCGTGACGGATATCTCCCGCTGGGAGGAAGTTGGCAAGGCCCACGGCGAATTCTTTGGGCAGATCCAGCCTGTAGCCACTATGGTTGAGGTGAGTGCACTCATTGATCCCCTGTTAATGGTTGAGATTGAAGTTGAAGCCATTATTGAAAGTGATCCAGAAGCCCAATAAACAAAGGCTACATAGCAAGAACGGAAAATAACCTTATCCCATGTCTGTAAAAGAACAGACCGGGTAAGGTTATTTTTTGCAATGGGAAGGTTATAGGTTTAATTGGTCTAATTTAATCAACCTGTGACACTCCTGCTTATTGAAACGGCACAATCTCTGCACCCGAAGTATCCACGACCACTTTCCAGGCATTTCCGATCGGAGGCAGGCTGCGAGTCAGCATCGGACTATAGAATCCAATGACTTTCGCGTCTTTCGTCAGTTCCTCTGCTTTGATGGCCTCACCTTTTTGGTTGACCAGCTTGGTATCTTCCGAAATGTTGAGGATGACATGGTCAGGCGATGTTTCGGTCAAGCGAATGCCCGAAATTTCGATTTGAGTCCCTTGTTCTTTCGTAGTTCTTACATTTTCAATGGTACCCGAAGTACCCAGAACATCTTCCGATTTCGTAACGGATTCCTTAGCAACGGTATCCACAACAGTCACTTCGTAGGTCGGTGTTTGCGGTGGAAGACTCATGGTCATGATGGGTGCGTGCACAGCTTCTACGGTCATGCCAATGGTCAGATCAGTAAGTTCGATCTCCTTGCCATCTGCTGACTTGATGACTGTATCCTCGCCCAGATTAAGTACCAGACCTTCAGTGCCTGCGCCACCAATATGAATGGATGGATACTTCGTATCCGGGTTCATGCCAGTAATGACACCACGCTCCGTAACTTCTTTCACGTCCTCTTCATTTGTAATTGTGACTTGGTTACCCGTTGTATTTACTTGGGTATGTAGTACCTTTTCTGCAAAAGAAGCGGGTACAAACATTTTACCATCGGTGATTTGAGGGGCAGTTCCCAGTGTAAGCAGCATTTTGTTGATGGAATACTGATCCTTGTCTGCCATGACCAGTGTCCAAAGGTTACCTTTTGTCAGCTCAGCCGACTTGTTCTCTTTGTTCCACTTCAACTCAATACCCAGTGCATCCGTAAGATCACGCAGTGCGATCATGGCTTCCTTGCCGTCCTTATTCCAATAGCCATCAGCTATACCAGTGCCGTTCACGGACACTTTTACAGCTTCAGACAATGAATGATCTACAGTTACGGAAGTTTGATTCGCGGACGGTGTAGTGTCCAGTGTTGCTGCGTATGCTGCACCTCCGCTTAGGGCCAAGGAGAGGACCATTAGGGCACTTACTTTTTTCATGTTGTTGTTCATTGCTGCTCATCCCTTCTAATCTTGGTTATATCGCGGTAAACTCCTAATTAGGGCCGCGCTTATTCTTATAGACGGGACAACTTGGTAAATTGTTGCACCTGAATACTCGGTCATGTAAGTGGCGTGTCAGCTTATTATTTGCAGCATGTGGCAATTTGCAGGTTACAGGCAACGGGATACGGTTAAATTTCAGGTGAGTGGTACAACCTGTGATCCGCTTCCTGTTCGCTTCGTTGTTTGAAAAGAAAGCATTATCACATTCAATGAGGAGAGGAATGGATTAAATGAGCGATATGTTGGTAGCACTCTACGATTTACCGGAGCAGGAGAGTGGTTTGAAAAAACTGGAGCAATCCTCCATCGTCATCCGAAGAGCCATCGCCCCGGAGAAGCAGCTCGTGCTGGATTGGGTTGGATTGCATTTTAGCCAGCCTTGGGTAGATGAGTGTGATGTATCCTTTGCACGCCAGCCCGTATCCTGTTATATTGCCCTCGAACATGGAAAAATGATTGGCTTCGCCTGTTACGAAGCGACATGCCGCAATTTTTTCGGCCCAACAGGGGTGAATCAGGATGCACGGGGCAAAGGTGTGGGCACAGCGTTGCTGCTCGCTTGCATGCACGCCATGAAGGCAGATGGATATGGCTATGCGATCATTGGATCGGCAGGGCCAGTGGATTTTTATGCCCGAACGCTCGGTGCTGTGAAGATCGAAAATTCTACACCGGGTATTTACAGAGGTATGCTGCGGGCAGACTAGAGAGATCATGAAGCTTCCGGAAAAAGGGAAGGGAGGACAAAGATGAGTACAAGCAAAATGCTGCACATCGGAATGATCGGCACCGGATCCATCTCGGATCTGCATATGAGGTGCTATGCCAAAAACGAGAATGCTGTCATCTATGCCATCTGTGATCTGAACGAACAGCGTGCAACAGCTGCGGCTCAGAAATATGATGCACAGTCCGTCTACACCGATTATAGGGAAATGCTAAAGGACCCGCACGTGGATGCAGTCAGCATCTGTACATGGAACAATACGCATGCCGAATTTGCCATCGCGGCACTGGAAGCGGGTAAGCATGTGCTGCTGGAGAAGCCTGTGGCAACAAATGTGGAAGATGCCTTACGAATCGAGGAAGCCGTGAAGAAAAGCGGCTGTACCTTCATCGTTGGATTTGTGCGGCGCTACGACAACAATATGCAGATGCTGCGGAAATTTATCGATGCAGGGGAGTTTGGTCAATTGTATTATGCCAAGGCATCCATACTTCGCCGTCTGGGCAATCCCGGAGGCTGGTTCGCGGACAAGAACCGCTCTGGTGGAGGTCCTCTGATTGATCTGGGCGTACATATCATCGACCAATGCTGGTACCTCATGGGCCGCCCGAAACCTGTTTCGGTAAGTGGGAACACCTATCGGAAGCTGGGCAATCGTGCTCATATCGAAGACCTTTCTTTCTACAAGGCAGCAGATTACAGTTCCGCCGTGAATAACGTAGAAGATATGGCAAACGCACTGATTCGCTTCGAGAATGGAGCTTCGCTCGCAGTGGATGTGAGCTTTACCTTGCATGCTCGCGGGGAGGAATCCTATGTCAAATTGTACGGTGAACGTGGAGGCTTTGAAGTTGAACCTGAGACACTGATTGTCACGGAAAAACACAACACCATCCTGAATATCGAGCCGCAGACAGATCATACAGGGCTGCATATTCATAGTGCATTCCAGAATCAGATTGATCACTTTGTGGACTGCTGCTTAAACGGGACCGGACCGATCAGCCCGATTGCGGACGGGGTAGCTTCTACCAGGATGTTATGCGGAATCTATGAGTCTGCTGAGAAAGGGCAGGAGATTCGTCTGGATTAATTTTATCGCAGCGTTTGATGGAGTGTTCCAATCACACAAAAGCATGCGGGTCCGCATCGTGCGGCATCGCATGCTTTTGACTGTGTCATTTGTTCATTGGAGAGTTCTCATACCCGGGGTCATCGTAGTCCGTATCCTGCAGCCTTGGCAGCACATTCATGCTCTCAATCGCTTGCCGGGTATCAGGAGTTCCGTGGTCGTACAGGAAACTGTACAGCAATGTCATACCATCCGAAAACTGTTCGGTTGCTTCATCGTGATCTGCTGATTTGTAGGGTACAGGCGCGCGCTGCAGTGTATAGGCATCGTCGTCCTCCAGCACTTTCATCAAGTCTTTCAGCCGATTTAACTGTTCATCATCCACCACAACTTCAAATGGTGTTGATTCATTCTGAGTCTGTTCAATGAGGTTATGAGTTACGGATACAAAATAATGCGTTTTACGCTCCTGCATAATCCAACCTCCATTCTAAAATGGAAAAAAGACGCTTCTACTGTTAATAAACAGCAGCAAGCGCCCTGAAACGAGCACAGCTGTTCACCCGTGCCTATTCATGAGACTGCTCGATTACAATTCCCCATCCATTCCCCTTTGCCTTCCAACCGACCCTGTTCGAAAAAATCGATCCCGTCTACAGTAATGCAAACGGCAACCTGTTCAGGTTCATTGCTTACGGGGGTGGCAACAATGTACCCTCTGTCCAACAGATAAGTAATTGCCCTGTGTTTCTCTATGTGATCTTGCTGATAGAACCTTTCTTTGGGTGCAATATAGGCAGGGTTTTCTGTGAACCAGATATCATAAAGCTCATGTAAAATATCATAGCGCTCCTGGATCCGCTCTCTAATTGCAATCTCCAATTCCATAAGGCACCTCTTTCGTTTCGATTAATCAGTATCATTTAACTTAAGTTTATATTGTAACAACACGGATTGAATCAAGATTGTTCCCATCCAGAAATTTATCTTGTCATCATGACATAAAAAAGCCTATCCACCAATAAACCATGGTGGATAGGCTTTGCTGCCAATCTGGCATTTTATCTAGATTTCATGCCGCTTAAGTAGCAGCTTATCGCCCTGTCCGTCCAGTTACAGGCACCTCGCGTTTTCCAGCTTCCATGGACCCTGAACACAGGGGGCATGGCGGCGGTCCGACTGCTGCCCGTTTAGCTGCTTTTGCAGAAGGTACGGCGGGTTTCTGACGAAGCCATGCCTTACAGGTAGATGAACTGCATTTCCAGATCGCTACCGTCTCTGTGCGTTCAGAACGTCCTGAGGACGATGATCCTGAACTGGATGAAGCTGAGGCAACCTGATTTCCCTGACGAACACCTGTTGTGCTGAACGCCTTATGGTTGCGAATTTGTCCGCTGCCACGACGTTCACTGAGGCGATCCTCGTCACGTTCGTTGTGCACGTCATGGTCACGATCACTATAACTGATTGCACGACGATGTACCACATTCCGGCCCTCGGAACGAGTACCAGAGCGGGCAGATTGTCCATTGCCTTTGCCATATGAAGCTGAATGGCCTGTTCGGCTATCGTCGCGTTCTTTGCGTTTGTCTGGTACCTCCAGCCCGAAGGCTTCGAGCAAAAAGCGGGATACGTCTGCCGGTTTCCCGTGATGACTGGCAGGAGAAGTGACGTATAAGTACTTTTTCGCCCTTGTAATCGCAACATAAGCGAGCCGTCGTTCTTCTTCCAGAGCCATATCCAGCTCCGCATCGGTCTGTTGAACTGCCAGAGCTGCCTTTTGATCTTCAGGGATATCCTGCCGCAGTGCTGTACTGTGAGGCACGATGCCCTCGCTGGCACCGATCCAGTACACGCATGGGAATTCAAGTCCCTTGGCCCGGTGGATGGTCATCAGCTGCACTGCATCGCTGTCCTGGGAGCGGCGCAGGGATTCCATTTCACGGTGTCTGCGGGAGAGCTCATCGGCAAACTCTATAAACGCTTCTACCGTTTCGAACTTTTTGGCTGCAGCTTCGAATTCGTCCAGTGTCTCCAGCATCGTTTCCTTGTAGTGGGTGAAGATGCTGGGATCGCCGCTTTCCATATATTTGTCGTAAAACTGGCGACGCATTTCCTGGATGGCGATGACCGGTTTCATTTTGTGCAGCGACTTGATCAGCTTGATGCGTTCCTTAACCTGTTCCTGCTGGAAGGGCTTGAGCTTGTCCCATTTGGCCAGATGGATCAGCGGATACTTTTTGGCTTGCTGCTGTTCGCTGCGCTGAATCCACTCGAGCCCGGCATCACGGGATACGTACAGTGGTCCAAGTGCACTTGGGAGAGCATCTACAGCGCGTGGATTGAGGGAAAGGCGCATATGATCCATCAGGGGCCTGATGAGGGACTGGTCGTAGAATACCGGGGAAGCCCCATGCTGAACAAACGGCACATCTTTCAATACCAGCTGCTCAAATACGGCCCGGCTGCTGCTGGCTGTTCGGTGCAGAATCGCAACATCGCGATAGGTGTGCATCCCTTCCTCAACCTGCTGACAGATCTGGTTCACCACCCAGGCTGCTTCCTCCTCTGCGTTCGAAGGCGTGGCGAAGCGTGGTGCGTCTCCGCGGTGACCGGCTGCACGCAGCTGCTTATCCCGTCTTCGCTTGTTGCGGGCCACCAGTTCACTGCCAAGTCCGAGGATGCGTGCATCACTGCGGTAATTAATATCCAGCGTCACGATGCGTGCCCCGGGGTAAACTTTATCGAATTCAAGAATAGATTCCTGGCGCGCTCCATTGAACGTATAGATCGTCTGGTCGTCGTCACCCACTACCATCAGGTTGCGATGGGCCGAAGCGAGCTTTTGCACAATTTCATACTGCAGTTTATTCGTATCCTGGAACTCATCGACCATGATGTACTGAAAACGCTGCTGAAGCGGCTTCAGCACGGCGGGATCACGAAGCAGGACAGCAGCCCGCAGCAATATATCGTCGAAATCCATCTTGTTACGCTCTCGTTTCCAGTTCTCGTAACCGAGGAGGACCCGTTTGGCATCACGTTCCTCCTGCGATTTATCAGGAAGGTCGGTCGTTTCGGAGCCCTGCATCTTCCATGCAGACAGCATGGACAGCAGACTTTCGGGTTGGAAGGCCTCACTCATGCCGTATTGCCGCAGAAGCATTTTGATAACGGTATGCTGGGCACGTGGTTCCCCAAAGATCTCTTCCTGTACACCGTAATGACGCAGCAGTGTCAGGGCGAAGGAATGGAACGTGCGAGCCTGTACTGCTTGTGCGGCTGCTGGGCGAATACCTGGCAGTGATGCAATCCGGTCTTTCATCTCGGCAGCGGCCTTGTTGGTAAATGTCACGAGCAGGATACTGCCTGCATGAACGCCGCTGACTTCCATGAGATAACCGGCTCTGGCTGCCAGTACGGTCGTTTTGCCGCACCCGGCTCCGGCGAGAGTCAGCAGGGGACCTTTGCCGTGACGGACGGCTGATATTTGTGGCCCGTTCAGACGGATGCCTGCCTCTTCCAGTGAGCGGAAATAAGGCGCATCCTGATGATCATCGCCCACGAGCTGCCGACTGGTCTCCAGTGGAGCAGACGGGGACTGGGGCAGGGATGCCGCCGGAGTGACACCGAGCGGACGGGCGTAGAACGTTGAGTTCGGACTTAACATGTTTCATCCACCTCTATATGCATTCAGGGATAGGACTATCCCGCTTAAAAGTAAACCATTTGCCCTTTTCACAATCACAATGTAAATTGGTATGATAGAGTTAGTCGCCTACATCGGCGGTTATGTCGGGCCAAAGCTTCATTATACCCGAACGTATGGTCCTGACGAAAGCCCCCGAATTCATCCAACATCGGCAGAAAACGGGCACTCACGCGCGTATGCGCAACTTTTTGGCATGATATCGTATAAGTTATATACTATGAAAATTAAAAATTAAAGAACAAATTGCAGTTGAACCCGAAGGGTTCAACGTCTGACGGGACAGAGGAGGAGATGTCATGAAATTGCTTCAACGAATCAAGAACGGAGCGAACAAAGCAACGGAGCGTGCACAGCATGCTGTTGAGATTGGGAAAATAAACAATCAAATCGTGGGCTTGCAGCAGGAACAGGAAGTCCATTTTACAGATATGGGTCGCATCTTCTATGAGGGTTACCGTGCACAGGATATGACGCGCGCCGAAAAAGAAATGGTTGATCTGTCACACCTGTGCGATGAACTGCAGGATGAGATTGATGGTTTGCGCAGCAAAATTGCCGAACTCAAAAATGAGCGGTTGTGCGAATGCGGGCACGTTGCTTCACTGGATGCGAATTTCTGTCCGAAATGCGGACGTAAACTGGGTGAATTCAAGTCTGCAGCATCAACTGCAGGTCCGGCATCTGTGCGGCAAGAAGCGGCAGTGGCTCAAAGTGCGGAACGCCCTTTCTATGAGGAAACGACAACAATTCAAGATGAAGCGGATGAAACTGAACCTTATCATACGGTAATTCCGTCCATCGCAGATCTGGAGACCGAATCCGAATATAACAGTACCGAATTCACGCAGGAGGAGAAGGAGGCTTTTGATGCAGAATGGGAACGCCGCCGGGAAGAAGAGATGCTGCGTGAACGGGAAAGGCAGCAGGAACTCGATGAACGTATCCGTTACTGGAAAGAGAATAATCCGATCGTAAACACGGTTGACGTACAGACTGAAGTACCACGGGAGATGGTGAAATGCCAGATTTGTGCATCCGAGCTGCCCAAAGGCTCCAAATGGTGCCCGCGCTGTGGTGCGGAACAGATCTGATGCAGTAGAACCACTGCCGCAGTAAGATAGGGCAGTGTGGTTGCTGACAGCATGGGGGGACGGGAATATGGACCAACTGCTGCATCATCTGAATCATCTCGGGTTTACCGAGATGGAATCCAAAATTATGGTGGAACTCGCGCGCCAAGGTTCGGCCTCCGGCTATGAGGTTGCGAAGCGCCTCGGCGTGTCCCGTTCCAATGTGTATTCCACCTTGCAGCGGCTCTCACAGCGCGGATTTCTGCGCTGCAGTGCCGGAGAACCTGCGAAGTACAGTGTGCTGAAGCCCGAGGAGATGACTCAAATGATCTCCGGGCAAATGCGTGCTTCTCTTGAGTATGTACAGAGCAGCATGCCACAGCATGAACCTGAGAAACCGGTCTTTTACAATATCGAAGGGGACAAAAACGTATTTGATAACCTGAGCCGTGAGCTGGCAGAGGCCAAACACGAGATTGTCGTGGATGTTTGGCGTGAGGAAGCCGAATTGCTGCATGATCTCCTGAAAAAGGCAGAGGATCGCGGTGTTAGGCTGTTATGGTCATGTGATGGTGGCGAGGGGATATTGGATCAGCCTGCACCTTGGCCTGGCCATCCTCTGTACGGTAAAGGAAACGGGAGAAAGTTCTCTATTGTCGTAGATCGGCGCTGGTGCATGCTGGGGATGCGCGGGGAATCCTGTGCAACTCAGGCTGTTGTAACAGAACATCCCGTCATGACAGGATTGCTGCTGAATCATTTTGCGCAGGAATTGGTATTGTACGAGCTGGAACAGGATATGGGCGAGGATCTGGAATCCCGCTATGGACGCCGTTTTGAACAGCTGTCCGCACGTTATTGGTCTGTTCCTGCGGCAGGAGATTAAGGTTTGGCCAAAGGTATTGAGGCATCTGCCTTGATTAAGCTGGAACAGAGCGATATTTTAAGACTTTAATCTATATTGAAACAGAGCAGGCGCTGCCTTATGGCAGTCGCCTGTTTTGCGTTTTGAAGTAAATCAGTGATGTTCATCACGGCATCGATGCCCTGTTGAGTTAGAGTTAAGGTATGAAGTTATACCAATTATGAGAAACTGGAATTATAAGTACAGGACTCGATTTTGGGTAAATGATGAATCAGCCTTTGGGCACGTGATATAGAGCTTCGAGTACGCCAGTGTAATACGCTGTCCCATGTGGGACGAACTCGGAAGCATGGATTGTGCGAGTATGACGTTCCGGAGCGGGATACGAAGAATCCAGGGTAGAAGTCTGTTCCGCATGTACTCCAGTGGCCTGAATCGTATCCGTTTCACCACGAAACAAGGCAAGCAGATCTTGTAGAGGCGCTTCATATAGGCTGTGCACTTCACTGGCCTGCAGGGTGTAAGCCTCGAGTGGCTGGTTGAGACATAGGCCGTATACCGAGCTGAATTCCCGGTCCATAAATGGTACACCGCGAACCTCGCCTTGCAGCTGCTGCTTGGCAGTGAGCAGGTAAGACAGGGATTCAAAAGGAGCATGTACGCCCAGTTCTTCCTCCAGTTCTCGACTTGCCTCCTCAAGCTGCTCACCCGCAGTGAGATGTCCCGCTGCTGTAATGTCGTAACAACCCGGGAAGGTATCCTTGATATCACGGCGACGCTGAAAAAGAACCATCCGTTGATCAATGTCATCACGAACGATCCAGCAATGGAATGAACGGTGCCAATAGCCTTTGGCGTGTACCACACTGCGAAGCTCTGTGCCGATCCAATTTTGCTGATCATCATAAATGTCGAAACGTTCTGGGGTCATGATACGTATCTCCTTATATAGCAAGTTTTAAAGTTCAAAATTTCACAAAGTGTGTTTTTAAATGAAAGGGGAACGAACGTATGGAATGCATTGTACACTTTCAGGTTATCTATCCGCAACCACAGGAACGTAAAAGTCTAAGAGGACTTATTTTTGTCGGGCAAGGTCAGGAACCGGCCAACAACCAGCTGACGACCATGTTTAAGGATATGGGATTCAATGTACGTCTCGAAGATGAAGCGCAATTGCTGTTTAAACCAGTAGATGCTTCGGCAAACTTTGAATATATTCGGGTAACCGAACTCGATACCGGGGAAGAAGTATACAAGGAAGATAAGGATCTGAAGTCGATTCTGGAGCATCTGCTGCCGCGTCGATTCTAGTCCGTAAGGAATGTAATAAGAGAGCATAAGTTTCAGCCTCCTTCACTTACTCTTGGTCATCATGAAAAAAAGGCCCCACCTCTAAGGTGAGACCTTTCATGTCGGAGCGATTTCCTTACATCAAAAGGGTCTAATCAGGAGTAAACCTGTTGACTAAGCGGGAGCGCCGCTGCCTTCTGCCTCCAGCTCTGAAGTACAATGTGAACAGCGGGTAGCTGCAGCCGGTATTTCGGATAGACAGTACTTGCAAGCCTTGGTTGTTTTTTTCGGCTCGGGCTTTTTGTGCTCTTTGCTTTTAATATAATTGACACCCTTGACGAGCATGAAAATGCAAAATGCAACAATGAGGAAATCAATAAGTATGTTTATAAATTGACCGTAGGCGATGACTGTAGCGCCTGCCTCATTGGCTTGAGCCAACGTTGTAATTTCCTGACCGCTCGCAGTAGTCATATCCCGGTCCAAATTAATGATTTTCTGACTGAAATCAATGCCTCCAAGCAGCTTCCCGACAGGGGGCATGATAATATCATTCACGAGGGACGTGACGATTTTACCAAAAGCAGCCCCGATGATGACACCGACTGCCAGGTCAATCACGTTGCCGCGTACGGCGAATTCCTTAAATTCCTTAAGTATGCCTTTCATCTCTGCAATCTCCTTTAATCAATAAATTCATAGTTTAGGCCGCGCATCCGTTATCATATTGTACAAAAAAAACACGCTCCAATCACCCCCTGTCTACAGATTAAGACATGTTTTCACAATTTCCATGAAAATACTTCTTTATTTCACGCCGCCAATTCGGTATACTTCTAACATTGTCAGTTACCTTTACACTTTTATATTCAGGTTCGCGATCATATATTGTAACGAATCTTGGAGCCAAAAATGAATTAAATATGCCGTTACTCGTATATGTGCAGGAATAGGCCTGCATGTCTCTACCCGATCACCGGAATGATCGGACTACGGGAAAGATCTGCATGATCGCTATGATTGGGCAACCTTATACAGGCAATGACTGAAGTTTTAAGCCTAGGGGTTACCATATTCGGATGTCCATTATATCCATGCGTACATGCAGCATTCAATACGGCTTGTCCTGATAAGTACAAGTCCGTCTTTTCCCGTCTCCGGTTTTTCCGCAGCGTGTGAAAAGGCGGGCTTTTTGCTTTTTTACCATCGGAGATGGACATGCTGGCAGGCTGTATAGAGGGCACACAGGGGGAAGAATCACGATGCAATTGTTAAAAGACAAAGTGAGACAGGAAGGAATCGTCCTGTCCGAGCAAGTACTCAAAGTGGATTCATTCCTGAATCACCAGATGGACCCGGTTCTCATGAAGGAAGTAGGCAAGGAATTCATCCGCCGGTTCGACGGAGAGAACATTACGCGGGTGCTTACCATTGAATCGTCCGGGATTGCACCGGGCATCATGACTGCACTGGAACTGAATGTGCCGCTGATTTTTGCACGGAAGCAGAAGTCGCTCACACTCACAGAAGACATTCTGGTTGAGAAGGTGTACTCATTCACGAAGCAGGAAACGAATGAAATTACGGTAGCCAAAAAGTTCATGAAGCCTGGCGATCGTGTGCTGATCATTGATGATTTTCTGGCGAATGGTGAGGCAGCCTTTGGTCTGGCGCGCATCGTTGAGCAGGTCGGAGCTGAAGTGGTTGGTATCGGGATCGTCATAGAGAAGGCATTCCAGCCGGGAGGCCGCTTGCTGCAAGAAGCTGGATACCGTGTGGAATCGTTGGTTCGCATTGGGGCTCTGTCGGATGGACAGGTTACATTTGCGGATGAGGAGGGCTCGAACTAATATGGCACGCGAGCGCATTTTCCAGAGGCATCGGCATCCCATCAAAACGTTCTCGCTCGGTCTGCAGCATGTCCTAGCGATGTACGCGGGAGCGGTAGTCGTACCACTTATCGTTAGTAATGCATTGGGCTTCACTCAGGAACAGCTGACGTATTTGATTGCCATTGACCTGCTGGCTTGCGGTGTGGCAACGCTGCTGCAGGTATGGGGTAATCGTTATTTTGGGGTGGGACTGCCGGTTATGCTCGGCTGTGCATTCCAGGCGGTATCTCCAATGATCTTGATTGGTCTGAACAGCGGGGTGTCTGCCATTTACGGGGCGGTCATCGCGTCAGGGATTTTTGTAGTGTTGTTCTCGGGGCTATTCGGTAAACTGATCCGCCTGTTTCCGCCGGTTGTGACAGGTTCAGTCGTGACCATAATTGGTCTGACACTGATTCCTGTAGCATTCAGAGACCTGGGAGGCGGTCAGGGAGCGGAAGACTTCGGAAGCGGGACGAATCTATTACTCGGCTTCGGCGTATTGGTGTTTATTATTCTTATGACTCGTTTCACGACAGGATTTATCCGTTCAATCGCCGTTCTGGTCGGTCTTCTTGCCGGTACGGTAGCAGCCGGATTTATGGGTGAGGTTAATTTTGCCCCGATTCGTGAAGCAAGCTGGTTCCATGTGGTGAAGCCATTTTACTTTGGTACGCCAACGTTTGAGATTGTTCCCATTCTGACGATGATCCTGGTGGCCATTGTGAGCGTAGCTGAATCGACAGGTGTATTTATGGCTCTAGGCAAAATTTTGGACAAGGATTTGTCTTCCAAGGATTTGGCCCGGGGGTATCGAGCGGAAGGGCTAGCAATCGTACTTGGAGGGATTTTCAACTCGTTCCCATATACCACCTATTCACAAAATGTAGGGCTTGTACAGATGACCCGTGTTAAAACTCGGGATGTTATCGTGGTAGCAGGCGGACTGCTGGTCGTGATCGGATTCGTACCGAAAATTGCTGCACTCGCACAGCTTGTACCTGGTTCTGTGCTGGGCGGAGCGATGGTGGCACTGTTCGGGATGGTCGTTTCATCCGGTATTCGCATCATTGGCAGCCAGGTCGATCTGAATCGGCATGAGAACCTGTTTATCATTGCTTGTTCCGTAGGCATGGGCTTGGGTGTCACGGTTGTGCCTGAGCTGTTCGCGGGTGCACCGGACTGGGCACAGATTATGCTGGGTAACGGAATCATTGCCGGCAGCTTTACCGCCATCTTTATGAATTTGCTATTTAATGGCCTCGGTACGAAGGCGACAGCTGCAAAAATGGCTGAGAAGCAGGCAGATGCGATTCTTGGAGAGACGGAGAAATCAGCATAAATATGTAGATGTGGTGAGGTGGTATCCGGAATGGATGCTATGTTAACTTACAAAATGAATAAGTTACGTGATGAATGAATGAAGTTAATGGCATGATTAATTCACGGAATAAATGTTATACCACCTTAACATCCGGATCGCTGCACGAGAGCAGTGATTCGGATGTTTTTGTTTTATTTTAGGAGTAAATGCTACAGATGTCTCATCTGTTTCTCTGCAAAATCCCCTACCCAAGGCAGTTTCAGCCATTTTCCCTGCAAGCTGGTGACGACCATGATAATCCAAACGACGACTCCCAGCAGTGATAATAAGGATGCGACCAGAGGTCCGAATAGAGGCAGAAATGCCGACAATACATGGCCGATCATAATAATGCCAAAGACCGTAACGGATTGAAGAGCGTGAAACAGTACAAACCGGCTGCGTTTCTCCACTGCCAGGAAGACGATTCCACCTATAAAGGTAAACAGATAACAGAGCATGCCGGCGATATTCTCATCCAGACCGCTTGAGGATTTCATGGGGGACATCCGGTCCAGCCTCCTTTGTCCTTTTTTTATACGTTATGAAGAAGGTGGACAGAACTGAACCGGGTTTAATAACGAATGTTACGAGATAAAGCATAAGACACGGAAAACTTATGGGCGCCATAGGAGTAAAGGCGGGTTAGACCGTGCAATCGACTTATATGGAAAACAAGGGCGCACCAGCCATAGGTAATGGCGTGATGTGCCCCGGTCAGTTTGCGAGATATTCAACAGGCTTAAACGAATCTAAAGATCTTTTCGTTGAAAGTTTCTGCGTGGAGAAGTAACTTTGCCGATTTTATCGGTATCGTTCTCTTTGGGTACCAGACGTTCGTCCGTGCGGCCCTCGTGATGATTCTCAAACATGAACTCGGTCAGCTTCCATTCCGATTTGCCCAGAACCGGATCAGCCGGGAAATGTTGACCACGGTGCAAATGTTCCTCGCGACCCGCTTCATTGATGTAAACTCCGTCGACTTCCACCTTTTCATGCGAAAGGGGCAGCATATCCTGTTCTTTGCGGTCCATGAAACAGCGCCTCCTTTGATACCAGTAATTTAACTGTATGAGTTGTCCGTGATAATATCCCCCGAATAGTTCCGTGTTATGCTGGATAGAATTAATTCCGTACAGAAGGGTCATATTCATAAAATATGATTCGGAATTAAACTTTTTGGGCGTAAAAACCGTTATAAATAATAAGCAAAATCGTCAAGTCGTAACATACTCCCGAATATGCTACAATAAGATTATGATTCAAACTGAATCATATCGGGTATTTATAGTGTCAGGTACTTGCTTTCAGCGAGGTTCCCGACCTAAAGCTTGCTTTAAGCCGCGCACACAACTTCATGGATGGCATTTAAGACTTATTCGGCGTTCTCTAAACGGAGCATTCACTTTCAACGTTTTGGGAGGGAATTACAATGGCAACGAAAGGTCACAATGAGGTCAAAGAAAGTTTGAGGGAAATGACTCGGATTTTCCGTCCTAAGGATCCAAAAAAATTCGTGAAGGAGTACGTGAGAAAATACCGGATTACGGGTGGATATGAGGAAGAATTGACTTCTGTGGTCGAGCACGAGCTTGTCAAGATGGATTCTTCCGTGTCCTGAAACACATCATTGAATTATACTGTTCCGATATGAATAGAACCGTCTCCCGGGCGATATGCTCCGGCAGACGGTTTTTTTTGCTGTTCTGGGATTTACTCCTGGAATGAAAGGACATGAAGCATTGTGTCACTTTTGGGCTGTGTGGCATTTCTTCTGCATATACATGGAAGTACACATAGGCAGGAAGGATGAATGCATGTGGACCCTATTTTGAAAACGAGAGAAGAGATTGGCTACATGCGGGAAGCAGGCCGTATTCTGCGAAGCTGCCACGAGCATATTGAACAATGGCTTACCCCTGGCATAACCACAGGTGAGATTGACAGACGGGTAGAGGCATTTCTGGCCGAACGAGGGGCCACTCCGGAGCAAAAGGGATATAAGGGTTATCCGTATGCGACTTGTGCTTCAGTGAATGAAGTTGTCTGTCACGGCTTCCCGGATGAACGGGAATTGGTTGCTGGGGATGTTGTGACCATTGATATGGTGGTAAACAAGGATGGCTGGCTTGCTGACTCGGCATGGACTTACGGAATTGGCGAACAACGCAGATCCATTCGCAAGCTGATGAAACGCACAGAAAGGGCCCTCCACCGGGCTATAGCACAGGCTGTACCGGGAAATACGCTAGGGGATATCGGCAACGCGATTGAACGAACTGCAAGATTGTACCGCTATGGCATTGTTAAGCCGCTCATTGGTCATGGGATTGGGCAGTATATTCATGAACCACCCAACGTACTGCCTTATGGTAAACGCAGGACCGGCATGATGCTTACGGAAGGCATGGTTATTACAATTGAGCCCATATTTACGAGAGGCAGTTCAGGAGCCGTCTTCTGGGATGAAGATGGATGGACTGTCCGGACGGTCGACGGAACATGGGGAGTCCAGTATGAACATACAATTGCGATAACCCGAGATGGACCGCTTATACTAACCGATGGAACGTAAGTCCTTTGATAGGCTGGTAAGGTTTGTTCAAATGATCGTTTAGGAGTGAAGCCAACATACAGGGTCAGACGCCAAAGCCAGTTCATCGATGTGAATAGAACAGAGTGTAGGATTTGGCCCTGTAGAAGCTGGGAAAAATGGAAGCTGAGAAAAGCTCGTATTCTTTTGCATAATACTGCATGTTTTTCACGTGAGAAAAGTCACTGAGAATTCACGATAAATCGCCGAAATATGGCAAATATTTTCAAATTAAGAGGTTTACATTTATAACTGAAATCGTTTGCAAACTAAGTTGTGGTGCGGTTTTTATACATAAGTGAACAATTTGTGAACATGTGTCCAAAGATTGACAAAATCATACCCTCAACTTATATTTAATAAGTGATTGAACCATATAGAATGAATTGGAAGAATGCGCAGACATGCCCTTTGAAGGAAATGAAGGGGGTTCTGGAAGCGTTATTTTTGGAAGCGTTCTGTATGACGGACAGGATTATGCGGATCGGGCTGAAGTGACCTTATCAGGCTAAACTTCGAACGATAAACGTAATCTACGAAAATGTTAAAAAAGTGGGGTAGATCAATGATGAAACAGTGGCAGGTTGCAAAGCGAATTCTCCCCTTGCTGGCGGTGTTCTCTTTGCTGCTATCCGCATGCGGGCGGGAAGACTTGTCGGTAATGAAACCTCAGGGTCCTGTGGCACAAGGCCAATATGATCTGATGAAGCTGTCCATTGCGATTATGATCGTAGTGCTCATCATTGTATTTGCCATTGCTGCGTATGTGCTGATCCGGTTTCGCAGACGTGCCGGGCAGAATGAGGTTCCCGAACAAGTTGAAGGCAATTTCAAGCTGGAAGTGATTTGGACAGCCATTCCGCTATTGCTGGTTATTGTACTGGCTGTACCGACAGTTCAGACGATCTTTGCCCAAGGCGAAGATTTGTCCAAGGACAAAAATGCAATTCAGGTCAAAGTTACCTCACATCAGTATTGGTGGGAATTCACTTATCCTCAATATGATGTTACCACCTCTCAAGATCTCATCATTCCGACCGGCAAAAAAATCGCATTCGAATTGAAAACCGCGGACGTGCTTCACTCCTTCTGGGTGCCGTCACTTGCGGGCAAAATGGACACAAACCCGGATGGAACAGTAAACAGATTTAGTTTCTCGGCACCTAATGAAGGCGTTTACCGCGGGAAATGTGCGGAGCTATGCGGAAGGTCGCATGCCTTTATGGAATTCAAGGTAAAAGCAGTCAGCCAGGAATCCTTTGACAGATGGGTCAATGAGATGAAGGCACCGGCAGTGCTGCCGGAAGATACACAGCTTGCTGAAAAGTTCAAAACGAACTGCCTCTCTTGCCACGCCGTTGGCGATCAGGGCGGACCTGTTGCCCCGAATCTCACAGGAATCGGCGGCAAGGAAGCTGTCGCAGGTATTTTGCTGAACCAGCGTGAGGGACAGGAAGAAGGTAATCCGGTGCTGGATAACATGAAACAATGGCTCCATGATCCACAATCCGTGAAGCCAGGCAATACGATGCCGAATCCAAAAGATCTTGGCCTTACGGATGAAGAAATCGACGGAATTGCCGAATATCTAGCCAACTACAAATTGGACTATGAATAGAACAGCAAGGACGAAGAAGGGGGTACACTACCTTGGCTCATGCTCATAGCGTCAAGCGGTACAGGGGCTTGATGGATTGGATCACCACCGTCGATCACAAAAAGATTGCTATTCTTTATTTAATTGCAGGTGGATTGTTTTTCGGAATCGGCGGGATTGAAGCCATATTAATTCGGATTCAGCTGATGAAACCGATGAATGATTTTGTATCGGCTCAGGTCTTCAACGAATTGATTACGATGCATGGAACAACGATGATCTTCCTTGGTGTCATGCCAATCATATTTGCCATCATGAATGCTGTTGTTCCTTTGCAGATTGGTGCCCGGGACGTCGCCTTTCCATTTATTAATGCACTAGGATTCTGGACGTTCCTGTTTGGCGGACTGCTGCTGAACCTGAGCTGGATCATGGGCGGGGCGCCTGATGCAGGCTGGACGTCATACACGCCGCTCTCCAGTAGTGAGTACAGCGGAACCCATGGTGTGGACTTCTATACGATTGGTCTACAGATAGCTGGTCTAGGAACACTCATCGGCGGTATTAACTTTCTTGCCACGATCATTACGATGCGTGCACCCGGCATGTCCTATATGCGGATGCCGATGTTTACATGGACAACATTTATTACTTCAGCCATTATCCTTTTTGCATTCCCTGCCATCACGGTGGGATTAGTACTGTTGACGTTTGACCGTATTCTGGGAGCCAACTTTTTCGATGTCGCAAATGGTGGTAACCCGGTACTCTGGCAGCACATTTTCTGGATCTTCGGACACCCGGAAGTGTACATACTCATCTTGCCAGCGTTTGGAATTATCTCGGAAGTTATTCCGACCTTTGCACGCAAGAGATTGTTTGGTTACAGTTCCATGGTGTTTGCAACCATCCTGATTGCCTTCCTGGGATTCATGGTATGGGCACACCACATGTTCACAACGGGTCTCGGCAATGTGGCCAACGCACTCTTTTCGATATCAACCATGCTGATTGCCGTACCGACAGGGATCAAGATCTTTAACTGGCTCTTTACGATGTGGGGTGGACAGATCCGCTTTACGGCTGCGAACCTGTTTGCTGTCGGATTCGTTCCAACCTTCGTCATGGGTGGTGTCACCGGTGTCATGCTCGCATCTGCACCAGCTGATTTCCAGTTCCATGATACGTACTTTGTCGTAGCCCACTTCCACTACGTAATCGTTGGTGGCTTGGTTCTTGGATTGTTCTCGGGCCTGCATTACTGGTGGCCGAAGATGTTCGGTCGCGTTTTGAGCGAAACACTTGGTAAATGGACATTCTGGACATTCATGATCGGTTTCCAATTAACGTTCTTCGTGCAGCATTTCCTCGGTCTCATGGGGATGCAGCGCCGGATCGTTACATACTTGCCGAATCAGGACTTTGACCTGCTTAACCTGGTCAGCTCCGTTGGAGCATTCCTGATGGGTGTCGGGGTGATTATGTTCCTCGTGAACATCGTCATTACAACGAGAAAACCGGTGAATGCACCAAATGATCCGTGGGAAGATGGCCGTACGTTGGAATGGTCCATCCCGTCTCCGCCGCCGGAATATAACTTCAAACAGACTCCGCTTGTTCGCGGAATCGATGCATATTGGAAGGAAAAGATGGCAGGACACACGGAGATGACTCCTGCTGAACCGGTAGGTTCGATTCATATGCCATCTGCAACACCGCTGCCGTTTATCATGTCTGTCGGTATTTTCATTGCCGGACTGGGCCTGATGTTCAGCAAAGACGATTTTGGCAATGCCTTTATGAACGGACTTTTCAATAATTATATTGTGGTTATTATCGGCCTTCTGATTACATTCGGAGCGATGGCAATGCGTTCACTTTATGATGACCATGGCTGGCATATCGAGCCCGAGGATCAGGATGAGAAGGGGGTTAGAACATGACAACTTCACATGCCGAACCGGTAAGCGGCCAACTGCCGCATGAACCGGAGAAAGCAACGCTGGAGGGACGCAACAAGCTCATTGGCTTCTGGTTGTTCCTTGGCGGCGAGACGGTATTGTTCGGTACACTCTTCGCAACCTTCCTGGCTCTTCGTGGCCAGACGAATGAAGGGCCATCGGCGAACGAACTGTTCCATCTGCCGCTTGTGGCAGCAGCGACCTTCATACTCCTCGTCAGCAGTCTGACAAGTGTATTTGCGATCCAGGCCATGCATCGGGGCAACCGAAGTGCTTTGGCACTTTGGCTCGGAATCACGGTAGTGCTGGGCCTTGGATTCCTTGGTATTGAAATTTATGAGTTCTATGAATATGTGGTGCACAAAGAGTTCGGGATGACAACCAGTGCATTCAGCTCCGCTTTCTACACGCTGGTTGGATTCCATGGAGCCCACGTTGCATTCGGTATTCTGTGGATCGGACTTATTATCGGGCAGCTGTTCAGAAAAGGATTAACGGTCGTAACTGCACCAAAAGTATACGTCTCAGCAATGTATTGGCACTTTATTGACGTGGTCTGGGTGTTTATCTTTACGGTCGTCTACCTGCTCGGAAAGGTGGGTTAACACATGTCGGTACAGGATAAGAGTGATCAACAACCTGTGAAACATCGTCACCGGACAGAAGGACCGCAGAAGCATGTCGTTGTGTTTATATTCTCCATCATCCTGACACTCATTGCGTTTGCAGCCGTTAAGGCAGGGGGCGTCAATACATCCTTTACCATCATTCTATTGGTGGTTATGGCCATTCTTCAGGTTTTTGTCCAGCTGGGATACTGGATGCACATGAAGGATAAAGGCCATCTGATGCCCATCCTGTTTATGGCTTTCGGATTTTTCGTAGCATTCACGTGCATCATTATGGCACTCTATTGGGTTTGGTGGTAAATGAGATGGCGGCGGCGCAGTGCCGCCGTCTTTTCCCCTTTTAGGCGATGGAATGAAAAAGATGGTTTAAGGCTACAACCAAATCAGGTCACCGGGAGGTTTCCCGTATGCTCGGGTTGCAATACTTCAGTTTCAACGATTTATGGAGTCCCTTCATTCTTGCGTTATTTTTGCTCATTGCAGCTGTGTATCTGTTTATCGTAGGTCCGTTAAGTGAAAGGGTTACTGATGCAGAACCTGCTACCCCTGCACAGAAAATCATGTTTATTACGGGTCTGGCTGTGTTCTATCTTGCTCAGGCTGGGCCATTTAATTTGCTGGGGCACGTCATGTTCAGCTTTCACATGGTAAGCATGGCTCTGTCTTATCTGGTTGCTCCACCTTTATTGATGAAAGGGCTGCCTCTCTGGGTGTGGCGAAAGATCATTCAGTGGCTGCCAGCGCGGCAGTTATCCTTTTTAGCTCATCCGATTGTCGCGGCATTACTCTTTAATGGTTTATTTTCGCTGTATCATCTGCCCGTTGTCCATGACTATGTCATGCTGAATTTTACGGTTCACCGCCTGTATTACTTGGTTCTCTTTATAACCTCTATGCTCATGTGGTGGACACTTCTTAATCCGCTGCCGGAGGCAAGACAGGCGTCAGGGCTGTCGAAGATTGGATTTATCTTTCTTAATATGGTGCTGTTAACACCAGCCTGCGGCCTGATTATTTTTGCGTCCGAGCCATTATATGCAACGTATAGCAATCCGACTGTATGGGCGGAAGCAATGAGATATTGTGTGTCAGGGGACTCCTCGGCATTATTGCGTACATTCGGAGGTCCAGGTTTCTTTAACTTCCTGTCTTCTGCCAAAGAGGATCAGCAGGTGGGTGGTATTGTGATGAAGTTTATTCAGGAGGGTATCTTCGTATCCATGCTGGCATATGTTTTCTTTCAATGGTACCGCAAGGAAAAACGCGAAGATGATGATGATCCGTATCCTGTAGAACGTTCAGGTGGACCGCTTAATCCTGCAAAATAAGCCTTAGTTATGTTCAGACAAGAGGGGGAACACACGATGGATATGCATTTTTTGCTACCTACGATCAGTACTTCTTTCATTGTGATTAGCGCTGTACTAGTTGGGATCGGTTGGGTGTTAATCGTTCGCGGCAAAAAGGAGGCTCATCAGTCCATGATGATAGCGGGAGCTGTCGCGGCTCTGGTATTCTTTATCATCTACATGTCCCGAACGATATTTGTAGGAAATACTGCTTGGGGCGGTGATCCGGAGATGGAGATCTTCTATCGAATCTTTCTGATCTTTCATATTATTCTCGCCACAGCAGCTGCGGTCTTCGGTATCTCTACCCTGGTGCTGGGATTCAAGAAGAAATTTGCTACACATCGTCGCTGGGGACGATTTACATCCATGATCTGGTTCAGCAGTGCACTGACTGGCGTCATTGTGTATGTTTTATTATACCTCCTTTATCCTGGCGGGCATACACGTCCTGTGTGGGAAGTCATTCTTGGGGTGTAGATTAAAGATCGTTTCCTATGAAAATATGAAAAATGGATGAATCTATCGGTTGATTCGTCCATACCTTCTCTCACATCCGTTCATAGAATGAGATCGAGAGGGGGAAACAACAAATGAAAAAAACAGTCCAAGTCAGTCAAACGTATCCACGTCTCACGGTGTATTCAGAGGAGAATTACAGAGGGAGAAGCCGGATTTACCGTGGCAACACGGGTCTCCGCAACCTGGACAACATTCTGGGTGGGGTAGAGAGCCTGCGCTTTTTCTCAACAAGTTCGAATGCAACGCTGGTAGTGTTTACGAGACCAAATTTCCAAGGCGGATTCCGAGTCTTTCGAGGTAATACGAATCTGAGAGATCTGGATGATCTGATCCGGGGAAATGACGTGGAATCTCTGATCTCCACCAATCAACGTCTCACACTGGCTCAAATTCGTGCCATCCGCAGCAGTCGTAGTTTGCCAAGCGGCTACGATCTGGTTTAAAAGGTAGACCTCTTCTGCATACAGGTGCCGGAAAAATAAAAGAGCTGATTCCGATTTGTGTCCGCACAATATTGGAGTCAGCTCTCTTTTTTTGCCTGCACACCTTTAGTTCGTTCGAAGCAGTTGTTAAACAAACATCGTGGTAACTGCCCTAAGCCTGCCTTTCATACTCCATCATCTCAGTGTCCAAGGGAATAAATTCCTGTTATATTCCTGATTCAGGAAAAAAAGGGTTGACGGTACGAATTGAAGGTCTGTATACTGTGTATATTGATATATACAGTAAACACAGTGAACACAGCTTGCATAGTAAATGTGTGAGATGGAAAGGCAGGCAATGTTATGAATGATTGGAAGCAGGCTTGGTGGCTAACCCGCAGCGAATGGAGCAAGGATCGGTATCAGTGGGTATGGTCTGCACTGTTTATGATCTATGTTGGAGCTATGGGGGGTGTCATGTTATATGGACAGAGGGAGGAAAGTGCGCTTAACACGATTTCCGATTCCTACTTCTTGCTTATGATTCCATTTCAGGGATTCATCTTCTCCAGACGTTCTTTCCGCTACATACAGGAAGATTCGTATACACAGATGCTGACCTACTATCGCAGACTTCCCATCTCGGCAGAGACAGTCATGTGGGGACGCATTCAGCAGGCTTTGCTGGCCTTCATCTATAATGGAATATTCTACTATGGTGCGTTGTATGTCTCGGTGATGCATCTGGAAGAGTTTCGATGGGATCAGTATCTAGCCTTTGCCCTAACGTGTACAGGTTACGGGTTACTGATTACAGGGTTCTACATCTTTGGGGAATTTCTACACACAGGCAAAAAGTACTTGTTAATCAGCATGCTGTTTATACCCGTAATTGTCCTCATTGCGCTCTTCATTCGAATCATGGGTGGAAACGGATTGCAATATGCCGTAGAAATCAGCAAAACCTGGGGGTTATTATCACCATTTATGTGGGGCTCGCTAATATTGGGATTTGCGGTGTTGTGGTTGCTTAGTCGCTTAACACTAAGGAAGTTATCGAAGCGGGATTTAAGTTAAAGGTAAGTCAAATATAGAACGACATCGAGGATGACCGGCACTATCGTGCAAGTGAACTGAAGTGTACGGGAGGGTGAGGTGCAGGACTTGAATATACCGATTCAAATTAATGAAAATAGTGCTGAACCTTTATATCACCAAATTGAAAACCAACTAAGATCTTTAATTATAACGGGTCAATTGGGGGAGGGAACGCATTTGCCATCCATTCGCGAATTTGCAGGTTCGTTGAATTGCAGCGTGATTACTGTTCGCCGGGTTTACCAGGATCTGGAGAATGAAGGCTTACTTCGAACAAAGCAGGGTACGGGGACGTTTGTAGCCAAGGTTGATGCAGGAGATCGGGAGAACTACAAATTGACAGCAGCAAGAGAGGCATTGCAGGCAGCTGTGCAGTCTGGTAAATCCGTTGGATGCAGTGAAGAGGAAATGGCAGGATTGTTTCAAGAGATTTTGCAGTTGATCTACTATCCGAGTAAGGGGTGACCAAACATGGAACCAATTGCGGTTCAGCTAAACGGTGTATCCAAAATGCGCAAGCGTAGAATCATTGGCCCTATTGATCTCGTCATTCCCGAGGGATACGTGGTCGCCATATTGGGACATAACGGTTCGGGAAAAAGCACGCTTCTGAATATGCTTCAGCGGGTAGTACTACCAGATTCCGGTCAGATCATGTGGTTCGGACAGCACCACGAAGGTGAACTTCCTACAGAGCTGAGAGAGCTTATTGGTTTTGTTGCAGACGGTGGAGGTTCGGAAGAAGACAATATAACCGCAGTTGAAGCTGCCAAATTCCGTGCACATTGGTATACCCGTTGGGATGCTAAGCTGTTCAACCAGCTAATGGATGATATGGATGTTCCCTATGATGTAAAACTGAAGAAGTTGTCCAAAGGAGAACGTCGCAAATTCGAAATAGCCGCTGCGCTTGCTGCACGGCCGAGATTGCTCCTGCTGGATGAGCCTTCTTCTGGGCTTGATCCATTTGCCTGGAAGGTCATGGTTGAGCAGTTCCGCAATTTCATGGCGGATGGAGATACCACCATTTTAATAGCAACACATATAGCAGATGAAGTGAAGCGTCTGGCGGATTACATCGTACTGATGCACCGGGGCCAATCACTTGGCATGGCGGAAAAAGATGTCGTGCTCGATCAATGGAGAGAAATCTGGTACGAAGGCGATTTAAGACCTGAGAGTATACCGGGGGCTGTTGAGTCGAAGCAGGAGGCTGGAGCCATGCGGGTGATCACGACCCGGGTAGTTGAAGCACAGGAAAGGCTGGAGCTTGCGGGTAACCGCATCATGAAAATCCGAAACCTGGAGTTGGACGAAGTGCTGCAATATTGGATAGCAGGGTATGCTCCGACACTGTGGAGATAAACGAAGGAGGATGATAGATGATGAACAGATTGGAACTGAAGCAGGTTGTGAAGCAATATGCAGATAAGACGGCTGTTAACGGGGTTACGCTTAATGTGGAAGAAGGAGAAATCTATGGATTGCTGGGTGCCAATGGTGCGGGTAAAACAACAACGATGCGCATGGTACTTGGTCTGATTCATCCCGATGGTGGAGAGATTCGATATAACGGCAAGCCTTATAGTACCGAATTGCAGCAGATCATGGGTTATCTTCCGGAAGAACGCGGACTGTATCCCAAGGTGAAGGTCAGTGACCAGATCAATTATTTGGCCCGCCTTCGCGGAATGAATGGCAAGGATGCAGACAAAAGCCTAAGATACTGGCTTGATCGATTCGAGGTCCCTGAGTATTACGACAAAAAAATTGAGGAGTTATCAAAGGGTAACCAGCAAAAGATGGGCTTTATCGCTGCGGTGGTGCACCGTCCTCAGATTCTTATACTTGATGAGGCGTTTAGCGGCTTAGATCCAGTAAACGTAGAATTGCTCAAATCCACTGTTAAGGAATTGCGTGATGAAGGAACGGCTATTCTGTTCTCGACACATCGTATGGAGCATGTTGAAGAACTTTGTCGTCAGATAACAATTCTACATCGCTCCAACACCGTAGTTCAGGGAGAGATCAAGGAGATCAAGAGCCGCTATCCGCGTGAACAGGTTTCCCTGAATACCACTGGCAATGTGGAACGTTTGGATCAATTGGCTGGTGTGAATAAGGTGGAGCGGAACGAGCGTGGATATCTTATTCATATTGCACAGGTTGAGGCTGCCCAGGAGATATTGAAGCACGCAATGAATCAGACGACTGTAGAGCATTTTGAGATCAAAGAACCAACGCTTAACCAAATCTTTATTCGTGAGGTGGGTGAGTCGAATGAATAAAATGGGAACGATCATCGGATTTACGTTCAAAAACAAAGTCAAAACGAAATCATTTGTAGTTACGACCATTGTGCTCGCACTTTTAATTTCAATCGGACTTAATGTACCTTATTTCATTACCTTGTTTAACGGTGGATCTATCGGTGGTGGAGCTGCAGGAGACCATCCTGTAAATATTGGGCTTCTAAGTGCGGGACAGCCGGAAGTATCGGAGAAGCTGGAGAAGTTCTCGTCCGCACAAGGAGATCAGGCGTACCGATTCATTGCTGATGATACTAAAGATGAAGCTGCGCTGAAAGCAGATGCAGAATCCGGACTTACTGATGGGTATCTGAAGTTTGAAGCGGCCCAAGGACAGGAGTTCCCGCAGCCGATCCTGTATTCAACAGAAGAGGTGTCCCCTCAAATTATTGCTTCTATAGAAGCGGCGCTACAGAGTGTGAAGCTGGATGTCGTCGTGAAGGACGTACTCACGGCTGAGCAAAAGGAATTGATTAATACTCCTGTTAAGGTTAGTGAGCAAAGCTTGAGTGCAGAAGAAGCAGGAGCTGATGCAGGGTCAGAGAATGGCATGAGCCCGATCAACTACATTGTGGTATACCTGCTGATCATCCTTCTGTTCACATCTACTATGATGACAGGTAATATGATCGCATCCGAAATCACGGCGGAGAAGAGTTCCCGCATTATGGAGATTTTGATTACCAGCGTTTCTCCACTGAGTCAGATGTTTGGTAAAATCATCGGGATATTTATGGTAGGTATGCTTCAGATTGGTATCTTCGGTGCGGTGGTTGCAGGAAATGTGCTTCTTCCTCACAACCGTGATGTCCTGAGTGATTTCAGCTTGAACCTGAGTGATGTAAACATCGCCGTTATTGTATACGGACTAATCTTCTATATCCTGGGTTACTTCCTATATGCAGTGATGTTTGCTGCAATTGGTTCGATGGTTAGCCGTACAGAAGAACTGGGTCAAGCGGTGCTGCCGATTACGATGCTTTCACTCGTTTCCTTCTATATTGCCATCTTCAGTATCGCAACACCGAACATTCTGCTATTAAGAGTTGCCAGTTTCATACCGTTTACCTCGCCTACGGCTATCTTGGTGCGAATCGGGGCAGGGGTTGCTCCAACATGGGAGATACTAGTGTCTTTGGCCATTCTGGTCGTATCGATCTTTATCTTCGGCTGGCTGGCTGCCAAAATCTATCGCACGGGTGTGTTGATGTATGGTAAGCGTCCAACCTTCAAGGAACTTTTTAAGGCAATGAAAGCTTACAAAATTTAATTAATTTAATTACTTCTTCTTTCTTTCTTTTCTTTCTATAAAAAGAAATGATCTCAAGTAGGCCCAACGTAACAATAATTTACTGGAGGTGTTGAGTGTGATTAAAAGCATAGATTCAAAATCATTCATGATGTTAAGTGCTGGTGCAGCCGTACTTTTGCTAGGATCGCTAGTAAGTGCAGAAGGATCTTCAATAAAGGATGCTGTGCAGGGTGTTCTAATGGGTGCTGGAGCTGTTATGGCTGTTGCTGGGCTGTGGATGGCTGGAAGTAAGAAGTAACTGTTAAAAGGGAGAAGGGGGCCATCTCAGGAAAAAGGTGGAACCCCTCTTATCCTAATCTCGTAATAATGATGTATGTTTATTCTTTGAACGAATAGATTTACCCTACTATATATCTAAAGGAGAATACATAATATGAAAAACTGGAAACGCATGCTCCTGTCACTTACCATCTCGGTTGGTTTGCTCGCTTCAGCGGCACCGGCCATGGCAGCACCTCAAGAAACTTCCGTTAAAGTCAATGACCAGGCAGTAGAGTACACTGTAGGGGCACCAATGAATAACAAGGGAACAACATTGGTTCCGCTTCGCTCCACGCTTGAAGCAATGGACGTGAAGCTGACGACTGCGACAGATGATACAATTACGGCTGTGGTAGATGGCCAAACGATTACACTCAAAAGCAAGCTTACACGCATTAATGGTGTAACCTATGCACCGATTCGTATTGTTGGGGACGCTGCAGGCTATGAAGTAAACTGGGATGCGAAGACGCGTACCGTTTTGCTTAAGTCCAAGGGAGCGGAAACAGCTGCACAAACGGGTGGCCGCGGCTTCATGTGGGAAGTGGAGAGCAACGGTAACACGGTATATCTGGTAGGCTCTATGCATATTGCTGATGATAGTTTCTACCCATTGCGCGAGGAATTTGAAGAAGCTTTTGCTGAAGCGGATTACCTGGGCGTGGAGATCGACATCAGCAAAGCGGCTGATGAGGCACAACAGAAGTTGATTCTGGATCTGGGATCTTACCAGGATGGAACAACGCTCAAGGATCATGTTTCAAGCGAGACTTATACCAAGCTGGGGGATATCCTGAAGAAAAACGGATTGGAGCCTAATGCCCTGGATGCATTCAAGCCTTGGGTTGCAGAGAGTACGCTTGCTAGCCTGAAGTCGGCGACGGCTGGATATGAAGCCTCGGCGGGCGTGGATTTGTATTTCATTCAAAAAGCCATTGAGAGTAAACTGCCTATTATCGAGCTAGAATCGTACGAGTCCCAACTGGGCATGTTTAACGACTTCTCCAAAGAGCTGCAAGAGGAAACGTTGAAAGCAACATTAGACAACTTCGATGTTCTTGATGATAGTGTGAACCAAATGGCTGAGATGTGGAAAACGGGTAATGATGAGCAGCTGCTTGATCTGACCAATAACTTCTCTGATAACGAGGAGTACAACAAAGCAATGCTGATCGACCGTAACATTGGCATGGCTGACAAGATTGATGGATACCTGAAGAGTGATAAGAAAGAGGAGTACTTTATCGTTGTAGGTGCTGCCCACTACCTGGGTGAGCACGGCATCGTGAAGCTGCTCGAAGATAAGGGTTATACTGTAGAACGTAAATAATATTATATCATCACTAGATACAACCCTCTCACTTCTGAGTAGAAGCGGAGGGTTGTTTTCTTTATATAGAAGAAAGATATGATATAAGGAGGGCTGATGTGTACTCGTGTCCAAGTTGTTAGAAAATGTGGAAGTATGAAAAACATCATGATATTCAATGTACAAATTATTTTTATAAAACACTTTACAAGATATTGTGATATATGATATATTAATTTTCCGGCCAAGAAAACACGAGAAACACGGTGCGGTAAGCAAACTGAAAAGGTTCGAAAGAAACTTAAAAAAATGCTTGCTAAATTGGTTGGAACATGATAATATATAAGAGTTGCTGAAGAGAACAACACTCGGATGCAAACAACGTTTGATCTTTGAAAACTGAACAACGAGTGAGTAATCATCCTGCTTGCAGGATGAACGTGAAGGTTTTTGGTACATGTCATCTGACTGTATGAAAACTGGAACAACAATGAGATTTTTAATCTCGTCAGATTCAAAATGAGCTAATCGCTCTTTTCAATACTTTATTGGAGAGTTTGATCCTGGCTCAGGACGAACGCTGGCGGCATGCCTAATACATGCAAGTCGAGCGGACTTGATGAGAAGCTTGCTTCTCTGATGGTTAGCGGCGGACGGGTGAGTAACACGTAGGCAACCTGCCCTCAAGCTTGGGACAACTACCGGAAACGGTAGCTAATACCGAATATGTGCTTTCTTCGCCTGAAGGAAGCTGGAAAGACGGAGCAATCTGTCACTTGAGGATGGGCCTGCGGCGCATTAGCTAGTTGGTGAGGTAACGGCTCACCAAGGCGACGATGCGTAGCCGACCTGAGAGGGTGATCGGCCACACTGGGACTGAGACACGGCCCAGACTCCTACGGGAGGCAGCAGTAGGGAATCTTCCGCAATGGGCGAAAGCCTGACGGAGCAATGCCGCGTGAGTGATGAAGGTTTTCGGATCGTAAAGCTCTGTTGCCAGGGAAGAACGTCCTTGAGAGTAACTGCTCAAGGAGTGACGGTACCTGAGAAGAAAGCCCCGGCTAACTACGTGCCAGCAGCCGCGGTAATACGTAGGGGGCAAGCGTTGTCCGGAATTATTGGGCGTAAAGCGCGCGCAGGCGGTCATTTAAGTCTGGTGTTTAATCCCGGGGCTCAACCCCGGATCGCACTGGAAACTGGATGACTTGAGTGCAGAAGAGGAGAGTGGAATTCCACGTGTAGCGGTGAAATGCGTAGAGATGTGGAGGAACACCAGTGGCGAAGGCGACTCTCTGGGCTGTAACTGACGCTGAGGCGCGAAAGCGTGGGGAGCAAACAGGATTAGATACCCTGGTAGTCCACGCCGTAAACGATGAATGCTAGGTGTTAGGGGTTTCGATACCCTTGGTGCCGAAGTTAACACATTAAGCATTCCGCCTGGGGAGTACGGTCGCAAGACTGAAACTCAAAGGAATTGACGGGGACCCGCACAAGCAGTGGAGTATGTGGTTTAATTCGAAGCAACGCGAAGAACCTTACCAGGTCTTGACATCTGAATGACCGGTGCAGAGATGTGCCTTTCCTTCGGGACATTCAAGACAGGTGGTGCATGGTTGTCGTCAGCTCGTGTCGTGAGATGTTGGGTTAAGTCCCGCAACGAGCGCAACCCTTGATCTTAGTTGCCAGCATTTCGGATGGGCACTCTAAGGTGACTGCCGGTGACAAACCGGAGGAAGGTGGGGATGACGTCAAATCATCATGCCCCTTATGACCTGGGCTACACACGTACTACAATGGCCGGTACAACGGGCAGTGAAGCCGCGAGGTGGAACGAATCCTAAAAAGCCGGTCTCAGTTCGGATTGCAGGCTGCAACTCGCCTGCATGAAGTCGGAATTGCTAGTAATCGCGGATCAGCATGCCGCGGTGAATACGTTCCCGGGTCTTGTACACACCGCCCGTCACACCACGAGAGTTTATAACACCCGAAGTCGGTGGGGTAACCGCAAGGAGCCAGCCGCCGAAGGTGGGATAGATGATTGGGGTGAAGTCGTAACAAGGTAGCCGTATCGGAAGGTGCGGCTGGATCACCTCCTTTCTATGGAGAATCGTCTTCTGTAATGAAGACATTCAAATCTAAAATCTAGCCAGGTCGGCTAGTTACTCACTCGTTGCTCAGTTTTGAGAGCTCAAACTCTCAAACAGCTTGCTTTTGCATGGAGCTTGTTCTTTGAAAACTAGATATCGAAACGAAAATTGCGAATTAGAACATTCCTTTTAGCTGAACTTGTGTTAAAACAAGTTTCAATAAATAGTGATACTGTATGAGCGAGTGATCGAATGGAACGACTTTTGGATTTGCGCAAGCAAACCAAGGGAAGAGACAGCTCGAACACGAGCGAATTGGTTAAGCTACTAAGAGCACACGGAGGATGCCTAGGCGCTAGGAGCCGATGAAGGACGTGGCGAACAACGATACTGCCTCGGGGAGCTGTAAGCAAGCTTTGATCCGGGGATGTCCGAATGGGGAAACCCAGCTGGGGTAATATCCAGTTACTCATAACTGAATACATAGGTTATGCAGAGGCATACCAGGGGAACTGAAACATCTAAGTACCTTGAGGAAGAGAAAACAATAGTGATTCCGTCAGTAGCGGCGAGCGAACGCGGAACAGCCCAAACCAGAGAGCTTGCTCTCTGGGGTTGTGGGACGTCTCACATGGAGTTACAAAGGAACCGGTTAAACGAAGAGGTCTGGAAAGGCCCGCCAAAGAAGGTAAAAGCCCTGTAATTGAAAGTCTGTTCCCTCCGAGACGGATCCCGAGTAGTGCGGGGCACGTGAAACCCCGTATGAATCCGGCAGGACCATCTGCCAAGGCTAAATACTTCCTAGCGACCGATAGTGAAGCAGTACCGTGAGGGAAAGGTGAAAAGCACCCCGGAAGGGGAGTGAAATAGAACCTGAAACCGTGTGCTTACAAGAAGTCAGAGCCCATTTTAGGGGTGATGGCGTGCCTTTTGTAGAATGAACCGGCGAGTTACGTTCCCGTGCAAGGTTAAGGTGAAGAGCCGGAGCCGCAGCGAAAGCGAGTCTGAATAGGGCGATGTAGTACGTGGACGTAGACCCGAAACCGGGTGATCTACCCCTGTCCAGGGTGAAGGTGCGGTAACACGCACTGGAGGCCCGAACCCACGCACGTTGAAAAGTGCGGGGATGAGGTGGGGGTAGCGGAGAAATTCCAATCGAACTCGGAGATAGCTGGTTCTCCCCGAAATAGCTTTAGGGCTAGCCTCGGAAAACAGAGTCGTGGAGGTAGAGCACTGATTGGGTGCGGGGCCCGCAAGGGTTACCAAGCTCAGTCAAACTCCGAATGCCATAGACTTACTTCCGGGAGTCAGACAGTGAGTGCTAAGATCCATTGTCAAAAGGGAAACAGCCCAGACCATCAGCTAAGGTCCCCAAGTGTGTGTTAAGTGGGAAAGGATGTGGAGTTGCACAGACAACCAGGATGTTGGCTTAGAAGCAGCCACCATTGAAAGAGTGCGTAATAGCTCACTGGTCGAGTGACTCTGCGCCGAAAATGTAACGGGGCTAAACACACCACCGAAGCTATGGCTTGGATCGACTTCACTGCTTCTTTGAGGCGGTGTTTACCACAAGGACATTTTTGTCAGACAAGGTTGTATGATCTTGGATGACCAAATGCTTCCCAGGGGATAAACACAGGGCTTCGAAGCTGGAGTGAAGTCGATCCAGGGGTAGGGGAGCGTTGTATAAGGGTTGAAGGTGTACCGTAAGGAGCGCTGGACATTATACAAGTGAGAATGCCGGTATGAGTAACGAAAAGATCAGTGAGAATCTGATCCGCCGAAAGCCTAAGGGTTCCTGAGGAAGGCTCGTCCGCTCAGGGTAAGTCGGGACCTAAGGCGAGGCCGAAAGGCGTAGTCGAAGGACAACAGGTCGAAATTCCTGTACCACCGTAAATCGTTACGAGCGATGGGGGGACGCAGTAGGGTAGTGACGCAGGCTGATGGATGCCTGTCCAAGCAGTAAGGCTGATGTGTAGGCAAATCCGCACATCTAAGGCTGAGCTGTGATGGGGAGTGAAAATTACAGTAGCGAAGGTCATGATCTCACACTGCCAAGAAAAGCCTCTAGCCAGATGAAGGTGCCCGTACCGCAAACCGACACAGGTAGGCGAGAAGAGAATTCTAAGGCGCGCGGAAGAACTCTCGTTAAGGAACTCGGCAAAATGACCCCGTAACTTCGGGAGAAGGGGTGCCCCGGTAGTGTGAATAGCACGAGGGGGCCGCAGTGAAAAGGCCCAAGCGACTGTTTAGCAAAAACACAGGTCTGTGCGAAGCCGTAAGGCGAAGTATACGGGCTGACGCCTGCCCGGTGCTGGAAGGTTAAGGGGAGCGGTTAGGGAGTAATCCCGAAGCTGTGAACCGAAGCCCCAGTAAACGGCGGCCGTAACTATAACGGTCCTAAGGTAGCGAAATTCCTTGTCAGGTAAATTCTGACCCGCACGAATGGCGTAACGACTTGGGCGCTGTCTCAACGAGAGATCCGGTGAAATTTTAATACCTGTGAAGATGCAGGTTACCCGCGACAAGACGGAAAGACCCCATGGAGCTTTACTGCAGCTTGATATTGAATTTGGGTACGATCTGTACAGGATAGGTGGGAGCCTTTGAAGCATGAGCGCCAGCTTGTGTGGAGGCACCGTTGGGATACCACCCTGATCGTATCTAGGTTCTAACCTGGTGCCCTAAGCGGGTACGGGGACAGTGTCAGGTGGGCAGTTTGACTGGGGCGGTCGCCTCCTAAAGAGTAACGGAGGCGCCCAAAGGTTCCCTCAGAATGGTTGGAAATCATTCGAAGAGTGCAAAGGCATAAGGGAGCTTGACTGCGAGACCTACAAGTCGAGCAGGGACGAAAGTCGGGCTTAGTGATCCGGTGGTACCGCATGGAAGGGCCATCGCTCAACGGATAAAAGCTACCCTGGGGATAACAGGCTTATCTCCCCCAAGAGTCCACATCGACGGGGAGGTTTGGCACCTCGATGTCGGCTCATCGCATCCTGGGGCTGAAGTAGGTCCCAAGGGTTGGGCTGTTCGCCCATTAAAGCGGTACGCGAGCTGGGTTCAGAACGTCGTGAGACAGTTCGGTCCCTATCTGTCGTGGGCGTAGGAAATTTGAGAGGAGCTGTCCTTAGTACGAGAGGACCGGGATGGACGTACCGCTGGTGTACCAGTTGTTCCGCCAGGAGCACCGCTGGGTAGCTATGTACGGACGGGATAAGCGCTGAAAGCATCTAAGCGTGAAGCCCCCCTCAAGATGAGATTTCCCAGTATGTAAGACCCCTTGAAGACGACGAGGTAGATAGGCTGGGGGTGGAAGTGCAGTAATGCATGGAGCTGACCAGTACTAATCGGTCGAGGGCTTATCCAAATTGCAGGTTCTAGTCGCAAATTTCGTTTCGGATCTAGTTTTCAGAGAATAATCTCTGAAATGAAAATCGGTACAACACTCCAATGTGTGTATGATTTTCAGTTCCACTTTTGATTTCAAGAAGCACATGCTTCGACAAATCACGTTTGGTGGCGATGGCGGAGGGGTTCCACACGTACCCATCCCGAACACGACCGTTAAGCCCTCTAGCGCCGATGGTACTTGGACCGAAGGGTCCTGGGAGAGTAGGACGCTGCCAAGCAAAGAACCACTGCCGATGAACTTCGGTCGTGGTTTTTATTTTATATTCAATTATGATTATTATAAGAATGACTATTAAATAAATACAAGAGGAGGCACTATTCAATTAGAATAGTGCCTCCTTATATTATGAATCATAAACACACTTTTAGTTAAGAAATATATAGGGACCTACCCGGTGGGGATGTTGCACTAATTCATTTTTTTTTACTTAAGATGAAATTCTTATCTATTTGTGACTTCTTATATGTTTACGACCAGTTAGCAGCCTGAGGCTCTTTTTTCTTGCGGAGATGGAGTAATCGGGAACGTTTGATGCGCTCCTTTTTCAATTTCTCTAATAATTGTTTAACGCCTCTAATAAGAAGCCGATATCTTAATTCATCATCATGCCCAAGTTTATGCATTTCTTCGAAGTATGCCTTTTCCATTCGTTCGTGCACCATCCAATCAGGTTAATCATTCAACTGTACCATAGCGATCTATACAAATTCTGAACAAGAATGGGCTCGACGCAACAACGGACAGCAAAGGCAGGTTCGATATTGGAAATATGATGTAAAAGACCTGTCTAATCCATGGATTAGACAGGTCTTTTAACTGTAAAGTTAACATCTATTCAATAGTCAGACTATGAATCCTCTCCGAAACAGTACGTTTCCTATAATAAACAGCGATGGTCACAAGAACAAGCATCTCAGAGAGAGGGACAGCAAGCCAGACACCTGTTACGCCCCAGAAAGATGGAAGGACTGCAATGAATGCAATCATGATGATCATCTCACGTGCAGCCGTGATCCAGATTGCCATTTTGGCATTCCCCACCGATTGGAAATATGTGCTCATCACAAAGTTGATTCCCATAAACAGGTATGCGAAAGTAAATATCCTCAAACCGTACACAGCATTGCTTGTAACACTCTCACTGAAGTTTCCGAAGATCTGAACGAAGTAAGGTGCTCCCCATTGCACAACAAGCAGTAGTATGACACCACAGGCCAGAGCCGTTCTGGAGGCTATGCGAATGGTTTGTTTTTCACGCGCCATCTGTTTGGCTCCATGATAGTAACTGACCAGAGGTTGGGCAGCAGATGCTAGGCCTAGAAAGGCGAGCAGGACAACGCCATGGATGTAACGTACCTGCAATCCGGTCCAGTGAGATATTGTGTGAGATGGAGAAGACAGACATGCCGAGTTCGGCAAGAAAGCTTGGAAAACCAATAAGAACAATGGTTCCGAGCAGTTTGGTTTTCCATTTGAACCGAGTGAAGACAAGATTATTGGATTTTTTGAAAAAGTGAGACAACAGGACAAGCAGGGCTAAGGATGCCGAGACGATTGTACCGATGGCCACACCTTGCACACCCCATTCGAGTACATACAACGTTACATAATTAAGAACGATATTGGCTACGGCAAATGTGATCTGTGCGTACATGGAGGTGTTGGGATCACCGTCGTTACGGACAAAGATCGTCAGGGCATTTTCAATGGTGAAGACAAACCCGAACAACAGCATGATGTTTATATAGTCAGCGGCATAGGGAAACGTCTCTGCATTGGCACCCAAAGCATAGACCAGCTGGTCCTTGAACGTGAATGCGGTATATCCTATAGCCATCGTAATTAACAGAATAATCGTAATTGATTTCGTGAATATTTGTTTGGCGGTGGTCATATCCCTTTGACCCATATGGTTGGAATACAGGGTAGCTCCGCCCATGCCGATCCATAACGACATCGCTACAAAAAGGGTGTATACCGGTGAAGCAATACCAATTCCGGCGAGCGCAGTGGATCCAAGTTTGTGCCCTACCATAATGCCATCGATAATAAAATTAAAAGCAATGACCAGCATCCCAAGTATGGATGGCACAAGGTAGCTTACAAAAGCTTTTCCTACAGATTGCCTTTCGAGGGGATGCGTCCAGTTCGTGTTCATAATAACCTCCATTTAATAAACTGAATGTTCATTCTGTAATAAATAATACTGAACGTTCGTTCTGTATAATAACACGGGATGAATTTGCTTGGCAACTTTTCCTCAAAAACCTCGTTTATGTAGTAGAGTTACTGTGGTCTTTTTTAATAAAGAAGGGGAGCTGTTGTATGAAGCAGAACAAATATGATGAGGCAGAGTTTTTCAGGAACTACAGTCAGATGGCTCGTTCTACTCAAGGGCTTGAGGCGGCAGGTGAGTGGTATAAACTGCGAACCATGCTACCTGAATTAAAGGACAAAAATGTACTGGATCTGGGCTGTGGCTTTGGCTGGCACTGCCGATACGCACGGGAGCAGCAGGCCAGATCAGTTATTGGCGTGGATCTATCTGAGAATATGCTGCAGCGTGCACGGGAGATGACGGATGATTCACGAATTGAGTACAGGCATATGGCCATTGAAGATATTGAATTTGCCCCTGAACAATTCGATGTGGTCATTAGCTCACTTGCGCTGCACTACATTGAACATTTGGATCAGGTATTTGCTCAAATCCATGCTTGTCTTGTCGAGGGTGGTACATTGGTATATTCAGTGGAACATCCGATCTTCACGGCTCGTGCTGCGCAGGATTGGCACTATGGGCCTCAAGGTGAGATTATGCATTGGCCTGTGGATGACTATCATCAGGAGGGAAGGCGTGTAGCCAATTTCCTGAATCAGGACGTAGTTAAGTACCACCGGACGTTGGAAACCCATTTGAATGAACTGATCCAGGCGGGATTTGTGATTCAGCAGGTTGCTGAGTCCAAACCTTCACCTGAGATGATGGAAATCCCGGGTATGCGAGACGAGAATCGCCGTCCCATGTTTCTCATGATCGCAGCAGTTAAAGCATGAGCTATCTGTAAAGTTGGCTAGAATGGTTAGTATTAGGCTGCATAGCCTGGATATGGCTTAACCAGTAGGTTCAGATCGTTGGAACCCTGCTGGTTTATTTTATTTAATTTTAGAAAAGGAAATGAGAAAATGATCGGATTGGGAACCAAACCGGAGATGATACAGTCTTATTAAGTGAGGTGAACATCCGTTGGAATATCAATTTCTGGCCCAGGCCCAGACGATCGACAATTACACACTCAGCAGCATGATGGATGACTATGGAAATGATGTGTGGAACTATGCATACTTTTTGACCAAAAGTACGGAGCAGGCAGACGAAATATCACAGCAAGTATTTATTCGGGCATACTCCGGGATCAAACACTTTCGCGGGGATTGCTCTCTGAAAACCTGGTTGCTCACCATTACTAGAAATACGACATTTACATACCGGAAATCGAGGTTTTTTCGCAGCAGTTTATGGGGGGAGACGCTTCCGATCGAATCAGAACAGGGACCTTCACATATTCGTGAGATGACGCCTGCACCATATGCCCATCCCTCAGCTGAAGCCGAGGTAATAAGTAGGGAGCATGTACATGAAATATGGGATATCGTTCTGGCTCTGCCGGATAAGTTTCGTGAAATCTTGTTGCTGCATCTGAAGTATGAGCTCACCATGAACGAAATTGCGGAAATGCTGAGAATCAGTACAGGTACAGTGAAATCGAGATTATCACGGGGCAAAGATAAAGTGCGGAAACAATGGGAGGAGAGAAATAGATGAGGTTCAAGGATGAGGACTGGGAAAAAGAAATCCGCAAGGAGCCGTTTGCATCGTCTCCTTTTCAAGACCAGCACAAGCAGAATGTACTTCGCCAGGTGGAATGGATGAAAACGGGTGAGAAACATGTCAATGATGCTCCAGATCACAAGCAGAAACAACATACTATGAAGCGTAACCGTCGTACTGTTCGTTCACGTCCCTGGAAAGTTGTTGTAGTTACAACAGTTGCGGCAGTAGCTGCAGCAGCTATCTTATGGAATGGACAGGTTCTGGAACCCATTGTAGAGAAGGTGTATCCTGTGTCTGCTCTGCAGCTCTCGGAGGACCCTAGCATGAACCTGCTAACTAGCGAGATGAAGCAAACTGTGGCTATGACGATGAGAGACTATCTAGGTAAACAACTGGAAGTCCATTACGCTAAGAAAGGGCCAATTACCGGGTGGGTATATATCGAGGCTGGCAACGTGAATAAATCAGAGTATGCCAAGATGTGGCTGGATGGGAAGACTGGAGCATTGGTGGAAGCTGATATGCGAAGTGAGATGCCTGGGAACGAGCTGGAGCACCGATTTTTGCGTCAAGTCCCTGGGCTTCTTAAAGGAATTAACAGTGATCCAACGCTGAAGCCGATCTCAGCCAGACGTTATGTGAAGATGAAACAGGGTCAGGAGAAGCCTGTATGGTTTACCACATTATTTTTGGAAAATGGGAAGAGCAGTGGCAGCATTGAGTGGACACGGGATGAAGCAGTTTCGGTTTCTGGTACAGTGAGTAGCGACACAGTGTCCACAGATCTGATAACCAATGCGAGAAGCTCGATTGAAGCCTTGTCTGGTGAGCCAGCACCAGCTTTGAAAAGTGTAACGTTTACTCAAAATGATAAGCAGCTTGAAGAAACAACGGACCTGTATTTTGGTGATCGGTATTTGGTAAGTCGTGTTGGTGGGAGATATAGCAATGAATATACTGTAATGGATTTTCAGAGGGTGGTTCCAGATTTCGTCACCATAGAGGATCATGAGCAATATATTGAGAAATTACTTACCTTGGACGAAGAAGAAATAAGGCAGAATGCAGCACCCATAATCCAAAAAATGTTAGGTATTGATCTTGATAAATATGTCTTTGAGCGGGATACAAACAATATTGGCATGGCGACATTCCGCTTGAAAGAGATGGCCAATACGATTCAAGTTCGTTATGAAGAAGATGCACGCATTACCATGATTACAATATCAGATTTTTAAGTTTAATCCGTATGGTACAATCCTAATAGCTGAGGAATTGAACATAAGGAGAGCATAATGAAATATTTGGTGAGTTCATGCCTGGCAGGAGTAGCGTGCCGTTACAACGGAACAGCGAGTCTGGATGAGAAGATTCAGGAGCTCGTAGCGCAAGAGCAGGCCATGATGGTCTGTCCTGAACTGCTCGGTGGATTCTCCACCCCGCGGGAACCGGCAGAAATTATCGGAGGTACAGGCAAGGATGTGCTCGCAGGCACAGCCCAGGTGATTGAGAGAGGTGGCAGGGACGTTACAGATCTGTATATCAAGGGAGCCTATCAAACGCTGGAATGGGCCAAAAGACTGGATGTTACTTGTGTAGTGTTGAAGGAATTCAGTCCTTCCTGCGGCACACAAGCCATCTATGATGGTAACTTTGTTAATCACAAGGTACAAGGGGAAGGCGTCACATCCGCTCTGCTTCGGCAAGAAGGCTATGAAGTCATTTCGGAAATTGAATTCATGGAACAATTGTAAAGCATACAAGGTATGGAACAAGCTGCCCAGGAGAATAATCAACTTCTCGAAGCAGCTTTTTTATTTGTAACTACACAATACTTACTTTTAAATACTGAGAAACAATAATGTGCGTACTTTTAATTTGTGATTATAGATTCTAAACTAATACTTAAGCAAATGATGAAAATAATGAAGACACCGAGAGTCAGCATACCATTCAACTAATACAAGAGAAGGACGTGGAGTTTCATGGAGCCTACAACACAAGCAATTAAAAAGGAAGAAATTTTGAACGCGTATCATTTCCGGCACGCGACGAAGGTATTTGACAATTCACGCAAAATTACAGCGGAGGATTTTGAATTTATTCTGGAAACAGGAAGGTTATCACCGAGTTCGATCGGATTCGAGCCATGGAAGTTCTTGATCGTGCAAAAACCGGAGCTCCGCCAGCGCTTGTCTGAAGTATCCTCTGGAGCGCAGAAGCAATTGGCGACGGCAAGCCATTTCGTGGTCATCCTGGCCCGGACCGATGCAAGTTATAATTCCCCTTATGCGGAGTACATGCTCAAAGAGATTAAGGGCATGCCGGATGATGTGTTCGAGTTAACAAGTGCGGCTTATGGAAATTTCCAAAACAACCAGCGTCTGCTTGAGAACCCAAAAACGCTATTCGATTGGTCATCCAAACAGACTTACATTGCTCTCGGCAATATGATGACCTCGGCAGCTCTTATTGGCATCGATTCTTGCCCGATTGAAGGTTTCAGCTACCAGGATGTACATCGTATTCTCGAAGAAGAAGGTTTGCTCGAAGATGGAGCTTGGGACATTTCGATGATGGCGGCTTTTGGCTATCGTGCAGAGGAACCAAAACGCGAAAAGTCAAGGCAGCCTCTGGACAAGATTACACAATGGATTGAGTAAATAAAATCATCCGAAGTAAGCCTCGGTTATCTTCTGTTACATCAGGGAGGTAGCAGGGGCTGCTTTTGCAAATGCCAACGCTCATATAAAACTTCTATAGAAATGAAGCTTGCTTATATATAGATATCTATGTATAATGAGGACATGCCAAAATATAATGCAATTGCACTAATCGCAAGGATTAGGGATCATGTAAACAAACGCATTGTTCAGGAACTCGAGCAGCATGACGTTACGGGGATTGTTCCCTCCCACGGTGACATTTTGATGTTTTTGTACCGTGAAGATTCACTGTCCATCAAGATGCTGGCTGAACGTGTCCATCGTACACAACCAACAGTCACCGTGCTTGTGAACAAGCTGGAGAAGCTGGGTTATGTGGAACGCAGCAAGAGTGTGGAAGACAGCCGGGTGACGTTGATTCGCCTCACAGAGCAAGGATGGCAACTGAAGCCCATTTTTGAACAGGTATCGGAAACGATTCAGGACATGGTCTATGGTGGAATGACAGATGAGCAGGCGGAACAGCTGGAGAGTCTTTTGATTGGAATTGTGCATAAGCTATAAAAAAAGAAAAAATTTTTTTAGACAAAAACATAGATATCTATGAATATGTCTAGTAAGTATCAATTGCTCCACTATGCAGCAGCATAATTTAACAATAACCTGGAGGTACTTTATTATGAAACATCTTATCGTATATGCACATCCCCACGCAGACAGCTTCAATCGCGCCATTCTAAACACAGCTGTAGAAGCACTCGAAGCCCAAGGTCATGAGGTTGTTGTTCGTGATCTGTATGCCCTTGAATTTCAGCCTGTATTGAGCGCAGCAGACACGGCATCCATGCGCGCAGGACAGAATCCACAGGATATTGCGACAGAGCAGAAGTTTATCACGGATGCCGATGCAATTACGTTTATCTACCCAATCTGGTGGACTGGGCTGCCGGCAATTTTGAAAGGGTACGTTGACCGGGTATTTGCATATGGTTTTGCTTATGCTTCAGGCGAAGCAGGAATCGAGAAGCTGTTAACAGGCAAAAAAGGACTGATTATCAATACACATGGAACGCCTAGTGACATTTATGACCAAATTGGCATGACTGCCGGCATGAAAATGACCTCCGATGTCGGGATCTTTGATTTCGTAGGAATTGAGTCCGTGGATCATTTGTTCTTTGGCAGTATCGGATATCTGGATGATGCGGCTTATCAATCCATGCTGGAGCAAGTGAAGCAAACGGTAAGCACCAAATTTTAACGAATACTAAAGCAACAATTGGCAGGTCGATTCGCATGATGAATCGACCTGTTTGGTTTGCAAAATACAAGAAAGGGGGTATAATCTTACCCATGGAACCTTTACTCATATTTAAAGCTTTGTCCAACGAGACACGCAGGCAGATACTGTCATGGCTCAAAGATCCGCAGCAGCATTTCTCACCTCTGGAATTGTCCCAGCATCCCGATGGAGGGAAGAGCGGGATCTGCGTCGGGACCATTCAGATGAAGGCTGGATTGGCTCAATCCGTCATATCCAGTTATTTGCTGACCATGCTCAAAGCCGGGCTGCTGCTCTCCGAGCGCAGGGGCCAATGGACGTATTATCGCCGCAACGAAGAAACCATTCGTCAATTTGCCGAGTATGTACAGCACGAGTTATAAAGCCGGACGCCAGGACGGAAGCAAGAATGCAGCAGCAGGCGGGGATTCCGTCCGGATGTAAACGGCGAAGAACAATGCTGTTACTCCTATTTCTATGTGTTTTTACATCTATATATCTGGATATACAAAAATATATCTCACCAAAGGAGAACTTCTCATAATGACTACTGATAACCAAGCTTCATCCCATAAACAACATATTAGCGACGTTAAGCTGTCCATCCTGGATCTGGCTCCTGTCGTTGTGGGTGCTACACCTGCAGATGCTCTCCGGAACAGTCTGGATCTGGCACAGCATGCGGAGCGTTGGGGATACCATCGCTACTGGGTAGCTGAGCATCATAATATGCCCGGTATTGCTTCTTCCGCTACATCCGTAGTGATCGGATACCTGGCAAGTGGCACGAATACGATTCGTCTCGGTTCCGGTGGCATCATGCTGCCCAACCATGCACCACTCGTTATTGCCGAGCAGTTCGGAACACTGGAATCCCTGTATCCGGGCCGTATCGATCTTGGACTGGGCCGTGCACCAGGTAGTGACCGCCGTACCTCTCTTGCACTGCGCAAAGATCTGAACAGCGGAGAAGACTTCCCGGAATTGCTGGCTGAGCTGAGAGCGTACTTCGATGCATCTGCTACATCCTACCATGCACCTGTACGTGCGGTGCCGGGTGAAGGGTTGAACATCCCAATTTACCTGCTCGGTTCCAGTGATTTCAGTGCACGTTTGGCAGGGCGGCTTGGATTGCCGTTTGCTTTTGCCAGCCACTTCTCGCCAGATTATACTCGCATTGCCCTTGAAACATATCGAAGCAGCTTCCAGCCTTCCGACACACTGAAGGAGCCGCATGTTATTGTAGGTGTGAATGCAGTTGTTGCAGATACAGATGAAGAAGCAGCTTGGCTCGGCACAACAATGCAGCAGCAGTTCCTGAACATCATCCGCGGGACGACAGGACTGGTACAGCCACCAGCTGACATGGAAGGCAAATGGACCGATCGCGAGAGAGCTGGAGTGGAACAGACGCTGAAAGCAGCCGTAAACGGCTCACCTGAGACGGTACGTGGACAGCTTGAATCATTTATTGCCCAGACACAAGCGGATGAGCTTATTATTACATCCATGATTTATGACCATCAGGCACGTCTGCATTCTTATGAATTGATCGCACAATTGGCGGGTAAGGCATAACTTCAACAGCACATGAACAAGGATTAGAATATCGGATTCAATAACGGGTCGCCCTTGCAAGAGGCGGTCCGTTTTTGCTTATTAAGAACTCATCCCAATGAATATATGAGGCAGTTCTGATTTTTTAGGGTAAAATGACATTACGGTCTATTTTGAAACGGTTAAAAGAGCCGTACGTATAAACCAAGAGCATTATACATATGTTGGCTTGTACAAGTTTCTTTATTCGCATGTGCATGAGGCATGCAGTATGAAAGCTTATTTTTTATCATGATCAGATACATAAGAGAGGAAGACATGCCCATGGAGCAACCCGAACAACCCCGCATTTGGCCGGATCGGTTTAAGCGGTTTTTTCTGAACAACAAGTTTGTCCTATTTCTGCTGATTCTGCTGCTGGTCGGATTAAACGTGATGGTGCTAACGAAGATATCCTTTGTTCTACATCCGATTGCTGTGCTAATCAAGACGATTGTACTGCCGATCATTCTGTCTGGTATCCTCTACTATCTGCTGAATCCGCTGGTGGATGTGATGGAAAAGTGGAAGATTAGGCGCGGATGGTCGATACTGATCCTTTACCTCGTGATTGGTGGTATTTTGACAGTTGTGGTATTGGCAGTCATTCCAGTGCTCCGCAATCAGATTATGGGGCTTATCGCCAATTTCCCGATGTATAGTGAAAATGTCAGACAGCAGTTCGAGGAGCTTACCGGCAGTCAGCTGTTCAGTCAGGTCCAGGAAACGGTGAACATGAACTGGCAGGACTGGTGGGGAACGATCTCCGAGAAAGCAACAGAGATTCTGAATTCCACCTGGAACAAACTCGGCGGTTTCCTTGGAGCTTTTACCGAAACGGTATTATCCATTGTAACGGTGCCATTTATTCTGTTCTACCTGCTTAAGGACGGGAAGAAGCTTCCGGAGAAGATCCTGTCGTTTCTGCCGATCAAAAGCCGTACGGGTGCCATGGAGGTACTTCACGACATTAACCACCAGATCAGTTCCTTCATTCGCGGACAAATTATCGTGAGCTTCTGTATCGGTATCCTGCTCTATATCGGTTATATGATTATTGGACTGGATTACGCACTGATTCTGGCCATTATCGCTTCCTTTACCAGCGTGGTGCCATATCTGGGACCTGCAATTGCCATTACGCCTGCACTCATTGTGGCGCTGGTGACTTCTCCAGTGATGCTGCTGAAAATGGTGGCGGTATGGACGATTGTGCAGCTGATAGAAGGGAAGTTTATCTCTCCGCAGATCATGGGCAAAACGCTCAAGATCCATCCGATCACGATTATCTTTGTCATTCTGACATCAGGCAATCTGTTCGGTGTAGTGGGCATTCTGCTGGCAGTACCGGGTTATGCGGTGCTTAAGGTCTGTGTATCCCACATCTTCAACTGGTTCAAGAGCCGTTCCGGTCTGTATGACCCGAATAAAAACAATTTACTGTAAGGTTACTGCATATGGAAAACGGTACCCTTAACAAAAGAGAACCCCTGTCATCGGCAACAGCCGAATGACGGGGGTTCTCTTTGTCTGAACAGGCTGGCTTACATCTAGCCATGTTTAATATGCTGGAGCGTTTGCAGGAAGATTTGCTCAATGTGTGTATCATCCAGAGAATAATACACCGTCTTGCCTTCCTTGCGGCGCTTGACGATCCGCATGTTGCGGAGTGAACGCAGCTGGTGTGAAATGGCCGACTGTCCCATATCAAGCAGCACCGTCAGATCATGTACACATAATTCCTTCTGCAACAGCGCATCAATAATACGTAGTCGGGTTGGGTCACTGAACGCCTTGAACCAATCCGCCATTTCGGAAGAAGTCTCCCGATCTATAAGGGAAGTGCGGATGGACTCTACGTCCGCTTCCGTTCCCGAGCAGGCCGCATCACAATCCGCTGGCGCTTTAACCGGTTGTTCCATTTCCTATCACCGCCTATGCTAGCAACTATACGCCTATTATATCCAAAAAACGTCTAAAGCGAAATGATTACTATTAGCATATTCTGTCTGTAAAATCAACAATCAATCGTTGACACTCCAGTTTAGGCGTGCATATAATAGGTTAATCAAACATATGAATGATTGCTCATATATTAACTTCAATTAAAATGTTCATGCTGCTTCGAACTGCAAAGGGGAGAATTCACATGGGAACCGGTCAGGAACAGGTGAAACGAGAACTGCTGCTGGATGGATTGGATTGTGCCAATTGTGCGCTGAAGATTGAGAATGGTGTCAAAAAAATTAAAGGTATCACGGATTGCTCCGTTAATTTCGTAACCAAAACCTTACTGGTGCATACAACTTCCGATATGGATGAGCAAGTTCTGGAAGAAGCGAAGCGTAAGGTCCTGCGGCTTGAGCCGCACATTCGCATCTCGGAAAAAGGGAGACCACCGCTTGGCAATCAGGCTTCTGCCGGGCTGGGAGATCAATTGGAAGGCCAACTGCACACACATGCAGGAACTGCGGCCGAAGGACATTATCACGAACATACAGGTCATTCTCATGACCATGATCACCATGAAGGAGCGTATCACCATAGCCACGGCCATAGTGCTCATCATCATGAGCATGATCATCACAGTCATGCCGGGCATGACCACGGTCATTCACATGATCATGATGCGCATGCCGGGCATTCGCACGAGCATGGTGCAGGACAGACAAAGGTGCTGCTAGCCCGGCTTGCTGCCGGCTCTGCCCTACTTGCTGCGGCCATCTGGTCCCCGCTGGACGGATGGGCACAACTCGCTCTCTATATCGTTGCTTATCTGATTGCAGGAGGAGATATCGTTCTCCAGGCGTTCAAAAACATTATTCGTGGTCAGGTATTCGACGAGTACTTCCTGATGTCGGTTGCAACGATTGGTGCTTTTGCCATTGGTGAGTATCCTGAAGGGGTAGCGGTCATGCTCTTTTATCAGCTTGGGGAGCTGTTTCAGGGGATGGCGGTTAACCGCTCTCGCAAATCGATTCAGTCGCTTATGGATATTCGTCCGGACTATGCCAATATTCTGGTCGGTTCTGGCGATGAGACCAAGCGTGTCTCTCCGGAAGATGTGCGTATCGGTGATCGCATCGTTGTCCGTGCGGGTGAGAAGGTCCCGCTGGATGGAATAGTGAAGGCAGGACATTCCATGGTGGATACGTCTGCTCTTACAGGGGAATCCGTCCCTCGGGAACTGGAGCCTGGAAGTGATGTACTCAGTGGTTTTGTGAATAAGAATGGTATGCTGACGGTTGAAGTGACCAAAACCTTCGGAGAATCGACGGTATCCAAGATTCTGGATCTGGTGCAGAATGCCAGCAGCCGCAAAGCGAAAACGGAACATTTCATCAGTAAATTTGCCCGTTACTACACCCCGGTCGTCGTTACTCTTGCAGCGTTGATTGCGTTTGTACCTCCGCTCGTGCTTAGTGGTGCAACATTTGCCGATTGGATCTATCGTGCACTGGTCTTTCTGGTCATCTCCTGTCCATGCGCACTGGTGGTTTCCATTCCACTCGGATTCTTCGGCGGGATTGGGGCTGCTTCCCGTAACGGGATTCTGGTGAAAGGCAGCAATTACCTTGAAGCATTGAATGATGTGAAAATAGTTGTTTTCGATAAAACGGGTACACTAACCAAAGGTGTATTCAATGTAACGGCTATTCGTCCGGAAGGTGGACGTACAGAAGGTGAACTGATGGAACTCGCAGCGATCGCGGAGGCCCAATCGAATCACCCCATCGCCGAATCCATTCGTGCAGCCTGGGCCCAAGATATCCGTACAGAAGGTGTTGAAGGATATGACGAGGTTGCCGGGCATGGGATCAGAGTCCGTGTGGATGGCCGTGAGGTGCTGGCAGGGAACGCCAAACTGATGGAACAGGCGGGTATTCTCTATACCAAGCCTGAAACGGTGGGAACAGTGGTACACGTTGCTGAAGCAGGTGCATATGCTGGCCATTTAATCATTGCGGACGAAGTGAAGGATGATGCTGCAGCAGCGATACAGGCACTGAAGACACTTGGCATCCGCAAAACGGTCATGCTCACAGGTGATGCCAAAGCTGTTGGTGAAGCCGTAGGCCAGGCGCTGGGAGTCGATGAGGTATACGCTGAGCTTTTGCCGCAGCACAAAGTTGAACGGCTGGAAGAACTTGAAGCGGGCAAGTCTCCCAAGGAGAAAATGGTGTTCGTCGGGGATGGCATCAATGATACACCTGTGCTGGCTCGTGCGGATGTAGGCGTGGCCATGGGAGGACTCGGGTCTGATGCTGCCATCGAAGCTGCAGATGTGGTCATCATGACGGATGAGCCATCCCGATTGGCAAGTGCAATCCGCATTGCGAAGCGGACACGAATGATTGTCTGGCAGAATATCGGTTTTGCCTTGGGCGTTAAGGTGATCTTCCTGCTGCTGGGAGTGTTCGGCATAGCTACGATGTGGGAGGCCGTTTTCTCCGATGTAGGCGTAACGGTCCTGGCCGTTCTGAACGCCATGCGGGTGCTGCGCGTAAAGAACATTTAAGTTTTCGAAACGAACGACGCGGCTCTTCGTATATACGTAGAGCCGTTTTTTTATTTTTATGGCTGCAGGCATGTTTAGAGGCACGTTTGAAGAGAAGGGGAGAACAACTTGGCAGGAGCAATTGTAGGGTTAATATGCGGAGTGTGCTATTTCGTGCTCGGGTTAATGCTGTTCAAAAAACCGCCGAAAAAGATTAATGGCATATATGGTTATCGTACCCCGCGCGCCATGAGTGATCCCGATTTATGGGACGAAGCTCAGCGTTACAGCGCCAACCTGATGATGCAGTTTGGGGTCATTATTACGGTGTTTGGTATTCTTGGATTCTGGTTTACCGATGTACAGGCTCTCGTACTCAGTCTGTTTGCAGTTGCGTTCTACACGTTCAGACTGTTTACAAAAGTGGAAGGGCGCTTAAAGGAAGTACAGCATGCTCAGAAGCGGAAGCAAAGCGAGCAAGGTGCATCATAGAAAATCGTTGTTCGATGTAAATAAGGGTAGAGGCAGAGGATCCGCGAAAGCGGGTCTTTTTGTGTTCGGTGACGTTCATGTCGCTGCTGCGATTGAAATCTAACGTTGACGTTAACGTTATAATTATATATAATTATGTACATAACATTATAGACATATTAAAAGTGAGGTGAAGGAAATGAGCTTGTATAAGATCGACGACGTAGCCAAGGAATGTGGTTTGACGAAGCGTACCATCCGGTATTACGAAGAGATTGGTGTCATGCCTTCACCTCAGCGGACGGACGGTGGCACGCGGCTGTATACGAGAGCGGATATCGACTATTTGAAAAAGGTTGTCCGTGCCAAGGAAGTGCTTGGCTTCTCTCTACAGGAACTGCATACGTATATCGCAACGGCTGATGTGCTGAATGAGCAGCGATTTGATTACCAGCAGACAACCGAAGTGAAGGAACGGATTGAAAAACTCACGAGTATGGATGAAACGCTGGGTGGTCAACTACAGTTAATTGAACAGAAACTGCAGAGTATTCATGCCGTACAGGCAGAGCTGGAGGAATTGCGAGAACGGGTGCAAAACGGGATTGAGCGATTACAGAAGAATGAATCTATGGAACATCCCGAAGACGGATAAGCAAGAGAGCAGCACATCACTCCATACAAACGAAATCGTGCAAGCACCGGGTAATCCGGTGTCATTTTGTGCCGTTTTGTTTCACTTGCTTTTGAAAGTGAAATGAAAAATTTCATGTATTACAATCGAATTTCAATTCATAACCAGGAGGTATCATGTATGAAAAGAGAACCATCCTTACCTGACGAACTGCCGTCATCACGCGGAGGATTACTGTCCCAACCACGGGCTGTATGGGCTGTCGCCTTCGCGTGTATCATTTCATTTATGGGACTGGGATTGGTTGACCCCATCCTGCCTGCCATTGCAGATCAGCTGCATGCATCCAAAAGCCAGGTTTCCCTGCTCTTTACGAGCTATAACGCCGTAACCGGGATTGCCATGCTGATTACTGGCGTTGTTTCCAGCCGGATCGGTGTCAAATGGACGCTGCTTAGCGGGATTTTACTTATCGTCATCTTCTCCGCTCTGGGCGGAACATCAGATACAGTTGGTGCCCTGGTAGGTTACCGCGGAGGCTGGGGGCTAGGTAATGCCTTGTTTATCGCTACAGCGTTATCTGCCATTGTTGGTCTGTCCACATCGGGGACAGCCAAAGCGATTATTTTGTACGAAGCCGCCCTGGGTCTTGGGATTGCCGTAGGTCCACTGCTTGGTGGTGAGCTTGGTTCCATCTCATGGCGTGGTCCATTCTTCGGCGTTGCCGTCCTGATGATTATTGCCTTTATCAGCATTACGTTTATGCTGCCCAAAATGGCCAAGCCAAAAACACGCAGTTCCCTGTCCGATCCGTTCAAGGCGCTGAGTTATCCATCTCTGAAAACACTGGCGATTACGGCCTTTCTGTATAACTTTGGTTTCTTCACGTTGATGGCTTATTCACCTTATGTCATGAACCTGGATGAGCACGGACTTGGTTATGTGTTCTTCGGTTGGGGCCTTATGCTTGCGATTACGTCTGTATTCGTGGCACCAAGACTGCAGCGTCGATTTGGCTCGGTTCCTTCCATGAGTGTGATGCTGACCCTGTTTGCGATTGACCTCATTGTTATGGCCGTGGGTACAGTCATGGGATCGTCCACCACAGTCATTGTTGCTGTTATCGTTGCCGGGATCTTCCTCGGTATCAACAACACATTGATTACGACGGCTGTTATGGAGGCTGCTCCGGTTGAACGTTCGGTTGCTTCGGCTGCTTACAGCTTCGTACGTTTCCTTGGCGGTGCGCTGGCACCTTGGCTTGCAGGTAAATTGTCGGAATGGTTCCTGCCGGAAACACCGTTTTATTTTGGCGCATTGATGGTACTGGTTGGTGTCGTGGTTCTGCTTGCACGCCGTAGACATCTGCGTGATATCGATGCAGCAATTACACATTAATGGATGGGGGAATTGAAATGCTGGAACGAATCGTAGTGGCTGTTGATGGGTCGGATCATGCTCATAAGGCATTGGAAACAGCTGTAGACTTAGCTGAAAGTTTGAAGCATCCCGCCAGATTGATTATCGTGCATGTGAATCCTTCCGTATCCTTGAATGAGCCGGCTCTGGGAGTAGATCTGGAAGCACGAATTGCGGAAGAAGGGCAGCATATTATTGCACCGGTAGAACAATTATTGTCCGAACATTCTATCCCTTATGAGACACTGCTCATTGCCGGGGACCCGGTAAACGAGATCTGCCGGGTGTCGCGCGAAAGAGAGTGCAGCCTCATTGTCATGGGTACGGGCGGCAAAAGCGTGCTGGCAGAAATCGTCGTTGGCAGTGTCAGCCACGGTGTATTGAAACAAGCAGCATGCCCGGTATTAACGGTGAAATAGGGCACTGCCGGAATTCAGGCTGGGTTGAAGATGCTGCTGTGGTGTATAAATAGATAATGGATAACTGCGATCACAAGGTTGTTATGTCATGGACTTGACCCGCTGTAACTTCATAGGTCGGACTTGCAGCAATGATGGATTGGAGGATTCAATAATGAAAAAACAACATCTGTTTATCGGTGGTAAACCCACCGAATCCGTAGAATATAAAGCACTTCAGGCACCGTATTCCGGAGAAACATTGGCGGAAGTGTCTTCCGCTTCGGCGGAGGAGGCAGAAGCAGCCATAACAGCTGCCGTTCAGGCCGGTAAGGAGATGCGCAGCATGCCTGCTCACCGACGTGCAGACATCCTGTACAAGCTCTCCGCCCTGCTGGAAGAGCGGAAGGAAGAGGCGGCACGAGTGATTGCGCTGGAAGCATCCAAACCGATCACGGCTGCGCTTGCGGAAGTGGACCGTACGGTGGAAACGTACCGTTTTGCCGCAGAAGAAGCGAAGCGGCTAACCGGGGAGACCGTTCCCCTGGATGCAGCCAAGGGCGGCGAAGGACGCATCGGATATACCATGCGACAGCCTCTGGGTGTCATCGGGGCGATTACGCCGTTTAATTTTCCGATGAATCTGGTGGCACATAAGGTTGGACCTGCACTTGCAGCAGGCAATACCATCGTTCTGAAACCGGCTGAGCAGACACCGTTGTCTGCCTACTATATCGCGAACCTGCTTCAGGAAGCCGGGTTGCCGGATGGTGCATTAAACGTGGTAAGCGGGGAGGGAAAAACGATTGGTGATGTGCTCGTATCCGATCCACGCATAGCCCATATTACATTTACGGGCAGCCCAGCGGTAGGGACAAGCATTCGCAGTCAGGCGGGATTGAAACGGGTAACGCTGGAGCTTGGGTCGAATGCAGCTGTCATTGTGGATCAGGATGCGGATTTGGACAAAGTGGTCCCAAGATGCGTGACAGGTGCCTTTACGTATCAGGGTCAGGTATGCATTTCATTGCAGCGCATTTATGTACACAGTGCCATTGCAGACGAATTCATACGCCGCTTCGCGGAAGCAGCGAAACAAGTCGTGACAGGAGATCCGCTGAACCCGGATACGGTGGTTTCGGCACTTATTACAGCCAAAGACGTAAAACGGACCCTAGATTGGATCTACGAAGCGAAACAGGCAGGAGCTACGGTCGCCGCAGGAGGAGAGGCCGAAGGAGGCGTGCTGCGTCCAACCGTGCTCGTTAACGTGCCGCGTGACGCCAAGGTGTCGTGCCAGGAAGTCTTTGCACCGATTGTTGTTATTAACACCGTGGATTCAGTCCAAAAAGGCATTGAGTACGTGAATGATTCCATCTATGGACTTCAGGCAGGTATTTTTACGAACAATATCCATACTGCACTGCATGCAGCTGATCATATCGAGGCTGGAGGGGTCATGATTAACGACATTCCTACGTTCCGGGTGGATCACATGCCATACGGTGGTGTGAAGCAGAGCGGTATGGGACGTGAAGGTGTCAAATACGCCGTTGAAGAAATGACAGAACTCAAGTTTGTCATGTTCAATAAAAATTAAGGATGTTTGCAAGCAGGCTGTTTTGCCTTGTCTAACATGAAGTAATGATAAGATCCTGCACCCAATGTAGTTGGTGCGGGACTTTTTATTATATCGATCCATAGGAAATAATGAAAACACTTTCGATTTCCCTACTGACCCCCGGTTCACATCCCATCAGACGGGTATAAATATTTTACATACCGCAAAACAATCGACTAATTGTTGTTCCAATCTTGTACCTAACTTAATCAACATAAAAAGCAGTATGAATCAAACTGAATCTTAATGCAGTGTAGACAGGAGGTGTTGCGAATGGCGTATACCATGGCGGACGTATCCGGCATGTCCGGTATCAGTCTGAATGAATTGAGCCAATATGTGAAATCAGGTTGGCTAACACCTGCATTTGCAGGTAGAGACCAAAATGAAGTTTATTATGAAAAACCGGAGCTGTTGAAGCTTCAGCAGATTCTGTTCTGTAAGGAGCTGGGAGTGGAACACGAAGAGATTGGCTCCATGCTGCAGGAAGACCATCATGATATCATTCATATGATGCAGCAGCAGCGCATTCAGCTGCTCGAGAAAGCATTGCATTTGCATGGCTTGATCCAGACTCTGGACAAAACCATTTCCCATTTGCAGGGAGAATATGAGCTTGAGGTCCGGGAGTTGTATCAGGGTTTTATCAAAAAAGGGCATCACAGTATGCTGCCTGATTCAACGGAGACACCGAGCCATGAACCGGTCATAACGAAAAACTGGCATCCAGTACAATCTGAATCAGCCGTTTCTTATGACGGGGAACTCAAAACCAAAGAAGATTACCTGGATTCCCAGGAAAAAATAGACCGAATCAACCGGGACTTGCAGCGGGCGATCGAAGATGGCCTGACACCTGAATCCCCGGAAGTTCAGCACATCATTGGCAGACATCTCGAATGGGTCAAGGATTATTACACGCCTACTGCCGAAATTTATCGTGATTTGGGCAATCTGTATGTGGAGCATCAAAATTTCCGCCAAATGTACGACGGTTATCATCCGAAGCTGGCTGAATTTTTGCGAGACGGCATGATGATCAAAGCGGAACAGGAATTGACCTAAATGCATAGAGTAACCATGGGCGAGCAGAACATGGATGTAAAGGCATAAACCAAAAAGCACAGACCACTCATGGTCTGTGCTTTTTGGCTATCTTCAGTACGTATTGCTGTAACGACCTGCTTATTATAGGTACAATGACCTTCGGCAGAACCGTGGTTACAGCTGCTCTGTGAGCAGTTTGACGGCCTGTTCCAGGAAAATACGATCTTCGTCGTCAAAACGGTTTTTGATCGGGCTGTCGATGTCGAGCACCCCGTATAATTCGCCGTTTTTGATAATGGGCACGACAATTTCACTGTTCGATGCGGCATCGCAGGCGATATGACCTGGGAAAGCATGAACATCGTCTACAACGAGTGTACGCCGTTCCGCCGCAGATGTGCCGCACACCCCGCGTCCGAGCGGAATACGGATGCAGGCAGGCAGCCCTTGGAACGGACCAAGGACAAGTTCTCTGCCATCATACAGATAGAATCCGACCCAATTGGTATCGGTTAAAAATACATTGAGCAGCGCCGCAGCGTTTGCCAGATTGGCAATGGCGCTTGGTTCATCGCGGATCAGAGCACTTAACTGTCCCAGGACGGCGGTGTGCTGCTCGCTTCGTGTTCCTTCATAGGAAACAGCTTGAAACATGGTGAATCACCCTCCCGAGCAAAAATGGTACTTATTTTCAAGATAGTGCAGTGCATGCCTTTAGTCAAGCGGAGGATTTCGGTAGAATGTTGATTAAGAAGGGGAAACCCCTGTAAATTCATCCTGTTTCTCAGCTTCTCGCACGGGGTAATTACTTAGCAATCACGGAGGGCTATAACCCTGGAAGGAGTTTGGATTATGCACGCAGAGGTACAGAATCTTTTTGTACGGATTCATCTTCTATATTTGGCCCAAAATCAGGATTTAACCGTTGGTGACGCACTGCCTCTATTGGAGGAGCGCGGCTATCGTGTTGGCGAGCGGGAGATCAAGCAGGAGCTTGAACATCTAACGCAGGAGAACTTCCTGACCGCCCATGGCGATCAGTGGAGCCTGACCGGGACAGGCATTGAAGAGTATAAGGAAATTACGGCTGTGCTTGGCCGGGTCAGTGATGAGCTGCTGGGAGCGGATAAGAAGGCTTCAACCGCCTGAAGATGAAACTCTGGCAGGACAAGCTGTTACAGGACAGCTCGATTGAATCATACGTACAACAAGACCGGGACCCTTGCGGCCCGGTTTTTTTGATATCTAGCCGATGACTGAACTGTTGCCATTCGGCGCAGGTTATGTTTAGATGACTATTGAATCTTATGGTCTGCAGAGATGGATCGGATCGGAGTGTCTTTTCATGTATAAATCTAAAGGGAGAATTCCCGAACTCGAGACAGCACGACTTCGCCTGCGCAAAATGCGCCGCCGGGATGCGGCTCAGATGTTCGCATACTGGTCAGACCGGGAGGTGACCCGTTATATGAATCTGGCACCGATGATCGGGACAAGTGAAGCTGCGGATATGATTGGATTGCTTAATCATATGGCAGGGGAAGAGGAGGCGATTCGCTGGGGCATCGAACTGAAGGAAACAGGCCGTCTTATCGGAAGCTGTGGATACAATACATGGCAGCTTGAAGGCGCATTCCGCGGAGAGATTGGTTACGAGCTGGGTCGTGACTACTGGCGGCATGGATATATGACCGAAGTGTTCTCGGTGATGCTGCCTTTCGGGTATGAGACCATGGGGCTTAACCGGATTGAAGCATTGGTCGATCCACGAAATGCCGCCTCGGGAGAGTTCCTGATCAACAATGGCTTTACGCGGGAAGGTCTGCTGCGTCAGGTACAGCATACTTCCACCGGATTTAAGGATATGGTGATGTATTCCCTGCTGTATGATGAGTGGCTTCGCAAGCATAGAAAATAAACAGAGAACAAAGAGAGAAGGGTTTGTGTGAATACAACCGGAGGTTTGAAACGCAGTTTCATCTTGGCGGGATTGTTGCTGGCAACCTTTTTGTCGGCGATTGAAGGAACGGTCATTGGTCCGGCGGGACCAACGATTGTCAGTGAGCTGGGAAGTGTGCAGCTGCTTAGCTGGATCTTTACCGCTTATCTGCTCACGATGGCTGTCAGCACGCCGATTTTTGGCAAGATCAGTGATCTGTACGGCCGAAAGCCCGTGTTCCTGATTGGCTGTGCATTGTTTTTGCTCGGTTCATTGCTGTGCTGCTTCTCACAGAATATGGAGCAGCTGATTATTTTCCGTGCCATTCAGGGGATTGGGGCAGGAGCGGTTGTGCCTGTGACGTTTACGATTATTGGAGACATCTACCGAATTGAAGAACGAGGCAAGATTCAGGGCTGGATCAGTTCAGTGTGGGGCATATCTTCCCTGGCAGGGCCGCTGCTTGGCGGTTACTTTGTCGATAATCTCGGTTGGCAGTGGATCTTTGGATTCAACGTGCCATTTGGCCTGCTTGCGATGTGGTTTGTATTTCGTTATTTGAAGGAAGACATCTCACCTCGTACCGCCAAAATCGACTACATCGGTGCACTGACCTTCACGGTGGGCATAACGGCATTACTCTTTGTGTTGTCAGCAGGCGGGCAGTATTATGCCTGGAGCTCTACGCTCATTTTGGGGCTGAGTGCAGTTGCTGTTGTATTCATGATCTTATTCTTTGTCGTTGAGAAAAGAGCCCAGGCGCCGATGGTTCCACTGCATCTGTTCCGTATTCGGGATATCCGCGTTGCCAATATTGCGGGACTGCTCACCAGCACGTTGATGATCGGCCTGACCAGTTATTTGCCGTTATGGGTACAGGGCGTTCGCGGAGGCAACGCGACTGAATCCGGACTGCTGCTCGCGCCGATGTCCGTAGGCTGGTTAATCGGTAGCGTGCTGGCGGGTCGTCTCCTGATGAAAATCGGGTCACGTCTGACTGCACTCATTGGATTGACCGGAATCGCGATTGGCTCGGGAGGACTTTTCCTGGTAGGGGGAACATCCCCGCAGGCCGTGCTGTTTATTTTGACCTTTATTTACGGACTTGGCTTTGGATTTGCGTTTACGATATTTACCATCATTGCACAGTCCTCTGTAGGATATCAGGAACGCGGATCTTCAACGGCACTGCATACGTTCATGCGTACTCTGGGACAAACAATCGGCGCGGCCGTATTTGGCACATGGTTGAACTACCGGATATCGAAATTATCCAGTGAACAGCACTTGGCCGATGCCGGCATTTCCGAAAGTGACTTGAATGAGCTGCTCGCACCGCATACGGACGCTGCTTTGTCGGATGACAAATGGGCATTACTTCGGAATGTGCTGGAAGGCAGTCTGCATTCCCTGTTTGTCATCATGTTCGTCATCGCGATTGTATCCTGGTTAACCACATTAGCATTACGCAAACGTCTAATCGTACCGGAAGAGGCAGAGGCAAAGGCAGGGGCAGGAATGCCAAAACAGGCCAAAGTTGCCGGGAAGTGATTGTCGAACCCATGCGATACATAAGACGAATACTTTGTTGATTAGTACAAACGAGATAAAGCATTGATTTTCACAAGAAGGCAGCTGTGATCAGCTGCTTTTTTTGTTGGTTCTAAATGGAAATTTGATATAATTTACAGTAGGTTTCTAATTTTTCACCGTACCAGATGGAGATATCTGATATGAATGGGGCTGAGGTGTATTGAATAAGCCAAGGACTGAATCTCTTTGGTTCATGCCATTTTCAATTAAATTATTTGCAGCCTTGCTGACCGTCATAACCATTTCTTTGTACGTTGGGACTTCAAGAGTGGTTACTTTGGCGGAACGAGCAGAAGGTACGTATTACTATCCTTTTTGGTATTTATGGATCATAAGCTTGCTGATCAATGCAGCCACAATGCTATTCCTCATTCTGCCTCTCTCTCTGTTCATCGATCCTGTGCTTGCTTCAATGAAAATGAAGGGAGCTGGTACAAGGTTGATTTATGTAACTGTGTCTTATTTCCTGTTGGGGACGGGATGTGGTCTTCTATTCGCAATCTTCGTACTCCGGATGGATGCTTTTCGGCATACAGGGCCGTATTTATATGTTCTGATCGTTACGTTTGTTTATTTGTTTTGGCAATATATATTCGAATGGGCCGGTAAGCCAAGAAAGCTCAGAGCATAAATATATAAGAAAATGTGTTGAAATGTGGATATACTACGAGTGAAGGAGGCGGAATGTTGTTTCCCAATAACCTGAATTCGGTCCAGGAAGATGAAGCCAAGCACAAGTACGAAGAGACACTTAGGGAGATCGAGGGGCATAGTGAGTCTGGCATGTCCAGATACGTGGTGAATTTGCTTATTGCAGGAGGCCTCGTTATCGTTGTTCTCGCCGTATTGATATGGATAAGATAGAGTTGATTCAACAACAATAACCGGTTACGCCGAAGAATGGCGAGACCGGTTATTTTATTTTTCACTATTCTTCCGGGTTATTTCTTCAACCATTAGCGGATAGACGGTCTGCGCCAAGCGCAAGCCTTTCCAACAACTCAGACAGCAATGTCTTGTCACCCTCGCTCAGACCACTGACTGCACGGTCGATCTTATGTGCATACCCTGGATAGATATCATCCATGGTCCGGTGACCTTCCTCTGTCAGCTCCACAAATATAATCCGTCTGTCCTGTGGACAGTGTTTGCGATGTAAAAGCCCTTTTTGCTCCAGCTTATCAATGACATAGGTTACGTTCCCGCTCTGCAGCAGAAGTTGTGCGCCTACTTGTTGAATCGGCTGTGCCCCTTTCATATACAGTACTTCCAGCACCCCGTATGCCGTAGGGTTGAAGCCGTGCACTTTGCTACCGGATACAGCGTGTTCATTCACGCTCTTGAATGTTTTGGCCAAGGTGCGGTACAGATGAAGTGAACGTTCGGTTCCGATTTCTTGTAATTCCAGCATGCTGATCCCGCCTTTTCAGTTTAGTGATATAAGTTGAAATAATATGGTTACGATCTACCACTATGATGACAGAACAACCCTCCAATCACTGTTATCCCCAGATTTTTTTGAATCTTTTTCAAAGGTAAAATCCGGTGATAAAGGTGAACGTGTTGCTTTTCCAGGTTTTTTCTGTCCTCTTCGTTACGATTAACATGCAAACGATATATTCAACTTATATAGGGTTGAGTAGGTTACATTTGACGATTCAGATTGTCGCCATATCCTTATTGTAAGCTTCTGTTTCCACAAAAAACATGCGATATGTCACAAGATCTGCATTTTTAGCTTTTAAAATTTAAGCATTCGTCCTCTTCCAAGGCAGCTTGCACCTGAGAAAGTTCATCCTTCGGATGTTAGCACTTCTCCGTCTTCGGAAGGAGGTTGGTATAAGTTCCAATTTATATAATTAAAGCCATATCAACATTCCGGCACGTGGAGGAGAAGCGAAATGGAAATGACAATGAAGGGACAACGCGGACTGAAGCATAACCGTCCGTTTGTAACACTGATGGTGGCACAGGCCATCTCCAATCTGGGCGATTGGCTGCATCTGTTGGCGATCTTGACGTTGGTGGGGATACGTTGGAATGCTACGCCGTGGGAAATTACGTTTACTACACTTTGTGCGGCACTGCCTGTGCTGATCACAGGGCCGTTTGCAGGCGCGCTGGCGGATCGGATGAATCGGAAATGGTTGATGATCGCGGCGGACGGTGCACGAGTCGTGATTGTTGCCGGGTTCATTTTCGCCGATCAGATCTGGCATGTATACGTATTGCTTATTCTCAAATCGTTATTCGACGTCGTATTCTCACCCGCCAAGAACGGGAAGTTGAAGGAATTTGTGCCGCATGGGCAGCTGGCTCAAGCCGTTTCCATCAGCTCGGTGATCGAACAGATGTCCAAAATTATAGGTCCTGCGCTTGGCGGATTGCTGGTGGCCGCCTTTGGGATTACCTGGTGTTTTATTCTGGATTCAGCCTCGTTTCTCATCTCGGGTATTATTTTGCTGTGGATTCCGGGTAAGCGGGTGATCCAATCTGCAAGACCGTCCCTACAAGAAAGTAAGGGAGAAGGAAAAAGGGGCATTTCATCCCGAGAGAATGGTGCTTTCTTAAAGGATACGCTGGAAGGCGTTCGTATGCTCGCTTCACTTCCACAGGTAGGGTCTTCTCTCATTTTGCTGGCATCCGCCATTCTGTTCCTGCAATTTGCTGATTCCCAGACCGTTGTTTTGTTTAGACAGCTGCCTGGAATTTCGAGTGATCTGTTGGGGTGGTGTGTTGGTGCCAGTGGCGTTGGAACGTTAATTGCAGCCCTGAGTGTGAGGAAGTGGAAAAGAGCAGGACATGTGCTGAAGATGGGGCTGGGAACATCGATAACGGGGCTTGTCATTGGTGCAGCAGGAGTCGTTGTCGGCGTATGGCCGCATGCTGGTCTGGGTGCCAACCTGCTGCTGATATCGATGTTTGCCCTGGCAGGAATCGGAATTGGGTTCGCCGTGGTGCCCTTTCAAATTTTGCTGCAGGAACAAACTCCTGAAGCGATGACTGGGCGTGTATTTGGGACTGTTGGCAGCGTCATGACAGCAAGCAATATTATGGGGCCTGTTGTAGGGGGATTTCTGGTCACATCGTTTGGTGTTATCCCGGCCTTTGTATGTTCAGGCATTTTGATGACAATTCTGGGATTGGCCTATGTATTAAAACGCAGATCGAAAAAGATGGATGTAACGGTGGCGAGTGAGGCAGTGGCTGTAAGCGAATAGCATCATTGTGTCAGTACTTGATTGACAACCATCATAACCAGCGTGTGTCCACGAGCGAAACCACAACGGTGGTGGGTTGTAATCGGTAAGATGATTTTCCACTGGATAATCATGAAAAAGCAGGGGCTCCGGAACCCCTGCTTTTTTTGTGTGTTTGAAGGTTTTTCATTGTCCACCTCTAATTCATTAAAGATGCTCAAAATGATCAAACACAAAGCTAATAACTCCATTACAATAATGGAGAACACACTGGACAAGTCATTAACCGGGGAGTGAAGGCCATGAAGATTGAAATTGAGGAGTCAGCATCGAAGCAGTCCATACTGGACGTACATATAGCCGAGGCAGGATATGAAGCAGGCAAGTCGACGATACAAAACATCCAAATCCAGGTGTATCCAGGAGAACTGGTAGGTATTATTGGTCCAAACGGGGCGGGCAAAAGCACGACCATCAAAACGATGCTTGGCTTGCTGGAGCATGCCGAGTTTGAGATTACAATTGGAGGAGAGGGCAGATATGCCTACATCCCGGAGCAGCCTGTCTTTTATGAATATATGACTCTTTGGGAGCATCTTGATCTTGCGGCAGCGGCGTACGAAATGGAGGAAAGGGACTTTGTTGCGAGAGCGGAGGAATTGCTGGTCCGTTTCAGTATGGATCATGTACGCGATGATCTTCCTGGCAGTTTTTCCAAAGGCATGCGTCAGAAAATGATGCTGATGATCGGCTTCCTGGCCTCACCTGATGTATATATTGTAGATGAGCCTTTTATTGGACTGGATCCGCGCGCAACGAAGGATTTCCTGCAGTTGCTCGATGAGGAACGCCGCCGCGGGGCAGGGGTGTTAATGTCCACGCATGTACTTGATACAGCGGAACGGATCTGTGACCGATTTGTACTGATTGCAGCAGGCAGATCGGCCGCTGAAGGCACGCTGGATGAGATTCGCGCTGTCGCCGGGCAGCCCGAATTATCCTTATTCGACTGTTTTGATATACTGACATCCTAGTCAGGGAGGTGAAAGAGGGATGGGAAACTCTGAGCGATATACACCACTTCGTTTATATAGACGCAGGCGTCGAGAGCATTTCAATGGACAGTTGAAAAATCTGAGATTGGCAGTGGACTGGACGGTATGGTTGTATCTGCTGGTTCCGGGGCTGCTGTATCTGATCGGGTGGTATTCGAGCCTATGGACCAAACCGCTGCCAACATGGGCGACTGAACTATCTGTGCCTGTCCTGACAGGGCTGATCGATATCGTTATGCTTTCAGGCGGTGTACTGATCTTTGTGGAAGAAGCGGACATGCTGTTTCTGAAATCAAGACCATTATGGATGCGGACTTTAATGAAGCAAGGGCTTTTCGGGGCCTGTGTGCTGCATTTGGGCAAAATGATTGTGATTACGGCCTTGACCGCACCCTTGTGGTCTCGTGTTTATGACATGTCATTTACACCTATCGCGCTTCTTGCGCTCTGGTTTGGTATCGTAGCTTCAATTCAGGCGATCGCTCTGCACATCATTAAGGTGCGAAATACCGGATGGAGACGCTGGATTCGACTCATCCCTGCCGCGATTGCCTTGGGACTTTTTACGATCCGTACAACGTCATGGATGGACGGAGAGATCTGGAGACAGCTTGCTGGAATCTTTGTCGGAATCCTTATCCTTGTCACTCTGATCCAAATGAGGCTGTTGATGAAGGGCACGTTTGAGGGGGATGTACGGGAGGATTTACGAGGTCGTTTGAAGCTAACAGCGCTTATGTTAAGTCAGTCTGTTTCCAAGCCGAAGGTTCCTCGTACAAAAACAGTCGTTTTTCGCAAAAGGCGCAGGCTTCTGCGCAATCGTTCCATGTCCAACCGGACAGCCGAAACGGCTTTCAAAGCTTTCTTTCGAGACTCTTCCTCGATGAAACTGTATTTGCAGCTGGGTAGTCTCTCCACAGCAGCAGTCATGCTTCCCCCTTTTCCCGTTAATGTCATCGTGTGCTGCTTGCTGATTATTATGCTAACCCTGCTGTTTTATCGCTCATGGGATGTGTTCGTGACTTCAGACTACGTGCAGCTCCTATCCTATGACCCGGCTGCTCTGCACCGTGCAGGATTGACAATGGTTCGGATGCTGTTTATCCCGCTGGGCCTTATCATGGGTTTGGCTTTGGGAATAACCTGGCTTGGCTGGCTGTTAAGTGTCATTGTTGCAGCAGCTGTTGTGGTCTTTGGACTCTTCTGCCTTTCCGTGGGAGGATGGATTCGATTGACCCGTTCAAGCTAAAGTATTCCAGTAGAAATCGCATATCGTTTTCCATTAGTGACCATGCTATAGGAGAGATCAACTGTAGCGAGGAGGAAAAAACGAATGATGGACGATAGTGAACTTCAGGTACATTTTTCTGACCATTCAGCATTGCTTGCGGCGGAGGCCACGCTGAAGGAGCTTGGATATAAGCCGTATCAATCGGGGCCGCTGGAATTGTACATTCCTACCGATCGCCAGGATATACAGTCGGCGGTGGAGATTGTGCAGTCACACGGAGGAAGCGCAGCGTTCCTGGCTGAAACAGACGGGTTTGATCAATTTCAGGATATATCCATTCCGGCTCATATCATTAACGAGGATTGGCAAGAAGGTTATGCAAATGGAAATCAGGACAGTGGGCTTCAACAAGGATTGCATAATCGGGACGATGACCCAACCTTTGACGATTCAGTGGATGGATTCTCCGGCAGTGTAAAAGCATAATCAGATGAATAGTCAAAAAACCTCGGGTCCCACAGCATGTGGGCACTTCGAGGTTTTCTTGTTTTTGGCATGTTTATTTATCTTAAACTACTGGCGTTTTTGTACTCTGCGGCATGCATGCCAGCGGTGTATCCGGTAGAGAATGCAGCGGTAATGTTATACCCACCAGTGTAGCCGTGGATGTCCAGAACCTCACCGCAAAAGAATAGACCCGGCAGCAGCTTGGATTCCATTGTTTTTGGGTATATTTCCTTTAAGTGCACACCTCCGCCAGTGACGAATGCCTCTTTGAGAGAACGCGTGCCATCCACGCGGAAGGTAAAAGCCTTCATCAGCCCGCATAACGTGCTCAGCATGCCCTTAGGAAAATGGTGGAATGTCAGCTCTTCGCTGATTTCGGCACGTTTCATCAGTAATGGAATCATGCGTTCAGGTACCCATGCTTTCAAAATGTTCTTAACTGCCTTGCGTGACTCTTGCTCCAGAACCTGCTGGACCTGTCTTTCCAGTGCAGCTGGAGTGAGATCAGGAAAGAAATCAATGCTCATCGTGACCTGAGTGCTGCCGGATTTCATTTGTACCTTACGAATGAACTGACTGCAGCGGAGGGCGATAGGACCCGATACACCAAAATGCGTGAAGATCATATCACCACGATGCGAAATCACAGTCTTGCCTTTGGCATCCAGCACGGATAACCCTACATCCCGCAAAGATAATCCCTGAAGTTCTCTGGATTGGATCCAGCTCTCACCGGAAACAATGGGTACCTCTGTCGGGTAAAGCTCCGTAATTGTATGTCCGGCTGATTCAGCCCAAGGATAACCATCCCCGGTTGAACCGGTTTGAGGTACGGATTTGCCTCCAGTTGCTATAATGACCGCATGGGCTTTGACGCTCTTCCCCGAGGCAAGCTTGACACCCTGTACATGCTGTCCATCATGAATCAGCTCCTTGACAGGCTCTTTGGTACGAATCTCCACACCCAGAGAAACCACCTTCCCGACCAGAGCATCGACCACCGTTTTGGCCTTGTCTGTAACGGGAAACATTCTTCCATTGTCTTCTTCCTTCAGGGCAATACCCAGGTTTTCGAAGAAACGCATAATTCCCTGATTGTCCAGATTTTGAAATGAACTATATAAGAAACGTCCGTTACCGGGAATATGCCTGATCAATTCATCTGTCTCTTTGGCATTGGTCACATTGCATCGACCACCTCCGGAGATTCCGAGCTTGCGGCCCAGTTGATCTCCCTTATCCAACAGAAGCACAGAGGCTCCGTGCTCGGCAGCAGCAACGCATGCCATTAAGCCTGCGGAACCGCCACCAATTACAATGACATCGTACATATATTATTACCCTCTTTTTCCATTGATTTTGTCTACTTTATTGCTCTTAATTGAACACTGGTAAGAAATTGAATAAACCACATATAGATTCCAGCTATTTCCGTTTTCTATATATAGTACACTTGGACGTTAAAAATCGAATTATGCAGGATAATAGGACAAATGGTACACATTTTTAACCATTTATAATGAAAGCAACTGTTCTATTATGCAGTCTCAAGGGATATATTGTAATATACTGTCGCCTATGTTTTAATCAGAAATACATGAGGGAATGTGCGGGCGAGGAGGGAGATGGCATGGTGGTTGCGTTAAAGGACATTCTTTTACAGGTGCTGCTTGCAGGTTCTGCGGTATTCCTGATTCCCTTTTTTTATCTGGGGCTTCCCAAACAAGTTCAGGCCAAGACAGATCGTAGTAGAATGATGCTGAACAGCCTGGCAGTGACAAGTGCGGCCAGCATGCTGCTCTGTTTGTTGTTTGCCCATTATGCGAGTCCCGCGGCCGTTCCCATTTCATTGGGTGTGATACCTCTTACCATCAGCATATTGTACTGCCGGCCTGTGATAGGCCTCACGCTTACCCTTCTCCATGTAATCGCTTATTTTCTTATTGGACATCCCTATACCTTGTACGAGTTTCTCCTTCAAACAGGCATTCTTCTCTATCCTATTGTATGGTTGACGGCCAGACGATTCAAGCACTATACGCATTCACGCAAAATTACGATGGTCAGCTCGTTGATCGCAGCAGAATTGATTGGTTCCGCCCTGCTGTGCATTCCTTTGATGGATGGAAATTCTACGTTATCCCTAGCTCAAGGAATAGGCATCATGCTGGGGTACATCATTGGTGCTGTTTTTGCAGGCAGCTTTAGTATGCTCTGGATTGAGCATATGCATCATCATCAGGGGCTTGAACAACATCTGTCCGAAGTTCATCATCAATACATATCCGAAACGGAAAAGCTTCACCAAATACTGAACGCAGTTCCATTATCCATCGCTACAGTGGACCCGGAGGGAACTGTACAGTTTGTTAATGATACCATGGAGCAAACAGCAAGAAATCAACTGCCCTGTACGACCACTTCCAATCTGATTGGGCTCCCTGCAAGCCAATTTGTCGAACAGGGGCAGGCTGACAGATTGGAGAACAGTATACGTAAGGCGGTTGTGGATGGGGAAATCAACGGTATGACCGTACGTTACGGCTCCTATGTATTCCAGTCGCGGACCGTGCCGATCTATTCCCTTTCTCATGAAAGGTCAAGAGAGGTCACGGGAGCCATGCTCATAATTCAGGACATTACTGAGCTGGAAATGCTGCGAAGCGAGCTGGACAATGTGGATCGTCTCAGTTTGGTGGGGCAGATGGCTGCCAGCATAACTCATGAAGTGCGGAATCCGATGGCGGTTGTACGCGGTTTCCTTCAATTAATGCAAGAGAAGAGTCCTGATTCGCTAGATCACTACTATCAGATTGTACTGGAGGAGCTGGACCGGGCAAACAGCATCATTAATGACTTTCTCTCCCTAGCCCAGAACCGGATCTCAGAAAAGGAAGAGTCCCAGCTGCACGACATTATACATGAATTGAGCCCGCTGTTATGGGCAGATGCCAATCTGCGTGGACAGAGTATCGAACTCATGCTTGACCATAATGTGCCGAAGCTGCACCTGAATACGAAAGAAATCAAGCAGGTAGTGCTCAATCTGGCTCGCAACGGCATGGAAGCCATGACAGAGAAAGGGGTTCTGACGCTCGAAACGCGGATGGTGGATGACAAGGTCGAGCTGTGTGTACACGATACAGGTGCAGGCATAGCGCAACAGAAGCAAGAGAAGCTATTTGAACCTTTTTATACGACGAAAGCCAAAGGGACCGGGCTCGGGTTATCCATGTGCAGAAGCATCGTAGAACGACACAACGGAACGATTACGGTGGAGTCGCAGGAAGGCGAGGGCACGACCTTCAAGGTTTCGTTTCAACGATAAAAGCGCAGCATATTTTGCCAGAGATCAAGACATAATAATATGAATGAAGCCTTACCGCAGGCGGAGTCTGAACCTTGCTTTCATTGCTTGGCGATGTATAATAGGGATAGCACATCATTAAAATCCATGTTTTGTATGGCGGAGCATTGATGATTGTTGATTCCGAGGCAATTACATGTTCCCCGAAATAATAGAACAACCATTAATAAGGAGTGAAACGAATGTCGATGTCATTTGATCAATACATGAAAGATATGGTTCAACCGATGCGGGATGAGCTGACTCGCCTGGGTATTCAGGAATTGCGTACCCCTGAGGAAGTAGAAGCTAGTCTGCCAGATGCTAAAGGAACAGCACTTGTCGTGATTAACTCGGTGTGCGGATGTGCCGCAGGCCAGTGCCGTCCGGGTGTATCTCAAGCCCTTCAGCACGATATTACACCGGATCACCTGTATACGGTATTTGCCGGACAGGACAAAGAAGCTACAGCAAAAGCACGTGAGTACTTTGCACCGTATCCTCCATCTTCACCTTCCATTGCTCTAATGAAAGACGGTGAACTCGTTCACTTTATCGAGCGTCACCAAGTGGAAGACCGTTCTGCGGAGGAAATTGCGGCTGATCTCACGAATGCATTTGACCGTTACTGCCGTTAATTAGCTCTAGGAGCGCCCCGCCCTTCGGATGACCGATGCCGGGGCGTTTCATTTTGAGCAAATAAGGTTATTGAAGCATTCGGACCTTTCAAGCTGGACATCAAATTTCATTTATGTAGAAACGGGGTGTGTTGAACGATGAGTTTGCAACAACAGATCATCGCTGAGTTGAAGGTTAAGCCAAGCATTAATGAAGAAGAGGAAGTCCGCAAACGCGTTGACTTTCTGAAATCCTACGTGAAAAATTCCGGTACCAAAGGATTGCTTATTGCCATCAGTGGCGGAATTGACAGTGCGGTTGCTGCAGCGCTGTGCAAAAAGGCTACAGACGAACTCACAGCCGAGAACAACCAGGAATACAAAACACTGGGAGTGTTCCAGCCATACGGTGAGCAATCCGATATCGATCACAGCTACGCGGTTGCAAAGGCATTTGACCTGAAGCATGTGGTGGAAACCAATATTGAAGATGCGGTCAATGAGATCGCGCTTGAAGTGGAGCAAGGCTTCAAATCCATGGGCAGCCCGCGTCATATGACTCCACAAGGCAAAGGGAATGTAAAGGCAAGAACCCGCATGGTCATGCAATACGCACTTTCTTTTGAAGAAAACCTGCTGGTGGTAGGTACGGATCATGCTTCCGAAGCCATCACCGGTTTCTATACGAAGTGGGGCGACGGGGCGGTTGACATTACACCGTTGAGCAGCCTGAACAAACGTCAGGTTCGTCAGCTCGCTGCATATCTTGGTGTTCCGCGCGAAATTTTGGACAAGGCTCCTTCAGCAGGGCTTTGGGAAGGCCAGACAGATGAACAGGAACTGGGCATTTCCTATGAGGATAACAGCGACTACCTGGAAGGCAAACAGATTGATCCTGCTGCGCAGGAGCGTCTTGAGTCATTCTATACACGCACTCACCATAAACGTAATGCCATCCCAGGCATCTAAAATCTTGGTGTAAGGTTTACAGGGTGAATGATTTAACCTGTTAATGAAAAAAAAGAGTCACTGCATCAGGCAGTGACTCTTTTTGCTGTAGTATCGGTTGGATGATATCCATTATGTTCAATTCTAGGTTTCCATCTGACGAAGCTGCATGCCCAGCTATATCTTCCCTGATTCTTATTTTCACATAAATGGGAATGTCGGTGAGGTACTCGCTTCTCGCTCTTCCTCCTGCTACAATAGAATACGTGTTCGGAGCAGTGATAAATAGAAACCATTCAAGATTCTACACAGCATAAAAGATTAAGCGGGTGAATCGTTAATGATATATGGAGTTGGAAACGATGTACTGGAGATCGGACGTATGCAGAAGCTGCTGTCTGGTCGTCATGCCGAAGCATTTATGAATCGAATTTTGACTCCGGCTGAGCGGAAATTGGCAGCTGAACGAGGGAAAAGGATGACTGAATTTGTGTCTGGCCGGTTTGCAGCAAAGGAAGCAGTGTCCAAGGCGTTTGGCTGCGGCATCGGCCGTGTGATGAGTTTTACAGATATCGAGGTGCTTCCTGACGAAAAGGGACGCCCGGTCGCAACGTTGTCTAGTCAGGCATGGGAACGGCTTCAATTGCCATATGACCAGCAGTATGATATTCATCTCAGCATTACGCATCAGACAGAGCTTGCAGCAGCTTTTGCCATCGTGGAGAAGACAGACAAATAGTCGGTAAGAATAGAGCAATAGGAATAGCAAGGTAACAGGAGAGGACGGAAATATGGGTTTAATGGAACAAAAGCAACACTTTAGTGTGAATTTGCTGGATTGGTACATGATTAACAGACGTGACTTGCCGTGGCGTCGTCACAATAATCCCTATTTTACGTGGGTATCGGAAATCATGCTTCAACAGACGCGTGTGGATACGGTCATCCCGTATTTCAACCGGTTCATCGCCAATTTCCCGACCGTTCAGGCCCTGGCCGAAGCAGCGGAAGAGGATGTGCTGAAGAACTGGGAGGGACTTGGCTACTATTCCCGTGCCCGTAACCTTCAGGCAGCTGCCCAGCAGGTGATGGAGCTGCACGGTGGAGAGATGCCGCAGGATAAACAGGCCGTATTTGCATTAAAAGGAGTGGGTCCGTATACAGCCGGGGCCATTCTCAGTATTGCCTTCAACCAGCCGCAGCCTGCGGTAGATGGCAATGTCATGCGGGTTCTGTCCAGATACTTCCTCATTGATGAGGACATTATGAAGGGCAGCACCCGGGTGCTTATGGAAGAGCTTGCCGGAGAGCTCATTCCGGAAGGGCGAGCGCGTGATTTCAACCAGGCGCTGATGGAACTTGGCGCGCTGGTATGTACGCCAAAAGCGCCGCACTGTCTGACTTGCCCGGTCATGGAGCAATGTTCCGGCCGCATCGCCGGACGGGAGCTCACGCTGCCGGTCAAGACCAAGGCGAAGCCGCCGCGCCCTGAGCAGCGGCTGGTCGCTCTGGTCGAGGGCCGCGGCGAGCATCGCGGCCAAGTGCTTGTGCGCCAGCGCCCAGCGACGGGCCTGCTGGCCCGCATGTGGGAGCTGCCGCATGTACTGGCGGCGCCCGCCGCAGCCGGCAAGGCGGCGGGGCCGCTGGCCGATGAGCCAGCCATGGCACTGCTGGCTGGCAGTCTGTGGGCGGAGGGCTTCGCTGCCCGCCCGGAGGGGCTGGCTACCCATGCGGAGCATGTGTTCAGCCACATCGTTTGGAACCTGCAGGTGTACAAGTGCACCGAGCAGGACCAGAGCAGTGAAGAGCTTCCGCTAATCGCTGCGGAAGCAAGAGCCGCCTATGAGGCAGATACCCAGGCGGCTGCCAAGGAGATGGAGGCTTCCGTGCTGGAGGCTTCCCCCTCAGCATCCGATCTGGACGGAGAGATCCTTGCGGAAGCAGCGGATATCTCCCCTGACTCAGCTCTGACCCAGACAGGCAAGGGGGACGGGCTCATCTATCGCTGGATTGGACCCAAGGATATGGACAAGCTGGCCTTCCCTAATGTCTTTTTGAAGCTGCTCAGCAGTTACTTTGCTGGGGCTTATGATGAAGTAAAGGAATAATCCCATAAAGAAAAGAGCCTGATTCAGTCATTAAGACCGAATCAGGCTCTTCTTATTGTCAGGCAGTCTTATTTCGCTGCTGCGTAACGTTTGTTTACTTCATCCCAGTTGATTACATTCCAGAAAGCGGAGATGTAGTCAGGGCGTTTGTTTTGATATTTCAGGTAGTAAGCGTGCTCCCATACGTCCAGACCCAGAACCGGAGTCAGGCCTTCGAAGAGCGGGCTGTCTTGGTTAGGCGTGCTAGTGATGGACAATTTGCCATCTTTGCCTACAACGAGCCAAGCCCAACCGGAACCGAAACGAGTAGTAGCTGCTTTTGCAAAGTCTTCTTTGAACTTGTCAAAGCCGCCCAGTTCGCTGTCGATTGCAGCTGCGATGTCACCTGTAGGAGCGCCGCCGCCGTTAGGTCCGATGATTTCCCAGAACAGGCTGTGGTTAGCATGTCCACCACCATTGTTGCGAACCGCTGTGCGGATGCTTTCTGGTACGCTGTCAAGGTTAGCGATCAGATCTTCCAAGCTTTTTTCTTGCAGTTCAGGAGCGCTTTCCAGAGCTGCGTTAAGGTTAGTTACATAAGTATTGTGATGGCGATCGTGGTGAATTTCCATCGTTTGTGCATCGATATGTGGTTCCAGAGCGTCGTTAGCGTAAGGAAGTGCCGGTAATTGAAAAGCCATAGTGAAAATACCTCCTGAGATTTTAATTTTTTTAAGCATTTTGCACAACCAATTGAACGCTCCCGGGCAAGATTCAGACGAAGATAAGCACTACAATCTATGTCTTGCTGAGAGTCACTCAGTGAATGGATGCAAACTGCTCAGGTACATATGTAATAATACCCTTGCCACTAATATTAAACCGCATCCGGGCTAATTAAGCAACATTTTTGTTTATTAAGTCCCCCGCAACGTTGATCAAATGCATGACTCGGGATAACAAACATATTTTACCCATTATGAATATATTTATGTGATATTAGCCGATTTAATAGACAAAAAAATTAATATTCGGATGTAAACGGTTACAATTAAGCGCTTTCAAAAGAAAATGCGTGTTTTATGGCGGAAAGTATGGTTTAATTGACGAAGAAGCGGTATTTTCTCGTTTTTTGTCATTATTCGAACATTGGGTTTTTGGTAAAAAGGGGAGCCCCTTTTTGTAAAACCTCATCAAGCTAACGAAAAGGGAGATTTAAGACATGCACGTTCGTTCCTTTCAGTTGAGTGATGCAAGCCAGATGACGGAGCTTCTCCAGGTTGCACTATCGGAAGAGTGTTATGAGAACACGATGGGCCCGTTTGCCCGTCAATTGTCATGGGATTCTGACCTGATTATGGTTGCGGAAGAAGAGGGAGACCTCGTCGGCGCCTTGATCGGTACGATTGATCACAACCAGGGATGCATCTACCGTATTGCGGTCCATCCAGACTATCGTCGCCGTGGAGTCGGCAAAACACTTGTCGAGGCCATGGAACAACGTTTCCAACAACGGAAAGTCAGCCAAATATGGGTCGCGGGTGATGAGCACAACAAAGCAGCCATGCCTCTATATGAAGCTATGGGTTACGGCGCCAATAAAATATTAAGTGCCTTTCAGAAACTTAGTATTTTGTCCAAAGCCTAGGTTTGAATGATTAAAAAAGAAATAAAACAGATTCTCATTTTATATTAGGCATATCCCTTTAACGTAACCACGTAGGGATATGCCTTTCTATTTGTATGATCCTAAGCTGCGGATTATGCCTGAGGTGATTGGTGTTCATAACCAATTGTTTCACTCCGGCAAATAAGATAGACTTAGAGGGAGTATGAACGCCTTTATTGGAACAAAAATGATAAACGAGGTGTCCCTTTGAACTCCAATATACCTTCTACAGAGCGTATGAATTCCGAAGATCGAAGCAACCAGACAGGGTCTGGACAGCCGGGGAAATCCTGGGCTGCAGAACTATGGGACTGGGTGAAGACAATCGTTGTTGCTTTTGTGATCATGATGCTGCTGAATCTGTTTGTATTTAACCTGTCGATGGTCAAAGGTCAGTCCATGCAGCCGACACTTGTCGAGCGGGATCGTTTGTTCGTCAACAAGATTGTCTATGATATTGGAAAGCCATCCCGGTTTGACGTTATTGTACTGCGGGATCCGAGTGAAGGTGTGGAGAAAAAGGAATTCCTAGTTAAACGCATTGTTGGGCTTCCGGGCGATACGGTTGAAGTACGTGACCACCATTTGTTTGTGAATGGAGAACAGCAGGCAGAGACGTATACGGATACCGAGGTGCAGGATCCTGATTTTGGCCCGATCACGCTGGAAGATGATCATTATTTTGTGATGGGTGATAACCGCCATGAGGGGAAAAGCAAGGACAGTCGCGTCTTTGGCAGTATCACATCCAGTGAGATTGTTGGTAAAGCTGAATTTATTTTCTGGCCGTTTTCCGAGATGAAGAAACTGTAAAATGTTGGTTTGGAAACTTTGGACTTCATTTTGCGTCAAATATATGGACCCTTATCACAATTTAAATGCGGTACACACGGAAGTGTACCTTTATAGACGCCTGTCCTCTCAAGCGAGGCGGGCGTTCACTGTTTAGTGAATATGAGTGGAGAAGAAGAGAGGGAAGAGAACATGACGAGCGTACAGACCGGGGCAGCTCAGGCTGGTTCCGTGTGGGAACAGTTAAAACAGGAGATCAAGGCAGCTGCCCCCGGGCTGGGCATTGATGATGTCGGTTTTGCTTCGGCAGAGCCCTTTGTTTCGTTAAAATCACTGCTGGAGCAGCATCGGGACAACGGTTATGCATCCGGTTTTGAAGAACCGGATATCGAGAAGAGGGTGCGTCCTGCCTTGAAGGAGGGCGAGCCCGCTTCGCTTATCGCCATCGCTGTGGCATATCCATCGAAGATGGTTAATCCGCCGAAGTCGGAACCTGGTGCATATCGCGGCATTTTGGCCCGTTCGGCCTGGGGCAGGGATTATCACCATGTGCTGCGCGAAGCCATGGACAAGCTGGTTCAATTTATACGGGAACGGGTGCCGGAGGCCATGATTGAGAGCATGGTGGACACAGGGGCACTTGTTGACCGGGCAGTATCCCAGCGAGCGGGCATTGGTTTCAGCGCCAAAAACTGTTCCATCATTTCACCCAAGTTTGGATCGTGGATCTATCTTGGTGAACTGGTGACCAACATTCCCTTCCAGCCGGATACGCCGGTAACGGAAGATTGCGGGGAATGTACAAAATGTATCGATGCCTGTCCGACAGGAGCACTGGTGGGTCCGGGACAATTGAATGCACAGCGGTGTATTTCTTTTGTAACGCAGACCAAAGGGTTCGTGGACGAAGAGTTCATGTTGAAAATAGGCAACCGCCTGTATGGTTGTGATACTTGTCAAATCGTCTGTCCGAAGAATCGGGGCAAAAACTGGGACCACCATCCCGATCTGCAGCCCGATCCGGAGATTGTGAAGCCGCTGCTGTTACCGCTGCTGGACATCGGCAATCGTGAGTTCAAGGAACGCTTCGGGCAGAGCTCTGCCGCCTGGCGGGGTAAAAAGCCGATTCAGCGTAACGCAGTGATAGCACTCGGCAATTTCAAGGACAAAAGCGCTGTACCGAAGCTAACGGAGGTACTGAAGCGTGATCCGCGTCCCGAGCTGCGGGGAACCGCAGCCTGGGCGTTAAGCAGAATTGGAGGAGAAGACGCAATGAGAGCAATTGGGGAAGCTGCCGCTAACGAACAAGATGGGAACGTACTAAGCATGCTGCAGAAGGCCAAGGAACGACTCAGTTCGTCCGGGTCCTTACCCGAAAAGCCGCAGGTTGGGCTAATGAGTGACAAGCAGCAAGAAGAACAGAAGAATGAATCAACCGATACGGATTCGAATGCATCCGGACAATCGGTGAAGCAGGAGGCGGCTGCGTGGAAACCTTCGCCCGTAACAGGGCTTCATGGTACGCCGGTATTTTATGATGAAGTGCTGACACCTATTGGTACACTTACGCTGTGTGCTACGGAAAAGGGACTATGTCATATTGATTTTGGAGCATTTCATGTACGTGAGGCTCACCTGCAGCAATGGGCCCGAACCTGGATTGGCGAGTACCGATACGAGAAAAACGAAGAGAGGCTGAGCGAAGCTGCGAAGCAGCTGCAGCAGTACTTTGCCGGGGAGCGAAAATCCTTCGAGTTGGAAATGGATCTGCTCGGAACACCGTTCCAGCTTCAAGTATGGCAAGTCCTGTCCGATATATCTTATGGAGAGGCCTCAACACACCAGCAGGTTGCAGAAACGATCGGAAGACCCAAAGCTGTTCGCGCAGTTCTGGATGCCATTAGCAAAAATCCGATTCCGATCATTATTCCCTGTCACCGCATCAGCGGCAAAGACGGAACCCTGGTAGGTTATGTAGGCGGTCTGCAAACCAAGGAGCAATTGCTCGCATTGGAGCAGCAATCGTAAGAGCGGGGGACGTTCATGAAGTATGTAAACGTGGAAAGTGTGGAGGCGGGCGAGTGTCTGGGCAAAACCGTATATTCAGGCAACGGAACAGTCCTGTTGTCTGCAGGAGTCCAGCTCACCGTATTTATGATTAATACGCTGAAGCGTATTGGCGTAACCATGCTGTACATCCAGGATGAAGCGTATAAAGATGTGGAGACAGAAGACATTCTGGATGAAGCCACGAAGCGGGCTATTATTAATGAAATGAGCGTGACGCTGGAGGCGGTGCGCTCCGGGAAAGACTGGAGCCCGAAAAAGGTTGCCCTTAGCATAGACAAGCTGCTGAACGACGTATTAAACGGGCGGGAACTGCTTGTCCAGTTAACGGATATCCGAACCAAGGACAACGCCCAGTACGTACATGCCATGAATGTATGTTTGCTTTCATCTGTAATGGGACTCAATTTGGGTTTGAACTACAATCAGCTGAAGGATCTGGCGGTGGGTGCGCTGCTTCATGATATCGGCAAAGTCGGAGAGCCTCCCGGCAGCGCTTCGGCGGCAAATGCTTCCCTTCACCATACCTGGCGGGGGTTCGAAGTCATCAAGTCCAAGCGGGAGTTCAGTCTGCTCGTGGCTCATACGGCCCTTCAGCACCATGAGCATGTGGATGGTACCGGGCTGCCGAGAGGCATTATGGGCAAGGACATTCATCTGTTTGCCAAAATAGTCGCTGCCGCCAATATCTATGATAATCTGATCAACGGCTCGTCTGGTCCAAGCCTGCTGCCGCATGAAGCCTGTGAAGAGATGATGGCCATGTCGGGTACGAAGCTGGATCGGGACATCCTGATTGAATTTAACCGCAGCGTATCCGTATATCCGAACGGAACAGCCGTCAGGCTGTCCACTAGAGAAACTGGAGTCATTGTCCGGCAGCATCGGGGGCTGCCAGGCAGACCGGTCATTCGGGTTGCACGCGGAAGCACGCGTTATGATCTGGATGTGGTCGAGGTGGATCTGGCCAGGGAAACGACCGTTTTCATAGAGGCGGTTATGACCTAGGTTTACATGGAGCTTGATGAGAGGTTTACCCCCAGGTTGAAGCGAAGTTTGGGTTCACCGATTTTTAACTATTAGCTGGAAAATCCGTTTGCTCCAATCGTGCGGAAATGCTATGATAACTTTCAGGAAATCCGGTCCGTGACACGTGTACAAGCAGGCAAGTGGACATCAGGTGCTGACACGGATTATCAGGCTTTTTAGATTGCATACAGAGGTGTCTAAGAGATGGAAATAGTTATACCGATTATCACATTGATTGTAGGTTTGGTCGGGGGATTTTTCATCGGGGTGTACTACTTGCGTAAACAACTCGAGAAAATGCAAAGTGATCCCGACATGCTTCAAAAAATGGCGAAGCAAATGGGTTATAACCTGAATGGCAAGCAAATGCAGCGCGCCCAGCAGATGATGAAGAACCAGCAGCCAGGCGCGAAGATGCCTCAGCCGGGGCAGCATCCTGCGCGTAAAAACTCGGGCCGCCGAAAATAATAGTTGTAAGCAAGCAAATTGCATAATCGATTATGCATAATGCTGAAGTGAAAGAAGGCTTACACCAAGTGGTTCGAAAGGAGGCGTTCGGCAGTGGCTGGCGTGAAAGATTATTTGAATTCAAAAGTATCCGACAATCGGGAGAAGATCGAGTACCATGTGGAACAGATCCTCAAACTGATCGGAGAAGATAGTACGCGAGAAGGGCTGCTTGAGACGCCTGCACGCGTAACCCGTATGTATGAAGAGATTTTTGGCGGGTATGAAGTGGACCCGCGCGATGTACTCGGCGTGACGTTTGACGAGAATCATGAAGAGCTTGTCATTGTGAAGGACATCGTTTATTACAGCCAGTGTGAACATCATATGGCGCCCTTCTTCGGCAAAGTGCATATTGGGTATGTACCCAGCGGCAAAATTGTCGGGTTGAGCAAAATGGCTCGGTTGGTCGAGGCAGTTACCCGTCGTCTGCAAGTTCAGGAACGTATCACTTCACAGATTGCCGACATCCTGAACGATGCTGTTGAACCGCATGGTGTCATGGTCGTTGTGGAAGGTGAGCACTTGTGCATGTGCTCCCGCGGCGTGAAAAAGCCTGGCAGCAAGACGGTAACTTCCGCGGTCCGTGGTTCCTTCCGGGACAATACGGCGCAGCGTGCTGAGTTTCTGTCTCTGGTTAAGGACTAAGACCCGAACCGGACAAGCTTTCAAGCCGTGTCCAATCATTAAAGGTTCACCTAATAAGCCGAGTTCCCTGGGAACCGGCTTATTTATTTATATGAGCATTTGTGTACATCCAGCGATGTTTAAAACCCTTTCCTTGTCTTATCCTGATTCAGATTCGTTTAGTCGGAGGTTAGCAAATATGAGTGTACCTTTGAATTCAGACAATACCGGACAGCCTGGAGCAGAGCAGGCGCTTCCGTCCAACTCGTCATCCAGGCTGCATCGTATACAGATCTGGGAAACCCCATTACTTCGGTATGGAAGCAGTGTGCTAGAGGCATTTGCATGGGAAGAAGTGATGTGCCGCCGTGTAGGCGAAGGGCATCTGCCGGTTGCCCATATTTGGCGTCATCCTGACGCATTTGTTGCAGGTCTGCGGGATCGCCGGCTTCCCAAGGCTGTAGAGGCAATGGAAGGCATAAGAACGCAGGGAACCGCTGTCTGTGTTCGTCCCTCGGGAGGTGCAGCTGTTCCTCTTCATCCTGGCGTGGTTAACATTTCATTGATTTTGCCTAACCCGGCCCGAGCTATCAATATTCACGATGACTTCCGCGAGATGGCAGCTCTTATTGCCGAGTCGTTAACACCATGGTCGAATCAGGCGCGAACCGGAGAGATCGAGGGTGCCTTCTGCCCCGGTGATTATGATGTCAGTGTAGGCGGACTGAAATTTTGCGGTATTGCCCAGCGAAGGCAGGCCAAGGCGTATATTATAACGGCTTTTATTATCGTCGAAGGGCAAGGAGACAAGCTGGCGGCAGATGTACGCAAGTTCTATCAGCATGCAGCAGACGGCCTGCAGGAAGGGTATCCCGATGTTCGTCCGGGCACCATGGCGAGTCTTCAAGAGCTCGCAGGAGTGCCTTCTGCAGCAGCTTACACCGCTTCCTTGGTCCGTACGCTTCGTAATCGATACCCTATGGCTGAGACTGACCACGTATTGTCCGTTGATCGAGAGGCAGTCAGGCAGACGGCAGAGCAGATGAAACTGCGCTACGATTAGTATCGTTCGAGAACACTTGGAATTGGTTAATAGAGATGATATGATGTGATTTCGGAAGGAGAGTGCCAAGATGGAAACATTAAGATATACATTTGAATATGAGGTTGTTTCTTCAGGCGAGAAGTCTGAATTCAGCCAAATGGCAACAAGCAAGGAAGAAGCTGCGGCTTTGATCGTTGCACGTATTGCCGACCTGGAGTTCACGGGTGAGGAAGATATCAAGCTGGGGGATCTGATTGCCATCAGCAAACAGGTTGGGGACAACTATGTTGCGTGCGAGGGCTGTGCTTCCTAGTCTAGCATGACGCGTCATTGACCTTATCTAAATACAAGCAAGTCTTCTTGAATCAAGAGGCTTGCTTTTTTTATTGCAAATGAAGAAGAGATATCTGGCAGTCTACCGGCTGGAGATATCTCTTTTCTCTTGTTCCCTTTTCCCTTTTCGTTTCTAGTAGGGTGGCCACAACAGCTTGCGTGCCGTTTCATAACGTTCAGCCACCGCAGGCCAATAGACGACATTCCACCAGTCCTCGATATATTTCTTGCGCTCATTCTGATGCTTCAGATAGTAGGCATGCTCCCATACATCCAGCGGCAGGAGAGGTACGATGTCGGACTGGGACAGGTTCTGGTGCTTCTCCGCCTGTAAAATCTCCAAACGGTGAGCCCGTGGACTCCAGACAAGGAGAGCCCAGCCGCTGCCTTCCACTTTGTTAGCGGCTTCAGTGAATTGATTTTTGAATGCCTCATAACTGCCAAAATCCCGTTTGATCTGTTCAGCAAGTAATCCGGAAGGTTTGCCGCCGCCTCTGGGATTCATGATCGTCCAGAAGATCGTATGAAGGTAGTGGCCTGCACCATTGAAGGCAAGTTCTCGTTCCCAATGTTTGACGAGTTCGAAATTATTTTTTTTACGTGATTCTGCCAGTTTCTTCTCGGCTGTATTGAGTCCGTCCACATAGGATTGATGGTGCTTATCGTGATGAATGCGCATCGTCATTTCGTCAATATGTGGTTCGAGTGCGTTGTAGGCATAGGGCAGAGGAGGCAGCGTGTGTCCTCCAATCGGAACAGGTCTCTCCTTCACAGGAGGTGTAGAAGGCAAGGTGATGCTCTCTGTAGTACCGGAAGATGGCGATAGACCGGAGACCTCTGAAGACTGGACCTGTGAAGAAGAAGATGAAGGTGCGGGAGCTGACGGAGCGTTAGTTTTTCCAGCCATGGATGATGGCTCCTCCGCTGCTTCACGCTCGGTGCGTCCTGACAATTGAACATACTTATCCAAAGAAAAGGGAGCATCACTTGCCGAATCTCGCATGATTCCAGGCTGAATCAAGGTATCGAGTACACCGAGGAAATACTCCGATTCGCGGATAAAGTGCAGAATGACTGCCTTAGCGAGCGGGACAGCTTGCACGGCGGCACTTTGCTCAAGCAGGACGTACAGCTGCCTGATGAATTCCCGCGATTGTGAACGTGCAGAGGAGACAAGCTGTTCTACGCTTCCGATGATGTAAGGGGCAGGGGGATGGGTTCCGGGTAACAGTTGTTTCAACAGCTGGTTGGCTACCTTCTCGGTATTTTCAAACGTCACTGCCCATTCTTCAAGCAGCTTCACATAAGTGGGCTCCAGATCGGGAACCAGTGCCCGAATAACGAGCGTATGCTCTTTCTCCTGCTCCTTCCAGAACCTGATCTCCTCCAGAATGCGGAGAGGCAGCAAGGGTCCATAGCCAGACCAATTCATATGCGGCAAACCTCCATTCAATTAAAATGTCATATCGGCCTTCAAGGGATAGGGTGTGATTAACCTTTTATAATCGTCCCAAAAGTATATTCACCTGCCATGTTGTCCTATGTGTGCATAAAAAAAGAGCCCCATAGGGGCTCTGATCACCGGAAGATTTTATTCTCCTCCGGCATTGGTATTTTCCACATCGTCGCTGCTTGTTTTCGTCACATGACTCAGGAACGTAGAGACACGGCGGAGATACTCCTTCGGATGTTCCCTGAAGATCAGCTCATGATGCGCGTCCTGTACGATCCATTCCTCTGAGTAGGTGTTCGTCTGGTTGGCGGCGAGAAGCTCGGCGATCGGATATGGAGCCTTCTCATCCTCCGTCCCGTGAATGAAGAAGATGGGGAACGGATAGTCTTTCTTTTTGACTTCCTGATACGGAATCTGCTGTAATCCGGTGCCATTCAGAACCGGGAATAACAGATTCATGATCTGCAAAGTGGGTTGTCGCGGCAGATCGATCTGATTATGAATGTTGTGATACAGCGTATCCGGCTCCAGCAGGAAAGTGCTGTCGAGAATCATGGCATCCACGTTCTCGGTGAGCAGCCCCGTCTGTAATGCTGTGCCTGCGCCCATCGAGAATCCCCAGACGACAAGCTCCTGAGCACCGCGCTGCTTGGCGAACTGAATGGCACCAAGCAATTGCTGGGACTCGGCTTTGCCCCCTGTAGCGACTGCCTTGTTCACCTGAGAGGCGAAACCATAGTCAAACATCACTACATTGAACCCGAGCTGGTGGGCATAGTGAGCCAGGTCATACATGGGAACCCAGGTTTCCTCCCGATTGGCCCCATATCCATGACTGAAGATGATGGTTTTGTTGACATCCGTGTCTGCGGGGATATACCAGCCCTGCATCGTACGGCTGCCATCTGCTGCCGGGAACGTGATATCCTCGTACTTCATGTTCTTGGCCTGCATTGGATTGGAGAACACGGGAGCTACGGTCGGGTTGGATAGTACCCAGGCAATATAGCCGTGTAAGGCAATGAAGCAAAAGAGCAGAAAAAATACAACGGAGAGCAGCAACGCTACGATAATATGTTTGAACCGGATCAGCCTCGGTGATAACGAAGAAGGCAGATCGGACACTTTCGTTTGCAGCGGGGCTTCGCTCTGGGATGTCGGAAACATGATTGCCCCTCCTTATTCAGATCAATTGAAGATAACAACGAGTTCAGATCAGATCATATGGCTTGATGTCCTTGCTTGCCTATGCAGCAAAGTCTTGCTTTTATATCTTTATCGTATGTTTCCATATAGTCAAAGTCAATTGATTGGAGGCATTTGTTACGCAATTGTTATATAGTCCGAAAGATATATGGGTAACATTTCCTGATGGTGCAAATTGCAGGGGATTTAGTCTTATAAAAAGAAAATATATACACTTCATATCGTCATGATTTGGCTCATTTTGGTTTACAGATGAGATTGTTTCTCATATAATTTATGTAACCAAGTTTCATGTGATGAAACATGAGGAGGGCATTATGCCATGGAAGACCGCAAATTAACCGTCCGGGCTGTGGAACGGGCGCTGGATATATTATTATGTTTTACCACACGCAGCGATCTTGGACTCACAGAAATTGCGAGCCAGATTGGTTTGCACAAAAGTACGGTTCATCGTCTGATGGCGACGCTGGAGGAGAAGGGCTTCGTCATTCGCGATGCGGCCACTGAGAAATACAGGCTCGGCATTCGAATCTGGGAGCTGTCTGCTCATATGTCCCGCAGTGATGATCCTGCCATTTTGCTGCTTCCTGCAATGGAGCGGCTCAGAGATCGTTTGGGAGAAACGGTCAGTCTGTACCTGCGGGATGGCAGTGAGCGTATCCGTATTCAGGCTGTTCAGAGTGATCAGGCCATCCGGCGGGTGGCTCCGGTTGGCGTACGTCTTCCTCTATCCGTAGGGGCATCCAGCAAGGTACTCATGGCATTTGCGACGGAAGAAGATAGGGAGGAACTGATGAATGGCCCTGAATGGCCCGTATTTATCGATCCCGAAGTTTATCTGGCTCAGATGGGCGATATTCGGGAGAATGGATATGCGACCAGCTACGAAGAACGTGAGCCTGGAGCGGCTGCAGTATCGGTTCCTATTATGGATCGAAAGGGGAATATTGCTGCTGCACTATCCGTATCGGGTCCCGTTAGCCGCCTGTCCCAGGAAACTTTGCACGAATATGCACCTGTACTGAAGGAAGCAGCCGCGCAGATGGGCCTCATGTTGTCCTGATCCGGCGTTTCTGGAAGAAAGAGGGTTGTATTTCTGACTGGCTTGCGCTAGTCTGTAATGGACAGCCCAGCGGGGCTGGAATGAATTGAATATGGAACTGCGGTACACATACCGCAACTGTTAACGTTACTGGGGGAGTCCGAATTGTCCGGACTGAGACGGGATCGCATGAGATTCCGGACCCTTTGCACCTGATCTGGATCATACCAGCGTAGGGAAGTAATCGGCGATACAACCACGAACACTGCATAATCCAGCCTTTGGCATGTCTCCACTTGAGGGAGCTTGGCATCAGGCTTGTTATGGGGTGATGGACATAGGCCGGTTCCCTCGGGAACCGGCTTTTTTATATACAGTGTCAAGCGATCATCCGCAGCAGAGGTGGTTACCTTCTTTTGCGGGAGAGCTGGAGTAGGGTATAACCCAATTATGCCTGTGCCAGATTCTGTCTGCGCTATGCCGCTGTAATGTTCTTTCTTTGGAAGTTGGCCGCTCTTTTCTTGCCTATGCGTGGATGATATGGAACGGGTGCACGAGCGATCAAACTGGCCCATCCATGGGACGACCAACGAGGAGGAAGAGGTAGCGATGAACACAAACAACAGAACAACGGCACAGGAACATTCAGGACAGGGGTTGGAAAAGGGAACAGTAGCGGCCGGACGGGTTCAACCGTTTCCCGGCAGCCGCAAAGTTTACATTCAGGGCTCACGGCCGGACATTGCTGTACCGGAGCGTGAAATTGCCCTTCATGACACGAATACACCCCAAGGGGTGGAGCATAACGAGCCGCTGCGCGTGTACGATACGAGCGGCCCTATGACGGACCCTGGATTTCACGCCGATATCCGGGCAGGCCTGCCAGCTTTGCGTGCACGCTGGATCACAGAACGAAACGATGTAGAGGCGTACCAGGGACGTACCGTCAAACCGGAGGATAACGGATTGAAGCCTGGAGGGAAGAGAACCGGAGCTGAAGAATATCCAGGCCTCCGCGGCAAACCGCTCCGTGCACAATCCGGACGCTGTGTCACCCAAATGCACTATGCGAGGCAGGGCATCATTACGCCTGAGATGGAGTTTGCAGCTATTCGTGAAGGCGTGGAGCCGGAATTCGTCCGGCAGGAGCTGGCGAGCGGCAGGGCCATTCTGCCATCCAATATTAATCATCCAGAGAGCGAACCGATGCTGATCGGACGTCACTTCCACGTGAAGATCAACGCGAATATTGGCAACTCTGCCGTATCCTCTTCGATTGAAGAAGAAGTGGAGAAAATGACTTGGGCGGTACGCTGGGGGGCCGATACGGTAATGGATCTTTCCACGGGCAAGGATATCCATACCACCCGGGAATGGATCATCCGCAATTCTCCGGTACCAATCGGGACGGTGCCGCTGTATCAGGCGCTGGAGAAGGTGAATGGCGAAGCCGAGGCACTCACCTGGGAGTTGTACCGGGATACGCTCATTGAGCAGGCAGAGCAGGGTGTGGATTACTTTACGATCCATGCAGGCGTACTGCTGCGTTACATACCGATGACAGCCAAACGGATGACCGGCATTGTATCCAGAGGTGGTTCCATTATGGCGGCATGGTGCCTTGCACACCATCAGGAGAACTTTTTGTACACGCATTTTGAGGAAATCTGTGAAATCATGAAAAGGTATGATGTAGCCTTCTCTCTCGGGGATGGACTCCGCCCGGGCAGCATCTATGATGCCAATGATGAAGCCCAGATGGCTGAACTTGCTACGCTTGGTGAACTGACACAGATTGCGTGGAAGCATGATGTGCAGGTGATGATTGAGGGGCCAGGACATGTGCCGATGCACAAGATTAAGGAGAATGTCGACCTTCAGATGGAGATCTGCAAGGAAGCACCGTTTTATACACTTGGTCCGCTGACAACCGATATTGCACCAGGCTATGACCATATTACCTCAGCCATTGGAGCGGCGATGATCGGCTGGTTCGGAACGTCGATGCTCTGCTATGTGACACCAAAGGAACATCTGGGCCTGCCGAACAAGGATGATGTCCGGGAAGGCGTTATTGCTTACAAGATTGCGGCACATGCCGCTGATCTGGCCAAAGGCCATCCGCGTGCACAGCGCCGGGATGACGCGCTGTCGAAGGCCCGCTTCGAATTCCGCTGGCGGGACCAGTTCAACCTGTCCCTGGATCCGGAACGTGCGCTGTCCTATCACGATGAGACACTCCCGGCTGAAGGGGCCAAGGAGGCCCATTTCTGCTCCATGTGTGGACCTAAATTTTGCAGCATGCGCATTACGCAGGATATTCGTGCGTTTGCCGCGGACAAAGGATTATCCGATAATGAGGCTGTGGCAGCCGGAATGCAGGAAAAGGCTGAGGAATACCGAACCCGAACCTAAGCGCCATTACAGCCCAATTTGGGCAGCCTAAGATATATAAAAGCCGTTCTCTCCACTACTGGGAGAAGAACGGCCCCTAACTAACGCCTACCAATATTCAATTGCTGCTCCAAATGAGATGCCAGCGATGCGAGCGGGCTGTATATCTCACTTCCCGTATTTGCTGAAGCAAGGGCAGCTGCGGGAGCCATGGATAGCTGAGCAGCTACAATGGTTTTCTCTGGTGACTGTGCAGCTAGTTGCTGCAAGCCCGTTGTCACTGCCTCCATATATCCTTCCTTATCGCCGCGCATAATCAGCTCAAATGTACCAGGAATTAATGCGGCCTTTGTTCTCGAAGCAGCCACAACGTTTGCCTGCCCGTTAGTTTCACCTTGCTGTAGTGCTTCATTCACCCGCGCCATCGTTCCTTCAACCGTTGCAGGATTGGTAAAAGCTAAAATGTATTCCTGCGAATCCTGCTGCAGCTTCTGCAATAATGGATCATCAATACCGATAACGGGGATGGAGACTTGCTGTGCTTCGTGCGCCAGTACTGCAGCAAATAGAGTACAGGTGACTAGAATCGCATCTGCATGACATTGGGCAATCCACTTTAATGTCTGGGATACCTTTTCCCGAATGACAGCCTCTGAGAAGTCCGTATCCTGCTTAAGGCGATCCAGACCAGGATCGACATAATGCACAAGTTCCACTTCATAGGGGGCGAGCACTTCTTCAATGAGTGCGATGTTGGAGTAGTGAGCGTGATAACAGCCGATTGTGATCATAATGACTTCCCCTTTGCCAATGCTTCTTTTTATGAGCCGTAAGTGCTGCAGATATTTAATCCATTATAGGAGCGCGACCGGGAACTGTACAGCGTTTAAATCAATGCCAATAACCGTCCCTCCGCCACATGGCAGAAGGACGGTTCTATAGTCAGACTCCAATACAGTCAGGTTTCATTTTATCGCATGGAAGGAGATACGTTCTTTTGAGCCATTTTTTGCTGCAGAATCTCGTGAAAGGATAGACCTTGAGTGTTCTCATTCTCCTTTTTGGGAGCAGTGGTCGCCGTGTTGCGCGGATATTGGTGGTGGTACGGGATCATTTGCTGAATAGGCATGCGGATCATCTTGGTTCCTCCTTTTGGTAGATAAATAAGTTGAGCCTATAAACGTTACAATTAACACTGCGATAGCAGTACCCTCTTCCGATCGCTGTTATCCCCAGATTTTTTGAATTCCCTCTTTAAGGGGAAAATCCGGTGATTGCCTGTGCTTCCGATGTAGCTTTCTTGCAGAAAGCTTTTAGGCGAGCGCTTCGCTTCTTCAGTGAGTCCTGCCCTCTCCGTTGGGGTGTAAACATTAAATTCATCTTATATGGGCTATGTATTTTGATTGGTAGTTGTTCCAAGTGCGCATATAGGTATATGTGACTTGTTAGACGAAATCGGGAAGTTATGACGTAATTCCAATTGGATTGTAGTGATTTTACCCCGTATTCAGAGGATGTAAACGGTTTTAGGGAAATTCAGGAATAAAGAACCTGAAATACAAGGTTTGATATGGGAGGATCGAATCGGGTGTTAAGTGAATAGTCCCAGTTTCAGGAATGTCAATTGTGTCGAAAATAAGACAAATTGTCTGGGAGAGTAGGTATCATTGAAGCTAACTAACTTGGTACCATAGTCGGTTGTCGTGAGTGTGATGGGGGTGGTTTTATACGTGTTTTGCAGGTGAGAGAGGGGAGCAGCACCCAAAAAAGCCATCCAACGAGCTGGATGGCTTGTGCAACGTTAATCAAGAAATGTAAAGATAAATATCATTATTCTGTAGTTGGCCTAGCTTGTTTTACCGCAATATAGATATCGACCTGAACTTGGGCAGGATCCATACTCCGTTCATCATATAACTCGAAATCACCGGTAAACGTTCGCTCGTTCTGATGGCTCCAGCCCCAAACGGCGCCCCATGCTTCACCTACAACTTCTGCCATTGGACCCTTGCGGGAGGTGAAAACGGCGTATGTTGCTGGTGGCAATTCGATGGAGTTCATGCCAGCTGGTAACGTTTCATCTGCAGCTACCTCGTGGCCTACGAGGATGGTGTATTCCCCGTGTATACCATCGGTATAATCTGTGTAGCAGCCGTATCGGGGTGCTTCCGGTGCAGGAATGTGCTCTGACGTGAAGTAGCGGCTCCATAGATCCTGAATACAGCCTTGGCCGCTCATCTCGATCGCGTTGGTCGTTCTGGCTGATATGCCAGCCAGGCGTTTGCCAGGAAGTGTAACATATCGAACAGGTTGAACGGAGTGCGTATTGTTGTTACCTTTCGGATTGGAGGCGCTCCATCGTTTCAAAAAGGGAAGCTGATTGCGCAGCATTGCCCGCGCTGATTCCTCATCCATACCTTCTTCGATGAGGATCGCGGTGCACATCTCAATCATGCCTTCCAGCGTAATATTGGGCTGTTGGAACATGCCTTCTTTATAGCAATAGATGCAGTATTCACGGGTTGCACTTCCATCTGCTTCCGTTCCGAATTGGGTAGGGGTGGTCAGCGGCATTCCGCAGCTCTGGCATATCGTGACGTTCATTTATCATTTCCTCCTCGTTATGTACAGCTTGAATATAGATGAAGTATACCGAGAGGAACTGGACATCAGTCTGTCAGGTTTGCGAAGGGGCAGCGTAATTTTGCACGATTTGTTCTGCAATTCGGCGAATCTCGTCACGTATATGAAGAGGCTCCAATACCTCGGCATCTGCGCCGAAGCCAAGAATGAACCCGTACAGCCAGTTATCTTCCGGAAAAGCCACCTGACTTATATAATATCCCTTGCCGTCGGGGATCACGTTCTCTATGCCAAACCACTCTTCAGCGGTATGACGGACACGGGAGTGGAACCTCATCGTCATGGCAACTGTGTTCCCTGGAGTCGCCCACTCCTGCTGCCAGGGCCTGTCCTGCAGGTTGATGGGTTTGCGTTCAAAGCTTCCATGAGCAAGTGTCACGTCCTGCATACGCACCAGTTTGAACATGCGAAACTCATTACGCTCATGACAGAACGCATAGAGGTACCAGGAGTGCTTTTTAAGAACAAGGGTATGAGGATCGACGGTTCTGTGAGTTTGGGCTCCTTCGGCGCTGCAATAGGTAAAGGTGATTGAACGCAGCTGATCCAGTCCCTGTTCAATGATTTGCAGTTTGTTTTGCAGCGCTTCCGGGTGGGTCCACATCGAATAATCCACAATGAAACGATTGGTTTCGGCCTGAAAGTCGTCGTTTTTGGATTCCGGAACAATGCTGCTTAGTTTCTCCATCAACAGTTCCCGTGCTACATTGGTATGCGATGTGGAGACGCTGCGCAGTGCGGTAACAATAGAGGCCAGATCCCGGTCAGTCAACACGTTTCGATCCAGCCGGTAACCTTCCGCAAGGCCGATACCACCGCTCATGCCCTGGTACGTCACGACAGGAATGCCTGCCTGGCCCAGGGTATCAATATCTCGATAAATGGTACGGACAGAAACTTCAAACGTGTCTGCCAGATCCTTGGCCTGTACACGGCCGCGATTGATTAGTAGTACAACGATGGCTAATAAACGGTCCAATTTCATAAAAAAGGTTTCCTCTCAATGATTTATATGTTGGATCCAGATATGTTATACTGTTGAGCATCACATATAGGAGTGGGATAAGCAATGAAGCGAATTACGATTCTGATTGCGGACGATGAAGTGGAGATCGCTGATCTGGTTGCTTTGCATTTGCAAAAAGAAGGATACCACATCGTCAAGGCATACGATGGCAAGTCGGCCCTGCACGCCATTCAGACGCAAGCGATCGACTTGGCCGTTCTGGACATCATGATGCCAGGCATGGACGGTTATGAGGTCACCCGCAAGATTCGGGAACAGCACCACATGCCCATCATTTTTCTGAGTGCCAAAACGTCGGATATGGACAAAATTACGGGTCTCGTGATGGGCGCTGATGATTACATGACCAAGCCGTTCAATCCGATGGAGCTTGTAGCCCGGGTGAACTCCCAGCTTCGTCGTTCCTTGCAATTCAGCCAGTCTATACCTGTCCAGCGTTCCATTCTGGAGAAGGGCGGACTCGTCATCGCGCCGGATCAGCATAGCGTAACACTCTACGGCAAACCGGTGGAACTAACACCGAAGGAGTTCGACATTCTGTATCTGCTCGCTAGTCATCCCAAGCAGGTGTTCAGCGCGGAAAGCATTTTTGAACAGGTATGGGGAGAGGCCTATTACGAGAGCGGCAATACGGTAATGGTCCATATTCGAACCCTGCGCAAAAAGCTCGGAGAAGATCTGGACAAGAACAAGTTTATCAAAACGATCTGGGGCGTGGGGTATACATTTAATGACTAAACAAAGAAGTTTTCGGACAACCATGATTATGCTGCTGGGTCTGAGCATGCTGGCCTCTGGCGCGATCACCTATGGGATTTACAAGCTTTTGCAGGCTTACTATTCAGGTGTGAGAGCAGAAGATCAGCTTGCCGAATATCGCCATTTTATGAAAAGCATTGGAGATATCTATTTCTTCCTCATTTTATTCATCCCGCTCGCCATTCTGTTCTTTTTCTGGTTTACCAAGCCCTACGTGACCTATTTCAAGGATATTTCCACAGGGATCAGGCATTTGGCAAATGGAGATTTTCAGCATCGAGTCCAGATCTCTTCGAAGGATGAACTGGGTACAATCGCGGAGGATGTGAATTTGGCGAGTGAGAAGCTTAGGGAGGCAGTAGAACGGGGGGATTTTGCCGAAACCAGCAAGGACCAGCTCGTCGTTAATCTGGCACACGACCTGCGAACACCGCTGACTTCTGTGCTTGGGTATTTGGATCTGCTCATGAAGGATGATCAGCTGACAGAGGAACAGGTCAGACACTTTACATCGATTGCCTTTACCAAATCCCAGCGGCTGGAGAAGCTGATTGATAGTTTGTTTGAAATTACCCGGATGAATTATGGCATGCTCCCAATACAGAAAACACGGCTGGATCTTAGCGAACTGCTGAAACAGATGAATGAAGAATTATATCCTGTATTTGAGAAAAATCGTCTGCTCACCCGGTTAACTATCGAGTCGGATTTGACCATCTCCGGAGACGGAGAATTGCTCGCCAGGGTGTTTGAGAACCTGCTGATTAATGCTGCACGCCATGGCAAGGATGGCATCTATGTGGACCTGAAGGGATACCGGGAGGCAGATCAGGTCGTCATTCAGGTTATTAACTATGGAGGGCATATTCACCCGGAGGATTTGCCGCATATTTTCGATATGTATTACACCGGAGATCGTGCACGGACCCCTCAGGAGGGTGGGACAGGCCTCGGCCTGTTTATAGCCCGGAATATTGTGGAACAGCATGAAGGGACCATTTCGGCCCAGAGTGATGTGGTACGGACCTTATTTGAGGTGCGCCTTCCAGCAATGGAATGAGGTTTGCCGTCAAATTTAAGAAAAACTTTAAAAATGCCCTGCTTTTTCTTTAACTAGTTTTCTCTATCCTTGATTGTACGAGGCAAAGGAGGAGTAAGGATGAAGAAGTGGGGCTTTTTGCTATGCGTCATTTTGATCGGGTATGTGATGACAAGATCGCCGGCATCTTTTCAGCAGAAGGATGAGATGATCATTGAAATTCAGGATAAGCATGAAAACCATACGGGGTATACAGTATCCATCACCGGTAATATTCAGGATCAAGTACATAAGGGGAACTTGCTGCTTGTTAATACAACCTATCCGGTTCATCCGGAAGGCATAAGAACCGATATTATAAATGTGGCGCAGCAGGACGATCTGGTCCGTGGATACGGATTGCTGGATCAAAACATATTGCTCTCAAGAGAGGTAGCCCAGGCTTTTCAGAAGATGATTGAAGCGGCGGGTGAAGAGGGAGTACGTTATTTTCTCATCAGCAGCGGATATCGGGACTTTGCCAAGCAGGATGAACTTTATCAGGAAAAGGGATCAGACTACGCGCTTCCGGCAGGACACAGTGAGCATAATCTCGGATTATCCATGGATATCGGCTCTACGCTGACCACCATGGATGAAGCGCCGGAAGGTGCCTGGCTCGAGAAAAATGCCTGGAAATATGGATTTATCCTACGTTATCCAAAGGACAAGGTGAGTGTCACGGGGATTCAATATGAACCCTGGCACTTTCGATATGTCGGACTTCCGCATAGTGCTGTCATGTATAAGAATAACCTGGTGCTAGAAGAGTATCTGGATTTGCTAAAAGAGAAAGATAACATTATGGTTGAAGTGGAGGGTGAAAAGTATCATATCCGCTATTACCGGGCAGCCGGGGATACGACCGTTTACATACCTGAGCATGGCCATTATGACATATCGGGAGACAACAGGGATGGAGTCATTGTCACCGTAAAGGAGTAACAAGGCTGCACAAAGGAGGTTCTTCAACATGAGGCAGAGAAAAATCAAACATAAAATCCTTTGGATTGCCGCGTTAATCATCTATTTATATCTGCTAACCAAGCTTATTCTCTTTAAAGGGGGGGCGGTCGACTTTGAAGTAGTCAAGGTCCAGCTTATGGCTTTCCTTCATCAGCCGGATCTGATTCATACACGTACCGTCAATCTGACACCATTTCAGGAAATCTCAAGAGATTGGAACAGCCTGTCACTGCATCGTCCAGGTACTGCAATCCATCTGGTGGGCAATGTGATGGCTTTCATTCCACTGGGGATGTTTATCCCGATGCTGATGGGCAACAAGCTGCTGTCAGGGGCGAACGTATTTCTGTCATCTCTACTTCTAAGTTTAGGCTATGAGGTAACACAGCTGCTCACTGGCATGGGCATATTCGATGTGGACGATCTGATGTTGAATACATTAGGCGGGGTGATTGGATATATTCTGTTTACCATGGCTCTCGGCATGAAACGGTTGTTAATTGGAGGAGAATCCCGAACGGTGAAGAAGGAGTATAATCCTAAGGAGAGTCCTGTGTAAGGAGGGAGATTATGATCCTTATTTATGGACTGGATCAACGTGGAGAAATTAAAACATAGGGGGATATATCGCATTCCTTCACCGCCTGATGATTCGGAAGTTGGAATAAGAATAGATTTTTAGAAGTATGCCGCTTATTAGAAGAAAAAACATCAAAAAAAAAAGCTCCCCATCTCGTGCAGAACGCACGTGGCGGGGAGCTTTTCTATGTTAATGCATCAGCTTAATTGTTAATGCAATTAAGCTTTTTTCATCATTTGACGCAATACAGTTTGCAGGATACCACCGTTGTGGTAGTAGTCTACGTCAACCATGCTGTCCAGACGGGCGATAACAGGGAAGTCGAACTTGGTTCCGTCTTCGCGGGTTACCGTAACGGTCAACTCTTGTCCAGGCTTCACATCATTGCTCAGACCTGTAATGTCGTACGTTTCACGTCCGTTCAGACCCAGGCTGGACCAGCCGTGGCCTTCCTGGAATTGCAGTGGCATTACGCCCATGCCCACCAGGTTACTACGGTGGATACGCTCGAAGCTTTCTGCGATAACGGCTTTAACGCCGAGCAGGAATGTACCTTTAGCCGCCCAGTCACGGGAGCTGCCTGTACCATACTCTTTACCTGCAATAACGATCAGGTTCTGACCTTCGTCTTGATACTTCATGGAAGCATCGTAGATGGACATCTCTTCATCGGTTGGCAGGTACTTCGTAATACCACCTTCCGTACCCGGAGCCACCTGGTTACGAATACGAATGTTGGCAAACGTACCGCGCATCATGACCTCATGGTTACCACGGCGTGATCCGTAGGAGTTGAAGTCTTTGCGCTCAACGCCATGCTCTTTCAGGTACAATCCGGCTGGACTGGTTGTAGCAATGTTACCCGCTGGAGAGATGTGGTCCGTTGTTACGGAGTCACCAAGCAAGGCCATAACACGTGCAGAGCGGATGTCTGCAATATCAGTCAGCTTGTCTCCAAGGTTTTGGAAGAACGGCGGGTTTTGAATGTACGTGGAGTTAGGATCCCACTCATATAGTTCGCCTTCCGGTACAGGAATGTTATTCCAGCGCTCATTGGCTGTAAACACGTTCTCGTATTTGTTGCGGAACATCTGAGCATTCAGTGAGCTTGCAATGGCATCCTTGATTTCCTCGGAGCTAGGCCAGAGGTCTTTCAGGAAGACAGGCTCGTTATTCGTATCATAACCGATTGGATCGGTAGCAAAATCAATATTGACCGTACCTGCGAGAGCGTAAGCTACCACGAGTGGAGGAGAAGCCAGATAGTTGGCTTTTACCTGAGCATGTACACGGCCTTCGAAGTTACGGTTACCGGACAATACAGCCGCTACAGTCATATCGTTTTCGGCAATCGCTTCGCTTACTTCGTCTGGCAGTGGACCGGAGTTACCGATACAAGTTGCACAGCCATAACCCGCAACGTTAAATCCGAGCTGGTCGAGGTATACGTTCAGGCCTGATTTTTCGAGATACTCGGTAACAACGAGGGAACCTGGGGTCAAGCTGCTTTTCACGTAGCCTGGTTTGGTCAGACCGCGCTCAACCGCTTTTTTCGCAAGTAGACCCGCTCCGAGCATAACGCTTGGGTTGGATGTGTTGGTGCAGCTTGTGATGGCCGCAATAACAACCGCGCCTGCTTTCAGTTCGCTTGTGGAACCGTCAGGGTGCTTCACAGGCACTGTTTCTTCAATCTTCTCATCGCTCAGTCCGTATCCGCCTTTATCGACCGGAGTACGAATGATGCTGTTGAAGCTTTCTTTCATTTGCGTCAGTTCGATGCGATCCTGTGGACGCTTAGGACCTGCAAGGCTCGGTACCACGGAAGCAAGATCCAGCTCGATTACATCTGTGAATTCTGGATCAACTGTGCTGGAAGTACGGAACATGCCTTGTGCTTTGTAATAAGCTTCAACCAGATCCACTTGCTCGTCGGAACGTCCTGTACTGCGCATGTAGTTCAGTGTCTCGCTATCGACAGGGAAGAAACCAATCGTAGCGCCGTATTCCGGTGCCATGTTGGCAACGGTCGCACGGTCAGCAAGGCTGATATTGGCCAGGCCTGGACCGTAGAACTCGACGAATTTGCCGACTACGCCTTTTTTACGAAGCATTTGAGTGACAGTGAGTGCCAGATCCGTAGCTGTTGCGCCTTCGCTCAGGCTGCCTGTCAATTTGAAACCGATAACGTCAGGGGTTACAAAGTACAGTGGTTGACCAAGCATTCCTGCTTCGGCCTCAATTCCACCAACACCCCAACCAACAACGCCGAGTCCGTTGATCATGGTGGTGTGGGAGTCCGTACCTACGAGGGAATCCGGGAACACGACGGTTTCGCCGTCAACCGTTTTGGTTGCAGCGACGGAAGCCAGGTACTCCAGGTTAACTTGGTGAACGATCCCTGTGGATGGTGGTACAGCACGGAAGTTGTTGAATGCCGTTTGTGCCCAGCGCAGGAAGCGGTAACGCTCTTCGTTACGCTCGAACTCAACCTTGATGTTGTAGTCGAGAGCGTCGTTGGTTCCGAATGCGTCAACCATAACGGAGTGGTCGATAACGAGGTCAACCGGCACGAGCGGGTTGATCTGTTTTGGATCGCCGCCTGCCTTTTTCACTGTATCGCGCATCGCAGCAAGATCCACGACAACCGGTACGCCAGTGAAGTCCTGCAGGACGATACGTGCAGGGATAAACGGAATTTCCTTGTTATTGTCACGGCCTTCTGCCCAGCCGGTAAGTTGTTTCACATGTTCTTCGGTAATTGCGCGTCCGTCGAATTGACGAACTGCTGCTTCGAGCAGCACTTTAATGGAGAAGGGAAGCTTGGAAAGGTCGCCGTAGCCGCCTTCCTGAAGAGCATCGAGACTGTAGTAGCGGTAAGACTTGCCTCCGACCTCAAGACTGCGGGCTGCGGAGAAATGGTTCTTGGCTGACATACATGTACCTCCTTAAAATGTGTCGGTGAGATGAAGATAAAGTTCATTTAAGTGGAAGAACAGGCCTTCATCGTTCCGTGTCCTTGTTCGCTAGTTTCATCAGATGAAACGTAATTTCATAATTGCAACTTTAGTATTAAGTATACCGTTTTCACCTCCGTACGTAAAGGGCTTTTTGCCTGTCCAAACAAGCTTTGCGAACAATGAAGGCGTTTTCGTGAATATTGCCTTGTTACGATACTTCCTGCTGTCCAAGTCTCCAATTTTCGGCACTCGATCCCTGAGCGGAACACATACAACCGTTATACGCCTCATATGAATAGAAGTAGTATGCACAGCTGAATTTTCCAGAGAGAACTCAACTGCCAAAGGGGGACACAGGCTTGGAAAGGGAATGGAAGAGTGCCTTATACACCTATGTGAACCAGTACAACCGATGCGAAATCGACTATCGTCCACAGACGAGCGAGCGGATTGTCACGGATCCGGCATTTGTGCTGGAGCGGGGAGAGCGTATGGCCAGACTGGACGATTGGTATCGTAAACGGCGTGCAGTGCCTCTTCGCAGCGAGACCAGTGCCAAGCTTGTGCGAACGGTTACGGAAGGTCCGGAAGAATCGGTGGTAGATATTCAACTTTACAGCAGGCTTTTCTATGAGAAAAGCGGAATTACCCACCGGGAGGATCGGATTGAGAGGGAACGGTTGACCTTTATTAGGCAGGGTGGAACCTGGATGATTGGACGGGTCGAAAGAGAAGTTCCGGAGCGGCGTCCGGCAGGGGAGGGGAGACCCTTTCAGCAAGCGAATTTTGTACAGGCGATTAATCGGCCACTGCTGAACAGGGAAGTGCTTGGCCAGGGTAGAAGTTCAAGGCAGCAATTATACCGGCGGGACCTGGCAGTTGCTTATGCAGATCGGTGGTGGAATGCGGGAAACCCCGCATTTGAGGAATTCGAGGTAGACTGCACCAATTACGTCTCCCAATGTCTCTTTGCAGGGGGAGCACCCATCCACTATACTGGTAGAAGAGAAGCGGGCTGGTGGTACAAAGGCTATGTGAACGGCACTGAAATGTGGAGCTACAGCTGGGCCGTATCCAACAGTCTGGAGCGTTATCTGGGAAGCAGTAGCTGGGGGCTGACAGCAACCGAAGTGGATCGTCCGGAACAGCTGATGCTTGGCGATGTCATTCTCTACGATTGGGACGGAGACGGCAGGTTTCAGCATAGTACTGTTGTGACAGCCTTTGATGCGGGAGGCATGCCGCTTGTCAATGCACATACGGTCAGCAGTCGCCACCGCTATTGGGATTACCGGGATTCTTACGCTTGGACAGAGCGGACGGTGTACCGGCTTTTTCATATTGCAGATGAGTTCTAATGAGGAAAGATATACAGGGATTTGGTGACGTGGACATTCAGTTCCGTGTAAAATAAGCCCTAAGACAAGAATAAAATTGATGCTGATTATACAGGTATGACGGCATCATGCACAGATAATCGGAGGTTACGCATGAGCATGGATAAATTAACAGTTGGCGTCGTTTACGGCGGGAAATCAGGGGAACACGAAGTATCGCTGCAAACGGCGTTTGCTGTAACGAACGCTTTTGATTATGAAAAATATGAACTGGTTCCTTTCTATATCTCCAAGCAGGGAACATGGAAAAAGGGATCTGTGATGCACGCGCCATTCGCGCAGATTGAGGATCTGAAGCTGGAGCAGGCAGCAGGTGGAACCCAGGAAGCGCTGAACGCATTGTTTGCACGTCTGTATGGCGGAGAAGATGCACTGGACGTTATGTTCCCGCTGCTGCACGGCACGTTTGGTGAGGATGGTACGATTCAGGGGATGTTTGAGATGGCGGATATGCCTTATGTGGGTGCAGGTGTACTGGCTTCGGCAGGCGGTATGGACAAAGTGGTCATGAAAAAGCTGTTTGCGCAGGCTGGAATTGACCAATGTGCCTTTACTTATTTTAATGCGACCCAGTGGAAGCAGACCGAGCACGACATGATTCTGCAAGTGGAGGAACAGCTGGGCTACCCATGCTTCATCAAACCGGCGAACCTCGGCTCCAGCGTAGGAATCTCCAAAGCACGCAACCGGGATGAACTGAAGACGGCCGTCGAATTTGCGCTGCGATACGATACGAAGGTTGTTATTGAGGAGTTTGTTGAGGCACGCGAAGTGGAAGTAAGTGTACTTGGCAATGATGAGCCGATGGCCTCGGTGCCAGGAGAAATCGTATCCTCTGGTGAATATTATGACTATGCAGCCAAGTATATTGATGGCCAATCACAGATGCTGATTCCCGCTCCGCTGGATTCTGAAGCCGCTGATCGTATCCGTGAGGCAGCCCTGCAGGCATTCCGTGCGATTGAAGGTAATGGGATTTCCCGGGCAGATTTCTTTATTCGTAAATCCGATGGTGCATTGCTTATTAATGAAGTAAACACAATGCCTGGCTTTACTCCGTACAGCATGTATCCGTTGCTGTGGCGTGAGACGGGCGTATCGTATGCGGAACTGCTGGATCGCATGATTGAGCTGGCATTGGAGCGTTACAACCGCAAGCAGGCGCTGAACTATGAGAACGGCGTACAGGCTTAAATTTCGAATGTTGAAATTCTAGTCACACTTTAACGTAGGAGACTATTCAAGGAGGGGTATGGATGGGATTTCAGACTGAATTCAATTCCGTATGCAAATTCAAGAGCGAGCAGGAACTGTTTGAACTGCTGGAATACGGCCGCGGCAAAATGGTGAAACAGGGCTTCCGGGTCTTTCCGACCGGACAGAAGGTTATTGCCTATACGCCTGATAACGTGGCTGTAGCCATCGTCAAGATCGTTGCTTCGATTGCAGAGATCAACTTCCAAGGACAGGAAGTAACGGAAGTGGAGATGCAGCTCATTCGCAAGCTGAACGAGGAAGAATCCCGTGTTCAGACTGCACTTGCGGACGAAATGTTCTTTGGTGAGCAGGCACAGGGATAAACCTTACTTCATCATATGGGACCAATGAACGGAATTGTAAGGCGAGCGATTACGGACTTTCTTTTAGGGTAAAACTTGGTTATATACAGTGACAGGAAAATCTGACGGCAGCAGATGCCAGGCAGGAATTCCGCCCTAATAGAGAGGAAGAACACCATGCTTGTACGTTTTGGTTATGTGGCGATGTCTGTGCTGGTCGAGAATGCATCTCCTTCCCGCACGATGACCATGGCCAGCTTCAAGAAAATTGATGACAGGGAGGCAGCCATTCGCAAGCTGGAACGGATTGCGGCCGAGAATTTGCATAATACGTTACGGTTGCTTAGACATAACAAGGGCAGCCATATTCATGTATATCGTTTCTCTTCCAAATTAATTCCACTGGCGACACATGAGGATCTGATGGATTGGGATCCCTTCCCGGCCCTCCAGTCCGATTTTGCTGCCATTGGTGATTTTGTGAAGGAGAACGGAATGCGCGTATCCTTTCATCCGGACCATTTTACCGTTCTAAGTACGCCGCGGGAGGAAGTGCTCCGGAACTCCATGCGTGACCTTCGTCATCATGTGCGGATGCTGGGTGCCATGGGACTGAATGCCACTGCCAAGAATAATATACATATTGGTGGTGCATACGGGGACAAGCCTAGTGCAGCGCTGCGCTTTGAAGAAAATTTTCTGAAGCTTGATCGGGATATCCAGGAACGGTTGACCCTCGAGAATGATGATAAAACATTCAACGTTCCCGAAACGCTGGCCGTATGTCAGCATCTGGGACTGCCGATGGTGCTGGATATTCATCATCAGTGGGTCAATAATGAAGGCGAACAGCCATGGGATTTGTGGCCTGACATATGGAAGACGTGGCAGTCGCCGCTGGCACAGGCAGATTCCCCTGCAGACCGGCCATTACCGCCGAAAATTCACGTATCCAGTCCGAAGAGCGAGAAGGATATCCGTGGGCATGCCGATGGCGTTGAAGTAGAGCCTCTGTTATCCTTTTTGCGTCATATAGCTGCAGATACGCCGGAACTTGATGTCATGATCGAGGCGAAGCGCAAGGATGAAGCCCTGGTGCAGCTCATGCAGAAGCTGGCCTTCTACCACGAAGAAGGCGTGGAATGGGTGGACGAATCTACAGTCATTATCCATCCCTAGAGCCAAAAGGGGCCTGGGCAGCAAGAAACTTTATAACCAGTGAGGCGTATACTTTTAACAAGTATTTTAACTTTTCGTAGATTGATATAGAAAGTAGAGTGAACGCTTTGAATGAGAAGGAAAAAACACCTTATGTCGTGACGAGCAAAAGCTATACTGCTGTTGCCATTAATGCAGCTTCCAAAGCGGGTGAATGGATCAAGAGCCGTCTCGGAACCATAGGCGAGCCTGGAACCAAATATTCGCCGCAGGATCTTGTGACCGAAGTGGACAAAGGAGCGGAGCAGATGATCCGCCGCCTGATTCTAACCCACTTTCCGGGCCATGCCATTCTCGGTGAAGAGGGTGTTGAACCGGGACCGGAAGCTTCGGCCAAAGCACTGAAAGAGGCTCAGGAAGAAGAATTCCTGTGGATCGTGGATCCAGTGGACGGAACAACGAATTTTGTCCATGGATTTCCGTTTTATTCAGTGTCTATCGCCTTGGCTCATCATGGTGAGGTCATTGTAGGGGTCATTTACGATCCTTCCAGAGATGAACTGTTTGTAGCTGAAAAAGGAAAAGGTGCATACGTCCACGGCAACCGAATGGCTGTATCCAATGAACAGGGCTTGGGCCAGAGCCTGGTCGCAGTGGGCTTCCCGGCAGATACTACCTATGCCCTGCCAGTCAATATGGCGGCTGTACAGGCTCTTGCACCGCAAGTACGAAGCCTGCGTGCAGGTGGATCAGCAGCGCTGCACTTGGCATACGTTGCTGCAGGTCGCCTCAGTGCATACACCGAAGTCGGACTGAAACCGTGGGATATCGCAGCAGGTGCCCTGCTCGTTGAAGAATCCGGCGGCAAGGTCACCGATACAATGGGTACACCTTATAAGCTGTCTGTCAGTCATGTGGTTGCCACGAACGGCAAGATTCATGATGCACTGACAGATGTACTCAAGGAAGCCAAAGCAACCGGCTTGGAGTGAGTTTATTAATTTCTTAAATGATTCAACAAACGTATATTGCACATAAACGTGGGTCAGAAAAAATCTGGAGAAGCGAAGCGTTCGCCTTTATCCCTGAATTTTTTCCTTTGAAAAGAAAACACTAAAATTCGGGGATAACAGCGATCGGAAGATTGTTCTGTCCATCGAAGTAGAGGTGCAATAGTATATTTGATGGTGCATTTATGAACTTAATTGAAGGAGCGATGAACGATGGATGAATCCAAGGAACTGGAACGACGTTTGAGTGAAATGCTGACTGAAGGGGAGATGGAAGAGTCCGGCGAAGCGGACAAGCGTGAACGCCAGCTGATTCCTCCCAAATATGAGGTGCGCATACAGACAGAAACGGACCCGATTGTACAGGAAACGTTGATGTATCGGAGTATAGCTTGTGAAGTGGACGATCGCTATGATCGCTATCTGGAACGTTCTGCCGAGAAAAATAACTCCTCAGATACGGAAAAGAAAGACCACTAAACCACCGTTGTAACGAGCGATCACAAAGCTAGGATCATAGGTTAACAGACTTCCCGCAGAGGGGAGTCTGTTGTTTTGTGAGCAGGCTGATGTTCATACGACATCTATACTTTTTAATGCTAGAATAGAAATAGGGTGAACTTCTCCCACCGGAGAAGAATCTGTGTTATAAAGTTCAAGTTATTATCTTATAGATGTGAGAAAAAGGAGTGTTCCCACGAATGAAGCGTACACGTACATGGAGTAACACGTCGGCTGCATTGACAGCATGCATGCTGGCTGGAATGATGCTGCTTGCATCAACGGCATTACCGGCACATGCAGCGGATACAAGCACCAGCACATTACCTGCCGGCACAACAACCGCAGCCGCCAATGTGAAGAAGGATGCTGCAGCTGTAACGAAGGAGTTCAGAATCGTTACTTTGGGAGATTCGATTACGGTAGGATACGAGCCGAATGCTAAGGGCCTGCCTTATGGTTATGTAGAGCGCTTGCAGGAGCAAGGGCTGCTCCATGGTCGTATTCAGGTGGATAACTATGGTATAGCCGGCTTGAAGAGTATTGGATTGAAGAACTTTATGTCTGCAATAAATGAAGGCAAAACATTGACCTCTGAAGCCATTCAGCCGAGTTTGCCAGATCCAAGAGCGGGGCAGATGGGAGCCAACATAGCTGCAATCCGCGAAAGCGTAGCAGGAGCCAATCTCATCGCGATTACCATTGGAGGCAATGATGTATCCGAACTGCTGGGTACAGCCAATACCCTTAGTGACTCGGAATTGGAAGCTAAGGTGAAGGCGCTGCTGGCAGCGTATACCGCGAATGTTAGCGAGGTAATCAATACAATTCATGTCATTAATCCCGACGCTAAAATTGTCATTGCCGACCAGTACCAGCCTATGCCTGAAGTAGCGGGTAAAGCATTGTATGCCAAGCTCATGGAAGCATCCAAAGGTTTTACGGCAACCATTGACGGCATTGCATCCCAAGTCACCGCACAGGGGATGGATGTAAAAGTGGCACATGCAGCCAAGGAGTTTGTTGGCGGTGAGGGAACCATGACACATATGATCAAGGATCGTGATTTTCACCCGAATCAGTTTGGATACGAAGCGATCGCCAAGGTCTTTGCAGAAACGATCTGGGGCGAATATACGAAACTGACCGCGCCTGCAGCTGGTGAACCGATGAACATCATCGTTAGCGGCAAAACGTTGAATACGCCCTATAAACCCATCATTCGCAATGGGAAAAATTTTGTTGCGATTCAGGATATCGTAAACGCTGTAGGGGCTACCACGGTTTGGGACAATAAAACCTCCACAGCAACCATTACATACGGAGACCGTAAGGTAGCTGTGAAGATTGGTGCAAGTGCGGTTCAGGTGAATGGTGCATCTGTTGCCGTAGATACACCTGCGTTCCTGAACAAGGTGGGCAAGGAGTCCAAAACGTATGTGCCACTGGCCATGGTAGCCGAAGGTCTTGGCTTTGATGTGCAATATGTTGCCAAGTTGAAGACGGTATTCGTTAATCCGTAAACCAATGTGAAGTTATTCTATTCGAGAAGCCGGGTTGATCTGACGATCAATCCGGCTTCTTTTCTCAGTGCCTTTGAATAGGACGCTATATGTTGCATAAATATGACTTGTCATCTGCCCATGGATGTGTAAATATGAAAATAACTTACAGTAGAACGAGACTCTCACACCTGCCTGCACCCTTCGCGGGGCCAAAGGAGCGCTTTGGATGAGAAAAATTAAAAACGCTTTCACATCGCTGCCGATCCATCACAAAACCATTCTTCTCATCGGATTTTTGATGCTGATCAGCTTCACGTTTTACGTTTCTGTCCTAGGATACGTATTCAGAATCTATGATCGCCAAATCTATGAGAAGTCGTCCCAGGTACTGAATATGTCTTCCGTGGGCATCGAGAATCAGCTGCGCGAAATCGCCAATCTTTCCTTCAAGGTCATGTCGGACGAGGCGCTCCAGCAGTATCTTCTGCAGTTGGATAAGGCAGAATCCGGATACGAGAAAAATGGGCTGCTCAAAAAGATAACCAACCGACTTGTCGCATATGCAGGATCAGAGAAGTACATCTATTCCATGATATTTATCGATAATGATCATAACGTTATGGCTGCGGGAAACCGTGAGGGAATATCGGAGTCCATGCAGACGGAACTAATTGCACTCGGACAGCAATATTCAGGATCCAATGCATGGTATACAAGCGGAGACCAGCAAGCGAGGCTCATATCCGTGCGGCAGGTCAAGTCCTTCACTGGTGGAGCCTTCACATTGGAGAAGCTGGGAACACTGATTATCCGTGTACGGCTGGATCGTATTGTTCAGGACCAGATGCAGCATCCCGCAGAGGACTCACAGCTGCTGATTACCGATGGGCGTGAAGTCATCTATCCCACCCAATCGTCAGTGACCGATTCCGAGTTGGAATCGGAATTGAAGCGTACCCAGCCTTACGGGATTGCGATGTTTGAACAGGGAAGGAACTTCGTCGCCCGTGCGCATTCATCCTATACGGATTGGGCGTACCTTTATATGACACCGTTTGACCAGATGTTTAAGCAGATACAGTTTGTCAAACAGTTGGTTACTGTCATTTTCTTTATGATTTTGCTGGTGGCACTTGTATTTGGAGCCAAGCTATCCCGCAGCATTACACAGCCGATTGCCCAGTTGATCAAGAAGATGCGCAACATTGAAAAGGGTGATCTGGATAAGCTGGAGGAGGCTGCCCTGGGCAATGTTCCGGTATCTTCCCAAAATGAAGTTGGGCTGCTTCATCGTACGTTCAAAATGATGCTGCAGCGCATCAGGGAACTGATTGACGAGAATTATGCGAAGCAGCTGGTCATTCGGGAGACAGAGTTGAAAGCGCTTCAAGCACAGATCAATCCGCATTTTCTCTATAACACGCTGGAGTCCATTAACTGGCTGGCCAAAGTGCAGAAGCAGCGGCAAATTTCCGAAATGGTCGAAGCACTCGGCTTCCTGCTGCGCAGTTCAGTGAATATGTCCGAGAAGTGGATCACGCTGGAAAGGGAGCTGGATATCGTCCGCAGTTATGTGACCATTCAGCGCACGCGATTTGAGGAAAGGCTTGATTTTGATATGGATATCGCTCCTGAGGTGGGGAGTGCACGTCTTCCGAAGCTAACGTTACAGCCTTTGGTGGAGAATGCCATTCACTATGCGCTTGAACCAAGTATACATCCGTGTAAAATTCGGATTCGAGCCAGAGCGGAAGATGACAAGATTATCATTGAAGTAGAGGATGACGGACCGGGCATGACCCCGGAGTTTTTGGAGCAATTGCAGGAAGGGCGCATTCAGACAAGAGGGCAAGGCATAGGTTTATCCAACATCCAGGAACGGATCAGACTGACCTTCGGTGAGGAGGGCAGTATGGTCATGAGCAGCAATCCCGGTGCCGGGACCGTAGTATCGATCAGAATACCTTGGATCAGAGAGGACGATGACGATGTACAAAGTGATGCTCGTAGATGACGAACGTGTGATTTTGGAGGGGATCTCCCAAGTGGTGGATTGGGCGGCAGCCGGTACTGAATTGGTGGACACCGCCAGGAATGGGATTGAGGCATTGGACAAAATCGGGCATTCCAGACCTGATATTATTATTACCGATATATCCATGCCGGGTTTGGATGGACTGGGACTTATAGAAAAGGCTTCTGAAGCCTACCCTGGGCTTCGGTTTATCATGCTGTCCGGGTACAAAGAGTTTGAATATGCCCGACGGGCCATGCAATATGGCGTGAAGCATTACTTGCTGAAGCCCTGCAATGAAAATCAGATTCATGATGCCCTGTCGGAACTGCTTCAAGAGCATCAGGATGCACAGGTAAAAGAGCATGTGGCTGGGGAGATGAAGCAGCGGCTGCAGAGGGTGCTTCCCCATGTAAAAGAACAATTTTTGCTCGAATTCATGACCAATCGGACATATGGTCCGGTCGATCTGGAGTATTATCAGGAGCTGTTCAATCTGAAACTTGAAGCAAGTCAAGTTCGCTTGTTATTGTTCCATATCTCGGACGAACATGACTACAGTCATTTGTTTGCCATCAAGAACATTGCCAGCGATCTGCTGCCGTATGTCTTATTAAGCACAACCATTGAAGGCAAGCTGCTGATTCTGCTTGAAGATTCGGCTGATTACGCTGACTTAAGGGAGAGAATTGAGGAAGTGAGATCGGCTTTTACCAGGCTCTATAAGTTACAAGTGACGGCTGCACTTAGCGAAGCGGACCACATGGTCCAGTCACGGCGTCTGTATCGTGAGGCGCTGCAATGTCTGAACCATCGCTTTTTCATCGGAGAAGGTAAGTTGATCACGAAGAATGATGTAGCTATTGCCGGGGAATGTGAAGGCGTTCATGCCGAGCAGGATGCCGAACAATTGTGCCAACTGATTAAGTCGGGTAATAGCGAGGAAGCCAGTGCCGAAGTTGATCGCCTGTTTGAGCGCTTAGCCGGACAGCAGCTTGATATTGAGGTCACCCGATCTTATGTTGTTCAGCTCTATTCGGCCATGATTCATGTCTGTCCGCCTGAAGAGGCCACGGAGTTTACGCAGCGGATGGCAGAGCTTCCTCACATGGATACTTTGTCCGGACTGAAGTCTTTTATCGCCAACAGCACAGCCAATCTGACATCAGGCTACTATAAAAATCATATAAGCCGTCAGTCTTCCGCCGTGGAGAAGATGATGGATATTGTAGATAGACACTACGGTGAGGCTGATCTTTCACTGAATGGTGTTGCCCATCAAATGCTGTATATGAATCCGGATTACCTGGGTAAAATTTTCAAAAAAGTAACAGGAGAGAACTTCTCCAACTATGTGAATCGTCTGCGTATTGAGCGTGCATGTGAGCACATTCGCCGAGGCGGGGATGTAAAGGTATTCGAGCTTGCGGAACTGTTCGGCTTCGGAGGTAATTCGCAATATTTCAGTCAGGTGTTCAAAAAGTGGACCGGCATGACACCAACCGAATACAGAAGATCCGGCATATAACAATGAATTGCAGCTCCTTGGACGTTGTATGAGGGGGACAAACAACACCGTGAAGGGTGAATGTTGTCCTCCTCTGTTTTTTGAACCAACAAGACGGATTTGTGTATTCAACTCTGGTCGTACATTTGCGAAAATGACAATATCAAGTTTGTGAAAGCGTTATCAGAAAGGTAAGGATAACCCGTTCACATAACCATATCCACACAAAAAGGGGAGATTGGCATGGTGAAAAAGGCAATATTCCTGATGATGGCAATGCTGCTGGTATTTACGGCGGCGTGCAGCTCAGATGGAGATTCGGGAGGAACATCCGCGGATGGCTCGGTGACGCTGCGTATCGCGTGGTGGGGCTCGGATACACGTCATGAATACACGCAGAAGGTCATTGACTTGTACAAAGAGAAAAATCCGAACGTCAAGATTGACGTCGAGTACGCCTCCTTTGATGACTACTGGAAGAAGCTCGCTCCACAAGCAGCAGCGAATCAGCTGCCAGACATTGTACAGATGGATATTTCCTACATCAGCCAATATGCACAAAATGGTCAGCTGGAAGATCTGGCTCCTTACCTCGGCAATCAGATCAAGGTGGATGATGTTTCCGAAAACGTCATCAGTACTGGCGTAATCAACGGCAAGCAGTATGGTGTACCTGCCGGGGTTAACGTACTCGGTTTCCATTATGACCCGGAACTGCTCAAAAAGGCAGGAGTAGATACATTCCCGGAAAATCTAACTTGGGAGTCATACGAAGCACTGGGTAAACAAACCGCAGAAAAAGGACTGTACTTGGATGGCGGGGTAGCTCCGGATATTTTCTTCCACTATTTCCTGCGGACCAAAGGCTTGTCACTTTACAATGCTGAAGGTACAGGACTTGGATATGACGATGATAAACTGTTTGTCGAGTTTTTCGGTTTGATGCGTCGCATGATCGAACAAGGAGCGGCACCTTCACCGGATATCGCTAACCAGACGAAGGGGATTATTGAGGAATCCGATCTGGTCAAAGGCAAAGGGATCGGAATCTGGCAATGGTCCAACCAGTTCGTAGCCGTACAGCAAGTTGCTAACCGTCCACTGGAGTTTGCTCCAATGCCTGGACCGGACATGGAGAAGGGTCTCTACATGCAGCCAAGTATGTACTGGGCAGTCACTTCGAACTCGAAAGTGAAGGAAGAAGCCGCGAAATTCATTGATTTCTGGGTGAACGACGTGGAAGCCAACAAGCTGATCAAGGGTGAGCGCGGTGTGCCGATCTCCGGCGCAATCAAGGATGCCATTGCACCTGAACTGAGTGAGCCAACGAAGCAGGTATTTGACTTTGTAGCAGCCATGGAGCCAAAAGCATCACCAATGAGCCCGCCACCACCAGTGGGTTCACCTGAAGTCATTGCGTCTCTGGCAGATGCTGTTGAGGAATTGAATTTTGGCAGAATTACACCGGAACAGGCTGCGGAGACATTCCGTAAAAACGCCGAAGCGGTTCTGGCCAACAATAAATAACAGTTGAATGATTGCTTGCTCATCCCACCCGGGATGACGGGACTGGGGCTGCTCGCTAACCGCGGGGGCCTTTCCCCGTCCAACTGTTAATCCCCCGTTTGTCGGAAGCAGGCAGATCAATAAAGGAGGTTCATTCCATTGAGGCAGTATTCGTCGTTGCGCAGAAACCTGACCGGGTACGCATTTATTAGTCCGTTTATTATCGGATTTCTGGGCTTTACGCTGATCCCGATGTTTGTGTCCCTATATATGTCGTTCACAAGTTATAACCTGTTCACTTCTCCCCGGTGGATTGGGATGGACAACTACACCAAAATGTTTTTTGAAGACCCGAAGTATTGGAACACGGTTAAGGTAACATTCCTGTATGTATTCATTGGTGTTCCTCTGAGACTGGTCTTCGCACTCTTCGTTGCCATGATCCTGAATACCGGTTCCCGTATGGTCGGAACGTACCGTACGTTGTATTACCTCCCATCCATTATTGGTGGTAGTGTGGCGGTGTCGATCATGTGGCGTAACCTTTTCAGTAATGAAGGGGTTATCAACAGTGCATTAACCGCTATCGGAATCGGGCCAATCAGCTGGTTCGGTGATCCCGATGCGTCCCTGGTCATGTTGATCTCGCTGTCCGTCTGGCAGTTCGGTTCCTCCATGTTGATCTTTCTGGCAGGCCTTAAAAATATCTCTCCTGAGATGTATGAGGCAGCAGGGGTGGATGGCGCCAATCCGATACGCAAGTTCTTTAGCATCACCTTACCGCTGCTTAGTCCAATCATCCTGTTCAACCTGATCATGCAAACCATCGGTGCCTTCATGACCTTTGTGCCTGCATACATCATCTCCAAAGGAGAGGGTGGTCCAATGGACGGTACAATGCTCTACTCGCTGTATCTGTTCCGTCAGGCCTTTATGTTTAACAATATGGGTTATGCTTCAGCAATGGCCTGGATTATGCTTATCATGATCGGTATCCTCACTGTAGCCGTGTTCCTGACATCCAAGTTCTGGGTGTTCTATGAATCTGAAGGAGGGAAGTAACGATGGTTTGGAAAAATGTAAAGTGGCCGATTTATCACCTGTTCGTTGCAGCGTTAGCCCTCCTGATGCTTTATCCGGTGCTTTGGATGTTGTTCAGTTCATTCAAGGAGAGCCGCACCATCTTCGTTACTGCGGAGTCCCTTTTCCCAGCAGAGTGGATCTGGAGCAACTATGTCGATGGCTGGAAAGGCGCGGGCGGAAGACCGTTTATGGACTACATCACCAATTCACTCGTTATCGTAGTCATTTCTACCATCGGTGCAGTATTATCCTCGTCGCTTATCGCCTTCGGTTTTGCCAGACTGAACTTCAGGGGCCGCAGCTTCTGGTTCTCCCTGATGATGTTGACTCTGATGCTGCCACATGACGTGGTGTTGGTTCCGCAATACATTATCTTTACGAAGCTGGGCTGGTTGAATACGATTCTCCCCATTGTTGTACCTACATTCTTCGGAATGCCGTTCTTCATTTTCCTGATGGTACAGTTCATTCGTACGATTCCGAAAGAGCTGGATGAAGCGGCAACCATTGATGGATGTAACAAATTCAGATTGTACATTCAGATTATCATGCCGCTGATTAAGTCCTCGCTCGCGACTGCCGCAATCTTCTCCTTCTACTGGAGATGGGAGGATCTTCTGGGGCCGGTACTATATCTGAACTCACCGGATAAATATACGGTATCCATGGCGCTCAAAATGTTCCTGGATAGCGAATCAGCCTCCAACTGGGGAGCGATGTTCGCCATGTCCATCGTCAGTCTGATTCCGGTTGTAGCCGTATTCTTCATTTTCCAGAAACAAATTGTACAGGGCATGAGCACGAGCGGACTGAAAGGATAATAACTTCTTTCACTGGATTAACACTTCATCCAAAATGCTGAACAGGGAGGTTGTTCCTATTGGATAAGGCTCTGGGTAATCAAGCCGTTGCCACGGAGGCAGCGGCCCACAAGGAAGAGATTATTACGCATTGGAAATTCGACTTCGGCCCGGGTGAGGGGGTTGAAGGGTACCAGAAAGTGTCAGCCGGCAGCATCTACGGGAATATGACCGGTTACGGTTTTGAGCCGGATTCCCTTGTTTATGAGAAACAGCGCTATGGTGAGACAGAAGATCGGAGTGTACAGCAAAATCAGGAGTACTCGGGGCAGGCCAATGTGTCTGCCCGATTGCGTTCAAGCTTCTGTATTCCACTCAAGGCATCGTTTATCGTTGATGTCCCGGACGGCACTTATCAGGTACTGCTCATTGCCGGAGATGAACTGGCTGAAACGGTCACCAGAGTCAAGGCTGGTGAAGGCAGATTGATGGTGCCAACAATTCGTACTCTGCCGGGACAATGTGCCGAGGTCAGATTTTCGGTTGTGGTCAGAGGCGGAAGGCTTCGTCTTTCCTTCTCCGGTCCGGCCCCGCGGATCAACGCTTTGGAGATTACGCTTGCCAATCAGACGATGACCGTATTCTTGGCGGGAGATTCCACGGTGACGGATCAGCCGGAGAGCGGGTACCCATACTGTGGCTGGGGACAGCTGCTGCCAGCCCAATTCAAGCACGATGTTGCCGTTGATAATCACGCACAGTCGGGACGAAGCTCGCGCAGCTTCATCGATGAAGGCCGATTGGATGCGATAATGAAGCATATCAAGCCGGAGGACTTCTTGTTTATCCAATTCGGACATAATGATGAGAAGCCGGACCCGGAGCGGGGGACGGATCCATTCACAACCTATAAGGAATATTTGAAAAAGTATATCGATGCAGCCCGCGGGGCCGGTGCTCGACCGGTACTAGTGACGCCCGTTCACCGGCGTTATTTCACGGACGATGGCACGCTGACCGATACACACGGTGATTACATTGTCGCCGTAAGAGAGCTGGCGCAAGAGGAAGATGTTCCGGTGATTGACCTCGCTGAGCGCAGCCGTATTCTGTTTGAACAGGCGGGGATCGAAGGCACCAAGGAAGATTTCATGTGGGTGCTTCCGGGTGAGTATTTGAACTTCCCGGCAGGCGTAGAGGATAACACGCACTTTCAGGAACGCGGCGGACGGCGCCTTGCCGCACAGGTAGGGGAAGCTATCCGTGAGCTAAGGCTGCAGCCGCTGCAAATGTTTTTGAGGTAGCCTGAGAGTAAGAGACTCTGCACCGAAGCGTCTGCGTCCGAACAGTTATCTCTGCCTGGAAGAGAAGATGGGAAGGATGCCGGAGCATTCAGCGTTTGAGCGACGATATATCTGTTAAGTGTCAGCTGCGCAGCTCTAGGCAGTTAAACATCATAAGTCATAGAGGAGGATCACGTATGACAAGAGAGCATACTGAAGCAGCCCGTTTGGCAAAGCGTGAGGCAGCAGTGCCGACAGGCCACACCTATTGGGTTATTCCAGACGGATACATACCGCCAGATAGTCGGGGCTCGCTGGAGAGTCATGAGAGCATTTGTGTTCTCAATACCGGTCAGGAGCAGGCAGAACTTGATATAACCATCTTCTTTGAAGACAGAGAACCGATCGAGAACATCGAAGCAAGCGTGCCGGGAAGAAGGACCAAGCACATCCGTACGGCATCTCTTCATTCCGGAGATCAGTCTATTCCTGCGGGTGTCCCGTATGCCATCACCGTTTCCAGCAATGTTCCCGTCATCATCCAGTATAGTCGGCTGGATACCACCCAGCCTGAACTGGCACTGATGAGTGTCATGGCTTTTCCGCTGACTTAAATTTTCATGCCAAGACGACGAGCCACCTTGCAACTGCTGCAGGTGGCTCGTCGTCTTTTCACATTTTACTCCGTGTATTTGTATGTGCTGGCATTAATTATTTTCACATGGACTTTCACTTTTCCAAGTTTGAAGTGTTTGATCGGATCTGCCCGGTTCTGAACCTGCTCTTTCCATAGAGCGAGATCATGACGATACAGATGTTCCACTAGACCGTAGGAATCGATCTGGCGTGATTTGGTTTTTTCGAACGTATCACGAATTTCGGACTCAATCTGTTTCCCGGCTGCTTCCTCCATCGCTTGGGGAGACTGGTGAGGATCATGTTCTTCAACGATGATGGCTTTTGCCGAAGTAACGAGGTCGAAGGTGATCCCGCTTCCTTCCTTTCTTGCTGAAATTTTGGTATGCGGGTCATGGAGCCTAAGAGAGAGAGCAGGAGTTTTACCTCCATTCTTGTAAACGTACAATGGATACTGGTGGACGTGATCATAATTAACGAATCGGGTACCATTGGCTTCCTCACCGGCCACTTTACCTTGATTGACGCCGTTTGAAATGACAAAAAATCCATCCGTTTTAATTAGAGGAGGATTATCATCTCCATTAAACCAGGTTTGGTTCCTGTTCGTTATTGATGGTAACAGGATGACCGAAGCGGGCTCACGAAACCCATCAAGAAGCTGATGAAGACGGATCGGTTCGAAGGAAGAGTACTGCTTATACAGCTTAATCGGCTCAAATAGCTCAATGGTCTGGGTCGATTGGTTTAGCAGGGCAGCGGGAGCAAGAACATCGGATATGCTCTGTTCTGTACCGTAAATCCAAGGTGTATATCTTAGCTCACCGGAATGCAGCAGTGTATTAAAAATATCTTCCAGCCTTCCGTTCAGGGCGTTTTTGGATAAAACGATTGCTTTTACATGGGTCCATAAGGTTTGTTGCTGTGAAGTTTGGTAGAGGTCATTAATAGCCATATTTAACGTTGTGCCTTCGCCTCGCCCAATCCAGATATCGCTTTCTTGCCGTGAAGTTGGGCCCTCTTGCTTGGCAATACCTGAGAAATCGATCAGTTGGGCATAAGCGATATATTTATTATCCTCGTAATCTATCCCGATTCCCGTGATAAAGTTGATGCTCTGGACCTCTTTGGAATCCCAGCAACCCGTCAGCAGGACCATGCAGCTTATAAGCAAGCCCCCCAGGGAGATCCATCTGTTCACGAACCTTTCCTCCGCCGGGTAGAGTCCTGAGTATGGAGTGCTGCCGGGCGTTTGGTCCTTTTCAAGGAAGGACGCATGGATACGGATTGGGTGAAGTCACCGGGAATATAGGGAGATACGGGGGACAGATAGGATACGCCATAACATTCCAAGGAAACGAGATGTACCAGTAGAGCAAATAGTCCAATCATGAAACCGAACAATCCAAGGAGGGACGACATGACCAGCATTCCGATACGAACCTGGGCTGTAGCTCCACTGAGTACCGTATTCACCAAAATGTAGCTGGAAATGACCGAGATAGCCACGGATACAATGATGGTCGGGGAAGTAATTCCGGCACGAATAGCTGCATCACCAATGATGAGTCCACCTACCACGCTGACAGTCTGGCCCAGTGCTCGCGGCAGTCTACGGCCTGCTTCGTTGAATAGCTCGAACATAAAGATCATCAGAAATGCCTCCAGTGTCACTGGCAAGGGCAAGCCCATTCGTGTTCCAGCAATGGTTGCCAGAAGCGGTAAAGGGATCTGCTCCACATTAAAGCTGGTTAAACCGATATAGAAGGCTGGAAAAAAGCAGGCGATTAGCAGTCCCGAGATCCTCAAAATCCGTTCAAAAGTCACAATAAAAAATGGCGTACTTTCGTCTTCCGGTGATTTCAACTGATTAAACAGGGTTGTTGGGGCAATGATGGCCACTGGTGAACCCTCAATCAGAACAGCAAAACGACCATTTAAGAGTGAGTCTACGACATAATCGGGTCGCTCTGTGTTATCAGTGAGAGGGAAAATGCTGCGGATGCCTCCCATGATGGACCGTTCCATAACGGAAGTACCAAGAATGCCATCGATTTCAATCTCGTCCAGGTTTTTGCGAGCTTCCTTCAGAATTTCGGGATTAATAATGTCTCTCACATACAAGAGGCCAATAGAGGTCTGGGTTCGGCCGCCCTTTACATATTTTTCGTAACACATGGAAGAGGTTTTCATTCGTTTGCGAATGAGTGCAATATTTACGCTTAATTCTTCGGTGAATCCATCACGAGGCCCTTTGACCGATGACTCAATAGCGGATTCCTCAGGGTTTCTCCCAGGTATACTCGCAATATCCAGACTGCAGGATTGTTCACCGTCTCCGAAAATAAGCAGTAATTGTCCACTGAAAATCAGAAGGTTTATATTTTCTGCATCTGTAAGATCATCTATCGGATTCAGTGTTAATCCCAATTCTTTGGGATGGGCTTCTTCGATAAGCAAAGAATGCTCTTCCAGCCGGGGAATAATGAACTGGTTAATTTGTTTACCATCGGTCAAGCCGTCACAATATAGCATAATGACCGACTTATCGGTTTCATCTTTGGCAGGAAAAGTCTGAATAACGACATCCGCACAAGGATCGAATTGTTTTTTCAAAGAGGCAAGCAGTGTTTCATGGGACGTAATGTCAATCGCTGGGTGCTCCATGATGTTTCCTCCTCTGATGGCGTGAACTGATGAATGCTACGGTGGTTGCGATAATGGCTAATCCGCTTAGATAGATGAGATTGAATGGGAAAATATAGTCAACAAGCATTTTCTCAAATGTCATATCGTCCAATCGGTACAGCATGGAAAGAATAAACAAAACAGCGATTGTAACCATGCTGATTAACCTTCTGGAGGCGCTTTTAATATTCCAAATTTCTACCACAATATACATGGCGAGACTGATTCGGGTGAATGAACCGGCAAGCCACTGATAGATGGAAAAGAAATCCGTCTGTGCAATGTATTTGCCCAAGGAGGCAATTCGCCATTCCTCAAAAGCGGGATAACGCATCTTGGCCGCTTCAAAAGGATTAAATTCTACGATTGCACCAATAAGTGGGCCAAGTGTCAGCCCAATAATGATAAATGCGAGCATAAGATACTGCCATATACGGATTCGTTTAGCCAAATGGGGCTGGATGTACCAGATAAAGAGCAGCTCAAACATGCCTGAAAGACTGTACATCATGCCATGGAAAACGGGCTGCCAGCCCTGTTCGAGTACGGGAAGCAGACGGCTGTAATCCTTGTATTGGGTATTTACGATGGCGACATAGAATCCAAGTATCACAACAAGTGGCAGAATTAATCCAGCTGTAAACGCCAGAGATCGCATCCCTTTATAGGCTGCATAAGCACTTAGGGACATCAGGGCAATGCTAGTAACTAGTATCGGTGTCTCTGTCAGGTAATTGGTTTTGGCCCACGTGGTGGTATCATGCAGGGTGAAATAGATGACAGACAGGAAAAAGAGGCTGTTTCCGATCCGAAGGATGAAGCCCAGAGGCTTGCCCAGATGGGAAGTCAGCCATTCGTGCAAGGTTTGATGCTGAAGAAAACGGGAGACATAGGCAAGCATGAGCGCAAATACAAGATAGGGTCCTGCCGATATCAGGACGGAAATCCAGGAGTCTCTTTTCGCCGCACTTAACAAGGCAGGAATGATCAGGACGTGGCTAATCAGACCAACGGATAACATGATTAACATCATGGCTTGCAAAAAAGAAGGCTGTCTAGGTTTCATGCTGAGGGGTCCCCTTTTCGCGATAGACTGTCCTCAGCAGTGTTAACGTGATTGGTTCTCTTCATACAGGCGGGCCTGTAGTTCATGATGTTTTATCTCATCCTGATATCTAACTTCATCGTTATGCTTACAAATCAAAGTAACGGATACCCATGGCCTCCCGTATTTCGAGCATCGTTTCCCGTGCGACTTTGCGGGCTTGGCGGGTGCCCTCAACCAGAATTTCTTTGACCTCGTCCCCTCGTTGCTCATAATGGTTCCGCCGTTCTCGAAAAGGGGCAAGCAGTTCATTAATCGCAGCACCTGCAAACTGCTTGCAATCTCTGCATCCAATGGAGCCCTGGCTGCAGCTGGCATGAATCTCTTCAGCGTGCTCTTTCCGGAATAATTGATGGTATGCAAATACCGGGCAGATATCGGGATGGCCTGGATCGGTACGATGGACACGTGCAGGATCGGTCTTGGCCTTGGCCAGTTTGGCATGCACATCTTCCGGACTCGCATTTAAGGAGATGGCGTTGCCCATGCTTTTGCTCATTTTGCCGATGCCATCGAGCCCGCCAAGGCGCTCACCAGTCAAAATGCGTGGTTCAGGCAGGACCGGAGCGTAGAGCTCATTAAATCTGCGGACCAGTTTGCGTGCAGTCTCGACATGTGGAATCTGGTCCTCGCCTGCTGGAACGAGCGTCGCTTTACAGAATGCAATATCAGCAGCCTGACTGACCGGATAGCCCAGGAAACCGTAGTATAGATCCGTATAGCCGCGGTCACGCGCCTCCGTTTTGATGGTAGGGTTGTGCCGAAGCGTGTTCACGGTGACAAACATGGAGAAGATCACCGTTAATTCTGCAATTTCCGGAATCATGGATTGGATGAACAGCGTGGCTTGGTTAGGATCAATACCTACAGCGAGATAATCGAGAGTCACTTGAAGGACACTGTCTGCAATCAATCCTGGCTGATCATAGTGGGTGGTTAAGGCCTGCACATCTGCCAGTAAAATATATGTTTTGTACTCACTTTGCAATTGCACCCGGCTGCGCAGGCTGCCCACGTAATGGCCGAGATGAAGCTGCCCTGTGGTCCGGTCTCCAGTTAAAATAACATCCTTGTTCATATTCATAGTTCATTCTCCTTTGATTTTGTAATTGTTCGAGCATCCTAATCTGCTGACGCCACCAGCCGTCTTCCACGACCATCACCCCCTTTCAGCCTGTTACAGTATGCAGATATCAAAAAAAAGCCTCGTCCTTCATCCTGATTCCCGTGAGGGAACAGAACAGAAGGACGAAGCTTATGCTTCGCGGTGCCACCTTAATTGGCCGCTGGTTGCGGCCCGCTTAGAGATACGGATCAAGATTTATGGTCAGGCTGATTGAAAAACCAGACCTGAACCAGCATATCTATTGATCGATATCCTGTCCTTGGATAACGGCTGAACATGCCGCCTTACCTACTTACCGTCCTGCACCCCGATTACAGGATACAGGCCGTGTTCAGCTCGGAACTCCGAAGCCCATTTCCATACGACCCGTGCACCGGCTTCCACCATCCGCCGGCTCTCTGGAGCACGCTGCCGTATGTACTTCTCTTCATCATCGTTGATAACGTCCGTTTACAATTTTTCACATTGTATCATGCTTTGACTTCACGGACCAGCCTGTTTTTTCTGCCACTCATATTGGTTCCGAGCACACCTGCGATAATCAGGATGGCTCCGACAAAATGGTATCCACTGACGGGTTCATGCAAGATCCAGGCTCCACCCGCGATGGAAATCAAGGTAGAGAAGTTGCTGAATACACTCATCTTCGAAGCTTCCAGATGGGTTAACGCATAGCTGGACAGCAGCGTCGAAATCATGGTGGAGAGGATGGCCAGGTAGGCCAGCGCCCCTAGATAAGATGCATCCCCGAGAGGTTTTACATAATCGCTTATCGTACCGCTGGATAAATGACGGATGACGGCGGAGACGTTAAAAACAAGACAACCGACGAGCAGGGTAACCCATGTTAATTCCATCGGCTTATACTTCTGGGTGAGCGGTCTGGCAAGCACGCCATACCCTGCAAAACAAATTGTAGAGAGCAGCAGCAGGGCAATTCCCTTGAAATTACCTGAAGTCATTCCGCTGCCTTTCATCAGGAAGATGAAGACCACTCCGGCAACAGAAAGAAGCAGGAATAGCTTTTGCAGCACAGATGTCCGTTCTTTCAAGAATACTGAAGCCAGAATAAGGGTAAAGACAGGGGCCATGGCCTGAATGATTCCGGCCTCCGATGAATTGGAGGATACCAGCCCAAATGCCTGAAAGGCAAAAAATAAAACCGGAGAAAGCAGGCCTAGCGGTATGATCCGCCACAGATCCTCTAGGGTGAGCCGAATTTTAATCCATCCCAGGACGACCGGGATGCTGACTACGAGAAGAGATATGGCGAATCGATGTGCAAGCACATCGATCGGGTGTGCCACATTGACGGTCATTTTGACAAATAGAAAAGATAAACCAATGATAGCCGCATACATTACGGCTGCGGTATAGGCATAAGCCCGGGTACGCGTCGTATTCATATTGTTCCTCCATATAGCTTGATTATCTCGGTTGGACTAGGCAACCCCCTTGTTATCACGTGCTGTAAGGTCTTTGCTTCATTCAATATACTGTCAGTTCAGTCGTGGTACAATGATGAAAAGAATAGATTGTACCGGTACAGCTATGTGGAAAGGAAAATCATCTATATGAAAAAATATGAAATAATTGCGGAGTCGCTGCAGCGTTGGATACAGAAGCAGCGGGGGCGTCAGCAATCGATTGACAAGGGAATTAAACTTCCCGCAGTGCGTGTGCTGGCTGAACAATATCAATGCAGTGTAAGCACGGCTATTCGTGCCTATCAGTGGCTTGAGCAGCGACATCTGGTATATGCAGTTCCTCAATCGGGTTATTACGCTGTACAGAATGGAGTAGGAGTAGAAGATGTCGATTGGAAAGGGCCACTGGATTTTGCCTCTGCTGCTCCGGACCCCCGGGTATTTCCGTATTCCGATTTTCGTCATTGTGTAGATCAGGCCATGGAGAACAACCAGGCGGAGCTATTTCTGTACGGTACGGAGCGGGGGCTGCCTTCATTGATCAACCTGCTGCAAAAGCAATTTGCCGACTATCAGGTGTTTGCCCCTCCGGAACAGTTCTTTATTACATCCGGCGTGCAGCAGGCGCTCGCTGTGCTGGCGCTGATGGCTTTTCCGAATGGCAAGAGACGGGTTCTGGTTGAGCTACCAAGCTATCATCTTATGCCATCCCTGCTGGAAGGCCTGAATGTACCTGTTACCGGAGTAAGACGTACGCTGGAAGGTCTTGATTGGGAGTCGCTGGAACGGCAATTTGGTGAAGGCGATATTAAATTCTTTTACGTCATGCCACGCTTTCACAATCCGCTGGGGACATCCATGACCTTAGCCGAGAAGAAGAGGTTAATCAAGCTGGCAGAACGATATGACGTGTACTTGGTGGAGGACGATTATTTAGCTGATCTGGAGGAAAATACAAAACAGGACCCGCTATTTTCTTATGATACGGTAGGCAGGGTCATCTATTTGAAAAGCTACTCCAAAATTCTGTTTCCCGGCCTGCGCATTGGTGTAGCGGTCCTTCCCGCAGCTCTTGCTCCTTCGTTTGGGGGACACAAAAAAATGCTGGATATCGACACCTCGGTGCTGTCTCAGGCTGCGCTGGAGGTCTATATTCGCAATGGCATGTTTGCACATCACGGGAAAGTCATTCGCAGTCGTTATGCAGCCCGGATGCAGAAGGTTCATGAGCAGCTTGCTGCCGATCCGGAGTTTAGTCCCTTTGCGAATGCTCCGCGAACAGGTGGGGAGCATACCGTGCTGCCATTGGCCAGCAATATGCCGCTTGGCGTGTTGTTATCAAGGCTGGAAGAACGGGGAGTAATAGCAGGTACAACCGAGCGTTACTACCTTGAGGGAACGCAGCAGGATAAAATGCTGAGGCTGAATATATCCAATGTGCCGAAGCAGCGGATTGAGGAAGGCATGCGGATCATTCGTGAAGAGATCGTGAAGCTGCAAAGCGGAAACGTGAAATGACTTTTAAGCGACCCGAAAATACAAAAGGCGTGCAGCCAAGCTGAATATTCAACCTGATTGCACGCCTTTATCTGGTTCACTGAAATCTTAGGACTACTCCTGAGCCATCGCCTTGAAGGAGGCTTCAGCTGCTTCCAGTGTTGCCTGCACGTCCTCATCTGTATGAGCTGTAGTCAGGAACCAGGCTTCATACTTCGATGGAGCCAGGTTGATACCGCGGTTCAGCATATGCCGGAAGAAGGAGGCGAACCGTTCACCGTCTGTATCTTGAGCTTGATCATAATTTGTTACAGGGTGATCACAGAAGTGTGTGGAGAAAGCGCCACGAATCCGGTTGATCGTCAGTGCGATGCCATGACGATCGGCAGACGCCTGCAGACCCGATGTCAGGTCGATGGCCAGTCGTTCCATTTCTTCATACACGCCTTCGCCCTGCAGTACTTCCAGACAAGCGATACCCGCAGAGATGGAAGCAGGATTGCCGGCCATTGTTCCGGCCTGGTAGGCGGGTCCGAGCGGAGCAACCTGCTCCATGACATGCTTGCGTCCGCCATAGGCTCCGATTGGCAATCCGCCACCGATAATTTTGCCGAGTGCAGTCAGATCGGGTTCAATCTCGGCATGATTGGCAAGCCCGGCATACGTTTGCGTAGAACCGTAGTGGAAACGGAAAGCCGTAATGACTTCGTCATAAATCACAAGCGATCCGTTGGCACGTGTCATGGCACACAGACCTTCCAGGAAGCCTGGCTCTGGCATAACCATGCCGAAGTTGCCGACAATGGGCTCCACCATTACTGCTGCAACATCATCCCCCCAGCGCTCCAGGGCATCTTTCAGGCCATCCAGATCATTATAAGGAACCGTGATCACTTCATGTGCGATGCTGGTCGGAATTCCTGCACTATCCGGAATCCCGAGGGTGGAAGGGCCGGAGCCTGCAGCAACCAGCACCAGGTCGGAGTGACCATGGTAACATCCGGCAAATTTTACGATTTTATTGCGTTTGGTGTAGGCGCGGGCCACGCGGATGGTAGTCATCACTGCCTCGGTACCGGAGTTGACAAAACGTACCTTATCCATGGAGGGAATGGCTTCCTTCAGCATTTTGGCAAGCTTGATTTCAAGCTCGGTTGGTGTACCGTACAACACACCATTTGCTGCTGCTTCACTAATGGCTTGGGTAATATGAGGATGAGCGTGTCCGGTTACAATGGGGCCATACGCTGCCAGATAATCGATGTAGCGGTTGTCGTCAACATCCCAGAAGTGTGCGCCTTGCGCCTTTTTCATAAAAACGGGTGCGCCTCCGCCAACGGCTTTGAATGAGCGGGAAGGACTGTTTACGCCGCCTACAATATGTTCAAGTGCCTCTTTATATAAGATTTCGGATTGGGGACGAGATGAGTTCATGGGTTTATTTCCTTTCGGCTATGAATTTTGTTGCAAACTTTTTTAACACAACACAGCGAGAGGGCAGCATAATGGCTGCCCTCTGCGTGTTTACATTACTGAGCCGGTTGCTCCGACTGTTGGTCTTCACCGCTTGCTGTTTTATCTTCGGTTCCAGTCGTACTGTCTTCCGGTTCAGCGGGCGGATGAATAATATCCTGAATATGCTGCTTCAATTTCTCTTCATTGGTTACCGTCAGGACTTGTGCTCCACCTGCGGTCCGCTCTTCCTTCAGCATGTTCATCGGTGGAATTTGTTCGCTGCCGTTCATGCTGCTCTGATATCCAAGACCCCCGAGCTTCCACATATCCGAGAGTGTCAGGTTTGTATCCACATAAGGGCTCACCTGTTCCAGAATGGTAGGAAGCTTGGCAATGGTTGTCGTGGATTGCATTTTGGCCGCTACGGCTTTCAGGAATTCACGTTGACGCTCGGAACGAGCGAAGTCGGACATCGCATCATGACGGAAACGAACGTACATAAGCGCTGTTTCACCATCGAGATGCTGATAGCCTTTCTTCAGATCAATGTCGTACTCGTTATTGTCTGCTTTGCTTGTATAATGCATGTCCTTCTCTACGTCAAAGTCCACACCGCCCACGGCATCCACCAATTTGATGAATCCTTGGAAATCGGTATACACATAATATTGGACAGGGATCCCCAGCAGGTCGCCAGCCGCTTGCATTGCTGCATTTGGTCCGTGGGTGATAGCGGTGTTAATCCGCTCCTTGCCAAATCCGTCTATATCGACGTAAGTGTCTCGTAGAATGGAGAACAAGTTGATTTTTTTGGTGAGTGGATCGAGCGATACAACCATCATGCTGTCCGAACGGGGAATTTCCCCTTCTTTGAGGCCACGGGCATCAACACCCATAACCAATATATTTACTGTTTCAGTGCCTTCCCATTTTGGAGGGTCCGGTGTATTCACTTTTTCGACATTTTCAATACTGGCGAACGGAGATTCGTCGCCTTCCTTCTGCAAGCCATTCAACTGATTGAGAATAGAACCGAAATAAAATGCCGCTGCGCCTCCAACGATCAGAACAAAGGCGGCAAGAGAAATCCATATGGTTCTCTTCGTCTTTCTGGTCATGCTAGCTCTCCTTTGTATTTGAGATGAAATAAAAAAACGAGTTCAGTTTCCGTAGTAACATAGCCTGAAGCCTTCCGTACACGTCTCTTCCCAAACAGCAGTCAGAGGACGCAGCTTCAGCTATTTTAAAAGCTTGCTGAATTTTGACTGATACCATTATAATTTCTTTTTGGGCTACAAGCAATTTCAACAAAATCCAAGTGAGGTATAATCATGCTGGCGATTGATGTCAAAGATTTGCGCAAGTCGTTTAGCGTCCAGAAAAGTCGGGGTGGACTGAAGGGCGCATTTCAAGATCTGTTTAAACGCGAATACCAGGAAGTATTGGCGGTGAACGATATTTCGTTTCAGATTCCACAGGGTGAAATCTGCGGATATATTGGAGAGAACGGTGCCGGTAAATCAACAACGATCAAGATGTTGACCGGCATTTTGGTGCCTACTTCAGGGCAGATATCGGTTGGTGGATATGTTCCGTATCAGGAACGGGAGAAATTTGTACAGAATATTGGTGTCGTATTTGGTCAGCGGAGCCAGCTATGGTGGGACATTGGTGTCATTGAATCCTTCCATCTGCTGCGCAAGGTATACCGTGTGGACGAATCCGATTTCCGCAAACGGCTGGATGAGCTGGTTGAGCGGCTGCAGCTGCAGGATCTGCTGAATCGTCCGGTGCGCAAGCTCAGTCTCGGGCAGCGGATGCGCTGCGAACTGGTGGCCGCATTGCTTCACAATCCCGATATTGTTTTTCTGGATGAGCCAACCATTGGTCTGGACATTGTCGTCAAGTCGGAGATCCGTGAATTCCTGAAAGACATGAATAAGGAACATGGAACAACCATTTTGCTGACGACACACGATCTGCAGGATATCGAAGCACTGTGTTCAAGAGTGATCATGCTTGATGCCGGGAATATCATCTATGATGGCGGTCTGGATCACTTGAAATCCCAATGGGGCAAGGAACGGGAGATTCGCTTCAAGTTCGGCACGGGTCACACAATAGCCCATATGCAGGAATGGACTGCCGCCATGCCCGTACGCTGGACGGTAGAGAACGAGTTGTCCGCATCAGTCTGGATTCCGCTGGAACTCAATGTGTCCGATGTCCTTGGCCGAGTGGTGGGACAGGCTGATATTACGGATATTCAGATTATTGAGATTAATACCGATGAGATTGTACGGAGTATCTACCAATCCGGTTCTGCCGAGCGTCCCGAGATTGTGGGAGCAGGGAAAGAAGCGGCGGGTGTATCCTAGATGAATAGTGCATTTTTTGATTTTATGCGAATCCGGTTTCTAACGATGCTTGCTTACCGGGTGAATTATTATTCCGGCATTTTGATATATACGCTGAATATTGGCGTGTATTACTTTACATGGCAAGCCATTTATGGCGGAAGTGGAGAACTGGGTGGATTTACGGCAGCTCAGATGACCACGTATGTGGCGGTATCCTGGATGGCGCGTGCATTTTATTTTAACAACCTGGACCGTGAAATTGCCGCAGATATCCGTGATGGATCCATTGCGATTCAATTTATAAGGCCGATCAATTACGTTATGGTCAAAATGATGCAGGGTCTCGGTGAGGGCGTTTTCCGTTTCCTGCTGCTGATGATCCCAGGCATGCTCATCGCGATCCTGCTGTTCCCGGTTGAACTGCCTACTGCGCCTTCAGCGTGGATCGGATTTCTGGTCATGCTGTTCTTCAGTTTCCTCATTAACTCCCAGATTAATGTCATTACGGGACTGGCTGCGTTTTTTGTAGAGAACAATGAAGGCATGATGCGCATGAAACGGGTCGTGGTCGACTTGTTCTCCGGACTGATCATCCCGATCAGCCTCTATCCGGGCTGGATGTCCGCGATCATGAAGGTATTGCCTTTTCAGGCCATCACGTATCTGCCAGGTTCCGTATTCACGGGAAGAGTGGAAGGCACCGGCATTTGGAGTGTACTCGGCATTCAGGTGCTCTGGTTTATCATTCTGCTCGTACCAATGATGCTGATCTGGCGTCAGGCGCGCAAGCGTCTGTTCGTGCAAGGGGGTTAACAGCATGTACTACTTAGGTCTAATTGGGGAATATTTAAAAAACTACATGAAAACACGACTGACGTATCGTGCCGATTTCTGGGTCGAGATCATTTCGGATCTGCTGTTCCAGGCAACGAATCTGATCTTTATCTTTGTTGTTTTCCGCCACACGGATAACCTTGGGGGCTGGAGTGAAAGTGAAGTCCTGTTTGTATACGGTTATTTCATGGTGCCGTACGGCATCTTCAGCTGTTTTATCAATCTCTGGGGGTTCAGTGAGCGGTATATCGTTAAGGGTGAGATGGATCGCATTCTGACGCGTCCGGCGCATAATCTGTTTCAGATATTGCTCGAAAATGTGGACCCGCCTGCACTTGTGGGTTCGTTTATCGGATTGATTATCATGATCTTCAGCGGGGCGGAAATGGGACTTGTCCTGGAATGGTGGCATATTCCGGCGCTAATCATTCTGGCGCTAAGCTCTGTGTTAATTTACGCGGGGATTTATACTACGCTGACGTCGCTATCCTTTTATTCGGATGCTCCGACAGGTATTCTTCCATTGATGTACAACATTCAGGGTTATGGACGTTATCCGGTAACGATCTACAATCGAGCCATTCAGGTATTGTTAACCTGGGTCATTCCGTTTGCCTTTGTCGGGATCTATCCGGCAGCATTGTTCCTGGATCGATCAGAGATGCATCGCATGGCATTGCTGACCCCGGTAATGGGACTTGTTTTCGCAGCGATTGGACTTACGCTCTGGAACTACGGCGTGAAACGCTACCGTGGTGCAGGCTCGTAGAGAGAAGCCCGATAATAGAGGGTAAGACGAGAAGGAGGAATAGAGATGACGTTAACTGAAGGTAAGCTCGCTCTGGATTTTGAGCTTCCGTCCAGCACTGGTGAGACGGTGAAGCTCTCCGATTACCGTGGACAGCGGGTATTGATCTACTTTTATCCCAAGGATATGACTTCGTCCTGTACACAGCAGGCATGCGATTTTCGGGATCGCCATGAGGAGTTTAAGGGGTTGAACACGGTTATATTGGGCATTAGCACGGACCCGATGAGCAGGCATGACAAATTTATCGCCAAATACGGATTGCCGTTCACCCTGTTATCGGATGAAGAACATCAGGTTGCCGAGAAATACGGGGTATGGCAGCTCAAGAAGCTGTACGGCAAGGAATACATGGGCATTGTCCGTTCCACATTTCTCATTGATGAAGAAGGGAAACTGCTTAAAGAATGGTCTAAAGTCAGAGTGAAAGGGCATATTGAAGCAGCTTTGGAGGCTGTGAAGTCCCTGTAAAAAGCGGAAATTCAACGAAGGCAGTGTTCTCGGGTATCACCGTGGCCACTGCCTTTTTTATGGTGTTACACGTTTGGTGGGCCGGTTCTTTCTCTGGAAGCGAAGCCGATGAACGAGCAACAGGAAGAGCGGGATGATCAGGCTGACCGTCACATTCCAGTCGAGCCATGCGGGCATGACGGTGTTGGTATAGAAGATGATATTGGGACCGATCAGAACGGCTGCAGCAAATATCAGCAAGGCCGAGGGCAGGATCAGGGGCTTATACGCTTTTAACTTGAATAACTGGGCTATTCCCAGAACAAAACCGAACATATACAGCATGCCCTTAAAATAGGTCGAGATCAGCCAGGAGATGGCCATTAATGCTTCGATTCGTTCAAAAAAGTTACCGATATTGATTTTCTGTGCCAGTGAATAGGAGATATAGAAACCATGCTGCGTAAGGATTGGACCGAATACCATGAGAGAAAAGAGTTCAAGCATACTAAGCAGAATTCCCCCTCCAAGCGCAGCAAGCAATATATCCCGTTTAAGATGAGATGCCCTTGTCACATAAGGAAGGAACATGGACAATATGATCAACTCACCAAATGAGGAGAAAGCACCTCTAATCGTGCTGTGCATTAATTTGATCCATGGCGTTTCAAGAAAGGGCTGGAGTTTGGCAGGCTCTACTTGTGGCAGCAGCCCCAGTAGCAGAAGAATCATGAAGACAACGACAATGGGAGCGAGAAGTTCACTGCTCAAGCCCATGGTCTTTAGACCATGTATAATCCCCCATACCATGGGGGCAAGGAACAGCGTCAGAATGACACGGATGGGGGTTTGAAGATAGATCTGTGTGGTCATAAAGTCCCCCACTTCGCGCAGACATATGGCAGCACCCATGCTGAAATAAAACAGGTATCCGGCAGCCAGGACGGAACCCATCCATGAACCAAGCAATTTTTTGCAGATTTCGATCAGGGACAAATCGGGATGGGTACGATGGAGTTTGAACAGAATCCAAATCATCAATAAACCGATCGGTTGGCTTAGCAAGGAGCATATCCATGCATCTTGTCGGCCATATGCAGTTACGAGTGATGGATAGATGAGAATCATGTCCCCGACCATCGTTAGGAAGGTCAGCAGGGTAAATTGCCTTACCGTCAGGCGATCTTTAATCAGCATGGTACTTCTGCTCCTTCAACATTGATCAGTTGGATATCGATTTTTTCCTTTTTTAAATATCATGATAAGCAGCAGCATCCCCGGCAGCAAAATCCCTAGAGTTGTATCCCAATCCACCCAGTATGGAACGATGGTAATGACAATAAAGGTCAGGTTAGGAGCTACTACATTGGCCATTCCAAATACCAGCATGCATGCTGGCAGAAGAAGAATCCGATACTGTTTAAGATTGAAGAGCTCTGCAATTCCAACGATAAACGCATAAAAATAAATCATTGCTTTGAAATAGGTTGAGATCAGCCAGGAGGTAGCCATAATGGCCTCGATACGTTCAAAAAACCCTCCGATACTAATTTTCTGAGATAAAATAAACGATGCATAGATACTATGCTGAGTCAGAAATGCACCGAGCACTAGGAGGGAGATCGTGACCAGCATCGCCAACATCAAGTTTCCCAGACCAGCGGCAGCGACCACGTCCCGGGTTCGGTGAGCTTGTCTCGCGGTATAGGGTAAGATCATGAGGATCGGGATGGCCTCGCCCACTGGGTAGGTAACACTTACGAGTATTCCTTGTGCCAGAGAGACCACATCGGTATCTGTGAAGGGCTTCAGATGACTGATTTCTACCTTGGGCAGAAGGCAAAAAGAAAGCACGAGGATGAAGATGATTACAATTGGCAGCAGCAGTTCACTTGTCCGCCCGATGGCTTCCAAGCCGTTGTATATCCCCCAGCCAAGGGTAATGACAAACATCAGGATAATGATTCGAATAGGTGTGAATTGAAAAATCTGGCTGGTCATAAAATCACCTATTTCTCGGGAATGCGTGGATGTACCCACGAGAAAATAAAATAAGTATACGATAGAAAAAACGGTTCCTGGCCAAAATCCCAAATACTTACGGGCAATCTGAACCAGGTTCTTGCCAGGGTGCATATTGCCAAGTTTAAGGAACATGGCCATGAGCCCCATACCTAGCGGAATTCCGATGAGGGCACAGATCCATGCGTTTTGCTTGGCGTAGGACGTGATGACGGAGGGATAGATAAGCATCATATCTCCAATAACCATCAAGAAAGTCAGGGTTGCCAACTGCCTTGTTCCAAGCCGTCCTTGCTCCAACATCCGTTTTACCCCCTTGCCTAAGTTCCGGTGATAGTAGCCAAAAATTGATTCACCGGTTCGTAAATCCACATAATGATATAGAGTGGACTTGGGAATTCCCATAAATTCGCTGCGATCACGCTAAAGAAGGTGGCAACAAGCAGCATGCTGCTGTATACTGCAGTCTCTTTCCACTCCTTGCGACGGATTAGACCAGGAAGATCGATCAATCCTACGATAACCCCCACAACAATGACCGTGATCGTAATCATTCAGATCTCACTCCTTCAGTTCATCTTTGAATGAATTGTCCAGTGTTCCCGTACGTTTTATCTGTACGTTGGCTTCGTACTTTATGTCCAGATTGTCGAAGTGCTTGTTCCAGTCATCCTCCATCTTTTTAAAAAGCTTGGGATCCGCATGGTAAACTTCCTGCCCGAATCCAAAAATATCTGCATGATATTCTCGCCTCACGGAGTTCACCGAAGTCTGCATGAGCTCGATTAATCGCTCCTCGCTCTCCTCTTCCAGTTTTCTGAGCGTTTCCATCGAACCGATTTTGATGCCACATTCAACGGAAGCAATGGAAGAAACATTTTCAAGTTTGATATGAATCACAGGCTGACCATCAACGATTTTCGCTTTGCGTTTCGTTGAGGTCCGAAGAGCTTTGAAGGTAACTGTTCCTCCATTGCCGCAGGGAAGGTCACTAACTGTGGATACCACATTATCCCGAATGTAGTTATATCCCTTGGACTCCTCCTCGGTTAACCAGCCAATCAGCTTGTCCTTTTTAAAGACACTTAGTCCGGTCGTGTGAAGGCTGGCTGGGGTTCTAATGGAAGAGATATTGTCCTTGCTCCCACTTACATCCTGATTCCCAATGATCTCTACACCGGTAATTACAGGCTGTATACCAGGAGTCAGCATATAATCAAGCAGTTGATCTCCAGTCACGGTTGTTGTAGGGGACCAAGTCTTGGCGGACACGTCCAGGGAAGTAAATAGCTTCTCAGCAGGAATGTTCTCCAGTGGTGTAAGCAGATCCAGCACTTTGGAGGCGGTTGTCTTGCGGGCAACCATGACGTAATAATCCGGCCGTACAGAAGGTTCCCGCGTCATGGCTTCCATGACATCATATATCCCATCTTTACGTGCGTATTCTTCACCAAAGACAAGAATTCGCACATGAGCCATGAATATGCGACGTGGGCTGGTCTCAGTCAGCTTCTGAATGGCTTCAAATAGTGTGTCTGCAGTAGCCTGATATTGGGTTACAGGAGTGCCTTTCCCGCCTCCAGATTTGGAGGATACCTCATTGGGAACGACCACCTGGGCACTAACTTTAATTTTATCTCCATCCTTATCTACCCCGAGGCCCAGCATAATTCCAAGGTCATTGAGTTCCTTGCGATCCCAGCATCCGGTAAGGAGAGGAAGCAGAACCACAAGGGATAAAACGAGCCGGATGTATTTGTTCATACGGTGTTCTCCTTGCCGCGATCAGCGTTTCATTTTTTTGTTGGACTGCCTTGTTTTGTTCGGTGTACCCGTACTCAGAGGACGAGTTTTCATATGAGACCAGGGTACGCGGAAGATTGTATCCTTAAGATCCTTCTGAACCAGCGGAGCAAAGGGCGACATGTAAGGTACTCCGAACGAGCGAAGGCTGCACAAGTGAGTCACTGTAATGAGCAGAACGACCAGAATGCCATAGAAACCAAAGGCAGCCGCCAGAATCATCAATACGAAACGCAATATCCGAACCGAGATGGATAATCCGTTCTCCGGAATGACGTAACTGGATATCGCGGTAATCGACACGATGATAACCATTGCTGCAGACACAACCCCCGCATCAACCGCAGCTTGACCAATGACAAGTGTTCCCACGATGGATACAGCCTGACCGACCGTTTTCGGAATCCGAATGCCGGCCTCCCGCAAGATCTCATAGGTAAGCTCCATCAAAATGGCTTCGATAAAGGCAGGAAAGGGAACACCTTCACGCTGAGCTGCCAGACTAATCAGCAGGTTTGTCGGCAGCATTTCCTGGTGGAAGGTCGAGATGGCGATGTAGAAGGACGGAGCAAGCAAAGCGATAAAAAAGGCCAGGTAACGAATCATCCGAATTAATGTACTGATATCAGCACGCTGATAATAGTCTTCTGCAGATTGAAAAAAATGTACAAACAGGGCTGGTACCAATAAAGCGAATGGAGTACCATCCACAATAATGGCAACACGGCCTTCCAGGAGTGCAGCAGATACCGTGTCGGGCCGCTCCGTGTTATATACCGTTGGAAAGATCGTCCCGGTCTTATCCTGAACCAATTCCTCGATATATCCGCTTTCCAGAACGCTGTCGATGTCAATCTCATCGAGTCTGCGCCGGAGCTCCTCTACCACTTCCGTATCCACGATATGCTCCAGATATAATACGGCTACCTTGGTCTTGGTCACTCGTCCGACCTCTCTCTCTTCGATCCACAGATGAGGGTCACGAATCCGTTTACGGATCAAGGAGGTATTGGTACGCAAGTTTTCATTAAAGCCTTCCATGGGACCGCGTACGACGGTTTGGGATACGGGCTCGGAAACAGCGCGATCTTCCCAGCCGGCTGCACCAATCTTCAGACCTTTGGTTGAGCCTTCAATTAGCAGTACTGCAGAGCCGGACAATAAGGCATTAAGCACATCCTGAATATTCTCTACCAGCAGCACGTCACTAGCAGCAAGGATGTCATTTTGAAGATAGCTTAGGCGTTCGTCTTCAGCTGAGAACTCTGGAAGATCATGTGTCTGAAGCAGGGATACCAGAATGGCCTGATTCAGTATCTGAACATCGACTAACCCATCAATGTACAGCAGAATCGATGGCCACTTATGTAAACATTGGAGCGGGCGGATCATCAGGTCGTTGCTCTGGCCCATCACTTGTTTGCAATATTCCGTATTGTCAATCAGATTCGGAGAGATCAGTTTCTGTTCATGGTCGCTCTGCGCTGCAGAACTCATACTTTCACCCCCATACTTCCCTATATTTGCAAGTTAGTATGACCTGGATGAAATCAACTTATGACAAAAAAGAAGTGACATCAGAACGGTGCACATACAAAAGGTGATTGCCAACTTCAAGTTATTAGAATATTATCTAATTAGATTATTATCTAACTAATAAGTGAGGTATCGTAATGACATTCAGTTTTGGTTTTAAACGCTTGCTGCACGCAGAACCCGATTACAGGAAGCTTTTCATGGCAGGATTGGTAAACGGAATTGGTGATCGATTCAGTCAGGTTGCCATGCTGGCCTTGATTCTTGGTACAACCGGTTCAGGTCTTGCCGTAGGTTTGGCGCTCGGGTTGAGGGTGTTTCCTTTTCTTCTTCTGGCACCGCTAGGTGGTGTATTGACGCTGCATTTTAGCCGGCGAACGATTATGATTGTGACCAATCTTCTAAGGGTACCCGTGGCTTTAAGCTATCTGTTCGTACACCGAGCAGATGATCTATGGATTCTCTATACAGCAAGTACGTTGCTTGCATGCGCAGAAGCGCTATATGCGCCTGTCCGCAAATCGGGAATCCCCTTGCTGGTACGTTCGGAAAACTTGCACCAGATTAATGGGCTCGAACAAGTCATGAACGGATCGGTTCTCATTGTGGGCGCTTTTGTAGGGGGGATCGTCTCGGCTACATTGGGCCCTCAGGCTGCTTTTGTAACCAATGCACTTGCTTTCCTGATTGCTGCTGCTCTGATCCGCAAGATTTCGTTCCCACCACTTGGAACCGAACAAGTAGATGAAACGGTGGGGAAACAACCTGCACATGCTCCAAAGCGTAAAAGCAAAGGAGGTGCCCGTCTGCTGTGGCAGTTCATCTGCTCATCGGTCCCTTTGCAGATTCTTATTGCATTTGAGTTGTGGGTTCCCGTTATTAATGGGATTGATAATGTACTGATCAGTGTATATGCGATTGACGTATTCAAACTCGGAGATTGGGGTGTGGGTCTATTTTACGCAGCACTGGGGATTGGACTTGTGCTCAGCAGCTGGGCTTCACGTTATTTGCAGCAGTGGCTGCTCCCTGGCGTTATAGCATGTCTGTTGATCGAAGGATGCTTATTAATGCTGTTAAGTGAGACCAGGTTCGCATCGATTGCTGTACTGATGTATATTTTGCTGGCCTTTACGTCAGGTATGGGGAACACGTGTCTCGATACGCTGCTTATGCGGGAAACACCAGAGAAATACCGCGGAATTATCTATGGTTTAGTGACGGCATGCAGCAGTACGATGCTTGGGCTATCTATGTTTGGCGCAGGCATACTGCTGGAGGTGATAGAACCGCGCAGACTTGGTTTTGCAGGGGGAATGGGGTTCGCATGTATTGCGTTCTTGCTCGCGGCTTATGCATGGATTCGAAGGGATGCTTTTAAAAGGAGTTAATTAAAAAAGAGTCGCACTGGTGGCGACTCCGGGGATATGCTTCATTCTGCATTTTGTTTCTGCCTGATTGGAGAAGACTTGCGGATTGAGCGTCGCCCCCAAGCTTTCCGATAACGGTACAGCACGGCAGCGATCAGTAACAATCCAATGCCTGCAACGATATATGCTGCATATTGATGCGCAAGATGGAACACCGCGTTCCACTGTGGACCGAATACTTTTCCAATGCCCAGAAATAACACGACCCAGAACAGTGCACCCGAGTATGCATATAGAGCGAATTTACGGAAAGGAACAGCCGCTATACCTGCAAAGTATCCAGTAAAATGCCTAACTCCCGGTATGAAGTATCCGATGAAAATCAAAGCATTACCGTATTTAGCGAACCACTTCTGCGTTTTATCCAGCTTGTCCTGTTTAAAAAGAAACCATTTTCCGTAACGGACAATGAAGGGCAGACCGGCTTTGGCACCAATGAAGTAAGTAATCGTCATGCCGATGGTCGTTCCGAGAAAGGCAAGGATGGCAAGAATCCCGAAGTCCAGTTGACCCTTGTATGATAGGTATCCTGCGTAAGCCATGGTTGTTTCTCCCGGGAAGGGAAGAGCGATAAATTCCAGCAACAAGCCAAAAAACAAAACGCTGTATCCGTAGGATCCGAACAGATGTTGGATCTTTTCAAGCAATTCCAATAGATTCACTCTCCTGAAGACAGGGGAATCGGATGACTCTCCATGCTGTCTTGTATACGATCATTGCAGTCCGCCGTCATGTGAAACGTTTGCAGTGCTTATCCCCGTACTAGCAGTGATTTCGGTAATAAGTGCCTGTTCATTATGCTACCCAATCCGAAGCCAAGAATCAATCACGAGCTAACCCAAATTGTGAAAAATATAAAACAGAAACGCGTCTTTTTTCTGGTAAGCCTCCATATAATTCTAACAAATCTGCTAAAGTCTATCAGCAGAATCACTAGAGACGTTGGAGGATGATTCGTAAATGATGCAGAGACCGGATTTCACAATGGTGGAAAAAGCAGAGCAATCCGTAAAAGCCAAATCCATACATAAGCATGGTTTCCCCGCATGGACATCGTGTCTGCTTCGGCTTGCGGTAATAATATGCGTATTTGCTTCTTATGTCTGGACAGCATATCCTTCATACGCTGCTGGCGCTGAAGCAGCTGCACCTAACAAAGAGAGCAGTAAGGATAAGGTAGTCTATCTGAGTTTTGACGACGGACCAGGCAAGCATACCCGTGAAGTATTGGATATTTTGCGCGAGGAACAGGTAAAGGCTACATTTTTTGTCCTTGGAGAGCAGGCAGAACGTTATCCCGAGTTGATTCAGGCTGCTGTGGAAGAGGGACATGCGCTTGGCAATCATACCTATAACCATCATTATGATGAACTGTATAGTGATTTTAAATCGTTCTGGAAACAGGTGAAGCAGACGGAAGACATCGTGAACCGGATCACCGGCTTCCGCCCCAACCTGGTACGTGCACCTGGCGGGACATATGGACATTTTGATCAAAACTATTTCGATCTACTCGAATTGGGCGGGTATGCCGTCATGGACTGGAACGTCGATAGCGGTGATTCGAAGCGCAAGGGTGTGCCAGCCAAAGAGATTTTGCGCAATGCCACCAAGGTGCCGGCCGGTACCGGTTCAGTAATCTTGTTAATGCACGATGGCGGAGCTCATGCTGAGACGGTTAAGGCACTACCCGGAATAATCAAATACTATCGTGATCACGGATATCGTTTTGATACCATGAAAGCGGAGGATCAACCGGTGCAATTTCGTGTTCATCCTGAAGGAAAGTATAAATCTCGCAAAGCACCTGGCGCCGAGTGGGTGGCGGAGCATGTGAAATTCAATCGTAACCTGTGGTTATCCGGCAAGGAACTCAAGGTAGAGATTGGTCTAACTGCGGGGACACTGAAGCCAGGGGAATTTCGCGTGGAAGATCTGCGAATCATGGTGCCATTAAGACCGTTTATGAAGAAGTTTGGCGGAAGCATTCGCTGGGACGTGGAATCCAGAACGGCGACAGCGCTATGGAAGGATAGAGTGCTCCAGGCGAACAGCGTCAGTGGTGAACTGAAATCCACATCAGCGAATCTATCGAATGATAGAACGATACAGGGAGCAGTGCAGAGTCAAGGGGGGACGATATGGGTTCCACTGCGAGAATTGCTGGAATTAATGGGGCTGGATGTATCTTCGCTTCAGTCCAATGAATCCGAGTGGATTGTGAAGGCCAATATGCCTCTTGCGGCAGCGTTAAACTTCTACCTGTACAGAACGATATGAATTAACGCATCCAGACAGGACTAATCTCTCTACTTCCGGGCAACAATGAATCATAGATTACTATGGCTCTGTATGCCCAGAATGGAAGGAGAATGAGGGATGTCGTATATTCGAATGGAACATGAACATGCGGTCGAGCTGCTGAACAGGGTGATCAAGCGGGTCGAGAGTGTAATTATAGGCAAAAAACAAGAGATTCAATATGTCCTTACTGCAATGCTAAGTGGGGGGCACGTGCTTCTGGAAGATGTACCGGGTACAGGAAAAACAATGCTGGTTCGGGCTGTCGCCTCATCTTTGAGCTGTTCCATGGGCCGGATTCAATTCACCTCCGATGTCATGCCTGCAGATGTTACTGGGACATCCATGTATCACCCCCACACGAGTGAATTCACATTCCGGCCTGGTCCTGTGATGTCCAACATTGTACTGGCTGACGAGATTAATCGGGCATCGCCCCGGACCCAGTCAGCCCTGCTGGAAGCAATGGAAGAACGACGTATTACAGTGGATGGTACGACACATGCCTTGCCAAGGCCGTTCTTTTTGCTGGCAACGCAGAATCCGCTGCAGTTCGAGGGCACGTATCGGTTACCCGAAGCGCAGCTGGATCGTTTTCTAATGCGAATAGGGCTCGGTTACCCGGAGCCGGAACAGGAAGTCGAGCTGCTAACCAGAGGGCAGAGCAGAGAGTTACTGGATGAACTTCGTCCAGTGGTGCTCGCTGAAGAAGTGAATGCGATGCAGCGTGAAGTTAGACATGTGCACGTTGATTCCGTAGTCAAGCAGTACCTGGTTGCAGTGGCTGTAGCTACTCGTAATCATCCTGCCGTGAGGCTCGGCATCAGTCCACGAGGAACGCTTGCCTGGATGGTTGCAACACAAGCATATGCCTACCTGCAGGGGCGAAGCTATGTCATTCCGGATGATGTCAAAGAGGTGGCTCAGCCTGTGCTTGCCCACCGAATCGGGTTGAAAGGCCAGAACAGGACGGAGGCATTCCGGGGTCAGGAACAAGTCATTCAGGATGCACTAGCATCGGTTCCCGTGCCTGTGCAAATGACAGGTCAGGGAAGGGGCCGGCGATCATGACCGCGCCTGTTCAATGGCTGTTCCATGCAGTCTTGGCAGCAGCTTTTGCTTGTCTTTACCTATGGCATGGAGGCAAGGCGGCACTGTTTTTGTCCATTACGGCCTCTCTCATCCTGATTAGCGGTCTGGTCATTCATCTATTGGGGCCGCGCCGAATTCGCATTCGCCGGCAAATGAATTCGGAACGAATTATGGTTGGGGAGATGGTGCGAGTTCAGGTGGAAGTGGAATTCGAATGCCGAATTCCACTGCTTTGGATCATGCTCTGTGAGGATACGCCCGCTGGAGTGCATCGAAAATTACTTTTTCCGGGAATGAGACGCAAGTTTGCTTACCAATATCAAATGTCCGGCTTGCGAAGAGGGTTGTATCAATGGGGTTCAGGCCAACTGTACTGGGGAGATGTATTCGGATGGAACACCGTCTCTGCGGAAACGGTGGGTGGGACATCTCTTGCTGTCGTTCCGTCTGGATCAACATTCGGTGATCGTGAATCTGCAGCATTTGCGGCTATAGATGAGGGGAATTCGGCAAATTCAAAAACCAGTCAAGGTAACCGAAGTCCCGAGTACCGCGAGTATCAACCAGGAGATCCATTGGGACGCATACATTGGAAAAGTACGGCCAAGACGGGCAAGCTTCAAACCTTTTTGCCTGAATTATCGGAATCAACGTCTTTAGGTATTCTGCTCTATGAAGGTAAGACTGGCTACGAACGACGAATTCAGGGGGCGAAGGAGCATCCGGGGTTTGAACGTGCCATTAACATGGCTGCCCGCTGGGTGTTTACAGCTGTTCGCGATGATGTTCCCTATCAACTCTGGGGGACAGGGATAGAGCCTGGTCCGGATAAGCAATCCGCGTGGTTAAGTGATCTGATCCATGCCGAGCATGTCAATCTGTCACTGGACAGCCTGGCCCAGGCAAGCATATCAAGTGCTGACTTATCCAATTCATCCTTGGCCGATACAACCATGCTGAATCAGTGGCCCGCGGGGACACGCATTGTTGTCCTCACTGGCAGATTGGATGCCGTACTGACGGGATGGGTGCTGGGTGCGGCTGAGTTGGGACATGAAATAGAAGTGCAGTTAACCGAAACACAGATGGGTGAGGAACAAGCCAAAGGGAATAGAGTTCAGGGAGGGCTTGGGAATCCGGCTGAGCAGTGGACGGAACAGCTTCGGCTTAGCGGCGTAAGAGTCAGCTCAGTCGCAGACCAATCCATGCCTTTCGTTGGAAAGGCGGGTGTCTCGGATGTGGGCGCGTAATCGTGGTGATATGACGGTTGTCCAATCTGCCGAAGAAGTTTCGGTACTTGGTCAGGGATCCAAATCCCAGCGTTCTAAGAGAGAGCCCGTCGTGTATAAGATAAGCATTTCAGTTCTTCTGCTGCTTCTCTCCCTGGAATGGATCTACCCGATTACTTCCTCGGGACAGCAGGGAAGTGGGCATTTTCTGACGGTGATGGCCGGACTTACGGGTGCGCTCCTGATGGCAGGATTATTGCGTACAGACTGGATGTTGGGGATAGCGCTTCGACTGCTTGTGGCTCTTACTGCTCTATGTCTGATGTATGGAGGCAGTGATCCTGCCGGTTGGGCTCTCGGTTACCCGGAAACATGGATGGAGGATATCCGCTCATTCATGGAAAGTGGACGCTTTTATTCCATCAGTACGGAGACAAGAGGTTTATTGATGATGTGTGGTTGGAGCATGCTCATGGCTTCCGTGCAGTCCCTTGTGTTGATGCGTCGGAGTGTGATGCTGTTCGGCAGTGCTACCCTGCTTTATTTGCTGCTCCTGGAAACATTGGCCGGGCTGGATGTCTACGCCTCCGTAGTGCGATCCGTTCTATGGATACTGCTGATCCAGACCATTCTCCAACTGCTCCGTCTGTTGGAAGGGGGCACAACACCGACCTTTCACCGATATCCCTATGTTCGTTGGTGTACGGTGGCTGCTGCTGCAGCAGCGGGGATGGTATTGCTTGCTGCTCTGCCTGGTCGTGTTGTCCCAGTGCCTGAACCGGAACGGATATCGCTTGATCAGATTGGAGAACGCCTTGCCCGCTGGGCAGGCTATACACCACGCGGCAGCATCCCTGCTTCGGCATCTGTCACGGGATACAGCACATCTGATGCGCCGATGGGATCTCCATTGGTACAAGGGAATGCCGTCTTTTTTACAGCGAAGAGTCCTCAAGTCACGTATTGGCGCGGGGAGACTCGTTCCTATTATAACGGCAGTACATGGAGTGATCCTGCACAAAACTTTCAAAAGGCCAGCCCGGCAGGTCTGTTTCGTGCCGATGGCTGGGAGAACCAAGCCTACTGGACACGCATTCGCCAAACGGTCACGATGGAGCGTCCGTGGAGGGGACCTAATCCGCTCTTTACGGGAGGAGTACCTTTGAACCTGTCCTTTCAGGACAAGAATGAACAGAACGCAGAAAATAGAATGGCCCTGCTCTCCGATGCAGACTCGGCTACGCTCTGGCTTGCCGGATCCAGCAGTCGTGAACCGGTCAAAACGTATACAACCGACGTCATGATTCCCGCGGCATCGCCAGAACAGCTTCGTCTATTGGGCGAGGCGCGTAGTTCGAGTCAGGATCCGGCAGCCATCCGCAGAACCTACCTGCAGCTGCCCGAATCTCTCCCTGGGCGGGTACGATCACTTGCAAGTGACATTATCCAGAAGAGCGAAACGCGTTATGATGCAGTCCAGGCAGTGCGAACCTACCTGGCAGAGCATGCCGAATATACACTGGACACTCGCATGCCGCCTCGCGGAATGGATTTCGTTGATGACTTTCTGTTTGTCACAGGGGAAGGCTATTGCAATCACTTCTCCACGGCGATGGTTGTATTGCTTCGCGCAGAGGGAATTCCCGCTCGTTGGGTAAAGGGGTTCAGTGCAGGTTCACCGGATCCTGAGGTACCGGGCCAGTATGTCCTTACCCAGGGGGATGCACATTCCTGGGTGGAGGTGTATTTCCCCGGCGCAGGCTGGATGCCGTTTGAGGCTACGCCGGGCTTCGCATTGCCGCAAGGCGATGGCACGGACGCCGCAGTAGTCGCCGGGGCACAGCCCGGCGAGGAGATCCCGCCACAATCTGGCGGCGGGATAGACGGTGCGGGCGCCTGGCTGCTGGCGCGCGCCCGTGCTCTTGCCGCGGAGCCATGGCTCGCAGCAGCCCTTGCGGCAGCGGCGCTGCTGGCCGCTGCCGTGGCCTTGCGCATGCGGCGGCTTCGCCCCGCGCTGCGGCTCAGGCTGCTGCTGGCATGGCCGCGCAGCAGCTTCCCGGACCGTGAGCGGCTGCTCAGCGCCGCAGCTCCGGTCTGGGCCGCGCTCGCGCGGCGGTACGGCCCGCGGCCGCCCGGGATGACGCTGCGGGAGTATGCAGCGTCACCCGCCTTGGCCGCAGGCACGGACGCCGCGGACATCGCGCGGTTTGCAGCCGACTGGGAACGGCTGCTGTACGGGCCGGACCGTCCGCTGCGCGCGGACAGTCTTGAATTCCTGCGCCGGGCACTTCGCCTCGCCCGGCGCCTGCAAGTACCATAAACATTGCCCAGGGACGTCTTGCTCGCCGAAGTGCGGACAAGGTGTCTTTGGGCGATTTCTTTCTATTTTGGCTTGTCATCGTAGTGTCTGTATTACATACGGCTTGGCATGAAATACTCATTTGAACATGAAGCGAATGGAAGTGGGGGATTTGTAGAAAACTCACAATGAAGGGGTCTTCATATCGAATGTTGCAAACTGCCCACAAAAAGGAGTTTCGTCTTTCCTTGACGGTATGTTTTGTCGTTGCGTATAATTAGTTTCATTAATTGAGGGAGGCACGGTAATGAATAAGCAAAATGAAATTGTGGTTGTCCTTGACTTTGGGGGCCAATACAACCAGTTAATCGCCAGAAGAATCCGGGATCTTGGCGTATACAGCGAGCTTTTGCCGTATAACACACCGGCAGAGAAGATCGCAGAATTGTCACCAAAAGGTATTGTATTCTCCGGAGGTCCTTCCAGCGTGTACGCTGAGAACGCTCCGCATGTAGATCCAGGTGTGTATGATCTGGGACTTCCAATCTTCGGGATTTGCTATGGTATGCAGCTTATGGCACAGCAGCTTGAAGGTAAAGTAGAACGTTCCGAGAAACGTGAGTACGGAAAAGCAGACCTTGAATTTGCCGCAGGTGCTGCACTGGCACAGGGCATTGAAGGTGAACATACGGTATGGATGAGCCATGGTGACCATGTAGTTACATTGCCTCCGGGCTTCAAACTGGATGCAGGCACGGAGAGTGCGCCGATCGCTGCGATGAGTAACGATGAGCGCAAATTGTATGCTGTTCAGTTCCACCCGGAAGTACGTCACTCTGTTCGTGGTAACGATATGATTAGCAACTTCCTGTTTAACATCTGTGGTTGCGAAGGCAACTGGACGATGGAAACATTTATTGACGACACGATCAAGGATATTCGTGAAAAAGTGGGCGACGGTAAAGTACTGTGTGCACTTAGCGGTGGTGTGGATTCTTCCGTTGTGGCTGCATTGCTTCACAAAGCGATCGGTGACCAGCTGACATGTATGTTCATTGACCACGGTCTGCTGCGTAAAGGCGAAGCCGAAAGCGTAATGGAGACGTTTGTTGGCAAATTTGACATGAAAGTTGTCAAAATCGATGCACAGGAGCGCTTCATGTCCAAGCTGGCTGGCGTGGATGATCCGGAACAAAAACGTAAAATTATCGGTAACGAGTTTATTTACGTATTTGATGAAGAGTCCAAGCAGTTTGATGATTTCGAATTCCTGGCGCAAGGTACACTGTATACGGACATCGTGGAAAGTGGAACAGCAACAGCACAAACGATCAAATCTCACCACAACGTGGGTGGATTGCCTGAAGATATGAACTTTAAACTGATTGAACCACTGAGCACCCTGTTTAAGGATGAAGTGCGCAAAGTGGGTACAGAGTGCGGCCTGCCGGACGAAATTGTACACCGTCAGCCTTTCCCGGGTCCGGGTCTTGCGATCCGTGTTCTTGGAGAAGTGACGGAAGAGAAGCTTAAAATCGTTCGTGATTCGGATTACATCCTGCGCGAGGAAATTGGCAAAGCGGGTCTGGACCGCGAAATTTGGCAATACTTTACGGCTTTACCGAACATGAAGAGCGTAGGCGTTATGGGTGATGCTCGTACGTATTCCTACACTGTAGGTATTCGTGCCGTAACATCCATCGACGGTATGACGGCCGACTGGGCACGTATCCCTTGGGATGTACTGGAGAAAATCTCCGTGCGTATCGTTAATGAAGTCGATAACGTTAACCGGATCGTCTATGACGTGACTTCCAAACCACCTGCAACTATCGAGTGGGAATAGTTTACGAATAAACGGTATTGAACGAAAAGAAACTCCCTTTGATCATGTATTACACATGTCAAAGGGAGTTTCTTTGTTGTGCAGTAATGTTGCGCCAGTGATGACTAACTCAGAAGCGCCGATGGAGAGAAAGTATACTACAACCACGCAATCGGTTTCTATGAAGCCTAGTCTCCATAGGCCTACAAACGTTAATTCACTCAGGCTTTTCAGTTTTGTCGGTGTAGTACAGCCGGAAAATGATGTCCTGATTATGGTTACCGAATCCTTCTCCGAATAACGTAACGCCACCGATGTGCTCTGCATCCTCCTTGACGGCAATGCGAAGCGACCAGTAGCTGTTACGGATACCAATATCATCGATGGTAACGTCAGACAATTTCACGCCATCCATAAATGTGCCTTCCTTTTTGATAATGAGATGTTTCAGGAGGCCGTACTGATTTACACTCTCAAACCACCAGGGTGGATTCAGTTTGCCTTTTCCTCCAAAGTCACCTGGGCTCGTCCACATCCCTACCTCAACGCCATTAACGATAAACGAAATATCTGAAGGCCAGTTATTGTTGGTCAGTGGTGCCTCCGAGGAGATTTCCATTGAAATCTCCAATTCCTCCGGATTCTCATCACCCATGAGATAGTTCGGTACCTTGTATTCAATAAACCCTTGTCCAAACCACAAAATTTTGGCCTTTAATCGATCAGGGTCAAGAAAATACCGGGGATCATCAAAAATACCAATGATGGAATCCCTTGTACAAATGCCACAAGTCGGTTTGATCTGCAGATCAGTGAAATGTCCTACCGAGATTTCAGTTTTGTGAATCTCACGTTGGATGACATCCTTGGTCGGGAATGCGATTTCAAGAGTGTCCATGCGAAGAGAGCAGACCTTTTGGGCCGCTCCACCTTTGCCTGGGGCCATGTTGGATTCGATAACACCGGCTTTTTCAAGTTTTTTGACATGCATGGTCATAATGGCACTGCTGAGTCCAAGCGCTTCGGCCAGTTCTTTTATATTCATAGAGTTCTTGGATAGCAGATGAACGATCTGAATGCGCACACTGCTAGAAAGGGCTTCGAAGATATGCAGGTTTTTTTCGTTCAGGTCGATTTTCAATGTAATTCCTCCGAAGAAATGAAATATTAACATTTATGTGAATAGTAAACGTAGAATATTATAATATCGGAATTCGAAAATAATCACAACGTTTTTATATAAATAATACCAGATATACAACATAAAAACAGAAAAATTCGGAAAAATGTAAAAACGAACCATGAAATAACCAAAAAAACCCTGCCAACTCATTGACACGTGTAGCTTAATAACTTAATATTTAGGTGAATTAATAACAAATTTACGAATATATAAACAAAAACATTAACCTATCGTGCAGAACAGGAGATGACAGCGTGAGTACAGTTTCGAAGAAGGAATCATTTGTTAATCCGATTATACCGCAACGAGCCGATCCATGGGTATACAAACATACCGACGGCTATTATTATTTTACAGGTTCCGTGCCTGAGTATGATCGAATAGAGGTTAGAAGAGCTCGCACTGTTCAAGAGCTGGATAGCGCTGAGCCCGTCGTTGTATGGCGCAAATATGATGAAGGACCGATGAGTGCCAACATTTGGGCACCGGAAATCCATTTTGTCCACGGTAAATGGTATATCTATTTTGCTGCAGCACGAACAACGGCTACGGTGGAAGGTCTTTTTGACCATCGCATGTTCGTGCTGGAAAATGCCTCGGAGAACCCACTTGAAGGAGTGTGGGAAGAAAAGGGGCAAATCAAGACAAAATGGGAGAGCTTCGCACTCGATGCGACCTCATTCCTACATAATGACGTTCAATATCTGGTTTGGGCACAGAAAGATCCCGACATCGTAGGTAATTCCAACTTGTATATTGCATCCATGGAAAATCCGTGGACACTCGCTTCCGAACAGGTGATGATCGCTGAGCCGACACATGATTGGGAAAAAATCGGTTTTTTGGTCAACGAAGGCGCAGCGGTGTTGAATAGAAATGGCAAAATATTTATATCCTTTTCCGCGAGTGCAACTGATCATAATTATTGCATGGGATTGCTGTATGCAGAGGAAGGGAGCGACCTGTTGTCACCGAAGAGTTGGACAAAGCTTCCGGCCCCTGTATTCCAAACCGATGTAGAGGCGGGACAATACGGCCCTGGGCATAACAGTTTCACCGTGTCGGAGGACGGAAGCCAGGATATTTTGGTCTATCATGCTCGCAATTATAAAGAAATTGAGGGAGACCCACTCTATGATCCGAATCGCCACATGCGGGCACAGGTCTTTGGTTGGGATGAGTTTGGATTCCCGTACTTTGGCAAACCCGTTCCAGATGGTCGTCCGGTGAACGTATAGAGCTATAGCATAAATAAAAAATAAAAATGGAACAAAGTGGTTGACAAATGTAAGCGCTATGAATTACGATAAATTCACACAAACATTAATGATTAATTCATTTATTAACGTTTGTGTGATGGAGCGAAGGGAGTGCTCCTAGGCAAGCTTCCTTCAGCAAGTATACACGGTATTCAGGGACAGTTTCCAAAGAAAAACTGCAGATCCCTGTGATTTTCTCAATAATATGAATGCGTTTACAAATGTGCTTAGGATTGATCATTCTAGGGGGGTTCTTGTGTGAAACGTACAAAAAAAGGTTTTATTCTCATGGTATCGACGCTGTTTCTGCTGGTGATTGTGTTGTCGGGCTGCAGCGCAGACGACAAAAATACGATTACGTTCTGGACGCCTCTGACTGGAGAGGATGGGGCCTACATGGACCAGTTGGTTAAAGAATACAACGCCACCGAACCAGAAATCAAAGTAAAACATGTGATTACGTCTGATATGTATACCAAGCTGTCAACGGTAATTAACTCCGGTAAAGGTATTCCTGATCTGGCTATTATCCATGCTGACCGAGTTCCGGGCTTTGTGAAACAAAATGTGCTTGAGCCAATGACTTCAATGCTGGCTGCGCAGCCGGAAATTAAGGAAGAGAACTATTTACCGCAAGCGTGGTCAACAGGAACAATTGATGGGACACAGTACACTGTTCCTCTCGATATTCACAGTAATGCCATGTACTACAACAAGGATTTGCTGAAAAAGTATAACGTGGAATCCTTCCTGGATGATGATATTGTCACGATTGATGAGATGCTTTCCTTGCAAGGCAAACTGGACGAAGGAGACTTCGTCGTCAATGATGCTTTGCTTGGCTGGGTCATTCTCGGACAACTGCAAAATGTAGGCGGGGATGTACAGAAGGATGGAAAACCAGCGCTCAATACCCCTGAGATGAAGGCTGCTTTTGAAAATGTCAAAAAGATCTCCGATGCTGGTCTTATGACTCCGTTCGGTGAAGATGGTTACCTGATGTTCCAATCCGGCAATGTTTTGTTTTCCACAGATGGTACATGGAGCTCGACTGCTCACGCCACTGTTGAAGGTCTGAATTTTGGTGTAACCAATGTATATTCACCTACGGCTGATAAGTTTACAAACCGTTCTTCATCTCACTTGTTTGCCATGCTGAACAATGAAGCGAGAACGGACGAGAAGGAACAAGGGATCGGTAAATTCCTGGAGTTTATCCGTCAGAATTCAATGGAATGGGCCAAAGCTGGACAAACCGTTGCGAGTAAACAGGTTATTGAGAGTCCGGAGTACAAAGACTACATGCAGTCTTTCTTTACTTCAAACGAGAAGGAGATTGAATCGCTATACATCTACACTTACGAGTATTACCCGTATGTAGCTGAAGCAGTTGACAAATACGCGGCTGATATCGTTCGTGGCAATGTGGAGCTGGATGCGACACTGCAAACGATGCAAAAAGAGGTTGAGGACAAAATTGCTCAAGGAAGCAGTGGGGCCCAGTAAAACCTGAATTGCATTTCGGATGTATTGTACATCTTGCCAGTCTACTGTAATAGAAGCAATGTGTCGCGAGGGTGGCACATTGCTTTTCCCAAAGGAGAAATGAAAGGATATGAATAAACGATCATTTGCACCGTTCTTATTTGTTGGTCCTCATCTAATCCTGTTTTTGGTGTTTATACTGCTGCCAACGATCTACGGGATTTATGCCTCTTTCACCAGATGGAACCTAATTAACGATCCGGTTTGGGTCGGTTTTGAAAATTATAGGACGATCCTGTTCGACCAGGATTCCTCATTTCATTTTCAATTCTTTAATGGTTTGAAGAATACGTTGATTTTCGTGGCACTGAGCGTTCCGCCTTTAATCATTATTCCGCTGCTTGTTGCGGTAGCCCTTGAACATAAAAAGGTGAAATTCAAAGGCTTCATGCAGGCGATTATCTACATTCCAGGTATGATCTCCATATCTGCCGCAGCGCTCATCTGGTCACTTATTTTCAATAAACAGCTCGGCATCACTGGTAACGTATTTGGATCAGAGATATCCTGGGCAGCCAATCAACCGTATGCTTGGATCATTATTATTGTGATATCTGTGTGGGGAGCGGTCGGAGGTAACATGATTATCTATCGCGCTTCCATTAATGGTGTACCTAGCGATCTGTATGAAGCAGCCGAGATGGATGGTGCGGGTCCGGTACGCCGATTCTTCAGCATTACGCTGCCTTCCATCCGTTTCCCGTTGATTTTTACATTTGTCATGACAACAGCTGGTTCGTTTAACGTATTTGGTCAGCCGCTGATGATGACCGATGGTGGACCACAGCAGACTACGCATGTTCTCATGATGTATATTCGCCAGCTTGCGTTTGGCTCCGGTGAGTCAGTGGCAGGTATGGCTTCCGCCATGGCTGTGCTGTTAGGACTGGTTATTCTGGTCATCTCCGCATTGCAATATTACGTAATGAACCGGAACGCCAATTAGAGGAGCAGGATCGAACGTGGATCGGGAAGGAGCAGGTATATCAACATGGTCAAAAAAATAAGTATCTCTAAATATATATCCTATCTATTTTTGGTAACCATTTGTGTCATATGGGTGGTGCCCGTTATTTTCGGGATTACGACTTCGTTTCGCTCACAGGCAGAAGTGGTGTCGGCCGGGTTCCGGTTATTTCCCAAAGAGTGGGACTTTAATAACTACGTTGCCATACTGGACAATACATCAACCGCTCCGATTCTGAGATGGCTGAGCAACTCGCTGCTCATTGCAGTATCTCACACGGTGCTTGTCGTTTTTATCATTTCCCTTACAGGCTATGGATACACAAGGTTGAAGTTCAAAGGGAGAGATGCCTTATTTTTCACGCTTCTTGGGATTTCATTTTTCCCGGGTGTCGTTAACCTGATCCCTTCCTACAAAATCATTGAGGCGCTTGGATGGGTCAATACAGCTTGGGCCATGATTATTCCGGGGCTGGCTGGTATGGGGAATATCTTCCTCGTTCGTCAGTTCATGAAAGGAATACCTGGCGAACTCGACGAGTCTGCTAAGGTAGATGGTGCAAGTGATTTCCGGATTTATTACTCCATTATTTTACCCCTGGTGAAACCGGTATTGATTGTGTGCGGTCTATTCTCGTTCATTGGGTCCTGGAATGACTTCCTATGGCCGGTTATCGTATACACAGATGTCGAGAAAATGCCGATTACCGCGGGACTATTGTTGTTGCAGGATATTTACGGCAATTATCGCATGATTGGACAACTGATGGGTTCGGCGATTCTGGCCATTATTCCAACACTCGTGCTGTTTATTTTTGCACAAAAGTATTTCCTGCAATCGATTAACCTGAATTCGGGAATTAAAGGATAATGTTGAGTTGCTGCATTGTTTGTTAATCTGTTGTTTTACAGTAGAAACAATGTATAGGTTGGATTATGAGCTGCCGTATATACGGTGGCTTTTTTTGCGATAAAATGTATAGCGCTTTCAGAACACGAACGTTTCCGTACAAACATATAATTAACATTCGTTTTTATCATTGACAGAAAAGGTCGGCGCTTCTAAAATAGGGATGGGAAAACAAACAAATAGCGCATACTACTTCGTATAATCCTGGGGATATGGCCCGGGAGTTTCTACAAGATCACCCTAATGATCTGGCTACGAGCAGGAGAGGCTAAGCACAGCAAAAGTTCTATATGACTGCGTGGTTAACTATAATGGACGCACATTAGAATTTTTTATGTTCTTGGCAATAGGCACACCTCTCCTTATAGCTAACCCTGGGTGAAGTAAGTCCGTCCAGGGTCTTTGTCGTTTTTCAAAATGGCTTCAGCATCTCTAAGGGGGAGTTAGTGGATTATGGATCGTTTCTTTAAACTAAAAGAAAACGGAACGAATGTTAGAACGGAGATTGTTGCGGGTCTTACTACCTTTATGACCATGGCGTACATCCTTTTTGTTAACACATTGTTCCTCGGATCAGCCGGGGCGGGGATGTCGGATAACGCAGTGTTTTTTGCAACAGCCGTAGGTGCTGGGCTTATGACCATCATTATGGGATTGTTCGTTAACATCCCGATTGCCCTCGCGCCGGGTATGGGATTGAATGCATACTTCATGACGGTGGTGCTGAGTTCTAATGGGGCAATTACCTGGCAAGCTGCTCTCGGAGCGGTATTCCTCTCGGGTATCGTATTCATTATCTTGACCGTGACGAGAATTCGTCAGATGCTGCTTGTGGCTGTACCTCAAACATTGAAAATGGCCATTACGGTCGGTATCGGTCTCTTTATTACTATTGTAGGTTTCAAATTGGCCAACCTTATTGCAGTTACGGTTAATGTTGCGCCAGATGCAGACCTTAGCCAGCCGATTCCCGGCAGCAGTTTCAACTTGTCGCTCGGTAATTTTGTAACGCATCATGATGCGCTATTGGCACTGATTGGATTGATCCTTATTGCTGTACTGATGGTTATGCGTGTAAAAGGTGCACTGCTCATTGGTATCGTTGCTACAACTCTAATTGGTATTCCAATGGGTGTTACGAATCTTAGCGGACTATCCGGTGCAAGTTGGCTGCCTAATTTCAGTGATTTGGCTGTTGGGCAGTTGGACCTGAAGGGCGCAATCAGCCTTGGATTGTTTGAAATTATCTTCATCTTTACCTTCGTTGAATTGTTTGACACGTTCGGTACAATGGTTGGGACTGCGACCCGGATGGGGATTATGAAAGACAAGCAAAAAGGCGAGAAAACAATTGGTAAAGCAATGCTCGTCGATGCAGTAGGTGTAAGTGCGGGTGCGGCATTGGGTACGAGTACTATTACGGCATTCGTCGAGAGTGCTTCCGGCGTTGAAGCGGGTGGACGTACGGGTCTGACTTCGGTAACGACTGGGATCTTGTTCATTTTGGCGCTGTTCATTGCTCCGCTTGCGTTGGTTGTTCCATCTGCTGCTACAGCTCCTGCCCTGATTATCGTAGGTGTATTGATGATGAGCCAGGTGCGCAGCATTGAGTGGGATGATTTCCTTCAGGCGTTCCCTGCATTCCTGACAATTGTATTGATGCCTTTCACAGGCGGAATTGCAAACGGGATCTCAGCAGGTATTCTGTCTTATGTCATTCTGGCCGTATTCAGCAACCTGGTTACGGATCGCAAAGTGAAGATTCACTGGTTGATGTGGATTCTCGCAATCATTGTTCTTGCTCGCTATATCTTTATGGGCGGAGAATAATTCATTTCTACTATATAGAAGGACGAAAGCTCCTGGGCTTGATCAGGGCTTTCGTCTTTTTTTATTAAATAGAATCAGAATTTAATCTCGCTTGAGAAATATAATACAGTTCCTTTCATTATATAGTGGGTAAGTTACGTTCTATATATAGAGGGAAAGTTGGTGAGAGATATGGTGAGGTGATTTATAGCTTGGAAAGGTACGTCAATAAAGATACACAGTTTGATCAATAAAAGGATTCTTGTAGAACTTTATGTTTATGTGATGTTAAAGAGTTCTTGGACAAGCTGCAGCGTTTATGGTCAGGACCTTATTCGGTTTGATCTTTTGATGGTTGAGATCATATAGCTTCTCTTGTTGTAAACTTCGTATCTTTATATAGAAGAAACTATTTGAATAGAAGTCTGTATACTCTTTCTTAATTTCTTATTGAAAAAAGTACTTGCATAAAAAAACTGTACATGGTATATTCTAATTCCGGCCAAGAAAACACGAGAAACACGGTGCGGTAAGCAAACTGAAAAGCTTCGAAAGAAACTTGAAAAAAAGTGCTTGCTAAATTGGTTCGGATATGATAAGATATAAAAGTTGCTGAAGAGAACAACACTCGGATGCAAACGACGTTTGATCTTTGAAAACTGAACAACGAGTGAGTAATCATCCTGCTTGCAGGATGAACGTGAAGGTTTTTGGTACATGTCATTTGACTGTATGAAAACTGGAACAACAATGAGATTTTTAATCTCGTCAGATTCAAAATGAGCTAATCGCTCTTTTCAATACTTTATTGGAGAGTTTGATCCTGGCTCAGGACGAACGCTGGCGGCATGCCTAATACATGCAAGTCGAGCGGACTTGATGAGAAGCTTGCTTCTCTGATGGTTAGCGGCGGACGGGTGAGTAACACGTAGGCAACCTGCCCTCAAGCTTGGGACAACTACCGGAAACGGTAGCTAATACCGAATACTTGCTTTCTTCGCCTGAAGGAAGCTGGAAAGACGGAGCAATCTGTCACTTGAGGATGGGCCTGCGGCGCATTAGCTAGTTGGTGAGGTAATGGCTCACCAAGGCGACGATGCGTAGCCGACCTGAGAGGGTGATCGGCCACACTGGGACTGAGACACGGCCCAGACTCCTACGGGAGGCAGCAGTAGGGAATCTTCCGCAATGGGCGAAAGCCTGACGGAGCAATGCCGCGTGAGTGATGAAGGTTTTCGGATCGTAAAGCTCTGTTGCCAGGGAAGAACGTCCTTGAGAGTAACTGCTCAAGGAGTGACGGTACCTGAGAAGAAAGCCCCGGCTAACTACGTGCCAGCAGCCGCGGTAATACGTAGGGGGCAAGCGTTGTCCGGAATTATTGGGCGTAAAGCGCGCGCAGGCGGTCATTTAAGTCTGGTGTTTAATCCCGGGGCTCAACCCCGGATCGCACTGGAAACTGGGTGACTTGAGTGCAGAAGAGGAGAGTGGAATTCCACGTGTAGCGGTGAAATGCGTAGAGATGTGGAGGAACACCAGTGGCGAAGGCGACTCTCTGGGCTGTAACTGACGCTGAGGCGCGAAAGCGTGGGGAGCAAACAGGATTAGATACCCTGGTAGTCCACGCCGTAAACGATGAATGCTAGGTGTTAGGGGTTTCGATACCCTTGGTGCCGAAGTTAACACATTAAGCATTCCGCCTGGGGAGTACGGTCGCAAGACTGAAACTCAAAGGAATTGACGGGGACCCGCACAAGCAGTGGAGTATGTGGTTTAATTCGAAGCAACGCGAAGAACCTTACCAGGTCTTGACATCCCTCTGACCGTCCTAGAGATAGGGCTTTCCTTCGGGACAGAGGAGACAGGTGGTGCATGGTTGTCGTCAGCTCGTGTCGTGAGATGTTGGGTTAAGTCCCGCAACGAGCGCAACCCTTGATCTTAGTTGCCAGCACTTCGGGTGGGCACTCTAAGGTGACTGCCGGTGACAAACCGGAGGAAGGTGGGGATGACGTCAAATCATCATGCCCCTTATGACCTGGGCTACACACGTACTACAATGGCCGGTACAACGGGCAGTGAAGCCGCGAGGTGGAACGAATCCTAAAAAGCCGGTCTCAGTTCGGATTGCAGGCTGCAACTCGCCTGCATGAAGTCGGAATTGCTAGTAATCGCGGATCAGCATGCCGCGGTGAATACGTTCCCGGGTCTTGTACACACCGCCCGTCACACCACGAGAGTTTATAACACCCGAAGTCGGTGGGGTAACCGCAAGGAGCCAGCCGCCGAAGGTGGGATAGATGATTGGGGTGAAGTCGTAACAAGGTAGCCGTATCGGAAGGTGCGGCTGGATCACCTCCTTTCTATGGAGAATCGTCTTCTGTAACGAAGACATTCAAAAAGTCTTCAGGAAGTATGCTTCCGAAGCGAGCTTTACTTCGTAAAGCTTTTAACTCACTCGTTGCTCAGTTTTGAGAGCTCAAACTCTCAAACAGCTTGCTTTTGCATGGAGCTTGTTCTTTGAAAACTAGATATCGAAACGAAAATTGCGAATTAGAACATTCCTTTTAGCTGAACTTGTGTACAAACAAGTTTCAAATATTAGTGATACTGCATTGCTCAACTTGAGCAATTGGTTAAGCTACTAAGAGCACACGGAGGATGCCTAGGCGCTAGGAGCCGATGAAGGACGTGGCGAACAACGATACTGCCTCGGGGAGCTGTAAGCAAGCTTTGATCCGGGGATGTCCGAATGGGGAAACCCAGCTGGGGTAATATCCAGTTACACCTAACTGAATACATAGGTTAGTGTGAGGCATACCAGGGGAACTGAAACATCTAAGTACCTTGAGGAAGAGAAAACAATAGTGATTCCGTCAGTAGCGGCGAGCGAACGCGGAACAGCCCAAACCAGAGAGCTTGCTCTCTGGGGTTGTGGGACGTCTCACATGGAGTTACAAAGGAACCGGTTAAACGAAGAGGTCTGGAAAGGCCCGCCAAAGAAGGTAAAAGCCCTGTAATTGAAAGTCTGTTCCCTCCGAGACGGATCCCGAGTAGTGCGGGGCACGTGAAACCCCGTATGAATCCGGCAGGACCATCTGCCAAGGCTAAATACTTCCTAGCGACCGATAGTGAAGCAGTACCGTGAGGGAAAGGTGAAAAGCACCCCGGAAGGGGAGTGAAATAGAACCTGAAACCGTGTGCTTACAAGAAGTCAGAGCCCATTTTAGGGGTGATGGCGTGCCTTTTGTAGAATGAACCGGCGAGTTACGTTCCCGTGCAAGGTTAAGGTGAAGAGCCGGAGCCGCAGCGAAAGCGAGTCTGAATAGGGCGAGTTAGTACGTGGACGTAGACCCGAAACCGGGTGATCTACCCCTGTCCAGGGTGAAGGTGCGGTAACACGCACTGGAGGCCCGAACCCACGCACGTTGAAAAGTGCGGGGATGAGGTGGGGGTAGCGGAGAAATTCCAATCGAACTCGGAGATAGCTGGTTCTCCCCGAAATAGCTTTAGGGCTAGCCTCGGAAAACAGAGTCGTGGAGGTAGAGCACTGATTGGGTGCGGGGCCCGCAAGGGTTACCAAGCTCAGTCAAACTCCGAATGCCATAGACTTACTTCCGGGAGTCAGACAGTGAGTGCTAAGATCCATTGTCAAAAGGGAAACAGCCCAGACCATCAGCTAAGGTCCCCAAGTGTGTGTTAAGTGGGAAAGGATGTGGAGTTGCACAGACAACCAGGATGTTGGCTTAGAAGCAGCCACCATTGAAAGAGTGCGTAATAGCTCACTGGTCGAGTGACTCTGCGCCGAAAATGTAACGGGGCTAAACACACCACCGAAGCTATGGCTTGATGCTTGCATCAGGGGTAGGGGAGCGTTGTATAAGGGTTGAAGGTGTACCGTAAGGAGCGCTGGACATTATACAAGTGAGAATGCCGGTATGAGTAACGAAAAGATCAGTGAGAATCTGATCCGCCGAAAGCCTAAGGGTTCCTGAGGAAGGCTCGTCCGCTCAGGGTAAGTCGGGACCTAAGGCGAGGCCGAAAGGCGTAGTCGAAGGACAACAGGTCGAAATTCCTGTACCACCGTAAATCGTTACGAGCGATGGGGGGACGCAGTAGGGTAGTGACGCAGGCTGATGGATGCCTGTCCAAGCAGTAAGGCTGATGTGTAGGCAAATCCGCACATCGTAAGGCTGAGCTGTGATGGGGAGTGAAAATTACAGTAGCGAAGGTCATGATCTCACACTGCCAAGAAAAGCCTCTAGCCAGATGAAGGTGCCCGTACCGCAAACCGACACAGGTAGGCGAGAAGAGAATTCTAAGGCGCGCGGAAGAACTCTCGTTAAGGAACTCGGCAAAATGACCCCGTAACTTCGGGAGAAGGGGTGCCCCGGTAGTGTGAATAGCACGAGGGGGCCGCAGTGAAAAGGCCCAAGCGACTGTTTAGCAAAAACACAGGTCTGTGCGAAGCCGTAAGGCGAAGTATACGGGCTGACGCCTGCCCGGTGCTGGAAGGTTAAGGGGAGCGGTTAGGGAGTAATCCCGAAGCTGTGAACCGAAGCCCCAGTAAACGGCGGCCGTAACTATAACGGTCCTAAGGTAGCGAAATTCCTTGTCAGGTAAATTCTGACCCGCACGAATGGCGTAACGACTTGGGCGCTGTCTCAACGAGAGATCCGGTGAAATTTTAATACCTGTGAAGATGCAGGTTACCCGCGACAAGACGGAAAGACCCCATGGAGCTTTACTGCAGCTTGATATTGAATTTGGGTACGATCTGTACAGGATAGGTGGGAGCCTTTGAAGCATGAGCGCCAGCTTGTGTGGAGGCACCGTTGGGATACCACCCTGATCGTATCTAGGTTCTAACCTGGTGCCCTTAGCGGGTACGGGGACAGTGTCAGGTGGGCAGTTTGACTGGGGCGGTCGCCTCCTAAAGAGTAACGGAGGCGCCCAAAGGTTCCCTCAGAATGGTTGGAAATCATTCGAAGAGTGCAAAGGCATAAGGGAGCTTGACTGCGAGACCTACAAGTCGAGCAGGGACGAAAGTCGGGCTTAGTGATCCGGTGGTACCGCATGGAAGGGCCATCGCTCAACGGATAAAAGCTACCCTGGGGATAACAGGCTTATCTCCCCCAAGAGTCCACATCGACGGGGAGGTTTGGCACCTCGATGTCGGCTCATCGCATCCTGGGGCTGAAGTAGGTCCCAAGGGTTGGGCTGTTCGCCCATTAAAGCGGTACGCGAGCTGGGTTCAGAACGTCGTGAGACAGTTCGGTCCCTATCTGTCGTGGGCGTAGGAAATTTGAGAGGAGCTGTCCTTAGTACGAGAGGACCGGGATGGACGTACCGCTGGTGTACCAGTTGTTCCGCCAGGAGCACCGCTGGGTAGCTATGTACGGACGGGATAAGCGCTGAAAGCATCTAAGCGTGAAGCCCCCCTCAAGATGAGATTTCCCAGTATGTAAGACCCCTTGAAGACGACGAGGTAGATAGGCTGGGGGTGGAAGTGCAGTAATGCATGGAGCTGACCAGTACTAATCGGTCGAGGGCTTATCCAAATATGCAGGTTTTGATCGCAAGTTTTGTTTCGGATCTAGTTTTCAGAGAATAATCTCTGAAATGAAAATCGGTACAACACTCCAATGTGTGTATGATTTTCAGTTCCACAGACGCTGAACCATTCATCCACACCGATGTGTAGGACCGAATGGAACGCGAATGCATTTGGTACACAAATGCTCGTTTGGTGGCGATGGCGGAGGGGTTCCACACGTACCCATCCCGAACACGACCGTTAAGCCCTCTAGCGCCGATGGTACTTGGACCGAAGGGTCCTGGGAGAGTAGGACGCTGCCAAGCAAAGAACCACTGCCGAAGAAACTCGGTGGTGGTTTTTATTTGTTTATAAATATAACAAATTATAATTTTAACAGCCCGATAGTGATTAATTGGGCTGTTTTTTGTTTTTTCAGAGAACTTGTTAATTGACTCTCTCAGGTGCGACGTGCAGTAGGCATGGTTTCAATAAGGAAAAACAAAAATAAACTACTTTTTATCATTTTTTAGTACCAAGTACTAATACTTAGTGCTATAATAGTAAAAAACTAACGAGGTGATTACCGGTATGATTCAATCGAAAGCAACGATTACGGCCATGGGCACTTATGTACCGGATCGTATATTAAGTAATACTGATTTGGAGAAATTAGTTGAAACGAACGATGAATGGATCGTGCAACGAACAGCGATGAGGGAGCGGAGAATTGCCGCAGAGGATCAGTTCGTTTCTGATCTGGCAGTTAAGGCTGTGGAAGACATGATTCGGCGGTATGGAGTTGACGTTCATGATGTGGATATGATCCTCGTAGCAACAAGTACGCCTGAGTATGCATTCCCTAGCACAGCTTCCAGAGTACAGGCCAGTCTGAACATTACTCAGACAGGAGCACTGGATTTGAGCGCAGCGTGCGCAGGCTTTGTCTATGGGTTGCAGCTGGCCGATAGCATGATTACAAGTGGCATGTATCGCAAAGTGCTCGTAATCGGGGCGGAGACGTTATCCAAAATTACGGATTACACCGATCGTACGACATGTATTTTGTTTGGGGATGGAGCAGGAGCGTTTCTGTTGGAACGAACCGAAGGGCAGGGCAGTGCTCTGGCAGCACTTTCCGGAACTCAGGGTGATGGTGGGTTACATGTTTATAGCAGTGGGCTTTCCTCCGAGATGAATGGGGTACCTCTTCAAGGTGACGGACGTCTTGTGCAAAACGGCAGGGAAGTATACAAATGGGCTGTACGGCTGATACCCGAGCAATTGCCGAAACTTATCGCGAACTCAGGGTTGCAGACGGAGCAGATCGACTGGTTTGTACCGCACAGCGCCAATATGAGAATGATTGAAGCTGTCTGCGAGCGCGGACCTGTACCGTTGGAACGCACGCTAACCAGCATGGAGTATCGTGGGAACACATCGGCTGCATCCATACCTCTGGCCATTCAGCTGGCTGTCGATGAAGGGAAAGTGAAGCAGGGTCAGCGCCTTGCCTTATTCGGTTTCGGTGGTGGCTTAACTTATGCAGGCCTTGTGTTGGAATGGAGTGTTCCAGACACTGATTCAATGAAGTAACGTAGAAAGTTGAGATTAAGCAGATAAGACAGTTTGTCTTACCAGGATAATAAAAAAAGTACACTTTCCTCCGATGTGGAGGCGAAGTGTACTTTTTGTCTATTAGCTTTTTAAATTCAATAAAGAGTTATGGCGTAAGTTTAGGAGCTTGGCGGTGGTGGGTTCCTTGCTCATAACTATATGCGAGTTTAATCAATGTTCCTTCATCAAAGGCACGGCCGAGGAATTCAATGCCTACAGGTAGACCCTCTGTAGTGAAGCCGGCAGGTACGGTGATAGCCGGGAATCCGGAGAATGGGCTTAGTCGGTTATTCCCGCCGGAATTTTGACCCTCCCCAATCACGGCTGCAGCCTGGGTGGATGTGGGATAGACAATGGCATCCAGGTTATTGTCAGCCATCACTTTTAGAATAGCTTCGCGTGTGATTTGAGTACGTTTTAATACGATGTCTTTGTACTCGGTTGTCTCCAGCGTTTCCCGTGCATCGCGTGCCTTCATGGATTGTTCCTGTGTTTTATCAAATTCACCTGAAGCGATGATCTCCGACAGACTGTGGTATGGAGCATCTTCACCAAGTGACTCCAGATAGTCGTTGAGCTGGAATTTGAATTCATATCCGCTCAAGCTTGGGTATTTGTTGATTTCGTCCAGATTTGGAATACTAATGGGTACAGCAGTTGCACCCAGAGATTTCAATTCTTCCACTGCATTGTTGATGACATCAGCAACGGCTTTCTCTTCTGCTTTGGTGCTTGGGATCAGTTCAGTAGCTACACCAATACGCGCGCCTTTAAGTCCATTCACGTCCAGGAAGTCAGTGTAACTGGAAGGGATTTTGCCTACAGCATAGGCTGTAGCCACATCGTCCTTGTCATAACCTGCTGTAGCGTCCAGCATGATCGCAGCGTCGCTAACTGTACGAGCCATAGGGCCACCTACATCCTGAGTCAGAGCAAGCGGGATAATGCCTTCACGGCTGGATAGTCCAATCGTTGGACGAATTCCGACAAGGCTGTTGAAGCTGGATGGAATACGGATGGATCCACCCGTATCTGTACCCATGCCTGCTGCAGCAAAGTTGGAGGCAATCGCTGCCCCTGTCCCGCCGCTGGAACCGCCAGGATAGTGATCTAGTGCGTAAGGGTTCAGGGTTTGTCCACCCAATGAACTGGATGTAGTAATGCCAAATGCAAATTCATGCAGATTTGTTTTACCGAGGATAATGGCACCCGCTTCTTTGAGTTTTTTCACTTGCTCAGCGTCTTGGGCAGGCACGGAGTCCTTCAGACAGATACAGCCGGCAGTGGTAGGCATATCATTCGTATCGAAGTTGTCCTTCACAAGAACCGGAATACCATGCAGCGGTCCGCGTGCGCCTTTGGCTGCACGTTCTTCGTCCAAAGCCTGGGCAAGTTCAAGTGCTTCCGGGTTTAAGGCTAGTATGGAATTAATGCTAACTCCCTGATCATCGAATTTCTCAATCCGATCCAGATACATTTGAACCAATTCCTTAGATGTAAGCTTTCCTTGCGTCATTGCAGCCTGGAGTTCCGTAATCGTTGCTTCCTCCAGAACAAATGGTTTTATGTAGTTATAAATGCGATCTTTCAATATAGCGACATCATTTTCCGTCAGGAAAGCGTTAGGTAGAAAGAGGGAATCAGTATAACCTTTCATCAACCCTGCAGCATTCAAGGCACCGATGGCACCTGCATAGCTGGATTGGTCCGGTACGTCTTTGAATGACTCTGTGGTGGACTCCAGCTTCAACCAGGTTTGAAGAGCTAGAGCAGCATCCTTACGCTGAACGGTTTTGCCTGATAGCTCGTCCATTGAAAAAGGCACACCTGCAAGTGTCGCTGCTTCTTCCATGGCTTTAATAAATGCGGCAGGCGTGGCAGGTGCCTTCCCTGCAGCTGTTGCTGCGACCGTTGTTTTGCTTGATGGGGTTGCTGCTCCGGCTGATGCCAGCGGTACGGAAGCTCCTCCCCAAGTTGTAACCATTACTGCTCCTGTCAGTAACAGAGCTCCACTCTTTTTCAATACAGATCCATGATAAGTCATGTATCCACGCTCCCTTCTGTCGCAATGATGTGTGTGATGAAACGGCTGCATATGCTTTTGTCACATTCTAATAACATGTGAGGTATTCTTACAACATTCATATTTATCCAAAAAAACGTATACAATTTGTATTAATGTGATTATTTCTTTCGGATGCTCTTATTTTCATTCCTAAAAGAAATTTAAGTGTTCATAAATGTGTTATATTATCTTACATACAATCTAGAACAGTAATTTATCAGGCTAATCGTTCACCTGGGATAGGCCAAGAAACGATTGGTATGAAATGATATAATGAAAGGATAGGAACGTGGGTTACAAGGTGTATGAAGAAAGGAAGAGATACGAAGTGAAAACATTGGTACTCGCTGAGAAACCATCTGTGGCACGTGAAATTGCCAGAGTTATGGGAGCGCGTGATAAACATAAGAGTTATTTGGAAGGTCCTAAATATATCGTAACGTGGGCACTTGGGCATCTGGTAGGGCTGGCGGAACCTGAAGATTACGACAAGAAGTACGCCACCTGGAATCTTGAAGATCTGCCGATCCTGCCGGAGCGGGCGAAACTGAAGGTGCTAAGAGAGACGAATCATCAATACAAGGCCGTACAGCAGCTTATGAAACGTCAAGATGTTGGTGAACTTGTCATCGCAACGGATGCTGCCCGGGAGGGAGAGCTGCTTGCTCGTTGGATCATGCAAATGGCGCAGTGGAAGAAGCCCTTCAAACGACTGTGGATTTCTTCTCAGACGGATAAGGCAATCAAAGAAGGATTTGCTTCGCTGAAGCCAGGGAGTCAGTTTGACCGTCTCTATGAATCGGCATGGTGCCGGGCAGAAGCGGACTGGATGATTGGGCTTAATGTGACACGAGCGCTGACCGTTCGATTTAATGCACAGTTGTCTGCAGGACGGGTACAGACGCCAACCCTGGGCATGATCATGGACAGGGAAAATGAAATCAATGGTTTTCGGTCACAGGAGTATGAGACATTAACTGCAGATTTTGGAGGTTTTCAAGCCGTGTGGCGGGCCTCAGGCGGAGATTCACGCATCTTTGATACTCAAGATACCCAGGCATTGAAGAAACGAGTGGACGGACGTAAGGGAACCATTGCTCAGGTCAAAAAGAGTGAAAAAGTGGAGCCGCATCCTCTGGCCTATGACTTGACGGAGCTTCAGCGTGATGCCAACCGCAAGTATGGCTTTTCAGCCAAGCAGACTTCCAACGTCCTGCAGCGTCTCTATGAGCAGCATAAGCTGGTTACATATCCGCGTACGGATAGCCGTTACCTGACATCGGACATGACAGGTACGCTGAAAGAAAGGCTGGATAGTGTAGCTGTTGGACCTTATGCATCATTGGCGCGTCCGTTGCTGCGGAAAAACTTGAATATCACCAAACGAATTGTGGATGACAGCAAGGTAACGGATCACCATGCAATTATTCCGACAGAACAGACGGTGCTGCTGAATCAGCTGAATCCGGAGGAACGCAAACTGTATGATTTGATCGTACGCCGATTTATCAGCTTGTTCTATCCAGCTGCCAGATACGATTCAGTAGCGATTACTGTGCAAGTGGGTGAAGATTCCTTCCATGTTAAAGGGACAACGGTAAAAGACAGTGGCTGGCGTGAAGTATACGGCGGCGACTACAGTGATGAAGATGATGAGCGCACAGATGAGCAGGCAGACAACGGCCGCACTCTTTTGCCAGACGTACAGCAAGGTCAGTCGGTTACCGTTCAGCGTTGTCATATTAAAAGTGGAAGAACCATGCCACCTAAACGGTACACGGAGGCAGCATTGCTCGCACAAATGGAGAAGCACGGACTCGGTACCCCGGCTACGCGTGCAGATATTATCGAGAAATTGGTCAGCTCGGATACCATCGACCGCCAAGGCAACAGCATGCATCCTACAGGTAAAGGGAAGCAATTGATTGAGCTGGCTGCTCCGCAGCTGCGCACACCTGAACTGACGGCGCGTTGGGAGGCTGAACTGGAACGGATTGCTCGTGGGCAGGGGAAACCAGGTCCTTTCCTGGAAGGCATACGTTCGATGGCTAAAGAACTGGTGTCCACTGTAAAAGGAAGCAAGGCAGAGTATAAGCCGCATAACGTTTCGAGCAGCCACTGCCCGGATTGCAATGCGCGCCTGCTTGAGAAGAAAGGGAAACGCGGCAAGTTTCTCGTATGTCCCACGGAGGATTGTGGCTATCGACGCTCGGCAGAGAAGCGGTTATCCAACCGTCGTTGTCCGCAGTGTCACAAGAAGATGGAAATGAAAGAAGGCAAAGCGGGCCTTTATGTTCAGTGTCTGCCTTGCGGAATCACGGAAGCATTGGATAAAGATAAACAGCACGTCAACAAACGCGAACAGCAAAAGCTGGTCAAACAGTATGCCAAGCAGGAATCCATCGGATCCAATCTCGGAGACTTGTTGAAAGCAGCGATGGAGAAAAAAGGGGAATAGTGCCCCTGAAAGAGTTTGGTACAAGTTGAATGGATACTGGCGAAGTCATGCTCAATAAACCGCTTCGCTTGGTGTCGTATAAGATCCCTCCTTTTCAGGCAACGTAAGCCAAGGAGGTGACACAGATGCCACACAACAAACCAGAGAAAATTCATAATCAGCAGAATAAGGACAGTATCCGCGAAGAAAGCATCGGAGCACGTCCAACCAAGGCGGGTAAAAGAGTTCCCAGCCTGAACGGTATTCCGAAACAGGAGTCTTAGGTTCTAACCGGAACGGATGATTCCATTAAACAATCTATGCGGCTCCCTTCTCGCGTTGATCATGTCCCTGCAGAGGACTATAATGGAGGAACAGGGAGATGTCCCGGGATAGGGGGACCGCTAGAATTATATGCAAACCGGACTCATATTGTGGTTTTTATTTATTAACGTGGTAGGTTATCTGGTGATGTCAGATGACAAAAAGCGGGCGCAGCGACGCCGTGACCGTACACCCGAACGGACGTTATTCCTGCTGGCGTTTATCGGAGGGGCACTTGGAGTCTGGATTGCAATGTACCGGAAAAGGCACAAAACGAAACATCCGAGCTTTACCATTGGGATTCCACTTCTGCTATTTCTGAATGCTGTAATCTATGGCTATTTTTTGAAGTAGAACCTAGGGGTGTAGACGCTGTAAAACAAGGCAAATGGTTCATATCGCATGAAGAACGTTTATAGGGTTACATGGTGCTGGTTTTAGTTTTACGTCAGACCGAAGCTTCCAGCTTCGGAGTTTCTACATATAAGGAAGGGACGGGATTTACATGTTATTCTCCAAAATTTTAGTAGCTTATGATGGATCAAAAGCTTCAAACAAGGCGCTGGATCGTGCCATTGAACTGGCTAAAGTGTCTCCGGATTCAGTCATTGATGTCATTCATGCCTTTGACTTCCCGCGCGTATTTATTGGAGAAGGACTTGCACCACTGCCACCATCTCTGAATAACGATTACTACAACCTGGCTGTGCAAACAACCGATGAAGCGAAAGAACGACTCAAAGCTGCGGGAGTTACGGCAAACGTAGACCTGATTCAAGGAGCTGCTGCTGAAGTGCTGCTGGATTACGCTAAGGAAAATGGATCGGATGTTATCGTCATCGGAAGTCGTGGACTTGGCGGCATTCGTGAATTCGTATTGGGCAGTGTCAGCCATAATGTGGTGCAGCATGCTCAAATTCCTGTATTGATCGTTAAATAATGCATAAATTTTGAGCTCCAAATATTCACTGAGCCGGCTGTCTTCATTCCATTGAAGAGAAGTCGGCTTTCTTTTATGGGATGAAATGGATATGAAGCCCAAAAGAAACACCTCAATCACGAACATTATATTTGTCAATATGTTAAATGTTCGTCTTTAAGTTGACATTAGCTGTAGGGGATTGTTAGAATGTTAGATGTGTCGATCAGGTGAGAATAAGGTCGAGTAGGAACGAAAGATGGACCAAGGTTGACCGAAATGTGTCACTTGGATTGAATAGATATTTGCTCGTATAACGCCGGGGATAAGGCCCGGAAGTCTCTACCCGGAGACCGTAAATTTCCGGACTACGAGGAGATACGGCTGAGAGTCGCATGAATATGGATGCGGACAGCAAGCCCCCTTTTGGCATGCCCAAATGAGGGATACGTATTTCTTGGAGTCCGGTGTCCGGAGAAAATGTGATGTTTTCGCGGGTAGCGGATTTTTTTGTTTCAAAAGGGAACGCGTATGGCAAGAGTGGTTGTTATCAAAATAAGCTCAGACGGGAGTTGGATGTATTCATGTCAGTGCAGGTCGCTGTAATTATGGGCAGCAAGTCGGATTGGGAAACGATGAAGCATGCGTGTGAGGTGCTGGATGAACTGGAGATCGGGTATGAGAAAAAGGTTGTATCTGCGCATCGCACACCGGATCTGATGTTTGAATATGCCGAGCAGGCTGCTGAGCGCGGATTCAAGGTTATCATTGCAGGTGCAGGCGGAGCAGCACATCTCCCTGGCATGGTTGCTTCCAAAACGATGCTGCCGGTAATCGGCGTACCTGTGCAGTCCAAGGCACTGAATGGTCTCGATTCCCTATTATCGATTGTTCAGATGCCGGGCGGCATTCCTGTCGCAACGGTAGCGATTGGCAAGGCGGGTGCTACTAATGCAGGGCTGCTTGCAGGCCAGATGATTGGTGCGTTCGATGAGGATGTCCGTAATCGCTGCGAAGCCCGCAGAGAGCGGATCAAACGTGAAGTACTCGAAAGCAGTGATGAGCTATGAGTAAAACTGAATTAAATCTTTCCGGCATGGCTGGACGTGTGCTGCTCCCAGGAAAAACAACCATTGGCGTTCTCGGGGGCGGACAGCTTGGACGAATGCTGACGCTTGCCGGGACAGCGATGGGATACCGATTTGTCACGCTTGATCCGGCGCCAGATTCGCCTTGCGGACAGGTTGCCCGCCAGATTGAGGCCGGATATGACGATGAAGCTGCAGCGCTTGAACTGGCCCGTCAATGTGATGTGATCACGTATGAGTTTGAAAATGTGGATGCAGGTGTAGCGGGCTTGCTGGAACGTGAATCCTATGTGCCGCAAGGAAGTGTATTGTTGTATACAACCCAGCATCGGTTGCGTGAGAAACGAGCCATAGAAGCTGCTGGAGTAAGAGTAGCGCCTTATCGGGAGATTACGAGTAAGGATACGATGCAAGCAGCCGTAAGCGAGCTTGGTGTACCATGTGTTTTGAAGACGGTAACCGGAGGATACGATGGTAAAGGCCAGCGGGTCATCCGCGAAGCGAGTCAGGCTGTACCGGTTTACGAAGAGCTTGCGGCAACCGGAGCGGAACTGGTACTGGAGCAATTTATCAAGTTTGACTGCGAAATCTCCGTCGTGGTTGCCCGAAGCACAAGTGGCGAGATCAAGACATTCCCGCCAGCGGAGAACATTCATGTGAACAACATTCTTCATGCCTCGATCGTACCGGCCAGAGTGGCTACGGACATACAGATTGAAGCCCAGAAGCTTGCAGCGGCTGTGGCAGAATCCATGCAGGCTGTTGGATTGCTGGCGGTGGAACTCTTTGTTGCGGCAGACGGAAGATTGTACGTGAATGAACTGGCTCCAAGACCTCATAATTCCGGTCATTACACGATGGAAGCTTGTGCGACGTCACAGTTCGAGCAGCACATTCGTGCCATCTGCGGGCTGCCATTAGGAGACACTACACTGTTAAGTCCGGTGGTTATGGTCAATGTGCTTGGAGAACATCTGGAAGGAATTATCGCCAGAACGGGTCAACCTGATGCAGAAGCAATGGAACTCGGTGTTATTCCCAAGCTTCACATATATGGCAAAACCGAAGCAAAAACGGGACGGAAAATGGGGCATGTCAATCTGCTCTGTCAGGACGTAGAAGAAGGATTGCAATGGATTGAACAAACTAATATCTGGAGGAATACAAATTCATGATCGAACGTTATAGCAGACCCGAAATGAGAGCCATCTGGACGGAGGAAAACAAATTCAAGTCCTGGCTGGAAGTTGAAATTTGTGCATGTGAAGCTTGGGCGGAACTCGGAGTTATTCCTAAGGAAGAAGCAGCATTGCTTCGTCAAAACGCTTCTTTTGATATCGATCGCATCTATGAAATCGAACAGGAAACGCGCCACGACGTTATTGCTTTTACACGCACGGTATCCGAGAGTCTCGGTGCAGAACGCAAATGGGTGCACTACGGACTGACATCCACGGATGTGGTCGATACGGCTCTGGGCTACGTACTGCGCCAGGCCAATGAAATTCTGGAACGCGACATCGTGAACTTTATCGAGATCTTGCGTGAGAAGGCCCTCGCTTATCAGCATACGCCAATGATGGGTCGCACACACGGGGTGCATGCCGAGCCAACAACCTTTGGTTTGAAAATGGTCCTGTGGCATGAAGAGATGAAACGTAATCTGGAGCGTTTCCGCCATGCGGCAGACAATGTGCAGTACGGTAAGATCTCCGGTGCGGTAGGAACTTACGCGAACATCGATCCGTTTGTTGAAGAGTTTGTCTGCGAGAAGCTGGGCACGAAGCCTGCGCCGATCTCGACACAAACCTTGCAGCGTGACCGTCATGCAGAATACATGGCTACCCTGGCATTGATCGCAACATCATTGGACAAGTTTGCTACAGAAGTTCGTGCACTGCAAAAGAGTGAATTCCGTGAGGTGGAAGAAGCGTTTGCCAAAGGTCAAAAAGGATCTTCCGCTATGCCGCACAAACGTAATCCGATTGGTAGCGAAAATATCTCCGGTCTGTCCCGCGTCATCCGTGGACATATGGTGTCAGCATACGAGAACGTAACACTGTGGCATGAGCGCGATATCTCACACTCTTCTGTAGAGCGTGTCATCCTGCCGGATGCAACGATGCTGCTGAACTACATGCTGAACCGTTTCGGTAACATCGTGAAAAACCTGACAGTGTTCCCTGAGAACATGAAGCGGAACATGGAGCGTACCTTCGGCGTTCCATTCTCTGGACGCGTACTGACGAAGCTGATCGACAAAGGCTTCAGCCGTGAACAGGCATATGATACCGTTCAACCACGTGCCATGCAGGCATGGGAAGAACAGCGCCAGTTCAAGGATATCGTGAAAGCCACACCGGAAATCACCGAGGTGCTGAGCGATGAGGAAATCGAAGATGCATTCAACCCGTCTTGGCACCTGAAGCATGTTGATACCATCTTCAAGAAGCTTGGTTTGACCAACTAATTAACTCCAATAAGGCTAGAGAGCAGAATGATGGACCAGCAGGGAACGGAGATTACAGAGCAAATCTGTAGAAGCGAAGCGCTCGCCTTTATCCCCGGATTTACACTTTGGAAAAAGTGGATCAAAAAAATCCGGGGGTAACAGCGATCGAAAGATTGTTCTGTTATCGGAGTGTAGTCTGCTCCATCGCGGTTCTGTCTGTAGCCTTATATCTCCTGAAAGAAGGTGAGCCTCCATGGCACTGTCCACAGCGGCAGATCTCGTTAAAGCACCTCTGTTATACAAAGGAAAAGTACGTGAATTGTACGATCTGGGGGAACATTTTCTGATCGTGGTTACGGACCGGATTTCAGCTTTTGATTACGTGCTGGACCCAGCGGTGCCCGAGAAGGGCAATGTGCTGAATAAACTCAGCAGCTTCTGGTTTGAACTGACGAGCGACATGATGGACAACCACATAGTTCATACGGACGTAAACCTTCTCGGTGATCTGATTGTGGACCCTGAGCTTCTGAAAGATCGCATTATGGTAACACGCAAAGCCGAACGCATCGATATCGAGTGTGTCGTACGCGGATACATCACTGGCGGCGGATGGAGACAATATGAGAATAGCGGAGAGGTAAACGGCATCAAACTGCCGGAAGGACTTCGCAAAAACGCCAAACTCGAAAAACCCATCTTCACTCCGGCTGCCAAAAATGATGTAGGCCATGATGAAGACATCCCGATGGACCGCATGAAAGAACTGGTTGGCAATGAGCTCGCAGTTGAACTTCAGGAAAAAAGCCTGCGTCTGTACGAGTTTGCTAGGGATTATTGTGATCAGCGTGGCATTATTCTCGCAGATTGCAAATTCGAGTTCGGTATCGTCGATGGCAAGGTCATCCTGATCGACGAAATCTTCACCCCGGATGCTTCACGCTTCTGGGCAAAAGAGAACTACGCACTAGACATCGAGATCGACAGCATGGACAAGGAGCCGGTGCGCACCTATCTGGCAGGAACCGATTGGGACAAAAACAGTAAGCCTGACCCGCTGCCACAAGCGGTGGTGGAGGCAACAACAGCAAGATACGTCGATATCTATAACCGTTTAACGAAATAATAAACGGGAAGTTTGAGGTGAGCTGCGGGGAAGTTTGGCTTTCGATCGCTGTTGCCCCGGAATGTATTGATTGGAATCTTTTTTCAAAAGAAACATTCCGGTTGCAAAGGCGAACGCTCCGCTTCTCCAGCTCAATCTTTCCCTCCGCCAGTATCAAACTGGGGGATGAGGTAATTAAGTGCGGAGGCTTCCCACAGGTAGGAAGCCTGAAAAATTACGAGAATTAAATTCTTTGATTACTAAAGTATTTTATAGACCATTTATTATTTAAATGTAATGGTCAGACTATACCATCACCCACCGTGCAACGTAAAAGATTTAGGCCTTTCAAAAAAACGCCGCATGGACTAGCGGAGGGGCGGAATTGTTCTTAAAGGAGCGATAGCGTTCGCCTTTGTCCCCGGGTTTTGACCGCAGAGCGGGCCAAAACAATTCAGAAAAACCTGGGGACAACAGTGACCGGAAGAACAATCCGCCCCGGAGCAAGCTCCCAAATCCTTTTTTTAACAGCATAAAGCATTTATCCCGTTCATTACTGAGGAGGAACATAGGATCATGATCAAAGCAACCGTCTATGTCACTATTAAGCAAAGCGTACTCGACCCGCAAGGAGTAGCCGTTCAAGGTGCCCTGCACTCGATGGGATTCAATGAAGTGGAAAGTGTACGGATCGGTAAAGTCATGGAACTGAACCTGGATACAACTGATCGCGCAGAAGCGGAAAAACGTTTGACTGTGATGTGTGAGAAGCTGCTGGCCAACACCGTTGTTGAAGATTACCGCTACGAATTGGAGGGTTAATCCCATGAAATTTGCAGTTCTTGTGTTCCCTGGCTCCAACTGCGACATTGACTGTTACAAGGCAGTGGAAGATGCCATTGGGCAAGAGGTTGATTATGTATGGCACACGGCAACGGATCTTTCGGCGTATGACTGTATCCTGGTTCCGGGTGGTTTCTCCTATGGAGACTACTTGCGTTGTGGGGCGATTTCCCGCTTCGCACCTGTAATGAATGAGGTAGCCAAAGCTGCTGAACAAGGCAAATATATTCTGGGGATCTGCAACGGATTCCAGATTCTGACTGAAGCCGGATTGCTTCCGGGTGCGTTGATTCGCAATATGTCACTGAAATTCCGTTGTCACGATACGGTATTGAAAGTAACGAATGCAGATACACCATTTACACGTGATTATGCACCTGGGGAAGAGATTATCATTCCGATTGCTCACGGTGAAGGTAATTATTACTGCGATGAAGAGACGCTCGCGAGCTTGCAGGCGAACAACCAGATCGTATTTACGTACGGCAGCAACCCGAACGGTTCCCTGGGCGATATCGCAGGAATCTGTAATGAGGGTGGAAACGTGGTTGGCATGATGCCGCATCCGGAGCGCGCGGTGGATTCACTGCTGGGCTCGGAAGACGGCAAACGAATGTTTACATCTATTTTGAAAGCATGGAGGGATCGACATGACGCAGCAGCTATCCGCTAAGGAACCGACGGCAGAACAGGTCGCAGAACATAAACTTTACGCACAAATGGGCGTGTCGGACAGCGAGTATGAGCTGATCTGTGAATTCATGGGACGCAAGCCGAACTACACGGAAATCGGTGTATTTAGCGTTATGTGGTCCGAGCACTGTGCATACAAAAACTCCAAGCCGCTGTTGCGCCGTTTCCCAACCAGTGGACCGCGTGTCCTGATGGGACCAGGTGAAGGTGCCGGGATCGTTGACATTGGCGACAACCAGGCTGTTGTTTTCAAAATTGAAAGCCATAACCACCCTTCCGCGGTAGAGCCTTATCAAGGGGCAGCAACAGGCGTGGGCGGTATCATCCGTGATATTTTCTCCATGGGTGCAAGACCGGTAGCCCTGCTGAACTCGCTTCGTTTCGGGAAATTGGAGAGCGACCGCGTGAAATACCTGTTTGAGCATGTCGTATCCGGTATTGCCGGATATGGTAACTGTATCGGGATTCCAACGGTAGCCGGTGAAGTGATGTTCGACGAAAGTTATGAAGGCAATCCACTCGTTAATGCCATGTGCGTAGGCTTGATCGATCATGACAAAATCCAGCGCGGTGTAGCCAAAGGCGTAGGAAATCCAGTGTACTATGTTGGTCCTCCAACGGGTCGTGATGGAATTCACGGTGCAACGTTTGCATCAGTAGAACTGACAGAAGAATCCGAATCCAAGAAGACAGCGGTCCAAGTCGGCGACCCGTTCATGGAAAAACTCGTCATGGAGTCCTGCCTTGAACTGATCGACACGGGTATCGTACTTGGTATTCAGGATATGGGTGCAGCTGGCCTGACTTGCTCCAGTGCGGAGATGGCAAGTAAAGCCGGTAATGGTCTGGAACTGTATCTGGATCAGGTACCGCAGCGCGAAGAAGGCATGACGCCTTATGAGATGATGCTGTCCGAGTCTCAGGAACGGATGCTGTTCGTGGTTGAGCCGAAGGATGAGGCGCAAGCAATGGAGATCTTCGAACGTTGGGGCGTAATCTGTGCAAAAGTCGGTAAAGTTACCGATGACGGACGTCTGAAGCTGTACCATCACGGCGAAGTGGTTGGGGATATGCCAGTGAAGGCATTGGTCGATGAGTGTCCAGTGTACAACAAGCCATCTTCTGTACCGGCTTACTACGAGCAAAGTGCTTCAATCGACACGCTGCGTTACGATGAAGTGTCGGATCTCGGCGGTGCGTTGAAACAGGTATTGGCTTCGCCAACGGTAGCAAGCAAAAAGTGGGTTTACGATCAATACGACTACATGGTTCGTACAAGTACAGCAGTTCGTCCGGGTTCGGATGCTGCCGTGGTAACAATTCGCGGAACACGCAAAGGTCTGGCGATGACAACGGACTGTAACGGACGTTATGTATATCTGGATCCTGAAGTGGGTGGCCGCATTGCAGTTAGTGAAGCGGCTCGTAACATTGTATGTTCCGGTGCGGAGCCACTGGCGATTACGGACAACCTGAACTTCGGTAACCCGGAGAAGCCGGACATTTTCTGGCAGATGGAAAAAGCCGTTGATGGTATGGCAGAAGCTTGCCGCGTACTGGATACGCCGGTTATTGGTGGTAACGTGAGTCTTTATAACGAAAACGCCAAAGGCTCAATCTATCCAACGCCAGTAGTCGGTATGGTAGGTCTCGTTCATGATACGGATCATATCACGACACAGGGATTCAAATCCGAAGGTGATGTGATCATCCTCCTCGGTGAGACCAAAGCGGAGCTGGGTGGCAGCGAGCTGCAGTACGCGGTTCATGGCAAAACGGAAGGCCGTCCGCCGCAGCTTGATCTGAACACGGAGAAAGCACTCCTCAGCACCGTGCTGGAAGCTATCCAATCCGGACTTGTTCGCTCGGCACATGACTTGTCTGAGGGCGGATTGGCTGTAGCTTTGGCTGAATCCTGCATCAGCGGCAACGTGGGTGCACAGGTGAATGTGGAAACTGCACTGCGTGCGGATCATGCACTCTTCAGTGAGAGCCAATCCCGCATTCTGCTGTCCGCTTCGCCGGAGCAAGCAGGTAAACTTGAAGCATTTGTACGTGAGCGCGGTGTACCCGTAGCTGTTATTGGACGTGTGGAAGGAAGCAACTTGACGATCGAATTGAACGGAACATCAGCCGTGAACGAACCCGTAGGAGGTTTGGCTCAGGTCTGGGAGGATGCGATTCCATGTCTCATGAACTGACGACAGGACAGTGGTGGACAGGCGATTATTATAACGAAGGGTCCGGTAAGGAAGGACTCGATAAATTAAAGGAAGAATGTGGGGTATTCGGAGTGTTCAGACACCCTGATGCTGCTTCGCTCTCCTATTATGGACTGCATGCGCTTCAACATCGGGGCGAAGAAAGTGCAGGTATGTGTGTGAGTGATGGTACCCAGTTTAACTACCATCGTGGTATGGGTCTGGTGAAGGAAGTCTTCACCAAAGACCTGATGCAGACCTTGTCTGGTGATATTTCCATCGGTCACGTTCGGTATTCCACGAGCGGCGACAGTAAACTGACCAATGCACAACCCCTGGTTTTCAAGTATCGTGACGGGGATCTGGCCGTTGCCACGAACGGGAATATCGTGAATGCACCAACGATTCGCCGGGAGCTGGAGCAGAGCGGGTCGATCTTCCAGACAACCAGCGATACGGAAGTTATTGCGCATTTGATTGCACGTTCATCGAAGGGTTTGGTGGAAGCAGCAAAAGATGCCTTCCAACGTATTGTGGGCGGTTATGCATTTCTGATCATGACCAACGACAAGCTGCTGGTGGCTTCTGATCCGCACGGTCTGCGTCCGCTGACGATGGGCAAGCTCGGAGATGCATATTTGTTTGCATCCGAAACGTGTGCACTGGAAACGATCGGCGCAGAATTGATTCGCGATATTGAACCTGGTGAACTGCTGGTGCTCGACGCAGATGGTCTGCACAAGGATCGCTTCGATCATCACAAGCACCGCAAGGCACTGTGTGCGATGGAATATATTTATTTTGCCCGTCCGGATAGTGACATGAACGGGGCCAACCAGCATGCTGCCCGGAAGCGGATGGGTGGACGCATGGCGATTGAATCTTTTGTGGATGCTGATCTGGTAACAGGTGTACCGGACTCCAGTATTTCCGCGGCAATTGGATATGCTGAGCAAACCGGTATTCCTTACGAGATGGGCATGATCAAGAATAAATACACCGGACGTACGTTTATCCAGCCAAGCCAGGAATTGCGTGAACAGGGCGTGAAGATGAAGCTGAGTGCCGTGCGCCGTGTGGTTGAAGGCAAACGTGTTGTTATGATTGATGATTCCATTGTACGGGGCACCACCTCACGCCGGATTGTGAACATGCTGCGAGATGCCGGAGCAACCGAGGTGCATGTACGTATTACATCGCCTCCATTTAAAAATCCATGTTTCTACGGCATTGATACGCCTGACAGCCGTGAGCTTATTGCCTCGCAGCTGTCGGTGGAGGAGATCTGCCGTGAGATCAACGCGGACTCTCTGGCGTTCCTCAGTCCCGATGGACTGATTGCATCCATTCAGGGAGATAATCAGGATGATTACAAAGGCGGGCTCTGCCTCGCTTGCTTCGATAATGATTATCCAACCAACCTTGACTTCGGTGGCGAAGAGAAATTTGGCTGCAGCTGTTAGGAGGTCAGGCTTATGGGAAGAAAAAGCTATAATGAGGGCGATGTTTTCCTGATTCCAATGCATGATGGACGGTTCGCCGTGTGTCAGGTTATATGTGCTCTGAGAGACCGCTTCAAAAAGGCATTTTCGTTTGGCGTGATGAGCATTCAGCGTGACGAAACCGTAAGTTTGAAAGACGGCGAGTTCCTCGTTTATTCTTTCGGTCAACGTAAGAGCAGCGTGATTTTCACCTCACCCAAGCTGCTGAAAGATGGCACATGGAGAATTATCGGTAATCTCCCGCTGACACCTGCGAAGAAGGAACTGCAAGTATTCCAGTGCGCCGGGAGTTTGTATGACGGAGACGAATTCATTCGAATGATTCCACCAGCAGAGTACAGCCTGTACATTACATTGGGTGCAGCTGGATTTGAGTTGGTGCAGAACTATCTGTTAGAAATGGGCAAAAATCAATAAATTGGACTATCCTTTTACACAAAAACGGAGAGGACAGAAAAAACCTGAAGAAGCGAAGCGTTCGCCTTTATCACCGGATTTTCCCTTTGAAAAGGGAATCAAAAAAATCTGGGGATAACAGCGATTGGAAGGTTATTCTGTCATCGGAGTATTACGGTGTAAATATCTTTAGTTCAATTTATATAAGATACGAAGGGTGCGATGGTAGTGTCAGAAGCATATAAAAAGGCCGGCGTCGATATCGCGGCAGGTAATGAAGCGGTTGAACGGATGAAAAAACACGTGAAGCGTACCTTCCGTCCGGAAGTGATGACAGATCTGGGCGGATTTGGAGCCCTGTTCGGTTTGAACAAAGACAAATATGATGAGCCGGTGCTCGTTTCCGGCACTGACGGTGTGGGAACCAAGCTGAAAATCGCGTTTGCCATGGACCGTCACGATACCATTGGAATCGACGCTGTGGCCATGTGTGTGAACGACATTGTGGTGCAGGGGGCGGAGCCGCTCTTTTTCCTCGATTACCTGGCATGTGACAAAGTCATCCCTGAGAAGATCGAAGCCATCGTTGCTGGTATCGCTGAAGGATGTCACCAGTCCGGATGTGCGCTGATTGGCGGAGAAACGGCAGAAATGCCGGGCATGTATAGTGAAGGGGAATACGATATTGCCGGATTTACCGTCGGAATCGTGGATAAAGCCAAAATCATCAACGGCACGACCATCTCTCCAGGTGACACGGTAATTGGACTGGCTTCCAGTGGTGTACACAGCAATGGATTCTCACTGGTCCGCAGACTTTTGCTGGAGGAAGCCGGGCTGGATCTGCATGAGGAAGTATCTGAACTGGGCGGCAAGCTGGGTGATGCACTGCTGGAGCCGACGAAAATCTATGTGAAACCACTTCTGTCCCTGCTGGAAAAGGTCAACGTCAAAGGCATGGCACACATAACGGGTGGCGGCTTTATCGAGAATATCCCACGGATGCTGCCGAGCAGCGTCAATGTAGATATCGATTACGGCTCATGGCCAATCCTGCCGATCTTCAACCTGCTGCAGCAAAAAGGGTCGGTCTCGAACCGGGATATGTTCACCACGTTTAACATGGGAATCGGACTTGTGCTTGTCGTGAACGAAGCAGACGCAAATGAAGCTCTGGAACAGCTGAAAGCTTCTGGTGAAGAAGCGTACATCATTGGACGTGTGACTGAAGGAGATGCGCGAGTAACCTTCACGGGAGCGGATGTTTAATGGCGAACTACCGGATTGCCGTATTTGCCTCTGGTGAAGGGTCGAACTTTCAGGCATTGGTGGATGCAGCGAAAAACGGAGAACTGGATGCGTCCGTAGACTTGCTGGTGTGTGACAAACCTGCTGCACGTGTTGTGCAGCGGGCCAAGGATGCAGGCGTGGATTGCCATCTGTTCACTCCGAAAAATTACGATTCCCGCGAGGCCTACGAGGCTGAGATCGTGGAAGTGCTTGAATCCAAAAACATTGACTTGGTTGTTCTTGCCGGATACATGAGGTTGCTGACTTCAGTCGTTGTGGATCGGTATGCAGGACGGTTGATTAACATCCATCCCTCCTTGCTGCCCGCATTTGCTGGTAAGGATGCAATCGGACAGGCATTGGAGTACGGCGTTAAAATCACTGGGGTAACCGTACACTTCGTGGATGGTGGCATGGATACGGGGCCTATCATTGCCCAGCATCCTGTGCCGATTCTTCCTCAGGATACGGCAGAATCGATCAGCCGTTCCATTCATGCAGCGGAACAGCAGCTGTATCCGGAGGTTGTTTCCTGGTTTGCTCAAGGATTGGTTCAGCTGGAGGGCCGTCAGGTTACAGTTCGGAAAGCGAACTAAGCATGTACAAGATAACGGAGAAGTTAGCATTTCATCCGGGAGTGAAGGCGATCGCAAGATTGTTCTGAACTCTCAATGGTTCTGATATGAAATCATTCATTCACCTTATATCGTAGGAATCGTCGAAACTTGGTACGCATTTTGTGATATTTCTCGGGAAATAAATCGGCTGTGTTTCGTCATGAAACGCGGGGCTATGGGACATTAAAGGAGGACATATTGTGAGTATCAAAAGAGCTTTGGTCAGTGTGTGGGATAAAACAGGCATCGTGGACTTTTGCCGCGAGCTGTCGCAAATGGGAGTGGAGATTATTTCGACAGGAGGTACAAGCAGCCTGTTGTCGAAGGAAGGCGTACCTGTGATCGGGATCTCGGATGTGACTGGATTCCCGGAAATTATGGACGGACGTGTCAAAACGCTGCATCCAGCCGTTCATGGCGGTTTGCTGGCTGTACGTGACAGTGAAGATCATAAACGCCAGATGGAAGAGAATGGACTGGATTATATCGACCTGGTAGTCGTAAACCTGTACCCATTCCAGGACACCATTGCGAAGCCGGATGTAACCTATGAAGATGCGATTGAGAACATCGATATCGGTGGTCCTACCATGCTTCGCTCAGCAGCCAAGAACCATGCTTTTGTTAGTGTTGTTGTCGACACGGCAGACTATGGCAAAGTGCTGGAGGAAGTGCGCAGCAGTGGGGATACCACGCTGGAAACACGCAAACGGCTTGCGGCAAAAGTTTTCCGTCATACGGCGGCTTACGATGCAGTTATCTCTGATTATCTCTCCAACCTGAATGGTGATCCACTGCCAGAGCGTTTGACGGTGACTTACGAAAAAATCCAGGATTTGCGCTACGGCGAAAATCCGCATCAACAAGCGGCATTCTATCGTAAACCGCTTGCTGCTCAAGATACGTTGACAACAGCCGAGCAATTGCACGGCAAAGAGCTGTCTTACAATAACATCAACGATGCAAACGCAGCATTGCAGATCGTTAAGGAATTTGTAGAGCCTGCTGTTGTGGCGGTTAAGCACATGAACCCTTGCGGCGTGGGCATTGGTGAAAGCATCTATGAAGCCTACAGCAAAGCATATGCTGCTGATCCAACATCCATCTTCGGTGGCATTGTGGCAGCGAACCGCATAATCGACAGCGACACAGCTGCCAAACTGAGCGAGATTTTCCTGGAAATCGTGCTTGCTCCTGATTTTACGCAAGAGGCACTGGATATCCTGACGAAGAAGAAAAACATTCGTTTGCTCAAAACGGGTGAATTGAATGCAGCTCGTGACCGGGCGAGCCAATTCGCGGTGACCTCTATCGACGGCGGCATGATCGTACAACAGAGCGATGTGCATTCCATTGAAGCAAGTGAACTGAAAGTCGTTACAGATCGTGCACCTTCCGAAGAAGAATTGAAACAGCTCCTCTTTGGCTGGAAAGTCGTTAAGCACGTGAAATCCAATGCGATCGTGCTTGCAGCGAATGACATGACCGTAGGTGTGGGCGCTGGACAAATGAACCGCGTTGGTGCAGCCAAAATTGCCATTGAACAAGCTGGCGAGCAAGCAAAGGGTGCTATTCTCGCATCGGATGCATTCTTCCCGATGGGGGATACGCTCGAACTGGCAGCCAAGGCTGGAATTACAGCTGTTATCCAACCAGGCGGTTCCATTAAGGATGAAGAGTCCATTAAAGTAGCGAATGAGTATGGTATTGCCATGGTCTTCACAGGCGTTCGCCATTTCAAACACTAAGAGTCGAAATCAAAGCTTCACACGTCGATGAACAAGCGAATAGGCTTGTTCATCCTCATTTTCAGCACATTAAATGATGAATGAGCGAATTCTGGAATTCATGAGGGGGAACGGAACGAATGGATATTCTGGTAGTAGGCGGCGGCGGCCGGGAGCATGCGATTATCTGGGCATTGGCGAGAAGTCCGAAGGCGGGCAAGATTCACTGTGCGCCAGGAAATGCAGGCATTGCACAGCTTGCCGAATGTCACCCGGTGGCAGTGAATGAATTCGATAAATTAAAGGCTCTTGCCGTGGAACTCAAGGTGGACCTGGTGGTCATTGGTCCGGATGATCCGCTGGCAGACGGGATTGTGGATGCATTTGATTCCACAGGCATTCCGGTCTTTGGACCGCGTCGCAATGCAGCAGAGATCGAAGGAAGCAAAACATTCATGAAGGATCTCCTGCATAAATACAATATCCCAACGGCAGCCTATGAGAAATTCGACAATTACGAGCAGGCTCAGGCTTATCTGAATGTACAGTCAATTCCCGTGGTCATCAAGGCCGATGGCCTTGCAGCCGGTAAAGGTGTAACGGTCGCTTATTCCCGCGAGGAAGCGGATCAGGCACTACGCAGTATTATGGTAGAGAAAGTCTTCGGGGAAGCAGGAGCCAAAGTAATTATTGAAGAGTTTCTGGCAGGGCAGGAGATGTCGATTCTGGCATTCGTCGACGGCGAGACCGTTCGTCCGATGGCCGCTGCACAGGATCATAAGCCAGTCTACGACGATGACAAGGGGCCTAACACAGGTGGTATGGGTACATATTCACCACTGCCACATATTCCGAATTCAATTATTGAAGAGGCTGTTGAAACCATTATCAAGCCAACGGCCAAAGCCATGGTGTCCGAGGGACGTCCATTCCGCGGTGTACTGTTTGCCGGGCTCATGATCTCGCCGGATGGCAAACCGAAAACAATTGAATTCAATGCTCGTTTTGGTGATCCTGAGACACAGGTTGTACTGCCGCGCCTCAAAACGGATCTGCTCGACATTTTCTGGGCCACCGTGCATGGCAAATTGGCAGACATGGAGATTGAGTGGAGCGAAGAGTCTGCTGTATGCGTGGTCCTGGCATCGGGAGGATATCCGGGGCCGTATGCAAAAGGCGTAGCCATCGAAGGTCTGGATCAGGTCAGCGATGCTGTCGTCTTCCACGCAGGGACGGCGCGCAGCGAATCCGGAGAATGGGTCACGAATGGTGGACGTATTCTTGGGGTTGTGGGTCTTGGAGCTGATATTGCCGAAGCTAGAAAGAAGGCTTATGCAGAGGCGGAACGTATCCGCTTCGAAGGCAAGCATCAGCGATCTGACATTGCTGCCAAAGCTCTAGTCTAAATAGTTAATATGGAATATGGGTCCGCCCGAGGAATGCCTTCAGATTGAAGCCTGGCATTCATTGGGCGGGCCTTTTTTTACGCTGGATCATTCTGTTAGAAATATGTTTCAGCTGGATAACTCCAAGGGTAGTAGTGTTATAAAATGGGTCTATTCTATACATAGCTTTGTTAGGCATATAAGTAACTTATTACATGAATTAAGCCATTTGTGAACAAAATATTCATGAATTTACGTGCAAGATAATCCAAACCATGACGTACAACTGGATGGTTTGATTCGGAACATGTTATACTTTTCTGAAACAGGAATGAACAAGAGGGGAGGTGGATATCTATTGGGAAGGCGATATTGTAAACTGTCCAAATGGAGAATTAAGGTGGAGTAAATCGGAGAAACAATCTGACAGCATGAGGGTTAGCCCTAATTATAGTGAAGTGGTTTCTTATTGTGATTGACTTCATCCTGAATTCCTGTTTTGCAACTTACAAGGTCTGTGTGCAGCATATAGCAATCTGGTCATTATTAAATTTGATTTTATATATGCATACGCCCAATTTAACTACAATCAGCCGTGCAGCCGTTAACGTGGTTAACGAGCGCTGCTGTAACTATTTCTGGAGGTGAATCCCTGAGAATCGGGGAAATCATTGGACATAATTACCATCTTGAATTTAGCATTACTTGTGCTCTTGATTGCTTTGACTGCTTTTTTTGTGGCATCCGAATTTGCGGTTGTTAAGATTCGTACATCAAGAGTGGATCAACTGGTTGCCGAAGGTAACAAAAAGGCAGTACTCGCCAAGAAGGTCGTTTCCGATCTGGATTACTATCTGTCTGCCTGTCAGCTTGGTATTACGGTAACGGCTCTAGGACTTGGTGCATTAGGTAAGCCGACTGTCGAGAGGCTGTTATATCCGGTATTTGAGTACCTGAATATTTCACCGGCCATTTCGTCGGTTGCCTCCTATGCGATTGCCTTTATCCTTGTGACGTTCCTTCACGTGGTTGTCGGTGAGATGGCACCTAAAACCATGGCGATTCAATTTTCGGAAAAATTGACGCTGATGCTCTCGCCATCGCTATACTGGTTCGGAAAGATCATGTACCCTTTCATCTGGGCACTCAATGGGGCATCCCGCGTCCTTCTGCGGATGTTCGGTGTGAAGCCTGCAGGACATGACCAGGCCTATTCCGAGGATGAGATCAAAATCATCATGAACCAGAGTTATGAAGGCGACGAGACGAATCAAACCAAGTTGTCTTACTTGGAAAATGTGTTTGTGTTTGATGAACGGGTTGCAAAAGATATCATGGTTCCGCGGACGGAACTTGTCACATTGGACCAGGAGATGACTTACGACGATATCATCCCCGTGCTTGATGAGCATAACTATTCCCGTTATCCAGTCATAGAGGAAGGGGATAAGGACCGCATTGTCGGCATGGTCAATGTCAAAAAGATTCTGCCGGATATGGTTGCCCTGAAGCAATACCAACTTGCCGACTTTGTTCGTGAGATTCCATTTGTTTCCGAGATTACACGTATCCAGGATGCCATGATTAAAATGCAGCAGGAACGCGTGCATATGGCGGTGGTAGTCGATGAATACGGCGGTACCTCGGGTATTCTGACGATGGAGGATATTCTGGAGGAGCTTGTTGGTGAGATCCGTGACGAATTCGATGCTGATGAAGTGGCTGACATTCAGGAGACCGGAGAGAATCAATATCTGATTAACGGCCGGGTGCTTCTGGACGAAGTGGAGCGGCAGTTCGGATTGATTTTCGAGGGGAATGAAGAGATGGACACCGTCGCTGGCTGGATTCAGTTCCAGAAGGGTGTGCGTGTGGAAAATGGTGATACGGTTGCCCACGGTGACTATGTCTGGACCGTTGTGGATACCGAAAACTATCAGATCAAGCAGGTCCTGCTTGAGCGCGTGAACGCAGCCCCGGTGGAGGAAGCCACAAGCGATCTGGCTTAACTAAACCTGCTTTGCATTTTTGATAATATTTCTGCGTAGTAGTGTAGGGGACGGAATCGATTCTGGAGAAGCGGAGCGTTCGCGTTTGTAAACAAATTTTAAACCTTTGAAGAGATTAGTTCATTAAAAATTTGGAGACAACAGCGATCGAAAGAACGATCCGTAACCGGAACGGCCACCCACAACCTTTCGTAGTCATCTAAAATAACCATTAAAATGTTTAACTTGGAGGTGAATCCCTCACTCGAGGGAAATCATTGGACGGAATAATAGCATTGAATTTATTTTTGGTAGCCGTATTTATAGGGCTCACTGCCTTCTTCGTCGGCGCTGAATTCGCCATTCTGAAAGTGCGGATGTCACGAATTGATCAGCTGATCTTGGAAGGCAACAAAAAAGCGGTCATGGCCAAGAAAGTCGCACACAATCTGGACTATTACCTGTCGGCATGTCAACTGGGGATCACGATTACGGCTCTCGTTCTGGGGGCTTTGGGTGAACCGACGGTTGAAAAAATGCTTCATCCGCTGTTCGAGCGACTTGAAGTACCGGCAGCCGTGTCGACGGTATTATCCTACGGGATTGCCTTGGCGATCATTACGTTCCTGCATGTGGTTATTGGTGAGCTTGCACCCAAAACGCTGGCGATCCAATTTGCAGAGAGAATGACGCTTTTACTTGCACCACCGCTGTACTGGTTTGGTAAGATCATGAATCCGTTCATCTATGCGCTTAATGGAGCAGCACGGGTGCTGCTCGGAATCTTTGGCATCAAGCCTGCCGGACACGATACCGTCCACTCCGAAGAGGAGCTGAAGCTGATTGTGGCCCAGAGTTACGAGAGCGGGGAGATCAATCAGACCGAGCTGGACTATCTGAAAAACATTTTTGCGTTTGATGAGCGTCTGCTGCAGGAGATTATGATTCGCAAAGAAAAAATCGTTACGCTGAATAAGGAAATGCCACTGGATCAGGTTATTGAAGTGCTGAATCGGCACGAGTATACGAGATACCCGGTCATTGCGAATGGGGATGCGGCTCGCTTTATCGGCTTCATTAATACAAAAGAAATGTTGACCAGTGTGGCTGCAGGAAGATCGTTCAGCATGGATACCTACATTCATGATATGCCTGGATTTTCGGAGAAGTCTCCGATCAAGGACGTTCTGATCCAAATGCAGCAGAGTCGTGTTCATATGGCCGTTGTGAATAATGAAGAGGGTGCGGCCATTGGTTTGGTTACGATGGAGGACATTCTGGAGGAAATCGTTGGGGATATCAAGGATGAATACGAGCATAGGGATCTGGTGAATCCGCCCAAACGATTGAAATTGACTTAAAGTAGATTTAAGAAAGACAGGTTTCCGATTCATTCGGAGACCTGTTTTTGTTTTGCTCTTTTCTGCTAATCAGGAGTTAACAACATCAACGATGAAACAATCTTAATTTTAAAACAAAAAGCTTGCAATTGGACCAACAATGGATTAATATGAATTTAAAGAATCTTAAATTAAAGATAAATAAACAACAACAAACGCACACAAACAACAATGAATAACAAACCGCTAAATTCAACCATGATAAAATTAAAACCAAGGGAGTGGAGATTATGTTCAGAACTTCAGGTATCCATCACGTAACGGCTTTTGTAGATGACGCACAGAAAAATGTGGATTTTTACGCAGGGGTATTGGCCCTGAGACTGGTGAAAAAAACAATTAACTTCGATGCACCGGATGTGTACCATCTGTATTACGGAAATGAGGGTGGGGCGCCAGGTACAATCATCACCTTCTTCCCGCACCAAAATGCCATGAGAGGTGTCATTGGTTCCGGACAGACTGGGGTAACCGTATATGCGATTCCGGTAGGAAGTCTGCCATTCTGGAAAGAACGTCTCGCTTCCTTCGATATTCCGTTTGAAAATAAAACCAGATTCGGTGAGCAATATATTCGCTTCTTCGACAAAGGCGGCCTGCTGCTTGAACTGGTTGAACGTGAAGAGGGCCAGCCAAGTAAATGGACATTCAACGGGGTAACTCCTGAGCATGCGATCAAAGGTTTTGGCGGCGCAGTTCTGTTCAGCCAAGTTCCTGAGAAAACCACCGACGTACTGGTTTCCATGCTCGGCCTGGAACAGGTAGGGGAAGAGAATGGATTGATTCGCCTTCGTGCGACCGGTGACATCGGGCAAATCATCGACGTTCAATCTACCGGATTCCAGCGGGGCATTGGGGGAGCAGGTACGGTGCACCACATTGCATGGCGTGCAAAAGACTATACAGAGCATGAGCAAATGCAGCGGGATCTGGAGAAAGCAGGCTACCATCCAACCCCTGTAATCGACCGTCAGTACTTCAATGCGGTGTATTTCCGGGAACCGGGCGGCATATTGTTCGAACTGGCTACCGATCCTCCGGGATTTGCACGCGATGAACCTCAGGAGAGCATGGGTGAGAAACTGATGCTGCCTGAATGGTATGAACCACAGCGTGAACAGATTGAAAAATTGCTTCCACCAATTGAAGTACGTGAATGGAAAGGAGAGTCCAAATCATGACAACAACCAATACGATGAAACATATTTATAAAGCAGGTGCACAGCCGGATTCCCCAACACTGCTGCTGCTTCACGGGACAGGTGGAACCGAGAATGATCTAGTAGGTCTTGGCGAATTGATTGCGCCAGGAGCAGGCATGCTGGGTGTACGCGGTAACGTGTCGGAGAACGGGATGCCCCGTTTCTTCCGCCGCTTGGCCGAAGGGGTATTTGACGAAGAGGATCTGATTGCACGAACAGCGGAGCTGGGTACATTTGTGGATGCAGCGGCTGTAGAGTACGGATTCGATCGTGGTAATGTTTACGCACTCGGTTACTCCAATGGTGCCAATATTGCGGCTAGTTTGATGTTCCACCAGGCTAACGTATTCAAAGGCGCAATTTTGCATCATCCTATGGTACCTCTGCGTGGACTCGAACTGCCGAATCTGAACGGATTGCCTGTCTTCATCGGTGCAGGAGAGAACGATCCGATTGTACCGAGACGGGAAACGGAAGAACTGGCTTCACTTCTTAGCGGTGCAGGTGCCGATGTGAAAACGCACTGGGAGCGTCAGGGGCATCAACTGACCCGTACCGAGGCATTGGCTGCGGCAGCATGGTTTAAAGCTCAGGCGTAAACCTGATTATTGGATCTGGGTAATGAATCCGGAGTCAGACTATATCGGCAAGACAAGGGACAGCTTGATCTGAAAGGATCGGGCTGTCCCTTTTTTGTTGATCTACCCGAATGAATTACAAGTGTTATGTAAACGTTACTAACCGGGTAATCATTTCAATGCGTACTACATAAGCTTGTATGCTTAGTTACTATAGCAAATAAAAAAGTGAACTGTTACAACCTACAGAGTACGGAGCGGACAGAAAGGACTGGAGAAGCGAAGCGCTCGCCTTTATCACCGGATTTCCCCAAAATAAGGGATTAAAAAAATCTGGGGATAACAGCGATCGAAAGTTTTTCTGTCAGTGGAGTTTATTCTAGTAGGAGAATCAGTTTCTTAAGCACCATCATGAACTGGAGGGGTTATTATGGAACGAAACATCAAGGAACTGGTACAGCAGATGACACTGGAAGAAAAAGCAGGCATGTGCTCAGGACTGGACTTTTGGCATTTGAAAGGGGTGGAGCGTCTCGGTATCCCATCCATCATGGTGACAGACGGGCCGCATGGCCTGCGGAAACAGGATAGAAGCGCGGATCATCTGGGCTTGACGTCAAGTGTGCCAGCGACCTGCTTCCCATCCGCAGCAGGCTTGGCGAGCTCTTGGGATACTGAACTGGCGCGCCAGGTCGGAGTGGCGCTGGGTGAAGAGTGTCAGGCATAAGAAGTAGGCGTATTGCTGGGACCCGGTGTTAATATTAAGCGTTCGCCACTGGGCGGCCGGAATTTTGAATACTTTTCCGAGGATCCGCTTTTGTCTACGCGCATGGCAACCGGCCATATCCAGGGTGTGCAGAGTCAGGGTGTAGGAACATCGCTGAAACACTTTGCGGTGAACAACCAGGAGGCGCGGCGCATGTCCATTGATGCAATGGTAGATGAGCGCACGCTCCGTGAGATTTACCTTGCCAGTTTCGAAGGTGCGGTGAAGGATGGTCAGCCTTGGACAGTGATGTGCTCCTACAACAAGGTGAACGGTACATATGCAGGTGAAAATGAGTGGTTGCTCACCGATATTCTGAAGGAAGAATGGGGACATGAGGGTCTCGTTGTGTCCGACTGGGGTGCTGTGAATGAACGTGCGGATGCGCTTTCCGCAGGGCTGGAGCTTGAAATGCCTGCAAGTGGTGGGATCGGAGAGCGCAAGGTTATTCAAGCCGTCGAGAGTGGCAAGCTGTCCCTGGAGAAGCTGGACCGGGCGGTAGAACGTCTGCTTACACTCATCTTTAAGGCTGCGGATCAGCAGCGTAAGGGCGCTACCTACAATAAGGACGAGCACCATCAGCTTGCCCGTAAAGTAGCATCAGAGAGTATGGTCTTGCTGAAAAATGAAGATCAGCTGCTTCCGTTGAAACGTGAAGGCAAGCTTGCGCTGATTGGAGCCTTTGCCCGCAAACCACGCTTTCAGGGTGGAGGAAGCTCTCACATCAATCCGACCCAAGTCGATGATATTGTGGAAGAGATGACCCGGATTGCAGGAACGGGGACAGAGATCTCCTATGCCCCGGGTTACCGCATTGAAGCGGATGATATCGATGATCAGCTTATGGCAGAAGCGGTTCAGGCTGCGAAGGATGCGGATACAGCGGTCGTTTTTGTCGGTTTGCCTGACCGCTACGAATCCGAGGGATATGACCGCTCCCATCTGCGCTTGCCGGTTAACCATATCCGCCTGATTGAAGAGGTGGCCAAGGTTCAGTCACGTATCGTTGTTGTGCTCAGCAATGGTTCACCAGTGGAAATGTCTTGGCTGCCACAAGTGAAGGCTGTACTCGAAGCTTATCTGGGCGGGCAGGCTGTTGGCGGAGCGATTGCTGACTTGTTGTACGGCGAGGTAAATCCCTCAGGCAAACTGGCAGAGACGTTCCCCGCACAGCTGAGCCATAATCCATCTTTCCTTAACTTCCCTGGTGAAGGAGATCGGGTAGACTACAAGGAAGGTATCTTCGTAGGTTACCGGTACTATGACAAGAAACAGATCGAGCCGTTATTTCCATTTGGCTATGGACTGAGTTATACAACATTCGAATATACCGATCTGGCAGTGGACCGGACTGAACTGACAGACCAGGATGAAGTTGAAGTACGCGTTAAAGTTACCAATACCGGAGACAGGGCGGGCAAAGAAGTCGTGCAGCTGTACGTCAGTGATGTGGAAAGTACGGTGATTCGTCCGGTGAAGGAACTGAAGGCATTTGCCAAAGTGGAGCTGGAGCCGGGGGCTTCCGAGGTAGTTCGCTTTACGTTAAACAAACGGTCGTTTGCTTATTACAATGTGGATATGAAAGACTGGCACGTAGAGACTGGAGAGTTTGATATTCAAGTGGGCAGTTCCTCCAAGGACATTCATCTGATCAAACGTGTTAAAGTGGAATCCACAGCAACATTCATTCCCACATACACGCGTAATAGCACGCTCGGAGACATACAGCGCGATCCAGCCAACAAAGAGCTATTGGAGCAAGCCATGCAGCAATTCCAGGAAGCCAGCGGCATGGGTGGAGATGATGCGGGAGAGCATGCGGATATGATGGCTGCCATGATGAAATATATGCCGCTGCGTGCCTTGGTCGCTTTCAGTGGGGGAGCGATGAGTGAAGAAGCCATGAATCAATTGCTCGATCAGTTGAACAGCAGAGATCATGGAATTCGGGCGTAGCACACGAATGATATCGTAAGTAAGTGAAATGCAATAGGTAGTTGATACAATCGACTTATTCTCCAGTTTATTAAGAACCCGACCCTTGAATGGATCGGGTTTTTGGTTTGCTTTTACAGGAGGAATTATCCTATACTTAAGTAATTGATAATCATTTTCATTTAGAGCGATAGGACTAGAAATGACAACGTTCGTAAACAGGGCAGGAGGGGACCATGAACGCTATTCATTCCAATCATTCGTATGGTTCAAGTGCATTTATCCACACACGAGATGGCCGCAAGCTTCATTATATGTCGAAGGGAGCCGGTCACCCCATCGTTGTTTTTGAATCAGGCATGGGCTTTTCCAGATCAGCGTGGGGACTCGTGGCGCCCCAAGTAGCTGACCATACACAGTCTGTGGTCTATGATCGTTCCGGGTTGGGAAGGAGTGAGGCCGACACGGAGCAGCGGACTCTCCGCAGGCTTGCAGAGGATCTGGGCGATCTGCTGACGGCACTAGGGCCAGGCCCTTTCATTCTGGTGGGACACAGCTGGGGAGGGCCAGTCGTCAGAGCTGCGGCAGCTGCGAATCTGTCTCGAATTAGAGGACTGATACTGGTCGATCCATCCGACGAGAACTGTGAATTGTATTTTTCCTCTATGGCCAGAATCAGTTTTGGCTTGAACCGTTTCCTACTTCCTTGGATGGCACGTACAGGGCTGTATCGGAAAATGGGCAGTAAACCGGGTCAGGTTCAACCAGAAGATGTTGCACGAGATCACCGAGAGGAAGACTTCACTGTACAGGCAGCAAGTACGATGGCTGCTGAATCGGTGGCGTTTTTGGATGATTTGGCCTCATTGCGGAATACTCCTCCTAAGTTGGGAGATCTGGAAGTCCGGATTATTTCTGGCACCAAGGCAGGACAGGGAGAGCATAAAATTAGACCTGCCATTGTGTCAGCTCACCGCAAGACAGCCCAAGGGCTCGCGAACGGACATTGGATTGAAGCAGGTCAATCGGGACATATGGTCACTTTTACCGACCCACAGATTATTATTGATGAAATCTTGCGGATGGCAAATCGTTGAGGCCTTGGCGCAAGCTTAGGTCAAAAGTGATACAATAACAGAAAAAGCAATGCTTGCATTGCCAACCAAGACAAAGCGGAGTGTGGAGAAGAGATGAAACCAGTGGAACAAGAATCAACGGAAAATAAAAATTCCGGCCATGCCGGTGTTGGCATGGAAGATATCGTACGTGCACATCATGTGCTGCGTGAAGTTATTGTAAGAACGCCTCTGCAGCGGGATGCTGTATTGTCGACCAAATATAATTGCAATGTGTATCTCAAGCGGGAAGATCTGCAAGTGGTGCGCTCTTTCAAAATTCGGGGTGCCTACAATATGATCCGCAGTCTGACTCCGGCTGAACTGGAGAAAGGTATTGTCTGCGCAAGCGCAGGGAACCATGCACAGGGTGTTGCCTTTTCCTGTAACGCCCTCGGAATACACGGCAAAATCTTCATGCCGAGCACGACACCGAATCAAAAGGTCAAACAGGTACGGCGTTTCGGCGGCAGCAATGTAGAAGTGGTGCTGATCGGGGATACGTATGATGATGCGTATGCAGAAGCCATGCGTGCATGTGATGAACAGGGGATGACGTTCATTCATCCGTTTGACCAACCCAAAATTATTGCGGGTAATGGTACGGTTGCGATGGAGATCATGGAAAGCCTTGATGAGGATGCAGATTATGTTTTTGTTACGATTGGCGGCGGTGGTCTCGCTGCTGGCGTCGGAACCTACATGAAGACGGTCAGCCCGGAAACGCGCATCATTGGTGTGGAGCCTCTTGGCGCTGCTTCCATGAGTGAGGCCATGTTCCGTAAACAGGTTGTCACGCTTGATGATATCGATAAATTCGTGGATGGCGCTGCAGTGAAGCGGGTTGGAGACCTGACCTACAACATTTGCAGCAGCACGCTGGATGACATCGTGAAGGTGCCGGAGGGCAAAGCTTGTACGACCATCCTGGAGCTGTACAATGAAAATGCAATCGTGGTTGAACCCGCCGGTTCATTGGCTGTTGCTGCACTGGAGCAATACCGTGAGCAAATTGTGGGTAAGACTGTAGTCTGCGTCATTAGCGGCGGTAACAACGACATCGACCGGATGCAGGAGATTAAGGAACGCTCCCTGATCTATGAAGGTCTGAAATATTACTTCATGGTGAATTTCCCGCAGCGCGCAGGTGCATTGCGTGAATTCCTGGAGGAAGTGCTCGGACCGAATGACGATATCACCCGGTTTGAATATACGAAGAAGCATGATAAAGAGAACGGCCCTGCCTTAGTAGGCATTGAGCTAATGTACAAGGAAGACTATCAGCCTCTGATTGAACGCATGAATCGCAAAGGCATTGCCTATACCGAGCTGAACAAAAATCTGAATCTCTTCAACATGTTAATCTGATGAGTAATCAGATGAAGCAACCGGGCAGTAGTGAACCCCATCTTCAGCTGCGGCCAGCTCGCAGGGAGGATGCAGATCAAGTCATTCCGCTGCTCTATCAGGCGATAGGCGACATTGCTTATGCACTGGCGGGTGAGTCCAATCACGAGCAGGCGATGCAGATTCTGAAGCAGTTTTATATGCAGGAGGCCAACCGGATCAGCTATCGCCATGTAACGGTGATGGAACATGGTCAGGACATTGCCGGTATTCTCGTAGCCTACGATGGTAGTGAAGCGGATCGTCTGGACCAGCCGATTCTGGATCGGCCTGGACGCAGTCAGGATGAGAAGTATGCAATTATTAAAGAAACTCGTCCCGGCGAATATTATCTGGATACTTTGTCGGTAAGCGAATCCTATCAGGGACAGGGGATCGGCCGGGCTCTGATGGCTGCGTTTGAACAGCAGGGAAGGGAGCTTGGGCATGAACGGGTGGCTCTTATTGTCGAACGGGATAATGGACGTGCCTTGATGCTGTATGAACGGCAGGGCTATACAAAGGATGATGTCATTGTCATTGCAGGACATGAATATAATCATATGATCAAGCCGATTCAGCAGGATTGATCGCACTGAAAAACCGCCATGGGAGCGTATCCTGTGGCGGTTTTGTATTTTTGCATCGGATGCGTCCTTAATGGGATGAATGGTTTTAGAATCCGGTGTAGCTGCCGGTAGGAACTTTCTGTTCCAGCCACTTTTCTACAGCGGAAGTCTTCTGGTATTTGGCATCGGTTACGACGTCCATGAAGGCACCCAGTTTAGCCAGCAAGTCACTATCCTCGGATGAATTCCGCTGCAGGACAGCCTTGTACCCTTTTTGGGCATTGGCCACCATGGTGTTGGTTTCGTAATCAAACAATGGTGTATTGTTCAGGCCATAAAAGGTATATAGCGTATAATTGTTCAGCAAATTTCGTACCTGTTTGACCCGATTAGACTTCGGATAATCCTGCAGGAAACGTTCCTGATTGAGTGCCCGATTCAGAATCTCCTGATACCCAATGATGAGTGCGCCATCCTCAGCAGCCAGGTTGCCTGTCTCGACCGCCATGATGTTGATGTACTGTTTGATATCTGGTTTGACATGTGAATTATATTTTTGAAAAGCCATATAATTCATGATCGGATAGAGGGAGCCTTCCAACATCACAAGGCGGTAGCCGCTGTCCCGAGCTTCCTTCAGCAGTGCACGCAGTTCCGAGTCTTTGGTACGCTCCATCAGTTGGGTGAAACTGTCGTTCCACTTGTATGCTTTGATCATCTTGTCCTGAACATTGGGTACCAACATGCGGTCTGTCATGGCTGATAATCCCTTGATGCGAGCATTCTCCAGCTGCAATACCATGAGGGTCGCATGATGGGTGGTTACTTTATCGATATTGGATTCCAGATAGGTGTCAGCGGCGGATAAGCCGTTCTTTTTTTGGAGTGTGGATTGAAATGTGTTATAAATGGCGGTCGAACTACTGGTGGTTACTTTGGCATCGGGATCGGAAGGGGCTGCAGCAGCCATTCCCATGATCCCGGCGGCACCGGTCTGCATCAATACAGCAACGGTTGTGACAGTCATGAACATACGGAGCCCTTGGCGTCTGGCAGATGAGTACAATGATGTCATTGTTGTAAACCTCCCGTGAATTTTGAAAATCAAATGGATTTATTCTTTATACATTAACCCAATTTTCTGCGGATGTTGTTTCGGAATAATGACAAAATGTTCTGTTATTTTTAACCTTTGGCAGGTAGATGGTGGAAGAACTTTTCTGCGAAAATATTTTTTGAGCGATTGGAAACTTTTGATCAGATCCAGACGTCTTAGATGTGCACAGGAAATTACAGGAATAAAATCAAGTGAAATCCGCTCTAATACAATTCAATTCATCTAAAAAGAGAATGGGGATATTCAATATGAAAAAAGCCGGAGGACGTCAAGTTAAAAAGGTCATGTCCGCACTGGCCGTATCAGCCATGCTGATGTCAGCCTTGCCAGCAACAGTAATCGATGCAGCAGCGAGAATCAGTATCTACATCAATGATGCCGAGCTGTCTTCTGCACAAGCGCCTGTCATGAAAGCCGGACGGGTGTTGGTTCCGCTGCGGTCCATTTTTGAAGGACTGGATGCCACCGTGGGGTATACCAACAAAACCAAAACCATTACAGCCACTCGCGGAGATCAAGAGGTCTCACTAAAACTGGGTTCCAAGACAGCTTACATTAACGGGGAAGCAGTCTCGCTGGACGTTCCTGCGAGTACGATTAAGGGCAACACGATGGTTCCTATTCGCTTTGTAAGTGAAGCATTTGGAGAGAAGGTATTCTGGAACTCCCGCAATCAGCGGGTGGATATCAAAACAACATCCACGCCTCCTGTCGATGACACGAAAGCTGCGGCATGGAACATCTACGGATCCGTTTCGGGAAGTAACGGAGATGGTCGGGATCTGACGGTCAGCTTCACGCGCCCTACATCCGAGAAGGCTGTGTCCGAATATCGCATTATGCTGGTGAAAACCCGTGATGTGAACAGCTTCAACGAGTCAGCGGCTTCGGTTGTGCCATCCGGCAATTATACTTCGGTTTCTCCAAATGGCAGCAACCCGAGGTTGACGCTGAATGCCCAGACGCGTGATGTTAACGGTGATTTGCTTAACTCAAGTGAAACGTACCGTTTGTATGTCCTGACCATGGGCAACAGCAGCAATAGTTACAAAAATGTACTTGCATGGTCTGCCCAATCCTTGAAATTAAACAATGTGAAAACGACAGTTCAGCCGGTCACCAGTCTTCGCATTGCCGATATCAGTGACTACGGAGATGGCCGTGACCTGGAGATTAACTTCAATCAGCCAAGCAGCACGTCGAATATTACCTATTATCGTGCATTTGTCGTCAAAGCGAAGGATGCTTCATCATTCAATCTGACTGCGGCGAATAAAGTGTCCAGCTCAAATTCAACGATCATCTATAAAGGAAACAACACAGCGGTCAAAAGTCAGCTGACCTCTTCAACGCGTGATACGTCCGGGGAATTGATTCGCAGCGGCACCGCCTATGTCGTATACATCATGTCGGTCAGCTCCAATGCGGCAGCTGCAGACCACAAGCTGTCTTCCGTATCCTCTTCACTGACACTTGGTGTCAATACGGCAACGGCGCCTGTCATTACGCAAGTCAAGGACAATTCGGATTATGGTGATGGTCGTGACATTCTGGTGAGCTTCAACCGGTCTTCCGACGAATCCAAGGTAGCGAGCTACCGCATTTTCGTTGTGCGCAACTCGGTGGCCAGCAGCTTCAATCTGACGACGGCAAGCAATCTGTCTTCGAGCCTGTACTATACCGTGAACAAAACAGGCAGCAATATCACCACAACGTTACCTTCATCAATGAAAGATACAAGCGGGTATAACGTAACGAATCTGCAGGATTACCGGATTTACGTCATGGCTGTGGGCAATCAGCAAAACAACTACACCAATGCCTTATCCTCTTCATCCAACTTATTGAGATTGACGACGAATGGAAATGCAGGAGCTGTTAATAACCTGGCAGTCTCGGATGTGAGTGACTATGGTGATGGACGGGATCTGCGGGTATCTTTCAACAGAGCATCGGATGAGTCTAGAGTTTCAGCCTATCGGGTGTACGTGGTTCGTTCCGGTAACGCAGGAAGCTTCACCCTGAGCGCGGCTAACGCTTCGAACAACTACTACCAAGTGAACAAAACGGGTGGTAACCTGTCGGTTACATTGCCAAGTAACATGGTGGATACGAATGGGTACCGAGTTTCCAATAACGTGACTTATCGGGTGTTCGTCCTGTCGGTAAGCACAAGCGGCAACTCCAGTCAGAACGCGTTGTCTTCGTACTCGTCACAGATTACATTGAGTCCAAATGCAGCGATAACAGCTCCAAGCAACGTAGCGGCAAGCGATATCGGCGATAATCAGGACGGACGCGACCTGCGCGTAACGTTCACCAAATCGGCGGATGAGACCAATGTGAATCACTACCGGGTATTTGTCGTGAAATCTACGAATACCAGCTTCAATCTGTCGGCTGCAAATGCTGTGGGCAGTGCGAATTATAGAACTGTCAACAAAACGGGAGCTAACCAAACTGTTGATCTCCTTAGCAGTACAAGAACGGTCGATGGTGATACCATCCGTAATGATGTTAGTTACAGGGTGTATGTCATGGCGGTGAACGGTAACGCTTCTCTTGCCAATGCATTGTCCTCGGCCTCCAATGTAATTACACTTTCCTCCAATACGGCTGTAGGCGCAGTGAATAATGTAAAAGTCGAAGTTCAAAAAGAAGAACAAGCAGTTGGGGATGCAACGGATGTAACCGTAAATTATAATGAACCTTCTTCTAAAACAGGAATTGGACGTTATGTTTTGATGGTTGCTCCTACGGGCAGTGCATTCGATCTTAATACAGCAAAATCCATTGCAAAAGGAAATAACAATAGATCTGTAGAGATTAAAGGAAGTCCTGCCTTGCTTACAAATGCTTTGCTTGATATCAACGGCCAAACTATTGTAGCAGGCAAAGCATATACTGCTTACATTCTCTCTGAATCTTCAGACAGCAAACGTGAATCCAGCTTGGCTTCATCGCCAACCTTCACGATTAATGCTAAGAAGCAGACACCAGTACCTGTGGAAAAAGTAACGAGTGTGTCAGCCACGGTGAGTGGTTCGTCCATTAATGTTAATTTTAACAAGCCTAGCAATGAGTCGGGAATTTCGCGTTATGATGTATTCATTGTTAAAGCATCGAACGATAAAGTGGATGCTGGAAAAGCAGTAACAAGTGTAAGGACTGGTGGAGATAACCCGGCAACAGTGACCCTTGATATGGCTACTCTAGATTCAGATGGAGCTACTTTTTCTGCAGGGAAATACAAAATTTTGGTCGTGTCCGTAGCAAGTGATTCGAAAATTAATACTAATACCAAGTCGGACGAATCCAGCTTTGACATTCCGGCACCTAGCACCGATCAAGGGAGCGGCAATCCCGGTACACCAATAACCAATCCGGAGAGCGGTACGAATGGTTCAGGTGATACTCAAGCACCTGCTGGAAATGAATCGTCTATCAACAATCCAGCCTGATAGGCAACAAACAGAGTTAACTCTCAATCATACTAATTAACTGGATAAATAATCCCTTTCTCAGACCGAGAAAGGGATTATTTGATTATGAAAAAATCGAAGGTCGCTGTTACAAAACTTGTCGTCAAAAAGGTTCTCTAGGCCATTGCTTGCCCCACCCCAGCAGGGGGATAATGGAGGGAAGAAGCGCATGATCCGAAAGGAATGATGGGATGCTTGCATTTCGCTTGACCGGGCTGCCGGATTCCCGGCTGCCTCTGTATCTGTATTGTATTGGAACACACGAGCAGAAAGTGCAGCTTAGGCCGGAAGGATTTCCGGTGCATCAGCTCTTCCTGTCGCGCAGCGCCGTAGGCGAACTCAAGATTCAGGGTAAGGGGTCATGGCCTGTAGGAGCAGGGCAATTGTGGGTAGGCGAACCAGGAGTAGCCCATGAATTTTACCCGCATTCCAGAACAAACGGGGAACTTGGATATATCGGCATTGGCGGCGGTTCAGCCGGATCAGTGCTTCAGGCGGCCGGGTTACTAAATGAGGGTCCAAGGGACCTATCCGACTTTGAACAGTTCTGGTTGCGAATGGCGGACCTCTGGCATGAGCTGGACAATGATAAGTCGGATATCTGGAGCACCTCACTCATCGTCTACCAGCTCATTCTGGACATCGCGAGGTCCGTATCCACGACTCATGAGAAGGCAGACCTGACCGGAGTGGTTGGTGTTCCCATGTCCCCTGGTCAACGTGAGGCGGATCCGGGGAGTGAGGCATTTACCCGTGCGGTTGCGTTGATGCATGCCCACTACCAGGATGATTTATTATTAAAGCACGTGGCCGAAGCTGTGGGATACTCCGTGCAGCATCTCAATCGTTTGTTTCATCAGCGTGAGGGCGTGACAGGGCATCAATATATGCAGCGATTGAGACTGCAGAAGGCATCCGACTGGCTGGACAAGCATCCACGTGCAAGCGTGAGAGAAGCGGCAGAGATGGTTGGCATGGAGGTTAACTATTTTATCCGCATGTTCAAACGGGAATTCGGTGAGACGCCTGGCAAGGGGATCAAACAGCGGAACCAGTCTAGTAGCGAAAAAGGCGAACCCGATGTGACGCCAACGCTTTGAAAGGTAACTTTCGAGGATAGGTGTGAAAAAAGATGAGTAATGAAGAAAGGGGCCATCATGGCCCCTTTTTGGTTTATTTCTTTTTTTGCCCGAAGAGCGGCCTCAGTAGAGCAAGCCCCACAATACCAATCACAAGACTAACCCAAGGGGCTAAGTAAAATACCGGAAGACTGTCCCGCAGCGGATAACCAACGAACAGGACAAGCACAACAATGACGATATAGATCGCAATGCCCTTCAGGTTAACCTGGGGCTTGGTCGTCATATCCTTGCCTTGATCATCCGGCCGTTCCGCGAGGCGGCGAAGCATCTCAACTAGAGCAATCCCGCCAACGGCTGAAATGATAATCGAAAACAGACTGATATGACTGAATGGTTCCGTATCTCCACCGCTCCAGCCGATAAAGAGCCCGGCTGCGCCCTGAATGAGCATGACAAAGGAAATGGCTGCCCAGGCAATCATCACATACCACTTGGGAGTACGTTTGACTGGACCGGAAGCCTCACCGTTCACATTATCATCGTCCTTAGGTGCCACAGCTGGCTTCCACGGTTTATCAGCTTTCGATTTTTTGGTTGTGGCTTTACCTACAGATACGGACGAAGAACTTGATGCTGCTGCACCTTCATCCAGGCGTGCGTGGATATCCTGTTCCAGGTCCGCTCCGTATAATTCCCGTGCGGATTGTCCATCCCGTTGGGCCTGTACAATGGCCTTTCCCTCAGACAAAATCCACTCTTCCTGTGTTCTTTCATCTGCGTCGGTACGGCGGGCAATGCCGCTAATCTGGTCGAACAATTTTACATTTTCAGGCGTCATCCGGCTCATCTCGGTCATCTGCCGGTTTTGTATTTCTTTAAGCTTTTTATAGGAAATCCCCAATGATTGCTCCCCCTGTCTGAACACTACAGATCCCCAGTTCTCCTGAAGACCCTGACGGTATTTTAGTATACGGGAAGGGCTCTCGTTTCGCAAAGTCATTCCTTATAAAAGAGCTGAGTGTGATGTATCCAGAGCCATATACAGGCCAGAATGACACAAGTGCAGAGCAGCGCCAGTTTGCCGTGAGTACGTACCCATTCAAACAGAAGTTCCATGAATCCAATCCCTTTCGCCGGAAGGAGTCCGAGGTCAATTTGCATGTACATATTATCGATTAATTTCCCCATTTTTCCTGTGAAATATGCATAGGCCGAGCCTAGATCCAACGATTGTGTGAAGGATGAATAAAGGCTGGCCGATTCCAACACAATAGTAGCATTTCAAACGAAAAAAACAGTAATGGGAGTGTGCAGACATGAATCAAGCCAACGATAAAAACAACGAATTAACACGGAAGCTGCTGCTGAACAGCAACTCCCGTGGTGTGAAGGATGAAGTGGTTCCCATGGGACAGGGAGCAGTAGAGGACACCGAATTTGCAGTCGAGCTTGGTGAGGGGCCTGATAAGACGGGCAGCTTCTGGGAGAGTTCCGATTTTGCCCGTGAGCATCGCTGGGAAGGTCAAGTAGAGACACATGAGATGTTTCGCCGGAGCTACGAATAGCACAATGAATCCGTGATCACCCTGCAGTATTGAGTGTAAAAGAGATGCGTGCACCACCTTCAGGCAGGTTACTGGCGCATATGGTTCCACCGTGCTTCTCCACGATGCGTTTGGCCGTGAACAGGCCCAGTCCGGTCTGTCCCTGGTGGCCATGATAGAACTGGTCAAACAAATGCGGCAGATCCGCATCTCTAAAGCCTGGACCCGTATCGCAGACGGTAACCTGCATGATATGAACATTTTGTATATTCACAATTAGTCTGATTTCCCCTTGTGGGGGTACATAACGCAAGCTGTTAGCCACCAAGTTATCCAGCACCTGACCCACCCGCTGTACATCCAGCTGAAGGGGCGAGGAACTGTCCGCCCTTCGATCCACGAGTTTGAATTTCAAGTGCACACGTTGACTGGAACACAGGAAACCAATCTCCCGCTGCTTCATCTCCCAGAAGGAGGAAGAATCCACCGCTTCACGTCGAAGCGGAAAATAATCAAAATCGGTACCTGCGGCTACCGTCATATCCTGAATGAGCCGATTAATTCGCTTCACATTATGGTCAATGACGTCCAGATGATTGATCATGCTTTCGGCAGTATGTACCACATGTGCGGGTGAATCCTTAAGAAGTTCCACATGACCCTGAATTACCGTCATTGGCGTACGGAAATCATGGCTGATGGCGCCCATCAGTTCACTCCGTTCCTGTTGAAGCTTCCACTCCCGGGTTAGGGCGCTCTTCAGTTCCTTGCGCATATCCTCGAAGGAGGCGGAGAGGAGCCCAAGCTCATTGGGGGCGTGGTTATCCAGAGTAAAGTCCAGGTCCTGCTCCTTGATGCGTTTGGAAGCCAAAATGAGGTCCTCAATCGGCCGGTTCACATTGCGACCCACTCTGCCCGCCACAAACCAGGTCGCTGCCGCAATATATACGAATGGAGAAGCCAGCATAAGTACGAGAAACGTATTTGTCCAGACGGGCGATATGGATGGAGAAGGGCTGGTTTCCAATCGGTACTGGAGCACCAGAGCTCCTGAATACATTCCGTGATCTCCGCTTAGAGGCGAGATGAGTGTAACCAGTCCGCCTAACCCAAGTGTACTATCTGTAATTGTTTTGCTGTTCAGCCTGCTCAGTAGATCCACTTCATTCTCCACGATCTGCTCCTGAATCGTTCCGTATCTTCTGCTTCCACGGGTATCCATAATCTGATAGGTGATGCCTTCCGGAGGGAGCAGCTGTTCCAGCTTGGCCTGATTGGCGGTGTCGGTCCACTTGATCTGCTTCTTCGCCAGCTCCTGCACAGTGTGCTGAATGTCGGGGATTCGAGACTCATAATAGTTGGCAGGCTGCAGCCATTGGCTGGAGAAGAGGAACGTTATCCCCGCTGCCCAAGTCAGGAGTGTCAATACAATGCTGATTCCCATAACAAGTGCAAAAGCCCAGACGAGTTGTTTTTTGATCGGCCAGCGTTCCTTAATCATCGTACGGGCTCCCATTTGTACCCGACACCCCATACCGTCGAGATATACGCATGATCCGGGTCAGCTGCTGCCAGCTTGGCCCTTATTTTTTTGACATGTTCCGTGATTGTGGTTGTATCCCCCGTTGCTTCGAGACCCCAGATGCGGTCATACAGCTGTTCCTTGGAGAAAACCTGCCCTGGATGCGTGGCCAGCAGTTCCACCAGATCATACTCCTTAAGAGTGAGCGGGATGGCATGCTGCATAATCATCACCGTGCGCCCCTTCAGGTCCATTTGCAAAGATCCGTATCTGTAGAACGCAGGCTCATTCCCGCGCGGCTGAACGCCATCGCGACGGGAACGGCGCAAGTGGGCAGCCACTCTTGCTTTCAACTCCCCGAGACTGAACGGCTTCGTCATATAATCATCGCCGCCGATGGACAACCCTTGAATCCGGTCGATTTCGGCCTGCCTCGCACTGAGAAAGAGGATGGGGCAGCTCACCTCATCCCGAATCAGCCGGCAGAGCTCGAACCCGCTCATGCCGGGCATCATAATGTCCAGCAGAATCAGATCCGGCGGATTACCGAGAAGCTGTAAAGCCTCGGTGCCGCTTGATGCCGTGGACACGTTATACCCTTCCTGCGCAAGTGTCTGATGAATCAGCGCCACAATATCCTTTTCGTCATCTACAATTAGAATGTTTTCGTTCATGATGATTTCCGGCAGTTGTGTTCAAGGCTGTTACTCCTTACTGCCGTCTCCGTTTCCTTCAAATAGTTGAGTATATATTGTACCTAAAATTACCATGTTCGTAAAAACAAGAATGCCTAAGGAAATTCGTTTTTCTTCATTCACTCCAGGCATAATCTTGCCGATACATTGAAGATACGCGCAAATTCTAAAGATTTTATAACGTTCTTCTTTTTTAAGACATAATAGCCTCTTGAACAGGTATTCCTCACGTTGACTTGAGGTTCCCAGGATGATATTATACTAATAACTTCTTAATACACATTAAACTTATCGGATTTATATACAATCAATTAATTGACGAACGAGTGAAGGTAAAGGTAAGCATGGAAAGGGGAAATCGGCATGGAGCGTCAGATCAGCATCCGTCATGGACAGGAAGAACTAACAGCTACGATTCATTATCCCGTGGTTAGGGATATCAAGGAGGGGAACAACCAGCAGCGTGTGCCTTTGGCGGTCATTTGCCATGGTTTTGTCGGCAGCCGGATTGGCGTGGACCGCCTGTTCGTGAAGACTGCACGTGAACTGGCTGAGGATGGATACCTTGTGCTGCGCTTCGATTACATCGGCTGCGGGGAGAGCAGTGGTGAATATGGAGCTGAAGGGCTGGATTCCATGATTGCGCAGACTCGTTCCGTGCTGGATTACGCGGTGAACTGCAGCGATGTGGATCCAACCCGTGTGACCTTGATCGGTCACAGTCTGGGCGGAGCAGTCGCTCTGCTCACGGCCATCCGTGACAAACGTGTCAAGAATCTGGTCATGTGGTCTGCCGTGGGATATCCGTTCAACGATATCGTGAAGATTACCGGACGTGAGGTGTACGATCTGGGCGTGAAGCAGGGCTCGGCTGATTATCTCGCTTATAAGTTCACTCCGGCTTTCTTTGAGTCTCTGGCTGAGCATCAACCATTCCAGGAAGCCGTTAAGTTTAACGGCGATGTTCTGGTCGTACATGGGACATCGGATGACATCATTCCTGTAGACTATGCTTTCCTATATCAGAAGGTATTCTGGATGCGTCAGGAAGGACGCTGCGACAAGGAGATTATTTTCCAGGGGGATCATACCTTTTCTTCCGGCAAAGAGCGGGAGCAGCTGATCACGCGTACCCGGGAATGGCTCGGTGAACGTCAGAAGATCGAACAGGATTGGCAGCACTGGATGATCTAATGGCTTGGAGGACGTCTGAAGCAATTAAATATTCAAATGAATCAAGAACCAGATTGGGTGGTTTTAGCAGTTTCGGGATGTCAGCTTGGAAAAGCGCCTTCTACGCGGTAGAATAGAGGAGTAGTATAGAAGCGTGACCATTCTATCCGTGTCTGGAGGTTGGCAGCAATGACATTACCCGCATTTTTCATTGCGCATGGTTCTCCCGCTATGGCGGTGGAGAGCAATGACTACACTCAATTTCTGAACCAGCTTGGAAACAGGCTGCCGGCTCCAAAAGCCATTGTTGTATTTACGGCGCATTGGGATTGTCCCGAGCCGTCCGTGACGATGGATGATACACATCAGACCTTGCATGATTTCTACGGATTCCCCTCTAATATGTATACAATCGATTATCCGGCACCAGGACAATCCGAACTTGCGAATGAGATCTGCGCTCTCTTTACCCGCAGCAATCTCCCGCACCAGCCTGTTCGAGGCAGAGGTTTGGATCATGGAGTCTGGGTCCCGCTGCTGCATATGTATCCGCAGGCAAATATCCCTGTCGTTGTTGTGTCTGTAGATTCGCTGCGTTCACCGCAGGAACAGTACGATATTGGCCGGATGCTGGAACAGCTGCGACATGACGATGTGCTGATCATAGGCAGTGGTGGTACCGTTCATAATCTGCGATTACTCGGTGGTAACGAAGATGAACCGCAGGATTGGGCGGTAGAGTTCGATGATTGGATGGAAGAGCGGCTGGAGAAATGGAACACGAGAGAGCTGTTTCAATATGACAAAAAAGCTCCGAATGCCCGGACTGCGGTTCCTTCTTATGGAACAGAGCATCTGGCACCCCTGTTCTATGCCATGGGTACAGCAGACATGTCCCGCAAGGCGAAACGCCTGTTTCAATCATACCCGTATGGAACGCTCAGTCTAAACTGCTGGCAATTCGGTGACGGCGTGTAACTTGGAGCAGACAAGAGGGATAGCTGTACAGTAATGCCATCCCTATACGATGACATTCAGACATGAACCGCTAATGAATATAAAAACAAAAGGTTCCTTTACCCAGCAATACTCCGGGCGAAGGAACCTTTTTTGGTGTAAGCCTATATCTATTTTCGAATTTCGAAGAACTCACAGTCGGTGCGGGAATGATAGGCAAGTTCACTGACACTGGACTGGACAACAATCGTTTGGCTGTCAAAACGGATAATGATACCACCGGAATCAATTTGATGGTTATCTTTAAATACCCGGATCTTGTGCTGCAGTTCCATGGCTTCCTGGAAGTCGGCCTCGGTCTCAAGACGGCGGTTGGTCGGCATGTGGGGTACTCCTTTTAATCATGTACTTTAGTTCCTAGTTCCATCATAATACGTGATTCCGTACAGGGGCAAGTCAGGCATGAAAAAGCCCCGTTCCCCGGGGGATGGGGAGCAGGGCTAGTATATCTGTTCGTGCTTTAAGCTGTTTTTTGGGTTGGATTCAAGGTTGGTGTATCTTTGGGATGATGGCCTTTGCCCCGGCTGAACAATCCGCGAAGGTAAGGCAGTACCCAACGATCCAGACCGATTTTACCAGCATTGGCACCAGCAACGACGAGGAAGATTTGCATCAGTACCAGTTGTGCATTCGTGCTCACGGTACCCGAGAAGAGGAACGCGAAGTTCATCACGAGTGCCATTAGTGCAGCCAGTGTTGTGAAGCAGCCAAGGATGAGACCAAGACCTACCAAGAATTCGCCGAGAGGGATAAGGAAGTCGAACAATCCGGCATTCGGTACTGCGAATTTCTCAAGGAACGTTGCCCACCAAGCCTGAACTGCCGGGTGATCACCTGTTGCTTTTTCTACTGCCCCGGCAAGGAAGCCTCCAGCCTCGAAGCCGCCTGTCAATTTGCTCCATCCATGAGTCATCCAGTCATAACCGATATACACCCGAAGTACTGTCAAAATCCACATTGCCACTTTGTTTTCTCTAAGCCATTGGTTGAAGCTGAACATATAAACCACTCCTTCATGGAATCTAGTGTGTGTTGTTTGTTTTTGTTTTTTCTAAGTGATCACCTTTGATGTCTTTATTGTATAGTTCAAAAGTCTTTTTGTTTGTGATAAAAATCACAATCTAGTTCAAATTTTAATTAAGCTTTGATGAGTTCACATTTAAGACATAAATGATTTCAAATCAACGTTTCGATTCCTTGCATCAGGGGTAGAGAACCACCTTAATATCGAAGACAAATGGTGGAGCTTGTGATTAAATGGAAAGAAAAACGTGAAATGGTTATCCGCATCCAGAAATCATCACACCGTAGACCTAGGCCATTGTACAGGAGGTACAACGATTGAAGTCATTGAAATGGAATAAGGCAGCCTCTGCTGCATCCTTGCTGATTCTCGCCATAAGCCTGGTAGCTTGTCAGAATAAGGAGGCAGCGCAGCCGCCGAAGCCGGAGTCTGTTCCTGCGCCTGTAGAGGAGCAAGTGCCAGAAGAATCAGCAGCGCCTCTGTTCACCGCACCGCTGACTGGACTGCCGGTGGAGAAGGCCGTTACGCAGAGACCACTCGCGGTCATGATTAACAACGCACCTGCAGCCCGGCCCCAGTCCGGTCTGAGCTCGGCAGATATTATTATTGAAGTTCTCGCAGAGGGCGGGATCACCCGGTTCATCGCCATCTTCCAGAGTCAGGGCGGTGCCGAGACTGTGGGACCCGTGCGAAGCATTCGTCCGTATCTGATTGAGCTGGGCGAGAGCTACGATGGGGTGCTTGTCCATGCGGGCGGAAGTCCGGATGCCTACTCCATTTTGCAAAAGCAGCAGAAGCAGCACATGGATGAAATTTCGAACAGCGGACCTTACTTCTGGCGTTCTTCGGATCGGAAGGCACCGCACAATCTGTATACTTCAGCGGACAAGCTTCGAGAGGGAGCGGATATCAAGGGTTACAGCCACGATTCGGAGTCTCCCGTCTATATCTATAATGAGGACGGCTCCACTTCAGCAGGAGAGCCTGCAGCTCAATTCGATATTCATTATTTATTGGATAGTTACCGGGTGACGTATGATTATGATGAAGTTAGCGGACGATATATGAGACTGGTGAATGGGAAGCCCGATCAGGATCAGGATAATGGAGAGCAGATTGGAGCAGCGAATATTATTGTAGCGGGCGCAGATCACAAGGTGCTCGACAACGTTGGCCGATTATCCGTCAATGTGGACCAGGGCGGAGAAGCAATGCTTTTTCAAAAAGGCAAGATGGTTCGCGGTCAGTGGGTGAAGAAATCGGGTGATATTATTCGTTTTGTACAAAATGGGACAGAGGCGGCTCTGGTCCCAGGTCAGACCTTTATCAGTATCGTTCCGAACCAACCTGACTTTGCAAGTCATATTGAAGTCCAAAATCAAGTTCAAAATTAAGGTTGAATCTAAGATCAAATTCCTTCGCTTGCTTCATTAATATGCGGACCAAAATCGAAAGTCGGATCCTGTCGGTTCGTGTTTTGTAAACGCAGTGTAAAATCTGAGCATCATTTTTCCATCCATTCCAAATAATTAAGATTCATTTCAGATTAATGTGATAAGAATATAAAAAAGGATCGCAGCTTTTGTACAAACCATGAAACAAATATGATAAGATATCAAAGGTTGTCATTTCATGTTTCACGGTTATCAGCAATTTCTCGTAAAGGGGATAGGACGATGAAGATAAAGAAGAAGGATATATTTTTCGAAACATTAGAGAATATGGCGGATACTGTCGTACAGGCAGCTGACTATTTCTCTGAGCATGTTTCCAACCTTCAGGATGTAACTCTGTTTACCAATGAAATGAAAAAATATGAGTCCAAGTGCGATGACTATGTGCATACGATCATTATGGAACTCAACAAAACATTCATTACGCCAATCGAGCGTGATGACATCATGGAATTGACAACAACACTTGATGACGTATTGGACGGGCTTGAAGCAACAGCTTCCCGTTTCTATATGTACCAACTGACTGATCCGGATGAATTCATCGTGCAGTTCGCTGAGATTTTGCGCCAATCGGCCTACGAAATTCAAAAAGCGATCCATTTGCTGTCCCAGAAAAAATTGCTGGCGATCCGCGAATATACCATTCGTCTGAACGATCTGGAGAACCAGGGCGACGAAGTATTGCGCATGTGCATCAAGCATCTCTTCGCTACCGTGTCTGATCCGATTGAACTGATCAAGCGCAAGGAAATTTACGAGCGTCTTGAGACGACAACGGATGCGTGTGAAGACGTAGCCAACATGCTGGAATCCATCATTATGCGTAATTCTTAAGGAGCCAGAGAATAATGGAAACAACGATTTGGGTATTAGGTATAGTCGTCTTCCTTGCGCTGGCGTTTGACTTCATCAACGGTTTTCACGACACTGCGAATGCCATTGCAACTTCGGTATCCACTCGGGCGCTAACCCCGCGCCGGGCGATCATTCTCGCAGCGGTCATGAACTTTGTCGGTGCGATGATGTTTACGGGAGTAGCGAAGACGATCGGAGGAAGCGTTACAGACCCCACGAAGCTGGATAACGGGATAGAGGTCGTCATAGTCACCTTGATTGCCGCAATTATCTGGAACCTCGTGACCTGGTGGTTTGGGATTCCTTCTTCTTCCTCACACGCATTGATCGGGGCACTTGCCGGTGCAGTATTTGTTGGTGCAGGTTCCGATAAAGTAAAATGGGGCGGCTTCATTGAGATCGTCGAGGGGCTTTTGTTATCCCCGCTGATTGCATTTGCCATAGGTTATGTGGTCATGACCGTTCTCAAATATATTTTTGCCAAACGCAGTCCGCACACCGTGAACAAGGGTTTCCGTACGGTACAGATTTTCACGGCTGCACTGCAGGCGTTCACGCATGGTACGAATGATGCGCAGAAGGCGATGGGGATTATTACATTTGCGCTCGTCGCAGCAGGTGTGCAGGATCATCTTGAAGTTCCGCTGTGGGTTAAAATTTCTGCAGCAACGGCGATGGCACTGGGTACTTCCATTGGTGGTTGGAAAATCATCAAAACAATGGGAACCAAAATCTTCAAAATTGAACCGATCAACGGTTTTGCTGCCGATTTGTCTGCGGCTTCCGTTATATTCACGGCAACACTGCTGCATCTTCCAGTAAGTACAACGCACGCCATTACATCCGCCATCTTGGGTGTAGGTTCCGCGAAGCGTTTCTCTGCTGTTAAATGGGGCTTGGCCGGACGTATCATTATTACGTGGTTCATTACCATTCCGATTACGGCTGTACTCGCAGGCTTGTTGTACTGGATTATTTTCTAAGAACGTGATCCGGAGGCAAATTCGGTTCCGACAGGCACAGTTGTTCATAACTGTGTGAATATCGGGATATGTGGACAATTTTTTAATCATAAGATAGAGAAGCCTGTGCACGAACGTGTGGACAGGCTGGATATGTGGATAGCCATCCGTGGAATGATAAACCAAACGTTAGATTATCCTGTGGATACAGGGAACTGTGGATAGGGAATGAGAGAAGCCAACAGGGTTGGCTTTTTTTGTTGTCCCTGCAGCAAGAGGTTGTGTGGATAATATGGATGTTATGCGTTGGCAGGAGACGGTTCGAGGATTAAGTTATACAATAGCGTAAAGGATATAGGACAAGGACGTGGTCTAATTTATGATTCGTACACTCGCCATCAAAAGAGATCATCAGGTCTCCATCAACACTCCGCTGACACAGCTGGACCTGCAGGATTATGCCTGGGTCTGGGCAGATTTCAACCAGCCTTCGGAGGAAGAAAGCCGATTGCTGGATACATATTTTCATTTTCACCCCTTAGCGATCGAGGATTGTCTGCATGTGCTGCAGCGCCCGAAGCTGGACTATTACGACAATTTACAGTTCCTTGTGCTGCACGCGCTTAATCCAACTACACTGGAAGCGGAAGAAGTGGATCTGTTCCTGGGGTCGAACTTCCTCGTTTCCTTTCATCATGGTGTTCTGGAAGAAGTGGATGAAGCGTGGGAGCGGATACTGCATCATGCACATGAACGCACCATCTGGGCGCGTGGACCGGTGGCCGCTGCCTATACCGTGATGGATAAGCTCGTCGATCATTATTTCCCGTCACTGTTTGCGATTGAGGATGAGCTGGCTGAACTGGAGAACCGAGGGAGTCAGGAATCGGTGGAAGACTTGATGAATCAGGTGTTTGACCTGCGCGGCCGGCTGCTGAAGCTTAGACGAACCGTGGTACCTATGCGGGATCTGCTCTATCGGGTAATCAACTCGCAGCACGTGCAGCGGACGGGGGAGCATACTGCGTATTTTACAGATATCTATGACCATCTGCTGAAGCTGACGGACATGATCGAGGCGGACCGGGAGATGACCTCCGATCTGCGGGACAGTTATATTTCCTTGAACTCCAACCGGATGAATCAGATTATGAAGACACTTACCGTTATTACAACGGTATTCATGCCGCTGACGCTGATTGCCGGTATTTATGGCATGAACTTCGCCTATATGCCGGAGCTTCAGTGGAAGTTCGGGTATGGTGCCGTGCTGCTGCTGATGTTTGTGCTCGGTGGAAGCATGGTGGCCTGGTTTGTGAAGCGCGGATGGTTTAAATAAAAGATTCGCTCATATAGACAGACTAAGGATAAATAAATAAGATGTGACCAAACGATGGTCTTTTTTTGTCAGTTGTAGCTGCGTAAAAAAAAGATCATCGTTTGGTGTCTGCAAAATTGGATTACGATTTTGGAGAGTTAGTGTTGGGTGTCGCAGTTTGTATCTTCAAGATCAGGATGCTCTGAAAGCTCCCGGTAATGCTGAAGCTTATAGGCTATAATCTCTGATGTTTCATGTAAATTAGCTATATCTTGTTGAATCTTACGCTGATGTTCCTCCAGGATCGCATACCTGGTTGCAAGGGTATCGGAACCTTGCTCAGACAGCTCCCGGTAATGCTTCATCTGTTCGATGGTCATCCCGGTGGCTTTCAGTCGGGTCAAAAAAATAATGCCGAGAATCTGGTCTTTACTGTATTGTCGATGACCGTTTGTTTTGCGTTCTGCATAAGGGAGCAGACCTACCTTTTCATAATAGCGGATTGTATCTTCTGTCAGGCCCGTATGCAGAGCAGCTTCGCGAATCGATGTAACGATGTCGGGTATGTCATGCATGTCATGCAGCTCCTCAGTATCGAATTTACCAAGGTATTTCTCCATTATTCCCATAGAATCCTCCTGTCGGGCCATCGTCCCCGAGAACAGCCAGCTCCAGAACTGTAGCCGCTGCTTGCTGCACGGTATTGATTCCTGTAAAACCGTTTAGATCGGTTGCTGTAAAGCCTGGATCGACAGAGTTAATCTTAAGCGACGTATCTCTGAATTCCTTGGCAAGAGTAACGGTAAACATGTTAACAGCTGCTTTGCTGCTGTTGTAAGCGAGCAGATTGAATTGTGCATGTTCATGCTCGGGATCACTATTGTAGGTGAGTGAGCCCAGACCGCTTGTCAGGTTAACGATTCGTCCTGCTGGGGACTGCTGCACCAAGGGTAACATGGCTTGGGTAACGGAAATCATGCCGAAGAAGTTCGTGTTATAGGTTTCTCGTATATCATCCACAGCGATTAAGCTTGGCGGGGCAGCTCCACCCACAGAGATCCCTGCGTTATTGATCAGAATGTCGAGCGAGCCATACGTTTGTTCAATGTGATTGACCGCGGTCTCAATGGTGCTTTGACTCGTAACATCAAGCTCGATTCCATAGGCTTCGATTCCCTCGTTTAGTAGTCTCTGTGCGGCTTCCTCGCCTTTACGCATGTCTCTTGCTCCGAGGAGAACAACATAACCCAAGTTTCCCAGCTGCCGGGCCGTTTCGAATCCGATTCCTTTGTTTGCTCCTGTGATGAGGGCCGTTTTTTTAGTTTGCATCTGTCATTCCTCTTTTCAATAATAATGGTCAAGCATGGGGGTGATGATCTTCGAATGGTACAACTTGGAGTATGCTCCAAGTCAACAGATGATTTTGGAGGAGACGTACATAGGGGAAATGAGGGGGAAAATAAATAACCGAAGCGCGTCTGTGACAGACAGGGCATTCGGTTAAAGGGAAATATCAATCCTATCCACATGTGAATATCTTTTTATCCGTAGTTGTGAGCTGTGAATAACTTATGGATGGCAATTCTGTTTTTATTCAAGAATGAAAGCTGCCGAAGCAGTAGGTTGTCCATTGACCACAATCGTTAATGTGTGAAGTCCGGCATAGTAACGTCTGGTGGTAATTACTTTGAACGATTGCTTTGTAGCGACCTTGCTTCTCCCGGCAGGATACGTTTTATCCGAGCATTTGAAACGTTTGGGTGCCTGCTTGCCACTCGCCTTCATATATCCAATCTCATATTCAATCCGCAGCATTTGAGGCTGCCCACTCTCATTGACCACGTCGAATGTGAATTCCAGCTCTTCACCAACGGCAATCGTATCCCGTGCAAGCTGAAGCTGCTCAACGTGCACCGCATCCTGCTCAACATAGCCAAAGAGGGCGAGAGCTTTGGGATGTCCCTTTTTGAGCAGTGAGCGGCTTGCATGGCGGACAATCCAGTCGGTATGTGGATGCTGACCGTACCAGTTGGAGGCCAGATCCAGGACCAGATCAGGATGGTCTTTCGAGATATCGTTGAGATGATTGGCTACACTTTTCCGTACATAGAGAGACTCGTCCTGCTTCAAGGCATGGAGAATGGGAAGTGCTGGCGTTGGATCCGCAATCAAACTGCGCAGCTTGGAACCCCACGGCAGGCGAGGGCGACTGCCTTCGCTGGCAAGCCTGCGAATATGCTCGTTCTCACTACTTGTCCATTCCATCATCCGTTTCAACGTCTCAATCGGATACCGTTCAATAAACGGGCGCACCGCGAACTCCGAGCTGGAATAAGGTGTGAAGACCGCCAGGTACTTCATGGACAATTCATAATGTTCAGGCGCTAGTCCGTTCACCTCGATAAAATCAGGGACAAACAAATACTCGACCCCTCGCAGCTGCGGTACCGCCTGTTCGAGGACATGCAGCGCCTCTTCATAGGAAGAGGGTAGTACTTCGGTCAGGGCCTGTGTAATGCGGCGAATACGTGCCTTGAATTCTGCCTGTTCCCAGCCTTCGGCAAACACGAGATCACGAAAGTGTGCCTTGTCCAAGGCAGGGTAATATTGATACAGCAGTTCGCCGGTCCGATCAATTAATCCGGGGGTATATTTATCCTTAAACAGTTCCATGGTCCGCCTCCTTTATCTACTACCCAGTATACCTTAATTTACAGAAATAAGAACATAGGTTCTTGTAGATTTTATTTGAAATACTTTAAATCGGATAGGAGTGTGCAGCTAAGGCAATAAGTGGGCATGCTCATAAAGAGGTGAAGGCACCTTCCTTATTCAAGGGAGAGGTGCCTGAGAAAATGGTTAACGTTTGCTGCCTGAGGGACGGCGCTTGGTGGAAGTTGTTTTGCGACGAGTGGTATTACTGCTGCGGCGACGTGGCGTAGTCGTAGTGGACTTTTTGCGGCGTTTGCGCGGGCGAGACCGGGGCGGCGTGTATTCCTCATAGTCGGCCTCGGCAGGGCTGCTCTTGTTTTTCCCTTTTCCAAAAGGCAGGATACCCATAACAAGCTTCATCATAGGAGCCATTTGCTGAATGCCGCCGACAACCTTCTGCATTTTTCCAATGCCGTTCATGATGCCGTCGATTCCGCCGAAGCGGTCGATCATTCCTTTTAATTCACCTAGATTGGCCAGTGAGAACCCGGAACTGCTGGAAGCCGCAGGTGTCTCAACAGGTACTGGAGGAGCAACGGGTACACCGCCGCCATACAAGTTGCCGCCAGGTGCACCTTGACCATAAGGTACAAGTGCAGATGCTTCTACTTCACCGTACACAGGATAATAGGGCTCTACCCCTGGGTACATCGGCTGAACTTGGGTTTCATTCAATGAACGCTGTACCGCACTGGGCGGAGCATAGCCAGAAGTGTGCGCCTGTCGCTGTGAATAGGAAGACGGACGCTGCCGTGGTGTGGGCTGGCGATGATAATAATGCTGTGGCATGAACGATCACGTTCCTTCTATATTGGATTTCGGAAATGTGTTCCTTCAACTGTCAGGTCCAAGGGCGTGAACAGACCTTGATGGAACTCCCTTTTGCTATACTGTATGTCATTCGCGGAGAGACGGCGTAGGCGGGTGTCACGGAAAACGGGATATTTGCGGAATTGGGCGCAGGGGACAAGGAGAGATTAATAATCATCGAAAAGGGAAGCTTGTACACAAAGTTGTAACAATTAGAAGGGGTAAATCCCTACATAAGTAATCGGGAATATACAGGTGAAAAATGGGATTTATTGCGGTAATATCGGGTGGTGTCCACCAGTGGAGGACAATAGTACCTAATGGAAGCGGTAACATGTATTTTTATTCTGTAGTGCGTGAAATCGTTAACGCTTGAAATACCAACTCAGTGTGAGTACAATGAAGGTACACAGTAACCGCTAGGGGATGATGATGAAATGCAGCTGAAAAAGCTAAATGATAAAAGTATTGAACAACTATTCGAGGCCATTCTCACTCTGAAAGATATCGAGGAGTGCTACGTGTTTTTTGATGACCTCTGCACGGTAAACGAGATTCAATCCATGTCCCAGCGGCTGGAAGTAGCTCGCATGCTTGGCAAAGGCAACACGTACAATCAGATTGAAGCAGAGACAGGAGCTAGTACAGCTACCATCTCCCGCGTGAAGCGCTGCCTGAACTATGGCAATGATGGTTACAAAATGACATTGGAACGTCTGGGTCGCTGAGATGAAGAAACCGGGTGTACTGATCATTAGTCACGGTTCTCAGGAGCAGACCTGGGTAGAATCCGTCGATGACGCGGTCTCCCGGCTTAATCTGCCTGACGATCTGCCTGTTGAAGCTTCATTTCTTGAACTTGTGGAAGGACGCCTGATCCAGGACGGTATCAACCGACTGGAAGCACAGAGCGTAACCGATATATTGGTCGTACCGCTATTCGTTTCATCTGGCAGCACTCATGTGGATGAAATTGAATATGCGATCGGTGCGAAGGAAGCACCGGAACGGGAAACGGATCTGGAACCCTTTCAGGTAAATGCAAGGGTACACTTTGGTTATCCTGTGGATAACGATCCGGATATTGCCGTGATGGTGTGGGATAAGGTAAAATTGCTGTCCCGGGAGCCGAAGCAGGAGACGATTCTGCTGGTTGGGCACGGGAGTATTCACGACGGATTCCGTCAGCGCTGGGAGAACGGCATCTCCTCACTCGCGCAGCGGGTACAGGATGTCAGTGGCGTTGCCCATACGGATTATGCACTCCTCAATCCGGAGAGTGTATATGACAAGGCAAAATACTGGAGCCAGGAGAAGGGAACCCGCGTTATTGTGGCGCCGCTGTTTTTGAGTGCCGGTTATTTTACCATGAACGTCATTCCAGGCAGGCTGAAGGAACTGGACTATGCATACAGCGGTGAGACACTGCTGCCGCATCCGCTCCTCGGGAACTGGCTGGAGCGTCAAATTCAACTTTTACTGGACAAATGTAATGAGGGTAAGGCCCTTTCTTAAGAAGGGGACGAGCACTTTAAAATTATAGACAAGGAAACCACGTCCGCCGGACGTGGTTTTCTTATTTGCTGGTGTTGCTTGAGGTGGAGCTTATCCTTGAACCACGAGTGCAGGCAGGCTCAGATGAAGCTCCAATAATGCAATTAATTGGTCGACCATATCCTCTGCAGAATAAGGCATGGCATTCATAATCCACCATTCCAGCAGACCCACGGCAGCAGAAGCCAGAAACTGTACATTGACTTCTTTGCTCATACCTCCCTGAACGCCGCACGCATCCATCTGTTCCTCAACGCCCTGAACCATGATCGTCATGAGCTTGCTCCGAAAGGCTGGAATCCCCTTTTTCGTGAGGAGGGTGGTATAGATGGCTGCATGTTCCTCGAGATACCGGAAGGTTCGCAGCAGCGCGTCCTTTGCCGTCATTGGCGTTGGATAATGATCGATCATGCAGCTGTCCACCAATTGCTGCAGGTACGTCTCGATACAGCGGTCCAGCAGATCATACTTGTCTGTATAGTGCAGATAGATCGTTCCACGGTTAACATTGGCGCGATCTGCGATATCATTGATCGTTATTTGCTCGAAATCCTTCTCATCCAGCAATCCGACAAAAGCCTCCATGATGGCCTTTCTGGTTTTAAGTAAGCGTCTATCCATGGCGCCTCCTCTACATGTTTCTTCGTTTTCTGTATATGTCTCTATAAATAGCTTACGCTTTTCAACAAAAAGGAGTATTTCGTTGATTATTCAACGAAAGCGGTTTTTTTAGCGATTGAAGCCCCGAAGAGGCTTTGATACTCTTATTTTATCAACAACTGTTCATAAAGCAACGATTATTCATAAATAACGAAACTGAGGGGAATCGGATGAAAATATTGGTCTATGGTGCGGGTGTGCTAGGCAGTCAGCTGGCCCACGTTCTGGTACGTGGAGGAAATGACGTTACGGTTATGGCGAGAGGGAAACGGGCGGAGGAATTGGAGAGGGATGGCGTGGTCATTAGGCATGTATTTCAGTTTAGAACGACGGTTGATCCGGTTCGGGTAACAAGAGAATTAAAGGCGGAAGATGTTTACGATCTCATTTTCGTGGTCATGAAATATAATGATTTTCCATCGGTGTTACCTATTCTCGCGAATAACCTGAGCACCAACATCGTGATTGTAGGCAACAATGCAGATGCACGAAGCATGCAGACCTATCTCGAAGACAACAGCCAAGTGGATAAGCAAGTTGCGTTTGGTTTTCACGTTAGCGGCGGGAAGCGTCACCGGGAGCGGATGATGTCCATAGGCGGAGCAAAGGGACTGATGGTAATTGGCGCACTGGACGGGAAGATCCCTTTTCAACCTCAGCTGGATCAGGCCTTTGCAAAAGCAAAGTATAAGCTGGATGTGATGAAGGATATCGACGCTTGGCTGAAGAGTCATCTCATTCCGATTCTGATGCTGAATGCAGTAAGCTTCAATGAAGAGCGAGAGTTGAAGAAGCTGGAGGGAAGCCGAGAGCAGCTCCTGCACATGATCGGCGCCATGGATGAAGGAATTGCCTTACTGGAGGCAATGGGCATCGATATGATTCCCCGAGCACAGGCGAAGCTGATCCGCAAGCATAAGCGGCTGCTGTATCTTTTGCTGAAGATCTACAGCATGCTTCCGGTGCATAAGCTCGTTGCAGGTTCTTATGGCGAAATAGAGGCAATGGACCGAGCATTTACCGAGTGGAAAAGCGTCACGAAAGTTCCTACACCCCATTGGGATGCACTCCGAAGGGATTTTACCATCCTATAATAAGATATGCATATGTTCAAATCATCTTTCTGTTGCTCAAAACTTCGATCCCGATTACAATAAAACCAACTAATAAAATGGGGATAAGGAGATATGAGGATGCGGGAAGTGCCTATGCGTTATGTCAAAGCGAATCAGGTCGGGATCGTGCTGTTTGTACTCCTGTCGTTTGGGTTCAATCAGCCGCTGATCTTGGGTGCGTTATGGATCATTCAGGTGGTCGGGCTCGTCTCTGGCGGGAAGCTGAATCTATTTGTCCAGATCGGGAAGACTGTACTTAAGGGAAAAGGTAAGGAAACCCAGGCGGTAGAGCTGCAGCGCTTCAATAATATTCTGGCGGTTGTGTTCCTGTCACTGGCTCTCATCTCATTCTCCTTGAGCTGGCAGGTAGCCGGTTATCTGTTCTCCGGAATGCTCCTGCTTGCAGCAAGTGCTGCTTTGCTTGGTTATTGTGTGGGCTGCACCATTTATTTCTGGTACAAACAGCTTCGTGCAGGCAGACGAATCGGCTTCTAAACCATTGATGAAGGTAAAATATAAGGTAACGTTGATGCGGCTTCGGGATTCGGAGCCGTTTCTTTGTGCTTTTTGAAGGAGAGAAAGGTTAAATTCTTGTCAGACGGGCAGAATGGGTGTCTATGAAATGGGTTAAATACAGTTGAAGAGAAAATCGCTGAATGTGTAAAATGAGAGGGAACCTGCTTGCTGGATAGCGTAAATACGTTACAGGCTAGGACATCTTCACATTTGATGATATGATAGAATATAAAGGCTCTGGAATGAGATGGAATTCCTTATGCATAGATATAGGTATGGATGAAGATTCGGGCAGGATTAACGGACGTGGGTGATCATGTAAAAGGTTCCCCGGTTGTGGACGCTCGCAAGTGAAAGAGAATGAGGTCGTTCAGACTCATGGATAATGTGGAATAGGTGGCGTATGAGATGAAAAAGGCTCGCTTAATATATAATCCGACCTCAGGCCGGGAAGAAATGAAGAAACGTCTAGCTGATGTGCTGCAGCGTTTGGATCAAGGTGGCATCGAAGCTTCAGTACACGCAACAACGGGTGAGGGAGATGCAACCCGTGAAGCGGAGCTGGCGATTGAACGTGGATATGACATGATTATTGCCGCAGGTGGCGATGGTACGCTGTACGAAGTCATCAACGGCATGGCCGAGCGGGAGAATCGTCCGCCGCTGGGTGTTTTCCCTTTGGGAACAACGAATGATTTTGCGCGTGCGCTCGGGATCCCAAGACAGTGGGAAGATTATGTGGATCTGGTCATTAATCAGCAGACCCGTCCGCTTGATCTGGGTAAGGCAAATGATAAATACTTCATTAATATTGCAGGCGGCGGCTCGTTGACCGAATTGACATATGAGGTGCCCAGCCGTCTAAAAACGATGATCGGACAGCTCGCCTATTATATGAAGGGCATCGAGAAAATGGCCAGTCTGTCTCCGCAGGAGCTAATTATCCGCGCGGCAGGCCAGGAAGAGATTCATGATGAATTCATGCTGTTCCTGATCGCCAATACAAATTCCGTCGGGGGCTTCGAGAAGCTTGCACCAGGCGCGACGATAGACGACGGAATGTTCGATGTCATCGGTGTGCGAAAATGTAATCTGGCCGACATGATCCGCCTCGTTACACTCGCGCTGCGCGGGGAACATCTGAACGATAAGAAGGTACTTCATTTCCAGACGGATTATATGGAAGTGACATCGCCAGGATACGTACAGCTGAACCTGGATGGGGAGCTTGGCGGTACTTTGCCTGCGACGTTCCAGAACCTGCAGCATCACCTACTGCTGTATCGTTAAGAGAATAGGTGGTGGCGCGGTGGGAGTGCGTTTTTCCAGTTGCCGTTTGCGTGGGGATCACGTATAATCTCAGGGTGAAATTGAAAAGATGAAGTGGAATGAACTCCCCATACGTGGGGTGATATATAAGAAGAAAGAAGTGAATGTACGTTGTCTAATACGAACCGCAGCGGTCGTGGAAAAAACCGCCGGAATTCGGCTGCCTCTCAGGGGCAAGGGAATGCGATGGCATCCCGTCAGCCAGGTAAATCATCTCGTCCATCATCACGTCAGCAAGGGAAAGAGGTGCGGCCACAAGGCGCATCTCTTTCTGCCGTTCGTCCGAAGGGACGTGGACGTGAATCCGCGCCAATCGAAGGACTTCCAGTCAGCAAAAACGAAGAGACCGTCATCGACATCATTGGCATGAACCATGACGGTGAGGGTGTAGGCCGTGCGAATGGATACACGCTCTTCGTGCAAGGTGCGCTCCCTGGTGAAACCGTCCGCGTACGCGTGATGAAGACCAAGAAGCAGTACGGCTATGCCAAGCTGCTTGAGATTGTGAAGGCGAGCCCGGATCGTGTATCCGCGCCGTGTCCGATCTACGATCAGTGCGGTGGCTGCCAGATTCAGCATATGAGCTATGCCGGACAGCTTGCGTGGAAGCGCCAGCTGGTGGTGGATAATTTGCAGCGGATCGGGAAGCTGAACGTGATGGTGGAGGATGCAGACGCTCAGGGTGATGAAGCGAACCAGAGGGAACGTTCTGATAATAGCGTGGGTCAGGAAGCTGAACCAGCTATTTCCGAAGAACAAGGGAACGGCAGCAATCGTATTCGTCTCCGGCTGGAAGGTGTCATGAACGAAGAAGCTGCTGCGCAAGGTATTCGTGTGCTGCCAACCATGGGTATGGACGAGCCGTGGCGTTATCGGAACAAGGCACAGGTGCCAATCGGCGTGACCGAGGGCGGCTTGGTGGGTGGATTTTATGCCAAAGGAAGCCATCGGATTATCGACATGGAGTCCTGCCTTATTCAGCATGAGCATAACGACGAAGTGGTAGCGAAGGTGAAGGAGATCGGCAGTCATCTCGGGATCAGCGCGTATAACGAAGAGACAGGGCGCGGTCTGCTGCGTCATGTGGTCGTGAAGAAGGCATTCCGCACAGGTGAGATGATGCTTGTTCTGGTCACCAATGGCCGGGATATCCCTCATAAGGATGAATGGATCGGAAGTATTCGTGAAGCGATCCCGCATGTGGCGAGCATCTGCCAGAACGTGAACAAGAAGCAAACGAATGTTATCTTCGGCGACGAAACCCGCGTCCTGTGGGGCCGTGATGTAATCTACGATTATATCGGGGATGTGCAGTTTGCCATCTCTCCGCGTTCGTTCTACCAGGTCAACCCAGTACAGACGGAAGTGCTGTATGGTAAGACAGTAGAATATGCTGGGCTGAGCGGCAAAGAGACCGTCATTGATGCCTATTGCGGCATCGGTACGATCTCTCTTTTCCTCGCGCAGCATGCGGATCAGGTGTACGGGGTGGAGATTGTGCCTGAAGCCATCGAAGACGCTCGCAGCAATGCGCTGTTGAATGAGATGAAGAACGTGAAGTTCGAAGTAGGTGCATCGGAAGATGTCATCCCGCGTTGGAAAGAGCAAGGCATCGAAGCCGACGTCATCGTTGTCGATCCGCCGCGTAAAGGCTGCGATCCACGCTTGCTGGATACAATCCTGGAAATGAAGCCGGAGCGCGTGGTATACGTGAGCTGTAACCCAAGCACCTTGGCACGTGATCTGCGTGTGCTGGAGGATGGCGGTTATCGGACGGTGGAGGTAACGCCAGTGGACATGTTCCCGCATACGGTGCACGTGGAGTCGGTGGCGATGTTGGTCAGGAAAGTGTAACCAACAATTAAACCCGTGATATTCGTAATAAACCTCTGCTAAAAATCGAATAAAGATGTGATAACAACGGACACGGGATGCAAATGCCCCATCAATTTATGTCTCCAACCGTCCTACAATTGTAACGACGAAGCCGACCGATCTTCAGGCATTCCACCTGATCCTCGCTCGGCTTTTCTTTTCCCCAGGCTCGCTTTCTACGAAGCCTCAGATGCCATCTAAACCTTTCTTCAGGCTCTTCTTCCTGCATATAAAATAACTGCAATGCCGCATCAGACCTGGATTTCTCAGGCTTCTCCTCGCTCTTTTTCTCCCGCTTTAAATGCTTCCCAGATCTCTCTCCGCATCTATAATTAGCTCATTACCTGGCTTTGTTTCCTGCTTGCAGTAGTCCTTGAACTGTCCCTAATCCCTATCTTTTTCCCTTGCCTTTCCCTTGCACTGTTGTCACGACATTATTCAGATTATAATAAAGTTGTGATACAAAAAGTTGAGTCAAAAGTGGAGAAAAACACGGTTTTGTAGCATGACTTTATTTATGAGGGCAACGGTGGAATGCGGGTTTGAGGGCTGTTATTTGGCAGGAGTTTATTCATACTGAACAGAAAGACTAATAGTTGAGGTGTATTGGCGGAAATAGTAAAGAGGGGTGGCGAACTCCTCTTTTTTGTTGAATTTATGTCGATTCTTGATTAATCTATAACCGTAATTCGGCGGTCATGGGAATACATCTATTGAATATTCAATAAGGCGTTCTTGCTTCAACTGCCGCTGTGATTGTCTGTTTATCTTTCCGCTTTAGACTACTCCAATCACGCTTACCGTTGGTAACGCTTTTGAGCAAGCATCGAAGACCTGTGAACTCGTTTGTATTGGGAATGCGCAGTAATATACGCTCCAACGGTAAGGATCGTTCATCAGGGCGGTTTTTCTTAATGTATTTTGAAAGATGATATTCAATTAATAAATAAGTTGACAAATTAGTACGATCGTACTAATATCGTTACTACGACCGTACTTACGCGAGGTGGGCCTAAGTGGATAAAAAAAATCAGATCATAAATGCTGCCTTAGAATTAATTATTGAAGGGGGATTTTCAAATTTTTCTGTCGGGAAAGTTGCAAATAAACTTAATATGAGCAAAGGTGTATTCACGTATCATTTTCCTACAAAAGACTCACTATTAAGATCAATGGTTGTAAGTTTTTATGAAGAAGCAACCGAATATATGCAACAGCATATACGAATCGATAAAAACGCTATTGATACCTTAGATAGTTATATCGAATCATGCTTATTTTTCGCAGCTAAAAAAAATAAACAAACGATCGCAGTAACTGACATTATTTTAAATGGTCGTACACAAGATGGTGAACGCCTGTTTAAAGAAGGTGACGATAGCATATATAAACCTCTAATGGAAATATTCAAATATGGGCAGGAAACCGAAGGGATTTTCAGAGATTTCTCACACGATATTATGGCTAGAAGCGTGAGAAGTGTTATCGACTCTATAGCATTAGCAATTGCTAAAGATGAAATCGAAAATGTCGAGCAAGCGGTTAGCGAGGTAAAAATGATTTTCAATGCCGCTACACTAAAATAACCGGAGGTATGAAAATGAAGGTTTTCTTGAGAATTTTAGCAATGGTATTTTTGGTTGCATCAGCACAGCAATTAATCAGAGGGGTATGGTCAGGCCTTTTTGGGCATGGTTATGATTTTTCGGCATTTGGTCTATCTAGCATAGTGGTGTTAGTTGCTTCAATCGTGTTGATATTAATAAGTCTGTTTCTATTTCGTGTTACAGAACCTTACTTTAAGAATGGAAATAAGGATTAATTATTATATTCTCTATTTACTTGCAATCACTTGACCTATTCCGCTTGTTTTACAGTAAGCACTCGACACATGTGGAGTCGGTGGCGATGTTGGTTAGAAGCTAAACATAAACAGAAGGGGTTCGAGAATTCATATATGATTCTCGAACCCCTTCTTGTCTTTGTTTTAATACCATCCATTAATTTGTGAGTAATTCTGGAGTGAGACGGTAATTAATATACGTGCACACCCGTACCAAGCACGGATTTGTTTTGTACGGAATTACCGGATAGATATACCTTTTGCAGATTAGGCAGCTGGCTTAGGGTCTCGATATTGGAAATGGCATTGTTCTCGAGATGAAGCTCTTCTATGGCCTGCCAGTTACTCATAAATTCGAGAGAAGCCAAATTGCTGTCTTGCAGAGTGAAGGAACGCAGAGCGGACAGTTTGGCAAAGTAAGGCATCATTTGGTCAACCTCAGAAACAGAGGTATTATTTATGCTGAAATACGGCTGCTCTAAGGTCAAATGTTCAAGCACGATATTCTCCGCGGCCGCCTTTTGTTCGAAGTTCAGCCGGCACTCGGAGCACATCAGAGATTTGACCTGTTTCAAACGAAATAAAGCATCGCTCTCCTGATATAGTGACGAGTCGTAAATGTATAGGGCCTCCAGGCTGGACAAGCGGTCCAGGGCGCCAAGACCGGTTACTTCACTGACCTCCGAGAGGGAGAGTTGCTTAAGTTTCGGAAATTTCCCCAGCGCTGCCAAATTCAACTCTCCGCTTCCGCCACGGAGCGTCAGGCTGGTTGCGGCGGGCGCATTCAGCCCGGGGAGAAAGGAGCTCGGAATTTCCACTCGCTCTACTTTAGGCAGTGTCAGGACTTCTGCATTCTCGTAATAGCCGGACAACGTTAAATCTCGCAGCGATGAGAGGGTGTTGATGGGTTTGACCGAGCTGAGCTTGCTTAGAGAAGCCAGGCGTAGTTTCGTGATGGAGGCCTTGCCGGTCAGGGGCTTCAGACTGGAGAAGTTTACATTTTCAATATCTAACGTTTGTAGAGCAGGCATATTTTGCACAAAGTCGATGGACTTTACATTCGTTAAAAAGGACAACTGGAGCTCCTGAAGCTGAGTTAAGGCGTACAGCGGCTGCAGGTCTGTGGCTTCACTGTAATTGATGGACAGGGAAGTCAGCCCGGTCATAGACGACAACCATCCCAGTTCATTGGTATAGGTGAGCGACAGGGACTTGAGCGGCAGTTTGTTCAACAAAGAAAAATCCGTTACCGATTCATCCACATAGGTAATGGATAACGAGTTCAGATTAGGGAATTCCAACAGCAGGGCCAATTCCTGATTGCTTCGTAACTGGGTAGAGAGGTGCGTAACTTTGGACTTGTCACCAAAGAAGTCAGAAAACGTGCTGAAAGATTCGTTAAAAGCGCCTCCGTAGCTTTTTAATCCGGACATATGAGCAAACGTGGTTTGGTTCGACTGGGAGATTTCATAGGTATTCGTCAGGTCCAACGCCGTCAGTCCCTTAAAAGCTTCAAAATCTCGCTGTTCAATCTGCTGGCTATTCAGTTTTTTGTCCTGAGTAACATACGTAATCTTCTCGGCCTGTTCATCGCTGAAGGGATCGGAGAGGCTATATGTAAACTTCCACTGATCATTCTCCGAACGCTCTACGGTTAAATAGCGAAGGCGAGCCAATTCCTTCTCTGTTGGCAGGGCAGATCCTTTATCGAAGATATCTCGCAAAAAGGAGAGCAGAACCTCGCTTTCAGGCATCTTCCGCACAGGCAGATTGGCTTCTGCTTGGGGATGAGTGGAGCTGACGCTGTAATAAAAATAAGTGCCGATGGCCCCGGTTAGGAGCAGCATCAATATCAGCAGCAGCCTTACAGAGACGTTCAGCTTCGGTGCTGTTTTTGGGGGTGTTCCGTGGTAATGATTAATGGTCTGGTCCACGTAATAGACATGATTTTGCTTCAATAATAGCTCTGTTTCACAATAGGGACACTTTAATATCTCACCCTCTTTGTATTCAATTCTTCCGTTGCAATTGGGACAGTTTAACGGGATAAAAGCCACAAATGTCCCCTCCTTCATTATGATGGTCGTGAGATCATGCTGAACGGTCAGCTAATTGCATTATACCTTGTGAATTTACGTTTGATGAGAGAAAGAAGTTTCGAATAGCGAAGGAGCAGGGAAACCCTGCTCCTCTTTGATCTTTTTAAAGTACGGTTGGTTGTGGGCATGATTACATAAGTCATTAAGCGATCGAAGTAATTGGATGTTTAACTTGCACAGGGTAGAGAAGTTCACCAGGGGTTTTGACAAATAAGCCGTCATTGGTGAGGGTACTTTTTAGAACGAGATGTTCTGTTGCATCGGGTGTAAAATGGAAGGTTATTGTCTCCGTATCCTCATCTGCAATCTCATGTAAAATATCGATCATATGGATTTCGTTTAAACCAATAACATCGAAGAGGTCAATATGATTGTCTTCCTTCTGATAAATCACGATGACATTTTTATTTTCCAAATGATAAGTATCGTTACTGAACACATTCAGGCAGTAATACATGAGTATGCCTTGAGTCTGGGCGGTTCCGAAATGTTGCGAAACAGGTAGCCTTTCGGATGCAAATTTAAGAATAAGGCGTAAATCCTCCGCGTTAGTAACATCGAGCTTCCGAAGATTCGCAGGCTCGGGTAATTTTTTTGCCTTATAATCCATTGAAAAAAGATGTTCTTCCACCGGTTTAAACCCAAACTTTGGATAGAAATCAAGCACGGATTCATTGGCAAAAAGGTACATTAGATCGTACTTATTGTCGTATTCCTTTAAAATCTTGTTCATTAAACGAGTGGATAGTCCTTTCCCTCGATAATGGGGATGTGTCATCACCGTGCCGATTTGAATTGCTTTTTTCTTCTCCCCGTGAATGATGAGTTCAATGATGTTAACAGAAGCGTTGGCAATAACCTGGTCTCTATCTACAAATGAAAAAGGTATGTATCCTTCTCCCCAGAACCCTTGTTGGTACCAATTTTCAAATTTTAAATCAAAAGTGTTAGCAGCAAGTTCGAAGAAACTCTTTCGAAGGACTTCATTGTTTTTATAATCCTTCTTAAATATAAATTCCTGCATTCTATGCCCCCCCTTAATGCTCAAAAGTGACTGTCTGTATATTATTGGTATTATCTAGTACATAACCTGATATATCAAGCATCGAATTCACGGAAACGCTTGACTGTGGATTTGATGTATTTGATAGAGATTGATCATGATATTGAACATAACAATTTCGTGACGAGTAATGAATCAACGTTTCAGCTTATAAAGCATATCGAGTCTATCTACCACTGCCTGATCAGCGGAAGCGAAGAGCATGACCATACCCATATCAGAATTGGTACAGTTCTGTAAAAAACTAAGATTCACCTTTAATTTGGAGTAAGAATTCTCTTCCATGAAGTGGTATTATCTGGTGAGAAAGGAGGCTGGTTACAGTAAATTATGTAAGCGCTTTACATGGTTTATAAAAAATTTGGTATGGGGGGAAGGCTTCGAATGAGGAAATCATTTAAGCAGGTCGTTTCCGGGTTACTCGCAGTGGCTCTGCTTCTTCCGGGCGGCTTGACGGCTTCGAAAGTTAGTGCAGCAGATCCAGCAGCATCTAATTCACAGATTGTCTATCAGGAAACATTCCAGAATGGTCAAGGCAAAGCAACTCAATCCGGCGGTGCCCAGCTGGAAGCTGTCACAGACAAGTCATTTGAGGGCAATGATGATGGAGCAGCGCTAAAAGTCAGTAACCGATCCAAAAACTATGATGGTGTGGATCTTGCATTCACCGATCTTGGTTTGACCGATGGCCAAGAGTATTCTGTAACCGCTTCCGTTTATGTCGATACTGATGCCAACCCACCTGCAGACGGGAAAGCCGTTCTGGAAATTGTAAGCAATAAGGGCGTTGATGGATCTGAGGCATACACTGGAATTAGCTCTGCTGACTTTATAGCCGGCCAAGGCATTACGCTAAGCGCTGATCTCTCCGTTAACAGTGTGGACAAGACAGCTCTGCGAATCAAGTCTGATGAAGCAGGTAAGGGTGTCTCTTTCTATATTGGAGATATCACGATTACCCAGGCAGCAGCACCTGTCGAACCCACGGTAGTGCTTAACCAAAGTTTTGAGGACGGCAGTACTGGTGGTTGGGGCAAGCTGGGTTGGGGATCAAGCGGCGATACTGCGGTCGTTGACGACGTAGCCTCCGAAGGTACGAAGTCTCTGAAGTTCTTCAATCGGGCCGATGAGAAAGCCGTTCCTGCCCTCGTACTTACAGGCAAGATGAAATCCGACCGTAAGTACGATATCTCCCTCAAGGTTAGACTCGGTTCTGGTGAAGGCCAGTTCCATCTGGCTTCCAAGATCGATTCTGAAATCCTAGCGGATGATCAGAAGTATCCTTGGATTATTGGGAACAAACTTGTAAACGCTTCCGAATGGACTTTATTTGAAACCAAAGGCTATGAAGTGCCTTCTAAAACAAGTGAGGTCATCATCTATGTTGAACCATCAAACAATTCGTTAACCTCCGATATTTACATTGACGAAGTTATCATCACAGATGTGACCCCTGGTGAAACCGCACCAGAGATTGTGGATAAAACAGGAATCACTGCAGACTTTGAGAGTGGTCTGGATGGATTCAAAGCACGCAACGGCCGTGAAACGGTAGTCCTATCCCAAGAAGCGAATCATACACCTGACGGCAAGCAAAGCTTGCTTGTAACGACTAAGGCGCAATATGATGCAGCCTTGGTTGATGCTACAGGTAAAATGGCGAAGAATCATGAATATGAGCTGTCTGCATGGGTGAAAATGGCACCAGGCGAGGCGCCTACAACACTTCGTATTAGTGTTCAATATGCGGAGAGTGGCTATGCGAACGTTTCACAAAATGCAACCGTTACAGATCAAGAGTGGGTACATCTAACAGGGAAGTATACACTCACGACGACTCCAAGCGTACTCAATGCGTATATTGAAACGGCAAATGACGATGGTGGGAACCGTACCTTCTTCCTGGATGATTTTGCTCTAAAATATGTGGGTCCTGTAACTGCAGCACCTCCGATTCAAGAGGACCTTCCTGATCTGAAGGAGGTTTACAAGGATCATTTCCTGATCGGTAACATTGTTAATCCGGCGACCTTTGACGAGACCCGGCTCAAGCTGCTGACGAAGCATCACAATGTCGTCACGTTTGAGAATGATATGAAGCCGGATTATGCATACAACACGGATAGACAATTTGATTTCACCGCAGAAGATGCCCTTGTCAAAAGAGTACAGGATGCAGGCCTTGATCTGCACGGTCACGTGCTCGTATGGCATGCGCAGTCTCCTACATGGCTGCATACGGCAGCAAACGGTGAACCTTTGAGCCGTGAAGAAGCTCTGACGAACCTGAGAACACATGTTAAAACGGTCGTTGAACACTTTGGTGACAAAGTCATTTCCTGGGACGTTGTTAACGAAGCCATGAACGACAACCCGGCTAATCCGCAAGATTGGGAAAATGCATTGCGTAATTCCGGCTGGTTACAGGCTATCGGCCCTGACTTTCTTGAGGAGGCATTTCTTGCAGCCAAAGAAGTCATCGACGAGAATGGCTGGGACATCAAGCTTTACTACAATGATTACAACGATGACAACCAGAATAAATCTACAGCAATCTACAGCATGGTGAAAGAGATCAATGAAAATTACGCGAAAGATCACCCTGGCGAGAAACTGATTGATGGCATCGGCATGCAAGCCCACTACAATCTGGGCACGAGATTGGATAATGTGAAGATGTCACTCGAACGTTTCATTTCCTTGGGTGTGGAGGTCAGTGTCACCGAATTGGACATTATGGCAGGCACGAACTCTGCAATCACTGAAAAAGAAGCGAAGCAGCAGGCTTATCTGTATGCCTCATTGATGGATCTCTATAAGAAGAACAGCGAGCATATTCCGCGTGTTACTTTCTGGGGATTAAATGACAGCACGAGCTGGAGAGCCGAGCAGAATCCAACTTTGTTTGACAAGGATTTTCAAGCCAAAGAGGCCTTCTACGGGGTCGTTGATCCGGAGAAGTACCTGGCAGAACATCCACCCGAAGAGCTTGATTACAAGAAATCAACTGCCTTCTATGGGACACCATCGCTTGATGGCTCTGTAGACAGCATATGGAGCAAAGCTCCTGAGTTAAAACTGGATACGAAGCAAATGGCGTGGTCCGGTGCAACAGGAACGGCAAGAGTACTGTGGGATGACGACAATCTCTATGTGCTCGCGCAAGTCAGAGACGATCAACTGAACAAGACCAATCCAAATGTATGGGAGCAGGATTCCGTCGAAGTATTCGTCGATGAGAATAACGGCAAAACGTCCAGCTTCCAGGATGATGATGGACAATACCGAGTGAACTTCGAGAACCTTGCTACCTTTAATCCAGCAGAAATCGCAGCAGGTTTCGAATCCAAAGTCGCTGTTTCCGGTACCAACTACACGGTCGAGATGAAAATTCCATTCAAAAAGGTGAAGCCTGCGAATAATGCGAAGATCGGCTTCGATGCGCAGATTAATGATGCCAAAGACGGCAACAGAATCAGCGTAAACGCATGGAATGATGCATCCGGTCAAGGTTACCAGGATACGTCCGTATTCGGTGAATTGACGCTCACGGGCAAACCTTCTCCAGGAGGAAACGACGGTGGCGGCAACAACGGTGGAGGGAACAACAGTGGAGGCAACAACGGTGGCGGGAATAATGGTGGCAGCAGTGGCGGATCGAACTCCGGTACTACTCCGCAGCCTCAACCACAGCTTCCAGGCAGCGACTCGGCAATTGTGCCAGTAGTTAAAGTCGAAAATGGAACAGCCACAGCAACCATTTCAAGCGACAGCCTGAATAAAGCGATTGAACAAGCTTCTCCAAGTGCAAATGGCAAGAAGCAGGTTAACATTGAAGTGCCGAAGCAGGCGAATGCCCAATCCTATGTGATGCAGCTGCCAACTTCAAGCCTGCAGAGCAACAATAATGTTGAGTTTGTACTTAAGACAGAGCATGCAGCACTTCAAATTCCGTCCAACATGCTGTCTAACCTTACGGAACAAGCGGATCAAGTCTCTATTCAGATTAGCAAAGTCTTGGCAGATCGCTTGAGTGCAGAAGTCCGCGCCAAAGTGGGCAGCCGTCCGGCGATCGACCTTAGCATCAAAGCTGGGGACCGTGTGCTGGCCTGGAATAATCCAGCAGCGCCTGTAACGGTATCAGTGCCGTATACACCTGCTGGCCAAGAACTTGCCAATGCACATCAACTGGTGGTCCTGAATATTGACAGTCAAGGAAAGGCAGCAGTCGTACCGAACGGACGATATGATGCTAAATCCGGATCGGTTGTGTTCAAGACAACAGAATTCAGCACGTATGCCGTAGCCTACGTAACGAAGTCTTTTGCCGATGTACAGCATGTCCTGTGGGCAAAAGAAGCCGTTGAAGCAATGGCTGCTCGCGATATTATTAAAGGCATTTCGGATGAGAGCTTCGCTCCAGCAGCTACCATCACGAGAGCTGACTTTATCACCCTGCTGGTGAGAGCCCTTGAATTGAAGGGCAAGGACACGAACACGTCAGCCTTCAGTGATGTACAGCCTACTGCTTACTATGCACAGGCCGTGGCCATTGCCAAGGAGCTGGGGATCGCCTCTGGATTTGAAGACAACACATTCAAACCAGGCAGCAGCATTTCCCGTCAAGACATGATGGTTCTTACAGCGAAAGCCCTGAAAGCAGCAGGTAAGTCATCTGTCGGCAGCGGAAATCTGGCTTCGTATTCCGATGCTGCGAGTATTTCTACTTATGCGGTGGATAGTGTAACTTCCCTCGTAGGAAGCGGAATCGTCAACGGAAAAGGTGGCAAAATCGCACCAACTGAATCATTGACCCGTGCTGAAGCAGCGGTGATTCTGTCCCGCATCTGGAACATGTAAGTGATTGTAAAGGAAATTTTGGAATAACGAGGCAACTCATTAAAGCTGCTGTCTGTACTTTACAGACGGCAGCTTTTTTCAAATCCCATGGCCCTCTCGATCATGATTGTAATATAGATCGTTAACCAACCAATTCCAGTTGCAGTTCAGCAAAAATCATTCGTTTAAGCGATTTATGATAGGAGGGAGCCGCTACTCCATGCTGAATATTGTCGATCCAACACATAGACATCATAAATTTTACTTTTTTCCACTTTGCAATAAAGATGGAATCTGATAGGATAAGTTTATAAATACGATGGTTTTAGTGAGGATTAAAAGGAGGCCGCCTTGCCATGCAAGAACTAACACATCTGGATCAACTTGAGGCTGAAGCGATATACATTATCAGAGAAGTAGCAGCGGAGTGCGAGAAACCGGTCATGTTATATTCCATCGGCAAGGACAGCTCGGTCATGCTGCACTTGGCCCTAAAGGCTTTTTACCCCGAGAAGCCGCCATTCCCATTCATGCATATCGATACAACCTGGAAATTTAAGGAAATGATAGAGTTCCGCGATCGAAAGGCGAAGGAATTTGGTATCGAGATGATCGTGCACTCTAATGAAGAGGCTATTCAACAAGGAATCAACCCTTTCGACCATGGTTCCGCATATACCGACATTATGAAAACCACAGCCCTGAAGCAGGGATTGGATAAATACGGATTCACGGTTGCGTTCGGTGGCGGAAGACGTGATGAGGAGAAGTCGCGTGCGAAGGAGCGGATTTTCTCCTTCCGGAACAAGAACCACTCGTGGGACCCGAAGAACCAACGTCCGGAGATGTGGAAGCTGTTCAACACACGAATCAACAAGGGTGAGAGCATTCGAGTCTTTCCGCTGTCCAACTGGACTGAGAAGGATATCTGGCAATACATTCGTCGGGAGAACATCGATATTGTTCCGCTGTACTCCGCAGACGTAAGACCGATCGTTAATCGTGACGGGCATATCATCATGGTGGATGACGAGCGGATGAAGCTTGAGCCTGGCGAGAAGGTAGAGATGAAGAAGATTCGCTTCCGCACGTTGGGTTGTTACCCGCTCACGGGCGGAGTCGAGTCCGATGCCGTTACGCTGGATGAGATCATTGAGGAGACATTGGGTGCGTTATCCTCCGAACGGACCAGTCGGGTTATCGATCAAGAAGCAGCGGGAAGCATGGAACGACGCAAACGGGAGGGCTATTTCTAACATGAAGAGTCTACTTAAATTCATTACCTGCGGAAGTGTGGATGACGGCAAGTCCACGCTGATCGGACATATGCTCTATGACGCCAAGCTGCTGTTCGCCGATCAAGAGCGCGCGCTTGAGCTCGATAGTCGATTGGGAAGCCGAGGCGGCAAAATCGACTACTCATTGCTCCTCGATGGTTTGCTGGCCGAACGCGAACAAGGGATTACTATTGATGTGGCTTATCGTTATTTTACGACGTCTCATCGTTCCTTCATCGTGGCTGACACACCGGGACACGAGGAGTATACGCGCAACATGGCTGTAGGTGCTTCCTTTGCCGATCTAGCCATCATTCTGGTGGACGCTACAAAAGGCATCATTACCCAAACCAAGCGCCATGCCCGGATCTGCGCCCTGATGGGGATCAAGCATCTCGTATTAGCTGTGAACAAGATGGATCTGGTTGGCTTTGATCAGGGGACATTCGAGGCTATTAAGGAAGAGTTCATCCAAACGACGGCCGAATTCCAAATCAAGAGCATTCAGGTCATTCCCGTGTCTGCTACGGAAGGGGACAACATCACAACTAAGTCGCCAAATAGCCCTTGGTACGAAGGGTTAGCTTTATTGCCGTATCTGGAAAATATAGATGTTCATACTACCGATGATACGAAGCCTTTCATGATGCCGGTTCAGCGTGTAAGCAGACCGGACCATACGTTCCGTGGGTTCCAGGGCCAGATCGAGGCTGGAAAGGTTTCGGTCGGAGACGAACTCATGACGCTGCCAAGTCGGGAAAAAGCAAAGGTTAAGCGGATTTTGGTGACGGACCAGGCTCAGGATTCGGCTTATGCTGGCCAACCGGTTACGATACAACTGGACCGCGAAGTTGATGTCTCGCGGGGCTGCGTGCTCACGACGGACAATCAAGTCCAAGAAGCAGACAGCTTCGCTTCTACGATCCTGTGGATGGACGATTCTGTTCTGACTCCGGGCAAGCATTATTGGGTCAAGGTCGGAACGAAGACTCTTCCAGGCACTGTAACCGCAATTACCCATAAAGTTGACATTAACACGGGCCAGACCGTTCCGGCGGATCAGATTGTTAAGAACGAATTGGCCAAGTGTGAATTCACGCTGTCGGATCAGATCGTCTTCGATTCCTTTGAACACAATAAGAGCATCGGAGGGTTTATCCTCATTGATCGTGTCACCAACATGACGTCCGCTTGCGGAGTCATTGATCAAGCGCTGAAGGGAGACAGCCGATTTGCCACGCTGGATACGGGGATCACGAGAGAGGTTCGCGCCCAGCAGAAAGGACAATCTCCGCTCACGGTCTGGTTTGCTGGCTCGGATACGGTAGCTCTCGCCAAGGAAGTGGAGAAGCGACTAGTGTCATCCGGTTACCATACCATGCTGCTTGAGAGCGTCAGTGGAGAAACGCTCCGCGGCACGGCGGAGATGGCAAAGGTGTTGAACGACGCCGGCCTGATCTCACTGGTATCCCATGATTCTATCAGTGCGGGCGAACTTGAGACAGCCCGAGAGATCATTGGGGGCAAAGGATTTATCGAAATTAACGCGGATGAGATCGGCGGAATTTCCATCCAGGATGCCGCGAAATCTGTGGTTAAACGAGTCGTGCAATCCATTATCGATCACAGTCCTTCGAATAACTACGACATTTAATAAGCATGTCAGATACAGCGGTTGCCGATCAGGCAGCCGCTTGTTTGTTTAAGATTAATGAGCAGTTAAAAGTCTGGGAATTCTTATGTAAGAATCGGTGTGAAAAAAATATAAAGCACAAATTTGAAAAAAGTATGATCACAAAACAAAGCAAAAACCGGATTGAATATAGATTAATCCGGTTTTCGCTGTTCCCATTTATTTACCTGTACTCCATCAATCAACGGCAAAATGCACAACGGCACTATATAACATCTTGTTGTTAATGGGGTGGTACGTCACCTGATGCTGAACCTGCTTCACTCGCAGCATCAGCGCTTTGTTGATTCCAATTCGGTCTTCGATCGTACGCTCCAGTTCTTTAAAGTCATAAGCTTGCAAGCATTCAACTTTGTCTTTGATCATATCCAATGAAATTTCCATGTTTGATCCAGGCCACCTTCATGTCACGATTTGCAGGTACAAAAGCCTGCCGAGCTTTAATTGTAGAGGAGCTTGTTCGGTTCGGCAAGAGCGTACAGCAAGATAATCAGAACGATGGAGACGGTTTGATTTTCTATGCTGGGAGAGACAAAACGGGCAGGTGATTTAGGCTTATCTTAAAAGTTGGATTCCACACCATATGGTACAATGAATCTGGATTCAATATGAGGGTTGTGATTATATAGTGATTGATTATCTGAAGAATATAGGAATAAAGGCATTTTACGAGATATCGACGATTGCAGAATATCCGAACCTGTTATTCTCTAATGACAGGGAACAATACTTTTCCGAGGCTCAGTTTAATCTTTATACCGTTCAAAAGTTGAACAAACTAATTAAAAAGCACAAGCTTTCGTTAAATGAATTACAACAGATTTTTGGCTATATTGAGACGTCTTGGACTAATTATTTGAGGAAATATTATCGAGGTAAATCGTTTATCTTTTACCTATGGGGTGACGAGCAGATTCCAGCAATACGTTTTTCTGTCGTTTCTTATTATGAGGGTGTGGAATTACCTTTCAGATGTAGCTTAAACAAGGTCCATGACATGAGTGAGGTTTTATCGCTGTATGTTAATAAAACTCAATTTGATGGAGTGACTATTATTGAGCTAGACGAAGTAGATGAAACGGATAATATCCCTTCTTCCGGATCAGACTACGGTTATACGCTTACGGTGTATTCCAGGAAGATCATTTGTTGAAATAACGAATGCCTAAGAGTCACAATTAAAGATAATAGGCTTTGAAAACATATGAGGAATCATGTCCTGGAGTAAATTGAAACAGAATTTGGAGAGTTTCCTCTCTCCTGCATCAAATGAAAGGGTCGAATTGTGCAGTACTTCTATGAACTGCAGTGCAGTACGTTATATAAAATGGCAGGGAGGGACCGTGCCCTTCCTTTTTTTACGAGTCTTTGAGGGAGTATGCTTCTCTCCTAGGTATGATATACTCATTTAGATGTCTACTATATAGAATATGTGTTGCTGTCGTTTGAACTGCTTTGCTTAAAATGCAATATGAGTGAAGATGAAGTAAAGGCATGAACAGATTATAATTACTATTTTCGAGGATAAAGAGTTGTCCTGATATGTATAGAGGGGTTTTGAGATGACGAACAATTTTTGGCGTGAATTGCCGCGACCATTTTTTATATTGGCACCGATGGAAGATGTAACGGATGTTGTATTTCGTCACGTTGTGAGTGCAGCGGCCAGACCGGATGTGTTTTTTACGGAGTTTGCGAATACGGAGAGTTACTGTCACCCGGAGGGCAATAAAAGTGTACGTGGGCGTTTGACGTTTACAGAGGATGAACAGCCCATGGTAGCTCATATCTGGGGAGATAAGCCGGAATTCTTCCGGGAAATGAGCATCGGTATGGCAAAAGAAGGCTTTAAAGGCATCGACATCAACATGGGTTGTCCTGTAGCCAATGTGGCGGAGAACGGGAAGGGCAGCGGGTTGATCTGTCGTCCAGAAACGGCTGCGGAAATTATCCAGGCTGCAAAAGCCGGGGGACTGCCCGTAAGTGTAAAAACAAGACTTGGTTTCACTGAAGTGGACGAGTGGCGCGACTGGTTGACCCATATTTTGAAACAAGACATTGTGAATCTCTCGATTCATCTGCGCACAAGAGAAGAAATGAGCAAGGTAGATGCTCACTGGGAACTGATTCCGGAAATTAAAAAACTTCGTGATGAGATAGCACCCAATACGCTGCTGACCATTAATGGGGATATCCCTGACCGTCAGACCGGGTTGAAGCTCGCTGAGCAATATGGCGTGGATGGCATTATGATCGGGCGTGGTATCTTCCAGAACCCGTTTGCTTTTGAAAAAGAGCCGAAGGAACACACCAGCGAAGAATTGCTTGGTCTGCTGCGGCTTCATCTGGATCTCTATGATCAATATTCCGCACAGGAGCCGCGTTCGTTCAGCCCACTTGCGCGCTTCTTCAAAATCTATGTACGTGGATTCCGCGGGGCAAGTGAACTCAGAAACAGCTTGATGAACGCCAAATCCACAAAGGAAGTGCGCACGCTGCTAGATGAGTTTGGAAGCAAGAATCATGATGAGGTAGAGGTACAAGGGGAATTATGATAAAAGAAGTAGATTGTTGCTTAATGAGTCTGTCGAGAATGTGACGATAGATAGCATATATGTTAAAGAAGCCAATATGTGAATTCACTATATTGGCTTCTTTTAACTTTATGTAAAAAAAACTAAAATAATTAAATAAATCTGAGGTTAATTCATTGCGAATCTCCAGCCGTAAGTTCTAGTTGTAATTCCGTCTTTTTTCGCATTTATGATTTCAGTTTCATAATATTTTGAAATGCTGCTACCAATTATAATACCTTTTACATTTGAAAGACCCAATTCTTTTTGACACTGTTTTATATAATGCTTAATTTGATTCAATGCATTTCGATCTATGGCTCCTTTTTTTATTTCTACTACGATGTACTCGTTGTTCGTAGTATCTTTTAACAACAAATCCAAGCGGGAATCATCCGAAAATACAATTTGTGATCCCTCAAGTAAATAGTTATCGTCTAAAATATTTGGTTGTGAAGCAATTAGTTTTTCAATATCCCGTTCTAACACTTGGAAAACTTCATCACTAGCTAATATATTATTTGTAAGGCGTCCTTTATCTTCATTTTTATTAATTTCATCCAATAAGAAAGCAATGTCATTATTATTTAATAGTTTCCATGTACGCAAGGCAGAAGAGATAGCAGCCAATGGAAGTTGGTTGGAGTTAAGATTTGCGGGTTTAGATAATTTGCTAAGTAGCTGTGGCGTTATTTCTAAAGGCACATCCAACTTTTTTGAGAAGATTGGATTACCGAATGCAATACATTCATTTTTTGTTAGTAGACTGGGTGCCTTTTTTAGATGTGGATTGTTGAACTTGTTTACTATTAGAGGATTACGTTGTGCAATATTGACTAACATAACTTCTTCTACGTAATAGTAAGCCGTAATATAACGTTTCTCGTGAATGGTTTTATGGAAGAAAAGGTAATCTCCTGTGCCAACATTTAGCAAGTTTGTTGTATTACTTGAAGATTCTCCATACGTAAATTCATTTAGCATAGGGTCCTCATGTCCATTGTTACGATCTGCGTCCTTATAGCCTATTAAGTAATTCATTTTAAATCACTCCTTTTCTCTATAATACAATTTGTTGTAAAAAAATTGGTGAGTAAAAAATGAGAAATATGATGTTTTCTAAAATTGATAGCATTCATCAATCCAACAAAATATAGGAGGTCACATGTCCTGGAGTAAATTGAAGCAAAATCTAGAGAGTTTCCTCTGTCCAGCGTTAGTAGGAAGAGTAGAATACCGGTCAACCAGCTATCGCTATGCATCTGATCGACCAGGAAACTGTTACCTTGCCGTAGATAAGAAGAACATACTCAATATGAGTGACACAACAACTCCAATCCGCTGGTATCAGACGGAGCAGGAGATCAAGAACGATCCGAATATTGAAATTCCTGTAGATAACGAAGAGATTGAAGCGATTCGAAAAGATAGTAAAGGAATTCCGGAGGATCGCCTGCACGTCATTGCAAGAAGCAGAAAAATCTCTGTCCTGGCCAAAGAGCTTTTGTCGGCGCAGTCATCATTGAGCAAATCCAATTTTACGGTTGCAGCGACGACGTTTTTATCAAGACCTATAGAGGAAAGTCTGGAGAGTCAGGATATTTTGCTTAACATTCTGGCTTTGATAGACAGACGCGTTGGCAAAAAGCGAATTTTGAACATGTCCGAGAAGATCAAGTTAAAGCATCCAGCCGTGCAATATTTTTATGAAATTCGGCGTAGGACGTTGTGAATTAGTTAAAAGTTAGATGTTTATCGTTTTTATTCTACGCTTGTTAAGCCTTGAATTGAATTCCTCATTCGTCATGTTATAATAAGGGCATGAACAGCTTATAATGCAAAGAGAGCCGTGCGACAACACGACTCTCGGAGCAATAGCCGCTTTTAAGGGCGGTGGGCTTAACAAGAGGATATACGTCAAGTAGACCGCAACCTTTGCACGGGGGGCGGTCTACTTGTGTTTATTGGAACCGAAGGTAAGCATCAGCATAATTGCTTCAAACACTGTCACAAGGCATCACCTCCCTTCCGGGAGATTAGCCGACCGCCCATATCAGCCTTTCTATTGCTATCCGATTATACCATAATCTTCATTTCTCTCGATAGGCAATCAAAGTAAACAGATAGCAAAGGATAAGTGATTTTGCTATAGCTTTTAGCTATAACTAGTTATCTTCTTTTGGTTATTCTTCGAACTCCGCTCGGCGTGCTATGATAGCCCTATACAACGAGGGGGTTATTTACATGACTGATAAGTTCCAGATCGTAGGAAGTTTGTTGCGGCCCGAAGAGCTGCTGAAATATAAAACGCAAATTGAGCATCGTGATGATATCCAATATCCATTCTATGAAAATTTTGAAGGATATGAGCAATGCGAGACCGAGGCAATCAAAGAGGTTGTGAAAAAGGAAATCGATCATAACCTGTCGGTTGTTACAGATGGCGAGTTCTCCAAGTCGATGTGGCATCTGGACTTTGTCTGGGGCTTTGACGGAATTGAACGTTATATCGCGGACCACGGTTACTTTTTCCGGGATGTGGATGGAACATCCAAATATGAAACTCGTAAAGATATCGGATTGCGCATTACGGGTGAACTGAGCGGAAAGAACCATCACTTCATTACGCTATTCAAACAGCTGCAGGATACAGCAGGTGATCAGCAAACAAAACTTTGCGTACCGTCACCTTCCCATATCTTCGGTGAGCTGTCATGGTCGGATAACATCGGCGGTACGGATGCTGTATATCAGAACAAACAGGAGCTCAAAGCGGGTCTTGAGAAGGCATATAAAGAATTCGTAGCGGAATTCGCTGCGGCTGGCGGCAAAATTTTGCAATTCGATGACTGCCTCTGGGAGCTGTTTGCAGACGACAATCCGAACTCTCCATTTACCGGCGAGCATATTGATCAAGAGGAAGTAAAGGGTCTCGCTACTGAATTTATTGATATTAACAATACTGTAATTGACTTCGGTCACAGCCTGGGCTTGAAAATGTGGACACATAACTGCCGCGGTAATTACGATTCCCGCAACATGGGCGGTGGATCTTATGCGAAAATCGCCAACCTGTTCCTGAAACAGTTGAAATATGACCGTTTCTTCCTGGAGTGGGATGATGACCGTGCAGGTTCGATTGAAGCGCTGGAAGTGTTCAAGGACAGACCGGAAACGGAGATTGTTCTCGGTCTGCTGTCTTCCAAAACAAGTACACTGGATGATGAAGCACGCGTCATCCGTCTGCTTGACGAAGCATCCAAAATCATTGATAAGGATCGCCTGCTGCTCTCCCATCAATGTGGCTTTGCCTCCTGCGATGGCGGTAATGAGCTGAGCGAGGCTCAGCAATGGGCGAAGATCGACCAAGGTCAACGCATTGCGAAGCAATACTGGAATAACTAATTCAATAGAAGCAATATTTTAGATAAAAGGGATGACTCCAAGGGCCGTTTACGGACCTCATGAGGCATCCCTTTTTGTGTGCAGCATACTGCCTCGCTCAAACGCACAAACCACGACGTAGTACATTGAATGTGGTTATTGTCCAGCTGCCGCCATATATGAATCTAGGCTACGAGGATAGGCTCCGTGCGCTAACTTGGTTTGAAATGTGGATTCAAACAGGAGAAGCGGCTGCTTACCAAGAAGTTATACTATTCCAGGAATACCCTGTGAAGTATGTTTGTGGAGTTGTTTTGATCACTTATAAAGAGCTTATTAGAGACATGAGGGGAGAGAAACTGATGACAGATAACCATGATCTGATAAATAGAGAACAATTGCTTACAGAGCTCGACTCGCTGGGGTATTCGGAAAGAATGAAACGGATGGCACTTCTGGGGCGCCAGCATGCAGGAAATGCGGATTATTCCGCGCTGCTTGTATCCTTGCTCGAAAGCGGCACCGCCTATGAGGCACATCTGGCCTTGACGGGTGCGGGTGTAGTGAATGACGCCCGTGCGGTTGTACTGGCCCTGCAGCATCCCAAGGCAGGGGTTAGGGGCCGGGCGGCTGGACTACTGCCAGAAGTGGTGACGGACCCGGACTTTTCAATTGAAACCGAAATCACCCTGATGTCATACCACTGCCGCCGCCAATTGCTGCGGAGCATCGTGAATTCATACCGTCAGGATTGGGCGGAGCGGCTGCTGCCGATCGTGCTTAACCGCTGGGGAGCACAAGAAGCGGCCTTGTTACTGGCTGTGTGCAGCGAAGAGACGGTACGCAGCAGGCTGCCAGAGCTGGGATATGCGTTACTGAACTGGCGACTCCTAACGAAGTACCACCCCGATCTGGTGGCAGCGTACTTCAAGAATGCTTTACAGCATGCAACGCACCGGGAGAAGACCCATGTATGGTGGACGCTCTCTTCCGCGATTGAAATACTGAGTTTTTCAAGACCGGCGATCGTGCTGGAATGTGCGCTTACGCTTGGGCCATCGGATACGATTCACCCTGTACTCAAGCAGCAACTGGGGATTCTGATTCAGGCCAGCCCAGAGGACGTTTTTGAGCTGCTGACTCGTGAGGAGACAAGGGAATATCTTCTGAATCATGGCGTTCCGGCAGGTGTTTTGAAAAAAAGAAAATGGTTCACCACTGCGCAGTGGATGACACTGGCTGCATTGCTTGCAGATCAGCCTGTGCACCTGGCCAAGGTGCTGGATACCCTTGCGCCGTCACATCGCGAAGCGATCTTTGATGCGACTTATCAGGAAGATGAGCGGAAGACACGGATTTTCCCTACGTTGCTGCTGGATGTACTGCCACACCAGCTGCGTGACAAGGAAGCTGCCCGCATGCTGGAACTGCGTGACATTCGTGATGATCGGGACCGCATGCTCGAAACGACGGCACGCCTTACCATCGATCATGCAAGGGAGGAGCTGGAACAAGCCGTTCAGGTGTCTAATAGCGACGAGCGTGCTGCAGCCTATGCCCACCTCGTTCGAAGCACAGCACTTTCCCGGCGTGGTATGGACGAGACGCTTCGTTTCCTGACCCGAATCAAGAATGATCAGGATTCGGTACGCTTCATGGTTATGGCTCAGCTCTCCAACTGCCCGGCTCCCATGTTCAAGGAAGAGCATATTGATGATCTGACGGTGCTGGTGGATAGCGTGATTGAAGCCAGAGACACGTCATACGGGACAAGGTCCGCAGTGGAGAGACTGGCTTTTGCTATACTGCGTGAACATGTACTAGAGCCGAAGGGCACCCTATTCAAGTTTGCTCTGAGGACATTTGGAAGATTGACGATGCGGGACGGACAGTTTGCATTGTATACGATGGATTGGGATAGCATACCGAGTTCTGCACTGGAGGCGTTATTCGATGAGGTCTATGCCTTTGGTGTGGAAGCGAACAAGCGCGAAAACAAGAGCGTAATTCTGCGCATGGCAGATTTGTTCGGGAAAGCAGTGGATCGGTTGCCGAAGCTCCAGCTTCTGCTGGAAGAACTCCTGCAGGCAAAAAACGTATCCCCACAGGCGGTCCATTACTGGCTGGCACCCTATAAAACCCGGGATGCAAGGGTTAGAGAATTGCTGGACAGAGACCCATCCTTCATCTCATTCCATGACGTATTCATGCATCTGCATCTGAAGCGTCAGGAGTGGCTGGACCCGTTTATCTCAGGGGAAATCATCAAAGGCAAGCATTTATCGGGAAAAACAATTTATGTTGTGCCTGCGCATAACGGGTTTCATCGGTGGCTGCCGCGTCAGCAAAAGGCATTCGCATCCCTGCTGGAACGGGTGGCACTCGACGCCAAACGAAGCTTCCATGAACGTGCATCCGCGATGCGCAGCTTAGCCAGCATGCCCGATTATAGTTCGGACCAACTGGAAGTCCTATTGCAGGATGAGGAAGTGCATGTTGTGGAGGCAGCGCTGTATGCGTACTCGTTATGGGAAGAGCCAGAGAAGGCACTGCCTGTATTGCTAAACAATCTGGATGGAGACCGGGCCCGGGTTGCCATGTACTCGATCCCCAGATGCATGCGCAGGGTCAGTCCGGTGATGTTGACGTCCATGCTGTCCGAGCTGCTCCATCGGGAGAAATTGAAGATCACGGTCAGAAAAGAGGCCATTAGGCTGCTTGGGGCTTATAAAAGTGAGGAGAGCATGGCGCTTCTCATCCGTGAATACGAGAAACCGAATGTACACAAAGACGTGATGATCGCCATAGGCCATGCGGCCAGACAATGGCTGGATGATGAACGCAGCTGGGCCATGATGAGTGCCATGGCTGCTTCCCCGCAGCGCGATATCGCACGAAGCCTGCTTAACCAGTATTCTGGCGGCATTCCCGTAGAAGCCCGGCCAAGGTATTTGCAATTGATTATCGAGATCTCCGGACATGCCGATCCGGTTGTGGCCAGAGAGGCATTCCAAGCGATGAGCCACTGGGTGAATGGAAGTGAAGAGAAGGTGGCAGCTTCGGCCAGCAAAACGATTCTGGATCTGGAGGACAATGCCAGGTGGAAGGCAGCGATGGATACACTAATTACGGCTTGTCGTGACGGAAAGGTGAATGATCAGGTCATTAACGTTTGCACACAATTGGCGGGCACGGAGACAAGATCCGAATGGAATGCCAGCCCGGAGAGAGACCTTCCAAAGCGGCAGCGTCTGGTCGCATTGATAGACAAGCTAATCTCATTGCCTCCACTTACGAAGCGGGGACTCATTCCTTTATATACAGGCATCATTGCTGCTCTTCAATCCCAAGAAACTCTCAAACCGGCCGTGATCAAGTTACATTTGGCATTTGTGGAATGGAACGAGGTGGATCAGGCTGCCCTGCAATTGGACCCTGTGATTCACATGGTGGACAAGCATCCGTATCTATTGGATGTGGCCTACAGGCAGATTAATCGTGCAGCTAATGCCAGTCAGGCGTATTGGAAACCGGAAGCGATTCTGGATCTGGTGGATCAACTGAGAGGCCAGCAGCGAATTGCGGCCCAGTATCTTGGGCTTTCCCTGCTGAAGATTGCGGGAACCGCATTACTGTGGAATCAGGCTTGTACCGAACGCTTGCGAGCATACCGGAATCATGAGCATGAGGCCATTCGTATGACGGCATTGGATATTTGGACGGTTCTCGAATAGAAAAGCTGTTTGGATCGGGTGGTTACAAGGATAGACTGTTCGTTATGAATCTTCTACAAGAAGTCATTTTATTTTATCCGGGAGGGGAGCGAGACGATGCTGCATATAAGTAACTTCAAACTCTCTTCTGTCATTTCCAGCAACCCGAATATCTATCCGGATCATGTGTTTAGGCACATGGCAGGGGAGGTTCTGCTGTTTGACCGAATCACGGTACTCTACGGAAGTAATGGCTCCGGCAAATCCACTTTGCTGAATCTGATCGCGAACAAGTTGGGAATGGCGGGCGCTGAGCGAATGTCCACTTATGGCTGCTATACTTGTGGTATTAAACCACTTATAAAGGAGAGGGCATATAAAAGCAAATTCAAACAATTGTTAAGTCAATATGCTACATTAGTGATGAAAAGATTATTGCACTATTAATCAATTTCGGACTGATTAAATTCGTATATGGCTTACTGTTATTGAAGAAGAACATTAAAAATAAATGAGCATTATCTACTTTATGGTAACGAACTTTATTAATGCTGTATTAGCACAGTTCAGAATGTAAAAAGCCTGATAATTACGAGTGTTGAAACAAACTAGATAAATTTATGAAATGCGGACAGAGAATCTGTTATATTTCAAAATACATGTAGAAACATGAATAAGTGACGATGTAATTAAAGTGAGAGAAAAGATTTTATTTTGATATAAATGTGGAATAAGCTAAGTCATTACAAACATCCAGATGAATCATCTATTTTAAATCAAAAAAGACCATCTCATTAGAGAATGGTCTTTTTTTTTGATTTTAGTTAATTTCAATATTCACATCAGGCTGACTTACCACGGTTCCACCGACTGCTTCGGTGTAAATCCCTATTTGTGAAGTGCCGCCTGGTGCATATTTTTTGTAGATCAGTTTACCAGCAGTATTGACACCCACTGCGTAGTTGGTCAGATAGACTGTAGAGTACGCAGGGATCGTTTGTTCAACACCATAGGTTCTACCTGCAGTATAGGTTTTTGCATCTGTCAGTGAAACTCCCATCTCCAAAGAGGCACCCGCTAAGAACCCAGCTTTAATATTTGCAGAATTTTTAATACTACTTGTGACATTCCAAGTGGCTGTGTCTGTATATTGCTGTGTGTAAGTTGCCTTAGCTGTACCAGCATTGTTATTGGCTACACGGAATGTACCCATATCTTTATAGCGCCAGTTCCTTACAGCACTGTCTGCATCGTAACGGTCAAAAGAGTAGACATTACCATCATTGGGTGGAGCCATTGTTTGTATGCGCTTACTCAAAGGAGTTACTTCGACTGTATTTCCATTCATATCAGTTTCCCAGGCTCTGTGTTCTGGAATCTTAAATTCGTTTTGTTTAACATTTTCATCAATTTTTTGCTGAATTTCTGCAGGTATTGTTTGTTGTGCAAAAGCAGCTTGAGGAGTTAGCAACGTAAGAGATAAGACCGAAAGAACAGACAATTTTAAAAACGTCTTCTTTTTCATTAATATACCTACTCTCATGTTATTTTGTTTTCTGCTTAAATTTACTATAATATACTATAAATGTCAATGTTTGTTTAAAAATTTCACTATTTCCTTCATTGCGGCTCTCATTGTAACAATACTTGCGTCCTTCTCGGCGTTTACCGTGATCGAAATGACAAGATTTTTATATAGATAGGTTGCTACATCAGTAGTTCTTGAGAGTTTAGGATTCGTCTCTTCGAAGCCTTTAGATGAATCCCAGATAACCAAGTCTTTGTCCAAGTAATTTGTTGTGTAACCCATTCTTACATGTATTTGTGTTGTTTGATCTGCGTTCTCATAAACATAAATTTGTTGAGTTGGACGCATATCACTAGTATCTCCATCTACCGTTAGGGATTCTTTTTTGTCGAATGTGAGTTCTTTTTCAACAAGCACTAAACTTTTAATGAGAGGTGCATTCTTCAGGGTATAGTTTGGTATGTTAACGCTTTCGGAAAAGGATTGTACTAAAGACTCATATTCTTCATAAGTGTAGATATCGGGCTTTGGTAATTCATTATCGACTTCAGTTTGTATAGTAGGTTCGTTTTGGACCGCACGGTTTTCAGAATCACAACCTACAGCGAAAGAACATAACATTGCAACAAATATAATCATTTTCTTATTCATTGAGATACCCCTTGTGAATTTATTTGGATTGCTTAATATAATATATCAAATCTTTTCCAATTAGGCATGTTTTTTCATTTTACAATATATTAACGTTAATTAGATCGAAAGGTTTGAACTTATCTCTACTAATGAGGTGTATTTAATTTAAGGGCGAGAGATTCTAAAATAGGTTGAATCAATTAAGTCTCTATTGATAGGTATGAAACAAAATTTAGAATCAATATACTTGTAAATGAAATAAAACTATAGTTTTTTCTCCATAATAGGTCTTGGCTTTTCTTAGAGTTTTATATCTCCTACTTGGTTTGGATTACTGAAACAACTAGACCCCTGAAATTGGATCAATAACAAAATGGAGATTATCAAAAATTCCTTCCGAATTGTGTATAATGTAGTTAAAATTGACGCTTACTACTATTGTTGCAATCTACTAATTCATTCCAGCCCAAATCTGCGAGGATATTGTCCCACTTGAATTTTGGCCGTATAACATTGAAATAAAAAGCTGACATAGCAATTAATTGCATTGATTTTTATGCAGATAATTGTATAATCTACTTAATTAACGTTAATTAGAATGGAGAAAAGGGGATGACCATGACCACCAGAACGAAGCTGAAGGAAGCCGCGCTGAGATTATTTGGGCAGAAGGGCTACGATGGGACGGCATTATCAGAAATTGCGAAGGAGGTCGGGGTCAAGACACCGGCAATCTACGCCTTTTTTGAGAGCAAGGAAGATCTGTTCATGACGGTCTTCGAAGAATCGATGAGCGCCTACAACGAATATATCCAAGCGATGGCGGAAACCAGCAAAGGAATGAATACGGAGAAAAAACTGCATGCGCTGCTGCTTCGCCAATACGATTATCACCGAAACAAAACAGAGCTTGCCGTGTTTGCCTTCCGGTATTTGATTTTCCCGCCGGATTTCCTATTGGAAAGAATGCAGGAGGCTTTCGGGCGTTTCGATACATTGCTGAGCAGCATTATTGGCGAGATCATGCAGGAAGGTCTGGATCGCGGCGATTTGGCTGCCGTTCCGATGGAGACGCTGGTGGATTCGTTCCTCACCTTGATGGACGGGCTGGGCATGCAATATTACTACTATAAATCGCCGGAGCTGTTCGAACGGAAACTGAAACATGCCTTTGAGATGTTCTGGAGATCCGTCGCAGCTTAGGCAATCAACAAGATTGTACAGAAAGCAGAGGGTGGAACATGAGCAACGATACGAAAATAGAAGATTACGAACGGGAACCCGTACCCCAGCATTTAAGAAAATCATGGCTGTCAATGGCATTTGTCTGGATTGCGATCGGGATTGATCTATCCGCCATGTTTCTGGGAGCACAGCTCGGCGCAGGCATGAGCATCGGTGACTCGCTTACTGCGGTCATCGTAGGTTCCGTCATTTTGGGTATTATCGGGGCAGTGTGCGCCTATGTTGGGGCCAAAACAGGCTTGTCCACGGCCATGATCAGCCGGTTTCTGTTCGGGAACAAAGGAGCACTCATTGTCTCCGTCATTCTCGGAATTTCATCGCTGGGCTGGTTCGGCGTACAGGTCGGCTTCTTCGCTTCCAACTTCCAGACGGCGTTAAGCGAGCTGTGGGGTTGGCACTGGTCGCTCTGGGTACTGTCGATGATTGGTGGACTGCTCATGATGTCCACGGCGATCTGGGGCTATCGGGCCATTGAGAAACTAAGCGTCTGGTCGGTACCGCTGCTCGTTGTATTTATTATTTTCGCGCTGGTCTTGGCGCTGAACGGCGAAGGCGGAAGCACGGTCTGGTCACCGTTCGAGGGTGAGGCAGTGCCGATGGGAACGGCGATCTCGCTGGTCATTGGAATCTTTATCCTGGGGACAGCACTGTCTCCTGACATAGCACGCTGGGCCAAGACACCCAAACATGCGATTACGGCTGCGTTTGTCGGTTTCTTTGTCGGCAACAGCTTCATGACGATCATTGCCATCTTCTTGTCTCGGTCGATGGATTCCGACGATCTGACCGGCATCTTCCTGACGCTCGGACTCGGCATTCCCGCCATTCTCGTGCTGACACTGGCACAGTGGACAACCAACACGAACAATTTGTATTCCGCAGGATTGGGTTTCTCCGTCGTATTCAGACGAGTGCCCAAATCCGTCATTACAATCATTGCAGGTTTGATTGCGACAGCACTCGCTTGCTTCGGCATTTATGACCGTTTCATGACGTTCCTCACATATATCACGATGCTTGTTGCACCGCTGGGCGGTATATATACGGCAGAGTATTTGCTGGTGAACAAAAACAGATTCTCGTTTGAAGGGCTGGACAATAATCGGAGCTGGATTCCTCGCTCCATCGTGGTATGGGTTCTTGCCACATTCTTCGGATTCATGACAACGATGGCTCCGGATGGACTTGGTTGGTTCCAGGTGACGCAGGTTCCGGCGCTGGACAGCTTCTTGATGGCATTTATCGTACAAGCCATCATAGGCAAATGGGTAGCAAAGAAGGGATGAAAGCATGAACAAGGCAGCAAGATTAACTACACTTGATGAACAGGCTATTGAATATATTGCAATTGGCGCAGCGGTGCTGGGCACAGGCGGCGGGGGCGACCCGCATGTCGGTAAATTGATTGCCATGGAGGCCATCCGCAAGCATGGGCCGGTCCGAATCGTACACCTTGAAGAACTGGATGATGAAGGACTTGTCGTACCGGTATCGATGATTGGTGCACCTACAGTGATGCTGGAGAAAATCCCTTCGGCAGAACAGCTGACCAAGCCGCTGGATTTGATGGAAAGAGAGCTTGGCCGTAAAGTGGATGCCGTCATGCCGATCGAGGTCGGTGGCGGCAATTCACTCGTTCCGGTCATTGCGGCGGCGCAGCGCGGAATTCCGCTTGTGGACGCCGATGCGATGGGGCGGGCTTTTCCCGAATCGCAGATGGTCACGTTCCATCTGGAAGGCATCCCGTGCAGTCCAGTGGCGATGGCAGACGAGCGCGGGAATAGCGCGTTGATGCATACGATTGATGGCGTATGGGAAGAGCGCATGGCACGTGCGCTGACCGTAGAGATGGGCGGTTCTGCTTCCATCTGCGATTATCCGGTATCTGGAGCGCAGGCGAAGCAGAGCGCCATCGGGGGGACGCTGACGCTCGCTTATGAGATCGGGCGGACGCTTTTTGAAGCGAAGCAGGAGAAGCTGAATCCTGTGCATGAACTGCTCACGAAGCTGCATGGACATGCCTTGTTCCATGGGAAGGCCGTGGATATCCGCCGCCGTATGGATGGCGGTTTTACACGGGGCGAAGCGGTATTTGAAGGCACCGGGGAGAACAAGGGTAAAACGATGCGGCTGTTCTTCCAAAACGAGTTTTTGCTCGCTACCGTTGACGACCAACCGCTGGCGATTACGCCTGATCTGATCACACTGTTGGACCAGGATACGGGTATGCCGGTAACGACGGAGAATCTGAAGTATGGTGCCCGGGTGACGGCAGCAGGCTTGCCATGCGATGACAAATGGCGTACACCAAAAGGTATTGAGACGGCGGGGCCGCGATACTTCGGATACGATTTCGACTATGTGCCGATTGAGACGTTGGTTTTGAAAGGAGGTGCGGCGCAATGACCAAGGGTACGATGACTGAACCAAACACAAACCAGGTTTACCGGATCGGCATTGATGTAGGGGGCACGAATACGGATGCCGCCCTGCTGGATTCCAACTTGCACTGCGTGCACAAGGTCAAGGTTCACACTACGGCTGACGTTAACGAAGGCATTGTAGAGGCTGTTCGCCGCCTGCTGCAGGAGAGCAGTGTGAATGGCGCGGACATTCGCTACGCGATGCTTGGCACTACGCACTGCACGAATGCGATCGTGGAGCGCAAGCATCTCGGCCGGGTCGGCCTGATTCGTATCGGCGCTCCGGCAACGACAGCCGTTCCGCCGCTTGCTGGCTGGGACGAATCGCTGCGCGCGGCGGTTGGACCGCATAGCTATATCGCCTCTGGCGGTTATGAGTATGATGGACGTAAGATCGCGAGTCTGGATGAAGCTGAGATTGCTGAACTGGCCAACCGGATGAAGGGCGAGGTTGACGCTGTAGCGGTGTGTGGGGTCTTTGCCCCGGTGAACCGTGACCAAGAGAAGCGGGTTGGCGAGATCATCCGCGAAGTGCTGGGTGCTGACATACCAGTTACCTATTCCAGTGAGATTGGCAGCATCGGACTCCTTGAGCGAGAGAATGCATCTGTGCTGAACGCGGCACTGCTGCAAGTCATTGCAGGTGTCGTACGCGGCTTTGAAGAAGCGCTGAACGGCTTCGGCATCCATGCGCAGCTCTACATTTGCCAGAATGACGGCACATTGATGAAGAGCGAATATGCACTCCGTTATCCGATTCTGACGATTGCCTGCGGACCGACGAATTCCATTCGCGGCGCTGCACACCTGTCCGGTCTGACGGATGCGCTGGTCGTTGACATTGGCGGTACAACAACGGATATTGGTGTGCTTGTGCAAGGCTTCCCACGCCAATCGTCGGCTGCGGTGGATATCGGCGGCATTCGCACGAATTTCCGGATGCCGGACATTTTGTCCATTGGTCTCGGCGGCGGTACCATTGTCCGGTTGGATGACGCTGACGGCGTAACGGTTGGCCCCGACAGCGTTGGCTATGAGCTGACGAAACGGGCCCTCATCTTCGGCGGTGATACGCTGACAACGACGGACGTGGCGGTGAAGCTGGGCCGGGCCGTATGGCCGGGCACCAACGCGGATGCGGTGGACGAAGCCGTGTGCCGTAAGGTGGATGCCGTCATGCAGCAGAGCCTGGAGGACGCCATTGACCGGATGAAAACGAGTGCCGATCCAGTTGATGTCATTCTGGTTGGCGGCGGCAGCCTGCTGGTGCCGGAGACGCTCGCCGGGGCGAGCCGAATCATCCGGCCAGACAACTATGATGCGGCGAATGCGATCGGCGCAGCACTGGGAGAGGTTAGCGGCGAGTCGGAGCGTATCTATTCACTGGACGACTGGAAATATGACGATGTCATGCAGGATGCCAAAGAGAGCGCCGTGAACGAGGCGACGGCAGCTGGCGCGAACCCGGAGACGGTACAAATTGTGTCCGTCGAGGACATTCCAATTGCCTATTTGCCAGGCAACGCACTGCTCGTGAAAGTGAAGGCTGCGGGCAAGCTGTAATACCATAAACGATATGCCCTCTATGCTCTGTAGCATTATCTGCTGCATGAAAAGCATGGCACAACCAATCAGGCATTCATTTAACGCTTCTCGGCGCGGAATGATGCATAAACAGAATAATATGAATATGAACTGGTGGTACGGATCAAATTCCGTATCACCTTTTTATTTGGGAGGATAGTTTTACTTGATGAGATAGGATTAAGAAATGCAGGGAAACTGCAGATCCATACTCCAGTGGATAGCGTTCTTTTTTTGATATCACCGTAATGGTTCAGGTTCGGGAAAAGGAAAATAAGCACAATGAAGTAAGATGTTTATTTCAAGGAAATGCCCTCGACTCGGGTATCTAAATATGCCACAATAGAGGATCAGGTGCACGGGAGAATGGACCCGCAGGCACAGCAATGCAAGCCGCAAATCGCTAACAAAATAACGCTCAATAATTTATACTAAATAAGCCAGAATATATCGAAGGAGCTGCCGAGCCCGCTATGAACAAAAAAGAAGTTGCCAACATCCGCAAGCAATTTAAGATGGATCACGATCTACTGAATATTTACGATATCCTCAATGTCTATATTACGAAGGAAACGAATGAAGTCTATCACTGGGAGCGCCATCCGTTTGAACTGGTGGACCGGGAGAAGCAGGAGTTATACATGGGAAATTTCAAAAAACTGCTGACCGGCGAACTGGATCAAAAATTGTTCGAACTGAAGTTTCAGGAAGAAGCCGAAGAGCCTGCGCAGGTACTGCTTCATCAGGCACTCGTAACGGGTGATCCGGAAGAATGGCAGGACATGATGCTGCTGCTCGTGGACCGAATGCTGGCGGATGCCAAGTATGAGCGGGACATGGTGGTCACATTTGTTCGGGGACAGTATTATTTGCCGACCAAGGCGAGAAACGATGAAGCGGAAGAGAGCGAGAAGAATGAGGTGTTTGCCCATCCGTTTATCTTATGCAGTGTGAACTCCACGGAGAAACAGCGGAAAACTCTCCTGTTCGATTATGTGGAGCGGGAGTTCAAGTACAATGTCATTGTCGATCCGATTATCAAGTTAAGCACGCCGGAGCAAGGATTCCTGTACCCTAGCGTGACAGACAATTATTCCGATGTGAATCGGATTCTATACTGTACGGGAAAATCGAATTTCCCGGATCCGCATTTTGTCGAACAGGTATTGAATGGAGAAAGATCCGTGACGGCACTTGAAGAGCGAGCGATCTTCGAAGATATCGTCAAGGAAGTGGCTGGGGAAGAGCTCGATTCAGCTACCATTGCTCAGGTGTACGAAGAGATTAACCGGGTGATTGAAATCAACGAAGAGTCGAAGGAGGAAGAACCTCCGAAGCTGGATTATAAAGATCTGGAGCGTGTACTGAACGCCAGCGGGGTGGAGGATGTGACGACCGAGAAGGTGGAACGGGCATTCGAAACGATCGTGGACAATAAAAACTATGAGATGAAAGCGACCAGCGTTATGCCGAAGTTTACTTCCAAGTCCATCAAGATCGAAACCAAGGTCGCTACGATTTCGATCAGTCCGCAGGATTTGAGATACGTCAAGCAGGTGAATTTCCAAGGGAAACGCTGCATCATGATTGAAGTGGACGAAGATGTTGCGATTGAAGGCTTTACGCTGGCGTCAGAGACACTTATCCAATAAAAAAGCATTAACGCAGGCAGGAGATGACTTACGATGAACAGACTGCTTATGATCCTGATTGCGGCCGCAACGATGTTGACGGCTTGCCAATCGAACCAGACGGATACCGTGAACCCCTCGGGGAGCAGCGAACAATCCACACAGACCGAGACGGCGCAGCCAAACAACGAACCAACCGAAGAAAGTACAAGCCAGAGCGAGTGGTCTTCCCTTCCCGAATATGACATGATTGTTCAGAAGGTTGATTCCCAGGATTATACCTTTCGAACGGTAACCGATAATGAAAATGAACGGATTCTCTTACTCACGAACCAAGATGGTAAGGAGAAATATAAGACCATTTTTATCAAAAACACAACTCGTCTTAAAATCATTGACATGGATGGAGGCGGACAGCTCTTCAACGATGTTTTGGAAAATAACTGAGGCCTGGAGTAGACAAAATAGCCCAATTTCAATATGAAGGAGCGCTGCGTAATGAATTTGGAAGAAGTGATGCAGGAGCTTGAGGCACTTGGCAAGGAGCGCACGAAAAAGATATACATGTCGAATGGTGCTCATGAACCACTCTTCGGCGTGGCTACAGGTGCGATGAAGCCGATCGCCCGCAAAATCAAAAAGGACCAGGCATTAGCCGAGCAGCTGTACGCAACAGGGAATTACGATGCGATGTATTTTGCGGGCGTTATTGCTGATCCAAAAGCGATGACGGAAGCGGATTTCGACCGTTGGATCGAGGACGCGTATTTTTACATGATCTCTGATTTCATCGTTGCCGTCACGCTTTCCGAGACGGATATTGCCCAGCAAGTGGCGGATAAATGGATCGCCAGCGGTGAAGAGCTGAAGATGTCGGCAGGCTGGAGCTGTTACTGCTGGTTGCTGGGCAATCGTCCGGACGCTGAGTTCACTGAGGATAAGCTGAGCGGGATGCTGGAGAACGTGCAGGCCAAGATTCATCAATCTCCTGAGCGCACCCAATATTCAATGAACAACTTTGTATATACCGTGGCCGTATCCTACGTTCCGCTGCATGATAAGGCTGTCGAAACGGCGAAGGCAATCGGTCCCGTCGAGGTCCAGAAGGACAAGCCCAAGAGCAAATTCCTGAATGCTTCCGACAATATTCAAAATGCCGTAGATAAAAATCGGATTGGTTTCAAACGTAAATATGTAAGGTGTTAAAGGAAGAAAACGTAGCTGTTTTCATCTGGATTTCACTTGACAAAAATACATTATTTTCAAGTAGTTGTTGACAATCCAACAGGTCTAAAATATAGTAAACACATCAGATTAATGTAAATTGTGAATGTTCAAATGTTAACCATTGAATGGAAGCTGACTGGTTTATCCAGAGGCTCAGAGGACAGCGCTAGTCGTTGTCAGCTGAGCCTTTTTTGCTTAGGTACCCCAATATAAATTAGAGAGGTGAAGTCAATGGCTGCTGCTGAAAAAATCAGATTTGAGAGTGTCACCAAAACGTTCACGGTCCGCGATCCCAAGCAAAAGGAAGCAACTCAGGCCTTTACAGCTGTAAAAGACCTGGACTTTTCGGTAAGAAAAGGCGAGTTTATCACCATCGTGGGTCCGAGTGGCTGCGGAAAATCAACCTTGCTTGATATGATCAGTGGACTATCGTCACCGACACAGGGGCGCATTTTGATTGATGGCCAACCCATTACTGGCCCAGGGCTTGACCGGGGCATTGTCTTTCAGCAGTACGCTTTATTTCCGTGGAAGACGGCGCGCGGCAATATTGAATTTGGTTTGGAAGCCAAGGGTATTCCGAAGCAGGAGCGTAAGGAGCAAGTAGAGCATTTTCTGTCGCTGGTGGGGCTTACTCACTTCGGAGACCGTTATCCACATGAGCTATCCGGGGGGATGAAACAGCGTATAGCGATTGCCAGAAGCCTTGCCTTTAATCCGGATGTCTTATTGATGGATGAGCCCTTTGCTGCATTGGACGCCCAGACCCGTGAATCCTTGCAAAGTGAACTTTTGCGTATTTGGCAGAAGACCCAGAAGACCATCATTTTTATTACCCATGGTATCGATGAGGCGGTTTATCTAGGAGAACGAGTAGTGGTATTGACGCCAGGACCCGGTATGGTAAGACAAATTGTGGATATTCCGCTTCAATCGCGATTGGAAGATGCGGATATTCGCTCCCATCCCGACTTCGTGAAGGCCCGCCATGAAGTATGGAGTCTGCTGCATGAACCTGAATACCGCGGTGCTTATATCTAATTGATTAAAGGAGTGTATTCCCATCGAATCTGTAAAGCCTGCCCATTCAACCCTGCGGCTTGGTAAACGAAGTCCTGCTGCCTTTTCTGGTGTGCTGAAGTTGTTCAAACAGTCGATCGTGTTAATTGCCTTGGTCTTACTGTGGGAGATCGCACCAAGGACAGGCTTGGTAGATGCAGCATTTTTCCCTGCTTTTTCCGAGGTCATTCGGGCATTATGGAGTTTGATCATCTCAGGTGAACTTTTCACTCACTTTCTGGCAAGCATCATTCGTTCATTCAGTGGTTTCGCCTTAGCCTTACTTATTGCAATCCCATTAGGATTACTGATTGGCTGGTATCCATTAGCCAGACAGCTGTTGAATCCCGTGCTGGAATTGTTTCGAAATACGGCTGCATTAGCGCTGCTTCCGGTATTCATGCTGCTGCTGGGAATCGGTGAAACCTCCAAGATTGCGATCGTCCTCTTTGCCTGCACATGGCCCATTCTTCTCAATACGATTGCTGCTGTCGGCAGCGTGGATCCCTTGCTGATCAAGGCAGCAAGATCGATGAATATTAAGTCCTTTAGATTATTTCTCAAGGTTATACTGCCGGCATCGGTTCCCACGATTTTTACCGGTATTCGCATGGCAGGGACAGGGGCGATCCTGGTACTTATAGCTGCTGAAATGGTAGGGGCCAAAGAAGGCTTGGGTTATCTCATTACGTATTCCCAATATAACTTCCAGATTCCCCAGATGTATGCCGGGATATTAACCATTGCTTTGCTCGGGTTGTTAATCAACCAAGGGCTCAGCATGCTGGAACGTAAATTTTCCAAATGGAAACAGCAAGTGAATGAATAGTTCTGTTCTGGTATTCCCTCATTATTTTTTTATCACTAATCCTTACTAATTCAATTGAATTAATGTGTTATAAATGAGACATCGTTTGGAGGAGGAGAAGCGAGATGAAAAGAACGTTAGGCTTTCTTGTACTTGCAGGCTTGGTCAGTGGTGTCCTATCAGGCTGCTCAGATCCCAAGACCTCCGCGAAGAGCGGAGAAGAAGATCAAGTTCTGCAATATCAGTCTTCACCTGGAAGTGTTTCTTATCCGGAGCTGGCTGCAGATTTGGGTTACTTGGGGGACTTGAAGTTGGAATCCATAGGTGACAGCGTTGGGGGACCGGAGAGCATTCAATTAACGGCGACGAAACAAATCGACTTTGGATCAGCTTTTAATGGAGCCATTATCAAATCCTACTCCCAAAACGTAAAAATAAAATCGGTCGTCGGATCATACGGCAGTGATGAACATACGTACATCGGCGCTTATACCCTTGAGGGAACGCCAATCCAATCGGCCAAAGATTTTATCGGGAAAAAGGTAGGCGTGAATATTCTCGGGGCCCATCTGGAATTTGTCCTCAAAGACTATTTACGACAAGGCAACCTGACGGAAAAAGAGATCGAACAGGTCACGTTGGTGACCGTCCCAAGTTCAAGTGCGGAACAGGTGCTGCGGAATCAACAGATCGACGTGGTGATGTTAAGCGGAATCGGCCGGGACAGGGCTCTGGCAACAGGAGGAATCACTGAAATTTTCAGAGATATCGATGTGTTTGGCAAGGAGTTTACGGCAGGCGACTATTTCTTCAGTGAGGATTACATCCGGGAGAATCCGAATACGGTGAAGCAATTTGTTGACGGGGTTGCCAAAGCCATTGACTGGGCTCAGACCACGCCTAGGGAGGAAGTCATCTCGCGGTTCGAGGACATTGTGAATCAGCGGGAACGCAAGGAAACGACGGAAAACCTTAAATATTGGAAGAGTACAGGCATATCGGAAAAGGGAGGCGTCATTACTCCATCGGAATACGGAACCTGGATCGACTGGCTTGTGGCGAATGGTGAGTTAAAAGAAGGTCAGGTGAAACCGGAAGATTTATATACCAACGAATATAATCCATTTGCTCAATAATGTTTAACCAAAATCAGATAAGGGAGTGGTTCGTATGACTAGAAAACAAATGAAACTGGGAGCTTTCATTAATCTGCCGGGACATCATGTAGCAAGCTGGCGTCATCCTTCTTCAGGTGCAGACCGTGCATTCGATCTGGATTATTTAACGGAGATCGCACAGACAGCTGAACGAGGCAAATTCGATATGGTGTTTTTCGCTGATGTCCTGGGTCAGAGGCTTTCCGGTAATGCACACTCCTCACTGAAGCTGGACCCGGTTATCATCATTTCGGCCCTCGCGGCCGTGACGAGAAATATAGGGTTAACGGCCACGCTGACCACGACCTATAACGATCCGTACCATGTCGCGCGTAAATTCGCAGCGATTGATCATCTATCGAAGGGGCGGGCTGCCTGGAATGTCGTCACATCCGCCAACGAAGGAGAAGCCCTTCTGTTCGGTAAAGAAAAGCATCTGCAGCATGCACTCCGTTATGAACGTGCTGAGGAATTCGTGGACGTTGTCAAGCAGCTGTGGTTGTCCATCGAGGATGAGGCGCTGGTCATCGACAAGGAAAATGGCCGATATTTGGATGTAGAGAAGGTACATCCGGTTAACCATGAGGGGGCATGGTTTAAGGTGCAGGGATCCCTGGATTCCCCAACAACACCGCAGGGGCATCCCGTGATTGTTCAGGCCGGGTCTTCGGAATCCGGCAAAGAGCTGGCAGCGAAGACGGCTGAAGTCATTTTTACAGCTTGGCAAACGCTTGAAGAGGCACAGGTCTTTTATCGGGATGTCAAAGGCCGACTGGCTAAATACGGACGCAAGCCGGACGATCTGAAAATCATGCCTGGCGTGTTTATTACGGTGGCCAAAACCGAAGCAGAAGCCCTGCTGAAGCAGCAGCAGTTAAACAGCTATATCCTGCCTGAAGTGGGATTAGCATATCTCTCTGCTTTTACGAATATTGATCTGTCGGGGTATGATGTCGATGAACCACTTCCGGAGGCAAGCTCCATCGAAGATGAGACCAATCCCCGAATCCGCTATAACATCATTCGGGAAATTGCGAAACGGGAGAATCTGCAATCGATACGTGCTATCTATGAACGAATCGCAGGAGCACGCGGTCATCGGGAGATTGTCGGGACTCCGGAACAAATTGCGGATCAATTGGAAGAATGGTTCCTGAATGATGGTGCAGATGGCTTTAATATTATGCCGCCTCATTTCCCGGAGGGCTTCAACGATATCATCGAACTGGTGGTTCCCGAATTGCAGCGGAGGGGATTATTCCGTACCGAATATGAGAGCAGTACTCTGCGAGGGAATCTGGGGCTGTCTATACCTGCCGTAAAAACACCCGAAAAGGCATTAACCGGTGCGAGCACAGGTGAAATTGTGTAAGGCATTGGCATTAACATAACGCAACCGTTCATGGTTGCGTTTTTTTGTTGGGCCAACGAAGTGACCTCCATAGGGAGGAGGAAGCTTATCTTCTCGCCTTTCAAGCCTGGTCTTAGACCCATCCCGTAAACTCGAGTATGGATGCTTTGGCAGACTGTACTTCGGTTTGTGCACTTTTGCGCCATGCTTTGGGGGACTGCCCCATTAGTTTGGAGAAGCAGCGATTGAAGCTGGAAATGGAATGAAAACCGACTTGCTCGGAGATCGACAGAATGGAATGGTCGGTGCTCTTCAGCTGCTTGCAGGCCTCTTCAATTCGTGTGCTGTTGATGAATTCGAGAGGTGTCGTTCTCATAATCTCATAAAATTTTCTGCGGAAATGCGTTGTGCTCAAGTGGCACAGATCGGCCAAAAAGTCGATGGTTATGGGGGTCATGTAGTTCTTGGTGATGTGCTCGAGTACAGGGGAGATGACAAGGTCCCCTTTCAAGCCATGATCTGTACCCTGTTCTGACAGAGGGCGATTCCGGGAATGAATTCGAAGGAGCTCGATATACAGAGATAGCATCATGCCGTAGGCACTTTCCTGATAATAGGGATTCTGCTGTCTCAACTCCTCTACGATCGATGTGGCAAGCGTGTACACCTTGGGATGCTGCTCCTTGCTGAGCACACAGTTCATTCCCTGTACTGCCCACAGATTTGGCTCAAAATCACGGTATGTACCTTTTAATGAATGCTGAAACAGGTCCTCTGGCGAAAAGAAAATATAAGCCCACAAACTGGCTGTGCCAGGTGTGCTGTACGTTGTATGAGGAAGATATCGCGGAATGAAGGTCACATCGCCGGCCTGAAAGGGGACGGATTCTCCCTTGATCTCCATAATGCCGCTATCGGAGTAGCAGATGCCAATCTCCAGATGGTTATGAAAATGAAGATGCTCGCTCTTGATATCGGATATTTTCCAGCGTTCACCGCTTAATAGCAGAACGGGAAAATGGATGGGCAGGCTGTAATGACGATATTCAATAACAGGCTTCTTTTTTTTAGGCATATACGATCCCCCTATTTGTTAATTGGAGTCCATTTTAATTAGAAACTACGGTAAAGGTAACCTTTAAAAAGGATGAACTTCTACAATTACACGGTAACGGAGAGGGCAGAACAAATCTGGAGAAGCGAAGCGTTCGCCTTTATCGCCTGATATTTCCCATAGAAAAGGAATCAAAAAATTCTGGGGATAACAGCGATCGGAAGATTGTTCTGACAGCGGAGTGACTTAGTCTAAACCTTTGAGTTTATTCATAAATGGTTGAAATTGCACAGTTTTGTTACGAATATGCTTAGATTGACACCATTTTACTGCGTAGAATGGAATAAGTAAAGCGTTTACAATACGAACGGACACCTCTCAGGGCGCACTTGGGGGCATGTGTCCAGGAGAGGGGAATACCGATGCTTCAAGTGAAATATGACAGGGAAGAGATTTTAAAGGTCATCGATAATGTCACCCAAAAAACACTATCCATGGATCTGACATGGGACTGGCCTTGCGGTGTAGCCTATTACGGTGTAACCAGAGCCTACCAGACGACAGGTAACAAGGAGATTTTGGACAGGCTGGTTCAGTGGGCGGATGAATATATTGAGCTGGGCCTGCCGAGCTGGACGGTAAACACCTGTGCCATGGGACATATGCTGATTACGTTGTATGAAGAGACAGGGGACCAGAAGTATTGGGATATCGCGCTGAGCAAAGTGGATTATCTCCAGAATCATGCGCTCCGCTTCGGAGACAACGTGCTGCAGCATACCGTATCCGTTGCCAATGACTTTCCGGAACAGGCGTGGGCGGATACCTTGTTTATGGCTGCATTTTTCCTGCTGCGCGTAGGCAGCAAGCTGAAGGATGAAGCCATGATTCAGGATGCGCTGAATCAGTATTACTGGCATATCAAATACCTTCAGGACCCAAGCACAGGCTTTTGGTATCACGGGTATAACAATGTCAATAAGGACCATATGTCCGGATTTTACTGGGGAAGAGCGAATGCCTGGGGTGCCTACACAATGTCACAGGTGAAACCTCAATTGAAGGACTGGTATTTATATCCGCAGTGTATGGACATTGAGTGCTCACTTCGGGACCAACTGGCAGCCTTGAAGCTGGTTCAGACGGACAACGGCTTGTGGAGAACGGTGCTGGACGATGAGGAGTCCTATGAAGAAGTATCAGCGTCTTGCGGTATAGCGGCGGCCATGATCAATAACGGCAATCCGCTGCATACCAAGTATGTACAGAAGGCATTGGACGGTGTACTGAAAAATATCACTGAAGATGGACGTGTACTTGGCGTATCTGGCGGCACGGCAGTCATGAAGGATCGGGAAGGGTACCGCAAAATCCCCAAAGACTGGATTCAGGGCTGGGGTCAGGGCCTGGCACTCGCTTTTCTGTCCGACATGTTGAGATAGGAGGAGATCCAATTGTCCAAAAAAACAACGGGAGCCTTCACCCTGCCCGGAGAATCGGGTTATGAGGCGCTGACACTGGAACTCGCTGAACGGTGGGGTGCCGATGTCATTCGTGACAGCGACGGGACGAAATTGTCGGATGAGATTATCAATGCCGGATACGGCATTTATTCGACGATCTGTATCATCCGGGATCATAATGAGTGGGCATCCCGCAATACGGATAAGCTGCAGCAATGTTTTCTCATAACCAATCCCAAGGTGGCCGTGCAGGATTACCTGTCCATCTACCTGATGGAGGATTTCTTCGCTGAACAGTTCAAGGTGAACGATTCCCGGGAAGCGTTCAAGTATTGGCAGGTCTATGACCGGACGACGGGGGAAGAGGTGCCGAGAGAACAGTGGAATTATGAACGGGAATCCGGGAATGTGGTCATTACCGGCATTGTTCCGTGGCATAAATACACCGTCAGCTTCATGGTTTACCGAATATGGGAAGAGATTTCGATGTACAACCATACGACGAATGACTGGGACAAAGAGCATCTGATGCAGATCGATCCGATCTATCCGGAGACACAAGCTTATTTGCTGAATTGGATGGAAAATTGGTGTCAGGAGCACAAGGAAACGACCGTTGTTCGGTTTACTTCCCTGTTCTATAATTTCGCCTGGATCTGGGGCAGCAGTGAGCGAAATCGTCATCTGTTCTCGGACTGGGGTTCATATGATTTTACGGTGAGTTCAAGAGCGCTTGATCTGTTTGCCAAAAAGGCTGGCTATTCCCTCACGGCTGAGGATTTTGTGAATGGCGGTAAATACCGGGTCAGTCATATCCCTGCGAATCAGCGCAAGCTGGATTGGATGTCATTCATCAATGATTTTGTGATTGAATTCGGTAAAAAGCTGATTGATATTGTACACAAAAATGGCAAGCTGGCCTATGTTTTCTACGATGATAGCTGGGTCGGCATGGAGCCTTACAATGACCGCTTCGAAGAATTTGGATTCGACGGCATGATCAAATGTGTATTCTCCGGGTATGAGGCAAGAATGTGTTCGGGTATCAACGTGGATACGCATGAAATCCGGCTGCATCCATACCTGTTCCCGGTTGGTTTAGGCGGGCTTCCTACCTTCAAGGAGGGCGGCGACCCTACGCTGGATGCCAAGAAGTATTGGATTCATATCCGGCGTGCTCTGCTCAGAGAACCGATCGATCGAATCGGACTTGGCGGGTATCTGCATCTGGTGGAGCCTTATCCGGATTTTGTGGAATACATCGAGAAGATTGCCAATGAATTCAGGGAAATGAAGGAGCTGCATCAGGCTGGCATGCCTTATCAGATTAAGACCAAGGTAGCCGTGCTGCATAGCTGGGGCAAACTGAGATCATGGACGCTGTCCGGTCATTTCCATGAAACGTACATGCATCATCTTATCCATATCAATGAAGCATTGTCGGGATTACCGGTTGAGGTGCAGTTCATCGATTTTGAAGACATCCGTCAGGGCGTACTGCATGACTGCGATGTCGTGATCAATGCCGGTTCTGCCGGTTCCGCTTGGAGCGGTGGGGAGCACTGGAATGACCATACGTGTGTGGACCTACTGACAAAGTGGGTGTACGAAGGTGGTACATTTATCGGCATCAGTCAGCCTTCGGCGATCGAGGGATACGACAGCTTTTTCCGAATGGCACATGTTCTTGGCGTGGATGAAGATACAGGGGCCAGAGTCGTTCACGGAAAATGGTCGTATGAGGTACGAGATGAGCATGGTTTGGTACCGGATGAAGCCAGCATAACGCCAAAGAAAGGCATCTATCTTACGGATGGCACAGCTGAGGTGCGGCATGAAACGGATGGTCACATTACATTGTCTACGCATGCATTCGGTAAAGGAAAGGGGATTTATCTCTCCGCATTCGAATTCAACTGGGAGAATACCCGATTACTGCTGAATCTGATTCGTTATGCAGGCGAGGAGTACGAAGAAACGAAGTATATCCCGGATAACCTGTACACCGAGTGTGCGTATTATCCGGAAAGTAACATATTGGTTGTCATCAACAATAGTGACCAGGTTCAGACAACAACGATTGATACAGAGTTTGGAAAACAAACGCTGGAACTGGCTCCGTATGATACGGTTATCACCAAGATTGGTGCAACCAACTCGGTATCCTCATAGGATATCTTCTTCATAAAAGGTAGCCCAAATAGACCGTTTCCCTGGCCAGGGAGCGGTCTATTTGGGCTAAAAAGGAATTTTGCTCATGAATATTTTATAATGTAAATCATACAAGCAAACCAATCGGATATCTTGCTCTAGACTTAAGATTGTGGGGGTGTAATCAATGATTCGTATGGCTGTCGGTGCGGTCATTCAAAAGGATGATAAACTGCTGTTAGTTCATAAGGTAAAAGGAGCACAGGGGAAAATCAAAGGAACGTGGGATTTCCCAAAAGGCGGGGTAGAGCCGCAGGACGAGAGCATAGAGGCGGCACTGCTCAGGGAATTAGAAGAAGAAACGGGATCAACAAAATTTACAATTACCAAACCGTTCAAGGACCGAATTGCCTTTCGTTTTGACGCTATAACACAGGAGAAATTGGGATATCAGGGCCAGGAAACGGCGATGTTTCTGGTCGAATACACTGGAGACGGGACTGATCTGAAGCCTCAGGATGATGAGATCGATGATATTCGGTGGTTCCCCATAGACCATGTCGCTCCACTGTTATTTCCGGAGGCCCGTGTGTTCTTTGAAAGATACGTTCTGGTGAGAGGAGAAGATTGGCTTGAATGCAGATTTTAGAGTGTTGACCGAGTTCCTCCAAGGTCATGATGAAGCAAGGGGTTCCATTTCAGAGGAAGACATTCAGGAGCAGGAGCGCCATCTTGGCAAGCCTTTTCCGGCCGCTCTGCGTGAATATTATAAGAGGTTTGGGCGGTCACAATATATTAAGCAGCACTGCAATAATCAGTATGAGCCGATGCTTCTGGAGGATATCTTTGTACCGGGTTCGGATTTCTTTACAACGGACAAGGCGTTTTTGATCTTTTATCAATGCGAAGAATCAGTGATCTATTGCGGCATACGTTTCAGTGATCTGACGAAGGAAGACCCGCCGGTGTATCTATGTGCCTGGAACCATCCGGATTGGTCGCTGGAGAATGAATCACTCACCAATTTCCTGGTAAGCAAAGCATTTATTCAGATGGGGGTGGAGGACAGGCTGCCCTATTGGGTGATTTTTGATGAGAACATGTGGGGGTTATCGGACTATCGATCCTATTGGGGATTAAGTGACGGAGCATATGAAATTCCAGAAATGTCCTCTCTCCAGGCTTGGCGGATATTTCGTAAAGAGGATGTCATTCTCCTGTTCGAAATGGCTGTTGGTGAAAGCGAGGATGATATATTAGCTGTATATCTGGCTTCTTTTGACCGGGAGCGTATAGCGAGCCTGTTGAATCGTACAGCGCAGGACAGGCAGCTGCCCGACTATAGAACCAATCTTGGTTCATAGCTTCAGATGGATTGGCCTAACTTCCCAATCGCTTTTCCGTGCTGGACAGCCTCATTAAGGTTCATATTATTTTTCATATTTCTCAATCTCCTTTAAAGCGACTGATCAATACTTAATAATGTCGATGATTTTGCGCTGAGCATTCTTGGCTTCCGGGATGGGATACAGGACAAAAACATGATTCATTTTGGGATAAACAAAGGTATGATGGTCAATATCCTGGTCAGTTAGCATCTTGTCGAGCTTCATGATGTCGGGGAACAGCCCTTCATGCGTTCCGACAAACATGGTGATTTTCCCGAGTCCTTCGAAATCTCCGTAGATCGGACTAATCAGCGGATCATCCAGCGATTTGTCAGCTGCCCATATCTGCCGGATTACATCATATCCTTCTACAGCGAGCATGGGGTCTCTCGACTCATAATCAAATATGACCGGGTTGTCCAGAACCATATCCACACATGGAGACAACAAAATGATGTCTTTGGGCTGCGGAAGATGATTCATCTGAATGTAATGTGCCAGACTTAGCGAAATATTCCCACCCGCTGAATCTCCCATAATCGTAAGTTGTGAGGGATCTTGTACCGATTCAATGATTTCACGATATAAGTTTAGAAGTCTTGGATACGTATGCTGATAGTTGTAGTGAGGCACTTTGGGATAAATGGGAGCGATCACTTTGGCGTTCAGTGCCTGGGCCAGGGTGTCCATGAATCTCCAATGCAAGCTTAAAGGCTGATGCGTATGAGCACCGCCATGTATATATAAGATGACTTTTTGTGCTAAATGCTGGTCATTTAATGTAAATACCTGCATGTTCTCAAAGGAACGCTCTGATCGGGGAGATGTGAGTTTCACCTTACCTATCTGATAAGGCTTAATATTCTCAAGACCCACTTGGTCGATGTGCTTCCGGGTGTTGTCCCGCGTGGAGAAATTCTTCTTGGTGCCTGATAAAAGAATAAATTTTTCAAATAGATAGCTCATTAGAGAGCGTCTTTTGTTATAAACATTCATACTCATCTGTATGCCACCTCTCGTCTAGATTACGATATCTACAGTATAAAGGTTGAAGTGTACTTCAAGGTCAAGGGTGAGATTCAAAGCGAGAACAACAAAGGTTGTAAACGAGCTTGTCAGAATGCACACTTCTTTTAACTCGTCTTCCAAAATGTACCTATAACCTATATATTAAATGATAGGAGTATCAGAAATTATTAAACTGAAGGAGCATTAATATGCTTAATTTTAATCAACCCATGGCATTGCGCTCGATTTTAAGCCCGAAATATTTGGAGTTTGCTCTAAGAGATCAATATGATATGGGTCAATGGGAAGAATGCTTGTTTTGGCTGCGAGGATTGAATGATACATACCGGGTAAAGACGTCCACGGGCTTGCACATCCTTCGGGTATACCGTGCCGAGATCGGGGAGGAAGAAGTGATCACGGAGTTGTCCGTTTTATCTCAATTGAAAGCGCTATTGAATTCTTCGGTGCATGCAGATGTTGGAGATTATATGAAGAAGAAGGATAGTAGTGATTACACCGTTCTGGATGCGCCGGAAGGCAAACGTGTGGCCGTGATGTTCCGCTATATTGAGGGGACCGAGAATAACCTTGAGGATGAGGCGTCCTGTTATGCTTTTGGTCAATCTGCGGCTGAGCTGCACAAGGCTATGGATCAGGTGGTAGTGGAGCAGCCCAGATATGAGCTGGATACACGATTTCTGATTGATCAGCCGCTGGCGCTCGTTATGGCATATATCGGAGAGTCGCATGAAGCAGGACCGTTTTTGGTTGCGTTTACTGAGGAGCTGAAGAAGCGGATTACAGCATCTGCCCGTAGTCTGGAATGGGGACTGTGTCATGGCGATATGCATGGCAACAATAATGCCTTTCAGCAGGGAGGATCGTTTACGCATTATGATCTGGAGTGGACAGCCAAAGGCTGGCGTGCCTACGATCTGGCTCAGGTAAAGGCTAGAAAGAGGCAATCCGGTGAGCAAAAAGCACAATTATGGAATGCACTCATGGCAGGTTATCGTTCGATACGAAGCTTCTCTACAGAGGACGAGCAGGCCGTAGACCTGTTCATTATCGCTCGCAGATTCTGGGTCATGGGTCTGGATGTTGCTTTTATCGAAAATGATATGGGTGCACTGGATTATGGTGACGATTGGCTGAACAGTTTCATTGAGGAGTTTCGAGAAACGGGAATCATATAGTTTCGGAAGATGATGAACTGTTCTAGACCTATTTTGAATCATCTTAAGCCCCCTCTGAATCAATCGGAGGGGGCTTTTTCATAATAAGCTGCCTTGGCGAACGTTAGCTTGAAGATGATGAAGCGGCAGCAGCAGCTGAAGCCGCGGCAGCGGAGGCCATGGCGGCCTGCTGTGCGATGATAATGTTGGTGATGCTGGTAGAGAGTGTCGTGGTCAGCACACCGCTTCGCAGATTCTCAACATGCTGAACAGCCACCAGGGCAGATGAGAATAGAAGCAGCTCCTGTTTGGTGATTGACCATGTCCCGAAGCCCTTTTGATCACGCAGCCAGTCGAACGTTTCTTGCACCTGATCCACCAGTGTGTCCTGGTGGACAGGCAGCAGAGAGAGCACTCCGAGGGAGGATAGGGTATACGTTTTATCCAAGCGGATGCTGCGTTTACGGAACGCCTCCTGTAATGCCAATACCCGTGCGCTTGATTCAGGATTGTCATCTCCAAGGACCAATACCTGGGTCAATGCCTGCACGCTGTTGCCAGGGGAGAATTCTGGCTTCAGTTCACGATAGAGCTGCTCCATGCGGGCCACACCGGATTCCACATCGAGATCTGAGAGAGCCAGCATGGCTGCGAAAATATAGTCATCCTGTCCGGTGAGGAAGCGGTGTTTTGCTTTCATTTGATCGTAAAAAGCCTTGGCACGCTCCACCGTGTACTGAAACTGGTCAGGCGCTGCCTGGGCAGCAATCTGATAGGCAGCCACGGCCAGGAAATCTGAAGTGCGGAACTTGATCTGTTTCATCAGATCGTAGACATGCAGGGTGTCCGCCAGCTTCGTCTCCTGATCCGTGGTAAGAGAGAGCATGGCAGCAATACTGATAGCCGAATTGCCCCTGAATACGGAAAAGAGGTTTGTATTTTGCTTCATCAGATCATGACTCTGGCGAATGGCCTCACCATCGGCCGTTTTATTTTCTCCTGCATAGAGAAGTGCCGCCAGGCGATGCATCATCGGATTTTGCCATTTGAACGACTTCTTGATGATCTGTGTATTGGAAACGAATAATTCGACTCGTGCTGCGTGCTGCTGCTCCATAATGCACACCTCCCGAAATGAGTAGTTGTTATCCCTAGTTTATTAGGAAAATCAAATGGATTAAAGCAAAAATTCCCATGGGGTAGATAAATAACCTTGAGAACGAATTTTTAAATGGGTTGCGAGGGTGCTTCTCAAACCTGAAATGCAATATCGTATGTATGATGAAAAAGATGTCCAGCACCCAGAATGTAATCGTTTGTTATCCAGAAACCATTATAAATGATAAACATTCTCATTAAAAACGCTTCCTTACATTCCTTGTTGTATTTCTGCGGCACATCTCGTACAATTTGGTGAAGCAATTCTGCATTGCGTTAATGTGAACATAAAATGTAATTATGACAACACGAAGCTGCACACAAGAAAAGGGGAGAATCGTTTGGAATCGAAGCAACTATCTAGAGGGCTTAAGCCCCGTCACGTTGAGCTGATTGCACTCGGGGGTACAATCGGTGTTGGATTGTTCATGGGGTCGGCGAGTACGATCAAATGGGCAGGTCCTTCGGTGCTGCTGGCCTATCTGCTGGCCGGGATCATTATCTTTTTTGTCATGCGTATTATGGGTGAGATGTTGATTCAGGAGCCTGTCACCGGATCCTTTGCCACATTTGCTCATAAATATATCAGTCCGCTTGCCGGGTTCCTGACCGCCTGGAGTTACTGGTTCCTCTGGGTAACGGTGGGGATGGCGGAAGTTACGGCGATCGGTATCTATGTCGGTTACTGGTTTCCGGATATTCCACAATGGCTGCCGGCACTGGCTGGTGTGCTCATTATTGCGGCGGCGAATCTGGCTGCGGTGAAATATTATGGGGAGTTTGAATTCTGGTTCGCCATGATTAAGGTAACAGCCATTGTGTTCATGATCGTGATCGGAACGGGCTTAATCTTCTTCGGTCTGGGTAACGGCGGACAGCCGATCGGATTATCGAATTTGGTGAGTCATGGGGGCTTCTTCCCTGGAGGGATCAAAGGATTCCTGTTTGCTCTATGTATCGTAACGGCTGCCTATCAGGGCGTGGAAATGGTCGGTATTACGGCCGGGGAAGCGGAGAATCCGAAGCATACGCTGCGTAAAGCGATCAAAAATATCGTATGGCGTATCCTTATCTTTTATGTAGGGGCTATCTTTGTCATCGTGACACTGTACCCGTGGAATGAAGTGGGGCAGACGGGAAGCCCGTTTGTACTCACATTTGCCAAGGTTGGTATCGTGGCTGCTGCGGGCATTATCAACTTCGTGGTGCTCACGGCTGCGATGTCGGGGTGTAACAGCGGAATTTACAGTGCGGGACGTATGTTATATACGCTTGCGGAGAATGGACAGGCACCTGCCTTCTTCAAAAAGCTGTCCAAAGGCGGGGTTCCACGCAACAGTATTATTATTACGATCTCCCTGCTGCTGATCGGTGTAATCTTGAACTACCTGATGCCGGATTCCAAGCTGTTCTTGTATATCTACAGTGCAAGTGTTCTTCCAGGGATGGTGCCTTGGTTCGCACTGGCCTTCAGCCAGTTTCGGTTCAGAAAGCGCTGGGGTAGTGAGATGGGGGAACACAACTTCAAGTCCAAATGGTTCCCCATCAGCAACTACATTATTATTGTGTATCTGATCCTCGTTATCATCGGGATGGCGTTTAACCCGGATACGCGTTTGCCTCTGATTGTGGGTGCGACTTTTATGGCCATCGTGGTGATCGGATATTTTGTATTCGGCGTTGGGAAAAAGCAGCGTGTAGACGGTGGAGAAGATCAATAGATTTACGTTATAAAACTGTGGTGTGAATTGTTCAGTGGGTGCCCAAAATGCATTTCTTGAGTACATCGAAGAATTTTTAGAGATTCGGTGTCATTCAAGGATGCATTTTTTGTTTTTTTTGTAACAATGAGTCGAAATAACAACTTAATTTATTGATCAGTATTAAGGCTTACCTTATAATCAAGGAGATTGAAGAATTTGTAAACATACTGGGGGAGTTTGCTAATGTTAGTAGGAAAAGGCGCAGTGCGTGAGATGTCAAATGATATCGACAAAGTCATCAGAGAAATCGACCAGATCACCCAATCCAAAATTGACCGGGTATCGGATAAAATTGATTCTGAATTGAACTCTTGTGGTCGTGAGCTTTCAAACGCTGCAACGACATTATCTCAGATCAAGCCTCTGATTGACAGATTGGTCGCACAAGTTGGACAAGATGCTCCTGATCATGTACAAGTACTGGTAACATCGATTGCACAGGAAGTAATGTCCAAAGTTATAGCTACTAGCGGCAACATTGACGAGGTTCAGAAGAACATTAAAGATGTAGATAAGTTAACCAACGAAATTGATAGTCTCACGGACGAAATTGACAAGTTGACAGATAAGATTGATGAAATTACCGATAAGTATCAGAAGTAGGGAGGATAGGTCTCTATGAGCGATTATACACCACCTGTAGGTCAGCCCAATTACATATCGGGTGGCTGGGGCAACAAACAAGCAAAAGAAACGGCTTTAAAGATAGATCATATTGCAGATAAGGCCAAGTTTGGCATTGAGATGCTGGGCACAGGATTGGATGGAATAGATGCTATTGAAAAAGAATTGATTGAAATCTCCCATGCGCCGCAGCCTCCTACACAAGAGCAGATTCGATCGATGGCTCATCGCCTGGATGCGCATCAAAAGCAACTCCAACTGGCTTTGGACCGGATTAAAGACATGATGACAGATATAGAAAAAGAAACGGATGCTATTCAAAAACCACGTACATCCTGGTAAGAGTAAGTTTACGTTGTTTACGAATTAGAATATGTAGAAAGAGAGGGGAGTTCCCTCTCTTTTTTTATTTGTCTTTTGAGCAGTGTCACCCTCTAAAAAATATCTCTTGAATCTCCTGTTACTAGAGTTTTTAGAATATGAACTAGAAGAGCTGCTGCACGATCAATATCAATTCCATTGCAGCAGACAAGGGGGAATAAGCAAGATGAGGACGATGTAAACGATCCAGCGGTTTACGGAAAATCCTTCAATTTAAATGCTGCAGCTACCTTAAGGAAATGATCAAGCCCAGTTTAAATTTCACCCATCTCGGTTACAAAGAAAAGAGTGCAACGTTTATGAAAACCAACTATAAATAAATTGAAATTTACACATTCTATCTAAATTGAACTTCACATCTACACATTAACGTAGAGGGCAGAGAAAACCTGGAGAAATGAAATGTTCGCCTTTATCACCGAATTTTCTCCTTCTAAAGGAATAAAAAAAATTGGGGGATAACAGCGATCGGAAGGTTGCTCTGACCGCGCAGTGACCCGTGTAGAATGAATTCGTTCTATTTTTATAGCGTGTAAATTTAACCGAGGAGGAATTGAACATGGCTAATCAAGACCAGCATACTGTACAAGATCCGACGACACAATATCCGAAGGCTACATCAGAATGGAAACAGCAGCAGGAAGAGCCGGGACTTCAGCGCGAGATGACACCCGTGCCTGATGCAGGCGAAAAGAGTTACAAAGGCAGTGGACGTCTGACTGGACGCAAAGCCGTAGTAACCGGGGCAGACAGCGGAATTGGCCGTGCGGCGGCCATTGCATTTGCCCGTGAAGGCGCGGATGTTGTGCTGTCTTATCTTCCTGAAGAAGAAGCGGATGCCAAAGAAGTGGTACAGCTGATTGAAGAAGCAGGCCGTAAGGCTGTTGCGATTCCCGGTGACCTGAAGGATGAGAACTATTGCGAGCAGCTCATTGAGTCTGCCGTTAAGGAGCTTGGCGGGATCGATATTCTTGCCAACGTGGCAGGTAAACAGCAATTTGTGGAGCAGATTGCGGATCTGACTACAGAGCAGTTCGATGCGACATTCAAAACGAATGTATACTCCATGTTCTGGCTCTGCAAAGCGGCTGTAAAACATATGAAACCAGGCAGCTCCATCATCAATACGTCGTCCATCCAGGCATACAGTCCTTCGCCAATCCTGCTGGATTATGCGACGACGAAGGCGGCCATCAACACGTTCAGCAAAGCACTGGCCCAGCAGGTCGGCAGCAAAGGTATCCGCGTGAATGTTGTAGCGCCAGGTCCGGTATGGACACCACTTCAGGTGGTTGGCGGACAGCCCGTCGAGAAGCTTGCTAGTTTCGGCTCCAATACGCCACTTGGCCGGGCAGGACAACCTGCCGAGATGGCACCTGCCTTTGTATTCCTGGCGAGCCAGGAATCCAGTTACGTGAGCGGTGAGACCCTGAATGCCAACGGTGGTACCGTTAGTCCGTAACAGGAGACCTTAAATGGGCCCAAATGGATTAGCTTGTTAAGCAAAGAACTCCATCCCCGATAAGGGTGATGGAGTTCTTTGTGTTGTATATTCATGTGCCGAAGCATCTTCGAGTTCATTAGGATAATAGGGATAATAGTCCTGCAGAACAGTAGAACAGATTGATCTCCCACCATGGAATGGATGATAGAATAAGGGAAGATATCGAAGGCTGCGTTTAAGATGTAGTAGAAAATCCAATGTAAACGGAGTGGCGTGCAATGACCCCTGAACAGATTGTCAGAGCTTTTTTCAAAGAGGTACGGTCAGGTCGTAACCTTGATTATGCTGATACATTGATGGCAGAGCAGGTACTGGCCCATCAGGTGGTATCCGAAGAGGAAGTGACCGTAAACAGGACACCTTCCGAATATGCGGATCATGTACGAGAGATGATTCAGGCTTACGGTGAATTCTCACTTGAGATTCAGGAACTGATCGTACAGGGCGATAAAGTGTATGTGCGCTGGAGACAAGAGGGTATACATATGGGAGAAGTGGATGGATACACACCAACCCATCGGCCGGTTATTGAAATTGCCAGTGCTGTATATCGAGTTGAAAATGAGCGGATTGCAGAATATTGGATTCAGATTGACAGGCTGGGCATCGAAAAACAATTGGAGCGCAATAAGAGCTGAGAATTCAGCTCTTTTTTTGTTAAATCGGAGCACCCAATCAGAAGTTTTATTTTTAATAGAATGTTTTGCGATGTTTATGAGCTGAGCAGGTTAATTCACATGAATTTTTTGAACATTTATCCGTGACTGTAAGCGTTCCCGTGTTATAATGAATGAAGTTGTATACAAGTTACTAAAACGTTTTCTGTCATTCCAATTTCATAACCCGAAAGAGAGGTTCAGTGATGATCAGAGCAACGAACGATAATGAATATTATGAGCTGACCAGTCCGACAAGTATGCCCAAGGCATCCGGATTCCTATGGAACGAAAAGATGATGATCCATATGAATTGCCGCGGATATGCTGTGGCGCAATTCATGCAGCCGGAGCCTGCCAAGTACTCGCATGCACCCAATCTGGAAGCGAAAACATTTATGCAGCCAGAGCAGCCGTATTATGCGCATCATCCGGGGAGATTTGTCTACATCAAGGATGAAGTAGGCGGAAACATTTTCTCGGCTCCATATGAGCCGGTGCGAAAACAGGCGGACAGCTATACATTCGCCGTGGGTAAACACGATATCCGCTGGAATGTTGTAAGCGATGACATTTCCATTGAGATGAGCCTGCGTCTGCCCAAAGCGGATGCCATGGAGCTGTGGCAAGTGAAGGTGAAGAACCTTTCCTCTCATAAACGCAAGCTGAGCATGTATCCGTATTTCACGGTTGGTTATATGTCTTGGATGAATCAATCCGGTGAATATGTGGATGAGTTGCAGGGAATCGTCTGCTCGTCCATTACGCCGTATCAGAAATATCAGGACTATGCCAAAGTCAAAAATTACAGCGACAAGACCTACCTGCTTGCGGATCGCAAGCCTGCTTCATGGGAAGTGAATCATGAGCGTTTCGAGGGCGAAGGCGGCCTTCATGCTCCATCGGCATTGCAGCTGGACACCTTGGAGGGCGGGGATGCAAGGTATGAGACACCTGTCGCTGTCCTTCAGTACAGGTTGGAGCTCGAAGCAGGAGCTGAGCGGGAATACCGGTTTATCTTTGGGCCAGCTCATGATGAAGCAGAGATCGAACGCATCCGGCAGCAGTATTTTATCAAGCGGGATCATGAAGGATTGGATGGTTTTGCCCTGGCCGAACAGGAGTATGCGGCTTACGTTGCAGAAGGACAGGGAAATATCCAGATCCAGACCCCGGATGACGGTTTGAATAATTTTGTAAACCACTGGCTGCCGCGCCAAATGTATTACCACGGCAAAACAAACCGTCTGACGACAGATCCGCAGACCCGAAACTATCTGCAGGATAACATGGGCATGAGTTACATTCAGCCTGGGATCGCACGAGATGCCTTCCTGACAGCCCTGGCTCAGCAGCATGCAAGCGGCGCCATGCCGGATGGAATCATTTTGCACCCGGATGCTGAGCTCAAATACATCAACCAGGTTCCTCATACGGACCACTGTATCTGGCTTCCGGTCTGTATGCGTACGTATCTGGATGAGACGAATGATTACAGCATTTTGGAGGAGCAGGTTGCATTTGCCGACAGTGAAGAGAAGGCCTCGGTGCTGGAGCATATGAATCTGGCCATGCGCTGGCTGATTCAGGATCGTGACCATCGCGGCCTCAACTTCATTAATCAGGGCGACTGGTGTGATCCGATGAACATGGTGGGTTATAAGGGCAAAGGGGTATCCGGTTGGCTCACCATTGCAACGGCGTATGCGTTCAAGGTATGGGCGGATATTTCGGAGCAGGCCGGGCATACCGAGACAGCGAAGCAATTCCGTGAGGAAGCAGACCGGACCAATGCTGTAGCGAATGAGTATCTCTGGGATGGCGAGTGGTATGCACGCGGAATAACGGATGATAATGTCGTTTTTGGCATCAGCAAGGATCAGGAAGGACGCATCTATATTAATCCTCAGGGTTGGGCGCTGATGAGCGGCGCAGCCGATGAGGAGAAGCGGAAGAAGCTGATTCGGGCAGTTGAGGAGCAATTGGAGACGCCATATGGTGTGGAAAAACTGGCACCGTCCTTCACATCTATGCGGGAAGATGTCGGCCGGGTTACGCAAAAACATCCGGGCAGCGCCGAAAATGGGGCAGTCTACAACCATGCGGCTGCGTTCTACATCTATGCACTGTATTTGGTTGAGGAAAAGGAGAACGCCTACCGACTCCTTCGGAAAATGATTCCTGGTCCCAATACCGAAGATATCCTCCAGCGGGGACAGTTACCTGTATTCATCCCCAATTATTATCGCGGGGCCTACAGACAATTTCCACGTACAGCCGGGCGCTCCAGCCATCTGTTCAACACAGGTACGGTACCTTGGGTGTATCGCTGCCTGATCGATGGACTGTTCGGATTGCAGGGTCACGCCGAAGGGCTGCTCGTTCGTCCGCAATTACCTGCGGATTGGGATAAGGCTTCTGTGACCAGGTTGTTCCGTGGTGCGGAGCTGCAGGTGGAGATGAAACGGGATGCGGCTGTCCGAAAGACTGAAGTGTATGTTAACGGTCAATTGATTGAGGGAGACATGATTAAGGATATCCAGGCTGGCAAGTCATACGAGGTATTGGTCAAGCTTCCTATATCATAAGGAATAGAAAATATGAAAATGCCTTTCTTGTTCTTTAAGAAAGGCATTTTTTTATTCAAATATTTTATAGGCTAGGTTAGACCGTATGTGGATATTCGATAATTGTGAATCAACGTTCTATAGCGAAGCTGGCAATTCCAATCGGAGATGATATGCGGGCAGGATTGCTCAATGGTGCCGTTGAATACTCTCCATTGCAAGGCTTTATAGTTATGGAGGGGGTTAGGGAGTTGTACGGAGTAGTTGCTCATTTTGACCAGGATACAGAGCTCTATATTAAGCAGGTTTGGAAAGAGTTGAGTGATAATGTAGTTTCCAGGTATGCAGAAGAAGTACAGAATAGACGACCTCATATTACCATAGCAGGTTATGACTCTGACGTAGATATCGACAAATTCATAAGTGATTTTGACTGCTTTTATGAATCTAAAGGACAACTTTCAATCACTATGAACTCAGTAGGGACTTTTTTGAACACAGGAATTGTATTCCTTGCCCCTGTTCCTTCCCAAGAATTTTTAACGTTTCATGCTAATCATCACCAATTTTTTGAAAAATATCGAATGAATGCTGAGTCTCAATATCTCCCCAACAATTGGATACCTCACTGTACCATAGCAAACAGATTAAACGATGAGAATTTAAAAGAAGCGATGGTTTACTGCACTAAAAGAATCGAAAGACTACGTGCTACTATTGTTGAAATATCAGTAATCAAAGCTATATACGAGAATGGGAAATGTATAAAATCACCATCTATACATACGAAAGCTTTGGGCATTTTCTAAAATTACAATATAAATCGCCTCCCAAGACAACCGCCTTACTCACCAAGGCAGTTGTCTTAGCTCGAAAATCAACATTTGAATGTAGGATCAAAATTCGCTGAAATCCTTAACTCTATACCAATACGAGTAGATTTTCGAATAGCCAAGCTTGGCGTAGAGCTTTATAGCGGGAGCGTTACCGGCTACAACCTGCAGATAGCTCGATGTTGCGCCTTGCTTTTTCCCCCAATGCAGGAGATGTAATATCATCTGTTCAGCGAACCCGCGATTCCGATAAGCGGCATCCGTAATGATATCATACAAGCCGATATAGCCACGCTCGACAACGCCCAGCCCACAAGCAACGACTTGTCCATCGACCGAGAGGGAAATGAAACCCGTACTTGTACGGATATTGGACAGCATCTGTGTCATTGTTTCCCGCTTCCCTTCCTGTACCTGATTCAATCGGCAAAAGTGATCCAGCCACTCCTGTGTCAACTGCTCATCGATTTTTACAAAAGGGTACTCCGGTTCCCTCAGCTCTTCCAGACTGCACACCTGCATGTTGGTGTGATCCACAATGGAATACCCTCTGTCCTGCAAAAGCTGATCCAAGTGATCCGGCTGGATAAACGGTGTGATTTTGAAAATGGTACTCAGCTGATGGGAAGCGTAGATTTGCTCGCACTCATCGATCTTAGCAAACACATCCTGGGTAGAATCATAGATGGGTTGTATGGAGTTGGCACGCTTCGTGTATCCGTTGGCAAAACGTAAAATCCATCCATCATAGAACAAGGTGGATAGGGACTGCCAGTGATTGAGGGATAATTCCTCAATGATTTTGTGGCCATTCTCAGTGATTTGCTTCATACGGTATCCTCCATTTACATGAGACTGAATTCAGTATTTTTTAAATAATAATACATAATAATGAATAATAATACAGTTTTATTTAACGAATATCGATCTATTGTTTGTGCAGATTACCTTAGGATGATATACAATCGTAATAAATGGATAACAAAAAAAGAAGCGGAGCACAGCATGCTAACGATTAAACTAAACGAACACGTCATTCAATGCCATATGGTATATGGCAAAGGCAAGAAGGTTTCCATCACGATGGACCTACCCTACATGGTAACGATTAAGGCACCCAATGGCACGAGCGATGAGATGATTCAGCAGCTTGTAGCGCAGCATGGTGAAATCATATTGAAGAAATCGGCGCTAATGCAGCAGGCCCTGGAAGGACCGCAAGCCAAAGCCTACGAGGAAGAAGGCAGCGGGAAGTTTTTGTTTCTGGGCAAGGAATATGCACTGCATGAGTTAATTAAGGTTGAAGGGTTGTCCGAGGATGAGCTGCGGGCGAATCTGAAGAAATTTTATTTTGCCGAGTGTAAGAGAGTCATTGGTGAACGCATTGGTCCATACCAACAGCAGCTGAAGGTCAAGCCAAAGTCCATAGACATTGTGGAATCCCCGACCAAGTGGGGCAGCTGCAGCTGGGACAAAAAGCTCACATTTAACTATCGTCTGGCCATGGCACCACCGGAAGTCATTGATTATGTCATTATCCATGAGCTGTGCCATATTCATCATATGAACCATGATCGCTCCTTTTGGCGCCGCGTTGGCAGTATCATGCCGGACTACAAGACGAAGGAAGATTATTTGATGCGCAATGGCCGGTCCATGACGTTGTGAAAAATAAATCCATATCACGAGTCCATGAATCGTGGTGGAAGGAGTTCAGGATGGCTGAGGGTAACCATTATTCTGCACTGGTCGATGAATATATTTCGGGGTTCGCTCCGGATGTACAGGTCAGACTGCAGGTATTAAGACAAATTATTCGTGAAGCTGCTCCGAAAGCGGAGGAGAAGATCAGCTATCAGATGCCAACGTATGCGCTGCACGGGAATCTGGTCCATTTTGCCGCATATAAGAATCATATCGGATTCTATCCTGCTCCCAGCGGAATCGAGGCATTCCGGGATGAACTCTCCGTCTACAAAGGCGCTAAAGGTTCAGTGCAGTTTCCCCTGAATCAACCCTTGCCTGAAGAGCTGATCCGCCGGATTGTGGAATTTCGGGTGAAGGAAAATGTAGAGAAGGCAGTGGAAAAGAAACGAAAGAAGTAGCATTGTATTAGAGGAATAGATAGACCGCTATCTTTGGCGAAGAGGGCGGTCTTTTTTGTGTTTAAAATCATGTTCTTGGGGTCAGCGATAGCCGACTGGTTGAATTCAGCGATTTTTCAGTTAGAGCCATTATACTGTTTTCGAATCCTGTACTCGAAAAGGAGTTTTGGCATGTCTAAGGTGATTCATAAGACGCTTTATCTCATTCTTATTTTCTTTGTTAGTTTATTTATTGTTTCGTCTCTATTCGTTCGAGCGCAGTATAATTATGGCCTTTATGGAGACAATCCGATCCTGGGAGCCCAGCAATGGAGTATTTTCCTTCCGGTCATCCTCCTGCTTCTGTTAGCGAGTATCGGGCTATACCGTCTCTGCCTGAGATTGAACAAGTACAGTCCAAAGGTCGTCATTCCTGTGGTTCTGCTATGTTCCATGGCGATTCAGATCGCGATTATCTTTGTGTTTCCAAGAGTGCCGACGGATGACTCCCAGACGGTCGTTTCTCTGGCGATGAGCATGCTCTACGAACAGGATTATTCCTCGTTTGAAACGGGTGGATATCTTCACATGTTCCCGTTTAACTTTTCCATCGTGTTATATCTAAAGACACTGCTATACCTGTTCCCGGATAACTATCTGGTGATCAAGCTGTTTAATATTCTGTTTTCAACGTTAACCACCTTTATGATTAATCTCATTTATAAGCATCTGAACCCCCAATCTAAGGAACGGGATTACGGCGTTTTGATTTTTGCAGCGACGTACCTGCCTTCCTTATTCTTGAACAACCTGATTTATAACGATGTTATTGCGACGGCATTTCTGACAGCTAGTTTATACCTTCTACTTCGATTTGTACGCGAAAAATCATGGAAGGCTGTTCTCTGTGCTGCGATTCTTCTCGCCATTGGAAACTACTTCCGCAGTATCGGTGCGATTGTGCTGATTGCCGCTATCCTCTACATCCTGCTGAACATGCGGAGTATCGGGTTCAAGAAGGTGCTGGGCTCCATCGCCGTACTGGCTGTTCTGTTTAATGTCCCAGGCTGGACCCAGAATGCCGTGCTGCAGTCCACAGGTACGGTAAGCGAACCGGTCGGCGAGAATTCGGCCCCCGTCTATATGTGGCTGAACATGGGGATTAACCTCGAACGATTCGGATTCTGGGACAATATGGAGAGCTACCAAATATATCAGAGACAGGCCAATTACAATAAGGCCGACAGCACAGCACTATTTAAGCAGAAGATTGAGTCGAAGCTGTCGGAAGCGAGTGCCAGCGAACTGATTCAGATGTATTACAAAAAGATCATATGGACCTGGACTGAAGGCACGTACCAGATGGATCGATACGGAATCGGCAATGAAAGTGCCTCAGGTATGGGGAGAGGAAGAGCAGGCGGAATCGCAGGTTCCTACAGCTATACCAATGGGATAACGGACTTGTTCCAAGGAGATTCCATCTATCGAACGGGTGTGCTTTGGGTCGTATATGTAATGAACTTCATGATGTACTGTTTTATTTTCGTTCGGTTGGTCCGGGGGATTCGTCTTAAGCGATATGATGAGGTCTCCCTGATTCTGGTGGTTCTCGGATTTATCGGTTTTTATATCCTGTGGGAGATCAAATCGCGCTATATCTATCCGGTATACCCTTTGCTAATCGTGTTGTCCTATATGGGATTCAAGGATACGTATGAATTGATGTTCCAAAGAAAACTCGGCTGGGGACGGGCATCCCTGGGAAAAAGGTGATCTTATGAGAAAAAATATGGTTTTCACATCCGTTCTGATTCTACTGGCAGGTTGTGCTGTTCTGCTTGCTGCCTGTGATGTCATTACAGCACAAAACATTACGAATACCGGCACCGCACCAGGCATGAATGGTGGGGGAATGATGAATGGTGGTCCAGGTATGAACGGAGGAATGGAGAGAGGCGGAGGTATGAATGACCGAACAGGTGGACCGGATGAGATGCGTGGTGCAATGAATGCTGATCTCACAGGCCGGATTGTCTCCATAGACGGAGATACTGTTACTGTAGCGTTACTTGAGTTTCAGGGCTTTTCTTCACAGAACTCCAATAATCAGGGGCAGCAGGACGGTTCTCCTGGCAGCGGAAGCAGGGGGATGAATGAAACTGGCGTTGAAATGAAATTAAAGCTGAATGCGGATGTTAGCATCACTGAAGGTATGGAGATGGGAGGACGGGGTAACACCAGTTCAGATGCCAACGGGGCAATTCAGGTATCTGATCTGAAAGAGGGAGATGTCGTCATGGTATGGTATAAGGAAAACACGGAGACAGTGGAACGAATGGCAGTTGCCAGTCTGAATAAGTGATGAAGACAGCGGCAAAGAGATTTAGCGAGAAAATTTGAATTTGGTCCACCTTAAATGAGCACAGGCTTACTCCCGGTAAAAGGGAGAGTCCTGTGCTCTTTCTCTTTATGTATTCTCAGATCTAGTCCAGACTCAGATCAAAATCAGGCTCACACATGTAATCGATCGGATAGAGATCATCTCTAGCTGAAATTAATGCACGAAGGTGAAGATAAACATGGTTGGGCTGTACGACCACACCATCCATACGATAGGGAGCAAGTTCAGCAACGACGAACACGTCTTCCGCAGCGTTACACTTGAAAATGACGTTATTCGGGTTGCATACTTCCTCCATGTAGCTGTAAGTCATCACGTGATAAGCTTGTCCACGCCAATTGGTTTTGATGACTTTATAGGATTGTGTTGCCACAAGATCAATATAGCGTTCCAAGGGAAACGTATGTTCAAATTGTGTGATGTACCCTTTGTTATCCACATCAATTGTAAATTCCACATCATAGCTCACATGAAACTCTTCCTTATAGGTTCCCTTCATGATTGTCATAGCATCCAAATGTGATCCAAAATCAGGGTCTTCCATGTAGGGGATTGCAATGCGTTCAGGATCAACATGATCGGTAATTTGGCTGGTGCTTGAGATTCCTTTCATAAACTTTGATGGCTGAAGATTAATAGAACCAATCATTTTTCCAGCATATGCAGGGCTGCAGGTTATTCGCATAGTCATCTCCTTTGTTGTTCATCAGTAATTAGACGAAAGGCAGAAGAGAAAGTTTCACCAGAATAAGGAAGTGGGCTTGAGGACAATTTTAATAAAATAGGACCTGCATGGAGCTGCATTTAGTTGGTGCAGGCAACTTGTTAATTTCCAAATAAATGAATTAAACATTTTTGATCTTTTATGATCAAGTTATCGTTAATTGAATTGAGGGGGGTGAGGGAGCGTTGGATGATGAAGAGTTGATTCATGAGATTCGCAAAGGCAGCCGGGCTGCAATGGAAGTATTAGTGAAGCGGCATTATCATTCGATATTTACTTATGTGTATCGGAAAACGGGAGACTATCATACCGCTTATGATCTGACTCAAGAGGTATTCGTAAAAATGATGAAGTCACTCGGCAGTTACCGTGATAACGGAAAATTCAGTCACTGGCTGCTGAAAATTGCAGTGAATCATTGCATGGATTATTTTCGCGGACGCGAATACAAACAGCAAAACAGGGAAAGCGAGTTAACGGAAGAGGCGCTCCCTGCCAGTGAGCATCAGAATGTGTGGAATATCTTCTACAAACGGCTTCAGAATGACCAAGTCAGGCAGGCAGTGTTGCGTTTGCCTGAGCAGCAGCGGGACGCAGTCATTCTGAATTATTACAACGGGCTAAAGATCAGAGAAGTCGCCGAGCTGACGGGAACCAATGAATCGACGGTGAAATCACGCATACGCTTGGGCATAGCCAAATTAAAGGAGATTATTGTGGGAGGTGAGCGAGATGAAACGTACCGAAAACCAAAATAAAAAGAAGCACACCACTGAATTCGAGATGGAAGAATTCAACGAGATTGCCCCTTATCTGGATCAATATGCGGTTGAATTTCCTTCCGAGATGGAGATTGATCAGACGATCCGGACACTGGAGGCATATATGCCTGCACAGGTGGACCAATTGAACGAACAACTACAACCATCACCTGGGAGGTCGTTTACAGAATTGCTCCAGGTTGTTCGAGGAGAGGTCGCAATTTTTCACAGATCCTACTGGGTAATATGTGCATTGCTCCTGATCATTGGCTTCTGGTTAGGGGGGCACAGCACGATCGATCCCTATTTGAGCGGGGTTGTTCTGGTACCTGTTCCTTTTATTCTGGGGCTGCTGGAAGTGTTTAAAGGCCGGGATCAGGGACTGATGGAAATGGAACTCACCTGCAAAATAACATCGCAGCAGCTAATGCTCACCCGCTTGATCGTTGTACTCTCAGCAAATATGGTGTTTGTACTGCTGCTTATGCTGGCCATTTCCGGGGGGACTGGTGGTTCCATTTCATGGAGCGCCATGGCGCTCTGGTACGCCCAACTGATGGCTGCTGCAGGAGCTAGTTTGTGGCTGGCCATGCGTGTCCGGGGTGGCACAGCCGTTAGCCTTTTTTTGGTCATATGGTTCGGACTCATCTGGCTTATATTAAGCAATCCACGATTCATTAGTCTGGTGCAGACGATTCAAACGCCAGTGTTTATTGTGCTTGCCATAGGCGGAATCCTGCTGTTGATCAGCCAAATACACCAGATGACACGTAAATATACATCACAAACAGAAAGAGGTTATTCCTTTGATATTGACCATGGATAACGTATCCAAGAAATACAGGAACAAGTGGGCCGTGAAATCATTCTCGCTGGAGCTGTCCAGCGGTGGTGTTTACGGTCTGCTCGGACCGAATGGGGCGGGCAAAACAACGCTGCTTCGCATGCTTGTCGATATCGCCAAGCCGACATCCGGCCAGATTTTGCTGGATGGACAACCGATTGAGCGGATGGGGGATCGTTATCGAAGTCTGCTGGGCTATATGCCGCAGCGATTCGGATTTTATAACCGTTTCACGGCTCATCGATTTCTGATGTACATGTGTTCGCTCAAAGGGCTGAGTGCGCCTCAGGCCGCTGTTCGCGTACAGGAGACATTACGAATGGTGGATCTGGAACAGCAGGCCCAGCATAAAATCCGCACGTTCTCTGGGGGCATGCGGCAGAGACTGGGCATTGCTCAAGCCTTGCTGAATGATCCGCACATTCTGGTTCTCGACGAACCAACGGCTGGTCTGGATCCCAAGGAGCGTATTCGATTCCGTAACATTATCGGCGAGCTGGGAAGAGACCGGATTGTTCTGTTATCGACGCATATTATTTCTGACCTGGAGTTCTCGTGTAAGGAAATGATTCTGATGAATGATGGTCAGCTGATCACTCGGAACACACCTGAGCAGATCATGAGCAGGATGCAGGGCAGTGTGTGGAAGGCAACGTTAACGCAGCAGCAGCTTGCAGAGCTGACTTCACATTTCAAGGTAAGTGGCTTGTCCTATCAGTCAGATGGCATCGTAGCCAGAATTTTGGCCAAAGAGCAGCCCGTACCGCAAGCTGTACCGGAAACTCCTCGTCTCGAAGACGTATACATGCACTATTTTGACGAGGAGGCGACATCGTGATTCGTTTAACCCAATATGAATTTGTTAAAATCATTACGCGTAAAAGCGTTTATCTGGCACTCGCCGGACTGATTGTGCTTCTTGCTTTATATGCCTGTTTCGGGCATCCCGGGCCGTTGAACGGTACATCATACTATAAGCCTTACGAAGGAGCGATTACGGAGGAGAAGGTTCAGACCGCACGGGATCAGATGCAAACCGAGGGTTACAGTGACGAAAAGAACCAGACTCGTTATGGTGTATTTTATGAAATATCGATGTTCTCCCCGGAATCCACCAAAAATTTCACCCGATATGATGACAGCGGGAATGCCATGGAACGAACCGTAACCGTCTCCGAGATTCATTACAATAAGCCATGGGGCTATCTGCTGGAATACATTGATCAATTTGGAGTGCTCTTCATGATGATCATCATTCTGCTCGGACTGGCGCCTGTATTTGCAGAGGAATATGCACGGGGAACCGCAGCATTACTACGCAGCAGCAAACGGGGGAGAAGCCAAGTTGTATCGGCTAAATTGATGGCTTCCATGCTTTATGTCGTGCTATGTGTCATATTGTTTACAGGTATCAACCTGTTGATCTACTGGTTAAGGTTTGGAAATTTGGCTGGTGCAGATACACCTCTACAGAGTGTTGGCATGTATTTTCAGGGCTTTTATTATGACTTCTCTCCCTATCACTTATCGGCGCTTCAATATTATGGAGTACAGCTAGTCACTCACTTGGCAGGAAGTCTGGTCTTTGCTTGTGTTGTGTTATGTATCTCGGCGCTTTGTTCAACGTCATTTGTTGCCATGGTCATTAATGTTGCGATTGTAGGCGTGCCTTATCTGGCATTTGATGTGCTGAACTTCAACCCGGGATGGGCCAAGTGGATTGAGGAGTTTTCATTCAGTACCATGATGCGGGTAACGAGGTTATTTCAAACACCGGCTAGTTACTCTGTATTTGGACTGGAGCTGTCCTATTTAAATTTGTATATGATCTTCATGGCTGTAGTTACGATTAGCGTTGTATTTGGAATGTATCGTACATTCCGTACCCGCGAGGTGTTTTCCTGATCGAAGCCTTCTAGGGGAGATGAATATTCAATTGGAGTCCGCAGACATGCGGGCTTCTTTTATATGAAGGAACAGGATGTGATATTTCCAAACGTTCTTCAATTTTGATACATTGGTTATATACGTTTCGGAGGTATAAAACATATGGAACATTCGCTCCAGGAGCTCATGCGCAACGCGCGAGCGGAAGAGAATACCTTTTTATACATGCTTCATGAGGAAGCACGTTTTGATCAGTCGTTATTCTGGAAATATGTGAATAGTATTATGGAACTGACCCGTCTCACTGCGGACCAACCGCTGAATCGGGAAGTGGCAGGCGCTGTCAGCTTCACCTATTCCAAAATCATGGAGTACCTGCAGTGGCATCACTCGGACACCGATGTCTACGAAATTGAATATTTTCCTTACGTATATGCCCATCACATGGTGAGCCTTCTCGGCGAAGTGGTTAACGGTTTTTACAAGGGGATTGTTCCGGATGAATCCCATTTCAATGAGGAGTTTCCTAACCCGGCCTTCGCGGGCTTGGTGGCAGTTGAACAACCAGCAATACTGCAGCTGGGCTATTATAAACAAGAAACGAATGTGCACGCCCTCGGCTTCCGCGAGGAGGATGGGACGTACCGAATTGAGCTCAACGAAGAAGAGGACAGAGACCTGGTTGATTCCAAAGTGAGCCGCCGGGAGGTGGAAGGAACCTATCTCTTCCATGCCCCGGATGCCAGCAGCGCTCACCAATTATTTCATGAATGGGTAATAAGTACTTATGCACCCTACCGTTCTGCACTGAATCGATCATAATTGCGCCGTCAGTTGATTAGGAGGATGAATATGTTATCTAGTAAAGTTATTGAGTTTTGCCAAGGTAAGGGCTGGTGGCATGAAGATGTACCGAAGGAGTATGAGGAAGCACTGCAGAAGCTGAATATTGATCTTCAGTCGGATTTTGCCCAGTTTTATCTGCATGCAGATGATGGCCCGACCTTCTATAGCAGGCATCAGGAGATCTATCAGATCTGCTGGGTGATGGAGAATACCGTGTATTTGGAAGACATGACGGTGGCCCAACTCACCCTCGGATTGCCTGAAGCTTACATACCGCTGGATAGCTTTGAAGGGGAGGGTGGATTCTTTTATAACCGGCAGACTGGTGAAGTGGTGCTGGTAGAGCTTGGGGAGTCGATTGAACGCTTTTTGAGCGGCGAGAGCAGCCCGCAGTGGCCTGATTTTAATACATTCCTGGAATGGTATTTTCAACTGGAGGAGGAGAAGGCGCTATGAAGGAATTGACACCGGAACATCCCGAACTGGAGAAACAGATTATTGAAACTGTTGAAGCAGGCAATGTGCTGGACGACACGCAGCAGCATGAACAGGCCCTGATCTATTATGATCAGGCATGGGGAATGCTGCCTGAGCCGAAGACAGACTGGGAAATAGCGAGCTGGATTGCTTCCTGCCACGCGAATGCACATATGAACTTGGGACAGTATGCGCTGGCGAAGCCCTGGGCGGAATTATCGCTGCAAACGCGAGGGTCAGATATTAATACGGGTCCGCTCATTGAGCTGGGGACCGTCTGCATGAGACTGGAACAGCATGACGAGGCGTATTCTTATCTGCATCAGGCCTATGAGTACGGCAAAGAACGTGCTTTCCAGGGCAGCCCGCCTGACGTGCTGCACTATTACAAGGAACAGAAGCTGAAGCATGAACGAAACTGATTCTACTGGATCACAAAAAGAAAAGGGTACCCTGTCAGCCAAATCATTATTGGCTTTGGGTTACCCTTCTTTTATTTTTCAAGATCATACTGGAACGGAGGGGCATCGTATGATCGTTCACTCACTTAATCTTTCGCCCCATAAGGGAAAAATTCTTCCACCAGATCCTGTGGTGAGATGGATACGAAGACATGATCCAGCTCGGTCTTGCTGGCAAAATCCATAATGTCCTCGGTGTAATACCTCGGATCAATGACGTAAATCTCGGACACAACCGTGGACAGGAAGGAGATCATCGGCACGGCGAGTGAGTCCTTGATGAACATGACTTTCAGTCCATTCGGGTTATCCTTGTTCACCACATGAACAATCCCCTGATTCCCGTACAGATACGTGAAGTACTTGTCCGCAGTCAGATCGTAAGTTGCTCCCTGCACATTGAGTGGATAGGTAGTCAGCAGCGCATCCTCGAAGCGTCCGTTGAGTGTGGCTTCGGTCTCGCCGGTCTTGAAGTAAAAGGAATAGTTCGTCTTAAACTTCGGATAGATCAGGTCGAAGTCATCTGCACCCGCGAAGTATTTACCTGCTTTGCGGCCCTGCGATCCGATAAAGATGTCCTCATAGGGAATCACATTGTAGTTATGAATGTCTGTGAAATAATGATCCGGATCCAGCGATTTCGTGTACATGCCGTCCATATGATTCACGAGCTGGCCGAAGGCCCAGAACGCTGTCCTGATTTTCCAGTGATGGTCGGTTGTAAAGAACAGATCCTCCGGCGGAATGCCGCTCTCCAGCAAGCCTTCACGCAGGTCGAGTGTATCAATGCCGTCCTGCTTCAGATTGGCCAGAAAGCCATCGGCAGTTTCATTGTTATAGTTGTACGGAATGCCTTTCGGGAATGTGGTATAGCCACGCACGTATTTGTCCGGCGTCATGACATAAGTCAGCTTCGTTTGTGGATCCAAATGCGCTCCAAGCGCAGCAACCCGGTCGGACAGATCCTCCGTGTACGTTGGCCCGGTGGCAAAGTAGGTATAGTGCAGCTTGCCCTCCATGTCTTTGACAACCTCGAAATTATTCTCCTCGTTTTTCCACATCAGGGACTGCAAGTATCCATAGGCTTCCACGAAGCCAAACTTCTCGAAGACATGTTCATTGATGTCCGCATCGAGCTGATGGATCAGTCCTTTGGTTTCAGAGATATCGTAGTCTCCGGAGGCCAGTGTTTGTTTGATTGGTCCGAAGGACTGAATGATATTCAGAACAGAGAGCGTCACCAGCACGAGAATGAAGAGGAAAGCGGTGATTCTCTTTTTCGCAAGAAAGTTATGCATGCTTGTGTGCCTTCTCTCAGAAATTAAAATAGATAAATGGATTGTATGTACCCTTAACCAGATACGATACGCAGACCAGGAATAATAGAATGATTGTCAGCGGATAGACCAGCTCCAGCGGTTTGCGGAAACGGGCGCCATCGACCATTAATTTGTTCATCCGGGTGGCGATTGGCATGCAGAACAGAATGCCCAGAATGAAGAAGAATGCATATTCCTTGAGGAACATCCAGGTCGTGTTGCTCCAGAATCCATTGCCGTACAGTCCAAACATATTACCCAGATAGTGACCTGCCTGCAGAAGATCCGGTGACCGGAAGATGACCCAGCCAATCACAACGATAAACATGGCGTAGAGATGCCGCAGCGGGATGAAGCGTGTTCCTTTGTCAAAGCTGAAGATTTTCTCCAACGCGATGAACGCGAAGTTAATTAATCCCCACACGACGAATGTCCACTCCGCACCATGCCATACACCGGTAAGTCCCCAGACGATCAGCAGGTTGCGAATCATTTTATCCTTGTTGGTGACACGGGAACCGCCCAGCGGGAAGTAAACATATTCCTTGAACCAGGTACCCAGCGAGATGTGCCAGCGGCGCCAGAATTCGGTGATGGATCTGGAGATGTATGGATATCGGAAGTTCTCCTCGAACTTGAAGCCGAACATCAATGCCAGACCAATGGCCATGTCGGAATACCCCGAGAAGTCAAAATAAATCTGCAGTGTATAGGCAATCGCCCCAAGCCACGCCAAACTGGAGGACACTTCGGATGTGCCTCCCATGCTGAAGATGTGATCGGCGACAATAGCCATGCTGTTGGATAACAGCACCTTTTTGCCTAAGCCTACAATGAACCTGCAGCAGCCTACCGCGAATTTGTCCCAGCTCTCTTTGCGATTCACCATCTGATCTGCAATCGTGTTGTACCGCAGAATCGGTCCGGCAACGAGCTGAGGGAAGAAGGAGATATACAATGCAACGTAAAAGAGATTTTTCTGTACAGCGCCGTGTCCACGATAAACGTCAATCACGTAAGAGATGCCGTGGAAGGTGAAGAAGGAGATACCCAGCGGCAGTGCGATGTTCGGAATGCTGAGTCCGAAGCTCGTATTTTCGTTCACAATGCGCAGGGCAAAGGCCAGGTATTTGAACACAAACAGCATCCCAAGGTTGACGATCAGCATCATCGTAATGATGGTGTAGGCCGCTTTGCGCCTTTCCCTGAACTTGTCCACAAGCAGAGCGAAGACATAGTTGAAACAGATGGAGGCCAGCATGATCAGGACGAACCAGGGTTCACCCCAAGCATAGAAGAATAAACTCGCGACAAGCAGCAGCATGTTTTTGAGCGTAACCGAGAATCTCAGTATGTAATAGAGCCCGAGTACAAGCGGCAGAAAATAAAATAAAAAGACTACACTGGAAAAGAGCACTGCCTTTCCTCCTTGAGAATCATATAAGAATGCAGCATGCATTAACGCTAAATTAAGGCAGGCTGTACTCACATCCTGGGATGTGGTCCAGCCTGCCACAGTTCAGCTACATGCTGAATGGACGTCTTGCCCGGCGCTGCTCGCGGCGGGCACGCCTTTGTTGGGCACGAGGTGTGTTCCTGCCCTTCCGCCACAGCCAGTAGGCCACAAGCGTAAGGATTCCGGCTGCCGACAGGGCAATGCGGATAAACCATGCCATCCAGGGCTTCATCAGCGGATCGGCGGGGTTTACCACCTTCGTTACCTGATCGGGAGACGGAATGGCGCGCTTCGTTCCATCCTTCTCCTGTACATTCATGGCCGTAGAACGGTCCAAGATAACGGGATAAGTCAGATTCCATTTTCCGTCCACGAGTGCGTGTATGATGAGACTTTCAGGTTGAACGGCAGTCTGGAGTGTAAGTAAGCCATCCGGTGTAATGGATGCCCCTTGCACAGGACTGTCCAGTTGAAAGGATGCATTCGGAATTCCTTTGCTGGAAGAAGAGTGAACTTCATATTGTGCAATGGCTTCACCAGCCTCCGGCTTCACCATTCGTTCTTCTCCCGTAATCTGCAGCGTGGTTAGCTCATTCTCTGCAGCAGCTTCCTTCCGGGAAACCGGCTTGATGTTTCCGACCCGTAAGTTTAGCTTGGCATTCTCGGTGGTGGTCGTCGTAATGCCCCAGCCAGTGATTTTGCCCAGCTTGACCTGGCCTGCCGTCTTAGCCTTGTCCTGAACCATCAGACTGGAGAAGGGGATGCGGATCTGTCCGACAAAGCCCGGCTCCAGTTCAATCAGACCTGCTGTAGGGTGAACCAATGTGGCTTCCTTGGTTGCCTTCGGAACGACGATGACATTTCGCTTATCCGCTACGGTAAGGGAGCTTTGATCTGCCCGGGTGATAACGACATTGAACGGTAATGTCATCTCCGATTCATTACGGATGGAGAAGGTCAATGCACCGTAGCTTGTCCAGTCCCTGTTCCGCAGTTCATAGATGTAAGCGGAATAATAGCCTTTTTTGAGTCCCTCGGTAGAGGTTTGAATCTGTATACTGCCGTTCTTATCCATATGGGTATCTACTTGGGCCCCGTTATTCCATTCACGGAGCGTACTTCCGCTCAGCTTAAGCTGTTCTGCTTGAACAGCCTGGACTGGAAGCAGGCTCGATAATGCAGCGAAACTGGCGGCAAGCATTAGTTGTTTCCACTTCTTGATCATGTGTACCTTGCCTCCGCTCTATAAATAAGCCATCTCGTTGAGTTCATCATTTGAGACGCTTTTGTCTTTGGATGTGACATTTGATCGGCCTGACTGCTGCTGCTCTCTATTCCACTGTGTAAGTAAAGACTCGAGAGCGGCCATCTGATGCTTGCGGGCGATGTCCTGGATGTTGGTCACCCGATACAGGTTACCTCGTTTGTTCCGCAGGGATTGTACCCATACACACTCCAGCGTCAGATCTTCACCAATGGGCAGGTTCAGCTCATAGATCAGATCCTGGCGGGACGTCTCGAGCAAAACATACTCATAGTTGAAATCAAGCAGGGTAACCGTACCATGTGTGGACGTTTCCACCGTACGGTTCAATGCAATACGTGCCAGCTTCCGGTTAGACATGAATTCACTCTGACCCCGGCGCACAAAATTCAGACGAATATCCTCAAATGTGCTGATATCCTTGTCCAGCTTCTGCGGCAGCGTTGGCTCACGATCATAGATCAAGTGCAGCAGCTGCCGCTGCTGCTCTTCTGTCATTTCCTTGACTGTAAAAGCATACTTCCAGCGATTTCCGATGGATGCCACATGAGCGATCTTGCCTGTGAATTCACTTGCATATCGATCGTTAACCAGCTTGATGCCGACCTCCATATCACTCGGAATATATTTCGGCGTATCCAGCATCACGGATATTCCGCCTTCCGAGAGATCATGCGTCAAGCAGGAGATCGTCTCGCCTTCAGTCGTAATCGTGCAGTCCACAGAAGCGAGTGAACGCTCGTGGTTTCGGAACACTTTACGTCCCGCTAGGAAGAAGATGGACATCATGATGTTATAGAAGTTGATCAGCAGCCAGTACAGCACGACCAGGAAACCGATGGTGCCCTGACTGAACGTCCAGTGAATGCAGTTCACGATACCAATGATGGACAGCACGGCCAGGATGAGATGGGGAATCATTTGTTTTATTTTGTATTTACGGTCATCGTTTTGCGCACCATCCTTGCGGGTAACGACGAATTTGTTCATGGTCATGCCAATCGTCTCCATAATAACGGCAGGCAGCAGGGACGGGAACAGGATCGTTTCATAGACGTTGGTCCATTTGGTTGTTCGAATATTGCCCGACAGCATGCGCAGACAGGTATTGGTCAGGAGATACATCGGCAGCCAAAAAATCAAAATTTCAAGTATTGTACATTTCACAACAAGAATGCCGAAGACGGCAAACAGAATCGGCGACATGATATACAGCAATCTCTTCAGCCCGGAATACCAGTAGGTTATGGAAGAGATATAATTTAATTTTTGGGCAAAACTCAAACCTTTCTTGAACAGCAGATTCATCTTCTTACCTGTCTGGATACAACCGCGTGCCCAGCGCTGACGCTGCTTGATTAAGCTCTTCAAGTCGCCAGGGGCAAGCCCGGATGCCAGTACCTTGTTGGTTGCGAAGCAGCGATACCCTTTGCTCTGCATTTCTATGCCTGTTGCAAAATCCTCCGTAATGGAACCTGTGTAGAAGCCGCCTACGTCTTCCAAAGCCTGTCTGGAGAGCACGGTATTGGTTCCGCCGTAGATTACGGAATTGGATTTGTTGCGTCCAACCTGCACGTCACGGTAGAAATAATCCTGCTCATTCGGAATCCGGTTCTCGGAGTACAGATTGTACTGGAATTGATCGGGATTGTAGAAGCTTTGCGGTGTCTGCACGAAACCGATCTTTTCTCCTGTCAGAAAATACGGAACACAGGACGTCAGAAAATCATGCTTCGGAATCATGTCGGCATCAAAGGTGACGATCAGGGGGGAAGAAGTATGTTTCATGGCGTTGTTGAGATTGCCAGCCTTGGCGTGTTTGTGCTCAGTCCGGGTCAGGTAGTTAATGCCCAGATGGGCGGCAAGCTTCCGCATCTCGGGACGATTGGAATCGTCACACAGATGGATATGTACCTTGGAACGGTCCGGATAATCCATATTGAGACAGCCGTTAATCGTTTTAAAGAGCAGGGAAGTGGGTTCATTGTAGGTCGCAATAAAGACATCCACATCCGGATATAACGCCTCTTCTACTACGGGAAGCTCCGGGTATTCAAGCCGGGTCATATTGTAAAAGTGGACGGCCAGTTCGAACATGCCGATGAGTTCGACAATAAGGAGGGCAAGACCAGCGGTCACGGCGAGAGGGCCATGGCCGAAAGGAATGGTGAAGAACGTACGCCAAATGACGTAAATACAAGACATGATCACCGTAGCTGTGACCAGAATCTTGTTGCGTGTACTTAAATAATTCAATGGAATACCTCTCTCTGATGTTTCTGAAATGGAGCTGCGCTGGAACCAAAAAGAACGTGCTTATTGTACTAAAGCATTCTGAACAAATTCTGAAAAAAACAATAGGACCCCTCCGGCGTAAGGGTTAATAAACAAGATTTATCCACTTAAATGTGTCGTATGATGATAATCATTGTAGTTATTTGTCGAATAATGCGCAATATGTTTATTGTTTTCATACACTAAAATAGCTTGAGAACGAGTTGACAGAAGAGAGCGTATGGAAGAAAAAGGGGAATATGGGCAGCAAAAAAGCGAGCAAGAAGTGCTCGCCTTTTTCTTCATCCATCTGCAGGGAAAACTGCAGGTGGCTTTCGTTATTGAATTAATCAGAAATGTTGCGCGTGTAATACTCAATAATATCCTTGCGCCGGATAATGCCAAGAAAGACGCGGTCCACGTCCACGACAGGCACGAAATTCTGGTCCGCTGCCAGTGTCAGCATATCCTCCATTTCTGCCTTGATGAAGACGCATTCATTATATACCCTGTTGCTAATCTCATGCACCTGGACCTGATCCATGTTATCAAAAGTCAGTCCGGGGGTGCTCCGCATTTTCCATAACAAATCGCCTTCGGACAGAGTCGCAACATATTTTCCGTCCTGATCAATCACGGGAATGGCGGTATAATGCTGTGCTTCAAGCTGTTCGAGTGCTTCCTTCATGGAAGCGGAGGACTTGATATAAGCCACTTCGTCTTTGGGGAGTAAAAAATAGCTGATTTCCATCATCGGGCTCCTTTGCCTGTAGTTTCACTCTCCTTATTTAAACATATTATGTGAGCATTCGGCTATTTTTAATGATAAATTCGTCAGATTTGTTCCATTGTTTCAGGAGCTCTGGAAATCTATAGTATATCGTAGAGGTGATCTGACTATGAAAAAATCAAAACGAAAAATCATATATGGTTTGCTCCCCCTTCTGTTCGCTGGCGGAATTGGAGCGTATTTATACATGCAAAGCAGCAAGGCAGAGGAAGCAAAACCGGAGACAACCGTAGATCAATACATACAGCATCTGCAGAAGCAGGAATTTGATCAGCTATATACTTTAATGACGCCCGCGTCGCTGGAAGAGTCCGGCATGAACCGGGAACAGTTTGTAGAGAAGTACAGTGCCATCTATTCGGGAATGGAGGTCTCAGCCGTCAAGGCGGAAGTGAAGCCCAAGGTAACGGACACGGCGGAAAGTGGCAGTACATCAGAGAATCAGGACAAAGGGGAGCAGAACACGGGCAAACCGGATCAGAATCCGGATGCCTATGAAGTGGATTATCACTTGCAGCTAACAACCTTCCTTGGGGAAGTAAACGAGACACAAACACTCAAGCTTGTCCGGCAGGAAACCGAGGACGGCACAAAGGTGTGGCGGATTAACTGGCAGCCTTCCATGATCCTGAGTGACATGATTAAAGGAAGCAAAGTCAGGGTGAGGACACTCCTGCCGGAACGCGGTGATATCGTGGACCGGGACGGTTTACCTCTTGCTACCAAGGGAACGGTGAACGAGTGGGGCATCGTGCCGGAGAAGCTGGGTGACAACCCGGATGCAATGATTGCCCGAATTGCGAAATATTATAAGATATCAGAAGATGTGATTAACAACGCCCTGTCGCAAAAGTGGGTGAAGCCGGAGTATTTTGTCCCCATCGGTTCAACAGAGGATTACAATATCCCTGAACAATTAAGTGGGGTGAAGCTGCAGTCCAAGGAAATCCGCTATTTTCCGCTTGGTGCATCGGCTGCGCATCTGATTGGTTATGTGCGCAAGGTTACTCAGGAAGATCTGGAGAAGGATACGGAAGGATATTATCGTGCAGAGGATTGGATCGGAAGAGCCGGACTGGAGCAGTCCATGGAGAAGCAGCTCCGCGGCGAGCGCGGGGGCGTAATTGAAATCATGGACGAAGGCGGCAAAGTCCTCTCGGAGCTCATTCGCAAGGACGCGGTAAACGGACAAAAAGTGCAGTTGACCATCAGCGCGGAAACGCAGTCGGAACTGTATAAGGCGTTATCGAGTGACGGAGATGCCGGAGCGGCCGTGCTTATGAATCCGGTCGATGGAGACCTGCTCGCTCTGGCCAGTGCACCTGCCTACAATCCGAACAAAATGGTTACAGGACTCACTCAGGCGGAGTGGGATGCGTATTCTGCGGATGAACGGCTTCCTTTTATCAACCGATTCACCAATAGGTATGCACCAGGTTCAACCTTCAAAGCGATTACGGCAGCCGCGGGATTAATGGAGAAGGTCACAACGGCGGATAAAACCCATGATATCTCCGGTCTGCAGTGGCGCAAGGATGAGAGCTGGGGCGGATATTATGTCAAGCGGGTGAAAAGTGTAACTCCGGTGAATATGGTTGATGCACTTGTCTATTCCGATAATATTTACTTTGCCCAAGAGGCCCTGGAGATGGGCAGCCAACGGTTTATTGATGGTATCCAGAAGTTTGGTTTTGGAGATAACTTCGGCCTGGATGAATTGTACTTGAAGCCAAGTCAGTATGCGAATGAAGCGAATCTGGATCTGGCTTCCGAAGTATTGCTTGCCGACACGTCCTATGGACAGGGCGAAATGCTGATGTCGCCGATTCATCTGGCGTCGTCCTTCACTCCTTTTATTAATGAAGGAAAAATGGTGAAGCCTGTTCTGATCAAGGGAAAAGAGACCTCCGAACCCGAGGTGATTATTACTCCTGAGGCTGCGAACACGGTCAAGGATGCCCTGGTCCAGGTGGTGGCCCGTTCGGGAGGAACGGCTCACACGCTGAGCTCGCTTCCGGGGGAGCTGGCAGCCAAGACTGGAACAGCCGAGCTGAAGGCGAAAAAGGGCGAAAACGGATTGGAGAACGGATTCGTTGTCGTGTTCGACACGCAATCCCCCAGATTCCTGATCTCGGCGGTCATTGAAGGCGTGAATGGCCGGGGCGGCAGTCACTATGTAGTGGATAAGCTTAAGCCTTTCCTGAAGCAGATGGAGTCTACTCCGTAAAACCTTTGCATTGACAGGCCCTGTCGGGGATGTTATTTTGTGGTAGAATCTACTCTATTGGATTGAGGTGGTCGATGGTGGCTGTTCGCGCCAAGCAGATTTTTGTCAATTTACCTGTCAAGGATTTGAAGAAATCGGTTGAGTTTTTTACCAAAGTAGGATTTGAGTTTGATGCGAATTTTACAGATGAATCTGCTACCTGCATGATCATTGGGGACAATATTTATGCCATGCTGCTGGTGGAGGAACGGTTCCAATCCTTTATTTCGAAAGACATCTCGAATGCGGCAAGTACGGCAGAAGTCATTGTAGCCTTATCGGTGGATAGCCGCGAAGAGGTGGATACCATCGTCCAAGCTGCTCTGGATGCTGGCGGCAAACCATATAATGATCCCCAGGATCATGGATTCATGTACGGATGGAGTTTTCAGGATCCGGATGATCACCTCTGGGAAGTTACCTATATGGACCTTAGCGCATTTCCAACACAAGAGTAGAGTAGAACATACTTGGATAGATCACGCCTTCCTACTTCATAGTAGGGAGGTTTTTTTGCATCCAAGGAAAGGCACCATTTACATCAGAATAACATATGGTGTATTTTACCTTTTTGCTATATGATAAGTGTCGATTCATGTAAAAACAGCAAACATACATACGTTCTTTTTGATGGAGGGATCAGGGTGTATTGTCACGTATGTGGGACCAAAAGCAGTCCGGGGGATAGCACATGCAGAAAGTGTAGAACAAAATTATTAGATCCAAGCTCTACAGAGGAACAGATTTGGGCCGAAACCGCAGTGGGTCTGGAGACCGGAACGGGAAACACCGATCATTCGTTATCGAGACAGCAGCAGCCTGCACCCCAGCAGAGCCACAAAGGTCCGGGGCGAGCATTCAGCTGGATCATCCCATTGCTGTTGGCAGCGTTAATGGGAGCCCTGCTGACGTATTATTACAACCAGGAAAGCCGTGTGAATGCAGAGGTACAATCACTGCATCAGCAAGCGGAAAAGGCAGCCCTGAACGGGGAATATGCAGAAGCTCTGCAGCTGCTGGACACAGCCATCGCCAAACGCCCGAACTACAATGCGCTGATTAAGGATCGCCAGATTACGGCGAAAGCGTCCAATCTGATGAATCAGTTAAATGAAGCAGCGGTGAGTTTGAAGACGGGCAAACTGTCCGCAGGAGATAAAACCATTCAGGCGGTGGCCAAAGAACTGAAAGAGCGGGAGGAACCCGTTTTTGGCAAGGTACGAGCAGCATTGAACAATAGAAAGGTCACACTTTCCGTATTGAAGGTGAAGAAGGAAATCGATGGTTTGACCACTGTAGAGGCTCTCGCGGAGAAGCTGGATACGGTGTCGAAGCTGAAAGGCAATGAAGCCCAGGCCGTGGAGAAACAAATTATCGACAAGCTGGCGGGGATTAGTTATAAGCAGGCTGAACAGCAAGTGAAGAAAAAGGATTTTACGGCTGCCCTGCAGACCGTGGATCAAGGACTATCCTACGCACCAGAGGATGACAAACTTACGGCGTACCGTGAGCGGGTGCTGAGTGAGAAAAAGGCGTTTGAGAAAGCGGAAGCGGAACGAATTCAGTTGGCTGAGCAGCAGGCTGCGGAAGAGGATTTGAAAAATCGGACGGCTGCCGTAAGCGTCGTAAACGTAGATGCGGCACTGGATGACTATGGAGACCTGTACATCAGCGGTTCAATCGTTAACAATGCGACGAGACCGATCTCATCCGTCACGATTATGGTTGATATCTATGGAATAGATGGCACCTATCTGGGTCAGACCTATGTCGATGTGTATCCAAGCTGGCTGGAAGTGGGCGAAGAAGGTTTCTTCGAAACCTACTATTATGGTGTGTACGAGGAAGCACAAGTCTCTGTTGTGAATGCAACGTGGTATCTGGAATAGGAGGACAGGTTGGAATGGCCAAACGAACATGGAGTACGATCATATCCTGTGCCATCATTATTGGTGCGGGAGCAGGAGGCGTGTTCTGGATACATCAGCATTCGGAGAAGCAGCTGCAGGGTGGCCCCAGACTGGCTGTCGTCGCAGCACAGGAAGCAGAAACGAAGGCAGCGAAGACGGCTTCCGATTCCAAGGTGAAGAAGACACGCAAACAGATCATTGAAGATAGCCAGAAGAAGGTAGTCACGATTGAGAGCGGCATCGGGCTGGGTTCGGGCTTTCTCTACAATGACAAAGGCGATGTGATAACCAACGCACATGTGGTGGAAGGCTCCAAAGAGGTAACCGTCCGCACACTTAACCATGAGGAATATCAAGGAACGGTGATTGGAATCGGGGAAGAGACGGATGTCGCTGTCGTCCGAGTACCGGGTCTACAAAAGCTTACGCCGCTAACCATCGCCAAATCCAAAGCCGAGACCGGGGACGAGGTATTGGCTTTGGGGAGTCCGCTAGGGCTCGAAAATACGGTGACCACAGGTATTATTAGCGGAGTGGGCCGAAGCTTCGAGATTCCGCCTTACATTTACAGTAATCTGTATCAGATTTCGGCTCCCATTACGCATGGCAACAGCGGGGGACCGTTGATCCACGCGGAGACAGGTGAAGTACTCGGCATTAATTCCGCTGTTGTGGAGCAGGAGGGCGGCATTGGTTTCAGCATTCCGATCACCAGTGTATTGAAGCAGGCGCAGGCCTGGTCCGAGAAGCCCAACGCGACAACGGTGGTACAGACGAATGGTGGAGGTAACAAGGCGGCATCCGGAGCCTCTGCTGAAGCAGAGGGATTGGTGACCAGCTTCTATCTGAGTCTGAACGAGAGTGATTATGTTACCGCATATGCACTGCTGGGCAGTGAATGGCAGAGCGGTACGAGTTATGCCAAGTTCCGCGAGGGATACCTGAATACAAGCTACGTAACGATTAGCGGAATTTCTTCCTCCAATCATGGGAATGATGAGATGGAAGTTACGGCTACCATTACGGCGGATGAACGCAGGGACGGGGAATATGTGACCACGAAGTATAAGGTAACGTATCAACTCGGTTACGAGAATGGTCAGTTGAGAATATTGCATGGTCAGGGAAAAAAGATTAAATAATTCAAGCACAGGAGAATCGGCACCCGGGCCATTCTCCTTTTGCATTGCTAAATTTCCAGCGATCTGTTAAAATACAGAACGAATGTTCAGTATGTGAGAGAGAGTGTGATGGGATGAACAAAAAGCAACTTCAAACCGAGCAGACCAAGAAAAAACTTGCGGATGCCTCAAGAGCTCTTTTTGTACAAAAAGGCTATAAAGCGACGTCCATTGAAGATATTGTAGCTGCGACTGGCAGCAGCAAAGGAAATATTTATTACCATTTTAAAAGCAAAGAAGGCCTCTTTCTCTATCTGATTGATGAATGGGATCGGGAATGGGAAGAGAACTGGGCTTCCAAGGAACATCTCTACAAGACATCCACGGAGAAGATCCATGGACTGATGGAGCAGCTTGTTCTGGATGACATGAACCACCCGCTGACGAAGGCAGCCGATGAGTTTTTCACGGGGGAAAAGAAGGAGAACGATATTGAGGAGCGCATTGCCTTGATGTTCGAGCGGCATATCCAGTTCAACAGACAACTGGTTCAGCAGGGCATTGAGAACGGTGAGTTTAAGGAAGACAATGTCGATCATCTGGCGCTGATTCTGGAAAGTGCCATTATTGGACTTAGCCAATTGTCCCGCGGGATGAAGTCAGAAGAGGCAGTGGCTTTATATCGCCAAGCAGCAAATGTATTCTTACATGGGATCTCCAGAAACAATAATTAAGACGGATTGAGCACATCCATGACACCCATGAAACCATTCGTTTGCTCATTTATATAAACAGCAACATTTGACAATCTACGGAGGATACAATCATGGCATTACTAACAAGAAACAGGGGCGCACTCCTGTTGTTGATGTTTAATATTTTTCTCGTATTTACAGGTATTGGTTTGGTCGTACCGATCATGCCTGCGTACATGGATCTGCTGCATATCACTGGTTTCACAGTTGGTTTGCTGGTCGCGGCATTTTCCTTTACCCAGTTTCTATTTTCTCCAGTAGCGGGCAGGTGGTCCGATTCATTCGGCCGTAAAAAGATCATTGTCGGCGGTATGCTGATTTTTGCCGTATCGGAATTCATGTTTGGTGCGGTCAATGCTCCCGTGCTGCTCTTCGCAGCCCGGATGCTCGGCGGGGTCGGTGCAGCGATGATTTTCCCTTCCATTATGGCATACACCGCAGATATTACGACGGAAGAAGAGCGCGGCAAGGGGATGGGATTGATTAATGCAGCCATTACGACCGGATTCATCATTGGGCCGGGGATCGGTGGATATATCGCGGATTTCGGTATTCGGATTCCATTTTATGCGGCAGGGGTTGCCGGATTGCTGGCAGCGATTATTACCCTGATTATCCTGCCGGAATCGACAAGGAGCACTGGAGAAGCAAGTAAACCTGCCACTGGTGCAGCAAAAGCCAAAACGCCGGGAATGGTATCCCAGCTGCTGAATTCCTACCGGGAACCTTACTTTTTCAGTCTGATTATCGTATTTGTCATGGCGTTTGGCCTGGCTAACTATGAGACCGTATTCTCTCTGTTTGTGGATCACAAATTCGGCTTCACGACCAAGGATATTGCATTTATCATTACATTCGGCTCGATCGCGGGTGCGGTCGTGCAGGTATCCCTGATCGGGTGGCTGCTGAACAAGTTTGGGGAGAAGAAAGTGATTTCGGTATGTCTGTTCTTCGTGGCAGTGTTTGTACTGCTGACCCTGTTTGTGCACACGTACTGGCTGATTCTGGTGGTCACCTTTATTGTATTCCTGGGTATGGATATTTTGCGTCCTGCCATCAGCACGCAGATGTCCAAACTGGCAGAGGAACAGCAAGGTTTCGTGGCTGGATTGAACTCTGCCTACACAAGCTTGGGTAATATCGCAGGTCCGATTGTGGCTGGTGCCTTGTTCGATGTAAATATCAACTATCCGTATGTTTCAGCTGCTGCTGTTCTGGCAATCTGTTTCCTGTTATCACTCCGGGTTCTCAGAGGGGTTAGACCCGCAGGGCAAGCGAAGACGGAGATGTAGTCGCAATTCATATCAATACGATGTAGAGCTTAAAAAACCAGTCGGTTACACATGATACTTTGTGTAATCGACTGGTTTTATTTTTTGGATTTGTATGATTAACGGACTTCACCGTTTGTCTTAATTAGCTTTTGATACCAATAGAAGCTCTGTTTACGGATACGTCTTAACTCCTTAATATCAAATTCCTCGCGGTCCACATAGATAAACCCATATCGTTTGCTGGACCCCTGATGTGTACTCACCAGATCGATCGCAGACCAAGGACAGAAACCAAATACATCCACACCATCCGTAATGGCCAGTTGAATCTGTTCAATATGTTTATTGAAAAATTCAATGCGGTAAGGGTCGTTGACCACGTCGCCTTCTTCCAGCTTGTCAAAAGCGCCCAGACCATTCTCTGTAACGATCAATGGCAGGTTATAACGGGAATAAATCTGGCGAAGAGTGGAGCGGAAGCCCACCGGATCAATCTCCCATCCAAACTCGGTCTTCTGCAGATTTGGATTCACAGATCCTCGGTATGCACCAGGTTCACCCACAATTTCATGCTGATCTCCTGTGTGGGAGAAATCATTCCCATCATTCAGACTTTCGCCGACCGTCTGCGAAGTATAGTAATTAAAAGCAATAAAATCAGGGTTTCCCTGAGCCAGAATATCCATGTCGCCGTCCTCAATGACCGGAGTATACCCTTTCTCTTCAAGATAACTCCAGGCAATGTGATTGTAGCGACCGTATACAGCCATATCGAGATAGAGCCAGTTGCGGATTGCTGCATAGTTATCGGCTGCGAGGGTATCTTCCGGTCTGGAGCTTGCCGGATAGATCACGCCAATATTGGGAGCCGGACCGATTTTGGCACCTGGAAGCATCTCATGACATAGGACCATTGCTTTGGCTTGCGCGACGAGCATGTGATGATTTTGCTGATACAGTGTTTTTTGCGGGTCAGTCATCGTGGTATCCAGTGTGCCCAAAGAGCCAGGATGCAGGATGAGCATATTTTGTTCATTAATGGTCAGCCAATATTTGACCCGGTCCCCGTAGTTCTCGTACAGGGTTCTGGCGTATTGCTCAAAGGCATCGATTGTTGCCCGATTGGACCAGCCGCCTTGCTCTTCCAGTGCATAAGGAAGATCAAAGTGATACATGGTCACAATTGGTTCAATACCGTATTTGATCAGTTCATTAATTAATGAGTCATAGAAGGCAAGGCCTTTGGGATTAACCTCGCCTGCGCCTTGCGGATAGATCCGCGTCCAGGCGATGGAGAAGCGATAGGCTTTGAAGCCCATCTCCGCAAGCAGGGCCACATCCTCCTTATACATATGATAGTGATTGCTGGTCACCTTGAAGTCGGTTACACCTTCCACATGGTTTCCCATGTCAATAACGGAAGGACCTTTGCCATCTTCATTCCAGGCACCTTCGATTTGATAGGCTGACGTTGAACCTCCCCAGAAGAAGTCTTTGGGAAATGGTTTGAGTTGAGTATGTTTCATTGTCGTTCCTCCTAGTTGAGTTTTGAATAAGCAAGCTGATCAGACAACAAGAGTGAGCAGGACATCATTTTTCTGTACATGTTCCTGGGATGTTTCGAATACATCCACCTCGTGCTGTGTGAGGGTAACAATGACGGGAGTGACAGTTTCGTACCCGGCCTGCTTAATTTGTTCGATGTCAAATTGAATGAGCAGCTCGCCCTGTCTGACGATGTCACCTTCCTGCACGACAGGAGTGAAATGTTTGCCTTTTAGCGCAACGGTATTAATCCCGATGTGTATCAGAATCTCGGTGCCGGTGCCAGTCGTTAACCCGATGGCATGCCCCGTTGGGAAGAGTGAAGTGACTACGCCATCCACGGGAGAAACAACTTCGCCAATCTCGGGAACGATCGCTAGTCCCTTGCCCATAGCACCAGTGGAAAAGGCAGGATCGTTGATCGTACTCAAAGCAACAGCTTTGCCCGTAAGTGGGCTATGAATTTGTTCTTTTTTGACCTCGGCAGTTTTTACCTCTGGAGCAGCAGGAACTTCTATCGTTTTACTTTCGGACATTGCACCTGTGTTCGTATCATTCGCATCCTTGACTTCTGAAACGGCGGCCTTGGCTTTGGTCTCGTATCCGAACATGACGGTTAATACCGCTGCAATGGCGAAGGAACACACAATTGCAATAACATAAACTACGGTTGGTGTGTATACCGGTATAGCGAAAATATTATGGAACACATATGCCGTCATTTTAACGCCAAAATGACCATTAATAGCACCACCGATTGCACCTGCGATGACAACGATTGGGATGACGCGTTTATAACGCAGGACCAACCCGTATACGATAGGTTCCGTCACACCTGCGAGCAATCCCGTAAGGCTCGTTGAGCCTGCAAGCGTGCGGAGTGTTTTATCTTTTTTGGCTTTCAGGAAAATACCGAATGCAACACCGATTTGGGCAAATACGGCTGCAGCAGCCATCGCTTCGATTGGATCTCCGCCAACCCCGATATTCTGGATCGTGATCGGAGTGAATCCCCAGTGGAGACCGAAGATGACCATGAAGGTCATGAATCCGCCCAGGACAATACCTGACAATATCCCGCTGACGTCAATGAGCCACGTTACACCAGAGGAAATCCAGTCTCCTACGTTGGTGCCAAATGGACCGAAGGCCATCGCAGACAGAGGAACCATAATCATGAGGGCAATCATTGGAACCAGGAACAATTGCAGATCCTTCAGAATAATTTTCTTCAGCAGCCTATCGAGAAGGGCATAGATGCTGATGGAGATGAATATCGGAAATACACTGGCTGAGTAGTTCATCATGACGACAGGTATGCCCAGGAACGATACATCGGAACCCTTGTCCATCAATCCGGTGAAGTTCGGTTCCAGCAGGGCGGCACCGATGACCCCGGCAACATAAGGATTGGCTTTCAGCTTCATGCCCAGCGTAATGCCGAGGAAGATAGGCAGGAAGTAAAATACGGCATTGCCGGCTGCGGATAAAATAAGATAGGTATCACTCGTGTCTGACATCCAGCCAAGCATGGTTAGAACGGTCAGCAGAGCTTTCAACATGCCTGATCCCGCCATGGCCGGAATTAACGGAGAGAAGCTTCCCGAGATAATTTCAAAAATTTTGGATAAGACCGAGGTTTTTTCACCTGTTGTCTCTGCGGTGGAGGAGGATTCTCCTCCAAAATCCCGATTCTTCATAATCTCTGCATACACATGAGCAACATGACTCCCGACCACAACTTGAAATTGTCCACCGCTTTCCACAACGGTAATTACGCCATCGTGTTTTTCAAGCGTTTCGCGCTCGGCTTTTTTGGAATCCTTGAGGTTAAACCTCAGCCGGGTCGCACAGTGGACAAGTCCGTTGATATTGGCTTCACCGCCGACGAGGCGTACGATGTCATCTCCCATTTTTTTATGATCCATGTTCATTCTCCTTTGTGGTCGAACTGCCCCAGAAAACAAAAAAATACCTAAACGGAGGGCAGTGGCCATCCAAAAATGGATGGGGTGCCAATCGTTTAGGTATCGCCTGCTTGACCAGTAACAATCCTTGTCGTTAAGTTGTGAGACCTACTATAAATGACAGCGAAATCGTTTGCAAGCTTTTTTTATTTCGTGTCCTGCATTTCATTTCGGGAAGTAACGCGGTGAATATGGATCGTCAAATACACCTTTTCATCAATGGACATTGCACTTTCGAATTTGTCCTCAAGGTAATGGTTAATCAATTGGGTACACTGAAAAGCCTTGCCGTATTTGTCTTTGACCTGATCATATAGAAAGTTATCACCAGACGCCGTCTGTTCCTGTTCATTGCTCACCATGCGCTGGACGAAATATTGCAAATGGGTAATAAACCTGGAGTAATTAAACGAATTTTCATCCAGGGTTATGCCATATTGATTGGTCACGATGTTGAATATGTCATCGATCACTTCGGTAATTTCAACCGTTTGCTGCATGCCCTGACCATCCTGTCTGGCGTTGACAAAATGCATGGCGATAAAACTGGCTTCATGTTCGTCCATCTGTATGCCGAATTGTGAATCGATCAACTCCAGCGCATTCATGCCGATCATGAATTCCTTTTTATAAAACTTTTTGATCTGCCATAACAGCGAGTTCTTCAGTCCGACGGACTTCCTGTACCGTGAGATGGCAAATTGGATATGGTCAATGAGAGAAATATAGATATTGTCACTGAAAATATCGCCCATTTCCCGCTTGGCATAGCCTACAATCTTGTCAGCCAATGTTAGATACTCCACGGAGGTTTCGCCCATCAGGTCGATCAGTTTCTGGGGGATCTTATCCGATTTGAGAACAAAGGTTTTCTCGATTTTATCCTCATCAACAGGCTGCCCATTTTTCTTCTTGAAGCCCAGACCATTTCCAATGACAACAAATTCATGACCCACCTGGTTCTCTGCCCGGATGACGTTATTGTTGAAAATCTGTCGAATGATCATCGTTGTTCACCTCTATTGCCGTTATAATAACAAAAAACCCAAACAAAGGCTTATCACACAGCCTTTATTTGGGTATCGCCTGCTTACCAGTAACAATCCCGAAGAAGACACGGCTTCTTCTTTCAATTATGTACACTATACCGCTTTCATAACAGAATAACAATACAATCATTTTTGGAAATGAACGTAAAGATGTTTATTTTTGTTATAATAAGAAATGCTGGAAGTGAATACGATGGGCTGGGTTACGATAAAAGGTACCGAGGACGGTCATTTTTAAGCATATACAGGATTATTGGAGTGATAACATGAGCAAAGCAAAGGGTAAAGGCGGCACGGGCCGCGGTACCGGCAAAAAAGGCTGGAATCGCTGGCAAGCCAGTGCCAATCGGGCGAAAAGTGCCCCAAAGCCTTATAAAAGCAAAGGCACGAAGAAGAAAGACGATGCCGAAACTTCAAGTGACAAGTCCCTGTAAATGGGCACAAGATAAGATAGAAAAAGAGATCTCCCATGAAAAAGGGAAGATCTCTTTTTTTGTGAATGGCATCGTATATTCGATTAATTTGCTTGCTTAACTTTGAAGAATGAAATCAGCTCCTGCAGCTGTTTGGACACGGCAGAGAGTTCATCCGAAGCGCTAACAATGGACGCCATGGAAGCTTCCTGTTCAGCGATCGACTGTTCAATCTGCTTGCTGCTGTTAGCTGCCTTGCTAACACTTGCGGACAGCTCATCTGCTGTTGCAGACATCTCTTGTGTACTGGCGGAGATTTCCTCCGTAGAACTGGAGATATCCTGGATCTGATTCGCGACTTTGTTCGTGGCTGTCAGGATATCGCCGAAGAATTCACCTGTCTCCCGGGTAACCTGGGAACCTTTCTCTACTTCACGCGAACCAAGCTGCATAGCTTCGGCAGACTGCGAGATGTCCCGCTGAATCTCGTCGATTAACGAGCGGATCTGATCAGCCGATTGCTGCGATTGTTCTGCCAATTTGCGTACTTCTCCTGCCACGACGGCAAATCCTTTTCCTTCCTCACCCACGCGTGCAGCTTCGATGGAAGCATTCAGGGCGAGCAAATTGGTTTGTCCTGCAATGTCCGTAATGAGATTGACAATACCGCTAATCTCATTGGAACGGTTTTCCAAAGACCGGATGGACTCGGATGTGTGTTGTACGGCTCCCGAGATCAGATCCATTTGCTCAATGACTTGCTGCATAATCTCATGGCCCGTATGGGACCGCTGCTCCATGCTCTGCGCTTCATCGGCAACCTCTGAAGAACTGCTCGCGATGGTTTGGATAACGGTGGACATTTCCGTCATGGCACGCGCGTTTTCAACGGACGCTTGGTCCTGCGAGCGAAGGCCGAGGGAAATATCCCGAATATTTGTACTGATCATTTGTATATTGCCATTGTTATTTTCGGAGATCTCCAATAATTTCTTGGAAGAGTTGGACAGGTGATGTGAAGTCAATTGGACTTTGGACATCGTATCGTTGAAGCATTCAATCATCGTATTGAATTTCTGATTAATAATCCCCAGATCATCTCGTCCTGTCTGGATGGATACATCCAGATTCCCCGAGCTGGCCACATCGATGCCCTTCATCAGGTTACGGATCGGAGTTAACGTTTTCTTCAACAGGACATATTGCAGAATCATGAACAAAAGCAGGAAACCTATAAGGAACATGCTGCTGTATGTAATCAGCTTATGGAGACCACTCGGGATGGCGTTGGCATCGACATCAAAGTAAATGGCGGCGTAAATTTCACCCGCAGCATTCTTGATTGGATACATAATGGTTGTCCAGGTTCCATATTCATCTGTATAAAAGCTGCTTAGTGCAGGTTGCCCATCCTTCTTCATGCCTTCCAGTGCTTTCACGTTTTCTTGTGGGAGTGGGTACATGGAGCCTACAGCCAGATTCAATTCTTCAAAAGGCTGTACCAGGTTGGTCGGAACGGCGATGATGGACGTTTGGTTGCCTTCCGCCAGTTCGGTTCCAAAAATATAGGTCTGGGCAATGTTGGGGTAAAGTTCATGGATGGAATCCAGATAGTCCCGCAGTTCTTTTTGCACCGGACCGTCATAGCTTTTTTCATTAATGGCTTCAAGCACTTTGGCTGTGTCCAGATCGTCCGACCACTTCTGGGTGGTCACTTTGGCCTGATCATAGAGCTGCTGGCTGAGTACGTTTTTCTGCAGCTGATATCCAGCTGTAATCAGGATAATTCCAATCAACATAATACTTCCGAAAGATATAACGAGGTTTTTGGCAAAGAAAGGCATGGTACTCCATCGAATCTTAGCTAACAACTTGTTTCTCTCCTTTTTTCTGGTTAATTTGATCTATTCGTACGTATATGTGAATCATTCCAGACTCTTCTAGGACCTCCAGACATATTGTATTCATGGAATATATCGTAATAAAGTCATATGAATGTTAGTAATGAAAATAAAATGATGCTTTAGCACTAAAATTTTCAGATTTTTTTCGCTTTTTTCATCAAAGTTGGAGAAGGATGGAGCAAAAAAATGGTTTATTATGCAAGCAGTCCTCTTCATCGTATGATGTAATCAGGCCATTTGCGGGAGGGGTATTTAACAGAGGCTGACTTTACATAAAATACTGGCCTTCGATTCTATGGGCTGTGATACAATAGGTGAGGTCTGTACAGAAACGGAAACACGCATGAGGTCGAGGAGGAGCAGAAACACGATGAATTCAGCCCCGTTTATTGCGGTGGAGGGTGCGATTGGAGCAGGGAAAACCACCCTGGCAACGATGCTTTCCAAGGAATTAAACCTTCCGCTGGTGAAGGAAATAGTAGAAGAGAATCCCTTTCTGGCTTCCTTCTATCAAAATATTGATGAGTGGAGCTTCCAGCTTGAAATGTTTTTTCTATGCAACCGGTTCAAGCAATTGGAAGACACAGGTCTGCACTATATTGAACAAAATACGCCCGTCATATCGGATTATCATATCTACAAAAATATGATCTTTGCCGAACGTACCCTGAAAGGGACCAAACGGGACAAGTACCGTCAAATCTATCACTTGTTAACCGACGATCTGCCTAAACCCAATCTGGTGTTATATATCGAAGCCGAGCTGGACACATTGATGTATCGCATTAACAAACGTGGACGTTCCTTTGAACAGGACATGGACCCGGCATATATGGAACAATTGATCGCGGATTACAAAACAGGCATGGCCTACCTGGCGGAAAGTACCAACCCGCCAACCATTATTAAAGTAAATGCGGAGCAGCTGGATTTTGTGGAGCATCCTGAACATTTCAGGCAGATTGTTAACCAGGTAAAGGAGTATATCAGATGAATAACTATGGCATTCCGGCGAATGCATTAATTACGGTAGCAGGTACGGTTGGCGTGGGCAAGTCCACGTTAACGGCAGCACTTGCACAGCGTTTGAATTTTAAAACATCTCTGGAGCAGGTCGATCATAATCCGTATCTGGAGAAGTTCTATCATGATTTCGAACGTTGGAGCTTCCACTTGCAAATCTACTTCCTGGCGGAGCGTTTCAAGGAACAGAAGAAGATCTTCGAGCTTGGCGGGGGATTTGTGCAGGATCGCTCCATCTATGAAGATACGGGAATCTTTGCGCAAATGCATGCGGATCAGGGCACGATGTCAGCCACGGATTTTGAAACGTACAGCAGTTTGTTTGAAGCGATGGTCATGACACCGTATTTCCCTCATCCCGATGTGTTGATCTATCTGGAAGGCAGTCTGCCGTCCATTCTGAACCGAATTACGGAACGCGGACGTGAAATGGAAATTCAGACCGATCGCTCGTATTGGGAACATATGCATGAACGTTATTCGGTATGGATTGATCAGTTCACCGCTTGTCCGGTACTGCGTCTGAACATTGATCAGTATGATGTACATGATCCGGCTTCGGTAGATGCCATTCTGGCACAGATTGCTGCAGTCATTCAACCTTCCAAAGAAGCGCAAGCATAAGATGTCAGCAGAGTTTGGATTATAAATGATTCCGAATTAAAGATCCCTTCTTCAGCTTAAGGCTGGCAGAAGGGATCTTTGCGTTGCTGTACTATATAATGCTAATCGCCGTGCTTTCTTTCTTTTAATTTTCAGAAAAGAATAGAAATTTGTTGAAAGAAGGCACATTTTGTGGTTTCATAAGAAAGGTGAATTCTGGAAAATAAGCATAAGCATGACTCAGGAGGGAAAAGTACGTGGAAGAGAAACAAGGAATTCGAATTGGCTTGCCGATCATCGGCGGGTTGATTGCCGCGATTGTAGGGGGAGCCGTGTGGGCAGCAATTGCAGCATCGACCGAATATGAGGTAGGGCTTATCGCCATCTTGATTGGAGCACTTACGGGGTATGCGGTTGTGTTGTTCTCCAACAAACGTATTGCAACGGTACATAAAATCATTGCGGTTATTTTCGCACTTCTCGGTATTTTGCTGGGTAAGTATCTTACCGTGGTTTATTTTACATCCCAGTTGTTCGGAGATATCGGAATGATGGAACTGGCGTTTGATGTTGAGATCATCCGCGAGTTCTTCGCAACCATTACCGATTACTTCAGTGAGCCGATCGATCTGTTGTTCATCGTGCTCGCTATTGTATCCGCATGGCAGATTCCGGGACGCATGGCGAAGACAAGCCTAGCATCCACAGCTTCGTCATCCGATCAAGCGCCAAGAGCTTAATAGGAGAACACTGCCTCGGTAATCAGAACGGTGCTATGTAGTCACTGGTTATACCATTTAAAAAGTACTCAGAGTGAAGGGCCGGAAGGGGTCCATCACATTGCGGCTGAGATACAGGGAAAGGGACGTAACGCCTATGGCGTACGTCCCTTTTTTATACTTGGTGTGGAATTGAATTTTATAAGAAAAGCATATAGCATTAGCTCTTACGGTCAGCAAAGACTGCCATCGCATCCTTCATAAACATGGCCAATCCTTCGCCAAATTGATCGATATTACGAGTGAAGCGTTCATCATCCACATACATTTGTCCCAATCCTCTGAAAGCCTCCGGGGAATAGTTCCCCAGGTTGTTCAGATAGGCATACCATTCGGCGATTCCTGCTTGAGCCTCGTTCGAGGCAGGGTCCGTGTGGCGAAGTGCTGCCAGCCGTGTATAAATTTCATTCATTTCATCGGACAGGGCTTTCTGTTCTTGGGCAGATTTGCCCTGAAGTTTCTGGTTTGTTTTTTCTACAGCTTCGTCTCCCCAACGTTCTCTGGCTTCCTGTTCATACGGATTTTTGCTGAAGTCGAATCCTTCGAACTGTTCTTTCGTTGTCATGTGTATCTCTCCTCTCATATGCAAAACGCTTCGATCAATGGTAGCGATCATTTGATCAAGTCGCTGACGCTTTTCCAGCAAAATACGGCGGTGCATCTGAAGTGCTTCCTCCCGGTTAAAGGAAGGGTTGGTGATAATGCTTTTGATCTCTTTCAGGGAGAAATCAAGCTCTCTGAAAAATAAAATCTGCTGCAGCGTTTCCAGATTGGCATCCGAGTACAGCCGATATCCGGCTGAAGTGACTTCGTCAGGGGTTAATAATCCGATCTCATCATAATGATGCAGTGTGCGCACACTGATCGAGGCAAGCTCGGCAACTTCTTTGACTTTCATGGCCATGATCAAACCTCCTTACACCACCGATTGTATAGCGTCACGTAACGTGAGAGTCAACAGATAAAAAAAGATGCGAGCCAGGAGGCCGCATCCAAAAAGTATGAACAATGATGAATGTTGGGAAGCGGTGAGGCAGCCAGTCTGAAGGAGCAGCCTGCCCCAGCGTGTGGGGAGGGGAGGCACGGCTATGCCTGCATCCCACGCACCGCGGCAGCGAACTGCGCAGCCGCTGCGCGCACATCGGCCGCGCCCGCGATGGCGGAGATGACGGCTACGCCGTCGGCTCCTGCCGCCATCACGGCGGCCGTGGTATCGGGCGTAATGCCACCGATACCCACCACCGGAACTGCGATGCCTGCGGCGCGCAGTTCCGCCACCCCGGCGGGGCCCAGCACAGCGTGGGCATCCGCCTTGGAGCGCGTCGGGTACATGGGCCCGACGCCAAGATAGTCGGCGCCCGCCTGCACGGCACGGCGCGCCTCAGCCACGGAGTGGGCGGATACGCCAAGCATCCGCCCCGCTCCGATGCGGGCGCGTACCAGCGCCGCGTCCGCATCGTCCTGGCCGACATGCATGCCGTCGGCCTCCACGGCCACAGCCAGCTCCACATCATCGTTCACGATGAACGGAATCCCGTGCTGGCTGCACACCTCGCGAAGCTGCATCGCAAGCGTGATGCGAGCTTCGCCAGCAAGTGCGCCAGTTCCCTTCTCGCGGAACTGGAACAGCGTGATGCCGCCGGCGATGGCTTGGCGCAGCACATCCACAGGGTTCAGCGCTGTATTCACGCTGCCCATCACCAGGTACACCTGCATGGCCTGGCGTACCGCCTCTGCATCCCATCTGCGCATCACTGCTCACCCCGCTGTCTGCGCTGATACGCAAAATGATTCGTTGGCCCGTGTCCGCTCCCAATCCCCAGTTCATCCTCAATGGCTGCCTGAATGAACGCTCGCGCGGTTGTTACGGCAGCCAGGACAGACGAGCCCTTGGCCAGTTCGGCCGTAATGGCGGCAGAGTACGTACATCCGGTCCCATGGGTGTGGCGTGTCACAATGCGTACGTTCTCAAGATAATGAAAGGACGTGCCGTCATAGAGCACATCAACAATCATCCCGTTACCTTCAGCATGTCCGCCTTTGACCAGAGCATACGCGGAGCCCATGTGCACGATTCTTCTAGCGGCTTCTTCACGATCCGCCAGATTGCGGATGGTCATTCCGGTGATCAGTTCGGCTTCCGGAATATTCGGTGTTGTGATTAATGCATGTGGAAGCAGATCCGTGATCAGGGCGTGTACCGCCTCCTGCTGAAGCAAAGGGGCACCACCTTTCGCTACCATGACCGGATCAATGACCAGATTGGTCCAGCCGAATTGCCGCCATTTCTCGGAAACCAAGCGAATGGTTTCTGCGCTGAAGAGCATGCCTGTTTTTACCGCTCCGGGCTGGAAGTCTTCACCTGTGGAGTCGAGCTGCTGGGCAATGCCTTCCAAAGGAACCGGATAGACTCCCTGAACGCCTAGTGTATTCTGTGCGGTAACCGCAGTAATAACAGACAAGCCGTAAGCGCCCAGTTCCTGAAAGGTTTTCAAATCCGCTTGAATACCGGCCCCGCCGCCATTATCCGACCCGGCAATCGTGAGTGCCTGCGCCATACTCATTGGGTATCACCGCCAAGCTGTCGCACCTGAGCCCGCTGTGCAAGCACGTCCGGAGTTACCAGTGCAAGCTGGTTTAACAGCTCGATCTGGAAACTGCCTGGCCCGAGGTTGGCTGTGCGCTCGGCTGCGATCTCGGCTGCAACGCCATAGAAGGCAAGTGCTTCAACAACACTGCTTAGCAATTCTTCTCCAGACGGTGCAACCGCAGCAAAGGCACCGATGATGGAGCTAAGCAAACATCCTGCGCCAGTGACCTGGGTGAGCAGGGCATGGCCATTTTGCGTTAGGAACGTGGTCCGCCCATCCGTAATGACATCCTCGCGTCCAGTGATAACGACAACACAGCCAAGCTTCTGTGCTGCCCGCTCGGCGATCCCGGTACGGTCACCTTCGCCGTGGCCTGCATCGACACCCTTGATGCTCCAGTTCTCGCCTATGACATTGGCGACTTCCGCCACATTACCCCGCAGTACGGTAAGCCGAAGCTCACGTACGAGCATCTGAACCGTATCTGTGCGATAGGCCGTAGCACCAGCTCCCACCGGGTCAAGTACAACTGGCACATGATGGGCATTGGCCGATTGTCCGGCGAGGCGTATGGCTTGAACGACCTGGTCATCGAGTGTGCCAATGTTGAGCACGACCGCTCCGGCCATTTTAGCGACATCGGCTACCTCTTCATGTGCGTAGGCCATGAAGGGAGAGGCGCCCAGTGCGAGCAGACCGTTGGCCGTAAAGGGAGCAACCACGAGGTTGGTGATATTGTGAACCAGTGGATTTTGAGTACGAACACGTGCCAGATATGACATTTGAAATTCCCTCCTGATAAGCGATTATTTTTTAGCAGCAACTGTACTTTTTACTTCTCCTGCAAGTTGATAAACGCATCCTCGGCCTGTACCGAATCCGGAATCAATTCACGTTGTACCAGCCACTTCCGCACGTTATCCCAGGAGGAAGGTTCCTGCCAGCCGAACGGAATACCTTCTTCAGTCATGAGCGGAAGCAGAATGTCCAGGCTCTTTGTTTCAATTTCCCGATCCAGCGGGGACGTCTCATTTTCGTGTGTGAGCAGGATGTTCAAAGCTTCATCGGGATGCTCGGTCACATAGTTCTGACCTTCCTGGATCGCTTTGACGAAGCGGGTGAGCTGATCCTTCTTCGCCTCAATTCCCTCGTCACTTGCTGTAAGAACAAGTTCGTAATAATCCGGCACGCCGAAATCAACGGGATTAATCGACTTGACGGGATGACCTTCTTTCTCGAGAATCAACTGTTCATGATTGATAAAACCACCCATGATCGCATCGGCCTGACCGGAGGCCAGCGAAGGGATCAGATCAAATCCGACATCCACCAAATTCATGCGGTCTGGATCGCCGCCATCCTGACTCATCATCGTACGCACCATGGCTTCATATAGGGGAACGGAGGAATACCCTACCGTCAGTCCTTCAAGATCTTTGGGTGAGTTCACCTTCCCCTCCGTTTCCGTCAGCAGATGAACGAGTGGATGCCGAACGACAGCGGCAATGGATCGTACGGGAATGCCTTCTCCACGGGCTAGCAAAATTTGCGGCTGGTAGCTCAGCGCCAGGTCCACTTTGCCAGCAGCAACAAGTTTGAGCGCATCATTCGTATCGGCAGGCATCTGAATATCCACATCGAGACCTTGGTCTGCGAAATATCCATTCTCCTGCGCTGCGTAGATAAAGGAATGGACAGCGTTTGGATACCAGTCGAGCATGATGGACAATGAATCATGGTCACCAGACGACGATTCGGTTGATGTTGAATCTTTGCCCTGTACCTGGGAATCGGACGATGATGGGTTCGCACCCGTATTGCCACAACCGCTGCCGATCAGTAATAAACAGATGAGGGCAGGAAGCAGAGTGTGAATGAGTTTCTTTTTTCTCATGGATAAATGGGCCTCGTTTCGTTCATTTTTGTTTGGTTCCAATCGCTGATATGTTCCAAAGAGATCGACAGGAAGGAGCAGCACTTTGTTATCTCATTGCGATTGCTTTTTTATCGACTTTCCTCTTCGTGCATGGTCTGCATTCCGCTTCAATCCGAGGACTCGCTCCAGCCAGGCAATAAGCACGAACAGACCGATGCCCAGCAGGGATAACAGCAGAATGGAGGCAAACATGGCATCGGTATTCATGCTGCTGGACATTCTGCGGCTGAAATAACCAAGTCCTTTGCTGCCTCCGAGCCATTCGCCAATGGTTGCCCCGACCACGCAGTACACCACCGACATCTTCAATCCTGAAAAGAAAGAGGGCAGCGCAAGAGGTACCTGAAGCTTGCGGAACAGATCCCACTTGCTTGCTCCCATGGTCATCAGCAGTTCGCGCTGTTCCGGGTCGCCTTGACGGAGACCATCATAGGTGCTGACCACAATCGGGAAGAACGCGATCAGAAACACCACAGCGACTTTGCTCCAGAGCGTGTAGCCAAACCACAGAATGAACACAGGAGACAGGGCAATCAGTGGAATCGTCTGGCTGATTACGATGAAGGGATACAGCGCCTTTTCAATCGAACGGCTGAGGTGCATGCCTGCTGCCAAAGCGCTTCCGGCCACGATGGACAAGCCGAAGCCAACTGCTACCTCCATCAATGTGGCAGGCAGATGGGTTCCCAGGAGCAGATGCCGATGCTCAACTAGAGAACTCGCTATGGATGTAGGTGCAGGGATGATGAAAGAAGGGACCCAGCCCAATCGCACGATGCATTCCCAGCTGACCAGCATCAGGAGGAGAAGCGCAGCGAACAGGCCATAGCGGGCAAACCATCTGCTGACGTTAAAGCTTCGCATGTAGTTGTTCCTCCAACCGTTGTCGCATCTTTATAAGGTCCGGATCGTAGACCATGCCCGAATGTCTCGGACGGGGCAGAGGCACCGTCATGTCCAGCAGCTGCCGACCGCCAGGAGTCAGAAGGACAATCCGGTCACTTAATAACAGGGCTTCTTCGATATCATGCGTAATGAACAGCACCGTTTTGCCGAGGCTTTCCCACAACTCAAGCAGCCAGCGATGCATCTCTCGCTTGGTCATAGCATCGAGTGCGCCGAAGGGCTCGTCCAGCAGCATCAGCTGTCCTCCCGTCAACAACGTGCGAAGCAGGGCAACCCGCTGCTTCATGCCGCCGGACAGTTCGTCCGGGTAGGCATGCTCATAGCCAAATAAGCCGAATCTGTCGAGTCCGGCCATAATGTCAGCGCGCAGCTTCACCTTGTCCTGCTTCCACGGGGCAAGCTCCGATGGAAGCAGGCAGTTCTCCATGACCGTCCGCCAGGATAACAGCAAATCCTTCTGCGGCATGTAGGCGACTCGACCAAGTCGCTGTCCTGGCGGCACCCCAGCAATTTCGATCGTGCCGTCCGTCGGTTCAAGCAAGCCTGCCAGCAGCTTGAAGAGCGTACTCTTGCCCGACCCGCTGGAGCCGATCAGCGAGACGAATTCTCCCTTTTTTACACACATCGACACATTGGAGAGGACGGGGGAATGTCTCTGATCCGGAAAAGTGAAGGTCATGTTGTCAATCTGTACATCGTTGCTCATTTGGTTCCTTGACCCCCTTGGAATAAAAACTGCCTGAACGGAAATGCACGTTGTATGCGATCTGTATGTAAACGCGAAAAAGCCCGCCCATTTCCGGAGAAATGAGTGGGCCTATTAAGTTCAACCGACATTCATGTTCATATGAATATGAAAAAAATCCGTTAACTGAAAGTCCGCTCCACTTCCCTCCGCTGGTATGATCCAGATCAGGTTCAAAGGGTCCGAATACGTTCATTCGTCTCAGCCGCAAGGCTCCCCTAGTGCAATCGTTCAAGATATGCAGTTGTGTACACAGCATATATCACGTGCCCGCGAGATGTAAAGAGGGCTTAGTGACAAAAGTTAAACGTTAAACCCATTCGCGGATTTACCTTGGCTTCCTAACCCGATATAATGGTGATGGCACCTATGGGCCGGATTACAAATGAGGGTGGGACTGTTCTCCCTCCTAAGCAGAATGGGGACCCCGAGTTGAAAACGTTCAAGAAAGTATATATTGAAATTACAAGCATATGTAACCTGGCATGCAGCTTCTGTCCGCAGACCAAGCGTGCCAAAGGATTCATTGACCCTGAAGTCTTCAACAATATATTGGATCAGATTAAGCCACATACCAAACACATTTATTTGCATGTCAAAGGGGAGCCGTTACTTCACCCCAAAATTGATTTGTTACTGGATTCCGCACACGAGAAGGGATTCAAGGTAAACATAACAACGAACGGAACATTGCTGCCCAAGACCCAACATAAGCTGCTTGGCAAACCGGCGTTGCGACAAATGAACTTCTCGCTGCACAGCTTCGACGGGCACGAGGGATCGACGGACCGTGAGGGATACCTCAATAATATTTTGTCCTTTGCGAGAGAAGCGGTGAAGCACAATGTGATCATCTCGTTCCGGCTCTGGAATCTGACGCAGGATAACTTCACGAATGCCCAGATGAATCGGAACCGGGAAACACTGGAGGTACTGGAGCGCGAGTTCAACCTGGATTTCCGCATTGAGGAAAAGGTGGTTCCAGGCAGCGGCGTCAAAATTGCGCCGAATGTCTATCTCAACCAGGACCATGAGTTCCAGTGGCCAAGTCTGGATGCACCAGAGGATGATGGCAAAGGCTTCTGTCATGCGCTGCGCAGTCAGGCGGCGGTCCTTGTGGATGGCACGGTTGTTCCGTGCTGCCTCGATGGCGAAGGTGTCATTAATCTCGGTAACGTCCATGAGAAGTCTTTCTCGGAGATTGTCGAAGGTGAGCGGGCGAACAATCTGGTTTATGGTTTTTCCAAGCGGGAAGCTGTGGAGGAACTATGCCGGAAGTGCGGATATCGTCAGCGGTTCGGAGCCTAGTCAAATAAGCTGGAAAATGAATTGTTCTTGCCTAAGATCATGTTGTCTGGAAACAGATAACGTGGTCTTTTTTAATTTTCGGCTAAAATCCTGCAGTCTTTACAAGCTGTAAATGAAGCATACCGAAAGTTAAGATCAGCACATTCCACGCGGAACGGATCGACAAATAATGCGAAGAATGCAGGTATCATGCCGACAATTGGATATCTAATCTAATGATTATTATCATTACACTCCTGTTTTGGTAGGATCAGGGTAGGGTCCAGGAAAGAGGTGCACCTCTTAAGGGATCCGGGAAGACAAGCTGGCTTGAACACCAATATATCCGTATAAGGGAGGATTTACGCATGAGAAAAATGTTATCGCTGCTGCTCTCCGCAGGTCTGGTCGCTTCTGTATTTGGTGCATTACCCGTGTCTGCTGCTCCCGAAATTGTGAAGACAACGATCATTGTCAAAGCAGGTGAGACTTATGATGGCAAAGGAAAAAGCGTAGCCGCTGATCCAAACACATTGGGAGATGGCAGTCAGGCCGAGAACCAGAAACCCATCTTTCGTCTTGAGGCAGGAGCTACACTGAAAAATGTAGTGATCGAGGCACCGGCAGCCGATGGCGTCCATTGTTATGGCAGCTGCAATATTCAGAATGTGACCTGGAATGATGTCGGTGAAGATGCACTCACGCTTAAATCCGCCGGTACCGTTAATATTACGGGTGGAGCAGCATACAAGGCATATGATAAGGTGTTCCAGATGAACGCTTCGGGGACAATTAACATTAAAAACTTCAGAGCAGATGATATCGGCAAGCTGGTACGACAAAATGGGGGAACCTCTTACGCGGTTACCATGAACGTGGACAGCTCCAACATTTCCAATGTGAAGGATTCCATTCTGCGAACAGACAGCAGCTCTACGGTCGGCAAAATAACGAATACCCGCTATTCCAAAGTGCCTACCCTGTTCAAGGGATTCGCATCGGGTAAAACAAGTCAATCGGGGAATACGCAATATTAAGGATAGCATGTCAACGAAAAGATAGACCGGGGACAATTGCATTGTTTAGACCCTTTTCTATATCATTACGCAAAAAGGCACCCTCAAGGATGCCTTTTTGTGTTTGCCATAAAACTAGATGAAAAGAGTTTAGAAAATATTATATGTCTCTGAGATTTCTCAGTAGTCATTCGTTTTCTTCTGGAACGGCAACGATGATTTTGTCTTTTTGCGTGGCAATGGAACCCGAATCAATGGAGCCAGACTTGTTCATGACCTCATAGGAAGTCTCTTCCAGCATCTGAGAGTATTTAAAAGATACAAGAGTTTGGCCTGCTACCGATGGTCGTTTCCCTGCTTCTGCTACAGCTTTGGTTTTGATGAAGAACAGATCTCCGATAGTTCCGGCTGCACTGCTCACGTTGGCCTGCCATTTCAGCAGGGCAGCTCCATTTTTGATTTCGTAGTAACTGACGAGATCATTATCTTCGTTGACGAAAAAGCGGTCCTTCTGCTCTTTTTCAAAAATGTAAGTCACCGATGAGTCGACAGGACCCAGTGGATTACGGATGTCCAGGCGTGCCTGTTTTAAATCGGAAAAACGTGGAAGACGGAGTGCTGCCTCACGTGCGATAGTCAGATCAGAACTGTTGTACTCCTTAATAATCGATACATCTGGCGTATAAATATAAGCTTCCTTGGTAGCCTGATTCCATCGAACTTCTGCACCGAAGGTTTCACCGATTGCACGAAGTGGCAGCATGGCTTTGCCATTTACCAGAATAGGAGCGGAGGACAGTGCTGCAGCATGGCCGTTTTTCTTGATGGTTTTGCTGTTAGGGGTGAGTACATACTTGTCGCTTCCTGTACTAATGCTAATTTGTTTTGTTTTGTTGTTGTACCCGAAAGTATAGTCACCCAGAAATTTCAGTTCAGTGAGCGCCACATACGTAACTCCCTGGCGAATAACCACATCATATTCAGCAGGAACATTGTTAATATAGGCTGCAGGCTGGTGTATCGCTGCCGCTTCCACTACATGGGAAGACATCAGTGCAGGTGCCGTTCCTGCGGTAACGATCGAAGCGGCAAGGATCCATTTCCATTTTTTTTGCTGCCAGGTTGTGTTGGTTGTATTCATATGATCAATCCCCTTTCCCGTATATAGACGGCTAATATCTCCTAAATGTTTCATATTAATGGAATTGGCATCCTTTCTATACACGGAATTCTCCAGTGTGAAACCTTGTCCGACTTATATGTTATTGCCACAAATACCCATGTGGTGTACATTAGTAGCAATGAAATAAAGTGAACCGGGAGCTCAATGAAGTTGGGCTGAGATTGGGGCCTTATGCCGCTGACCGTATATCTGATCTGGGTAATGCCAGCGTAGAGAACATGAATTCATGATAAGTAACTAGGTGGACGAAAATGGGGACGGTTGATCTCGAAATGCGAGCGGAAGCAGGCTTGCCTCTTGATTTGAACCGGATTTCATTTTATTCTGAGTTACTTCAATCATGATATTTCACACTGTGCGTAAGGCTTTCCCGGAACCGGGGAGGCTTTTTTTATTTTCATTTCATAACCTCATGGGGAGCAGAGAAAGGAAGTAGAGAACATGTCAACAACAGTGCGCAGCAACAAATTGAAGTTAACCGATATTTTGGTGACGATCGTGATCGCAGTCGTATTCGGGGTCATCTACAAGATATGGGGACCGACGTATGATCTGATGAAGCCTTTCGGCGTGCATGCGGAACAGATGATCTATGGCATGTGGTTTATGGCGGGCACGTTCGCCTATGTCATCATTCGCAAGCCGGGGGTGGCCATTCTGGCTGAAGTAGCAGCCTCAACCGTCAGTGCTTTTCTCGGGAGTGAATGGGGGATGTCCACCTTGGTATACGGTCTGTTACAGGGGCTGGGCGCAGAGATCTTCTTCGCAGCATTCCTGTACCGCAAAACGAATCTGTTCGTCACCTGTCTTGCAGCCATTGGGGCAGCAGCAGCTTCGCTTTTGCTCGATTATCAATATGGTTACATTGACTCGTTATCGGCGTGGAATTACACATTATTTATCGGCTTCCGCTTCATTGGAAGCATTCTGATTGCAGGTGTATTTGCGTATTATCTTGCGAAAGCACTTGAACTCACAGGCGTGACCCGGTCATTGAGACCAGTCTCCAAGCAGGATTATGAGGCACTGGACTAGATGAACGGAGAAGGGAATCCGCAGGCGGTAGGCGTTACCAATCTAAGATGCAAGTTCCCGGGAGAGCAGGACCTGGTATTCCAGGGCTTGTCTCTCTCCGTGCGTAAAGGGGAAAAAGTGCTGCTGCTCGGTCCAAGTGGTTCAGGCAAGTCCACGCTGCTGCAAATATTGAGCGGTCTTATTCCGCGGTCCGTGGAGATTCCGATGAAATGCGATGAGATTCAGGTGCCGATTCAGCCAGGCATTGTATTCCAGGACCCGGATACCCAATTTTGCATGTCCTATACGGATGAAGAGATTGCGTTTGTGCTTGAAAATCGGAATATCCCAAGGGACCGGATGCCTGCGCTGATTCAACATTATATGGAGCTTGTCGGGCTTTCTTTTGAACATAATCGTGCATTCATTCAAACGATGTCCCAGGGAATGAAGCAGCGCCTTGCGATTGCCTCTATTCTTGCCATGGAGCCGGATGTCTTGTTTCTGGATGAACCAACCGCACTGCTGGATGATGAGGGAACTACGCAGGTGTGGGATACGGTGAAGCAGGTCGCACAAGATAAGACGCTCATTATCGTGGAACACAAAATTAATGAGGTGGTGGACGTGGTTGACCGAATCATCGTGCTATCACCCGAAGGGAAGATTGTGGCCGACGGACAGGCGGAACAGGTTTTTGCGAACGAGAGGGATATGCTCAAGGAGTATGGCATCTGGTATCCGGGAGTATGGGAGGAACGTGGAGCCCGGAAGCTGGAAGCGAAGCCGCAGGATTCTCAAGATGCCTTTAAGCATGTGACGTCCGGATCCAGCAATCGAGCAGAAGTCGAAGAAGATGATTCCAGGGCATCAGACTTATACCATCCAGCACTCGAATTGAGGCAATTCGCAGGGCTGCGAGGGAAGAATCCGGTTGTACAGATCGATCACGCTGAGGTATTTCACGGGGATTGGGTAGGAGTCGTTGGAGCTAATGGTGCTGGAAAAAGTTCATTATTGCTTTCCCTGATGAATATCCTGAAAACAACGGGGCATTATCGTGTTGAAGGACAACGGCCCGGCAGGACCAGAGAGCTGGCTGACCGCATTGCATTCGTATTTCAGAATCCGGAATTTCAATTCGTTACGAATTCGGTTCTGGATGAGGTGGAATTTTCCTTACTTGGCGGAGAACTTACTGCGGAAGAACGGCGGGCCAGAAGCATCGATATGCTGGAGCAATTTGGACTCAGCGAGCTGTCTGGGAGGCACCCGTATCAATTGTCGATGGGACAGAAACGCCGTCTGAGTGTAGCTTCTGCTATGGTTCGCAGACAGCGGATATTGCTGCTGGATGAGCCCACATTCGGACAGGATGCACGTAATACGTTTGCCATGCTGGGACAACTGGAGCGCCTGCGCCGCGCTGGGACGGCCGTTGTCATGGTGACACATGATCAGGAGATTGTGAACCGATATTGTACTAAAGTGTGGACTGTAGAAGAGGGGAGGGTTACGCATGCAGCTGTCGTTTCCTCATCGTGAAACCTGGCTGCACGCCGTGAATCCGGGCCTTAAAGTTATTTTCCTGACCCTGATGTTTATCTTAGTTATTCTTATTCACAATCTGAACGTCATGATCAATGTAGCGGTTGTGATGCTCCTGTTACTATGCTGGACGGGTCATCCTTGGGATCGGCTGCTGCTCTATGCGTCGCCTTTTATATTGATCTTTATCTCTACCTCCACAGGCATGATGATGTTTGGTAAAGGCGAGACGACGTGGTACAAATATGGATTGATACATATCACGGAAGAGAGCTTCTATCGTGGGCTGCACCTGGGGTTTCGTTCCCTGAGCATGGCGGCTGCGGGATTGTTGTTTGGCCTGACCACCCGTCCAGTTCGTCTATTCTACTCGCTGATGCAGCAATGGCGTCTGCCACCCAAGTATGCCTATAGCTTTTTGGCCGCCATGCGCATGATTCCCATTCTGCTGGACGAATTCCAGACGCTGCGTTATGCCATCCGCATTCGCGGTACGCAGCAGCGTGTCTCGCACTGGAACGTATATGGCACCTTGAAGCGGTATGCGATTCCGCTACTCGCGCAGAGCATCCGGCGGGCAGAGCGCATGGCCATCGCCATGGAGGCCAAAGGATTCGCGGACGGCGCCAGCCGGACGTATTACATCCAGACCGGGTATTCCCGTGCAGATCTGTATTTTGTGTTTTATTTTTTCGCATCCCTTACGATGGCTTATACCCTAGGCTGGGAATTCCCTTATTATCCGGCGATGCTGGATGTCAGATGAAGAGAAGGCACAGACATTTTATTTTGATAGTACAGTAACTTTTTCTTGTTCAAAACGTCTTTAATGGAAATAACTTCAAATGGATGGAGTGAACAGGCGTGAAGACAGGCGGGAACTGGCGCAAAAGAGGCTACAGGTGGATCACTATTACCGGAGTAGCTGCTGTGATCGTTACAGGATACATGCTGTTGGATCTGAATGTGGCTGCCCGTGAAGGCCAAGCCCCAATATCAGTTACACAAGCCTTATCAGCATCCATAACCTATAAAGCTGGAGAAACTGTCACATTGGGAAAAGGCCTGCCTATGTATGACCAAACGGTTGATCACAAGGTTCCCATTGATCTGATGAGAATATCTACATATACCTCCGGCGGAGAAAAGATGAAAGTACAGATTGTTCGCGGAGAATGGATCCGATTGAATCATAGCGAGTTCGGGAGTTTCTGGGTACCGGGATGGTACGCATCAAAGGAAAGCCAAACGCTGAAAAGGTCCGTTCCGCAGAACTTTACACTCCGGACGGGAAGTAAACTGTATCTGTACCCTGGTAGCCAGACAAGCTGGCCTTCTGCCGATTCTCTAACGGATCATGCGCTAATCGTTGCAGCGACGAAGGATTGGTATGGTGTTTCCGTTGCCCCGCGAACCTGGAACAAAGAGTCGAACGTATACCGTCCAGCCATAATCTGGGTGAGGGCGAATGACGTACAGCAGCGGGTGAACGTAACGGACGACTGGTTCGGGAAGCAGGCTTCCATGTCTACAACGGATGTGCGTCATCTGACGGATATTTTATTAGATAAAAGCACGACCTCAAAACAAGCTGCACAGTGGCTCGGCGAGCCGGATTGGAAAGAGCATTCCCAGAATCTGAATGAAACCAATCTTTCCATGAGTATTGGACAGACCTGGCGATATGAGCGGGAAGATGCACAGTTTCTGGTCACGTTCAACAAGACGGGAAAGCTGGTGCAGACACGCTGGAACATCCCGGTGGATGATCGTAATAATGTGGTCCCTTCGGATTGGAGTTTCAGTCGTGCGGACGACTATCAGTTCACAACCCAAATTCTTGGCCAAGCACTCCCTGCAACGTTACCGTGGAAATCCACATGGACCAATCAGGGCAAGCTGAATTATCCCTTTCTGCAAGCAGCAACAGAGGATGTACTTCTGATGAAAGGAGACGACGGTGGATTTAGCGGTATGCATTATGACAAATCCGTGTATGCTCTTAATCGACATAACGGGGAAAATGTGTGGGAGATCCATGCAGGCTTCGGTGCACTCCAAGCGCAATTGGATGCGAAACGCGAGGGCGTAACGATCTTTACATCCTATGCTCCGGGAGATAAGGAGTACAAGGATCGCATACGTCACATCAAACTATCGGATGGGAAAGTGCAGTGGGAGTACAAAACCGGCTCCAAACTTTCACTTCGTGGGATTACAGCTGCGGAGAATGTTGTGGTGGTAGATAGCCCGGTTGCGGAAGGCTCCAGTCAGGGACGGATCACCGTGCTGAACAGTTCTAATGGCAAAACCCTCTGGACTAAGAAGCTAAGTGCCGGATATCAATTGTTTAACCAGACAGCAGCTGACCCGTATGTGATCTATTGGGAGAAAAATCAACTGGTCGCAGCTGACCCGCTATCAGGTCGTACGGTATGGAGTATCAAAACCGTTAATCCTACTGTGGATCATATCGAGAATGATCCGTACTTCGACGGAATAACCCGTCTTGATCCATTCGCGGAGGCAAAGCCTGAACGTTGGATGCTGCTCGGGGATCAGTGGGTGTTGGTCGATCTGAATTCAGGCAAGAAACTTGCTCACTTTCAGGCCCGGAACGGACTGCGTTTCGAAGTGCTGAATGATGGCATGCTGTTGATCCGCGAAAATAAGCAAGGTGAGCATTACGGGGATTATTCGGATTTTACAACGACGCTGTATGATGCCAAGAACGATAAAAAACGATGGACGTTAAACGACAAGGTTGAGCGAGGGCTTGTGGCAGACGATCGGATATATGTAATCAAGAACGGCTATCCGGCTGCACTGGATTATCATACGGGAAAAACACGCTGGGACGCACAATATACCATCTCTTCCTTGAGATACCCTACCAACCAGGGAAGTTACCTGGTTATCGATGATCAACTCCTGTTACCCATGGGTGAGGATCTTCTGATCATGAACAAAGAGGATGGTACACTGGTCGGCCGTGTGCATGACGTGGTCATGGGATCGCCGGAACACCGGGATCGGGATGCCAAAAATGGCACAATAAATCGGGTAGGAGATGAAATCTACATTGGTTCTTCGAACGGCAGATTCAGCTTGTATCATGTAAACGATTTAAAAACAGATATCTCTCGTTAAGGCTTGTCTCACACAGAATGTTGCTTTATTATAAATGAACAGGATTGCTCGCGCTCCGGTTATCGGCTGTGCGGGCTTTCTTCATGTGTTCTCGAAGGACCATGCATGATTAATCGCAGGAGGAATCTCCATGATTTCATTATACGGCGTAAGCAAGCGTTATAACGAACGCGGGTCCCGGGCTGATCAGGGATTCGAGGCGTTAAGCTCTGTCTCGCTTGAAGTGGGACAGGGAGAGGTTCACGGTATCATTGGCTCCAGCGGTGCGGGCAAATCAACGCTTCTCCGCATGCTGAACGGGCTTGAGAAGCCGGACTCAGGTGAAGTAACTGTTGGCGGACAGCAGCTGACCCGAATGAGCGAAAGAGCCCTTCGTCAGGCGCGTCGTTCCATCGGCATGATTTTTCAGCACTTTAATCTGGTGAGCAACCGAACGGTGATTGGCAATGTATGCATGCCTCTTGAACTGGCGGGTGTTTCCCGGAGAGAACGGGAAGAACGAGGACTTGAGGTGTTGAGATTCGTGGGTCTCGAGGATAAGGCGAAACAATATCCCGCCCAGTTAAGCGGAGGACAGAAGCAGCGCGTGGCTATTGCGAGGGCTCTTGCGAGCCGGCCTGATGTATTGCTCTGTGATGAACCAACGTCCTCGCTCGATCCTCAGACAACGAACGGTATTTTGGATGTGCTGCGCCATGTCAATGAAACATTGGGTGTGACCATCGTACTGGTTACACATGAGATGGAGGTTGCGCGCAGACTCTGCCACCAAATTTCCGTGATGAGGGAAGGGCGCATTGTCCGAACGCTAACGGAAGCGGAAGTACGCAGTATTCCCGCACCACAGCCGGATTTGCTAACGTCCTTGCTTACAGGTGAAGAGGCGGAGCCATGGGAAACGGAGGACGAGGAACGATGATACCTGAATCCATATTGAAGTATCAGGATGAGATATGGAAGGCGATCGGAGAGACCTTTGTCATGGTTGGCATCTCAATTGGAGCAGCTGTCCTGATTGGGCTTCCACTCGGTACGCTGCTGTATTTGTTCCGAAGAGGACAACGATATGAGAACAGGCCGCTGTTCACGATTCTGGGCAGCCTGGTCAATATCATTCGTTCGTTCCCTTTTCTGCTGCTGGTCGTATTCATGATTCCGTTCACGCGGATGATTGTGGGAACGGCGATGGGGACATTGGCAGCGGCGGTGCCGCTTTCCGTTATTGCGATTGCCTACTATGCCCGCCTAGCAGAACAGGCACTGCTCGATGTGCCCAAAGGTGTGGTTGAGGCGGCATCCTCGATGGGTGCATCAACCATGCAGCTTGTGCTGAAATTTTTGTATGTGGAAGCACGTTCAGGTCTCGTACTCGGACTGACCACGGCAACGATCAGTTTTATCTCCTATTCCACGGTGATGGGCATTGTAGGCGGTGGAGGCGTTGGCGATTTTGCCATTCGTTACGGATATCAGCGGTTCGAGACGGAGATCATGGTATTTACGATCATCATTATGATCATTCTGGTGCAGATGATCCAGTTTACCGGAAGCAGATTATCCCGCTGGCTTGATCGCAGATCATGAGGCAAACAAGGTTAAAGGGCGAGAAGAATTTAGGATGACATTACAGATTACACGATGAAGGGGCTAGAATGAAAATGAAATCAAAAATGATCCTTATGCTGCTCGCAGTCATGCTGGTTGTATCCGCATGCGGCAAAAAAGAAGAGACACCTGCTGCGGAAGGAAACAATGAAGGCAGCCAAGCGACTCAGGAAGTTACGTTGAAAGTGGCTACATTGATTCCGCCAATGACGGATGTACTGGATATTGTGAAGCCGCTGCTTAAGGAAGATGGCGTGAATTTGGAAGTCGTCGTTCTGTCCGATAACGTTCAACCGAATACAGCATTGAAAGACAAGGAAGTTGACGCTAACTTCTTCCAGCACGTGCCTTATATGAACCAATTCAACGAAGCCAATAATGCGAACCTGGTAGCTGTACAGCCGATCTACAACGCGATCTACGGTGCGTACTCCAAAAAGTATAAAACCACTGAAGAACTGCCTGAAGGAGCAACGGTTGCTATTGCCAATGACCCTTCCAACATCGGACGTTCACTGGTGATGATGGAACAAAACGGTCTGATCAAGCTGAAAGAAGGCGTAGGATTCAACGCAACACAGGCGGATATTATCGAGAATCCGAAGAACTTCAAGTTCCAGGAAGTAGACCTGCTCATGCTGGCCCGCATGCTGGATGATGCAGATCTGGTTGCCATGACACCGGCGTATGCAAGCCCGCTGGGACTTACACCGAAGAAGGATGCACTGTTCACAGAGAAGGATGATTCCCATTTTGCCATCACTTTGGTTGCGCGTGAGGACAACAAGGATTCCGAAGCCATTCAGAAGCTGGCCAAGCGTATGGCAGGCCCTGAAGTGAAGGCTTTCTTCGAAGAGAAGTATGCAGACATCGCCATTCCGGCGTTCGAATAACATTTGCTATGCATAGATTGACCTGATCCATGTCCAATACAAAGGGCTGGATGATCAACAAAAAGATCCGAGCGGAAACCGTTCGGATCTTTTTTTGCGTTTTGTAGCATGGGAATACTGTTTAAACGTTAGGTCTGGCTTGACGTTCCTTCTCACGTTCCATAAGGCGCACCAATTTCCGCTCGGTGGCCGTCTCCTGTGCAGGTGTGTAGATACTGCATCGCAGATCGGTATTACCCTGAACCTGTAACGAAGTCAGATTGAACAACATTTTACCAGCTCTGGAATGTCTGAATTCAATCAGTACGTCTGGTGCGCTGCTCACGCTGCTTTGTTTCCACAGGGACTGGAACTCCGGATATCGATCCATCATTTCATTCAGAAACAGATTGTACCATTCGTCGTCGACATATTGGCCGTAATAGGCACGGAAGATCGCAAGGTATCCGAGGACAAAATCCTCCCAGTTGACTGCCAGTCTCCGAAATTCCTTTCGTTCAAATAATAGACTAATCATGTTTCGCTGTTCGGCAGGAATCTGCTCAAAATCAATGAAGACATGACTGGCTGCTTCATTCCAGCCAACAATGTAGCAGCGGCGATCGGAAATAATGGTGGGACAATTCTGGAGCTCCTGCAGTATTTTTTGCAGGGAAGGATGGAGCTGGTAAGGTTCTTCCTCACGGATATGAAGTTCGGAGTAATGCTCCATGGCAAGGGAGAACAAGTACTTGCGTTCATCCGGGGTCAGTTTGAGTGCGGAAGCAATGTTATCCAGCACCGAATGGGATACCTGAATATCCCTTCCTTGTTCAAGCCAGGTGTACCAAGTTGTGCTTACACCCGCCAATTGGGCTACCTCTTCTCTTCTAAGACCCGGTGTTCTGCGCCGGGTGCCTTCCGGCAAACCGACTGCTGACGGAGCTATTTTGGCACGTTGAGTTTTTAAAAATACGGATAAAGCCTGAAGCCTGACATCCTGGTTCATCTCATTCCACCCCAACCTCAGTTATCATGGTAGTCATTATACTATTATAATTCACAACTTGTAATAGGATACTGCACGTGCCAATATAGATGCAGAAGTTCAGTCGGTTAGCCTGAATGGCTAGGGAGGATGAGTTAGATATGGAACGCGAACGTGTTGTGATTACCGGCATGGGAATTGTCTCACCGCTTGGCAATGATGTAGATACATTTTGGAACGGACTTGTGAAAGGGCAGTCAGGAATATCATTAATTGAAAGCTTCGATACCACTTTATATAAAACCAAAATGGCAGGTGTTGTCCGAGATTTTGACGGAGAGGGTCGCTTCGGACGCAAGGAAGCCCGCCGTATGGATCGATTTTGCCAATTTGCTGTAGCGGCAGCTGACGATGCTCTTGCGCATTCAGGACTGGATATGGAGAAAGTGGATAGGGAACGGGTTGGGGTATACATTGGTTCCGGCATCGGCGGCATTCAAACACTGATGGAGCAAGGAAAGCTGTTGTCCGAACGTGGTCCTGGCCGAGTTAGTCCGACCCTTGTGCCAATGATGATTTCCAATATGGCAGCTGCCATGGTGAGCATGAAATTCGGATGTTGGGGACCGACGCTTTCACCTGTGACTGCCTGTTCCATTGGGAATACGGCCATAGGTGAAGCCTTCCGGCTGATTCGTGACGGAGGTGCAGATGTCATTATTGCAGGGGGAACTGAAGCAGCCATCACGGAAGTTTCGCTGGCCAGCTTCGGTAATGCTACCGCGTTATCCACAAGAAACGAAGCCTATGAAACGGCGAGTCGCCCCTTTGACGCTGGAAGAGATGGGTTTGTGATGGCAGAAGGTGCGGGGATTGTGGTGGTAGAGTCTCTATCACATGCCCTGGCTAGAAACGCAAATATTCTCGCTGAAATTGTTGGATATGGTGCCAGTTCTGACGCGTATCATATGGTAGCAACCCATCCGGAAGGGCGCGGAGCATTCCTGGCCATGAGAGCTGCGCTTGCTGACGCGAAGCTTCAGCCTGATGACGTGGATGTGATTAACGCCCACGCAACCAGTACCGAAGCGGGAGATCTCTCCGAGACTCGAGCAATCAAACAACTCTTTGGTGAAGCTGCTTATCATATTCCTGTGACGGCCAATAAATCGATGACGGGGCACATGTTAGGAGCTGCCGGTGGAGCGGAAGCGATCTCACTGATTCAAACCTTGCAGCATGGCATCATTCCACCAACGATTAACCAGGAGCGCCAGGACCCGGAGTGTGATCTGGATTATGTACCTAATGAAGCCAGAGAGGCAGAGATGCAGATCGGAATGTCCAATTCTTTTGGTTTTGGCGGGCATAATGCCGTCGTTGTTTTTCGCAAATATTCGTCCTGACAAAAAGAGAACAGCAGCAGCCGAAAGGCTGTGCTGTTCTCTTTTTTAGATGCTGCTGGTCACCTGTATTCTCTATGAAGAGAGGGATGTGGATTCCGTTTTGCTCGTAAAAGATTTCTTCAGCCATTGGCCGCGCCATTTGGACTGCATAACCAGTACAAGCAGCATGGACGCGGCTGCGATCAGACTAAGGATGACGAATCCCGGCGTATAGGACTGGTAGGAGCTGTACAGTTGACCAAGAATCAACGGGAGTGCGTATCCGCCCAAGCCACCTGCCGCGCCGACAATGCCTGTCATCAGACCGATTTCATTGCCGAAACGCTGCGGAACCAACTGGAACACGGAACCATTACCAGCCCCAAGGCACATCATGCCCAGGAATAACATGACGACGACCACAGGAAGTGGAGGGAGGAAAGATACACCTACAAGCATGACACAGGCACCAGTGTATAGGAATGTCAGCATCCGCGTACCACCAATCTTGTCTGCCAAGTAACCGCCAACAGGTCGGAAGAAGCTTCCGGCAATAACGCAAAAGGTTGTAATATCAGCGGCTCGGACAGGTGATAGGCCATACTGGGTGTTGAAGAAGATGGTCAGATAGTTACACAATCCCACGAAACCGCCAAAGGTAACACAATAAAATGCACAGAATACCCAGGCATCCCTTTGTTTCAGCAAGGTGCCGTACTCAGACAGCTTCTTCGGTGCTGGCCGGTTGGGACTGTTACGGGCGAAGATGGAGAACAGGATAAAAACGACCACGATTGGAATGATGGCGAGTCCAAAAACGACTTCCCAGCTGCCGAAATGAGTAGCCAGTCGATTGGCAAAAAGGGTAGCGAGTACCGTCCCGCTATTCCCTGCTCCGGCGATTCCCATGGCAAGTCCCTGGTGCTCCTTGGGATACCATTGTCCCGCAAGTGGAAGGGCGGCGGCAAAAGAGGCTCCGGCAACGCCAAGCAGGAGGGCAACAACGTATAACTGGCTTAGCGAGTCTACCCACAGCCAGCCCAGCAATAGAGGTATGAGCGTGACGCCCATGCCGATCTGAGCCGTGAGCTTTGGACCGATATAATCGGACATAAAACCAAGTACAAGTCTAAGAATGGATCCGCCAAGGATGGGCAGTGCCACCAGGTTGGCTTTTTCAAGAGGGGTCATCGGGTAGTCCATGGCAATAACAACCGCGAGGGGGCCAAGCATGCCCCAAATCATAAAACTGATATCAAAATACAGAAATGCCCCGAAGAGACTGGGCTTATGCCCGCTCTTCCAAAAACTTTTGCTCTCCACCATTCAGCATCGCTCCTCATCCAATTGAATAATCTTACCCTGTCTTTGTGCAGTTCAGGCAGAAAAAGGCCGCAATTCGTCCAGATGATGAACGATTTGCGGCCTCATTGCCGGCAGGCAGGACACGTCATTGTGTTCCTGCACCTGATTTGATCACAGCACGGTGATTTTGATTCAAATTATAAAAAGAGAATTTATTTGTGTCAAGAAAAATAACATTAAATTTTAAATTAAATCGTTTTGAAATTTAATTCAGAAATGTGTGTTAATTTTGTTGACATATAAAATGGTTTGCCGTAATCTGAATTTAATATGAAATCACACAATGGCGTGTGAATTCCGGAGGCAACGGTGCCCTTTTCCGATCCATGGAGAAGGGATTTTTCTGTTTATTTTTTTACTCAACATGTAATAGAGACAGGGGGCAGCCCATGAGCAAGAAGAGACTGGTCGTTATTGGAAATGGAATGGCAGGTGTTAGGTGTGTGGAAGAGATCATAGCCGCATCTCCGGATACATTCGAGATTGTCATCTACGGAAGTGAACCACGTCCCAACTATAATCGGATCATGTTATCCAAAGTGCTGCAGGGCGAGCACGATCTGCAGGACATTATCATTAACGACTGGAGCTGGTATGAGGAGCATGGCATCCGGCTGTGTGCGGGAGAGACGGTCCACAAGATTGATACTCCGTCCAAAACGATTGAAACGTTATCCGGGATGAGGGAGTCCTACGATATTCTAATCCTTGCGACAGGGTCTGCTCCGTTTATTCCGCCCATTCCTGGTATGGATAAAGAGAGGGTCATGTCTTTTCGCACCATAGATGACTGCACACGTATGTCCGCGTATTCCAAAGTACATCGCAAGGCGGCCGTTATTGGTGGCGGCTTGCTTGGGCTTGAAGCTGCCCGCGGGCTGCTGCATTTGGGAATGGAAGCAGTCGTGGTGCATAACGCACCTTATATTATGAACCGGCAGTTGGATCTGCAGGCAGCGACCATGCTTCAACACGAGTTGGAAGCTCAAGGCATGTCGTTCCTGTTAGCCAAAAACACACAAAAAATCGTTGGCCGGTCCCAGGCTCAGGGGCTTCAATTTACAGATGGATCCAGGCTTGAAGCACAGGTTGTCGTTGTTGCCGTGGGCATTCTCCCCAATGTGGACGTGGCACGGCGGAGCGGAATCAGGACTAATCGGGCGATCGTGGTCGACGATTATATGCGTACCAGCGTACCTGATGTTTATGCTGTGGGTGAATGTGCCGAACATCGGGGCATCAGTTACGGTCTGGTAGCTCCTTTATATGAGCAAGGTAAGGTACTCGCACGTTTTTTATGTGGGCAGGAGACAACAGCGTATAAGGGTTCTATTCCCTATTCCCAACTGAAGGTCTCTGGCGTTGACGTGTTCTCGGCTGGAAACATTAGCGGAGAAGAGATGCGGACGGCTGTACAGATGCTTGATGGCGTTCGAGGAACGTACAAAAGGGTTCTAATGAAGGAAGGGCACGTAAGTGGAGCGATCCTGTTCGGGGATACGACGGAGAGTGCCAGCCTATTGGGACTTGTACAGCGTGGGGCTGGCATCGAAGAACTCGCTCCGCGCGAGGAAGGGACGAATCCAGCAGAGATGGCTGCAGCGGCATTGCCTGATCAGGAAACGGTGTGCGCCTGTAACAATGTGAGCAAATTGACGATCATGAGAGCCATACAGGACAAGGGGCTGCAGACGGCTGAGCAGGTCAAGGAACATACCAAGGCCTCGGGTTCCTGCGGCGGATGTCGCCCGATGGTGGCGGCACTGGTGAAGCATACCCTGAATCTTCAGAAAAACGGCAGTGGTGCAGGTGGAACAGCAGCTGCAGCAAAAAAGGCAGAATGGCCTGTTTGCAGCTGTACGGATCTGGGCCATGCCTCACTGAAAGAAGCGCTCAATCGGTTGTCGGATGAAGATCCCTATGAGCTTGCGGCTTCAGTAGAGCATCACCATCTGTATGGAATTCATGAGGGAGATGGAATGAAAAGAATCATGCAGCAGCTGGACTGGAGAACAGAAGAAGGCTGCGGTATCTGCCATCCAGCACTTCGTTACTATTTGAAGATAACCGGAAAGTGGATAAGTGTGCAGCAGCCTGATTGGGCTGGAGACCGGAACGATATCCCTCGGGGTACATTTGTGGGTATCGAGGTCCATGCAGGTGATATGAAGTTCGAAGCCATGGCAGAGGACCTTCAATTCAGGTGGGTCAATGCAGATATACCTGCTCCCGTGAGGGTCGTCTTGTCAGGTGGAGCAAGCTCATGGGTCAGCCCCATCGTGCAGGATATCGGTTTGCAGGAATCTCCCGCCGGCTGGGAAATTTACGCGGGTGGTCATGCAGCCCATCCGGTAAAAGAGGGGGAACTCCTCGGACTTGCCGAGACGGAAAAAGATGCAGTGCGGCTGATCTCGGCATGCGTGGAGTGGTATCGCCGAACCGCCTGGTACGATGAACCCCTCTGGGCATGGGTAGAGCGATTGGGATTCATATCAATCCGCGAAAATCTGCTGGATCCACAATTCCAGAACGAGCTGGCGGGCAGAACGGTAAGCGAATTGACACTTACTTGATCAAAAAAGTAGGGAAGGGAGTGAAGATGGAATGAAGACATCCATGGAACACAGTTCGTTTGTTTCAAAACTGCATGTACGGGAGACACAATGCCCCTATTGCAGCGTGCAGTGCAAAATGACCGTCGAGGAAGTTGCTGGGCCCATCGCTGGTGAGCGCCGTGCCACGTACACCGTTGAAGGCGTGCCGAATGAAGCTTCACAGGGGAGATTGTGTGTCAAAGGCATGAATGCACATCAGCATGCACTGAGTGGACAGCGACTTCTGCAGCCTCTCATCCGCCGGGATGGTGAACTGATACCTTCTTCATGGCCAGAAGTCACTGAATATATCACAGGGCGTTTTACCAGTCTTCAGAATCAATACGGTGCCGATGCAATCGGTGTGTATGGAGGGGGTTCCCTCACCAATGAAACAGCCTATTTGCTAGGAAAATTCGCAAGGGTTGCTCTAGGGACACGATATATTGATTATAACGGTCGCTTCTGCATGTCTGCCGCTGCCTCTGCAGGAAGTAAGGTGTTTGGCATGGATCGGGGGCTGACATTCCGCTTGTCCGACATCCCTCGGGCCGAGTGCATTGTACTTGCAGGGACCAACGTTGCAGAGTGCCAGCCCACTCTGCTGCCTTATTTCAACCAGGCGAAGGAAAATGGAGCATACATTATCGTTATTGATCCGCGCAAGACAGCTACTGCAGCCATTGCCGACCTTCATTTGCAGATCAAGCCGGGTATGGATGCACGGCTTGCGAACATCATGCTGAAGGTCATTATGGAAGCGGGACTTGTGAATCAGCATTTTATTAATGCAAGAACCCAAGGCTATGAGAGTTTGCAGAATGCACTGAGCGAGATAGACCTGGAAGAATCCGCAGTGCAATGCGGGGTGGATTTGACCCTGATCCGTCAGGCCGCAATGGCCTATGGTCAGGCGGAGACAGGCATGATCATGACTGCGCGCGGAGTGGAACAGCAAACGGATGGACATCTCGCTGTCCGTCATTTTCTGAACTTGGTACTGGCGACTGGAAAAATCGGCAGACCAGGCTGTGGTTACGGTGCGATCACTGGACAGGGAAATGGACAGGGCGGAAGAGAGCATGGGCAGAAGGCCGATCAGCTGCCGGGATATCGTTCCATAGAGAATGCGCAGGACCGTGCATATGTAGCATCCGTCTGGGGCGTGGCGCCCGAAACCTTGCCGGGAAAAGGCGTCTCTGCCTACGAAATGATGGAGCGGGTGCATGAGCAGGAAATTCGTGGCCTGCTTGTGATGGGCTCCAATCCGGTCGTCTCCAATCCCAATGTAAGCCTGGTAGAAGAAGGTCTTCGCAAGCTGGAGTTTCTGGTCGTGGCGGATATGTTTCTGTCCGAGACGGCGAAGATGGCCGATGTGGTGCTTCCGGTCACCTCTTATTTGGAAAACGAAGGTACGCTGACCAATCTGGAAGGCCGGGTTCTATTACGTGAACAGGGTAGGCCAGCACCAGGGGATACCCGTCACGATTGGGATATTCTATGCTTCATTGCTGGGGGGCTTGGCAAAGCTTCATATTTCCAATATGAATGTGCCGAGGATATCTTCAATGAGCTCAGACTGGCGAGCCGGGGTGGAATTGCAGATTACTATGGGATGACCTATGAACGTCTGCGAAGAGAAAAAGGGATCTATTGGCCCTGCGCTTCTCTGGAGGATGAGGGTGAAGGGCTGCTGTTCAGTGAGCGGTTTTCCCATGAGGACGGCAGGGCTGCATTTACGAGTGAATTAAGTGTCGGTTGGCAGGATACCTCCCGGGAATTTCCTCTGATTCTGACCAATGGCCGCGTCCTTCCTCACTATCTAACTGGCGTACAGACCCATCGGAGCCCAACGCTGGAAGCCCGTGAACTGGAGAATTTTGTGGAACTTCATCCGGCTACAGCTGCGCGTAATCGAATTATGGATGGAGAGTGGGTCGAGATTCAATCCGTGCATGGGAGCTTCACGGTACGTGCACGTATTAAGGAACATATTCGCGAAGACACACTGTTTGTACCGATGCATTGGGGTGGCATTCAGAACGTCAATCGGGCGACAAGACCCGAACTGGACCCTTTTTGCCGTATGCCAGGCTTCAAAACGGCGGCTGTAACGATTCGCCCCGTGCGATTGGCCAGATGAATCCAAAGCTGTTCATTTTCTCATAACACAAATCAGGTCTGCATGAATGCTGATGTGGCTGGGAGTTCCAAGGTTATTGGAACAACCCGGCTTTTTTTTGCGTAAGTACGTTGGGAGTGCAGTAGTTCGCAGGTTTCAGGTAAACGTGAGGAATGGCTCATGATTGTGGCGGAAATATTGGTTATGATGCTAATAATGGGTACATGTGTACGCATTTTTAGTTTTTTACCAGACTGGTGAGATGTAACTAGTCAGTTCATATAGAAGAAGGGAGGGTGCGTTGTGAACGTATGGGTCACGGTCAAAAGCCTGGGCAAACGCAAGCCTGCACTTGCCAAGCAAGCCACAGCACTTCCGGAAACAACCGGAACGTTACGAGAACTAATCAAACATATGGTACACGTGCAGGTGAACGCTCTTCAGGAGAAGAAAAACAGTGCGGCGTTACTCACCTATCTTATGCCTGAGGAGATTCAACTTAAGGGATTAACGGGAAAAGTCGGTTTTGGTGAAGTGTACAATGAGGAGATTCAAGACCTGGAGCATGCGGTCCAAACGGCTATGATGGCTTATGAAGATGGACTATACAAAGTCTTCCTCAATGATGAAGAATTGTCCGAGCTGGATGCACCACTGAAGCTGCAGGAAGATGACGAATTGGTGTTTATCCGGTTCACCATGCTTGCCGGCCGTTTGTGGTAATAAATGATAAGGAGGAGATTGGATGAATCAGAACGATAATGAACAGGTGTATATCAACGGTCTGCAAGAGAAGGTAGAGTCATTGAACGGGACCTGGCAGGAGCTTGCAGGATATGTGTTGGAGATGGCTGGTTCCACATATTTGCGCGGAGATGAAAAAGTATATCTGAATACAGAGGAATTTCTTCAAAAGCAGGCTGCCGAAACGGGAGAGCCCTTATTCGAACCCTTGCTGAATGTGCTTGGGCAGCTGACGAATGAACGGTTGGTGGAACGATTCCGTTACATTGCTGACCGTGCCACAAATTACCCGTACAGCATCATGTATGAGCGCCGGCCATTTCGCACTTCCGATCCTGAACAGCATATTGGACAGGTGATCCGGAAACTCATTGGACTGCTGCGCATGGAGATGCGGCAATTCTCCCTGAACGAATATGTATCTGTTCGTGAATACAAGTTTGATTATCTGTATGAGATCCGATCTGTGCTTCCGGACTGCATCGCCTATGAACTGGACCATGGCAACGGAGATATGAAGCAGGCATTACACGAGATCATATATGGCGACAATCAGTCGGCGTTGCTTACTGGCGAGATGATCAAAGGCATATTCATGAGTGACCAGACAGAGGCGTACCATATGGTTGGTGAGCTGCTTGTGGCAGCAAGACTGCAGGAAGGACTGCGCCAAAGTATCGTTGAACGGATGGATGAAGGAACCATTGAAGCATTTATATACATATTAAAAGTAATCATCGATCACAATCTGATTCGTTTCAGTTCAGTGGTTCGAGCATTGGCTGTATGGACAGGGCTCGGAATTGAAGCGGCCAATTCGCGCGTTGCATCACAGTTGATTGAGCAAGCCTTTGAAGCGCTGACCGATGCAGCTGTTCGTGAAGATTGGGAGCAGGATTCCAATGCCAATAAGATATTCATCAGTCTGTGGGCGACGGCTGTTATTGAAGAGGACCATCTCAATGACAAATTGATCCGTATTATGGATCAAGGCCAACTGTATCAGAAAATCGTTGCGCAATATGTGCTTGCGAACAGTCAGAATCGTGACCTGCGGCTAAGCATTGCCCGTCGGTATTTGGACGTACAGGATCTGGAGCTGATGCACTGGATTATCCAAAACTATGATGCCATGTACATGCATAACTGGCACTTCGAGGATGGAGAGAATCTGCGCAGCATTCACATTTCGCCCCTGCCTGTCTTTGAAGACAAGGCAATTCGGCGTCAGGACTTCGATCAATTTAAGCAGCTGCTGGAGCGCATTCCTCTGGGAGGGGAAGGTGGACCATCTGGCGTTCTTGAATATGTCCATTACCGGATTGAACGGAATGATGTGGTCAAAAAAATGCTCTATCTGGCTGCGTATGATATGGACCCCGATTGGATCGGAGAAGTCATTGCAATCAAGGACATGCTGAGCCCCGAACTTCGAGGCGAGCTGTTATCCCAGTTCGTTCAGCAGCCCGATAACGAGGTGCAAAGACAGTTTGTGTTTGAGAGCCTGTCCGACAAAAGCATGAGCAACCGGGAGATTGCTTTAGTCAAAGTGAGGAAGCTTGAGCTGATTACTGACGAGATGAAACAGATGGAGGCCTTGCTCAAACTCAAGACCGGTTCACTTCGGCAGAAGGTCATTCAGGTTCTTTTGCTGCAACCTGTGGATCAACTAGTTGTTTCACTGGAACGTTTGCTGAAGGCGAAGAATGAATTGCAGCGTCTGGGCGCACTGGAACTGTTGACCGAGATTTCTGCAGATCCGGAACGTGCAGATCAGCATGAACAATTACAGCCGTTAGCAGGACTGATCCAGAAGCCTACCGCGAAGGAGCAAAAGCTGCTGGACAAGCTGACGGAGGAAGGCAGCCGATATACCTCTTCGAATGGTTTTGGATTGTTCGATCCATCCCGGGTGGAGCCACTGCTGCAGGAGAAGCGTGATCTTAGTGATTTCAATCCCAAGGAGATCTTCACCCTCTCGCTGGAGAAGGCCAAACCGTTTATGGAAGGATTAGATGCACTGGTTCATCAACACAGGGATCATGAATATGAGGTAGAGTATTATGCGGGCTACCGTGAGACGCTTTTGATTGGATCCGGCCTGCGCTCTAGGTTCTCCTATGCGGAACGAAATCAGATGAAACAGATGGAGCAATATCCTCTCCACGACGTTTGGGAGGCATATGTTGCGCAGAGTGATCTGAACAGCCTGGAACTCATGCAGCTTTATTTTATTTTGCAATTTAGCACACTGAGCGGTAACTTAAATGAACATTACAGCTATTATCACGATCAATATGATTATAACGAATTAAGCAAAATCCCATTATTGGAAGGCTGGCGCAAGTCTTTTGCCGAACAGACCTATCCTCTTTCCTATATGGAAGAAATGAAACAGATGGCGGCTTCGCTGACCTACAAAGATCAGGTTGCTGAATTGATTGCAGCAGCGTTCAGGGACAGCAACCCTGCAGATACATTTGAGATCGCGGAGAAGACATGGGCTGCCATTATCGCCAGTATGCCGGACGATCAACTGGAGAAGGAAGCTGGCATGCTTCATATCCTGACGGAACGGTGGAACTACCTGGTAAGAAGCAGAATATATGATGATGCCAGTTTCCAAAGATTCTTTCAAACGGGGTATCAGTTCATCAACCTTGTGGGAAATACACAGCGCTTCTCCCTGTTATCATTCGAGGATTACGTGCGGGCATTCAAATTGCGTTTGATTGATGATCAGACCATGTATCGTCAGTTGCTGACGGGCGGGGAGCGTTTTGCATTCATTCGTGAGCTGACGTCGACACGCACCGAAGGCATCACGGATGATCCGGAACTTATAGAGCTGCGGAATACTGTCGTTGAACGAATTCTGGAGATCGAACTGACACGAGGTGAGCTTTCCACCGAAGTCAGCACACTGGCCATGAAGTTTGAACGAATTGAAGGCATGGAGCATTGGGTGCATCTGGTCTCAGCCATGGATAAGGATACGTTTGTACGAGGCTATATCTACAGCTACGGAGATAACACAACACGCAAGGAGACGTTCAGTCACCTGATTCAAGTTTGCCATCCACGTGAGGGTGAGGATGATACTCTCCTGGGCCAACTACTTGAGCAATATCCGATTCAAGAGAAAAAGCTGTTGGAAGCGGCCATGTACGCACCGCAGTGGATGGAGATCGTATCGAAGCATTTGGGATGGGAAGGACTTCGCAGTGCCGCATGGTACTTCCATGCCCACATTAATGAACGATTTACGGCTGAAAAGGAAACCATTGTCGCTCACTATTCACCGATATCGCCGCAGGAATTCAACGACGGCGCATTTGATATTGCCTGGTTCGAGGAAGCTTATGCTGCTGTCGGCGAGGAACGGTTCAATCTGTTATATGATTGTGCCAAATACATTTCGGGTGGAGCAAACCACCGCAGATCCCAGTTGTTCGCCGATGCAGCGTTAGGGAAGCTTCGTCTGGAGGATATGCGTCAATCTGTACAGGAGAAGCGTAATAAGGACCATCTGCTCACGTACAGTTTGATTCCATTCCAAGCGGAGCAGGAACAGGATCTGCGAGAACGTTATGATTTCATTCAGAAATTCCTGCTGGAGAGCAAGCAATTTGGAGCACAGCGTCGTTCTAGTGAAGGTGCAGCCGCGCAGATTGCTCTTGGCAACCTGGCCCGCAATGCAGGGTATACGGACGTTACCCGGCTGATCTGGAACATGGAAGCGAGCAAGCTGGATGAGATGAAATCCTATTTTGAACCGAAGGCCCTGGATGAGACAACGACAGCACAATTGGTCATTGATGAGGATGGGCAATCCGAGCTGGTTCTTGTAAGTAAAGGGAAGACACTCAAATCGGTCCCTGCACGATTCAAGAAAGAGGGATACATTACGGAGTTGAAGGAATTAAAAGGGGATCTGGTCCAGCAGTATCGCCGGGCAAAACAGGAGCTGGAGCGTTCCATGACAGCAGAGACGGCCTTTACCGTCCAGGAAGTTGCCAGCCTCATGCAAAATCCGGTCATTCGACCGCTGATTCGCACGTTGGTATTCCAGTCAGGTGACCGCTTGGGGTATTTCGATACGGAATCTGCCTGCCTGATTGTACCTGACGAACAAAGTACCACACATGCATTGCAGGAACAGGATCCACTGGTGATTGCACATCCTCTGCAATTATTCCGCAGCGGGACATGGAGCGAATACCAGCGGGATCTGTTCACCCGTCAGGAACGACAGCCGTTCAAACAGGTCTTCCGTGAGCTGTACCTTCCAAATGAGGATGAGCTTGCGAATGGAACCGTCTCCCGCCGGTATGCCGGGTATCAGATTCAACCGAAGAAGACGGTTGCCCTGCTCAAAGGACGCCAGTGGACCGTCAGTTATGAGGAAGGCTTGCAGAAAGTCAGCTATGAGCATAACCTGATAGCTAATCTGTATGCCATGGCAGACTGGTTCTCACCGGCAGATACGGAAGCACCTACGCTGGAGACAGTACAATTTTATGACCGCAAAACGTATAAGCCTGTAGCCTTGAAAGATGTACCGAAGGTCTTCTTCTCGGAGGTCATGCGTGATGTTGATCTGGTGCTCAGTGTTGCACATGTGGGCGGGGTGGATCCGGAAGCCAGCCTGACAACCATTGAAATGCGTCATGTTATCGTGAATGAATCACTTCGTCTACTTAAGATAGACAATGTACGATTGGATGGCAATTATGCACGGATCGAAGGAGACCTCGGCGAATATGCCGTTCATCTTGGCAGTGGCAATGTATTTAAACAGGCAACTGGCGCACTATATATCGTACCTGTGCATAGTCAGCATCGGGGGAGAATCTTCCTGCCATTCCTGGACGAAGATCCAAGAACAGCTGAGATTTTATCCAAAATCATGCTGCTCGCAGAAGATAAGAAGATCAAAGATCCACAAATCCTGGCGCAGCTGAAGAGCTAGAAGTAACTCGAAATCGCAGGCAAGATTAGGACAGAGCAGGTGACATGGTTAGTAAGAATGGAAGTAAGATTTAAGGAAGTTTGACTAGAGAAATGCGATACTATTAGAGTGAGTAATGAAGAAATAGCAGCCGGGGTACCTGTTAAAAGGGACTTCGGTTGCTTTTTATTTTCCATGTGAAACGAAGATATTCATTGCATCCGTTTACAAATAGACTTTGGGCCCAGGTGTTCAATTGAAATTCCTTAATATGATAATTAATTGAATTAAATGTTAAATCAAAAGTGGGACATAACGACTGTTTTTAAAAGTAAATATTTTGTATGATTTGAGTTACAATAATGTAATTAACTCGTTTTCATTCATTGTTATATGAATTAATAATGACATCATACCTGAGAACTAATTCACTCCTTTCGGCTCCATTTCCATATTTAAGGGGATGTAATTGATCCGCAGGTCGGCTATCGTAAGAAAGCGAAATTGCTTGCTCGCTTGTCGAGCCGCACTTTTCGTAGCGATGTGCAGGGCTGCCTGAATGCTTGAAGGGCTGGGACAAGCCAGTTTGCATTCCCTTGTATACATGTATTCAAGCAATGTGTGCAAGAAAAATGATCAAGAGAGAAGGAGAGCTTACAAACATGAACAGAAGACTCAACCTGATTTTCCTCAAACGATGGTTTATGCTATTAATCATCGTGGCGGTTGCAGCCATGCCGTTACACGCCTTTGCCGCAGAAGCGGATTCCGGGGCAGATCGTCCTTGGATGAACAAATCCTTATCTGCGAAGGAACGCACCGAGCTGCTTCTCAAGGCGATGACGCTGGAGGAGAAAGTCGGATTCGTTACTGGTAAAGTAAATAACTATTATGGTTTCTATAATGATGGATTGGAGCGGCTTGGCATTCCGGCACTACAGATGGCGGATGGACCAGCAGGCGTACGTGTTGCCAATCCGGATGTGCAGGACAAAAAGTCCACGGCACTGCCTGCACCGATCGCATTGGCAGCATCCTGGGATACCGATCTTGCCAAACAGTATGGTGATCTGATCGGACAGGAAGCCCATGATACAACACATAACGTTGTTCTTGGTCCTGGTCTGGACATTGCACGTACACCATGGGGATCACGCAACTTCGAATCCCTGGGTGAGGATCCGCTGCTGGCTTCCGGCATGGGTGCAGCATATGTCAACGGAATTCAGAGCAACCCGGTAATTGCAACGGCGAAGCACTACATCCTGAACAATCAGGAAACGGAGCGTTTCACAACGAATGCAACAGCCAGTGAGCGTGCCATCCAGGAAGTCTATGCACGTCCATTCCAGGCTATGGTTGAAAAAGCGGATCTCGGTTCCGCCATGTGTTCATTTAACCAGGTGAACGGTACATATGCTTGTGAGAACAAGGAGATGCTGACCGATCTGCTCAAGGACCAGTTTGGCTTCGAAGGGTTCGTCATGAGTGACTACGGTGCCAATTTCAGTACAGCCAAATCGGCTAACGCGGGTCTGGATCTGGAGACACCAGGGGAGCCTTATGGTAAATGGGGAACGCATCTGCTTGAAGCCGTGAAAAAAGGTGAAGTCAGCGAGCAGACTATTGATGAGAAGGTTCGTCGCATTTTGCTCCAAATGTTCGAGAAAGGGCTGTTCGACAACCCTGTAACCAATACGCAAATTAATGCGAAGGCAGACGGTAAGCAAGCACGGGAAATTGCTGAGCAGAGCATGGTGCTGTTGCAAAATAACAATGACGTCCTGCCACTTTCGAAGAAAGAACTGAATTCCATTGCAGTTATTGGACCGGATGCAGACACGGCTTCTGCGGCAGGTGGAGGCAGCAGCCTCGTTAACCCGACATATACCGTGAGTCCGCTTGAAGGTATTCGTAACCGTGCAGGCAATGGAGTGGAAGTGAAATATGCAGCCGGAACGGACCCTATCTCCGCCGGAGATGCATTTAACGGTCCTTCCGCCGTACCATCCACACTGTTGTCTCCGGCAAATGCCGAGAAGAGCGAGCTGAATTATGGTACGGACAAAGCGGAATATGGTCTTCGTGCCGAATACTGGACCAACACGAACATGGAAGGTGACCCTTCACTGGTTCGTACAGACAATCAGGTTAACATGAATCTTGGATTTTATAACTATGAAGGGTTCAACGCCCAGTCCTCCAAGCTTCCGGTTACACCAACGGAATTCAACAGTAAAATGTCCGCACGTTGGACAGGTTCCATTACAGCACCCAAAACGGGTGATTATAAATTGTCTCTGACCAGCCTGGGATCTGCGAAATTGTACGTGGATGATCAGCTGCTCGTAGAAAATCAAGGTGAAACGCTGAGCACAACAAAGAAAGCAATTACGTTAAAAGAAGGCGAATCCCACAACATTAAGATTGAATACCGTACCGACTTTCCGGTACAGTCAAGCCATGACATGGGTGCCCAAATGCGTTTCGGCTGGGAAGCACCTGAAGATGCCGTGGATGCCAAAATGCAAAAAGCAGTTGATTTGGCCAAAAAATCCGATGTTGCCGTTGTCGTGACACGTACGTATGACAGCGAAGGTTATGTGGACCGTTCCGATCTGGAACTGCCGAACAACCAAGAGCAATTGATTCGTAAGGTTGCAGCAGCAAATCCGAAGACAATTGTTGTTCAAATGAGCGGCCGAGCTGTGGAAATGGATTCCTGGCAAAAAGAAGTTCCATCCATTGTTCAAGCCTGGTACGCAGGTCAGGAACAAGGTAACGCGGTAGCTCGCGTTCTGTTCGGTGATGTAAACCCTTCTGGTAAATTGCCAGTGACGTTCCCGTCGGACGATTCGCAGACGCCGATCTCCACCGCGGAACAATTCCCGGGTGTGAATGGCGTGGGCACATACTCTGAAGGCATCTTTGTAGGCTATAAAGGGTATGACAAAGAAGGCATGACACCAGCGTTCGCATTTGGACACGGATTGTCTTATACCGATTTTGACTACCGCAACCTGCATGTGAAAAATACTGGTAAAGGGGACGATGCTACCGTAGAAGTGTCCCTGAACTTGCGGAACACCGGTAAAGTTTCTGGTGCAGAAGTGGTACAAGTCTATGTAGGCAATCTGCCAACGAGTGTAGAAACACCGAAAAAACAACTTGCTGGCTGGGTCAAAGTCGATCTGAAGGCAGGCAAACAGCAGCGTGTTAAAATCAAACTGGATCGCAGCGCACTGTCCTATTGGGATGAAAAGTCGCATGAGTGGGTAATGCCTAAGGGTAAAGTATCTGTTTATGTCGGCAGTGCATCAGATGATGTCCGTCTGACAGGCAGCGTGAATATCGGAAGTCCATCCGGTAAATAAAAGGAAGAAGTTATGAGTCGTGGCCGAATGGCCGCGGCTTTTTCCACACTTGGAGAGGGGGACGAGATGAACGCGCGATGGAGAGAGAAGAAAACAGGATGGATGCTCCTGCTGCTCGCCGTATGTATTGTGGCTGGTTTCAGTGCATGGTGGATGGCAGACCACAGCGAAGAAGATGCCATCCCGCCACCACCTATAGGGAAGAGCCCGGAAACAGTTGAAGCATGGCTGACAACCGGAGATCAGCAGCATCTACTGGAACCGCAGCAGCCGATTCAATGGACAGAAACAACAACGGAAGAAGCAGATTACACCATCACCATTGATCCACTCCAAACGTATCAAACGATGGATGGATTTGGTGCTGCCATGACAGGCTCGGCCGCCTATTTACTCGATCAGCTTCCGCAGGAACAGCGGGAACGATTACTTAAGGAACTGTTTACAAGCGAAGGGTTAAATCTGGATATGGTGCGTCACACGATTGGTGCTTCTGATTACTCGGTGGATGCATCTGGCGTACCATCAAGTTATACGTACAATGATATCGAGTCAGGCACGGATTATAATATGGATCACTTCTCGATCGACAAAGACCAAGATGTGGTAGATATACTGAGACAAGTAGCCTTGCTGAAACCAGACATCAAGGTGTTGGGCACACCCTGGACCGCCCCGGCCTGGATGAAATACGGTGAAAAAACAATGAATGGCTGGTATCTGGATTACAATAATCCTCAAGTTTATGAAGCCTATGCACGTTATTTCGTAAAATATATCCAGGCTTATCAGGCACAGGGGATACCGATCTATGGAATGACCTTGCAAAATGAACCGGGGTTCACTACCCCTAATTATCCGAGTATGAGTATGGGAGCCGAAGAACAGGCCATGTTTATTCGGGATTACCTTGGGCCTGCAATGCAGGGTGCAGGACTAGACACACGAATCATCACGTATGACCACAACTGGGATCAGGCGGTAGAATACACGGGTAGTGTGCTTGGGGACGAAGCGGCTGCATCATATATTGATGGTTCGGCATTCCATTGTTATGAAGGGGATCCGTCCTCCATGACGGAAGTGCATGATCGCTTCCCGGATAAACATATCTATTTTACCGAGTGCAGCGGGGGGGATTGGAGTCCTGATTTTGGCGAAAATCTAGGCTGGCAGATGTCCAATCTAATGATCGGTGCTCCGCGAAACTGGGCTCAAAGCGTACTGCTCTGGAATATTGCACTGGATCCGCAAGGCGGACCAACCAATGGCGGCTGTGCGAATTGCCGGGGGGTAGTGACCATTGATCCGGAAACGGGTGAAGTGACACGCAATGTTGAATATTATGCACTTGCACATCTTAGCCGTTATGTTCGTGCAGGAGCTGTAAGAGTAAAGTCTACAGAGGAACGGGACGAATTGAAGAATGTGGCATTTCGCAACCCGGATGGAACCATGGTGCTGGTTGCAGCTAACACAGGTAACGTAGGTACTGTTTTCCGTGTCGTCGTGAAGGAAGAGTCGTTTCAATATACACTGCCACCTCAATCCGCTGTCACGTTTCGCTGGAAGCCGGAGGACACCTCGGATAGCGGAGTCGGGATAAAAGGTAGATAAGACCGATCATTACATCAACTTCTACGTCTGAAAAGCAGCATTTGATTTTACCCACTCCTTGGAGTTATGCACTATAATAAACACTACATTGGAGGGGAGGAATTGAAAATGATGGTTACACCATACCGGGCACTGGATCATGCCAAGCTGGTTGCCATCTGGGAACGAGCTGTACGGGCTACTCATACATTTCTGGCCGAAGAGGATATTGTCTTCTATAAAAGTGTGGTGAGTGAAGCTCTGTCAGGCATGGAAGTATGGGAAGCAGTGGACTCGGCGGGAGAACCCGTTGGTTTTATGGGGCTGGATGGCAAGCACATTGAGATGTTATTCGTGGATGTGGATCAGCATGGGCAAGGTGTTGGACGGATGCTTGTTACGCATGCCATTGACCTTAAGGGTAACGATCTCAAAGTGGATGTGAATGAACAAAACGAGGGAGCTGCACGGTTTTATACCCGGATGGGGTTTGTGCAGACAGGCAGGTCGGAGCTGGATGGCTCGGGTAATCCTTTTCCCCTATTACATCTGGAATTAAAATAGAAGTCCCCCGTAACCAACATCTTGAGATGGATGGTCGCGGGGGATTTTTCATACGTTAGTGAGTCTCATCATCGAGAAATGGTTTATTTACTGCATAATACATGAAACCCATCAGCAGCACGCCCCCCACCAGATTGCCGAGGGTTACCGGAACGAGGTTATGGATGACCCCGCCAAACGAGATCGTTCCCGGATGATTCAGTACCAGCGCGATGGCGAACGTGCACATATTGGCTACGCTGTGTTCATATCCCGAGATGAAAAAACAGAAGACAAACAGCATCATGGCGAACATCTTGGCGCCGTTCTCCTTCATAAACATCGGCACGAAGAATGCCAGGCACACAAGCCAGTTACACAGAATTCCCCGGAAAAAGAGCTGCATCGCCGGTGCCTCCATCTTGTGTTCCACCACACTTAGCAGAAATCCATTGACCTGAGATGAATCGAATAATCCCGTCAGATAGATTAATAGAGCAAAGACAGCTGCGCCCATCAGGTTCCCGCTGTAACTGGCAATCCACAGCTTCACAACTTCGAGCCAGCGCAGCTTCTTCCTGAGTGCAGCGTACGTGTAATAAAACGTATTTCCGGTAAACAGGTCACCCCCGCCGTACGCAATCAGAATAATAGCCGCTCCAAACGTGAGTGCTGCCATGGGGTATGTAAATGGGGACTGCTCCATATAGAAGAAGTTACCTGTCTTAAACGCCACGATCACACCAAAGCCGATAAACATGCTGGCTAACATGGAACGTGAGAGGTACCTGATCAAACTTTGTTTGTAAATCTTGTGCTTCTTCAAGGCTAGCTGTTCAACGTTGCGTAAACCTTCGGTTTCCATAATTGCCCTCCCGTTTCTCGGTGTAATGCTTACATTATAACGAAAATTTGGAAGATGTGTGGTATGAGTTTAAACTACCACAGCAGCAGTTCAGTTAAACAATCACGATCTAATCATGCAGATATTCAGACATAATGAATGCTATTTCACTGGAAAAGGGTACATGCAGGCGCCTAGAATTTCAGCCAGTTGTTCTGCTGTTCGTTCACGCGGGGCCAACTCTTCTGCGTAAAAACGCTCCAATTTGGCTCTCATAAAACGTTCGGCATATTCATTGGGACGGAAGTGAAAGTCTTTGGTGTATTCGGCATAGTCATGCGCATCCCGTACCTTTTCCAGCACACTGTTCAGCAGAGGACTGCCCGCGTAGAGCAGAGAGTCGGTTTCCTCGCATTCAAATTTCAGGAACATGATGGCCTTCTGCAAAGCATTGATCTCACCCTGGGTCAGGTAGACAGGCTTCACGGCATGTTCTCCCGATGCTGCATTGGACTGATCCATATTTTCATAAGCTTCATGTTCACGGGAAGAAGGGTCTTGTTTGTTCATAGGTTATCACTTCCTTGGTTCGATTGTAGTACCCGCTTCGCAGAAGTGCCGAAATCGGGATCGGATTGAAGTGACTCTAGCGCCGACTTGGCACCGGAAACGTGTTGATGTGCAGCAAGAACGGCAAAGGCAGCTCCCTTGACCAGGATGTAGGCATTCCCCTGCAAAACCTCAAGAGCCAATTGAATCTCGGCTTCGGTGATGGGCAGTAGGGCCAGAGTCTGCAAAGCGTAGTTTTGTACATCCTCATCTTCGTCCGGGTCACGAACAAGCTTCGCGGCAGCATGCAGGATTTCTTTTAGAAGTTCAGAGGAGCCTGCCAAACCAAGGGCACGCCAGGCTTCGATACGTACCAGATCTTCTTCTTGAGAATTCATGCCGATAGCGAGAACTCGCTGCGTAAGATGGCTATCCGTTAGCTCTGTCAGATTACGAAGAGCCTGCAGCTTTTCTTCTCCATTGACTGCGTCAAAATCTAGCCGTTCAAACTTACTGTGATTCATATCAGACATAGTAAATCATTCACCTCCTGAATGAGAAGCTAGGATTGGGGCGGAAGCTGAATAGGACGGGCAGCCAGTGCTTCTTCCACAATCTGCTCGGGGGTCAGGTCTCGATCATCCCAGAAAATCAGATTACTGATCTCCGCATAGGGCAGCTGTTTCTGCAGCTCATTCAGCATATTATCCAGTTCCGCTTCGGTTCCTTCGGCATTCATCAGCTTGCGAACCTGTTCTACTAATTGTGCATGGTCGGACATATCAAAACCTCCTGAATAATTCATAGTATAAGTTATTACTCAATCCGTATAGCAAGATTGCCAAACTGCTCCCCCTTTTCCATCCGTTCGAACGCCTTAGCTGTGTCCTGTAGCGCATACACTCTATCGACTACAGGATGTATATCATGATGTTCCACCCAATGCAGCATCTGGACAAACTCTTCACGGCTTCCCATGGAAGTGCCGATCAGGCTAACTTGAGGGAAGAAGATGGATCGGATCGGAACAGTCAGATTATCTCCGGAGCTTGCGCCATACATTACGATTCGGCCATCGGGTCGGATAATATTAAAATATTGGGGGAAAAGGGCTTGTCCGACGCTATCCAAAATCAGATCCACGTGGTCAAGTTTGTTATGCTTACTCCAATCCTCATAACTGCCAAATGCTTGTACAGCTCCCAAACGAATGGCTTCATTTCGCTTCATTTCGCTCCTTGAGGTTACGGTCACCTTGGCTCCGGCTGATACCGCCATGAGAAGAGCATAGGTGGCTACACCACCCCCAATGCCGGGAATCAGAACATGTTCTCCATGCTGAAGACCACCACGGGTGAATAATGCACGGTAGGCCGTCAAGGCCGATAGGGATAACACCCCTGCTTCCTCCCATGTTAGATGAGATGGTTTCGGTAATGCATTTTCGACAGGGATGGTAATATACTGTGCAAGTGTTCCATCGGTTGGTCCGCCTACGATCTCAGGTACAATTGGCACATCTGCTGCACACTTCCAACTAAGAGTTGGATGAATAATGACTTCTTCACCTACAGAAGGGTGTACGACTCCTTCCCCAGTTTCTACAATTATACCAGCCCCATCGGAGCCTGGAATGAGCGGAGCGTCATGGGTTGTGCGACCTGCCATAATGAAGAGATCGCGATGGTTAAGACCGGCGGATTTCAACTGAATTTTGACTTCGCCGAACCCCGGTGCTCGGCTTGTGAATGATGTATATTGGAGTCCCCTGAGGCCACTTCGGCCTGAATGTATAATAGCTTTCATAATGTTATTCCTCCCGTTGATGTAATTAAAGGTCATGATTGAACCTCATTGTACAGTTGGGGTGGTTTCACGTAAAATGAACAGAATTGAATGTGGGTATCAATAAAAACAATAGCTAGCAAGCAGGTGATTATCGTGGATGCAGGAGATCTGAAAATATTTCGGACTGTTGCTCGAGAAGGAAGTATTAGTAAAGCAGCATTGGCACTGAATTATGTGCAGTCCAATGTTACAACGCGGATCAGGCAGCTGGAAAGTCAGCTTCAAGTTCCACTTTTTCATCGAACGAACCGGGGAATGGTACTTACACCTGCTGGAGAGCATTTGCTCGGGTATGCGGATAAAATACTGGATTTGCTGCATGAAGCAGAATTGTCGACTCAAACAGGGAGTAAACCCGCAGGGAAGCTTTGTTTGGGTTCCATTGAGACAGCGGCCTCCAGCTTCTTTGCTCCATTCTTAGCTAAATACCAATCCTGTTATCCAGAGGTACAGGCTTCACTTGTCACAGGAGGGACCCATGAGCTGAATCAGAAGGTCATGCAGCATGATCTGCAAGGTGCCTTAGTCTATGGGCCAGTCGATCACCCTGAACTGAACTATATCAAGTTGTTTGATGAAGAACTGGTTCTGATTGCGGCACCCGGCTTGCATCAGATGGCCGAAGTATTAGGTAAACCGATGTTGTTCTTTGAGATCGGGTGTACGCACAGAATTCAAGCTGAAGCTTTTCTGCATAGCCGTGATGTAAATACGCTCAATGTAATGGAATTTGGAACGCTGAACACGATCCTAAGTGGTGTATCTGCCGGAATAGGGGTTTCTTTACTCCCGCGATCTTCGGTTGTTCAAGCCGAATTAAGAGGAGAGGTTTCAGTGATATCTTTGCCAGAGCCATACTGCAGGTTGGAAGTGGGACTTGTACATGCCCGGAGTGAACATCTATCTGCTGCATTACGAGGCTTGCTGGAGATGATGGTAACTAGGAATAACGAAGGCTAAAAAAATCCCATTTCAGGAAACTCCACCGGGATGAAGACCTGAACCCGTTCCCGATTAGCGGTTTTGGAGAAGGAAGCAGTGCTGTTCTGGAACAGAATTCAGGTAAAGTTCTGACGCTTATCTACAACTATGCAGGGGACCATCCATTTCAAGAGGTGGCCCCCACTTTAACGGATTGATGGAGATGTTAGCTGAGTCTGCGATCTGGGTTCAGGAACAGATGAAGTAGTTAAACTAGGTGACAGATTGCTCTTGAATGTATTTGCGATATAGGGCTGGTGTAATCTCTTCGAATTTTTTGAAAATTTTGATAAAGTACCCGGATTCGTTAAACCCCAGCTCATCACTGATCTGTGAGATCGGCATGTCAGTAACCTCCAGCAATTGCTTGGCCCATTTGATTTTGAGCTTGGCCAGATAGGTTGTGAAATTCTCCCCTGTCTCCTTGGCAAACAGTCTGCTGAAGTAGCTTGGACTAAGGTGGCATAGATCTGCCATATGTTTCAATGTCACCTGTTCACTCTTGTGACTGTGAATATATTCAAAAGCAGGCTGTAACGCAGGGCTGGTACATGCATTATCGCTTGGACTGTTTTTGAGATAGGCATCCGCAATCGCATTGGTCATTTCCTTTTTGATGGATTCAATATTGCGAATGGAGTACCCGGGCAAAATCGTGGACAGATTAACGGATTCCTGAGAGCCGGAAGCCTTCTCGAACATCTCCACCAGCAAATTTTTATTGAGAGCTTCCTCTACAATATAGTTGCACAGCAGGGACAGCATGTTGGAAATTTTCACAATCTCTTCATAGGTCATGACAGGCAGTTGATCATAATCGTCCTGCAGTTCCTGCAGCTTCGCTTCATGCATGGGCACGTTTTTGGAAGAGACGATCTGTTCCAGATCAGTTCCTTTATTGGGATCTGCAAGTTTAACTTGCCCTGCGAGCACGGCACCAATGTATTTTCCATCGATGGTGATGGGAATGGCGATATCGATAATATTGAAATGACACAAGTATACATAAGGTTCATTCAACCGAACCGCTTCCAGCCCGCCACGCGAATCGCACTTTTGGCAGTAGGGAAGAAGCTCGGGATCTTTGCGTACATTTTGGCAGAACGCTTGGCAGCTGCTGTGACTGGTCACCGGAATGCCTTTGTAGTCGACGGTCAGGATGGCCAGCTTGGTTACATTCGCCAGTGAATCCTGTAGGCGCTTCCATTTATTTAGGTCGAGAATTTTATTGATGTGCAAGTATTCTTTAATCATTGTGTGAACCTCCATAGCTAACCTGATTAATGACATTTAAGCGCTAAATAGCGCTAAAAAGTTAGCAAGTTGTACATATTAGAATAGGATGCAAACGGGTAATGTAAGATGATGTCAACATTCGACCATCCGATGACAATAACATACCATGAATTCAGAAAAAAGCAAAAAATTACGATTGGAAGTTATAATAATTTGTTATTAAAGTCCAATGTGTCTCTCGTATTCATGAGATATATTTAGGTTAATAGTGAACCATTCAAATTTGATGCATGAACACGACCACCCTATTAACTAACTTTAGGAGGCATACCATTATGAGAAAAGCATTTATCAGCCCAACCAAATATGTGCAAGGCGAAGATGAACTGTTGAACCTTGGTTACTTTGTAAAATCCTTCGGAGATTCCGCGTTGTTGATCGCACATCCGGATGATGTACAGCGTGTAAAGGCGAAGCTTGATGCAACAGCAGAAAAGTTCAATATTACTTTTGTTGAAAGCGGTTTTAGAGGGGAGTGCTCCCGTCAGGAAGTGGCTCGTCTGCAGGAAATTGCGAAGGAAAAAGGATGCACCTGCACCATCGGTCTTGGAGGCGGTAAAGCCATTGATGCAGCCAAATGCGTAGCGGAAGGCGAAGCGTTGATCATTTGCCCAACGATTGCTGCTACCGATGCGCCAACAAGTCACTCGGCAGTATTGTATACACCGGAAGGATCTTTTGATGACTATGCATATTTCAAACAAAGCCCAAGTGTAGTGCTGGTGGATACAACCGTAATCGCTAACGCACCAACACGCTTCCTTGTATCCGGTATGGGAGACGCACTTTCTACGTACTTCGAAGCAAGAGCAACAGCGAAATCGTATTCCCGTGTAAACGCAAGTCTGCCAATGGGATCCCGCGAAGGGTATACTCCGTCTGCTGTAGGTACGAATGCAGCACTGGCGCTGGCAAAATTGTGTTATGAAATGCTGCTGACGGACGGAGCAAAAGCAAAAGTAGCCAGCGATAGCAACGTTGTAACGCAAGCACTGGAAAATATCGTTGAGACCAACATTCTGTTGTCAGGTCTTGGATTTGAAAGTGGCGGTCTGGCCGCAGCACATGCCATCCACAACGGATTGACGGTTCTGGAGGGAACACATCACTTCTTCCATGGTGAAAAAGTATCCTTCGGTACGATTGCACAGCTCGTCCTTGAAAATGCTCCAACCGAAGAGCTGCATGAAGTCATGGACTTCTGCCTTGAGGTAGGGCTGCCTGTAAGCTTGGCGGATATCGGTGTAGATACCATTACTCAAGAAGAGCTGCTGAAAGTGGCGGAGATCGCATGTATTCCGGAAGAATCCATTCACGCGATGCCGTTCCCGATCACTGTTCCTGAAGTGGCTGCTGCCATTGCAGCGGCTGACCGTATGGGTCGGGAATACAAAGCTCGCCGGGAGGCAAAGTAATGAAGAAAATTATCAATCAGGCTGAAAATGTCGTGATGGAAATGTGCAACGGGATTGCGCTGGCGCACCCGGAGCTTGAATTTTTGAAAAAGTATAAGGTCATTAAACGCAGAGAGATTAATGCGGACAAAGTCAGTCTCATCAGCGGCGGCGGCAGTGGCCATGAGCCGGCTCACGCTGGCTATGTGGGGAAAGGCATGCTGGATGCTGCGGTATGTGGAGATGTATTCGCATCTCCCTCCCAGATTCAGGTGTACCAGGCAATTAAGGCAACGGCCAGCAGCAAGGGAACACTCTTGATTATCAAGAACTACAGCGGTGACATGATGAATTTCAAGAATGCTGCACATCTGGCGGAGGAAGACGGTATCGATGTACAGTATGTACGTGTTGAGGACGATATTGCTGTACAAGATAGTCTCTACACCGTAGGACGCCGCGGCGTAGCCGGAACGGTTTTGGTGCATAAAATTGCCGGAGCTGCGGCTGAAGAAGGACGTAATCTGGCAGAAGTGAAGTCGGTTGCCGAGAAGGCAGCCCAGAATGTACGCAGCATTGGTTTTGGATTCACGTCCTGTACCGTGCCTGCCAAAGGGACACCAACGTTTGAAATTGCGGACGATGAAATGGAGTTCGGCGTTGGTATCCATGGTGAACCTGGTATTCGTCGTGAGAAGATTGTTTCTGCTGATGAGCTGGCAGGCCGGATGGTTGAAGCCCTGCTGGCAGACATGAAGCTGGATGGCGACACATCCGCGGAGATTGCCGTGCTCGTGAACGGATTTGGTGCAACACCGCTGCAGGAACTATACTTGCTTAACAACTCCGTTCAGCGCGAGCTGGCAAGCCATTCGGGTCTTCATGTAGCCACCACCTTTGTTGGCAATTACATGACCAGCATCGATATGGCCGGCGCATCGCTGACAATCCTGAAGCTGGATGATGAGCTCAAGTCGTTGTTATTCAAGGAAAGCGACACACCTGCATTCAAGGTTTCCGGACCTCCGGCTGCACAAGTAGCTTACTCCGAAGCACTTGAAGCAGTAGTAGGTGAAGATGCTCCGGTTTCCTACGAAGTGGAGACACCTGCATCGGCTGCAGTCATTAACAACAATCAATTCTCTCTGGACAATATCGTGTACCTGATCGATAAGATGGGTGAGATCATCATCAAGAACGAGGTACCGTTCTGTGAACTGGACTCCCATGCAGGGGACGGCGACTTCGGTATGAGCGTGGCGAAGGGATTCCGTCAGCTGAAACGCGAATGGAATCATATTATCAACGAAGAGAAGAAGAATATCGGTTCGTTCCTCGATGCGTGTTCTCTTGTCATTATGGAATATTGCGGCGGGGCATCCGGTCCAATCTGGGGTTCGGCATTCCGCGCAGCTGGCAAGGCAGTAGGAGATAAACAGCAGCTGACTGTATCTGAGTTTGCCGAAATGATGCAAGCAGCAGTGCAAGGCATTCAATCCACGGGTGAACGGTCCTTTGGACGCGGCGCAGTCGTAGGCGACAAGACGCTGATTGATGCACTCGTGCCTTGTGCCGATTCCTGGACACAAAGTGCAAATGCCGGTGATGACTTCAAAACCGCATTTGCTAAAGGTGCACAAGCGGCAGTCGAGGGTGCGAAGAAAACCGAAGACATCGTGGCACGCATGGGCCGCGCAGGTACGGTCGGAGATCGCAGTCTGGGGTATCCGGATGCCGGTGCATACGCACTGGGAGTTATTTTCACAGAGCTGTCCGAGTCAATGAAATAGATATCCATAACCAACGTTTCGTCCCAATATGGATGCAAGTAAGAAAGACCACTTTGTAGCTTGGTTACAGAGTGGTCTTTTTGGTTTAAGAAGCTATAGCAGCAGAGCAGAAATTTGGTGTCCTAATCCCAAATAGTGTAATCTGTAGAACAGATACGTAAGGAATGTGCATGGAACAGCACCTAAATTGACGAGAAGGGATCAGGATCAGTTAATGACACAGAAGTTATATTACGACTCCGCGTACACGCGGGATTGGCATACACAAATTACCGGCAGAGTGGACAAGGAAGAAGGTACATATATCACGCTCGCGGAGACAGCATTTTATCCTCATGGGGGTGGACAACCCTGTGACCTCGGCCGAATTGGAGGTGTCGCCGTTCTTGATGTAAACATCGAAGATGGCGAGGTATGGCATAAGGTCGACCAGGCGCCTGAGCAGAAGGAGGTTCACTGCGAGATTGACTGGGAGCGCAGATTCGATCACATGCAGCATCACACAGGACAGCATCTGTTGTCAGCCATCACGCTGAAGCTGGCTGATGCGATGACGCTCAGTTTTCATCTGGGGACCGAATATGCAACAATTGATGTAGCCGCTGCAGAATTGGGAGCGGATCAATTGACAGCCATTGAGCAAGAAGTGAACCGCCAGATTTACCGTAATGCCCGCATTAGCAGCTCCTGGGTCACTGCAGAAGAAGCAGCGCGTCTGCCGCTCGTGAAGCAGCCTTCTGTGACAGAGGACATTCGTATTGTCGAGATGGAGGGTGTGGAATACAACGCTTGTGGCGGCACACATGTGGCGGCAACAGGCGAGATTGGCATCCTTAAGCTGCTGAAAACGGAGAAGGTTAAAGGTGGGACGCGTATCTATTTCAAATGTGGATTCAGAGCATTAAACGAATTCACAGCAGCACAGCAGGTGTTAAACGGAATTTCGGTGAAATTAAAAACCAGCAGGGAAGAACTGCTTGACCGTATCGATAAAATGGAAACAGACCAAAAACAGCTTCTGTCCGAGCTGAGTACAGTCAAATCGACCAATGATACGTATTATGCGCAGGAGCTCCTATCAGCACGGGAAGGTTTGGTTATTGCCCAGGTATTCGAGGATAAATCCCTCAAGGACATGCAGAGCCTGGCGACCAAGCTGACGGAAGATCATGAGGGCATCGTGCTCTTTGCCAGCATCTCGGAGGCTAAGGTTGTTTTGGCTCAGAACGGGCAGCCGCCTGAGTGGTCTTGTGGTCCATTCTTCAAGGGCAATCTCGGAGCCTACCAGGGCAAGGGTGGGGGCAGTGACAGAATGGCTCAGGCGGGATTTGCCAGCAGTGAAGATGCCTTAGCCTTTTATGAATTTACCAAGGACCAACTGGGACATCACTAAGATGAGTTTTGTTTCTGGGACGGAGTGATAACAGTAAGGAACAGCACGCCACAATGTGGCGTGTTTTTTCACATGAGGGGACGCTCTGAGGAGTGGAGTCTAATACATCCCATGATTTTCCTGTGATATACTCGGGGGTATATCGATCATACGACAGAGGAGGCACAAAGGAATGACAGAACGTATTCCATGCATTCGTGAAGGATGCACCAATACGATTTTACCGGCAACCGCGGCCAAGACAGGTGGGTACTGCATGCCCTGCAAGCAGGAGATGGAGCGGGAGGAACGCCGGAAATACATTGAAGCGAATCGACGTGACGTGAATTTGTATGAGGGAGTGCATGATCCGGTGGAGATTCTGAAAATCATGCATACAGCTCATGTACGCGATCCATTAATTCAGTATGTGCCATATGAACGTTCCCAAGAGCAAGTCTACCTGTCACTGTCTGCCGAGCAGCAGGAAGAGATGAGAGACTATGCGATGGAGTTGATTCGTACAGATGATATTGATAACGGCAAAGACATTCTCCTGTACCTGGTCTGTTACCATGATATCTCGCTCGTTGCACAGATTCCCGAGTTGTTGGAGCAGGAGATCTACTATCCTGCCATCCTGTATAAAAGTGCTTCAGCGAAAGTGCGGGAGCAGCTCTTGCAGCAGGTGCACACCGATGACGAGAATCGTAACCATATCCTGATTATGTTAGCCTACATCGGCGATGAGGTAGTCGTGGAGCAGTTCTGGCAGTGGAAGCAGTCTCCGCCGGCCTGGGCAGATCAGTTAAACGTGGAACCAGAGCGATACACCTTCGAAGCAGGGTGGGAACTCACCGAGGACGGGAAGCGGAGAGAATTGTTCACCACCCCAAGTTATTCATTATATAAAGGTGATGCAAAGGATGGAACGATTGCGGCTTCAAGCGGCATACCCATTCAAATGCTTCAAACAAGTGCCAGCAGCTGTCCATGGTGTGGAACTGCCTTAACGACTCTGATTGCTCTGGATGTGAGACATCCGGCCTTGCAGAATGTTTCCTGGCAAGCCGAAAAGCTGCAGATTCGAACTTGCATCAACTGCAGCTGCTACGGTGTGGTCTATATGGAGACAAGCTCAGCAGGGGAGCCCTTCTGGAGTTCCCACAATGTCATGCCAGTAGGAATGGATGACATCGATCTGGAAAACTCGTTTGAACCTGCCCCGGATGCTGGTGATTCATTCTACATTTCGACAGAGCCCCGTCAGGCCTTCCATGGCAGTGAGTGGTCCATGGAACCGTCACTATCCCAGATTGGCGGTCATCCCGGATGGGTTCAGGATGCAGCGTATCCGGTCTGTCCCTGCTGCTCCACAACCATGAAGGCGGTTGGGCAGGTAGACTGGGCGCAGATCGAGGAGTATGGCGAGGGCATGTATTATATGTTTCTATGTGAGCCGTGTCAGATGACCGCGGTCACGTATCAGCAATCTTAACTGGATTTCTAAATGATGGGGGCTGGGATCTGAATAGGTTCCAAGTAGTATTGTATTTGGGGATAATTAGGGAAGAGTGGACTATGTAAATACGTCGTGAGTAGCTACCTACTCACGGTGTGCCTCTTTTATAATAATATTTCATACTACGGGCTGCCGAATTCTTGTGCCATTGTAGTGAAGATGAAAGATTCGTTTAACAACGGAAACTTATTATATGAGGTAAGCTATGACTACTATAAAAGTAACACCAGAGCAACTTCTGGCTGTATCCAGACAGTTCGAAGCCGCTAAGAACCAGATTTACCAGATGAATAACAACCTGAAACAACGAATGTTTGAGATTGAGAGTGTATGGGATGGAAGTACAAAAGAAAACTTTTATGCTGATTTTGCTCATGCGCAGCGGGTTATGGATAACTTTGTGACCTTATCCATGTCAGTATCGAAAGAGCTAAGAAGTCATTCCGAAAGGTTCCGGATGGCCGATAGTCAAACGGTACAATCCTATGATCCAAGATGTGCTCCACCTCCACCGGATGAATGTAGTGCTCCCGCAGCTGATACACGTAATGCTTTCCAGAAGTCTGCTGACAGTTTGGTCGAATTGGGACAAGCTTTTATGCAATCTGCAGATGATCGGTATCAGAAGCGTTACGATAGTGTAGGTGGATTTTTGGATTATTGGACGTTCGGCATCCCTAGTGGTCTTGTTCAGGGGTATGTGGATCGAGCGAATAAAGCGTTCGACTCTCCGAATGATACAGCGAATTGGCTTACATTCGGTATTCATGGTACGATCCGTGAAGCTACGTTTCCAACGAATGCTTGGTCTAGTGAGCACTGGGCTAACATTTTTGGCGTAGGTGGATTGATGCTAGGTGGCGGGTATGCTTCTACGATGATTAAGCCCCACAATCTATTTACGTCTACAGGAGGGGGAGCGAAAATCAATTCGTTTTCCCGTCCTGGAACAGGAAATATGACGGGTGGCTTTCATGGTTTTCAGGATCAACGCTTGCGAATCACTGAAAACATTGCCGAAAGCAAAAAGGCGAGAGAGTCCTCGAAATTTTCAGAATTCGTGGAGAAGGAAAAGGAGATTGTTAAGGAGACTGTTAAAGGTGATTGGAATCTCGATGATTTAAAAAATACAGAAGCGTTCAAAAAAGGAACAACGAGCAACGCGTTAAATCATATTTTTGAGGGCGAACTTATAAAAGGACAAGCAGTTGGATTTCATTATGAAGGTATGCCAAATAGTAAGGGGAAAATTGTTGGGAATGTTGATCCCCCTAATGAGTATGGTGTATATAGAGCTAATATAGAAGTTGATGGAGTACTGAAGAAAGCAAAGACAACGTTTTTTCCGAAAGAATGGACATCGCAGCAAGTTATTGACGAGATAAATATAGCTTTCAACAACAAAGTTGTTTTCAAAAATAATAGATATAGAGGGACTGCAAGTACAGGAATGAATATTGAGTTTGTTGTAAAAAGTGGGAAAATTACGTCAGCATATCCGTTGTATTAAAGAGAATGGAGATAAAAACATGATTAAATATTTGTATACAACTGAATACAATGAAGATTTTAATGAGGTTATTTTGGATTTCGGTATAGATACATCATTAAAGAATGGTTATCTGATTAGTAATTCACTAGGTTCGGATATTTTTGGAGATTTTCCTACTGTAAAGGATGAAATTGAAAAATTACTCGAATTATTAAAAGGAAGGGTAACTTTATACGAAGGTGGGGGGAATGTAAACATAATAAAATCAGATGAACGTTTTACAACTATTGAAGACATTTTTGCCGAAGATGATGAAGAGGACAGTACATGTAAAATTGAGACTTTAGAATATACAAAGATCATACTGCTATGGGCAAAAGAAAATTATCAGTATAAGTGCAAACAAGGCGTTATGTTAAGAGAAGATGCGGAATCAGCAGTAGAATGGATAAATAAAAAATGCAATGAGGTGTATGAACTAGAGAGTCGATAGAGCTGCGAAGCATTTTGTGTGTAAACTCTCCACAGTCTCAACAACAAGGATTACAACACCCCCAATGAAGCCACAATATCACTAAATGCTTGTTTCGTAGTTTTTTGATTTTTAATATGAATGTGGGGAACATCGTTATATAAACCAGGCCGAGCATGGTCAGGGCCCACCATGATTGACCTGGTGTATATTATTTTCGTTTTCTTACGCTTTAAAAAAACAAAATCTAGGATTCGATAACCGGATGGATATAGTGTTAAGAGCATTATATTCAAATTACAGGACTACATATATTATCTTGAAATAGAACAAGTCTAACATAGTACACTCACTTATAATAGATTAGTTTGTACATCCTTCTACAATTCTGCAGATGCCTGTGTCACCAGACCAGCGAGCCATTCGTAATCCGGCGTATCCTTTTCCTTGATTTTGATCGTTTTGCGTTCTGCTGGTCCTTCAAATACTCCATCGGGCAGATCAAGAGCAGCCGCATTAAAAATGGTGAAGGACACCGCCTGCTTGGAAGGGGAGATGACGGCCGCATATTTACCGTTCTTCAGGAAGTGAGGCTTCTTGTATTGTATGCGCTCCTGCGCGTCCGGAATGGAATCATGCACCAGCTGACGTAATTGTCCTGCTACGGTGATTTGCCAGGGGATTGAAATCTGTTCGATAAACTCCGTGACTTCTGTATTCAAGGTCATTATTGTTCATCCTCCATTTGTATTGGATTAAGTGCTTCCCACTCCGGCTTCAGAATGCCCATCATCAGGCGGTCATAACGCCGTCCATCACGGTAAACTGCTTCGCGCGCTCGTCCTTCCAACTGAAAACCGGCCTTCTCATAGGCACGAATCCCTTTTGCGTTATACGAAATGACGTCCAGCCCCACACGATCGAGGTTCATCTCATGGAAGGCATATCGCAAAATCAGATTCAACGCTTCTGTTCCATACCCTTTGTTCCGATGTTCGGCAAGTCCGATGCCGATGGCCAGCTGCCCGCAGCGGTTGTTCCATTCAATGCTGTGAATGACAACAAAACCGATTAATGTATCGTCATCATGCGTCCGGAGCCTGAAGTATACTTCTTTGTTTTTCGTTTCCCCCTCATCCTCCAATTGCTTCTCCGAGTAGGGGATGGCGATATCGGTATCCACATTACGAAGATACTCGGGATCTTCATTCCATTGCAGCATCGTCTGCACGTCTCCCTCACGTGGAGGTGTCATTTTCAATCGTTTGCTATAAAACAGGTTGTCCGTTGTCAGTGTCATGTTGGTCTCCTTTGAAGATAAATGAAGCTCGCTTCACCTCAGTACGAAAATGAACTGTATGGTTGGCTCTATATCTTCGCCCCTTTGAAAAATCAGATAGCCCCATCATACTGGAAATTTTAGGTGATCACAATACACTTTTCAGTGGGTTTTCTTCATCTCTTGTCAGTAAACCTGCCACGGTAGTAAGATGGAATCATAAGTTTAAATACAGCGATGGAATACACCAAAATTGTTGGCAGGAGTGGTTGTTATGGAGATCAGAGTGGATGATTTGAGTGGGGATCAGGTTAAGGGGTTGATCGCAGAACATTTGCTGGGCATGGCCGAAGATTCGCCGCCGGAAAGCATTCATGCATTGGATCTGGCTGGGTTGAAGAAACCTGAGATTACATTCTGGTGTGCATGGGAAGGTGAAGAATTACTGGGATGTGGAGCCATGAAGGAATTGAGCGCCGAGCATGCCGAACTGAAATCGATGCGTACAGCCAAGGCCCATCTTCGAAAAGGCGTAGCGAGACAAATCCTGACTCACATCATTGAGGTTGCCAGAAGTCGGGGGTACAAACGTATTAGCCTGGAGACCGGATCGATGGATTCGTTTATCCCGGCACGTCGTATGTATGAAGACTTTGGATTCGAATACTGCGAGCCTTTTGCAGATTATATATTGGACCCGAATAGCGCATTCATGACGAAGGAGTTATCACCGCTCGAATAGTCCTCCTCGTTGTTTCAATTTCATTTACAAAAGGGTAATCAACCAGGATTCTGCCTTGACAGGGTTCTGGTTTTTTGGCGTGGGCGCGTGAATTGAATGAATTTGCCATAACGAATCTCTGTGCTGAGGCATGAACAATAGGGTATACTGGAAATTATGTTATAAAAGCTTGAGAGAAGATTACAGACGTTGTTGACATCAGGAGGACTTGAATTGGCTCAGACAGAAGGAACATTACAGAAAAAGCTTAAACCAAGACACATCAGCTTCATGGCCATGGGTGGTGTCATTGGAACCGGAATTTTTAAAGGCAGTGCCGAAACGATTGGACTCGCAGGTCCGGGTGTTATTTTAACGTACATTTTTGCCGGACTATTACTGCTGGTTGTAATGGCTGCGATGGCGGAGATGGCTACCGTCTATAAAAACAAAAACATGAAAGACTTCGTGCAGGAAGCCTTCGGCAGCAGGGTATCCTTTGTTATGGGATGGATGTACTGCTTCCTATGGTTATCCGTGTGTGTCATTGAGGTGATCGCTGCGGGAAGCTTCTTGCAATATTGGTTCGCGGAGGTGCCGTTATGGATGCTAAGTCTGGCGTGCGCGGCATTTATTATACTCGTCAATCTGCTGAGTGTTGGGGTGTTCGGGGAGTTTGAATTTTGGCTGGCGGGCATCAAGATTGCCATGATCATTATATTTATCATCCTGGGTGCCGCATTGATCTTTGGCATTATTCCAAGTGATAACACACCTTATCTGCAAAATTACACACAAGCCGGAGGTTTCCTCCCGAATGGTTGGTCATCGATCTTCTCCGCACTGCTGGTGGTCATGTTCTCATATGGAGGCTCGGAACTTATTGGTCTGACGCTGACGGAGACGGAAAATGCGGACAAGGTCATGCCGAAAATTGTGGGCAATTTCATGCTCCGAATTATTTTGTTCTTCACGCTGCCGATTCTCATCATCTGTGGTCTCATTCCATGGAATGAGCTCGGGCCGGAGAGCAGCCCCTTTGTACAAGTGCTGGCCTCCACAGGTCTACCTGGAGCAGCGCATATTATGAACTTTATTCTGGTGACTGCCGTCTTATCGGCTGCCAATTCTGGCATCTACGGCGCATCCCGGATGCTTCATTCCATGGCGGTGGGCGGTGAGGCTCCCAAAGCACTGTCCAAAACCAATCGGAGCGGCAGTCCGGTGAATACGCTCTTGGTTTGTTCCGTCATTTTGCTCGGAGGCTCCATGCTTGGACTGTTCGCTCAGGATCAATTGTTCCGTGTATTGCTCGCAGTGCCTGGGTTCGTCGTGATGCTTGTATGGATCTGCATCGCCACTTCCCAGTTAAAATTGCGGAAGAGATACCCGGTCACACCGACATTCAAAGTCTGGGGGTTCCCTTACGTAACCGGACTCGCCATACTTGCACTTGGTGTTATTGCAGTGATGTTCATATTCGATGAGGGCAATCGATTCAGTATCAGTATCTGCCTCGGTGTCCTTGCCGTATTGATTATCTGGTCCCTGATCCGGTTCAGGAAGTCGAATGGACAGGAAGTCTAAGATTTGCAGAAGTAAAATTGATGAGTAGAGGTGTGGACCGCTACATGGACCAAACATCTCGGCATGTATGCCGGGGTGTTTTTTTATGTGCAAAGGAATGGCTCAGAGAGTCGAGATCCCGCCGAAACGAGGACTTGCGCTTTCAAGTTTTTTCTATGTTGAAAAGTGAGACAGAGATCCTTGGTCAGCAAGAAGCATTTAGAGATCATTGAAACCAGATATGAAAATAGAAGTATATAATTAGAAGAATTAAATATTTTAGTTAACGATTAGGAGAAGGGAGAGACGGATGTAATAACATTTTTTAATAAAGTTTGGTTACGAAGGATTAGCAGGGGGAGAGTTTAAGCAGAAGTGTATTTCTAAAAGTGTGAGTTGCTACGTAATGATGAAGTTTGTGTTTGGATACAACCATAGAGGGAGGACGAGTATGCCATTCATTGGAGGAATAATTTTAGTCTTTATCTTAGCATTTATTCTATGGTCATTAATGTTCCCGCTATTCAATATGGTAGGTAGAAGAGTATTGAAAAGATACAACAAATTCAAACCAGAGGAGAATGGAAATGAAGAATCTAAAGACGTTTAAGGTGGGAGCCATTTCAGTAGCATTAGTGATTATTGTAGGAGTAGTATTGGTAAGCTTTTTTGTGACACGAATTCCTAACGGTTATGTTGGCGTTGTCTATTCACCAAATGGGGGCGTAAAAGATAATACGCTGAGTCAGGGATGGAAGTTGGTTGGTGCTTTTGATAAGGTAACCAAATATCCAATTCGAATTCAAACCGTTGAATACAAGGATATTCAGATTGCTACGTCTGACGGAAAAAACATCACAATCGATTTTGCTTACAACTATCAAGTAGAACCAAGCCAAGTGTCTTCAATCTTCAATACCTTTGGACCCATTAGCATTCAAGAAATTGAAGATACATATCTGAAAACACGTTTTCGTGATGCTGCCCGGAAAGGTATTTCTAAATTTACTGTAATCGACGTTTATGGAGAAAAATCATCTGAGGCTGGCGTAGACGTTCAACAACGTTTCGCAGACGATGTCAAAGAGCTAGGTTTCATTGTATCCAATGTGACCGTTGGTGTTCCTCAACCAGATGCGAAAACACAAGAAGCCATAGATAAACGAGTTGAGGCATCTCAAGAGTTGGAACGTAAAACGACTGAGCTTGAAATTGCGAAGAAAGAGGCAGAACGGAAACGTGTGGAAGCACAAGGTAACGCAGATAAACTATTGATTGAAGCAGAAGGTCAAGCCAAAGCAAATAAAGAGCTTCAACAATCACTTACAAGCCAATTGGTCCAATACGAAACGATTAAGAAGTGGGACGGTGTGCTTCCATATGTCAGTGGATCCAATACGCCAATGATTCAATTACCAACTGCAGCTGGAAAGACAGAAGAGGTAAAATAAATGAAGGGGAGTTTTTCTCCCCTACTAGATACAAATATTCCTTAACAAATCCAGCGGAGAGGTGCCCATTGAATCAACTTAACATTTTACCCCCTAAATCATTTAACGAAGAAACCTTTGATCAGATCCAGCGGGAGCTGGTGACAAGAATTAACTTGCAGAACAGCTTCAACATGGAAGATGTCCATCTCGTGGCAGGAGTCGATCTGGCGTACTGGGAGGATGGAGACCGTACATTTGCGGTGTGCTGCATTTGTGTAGTGGACTACTTTACCCATGAGATTGTGGAAACGAAGTCCTTGCAGGATGAGATCAAGGTGCCCTACATCGCGGGGTATCTGTCTTTTCGAGAGCTGCCGCTCATTCTGGATACATTCAAACAACTGGAGAATGATCCGGATCTGGTCATGTTTGACGGAAACGGATATCTGCATCCTCGGCATATGGGGATCGCCACACATGCTTCGTTTTACCTCAACAAGCCTACCATCGGCATCGCCAAGAGTTATCTCCGAATTCAAGACACGGACTATGAGATGCCAGCAAGCGAATCAGGTAAATTCACGGATATTGTGATTAACAGTGAAGTCTATGGGCGTGCACTGCGAACGCATTCACAGGTTAAACCGATCTTCGTCTCCTGTGGCAATGGTATCAATATCAATACGGCTACCGAAGTGACCCTGGCATTAATTAACAAAGAAAGCCGATTGCCTATCCCTGTAAGGCAAGCTGATTTGGAAACGAAAAAGCACCGGGCTGCACTGAAACAAGTAGACGGTAATAACGGCGACAAGGGCCAATCATGCGACGAATAATACCGAAAACTCTGACGCACAAGTTGGAGTTTTTTTATTTGCACTATAGCGTACAATTTCACCTCAAGCAGGCAGCGACAAAGTTCCGTCCAATTGAAGCTGACACAGTAATTGATGTGAAGCGAGACATATCCAGTATTGGCGTGCCTTTTTTGGTGTGAACCAAGACGAACAGATAAAGATATCCTCAAATCCATTAACTCTTGAAATAATCCAGCTCGATCGCCTGTCTGAACTTCTGGGCAAATCGTTCGGCGGCAACGGCAACCTCCTTGGACTCGGTCTGTACGAAGCCGATTTGCATCTTGGGCTGGTCAATGGAGGCAATCTCCACCATTTTCACAAGGCCTTCTTTCCACAATGTGTTCTGGTAGAAAGAGAAGTCGTGGCCGATGCTGGCTGCTATATTGTTTCTAAGCACCGTGTTGATCGCTTCCGAATTATTGGTCTTGAAGAGGATGGACAATGCTCCATAATCGTATGTGAAATCCTTAATGAAATCTTCTATGAAGCCATCGCGGTACAGCGCGAGGGGATGCTCCTTCAGTTGATCCGGCGTCACCCGATTCAGCTTGGCTAGATCAGACTGGTGATGGGTGCCTACAACCAGTTTACCGGAATACATGGGGCTGAAATGCAGTCCGTCAAATTCACGCAGCTGTTTCGTGTAAATGGCAATGAAGCCAAGGTGTGCCTTGTTGTTCCGGATGTCATCGATAATCTCCATGGAACCTTTCTCTTCTATGGAAATGTTCAGTAGAGGATGCTCCCTTTTCATATCGGCAGTGGTCTGGACAAGGTAGTGCATGACACTGGGAAAAGTCGCTACATGCAGATCGCCTGTCAGGCAGGATGCTTCCACATTCAGAGATTTCAATTCATCGACCCGCTGCAAAATGTCCAGCGCCTTGGCAATGAATTGTTTGCCTTCTGTTGTGGGGTGCGTCCCCTGCCGGGAGCGTTCGAACAGGATCAGGCCAAGCTCCTTTTCCAGCCGATGGATAGACTGACTGATGGCCGATTGGGTAACATGAAGGTGCTCCGAGGCGGCGGAAAACGATTGGGTTTTGGCAATTTCAACGACATATTCAAGCTGTTCCAGATTCATGGGTTCATCTCCGTTTTAACATTACTGCTACTAATATTAACATTAGTATCTATAAATATGAATAATAAGTGAACGGCGATATAATATATAGACAAGCTATTTATAAGCTCAATAAAAGGGGATGGATTTACATGAAAGCAGCAGTATGGTACGGCCATAAAGATGTTCGAGTGGAAGAACGTGAAGTTCCGGTTGCTGGATCCGGACAAGTCAAAATTAAAGTGGAATATGCGGGGATCTGCGGCAGTGACTTGCATGCTTATCACCATGGTGTAGGGATTCAGGAAGGTGAGAATCATCCGCTCTCCGGTCAGAAGGCACCATTGACATTGGGCCATGAGTTCGCCGGAACGGTCAGTGAATTGGGAAGTGATGTAAGCGGTATCAGTATAGGAGACCGTGTTGTGGTAGAACCGTTGTATCATTGCGGTAAATGCGAATATTGTATCCAGGGCCGCTATAACCAATGTACCGAATTCGGTTTCGTAGGTTTGAATGGGGATGGTGGTTTTGCCGAGTATGTTGTTGTTGAAGCATATATGGTGCATCCATTGCCAGACAACGTTTCTTTTGAAGAAGGTGCACTTGTTGAGCCTACAGCGGTAGCCTTCCATGCCGTTCGCCACAGCAAGCTGAAAGTGGGACAGAAGGTAGCCGTGTATGGTGCAGGCCCAATTGGACTGCTGACCATTCTATCTGCAAAAGCGGCAGGAGCTTCCACGATCTATGCGGTTGACGTGTTCGAGGAACGCCTGAATCTGGCGGCTAAACTCGGAGCCATTCCGGTGAACAGCGCCAAAGTGAATGCAACGGAAGTCATCCTGGAGCAATCTGGCGGAATTGATGTTGCCTATGAAGCAGCAGGTGTGCAACCTACGATGGATAGCGCTGTAGCCGTAGTCAAAAAAGGCGGAGAGGTGGTTGTTATTGCAGCCATCCCTAACCCACTGCAGGTGAACTTCTTCGATCTTCTGGTGAAGGAAGCGAATCTGACGGCCACACTGGCATATCGCCACATTTTCCCTGAAGTCATCTCCCTCATTGCTGAAGGAGCACTCGATGTGAAACAGGTTATCACGAAGAAAATCAAACTGGATAACATCGTGGAAGAAGGACTGGAACTGCTGATGAGCGACAAGAGCCATGCGAAAATTTTGGTGGAGATCGGCGGTTAATAAGCAGTATTACATTGCCGCATCTTCCAATAGTAAAGGCCACTCGGATGAGTGGCCTTTTTTCATCTTTATCACTTCAATTGAACTGAAGTTTATAGCTTGCGCTTAATAGCATGTGTTCTCATATGAATCAGGCATCGTAACGATAACAAATGGCATTACCGCCGCTGCTGCGTGTACTGAATTCTTCATCCTCCACAAAGCCAAAACGTTCATATAAACGGATGGCATTCGTCATCTGCCCGCCCGTGAACAGATACACCGTATTTTTGCCCATGTCCTTGGCGGATGCAACACACTGACGAAGGAGCTCCCGGGCAATACCGTGACCCCGCCACGTAGGATCCACACCAAGCAGGCGAATGAATGGATAATCAATCGGGAGCTCGAAATTGGGATAGGCATTGTGTGCCGTTTCGAACAATTGCACGGTCCCCACAATCTGATCGTCCACTTTGGCGACCCACAATTGTGTGAGGTAGGGATTATCCAGTGATTCCTCGATGTCTTTCACATAGGCTTCCCAACGCTGTTGATCCTGAAAGGTATCCTTGTACTCTGCGTAACTTGCAATGAGGATATCTACGATCCCTTTATGATCAGCTTCTGAAGCGGGTTGAATCGTGACTGCCGTTGTCGTCATTTCAATTTCTCCTTCTGAAATGGGGTGGATGAAATACAGTTATTTCACATCTTAACACAACTAAATTTATCGGAATAATCAAAATATTCTATTGAATACGCATGAATTTCTATGAGTCAGTCTATGCGACAATCTTATGATTTCATACTAATCCATCGATCATAAACGATTGAGCTGAGTGGAATACAGGTTATTCCGATATTCGGTTGGCGTACTGCCTTCGTACTGCTTGAACATGCGCAGGAACAGTTTGTAATCCGAGAATCCGCATTGTCCGGCTATTTCCTTAACACTGGCATTGGTATTGAGCAGCAGCTGTTTAGCCCGGTTGATCCGCTCGGTAAGGATGTAGGTTTTCAGCCCGATGCCTTTCTCGCGTTTTACCATTTTGGAGATATAATCCTTGTTAAAATTAAAATGCTCTGCAATCTTGCCTACCGTGATATCGGTATGAAGATGAATACCAACCCACTTGCAGATATGGTCAACAACCGCATTATGAGGGCGATAACCAGCCTCTGTGTTGCGTTCCAATTCTTTTAACAGCAGAAGAAGGGCAGCATCGGCCTCTTCGGTGGAGAAGGACGAGACATGCAGCAGCTGCTTGAACAGCTGATTGGCCGTGGAGGGTACCGGGATGGTCGCATGTGTGGGATAACGATCGAACCCTTCAGCTAAGGTGTCATAGTGAACCCAGTAAAAGCTGACAGGGGCATCGCTGACTTGATATCCGTAATGGGTATGGCCGGCTCTCAGAAACAGCAGATCATTGGCGCGAACCACGTAATGCCGCTCCTCCTCCGCAATGTACATTTCTCCCTCCAGCATCAAAATGATCTCATGCACAGGCATGATCCGTTTCATATGTGTCCAATTGCCTTCCGTGATGAACTTGCCGCACAGATAAAATTCGAGTGGCTTCTGCATAAGACGGATTTATCCACCTTTTCTTGGATTATGAGTCTGATGTAGTTGTATTTTATTTGATAATATGTGGATATTCAAGGGTTTGTATGAATTGGGGGTTGAGCAGCAGCTGGTGGGTAGAACGGATTTTACCCTCTCCGTATGATGCCGGAAAGATATCAGGAACGATAACATTCTGTACATAATGAGGAGGAGCATAGTTCATGATTGAAACGAAAAAGGGATTTTTGGGTCCCGAACACGTGCATTTGTTAAATGGGGTTTTCCAAACATCCCAAGAGGTCGGGGAACGGTACCTGTTATCGCTGGACATCGATCGGTTCCTGGCCCCATGTTACGAGGCACACGGATTAACCGCGAAGAAGGAGCGGTATGCCGGTTGGGAAGCGCGGACGATCAGCGGACATTCCCTGGGGCATTATCTGTCTGCTCTGGCTGTGACGTATCAGGCGACAGGCAACAAGACACTCAAACAAACTTTGGACTATGCCGTCACCGAACTTGCGGGAATACAGCAGGCAACAGGCAGCGGATATATCGGCGGATTGACGGAAGAAGCGTTCCATATCGCATTCCGGGCCGAACATATCGGTGGATTCAATATCGGCGAATACTGGGTTCCATGGTACAGCGTGCACAAAATTTATCGTGGCCTGATTGACGCCTATACACGGACAGGCAACGGTCAGGCACTTGAAGTCGTTACTCGATTTGCAGACTGGGCGGTAGAAGGATTGCTCCCGATGACAGAAGAACAGATGCAGACGATGCTTCAAAGTGAACACGGAGGCATGAATGAGGTATTTGCACAATTGTATGGGATCACGGGCAAAGCCGTATACCTTGAGATTGCTAACAAGTTTACCCATCGGTTGATCCTTGGACCCCTGGAACATAAGCAGGACGACCTTCAAGGCAAGCACGCCAATACTCAGATTCCCAAAGTAATCGGAGCAGCCGAAATTTATAATCAGGATCATTCGCATGAGAGCTACCGGACGGCCGCTGAGTTTTTCTGGGACACAACGATTCATCATCGCTCCTATGTGTTCGGTGCCACGAGCATTGCGGAACATTATGAAGCGAAGGGCATGGAGAGCCTGGGTATCAAAACCGGAGAGAGCTGCTGTACCCATAACATGATGCATCTGACGAAGCAGCTGTTTGCCTGGAACCCGGACAGTGCCTACATGGACTATTATGAGAACGCTATCTATAATCACATCCTGGGCACGCAGGACCCTGATACAGGTAACAAAACGTATTTTGCCTCAACCCTTCAGGGCCATTACAAAATCTACGGGACACACGATACCGCGTGGTGGTGCTGCACAGGCTCAGGGATGGAGAACCCGGGCAAATATGCCGAGGCCATCTATTTCGAAGATGAACAGAATCTGTATGTGAACCTGTATATCGCATCCGGGCTGGACTGGACGTCACAGGGACTATCCCTGAAGCTTGAAACCGACTTTCCTTATTCGGAAAAGGTAACCCTGACGATCACCGGAGGCAACGCCTCGGCTAATCTAAAACTACGCGTGCCTTCATGGCTGCAGGAGCCAATGACGGCAACCGTCAACGGGGATACGGCACATCCGTATACACGGATGGAAGCCGGCTATCTCTCCATCCAGCGTACATGGTCCGCCGGGGATGTCGTGACCATTACCCTGCCGATGTCGCTGCGCCAGTACACGTCAAGGGATGATACCCACAAAGTCGCCTTCCTGTATGGACCCATTGTGCTCGCGGGCGCTCTGGGAAGCGAAGGGCTGCCGGAAGATACCATTGTGGATGAGACGGCCCTGAATCCGAAGACGGCCCCGGTACCCGTGATTTGGACGGAGCAGGAGGATGTCCGGGAGTGGATCAGCGTCGTGGATGCCGGTACGTTAACGTTTGAACTTAGCAAGGATGTCACGTCTACGGGCGAACCCGTGAAGCTGATCCCGTTTTACGATGTGCATCATGAGTTTTATACGGTATACTGGCCGTTTAACGATGAAGGTGATGCGCTGGAGAAAGAGCTGAATGATATTACGATCGACAGGGTGCAGCCGGATGGTCAGCAGGATGAGATCGGGCATCATCTGGATAGCAATTGCCGTGCAGAGCACCATAACGGTTCGTACACGGACAGCCGCAACAGGCTGCATATGTGGCGGGAAGCCTTTGGCGTCAGCGGAGCATATTTCAGCTACCAACTGGCCGTGGAAAGTTCAGGTACCAATGTTTTGTGCGTCGGCTATTGGGGCGGGGATCATTCACCATTTGAACGCGAAGGAACGAGGTATACCAGAGAGTTCAACATTGTGGTAGATGGAACTGTAGTCGGTGAGCAGCGAATTCATATGAACAAGATTGGTGAAGTGTTCTATGCGACCTATGATATTCCTCAGGCTGTTACCTTCGGTAAGGAGAGTGTGACAGTTACGTTCCAGGCCATTGGTGATCGTGGGTGTGCAGGAAAAGTTGTAGAGGTGCGAACAACCCGAAGCAAGCCCGAATCTGTAATTTCATAAACAGGCCGAGCATGGAAATCAGCAAACACAATGGTATAATGAGGACAAAGTCGATTAGGGATCAGGGAGGTTGAATGTGTGGCAAAACCGGATAACAAAGGTATCTATAGCTTTCAGGATTGGCTGACCTGGGAAGGAGCATGGGAGCTCATTAACGGCAAAGCCTATAATATGTCTCCGGCACCGACCTCTATGCACCAATTTATCGTGGGCGAGCTGCATTTCTCCTTGCGAACTTTTTTGCAGAACCAAAAATGCTATGTGTTTGTTGCACCCTTCGATGTGTATTTTAGCGAAAATGAACAATACGATGCACCTGATCATGTTGTACAACCGGATCTGTCAGTTATTTGTTCCAAGGACCAAATCTCCAAAAATGGCTGTTACGGTGCACCGTCTTTAATTATAGAAGTATTGTCTCCTTCGACTGCCTTAAAGGATTTTAATGAGAAATTTAATTTGTATCAGAAATATGGTGTACATGAATACTGGATTGTCGATCCAGGCAACCAGACTGTACATGTATATACGCTAGAGGATGGGAGCTATCAAGATCGCAGGCTGTATACGGAAGAGCAGATGATTCAATCGAAAAAGTTCCCGGAACTCGCGATACCCTTTCATCAGCTGTTCAGGCTGGAATAGAATATTATTTAAGTTACTCAAGTTACTCCGGTGCCCTGTGCCCGGAGTATTTTTGGTTGCTTTTTTCGGCTCGTCCTATATAAAAAATGACACGCAATCTCCTTATTCCACGTATTACCTGTAAATCTTTATTTTTCCGTTAACGGATATTTTCGTTTGCCTCCTCCGTCGTAAATCGGTTTAATAGTGAGCCTGTCAAAAATCCGTCCACATGTCCCTATATCGATGAAATGGGATGAGCTTGCGTCACGTATATTAGGAATATCCATATTCATCGACCGAATCAGGGCCACATCATGTACAATAAGTGATATACGCTAGTGGGAAATATCGACAATTGGACCATCATATAGCGAGAAAGGAGGTCAGCGGATTACAATGACCAAATACATAAAATGGCTAGGCCTGATCCTCGGCGTTGTTGTCCTCAATATTCTGTTATTTTCACCAGGCTTCATCGGGCTTGGCTTCGGTGGTGGAGCCTTCTCCACTGCTCTGTCCGTTACCCTGCTGTTCGGAAGTGTGATGGCCCTGTTTTACGGAAGTTACACCCTGCTGTTCAAACAGCCTGTAGTCTTGCCGGTTAAGCAGATCGAGACGCATGAAGATTACGAGGAAGCTTTATCCTTTTACAGACGAATTAAAGTGCTTGAAGAAGATATTACGCTGGGATTGTCCCAATTGAGCCGGATGAAGAAAAAGAAAGAGACGCTCCTGAACGTGCTGAACCAGCGGTTCGATCCGGGGGAGCTGAGTTATAAGAAATTTGCCTCCGTCACGCTTGAAGTGGAGAAGCTGCTGTATCTCAACATTCGAAGCGTGCTGAACAGACTCCATGTGTTCGATGAAGCCGAATACGCCGCCCTAATGAAATCCAAATCCTCCAAGATTCCACCCAAATTAGTTCAGGAAAAGACCAAAGTGTATAACGACTATCTATCCTATGTAAAAGACTCGCTCCATACGAATGAAGAAATACTGCTCAAACTTGACCAGCTGCTGCTGGAAATATCACGCCTGGACAGCTTTGAAGCCGGGGATATTGAACAGATGCCCTGTATGCAGGACATTGATCAGTTAATCAAGCACACCAAATTATACAGACAGTGAGGGGTTGCATTTATGGCGAAGAAGGGGAAGTTTTTTCTCATATCAATTGTGATGCTGGTGCTCGTGTTCGGATTGGTCTATGCAGGAATTACATTGACATCGAATTTTGGCAAATCCAGTACACAGGTGACAACAGAGAATGCAGGCAAAGAATTAGGCAAGTTGTACGCGGACATTGCGCCAGCGACGGCTGAACCCGTGAAGGGGCAGATTGATCTGGATCCGGTTGATGTGGCAGATTCCCTCCCGGATATCTCGAAGTTCCCGATTACCGTTGAGAATACCACGAACGAGTATGTAGAGATCTTCTCTTCCATCGAGAAGTCAGGCACCGGAGCAGATGGCTGGTTGACCGAAGTCAGTGAAGAATTCAACAAGGCTAACATTACAGTTGGCGGTCAACCGGTATCGGTAAAAATCCGTAATATTGCTTCCGGTACGGCAGCCGATTATATCAAGTCCGGCAAATACGTACCTGATGCATATACCCCTTCCAATGAACTATGGGGCGAGATGGTTGCCGCTAGCGGGGTGAAGACGGAGAAGGTATCCGATAGGCTCGTGGGCAACGTTCCCGGAATTGTAATCTCCAAAGCCAAATATGATTCGCTCGTGGATACCTACGGATCCGTTAACGTCAAAACGGTAACCGAAGCGATTGCCAACAATGAACTCGCAATGGGGTATACCGACCCGTTTGCCAGCTCCACAGGACTTAACTTTCTTGTGACGGCATTGACCACGTACGATAGCTCCAATCCGCTGGGGGAAAAAGCGATTGAAGGCTTCGAGAAGTTCCAGGCCAATGTGCCATTTACGGCTTCCACAACCATTCAGATGCGTGAAGCCGCGAAGTCGGGCCGATTGGATGCCTTTGTGCTTGAATACCAGACATACGTCAACACCGCAGACCTGAAGAGCGGATATGTTTTTACCCCGTTTGGTGTAAGACATGACAGCCCGCTGTATGCACTGGGACAGCTGCCGCAGAACAAACAGGAAATCATCCAGAAATTCGCTGAATTCGTCACTCAGGATAAGTACCAGAAGTCGGCAGAAGAGTTCGGATTTAACGGTTTGCAGGATTACAAGTCTGAGCTCGCGACCGTCGATGGGGGAACTCTATTATCCGCGCAGAAGGTATGGAAAGAGAAAAAGAACGGAAGTAAACCGATCGCTGCCGTATTCGTTACGGACGTATCCGGAAGCATGGATGGGGAACCGCTGAACCGGTTGAAGGAATCTCTTCGCAAAGGTCAGAAATATCTCGGTACCGACAATAGTATTGGCCTCGTTTCATATTCCAGTGGGGTAACCGTGAACCTACCGATTGCCAAGTATGATACGAACCAGCAGTCCATGTTCGTCGGGTCCGTGGATAGCTTGCAAGCAGGAGGCGGTACAGCGACTTTTGACGGTATCGTGGTAGCCATGAAGATGCTGGAGGACTATATGGCGGCTGATCCGAACGTGAAACCGCTGATTTTTGTCCTGAGTGATGGAGAGACCAACGAGGGACATACACTGAAAGATATACGTGAACTGGTCGAGACCTACCAAGTGCCAATCTACACGATCGGATACAACGCCGACATCAAAGCCTTGGAGAGCATTTCCAGCATTAACGAAGCAGCCAGCATCAATGCCGATACAGATGATGTCGTGTACAAGATCGGAAATCTGTTTAACGTACAGATGTAAATATTTCTATTAAAATGAATTTCAAATTTACACGAAAACGGAGAGAGCAGAACCAATCTGGAAAAGCGGAGCGTTCGCCTTTATCCCCGGATTTATACCTTTATAAGAAAGATAAAGAAATCCGGGGATAACAGCGATTGGAAGATGGTGCTGCACTCGAAGTGAACTAGTGTAAGTTACATTATTTATATAGCTCTTAATTTAAGGGGGAGTTTGGATGTCGTTTTCGATGGAAATACCCAGCCAGAAGGAGATTCAGAAGGTTATCGAGGAAGAGGTGAAGCCCGTTCCGGCCGAGGTGGCGGAGCTGCAGCAGGTGGCGAACGCCAACGTGGAGATGATCATGTCACTGGATCTGGAATCCCTGGATAAACGCAAGGAGATTTTACAGTCCATTGAAGGCTTTGGCATGAACACCATGAGATCCTCTTCGGAGAAAAACGCGCTGCTTCAAGTCTCTGTTGGACATCTGTCCAAGACGGGAGACGAGGGCGGTCAGGTCGCCAAAGGCTTGACCGAGCTGCATATGCAATTGAAGGATCTCGACCCCAGCGTGGTCGATTTCGCCAAGAGTGGATTCCTCGGTAAATTGTTTAACCCGCTGCGGGCTTATTTTCTCAAATACCAGAAGGCTGATGCAGTCATCGCCGATATTGTGACCTCCCTGGACAAAGGCAGGGCAACATTGCGCAATGATAATACCACACTGGAGATCGAGCAGCAGACGCTGCGGGAGCTGACCAAACGACTGCAAAAGGAAATCCAGCTCGGTGTGCTCATGGATGAATCGATCGACGGACAGATTGAAGCAGCGAAGGTTCGGAATGAGGACCCGGAGAAAGTCCGATTTATCACCGAAGAAGTATTATTCCCGCTTCGTCAGCGGGTCATGGATCTGCAGCAGATGCTTGTCGTGAACCAGCAGGGTATCATGGCGATTGAGGTGGTCATCCGCAACAACAAGGAATTGATCCGCGGAGTCGACCGGGCCAAGAATGTGACAATCTCGGCACTGAAAATTGCCGTAACCGTTGCCAGTGCGCTGTACAATCAAAAGATTGTTCTGCAGAAGATTGAATTGCTCAATCAGACGACCAATGACCTGATTGCAGGCACGTCCAAAATGCTGAAGGACCAGGGTATCGCGATTCAGAAGCAGGCGTATGATGCCAGTATTTCCGTCGATACGATGAAGCAGGCCTTCACGGATGTGCTGTCCGCACTGGACTCCATCAGTGTATACAAGCAGGAGGCACTACCGCGGATGCGGGAGACGATCAACCAGTTCCGTGAACTCGCGGATACCGGAGAGCAGCAGATCCAGCGCTTGGAGAAGGGGCAGAAGCTGGGGCTGTGATCAAGAGTGAAATGGGGATTGCATCACATTTTCCTATACATTCTGTAATTCAAAAGCGACCAGTTCCCAATTTAATTGGAGAAAGGTCGCTTTTTGAATTTTAATAAGATGTGGCATTATCGATGAGCTCGAAAATAACAGCATTAATGACTCCCTGATGATATTCCCTATAACATTTAAATATCATAACCCATTTTTCTTGCATAGGCGTACAGTTGTAGTTGGGTATAATCAAGTAGTTCGTCTCCAGTGGTTACTTTAGCATTGCCTTGATTAAGTAGGGGATAATTCACTTTGGTCTTGGACACTGCTTTCCTGTACAGCAAGTACCCTTCAAGTTGATTATAGCTCCCCTTAATATATGTGGCATGAATCTTCTTCAGTTCCGGATTGGTAGGCTTGATTTGTTTTAACTTGGATACATATTTCGTATAGTTGGGGATAACTGTATTCGTAAGTTTTAAATACATGGATTTACGATTGCTTGAGTTAACACTGGAGCCGATGCTTTCCAAGGCGGCAAAGGCTTTTTCCTCATAGGATTCTAGGGCAAAAACCTGATTAAGATAATTTTCAAATTCCTGTTGCTCTGCCGTTAGCTCTGGTTCTTCCTCGGCGAAATCCTCGTACCAGTTGTCATCTGTTATCGTATCCTCTTCGTAGATATCAAACTCATCCGAATATGTAGAGTATACATCATCTGCTGCAGCTGCATATGACCCCATAGGCATAAGTACTCCACCGAGTAGAGAAAGACTTACAATTGACGATAATAACCATGTTTTCTTCAAGCGAAATGTCCCCTGTCTGTGTATGTAATATTATTCCAGAGGATAATCTAACATAGATTCAGCAAAAGTTACAGGAATGTATTTACATCATTTTGGTAGTGAAGCTTTCTCGAAATTCTTCTCGATTCCCATACTAGATGGCAAATAGCGTTATTCATTTTCAGTCTTTCAACACGACATTGTCAGGCCGGTAATGAATGATCTTGAATAACTCCTCGGCCATGTAAGCGGGGGTGTGCTTGAAATCCTGTCTGATCCACTCCAGGATCATGCCGAATATCGCATGAGACTGATAGCTTGCCAGCAGTTCAGGGTTGATGTGCTGCGGGAAAATTTGATTCAGATCCTGTAAGGAGAGATCCCGAAGAACATCACAGATCATGCGCTGAAAGTTGGAAGAAGCCTCGGATTTCACAACCAGCGTGTAGAATTGTGCGTGCTGATGCACATGCTCAAATATGGTGATTGCCGAAGAGGGCATCAGACCAACCTCGAACTTTTCCATACCTTGATAGGGTTTGCGAAAAGAAGTGACCAGATCCTGTATCACATCATCAATAATCTCATCAAACAGGTCTTCCTTGTATTGATAATGTCGGTAGAAGGTGCCTCTGTTCAGATCCGCAAGCTGGACAATATCCGTGATGGAAATTTCTTTAAAGGGATATTTTTGCATCAAATGGATGAGTGCATCCTTCAGTGCAGCTTTTGATTTCTTGATTCTTCTATCCATTGAATTGGAATTATCAGACATGTGGAATCCTCCTGGGAAAGGCCTATTTAGAATAAAAGTACATTTATGCCCAATAGTGTTGATTAACGTACAATCGGGCAAGCTTTTACTGATTGAAGCGGAATGCTATGACTTATTATACTAAGGATAAGAGTTAATGAACATTTGTTTGTTAACTTATTGTAAACGAATACACAAAGGAGGATACATGAGATGAAACTTCAAGATAAAGTAGCAGTAGTTACAGGCGCAGGTTCAGGCATGGGGAAAGCAATCGCAACGCTCTATGCACAAGAGGGGGCCAAAGTAGTTGTGTCCGATATCAACGAGGAGTCCGCACAGACGGTCGTCAATGAGATCAAAGCCCAAGGCGGTGAAGCCATCGTGGTTTTGGCCAATGTGGCCAAAGAAGAGGATGTGCAAAACCTTATCGATACGACAGTTAGCACGTACTGTACAGTAGATATTTTGGTGAACAATGCAGGAATTATGGATGGCATGGAACCAGCTGCAGAGGTAACGGATGAGAAGTGGGAGCGACTCTTTGCGGTGAATACCACAAGTGTCATGCGTACAACGCGCAAAGTGCTACCGATCTTCCAGGAAAAGCAAAACGGCGTCATCGTGAACGTTGCTTCGGCAGGCGGATTGCATGGTGGACGTGCTGGAGCGGCATATACGGCTTCGAAGCATGCTGTAGTCGGATTCACTAAAAACACAGGGTTTATGTATGCAGAGCAAGGTATCCGCTGCAACGCCATCGCTCCGGGTGGGGTAGCAACGAATATCGGTTCCTCCATGGCAGGGATCAGCCAATTCGGTGCGTCTAGACAACAACTGGGCATGGCGATCAACCCACGCATAGGAACAAGTGAAGAGATTGCCAAGGTAGCGCTGTTCCTTGGCTCGGACGAGTCCAGCTTCGTGAACGGAACTGTGATTGAAGCGGACTCAGGTTGGAATTCCTATTAATCCGTCCATAGTATAAATCGGATAATGATATGTAAACGAGAAGCCGCATGCTGCGGCTTCTTTTTTTGCTGCCATCCATCGCTACTAACTATAGGCAATTCAAGTAATAGGACAAACGTTTGCATTGCTTTAACGAAGCTCAAAAATCGTTCAAATGGAGGCCGGTTTAGACTTCGAAAAGAGAGAAGATTCGCGCACAATTAAACGATGCGGAATAATGACCGGATTCTGAGGCAGCGTTTCCCTGTTGAGAATTTTCAACAACACTTGAACGGCAGTATAACCAAGCTGGTAGGTTCCAATATCGATGGAGCTTAAAGGCGGAGAAGCCAGTTCTGATAAGGCGATGTTGTTAAAGCTGACCACACTGATATCTTCAGGTACACGGTAACCTAGTTCGGCAAGAGCTCTCAGTACGCCAAAAGCAACATTGTCATCAATCACAACGATGGCGGTAGGTCTGTCCGGCAGGGCCATGAACAATGACATCGCTCGGAATCCGCTCTCTTGTAGAAATTCACCTTCCACAATCCAGTCACTATTGGTATGAAGTCCCGCTTCGGCAAGCGCCTTTTGGTATCCTTGCATGCGGTCATGCGATAACGTAATGTCCGGCGGGCCGCTAACAAATCCAATCCGTGTATGCCCTTGGGCGATCAAATGCTGGGTCGCATCATAAGCGGTCTGTACGTTGTCGTTATCAACCATGGGCGCGTCCGGGTGAGCTTCGCTGCGTCCGATCAGTACGAAGGGGAACTTTTCCTCTTCCAAAAAGGAGATGATTGGATCGTCCCGTTTGGAGCCTAACAGCAGAATGCCATCCACTCTTCGTCCATGAACCAGGCGGGAAATCGCATGCAATTCATTGTCTGATGACGTTTCGGTGGTCAGCAGCAGTTCATAACTCATGCGGGTGGCATGCGTAATAATTCCTCGCAGCAGTTCTCCGAAAAAGTAGTTCTGAAACAATTCTTCTGCAGGACGCGGAAGCATGATGCCAAGGGTTTGGGTCGTCTTGGATACAAGGCTTTTGGCCATGATATTGGGATGGTAATTCAGTTCTTTCATAATTTGCTTCACTTTGAGAGACGTCTCGGTGCTGATTCTGGGATGGTTGGAAATCACCCGTGAAACTGTAGAAGGGGAGACACCCGCCATTTTGGCAATATCTTTGATCGTAATCATGTAAAAAATCCCTTCTGATCCATCATTTCAACATTCTCCTATGGTAATGCAACAGATTCGATAAATCAATTGCAAACTGCAGCATGGAGGATACAGGAGAAGTAAAAATAAGGAAGAAGAAGACAGATCAAGCAAACAGGAAATTACTGGCGTTAGAACAAGAAATATGGATGAAATTGAACAAATATGGCTTGTGCAAACGTTTGTGCAAAGAAAGCCTGATATTGTATGATTTGATTGTTGTTGTAGCGCTTACATAAGTGGATTTAGCCTGCATCTTAGAATATTTCTCCCTGAATACATACTTAGAAGTATCCTTGTCTTCCATTTGAGCAAACGTTTGTGCAAAAGCGAACATGGATTGCAAAACCTGCATCAATCGTACCAATCAAGGGTGGAGAGCGCGAGACTGGTTGAACCAAACAGAGGGAAGGGGACATTTACATGAGAAAATGGCAAGGGGCAACATTGTCCGTCATCATGGCCTTTACATTGGCCGCATGCTCGGCTGGTGGTGGAACGAACTCTCCTGCAGCGGGGGGAACCGGAGATACGGAGGAAGTTGTGGAGCTGACAGCCGAAAATCTTCAGCCGGAAGAAGGCGCAACATTGGTCATCTGGGAAGATAAGAACCAACAGAGTTTTGTAGAGGAAAGAGCCAGGCTGTTTGAGGAAAAGTATGGTGTAACCGTGAAGATGGAGGAGCTGCCTCCTACCGATCAGGTAACCAAGCTGACAACGGACGGTCCCGCAGGCCTCGCAGCAGATGTCGTCGTATTCCCGCATGACAAGATTGGAAGCGCTTCAGAGGCAGGTCTTATTTTGCCCAATGATATATTCGAGGCAGAGACGGTAGCGAACACCAGCGAAAATGCGCTGAAGGCCGTCACGTTTAAGGACATCTTATACGGATATCCGTACAGTGTGGAAACGTACGCTCTCTTCTATAACAAGGCACTTTATCCGGAAGCGCCGAAGAATTTTGAGGAGATTGTCAGCTTCGCCAAAACCTTTAATGATGTGAAATCCAACCAATATGCCCTCATGTGGGAATTGCAGCAGTTCTATTACAATTATGCGTTCCTGGCTTCCCAAGGCGGCTATATTTTCGGGGATAACGGAATGAACAGCGAAGATCTTGGCCTGAATAACGAAGGAGCCCAGAAGGGTGGGGAGTTCCTGAAGACACTGAAGTCGGAAGTGCTGCCGCTCAAGATGGGTGACGTGAACTATGATATCAAAAAAGGATTGTTCTCCAGTGGGAAGCTGGCTATGGACATTAACGGTCCTTGGACGATTGCCGACTATCGCAATGCAGGTATTGATTTCGGTGTTGCGCCGCTGCCAGCGATCGATGGCAAGCCGATGACTTCGTTCTCCGGCGTAAAAGCCTATTACGTGAATGCGTTTACCCAGTATCCGAACGCAGCCAAACTTTTCGCGGCCTTCCTCTCCAACGAAGAGGCACAGATGACCAATTTTGAAATGAATGGTACGCTTCCGGCCAACTCCAACGTGGCAGCTGATCCGAAGGTACAGGAGGATCCAATCAACAAGGCGTTCCTTGAGCAGTTTAACAATTCGACGCCGATGCCTTCGCTTCCAGCAATGGATAGCGTCTGGGGCCCGATCACTTCAGCCATGACCGATATCTGGGATGGCGGCAAGGATGTGAAGGCGTCGCTGGATAACGCCGTGAAGCAGATCCAAGAGAGTCTGGCAACGGTTCAATAATCGGACGGAGCACCTGGTAAGGAGAAGGTGGAGAGGAGAGAGCGAATGAAACAGCAGCATGTCCCGGTGTCTGCTCAGCCAAGCAGGGAAAAGCAGCACCGGATGACAGCGGCCATATTATCCATCATACTGCAGGGTCTAGGACAGCTGTACAACCGGCAATGGATCAAGGGAATTTTCTTACTGTTACTGGAGGGGGCAGGTCTTGCTTACCTGCTTCCCCGCCTGTCGCAGGCCGTATGGGGAATATGGACACTGGGGGAAAATACGCAGCGTTTTGTCAAAGTGAATGGGTCTACGGTACTTCAGCGGGGCGACCATTCAATCTTTTTACTGTTAGAGGGAATTATTGTGCTGCTCGTGTTTTTTGTATTTATCATTGTCTACATCCTGAACATCCGTGATGCGTACCTTACGGGACTTGCGAGGGAGGAAGGAAAGAAAACACTGGGAGCGGCAGCTTCACTCCGTAACATGATGGACAAAAATTTTCCATATCTGTTTTTGTCCATTCCTGCTCTGGGGGTGCTGTTCTTCACGATCATGCCGATCCTGTTTACGATCACCCTCGCGTTTACCAACTACTCGGCACCGGATCATATTCCGCCTGCCAAGCTCGTGGATTGGGTAGGGTTCAAGACATTTAGCGACCTGATTCAGCTCAAATCATGGAGTCACACCTTTTATGGCGTATTAACATGGACGGTGATATGGGCGATACTCGCAACCGTGACCACTTATTTTGGCGGGGTACTTGTAGCGCTGCTGATTGAGCAGCGAGGCATCCGGTTCAAAAAGCTGTGGCGGACGATCTTCATTCTCCCTTATGCCATACCACAGATCATTTCCTTGCTGCTCATGCGGAACCTGTTCAATGGTCAATTCGGTCCAATTAATACGTATATGAGAGCTTTTGGTCTGGACGGACTGCCCTGGCTGACCGATCCATTCTGGGCCAAGGTCACGGTCATTGTTGTTAACATGTGGATCGGTATTCCGGTCAGCATGGTGCTGATCCTTGGCGTTCTGACGGCGATTCCACGTGATCTGTATGAGGCTGCTGAAGTGGATGGAGCATCCGCATTCCAGAAATTCCGGATCATCACCATGCCATTCATCCTTTTTGCAACAACTCCGGTGCTTATCATGCAATTTGCCGGAAACTTCAACAATTTCAATGTCATATTCCTATTGACCAACGGTAATCCGTTACGAGGCGACTACCAGTATGCGGGAGCAACAGACCTGCTGGTGACCTGGCTCTACAAGCTTACGCTGGACAACAACAAATACAACATGGCTTCAGCGGTGGGCATCATCATCTTCATTATTATCGCGTCGTTTTCCATCTGGAATTTCCGTCGCTCCAAATCGTTCAAGGAGGAGGACATGATTCAATGAAGAAACGCAATAATCCGCTGCGGCTAACGCTTAGTTATGTGCTGCTGATCATCATTGCCGTGGTCTCCGTCTATCCGGTGTTGTGGATCTTTCTCTCTTCCCTGCGACCTGGTGCGGCACTGTTCAGTGAGCGCTTGTGGCCTGAAGCCTTTACCTTGTCCCACTATGGCGAATTGTTCAACAATCCATCCTTCATGTATGGCAGGTGGTATCTGAACACGCTGAAAATTGCCTTTTTCACCATGATCTTCTCCACGCTCATGGTGACGCTTGGGATGTATGCCCTATCCCGTTTCCGGTTTCGCGGGCGGCAGACGATTCTTTCCACCATGCTGATTCTCGGCATGTTCCCGAGCTTTATGAGCATGATCGCGATCTATATCATTTTGCTGCAGATCAAGCTGCTCGATACGCATGCTGCGTTGATCCTGGTGTATTCTTCCGGAGCAGTACTCGGCGGATTTATCGTCAAAGGATTCTTCGATACGATTCCACGCAGTCTGGATGAGGCAGCACGCATTGATGGTGCGAGTCACCTGAGGGTGTTCACCAGCATCATCCTGCCATTATCCAAACCGATGCTGACCTATGTGGCGCTAACCAGCTTCACTGGTGCATGGATGGACTTCATCTTCGCCCGGCTTGTTCTGCGGACAAAGGAAAACTGGACGCTTGCAGTAGGCATGTGGGATCTGGTCAATCGGTACCAGGACAGTAATTTCACTATGTTTGCTGCAGGGGCTGTGCTGATCGCGATACCGATTACGCTGTTGTTCGTGTTCCTTCAGCGCTTCCTGGTCCAGGGGCTCACAACAGGTGCTTCCAAAGGATAATGCCGTGCCATTAACAGCATAGATGGCCGCCTCTACGCGGCAGCACATTCAGGCACTTCCGCCATGTCATGTCTCTTTTCGACGGACATGACAACGGAAGTGCCTGATTTTGCATAGGGCTCCATCATAACTAGGGGAGGAAAGGGATGTATGGGAATAATACCGTCCACTGAGCCCGAGGCGATTGGATATGAAGATGGACAAGCCGTGCTGCGCGAAAACAGCATTCCACCAAAGCTCTGGCAGCATGTCACTTTCCGCAGGATTTTATACGGCTATGGGATCTCCGTGTTCGGAGACTGCTTTAACGGTATTGCCATCAGTCTATGGGTGCTCCAGACGACGGGAAGTGCCAAGAGCATGGCTGCCGTTCAAATCTGCAACATGGCGGTCAGTTTTTTATTCGGATCACTGGCAGGTACGGTTGCTGATCGGATGGATCGCCGGAAGCTGATGCTGACCTCGGATGTATTTCGGGGTGTGATGGCCATATTCATCGCAGTGAGTTTGTTTGGGCTGCATGTACCATTTCCTGTGCTGCTGCTGATGCTCTCGCTTTCCATGTTCTCCAGCCTGTTTCAGGCGCCTGCATTCCACGCGTCTGTGGCAAGCATGGTGGGCAGGGAGCATATTCAGCAAGCTACGGGGACCATTCATCTGGTGGATAACCTGGCCCGAATCAGCGGACTCGCGGCAGCCGGAGTCGCCGTTGCCGCCTTTGGCGGGTTTGTCGCCTTATTGATTACAGGAGCCACTTTTCTTCTATCGGCGGTATGTGTACTGATGGCCGGTCGTTTCCCGGAGGTAAAGCGATCGGGCGATAAGCAGACCACGTTCGTTCAGGAATGGCGGGGGTCATTCTCCTATATCTATCGCAGTCCTCTAATTCGGTCGATTGTATTGCTTAATCCACTGCTGATTTTATTTTTCATGTCGGCTATGATGCTAGTTCAGGTGATGGCAGTCAAGGTATGGGAAGCGGACCCCGTGCAGTTTGGATTGATTGAAACGTGTATTCCACTCGGTTATATGATTGGTTCGGGAGTGTTGATTGCTTCGGGGAATCGAATGAAGCGAAGAGGACGATGGGTATTCATCGGACTGCTGGTACTGGGGCCGGTCTATATTCTCCTGTCACAAGTAACTTCTCCCATAATGGCACTTCCGCTCATCATGGGCGGGGGAGCAATGTTTGCCTGCTGCACGATGCTCACCCAGATCATGCTAAGAAGAGCGGTACCCGATGAGCTGCAGGGGAGAATCTACGGTGTTGTCGGTACAATTACTAGCACGGCACCTATCCTGGGATTGACAGTTGTCTCGGTGATGGCTGATCAGTGGGGTGCAGCGGCGGTGCTGGAGGGGCTCGGTATGCTTCTGCTCGCAACCGGAATCCTTGCGGCAACCACATTGAAGTCCATTCGAACGTACCGATAAACCAGAAACAGATTAAACGTCAAAACCCGGAGCGTGCGCTGCATAAGCGCTGCTCCGGGCTTCCTTAATGGATCCTGGCTAGTTATTGCCAGTTTACCGTTACAGTGGCAGTACCACTGGTCGGTGTTGTAAAGGTGTGATTGGATCCACCTTCCCACGTAATGGTAGCGCCGTTTTTCTTGAAGAACTTGAATTCCAGCTGTTTCCCGGCTGGAACACTTACGTCATAATACCAAGTCGGGTAGGCGTGAATGACCTGATTGAAAGCCGGTCCAATAGAAGCTGAACCCGTGGTCCAGTTACCGAGTTCGGACACGTTGCCTGTCAGGTAGATATTCTCACCCAGCGCGGTTGTGGCATTATTGATGACGAACCGAACCGAGACCTGATCACCGCTTAGGATGGTGAAGTCGTTATAGGCATTGCTGTTCACACCATTGGCAGCTACTTTCACTGCATAGTCACCGCCTGCTACTGGTGGAATGGTGACTTTGATCTGAGTGTCTTCCCATGAAGTTATGGCTGAGCCCGTAACGGCTGTTGTACCGAAGTAGACGGTACCTTTGGCGGATCCGAACCCGCGTCCGTCGATGGTAACGACGTTACCTGGTTTGCCCATTACAGGGCCAACGTGACCGATGGTTGGCGTCGTTTCACTTGCCGTATACTGCCACACAGCGGTAGCTCCTGCTGCGAGCGTGAAGGAAGAAATATTGCCTCCACTGGACGTGATGTTGTTTCCGTTCAGCACGCCGCCCAGCACATCGGTGTACGTTCCTGATGGAAGCGACGTACTCAGGTTCGTGATACTGGTTGGCGTCGTGAGATTGCGATTAACGGCAACGACGGCAACGCTTTTGCCAAACTTGCGCTCATAGATATATACATCATTGTTGATCCAGCGCTGCTGTGTGGAACCGTAGGCAATCGCCGGGTTGGATTTGCGCAGAGGTGCCAGCTTGCTGATGACGCTGAACGCTGTAGTCGATTTGGAGAAGGAAGGCATTTTGCCCCGGTTATCCGGATCGCCGTTCCCGGTCAGATACTGCTCGGTACCATAATAGATGGCAGGTACGCCGCGTGAGGTCAGGGTGAAGGCCAGCGCCTGTTCCAGACGGCGGTTGTTCACAGCACTCGTTTTGAAACGGTCCATATCATGGTTGTCAATGAAAGTGACTTGGTCATTCACCTGATTGTAATCTGCTGCCGTAGCCGTAAGCATGGAATCCAGCGCGTACATGTTGGATGTGTTATCCCGGAACACGTTGCGCACAGCCGAATTGAAACGGAAATCAAGCAAACTCATGCCGGATTCGTTGGCAAAATCTGTGTTATCCGCATCGGGTGCAGCAGATCCCAGGAACCATTCGCCGAAGGTAAATACCGGCTTGTGTGCATAGATGGATGACATCCAGTTCTTCTGCCAGCCCTGAGGCATGTGCTTCACCGCATCGACACGGATTCCGTCCACGCCCATATCCAGCCACAGCTTGATGGCGTCTTTGAAATATGTATCGATCGTGCTGTTATTGTGATTGAGATCGGCCAGATCGTAGAGGTTTTTGTAAATGCCATTCTCAAGAGTGGAGAAATCGGAGCCGCCATTGTGGTGGAAATATCCGTTCGTATCATTGGTGTACCCGCCAACCAGGCTGCCGTTATCGTACAGTTTGCCGTTCTCGGCGAAGGAGGTATCGGTTTCCATGGCAGGGGACGTATGGTTTGGCGCGAAATCAATAATGATTTTGATGCCTTTCGCATGGGCGGTGGTTACCAGATTCTGAAAATCGGTCATGGTTCCGAAATACGGATTGGTCTTCTTGAAATCCCGTGCCCAATAGCCGTGATAGGCTGTATTGGTTACGCCGCTGTAGTTGATGGTAGCGAAAATATTTTCGACAGGCTGGGAGATCCAGAGGGCTGTGACACCCAAGTCACTGAAATAGTTGTCATTGATTTTGTTAATCAGCCCCTGCCAGTCGCCACCGCAGTACAGCTTCAGGTTGCTGCATGTGCCATCAAAGGCAGCTCCGGTAGGGTTGTTGGATGGGTTACCATCCAGAAATCGGTCCGTAAAAACTTGATAGATGACATCGGTACTAAAATTTTGCTTGTTGGTGACAGCAGTATCTGCATCGGCATAAATCGCGGAAGCAGGCAGGAAAGGCAATGCACTGCCGGCAAGCAGGCTGAACGTTAGCGTGGTACTGAGGAGAACGCGTTTGGCCATTTGAAACATGGTAATCCACCCTTCATGAATGTAGTAGTTTTCAACAAAAACAACTAACCTGGCTCTCGAATAATAGCGCTTACAATTGTACGAGGAGACATTCTGTGGCTTAAAGACTTCCCTCCTTCGACACGCCAACAACCCCGGTATCTCCTGGGGAGTTACCGGGGTTGTCCTAAACCGCTTGGGTTTAAAAGCATGGCCCTCGAGTTATGATCACATCGTTATCGTAAGAAATAATTACATTTATGTCAATAACTTTCTCAAGAGAATTTTTTTTCTATTTTCATATTTACAAATGACGATCCGGGACTTAAACTATTCGCAGATCCACCAATATGAGGGCCATGTATTTTAAGACATTGATGTGTCTTGAAACAACCCCGTCTCTACTGAGGCGGGGTTGTTTGTGCATGCAGCCATGGCGGGGATGGAATAGGGGAATGTTGGGTACCTGAATCATGTATGATTCAGAGCAATTCGGAGATGAGAGGCGGTTGATGATCCATTGAGCACGCATTCGGTCATAGAATGTCTGGAAGGTATTCGTGCGTCACAGCTGGGCAATGTCCGCAACATTTATGTGTACCTCCCGCCAGGTTATCAGGAGCAGACGGATCGGCATTATCCTGTTCTCTATGTTCATGCTGGGCAGCGTGCCTTTGGTCCACCTGGACCCGGTAATGAAACGTGGCATATGGATCGAGCGGTGGACGAGCTAATTACCGCCGGGCAGATCAAGCCACTGATTATGGTTGGCATTGCGCATGTTCGCCCGGTCACGCACAACGAGTTCTACCATTTCATTGCACCTGAGAGGGAAGCGATAAGCGTGGGTTGTTCAGGGGTCGCATACGAACATTTCATCATTCATGAATTGAAGCCCCTGATCGACCATCGATACCGTACGCTTCCGGACAAGTCCAATACAGGGCTGCTTGGTTCATCAGCGGCGGCACTATGTACACTACATATGGGCATGCGGTATCCGGAGGTATTCGGAAAATTGGTCATGATGTCGCCGTTTTTGGTAGATGTGCAGCTGGATGAATGGTCGGACAGCGGTCTGTTGGAAAAAGCGATGTATCGCTTGACGGATAAGGTGCCAGACGTGCAGATGTGGATGGACATTGGGGATGCAGAAGGACTCTTCCTGCCCTCCCAGGTTAGAAAGGTTGCTCATGAATTACTTGAGAGAGGGATTGGAACTCGGGATCGCATGGCTTTTCTGGAGCAACCGGAGGCCTGTCATCAGGAATCCGATTGGGGCGAACGAGTCGACCTTCCCTTACTGTACATGTTTGGCGAAGTAGGCCAACCTGTGGCATTGGAAATGCAAGGCAGAGAGATCATTGGTTTATCCGGTGGAATGAACACGTGCATTAATGCAAGACTTCACTATGATAGCGGCTGGGTGCAGAGCCTGCTCGAAGGGAGCTATACGTCTAGCCACCCGGATGTGCTTCAGGTACGTCCGAATGGTGAATTGGTGCCTGTCGGCCCAGGCAGTGCGCTCATCACCCTGACCGTAGGAGAGTTATCAACGACTCGTCAGTATACCGTTATTCCTGAACTCTCTGCTCGCGTTGAGGTATGCATTTGTGCCGAAGTGGAAAATGAAGAAGAGCCTGCTGAATCCATATATGGAGGGATGGGCATGAAGCTGGTTCGCACGGGAACGGGGCGTTATGAAGGCTGTTACCTTGTCCCACGCGATAGTGGTTTTTCCTTCCGGTTCACACGCGGTTTCCGGCGCTTTGAGACGGACATGAATGGCATGCCAGTAGCCAATCGGGTCATTCGGGCAACAGATAACATGTCAGTGCATTATCACATCCAGTCTTGGGGCAGTTCGACTGCCAAAGCGGGAACAGGAGGTCAATGATCATGATGATCCAATCGTTCGCTCCAGTAATGGACATCCCGTATTACTATCCCTGCAACTTTCCTCTGATTCATGAGGTGCTTCTGCGGCAAGGGTCGATCAGTAGCCTGGCTCTGCTCGCCGCAAGCCGATTGTACTGCCTTCCTTCGTGCGCGGATAACGGACTGGTGAAGCCTTATTTTCACAAGCTGGACTATGAGGAACCGATTTGGGAGATGTATGGCCAGCGGGAGCTGGGCAGCTTCGAGGAGGGGAAGGTGCATATGCGGCAGCATATAGGCGAAGGGGGACTCTTTCTCGCTACGGGAACCAGTTATCACCTGCCTTATTGCGAAGATTATCAGAACCCCGAGTACATCCGCAAACATGTCAAACCAGGCTCTCGTCTGCATCTGGTAGATCACTGGATTGCAGTGTATGGCATCGATGATGAGCATTTTCACGTCTATGATCCGGTTCCCTCGAAATATATCGGAAAGGTCTCCCAAGAAGCCTTTCATGAATTCTGGAAAGGAAACCAAAGCATACCCGAGCTAGCTCCTGCGAAGCGCAAGGAGAAGCTGCGTACCTATGGCACCATGGACGTCCGTGCAACCGGAAAGCTTGATTCCTCCGGTTATCGTGAGATGTTGAGCCAGGCGCTGGGGACACAGATCAGTGAATTTATGACGGGTAGGACCATTACCCAAGGGGAGCGCAGCTATCATTTTGGACAGGGCGTGTCCCTTCATTTGATGAAGGCACTGCAGGAGCGGGAGGAAGGGAATTTAGGGAATCCAGGGAATCAACCGAATGACACGCTGATAGCGGGTCTGCTGTTCGATATGCGCTGGAGCCGCTATTTTCTCCGGGATCTGCTTCAAGAAGCCGCACTATGGCTTGGTTCTCCACTGGATCAGTATTCCGTAGCGTTTGATGCAATCATTGAACGGTGGGAGAAAGCAAACCAATTGCTTCAGGTCAGTCGGATCAAGCAGCGGGCGGATTGGCGGGTACAGCTAACAAGAGTAATACACCAGTTGATCGCCGATGAATGGCGCTGGTACGAAGCTCTCCGAAGTGCTGTTCCGCAGGAGGCATGCTTCAATCGGCAGATGGCCCCGCAAACCGAAAATGGCTATAGAGATGCCCTGCTCCGCATTGTGCTGGATAGCTGCCGGGAACTGAATGCGTACCATAATACGACCATACCCCTCGACAAGGGTGGGAACGCACCGCTATATGGCCGGGATGGACAACTGGATTCACTGGAGCTGGTGTCCTTGCTTGCTGTCGTCGAACAGGGGCTTGAAGACGAATGGGGAACGGGAGCAGGAGCCGCACTTTCCGAGATGGCCGCAGCCTCATTGCCGGAGAGCCCGTATCAAACGGTTGGTTCGCTGGTGGACTATCTTGAACGGCAATGGCTGCCTGATCAGGAGGAGGATGCGGGATGAGCATTCAATTCCTGCTGGAGCGATTCGCAGAACAGGGGGAGCGTCCCGCATTCATCTGGGAAGATAGGGAGTATAGCTACGCATGGCTGCTCGAGCAGATCGTGATGATGGATGAATGGATTGCGGCAGAAGGACTGCATGGGCAGCTCGTAACGCTGGAGGAAGACTACTCTCCCTATGCGGTCGCAGCGTTCATTGCGCTTCTTGGAAAGGGATGCATTGTGCTGCCCATGGACCTTCATCTGGTTGAAGCCAAGCGGCAGGAATATATTCGGCTGGCACAGGTGAAGTGGCGTCTTGGTATTGAAAATGGCAGGTTATCGATCCGGGATGAGTCTGATGCCTGTTCACGTCCTGGTTTACTGGCTGCGCTTGAGCAGGAAGGTGTGGGTGGACTCGTGCTCTTCTCATCCGGATCGACCGGTGTGAGCAAGGCCACGGTTCATCGTGCAGATCGGCTCTTACAGCGTTTCCGGCGGCAGGTGCGGCCATTGCAAACGATTCCGTTCATGATGTTTGACCATATCGGCGGGGTAAATACAATGCTGCAATCGCTGTCCAGTGGAGGCTGCCTGTGCATTATTGCGGATCGTTCCCCCGAGGAAGTATGCCGGACGATTGAGAAGCATCGAGTTCAGGCTCTCCCGGTTTCTCCAACATTCATGAATCTGCTGCTGCTCGGCCGAAATGATGAGGCATACGATCTATCGAGTCTTGAAGTTGTCTCCTACGGGTCAGAGGTCATGCCCGAAACGGTACTGGCCGCCTGGAATCGACGGTTCCCTGGGATACGAACGATACAGGCCTATGGTATGTCTGAACTCGGCATTCTGCCGACAAGTTCCAAGGAGCCAGGATCGCTGCTGTTTGCCATTCATGATGATCACGTCAAGTTCAGGGTAGTTGAAGGTGAACTTCAGATCCGGACAGAAACAGCCATGATCGGTTATCTGAACGCCCCGTCGCCATTTACCGACGACGGATGGCTGCGCACAGGGGATGAAGCGGTACTGGAACAGGGGTATATCCGTATCCTCGGCCGCCGCTCCGAGATCATTAATGTAGGCGGGCGTAAGGTGTATCCGGCCGAAGTGGAGAGCATTCTGGAACAGATGGACTGCATCCAGGCAGCAGTGATTACAGGAGAACCGAGCAGCATCACAGGGCAGAAGGTGAAGGCCACCGTTAAGCTCGCGACAGACTGCACGCTTGCCGAGCTGCGACGATTGATCTGGTCGTACTGCCAGGACAAGCTGCCCCCGTACAAGATTCCACAGAAAATTGTCATTACGGAAGAGGGGCTTGTGAGCTCGAGAATGAAGAAAGTCAGAACACCTGCAGCAGCTGATTCACCCATGGATGAAGTTGCGGCAGCGAGGGAAGAGACATCAGCAGCTTTGGAATCGGAATCGTCGTAAGCTTGTAACCGAAGAAGAGAGATGTTTGATATTTCATTAGGGTATTGGAACGCTTAATGGCTTGCTTAAGAGAGAAGGGCTGGACGTTATTCAACGTTCAGCCCTTTTTTTGCTCGGAAGGAGAATGGAATTAATGAAGAACAAGAAATAAGGTGCAGGGACGGTGAAATGTCTAAGTCTTAGACTGCTGCCATAGGAACGGTCAGGTGATCAGGCTTCTGCAGGTTGTTTCACTTCGAGCTGCAGCAGGGAGAAGCCGTAAGCTTCCAGTTTCAGAGACAGTTTGTTTTGTTTCGCTTCTATAGAAGTGGTCGTAAACAGGTCTCGCCAGACGCTTCGATCTGTCAGAGGCAGGTCTACACTGCAAGCTTCATCACCAGCGTTCAGCACGATGAGGAAACGTTCCCCTGTGGCTGAATCCACTCGTTCCATTGCAATAACCGGATCTCCAGCTTCGGCATGGAGAATCTTCAACTCGGTGCTGCGCAGTGCAGGGTGCGCTTTGCGCAGGGCAATCGTCTGCTTAAAGAAGTCGAGAAGCTCAAGATTCTGCTTGGTTTCATCCCACTCCATACATTTGCGGCAGCCGGGATCATATCCGCCATCCAGACCCACTTCGTCTCCGTAATAGATGCAGGGTACCCCTGGGTACGTGAGAAGCATTGTAACGGCAAGCTTCATCTTGCGGATATCCCCGTCGCACAGGGTAAGCAGTCTGGGTGTATCATGGCTGCCCAGCAGATTGAAGGCAGCTTCGGTCACAGGCTGGGAGTAGGCTGCGAGCAGCTTGCCGATCTCATTCGCGAAGCCGAGTCCATCCAGCTTGCCGTGGACTGCATAGTCCAGCACCGAGTTGGTGAATGGGTAGTTCATCACCGCATCGAACTGATCTCCCTGCAGCCACATCAGCGAATCATGCCAGATCTCGCCGAGCAAATAGGCGTCAGGCTTGATGGCTTTTACCGTTTGACGGAATTCACGCCAGAACTGATGATCCACCTCGTTGGCAACGTCCAGTCTCCATCCATCGATGTCCATTTCCTCAATCCAGTACCGCGCGACCTCCAGCAGATAGGCCTTAACCTCGGGATGTTCCGTATTCAGCTTCGGCATAAGCGGTTCGAAGGCAAAGGTATCGTAGGTCGGTATGCCATCTTCAATGCGTGGCGGCCAATCCCTGACGTAGAACCAGTCCGCATAGGGGGAAGCTGCCCCGTTCGCCAATACGTCAGCAAAAGGCGGGAACTCTCTGCCCGAATGGTTGAAAACTGCATCAAGCACAACCCGAATGCCACGCTGATGACAGGCATCCACCAGCTCTTTCAGTTGTTCATTGGTCCCGAAATGAGGGTCCACCTTCATATAGTCGGCCGTATTGTATTTGTGATTGGTTGTAGCCTCGAACAGCGGGCAGAAGTAGATTGCATTCACGCCAAGCTGACTCAGATGATCCAGATGATCGAGCACCCCCTGCAGGTCACCCCCGAAGAAATTCGTCGGTGTAGGCTCCCCACCCCAAGGCTCAGCGTTCTTCGGACTAATGGAAGGATCACCATTCGCATAGCGTTCAGGGAAAATCTGATAAAATACAGCGTCCTTGACCCAGGCAGGCGGTTCAAAAATGTCGACCGGATTCATAAATGGAAAATCGAAAAATTCCAGCGGATGTTCCGGCAGAGCTTCCTCGAATCCACGTTCGGTCATCCAGACATTTTTCTCCCCCTCGACCAGCTGGAAGCCATAACGCAGTCTCCGGTAGGGAGGCTGGGTTTCGACTTCCCAATAATCGAACAGCTCATCCCGGGCGAAGATTCGCATCGGTGTGTGGGTGATGGTCTGCTCCCAGGCATATTTATCCCCGGTAATGGCAATGACGGCATCCAGATCCCCGCGTTTGGAACGCAGCCGCAGGTGCATGGTGGACCGGTCGTAGGCATAGGACCAGTTTAATTTGGGACGATGGTAAATGGCTTCAAGAATCATGTTGAATCACTCCTTATACGATGAAATTCAGATGATATTCGGCCATGAAAACGCAAAAAAGGCACAACCTCCATTGTTCACGAGGTTGTACCTTTCGGCAGCATAGCCTTTTGATTATACGGCTATTATACGAATTATCCCGGCAAAAGAAAACACTTTTTTTTCCTGAAATCTCATTTTATTTAAATGGCTAGCAGGTGAATGGGCATGCCTCTGCTCGGGCTGTTCGTCTAAAGTTTGCTTCATTAAAAATCGTAGCCCAGTTCTTGGGCGTAGGCTTGGATTTCTTTTTTGTATTGCTCCAGAATTTTAATGCCTGTGTCAATTTTGGCATTGCCTTGTTTCAGAAGGGTGCTATTTACTTTGGTTTTGGATACGGATTTCTTGAACAGCAGATAGCCTTCAAGCTGTGCATAGCTTCCTTTGATCAGTTTGTTATGGATTTTTTGCAGCTCCGCGTTCTCTGGCTTGATCTGCTTCAGCATGGACACATACTTGGTGTAATTGGGAACCGCAGTATTGTTCAATTTCAGGAAGATGGATTTGCGGTTGGCGGATGTAACATACGTGCTGCCAATGGAATCCAGGGCTTTCTTTTCATAAACAGTTGTGCGATCAAGTGCATCCAGGTAGTTCAGGAAATCTTCCTCTTCAGCGCTAGGAATCGGCTCTTGTTCCGACGTGTCCACTTCCGTGTAGTTCTCTTCCGAATATGTAGTGGTGGTGTCTTCCGCTGCAGCCGCATAGGAACCAGCAGGAGCGAATACCCCGCCCAGCAATACAAAACTCATAATAATGGATAATACCCAAGACCTCTTTTTCACGTTACATGTCCCCTATCTATAGATGTGTTTTTATTCCAAGGGATAATCTAACATAGGATTACAAGAAATTACAGGAATAGTTTTACAAATATTTGGAGACCGGCGTTGTTTCCTTAAATTTGAATCGTTAGACTGATACTTCATATAGGTATAAAGGAATATCCATATGTTCAAATATGAATGCTCAGCTGAACATGAGTAGATGCCATCTGGCCCCCATAGAATTTGTAATGTGGATTGTTCATATAATCTCACCAAAAAATGCATGAAATTAACGTACATCGAAACCATCAGATGATATAATCGGTTGGAGTATCTATGTCACGTCGAACCGTTTTCGAAAAGGTTATCGGCGAAAGTCGCCATTTTATGTAACCGCAATCATAAATCACACAGAAAGTGAGAATACCGATGAACCAGAAAAAGCTTTTTAATGATGGATGGCAATTTGCGAAAACCAAACTGGATGTTACGAACCCTGCGGGACTGGCATTCGAGCCTGTGGAGCTTCCCCATGACTGGCTGATCTACAATACGCTCGACCTGTACGAAGACAGCATTGGGTGGTACCGCAAAACATTCCCGTACACGAAGGATGATCAGCAGCATCTGCTTTGTTTTGATGGCGTTTACATGAACTCTTCCGTATATGTGAACAACCAGCTGGTTGGGGAGTGGAAATACGGTTATTCCTCGTTTGAACATGAGATCACGGATGCGCTGGTGGAAGGCGATAATGAAATCATCGTAAAAGTGGTGCATCAGAGTCCGAACAGCAGATGGTATTCCGGGGCTGGAATTTATCGCAATGTATGGCTCAAGACGAGAGATCGCAACCATATCGTAACCGACGGCATTTACGTATCCATTAAGCAGCAGCCAGCGGGCTGGCAGGTTGAACTGGACACGGAGCTGAATATCGATCAGAACGCACAGCTTGTGCATACGATCCGATATGCGGGTCAGGTTATTGCGACTAATACAGCGGCGGTTACGGCTGCTGCAGGTGGAGATACAGAAGTAACGGACCGTCAGCAGATTGTGGTGGAGAACCCAAAACTGTGGAGCACCGATGAACCGAATCTGTATGAACTGGTTACGGAACTGCAAGTGGTGGATGCGGACCAGCATGTACAGACGCTTGAGTCGGTATCGCAGCGAATTGGCTTCAGGGACGTCCAGCTGGATCCGAACGAAGGTTTCCATCTGAACGGGGTCAAAATGAAAATGAATGGTGTGTGCGAGCACCATGATCTGGGCGCACTCGGGGCGGCTTTCAACCTGACGGCACTTCGCAGAAGGTTCAATCTGCTGCGGGAGATGGGCGTCAATGCGATCCGGACCGCGCACAATATGCCTGCCAAGGAGTTCATGGAGCTCGCAGATGAGATGGGCATGCTAATCGTCTCGGAAGCCTTCGACATGTGGGAAAGATCCAAAACGCCTTATGACTATGCGAGATTTTTCCCGGAATGGGCACACACGGATGTGAAGAGCTGGGTGAAGCGTGACCGCAACCATCCAAGTCTGGTCATGTGGAGTATCGGGAATGAAATCTATGATACCCATGCGGATGAACGGGGACAGGAAGTAACGCGAATGCTGATGGAGTATGTACTGGAATTCGATCCAAAAGGCAACGCAGGCATAACCATTGGTTCCAACTACATGCCTTGGGAAAATGCGCAAAAATGTGCGGATATCGTGAAGCTGGCAGGCTACAACTATGCAGAGAAATATTACGACAAGCACCATGAGGAGCACCCGGACTGGATTATCTACGGTAGTGAAACATCATCTGTGGTGCAAAGCCGTGGGATCTATCACTTCCCGTTCGAGCAATCCATTCTGGCAGATGATGACGAGCAGTGCTCCGCACTGGGCAACAGTACGACAAGCTGGGGTGCGAAGTCTGCAGAATACTGCATTTTGGCAGAACGGGATCGGCCATATTCACTGGGGCAATTCCTGTGGACCGGATTCGACTATATCGGAGAGCCGACCCCATATCATACGAAGAATTCATATTTTGGACAGCTGGACACAGCGACGTTCCCGAAAGACTCCTACTATATCTATCAAGCAGCCTGGACCGATTACAAAACAAGCCCGATGGTTCACCTGTTCCCTTACTGGGATTTCAGCCCTGGTCAGCTGATTGATGTACGCGTGTGCAGTAATGCGCCGAAGATCGAATTGCAGCTGAACGGCAAGACGATCGGGACATATGATATTGATCATGCGAACGGAACTCAGCTGGTTGGCTGGTGGAAAGTGCCGTATGAAGAGGGCGAGCTGAAAGCGATCGCTTATGATGAGAACGGAGAGATTATCGCAACGGATGTACAGCGATCCTATAAGGACGCACAGAAGGTTCGTCTGCAAGCGGATAAAGAGCAGCTGCAAGCGAATGGAACTGATCTTATTTTCGTGGAGATTCAAGTGGAAGATGAAGCGGGCAATCCCGTGCAAAATGCAAACAACCGTGTACAAGTTCATGTGACAGGTGCAGGGCGACTGCTTGGTCTGGATAACGGGGACAGCACGGACTATGATCCGTACAAAGGTCTGAGCAGAAGATTGTTCAGCGGCAAGCTGATGGCAATCATCGGGGCAACACATGAACCGGGCAGCATCCGGATCGAAGTAACTTCCGAAGGACTCCAGGGTGCAGCAGCCGAGTTCGAATCGAAGGCAGTGGATGGCGAATTCATGAGTGCGTCCGCATCCGTTGCGACTCAGGGAAAAACCGTGTTAACCGAGAACGAAGAACGCCCAGTCCTCACCGGACGTGCGCAAGAGATTCCTTTGCGAAAAATCGAGATTATCAGTGAAGCTGGACAAGCCTTCGATCCGTCGATCCAGGAGATGGTGGTTACCGCCAAGCTGTATCCTGAGAACACGTCGTACCGTGACATTGAGTGGGCTGTGGTCAATGATGCCGGTATTGAGTCCAACATTGCGAAGGTCGAAGCGAACGGTCTGGAAGTACGCGTGTCGGCGCTGGGCGATGGCGAATTCCGCCTTCGTGCAACGAGCAGCAATGGTACGGACAAAACAAAGCTGATCTCGCAGCTTGAATTCAAAGCAACGGGTCTGGGTACAGCCTACAAAGATCCGTACGGCTTCATTACTGGTGGATTGTACGATTACACCAAAGGCGATGTCGGTAACGGCAACGAACGCGGTGTAGCGACAAGTCGTGATGGGGAGACGCATGTCGGCTTCCGTAATATCGACTTCGGACCTTACGGCTCCGATACCATTACGATTCCGATCTTTGCACTGTCGAGCGAGGATTATTTCCTGCAAATTTGGGAGGGCATGCCGGATGAGGAGGGCAGCACGCTGCTGGCTGACGTGGTCTACCAGAAGGAATCCAGATGGAATGTGTATCAGGAAGAGACGTATCAGCTGTCCAAGCGGCTGAGCGGCATTACGTCGATCTGTTTTGTACTGAAGCAGAAGATTCATATCAAGGGCTTCTCGTTCGAGCGTCAGAGTCGTGCATTTGAGCAAAACACGGCCGCTTCATGCGACCATCTCTACGGCGATACGTTCTCGATCCAGGATGAGTATGTAGAGGGGATCGGTAACAACGTGTCACTGGAGTTCGAAAATATGGACTTTACGGCAGAAGGCACGTCGAAGCTCGTCATCTATGGCCGTTCACCGATTGATAAAAACACGATTCATATCCGCTTCGCAGGCGAAGATGGACAGAGCAACCAGCTGGTCGAGTTCACGCACTCGGAAGAGTATGAGGAACGGGTATTTGAGCTTGAACAAGTATCAGGCGTGCAAAAAGTAACCTTTATCTTCCTGCCGGGAAGTCAGTTTGACTTCGGATGGTTTCGGTTTGAGAAGTAAGTGGTTTTAAGAAACAGATGCTTCTATAGTAAAGAGTAAACTAAAGTGAAAATAGATCCCCTTCAAGGTGGTGCAGTTCGTGTTCAAGTGAACCTGTACCGCACGCGTGAAGGGGATTTTGGTATGTAAAATATTCGACAGATTAAGGATTAACGGAATTGTTCTGCACGTATGGAGAGGTCCATTTCATGCCCTATTCTGCTGTAGATATACACCTTGACACTAGTGTTTTGCAAGGCAAGGAGATTGACGGTTTTTTCACTGTTTTTGCTGATCATGGTCTCCATAGGCTCACTGTAGTCGTCGACATACAGGTTCATATACATGGGGTGATTACTATGATTTTCAATGATGATGTCTGCAAGTGTTCCATTGTCAGCAACCATCGTGAAGCTGCCGGTGTATGCTGCACGGCCTTGGTGATGGGTTTGACCAATGAGCAGAGCATTCAGATCTGGTTTTACTGAATCTGCTGCAGTATTGACTACCTTGGATGACGGTTCAGTAGGGGATTTCCCTTTCGCATCCAATGTACTAACGGGCATGAGCAGGACAGAGAAAACGATACCTGCACCTATTATCTTTTTTAACCACATTGTAATGAATCCTCCTGTACATTATGAATGATCTCGTTGCTACGTATCACTTTGGATAGTTAGCTTGCTTGTCTCTTCATCCCAGTTCACAGTAAGCCACAGGGCCTCAAATACTTCAAAGGGAACGGTCGTCGCACCCGAATAATTGCCCGTTGGTTCTGGTAATGAAATGGATTGAGCTGTAGAGGAAGAGGTGGATTTCACCATGGCCTCCGTCTCGTTAGGGCGGATTGTGACGGTACGATCTTCATATTGCAATGAATAAGCTTCGACTAGTCCGTTTACCTGGTTCATCTCAAATGTTGCCCCAATCGCTTTGGCTACGGCTCTGACTGGAAGTTGAACGGTATGTTGGGTTTGGACTGCCGAATACGTGGACTGGAGCAGCTCATCGTTGATATACACATCGATGCCCAGCTTGGCCTGAACGGGTTGGTAAACCATGCCTCCAGATGATGTTGCAGGTGCGCCAGCCTCCTGATACTTGTCACTTCCCCAACCCCAGACAGTTCCATTGGAGGATAAGGCCAAATTGTGGTGATACCCTGCCGAAATATCGGTAATACCCGACAGATGCTTAACTCTGCCTTCTTTGCCTGTAACCGTCCTCCCGTAGCTGTACACCTCACCGGAAGTGGTTAACAGCAGGATATATTGCGAATTCCCGTCCATCTGCTTCACCTTGAGGTCGTGATGCAGAGCAACTGGCTTACCCTTCACGTCCAGCCCCCACACTTTCCCGTTCTGGTCCAGTACAAGCAGCGACGTATCTGTGCTTGTGATCGATGATATGTTGGACAGACCCTTTAGCCTGGCTGGCTTGGATGGGGATTTATCTGGTTGGTTCGGTTCATCCCATGTCCACAAGGAGCCATCCTTCTTCAAGACATATCCTTGTTGGCCGGATGATCCTACCTGAATGATGTCTTTCAATCCGCTTACGGCGTGTGGACGGTGCATAACTTCAGATTTGTTTCCTTGAGTACTTGGGCGCTGCCATGACATAACTGTACCGTTCCGGAGAAGGGCAATATTGAAAGAACCAGTCACCACATCCTTTGCAGAGGAGATGCCTTCGACTTGGTGGGGGAGTGTACCAGCGCCCCATTCCCACACAGTTCCATCTGCCTGAACGGCAGCGTTAATCCCACCTCCTGCAGCTGAAATAGCTATAACATTCGAAATTCCCGGAATGCGAACGGGACTAGTTGTATGGCGATAGCGGATGTCTTCACTGACACCAAGCTCTCCGAACATATTCCGACCCCAAGCCCAGACGGAACCGTCATTTCGCAGTGCGATCGTATAATAATGAGCCCCCTCCACAGCGGTATAGTGAAGTCTGTTTTCTGTGGTTGCTGCGGTGGAATGGACCGTAGATGTACCGCTGGGTGGCAGCGGAGTTGTTGCTGCGTACGATATGGAGCCATGGCCCAGCCCCGTTAATAGGGTTGTGGTTAACCAAGTAGAAGCGACCGCCAGGCGCCATCTACGAGCAGGTTTACTTTTTACAGGGGGATCGGGTGGTATGAAGGAATTTTGTTCTGGGTTAGTTCTATGATCAGATGGCTCTGGCCAGCTCATGAAATCGCCTCTTTTTCGAGTGGGTTAGGGGACTGTGGTTTTTCTATATTTCTAAACGCTCTTAGGAGTGATGAAGTTACAGAGAAATGATAAAATGCCTATATATTGAAAATATTTTAGATCTAGCTATGGAATCGATGGACCATTCAGGTAAGGGAGAAAAGGAGGATGAACCATGAAGTTTAGTGAAGATGTACTATGGAATCAACTGCAGGATGTGAGGCAATTTACGCTGGACGTGTGTGACTCTATGGATGAAGGACAGGTTCATGATGTACCGAAGGGATTCAATAACTCCATCCTGTGGAATGTCGGACACATCATTCTGGACCAGGATATGTGGTTTCATTATCTTATTGCTGATGACTCGGAAGTTCCCGCGGACTATGCAAAGTTCTTCGGTTATGGGACAAGCCCGGCAACGTGGGATGCCGCACCCCCATCTTGGACCGAATTGATAGAGCGCCTAAGGGCACAACCAGACCAATTGAAAAACAAATTTGCAGGTCGTCTGGAAGAGCCGTTGCTCCGAGAGAGCGAGTTAGGTATGAGTACAATCGGCGAAGTGATTCCGCGTACGCTCTATCACGAGTGGTACCATCTGGGATACATTCAATCTATTCGTAGATGTCTGAGTGTATCTTCAGTGGGTTGAGGCTTACTTATATTAAAATTGTGTTGGATGGAGAAATCCTGTGGAGCAGAGTAGAAAATAAGAAAGAGTTAACTCATGGCGATCATGAATTAACTCTTTTTCAGTTCCAGTGTATATGGAGAGTAAGTGCTATGTTCCAGCGGTGCTGATTCATCAGACACTTCAACTGCAAAGTACAGTATGATAGGGAGAATGAGCACAATAAGGCCGATAATTATAGCAATGATGATCCTTTTTTTGTTCAAGCGGACAGACTCCTTTCTAGAAATAAGGTTTTAGCTTTTTGAATTATAATGTAAGATTAACCAATTTATAAGTTTGGAGGGGGTTTGGTTATGAGAAGATACGGGATGTTGTGTCTGTTAATACTACTGATGGCGGGATGCAGTCAGAATAATAGGGAGAAAGCCATTGAATATCTATACCAGCACCAAGTCAATGATGCTTCACTAATTGTGTTTACAAATAAACCCGCAGAGCGCTCTTTCATTACTGAGTTGCAGACGAACATGGATTATATTAATAATCAGAAGCTAAGAGAAGAAGGTCCCGTTACCAATGTGAATTTTTATGATGTTCGTGATGAACAACAATTCAATTACGAACAGATATTTAATATGAGCACTTATCCGTACATGATCCTTATTGAAAAGGGTCAGATCGTCCTAGAAACACAGGAACCTGAAGAGATTGTAAAGTATTATGAAAAGAGATAAAGGTTATAGATTCTCCAGTTGAATCGTGAAAGTACTTAAAGAGGGTAAAACTTTCAAACGAGGATTAAATTGTTTGTTACGACGATAAGCTAAATCGGTGTTGTTGCAGTGATGTTTAAAGAGATCAGGAGAGTACTTTTAAACAAATGTGTGTGCACTAATGCGAAAGTATACCACCTAAAAGTATGTTGCTCGACTACCGTATAACCTTAGAGAAAATGAATCCCTCGTTTGATTCCAATACCCCTTCTGACTTGTTAAAATTTAGGTATATATACTACGGTCAGGTTGGCGGTGAAGAGGAATGCAGCGAATTGAGGTTCATCCCGATGTATTAGATGAAAAGGCGAGGTTCGTTCAGCAAAAGAAACAGGAACTGGAGCGGATGGTCTGGGAACTTGAAAAGTCGATCTATCTCTTACAATCCGATTGGTCTGGCGTAACAGGAGAACGATTCTTTTGGGACTTCATGCAAGTAAAAGAAATTTTCCCTACGACATTGGGTCTCTTGGATAAAATACAGAATGAGTTTACCTTTGTAGCCAAAAATTTCAGGACGACAGATGGTTCAGGCGAGGTTGCGCTCTATATTCCCGAGGAGCTTAAACCAACTTTTGCTAAGGGGCTTGCGGATGGTTCAGTTGGAGAAACGGTAACTGGAATGGGGCAGACGGCCGAGGCGCTCTTTTATGATCCGTTCGGCACGGTGGCTAGTTTTGCCTATGCGATGACTCTTGGTAAAGTTGTCGATGCTGGGCGAGGCATTAAGTTTGCTTGGGATGCAGCATGGGGAAATGGTACGGCCAGATCCGATGTGGAACAATTTGTGGAAGAGCAGAAGAAGCAGGTAGACCAAGATGGACTTGGTTATTACAGCGGATCGATGGCAGGTCAGGTACTGGCCTATGCTTTCTTTGGCAAAGCGTTTCGGGCTGCTGAAAATAAGCATAGCGATCTGGGAGGGTCGGGTGGAAGTAAGCCGGAGGCAGGAAAGGGAACTGGAGGGACAGGCAGTTACAGTAGGAATAACCTAATAGAACCTTCTTTACCACTAGGGGGAATCCCTAAAGGAAATTATGCTAATGTTGAAGGTGGACGAGGAAATGTTAGGCAAAATGAATCTGCTAATTTACTCGCAGAACAGGGTTATGATATAGAAATGTTAGATGAAGTTGTTGGCGGGAATGGTTATGGTATCAAAAAAGGAAAAAATCCAGATTTTATAATTGAAGGAAGAGTTTTTGATTGTTATTCACCTGATACTGATACTCCAATTGATAGTATTTGTGCGAAAATAAAAAACAAAACGAAAAATCAGGCGCAAAGAATTGTGCTGAACCTGGATGATTACCCTTCGGAGAAAATAGATGAACTCCTGGAAACTATTTTGAGGCAGACAAATCCACAAGCAAACTTAAAGCACTTGGATGAGCTAACTATGATTAAGGATGGAAAAATCACAAAAGTTTTTGGGAGGTAGTAGAAGGTGGACTACGAACTATTTATAAATAATAGCTCTGAGGCAGAAAAAATAGGTAATATTATATTTGAAATAATGAAAGAAGTTATAGGTAAGGAAGTCAAATTCGAAAAATTGCAGCATAAATTAGGGTATCAATATGTTTACATTGAATCAGAATATTTAACAATTGATATTGATTTGGATGATGAAGATGGTGAAATGGAAGAATACCACGAGATGAACCTGAAATATTATAGCGTAAATACAAATATGCGTATCAATATTCAACTGTTCTCACAGACCTTTGATACAAGTTGGTCGAAATTGATTGAAACAGTGGGGCAATTGTTATCTGTTGTGGAAGGAGATGTACTTTTGCTAGATGATAGATCCTTTCCAATAATGAAGAGAACCAACAATGTCTTGCTTGTAAATAATGATTTAGATGAGTATCAAATCAAGTATATTACTAAAGAAAGCTTAAAACTTCTTAACTGTCATTATGTAGAGAGGAGTTTCAAAGCTGAATAGAAATCTTGTAATTGATGCGCTGTGCAATTCAACCTCAATAGTTTGAGGATTTTGCATATTTCAGGAGAGAAAAGTCATGGAATATTCTCTAAAGGTTACTGGAAAAGAAGAGGCGTTATGGTTAAAGGAATTATTAGAAACTAAAAATCTCGAATTTCGTTATATAAACAAACAACATAATTCATTGTCTATTGATGAATTTGATCTAGCCAATGGTCTGAGAATAAGTGTTTATGAAAATAATTTTCCACCCAATCATCCGGCGGCTACTTATGAAACTATGTTTCAAGAAGAGGACTTTGTTTATGAACAAACAATATCTTATGAGTTAGAGAATAACGAACAATTCGAACTTTGTTATAAAACGATGTACGAAGTTTCTTTCTCTATCTTAGAATCTCTCAAAGTAGATGGGGTATTTTATCATACATCAGGAGAAGAGATATTTTTCTATAGAGATGGAAAGTACACCTTTAACGGGAAATATCTTGAATTGCTCGAAGACCAATACAGCGAAATTCTTAAAAGTATCAATTATACGCTTTTTGGTAGCTAGAGATTAAACTTTAGGACATATTCGAAATGAAATTAATTAAGCACTTCTACCAATACAAGAGTAGAGGTGCTTTTTGCTATGAATTCAAAACAACTAATGAAATCTTCCACACGTTGGACGATAATATAGTAGAAACATGATGTAGTTCTAACCTGTACATACAGAATATCTACAACCATCCTACACCCACACGAGGTATATTCATGAAACAAGGCATATATGAACAGCTTATCAACACCATCACCAGGCAGGAGATTTCGGCACTAGATCCGGATGTGTATAACATTGGGACTGAGAAGCTGGATGCAGAGGAAGCGCGAAAACTACTATCCACGTATTTGGCTGCGGTGACCCGCCGAGCTCTGAAGATTGTGAGAGAACAAACCGAAGATAGTACAGCAGTACTTGCACAGATCCGTACATCTAATGAAATTATCGCTACGTTAAAAGAGACGCTGGGGGAAGAGGAGTATAGTGAATTACAGCTGGATGAGCAAGGTGAAGTGCTGACCCATGTATATTCCAAGCTAAACAATATTCGGGCCGTACGGAATTCTAAAATCATTCGCCCAGATACGCCTATCGCTCAAAGCTCATTATTTACTGGGGCAAAGTCTGAGCCGAGTATGCTTCTGGAGTTGCAAAAAGAGATCGTGACAGCAGACCGGATCGACTGGCTCGTGTCTTTTATCAAATTCAGTGGGCTTCGCCTACTCTTGGAACAACTTCAGCAATTTACATCTGGTGGCGGGAAGCTGCGAATCATCACGACCACCTATATGGAAGCGACGGACCTTAAGGCCATTGTCGAACTCAGCAAACTGCCCAACACCGAAATACAGATTTCATATGATACGAAGGTTACACGGCTACACGCCAAAACGTACATTTTCCACCGTGATACCGGATTTACGACCGCCTATGTAGGCTCTTCCAATCTGTCCAACCCTGCACTGACCAGTGGTATGGAGTGGAACCTCAAGGTGACGGAGAAGGATTCACTCGATGTATTGCGCAAGATTGAAGCGACTTTCGAGAGTTACTGGAACGACCGTGAATTTACAAGGTATGTGGCTGAGAATGAGAGACATGAAGCGCAGCTGAAGGCGGCATTGAATCGTAAAAAAGATAACCTAAATGCATTTCACCTCGATATCCAGCCATACGATTATCAAAAAGAAGTGCTGGAGCAGTTGCACGCGGAGCGTACACTGTATGGGCGAACCCGTAACCTGATCGTCGCTGCCACAGGTGTGGGCAAAACGGTTATCTCTGCTTTCGACTATAAGCGGTTTCTGGCAAGCTGCGCGGGAGCCAAAATTCTTTTTGTCGCACATCGTGAAGAAATCTTGAAGCAAAGCCGTGATACGTTCCGGTATATCCTGAAGGATATGAACTTTGGTGAGCTGCATGTGGGGAATCATCAGGCACAGGCGCTTGAACATCTATTTATTAGCATTCAGAGCCTTAACTCCATGAAGTTGACAGAGATCACAAGTCCGGAGTTTTACGATTACATTATTGTGGATGAATTCCATCACGCTGCAGCACCTTCGTACCAGAAGTTGTTGTCTCACTATGAGCCGAAGATTTTATTAGGATTAACAGCTACCCCTGAAAGAATGGATGGCAAAGATATTACCGCCTACTTCGATCATACGATTGCCGCCGAGATTCGTCTGACCGATGCAATTGATCGGAAGCTGTTGAGCCCGTTTCAATATTTTGGCGTAACCGATACCGTCGATCTGTCCCGAGTAAAGTGGTCACGTAAAGGGTATGACCTTAATGAACTGGAGAAGCTGTATACTCACAATAAAATCCGAGCCACTCAGATCATCCATAGCCTGAACAAATACGTGACTGATCTTGAAGAGGTCAAGGGACTCGGGTTTTGCGTAGGGGTGGATCATGCACTGTATATGGCAAAAATCTTTAACGAAGCAGGCATTCCATCCATGGCCCTGCATGGCGGGTCGAACGAGCAGGAGCGTCATTCTGCGAAAGGGCAGCTGGTGAGCGGGAAACTGCGAATGATCTTTGTGGTTGACCTATACAATGAGGGCGTGGACATTCCGGAAGTGAACACCATTTTGTTTCTAAGACCTACCGAGAGTTTGACTGTATTCCTGCAACAATTGGGTCGCGGATTACGTATGGCAGAGGGCAAAGAGTGCCTGACCGTGCTCGACTTCATCGGGCAAGCGCATCAGGAGTACAATTTCCAGGACAAATTCCGGGCCCTGATCGGCACAACCAAACACTCCATCTCGCACTACGTCGAGCACGGCTTCTCCAATCTGCCTCGCGGCACATTCATTCAGTTGGAGAAACAGGCAAAGGATTACGTCATGCGTAATCTGAAGCAGATGAGCCGTAGTCGCAGAGCGTTGATCCAGAAGCTGCAAACGTTCCAGCAAGACACCGGATTGCCGCTGACGCTGGCTCATTTTGTGGAACATCACGGAATGACACTGGTTGAATTCTATGGCGGGCGTTCGGGAAGAAGGTATTTCCGCGGTATGTTGGCCGAAGCTGGATTGACAGAGCCTATCGAGAATGAGCAAGAGGAATATATCCGCAGAATTCCATCTGTGCTGACGATCAACTCCCGAAGCTGGCTGACGTTCCTGATCGACTATATTGAAAAAGAGAAAGAACCCACGACAGCTGATGAACGGCGCATGTTGATCATGTTCTATTACACCTTCCATCGGGCTGCACCTGAGAAGCTGGGACTGAACAGTATCGAAGACGGTGTGAAGCGTGTACTGTATTGTGAGGCATTCCGGGCAGAGCTTGTGGATATCTTTAAATATAATTTGGCTCATCTGCGATTTGTGGATAAAAGCAATTCATTCCCGTACACTTGTCCACTGGATATCCACTGTATGTACTCTATCGACCAAGTGCTTGCTGCCTTCGGCTACTGGAATGTTGAGCAATCGCCCGCCTTCCGTGAAGGCGTGAAGTATTTTGCCGATGAACAGACCGATATCTTCTTCATTACGCTGAACAAATCGGACAAAGATTTCTCTCCATCTACGCTGTACGAGGATTATGCGATTAATGAACGTTTATTTCATTGGCAGACACAGAGCCGGGTGTCGGAGCATACGGCTACGGCGCAACGGTATATTCATCATCGGGAGACGGGCAACCGGATCGCGCTGTTCGTGCGGGAGTATAAGGAGGAGCATGGCTACACGTCTCCATTTGTCTTTCTGGGCGAAGCCGATTACGTAAGTCATGCAGGGAATAAGCCGATGAGCTTCGTGTGGCGGTTAAGGGAAGAGATGCCTGCGAAGATGGTGGCGGTGGCGAATAAGTGTATTGTTTGAATGAAATGAATGACCTGCTTATGTATAGCAGGTTTTTTTGTTTAATAATGTATTTTATAGTGGAAATGAGTAGTTTATTATCGGATAATAAGTCTGTGGTCCTAAATTAACTTTGACTTTACTGATCTATTAGACCTGTGTAAAGGTGCGTCGAAAAACAAGAAAAGAAGGTGATACATTGGGAAAAGATGTAGTATATGCCTACAATATCAACAGTAAAAGAAACGCTATAAATTTTGTACTGCAGTTGGATTAATAATAATATTGTTTAACGTGACAAACACGACTAAAGAGATTTTGATCAAGGTCGTAAAACTTTGATAGAAGATTTAAAAAAAGCGACTACACAACAAGAGTTAATATCTATTTCTATCTTCAATATGGACTTGGGACAGAATGGCTGGGTTCGTGGAGAATATTTTTTGTTAGACTTCAATAAGTCAGATTTAAAGGAGTACTAATGTACATATTATTTATGGGGCATAGTAAATAGTTAAATAGAGATATTAATAACATTATCAAATCCTTAAGGAGAATATTAATGAAAGAAATCATATGGTTCGTCATTGGAATTATAGCCCTAGGGGTTCTTGCTGGATTATTACAACCTTCAAAAAAGAAAAAAAGAAGAAGTTCCAGCACACGGAAGATAAAGACTACCAAAAAGCCAGTGAATAGCGGTTTTAATCGTGCTTCTTCTACGTGCAGACCTGACGAAGTGATTCTAGCTTTGCCGTTAGATAAAATGACTGGAGCAGAGTTTGAACGCTTGCTTACGCTCTACTTTAGAGACAAAGGTTATACGGTAAAAGAAGTTGGCGTTGGGGGTAAAGATGGTGGAGTAGACCTGGTTATCACGGACAAGCGTGGTGAGAAAACAGCGGTTCAGGCAAAGTGTTATGCTGAACATAACAAGGTGCAGGTGATGACTGTTCGTGAACTAGTAGGTGCGAAGAGGAATCATGACTGTATTTTATCTTTAATCGTAACTACATCTGATCTTACAGGTCCAGCAAGAAAAGAAGCAGATCAATTCAAAGTGGATTACTGGCACGGTGGATTAGTAGACAGTAAGCTGCGCAGTTGGGGGAAATGGACGCCATCCATTAAAAAAGCTAAAACCATTACCACCAAGAAAGATCAATCTTCATCTAAGATAGTATCTAATATTAAGTGCAGCTGCGGGGCTGCAATGGTTAAACGAAAGAATAAGGCTGGAGCGGAATTTTGGGGATGTAGCAACTTCCCGAATTGTCGAAAAACAAAAGCTATTTGATTATCCACATTTAATGATGATAGAAATAAATGATTCTAAGTAAAAAATGAACAGCTCGTATAATTGAAGGCTCATTTTAACTCGATTTCGAGTGAAAATGGGCTTTTATTGAATAGACATGAGGATGTACTACTTTACAACATCAACGCATCTCTCCCCATGGCAAATGGTATAATGGCAAAAAGGGAGAAGGCCGAAGGCTCCCACAATAGAAAGGATGTTATACCACATGCCTACATATAACAAATTGGTACGGGACAAGATTCCGCATATCATCACATCCAGTGGTAAGGAATGCCGGATACGTATTCTGGACCCGGAGGAGTATAAGCAAGAACTAAAAACGAAGCTGCGTGAAGAGTCGGATGAGTACATATATGCAGCGAACGATCAGGAAGCGCTGGAAGAATTGGCAGACATGTTGGAAGTGATCCGGGCGTTGGCGGAGGTGCATGGTGCGAATGCGGGCCAGCTTGAAAAACTGCGGGCGGACAAAGCCGAAGCGCGTGGCGAATTCCAGGAGCGGGTGTATCTGATCGATGTCGACGAAGCTTAACGTTAAACTCATTACAGATAACTTGGCAGACGAACTCATTTCCCGGATGCAGCATGCGTCCGGGATTTATATTATGACTTCCTTTATTATGCAGTCTGGTGTGAAGCTGCTTGCTCCGCATTTGAAACGGGCAGCAGAACGTGGAGCCGAGGTGCGGATGCTCGCGGGAGACTATCTGTATATCACGCAGCCGGAGGGCTTGCGGGCATTGTGTGAGGTCAATCCACGAATTGAAGCAAGACTGTGGCGAAGTATGGGAACTTCTTTTCACCCGAAAGCCTATCTGTTCGATCATGACAACGGGGAAGGACTGCTGATTGTCGGATCGTCGAACTTTTCGTTCACGGCGCTGAAGACGGGGTATGAATGGAATCTCGCAATGAATGCAGAGGCAGAACCATATACGTTCCAGATGGCTTTGGACAAGTTCATGCAGAGCTTCTATCATGAGACGACATTGCCGGTGAACCCGGATTCAATTGCGCTTTATGAAGAAGAGTACCGAAAGTACCACCAGAAGAACCCGGAGATGATCCAGCGGATCACGGAGATGGAAGAAGCGGAATTTGGGACGAGACTGCCGGAAGGAACAGAGGAAGAAACCACCGAGCTATCGCTTGTACCTATTCAGCCACGTTTTGCTCAGTTGGATGCGCTTGAGGCATTAAACGCTACCATGGAGGAACAGTATGACAAAGCCATGGTCGTTATGGCGACCGGGCTTGGCAAAACGTATCTGGCAGGCTTCTTCGCCCAGCAGTTCCAGCGGGTACTGTTTGTGGCACACCGGGAAGAGATTTTGTTCCAGGCGAAGAAGTCTTTTCAGCGGATCATGCCGGAGCGCAGTCATGGTATCTACAACGGGCAGCATAAGGATGGAGCAGCGGATTGTGTGTATGCTTCGATCTTTACGCTGAGTATGCAGAAGCACCGGGATGGGTTTGCGGCGGATGCTTTTGATCTGATCGTGGTAGATGAATTTCATCATGCGGCAGCGAAGACGTATATGTCGGTCATTGAGCATTTTCAACCTAAATTTCTGCTGGGCATTACGGCTACTCCGGATCGGCTAGATGGCAAAGACGTATATGCGCTCTGTGATGGGAACGTGGCCTACCAGATGCATTTTATTGATGCGATCCGGCGAGGATGGCTTGCTCCATTTCAATATTACGGGGTATTCGATGATACGGATTATTCGCAAATTCGTTGGATCGGGACAAAGTATGATGAAGAACAGCTTATGGCGGTCCAGTTACATGAGGAGCATGTGGAGAACATCTATTCAGCCTGGATGCGGCATAAACAGACACGAACGATTGGCTTTTGCTCGTCGATCCGGCAGGCAGAATATTTGGCAGCGTATTTTCGCAGTCAGGGGGTGAGGGTGCTCAGTCTGCATTCGCGCACATCGGAGATGTCACGGGAGGAAGCGATCCGACATCTTGATGCGGGTGAACTGGAAGTTGTGCTAACGGTGGATCTGTTCAACGAAGGGACGGATATTCCAAGTGTGGATACGCTGCTCTTCGTGCGCCCAACTGAATCACTTACGGTGTTTACCCAGCAGGTAGGCCGAGGTCTGCGGCTGACGGAGGGTAAATCACATTGTGTCATTATCGACCTGATCGGAAATTACCGAAATGCGGATGTGAAGCTGAGTCTGCTGGATGTGCGTGGTGAGGAGGAACGAAGCGGGAAAGGAATGGATTCGGCTGTGCCGGAAGTTCCGGACAACTGCGGGATTCATCTTGAGACCCGAGTGGTGAATCTGCTTCAGGAGCTAAGCCGTAAACGACTGCCACGCCGCGAGAAGATGCAACAAGATTTTCTGGATGTGAAGCGGGAACTCGGGCATATTCCGACATATCTGGAGCTACACCTCATGGGACGTTCCGGAAGTATAGGGTATCGGAGCGAATTTGGCTCGTATGTTGGGTTTCTCTATTGGGCGGAGCTGCTGTCCTCGGTTGAGGCAGAGGTGTATGTCCGCCATGAAGCGTGGCTGCGCGATGTGGAGAAGACGATCATGAACAAAAGCTACAAGATGATTGTGCTGCTGTACATGCTGGAGCGAGGCGAGGAGCACTGGATGGACCCGATCAAGCCGGGCGAGATGGCGAGATTTTTCCATACGTATCTGACGGAGAAGGAATACCGGAAACGGAAAGACTTTTCGGACAAGGACAAGCTTACACTCTGGGAATGGAACGGGAAAACAGCAGCTAGAATAGAGAAATTGATTATAGAAATGCCAATGTCTATGTGGGGTAAGGCGAAAGGGAGTATGGCGAGTTTTGAGGATGGGATATTCTCACTGAACGTACATGTGCAAAATGTGGAGGAACGGGCATTATTATACCGTTGGACAAAGGAGATTTGTCTATATCGATTGCATGCGTATTTCGAGCGTGGAAAAATAAATTGATATAAAAAAGCTGCTTTTGGAATCAGTTAGACTGAATTTTAAAAGCAGCTTTTTAATCATAAATATGTCCGAATTAGAAAAATTCACTGCGAATTAACAGCGGCCTCACTTTTTCGTTTCTTTATGAAATCTTCAGGTCCACTTTCTGACTTAATTTCGAGAGAGGGGAAGTAGTAATATAGTGAAACTTTAGTATAAGGATCCTGTTTAAGGTGACCTTTTAAGACCATAGTTGAGGACATCGGTACATTGATATAAAATTCAGTGAATTTAACTTCAGCGTCATAATATTTTCTGAAGAAGTCTTGACCGATAGGGATTGCCTTTTGATAATATTCCTGCTCTTCTTTATCGGACAGCCTCCCACAAGCAGTTAGTAGGGTCACTAAGACAATGAAAATTAAGCTGTTACGGATATAAGTAAGCAATTGGATTCACACCCTCGCATTTATCATTGGAAAATATTTTAATCTATGGGACTTGGGTAGTAAAGAAATGATGATTACTCATTTTTACAAAGGTTAAATCAGGAATTTGGAAGGATGTCTCCACAATATAACTTCTGCTAACATGGTGGAATCCTATTATAAATGACGGAGAATAATATGAGTAGAATTAAAGTTACAACGGAGCAGCTGTTGCATGTATCCAGACAGATTGAGCAGGGGAGACAGCAGTTGGAAGGTATACGAAATGACCTGACTGCTCGGATTGGATTCATTCAGTCTCAGTGGGCGGGAGCAACACAAGAACGGTTTTGCTATGATTTTCAGCAGTCACGTTCTGTACTGGATCGAGCGCTGGAGAGTATGGTGAAATCATCACAAGATCTCATGGCGATAGCTGAGAGATTCGAACAAGCGGATCAGGAACAGGTGAGCCTGGGAGCTGTTACTGGAAATATTGCTTCAAATATGATGGCAAATCATGCTGCAGGTGACACAGTGGATAAACAGAAAATGGTGTATAATCCGCTGTTGAGAGTTTATGTCCCTGCGAGTGAAGCCGAAAATGGTATGACAGGACAAAAAGAATTTACTGAGTACTGGAATAATGGTGGTACTTATAAGGAAATGAGAGGTGGGCCACAGCAATCTGAATCCACTGGTAGGGATATTTATGATGAACAGATTAGCTCTTTTAAGGAAGGGATACATCCGGCAACAGGAGAATCTGTGCCAGCATGGCAAGCAGCTGTTTCTATAGGTAGTCTGCAACTCGGTAAAATCGCGATCGCTTTCACTGGAATGTATAATAGGGGCTATAAGGTTCCTAGAGAGGGATTTAGATTACCAAAAGACACGGCTGTAAAGCCTGGTCAAATTCAGAACCGACCATCTCAAGATAACCCAATGCTCAGCAAAACGAATAAAGGATTAGAAGTTCAATATACCAACGTTACTGGAAACAAAATCTTTTGGGTAGAGCAGAATCCCAAAAATATACCTAATGCTATAGAAGCTGCAAAAAACAGCCGAGACACAGGGAAAGTTGTGGAAGGAAAAGTTGGTGAGTTTGTAGATCGCCATGTCGGAGTAACTGGGTTTGGAGTGGAAGTTAAAAATATAGATAATAAATTAAGAGTTACGGATTTGGATGTTGTTACGAACTCGCAAATTATTGAAGTGAAAAAGTCAGCGGGAGCAGTGAAAACAGACCAAATCGATAGACTAGTAGATACAAATAATAAAGAGTTTTTTAATTATGATAAGAAGGAAGTTGTTTTATATATTGATGCACCACTAGAAAAAGCGGGCCCAATTGCATCTGAGAAAATTGATTATATCAGGAGCAAGGGCGTCAAAGTGGTTAACTCGTTGGAAGAATTAAGGGAGGTACTGAAGTAATGGCATCTGCTTTTGTGTTGGTAGAAGAAAACAGTAATATTCCCATAGACCGATTGGTTCGAGACATAGAACAAACTTGTTTGGAAGCAAAGTTAAATTTAGTTTTTGGGATTCAAGATATAGATTCAGAACAGAACATGAAACATTGCGCCTTAGGCATTTCACTCCCAGACCAACAAGTGTTAGATCATGGTGAGATAAATACTACGATCAGAGTCGATGTATATGATGAACCAGCTCCACATCAATACAGAGAATTAGAATGGAGAGATACTAGGCAGATATATTTTAACACGCTCATTATCGATGAAGTATATCAACATGAAGAGGTCGCGCTAACCTTTCTGTATCATTTTCTAATGAGGTACCCTCAGATGGTGGTATGGATGGAGGAAGACTGGGTCTATACATTATCTGACCTGGAGAAAGCTCTGAAAACTTCAAATCAATCTGATTGGTGTTATGTGAATCCGAATACTATATAAGTAATACAAAATCTCTGAGTAGATTTCAAAGATCTTGGAGGACTAGGTAACATCTCACTAAAAGGACCTTTTCTTAACGCCAGACAGGAGCCGCTTAATCTTGCCCAACAAAATGCGTAGGGGAGATTCATTTGGCAAAAAGTGCAATTCGTTATGCTAAACAAACAAGGTATATTCAGGATGCTCAATTAGGGAGAGTGTTACATTGTATTTTTAATGTTATTGATGGTAGTAGGTCTGTAGAGCTCATCGAACATGAATGGTTGCTAAATGCAATAAACGATTGGTGGAGCTACTTTTAAGATATGCCGCCAGGATTAAAGGATATTGAATTAGACAAATGGCTTACAGATGTAAACCTTAAAATCTTGCATAACTAACATGAGAATGATTGGATAAACTCATTGCAAGCAAGAAGGGGATTTGTCTATATCGACTGTATTGAAATCGAGTATAAGACAAAAGATTTTCACAAAAAAAGGCTGCTCAAATTCAGTTTATCTGAGTTCATAGCAGCTTTTTAGATTCTTTTAAGAATGAAGTACCATATGATCGGGAGCTAGATTTTTCATTTTAGGGCTCCCCATCTTTAATAAAAACCATAATAGCTTCATACAAAAACCTCAAAAAGTCCTCATCGCCAAACTGAGCAAAATAACCAGCATAGCGGCGATCTGATACATAGGCTTCTGCGATACAACTCAAAATCTCTGCATCACACACCATAAATGTTTCGAGGCAGCTTTTCCATTCCCGAATGTACTTTTGCACCTCGACAGAAGCGGGAGACTGATCCTGGTGTTGAGCCAGCTTACGAAATACCTTCTCCATGTTTAACGAAAACTGCTGGTTGGCTTGTTGTTGCTCCTCGGAAGACAGGCGGTTCACATTTTTCTCAAATTCCTGGTACTTTTCCGTATCTCCATAGACGAGCTTCGCCTCGGAGTCGTATTGCTCTTGAATGGACAGGATGGGGGAGTCGTCAAACATATTGAGATGAACGATATCCGTCCCATCTACATACTCGTCCAACTGGCTGATGATGGTTTCGAGCTTTTGCTTTCGTTGCACAATTGTACTGCGATGCTCTCTTAAGATTTCTTTCTGTTCTTTCTTGGAGAGCTTCATCATGGCTGCAATGTCCTTCAATGGAAAATTCATTTCCTTGAACAACAGAATCGTTTGCAACTTCCCCAGTGCTTCCTGATCATAGAACCGATAGCCATTATCCTCGACTTTGGTCGGTTTCAATAGATTGGTTTTATCATAATAATGTAAGGCGCGCTTGGTAACGCCCGTAATCTGAATGATGTCTTTAACGGTGAAATAGGGTGTCTTCATTCCAAAAGTCCTTTGTTTCAGCAAGGATCTCACTTGCCGGAGTGATGGTTGCTTCGGTGATATGTTTGCCTGTTTTGTTCAAATAGTACTGAATTAAGTGATAGCCGCAGGCATAGCCAGCAACATAAGGCATCCCTACGGGAGTAAAGTTCTGCGTTCTTGCAAGATCGTCCCCGTATAGAAAGGGATTAATCTGCTCGAAGCCTGTAATATGCAGTTGGTCCTTCATTTTCGGTTTAATGATTGTATTTAGGGTTTCCATATTCGTTTTGGCTACCCAGGGTCCTAATAACTCTTCACCATACAGAGATGTTGCGAAGCTTTCTGCGAGTCCCTCACTAACGACCATTTCTCCTAGCGTAACATACGGATCCCACTGAATAAATTGATATCTCACGTTATGATTGCACTCATGGGCTAATACGGATTGGATGCGAGGTAACGTATATGCATTCGGGATCAGGTTCGCGATAATATAGCCGGGGATTCCACCATCTCCGCAGATTCCTTCATTCATTTGCATTGCCTGACTGTTCTGATCTCCTATTAAAACGGTGTATAGATATTCCGATATTGGAAGCGGAGTGCCATTGTCCGTAAATGTGGTTAGGCTTGCCCTAACAGCTTCATCGCATTGTTGCCAGAATGCTTCAGATGAAATAGCTGCGAGTGGTTCGTTAATTTCAGGCGTGATGCCTGCAGGTGAGATGTTCATCAAATTATTCATCGTGATAACGTCAAAGCCATGAGGCTCACTTGATCGAAAGGGGATCTGTTGAATGTTAAACTTCGGCATAAAAGGGCCCATCATCTCCTGCCGGTATAACTCCAATTTCTGATCGGGTGACGTATGAATAATCTTCTCATAAATTTTATCTGAACGTAACGGGGTAATCTTCATTGTAATCTCTCCTTCTTGTAAGCTTGATTTGATTATCAAGTATCACCTTACGTAACAGTCAAGGAGCTAGAAGAAGAAAGTTATACAAAAGGTTAACCCCAGAACGACAAATCCAATACGTTTCATAAAACGTTTACAAACTTTCAATTCTGCCCTACCTTTTTAGGAGCGAAGCTGAGATAATGGGAGAGGAATATGGCAAAGAAACCAAAGGCAGAACAGTCTTCACCCACAGCATAAATAAACGCTACATACCCATAGGAGGAGTAGAGATGACAACACAACCATTACAACTGATCCAGTCCGCAGAAGGCCAAGCATTGCTTGCTCAAATGTATGGACAACAGCAGGTAGAGGAACAGACTGCACGTTACACGAAGCTAAATGCTACCTTTGAAGAGTACTTTGGTGTGCAAGAGGGCAGCAAATTGTTTAGCGCCGCAGGACGCAGTGAGATTGGTGGTAACCATACGGACCATAATCATGGCAAGGTACTGGCAGGCAGCATTACGCTGGATACGATTGCAGTGGCGGCACCAACCACGGAATCCGTGATTACCTTTTATTCGGAAGGTTATGAGAAGAAATATGTAATCGATCTCACAGATCTGACGCCGAAGGCAGAAGACGACGGTACGACGGCGTTGATTCGCGGTATGGCTGCGGGATTCGGAGAGTTTGGATACAAGTTAGGCGGCTTCCAGGCGTACATCTCCAGTAACGTGTTCTCTGCATCGGGTCTAAGCTCGTCGGCTTCCTTCGAGATGCTGATCTGTACCATTCTGAATCATTTTTACAACGAAGGAACGCTGGATGTTGTGGTGATGTCCAAGATCGGTCAGTATGCGGAAAATCAATATTGGAATAAACCTTCCGGTCTGCTGGATCAGATGGCTTGTGCTTATGGTGGTCTGATCGCGATTGATTTTGCGAATCCGGCTGAGCCAGTCATCGAACCTGTGCAATGGGATTTCCAACAGAATGGCTACTCCCTGGTGATTGTAAATACAGGCGGAAACCACGCCGATCTGACCGAAGATTACGCTGCTGTGCCGTATGAGATGAGAGCGGTTGCTCAGGCGCTGGGCAAAGAGTATGTTCGGGAGATTACAGCCGAGAATATCTACGCGAACCTCAAGCAGGTACGTGAAGCTGCCGGAGATCGTGCGGTGCTGCGTGCACTTCATTTCCTGGAGGAGAATAACCGGGTAGATGGCCAGGTGAAGGCATTGCGGGATGGACGTTTTGCGGACTTCCTGAATTTGATTACAGCGTCAGGAAACTCGTCCTGGAAGTGGCTACAGAATGTATATCAGAGTGGTTCTGTGAAGGAGCAGGAGATTGGGATTGCGCTTGCCCTGACTGAAAACTATCTGCAAAACTTGGGCGATGGTGCTTGCCGTATTCATGGTGGTGGATTCGCTGGGGTTATCCTGACCATCCTTCCAAACGACAAAGTCGAGGAGTATATGTCCTGGATGCACGGCATGCTGGAAACGCCAATTATTGTCGTGAACGTGCGCGCACAGGGTGCAGTGTGTCTGAATGAATTGATTAGCTAGGTATAAAGTCATTCTTCCCATTAAATTTATGGGTAACGTGTAACGCTTCGAACATAAATGATTGTAGAACGTGAACAAACGAATCAGAAGAATAAATAAATGTTCAACCAAGTCCGGGCCTGCCCGGGCTTTTTGGTTTATTTTAATTTTGACTAAAGTCCAAACTTTGAAGATGATTTACGTGTTGTTTAGGTAGAGGGTTAGAAACGGCGGGCAGTTGCTTGGATGGGATTTAACATGTAACAGAGGAATATTTCAGTACGTTTTGACAAGGGGAGGGTATGAAGGATGACTATAACCAAAGTGGCGGCTGAGCTTGAAGAGGAACAATTATATCAAGAGTTGAGGCGTGAACTGGAAGATGTAGAGGACGGCGAGCAGCGGCAAAGAGTCCTGAATCGAATGATCAGACAGCTCAAGTTTGCCAAATGGAGAAAAGAACGAATGCACAAGTTAGACACCTACTTCCAAAATGTAAAACCGGTAACACTTTGGGTTATTTTAGCGACCGGGGCACTTACGCCAGTACTGTTATTTAGCATGTTCATATGGGTGTCGCTGTGGGTGGAATGAGATGGAAGCAGCGAGGGTAATTACCTTGTATAGGGGAAAAGCAAAAGATTGACATCAAGAGACAAGGGAGGTACTTATGATATTTGCCGTTTTTTTGTTGCCATTCTATTCAGTGCTCTGCTGATCTTTCGAATGGATGAAGGAAGAAGACTGAGAATCAGCGCACTAACGGTTGTGGTGTACTGCATATTGCTGTGTATATTGCTTGTCTTTCAATCGGTTAATCAGGGTGAAGATTTTATGTATCTGGGATTCTTCAATATAACCTATGTGGCGGCCAAAGTATGGATTAACATTTACGTCGTCATTGCGCTGGCAGCGTTCTTAACGTATCTGGGTGCGAGCGAAGAGGAGTAGGTGTTTTGAAGTTATGGCAGCGGCGAGTGAGATTGTATGTATAGATGTATTTGGATTCTATTTCTTTTGATCAAGAATTTCTTTGGGAACAATCGCATTCTGCACTTCAAAAGTATCATAATTGACGAGAATCGTGATCTCCGTATTTTTATTATTCTTTACATGTCCGCTCAAACTCACATTATGACTCAGGTCAGCGGGAAGGAATTTGTGATCTGTGAACTCTACCTCCACACCATAGTTCTCCTTAAGATAGGTGAGACTCACTTGCTGGGCTTTCTCTAAAGTTTCCTTTTGCTCATTAGACATACAGCCGGAAAATAAAAAAATGCATATAAATAAGAAAGAAAAAGTAAGATATTTTTTTATGAGCATGTTAACTTGATTACTCCTTGCTGCTATTAATTGAGTAGGATGCTGTTCCTTTCTAAAAAGAAGCTATAAATTTTCTAATCAAAACTAAAACAGCTCTTCTCCTTCATTAAAATAACGATGCAACCCCTTTATATATAACATATTACAATTATATTTGGAATTAATTAGTGTAAAAAAGAGAACCGAAAATCACCAGAATGGAGCATTCGAATGGTTAGCGGTTCTCTGAGTTAACTTTATTAGTGTGACCCTTGCGGCTGTTTCTGTTCCAGAGGTTGCACTTGCCCTTGCATATACTGGTGATATTCACGGAAACTGCTGATATGATGCAAAGCATCCGTTTTGGATGACTGGATTTTGATCTTACCGTTTCCAGGGTTCTTTTTCATCTCGGTCAGTGCTGATTTGGATCCTTCGATATCACCTGACATTTCCTGAATTCGCTGCAGCAATGCGGGGTGCCCTTCATGCTGAAGCATTTCAGCAAGGGGTCTCATTTCCTCAAGCTTTTGACTGGATCGTTCGAGTGTGGTCATCACCTGAGCCCCATCGGTATGGGAACTCAATGAGACCATTCGGTGAATATGATCTTTCTCCATACGCTCCAGTGCCTCAAGATGAGAAGCCTCAAGTCGCTTGGGGTCATTCCAGCTTTCAACTTGAACCTCTGGTTCATTTTGCTGTGATGCCTGGTCTGCACTATTTCCGTTATTCCCGCATCCCCATATTAATGATGAACAGGTCAGGATTGCACCGACTGCAATGATGCGTTTCAAGCTCATGTTGTCACTCCTTCTATTTTTTCCTGAAGGTAGTATGAGCCAACATATATCGAATCATGCCTATTCCGCAGAATTTCTTTCCTGAAATTACGCATATCCCCAAAAATTCTGGTAACAACAGCCTACGTTAATTCTGTAGTGATGGTACTTCTATGTCATTAATTGCAGACTTTTAGCTTATTTTTGCTGACCTGTGTTTTCGGTATACGCATCTTGATTTATAATTAATTTTATTTGAATAAGAGGTAATTATTACAAATGGACTACATCTAACGGTTACACAAAGAGACCCGATAGTTCTCCGGGTCGATGTTTGCTAACACAGCTATTTCATTGCAGTGATTCCTTAGGATGAGGGGATTTCCTTTTTTGGATTACGGCTATCAATGAACCAGCCTGGTCCTTCGACACTGAGAACTTCCTGTGTGTCATAGTTATACGAAACTGTAATCCGTTCATCTTCATGCCCCTTTACATAACCGTACAGGTAAAGACGCGAATGGATTGAAGGATCGTCAACATCGTGACTGGTTACAACAAATTCAGCATTGTAATATTGCTTGATGTACTCGGTGCTGATAGGCGTAGCAGTTTCTACAATTTTTTGTTGGTCTGCTGTGGACATGCTCGAACATCCTCCCATTGCAAATGTAAGAATAAGCAGGATTGATGCCATGACTAGCTTTATTCTCATTGGCTGAATTTCTCCTTATATGGAAATAAACTCTAAGGACACTTTAATACAAATATTTACCGTAGACAAGGTGGGATATGATGACGTACATAAATGACAAGTATTACTGGACCATAGCAGATGAGGTATATAAACGCGACCTTCCTTCCTCTGGATACAAGAACGAGAATCTCCCCGGTTGGACTATAGTTGAACCTGAAGGTGCATTGCTTCATGATACGAACGGTTCAGGCTTTGATGCTTCAGTGTTTTATAATGAGAGTAATAATCAAGTTATTATTGGATACAGGGGAACTGAGCCTCCTAATCGTCCTAAATGGAGTGTGCTAACAGATTGGGAGACAGATTTAAATGATGTTGTAGGCAATCGCGCCAAAAATTTAGAGGAAACTCACAATTATATGGAGCAATATAAGGATGAGATCGCCGAGTTGCCTTTACATAAACAGATGCCCTTTATTGAAGCTGAATCCAGATATCAGAATAATCAGTTTGTTCAGGCGATGAATCTTTACAATAAAGTGAAAGAACAGTACCCGGAAGCTGAAATTTCGACAACAGGACACTCATTAGGAGGGGCACAGGCTGAGTATGTTGCAATACGTAATGGGGTTTCCTCTGTAAGCTATAATCCACCAAGTATTGTACATTTGCTTCCTGATGATCTTCAACAGAGGGTTCGTAATGGAGAATATACAAAAACAAATGTAGCCTATATTCATCCAGGTGATTCGGTAGGTTCCGGTGTAAAAGACGCAGAACCGCATGTTGGAGCGACTTATTATATTAATTCGACGTTCAAAGATGCTAATAGATATGAAACAATACCTATGGTTTTTCCTGTGGCACAGGATACCTGGTGGGAACAAAGGTTGTTTGGTAATAAGTTGTCTTTTAAATTTATTCGTGTTCCTTCCATCTCGGGAGAACAGAGCGTGCTGTCCAAATTTCTGGATTCTATGTTGGTTGGACAAAAAACGCACAGTATGGATCACTTCACTTTCGATGAAAAAGGGAACATAAGCAATACATTGTATACGATGGATGGCCAACGAGTTAAAGGTCAGCCTAGAGTAGACAATTATGCAGATATGATGCTGGCGAGAGAAGAATTCAAGGGAGCGTTGACTTCACTTATTGAGAAGCATGGTTCATCCATGGGAGGCTTTGGCCAATTTGCTGCAGCAGCCTTGGGAATTACTCCTGAACATATGAACAGACAGAACTCGGCGTACTATGTCGGGGATCGAAATAAAGGTACCATTCAGCTAACACCTGAGGAGCTCGGACAGGCTGCCCGGCAGATGCGTGATAGTTTACATGGCTTTTCGAATGACGCAAGTTCCTCAATACAGATGTTTCAAGCGCACATTTCAACAAGTGAGAGTCAGTCATTTACTCCGATTGCATATGATGCAACAGCAACTCTGGAACGAGTGAATCGGTGGTATCAGGAATCCATCACTGAAATCGCAGACTACATTGAGCGGAAGAGACAGGATTTTATCTTAGCCGATCAATGATGGTTAGTTCTAGTGAAAGTACAGGAGGTGTACATATGGGGAGAATATCTGTATCGCTGTCCGATTTGAAGAGAGCAGTCCAACAGTGTGAGCAGCTACAGCAGCGATTAATTCAACAGGAACAACAGATGGGAAGCATATATGGAAGGTTGCAAGAATGGAAGGGCGAATCTGCAGTCCAGCTGTCAGCTAAAATGTCAGCATTTCTCGAAGGCACTACGGCCAGGTTATCTGAGCTTGAAGCACACAAAGAACAATTAAAACGATATATTCGAAAAATGGAAGAGGCAGACCGCGAAGAGCATCGAAAAGCAAGAATACCTCAATAATGCGTAAGTTCACATCTAGGGAGGAAGCGATGCACATCTATAAGAATCCGATTTGGCGCTGGACCTTTACACTGCTGTATCCAGCCATTATTTTCATCTTTCAGAGCTGGGGGCCGATATTGGAATCATGGGCGGGTCCCATTATCTTTATTGCTTTATTTTGCTTTCTGTGGAGCGGGATTGAGGAGATGTTCATCTCGACAGGGCTGACCTGGTTAGTGGCCATCCCGTGCTGGTGGTATTTTTTTGAGCGTCCGCAGCCGTCTTTCGGTGCGGAGAATTTTGCGGCACATTTATGGTTAATTGTCATTATATATATCGTTTTCGTCCTCATTCCTCAGGCACTGATCCTGACCACTCGTCTACGGATCATGGATTATTATAAGAAGTGATGGGGGAGTTACATCGCGTTTCAACGTAAGGGAGGAGGGGACATATGGAACGTAAAAAGAAACGGGGAGCATATGTAGCGTTGTATGTATTGGTACTCGCAGGGCTCCTGCTTTTGATCCGTTCATGCGCCCCACAGGACATCGATTCCATGCTAAGCGAGGATGGCATTCATTCAGAACAGGTAATGGTTGTAACCCCCATAGATTCACGAACTCATCTGGTTTTATATCAGAATATTACTGCTGATGGCTTAGCATCCGGATTGATTGAGCAAGAGCCATGGTCATCCCGGGTCACGCTGCCACAGGACGTTCTTCAGGATAATCCCAATGAGTCGATATCTTCTCATAGATCGGGATACCAGATGCCCGATGAGAAAACGTTCGATGTTGCATACGGATATGTCCACGATCCGGAGATAACGAAACTGCGCCTTCGATACGAGCTGAATTCATCGTCTGAGGAAGTGGAAGCCGATATTCTTGAACCCTCGAATAAGAATGAAGAGAGGCTATGGTACGCCATAATTCAGCACCCGACAACGGGGATACAGCTCGAGATATAGGGGTTGGACAATGGAGGCCAAGTGATCTACTCATCGCAGGAGAACGAAGATTAGGAGGAATGTTCTTGAATCATGTAAAAAGAATAAACAAACCCTACTTCATCTTCCTGGTCTGGAACGTACTTATGATCTTTGCCATACATGGGTTAACATTTCAACATGAAGCTGGTAGAGGAGTCTCCGGCAATGGTAACCCGGGGATACTCATCTTGTTTCCGTCCCTTCTTACGTTTTTGATCCTGTGTATCTGGACGGTGTCACTGTCCAAGTGGTGGTTATATGATCAGCGTCAGCGCTGGGGCAAGAAAAAACATGTCATGGTACTCCTGGCTGCTTTGCTACTATGCGTGTTGTCTGTCTTTTGGCAACTGTTTATAATTAAGGACCTGCGAGTGCAGCTAGGTGGTTTCACGAATGATCCAAATTCGGTGGTGTACCGTTTTGGCTGGTTGAATCAATATACGAATACTCTTTATTATAATGTTCCAATCCTGCTGTTCGGATTGTCATTGTCTATATTCATTGGTTGGTTAATGGAACGGAGTCTACGCAAGAACGGTTCATAAATCACTTTCCATCTTCTTTCACATATCTGAAATAACCCAACTAACACCCAAATAAGCCCTCTTGTCCGGTTTGACCAGTCAAGGGGGCTTACTGTTTCACCTTTGCTATACTCTCCTCTGGAATTTTCCCGTATAGGGAATGGTGATCTTGATGTTCAGGTTCTGAATGGAGTCTTCGGTCAGAATCATCTTCGAGCCATTATTGGATAGCTTACGCCACAGGCCTGGATTTTTGCGGTACAGCTTCTCCTGAAGGCCATACACATCGACTCCGCGCCGCAGCCCCTCACGGTACGTTTGCAAGATCTGATCCTTTAGTGTCTTCTCACTATATTTGACCATTTCATCATAGGAAATGGGGGTGAGATATTCGTACAAGGCGGTTAGGTATTTGGCATCGATATTGAAGTGAACCTCATTCCCCTTAACAACAGGCTTGATCTTAAGATTGGGCAGACCCACACTGAGGACCCCATAGATGGTTCCCTCATTTTCAATCATCAGTGGTGCGCGCCGCAAATCCTTGAGCAGCCAGTGGTATCCTGGAATTTTGGGGCGGGGCAAATATTCGAAGTTATTTACGGTTCTTTCGAAAAAGGCCCCCTCGATCACAAACAGTTCATGTTTCTTTTTGTTCTGCGACCAATGCTCCTTATTCAGTGAAATACATGGCAGATAGGTTGTTGTGGACGGATCGTTATGGGTGGCAATGAGCTTGAAACTGAGCACCGGAGGAAAAAGAGACTCCTCCAGAAAGCTGGGAAGCGGGTTGTGAAGAATGCTGTCCAGCGGCGACATGTTGTAGATGGACGTGGCACTCATTATATTTTCCAAAGGCTCACGAGTGCCATACACCCAAGTGGTATATCTGGATTCGGGGAAGCGTCCGAGCATATCAAACACACCCTTGATATGATTGCTTGTCAGAATGCTCTCGGCCATAACGATTGCCGTCACATGACCCCAGGCAATATGGAGCTGGGCACTCCGGAATAGTTCGTTTATAGCCAGGTTCAATGTTTTGCCCGTTGCATGTCCAACCCATATGGGAGGGGGTTCCTCATTTTTGGTTGAGCTCTCACTCTTGGCTACACTGGCAAAGTCCATGGTCTGCACGTACACGTGATACATCCCGTCTTTATAATCGACGCCGATTGCCTTGGCGTAGTCGACCTGCTGGATCTCATAGGCACTCCAGCACCCGCTGGTCACGAAACACAGAGCAAGACTGAGCAGACCTAACGACCAACGGCGTATCTGCCGTTTCATCGATCATTGCCTTCTTTGCGTGGCTTCTGCGTTTCGAGATACACGGGTCTGCGTTTCATCCAGCCCTTCGGCAGCTTGAATAGGGAAGCGAGGGCCTGTTTGAAATTAAGTGGCGTCAGTGGTGTCAGGTAAGGAATGCCGAATGACTTGAGATCAGTCAGATAGATCAGGAACAGGATAATGGACAGAATGAACCCGTATATGCCAAGGGACGCTCCAAGTACATAACAGAAAAAGCGCAGAATCAGAACCGAACTGGTCATCACCTGATTCACAATCGTTGCCCCGGCGACGACCGTGACGGCAATGACGACAATCATGAGTGGTGAAACCATGCCGGCGCGGATGGCTGAATCCCCGATAATCAGTCCACCAACCACGGTTAGTGTCTGACCAATAGCACTGGGAAGCCGTACCCCTGCCTCCCGGAACAGCTCCATCAGAAGCATGATGAGAAACATTTCTACGCCAGATTCCATTGGCAGCCCCATTCGTCCAACCGAGATCGTGGCAACCAGCGGGAAGGGCAGCTGGTCCATATGAAATGAAGTTAGAGCGATATAGAAACCAGGCAGGAATATGGTCACCAATAATCCGATAAAGCGCAGCATGCGGCCCACATTCACCGGCAAAAAGGGGAAACTGGCATCTTCAGGAGATTTGAGAAGCAGAAACAGATTAACCGGACCGATAATGACACTAGGATTGCCATCCACGATGAGAATAAAGCGGCCATTCAGCAGACATTCTGCTGCAAAGTCGGGCCTGCCGGTGTAGTGGGTGACCGGGAAAAGCGTAATTTTCGAAGGAGAAATTAATTCCTCCAGCTCGTTGGCGGTCATGACTCGTTCCGTATCAATCTTGCGCAGCCGATTCTGGACATCGTCAATCAGATCGGGGTTGGCAATGTTTTTGATATACATAAGAGCCACTTTGGTCACGGAACGTGAACCGACTAATTCGATGTTACAGGCCAGGTCGGCTGTACGCAGACGTGTACGAATCAAGGCGATGTTCACCGATAGCCGTTCGATAAAGCCATCCCTTGATCCGCGGATGGATACCTCAGTGGTGGATTCTTCCGGTGTACGCGTAGGAATACTGGAGATATCCATGCTCCACATCGTCTGAAGGGAAGGAATGCAGATGAGCATATGCCCCTCGAATACCCGAAGGGACATCAGTTCTGCACCCAGCGTATCCTGCAAATCCATACGGGTCCATTGAAGGGTAATGGATCCCTCAATATCCGATGTACGAAGGAAGTGCGTACGCTCGTAAGCGCGCGACAATTCAGGAAGAATAATATCGTATATGGATTTGCTGTCTACCATACCGCTGCAATACACGACAATAATCTGTACGGGAGACTCCCCGATCATGTGACTGCTGATGATGACATCATCCGATCCGGCAAAAAACGTCTTCAGGCTATGTTCATTGATTCGAAAGGGCTCAGCCGGTTGATGGTCCTTCTTGGGTGTGGTTGTGATCGGCATGGGCAGGAGCCTCCTTGTCTTTTTTGTGTATGAGCGCGGCCAGAGTCAACAGGACGGTGACAATGGATACGTAGGCGAGCATCACGGGAAACTGAATGTGGCTCACATAATAGTCGACGTAATCAATTCGCCACCACTGTACGGCTATGAAGCACATGATGAAGGTGATGGACAGTACTGCAATGTACCTCTTTCTCGGCCTCCGAAAATCAAGCAGATCCACAATGAGATAGATGGAGATAGCCACTCTGGCAAAAGAACCACTCAGCCACTGATAGATGGATAGGAAGTCTACGTGCTGGAGCAGTTTTCCGATATTCACCAGTTTCCATTGTTCATAAGGAGTATTTCGCTGTTTGGCCGCTTCCTCCGGACCAAATTCAACAATAGCTCCCAGGGTGGGGCCGACCGCCATGGTAAGCATGAATAATCCCAGCAGCAGTATATGCCACCAACGAATTTTGCCTTTCACATCGTGCTGAAACAGCATCAGGATCCAGATCTCCATCAGCCCTGCGAGTGAATAGATCATGCCTTTCATGACAGGACCGGCACCATATTCCATAATCGGGAACAACTGTCCGTAGTCCTTGTATTTCATATTGGCAGACATTACAAAATACCCGAGCAGAATGACAAAGGGGAGCAGGATGCTAGAAGTCATCGCAATGGAGCGGATTCCTTTGGCAGCAGACCAAGCCGCAACCAACGCGCCCACTCCTGCGAGCACGTAGGGCGGGGTGAATTGCAAATAGGTGGATACCGTCCAGTTCGTTGTCTCATATAAGGTATGTGTGGCAAGTGCGAGCAGCAGAAGAGAGGCTGAAATACGGAAGATCCAGGAAAATACAGCACCGAACTCCCGCGTGATCCAGTCCGTCAGGCGCTGTCCGCGTACCCGGCGAATGATTACGAACATCATACATAAAAAAAGCATGAAAAAAGGCGCAGCAGCCACTACAGATAGCCACCCGTCTCTGCCAGCCTGGTCCAAAATGGCCGGGATAGACAGCACGTGACATACGAGTCCGGCACTGAGCAGAATGATGGAAAAGGACAGCCATATCGTGATTTCATCCTTTTCACGGCTCATGGGAATCCTCCTTTCCGTCCAAGGAAGTTTCCGTTAGCTTGTACAGCATATGGGATTTTGATTCTTCTGGATCTGCTTCTGAAGTAAAACGTTCAAAAGCATAGCAATCAGACAATTTTTGTCTTCCTTTTCGCAGCGTTTGCCATCATACCGCAAATCTTCCCGGGTAGAACGGACATATATTTCCTTCTTCACATCTGCAAAAAATGTCCCTACTGTGCCTGCTGCCCAAGGTATACCGTTAAGGTACATCGCAGACAAGAGGAGGATGATGCGAATGAACTGGTGGTCTTCCAACCGCCTTCGCCTGATTCAAAACAATCTCCGTGAGATTGATGCGGACATGAATGTGGACCTGTTGTTGCAGGAGCTGCAGGAGTTTCAAGCCAATGTGCTGATGATGAATGCGGGAGGGATTTTTGCCTTTTATCCATCTGCACTGGAGCATCAATATGTCACACCTTATCTTCATACCGATTTATTGCAAGAAGCTGTATCGAAGGCCCATGTACTCGGAATGAAGTTTATTGCCCGCTTCGATTTCAGCAAGGCGCACGAATCGCTCTTTGAGGCACATCCGGAATGGTTTTATCGTGATCGTAACGGACAGGAAGTGAACTATTATGGCATTGTGCATACGTGTCTGAATGGGGCGTATCAGCAGGAAAAGTCGATTGAGACGATTACGGAGGTGCTTGAGAAGTATCCGGTGGACGGCATTTTCTTCAATATGTTCGGATACCAGCATTGGGATTATAGCGGCAACCATTATGGACCTTGTTATTGCGACAACTGCAGGCGTCGTTTTCAGGAGACCTGCGGGGCTGAACTGCTGAATTATACGGGGCCGGAGCATGAACTACATCGAACGTATCTTCATTTTCAGGAGGTTACATCCAGGGCGATCCTGGAGAACATTGCAGACCGGGTAAAATCCCGTTGGCCGGATGTGGCCATAAGCACCTACCACCCGCACAGGGTTGACATCATTCGCAAGGAATCGAATACATCGCTAACCCGAAGCTTGCCTTTATGGGAGTATTCCGCCTCAGAGAATGTGGCCTCCGTAGTGAGCAGCTGGGACGATAAAATAGTTAGCAATTGCAGCATCAATGCCATAGATCTGACCTATCGATTCACCGGAGTGTCACCCTTTGAGACAGAAGTAAGGTTATATCAGAACATTGCCAGCGGCTCCGGACTTGATTTCTGTATTATAGGAGCTTTCGAGGGATATCCGGATCGGAAGAACTTTGAATTAGCCCGGGAGATTTTCCGGTATCATGCAGCACATGAACATATCTATGGAAGTCTTGCTTCCATGGCTGAAGTCATTTTGATTAAACCAAAGGCACCAGAGGCAGGGACTGAATATTTGGGTCTGTTCAAAATGTTAAAAGAAGCCCATGTCCTGTTCGATGTCATTGTAGAAGACCGGATTACCGCCATGGCACATAAGCTGGCCGCAGTGAAAGCAGTCATCTTGCCTGGTTTGCAAAGGCCTCACATCGATACCAAGGAAACGCTGGCCAAATTGCTCAGCCAAGGCGTTGCTCTGCTTGCTACAGGAAATGCCTTAAGAGAGGATGCAGATGCATTATCAGACTGGTTCGGAGCTGTGCATACAGGGAATACCAACTTGCTTCCCTCTGCCTATCTTCAAGTGGCCGATGCCGATCACTTCCCCAGCTTGAAGGACCGGGAATGGATCACGGTTAGCTGTAGTTTTGATCACGTGAAATTTGACCCTTCGAATACCGAATGCTGCATGCCCTATATTGAACCTGCATCTTTTGGCCCGCCGGAACGGGCGTATGGACACCAAGTGGGCGAAAGTTACGGACTGGGGATCTCCCATCCGGCAAATGGTGGTACAGCCGCCTATTACACATGGAACCCGGGCGTTCTGTATTACAGACACGGCTTCGAAGACCACAAACATGCCGTGATGGATGTTCTGGCCCGGTTAACCGGGGAGAACCTGGTGAAGAACGATCTGCCTTCCAGTACGGAGTTATTCCTGAATCGGACAGAACAAGGGCATGTGCTTCTCCAGCTCCTGAACTTGTCCGGCTTCAACGGAACGACATACATGGAAGCGATACCGCTATACAATCGCACGATTGAGTTTCGCGATATAGGAGTACCTATTCGGGCGTACTCATTACATTCGACGGAGACCCTTCCCATCCAGGCCGAGGGAAATAAAGTCAGACTAACCATTCCCGAACTAAAGCGGTATGAAGCCATTGTAATGGAGATGGACCATGCCCCGAAGAAAGAGGTGACGTAACCGAATGAAACCCCAGATAACGACGGTGAATCGTGCCACGGGCAAGCTGCAATCGGGCAGCCTTCTGTCACGAATGTATAAACACCGGATGATCTATTTGCTTATTTTGCCGGGGCTGCTGTATTTCCTGCTGTTCAAGATTGTACCTCTCTGGGGACTGCTGCTGGCTTTTCAGGATTACAATCCGTTCCTCGGTTTTACGGGAAGTGAATGGGTGGGATTCAAGCATTTTAATGAGCTGTTTGCCAGCTCCAACTTCTACATTATGCTGCGTAATACGCTCGCCATTAATCTGATCGCACTGGTATTCCATTTCCCGCTGCCGATTCTGCTGGCTCTCATGTTGAACGAAATTCGGCATGAGACGTTTAAACGCATCAACCAGTCGATTGTGTACTTACCGCACTTTCTGTCATGGGTCGTCGTTGCCAGCATGACGTTTTTTCTTCTCTCCACGGACGTCGGCATTGTGAACAAGCTGATTGCACAGAGCGGGAAGGATACGATTTCGTTTCTATCGGAACCGAATTATTTCTGGGGGCTGCTTACGGCTCAGAGCATGTGGAAGGAAGCCGGCTGGGGAACGATCATTTTCCTCGCGGCCATGGCGGGAGTGGACCCTCAGCGGTATGAGGCTGCCGTTGTTGACGGAGCCGGACGTTTCCGGCAAATCTGGCATATTACGCTGCCTGCCATCCGGCCGACCATTATCATTTTGCTGATCCTGCGCCTCGGCAGTATGGCCGATACCGGATTTGAACAAATTTTGCTGATGATGAATCCGCTCGTTCGTTCAGTTGGAGAGGTATTTGATACGTATTCCTATACGTACGGGATATTGCAAGGCAAGATCAGCATTGGGGTTACCGTGGGGCTGTTCAAGGGACTGGTTGGATTGTTCCTGATTGTGGCAGCCAACAAAATTGTAAGAAGACTTGGACATGAAGGCATCTATTAATCCCATGGGTTGGTGGTCTGTCAGAAAGGAGGATAGGTTATGAGCTTTGTTGTGCAGAAAAAAGGGCTCACGCTCTTTGACTGGATTAATTACAGTCTGGTTGCTTTGATCTCGCTGGCATGTATATTCCCGTTCTTATATGTCTTCAGCGTTTCGTTTACCGATCCGAAGGTGTATGTGCCGCTCAAGTTTTATCTGTTCCCGGAGAAGTGGTCGCTGGAATCCTACCGGTATATTTTATCAACCAACAGTTTTATCAATGCGTTTAAAAGCACGTTGTTTATTACCGTTGTAGGCACCATACTGAATATTATCGTATCCTTCACCATGGCTTATGGGTTAACCAAACGCTCTCTGCCCGGGCATAAGTGGATTATGGGATTGGTTATTTTCACTTTGGTGTTCAGTGCAGGGATTATTCCGAATTACTTGCTCGTGAAGGAGCTGGGACTGCTGAACTCCTATTGGTCCATGATTTTGCCTGGACTAACGAATGCCTGGAGCCTCATTGTGATCAAAAGCTTTCTGGAATCGCTGCCTTCGGAGCTGGAGGATGCCGCACAGATCGATGGATGCAGTGATCTCACGGCATTTTTCCGGATTATTGTACCGTTATCCATGCCAGCGATCGCCACGTTTACATTATTTTTCGCGGTAGGACACTGGAATGCGTATTTTAATGCATTGATCTATTTATCCGATTCAAGCAAATGGACGCTGCAGCTGCTCATCAAGACGCTCGTCATCGATTCGAACTCCGTCGCCGTAGCTCAGGCAGGAGCAAGTGATGAAAGCGTCGTTCCGCAGGAGACCATTCGAATGGCGTCAATTGTACTCGCGATGGTGCCGATCCTGATCGTGTATCCATTTTTGCAAAAGCATTTTGCCAAAGGGGTCATGATTGGCTCCGTCAAAGGTTGAACGCCGATGAAGTTAAATCGTGCTTTATGTATAAATGCAAACGCTTACCAATGCTAACGACGAGGGAGATGGATCGAATGAACAAGGGGAATAGACGATGGACGACATGGCTCTGCATGTTTCTGGCAGTCACCATGCTGGCGGCATGTACGGGGAACAGTGGTTCAGGTGAGACAGCAGGCAGCACAAATAGCGGAGAATCCGGTGGAGACCAGCCGCTGGACATCAAGATGTTTGCCGGATTGTACAATGAAATTCCCGATATGAACAACGAATACTGGACCGAATGGGAGAAGCGCACCAACGCCAAACTCGATATTGAATGGGTGCCTTCAGGCGATCTGGATACAAAGCTGGATTTGCTGCTCGCCTCCGGCGATCTGCCAGAAGTAGTGGCCTACCAGAATCAGATTCGCCCCACGCTGATTACCGCGATCAAGAACGGTGCGTTCTGGGATTTGGCTCCGTTCCTAGGAGATCTCAGTGAATATCCGAACCTGAAGGAGAATCTGGCGCCGGATGCGCTCAAATACCTGTCGGTGGATGGAGGCATTTACGCCGTTCCACGCTCCCGTTCCCGGGTTGATGGCGGACTGAAAATTCGGGAGGATTGGCTGAAGCAGCTGAATCTGCCGATTCCCAAAACGTTCGAGGAATATAGAGAAGCCCTGAAGAAAATCGTGGACAGTGATATGGATGGGAACGGCAAGAAAGACACAGTTGGCCTGTTATTCGTCAACAACCCACCTGCCATGTTCCAAGCCGGATTCGGGGCGTATAACCCAACCTATGATAACGATGGCGGGCTGATGAGCCCTGGTTTAACACCACAATATGTGGAGATGGTCGAGTGGTTTCGGGAACTGTACGCCGATGGGCTGCTGTCCAAGGAATATGCCGTCATGAAGGAGAGTCAGGCTGAAGAACTATTTAAGACCAACCGGGCGGCTTCTTACGGACGTCCGATCTGGTGGGATCATGAGTGGGAGCAGGCTATGAAAAAATCAGGGCAGCCTGACGCCAAAATTCTGAACTTGTCTCTGACAGGTCCTCATGGAGATGCAGCGGTCGGTCTGGAGACCGGAGTCGCGGGTGGATTCTACATTTCCAAGAAGGTGCCTGAAGAGAAGGTGAAGCAGCTCCTGAAGTATTTTGATCTGACTGCTTCCCAGGAAATGACGGACTTTGCCTACTATGGCATCGAGGGTACGCACTATACGGAACAGGATGGTCAGAAAGTGCTGACGGAGCAAGGCGTCAAGGAAGTGAACACAACGAGTAAAGGAGCAGGTGTGCTCGCCTATGCCAAGTGGGGCAAGGTCATTAGTGCTTCCGGAGACAAAGCCTATAATGACGCCAAAATCAAGGAAGTTGAGAATTTCGACGAGATTGGGAAGATCGACTTCTACCGGGTGATTACCTCAGAGGCCTGGAGAGAGACATGGCCCAAATATGGAGACGAATACAGTTCTATGATGACCCGAACGATTGTAGGGCAGATCAGTGTCGAAGAATTCAGAGCCTATGTAGACAAGTTGAACAGCCAGCCGGACATCAAGCAGGCCTATCAGGAAATGGCCAAGGCTTATGAGCAGTTTAATCAACAATAACGAGGTAAAGGAGAAGCGATGAAGACTCCCATACTGAGCGATAAGGAACAACGACCCTGGTGGCAGCAGCCGCTGCGCATCATTCAACCTAACATGCAGGTGAAGGATACCGAGAAGATTGATCCCGAACGGCTTGCGGACCAAATGATCGAGATGGGTGCCAATGCCATGGTGTTTAATGTGGGTGGAATCTATGCCTGGTACCGATCGAATGTCGCATTTCATGTCCAAAATGAATACTTGCCCCGCGGCAGCGATCTGCTGCGGGATATGATCCAGAGCTGTCATCAGCGGGGGATTCGCTTTATTGCCCGCTTCGATTTCAGCAAGGCAGAGGACTCCGTTTATTTGCAGAAGCCCCAGTGGTTTGTCCGCAAGGAAGGGGGGCAGCCCGATATTATCGGTGCCACTAGGCCGGGGGCCTGGCCTCTGTTAATGTCGACCTGCATTAACGGGGGCTACCGCAACGAAGAACTGGCGGTTCCTGTAATCCGGGAAGCACTGGAACGTTATGAGATTGACGGTGTCTTCTTCAACGCACCCGGATATGTATACTGCCAATGCTCGCATTGTCATAAGAAATACAAGGGATTGTATGGGACAGAGCTGCCGAGTACTTCAGCAGAGCTGGCGTCTGATTTTGCAGCCCGCTGCTTCGATGATAATCTGGGCCGGATGTATCAGGAGATCAAGGCTGTTCGGCCTGAGGTACCGATGATTCTGTACTACAATCTGCATCGGGATAATCTGGAGAAACGGGTGTCCATCACCGACATGCTCTGTACTGAACCGCAGGATGTGTTGTCACTGGGGCATACCCGTATCCCGGAATTCTGGCAGCCTGCGCTCAGTATCAAGGTGGGGCGTTCCGTTCCGGGTCGCCCTGATCCCTTCGGCATTGTACATTCTTGCCCCGGCATGGACTGGCGGCATACCGGGCTTCCGCCTGCCGAATACCGCTTCTGGCTCTCGCAAATTCCGGCCAACGGCGGTCAGCTCTGGCATTCATTAACCGGAATCCCGGATACGATTACGGATAAGCGGATTTTGCGAACCGTGACAGAGGTCAACAGGGATGCCGCGAAGCTTGCTTCCCATATGGACGGCGCACAACCAATGAACCAGGTGGCGCTCATGTGGAGTGCCAATCGTTCAGCAGAGGGCTTGGCGGAGGCGCTCATCCATAAGCATATTCCCTTCGATGTGATTCTGCCTGAACAGGTGGCCAGCGTGAACCTAAACCAGTATCCGGTCGTTATTTTGCCTGAAGGATTCGCACATTCGTCCCATTTTATAGATTTGCTTCGCGATTATGTGAGTCAGGGAGGCAGCCTTATCGCAGAGGGAGAGCTGCCGAAGATGGAAGCTCTGACGAATTCGATGCTGATGGACCTGTTTGGTATTTCCGGGGAAATGCAGGAAAGTGAGTATTTGGCTGCATCCTATCTGCGGTTTGAACAGATATCTATCACAGGAAATGAAGGGAATCCACTGCAGCGGAAGCTGGAGGAAACGGAACTTATACCGCATCGAGACAAGGTAATGTACTGTCAGCCCAGGGATACGGATGTGCAGGTGTTGGCAACGTTAGTTCCTCCGTTTTCCCCATTGGAAAGTGTCGGGGCTCCTCCCGAACGGGCTTCACTGGCTGTGAAGCAGACCGATCTTCCTCTGGCACTGTTACGGACCTTGGGAACAGGGCAGACATTATATTTTCCATTTTCGCTTAGCGGTCTGATACAAGAATTCAAATTGGAGGAACATTTCCGGTTGTTTGCCAATGCCGTTCATATGCTGCTGAAGGATAGAGCTCTGGTATCGATCACGGAAGCACCAGGATTACAGCTGACTGTTTTCCGCAAGGATAACGACCTGCTGATTCATCTGGTGAACGGGGCAGGTCGCAGACCGCTGTCATCGGTGCTCCCCATACATGATATTGAGATTACAGTTCATTCAGGGGAGGATCATTCTGCAGGGGACGCTGAAGCGTTAATCGCAGGAACGAAGCTGAGGACAGAGCGTACTGGAAATAAACTAAAAATTAGAGTCCCCACGCTGGACGTTTGGGAGTGTATCCGGGTACCTCTCTTGATATAATGAACCCGAACAGAGACAAGCGAAAATGAGCCTAAGGCAGCATACGGGGGTGATTCCATGAGGCGGGCAATGCAAACCATCCAATCAGCGCTGGACCGCTGGTTCGCAACGAATGGTTATCTGAAAAGACTGATCTGGTTGGGCTGCATGTCGGTGGTCATCCCGGTGGTGCTTGCCGGAAGCGCGTACTATCATTTCTCGATGATCAAACTGACCGAACAATTCCAGGATAACAATATGGCCTCATTGAACTTGCTCAAAGACAGGGTGGAGAATATTCTGACCAATATTGAGCATGAATCCATGCAGCTTGCTAGTGGCCCATTGATGCGAAATGCATTAGGCAGTGCTCATTATGAGAGCGATTACTTTCTCCATCTGGATCTGCTCGATCTGTTTCAGCTCCACAAAAACACCAATAATCTAATTGAAGAAATGATCTATTATGATGCTAAAACAGATATGGTTCTGTCCCATTATTACGGATTGGTCTCGCTGGCAGATTACAAGGAGAAGCAGGACATGGAGACGGCTCTGAAAGGCCAGGCAGCTGCTGGCTGGAGCTACCTTCCCCAGTCCGGAGAAGCGGGCTATATCTCCTATGTGAGGCAAGTGCCAGTCATGGGACAGGGAGAACCGCGCGGAGTGGTCATTCTCCAAGTGAAGGAACAGGAGCTGCGGAGTTTGCTGCGCAGCTATTCTGTTAGTCTGGAAGACCAGTCCCTCGCCATTCTTAATGCAGATCAGCAAATTATTTTGCACACGGACGGCCCTAGAGAGATTGGCAAACGGGCAGCGGAGGACGAGGTGCTGCAGCAGATCGCATATGCAGAAGGCAGAGAACGCTCGGGCCATGAGGTACTGAAGGGAGAGCATGGGAATGAGCTTGTGGCATATGCCTCGGCATCCATGGGGAGGACCTATATATCCCAGCTCCCTGAGCAGGAGATGATTGCCCAGTTGAATTGGATCAAGGTGCTCATCCTGATCTCGGTGTCCATCTTCGTGTTGGTCGGTATGCTGCTCACCTGGTTCAGCTCACGGCTGGCGTACAACCCTATTCAGCAGCTGCTGCGATATGGAGAGCACTTGCGCAGGAATGGGCAGGAAACAGCTCCGCAGGGGAATGAAATCGAATATATCCGGTCTTCGCTCAGCTATCTCAATGAACAGACCGAAACCCTGAATCGGTATATAGAGGGCATACAGCCAGATCTCCGCGATCGTTTTTTGCAGAGATTACTGCAATCCAGCGGTTCATGGACCAGCAGCAGGTTGGAAGAAGAATGTGCCAGACACGACTTCCGGACAGAGGGACAATTTTTGGTGTTGGTCGTCAAAGTGGAAAATCTAGTCAAGAAGAAACGATTTTTACCCAGTGAAGGCCCAGTCATTGTATTTGCCCTGAGAAACGTCATGGACGAACTGCTCAGCCAAAACACGGATCTGACGGGGTATGTTGTAGACAAAAATGATAGTGATTCGGTGGCTATCCTGCACTTCGATTCAGAGATTTCTCCTCGTGAAGCGAGGCAGAGGGTATGCAGCTATGCAGAGAAGATTCATCATGCACTGGATAAGTACCTGTCTTTCTCGGCAACGGTGGGCGTAGGGCGTCCGGGTCAACTTCATGGGATCGCAGAGTCCTTTCGGGAAGCGCAGCTCGCCCTGCAGTATCGGCTATTTGATGATGCCGAGAACGTTTTGTTCTATGAAGATATTCTGGCCACCCAGCGTAATCCGGTCTTCATGTATCCCCGGGAGATCGAAGAGGAAATTCTTGAATCACTATGGAACGGAACGCTTACGCATGCGGAGGATGCGCTGCATCGGTTTTCCAAGAAAGTGCGTGCTTCCGAGTCCTATACGGTTATGATTCAGGGATATCACATGCTGCTCTCGGCCATTATTCAATCCATGGAGACGAAGGGTCCCGGTATGCTCGAACGACTGGGCAGCAACCTGTTTGATCAGCTGCAGGAGAATCAAACATCGAAGGAGATGCACGACTGGTTTATCGGTGTGCTGTTTCCATTATGCATTGAGGCGAGTCAGGATCTTCGCACCAATTCATCCCGCCTGATGGTTCAGCGGGTCTGCGAGCATCTGAGCAGCCATCCCGAAGGAATGCAGTCACTATCGGATTGTGCAGAACTCGTGAATGTCAGTCCTTCCTATCTAAGCAGGCTCTTCAAGAAGGAAATGGGGGTGTCCTTTATCGAATACCTAATGAATCTGAAGGTGCAAAAAGCGAAGCAATTGTTGAAGGATACCGATTGCACCATTACGGAAATTGCCGAACAGGTGGGATATTCGGAACGCAATCTGAACAGGGCCTTTCAACGGTTTGTTCAGATGTCGCCCAATCAGTATCGAATGTCCGTCCGCTAGATTTCATGTAAATGATAGACGGCGGCGTACGAAAGCTATAACATACAGATATAGCAATCCAAGACAAGCACCTCATCAAACCATAGAGAAACAAGGAGGAAACCTACGATGACAAATACGACGAAGGCACCTGGAGAGACGAAAGTTGGCTTTATCGGTACAGGCGTTATGGGGAAAAGCATGGCAGGTCACATCCAGAAAGCGGGCTACCCGCTGCATGTGTATACCCGCACAGCCGCCAAAGCGGAAGCGTTGGTGAATGAAGGGGCCGTTTGGCACGATACACCAGGCAAACTTGCGGCTGAGTGTGATGTCATCATCACCATGGTAGGATATCCGAAGGATGTAGAGGAGATTTATCTTGGCGAGGACGGTCTTGTGGCCAATGCCAAACCGGGTTCAACCCTGATTGATATGACGACATCCAGTCCCATGCTGGCTGCTCGCATCTTCGAGGCGGCAGAAGCCAAGGGGCTGCATGCATTGGATGCACCCGTATCGGGTGGAGATATTGGCGCACGCGATGGCAAGCTGTCCATCATGGTTGGTGGCACCCCGGAAGCATTCGAAGCAGTACGACCGCTGTTCGAGTGTATGGGCACCAACATTGTATTGCAGGGCAAGGCGGGTTCCGGTCAACATACCAAAATGTGCAACCAGATTGCCATTGCATCCGGCATGATGGGCGTATGCGAAGCACTCGCCTATGCCAAGAGTTCGGGGCTTGACGCGGAGAACGTGCTGAAGAGCATTGCTACCGGGGCAGCCGGAAGCTGGTCGCTGAGCAATCTCGGTCCGCGCATGATCGCAGGCGATTTCGAGCCTGGATTCTATGTGAAACATTTTATCAAAGACATGGGAATCGCCCTCGAATCGGCCAAGGCCATGGGCATGAAGACGCCAGGGCTGGCACTGGCTGAATCCCTGTACCAGGAAATATCCAGAAACGGTCTGGATGAGAAGGGCACGCAGGTGCTCTATACGTACTATCTTGAGGCATAAATAGCGTTTGTGGTAAGCGGCAGCGTGTTCTTTTTCTTACATGGAAAGGGATGCGCTGTTTTTTTAGAATTTTCAATGGATCGCATGTGTCTAAAGTCACGATATTGGTTAAATATTTTCGTATACTTTGGTTTGTGTAAGGAAATTAGGCCTGATGACCTTTATTTTTACCCGTCTTCATCCGACATAAGTAATAGAAGTTTACATAATGGAAGTCCAAAGTTCTTGTTATGTTGTTCAATTGTTGTAACCGATCACCTGTAACTCACACTAAATTTTAGAACGGAGCTTGCCCATGTTCAAAAAAATCCTGTCTCTGTTCAAGACACAGCCAGAGCTTGCGAGTTCAATTACGGCTTCGGCCCCCGCAATCCCGGATACGAGCCCTGCACCTGCCCGAATGACGCGGAGCAGACGCAAACCCAAATCCAAATCCAAACATGAACCCGCCTGGATCAGCGAGCCGGAAGAACCGACAACAGCAGAACGACTGTACAGTCTCCCGGGACAATATAAAGTTTTGAGTGATCTGCTCGTGGCCAATCCCAAATCCCGTTCAGGCTATTCTCAGATTGATCATGTTGTTATTGGTCCGCGGGGGATCTTCGTCATCGAGACCCGTAACCTCACAACAGGCGAGATTCGGGGTGGGCGCAGAGAAGCCAACTGGACGGTCAGTACCAGTCGCATTAAGATGTATAATCCGCTGATGCAGCATCGGGGTCATGTTGAGGCGGTTCATGCACACCTCGGAGATTATAAGCGCATCCGCATGATTTCCATGGTGACCTTCACCAATCGCTGCCGGATCAGTGTCGATCCTGCGGTACGGTATGTGAATTCCGATGAATTGGTGATATATGATCATGAATTGGTTGAGACCATTCTGCGCAAAACGGAAAGACTCGAAGCAGAAGTGCCTGAAACGTTGTTTAAGGAGCAGGATATCCAGGCTATTTATTCCCTGCTGTCGTCAGCCAATTGCACAGAGCCTCAGACCCGGGCGGAACATATCGAGAAGGCTAAGGGGATTAAATAGCGTATAGATAGGTTTCTTGCAGACACTGTTGTCCTTCGGGATGACAGTGTTTTTTGTACTTTTGTCGGGGGCATCCAGTCATGACAGCTCAAGGAGACAGGTATATCGTCGTATACACCCAGAATTTAACTTATGTTAGAATGTAGACCAATACTTACCTGTGAATACGGCATGTTATGCGAAGATAGATCATATGGAGAATAGGAGTTCAATCGTACATGCCATGGTTAATGTAGATTAGAGATGCATACATAAGATAAGGGGAAGATTATACCATGAGATGGATACAACCAATTCGGATGTTTACCGTGATCTTCAGCTTGGCTGCGGTTTTATCCGCATGCGGTGGCGGGGCCAAGGAAGGTGCCAGCCCAGAGCCTGCCCAAGAGGCAGCTGAAGCGACATCAACAGAGCCGTCAGGTGCAGATACGGCAATAGAGGGTAGTGAGAGCAATGCGGCGGAACCAGCCTCGAATGCTACGGAGACGTTGAAAGAGCTGCAGGATCAATACGCTGACAAGCTGGGCTATATCCGCATTCCGCTGGACGACCATCCGGTTCGCCGGGTTAGTGAGGAAGGGTCCAAGAATATTAACGTTGCCAATTACAGCGATACTGTTGTGGATATGAATGCGGAGGTTCCGATTCATGCCAATACACAGCGTTTAATCGATGACGCCTTTCCTTTCTTTACAACTGTACAGGCTCCTGACGTGACCTATATCACTTGGGATGAAGCTACGAACCTGGAACGGGCCATGGTCAAGACGCTGTTTATTTCTCGTGAAGGTCTGCTGATTACGGAAGATGCGATGAATAACAAGGATTACAGCAGCCAATCGTTTCAGGATTCCATGGATTTCTTCAGAGTTACCGCAAAATTCGAATCCATGGCTCCGGTGGCACAGCATCCATATGACATTACGTTAAGCGAACTCTACGACAAGGCCCGCAAGTCATGGGGGGAGCTGGCAGCAATGGACCCCAAGCAGGATGAGGCAGCGTTTGCCGAGAAGTACCAAACGGCGAGAAGCGATGCCAATAATGCCATGGGACTGCTTAACATTTTGCTGTCCACGAATGAGGAAGAGCGTATGGAGCAGACATACGGAAAGTAGAATGAAAACGGAGATTTGAAACAACTCTGACCGTCTTGGATGGTCAGGGTTTTTCTGTTTTTTTGAACATGGGTGTGATATGTTTTTAAGCATAAGACGGGGACGGGATAAGGGTGAGGTGCGTGTGCAGAATATGGTGGGATAACTTTTGTAAACGCTTTAAATTTAGGACGAAATTAATTTTGTTTTTGTCGGCAGCAACGGTATTCATCTCGGGAATGACAGGGCTGATCACATATCGCATCCATATTGCCCTATTCAATGAAGAAGTCAGTCGTCAGTATAGTCTTACGGCAGAACAGGTTCTGGCAAGGCTGGATTCGCGGGTCAACGACATGTACAAGGTCACGGATTACATCACACTCAATCCTTCCGTGAAAAATGCCATTAAGGCACAGACTGCAGGCATCTCGTCCTACGATCAGATGAAGCTTGAGGATGAACTGGATGATCAGTTGTACCAGGTAAGGCTGGATGCACCGGAGATCATGGGACTTCGCATTTATGATCTGAAGGGAAATATATTTAATCTGGGCGCCTTTGCCGGCTCGTTTCAACAGATGAATCCTTCCTACTTGGCCGAGATGGTTCATAAGCTGGAAGGGACGGGCGGTCAATATGTGTGGAATCGTCTGGGGCCGGATGCTTTCCTGCAGGAAGAGCAGTCGAATTGGATATTGGCTGGACGATTAATGCGATCAGTTGATCTGGAAACGTACGGAGTGATGTTGATCCTGTTTAACACCTCGCTGTTTGAGACGTATCTCAAGGACCTGCGATTGAACGAGGAAGTTGCTGTTGATCTGTTTGATGCGGAAGGGCACCTGCTATATGCGTTTCATAAACCGAATATAGACCCGCCACCGCTTACACAGCTAAACCTGGGGGCAACCGAAATCAGGGACGAGCAGGGATACACTCATTTGTATACCAAACAAACCTCGGATAAGGCACGCTTCACACTGGTGAGCAAGGTATCCCTCGCTCAGATTCAGAACAAGGGGAAGCTCATCCTGCAAGTCGCCGTGTTCTCTGCCGCAGCCAGCATACTATGCTCATGGTTCATCATCACGATCATTAGCGGCAGATTGCTGCGTCCGCTGGCCAGCCTGGTCAATGCGATGAAAAGAGTGCGCGATGGCCGGTTCGATACTAGGGTCCGAATTGAGACGCGGGATGAGCTGGGCTTCATCGGTGAACGGTTCAATGCAATGGCTTCACGGATTGATACGCTCATTCATCAGGTGTACGAGCGGGAACTCAGTGAAAAGGAAGCCGAGCTCAAAGCCATTCAGGCGCAGTTGAACCCTCATTTTCTATATAACACACTAAGCATGTTTTTCTGGAAATTCTATATGCTGGGCGATGAGAAATCCGCTCGTCTCGTTACGGCCCTGTCTGAAATGCTGCAGTACACATTGGAACCCGTGCAGCGATTGACGACTCTCCAGGATGAGATGACGCAAATCGATCATTATCTGCAAATTCAACAGGCCAGATATCAGGAAGCATTATCCGTAGAAATTTCAATTCCTGCGGAGCTGCTTCGCTGTCAGGTGATCCGATTGCTGCTTCAGCCTATCGTCGAGAATGTGTTTGTCCATGCCTTCTCAGACAAGAGGGATAATCGCCGTTTGCAAATTCGTGGTTTGCAGCAGCCAGGACATGAGACGGAGAAGGAAGCGGACATGCTCATTATTGAAATCGTAGATAACGGCTGCGGCATGGATGCAGCAGTCATTGAACGAATAATGAAGCCAGTTCCACCTGCGGAAGAGGAACGTCAGCATATTGGTATTCGAAGTGTACTCCGAAGAATCGAACTGATTCACGGGGAGCCTTATGGCGTACAGATCGAGTCAGCTGTGGGTGAAGGGACGCTTGTACGCCTTCGTTTACCCTATCAGATCGGAGCAGGAACCACGCCCAGGAATGCGGATGATAGAGAGGAGCAGGTGCTGTGAATGGACGAATGCTTGTAGTCGATGATGAAGCGTTATTCCGTCAGGGGCTAATTCATCTGGTTCGGAACAACCCTCTTGGATGGGAGGTTGTGGGAGAAGCTGCTGATGGAGAAGAAGCGATTCAGGCGGTGCACAGCTGTACGCCTGATCTGATAATTACGGATATTAGCATGCCTGTAATGGATGGTCTGGACTTGGCTGAACGCATACATGAGAGCGGGCGGGATATCATGATTATCATTTTGACAGGATATCGTGAATTTGAATATGCACAGCGTGCCATCCGCTATGGAGCCATTGAATTTTTGCTCAAGCCGTTCTCCCTCGATGAAGCATGCAAGGTGCTGCGCAAGGCACATGAACGGTATCGCCGGAAGCAGTCGGACATTCGAATCAGGGAGCAATACCACCAGGTGGACCGTACCGAGAGATGGCGCGAAGAACTGGCTTCACTGCTGCTCCATCAGCAATTTGAGGAGATGAACAATTGGGTGGAGGGCCTGCTGGAGGAAGCCGCCCGAATGCCACTGCCCCAATGCAAATCCGAGATCCACTTGCTTATGAAGGTCTTGACGGACATGCTCGCACAGCAGCTTCAGCCACAGGAGTCCGGGGGACTGGACACATTCGGTCCAGATCCGCTGCTGTGGATTCATACCGTGCCCGAAGTCATTGCATGGGCTCGCTCGAAGAGTGAAGAGTGGATGGATATGATGATGCGCCTGACCCGGGAACAGCAGGATCATGTGATCACACGTGTCATCCGGTATATTGAGATGAATTACGCCGGAAGCTGCACGCTGCAGGCCGCTGCTGTTCATGTACATGTGACGCCAAACTACTTGAGTCATTTGTTCAAAAAGGAGACCGGACAGGGCTTCAGCCAGTATGTCAGCAAACGCCGGATCGAAAAAGCGAAGCTGCTGCTGCACAGCACCCGGCAGAGCATGGCCGATATAGCAGAACAGACAGGCTTCGATAACTCAAGCTATTTCACTACCGTATTCAAACAGGCGACTGGATTGTCTCCTCGCGAATATCGTAAGCAGGGAGCTGCTGGAGATCACCACGAGTAGCACCTGTTCTTTATGTGTTTTACAGCCAAGATCAGATCATTAGGAATCTGTATGCATACAGCCCCGTTTCCTAGGACAACCCCACCATGTGGGGTTATTTTGCGTAGATATTTTAAAAAGGATCGTTAAATAACAAATGTTTACGCTTACATTTTTATCTAAAATACAGCTATAGCACATCAGCAGCAGAGAGGAGTGATGAAAAATGAAGGGGGAGCTGGCCGCTGGAACACCGTCAGGAATACAACCACCAAATCATGAAATGAAGCATCGAATCAGGCAGCAGCGGCTGAGACGGTTCAAGACCAATATTCCGTTAATCCTGATGTTTATTCCGGTGATCCTGTTTTACCTGACCTTTCGTTATGCACCCATTGGAGGACTGGTCATGGCCTTCAAGGACTATAACTTCTATGACGGGCTCTGGCATAGTCCATGGGTAGGCTTTCAACATTTCCAGACGCTGTTCAGCGATCCGCGCACGGTGGAGATCATCCGTAACACTTTGTTCCTCAGTTTGTTAAGCATCATTGTAGGATTTCCCATTCCGATTATCCTGGCCATTATGCTCAATGAAGTGAGAAACATGGCCTTCAAGCGGACGGTGCAGACCGTAGTCTACATGCCGCACTTCTTTTCCTGGGTCATTATTGCGATGATGATCATGACGGTTTTCTCTTTGGAGAACGGGATCGTAAACCGCTGGGTCGAGGCTTGGACAGGTGAACCTTACCCGTTTATGTACAACAAGGGCTCCTGGATTGCGGTGTTCGTCGGATCAGGCATCTGGAAGGACATGGGCTTCAATGCCATCATTTTTCTGGCTGCATTAACGACCATTGATCCGAGCCAGTACGAGGCTGCACAGATGGATGGGGCGAGCAAAATGCGTCAGATCTGGCATGTGACCCTTCCGGGCATACGCTCGACAATTATTCTTCTGCTCATTCTGTCGATGGGGCGGGTGATGGAGGTTGGCTTCGACCAGGTCTATATGCTCCAGAATTCCAATGTCAACGAGGTTGCTGATGTCATCAGTACGTATATTTATCGCACGGGTCTTCAGGGGGCACAGTTCAGCCTGACGACAGCGATGGGATTGTTCGAATCCCTGGTGGCCTTTATTCTCATCTTTTGTGCGAACTATATTGCACGTCGATTCAACGAAGGTTTGTGGTAGGGAGGGAGAACAGCATGAGAAAAACCAGAGGAGAGAAAGTCTTTTATCTGATCAATTATGTGTTGTTATCATTGGTTGCCGTCAGCTGTATCCTGCCCCTTCTGAATATCATAGCTCTGTCGTTTAGTGATGCAAGAGCCGTCGTGTCCGGTAACGTGGGGTTATGGCCAGTCGATTTCACCTGGTTTTCCTACCACAGCCTGATTACGGGGACGCCAATTTTGAATGCGTTCTGGAACAGTGTGGAGATTACGTTAATCGGTACAGGGCTTAGCATGGCCGTGACCATCATGGCGGCTTATCCGCTGTCACGGAGGCATTTCTACCACCGTCGATTTTTTACGATGGCGATGGTGTTCACGATGATCTTTAACGGGGGACTCATTCCGACGTACCTGGTGGTACAAAACCTGGGGCTGGTGAACAGTTACGGTGCACTCTGGCTGCCTGGCCTGGTGAGCACGTATAACATGCTGATCATGCGCTCCTATTTTGAGAATCTGCCCGGGGAAGTAGACGAGGCGGCCCGCATTGACGGTTGTGGTGAGCTGGGACTGTTGTTTCGTATTGTGCTGCCGCTATCCAAACCATTGCTGGCGACCATTGCTCTCTTTTACGGCGTGGGGTACTGGAATTCGTTCATGAGCGTGATGATCTACATCAACGATACGTCCAAATACAACATGACTGTACTGGTCCAGAATATGATTATGTCCAATCTGAATGTACAGGACTTTACCGATCCAACGATGATTTCGAATCTGACGCCGGAAGGTATCCGGGCAGCAGCCGTGATTGTCATGGTTATTCCCATTTTGGCGGTATATCCGTTCTTGCAGAAGTACTTTGTCAAAGGGGTTATGCTTGGTTCGATCAAAGGGTAAAACAGGCAAACAGGATATCGGTCATATTACGTGGGTGTCATAATACAGGGAGAGAAAGAGGGTCTTATCTATGGCGTTAACGATGAAGGCATGGGTGAAGTCGGGTCTCGTTCTGGGCTTGATTGGTGGATTACTGGCAGGCTGCACAGGAGGGGGCGGCAGTGAGGAGGCGGAAGGTGAAGGCAGCAGAGGGAATATCACCTCAACGATCTATGATCGGGGTGCGGTTCCGAGCGGTATGGGCACGATTGAAGATAATATGTGGTCCAAGTGGATTAACGAGAACGGTCCGGCAAATGTCAAATATACGGCAGTTCCCCGCTGGGAATCCCAATCCAAGTTAAACGTATTATTTGCTTCAGGCAGCGCGCCGGATGTCATTTTTGAATTCGGTACGCCCATCCGCAATACCCTGTTTAATCAGAAACAGCTTATGCCGCTGGATGACTTGATCGAGAACTCCAGCGTGGAATACAAAGCACTCATGGAGAAATATCCTCAGCTGAAGAAGGCCGGCATCAAAAGCGATGGCAAGTTGTACGAAGTCGGGCGCATGAACGAGGTGTTTCCGCTGACAAGCTTTTTCATCCGGGAGGACTGGCTGGAGAAGCTGAATCTGGAGGTGCCGACGAACGAGGAAGAGATGCTGGCCGTAGCCAAAGCCTTCACGGAAAATGACCCTGATGGAAACGGAGCGAATGATACATATGGCATCGGCGGGTTTCAATTCGGGGATACAGCGGGTCTGTTCCGCTATATGTTCAACGCCAATTGGGTCAATGTTGAGAATGGAGAGGTCGTTGTGGGTCCTAACCACATGAAGGAAGCGACCGCATTTAAACGTGCCCTGTTTGAAGCGGGCGTGGTGGATAAGGACTTTTTGACCGATAAGGACGGTGCCAAGGCGAAGCAGGATTTCCTGAATGGCAAAATCGGCATGTATGCTGCCATGACATCGGATTATACGGGTTTTGCGGCGAAGGAACTGGATACGCTGATGCAGAATGTTCCGGAAGCGAAACTAAAAGTCATTGCGCTGCCAACCACTTCGGTTGGACAGTACACGATGGTATGGAACAACCCGGTGCAGATGACGGCGGTCGTCAATGCACGCGCCAAGAATCCGGAAGCAGTCATGAAGTATATTGATTTTTTAACCAAAACAGAGTCCGGTCGAACCTTCAAAAATGGATTTGAAGGTACGCATTACACCCTGAACGAGCAAGGTTGTCCGCGTATCTCCGATCAGGAGAAATACAAGCAGGAGATCAGCTGGGCAGGAGACTATGCCATGATGTACAGCCGCCTGGAGGAAGGCAAATGCGGGTATACCGAAATGCTGTTCAGTGAGGAGATTCCATCCCAGAAGGAAGGGCTGCGACTGTTCAAGGAAGCAAGGGAAGTATACATGACAGATCTTCCGGTCGGAGAGGGCGTGACCCACTCGGAACATATGCCGCAGCTGCCGAAGGAGCTTCAGGTGAAGCTGACCAATGTAACGACAGCCATCAACGATATTTTCACACGCTCCATCATCGGGGGCAGCAAGTATACGGTGGAACAGGCTGCGGCCGAGGCCCAGCAGAAGTGGGAGCAAGGCGGAGGGCCAGAGATCGAAGCGTGGTACAAAGACTGGTGGAGCAAGGAAAAGGATAATGTGCTGGTATGGGACGATTTCTATGAAATCTATGAACAGCAGCAGGCTGATTTTAAGAAGGCGGAGTGAAAGATTCCCCAGATCGGTTTCGGAGAAACCTGAATTTACTAACCAGTTGATGAGAAAACCTGGGCCGCTGCCCCAGGTTTTTTTGTCCTCGATGGATATCCTCATGTCCATTTCAGGTTAATAATGAGAAGGAATGAAGATATTAACGATTTGATCGTGGAAAATGCGATATAATAATCGTATTGGGTACGTGAAATTTTACATAGAGTTAACGAAAGAGAATAACGGAGCTGGCTGCGTAGACCAAAAAAATGAGTCACGGTAATCTAGCCCTCCGGTGCCGGAGGAATGGTAATGATCAAGCTGTTGTACTACTTGAAGAAGTATCGGGTTGCCGCGATCGCAGCACTGGTCATGATGCTGATTGAGCTGGCGGTGGAACTGGCTCAGCCTTACCTGATCTCCAAAATCATTGACAACGGGATCCAGCAAGGTGATCTGTCCGTGGTTTGGTTGTGGGGCGGTGTGCTCGTAGGTAGTGCCGTTGTGGCATTTGCTGCCGGGATTGCCAGTTCGTTTTTTGCGTCGCATGCGAGTCTGGGGTTCGGATATGACCTGAGGGAGAAGCTGTATGACAAAGTGCAAGCGTTCTCTTACGCCGTATTTAACCGATTCGCCACGTCATCGCTGATTACCCGATTAACCGGGGACGTGACCCAGGTGCAGGATACGGTATTCATGAGTTTGCGATTCATGACCCGTGTGCCGCTGGTGGTTATCGGAAGCATGATTATGGCCGTTATCGTGAATCCAAGGCTCGGGCTGCTGCTTGTGGTGATGGTGCCTGTACTGCTCGTATTTGTCGTTTGGATGATCAAAAGGGCCGCGCTGCTGTTCCGCAATGTGCAGCGCAGACTGGATGCCGTCAACGGAGTCATCCAGGAGAATCTGACAGGCATCCGGCTCATCCGTGTCTTCGTCCGGATGGGCCATGAGATCGAGCGCTTTGCCGGATTCAGCGGCAAGCTGATGAAGGGTACAATCTCCGCGCTGCGCCTGACGGAAACCACAATGCCATTCATGCTGCTCATGATGAATGGCTGCATCATCGCCGTCCTCTGGTTTGGACGGCGGGACATCTCCACCGGCAGCGCAAGCGTTGGTGAAGTGGTCGCGGTCATCAATTATTTGCTTCGCACCATTGGGGCCATGTCTGCCTTGTCCTGGATTCTGGTGACCTTCTCCCGAGCCAGTGCTTCGGCACAGCGGCTTAATGAGGTGTTTGATACGGAGGATGGTTCAGAGACTGTTCAGAATACAACTTCAGCACAAAATTCCGTGACTGGCGAAAAGGTTAAACGAGCTAACCCTGTTCAAGGTGCCGTTGAATTTCGGGGTGTAGGATTCAGCTATCCGAACAGTGATATTACGGTTCTGGAGGATATTACGTTCTCCGCCAAACGAGGGGAGCGCATCGCCATCATGGGAGCGACAGGATCAGGTAAATCCTCACTCGTACAGCTGATTCCAAGGTTGTATACCGAGGATCAGGGCAAGGTGTTCATTGATGGCAGAGATGCAGACCAACTGGCAATCCCTACATTGCGGGGTGCAATCGGTTACGTGCCGCAGGAGGTGGTTCTCTTCACGGGTTCCGTGCGGGATAACATTGCCTGGGGACGGGAGAACGCGACGCTGGAAGAGATCAAGGAAGCTGCGAAGCGCGCCCAGATTCACGACACGATTGAGAAGCTCCCGAACGGATATGATACGCAGCTGGGCCAGCGCGGGGTTAACTTGTCCGGTGGCCAGAAGCAGCGCCTGTCCATTGCACGCGCATTGATCAGACGTCCGAGTATTCTGATTTTGGATGACAGCACCAGTGCACTTGATGTGGCAACGGAAGCGAGGCTGCTGGATGCACTGGAAGAGCTATCTTGTACAACCTTTATCATCACCCAGAAAATCAGCTCAACGACCTCTGCGGATCTGATTCTGCTGCTGGACGATGGACGTCTGATTGGACAGGGTAAACACGAAGACCTGATGGATTCGTCCGAGCTGTATCGCCGAATCTATGGATCACAATACGGGGAGGGTACACCGCATGTTCAAAGCGTTCATTGAACCTTTCCGTCAGCCTCCGCCGCCACTGGACCCCGAAGCCCTAAAAGCAGGGGGAGGTCGTAAGCCGAAGGCACGGGCCAAGAACTGGTCCGGTACACTGGGCCGGATCTGGACATATCTGGCCCGCCGCAAAGTGAAGCTGACGCTGGTGCTGCTAATGGTATTTGCCAGTTCCGCACTGGCGTTGCTTGGTCCGTACATGGTCGGTGTGGCCGTGGACAATTATATGGATGGAGAAGCGACAAGCTCCAGCTGGATGATGTTTCTGCTGGGTCTTGCTGCGGTGTATGTGCTGTTCTCGCTCACATCCTGGCTGCAAAATATATGGATGATCGAGATTGCTCAGGAGACCATTTTCCGGATGCGTTACGATCTGTTCTCCCATCTGCATAAGCTGCCGATTCCATTCTTCGGCAAACGTCAGCAGGGTGAGATCATGAGCCGGGTTACGAATGACATCGAGAATGTCAGCGGTACGCTGAACAGCTCGGCCATTCAGATTTTCTCCAGTGTGCTGACGCTGCTTGGGACGTTTGGCGTGATGCTCTGGTTAAGTCCATTGCTGACCTTGCTGACATTTATCGTCGTACCGCTGATGGCGATCGGCATGCGCTGGATTACACGCCGAACCGGACCGCTCTTCAAAGAACGTCAGCGTAATCTCGGTGAACTTAATGGGTATATCGAGGAAACCTTGTCCGGACAACGAATCATCAAAGCCTTCTCCCAAGAGGAGCGGGTCGTTCGCGGATTCGAAGAGCGGAATACCCGAATCCGGGTATCCGGTTTTTGGGCACAGACCATTTCCGGTTTTATCCCCAAACTGATGAATGGATTGAACAACCTGAGCTTTGCTATTGTGGCAGGGATCGGGGGGATTTTGGCCATCCAGGGTACGGTTACCGTTGGGGTCATTATCATCTTCGTGGAGTATGCTCGTCAGTTCACTCGTCCGCTCAATGACCTGGCGAACCAGTGGAACACACTATTGTCCGCGATTGCAGGAGCGGAGCGAGTGTTTGAAGTGTTGGACGAGGATGAGGAAGCGAAGGATGAAGGTGCTGCGGTTTCTCTGAACAAGGTGGAAGGAGCCGTGCGCTTCGATCGGGTTTCCTTCGGATATGATGAGGGACGCAACATTTTGCATGAAATCAGCTTTGAGGCGAAGCCGGGTGAGATGATTGCCCTCGTGGGGCCGACGGGAGCCGGGAAAACAACCTTGATTCAGCTGTTGTCCCGCTTCTATGATCCGACAGCGGGAATGTTGACGGTTGATGGACGGGACATTACGACCATTCGGCGTGAAAACTTGCGCTCCCACATGGCTTTTGTTCTTCAGGATTCATTTCTGTTCCAAGGGACCATACGGGAGAATATCCGTTTTGGCCGTCTGGATGCTACAGATGAAGAAGTGGAAGAAGCTTCAAGACTGGCCAATGCTCACTCATTCATTATGCGCATGAAGGATGGGTATGACAAAGTGCTTCAGGCAGATGGGAGCGGCATTAGTCAGGGGCAGAAGCAGCTGCTTGCCATTGCCCGGGCAATTCTGGCTGACCCGTCCATCCTGGTATTGGATGAGGCGACCAGCAGCATTGATACCGTTACAGAGATCAAAATTCAGGAAGGTCTACAGAGGCTGATGCAGGGACGTACCAGCTTCGTCATTGCTCACAGGCTGAACACCATACGGCAGGCAGACCGCATTCTGGTGCTGAAGGATGGGCAGCTGCTGGAACAAGGTTCACATGATGTGCTGCTGGAGCAGGGCGGCTTCTACAGTGAACTGTATTACAGCCAGCTGCGCAAGAAAGCGCAATAGTAGTCTGAGTCAGAGCAGGGGATCCATTCATATTAGAATTTTATTATTACAGCAAAGGAGCAAGGATGAGGGCAGGAAGCCCTTGATTCCCTGCTCTTTGCCGATTTGTCGAAGGTGTGGAAAAGCGTGGCGCCGAGCCTGGCTAAGGCAGAAGATAGGAAATATAGACAGAAGATCGTATTGAATTTTCTGGAAAATACAACCGTGACGATATGTCAACTTCAGGATATACTGGAACGAGATATTTTTCAGGAGGTACTTGTTGGATGAAGAATGCAAAAGTTGCTTACTCGCTCTTCTTTTTCAATGCGGTCTATCTGATCACTTTGCTTGGATACCCTGTGGTGCTCATGCTTTGTGTGTTTATGTTTGATGCGCCGACTTCACATGACTATGTATCCAACTATATAACCGTCTATATTATGGGCTCATATCCTGTTGCTGTTCTCTTGTCACTCAGCTGTTGGATTTTTTATCATGTACGCAAATTCAAATGGGCCCTGGTTATCGGTAATTTATTGTTGTTCTGGGTTGCGGCAATCATATTAGTCGGCATTGCCTCCAGTATTGTTTCGTTTTAGGTCATAGCTAGAATCCAATGAAATGAGATTGTGTTTCCGGGAGGTCGCTAATTGTGAAAAATCGTACCGTAGCATACTGGCTTTTATCCATCAACGCAATCAATTTGATTACTCTCGTAGCCTATCCTTATATGTTAATTATCAGTTTCTATATGTTCGCCAGCAGCAATACAGATGATTACATACTGGAGTACATTGCCGCAGGGGTGCTGGCTACGTATCCGGTTCCCGTCCTTGCATCATTCACTTGCTGGGCATTCTATAAGAATTATAAGTTCAAAGCTGCATTAATAATGGCGAATTTGATACTGGTTTGGGTGGCGGTCCTGCTGCTGGCTGCGCTTGCTTCCACCCTGATATAGGTTAAAAGCAAATTGCAAAGGCAGAACCTTCATACGCGAAGGGGGCATAGCCCCGTCAAGTAGACAATAAAAAAATAGAAATCTCATAGCGGCATACCTTTTTGTGATTCACCACGAGACATTCCTTACCACTGCAACTACTAAAATGCTTCTTTGTCCAACGTCCACGGTAATCCTCAAAGCTCTCTCCGTTTTGGCTTTTACGAACCTATGTGATAATCTGACTCTCGCTCTTAATCCCAAACTTCTCTATGATCTGACTGTATTTCCAGCCTTCTTCCGTTCGAAGACAAATAGCCTGTTTCTTCGTCTCTTCGCTATATCGATTAAAGGTTTGACCTTTCTTTGCTGGCATAACAAAAATCCCCTCCGGTATCCAGTGTTTGAGTTCATTGTAACATGTCCTCTTTTTTCACTGTCTACCATGAGGGGATAATACCAACCCCGGACGGGGCCCAATCCTTTTTTTATATGTGCGATATGAAGTGGAGATCGTTCGCGGATGTCATATAGACAACTTGCCCGATGTTATTGCAATGAAGGCAAAGCAAGGGGAAAGCATATTGTAACGAACATGATGGACGCTATTTGCCGAAATACATAGGTTATGAGATTCTAACGAACCCCAGAGATGTTATTGACCCTGAATGAGTGTATTTTAAGTTGACTCTGTCCTGGAAATTTGAATATAAGGCTTCTGAAGTTCGTTAAATTTTGAGATTATGCCAAAACCCTCGAATAACGTGCCTGATGTTCGTTAGCGTTCGAGCAGGAATGAGGGCATGGGAAGTTATGCCTTCTTTCCTGCTCTTGTAATTTACACGTACAATAATGAGTGTATTACATCATACAACGGAACATCTGACATTTACTTCGTTACACTGCTCAGTTTGAACGATCCGTCGGTCAGCTTGTTTGTGTTGGCAAAGTCTACGCCAGGTTTATTTGTTTCCGGGTCGATGATCGCAATCGCGATATCATAGGTTCCGGCAGCAAGACCGGAGACCGGAATGGAATCAGTCAGGGTATAGGTACCTGTTTTCCACGTGGTCAGATTAACAGTTGTTGTTTTCTTGGCGACCACGGTATTGCCGCTGCGCAGTTGAATTTCAACTGGCCAGGCAAACGGGAAGTGCTGTACGCCTTTATTCTCCACTTTAATCGTTGTTGTAAACGTGCTTCCGTTAATGGTGGATGGATGCGAAATTTCCTTCACGACAAAGTGGTAACCCATTCGTTTCTTAAGTGCATCCATATTGGCCTGTAATGCATGATTCAGAGGAAGCGAGGCAGGGGAATTTGGCCCCAACCAGCTGGGTTTGCTTAGCTCCGTCTGACGCAATGTTTCCGTAAATCCACTACCGGTGGTTAATGCTGCAAGCATGCCGGAAGCGCCCCCATAAAATTCACCCCCGGAGATTCGCGTCTCCCAGAAGTTCGGATGTCCTGGCTGCTGCTGACCGATGTCATCCCAATAGCCATTCTGGGTGCCTGTGTACCAGCCCCAATCCGCATCAAAGCTGTCTTTATGTCCAAACACATCGTTAAACATGCCCATGACCATGCCTTTGTTATTGGTTTTGGCGAGGGCGATACTGCGCCGGATCAGAACCTGCATTTTATCTTCTTTGCCGGCAAAGGCATCAATATAATGCTGAACATACTTGTTCGAGATGTCATTGGTCGGGAAAGCACCTGTGTAATTGGTTTCACCATTAGGTCCGACATAAGGCCACGTATGGAACTCGCCCCAGTGTCCGATAGAACCGATCTGGACAAAGGCGACCGGACGATCATTCGTGTTGTATCTTGCTGCAATGGCTTCGATGGCTAATTTGTGCCGTTCTTGCAGATAGGTGGAGTTGTAATTGGGAGAGAAGCCCATGTTGTTGCCCGTACCCATGCCTCCGGTTGTATCGTTGTATACGGTTCCTGGCGATTCTCCGCGGGCAACCATGTCATTGTAGAGCCAGTCGGGAATATCCCGGTGAGCCTGTCCTGTCGGGCTGTCGAGAATGAAGCGAAACACCACTTTGACGCCTTTGCTTTTCCAATAGGCAAAATTGTTGGCGGCTTCAATTGCACTAAAATCATATGTGCCTTTGGTAGATTCAAGCTCCTTCCAGGTCACTCCGGCATATACGAGCCTGTGTGGCTGTGGATATGTCGTGCTCTTGGCCGAAGGCGCCCAGCCTTTGAATGGATTGTTGAGTGGGCTGTCCAGTTCTACGGGATTCACCACTGTATTGTTGCCCGTACCACCACCCGATCCAGCTGAGGTCAGAAGGTAAGCGGGCAATGATTGTCCAGCCGCAGGCAATCTCGACGTATCCGAGCTGTTGTCGATATAGCCGACTCGCACTGTGCTGCCTGCACTGATCTGCAGTGTGGAGAGAGGAATAGCGACCTCAATGACGGTGGAGCTGCGGTAGAATTGGGAGCTGGTCAACGTGCTGTTGAAATTCCAGCTCCAATCGGTTCCGCTGCCGCCGTAGCGATATAACCCCGTATTTTCAAGCAGCCACTCCACACCTGTAGCTCCCCAGCCGGCAGCCTGGTAACCAGTTGAAGTATTGTTATCCGTATTGATCCAGAAGTTGCCCATCGTTGTACTCAGACCAGAGCCTTGAATAAGCAGATAGAGGTTGGTTCCATCATGGGTTACTTTGAGCGTCTGGGCAGTGCCGCTATTGGTGCTGAGAGAGCTAACGCTGCTCCAGTCGCTGACATTGCCATCAATGGTGATGGTTGCAGCAGAGGCTTTGGGTAAGGCTCCCACAGGCAATAGCAGGGTAATCATGAGGATAAAAGCCAAAAACAGTCCAAAGCTCCGCTTGCTTTGATCAAATAATCTTGTCATGGTATACCTCCTGAATAATGGATTTGAATGATAATTCGTTCGGCCCACCTCGTGTTTCTTTGTGAGGGGGAGTTAGGAGAGTTCAACTCCTTTCTGATCCACATAAAGTGGAGGAATAGTGACGTTTTATGTGAGAATCATGGTAGTTAGAAGGAGATAAACAAGTGGAAAGGTGGAATTTTGGTTTGCGGCAAATATAAAATGTGTTTTCAGCTCTTATATTCTATGTCTAAACTGCATTATAGGGGATGAATACAGGAGATTCAACAAGTATTTTTCTGAAATTTATTGTGATTTCCTATTGGAAATAAGAGTGTTTCATTGAATTTTGAATATAATTATTCATAAATTAATCATAGTATTTGCCGCAAATAAAAATGAATACAAATTAAAGTATATGATAATACAGTAAAAATGTAAACGCTTAATTTACGATAAATAAAGAGATATATAGTTTAGAGGTATGTGAAATAAACAGCGAATATGTTGCCGCAAAATATTTTAAAATTTAGCCAAAATCAATTGACAAGGGATTAAAACTATTTTACTATCGATACATAGTCACAGTCCTGTTAGATTTCTTGACATTGAACTAGCTTTAAGGCATTTGCCGCAAATTAACGAGCAACGGAGAGTGTAAGCATGGAGAAGATAAAAATGGCTTTTATTGGTGTAGGAGACATGGGGTCACATCATTGCATTGGTTTTGATTTGCTCGAGGATAGTGAGGTTCGTTACATCTGTGATATGAATGAAGCCAATGTGGCACGTACGCTGGGTGAACTCAAGAATAGCAGCCCCACCATCGTTAGCGATTATCGTGAGCTGCTTGCCAAGGAAGATTTGGATGCGGTGGTCATCAGTGTACCGAACTATTTGCATCGCGAAGTGGCAGTCGCCTTTCTGGAAGCGGGCAAGCATGTATTTCTAGAGAAACCGGTCGCTCATACCATTGAGGACTGTGATGCCATTATAGAAGCGGCGGAAGCCTCTGGACGGGTATTGCAGATCGGATTGGTTTATCGGTATTCGAATCTGTATCGCCGAATGGAGAAGGAATTGGAGAACGGACGTCTGGGCGATGTGAAATTGATGTGGTGTAAGGAATTCCGTGACCCGTTCCCGCCTGCAGATTGGTTCTATGACAAGACCAAATCGGGGGGAGCCATTGTAGAGAAGGATTGTCATCACTTCGATATTTTCAACTGGATGATCCAGGCGAAGCCTGTCCGTGTATTTGCCTCTGGAGGCCAGCATGTCATGAGGCAAGGAGAGCCTAATCAGATTCAGAATTCATACAGTCACTATCCAACGAAAGAAATTTCAGATACCTCCATCGTCGACCATGCTTTTATCACCATTGATTATGATAATGGCAGCAAGGCCAATCTGGGTCTGTGCATGTATTTGAAACCACGCAATCTGATGGGAGAAGGGCTTGAGATTGGCCTGATCGGAGAGAACGGCGGCCAGATGGTGGCTCGTAATGACAAGACGATTGATATCGTTGGAGGGCAGGACTGGACGAAGGACCATTTGGAGATTGATGTGGTATCGGATTCCATCATGGGTGGACATACCGGGGGACAGACCCAGCGCATTGATTTTCTGAAATGTGTACAGGAAGGCAGACAGCCTTTCGCGAGCGCACAAGTTGGTCGCAACGCGCTGCTTATTGCCCTGGCGGCAGAGAAATCCATTTTGGAAGAACGGTACGTCTATTTAGAAGAAATTTCAGGCTGAGGGGTGTCATCATGAACAGGTTGAGAAAGTATGACACACTGCTGTTTTTTCTCTTCATTTTGCCTTGGATTATCGGATTTACTACCTTTTTTCTGTTCCCTTTCGGGACTTCGGTCTTCTACGCCTTTACGGATGCGAGACTTCCGGGAGCGACCAATTTCAACTTTGTCGGCATTGATAATTTTACGCACATGATGGATGATCCCATCTTCTTGAAAAGCTTGATGAACACGATGTTCTTCGTTGTATTCGGTGTTCCGATCGTTACGGCGGGCATGCTCGGTCTGGCGATGCTGCTTAATTTTAATGTCAAAGGCATTGCCTTGTTCCGCACTTTCTTCTATTTACCGACCCTGGTGCCCATTGTGGCAACGGTCATTATCTGGCGACTGGTTTTCAATTCCGAATTTGGCATCCTGAACGCCGGACTTGGCGCACTGGGTATAGGTAAAGTGGACTGGATTGGCGGGGAGCATACGATTAAGCCGGTCATCATCATGCTTCAGGTCTGGATCTCCGGCAGTGGCGTGTTAATCTTCCTGGCTGCACTGAAAAATGTACCCAGACATCTGTACGAAGCTGCTGCCATTGACGGGGCAAGCGGGATTCGCCGATTTTTCCAGATTACACTGCCGATGATCAGTCCTTCCATCCTGTTTGTCATCATTATTCAGACGATGTATAACTTTCAGATGTTTACGGAAGCACTGCTGCTATCTAAGGGTGGTCCAAACTACTCTGCTTATACGTTTGTCTACAATATTTACAAGTCGGCCTTTACCGATCTGAAATTCAGCATGGCGATGACGCAGTCCATTTTCCTGTTCGCCGTGATCGCGCTTGTCACCCTGATCCTGATGAAAGTATCGAACCGCTTTGTGTATTACGAGGGAGAACGATAGGAGGAGAGTTACATGAACAGCCGAAAAATAGCGGTAAAAACGTCCCAATATACCATGCTGATCGTAGCTTTAATGCTGTTCGCAGGGCCTCTGGTATGGATGCTCTCGACCATGCTGAAAACCAAAGCGGAAACCTACAAGGTGCCTCCAACCATCCTGCCAGATACATTCAGTCTGGAAGCCTTTGAACGATTGTTTGCTGTGCAGCCGATGATGTGGCAGTGGATTCAGAACTCCTTTATCATTTCCTTTTTTGTTGCAGCGGGAGCAGTGGTGTCCAGCTCGCTTGTCGCTTACGGTTTTTCCCGTTTTGCAAACAGGTACCGAAATATTCTGTTCCCGGTTGTGCTTGTTACCTTAATGATTCCTCCATCCATTATGATGATTCCCTCGTATGTTCTTTTTTCCAAGCTGAACTGGATTGATACCTGGTTGCCACTCATTGTGCCAGCCTGGCTCGGAGGCGCCTATTATATCTTCCTGTTCCGACAGTTTTTCATGACCATTCCCCAGGAGCTGGACGAGGCTACATATCTCGACGGCGGCAATCGCTGGACGGTATATGCACGGGTCATTATGCCGCTGTCCAAACCCATTATTATGACAACCATTATTTTTGCTTTTGTGAACTCCTGGCTCGATTTTCTGGGGCCGTTCCTGTATATCAAAAATGCAGAAATGTTCACGCTTAGCGTAGGCTTGCAGCTGCTGATTGGTCAAACCAGCCAAGATCTGCCGGCACTTGCTGCGGGTGCATTCATCAGTATTGTTCCGATCGGTCTGCTGTATCTCTTTGCACAACGTTATATCGTTGAGGGGGTGGTGCTTACGGGCACCAAAGGATAAGTGGTGACTGCTTTCCGGTTTTCAGGTGAACAGGATTTATTGAAATGACTTAAAGGGGAGCTGTGTATATGAGAGCGAAGAGTAGACGGCTATTCAATGTATGGGCAATTGTACTTGCGACAATGGTGGTTATCAGTGGATGTGGAAGTAGGGGATCATCCGAAAACGCCGACTCTTCCGGTTCCGGCAGCAGCCAGAGCGAACCTGTAACGATCACATACTCCCAGTGGGGGACGGCAGAAGAGCTTCAACGTACCCAGGAACTGCTGGATCAGTTCATGAAGGCCAATACCGATATTAAGGTCAAACTCGAAGGCAAGGATTGGGGCAGTTATTGGGACGGACTAACAGCGAATGCAGCTGGGGGCACACTTCCGGACGTGTTCAAAACGAGTTATGCATACGTGGAGAAATACGCCGAGCTCGGCATTTTCAAGGAATTGGACGGCTTGCTGGCAGAAAATCAGTTTGATCTGAACAATGTAGACAAAAGTCTGCTGGGACTTCACCAGTATCAGGGCAAACAAGTATCCTTGCCGATCGATGCCAATGTCATCGTATGGTATTACAACAAAGCACTCTTTGAGAATGAAGCGACCAATCCTCATAAAGCTCCCGTTCCATCGCTTGAGCCAACGTGGGATGAAATTACAGATATTGCAACCAAGCTGACACTGGATAAGAACGGGAAAAGTGCAGATGAAGCGGGTTTTGATGCCGGTAACATTGTACAGTGGGGCTTGTCCATTTCACCAGGGTCAACGATGGATTGGTTCCTGGAGCCGGAGCTGTGGTCCAATGGTGCGAAGCTGGTGAATGACGATGGTTCCCTTGCGCTTGAAACGCCTGAAGCGATGGAAGTGCTGAACTACTTTATCGACTTGACCAAAACTAAAAAGATTAACACCACCCCTGCACAGATTGAAGGTATGGGTGGTCAGGTGAACCTTGCGATTACGACATCCAAAGTAGCCATGAATCCGGGCGGCAGCTGGAATACAACCAACTACAAGGAGGCTGGTGTGGATTACGGCATTTCCTATTTGCCAAAATTCAAAACCAACCAAACCGTTGTTCAGCCAGCAGGTCTTGCAATCAGCTCCAATACCAAGCATGAAGAGGCGGCTTATAAGCTGCTCGCTTGGCTGGCCGGTCCGGAAGGACAGACAGAACTGGCGAAACAGGGATACTCGATTCCGGCTAACAAGGCTGCAGGGGATGCTTATATTGCCACTGTAGGTGAAGATAATAAAATCTTCCTGGATGCGCAGCAGTATGGCATTGTATCTCCCTTTACAACCAAGAAAACCGATCTGGTCTGGACGTATGGTGAGCAATCACTCAAACTTCCACTTGCCGGAGATGGTGATCTGAACGCAGCGCTTAAGGATTTGGCCTCCAAGATGCAATAAGCAGGTAAAGAGGTGTAAAGGCTTCATACGTGTTCCTAAAAGAATTAAAATTGCGGCAGTTATGGGGGACAGCAAGCTCCCTGACTGCCGCTATTCTTTTATAGAAGACTGTGCCCACGCACCATTTCATTGACTTCTGGCCAGTAGAAATATAGAATTATATTTGCCGCAAATTTGTGTTGATAGTGATAAAATTGCCCCAATACGAATGGGGTTTAAATACATAGTTAGGGAGAGGTGGGGACTTCACATGGCAAAATTGAAGGATATTGCAGACCGCGTTGGTGTATCGATCTCTACCGTTTCACGTGTGATGAAGAACGATGTCAATCGATCGGTCAGCGATGAAACCCGCAAAAAAATATGGGACACCGCTGAGGAGCTGGGCTACCGTTCACAGCGCCCGGCCAAGAAGAAAAAGGTTCAGCCGAAAACCGCATATGCAATCGGCTGTGTGGTTGCCATCCCCCAAAATAAATACAATAGTCCTTATTTTTCAGTCATTATGGAAGGCATTGAGAAGCAGCTTGCTGAAGCAGGCATGCGTCTGGAATTTGTGTACAGCATCGAAAACGATGGGGATATTGTGCAGCTGCAGTCTCTGGTAAAGGAACATCAGATTGATGGCATGATTGTGGTGGAACGAATTGATCCGGAAGCCTATCGGTGGCTCAAGGCCAATGTGCGAACTGTTGTGGGTGTGGATATTACGGACCCGGACATTCCGGTCGTTGGTTATGATCGAGAAGAAGCTGCCAGAGAGGCAACGAATCATCTGATTGACCAAGGGCATCGGATCATTGCCTACATTGGTGGAGCTGAGTTCAAGAATGATTTTCTGGAGGAAAAACGGTTTCTTGGTTATCGGCGTGCCATGACTGATGCGGGATTATCTATTGATCGTGATTGGGTGATCGATGTGAAATGGGATGTTTCGCTGAGTTATGAATTGACCAAGCGGGCATTTACCAACAATGCGAACAGACCTACTGCCATTTTTGCGGCCAGTGATATGATGGCGATTGCTGCCATGCGTGCTGCAACTGAGCAGGGACTCCGCATTCCGGAGGATATCGCCTTCTTTGGGGTAGATAATATTGAAATCTCCGAATTCACTTCTCCGCCGTTGTCGACCATTCATGTGCCCAAGCTGGAGATGGGCATGTTCGCGGTTAAACAGCTGCTCGATTATCTGGATCATTCATATGAAGTGGCTGTCAAAATGATCGTACCGTACCGCTGTATACTCCGCCAGTCTTCCAATGGTAGGCGAGAAGTCTGATCACTGTGCCTGAGCGAGCGAAACAGACCATTATTCTGTACATGTAACAGGCTAATCCTGTGCTTGAATACATCGTTCTCAAGAAAGAGTTCCCTTGTCCTGGTTTGGAAGGAGGGAACTCTTTTTTTGCTGAGACGGCAGCATACGGCCGAATAGAAAGATTTTCAAAGCATTCTGGACAACTTCCGATATTCCCGGGGTGAAATGCCCTCATATTTGCTGAACATGCGGCTGAAATAATGAATGTCAGGGTAACCGCTTTGTACACCCACAGCCTCGATGGAATAATCCGTTTCCCGCAGCAGTTTGCGTGCCTCGCTTAGGCGGATGGATTGAATATATTCGTTGGGCGGCATGCCTGCCATCTGTTTGAACAATTTGGCCATGTGATCCACACTCAGGTTCAATTGTTTGGCGATGCTCGAATTGGTCCACGGGTCGGATGGAGCGACCTCTATACGTTTCATGAGTTCAAGCAGTTTATCTCCGTGTACCGAATCATGACGCGGCGAACTTCGCCTGGATGAGCGCAGCAGATGGGTCAATAGTTGCAGCATTAAGGCTTTGCATACCAGTTCATATCCCGATTGGCGCATCGTAAATTCATGAACCAATTGCTCCATAAGCTGCACGGCAGCTGGAGAGGGGGTATATACCGGATTGGAAGATAGCGGCTTCATGCCCTCTGCGCAAGCTTCCACACCGAATTTATGATGCTGAACCGTCTCCTCGTTCACAACCATGTCTGCCTCGGTCAGAATGGTCAATTCGTTGAAAAAATCAAAGTGAATGCCAATGAAACGTGCTTCTGGGCTCGAAACCACCTCATTTTGATGATAAACCCCGGCAGGTAGCATGATGAGCTGACCAGCCTTCAATATATGGTGTCTATCGTTCATATAAGTTGCAGCTTCACCTTGAGAGACGTACAGAAGTTCAAAATCATACAGACGCCGCTTGACCAGTTTGCCAGGAGGAAGACTCTGGAACTGAGCGTAATGTACGCTCGGGGACCATTCTTTGTAATTTGTGGTTCGTTGCAGAGGATATACCGCCCGTTGGAGAGACATAAATTCCATCTCCTTTTTTGATGAGATTTGCCTAAATAGATTTATTTAAAACTAAACGGAATTGTGCAAATAATATCTTGATCACCTAAATAAATAATCGTGTAATTTATTTATAATATATGTATTATTACATGTTCTTACGAATGAAACAACATCACGGATTAAGCTAAAAAAGGAGAGAATTACGATGCACTCTCTCCCGGTCGAACGGAGCACGAGTTATTGCTGCGAACCCCTCAGGTCAGTTTCACAGTGTGGCTTCCCCTCGGCTTCGGATTGGGAACGATGTGTTCCAGTGGAATTGGTGGATACAGTAACCGGCAGACCGCCTCATCAATCCACAGAAGTCCGTTTTGGCTGGAGTCCCGAATACTTGCATATTCGCTTTGTATGCCAGGATGATCATGTCGTATCTGATTTCACGGAAAGGGATCAGCCATTGTATGAGCAGGATGTGGTTGAACTGTTCATTGATGAACAGGGCGATGGCAGGAATTACATCGAACTGGAGGTCAGCCCGCACAACGTAATATTTGATGCACTCATCCACAATAACGGCGAAGGTTCGGAATTGAAAACCGATGTAACCTGGCAGCTGGAGGGTTTGCAAACGGCTGTAGAAGTGGAACGTCAGGGCCATCGGGTGTATGTGATCCATATTCCAGCGAGTAACTTCAAGTTGCCCCTGACTAAAGGCTTATGCTGGAGGGTCAACGTTTACCGTATTGATGAGAATGTGCAGGGAGATCGGGAGTATCAGGCATGGCAGCCCACAGGGGCTGTAAACTTTCATATACCTGCCCGGTTTGGTCATTTTCAATTGGGATAGTCATGCGATGCTGAAGAACAGGTTTTTATATTTTGAAGGAGGGTATTCGGATGAAAAAAGGGATTAACATCTGGTCGTTTCCAGGAGATGCCTCTATTGCGGATTGTATTCAGACGGCGAAGCAGGCTGGCTTTGAGGGGATTGAACTATCTCTTAATGGAGAAGGAGAGTTGAGCTTGTCTGCCACGGATCAGGAGGTTCGTGATATTCAGGGACGTCTGGAAGAAGCTGGACTCGAAATCGCGGGACTTGCAACCGGGTTGTACTGGGATTACCCGATGACGAGCGCCCGTCCGGAGATTCGCAGGAAAGCACTGGATGTGTGTAAAAAACAGTTGGAGCTTGCCGCAGCATTTGGTGTGGATACCATTCTGGTCATTCCGGGTGCCGTTGGTGTGGATTTCATTCCAGACAGCGAAGTGACCGATTATGAAGTCGCCTACGAGCGGGCGCAGGAAGCGATTGCGCACCTGCTGCCTTATGCGGAAAGTACCGGCGTATCCATTGGTATTGAGAATGTATGGAACAAATTCCTGGTGTCACCGCTAGAACTGCGTACCTTTGTTGATTCTTTTGGCTCAGAATATATAGGTTCGTATTTCGATGTGGGCAATGTCGTGCAGAATGGTTACCCGGAGCAGTGGGTTCGCATTCTGGCTCATCGGATCAAGAAGGTGCACTTCAAGGATTACCGCCGTCAAGCGGGAGGACTTCATGGATTTGTGGATCTGCTGGCAGGTGATGTGAATTATCCAGCGGTGATGCAAGCACTACAGGCCATTGGTTACGACAACTATGTGACAGCCGAGATGATTCCGCCTTACACTCATCATTCGGAGCAGATCATATTCAATACATCCAAAGCGATGGATGCCATTCTTGGACGTTCTCAGTAATAAATTCGGATAACAACGTTTATTAGAATGTTAATTCTATTTTGATATGGGAGGTAGAAATATGTTAAAAGTGGGATTGATCGGTTTTGGGTTTATGGGACGTATGCATTTTGACAACTATGTACGCCTCACCTCAGAAGGGGAACCCGTGGAATTGGTAGCCATCTGCGATCTGAGAATAGAGGAACTGAAGCACAGTAAAGCAGCTGGAAATATGGCAACAGAGCAAGAGGTATATGATCTCACACCGTATCGTTTGTACGACAATATCGACGCGATGCTGGAGCAAGAGGAACTGGATATCATTGATATTACGCTGCCTACACCACTGCATGCTGAACTAACGTGTTCCTTGCTAGAGAGAGGCTATCATGTGCTGTGTGAGAAACCGGTTGCGCGTCATTCGGCGGAAGGCTGGAAGATGGCACAGACGGCCAAGGAGACAGGAAAAACACTGATGATTGGTCAATGTTTACGCTTCTGGCCAGCCTATGCTTATCTGAAATCTGTTGTGGAAGACGGCCGCTATGGAGCGGTAAACGCAGGTTACTTCTTCCGGGGTTCAGGTCTGCCACAAGAGTGGTTCCTGGATGGCGAGAAAAGCGGTGGCTGCATATTAGATATGCACATTCATGATGCGGATATTATTCACTGGGTGTTTGGCAAACCAGATCAAGTATCCACGCTGGCTCGCAACGTTATTCCGGGAAGCGGCTATGATACGGTCTCCACCAACTATGTATACGCTGATGGAAAAGTGCTGAATGCCCAAGCCGACTGGACGCTGGGGGGAGACTACGGTTTCTCCATGACGTATCGCGTTAATTTGGAGCAGGGCAATCTGGTCTTTGAGAATGGTGAGCTAAAAGTGAATCCGAATAATGCTCCCGGTTACGTCGCTGAGCTGTCACCCGACTCGGGATATTATCACCAACTGAAATATTTTATCCAGTCTGTTCAAGCTGGTACGCCTGTATCTGTATGTACACCGGAAAGTGCAACAGGCACGCTTGAGTTAATTGAAGCCGAGATGCGCTCGGCGGATGAGCGTGGGGCATTGGTTACATTATAATAGGAGCAGGTTTGACGAATGTAACAACTTAACCGTACAGGCGAATATGGATTGAATAATGAAGAGGGGCTGTCTCGTGGTCATGAATATGACGGGACGTCCCTTTTGAGCATCCATGTCATGGCTCATCCCACCCGCTTACGATTACGGTTTTGAGCAGAGGGTTGAGCTCTAACGAATCGAAGACACGTTATACAGGAGTTTAAAGCAATTACGGTAATCTAAGGAACCTGAGACACGCTACTATAAGATGTTGAACCGTATATCGCGTTAATCGTCACATTTTTAGGAAATAGCGTGTCTGGTGTTCCTTACAATTATAAAAGAGGGTCGGGGGGACAAATAAGACGTCCTAGGTTCCTAAGAACAAGAAACAAGCATACAACCAAGCATGCATGCTCGCTTGTATGCTAAAGCCTCCTAAATCCCTGCCCGAGTCCACCGACATAAGCAGTAATTCCCCCTTACGACCCAACAACCCGCCAGTTATTCGCCTGCTCCACGGTTAGTGGTTGATGTCTGCGAATATAATCCTCAACCAGTGCCGCCATATCTGTGGCACCTTCATGCAATACCTTTTTGCCAGGATACATGGCGTAATCTCCACCACCTGCCGCACGGTAACTGTTCATCACGACAGAGTACGTCCCCTCCATATTAAGCGGTTTACCTTCACGTTCCAGTCCAACCACTCGGCTCCCCACAGGCTTTGATATATCCAGCTCATATTCGATGCCTGCCCACATATCGTAGTTGTAATGCTGTGGTTTCGGGGTCATATAGGCTGGGTTGACCACCACTTCACCGGAAGCGTTTAATTCAAAATAGCGTGCTGTTTGCTCCAGCGCATCCCGAATGTCCTGACCGCTTAACTCCAATACCGTCAATGTATTGGGGTATATAAAGTTGGATAACACATCCCTCACCGTAATGCGACGTCCGAAGCCGCGGGCTTCTTCACTGAGCAGTGCCGTATTGGAAATTTCGGCCCCGGTTGCTTCCATCTGTACCTGATGTACGAAGGCAATAAAGGGATGGGACGAGAGACGCAGAGCAGTGACATCGTTGATGGACAAGTCCTCGGCTACTTCGCCAATCGGCTGGTCGAGCCATGCCTGAGCTGCGGCTTCCAAGTCTTCCGTGAGCTCCATGACAACAGCATCCGGCTGTACATGGCTGTTCTCATCCAGAAGCAGCAAACGAGCTTCTTTTCCCGTAATCTTCCACGTACCATCTGAATGCTGTGCTAACTGAACGGATACCTGTCCTGCACCGCTGCCGCTGAAACCCGGCTGAATGACGGTCACGCCATGAATCTCGGCGGTAAGCTGACGATGCTGATGCCCTGTAAGAAGTACATCAATGCCTTCGATGTCACGGCAGATGGCATAACCCTGGTTTTCTCCGGTTAACCGCTCAGCAGGCTCACCCGTCTCCAGATCACACTCAAACCCGCCATGATAGCTGACGACCATTACGTCCGGCCGTTCATGCTCGCGAATGTAGGCAACCCATTTCTGAATGGTCTCCAATGCGTCAAGGAACTGCAAGCCTTCGATATTCTTAGGATGCTCCCAGTTCGGGATATAGTGAGTGGTTGCACCAAGCAGAGCTACTTTCACACCCGAAGATAATGTCTTGATGAGATAAGGAGGACCATACGCGGGTACATCCGGCTGTTCGCTGCTTACAATATTGGCGGATAACCATGGGAATTTGGAGGCTTCAACGGCTCCGCGCAGCAACTCCTGACCATAGTTAAATTCATGATTGCCCATCACGGCAGCATCATAGCCCAGTTCATTCAGAACCGTGATGAAGGGATGAGACTGGCTATCCGCATCCAAGGAAGCCGCATAGGAGGCCAAGGGAGAGCCTTGAAGCAAATCCCCGTTATCCACCAGCATGAGTTCGGGTGATCGTTCACGCTCCTTGCGAATCAGCGAAGCGAGCAGGGCCAGTCCTGCCGGGCGATAGGCATTGGTATTGTAATGAATGGGACGGATGGCCCCGTGAAGGTCACTGGTGAACAGGATGTCGAAACTGGACGTATGTGATATGGATGTCATTTTACAATCTCCTCTAATATATAAATATGGATATATGGAATCACAGGCTGTTTTGCCAATGATAACGAGTGAAGATCAGCCTCTGTACCTATATCTTCAACCATAATGAGCCTATTCTAACAGATGAAAGTTCGTCTGACAGCCTGACAGGAAACTTTACAAAACTCCAAATTTCGTTTCACATCGCGCAAATATTTGCCAATTATAGTAGACAAGTATTGAAAAATAGAAACTCTTTGGAGGGTGTTCGCTTGAAGAAGTCCGCTTTATTTTTACCATTGTTGATTTTGGTTCTGTTTCTAAGTGCTTGTGGGTCTAGCAGTACAACGGGTTCGGCTAACGAGACGAATTCGAGTTCCAATGCTTCCGGTGCATCTACCGAAACGGCAGAAACAGACAAAGAAGCCGAAGGGTATGTACCAACCGAGTTGACTGTACAGTTCGTTCCATCCCAGAATGCAGACACGCTTGAAGCCAAAGCAAAACCGCTTGAGAAATTGCTGGGCGACAAACTGGGCATTCCGGTAAAAGTCAGCGTATCCACTGACTACAACACAATCATCGAAGCGATGGCCTCCAATAAAGTAGACGTGGGCTTCCTGCCACCAACGGCTTATGTACTGGCAAAAGAAAAAGGTGCAGCACAGGTCATTCTCCAGGCACAACGTTTTGGCGTAAATGATGAGACAGGTGCTCCAACGGAAGAACTGGCTGATTCCTATAAATCCATGTTTATCGTGAAAAAAGATTCGCCGATTCAATCCATTGAAGAGCTGAAAGGCAAAAAGATCGCTTACCAAAACGTAACTTCTTCCGCAGGTTATGTATGGCCTGCAGGTTTGCTGCTCGATAGAGGCATTGACCCATTGAAAGATGTAACTCCTGTAACGGTAAAAGGTCATGACCAAGGTGTTATTGCTGTACTGAACGGTGACGTTGATGCAGCTGCCATTTTCCAAGATGCACGTAACACGGTTTCCAAAGACTACCCAACGGTATTCGAAGATACACGTGTACTGGCGTTCACAGAGCCGATTCCTAACGATACGATCGCTGTACGTACAGACATGAATGCGGATTGGACAAGCAAAATTAAACAGGCGTTCATTGACATCGGTACAGATCCGGAAGGTCATGAAATCATCAAGGAAATCTATACGCATGAAGGTTATGTAGAGTCTGATGACAGCAAGTTTGAAATCGTTCGTCAATACGGCGAAAAAGTAAAAACCGAGTAGTCTTTGACACAAGTAGACATTTGAAATATGTAGATAGTGTCATTCGTTTCTAATGGATGTTACAGATGTATTCGCAGTGCGGACAGGCCAGTTCAGCGTGATATACGCTGCGCTGGCTTGTCCCGTTACTGCATGCAACGAAATAGAACTCTATTAATGAAAGAAGGATTAATGTCATGATTGAGCTTCGCAACGTAACCAAAACGTACGCCAACGGCACCAAAGGCCTGAATAATATCAATCTTACCTTTAAGCAGGGTGAATTCATTGCGGTTGTAGGCTTGTCCGGTGCGGGTAAATCCACGCTGCTGCGTTCCATCAATCGTCTCCATGATATCAGTGAAGGAGAGATTTTGATTAACGGCAGTTCTATCACGAAGGCACAGGGCAAGAGATTGCGCATGATTCGCCGGGATATCGGGATGATCTTCCAGAGCTTTAACCTGGTTAAACGCTCGAGTGTCCTTCGTAACGTTCTGGCGGGCCGCGTCGGTTATCATTCCACGATGCGTACCATTATAGGGCGTTTTCCCAAAGAAGATACGGAACTTGCATTCGAAGCGCTCGAACGCGTGAACATTGCAGAGAAGGCTTATTCCCGTGCAGATCAGCTGTCCGGCGGACAGCAGCAGCGGGTGGCCATTGCCCGCGTACTCGCACAGGAAGCGAAAATCATTTTGGCAGATGAACCGGTTGCCTCACTAGACCCGCTCACCACGAAGCAAGTGATGGATGACTTGAAACGCATTAATCAGGATCTCGGCATTACGACCATCGTTAACCTTCACTTTATTGATTTGGCAAGGGAGTATGCGACACGTATTGTCGGTTTGCGTGCAGGTGAAGTGGTGTTTGACGGTCCTGTGGAAGAGGCGACAGATGAGCGTTTTGCGGAGATCTATGGCAGACCGATTCTCGCAGATGAATTGTTGGACAAACAGGCTGTACCCGAGCAGGGAGAAGTACTGGTATGAAGGGGCAGTCTGGCGCTTCACTTCATACACCACTAACGGGAGCGGGGAAGGAGCCCGGTTCTGGGCCTGGACAGGTCGTCAATCGTCCCAAACCACCCGGCCGCACCAAACATCTGCTTACGCTAGTTATCATCTTGCTGCTGCTGTGGGCCAGTGCCAAACAGACTGATGCGAGCTTCAGCGAGCTGATCGAAGGATTCCCTAACATGTGGGATCTGCTGAAGGACATGTTTCCACCGAGATGGACCTATTTCGATAACATTGTTCAGGGCATGCTGGAGACCATTCGTATGGCTCTGATTGGCACCACCATCGGCGCAATTATTGCCATTCCGGTTTCAATAATTTGTGCAGGCAACCTGATGCCAAGCCGCTGGATCTACTATCCAGCCCGGTTTGTACTGAACCTGATTCGTACCGTGCCCGATCTGCTGCTCGCTGCACTGTTTGTTGCTGTATTCGGTCTCGGCCCAATCCCGGGTATTCTGGCACTTGCCGTATTTTCTGTCGGGCTGATTGCCAAGCTGACCTATGAAACGCTGGAAACGATTGACCAGGGGCCGCTGGAAGCGATGACCGCTGTCGGCATGAACCGGATTCAGCTGATCGTTTATGGCGTGGTGCCACAGCTGGCTGCTCAGTTTACTTCCTATGTCCTGTATGCCTTTGAGATCAATGTGCGCGCGGCTGCCATACTTGGATTGGTCGGTGCGGGAGGTATCGGGCTTTATTATGAAGCAACACTTGGATTCCTGGAGTATGACAAAACGAGCGTGATCATTCTCTTTACCCTTGCGATCGTCCTGATCATCGATTATGTAAGTACTAAGCTGCGGGAGAAATTGTTATGATGAAAAATGAAACGAGCGTCATCCGGCGCAAACCTCGAAAGAACCCGCTTCGCTGGGTCATTGTGTTGCTGCTCATCCTTGTATATGCCTGGGCACTGGCAGGCGTACCGTTTACCGGCTTCAAGGAAACAGCCGGACAGATTATGAAGGCGATCATCGCCGGGATTTTCTCGCCTGACTGGGACTTTGTCTATTTGCCGGAAGGGGAAGATTTGCTGCGAGGATTGCTGGACACGCTGGCGATCTCGATCCTGGGAACTGTTATTTCAGCTGTGCTGTGTATTCCGTTTGCTTTCTGGTCTGCCAGAAACATGAGCCGTTTCCGCGGCATATCGGGTGCAGGGAAAATGGTGCTGAGCTTCATCCGTACCTTTCCCGAGATCATTATGGCTTTGCTGTTTATCAAGGCTGTAGGGCCGGGTTCCTTTGCGGGTGTACTTGCACTTGGACTGCATTCCATCGGGATGCTGGGTAAACTATTTGCTGATGAAGTGGAAAATATCGATTATGGCCCTTCAGAAGCATTGCTCGCTTCGGGAGCGACTCGTATGCAGCAGCTGTGGTTTGCCGTGCTGCCGCAAGTATTGCCTGGATTCCTCAACTACACGTTGTATCGCTTCGAGATTAACGTACGTTCTGCAACCATTCTGGGTGTTATTGGGGCAGGGGGAATTGGTACACCACTGATCTTTGCACTCAGCACGCGGAACTGGCCGCGAGTAGGGATTATTCTGCTGGGGATCATCGTGATGATCACGATCATTGACCTGATCTCGGGGTATATCCGGAAGAAGCTGGTGTAAAGGGGCTAGAATAGGAATAAGAAGAAGATAAAGCATATTAAATAGAATAGAGACTGAATATAGGATTGGATAAAAGAATGAAGCAATATGGAAAAGGGCTATCTTGTGCCGGATGTAGTGGCAAGAGGTAGTCTTTTTCTGTTGGTTTTAAATTCACTGGCCCTAAATGAGAAGAAAAGAAATAAAGCCATTTATTAGTACTCTATAAAGGCCGCGAACCTGAGAAGCCTTACTTTGCCTCATAAGGAATCCATGGAATTCTAACGAATCGTGGTGACGCTATTTATTCAATTTAGTCTGTTTTAACTCTCGTACAATCGAAATCCAGCTAGATAGCGACGTTGAGGTTCGTTAGATTTTGTAATTAGGCAAAAAGGGCCGAATAAGGTCTGTCAGGTTCATTAGCGTCGAGAGAATAAAGTAATTTGCGGGTGCGCAGTATCATTAGTCTCATAAGTATCTAAGTACGTAAGCGTCAAAAGTATTAAAGCGTCATGTGTACATACTTACCGTAACTGTCAGAGTATCATAGGTGCATAACTGTTTAATGCATACGTTTATGTTCTTGGTGCACTAGGGTAGCGGGCGTATTTACTTTGGATTAAAGTCTTATGTTTCGCCGGAGTCTAATTTACTTTCCAAAGTCCAACTTGGCTCATCAAAAAAACCGAAACCATGTTGCCCGGCATTGAGGCAGCGGTTGGTTTCGGTTTTTTTGTAATCTCTTAGCTAGCCAAAGGCAGTGCTTTGGTAACTTGAACCGTAATCGTTTCGGTGCTTGTCACACCGGCTGCATTCACCAGCTCAGCACGGTACGTGTACGTTCCGTTGGCACGACCGGACAGGTCTGTTGCCGCACTTTGAGCAGATGGTGTTGCAGCTTTCAAGGCTTGAGTATCAATCAATACATCATTCTCATAGAGGCGATACTCGGTTGCATTTGTACCCCACCAGAGGTTCATCGTTACTTTGTAGCTGCCATCTCCATCCCAGTTGTCCTGGGAGAGGACTGCTTTGCCTGGAGCAGCATTGGCAACTTGAACCATCAGCACTTCACTGCGAGTGGAACCGCTGGAGTTCGTCAACTCAGCCACATACGTATAGGTACCGTTGGCTTTGCCTGTAATTGTCGTTTTGGCCGATTGTGCTTGCGGAGAAGCACTGGTCAGCGTTTGCGAATCGATCAACACACCGTCTTCGTACAATTTGTAGCTTGTTGCGTTTTCACCCCACCAGAGGTTCATGCTAACAGTATAGGATCCTTCAAGAAGACCATTGGTATGGCCATTATTGGAGGAAAGCACGGGTTTACCCGGTACACCCGCCGAAGGAATCGAAGGCTCTTCACCGCCGCCTTCTTCCTCGGCAGCAGCAAAATCATTCAGGTTTCTCGGTTTCAATTGATATACATCCTTGAAGATGGCAGCTACACCGGTAACATTGATTTTGTCGCCTGCTGCGTAAGGGAAGCTCGATTCAGTTACCCCTGTGCGTGTATCGACACGTACATGAGTGCTTGTCCCGTCGGCTGCAACTGCGTCGAATTCAAACGATCCAACAGGTGTTGCGCTGACCATGTTTTCAACCGTTACGTCTTTCAGTTGGATCAATTGTCCCTGATTGTTATCCGTTACTGTCGATGCTTCAACAGGAGCAGGGATATCAGCTGTTCCTGTTTTCTCGATGGCAACAATATCAGTCAGTTCGAATTCGGAGTTATACAGCGCCGTAGCTGCAGTAACCTTAACCTTGTCTCCGGCATGGAAACCACTTGTGCTCTGGAAGACATACAGTCCACCCGTTTCATCCTGCAAGTAGAAGGATTGTCCGCCAAATGCGCCTGGTTCGGTAGTTACAATGCCTTCAACAGTTACGGTTGTTCCAGCTGTTTTGGCACGTGCTTCAGCAATGGTAATGGCTGCAGGAATCGGGCCTTCCTCTTCAGGAAGCTGCTCGGCTGGAACGTTGCCGATGGTCACGGCATTGGTGATCAGGTTGCTGCCGTTCAGGCGAAGACGCAAGTTCGCGGCACCGGATGTTCCTGGCTTGATGCGAACGTTCAGATCCTTGATTGCCCGGCCTTTGCTGTCGGAAGTTACGCTGAATGTGGAGCTGTAGCCATAGGAAGTCGGCCAAGTGCCGCTCTCATTCTGAATCATCGCTACTTGAGTTCCGCCAGTCAGATAAATTCCTGCACTGTATCCGGATACCGTTGTGTTGGCAGGCATGTTTTCCACGACAACGCGAATCTGGAAGTCCTCTGCGTTAGGCAGTGTATCCTGTTTCACGAAGCTGTAGGAGGCATTAGCGCTGGAAGCAGGTCCGCCATAGGAACCTGGTTTGAAGGTGGAGCTGTCATACCATTTGTAACCTGCAGCTGGTGCAGCCCAAGGTTCAGCCTGTGGCTCGGTGGAAGCTGCTGGTTCTTCGAATGCCAGCAATGCAGTTGGATTATCCAGTTCCAATCCGTTTACCTGGGTAAAATCGGTATAGTTTTCTTGCGTAGTGAGCCAGTTCACTGTGTTAACGAGCAGCGCAGCATCGTCAGCTTCTTTGAAACCATCATAGGTTGTTTTGCGCGCGCCCGTTTCTTCACGCAAATATTTAGGTGATGCATCTTCTACTGGGGAGGAGTCTCCGATGAAGGCTGCTTTACCTGCACCCAGCTTGGATACGGCTACGTATGGACCTTCTTCGATCCCGCCGCCGTTGTAAACGCCTTGATCCACCGCGTTATTCCATTTTGCATTGGTTTTTGGCAGGTAGACGATACCTTTTGCTTTTTCCGGATCAGTAATAGCGAGAGTAGAACCGGCATGCATGGCTACAGCCGATACTCCTTCCGTGATCCCGAAGGCTTGATCTGCCGGGACAATGATGTTTGCGTCGATATCGCCAAGTGCGTTATAGCGGAATCGTACGCCAAAATTATCGGACAACCAGTCTGTACTGGCTACATTTTGCATGGCTTCAGAGTTACGCTCATCAGTGCTCATGCCCTTGGCCGGATCTTCAAATGCACCGCGGCGATAGCCGTTGAACGCTTCCGAACCGTCCCAACGGTTTTTGTTACGGTCGGCATTGTAGTGATCTCCTATGAAGAAGATGCTGCCGCCATTTTCCACATATTCTTTCATCGCTGCCTGCTCTGACGTTTTGAATGGAACGTTAGGTTCAGCGATAACAAATACGTTATACTCCTTGAGATCGTCGTAGGTAAAAGGGGTGGTCTTGCGCAGTTCTTTTACATAATACCCGTCATTTGCAAGTGCATTACCGAAGTCCGAGAAGCCGCCATCGATAACCCAGTCTGCCGCACCAGCCGTCTGTGCATGCGTATTGTCGAACAATACCTTTTTGCCGGCATTTTCATTCACCACTTTTGCCTGGATGAACGGTGCCGGATCGGTCGGTCCTTCTGCGTGAACAGCAGCATTCCCATGCCATAATCCGACCTGAAGCGGTAAAGCCATGGACAATGCAAGGAGTGATTTCAACCATACTCCGCGCACGCTAGTCAATTTACCCAACCAAATCCCTCCCAAATATTAGTTGATTCATAAGTTCGTCCATATTTTATCACACCAAAATCTCACATAGTCATAACAATTTGTAAAAAATACCTCGAGTTTTGTAAAATTGAGCCATTAGTCATACGTCAAAAAGTGAATATTCGATAAAAGCTTACATCCTCTGTATATTGTTGCTCTTGCATATTCTGAAAAAGCCATCTCTTAGGAGATGACTTTGGCACGTATGCGATTTACAGCATGGAATACCGAAGACTTGATCATGCCTTCGCTGCGGTTAACGAGCTGAGCGGTTTCCCTAATGCTGTATCCATGAATGACGCGCAGCTCCAGGATTTTGCGATGTTCCGGATTACTGACGACAGAGAAGAAATCGTTGACACTCTCGGTGATCTCCAGTTCGGATATGTCATAGTGGTACGTTGGCACGTCAAGCCTGCTATCCCGCTTCATGGTTCGCGTTCGTTTGCGGAAGGTGTCCAGAGCGAGGTTGTATGCAATCTTTTTGAGGTAGTAGAGCAGTCGATCTTCAGGGATGTCTGCGTGAACGTTCATGAGCCGAATGAAGCATTCCTGCGTCAGATCTTCCGCATCTTGAGGCTGCTTGACGATATGGGATAAATACCGTGTGATATCCGATTTGTAGTTAACATATGCGTTGTTAATTGTTGCGCTGTTCATGTGATGGGGGTCTCCTTTGGTTACCGTCTGCATATCCGTTCCGGTTGGTGCTATTCGAATGTCAGTATAGCGAGATGATGTTTCCAAATTCGCCAAACTTGTATCTAAGTTGTAACAATCGGAGCCTAGCGGCTTTTACTACCCGTATCAAGATTGAGGCTACCAATCTTAAATGAGACTTCGATGGACATGTGAAAGGTAGTGGAGGAGACGAAGTCGATTCTGGACTTTTTTGAAATGAGTCTCAATAAAACACTGAATATTGATCGTTTTGAACGGATATTTGCCTATGTCGCAGCGGAAAGGATGTCTATAATAGTACCCGTTGGGAGGGAATGCTTGCTCCGAATTCAATGAGGAATGGAAGGAGGACAGTACTCTGAAAATCCGTTAAGTGGTGGATCGACGCTAATTATGTAAGCGCAATCATTATGAGATGGCGGCCTGTTCAAAAAAAGATAAGCATCACCTATTCTGTCTCAAGGAGAGTGAAGGTTGATGAATTCCAAAACAACAGTAAAGGTACATAAGGAAGAGTTTCCCCGTGTACAGACTAATCGCCGAAAGGTGCGTATGCCGCTTGCAGCCAAGGTGTTATCCTCGGCACTCAGCGTAGCCTTGCTTATTGCGGGAACCGCGGGGACAAGCGGCGCAGCGGCTTCCAATGGCAGCAGTGCAGCAGAGGCTGGCCTTCAATCACACAAGGGGGGCGGTTCGTTGAAAGAGATGCAGCTCGAATATTTGGATCGGGGGTTAGTAGCCGCATCCACGTCCGAAGGTGTTTTTCTAAGCTGGAGGTTACTTGGGGATGAGGCAACGGGATACAGTGACAAAGGGCTGACAGGCACGAACTTCAACGTATACCGCGACGGCAAGAAGATTGCCACTATCACGGACAGTACGAACTATATTGATCCCACAGGAAAATCGTCTTCTCGTTATGAAGTGGCGGCTGTAAACAGTAAGGGAAAGGAAAGCAAGCGCAGCAGTTCAGTCAAACCGTGGGCAAATGGCTACATGGATATTCGGCTTCAAAAACCTGCCGATGGGGTTACACCTGCTGGCGAAGCCTATACGTACTCCGCGAATGACATGAGCGTAGGTGATGTGGACGGAGACGGCCAATATGAGTTTTTCGTCAAATGGGACCCTTCCAACGCCAAGGATGTATCTCAAAAAGGCTACACCGGTAAAACGTACGTCGATTGCTACACCTTGGATGGCCAGTTGTTGTACCGGATTGATCTCGGGGTCAACATCCGTGCGGGTGCTCACTATACACAGATGCTGGTTTATGATTTTGATGGAGATGGCAAGGCCGAATTGATGTTCAAGACCGCTCCGGGAACCAAGATTATCAAATATAACAAAAAAGGAAAAGTGACGTCTGAGAAGTATATAACGCTGCCGAAAGAAGACCGCAAAGCAGGGTACTCCAACGAAGATGACTATCGTTTAAGTGCTGACGGTTACTATGATCATGTGGTCGACATGTTCAAAAACTGGCACAAACACGAGGAAGTTGTGAAGGGGAACTGGCCTGCTACGCTGGAGGAGGCTTTTGGCATAGAGAAGAAGTATGCCTATCCATTGTCCCAGCAGGATGCCGAGAGTCTGGCTGATTACTTCATCGATGTCTATGCGCCAAGCCGCAGTGACAAAAACGAGCTGCGCAAATTCGAAGGTTTTATCGTAGATGGACCTGAGTATGTGACCGTGTTTGAAGGAGAATCCGGCAAAGAGCTCGAGACCATTCCTTACGAGCCGGAGCGCCATGATGATGGTCTGATGTGGGGCGACTATGCCATGGCACGGATCGAGCCGGGTAACCGGGTGGATCGTTTCCTGGCAGGAGTGGCGTATCTGGATGGCAAGAAGCCATCTGCTGTCTTTGCACGTGGGTACTATACACGCTCGACGATGGTTGCTTATAACTGGGACGGCAAAAAGCTCAAACGCGAATGGAAAGTGGATAGTGGCTGGACGCCGATGAAAAATCCGTTCAACGATGGACCACACGGTGTAGATGGCACAGATCCGGAGTACGGCTCCATTACAACTCAAGGTGCTCATTATTTCAGTGTGGCTGATGTGGATGGAGATGGTAAGCAGGAGATTATCTACGGTTCAGCTACGATTGATCATGACGGCAGTGTGCTGTACAGCTCAACGGATCTGATGCCTGCCGAAAGTGCTGCACCGGGAACGATAGCCCGCCTGGGTCATGGGGATGCACTGCACGTGGCAGATATTGATCCGGACCGTCCGGGACTTGAAATTTTCATGGTACATGAAGGCGGTCCGTGGGCTCCATATGGCTATTCCTTGCGGGATGCCAAAACGGGAGAAGTCATCTATGGCGGCTATACAGGGAAAGATACCGGGCGCGGGATGGTCGGGGATGTAGATCCAACTCGCCGGGGCTTGGAGACATGGGCTGTAGGATTGTGGACAGCCAGCGGTGAGAAAATAAGTGATAAGGCGCCTGGCACCAATATGAATATTCGCTGGGCAGCAGATATGACGACTCAGATTGTAGACGGCGCGATTGATGTTACTCCAACCATCAAGGATTGGAATCGCGGCACGCTGCTGACCGCCACAGGTACATTAACCAACAATCACACCAAAGGCACGCCTTCTCTGGTGGCCGATATCTTCGGGGATTGGCGGGAAGAGATGCTGGTGAGAACCGCGGACAGCTCGGCCATCCGTATCTATCTGAGTACGGAGAAGACAGACCGGAAGCTGTACACGCTGATGCATGACGCCATGTACCGCGTGGGTATTGCCGGACAGAACAGTGGCTATAACCAACCTTCCTATCCGTCCTTCTACATGGCATCGGATATAGACTGGTCGAAGGTAACACTGCCCGAATTCTCCACTCCCCAATCAGGTAAGGGTGGAAAATGAATAGGCTTAGGATGATGAAAAAAGGTTTCTAATATTGAACCAAGCTCTGGAATATCCCGGTGTGTCTCGGCACATGAGGGGTTCCAGAGCTTTTTCACGTAGGAACGGAAGAAGAATGAGAACTGGATCAAAAACTCATCCAATCGAGGGCACTATCAGAGCTATATCCTTATCTTCATGTCAAATGTTCTATGGACGCGAATGCTTCAATTGTGCGGTTTCCTTTATCATAAATTAGCTTGGTTATGGAACATTCGGGAATAAGACGGTTTTGTATGGATTTAAAATCAGGATGCCAGACGTCAAGCTCCCGCTCGTTGAACGTCTGAACTAGGAAATCAGTAATAAGTCCGCCATGTGTGACCACGATGATGTTACGGTTTGCGGGCTCTTCATTGTGCAATTCGGCCAGTAGGGAGCCCAGACGCTGACCCGCTTTTTTGGCCGAATCGCCCACAGGCGGGATGTAATCCGGATCAGACGTGCATTGATCCCACATCGCGATAAATTGCTCAAAGGTCTGATGAGGGCAATCCCCCCAATTGGCACGCTCTCGTAAGCGGGAATCTTCGGCTACAGGACAACGAGTGTACAAGGCAATCCTTTCGGCAGTTTCTTTTGCTCTTCGAAGGGGACTGGTAACGATTTTGGTGATGGGGAAAGCAGTCTGGGCCAAATGCCTTGCTGTTGACTCCGCTTGTAGGGTCCCTTCAGGAGTAAGGGAGACATCACCGATGCGCCTTTCTTTTAAACCGTGTCTCACGAGATGGAAGATGGTACTCATCATACTCGACCTCCTTATAGCATAGAAAATAGGTACGGAACGAATTAGATGTTTAGCTAATTATATAATCATCTAATAAAAATAAGCAATCTATTTGTAGCAATGGAGTTTAAAACCACTTAGCAGAATTGCTACAATGGAGAAAAGTGAGGATCGCTGCATCAATGGAGGTATGGACATGAGCACGAAACGTTTTACGGGAAGCCTGTTTCAGGAGGAACTGCGAACGGAGGATTACGGGCCGCGCTTCTACGCGTACTATTATAAGCAATGGGACAATTACAGTATGGCTTACCACCATCATGATTCGACTGAAATCATGTATATCATTTCGGGGATGTGCAGGGTGGATGTGCAGATGCCGGGTGGGGGTTCGGAGCAGGCTGTGTTGAAAAAGGGTCAGTTCATTCTGCTGGATGCAGGTGTTCCGCACCGTTTGCTGGTTGAGGATGGTGTTCCTTGCCGGATGTTAAATGTGGAGTTTGGCTTTGCTGGCTCGGCGCCTGGACAACCCTCTATTCGGCAGCTCGCTCAGGAAGAGGAGGAAGTCGGTACCTTCTTAACGTACGCTTCCCCTTACATGGTACTGCCTGATCCGGAAGAGGTATATCACATTATGAAAAGCCTCGTCCTGGAGCTGGATCAACGCGGTCTTATGAATCACAGCGGGTCTGCGATCCCGATGCGAATCATTCCTTCTGATGAACGATTACACCATCGCGAAGCCAGGAATCTCAAGTCACCGGAACAGGGTACGCTGGTGCGTACACTGTTTATCCAGCTGCTGGTCCGGGTTGCGCGGCTGCGTGGGGAGATGAGCCGGAGTGCACCGGATCAGTCGGAGCTATATGTTAAACGAACCATTGAGTTCATGCATCATAATATGGATTGCAGCATTCAGATGAAGGATATCGCGGCAGCGGTCAATCTGCATCCCGGCTATCTGCATCGCATCTTTCGTCAGCACACCCGGCGGACCCCAACGGATTATCTTACCATGCTTCGAATGGAGAAGGCCAAGATGCTGCTGCAGCAGACCAATATTCCGATCTCGGAAATTTCGGAGTATGTGGGCGTGGGCAGTCGTCAGTACTTCCACATGTTATTCAAAAAATATACAAGCCGGACTCCGGTTGAATATCGATCCATGATGGAGAGACATGTCAGCCAGTATCCACCAGAGGAATGAGAGGAGTATGCTATTTTTAGCCAAGTGAAATGTATTTCATTTGATAATAGAAGTTAGGATTTTTGACAACCTAATCTGGAACAGGTCATGATTTTGATAACGCTTCCTCATTTTCCGTTGATACAATGATCTCATGAAGTGAGGTCATTAACCGAAACGAATCATTTCGGATTACGGGAGGACATGCGAATGTCGTTTAAAGTGGCATTTATCGGGGCAGGAAGTATCGGTTTTACAAGGGGTTTGCTGCGGGATTTGTTGACGGTACCGGAGTTTAACAACATAGAGATTGCGTTCTGCGATATTAATCAGCACAATCTGGACATGGTGACAGAGCTATGCCAGCGGGATATTCGCGAGAATGGACTAAATATTCAGATTCAGCCTACCACGGATCGAAAAGAGGCGCTTAAGGACGCGAAGTATGTACTGTGTACAATTCGTGTTGGAGGGCTGGAGGCTTTCGCAACCGATGTGGACATTCCACTCAAATATGGGGTGGATCAATGTGTCGGCGATACGTTGTGTGCTGGAGGCATTATGTATGGGCAGCGCGGAATTGCCGAAATGCTGGACATCTGCAAAGATATTCGTGAGCAGAGTGCACCGGACGTGCTGCTCCTGAATTACTCCAATCCGATGGCCATGCTAACGTGGGCTTGCAATAAATATGGCGGCGTACGTACCATCGGATTGTGTCACGGTGTGCAGCATGGACACCATCAGATTGCGGAAGCATTCGGATTGAAGATGAATGAAGTGGATATTGTGTGCGCAGGTATCAACCATCAGACCTGGTACATCAAGGCTTCTCACGAAGGCAAAGACCTTACAGGTGATTTGCTTGAAGCTTTTGAGAAACATCCGGAGTACAGCCGTACCGAGAAAGTCCGGATCGATATGCTGCGCCGCTTCGGCTACTACAGCACGGAATCGAACGGACACCTGAGCGAATATGTGCCATGGTACCGCAAACGTCCAGAAGAGATTCAGGACTGGATTGATCTGGGCAACTGGATTAATGGAGAGACGGGCGGGTATTTACGCGTGTGTACAGAGGGCAGAAATTGGTTCGAGACTGATTTTCCCAATTGGATGAAGGATGAACCGATGCAATTTGTTCCGGAAAAACGTGGCGGAGAACATGGTTCGTACATTATAGAAAGTCTGGAAACGGGACGTGTATATCGCGGACACTTTAATACAGTGAATAACGGCGTGATCTCCAACCTGCCGAATGATGCAATTATTGAAGCACCAGGATATGTGGATCGAAACGGGATCTCGATGCCGCATGTCGGTGATCTGCCACTGGGTCCGGCTGCGGTATGTAATGTGAGCATTTCGGTCCAAAGGCTTGCGGTTGAAGCAGCTGTACACGGAGACGACAAGCTGCTTCGTCAAGCATTCATGATGGATCCGCTTGTTGGTGCCGTATGTAATCCAAAAGAAATTTGGCAAATGGTTGACGAAATGCTGGTTGCTCAGGCGCAGTGGCTGCCGCAATATGGTGAAGCCATTGCAGCCGCAGAAGCCAGACTTGCTGCCGGTAATCTTATTCCTACGAAGGAATATGAAGGGGCAGCACGTCTCAAGGTAAAAACGATTGAAGAGATGCAGCAGGATCGTGATGCAGCGAACAAAAATGCGGGTGAGTCCGATAAGGGGAAAGACCGCGAGAAAGTGCAGCAATAATCGTAAGATTCATCTGATCAGAAGATAAGGTGAACGTGAACCATGACAAGGCCCACTCCAATCTGTTGGAGGGGCCTTGTTTTTTTATTTTTTCTCCACGAGATGAACGGCAAAAGCAAATGAAGTATCCCCCAAGGAAACATTCGAATCTGTGGGAGAGGACCAGCGGGCAAACGCTCCATAATAGTGAATGCCGGTTTCCTGTGCCAGCTGGAATGATCCCGCTGTCAATGAGACGCGATGAGCTTTTCCATCCACATATTCGACTAGATTAAATTCATCCGGGGCAACGTCAGTCCCCATATCAATGGATACATCCTCTCCCACAAGTAGAGTAACAGGTGTTATTCCTTCCAGCAGCTCCAAGATTCCTGCGTAGTCGACACACAAGCCCTCCCAGCAATAACTCCCCTGTACGGTCGGGATGGGGCTGCCGCTCACGGATTGGATGATGGGTTTAGGAAGTTCCGTTGGCAAGTTATTGTGCTGGCTCGTTCCTGAAGGAGGATTTTCCACGTTGTTCATGTTGTATTGGTTGGTATTGCATCCGGACAATAGGAACACAGATCCAAGCAGCATAAGGGTAGTCCAAACTCTCACTGAATGTATGAAGTTAATCTCAAACACCTCCCTAATATATTCCAGACGAAAAGCAGGGGAGGAATGTTGCTCAGAAGAATGAGTGTTTACATCACAACACATATTACCTTTACACACATAGTAATATGTCTTATAGTATACAAAGGAAAGAAGAAAGTCGGTGAGTGGGGCAGATGGATGAGCAAGTCATTAACAGTGATTTAATTCGGGGTAACATTGATCCCATTATTCTAAGTGTACTTATACCGGAGGATAACTATGGATACAGCATTATCAAGGAGATCTATCGGAAGAGTGGAGAGCGGTTTGAACTCAAGGAACCTACGCTGTATTCCAGTCTGAAACGTCTAGAAAAGGGTGGTTATGTTGAATCCTATTGGGGGGGAGAGACACAGGGAGGACGGCGTAAATATTATCGGATTACCCTGGATGGACGTGAAGTTTATAAGCAGCAGGTCCAAGCTTGGCAAGCAGCCAAATCGCTTATCGACTGCATGATTATTTCCGCTCAAGAAGGAGATGAAGGAATATGACAATGGAAGCTCGTATTACGCGCCATGTGAATCGTCTTTTTGAACAAGCACAGGACACCCAGGCCAATCGCGAATTAAAAGAAGAGATTCAGAGTAATCTTACGGCTAGAATTGAAGATTATGTGGAACAGGGAATGAATGAGGACCAGGCGTTTCAGAACGCAATTCAACATGTAGCCGGCTTAGATGATATCTTTACCGGTAACCACCGGGTGCAGCGGGTTCCTTATTGGACGGCTGTTTTACAGTCGGCTTTGATCTACAGTCTGATCGCCTGGATTATTACGATTCCAATGAGAGTACTTGTGGAAGGGAATGTATTAAACAACTTGCTCATGATCCTCAGCCTATTTGTTGGTGGAACGTATGTATTTTACATGTTGAAGAACAAAAACAATCATCAGGACAGGGAAGACACCACGGTTATTCGCACGCCACTCTTATTGCAGTGGGCAAGAGGATTGTGGTGGATATGGGCTGGCTTCATCTTGGTGTTATGGGGCACACAGGCTGCAGTACGCTTTGGCAGTAACCTATGGTATAGCAGACCGATTCATGTAGAAGGACCGTACCAGTTTGCCGTAATTGCAATTGCATTCGCCATTCCCTTATTAAGTATTATTATTCCTCTAGTCGTGCACAGAGCATATCGGATCGTTAGCAAGTATGAGGTGGGTGATGTGGTATGACGATAAAGAATAAATGGATTATATCTCTCGTTGCAATTGGTATCATTGGCTTCATTATTGTAGAAGGTGTGGTTAATCCGAAATTGGAAGCCGAACAAGCGGGGTACGAAGCGGAGCAGCAGCATCCAATGACTCATGACTTTGCCGCATTGAAGAAATTTCACAGTCCATACATGGGGGATTTCTCCAATCTCAGTCATTTGAATCAGGCATTGCCTTTACATGATCAATTGAACGGGTACCAACTGTACCCGGAAACATTCACGGCTCAAGTCAACTATAGCCTGAATACGAGTGAGATGGACACGGAAGATCTTGAGCAAATACTCGTATATAATGCGACTGCCAATTTTGTGCTAATTGATAATCTGGAGCAGGTTGTATATCAGTTCGAGGATACCAGCCTTGCATTAAGCCGTGAAGCAGCTCAACAATGGGCAGGCGCGGAATTAAATACACTTCAGGACCCTGTCCAATGGGATTCCGTGGTACGTTCGAAGCTGGAGAAACCAGCAAACGTCCAAGAGGCATTTTCACAAATTGTTGACAATTGAGCTGCATGAAATCGTAGGAAATAGGCAAGACACTCGACTCTTCTCCCATGCTATGTTATTATAAGGCTCTGATAACGTGGTAACGAACTAAAGCGTTTGGGTTTTGGTTACAGACATGGAGGGGTTCTAGAGATGAGAAAAAAAGCGATATTCCTATTATTCATCAGCATATGCATGATCGTTGTAGCAGGTTGTTCCAGCTCGGGAAGCAAGGAAGACAACTCCATTATTGTGGGGATTGATGACAAGTTCGCTCCAATGGGATTCCGGGATGAACAAAATGAAATTGTCGGCTTCGATATTGATTATGCCAGAGCTGCAGCGGAGAAAATGGGTAAAGAAGTTACCTTTCAGCCGATCGACTGGTCTTCCAAAGAATCAGAGCTGAACAGCGGTCGTATTGACATGATTTGGAACGGGTACACGATTACGGACGAGCGCAAGGAGAAAGTGCTGTTCACGAAGCCGTATTTGGAAAACAGTCAGGTTGCGATTACACTGGCCGATTCCCCAATTACGAAGCTGGATGAGCTGGATGGCAAAAATGTGGGATTGCAGGCTCTGTCTTCAGCAGCAGATGCACTCGCAGCCAGTCCCCTGAAGGACAAAGTGAAGGCTTCCGAATTCAAGGATAACGTTCTTGCACTGACGGATCTGAAGACGAAACGTCTGGATGCCGTTATCATTGATGAAGTGGTGGCAAGATACTACATGTCGAAGGAAGAGGGTACGTTCAAATTGCTGGATGAATCCCTTGCACCGGAGCAATATGGTATTGGTATCAAAAAAGGCAACGAGGAACTGCTCAATCAGCTGCAAAAAGCACTGGATGAACTGAATGCAGACGGAACGGCTGCCGAGATCTCAACCAAGTGGTTGGGTGAAGACAAGGTGTTGAAATAGACAGGTTAGCGCCTGACATACGATCAGAAACCAATATGACCCCGTATTCCTCTTGGAGCATCGACTCCATTGGAGTGCGGGGTTAACAGATTAGAGGAGACAAAAAATCATGAGTTGGGATTATATATCTACTATTTTGAAGCCTATGCTTGAGGGAGCCCAGACAACGATCTTTATGTTCTTGCTCGCCATCGTGCTGTCCATACCGCTTGGATTCGTGGTCACCCTGGCGATGAGAAGCCAAATTAAACCACTGGCATGGATTGCACATACGTACGTCTATGTCATGCGGGGAACACCACTGCTTCTGCAGGTATTATTCTTCTGCTTCGGTCTTCCGCTGCTTCCTGTCATTGGCGATTACCTGGTGTTTGATCGTTTTGTTGCTGCGGCAATTGCATTTATTCTGAACTATGCGGCGTACTTTGCCGAAATTTTCAGAGGCGGGTTGCTCTCCATCGACAAAGGGCAGCATGAAGCTGCACAGGTTCTCGGTTTAACCAAGTGGCAGACGATGACCAAAGTCATCATTCCACAGATGATTCGGGTGGTACTGCCTGCAACGGCGAATGAGTCCATTACGCTGATTAAGGATACGGCTCTGCTCTATGCGGTTGCGGTTCCTGAATTGCTGTATTACGCCCAAGCCGCGGTCAACCGGGATCTGCAGCTCATCCCATTTTTCGTTGCAGCGATCATGTATCTGCTGATGACATTGGTGCTCACACTGCTGTTTAAAGCGCTGGAGAAGCGGTTTTCATTTGAATAAATTAAATCTGATTAAATAAAGGACTGTCTGCATATGACACATATTATAGAAGTGAATCAGTTAAGAAAATCATTCGGCACACTTGATGTACTGAAGCAGGTAACCTTCAATGTGACACCGGGTGAAGTCATTGCCGTGATTGGCCCTTCGGGCTCGGGCAAGAGTACGATGCTGCGCAGCCTGATTCATCTGGAGGATATCTCTGGTGGAACGATTCGTATTCAGGATCAGACACTGGTTGATAACGGCCGTTATGCGGGGACTGCCGAGATCCGCAAAATCACGGATCGGATGGGGATGGTATTTCAGCACTTTAATCTGTTCCCGCATCTGACTGTACAAGCCAATCTGGAACTGGCACCGAAGACGTTGAAAAAGGAAGGTAATGCAATTATCCGCCAGCGAAGCCTGGAACTGCTCGGTAAAGTAGGACTGTCCGATAAGGCGGACGCCTACCCGGCCAATCTGTCCGGTGGACAGAAACAGCGCGTAGCGATTGCTCGTGCATTGATGATGCAGCCGGACATTCTGCTGTTTGATGAGCCGACGTCAGCACTCGATCCCGAGTTGACTGGAGAAGTGCTGCGAGTCATTAAAGACCTCGCACAGGAGAATATGACGATGATGATCGTTACCCATGAGATGAGCTTCGCTCGCGATGTTGCGGACCGGGTTTTCTTCATGGACAATGGCGAAATTGCTGAAGAAGGCCCGCCGGAGCAAATCTTCGGCAACCCCAAGCTGAATCGCACCCGCACCTTTCTTCAGCGGGTGGAAATAGATTCTTAAATCGAATTAAAAGTGGTGCTCCAGTAAACATGGAGCACCACTTTTTTTAAGTTCATTTTATGAAATGTACCCGTCGAACAACCACTCCCGCCAGGGGGAGAGGGTATAACAAGATTGCATAATTACAAATTTATTAATATATATATTTATTTTCCATAACGACATGAATCCCCTTACTTCGACAAGGAAATGCATTTATTATGAGGTGGAGTATAGTGTTCGAATCCGGAATTGCTATACAGCTTATCATTATGAGGGGAGGTTAATATATCCATTCATAAAGTAACAAAAGTATGTTCCACTTAAAAATGGATTGCAAAGAGAGAGAAATTATTTTTCATCATAAATATGAAAGCGCTTTACTTATTGAGTATGCAGAGAAACATATTGTTAACTCGCAATATAAGCAGCCTACTATGAAGGGAGATCAATCCAATCATGCAACGTGTATACAAGTTATGGAACAAGCTTAGCACGATGATGCTCGTATTTGTGCTATTGGCTGTCAGCATGGGCAGTGGAAATGCACTGGGGGCAGCAAGTTCATCAACAACCTCGAATACAACCCGGGTGTCTGTACATGACCCTTCCATTTATTATGATTCGTCCACAAACAAATACTACATTTACGGATCTCATCTGGCTCAAGCCAGCAGCACGGATCTCCGAAACTGGTCTTACGAGGGAACGCAGGGGTATGCCAACAATACCTTGTATGCACCCTCAACCTTCGAAGGGTATTATTACATCAAAAATAAAAACAGCAACCTCTACCTGGATGTTACCGATGGCTCATCTGCCGATGGGACAGGCATTCGGCAGTGGTCCTATAATGGTTCCGACGCACAGAAGTTCAGAATTATGCATTACGGCAACGGGGATTACTATCTCCTTACAGCCAACTCGGCCTATAAAAGTGCCATCGACGTGAATAGCGGTTCGGCTGCCGATGGAGCTCTCATTGAGCAGTGGACCTATTGGGGCGGTACGATGCAGTTGTTCCGGATTCAGCAAAATGCGGATGGTTCCGTTGCTTTCTTAACCAAGGCATCCGGATATGCTAGTGCACTGGATGTGGCGGGCGGCAGCACGACTGTTGGAGCCAATATACAGCAGTGGAATTACTGGGGTGGAGAGATGCAGAAATGGGAGCTGGTCAAGGCAGGCGGCACCGGTAATGCCTCCCGCAGCTCGGGAGCTGCCTTGACATCCGCCTTGGCTGTTTCTTATGCATGGGCTGGATATAATGACCAAGACAGCTCTGGTGGTCATGCGGTATGGGCGCCGGCATCGCCAATTTACAATGCTTCATACACATGGGCGGACGGTTCCAAGGGAGCCTACATGCTGTATTACTCCACTTCTTCCACCTATATCCGCTCAGCTATCGGATTCGGTGTATCCAAATCCGTGAAGGGGCCGTACGAATACATCGATACGATTATCTATTCTGGATTCACAAATGGGAGCAATCCAATTACGACCACGTCCTCACTTGGAACCAAAACCGTAAACACATGGTATCAGCATACCAACATTCCTGAGCTGATCGACAAAGGCAGTCTGTCCGGCACGCGGAGCGGCTGGTTCTTGAGCAATGGCGGCTTTAACAACACCCTGTTTCCGAATGCCATCGACCCTACCTTGACATACGACAGTTCCGGAAAGTTGTGGATGAGCTACGGGTCATGGTCAGGAGGAATTTATATTTTGCAAATTAATCCGGATACCGGACAGCCCATCTATCCGGGATCGGATAACGGCAATACCGACCGTTATTTTGGCAAGCGCATAGCCGGAGGTTACGGTAAAACAGGAGAAGCTCCCTATATCGTTTATGACAAGGATGCAGGATATTACTACCTCTATGTAACCTACGGTGGACTGGCTAATGAAGGTGGTTACCATATCCGCTTGTATCGTTCTAACACAATTGACGGAACGTATACCGACGCTGCGGGCAATCAGGCCGTATATGCCTCTGCTTCAGTCGATCAGTCGACTCGTGGCATAAAGCTGTTTGGTAACTATGCCTTCTCAGGCATACCGCTCGGTTACAAATCAGGCGGGCATAACTCCGCTTTTCTAGATACGGATGGTGCAAGGTATCTGATCTACCACACCCGGTTTAATAATGGAACCGAGTATCATGAGGTTCGTGCACATCAGCAATTCCTGAACGCTGACAAATGGCCGGTGACGGCCGTATACGAATTTTTGGGAAGCAGTATCTCGTCCACAGGTTATAGCGCAAGCGATATGACGGGAACGTATCAGTTCGTCAACATGGGATTGGATGCTTCCATCAGCGGTGTGGGCATGCTGCCTACCCAAAGCGTGACGCTGAATTCCAATGGTACGATCACCGGTGCAGTAACCGGTACGTGGTCCAATACCGCTGGTACGTATTACTGCACGATGGTGATTAACGGGGTGACTTACAAGGGCATATTCTTCAAACAGAAAAATGAGTCGACCAGTCATAATGAAGTCATGACCTTCTCGTTGATCGGTTCCAACAATCAATCGATCTGGGGGTCCAAATAGGATCACCACCCCATTAGACGATATAACATCGGACACATTTAAGATTCATTAAAGGTTTGTCCTCTACCATGGTTCCTATAAGCCTCAGGTGCTTAACAGAAACCAAGAAGGAGGATGTATCATTTGAATAACTTACTACAAAAATTTGCAGTAACGGCACTGTCTGTGACAATGGTAACGTCATCATTTGGCCTGATCGTTAGCCCTAACGCTGCGTATGCGGCAGAGGATACGGCGGCTACAACGACCAGCACAGACGTTACGCAAGCATACGAATCATTATTCCAGACAGATAATGTCATTGATATCAACGTTACGATTGATGATGCGGATTGGGAGAGCATGCTTGAAAGTCCGCTCGATAAGGATTATAAGAAGGTCAGTGTGGAAGTGGATGGCAACAAGCTGGATAATGTCGGTTTTTCTACCAAAGGCAATCTGACACTGAAGTCCGTGGCATCCATGGAAGATTCGGACCGCTACAGCTTCAGACTGAAGTTTGATAAATACGATAAAACGCAAACCCTGCTTGGCCTCGATAAAATGGTATTGAACAACAACTACGCGGATCCATCGTACATGCGTGAAGTTCTTCACTATGAAGCGCTGCGCAGTATTGGTATGGATGTACCGATGACGAACTACGTCAACCTGTATGTTAACGGCGAATTGGTTGGTTTCTATACGGGTGTTGAAGCGGTGGATGACAGCTACCTGGAGCGGAACTACGGTGAAGATTACGAAGACGGTGTTCTCTATGATACTGACGAGAGAAGTTATCTTCAATATGAAGAGGGCAGCGAATATAGCACACTCACTGAAGATTTGGGTACGGACGAGAATAAAACCAAACTCAAAAACTTTATCAAAACGCTGAATGACATGCCTGAAGGAGAAAAAGGCGATATCGAGAGCGTACTCGACGTTGATTCCGCACTTCAGTATATCGCGGGGAACATGGTCTTCGGCAACTATGACAGCTATAACGGCGACAAAGGGCATAACTACATGCTCTACAGCGATGCCGATGGCAAGTTCACGGTTGTACCGTGGGACTTCAACATGTCCTTCAATGGGTATTCGGGTGGAGGCGGACGTGGAACAACGACAACCGGATCAACTACGACCAACACCAATGCAACGAACGTATCCGTGGACGAGCCTGTACTTGGCATAAGCATGGAAAATGTACCGATGATTAACAACCTGCTTGCCGTGCCGGAGTATAAGGAAAAATACTTGAGCTACGTCAACGAGCTGACGGATTACCTGGAAGGTATCCAGGGCCGTATTACAGAACTTGCTGATGTCATCCGTCCTTATGTAGAAGCAGATCCAACCAAATTCTACACAACCGAACAGTTCGAATCCAATATCGCTTACTCTGCTAACTCAGATGCAGCAGGCAGTATGGGTGGAACACCACCGGAAGGATTCGAAGGCATGACTCCGCCAGAGGGCATGGAGGGAATGACACCTCCGGAAGGTTTTGAAGGAATGACACCTCCAGATGGAACGACATCACCTTCGCAGCCGGATGGCACCAGCGGAACAGAACCAACAGATGCAGCAGGGGGGACAGGAAATACACAGACACGTCCCGGCGGTAACTTCGGCGGTGGCAGAGGCATGGGCTCCATGGCAGCAGGATCGCTGACGACGTTTGCCCTGAACCGACTTGCGAACTTGCAAGAGCAGCTCGGACGCGAAGTGACACCGCTGCCTGAGACTACGGAAGATGCAGGCTCGGAAACTTCTTCTGAAACGGGAACAACAGACCCAACCATTTCCGTTACTTTGGATGGCCAAGCGATTTCGTTCCCGGATCAGGATCCGCTGGAGCAGAGTGGCCGGGTAATGGTACCTGTTAATGCCATTCTTGAAGCGCTGGGTGCAGAAGTGACTTGGGACAAAACGGCGAAGACGGTAACTGCTGTTCTGAACGACCAGACACTTGTACTCCGGATTGGAAGCAGCACGGCAACGGTTAATGGGGAGACGCTTGATATCGATGCACCAGCCATTATCCTAAACAACCGTACACTGGTGCCTGTACGCTTTATCTCTGAAGGATTGGGACTAACTGTCGATTGGGACCAAACGGCAGCACAAGTAAGTCTTACATCCCAATAATCTAGAATGGAAAAAGGGACTCGATGCGCACATCGGGTCTCTTTTTTGTTCCTTTTTTCCATGTGTTATGTTCAGTAATCCCTATATTAAAACCGTCCTTGTATTCTTCTAGTGAGTATGAATATATGAATCCAGACATATTGATTTGATCTATTCATGACATCAGAATTTCCAACCGGAAGGACATTCGCACATGATTACGGAAAACACGGAAATGTTTTGGTTTTTTCATTGAATAATTGTGATAAATATCACTGAAAACTTATAAATAATGTGAATGTACCTACCGATAACTCTATATGTGATTATCGAAATCGATTCGAAATTCGCTTCGGTATCACCTAATTACAAAGGGAAATGGGTGGCTCAACACATGCGAAGCATGAGCATCGGTACCAAAATCAGTTTGATTGTTATCAGCATATTTATCGTATTTTCCTCAGCCGTGGCGGTAAGTGTAATTCTGGAAATGAGACAGGGGATTACGACATTTGCAACGGAAAAGGCGAAGCGGGATTTGGAGATGGCGGATCGAATTATTACATACAAACACCCCGGCGACTGGGCCATCAAGGATGGCGAGCTTTACAAAGGTGATACCGCAATGGAGGGCAACTTCGAACTTGTGGATGAAATTGGGGAGGCATCTGGAGACACAGTTACCATTTTCCGTGGCGAAGAGCGCGTGGCAACAAACGTAATGATGGATGGCGAGCGCGCTGTCGGGACGAAAGTATCGGAACAGGTCGCCCAGGCTGTTTTGCAGCAGGGGGAGAAATTCTACGGTGAGGCCGTTGTCGTTGGACAGAATGTACAGACGGCATATCAACCGATCAAGGATGCAACCGGGGAAATCATCGGAATTCTCTATGTAGGGGCATCTCAATCGCTGATTGATGTCATTATTTCTTCATTTCTGAAGACCTTTCTGATCGTATTCCTGCTCGCGATGGGGGTAGCCATTACAGCCATTATTCTGTACGTCCGCAGAGTGAAATTAAGAATCGAACGGGTGTCTATGGCCATCAAGCGTGCAGGCACGGGGGACTTCACTGAGCCGGTTGTCGATCACGTCCAGGACGAGATTGGCATGCTGGGTACCGGGTACAACGAGATGAGAAGCAGCTTACAACTGATTATTCAGGGTGGCCTTCAAGCGGGGGAGAAAGCTAAGCATTCGACCGGAATTCTCTTGACCATTGCGGAACGGACGGCACGGGAATCGGAACAGATTGCTTCGTCGGTGGAACAGGTCGCGAGAGGGGCAGAGAGCCAGACCATCAGTAGCGAAGAGAACCTGCAGGCCATGGAAGAGGTGGCCATTGGAGTGCAGCGGATGGCAGACAAGGCCTCCAGCATCTCGGAATCTGCCCTGTACTCCCGCAGGCAGGCGGAAACCGGAGGAGAAGCAGTGCAGCTGACGGTTCAGCAGATGTCGACGATCGAATCCTCCGTTACAACAACGGATGAAGTCATTCGTACGCTGGAAGAGAAGTCTGCCCAGATAAGCCAGATGGTTACCACCATTCATGAGATTGCGAATCAAACCAATCTTCTCGCTCTTAATGCATCCATTGAAGCTGCCAGAGCAGGGGAGCATGGCAGAGGCTTTGCCGTCGTGTCTACCGAGGTTCGCAAATTGGCTGAACAGGCCGGGGACTCTTCGAGCCGCATTGAGGAACTGGTCAAAGCCATGGAGCAGGACATGCTGCTGTCACTAACAGCCATGTCACGAGTGAAAGATGAGGTGCAGGAAGGAATGCGCTTGACCCGTGTAACGGAACAAAACTTCAGCCTGATCCGGGACACAAACTTAAGGATCGCAACGGAAATTGAGGACATGGCAGCGACGAGTGAGGAGATGTCCGCCGGCGTGGAACAGATCGTTGCTTCCGTGCACGAGATTGCACGCCATGCGCAGACGGCCAGTGTCAATTCGCAGCAGGCTGCCGCTTCGGTTCATGAACAGCTCAAGTCGGTGGAACAGATTAAGGCGTCCGCAGCGGTGCTGTCCGATGTTTCCTCGGAGCTTCAGGCATCGCTCAGCCCGTTTAAGATCTAATATCTGTTACAATGGTGGAAAAAGGAGGAATAAGTATGGCTCCCGATAAATCAAAACTTTTCCCCAACGAGAATATTCGCACCGTTTGTTATATTCAAAATTTGCCGCCTCGCCCCAATGTGGACATCGGTGACTATACCTACTATAGCGACAATAGTAATCCGCCTGAACATTTCTATGACCGAATCCTGCATCATTATGATTTTCTTGGGGATCGCCTGGTGATCGGCAAGTTTTGTGCGATTGCAGAAGGTGTGACCTTCATTATGAATGGTGCAAACCACCGGATGGAGGGCATGACGACCTATCCTTTCAATATTTTCGGTGGAGGATGGGAGAGAGTGACGCCCACTCTGGATCAGCTGCCATTTAAGGGCGATACCGTACTGGGTAACGACGTATGGCTTGGGCAAAATGTAACGATTATGCCAGGCGTCACGATCGGCGACGGAGCCATCGTTGCGTCCAATTCGACGGTAACACGGAACATCGAGCCGTATGTCATTGTGGGTGGCAACCCAGCCAAGCTGATCAAAAAGCGCTTTGACGACGAAACGATTGAGCTGCTGCTGGAACTGAAATGGTGGGATCAGGATGAAGAGTGGCTGGATACCCATTTGGAACAATTGGTTTCCACATATGACTTGCAGACATTGAAGGAACTTTTAAATAGCAGATAGGATTGGTTTTCAAAAAAACAAGGCAACAGCTGGTTCCTGACGGAGCCGGCTGTTTTTATTTGGACACCATATGCCTACACCCTTTGGCCTAGCCGCAAAAAAATAATGTCTCGACATTGAGGAAAGAGGTGGAATGTTTCATGTGATATATCTCATAGAATATCGTTAAGTAAGCGCTTCCAAATACCAATATGAATTCACGGAGGGGTTCAGGATGCGAGTCAAGAGTGCTGCAAAACCGCTCATCGCCCTGTTATTGTCGGCTGCTCTATTGGCCGGATGCCAAAGTGTTCAGCCACCGTCGGTAAGTGAACCGCAAGGAACGGTAGATCCACCAGCTGCAACGACCCAAAATGAACCGGCCCCACAAACCAATAAGGAGACTCCGCGCAACGAGACGCTGTATGTCAATGGATTGCAGTGGGGCCCCCCCACCAATTTCAATCTGCTCAGCGGCAATCCCGCCTTCCCTGTGAATTACGGAAACTCCAGGGAGCTCCTGTATGAGACCTTATTTATGGTGAACCAGCTGGATGGAGCACTTGAGCCGCTGCTCGGCAAGTCATACGAATGGACGGATGACACTACGCTGCGGATCGAGCTGAACGCGGATGCCAAGTGGAGTGACGGGAAGCCTTTTACCGCAGATGATGTGGTGTACACCTATGAACTGGGCAAGAAATACGACATTAACTGGAGCAGTTTCTGGACCTATATTCAGGAAGTGAAAGCTGATGGAACCCAGTCCGTGGAAATCAAGCTGAACCCGGATAATCCCAACAAACTGACCGTACTGGATAGCATTGAGTTGATCCCTATGCTGCCGAAGCATATCTGGGAAGAGATTGAGAAGAAAAATAATAATGATCTGACAGCGATCCGCAAAGAAATCAACGATAACCCGGTGGGCACCGGAGCTTACAAGCTGCACTTCTACAATGATCAGAAAATTACCATTATTCGCGACGATAACTACTGGGGACAAAAGCTGTTCGGCAAGCTGCCGGCACCGAAGTATATCACCCATGTGATCTACAAGGATAATGCGGCAGGGGATCTGGCGTTCAAGAGTGGGCAAGTGGACGTCTCCCAACAGTTTATCCCGCAGGTGTGGAAAATGTGGGAAGGCGGCGCTCCGGTCAAAACCTATTTGAAAGATGCTCCTTACTATCTCCCGGGTTCCATGCCGAGCATCTTCTTCAATCTATCCAAAGCCGGACTGGATAACGCAGATGTCCGCCGGGCCATTGCCATGAGCATCAACTATGACAAGATCTCCGAACTGGCAATGAGCGGTTATTCTGCACCGATGCAGCCTTCGCTGACCTTGAACTCGGATGCCGAGTCCAAATATATTGATCAGAATGCAATCAAGTCTCTGCAGTGGACCACCGATGTGGAAGGGGCCAATGCGCTGCTTGATTCGATTGGGGCTGTCAAAGGCAAAGATGGCATTCGTGTACTGAACGGTACCCGTCTCGGGCCGTTTGAAATTGAATGTCCGTATGGCTGGTCAGACTGGAATGCTGCCCTGGAGATCGTTGCGCAGAGTGCCAAGGCGATTGGCATTGAGATTCGAACCAAATTCCCGGAATCTCCGGTGTGGACCAATGACCTGCAAACCGGCAAATTCGATATTATTATGAACACCCCTGCGGGCGGCGTGAGTCCGAGCCAGCCGTGGAACCGTGCCATGACCATCATGTATTCAAAAGGCGTCGCACCACTCGGGGAGATGGCATTCTGGAACTGGGGCCGTTACCAGAATGACCGTGCAGACGCAATCATTGAAGAGATTCCTTCCGTATCCGATGAGGCAAAACTGAAAGCACTGTACACAGAGCTTAATACGATCTGGCTGAAAGACATCCCGTCCATTCCTCTGATGTATAGACCGTGGGTTTTTGATACCGTAAATGAGTCCGTCTGGAAAGGCTTCCCTTCCGAAGGGGACGGTACCAATATTCCACCGCAGATTTCCATGGATGGCGCAGGTATCAAGGCACTTTACCAAATTCATAATTAGGAGATACAAGAGCGTTCTCACCTTAGTACAAATATGGCCTTATCCGTAAAATTCGGGGGGTGCTGGATCCAATGAATGCCTACGCCAGATATGTAGCGAAAAAAGTGTTCTGGTATGGCCTGACCCTGATCATTGCCGTCGGATTGAATTTTATTCTGCCAAGACTGATTGAAGGCAACCCGGTGAGCATGATCGCGTCCAAAATGACCGCAGGCATGACCGACTCGGATTCCATCAAGCGGGTGTATGAGACATTTACCGTTGAATTTGGTATTGATCAGCCCCTGTGGACCCAGTTTGGCATTTACCTGAAAAATCTCTTCACAGGCAATCTCGGCACGTCCTTCGGATTGTATCCGAAGCCTGTAACGGACATTCTGGCCTCCGCCGTCCCTTGGACGGTGGGGCTTCAGCTCCCAGCTATCCTGGTGGGCTGGTTAATCGGCAATTTGCTCGGTGCCATCGCGGCGTACCGGAAAGGTGTTTTTGATAAAGTGCTGTTTCCTGTAGCGCTGTTTATTAATTCCATTCCTTTTTTCACTCTGGCTATTATTATGCTGTATGTCTTTGCTTTAACACTGAAATGGTTTCCGCTGTCCGGTGGATACGACTTCCAGATGGTACCTCAGCTAAGCTTCGACTTTATCATGTCGGTCATACGCCACCATACCTTGCCGTTCCTGTCCATTGTGCTCGTAACCATTGGCGGTCAGGCGATAGGCATGCGAGAGATGTCGATCTACGAGCTGAATTCGGACTATGTGCTGTACAGCAAACTCCTTGGTATCCGGGACGGCCGCATTGCCCGCTATGTGTTCCGCAATGCCATGCTGCCGCAGATCACGGGACTGGCGCTCTCCATTGGCACCATGGTTGGTGGATCGCTAATCTGTGAAATTGTGTTCAGTTATCCGGGCATTGGCACCTGGCTGTTCACAGCTATACGTCAGCTCGATTATCCGCTCATTTCAGGATGTACACTGCTGATTGCCGTTGCCGTGCTGCTGGCCAATTTCACGATTGATGTAATCTATGGCTTCATTGATCCGCGCATCAAGGCTGCTCAAATGGAGGAACAATGACATGAAGCATTCGATCTCTATTTTGCTGAAGTCGCCCAAGTTTATGATCGGTGCGGTGACTTTTGTAGGCATGCTGCTGCTTGTTACCATCTATCCGCTCATCAATCGCAGTGATCCGCTGGAAATGATTGCGATGGCGTTCCAGCCTCCGGGGGATGGATTGCTGCTGGGATCAGACAACTTTGGGCGCGATATCTTTCTGGAATTGATGTATGGCATCCAGACATCCATACGGGTGGGGCTGATCGCGGGCGTTTTTGCAACGGTCATAGGTCTGATTATGGGCTTGGTATCCGGATATATCGGGGGCATGCTGGACAATTTCCTGACAGCAGTTACGAATATTTTCATCGTGATTCCTTCTTTTATCATTTTGATTCTCATCTCGGTCAGTATCGATTCCCGCAGTTCGCTCGTAACGGCCATTATTATTGGCATCACGAGCTGGCCCTGGACAGCCAGGGCGGTACGTGCACAGACAACATCCCTGCGGAGCCGGGATCATGTGCATATTGCGAAAATTTCAGGACATAGCACTCCGCGTATTATTATCCATGAGATTCTGCCGTATATTGCGTCTTATGTTGTCATGGCCTTTGTGCTCCAGACCGCCTCGGGCATTCTGTCCGAAGCCTCCATTTCGATGCTGGGGCTCGGTCCGTATAACACGATATCACTCGGTATTTTGATGAACTGGGCACTGGTATTTGAAGCTCCGGTAGCAGGAGCATGGTGGGCATTCATTCCCGCGGCAATGGCCATTGCCGTCATTACGTTCTCACTCTATCTGATGAATACGGGCATGGACGAAATCTTTAATCCGAAAATAAGGAGCTAAGACCATGGACCAACCTATACTTCAGGTCAGCGGCCTCAAAACCTATTACCGTACCCGGCTTAAAGAGAATGTTTATGCGGTTGACGGGGTAGAGTTTGGACTGAAAGAAGGGCAGACGCTGGGCATTGCGGGGGAGTCCGGCTGCGGCAAGTCAACACTGGCACTCAGCCTGATGGGCTTTTATTTCCCGCCCCTGCATTATGGCAGTGGTTCGATCCGGATCAATGGCACGGACATTATGCAGCTGAACAAGGAGCAGCTGCGCTCCCGCATTCTCGGAAAGGAAATTGCCTATATTCCGCAGGCTGCGATGAATGCACTTAATCCAACGCTGCGCATTATCCGTTTCATCGAGGATATTATGAAGGAGCATCGTCCAGAGATGAAGCGTCAGGAAGTGCGGAGGATGGCAGCCGAGCGTTTCCAATCGCTGAATCTGTCACCGGATGTGCTGGATATGTATCCAAATGAATTGTCCGGTGGCATGAAGCAGAGAACAGTCATTGCCATCTCAACCATTTTGAATCCCAAAGTGCTCATTGCGGATGAACCGACATCCGCTCTGGATGTAACTTCACAGAAGGCGGTTATCCGTCTACTGAAGGATTTGCTGAAACGCGAAGTGATCAAGTCCCTGGTGTTTATCACCCATGAGCTGCCGCTTCTGTATCACGTCACGGATGAGATTATGGTCATGTATGCCGGCGAAATTGTGGAACGGGGAACGGCGGACCAGATGATCTTCAATCCACTGCACCCCTATACCCGTAAACTGATGGGGTCCATCATTGTACCGGAAGAGGGGATGAAGGAACATAAGCTTGCAGCGATACCTGGCGCTCCGCCGAATCTGAAGCATGTGCCTGAAGGCTGTAGATTCGCTGAGCGCTGCACGCTGGTTACAGATGAATGTCGTCAGGGCAAGATTGAGAATATCCAAGTGCAAGAACGGATCTATCGCTGCCTGCTGACACCGGAGATCCTGGAGCAGATCAGGAAAGAGGAGCAGCTTGATTCATGACTCCCGGAAGGAGTGAACCCGCATGGCGATGGGAAAGGTGCTGATCAGCGGCCGTCATTTGACGAAGGTATACGGTACAGGCAACCGTAAAAAGGCGGCAGTAGACGATGTCAGCTTTGATTTTCACGAAGGCGAGATTATTTCGATTGTTGGAGAGAGCGGCAGTGGCAAGACCACACTTGCGAAGATGATTATGGGCCTGCTTAAGGAAACGAGTGGCGCCATCGAATATAACGGAAAACCGAGGCAGCTTGGACGATATCGTGAACGCAAAGCCTATTGGAAGGATATCCAGGCCATTTTCCAGGATCCGTTTTCCTCGTTCAATGTTTTTCACCGGGTAGAGAAGCTGCTCGTGGATTGCATTAAATTGCAAGGGTTGAAGCTCAGCCAGGATGAGGCGTACATCAAAATGAAGGAAGCTTGTTCCTTCGTGAATCTGAAGTTTGAGGAGTTGTATAACAAATATCCGTTTGAGCTGTCCGGTGGACAGATGCAGCGGTTAATGATTGCAAGAATTTTCATGCTGCACCCGAAAGTGCTGATCGCCGATGAGCCCACTTCCATGGTAGATGCCTGTTCGCGCTCCACCATTTTGGATATGCTGCTCAAGCTGCGTGATGAGAACCGGATGACCATTGTGTTTATCACCCATGACGTGGGTCTCGCTTATTATGTGAGCGACACGATCTGCATTATGGAAAACGGGCGGATGGTGGAGACTGGAAAAGCGGAGGAAGTCATTCACCAAGCGGAGCATCCCTATACAAGGCAGTTGATTAATGATGTCCCCAAGATACACTCCCCCTGGGTGTTGGAGTAAACATAAATCAAGCCCTGGACCGTTTATAAGCGGAGCAGGGCTTTTTGTTGTCCAATATGAAAGGGTCTGTTAGCGAGTGGGTGATGATGAAGTGTGTTCAGACTCTGCTGAAGGGGCTGTTGAATGGGTGTGATCCTTTGCGTTATCCTGGTTGGTCTTCTTGTCGGAATAATAGTTAAGAATGTCATCAACCGTAGAAAATGTTGCATGTGCATTATAATTATTGTTGTTCGTTTGAATAAAAACCTTCTTTCCGATACTGTGGTGTGCTGCCTTAATTCAAAGCTTCTTTCATCATCAATCCTGCCGTGAATACAGGGACTTTCCCTGCCGGAAGCTGAATTTCCTTGCCGGTTCTTCGGCTTTTGCCCATACGTGCCTCACGCTCACGCACTTCGAATTTTCCAAACCCGACAAGCTGAACTTCTTGACCTTCCTTTAAAGCTTCCAAAATCGAATCAAGTACGACGGTGACAGCCTTTTCAGCGTTCTTTTTGGAGAATCCGCCAGACTTGGCTACTTCTGCAATCAATTGTTCCTTATCCATGTGTAATCCCTCACTTTGGTTTGATGGAGTATTCGGTTGGTCGAAAGATCTGATAGGACAGGAATCGAATAAAAATAAAAAGCTGCCTGTTAAGGCAGCTTGAATATATTAGATGACTGTAACGTTCTCAGCTTGTGGTCCACGGTTACCTTGGGTTACTTCGAATTGAACGCGTTGTCCTTCATCCAATGTTTTGAACCCGTCACTTTGGATAGCGCTGAAATGAACAAAAACGTCATTTCCTTCTTCAATTTCGATAAAACCGAAACCTTTGTCCGCGTTGAACCATTTCACTGTACCTGTTTGCATGTAATTCCTCCAGAAAATAAGTTTTTAAACGACCATTTTGATTAGGGTTAATAAGAAATTAACACTGATCAGGTATATTCAAACCACAGACTTGATGTCCGCTAATGTATCGATTAATATGATAATACCATGTCCGCTAATATAAGTCAAGATTTGGAGGTTTTTTCTAATGGATAAGGTATCTGGTATGTCGGTACATGGGGAAATGGTTGTTCAGGAATTCATACATATGCTTACCATTCAGGCTAAATTAACTCCCAAAACATTAAAGGAATATGCGAGTGATCTGAAGCATTTTCTTGAATGGTGCAAAGGAAGTACAGCATTTGGAGAAAAGGATATCAGTATTGAAAACATGGATACATCCACGTTAATGAGCTACCGTGATTATTCACACAACGTTTTGCAGCTGAAGCCAGCTACGATTAACCGCAGACTGATTACACTGAAGCGCTTATTCAAATGGGCTGCAGCAGAGTCCAAAATTAGCATTGATCCTTCCAAAACTTTAAAGTTCATTCCGGAAGACAAGGTGAGTCCTCGCCGCATGACACCAGGAGAAGAACAAGCTTTTCTCTCTGCGATCGAACAGGGGAATTCCCTGCGTGATCAGACCATCTTGATCTTGATGTTTCATACGGGGCTGCGGACGATGGAGATATGCAATCTGGAGCCAGTCGATATTGAACTGGGCAAGCGAAGCGGGCAGCTTACGGTGCGGGCCGATAAACGAAACGGACAACGGAGAATTCCGTTGAATACGGTGTGTGTTACGATGTTGAGAAAGTATATGGAAGGTCTGAGTCCAGGTAGCCCTTACCTGTTCCCTTCGGAGAAGACTAATGATCGTTTGACCGAGAGGGCGCTTCGCCATTTGATTAAAAAAGTAATGACCGCAGCCGGATTGGAAGGATTAAGTTCACATGATCTGCGTCATCGGTTTGGCTATGCCATGGCTGAGCGTGTTCCACTGCATCGTCTGGCTGAAATGATGGGACATACGAATCCAGACCGAACGATGATATATGTAAAAGAGTTAAATGCCAATCCCGTAGAGCAGGAGAAGGAATCTCACCATTTGGATTAGATAAAAAGATATAAAGAGTTCTATGCAACCGTAATTAGTATTGCGTTGATCTTAGACTTCATACGAATGATAGCCCTGATCTGCTGTTGAGCGGATCAGGGCTTATTGATGATCTGTGCACCACTTTCAAGCCATTTGTGCGTTCCATCCTCATCTAAACGCTTCTCCATTGTTATGATTGCATACGTTCCATCATGCTTTTCCCAGAACTGAATGGCTTTAGAATGATCAGGATCCAGGAGCAGCGCAGGCATGAAATCTCCATTTTCAAGCAAGGATCTTCGGGCATCCCCGTAATAGACCTGAATGAAAGAGGAGTGCTCTTTGCGGGGAATCTGGTGTTTGGCATGCTCCAAATCATAATATAGCTTCCACTTGCTTAGGTTTTCCTTATCATTATCCTGAACCATAACCTTATGGATTGCCTCTACTCCACCGCTCCACGAACGTGTTAATTTATTCCTTAGATCCTGAGAATAATCTTCCCACATCAATGTTTCCGTAGGCGAATGAAGCTGATCAGATCGAATGGTTTCGGTGATGGCTCCGCTACAAAGCAATACGGTGCCGATCCCTGTGGTTAACAATCCGGCTTGTAATCTGTTCATTTGTAATAACATGTTCCTTTCTCGCAATTTCTCGGACCTTCTTTACTATAATTTACCATATTTTCAGAAGAGTGTGATATAAATTTAATCCTTGCCCCTTCAAAAAGAAAGCGATTACACAAATGAAATAATATTGTATAGTATGATGGCAACCTTGGATCAAAACGACATATACATGAGGCATCTTGCATTATTCCAATGAGCTGGGGGAGGAATTCGGACGTGTACCGGGTATTGCTGGTGGATGATGAAGAAGACGTACGCGAAGGATTAGTTATAGAGGTGGATTGGGAGGCCCTGGACCTGCGAATCGTTGGTTTGGCAGAGAATGGCCGTGAAGCGCTGGAGATGGCCGAGAGGGTTGAGCCCGATATTGTAGTAACCGACATCAGCATGCCGTTTATGGATGGACTGGAACTTGCGCGAAGGCTGCGGGAACGCAACCCACTCGTGAAGGTTGTCATTTTGACAGGGTATGATGAATTCGATTATGCCAGGCAGGCCGTCTCACTGAGTGTAGATGAATATTTGCTGAAGCCGTTCTCAGCCGGGCATCTGACCGAACTGCTTACACGTCTGCGAGCGCAGATGGCATCTGAAGTAGCAGAACGTGAAGATGTCCGGCAGCTGCGGGATCATTATTATACAAGCTTGCCGCTGGTGCAGGCCGATCTGATGGCTACACTGCTGCATCGGCAGAAATCGCCGGCGTACATTCATGACAAAGCCAAACAGTGCGGTCTGGACCTATACGGTGAACGGTATGGGGTATCCGTTCTGACGCTGCACATGGAGGGTGACGGGAAGAAGAATGGCCATCAAGTTGGAGTGAATACTCAGGAATCGGTCAGGGCAGACAACGTATCGGAGAAACAGGGTAACCACGGTTCCGGGGGATCACTGCGTCACTCCGAGGATGCGGAACTGAAGCAGTTCGCTGCGCTTAACATTGCCGAAGAAGTATGGAAGGAACACGGGGCGGGACATGCTTTTATGCACCAGGAAGCCATTGTTCTGCTTTTTATTGATCGCTGGGGTCAGGGTGAAGGGGAGAAACGTCAGCAGTATGCCCTTGAAAATGTCATCCGCAGCATTAATCACTACTTGCGTATCCCGGCCACGGTGGGATCTGGGTCCATGGTCGATACCCTCTCGGATGTAAAACATGCCTATGAGGATGCATTATTGGCGCTCGACTACAGACTGGTACCGGGGACGGATTCGCTTATCTATATTGCAGACGTGGAGCGGCAGACTGCAGGCAAGCTGCGTTTTGACGAGCTGAAGCAGCAGACGCTGACCCGTACGCTCAAGGCAGGAACCAGAACAGAGCTTGAAGATGCACTGGATATCATTTTCCGGGAAATTACGGTGGAGCATGGTCGAGGGGACATCCAGCTGTACCTGATTGAAGTGTTGACGACGGTATGGAAGGCAGCGCAGGCATCTGGTGAGGATATGGAGGATATCTTCGGTTCCGGTTTCCAATTGTATGCGGATATGTTCCGATTGCCGGGACTGTCTGAGGCACAAGACAAAGTGAGGGAAGTCTGCGTGCTCGTACAGCACCGGATTGCCAGCGGGCGCCAGCATGTATACAAGGATATTGTGGAGCAGGCGCTGCGGTTTACGAAGGAACATTATGCCGATCCCGATCTGTCCATACAGAAGGTATGCGGATATCTGCATATCAGTTCAGGTTATTTTTGTGGCATTTTCAAAAAAGAAGTACAGCTTACCTTCCTGCAATATTTGATGCAGATCCGTATGGAGGCGGCCAAGGAACTGCTTCGCTCTACGGAGCTGAAGTCGTTTGAGATTGCGGAACGGGTAGGCTTCGCCGAACCGAATTATTTCAGCTTTTGCTTCAAGAAACATATCGGCGTCTCGCCCAAAGAATATCGCAAGCAGTCCGGGATGATAACGGGTGAAGGTGCAGAACGATGAGAACGATAGCCGGATGGATGGGACAGTTATGGCTCCGGCTGCGTTTCCGTCTTCGATCCTCGAAGGTCAGCAGTATTCGGTCTATTATCACGTGGTCCTTTTCCATCTTCATTGTACTTGTGCTCACCATCATGGCCCTGCTTCTGCATGACAAATTCACCCAGGCTGCCGAACGAAGCGCCGAACTGACAACGAGGCAGATTGTCGATCAGGTCAGCTACAATTTGGAGGACTATGTCCGGAGCATGTCGCATCTCTACAGAGCCATCGAGGAGCATATGCTGCGGGACGGAACCTGGGAAGGGGAACAGGTGGACAAACAGCTGGATACACTGCTCAGCAGCAGGGAGGACATTATCTCCATTACACTGCTCGACTCCAAGGGCGAACTGCTCAAGAACAGACCTTCCGCCGAGTTGAAATCAAGCGCCCATGTGACACAGCAAGGGTGGTTTCAATCTGCGCTCCGAGTGCCGGACCACCTTAGCTTTTCACTGCCTCATATTCAGAACATGTACTCAGGCCCCTATAGATGGGTCGTATCGATGAGCAAAGGCATTACTGTACGGCAAAATGGTCAGGATCGACAGGTCATTCTGCTGGTGGATATCAATTTCAAACAGATGGATGAACTGAGCCGCCGGGTCAGTCTGGGGCAGCGGGGTTATGTCTACATCATCGACGAGAGCGCAGGCAACATTGTTTATCATCCGCAGCAGCAGCTGATGTATATGGGACTCAAAAGCGAAAATATCGAACAGGCCCTGGTGGCCACAGGCAGTTATGAAGATGAAGCGGATGGACAGAAAAGACTGAATACCGTGAAGTCTGTAGCCAATATCGGATGGAAAATTGTCGGTGTGGCCTACCTGGATGAAATCATGACAACCCGGCAGGAGGTCAATGGCTATCTTGTCCGGGTACTGCTGGTTGTGTTAATACTGGTCATTCTCGTGTCCATGCTGCTCTCTTCCAGTCTGACACGTCCGATTCGGCGGATGGAGCGGAAGATGAAAGCCGTGGAGAGAGGGGACTTCAATGTTGAGCTGCCCGTTCAGGGACCGCTTGAAGTGGAGCGGCTATCCCGTCGGTTTAACCTGATGGTGTACAAGATTCGTACCCTGATGAATGAGATCATCCATGAGCAGGAACAGAAACGGCGTCTCGAGCTGGAAGCATTGCAGGCCCAGATTAATCCTCATTTTCTCTACAACACATTGAACTCTGTCGTACGCATGGTGGGCATGAGTCGTAATGAAGAGGTGATCACCATGATCACATCACTTTCACGCCTATTTCGCATAAGTCTAAGCCAAGGGAAAACCATTATCACCGTCCGCGATGAGCTGGAGCATGCGCACCATTACCTGACCATTCAGCAGATGCGGTTCAAACGCAAATTCCGGTTCAGCCTGGATGCGGATGAGGATACATTGGACTGTCTGACACTGAAGCTGGTCCTTCAGCCGTTAATTGAAAATGCCATCGTGCATGGGATTGAGTATCACACGGATGAAGGCTGCATTGAGATCCGCGTCTATCGGGAGAGCGACCAGCTGGTATTCCGCATCACGGATAATGGCGTCGGCATGACGGAGGAGCAGGTGGCAGGACTACTTGAGGGCAGCCCCATCGTGAAGAGTAGTGCTGGGTCAGGGGTAGCCGTGCGCAATGTGCATGACCGGATTCAGCTCTATTACGGGGAAGGGTGCGGTCTTGAATTTGAGAGTGAGCTGGAGGAAGGAACGACGGTCTGGATTCGGATACCGATTCAATGCGAACGGGAGGATGGCGATTTTTATGATAAAAGGTAATGAAGATAAAGCAATCATCCGCAGGATCTTTCGTCCAGACTCCATCAAGAAGTTCAGTCAGCCCCTCCTTCGTGTACGCAGATGGATGGGGATCGCTGCGGCAGGCTGCTGTTTATTTCTGAGTACGGCATGTGGCATTTCCAATGCTGATTCGGTACTGCCGCCACCTCGTGTCGCTCTGATTACCCCTGCTGGGACAGGTGAACTTGCTGAAGCGATAAGGCTCGGGGCAGAAGCAGCAGCTAAGGAACATGGGGCTGAACTGCTGACGGTGGAGGCATTTCCATCCGAGGCAGCAACGTATGCACCATCCAATCCGGATTCGACGATCCACCGAGCCAGAGATCCGCAGGAGTTGTCCGGGCGGAATGTCTCGGCGTACAGTCAGCGTGAACAGGCACAGATCCGAGCAGTGACGCAGGCATTGGAACAGGGCGCTTTCGCTCTGCTTGTTGATCCACTGAGTGAGAAGGTACTTGGAGATATTATTCAGAAGGCCGAAACGATGAATAAGAGCGGCATGAGTGTTCCGGTGGTTGTTCTCAACGATGAGTTCCCTGTAGAAGGCATTACGAGTGTCATTTCCATGGATAATGTGGAGGCTGGGCGGCAGGCAGGTGAAGCGATGGCCGAACTTCTGGGAGGCAGAGGCAGTGTAGCCTTGCTGGGGCCCGATCCTGTGAATCCAGGGCTGATCCACCGGGAGCAGGGGGTCATGGAAGCGCTGGTACAGTATCCGGGTATCCAGGTTGAACCCAAGTCCGTATGCAGCACCCGCGAAGTCTGCTGGCAGGCAGCAAAGCAGCTGCTGGACGAGCAGCAGGTAGACGGCTTCATTGCCCTGCAGGAGCCTGCGTCTCTGGGAGCGGCGGATGAACTGCATCGCCGCAAGTTGGAGCATCAGGTCAACATTGTAGGCTTCGGGAGTGAGCAGCAGCAGCTGGAGCAGCTGCAGGAAGGGGTATTCCAGTATCTTATTGTGCAAAATGGCTTCAGCGCAGGGTACCTTGGTTTGAATCAGGCCGTGGCACGGCTGAATAATCAGGAGGTGCAAGCCAGAGTGACGCTGGAAACGAAGCTGGTCAGTACGGACAATATGTTCTGGATGGATAACCAGAAGCTGCTGTTTCCGTTTGTTCAATGAAGATAGAAGACATGAACCGAAGAGAGGAAGATTTCGATAAAACAGATGAAGATATTGTATTCGAAAATGGTGTAAACCCTTTCATAATAAAGACATCGGTGAAGCCGAATGAACTTGGGGGAGGTCATTAGGATATGAAGAAAACGTGGATTACACTGCTGCTTACTGCATTCATGGTTGCGGCTGCGGGCTGCAGTAGCGGTGGAGACAGTGCGGGTGGAAGTACGGGAAGCGGTACGGAAGAGCAGGCAGCAGGCGGAACGGAGACGCCGAAAATTGGTGTTGCGATCTACAAATTTGATGATACGTTCATGACGGGCGTACGGAATGCGATGACGGCAGCAGCAGAGGGCAAAGCCACACTCGATATCGTGGATAGCCAGAACGCACAGCCGACCCAGAATGAGAAAGTGGATCTCTTCGTATCCAAGAAATACAGTGCCATGGCCGTAAATCCGGTAGACCGTACTGCAGCGGGTGTAATCATCGACAAGGCCAAGGCTGCGAGCATTCCTGTTGTTTTCCTTAACCGTGAGCCGGTTGCCGAAGACATGAATAAATGGGATAAGGTGTACTACGTCGGTGCCAAGGCGGAAGAGTCGGGTACGATCTCCGGCCAGCTGATTGTAGATTACTGGAAAGCCCATCCCGAAGCGGACAAAAACGGGGACGGCAAACTGCAGTACGTCATGCTGAAAGGGGAGCCGGGGCACCAGGATGCAGAGCTGCGGACCAAATATTCCGTACAGGCGATCCAGGATGCAGGTATTGAAGTAGAGGCACTGGCGGAAGACACGGCGATGTGGGATCGGGTCAAAGGCCAGGAGAAAATGCAGGCATTCCTCGCTTCCCACGGCGACAAGATTGAAGCTGTACTTGCCAACAACGATGACATGGCACTCGGTGCCATCGAAGCATTGAAGGCAGCAGGATACTTCAAGGACGGCAAGGCAATGCCTGTCGTTGGTGTGGATGCAACCGCTCCTGCCATTCAGGCGCTTCAGGACGGCACGATGCTGGGCACCGTATTAAATGATGCGAAGAACCAGGGCGCAGCAACAGTGGCTTTGGCTGCGGCACTCGCCAAGGGCGAGACGCCGACGAAGGAAAATACGGGGTATGACATTACGGATGGCAAATATGTCTGGATTGCCTACAAGAAAATTACGAAAGACAACATTGCCGACGCCCAATAACAGCAGCAGAGAGGGACGTCCGTCTTACCGGTGGCGTCCTTTTTTTCTGGGCATATGGAAGGGAGGAAACCAAATGGCATCACCTTATCTGCTGGAGATGGACGGAATTTCGAAGGGGTTTCCAGGTGTGCAGGCACTTAGTCAGGTTACCCTGAAGGTGAAGCCCGGATCGGTCCACGCCCTGATGGGAGAGAATGGGGCGGGCAAATCGACACTGATGAAATGTTTGTTCGGCATGTACCGACCGGATGAAGGCACGATTCGAATCGATGGAAAAGAGGTCGACATTCCGAATTCCAAAGCAGCACTGCAGCATGGTATATCCATGATCCATCAGGAGCTGAATCCGGTGCCTCATCGTCCCGTGATGGAGAATATATGGCTGGGACGTTTCCCGATGAGAGGGTTGCTGGTCGACGAGAAGAAGATGTATGCCGATACCTTGGCCTTGTTTAAAGACCTGAATCTGGATATCGACCCGAAGGCACAGGCAGGAACGTTATCCGTATCCAAAATACAATCCATGGAAATCGCCAAAGCGGTCTCTTTTCAATCGAAAGTCATTGTTATGGATGAGCCGACCTCATCTCTGACAGGCAAGGAAGTAGAGCAGCTGTTCGCTATCATTAACGAGCTTCGCAGCCGAGGCGTATCGATTATCTACATCTCACACAAAATGGAGGAAATTCTCACGATTTCGGACGAAGTCACCATTATGCGTGACGGGTTTGTTGTCGGTACCTGGGATGCTGCTGATCTGACTACCGATCTGATCATCACCCGCATGGTCGGACGGGATTTGGATGAACGTTTTCCGGAACGGACCAACGTTCCTGGCGAAGTGATTTTGAAGGCGGAAGGGTTAACATCAAGTCAGCCCCACTCGTTCAGAGATATTACGTTTGAGCTCCGAAAAGGCGAAGTGCTCGGCATTGGCGGGCTCGTTGGAGCGCAGCGGACGGAATTGATCGAATCCTTGTTCGGACTGCGAGGGCTTGCTTCGGGCACAATCTCGATTCATGGACGCAAGGTGAAGATCAACTCACCCGCCGCGGCGAAACGTCATCATATGGCGCTGCTGACCGAGGAACGAAGGGTTACAGGCATATTTCCGGTGTTGTCCGTATATGAAAATACAATTATTGCGAGTTTGGGAAGGTACCGGAACCGCGCTGGACTGCTGGATGAAAAGAAGGGACGCGAAGAGGCAAGGGAGCAAACTCAGAAATTCAGAACTAAAACACCTTCCGTTAACACGCTGATTCGCAACCTTTCAGGGGGGAATCAACAGAAAGTGCTTCTGGCACGGTGGCTATTGACCAGCCCAGAAATTCTGCTGCTTGATGAACCAACGCGGGGAATTGATGTGGGGGCCAAGTTTGAAATCTACACCATTATTACGGAACTGGCTCGTCAGGGCAAAAGCATTATCATGATCAGCTCGGAGATGCCTGAACTGCTCGGGATGTCCGACCGGATCATGGTGATGAGTGAAGGAAGGCTGACCGGCATTGTAGACGGAGCCGACGCCACAGAGCAGGAAATTATGAGGCTGGCCGCTCAGCAGCGGATGGCTTAGACAGGAGGAAACAGATGAATACGCAAGTCATCAATCAGGTGAAACAGTATGTAACGCAGCGAGCCATCTTTATCGTACTTATTCTGCTTGTCATCGGCATTGCCATTGCGGACCCGAACTTCCTTGCTTTCTCTACCCTACGGGATATATTGCAGCAGTCCTCCACAAGGGCCATCATTGCACTCGGGGCAGCCTTCATTCTCGTCACTGGCGGGGTCGATCTGTCTGCTGGCCGGGTGGTGGGTCTGACGGCTGTGGTATCCGCGTCCATGCTGCAAATTGACGAATATGCCAATCGCTTCTTCCCGGATCTGCCGCATTTATGGGTAGGGCTGCCCATTATAATCGGAATTGTGGCTGGTCTGATTGTCGGATTGGTAAATGGAATTATAGTCGCCAAGCTGCATGTACCTCCATTTATCGCCACGCTTGGAACGATGGTAGCCGTATATGGTTTGAACTCGATTTATTTTGATACAGAGCCCAACCAGTCACAGCCGATTGGAGGACTTAGACCGGACTTCACGGTGATCGGATCAGGCTATATTGATCTGGGTGGGGGCTACTCGATCCCTTATATTGTACTGATTGCGATTGCAGTAGCCTTAATCTGTTGGGTCGTTTTTAACAAAACCCGCCTCGGTAAAAATATGTACGCCATTGGCGGCAACATCCAGGCCGCGCATGTGTCGGGAATTCATGTCGCACGTAATTTGATTGCCCTGTATGCCATTGCGGGCGCGTTGTATGGACTGGGGGGTGTGCTGGAGGCAGCGCGCACAGGCGGAGCGACGAATAACTACGGCAATATGTATGAGCTGGATGCCATTGCGGCGTGTGTCGTTGGTGGCGTTTCAACAGCAGGAGGCATCGGAACAGTGCCAGGTGTTATGGCCGGTGTGCTCATCTTCGGGGTTATCAACTACGGCCTTACCTTTATCGGTGTAAGTCCCTATTGGCAGCTGATAATTAAAGGATTAATTATAGTTGCCGCTGTTGCATTTGATATCCGCAAATATATGGCGAAGAAATAGATATGTGGAGAGGAAAGAATAAAGCCAGCGCTCTGGAACGTTAGAGCGCTGGCTTCTTTTTTCTTTATGAATTGACGATCCAATCCAACATAGTAACCAAAGGGCCTATGAAACAGATGATCAGCATAGCACCGGCCACGATTGAAGCTGTTTTTGTACCATAGTGTACGTTGTGTTTTCTTGCAATGATGATGGCAGGGATCCAGAAGATGGCAGTTATTACTGTTGGAATAATCAGTCCTTCGTCACCCTTGCTATAGATTGGCCAATTCATCTGATGAAACAGGTAATACCCGAACCTAAAATCATCAGGCCCCCATGCATAATTAAATGCAAATCCCAAAGCCACAATGAGCAGCGAAAATGTACCAATTCCGAATGGTCTTCTACGTTCCACCAAGAGAATCACCTGCAACTTCCAATTTTATTGAAAATAAATCCATTACTGTATTATAACATACCAGAAAAAGGGTGGATGATGTGCAGGAACGCTATTCAAGATGCTAAATAAATGGTATATAATCCATGAGCCCTATCCATTCCAATTTGGAGAGCTTCCATTAATCGACAACATTAGCTAATCATAATCGATATAATGCATGTAAATGAAGTGTTAGATATGAGTAGATTGTCAAGGGGGGCGAGGCTGTTTGCTAACGTACACGATGAAAAGGGTTATTTTCCCGCTGGGTTGCCTGCTTGTAATCCTGTCCTCTTATTTTCTGGGCCGCACTTCCAGCCTCACATGGATGATCCTTGCCGGTGCCTTATTTGTTGCCAGCATTTATGGAGAAAGACGATATCCTGTATTACAGAAAATTCAGTGGATCTTCCTTGGCGTATTTCACTATTTCAGTGAGTTGAACTGGTGCAACATGTTATATTACCTGCTCATCATGACCATGATTCAGAACAAACAGCGGGTAGAGCAGACCCTGCCCATTTCTCTCCTGCTCGTGCTGCAATATACAGGGATTCGGCTATCCTACGTTACGATAGATGCCTACACATTGTCGGTTTCCTTATTCGATCTACTCACGGCAATTGTTATAATCTTTCTGTATCATACGCTGGTTAACAGCGAAGCAGAAAAGCGCAGATTGCGCGAAAAAAATCAATTCCTCACCCTGCACGACCCGCTTACAGGGCTGCTCAACTATGAAGGATATATGAATGCACTGCAGGAAACGGCAGAGAAGCAGCACTCCTTTTTGCTTATTCTTCTGAACATCCAGAATTTCAACGGATTTAATAAGGAAGTGGAAAACAATTGGAGTTCCATCATAGCGGGGACAGGGGGGAGCATCTCCAAGCATTTTGCGGATGCTTATGGGATATCCCGTTATGCGGGAGATCGATTTTCAATCATTTTGCCCGAGGTTGCGGGTATCGAGGAACGAATGAGTACGATGCAAACTACCGATCTGAAAGGATTACAGGTTACGTATAGCATTTCGGTCTATCCGGAGACAGCAGAGACCCTCCAGCAGTTAATAACGATTGCAGAGGAGCGACTATTTCAGGCACAGCGCAGCAAGTGGATTAAGAATGAAGAAGAGATCTACCGTTCGGAAAGGCTCAGGGCTGTTGGAGAACTTGCAGCCGGCATGGCGCATGAAATCCGTAATCCGCTCACGGCGATTCGTGGATTCTTGCAGCTGTCACGTGGACAAGCCTTCAATATTGCCCCATGGTATGAAGTGATTATGGGCGAAGTGATCCGGGTCACGGACCTGACTGCAGAATTTCTGCAATTTTCCAAGCCGCAGGCTCATCTAATGAAACCGGAGAGGCTGGGTCAATGCCTTGAACGTGTTTTGTCATTAACCGAGTCAGATGCAGCATCCCGTGGACACCGGATTTCGCTTGAGCTGAAGGGAGAAGCTGTTATGGTTCATATGGATCGGGACAAAATTGTACAGGTGTTAATCAACCTGATACGCAATGCATTCGAAGCAATGAATGATCCCGGTGAAGTACATATTGTTCTTGTTCATGAAGGAGACAAAGCATATACATCCATTACGGATACGGGAAGCGGCATACCGGAGAAGGCCCTTGCCGATATATTTAATCCATTTTATACAACGAAGGAAGAAGGGACGGGGCTTGGGCTGGCGCTCTGCCAAAAGATTGCTCATGATCACCATGGAGAAATTACGGTACGGAGTGAAGTGGGAGTAGGCTCTACGTTTACACTGGAGCTCCCGGTAGTAGCCGTGGAGTAATTGCCTAAGAAGTTACCTCCTAGAACAAATGAAACGCCGCACAGGTCCCAGTACAGGGAACCTTTGTGCGGCGCTTTTCTGTTGTCGCTCAGTTAATGGATCAGTTTAGCTGACCTTGATGGAGCTGATAATAAAACCCTTTTTGCTGCATGAGTTCCTCGTGGTTACCCCGCTCGGCAATCTGGCCTGAATCAATCACCAGTATCTGATCTGCCTCCCGAATCGTGCTCAGTCTATGGGCGATGACGAAACTGGTCCGGTCTTTCATCAACGTGCGCATCGCCTCCTGAATCTGCATTTCCGTCCGGGTATCAATACTGCTCGTTGCCTCATCCAAAATGAGAATGGCCGGATCGGCGAGAATGGCCCGAGCGATCGTCAGCAATTGCCGCTGTCCTTGGCTCAGATTGCTTCCGCCCGCAATAATGGGGGTGTCGTAACCTTGGGACAGCTTGCGAATGAAGGAGTGGGCATTGGCCAGCTCAGCTGCCTGCCTGATCTGCTCATCGGTCGCATCCGGCTTGCCGTAGGCAATATTATCACGAATGGTTCCCGAGAATAGGTAGGCATCCTGCAGCACAATACCGAGTCCGCGCCGGAGGTGAACCTTCTCCAGCTCTGAGATCTCCGTGCCATCAATGGTAATGCTTCCGCCTGTAATTTCATAGAAGCGGGGGAGCAGGTTAATGATGGTTGTTTTGCCGGCACCTGTTGGCCCGACCAGAGCAATCATCTCGCCAGGCTGCGCGGTGAAGCTGACATTTTTCAGAATCTCTCTATCGGAATTGTATCCAAAGGATACATTTTCAAAAACAACTTTACCTTGAATGTGATCCAGCTGCTTCTCCTGTTTCTCTTCGTATTCACTTGGTGTATCCATAATCTGAAACACACGCTCAGCACCGGCAATGGCTGCCTGAATCAGGTTGTACTGGTTCGCAAGATCGTTAAGTGGTCGCTCAATCTGCCGGGAATAGGCGAGAAAGCTTACAATCAGTCCGATGGACGTTAAATCGTGGTAAGCCATCCATCCACCTACTGCTGCGAGAATGGCAAATCCAATGTTGTTCATGACGTTCATCGTAGGTCCAACCAGCCCGGATACGGTTTGGGCCTGCGTACTCGCTGTACGCAGCTTTTCATTCAGGTTCTCAAAATGCTGGTGCGCCTGTTCTTGACGGTTATAGGCGGCAACCACCTTTTGTCCGGCGATCGTTTCCTGTGCATAACCATTCAGCTCACCGAGCAGCTTCTGCTGGGCTGAAAAATGTTTGCGTGTTCTGGAAGCGATCAGCTTGGTCGCAATGGTGATTAGCGGCACGGTCACCAGGCTGAGAAGCGTCAGTCGGATATCCAGAGCAAGCATGATCGACAGCGAACCGACAAGAAGAATTGCACTGGACATCAGCTGAGTCACACTCTGATTCAGGGTAGTGGACACGTTATCGATATCATTGGTAGCCCGGCTCATCAGGTCTCCGCTTTGATTTTTGTCAAAAAAGCTTATGGGCAGCTGCTGCAGCCTGGAGAACAAAGCCTGGCGCAGATCCTTCACCGTCAATTGGGATACGCCGATCATGACATAAGACTGTCCCCACATCATGAGCGAACTCAGGACGTATACCGTTAATAACAGGAGGCAGTCCTTCAAAAGGCCGTCCGTCACTTTCGGAACAATATGCTCATTGACGGCACGGCCCAGAAGGTAGGGTCCCGCCAGATTAAGCAGTGTTCCGAGAGCGGTAAGGACCAGAGCCATGATAACTCCTTTGCGATGGCGTCCCATGTAAGACCATACTCGCAGGATGGCGTGCTTGGCATTTTTGGCTCTTACTTTCGGAACAGGTCCCCGGCCCGGTCCAGGTCTTCCGATCGGAGGAAAGACAGGTGGCTGCGTGGAGGAAGATGCAGGTTTAGCCAAATTGAACATCCTCCTTCCGTTGTTGGGAATCATAAATGGATTGATAGTGTGTGGAATTGGCCATGAGTTCTTCATGTGTACCACTTGCCACGATTCTCCCCTCATCCAGCACATAAATGCAGTCCGCATCCTTCACCGAAGATATGCGCTGTGCAATTAGAAAGGTTGTACTGTCTTTCATCAGGGAATGCAGTGCTCTCTGAATGCTTGCTTCGGTTCGCAGATCGACTGCACTCGTACTGTCATCCAAAATAAGAACATCCGGCCGCATGAGCAAGGCACGCGCAATGGAAATACGCTGTTTCTGCCCGCCGGAGAGATTGACTCCCCGCTGTCCAAGCTCCGTGTCGTATCCATCTTTCAGGTTCATGATAAATTCATCCGCTGCCGCTGCCCGCGCCGCAGCACGGATCTCGGCATCCGTGGCATCCGGTCTGCCGAAGCCGATATTATCCCGAATGCTGCCGCTGAACAGAATGGATTCCTGCAATACAATGGACACTCTGCTGCGAAGCAGCTGAAGATCCCAGTTCCGTACATTAACGCCGCCAACAAGTACTTCACCGAGTGAGGCATCATATAGGCGGGGAATCAGCTGCACGAGTGTTGTCTTGCCTGAACCGGTGGAACCGAGTAAAGCTACTTTTTCCCCTGCTCGCGCAGTAAGATTAACTCCCGTGAGGGCATTTTCGCCGTCATAACGGAACGAAACGTCCCGGAATTCCACCTCACCTGGTCGGCGAGTAGCCCTGGATGCCGGATTGGAGCCAACCTGAATGGCCTGATTCGGCAATGCATTCTCACTCTGAGCTTCATGGCCTGACTGAATGTCCGGCTCTGTATGTAGAACCTCGTTGATCCGCGCGGCAGACACCTTGGCCCGGGAGTAACTCATCATCATCATGCCGATGGAGGTGAGGGAGGAGAGCACCACCGTTACATAGTTGATAAAAGCAATCAGATCCCCGGCTGCAATATCGCCTCCTACAACCTGAAACCCGCCAAACCACAATACGGCTACGATGGTCGCATTCAGCATCAGGCTAAGTACAGGTGCATTCAGCGTAACAATGCGCCAGGCTTTCACCGCTGTTCCCGTATAATCCTCATTGGATTGATTGAAACGCTTTTTCTCCGTGCCTGCACGTGCAAAAGCCTTGACGACACGAATCCCAGCTAGATTTTCCTGCAGAACGGCGTTGACTTGATCCAGCTTGTTCTGCACGCTGGCAAAAAGCGGATATGAAGCGGATATGAGAATATACAGAATGACAAAGAGAACGGGTACGGTCATCATGAGGATCAGCGCCAGCTTGATACTGATCGTAAATGCCATAATAATACTGCCGATGATCAGCATCGGTGACCGGATGAACATTCGCAGGAGCATCTGTACAAAGGTCTGCATCTGCGTAATATCGCTCGTTAGACGCGTGATGAGCGATCCTTCCTGGAATGTGTCCAAATTACGGAAGGAAAAGGTTTGAATATGGTCGAACAGCTCCTGGCGCAGATCCGTACCATATCCTACAGACGCTTTGCTGGAAAAGAGTGTACAGCCTGCTCCGCCAACCCAGCCAATGAGGGCAAACAAAAGCATGAACAGCCCTGTGCGTACAATATGGGGCAGGTCACCGGCAAGCACGCCATCATCCACAATGCTGGACATCAGCTTCGGCTGAAGCAGGTCCATGGCTACCTCCAGCACCATGAGGAGTGGAGCGAGTATGGCGGCTGACTTATAAGGCGTCAAAAATCGTTTTAACGTCCACAATAGGGAAATCACCTCATTCAATGAAGTCTAAAAAGCATGCTGCTACAATTCCATGCGTCATTCAGGATTCACGAAGGTTGTGAATCATGCGCTGTGCAAGCGCTGACATAAGCTGCGTTTCTTCTGGCGTAAATCCTTCCTGAGCCTGGAGCTCCAGTTCCTGAAATACCTCACTCAACTCCTTGAGCGCGCTGCGGCCCTGGTCGGTCAGATAGACACGCAGACTGCGCTGGTCATTCGGATCGGCTTCACGCCTTACATATCCCGATGTTTCCATGCGTTTCAGCATGACTGTAACGGTTGCAGGAGTACGGCGAAGCTTCTCGGCCAGACTTTTCTGGGTTTGACCATCTTCACGGTCAAGCTGGAACAGCAGTGGAGGTTGTCCGGGGTACAGCTCGGGGTGATTAACCAGCTTCTCATGAACTTTATAGCGATGCAGCTTCACAAGTTCGGATAATTGTCCGAGCAGCCGTTCGCTGCGGGCTGAATGCATATGCTACCCTCCTATTAATTAGTCGACTAACTAAATCATAAGTTTGATCTTACATACCGTCAAGGCATTTGTAAGGTCAAATTAAAAATGCGAGGGCATCGTATCACCAGCACGGAGCGATGCAGGTTTTGCTACATAACAAAAAGAGCTCCGGAACAGATCCGCAGCTCGAACTAAAGAGGGAGAAATACGGTGTTGCTCAATTCAGGGAACCATTTTGATATTACATCTGTTCAGTCCGTGACTGTGACTTGACGGCAGGAGAGATGGAGAGCTTGCGCCATAACCATTCGACCGGTCCCGATTTAAATTTGAGCAGCCATGCATGTGAGAATAACATCAATACAATACAGATGCCGGCCCACAGTAACACAATCACAAGCGAAGGGGGATAACCACCGAGCCCCAGACCCCATCCGTAAAAGATGGCGGAAGCCAGAATGTTTTGCAGAATGTAACAGCTCAATGCCATCTTGCCAATCTCTTCGAACCGCCTGAACAGACCGGCAAACCTATTTTTCTCCAGCATGTAAGCGATTAGCCCAAGATAGCCGAACGTAAGGATCGGTGCACTGATGTACCGAACAAACAAGTCCATGCTGCCTCCCGGCACCAGCAGGAGCAGGTTCAGAGGAATGCCGGCGGCAAGCCCGAAATTCATCCATTTGCGGCGTCTAAGACGTCCGGATGCCTCGTCTGAGAATAGGCCTGCACGCATGAGCATGGAACCCAGCAGGAACAGAAATATATTCAGCGGCATGATGATGATGGACTCTGTTCGAAAGAAAGCAAAGTTGTCCAGCCGGAATAGAACCTGCTCCCACCATGTTCCCGTGGCGTATAGCTTGGCAATCACGTCCATGTTATTGAAGGTGGCACCACTCTCTGTAAGGGCCAACAGTGCGGTAATTCCACCCACTCCGATGAGATGTATACCACCCATGAGCCCCATCACGATCAAAATAAAGCGGCGGGAACGGTTGATGATGAAGGACACGATGATGCCAGTAATTGCATAACTCATCAGCACATCGTATTCCAAGACCAACGTGTAGTGCAGCAATCCATCAATGAGCAGCAGCACACATGTCCATATGTAAACCCCTGGCCAGACATATCCTTTACGAAGTGCTTTTTGCCGCTTTAATTCCATTCCTGCCCCGAAGAGAAGAGTAAGAAGTCCGAGGAATTTTCCGTTCACCAGCATAAGCATCAGTGTTTGCAGTAAACGATCACCCGAGGTCCACCAGGGTTGAAGCGGATCGCCAAACATTTTGTTCAGAGAGCCTAAGTATGCAAAAAGCCAAATATTCGTCCCCAATGTACCGATAATCGCAAATCCTCTAAGAACATCCAATAATACGATTCTTTTCATTCCAGCGAAACATCCCCCTTATTAATACGAATGAATTGAAATTAATATAACACAGTTGTATTGAAAAAGATATAACACAGTTGTATTAAAATGATCGCTGCGGGTTAGCCACCAAGCCTGCCTTTCCATCTCACACTTTTACTATGCAAGCTGTGTTCGCTGTGTATACTGTATATATCAATATACACAGTATACAGACCTGCACTTCGCACCGTCAACCCTTTTTTTCCTGAATCAGGAATTTAGCAGGAATTTATTTCCTTTGGCATTGAAATCATGCAGTTTAACACCCACCTGATCCCAACCAGTACAGAAGTTCTCATTTTTAAGATATGGGAAATATTGACGAAGGCTAATGGATGTGTTAACCTCTTATTATCTAATTGTTAATAACATTTTGTTAATAACAGAATGGGGTTTTAAATATGACAAATGAAGGTTATTCGGAGGGCCAACCATTGGACCATCTGAATCATGCCAATATAAGCGAGCAGCAGTTTCTGGAGACATATGATGCAGGTGATTATGAGCGTCCTTCCGTGACGGTAGATATGCTTGTCTTCACGATAAGGAGCGAAGCTCAGTCCAATTATCGCAAACTTGCTGAGCCGGCACTGCAGCTGCTGATGATTCGCCGCGGTGGTCATCCCTATATGGGCAAGTGGGCATTACCGGGTGGATTCGTGTCCATGCAGGAATCCCTGGAAGATGCAGCACGCCGCGAGCTGGTTACAGAGACCGGGCTGGATGACATCTATCTGGAACAGTTGTACACGTGGGGCGATGTGCACCGTGATCCTCGTACAAGGGTAATTAGCTGCTCGTACATGGCACTCGTTGATAGCAGCGAGCTTGAACTGGAAGCAGGCGATGATGCGAGTGATGCGGACTGGTTCAGGGTAGAACAGCGGCTCCTTGAGGAGAAACGTCATATTCATGAACGAGGTCGTACGACGGAACGAAGAGTTCAGCTGACGTTGTCGAACGGAACAGAGGAGCTATCGGCTGTCATTGAGGTGAAGGAAGCTGTGGAAGGAAGCGTTCGAAGCAGCAGTATGACAATCTTGGAAGTGAAGGGCATAGCGTTTGACCATGCCAAGATCATGGTTTATGCGCTGGAACGATTACGATCGAAAGTGGAATATACGGATATTGCTTTTAATCTGATGCCGGAGACATTTACGCTGACGGCCCTGCAGAAGGTCTATGAGATTATTGGTGGCAAAAAACTGCTGGCTGCAGCCTTCCGGCGCAAAATTGCCGATTGGGTAATCGAAACCGGAGAGTTTACGGGCAATGCAGGACATCGTCCTTCCCGCTTATACAGACTGAACCCAGAGCGTATGACAACATAATTGTTTTATTGCAAGGAGGACATAAGGAATCATGGAGAAGTTTACTTTCTTTTGGCGTACAGCATCACCCTTTTCCCAGTGGCATCCGGCTGATTTTACGGTGAACGGAATTGGTTATACGAGTGCCGAACAGTACATGATGCATCAGAAAGCACTGCTGTTTGGCGACCAGGCAATGGCGGACAAGATTTTGAAGGAAAGCTCAGCTTCAGTACAAAAGAAGCTGGGCAGACAGGTAACCGGATTCGACCAGACGATATGGGAAGCAAACTGCAAACGCATTGTTTATGAAGGCAATCAGGCCAAATTCACACAAAATGAAGACCTGCTCGCCGCATTGCTCGCCACCCGTGGCACGACCCTTGTGGAAGCAAGCCCGGATGACCGGATCTGGGGAGTTGGACTGGCAGAAGAAGATCCACGTATCCGCCATCGCAGAACATGGCGAGGAACCAACTGGCTCGGTGAGATTCTGACCCGGCTAAGAGATGAGATAGGAAGTGATTCGAATGAATGCTAACCAGCATAAGAAAAATAACCAGCTAAAAAGCACGAATCAGCGCTCAAGTCGGGCTCGTATTGCCCAGGAAACACTGGCCATCCTGGAAGAGGGGCATTACATCAACGGATATGACCGCAAGGTATCGATTGATGAAGATTTGAAACGAGCGATTCAGGGCTCCGTTTTATACCGTCCGGATGAACTTCCGGCACTTCGGGAGCAGGTGCGCCAATTACAGGCAGCGCCTAAGTCTGCAGCTGCCCAGATTGAAGTCACCGGTGAGACGACGCTTGCCGCAGCCTCACGTCTCGTGGTGGACGAGGGGAGAACGGATGTCGTTTGCCTGAACTTTGCCTCAGCGAAAAATCCGGGTGGTGGTTTCCTGGGGGGAAGTCAGGCACAGGAAGAGAGTCTCGCCCGAGCTTCCGGGTTATACCCTTGTATTTCTCAAATGAATGAAATGTATGATCATAATCGTAAGCTGCGCACCTGTCTGTATTCCGACTATATGATCTATTCGCCGGATGTACCTGTCATACGTGATGATGAGGACCGGCTGCTAGCCCAATATTACACGACCGCCTTTATTACGGCTCCTGCCGTCAATGCTGGCGTTGTGAAGGAACGGGAGCAGGCAGATGACCAGCAGATCGAGTCGGTCATGAAGGAGCGAATTCGGTATATTTTGGACGTGGCAGCGATGAATGGTCATCGTACCCTTGTTCTGGGTGCTTATGGTTGCGGGGTGTTCCGGAATGACCCGGTGGATGTGGCGAGGTATTTCCATGATGTCCTGGTACAGGAGAATTTCAGGCAGTCCTTTGAGCGGATTGTATTTGCTGTGTTGGACAGATCAGCTGGACAGAGAATAATCAAGGCGTTTCAAGAACAATTGCTTTGAACAGCAAGTAAGTCATTTTAAGATGTGAAGAAGGAGGATTCAGATGCAATTTCGTGAGATCCAACAGGATTTGTTTGCAATGGATGAAGCTTATACGCTCGCTCATTGTATTTCCGCTGATGCTCGTATGGGGGCGGGAATTGCAGTACAGTTTCGGGAAAGGTTCGGGCTTCAGGTTCTACAGGAGCAGGCGAAGCAGGAAGCGCTTGAGATTGGACGGTGTTACCCGGTGGGACGTACGTTGAATCTGGTAACCAAGGCGAAGTTTTCGAATAAACCGACCTATCCATCGTTTACCCAAGCGGTGCAATCGATGCGAGACGTCTGTGTAGAACAACAAATCAGTAAGCTGGCCATGCCGCAGATTGGTTGCGGACTCGACAGACTGAAGTGGGACAAAGTAAGCGGCATTATTCAGGATACGTTTGCTGACACGGATGTTGAGATTGTCGTTTGTACCTTATGAGGATGAGGAATGCCAGGCTTTCATTAATATATAGAAAAAAACCTCTGCTTCGGACGGAGGAGAACAGGACAGCAAGTCTGCCGTTCCCTCTCCAGTTCGTAAGCGAGGTTTTTTTGTGATTTTTCCATTAAGGCGTTGGTTTATTTTTGGGTAAACATCTCTTTGGCCTCATCCAGTGCCATTTTATTGCCAATGGCGGAGTAGTCCAGCCAAGGCTGCGCACCGATGGTGTACACGTGACCGGCTTTAACGGCTTTTAGCCCTTGCCAGATCGGGTTGTTTTGCAGTTCTTTGAACATGTTCTCCGCTTCCTCATCCGAGTTCACCACTACGAAGATGGCATCTGCATCGAAATCAGGCAGTACTTCACGGGAGATCACCTGGTAAGGCTTGGTGGAATCAATATCCGATATGCCTTTGGCCGGGGTCAGTCCAAGATCATCATACAAGATTGGCCCCATTGGGCGGCGTGTGCTAAACACACGCAATTCTTTGGCAGTTACACGGATGGCCATCACGGTACCATCGCCGATCTCGTCATGAATTAATGATTTTACGTCTTCGGTCTCTGCTGCATAATCCTGAATATATTGCTCTGCTTCCTTCTCGCGATCAACCAGCTTGCCAATATCCTTCAGGTGATCACGCCATGTACCGTCATCCAGATTGAATACATGCACAGGAGCAATTTTCTCGAACTTGGCAATCTCCTCACCGGAAAATTCTTCATCAAGATAGATTATATCGGGCTTCAGGGCAAGTAGGGCTTCCATGTCGGGATCTTTCACCGGACCAAGCGGTGTCGTGTTTTGCAGGCGATCTGCAACATGGGACAGGAATGCTTTGGCTTCGCCGCCAATGACGGACCCAACGGGTGTGATGCCAAGTGCCAGCAAGTCATTCGTCAGGTGGATGGACATCGACGCGATGCGTTGTTCTCCGGAAGCCGGACTGCTATCCTGCTGCTCGGAAGTACTATCCGTTGAAGTGCTGCCAGCAGCGGATGAAGAGCCAGAATTGCTGGCAGTTCCACAAGCGGCAAGCACAAATATCAGGCAAATGCTCAGGGCGAGCAATACATTTTTCTTTAACATGAATATTCACATTCTCCTTGAACATCACTTGGATGTTAATAATTAGATGAATAAAGTAGATCAACGGCTTCGATCATTTGGTTCGCACCAGCAGATATAAAAAGTAAGGTGCACCAATGGCAGCCACCACAATACCTGCGGGGATGGCATTCGGTTGGAAAATGGTTCGTCCAATCGTATCGGCGGTAACCAGGATGACCATGCCAAGGAGACCGGCCGCCGGAATCAGGTGGCGATGCATCGGACCGACAAGTCTGCGGGCGAGATGTGGTGCGGCCAGCCCGATGAATCCGATACCTCCGGCCATGGATACACTTATGGCTGACAGCGCCACTGTACATAAGAGAAGCCATATGCGCTGGGATCTGACAGGTGTACCGATGCCCGTGGCGGCTGCATCTCCAAGACCGAAAGCGTCCAGCGTTTTGGACCGGCTCCAGATGTAGGGAACACAGACTGCAATCCATGGAAGCAGAGCCTGCACGTGAATCCAGTCCCGACCCCACACACTGCCGGCGAGCCAGCGGGCAGCGAAGGAATACGTATCTTCATCCAGCCGAAGAGACAGATATAACGTTAGCGCATGAAACCCTGCGGCGACCGCGATACCGACCAGGATCAGCTTGATGGGAGATACTCCGTTATGCCGGTCATAGGCGAGCAGCATAATGATCAGTGCTGAGATGACTCCGCCTGCAAAAGTAAACAAGGGGATCAGCAGGGCAATCGAGTCATCCATGGAATAGGACAGACTTACGAAAACCATCAGCCCCAATGCGGCTCCTGCATGAAGGCCAAGAATGCCCGGATCAGCAAGCGGGTTGCGCGTAATGCCTTGAAGGGCCGCTCCCGAGATGCCAAGTCCTGCTCCAGCCAGGACGGTAATGAGAATGCGAGGCAAACGGTAATCGAACAACACAATCTGATCGTCTGCAGTACCATTACCAAGCAGGGTTTGCAGTACAGCGAGCGGAGAGAGACGAATTGTACCCGTATTCAGGCTAATCACGATAACCGTGCATGCAATACAGATCAGCGTAACGCTGACTGCGATGGATCGTTTTCCCCGTGAGGGCACAGTGGATCTCATGTTACAATGCCCTCCTTTCCTTGCGGGCCAGATAGAGGAAGAACGGTACACCGACAAAAGCAACCATGATGCCTACCGCCAGCTCCTCCGGTGGATTTACGATGCGTGACCCCAGATCGGCCAATACCAGAAGGATGGCTCCGAGCAGGGAGGACATGGGAATGATCAGACGATAATTGACACCGACGAGTTTACGGGAAATATGCGGAATCACTAACCCGACGAATCCGATCGAGCCAACGGCGGATACGGACACGCCTGCCAGAATGACCACAGCCGTGAGGGCAAGGAATCGGGTCATGCGAATATGAATCCCCAGGCCCAGGGCAACTTCCTCTCCAAGCGACATGAGGGATACTCTCCGGGCAAGAGGCATGGTCAGCAGCAACGTGATCAGAAGCACAGGAACAATGAGTCTCAGATGCCGACATTCAATACCGCCAAAGCCACCGGCATACCAAAAGGCGAGATCCTGACTTAGGTCAAAATAAATCGCAACACCTGTACTTAGCGAGCTGAGCATGGCTGCAACGACAGCACCAGCAACCGTCAGCCGCATGGAAGTCAGTCCCCCCGGCGCAGCCGACCCCAGCAGGAAAATAAATAGGGTGCTCAGCACGGCACCAATGAATGAAAGACCCATGAGCCAGGCATAAGGCAGTCCCGGCCAGATGGCAAAGCTCAACGCCACCATGAAGGTGGCACCTGCGTTAATGCCCAGGACTCCCGTATCCGCCAGCGGATTGCGCGTAATTCCCTGCATCAGTGCTCCTGCTACTGCAAAGGCCGCGCCTACGACAGCGGCAGCAACTACGCGGGGGAGACGGAGCTCATGGATGATCTGATGCGGTGTCAGAGCCGGATTGTACTGAAATATGGCAGCCCACACCGTTTCAAGTGTTAACGATTTGGCACCAAGCGATATGGCGACAAACAGGCTCATCAGCAGAATGGCGATGGCTGACAAAAACATTAGACTAATGGTCACCGGGGATTTTCTTGAATTGGACGGACGATGTGGCAGTCCCGGATGTTGAATGGGGGTCACTCCTTTTGTTGCCAGCAAGATCAGCTCTGCTGTTATTGATTATCATTATCAATTAGAGTTCATTATAAAATCTTAATTCAGGCCCGTACATGGCATAAATTAAGATTCGGGTGATGGACATTTTTTAGATTACAAAAAGGATCCTTTGTTCGTCAATAACATAACGGCCTCATCCAGCTGGATGTTGATGGAATAGGGTGCGTATACAACCCATGAATTCCAATCAATTACATGAACATGCCCGTTCCGGACGGCCGGATACTGATTCCAAAGCGGATCAGCATGGATTTGATGCAGCAGGGAGGCGCGTTCTTTCACCGAGGTCACAGCCAGCAGCAGAACATCAGCCTCCAGTCCATCCCATTCTCCTGGAGTGATGGACATCCAGTTGAAACCTACACCTGGAGGTTTGCCAGCGAGCTCGGATTGAATGCGTGCAGGTGGAGTCAGCTGCAGGCTGCGGTAGAACACATGACCGAAGTTACGGGTGCTGTACATACGCGGCCCCTTCGCAGTTAATGTGCATACCGCAACCGTTACCTGTCCAATCGAATCCCTGATCTTTTTGCGCGCACGCTCAACCTTGCGTTCGTGCCGTTCCAGCCAGTCATTCGCTGCCTGGGTGCGATCCACGATGGATGCAATTGTATGAAGATGACCGAACATGTCAGTCTGATTCCAGGGGATGGTGATAATCGGAGCGATATCCCCGATATGTTCCATCGCTTTTGCGGCTGCATTGTCCTTGGTCAGAATCAGGTCGGGGTTCACATCCAGGAATGCCTGACGTCCTTGCTCCCAGGGCTCATAGGCATGAAAGGGCAGACGGAGTGATTTCGGGATATGGGGTAGATGTCCCTGGATCTGAGCCGCACAAGGCGTTATGCCGAGAGTCATCAGATGATCGGTGTAGGGGTATGAAAGCGAAACAATATTGCGGTGCACCTGCTTCGCATAGGACGTTGGCGCGTAGCCGGCATGGTTTCGAAAACGCCGGCTAAAATAAAATTCGTCCCGGTAACCTACACTTCGAGCCACATCGCGAATGCGCAAGTCCGAGGATATCAGCAGTTCCTTGGCACGGTTCATGCGCAGATGGGTTACGTATTCAATTGGATTTTTGTACATCCGGCTCTTGAAAAGCTGCGAATAATACGATGGATGCATACCTGCCAGCTCAGCCAGTTTCTCCAGTTTGATCTCATGCATATAGTTGTCGCGCATATATTGTGTCGTTACCTGGAGCCACTGGTTCGGGTCTTCCTCTGAGCTATCGTTATTTATCTGCTCTTCCTGAGGCCAGAGCATGTGCAGCAGCTCGGTCATGAGCATTTTCTTTTTATGAGAGGTTGGTCCGTCATCCAAAGTCAGCTGTGCTGCAATGCGCTGTATGCCGTAATAAGGGCCCTGAATCCAGCCCTGTACCGGGAAGCTTGATTCACGCTCATAAATCATTCGTGTTTTGCTTTTCACCGCTGCCCGGAACAGATCATAATTGATGATATACAGCTCGGTCTCATGGCCTGCGTCACTGAATAATTCCAGGGCAGTGCCTGGATTGCAGAGGAAGGCTGATTTGCGGGTAACGAGGTGCTCGGTATCATTCATTTTCAGTTTCCCCGTAAATTTATGCATGTATATAAAGGTATGATGGTCAATATCGGGTTTACTCCAAGTCCATTCCTTGCTCGTGAACCTGATCAGGTCTGTTTGGTGAAGTTCGAGCAGGGTATCTTCCAGGAACAGCCCCAGATCACTGGGTGATACAGCTTCCTTGCCCGTGGCCGTAATGGTACGGTTCATGTTGTCGGACGCAGAGGGATGGGCGTTCGGATGATGAACCATATCTGATTTGCTTATCATGGAGGGGCCTCCTTTCGTTCTATAGATTCAATAAATGAATTCGATTCTTTCTATAATGAGCGTAGACGCATATCTGAGGTAAACCATTGTCTGTACGTCAGCAGACTCAGTATGATGCTGGTGATGGCAGCCGAGCTGGTGAAGGCAAACACAATCAGAATCTGGTAACGGACAGCTTCGACGGGGTCGGCGCCCGCGATAATCATGCCGGTCATCATGCCGGGAAGCTGAACGAGGCCTACCGTTTTCATGCCGTCAATGGTTGGAATCATGCTGGATTTGACAGAGCGTTTCAATACATCCTGAAATGCACGTCTGGGCGCAGCACCCAGAGAGAGCAGTGTCTCAATCTCCCCTTTGGAAGCTTCTACCTCACGTTTCATCTGATTCAGGAACAGCCCCGAGACAACCATTGCATTGCCAATCGTCATTCCGCTGAGTGGAATAATGTATTGCGGAGTTGGCTCGACAATGTGAAGACCCAGCAGGAGTCCCATCATCAATAATTCGGTCACCGTAATGGCTGCTGCGATATATAGGGTGATTCGGCGTAGTCCCTTGCCTCGCTTGCCCGCGTTGAAGGATGCCACGGTTATCATAAAACCTACAATTGCAATGATAAGTGCAGGGTGGTCCGAGTTGAAGATAAATTGAAGTACATATCCGACCAGCAGCAGCTGAACCGCCGAACGAACGGTACCTACAGCAATATCTCTCTCCAGACCAAGCTTCTGCCAAACCGAAATAAGCATGGTCAGCATAATAAATATGATGGTGAAACTCAGTGCGAGGATGGACATGTGTTCTCCTTATCTGCCTCGGGGGCAGGACGCTGAATGTATTGACGGGCCAGTTTCGAATGCGGATGGGCAAAGAAAAGGGAGGTGGGCTGGCGTTCCAGCAGGGTCTGTTCACCCATGAACCATGTTGTTGTGCTGAACGAGCGTGCCTGTTCCTGATCATGGGTGACCCATACGAGTGAAATGCCCTCTTGCTTGCTCCATTCGGTCAATTGCTGTTCGACAAGCTTGGCATTGGTCCGGTCCAGAGAAGCGGTGACTTCATCCAGCAGCAATACCTTGGGACGAAGCATGATGGAACGGATCAGCGCTATGCGCTGCTTTTCTCCGCCAGAAAGATCACTGGCCCGCTTATGTATATCCAGTTCTTCCAGCCCCACTCCGGCCAGCAGACGGCCAGCCAGATTCGAATCATAGGGTGTCCGGTGGAGGTAATGAACGGTTTTCAAATTATCTTCAACGCTGCCTGCAAGCATAATGGGCTGTTGTGCAACATAAGACATGCGCATGCGCCAGATCCTGGGATCGGAATTGAGGTAAGAGGTGCCTTGCCACAGAATATCTCCGCCATCAGGCACATCCAATAAGGACAGGATGCGGAGCAGCGTGCTTTTGCCCTGGCCTGACGCACCCAGTACGGCAATCCGCTCTCCTTCATCGACAGAGGCATTCACCTTCTCGAACAAGAGTCGCTGTTCGGTCGTTCCAATATGTTTGGTGAGTTGTTGAATCGTTACGAGAGTAGACACAGCGGGATCTTCCTTTCATCCGTGATCTGCTGATAATCTTAGCAAAAATGCTCGAGAATTGAAATGAAAGCAGCTTTATACAAGCATGGGGAATAGGAGTTGAAACCAACGTCTGACGCGAGAGGTTCTTTTTGGTAATATAGAGGTGAGTCAGAATTGGTTCTACCAATAGGGTACAAGGGAGGCTTTCATATGACAGGAGTTACGGGACGACAAGACAAGGTGAAGTGGGGCATTATGGGCACAGGATGGATCGCATCCCAGTTTGCCAGAGATCTGGAGCATGCCGGCAATGCCGTGAAGGCAGCAGTTGGTTCGCGTACACGGGAAAGTGCGGAGAAATTTGCAGCTGAATATGGTTTTGCAAGCGGATACGGATCGTATGAAGAGCTGCTGCAGGATCCAGAAGTGGATATTATCTATGTTGCTACGCCGCATCCTTTTCATAAAGAGAATGTAATGGCTTGTCTGGAAGCGGGAAAAGCAGTGCTGTGTGAGAAGCCGTTTACGATGAACGGACGTCAGCTGGAGCAGCTGGTGGAGACGGCTCGCAGCCGCAAGCTCTTCCTGATGGAAGGCATGTGGACGCGTTTCTTGCCTCCGATTGTTCAGGCGCGGAAGTGGATTGCCGAAGGACGAATCGGTGAAGTGCGGCTTGTCAAAGCAGACTTTGGTTTCCGTATCGGCTGGGAGCCTGAAGGAAGGCTGCTGAACCCGGACCTGGGCGGGGGTGCTCTGCTGGATGCTGGCGTGTATCCTATTTCATTTGCGTCCATGATCTTTGGCGAGCAGCCGCAGCATGTCTGGAGCACGGCGAACATCGGGGAGACCGGTGTGGATGAACAGTTCTCCGTACTGCTCTCTTACTCGGAAGGACGCTCGGCATCATTGAACGGGGCAGTCCGCCTGAACCTGAGCAATGAAGCTGTCGTGTATGGTACAGAGGGGTATATCCGTTTGCCGCTTTTCCTCGCTGGAAAAGAAGCATATCTGCATGTGAACGGTCAGGACGAGCCCGAGAAGTTTACGGATGATCGGACTAGCATCGGCTATGTATTTGAAGCAGAAGAGGCTGGACGCTGCATCCTGGAAGGCAAAACGGAAAGTTCAATTATCCCGCTGGACGAGTCCCTTGAGATCATGAAACTGATGGATACCATTCGTGGGCAGTGGGGCTTGCGATATAAATTTGAGTAATGGTAAACCATCATAACCGGACGATTCTATGTAGGTAAGTATGCAGAGAAATCGTACGGGATACGAAATGAATGGATGGGAGTAGGTCTAGGATGAAAATTCTGATTTCAGGGTTTGAGCCTTTTGGCGGCGATGCCGTGAACCCCACGGGAGAACTGATGGAAGCTCTCGCACAGGAAGTGGTGGAAGGCGCCGAACTGAAAACCGTGCTGCTGCCGGTACATTTCGATGAATGTGCGGATCTGCTGATTGCCGAGATGGAAGCATACGGTCCGGATGTCGTGATTGCCTGCGGTCTTGCCAAAGGCCGGACGGCTGTGACACCTGAGCGCATTGCTGTGAATGTAAAAGACATTCCGCCTGGCTCCTATGCCGATAACCAGGGACAGCGTCCTGTGGACGAGCCCATAACCGAAGGAAGTCCGGACGGCCTGTTCTCGACATTGCCCATCCGCGCGATGGTGAATCATATGACTGCGGCAGGCATTCCGGCAGCGGTATCCAATACCGCCGGAACGTATATTTGCAACAATACAATGTATCGTGTGCTGGATTACATTCGATTGCAGCACCTGCCGATCCAGGCAGGATTTGTGCATTTCCCGGCTTCAACGGAGATGTCATTGCTGCAGCCGTCGGTGCCTTCACTGCCGATAAGCACAATGCTTGATGCCTTGCGGGTAATGATACGCACCGTGGTGGCGGAAGCGTAAATCATGGTCTTCTTGTATGTAAGGTAGTAGCTAAGTTAAGGGGAAATTTGACTTTACCTAGTGAGTAGCCTTTGTTGAAATAGGGATTGAATGGAGTAACTAAAACGTTTTCCGGAATATGTATTGTTCTATCTTGTCATGTGCTAGGTTCGATTGTAAGTAACGAAAATGAGATAGAAGGGGCTGTCCCATGAAGTCATGCTGATGACTATGGGACAGCCCCTTTTTTTTGATACATAATTAGTGGCGCCGTACAGGCAACCAGTGTCGCTGCTTAGATGAATAGAGCTGATGAGTAGAGCTAACGAACTCAGTATCTCTTATTGGAAGAGGTACCAGAGGTTCATTGATTGTAAAGCATCGTAGATGGCTTATTTCATCGTTTCACTTGGTCAGTCCCAGGTTTCTGTCCAAATAACGTGTCTAATGTTCATTAGCCTGTCCATTACGTTTGAATTCTCCGAATAGGTTGCGACAGGTTCGTTAGCGACTAAAATAACTAAAACCCAAGGTAAGCAGGCTTCATTGCCATTTTAACGAACGGCTTGCTGTTTGCTGGCTCAGATCAGATCCGCAGCAGATTGAGGTCGAATTCGGGAACAAGGCCCTCTTTCATCGCTCGTCCAAGCAGGGCTGTGATTGCTCCATAGCCGTCATCGCCCAGATGGGCACTGAACTCGTTCACGTACAGATCGATATGCTGTGCCGCGACATCCGGGTCCATTTCCTGTGCATGCGCCATAACGTATTCTTTGGATTCATCAGGGTGTGCCCAGGCGTATTCCACGGATGCACGTGCCCATCCAGCGAGTGCATGAGCGTCCAGATTGCGGCGTGCAATGATTGCTCCAAGCGGGATCGGCAGGCCGGTATCACTTTCCCACCAGCTTCCGAGGTCGGTCATCAGCTTCAAATTGTAGTTTTGGTACGTGAAACGTGCTTCATGGATGACCAGACCTGCATCGATTTTGCCATCCCGTACCGCCGGCATGATCTGATCGAACGGCATCACAACAATCTCGCCCACGCCTCCTGGAACATTCTGCGCTGCCCACAGACGGAACAGCAGATAAGCGGTTGAGCGTTCACTTGGCACGGCAACCCGGCGTCCGGACAGATATGCCGGATCGGCGGTGCCGTTAGCCGTAAGAACGAGTGGTCCGCATCCTCTTCCCAGCGCTCCGCCGGAAGGCAGCAGGGCATACTCGTTCAGCACGTAGGGCAATGCTGCATAGGAGATTTTCAACACATCCGGTCCGCCGGGATTAGCAGCCAGGCCATTCGTAATATCGATATCCGCATAGCGGACATCCAGTTCCGGAGCACCCGGAATAAGTCCGTGCACCCAGGCGTGAAAGATAAATGTATCGTTAGGACAAGGGGAAAATGCAATTTTCATGATGTAAGTACCTCCCGTAAAATGGAACTTGCCGCCTGGAGCGCATCCAGGGCATCCTTGATGCGCCAGGCATCGCGGTCGCGTGGACCGACCGCGTTGGATATGGCGCGCAGTTCGAGCGCAGGTACGCCGAACTGCTTGGCCGCCGTTGCCACGCCGAAGCCTTCCATGCCTTCGGCGGTGGCATCCGGCACGCGGCGCAGCAGCTCCGCGGCCGTCTCGGCTGTTCCGGTCGCCGTGGACACGGTGACCGCTGTGCCTCCGCTGACAGCGTGCCCGGCCCGCTGCAGCTCATGGCGCAGGCGAGCGGCAAGCGCTGCGTCCGCCGCCACACGGGACGAGCCGAATCCGAGCTCGTCCACAGAGAGGAAGCCGTCTGGCGTCTGCGAGCCCAGATCGGCAGCAACCATGGCGTCGGCCACCACGAGTGAGCCGACGTCCGCCCGGCCGGTGAACCCGCCGCCGATGCCGGCACTGATCACCAGCGTGTACGCTGGGGTCAGGCCTGCTCCGGCAAGGGGCCCCGCGGATGCGGCAGATGCCTGCGCCGCATCCGATCCGGCTGGCGCGGTTGAGCCCTGCGCCAGCACCTTCCCGCCAGCCGCTGCGGCGAATGCCAGCTTGGCTGCCGTGCTGACTGCAACCGCTGCCGGGCCCACCCCGCCAGCGATCACGTCAAACATTTTCGCGGCTTGGTCACCCAGACCGCGAAGTACGGCATCTTTTTCCGCATCCACAGCGGTTACGATTAATACGCGCGGAACTGCTTGGTTCGATGCCGAGCCGTCTGACTCTGTATGATTTAAACCCTGATTTTGTTTGTTCATCGGAGTTCTCCCTTATAAGGTGTAAGATTCAACGCTATATTTGGTCATCTCCATCATAACGGAATGGGAAAGAGAGGAACAACCTTTCCGTGTATTTGTCTGAACATGATCCACTTACGTGTGCTGCCTCGTTAACCGGGCTTGGATGGCGTATATGTCACTTCATATATATAAAGGTATCGCGTATGAAGAGTGAAGTCAAAGTTACCGTTGACAATCCAATTCAACTGTATTAATAATAATAGTACAGTTAATACACCTGGTGTTTAGAAAGCATACACTTCATATACAGTCATTTAATTCGCTTATGGGGTATTACATCAATTGGGGAGAGGAGGTGCGGGATGTTCGAATTAGATGTACGCAGCCGTAAGGCGATCTACGAACAGCTAGTGGACAAAATCAAGGAAATGATCGTATACGGTGTTCTCCAACCTGATGAGCAGCTTCCTTCGGTGCGCACACTGTCAGCGCAGCTGACCGTCAATCCGAATACGATTCAGAAGGCATATCGGGAGCTTGAACGCGAAGGGTATATCTACTCTTTGCAGGGAAAAGGGAGCTTCGTATCATCGTCTGTGGAACATCCGAATGCAGCCATGAGAGATGAGATTAGAGCGGCACTGGTGAAGCTGATTGCAGAAGCAACGTATTCCGGTTTAACCAAGGCGGATATGACGCTTTTGTTCCAGGAAGCGATGGCCCGTATCGAAAAGGGGGAGCCGAATGATTGAGCTGAATCAGGTCATTAAAGCGTTTGAACATGAAAAAGCGGTGGATGGCGTTACGATGCACATACATAAGGGATCGATCTACGGTTTGCTCGGTTCCAACGGGGCAGGCAAGACTTCGCTGCTCAAAATCATCGCAGGCATCTATCGTCAGGACAGCGGATCCGTTCGCATTGACGGGGCTGAAATCTATGAAAATATGGACCTTAAGGGCCGCACGATTTTTATGGCGGATGCGCCTTACTTTTTCCCGCAATCCTCCATTACCCAGATGGCGGCCTTCTATCGCTCCGTATATCCGCGCTGGAATGAGGAGCGATTCGCACAGCTGGCCACAGTGTTCAAGCTGGATGTAAAACGCAAGCTGCATCGCATGTCCAAAGGCATGCGCAGACAGGCAGCTGTATGGCTTGGGCTGAGCTGCATGCCGGAAGTGCTGCTCATGGATGAGCCGATTGACGGCCTTGATCCGGTGATGCGGCAGCAGATCAAAAATTTGCTGTTCCAGGAAGCCGCTGAGCGTCAGGTGACCATTATTATTTCGTCCCATAACTTGCGCGAAATCGAAGATCTGTGTGACCACGTCGCCATTATGCACAAGGGCCGCATGATTGTAGAGAAGGATCTCGATGATCTGAAGGCCGATACGCATAAGATTCAGGTGGCTTTCCGTCATCCTGACGATGCCAAGGCGATGGATGAGCTGAACATTTTACATGAAGAGATGCGGGGAAGTGTCTCGCTGTACATTGTCAAAGGCAGTCGCGAGGAAGTGACGGAACGGTTCCGGGCCTTGAATCCTTATCTGCTGGACGTGCTGCCGCTGACGCTGGAAGAAATATTTATTTATGAAATGGAGGATGCAGGGTATGATATTCAACCGATTATTCTGTAACCGGGGCATCCTGTTCCAAAATTTCAGGCAGCACGGTTGGCTCGGAATACTATTTCTGCTCACATTGCTATTTTCGCTTCCGCTCTATATTGCAACAGAGCACAGGGGTGGTGTAACGCAGCAGATTACCAGCCTGTTTCAGGCAAATGGGGAAACCCATATTTTGTTTGCGATCACGTTCCCGGTGGCGATGGGCATTTTTCTATTCCGTTATATGCAATCCGGAGCGCCGTCGGACTTGTTCCACGGTTTGCCACTGGAGCGCAAACATCTGTTAACGGTCAATCTGCTCTCCGGCTTCGGAATGATCCTGATCCCGATCTGGCTTACCACGGCGATAACAGGTTGGGTGTGGGCTGCCCAGGATCGTATGGCCTTCATCTTTGACGGCAGTGAGATCTGGATGTGGGGCCTTAGCATGAGCATTTATTCGCTGTTTATGTTTATGCTGACTGTAGCTGTGGGCATGTGTATCGGCCAATCTGTACTGCAGGGACTAACGGTATATGCAATCCTGTTATTGCCTGTCGTGTTTTGGTTTATCTTTACACTGCACCTGCAGCATTATCTGTTTGGATATCCATATGGTGCAGGTATGAATAGCTACGCAGAGAAGATATCCCTTGTTCTTCGTATGGCTTCGATTAGGAATTATCCGGTGATTGGCGCGGAACTCGTAATCTACGCAGCTTTGGCCATTTTGTTCATCTCACTAGCTTATGTTTTATATGCCAAGCGTAAAGTAGAATCCGCTACTCAGGCGATTACGTTTACCCTTGTAAAACCTATATTTCGCTTTGGTTTGATGTTTACGCTGGTTCTGATTGGCGGAGCCTACTTCACTATAATTGCACCCCCAGGATCTACCGGGTGGACCATCTTCGGATATATTCTCGGCGGCATAGTCGGTTACATTGTAGCCGAGATGATTATTCGCAAAACGTGGCTAATCTGGAACGTCAGATTACTGCCCAAGCTGGCACTATATGGCCTTATGTCCGGGTTAATTCTGTACGTGCCTGTCGCCGACTGGAACGGTTATGCTAGCAGAGTACCGGAAGTGAATGATGTCAAAAGCATTAAGCTTGGAGGAGATCGTTACACTTACGTAAACGGAGTGAATCAGAAAATCGATGATCATCCATTTTACTCGGATAATCCTGAATTTGTGGGGGCAGTCCTTGCTCTTCATCAGAAAATTATCGATTCCGATCTGCCCTTGCAAGACCCAGTAAATCCGAATGATGATTATGACGAGTATGTGTATATCAGCTATAAGCTTAATAACGGCAAGGTCATGAAGCGCAAATACCAAATTCCTGAAACGGAATTCCGGCAGGAATTAATGGCCTTGAAACAGTTGGAGGATTATAAAAAGGTAGCCTATGATACGTACAAACTGGATGAGGATATCCTCAGTATTGGTATCCGTTCCACCATCAGTTCGTATCGCAAAATATACATTGGCAGTCCTGACCAGGTTCGGGAGTTCAAGGAACTGCTGAAGCAGGATATTCTTGACCAGACCTATGAGGAACAGCGTTCCCCTTGGCAGTCGTTTGCATATGCAGAATTAAATCAGGAATCCTCCTCCAATGATCTGTATCAACCGAGAGATATGTGGAGTTACGAAATCAAACCGAGCTATGACCGGGTGATTGGATGGTTAAAAGAGAACAAATTATATGATCAACTGCTTGTCACGGCAGACGAAATTGCTTCGGCGCAGTTCGTGAAGCAGGAGATCGACAGTCCGGGTAATCCTCAGTGGGTAACTACTCAGGCGGAATATATTGATGGAAGCCTAAGCGGCAACAAGCAGGTTGCGACTAAAAACAAAAAAATAATTAGCGACCTGCTAGAACGTCAGCGATCAGGAGAGCGGACAGAGAAAGCAACCGTTTATCACATCAAGCTGAATGCCGTTCGTGGAGAAAACATCTATATGATGCTGAAGGAAGAAGATTTAACCGAAGAGATGAAAGCTATTTTGTCCGAAAAGTAGATCAAATGGTGAGCGGGAAGGGTTCTCCTGCTGCCGAATGTTTAGCCCGTAAGGCTTGCTTGACGAAATGATTGTGTTGGAATATATTAGAAAAGGTTGAGATTCGCGCTAAAAATAAGATAAAAAAGCGAATCACATAGGGAACGGTTAATGAGGGAAGCACCCGTAGAATCAGGCAATCGCCTGATTTTGCGGGTGTTTTTTTTGTGTTTGTTTCGGCCGCTTCACCTTGGCTCAACTGAAGAACGAAGAAGTTGCAAAGTTGCATTACATTCGAGTAAACGAGGAGGAAGGTTCAATGAACACGGTGGAAGAACACCACAGCATGGATTGCGTTATGGGCTCAGACAGTGTTAGAGGCAGGACTAGGGAAGGGTTTATCGCTCGGTTTTGCATCGCACTGCTTCTGGTAGCCAGCATGGGTTCCATGCATCTTTTTACGTCGGCTGCCGAGGCGGCTGGCCCGGATCTTGGCGTAACTGCTCAGAAATCATGGGAAGCTCTGCTTAAGAAGGCGGATGCCCAGACGAAAGCTTCTCTTCAGCAAACGTATCAAAAAGTGGGCACATGGACGACGCAGGAGCAGAGCTGGGAGCAGAAAACCAAAACCCTTCATACAGCGAATACGGCTGAATTAGCCAGACTTCGTCAGGAAATACGAAAAACGGATGAGGCGAAACTGGCTGCACTGGCCGATACCCTGAAGCGTACCCAAACCCGCTATGAGCCGATGTTTACATTGTACACGGCGGTCAACAAGCAGCTTGCTGCAGCCAGAGCCGCCAAGAACAAGGAGTGGACTGCCGCGCTCCGTGCTCAGGCAGACACGCTAAAACCTGCTGTACAGCTGGCGAAGGCAGACATTCGCATCAAGAAACAGCAGCTGGCCGATGCCCGCAAACGCAAAAGTACAGAGGATAAGCGTCTGCGCACCATGCTTGCGGCTGCAGACCCGTTCAAGAAACAGATTCAAACCGCCAAAAAACAGGCAAGCCTGTCAAAAGAGCGATATACGAACGCATTGAAATTGTTCAAACAGAATATTAAAGATGGCCAACCTTCACGTGTATTAAGTTCATTGAATCAGCTCTCTTCAGCTGCGGAGAAGTGGGCTGGCTCCAAACAAAATATCCATACATTGGAGCAAAAAGTTGCGGATACCTACCTGAAAGTGAAAAAAGAACTGGCCAAGAAGACGTAATAAATGGAAACCCTGCCAGTACCCCAGGCGTACACCACTTTAGATGCAGACAGACGAATGAACAGAGGTGACCCTGTTGCAGTTAAAGTTAAACACCAAAGGTACAGCAAGGCCGTGGTACAGACGCAAGCCGTATTGGATTCCGGGCGTGATCGTAATGGTAACTATACTTACTCTTTATATCGGCGCACAGATTACACCCAAAATTCCTGTTTTCTTTTTAAAAACGCTAATCAAGCTTGCTCCATCTGACTCAGATATCGTTATGGCTGAAGGGGTAAGCCATCTGAAGGATGTCGCCTATATTGATGAGGGACGCAGCAACAGTACGATGGATATCTACTATCCGTCAGCAGCGACTGAATTGCTTCCTGTTGTCTTGTGGGTGCATGGAGGCGGTTGGGTCTTGGGTGACAAAGAAGACATTTCCGACTATGCGATGCAGCTGGCTGAGCGTGGGTTCGTGGTCGTCAGCATGAACTATGCACTTGCACCAGATGCCACATATCCGACGCCTGTATTCCAAACCAATCAGGCACTGACTTATATTCAGGATCATGCCACCGAATTTAAGGGAGATCCCCAAAATATTTTTCTCGCAGGCAATTCCGCGGGTGCTCAGATTGCCAGTCAGACTGCAGCAGTGGTAACCAATCAGGCCCTTGCTCAGCTCATGAACATACAACCCTCGATTCAACCGGAAGAGCTGCGAGGTGTCCTTCTATACTGTGGCCCTTATAATATGAGTACCGTTGGTGAAAGCGGGTTTCCTCTCATCCGGACATTCCTCTGGTCTTATACGGGGATCAAGGCTTTTGAGGAATTTCCCCGTCTGGATGAGATGTCGACCGTACTGCAGGTTACGCCGAATTATCCGCCTTCATTTATTACTTCAGGCAATCATGACCCGTTAACCGGGCAATCAGTTGAACTGGCACAGACGTTGAAGCGACTGGATGTTGAAACGGAAACGCTGTTTTTTACTGCCTCTACAGAAAAGCTGGGACATGACTATCAATTTCAGCTTCAGACCGATGGCGGGAAAAGGGCGCTGGAGGAGGTTGTCCGATTTTTGCAGAAGCATCGTCGATGAAGCAGCCGGACTATGGTACACTCAGGTGTAAACGATGTGCAGGAGGCTATGAATGGCTGATAAAGAAGATTTGACCCGATTCGGCGTGGCATTCCCTACTCCGCTGATTGAACAGTTTGATGAATATATCGAAGAGCGTGGGTACAAAAATCGGTCCGAGGCGTTTCGTGATCTGGTTCGCAAAACTTTACTGGAGCCTTCCCGTCTACGGTCCGAGCAGGATGTGGCAGGAACGATTGTCATGGTCTATGACCACCATATCAGCGATCTGCCTGTCCGTTTAATGGAACTCCAGCATCATGCACATCATGACATTATCTCCAACATGCACGTTCATCTGAACCACGACCAATGCTTGGAGGTTATCGCTGTAAGGGGGAACCTCGGGCGCTTGCGCCATCTGCATCAACAGATTCAGGTGCAAAAAGGGGTGCTCTATGCCGAGCTCTCTGTTACATATGTGGATGAGCTGAACGAACTCGCAAGCCGCCACAGCCATGATCACCATCACGGCGAACATCATCATGAATGAGATCAGGGACTAAGCTAATGGAAGACGCTTTTCAATAGAATCAAGAAAACAGCCGATAGAAGTGATCGGCTGTTTTTGTTTAATTAACTAGCAATATAAGTTAAAGTTTGGGGGCAATGAACGGGTCTGCTACAATGCTGTTGAATTGGATAAGGGCTCGCTTTGGCCGTTCGCTTTTCGTTTATAATTTTTCTCCACAGGGATTTGGAAGCTCCAGTCTCCGGTGAGCAGATCCTGCTGAGCCTGGTCATCGGACAGGACTAACTGGTTTACATTGACACTCAACAGGAAATGGTCTGGAGGTGGCGAAGCTTCAATAAAATAATATCTGATGGTCCCGTTTCTGGCTAATGTTACACCTGAATCCGTGGCGATGCCGGGAACTGCTTTTATCGTTGAAACATCCAGAGTGAAATTAGGCTTGACCGATTGTTTTACCCACTGCGACTCTGATATCTGGTTAGTATGTTTCATGGAGTATTGGATGCTAAGGCTCTGACCGTCGAAAAAGTAATTATGAATGAGAAGTGTATAGCCTTTGTCTGTTTTACCGGTTATTAAAGCCATCTCGTTATTTCCGCTTATTGACGTCATCGCTGAATCGCCAGCTTCAGAGAAGATGGAAGGCAGCTTTAGCACGAGAGCGGAGGTGAATGAATTGTTAAAGCTGAATAGTATCACCGCACATACGAGTAATACCATCATCGGTAACGCAGCAGTCCTGAAGTGTAAAATACGTCGCTGCTGCGTAAATAATTTTTGTTTCGGAGTCTGACCTTGTTTAGGGTGTACAGTCGGGATCCGCTCGATTTCATGTTCATCATGAACTTCTTCTAATGCTGTTGCATGTGTCCGATTGGGGCCGTAAACCGAGAACCGCATCTCAAATAGGGTGGCCTTTCTGCTGCTGCGCGCGGTGATGGATCCTCCGTGAACCTCGATAATACTTTTCGTGATGGCCAGACCAAGACCCGTGCCCCCGGTCTGCTTTGACCTAGAGTGCTCTACCCGATAAAAACGGTCGAAAATATAAGGCAAATCCCTTTCCGGAATGGGGGGACCATAATTTTGGATCCGCACAATCAGCACATCTTCATCCTGCGCGATATCAATATCGATATATTTGCCTGTCTGTCCGTACTGAATGGCATTAGCGATTATATTCTCATACGCCCGTGCCAACAATCCTCCGTCCGCTTGGGTCTTAAATTCACCTTCTTGTATATTCAGTCTAATTTCCATACCTGCTTTCTCCGTGATCGGCACGAATTCCTCGGCAAGCTGACCGATTAACCCGGCGATATCGAGCTCGCCGAGCTCCAGAGGCATACCGTTGTTAATACGCGTATATTCGAACAGTTCGTCGATTAATCTGCGAAGCGACAGAGATTTCTCATAGGCAATGTTAACAAAATAACGCATCTCCACTTCATCTTGATACCGATCCTTTTCGATCACTTCGAGGAAACCGAGAATCGAGGTGAGTGGAGTACGCAGATCATGGGAGACACCGGTAATCAAATCGTTTTTAGTCTTTTCTGCCTTCCGTTCCTCCGCTATAGAATGCTTCAATTGCATACTCATCTGGTTAATGCTGCGCGCGACCTCGCCCAATTTATTACCGGCAATTTCCGGAATTTGATGGTCGAACTGGCCGCTCGCAATTTCCTCCAAACCAGATGTGATCTCCGCCAAGTAATGATCCCATTCGGTGCTCAAATGATTCATACTCTCAGCGATCACGCTTAGTTCATCCTTGCTACTGATCGTTACCACATTTCCGAAACGACCTGCCGATATTTCCTGCAACCCTGCATTGATCGCGCGCAAATCTCGAACCAAACGTAGGCTGGCAAGGAAAAAAGTGACGGGAAACAGAATTATACCGGTTATGATCATCACGCGAATGGATCCGGCTTGCTCGATGAACCAATTGATCGGGACAGCCGCGTAATCCATTTTTTGCAGTGCACCTGCCATGACATACCCCAAAAAAATAGCTGCCCCTGTTAAAGCCAGGCTTGCAACCATGATCAGCATTAATCTCCAACGAATCGTATATAGCCACTGTGGTTGCATATTACTCACCCCTTGCTTTTTCATCACTTTCTATTTTGTATCCAATTCCCCATACGGTTTTGATGATTCGCGGTTCGCGTGGGTTAGATTCTATCTTCTCACGGAGCTTTCGGATATGTACCATAACGCTATTTTTTGACTCCATAAAGGGCTCGTTCCAGACCTCTTCGTAGATACGATCCATACTAAGCACCGTTCCTCTATTAACTGCCAACATATGAAGGAGTGCGAACTGGCGGGGAGTTAACTTAATTTCCTGCTGATCGACCTTTACCGTATGGGACGCAATATTAATGGTAACATTTTCGATGTGTATTTCGTTCGCGTTAGCCGCCATGGCGTTGAACTGGTTCATCCTTCGAAGCTGTGACTTGATACGTGCGATCAGCTCGAGTGGGTTGAATGGTTTGGTTACGTAATCGTCAGCGCCGATGCTGAGACCTGATATTTTATCGATATCTTGGCCTTTAGCCGATAGCATGATGATGGGTATAGGATTCGTTTCTCGTATTTTCATACATGCTTGCAACCCGTCCATCTCGGGCATCATGAGATCAAGTACAATTAAATCGATTTGTTGCGAATTCAGGATCTTCAGTGCCTCCACGCCATTCGACGCTTGCAGGAGCTTGTAGCCTTCGTTATTGAAATAGATACTCATTAATTGGATGATTTCCGCTTCGTCATCCACCATCAAAATCGTACTTTCCGCCATAGGTCCTCCTTGATTCTGTATCTACCTTACATTGGAAGGCAGCAAGATAATTATAAGCGATTTTTTTTATGCATTGAGTAACGTCAGTATTAATTAAGGAAATGATAAGAAGTACAGTAGTTCGATGATAAGCTTTCACCTCTATACTTAGTTCAACACAAGCGAATAATCGTTTGAACAAAAATGGAGTGGAGGTTTTATTTTTGAAGCACAATTTTTTACAGAAGGCCATGCTTGTTAGTCTTAGTGTTATGTTAATCGGTATTTCAGCGGGCCTTAGTACAGGTAAACAAGCTTCTGCAAATTCAGACAATGAGGCAGATACGAAACGTACTTTAAAAGTGTTGTACTGGAACGAAGACGACTTCAACCAGACGTATGGAAATTTGTTTAGTCAGAAGTACCCTAATACAGACATCGAAGTGGTTGCACCTGCAGGTATGGAAGCGATTAAGGATTATGATGGGGCTATCCAAAAGTACTCACCGGATCTTGTTATGCTGCCCCCATACCATTACAAACAACTGTCTACAGATAAGAAGCTGGTCGATTTAGAACCGTTAATTAAGCGAGATAAGTATGACACGACAACGATATACCCTGGCTTGCTTGATGAACTGAAGAAACAAGGCGGTGGCCAACTTTACGGGTTAAGCCCAAAAGCAGATTCGTACGCTCTTCTGTATAATGCTGATTTATTTAAAAAGTACAATGTTAAAGTACCAAGTGATGGAATGACATGGAAAGAGATATTGAATCTTGCTCAAAAATTCCCTACTAAAGGGGATAAGAACTCCCGGATCTGGGGCTTAAGCTCCTTTGGATCCAGCAACTTGGTTATGGATATCGCCAGAACAGAAGGGTTAACGTATATGAATCCGAATACTCTAAAGGCTAGCGCGAATACCGCTGCGTGGAAAAATGCTTATCATCTGGCGAGCGAGGCAACGAAGTCCGGAGTGCTTGACGAAAGGATCAGTCTGTCGGGCAAAAGTTACTTGGAAAGCAGCTCGTTTATTATGGGACGATCAGCTATGATCGTAGCACCGATTAGTCAATTGCAGTCCTTAGAGGCAGCAAAAAGTGGTGTGAAGAATTATAAACCTTTTAAGCTCGGTATTGCTGCCGGTCCTGCGGCTTCTAAGAATCAAGAGTCAACAGGGAATGTTTCCATTAATGAGATATTTGCGATTCCAGCGGGAGCAGCTCATGTCGATGCCGCTTGGGATTTTATTAAATACTTCAATGGAGATGACTATGCTGCCGAATACTATAAACCCAAGAGTTCTAATAATAGTATCGGTGCTCCTCTATCTCGCATGACGAAGGAGTACTCCGGTTACAAGTTGGATGCTTTCTATAAATTAAGACCTAATCTGGATTCAGCGATAACAAGCTATGCTCTCATGGAAAAGTCACCCAATTTTGAATTAAAATTTCGTTCGATTCTACTAAAAGAACTGACACAGGTAGTAAAGGGGAAGAAATCACTAGCCAAAGCAACTGCTGCTATTCAATCAGGTACTCAAGCTGCTGCTGATAAACTGAAAAAAGCTCAGACGGCAAAGAAGTAAAATAGTAAGGCCTGCCTTTCTTATGAAGGGTGGGTCGTATTTTTTTGTGCGCAAGGGCACAATTTAACCTGATCTCGCAACCATGCTGCTTAAGAATAGAGTGGAACATCCAAAATACCTATCTGCCAGTCGCCAGCTCATTTCACAATCGAAAAAAGAGCAACTCAAAAGCAGCATCACTTGCTGTCTTTGGAGTTGCTGTTCAGGCATGTGCTCAATGGGAGCGTAACTGGTTCAAAACGTTCCCGGGAATCATTTTCTCCTCTATTAAACTCCACTCTTTGGTATAGGCTCCCTTGGCAAGCACCTTGACATAGCCTTCCGGTTTCTGTTCTTTGCTTGAGGAGAAAGTGATCTTTTTCTTTTCTCCCTTGCCTGTGTACCCTGTCAGATTATATCTGTAGCGAATCCATTCATTTTTACCTTCCTTCTTGGCTGGTTCATTGATTACTGCGTATACATATTGTTCCTCGTAGAATGGATTGAACTGATCAAAATCCCGTTTGAATGTTAAATACAGGGCTGAGCAAACAATCAGTGCGGTCAGAATAAAAATAACGGTTTTTTTCATGCTACATTACCTCCCCGTAGTCGTTGTTATAACATAGCGTTGTGGACGATTTTTTTGTAATACCCAAGCGTGAAGAAAGCGAACAGGAAGTAGATGGAGGCATAAGCTCCCATCGAAATCATCGCAGGGATGGTATCATCCGAAAGAGTTATGAAGTAACTTGCCTTGACTGCATAGACTGAATGCAGTATCCCAATGAACAGCGGTAGCAAAAACACCAGCATTTGCTTTCGCAAGATGCCTTTCATGATCATCTTTTCATCAAAACCAAGCTGACGCAAAGTTCTAAAGCTCTGTTTTTCCTGCTCGGCTTCGCTCATCTGTTTAAAGTAGAGAATACTGCCGGTTGAAGCGAGAAAGGCAAGTCCCAGAAAGGCAGCTATAAAAATTAATAATCCGGATTGCTGGAGCAAACTTGTGTAGCGGGAATAAAAGTCTGCCGAATAATATTCGTCCGTATTATATTTCTGATAGAGAGTGGAAGCCAGTGCAAGTTCCTTATTGTCCGGGATTAGAAATGTATCTATCTCAACCCGTTCAAAGCCGTCCATATTGGACATTCTCCTCTCGATCTCTTCAAGGGTGGCTTCAGATACTAACATTTGTCTGCCTGATATTCCGGCGTTCACGATATTCTCCAGCAATATTTCATTCAAGGGATAGCTTTTGGTCTGTGTTTCTGAGCGCAGTTCAATCATAGTTGGATAACGTTTGGTGAGATCAATGTCATCATATGCGCTCAGAGCAGAAGCATTATATTCTATTGCCTCGCCATAGTCAGGTACAGAGACATCTCTGCCGGATTTTTGCAACTGTTCTGCCGACAGCCATAATAGCATGCCTTCTCTAAATCCGGATTCAGTTAACGGATCCAGAACAACACCGTTAGTCCGGAACGTATTGATGGTATAGTGGTTGTAGTTAATCCCTTTGCTCTCCAGCTCGGCTGTAAATGCATCTGAATCCCGCTGGTTATTCTCAATTGCGAAATCATATGGATAATCATTGCGGGTAACTTGCTCAACGGAGTAGTAGATAGAATACGCCATGGTAACAAGTGTAAGGGTTAAAGCCGACAGCACAGTAATTAATGTAAGCGAGTTGGCATTGGCTTTCATGCGGTGCATCAGCGGAGCAAGCGACAGACTGTTGTACAAGCCCAGATGTCCTTTTTTACGTTTACGGAACCAGTAGAGACACCATCTGATCGTCACCCTGAATAAGATATAGGTTCCTATTATGGTAGATGCCATTACCAGTATTGCATTAAACACTAATTGTTCATCTACCATATGGCCCGATAACTGATACCCGTAGCCAATCAATATAACACCAAGTACAGCGATTATAGCCGTAAAAATAGAGGGCCGCTTGCTGATAAGATCAGGCTGCTTATCTGCCTGGAATAAGCCGAGCAGGGTTCTGCGATTGATCATTACTATCATCTGAATAGAAGTAATAACGATGACAAGAATAAACACTACGGCTGTTTCTAACGCTGCCAGTACAGAAAAGTCTATCGAAGGCAGACCGTTCAAGTTGAGCAGATTCATTAAGATCAGGACAAACAAACGGGATACGAGTGCTCCGCAGATGATCCCTGTGATTAGAGCTCCTAAACCTAGCAAGATATTCTCAAGGAGCAAATAACGGATAATCCAACCTTTGGAAAGCCCTATGAGCTGATATAATCCAAATTCCCGGCTGCGTCTTCGTAAGAATATGCTGTTAGAGGAAACAGCGAAGACCCCTATGATTACCATAAGCAGGACCGCTGCAGACTGGAAGGCTGTAGTGAAGTTCACACTGGAATCCAGCATATTCTGTACCTGCTGATCATACTTGAGAGATGCAAAGATGAAGAACAGGCTCATGCTGAAAATGAGTGCGAAGAAATACAGATAGTAATGCTTTACATTTTGCCGCATACTTCGGAATGCCAGATCAAATACCGTCAATATTATCGCCCCCTAGTACAGCCTGCACATCAATGATTTCCTTGAAAAACGACTGTCTGGATTTCTCCCCCCGGTACAGTTCGGAATAAATCTTCCCGTCTTTTAGAAAGACCACGCGGTTACAATAGCTGGACGCCACCGGATCGTGTGTGACCATGATAATGGTGACCTCTCTGGTTCGGTTCACCTCATCCATTACGGACAACAGCGATGATGCGGATTTCGAATCTAGGGCCCCCGTCGGTTCGTCTGCAAAGATGATAGATGGCTGATGGATCAAAGCCCGTCCGGCTGCAGTGCGCTGTTTTTGCCCTCCTGATATCTCGAATGGGTATTTCTCCGACAATTCCCGAATGCCCAGTACGTCTGCAATCGCTGCAAATTCTCTCTCCGCCTGCTTCTTGCTTAGCTTGCTAAGTGATACCGGCAGAAGGATATTTTCCTTTACCGTCAATGTATCAAGAAGATTGTAATCCTGGAAGATGAAGCCAAGCTTGTTACGGCGGAACGCGGAAAGGGCAGCGTTTGTCATGGCGGATATATCTTCATTATCAATGAATATTGTACCGTCAGTCGTTCGATCAATTGTCGCAAGTACATTTAGCAGAGTGGTTTTACCGGAACCAGAGGGACCCATGATACCGACGAACTCTTTACGCAGTACGCGTAAATCAATGCCTCTCAAAACATGTTGGGTACTGCCCCTCGAGCCATACGCTTTTTGAACATTGCGGGCGTGCAAGACTGTATCTTGTTCATTTTTTTCATTCATGATGAACCTCCCATATGTGTTTATAGGTTAAGTTTACGTGCAAATATCCTTGATGTCGCACGCTTTGGGTGACGAGTTGAAGCGGAAGGTGACGAATTCGTCAGGTTAACAAAAAAACAACCAAGTTTACCTTGGCTGTTCATAACGGGATATGGTCCACTTGTCCTCTTCTAACGGTCTCAAATGCATTAGAATCTGTAAAAGTCAGCCGCATTGTTGTACCTTGCGACTGGCTGGAGTGGACTTGAAGTGTAATTCCTATCTTGGCTGCAACAGTTTGGGCAAGATAGAGGCCGAGTCCAGTAGCGGCATTATGAATCCTTCCATTCCCGCCGGTAAAACCTTTATCAAATATACGCGGCAAGTCATGCGGCTGAATACCCGGGCCCTCATCAATGATGTCCAGATAGACATTCTCTTGTTCCATAACCGCTGTTCTGAACGTTATTGACGTACCGGAAGGACTATATTTGATGGCGTTGGTCAGGATCTGTCTGATGATGAAGCGGCACCATTTGCGGTCTGTAACAACAGCGGCATCATTGCCTTCCATATTGACTGCCAGATTTTTCTCCATACACCAGGGAGCCAACTCCTGGATTTCTTCTATAGCGAGACGGTGTACAGACAGCCGTTCAAGGACGTAGTCCGATTCCAGCGCAGGAAGGCGTGTCATGTACAGCTGCCGTTCAACAAGCAGATGAATCCGCAGCCACTCTGTTTCAATTTTACTTATATCCGGATTACTATGCGCGTCCATAATTAGCTTCATAGCGGTAAGAGGAGTCTTGATTTCATGAATCCAGGAGGCGGTAAAATCATTCTCAATCAGTTGGGCTTCTTTCACTTGAGAAAGCAGTTTTTTGAAATGGGATGAGGCCTCTCTTAATACGTTGTCCGTTATCTGATCTAATTCATTATCAGGTTGAGGGAGACTCTCAAACCAGTTAGTTTGCATGTCGTTCTGTAGTTTAGCAACTGCTTCCAGATACCTGGTTTCTTTCCTGTACCGCCAAATGAAAAATACAACAAACACAATAATATAAAGCGCATTTAAATATATGAAAGAGGTGGGTGTAACACTTACTCCCTGATCGAAAATGATAAGCAGATCAGTCACACCAAGCAAGCTGATGAACAGCAGAATCCAGCTTTTTTTTGAACTAACGTAACGTACGAACATATCATGTATTTCCTCCTATAAAGTCACTGCCATATAACCCATCCCTTTCTTTGTCACAATAGCGTCTGAAAGTCCAAGCGGGTCTAACTTCTGTCGCAAACGGGTGATATTGGTTGTAAGTGTATTATCATTTACAAACTGTTCATCCTCCCATAGCTTACGAATCAGATCATGACGTGAAATGACGGAATTGTTGGACTTCACCAGCGAAATCAGCAAAAATAATTCGTTTTTGGTCAAATCTGCTTCCGCGGCTGATTTTCGGATAATCCCTCGCTTTAAATCAATTAAGGCACCGTTCCATTCGAGTGTATCTGCCTGGGTTTCCCCATAAGCGTACGTCCGTCGAAGAACCGCTTGAATCTTGGCATACAGTACATTCGTATGAAAAGGCTTCTGGATAAAGTCATCTGCACCCATATTAAGCGCCATTACCATATCTAACGGGTGATCGCGGGAGGATAAGAAAATGATGGGTACTTCGGATACAGAACGAATTTCCCTACACCAATGAAAACCGTCAAATTTAGGCAGCGTGATATCCATAATTACCAGATGAGGCTCTTGATCAAGAAACGAACGCATGACCTCATTAAAATCATCCGGTTTCGTAACCCGAAACGCCCATGCTTCCAGTCCTGTTTTTAGCGCTTCGAATAATGCCTGATCATCTTCAACTATAAATATATTAAATTCCATAGAGTGAACGTTCTCCCTTTTGTAATGTATATAGTTCATACTACTACATTATATGGATGGAGTGGAGTAAGCAGTGTTTGTTGGTGCATGGGGGGCATAACTAATCGTTTGCCTTGGTGGAAGCCGAAGAAAAAGGCATTAGCTCGATATAACCAACAAGGGCAACCGGTCAAGAGGATCATTAGTTTTTATTCAACTAACGGAATCGTTTTAGATTCGACGAGGTTACATTTTTGAGATTGAAAAGTACATATGCTATCATTTACATTACTTTTATTGCTAGATTAACAGCTAAGCTCAAGCGCTCAATCATTTACACAACTATTTATAAGAGGAGTGGCTTACTTTGAGAAGCGTCAACATACATATTAGGGAAATTTCCGTCGATGATGCTGCTGGACTACTCCAGTTGCAGATAGAAAACCGTGATTTTTTTGAAAGCTACGCACCGACACGCACCGACGACTTTTATACGATGGAAGGACAGCTCAAGCGTATCCAAAAGCAGGACGAAGATCGAAAAAATGACCAAGCATATAATTTTGGAATCTTTACAAACACCGATAATATGTTAGTGGGGACGGTAAGCCTTTTCCACGTGATGCGGGGCCCTCTTCAAAGTGCATATATCGGATACGACTTAGATCAAAAAAGTAACGGTAGAGGCTATACGACTGAGGCTGTTCGGTTAGTCGTTGACTATGGCTTCAATACATTAAAATTACATCGAATTGAAGCAGGGGCCATGACGCATAATATCGCTTCAATTCGAGTGCTGGAGAAGGCTGGCTTTCAAAAAGAAGGCATTGCTCGACAGAATGTTCATATTAATGGAAAATGGGAGGATCATCAGATCCTCGCGATTCTTAACCCATACAGTTAGTTCTGTAGAATATGAGTAGTACTGCGTCTAAATCGAGAAACAGCCGACCTTAGTGATCGGCTGCTTTTGTTTAACTAACGGGCAAGTTAATTTAACAAGAACAGTTGTTTAATCCTTGTTCATAACCTTTTCAAATCGGAAAAAGTCCTCATCCCCCAATAGGGGTTTGTTATTTTCGCATTCATTGCGATGCATGTGCGGTTCAGGGTGATACTTATTGTAGAACTCTACAATTTGGAATCCACATTTATTCACATAGAAATGGATATTTCGTTTTTCGAAATAGGGTGTTCCGGTTTCCCAACGTACAGTTTCCGGATACTTTGCTTCAATGGCTTTCCAAGCAGAAAGTCCAATTCCTTGGCTGTGATGTTCCGGAGATACGTAGAACAAATCTAGGTAATTATGGTTTGTTTTGCTGTTAATACGCAGTACGGTCCCACCGACCTTCTGATCCTTTTGAAGAATATGATATACGACTGCTCCAGGAGCATCAAAAGACTGCTGAACATCGTGATCCGATGGAATCGGCCCGTGATCAGCATCTCCAAATGCTTCAGTGACGACAATAGCAAAGGCTTCCTGCAATTTTTTTCTGAATTCTGGCAGATCCGATTTTTTGGCCAGTTCCAAAGTAACGTTTGGTTCGAGGTTTGCTTTCACAATGATCTACTCCTTCATTTGCTGAAATTCCAATTGTAGTCGTTCCGTAAAACATTCCAACTGTTCAACGAGACCCTTTCCCAAAAGCGGCTCCATCGCTTTTTCCTCCGCGGCAAAAATTGGCGTTAAGATACTTGCAGCAAAAGCTTTTCCGCTGTCCGTTAAAACAATTTCTTTTTCTTTGTTCCCTTGAGAAACAAGTTGAATGTAACCCATATGTATACATTCTTTCACTATCGTGTTTAATGTCGTACGCGGGATAAGCCATTCTTCGCAGATTCGTTTCTGGGAGTGGGACATTCCATCAGAAATCGCATAAAACAATACGAATGTGTTGTCTTTAACTTTGAGTGAGCGCAGTGCCCGGTAGTAAAGCTCATCAATTCGGTTTACTGCAATCATCAAGCGGCGTATCTCATTACGACCATCGTTACTCATTACAAGTCTCCTTGCATATAATCCGAATTCGGATTGAAATTAATAAGTATTTTATTCCGAATTCGGATTAATGTCAATGAACGAGGATGTTAGTGAATAAGGTGAAAATGAATATTTTGAAGTACTCTGCCTATATAGAAGGTTCCTTAAAAGATATAAAGAATAAAAAAGGTATTCAACCAAATCTCATCTAAGCGTGGTGGCTTTGAAAAAAATAATAAAAAGGGGGAGACAAAGTGACTCAGGAAGAAGTATTGAAGGGTGGGAATGTGAATCACATTATACGAAAGGAGAATATGGTTCTCCGTCCCACTGGTTATTGGAGTCCGAGTGTTCATGAGCTGCTCAAACATTTAGAGAAGCAAGGATTTGAAGGAGCACCAAGATTTCTCGGAACCGACGACTCTGACCGTGAAATATTATCATTCATTCCTGGGGAAGTCCCAGGAAACGAGTACCCTGAACTTAAACCTTACATGTGGTCAGATGAAACGCTTGTGGGTTTAGCATGTCTTTTACGCCGTTTTCATGATGCGACTGAAGGATCAACTCTCTTGGCTAATGGCGAGTGGCAGCTTAGTTATGTCGACGAGCGTGAGCACGAAGTGATATGCCATAATGACGCTGCGCTGTATAACGTTGTCTTTCAAAATGAGAATCCAGCAGCGCTGATTGATTTTGACATGGCTGGCCCCGGTCCCCGCATGTCGGACATTGCGTATACCCTTTATACATCGGTTCCACTTGCCAGCTTCCAGCCTAACCATACCTCGGAAAAAACGGTGGTATACGAAACAGATTTGCACTCTAGAGAGCGAAGTCGACGAATCCATCTGTTTTTCGAATCATATGGAATTCCCATCCCTAATGAACTGTGTCAGTGGATTATCCAACGATTGACAACGATGTGTGATACGTTGAGGAATGGTGCTGCCGAAGGGAATTTGGCCTTTCAAAAAATGGTGGATGAAGGACACTTGGCTCACTATGAGAGCGAGATTCGATTTGTTGCAGATCATTTCAATGATTGGATGAAGAATTAAGTATTCTGCTAACGGGAAACTTTAGTTGAAAAGCTACGAGCAGTCTGCGAATTAGCAGGCTGCTTATTTTTTTGCGGTAATAAAAGTTAGTTTTGAAGCATTTTGAGTTGGGGTATTTGTTGATTGCTTGGAAATAGCCACAAAAGCAGGTTGGAGGGAACTGCCAAAGTTTTTTAACTATACTGTGAGTCGTTCAACTAATTTAACTGCTATTTCTTCGCATGAAAGAACTTCATCACTAATTGCCCGAAGTAATAACTTTCTTCCCATTTCCACTAGAGGTATTTCAATTGTAGTAATATTCATAATTTTAGCAATTGGTTGATTGTCAAACCCTATAACTGCCAGATCATCTGGTATTGAAATTCCCTTTTCCTTACTGCATGTAACTATTCCTGCAGCTACTTGGTCGTTTGAAACTAATAAAGCTGAGGGAGGATTATTCATATTTATTAATTTTTCAACAATCTCCTGCCCATTCTCGAAATCATAATTGTCTGAGAAAATATATTCACTTTCAAATGGTTCGTTGATCTTTTTAAAAAAATCCCTATAGGCTGTTATCCTTTGCACACCGTTCGTTCCCGCTTTTCTCCCCACGCAAATGCCTATCTTTCTATGACCTTTAGAATACAAGTACTCTAATCCCTTGGAGAAACTTTTATAGTGATCCATATATACTGAAGAAACTTTTCTGTCTCCCGTATTTTCACAGAAGATGATTGGACCATAATCTAAATAGGTATCTATAACATCCCATTTGCAAATTCTGGAACATATGATCAAAGCGTCTATTTGCTTTTGTTTTAACATATCTAAGGCTTCAATTTCTCTATTTTCTTCATAATTAGTCTGGAACAGAACCATCTTATAGTTAGAATTCAATGCCTCATTTGCAATACCCTCGACGATTAAAGCAAAAAATGGATGATTAAAAAATGGGATTGCAACACCGATAAGAAAGGTTTTTCCTTTACTTAAATGGACGGCATTTATGTTTTTTTCATATTTGCTAGTCTCAATAGCTCGTCTAACCGCTTCTATTTTTTCTAAGCTTACATACGGCTGATTATTAATTACACGGGATACGGTTGTAATTGAGACGCCGGCCATTTTTGCGATATCTCTTATGTTTGCCATTTGTTCTCCTTTCAAATTTTTTGGGCTTGCTCTGAAACGCTTTCCATAATCTAAACTTTTATCAATATGTATAAAAAGTTTAGGAGGTACTTGTATGGTTATCGTGTTGGGCTTATTGAGTTTAATCTCTATGTGTGCTTGTATCTTAATTCTAGCATCATTAGCTATATCACTACATGAAAAAAAATCGGAAACAGATAACAAGAATGATCCTTTTAGTTATTTATTTGAAGTATATAATGAAAAAAAATAAATACTTGGATTAAGTCAATTTATATTTACTAAAAATAATTTTATGAAAAGAGGAAAAAAAATGAGCGATAAAAAAGTAACTCTACATGCTTTTGAAACAGATTACATTAAAGAACTGCATCACTGGTTGAATGACTCCGTTTCTATTTCCATGGTTGGAAGAACTCCATTGACCTATGAACAAACTGTGAATCATGTGGAGAAAAAACGTCAGGACGGAGATCTTTTATTAGCTATAAAAAATGATGAAAAGCGTCTCATTGGATGGGTTTTTCTTCAAAATATAGAACTTGAACATGGTAGAGCAAGTATTGGTATCTTGTTAGCTCCAGAAGCACGTGGACAAGGTTATGGAGAACCTGCTATGAAGCAAATGCTTGACATTGGCTTTAAGCAGCTGCGTTTAAATAAAATCTACTTAACTACAAGAGGTGTTAATGAACGAGCTATTGGTTTGTATAAGAAAGTGGGATTTAGTGTGGAAGGGAAGTTAAGGAAACATGCTTTTTTTGAGGGAGAATTTCACGATACGTATATTATGGGGGTTTTAGCGTCTGATTGGGATTGAGTTTTTTGTGTTCAGACATGGGTACTTAAGAATCCATTCTTCTACTGAACCTTTTCCCGCACGGGAGCGAAATAAGATTTGTATCACGTTCAGGAGGGGCCCCCATGAATGATAAAGAGTTAATTCAATGGCTTGAAAAAGCAATACTTGGTGATGAGTCAGCTTTCCAGCTGGTCTATCAGGCGACTCACCAAGATGTCTATCGGACCGTTGCTTTTCTCGTCTACAACAAACAGGATATTGAGGAAATTGTGAACGAAGTATACATGCACATGTGGCGGTCATATCAGAAATACGACCCTAACCGACCATTCCGGTTTTGGTTGCACGGGATCACTGTCCATCTTGTACAGGATTGGAAAAGAAAGACCTGGAGACGAATTCGCCTTTTTGAACGAAATCGCCAGATGACTTGTGAACAACAGTTCGACTGGACGGACAAAGTAGTCTTGCAGTCCGAAACGCAGCATGAGCTCTTTAGCCTTGTCCGCCAGTTATCGTACAAACTACGTGTGGTCGTCATCCTGCGCTATTTTCACGATTATACCTTGGAAGAAATTGCGGACATGTTGCAGATCCCCGTTGGCACAGTTAAATCCAGGCATCATCTAGCACGGAAAGAACTCCGGAAACGATATGAAATGACAGGAGGAGACGTGTATGTCCATTGACAAAGAGTTGAGTGATGAACTTCGCCAGGTGGCGGATTCGATGCACTGCCCACCCGAGTTGTATGGACGTGTACGACAGTCCTATCAAAACTATTTAAATGAGAAGAGAGGTAGATCTCCAATGAAAAAACGTATACTCACAGGTATTGCTGCAGTAGCAATCCTCATTCCGTCAGCTGCATTTGCAGCCTCCTATTTGGCCGATGATATTTTTGGTTCTTCTTCGACTATTGAACAGAAAGGGGGTACACAAGAAGACTATCAAGAGATTGAAGGGATGCTTCAGGCAGCAAAAGGCAAGCTTACGGAAGATGAGTTTAAAGAATATATGGAACTGACAAAGCAGTTGATGGTATTAAAACTGAAGATCACTGATGAAAATGGGGTCAGTCATGAGGAGCAATTGACCCCAAAAGAGCAGCAGCAATTTGAGCAACTAGCCTCCAAGCTGTCCCCGTATTTCGAGAAGATTAACGAAACGGTCAAGCCTTAATAATGAAAACAGGGACCCGTCTTGCATTTAGTATTCAACTAACGTAAAAACGAGAGCTCATAAAACCAAGGAAGCAGCTGATCAATATGATCGGCTGCTTTTGTTCAAATAACGGGCAGGTTAGTTGAACTTTTTGGAGAATAATTAGAGTAGTCTGTCTACAAGTGTATATCTTAACGCTGTTACTCCACCGGATGTGCAAGTCAAATTTACCCTATGATGCATCTTAAACATATGAAAATTGAACCCGTCCAACAACTGGCGACTCATCTGAAGTTCTTGAAGACTCGGTTCAAGCACCTCTCTCACAGGGAAAACGGCTGGTAATTCAATGTAAACGTACAATCGTGTTAGTCCAAAGACATGGTAAGACACTTGAACAACAAGCTTTGATATATTATCAGATAGCAACTATCTGTTTTATTGGAGGTGAGGCTATTGAAAACAATTGGGGTAGGATTCTTACATGCATCTCTCTATGCAAAGCCAGTGAAGGATATGGCAATGCTTTGCATAGAGTTTAGAAACAATTACATTGCCAATGACGAATCGTAATATTCTACTAACTGGCTTTGCACCTTATTGATTTATTTAATAAGGAGTGAGGTCCATGAAATATTCAAAAGCCGAGTCTATTTTTCCGGAAGAATTGCTACGTATCATTCAAGAATACGTTCAAGGCGAATTGGTTTATATCCCCAAACCCAAAGAGGCGCACTTAAAATGGGGCGAGAAAACCCTAAGCAAGAATAGGATCTCTGCTCGAAACGCGGAGATTAAATCCTTATTCTGCAAAGGCATCACTATAGAGGAATTGGCGGGGCGATACTTCTTGTCCTGCGAAAGTATAAAGAAAATTGTCTATAAAAAGAACTAATGAAATCCACTAAATCGTCTTATCGACGGTCTAGTGGATTTTGTTCAAAGATGAATTAAATCAACTTATACCTAGTAACCGCACCTTTATATCGATAGACTCAAGTTAAGGTTGTTGGAATGAAGAACGGCCGGATCATACGAAGGCGGTGTAACGAATGGATGAAAACATAAAGGAGAAGCTGCTGAGCAAAAATGAACTGCTCATTAACATGGTGGTTGAACGGGTGAAAAGAGATTTTCTAGACGATATCGCAATTATTGGGCTTACGGGTTCTTTTAGCACGGGGGACTTCCATGAGAAAAGCGATCTTGATCTAGTTATCATTAATAATACAGAACGGGGATGGGAAATATCCGATTGCTTCATCTTGGATGACGTTGGATATGACATCTACTGCACGCCATGGGATTCAAGAATACAAGAGCAATCCACCTTAGAGAGTCCCAACGTATCCGACCTAACCGAGCTCAAAATTCTCTACTATGCAAAGCCTGAGGATTTGGAGAAATTGAACGACTTCAAGCAAAAAGCTCTAGATACACTCGCGAACCCGATAGGAGAAGCGTGTCTTAATCGAGCAAATAAATGGATCAATCTGGCTAAGCAAGCATACAGTGATACGATGCTGGGTGAAGATATCGGTTCAGTGCGACATGCATCTGCCGGCGTTCTGTACAATCTAGTCAATGCCTTGGTCAGCATGAATAACACATGCATCAAACGAGGAATTAAGCGATATTCGGAAGAGATACGCTCGCTTCGCTATATTCCGAATGATCTCGAATCCTTATACATGTCAATCATCGAAGCTCATTCCATTGAAAATATTCGAATAGCATCTTTTAATATGTTGAATAGCGTTACGAGGTTACATTGCACGATGTGTGATAACTTCATTGTTAAACCTGCTCCAACCTTTGATAATCTTAAAGGAACATACGAAGAATTGTGGTGCAACTACCGCAATAAAATTTTGAACAGTGTTATAACGGACGATGCCTCCTACGTCTTTCTTTCGGCCTTTGGAGCACAAGGGTATCTTGATGAAATGGCTGTGGAGAAAGGAACCAAGAAATTTGATCTTATGCAGTACTTTGATGCAAGTGATTTACCAGTTATGAAAGAGAAGTTCCTTGAAGTGATGGATGAATATCTAGACGAGTATGATAAGGTCGGCAGAAAAGTCGAATGTTTTACAACATTCGAGCAACTATATGCCCATTATATGAATCATTGACCCTAGATCCCAGTTCGTAGGATGTCCGTAGAAAAGGGACTGTAGACAATCTATCTGATAAAATAGGATTTCTTAAAGGGCCCTGAAGAATTAGTTTCTTTACGGTCTTTTTTATTTGGAGGTTTACACTATGATGGGTACATGGATTAAACTTTGATGTCAAATGATTTGTCTAAAAATATGGATAAATTGCAAAAGCGAATTATTAAGGTGATTGCAATAACTTATGAAAATTTATCGTCTAAAGGTTTTTACACAAAGAGTTTGAACAAGCAAAAAGGAGGAAGCATTAAACTAACGGGAAACGTTAGCCCATAACAACAAGAAAGCAGCTGATCATTGTGATTGGCTGCTTTTATTCAACTATTTACATTACTCTTCAATACAACTTTTCTATCCAAATTGCGTACTAATTGAAGCAACTACTGGCTAGTTTATACAGGGATTGGAGAGGGATGGTCAGAATGAAGAAATACCTTGCTGGATTAATAATTATCTTTGTCTTGGGTCTGGGCTTACCAGGACAGGCTTACATGGAGGCGTCTAACCAACAGCCTTTGGCTTTTGAGGATCCCAATCTAGAACAAGCGCTTAAGTCATTATTGAATAAAAACGACGATGAATCCCTAACCAAAGAGGATCTAGAGTCACTGACCGACGTTCCTTTGGCGGGTAAAGGAATTAAGAGTTTGCAGGGTTTGGAGTATGCAGTCAATATGACGAGGCTCTCTTTAAGCAGAAATCAAATTGCTGATATTTCACCTCTATCCGATGCTGTGAATTTGACGACCTTGGATCTGAGTGACAATCAAATTGAGGATATTAAGCCCCTTGGGAAGTTAACGAAGTTGACAGATTTATCTCTAGCTAGCAACCAAATCAATGATCTTTCAGCGCTAGCGGGACTAGTTAATCTGAATACGTTGTCCATAAGTTCTAACAAGATCACAGATCTAAAGCCGCTAGCAGGATTGGTTAATCTTTGGAGACTCGATGCTGCGAATAATAACATCAAAGATCTTGCTGCGTTATCTAAATTAACTAACTTACTTTCTCTGGATTTATCATCTAACCAGATCTATGATTTGGAGCCGATGAGAAATCTTCAAAGATTGTCTTACCTCTATTTGAAAAACAATCGAATCTGGGATTTAGAGCCGCTCCAACAACGTGGTTTTTTACCGTATTATGATACGGGTGCATTCATTGAACCACTTGCACTGCAAAATAACTATTTAGATTTAAGCAAGGGATCGAAAACAACTAAATTATTTGTGAAAATGGCAGGAAATGAGTTGCCTGGCGGTCAGCGTAAGACACAGCGCTTGGTGATCGGCAGCACGACTGCTTATGTTGGAGAAAGTGCTTATCGTATTACCGCAGCGCCATTTATTCAGACGAGACGTACCTATGTGCCGATCCGTTTCATCTCCGAGAAGCTTGGGGCAGCCGTGAATTGGAAACAGAGCACCAAAGAGGTAACGATTCAGAAGGATGGTAAAACGATTCGTTGGGCTGTAGGGAACAGGCAGGTAAAAGTAAACCAGCAAACGGTGATGCAAGATGCTCCTTTACTTCTGAAGAACGGCAGTGCGTTCGTTCCTGTTCGTTTTGTAGCGGAGCAGTTAAATACTTCCGTTGAATATATGGGAAGCAAGCATATGGTCGTAATTTTCAAAAATTAAGTAGCATAATTACAGAATAATATTTGAAGATAAGGACGCAATGACCATGCTTCAAAACAAGAGTAAAATATGCAGACCGTAAATAAACTAACGGGAAACGATATCGTTAAAACTAAGAAAGCAGCTGATCAATATGATCGGCTGCTTTTGTTCGACTAACGGGCAGGTTAGTTTAATGAAAGTTAAAGGTTTTTAAAGCTTTGGGTTACTCAGATTGTTGTTCTATGACTACTTTCCGCAAAATGGTTACAGCACTTCAAGCTCGCTATCCGCGATTCGCTCTACATCTGTATTTTTTAACACTGCACTAATCATACAATGCTGATTCTCATCAAAGTTATCGATAATTAAATCTGGGTAATATCATTAATTTTGATGATTCAATTGTCATAACCGAGAGTTCATGATAAAGTATCGGGAACTTGCAAAAGGTGAGGGATGCTCGTGGAACTAACTTATTTGAAAACCTTTCGGGAAGTGGCGAAGTGGGGAAGCTATACGCGAGCCGCGGAAACACTTGGATATGCACAGTCCAGCATCACGACTCAGATTCAGAAGCTGGAGGAAGCTTACGGCGTCGTTCTCTTAGAACGTTTTGGCAGGGGAATGAAGCTAACGTTGGCTGGCGAAACGCTGTTGCAATACGCCAACGATATACACAGACTGCATGAAGAGTCCAAAGAAGTCGTATCCAAACAATCCAAGGGAAAACTGTCCATAGGAACTATCGAGACTTTGGCTGCCTTCTGCCTTCCGCCATATCTTCAAAAGTATCGTGGAGAATACCCTGGTATCAATGTGATCATCCAGCCTGGTAACGAACCTTATATTATTGAGTCAGTCAAAAGTGGCGAACTAGACATAGGGATCATTTTGGATCCTCCATTTAAGGATCCGGATCTTCACTGCAGCATTTTAAGGGAAGAAACGTTAGTTTTTATCACGAATCCTGATCATAAACTTGCTTTTCAAAGTGAAGTCCACATTGAAGATCTTGAGGGTGAATCGTTGATTATGACAGAAGATGGCTGCACTTACCGGGCTATGCTTCTCAATGTTTTGAAAGGGAATCAAGTGAATTACAGTCTTTCCTACGAATTCGGCAATCTGGAAGCAATCAAGCAGTGCGTCATTTACGATCTTGGTATTGCCTTGCTGCCGCGTATAGCGGTTACCGAGGAAATCCGTAAGGGCCAAATTGTCGCTATTCCTTTCGTCCATCCGGAGTGCAACTTTTATACGCAACTCATATATTCTAAAAAGAAGTGGAAATCCAAAGCTTTTCAAGGTTTCGTGGATTTGATCAGTGAAACCAATTATCAATATGATTGAAGTATCTTATAGATTTCTATCGATAACTCCATGGTTAGAGGCTGTGTTACATTGATTGCAAGAAATCAAATCAGCCCCCTTGGAGGTAACCCAAATGACAAATCAAATCCGATATTCCCTCGTCTTAGAGACGCCTGCTCCTTCGCCTGAGTACATTCATCAGCATTTCATGAACAAGCTTGCCGTAGAAACGGACGTCTCAGACGTAAAGCACGATATGACGCAAGGTCTCAATGACTTTGTACTCATCGACGTAAGAAGCGCTATTGCTTATGGAGAATGCCATATCCCGGGAGCTCTTAGTCTTCCTTCCAACACGATCAGCGAAGAAACAACAGCGTCTTTGCCCAGAGATAAGGTCATCGTCGTCTACTGCTGGGGGCCGGCTTGCAATGGCGCCAGCAAAGGAGCAGCCCGCTTATCCCGTCTGGGTTTTCAGGTGAAAGAAATGCTTGGAGGCATGGAGTACTGGCGTAAGGAAGGAAACGAGGTAGAGGGTACGCTTGGCACTTCTGCATGCATGATCGGGTAAGCTCATGAACAAACGATCAAAATGGAAAGTTCAATTAATGGGAAACGATAACTGAATAAATATGTAGTAAGCAGCTGATCCATGTGATCGGCTGCTTTTGTTCAGCATGCGGGCAAAATAGACCACTTGTGTGCTCATACATAGATAGAGACCCCCCGCCATGATCGGCGAAGGGTCTGTGTATCTCAATTTAATATGAAACTGAACTTCACGTTAAGTGATGCTAAGTCCGCCGCTTGCATATCCGGCCAACGTTGTAGCCACATCAATTCCCGCTGTTACTGATGCCGAGAACACCATAAGCAGGCGGTCACCGGCAGTTACCGGAATGCTAAGTCCTGTTGTCAATCCGCTGGATATTGTTCCGAGTGCCAAGACACCGGTCAATGAAGGCGTCAAGGTTACTACAGCACCCGGTACAGCCGTAAAGGAGTTATTTGGTGTAGTAGATCTGAATAGTTGTGCAGTTATGGTTATGGTAGATCCAACCAAGCTTAGTCCAGCTGTCGTACTGAAATAAGCGGCCAGTGAAGTAATCGTTCCTGAACGTGATGCGGAGAAAGCAAAGTTTAGCAAGGTGCCGGCAGCGCCTGTGAGATCAATGATTCCTCCGTTGACACTTACACCTGAAGCACTGTTGCCAAATCCAACTAAACTGGAGGTATTCAAAAGTCCCCCTAATACGGTAGTCAGTGCAACTGGAAGGCCGGATGCATAAGGAATGATGGCGCCAGCACCTGCTGCTCCAGTAGCCCCGGTAGAACCTGGAGCACCTGTCGCTCCGGTGACTCCAGTTGTGCCCGGGGCCCCCGTTGCACCTGTGACACCAGTAGCCCCTGGAGAGCCCGTCGCACCTGTGACACCAGTAGCCCCCGGAGAACCTGTTGCACCTGTTACGCCAGTAGCCCCCGGAGAGCCTGTTGCACCCGTTACTCCGGAAGAGCCCGGAGCCCCCGTTGCACCTGTGACACCGGAAGAGCCCGGAGTCCCCGTTGCACCTGTGACACCCGTGGAACCCGGAGCCCCCGTCGCACCTGTGACACCAGTAGCCCCCGGAGCCCCCGTTGCGCCTGTGACACCGGTAGAACCCGGGGTCCCCGTTGCACCTGTGACACCAGTAGAGCCCGGAGCCCCTGTCGCGCCAGTTACTCCGTTAGACCCCGGAGCCCCCGTTGCGCCTGTCACACCAGTAGCCCCCGGAGAGCCCGTCGCACCTGTTACACCAGTAGCCCCCGGAGCCCCCGTCGCGCCTGTCACACCGGTAGAACCCGGAGCCCCTGTTGCTCCTGTGAAACCAGTAGCCCCCGGAGCCCCCGTTGCGCCTGTCACACCAGTAGACCCAGGAGCTCCGGTCGCACCGGTTGAGCCTGTGACTCCGGTGATGTCTGGAACATCACCCAGCAATTCGGAAGAGACCAAGCGATGGGCAGTTACTAAAGAGCCTGTGCTGCTCTTGCCCCAGACGGATACCTGTACAGGATCATTAACCGTCGTGGTTGTTGTAAAGGTAAACTCGAACGCATCAAAGTTGGCAAAATAATTGTTGGTTACTACTTGATTGGGGGCGATGTTTAAAGACTCACTGACATACAAAACCCTCAATCCACCATCCATGTAGTACCCCTGTATTTGTACGGATGATGCTGTCACATCGCTGCGGTTATCGATTCTGACGGTAACTGTTTGAGTCGGTCTTACACCGTTCACAGCGTTATTTTCTATTGGCCCTGTTGATAAAAAGCTCATCGCCACATCTCCTTCTTTTGAGCAGATTTATCTGCCAGACTTTTCTTAACTGTTTTTTTCGTGATCTACTACACGATGTGCATCAACCAATTGTCCGGAGGCTTGTTTACCCCACACTGAAATCCCTACTTGCTCTGCACCTTCCATGCTTGTTTCAAAAACAAACTCATAAGCATCTAAATCCGCAAAATAATTTCTGGTCAATGCTTCGTTAGGGGCGATACTGATTACTTCACTCACATACAGTGTTCTTGTTGTGCTAAGCACATATCCCTGGACAGATACAGTTAGAGAGTCCGCAGCACGACTTACCAATCTAATGGTAACCTGTTGTGTCGGTCTAACCCCGGAAACGGGATTGTTTTCTATCGGCCCAGTTGATAAAATAGCCATTTTTCCCATCCCACCTTCTATGACCTCATACTCTAGCGGTAATTTTCATTAAGCTAAATACAGTAATATTCAGACACTAAACAAGCGGTGTGGATTAAACACAGGGTCAGTTCATCCATTATCAATCTTCCTTAATCTATTAAGCAGAATAGCTGCATGATGTGTTAGTCTAAATATTGGGGATCGGAAGGTAAGTTCGGATGGTGGTAGATTGATTTTTTAATTATGGAGGTTTTTCAGCGTGACTCAAAACGGGATTGTATTGGTCGTAAGTGTTTCGATAATAGATGAAGATAAGCTGCTTATGATTAAGGAAAACAAAGCAACGGTTAGGAATACGTGGAACTTCCCGTCAGGGAGAATCGAATATCATGAAGATATTCTAGAGGCGGCACGTCGAGAAGCAAAGGAAGAAACCGGGTACGATGTTAAACTTACAGCCACTACAGGCATTTACAATTTCATGAGTAGTACAAATCATCAGGTTATTTTATTTCATTTTATTGGTGAAATCATCGGTGGTTCTCTTCAGTTAGATAAAGCGGAGATCATTGATTCGAAATGGATAGCACCTGCGGATTTGTTGATCCCAGATTTTCTGGAGCTCCGCGATACAGAGGTCATACAACGGATCACCCAAAATTTGATCTCTCAAAAGGAATACTCGTTAACCTTATTCAACAGCTCTCTGGAGAACATGGTTTAAACTAACAAGAGAATTTATATAGAGGTGGAATTACATGCCTAAAATAGACAACATGCTAGCAATTCTATGGATGCTTCGATCAGGTGAAAAAATGACTGCAAAACAAATCTCAGAAAAGTTAGAGATGAACATAAGGACTGTGTATCGTTATATCGATACAATTTCAACAAGTGGCGTACCTATCATTTCAGAACCAGGACATAACGGTGGATACACTTTAATGAACAATTTTATTGAGGCACCTCTTTTTTTTGATTTTGAGGAGCAAACTTCACTGTTACATGCAGCAGTTTTTGCAGAAGAAGCCGGATATTATGGAGGTGAAGCATTAAATAGGGCCATTTCCAAACTAAGTAAATACTCAAATCAAGAGCAGGAAACCAAGATAAACCAACATTTAACTAGTCTTGAAGTTATAAGTCGATTAAGTTCACTCTCTATGCAGCCTTTTTTGAAGGAGTTGGAGCAGGCCGTAGCTGACGGGTATTCAGTAAAAATTCTCCACTATAAAAGTGGCGGAAAGCAAATAAAGGATAGATTGGTTGATCCGTACAGACTTATCTATTGGAATAATAAATGGTATGTGATTGGATTTTGTCATCTTAGGAGTGATATCCGTAGTTTTAGAGTAGATCGAATTGAAGATCTAATGCTAACCGAAAATAAGTTTGACCGGCCAGAACATTTTTCAGCACATGTCTTTTTTATGAAAAATCTTCTTCCAACTATAGAAGATAAGGAAGAGATTATTTCTTTAGTTATTCATGGGGATAAAAGTGTATTAGCTGATATTTGCCAACATTGGTTTTTAGGACATTATTTACAAGAGCGGACTTCAAATCAAGCCGTATTTCATTTTGAGAAAGAGTTGATACATACACATGTACCTTATTTCCTTTTATCGTACGGTAAATCTATTCGAATTGTTGAGCCAGTCAGCCTTAAGAAAAAAATGATTGAAGTTTTGTCGGAGTTAATACATTTTCATCAAAATTGATAACTTCCCTGACGCTAGTTGTCAGTGAAGTCATGTTACATTTGGCTATATCAATTGGGATTGGAGTGTTATTGGATGCAAACCAAAAAAGTTTTTCTATATGTATTTAATACAATGTCGGACTGGGAATATGGATATTTAGTTGCTGAACTAAACTCGGGAAGATATTTCAAAAAAGATGTTGTACCTTTAAAAGTAATTACAGTAGGAGCTAATAAAGAAATGATTACTACAATGGGAGGACTGAGCATAAAACCAGAGATATCCCTTGAAGAATGTACTCTTGAGAGTGGAGATCTTTTAATTTTGCCAGGAGGGACTACCTGGAATGAAGAAATTCATCAACCTATCTTGGAAAGGATTGGCCAAGCTTTAGAGCTTGGCACTATTGTTGCTGCAATTTGTGGTGCAACGGAGGCCCTTGCGAATAGGGGATACTTAGACACTAGAAAGCATACAAGTAATAATTTGGAATACACTAAAATGGTATGTCCTAATTATAAAGGAGAAAAGTTCTATGAGATGGGATCTGCGGCGGTATCTGATACGAATCTAGTTACTGCATCAGGAATAGCTCCTCTGGAATTTGCGATGGAAGTACTGAAAAAATTAGATGTATTTGCACCAGATACATTACATTCATGGTATAACCTAAATAAGACTCATAAACCTGAATACTTCTTCCAGTTAATGAACTCAATAAATAGCTGAGCTAAAAAATCAACTTAGCAGTTTTATATTCGTTCAAATAAAAATAATGAAGTTCTACCGTAGATTACTCATACTGAATCGTTACTCCTTTATTACCAATGTGGTTAAAAAAGAGTTAAGATCAGGGAAAACGTTAGCTCAATATTATACAAATCAGCTGATCCATGTGATCGGCTGTTTTTATTCAGCTAATGGACAGGGAAGTAAAAAAACTTTTCTACGAATTTGATTATTTGAGAATGTCGAGAACAAGTTAAAAATAATTATTGACCGTTTGTTCTGGAATTGGTATACTCAATTCACAAAGAGGGCATCAATGCATGATTACTGAGAGCATCATAACATCAAAGATACGTGTAATCATTTATTTTTTTGCTCTTTTCAGACTGAATGGTCAAATTATAATGGAGGTTGAATTGAAATGTCTAAATTTATACCTAAACTTTCCGTGCTAGATCTAGCTCCGATATTGGCTGGCGGATCAGCCCAGGATGCTTACGGACGAACGTTGGATCTCGCTCGTCACACTGAGAAGCTGGGCTACCATCGGTTCTGGCTCGCTGAGCACCATAACATGCCGGGAATTGCGAGTTCGGCTACTCCGCTCCTTATTGGGCATGTCGCAAACGGTACCGAGAAGATCCGAGTGGGGTCCGGCGGGGTAATGCTGCCCAATCACGCGCCGCTTGTCGTAGCGGAACAGTTCGGAACATTGGAATCTTTGTTCCCGGGACGCATTGACTTGGGCTTAGGTAGAGCCTCTGGCACGGATATGCGGACAACTCAAGCGCTACGTAGAACATTAGGAGCTAACGGAGCGGAATTTCCGGAGCTGCTGGACGAGTTGCGTACTTATCTGGATGCCGCATACCATCCGAATCATTCAGGTGTACGTGCAGTCCCTGGTGAAGGGTTGGACATTCCGATATGGCTGCTGGGTTCAAGCGATGTCAGCGCACAGTTGGCAGGACGCCTCGGCTTGCCGTTCGCATTCGCGAGCCATTTTGCCCCAGATGGATTGCATAAAGCGCTGAATGCGTATCGTAATTCCTTCATTCCATCAAAAACATTGGCAGATCCCTATGTCATGATAGGATTGACCGTCATGGCAGCTGACAACGTAGATGAAGCACGCTACCTTGCTACTTCAGAAGCGCAGCAGGTCTTAAGCCTACTGCACGGTCGACCGGATAAACTCCAGCCACCGGTAGAAAATATGGATGCATTATGGCAACCCCATGAGAAGGCGCTTATTTCCAAACAACTGGACTTTGGTATTATTGGTAATCAGACGACCATTCGAGAGAAGCTGCCTGCTATTTATGAAGCAACAGAAGCGGACGAATTCATTATTACGAGCCACATTTACGATCATCAGGCTCGTATGCGATCATTTGAGATAGTGGCTGAAACAGTGAAGGAAATCTGGTCATAAAAAAGAACGAAAATAATTATTGATCAATCGTTCCGGTAATGATATGATAATTCTAGATCAAATGGTCAACAATAAAAGGAGGTCGTAATCGAAGATGATTCGAGAAGCAAGTTTGACGCAGGAAGGTATTCGGGAAAGAGCGCAAGACACATTTCGCAACTATCTGAAGCATTTAGCTGGCGGCAATATAAAGGCTTGGGTAGAGTTGTGGCAGGAAGATGGCATTTTCGAATTTCCTTACGGTCTAGAAAGATCTCAGGAAAAGAAGATCGGCAAATCTGAGTTGTATGACTACATGAAGGATTTCCCGAAGCGATTTGACGTGAATTTTACAGAGCTGGTTTTTCATCCGATGACTGATCCGGAGCTTGTGATTGCGGAGTTCAAGGCAGTTGGATGGCATAGGGAGACAGGCAGTCCACATAACCAGACGTACATTAGCGTCGTGGAGACCAAAGACGGCTTCATTAAGCACTATCGGGATTTTTGGTTCAACTTTAGTTCACCGCTCCTAAAGCCTGCGATTCGCCTTAGAGAAGTTTAAGAAAATGAATAGGTAACCAATCGTTTTAAATGATTTTATCTAGAGTCGGATGTGCTGAAGCTTCAGAGTAGTAGAGACTATTTTTTTAAAGATTTTGGACTGAACGATCTATTTTTAAAACCAATTAACTGGAGGAATATAACCATGACAAACCAAATGATGACGCAAGAAGTAGAAATTGTACGTGAAAGAGCACAGCAAGCCTTCCGCAACCACCTGAAGCACCTGTCCGGCGGAGACATTAAGGCATGGGTCGATCTGTGGGAAGAGAATGGCGTGCTGGAGTTCCCGTATGGACCTGCCGGATTCCCGGATCTCAAGGAAGGCAAAGCGGAGCTGTACGACTACATGCAGAACTTCCCGAAACATTTTGAGGTCGAATTTACGGATCTTCAGTTTCATCTGACGATTGATCCGGAGCTGGTTGTGGCAGAATTTAAGTCGTCCGGCAAGCACCGGGAAACGGGCAACCCGTACAACCAGACCTATATCAGCGTCGTAGAGACCAAAGATGGGCTGATTACACGCTACCGGGATTTCTGGAATCCACTTGTGGCCATTGAGTCGGTCGGCAGCGTGAATGATGCCGTACGTTTTTCGGAGTAACCTAAGGCAGGGCGGCAGGAGGTCTTTCCGGGAAACCACCATTTGCCTCATCTTGACTGAACGATCTAATATCGTTAGCATAGAGGAGGAGAAAGGAGGCTTTCCATTTGGCTAGAAGCAAAGAATTTGATACGAATCTCGTGCTGCATAAGGCAATGGAGGTGTTTGGACATTATGGTTATGAAGGCACCTCCATGCACCTTCTGCTTGATGGGTTAGGTATTGCACGTCAAAGCTTGTACGATACGTATGGTACGAAGCGGGATCTGTTTTTGAAGGCAACGAAACATTACGTGGACGAGAAGTCCTCTGCAGTTGTCGCATATTTGGCAGAGACGACACCAGTGAAGCAAGCGATCACGGATATATTCAACGTCATTGGAGACACATTAAGAGATGAGCAGCGCCGCAAGGAATGCTTTATTCTCTATAGTGCGATTGACCAAGTGCCGCATGATCCAGAGATTGCTGAACTTTTCGAACAGGACAAAATTCGATTGGAAGAGGCTTTGTACGACGCGTTGATACGCGGCCAGCAGCAGGGAGAGTTCAGTCCGAATCAGGATATGCGTGCCATGGCGCGGTACTTGTACCATTCACGATATGGGCTAACGCAAGTCGCAAAATTAACGGACGATCCGCTCGTCATTGAGCAGATCACAACCATTACACTTTCGGTATTGGAACAAGGATGAAGCGTCGTACGGTGCTTCATTCCTTTTTCCTCAAAATAGATCAAATGGTCAAAAATTATTATAGGTTGCAGACCGTTGTCTGCAAGAAAGGAATTAAGAAGATGAATTCAACGCGATTTAAAGGTTTAGCCTTATTCATTCTAGCCATTTCACAGTTGGTTTTGGCACTGGATTACACGATTATATTTGTAGCCATGCCGTCCTTAGGTAATGAGCTTGGCTTCTCCGCCAATCACCTCCAGTGGGTGGTAAGTGCATATTCACTCGCATTCGGTGGTTTTTTACTCATCGGAGGAAGACTGTCGGACCTGATGGGCAGAAGACGCATGTTTATGATTGCTATCGGACTTTTCGGAGTAGGATCGCTGCTTGGCGGACTGGCAGAGTCCCAACTGATGTTGATCGTAGCCAGAGCCCTGCAAGGTTTGGGTGGAGCATTACTTTCGCCGGCAACGTTATCGCTAATCATGTCTAATTTCGAAGAAGGACCTGAACGAAACCGTGCCATGGGAATCTGGGCCGCGATGGGCGGAGTGGGGATGTCGCTCGGTTTGCTGCTAGGAGGGGTTCTGACAAGTTATATCGGATGGGAAGCGACCTTCCTGGTGAATGTGCCGATCGCACTTCTCGTCGTCATTCTTGCACCGTTTGTTTTGAAAGAAAGCAAGGTGTCCACTACCACTAAACACTATGATGCAGCCGGAACGATATCCGTTACTGCAGGTCTGCTACTTGTTGTCTATTATTTAATCCAAGCACCCGTTGAAGGCTGGGTAAGTGCTTCCACATTTCCAGTTGCCTTGATTGGGGTGCTGATGTTACTAGCTTTTGTCTTGATCGAGAAACGTACAAAAGAACCGCTGATCTCCTTCCGGATGTTTAGAAATCGTAATCTGACGGGAGCTGCACTTATCGCATTTCTCTTCTCGGCTTCATTTGGTTCATTATATTATTTCATGACTTTGTATACCCAAGGTGTGCTTGAATTTTCAGCCATTCAATCCGGATTTAGCTTCTTGCCTTTGACGCTTAGTGCATTTGTTGGGGCTAAGCTGATTAATGGGATGTTAAGCAAGGTCGGTGTAGCCGGTACCATTGCAACGGGGATGGGACTAGGTATGATCGGATTCCTAATGCTGACCGGGCTATCGGAAACCGGCTCGGCATGGGGAATCATCCCAGGTACAGTCGTCATTGGTATTGGTCAGGCTTTGGTGTTTACGACGATGTTTATCGCAGGCAGTGCAGGAATTGAGCCGAAAGAGCAGGGCGTTGCTTCGGCATTAATCTCAACGGGCCAGCAAATTGGTGGAGCGATCGGGCTTGCGGTGATTATGGCTATTATTTCAGCGAGTCTAGGAACAGGTGCGACATTGGAACACATGCTTCCGGCTGATTTAAATCATGCCATCCACACGGCGTTCTTTATCGCCGCTGCCACAACTTTACTAGGCATCGTAGTTGCCTTCCTGGCTTTGAAACAAGCTAAACCGTCGGCCGATAATCAAGTGAAAGTAGCACACTGATGAACAACACCTCAAGCTATATGGATTTGGAAAAAGTAAAAGACAGAGAATCGTTTCTCGGGGTCTTTTGCTTTTTTATTTGTAAGTAAGTACTGACATGATTTCCCATTCCTTAACCCCATGATATGGTAATAGAGATTTTTCCTATAAAAAGGATGTAAGGGAGTGCAGGCACATGGCTGAAGAACCGTTTATCTTTCTAGCGGGTATAATATGTTATTTTGCTCCAATCTACTTCAGAAGATCAATGATGTCTATTCAAATGATTGCAGGAGTTATTCTATTCTTCTGTATCCTAATTTTTCACGAAGATACCCAAGTTAAACTGATTTATCTACTAGCCTTTGTTTGGGTATTTGGTTCAATTAGTGCATTAAGTGTATCCACAGAGAAGATAACAAAGTAGTTATTCAGTTAGACTGCTGGTTCATCACCAACAGTCTTTTTTGTTGTCACCTATTCTTACTTATTAATTTGAGAAACTCCATAATTCCAGACCGATTCTTCTGAACAACTTTATTAATGAAAAAATATGGATTTTGAAGTCAACTTTATTGACACGTAATTTTGTTATTGTGCTACAATTGCTAAAAATAGTAACACGAATATGAACTGGAACGAATCTGGTTGGAAGAAATACTGCATCTACTAGAGGAGAGCAAGTTGTCAATTTCATAAGGGGGAAAAGGGAAACATGCACGGGATTTCATGGAAAAAACGTTCAAGTCAGGCAGGGCTTAGTCTTTTACTATTGTGTGCAGTTGGACTCGCAGGATGTACGCAAGGTGCTTCATCGGTTCAAGAGAGTCAGGCACTTGCTGCTTCTCACCCAAGGGATGAGCTGGTGCTTGCGGTAGGAACAGAGCCGGAAGGCGGGTTTGATCCGACAACAGGCTGGGGGCAGTATGGTTCGCCGCTTTTTCAGAGTACTCTGCTAAAAAGGGATGCCAAGCTGCAACTGGTCAATGACCTGGCAACAGATTATTCCGTTAGTGAAGACGGGCTCACATGGACCGTTTCGCTGCGGGATGACGTGAAGTTCTCGGATGGTGAACCGCTGACGGCGGAAGATGTGAAGTTCACATTTGAAACAGCGGCCAGCAGCGGATCGGTGATTGATTTGACAAATATGGCCGAAGTGCAGGCTCCCGATTCAACAACGGTTGTGTTTACATTGAAGTCTCCGCAATCCACGTTTATCAGTATCCTGACTACACTTGGAATTGTGCCTGAGCATGCCTATGGCTCCGATTATGCTGAGCATCCTGTCGGCTCCGGCCCGTACAAGCTGGTGCAGTGGGATAAGGGACAACAGGCCATTGTGGAAGCAAACGAGCAATACTACGGTCAAAAGTCTGCATTCCGCAAACTTACATTTCTCTATCTGGACGAGGATGCAGCCTTCGCAGCAGCCCAAGCGGGTTCAGTCGACATTGCAGCCATTCCCGCCGCATTCAGCAAGCAGGAGGTAAGCGGCATGACGCTGGAATCGGTCAAAACCGTGGATAACCGGGGAATCATGTTCCCCATGCAGCCTGCGGGCGGTACTTCTGCTGACGGTTTCCCTGCTGGGAACGATGTGACGTCCGACCTCGCCATCCGCCAAGCGGTGAACGTAGCCATTGACCGTAATGCGTTGGTTGAAGGCGTGCTGGAGGGTCATGGTCGTCCTGCATACTCAGTCAGTGATGATCTGCCATGGGGCAATCCGGACGCTGTATTCGCCGATGCGGATGTTCAAGAAGCGAAGCGGATACTGACGGCTGGCGGCTGGACAGATACAGACGGTGATGGCGTGGTGGAGAAAAACGGCATGGATGCCGAGTTCAACCTGCTCTATTTTGCAGGAGATCTGACCAGACAATCCATAGCCCTTGCTGCTGCGGATATGGCGGCCCAGGCTGGCATCAAAATCAATGTGGAAGGCAAGAGCCGTGAAGAGACGAAAAAGCAGGCTTACGCCAATGCCGTGTTATTCGGATGGGGAAGTCATGATCCGCTGGAAACCTACAATCTGTACAGCAGCACGCACAAGGGGGAGGGATATTACAATGTGGGGCTGTATTCCAACCCGGTGGTGGATGGCTGGATGCAGCAGGCTCTCCAAGCTACGAGTGAAGAGGAAGCCCTTCCGTTCTGGCAGAAGGCAGAGTGGGACGGGACGACAGGATTCAGTTATCAGGGCGACGCCCCTTGGGCATGGCTGGTCAATATTGATCACCTGTATCTGGTCAAGGATGGCCTGAACATTGGTGAACAACAGATTCATCCGCATGGACATGGCTGGCCGGTGACATCCAATCTGGAGGAATGGTCCTGGGATGAAAACTCGAAGTAGGCAATATAGTTCGAGTTCTGACCGACATTGAGGAGAGATGGTATGACAGGCATTCTTGAATGGGGAAGGTTTGTTGGGGTGAAGCTGCTGCGACTCCTATCGCTGCTGGCAGGAGTCAGCGTGGTGGCTTTTATATTGATGCAGTTCTCGCCTGTGGACCCGATCGAGGCCTACATCGGGGGAGACATGATCAGAGTGAGTGCCGAGCAGCGAAGTCTTATTGAAGAACGGTGGGGATTGAATGACCCGCCTGCCCAGCGTCTGTTCACCTGGGGACAGGCACTGCTCCAGGGTGATCTGGGAACGTCGATGATCTACAGACAGCCGGTTGCGGATATTATACAGGAACGCTTCCTGAATTCTGTTGCGCTTATGGCGGTGGCATGGATTTTATCCGGTCTGATTGGTTTCAGCTTGGGTGTAGTCGCAGCGATGAAACGGGAATCCATGCTGGATCGCTTGATCTGTTGGTATTGCTATACGCTGGCTTCCACTCCGGTATTCTGGATGGCCTTACTGCTGCTTATGGTGTTCGGCGTGTGGCTCGGCTGGCTTCCGGTTGGCTTGGGTGTTCCCGCAGGGATGGCAGCTGATCAGGTGACATGGACAGATCGAGCCATTCATATGGTTCTTCCTGCATTAACCCTGAGTCTGACTGGTGTAGCAGCCATTGCTCTACATACCCGCCAGAAGCTGCTGGATGTGCTGGACTCGGACTATATACTCTTCGCCAGAGCTAGGGGCGAACGAGGCGTGCAGCTGTTCCGCAGGCATGGGTTCAGACATGTCGTGCTGCCCGCGTTAACGCTGCAGTTTGCTTCATTCAGTGAACTGTTTGGAGGCGCTGTTCTTGCAGAACAGGTATTTTCTTATCCGGGCCTGGGACAGGCCACCGTTCAGGCTGGACTGCGAGGGGATGTGCCGCTGCTGCTAGGACTTGTACTGTGCAGTACGATCTTTGTTTTTACCGGTAATCTGCTGGCAGACATACTCTATCGATTCATTGATCCGCGGATGAAGGAGGAACTGTTAACATGAAGCAGGAAATGGAGCAGTCCTCCAGACCCATTCGTGCTGTGCCGCGGCTGCGGTCAGGTGGATCTGATGAAACGGAAAGACGGAATCACGGTAAACGGTGGAGGCATCAAGCTGGATTGTCTCCAGGGGTGTCTGGCTTCGAGAAGCATCCGCGCTATGCCAACCCGCGCAAACGAGCCTTGATCTGGGGGAGTTTGGCACTCAGCTGGATTGTTATCGTATGGCTGGCTGGGTTCGTGCTCCCCGCAGAATCCACGCTAACTTCGTTGAAAGACCGGAATTTGGCCCCGTTATGGGCACATCCCTTCGGCACGGACTGGTTGGGACGGGACATGTTCATGCGCACGCTGAAGGGATTGACGACCAGCATTCAGGTTGGTTTGCTTGCCGCGTGCGGAGGAGGAATCGTGGCACTCGTGCTGGGATTGATCGCTGCTTCAGGCAAGCTTGCCGACAGGGTGGTTTCATGGCTAATCGATCTGTTCCTGAGTGTGCCTCATCTGGTGTCGCTCGTGATGCTGGCCTTTGTCTTCGGTGGGGGTCTGCCTGGTGTGGCGGCTGCCATCGCACTGACTCACTGGCCGAATCTGGCCCGGATTGTTCGTGCGGAGATGATTCAGCTGAAATCTGCAGACTATATTCATATTTCCCGCAGGCTGGGCCAATCCCGGTTCAGGATTGCCTTACAGCACATGCTTCCTCACTTGGTTCCACAGTTGTTCGTGGGTACATTGCTGATCTTCCCTCATGCCATTCTGCATGAGGCCGCAATTACGTTTCTGGGGCTCGGGCTGTCGCCGCAGCAGCCGGCCATTGGGATTATTTTGTCAGAATCGATGAGATATCTGTCCGCAGGCATGTGGTGGCTTGCCTTTTTCCCCGGGCTGGCACTGTTATTGGTCGTTCGTGCCTTTGATGTGCTCGGAGGCAGCTTGAAGGTGTTAACAGGGACAGGTAGTTCAAGGGAGGGAGGATAACCATGGCTCTTCTTGAAGTAAAAGAGGTCTCCGTTTCATTCAGACGAGCTCGTGGCTGGTTTGCACATGAGGAGAGCGAGGTCATTCAGGATCTGGATCTGACCGTGAACGAAGGCGAGATTGTAGCTGTTGTAGGTGCAAGCGGATCGGGCAAAAGCGTACTGGCACAAGCGATCATGGGCATTCTTCCTGCCAGTGCCAGGCTTGAGGGGCAGATCTGTTATGCTGGGGAGCCGCTGACGAGAGAGCGGCAGCTTCGTCTGCGCGGAGATGAACTGGTGTACATCCCCCAATCCGTTACTCACCTGGATCCGCTGCTCAAGGTAGGTAAGCAGGTTCAGCCAGTTCACCAGAAGCCGGGTGAGCGCCGGGTATCCTCCAGATTGCAGATGCATAAGGCAGAGAGGGAACTTACGGATCGTTATCAATTGCCCAAGGGAACAAGCAAGAAGTATCCATACGAGCTCTCGGGAGGCATGGCTCGGCGGGTACTCATGGCAACGGCGACTTCCGGTGAGCCCAAGCTGATTATTGCTGATGAGCCAACACCGGGAATCCATCCCGAAGTGCTGGCAGACACGATGAAGCAATTTCGGGAAATGGCTGACCGGGGGTCAGGCATCCTGTGGATCACCCACGACATTTCCTCGGCGCTGACCGCAGCAGATCGTATTGCTGTATTCTATGCGGGTTCCTGTGTGGAGATCGCGCAGGTCATTGATTTTACGGGCACAGGAGATGGATTGAGACATCCTTATACACGTGCACTGTGGAATGCTTTGCCGCAAAATGGTTTCCAGCCCATCCCGGGCTCTCAGCCACTGGCGAATCAGCGGAAGGGAAGTGGTTGTTCGTTTGCCCCCCGCTGTACTGCTGCGACCCCTGCGTGTACAGATCAACATCCTGAATTGAGGAGGCTGCGAAACGGAGAAGTGAGGTGTATTCATGCCACTTGAAGCACGGAATGTCGGCTATGGATACGACAAAAACCATTGGATATTTCGGGAGTTGAACCTGAAGCTGGAGCAGGGAGAAGTTGTGGGATTGTGGGGACCCAGTGGATCTGGCAAAACGAGCTTGGGACGCATCCTGGCAGGATATGCAGAATCTATGGCAGGAGAAGTGCTGATGGACGGGCAGCCGCTTCCCCGAGCTGGAGTCTGTCCGGTTCAACTTGTATTTCAGCACCCGGAAAAAGCAGTCAACCCACGCTGGCGAATGCGACGTGTGTTACATGAAGCCGAGGTGGCGGAGCATCCCATTCTGAATGCTCTCGGCATTCAGCCTGAGTGGCTGGATCGCAGACCGGATGAATTGTCTGGTGGAGAGCTGCAGCGCTTCTGCGTAGCCCGCGCACTGGGCAAGGAAACGCGTTACCTGATTGCGGATGAGATGACAACGATGCTGGATGCCATCACGCAAGCCCAGATCTGGCATACCGTAATGACAACGGCGCGACAGCGTAATTTGGGGCTGCTTGTGATCAGTCATGACCTTGAGCTGCTGAACAGACTCTGTGACCGAATCATTCCCATGCCTGTATCCTAGCTGTAATGATAAGAAAAGCCATTTTCCTTCGACTTTATCGAGGAAGATGGCTTATTTTATAGGCATTAGTTTGGTTTGTTCAATTGATTCACCATCTGGGATAATCTGCGCATGGCTTCTTCAACCGTGGACCGCGGGCAGGCGACATTCATCCGCATGTATCCCGTGCCTTCCGATCCGAAGACGGTACCGTCGTTAAAGGCGAGACCTGCTTCGTTCAGGAGCAGCCGTACAAGTTCTTCCTGGGGAACACCCAGCTTGCTGAAGTCCATCCAGAGCAGATAAGTCGCTTCCGGCAAATCAATGCCTACATTAGGCATGTGCTTCGCCGCATACTCCTGAACGTATTCCATGTTTCCCCGAATATAGGCAAGGCAGTCGTCCAGCCATTGTTCAGCTCCGTTGTAAGCAGCCTCGGCTGCAATGGCGCCTAGTGTGCTGATGCTGGCGAGGCCCATCGTTCTGACGCCCTGGGCAAAGGATGCACGCAAGGAGGCGTTCGGAATGATGATATTGGAGGTGCATAGGCCGGGAATATTAAATGTTTTGCTTGGTGCCGTGCAGATGATGCTCAGGTCAGCGATGGCCTCCGAGATCTGGGGCAGTGGAGTATGCGTGCCGCGTTGGTGCACAAGATCGGCATGGATTTCATCCGACACCACAAGTACATTATATTGCACGCACAGGGCAGCAAGGCCTTCTAGCTCCTCGCGAGACCATACACGTCCAACAGGGTTATGAGGGCTGCAGAGGATCAGCATCTTCACCCGGCCTGTCTGCAGGCAGGATTCCAGATGTTCCAGATCCATGGAGTAATGGCCGTCTTCGAGGCGCAATGGATTAGTGATCAGCTCTCTGCCCTGACCACGTACCACCTCATAGAAGGGGGCGTAGACCGGAGTTTGAATCACAACAGCATCACCCGGTACCGTAAAACGTTGAACGGCAATGCTTAACGCAGGGACAATCCCTGGTGTAAATACAACCCAATCATCGTTGATTTTCCAGTTGTGGCGTCGTTCCATCCATCCTCTTAGTGCTTCGTGATATGCATCCGTACGCATGGTATAACCGAAAATGCCATGCTCCACCCGTGTCTGCAATGCCTCAATGACGGATGGTGGTGCGGCAAAGTCCATATCAGCCACCCACATTGGCAGCGCATCAGCCACGCCAAAGATTTCCTCAAGTGCGTCCCATTTTTCCGAACCGGTAGAGAGACGATTAATCGGCTCATCAAATGTGTTTTTTTTCATCATTAGGTTCCCCCTTCTAATCCGTTCATTCGACCACAATCGACAGATAATTATCTAATAAATTCGTTATTTTCGCAACTTTTTGACCTGCTTCTAAACTTCCTACGGTATGGTCCAAATTTCTCCGGTTTATTCACCCAAGCATTTATTCAATGCTGACCTATGTAGTCTTTTGATCTCTTTCAACTGTAACCGTTGTACAGAAGCTGCTGTCCGGCTAAAAGGTTTGGTTTACACAAATAAAAAAACCATCGCAGCGCCATCTTCCCGATGACTATCTTCCTGCGATGGTTGTATCTCTACTCGGCTTGTCCCATGGAAAAAATAATTATAAGTGCTCGTTGAACCATCCGGCAATGTGCTCCAGACGTCTCACTCTCAGATGCGGGTGACCGCCTCTGGAAAGTTCATGATTAGCTCCAGGGAAACGAACGAGGCGGGTCGTTTGTCTGCGGCGCTTCAGGGCGATATACAATTGCTCTGCTTGTTCAATCGGACAACGAAGGTCCTGTTCGCCATGCAGGATCAGCAGGGGCGTTTTTACATTCCCGACATAAGCCAGAGGGGAGTGTTTCCATAACAGTTCCGTATCCTCCCACGCATTGCCGCCAATCTGATCTTCGGTGAAAAAATATCCGATGTCGCTGACACCATAAAAAGAGAGCCAGTTGGAGATGGACCGCTGCGTGACGGCTGCCTTGAACCGGTCAGTATGTCCAACAATCCAGTTGGTCATGAAGCCTCCATAGCTGCCTCCGGTGACGCCCAAACGGGTTTCATCAATAAACTCATAGGTGGATAAGGCATAATCAACGGTCTCCATAAGGTCGCGGTAATCGCCACCGCCGTAGTCACCACGACAGGCATTCACAAATTGTTGTCCATAACCCAAACCACCACGCGGATTGGTATATACGACGGCGTAGCCCTGCGCAGCAAGCATTTGGAATTCATGCATAAAGGTAAAGCCATACATCATGTGAGGACCGCCATGAATCTCAAGAATGGTTGGGATTTTGACGCCTTCTACCATGCCGATGGGTTGCATGATCCATCCCTGCAGCTGAAGCCCATCCGTGGTATCAAACCAGAATGTTTCCGGTACGCTAAGCCGGATCTCTCCTTCCAGCTGGGGATTGCTGCGAGTCAGCTGAATGGACTCGGCTCCGTGATCATCCGGCTTGGGATACCAAAAGAGATCTCCTGGGCTTTGCGTGTCGGCAGCGGCGGCAACTATTTCACCATTCTCCAGTTCTGCAAACTGATAAAACTCTTTCTCCGCAGGCAATACATACTCTGCTTTACTGCCATCCAGAGCAACACGTGCGATTCGGACGCTGCCATGAACGGTAGCCAGACAGAGAATGGAAGTGCCATCACGAGCGAATAATGGCCCCGTTGTTGTCAGGTGGGCACGCATATCTCCAACGATACTATGATTCATCTGTACGTCCCAGTCACTGGTCAGGCACAGAGGTTGACCGCCCGAGATCGGGAGTGTATAGAGCTTCACCAGTGTGGCATTTCCGTAAGAGCGGTCACTGGCAAGAAGGGCGAGGGATTGTCCATCCGGTGCATAAGCCAATCGGCTGAAGGTGAACCCTTCGGGAGTCAGTTGCTGTATGTCAGACCCATCTGGTTTTGCACGATACACATGATTGGTCAGTGCATAATCATTATGCTCCTCGCCTGCTTCCGGCAGTTGGGCAATCCAGGCAATGGACGCTCCGTCAGGTGACCATGCATAATCACCGACGTCGAAATGACCCGAGGTAACTGGAGTGGCTTCACCGCCGTCAACCCAGATGCGGAAGAGGTGAGAGCGTCTGCCATTCCACATTCCTCCGCCGTCCGATTTCATGCGAATTCGGTCAACAACAAGTTCTTGTGGCAGTTTGTTGTCTGAATTGGATTCGTCTTCTGCTTCAATGTGCATATCCACAGGGGACTTCACAAGTAACGCCTGGCCATCCGGAGACCAGATGAGGGAACTTGCTCCGTGCTTCAACTGGCTGACTTGTCGTGCTTCTCCGCCATCTGCGGCAATAATCCAGACTTGTGTTTTTCCCTCATGCTCCCGTAAAAAGGCAAGCTGTGACCCGTCCGGCGACCAGGAGGGCGAGTGATCCTTGTCACCGGAGGTAAATATCCTGTCCTTCTGACTCTTTAGATGCAGGAGTCTCAGGTGAGAAGAGTAACCGTCCCGGTTGTCATTCGTCTTCCGACTTACATATACCAGCTGTTCGCCTCCAGGAGACGGGGTTGGATCATTCACCCATGTAATCTGATAAAGATCTTCCGATGTGATGCCACGCAGACTGTTCATTGATTATCCTCCCACCTTTTTTTACAAATGTAATTTCCTAACCTTTCCATTTATATTAAAGGAAAGCAGGGGGGAGGACAACATGCTTCTGCACGAATGGAGATTGCTGCTCTGCTGATATCGTACCCAGGAGGAATTGCAGAACGTATGGCGAATCCTAATGGTTGAATTGTCATGAATGCGATGGATCAGGGTCAAGATTGTCCTGTTTGAAGTTGGTTTGTTTTGGTTAATAACCTATGTATTTTTTGTCTGTTAACGTTTCTAATCTGATATAGAAGATATAATCATTGCCTATTTCGTTGAAATTAAAGGAGGAGCATGAGATTGTCGACATCCTATGAACAACAGCATGTGGAATATCCGAGCCGTAAACGGATGGGTTGGCTTGCGGCCGGAGCTGCACTTTTTGTGGCAGCTGGATTTTTTTTGATGTTCAGCGATTCTTCCGATACAGGGGATACTGTAATTTCCGCGGTTGTAGGCCTGGTTTCCGTCCTGTTTTTTGGACTCTGTCTTGGATACAGCTTGGTGAAGATCATCAAGAAGGAGCCTTCCTTTGTCGTCAATGAGCAAGGATTCGTGGACTCCTCCTCGTATACGTCGGGAGGCTTCATCCCCTGGGAAGATGTAGAGAACATTTTCATGTATGAGGTGATGGGGCAGTCCATGATCGGAGTTAAACTAAAGGATGAGCAAGCCTTCCTGGATCGTCAGACCGGAGTGAAGCGTAAGCTGATGACCGTGAATACACAGATGGTGGATGCTACGGTGAGCATAGCCCAGAGCAGTCTGTCGTTGCCGCTGGAACAGCTGTATATCATGATGGTGGGACGATGGAAGCGTGCGAGTGAAATATACAAGCCGGGCCAGCAAGACAAGCTATGATTTCGAAATATTCATAGGAATAGGAGGAATGCAAAATGGCAACTCATGGAGAGAAGAAGCGTACAGTTCTGCTTCCTGACGGTACATCCCTGCCTGCCATAGGACAAGGTACATGGTACATGGGAGAAGACCGTTCAGCCCGTGCACAGGAGGTAAGAGCATTGCGTAACGGGATTGAACTTGGCATGACAGTGATTGATACGGCAGAGATGTATGCTGAGGGCGGGGCGGAAGAAGTCACCGGAGAAGCGATAGCGGGTTGCCGGGATGATGTTTTTCTGGTCTCCAAGGTTTATCCGCATCATGCAGATCGCAAACAGATGGTTACAGCCTGTGAGAACAGTCTCCGGCGTCTGGGTACAGACCGATTGGATCTATATCTGCTGCATTGGCGGGGAAGCGTACCGCTGCAAGAGACGGTTCAAGCATTGGAAGAGCTGAAACAAGCGGGTAAAATCCTGCGCTGGGGCGTGTCCAATCTGGACACGGAGGATATGCAGGAGCTATGGGATATTCCGGCTGGCCAGCATTGTGCCGTGAATCAGGTATTGTATCATGCGGCATCGCGCGGTATTGAAAGGGATCTCCTGCCCTGGCTCCGGGAAAGGCACATTCCCGTAATGGCGTACTGCCCGCTCGCTCAGGGAGGTAGGCTGCGCACCGAGCTGCTGGATCATCCGGTCATGCGCAGCATTGCTGCTGAACGTGGAGTGACCACATCACAGATTGCATTGTCCTGGGTTATCCGGGATGGGGATGTGCTTGCGATTCCCAAAGCAGTACAGCTGTCTCATGTGGCAGAGAATGCCGCAGCCATGGATATTGTTTTAACAAACGAAGAAGTGGGACGGTTAAATGAAGCCTTCCCGGCACCAACAGGTAAAGTTCCTCTGGACATTGTATAAATGGGCGTAGTGGTGTACCAGGCTAATTCACTGATTAGCTTGGTTGAAGAGAGAGCAGATCGTATATGATCTGCTCTTTTTTTTATTTTGGCCCATAGTCATTGGACAGTCTTGTGGGATTTCTGCATAAGGTTAGAAATAAATAGGCTTTACAACAACATAGCACTAGTGTACTATTTAACTAACACACCAGTACAGAGAGGAGCGAGTGCTTTGTGGCTATGGAATTCGATAACAACTTACCTATATACCTGCAGATTATGCAGTACATCAAGAAGCAGATTGTGACAGGCACACTGAAGGCAGGCGATAAGATTCCTTCGGTCCGGGAATTGGCGGCTGAGCTGCAGATTAATCCCAACACGGTACAGCGGACATTTCAGGAATTGGAACGGGAAGAAGTGGTCGAAACGAGACGGGGGCTGGGCAGATATGTTACAAGTGAGGAGTCGAAAATAATGACGATCAAAAAAGAAATGGCGGGAGAACTGCTGGAGCGTTTTTTGACAGGCATGCAGGAACTCGGGATTGAAGAGCAGGATATTGTTACCATTGTTGCGGACGCGGTCGCTGGAGGTCAGTTATCACAGCACAGTCATGAACAGGCGAAGGGAGGGGCAGGGCATGAGTAACGTCCTTGAATTGAATCACATTAGTAAAATGTACGGCGGCAAGCGGGCACTAAGCGATGTCACCCTTACGGTTGCGCCAGGCAGGATTGTCGGACTGCTTGGCAGCAATGGTAGCGGCAAGAGTACCCTGATGAAGCTTGCTGCCGGATTGCTGCATCCTTCAAGCGGGACCATTCAGATCACGGGTAAACCGGTTGGGCTTGAGACCAAGTCGCTCGTTTCCTTCATGCCGGATCGCCCATTGACCGAGAAATGGATGAAGGTTCGTGATGCCATTGCATACTACCGGGATTTCTATGCGGATTTTGATGAGGAAAAGGCCAGGGAAATGCTTGATTTCATGAAGCTCGCCGAGGGTGACAAGGTAAGGCATTTATCCAAAGGCATGAATGAAAGACTTCAACTAACACTGGCACTTTCCCGCAAGGCTCGTCTGTATTTGCTGGATGAACCGATCGGCGGTGTTGACCCCGTTGCCCGCGGCAAAATTCTGGATGCCATCGTAAAATTCTATGACGAAGACAGCAGTCTGATGATCTCGACACATCTGGTGACCGATATTGAACGGATTTTTGATGAAGTCATTTTCATTCGTGAGGGCGAGAAAGTGATGCAGGAAGAGGTTGAGACGCTTCGTCTGAAGTACGGTAAGAGCGTGGATGAGATGTTCAAGGAGGTCTATGCGGAATGATGACATTGCTGAAATATGATTTTAGAAGAAACTGGAATACCTTGTTGGCAGGGCTGGTTGTATTGATCATCGTTCAGATCGGGCTGGCATTGTTCATGTCTGAGGTGACAGGGCTAATTATTGGTATTATTGCTTATACGGGGGCAGGTGTAGCCATCTATGTGAGAATGATTAAGACGTACTGGTCCAACATCCGTGCGTACAATCGTCGTCTCGTACCCGTAACAGGACTGTCTCACCTATTGTCCCCCCTAATATTTGGTACGCTATGTGGACTGGGGCTAACAGCAGTTGCCATCATTCATTACTTCCTCTATGTTGCCACGAATGCAAGAATGCACTTTCTCAGCTACATCCATCTTTCGGGTATCCATCTTTCGGATTGGCTTACTCTGCTGTTGTTTATTTGGTGGGTTGCCATCTTTATGACCATCATCATTTTTCTCTCCATATCCATTGGAGGCAGCTTCAGGTGGAAAGCAGGTCCGTGGATTAGTATCGTCTCATTCTTCGTGCTGACCAATTTAATCAGTTGGCTGGAGAATGTCATTCTTGCTGGTCGCTTCAACCCGAATGAGTTGTTCCAGTTTACTCAAGAGAGTACAGGGATCACACTCACAGCGAATGGAGTTTTGTGGTCAGATGGAAGGCTGGGGAGTATCATATTTGAGGTTATTGTGGCAGTAATTATGGTTGGATTGGCTGTATATCTGAATAATAAAAAAGTAGAGGTTTAGCAGCATACTATACTTCAGAGCGATATGAACCACACGGGCGATCACGATCGTCCGTTTTTTATGGTTTAAACACAAAGAATTCAACAAGCTATGAAGCCATTTCCAATTCGCATACGTAAATACATATATAGTATGGATTTTACCGGGCAGGTTTAATTTCAGCAAAAGGGGAGGATGTTATGGAACTATACTTCAGAGATAACTTTTTCAACGCAGGATACACCGAAATTATGGACGAGAATCAGGAGCAGGCAGGACATTTGGATCTGAAAAGTCTATTTGGTTCATCACTAGATGTGTTCGGCCCAACAGGGCTGATCTGCAGTGGTCGATTCGGGATGTTAAGCAATCGCTGGGATGTCACTTCAGCGGATGGAGGACACCTTGGGGTCCTCCGAGCCAGAATGAGCTTTTTTAGTAAACGATACGAATACGATGCTGGACCGCGAGGAATCTATGAAGTATCTGCACCGGCATTTTCTCAGGAATATGATGTCACGGGAATGGGCGGCAGAATTGTAGCTAGCTTCAGGCGCACGAGCGGCTGGTTCAGTTCAGGAGCTTTTGTATTGAATAACGAGTCCGAGCAGCTGGATACCTATGAGTTGATTGCTGTCGTTATGGGTGTGCATGCCATCAACAAAAGACGGAACTCCGCTGCCACATAGCGCCCAGATAGACAACCCGAACCACATGGTTCGGGTTGTTGTTTGTTATGTGGACACCTTGGCCTCAGAAGTCAGGTCTGGCTCACTTTGAGGTTCCGGATCTGCGTAGCGTGCAAGCACCTTGGCTGCTGTCTCGGACATGCGATTGCGCAGCATAACGTTGTCTACAATCCGCACCCGTTTGCCGAGAAAACGCATTTTGGACAACACATAATCCATCTCACTCCGGGGGATCGTCAGCTCAATCCGGTAGGTATGCTGAGCTTCCACATACGTTACCTGTTTCTCGAAGCAGGAGAAGGCATATAGAATGCGTGACAATTCCTGATTGAACTCCGGCAGTACTTCAATCGTGATGGTTGTCTTACGTTTCTCAGTCAAATAGCGGATTTGCTCCGTATAACGCGAGACGTTTTCCGGTTCAAGGTGCTCGGACTCTACAGTGATAATGCTGTGCAGCTTGGTCGACATCAGTTTCCCAAATCGGGGGGCGTACCAGAGCACGTACCACTCTTTTTTGACCATGGAATATTCGAGCTTGTACGGGAATCCAAATTGATCCTGAATGATTCGTCCATTGCGAACATGCCCCGTTAGTCGAAAAGCTTGATGGTTCATTATGATTTTGCGCAGTGGATGGAGCAGGGGATGGGAGACGCTGTGTTCTTCGCTTTTGGCTTTCTCGGTCAAGTACTCCTGCAGGTTCATGTCCGGCTCCGCATCCAGCATTTCTTGCAGTTTATGGTAAGTGGAAGGACTTAATGCTTCCTGGGCGGCAGCATGATTCAGCATCATCCGGAGCCAGGCCCGTTCCTGGGAAGTCCAGGTAAACAGTCCAGTCTCATTCAATCTCGTCATGATCTGATAGTTGAACATCTTCTCGAACAGATTCATAATATTGCGCAATCTCCTTCCATTCCTTAATCATCTCCTGGCGAAGCCTGTGAGGCGCAATGACCTCGCAGCTGGAGCCAAAGCTCCGAAGCCATGGTTTAATCTCCGTCGTACCGTTAACCCGGATCTCATACAGAAAGGTATGCTCGGTTTCGGGCGTAATCGTGCCCCACTGGCCCTGCAGACGTACCCGATCCAGAATGAAGTTGCGCTGACCGCTCTCGGGATGGAAAAAACGGGCTTGAACCGTAACCGTCTTCGCCGTATCCACCAGCCAGCTGAACCGGCTGACTTCTGCCCATTGCTGTTTGAGATCGTGCATATACTCTGGGCTTACCGCATCCAGTTCCTCCATCTGGGTGATACCCTCCATTCGAAACTTCACGAATCCCCGGCGTCCCTGATATCCAATGACATACCACCGGCCATACTGGTGATCGTAAACGACTTCGAGCGGCAGGATCTGGTTGGAGTGTCCGCTGGCTTCGCGTTCGAATCGCGGATTCGTATTCTGCGAGCTGTAGCTGGATGGCTTTTTGGGTGAAAAATAGACAAACTGGACTCGCTTGCACTGGCGAATGGCACTAAGCAGGGTGTACAGATGTGCCTCATCCAGAATGCGGGAATAATAATGGTACTTGTATATAAACGGTTCGGTTACTTCCTGCTCGGGATAGCTTGCGGCAATTGCCTTCTTCAGGCTGTCTCTTAGCAGATATCCCTGTACAGAGGGAACTTGGGTATTCGCCATGATGTCCACAAAATCATATAACTCCAGCTGTTCCTGGGCCGTTAGTTTGGTAAGGACGTCCTGCTGCAGCATATAGCGATAAGGCCTGCCACCCGGTTCTTTCCGGATTACACCGACTTCTTCCAAATACTTCAGATCGGTGCGGATCGTTTTTTCATCAGGCAGTGCGAGTTCCTCAGGCAGATCGGCACAGCAGGCATCCAGCAGTTCCATCGCGGTCAGCGCGCTACCTTGCAGCGTATGTAAAATGACGGAAAGCCGCTGAACCTCTGTTTCTTTCATCGACTTGGCCCGAAAAAGGAACAGAAGCAGGGGTTCCGCAGATTCCCCATATTGGAAACGGACGAGCTCCGTCATTTCTTTGCTCGGCTCTGAACCGTGGCGCTGATCTGCCACAGATTGCATGATTTCTTTTAACCTGCGCGTCGTTTTATCAAAGGTATGTACGGAGATGCCCAGTCGTTCGGCATACTGTTTGCGATTGTATGCACCGCTTGTCAGAGACAACATGCGAAGAAACTGAATTTCTTTGTCAAAGCTTTCTTTGGCCATGAATCATCACTCCTTGGTGGCCTGGAGTCAGGCAAATATGGATTAAGCAATATGCAGCTCCCCACTTCTCGTATCCCTTCATTGTAACAGGAAGCGTAGCTGGTTTCATTTTAAACTTACAAAGGTCGCCATACTTTCACCATGTTCTTCTGTGGATGGGTTAGACATAATGAGGGTATGAAAAGATACGGTGGCAAGCAGCAGAAGAATAAAGGAGGCAGGTAGACATGACTCACGTTCATGAAGAAATGAGAGAAACGATCCGGCAGCAGCTTGCACAGATTGAACAGGAGGAACAGATTCGCATTATCTATGCGTGCGAGTCGGGCAGCCGGGCTTGGGGATTTCCTTCACAGGATAGTGATTATGATGTGCGTTTTCTGTACGTGAGACCGCTGGATTGGTACTTGTCGATTGAAGATAAACGGGATGTGATTGAACGCCCGATCAGTGATCAGCTGGACATCAACGGCTGGGATCTGCAAAAGGCGCTGAAGTTATTTCGAAAATCAAATCCACCCCTGCTGGAGTGGCTGCAATCGCCCATTCGCTACGACGAGCGGTACAGTGTGGCAGAGCGCATTCGTGGATGGTCTCCGCTTACGTTCTCGCCCAAGTCCTGCATGTACCATTATCTGAATATGGCCAAAGGGAACTTCCGGGATTATCTGCAAGGCGAGCAGGTGAAGATCAAAAAGTATTTCTATGTGCTCCGTCCGCTGCTCGCCTGCGGTTGGATTGAACGATATGAGACCATGCCGCCCATGGAGTTTGATGAGTTAGTCAAGGACATTATCCCTGCGGGAACGCCGCTGTATGTGGAAATTCAAGACCTTTTGAGAAGGAAGAGAGCTGGAGAAGAACTGGATTTGGAGCCGAAGCTGCCAGCTATTCATTCCTATTTAGCAGAGAACATCAAGCATTTTGGACACATAGCTGTGGATATGACGAATGAGCAGGTTGTAGGGTACGAAGAATTGAATCGAATTTTCCGATCCGCGCTGGATGAAGTATGGGCGGATGAAGAGTAGGAGCATAGAAAGAAGGAGGAGTAATCCATGCATTTGATATTAAAAGCAACTGGAGAGGGAGCAGGCAATGTATCGCATCTGCTCTCGAAGAATCCCAATAATGTGTATGACCGGACGGACAAGGGTGTGCGCGTAAGAATGGTATACACGACGGCTACAGAACGTGAAACCGAAGTACTGATGCACGCCGAACCTGATCCCGTTGATCTGGTTAGAGGCACACCGGATGGTTATGATATTACGCAGTATATTAATGACCGTGAATTTGTGACCAGCAGCTTGTTCTGCTCTTACATACGATCGGCGCTGGGGACGGCGCTTAATGGCAAACCGAAGGAAGCCTATGTACAGTGGGTAGGGCATCCGTTCGATATGGAGCTCACGTTTGGACCGGTGGCATCGGATCTGCCCGATCGAGCCATTGAGGAGTTGTTCTCGCCGCTTGGTTACGCTGTGACGCTGGAGAGAGACGAGCTAGTCTATACGTTTGATCTGAAAAAGAAGAGTACTGTCCGCCGCATCATTCTTCGTGGTCAAGTCACCGTGCAAAATGCACTGCGCCAGTTATTCCTGCTCATTCCCGTGCTGGATAACTATAAACATTATTTCATCGGTGAGGATGAGATTGATAAAATCAAGCGTTACGGCGAAGGTTGGCTGGACAATCATCCGCTGAAGGAAATGATCATCAAGCGTACACTGCGGTTCGCCGAATTGATTAGGCAGCATGAGCGTCAGGAGGGGATACTATCTGCGCCTGTGGAGGCGGTGAATGCCGGGGACGATAACATGAGTGCCTATAAAAAAGGCGATGAGCCTGACGTTCCATCTCTGCAGAAGGAACCACCCGTCCGGTTAAATGAACTTCGCTATCGTGCGATTACAGATGTGGTCGCAGGTCTTCCGCTTAAGCGCCGCATTGTGGATATGGGTGCCGGTGAAGGCAAGTTATCTGCCAAACTGGCTTATATTTCAGGCGTGGAGTCCATTCTGGCTGTGGAACCTTCGGGACAGTCCCGCCTGCGGGCCATGGAACGATTCGCCAAGCTGGAAGGACGAAGCGGGATCGCGGCTGTGCCAGAGCCAGTCATCGGCTCACTGTTTTATTTTGATGAGCAGATGCAGCATCAGGATGTCATGATCCTGTGCGAGGTCATCGAGCACATCGAAGCTTACCGACTGAACGGTATCATGGATACGATCATGAACGAATACCAGCAGGAAGTACTGCTTGTGACCACTCCGAACAAGGAATACAACCAGGTATATGCAATGGAACAGGAGAGCCTCCGCCATCACGACCATCGCTTCGAATGGACCAGGGCGGAACTGGCAGCTCAGTGTGAGATGTGGACGAAGCAGGCAGAGTACACCTTTGAAATCAGGGGCATAGGGGAGTATGCAGAAGGTTTCGGGCAGCCGACTCAGCTCGTGATTTTCAGGAAGGAAAGGAGAGATTAACATGAGGGATAACCCGGGAGCTGGAGAAGAAAATGACACAGGCAGAACGCCTCATGATCCGATGGCAGGGAGGGATTATAAGAGACGCCGCAAAATACACCTGCCTCATGCAGGCATCGTCGTGCTTGTTGGTCCATCGGGTAGCGGCAAAAGCACATTGCTGGAACGACTCGTGGAAGAAGGAGTCATCAAACATACGGAAGCCGTCTCGTCGGATCAGTTCCGCATGCTGGTTGGAGATGACGAATATGTGGACTGGAAAAATCGTCCGCGAAGCGAAGCGGATGTGATCTATGCCGAATACCAGCAGGTATCGGCCAAGGCCTTTGAAGCCATGGAAGCCATGCTGGCGACTCGCTGTAGGTTGAACAAGCTGACTTGGGTCGATGCGACCCATCTGTATACGGAAGATCGCCAGCGTCTTATTCATCTCGCGAGAAAAGCCCATGTACCTGTCATTGCGATCGTACTTGATGTTCCGGAGAAGGAACTGCTGGAGAGGGATGCTCGTCGCGATTATCCACGCGGCCGTCAGCGGGTGAAGCAGCAGGTACAGCAGTTCAAACGCACGCTGCGCTCCATCCGTGAAGATGGCTTTGATGCCAATTATGTGCTGAAGCAGCCGGATGAACTTGAATTTGTCCACACGGCCAATCCACTGATGGTGGACATGGGCGTAGGGATTGATATCATTGGCGATATTCACGGCTGTTATGATGAAATGATCGAGTTAATTATTCGGTTGGGCTATGTGAAAGAGGGAGAAAACGGGTTGTACCGTCACCCTGAGGGAAGAAAGCTGGTCTCGGTTGGGGACGTATCCAGCCGTGGACCTGCATCGCTTCCATGTCTGCTGTTCTGGCAGCAGCATTGTGCCGCAGGGTTAGCCTACATGGTTGACAGCAACCATGGGTGGAAAATTGCCCGTTATCTGGACGGTCGCGATGTTACCCTTAGTCATGGAGATGAGTTTGTTGAGCAGGAGCTGAGCGAACTGGAACGGGAACATGGCACAGAGACAGCGCAGCAAATACGTACAGATCTAAGAGAGTTTCTGCTGAATGCCCCTTCCCATCTGGTATTCTCCCGGAACGGGGTACGTCAGGTAGTGGTGGCACACGCGGGTATTCGGGATCATTTTATCGGAAAACAATCCAAACGCATTCAGGATTACTGCCGCTATGGAGATGTGGATGGAACAGATGAGCATGGACGGCCAGTTCGGAAGGACTGGTACGTGGATCATACTTCAGGCGAATGTATCGTCTGGGGACATGACCCCCGTCCATATCCTACGATTATCAATGATACGGTCAATATTGATCAGGGTGTTGTATTTGGAGGTATGCTGACGGCCTGGCGTATGCCGGAACGGGAGTCCGTCAGCGTTGCGGCACTGCAGGATTATGCTGGAGACCCGGATAGCCCGCTCAAGCGCTGGGAACAGCGCCGGTTTGCACCGCCAAACCTTCGGAAATTCAAGGAAGGATTTACGGTGCAGACCGGATCCAGACTGGACGTATCCATCCAGGGCGAGGTAGCCCGGACGGCCATTGATACTTTTTCCCACTTTACGGTACCGCTCGAAGAATTGGTCTATATCCCGCCTACGATGAGCCCGCCGCCAGCAACTTCTTCGGTTGAAGGCTATCTGGAGCATCCGCGGGATGCATTCCACTATTACCGGTCGCAGGGGGTTACGCGCATGGTGGCTGAGAAGAAACATATGGGCAGTAGAGCCATTCTGCTCCTCTTCCGCGATCAAGAAGCTGCGAAGCAGCAAGTGGGAAGAGCGATGCTGGGGAACATCGTGACCCGGACAGGACGATCTTTTTTTGACCCCACAACAGAACAGAATGTACTGACCAGGTTGCATGCGGACCTGACTGCAGACGGTTATTTTGAACGCCATCAGACGGAGTTTGTATTGCTGGATGCTGAGATTGTCCCCTGGAACCTGAAGGCCCGGGAGCTGATTGCTTCACAATATGCACATGTGGCCGAGGCTTCCCTCATGGATCGCGGAACGGTGCTGGACAGATTGCGGGAAGCGGAAGCGGCCGGACGAGATGTGGGGGAGTGGCTGCAGGAGACCGAAGTCAAACTGGCGAATGCGACTACATTCCGTGACGTATTTCAGAACTACTGCTGGGATGTGAAGGAACTCGGGGATATCCGTATAGCACCGTTCCACACCCTGGCTCACAGCACGGGAACGTTCTGGGATCAGACACATGAATGGCATATGGAGCAGAACCGCGAGTTTGCCCGGATGTCCAGCTTCATGATGGAGACGGAATATCGGGTGATTATGAGTGAGGCGGATGAAGCGGAAGTTATTCGCTGGTGGGAGGAGATGACGGCAGCAGGACATGAGGGCATTGTTATCAAGCCAGAAACCTTCCGCACGTGGAATGGGAACAAAATGATCCAACCTGCGATTAAAGTACGAGGGCGTGCATATTTGCACATCATCTATGGGATGGATTACCTGGCACCCGAGAATTTGTCCCGGCTAAGCAAACGTAAAACATCCAAGAAGGAACGCCATGCCCTAATGGAAAGCGCTCTGGGTATGGAGGGAGTTGAGCGTTTTGTCCGCAGGGAGCCTGTGGAGCGGATTCATGAATGTGTGCTGGCAACGTTAGCCCTGGAGTCTGAGAAGGTCGATCCACGATTGTGATGGTCCATAAAATAGAGGAAAACACCTTGCATTAGACTGAGATGAAGGCAGGCTTGGACGAGATCCAGGCCTTTTTTTCATTTTATTGTAAAAACTTTACATTTAAGAACATTTGAATTAGGAGTCTTAACTTCAATATAAACGAACCAAAGCCCTATATCCTTCCATGGTTATCTGGGTAATAATGTTATATATAGCAAGTAGTCATTGGAATTTCATAACGTAACGATAGGGGGTAACCTGCATGGCATCCATGATTCTGCTGGTAAAACAGACGGAGGACGATGAAAAGGTTATTTATCGATTCGGACCCAATGAGCGGAAGATGGGACTGATTGAAATGAACAAGATCAAGGAAAGTGTGAAGGAACTGGAACCTGTTCAGGTCGAAGGGGTCAATCCCAGCTTTTATTTCAATCGGGCGGCGCAGCGGCTGGTCCGATGTTTATTCAGGGAAGGCGGCAAGTTTCCGGAACGGACGACGTTTGAATCCTAGTTTTTCTTTTTGGCTGTGCAAGTAGGGGTTACTCGCATAGATCGCATATGTCTTAACCAAAAAAAGTCCAAGCTCATCCGACTTGCGGAGCGCATGGACTTTTTTAGTTGCATCAAAACGTTTTGGCAAAAGAAATGAGTGCAGTAATCGTAATAATGTTCAAGAGTGTTGAGATGAGCACCGTTTGGGCGGCAAAGTCAGGTTCGTTATCATATTCTTCGGCTAGAATGGACGCATTCACTCCTGTAGGCATCCCAGAAGCGATGATCAGTGCCTGTGCGGCAATCCCTTCCAGACCCAGAAGCAGTACAATGGAGATCCCAATGGCCGGGCCAATCAGGAGACGCAGAAATGTGCTAATATACACATCAAGACGGTACAGCCGGATCGGATATTTGACAATTTGCGCGCCGAGGGTCAGCAGTGCCACAGCAACCATACTTTGCTGTGCATACGTCAGCGGCATGGACAGAAACGTTGGCAGCGGCACCTTCCACATATGGAACAGAATCCCCAGTAAGAGCGCATAAGGTACTGGCATTTTGAGAAATCCGATGATGACTGCACGGTAGTTCCCTTTCAGCTTCGCACCCTGGATGGATAATACGCCATACGTGAAGGTCAGCAACGACTGTAGGGACATCACGAGAGCCTGGATGGAAGATGCGAGTGGGTCTCCGCGAAACACAAGCGCATTGATCGGCAGGCCATAGTTGCCTGCGTTGTCCAGCATGACACTGTTGTTAAAGGCGGCCTTCATGCCTTTGTTCAATCGAAGTGTTCGTGCGAACACGGATCCTACGATATACAGAATAATGACATATATGGCGTAGAAGAGAGTGACAGTCCCGAGTAGTTCACCCGACATATCGGAATGGTACATGCTCATAAAGACGGCTGCGGGGGTAATGCAATAGAAATTGATTTTGGCGAGGGTGTACAAGTCCAGCTTGAACACCTTTTGCATCCAGGACCCGACTCCGATCAGGAGAAAGACGGGCAGGACGACTTCAAGCATGATGTCTGCTATCATTGGTTCAGCTTCCTTTTTCATGAAAATTTCAGTCCGATTTCGTAAACACTTCAACCATTATATCATTTTATACACTAGGGAGGTCATGTGAATATGATTCCAGATCATCTGGATGTTGGGTTATCGATTCTGTTTATCGGATTCAATCCCAGCATCACATCAGGCGAGACCGGCCATCATTATGCCTACAAAGGCAATCGGTTCTGGCGCATTCTTGAACGTTCCGGCTTAACTCCTCGTTTATATCATCCGGAAGAAGATCAGGATCTGCTCAAATTGGGGTATGGATTTACCAACATAGTAGCCCGGCCTACGAGAGGTGTGGAAGATATAACACGTGAAGAGTATGCGGAGGGACGTCAGATTCTGCGGCAAAAGCTGGAACAGTACCGACCGGACGTCGCCTGTTTTGTCGGGAAAGGGGTATACACCCAGTACAGCAAGCGTGCCAAAGTGGAATGGGGATTTCAGGATGATCCGGTTGTCCCGGAAATTCAGGAATTCGTTGCCCCTTCTTCAAGCGGACTGGTGCGTATGTCGATGGATGAGATTGTTGCTATTTACGCACAGCTTAGCGATTTTATTGCGCAGAAACGTTGAGCATTTTTATAAGTAAATGTGTAGATCGCATAAACAACAAGCATTAAAATAAGTTGCCTTTCTTTAAAAGCTTATAAACGGAAGAAAAGGACCTGCATATTATGCGGGCCCTTTTCGTTTGTGTTAGAACAGATGATGTGTCTTATCGATTAATACAAGCTAAGCCGATTCACGCGGAATAAGGGAAGTGGCGAGCATGACGGTCTCTTTCGGTGTCCCGGGACGTTCAATTCGTCTTTGCAAAGCTTCAATGGCCCGCTGCCCTAGTTCTTCCTTGCACAGGTTGACTGTTGTCAAAGGTGGGGAAGACGTTGCGGCAGAGTGGACGTTATCAATGCCAACCACAAGGCAATCTTGAGGTGTGGAGATTCCGATCTCCTGCAGTTTGTTCATCCATTGCAGGGCAATATCATCATTCACCCCAATCCAGGCATCGGGTCGTTCATGCTCCGGCATGTTTTTGATTTCGGCTGCGAGCTGGTCTACCCACTCCCCTTGCTCATAAGGAACATTCCATTCCCGGAATGTGGCAGCTTGACCGTGGCCGGTATGAAAATGATTCAATGCCAGTTCCATGCCGATCTTGCGCTGTGCGAAGCTGGCCGCACGGCCATCGTCCGTGATTAACCCGATTCTGCGGGATTGCAGGGACAGTAGATACTGCACAACGGTGATGCCTGCCTCCAGATTATCATGGCTGATCGTATCACAGTTCAGGAGCGGTTCCTGATGATCCACCAGCACGATGGGACGGCCGGTCTGAGCCAGCCGCTGCAGAACGGCATGAGGAAAGGCGCCCATAACAATGACACCCGCACATCGTTCCCAGTCCAGATGGGGAGCAATGGCCCGTTCCGGTGGCGTATGTTCGTCCCCCGTACCAAGTGAAGGAGATACAATTGCGTGATGCCATCCCCGTTCATTACAGCCTGAGATCATGCCGGACAGCACCCGCTGCCAGTAGTGAGGCTCCCCGCGGTTTAGCTGATTCATGCAGATGAGCGCGAATGGCGGTTCGGATTGGTCTGCAGCAGCGGAGACACCGGTGCTTCCGGGTGTATTTTGGCGATAACCCAGAGCTCTCGCGAGTTCAAGCACACGGGCGCGGGTAGACTCGCTGACTCCTGTCTTGCCACTGAGTGCACGGGAAACGGCATATTTTGATAATCCAAGCTGGTCAGCCAGCGTCTGAATGGATACTTTGCGGGACATGTTCATGACTCCTTCATATGTAAACAAAATATAAATTTAGAAATTGAATTCGTAACAATTATAGCAATTGCGAATTGACGACATTTACCAACTCACAGTACACTACATTTAATAACGTTATTATATATTATGATAACAAAAATAACAATAATCAAATATGCCTAAAAGGATATGCCGGATTTGGAGAGAAACAGATCAGCCATATCCAAACACCACAACCACACTTCATGTCGAAGGAGACTACATCCATGGAACAGTTCAGATTACCGAAGATTCCCATGCCGCATCTGGAATTGCCGCAGGCAGTGCAAGATATTCTGGCGGAGGCGGACAAGAAGCTGCAGCACAGACCGAGATTGCTCGCGCAGTTCCGTAACTGCTTCCCGAGTACGCTCGAGACGACGACCAAACTGCTTGATGACGGAACAACGTTTGTCATTACAGGTGATATCCCAGCCATGTGGCTGCGTGATTCTGTGGAGCAAGTCATGCATTATGTGCCACTTGCGAAGGACGATGCAGCATTACAACGAATTATCAGCGGTCTGATCAAGCGCCATATGTTCTATGCTGACATTGATGTGTATGCCAATGCATTCAACGAAACAGCCAACGGCTGGCACTGGGATGCCAATGATGAAACAGAGATGTCGCCATGGGTATGGGAACGTAAATTCGAACTGGATTCCCTCTGCTTCTCGATGAAGCTGGCCTATGCGTATTGGCGTGAGACGGAATTAACGGATATTTTTGATGAACGCTTCAAAAGGGTGATGGAGAGAGTAGTCCACCTCTGGCAAACGGAGCAGCACCATGCCGAGCAATCGCCATATCGGTTTATGCGCCGCAATTGTCCAGCCCATGATACGATGCGTAATGCGGGAATGGGAATGCCTGTGAACTACACAGGAATGATCTGGTCGGGTTTCCGTCCGAGCGATGATGCCTGTGATTTCCACTATAACATCCCAGCGAATATGTTCGCTGCGGTGACCTTACGCCAGATGGGGGAGATCGCCAAATGGGTATTCCGGGACGAACGATTGGTTAGCGAAATGGCGCGGCTTGAAGAAGAGATTCGCCATGGAATCTCTCTCTACGGCATATACAATCATCCGGTCTATGGACGAATCTATGCCTACGAAACAGACGGATACGGCAATCATTGCCTGATGGATGATGCGGGTACGCCTGGACTAATGTCTATTCCTTATTTGGAATATGCACCCGTGGAGGATACCGTGTACCAGAATACACGCAGGTTTATTCTGAGTAAGGAGAATCCGTTCTATTATGAAGGCCAAGCAGCCAAAGGTATCGGAAGCCCGCATACCCCGCCGGGATACATCTGGCATATGGCACTGTCCATGCAGGGACTGACCGCGGATAATGACGAGGAAATGCTGGAGATGATTGAACTTTTGGAAAAGACAGACGCAGGAACCGGGTTCATGCATGAAGGCTTTCATGCAGATGATCCCGATACATTTACAAGACCCTGGTTTGCCTGGTCCAACAGCCTGTTCTCGCAGCTCGTGTACAAAGCCATGCAAAAAGGAATTTTATAGAGGGGTATAAAAGGTTATACAGTTACACTCAAAAGCTCCGATTGCATTACCATTTTCCGATTGCTGCTATCCATGGATTTTCTTATCTCCTTTTTCATTCTGTAAAGATGCAGCAAAATACTAACCAAGCCAGCCTAACTCGCTCAGATTTACGGGTCAGGCTGGCTTGGCTGTTTATGAAGCGCTCTCTACGTAACTTTCATCAGATCAGCGATGAGCACTTTCTGTCCCGTGCGGGCACTCTCGAGGGAAGCGAGCACCATCGCCATGCTAAACTGGTTGTCGCTGCAATCCGTTTCGGGCAATCTCCCGGATTCCAGCGCAGCGAACATGTCTTCGAGGCAGCCGTGATGTCCGCTTTTCTCCATGACAGGCAGCTGTCCTTCGATTCGCTCTGAAGGCTGGAAGAAGGAAGGCTTGCCGCTCGAATCCAGGTGCTCTGCTGCAACGACATCTGCATAAATGTCATCATGACCATCCCAGATGGCCGTACCTTTTTCCCCGGTTACACGCCATGATGCTTCCCACGAGGTTGGGGCGCCTTCTGCGCACCAGGACCCGCGGTAATTGAATACGGAGCCGTCGGACATTTCGAAGATACATAGCGCCATCGCATTGCCTGTGTACCAGGAGCCTGGAGGGTTGAATTCGTGACAATAGACCGATACCGGATTGGCTCCAAGAATAAGTCTGGCCTGATCAAACGTATGAATCGCCATGTCCAGCAGCAGCGGACTGTCCATCATATCCCGGAATCCGCCAAAGTGGGGTCCGAGAAAGAAGTCTGCCCCAGCATAACCGACCTTACCAATGGTGCCTCCTTCAATGAGCTCCCGAAAGGCACGGATTCGAGGGTCGAAGCGGCGATTCTGCATCACGGCCTGGATGCGGCCTGTTTTGCGAGCAGTCTGGACGATATCCCCGCACTCCGCGAAGGTTTCTGCCAGCGGCTTTTCGCCGAATACATGGCAGCCCTGCTGCAAAGCTGTCATGGCAATGCCATAATGACTTGCGGGAATCGTGACATCGAATACGATGTTGGCTTCTGTAGCTTGGATGGCCTCAGCGATATCCGTATATGTAGGACAGGAGAGACCATGGCGTGCAGCCAGGGCCATAGCATTTTGTTCTTGCAGATCGACAAGCCCTACGATCTCCGTGTCCGGTCTTTGCATGGCGTAATCGACCCAGGTGTTGGCCATGGCACCGCAGCCGGCGACAAGCACTCGATGTTGCTGACTCACTTGATCATCTCCTTATTCCGGATTGGGCACAAAATCTCCGCCGCGGCATTGTTTCAGATAGCGCAGAGCATGTACCTGCCCTGTCATTTCCAGTTCATCTTTGTATACCGGATCATGCCAGCCTTCGATGTCGATCGTTCCCTGGTAACCGTTTTGCCGCAGAATGGTGATAATGTCGGACCAATTGGTATCTCCGAAGCCGGGCGTACGATGCCAGACATATTCATGCGGACCATGAACCCCATATTCCTTGACGATATCCCAGGCAATGGTTGCGTCTTTGCCATGCACGTGGAACACTTTATGCGCCCATTTGCGAAGCTGAGGAATCGGATCGATGAGGCTGGACATCTGATGGCAAGGCTCCCATTCCAGGCCGATGTTTTCTTCCGGAACAGCATTGAACATCATTTCCCAAGCTGTCGGATTATGTGCAATATTCCAGTCGCCCGTTTGCCAGGTTCCACCCATATCACAGTTTTCAAAAGCAATCCGTACTCCCCGGTCCGCCGCCCGGCGTGCCAGTTCCCCAAAGACCTCCTTGAACCGCGGGATGGACTCGTCAATGGGCTGATTCGTTAGTCGTCCCGTGAACCCCGAGACAATGTCTGCGCCGAACAGCTGGGCATGATCAATAACCCGTTCCCAGCTTGCCAGTGTGTCTGCGTTGTCTCCGGCCCCGGTGAGCGGGTTGCCGAAAACACTGAGTGCAGAAATTTTAATATCATGTTCGTCGACCAGCTCGCGTACGCGCTTGGCTGTTTCGGCAAGATCCAGTTCACCCGTGGTTTGCCAGAAGGTCAGATTGAATGACTCGAAACCGTGTTTCATGATCTGAGGGATCACGCGGACAGCATCCGCTCCACCCACGAGGGTCCCGATGCGTAATTGATTTTTCATGGTTGTATTTCACTCCAATATTGGCTTATAGTACTTCGTGACACACTCATTATAGCCGCGCATCTGCTGCATGGCTCTATACAATCTTGTGCAATATTAGTCCGATTTTGTGAGGAGGGGGAAGAGGTCGTGCTGGATCTGAAAGCGCTTCACGAAAATACCCGAATTGACCATAAATCACATCCATTTCAGCTGTTTCAGAATCGCTGCTCCGATATGAAAGCGGAGGAGTGTATCATGTATTTGCACTGGCATGAACACTTTGAACTGATTGCCATGCGCAAGGGTCACGCCGTATTTCATATCGACAGCAGACCATACACGGCCGGGCCTGGCGAGGTGCTTGTTATTCCGGGAGGGACGCTTCATGTGGGTTATGCCCTGGAAGAGGGGGATGTGGAGTATGATTCGGTTGTTGTCAATGCGGCGTTATTCCATGATTTCACACATGATCCGCTGCATCTGCAGTACGTGGCTCCTTATCTGGAGGGACGGATTCGCTTTCCGGTGAAGCCGGCGGAGCAGGACAAAATCTGCCTGGACTACTACTCCCTAATCTATGATGCGATTGAGGAGATGGTTAAGCAGCCACCTGCCTACCAGCTTGTGGCTAAGTCCAAGCTGCACGCCCTGTTTACCATGCTGGCTCGTACCTTTATGCCCCAGCAGCTGCCGGGAAAAACAACAGGTTCTTATTTCCCGAACCGTGAACGGTTCAAACAACTGATCGAGCAAATTGAAGCCAATGCGGCGGAGAAGATATCCGTGACCGAAGCGGCAAGTCAGGTGGGGCTGAATACATATCACTTTTGCAAAATGTTCAAGAAATTGACGGGCCGCACCTTCGTCGAATACGTGAACGGATGCCGGATGACCGAAGCCGAACACCTGCTGCGAAGCAGCAATCTGACCATTACCGAGATTGCTGCCAGAGTGGGGTGTGACAATGCCAATTATTTTACAAAACTGTATAAACAGTATAAGGGAATGACCCCTTCCGAAGGACGGTTGAACCGGAAAGGATGAAGGGAATGATTTTGGTCACAAAATAACGGCTCTAATCGTCATATGTGTATCCAATAGAAGGGATTGATATGACGTGAGACACAATGCTAATGATTTCATGTGGGACACTGTTATTATTGGAGCAGGTATCGCTGGATTAACTGCTTCTATATATCTGGCCCGGGCCGGACAAAAAGTGCTATTGCTGGAAAAAGGGGAAAATCCGGGAGGCCGTGCTGCTTCTACTGATCTGGCAGATGCCCAAGTTAACTTGGGTGCTCATGCGCTGAATAGAAGCGCACTCCCCATTTTGCGAGACATAGGTGTAATTCCTGATGGAATGGCACCCAAACCGCCGGGTAGCTTGGTTTTTGACGGAGAAAATAGTCTGGGTATGAACGTTTCATTGTTGCGTTTGTTGTTCGGTTCGCGCCTGAATAGTAGAGAAAAATATCAGCTGCTTGGCTTCTATTGGTCTCTGAATAGAGCGGATGTATCTTCTCTGAACAATGTCAGTTTGCAGGAGTATTTGGATAAAATAGTGCCTAGCCTGTGTGCGCAGCGTATTGTGCTTGCGCTTGTTCGGTTAAGCACGTATTGCGATGCCCCTGATCTGATAAGTGCTGGAGCTGTAATTAATCAGCTTAAACAGAGTCGGGTGTTGTATGTAAACGGAGGATGGCAGTCTCTTGTCAATCAATTGACTACGCGGGCTCAGCAAGCTGGCGTATCCGTCCGTAGCGGTGTCCCCGTACTAGAAGTCCATGGCACTAAGCCTCGGATTGAGATTAAACTTAAGGATGAATCCCGTCTAATTTCTCGCAATATTATCTCCACTACTGGGCCAAGGAGTACATTGGCTTTTTTGAATCCTACACTTACTACCACCGAAGAAGCAATTTACAGGCAGCTAGTTCCAGTTTACGCAGCGTGTCTGGATCTGGTTGTGACAGGGATGCCGAATCCCAAAACGACCTTTGTTCTGGGTGCCGACGCCCCTTGGTATTATTCTAATCATTCTGCTACGGCTTCATTATCCATTCACTCCGAACGTAACGTTGTACACGTCATGAAATATTTACCAGCAACAGGGCATTCCGATCCCAAAAGGGATGAATACGAGCTGACTAGATTTCTGGATTGCATTCAATCAGGCTGGCGAGAGCATGTTGTCCGGAAGCGGCTTCTGCCACGAATGCTGGTTACCCATGCCATTCCGGCCGCTGTAACGGGCGGTCTCCCGGGGAGGCCAGGCCCGAGGGTCAAGGGTCGCCCGGGAATTTATGTTGCTGGTGATTGGGTTGGGAGTGAGGGGATGCTGGTTCATGCTTCGCTGGCCAGTGCACGTGAAGCTGCTCGGATGATATTGGCAGATACAGACATCTAAACAGAGGAGGCACAGGATGGAACTTGATGAAGTATACAGTAGATACAGAGCTCTTCTGTTTTCTATCGCTTATCGTATGCTGGGATCGGTCACCCATGCCGAGGATTTGGTGCAGGACACTTTTGTGACCTTGCAGCAGAAGGCCATACATCAGGATGAAGGACACATTCGCGATCTGAAGGCTTACTTATGCAAAATCGTTACGAACCGCTGTCTTGATTATATGAAGTCAGCCGAGGCACAGAGAGAAGTGTACATCGGTCCCTGGTTGCCGGAGCCCTTGTTGCAAGAATATACGATCATCCCAGCATCAACCCGAGCAGAGGGAATGGATCCATTTCAGACGATTGAGCTGGAAGATACGATCTCTTACGCCTTTCTTGTTATGCTTGAACGGTTGACCCCTGTCGAGCGAGCGGTATTTATTTTGCGAGAGGCATTCGTATTTGAATACGATGTTATCGCAGACTTTCTTGGTAAAACCGAGACGGGATGTCGTAAAATTTTCAGTCGTCTCAAACAAAAAATGGAGAACGAATTCGAAATTGAATGGGTTCCCAATGCGAAAACCGAGCAGTTGACACGGCGTTTTCTTCAGGCTGCGTCGACTGGCGATATGGCTGAGCTTTTCCAGCTTCTCTCAGATGATGTTGCGCTGTATAGTGATGGTGGTGGCAAAATCACGGCAGCTGTGAAGCCGATTGTATCCAGTCAACGCGTCATTGCATTCATTGGAGGTCTTGTAGCCAAGGGAGACAGCCTGGGATCGGTACGGGTGGTTAGAATCAACGGACAACATGGTCTTCTGATACAGGTCCCCCATGAGGCTTCCCCAACGGTAGTCAGCCTAGCTATAAGAAATAACCTCGTTCAAGAAATTTATATGATCCGGAATCCGGATAAGCTGCGGCATATAAGACTCAGATGATAATTTCCTTTACAATGTTGTATATTACAAATAAAACCCGGTTCTCACCCTTCGTGAGGATGACCGGGTTTTATTATGGATACCGAAGAATATGTTCCGTGAAAGTACATTGTTGTGAGAGTAACCTTTTTTATTTCATAAACCTGGCGAATAGACGATTTGCTTTCTTGGATAGGTCGTCCATCTTGAGATTGGCCTGATCCAGCTGATTGTAGCCCCATTTGATCGTTTGCAGCATACGCGGGGAAATGGGCGTGCCTTTGATTCTTGGATAAATGTTGTGATACGCCCAGACGAGATGTTCCCATCGGTTGTCATTGCCTTCCTTAATGTACTCCGAGACATCCAGAACCTTCGCGCGTCCGTTCTGAAGAAGTACATTTTTGAGGTGAATATCTCGTGGGTTGAGGCCCCGGCTGCGTACAGCTGACCGCGCTTCGTCCACATCTGTCATCACCTGTTCGGGAACTGGAATTCCTTTTTCCAGACACTCCAGTAGTGTATCTCCCGGTTCATAACTGATGACCAGAATATTTCGACCACAGCCGTAATAGGTGGGGAAGTAGGGTAATCCACGCAGCTGTTCATAGACCCGCTTTTCGTTCTCCAGTTTCTCCAGGGCGTGATCCGAATACACTTTGAAGGCATATTGGGGCAAGCCATCGTACGTAAAAACAGCCGCATCCGTACCTGTTCCGATGCAATGGATTCCTTCTGCATGGCCGATGATATTCACCAGCTCATTCCGGTCGCTGCCAATGACCTGGATCTGTTGCAAAGCCATTTCCGCCTGGAACCAATCCGGTCGATTCATGGGTGGTGCCTCCTTTTAGGATATGCCTGTACATGATTTTCCATATAAGATGAATCGATTAGGTTACACAAGTCTACTCCGCGTTCAGAACAATCTTCCAATCGCTGTTATCCCCAGATTTATTCTGCCCTCTTCGTAATCGTGTGAATTTTTGATGCATCTTATATAACTGCAACATCCTGTCCTCTATTTAGTATATTATGCGTTTTGCTTCGCCATTTCATCTTTTGGTGATGATACTATATAAACGTTACGCTCCGAATCGGAAACGGTTGCGTTCAGTACAAAATACACAGGACAGCTTGCAGCATTTTCATCCCATCCTATATACTGTGAGCATCAAGGGATCTCATACAGATCCGGTATACAGAAAGGCAGAACAGCTTATGGCACAATACCCGCAGTGGTCGTATTCGCAGTCGCGGGCAAGCATGTTCGATGAGTGCCTGCGCAAATATTATTATCATTATTACGGAGCCCATAACGGCTGGAAGGCAGAATCGGCTGATGAGATGCAGGTCCGCCTGTACCGATTGAAACAGCTCAGCAATCTATACCTCGTTTTTGGTGACCTCGCACACCGGATGTGTGAGTCAGCAGTCCGCAGCAGGGAGGAAGGCAAAGACAAGCCGCGTGAATCTTTTCTGGAACAAACGATGCGCAAGCTGCTTAATCAGGCCTATGTGGAATCAATGGATCAGGATCAGTGGCGTCTGGACCCGAAGAATCGGGTGATGCTATCCGAGATCTACTACGGAGATGACACGCTGAATGATCGAATTGCAACGATTAAGGAGCGAGCTTCGGCGTGTGTAAACCATATGTATCAGACACTTACCTGGGAGGACCTGTCCCGGGCGAGTACGGATATTTTGGAGATTGAGAAATGGGACACCATGATTCTGCATGATACGCGAGTATACGTGAAGATGGACTTGTTGTATCGCCGCAGCAACGGCAACATTGTGATTGTGGACTGGAAGACAGGCAAGGAGGATGATTTCACGGACCAGCTCATGCTGTACGCAGCGTATGTCAGGGACCATTACCGAGTGCCGCTGGAGCAGATTGAGCTGCGAGTGGAATACCTGTTGACCGGGACACATCGCGAGTTTACGCCGACCGAAGAGGAACTGCAGAAGGTCGAAGACAATGTGGGAAGATACATTGAGGAGATGCGTTCCTGCGTGGCAGATGAGTATCATAATCGTCCGAAGGACATGTCGTACTTTACTCCGATGCCTTCACGTCGTGCGTGCAGGGATTGCAATTTTCGCGAGGTGTGCAGCGAGCGGGCCGTTTGAACGTTGGAATATCTCAGAAGCCGGAACTTATAACCCTAGTAGAACTTATTTCATGCAAAATAAACCGAGAAGCGCCAGTCCGGACTACCTATGCCCGGGCTGGCGCTTCTGTTCGTTCCACAGGCGAGAAAGGCAAGGCGCCCGGTGGAACGATCATCTACAGATTACTGGACAGCGGCGGGGTGCTCCAGCGCCTGTCCTGCAGGGACATAGGCATGCCCGAGATCCCGGGCCACCGCCTCATACGTGATATGTCCATTCAGCACGTTGACCGCGCTGCGAATGGATGCACTGCCGCGAATCGCGGAGGCTGCACCATGGTTGGCCAGCTGCAGCGCATAAGGCATGGTGGCGTTAGTCAGCGCCACCGTGGATGTGCGCGGCACCGCGCCAGGCATGTTCGCTACCGCGTAATGCACGACACCATGCTTCACGTAAGTCGGTTCATCGTGGGTCGTAATATGATCAATGGTCTCTACGATTCCACCCTGATCAATAGCGACATCCACAATGACCGAACCGGGTGCCATGGTCTTGACCATCTGTTCGCTGACGAGTTTCGGCGCCTTGGCGCCGGGAATCAGCACCGCGCAGATCAGCAGATCCGCTTCAGCGACCGCAGCCGCGATGTTGGATGCACTGGATACCAGCGTATGGATCTGGTTGCCGAATATGTCATCCAGCTGGCGCAGGCGATTCAGATTCAGGTCGAGGATGGTCACGTCCGCTCCGAGACCAATCGCAATCTTGGCCGCATTGGTACCGACCGTACCACCGCCGATGATGGCAACCTTGCCGCGGCTGACACCAGGCACGCCGGATAACAGAATGCCTTTGCCACCTTCGGTTTTCTCCAGCAGCTGTGCCCCGATCTGAGCCGACATTCGTCCTGCCACTTCACTCATTGGGGTTAGCAAAGGAAGGGTGCCGTTAACCTCCAGAGTCTCATATGCAATGGCAGTTACCCTGCTCTGAACAAGAGCCTTCGCCAGTTCCGGTTCTGCCGCCAGGTGCAGATAGGTGAAGAGAATCAGTCCGGGACGAAAATAGGCGTACTCACTGGCAAGCGGTTCTTTAACCTTGATAATCATGTCAGCTTCCGACCAAACGGATTGGGCCTGAGCCTGAATGACTGCCCCGGCGGCCTCATACTCGCTGTCTGTGAATCCGCTGCCTAATCCTGCGCCCTGCTCAATCATGACTTGATGCCCTGCTCTGACAAAATCAGCCGTTCCTGCAGGGGTTATGGCTACACGGTTTTCATTGTTTTTGATTTCTTTTGGGATACCGATTCTCATGCCCATGCACCTCGTCCATTTAATGGTTGTCAACTTATACTACAAGTTTATGACCTGAGTAACTGTTTTGCACCTTACTTAATGTCTATGTTTCAAGGAAATCAATCAACATTATGTCGAAAAGGGCTGTTCAGGACATTTGTCCATGAATTATAATGTAAGAAAAAATAACATTACGAGGGATCGATATTGAGAAATGATCGTGTGTTTACGATAAAGGATCTGTTGGCACGCCCTGTCTTTGCCAGAGCGCGTCTGGTTGCAGGAAGCGGGGGAACATCCCGTCAGGTTGGATGGGTTCATGTATTGGAGATTACCAATGTCTCTCCGTATGTCAGCCCCCATGATCTTATATTATCCACAGGGCTGTGGCTTCAATCGGAAGAGGGGCGTGAAGAATATTTGCTCCAGCTGATTCATAGTGACGCGGCAGGATTGTGTGTGGAGTTTGGCACCAGCATTCATGGCATTCCCGAACAATTAATTGAACTGGCGGATCAACATCAGTTTCCGCTGATTGTATTCGAACAGCCAGTAAGGTTCGTGGAGATTACGCAGGATATTCATGCTCTGCTCATTAATCATCAGCATCAGCTGCTGAAGAGTCTGGAGGCATACTCCCGTCAGCTTCAGCAGCGGACACTGCAGAGCACCGACATGTCTGCCGTACTCCATCTGCTTCATGAATACGCGGTCAAACCGGTTGTCTATATTTCGTCCATGGAGCCAGGCAGCTTTGTCCCAGGTCTTCCCCCGGAGATGGAGCAGGCCATCTATACCTGGTATGAACAGGAAGTAGAGCATTTGGATCTGAACGATTCGGATACCGAACTATGGTTTCGCATCGATGAGCAGCACATGCTGCTGTGTCATCCGGTGGTCTGCTTTGGTCAGGTGTTCTCAGCTGTAGGCATGGTGGTGCATCCCTCTGCACCAGTGGAATATCTCAAATTGCTGCTTGATTACACGGCGAAGGCGGCAGCCGCACTGACGCTTCGTTCCCAGTTTCTCGAAGAGAAGATGGTACGCAATCAGAATGAATTAATTCAGGATTTGATGAATGGGCATATCCATCAGGAAGAACAGGCACAGACCCGGATGGGACTCCGATTGCTGGTGAAGGGACAGTACTGGTTTGCAGGAGGAGTGATTGAGATTGAGCATCAGCTGAGGGGGACCGGACGTGAACGGATGGAGGCGAATCATCAGGATATTCTTGTTTTGCTAAGATCCTTGTTGAAGAAGAACAATCTGCAGAGCTTGATCATGCTGAAAAATAACCAGGTCTACCTGTGCTGTGCCAAGGAAGAGAGTGCTGCATCCACCTCCCATAAGCTGGTTAGGTCCCTCGAAAGCATTATTGGGGATGTAAAACGCTTTGCGAGCCGTAACCTGAAGCAGGTTGCGATATATGCCGGGTTTGGCAAAATTCGCAACCGCTTGACCGACATGCCGGACAGTCTTCAAGAAGCATATCAGGTTATCGAAGTTTCACGTTCATTGAGTCGGATGGAACATATCTACTTTTACGAACGTATGGGTATATATCAAATGTTGAAGGCGCTGCCCCAATCCTTCCTTCAGCCCTTCGTGCAAGACCATCTTGGTGTGTTGATTGAATACGACCGTGCACATCATCTTCAGCTTGTGGAGACGCTTGAAGCCTACTTGCGGAATTTTGGTTCCAAGCGTGACGCTGCTGCCCAATTATTTATACATCGACAGACGTTGTACAACAGATTGGAGAAGCTCGAAGAGCTTATGGGACCTGATTATATGGACCAGGGGAGAAGAATATGCCTGGAGATGGCCCTGCTTGCTTACGCGATGATGGAGGATAAACAGACGTATCAATCTTGATAGTGGGAAGCCTCGGAGTGTGGTTTAGCAGTTTTTGTCGATTCGGCGGGATGGACGTAGCTGCGGCAGTATCGAACGACCGGACATGGAACGCCTGCCGCGAAAGAGTTTGGGTTGACCTGTTGAGGGAGCGAGTGATAATGAGGTGGGGGGTGCCAATCGGTACGGAGATGACGTTTGATCATTGCGGCCCTGAGCCTCAGCCTCATGGGTTAGAAATCCGTGTTCCTTCAACCAATCAGCCAGCTTTTCATGTTGGATTCCGAGTTGTCCGCTCAGATTACAGATGTCGAGTTTTTTTCTCACACAAATCAGCCTTTCCTGGAATCATTATGGTTTTGGAAGGGAAGCAAGAAGTTTGAGATGGGTAGGTGCTTATGTACTTCAGCATCAGGTACAGACAAATGTGACTAGATGGTTTGCTTGATTGGCGGAACAGTTAAATAAGTTTGTGCAAAGGTAAGAGATTATAGAAAATGAAGCGTATGTATCCCGTGTTAAACGTTTGCATGATGCTGTTCGGAGCCATCAATAATGTGGCTTTTTTTAAAATTTTATCATTTCATAGGTTAGTGTGCGTCTCAATATAGTCTCAATTTTGCAAGGGAATGGCGTATATGGAGCATTTGGATAATGCTTAGCGTAAAAGTACCAGTATCTAGTACGGAGGGCTCAAATGGGAAACAGTAGTGAGGTGCAGAGCGATAGACACTATGACCGTGGCAAACGTTTTGTAGGACGAGTCAAGGAATTAATGATTCTGGATCGCTGGTTTAACCATCCGGAAGCACCTTTGACCATTTTTTCGGTAACGGGAATGGGAGGGATCGGGAAATCCTCCCTGCTCTCGGAGATGTTGTCGGTATCACGTAATCGGGGGGCTACGTCCATATGGATGGATGGCAGATCCTGTGGTTCAACCCCCTCGGTCTTTCTGGAGTATCTCTCCTCGACATTGGGACTGGAAACGCTGGGGAGTGAGGGCCATCTCCGCCCACTTAGCCGATTGAGTGAGACGTCGGTTCACAAGAGACTGGTCATTGCGGTGGATAACTATGAAGAACTTGCCTTGCTGGAAAGTTGGTTTATGGAGGTTTTCGTCAATAAACTCTCCTCCAGTGGAGTGCTGATCATACTGGCCTCACGATCCGAACCGGCTACGGCATGGCGCACGCATCCACGTTTGAGACAGCACTTGGTGCAGATGCCGCTTCAGCATTTCACAAATGAAGAAGTATCGGAGTACATTGCTGGTGCAGGACTCATAAATATTAGTATCGCAGGTACGATTGCACGAATGACGGACGGGCATCCGTTTGGACTTGCCCTAGCGGTGGAAGCTGCCGATCATCGGCGAAACGTACCTCTTGCGGAATGGGCCGAGCTATCCTATATGATCAGTGCACGCTTATTGCTCGAATTGACGCTTCCAAGTCTGCATCCCATGATTGAGGTGCTCACGCTGCTCGAAACCGCCAATCAGGAATTGTTATCCTCGGTTCTGCAAACGGAAGTGACGCTTGGCGAATATCTGGCGCTGAAGCGAATGTCATTCATCCGCTCCGTTCCGGATGGCCTGGCGCTGCATGATCTGGCCAGAGTACATCTGCTTCGGGACTTTCGTCAGCGTGAACCGCAGCGGCTGCAAGCGATGCGGGTACGGATCGCGAGCTTGTTGCTGCCCCTGCATGCACAGGCCGGACCACATGAGCAGCGGCAGATTGCCCGGAGAATGCTCCTGCTCTGTCAGGAATCCATGCTTCAGCATCGGAAATATGCGGATGTATCCACCGAGGTCCTCTTTTCACCGCTGGAGGTCATGCGCGAAGGGGACCTGCCCTTGCTGCACAGCTTAATGGAGGAATGGTGCGAATATAGTGTGGAGCCGTGGCAGGCTGAGCCATATCGCCCATTCCTGGATGAGCTGGCACAGCGTTACCCCGAGGGAATTGTGCTGATGCGTGATCATAACGGGGAGCCTATTGCTATGTTTATTACGGTGCTTGTCCACCGGGAGAGCAGTGAAATGCTGTTAAGATATTTTCCGGCGGAAATGGAGGAATGCTTTAGCCCGCAGGAACTTGCGTGTGATCCGGATCAGACGGATACTCATTATGCCGTACTGGTTGCTGCCCGTGATAACGTACCCGGATACAGACGTGAAGAGCTCGTGGGCTACATGTCGCTGGACAGGCTATCCCTTCTGGGTGATGGAGCAAGAGTTATGCTGGTGGCGACCAATCCGAATCTGAAGCTGTTTTTACAGAGCATCGGTTTTCGAATGAGAAGAACGCGTACACGTATCTGTGACCGATATCAGGATCAGGCTGATGTCATGGACCTGGATTTGCGCAATGGATTATTTGGAGAATGGGTTATGTCCTTGCTGGATCCCGAGAAACAAGGGAGCAGGTTGCCATATGAAGCAACGAGTGAGGGGGCGGATGGGGTCCCGTGGTCTGAGTCGGATTTGCGAAAAATGCTGGCGCATTTGCACTCCCCGGGTGAACTGCAAACGTATGCTGCGCGTGTGAGTGGTGTGAGAGACGGGATACAGCTGCAGATGCACGTGCTGGATCTTCTGGAGGGGCGCGCACACGGAATTTCCCAGCAGGATCAGATGCTCCTCTATGCAGCTTACTGGACTCATGCGGGTAACCCAACGGCCGCAGCTCAGGCCTGCTCCATGAGCCGGGCCACGTTTTACCGCCATTTGCGAACCGCACTGATTCGTCTTGCACGAGTGTTATAAACGATATGGATCATGAAATACAGAAGAGGCTGGTCATAGACCAAGCCTCTTCATTCGGTTATAGAGCGTGGCTCTGGAGATGCCTAGCTGCCTAGCGAGTGTACGCTTATTGCCACCTGCCGAGATCAGACACTGACGCAGGAGATTCGCTTCATATGAATCCAGCCTTTCCTGATAAGACAGGGGGCAGACTTCGAAGGACTCGCTCTCGTTTCCTTTGGCAATAGTATCCGGAGATTCGCTGGTTGATGAGAGCGTAGGTTGTACCGGTATGACATGCAGCAATGCAGTCTCATCCGCCGTGGAGGAGCGGGGCTGTACCAATGAGGTAAGGGATTCCGGCAAATATTCCGCCTTGACCTCACCATCCGTTGTAAGAATGGTAATGCGTTCTATCACATTGCGAAGCTCCCGCACATTACCTGGCCATTCGTAGCTGAACAGCAGCTTGAATACTTCGGGAGGAACGAGTTCAATGTGACGGTTATAGAGCAGGGAGAACTCCTGAAGGAACGTCTGGGTCAGTTCATATATATCTTCCTTGCGCATGCGCAGAGGAGGGATGATGAGATTGATGACATTCAGGCGATAGTATAGATCTTCCCGAAACTGGTTTTTGGCAATCATGCCCAGCAGATTCTGGTTGGTTGCCGCGATAATTCGGCAATTCGCCTGTTTCATACGTGTTCCGCCAACAGGGAAGTAGCTCTTTTCCTGAAGGACCCGCAGCAGCTTCACCTGCAATTCCAGCGGCATTTCGCCGATCTCATCCAGAAAGAGCGTACCGCCTTCGGCCAGTTCAATTTTCCCCTTTTTTCCTTTGGGATCAGCACCGGAAAAAGCCCCTTTTTCATAACCAAACAATTCACTTTCGAACAATGAAGCGGGAATCGCACCGCAGTTGATGGCGATAAAAGGCGCGGATGGCGACTCGCGCAGGTCATGAATGGCTTTGGCAAACAACTCCTTGCCTGTTCCGCTTTCACCCAGTATGAGCACGGTGGCTGAAGTAGTACTAATCTTGCGTATCGTCTCGAGACACTGTCTAATAACCGGACTACTCCCTTTGATTCCCGCGAACGGGTCGGAATCCGGACGCAGCCGCGCCACGGCCTTCTCCAGGTGCTGGACTTTCGATGTCATATGTAATAGTTCCTGATGCAGGCGGATTTCAGTTGTTATGTCCACTTCGGCAGCTACTGCACCCACGATACGTTCATCAAGAACCACTGGACGTGCATTGATGAGAGCGAACAGATCCGGACGGGGCTGGTGCTGTTTACGGTAGACCGTATCGCCGGTGTATAACGTTTTGAGCGATTGAAGCCGATCAGGCGGGAAGAAGTCTGCTGCCGGCTGTCCGATAATGTCTTCTTTGTTAATGGAGAAAACACGCTCTGCATCCGTAGTCCAGTAAGCCACCTTCGCTTCTTCATTAATTAGGGTAAGGGCTGTACCTGCCGTTTCAATGGTGGTTTCAAAATAAGCCTCCATGAGGCGATAGGCTTGCAGCATGTGCTGCAAAACATCAGTTACTTCAATATATCCAACAGGGGAGCCTTCATCCTGGATCAACAGGTGGGGGCTTTTGCTAAAATAGGGAATGGCTTCGGGCAGTGCAGTAGACGAAGAAATAACAGGCAAGTGCGTACTATCCTTTAACGTACTCAGGTCTGTCCGCAGCAGGGACATTACATCTGGGAGTAAATGCTTCATCCGTTTCACCTCGGGTTCGAGCATGATAATCAGAAACGACACTTGTGTGCCATTACCTGCAATGCGAATCGATGCGCAGCTATAAAGTGATCTTAACGATAAAGAATGGTTAGCCCTATTATAGCGGCACAAATAAGTTGTGTATATATTTTTTGACATGTGGTGTAGGTGTTATAAGGAGGATTAAATAATATATAAAGTAATTAGATTAGTATACGCTTACATACGGATATGTTGCTTCTCTACGCAACTGTTCCTAAATAGTCTGAGCATCTGAAGTCATAGGGAGGTAAAGTTATATGACACCAAGCTGGTGGTCACTATTTGTTGAACATTCATTAGTGTCTTAAATATTGGACATTTCAATTTGGGGTTTCTTATTTTTTAGACATTGTGGTGTAGAAGGGGGACATAAGAGAGAGAGGGATAAAAAAACCATGCGACCTGAGAAAACAGGGATCACATGGTTCCATATGAGTAGGGAAGTCGGTTATCTAAACATGTTTTTGACGACCATCCAGAGATTGGCCGGCTTCTCGGCAAGGCGGCGAGTGTAATACGGATACCACATCGTTCCATAGGGTACATAACAGCGAATGCGATAACCTTCCCGTGCAAGTCGTTCCTGTTCGCTCATGCGCAGCCCGTACAGCATCTGGAATTCAAACGCATCTGGGGATATGCCACGGTCCTTGGCATACTGTTTAGTCCACGAGATAATGTGGTCATCATGCGAAGCAACCGCTGTGTAAACACCCTGATCGAGATGCTGGCGGATCATGGATTTGAATTGATCAATGACTTCGGAAGCATTCTGATATGCTACGGCTGCGGGCTCTTTGTAAGCGCCTTTGACGAGGCGAAGTCGAATGCCTTCACGAATCATGTCCCGTGTATCCTGTTCGGTACGATGAAGATAGGCTTGCAGTACAGTTCCCGTGTTATCAAGTCCTTCTGCATGCAAGCGGCGGACAATATCCAGCGTAGCCTGGGTGAATGGGCTGTCCTCCATATCAATTCGGACAAACAGATCATGCAGCTTCGCCTGTGCCGCTACGGATCGGATATTCCGGTAACCCTCCTCCGGATCGAGCGCAAGGCCCATCTGGGTTGGCTTCAGGGATACGTTAGAATCTGCTCCTTGGCGAGCTATGCCTTCCACGAGTCTTATATATTCATCACGATAGAGGGCAGCTTCGTTCAACCTTGTGATGCCTTCCCCGAGATGATCCAGTGTGACCATAATGCCTTTGTTGTTAAGGACCCGAATCTCCTCCAGTGCCTCCTCCAGAGTGCTGCCAGCGATAAACTTGCCTGCCAGCTTTTTACCGTATTTGATGGACAGATTCTCCACAGCTTTATTGCCTGCAACAGTCAGCAGTGTTTTACGATACATTTCCGTTCCAATACTCACGCCAGTTTCCTCCTTAGGGATCAATGCTTCTTATAGCCGTTTAATAAAGCAAAAATCGTGCCAGATCATTTATTTTATTAAAATATTCATTCTTCATCGGAGTTGGCACGGATCTTGCTACATATATTGGCTGAGAGTGAAATAGCATGGTAAATCAGGCGAGCAGCCAGTGATTCCAACATCCTGAAGGAGGAATTATTCATGAATATCCCTTTTGTTAACGAACCATTTACGCCCTTTGCTGTACCAGCGAACAAGGAAGCCTTTGAGAGCGCACTTCGCAAGGTGGAATCTGAGCTCGGACAGGAATATTCCATTATTATCGGCGGGCAGAACATAACGAGCAGCCGCACGTTAACCTCCGTTAACCCGGCGGCTAAGAATCAGGTGATCGGAACGATTTTTCAGGCAGATCAGGAGCTGGCAGAGCAGGCGATTCAGACAGCAGCAGAAACATTCCGTACCTGGAAACATACAGATCCAAATGAACGCGCACGATATCTGTACAAAGCAGCTGCGCTTATGCGCCTGCGCAAGCATGAATTCTCTGCATGGATGGTGTATGAAGCAGGCAAAACTTGGCCGGAGGCAGATGCAGATACAGCGGAAGCTATTGATTTTATGGAGTTCTACGCAAGAGAAATGCAGCGTCTCAGTGAACCTCAGCCCCTGACCCGGATTGCAGGCGAGGATAATGAACTGACCTATATCCCGCTTGGCGTGGGGGTTGTCATTCCACCTTGGAACTTCCCGCTGGCCATTATGGCTGGCATGACTTCTGCCGCGCTCGTATCGGGTAATACAGTTGTCTTGAAGCCGGCCAGCACGACACCGGTGATCGCAGCCAAGTTCATGGAACTGCTCACTGAAGCAGGATTGCCGGATGGCGTAGTGAACTACTTGCCAGGCCCGGGCAGCGAAGTGGGCGATTATCTGGTGGATAATGCGCTGACTCGCTTTATCAGCTTCACCGGTTCGAGAGATGTGGGTCTGCGGATCAACGAACGGGCTGCTCGCACAGCTCCAGGGCAAAAGTGGATCAAACGGGTAATTGCAGAAATGGGCGGTAAAGATTCGATCGTTGTGGACAGCGAAAGTGATCTGGAACTGGCTGCGGACTCCATTACCGCTTCGGCATTCGGATTCTCTGGACAGAAATGTTCCGCGTGTTCCCGCGCCATTATTCATAAGGATGTTTATGATGAGGTATTACAAAAGGTCATTGAGCGCACGAAGAAGCTCACGATGGGCAGTCCGCTCGAGGTAAGCAGTCATGTAGGACCAGTTATTGATGACAAGGCTTATGCCAAGATTAATGAATATATCGAAGTGGGCAAGGGTGAAGGCAGGCTTGTGTTGGGCGGTGGTACAGGGGATGCCCAAGGCTATTTCATTGAACCGACGATTATCGCGGATGTTGACCCGCTGGCACGCATTGCACAGGAAGAGATTTTTGGACCTGTACTCGCGTTTATCAAGGCAGATACGTTTGAGGAAGCTCTTCATATTGCAAACAACACGGATTATGGCTTAACAGGTGCAGTCATTTCACGGAATCGTGCGCATCTGGAACTGGCGAGACGAGAGTTTTTTGCTGGCAATTTGTATTTTAACCGGAAATGCACAGGTGCTTTGGTTGGCACGCATCCGTTTGGCGGATTCAACATGTCAGGTACGGACTCCAAAGCGGGCGGAAGAGACTATCTGCTGCTCTTTACACAAGCGAAGCTGGTTTCCGAAAAGTATTGAGGCGTACAGCGGCTGATGCTTGTAGTAAAGCATTTACTTTTGTACTCTTTTTCCGGAAAATATAAATCAAATTCCAATCCGCGCAGAAGGAGGGAGAATCATGCTGGAGATGCAGCTGGTTCAGGAACAGCGTGTTCGGCTGTCCATGACGCCAGAGATGAAACAGTCCATTCATTTGCTGACGTTGTCCGGTCAGGACTTGAACCGTTATCTTCAGGAAGCAGCCGAAGAGAATCCGGTACTTGAAGTGGAGGAGCACGCTGCACCGCTGGTCCGCCTCCCGCGGAAAGGAAATCAGAGAACGTTCGCTTCCTACGACCCGTTGCTGCAGGTGAAAAGTGATGAGCCAACGCTTGAACAGCTGCTGTCTGCTCAGATTCGCTTGCTGGATCTCCCGCCTATGGTGAAGGGAACAGCTGAATATTTGGCGGGATGTGTCAATAGTGACGGTTATCTGACGATAGATTTCGCCGAATTGTCATCGATATCCGGCTTCTCTGTGGATGGGCTGCAAGCAGGATTGGATATTCTTCAGTCGCTGGATCCTGCAGGCGTTGGGGCACGCAGCTTGCATGAGTGCTTGCTGCTTCAGATCCGCCGGGATTCGTCAGCCGCTCTCCATGCTGAGCAAATGGTTCAGGCCGGACTGGGGGAACTCGTGCCCTTCCATCCGGGGAAAGCGGGAACCAGGCTAGGTATATCCTCACGTGAGGCACAGGCTGCGTATAATTACATTACGCAGCTCGACCCCAAACCCTGTCGTTCCATTGGGTGCCAAGAGCGTCCTCATTACATTATTCCGGATGGCATGGTGGAACTTCGGCATGGCGAGATTTATATCGGGCTCCATTCGGCAGGGAACCTTCGTGTATCCATGAATGAAGCATGTTCCCACTGGATCAGGCATGGAGCTCCAGACGAAGTCTGGTCGGCGCGGGCAGCGGAGGCGAGAGCCATTGTCCGCAGTGTGCAGCTGCGGCGCAGGACCTTGATGCGTGTTCTCACGGCAGTGATGAGTGAGCAGGTACATTTTTTGCATGAAGGACTCGCTGGTCTGAAACCGCTTAGTCTGGCTAACGTTGCCGAGAGGATTGACATGCATGAGTCCACGGTGAGCCGTGCCGTTAGCGGGAAATATATTCAGACACCCCATGGGGTATTCGAATTGAAGTCCTTTTTTACGACAGGCATTGAGACAGCAAGCGGAGATCCCGCTTCTGCATCAGTGGTTAAACTTCGATTGAAGGAACTCATTCGTTCGGAGCAGGTTAGCCGGCCGTATTCGGACAGTCAATTGGCAGCGCTGCTCGCCGGGGAGGGCATCAGGATCTCGCGCAGAACGGTGGCAAAGTACAGGGAGGAGCTGCAGATCCTGTCTTCGCTTGAGCGCAAGCGCTGGAGTTAAAATAAACCTTCATGCCTTAATGTCTTCATTTTTATAGCATCAGCGTTATAACACCATAAAGCCCCTGCTCACCCGAATTAACGGTGTGCAGGGGCCTTCTGTTTGGATTCATAATCATGATGAATTCGAGTCAGTCAAACCTCATTACATATTGTGCAGGAAACGCTCACCAGCAATACCTGGTGTAGTCATCTGTTCCGGATGCATGATTTCTTCGAGCTCCTCTATCGTGAGCAATCCACGTTCCAGAATGATCTCTTGGAGCGAAGCACCCGTTTTCAGAGCTTCCTTCACAATGGATGCTGCCACGTCATAACCCAGATGTGGGTTAAGGGCCGTAATAACGCTGAAGCTTTGCTTCATGATCAGTGCACAGCGTTCACGGTTGGCTTCCATTTCCTCCACAGCATAACGGGTGAACACGTCAATGCCGTTATTCATGATTTTCAGGGATTGCAGCAGGTTGAACGCGATGACAGGACCCATGACATTCAATTCAAATTGTCCGGCTTCACACGCCATGCAGATGGTATGATCGTTCCCCATGACCTGGAAGGAGACCTGGTTGATCACTTCGGCCATAACCGGATTGACCTTACCTGGCATGATGGAAGAACCGGGCTGACGGGCCGGAAGACGAAGCTCATTGAATCCTGCACGCGGTCCGGAAGCCATCATTCGAATATCGTTACAGATCTTGGACAGGTTGACCGCGCATACCTTGAGGGCAGCAGACAGCTCCATATAAGCATCCGTATTTTGAGTGGCATCAACTAGATCATCAGCTGTCTGCAGCTTCAGTCCGGTAACATCGGACAAATGTTCCGTGACCTTAACGATGTACTCCGGTTTGGCATTGAGCCCAGTTCCTACTGCCGTAGCTCCGAGGTTGATCGTCAGCAGGCGGCGATTCGCAAATTCAAGACGCTCCATGTCGCGTCCCAGCACCCGCGCATAGGCACCGAATTCTTGTCCCAAACGGATCGGCACGGCATCCTGGAGATGGGTGCGTCCTACTTTGACGACATCATTGAACTCCAGTTCTTTTTTTAGAAAAGCATCTTTCAGACGCTGCATGGTATCAAGGAGTGTTTCAGACAACCGATACGCCGCGATCCGCAGTGCCGTTGGAATGACATCATTGGTCGATTGGGACATATTCACATGGTTGTTGGGATTGCAATGGAAGTAGTCCCCTTTGTTTTGCAGCAGCAGTTCCAGTCCGCGATTGGCCAAAATTTCATTCATATTCATATTCATGGAGGTGCCTGCACCGCCCTGAATGGAGTCAACTATAAAATGATCCAGATGATGACCTTTCATCATTTCTTCAGCGGCCATCACGATGACATCGCCGATTTTCGGCGGCAGCATCTTCAGCTCCATATTCGTGATTGCGGCAGCCTTCTTCACGGCAGCGAGGGCTGTAATTAGCTCCCGGTGCACAGGTACGCCGGTAATCGGGAAGTTTTCCACGGCCCGCACCGTCTGTATACCGTAATAGGCATAAGCAGGAATTTCTTTTTCACCAATAAAATCTTTCTCCGTCCGTGTGGACATTGTAGACATTTCTTTCGCCTCCAGTGGCATCCAAAAATAGGTCAGCTCCGGCGATGCCGAAGCGCACTCAGTATATCATTTAAGCAAAATGGATGCCAGGCTAAATGATTTTTCCCAAGTTGCCGATAATAATTAAAATTAGGGGTATTAACCTAGCTTGGTACTGGGTGATTCGAAGTGTAACAAACTTATCTTATAAATTATGCACCACAAGGATGAAAAGGTATTCGTGCGGGACAAGATGGGTTCCTGATTCAGCGTTTTCAGTGATGTAGATCACATGTTTTTTGGTCGATGATTGGTAAAATAGGAAAAAAGGACTACGAGGTGTGAACATGAAATGGACTTTAGGCGCAAAGACAGTCGCAGGTCTGGTAATCATTTCGATTATTACATACGGGACTAGCGGCTTTTTTATATTCTTCCTCCAGGACTGGCTCTCTTTCTCCATGCCAAGCTGGTTGTATATCACCTTAGTACTCATACTAGGGGTGTGCTGGAACGGAATTCTGGGATGGTTTGCCTCACGCTGGCTGACACGCCCAATTGTTCACCTGTCCAAGGCAGCTCAGCAAGTTTCCTCAGGGGATTTAACAGCTGAAATTCCGGAGCGCCGTACACAGGACGAGCTTGCCGTTTTATATGACGCATTTCGCGCGATGGTCGTTAATCTAAGAAGTATTGTAAACGATATTTCGGATAGTACGCGTACCACCTCACAGAATGCGCAATCGCTGAGTGAAGCCATTACCCAGGCAGCCGAACAGATCGAAATGATGTCGGAAGCGGTGGATCACATTGCGGTAGGGGTAGAGGAACAAAAAGTGACCTCACAGCAATCACTGATTACCGCAGATGAGATGTTGAATGATTTTCAGCGCATGCATACCCAATCGATCGGAATGACAGAGATGTCAGGGCAGATGGAACGGTCGGTTGATCAAACGAAGCAGACTTTCTCGTATCTGATGAAAGGCATGGACGAGCTGACCGTATCGCATAATCGTTCCCGTGACATCATGGTGCTTCTGGAGAAGGAAGCTTCGGATATTGAAGCCATTACGCAATCGGTCAAAAACATCGCCGAGGAGACAGCGCTTCTTGCCCTTAATGCATCCATCGAGGCAGCGCGTGCAGGGGAAGAGGGAGCTGGTTTTGCTGTAGTTGCCCAGCAGATTCGCAAGCTTTCGGACGAGAGTACACAATCGGTTCACCGGATTAACGAATTGATCAGTCGTGTTCAGCAGCGTATCCGCGATACGGCACAGCTGATTCATGAGCAGCACGGGCTTGTCGTGAATGAGTCCCAGCGCACCACTAACGTCGATCAGACGCTGCAGGAGCTGACGGGAACGGTTGAGGTGTTCATGAAGGGCGCTCATGAGATTGGCTCCAAAATTGCAGAGCAGACCGTTCGGGTTGAACGGACGCATGGTCATGTGAAACAAATTCAAGGAAAAGCCGGCTCGTTCTCGGACGAGGCCAGACGGATTATGGATGCCGCTCATGAGGAGACGGCAATCATGGAGGAAATCTCCTCTTCCGCTGAAGAGTTGAGAGAATTAACGAATCGTTTAATGGATAAAACTAAAGCATTTCGGATGCAGCCATAAGCTGTGTCCGGAGTGTTTTTTTCTTTATATGGATAAACCCGAACATTCTTTCGCAAATTTTGAGGTTTGTAAAGTTTTTTTTATGAAACATTAACAAATTCGCAACGACTGGGCGATAAATGACGATATAATAGTTGTAGTATTCCATTTTTAAAAGAAGGAGCCCAGAATATTGAAAACTTGGACAGGTATCCTGCTGATGATCGTTTTGGCGGTTGTTACGATTAGTACAACTTCAGCTGCCAGAACATCCAATGAACAAAAACAGCTTAACATAGATGATCAATCCAGCCAGACTGATGGGGTCGTGGCATCCAATATAGAAACCGATGAAACATCCTTTGGTTCAATAGAGAGAGCTCCTGTAAAAAAAGAGAACGTTTCCGTTGCTCCGGAAAATGAAAAGGTCAGATTATACCCGATGCAAGTGGAGGGTTCGGGTTATATATATAACGGCATGTTTCTTGAAGTGAATGGACAGACACGTGAATTCAGCAAGTGGCAGGGAGAAGGCGGGTCTTACAAACCCGAAGTGCACGAACTGGATTTGAATGGAGATGGCAAAAAGGAAATTATCGTGCTTTTCACTGCCGGACACGGGACGGGTATTTATTTGGGTCAGGCACACATCATAGACCCGGATACGCTGGAAGAGATGAACATGCAGCCTTTGGATGAGATTGTGAAGCAGCACATGAAGTCCAAAGTAAACGTAACCCCTGGAAAAGTGACCATTGACGTAGCGGTGGATGGGGTGAAGTTAGAACCTTCTCAGATCGAGGAAGAAACGGATGGCATAGCTTATCATGATGAACTTCAATTCGGCGATGTCGTGTATTACAGTGTGGAGAACGGCAAGTTGGAAGTTACAGCGTCCGGTGCTTATGGACCGGCTGGGTACGACGGAGATCTGACTTTTGACTATGCATATCAGGATGGCGAATGGAAGGCCGAGAACGTGGAATACCGTACAGAAGCGTATGAAGATGAGTATTATGAATCGTTTGATTGAATTCTCGGAGTAGAAGAGTTATTAGGTCGATGCTTGTCATAAAAGAATAACTTATGTTTCTGCCTGATTAGGCAGAGGCAGGAATGGTGGGGCTGAAAAAAACGGGGATACTCAGCCTCACTTTGTGCTGCTCTTATACAGAATTATTCCCAAAATATTGAACTGGAATGTCTGGCATTGCCACATTAGTTGTTTAGGTATAAAGGAAAACTTGTTTGATATATATAACTGATGGGTTATAGAAAAAACGATTATTGACTTTGCGTTGGGCGGGTCAGTTGAACCACGGGCGCATGCAATAATCGTTTTTAGGTTTCTGAGAAATATCCTAAAGTTATGAGCTGCTTAACGAATTACGGTATCCAGTGGTTTGAGATTGGCTTCGATCTCTGCCCGGCGGCCTTCCAGGAATGGAGGCAAAGCGAGCGATTCACCCAGATGAGCAAGTTCCTCGTCCGTATCAAAACCAGGACCATCCGTTGCGAGTTCAAACAGGATACCATTCGCTTCACGGAAGTACAGGGACCGGAAGTAAAAGCGATCGACGAAGCCGGAATTAGGGAAGCTGAAGTTGCGAACACGTTCTACCCATTGTTTCAATTCTTCCTCATTATCCACCCGGAAGGCCACATGGTGTACGCTGCCACGTCCTGGTCTCTCAATTGGCAAGTCATTACGCTCCTCGACATGGACCTCGGAACCACTGCCTCCTTCACCGGATTCGAATACAAGTACATCCGGTTGTCCTGCAACAAAAGCAGGGTAGGTTCCTTTTTGACGGAATCCAAGCAGCTCCGTGAGAACAGCTGCCGTCAACGAGGCATCCTGAACGGTGAGGTGTACAGGACCAAGACCGACAATACCATATTCAGCCGGTACCGGGCTCTGATCCCATGGTTTGCCCCCAGGAACACCTGTGTTGTTCTCGTCAGACACCAAGATCAGACGCTGGTTCTCAAAATCAGTAAATGAGAGTGTTGCGCGGCCTCCACGATTCGTAATTTCACCATGAGGTACTTCGTATTCGTCAAAACGTTTGATCCAATACTGGAGAGCAGCATCACTCGGAACGCGCAGCGAAGTAGCAGAGATGCTGTTCACGCCTTCACGCGTCTGTCCGGCCATCGGAATTTCGAAGAAGGTTAGCTCGGTGCCAGGATTGCCTTTTTCATCTCCATAGAAAAGGTGGTACACGGAAACGTCATCCTGGTTTACTGTTTTTTTGATTAGGCGAAGGCCCATGACATCAGTATAAAAGCGATAGTTTTCAGCGGCATGTGCGGTCAGTGCGGATACGTGGTGAAGTCCTTTGATTTGCATTGTTAATTCCTCCTGAGTAATTGGGGTTGGTTATTCTTGATTATGTGTAAGTTGTTATTTAACTTTTATTAAGTGACTAACTTTTTGTTTGTTTTGTTCTGGATTTATCTTAACATAAAGATAATTATAAAGCAATACATATCTGCAAACAATCAATGGATAGACTTTCGCTTCGATTAATGCCAAAATGAAAAATAATACATTTCAAGGGATCACTGTTTGTGATGGGAAGGAGAAGAACATGGGATATCCCAAGTGGCTTGACCCTTATGATGAACGGCCTTTTATCATGTTTTCGAATCCACACATATGGGCGATAGCCTGCACGGCAATGGTGATTATCTTGCTGTACCTGTTTAGAAACCACTTGAGATCATGGCCGGAACGCACACGTAGGGTGCTGCGAATCACTTTAGCCATCTTTATGATAGGTTGTGAAGTGCTGCTTCAGTTATGGTATGTCTACGGCGGGGTGTGGAGTGTGAGGACATCGCTTCCGCTGGAGCTGTGCAGTTTGTCCCTGTTGTTGTCGGCCGTGCTGCTGATAACACGCAGTCGTATGCTGCATTCGGCATTATTATTTGCAGGGATTGCAGGTGCGCTGATGGCGATCGTAACTCCAAACCTGGGTTATACCGTTCCACATTTTCGTTTTATTCAATTTTTTACGGCTCATGCCTGTATTATACTTGCCTTGCTCTATATGACCTGGGTAGAACAGCTTCGTCCAAGCTGGAGATCAGTTGTGGGTTCGATGGTTTTTGTTAATGTGGCGGCGCTGATTGTATATGGGATGGATGTGCTTTTGGAAGCTAACTATATGTTTCTTCGTCATAAACCGGAGACGGCATCCGTGCTGGATCTTCTGGGACCGTACCCGTTATACATTTTGGGGGAAGAAGTACTGGCAGCCGTGTTGTTTTCGCTCATGTACGTGCTGTTCTTCGCCATTCCGGAGCGAGTGAAGAACCGGGTGAAGAAGGAGAGAAGTTCCGCAGTGTGATTGGCAAAACGAGAACAATGAAAATCCCGCAGTATCCTGAAGCTCAGGAGACATGCGGGATGATTGGTTTATTGAGCTCGATGCGATGGGGCGGATAACTTATCCTCGAAGGAGGGATTCTGCACCATCCACGTAGATTCGTGTACCCGTGACATGGGAAGATTCGTCGGAAGCCAGGAAAAGCACCAGGTTGGCTACCTGTTCTGATGTACCAGGTTCACCCTTGAGCGGATGCTCATGACCTTCCGGGAATTCCACGGGGATCTGTACATCCTTCAGATCATCTGATGGATAGGTGTTGTCATCGATATTGGTGTCGATGGCACCAGGACATACGGCGTTGACTCGAATCTTGTAACGGGCCAGTTCGAGTGCTGCCATCTTCGTAAAAGCGGTTTGCCCGGCTTTACTGGAAGCGTATGCAGAGAACCCGATACCTGAGAATACCCGGTTACCGTTAATCGAACTGGTGATGATGATGCTGCCTCCACGGTCTTTCAGATGGGGGATGGCGTATTTGACGGTTGCAAACGTGCCGCGCATATTAATCTCCATCGTTTGGTCCCAGTCTTCCGGTTCCATCGTTTCAATCGGAGCCATTGTGCCGTTGATCCCGGCATTGGCGAATACAATATCCAGTTTGCCGGCTTCAGCCGCAGCCTGATTAATCGCTTTTTGCACATGGTCCGGTTTGGAGATATCGCATTCAATCACATAAGCCTCGCCGCCAGCCTTCTCAATGGTCTGCTTTGTTTCTTCCGCTTTCTCTGGCGTACGGTCCAGCATATAGACTTTGGCTCCATGCTCTGCAAAACGAATCGCGGTAGCCTGCCCAATACCGGAGCCACCACCGGTCACAATTGCCACTTTTCCATTCAAACGCTGTTCACTCATCCTGATCCCTCCACGTCCATTAAATTTCACTGTTACTCTCTATCTCTACATACCCGGCACAAGGGAGGTGAATCAGAATCCTTCATACTTGCCCAACACAAAAAAACAGGACCGATAATCGGTCCTGCATCTACATCTGAAATGACGTCTAATATGCGAATCGCTTGCTGAAATGTTATTTATGCTTCTTCCAGTCGAGCGAGCTGTTATTCAATAAATACTCGAAGTCATTATCCCGACGCTTCTGTTCCGCTTTGCGAGCTTCTTCTGCCTGCTGGCGTTCCTCTTCCTTTCGCTGGGCTTCGGCAGCCTTGGCTTCATCAGCTTGAGCCTTCAGCTTCTCCAGCACGTCGCTGCTGAGCAGATCCTTCAGCGTCGTTGGTTTATCCTGAGCTGCTTTGGGGGCAGCAGGTTGTTTTTTGGATTTTGCCATGGAAAATTCTCCTCTCCAACGTAAATCAGGTTCCCTGTTTCGATCCGTAGTCATAGTATATCAGGTTCCCGGTATGCATTCCATGAAACGAGTCAAGAAAAGAAGGAAATCAGCTGTTCCGTGACGAATGAAAACGGGTATAAAATCATATAGTATTACCGATACTGCGACTATTCCCTGGAGAAAGGAGTCGTTGTTCGTGGAAGTTGACCGCAGCATGTTGAAAGGGCTTGCATGGGGGATTGCCTTCAGCTGCCCGCTATGGATTGCGATTATTGGCTGGTTCCGTTTGTTGGGGTGGATGTTGTGAGATCAGCGGGTTGCAGAGCTGCTGCATATATAATGCGTAGAGGGCTTTTTTTAAAGCCTCATATGTAAACGCTATCATTAAATAAAGCTCTGCCTTGCGTATTTATCGCAAGACAGAGCTTTTGTTTGTTTGGAATGTGCCTGAAGGCTTATTCCTCAGGCATTTTAACAGGTTCAGGATATTCCAGTCCATGCGTGTCCACAGTCACTTTTTTCATGACTTGATCGGTAACCGGTTTGTCATTCTGGCCCACTTCCTGAGCAGCAATCTCATCGACTACGTCCATTCCCTCTGTGACTTTGCCAAAGGAAGCGAACGCGTTGTCCAGATGGTCTGCATCTGCCAGCATAATGAAAAATTGTGACCCGGCAGAATCCAGGCTGTCTCCACGCGCCATGGAGATAACACCACGTGTGTGCTTCAGATTATTTTTGTGGCCGTTGGATGTGAATTCACCCTTAATTGCATATCCGGGGCCGCCTGTCCCATTACCATTTGGATCTCCACCTTGAATCATGAAGCCCGGAACAACGCGGTGAAAGATGAGGCCATCATAGAAACCCTGATTGGCCAGCGAGATGAAATTGTATACCGTGTTGGGCGCAATGTCCGGATAGAGCTCAATCACGATTTTTTGCCCGTCCTGCATTTCAATCGTGGCTACCGGATTTTGACCTTCAGGCGGTGCCGGAACGGGTTCCGTAGCGCTGCTCGAAGGGCGTCCGCAGCCGCTAATAACAATAAGCAGCAGCGCCATGATCAGCGATGCAGCAGTTGTTTTTTTCCATCGTAAAGACATGAGAATGTTCCCCCTTGCATCTCTGCTTAATGTATTTCAACGGAATTATTTTGGGATAATCCATCAACTATCATACCGTTTTTTGGGACAGGAAGGCAATCCAAGCTTTGCTTTTGCAGGTGCAGGGATGGTCTTCATGGCAGCATAGGTGTAAAATAAGGAAAATGCTTCCGCAGCAGGGACGTACGGGTCTGTTCCGTCCGCTCCAAACCACGGCAGTCCCGGGCGTCAGTAACGGAAAGGGCGTGTGGGTATATGGACTTCTCGTGGAAGCGTAATCTGGTGATTTTGTGGATTGGTGTATTTTTTTGCAGCACCGCGTATTCAATCTCCATCCCGTTTTTGCCCTTGTTTCTGAGCGGCGATCTTGGCGTTCGTGATCACCTGGAGTTTTGGTCAGGGCTAGCCTTTGGCATCACATTTCTGGCCAGTGCACTGGTGTCTCCGTTCTGGGGTTCCCTGGCAGACAAATACGGACGCAAGCCGATGCTGATCCGGTCGGGATACAGCCTTGCGGTTTTGTATTTGATCAACTACTTTGTACAGGACCCTTATTCACTCATCGTAGTCCGGCTGTTTCAGGGATTGCTGGCTGGTTTCGTTCCGGCTGCGATTGCCCTTGTAGGTACGAATACCCCGGAAGCGAAGACCGGATACGCACTCGGTATCATGTCCACCGCCGGAGCTACGGGCGGGATCATTGGTCCGCTGATTGGCGGTGTGGTAAGCCACTACTATGGCAATCGAAATGCTTTTTTATTCTCAGCCATTGTGGTGCTCGTCTCTGCGGTAATCGCGACCTTCTGGGTAAAAGAGGAGAATTTCAATCGCAATAAGCCGCGTTCCCATGTCATGGATGATATCCGTGAAGCCAGAGCGAATCGTCTGTTTATTACGGTGTTAGGCATGATGGGCATCTGTACCTTTTCCGTCATGATTCTTGAGCCGCTGCTTACGGTCTATGTCATGGAGATGGGGATTCAGCCGGACCGGGCTTCACTCAGCTCAGGTATTATTTTCTCAGCGGTAGGTATAGCTACCGTCATTATGGCACCGAGATGGGGGAAGATTGGTCAGCGCATCGGTTACGGCAAAGTGTTGATTATTGGACTCGTCGGTGGGGCAGTGGGGAATCTGCTGCAATTTTTTACGACAGGTTATATTGGTTTTGGTGTTTTGCGGTTTGTCTACGGGTTGTTCTTCGCGGCCGTGTTCCCGGCCATCAATGCCATGATTGTGCAGGCGACGGACCCGGGCTTCCGAGGAAGGGCCTTTAGCCTGAATCAGTCGGCGTCCCAGATCGGTACGATGGCAGGACCTATCATTGGTGGTATTCTCGGTGGATGGCTGCCTATTCGCTGGATTTTTATCATCAATGGACTGGCGCTGTTAATCACAGCGATTGTAGCCAAATGGTCTGGCTTGGAGCATAAGCTTCCGGGTTCAGGAAAATCAGCATCGAAGAAAGCGGTAACAGCAGATCGATAGATGGATATTACGGAGAGAGATGGCGCTGTAGCAATACAGCAGCCATCTTTTTGATGTGACTATATATGTGGGCAAGTAATATACATTAAAAAAGGGAAACCTCTTCATGAGAGATTTCCCTATTGTTCAGCCTGATTCATTTCATCGAAAAGGTGTATCATTCTTCAGAATCGGATTTCTCCTTCGGAATGGCATGCTCAACAGCATCACGCTGATCCTCTTTTTCCAGAGCGTCCGGAAATGAATCTTCCGTAAATAGTCCGAAATCAGGATCGATGTCCCGTTCGGTTACCAAATTATCCGGCGTCTCGACATGCTTATGGTGATCATCCTTCATTATGCTGCACCTCCTTATTCACGACGCAAGGGAGTTTGCCAATCTTAACCTCGTGGAAGAATGTCGTCCTGCGGTTTGGCACCTGCTCCTGCGCCATTGAGAAGATCAGTACCATGAAGGGCGTCCGGATCAGGTGCAGCCGGGTCAACCGGGCTATTTGGCTGGAGCAGATCAGCATCAGGTACAGATTCCAGTGCAGGCTCTGCCAAACGTGATTCGAGCTCCTCATCCTCTACTGTCGTTGCAGCTACAGGAGGCAGATCCGTCTCATCGGTTTCAATCCGTCTTCCGGACACTTCGTCAAATGTATCCATATCGCCCTCGGGTACTTCCGTTTCGGGCGGAATATCGCGGGACCTCTGATATCGGTCATAATAACGGTCGCTTTCGTCATTACTAATCGGTCTGTCTGTCATAAGTAGCAGCTCCTTTCAGGAATTAAATGTGATTGACAGCATGTATTATTGTGCTGATATTTTCTAAGGTTCTTACCCGGTAATTACCTGGTAGTTACCCAAACCCTAAACGTTGTAATCCTGCACGTGTTAGCATTCCCTGGGTTGACCCGAATATGAATGATTAAAATTTAGGGAATACATATTTGACGAGAAAGTACAGGAAGCCGAAAAAAATGAGTACATAAGCCGCATATTTAATAAAAGTGGAGGCGACCATGCTGGAATCCGATTTTTGCTGGATATCTTTCCGTTCTACTTCTACCGTTTTGTGTGGCTCGTTCATTTAAATCATCTCCTTAATAGGTGAATGGTTGCTTTGAGGAACCATTACACCCATAGAAGCGAATTGAATCGCAGAGCAGCTGGTACAGCTTTCGAGCAAGGCCTATGTTATGATGGAGCATGATGAAATAGGGAGGGATTCCAGTTGGAATGGTTTACACTTGGCAATATGATCACTCGAATCCGAATTGGACAAAAGGCATCTACGCCCGGCTTTTCGCGTACAGTCATTCGCAGACCAGACGGTTTGTTCTGGGTTGGTGGCATATGGGCCGGACAAGTTGTCCAGTTGCGTGATTTTCTTTTTTCGGATATATGGACGATTTATGAGGATGAGGAGACGGAGCAGTGGCTGAAGTTTCGGAATGCCTATGAACGAACGGAACGGGAAATGATTGAGAACCAGTTCGAAGATTTGCGCGGGTAAGACAAAGGATAACTGGATTCCCTCGTTATAAAATGGAAATAAATATATAGTTGGACTAAAATGTGATTTTTTTCGTTTGCCATTAGAAGGTGACACGTTAAATCATGGCGAATCATAAATGATAGAGTTAGGGGGATAGATGCAGCATTTTGCATCATTCGACTATTGCTAAATGCTCAAAATATGAACTTTGAGGTGCTGTGAATGAAAAATGTGCCCAAAGCTATCATCGTCCTATGGATCAGCCTGTTATTCATCATGTATTGGCCGCAGGGAGTAAGCGCGGCAGGTGTACAGGAAGATAACAGTCCTGTCCCCATTACGACATGGGAAGTAAAATGGGGAAATGAACACGATCAGGGGTTTATCAGCGAAGTGGGAAGACCTGATGAGGTCTGGGAGCGGCAAGGGCTGGAGAAGCCGGATTATTCTACGGTAAATCCTTCTACGGAGTCACTATGGACTCGCTTGACCATTCCGCAACTGAGTGAGGATAATTCTGCCATTCGTTTTGAAAATATTAAAGGTCAACATATTGTGATCTATCTTAAGGATCGCAAGGTGTATGAGAACTATCATTATAACTATGACAACAATGCGGCACTGCTGCCCCTATCTATCGAAAATTCAGGTGAGCAGCTGTATATATGGACTGAAAATACCAACGGCCGACTCGGGATCTTTGGGACGGTGGAGGTAGGCAGATACACCAATCTGCAGGAGAGATATATTCATAATGGCTTGTTGGATGTCATCTTAGGGGCAACCTTTCTGTTTACAGCCATGACCATGCTCAGCTGCACATTCTTCTTTGGCAAATTCCATAAGGGATTATGGATCTCGCTATGTGTTGTCATGGGATCCATCGGAACGATGATCATTACGTATTCACAATTTCTGTATACGTTCTACCAGATTTACGGGGATCTCTACTCCATATTGTTCGATATGGCGATGCTGGCGGGAATGCCTGCACTATGTTATTTTTTCGAACAGATTATTGGGGCGGGGCCTTATGGGATCTTCACGAAGTTAAGAAAATTCCAGCTCGTGTATTCCGGTATTGCAATCATCGCACTGCTCGTGTATTTCATCTCGAGCGGTCAATGGGACGTACTATATGTATTTCTGGTTCAAAAGGCAATCGGCGTCATTTTGGTAATCCTGCTGACATTACTGATGATAGGCACCATATCCCAGGCACTGAGGAGAAACAAGGAAGCAATACTGCTGGCTGCAGGATACAGTACGTTTGCGCTCATCAGTGTAGCGGAGTTGTTATGGTACTACCAGCGGAATGGCACGTATCATCTCATATGGTGGAAGTGGTCGATGGTTGCTTTTATCATCGCACTTATTGCCATTCTGGGCAGTCGTTTTGCGGAAAAGCATAGACAGGTCATTGAATACTCCAAGGAACTGGAGCTGTTCAACAATGAATTGCAGCGATCCGAGAAGATGGAGATTATTAGTGAGCTGGCCGCTTCAGTTGCGCATGAAGTTCGCAATCCTCTACAGGTGACCAGAGGTTTTCTACAGCTGATGACCGAACAGGAAGACAACAAAAACAAGGGGTATGTGCGAATTGCCCTTGAGGAGCTTGACCGAGCATCAGGGATCATTACGGACTTTCTGACGTTTGCCAAACCGGAGTTCGATCATATTGCTTCTCTGAATATTGCTGATGAGTTTACACATATAGAAGGGATTCTGGTGCCGATGGCCAATCTGGAGGGCGGCAAAATAACGACTGATATCCCGCCAGATCTCTGGATTCGAGGCAACTCTTCCAAGTTCAAACAAGCCTTTATTAATATTATTAAAAACAGTATCGAAGCTTTGCAGGGTCAAGGCCAGATTGATATATGGGCCTATGCCCAGGATGGAATGATTAAAGTTCATGTGAGGGATAATGGGGAAGGCATGGATGAGGAAGCTTTGGTCCGCCTGGGTGAACCCTACTTCTCCAACAAGATCAAGGGAACAGGGCTTGGCATGATGGTAACCTTCCGAATTGTGGAAGCGATGCATGGCGAAATCTCATTTACAAGCACAAAAGGGGTAGGAACGGAAGCTGTCGTATCTTTTGCCGAGTTCGTCGATTGACGGACTTGCAGAAGATAGACAGCTTTTCGGTTCTCTACCCCTTTACCTGTAATGTTGGCCCAGAGCCGTTAAGTTGGGTGTTTAGGTTCTCCAAGGTCCGCAATTTACGTCATAATTCACTTTGGAGGGATTGGGAGGAATGACAAGAACATAATCGTTCTGCTGTTCTTCTACTGTACGGATCTTGACGTTGTCCGGAATATCAATACCGAATGCATCGCGAAGTGCCTGTTTTGGATTGGAATGCAGCTGCTGTCTGAAATGTTCATCGGTCCAGGCCTTTTCAATAATATCCTCATGCATTGTTCTCTCAGATACCATCATCGTTCAACAATCCCTTCTTAATATAGAATGTGAACTGTCACAGTTTCATGACTTCCCTTGTGGGTTTAAGGCATGTTCACTGATCCAGTAATGAAACCCGCCTTGATGAAGCATTTTTTTGTGCTGCTTGATTGCCTCGACAGCTTGTACAAGTGTTTGGCATAAATGCGTATTAAAGGACAAAAGGTGCGGAATTCCTGAGTTAGACGATGCCAATATGTCGTGATATCGGTAAGCAATGTCTACATAAGAGTTCATGATTGATGTGCTGTACATATTATCCTGGATACGCTCGCTTAGCGGCTGTTCAGGATAAGTTAGTTGTAGAGCAGAAGAAATATGAGAAAGGAAACTATTATAATTTCCCTGCGCAGCATCTTGATCCATGTCATTGAAATCGTCTGTCATCTGGAGGGTCATGAGTGCGATGTTAACAGCAGAACATACAGCATTAATTCGGTCTTTTTGTTCAAGTAAAAGAAGAGCACCTGCAGCTCCAAGTTGAAGGGGGGCTGCCTTTTGGGCAATCAGAAGCGGGTTTTCTTTGAAATAATCCAGCGACTTCTCGCCGTTAACACTAACAGCCCAGTCCGTTACATATTGTCTGAAATACGTCCAAAACAGGGAAGACGGGCTAAATAAATCCGAGTAGTTACGTAAAGCATCCATGTAGTATAAATTACCCAAGGATAACTTCAATGTGCTGTCGTCAGGACGTTCATCCATCACTTCATCCTGATTGAAAAAATACAACATATGAATCAGACAGGCCGTGCTTAACTTGTGTGCAGTCTGTGGGGGGAGTCCGTCTGAAATCTGCATCCAGAGCGGAATAATGTAACCAATATAGCTGTGACCTGAATCGCGTAACAGGGGATTAATCAAATGAAGTTGTTTCAGTGCATGTTCTGACAGGGATTCAGGATAGTTCTGAACCAGCTGCTCGGCAGCAGCGAACACCACCTCCAAATCGGATCTAAACGGATCAAGCCATTCTCTCCGCATCGTTTGCTTACGCCCTTCCGCAATAAAATAATTAAGGACTATTCGACTAGATCATGGAGTTATACCCAGTATAGCGGATATGAATTGAAAAAAATAGGATCTTTTGTGATGAATTGTGAAATATTTGATGACTTTTTGTATTTTTATGGGATAAAAATGGGTGGATTAGGCTCAAACTAGGTGTAGACCACAGTATTTCGACATACGAAAGGCGGAAAACAAATATGAAGCACCTATGGAAAACATGGCTTGTAAGCAGTTTGGCAGCCATGCTCATATTAGCAGCAACGGGAAATGCTGCCTCAGCCAGTGCGGCAAAAAAGCCGGACAGCACCGGAATGACATCTCCGGCAGCTTCCCAGCGTGACAAACAACCATGTATGCAGGCAAGCCATGGATTATTTATGATTGGTGAAACAGCCGATCTGCTCGGCATTGGACTCCGAGATCTGAAGGAGCAGATGGAGCTAGGCAAGACATTGAGCCAGATTGCCAAGGAGCGCAAAGGTCTAAGTGAAGAGCAGCTGTTACAGAAGCTCAAACCATCCCTTGTGAAACGTCTGGATCAAGCTGCTGCAGAAGGTTGCCTAACCAAGGAGCAGGTCTCGGCAGCCAAGGCTGGCATGGATGAAAAGCTGAAAAAGGTGATCAATACTCCCCTCAGAGAGCTGCGTAGGGAGTTTGCAGGTCATGGTAGAAAACATGCTTCCTTGAACCACAATGCGATTGCTCAATTTATCGGCATTACGCCGGAACAGCTTCATGAGCAGTTGAAAAGTGGAAAGTCTCTTGCTGAAGTTGCTAAAGCACATGGAATTAGTGAAACACAGCTTATTGACAAGCTGAAGGAGCAATTAACGGGGGATTTGCAGCGGCTCGTGAACCATAAGGGCGGGGCACATTCTATTCCACGGGAGCATGCACCGGGGCACCCGGCTTCGACCGAGTCAGATTAATGTATGTATATGCAGGGCGCCTGGTCTTCTTCGGAAGACAGGCGCCCTGTTTCTCGTCAACATAGGTGTATAACGAGGTTGACTGAGTTTTACTTTTACTAGACTATGTTATGTGATCAGCTCTTCTATCTTGTTTCGGAAGAATGGCCTGCACTTGCACTCAGCGGTGTAACTGATCCGGCTTTAAGCCGAGGCTCTACAGGATCGGAGCTTTGAACAGACGAGTTCCGGCTCCGCTTACGCTGCAAACCAACCGTATACCGGGAACCTGGTAACCGGGATAGTCCATAGCTAATGGCCAGCGCTGTGGCAGTTGTCACCAGAAATGACAGCAAGGTTACGGGCAGATGCCAGCCGCCAAGCTGGAGTGGTCTGGTGAAGTAGGCGATCGCATAAATAATCAGAGCATGCACAAGATATCCCCCGAACGAATAGCGGCCGATCCAGGTGAGCGCGCCCAGAAACTTTGTTGTTTTACCTCGTAATAGGACAAGGAATCCATATAACATGAACATCTGCGCCATAATAATAATGAACGTTGTCGGTTTCAGATATGTCGATATATTAAGATTAACGATATCCCCAGACCCTCTGAGCACATCGTAACCCAGCCAGAAGTACATGCCAATGAAAAGACTAATCATCCATGGGAGTGCACGAATGGTCCAGTTTCTCCAAGTGTCTACAGCCCAAGCGCAAACTGCCCCAAGTAAAAAATAGAACCAGTACATTACCCAGGAATAGGAACGATACTCCAGCAATGTCGACCAGGGCTTCGTAAGTGCTGCTGTCCAGCTGGCCATGTCGTAATAGGACCACTTCATCAGCAAGCTATACATTCCCGCTGCAAGCAGAACAAGCAACAGAACGGAATGCATGCGCGTTATTCTGGTGATTTTGGTAAGCTGGCTGTTCACGAATTGAACCACGAGCCGGAACAAGGGAAATAACACATAAAACTGAAAAATCATAATGACAAACCAGAGATGATATCCTGTCTGAGGGATGAAAAGCTCGCGGATTAGGCTGCGTATATCAGGCGTGCCCGAGAGCCAAAATGCAGGTGTGAACATGCGAACAGACAGCCAGTAGATCAGTGTCCAGAGAACAAAAGGGACATAAATATCCCCAAATCGTTTTCGGATAAATGGACGGTATTCCGGCTTGACCTGACGATGATGATAAAAAAGCATCACACCGGACAAAAAGACAAAGGTCGGCGTTCCGAACCGGGTGAGATGATAGATCATGGTCAGCATGACGGAATCCGGCTGTTCAATATCTGAACGATAGATATATTCCGCAATATTATGCTGCATGACGATGGCGAGAAACGCGATCCCGCGCAGCTGCGTCCACTCTTCTATACGCGGTTTACCCAAGATGGCCCGCCTCCTTCCAATACACAACATCATTAAAGGGTACTATCTCAACATTAAGAGGAGATTAAATGGTGAAAAAAGGATAAAAAAACGGCGGCCCAAATGGCCGCCGCTTTTCTATTTATTGTTGCTTTGCCTGAGCATCTTCCTCAAACAGATTTTGAATGAATGCCTGGAGTTTATTTTTGTCCACGCCCAGAACCTGGGCAGAACCTGCAAGCTCGTTGGTTAACAATTTATTAGGTGGAATCTGCTGTTTGTCCACTTCATTGACATTAATATCAAACCCGAGCGAAGCCAGCTTCAGCATCTGCGTAGGGCTGAGGTCTGTTTCGATATAAGGGGCAACCGCCTCCAGGATCTCCGGAATTTTGAAGAGGGAGGTAGTGGTTTGCAGCTTCTTGGCAAGCTCGGTCATGAAAATTCGCTGCCGTTCGGTGCGCGTGAAGTCCGATGTGGCATCATGCCGAAAACGAACATATTGGAGGGCCGTTTTGCCGTCCATGTGCTGAAGTCCTTTTTTGAGATCAATGTCATACATATGTTTGTCAGCTTTGCTGGTGTAGTACATGTCTTTTTCCACATCAATATCAATGCCGCCTACGGCATCGACAAGAGCCATAAAGCCGATGAAGTCCGTGTATACGTAATGCTGAATCGGAATGCCCAGCAGATTGCTTACCGTTTGTTTGGTCAATTCAGCGCCTCCGTATGAAAAAGCTGCGTTAAGCCGGCTTTTGCCATGTCCGGGTATTTCCACATATGTATCTCGCAGGACAGAGAATAAATGCGCTCGTTTGGACACCGGATCAATGGAAGCCACCATGACCGAATCGGAGCGCCCTGCATCATCACCTCTGGAGTCACCCCCGAGAAGCAGGATGTTTACGCGTTCCTTGCCTTCCCACTTGGGAATTGGTGTTGTTGTAGTGTCCGTACCAAGGTCTGTCTGAGGATTGGATGTAGACGATGAGGAAGTACCTGAAGCGGTTGAGATACTATTGGCAAAATGTACAATGGAATATCCGTAATATACGAGGACACCTGTTACGGCAAGTGCCAGGGTTAGGGTTGTCCCCCATAACCATTTTTTAAGCATAATCTTCACCTTTCTATTGTTGAACTGATATGTAACCCAGACTATTTTAACAAAAAGTAAGGAAAATGTCCCCTTTGATTTCGAATATTCGGTCAGCTGGTGCATTGTTTGACAAATCGTTGGTGGGTATTATAGTGTAAAAACGAATCACGTTTTATGTCATGGAGGTATGAACGCAATTATGAATCAATCTGTTTTTAACTGGATCAACCAGTTTGCGGACCGGGCTCCGCTTCTGGACTGGTTTATGATCACTTCAGCAGAATATGCCGTGTGGATTATGATTGCCCTTCTGGTTATTGTCTGGTTCCTGGGTAATCCGCCCAAGCAGCGTATTGTCTTTTATGCATGTGTAGCATCTATTGTAGCTCTTGTTCTTGCCAAATGGGGCATTTCTCCAGCCGTTGGTCATCCAAGACCCTTTGTGGAAGGGAATGTACATCAGCTGGTGCCGCATGTACCGGATCCATCTTTTCCAAGCAAGCATGCTTCATTTGTCTTTGCCCTTGCTGCCGCTTCATTTTTCATCGGACGTCGTTTCGGATGGTGGATGCTGCTGCTTGCTGTGCTGACTGGGGTATCGCGTGTATATGTAGGTGTGCATTATCCGGGAGATATTCTTGGCGGATTTATTCTGGGCAGTCTGGTCAGTGTCATTCTGATCACAACGCGTAACTATACGAAGTCGGTTCCTGATTTCTTTATCCATATCCATCGGAGAGTTTTCCGTTAGAATAGCGTTTATGATGTGGGGACAAGGATTGGGGGATATATACATTGAAGTCTTGAGTTTTGGCTGTGCCAAAGACTTGAGGCTTTTTTGTTTTTAGGAAGTTACATGAAATTGATGAAAATTAAATTCGAATATCTACAATTCATGTCGATAGATGTCGATATACTATTCATACGTATTGGTTTATGGCCAAGTTGGGAGTGGGGAATATGAAAAGCACGCGGGAAAACGCGTTGGGGAAAATGGGATTGACCATTCGGATGAAGTTGTTGGCTGGGTTTCTGGTTGTAGTCGCACTGTTTGCCTTTGTAACTACATATGCCTTGACGCAGATTCAGGGGATGGCCGATACTTCTGAAGAGATCGATCAGACGTGGATGCCAAGCGTCAGGCTGCTTGGGATGATGAACGGCGATGTTTCAGACGTAGAGCGTCAGGCTCTTGCAGCCATTGTTGAGACGGATGAGAATTCAATCGCAGAGATAAGTGAATCTTTAGAGCAGCTCCAAGTCAAGATTGAGGATGAGCGAAAACAGCTGCTTGAGCTCATTAAGGGCAATGCCGAAGCGATGGCGCTATATGATACGTTCAGTACGAACTATGAGGCCTACTTGGCCAAAATGTCTGGATTTGTCGAACGAGGTATGGCTAACGACTTTGATGAAGCTAGCAGGCTACATTCAGAGGCATTTCCATTATGGGATACAGCCAATGATACTATTGCTCAGCTAATTACGATGAGTAATGAATTAGCGGGACAAGCTACAGCTGACTCGTTGGATGAAGCCAATAGTGCTTTTATTATCATTTTGGTAGTAACCATTATTGCCTTTCTGATTGCACTCTTTATCGCTTTCTTCATTGCAAGTATCATCTCGAGACCAATTCAGAAGATGAACGAATCGGCAATGCGTATTGCAAACGGTGATCTAACCGGTGAAGCGATTACGCTTAAAAATAAGGATGAGCTTGGCACGCTGGCTGCTTCCTTCAATACAATGACAGGCAACTTGCGTGCGATGATTCAGTCCGTTTCCATGACATCCGAGCAGGTAGCTGCTTCGTCGGAAGAACTGCTTGCGAGTGCAGAGCAAAATACGCAGGCATCCGAGCAAATTTCCGCAACTGTGGAGCAGCTTGCTGTGGGCACATCTGACCAGGTGAATATTGTGAAACGTTCTTCCCAGGCGATGAGCGAAATGGCCATCGGTTCAGAACAGATTGCAGAGCTTGCTCAGAGTGTATCTGTATCGGCTGTGGATGCTGCGAACCAATCGGCTGAAGGGAATATGATTATCCAGCAGGCTGTGGATCAAATGGGATCCGTGCGTACGTCCATTGCATCACTTACAGAGCTCGTAACCGGGCTTGGAGAACGTTCTGCAGAGATTGGCAGCATCACGGAGGTCATCAACAATATCGCCCGTCAAACCAACCTTCTTGCATTGAATGCTGCGATCGAGGCTGCACGTGCAGGGGAGCACGGAAGAGGTTTCGCTGTTGTTGCCGGAGAAGTTCGTAAATTGGCAGAAGAATCATCGGAATCCGCACAGAAAATTACGGACCTGGTGCAGCTCATTCAGAATGACACGAACCATGCGGTACAGGCCGTAAAAGTGAACAGCAGTGAAACAGAAGCCGGAATAGAGATGGTAACTGCGGCAGGACAAGCCTTCGAGCAAATCTCAGAAGCAGTGAACAAGGTCGCTGGTGAAATTCAGGAAGTATCTGCCGGATCCGAAGAAATGTCAGCAAGTACGGATGAAGTGGTTCGATATGTGGATCAAATCTCCAATATTGCTGAAGAAGCATCAGGCGGGGTACACAATGTATCTGCAGCAACTGAAGAACAGCTGGCTTCCATGGAAGAGATTGCGTCATCGGCTGGTTCTCTCTCCAAAATGGCAGAAGAATTGCAAGAACAGGTCAATAAATTCAAAGTATAGAAAATATCAGAGAAGGTTACTTCATGCGCGCAGACCTGCGTCATGAGTAACCGTCTTTTTTTGCTCTAAAGCAATATGGACCTATCTACTTTTCGAGAAGGGAAGGAATTCCTGAAGCAGCTTTTAGGAATTTGAATCAATAAAGCGGCAGTTTTTGCTGATTTTAGACGTAGTAATGTTTACCACTTATGGAATTTGCAAATGTGATGGTGGGTATATGGACCTATATACTGTTTTAGTTGAAATAACCTATCCGTAGCAGCTGGAAACGAAGTGGTATCAAATAGTTACAATATTTTAACCTTTAGAACATGCTTAATATTCATGTTGTTTTTCAAGTTGATGCCGGTTTAACTCCTGATCCTTAGTGCTCAATAAGCCTGAGTTGAATACAGGACTTTGGTCTGATGATCACGATGGACAGCCCGTTTACAATGGGGCAAGCCCGGAGAGAACGAAGCCAGGTTAAAATTCTGTAACATCAGGGGGAACACGACATCATGAACTGGAAAAGTAAAATCATTACCGCGAGTCTAACAGCAACGATGCTGATGGGAAGTCTGACGACAGGAGCACTAACGGCACCGGTATCCGCAGCAACGGCCGAAAACGCCAAACTGAAAGTGATCTGGGGAGTTAACATGCGTACTTCACCATCATCTTCTGCGAGTGTAGTTCGTATGGTGGGCAAAGGGGAAACCATTACCGTACTTCAACAATCCGGATCCGCATGGTATAAAGTAAAAGATTCCAGCAACCGGACAGGATACATATCCTCTTCTTCTAAATACACCAAAGCCGTTAGCGGCAGCACAACGACATCGGGTTCCAGCAGCACTTCTGTAACAGGCAGCGCAGCTGTGGAGAAAGTTATTGCTGCTGGGATGAAATATTGGGGAACGCCTTATGAGTTCGGAGCGAGCAGAAACAGTACGGCTACGTTCGACTGCTCCAGCTTTGTGCGCCAGGCATTTATTGATGCCCTTGGGATCAAGCTTCCTGCAGATTCACGTCAGCAGGGGACTTATGTAAAAGGCAAAGGTAACGTTCAGACGGATTGGAAAAAACTCAAGCGTGGGGATTTGATGTTCTTTATGTCGTATAAAGGCACGAAAGCTTCCTCTTATGCTGGGGTGAACAAGTCTACGGCAAGAATTACGCATGTCGGAATCTATCTTGGCGACGGAAAAATACTGCACACCTATTCCAATGCTGGTGGCGGAGTAACGACCAGTGACATCTCCGGCAAGCACTGGGAACATCGCTTCCTCTATGGCGGAAGTGCACTGTAAAGCTAGTTATTATTGATAGTTCCAGGCTCGCTTTGAATTCGAATGAACTGAGTGACGGAAAAAGGATACAGCAAAAAAGACCTTCCATCATCGCCGAACAGGCAGATGGAAGGTTTTTTGGTTTTTCTTTTCAAGCCTCTAATCCTGGTAGTAGAGACGGAACAGTATATCCTGATTATAGTTGCCGAATCCCTCACCGTATAAGGTAAGACCTCCTACATGCTGGGCATCTTCTTCTACCGACAATCGCAATGTCCATTGATTGCGCTCGACCGGAATATCCGAGAGTGTTACTTCAGAGACGCGCTGTCCATCAATAAACGTACCTTCCTGCGTGATCCGCAGCACTTTCAGCATGCCATACTGATTGACACTTTCACTCCACCAGTCAGGCGTGAATACGCCGCGGCCATTCCCTGAATCACCTGGGCTAGTCCATTCACCGACCTGTATTCCGTTGAGCATAAAGGTAATATCCGAGGGCCAATTGGGATTGACCGAAGGCGCTTCTGAACCGATCTCCAGCGATAATTCAATCGAGTTGATCTGCTGTCCCGGTAAGAGGTAGTTTGGAATTTTGTATTCCACAAATCCACGTCCGAACCAGAGAATATTGGCGTGCATCCGCTCGGGATCCAGGAAATATCGCGGGTCATCATATTGCCCGATCACATGATTGACTGTAGCCAGGCCGCAGGTGGGATAAACGTCAAAATGGGTATAATGCCCGACGGGTACAGCAACCTCATGCATCTTGTTCGACATACCGGTATCCTGCGGCATGGAGATGCCGATCCAGTCGATCGCAAGGCTGTTCATTTTGTGGGTACCGCCGTCCTTGCGGACCATCTTGGATTGAATGATTCCGACATCCTGCAGCTTGCGAACGTGCATCGTTACGATGGCGCTGCTTAGTCCAAGTGAGGCAGCAATATCTTTTACGTTCATTGGGTTCTCGGCAACAAGTCGTATAATCTGCAAGCGCACTTCACTGGCAAGTGCTTCGTATAAGGGCAGCCATTCGGCATCCGTATTTGCTCTAATCATGGGGTTCCTCCATTATTGGATATAGAATTAAGTTAAACATAAATCCATCAAAAAGAATAACATTTTTAAAAATTCAGGTTGAAATTAGGTTTATAATCGATTTTAATATAAATATGAACGTTGATCCATAGATTATCAATTAATTTTTTTATTAATCTTAAGGAGCTGAACTTCACGATGGTAAAAGCAAAAATGACGGTAGACAAGGATTTCACGATTGGTGCAGTCGATAAACGTTTATACGGTTCATTCATTGAGCATCTCGGACGCGCCGTATATGGCGGTATTTATGAGCCGGGGCATTCCTCTGCGAACGAAGCGGGATTCCGTACGGATGTGCTGGAGATGGTCAAGGAGCTGCAGGTGCCGATTGTACGCTATCCTGGGGGTAACTTTGTATCCGGTTACAATTGGGAAGACTCCGTAGGACCCGTTGCAGAACGCAAACGCAGACTTGAGCTGGCTTGGAGAACCATTGAGACCAATGAATTCGGTTTCAACGAGTTCGTGGATTGGTCCAAACTTGCGAATTCCGAAGTCATGATGGCCGTCAATTTGGGCACACGGGGCGTAGATGCAGCCCGGAACATCGTGGAGTACAGCAACCATCCGGAAGGTTCATATTATAGTGATCTGCGGATCAAGCATGGTTACAAGGAGCCGCATGCGGTCAAGACCTGGTGCTTGGGTAACGAGATGGACGGCCCATGGCAGATCGGTCACAAAACGGCAGAAGAATATGGACGGGTTGCGCTTGAAGCAGCGAAAGTCATGAAATGGACTGATCCAACGATTGAGCTGGTTGCCTGCGGAAGTTCTTCACTGGGCATGCCAACGTTCCCGGAATGGGAAGCAACTGTGCTGGATCATACCTATGATCATGTGGAATACTTGTCACTCCATCAGTATTATGGTAACGCGGATGATGATACGCCTACCTTCCTGGCGCGTTCGCTGGAAATGGATCGGTTTATTGAGACCGTCATGGCAACCTGTGATTACATCAAGGCGAAGAAGCGCAGCAAGAAAACGATGTATCTGTCTTTCGATGAGTGGAACGTGTGGTACCATTCCAATGAAAGTGACAGGAAGCTGGATCCGTGGCAGATTGCACCTCCGCAGCTGGAGGATGTATACAACCATGAAGATGCGCTGCTTGTGGGCTGTATGCTGATTAGCATGCTTAAGCATGCGGATCGCGTGAAGATGGCCTGCCTCGCACAATTGGTCAACGTTATCGCGCCGATCATGACGGACACAGGTGGTGCTGCCTGGAGACAGACCATTTTCTATCCGTTTATGCACGCTTCCGTCTTTGGACGTGGAACAGCACTTGTGCCATTGATTCAATCAGCGAAGTACGATACGAAACAAATTACGGATGTACCGTACCTGGAAGGGATTGCGGTGCATAATGAAGAGCAGGGTGAAGTAACTGTATTTGCCGTGAACCGTCACCTGGAAGATTCTCTTCAGCTTGAAGTCGATCTGCGCAGCTTCGGACAATGCAGCCTGCTGGAGCATATCGTACTGGAAAGTGACGACCTCAAAGCCGTGAATACGGCTGCACAGCCGAATCGGGTGGCTCCACATAACCGCGGCGGGGCAGAAGTGTCGGGCACGCTGGTTACTGCAAGTCTGGCGAAGGCTTCCTGGAACGTGATCCGTTTGAAGATTCAATAAAAATAAGTGTAATTGAAGAAAAGGATGTTTCCGTCATGACGTGACGGGAACATCCTTTTTACTATTCAATTTAACGGGTCTTTACCCAGCTCCGATTTTGAATCAAATACGAAACTTTCGCCATCCCGGGGAATGAGAACCTGCCCGTCCAGCTGTTCGGAAGCCAGATAACTGGCGAGATCCAACCGGGTCATCATGCAATGGTTAATGGCATCCATATGAACGGCGATAACATGTGCATCCGGTGCATGCCGCTTCACAGCAGCTACATCCGGTCCGTCCATGGTGATTGGATCACCCTGGGTAAAACGGGCACCTCCCGCGTTCACAACGATCACTTCCGGTTGGTATCGCTCTATGGCCTCGGCCGGTTCTTCGCACCAGATTGTGTCTCCGGCAATATACGATACGGGTTCGGCATCGGCCTCAAGCACAAAACCGGATACGTTGCCCATCCGCTCCGCGATTTCCCCTGTCCCATGCTGGCCTGATGTTCGTGCAAAACGCACGGAATGGAACTCATATTTCTCATCCACCGGTTGAACGCTCGTAAAACCGGCTTCGATAAATATGTTCTCATCACCAGGCTGACACAGTAAAGGCACATCCTTCCGAAGCCGTTCCGCTGCAACTGCATCCCAGTGATCGATGTGGGTATGGGTAACAATCACCAAGTCTGGATTGGTGTAATCGGTCTCTGTTTCTGGCAAGGCAGCTCTCGGATTACGTAGATCATTAGGTGTGTTGGGAAAGGCAGGCATCTCTTCAGGATCCATCAACATCGGATCAACCAGAATATTTAGACCGGCATATTCAAGCCACAGGGTGGCATGACGAATCAATTGAATTTTCATTGCAGCTGCACTCCTTCATGATAGGTATATATTCTCCTATATGGTATACAACCCGTTTTTGCGGTAAATAACACGCATAACCAAGATCTGAGTCGGAGAAGTAAGCTTCAAGTATCTCGTTGTTGCTTTTCGCGCAGGTTTAACTGAAGCAGAATCTCGGCACGGAGCAATTCTTTGGCGGTAAGTAAATGGCCGGTGCGGATGTAAAGCCGTTTACCGTCCTTCAGATGCAGGGCGAGTATGGGCGCGGCGGATAACATCCAACTGCTGGCCCCGGATGATGTAAGTTCTACATGACGTATTGTATGCCAAGGAACAGTCCTTCCCTGTGTAACAAGTGCTTCATCATTCCAAGAGAATAACACGGTGGATCGTCTGGTTAAGCCCGACAAAAACATGAAAAACAGTGGACCTACGATCCACATGCCAATAATGGCAGCAATCGTGTAGGGCAATTTCTCCCATTTTTCCGCGTATTCAACATCATTAATCCAGAGTAGAGCAGCACATAACAGTAAAAATATAAGACACAATGCGCTCCTCCAGAGCACAGTACTCCGGCGATAGCCTAAATGCTGATCACCAAACTCAGCTGTTTCATGTTGCAGAAGCCACTCCTCCTTATTATCTTTGCCCCATAAGCAAACTATGCCGCACTGCAGCGCAGGCGGCACAGATTGGCATTCATTACCCCGGAATTGCCGTGTCACCACCGGTCTCCCGTGCATGGGCGTATAGATCAGCGTAGATGCCTTCGGCTTCGATCAGATGCTGATGCGAGCCTTCCTCGACAATTTCGCCATGCTCCATGACCAGAATCCGGTCTGCGTGCATGACGGTAGACAGCCGATGTGCAATGACAATCGTCGTTCGACCCTGAGATACCGTTTCCAGTGCCTGCTGCACCAGCTGCTCGGTATGGGAATCCAGATTGGCGGTTGCCTCATCGAGAATGAGTATACGGGGCTGGAATACGACAATGCGGGCAAAAGAGATTAACTGACGTTCCCCGGCAGACAGACCGCTACCTCGTTCCGAGAGGCGGGTATCGTATCCTTGCGGCAGCCGTGAGATCATGGCGTGTGCCCCGACAAAACGGCAGGCTTCGATTGCCTGTTCTCTCGTAATATCCTCCCGAAACATGCGGACATTGTCAATAATGGAGCCTGAGAATAGAAAGGGTTCCTGCTGAATAAGCCCCACAATACGGTGCAGCTTGGCCTGAGGCAGCTGCCTGATATCCGTGCCGTCGATTTCAATGCTGCCCTGATCGACATCATAGAACCGATTGAGCAGGGAGATCAGTGTGCTCTTGCCAGCTCCCGTTGTACCCACAATGCCAACCATTTCTCCTGGATAGAGATGCAGATTCAGATGCTGAATGAGTGGGCGGTCTGCCCGGTAGCCGAATGACACATCGTTAAAATCAATTTGTCCCATCACGTCCCGGGGGTCCAGTGAGGAAGCGGTCTCTGCTTTTGGATCTGCGACCTCGGGTTTGGTATTCAGAATGTTCCAGATCCGATCCATGGATACGGTAGTGGACTGGAACGTATTCCATTGCATCGTAATCTGGTTGATCGGCTGGAAGAACTGGCGGATGTAGCTGATAAATGCATAAAGTACACCGACCTGCAGCGATTCGCCCAGCACGGCGCGTCCACCAAGCCATACCATCATCACCAGAGCGGCATTGCCCAGAATGTCAAACGTCCGGTTGAAGATGACATTGGAACGGGCCTGCGTAATGTTGGCCTTCAAGTGTAACTTGTTTTGCTCTGTGAAGCGTTTCTTCTGTTCCTCCTCCTGGTGAAAGGCCTGAATCAGAAACATGCCGGACAGGTTCTCCGCTGTAAAAGCAATCAGGCGGGAGAGACGGGTACGGGCATTTTGATAGGCCTGGCGCAGCTTGCTGCGAAACAGGATGGCCACAATGGCGATAACGGGCAGTACAATCAGCGAGTAACCTGCGAGCACCGGATCAAGCTGGAACATGAAGAAGATAATAAGCACCAGCATCATGCCATCCCGAATCAGGCTGAGCAGTACCTGGGTGAAGAAACTGCTGATTGTCTCCGTATCGCTGGACACATTCGTGACCAGACTTCCGATATGGAAGCGGTCGAAGAAGGACATGGACATTTTGGAAATGTGCCGAAAGAGATCTTTGCGAATGCGGGAGACGATGTTCTGACCGACATGCTGCAGCAGGTTGTTTTGTATATAGGTAAAAATAAAGCTGATTACAGCCAGTGCCAGATAGACGGCAGCCAGTTTTATAAGAAATCCCACGCTGGTCTGGCCAATTGCCAGATGATCATCAATGGCGATTTTGACCAGGTACGGTTGGAGCAGATCGGCGGAGATCCCGAGCAAGGAGCATAAAAAGATGCCCAAAAACGCAAATCGATGAGGTTTGGCGTAGCTCATCATCGCTTTAAACGATGAACGCTTGCTGAGTTCTTTCTCTGTGCCCGAACCCGTATGGTTCCCGGCTGAGGTATGAGGTACGGGGTTCGCTTCGGTATGGGCGCCAGTCTTATGATCCTTCATGATGCAATCCCTCCTCCTGCAAACGGTAGGTCGCAGCATAGAGGCCCTCTGCGGCCATCAATTGCGAGTGCGTGCCTTGTTCAGCGATGTGTCCCTCATCCAGCACAATAATTTCATCCGCATGACGGACGGCGCTGATGCGATGGGAGATAATCAGGGTAGTTTTTCCTTTGCCAATTTCCTTCAGGCTGCGCAGAATGCCACTTTCCGTTACTGCATCAACGGCACTCATACTGTCGTCGAGAATGAGGATCTGAGCCTTTTTGATCAACCCCCGTGCCAGGCTGGTTCGCTGGCGCTGACCGCCGGACAACGTTAGTCCACGTTCACCGAGCAGGGTGTCGAACTGATCCGGGAAGCGAATAATGTTGTCGTAGATCATGGCCTGCCTTGCACTGCGTTCCACGGTGTCCAGCGGTACCTCCCGGTCACTGAATGCGATATTGTCACGAATGGTGGTGCTGAACAGGAAACCATCCTGCGGGACATAGGCAATGCGGGAACGAAGACTTTCCAGCGACAGCTGCCGAATGTCTGTGCCATTCATACGAATCGTGCCTTCAGGCGGTTCATATGTACGAAGCAGCAGTTTGACCAGGGTGCTTTTGCCAGAGCCGGTCTTGCCCACAATGCCCACGGTCTGTCCTGCGGCAATCTTCAGACTGATGTGCTTAAGAGCAGAAGCTGAGCTCCCCGGGTAGGAGAAGGACAAGTCTTCAATGGTAATGTCATTCACGGCATTCAGGGTTTTGGCCCCGGAGACTTCCCGGACATCCGGTTTTTCTGTCAGCAGATCGTTCACCCGTTCAAGGGACGCTCCCGATCGCTGCATGGTATTGATCACATTGCCAATCTGCTGAAGTGGTCCCATAATGATCCGCAAATATAGTGTCAACGCAACAAAGCTTCCGAGTGTAATGGAATTTTGCATCGTCAGAATACCGCCGACAAGCAGGGAAACAACGAGTGAGATGGCCCCAAGCAGTGGCAGCAGCGCTTGAAACAGGGAAGAGAGGCGCACAAGTCGCAATTGCTTTTCCTTAATGGCATCTACAGTTGCGCCGAATCGTGCACGGGCACCATCTTCAATGGCGAACGTCTTCGTCACGCGAATTCCGCCGAGCTGCTCTTCCGCAGATTCGGTCATGTTCGCAAGGGCATCCTGCACATCGCGAGAACGCTTACGGATGCGGGGGCCAAAGAACACAACCAGAAAGGGTATGGCCAGCAAGGGAATGATACTGATCAGAATCAGGCTCATTGGAATGCCGCTAAGCAGCATCATGACGATACAGGAGATCAGCAGAAATGTAGCGTTTGTCATCATCGTCACCCCGTTGGAAATGGCTTCGCGCACGGAGGTAACGTCATTCATGACATAGCTGAGCAGTTTTCCGTTTCCCTGCTTGGAAAAGTAGTGCTCGCTCAATTCGGAAAACTTGCCGAAAATGCGTTCGCGTGTGATGAATTCGAAGCGGCGTCCAAGCCGCATAATCATGAACTGTCCTGTTCCGAAGAGAAGATTGTAGGCGATGGCTATGGCCAGAAGCCATAGGCTGTAACGGATGACCGTATTCATTTGAAGCGCATTCTGCATGAGCTGGTCTGTGAAACTGCCCAGAATACGGGGTAAAGAGGCCTGACCGACATTGGAGGCAATGATCAGCACAACGGCAGTCAGATACACGGGCCAGTTGGAGACGACATAGCTTCGAAGCAATCCTGTCTTGGACATATCTCGGGTTCTCCTTTGTTCAGGTGAAAGTTAGGTAAGGTACGGAGGCAAGAAAAGGGCCGACACCTATAATTAGCGCGTCGTGCCCTCTTACTTTATGCGATCCAGTTTGCTATTTATCCGTTAACGAATGATTTCTTCTTTTCTTATTTTTGCGCTAATTCGAATCATTGTCAACGAAGCCAGGAAGAAGAGCATGAAAGTGAAAATTCGCAGGCCATGCAGACATGTATATGTAGTTTTTTGCACAAGATTACCCTAATGTCGAATTCTCTGAAACATTTTCTGAGGGTGTCCCGTCTGTTTGATTGAAGAAGTCAAAAATAGGGTTTACTAAACTTAGGAGGTGCCAGGAAATGAAACATAAAAAAGGATTGGCTGCAACACTTGCGCTTTGCGTTTCTCTGACGGCTGGAGGTGCTTCTGTATTCGCTTTTTCGGACGTAACTGATGAAGGGCAAAAAAACATCGTGGATTCCCTGAAATCCAAAGGGGTTGTCAGTGGTGTAACGGCGGATCTGTTCCGTCCGGATCAGGCGTTGTCCGAGCCGCAGGGTGTTCAATTGATTGTAAAGGCATTTGGATTGAAGAATGAATATGCTGCGGCATCCGCGCAAAACAAAATTAGCCCGGATACCTGGTATGCAGATGCTGTACAGGCTGCAACCCAGAATGGTCTGTCGATTCCGGTAGAATTGAATCCACAAGGCAAAATGACACGCGAGCAATTTGTTATTTTGCTTCATGAAGGCATCAACACAACCGGGAATTATCCGGTTATTATGAAGTATAATTTTGTTAAGGACGAAAATAAAATTGGTAAGGACGCCATATCTGCAGTCCAGAACCTGCTGAACATGAACATCATTGAACTGGATAAGGACGGCAACTTCCGTCCAGATCAGTCGCTTACCCGTATGGAGGCTGCAAGCATGATCTTCAATGCACTTGAATTTGTGGATAAGCATGGCAATGGCGGCTCAGCTGAGCCAGCTCCAGAGACTCCGGGGGAAGGCCAGCAAGCCATCGTACCTGAAGTGACTACAACCAAGGTTGATGACAAAACAACCAAAGTGAAGCTCACTGCTGAAATGCCTCATCCTGGCTACGGCTTGAAGATTGATGACGTCAAACTGGAGAAGGATGGACGTGCGATCGTGCTGTATTCCATCGTTCAGCCGGATCCGGACATGATGTATCCGATGGTTATCACGGAAGTTACGGCAGAGACGGATATTCCAGCCGGGTATACTGCTGAAGTACAGCCTTCCGGCAAGTAAGACCCATTGTATTGGGAATGAACATTGTTAGATTGATGATGTAAGAAATAACTTCATCGCTAGAAGATACTTAAAACCCACCGCGGCCAGATCAACATGGACGGTGGGTTTTTTGGTGTGTTTGGATTAGCTTCTATCTATGATTAGTCCTGTGTTTCCTCTTGCGGTTCATAGTCGAACCAATCGAATTGAGCTGATGTACCAGTTGTAACCAGAATCCTTTTTCAACGTATACAATCCATAGCTGAAAGAATTAATCGAACATACAGGAGGATCACATATGGATTCACGTGAAACATTGGATCAGGAGCTTGAGCAGATCTTAAAGTGGGAAAAGGAACAGAAGGATTTGTTCATTTGGGATAAAATCGGGCGTTTGCCATTTGCGATGCTGGATAAAGTCATGCCAAAAGCAATCAAACAGAAAATTGGTGATGCACTGAACGAAGTTGGGCAGTATGTACAGAACGGCGGCAAATTTCTCGTTCAGAAAAAGAAGGTAGCCAAGCTGCTTCAGGAAGAAGCGGAGAGATCGGGTTACTCCATGAAGGACCATACCTATCGTCTGGAAGAGGATGCCCAAGCAGAAGGGACTGCAAAAATTCATAGTGTAGAAAATCTGCCGCTTGAAGTGTTGGACCGCGTTGCCGACAACATTACGGAGAGCAGAACCAAATTTGCCGCAGCACAAGGTGCCGCAACAGGAATTGGCGGTATCGTAACGATCGCAGCGGATATCCCGATGGTGATGGGGCTTTCCCTGAAGGTACTGCAAGAGATGGCGTTATGTTACGGATATGATCCCGACGATCCCCAGGAACGGATATTCATTGTGAAGTGCCTGCAGTTCTCCTCTGCCGACATCGTAGGCAAGAAGGCAATTATTGATGAACTGGCCGAGTATGACAATCCGGACAAGCAAGTACAGGTCGTTTCACAAATGCAGGGCTGGCGTGAGGTTTTCAATTCCTATAGTGAATCCTTTGGCTGGAAAAAGCTATTCCAGCTTATCCCGATTGCCGGCATGGTGTTTGGTTCGGTAAGCAACAAAAATACGATTAGCGATGTTGCCGAAGCAGGTAAAATGTTATACAAAAAAAGGCTGATTCTTCAGCGCTTGAAGTAATAAACGATGTAATAAATCAAAGGGCTCCCGTCAATCTGTATACCAGATCGACGGGAGCCCTTTTGGCGTTTATGAAGCTTATAGAAGTGTAGTAGTATCCTTGTTTATTCCTCACTGCCGTTTTCATCCGCCCAGCGTTTCAATACCTTATCCGAAGGCAGCAGGAAGGTGAATATGCCGATCAGCGGCAGGAAGCTGCACATCTGCATGACTGGAGATACACCGAACACATCGATCCAGTTTCCCAGGACAAGTGCACCGAGTCCTCCCATACCGAATGCGAGCCCAGTGATTAATCCGGAGACGGTTCCGATTTTGCCCGGAATGAGCATTTGGGCATAAACGACAGTCACCGAGAAGCTGGATAGCATGATGAATCCGATAATGGTCAGCAGTACCCCGGTCCAGAACAGATTGGCATAAGGCAGCAGCAGCGCAAGTGGAGCGGCTCCGGCCATCGACAGGAAAATCATGTTGCGTTTGCCGAAGCGATCTGCCAGTGGACCTCCGAAGAACGTGCCGAGTGCGCCAGCGGCCAGGAACAGGAAGATGTAGATCTGTGCATCCTCTGTGGAGAGGCTGAACAATTCCTTCAGATTAAACGCATAGAAGCTGCCGATGGAAGCGACATACCATGAACGAACAAAGACCAGCATAATCAGAATCGTGATGGCAGCCGCTATCTTTTTGCGAAGTGCGGGATTTGGAGCACGACGGGCAGCTGCCTGTTTGCGAAGATAACCTCCGGATTGCAGCATGCGGCCGTACCAGCGGGCAATATAGATCTGTACGGCAATCCCCATGGCTGCAATGCCGGTGAATCCGATGGCACCGAATAAACCGAACGGGATGAAGATCCATCTCGTCAAGAGTGGAGCAAGAGACTGTCCGGCGTTGCCACCCACCTGGAAGATGGATTGAGCGAGACCCCGACGAGGCCCTGCGGCCATATGGGATACCCGGGAACCTTCCGGGTGAAAAGCTGCCGAACCAAGCCCGACAAAGATAACGGAAATCAGGACAGCCATATAACTGTCAGCAAACGCCAGCAAAAGCATGCCGGTGAACGTGAAGCCCATGCCGATCGGCAATATCGAAGGCGTCGGCTTCTTATCTGCAAACCAGCCTACAACAGGCTGCATAATGGATGCGGTAAAGTTGATAGCGAAGGATATCCATCCGATCTGTGTATATGTAAGATGCATGGAGTCTTTCAGGATTGGAAAAATAGCCGGTATGACAGACTGGATCGAATCGTTAAACAAGTGAACCAGACTGATGGCAATCAAGATCCGGTAAACGGTGCTCTGGGCATCCAATCCGGGTTGGTTTTTCGAACGCATGGCAGCGTCCTTGGATAATGAAGTTTGCATGGACATGTACTTTTCTCCTTTGGTCGCGGTCACGAAGGATCAGCGCCTGATAATGTAGTGTGCCTAAGCATATTGTTACATAATAGGATAGATTGTTGGAAGCGACAAGGGGAACAGGTGAATTCTAGAAAATAAATAATATATTATATTAACCGTTCTTTATAAGTTCGATCTATGCATTGATCGATTCAGGTTTTACATAAATAAAAGCCGAACTTCTTCGGAATGAAGAGTTCGGCTTTTGAGTGTTCTATTATTTTTCATATAACTTCACAGGAAGACAGAAGTGCCTGGAAATTAACGGTTATCAATCGTTTCCGGATACATATCATGATTCATCATCCGATGCTCGGCCATCTGTTCATACTTGGTTCCTGGCTTGCCGTAGTTCGTATACGGATCAATGGAAATGCCGCCGCGCGGCGTAAATTTGCCCCAAACCTCAATAAAACGCGGATCCATCAGCTTGATCAGGTCGTTCATGATAATGTTCACACAATCCTCGTGGAAATCCCCATGGTTGCGGAAGCTGAACAGATACAGTTTAAGCGATTTGCTCTCTACCATTTTTACATCGGGAATATAACTGATATAAATGGTGGCAAAATCAGGCTGACCCGTGATTGGGCACAGACTCGTGAATTCCGGGCAGTTGAATTTTACAAAATAATCGCGGTAAGGATGCTTGTTATCAAAGCTTTCCAAAATGCCGGGATCATACTCGAACGTATACTTCACGCCCTGGTTACCCAGCAGCGTTACATCTTTCATTTCATCAGGTTGTCTTGTCAATGGGTTAACTCTCCTTGTTCCGTTCAAGCGCGAAGCGCTCCGGTATATATGATAGGGATTCCAAGTTATAAATATGAAGCCGCTGGTTGTTTACGAAAAATTACATCATGCCGCCCATTCCACGAAGCTGTCCATGGAGCCGATCAAACGCCGCGTTTGTTTCCCCACACCAAGGTGTGCAGCTGTGGTAGCACGCGAACATCGTTCAGGTCATCTGATGCACTTACCTGATCAATCAGCCACTCATAACGGGCGAGCAGCGACGAAGCCAGATCTGGCGTCTCGGTAGAAGTGACGTCGGGGTTTCCGGTCTGCAAAAACAAATCGGTAGCCGGATACCGTTCATGCACGCGACGGGCATAATCCAAGTCTGCTTCATCGAAGATGACAATTTTCAGGCTGTGGCTGCGTCCTGCAGGGCCTGTGGACAATCGCTTAATGAGGTCATCCAGCACGTCCCAGTTAGTGTCCATGCCCGAGCTAGGCGGCTTGGGAGAGACGGTGACTTCGTCAATGTCAGCCAGCCAAGACTGCCAGCGGGAGCCCTGCGTCTCCACCGCAGTGCGGATGCCATTCTGCCGGAGCAAAGAAACCAACCCGCCCAGCGAAGCCAGCAGGGCAGGGTTCCCACCAGAGATGGTGACATGGGAGAATCGCGAACCGCCAACACGGCGCAGTTCAGCCCATACTTCCTCTGGTGTATTCATCTGGATCTGGTCCTTGCCACTGCCGTCCCAGGTAAATGCAGAATCGCACCAGGAGCAGCGATAATCGCAGCCTGCGGTGCGAACAAACATGGTTTTCTGTCCGATGACCATGCCTTCGCCTTGAACGGTCGGACCGAAAATTTCCATAACCGGGATGCGAGCTTCTTTGCTTTGTACGGAGGAAGCAGCGCTCACGTTTTCTTGCACACTACTCATCGATCATCCACTCCCGTCTAGCCTCGGCGTAGCTGGTTGGTGTCTCGTAGAGACGCACAAATTCGGTTCGGCCGCCTTCCGTAAGTCCTGCATAGGGTTCAGTCTGAAGCGCGTGTTCCATTTGTTCGAACAACCAGACGACCATGTTTTCAGCCGTGGTATTCATGAGGGGGAGCGTCTCGTTCAGATACTGATGATCCAGATATCCTTCAATTTGTGTTTTCCATATATCCTTGATGTGTCCAAAATCAACTGTCAGTCCGGTCTCGCCCGGATAACCGCTGATGCCAAAAACGACTTTATACGTATGGCCGTGCAAGTTCTTGCACTTGCCTTCATAACAATGCAGGTGGTGCGCAGCATCGAAGGTGAACTCTTTGCTGACCAGCACACGTTTGCGGTGATAACGCAGCTGTGAAGGCAGAATATCCTCCCCAATCCGCTGCAAATGATCAACTATGCGGAATGTTCCTGGCTCTCTCATCGTCCATCTGCTCCTACAGATGCCCCAGCAGAGCGCTGCTCCACGTAGCGATCCAATCCTGCTTTGCGCAGTTTGCATGCAGGGCATTCACCGCATCCATCTCCAATAACCCCGTTATAGCAGGTCAGTGTCCGCTCGCGTACATAATCGAAGGCACCAAGGTCATCAGCCATCTTCCACGTTTGGGCCTTATCCAGCCACATTAGCGGAGTATGAATGACAAACGGGTAGTCCATCGACAGGTTTAGCGTCACATTCATGGATTTAACAAACGAATCCCGGCAATCCGGATATCCGCTGAAATCGGTCTCACATACGCCAGTGACCAGATGACGTGCTCCTTTTTGCTTGGCGAGAATGGCGGCAAAACTGAGGAAAAGCAGGTTGCGGCCATCTACAAATGTGCTGGGCAGCTCGCCTTCTTCATGCGTAATTTCCACATCTGTACGGGTCAATGCATTAGGTGCGAGCTGGTTAAGCAGACTCATGTCCAGCACGGTTTGCTGTACATTTAGATCGTGTGCAATCGCAGCGGCGCATTCGATCTCCAGCTTATGACGCTGTCCATAATCGAAGGTCACCACCTCAACTTCAGCAAATTGCTGTTTGGCCCAAAACAAACATGTGGTACTATCCTGACCGCCGCTAAATACGACGACCGCTTTTTCTTCGTTCAACATAAAAAAACCTCTCCATCTTCTTAAGATCAATCCATGCACCTAGGCACAGAGTGTCGGAAGAACAGAGAAGTTCATGAACTGGCATCCATCAAAAAACACACCTTTCCTTAGGCTGCTAAAAAAACAGCACGGTAAAAGTGTCCTTAGTTTTTTACGTACGTCATACACGGTGTACGCAAGACTTGTAATGACCTGCGAAAGGTCAAGTCTTATAGAGGGAGTTCGCGAACCTCTCCCATGCCAGGAGGCATGGATTTTCTTCTTCAATTGTCTGAACCATTATAACACGAAACCGCCCGGTGACTACCCCGCATGTGTAATAAATGCGGAGAGCACCGGGCGGCTCATTTAATGATTACATTACCGAAGGGAATGACTTCCTTAAGGATGCGTTTGAACAGTCCTTCATCATTCAGGTCCCGTTCGAGTCTGCTATTCTCCCGTCCTGCCTGGAAGAGCACCGAGCCCTGTCCCGTCATTTTCCAGTGGTAGTTCATATGCTGACTGGCGAGATTATTTCCATACACCGTGAGTTCCAGCTTGGCATTCTCGGGATAGGCTATGATACTGCCTGCATCTACGTAAAGCGGGGCAGTAGGATGTAATTCCTGCTGGCAGACCTGGCCTTGGGTTAACAGTCCAATCTTGCCTTTGCCTGAGAATTTCATTTTGACAGCATCCTGCGTGATCAGCATGTTCTTGATCTTCTGGATCTTGGTATGCATGCTGACTCCGTCTGAGTAAAAGAAGAGATGCCGAAAGTCGTACAGCAAATCACTCTCCTCGGTGAGCTCCACTTCCTTCATGGTAAAACCGGGAGGGAGTGCAGCCACAAATTGGCAGGGGCCAGTGATTTCGGATTTGATCAGCTTTTTTTTGCGGACCATGCCTGAGATGTTCATGAACTTGTCATTGCGACTGCCGCTCGATCCGCGAAAGGCTACGATTTGCTGCGGGTGCAAAATATGAAGCCGGTCATTCTGGACCAGCGAGAAGGTTACCACTTGTCCAGCTCCGCCGGCCTCGGCAGTGTTCAGGTGTATGTGCATGTGCTTGCTCCTGTTCTTTTAGGCTCGGCCCGAACGACGACGCATTCCCCAGCGCATCACGCGAATCAGAACAAAATAGCCTAATATGAGGACAATGACGGTAATAATCATCGTTTGAATTCGCTTGGTCGTGGCATTTTTGGCATCTTGATCTTCCTGCAGTTTCGTGACCATATCGGTCAGCTTCTGGTTCTGTTCTATTAACTGCTCATTCTGGGCCTTGAATGCTTCAACATTGGCCTGGGCTTGTCCCAGTTGAGCAGAGGTTTCATTCAGTTGGTTCAGCGTCTGCTGGTAGCTTTCCTGCAGGGCGTTCACTTCACCGGGGAGCTCGGAAACGCGTTCCCACCCGCTGTATATGTCAGAGAATATATTGGCACTAGCTGCACTTACTGTAGATGAAAGTGAAACGGTAAATAAAATGCATGTGGTGAATAACACCCGAATGAAATGACCCTTCATGGGTTGTGGCATCATTGGCACCTTCTTTCGGTGAGGTTTTTCGTCTGCCGAATTCGTCGTCATTTGTTGAAATACGGCTCTTACATTATACGCCAAAAGCGGCGTGTTGGGTTCAGTACATTGCAAATTTTCAGGAAGGATCATTTGTTTAATTCAATGTGCAACAGGGTAATATACGTTCAAGGCAGCGCGCGGACAGTTTAAACATAATATCATTACCCCGGTTCCGGGTGCTTCCATTCACAATGACGAAAATAATAAAAATAATAATATATCCGATTTTTAGAATAAGATCGTGAATAAAGGAGAAGAAATATATGTACACAACAGAGCAAACGACACCAACCAAAACGATTATGATTACCGTAAACGGAGAGCCAATCGGGCGTAAACTAATCATTGATAGTGTGACTTACGCGCCTGTGAGAGAACCGGAATGGGCAGCATCCATGACAGAGATGGGAATGAATCAGCCTACCGTGTAAGTTGGGACTTGTCATAAATATGAAGCGGGGAAGCTTGGCATAATGCCAAGCTTTTTCGTCGTTTTATGTCGGATTTAGGCGGATTTAGGGATGTGAAAACATTTTAATGTAAAAATATTACGGGAACATATGTTCCGTGACAATATAGTGTCCATTCACCCTGATAACTTATAAGATAATACACATAAATCGGGGGAGAGACTACCAGTGAACTCAGTCTTTGAAGTATGTTATTCGTGGAACAGAGAGGCCATACCGACAGGGGGGGCCGACCCCGTATATATGATGGTGGAATGGCGTTACGGGGCCCCTGCCAAAAGACTTAGGAAAGTAGCACCTAAAATTGTGTCAAGAGACATGGAACTTTTGCTCAAACCGGAATTTGGAATTGAACTCAAAGGGATTTATGGTTGCCGATCAAAGGAGACCGACATCGGCTGGATTCTGCGGCTCGGCGATGTATACAAAGGGGAGAGTAAACAAATTCTCCTCGAATTTGCCATGGGCCCTCGTGTGTCTGGAAAAGCAGCCATATGCTCTGCCTACTGGAGCACACGTAAAGTGAAGCAGAGTCAGAGAGTGCTGCTGCGCCGTGAGCAATTGTATATTCAATATACAAGCCACCTGGGGATGTTAAGGCAGCCGGAGGACCCGAAGGTGGAGAAGACGATTAAACTAAGCGAGACCGTGCCGTTGATTAAACAAGCCCTGCGGGCCTATGAAAGGGGTCGTGCACAAGAGGGAAGCAATCTGCTTCGCAGGCATGCAGATGCCTTGTTGATTGAGGCAGCACGAAAGCAGGATCTGGATTATTACCAAGAAGCCGAAATTGTGGAGAAGCTGCGTTACCACTACGGAATCACGTATGGTGGAGCGTATAATAGCCACGGAAAAACCATGTTATGTGAGTAGGGACAAAGGACTATTGAGAATGATATGAAAATGAATGTTTCTACATAGAATTTAAAGGTGAAAATAAAGAGTGAGTCGAATGTACTATATATCATGATTAACAATTGGATGGAGTTGTATCGATTTTTTTGACAACTTAGTGGAGGGTCCGGCAAAATGACAGACCGACTGATCCGATTAATGCGCATTATAACTCTCGTGCAGGCGAAACCGGGAATTCTGGCCCGGGAGCTGGCCGAGCGATGCGAGACAACGGAAAGGACGATATATCGCGACATGGAGGCCCTCAGCGCAATGCATATTCCGATCGCCAATATGGGACACGGGAGAGGTTACATGTTTATCAGCAACTTTGCCATGTATCCGCTCAACTGGTCTGATGAGGAGGCTCACGCTTTTGCTCATTTGGCGGAGGTTATGGATGATATTCGTCCTTATCTGAAGCCTGCCTTCGAGAGCGCCTATGAGAAAGTGGTTGCATCGAATCAGAAGAACAAAACGGAGCGGGTAGAGTGGTCAGAGCAGATTGGCGGTTTATTTAAAACAGGGCTGCCTGCTTGGCAGAATGACGGCGATGAATGGAAAAGCAGTTCACTGGTAACTTTACTTCAAGCTGGCATGTCACAAAACACAATTGAGGCAGAATATCTCACTCAAAACATGAAGAAAGTGGTGCGGCTCGATCCGTATTGCTTGATTCCACGTGAGTACCGTTTTGATTTGTTGGCATACTGTCATCTTACGGAGACGCTTAGGATTTTTGAAGTAGAGAATCTGCAAAAGGTAAGGATTCTGCCTCGTACATTCCGCAAAGACGACTTTCTTTTGCAATCCCATTTCCGCAAATCGGGAGCTTGTCAAGAACAAGAATGGATTGCGTTCAAGATCCGTTTCTCCCGCGATGCTGTTGAGCATGTGATGCAGCAAAAATTTTTGGTGCGTCCCATTCTCACGATGGAACCAGAAGGAACATTACTGCTGGAGACCATTTTGGCTGAAGATCAGGAATTTTTGAGATGGCTTAGTCAATACGGGCCGGAGGCAGAGATTCTTGAACCCGAGGGATACCGGAGCGTAATGAAAGAACGCCTGAGACGCTGGCAGCAGTTGTATAGCTAATGCCCAGCGTGGACAGGCGTTCTTTTGCATGATTAAGAGGAAAGATAACACAGCTTATTCATTGGTTTTGAACAGATGAGCCAGATTACCGAAGGGTGAATCCTTCACATCGTCTTCTGTGCTGCTGGAATAGACAACCTTGGAAGCAACGCCTTCATCATCCGCGGCACAGTTGGTTTCCAGATTGAAGCGGTCGAATTGATGCATGAATACTTTGGCAGTATTGATGGCGTCATCCAGTGCACGATGCTGGGTGCCATCGAACTCGATTCCGCATAGTTCGAGTGCTTGAGCTAGTCCAAGCTGACGGAATTTGCCTTCCTTGCGAACGGTTCGCGACCACTGCTGCTGCAGGTCATTATGATTCGTGATCCAGGCAACATCAAGCTGGTGTGTGCGACAATGGGAGATCAGCTTGCTGCGGTCATCAGGTCCCCAGGAACACATGTAATAAACTTCGCTTCCCATCCAGGCGATAAAGTTTTGGAGTGCTTCAGGAAAAAGAGGAGCAGCATCAATATCTTTTTGCGTAATTCCGGTAAATTGAATGGTGTCTGTGGACAGCACCGACTTATTCGAGGGACGAACATAAGTATGAAACGTGTCGGATACATATAATCCGTCAGGTCCTTCCGTAACTTTTACCGCACCGATATCGATAATTTCAGAAGAGTAACGAGCGTTACGGCTAACCGTAAATTCAAGATCATAGATAATATATGGCATAGGACAAGCTCCTTTATCAATAATACATGTTCTCTATCTCTCTATATTACAGGGAAGCCAGCGGGATGTCAGCATCACCCGCGGAATTCTTCCTGCCCGTTATCTGCATGTAACACAGTAGTTGACAATTGCTTGCAAATGCACTAATGTGATCAAAAATGATAACAGCGATTAGTGAGGACATAATTGCGCCAGCCAGCTTCAATCAGAGAGGGAACCGATTGGTGAGAGGTTTCTGCTGCTGCTTCGTCATTCCCACCTCACGAGCTGCGGAAGAGAATGCCAGCAGGCTGCAACCTCCGCCGGACTGGGCCCGTTACGCCTCAGAGGACTGTATGATTCCGTATTGCCTATTGGGGAAACGGGACGTTTGTTCAGCATGCCCGGGGGAACCCGAGACGTGTTAGTGAACGTAACCATGCAGTTAAATAAGGGTGGTACCACGACACATTCGTCCCTTGACGGATGTGTCTTTTTGCGGTTTATCCACTCATTTTGCAAAAATGATCAGGAAGATGAGGAGTGTGGAATGGATGCGTCAAAGTGAAATGCTTGTTCCAACATTACGTGAAGCGCCGGCAGAAGCGGATGCAGCTGGACATCGCTGGCTGCTTCGTTCAGGCATGATTCGCCAGCTGGCAGCAGGGATATACAGTTATTTGCCGCTGGGGCGGCGTATACTGCTTAATGTCGAGCGGATCGTTCGTGAAGAGATGGATCGTGCCGGTTGTCAGGAAGTACTGCTGCCTATTATGCAGCCGGCAGAGCTGTGGGAGGAATCGGGAAGATACAGCCAGTACGGCCCTGAGCTCATGCGTTTGCAGGATCGCCACGATCGAGAGTTCGCCCTTGGACCAACCCATGAGGAAGTGGTGACTGCTCTTGCGCGTGATGAGGTCAATTCCTACAGGAAATTGCCCTTCACGTTATATCAGATTGGAACCAAGTTCCGGGATGAACGGCGTCCAAGATTCGGCTTGCTGCGTGGCCGCGAGTTTATTATGAAGGATGCGTATTCTTTTGCTTCCGACTGGGAAGAGCTGGATCACACGTATCAGGCGATGAATAAGGCATATTCACGCATTTTGGAGCGCTGCGGTCTGGAATATATTCGTGTAGAAGCAGATGCAGGTACAATCGGTGGTCAGGGAGAAACACACGAATTCATGGCACTGGCTGATGTGGGAGAGGATACAATTGTATCCTGTAGGCAGTGTGGGTATGCTGCGAATATCGAGAAGGCAGGATACCAGACAAATGGAGCTGTAACCCAGCATACAGCTGAATTCCGGTCCAATGCCGCGGACCAATCGCTAATCCGAATCCATACACCCGCCATTCGTACCATTTCCGAGCTCAGTTCCTACGTCGGTGAGGGACCCGAGCACATCATCAAAACACTGCTCTATCAAGCGGATGGTCAACTGATTGCTGCACTTGTTCGCGGGGACCATGAAGTGAATGATATTGCGCTCAAGCATGTATTGGGTGCCGAGGAACTCATTTTGGCTGACGAAGAAGCGCTGGCAAAACGTTCGGATTTGAAGGTTGGTTTCCTGGGACCTGTTGGTCTGGATCTGCCACTTATCGTGGACACGGATGTGGCTGCAATGGGGAGTGCTATTACTGGCGGCAACGAAGTCGATATGCATTTGTCGGGTGTTCGCCCGGGGGTGGATTTTGCTTTTGACAAAGCACGGCAAATTCGCTTCGCGGCTGACGGGGATAACTGCCCTACATGTGGGGCCAAGCTTGTATTCACCAAAGGCATTGAAGTAGGCCACATTTTCAAACTGGGCACCAAATATAGTGATGCCATGAACGCTTCATTCTTGGACCGGAATGGTCGCCAGTGTGCCCCTGTGATGGGATGTTACGGTATTGGAGTGTCCCGTCTGATGGCTGCCATTGCCGAGCAATATGCTGGAGAGGACGGAATAAGGTGGCCGGCAGCTGTTGCGCCATATCAGATTCACCTGATCCCCGTAAACTGGAAAGATGAGCAGCAGCGTCAGCTTGTCCTGGAACTTGAACAGCTGCTAGGGGATGCGGGATACACGGTACTGACGGACGATCGGGATGAACGTCCCGGGGTGAAATTCAAGGATGCGGAACTCATTGGTTTGCCGGTGCAGATCGTGGTTGGCCGGGGCGCTGCAGAACGGAATGTCGAATTAGGGTCCCACACTCTTGCCCGCAAAGGGGAAACCAAGCGGATTAGCATGAGTGTGGAAGAGGCACTGACTCATGCCAAGGAAGTGCTCTAGTCCGTAGATAATCTAAGTTGTCCGAATGTCAGTGAACTGTAAATTCGTGTCATAAAGAGACATATTTATAGGTCCGCATATTATGAAACATTCCATTTTTGTGGGATATTTTGAAATAAAGCATCAAAACAAGGCCTATAGACATATGAATTAACAGAATCATATGCATGATGCCGTACAAAATGACTACTCTTTACTAATGTGTACGATGCATTTTAACTTTTTTGAAAAGTACACGTTCCGCTGATTGGATTGAAGTGTGGAAAGACGTGCAAATATGCAAAGTGTTTTTGTATATTTTATTCGTCTGGAACACGAACAAATCGCGCAACAGTGGCGATTATGCGCATATTTTCTATAGTTCACGATTAGGGACTCAGAGAGTGTGTGTACGATAGAGCAGGTTTGAGGATTTATTTTTGCCGCAAAGGTATTTCAATCGTTTTTGCCTGTAAAACTCATAAAGGAAAGACAAAGTGTTGCTTTCACATGAGAAGCAGAAAGGGTGCTCCTTCAGCCAGGTTGGCTTGAGGAACACCCTTTTTCTGTTACTGCTATCATCACGTCTGATTCAATCGATCTGTGGAGCAGGTCACACTATTCGAATATTGGTTTGCTGCTTAAGAAGCAGCAGGCAGCTTCAGTTGTTGACCAGGATAAATCCAGTGAGGATTTTTGATGCTGTTCAACTTTTGCAGCGCTTGCCAGGTTGTGTTGTATTTTTTGGAGATGGAGTACAGGGAGTCTCCGGATTTTACAACATATACTTTGGCAGGAGCTGGTTTGTTTGGTGTCGGTTTTGAAGGTTTTTCTGGTTTTGGTGTTACCGGTTTTGGTGTTTCTGGCTTCGGTGTAGCTGGAGCCGGTGTCTCTGTCTCTGGAGCTTCCGGTTCAACTACAGGTGTTTTTGCTTCCTTGATTCGGCCATCTGTTTTGATGTCCACAGCGCCAAGCTTCTGCATGTATTCAATCAGTGCTTCGTCCATTGCACCGTACATGCCGGAGATGGTGTATTTGTTGAACATGGTGTACTCGTCACCGCCAACGGCTGTGAAATCGTTTGTAGCCAGTGTATACGTGGCTTCCGGATCAAGAGCTTTGCCGCCAATCATCACGGAATGTACACGGCTGCCTTCAGCAGCTGAAGTATCGATACTGAACGTCATGCCAGATACTTGCGGGAAACCACCGCTTGGTTCCGGATAGGAGGCTACCCCGTTTTCAAGGGCTGCCAGAACATCAGAGCCTTTTACATCCAGCGTTACAACCTGATTACCAAAAGGAAGTACAGTGATAATGTCGCCTTTGGTTACGATACCTTTTTCAATGGAAGCACGGATACCGCCGCCGTTCGTAAGTGCAATATCTGCATTGCTGACATCACGAAGGGCATCTGCGAGCAGGTCACCCAGGTTTGTCTCGCCAGCACGGACTTGTTCGCGTTTACCATCAAGCAGGATCGCTGTATTGGCCACTTCTTCTTTAAGAATAGGTTCTTGTTCTTTTTGAATGGAGTTCACGAGTGCTGCTACTTTCTCATTCGGTTTAATATCTTTGGCTTCTGTTTCATCAATCAATGTAGCTTGTTTCTTCGTTACCTTGCCGCCGTCTACCCACAGATCGATGACACCTACGAAGTTGGTGTACTCTCCGGCACTCGCGATCAATGTTCCGTTGTCGGATACGAGACCATCCTGCAGAATGGTGTGGCTGTGTCCGTCGATGAATACGTCAATACCCGGAACTTCTTTTACCACTTTGAAGCTAGTGTCTGTACTGGAAGCATCTTGTCCAAGGTGTCCCAGAACAACAACGATATCCACTTTGCTGCGGATTTCGCTCACTAGAATTTTGGCTTCCGCAGCTGGGTCAGTAATTTCAAGACCTTCAACATTTTTTGGATTGGTTTTGTACATGGTTTCAGGTGTAGTCAAGGCGATGATTCCGATTTTGACACCGTCAACTTCTTTGATGAGGTAGGGATCAAAAAGACGAGTTCCGTCTTTTTTCTTCACGTTCGCACTAATCATTGGGAAATTCATCATGTCCGCAAGCTCAACAAGGTGCTTGGAACCGTAGTTAAATTCGTGGTTACCCGGAACCATGGCCTGGTAGCCCATTTCATTCATGACTTTGACGATACTCTCGCCATTCACGAGTGTTGCAAAGGTAGTACCATGCACAGCATCCCCTGCATCAAGCAAAAGGGTATTTGGATTCTCGCTGCGGTATTGGTCAGCAATCCCTGCCACTTTCGCATAGCCCATTTCAGGCGAAGCTTCAACTGCACGTGCATGTGTGTCATTCGTATGTAGAATCGTAATGTGTGTACCCGTGCCCGGAGTTGTATCCGTTGCAGCGGCCGCAATTCCTACACTGCCAAACAGTAAGCAAGCCGTTAGCAGAAGTGAAACGTAAGTCTTCCAGATTTTCATATGAATCTGTACCCTCCCAAAAATATGATCTGCCTGAGCTCTCGCACAGCTCAAATTGTATTTTAGCAGACTATGATTAGGAAATCTCGTGGTTTACGTAAAAATAGGTAACCTGAAAGTGACATCTGATCGACTGATTGGGAAATAAAGTTTAACACTCAGATTAATGAAACGTATGTTCTTATATCGAGTAAAAAAAATGCTGCGCTTCGCGCGGCAGTCCTGTACGTAAACAGAATTTCTCCAGGGATTCATCAGGTTCCGGCATGACTCCTGAGGTCAATAATTGAATGGCAAAACGATTGGCCTGTCTTTCGAGCTTGCCGGGAGCAAAATAGGAGTGTTCCTCCAAAAAGAAACGATTGATGCCTTTGTGCAATCGGTCGTGTCCAAGTTCATGAGCGCATACAAACCGCTGCCATTCCGGCGGAAGTTCACTGTGAATGACAATAAATCTGCGGCGGAGCTTGCGGAAATACAGCCCTTTGGTAGACTTGCCCAAATTGGTGAAACGGATCTGTATTCCAATGGCTCTGGCAATGCTGAAGGGGCAGTTGGTCCGGTGTTTTCGAATCAGCTTTGTTACCATCTCGTCCATATCATCTCACCTGCTGCTTCATTGTAATCAGCTTTCCATGCCTCATTGGCGGCTGTCCGGTTCATCGTTTTTCTTGCGTTTGTTCATCTGCTTGGCTTCCCAGAACAGTCCGGTGAGCACATCCTTGATACGTTTTTTGTCTTCGTCATCCAGGGGAATTCCGTCAAACATCAGATCGTCTTCGTCCTCGAGCATTTTCTTGAAATCACGCCGGTCTTTGTACGTTGCCCATTCGGGAATGTCCTGAGCTTCGCTTGCTGCATTTGCTGCTTCAATATACCCTGCCTGTTTCATCATGTCGGCATAGGGGACGGAGAGGGCATCTGCCAATTTGCGGATCGTGGCTGGTTTCGGAACACCGCGGACTCCATTTTCAATGCGTGAAATTTGTGAGTTGCTGATTCCTGCTGCTTCGGCGAGCTGATTGATGCTATAGCTCTGCTGTTCCCGCAGTTGTTTCAGATAAGGACCAAAAGCGTGCTCCACAATTCATGCCAACTCCTTCAATTCGTATAAGTAACTGAATGATAGATTAAGAAATCTATTTACACCGGGGCACTCCGCAGGCAGAACAACCTTCCGATCACTGTTATCCCCAGATTTCCTTATTCCCTTTTCTAAAGTGAGAAATCCGGTGATAAACGTGACCGCTAACGCTTCTTCAGGTTATTTCTGCCCTCTCCGTTAACGGTGAAATGGTAACCATCTTAAGCTATAAAAATTTACTCTCATACGAGGGATCTGTAATTATCTGTACTATAACGTATATATACCATTAGGTAAAGGGAATTGAAACAATTATGCCAAAAGGTATAGAAAATAGGAGCGAAGGTTTTATTTTATCGTCAAAATGACCCAAAATGAAGGTTTACTCTAATCTCCAATAAGTGGTATCCTCAAATAGAAATACGAACAAAATACGAACATAACCTTAAATTTGAACGATTTGTATGCACTGGAAACCGGAAGTCTTGAGGTATGAAGCTCATCGGAAGTGATTCCAGAAGGCAACGCAAGAGACCTGGACAATGGCCGTTATTTCTCTGAAAAGACTGTATAACACTCATAAAAGAAGTGAAGCTTAACGTGTTTCATTTTAGACCAAACCCTTAAGGAGGAGAATGAATATGGAATTATTGCTGCCTGAACTGGATCGACGCAAAACGCAAACGGCCGTGGAGGCTGCGCTGGAGAAATACCGAATTTATAAAACGATTGCCTTTGAAGAACGTGAGGTCATGGTCACGGCGAGTTACACGGAGCGTTTCCATGGGCCTACCAATGTCACAGGGGATTCAACTGCCAGAACGGCGATCTACAATGTGGATGTGCAGCGTGCACGTCAGGCGTACTGCGATACAATTGATTATATCGTGTCTCGTCTGAGTGAGAAGGAACGGATACTGGTTTGTGAACGGTACCTGAAAGATGATGACGTGTTTGATTACAAGGTGTACAACCATGTATTTGATCCGCCTGTGAGCAAGGATACGTATACCAAAATCAGAACCCGTGCCTTCTATAAAATGGCCCTCGCCTTATCCGATCGGGGACTGATCAATGTGGAGCCGCTGTCCATATCCCGCAAGAGCCGCCAAAAGCTCGGTTAAAACGATTGGAAGTTCGTCCTTTAAACTCCTGAAATGATTGTATACAATAATGAAACAACAACACTTCGATGGAACAAAGGAGAGAAATCCGCATGCCGCAAGATTCCGGAATGCAGGAAATGTACACGCTGAAAACCATTGCGGAGACGCTGAACACATCCAACGATCTGAGCCCGATGCTGGATACGGTAGTAGGCAAGCTGCTGGAGCTGACGGGGCTTACGACAGGCTGGGTGTTTCTCATTCGTGAGGGCGGAGAATATTCATGCGTATCGGACTACAACCTGCCGCCGGCTCTGCTTCATCAAGACAAGGAGCCCATGCGCTGTGGAACATGCTGGTGTGTAAACCGTTTCCGGGATGGTAGACTCGATAATGCCGTCAACATTATTAACTGCAAACGGCTTGAGGATGCCACGGAGCATCAGTGGGGAGATACGCGTGACATCACCCATCATGCAACGGTTCCGCTGCGATCGGGTGAGAAAATGATAGGATTGCTCAACGTTGCCGCACCAGGCAAAGAGCATTTTAGTGAAGGGGAGCTGGCGCTTCTGCAGGCCGTAGCCTATCAAATTGGAAGTGCCATGGAGCGCATGCGATTATATCGCGGCGAGCAGAGAAGAGCGGATCAGTATGCCAGGCTGGGGGAGTTCAGCAGAGCGCTGGGGCTGGAACTGAACGAGTGCAGCAATGCTGACGATATGGCCAGGACGGTGGTCAAGCTGCTTGGACAGCATTACGAATGGCCTTTTGTTGCTCTGATAGCTCAAAAAAATGGAGCTCTCAGCATACAAACGGCGTATGCCAGTGCCTTGGAAGACTCATTGCTAGTTAGCGAGATACCGCCGGAGACGGATCGCCTACTACAACGTGTGATTGAATCACATCGCGCCGAAATATTGTCAGCAGCCGAGATGGTAGAATTGTCTCAGGTTTGCGGCACAAGGCCTCTCGATTCTGTTATGTCTTCAGGTCTGGCTGCTTCCATACCACTCAGCCCTCCCGGGGAAACAGCCGTGCTGGTCGCCCAGCTTGGTTCGGAAGTGGATTCTCTTCTGTCAGACCGCGAGGTTATGGATGCGCTGGCAGAACATATTACAGCTTCTTGGGAAAGTCTGAGACTTGTCGAGAATCGCCGTGAATTAACCCGTCTGGAGGAGCGAAACCGATTGGCTCGGGATCTGCATGATTCGGTAAACCAAATATTGTTCTCGCTCTCGTTGACCGCCAAGGGAGCAGAGAGCATGTTGTCCGGTACAGCAGAGCTGCATCCGGCGGCTGAAGCGATGAGAGATATCCGTTCGTTATCCCAAGAAGCTCTGAAGGAAATGCGAGCACTGATCATGCAGCTTCGTCCCGCCGGACTCGAATCCGGTCTGCTAAGTGCACTGCAGGAGTATGGTACGAATCAGGGGCTGCAGGTTGTCGTCAACCGAACCGGCATGCGCAGCCTGCCTCGCAATATAGAAGAGGGTTTATGGCGAATTGGACAGGAAGCCCTGAATAATGTACGCAAACATGCGGAAGTTACAGCGGCAGATATTACTCTCCAGCTAGGGGATACCGAAGCCGTGTTTATTGTTAAGGATCGGGGAAAAGGTGGAGCCAAAAGAAAGCAACCCCTGCCTGCCCGTTCGCTCGGTCTGTCCATTATGAAAGAGCGGGCGCAGTCGCTGGGAGGCAAGCTTGATCTTATAAGTTCATCCCGTACGGGAACATCGGTAACGGTAGTTATTCCACTCCCGTCCGAATTGGGTTAATGTCAGGGGGAGACAGCATGCCGATTACGATTTTGCTCGCAGATGATCATGCCATGGTAAGACGTGGACTTCACGTGTTTTTGTCCACACAGACGGATATGAAAGTGGTGGGGGAAGCCTCCAATGGGCAGGAGGCGATTGAACAGGCAGAGAAGCTGCAGCCCGATGTGGTGCTCATGGATCTGCATATGCCTGTGCTGGACGGGATCGAAACCGCCAGACGCCTGCGTACGATTTTGCCTGGAATTCGAGTTATTGTGCTCACGTCGTTTTCGGATCAGGATCACGTTATTCCTGCCGTGCGGGCTGGGGTCAAAGGGTATCTGATGAAGGATATTGAACCCGAGGATCTTGCCGTTGCGATAAGGAATGTGCATGCAGGACAGGCCCAGCTTCATCCTGCCGCGGCCAGCCAGTTAATGCATGTGATGGCTTCATCTGACATACCATTAGAAGCGCAGGATACTGTACGCACAGATTCAGCAGCATACGGGCAAGTTCAGAATTATGAGAAGCTTAAGCAGCCTTTACCTTTACAAAGCGATGAAACTTCGCCGAGTCTGGATGCGCTGACCCGCCGCGAGCAAGAGGTATTGGCCCTTATTGCACGGGGACTCAGCAACAAGGAGATTGCGGTTCAGCTCGTAATAACAGAGAAAACGGTAAAAACACATGTCAGTCATCTGCTGGATAAATTGGGATTGGCCGATCGTACGCAAGCAGCCATCCATGCCGTGAAGAACGGCTGGGTCTGATTGATTCGAGCCCCTTCTCAGCCTAAAGTCGTAGAAACTCAACCGAAAGGTTGAGTTTTTTTGTGCTGCAAGTTAAGTCTATCTGCTGACGATTTGGAAGAAGAAGCAAGGTAAGATAGAGACAGAAGAGATGAAGTTTGATCATGGAATACCAACTAAAAACAGGCAGGAGCGTGACATAGATGAAGATCATCGTATTGGCAGGAAGCAACCGAAAGAATGCAACCAGTACACGTTTGGGGGAATATGCGGTCGAAGTCATGCGCAACCAGGGTCATGAGGCGAGCCTGTTTGATCTGTTTCAGACACCCGTTCCATTCTACGCACCGGATGAGAAGCAGGCAGAGGATCACAACTTGGCAGAACTCAACTCGCGCATGCTCGCGGCGGACGCCATTATTTTATCAACGCCAGAGTATCACGGTAGCATCAGCGGGGTGCTCAAAAATGCGCTGGATCATCTGAGCCAGGCTCACTTTAGCGGCAAACCGGTCTTGTCGATCAGCTCAGCGGGAGGAGCGGTGGGCGTTAGTTCTCTTTTGCAGCTGCAGGCCATCGTTCGCAATCTGCATGGGATTAATGCACAGGAATGGATCTCCATTGGGGGTGCGCAGCGCCGGCGGTTTGAAGCAACCTTTGACGGATATGAGGAATATGAAGGCAGCCAGGACATTGAGGACCGGATTCAGCGAGTGATTGGTTCGTTCCTGAGCCTGGCCCAGACATTAACATCTGCACGGAAATCATCCGAAAGCTGAGAAAGAGGGAATGAACATGATTAAAGGCATATTTGAAACACATTTGAATGTAACGAATCTGGAGAGATCACATCACTTTTATGAGCAGATTCTCGGTTTGCCGCATGCTTATGGGCAGAAGGATCGCGGTAACTCATTTTACTGGATTGGTGGAGCGGGGAATGCCATGCTGGGGCTGTGGGAAAAAGAACCGGAGCTGGTGCAGCGGCAGCATTTTGCCTTTCACGTATCGCTTGAGGACATGAAGCATGCTGTCACATATCTTGAGGGTAAAGGGATTACGACGCACAACTTCCTTGATGATGATATCGGTGAGCTGTATGTATTCGGCTGGATGCCGGCTGTATCGGTATATTTCATGGACCCGGATGGTCATTCTCTTGAATTCATATCCATGCTTCCGGATGAAGCGAAGCCGGAGCTGGGTATGGTGCCATGGAGTACATGGGAGAAGATGCACGGACGGGCGTGATCGAGAGGAGGCAGTCAGATGCTATTTGAAGAAGTGAAGCTGCACACATCTCGTTTGGCTGAGATTAAACATTTCTATAGGGATACGCTCGGACTGAAGGTGGCCGATGACTCCGATTCTTCATTCACATTGCAGATCGGATGCACAAAAATGATATTTTTACACAGCGAAATGGAGCACGAGCCCTTCTATCACTTTGCCTGGATGATTCCTAAGAATCGTTTTCAGGAGGCCAAAGCCTGGGCAGCGGCACGGGTAGAGCTCAATACGCAGGATGGAGAGGATGAAACCTTTTCAGAGAACTGGAATTCCCATTCGCTCTATTTCGAGGATCCCGCTGGTAACATTCTGGAGCTGATTGCTCATCACAATACCCATCATAAGAGTGAACGTCCTTTCTCGGCGGAGGATCTGCTGCAAGTGTGCGAGGTGGGGCTTGTATCAGAGGACGTATTGTCCACGGTGGGAGAATTGGGGAAAAGGGGCTTAAACCAATGGGGAGCGATAAGTGAAACCTTTGCCCCGGTAGGAGACGTGAATGGTCTGTTTATTGTGGTGAAAAAGGAACGGATCTGGTTCTTCTCGGAGCAAAAAGCACAACGATTCCCGCTCGAAGTTGTCGTACAAGGTGTCGGCAGACTACAGTTTGGGTAAATGATTGAATCTGGGGAAGCGAAACGGGCATATATGCACGATTTGATTCATTTTATAGAAGTAAGCACAATGTAAACATGGTGTAATAAATTTAAATTCGGTGAAGGAGTGATGACGTTATGGATCGACGTTTGTTGGAAGAGGGTCTGAGGGTCATCGTTTCGAGTCGGGAGCGTACAGGTGACCTCTGGCATGCCCACTATGGAGCAGGAGCAATAGCCGCTTATTTCTGGGTTCGGGAAAATCGTCTGTCTTCCCTTGCGGCGGGCAGCGTTACCGCAGAGGCGAAAGCCATGCTTCGCAAACACGGAGTAGATCAGGAGCCACAATCTGCCCGTGGTGAAATACTCGAACGGGAAGAAGCCGAGGCGCGGATCACAGAAGCGCTGGATCGTACGATTGGAGAACTTCACTGGGTTGGACACCAAGCAATCTATGGCGCCCTTACGCTGAAAGCCATTCGCGAGCTGGATGGTTGGGGCACAGAGCAGGATATTGAACGGATGGTGGAGCTGATCGATTCATTTGAGAAGACCATACCGGGCAGATCGTGGCTGAACACAACGGTTAAGGAAATCCGCAGTCTGAAGATAGATGATACGGATGAATTTCCTCGTATTGAAGGACCGGAGCAGCTGTCCCGGTTGATTCTGGATGAGCTGGGGGCTTTCCCGGCGATCTATCAGGCTGAGTCCCATCATGATCTGATCGGTCATATGCTGACCTACGGCCATGCACTCAATATCTTGCATGAGCTGGGTTATCCGGCATTGTTCCACAAAGGAATTCCACCGTTCCTGACGATGATAAAGGCCCTTCGATTGAGCCGGGAAGCGGTAAGTGAAGATGGACAGTGGACATTGCAATCTCCGGTTGACGTGCTGCCGCTCGTTCCTGCCGAACGTTCGACGGCTCTGCCGCACGAGCTGGAATACTGGCTCACCGACCGAAGATCCCGCGATTGGAACGCAGGCCATGTGTTCAAATTTCCGTTCAGCTTCTATCATCATACAAGAAACGGCAATTCGTTCCCGGAGAGCTGGGAGAATTTCCGGTATATTATTGCTTAAGTATAAAATGTTAAGACGCTCGCTCATGGCATTAAAGGATGCATAGTGAACGATAGCAAACATATAAATGATGAAGAGCACTGCCTGAAATGGCTGGTGCTCTTTTTTGGTTTTAACGAGGTTAGAACTCAAGGATAAACAGGATAAGAATGACACCGGAGAAGAGTAAGAAGAGACGTTTAATGGAAGGATTGTGAGCAGCCCAGACACCCCAGGAACTCATAACTGCGATACTCTCCCAAAACACTAATAATGGGATGCCTTCAGGTGTAAACGGAAAAGAAAGTCCTGGCAGCCGGGAAGTACCTGAACCCATAAGAACAACGGTCATATACACGGGGATGAGGGATAGGAGCATATAGAGCAGTGTTTGCAGCCAAAAGAAATAGATCTTTAGCACACGTAAGAGGATAACTGCAAGCAGAAAGAAGAGTATAACAACGGACGAAAATGTTGCAGCAGTCCATCCAAGAAGGGGGACAGTCAATACATTCGTTTCCTGGTAGAGAATATACATTGTTATGGCGTACATAACGGGCCCTGCCATATAACAGGGTATGGCTATCCACAAATAGAACCAATCCGAAGTTTTCATGATATCCACCCTTTACACGGTCTTGTTTATATGTACTAAACGTACAATATAAGCGTAATGTTTGATGATCGTAACAGAGATTACTTGGAACCGACTTTTTACCTCCCGGAGGGCGACGACAATCAGACGGAAACCGTACCTTTCACCGTCAGCAGAGGCGGAAAAAGGGTGTAAGATTGTATTATCGGATTAGCAGCAAGGGACACAGCCGATAGCACATACGCTAATGTACAGCCGGCCAGGAGGCCGGTTTTTTGATGCGGTGATGGTGAGCCTGCTCTAATCGGGTACTTATGTAAGACTGAATTTAATAAACAGGAGGTTACGTGATATGAAAACCGTATTGTATGTTCCACTGGATGACCGCCCGGCTAACTTGGATGACGTCATTGTTCAAGGGAAGGCAGCAGGCATCCATATCGTTACGCCGAACCTGGGTGATATTCAAAACCGTCTCGATTCGGAAAAAACGACAGAAGGCACTACGCTGCTTGGCACATCTGCACCTACGTATGGTATTCCGACCAACATTTATACGTTTATTCTGCAGCATGCTGCTCAAGTCGATGGATTCATTATCTCATCCGATATGCTGGCCTATGGCGGTCTCATTGGCAGTCGTCAGCTTCGGGATGACGGAGGAGACGCCTATCCGGACTACGATGAAGAAACGACGCGCCTGCTCAATGTGATTCAAGTGATCAAGGAGAAATATCCACGTAAACCGGTGTATGTCATGGATACGGTAATGCGACTGGCGACCACTTCATTTGCAGACGGTCTTGCGCTCGACGCCTATAACGAGTCCCGTGCGCTCATGCAGCAGCCGCGTCAGGCCTATACCGAGTTTGAGGACATTATTAACGGCTACAACCTGTCGCCAGATGGTGTGGAGTATGGTGAAACGACTTTCTTCAATAAAGAGCAATACTACAACACCAGACAGCACAAGTTCAAAACAAACCTGTACATTCTGGATCAGCTGGCCCGCAAAGGGTACATTGATTTCCTCGCTGTGGGTGTCGACGATGCAAATACACAGGGGGTTCAGATTAACGAGATTAACTATGTAGAAGCGCGAATTAATGAATGGCTGGGGGGAACTGACGGACAAAATCCGGAACGGGCCATCATCCTTCCGGATGCGGACGGCCTGGGTCATGCCCTTGTCGCACGTATGGCGAATCAGCTGCTGCGAGGCGGCAAGAAAACACGTTACGCTGTGAATTATTACGGTCCTCACGGCTCCACCATTATTAATACCTATGAATATATGGACGTTCACGAGAATGTAGCTCGCCATATTGATATTGTAGGCGGTGTACTGGTGGCGGATGCGGCTTACCCAGGAGATGCTGAGGGAACTACTTCGCTTGACATGTCCTCGGAACTGGATCGCATGACAAACCGGCCATCAGGAAAGCCAGGACCAAAGCCGGGTGTGGATATCGAGATTATTGCGATTACGGCACTGGATCAAGTCCAAGCCGCGGTTGAACGGCTGACGAGCATTAGTGAGCAAGGATTGCCGGCGGTGCTGATTGATTTTGTCGGAAAAGGACCAGCGAATGTGGATGTAGCGGAAGCGCTGCTGAACAGTCCCTATACCGGCCGGGTTCTGGGTTATAGCGCCTGGAATACACCGGGCAACAAGATTGGCCTTGCCGTAGGCATGGGACAATCCCGATATGCTTTTGTCACCACAGAAAAGCGCGCTTCTGCTCTTCACGAAGCTGTAGATGCGCATGGATCATTACTGTTCAAACGGTTCCTGAAAGACTACTACTATAAAGCTGTAGCGATTGCGGATATCCGCACGTACTCCAGAGCTCATGCGCTCTATACCAATGTGGCTACCCTTGCGGACCAGAATATGGTGCTGTTCAATTCCGAGGAAGATTATGCTCACCTGCAAACACTGCTTCGGGATCTAATGCAGACGTTCACCGCGGGTCTCGCAAGCAAAACAGCCTTTGCCCAAGGTAATGTGGCGATCAAGCAAATCCGCGACTGTGATGTGTTGTATGCGAAATATTGCAGTGCTGCACTCGACTATGCCAATCCGGATTTCATCTGGGGACGTGCATTTGAAATTACATTGAGTCCGCAAGTTACGTTGAAATAATGTGAACCTATAAACTTTACACTAGACCACTACGATTGCAGAACCATCTTACGATCACTGTTATCCCCGGCTTTTTGTGATTCCCTTCTCTAAAGGGAAAAATCCGGTGATAAACGCGAACGCTCTGCTTCTCTAGACTGATTCTGCATTCTCCGTTCTCGTGTAAATGTTTCAGTTCATCTGATATTGTGAGAAACGTGGACTCGTCTTTTTTTCGCCCAAGATACGCCTTAAACCACACGGAAGTCAACCGATTCACCGTCCGCGCTAGGGAGAAAAGGGTGTAAGATTGTATTATCGGATCAATCGCAAACGGACACACACCGAAAGCTCATACGCTTATGTACAGACCGGCCAGAGGCCGGTCTTTTTGATGCGGTGATTCGTGTCCGGCATTGATTTCGGTATTGATCATTTACTCAGTCACTGAGATCAAGGGGGAGTCATGGGCTGCCGCATGGCCTCTGCATCATGCGAGCAGATGACAAACGTGCAGCTGAAGGGGGCGAGATGAATGTGTCTATCCAAAGTGAAACAAACATTACTGCTACAGGGACAAATCAAATGAGTGTGGCTGTTAGACAGACGCTGAAGCAAAAGGTTGCAGCACTCGTTCCGGCATGGGAAGGCCGGGTGCTGGATGTGCCTGCACAGGGTGAGGTTCTGACAGGGCCTTGTGCGGTCGTCGCCTTTGCTGAAGAAGTACCAAAGTCTGCTTGGGCAGGGTACCGACGAATTATTAAAATCTCTCCGTACGTTCGCCCGGAAGATGGTGAAGCAGAACAGCTGGAAATATGGTCCGCGGAGCTGGTAAAAGGACTTCATCAGGTACGGCTGGTGGACGAGAAGGGTGCAGCGTTTACCTGTATCTATTTCGGTTCATCCGACTGCGACCGGGTGGACACCGGATCAGGCATGATGACGCGAAGTCTGCGGTTCGGGATGTATATTCCTGAATCCACTGTTGACCATACTGCTCCAGGTACACCGGATTCCTGGATGGCTGCGCTTCAGGACTGGACACAGTCAGCGCTTGGTTCCGAATGGTCCGTGTATGCTGACGTCTGGCCCGGAGGTTATGAGATACCTTCCGTGCTGTGGAGACTGACGGGTTACAGCTCAGCTGCAGCGGGCACTTCGGTGCTGGAGATACGAAAGCAGTGGACGGGACATGTTGTTGCTGCAGGTGAAGGCGTCACCCGTCATACCGTTACACGTCTGGTCGAACAACTGGCTGTACAGCCCCGTATTGCTCTGGCGAAAACAGAGAATACCCGGTACCTGACGGTGGAGGAAGCTTCAGCTGATTTGCAGGCAGATGCCTACCTGAATGGGCAGATTCGTCTGACGCTGCAGCAGCGAATTCGTCGTCCGGGGACGGATGTGCCATTGATCCGCGAAATTCATCACAGTAAGGGAATCGAATAGTCAGGAATGGCAAGGAATTGTCCCTAGGTTGGAAAAGTATCCGTAATTTAAAGATGAGGTGAAGTGGCAATGGCAAGCACCGTGAAAAAAAGCAAACAGGCTGACCCGCAATATACGCGGGCGGAACTGATGAATCATGCGGAAGCCCTCTTTGCCGTTAAGGCAGAGGTGCTGCATGGTGCGCTGTACGAAGCAGCGCAGCAGACGTTTTCCATTGAGGAAACGCAAGTACGAATCAACCAATTTATGAAAGCGAAGGTGAAGGGATAATGGCAGGCGGAACATGGGAGCAAACGAATCGTCCGGTCCTTCCGGGCTTATATATGAATTTTCAGGCGGCAGCATCTTCAGCCATTCAGGCTGGCAATCGGGGAACGGTTGTCGTTCCGGTCAAGGCGAACTGGGGTCCAGTGGGAACCTTTGTGGAAGTCGGCAGCGAAGCGGCGATTGAACGCATTTTCTCCGCACATGCGCTGGATAATGGGACAGCCTATACGTCTTTGAAGCTTGCTCTGCTGGGTGGCCCGAAGAAACTGCTCGCCTATCGGGTAGCAGGTGCCACGGCAAAAGCAGCCAGTCTAACGTTGAAGGACAGCAGCGATGCAGATGTACTGCAGCTGGATGCCAAGTATCCGGGAGATCGTGCGAACGGATTCTATGTCACCATTCAGCCGGGTGTAATTGATAACACGAAGCATGAAGTGCGCCTGTTTGAAGGGAATCGGATGCTGTATGCACTCCTGACCGCGGATATCTCGGCAGCATCTCTAGCCAAACAGATGAATGAGGATGAGCGCAATGAGTGGGTAACGGCTCAAGCGATTGGCGATGGTACGGGTGTGGTTGCCACCGTGTCTGGTGCGGCTTTCAAAGGTGGTGCCAGCGGTAATGATGACCTGACCAACGCGGAATATATTGCGGTTCAGGGTGCACTGGAAGGTGAGCAATTTGACGTATTGGCATTGGATCATGCGGCGGATGTACCTATGCTGGCAAGCTTCGCGGCCTGGGTGAAACGTGTACGCAGCGAAGGAAAACCGGTGATGGCTGTATTTGGCGGTTCGATCGCAGATGATACGTCTGCAACGGCTGCACAGAAGGCAGCCGCCCGTTCACTGACGTTGAATCACGAAGGTGTGATCAATGTAGGTACCGGTGTTCTTCTAGGGGATGCGTATTACAGTTCAGCGGAAACATCCGCTTATGTCGCGGGTCTCATCGCTGGACAACGTCTGAATGAATCCACAACGTATGCACCGACTCCGTTCGATGACGTCACTCGCCGCTGGACTCGTGCGGAACAGGAGCAGGCAGTACAGAATGGCGTATTTATTTTCTTCCATGATGGCCGCCAGGTGAAGGCTCTTCGCGGTGTAAACACACTCGTGACCCCTGCTGCCGGACAAAATAACGCATGGAAAAAAATCCGTTCCATTCGCGTGATGGATGCGATTAACACAGACTTGCAGCGTTCTGCGGAAGATACGTATATCGGGAAAGTCAACAATACCGAAGAGGGGCGCCAGGCACTGATCGGTGCAATGAAGGCTTATCTTGCGCTGCTCGCACAGAGCAATGTGATTGAGGCTGAGGGATATGATGTCATTCTCGACCCAGCCTATTATGGCGCAGCCCCGATCCTGAAACCGGAGGCAGATCAGGTATTCCTGCAGTGGAATGTGAAGCTGACCGATGTGATGGAGCAGTTGTTTGGTACATTTTACGTGCAATAAGTAGTGTAGAAGAGCAGGGCGAGAGCTTTGCTTAGTTTAGTTATGAGTTGAATTTGTTTTTCATTTGAAAAGATCCCAAGGAGGAATTGTACATGTTGGATGCATCAAGAGTTATTCTCGGTACCCATGGTCAGCTGCATATGGATGGGGTGTGGCAGACGAATATTAACAAGCTGGAAGCCAGTGTGGAAATTGAAAAACGTGAGCTGAATCTGGTCGGCAATGACTGGAAAGTTCACAAAAATGGCGCAAAAAAAGGAACAGGCACGATGACAGGTTACAAGGTTACTTCGGACATGATCCAGCGCGGGTTCACCAAGTTCCAAATCATCTCTAAGCTCGACGATCCCGAGTCGTATGGACATGAGAGTGTTCTGCTGAAGGGCTGCATGGTGGACAAAATCCAGCTTGCAAACTGGACAGCGGGTGAGGAAGTACCGGAGGAAACGGGCTTTACGTTTGAAGGGTTTGAACTGTTGAATCCGATTGTTGCGAATTAAGATCAAGCATGGTCTTATAAGGATGACCTTGTAATGAATTTGTCTAATCAAGCATATGAGCACGTTGACTAAACAAGATAGGGACACACATGAAGACTGAGAGCATCTCGGTCTATTTGTTGTCCCTAATTGTTGAGATGAGTTATCCAATTGTGAAATGAGAAGGAGACTGCACCCTATGATTATGAATGAAAACATGTCCGAAGAACAGATTCTGGATCAGCTGTTTGAAGCAGCAGAACGTTTGCCTGAAGAGAATGTGCGTATTCAGCGCCTGGAGCTGCTGTTGACCCTGCGTGGACTGACATCCTCCAAAGTGGATCAGATTCGCGAACGCTGTACTATCCGTAAAACGACCAAGGGCCGTACCGAGGAGAAGGTAGATACCGAAACCTTTAACGCGCTGCTGATCTCCGAAGCCACGGTGAAAATGAATGTCCGCGGTCTGGAACTGTCCGGATGGGGAGATAACCGTATCACTGGCCGCATGAAGCTGTCTGGTGGAGAACAGGCAGTTCGCCGCATGCTGCTTGCGGGTGAATTGGATGCCGTAGGCGACAAGGTGCTGGAGCTATCCGGCTTCGGTGTGGAGATTGAAGACCTAAAAAACTGATTCACTCCGGCGGGATGACCACGTTCCTGTATCACATGTGGGTTCGTCACCATCTTCGTCCCGGAGAGTTTTGGGCTTTACCACGAGGCGAACGCTCGCTGTTGATCGCGTTCTCGGAAGAGGAGATGGCGGCGCTGACTTCGCAAATGAATCGATAGTTAGCTTGAACAGGGGGTGAAAGAAATGGCAGAAATGATTGTAGGCTTATCCAAATCCAACGCGGAAATGCGTACAACCATCCGTTATCTGGATCAGATTCAGCGTTCGACCGAGCGTCTGGGCAGGGTCCGATATCAGAGTCTGATCAAGGTGAACCATGAACTGAGAACAACCGGGCGCAGGCTGGAAAGCATCTATAGTACGGCTGTTCGACTGAGCAGGCTGCGAATCACGCCGAAGATCGGACTGGATGATCAATTAAGTCCGGCATTAGACCGTGCACTGGCGAAACTGAACAGTTTCCGTAACCAGATGGTGAAGGCTTCGGGAACGGTGTCGGTAGAGGTGAAGCAGAAGGTTGAAGTTGCGATGGGGAAGCTGAGTCCGGCATCGAGCGGGCCTTCGCTGTCTCTGAACATTGGGAGCAATAATAATACGATAAAGAACGCGCCTAAGGAAGAAGAGAAGAGCTGGGTAGAGAAGGCTAACACTTGGATGGACTTTGCTAATAATATTACTGATCTTGCTGAAGCTCCGAATAAGGTAAAAGAAGCTTATGAAAAACTGAAAGGTGTATTTTCTGGGAAAAAATCTAAGAAGGATGCATCCACAACCCCAACTTCCCAATGTTGCTGCTGTTCTGGAGGAAGTCTGGTAGGAAGACTTTCAAAAGGCGGAGCTAAAGGTGGCAAAACCAAAAGTGCAAGTGGTGGCAGTGCTAAAACTGTAGCCGCAACAGAGGGAGGAAAAAAAGGTCCTTACAAGAGCGGTTCCAAGTCCTACCAAGAACGTGCGACTGGAACTGTAAAAACGCCTGCTTCTGATCCTGCGAAAAAAATCATAACCAACATCTCTGATGCTGAACAGAAGAAGCTGAAAGTGGACTTTGATCAAAAACTGAATCCGAATCGATTCGGATTTAGCGCAAATGCTCCCTCAGGTTCGCCAATGTCCAATATGTCTTCGGGCAATGGTTTGTTCAGCAAACTGAGCGGGGGACTCGCGAAGGGAGCGGGTAAACTTCTTGGACCAATTAGCATGCTTGCCGATGTAGCGAATGTTGCCACTGCTCCTCCTGAGGAACGGGGCAGAGCAGTCGGATCCATGATCGGTGGTACTGCAGGTACCGCGATTGGAAGCGCCATAGGCAGTTTTATTTTGCCTGGGATCGGCACATATATTGGCGGTGCATTAGGTGGATGGGCTGGCAGTTCCGCGGGAGGCTGGATCGGGGACAAGGCTAAAGATATTGGAAACTTTATGTCCAACGCTACGGAAGGTGCAGGTAAAGCGTTGTCGACTGCAGCGGATTTTGTTTCTGAAAAAACGAAGAGCATGGTAAGTGGCATATCCGATTTCTTCGGTTTTGGTTCTAAAAAAGAAGAAAAGACCGTCTCAGCAACAACCGTTGCTAACCCAACTCCAGTACCTACTAGTCCATCGATGCCCCCGGCTTATATTCCATCTGCGCTCACCATAACCGGGCCTATGGCTTATACGAACAGCATGGGCAGTCAATCGACCACTGCCGCTCTTATGGGAACAAGTATGATGCAGTCCCAAGCAATGGCGCTCGGTAACGGCGCTCAGACGAATGGCAAATCGTCTACGATGTCGGTACAAATATCAGAAGACCAGATGAGCAGTCTGGCCGGTTACCTTAAGGATTTTAAAACCGAAACGACGAACCAGATCGCCGTCAACGTGTCTCAAGGGGCTGTGCAGGTGACTGTCCGTGAAAATGCCATCGACTACGATGCGATCACACATCAAGTTGGCCAGCGAATTTCGGGAGAGTTCCGCCGTGCGATGGAAAATCGTAAAACCATTATGGCCTAAGCAGAAAGGAGGCCTGTTATGAGTGTAATTAAAGACAACGTAGAAGGAATCCGAATGGAATTCACCCTGAAGGATGGAACAACATCGTTCAGATTCCCGGTGAAGCCGGAGGAGCTGACAATATCAAGGTCCAAAGGGTACGAAACGATCAATATGCTGGAGTATGGTGAGTTTGATTTTGCACAGGGAGAGAAGGTGAAGGAGATCACTTTCTCTTCTTTTTTTCCAAAAGAATATGACGCGTCCTACTGCATGTACGAGCCTGTACCTGATCCGCGGGTGGCGATGAATATCCTGAATACGTTTCTCGTATCCAAAAAACCACTTCGTTTCATCATTTCCAACACAGGAGTGAACGTGCCGGTGTATCTGATCTCGCACAATACGACCTTTCGGGGCGGCGAGAGTGGGGACATCTATTTTGACATTACGCTGCGCACCTGGCGGGATTCCAAAGTGGAGAAGGTCGGCGCGGCAACATCTGCGAGCAAATCGGGTTCTCGTACCGATCTGAAAAAGAGCAGCAAAACCTACACCGTCAAATCTGGCGATTCTCTGTCCAAAATTGCAAAGCTTGAGCTGGGCAGCAGTTCCAAATGGAACGAGATCTACAAGCTTAATGTAAAAACCATTGGCCGTGATCCGAACCGGATCAAGCCCGGACAAAAGCTGGTGATGCCATGACCTACAAGGTCATTGTGGACGACAAATATGACATCACCAAGCTGGTGGAGACGATTACGCTGAAGGACTCGCTGGACCAGATTGCGTATCAGGCCAACATTCGGCTGGCGGTGTCGGCTTCTTCCGGGTTGCCTGCGATATCACCGGGGATGGCGGTGCGAATCAGCGGGGTTCCTTTTGGCGAAAAATCCATGGTTCATCTGCTGCATCCTGCGGTCATCTGGGAGGTGGAAAGCTCGAACAGCGGCACCAAGCGGCTGTCTCTCACGGTGTACGACCGGATGATCTATCTGGAAAAATCGGAAGATGAGTTCCTTCTGCCCAAAGACCAAACCGCCACGCAGCGGCTCAAAACGTACGCCAAAGAGTGGAAGATTCCATATGGAACACTGCCAGACACCAAAACAAAACTGGGCAAAGCGGTGTATCGGTCGCAGACGATCTTTTCGATGATGTTTGCGGATCTGAAGGAAACGGCCAAGTCTGGGGGAGATATGTATCATCCCCGGATGACGCCTGGTGGGCTGCAGCTGTTCAAGGTAGGCAGCAATGCGAAGGTGTGCGAGCTGGATCGGCTGATCGATCTGTCCCAGATGCGTACGCTTGAGGGTGCAGTCACCAAAGTTAAAGTTATGGCTGCATCGGAATCTAGTAGCGGCAAGGAAGTTCCATCGAAAGTGCTGGCGATTGAGCAGGATGGTGTGGAGGAACTGGGCACCTTGCAAAAGCTGATCGAGGACGATCAGGTCAAAACGGCAGCCGCCGCCAAGAAGCTTGCGAAGAGCCGTCTGACAGGCATCCAGGAGACGTTTACCGTTTCCGCACCGGATGTGAACACGATTCGTGCCGGCGATGCGGTGCTGCTTAAAGGCCTGAAGCTGATCGTCATGTCAGTCAGCCGAGACCTATCGGCCGGGCCTGGGACGATGACGCTGGAGCTGGGCACGGCGGAGCTGGTGAAAAGGAGGTATTACCTTGAATAAGGAAGATCCGTATGGGCATTTTGCCGAGGTCATGCGGGGCGCGATGAGTACGCATACCCGTCAGGCCGTGAGCGGCATGGGCGCGGTGCTGGGGACAATGACATCGTCCGGCGTGAAGCTGGATGATTTCAAGCACGAAGTGCAGGACTATCTCGTGGCCGAGCTGCCGGGCACGCTTGGGTTGCCGGAGCGCGAGGCTGTTGGCGCGATCTCCGGGATACTTGACGTGGCGAATGGCGGAACGACGGGCACGGGAAGGTTTCTTTTGCAAGAAGAGGAAGTGGAAGAAGCGGTCTGGTCTCTGGGGAAAGGGTTGAAGGCTGGGGACCGTGTGCTGGCGATGCGGGTGAATGGCGGTAACGACATTGTGGTGCTGTGTAAGGTGGTGAGTGCGAATGCCTAGTTTGTTCCCGGAAACGGGTTTGGTCTGGGGAGATGAAGAGGACCTGTCGGGTGCGGCTTCGGAAGAGGTTCGCTTTGGGCGGAGCTGGCGATTCGATTATGATGCGGGGGATTTTGTGCTGACCCCAAGTGGCAAAGTGGCTGCGGCAGGTCCGCAGGAAGCCTGGGTGCAGTGGTGCATCAAGGCGGTGAAGACGCCGCGGTACAGACATGTGATTTACTCCCGGAACTATGGCTCGGAGCTGGAAGAGTTGGTGGGTCAGGGTGACAGCCGGGGTGTGATGGAAAGTGAGATTACCCGGATGGTAACGGAGACGCTGCTGGCTGATCCACGCACGGATTCGGTAGACCAGTTCACGTTCGATTGGAACTTAGAGCAGTGCATGTTCTCGTGCCGGGTGGCGAGTGTACAGGAAGAGATGTTTATTTTGGAAAGTGAGGTGATCTGACGGGATGGCTGAGATTCCGCGTTATTTGGAGGACCAGACGGAGGAACAGATTATGCAGCGCATGCTGGATCGTCTGCCCGCGGATCTGGATAAGTCGGAGGGATCGTTTCTGTGGGACGCGGAGGCTCCGGTTGCGTTTATGCTGTCTGAGGCGGCGCTGTGGGCGCAGGAGCTGCTTCGGCGTGGTTTTGCCAGTACGGCTGCGAGCAGTGACCCGAATTTTCGTTCGGAAGAGCTGGATCTGCGGGCAGGAGAGCATGGTATTGCGCGGCGGGCCGCTGTGGCGGCACAAGGCACGGTGAGGTTCACGGGTACACCGGGGAAAGTGGTGCCGGCGGGTACAGTTGTGGCTACCCTCGCGGATGAAGTATCTGGCGAAGCTTCGCTGGAATACGAGACCGTTGGGAGCGTAGAGCTTGGAGAAGATGGATTCGGAGTAGTTGGTGTGCGAGCGCTCGTTGCCGGAAAAGAAAGCAATGTGCCGACTGGCACTGTGACCGTGCTATCTACACCGGTAAGTGGCGTGACGTCTGTGGTGAACACGGAAGTTATCAAAGGCGGTGCTGACATCGAGGCGGATACGGCGCTGCTGGAACGCTTTTATGCCAAAGTCCGCAACCAGGGGACAAGCGGCAACAAGGCACAGTATGTGCAGTGGGCCAGTGAGGTGCCGGGCGTTGGTGCAACACGTGTGATTCCGTTATGGCAGGGGCCGGGCACGGTGGGGTTATATCTGCTGGATACGGACAAACGTGCTGCAGGCGACGATCTGGTAGCGGCTGTGCAGAAGTACGTGGACCCGACGCAGGATGGTCAAGGTGAAGGCGTTGCCCCTGCAGGTCCGGTGGTGTCGGTCATGCCAGCCGAGGAAGTGCCCATGAACATTGAGGTGAAGCTGACGCTGGCAAGTGATGCAACCTTGGCGGATGTCCGAGCATTGATCGAACGCGGGGTGACCGCGTATTTGAAGCAGCTTGCTTTTGCCGATCCTCTCGTACGCTACACCCGCATTGCTGCGATTTTGCTGGATATTCCGCCCATTATCGACTATTCGGAGCTGACCGTAAATGGTGTAAGCGACCAGAATATCGAGATGACCGCGAGTCAGGTGGCGGTACTGGGGACGGTGGATGTCCATGAGTAGTCTGCCGGGGGTTGTGGCTTCTACAGTCTCAAGCCCGAAGGGGAAAGAACTGTTCTCGTATTTGCCGAGCTATTATGAGACTTCGCGCGTTATGCAGGCCGATATGCAGTCCAAAGGAACTGAGATGGATCTGCTGTATCAGGCACTGCATGAAACATTGGATCAGTTTTTTGTCCGTACTGCGACGTGGGGATTGGATTTCTGGGAGCAGGAACTTGGCCTTGAGACGGATCGCCTCAAACCCGTAGAGCAACGACGTGCCGTGGTGGAATCCAAGCTGCGCGGTGCCGGGACATTTTCTGGCAGGCTGGTTGCGAATGTGGCTGAGGCATATGCCGGAGGCAAGGTGGATGTGACGTTTCAACCGGAGGCGTGGAGTTTTACGGTGAGCTTTGTAGACACGATGGGCATCCCGCCCAATATTGATGATCTCAAACGTGCAATTGATGAACTGAAACCGGCCCACATGGCCGTGGAATATGAGTATCGCTATTTGGTGTGGGACGACTTGGATGAAAAACAGGTAACTTGGGATGAACTGGATGCCGCGTCCCTGACGTGGAATGAACTGGAGGTGTGGGCGTAATGCCACAAGAGACGGATCGACTGAAGTTACCTCTTCCCTTGGGGAACGAGAACGTAACCCGGGAGAGTATTAACGGGATTTTTGAGAAGATTGATGCAGGTGTCGCGACACAGGCCGATTTGGATACGCTTCGTGAAGCGGTGAGCAAAATGGATATTCCCGATGCGTCTTTGACGCAGAAGGGGAAGGTACAGTTGTCGAACAAAACGGATGGGACATCTGAGGTGGTGGCGGCGACGGAGAAGGCGGTTAGGGATGCGAGGGTGGCGGCTATTAATGTAGCTACTACAGATGCGACAGCAAATGCTAAATCTTATATTGATACAAAGACATGGCAGAAACATAAACTTACGGCTGATGATGGTAAAAGTCAGTTGATTTCCGGTACAGACCTTAACTCATTGGTTGCCAATGGTCAGTACAATGGAAATAGTTTATCTAATGCTCCAAGCCAAGCGAATGTAGATGAATGGTGGTACATTGACGTACAATGCCATTCGAATGGTTCGGGTTATGTAATTCAAAGGGCAAGTCGACTTAACGGTGGAACGCAGACTCTTTACCATAGGACTCGAGAAAATAATATATGGCAACCTTGGAGCCTTGATGTTTTTCAATCTGTCAGTGATGGAAAAAAAGCAATCGCAGCCGCTATCACTGGCAAGGGAGTAGCGGCATCAGGCAGCGATACTTTCAATCAATTATCATCAAAAATTAATAGCATTAGTTCTAATATACAAATACTCACTGGTAGCGGTTCGGTAGAAGTGAATGATACTGTTGGATACAGCAGGGAGGTAACAAACCTTAATATAACAGGATTCATACCCAGAGTTGTTTATATTAGTGTAAGTGCTAGCTATACAAATAGTGGGAGTTATGACTCAGGTAGCATTAGTGGTGGCGCATGCTTAATTTACGATTCAACTCGAGGGACATTTAGTTCTGGAAACATATCTGCTACTGGTTTGTGGGGAGGGTCGGGAGCAAGATTTAATTACTCTGTCTCTGCCTCATGGGATATCTCTAGTAAAAACCTAAAGATTCGGGTAAGCGACTTACAACACTACAATGCAAAATATATTTCCGTCAGTTGGAATGTAATAGGCGTGTAATATGAAAGTGAAAAGGAGGTGAACCATGACGACAAACCAACTAACCACAGCCATCGCAACCATGCTCACAGAGCACTTCCCTTACATTTCAATCCACCCAGCAACTGGCACAGAAAGCCCCAACCCAGATTTCAAAGGTATCACCTTCCGCTTGCTATTTGCCCAACTCATAAGGGAACGTAGCGATCGCTTCGTGCAATCTCATGCGTTTGAGATCCGCTGGCTAGGTATAGAGAATATCCCGGCAACCCTGTTAGACGAGCTTTTTGAAGCACTGGAAACGATCGACGTAGAGGGCACACCTTATCGCGCAACGGAACTGCGTTGGGAGACGGAGAACGACAATCCGCGATTGCTGGTGTACTATACCATGCGAACGACCAAAGTGTCAGAGTCAGCTACGACCATGCAGCATCTGGAACAGCGACCCACCGCACTTAAAGCGGCTAACGAATAACAACCAAATGAGGGGATAACCATGAATGGAATGGGAGGAGTATTAGCGATGTTTACGAAAAAGGAACCGGACTCTAAAAAACCGGAATCCCAACAGAAAAACGACCAGAAATACAGCAAAGCACAGTTCGCTGAATCCCGACAATTGAGCCGGATAGAGAAAGACATTCTGGCAGCCGTACTACTGGAAAATGAGACGTACACTATAGAAGAAGCGCAGCAACACATCCAACAATTTATGAATGGGGAGGCACAATAATGGCTGGAGGAACATGGACAACTCAAAATAAGGTACGCCCCGGCGTATATATGAATTTTGCATCAGAGGGCTCGTTGCCGGGGACAGTAGGAGAGCGAGGAACAGTGGCTTTGGCACTTCCATTGTCATGGGGGCAAGAAGGTAAAATCCTGACCATCCAGGCCGGTGAAGATGTACAAGCCAAATTGGGCTATGATTGGACAGCACCTCAACTGCTGCTGATTCGAGAGGCATTGAAGCGGGCACAAACACTGCTCCTATATCGTTTAAATGCAGGGACACAGGCCAAGGCCACGCTGGGAGAACTAACGGTCACAGCCCAACACGGCGGTTTGCGAGGTAATGATCTGGCGGTTGTGATCTCAGCCAATATTAATCAGCCGGACCAGTTCGATGTCACGACTCTGCTTTCAACGAAAGAAGTGGATAAACAAACCGTCTCGACCATCGAAGAGTTGGAATCCAACGCATACGTTAATTTTACTGGCGAAGGTGCTCTCACAACAACAGCTTCACTTCCACTAACAGGTGGATTGGATGGCTCTGCAACGAACCAGGAGCATACCGATTTCCTATCCAAACTGGAAGTACTTGATTTTAACACCGTGGGACTGATCTCCGACGATGCTACCCTCAAATCTGTATACTCTGCATACATCAAGCGTTTGCGCGATACGGAGGGCAAGAAGGTCCAATTAGTGCTGGCAGATTATCCGGCTGCGGATCACGAAGGTGTAATTAGCGTTAAAAATGGCGTTGTGCTCGCAGACGGTACCGTCCTGTCCCCCAAACAAACGGTACCTTGGACAGCCGGAGCAACAGCCGGGGCCAATCTGAATGAATCCCTGACCTTCCGTGCCTATGACGACGCTGTAGATGTGAATGGTCGATTGACACACAGCGAGACAGAAGCAGCCTTGCGTAATGGTGAGTTTGTCTTTACAGCAAGCAGTAACCGGGCAGTTGTAGAGCAGGATGTGAACACGTTCCGTTCGGTAACACCGGATAAAGCACGTCATTTTGCCAAAAACCGTGTTGTCCGTGTACTCGATGGCATTGCCAATGACATGAAACGAATCTTTGAGTCCTATTACATCGGCAAAGTGAACAACAACGAAGATGGGCGCAGCCTGTTCCGCTCCCAATGTGTTACCTACCTGAAGCAGCTGCAGGACATCGGGGCCATTCAAAACTTTGACTCCAACACAGATATCACTGTGACTGCGGGAAATGAAACGGACAGTATCGTGATTGAGGTTCAGGTCCAACCTGTGGATTCCGTTGAAAAAGTATACATGAAAGTGAAGGTGGTTTAAGATGGCATTTTTGAAAGCAAGCGATACGATTTCCGGCCAGGAAGGCCGCGCATATGCAACGATTAACGGACAGACGGAAGAAATGTTCTACGTGAAGACGCTGGAAGCAACGGTGGAGAAACAAAAAGCAGAGGTCAAAACACTGGGCCGTCGCGGTGTCCAGCACAAAGCAACCGGTTGGTCCGGCTCGGGTTCTATGACAATCTTTTATACGACATCCCGTTTCCGTGAGCTGATGCTCCAGTACATGCAAAATGGTGTGGACACCTATTTCGACATTGAAGTGACCAACGAAGATCCTTCGTCTACCATTGGCAAACAGACCGTGACTCTTAAAGGCGTCAACCTCGACAGTGTGATCATGGCATCCCTGGATACCGAGGCCGAGGCTTTGGAGGAAGAAGTGAGCTTTACCTTTGAAGATGTCGATATGCCTGTATCGTTTAATCTGCCGAAGTGATTTTTGAAGTGACAAATATATTAGCCATAGATATATAACGAGTCCAACTTTAGCATCAGGTTTATAAAAGAAACCTGTTCAACTTGCCTGTGTTACGGGCTATTTGGCGTGTCCAAATTCTTATGCAATCTCTCTTCGTTTGAAGAGGGGCATTACATTAACAGTACATTACACATGCTCTTCGCCGCTTCTTGCGGCGGGGAGCCTAACTTTAGAGGAGGAACGAACAATGAGTGGATTGAGCATGTTTTTTGCACAAAATGCAGCGGCGGATACAACAGAGGAGTTTATCGTATCTCCCCGTTTCAAGGATGAGAAGGGTGAACCGGTTGCCTGGAAACTGCGCAGCATGACCGAAGACGAGAACCAGGAATGCCGCAAGGCAGCAACTCGCAAAATCAAGGGCAAGAACGGTGTCTACACACCTGACATTGATGCCAATGATTATATGGCTCGCCTAATGAGCGCCAGCGTAGTCTACCCTGATTTGAAGAATGCTGAGCTCCAGCGTTCATATGGCGTGATGGGGGCGGAATCGCTTTTGCGGAAAATGCTGCTGCCTGGGGAATTTGCTGCACTCGGCGAACAGGTCCAGAAGCTGAACGGCTTCAATCAGGATATGAACGAAATGGTGGATGACGTAAAAAACTAATTAAAGAGGGCGATTCGGAAGCCAATCTGGCTTATTACGCTCTCCATGAATTGAACATCCTCCCACATGAGCTGATGGCACTCTCCCCTCGCGAGCGGGCGGCGATATATGCCATGATCTCCATCCGGGTGGAGGAAGAGAAGAAAGAGCGGTCTAAGAACCGCGTGAGGAAGAAATAAAGGGGAAAGGAGGGAGAAATGAATGTATGCCATGTTTGCAAGATTATATCTGATGTCAAACAAAATGGTTCAGCAATTTCAGAATCTGCCTGTAGTGATCAATTCGGTTTTTAATCCTGGAAATCTGAGCAGAATTCAGCTTGCAGGTAGCCTACTGCGAGGTGTCTCAGAAGAACAGGCTAAAGTAAATGCCTCATTTGCGGAAGGTGCTCAGAGGGTGAAAGCTTGGATCGGTATGATCAAGTCAGCAGGGCAAACCGTACTTGTTCCAGCAGCGCAGGAAGAGGATTTGAAACAGCGTTACATGGCCGCGACTGGAAACGATGCGCAGGGTGAGACGATATTTAATCGTTATCGAGCGGAAGCTTTTAGGAGTGGACAAAATGTCACTGACGCTCTGAAGGGAGCATTATCATTCATCCCGTACGCCCAGAATACGGATCAAGTTGATCAACTAAGAGATATGACCAAACGATTAAGCATGCTTTCTCCAAATGGGAAAAGTAACTCGGATGCATCCAGTGCATTAGTAGCTGCGATGAATGGAAATAATGTTGAGCTTGCCAAATCCTTCAACATTCCTGCTGAAGTGCTGAATGGGGCTGGCTTACAGAAAAATATTGAAGCATCGGATTTGGATGGGTTTATCCAAAAACTTGATGTTATTCTGCAAAAACAAGGCTACACCCAGCAGGCTTTTGATACCATGTTGGACTCACCACTACAGAAGTGGAATGCACTTTTGAATCAGTTTAATGGGGTATTGGGTCAGATTGGGCAGGCAGCACTTGTTGCTTTAACACCATTGCTGGATCGTTTGAACGAGGCCTTCGCGAACGGAGAATTTACCGTTATTATTGGTTGGATTAGCAACGCTTTTACGATTGCAGCAAACGCACTAACCATGTTGGTGAACGGGATTTTGTATTTGGCAGGTGTGATACAACAAAACTGGGATATTATACAGCCTATACTAATGGCGCTCGCTATCGTTGTTCTGGCTCTCGTTATTGCTCAAGTCTACAGTCTAGTTGCTGCATGGTTGCTGCTAAATTGGCCGATCCTGCTCGCCATTGCTGCCATTGCGGCGATTATTGGCATTCTGAATCTGATGGGGATATCAGGCACGCAGATTTTGGGAGCGATTATTGGTACTTTTATGATGTTGGCTGAAAGAGTCAGGGTGGTCGTCGCGACAATATGGAATCTCTTTGCTATATTAGTAGATTTTATAGCTAATTTATTCAATGATCCTGTCTATGCAATCCAAAAGCTATTCTATGATTTGGGCATGTTTGTTTTGCAGATCTTCTATAATGTGATGTTAGGCATAGAGGATTTTCTTAATAAAGCTGTAGGTGCAATAGGGAGTGTTGTCTCCTTTATCAATAAAACTTTTGGTATGAACTTGACTGTGATGTCCGAATCGGATATCAAAATTGGCAGTAATACGGCCAAGGAATGGATGGATACGCTAGAGTCATGGGAGCCGCAAAGTGATCAAAATGTATTCCATTCAATGAGAATGGATGGACAGTACAATCCTGATGCGTATGGAAAAGGACCGGAGATGGCGGAGAAGTTATTTTCGGGTTTTTCAACGGGTTCAAAAGCAGATTCCAAAGAAACAAGTTTACCTGGTAATTTTGGCGGTTTTACACCCAAAACATCTTCCATGCCAACCATTCCAACTGCACCTGCTCCCGCAATGGTCCCCAATAACAATATGAGCAACATTAACAAAATCAACAATATCGGACAGGTCGATAAAATCGGTGACGTGGATGGCACGGTGGATGTAACAAGTGAAGATCTGAAACTGATGCGCGAACTTGCAGAGATGCAGGCTATTCAGCGATTTGTCAGTTTGACACCAACCGTTCAGGTCACCACCGGAGATATCAACAGCGGACATGACGTGGACAGCATCATCAGCAAAATCACCGATGGACTGAACAGTCAGATCGTCTCCAGTGCCCAGGGGGTGTATGGATAAGTGGAATATTATATTCAACTAAGCTTTAATAACCGCTCTGAATACATGTTTTTCCCGGTGACACCAGAGAGCATTGAGTTTTCTGATTCGGGAGACGGTAGTACGTTTAACGTGAGCGCTTTGGGTGAAATTAACGTGATTAAGTCGCCGAAGCTGCGCGAGGTCAGTTTCAGCGGCATATTTCCGGCGGACTACAGTCCGTATCATCTGAATTACGATGCAAGTCATCCGGCAGTACAGAAGGAATATTACCGTGATCCGTATGAATATGTGAAAAAGATCATCCGTTGGATGCAGACGGGCAGACCCGTCAGACTTTTCTTTTCCAGTGCAAGGTACACGATTAACATGGCCGTTTCCATTGAGAGCTTCGACTGGAAGGAGACAGCGGGTACGGTGGGGGATATCCAGTATGATATCAAGCTGAAGCAGTTCATTTTCTATGCCGCCAAAAAAGTAGTGCCACTCAAGGACAGCAAAGATACGGCTGCTTCGAAAACAAAAACTAAAGCCTCCCGTCCCAATGAAAAAATCCAGCCCAAGACGGTCACTCTCAAAGCCGGAGACTCCTTGTGGTCTGTTGCCAAAGCCCATCTGGGAGACGGATCTCGCTGGAAAGAACTGCAGAAGCTGAACGGCATCAAGGATGCACAACTGAAGAAGCTCCCCATTGGACTGGTGATCAAGCTACCGTGAAAGGAGAGGGAACATGCAGCAGCAGATCAGTTTGGATAACAAGCAGGGCAAGGTGAAGGAGCAATTATGGCTGGATGATAAGCTGGGCAACATCTGGGATATTAGTGAGATTGCCGGCGAAATTACCTACAAAACCTCCCGCATTGGTAAGCCATCCTCTCTGGAATTCACGTTGATCAAGGGGAGCTTATTCCAGAATTCGAAGTTCACATATGAGAATGGATACGTCGTAAAGTATGTCAGTAACGAAGTGGGGATATTTTTCGGGTATATCTTCTCGGTGGACAGCGGCAAGGACGAAAGTGTCAAAATCAAAGCCTACGACCAGACTCGCTATCTGACCGCGAACCAGACGTACCAGTTCGTTAACGCAACCGCTGCGGATGTGATCAAACGAATTGCAACTGACTTTCAGTTGAAGATCGGGGATCTGATTCAGCCTAAATATGTCATTCCGCGTATGTTATTTGATAACAAGAAGCTGATCGACATGATCTGTGAGGCACTGGACAGAACGCTGATTTATGGCGGCAAAAACTATATCTTTTACGACGACTTCGGCAAGCTTGTGCTTCGGGATGTGGAAGAGATGCCTTATGGCTTTGTTATTGGGGATAACAGTCTGCTGACGGATTATAGCTATACACGGTCTATTGACGAACAGACATATAACAAGATCAAGCTGTATCGGGACAACAAGGATACGGGAAAAAGAGAAACGTTCGTCCATCAGGACTCAGGCAGCATTCGTCAATGGGGGCTGCTTTTTTTGTACCAAAAAGCGTACGATGGCCTGAATGAAGGCCAGATCGATGCCATGCTGAAAACCCTGATGACGCTGCGTAACCGAGAGACACAGTCATTGAAAGTGGATGCGCTGGGCGATTTCAAGGTCAGGGCAGGCAGTTATGTCAATATTCAGATTGAGGAATTGAAGATTAATCAATATTTTCTGGTAGACGAATGTACACATAAGGTACAGGGAGGCGTGCACACGATGTCGCTGGATTTGAAGGTGGTGTAACAATTCATGATGCTGGATGTAATTAAAAAGGCGGCAGTAGCCGCCGTAGATGCCAAAGCCCCAGTTCAGGTCATGTACGGAACAGTGACGAGGATAGAACCCTTGGAGATTACCGTTGAACAACGGCTGACATTGGCGGAACCTTTTCTCGTGATGCCGGAATCCGTAGCGAGGAAGAATTGGACTGTGGGTGACCACGTCCTGCTGCTCCGGGTGCAAGGTGGAGACAGCTTCGTTGTGCTGGATCGGTTGGTGAAGACATGATTCCACAAGGTGCACAAATGAGTGCAGAAGAACAGGAAGAACCAGCTGTTGTTCCAAGCCTGACCTATCTGCTTCAACCATCTGGGCAGCGAATTGGGAGGCTGCAGTTGGACGGAAAAGAGGCGGTGAAACAGGCCGTGTACAAGGTATTGTCCACACGCCGTTATGAGCATCTGATCTACTCATCGGATTACGGCATGGAATGGTCCTGGGAGGGAATGGCCGGACGATCCATGGTGGAATCCGAACTGGAGCGCTGGATTGTGGAGGCTTTGCTTCCTGATGATCGCATTTCAGATGTAACGGAGTTTGATTTTGTTCACGAGGCGGATGGGGTACGGGTGTCTTTTACCGTGGAAACCAATTTTGGCTCTTTTAGGGGAGAAACGGAGGTGAACATGAATGGTTGAAGAGCAGACGTTTGAGGTCATTTTAGAGCGAATGCTGGACAAAGTACCGGATGGAGTGGATAAACGTGAAGGCAGCATTATCTATGATGCGCTCGCGCCAGCCGCTGTGGAAATGGCCCAGATGTACATTGAGCTCGATATTAACGCCAATCTGAAATTTGCGGACACAGCTTCCGGGGAGTATTTGGACCGAGCAGTGGCCTGGTCTGGCATTACCCGGAAAGCGGCAACCCAGGCACGCTGGATCGGCAGCTTCAAGGACAACGGGGGCAAACCGGTAGAAGTTCCATTGGGGAGTCGTTTTTCCACAGGGGATCGGGTGTATCTGGCTGTCGAACGAATGGCAGCGGGGAAATATGCGCTGCAATGTGAGGTTGCCGGAGCGGAAGGCAATGAATACACAGGGGCGCTGCTGCCCATCGATTATATCGCCGGACTGACAACAGCGGAACTGACCCAGCTGCTTGTTCCAGGTGAAGATGAGGAAACAGATCAGGCTCTGTATGACCGATATCAGGACAAAGTCTCCCGTCCGGTAACGAGTGCCAACAAATATCAATATGAACTATGGGCACGGGAAAATTCGGGGGTTGGTAAAGCGAAAGCTTTTCCGCTGTGGGATGGTCCCGGGACGGTTAAAGTGGCGCTGTTAAACAATGAGATGCATGCACCCGCTGAGGCGGTGATTCACGCGGTACAGGATTATATCGATCCAACCCAAGATGGGATGGGCGAAGGCGCTGCGCCTATTGGACCTGTGGTCACCGTCGTGGGAGCAGAGGAAGTACCGATTGATGTGGAGGTGCAGGTCACACTTGCTTCAGGCTCAACGTATGAGGGGGTAAAAACGCTGATTGAAGAGGGCGTTACTGCCTATCTGAAAGAGTTGGCATTTGCCGATCCGCTAGTCCGTTGGACACGAATTGCCAATGTCATTCTGGATATTCCGCCTGTGATCGATTATAGCGATCTGTTGGTGAATGGCGGCATGTCCAATCTGGAGATTGCACCCGGTGCAGTAGCCGTTCTCGGGAAGGTGAAGGTGACATGAGTAAAGCTGAGGTGTTGATGTCTCTTTTACCCCCGTTGTATGAAAATGTGCTGGAGATTCAGTTGCTCACGGAGACCGAAGGTGAAGAACTGGACAAGCTTGCGGCGGGTTTGGAAGGTGTATTGGACCAATTTTATCCGGAGTCTGCAACCTGGGCATTGGAGCGATATGAGCGGGATCTGCAAATTCCAACGAATCCAGCCAAGCCGGAAGAACAGCGGAGATCCGTCATCATCTCCAAAATGCGAGGCAGCGGCAAAGTCTCAGGGTGGATGCTTAAAAATGTGGCAAAGGCTTATGAAAGTGGCGGGATCGAGGTTTCCGTCTCACCCGAGGAGTACCTAATTCGAATTCGCTTCATAGATACATGGGGATTGCCGCCTAACCTTGATGATCTGAAGGCAGCGATTGAGGATATCAAACCGGCACATATGACCGTGGAATATCGCCTGCGGTATTTGACGATTGCTGAGGTCGAGAACATGACGTTGGATGAAATCGAACAGACCCGGCAGGATAAATTTTCAGGAGGTGGAGCTTAACATGAATGAACCAAAAACACCGAATCTCGGGCTAAATAAGATTGACCGCAGCTCGCCATCGACGACCTATTTTGATTTGGACAAGTATTTGGATCAGAACTGGGAGAAGGTTGATGGTTTTGCGGAGCAGGTAGAGGAGAAGGTTGAAGAGACCGCTGCACAGGTTAGTGGTATCCAAGAGCGGCTGGATACGGAAAAGCGTAGACCCGTGACGTTGGAGCCAGGGTTGCAGATTATTAATGCTGAACGTGCTTCGCCGTTTAAGTTGGAAGGATTGAAGGGCCGGACGCTGGTGAACTTGTTGGGTCGTGCGGGAGGTTGTGAATCTATTACGGGATGGACTAAGAGCACATCAGCAACTATTGAGTTGTCTACGACTAACGTCAACAACGGAAGCAGAAACTTTAAAGTAACGCAAAGCGGAGTTGCTGGCCAGTCATATGTGAGGACGCCTGCATCAGCAACGGCAAATGTAAATCCAACTAATTATTATATCGCATTAGCTTGGATTAAAAACGAAACATCTCAAGCATTCTCTGCTCGTCTTGTAACCGCTGATGGCAGTGCTGCAATTACCGGGGCAAAATCCGAAACAATTTTAGCGGGTGCGACTGGACTTGTATGGCGTGCGTATACGCCAACTCAAATGGGCAGCAACACGAAAGCAGATATGGACGTTTATACAGCCGGATCAGTAGCTGTGGGCAGTTTTTATTACGTTGACTCATTCCGTATTTATGAAATCAGTGCAGCTGAATATGCAGCACTCGACAGCATGACGTCGGAACAAATCGCCGCTAAGTATCCTTACGTTGATAGCGTTCAACCCGTGCGAAATCCGTATGCGATTCGTTACGGGGAGAATTTGATACCGCCGTTTTACGAGTGGATCAATTCTGTGATTGGCGTCGCCAAGAACAATATCGTCGGGGCTTATGAACTTTACCAAGAATCCAAAGACGAACAGAACTATGCCACCAGCTTGGTGCAAATACCAGTGATTCCGGGGAAAACTTATACTCTCAGTGGTGAGGTTATCAAGAATCCCAACACAGCAGTAGACGCTTTGTTCTTCTATTGGTTAGATATAAATGGGAATCGGCTTCCCGGCGAAGATGCAACAACTCGAAAGTATAGAGGGACTTACATTGTACCTACTAACGCCATGCAGATCCAATTGTATTGTGTTATGGACGTGCGTAACGATTCCGAGGCTTACAAAAATCAAACGATCAAAAATATAATGCTTACGCTTGGCAACACAGCCAAGCCGTTCAAACCACGTGAAGACGCTATGCTCGCATTACAAACGGATCTATTCGCTGATCCATTAAACGGGACGAATGCTGACGAAGTGTTCGAGAAGGACGGGCAGTACTTCAAACTGGCTAAGTGGAGAAAGTACGACATAACACATGAAAACCTTCCTATAGTCGGAGTTAGTAGATATGTTGGACACGTCTTAGTATCAGGTTACGTGAATAATCGCTCCGAGACGACTACTGAACGGAGTTTTATGGTCAAGTATGACGGCAAGCTATTAACGTTAGATGCAACAAATAACGGCAGAAGCGCTCCAGATCAATTCAATGTGGGAAATAAAGATTATTATCCTGGAGCGGTATGGATATCAATTTCCAACGCAGAAAGTGGATGGGGAGACGCATACACCCCGACAACCGACGAGATTAAGGCGTATTTCATGGGATGGAAAATGTTTACTCAAAACGCATCTGCTTCAGGGGTTTTTAACGGAACTGGTACCAAGGCATGGGCTTATAGACTGGCGGCAGGATTTGAAGGCTATGCGGGCGGGGTTACTTCTTTGCCAACAACGCAGGCTCCTATAACCGAATCGTGGATGTCATACCAACTCGTATATCAACTTGCAACGCCAACTATCGAACCGATCACGTCAGAAGGACAATTGACGTTAATCGAAGGAAGTAACCAAGTTGAAGTGGGAACGGGCTTGGTTGTACGTGAAAGCGTGGAGTCAATCTTTGCAAATGAATACTATCGCTTCAACGACACGACTTTAGTAGGAACAACCTTGAAATATAAGCTGGCAAAGCCACTGTATATGTACCGAAACGGTCAACGTGACCAAGGATGGGAATTTATCTCGGATCAATACGCTTACGGACTGTACAAAGCGCGGAAGACGCCGAGTCAATACGATCCGTCAGCCACGTACACGATAACGTACCTTATGTTAAACACTTCTCCGGTTGCTCCATTCGTCGGATCGGTATCCGAGAATGAAAAGGCGTTACTTACGGATATGAACGATATCATGCGCCAAAACGCGGCGGCGGTATCCGTGATCGAAGCAGCGATTAACGAAGCTGTTCGTAATATGTCGCAACAAAATAAAAGAGATGTTTGGGGGGAGATTCTTTAATGGCTGACGTTATTAAATACATGTTCGAAGGCGCACTTCCTGCATCTTCAACCGATGTTTATACAGTACCGTCTGGTAAATGCACGGTCGCAAAATCGTTCGCTATAACTAATGCATCAGGAATTCCTCTTACGTTTAGGCTAATCGTAGGAGGAATTACCGTAGCTTATGATCACACCATAAAAGCTTTTGGTACATTGTTTATAAATGACTTAGACATTCCATTGCTGTCTGGGGAAAATATCACCGTTATGGGGTCATCTGGGTCCGTTAAGATGTATATAACAGGACTTGAACGAGATTACGTTGCGAGCGAATATCCATACCAAACGATTGCATATTCCTTGTTTGGAACTGCCATTACGCCTGCTAATAATTTTGATGCTATGATAAAGGCTATCGTCCTTTGTAACCCAAATTCTGGCGGTGATGCTCAAGTGGGCATTACCCTTCAAAATTATTTGATTCCTCCTCAACAAGTAGTTAAGACCAAGGATTCATTAATTATCCCATTACCTAAACTATTTTTACCGAAAGGAAGGCAAATAACCCTTAACGTAGCAGGGACTAATACCAGTTGCCGCATAGGCATCATTTTAGAAAAGGTGGGTAATTAAATGCCGTTAATTGATAATTACTTGCTGGACAATTACGCGATTGACGGGCCGAGTTCTGAAAAATACGCAAGTGGCGTAGTAAGCGCACATACAGGAACAGGTATGGTAGGAACTCACTTCAAGACAGGTACAACCTCAACGGGGTTGTACTATATTAGCGTTAATATCGCTTTCGGGTTTTCTCCTAAGATTATAACTTTTAGATATCGCTCCGAAACCGACAATAGCTTTTCCGTTATTGTCAATTACTCCAGAGACTTCAAGAAAGACGGGTACAGTTATGTAGGGGTTAGACCATCCGGAGGGGGTCAATATGAGTTGCTTGTAAGTGATAAAGTCGAAACAGGTATTATGTTCTATGTTAACGAAACGGGATTCAGATTGCCAATTGGGGTTGGCGCGTTAGCAATTCCATCACTTTTATGGGAAGCATTCGGTTAAACATTTGAATAAGCGAAAGGTAGTGGAAAAATGAACGAACAAGAACCGAAAAATAAAATCGGCATGAAGGTTTATTATGACTTGAACTCTGGTAACGTAATCGTCATTACTCCGGAGAGCGCCGGAATCGTCGTTGAAACGACACGCGAGCAAGATTTCAAATTGTATAAGGCATTGGATGACAAGGTACCCGAAAGCGTAGGAATGATTCAACTTGAACACGGTGAATACTCCTTGGATCGTGCCGAAGGCGGAGTGATTGAAAGAGTTGATCTTGAAACATTGAAGCCATTGTTCTCTTATCCCGATCCAATTACACAAGAACCACAAGTACCTGGCATTTCATTAAGTGACCAAATTTCCGACTTGACACAAAAGCTAATTGAATCGAATGAGCGGAATGAACAATTGGCCGAAGAAAATACACTCAATCAAATCGCGCTCATGGAGCTACATGCTATGATGCTGAGTTTGATGCCACCTGAAGAAGCAGCACCTACGGAAGAAGTTCCTGCAGAAAATGTCCCAGAGGAACAAGCACCAGAAGAAACGGCAAATGAAGAATAAGATTGCCAGCTGTTAATCAGGTGGGGAATTGCACTCATGAGAGGGGGTGAGACTATGTTAGCTGTATACGTCTCATTGATTCAAAAAGGCGTGATTACAATAGATGTTGTTCCTGAATCGAGTCGAAAGAAGGTAGCAGAGGCTCTTGAAACTGCAAGAGTAGAACAACGAAGAAATATCGTTTAACAAGTGTTCCGATAATTGGAGCACTATTTTTATGTCTTCTGACACGTGATTAATAAAATTAAAGGAGGTGAAACCATGGAAAAATGGGACACTATATGGAAATCGTTTGTAGCTTTGCTAACCAGCTCAGCAACCTACTTCTTCGGTGGCTGGTCAGGCGTGCTTGGGGTACTGCTCGTATTCGTTATCCTCGACTACCTAACGGGTATCGCGGCAGCGGGTGCGAGTGGCAAGCTCGAAAGCAATATCGGGATGTTTGGCATCGCGCGAAAGGTATTTATATTTGCAATGGTATCGGTGGCTCATCTGGTGGACGGTGTTCTGGGAGACGGACATTTGTTCAGGGATGCGGTCGCCTTTTTTTATATCGCGAATGAGCTGTTATCTATTATTGAAAATGGGGGCAAACTGGGAGCACCGATTCCGCCTGCGATCCGGCAGGCCATTGAAGTGCTCAAGGGCAAGGGAGGGGACGGTGGGATTCCCGGCAACTACACTCCACATTCCGGAGAATCTATTGCCCCGTCAGAGCCTAAGGATGTGGATCAACAGATCAGGGATGACACGAAGTAAGGACTCAACATTCATTTCAATGTGCCCTGTGACAACAGACAGAGCACTACCAATTTAAAAAGTCTGTGCCAAGAGCAAAAGTAGTGAAAGATACGGAATCGATTCTGAAGAAGCGGTAGCGGTCGCCTTTGTCTCTGAATTTTACCCTTTTAAATAATGAATCATAAAAATTTGGAGACAACAGCGATCGGAAGAACGATCCGGATCTGGAACGGTCACGTGCCGACTAGGTATGTTTCCCTTGGTGGGTTAATAGATAATCAACCTACTGTACCTTTTACCATCAACAAGGGACACGCACACAAGCAATCCCAAGACTCTTGGCATTAACTATATACAAACGGCAATTGCCGCATAAAGGGTGTGAGAAACATGCAAACCAGAAGCTCAGGCAACACGCAGGGCATTGACGTCTCCCGCTACCAGGGCAATATCGACTGGCCCAAAGTGAAGGCAAGCGGCATGACGTTTGTGTTCATCAAGTCAACCGAGGGGCAGACGTATACCGATCCGAATTTTCAGAAAAATGTAAGCGGCGCACTGGCGGCAGGCATGCTGGTTGGAACGTACCACTTCTTCCGGGCAACGTCCACGGATGGGGCCAAGGCGGAAGCGGCGCACTATGCGAGTACGCTAAATAAGGTCGGAGGCGCGAAGGCGCTGCAGCTGCCACCGGTCATGGACTATGAGAACAACCCGGGCAATCTGAGCAAAGCCCAGATCAACACGGTAGCCAAAGCCTTTTTAACTGAACTGCAGCGTCTTACGGGCGTAAAACCAATCATATATACGGGCAATTCATTTGCCAGTAATTTTGAACCTTCACTTGGCACGTATGATCTGTGGGTTGCGAGGTACAGCAGCACACGTGTGCCGGATGATCAGCCTGCCTGGAAAAGTTGGACATTCTGGCAGTATACGGATTCGGGCAAAGTGAATGGAATTAGCGGCAACGTGGACATGAATGAGTTCGAAGGATCGGCAGCGGAGCTGCGGGCCAGATATGCAGCAGCCACGCCGAAGCCGCCTGAACCATCCGAGCCTGTGAAGCCGACCGAACCACCGAAAGGGGGCGAACCGATGACAGCCGAAGAGAAAGCAGCGTTTGATGCGCTGAAGGCGCAGGTAGATAAACTGCAGGCGCGTCAGCAGATGGAAGTTCCAGTGTGGGCGAAAGCAGCCGTGGATGCGGCACTGGCGTATGACACCAAAAATCCGCTGTTCAGCATCGACAATGGGGCGAGTTATGATTTTTACCGTTTTATTACGGTCATGTATCGCAGAGGTTTGTTTAAGAAGTGAGTTAACACCGACATAATAAAGCTATAATGGACGTTACCAGAGCGGGATTAAGAGGGGACACATCGGCATTATCATGTCGAATGGTGTTCCTTTTTTGTGTTTTATGTAATTAAAATTAACGTACGAATAAAGTTGAAGACTTATGTCCGCAAAACTCTTGTCTAATTGATGAATGTGATGTAAAGTAAGTTACACGAAATTGTTTTTAACCACTGTTTATTTACATAAATCTCCTCACCATGACAGAGCCTTAACATGACAAGTTATTGTAATGTCTCCCTGTTGTCCAATCCCTGCATTTTCGAACATACACACTCATACACGCAGCCTCATACAACTACCTTCATAAGAAAATAAGACGTACTACATCCATTTTAGCTTTTAACGGAGCGTTAGATGCTGCCCAACCTACTCAATGGCAAATGCCAAACTTCATGAGCATACGAACAAAATATATCCCAAACAAACAATGTTCTTGTACCATCTTCTAACAACATTCTCTTTGTGTTCTTTGTCTTCTAACTCAATTTTCACTTCCACTCAAATAGTAGAGTGTTGTTGCTAATTGACCTAAGTTCAATTGTTGCTCAACATAGCCGAACGAACGCTTCTTCAAAAGGTAACCTTGTGGATTCGCATAATACGTGCTCGGTACGCAAATCCGTAAAAAAAAACGAATAGTAATCCATCCTATTCTAATACGACCATATTTACAGGTATCACAGGCACCTAAAGCCTTTCATTGATACAAGCAAGCACCGAACCAATGGCTATCATTGAAGTTTTTTCACGCCAGCATTACACACATTATGAGACAGGGAAGGGTGTTGTACGTATGCGAATGAGAAAGAAATGGATGTCCGGTTTTGTGACTCTGGCTTTGAGCACCGTCTTGGTGTTGTCAGGCTGCTCCAGCAATGAAGAAACAGGCAATTCACCTGCTCCGGCAGAAGGTACCGATCCCCCAACAGAAACGGCAGCTCAGGATACGATGATCATGGGCCGCGGCGGGGATTCGGTGGCATTGGACCCTGCGATTGTAACAGACGGGGAGTCGCTGAAGATTGGGCACCAGGTCTTCGACTCATTGCTGGATTATAAGGAAGGCGAGACTGAGGTTGTTCCTGGTCTGGCAGAGAGCTGGGAGATTTCGGCGGATGGCCTGAAGTACACGTTTAAGCTGAAGTCCGGTGTGAAGTTCCATGATGGAACAGATTTCAATGCAGATGCTGTTGTGTTTAACTTCAACCGTTGGAGCGATCCGGCGAGTGAATATAAATTCGAAGGGGATTCCTTCGACTATTACGATTCCATGTTTGGGCCAGAGGATGGCCGTGTCATCAAGGAAGTGAAGGCGATTGACGAGACGACTGTTGAGTTCACGCTGAACCAGCCGCAGGCGCCTTTCCTGCAAAATATCGCGATGACCCCATTCGGTATTGCCAGCCCAACAGCGATTCAGGAGAAAAAAGAGAATTTCAAAAGCGAGCCCGTGGGCACAGGCCCATTTGTATTCGTAGAGTGGAAGCGGAACGACTCCATCACCCTGGAGAAAAATCCGAATTACTGGAAAGAGGGCTTACCGAAGCTGAACAAAGTCATTGTTCGTTCGATACCGGACAACACGGCACGCTTCAATGCCCTGCAGAATGGCGAGATTGATATCATGGAGGACCTGAACCCGGATGATCTGTCCATCCTCGAAGGCAACAGTGAGCTGCAGAAGATCGAGCGTCCACCGTTCAACGTGGCGTATATTGGCTTTAACTTCAAGAAGAAACCCTTTGATGATGTAAAAGTAAGACAAGCTCTCAACCACGCGGTGAACAAGCAGGGTATTATCGATGCTTTCTTTGCCGGACAGGCTCAACCTGCCGTGAACCCGATGCCGCCAACCCTGTGGGGTTACAATGACGCGATTGAGGATTACCCGTATGATCTGGAAAAAGCAAAAGCATTACTGGCCGAAGCCGGCTTCCCTGACGGGTTGCCAGACCCGGTGACGTTCTATGCAATGCCGGTATCCCGCCCTTACATGCCTGACGGCAAGAAGGTGGCCGAAGCCATTCAGGCTGATTTTGAGAAAATCGGAGTGACCGTCAACATCGAATCGCCGGAGTGGGCGACTTATCTCGATGATGCAAAAGCCGGAGAGAAGGACGACATCTACATGCTCGGCTGGACCGGAGATAACGGCGACCCGGATAACTTCCTGTACACGCTGCTGGATAAAGACGCAATTCCGGGCAACAACCGCAGCTTTTATGTAAACGAAGAGCTGCATGTGCTGCTGACCGATGCGCAGAAAGAGACGGATCAGGACAAACGCGCCGAGCTGTACAAACAGGCTCAAGTGATTATCAAGGAAGATGCACCGTGGATTCCACTTGTGCACACGACACCTATTCTGGCAGGTAAAGCAAACCTGAAAGGTTTTGTGCCGTCTCCACTGGGCAGCGAATCCTATGCAAATGCTTATTTTGAATAACGGATTTATGTGATCTAAAATCATCATCATTTTTCGTTTCATCTTTCGAGGCGCTGGTGAACACGCAATGCTTGGCAGAATCCACATCTGGTCATAACAATCTAAAGCATTCTTGTCTGCCAGCGCTTTTATAATTGCATGTTTTATGATACGTCAAAGGCAGGTGAATAGGGATTGAACAGTTATATTGTCAAACGCATACTTGTGCTGCTGCCTGTGCTGCTCGGCATGACTCTTATCGTCTTCTCCATCATTCATGCCATACCGGGTGACCCGGCGGAGACGATACTGGGGCAAAAGGCAACCGAACAGTCCAAGCAAGCCCTTCGGGACCAGCTCGGACTTGATAAACCATGGTTCCAGCAGTACTTCGCTTATCTTGGCGATCTGCTCCAAGGAGACTTGGGCACATCCATTCGCACCAAGGTGCCTATTGCCCAGGAAATCGTACCTTACCTGACAGCGACGCTTGAACTAACGATGGCGAGTATGCTATTTGCCGTCATTATTGGCGTTAATGCGGGGATCGTCAGCGCATGGAAGCATAACTCCTGGTTCGATTACTGCTGTATGGTTATTGCCTTGGTTGGTGTGTCGATGCCAATCTTCTGGCTGGGTCTGATGGAACAATGGCTGTTTGCCAACAAGTTGCACTGGCTGCCGTCCATTGGACGAATGAACGCACGTGATCCCGTTGATGCTATCACCGGTCTCTATGTACTGGATACGATGATTGCCGGGCGGTGGGATCAGCTGTGGACCGTAACCAAACATCTCATCCTGCCAAGTGTTGCGCTCGGAACCATTCCGATGGCCGTTATTGCTCGGATGACTCGCTCCAGCATGCTTGAGGTCATGAGTTCGGATTATATCCGCACCGCAAAGGCGAAGGGGCTTGGACCGTTTTTTGTCGTATATGGACATGCACTCAAAAATGCCTTTATCCCCGTCCTGACCGTTATCGGCATCCAAACCGGCTCTTTGCTCGGCGGCGCAGTCCTGACCGAAACGATCTTCGCTTGGCCTGGGGTGGGGCGCTATATATATGAAGCAATTAGTTCGAGGGATTATCCGGTGATCCAGAGTGGTATTCTGATCGTGGCCTTCTTTTTCGTATTAATCAACCTGATTGTCGACTTGCTCTACGCTGTGTTTGATCCGCGGATTAGCTATAAGTAGGACTCATTCTTCTTATCTTTCATTCATAGCTAAAGAAGGGAGACGCCGCATGGCCAAATTATCAACCAACACCGGACAATCCATAGAAGCAGCATCGGCACGTGCATCCGGTCCATGGCTGGAAGCCTGGAGAACATTTCGCCGCAATCGGCTGGCGCTCGCCGGACTGATCATTATTGTGTTTTTCATCCTGCTGGCTTTCCTTGCCCCATACATTTCTCCTTACGATTACAAGGAACAAGTGCTGACGGACCGGCTTCAGGCCCCTTCGGCAGAGCATTGGTTTGGTACCGACGATCTGGGGCGTGACGTATTTTCCCGAGTGCTTCATGGTGCGCGTATCTCCTTGTGGGTGGGCTTCTTCTCGGTGATCGGTTCCATTATTGCGGGAGCATTGCTTGGACTGGTTGCCGGGTTTTATGGAAAATGGGCAGATATGCTTATCTCACGTCTATTCGATATTCTGCTGGCCTTTCCGGGTATCCTGCTCGCGATTGCCATTGTGGCAATCCTCGGTCCCTCCCTGCAAAACGCCTTGCTCGCCATTGCCATCGTCAATATTCCGACCTACGGACGATTGGTGCGTTCGCGTGTACTTAGCTTGAGACAGGAGGAATTCATTACATCTGCCCGCACACTGGGCGCGAATAATATGCGTATTCTGTTTCGCCATATCCTGCCGAACAGCCTTACCCCGCTAATTGTGCAGGGAACGCTGGGCATCGGGACAGCCATTATTGAGGCGGCCGCACTTGGATTTCTGGGAATGGGGGCGCAACCGCCGGACCCGGAATGGGGTAAAATGCTCTCGGATTCGCGTCAGTTTTTGCAAAAAGCGCCGTGGACGCTTATCTTTCCCGGCCTTTCCATCATGCTGACAGTACTCGGCTTCAACCTGCTCGGGGATGGCTTGCGTGACACCCTTGATCCAAAGATGGTGAAGTAGATGAAGGAATGCGTTCCATTCCTTCATTGACCTACTTTTTTATCAGCTTATTAGCCAGGCTGACCATTTCAGCTACACCAATCAGAGAAAAGCCGGTTCGAACATGGATTCGAGCTGGCTTTTGTGTTGTCTGATGGATTACGTTAAAATCAAATATGCGCGTATAAACGAAGTGTTAATCCACCATTTTGTTAAAATAACGCCCGGCGTATTGACACCCAATTTTGCCATATGTTATATAAAAGAAAGGGTTTAGCACTCCGATCATCTGAGTGCTAACAAATGATGCTTTATACTACAGCGACTACATATGGAATGATTGTGTTTTTGAATATTCTTAAGGTGAACTCGGATAGGGCATGAGAGTGAAGGGCTAGACTAGATCTCGAAAAGTTCTTTGTTGACCTGCAGATCTTGCTGAACTACAAGCTTCAACTTTAATCTGGCTCTTGATACGATGCGAAGGTAGTGGAGGGGACGAAATCGATTCTGAAGAAGCGAAGCGCTCGCCTTTATCACCGGATTTTCCATTTAAGATAATGGATCAAAAAATCTGGGGATAACAGCGATCGGAAGAACGATTCGTAACCGGAACAGCTGTACGCACAATGTCATGCTTTTATTTCAAGATGAGCCATTAAGGTGGATCAGTATAATCCGGGGATAAGGGTAGTCGAGTTGTTTCTAGTTAAGTCACGTATTAGATGTAAATTCGACTTTGCTTCTATATTCAAATCAATCATTCTATATCCCAAATTGAAAGGAGAACACCCATTCATGGCCAAGAAACAGTTCCAGGCAGAATCCAAACGTTTGCTGGATATGATGATCAACTCCATCTATACCCAAAGAGAAATCTTTTTGAGAGAATTGATCTCCAACTCCAGTGACGCCATTGACAAAATATATTACAAAGCCCTTACCGACGATACGCTCGTCTTCAACAAAGAGGATTACTACATCAAGCTGACCATCGACAAAGAGAACCGTACGCTCACGTTGACCGATACCGGAATCGGGATGAGCCAGGAAGAGCTGGAGAACAATCTCGGGGTTATCGCGAAGAGCGGCTCGCTGGCGTTCAAAAAGGAAAACGAAGCCAAAGACGGCCATAACATCATCGGACAGTTCGGGGTTGGTTTCTACTCCGCGTTCATGGTGGCGGACAAGCTGACCGTGACGAGTAAAACGCTGGGCAGCAACGAAGCCTGGAGATGGGAGTCTGAAGGTGCGGATGGATACACGATCACTCCAGCTGAGAAAGATTCTGTGGGTACGGAAATCGTCCTGACGATTAAACCCAATACGGAAGAAGATTCGTATGATGAGTTTCTGGAAGAGTATCGCCTGAGATCCATCATCAAGAAATATTCAGATTTCATTCGTTACCCGATCAAGATGGATGTGACAAGTCAGCGTCCGAAGGAAGGTACGGAGAACGAGTTTGAGGAGTATAAAGAAGAGCAAACCGTGAACAGCATGGTGCCAATCTGGCGCAAAAACAAAAGCGAGCTGACCGAAGAAGATTACAACAACTTCTATATGGAAAAACGGTACGGTTTTGACAAACCGCTTAAACACCTGCACATCAGCGCGGACGGTGCCGTAGTATACAATGCAATTCTGTTTATTCCGGAGAGCACGCCATTTGATTACTATACCAAAGAGTACGAAAAAGGCCTGGAGTTGTACTCCAACGGTGTCCTGATCATGGATAAATGCGGCGATCTGTTGCCGGACTACTTCGGTTTTGTCAAAGGTATGGTTGATTCGGAAGACCTGTCCCTGAACATCTCCCGTGAAATGCTGCAGCATGACCGTCAGCTGAGCCTGATCGCGAAAAATATCAAAAACAAAATCAAGAGCCAACTGCAAAGCCTGCTGAAGGACGATCGCGAGAGCTATGAGAAGTTCTATCAAGCGTTTGGGCGTCAGTTGAAATATGGCGTATACAGCGATTATGGCGTGAACAAGGATACACTGCAGGATCTGCTGCTGTTCTCTTCTTCCAAAGAGAAAAAGCTGGTCAGCCTGGACGAGTACGTTTCCAGAATGCCGGAAGACCAGAAGTATATCTACTACGCATCGGGTGAGTCCATTGAGCGGATTGAGAAGCTGCCTCAGATCGAGGGTGTACTGGATAAAGGATATGAAGTGCTGTACTTCACCGAGGACATCGATGAATTCGCGATCAAAATGATCATGAACTACAAGGAGAAAGAGTTCAAATCCATCTCCAGCGGTGACCTGGGTATCGAAGACAGCGAGGATAAAGAGAAAAACGAAGCAGAAGACAACGACAACAAAGAGTTGTTCGAAGCGATGCAAGCACAGCTGGCAGGCAAAGTAAAAGCCGTCAAAGCTTCCAAACGCCTCAGAAGCCATCCGGTATGTTTGTCCACCGAAGGTGAACTGACCATCGAGATGGAGAAAATCCTGAAAGCCATGCCGAACAGCGAGAATGTACAGGCGGATAAGGTGCTGGAGATCAACGTCAACCATGATGTCTTCAAATCCCTGAAAGATGCTTACGCACAGGATAAGGAAAAATTGAGCCTGTACACTAGCCTGCTGTACCACCAGGCATTGCTGATCGAGGGCTTGCCAATCCAAGATCCGGTAGAGTTCACCAACGACATCTGCAAAGTGATGGTGTAATCGCATTACCGAGTTGAGTTTTTAAGTAGCGTGTAGTTTCACGCTATCAGCACTCTCTATAAGTAATAGGCCAGCAAGCGCAGCGCCTGACCATCTCCACCCGACAGGGCGATTCCGTCCCTGTCGATTTTTTATTTTCTCCCCTCCAAAGAAACAAATAGGAGACAGAGGATCATAGGAGTGCTGACTGCATGTGTGATGTCTAATCATGTGAGATCGGTTTTAATCCTTTTAGCCATTTAATGAAATCCATAAAGGTAAGCGGCGAAGTAGTGGAGGGGACGGAATCGATTCTGAAGAAGCGGAGCGGTCGCGTTTGTCTCCGGGTTTTCCCCTTGCCAAGGGAAATTCAGAAAACCTGGAGACGACAGCGATCGGAAGAACGATCCGTAACCGGAACGGCCACCGATGCTCATCAGTACTTTTCATCCTATCTTTTTTTGAATTATCGGAATGATCTCTGCAATACTCTGAATGGTTTCATATATTGATGTATTTCGATGTATTTTGATGTATATCATTATTCATTTAGGTGCACGGATGATAGTCTGTCGGGGTATAATAAAAGAAGAAGACTGTACATCACAAGTTGATGTGAGAAGAGATGACAATCACAGACAGGTTTTGCTTTTCGAAACGACGGATGTTGTGTATAATCACTCAAAATAGAGACAGTCGGCTAGGAGTGATCACATGCAATGGAACGATTTGAGAGAACATAGACAATATCCTGAACTTACCAAACTGGATGGAGCTCGTGCAGCGTATGAGCGGGACTATTCCAGACTGATTCATTCACCGACCTTCCGCCGGTTGCAGGGTAAATCCCAGGTGTTTGGGGCTGGAACAGGCGACTATTATCGCACACGGTTAACCCACTCCCTTGAGGTTGCGCAGATTGCGCGAGAGGCGGCAAGAAGCCTGCTTCGTCGTTACCCTCAAGTGGACTGGAGTCAGGCGGACAGCCCGGGGCTTATTATTGATTCGGAAGTGGTGGAATGTGCCGCAATCGCACATGATTTCGGACATCCGCCGTTTGGACATAAAGGGGAAGAAGTACTGGATGGTATATTGGATGACCTGATCAACACCGAGGTCAAGAAAATCATGAAGAAGAGCCGCGGGGCGAAATCGCCCCAGCAGGAGCCGGAGATTCGTGCAGAGCTGAAGCGGAAATATGAGCATTTTGAAGGCAATGCACATAACTTCCGTCTCATCATGTTCCTGGAGAAACGAGAGGACATCGATGGATTGAATCTGTCCGATGCGGTGCTGCTTGGAATCAACAAATATCCATACCCAGGTACGGAGAGCAAGAAGGGCATGTATCATCATGAGTGGCAATATATCCATGAGATTCGTAATCGTTGGAACATGCCGGCAGGCAAGAAGACGCTGGAAGCACAGCTCATGGACCTCTGTGACGATATTGCGTACTCTGCACACGATCTGGAGGATGGCATTAAGGCGGGCAAGATCGAAGTGCATGAGCATTTCCTGCAGGATCCGCACATTCATCGCCTGATTGTGGATAAGATTACTACACTCGAGGATCTGTTCTGGAATGGTTGGACGAGAGAGGCGATAGGGCAAAAGGTAGAAGAAGTGCTCGCTTCGTTCCTGCGTGTCTGGAATGAGAAGATGCCGTTCTGCGAGCATGATTACTCCCGTACCCGCCGCGAGGTCAAGGCATACTGGGTAAGCCTCTTTGTGGGCAGCCTGGGCGTAATTGACGACGGGGATTGGAAGAAGGTGACGTTTGTCCGTGAAGGTGCAGAGGATCTTGACATGCTGCGCACGGTGAGTGTGCTCAAGAGCTTTGCCTGGGTGACCATGATTCGTGATCTGCGCGTGCAGCGTCTGCAAAAACGCAGTGAATGGATGATTAAGCGCCTGTGGGATGCGTTCCTTGACCCGGAAACGTCCAAGTCCATCATTCCATCCGACTGGCTGCAGCGATATGAGAAGGATCAGGCGAAGGCTCATCCGATCTGGACATGGGAGCACATGGTGATTGATTATATTGCAGGCATGACGGATGCGTTTGCCGAGAAAATATACAATGAATTGTATGGCCTGAAGGTAGGTTCCATCTACGATCTGGACTAGAATAAGGAGTGAGAAGCTTGGATACAAACATCGGCACAGGCTCAAGTGAGCCGTTCAGTCTGGGCGTGCTCGACCTTGTGCCAAGGTTGAATGGAGCTGCAGCGGAAGAGGCTTTGCAGCAGGCCGTATCCTTGGCTCAACATGCCGAAGCCTGGGGATATACCCGGTACTGGACATCCGAGCATCATGATATGGAGGAACTTGCATCCGCATCGCCTGAAGTTCTTCTCTCGCATATTGGTGCGAGGACAGCAACCATTCAGCTGGGATCGGGTGCGGTGCTACTGCCGCATTACAGTCCGCTGAAGGTGGCCGAGTCGTTTCGGCTGCTGGCTACACTGTACCCAGGCAGAATTGAGTTGGGACTGGGACGCGCGCCTGGAGGTGGGCCGCATGCCACCATGGCGCTAAGCGGCAATTATTTGCAGCATGTGTCCAAATTGCCTGAATCACTCGCGGCACTTACTGAATTGCTCGAGGATCGGTACAGTTATGAGGAGCATCGGGTAACGGCACGTCCGATCCCTGAACTTCCCGTATCCCTGTGGATGCTGGGTACCAACGTCAAGAGTGCCGAGTTTGCCGCACGGTATGGCATGGGGTATGTATTTGGTCAGTTTATGAGTGATGCCGATGGTATGGAAGCAGTGAAGCGGTATCGGGATGGGTTTACCCCAAGTAAAACGATGAACGAACCGCAAGTGATGGTTGCGGTCAGTGCAATGTGTGCAGAGACAGAGGAGGAAGCTCGGGACTGGAGCCGTGAAATGGCAGATCGGCGCAGGCAGAGTGGACAAGATGCGCCAGCCCTGCACGCTGCCGAGAAGGAATCTAACTCTAGTACGGGTGGTCAGATCAACATTGAGAAGGGCGAGGGTGCGGACGAAGCACGTAAACATTTTGCAGGGACAGCGCCGCAGATCTGGGAACAATTCGGGCAGGTAAGCAAACGACTGGGGACGAATCAGTTTCTAGTGGTTACAGCCGGCCCTGATTACGAGCGAAGACTTGCGTCTTATCGGTTACTTGCCGAGTTTGGTAAAAACATGGTGAAGTGAATTAAGCAGCGCTTTTCCGGTTTTCATAGGATGTTCCTCACAATTTAACATGTTGAAGGGTTGCAGATCGGTATTCTCCGTATGCTGCAGCTCTTTTCCATTTTATCTCGCTGCATGCTTTCGGAAGTATGCCTATGACCTCATCGTGTATACGAGGCACAAGATTTTACAAAACGAAGCCTGTCTTAAACAAAATAATGTTATAATACTTTACGTCAGTTTACCCATAGATATATGATGAAAGAATATTTTGCAAGATGCCAAAAGAAGGGTAAAACCAAGACCAAAGAACTGAAAGTTCGGAGAATGTCCGAATCAGGCATAAGGGGGAAATCACATGTTCAGCAGATTCAAGATCAGGAGTATCGGTCTGCGTATCAGCATCGCGTTCTATTTGTTAATCCTCTGTTTAATTCTCCTAAGTGTCACCATTATTACCCGGTTGAACTCTATGGAAGCCAATACCAATGAGATTACGGGCAACTGGATGCCCTCGATTCAGCAAATCAATAGGTTGAACTATACCACCGAACATATTTTGTCATTGAGTTACCGGCACTTTGATGCTCCGGATGGAGACAAGGCTGAACTCGCTGAAGAGCGTACCAATTACATTCGCGAAACGGCACAGACGATCAAAATATACGATCAGCAGGAAAAGGCGACAGACGAACAGGAGCACTGGGATGCATTCAAGACGAAGTGGGCAGCTTACCTTAAGCTGAATACCCAAGCAATCAATTTGAGTGATCAAGGACAATCCCAACTGGCGAAGGAAGTTTCGGAAAAAGGGGCTGATTCCTTCGATGCCATGCAGGTCGATCTGGATTTTCTGGTCGAGTACAATCAGAATCAGTCGGATCTCTCGGCAGCACAAACCATCAGGTCAGTGCAGAATGGCCGAATGATTATTATTGTAGGGGTGCTGATCATGATTGCGATCACGGCGATTGCGATTCCGATTATCCGTTCGCAGGTTGTGAAACCGCTGCTCCGGGTTATTAGTGCAGTGAAGCTGATTGCAGAAGGCCAATTGAATGTGCAGGATATACATACCAAGCACGAAGATGAAGTGGGGCTCTTGGCTAAAGCGGTAAACACGATGAAAGGGAATCTGACTTCCATGGTGCTGAATGTCAGACGTGTTGCCGAAGCGGTGAATCGCCAGAGCAACGAGCTGGCCATTTCCTCGGAAGAAGTCAAAATTGGAAGTCAGCAGATTGCCATCACGATGGAAGAGTCAGCCAAGGCTGCAGAGAGCCAGGCCGTAACGGCCGTTGAATCAGCACGTGCGGTTGAGGGATTGAACGATCATATTCAGCAGCATGCCAATCAAGGGAGCAAGCTTAGTGCGATGTCAGAACGTGTGCTGGAGCAGGGATTGAATGGACGTAAGGCGATGGAGCAATCGGTGCAGCAAATGCAGCAAATCTCCGGGGCTGTCTCGGCTTCGATGGAGCGGATGGAGCAGCTCAACCGTAAAAACGAGGATATTTCCAAGCTCGTCCAAGTGATTCGTGACATCGCAAGGCAGACCAACCTGCTGGCATTGAATGCTTCCATTGAGGCAGCCCGCGCTGGAGAGAGTGGTCGCGGGTTCGCCGTGGTCGCAGCCGAGGTTCGGAAGTTATCGGAAGCGGTGCAGACTTCAGTGGAGGAAATTACAGTGATTACGGAAGATATCCAGCAGGATTCCCAGGGAGTTGTTGCTGAATTGCGTACAGGTGTCCGGGAGACTGAACTGGGGCAAGAGCATGTGCGAACTTCGGGTAATTTGTTCCGGAATATTAATGAATCCGTAGAGGAAATGGTTCACGTGATCGGCACGATGACAGCTGGGTTGGAAGGCATGCAGGATGCAAGTGGACGCATGAATGATTTCAGCCAACAGATCTCGGCAGTATCGGAACAATCTGCGGCAAGCGTAGAGGAAGTTTCGGCTTCAGCTGAAGAACAGGTAAGCTCCATGGAAACGATTAGCGGCAGCATTCAATCATTGAAGGAATTGTCGGATGACCTGCTTACTTCCATCGAGAAATTAAAAATATAAACCTTCTTCTTATAATAGAAGAAACATGAAGGACGGCTGCAATTTTGACTGAAATCTATTCGACCGACATCACAAGGAGTTCAATCAACCAAGATTACATCTATACGTTTGCCTGTCATGAGAATGAGCGTGAATTATGCTCGCTCGAGCTCCATACACTGGTTGGTTCCAGACTGGAAATGAATTCGGATTTACGCTCATATGTCCGGTCTAATATATGCATTCCACCAGTCAGAAGCCCATTTATTCATGGAAGGCTGGACGTGATATCGGAAGCAGAGACCGTGAAGGATCTGCTTCCGACTGCAGCAAAGATTGAATTGCTTCCGGAAGAGACGTTTAAGGTGGTATGTTTGAAAGAAGGAGACCATATGCCTGATTATGAACATTCCCGTCAGCTGGAAAGAGAAGTAGGAATGTGCATTAAGGGCAAGGCGCAGATGAAGCGCCCAAAAGTGACCTTTGGACTAATTCGAACAGGTAGAAAATGGATCTTGGGTCGGTGGACAGAAGCGGATCGATCGTGGCAACGCCATCAGCAGAAGCCGCAAAATTACTCCACTGGTTTCGGAGTTGCGCTGGCCAGATCTCTCGTTAACATTGCCGTACCGAACATTCTGAACCAGCGGCTGCTCGATCCATGCTGCGGCATGGGTACCGTAGTCATTGAAGCACTCTCCATGGGAATTGAGGCGAGAGGGAACGACCTGAATCCGCTGGCCATTCAGGGAGCGCGCATCAATCTGCCGCACTTTGGTTATGATCCGGCTTGCCTTACACTGGGTGACATGAATGAATTAGACGGATCTTACGACGCAGCGATTTTGGATATGCCCTACAATCTCTGTTCCGTCCTCCCGGATGAAGACCAGCGCATCATGCTGACAAGTCTGCGCAGGCTGGCGAAACGGGCTGTAGTTGTATCCACGGAATGGGTGGAAGAGCATTTGCTTGCAGCAGGGTGGGAAGTGGATCAGTATTGCGCTGTGCGTAAAGGCACGTTTATACGTCACGTTTGGTTATGCACATAGTTATATAGTAGAAGAAAACCTCCAACTCGGAAGAAATGATTTCCGGGTGTGGAGGTTTTTTTATATCCATTTTTAGAAATAATGATAAGGCATTTGTACAATTGTGCATGGAAAATGGAGGGCGAATTAGTATTTATGACTATAGTCGACCAGGTTGAGCGGCAGTGTCTTGCCCGCCAGGTAAGCTTCCAGATTTTCCACAAAAATATCAAGTGCCCGATCCGTATATTGCTCCGTACTTCCCGCGATATGGGGGGTAATTAACACATTGTCCTTTTGCCATAATGGATGCTCAGCAGGAAGGGGTTCTTCTTCAAAAACGTCCAGCGCAGCATAGGCGACCTGGCCGCTATCCAGTGCACGCATCAGCGCTTCAGTGTCTGCACTTGGACCTCGTCCTACATTGACGAAGCAGGAGCCTGTCTTGAAATGTTCAAATGCGGTTTGATCATACAAATGATGGGTTTCGTCTGTGAGGGGCAAAATGTTAATGACATAATCACCTTTGCCCAAAGCTTCATGCAGTCCGGACATATCGTACATGTGATCGACATTAGGAACGTCTTTGCCGGACCGGCGAACCCCGATGACATTCATGCCAAACGCCTTGAGAATACGGGCAGCTTCGGTGCCGATCTCTCCTACTCCAACAATGACAGCCGTTTTGCCGTGCAGCTCTGGCAGTGGTTTTCCAGGATTTTTCCATTCGGCTTGCTGTTGATGAAGCATGGCTTGTCTCAGCCAGCGGCTGTGCGATAACATCATGCCTACAATAATTTCAGTGATCGGGATGGCATGTACGCCATTGGCACTGGTCACCTGAATATTTTTTTGTTCCAAATCCGAGAAGGGGAGGTTATCCACACCTGCGGACCAGACCTGTACCCACTTCAGAAGGCTGTCCTTCTTCAGGGCATGTTCTGTGACGAGTGGAGACCAGCCAACAATAATTTCGGCTTCTGTTAACGCAGCAGGGTCAATCTCCTTGGCTTTGCTGACGGTCAGCGTATAGCCGGGTGCGGCGTCTAAAATGCGCTGCTGCTGTTCCGTAGATAAAGATGGAAAACATACAATTTTACCCATAGTGTGTAACCTCCTGAATTCAATTGAGTTGTGAGATAAGTGTAGCAGATTTGAGAAGATGCTGCAGAAAGGCAGGAGTGCAGCCTCATGTGCGAGTGCTGACATTTGTGTCAATCTATAATTACCCAACTTGAAACAGGACATATGATTATGAAATAATAGAACGAACTTTAGAGAGGTGTATACGATGATGAATAACTATTCATATACGGATCTACCATCACGGCGGGAAAGATTATTTACGGCGATACGTCTCCCGGCAGCTATTCAGGAATCCCTTCAACTCGATGCAGGAATGGTGAAGAACGGACTCGATTTTCGCAAATGGACAGACCATCGGGATTACCATATCACGCTGCAATTTCTGGGAGATACACTGGTGAGTGATATCGGTCATCTGCGGAAAGCGCTGCGCATGGCGAGTACTGGAATTCAGCCGTTTGAACTGCAAACTTCCGGGTGGGGTACTTTTGGTCTGAAAGATGCTCCGAAGGTGTTGTGGAGGGGTGTGGACGGCGAGCTGGAGTCTTTGAATCTTCTTCACAAACGGATCGTGGAGGCCACATCCACACTTGGATATGAAGCAGAGCTGAGACCTTACTCGCCGCACATTACCATAGCACGCAAATTTCTGGGTTTAGCCCCAGGAAATGAAGATAAAGGTATTTATGGGGTGCTTCCGGAACATTCCTTGGGTGCTAAATCATGGATTGTGGAGGACTTTGTACTTTATGTGACCAGGCTGGGACAATCGCCGATGTATGAGGTTGTGGATACGTTTTCATTTTCCTGAAACATGTTTTTATGACATAAAATCACATTGACATTACGTTTATCCCTATGTAATATTAGCCATCGTTATTCAAATTCTTTTTTTTGGGTTACTTAGTTAAGGGAATTGTTGCGACAGGAGGAATCTTACGAATGGATATTATAAGCAAGAATCGTTGGGTAGCACCGATGTTATCTGTGCTGCTTGTATGTATAGTGGGGGTTAATGTAGTTCAGGCAACTGGGAAATGGAACGAGGCAAGTGATAGTAAACAGATGACCGATCTGGCAGCTTCTGTGCAAAATAGCGCATCATCTTCTTCTGCTGGGGACAGGCGAATGATGTCAGACGGGACAAGTCTGTCTGCTGATTCATCGATTCATACGGCAAACTGGACGGCTTCACTGCCAGCCAAGGACTGGCTTACGGCTGCTCAGGAAGAACAGGAATTGAAGGAAGCCAAGGCCAAGCATAAGGCTAGAGCTGCTGCTGCGGCCAAAGCCAAAAAAGAAGCTGCCCTTAAATTGGCCAAAATAGAGAAGGCCAAAGCGGCTGCTGCTGTAACAACTCCCCCCCAAAAACTTTACTTTACGCGGACTGAGCTTTTGAACCAGGAGGACTCAAAACTTGCAACCTGGTCATACAGTGTGTCCGATAAAGAGCTGCTTCTGCTGCAAAAAATCGTCATGGCAGAGGCGGAAGGTGAACCGTACGAAGGCAAAGTGGCAGTTGCCAATGTTGTCTTAAACCGGCTGCGGTCAGCCAATTTTCCCGATACTATTTATAAGGTAATCTATCAGAAGTCTCAATTCAGCCCGGTAGCCAACGGACGTCTGAAGCGTGTAGTTCCCAATGAGGACAGCGTGAAGGCAGTGAACGCTGCACTGAATGGACAGAAGGAAGTCGCTGATGATACGTATTATTTCTTGTCATTGACGCTTGCCGATGATCTGACGGTTGCCCATTCGAAGAAAAAAGTGAAAACGATCGGTCATCATACTTTTTACAAGTAATTGATCTGAAAATTCTGCAAACAGGCAGGGTAGTTAATGTATTTACATTAAACGAACCTTTGAAAACACCTGAAACAGAGTTTTATTTCGGTATTTACATGGATCTCTTTCCTTTAAATTACCCTTTTTTCTGGTAAAACATACGCTTATTTTAAATGAAATTGAAGAAGGTTCCCTTCCAAAATGAGAAGGGAACCTTTTCTGCATGCATTTCGTTTCAAATGAGTGAATGTTAATCAAAGGACATGTCTATCCACATTCAACACCCTCCCAGAAGAGCTCCAAGGGCCCTTAGAGGCCTTAAAATGGGATTCTGGTACCTGACAGCGTCGTGGCAGGAATTCCGGCTTTGAAGCGTTCCTTGAGCGTGGAGGGGAACTCAGCTGCACCCGGGCATAATAATTCGTGAACAGCCTGTGCACAGGACGTTGGGTCATAGGACGGTCTGCTCCACGGTTTGCGTACAACTTTCAGCTGGCTTTCAGCTTCACTCGGTGCTTTTGTGCCGTCACACAGCTCTCTGAACCTTGTGGTAATAACGTCTGCTGAATGTATGACCTGGCCGTATCCGGCTTGTACAAAATACTCACAATTCTCTTCTTCCTGGCCTGGAAGTGGTGGAATAAACAACATCGGCAGCCCTTTAGCCAGAGCCTCTGTGCAAGTCATGCCGCCCGGTTTCGTAATAAGCACGTCCGATACGTCCATCAGCTTGCTGACTTCCCTGGTGTAACCGAGAATGCGGATGTTCGGATGCTGGAAGCAAGCCATCTCTTTCATCTTGGAGATCATCTTCTCGTTGCTTCCAAGGCAAAAAACGAGCTGCACCCGATCGGCCCAGGAGGTTAATAGTTTCATATGTTCTTCATCAAAGGAAAGCCCCCATCCACCGCCCATAAGCAGTGCCGTAGGCATATCCTTCAGCCCCATTTCCTCACGTAACCGTACTTTGTCACCTGCTTCCCAAAAATCAGGATGCACGGGAATTCCCGTAACCTGAATTCGAGAGGGGTCGACTCCCCGAATTTCAAGTAATGCCTTAACCTGCGGGGTAGAGACCAAATACTGATTTACTTCAGGATTGATCCATGTACCGTGCACATCGTAATCTGTAATGACTGTATACAGCGGTATGTTTAGTCCCTGCCGTTTCAGCCTTGAAATGACCGCATTCGGAAAGGGATGGGTACAGATTACCGCATCCGGCTTCAACTGGGATACGACCTGCGCCGTCTGAGTATAGAAAATCCGATGCAAAGCGAGTTTGGTAAATCCGTTCAACGATTTATTATATTGTGTCCGATACAGCATGCTGACGAGTTTGGGCTGGACGGATAGTGTTTTTCGATAGGCGGAAAAAATAAGCGGAGCTACCGTCGGATTCAGGAATTTGCCAAGCTCGATAACGCGGCTATGGACGTGTGGACTGACCTTTTTGATGCCGCTTGCCAGCGCATGTGCGGCCTGGGTGTGACCGGTGCCGAAACCTTCGGATAATAAGAGCACTCTTGGTTTTCGCATGAGTTCACCTTTATTCATAAGTTTAAATTTGATAAGTTCACCGTTCTGCCGTACCCTTCAATACATGAATATACAGCGAAACGGAAAATCATGTTCATTCCATAAATATTTACACGAAAGTTGATGTTCTGAGACAGCCCATCTTCGTTTAATCCGTATTATTGGAACCATCATACACTATAGACGACGAATGAATCACTTTCCACTGCATTTCGGTTAAAATAAATTAACACAAATTTGAAATGTTAGGGTTGCAATCTGTTGACGAAGGTGATAATGTAAGTTTTGACCAAGTGACCAAATTGTATTTTTGGTCATTTTATAAGTGAAAATCAGTGAAGGAGGGGATATGATGGCTCCGATTGACCGGAGGCAGCAGGTCATTCATGCAGCAGCTCAGTCGTTCGCCATGTTTGGATACAAAGCTACCACGATGGATCAGGTAGCCAAGATAGCGAATGTAGGCAAAGGGACAATTTACACTTTTTTTACGAACAAGGAGCAGCTGTTTGATCAGATTCTGGTGGAAGTGATCCAGGAAATGAAAAATATTGCCCATCGTGAAGTGCGTCAGGAAAGTGCCTTTTTTGATAACCTGTTTCGTGTGCTGGATTCATTGCTGGAATTCCGACGTGATCATGAACTATTGGTGAAGCTATCCCAGGAACTTAAGGATTTTGGAACACTTCAGGCCAAGGAGGGTCTGGACAAGGTGGAGAAGGTCATTTCCGATTTCTTGTCCAAGGAGCTGGAGAAAGCCAGAGACAGCGGTGAGATTCGGGATTGTGATCCGCAAGTCGTGGCCTTTATGATGATCCGTCTGTATATAGCGCTCACCTCGGATTGGAATAAACAGCACGAACCGCTCAGCAAAGAGGAAATCAAAAATTACTTTCGTCTTTTCTTAATGGAAGGAATTGCTGCCGTCATGTAGTTTCCAAATTTCTCTACTATAATATAGGGAGAATGTGGAGTGTCTTTTTTGCTTGAAGGCAGTGAGGCTTGCCGAGAGGCAGGTTTGTTTTTTGTCCTGAATTGACCGTTTGAGGAAAGTGGTCAGTTCGTATTTCAGCAAATTTCTGATTTTATTCACATGTTTACATCAAGTTAGTTCCTGCTCGTGAAGCAGAGAGTTAGGGGAGAAAATGACATGAAATCTTTATCCGTGTTTTTCAAGGATGTGGGATCGGCCGTGAGAAACCCGAAGGTGTTGATCCCCGTCATTGCAGTAATGTTTATTCCGATCCTGTATAGCGGCATTTATCTGGCTGCCTATTGGGACCCGTATGGTCATGTTGACCAGATGCCGGTTGCTGTCGTCAACCTCGACAAGGGAGCAGAGCTTGAAGGCAAATCCTTGCAGGTGGGCGACGATCTGGTGGATGAGCTGAAGAAAAATAAAGATTTTGAATGGGAATTCGTTAATGCATCTCAGGCCAAAGAGGGTATGCAGAACGACAAGTATTATATGCAAATTACGATTCCTGAAAATTTCTCTTCCCAGGCCACCACGCTGCTGGATGATCAACCGCAGCCAGCTGAACTGATCTACGAACCGAACGGCAATTACAGCTTCGTAGGTGCACAGATCGGCAAGACGGCAATCAAGGATCTTAAGGCGAAGGTATCTGCCAAGGTGACAGAGGCCTATGCCGAAACGCTGCTCGACAAGTTCTCCGAAGTATCTGACGGACTGGCGGAAGCCGGCGATGGTGCGGGCGAACTGAATACGGGGGCAGGCAAACTGGATGATGGTGCGGTCAAGCTGAAAGACAATTTGGCCAAACTGGCATCCGGAACACTTGAGCTTCAGGATGGACTATCTCCATTGAGCGATGGCGTTGATGCACTGCATACCGGGGCCACCCAGCTGGAAAGCGGCACAACCAGTCTGGTATCCGGTCTTCAACAGCTGCAGGCTGCAGCCTCGGATCAGCTTCAAAGCGGAGCAGACCAGTTGAAGGATGGCAGTGACAAGCTGCAGGCTGGTCTTCAATCATCACTTGATGGCACAGGCAAGCTGCAGGCAGGTCTTCAATCATCCGAACAAGGCAGTGCGAAGCTGTCTGAAGGTTTGCAAAGTGCAGTGCAGGGTAGTGGAGCTCTGGCGTCAGGCTTACAGTCTGCCGTGGATGGAAGCAGTAAAGTTGCGGACGGTGCCCAAGGTGTGGCGGACGGTTTGAAACAGCTGGCTGCATCTAATCCGGAGCTGGCTGCAAGTGAGGATGTTCAGAAGCTGCTGGCAGCCAGTGAGGCTGTGGCAGAAGGCAGCGCACAGCTGCACGAGAGTGAACAAAAGCTGGCGCAAGGTGCGAATCAGCTTCACGAGGGCAACCAGCAGCTTGCAGCAGGTGCGACAGAGCTTCACGGTGGACAACAGCAGCTGCTGGCTGGAGCCAACCAGCTGGTTGATGGACAGCAGCAGCTGCTCGCTGGAGCCAATCAGCTTAGCGAAGGCGGAGCGAAGCTCTCTGACGGCCTGAAGCAGTTTAGCGGCAAGTTGGGTGAAGCTGCAAGCGGCGGCACTCAGCTGGTGAATGGGGCCAAACAACTTGGCACAGGCACAAGTGCCTTGCAAACCGGCGTTGGCAAGCTGAGCGGTGGTGTGAGTTCGCTGACAGACGGTTCCAAACAGCTTGGTGATGGTGCAGGCGAATTGGCTAATGGTTTGACTGAGCTTAAAGACGGATCAAGTGAACTGGCAACCAAGCTGAATGATGCCGCTCAGAAAACGTCTGAAGTGAAGAAAACCGATGACGTGGTCAACATGTTTGCTGAACCGATTAACTCAGCTGAGAATGAAGCAGAATCCGTGTCCAATTACGGTACAGGATTGACGCCATTCTTCCTGTCCATTGGATTGTTTGTCGGATCCCTTATCTCGACCATTATTTTGAAAATGCGTGATACATCCGTACCGGGTGCTTCTGGCTGGAGCCGTTTTGTAAGCCGTACACTCGTATTTGGTTCCATGAGCATTTTCCAATCGGTTATCGTTGCCAGCTTTATGCTGTATGGTCTTGGTCTGGAAACGCACAGTGTAGGACTGTTCTATCTGTTCACGATTATTACGGGGCTAACGTTCATGTTGATTGTTCAGGCGCTTGTTACCTGGCTTGATCTGCCTGGACGCTATGTGGTCATTCTGCTGCTGGTATTCCAGCTTGCGGCAAGTGCAGGAACCTTCCCGGTAGAACTGATTCCGTCCTGGCTCCAGGCATTTAGCCCATGGTTACCGATGACGCATAGCATTATGGGCTTCAAAGCAGTCGTGTCCAGTGGCAACTTCGATGTGATGTGGCATCAGGCTGGAATTCTGGCTATCTATGCAGGGGTATCCATTCTGTTGACGCTGGCGTACTTCCTCTGGAGTGGCCGTCGTCCGAAAAAAGAGGCTGAAATGACTGATTCGGCCGAATCGGGTCAAGTTGTGACAGCATAAGTCTGAAGTCATGCAGAGTAATGGCTTGGATGGAAAAATAAAGTTTGGTATCCAGTATCAAAATTATGCAACATAGTAGTCAAAAAGTGCAAAGAGCTTGTGACCCCAAAATGGGTCGCAGGCTCTTTTTGTATACAAATGCATGTTCGGGCTGCAATTTGCTCGAAAACGGAATGGGAATTTGGTGATATTAAGCAGAAACACAGGCTGCATATGGAATGTTTTTCTTTTGTCAGCAGATAAAATCAGTTGTACTCTGTCTTAAAATGTGTATAATTATTCGAAAAAGAGATGAATTTAAACGTCATTACACTAAAGCTGTACTGCAAAACATTTCTTATCAGAGGTATTAAAAAGTTTAAATTGCGCTGATGTTAGGTCGGTGTTAAAATAATAGAACTATATCAAAAAACGTCGCTCCATATCAGCGGTCGTGCCAGCGACTGCGAGTAATTATAATGTGCTCTTTACCGGCTCATCCGGAAGCACTACGAAAGAATGACTTCTTCTCCAGCAGCAGAAGTACTCTAAATCCAATGACCCGATTGCGGTCACCTCGATTATTCAGCAGGGTTCTCAACCTATAGGCCCGCTCCTCCCGTTTCATTGTTGCTTGTTGCCTATGTTCTTGATCTTTCCGAAATACTTCATTATAGAAAGGTTGCGTTCCATGAGACACATCGGATTACCTCCTAAACAGGGTTTGTATGACCCACAGTTCGAAAAAGATGCATGCGGAATGGGTTTTGTTGCCAACATCAAAGGAGTACCTTCACACGATATCGTTAGTCAGGCACTGACCATGCTCAGTAATATGGAGCACCGCGGGGGACAGGGCAGTGAGCCGAATTCCGGTGACGGAGCCGGTATTTTGATTCAGATTCCACATCGTTATTTTGCACAGGAAGCAGAGCGCCTTGGTTTTGCGCTGCCAGAGCAGGGAGCGTATGGCGTGGGGATGCTGTTCCTTTCTCAGGATGCTGAGATTCGTGATGCTCACCAAGAAAGCCTGAAGAAAATCATTGAAGAAGAAGGACAGACATTCCTCGGTTTCCGGGATGTGCCGACCTTTGATGAGATGCTTGGTCGTTCCGCTCTTGCTGCGAAGCCTTATGTGCGTCAGGTGTTCATTGGCAGATCTGCGGATATCAACGATGAGCTCGCGTTCGAGCGTAAGCTGTATGTGATTCGCAGACGTGCTGAGCTGGCGATCCGGTATTCGGCTGATGAAAAAGAAGGCGGTTCATTCTACTTGCCAAGCTTGTCCTGTCGTAAAATTGTCTACAAAGGCATGCTGACTACCGAGCAGGTTGGACAGTTCTATCTCGATTTGCAGGAAGACCTGGTTGAATCGGCGATTGCATTAGTACACTCCCGTTTCAGTACCAATACATTCCCAAGCTGGGAGCGTGCCCACCCGTATCGCTTCATGATCCACAACGGTGAGATCAATACGATGCGTGGTAACGTGAACTGGATGCACGCACGTCAATCGCTGTTTGAGAGCGAAGTGTTTGGCAACGATATCTCCAAAGTGAAGCCGATCATTAACCCGGACGGTTCGGATACGGCGATGTTTGATAACACACTGGAGTTCTTGTATTTGAGCGGACGTTCCTTGCCACACGTGGCAATGATGATGGTTCCTGAGCCGTGGAGCACGGATGAGGGAATGGATCCGGCCAAAAAAGCATTTTATGAATATCACAGCACGATGATGGAGCCTTGGGACGGGCCGGCAGCAATGGCCTTTACGGATGGTCTGCAGATTGGTGCAACACTGGACCGTAACGGTCTGCGTCCGGCACGTTATTATGTAACGAAAGACGATCGCATCATTTTGTCCTCTGAAGTCGGGGTCTTGGATATTGCTCCAGAAGATATTCTGTACAAGGATCGTCTGCGTCCAGGTCGCATGCTGCTCGTGGATACAAAAGAAGGACGCATCATCTCGGATGAGGAAGTAAAGGCTCTAATTGCAGCCGAGAATCCGTATCAGGAGTGGCTCGATGAGCACTTGATGGATCTGAATGAACTGCCGGAAGCGCCGGAACTTCCAGATCCAAAACACGATAACGTAACCCAGCTTCAGCTGGCCTATGGGTATACATTTGAGGAACTGCGCAAAGTGCTGGAGCCAATGGCGTCCACAGGGATGGAAGCTACGGGTTCCATGGGTTATGATGCACCACTGGCAGTGCTGTCGGATCGTCCGCAGCGTTTGTATAACTACTTTAAACAAATGTTTGCACAGGTAACCAATCCACCAATTGATGCCATCCGTGAAGAGATCGTCACGTCTACGGCTACAACGATTGGTCCAGAGCGCAACTTGCTCAATCCAGAACCGGAGAGCTGTCGCCAGATCCGTCTGGATACACCGGTATTGTCCAATGAAGATTTCGCGAAAATTCGTCACGTGCGCCGTCCAGGCTTCCGTTCGATGACTATCCCGATTTTCTTCACGGCCAAAGAAGGCGCGGAAGGACTGCGCAAAGCGATGGATCTGCTCTTCGAAGCAGCGGACCGTGTCATCGACAAAGGTCATAACATCTTGATCTTGTCTGACCGCGGCGTGGATGCGGAGAATGCGGCCATTCCTGCACTGCTTGCAGTGGCAGGTTTGCACCACCACCTGATCCGTCAGGGTACAAGAACCAAAGTCAGCATCTTGCTGGAATCGGCAGAGCCTCGTGATATTCATCACTATGCATTGCTGCTGGGCTACGGCGTAAGTGCCGTGAACCCTTATCTGGCATTCGAAACACTGGATGACATGATTCAGCAAGGGCTGCTGCGCGGCATCTCGCATGAGAAAGCTGTCAAAAACTACATTAAAGCCGCAACCAAAGGTGTTATTAAAATATTGTCCAAAATGGGAATCTCGACAATTCAGTCCTATCGGGGCGCTCAAATTTTTGAAGCGGTTGGCCTGAAGTCTGATTTCGTTGATCGTTACTTTACTTGGACGCCATCCCGGATCGGTGGTATTGGTCTGGAAGAAGTGGCAGCAGAGGTGCTGACTCATCATAATCGTGCCTTTACGGACAAAGACGGCAATGACAAAGTGCTGGATTCTGGCGGTGAATATCAATGGCGTAATGACGGGGAAGAACATCTGTTCAACCCGCAAACGATTCATACGTTACAGCACGCTGTTCGCACTGGCGATTACAACCTGTACAAAAAGTATGCCAAACTGGTGCAGGGTGAGAATGATCAGTTGCTGACGATTCGTTCCATGCTGAAACTGAAACCGGCAGGGCCGGCAGTTCCGCTGGAGGAAGTAGAGTCCATTGAGAGTATTATGTGCCGTTTCAAAACAGGTGCGATGTCCTTCGGTTCCATCAGTAAGGAAGCACATGAAGATTTGGCGATTGCCATGAACCGTGTCGGTGGTAAATCGAACACCGGTGAAGGCGGGGAGGATCCGGCTCGCTTCATTAAAGATAGCAACGGTGATTCACGGCGCAGTGCCATTAAACAAGTCGCGTCCGGACGTTTCGGTGTTACGTCTAACTATCTCGTGAATGCTGACGAGATCCAGATCAAAATGGCACAAGGTGCAAAACCGGGTGAAGGTGGACAGCTGCCAGGACGTAAAGTATATCCGTGGGTTGCTGAAGTTCGTGGTTCAACGCCTGGCGTGGGTCTGATCTCACCTCCGCCGCATCACGACATTTACTCTATCGAGGATTTGGCTGAGTTGATCTATGACCTGAAAAACGCAAATCCACGTGCGGAAATCAACGTGAAGCTGGTTTCCGAAGTCGGCGTAGGTACCATTGCTGCAGGTGTAGCCAAAGGTCGTGCCGATATTATCCTCGTAAGTGGATACGACGGCGGTACGGGTGCATCTCCACAAGGCTCGATCCGTCACGCGGGTATGCCTTGGGAGCTTGGTCTTGCCGAAACACATCAAACGCTGATGCTGAACAATCTTCGAGATCGTGTTGTTCTGGAAACGGATGGTAAAATGCTGAATGGTCGCGACCTTGCGATTGCTGCCTTGCTTGGAGCGGAGGAGTATGGCTTCTCCACAGCACCACTCGTGGCTCTGGGATGTATCATGATGCGTGTTTGTCAGATGGATACATGTCCGGTAGGTGTGGCAACGCAAAATCCGGAGCTGCGCAAAAATTATATGGGTGATCCGGCTCACGTTGTGAACTTCATGCGTTTTGTCGCTGAAGATGTACGCGAAATTATGGCTGACCTTGGTTTCCGTACCATTCAGGAAATGGTTGGACGTACAGACTGTCTTGAAACAGTTCAGGCTGTAGATCATTGGAAGAAAAAAGGTGTGGACCTGTCTGTGCTGCTGCATGTACCTGAGATGCCGGAAGGTTCTGCACGTTATCGTACACAGCACCAGAATCATCAATTGGAAGAGACGCTCGACATGCAGCAGCTGCTGACGCTGGCTCAGCCTGCGATCGAATCTGGGCAACCTGTTGAGGCTGTTCTTCCGATTACTAACGTTAACCGGGCAGTAGGTACGATTCTGGGTAGTGAGATTACACGGAAATATGGTCTTGCTGGACTACCGGAAGACACCGTTCAATTCAAGTTTGTCGGCTCTGCCGGACAAAGCTTCGGGGCCTTTGTACCTAAAGGGATGACCCTGACCGTTGAAGGGGATTCCAATGACTACGTTGGTAAAGGGTTATCCGGAGGTAAACTGATTGTTATGCCTTCTCCAAAAGCAACGTTCAATGCCGAGGATAATATCATTATTGGTAACACGGCTCTGTATGGAGCAACCAGTGGTGAAGCTTATATTCGCGGGATTGCAGGTGAACGTTTTGCCGTACGGAATTCGGGTGCAAAAGTCGTTGTCGAGGGTGTGGGTGACCACGGTTGTGAATATATGACCGGCGGACGTGTCGTCGTTCTTGGCGATACAGGTCGTAACTTTGCAGCCGGGATGTCCGGAGGTATTGCTTACGTATATGATCCGGAAGGCACATTCCTGCAGCGTTGTAACCTGGAAATGGTTCTTTTGGAGCGGATTGAAGATGTATCGGAAAGTGCAGACCTGCGCGGCATGATTCAACGTCATGTGGCTTATACAGGCAGTGCTGCAGGTGAGCGTATTCTGGATAACTGGCAGGATTCTGTGAACCAGTTCGTTCGGGTTATTCCGAAAGACTTCAAACGGATGACAGAGCAGATCGAACGTGTTCAGGCGACAGGTTTGACGGGAGAGGAAGCTTTGCTGGCTGCATTTGAAGCCAATATGCGTGAGCTTGCACGTGCGGGAGGTTAAGTCCCACTTTTAACAGAATTGCGTGAATGAGTTGTATGAAGAATTAATGGAGCTTTATGGCTGCCGATGAGGCGCTGTAAAGCTCCTATTTGTGTTTCGACAAAATTAGAACCCGTACCAAAAACGCTATCGCCATGAGACGACAACATTGAGGAACTTTCTCAAGTATAATAAGGCTAGTTTTGGAGTGCAGAGAAAGTATATATAGATAAGAGAGGTTAGCGGAATGAATATGAAGAATCCAAACAGGGGCGAACTTAAGCCGACAGGTAAACAAGTGGAAGCAACCGAGATGGACATCATGAAGGTTTTACTGCAATGCGGAATCGACCCGGAGCGTTGGAACGAGTTCATATCCTCCGTCAACAATGAGCACTAATAACCAGGATCATACACAACTATGTATTGAAGGGAGTTCAGACGCAAAAAAACCCAGGAACCGAAGAGATGACTACTCGGGACTGGGTCTTCCTTTGTTGAGTTAATCCATACTGCGTTCCATTCGGACAAAAGCAATAAAACGACGTGCCTCTTCTTCTGTTAAGGGTTTGCCATCGATCATCAGGTCGAAGCGATCCAACACTTCCTTATCTGATAATTCAAGCGAGTCCACAAATTCCCGAACATCCTCATCCATAACCACATCGCTCTGCTTCGTACGCCCTATGAGATAATCAATGGATACATTAAAAATGTCAGCAAGCCTGGTTAATACTTCAAAGTCCGGTTTGCGTCGATTCTTCTCATAATGGGAGAGAGCGGCCCTGGTAATATGAATGGAGCTCGCAAGTTCTTCTTGAGTAAGTCCCCGCTGTTCCCTTAATTCAGCAATGCGATTTCCGTAGTTCATACGCTTTTCCCCCTGAACGCCATGTCAAATATATTAAACCAATCCTGAGCTATTTTTTGATCAGGGCAGCTTTCCTGCAAAATGATGACGCTTGGACAGACCTATATCTCAAATAGGTCTGTCTAAGGACATCTCATATTGTCGTAAATCAAAAGAACCATGTCCAAATACTGCTTGACATGATACAATTTGTATCGTAAATTGGACGTATGGAAGTTACAAAATGTATCATTTGGAATAATTTAAGTGTCTCCAAATTGTCTATGCAAAATACCTGTGAGAAGGAATAATGGCAACACTTGGAGGTTAATCCATTCTAAAAGGAATGAAACGATGAATTCAGTGATTCAGGAATGGGCCGATCTAGAATTAAATGTCCATATGTACATTCAGGAGTTTCAGGGTAAGACAGTAGACCGCAAACGACGTCCCGTTCTCTTGCTTGGGATGGATACAAAAGCGATTACTTTCCTGAGTGACCTGGTTTTACCGGTATCGTCAATGATGTTGATCGGTTTGGATGTAGAAGATCGCCAAGTATGTTTAAGGCTTCAGGCCAGCTTGCAATGGAAACAGCCCTTCGGCGAACTTACATTGTATCATTCAAGCCTGCATATTCAGCAAGAGCAGACACTATATATAACTGGACAGTTAAATCAGATGCTTCGTGACGTGCAGTTTCCTACGGTATCCCGATTTGCCTATGAAAAGGCAGTGGAACAACCGGACCTGCAGAAAACCTATCATTACATCGATTTTACCATATGAAGCATCACAAATTCTAAACATTTTCTGAACAAGCATGTACTTAACGCCATTTTACTATATTTCATAGCGTTATGCATTAGTTCTTTAACACCAAAAGCATTTTGCGCGATGAATAAAAGGGCGAGGGGGATCATACATTGAGGAAGTTTGGATATGGTTGAAATACACTGCCACATTTTATCAGGTCTTGATGATGGTCCGGTTCACATGGAACAGTCCATCGACATGGCCCAGAAGGCGGCAGCCTCGGGAGTTACCTCGATCATTGCAACTCCGCATCACCTGAACGGGCATTACAATAATGAACCGATTGTGGTCAATCAGGCCGTGGAACTGCTTCGTGCAGAGCTTCGCAAACGCAACATTCGCTTGGAGATCCGCCCCGGACAGGAGATCAGGGTTCACGAAGCTCTGATTCGAGACTTACACGCAGGCAAATGCTGCACACTTGCCGGGAGTCGTTACATGTTGCTGGAATTGCCCTTTGGCTATATTCCCTCGCAGTTCACCGGAATACTTCATGAACTTAAAGTAGCCGGTATCGTACCTATCATTGCTCATCCCGAAAGGAATCACTTAATCCATAAAAATCCTGGGTTATTGGTTGAATACATTCATCAGGGCGCACTGATTCAGCTCACAGCCCAGTCCATCATAGGACTTTTCGGACGAAAAGTTCAGAAATGGTGTTTTCATTTTTGCAAAGAAAACCCGTTTCATTTCATTTCATCAGACGCTCATGACATTCATATTCGTTCATTTGCTATGAATGCTGCATATGAGCAGCTAGGCCGCAGGTTTGGCAAAGAACTGGTTGCACGCTTAAAAAATAATGCTTGGTCGTTATGGAACAACCAAAGTATAGACATAGAGCAAGAAAAACCAATGGTTCTCAAACGCAGGTTGTTGTTCTGGTAAGCAGTCAGATCGATAGAATGTCTTCATAATCGCCGAATTGAATGGGAGGAATACAAGGTGGAACTGAAAGAGTACATGCAAATTTTACGCAAGCGAATTTGGATCATCGTAGCCTTTGTTGCTGTTGCTTGCATTGGAGCGGGTGTCAAAAATTATTTTTTTACCGTCCCCATTTATGAGGCGAACGCAAAATTGATCGTCAATCAGGCATATAACGCAGAGGGTGTTCCCAGTCTGGATATTGGGTCCATTCAAACCAACATTAAAGTGATTAACTCGTATATGGAAATCATCAAATCTTCAGCAATCCTCGACAAAGTAGCTGCTACATACCCCGATCTAGGCATGAACGGCAATCAACTGGCACAAAACATCTCGGTAACCACAGCGAATGAATCCCAGGTTATGAGTTTAACCGCTACCGGCTTGTCCTCGGAAAAAGCGGCCAAAACAGTTAATGCCGTTGCCAAAGTGTTTGAATCCCAAATCCCCGTAATTATGAAAGTGGATAATGTAACCATTCTAAGTGAAGCCAAACCCACGGAATCGTCCAGACCCATCAATGTAAATCCAACCGTTAATATCCTGATCAGCTTTCTCGTAGGACTTCTGCTGGCAGTAGGTTTTGTATTCCTCTTGGAATACTTGGATGATACGTTGAAAACCGAAGATGAATTGGAGAAAGAGCTGGGAATTCCAGCACTCGCTGTCATATCCAAAATTAAAAAGGAAGAAGTTCGCAGCTCCAAACAGACAACATCTCAAAAACAGGTAGGTGACGGCCAGTATGCCACGGTTAACCAATGATAAAGGAAGCCTAGTAACAATGGCTAATCCCAAGTCCAGTTCATCTGAGGCTTATCGTAAGCTGAGAACCAACATCCAATTTTCATCCATTGATAGTCAGATTCAAACGATCATGATTGCTTCGGCTTTGTCGGGTGAAGGTAAAACCACAACGATTGGGAATTTGGCCGTGACCTATGCACAGGAAGGGAAAAAGGTTCTGCTTATGGATACGGACCTGCGCAAACCTGCCGTGCACCGCATGTTTAATGTGCCCAACCATGTAGGGCTGACCAGTGTATTGTCGAGTCAATATAAAGTGACGGAAGTATTGAGAGAAACGGATGTGGAAGGACTGCATGTTCTCTCTTCCGGTCCGATTCCGCCCAACCCTTCCGAGATGCTGGGTTCCCGTAAAATGACAGCCCTGCTGGAGGGTCTAAAGGAAGAATACGATGTCATTCTATTTGATACTCCGCCTGTTCTGGCAGTGACGGATGCATTGATTATCAGTTCCTTGTGCGATGGCGTCCTTCTTGTCGTAAGTGCAGGCAAGGTGAAGAAAGACTTGGTCAAAAAGGCAAAGGCGCATCTCGAACATGTAAATGCTCGGATTCTCGGAGCAGTTCTGAACAATGTACAGGTACCGAAGAATCGGAATGCTGACTATGTCGAGAATGTTTAAGAGACTTTCGTTATAAATCCCAAATAGCACTGACAGGTCATGTCTACTACACCTTTATCAAGGTAGGCACTCGGTCACACTGTGGGTAGTGTACCTTAGACGTTAATCGTCAAGGGTGTGACGTGAGGTTGGGTTGAATGCCCCTTTATGAAATTGAAAGTAAGAATTGCATCAATTTATTTCAAGGTTTCATGGATTTAAGTGGTTCAACTCATACTTTTAAACCATAAAAATAAGAAGGATAGGGTGGTATTTATGACTAAAGTGAGGAAAGCAATCATTCCCGCAGCAGGTTTGGGGACCCGATTTTTACCCGCTACAAAGGCAATGCCTAAAGAGATGCTCCCTATCGTAGACAAACCGACGATTCAATACATTGTGGAGGAAGCGGTAGCTTCCGGTATTGAGGATATTATTATCGTAACTGGCAAAGGGAAGCGTGCAATTGAGGATCATTTCGATAGTGCGTTTGAATTGGAGCACAATCTGCTGGAGAAAGGCAAGCTGGGTTTGCTGGAAGAAGTCCGGAAATCCTCCAACGTTGATATTCACTACATAAGGCAGAAGGAAGCCCTGGGACTGGGGCATGCAGTTTGGTGTGCCCGGAATTTTATCGGCAATGAGCCCTTTGCCGTGTTGCTTGGCGATGACATTGTCGTATCCGAAGTACCGTGCACGAAGCAGTTGATTCAACAATACGAGAAGGTTAACCAGTCGGTGCTTGGTGTGAAAACGGTAAGTCCAAGTGAAACCTATCGCTATGGAATTATTGATCCACTGCATACCGATGGAAGACTTTCATCCGTAAATAGTATGGTAGAGAAACCGCCACTCGGTTCTGCTCCTTCCAATCTCGCAATCATGGGCCGATACATTTTGACGCCTAAGGTATTCGAGTATCTGGAAGAGCAAAATGTGGGAGCTGGTGGTGAAATTCAGCTTACCGATGCTCTGCAAATGCTTAATCACGATGAAGGCATCAGCGCGTATGATTTCGAAGGTTCCCGTTTCGACGTGGGCGAGAAACTAGGATATATCCTGACTACGCTAGATTTTGCGTTGAAAAATAATGAGCTGCGTGCACCTGTCTTAATGGCGATTGAAGAGATCTTAATGAAGGAAAAATTGAACCAAGTGCTTGTTGCAGGAGGGGATGGTCTGTGAATCTCTCGGGACCAGAATATTATGGAAGCGGCGGAGAGGCCATTGCCAAGGAAGCCCATGGGAAACTGCTTGAACAGCCGTACTCCCAACGTGTAGGCGGGTACGCCGACGTTATGAAGCCGCTCATCGATTTCTTTGTAGCTGCTTTCCTATTACTGCTCACATCTCCGATCATGCTTGTCATTGCGGTAATGATCAAACTCGATTCCAAAGGACCTGTAATCTTTAAACAGGAGCGTTACGGAAAAAACGGAATCAAGTTTAATATTTATAAATTTAGAACGATGCGTACGGACGCACCGAAATATGGCTTATCTCCAACAACAAGTCATGATCCCAGAATCACCCGTCTGGGTCGCTTGCTTCGCAAGACGAGTCTGGATGAGCTGCCACAATTGCTTAACATTATCAAGGGTGATATGAGCTTTGTGGGTCCTAGACCTGAAATGAAGCGAATCGTAGAAGAAAGCTACACCGATTTGGAGCGCAGACGTTTTCTGGTGAAACCAGGTATTACCGGGTTATGGCAGGTGAGTGAAGCTCGCAAAGAGCCCATCCATCACAATCTGCAATATGATTTCCATTATATCTCCAACGTCTCGCTGCAGTTAGACATTAAAATTATCTTCAGAACGGCCATGGTAATGATTAAAAGCAATACATTTTGACGGACGGAGCGTGAACGTATTGAAACATATTGTAGTGACAGGGGCAGCCGGCTTTTTGGGATCCCACCTGGTCAAATCTTTAATTCATCAAGGTCATCAGGTTACAGGAATTGATAATCTGTCGACAGGCGTGTCCAGTAACCTGGAAGAGGTGGCGAACAGCCACCTTTTCCACTTTCAAGAAGCGGATGTCACTTTGGCAGCTTCACTCGATTTTCTGATTGATCAACCTGTGGATGAGGTGTACCATCTTGCGTCGCCAGCTTCACCCAAATTCTATCAAGCTGATTCAATCGGTACCATATGGGTGAACACGCAGGGCACCTATCACATGCTTGAGCTGGCCCGAACCAAGGGAGCAAAGTTTCTATTTTCAAGTACAAGTGAAGCTTATGGGGATCCTGAAGTGCATCCACAGCCTGAGAGTTATCGAGGGAATGTAAACACATGGGGACCGAGAGCCTGTTACGATGAGGCCAAACGTTTGGGCGAAGTTTTTTGTTATGAATACTACACGAAACACAGAGTTCCCGTTAAAGTAGCGCGAATATTTAATACGTATTCATCCGGTTTGCGGAATGATGATGGCCGTGTCATCTCCAATTTTGTGACCCAGGCACTGACCGGACAGGACATCACCGTTTATGGGGATGGCTCTCAAACCCGTTCGTTCTGCTATGTGGATGACAATATTCGTGGTCTGCAAAAAATGATGGAAACCGAAGAGGCGAATGGAGAGATTATTAATATCGGCAACCCGACGGAGTACACTGTCCTTGAAGTGGCGTATTTGGTAAAAAAGTTGGCCCAATCCGACAGTAAGCTGGTGTTCCAGCCTTTGCCTCAGGATGATCCCAAAGTTCGTCGTCCTGTGATTGATAAGGCACGTACCGTGCTCGGCTGGGAACCGGAAATATCACTGGAAACAGGACTGAAGTTAACGATTGAGAATGTTCGTGCCACATTGCAGGAAACTCCATGAAGCTAATCAAAGTGAGATGAGATGAGTGCATAAAATATTGATTGCCCACAGTTTGTATCCTCCGCATGTCATTGGCGGGGCAGAGATATCAACACAGATCCTCGCACAGACGCTGAGTCCCAGTTATCACGTGAAAGTCATGACTGTTGGCAGTCATAAGGATGGCGAAGTGATTACAGATACGATTAACGGGATTGAGATATTACGATTACCGTTTAACAATCGGTATTGGATCGGAGATTCAACCAAACAAGTATCCGCTCCGGATAAAGTGCTATGGCGAGTTCAGGATATTTTTAATAGGAAGCAGTATCAGCATATAAAACAATATCTTTTGCAGACTAAGCCCTCGGTAATTCATACTCAGAACATTCCGGGCCTAAGTCTGGCGATCTGGAAGGCAGCTTATGAACTTCATATTCCTGTGGTGCATACGTTGCGGGATTTCTCACTGATTGAACCCATTAAGATCGAGGCATACTCCAAAATATATAGACAAATTTCCAAAAGATATAGCCGGATGATCTCGGCAGTCATAGGCATATCAGGACATATCCTTAGAACTCATACAGGTCTGGGGTTATTTGAGCGTTCTTCCAAACATGTGATTCATAATATTGTCGAGAACAATGAAGAGGTACAGAATCTGTATGCCAGTAAACAGGTACATCATGATCAGCCTCTGCAAATTGGATATTTTGGGCAACTGACGGAAGTGAAGGGTGTTCAATATTTAATTGAAGCGGTAAAAAAACTAAATGAGCAAATTGTAGGTAAACTATTCATTTTTGGGGATGGTCCAATGGTGGGGGAGTTAAAGGAAAAATCCGAATCAGACCCAAGAATTAAATTTATGGGAAAGTTGGATAAATCACAAATTCCCCTGAAGATGAGGGATATGGACCTGACTATTGTCCCTTCCACTTGGAATGAGCCCTTTGGCAGAGTAGTCATTGAATCTTATCAAGTGGGCACACCTATTTATGCTTCGAGGGTGGGAGGGATGCCAGAAATTCTACTGAATGCCGAACAATTCTCGTTTGCCCCCCACAGTGTAGAAGAAATTACGAAGTCCATTCTGCATTATTACAATCTGTCTGAGTCAGCGAAACAACGGTTGAAGAATCAATGCTTCGAGCACTGCCAGTCCTTTAATGAAGATTACCTTCTTAAAGAACATAGTGATATTTATGAAAAGCTAATCAGGCGTGGAGGTTAACATGCAAATGATATCCCTGAATGCCAGATCTCATCCACTCGTTCAGGTGAGATCGGATGCCCCATCCTCGCTATTTTTGGTTTCCATGCATATTTTGATCGTGTATTTATCCATTTATGGTTTGGTATCCATTTACGTGGATAATATCGTGATTAGAACGTTGAAAGATGTAGGTATGATCTTGGTTTCTCTTTTTGCACTGAGCAAAATGTATCGAGAACAAACCTCCTTTCTAAATCCGTTCTTGTTTGTGATGGGCTCAGTCATAGCGCTTGGCTCTTTGAATCTGTTCATGGGTTCGAGTGTGGTTACGCTCATCTATGGTCTGAAGATAACATTCTTACCTTTGATGATGATGTTCGCAGGTATGTTATTCGCTAAATACGGCGGATTCTACGCATTTGCCAGAACGAACTTTATTGTTTTCATTTTGTTGATTGTAGGATGGTTAATTCAGTATTCATTAGGCATAGAGAAGTTAATAACGATGGGGTTTGTTTATGGTGTAAATATCAAGAACTATCTGGAAGGTGTACCTCGGCTATCTTCCATTACCTATTCACCTGATGGTTATGCCTATACCTTACTAATTACGGGTCTAATTGCAGAGCGCATGAAAGCAGCTGTTAAATACAACCTGTTTCGAATAAGTATCCAAATCTTGACGATTAGCTTCCTGTTACTGTCGACCATTCGGTCGGCTTTGGTGCTGTGGATCGTATATCAAATTTTTATGTTTATTCTGAAAATCCGAAAGTACAACAAAAAGAACACATTGATACTTGGTATCACGTTTATGTTGTTGCCCATTGGTGTATTTGTTGGTACCCGCTTGTTGGATTCTTATAATCTGCTGTCCGTCGCTTCCTTGCTTGATCGATTCAATAGCTGGGGAAGCAGATTAACATCTCCGTTGTCCATGCAAGGGGTGGTAGGTAACGGTATTGGATCTGTTGGTGCTGCTAGTCGGCGAACGCACATGATCGGGTTGAACTCCAATAACTTTGCCGTGGATAATCAATACTTTTCCTTTTATGAACAGACAGGATGGATAGGATTAATATACTTTGTCGTCTTGTTTACCATGCTTGCTGTGGCGCTTATTCGTAAAATGGATATCCTACCATCTTCTGATAAAATTCGTTTGCCACAGATGGCTACCGCACTACTCGCCGGGATTGCGGCTTCAAGCTTAACTACAAATGTACTTGAAATGTTTCCAGCCAATATTTTTTTCTGGATTGTCATCGGTATGGCTCTTATAGGTTCTCATCATGAATATGATAAGCCACAGAAAGTGGGGTGAGCGCACTGAAGGTTTTGCATATTGGAGAGTACGTTGTTGGGGGGATGGCGACCTATCTTAACGAAGTTGTTGCATATCAGAGGCAACATTTTGACGTGTATCTGCTAATGAGTGCTTATAATAGCGCAACAAGTTTTGATTTGGAGTCAGATCATATTTTGCAATACAAATACAAGCGTCATCCCAAGCATTTTCTATCGGCGATGTGGCAAATTCATCAGACCATTCGCAAATTACAACCAGATATTATTCACATACACAGCTCATTTGCAGGATTGCTTGCAAGGAGCTTATTTTTTATTCAACCCAAAAAAGCCAGCATCTTTTATTGTTCTCATGGATGGGCTTTTCTTATGGATACGAAGCCGTTGTACAAGAAGGGATATGCGTTCATCGAGAGGATTATGGCCTATAGAACAGATGTAATAATTAATATCTCTAAGCACGAGCTGGAAAGTTCCATAAAATTGGGTTTACCCGCCTCCAAATCCAAGTTGGTGTATAACGGTGTACGTGAACGTGAAGACAATGGTGTGAATTCAATAAGCGAATTAGATCGTGATTCAGAAATGGTTCAGTTATTGTTTGTAGGCAGATATGATCGGCAGAAAGGGTTGGACCTGCTGTTACAAATATTAAATGAAAATCCTGAATTACAGCGTTATCTCCGTTTATATGTTATTGGGGATAGTGTGCTGGAACAGAATGAATGGAGCTTTCCGGACAATGTTATCCGTTTGGGTTGGGTAAACAATGCAGATATTGATCGCTATTATCAACAGTGTGATGCAGTAATCATGCCCTCTCGCTGGGAAGGGTTTGGACTGGTCGCTGTAGAGGCCATGAAGAACCGAAAACCCGTTATTGCAAGCCGGCGCGGAGCTCTGCCAGAACTGGTTGAGCACGGAGATAGTGGATATTTATTTGACATCGAACATTCTCATGAACTGCTGCACATTCTCAAAAACCTTAACAAGGATGAGTTGAAGAAGATGGGTGAAGCGGGATATGTCTTGTATAAGAATAAGTTTCATGCGGAACGAATGAACGAGGAGATTGTGAATCTCTATCACCATGCCCATGCAGGCCATGTGGCCCAAGAAGCCTCTGTATCGGATCATTTTGAACTTTCTAAGAGAGCTGGAGATGTACATGACTAAAATATATATTAATGCCCGGTTTCTTACCCAAACGATTACTGGAGTACAGCGATATGCACTGGAACTTGTAAAAGAAATAGATGCAATGATTGAAAAGGGAGAAATCGATTCTTCCCAGTACGAGTTTTGTTTATTGTCACCCTCCAACATAGTTACCCAGCCAGATTTCAAGCACGTTCGTCACAAAGTGGTCGGTAAACTAAAGGGACACCTGTGGGAACAGCTGGAGCTGCCTTTTCACGCGAAGAATGGTCTCTTGATTAATCTATGTAACACGGGGCCGGCTTTTAACAAGAATCAGATCGTAACCATTCATGATGCTGCCGTTTTCAATTATCCTAACGCATTCTCATTTGCATTCCGCTCCTGGTACAAATTCCTGATGGTTCGTCTGGGCAAAACCTCAAAAAAAATCATCACGGTATCTCACTTTTCCAAGGGAGAGCTCATGCAGCACTGTAAAATAGCAGAGCACAAGCTGGCTGTCACTCATCTGGGCATCGATCATATTCATCGGAAAAAGGCTGCAGCAGGTACAAAAGAAAAATATGGGATTAAATCACCGTATATTCTGGCAGTTAGCACGATGAATCCTTATAAAAATTTCAATTTGATTTTTGATGTATTGCCCGAGATTGAGGCTCATCATCTGAACGTAGTTATTGTCGGGTCCAAAAACAGCAAGGTTTTTGGCGAACAAGCATGGACTGAATCGGATGCAGTGAATTGGGTGGGCTATGTTACGGATGAAGAACTAAAGGCACTATATGAAGAAGCTGCCGGTTTTATTTTTCCATCTTTATACGAAGGTTTCGGTTTGCCGCCGCTGGAAGCAATGGCAACAGGCTGTCCAGTCATTGTATCTTCTCGTGCTTCCATTCCTGAAGTATGCGGGGATGCAGTTCTGTACTTTGATCCTAACCATCCCAAAGAAGCCGCTTCACGGTTAATTGAAATTACATCAGATCCAGATTTAAGCCAGCAATTGTCGTATAAAGGCAAACATCATTCAGGTCTATTTTCCTGGAACAAATGTGCAAAAGACACGGTGAATATCATTATGAGCACAGTGTAAATATTGAACCGATATGGTCTTTCAAGGGAGATAAATCGTATGACTAAAGTTTTTGTCGCAATTGATTTTCCGCCAGAAAAAGGAGGAATTCATGATTATGCCTATGGGCTTATCTCTCAGATTCCTTCAGAAGAGGTTACGGTTGTAACCAATAAAATCAAAGATACGGTGGAATCGAATCAGTTTGACCGGAAAGCTGACTTTGAGATCATTCGGAAGCGAATCTACTGGAACTCCAACAAGGTTCTGCTAATCCTATCGCAATTTATTTTAATATTACAGCTTATTATTCTGAAATGGCGTAGAAAGACGAGTGAGATTCACTTTGTTAATGTGTTTCCGGTAGGGATTGCCGGGCCATTCATGAAAGCATTCTTTGGAGTGAAATATTTCCCCTACGTACACGGTCTCGATGTTATGGGGATGGTAAATAGCAGGCTATTTCCACTCTTAATGATGATTCTTAAACGGTCTGACAAGGTGATAGCGAATAGTCAGTATACCAAATCCAGGTTGATAGAACTGGGAATACATGAACATCAGATCGTGATCATCCCTCCGGGTCTGAATGTGAGTAAGTTAAGTGGTGCAGTCGAATCCGTGGAGGATGTTCGAGACAAGTATGATCTGCATGGGAAGAAAGTGATGATTACTGTCTCTCGTTTAGTGGAGCGCAAAGGGCATGATGTCACACTCAAAGCAATCCGCCAAGTCATGAAACATATCCCGAATCTTAAATATCTGATATGTGGTGATGGTCCTTATCGAGGTGAATTAGAACGCCTTGTCAACATGTATGGTCTAGATTCGATAGTTGTCTTCACTGGTGGCATAACTGATCAGGAGCTTCATCAGTTATATGAATGCTCGGATATATTCATTATGCCCAGCCGTGATATTAAGGAAAAGGGCGACGTTGAAGGCTTTGGCATCGTGTTCCTTGAAGCCAATTATTACAGATTGCCCGTCATTGCCGGTAATAGCGGCGGAATTCCTGATGCAGTAAAGGATCGGATAACAGGCTATCTTGTTGATCCTTTGAACGAGAAGGAGATCGCAGATCGGATTCAAGAGTTATTAATGGACGAAGGATTGGCAAAGACCATGGGAGATAACGGTTATGAGTGGGTTGTTAATCATTGTCTGTGGTCACACCGAGGACAGTTGCTGAAACAACTAGCCTAATTAAATCCACAATCTTCATCTCGTAACTTAGGAGGATTAAGGATGAGAATATGTATCGTTACCCACAGGGTGGTTAAAGGAGAAGGCCAAGGCAGAGTCAACTACGAGGTTATTGTAGAATCTCTGAAACAGGGTCATGAAGTCATAATGATTTCCAACGAAGTTGACCCCGAGTTGCTTGAGAATAAAAACGCCACATGGATCAAAGTATTCCCATCCCTGAAGCTGCCGCAGCTGTTGCGCTATCAGATATTTGCATTTGAGAGTGCAGCTCATATTCGAAAGCTGAGAAAGGAAAAACGGGTCGATCTTGTGATGGTTAATGGTTTTATCACCTGGGCTAGAGGGGATATAAATGCGGTCCATTTTGTTCATAGTACATGGATCAAATCCCCCGTACATAGTTTCCGTGTTCATCGTTCACTTAAACGTTGGTACTTCGGTTTGTATACGTTAATAAATGCCTATCTTGAACGGCATGCTTTTCGCACAAGTGGAAGAATCATTGCTGTCTCTGAGAAAGTGAAAAAGGAATTGGTTAAGCTTGGTATTCATCAAGAAAAAGTGCAGGTTATTAATAATGGAGTAGATGTGCGTGAATTCTATCCCAGTGAACCGGCTAACAAGACGAAAATGGATCTTGGATCAAACCAGATTGTAGGTCTGTTTGCAGGTGACATAGGCAATCCGCGTAAGAACCTCGATACGGTATTGAAGTCAATGGTATCGGTCCCACAATTATCACTTGTTGTCGCTGGCTCCACTCAAGGGAGTATCTACCCTCAAATGGCAAAAGATTTGGAAATTGAGGATCGGGTTCATTTTTTGGGATATCGAAGGGACATGGGACATATCATGCGCAATGTGGATCTCTTCATTTTTCCTTCCCGTTATGAGGCCTGTAGCTTGGTTGTATTGGAAGCTCTTGCTTCGGGGATAGCGGTTGTTATCACGGAAGAATCGGGTGTAACTGAAATCATAGAAGGGTCCAAAGGAAATGTGCCTCCTGGAGTTGTATTGGATGATCCAAACGATATAACAAAATTGGCCAATGTTCTGAATGATCTCATTCAAGATCCAAGTCATTTGGCGGAAATGGGAAAGTCCTCCAGGAAAGTTGCCCTTTTAAATGACTGGAGGAAGATGTCCCTTAAATATATAGAAAGCTATGAGGATTATCTGAACAAAACCGGAAGTATCACTACGGGACTTAAAAGAAAACAAAGCATAGAGGTGGAATTATGAAAGCTTCAGTAGCCATATGTACGCATAATAGAGCTAAGGATACGGTTGAAGCGGTCCAGAGCGTATTGGCGCAAGAGAGCTGCAATTTTGAATTTGAAGTTTTGGTTATTGATAATAATTCCAAAGATAACACCAAAGAATTATTTCATGAATCGCTGTGGCCGGCGCAAGTGCGATATATAATGGAAAGCCAATTGGGATTATCTTATGCCCGAAATCGTGCGATAAGAGAGGCAAAAGGGGAGTTTATTCTATTTCTTGATGACGACGCCTTAGCCTCCTCTTGCTGGATTCAAGAAGTCATCAATGTATTTGAGCGCGATGCAGCGATAGGTTGTGTTGGGGGGAAAATTGACCCGATATGGGAAGGCGGGAAGCCGGACTGGATTCCGGAAGAAATTATCGGGCTGTATACGCTGATGGACTTCTCTGATCATATTGTGGAGATGAAGCCTCCATACTTCCCTTTTGGTGCGAATGTTTCTTTCCGGAAGAGCGTATTCGACAACATTGAACCTTTTCGAGAAGACCTGGGCCGAGTTGGAAACAACTTACTCTCAAGTGAAGAGAGTGAACTGATCAGCCGAATTCGGGAAAAATACAAGATTTATTACACACCATACGGTTCTGTTGAACATAAAATCTCCAAAAGCCGGCTTAACAAGCGCTGGTTGTTAAGGCGGATGTATTGGCAGGGAATTAGTGATGCCACAAGGTATAACAAGAGCAGTTGGGGGTTATTCAAACATGTTGCACGAATCGCACAGGCTGGTTTACTTATTCTCCTGTGCATGAATAATGTTCAGAAAGTCATGAGCCAACTTGTAAAAATATCATACCGGAACGGAACAATTGTCGGTTCCTTCCGTAATGGCAGAGGATTGAACGCCTAATGAATATGGCCGTTGCCAAAAACAGACGTGACTACAGCATGATTCAAAACATTCTTATGACCAGTTTTGCCAATATTCTTATTATGGGTGTTACAACACTCACGTCCATTGTGACAGCCCGCATGTTTGGGGCTACGGGCAAAGGCGAGCTTGCCGCTGTGCTGTTCTGGCCTGCATTTATATCAGGACTTGCAGCTCTCGGGTTGCCGACTTCACTCATCTACAATGTTAAAAAACACAGTGATCAATTGCCGACATACATCAGCATGAGTTTTGCCGTTCAGCTTCCCATTAGTTTAATTGCTGGCATAATTAGTTGGTTTGGTATTCCCTTATGGCTCTCAGGATACTCTGAATCCGTAGTTACCATTGCACGCTGGTATACGGTCTCCATGGTCCCGGTTCTATTACTTATGGGAGTGCTTGCGGCATCAGCTCAAGGTACGGAAAAGTTCCATATTTATAATCTGTCCCGACTGCTTGCACCTCTTTTTAATTTGTTTGGACTTGTTGCATTATGGGCTGCAGGGTTATTAACTGTGGAGAAAGCCATCATGATCAGTTTTGCAGCCAATATTCTGGTTCTGCTTGGTTACATGTTCATGATGCGGCAACAGATTTTCGGTTCGATCAATCAATTAGTCTCTCAATTCAAAACCTGCATTCACCTGTTTAGTTACGGCATTCGAGTGTATGGAGTAGAGTTGTTAGGCACGTTGTATAACCAATTCGACAAAATTATTATTTTGGCGCTTTTAACACCGATGGATTTTGGATTATATTCTGTGGTTTATGCGCTGTCCCGCATGTTCAATGTAGTACAGATGGCAATCACGAATGTGATCTTTCCCAAAGTTGCAGGAATGGAACAGGAGAAAGTACTGACACTCGTAGGAAGAGCTTTTCGAATCAGTATGGTTCTTATGACGATCATCATCATACCCAGTATGCTGATTGGTCGTTTTTTTATTGGCTTACTATTTGGACCTGAATTTCTCCAGGCAAGCAGCACCTTTTATCTGCTTTCTCTTGAATGCATTGTAGGCGGGGGATCATGGATTCTGGCTTCGGCTTTTAATGCACTGGGTCGACCAGGCGTAATTGTTTTACGTCAGGTTATTGCACTTGGTGTGACGATTACCTTGTTTTTTGTGTTAACTCCGTTGTTCGGACTGTTTGGGATTGGCCTCGCCCTGTTACTGGGCTCATTTGTACGCATTCTGATGTCTCTCATATCCATATCTGTCATTTTTAAAATGCCGATTCGCAAAATGCTCTATGACCGAGCAGATATTTCATTTCTGAAGGATCGCTTAAGAGAGAAAAATATACTCAAAGGAGCCGGAAAAGATGCCAAACTTGCAAAGGACTCATCGCATGGATGAGTTGAAGAAGAAGCTTGAGCAGATCTTGGAGATCATGCCTCCCGAGTCCAAAATCTACTATATTGATTATCCTGTGCATAGCAATTGCGGCGATCTGTTGATCATGAAAGGAACGGAAGCCTTTTTCAAAGACTATCGAATAAAAGTTGCTGAACGTTACAGTGTTCACGATTTCAATGAACAAACGGTAATCCCGAAAGACCATATTATTGTCCTTCATGGTGGTGGGAATTTTGGTGATTTATACGAAGCCCACCAACGTCTCAGAGAAAACATCATACGAAAATATCCCGAGCATCGGATCATTATTCTTCCTCAAACGATCTTCTTCAAGGAAGAAACAGCTCTGCGAAAAACGGCTGAAGTATTCAGCCAACATTCCGATCTTCATCTGTTTGTACGAGATGAACCCTCTTATCAGATCGCAACGGAGAACTTTAAAGGGTGCCACGTTTCATTGATACCAGATATGGCACATCAATTGTGGCCGATCGAGAGAAATAGCTCTCCGCGCAAAGAACGATTGAATTTTTATAGAACAGATATCGAAAAAGCAGCAGAACCTTCTCATATGGCTGCAGATCAGCAAGGGGATTTTCTGGATTGGCCTACTCTGTATAATCGCTACGAGCGCAAACTGGTGTATTGGCTAGGGCTTGGACTTCGGAAAGGAAGAGGCAGACGGCTGCTTCAGAAGATCTGGATGAATTACAGTGATTATCTGGTCAACAAAGCAATTCGTTGTTTCAGTGAATATGAGATGATTCATTCTTCGAGATTGCATGGACATATCTTGTCCTGTTTGATGGCGAAGCCCAATCTTCTAATCGATAATTCATACGGGAAAAACTCCGGATATTATCGAATATGGACCCACCAGGTCAACACAGCAACATTGGATTTATCTTCTGCTAAGAAAAGTCCAACGATCGATCATAATTACATGGAGTCAACCGTGTCTGTTTAGCCTGCACATCCATTTCAAGGAGCATCCGTTTTTTGAAAAATATAGAGTGGAGTGATCATATTGCGAATCGTGCTACTTTCTGGAGGATCAGGCAAAAGGTTATGGCCCTTATCCAATGATACACGTTCGAAGCAGTTCCTCAAGGTGCTTGAAGGACCTCAAGGGCAATCGGAATCAATGGTACAGCGTGTATGGCGGCAGCTGCAGCAAACGGGGTTGAGTGAACAGGTGACGATTGCTACGAGTAAGCCTCAAGTGGAAATTTTACGCAGTCAACTGGGAGAAGAAGTGGATCTGGTTGTTGAGCCAGAACGCAGGGATACCTTCCCGGCTATTGCTCTGACGGCTGTATATCTCTATTCGGTGCAAGGGGTAGGGCTGAATGAAACGGTAGCTATACTTCCGGTAGACCCATATGTGGAGGAATCTTTCTTTTACAAGGTTACCGAGCTAGAACAGGTGTTAGAAATTTCGGGTGCTGAATTGGCTTTGATTGGCGTACAGCCTACGTACCCTTCTGAAAAGTACGGTTATATTGTACCAGAACAACGATTAGCAACGAGGGATGAACCTATAGATTACGCCAAGGTATCCCGTTTTCAAGAAAAACCTCGCGAGGCTGAAGCGGCAGAGATGATCGAGCAATCTGCCCTTTGGAATTGCGGGGTTTTTGCGTTCAAGCTGAATTATCTGATTAATCTGCTGATCAAGCTTGAGCTGCCCATCCAGTATGAAGAGATGCTTAAGCAATATAGCAGACTGGAGAAAATCAGTTTCGACTATCAAGTCGTGGAAAAAGCATCTCAGATTGTCGTTACACCTTACGATGGATACTGGAAAGACTTGGGGACGTGGAATACGCTGACGGATGAGATGAGCACTAACATTGTGGGCAAGGGAGTCGTTACAGATAGTTCAGTAAACACACATCTGGTCAATGAGTTGAATATCCCGGTATGCGTACTGGGCGTTTCAAACGTGATTGTTGCTACGAGCCCGGATGGTATCTTGGTCAGCGAGAAAGAGTCAAGCCCACAAATTAAAGAACTTCTTAAAGATAGTACGGAACGTCCCATGTATGAAGAACGCCGCTGGGGCTGTTATAAAGTTCTTGATTATACACGGAATGCTCAGGGGGAAGAGGTACTCACCAAACGCATTATTATTGGGGCCGGTAAAAATTTATCTTACCAGTACCATCTGAAACGAAACGAAGTGTGGACAGTCGTTTCCGGGCAAGGTGAATTGATTCTCAACGGTGATATAAAACGGATTAATCAGGGCGATACCATTTCAATTCCGTCTGGCGGAAAACATAGTGTAAGAGCTATCACGGAACTTGAAATTATTGAAGTTCAGATGGGTAGCGAGTTGATCGAAGAGGATATTGTAAGAATTGAAATGGAATGGGCGGACATCATCCAAAATTGTGTGAACTGGGGGAAAACAAGATGAATATTGCGGTAATTGGAACAGGGTATGTAGGTCTTGTATCGGGAGTTTGCTTTTCTGAACTCGGCAATCGGGTCATCTGTGTAGATAACAATCAGGACAAGGTTGAAATGCTGAACGCAGGGGAAGTACCCATTTACGAGCCTGGACTCCAGGAACTCATGGTTGCCAACAAACGGGCAGGCAAATTATCCTTCACGTCCGATATCGCAGAGGCTATTCGTGAATCCGATATTATTTTTATCGCAGTCGGAACCCCCTCTTTACCAAACGGCGAGGCCAATCTGGGATTTGTTGAGCAAGTGGCAATCGAGATTGGTACCCATCTGGAGAGCTATAAAATTGTTGTGACCAAGAGCACAGTGCCTGTGGGCACTAATGATCGCGTAAGAGAGCTCATCCAGAGTATCTCCACTCAACCATTTGATGTGGCTTCGGTACCTGAATTTTTACGGGAAGGTTCGGCTGTTAAGGATACACTGAACCCGGATCGTATCGTGATTGGTACGGACAGTGAACGAGCGATTCAAGCGCTCAAGAAACTTCACCGCCCATTAACCGAAAACTTGATCATTACGGACATTCGGTCGGCAGAGATGATTAAGTACGCGTCCAATGCATTCCTCGCAACGAAAATATCATTTATTAACGAAATCTCGAATATATGTGAGAAGGTTGGCGCAGATGTTACACGTGTAGCGGAAGGCATGGGGTATGATAAACGGATTGGTTCCTCATTCCTGAAAGCTGGCATTGGCTATGGTGGTTCCTGTTTCCCGAAAGATACACAGGCACTGATTCAGATTGCAGGCCAAGTGGATTATGATTTCAGATTATTGAAATCCGTAGTTCAGGTGAATCAGGATCAACGTTTCAATGTGATTCGCAAGCTTGAGGAAATTTTTGGAACCCTTAGTGGTAGAACCATTGCTATCTGGGGTCTTGCTTTTAAGCCTGATACAGATGATGTCAGGGACGCACCAGCTATTGATATTATTAGGTATTTGATGGAGGCCGGGGCTATTGTTAAGGCGTATGATCCGATTGCCACAACTAACTTCCGCAGAGAAGTTGATGCCGCCTCGATTGTTTGGGAAGAAAACCCCCTTCATGCAGCTAAGGGAGCCGATGCCCTTTGCGTGCTGACCGAGTGGAAGGAGTTCTCCCAAATGAATCTGAAGGAGCTTGCAAGCATGATGAATGAAGCGATCATGATTGACGGACGTAACGTGTACAACAAGGAACAGATTAAAGCCTCCGGATTCCAGTATTATTCTATAGGTCGTCCTGGGCTTAACCACGCTGAAGGCAAAGCGGCAGCAATCATCTAAACGGAAGATCATCATAACGTGAGTGAGGAAATACCATGAAAAAGTGGATGAAAATTTCGATCTGGGTGGTTTCCATTTTCGTCATTGCAGTGTTTGGGTATGCGACGTATCTATATCAATCCGTCAAATCTACGGCTGATCAGATCTATGAGCCGCGTGATCCTGCTCAGCCCGTGTCCATCTCGGACAGTAGAGGCGGGCTGCCTGTTGATATTAATAGTAAAGAGCCCTTCAATGCTCTTATTCTCGGGGTGGATGAACGCCCGAACGATCCAGGGCGCTCGGATACTATGATCGTATTAAGTGTGAATCCTAGCAAAAAACAAGTGCTTATGTTTAATATTCCGAGGGATACACGAACCGAGATTGTAGGCCACAACACAGAAGACAAAATCAATCATGCTTATGCCTTCGGCGGTGTAGACATGTCGGTGAAAACCGTGGAACAGTTTCTGGATGCCCCTATTCACTATTACATGAAGGTGGACATGGAAGGCTTTGCGAAAATCATTGATTTGGTCGGCGGTGTGGACGTAAATAATCCGTTTGCATTCGATTACGACGGCCGACGTTATGAACAGGGAAATATTCATCTGGATGGTGTGGCTGCGCTTGGTTTTTCAAGAATGCGGTATGATGATCCCCAAGGAGACTTAGGTCGTAATGGAAGACAACGTGAAGTATTGAAGCAAATGATGAAAAATACAATGCAGTTCTCCAGTGTACTCAATCTTCAAAATATGCTGGATGAGCTCGGGACACACGTCAGGACGGATCTGACGTTTGATGAAATGAAGGAACTTATTCTGGATTACCGCAGTGATCTTGAACATATTGATACAGTGGAAATCAAGGGCAAGGGCGAAAAAATCAATGGTATTTACTATTACATTGTGGAACAACAGGAACGGGATCGCATTCATGGAATAATTCAGGAGAATTTGCAGAAATAAAAGGTTTTGGATTGGGCAACGAAAGTGGTGATGACAATACGGATGGAGGAGGGCTCCAGAAAAAGGAGACACGGACGCAAACGGAGATTATACGGTTTTATCTTGTCCTTGTTGCTGGTTGCAGTTTGGATTTTGGTGATTTGGTCCATGTCCAAGCAATCTTATCAACAGCAGACCATTCAGCCTTGGCTGCATCAATTGTCCGAAAACGTCAAAATCGGATTTGCCTTGCCTGATGTACACTTCACTTACGGAGAGAATGACTATTCATTGAGACAGAGACCGTATGATTTTGCCGAGTTTATCTTTCGCAAGAGTGCACACTTGTTTGTCTATGCTGTGCTCGCAGTACTTGTCTACGGTGGACTGCGATACAGGAAAATGCGAATGGTGACCTCCATCGCTGCTTCGCTGGTTGTGGTGGCTATAATAGCCTCGATCGATGAATATATACAGCAGTTCAGCCCCAATCGAACAAGTTCGATACGTGATATCGGCGTGGATCTGATCGGCGGCAGCTGCGGGATTGCATTATATGTAATGATGAAGGCAGTGATCCGTAAATTAAGGCCTCGCCGATATTCGAGTTCTTGAGGATGATCTTAAACAAAGGGATTTCCCAGGAAATGCTCTTGTTCCTCCAGCTTCTACTTTCCTGCTATTCATCATAAGAATGGAGTAGGACAGGAGGGACGAACATGCTGCGCAGACGCAATCGAAATGCCTTGTTCAAAAAGATCGGATTCATCGCACTTGTGCTGTTGCTGCTATGGTTAATAGGCAGAACGATCCCATATCTCTTTCGTGCAGATGCGCCGGACGACGCTGCTTCGGTGGTTGAAGAGTTTTACAAGTACGAGCAGGCGGGCGATTTCGGCAGCTCATGGGAACTGTTTCACCCATTGATGAAAGAGCGTTTCTCCAAAAGTGCTTATTTACAGTCCAGGGCTCATATCTTCATGCAGCATTTTGGCGTGGAAACCTTTGAGTTTGAGATGGAAAAGCCCGAGCGGGAATTTGATGTAACGGTTATGGATGGCGTAAAGCCATTTCCCGAGGCATACAAGGTCGGAATAACCATGAAGTACAGAAGTACTTTTGGGCAATTAGACATTGTACAGACCTGTTACGTCGTGCAGGATGGACAGGAGTGGACACTGCTCTGGTATTACCCTGGCAAGGGCGAGGAACAGCATTCAAGTAAGAGCAGCGAGTGATTCCCATGATGTGGGATGGTAGTTTAATATACACCCATACTTTGCATCATATTGTATCATTGTTCCTATTTTAAGCTCTATAAATGCGAGACTTTTGTCGCATTTATAGAGCTTTTTTTGTGTTTCACTCTATTTTAAAGCCGTAAAGGGCTTGACAACCGTCCCGGGGTCAAGTAAATTACGAGATAGATACAAAATGTATCAAAATTCAGCTTCTAACGACAAATAACAGGGACTACATTGCTCCTTGTTGAGGGGAAGGAATTTCTGTGATCGAAACGAGCCGCTTTTACTGTGTCAGTTGTGGGATGATTGTGTCGGTTGGTAGAGGCTCTGTCGAATTAAAGGAAGAGGGCTATGGAGGCAATCACGTATTTCGCACCGGATTTTACCGGAGTGAGATGCCGCTTGGATGCTGTGGAGCGTGTCAGATCCATATGAAGCGTAAGGAGAACACCCAGTTTACGGGACATTATACCAAAGATTATGATACACTATGTTCATATGAGAGGCGGGCATGAGTCATTAGCCTGTCGATGAGGGAGGGAATTGCATGCAGCAGGAGCCGGTCGTCCGACTTCAGGGCGTCAGTAAAATCATATCTTCCCGATCGTTGGTCAGCGACCTGACTCTGGATATTTCTCCGGGGCAGGTTTTTGGTTTTTTAGGGCCTAATGGTGCCGGGAAAACAACAACGATCCGGATGATGGTTGGACTTATGTCCATCAGTAAGGGAGATATTTTCATCTCGGGACATAGTATCAAAAATGAATTCGAGCAGGCGGTGGCCCAGGTAGGTGCCATTGTAGAGAATCCGGAAATGTACAAATTTCTCACCGGATATCAGAACCTCGTCCATTTTGCCCGTATGTCGCCAGGGATTACCAAGGAACGCATTGCGGAAACCATTGAGCGTGTGGGGCTTACCGCCCGTATTCATGATAAGGTGAAAACCTATTCTCTGGGCATGCGTCAGCGTCTTGGTGTCGCTCAGGCCATATTACATAAGCCGAAGCTGCTTGTGCTGGATGAGCCAACCAACGGCCTTGATCCGCAAGGGATTCGGGAACTACGGGATTATCTTCGTCAGCTCACCCGAGAAGAAGGCATTACGGTCTTTGTGTCCAGTCACCTGTTGTCAGAGATGGAACTCATGTGTGATACGGTCGCCATTATCCAGAATGGTAAGTTGATTGACGTGAGAAACCTCAAAGCTGAAGCTGGAGCGGATGCACTCGCGGAAGTGGCCTTTGAGGTGAATGATACACAGCGTGCTTCAGAACTTATTCAGGATGCGACTGTTCAAGGTAACATGCTTGTGGTGCGTCTATCGCGTGACCAGATTCCGGATTTCAATGCCAGACTGGTAAGCGAAGGTATACAGGTATACGGTATCCGCAACGTAACACATACACTCGAAGATCAATTTTTACAAGTGACTGGGGGCGGAGGTATTGCCTAACTTTGGAAATCTGTTGTTGAATGAAAATATGAAAATCTTCCGGCGTCCCCGTACCTGGATTATGCTTTCGTTCCTAGCATTAATTTCACTGCTGCTTCCGGTGCTGCTGAGAGAAGGCATGGGAGGTGGTGACGTTTACTTCTGGGAAGCGGCAATAACGACGGTTCAGATTGTATTCTTCCTGAATACCATCTTCTGTGTGGTCATTGCGGCTGAAGCGGTAGCTGGTGAATTCACATGGGGCACAATTAAACTGCTGCTTATTCGTCCGTGGTCACGTAGCAAAATCCTGGCTTCAAAATACATTACGGTTCTGGGATTCAGTCTGCTCAGTACAGTGCTCATTCTCTTGCTCGCAACGGGAATGTCCTATGTTCTATTCTCCCATGATGGAAGTGCAGCTGGAGGCGTAACCTCGGCATCGTATGCCTTTACGTTATGGGCATACCTGTATGTTGATCTGTTTATTACGCTGGCCATTGCCTTTATGGTCTCCTCCGTGTTTCGTTCGGGAGCACTGGCCATTGGCCTGTCACTATTTATTATGTTTACCCAGAGTATCTTTGCCTTGATCTTCAATCCGGCTCGCTATGACTGGGCCAAATATGTACTATTTAATAACATGGATCTCAGCCGGTATATGAATTCGGGAATGGACCTCGGATTGTTCGGCGGGGGGAACGAGGGAATGACCCTTGGCTTCTCGGTTGCCGTACTCGCCGTGTACTATGTGATTTTTATGGTTGTTTCGTGGGTTGTATTCAGCAAAAGAGATGTGGCAGGCTAACCGCCTGCTTCTTTTTTTTGCTCATTTTTCATCGGCAAGAGAAAGGCCCTTCACGTTAACTGACATGCAATGTGGCAATACTTGCATTAAAGGGTACATATAATCAGGTGACTAAAGAAGGTGCACCAGATTATAGCCAGTGCTGGCAGAGCAGTGTATGGAGGGATCAATTTCTTGATAAACAACAAGTTCTACCGAATTTGCACAGCCATTATTTTGCTGCTGCTCATTGTGTATTTGGGAGATAAGGTGAATTTTATTTTCAGCCCGTTAACATCACTAATACATATCATTATTATTCCGCTGTTAATCGCGGGCTTTTTCTATTATTTGCTTCGGCCGCTCGTTGATTTCATGGAACGACATCGGTTGAAAAGGGCTCTATCCGTTCTGATTATTTATGTTGTGATTGCCCTGCTGATAGCCGGGTTTAGCGTGCTTATATGGCCGTCACTTCGTGAGCAGCTGTGGAACTTTATTGAAAATACGCCAGCTCTGATAGCCTCACTTAGTGCACAACTAAACGAAATGGAAAAAAGCGGATTCCTGTCCAAATACTTGCCGGAGGACTCGGATCTTGTTTCAAGATTTTCCGAATTCCTGACACAGGGAATTACACAGGTTAGTGATTATCTCTCAGGCCTGTTCTCGGTTGTATCCAATCTGGTCATTATTTTGGCCACCTTTCCAATTATGCTGTATTACATGCTTAAGGAAGGCAGCAAGTTTGGCACCAATCTCACCTTGCTTTTGCCGAGACGTTATCGGAAGGATGGAGAAGAGACCGTTCACGAAATAGATGAAGCGCTGAGCAATTTTATTGTTGGGCGAGTTATTGTCAATGTTGCACTCGGGATCCTGATGTACATTGGTTTTCTTATCCTTGGTTTACCATATGCGTTATTACTGACGGCTGCTTCCATCATATTGAACTTTATTCCTTATGTGGGTGCAATATTGGCAGCGATACCTGTCGTGATTGTGGCCTTTATTGAATCTCCGTCAATGGCGATCTGGTCTCTGATCATTATTGTCGTTGCCCAGCAGATTCAAGATAACCTGATATCTCCCTATGTATATGGCAAGCAGCTGGATATACATCCGCTGACAACGGTTATTCTGTTGCTCGTGGGTGCCGACCTGTGGAACATTTTGGGTATGATTATCATTATTCCGCTATATATGATCCTGAAAATTATAGTTCGCAAAATCCATTATCGGATTGTCGAAGATAAGACTGAACTTTGAATGGAATGTAAAATACAACACGGTCATGTGCCTCCACTCATATTTGCTCATCAATGACATAAGACTAAGCTCATGAAGATAAGCCGCATATCAATGGTGAAGGGTTAGGTAAGCCTGCCCCTGCAATTGATATGCGGCTTTATTTCCATGCGCATTGCCCCTTTATGTTATATCTGTTATACTTGATATATAACAGATGACAAAGAAGAAGGTGAACCCTTGATTATTCAACTTGACATGCAGTCCGAGCTTCCCATTTATTCTCAACTGGTTTATCAAATTATCGAAGGCATTGCTAGTGGTGAGCTGCAGCTAGGTGAGGCGCTACCTTCAGTTCGGAATTTGGCAGCAGATATTGGTGTTAACCTTCATACGGTCAATAAGGCATATACACTACTCAAGCAAGATGGGTACATACTAATTCACAGACAAAAGGGAGTTGTCGTAAACCCTGATGGAATGCCTGGTCTAACGGATGATTTTTTGAAAAAGCAGCAAGGTGAATTAAGACCGATTATTGCCGAAGCGATATGTCGAGGCATGACCAAAGAGGAATTGTCTGCGGTATTAGATCAAATCTATGATGATGTGAAGATGGGGCACAACAAGGACTAAACGAATAAGGGAGTGTGTTATGTATGCAATTATTTAGTATCTTATCTGTCATCTTAATCTTTGCTCCATTAGCCGTACTTCTATCCTTTACACCTTATCTAACAAGGGAAACCATTAGCTTTGGCGTTACGGTAAGTGAATATAATTATTATACACCCATTCTACGTACGTAAGTTACGTAAAACGTTTGCTGCAGTAAGTCTGATCGGAAACGGGTTGGTTATAGTTGTCTGCCTATTTTTACTCCGATCTGCCAATGAAGAGTCTACTGCAATAATTACCGGTGTTTGCACCATGATGTTCGTTGTGTACTGGGTGGCACTACATTTATTTTTTCATTTCAAGATGAAAAGGTTAAAGGGAACACTTCCACCTGCAGAAGCACCTCAACGGGTTAAAATTGATACCACCTTCCGCCAAAATAAGCTCACGTATTCCAACTATTGGTTTCTAATTCATCTGGCTATTATTGCAGCCGTTGCGATCATTTCGATCCTGAATTATGATGCACTACCTAACGTTATTCCCATGAAATACGATCTTCAGGGCAATGTCACATCAAGTGTGCCTAAAACCTACCTTTCAGTATTGGCTATTAATCTGGTACAGCTAGGAGTAATTGCACTCCTGATGCTGGTTAACTGGAGTATTAAAACAAGCAAACAACAGCTTGCCACGAGAGATCCTGCCCAATTTGCTGCTAAAAATATTCAATTCCGCCGTAAGTGGTCCCTATTTACGATCATTACAGGGTTGCTTCTTACCATCTTATTTGCCTTCATTCAGATAAATATGTTCGTTCCTAATCAGGTCTTGTTAACAGCGATTAGTCTGATCACCTCAGTGGGAATCTTATTAGGCGCTATATTGCTGTCTCTCACAGGCAGACAAGGCGGCGGGAAAATTCGTAATCATCAAGAGGATAGCGAACGCTCTAAGGAGCAGCCTGTGAACGATGATGAATATTGGAAGCTTGGTTTTATTTACTTCAATGCGAGTGATCCTTCTTTTACTGTAGAGAAACGTTATGGAATAGGCTGGACGATTAATTTCGCTCGTCCACTATCTTGGGTCCTGTTGTTACTTATCATTGCTATTGTTGTTATAAGCAGAGTTCTGAGCCAATAAATGCTCATAGATCTATGCATATCCTAAAATGATTAGGAGGAGTTATTACGATGAACAATTGGAAAAAGCTATTATGTTCTCTTACTTTCGTATGCCTTATCCTGCCGGTAACATCCATCTCAGCAGCTGCTGAGAAACCTGTTGATCATGAAAATCTAGTTCCTGTTCGTGAGATTGCAGTAAAGAATGGGGCAGAGGTATCCTGGCAGCAAAACACAGGACAAATTACAATACGAAAAAATGAACTTACGATTGTAGTTAAGGTAGGGGAGAAACAGGCGATGGTGAATGGGCAATTCATTCCCTTAGATCATCCTGTTCAGTTAACGAAAGGGGTTACCTTTATGGATGGGGGATTTCTTACCGAGGCACTGAAGGCAGCACCTGAGGATATATTCATTTCACTTATAAGTGAAGGGGATGGCAAGGAGGCAGCCAAGTATGTTCATACCTCTGTGAGTGGAGTGTTGTCACCCGCGTTATTGAGTCAGCTATGGTCAGCATTAGAAGGTCAAAATGGGAAAATGACAAATAAAGCCATAGCGAAGCAAGTAGAGAACAACTCAGTGCATCGCAATGTCACATATACTTTTGAAACAGAGCTTACTAGTGTAAATATTACGGTCAGAATGAATCATGACGGACTGGTGGATGACTTGTATGTTGGCGTGGCCACTCCAAATGTTTATCAAAAGCCAAGCTACGACGATCCATCTGCGTATACAGAACAAAAGATTAAGGTCGGTCAGGGTGATCTGGCTTTACCAGGGACATTAACCTTGCCCAAGGGAGAGGGACCTTTCCCGGTTGTCATTCTGGTACACGGTTCAGGGGCTAGCAATCAAGATGCTGCCATTGGTGGGGCAAAGCCATTTCGCGATCTTGCGGTAGGTTTAGCTTCACAGGGAGTTGCTGTATTAAGATACGATAAAGTCACATATGAGCACACTTATAAGGTCGCTTCACAGCCAAAATTCACATTAAAACAAGAAAGCGTAGATAGGGTAACCGATGCAGTAGAATTACTTCAAAAGAATGCACATATTGATTCTACAGCGATTTTTGTAGCTGGACATAGCCAAGGCGGGTTTGCAATGCCGTTAATCATTGCTGAGGATAAACAACATGATATTGCAGGAAGCATCCTACTTGCAGCACCAAGTAGCAGCTTTGTGGATGTGCTTACCGAGCAGCAGGACGAATTGGTAGACCGGATGAAGCAGCTTGGTTTAGACACGAAGATCATTAAGGAACAAGCTGATTTTTATAAAAATGTTGCTGCGATCGTTAAAGATCCTCAATATTCTGTAGATCATCTTCCTGAGGCGTTCCCACTTCAACCTGCTTATTGGTGGTTTGAGCAGAGAGATTATGTGCCTGCGGAACTGGCTAAAACACAAAATATCCCCATGCTTATTCTACAAGGTGAAAATGATGTGCAGGTGTCTATGGATCAATTCCAGTATTGGAAAACGGCTCTTCAGGGTCATTCCAATGTAACGTACAATAGCTATCCAAAGGTAAATCATCTGTTATCCACCTATGATGGACTTTCGGTTGGTCAAGAGTACGCTGAGCCATCTAATGTCTCCAGCGCCATTATCGATGATATTGCGAAGTGGGTATTAAACGTTGAGTGATAACATGGGGAAGTGACATATTGAACGGGAAATAATAAGAAGAGCACTTACCAATGTTGGCAAGTGCTCTTCTTATTATTTCTATTATAACCACAGGTGTTTAACTGTGACGATTAATAACTCTTTTCGGTTTCATCATCTGAATATTCAGACATGACGAGCGGCTCTTTAGGTACAACAGCCACCTTATAGAATCGGTTTTTATCCTTTTCCAGAAGAACAAACGTCAGGTTTTCAAACTCATACTCATCCTGCTCGTTCATTTCCGGGCGATGGCTGTAGAGCCATCCGCCAATGGTATCCCACTCATCGGCATCGAGGTTCGACATAAACATGTCATTCACCTTCGACAGGGATACCTTCCCATCCATAATGACATAGTTCTCATTGATGATCTGGATATCTTCCACTTCGTCCGCATCGAATTCGTCCCGAATTTCGCCGACAATCTGTTCAAGCACATCTTCAATCGTTACGATCCCTGATGTGCCGCCATATTCGTCGACCAGCACAGCAATATGAACGCCATCCTTCTGCATTTTCTTGAGCAGATCCTTCACCGGAGTCGTTTCGTGAACAGCAGATACGGGCTGGATCAGGGAAGACAGATCGACAGGTTCGTCGTTTCCATAGAGCTCAAGGAAGAACTGTTTGGTATTGATGATGCCAATGATATCGTCCTTGCTCTCATTCACAACCGGGAACCGGGTGTACTGCTCTTCCCGGATAATTTCCAGGTTTTCTTCATTTGTTTTATTGACATAAAGGCAGACCATATCGGTCCGGGGTACCATGATTTCTTTGGCGAGCATCTCATCAAAAGCAAAGATCCGGCTGACATAACCGAACTCCGCCTGATTAATTTTACCGCTTTCGAAGCTTTCATTAATGATAATTTGCAGTTCTTCTTCTGAGTGCGCCTCTTCATGCTCGGACGCAGGCTTGATTCCAAACAATTTGACCAGTTGATTCGCCGAGCCGTTCAACAGCCAGATAAAAGGATACATAATTCGGTTAAACCAGATGATAGGTGTAGACGTTAGCAGAGCAACCGTTTCAGCTTTGCGGATTGCAATCGTTTTGGGAGCTAGTTCACCAACCACAACATGCAAGTATGTAATGGCAACAAAGGCAATAACAAACGATAAGAATGATGAGAGCGCCTCAGGCATACTTAAACTTTCAAACACAGGGTGGAGAATCTTCTCTACCGTCGGTTCACCAAGCCATCCAAGACCGAGGGATGTAATGGTAATCCCGAGCTGACATGCGGACAGATATCCATCCAGGTTGGCGACAGCCTGTTTGACAGCCAGAGCACGCTTGTTTCCTTCTGCAATCATTTGATCAATCCGGCTTGGACGAATTCGTACCAGGGCGAATTCCACCGCAACGAAAAATGCTGAAAATCCTATCAAAATCGCAACCAATACTAAATTTAACGCATACCTCTCACTGTCCATTCACTACTCTTCTCCTTTAGGTAATAAGTTTTTAACGAATATTATATCGAATTTATAGCCAGAAGACCACCTTCAGGGGAGCTGAAGAGGAAGACTATGGAAGGGCAATTGCCCAAAACGGCGCTGTGACGCGGTTTCTCAGACGCAATGAAGAATATGTAGATGCAAACACAGTCAGAATAGACAACCATTTCTGAGGAAACGGAGGACAAAAAAGCCTAAGGGTAGTTTGTGTATGTAAAGTTTTATCTATGCGAACGTTACGAATGGACCTAACATTGGGTATCTATGATTAGCCGTATGCTTTATCGTCAAAGCTGTTGAAGTGAGAGAGAAAGCAGGAGATTGTCATCAAGGGGGAAGCCGGATGTTTTGGCTGGTCATTATTTTAGTTATTTTTATTTTCCAGGCAGCCACCATTATCATATTGGAGTTCAGAAATCCGTCTAAAGCGGTGGCCTGGCTGTTTATTTTGTTTTGCGTGCCTCCGATTGGGTTTATCGTGTATTACTTCGTGGCACAGGATTTCAATAAGCGAAAAAAAGTGCGCAAAGCCGGATCCAGAATTTTCAGGGAGATTAAGGATACGATTTGGGAGCAGGCTCATATTGTGAAGGAAGCAGCCGAAATGCCGGACAATCGCTTTATGCATCAGCAAAGGCTGTTTAATTTGCTGTCCCACCTGTCGGAGAGCCCCATCACGGGCTGTAACCGAAGCAGAGTATTAACGAACGGGAAAGAGGCCTTCCCGGCCATGTTAAGGGAAATGGAGAAGGCGAAGCATCATCTGCATGTGGAGTTTTACATTTTTCGCGATGATGCAATCAGTACCAAATTCCAGGAAGTCATGATTCGCAAGGCACGTGAGGGCGTGAGAGTCCGGTTTATCTGTGATGGTCTGGGCAGCCATAAAATGAGCTTGGGTTTCATCCGTAAGCTTCAGGACGCCGGGGTGGAATTCCATTACTTCCTTCCACCGCTGATTGCCACCATTGATCGCAGGGTCAATTACCGGAATCATCGGAAGATTATCGTCGTAGATGGAAAGGTTGGATTCGTAGGCGGCATTAATGTGGGGGACGATTATCTCGGGAAATACCCGAAAATGGGGTTCTGGCGGGATACGCATATGCAGCTGGAAGGAGATGCCGTTTATTTTCTGCAAAACACATTTCTTAACGACTGGAAGCTTGCTTCCGGCGAGCAGATAACCGAAGCACAGCTGAAGGAACTGTTCCCACCTCATATATGCAGCGGAAATGAGAAAATTCAAATTTTGGCCAGTGGTCCCGATCAGGAATGGGATGCGATTCAGGAAATGTGTTTTGGGGCCATCTCGGTTGCCTGTGACCGGATTTATATTACAAGCCCTTATTTCATTCCGGATCCAGCCCTGTATGAAGCGCTTAAAACTGCAGCTGTCAGCGGGGTGGACGTTAAAATCATCATTCCGTACGAATCCGATTCCCGTCTCGTTCACTTGGCTTCCCTCTCATATGTGGAGGAACTGCTCCGGGCCGGGGTGGAATTTTATCAATATCGGAAAGGGTTCATACATGCCAAGGTAATGATTGTCGATGAATTGCTTGCTACTGTGGGAACAGCGAACATGGATATGCGCAGTTTTTTCTGCAACTTCGAACTGACAGCCGTGCTGTTTGAGTCATCCTCCATGGATCGTTTGGTCGGGGATTTTGAGCGGGATTTGAAGGTGTCCAGCAAGATCGACCTGAAGGCATTTCAGGAGCGTTCACGAGTGCAAAAAGGGGCGGAAATACTTTCTCGCATGCTTTCTCCGCTGCTTTAGCCGTTTTAGGTTCAATTTCTGAAGATAAATTCACTTTTTTTGAATTTATCTTCTTTTTGCTAACTATTTTGCTCAAATTTGATCTTTTATGATATAATAAATATATAAATCATGTCTTGGCGAAGGAGGGGAGTCTGCGGGAAACAGGCTCCCTTTTGCTCTCTTTTCGAAGTGTACACCTGAATTAAGACATATTTGAATCCATTTCATATAGCCTTTAGATGCTTATACAGAAGGGTGCGTATAGAGGTAAGCGAGATCGTTTTCTACTATATGTAGTTTCCCCGTTGGTATTTAAATGATTTATGAAATTGATTCACATATTGATCAAACGGGGGGGATACCATGTCCAATGTAACGGTTAAAGAAATAACATCGAAGCCGGATCGGAGTGTAAAAAGCTCGGTATTTACGCTGAAGCTCCTGCAACGTATTGTAATGATTTTGATTGGTGCCGCACTGATGGCCGTATCACTTGAAATATTTCTCGTGCCCAATGGTGTAATTGATGGTGGGATTACGGGGATCTCGATTATGGTGTCAGAGCTTACGCAGCTGCCGCTGGGGATTTTCCTGACCTTACTCAACTTGCCGTTTTTGATTTTGGGTTACAAACAAATTGGTAAAACGTTTGCGCTGTCCACATTGCTCGGTATCGTTGTCATGTCCATTGGAACGTCATTATTGCACCATGTTCCTGCATTGACGCCTGGTGAACCGCTGCTCGGGGCTGTCTTTGGCGGATTGATCCTGGGGGTCGGTGTGGGTCTCGTTATCCGGTCCGGGGGATCGCTTGATGGTACGGAGATTGTGGCCATCCTGCTTAGTGAGAAATCACCACTGTCGGTTGGGCAGATCGTTTTGTTCATTAACGTGTTTATTTTCGCAGGCGCGGGATTTGTATTCGGTTGGCCGAATGCCCTGTATTCCATGATCGCCTATTATATTGCAATGAAGATGATTGATATCGTCAACGAAGGTCTGGATCAGTCCAAATCGGTATGGATTATCAGTGAGAAATACCGGGATATCGGTTCAGCACTGACAGACCGCCTTGGTCGTGGCGTTACTTTCCTGGATGGAGAGGGCGGATTCAGCGGGGATGAGAAGAAAATTATCTTTGTGGTTATTACCCGTTTGGAAGAAGCGAAGCTGAAGTCGATCGTTGAAGATTGGGACCCGCAGGCCTTTGTGGCGATCGGTAACATTCATGACGTGAAGGGCGGACGTTTCAAGAAAAAAGGTATCCATTAGCGAGTCTTAATCTAAGAAGCTTATAATAACAAATGAAAAAATAGCCGGCGCCCTTGGTTTGAGGGATGCCGGCTATTTCTTTTTGAGATGCTGTGTAATTAATTCCACGGGCTGCGGCTCAACACTGGCAATGAGATCACCTACCTGCTGCAGCCGTTCCACAATATTCATCAAGTGATAATCCTTAACCGACACATTGTTCCGAACTTCATCCCACGTAAGCGGGGTGGATACGGTACCCTCGGGTTTAGCTCGAGGTGTATATGGTGCGGCCAGGGTTTTGCCGCCATAATGCTGCAGGTAATCAAAATAAATGCGGTCTCCGCGGTCCTTTTTGAGCCGCTCCAGTGTAAACAGATCCGGATGCTTCTGGGTGACGTACTTGCCGACAAAATGACCAATATCCCGCAGCTCATCAAAGGTGATGCCCTGACGGATGGGAACGATGATCTGTATGCCCGTGGCACCTGAAGTTTTGGGTACAGAACGGAGGCCAAGGGAAGTCAGCGTTTCGCCTACGATTAAAGCAGCCTGCATAATACGCGGCTCTTCTTCAAGAGAGGGGTCGAGATCAATCATCCATTCACATGGGAGATGGCTACCTACAGCATGTAAGGAGGGATGGAACTCCAGGGCGGCCAGATTGCCGAGCCACAGCAGTTCCGGAAGACCGTCCATGACGATATAGCGGATGCCTTCATGGATCTCGGTACGTACGAAATCAGGAATGGGTTCAGGAGCATTTTTTTGATAAAAAAATTCACCGCCTGCACCATGCGGATATCGGATGGTTGTCAGGAGGCGGTTCCTGGTGTACGTCAGCAGAAAGGGAGCAATAGCGGCAAGCTTCTGCAAATAGATGGCTTTCGTTACTCCTGCTTCAGGCCACAGCAGTTTATCCGGATTGGTTACAGTAAGCTCTATTCCTTCGATCGTAATGGTACCTTTGATCGTACGGGGCATATGGACGCCTCCTTTCATGATATAGATCTAAGCCAATATCACGCGCGTTTACTAAACTCCATTCGTGAGTTGGCTGGCAAGACAGTCTTCCCGAGATACTTCTGCGAATGCTTGTATACTCGGATGGCGTAGGGTGCGATGCTGGGTCAGTTCCATGTATTGCACTTTGACTCCGATCTGGGGCTTGATCCATGTCGTTTCGGAGCTTCGTTCGGGCACGTTATGGAACGGCCGCTCCTCTTGAATCAACGGTTCGACTTCCTCGGTCAGTTTACGCCAGCTGGCAGAGTTCAGTTTACCTGTGCCGACATGACCAATATAGACAAAATGAGGCCCATCATATACACCAACCGCAATGGCGTTAACAATGCCGCTCCGATAGGTAACCCCGCCAATCATGGCATATAGATCATGCATGATTTTAACCTTTTGCCAGCGCTGATCCTTGCCATTGATACCGTAGGTGCTTGTCAGGTCTTTACAGACAATCCCCTCCATCTGATGCTGTCTCATAACGGTGAGCAGAGAAGCCGCATCGGAGGTATTAGTCACCTCCTGAACGTGTGAGCCCGGGTTGAGGACACGATGCAGCAGACGCTGGCGTTCTGCAAGCGGTTGATCGGTGACCCATTTTCCATCACAGTACAAAATATCGAAAACCATATAAGTCACTGGAATCCGGTACATGGCTTGGGCGATCCCGTCTGGTTTGCTCATACGGTCCCGGCGCAGCACATGGTAAAAAGAAGGTTTTCCCGTTTCGGGGTCAAGCGCAATCACTTCGCCATCCAGAATGTAGGAGGGGACGCTGCACAGATTGCGGTCAGAGACCAGCTCTGGATACTGAACTGTCCGGTCGTGCAGTCTGCGGTTAATCAATCGGAGTTCATTGCCATCCTCGTACGCAAGCATGCGCACGCCATCCCATTTTACCTGGGCAATCCAGTTAGGTCCGTTTGGAATCCTGTCCCGAGATATAGGTTCAAAGGGGATCAGAGGCTTAAACATGTGCAGGCTCCTTTCGGGTGGCATTATTGAGCAAACGTAATCAGAAGTGCTTACCTGTTATAGCGTTCGCGTTTTGAAGCACGAGACTTTAATTTATGTACCAAAATAAGCAGCACAGGAAGTGCGATGCCGCATGTAAGATCCCAGTCAATCCAATAAGGGATAATGACTTTGAGATAAAAGACCTCATCCGGAGCGATCAGAATGGACATGGCCAAAATCAAAAGAGCTGCAGGCATGATCAGTGAACGGAAGCTTGTCAGTCGGAACAGGTTCGTAACCCCCAGGATAAAGCTGTAGAAGAACAGAATGCTTTTGAAATAAACGGCGATAATCCAGACGGATGCCATAAAGGCTTCAATCCGCTGCAGAAAATTGCCTATATTTATCTTTTGCGACAGCTGAAACGAGGCGAACCAGTGATGCTGCGTCATGAATGGCCCCATGACGAGCAGACAAATGGTCAGCGTCAGTGTAAGCATCAGGCCACCAATAAGTCCTGTCAGAAGAATATCCTTCTCCCAATGCGGCTCCTTCTTGGCATAGGGAAATAGCATCAGGAAGATGCACAACTCGCAATAAGGATAAGTTAGCACAGCGATAAAGCCTCGAAATGGATCGACCAAGCCATGGGCAAGAACAGGCTGGATGTTGTCCAGCTTCAAGTGAGGCAGCAGACAAACCGTCAGAATAACCAGAAAAAATACGACCAAGGGAAGAAAGAGCTCTGAACTCCTGGCTATACACTCCAGTCCGCATATGAGTCCCCATACGAGGGAGCAGACAAAGAGCAGATGCACAACCAAGAGCGGTGATTCGCTCAAAATCTGGGTAGACATGAAATCCCCGATTTCTCTGACAAATGTCGATGTGCTTATCAAAAAGTAAAACAAATAAAAACAGCTGAACAAGGCCCCGATCCAAGGTCCGAATGTTCGAAGTGCATTTTCGATCAGATTGAGTTTGGGGTGAAGCTTATAGGTGACCAAAAAAATGGACAGAATCCCCATACCCCCGGCGACACCGAGTAAAGCGGATATCCAAGCATCTTCGTGGGCGAATGAGGTGATCATGGCCGGAAATACAAGTATTTGTTCACCAATTGTGCAGAGGAACATTAAGGCAGCAAGCTGCCTTACAGTCAGACGTCCCTTTTCAACCATGTGGGTTCTCCTTCATCGATCGAGCTGGATATTAGGTTAGGATGCGCCAAAATCACCATATTTATAATAAATAAAGCCCGGACGAGGGCATCTCTAATCAAAGGATCAAGAGATGTGCACTGTCCGAGCTTCCTTGGTATGAAATGGAAAATCAAAAAATGATGGAGTAACGCGTTTATTCTGCTGTAACCAGCCGTATACGGATATTCTGCGGATCAATGGTAAACCATTGACCGCCCAGTTCTTCAAGTGCAGCACCTTGCGTGCGCAGTTGTTCCAGCGCTTGCTGCAGTTGTTCCTGTCCGGCGTATACGATGGTAAAGTAATCGATTCCTGTAGCCTGTTTCGGATTCGCAGGAGCACCTGTGCCTGCCCAGATATTCAGGCCGATATGGTGATGATATCCACCTGCGGAAACAAACAAGGCTGACATGCCTGCAAAATTGCCAACGATGTCAAAGCCGAGCAAACCTGTATAGAAGCGGCGGGATTCTTCCAAGCTGCGTACATGAAAGTGTACATGACCAATAACCGTTCCAGCCGGCAGGCCATGCCATGGCTCATTCTCCGAGATGTCGAACAAGCTCTGTACATCCACCGGATCGCTTGCCATGACGTAGTTGTTGTCTGTATCACGTCTCCAGGTATCACGCGGACGGTCAGCGTAGATTTCAATGCCGTTTTGATCCGGATCGGAAATATAAAAGGCCTCACTCACCAGATGATCCCCTTGGCCGATTTCAATGCCAGAGGCGGCGAGATTGCGGAGTGCAAGCCCGAGGGACTTGCGGTCAGGCAGCAGAATGGCAAAATGATACAAGCCCGCATGAGAACGAACAGGCAATGTCACTGCATCAGTCAGTTCTTCCAGGCGCAGCAGCGACGTTTTGCCATCAGCGGTCATCGTTGCGACCTTATCCTGGCGTTCCAATAAACGAAGTCCAACCACCTCGGTGTAAAATTGAATGGATCGCTCCAGGCTGCTTATTCGCAGGCTTACTTCACCCAAGTGAGTAGTTGCAGGGATCTGGTATGGGGTAGTCATTATCATTTCCTCCTAATATGAAATAAGTTTGAGATCATCTCATCTAAATTGCATTAACAAGGATAGGTACGTTAGATCATTCTCGCTTCGGATCCTATAGGATAAACTTTATAATTATAAATAAGTTACTTTTCATAAGTTAATATAAAATATAAATCTTCTTTCGTCAATTGTATTTTCACGTTTCGAGCAAACCTGAACTAGCGGATATGAGGGCCTATAAAAATAAAAAATCCGGCTAACGGAGCCGGACGGGTCATATCGTAAAGATTTTGTTCGTTATGATTTGGTCTTGGAAGTTGCTCTTTTCTTTTTGGCTGGAGCTGCTTCGGTATCGCCTCCGACCACGGCTTGCACAGTTGTCTTTTTGGGTGCGCGTTTTTTGGGTTTGGCAGTTGTTGCTCCCGGGTCTGCAGGAATGGGCTTGACTGCCTCAATGCTGGCTTGAAGGGCTGCCATCAGATCCATGACATTCGCTTCCGGTTTAGCCGGCGCAATCTTGATCTCTTCACCCGCAACTTTGTGATTGATGAGATCCAGCAGTTTATTGCGGTAATCGTCTGTATATTTGCCGGGTTCAAAAGGTGTCGACAATTGATCGATCAGCAGCTTTGCCATCGTCAATTCCTTATCATTGACATTTTGAGCTTCTGGCAAGTTTGGTACTTGTGAGACTGGACGAATCTCATCCGGATAGAAAATGGTTTCCATGGAGAGACAATCCTCCAGAACCCGAATGGCAGCGAGGCTGCTTTTGGAACGAATGGAGACCTTGGCGATGCCGATTTTGCCTGTATCCCGCATGGCTGTCATCAGCAGCTGATAAGCGTTACCGCCGGCCTGATCGGGAGAGAGGTAATAGGTTTTTTGAAAATAGATGGGATCAATCTCCGTCAAATCCACAAAATCCAGAATGGTAATGGTTTTGCTGGCCGAATCATTCAGTGCCTCCAGCTCATCTTTTTCGAACAATACAAATTTTCCTTTTTCGTATTCATAACCCTTGGTGATTTCTTCCCACTTTACGTCCACCTCACAGGAAGGACATTGGCGTACATAAGCGAGCGGACTGCCGCAGACCTTATGGATATATCGCATGGAGATGTCTTTGTCTTCGGTAGCCGAGAACATTTTGACAGGGACATGCACGAGACCGAAGCTGATTGCACCTTTCCAGACCGTATGCATGAGTCGGCTCCTTTCCGAGGTACCTTTTTTATTATGTAGTATGGGCATTTCCGTGTCTGGATAATCGCTTACAGGATGAATTCGTATGGTTCGGGCTGACTGGGGGATGATAACAGAAACATGCTTGAACACGGTATTGAGTCTTAAGCATGTGAGTCAGGAAGTGTAAGACATCGAACAAGCTGGGAGGTGCCGAAATGAAGAACACTAGGGATGAAGAAGAAGCGCACAAGCATGCCTTTTCTCCATATCCCATTGCCGGGGCAGAGGAAGCTGAAGAATTTTACACGCCAGCTGCTGCGGTGAACTGGGAAGCGGTGACTTCCGAAAAGCTGCCACTTGATCGGGAGTCCTTCATGCTCGACATTGACCGGATGGTGAATGAAGGGTTAGGTGGAGGTCAGGTTACGGAGGATAACGGGTATATTGGTGAGAGTACGACGGACACGATGATTCGTGAACCACATGATGATCCGGAAGGAGAGTATGAATAAGATGATGGATGTGAAACGCGCCAAGGCAATTTACGATTCGAAAGATACCATTGCCGTGACACTTGAGGGGGATCCGGTCTGGATCGAACATGTGGATGAGGCTAATGGAATGGCAACCGTTCAAGTAGGCAGCAATCCGGGTAATACACAGACGGTTCGTGTGGATCGCCTGGAGGAGTAGAGGGGTAACGTCAGATTGCAGGATGACTTAGGAAGGCCGGTGCCGAAAGGTGCCGGTTTATTTGAGTTTGTGAAGGGTAAGTTCCTCTTTTGCCTCGCAACCCCGATGCTTGCGGGGGAAGAAAGGGACCGATATAATAAGGTTCAAAGTGAACTCAGGCGGTTGACCGCCAAAGGTGGGGCGTATAGTGAATAAGACGCATGAGCAGTGGGTGTATCAATCCCATGGCATTGCAGATACAGAAGCGCTTGCATCCGCACTTGCTGAACAGGCAACGGCCGGAATGGTCATTGCACTCGACGGTGATTTGGGTGCGGGCAAAACAGCATTTTCACAAAAGTTTGCTTGGCATCTGGGTATACGTGAAGTGGTGAACAGCCCCACGTTTACGCTGATTAAGGAATATGAAGGGCGTCTGCCTTTATATCACATGGATGTGTATCGTATTTCACTGGAAGAAGCGGACGAGCTTGGACTGGACGAATACTTCTATGGAGCCGGAGTCAGTCTGGTGGAGTGGTCCAGCATCATTCCCGAACTGCTGCCGGAAGACCATTTGCATGTACAGATTGAAACAACCGGTCCGGAGGATCGCACGATTACGCTGGATGGGTACGGTGAAACTTATGCCGCCATGTGCCGGCAGTTCAGACAGAATGGAGTCAAATGATGATGGAAGATTTACAAAAAAAGCCGCGTCAGCGGTTTTTGGCGTTGGATACGTCCACTGCGGTGATGGCTGCCTCGGTGATGGAAGATCACGCCTTGCTGGAGGAGCGAAATGAACGTGCCGAACGGAATCACTCCGTGCACGTCGTGCCTGTAATGGAGCAGCTGCTGGCAGCAAGCGGCACTGCACCTGGTCAGCTGAACGGCATTGCCGTAGGCATCGGCCCAGGCTCATACACAGGTATCCGCATTGCGGTAACAGCGGCGAAGACACTCGCCTGGGCATGGGACATCCCCGTTGCCGGGGTGTCCAGCCTGCAGGCGATGGCCTGGGGCGGCTGGCATCGCGGCCTCGCGGCCAAGGCTGAAGCTGCGGCAGATGAACCTGCCGCAGCAGGGGCTGGCGGAACGCCATCCGTGGACCAGGGCGGCACAGGTGCCGCCCCAGTCCACTGGATCGTTCCGCTTGTGGATGCGCGGCGCGGTCAGGCGTACACCGCGCTGTTTGCCTCCGCCGGGAGCGATGCGCCCCGGCGGCTCGCGCCAGATGCCATCCGCCTGATGGACGGATGGCTGGAAGCCCTCGCCGCCCGCATGGCGGAGGCGGCGCCGGAAGAGCGGCCCGCAGCCGTCTGGATTGTCGGCGAGACGGGCCCGCATGAGGCAGCAGCGGCTGAGCTTCGCTGCCCTGCAGGTACGGCGCTCCAGCTCGTTCCCTATGAGCTGGAAGGCCGCTGGATCGGGCGCCTTGGCGCCGAAGCGCTGCTTGCAGGGCAGCGCGATGATGTGCACGCACTGGTGCCCAACTACACCCAGCTGGCCGAAGCCGAAGCCAATCTACTGCGCAAAGGCTGAAAGAAGGGTGGCGAGCGGATGGACGATAAGGAAAGCAGCATACAGGATGCAGCACTTCAGTTCAGACTCATGACATTGAATGATATTCCGGATGTCATGGTGATTGAACATGAGGCATTTACGATGCCCTGGACGGAAGAAGCGTTTCGAAACGAATTAACAAATAATCATTTTGCCAAATATATGGTCATGGAACTGGACGGCAGGGCTATTGGATATGCCGGGATGTGGACCATTATGGACGAGGCCCATATTACCAACATTGCGGTAAGACAGGCTTACCGGGGTCGCAAGCTGGGGGACAAGCTGCTGGATGAGCTTATGAAGACAGCAGCATATCTCGGCATGGAGCGAATGACACTGGAAGTCAGGGTATCGAACCTGGTTGCCCAGCGTTTGTATGAGAAAAAAGGGTTTGAATCGGCAGGTCTTCGCAAAGGCTATTACTCCGACAATCAGGAGGATGCGATGATTATGTGGGCGAATTTGCCGCCTGCAGGCCGGAGCGGCGAAGAGGAAGGAAGCGTAACGGATTCATGAACGAACTGAGTGATAAACAACAATCAGCTCCATCCTATATATTGGCGGTGGAGACCAGCTGTGATGAAACATCGGTTGCCGTGGTCAAGGATGGACAGGAAGTGCTGTCCAACCTGATCTCGAGTCAGATTGAGACACATAAGGCGTTTGGCGGAGTGGTGCCTGAGGTCGCTTCACGTAAGCATGTGGAAGTGATTACCTTGATGATGGAACAGGCGATTGAACAATCCGGTATCCGTCCAAGAGACCTGAGCGCAATCGCCGTCACACAGGGACCCGGACTGGTGGGTGCATTGTTGGTGGGAATCGTGGCAGCCAAAACACTCGCCATGGCTTTGGGCAAACCACTGATTGGCACGCATCATATTGCCGGCCATATCTATGCCAACCGGCTTACGCATGAGCTGCAGTACCCTGCAATGGCTCTTGTTGTGTCTGGCGGACATACGGAGCTTGTGCATATGGAATCCGAAGGCAATTTCAAATTGATTGGACGTACACGCGATGATGCCGTAGGCGAAGCGTACGACAAGGTAGCACGTGCGTTGGGGTGCCCATATCCGGGTGGCCCTCACGTGGACCGGATGGCGTCTGAAGCAGAGAAGGTTGTACCCTTACCTCGGGTATGGCTGGAAGCCGGTTCATACGATTTTAGTCTCAGTGGGTTGAAATCTGCTGTGCTGAACGCCCTCAATCAGGCCAAAATGCGTGGAGAAACGCTGGAACCGTCTGCTGTTGCACGCGGATTCCAGGAAGCAGTGGTTGAAGTATTGGTGGAGAAAGCTGTGCGGGCCGTTCGTGAATACGGATCACGCCAGCTGCTGCTGTGCGGAGGCGTTGCGGCTAATCGCGGTTTGCGTTCTGCATTACAGGAGCGTTGTGCCAAGGAAGGGCTTGAATTGCTGATTCCGCCGATGGAGTACTGCACGGATAATGCAGCCATGATCGGAGCGGCCGCGTATTTGAAATGGCAGCGGGGTGAAATCTCGGAATTTGATGCCAAGGCAGATCCGGGAATATCCTTGGAAGCATGGTCTGTTCAGACTGTGTAGCCGGACATTTGAATTATAGAGTTGACAGCAGCATGTGAAGAATGTATATTAGTTACAAATTTAAACAGGATATTGAAGTCCTGAACCGAAAACGCAATGAACAGGAATAGTAAGGTAAATCCGGGTCATAGAGAGCTGCGGGGAGGTGCAACGCAGTCGAAGGAAACCTGAAACTCGCCTGGAAGCGGAACGATGGAACACGGAAACTCCTTGGGAGGATCCGAAGGCCGAACAGGTCATGAGAAAGTACATCGTTACGGATTGCCTCCGTGATTGGGCCGTTGCTGTGCAGATGACCTGAATGTCAGGTAAGAACTCGGCAATAACAAAGGGGATTTTTCATCCTAGAGGAAATAGATCCGTATGGACGCATACGGTAGCTGCCTTGGGAGCATGGAAAGTCAACAAGAGTGGTACCGCGATGGTTACAGCCTGTCGTCTCTTGCATTATTGCGAGAGATGGCAGGCTTTTTTGATTGAACAAAAGGGTTACTACATACGATAAATGTAATGAACGGGAGCAGTAAAACGATGAAGCGCTCAGAGAGCTGCGGGGTGGTGCAACGCAGTGGCTGGAATCGTTTGAATCTCGCCCGGGAACGGAGCTGTGGAAACAGGAAGTCCTGTGTACACAGCAACGGCTGACCACCGTTATAAGGTGTTTCTCCAGATTGATCTATCAAGCAGCGCTATGGACAGCGCAGTGATGTTGAGCCTGGAGACGACGAGGTGGATGATGTCTGGCGCAAGTTGGAATCGTCAAGCAAGAGTGGTACCGCGGAGGGGATATAACCCGCCGTCTCTTAGATGAGATGGCGGGTTATTTGTTTTGCTGCCGGCAGCAAATGGGTGGGTGTGGAAGAGCATCGTTTTGAATGTTGAATAGGTATTGAATTCAGGAGTGCAAGTCGACGTGCACTCAGGAGAGAAAAAAACAGCATAGATAATGTTCATCATGGAATACACATACATTGAAATTAATGGAGGCGGAGTATAATGACAATGGAAATGAACAAGCGGAAAATTGAGATTTTTGATACCACACTGCGTGATGGAGAACAGGCACCTGGAGCCAGTCTGCAGCCTGAACAAAAAATTGAGCTGGCTCACCAGCTGGCTGCGCTTGGGATTGACGTCATTGAGCCTGGATTCCCGATCTCCAGCCCAGGTGAGTTCGCGGCGGTTCAGGCGATATCCAGACAACTGCAACATGTGGAAATTTGCGGATTTGCCCGTGCGGTCAAAGGAGACATAGATGCTGCAGTGAAAGCAACAGCTGATGCTGCACGACGCCGGATTCACCTGTTCATCTCTTCGTCGGATATCCATATTGAGCACCAATTGCGTCGTCCGCGCAGTGAGGTTGTCGCTACTGCACGGGAGATGGTGTCCTATGCACGCCAGTTTACCGACATTGTGGAATTCACGGCGATGGATGCAGCCCGGACCAAGATGGATGACCTGATCGAAATGATTGAGGTGGCTATTGAAGCTGGGGCCAGCATCATTAATCTGCCGGATACCGTCGGTTACGCGCTGCCGCATGAATACGGAGAGATGTTCCGCCGTGTCCGCGAGGGGGCCAGAGGTGGCGATCAAGTACGGTATAGCGCCCACTGTCATAATGATCTGGGACTTGCAGTGGCCAACAGTTTGGCTGCGATCGCGAACGGGGCTTCCCAGATCGAAGTAACGATCAACGGAATTGGTGAGCGTACAGGTAACTGTGCATTGGAGGAGCTGATCATGGCACTGGAGACAAGAGGAGATGCCATTGGTGCCACAACGAATATCCAATTGAATCAGCTATACGAGACGTCCCGCCAGATCAGCCGGGCCATGCACTTCCCGATTGCTTATAACAAGCCGGTGGTCGGACGCAATGCGTTCCAGCATGAATCGGGAATTCACCAGGATGGACTGCTGAAGAATCGGAACACCTATGAAATCATGGATCCTGAAGCATTGGGTATTCCGCGCAGCATGATCATTCTGGGGAAACATTCGGGTCGTCACGCTCTGAAAGACCGTGTTCGCAAGTACGGTTTCGAACCGGATGAACAGCAAATGGAACAGCTGTACGAAGTATTCAAGGAAACGGCTGACAAACAAAAAGTGGTCAGTGACGATCAGCTGCTGCAAATGGTCAGCCAAACGATGAACATTCCTGCGCAGGATTATGAGCTGGTTGAACTGCAGGTAACTGCAGGCAGCATGACAGACCGGATGGCAGCCGTTCGGATCCGGACAGGTGCGGGCGAACAGACGTATTCTGCCGTTGGCAGCGGACCGGTAGAAGCAGCCATTCGTGCGATCGGTCAGAGCATTTCCGATGATATCAGCTTCGTGGATATGGAAATCCATGCGCTGAGCGGAGGAGAAGAGGCGACAGCAGAGGCGGCTGTTGCTGTGGAGCGAGCAGGACGGGAATTCAGAGGAACGGCTACGCACAATGATATTGTTATGGCAGCAGGTCTTGCCTATGTGGCAGCATGTAACGCTGCGGGACTTAAGGCAGAGTCAACGGAAAGCGACAAGTCTGTACACGTATAGAAAAGGTTGAATAAGCAAGTAAAGAGTGAAGTGACGTATCAGAAATTGAAAAGCAGACCTTAGTTCTGAAGGTCTGCTTTTGTCTGATTATGTGAGATAATCTATATAAGTAAAAAGCGATCTGTCAAGGTGTGATTATAGTTATCCACATATTCAGGATAATTTGTGGGTAACTGAACCAAAGTCAATCCAGCAATGTTTTCGAAACTAAAAGGGTTTAGGGGATAGTATACACCCATTGTATCCACAAACTTGTGGATAACGTGGATAACTTGGTGGATAAATATGGTTTTTGTTCAAAAATGCGATTCTACCGCTGTATAATTAACTTCATTAAACTGCTTGCTATCTTGCTTTTCTGTGGATAAACATGAAATGGAGTAGAGTAAAAATATTTTTCACAATTCGAGTAAATTTGACAAATGAAAAATCTCTAAATTAATCTCTGAAGTGATTCATATTAAAGCAAAAACAACAAAAAAGCCGATCCGGTTAAGGAGTCGGCTTTTACTATTTCTGTTTTTACTAACTGAACTTACACATGAGCCCAATACGGATGCTGACGAGGTGTGAAATCAAGACTCAAGCGCGAGGATTTCCCAATCTTCATACGCTTTGGCCAGCTGGTGCTTCCGTGCTTCCGCGTCTCCCTGAAGTTCCTGCAGCTTCATGTAATCCTGATATACCTCTGGAAGGGCCATCTGGGATTCAAGCTCCGTAATTTCCGTTTCCAGCTGGGCAATCTGCTGTTCGATTGCTTCCTGTTTCCGCTGCCGGTTACGCTCCTCACGCTTGGCCTGCTTGTCAGCTTCGAATGAAGCGGCTCCAGATTTCTCGGTTGGTTCCTGATCTGGTTTCACAGACCGCTTAGAGGAAGAGAGAGCTGCTTCTTCTGCTTCGCGTGCGATGTCCTCAAGCTCCTGCTTCTTCTCAATATAGTCATCATAGTTTCCGAGGTAATGCTCGGTTCCTCCAGGATGCAGCTCCACGATACGTTCAGCCATTTTGTTGAGGAAATATCGGTCATGAGAGATGAACAGCAGTGTCCCCTCATATTCCATGAGCGCTGCTTCCAGCACTTCTTTGGCGAAAAGGTCGAGATGGTTGGTAGGCTCATCGAGAATCAGCATGTTGGCTTCCTTGAGCATGAGCTTGGAGAGGGAGACACGAGCCTTCTCACCGCCACTCAGCGAGGAGATCTTTTTGAGTACATCATCTCCGCTGAACAAGAAGTTGCCAAGCACGGTGCGAATTCTTGCTTCCTCCATGCCGGGATATGCGCTCCACAGCTCCTCCAGAACCGTATTGTTGGGGTTTAGCCCCGTTTGCTCCTGATCATAATAGCCGATCTGCACCTTGGTTCCCCACTGGATCTGGCCGCTTACCGGGCGCAGGCTTCCGGTGAGGCATTTCAGCATCGTGGATTTCCCGATCCCGTTCGGTCCGATCAGCGCTACCGTTTCCCCGCGTCTAAGATCGAATGAGACATTGCGAAATAATGGCGAAGCTTCATCGTAAGCGACGGAAAGATCGTCCACACGAAGCACTTCCTTACCTGACATGACGGCTGTCTCAAAAGAAAAATGAGCTTTCTTCAAGTCACCCATCGGCTTGTCCAATCGTTCCATCTTGTCCAGCGCTTTACGGCGGCTCTGAGCACGCTTTGTCGTGGATGCACGTACAATATTTTTCTGTACAAAGTCCTCCATCTTGGCGATCTCATCCTGCTGTTTCTCGTACTGTTTCATCTGACTCTCATACTCGGCTGCCTTAAGCTCCATATAACGGCTGTAATTCCCTGTGTACTTTTTGGAGCGGTGCCGTTCGATCTCCACAATGGTGGTCACCAGCCGATCAAGGAAATACCGGTCATGGGATACAACGAGCAGTGCCCCTGAATAACCTCTTAGATAATCTTCCAGCCACGTCAGGGTCGGAATGTCCAGATAGTTGGTAGGCTCGTCCAGCATGAGCAGGTCGGGTGCCTGAAGCAGGATGCGGGCAAGTGCAAGACGTGTCTTTTGTCCACCGCTTAAGGTAGCAATCGGAGTATCTGGTGAAAACTCGCCAAAGCCCATTCCGTGCAGGACGCTGCGAATACGCGTTTCCATCGCATAACCGCCGTGATCCTTGAACCAGTCCGAACGCTGGGCGTAGCGTTCAAGCAGGTCCGCATACTTTTTCTCGTCCTCCATCTGGGCTGGATCGGCAATATCCTGTTCCATCTTCCGCAGTTCAGCCTCAGCCTGGGTCAGGTGAGAGAAGACATGCATCATCTCCTCCCAGATGGAGCGATCGGATTGCAGCCCACTGTTCTGGGCGAGATAACCCAGGGTTGTCTCTTTGGATTTGAAAATCTGTCCGCCATCATAGGACATTTCGCCCGCAATGATTTTGAGCAGGGTGGATTTCCCCGCACCGTTCACGCCCACGAGTCCGATGCGTTCACGTTCTAATATTTGTAAGTTCACGCCGTCCAGAATCGGATCGACACCATAACGTTTAATAATTCCGGATACTTGCAGCAGCATATAATTAAGTTCCTCCATAGGTCCAGTTCTTGATTATTCAACTACATTCCAGTTTACATGAAATACAGATCAAATGCACCGATAACGAGCGCCCCGGCGTGTAGTCTTTTTGCTCAACTAATGATAAACTGAAAGAAGACATGTGAATATATGAGGATTTTGCAGAAAATCACTCATTTTAATTTTTTCAACGAGACGACAACTGGTCTTAACATATAATTGTTTTGAATTGACGCTTTTTTACTACCTTCCACATCAACAGGAGGTTATTCAGGAACATGCAGGACCGGACGGAATCCAAAAGCCAGCTTCGTTCCAGACTGATGAAGAGTCGTGATCTGATGGATGAGGCAATTCGGCAGCACGCCATGAGTGAAGTTAGTTTTGTGGCTAAACAGGAGTTGCAGCGACTTCGGCAGGACAAGCAGAGGTTGACGATTTTCAGCTACTTGTCTTATAGAAGCGAAGCATCCACGGCCTTTCTGTTTGAGGATGGTTGGAAGCACGGCGACAGGATGTTCGCACCGAAAGTATTGGCGGATCCAGCCCGTATGGAATTAAGGCGGGTGGCCGGAGAGCACGATATTGAGCCTGGCGTATGGGGGATCCCGGAGCCCAAAGACACCTGCGGGGTGCTTCAGCGTGAGGAATGGCCCAATATTGATCTCGTCATTGTTCCCGGCCTTGGATATGATCTTCATGGCGGACGAATTGGTTATGGTGGCGGTTATTATGACCGATTTGCCGAGCAGCTTGAAGAAGAATGCTTCAAAGCAGGAAAAAGGCCGCTTCTCGCTGCACTCGTCTTGCCGGGACAACTGCAGGATGACATTCCGATGGACCCGTTTGATCTGCGTATGGATCTGTTGATGACAACCGAAGGTATACTACATATCGAATAAAGGGTTGTGATGGTATTGAACTCCAATGCAAGGAATGGATCGGATTCGAGCGAAGGCAAGCTGACACATTTTAACGAGCAGGGACGTGCCCGTATGGTGGATATTTCGGGCAAGGAAGTAACTGTGCGTACGGCAGTGGCCATATCCAAAGTAACGATGAACCCCTCCACACTGGAAGCCATTCGGGAGGGACGGATCGGGAAGGGCGATGTGCTCGCCGTGGCTCAAATCGCAGGAATCCAAGGCGCCAAGAAAACGTCAGACTGGATTCCGATGTGCCATCCACTGGCACTGAATGGTGTGGATATTCGTTTTGAGGACAACGGCCTGGACGAATTATCGATTCAGGTCACGGTCAAAACAGAAGGCAAAACCGGTGTCGAGATGGAGGCGCTCACGGCGGCTTCAGCAGCGGCACTGACGATCTATGACATGTGCAAAGCATTGCAAAAAGACATGATTATCGGACCAACGATGCTGCAATCCAAAAGTGGTGGCAAAAACGGTGATTTCAACCGATAAGGGACATTTATTTTCATAGAGGAGAAGGGTGATCTTTATGGTGTGGAGAACAGCAATCCTGACAGCCAGCGACAAAGGGGCCCGCGGGGAACGTGAGGATACGAGTGCACAAGTAATCCGGGAGCTAGTGGAAGAGGAACTGGGTGGGGAGATCGTGGAATACCGCATCGTTCCGGATGAACCCGATGAGATTATTGCGGCCTTGATTGAGATGACAGACTATTTTCATGCTGACCTTGTACTAACAACCGGAGGTACGGAGCTGGCGATTCGTGATATTACACCGGAAGCCACGCGTAGGGTTATTGAACGTGAAGTTCCGGGAATGGCAGAAGCGATGCGATACAGCGTTATGAGCAAAAATCGTTCCGCCATGCTGTTCCGGGGCGTGTGCGGGATTCGTGGACGTACGTTGATTGTCAATTTGCCGGGTACACCGAAGGGTGTGCATGAGCATCTGGCTGCGATTATGGATCAGCTTCCCGAAGCGCTCCTGATGGTTACAGGGCAATTTAAGCAATAACGGCAATCAACCCGGAAAGATGTAGAGTTAAAAATCGTTTCTTTTATACTCCTTAGTTGATTTTGCGGGTTATGTAAGTGGTTACATCTGTGGTATGATGGGCTTAATTGTAAATTACAGCAGATCCATCTATGAGTGTAGGGCCAAGTGTACGCATCTTCGAAGCTTGAGATGAGGAGGAATATCAATGTTTAGTTCCATTGGACCAACAGGGTTTATTTTGCTGGCCGTGATCGCTTTATTGTTGTTTGGACCTAACAAGCTCCCGGAACTGGGACGTGCTGTCGGACGTACTTTCCGTGAATTCAAAGAGGGCGCACGTGAAATCATCTCTGAGGATGATTCGTCCAATCGCAAAGAGCAGGAGAAATCCAAGCCGCTGGCAGTGGATAGTGAGCCTGAGACCGCTCCCAAGCCTGTAGACAAGCGTCTGCCGGAGTAACCTGACGGCAATGAATGAGAAATCCCTTCCTGCCGGAAGGGTTTTGTATTTTAAGCTGGCAATAATGGAGGGCAGGAATGACGCAGCAGAATGAAGAAATGACCATTACGGAACATTTGAGCGAGCTGCGCAAGCGGCTGATCTATGTATTAAGCGTTTTTGTGCTGGGCCTGGTGGCAGGATTCTTCGTAGCAGATCCGGTGTACCGCTATTTGACGAAGGCGGAATCGGCTCAGGGGTTTGTGCTGCATGCCTTCTCCTTCTGGGATGGAATAGGGATCTATATGAAGATTGCCGGCCTGTTTTCGTTGATTATTACGCTTCCCTTTACTGTGTTTCAGATCTGGAAGTTTGTAAGTCCAGGCTTGCGACCTCGTGAACGGAAAGCGACACTGAAGTATGTGCCTTATGTATTTCTGTTATTTCTCGTTGGACTGGCCTTTGCGTACTATGTTGTATTTCCGATGGCACTCGCTTTCACTTCCACGATTACGGAGAAGATGGGGCTTGTGGAGACTTATGGAATGAAACAGTATTTCAGTTTCCTGTTTGGAATTGTGCTGCCGGTATCGCTATTATTCGAGCTTCCGCTGCTCATCATGTTTCTGACAGGGCTTCGGATATTGAATCCCATCCGTCTGCGAAAGATGCGGCGGGTGGCTTATTTTGTCCTGATCTTCATCGCAGTTGTTGTGACGCCGCCGGATTTCATATCTGATCTGCTTGTTATGATTCCGTTACTCCTGTTATATGAGATCAGTGTGTTTCTGTCGGCCATCGTATACCGCAAACAGCTTGCGGCCGATGAAGCGGCAGAGGCCAGATATGTACGTGCCAACAATGAGCAGAGCGCAGGTTAAGTGAACCTTCCTGTGCTCTTGTTCTTGCAGCTTTCAATTAGACTATGCCCGGTATAATGAATTGCGGAGAGATCTGCGTTCTGGGACAGGCAGGCATATTTTGTCCAGCAATGGATACAATGGTGAAGGGCTGTTTAGTGATTCCGTTACAGCTAATTGGTGACTCGGTAACAGGGTTACGCAACAAGAGGTGCGGTGCTGAACACGCTGTTTTGATGTCCTGATGTTAATGCAGCGTAAATTCTCGCATGAATTCTTCAAAAGGACTTGAAATCATGCTTCAAGTTGAGTATCATAAAGTTGGTTGTTAGCACTAAACACTGTCGAGTGCTAATACATATGGCTACAACCTACAATGCAACGTTATATAATTTCAAAAGGAGGCTATTTTTCATGATCAGACCTTTAGGTGAACGCGTATTGGTAGAACCACTGGAGCAAGAGCAAACAACTTCTTTCGGGATCGTACTTCCGGACTCTGCTAAAGAAAAACCGCAAGAGGGCAAAATTATTGCCGTTGGAGCGGGTGCACTGAAAGACGGCGTACGTGTAGCTCTGGAAGTGAAAGAAGGAGATCGCGTAATCTTCTCCAAATATGCCGGAACAGAAATCAAATTCGAAGGTAAAGAATATTTGATTATGAAAGAGAGCGATATCCACGCGATTCTCGACTAATTCAAATTTAATCGGTTAACCGAACCATATAGCAAGATCATTTTACAATATACTAGGGAGGTTTTCTTACCATGGCTAAAGACATTAAATTTAGTGAAGACGCTCGTCGCTCCATGCTTCGCGGTGTGGATGCATTGGCTAACGCAGTAAAAGTAACGCTCGGTCCTAAAGGCCGCAACGTGGTTTTGGAGAAAAAATTCGGAAGCCCGCTCATCACGAATGACGGTGTAACCATCGCTAAAGAAATCGAACTGGAAGATGCATTTGAGAACATGGGTGCACAACTGGTTAAAGAAGTAGCAACCAAAACAAACGATGTTGCTGGTGACGGTACTACAACAGCGACTGTACTTGCTCAAGCATTGATCACAGAAGGTCTGAAAAACGTAACTGCAGGCGCTAGCCCAATCGGTATCCGTAAAGGGATCGACAAAGCGGTTAAAGCTGCGGTTGCTGAGCTTCAATCCATCTCCAAACCGGTAGAAGGCAAACAATCCATCGCACAAGTTGCTGCAATCTCTGCAGCTGACGAAGAAGTAGGCGAACTGATCGCTGAAGCTATGGAAAAAGTGGGCAAAGACGGCGTAATCACAGTTGAAGAATCCCGTGGATTCGCAACGGAGCTGGAAGTGGTTGAAGGTATGCAATTCGACCGCGGTTACATCTCTCCATACATGATCACGGATACGGACAAAATGGAAGCTGTTCTGGACAACCCGTACATCCTGATCACAGACAAAAAAATCTCCAGCACACAGGACATCCTGCCATTGCTTGAGAAAATCGTACAACAAGGTAAACCACTCGTATTGATCGCTGAAGATATCGAAGGCGAAGCACTCGCGATGCTGGTTGTGAACAAACTGCGTGGTACATTTAACGCTGTAGCGGTTAAAGCTCCTGGCTTTGGTGACCGTCGTAAAGCAATGCTGCAAGATATCGCTGCCCTTACTGGTGGCCAAGTGATCACGGAAGAACTGGGTCTGGACCTGAAATCCGCTGTTGTGGAACAACTGGGTACAGCTCGCCAAATCCGTGTAACTAAAGAAAACACAATCATCGTTGACGGTGCTGGTAACAAATCCGATATCGATGCACGTGTTAGTCAAATCCGTACACAACTGGAAGAAACAACTTCTGAGTTCGATAAAGAGAAACTGCAAGAGCGTCTGGCTAAATTGTCCGGCGGCGTAGCAGTAATCAAAGTCGGTGCGGCTACTGAAACAGAATTGAAAGAACGCAAACTGCGCATCGAAGATGCCCTGAACGCAACTCGCGCTGCGGTTGAAGAAGGTATCGTATCCGGTGGTGGTACTGCGCTCCTGAACGTATATCAAGCGGTTGCTGGTGTAGCTCTGTCCGGTGACGAGCAAACAGGTGTGAACATCGTGCTGAAAGCACTGGAATCACCAATCCGCACAATCGCAGCTAACGCTGGCGAAGAAGGTTCCGTCATCGTGGAACGTTTGAAAAAAGAGCAAGTAGGCGTAGGTTACAACGCAGCTACTGGCGAGTGGGTTAACATGATCGAAGCGGGTATCGTTGACCCTGCGAAAGTAACTCGTTCTGCTCTGCAAAATGCTGCTTCCGTAGCAGCAATGTTCTTGACTACTGAAGCGGTTATCGCTGACAAGCCAGAACCTGCAGGCCCTGCTGGCGCTCCTGATATGGGCGGCATGGGTGGAATGGGCGGCATGATGTAAGTAAAGGTTTAACAACCTTTATGAACCGTCCAGCAACTCATATCCATGAGTAGAAGAAGGCCCCGAGAGATGTACACTTGAACAAGTGACCTCTTTTGGGGTCTTTTTGTTTCGTTCGAGGACAGAAGGATGGGAGACTGCTTTCAGGCAATCTAAAATTTGATGTAACTTTCATCTCAATTTCAGATTCACTTAAGGTAGTGAAGGTAATATCAATCTTGTAAGCCCCTTCTCGTGTTAAATAGATGTGTGAATGGCCCTATCGGATTGTCCTCCGGTAGGGCACCTTTTTTCCTAAATTATTCTTGAGATGGTATGATAGAGAAAATAGTTGTGTGATTGAAAAAGTTAGTTATCCTTGCGTTTGGGAGGGGAGTTTTCGGTGGACGCCAGGCTGCACCCGTTGTTCAGGCCAATCCAGATGAATGGGACCGATGTACACACCTATTACATAGAACAACCACCGTCTCACCCGATGACAGCCTATATCGCTTGCTTCTGGGAATCGGGGACTACTTGTTATGCTGGTTACAATCCTTTAGAGAGTGTGCCCGGCAGAGTATTACCTGATGGTTGTACGGATATTCTGATAACATATGATGCTGTTCTTCAGCAGCATTCTTTTGCCTACTGTGGCAATTATACCGAGCCGTTTGCCATTCCAGTAAGTGTAGAGGTCAACCCGCCTGCGGACTACACCTTTGGTGTTCGGTTTTTTCCCGGTGGGGCACGTCACTTTCACGGTTTGCCGCTGGAGTCCTTCACGGACAGGCGCATCCCCTTGGAGGAATGCTGGCCAGCTAACATCGACGAGCTTCGCGAGCGAATGGCTGGGACCAAGCATTTTGAAGAGAGGGTGCAGGTCATGGAGACGTATTTGTGCCTATTATCTGGGGATGGAAGTACATATGAGAAAGATTTGATGAAAAATGCCATGCACCGAATCTTTGTGAACGGTGGACGGATGAGTGTGAAAGAGCTGGCCAGCCGAGAGGTTGTGAGTGAGCGGCAGCTGCATCGCAAGTTCGGTGAATGGGTGGGGATCAGCCCTAAACGGTTTAGCGAGGTGGTTCGATTTCACTGTGTTCTGAGAGAAATCCATCAGGGGCAGCGTACGGACTGGGCAGCACTGGCTCAAAATCATGGATTTTTTGACCAGGCACATCTGATTCGGCAATTTCGCAAGTTGTATGGAGAAACGCCGCTTACCGCTGCCAAAGAGCATCGCCGGATGCTGTCCGAAAAGTACAATAGATCAGACGAGACTTCGTTTATACTGGAAATGCGAGAATTATAATAAAGGAGACATGAACGATGAATGGAACAATGCAAATTCGGGATCATTTGTTGGATGAGTTGGAGACAGGTGTACGGACCGGAGCTTCCCTGATTCGCCTGATTCGTCCGGAAGACTGGGCTTATCGCCCTCAGGAAAACATGCGTTCACTGGTGGAGCTGGTTCACCACTGGATCCAGATTACGGCATCTGACCTTGCCATCATGCAGGAGAAAAGTGAAGCGGAAGTTGGAACAATAGAAAATAGTTTATCTGGTATTGAGGATATTGAACAGCTGGAAGCGGTCCTGTGGCGCAATTTTGAAACGTACAAAGCGTACATCGTATCACTGAGTGAAGAAGATCTGTTGAATCGGTCTACGACTGCCTTTTATATGGAACATGGGCATGTACAGGTGAAATGGCAAATTGAGACGGTAACCCATGTGTTCCATCATCGTTCCCAGTTGTACAACTATCTTAAGCAACAAGGACATGAGTTAAACTTTTTCATGTTATATGCATAATCATGAGGCCCTGAAGGCAGACACATCTTGTGTCGATTCCTTTGGGGCTTTTTTGTGTTAGTGGCCTATATAAACTATGAATTCTATCAAAATGGACATAGTTCCACGGTCAATTTACCGTTACAATGCTAGATTCCAAACATAGAATACCGTATCAAAGCAAAAGGAGGTGATTTCAATGGCCATCCTTTTACCACAACAGTTTTACAACTTGGCTGCTGGCGTAGGGAAATCGTATTACGAAAATCTGTTTGGAGGTACTAATGCCAGCATCACGGTCAACAACTTTGGACCTGCTCCGGTAGACCTGGTTGTAACTCGTGTCAATGCACCCGTGATCACGTATACGATTCCTGCAGGTAACAGCCTCACGTTGTCGGTTCATTTGCTGCTCGTTGCTGCCTTGTTAACTACGGTTGCAGGTGCTTCGACCGGTACGATCCAAATCGCAACATCTGATTTCTAATGAACGCAGCATGCTTTGATAAGCCCTTGTCGGACAATATGTCGACAGGGGCTTTTCTTATTTATGATGAGATAATTTAGATGAATGTATGAATAGAGTCACAGCCTGTTATTTCTAATATTACATCCTTCTGTTTATGAGAGAAGCTATACGAGTAATTTATAATAGAGTCATTCGTAGAAGCATGCTTAGAAGCAGGAGGGGTAGGATTATGGATCAAACCAATAAAACAGGCGTGAAGAGCAGAGAAACATTTCTGGAAACGGAACGTCTTCAATTCTCCACCTGGAGCGAGGAGGACCGACCCTTGGCTTCTGCACTTTGGGGGGATCCCGAGGTGTCAAAGTGGATTAGCAGCAAAGGTTTTATGAGCGAGGATGAGATCGAAGCCAGACTCGCGCAGGAAATGGAACGGCAGCGGGAGATGGAGGTGCAGTACTGGCCACTTTTTAATAAGGAAACAGGTGTGTTCGTAGGGTGCTGCGGATTACGTCCTTATGCACCAGAGGAGAAAATTTATGAATTCGGTGTCCACCTGACCAGAGATCACTGGGGGAAAGGGTATGCACTCGAAGCGGGGAAGGCTGTTATCCGCTATGCATTTGAACGATTGGGTGTTCATGCACTCTTCGCAGGACATCATCCAGAGAATGGTGTATCCAAACGGCTGCTGCAGAAGCTGGGATTTACCTATAAGAAAGATGAATTCTACGAGCCGACAGGCAAGATGCATCCGTCTTACTTATTGTCGGAATCAGACATGGAGTAGTTGTACCTATACCGCGTTGTTCGTTTTTCATTGTTTTTTTATGCGATTTTCAGCTTCTATTAAGGTAGAGGGGGTAAGATATTTCTTGTAAACCCCTTCTCGTGTTAGATAGATGTGTGACTAGCCCTGCCGGAATCCGGCAGGGTATTTTTTTGTTGTGGTTTTATAATAGGCTAAATCAAATATAAACAAAAATAAATAAAGATTAAATATGGTTTTTTTATTGACTGGTAAAGACAAACAAAGGTATAATGAATGTGAAAAAAGGAACTTACTATGTACGTGAATCGTATCGATCGACATTTTCCAAATAAGGAGAGAATGATCATGAACGTGACCCTTAGAAACGAAGCGACACAAGCACCGGGATGGAATATTCCCTTTATCCGTGAGATGGCAGAGATTACGCAGCATATGTGGAAAAATGGTTGGGATGAGCGCAACGGAGGGAATGTCAGTTATCTGCTGGAAGAAGAAGAAGTGGCCAGATACATTGATGTCCAACAGGTTATAAGGCGGATTAAACCTGCATTTTCAGTACATGAACTGGCAGGCAAATATGTGATCGTAACCGCATCGGGCAAATATTTCAAAAATGTACTTGCGGATCCGGAGAGCAATCTGGGCTTGCTGCGTGTCTCGAATGATGGAGAAGAACTGGAGGTCCTCTGGGGATTGAAGAACGGGGCGAATCCAACGAGTGAGCTGCCTACGCATTTTATGAGCCATATTGAGCGTCTGAAGGTGGACCCGAACCACCGGGTGGTCATGCATAACCATGCCACTAACGTGCTGGCGATGACGTTTATCCATGAACTGGATGAAGTGAAATTTACGAAAACCCTATGGCAGATGTGTACGGAATGTGTGGTCGTTTTCCCGGATGGTGTTGGCATCATCCCGTGGATGGTACCTGGATCTAATGAAATCGGCCGTGAGACGGCGGAGAAAATGAAGGAAGTTCATGCGGTCATCTGGCCACAGCACGGGATCTTCGGGACAGGAACAACCATCGATGAGGCCTTCGGTCTCATTGAGACGATTGAGAAAGCAGCTCAGGTTTACATGTTGGTTGCGGGCCATGAGATTCAGCAGCGAATTACGGACGAACAGCTGACCACGTTGGCTCAGGCGTTCGGGGTTACCCCGCGTGCAGGTATTCTCGATAATTAAGAAGCTGGTAAAATGAATGGTCTTTGGTTCTATGAACCAAGGGCCATTTCTTATTTTTCGGCTAACAAACGTCATTTTGGTTCAAAAAAGTTCAAAACACTGATAAAGAACCGCTTTGTTATCCATTATTGAATCGTAGGGTGCATTATCACACGCTGGCGATTTTCGGGTGAAATGACGTATTGTCAGGGAGCTTTGGATTTTGCATAATAACAATGCTTCACAGATGAGAGATGGAAGGAAGTCATGATCATGCTTGGCAAAATGAAGAGAATCTTAATCGGCAGACCGATGAAATCGGCTGAACTGGATGCAGAAAAGTTGGGGAAATGGAAGGCCCTCGCCATCCTGTCCTCCGATGCGCTATCCTCTGTAGCCTATGGAACGGAACAGATTTTGCTGGTGCTCGTAGCGGCCGGATTTGCCGCCTTGTGGTATTCTGTGCCCATTTCCATCGCCGTACTCGGATTACTCGTCATTTTAATTTTTTCCTACCGTCAGACGATATTTGCTTATCCTACAGGTGGCGGTGCGTATATCGTAGCCAAGGATAATCTGGGGACAACATCCAGCCTGATTGCTGGAGGATCACTGCTGGTCGATTATATTTTAACGGTTGCTGTAAGTTCATCTGCAGGGACAGATGCCATTACATCGGCTTTTCCGGTACTTCATGATTACAGCGTAGTGATTGCATTAATAATGATTGTTTTTCTGACGATTATGAATTTGCGGGGGGTTACGGAATCGGCTTCCGTACTGGCCATTCCGATCTACCTGTTTATCTTTTCAATTGCGGTTTTGATTATATCGGGCGGCATTAAGTTTCTGACAGGCGGCATGGAAGCAGCCGCTCCTGAATTCGGAACAAGTCTGTCTCATGTGAGTATATTTCTGCTGCTGAAGGCATTCAGCTCCGGCTGTTCCGCTCTGACCGGTGTGGAGGCTGTCAGTAACGCCATTCCGAACTTCAAGCAGCCTGCTGAGAAAAATGCAGCTGGCACGCTGATGCTCATGGGATGTATTCTTGGGGTTATGTTTATCGGGATCACCTTGCTCGCCTTCGGTTACGGAGTGAAACCGGATCCTCATGCTACGGTGATTTCACAGATTGCCGAAGCAACCTTCGGCAGAGGCTGGATGTATTTTATCATTCAAGGTGTGACGGCACTCATCTTGTTCCTGGCAGCGAATACGGCGTATTCCGCATTCCCGCTGCTGTCCTTCATGATGGCCAAGGACAAATATATGCCTCATATGTTTATGGTTAGGGGAGACCGGCTGGGCTTCTCGAACGGCATTATTTTCCTGAGTGTCATGTCTGCCTTGCTTGTTGTTGGATTCAAAGGAAATACGGAAAGCCTGATCCCGCTCTACGCGGTGGGCGTGTTTATCCCATTCACCCTGTCACAGCTCGGCATGATGATACGCTGGATCAAGGTTAAACCGTCAGGCTGGCAGATGAAACTGCTGGTGAATACAGTCGGTATGCTGACCACTCTGTCGATCACCTTGATCTTTATTTTCACCAAGTTCACGCAAACCTGGGTCATCTTTATCTTTTTGCCGCTCGTTGTATATGTCTTCATGCGTATTCACCGCCATTACTGCAATATCGCAGATGAGCTGCGCATTGATATCAAACTCGATAAGCCGGCCAAAAAAGGCAATACCATTGTCATTCCGGTAGCAGGGGTCACACGGGTGGTGATGAACACAATCAGTTATGCACAGACGATGTCGGATCATGTGGTGGCCTTGTATATCGGATTCGATGATGAGTCCATCCGCAAGATGGAGCAGAAGTGGGAGGAATGGAATCCAGGTGTGCGGCTGGTTGTTATCAAATCGAGATATCGCAGCATTATGGGCCCGCTGAAGAAATTTATCGATACCGTGGAGTGGAAAACGGCCGAGACCGACCATATCACGATTTTGATTCCGCAATTCATCACCAAGCATTGGTGGCAAAATGTACTGCATAACCAGACCAGCTTCATGATTCGGGCCTATCTGATTAATTATAAAGACGTGATTGTGACGACGGTACCGTATCATCTTAATCGGTAGATTGCTGTGCCACTCCCTATTTGGCAGTGGCGACTATCTGATTTCTACCGATTACTTTGCCTTTTCCATTCTATCGCTGATAGCCAATGATCTTAACTAATCAACAAGTTCATTTGGACGTATTGTAGATTATTGTAAAAAAAGGATGGGGATATTATGACATCCTCGTTTATATTTCGTTTACAGAATGAACTGCAGCAATATCCCGGAATGGGTCTTGCTGCGGTTTTTTCGTTCGTTTATAAGCCTCCAACCTGTCGATCTGAATGCTCGCTCATCGGGTAAAGTCCCTTGTCCACGATTAACGTTAAGTTGATTCTGAGTGAATCCTGCTGTGACATTCGACTTTTACACTAGATAACGTGGTGTTGATGAAGCTTAAGTACCATTCACACACCGAATGCATAGACCAAGGGGGAAGAAAATCCGATGAGTGAGCTTGACAACCGGATCAGCTTGCCCGCCGCCAGACGGCGCGTATCCGATACTAAAGAGCGCCGGACAGCTTCGCTGCGAGTACAGCGAATGCGGGAGAATCTGCTGGCCTATGGTTTCCTGGCACCATCGCTGCTTTTGTTTGCAGTGTTTCTGTTTTACCCAATGTTTAAGTCTGTTTATCTGAGTCTGCACTCCACAGATCCTACCGGGCAAATCGCGGCTTACGTGGGAATGGACAACTTCAAGGCTGTGTTTCAGTCGGGGCTGTTTTTGCAGGGAATGAAAGTAACGCTGCTGTTTGTCCTGTTCACTGTGCCAACAGGCATACTGGCTGCCTTGATTCTGGCTGCATTGACTCACAACCGTTTCAAGGGCATGCGCTTGTTCCAGTTTGTATTCTCTCTGCCGGTTGTATTATCAGTGGGTTCGTCGGCCGTCATCTGGAAGTTCCTGTTCCACCCGACTCTAGGCATGTTGAATTATCTGCTTAGCAAGGTGGGCATCGATCCAATTCCTTGGCTGACCAGTCCGGATTGGGCGCTAGTCTCCATTTCCATCATGACAATCTGGATGAATCTCGGATTCAATTACATCATCTTGTCCAGCGGATTGCAGGGCATCCCGGATGAAATTTATGAAAGTGCGAAGATAGATGGTGCAGGTCCGATGCTCACGTTTCGCAAAATCTCCATGCCACTGCTTTCACCGACCCTGTTTTTTGTAACAGTTGTATCGATCATCGGAGCCTTTCAGTCTTTTGGACAGATTAACATATTAACCCGTGGGGGCCCGATGGACAGTACCAATGTATTCGTTTATTCCATCTATCAGGAAGCCTTCGTGAATTTCCGCTTCGGGACGGGAAGTGCACAGGCACTCATCCTCTTCGCGGTCATTATGCTGCTAACCCTGATTCAGTTCAAGTGGGTGGAAAGGAAAGTGCATTACCAATGAGGACACCGTGGACGAAAACGCTATTGTATGTATTGCTTACCATCTGTGCGGCGCTAGTGCTGTATCCGGTGTTGTACACCTTTTTCATGGCCGTCATGACGCCTGAGGATGCCAGCGCCTATCCGCCGCATATCATTCCGAAGTCGATCGATTTATCCAACTTTACCGAAGTGTTTGATATCGTTCCCATCGGTTCCTTTATCGGAAATACGTTCCTGGTTGCAGGTCTGACGATGCTTGGACAGCTGATAACAGCGAGTATGGCAGCGTATGCTTTTGCCAAAATGCAGTTTAAAGGCAAAAACGTCATCTTCAGCATGTTTGTTGCAACGATGATGATCCCGTGGGAAGTCACCATGATTCCCAATTATCTGACCATCCGCAGCTGGGGGTGGCTGGATAGCTATCAAGGGCTTACCGTACCATTTCTGGCCACGGCATTTGGTACATTCCTGTTAAGGCAGTTCTTCATGCAGCTGCCGAAGGAGCTGTTCGAGGCGGCAAAGATCGATGGATGTGGACATATCCGCTACTTTGTATCACATGTTCTTCCGCTATCCCGTCCTGCATTAGGAACGCTGGCGATCTATTCATTCCTGAATATGTACAACTCGTATCTCTGGCCACTGCTTGTAACCAACACACCTGAGATGAGAACGGTGCAGATCGGAATTTCGATGCTGGAGTTTCAGGAATCCACGGCGTGGAACCTGGTGTTTGCCGGAACGGCGCTAGTTATCCTGCCGTCATTGCTGCTGCTTGTTTTTGGATTGAAACAGCTTGTCCGGGGGATGGCTGCAGGCGCACTGAAGGGCTAGTTAAGTAAATATGTTGTGCATTCAGGTTGGCGGGTTTTGTTACCCAGGAGCGAATAAATAAGGCGCACTCTTAAGATCATTTATTGAGAAACTGCGAAGTAGTGGAGGGGACGAAGTTGATTCTGAAGAAGCGAAGCGTTTGCGTTTAGCACCGGATGAACCCTATAAAGAGTGGAATAAAAGAATCCGGGGATAACAGCAATCTGAAGAACGATTCGTGACTGCAACGCCCACCTTGCAGAATTTCCAAGATTGATTTTTGAAATGAGCCACAAATAAAAGGAGAGAGATTATGCGTTTGAAAAAAAGAGGCACATTTGCATTGATGTTGGCAGCACTCATGTTGGTCATATCCGCCTGCGGCGGCAAAACAGAGACAAGCAGTCCGGTAAGTGGAGCTCAAGCGGATGCGACAGCTGCTGAGCCGACTCAACTGACGTGGTGGCATTCCATGTCCGGAGCAGGGGAGAAAGCCATTAACCAACTCGCTTCCGATTTCAATGCAAGTCATCCGGATATTCAGGTAAAAGCAATCTATCAAGGGAAATACGATGAGAGTCTAAACAAGCTGAAAGCATCCATGGGATCGGACAGCGGTCCAGACATCATCCAGGTATACGAAATCGGCAGCAAGTTTATGATTGATTCGGGCATGATCACACCAGTACAGAATTTTATCGACAAAGACAAGTTCGACCTGTCCCAACTGGAGCCGAATATCATCCGTTATTACACGATTGATGGCAAACTGAACGCCATGCCTTTCAACACTTCGAACCCGATTCTGTACTACAACAAGGATATGTTTAAGGCAGCAGGTCTTGATCCAGAGAATCCACCGAAGACGTATGAAGAGTTTGAACAAGCGGCAAAAGCACTCGCAAAAGACGGCAAGCCGGGTGCATCCATGGCAATTTACGGCTGGTTCATGGAGCAGTTCTTCGCAAACCAGAATGCAGATTATGTAAACAATGGTAACGGAAGAGACGGTGCTGCGACGGAATCTCTCTTGAATTCCGAAGCGGGTGTGAAGACGCTGACATGGTGGAAAAAGATGATTGATGAGAATACTCTCTCCAATCTGGGGCGCAGCACAGATGATACAACGGCGGCATTTACCGCAGAGCAAATCGGTATGACACTGGATTCTACTGCTGGATTACGCAAAATTGTAGAAGGTGCTGGTGGCAAGTTTGAACTGGGGACAGGCTTCCTGCCTCGTCCGGCAGATGCCAGAGAAGGCGGCGTGGTTGTAGGTGGCGCAAGCTTGTATATCATGAACAACAAATCGGAAGCGCAGCAGCAGGCTGCTTGGGAATTCATCAAGTACTTGGCGACACCTGAAGTACAAGCGAGCTGGAGTGTTGCGACAGGATACTTCCCAATTACGACAGCAGCCTACGATCAGCAAATATTAAAGGATAATATGGCGAAGTACCCGCAATTCCAGACAGCAGTCGACCAATTGCACGCTTCCGCTGATTCGACAGCAACATCCGGGGCTGTAATGGGCGTATTCCCGGAGGCTCGACAACTTGTCGAAGGAGCGATTGAGACGGTACTGAACGGACAAGGTACACCGCAAGAAGCACTCGATGCAGCTGCGAAACAAATTACAGACAAGATTGCCCAGTATAACAGTACCGTGAAGAAATAAGAAAAAGTGTAGTAATCGAACGGGATCATCCGTTAGGTACAGTTTCGAAGTTTTATATAACAACACAGCGTATGTGGCGCTCTTGATGGAACGTCGCATCGTTTTGCTGTGTCTAAAAGCATGATCAAGATTCGGGTAAACACTTCTTTTTAAATTTAAATGTTATCAGTTTATGTCGAGAAAAATATTTGATTGAAACATTATGTAATAATACCTAACTTAAAATAGTCAAATGTGCATGGTTTGTTGAATATTTAGAGTCATAAAGTCACGTTTTTTATTAAAATGTGGTCCTGTAATTGATTTTAAAATACGATTTATTAAAACTGTGTAAAGTATATGTACTAATTTATATCAAACAACAAGAATTTGGTTTACATCATAAAGGAGTTCAGTTATCTTATATTTGAACCAATGTACAGGCTCTTTGAACAAATGATTGCAAATTCGAGACATGGGGGTAGGAAAAGGATGCATAGTAAGCGAATAAGGAGTTGGCTCAGACTATTCTTAGCCATGGTGCTGCTGATCACAGGAGCTATTCCGGTTGGGTTATTTAACAGCAAGGCAGCTGCTGCGGACGAGCCGTTGACGGTTGCTCAGGCACTGGCTATGGAATCAAATGACTCATCCGCCACGGTGGAAGGTTATGTCGTAGGAACATTTAGTAATGGTCCAAACGTAAATCTGAATTCACCATTTGCACTGGACACTAATTTTGCAATCGCAGATAGCCCTGAAGAGACAAATATCAGCAAGATGATGCCTGTTCAGGTGCCGACATCTGCTCCCCGAAGCATTTTCGGACTACAAAGTAATCCTTCCTTGTATAAATCCAAAGTTCGTATTAACAATGGCACGTTGTCTCAATACTTTAGTTCCAAAGGGATACGCTCTATTACCTCAACCACCTTCCAACTGATTGATGAGACGCCTGAAAACAAAGTGGCAAACGTTACCGCTAATCCCTCCTCAGGTATGGTTCCAGCTGGAACAAAGGTTACTCTTGCAACAACCACAGTTGGTGCCGCAGTCTACTACAAGCAAAATGACGACACCGACTATCTCCCATACACCGTTCCCATTACAGTAAATGATGCAACTTATATTGAAACCTTTGCAGCAAAAGACGGTCTAGAAAATAGTGTTGTTACCAATTTCGATTATACAATCGTGGATAATACGCCAATCTCCATCTCCAGTGCCAGGAACCAATCGGAGAACACCCCGGTTACCGTTCGAGGAATTGTGACCTACCGGGAAGAGTCTGGAGGCATGGCCAATCTGTACATCCAGGATGAGAATGCAGGGATCGTCGTTCGTGGAACGGATTCCACAGTAGAGCCGGGAGACCGTATTAAAGCGTATGGCCCACTCACTATTTATAACGGTTTGCTTCAGATAGAGAAAGACAAGGCCGGGTTCCCAGGCGGTTACATCAAAATTCTGGATAAGAATCAAGAAATTCCAGCACCGATCACTCTGACATCCAAAGACTTCATGCCGGCTGAGGGCGGAGGCAAGGGTGCAGGCGGTATTTTTGAGGGGATGCTTGTCGAAGTGAATGAAGTCACAGTGACAAGAAGCAGCAGTTCTACCTTCTATGCGACCGATGCCGATGGTGCAGAGATCACGATCTATGCGAAGAATAGTCCAACCGCACTGGCAGCAGGCAAAATATACGAAAAAGTGACAGGCGTCATGACGTATCACACAAGCTATGGCCTTGAGCTGATTCCACGTACAGCAGCAGATGTTGTCGAAAATTTGCTCTCCGTAACAGCCAGTGCCCCGTCCGGTGGTATTGTCAAAGGATCAACCGTGACCTTATCCTCACCAACAGCAGGAGCGGAAATTTATTACACGGTTGATGGAACAGAACCAACCCAAACATCTACAATTTATAGTGGACCGATCACAGTAGATGAAGATACGGTTGTTAAAGCGATTGCCGTATCAGGCGGAAACACAAGTGATGTATATAGCTTTACGTACACCGTTCTTCAGGAGCTGGACAACCTGAGAATTCACGATATACAAGGAGCATCTCATAAGTCTCTGTATGATGGTCTGGCTGTCCAAAATGTTGAAGGTATCGTGACTCATGTTGTCAATGCAAGTTCCTTCTATATGCAGGAGATTCCTGGCATGGAAGATGAAGACGTAAAAACATCTGAGGGTATCCTTATTTATAAATCCACTCATGGTATGGCGGTAGGCAACAAAGTCAGCGTATCCGGTCAAGTGAAGGAATATGCGACAGCAACGACCGAACTGGCAACAACCGAAATAGTGGCTACAGCGATTACGGTTGAAGCTGAAAATCAGACGCTGCCCGAACCTGTTATCCTTGGGAAAAATGGCCGTATGATTCCTACCGTAATTGATTCGGATCAGTTCGGTGAGTTTAATCCGGATGTGGATGCAATCGACTTTTACGAGAGTTTGGAAGGCATGAGAGTACAGCTTGATCAAGCCACGATTATCGGTCCGTATTCCAGTGAACCAGGACTGGCAGTCGTAGTAGATAATGGTGAAAACAATCCGTTACGAACGCCTGCAGGGGGAGTCATTCTGACTGGAGATGGAGCGGAACCATTCGAGAGCTCCCTGAATCCACAGCGGCTGTTTATCAATAAAAAGCCTTCTCAGGCCGTTAAAACGGGGGACAAGCTTGCGAATTCTGTCCAAGGTGTGATGACTTACGCTAACGGCAATTATAAGGTAGCTGCGGAAGGGGATTTGCCGGCAGTTATTTCGAGTGACCTTAAACAGGCAACAACAGTAATTGAGCAAGCTGATGATAAACTGACGATTGCAACCTTCAACGTGGAGAATTTCAGTCAGAAGGATGCTGCAAGAGCAGTAAAAATTGGTGGTATTGTGGTCAACAACCTCAAGAATCCTGACGTTATCGGTATCATGGAAGTACAGGATAACGATGGAGCAACCGACAGCGGAACAACTGCTGCGGATGCGAGCTTCCAGACTTTAATTGATGCAATTGCTAGTAATGGTGGTCCTATTTATAAGTACACGGATATTACTCCGGTAAACAATCTGGATGGCGGGGCTCCGGGTGCCAACATTCGTGTAGGCTTCCTGTACAACGAGGCGCGTGTCTCCTTGAAACAAGGAACTAAGGGAGATGCTACAACAGCAATTGGGGTGGAATCGGATGGAACGCTGTCCCTGAATCCAGGGCGTATTGATCCAACAAACGATGCATTTGCCAGCTCACGTAAACCTCTTGCAGCTGAGTTCGAATTTAATGGAGAACGAGTAGTCGTGATCGCAAATCACCTGAATTCCAAAGGTGGCGATCTGAAACCTTACGGTAGTATTCAGCCTGCGACACGAAGCAGTGAAATTCAGCGTGCCAGACAGGCAGCGGCAGTGAATGGTTTTGTGAAGGAACTCTTAGACAAAGATCCTAACGTAAATGTAGCTGTACTTGGGGATTTCAATGACTTCCAGTTCTCCAAGACTTTGAATATCATCGAAGGTAATGAACTGGACAATCTGGTGAACAAGCTGCCAGAAAATAAACGCTATTCCTACATCTATGATGGCAATTCACAAACACTGGACCACATCTTGGTGAGCAAAAATCTGTCTGAGACGGCAGCCATTGAAGTGGTGCATGTGAATGCGGATTTTGAAACAGCTAATGGACGCGTCAGTGACCATGATCCACTGCTTGCACAATTGAGCATTGGAAGTAACGCAGAGGAAGGTGACTTCAACCTTCGTGTATTGCACACCAACGACACGCACGCGCACTTGGATAACATTCCGCGCCGCGTAACGGCAATCAAAGAAACACGCAACGATAACACCTTGGTGCTGGATGCCGGGGATGTATTCTCTGGAACCTTGTATTTCAATCTCTTCAACGGTCAAGCGGATCTGGAATTCATGAACATGATCGGATACGACGCAATGACCTTTGGTAACCATGAGTTCGATAAAGGCACAAGCGTGCTCAAACCATTCATTGAAAAAGCGGAATTCCCATTTGTAAGTGCCAATATTGACTTTACGAAGGATGCCAACCTGGGCAGCTTATACAAAGATACCATCGGACAACCAGCCGAGAATGCTGAGATCTATCCGGCTATCATTACGGAAGTAGACGGCGAGAAGGTCGGAATCTTCGGCTTAACGACTACAGATACCGTATCCCTGTCCTCACCAGGAGATGATCTAAAATTCGAGAATTACATTGCAAGTGCACAAGCGACAGTTGCCATGCTGGAGCAAGAGGGCATTAACAAAATTATCGCATTGACTCATCTGGGGTACTCGGAAGACCTGAAGCTGGCAGAAGCCGTGGAAGGCATCGACATTGTAGTCGGAGGTCACTCTCATACGATTCTAAATGAGCCGGTAGTGGTCGAAACTCATGCTGAACCGATTCTGGTTGTCCAAACGGGAGAATATGATGTGTCCCTGGGTCAATTGGATGTCACGTTCGATGCACAGGGTGTGTTGAAAACGTGGAACGGTAAATTACTGAGCCTGGATGCAAAAGATTCCGCGGGGAAATATGTATATGCAGATGATCCGGCAGCAAAAGCCAAGCTGGCAGAATATGCACCGCTGCTGGAAGAGTTCAAGAAAGAAGTCATCGGCAAAACGAACGTACTGCTCGATGGAGAACGTGGTAACGTGCGCAAGCAGGAAACCAACCTGGGTAACCTGATGACAGATGGTATGCTGGAAAAAGTGAAATCCATCGTCAAGGAAAACGACGTGAAAGGATATGTGGCCATTCAAAATGGCGGCGGTATCCGGGCATCGTTCCAGAAAGGTGACATTACGTTGGGCGATCTGCTCACCGTTATGCCATTCGGTAACAATCTGTCTGCACTTAAAATGACAGGTAAGGAAATTACAGCTGCTCTCGAAAATGGTGTGAGTGGTGTGGAAACGGGAGAGGGACGCTTTCCGCAAGTGTCGGGCATGCGCTTCTACTATGATTCCACTAAACCGGGCGAGAAAATTGATTCAACGACCAATACCGTGACGCAAGAAGGTCAACGCGTAGTGAAAGTGCAAATCAAAAATGCGGATGGTACGTACACGGATATTGATCCAAACGGATATTATATCGTGGCAACGAACTCCTTTATGGCAAATGGCGGAGATTTCTACCGCGCCATGAGAGCAGCGAAGGATGCCAACCGATTCTACGAACTGAATCTGGTAGACTATGAGGTCTTCCATGAGCATCTGGATCGAGTGGGTGTAGTTAATCAGACAACAGAAGGACGCAGTACGGATCTGAAAGGATCACCGCTTCCGGGTGACGGAAACGGCGGTGGCAACAACGGCAGCAATCCGGGCAGTGGCAACAGTGGCGGAGGCACAACAACACCAACAACACCAACAACACCGGTAACGCCAACCAATCCGACACCACCAACAACGCCAACGGTTCCGGGCAATGAAAATGGCGGAGGTACGCCAACACCGAATCCGGGTGTTATTCTCAAGGATATTGGCAATCACTGGGCAGCTGCTGCAATCGAGCAGGCCATTTCCCGGGGAATTGTAAACGGATATGCAGATGGTAACTTCCGTCCAAATGCTCCGGCAACACGTGCTGAGTTTGCAGTCATGCTCGCAAGAGGATTCGAATTATCAGCAAGCAACAAGGCTTTAACATTCAAGGATGCTGAACAAATTCCGGCTTGGGCACAATCGTTTATCGCTCAGGCGGTTGAACAAGGCATTATCAGCGGATATACGGATGAGACGTTCCGTGCGTCAGGCAAGGTATCCCGCGTGGAAATGACAGTCATGCTGGTAAGAGCGCTGGGACTTCCGATCGAATCCAATGCAACGTTAAGCTTCACAGATGCAAATCAAGTTCCGGCATGGGCAGTTCCATACATTGCAGCAGCTTATGAAGCCGGATTGATTAAGGGCACAGGCAATAACAGGTTTAATCCGCTTGCGAATGCAACCCGTGCAGAAGTGGTGACGCTGCTGATGTCGGCAAGTGAGCTATAACTAGAATCTGTATTAAAGAAATGATGCATCACAGGCAGAAACAAGTCAGGCCAGGTTTGTTCAAATCCCTACAAATCACAAAAGAGTTTAACTTTTAGCAATTGCTTAAAACGGCTTGCAGATCATAATCTGTAAGCCGTTTTTTACTATTTAATTACTGTTCATTTTCATCATCAGCGAGTATAGTAAACAGGATTATATTGGAAGGGGTGATGATATGGAGGATCAACCGATCTTGCTCGCATTGGTTGCCATAATCGCAGGGATTTTCAGCATGTTGGGCGGTATGAAAAATTGGGATTGGTTCATGAGTACCTTTCAGGCAGGACTTTTCGTGAAAACGATTGGACGACAGGCAGCAAGGGTAGTCTATGGCATTTTGGGTATAGTACTCATTACAATTGGTGTGTTATTGTTACTTATCGGATAAGGTAGTAGTTCAGTTCAAAGTAAAACCTACATAGCTCCATTAGAAGTACATCTCAAATGAGATCTAGCCTTAACGAAAACAGTTTGCTCGAATTCCAGAAAAAAGCAGCATATAAAAAAGACCACCGAATTTTTCGGTGGTCTTTTTTCCAAATTGAGGTTGATTCAACTCGATCTGGTTTAATTATCTTTTAAATCGGTAATGGATTGAACATCCATATACGCAGGGACAACAAGTCCGGTTTTGACCCCTGTCATGTTGGCACCCAGATCATCGATCTGATCTTTATATTTATCCCAGTAGTCTGCATGGGTGAGCGGAAGCCAAGCAGCGGGTGAAGCATCAACATCACCTGTGGCTACCCCGGTCCACATCGGACCAGCTTCGACTTGCAGGGCATTTACGGTATAACCCAGTTCCGTCTCAAGCACGTATTTTAGCAGGTTGGTGCTTGCAATTTCCGAGTCCCATGCAACATAACCGAGACGTAGGGTTTTACCATTAACAGGCGTCAAACCTTTAGTCCATTCGCTAATTTGATCTGCATGTTTTTCAGCATAATCCTTAGCTGCCTGTTCTGGTGAAGTGCCACCTTGGATGGCAATCATCATCTCGCCCATATCTTCCGAGGTCCATTGGAAACGGGACAGGAATTCATAGGCAACAGGTTGATCCTCTTTCAGTCCCTTGCGTGCAATGGTGTGAATCTCTTCAGCATCGCCGAACACTTTGTCGGGATCATCCAGATACTTCAGGTCATATTGATTGAACATCCAGTGTGGTGTCCAGCCTGTAATGATAATGGGCTCTTCATTTTTGAAGGCTTTATCGAGTGTAGCTGTCATGGCCGCACCGGAACCTTCAACGAGGTTCCAGTTGGACAGACCGTAATGTTCAATTGCACTTGCTGTGGATTTCATAATGCCGGCACCTGGATCGATACCGATGATCTGATGGTTCACTTCATTGCCTACATTGGCATTAGCCGTTGGCGCGGAGGAAGCAGCACCGGTTTCCAGATCTTCAATCGAATTCACGTCCGTCATGTATGAAGGAACAACGAGACCGGTACGTACACCTGTCATGTTGGCTCCCAGATCGTCAACCTGGTCTTTGTAACGCTCCCAGTAGTCTGCGTGAGTAAGTGGCAGCCAAGCCGCAGGAGAAGCATCTACGTCGCCTGAAGCAACCCCGGTCCACATCGGTCCGGCTTCAACTTGCAGAGCATTAACTTTATAACCCAGTTTGTTTTCCATCACATATTTCAGCAGGTTGGTACTTGCGATTTCGGAATCCCAAGCCACATAGCTAAGTTTGAATGCATCACCGTTCACTGGAGTCAGACCTTTGGTCCACTCAGCAATCTGATCTGCATGTTTCTCAGCATATGCTTTAGCTGCTTCTTCCGGAGATGTGCCATCCTGGATAGCAGTCATCATTTCACCCATTTGGTCCGACGTCCATTGGAAACGGGACAGGAATTCGTAAGCAACAGGGTGATCTTCTTTCAGACCTTTACGAGCGATGGTATGAATTTCTTCCGCATCACCGAAAGATTTCTCAGGGTCTTCCAGATATTTCAGATCATATTTGTTGAACATCCAGTGCGGAGTCCAACCTGTAATAATGATTGGTTCCTCATTTTTGATCGCTTTGTCCAGCGTAGCCGTCATGGCTGCACCAGAGCCTTCAATCAGAGTCCAGTCAGTCAGTTTATAGTCTTCGATCGCTTTGGCAGCGGACTTCATGATACCAGCCCCTGGATCGATACCAATGATCTGGTAATTGACTTCTTCACCGACAGCATTGGCTGCTGTGTTGTTACCGCCGGCAGAAGTAGTCCCGCCCGTGAAGTACTGGGAGAAACCGGCAACCAGCACGACGAGTGTAGCTGCTGCGGCAATCCACGCCTTCTGTTTAGAAGATACACGAGAGGTCTTCTTCCGACCAGGCATAAACAGATTTTGCGTGAAACGGTCGAGTACAATCGCAAGTACCACGACAGCAAGACCTGCTTCGAAACCTTTACCAATTTGAAGCTGTGTTACCGCACGATATACTTCCGCACCAATACCCTGTGCACCGATCATGGATGCAATGACAACCATGGACAGCGACAGCATAATTGTTTGGTTGATCCCCGACATGACAGTAGGCAAGGCGAGTGGAAGCTGTACTTTGAACAGTTTTTGCATGGAAGTCGAACCAAATGCATCCGCGGCTTCAACCAGTTCGCCAGAAACCTGTTTGATCCCCAGATGAGTCAAACGAATGGTTGGCGGAATCGCGAAGATAACGGAGGCGATAACACCTGGAACAACACCAAGGCTAAAGAATGTAACCGCAGGCAGCAAGTAGACAAATGCAGGCATTGTCTGCATGAAGTCAAGCAGCGGTGTAATAATGCGTGCTGCAGTTTTACTGTATGCCAGCCAGATACCGACCGGAACACCAATCAGAATGGAGATCAGTCCTGAAGTGATAACCAGACCGAGTGTGTCCATAGATTGGGACCAGTATCCCAAGTTATCCACGAGCAAGAATCCGATAACCGTAAATAGTGTCAATGGGAGGCGACCCACGAGGAACGCTAGAACACCCAGTATCGCAATGAACAGGAGCGGATGGGGCAGCAAGAACAGCCCGGAGAAGAATCCGACTACTTCCTGAATGACAACAGAGATTACATTAAACAATCCGGAGAGCGATGAGCTCATCCAGTCAACGATGGATTCAATCCACGATGCTAGTGGTATTTTGGGAATCATTCACAAGTTCCTCCTTTACTGCAACTTCACCGCTAAGCGCACCCAGAAGGGCACCGCGGACGATAACACCTTGCAGACGGCCATTCTCACCTACTACAGCGAGAGGCACATGGGCTGAACTTACCATTTCAAACAATTCATGAATCAGGGTCTCAGGCGCCACTGTCGGCCCGTCCGTGATTAGAATGTCGTTTAATACTTTATTTTCACGCATCGCACGGGATGCATCATCTGCTGTAATGACACCAAGCAATTTTTTCGAACGGTCAATGACAAACAGGTTGGAAATACCACGTTCGCGCATTAATTCGAGGGCAACACGAGGACCACGGTCAAGCGTAATTGTTTCAGGGCGCCGCATTACATGTGATGCAGTGAGGACTTTGGACAAATCCACGTCTTCGACGAAGCGGGCCACATAAGAGTTGGCCGGTTGAATCATAATTTCTTCCGGAGTACCGATCTGCACGACAGCGCCGTCCTTCATGAGGGCAATACGATCACCGATGCGCAGCGCTTCGTCCAAGTCATGGGTAATGAAAATAATCGTCTTTTTCATTTTATCCTGAAGCTCAATCAGTTCATCCTGCATATCCCGGCGGATCAGTGGATCTAGTGCACTGAACGCTTCATCCATTAAAAGTACTTCCGGGTCATTGGCAAGCGCACGAGCCAAGCCGACACGCTGCTGCATACCACCACTCAGTTCATCTGGCATCTTATCTTCCCAGCCTTTGAGGCCAACCAGTTCAAGTGAGGTTTTCGCTTTTTCCCGGCGAACAGCTTTGTCCACCTTTTGGACTTCAAGTCCATACTCCACATTATCAAGAACGGTACGGTGCGGGAACAACGCAAATTTTTGGAATACCATGCTGATTGTTTTCCGGCGTACTTCGCGCAATTGCTCTTTGTTCATTTTACGTAGATCCTTGCCGTGAACGAGAATTTCACCGGATGTTGGTTCAATGAGTCGGTTGAACATTCGAACCAGTGTGGATTTACCACTTCCTGAAAGTCCCATGATGACAAAAATCTCACCTTGCTTAATTTCCATGTTGACCCGGTTGACACCAACCGTTATCTGTTTTTCTTTGGCCAACTTTTCTTTTCCCCAACCTTGCTCCAGTAATTGCAGACCTTGCTCGGTTTGGGGGCCAAACAGTTTACTTACATTTTTCACTTCAAGTATGGTCATGTTTTCACCCCTTCTGATGTGTTGTGCACTTCGAACGGCTTTCAGCATCCACAAGCCCATACACTTGTGCGCCCAGCCACGAAATCCGGTAATTGTTGCTTCGCTTCCCGTCTTTCTGGGTAACGTTTTGTATTGTATCAATACTTAACCAGTATATCAACTGAATAAACAGTACATAATGTTTGTACAGTAAAAACTGTACAAAGTTTTACGTCCGAATGCTCTGTTTTACTCTTTATTCTGCCTAATGAGGCGGCTTTACATTTGATATTGCTTTTCCTACAATAGACAATGAGCTAATTTAAGCTGTTTTTTGGTTAAAGATAGTCGTAGGCAGATGCAACCGGGTAAGGTTCCATTTTTCATACATTGGGTGAATGAAAGCCCTCTGGCGTATAGGATGTCCGGCCGGATGCTTTCCCATGTAAGCAGGATCTTGTATGGTTGCAATTATTTGTGCCAAGACTGGGAATGTTCAGAATGGAGGTTGCAAGCATGGGCTTGGACCATTTACAAGAAGAACAGCAGGCAACCGTTCTTAGAATCCGTAAACGCGTCATTGAAGCTATCGGACGTAATATGGATCTATACGGCGTTACGCTGTCCACGGGACACTTATATGGATTGCTTTTTTTTGCAGACAAACCTATGACCCTTGACGATATGGGCCGGGAAATGGAAATGAGCAAAACGAGCATGAGTACCGGCGTACGTACACTGCTGGATCTGAAAATGGTAAATAAGGTATGGAGCAAGGGCTCTCGGAAAGACCTATATGAAGTGGAGTATGACTGGCATCAGACGTTTACGGATTATTTTGCAATTAAATGGAGAAAAGCGGTGGAGAGTAACCTTCAGGTGCTGCGCAAGTCCGTTGAGGAGCTGAATCGTTTGATTAAGGACCTGGACGAGCAAGCAGATGCTGAACTTCTTCACATTCTAAAGGTAGACAAAAATAAAGTGTTGCAAGCGGAAGCATATTACAAATGGCTGGACCGACTGATCGACACCATGGAAGATGAAGAAATCTATAAGCTGGTTCCGCGGGAAGAGATTCAAGATAACTCTTAAGCAGAACCCAAAAGGCGCTCTCCTATTTGGAGGCGCCTTTTTGCTGTGTATTTATAATGAAGAAAAAAATCAGGTTTCGTTTCTAATGCATTAGAATTGCCCTATCAGTCCGGCATGAGAGAGGGCCGCATGCTGCTCTGCGATGTGTATAAGTTCATCCATAATCCGGTGACGTCCCGAAGGTGTCCAGCTCATCATCAGCCAACTTGAAATATCATGTACATTGCCACCAAGTACAGCAGGCGAACGATTCCATGAAGACGTCTGTTTTAACCGCCGCAGCAATTTTTCGCTGGCAGGATGCATGGAGAGACGATGGATGAACAAGTGATCCGTATCCAGCAAAGGGATGCGCTCAGCAGGGTAATCGACCCATTGGTGTTCTGGCGGAGCAATCTGTGCAGGCTGCAGCCCCAATTCGGTATACAGCAAATGACTCAGGGGATGATTGAGCGTACCCTGCAGCCGAATCATTGGAGGCTTAACCTCTACAAGTGTAACCCGTTCATGGTCAAAAAACTGTTGCAGACGTTTGCCCACATCCAGCGTTCTAAATTCAAGCTGTTTGAAATGATTCAAGGCTTGTTTTTCCCGTCCAACCAGCTCGGCAATACGGGAATGAATTTGTTTCCAGTCCTGAACAGGTTCAAGGAGGACGGTTGGCGCAATATTTTTCAGTTTATCGTAATAGGGTTTATGATGTGTGTCGGCAATAATCAGATCAGGCTTGGATTGGCGAAGCTTGTTGAGTTGCAATGTGAGCTTATGCTGGTGTTCGTTCTCGCTCAGTTCCTGATCTGTGAACCCGTTTAGCGTCGCAATCGCTTCTAGCCCTAGGGAAGACAAGTTATGTTCCAGGCCCAGAACGGAAGCTGTTGCTACTCGCAATTGTTCTCTCTTCATATATATACTGGGTGAGATACCGACAGCTTGTTTAAATTTGCGATTAAAATAATACTCATTGCCATAACCTACAGATTCAGCGACATCTTTGATGGAACACGGCTCCTGCTGCAATTGTTGTTTGGCTTCTTCAATCCGCAGTCGATTTAGGTAATCTGTTGGTGACATGTCCTTGGCCTTCTTGAAGCTGCGGGAGTATGAGCTCGGAGTCAGGCCAGCGATCTTGGCCAGCTGGTCCATACTTATGCCTTCACCCATGAATCGGTGCATATACATAATGCTTCGCTCCAGGGCAGGGTCAACCTTCTCCTGATTGGCTTCTAGACGATTCTCGGAAATGTACTGCAACAATTCGTGGAGCTGAGTGTGTATATTAATAAAATGTTCCTGCTGAACGCCCTGATAGGCTGTATATAATTGTTCCATGCGCGAGACCATCTGCTGCTCATGACGAACAGGCATAGGACCGGTTGACCATTGGAAGGGTAGGCAGGGATCAGAAATCATTTTCCATTCACCACGTACTTGCTTCAACTGGAACGTGTTCATCGATAGGAGAATGCATTCCGTAATACCGGAGCGGGAGGCAGCCTCAATCGTGGTCCCCTCCTCCAGAACAAATAGTTGATGGGCGCACGCTTTATGTATTTGATCATTAAGGATCAGAACACCTTCTCCTTGCAAAACAAGACACAGCATAGGCCGGGAAACCGTCTTGCCATGCACACGGAAATTCTCCCCACGGCGTACACGGCACATGGAAGAGAGGAGTGGTAGAGTTGACGTTTCAGAAATGAAGGGAAGCTGTTCATTCATACGGACCATCCTTTTGTCTCATTTTCTTAATGATAACAATTATCATTCTCATATGGAAGTCGTTTTTCAAAAATAGTTGTGAACATATAAAAAGAGGATACCGGGAGCCGCAGGGCTGCAAGGTAATCCTCTTTATTTAATAAGAAATTTAGTTTGGTGTTACCAACAGAATGTCGTCCAGGAATACTTCACTTAACACTTTATTACCTGATCCATTCGCCTGGATATGATACAAACGATAGAGGTCTTTCGCGTTAATGTAGAAGATGCCTGGTACATCATCTCTGAAATGGAAGGTGTCCCATTCATCCCCGACCAGTTTGGTTACTTTGAGTGTCGAACTTACAGCGTAGAGGCCATTGTCGCCAGAAATGTAGGCAAGTGTTGCTGTGCCATTGGTCAGCTGATCCCCAACGTAATTGACGTTAGTCAAATTTAGATTGGTCGTTTTGGTGACCTTGCTGCCAGATACGGATTTTGCGTACGCTTTTTTGTCTGCATCAATGATAACTGCCTTTTCTGTGCCAAGTGCACTTACTTCTCGGATACTTTTGCTATGAAGCTGGAATGTCTTGCCTGAAGTGGTAAGGGCAAAAGCTTTGCCTGTTGCGTAGTTGTAATCCTTGCTGCTGTCCAGGCTGATTCCTTTGTTATACACGTAAAACGAGCTGCTCCAGCCCCCGGAATATACTGCATTTACGTCCAGCTTGGCTTTTGGATTCACAGCACTTGCCTTGCCTGTACTGTAGTTCACGGTGTACATGACCACAGCATTGGTGGAGTAGTAGGTTTCATAAGGATTGGTGTTAACCATCAGTTGCAGTTTGTTTTTTGCCGAATTCATAAAATAAGTGCTTTCCACTGCGCCTTCAGCAATCCGTTGTACAGTTCCGCTGCCATTTGTAGCTTTGGAGACGATCCAGGTATTGCCGTTAACGAGGGCGTTGTAATAAACGCGGCCCTTAATGACGGCGAGCAGCGGGAAATCCGTATCTGCTTTGTCTGCGATCTTTTTAACGGAAGTTGGCTCACCATCACCACTCGCACGATAGATCGAACCTTTCGCATCCATGTAATATATGAATCCGTTATCCGTATCGTAACGCAGAACGTCGGTTGCAAACGTCTCGGCGGTATCGCGCGATCCGTCATTGGGAACCCGAAGCAGTGTTGTGGAAGTTTCAGTTGAAGTGTAGAAGAGGTGAGAACCTGCCGCTACAAGGTCCACACCCTGAAAATCAAGTAAAACTTCTGTCGTATTGCTGCCATCTCCGGATACTTTGTACAATACACCGTCCGAATCGTAATACACAGTAGATTGATTGAGGGAAGCTGCCTGTGCTGCATTACCTCCGCCCAATATTGCTGCAGTGATCAGTGTAAACAACAGAAAAGTACTGATCTTGCGCTGCATGCCTGTAAACCATTTGCTCATGTCTCCATCGACACCCTTCATCCATATGTATGTAGTTCGTTTCTTAAATTATATCGGTAAACTAGGGAAAAATTGTTATATCCAAGCTGCCTGATGCCCGCAGTTTGAAATTGAATTTCACGCTATCCCAAGCCTTGAATCCATTTTCGAATGTTGCTGCCATTCCTTCTCCAAAGCATTCACCACGAGTCTGCTGCATGATAACATTGCGCTTAACCAAAGTAGAGGAGTGATTCCATATGTTGAAGATCGCTATCATTGGATTTGGAAATGCCGTAGTGAATTATCATCTGCCTTATCTGGAGAGAAGAGAGCAGATTCGGGTGAAGACGATCTACCGACGTGAGGAAGACCGGGTGGGCGACACGGAGCGAGAGGGCTACTACCCTGAAATTACGTTTACTACAGTCCTTAACGATATACTGCATGATCCAGATATCGAACTTATTGTTGTTGCGACTCATGTGGACAGTCATGTTGAATACGCCAAATTGGCATTGGAACATGGCAAACATGTTTTGGTCGAGAAGCCGTTTGCCTCAACTTCGGCTGAAGCCAAGGAGATTTTTGAACTGGCGGAACGTAAACATCTTATCGCGATGGCGAACCAGAACCGCAGGTATGATGGGGACTTTCTTACTTTGAAAAAAGTGATCGAGAGCGGCAAGCTGGGCAATATTGTGGAGATCCAGTCCCACTATGATTATTTTCATCCGCAGTACAGTCGCAAAGGGTTTGGGTTGCTGCATGGTTTGGCGGTGCATACCATTGATCAGCTAATATCGTTATACGGTGAAGCAGACCGGATTGATTATGATGTCCGAAGTCTGGTGGCGCCTGGGGAATCGGATGACTATATCGATATCGATTTCCGGTACGGACGGATGAAAGCGACCATTAAGTGCAGCCTGCTTGTCAAGATCGAACATCCGAAATTTATCATCCACGGAGACCGGGGCAGTTTTGTGAAGTACAGCAGTGGTCATCAATCGAAGAATGGAGCCGGACCAACATCCGTATCCTTTGATATTGAACCTGAAACGAATTGGGGGACACTGAGTTATGTGGACGAGAAAGGGGAGTCCCATACGGAGAACGTACCGTCTGAAGTGACGGACTATGGCATTTTATATGAGAAATTGCTTGAGGCTATCCGTCATCACGATGAGAAGCCCGTCAAGGATCATGAGGTTTTATATGTACTGGATATTTTGCATGATGGAGTCGAAGCCGCGAAAAAGACCAGATGATTGGATATAAAGAAGAGGAGCGAAACAACGATGAATATAGCTACGATTGGGACAGGATCTATTGTGGATGCCATTTTATCGGCAATTGACGAAGTGGATGGAGTGCAATGTACAGCTATTTACTCCCGGAAAAGGGAAACAGCAGAGCCGCTTGCAGACAAATATGGAGTGCAGACCATCTACACGAATCTGAACGAACTCTATACTGACCCGAATGTGGACTTTATTTACATCGCATCACCCAACAGCATGCATTATGAGCAGGCCTATCAGGCGCTTCAGCATGGTAAACATGTCGTCTGTGAGAAACCATTCACATCAACGGCATGGGAAGCCCAAGCGCTGATTAAACTGGCCCGGGAAAAAAATCTGTTTCTGTTTGAGGCGATCTCAAACATCCATCTTCCTAACTACAACAAGGTGAAGGAGCAGCTGTCCAAACTGGGGAATATTCGGTTCATTCAGTGCAATTACAGTCAGTATTCGAGTAAATACAATCAGCTGCTTGCCGGGGAAACACCGAATGTATTTAACCCCAAATTCTCCGGTGGTGCGCTGATGGATATCAACATATACAACCTTCATTTTGTCATGAAAATGTTTGGCAGCCCGGAAACCGTATCCTATACGGCTAACCGACACGTCAATGGGATTGATACATCAGGGGTGGTGGTTCTGAAGTATCCCGAGTTTATTGCGGAGTGTGTAGGATGTAAGGACACAACCAGCATGAATTTTGTCTTGATTCAGGGGGAGAAGGGATATATTCAAGTTGTGGGAGGAGCCAACGGGTGCCAGGAAATCAAGATCCAGATTGGGCAGGAGCCCCTGGAGACGATCAATGTGCAGGCACAGTCCAACTGGCTTTATTACGAATGGGAAGCCTTTAGAAATATCTATATCAATAAGGATTACGCGAAATGTTATGAGCTCCTCAGCCACAGTCAATCTGTGATGAACATATTGGCCGAAGCGCGCAAGGATGTGGGGATTGTCTTTGCTGCCGATTGAGGTTAATAGCTGTCACGAATGCTGCTCATGTACAGGATATCGAAGAGATAAAGTACAGAAACCATAGAGGACATTTTGGAAAGCCTCATTTGTTCATTGTAGCCATAGCTGAGCAGGGTTTCGTTGGATTGTCTGGACAAGCTGGAATGGTTATTGCCCGTGATCGCAATGACGTTCATGTTTTTCCCGTTCAGAATTTTGGCGACATCAACCATCGACTGATTCTCCCCGGTATGTGAAATGACGAAGGAAAGTGTGGATACATTAGGGTTCATCGTGTTCAGATAATGCATATTCGGACTGTTGTGCGCGATAGCAGAGATGCCCAATTCATTCCACTTGGTGCAGGCCTGCTGTGCAAGATAGTAGTTCATATCACTGCCGTAGATATCAATCCGGCCGGATTCCTTCACCCAATTGGCGATTCGCTGCAACACAGAAACGTTCAGCAGACGGCGTGTTTCCTCCAATGCCTGATGATAAAGGTAAGGTACGGAATCCATTGCGGAACGTACATCCTCCAGTTCGTTAAAGGGATGATCCGCAGGTGGAAGCGTGGCAGGAGCCCGCTGATAATCGAGGGCAAGCTTTAATTGAAAGTCTGGGTACCCTTGGGTACCCAGCTTTTTGCATAAACGGACAATGGTTGATGAGCTTGTATAGGTGGCTTGAGCCAGTTCATGAGCCGTAGATTCAAAAACAACTTCGGGATTGTTCAGAATGTGGTCCACAATATGCTTCTCCTGTGCCGTTAATTGCTGTGCATATTTCATTTTCTGAAGCAGACTGTATTCCATCAGTGGTTCCATTCCTTTCTTCGGTCATCCCCAAGTACATGTTTCCCTATCATAACCTGTCGTTTTTATTTTCTCAATCGAGCCGCCATATGAATAGAACCACTTCTGCTGTCACCATGATCAGATCTGACTCTCAGCCAGCTGCTGGCGACTATTCCAGAGTGAAACCAGACGAAGCAGGACCAGGCTGATGAGCAGAAGCGCAGCTCCAATCAGCAGCAGCAATACAGGGCTGATAAGCAGCATTCCGCTTGCCTGACCAGCAATTAGTGCTAGCAGAGGAAGAACGATAAGTCCTCCCAGCTGATAAGCTTCCTGAAATCCACGAACTTTGGCCGAGATCAATACATTGAGCAGGATGACCATAAGACTGCATGACGGAACCACCCACAGCACAAGAATGATCCAATTCCAGTTCGGGAACATTAGGGCTCCGAACATGGGGTACATCAGAATATTGGCAATGATCCCATAGATGAGAAAGGTAATCCAGGACAGCAGTATGGAAGGGATAAGAGCAGCCAGTACTTTGCCTTTAAACAGGGTTTCCATGCTGATGGGCGTGAAGAGAAGACCTTCGAGCGTCTTGCGTTCCTTCTCCCCCGCGAAGCTGTTCGCTGTCAGGATGCTTGAGGCCATCACCGGAATGATCAGAAACAGCGGTGCAAACATATATAAGGCCAGATAATAGACAATGCGATGGTTGTCTGTAGCCATGGAGGCCAGTTCCGGGATCTGTCCTGAGCTGCTCAAGATATCGAGGCTGTCGAGCAGGAATCCGATATTTCCGATGGAACGAAGCTCAACGCGGGAAGCGAGCCATATGAGTATGGCAGGCATGGTAACCCCGATAATGAGCGGAACGATCAGCATGGGGAGCCATAACTGAATGCTGGCTGTGATGGCCCGAATATCTTTGCGTACCAGTGCTTTTATGGCTTGACGATTATTCATGATGGTGTGCCTCCCTGATGGCAAAATAGATGCTTTCCAGATCACTGCCGATTAGGCGAGCCTGATAGACTTGTCCGTTCGTGGTTAAATGTCTGAGCAGCATGGGGATTTCCTCACGGGACTGGAGCTGGAAAATGGCTTTGTTCGCCGAAATGATCTCCGGATTAAACTCAGCTGCCGCACTCCATCCATCAGCCAGGACGGCCTCTACCTCAAGCCGTGGCGCAGTGAGATAACGATGTATAATCTCCTGCTCCGAGCCTTCTTCAACCTTGCGTCCCTTTTCCATGAAAATATATCGATCACATACGGCTGAGAGTTGGGCCAGGACGTGAGAGGAGACCAGAATGGTCATGTTCTCCTCACGGTTCATCCGGCGAATGATCCGGAGTACCATCTGAATCCCATCGGGGTCTAGGCCATTGGTCGGCTCATCCAGAAATAGAATGGACGGGCGATGAAGCAGAACTCGGGCAAGGCCGAGCCGTTTCTTCATGCCTGTACTGTAGGTGCCCACTTTGCGGTGCTGATACTCCTGTAATTCGAACAGCTCTACCAGCTCGTCAATTCGTTTGGAATGCTGCTGTATACCAAAAGCGTCTGCGAAGAAAATGAGATTGTCGCGTCCGCTCATATTCTCATACAGTCCACTCTGTTCCGTGAGTGTGCCGCACATGGCCAGCACCTTCTCCGCTTGGGTGGAGGGATCCAATCCGTTAATTGTTACGGATCCGCTTGTTGCCCCAAGGACACCGTTCATAATGCGGATCAGTGTCGTTTTGCCTGAGCCGTTGGGGCCGATTAATCCGGTCACGCTGCCTTGTTCAATCGTGAAGCTGACATCACGCAGGGCCTGATGCTCTTTGAATTGTTTGGATATGCTGCGAACTTCAATCATATGCCTTCACCATCCGTTCTCATTTTGAAGATGATACGTTTAACAGGACAATATCGTTCAAATGGATTGTAAAAAATATTATTCGGTCCAAAGTCCCACGGAGAAAAGGGCATTTCCGCCCTAAAGTCCGGAAAAATCGGGTCTCAGGTTTGTTTTCTCATTCTCTTGTTCATTGTATTGTGGTAAAAAGGATGCAATATCCCGTTTCATTGCCATCCATAATGAGGTAATAAAAGGGAAGGCCTTATACATATGATGTATGCCTGAATATTCATCTAACGCCGGTCTTGGTTACCACCAGGGCCGGCTTGGCGTGGTCGTTTGGCATTATGAGTTGTGGAATGCCAATGTCTTAGATTTACATATTTGAAAATTTACAATTCGTCTAACACATTGTATGTACACATATGAAGTTAAAATTCTGTTGTGTTGGACTAGAGGAAGGTGAGCAAACAATGGCAGCATCCAACGAATATCGTTTTCAGGTCAATCTGAGTGGCATGATTCAGATTTTATCGAATCATCTCTATAGCAGTCCCAAAGTTTTCTTGCGTGAACTGATGCAGAACGCGACCGATGCCATTACAGCACGAAGTGAGGCAGAGCATGGGTTTCAAGGTGAAGTACGCGTAGAGCTGACAGGCACAGGTGAGCAGTTAACGATGATGGTGGAGGATAACGGCGTCGGCTTAACCGAAGCGGATATTCACGAATTTCTGGCGATGATCGGACAATCCTCGAAGCGTGGGCAGCAAGCCTTACTGGATGGAGAGACTTCTTTTATCGGACGATTCGGGATTGGGCTGTTGTCCTGCTTCATGGTGAGCAATGAGATCGTCATGCTGACCCAATCTGCGAAGGGAGGACCTTCGATGGAATGGCGCGGCAAGCCGGATGGAACCTATACCATTCGCCAGCTTGAGACCCAGTTATCCCCGGGAACCAAAGTGTATTTGCGCTGTACGCCGGATGCCGCCCATTATTTTGAACCGGAATATGTGAAGGAAGCTTTGTTCTATTATGGGGCCTTGTTACCTTACCCCGTGACGCTTCAGAGCGAAGGTGTACAGGACATCGTCAATGCCGATTCGCCTGTGTGGCTTACGCAGCCGGAACTTGCCAAAGGGCGCAAAGCGGAGGTGCTTGCATTTGGTGGGCGCCTGCTTGGAGAGACATTTGAAGATTTCATCCCACTGACGACAGCTTCCGGACGTACCGGAGGGATTGCATTTGTGCTCCCACATGCCGTCAATCTGAATGCCAAGCGTTCTCACCGGGTGTATCTGAAGCGGATGCTGATCTCGGAGAAGGCAGAGAATATTTTGCCGGATTGGGCCTTCTTTGTGAAATGTCTGATCTGGACCGATGAGCTTCAACCAACGGCTTCGCGTGAACATTTTTATGAAAATGAAAAGCTGGAGGAAGTACGCTCCGAACTTGGCGATGCCCTTCGTCAAGGACTGTCCGATATGGCGGAGAACCAGACAGAGCGCCTGAAGAAGCTTATCCGTCTGCATGCACTCTCCATGAAGGCACTGGCTGTGCAGGATCAGGATTTTTACGCAATGATCTATCGCTGGCTGCCATTTGAGAGCACACGGGGCCACCGGGAGCTGGGGGAGTTAATGGCTGAAGGAGAGACGTTATACTTCACAGCGACGGTGGATGAGTATCGCCAGATTCACCATGTCGCGTCTGCCCAATCCCTTCTGGTTATTAATGGCGGATACATCTATGACAACGAATTGATGGCGACACTGCCACTAGCGGTACCAAATGTGCATACAGAGCGACTGCAGCCGGATCAGGTTTCGCTTAGCTTTACGGATGTTCCTCCAGCCCAGCGCAATGATTATTATGATGCGCTGCGTCTGGCGGATTCGGCACTTCAACGTTTTCGCTGCCGTGCCGAGGTGAAGGGGTTCAAACCGGAAGACCTGCCTGTACTGTTCACGCTATCGCAGGAGTCTTCTACGCTTCGTGCATTGGAAAAGGCGAGTGAGGAGAGTACACAACTGTTCTCTTCCGTACTGGGCTCATTATCGGCTGGCATCAGCTCTGCTGGCTACTCCACCTTGTATCTGAATGTAAATAATCCAATCATTCAGCGCGTGTTAACGACACCAGATCCCCAAATGACGCCGATCGCCATTGAGATGCTCTATGTGAATGCGCTAATGATGGGCCACTATGCAATGAACCGGCAGGAGCTTGAGGTGCTGAATCAAGGCATCGTTCGTTTTATTGATTGGGGTTTACGTGCAAATACGGATCGTAAGGGGGATGTCTGATGAATACAGAGATGGATTTCGAGGAATTGATGGACGAGGCCTATGGCTTGCCTAACGGTACAGCGAAACTGGGTATGCTTGAAGAAGCAGCCCGAGTGGCCGACGTAAATGGCATGGAGGAAGAGGCATACGAAGCTCGATCCGAGATTGTGGAAACAGCCACGTTCTGTGGATATCCCATGAAAGCACTTATCGCTTTTTCCTGGCAGCTCGGCAAGTTTGATCAGCAGCCTGAGCGCTATGACGAAGAGACATTAATGTGGTCGTACAAATGGATCCTGGGAGAACTCTCCAGTTTCCCCGAGGTCTCTCGCGATAAGATGATGGAGCTGCTGGAGGACTTTGGCCGACGTTTCAAATCCTTTGGCTACAGTGATCGTTCATACTGGTATTACCGTTTCCGTATATTCATGGATCTTGGCGACTTGGAGGAAGCAGGAAGCAGTTATGCCAAGTTCAGAACAATGGACCGTGACTTTATGAGTGATTGTGAAGCTTGTGAACAGGATGAAATCATGCGTTACTGGATTCTAATGGGAGATGATGAGCAGGTCCTGGAGGCCGCCAAGCCGATCCTGAAGGGGCGTATGAGCTGCGCTGAAATTCCGCACCTGACGTTATCCGAAGTCCTGATGCCGCTATATCGTCTTGGACGGATTGAGGAAGCGAACAAGCATCAGCAGAAGGGTTACCGGATGATCAAGGGTCAAAATGATTTTGTACAGAGCTTCGCAGAACAGATGGATTATCTGGCACGAACCAACCCGTCAAAGGGAATTGATGTGTTGGAAGAAAGTCTGGTACTAGCCGCCGATCATGAAGATCCTTTTGCCAAAATGATGTTCTACGACAGAGCAGCTCAGCTGCTGCGTCGCTGGGCAGAGGAATCGCCAGGGTACCGATTGCGCCTTCCTGCTTCTTTCCCGTATGAAGGAGACCCTGGAGACTTGCGCGCATTGGCTGATTATTTTGAGGGTTATGCTAAGGCGGCTGCTGAGAAATACGATCAACGGAATGGCAATCATCATGTCTCTTCGTTGCTCGCCAACGTGTAACATAACATGGTAAAAAAACAGGCTTGTTCGAAGAAGGTTATCCTCCTTCCGAACAAGCCTGTTGGACGTGTCTGGAATTAAGTTACTACACTTTGGTTATTTAAGGTGTTTCCTCCGGATTGGCAGGTGAGGGCTGATCGTCATCAGCCTCATCCACATTGGCGGCTTCTGGTTGAGGCTGCTGGGCCATAAGTTCTGCCACAATCTTATCCGTTGGTTGAGTAAACAATTGATACATAATGGCAGCCTCTTCTTGACGAATAAGCGGTTTGCGGGCAAGAACATCCACAGAACCATCCTTCAGTACCTTCACTTCCGGACCATGAATGCCGAGCTTAACCATCATCTGGATTGCGGGTACAGCCCACTCATCCGCATGTCCGGCAAGCTTCACATCCTGAAACAGCTCACTCGGATACTGCAGCTGCAGCGATCTCCAGATCATAACCATGGCTTCCTGGCGGGTAATGACTTGGTCCGGCTTGAATTGTTTGGAATCCGCACCCGTGATCATGCCGGCTTCATAACCGAGCTGGATGTAGCCTGCTGCAGGGTGACTGGCCCAATCGCTATCCGCAGGCGGTGTTGTTTGGCTTGGTTTGAGACCGCTCATTTTCAGTACATCTTCAATGAATTCCGCACGTGTAACGGCTGACTTGGGCTGGAATGCTTCGGTTGCATCATTGTCATAATGACCGAGCGACTGTAATCCATAAATGGCCTCGGCATAAGGACTTTCCGGACGAACGTCCCTGAATCCCTGAGGCTGCTGCCCTTTTTTCTCATATCCCAGCGGATTGAGGTAGGGCTCTTTCATATAGATTGTTCCATCTGCTTGTTCCTTAAAGGCTGTGAATTGACCCGTTAACTCATCCTTGAACAGATTCTCATCAACCTGAATCAGGGTACGTGGGCCCAGGAAGGCATCTGAAATGCTCAATTTACCGGGTTCTGTGCCACCGTTTTTGAGAGAACTGACAATCGTGCTAAGTCTTAGGTCAGCATAGAGTCCGGCGAAGCGCTGCAGTTCATTGGTGGATTGAGGCGTAAAGTCCTTGATTGCGACCGGCTCCGCATATTGCGGGAAGAAGGTCTGAATGAAAGCCGGGTAGAACAGATTACGAAGAGCTCCCGACTGATTGTACGTAAGGAAGACGCCTGTATTTTGCTCCGGAATAAGGAAGAGATAAGAGCTGAAACCGATCAGGTCGCCTGCCTTGGTAATAATTGCGGGACTGCTTCCCGCACCAGGCAGCTGAAATGCTGCTTCAAATCCATACGTTGTGTCCGGGAGTACCGGATGAATGGAAGAGCGATACTGCTCCATGCTTTTGACGGTGGATTCCTTCAGTATACGCTCGTTATCTTTCACACCATCATTCAGAAAGGCAATCATGAAGTTCCCGATATCCTCGGCCGTTGACAACATGCCTCCTTGAGGCATCGGTGTTGGAGAGAGGGTGTACAGATCGAGCGGATTATGTACCGCGTCATACGCTGTCGCGAGCTGATCCTTGAACTTGTCTTTCAACACGAAACTGCTGTTATCCATACCGAGTGGTTTGAAAATGTGCTGCTGCATGTACGTCTCAAATGGTTCACCGCTGACATTCTCCACAATCATGCCGAGCAGCAGGAATGAGAAGTTGTCGTACATATAGGCACTGCCAGGTTCTCTGACGACAGGAGGCATGTGCTGCTGTGCATAGTCCTCCATGGAGACTGTTTTGGCGAAGTCGGCGTGAATATCTTCCTGCTGCGGATCGCGAATCTCGAATCCGGTAGTGTGCGTAAGCAGGTTTTCCACAGTGACAGGTTTGTCAAAAGGGTTATCAAACTCAAGTCCCTTCACATACGTTTGAAAATCGGCTTGCAGATCTACCTTCCCCTGCTCCACCAATTGCATGACGGCTGCTGCCGTAAATGTTTTGGAGACGGAGGCTACGCGAAAAGCGGTACTCTTCGGATCGACAGGCGTTTTGCTCTCCTGATCGGCATAGCCGTAGCCTTTCTCTGCCAGGACTTTGCCATCCTTGACAACAACAACGGAAGCACCGATATATTGTGCCTTGGCTTCAGCCGAATCAAAAAACGTGTCCAGAAATGCCTCCGCTGATTCAGAGGTTAGAGCCTTGGTTTGTCCTTTCTCATTGACCTGAGGTGATGAGGTTTCCGCATGAACCGCTGGTGCCCAGAGACTTAATGACAGGACGAAAGCCATGAATGCACCCGTTAGCGAGGTGACTCTGAAGCGGCTCCTTCGATTGGATAAATGCATGTAAACACTCCCTTGCGCAAATTTTGGCAATAAAGCCTGTTCACTGTGTATTACTTCCAATTGGCTCGATAGGTTTCATGATTAGTTAGATTACGAAACTTAAATGGTTTCCTAACGTTAAGGAGCTTATGAGGCATCCGCACATCGCTGGGACTCGCTCAGTTCAGCTGACGGCCTGAGTGATTGGCGGAAAAATACAAGAGCAAAGGCCCCAATGATGACATACAGGCTGGCCATGGCATATGAAGGCAGCATTGCACCGATCATTAGTCCCAAGCTGCCCAGCAGGGCAGCGACATTATAACTCATGCCATCTGCAGCCATATATGCTGCTCGGTCCGAATCGGGGATCATCCCGGCAAGAAGTACTTGGCGTACCGGTGAGTACATCAATTCGCCAATTGTCAGCAGGACGGCAGAGCCGATTAGCAGTATGGCCCAGTTGCTAAATGCAAGTACGGCGAACCCGGCGGTGTAGAGGCACATACCTACCGTCATGATGGATCTGGATTGAAACCGTGCCATCCATTTGGAGAATGGGATAGCAATCAAGGCAACCAGTATCGTGTTGATCGCCAAGATTAGACTGAACATCTGCAGACCCGAAATGTTCCAGTGGAACAGCTGGGCACTGAACTCGCTTTTCAGACGGACAGCAATGTATTTATCCAGTTGGAATTCGAGAGAGACGGCCAGAACCGAAGCGGTGAAGAAGACCATGAACTTTCTGTCCCTGAGTACACTTCCATAGGTCTTTAGCATATTTCTTCTGACTGGCGCGGTGGTTTGAACCGAGCCCGTTTTTGCTGTTTGTTCCATGGTTTCCTGAATGAAAAACAACAAAATGAACAAGGTTACCAAGCTCTCCATGCACACCAGACTGAACAGAATGAATCGGAAGGAGTCGAATAACAATCCGCCCATCAGTGCGCCAAATGTAATGGCTACATTGGTCGTCCAATACTGCAATCCATATACATAATGTCGTTCATGTTCACTGCTTACGTCCACGATCATCGCACCTGCGATTGGAACGGTGATGCCGGAGCTTAGACTGCTAAGAAAGAACATGATGCAAGTCAGTTCTACCGAATTCAGCCAGGGCGAATTCGCCGCAGCCAGCCAGAACAAGGCGAATACTTGTACACATTGAGCGATGACCATCATTTTTTTGCGTCCAATCCGATCCGACCAGTATCCTGCGCCCAGACCAGCAATCATGGAGGATACAATGTTGACCGTAAGCAGCACACCAGCCCAGCCAGCTCCCATCTGGACGCTCAGATAAATGGCCATGAACGGAATGATTGATTTCTGGGTCAAGTCTGTAAAAAAGTCAGTGATGATACGAATTTTAATGTTGCGGTGCAAATCACCATATTTCATCGGTTGCATGTCTTCCTTCCCGCTTTGTCATGTAGATGTTACTGAGTATAATGGAGGAAAACCTGAAGAAAAACTGTAGAAGCGGATCAATGGATTTCGTATTTTAGTAGAGCGGGAAGGCAGGGGGAGTTGTGGAAGTAGCTGACCATTATATTCAATTGCGTATGGCGTTTCCAAACGTTCATGATGATGAAGAATGGCCAACGACGATTGGAGAGCTGGCACACCATTTGTGCTGCACCATGCGTAACATGAATTTGATCATGAACAAGTTTATGGATAACAACTGGATTAGGTGGAGTCCGAGGCGTGGCAGAGGGAAAAAGTCCTTGCTTGTCTTTCAGGCACCGCTGCTTGATGTAGCCCGTGAACGTTTTGATCGCCTGCTGCAGGGCAACAGGCTGGAAGAAGCCTATCAGCTGGCCGCGAGTCTGCCTTTTTCGTTACGGGAAATGTTAATGCAGGGTTTACAGGACCAGTTTGGTCTTCGTTCAGACCAGGGTGCCATGGGAAGGACAGATATCTTGCGGATCCCACAGAACTTCCCATTTGAGACCTTGGATCCGACCCGGGCGGCCATGTGGGGAGAAGTGGGCATTGTCGCAGAGGTATTCGATCGCCTGGTACGCTATAATGCTGAACGTCGCATCTGTGAGCCGAGTCTTGCCGTGGCTTGGGAGAGCAACCTTGAAGGAACAGAATGGACATTTTATCTGCACAAAGGTGTTCTATTTCATCATGGCCGAGTACTGGATGCAGAGGATGTGAAGTTCACATTTGAACGAATCCTTGAGGATACCGGCAATCCCTGCCGGCCGCTGTTTGGCACCATTGCGAAGATCGAGACATTTGATGAGCTGACGTTACGTTTTACGTTATCTAGCTCAAACTTCATGTTCCCGGATCTGATGAGCAGCATGTGTGCGTCGATTTTGCCGCGGGATGTGGCGTTCGACCGGATGCATCCTGTTGGAACAGGACCTTATCGTTTAACGCGCAATCACCCCAGACTGCTGGTTTTGGATGTATTCCCTTCCTATTTCAGAGGGCGTGCCTACATTGATCGGGTTGAGGTGTGGCAGCTCCCGCAGTCCGGACTCGTAGAATCGGTGATCAAGCAGGATTTGTTTCCGGATGGAGCGCCTCATGCTGTACAGCATGAAGTTCAGGGCGGAGTATATATGACGTTTAATATGCGCAGAGAAGGTCCGCAGCAGGATCTTTATTTTCGCCAGGCAGTGCAGCAGCTGCTGAATCAACAGGAGATGATGGATGCGTTCCGGGATACACGTAATCAGCCTGCATACAGCCTGGTTCGGGATAATGATGGGGATACGATGGAAGTAGAGCTGGGCAGCTTACCTGTACGAGAGAAACGAACGAGGCCACTGGATTTCATCACAGATTCCTCATTGGCCCAAGCGGAAGAACTGCTTAACCGAAGCAGCTACGCGGGCCAGACGCTGAGGTTATGGGTAGAGGATGGGCAGAAAATGGAGACGGACATGCTCTGGTTTGTACAACGCTGTCAACGGATCGGACTGCATATCGATATCGTTCCAGGTGATCCCGTAAGTGCGGTGTACCATGATGAATTCAGGTCATGTGATCTCGTGTATACGGGGGAAGTGTTCGATGATCATGTCATGCTGAGCCTGTTCATCATGTTTACCTTTCAGAATACATTGTTCCTGGTTGCCATGGATGATGATCGGAAAAAGGAGTTAGACATGGAATGCAGGCGCATCGTAGGAATTCGGGAAGGTGGCGAACGAATGGCAGCACTGCTGGGGGTAGAGACCAAGCTGATCGAGGAGGCGCTGCTGCTGCCCACATATCGTTTCAAGGAGGAACATGCTCATCATGCCTCACTTCGTGATTACAATGTGGTGGGATATGGGATGCCAGATCTACGCCGTCTGTGGGTGAAACGCAAACCGGACGCTGATCCTAAGGAAGCAAGTTATCCGGCCTACATCCCGCTGTGGTAAGTGATACACAGCGGGATGAGCCTTGTAGTGAACAGCTACTCTTCGTTTTTCTTAATAAACTCAATAGGTTTCGCACCCGGTTCCATCAAGAAAGGAATGGAAATGGAACGGGCGTTATTCTCTTGATCGACCTGGAAAGTAAACGTGATTTTGAGTCCAAATAAAACAAGCAGGACGGAAAAGGTATCATTCCCTGTGTATTCCATGGGCATTTCAATCTCGTTGAATATCGCTTGTAATCCGTCCTCTTTCAATTGGATGGACAATTCTCCGTAACCGGCATGAACATAGGTACCTGCGTAGGTAATTAGAGGTCGCTCAAGGGGCATAATTTTTGTATCATCTTGTGCATCATCCGTTTTTTCCTCAGCATCGTTCACTGGTGTTGCCGCGGGATCCAACGTTTCAGGCGCATCCGTAACTGCAGATTCCGCTGATTCCTCGCCACTCATCAATTTGGCCATCTTTTGGCTCCAATCCACAGGTTCCTTTTCTAGTAAACGGTCCATGATGTGAAATGTAATGGTATAGGGGATTATGCTTCCATGTGTATTACATAGTACTACAATCCCGATCTCTTCTTCCGGCAAAAAGGCGACCTGTGAACTAAAGCCATCAATAGCGCCCCCATGATGAATCAACGAATGTCCACGATAAGGTTCGATGAACCAACCCAGTCCGTAAGTGCTGACAGGCATCTCTGGACCATGAAACGGAGAATCACATGGCATTTGCGGACTGTGCAATGCTTCCATTTGTTCCTTGGAGATGAGCTGCTGTCCATCATGCTGCCCCTGATTCAATTGCAAGCGTAACCAGGCTATCATGTCTTCCAGATTGCTATTCATGGAGCCTGCCGGACCGATTGCATCGATGTTTCGATAAGGAATTCGTACATTTTCGCCGTCTTTCTCCATATAAGGAACAGCAAAATCAGGCTGGAGCTGCATTTGATCCACGGAGAACAAACTGGATGTCATCCCCAGCGGGTCAAACAGGCGATCCTGAACGAAGTTCTCCCAGGTTGTTTCCTTCAGCTTTCCGACGAGAAAGCCCGCAGTCATGTACATCAGGTTTTGATATTGCCACTTATTTCTGAAATCCTCATTCGGCTCAAGATACTGTATAGCATCTACGAGCTCTTCCCTGGTTCGTGAAGAGTTGTACCATACCATTTCATGCCTGGGGAGTCCAGAGCGATGACATAGCATATCACGAATGGTCAGGCGTTCCGTAGCGACAGGGTCGAACATTTTAAAATCATCCATATACGTTTTAACAGGCGTATCCCAGTTCAGCAGTTCTTGATCGACTAACAGGGCAGCGGTTGCTGCCGTAAAAGCTTTTGTACTGGACCCGATGGCAAAGAGAGTGCTTGGTGTTACTTCGAGTTTGGATTCCAGGTCGCGATACCCATAGCCTTTTTGCCAAATGACCTCATTCTTGTGAATTACAGCGACCGCGGCGCCAACACCCTTCCAGGTTTGCAGCTGTTCAGCTACAAATTCATCCAGTCCGTCCAGTAATGAGCGATGTTTTGTGGTAGTCATTAGTATCCCTCCAATAAAAATATGAAGTGAGTTCAAACAAATCAAAACTCGTATGTAGTTGACATCCAAGAAGTTGTTCAGTATCAACTATGCCTTTTCTGGATAAAGTTAACATCGGACCCGAGACTGATTTGCCTGTGATCACTTGTCCTAACAAGGGAATAGAAAGCTTGTCAAACCAGTCCGCATAAATCGAACAAGTCCCTCATAGACATGTACTAATCAAGTAGGGGTTCTGCTGTACGCACAATCCTGAAGTGAAAACATTGTGCTAAAGGGGATGATGTCATGCGCCGAATATCATGGATGCTTGCCATGGTATTGGTCTTATCGGCCTTACTTGCCGCCTGCGGGAAGAAGGATGCGGCAGCCGTGGTCAAAGATCTGAACGAAGTCGTAGGAGAGATGGAGAGTTACCAGGGAGCAGGTGTTATGACACTGCATACCGGAGATACGCCGCAGCAGTATAAGGTCGAGGTGTGGCATCAGAAGCCTTCATATTACCGAATTGCACTTACCAATGCCAAAAAGGATGTCACCCAGATTGTACTCCGCAACGACGAGGGCGTATTCGTCCTCACGCCAAGCCAGAACAAAAGCTTCCGTTTCCAAAGCAACTGGCCGGATAACCAGGGACAGGTTTATCTCTATGAGACACTGATTCGCAGCATCACAGGTGATACAACACGTCAGTTCGCAGATGAGAAGGAGAGCTACGTATTTGATGTAGCTGCCAATTATAATACGCACGCACTGGTGAGACAGAAGATCTGGCTGAACAAAAGTGATTATGCACCCAAACAGGTGGAGGTCTCAGACTCCAACGCAAACGTCGTCGTAGATGTTAAATTTGACAGCTTCAAGTTCGGTGCCGAATTCGGCAAAGATGCTTTTGATATGCAGCGCAACATGACAGCAGGCACAGAAGGGAATAGTGGAACAGACACAACGAATCCGGCCGAGCAGGCAGGAGAAAATGGCACCAAGGAGCCAGCAAGCTCCGAGACTGCTCCAGGTCAAGAACCGACTACAGGTTCTGCTGAAGGGGTCACTGATGGACAAACCGGTGTGAGCGAAAACCCGGAACAACAGGGAGATCAGGACCCGGCGAGTGGTGAACCAGGCACAGAGGAGCCTACCATGACTGAACCGGAAGGAGCCGGCAGTTTTGGCGTGATTGAACCGACATACGCTCCGGAAGGCGTCAAGCTGAAGGATGATCAAATTGTGGAGGAATCCGGCGATTACTCGGTTATGCTCCGCTACGAAGGAACGTATAACTATACGATCTTTGAAGCCAGACCGCAGGATAGAGCTGTATCACTAGCACCATCTCGCGTAGTGGATCTTGGATTCACTTTGGGAATGATTAGTGGAGACGCTTTACAAACGTTAACATGGATGACCGATGGAATTGAATACAGAATCACGAGCGCGGATCTGCCGGAGAGTGAAATGGTTCAGATTGCGACATCGATGCAGGAGCAGTCAGGTAAATGATGTAATAGGTATAGTCGTTAGGGCATTAGGAATGCTAAGGAGCATCGGGGACTTGTTCTCCGGTGCTTTTTGATGTACACAGTTAGGTTGCCGCAGCATATGATGGAGAGGAAAAGCAGGACATTTCGTAATGGGTATTGCTTGAGAAATGAACAGTGAAATGGGCAGGTTGACCCAATAAATGCAAAACACGCTTATATGCGGGATGAACCGGGTAAGTAATCGGTATAGGCAGAGAGAGAGGGCGTGAGGCTGCATTTTGGACTCATGTTCGTATCGCTTATCCGCCTGTTTCTTCATCCGCTTCCGGCTTCGCCATTATGCTGGGCATACTTTTTGAGTCGCCGTTCTTCTGCTCATTTGACAGTCACATGCTTGAGCATTACGATGGAGTCTGATATGTGAGCCGGATTAAGATGACTAGAGAAGGTGACAGAACGTGCAAGGACAATATCGGCCGACCCAAGCGGAGATCAACTTGGATCATTTGAGTAGCAACGTAGACGCTTTCCGCGCGGTTCTGCCGCAAGGCATGAAGTTTCTAGCTTGTGTCAAGGCGAACGCTTATGGACATGGAGCTGTGGAGACGGCCAGAGAACTGGAACGAATCGGAGTGGATTATCTGAGTGTCGCTTTTCTGGACGAAGCGCTTGAACTGCGACAAAATGGAATCAAGGCTCCGATCTTGGTATTGGGTTATACACCGCCTGAGGGTATTGCTGTAGCCAGGGAACAAGATGTGACCATAACGCTGTTCAGCAGGGAAGTGCTTGAAGCGATTCGTGATCTGGATACAGGATCGTCTCAGAACCAATTGAAGGTTCACATCAAAATTGATAGTGGTATGGGACGCCTGGGTCTGCTGCCCGGCGATGAAGCTATTGCTTTCATCCAGGAAGCAGCAGCAATGGATCAGGTCCTGCTCGAAGGCATGTTCACTCATTATGCCAAGGCGGATGAAGAAGACAAGACCTATACACTGGAGCAGTATCGACGGTTTCAAAGCGTGGTTGAAGCGCTGCGGGATCAGGGATGTGTCATCCCGATTATACATACGGCGAACAGTGCAGCTGCTATTGATACACCGGAATTATCCTACAATATGGTGCGAGTGGGTATCAGTCTGTATGGGCTGTACCCTTCCGCCGAGGTGAATCATCAGGTAGTGAAACTGGTCCCGGTATTGACACTGAAGACAAAAGCGGTTCTGGTCAAAACACTGCCGCCTCATTGGGGGGTCAGCTACGGAACCCGTTATGTGACACAAGGGAACGAACGAATTGCGACCCTGCCTATCGGCTATGCAGACGGATTTTCAAGAATGCTGACAGGTAAAGCTCAAGTGCTTGTACGTGGCCGCCGCGTTCCCGTCGTCGGTACGATCTGCATGGATCAGTGTATGGTGTCGCTGCAATCTTTCGCTGAAGAGGCGGAAGAAATTCAAGCCGGCGAAGAGGTTGTCCTCATCGGTCACCAATCTGATAGTGTGATTACCGCAGATGAAGTGGCCTCCCAGCTTGGTACGATTGCCTATGAGGTGATCTGCATGATGGCTCATCGGATTCCGCGAATCTATTTCCGGAACGGTGTCGAAGTCGCCAAGGTTAATCCTCTTTTGACATCCTGACAGGACAACTGGACGCTATTACCAATAAACTTTTTTTCGGAACGGAAGGAAAAGTGTCGGAGCATCTCGAATGTTGTTATATTGACGAGGATGAAAAATCCTGAAAAGAGATGTTTGGTCTGTACGAATATTGCCCCCCATGTTTATAATGGAGTACAGCATACTTGATATACTCGGGGCATATATATTCCTTTGTATAAAAGTTCTGGAAAAACGTAATACTGGTTCACAATGGCGAAAGGTTTGTGGGGGTGGAAGATAGGTGGCCAACTTGCAGAACACCAAGCGGATTATGATCAGTTTGCCTGATCATCTCCTGCAGGAAGTGGATGGCATCGTAGCGCTGGAGAATTCCAACCGCAGCGAATTGATTAGGCAGGCCATGAAGCTGTATTTGACCGAACGGAAGAAACGTTACATCCGTGAGTCCATGCAGCGCGGGTACATGGAGATGGCAAAAATTAATCTGACCATGGCATCCGAGGCCTTTCACGCGGAGGAAGATGCGGACAGCACTCTGGACCGCTTAGTTAGCGGGGTGTAGACATTGATCGTAAAACGCGGTGACGTTTTTTTTGCGGATCTTTCTCCCGTTGTCGGTTCGGAGCAAGGTGGAGTCAGGCCGGTGCTGGTCATCCAGAATGACATCGGTAACCGGTTCAGTCCAACGTGTATCGTGGCGGCTATTACCGCCCAGATTCAGAAGGCAAAGCTGCCGACGCATGTCGAGATTGATGCTGCGGCTCATGGCTTTGACCGGGACTCTGTGATTTTGCTCGAACAAATACGGACGATTGACAAACAAAGACTGACTGACAAGATTACCCATCTGGACGAGGAGACCATGAAATTGGTTAATGAGGCGTTGCAGATCAGTCTGGGTTTGATCGATTTTTAGGTTGCTTGGCACCGGGTTTGGGCTGCCAGCAATCCGCCCGTAGCGGGATGTTCCTTGCGGGAACACACAATTACAGACAACATTTCAGAGGAGCGTATCGCGGCCCAAGGGCTGCGGTGCGCTCTTTTGTCTGAACAAAAATGAAAGCGTAGAACATTGGCGTGCTTTTCGCTATAATGGAACCTGAGAAACCGTTTACGCCAAAGATGTATATAGAGGTGGAGGAGACATATGAGCATTTATATCAATGAAGAGAAACTACAATTTCATTTACAAACCCGCAAGGCAAGTTACGTATTCCAGGTGCTTCCTTCGGGATATTTGGTACATCTGTATTATGGCAAAAAATTACGCGACTCAGATCTGAGCTGGCTCCATGTTCGGACGGAACGCGCTTCCTTCAGCCCGAATCCGGTACCTGAGGACCGGACGATCTCATTCGATACCCTGCCGCTGGAGCTGCCTGTTTACGGAACAAGTGATTTCCGTAACCCGGCCGTACAGCTTCAACTGGAGAATGGTTCAAGTGTCTCGGAATTCACGTATGTTGGCCATCGGTTGGAGAAAGGCAAACCTGCTCTTCAGGGGTTGCCGGCGACTTATGTGGAGGCTGCAGACGAAGCAGACACACTTGTTATTGAAATGGAGGATCGCGTGGCAGGAGTCCGCATCGAGCTCTCCTACACAGCTTATTCGTCCTTTAATGCAATTACGCGGTCGATGCGTATCATTAATGAGAGCGCTACCTCGGTGAATGTGGCTCGTGCACTAAGCACATCCGTAGATTTCCCGCATGCTGATTATGAACTGCTGCAGCTGTCAGGCGCATGGACGCGGGAACGCGATATTGTTCGTCGCCCACTGGCTTCTGGCTTGCAGGGCGTGGAAAGCCGCCGTGGTTCAAGCAGCCATCAACAAAACCCGTTTATCGCGCTCATGACGCCAGGTACGGATGAGGATCAGGGGGAAGTGTACGGTTTCAGTCTCGTATACAGCGGAAGTTTCACAGCGCAAGCGGAAGTGGATCAGTTCCACACCACACGTGTATCACTCGGCATTAACCCGTTTGAGTTCAGCTGGAAGCTGGAATCGGGAGTAGCTTTCCAAACACCTGAAACGGTCATGGTATATTCGGATGCAGGACTTGACGGCATGTCCCAGTCTTATCACGAACTTTATCGCGAACGGCTTGCTCGCGGCAAATTCCGCAATACAGAGCGTCCGGTATTGGTGAACAACTGGGAAGCGACGTATTTTGGTTTTAATGCAGACAAGATTGAACAGATTGCCCGTGCAGGGAAGAAGCTTGGCATCGAGCTGTTTGTATTGGATGACGGCTGGTTCGGACATCGCGACAGTGACAATTCCTCGCTGGGTGACTGGATTGTGGACAAGAACAAGCTGCCTCAAGGTCTGGATGACCTGGCGAACCGGGTAACCGCACTCGACATGCAGTTTGGATTGTGGTTCGAGCCAGAGATGATCTCGCCGGATAGTGAATTGTATCGCAAGCATCCGGACTGGTGCCTGCATGTACCTGACCGTCGCCGGACAGAGGGCAGACAGCAGTTGGTGCTGGATTTTTCCCGCCAAGACGTTCGGGATGAAATCGTCCGTATGCTGAGCGACGTATTGGGATCTGCGCCGATTTCGTATGTGAAATGGGACATGAACCGGAATATGACGGAGATCGGCTCTGCGCTGCTGCCTGCGGACAGACAGCGTGAGACAGCTCATCGCTATATGCTTGGATTGTATGAGGTGATGGAACGGATTACGTCTTCTTTCCCTAATATTTTGTTTGAAAGCTGTTCAGGTGGTGGCGGTCGTTTCGATCCGGGTATGCTGTATTACATGCCGCAAACGTGGACAAGCGACAACACGGATGCTGTATCCCGTCTGCGCATCCAATACGGGACAAGTCTCGTGTATCCGGTAAGTTCCATGGGATCGCATATCTCGGCCGTACCGAATCATCAGGTTAACCGCATTACATCGCTGGAGATCCGCGGACATGTTGCCATGTCGGGTAACTTTGGCTACGAGCTTGACCTGACACGTTTCACAGAAGAAGAGAATGCCATTGTGAAGGCTCAAGTGGAGCTGTACAAGGAGATTCGAGGCACCATTCAGTATGGCACGTTCCGTCGTCTGCTCAGTCCGTTTGAGGGTAACGAAACGGCATGGATGTTTATCGCACCAGATGGAAGCGAAGCGGTTGTATTTTATTTCCGCGTCTTGTCCGAGCCCAATGCTCCTCTCCAACGTCTGAAGCTGAAAGGATTGGATCCTGACGCCGATTACCGCCTGAAGGGCAGCACCGAGACGTATACGGGCGATGCATTGATGTATGGCGGAATTTCCGTAGGCCGTGCCACAGGAGATTATTTGAGCGAGATGTTCCGTTTCGAACGGGTATAGGTAATCCTGCGTTTAATGCAGTGCTTTTCGGGGAAGACCGGAATACGTCGGGGTGACGTTTTTCGGTCTTTTCTTATGGGTTACGCGAAGCAATGAACCATAAACTTCACTGTAAGAACTTGTAACTGGTAGGAATGCTGGAAAACGGAACGGGATTTTGTGATAATATAGGGAAGAGCAATCTGCATGAGTGCAGGTTCGATACTGTGATTACAGCAGCATAGCTGCCCTGAACATGCTTAATCTGAAACGATTCAGGAAGGAAAGAGGGATTTATTTGTCTGAACAGGGAACGGTTCTGGAACCCAATGAAGAAACAATAAAGGCGGAACGCCAGGAAAGAATCATCAAACAGGTAGCCAAGGAACTGTCACTGGCCTTGAAGCAGGTGCGCACGACGTCAGAGCTTCTGGAAGAAGGCAATACGATTCCGTTTATCGCCCGCTACCGTAAAGAAATGACTGGAGAGCTGGATGAGAACCAGCTGCGACTGATTGAGGAACGTCTCGTATATCTGCGTAACCTTGAGGATCGCAAAGTGGAAGTCATCCGTATTATAGAAGAACAAGGTAAATTGACGGGAGAACTGAAAAAGTCCATTACCCAGGCTGTGAAGCTGCAGGAAGTAGAGGATCTGTATCGTCCTTATCGCCAGAAGCGCAAAACGCGTGCCAGCGTAGCGAAGGAAAAAGGTCTTGAGCCCTTGGCCGTATGGATCTGGAGTCAACCGAAACAGGGGAATGTGCTCGAAGAAGCTGCGCGTTACATCAATGCAGAGCTTGGAGTGGACGATGCAGAAGCAGCCCTTCAGGGAGCCAAAGACATTCTTGCCGAGAACATCGCTGATGATGCTGCCATTCGTGCGTGGATTCGTCGCTATACGCTGGATCATGGCATGTTGACTTCGGAAGCGAAGGATGCGGAGCAGGAATCGGTCTATGAGAACTACTATGATTATCGTGAATTGGCCAAAAAAATGCCTCCGCACCGGATTCTCGCCATTAACCGCGGAGAGCGCGAGAGCATTCTGAAAGTAGGTCTGGAGGTTCCGCCTGAACCGGCCCATCGTCATATGGAAGGTCAGATCATCAAGGGTGCATCTGCAGTACAGGATGTATTGCGGGCTGTCATTGAAGATGCCTACAAACGTCTGATTGCACCTTCCATTGAGCGCGAAGTCCGGGCAGAACTGACGGAAAAGGGAGAGAGCCAGGCAATCTCCGTGTTTTCCGCCAATCTGCGTAACCTGCTGCTTCAGCCGCCGATTCATGGCAAACGTGTGCTCGGTGTCGACCCTGCTTATCGTACGGGCTGCAAACTGGCTGTAGTGGATGATACGGGCAAACTGCTGGAAGTCGCTGTTACGTACCCGACGCCTCCTCACAACAAAAAGCGCGAAGCAGCTGAGGTATTCCACCGGATGATCAAGCAGTATGACATCGGACTGATCGTTATCGGTAATGGTACAGCTTCCCGTGAAACGGAACAGTTTGTAGCCGAGATCATTCAGGAAAATGGCGATGAAAGCCTCGTGTACCTCATCGTTAATGAAGCAGGAGCAAGTGTGTATTCCGCTTCCAAGCTGGCGCAGGAGGAATTCCCTGATCTGGACGTAGCCGAACGCAGTGCGGCTTCCATTGCCCGTCGTGTACAGGATCCACTGGCTGAACTGGTGAAAATTGATCCAAAGGCCATTGGTGTAGGGCAATACCAGCATGACGTTTCTCAAAAGATTCTGGAGGAAAGTCTGAAAGCGGTCGTGGAATCTGCGGTTAACCATGTAGGCGTGGATGTGAATACGGCTTCGCCATCGTTGCTGTCCTATGTGGCCGGCGTGAATGCGACGATTGCCAAAAACATTGTGAAGTACCGCGAGGAAAACGGACGCTTTACGAACCGTCGTCAGCTGCAGAAGGTACCGCGTCTGGGTGCTAAAACCTATGAACAATGCGTAGGTTTCATGCGCATTGGTGAAGGTGAGAATCCGCTGGATCGTACACCGATTCACCCGGAATCCTACAAGGTCGTCGATCAGTTGTTCAAAGAACTTCAGGTGGAACTGGACAAGTTGGGCAGCAAGGAGCTATCCGTGCTTCTATCCGAACAGCAGCCTGAACAGCTAGCTGTGAAACTGGACGTGGGTGTGCCTACACTGCGCGACATTCTCGACAGCTTACAGCGCCCGGGACGTGACCCTCGGGAAGAAATGCCGCTGCCTATTTTCCGTACGGATGTCCTTAAAATTGAGGATCTGGTTGAAGGCATGGAACTTCAAGGTACCGTTCGCAACGTAATTGATTTTGGTGCCTTTGTTGATATCGGGATCAAAAGTGATGGACTTGTCCATATTTCACAGCTGAGCAACGGTTACGTCAAGCATCCAATGGATGTTGTTTCTGTTGGTGATAATGTAACGGTATGGGTGATGAATGTGGATACCAAAAAAGGCCGGGTCGGCCTGACCATGAAAAAGCCTGCTTCGAAGTAGACTTCCTAGTCCCATGACCCGAGAACAGCCTTCCCAGTTGCGGGAAGGCTGTTTGTTGTCGGCTCGAATGGCGTTGTCGACCGTTCCATATTCTTCGAATGAGTTAATGTAGGAAGAGAGAATGGGCTGTATACATGAAGAGTGGGGTTAAATTCTAGAGTTCACGATCCGCGCTGCGCGGTGTGCCATTAGCAGGTTTATTCCGGTAAAAGAACCAGCATTCGTTCAGCAGCTTGATCTGTCTGCTGTCTTTCTTGTGAAATGCACGCATCAGTTGATTGCAAAGCCATTGAGGCAAAGGGATCTCCTCCTCTTGCATAATTCATCTGTACGTTAGCATATGTGGCAACAGCCTGGACTGTGCGGATTAAGCCGCGCGAAACGTGTAAAAAACAGTGTCCGGCTTGTCAACCGACCTGTCGATTCAGATAAATTAAAAAGCGCAAATCCGGTTAAGGAAATGCGCTTACAGGTTAGGATGTGCACTTTTAGAAAAAGATAAATGAATCAGAGTGTTTCCATTTCTTCTTCGTACCATTGTTCCAGCTGGGCTTGAAGGGCCCGAATTTCGGTGAGTAAGGAAATCAAGGGATAATGCGTCTCGCGCAGTTTGGCGAAACTATGCTCAAGCGCATTGATGTAATCCAGCCCTCCGGTGATACTGAGCTGCTCGTTCAGAAGATCAAGGTCGTCACATTCAGCGATGGCCCAGGGCAGTACAGGTACATCCGCTGCCGTAAGTTTATCAATCTCTTTGTGCAGACGCAGGTTGAGTGCACTGAGTTGATAGGCGTAATCAGCGGGCATTTCAACAAACTCTAATTGCTGTTCCTGCTGCAGGATGACATAACGCATTGTAGGCATAACGTGTAATAATCTCCCCTCATACATTCTACTTGACAGTGTAGCCTACGAAACGGTTAAAATTCAAGTATTATACCGGAAAATGGAACCGTCCAAAGGGTGAGAAAGGAGGAGGAACCGGGTGGATAATGCTGAGCTGCAGCAGTGGATTGAGCAGGTATCGCTGGATCATTTCGGGGTTCCGTTTACCCACGAGGCCTTGTTTAATCGACGTCTGACGACAACCGGCGGCCGATATATGCTGAAGAGTCACCGAATTGAGATTAATCCACATCAGCTTGAAGCATACGGGCGGGATGAGGTTGAGAAAATTATAAAGCACGAATTGTGCCACTACCATCTGCATATTCGCGGACGCGGCTATCGCCACAGGGACCCGGAATTCAAGGCTCTTCTGCAAAAGGTAGGCGGTTCGAGGTTCTGTCAGTCCCTTCCGGATGGCAAGGGCAGGAAGCCGCAGCCTTATCGGTACAAGCTGGTATGCAAGAGCTGTGGAACGGAATATCTGCGTAAACGAAAAATGGATCCCAAACGTTACAGATGCGGCCGGTGCGCCGGTAAGTTGGCTCTTCAAACCATCTCTAACGAGTAGTGTTCATCCTAGTGGATATAACCGGCTTGAAGAGGGGATGCAATATACCTGTATGAGCTGTATTTCCTCCCTTTTTTACAGTTAGCAAGAAAGTATAGTTAAGATGTTGACTTGGCTTATTAATCATGATAAATTATGTTTATTCGAGATTATTCCCTGATAGCTCAGTTGGTAGAGCACTCGACTGTTAATCGAGTTGTCACAGGTTCGAGTCCTGTTCGGGGAGCCATTTCTTGGAGAGATACCCAAGTGGCTATAAGGGGACCCTCTGCTAAGGGGTTAGACTGCGTAAGCGGTGCGAGGGTTCGAATCCCTCTCTCTCCGTTTTGATTATACTTCTCTGCAAAGGGATGAGAACCCTAAAGGTTCGTCGGAGCATAGTCTTCGATAGCGATACATCGCAGTCTCGAACGAAGTGAGAGTATCCCTCTCTCTCCGTTCTGAATATACGAATAGAATCCCCTTCACATGAACCGTTGATCGGTTTGTTGTGAAGGGGATTTTTTGGTGTAGATCTTTCTTGGATGAGATCTGCAACGTAACCTGCCTACAGCGAGATTCCCAAAACCTCGTATAAACCCTTCTTGCCAGCATCGGTAACTTCAACAGAGCGGCTGCCAGGCTTCTTCCGGGTCCACTCGAGCTGCGAAAGTCTGCGTTCCAATTGTTCGCCCAGCAGTCCGGATATGTGGTGACGCCGCTCGCTCCAGTCCAGACATTTGCGGGCAATGGCACGTCTTGATCCCGGTTTAACCTGAAGATCAATTCCGAATGATGTAAACCATTGTCTTCCTTTCTCCGTAATGTGATAATCCTTGGCCTGATCTGCTTCCGGCTCCAGTAGATATTCCTCCCGCAACAATGCATCGCACAGTGCAATCCCAAGCTTACCAGCAAGGTGTCCGTAACAGGTACGAGCAAAGCTAAGATGCTGGAGCTGAATAGACTGTTTGAGCGATCTCACCTGAACAGGAGGGGCGATACTGCCCATCGTTTCAATCAGAAAGGCAATCTCCTGGCCAGCCAATCGGAAGTAGCGATGCCGTCCTTGCCGTTCTACAACTAGCAGCCCGCCGTCCACAAGTTTAGCAAGGTGGTTACTCGCAGTCTGGGGTGTTACACCAGCCATATAGGCAAGCTCGCCTGCAGGCAGGGCCTGTCCACCCAGTAGTGCTTCGAGAAAGACAGCGCGACTCGGATCGGCAATCAATGACGCGATAACAGATATATTTGGATATGCATTCATACTTCGATGATACTTGAACTGTTGGCGTATTACAATTGGGACAGGCCACCGCAGAGTTCAAACTTGTATTGAGGGGCCAAGTATGTGAGACAGGAGATGGAGCAAACCAATGAATTTCGAAAACGCGAGTAAACGATCTGCTGAGGAGGTAGTAACGGACCAGCATGAGACGATTAACCCAAGCATTTTATACTATGGCACACCCGTACTTCTCTTGAGCACCTTGAACGAGGATGGGTCAACGAACCTGTCGCCATTGTCCTCTTCCTGGGCGTTGGGGGATTGTCTTGTTCTTGGTTTGGGTATCCAGGGAAAAGCCTATGAGAACTTAAAAAGACATCCTGAATGTGTCGTGAATTTGCCGGATGCGTCCATGTGGAGAGCTGTCGAATCTCTGGGGCGTTATACGGGTACATATCCAGTTCCTGAGGAGAAAAGACAGATGGGTTATCAATTTTGTTCGGAGAAATTTGAAGCAGCCGGTTTAACCACTCAGGATTCGCTTCGTGTTAAACCTCAGAGAATAGCCGAGTGTCCGCTTCAGATTGAGGCATCTGTACAGCATATCCGCACGCCGGAGCATACGCCTTTTATGGCCGTAGTCGAAGTGAAATCGCTGGAGGTACATGCACATAAGAAGCTTATATCTGGACTGAATAAAATTAATCCGGCAAAGTGGAACCCTTTAATCTATAATTTCCGCCATTATTACGGATTAGGAGAGCGACAAGGGGAGAACTTCCGCGCTGAATAGGGATCGGTATAAACAGAAAGGATAGAAACAGACTATCTTTATAAGAGGGTTATACAGGAAAGTAAAGTGGAGGCCTTATAGGTCTCTTTTTTTGTGCCAACTGAAATAGAAGGAAGTTGCTGTATGGATTATTTATTGAACAGGGAATGGGTAAATAGTAAAGAAGGATACATGTAAGCATATACATAAGCGTATTGCATCAATCCAGTAAGTGGTGATCTATCTGCAAAATGCTGACATAAGAGAGGTGGCTTGAGAATGGAAATGGAATATTTGATGCGAGTTCTCATAGCAGGGATCTGCGGGGTCCTTATCGGGTATGAACGCAAAAACCGGATGAAAGAAGCGGGAATACGCACTCATTTTGTGGTCGCTGTTGGTGCAGCGTTAATGATGATTGTCTCAAAGTATGGATTTCAGGATCAGGCAGGCTGGGCTAATCTGTCGCTTGATCCTTCCCGGATTGCAGCACAGGTGGTTAGCGGTGTAGGGTTTATTGGGGCCGGAATGATCTTTACGCAGCGCCATACCGTCCGGGGATTGACGACAGCCGCTGGCATCTGGGCAACGGCAGGTATGGGACTGGCAGTGGGTGCTGGACTCTACTGGACGGGAGCAGGTGTAACCCTGCTGATCGTGCTCGCACAGATGCTGCTGCATCGGCCGACACGCTGGCTAATTTCCGCAAGAACAGAAACGTTAACCATTCGCCTGGAGCAGGAAGCAGACAGCCTGAAAGCCATATTGGCACTGCTGGGGCAGGAGAAGATTTCGGTCATCGGATTCAGGACGGAACAACAAACAAGCACAGGCTCGGCTCAGGAGACTGTGCTTGAATTCACCGTTCAGATGCCCGGGTCCTTCCGGGGAGAACAGTTGATTGTACTGCTGCAGGACGTGCCGCATGTGAGATCCGTCGAGTTGAAGTGAGAGATCGTGTGATTTCCTGACAGGACCGAATTTATTGACCGCCTTCAGCAACGATTTCGGGCCGGGAGATCGGTTTGCCGTCCAGTACAGAGTGAATGGCATGGGCGACACCATGTTCTACATTGGTTAATGTTATAGCCTTGGCAAGGGCTTGAATCTCCGGTTCACCATTGCCCATGGCGATGCCCAGTCCTGCCATTTTCAACATGGAAACATCATTGAAATTGTCGCCGATAGCTGCCGTATCTTCCATGGAGACATTGAGATGGGCAGCCAGTTTAGTAAGAGCATTACCTTTGGACACATCGGGATGCTGCATCTCGAAGTTGTGCTCGGAGGATACCACCATCGCGACATCCGATCTGGAGGCAAAGTAGGCTCTTCCTTTCTGCAATTGATCCGGGTCGAGTGAGAAGGCCATAATGTTGTAAATGTAAGCTTCTGCAGGAATCTCCTGATGGGATTGAACACGATGGTAGTCTTTCTTGTCATAATGCTTCTTAACAGCGCGAATCAGGCGCTCAACGTCCTCACCAGGACTTGTACCCAGGATTCGGTCCATCTCGGCAAGCATCGTATCATGGCTGCTGATTGGGGCGTATATTCCCTGCTGAGTGGACGCTTCATAATAGCACTCATGATCTTCGAGCCACTGCATGACAGATGCTGCTGTCTCACGTTCAAGCGGAAGATGATACAGACGGTTCCCGTCAGCATCATGAATCGTGGCTCCATTGGACCCAATGACTGGAGTGTTAATCCCGCCTTCTTGGCAAATGCCGACAACGTCCGAATAGACGCGACCCGTTGCAATCGTAACTTTCAACCCTTCTTGCTGGGCCCGGTGAATGGCTGCTGCATTTTCCGGGCTAATCTGGCTGTCTCTGTTTAGAAGCGTTCCATCCAAATCCGTAGCAAATAATTTCATCACCTTACAACTCCTTATCTTCTGTTGGTTCAGGAATGAGAATCTCAACCTGTTGTTCATTCAAAAAGTTACGCCATTCGTCTGATGGCCATTGGTCGGTAATCAGTACATCAATCAGTGACCAGTCGGCAAAACGGTACCCGTAACGTTTATCAAATTTGGAATGATCTGCGAGCACCAAGACCTCTTTGGCCGCCTGCATCATTTTTTGCTTAATCTTGCCTTCTTCTTCGGAAGCGCTGAATCCATCCATCGTAATCCCGCCAATACCGATAAAGGCTTTATCCACGTAATAATGGGAGAGTGTTTCGATCACAGATGCGCCGTAAACATAACGTTGTTCCTTGTCGACTTTGCCGCCAAGTAAACGAATATGGACAGCCGAGTGATTGGAGAGAAGATCTGCGGAATGAATGGAATTGGTGATGACTGTACATGATTTTCCATTCAGATGCTCAGCACAAGCCTGCACCGTCGTGGAAGAATCCAGAATGATGTTTTCGCCTTGGCGGACCATGGCGGCAGCGAGTTTGCCTATAGCTCTTTTTTCTTCTGAAACATGGAGCAGGCGATCCTTGTATGAGATATATTCACGGGGAGGAGAGGGGAGGATGGCGCCGCCCCGTGTTCGGATAATGGCGTCCTGTTCTTCCAGCTTAATCAGATCTCTTCGAGCCGTGTCCCGCGAGACGTCAAAAAGGGTAACGATCTCGTCTGCCGAGATCCGGTTATGTTTGCGAAGGTGTTCGATAATGAGCTGCATTCGTTCTTCCTGAAACAAGCATGCCGCCTCCTTGCTAATGAGTGACCATGATACTGATAACCTAATTATAAGTATTTGCAATTTAGTTTGCAATATTTTAAGTGAACATAAGTTTTTATAAGTGTTTTGATATTATTTTAACAGGATGTAAGGATTCTGATGACATTGATATGAAATTCCGATCTCTCAGATGGTATACACCAGTTAAACGAGCTTATTATCTTGAAAAATGATCTTTAAAAAAAGCGTTAGATAAAAAGCAAAAAAAGTGTTGCACTATTTTTATGTAGTGTGGTATACTCATTCTTGTCGCCAAGAAAGACAGCTTGTTAATAAGGCCCGTTGGTCAAGGGGTTAAGACACCTCCCTTTCACGGAGGTAACAGGGGTTCGAATCCCCTACGGGTCATATCTTCACCACCTTTTTAATAAGGAAACCTCGCAAGTCATTGTTCTTAAAACAAGAGATGATATGGCACATCGGTGAAGTTACAGCAAGAGCCATTAGCTCAGTTGGTAGAGCACCTGACTTTTAATCAGGGTGTCGAAGGTTCGAGCCCTTCATGGCTCACCATTTATACAATTGAATATGCGGTCGTGGTGGAATGGCAGACACGCTATCTTGAGGGGGTAGTGGGTGTATACCCGTGGAGGTTCGAGTCCTCTCGACCGCATTACATGTAAACGTTAGGAAATAGACTCTCGTGGATATCCATGAGAGTCTATTTTTATTTTTTTCATATATCTATGTGAAAACTGCTCATGGATGAAGAAGGGCTGAGGATTAATATCTGTTGTGGTATAATTGTCTATATAATGTTGCCGGAGAATTACGTTATGGTGCAAGATATGGATTTTAGATATTATGGTTGGAAGGCGGTCCTGTATGCAGTCGATATATGAGCGAATTGAACACCTGATTGCCGAGCGAGGGATGACAAAGAAAGCATTCTGTCAACAACTGAAGATCAGCACCGGGAATCTGGGTGATTGGAAACGTGGAAAGTCAATTCCAAGCACGAATAAACTGATTGAGATCGCTGCGTTTTTTGATGTGAGTCTGGACTGGCTCATGATTGGACGTCCATCCAAGGAAGCGATGGTACGGGAAAAACGGGAGGATTATTTTTTTGGCGTGTTGCGGCAATTGGATTGCCAGCAGAGTGAATTATCGACCGAAGAGCAGTCTTTTATCAGCGAATATATTGAATTTACCCGTTATCGCAAGTCCAAGGAAAGCAGAAATGCTGCTGACTTTCGTTATAAGGAAGATGATAAATCCGAAACGGATGAATCGATCTAATGCAAAACCTCTGAACCAACCCGGATGCTTTCCGGAAATGGTCAGAGGTTTTTTTGTAATCATGTTAGATGATTGTAGTCGTCTTCATCTTTGGCTTCATGAAATTATGATGTGCAGTTTATTTGCGGAACGCAAGATTTTCGTTGCCTAACAGCTGCGGTCGAATGGTGTTCCAAATGTGCAGGCATTGTTCCTGTAGTTCCCAGGCAGCCATGCCGAGCAAACGGACGCCGATCCCTCCGCTCGCGAGCAGGCTTGCACCAGCGAGCATTCGGCCATCCGGAGGCAGTGCAGACCTGATGCTTTCCAGTTCCGCTGTCCCCAGCCCAGGAGCGATCATCCACAGGGCCGCAGTATGGGTGAAATCCAGCAATGCAGCTGATTTTTGCGGATCATCGCGTGAGGGTTCCATTCCGAATCGGTCCCACACAGCAAGCTGGTCCCCTTGCCATATTTCGGTTGAATTTCGATACTTGCTAAACTCAAAAGCCTCACCCCGGTGAATTCGTCCGGCTGACCAGACATCTGCATAAGCGAGAATAGCCTGTTCCTCCAGCTGGAAGGTGGCGGTAAGCGAAGAAGAACTGCCTTTGAATGGGATCACGCATTCCGGGAAGTATTCAAGCACAGCGCCTTTCCTGATCTGGAAGTGATGGTTGACCGACGAGGGAAGTGAAGGCGTAGGATGAAGTCGTGTCGCTGATGTACTGCTCAACATCACATGGGTGCCTTCGCCCAAATGCCACTCGGAATGATAATGATCCCCGTTAAGAACACCGGGAGAGACGTCAGAGGTGTAGAGGCATAACCCATTGCTGTTTCCCGGTGGGCGAAAGGAGCGACTGAACCGGAGAGGTGCGCTGTAATAACGATCCGTCATGATCGTACGTCCCTCTTGAAGGGCAAATGTAGCTCGAAGCTCGCTGCGTCGTATCACCGCTCCTTCAGCACGAATGCCCAACTTCGTTTCGGCTCCTTCCGATACGGGAGATGAATTAATGGCTGTGGGCTGAGCCGTGGTCATGGCTGTGTGAATGGAGATGCGCAGCGGCAGCATCGTCATCCATGTATTGGTGCTCAAGCCAGTGAATGATCTCGGATACACCTTCACCGCTCATGAGATTCGACATCACATATGGGCGACCTTCGCGTACCCGCTCGGTATCATTCTTCATCACTTGCAAACTTGCGCCAACATAAGGTGCAAGGTCTGTTTTGTTGATCAGCAGCAGGTCTGAGCGGGTAATACCTGGACCGCCTTTGCGAGGCAGTTTTTCCCCTTGGGCAACGTCAATGATGTAGATGAACACATCGGCAAGTTCCGGACTGAATGCCGCAGAGAGGTTATCGCCGCCGCTTTCAATGAAGATTAATTGCAGATCAGGAAAACGCTCAACCAATTCGTCTACGGCTTCAAAATTCATTGAGGCATCTTCACGAATGGCTGTGTGCGGGCATCCGCCTGTCTCCACACCAATAATGCGTTCAGGTGCAAGAGCGTTCTGGCGCAGCAGGATTTCGGCATCTTCCTTGGTATAAATATCGTTCGTGATGACGGCCAGACTATAGCGAGTACGCAGCGCCTTCGACAGCTTCTCCACAAGGGCAGTTTTGCCGGAGCCTACCGGGCCTCCGATACCAATTCGCATTGGTCTGCTGCGATCAAATGCCTTACGTTCCCACTCCGGATGATGCGTATGATTAGCTCCTCCACACATAACAAATTCCTCCTTGGATTAACGGCTTATTTTAAAAGTACGTCTTAGCTTATAATAGGGTTATTATGACATGAACAGCCGGGCAGGCAAGCTTTCGTGCCGCATGGCGTAGATTTCCTGGGCAATACCGAAGCTGTGCATGTCTTCCGGGTCATCATTCCGAATTCGAATCCATTCGGAGTCGATATCATCGAGCAGTTTCTGAATGAGCATCTGTGCCTCGGTTTGCCCGATCGGCAGGAGGCGCAGCGCACTGTTTACGTAAGCATTAACTGAGGTATACAAATGACCGGTGACCGCTTCGTCCAGTCCGATTTCCAACTGATAATTGATATATCCGTGAATGGTCGTGATCCCGCAATAGGCACCATGCGCCTGCACAGCTTCATCAATAAGCGAGAAGTCCATCCAAGGATAGAGAGAACGGGCAAGTTTCAGCAGTCGCTTCCCCATCTTATGGCCGCTTTCCCTGATCTCCCGGGGGGTTCGCTGGGCGTGTACCCGCTTATCATAGAGAGCGAGTAGAGCGGAGTCTTGTTCCTCCATTGCTTGGTAAACGCCTTTGATAGCAAGTCCATCGAGCCGAATCAGGCTGGAATGAAGCTGGCTGCGAATGAATTGTTCGAGTTCGGTGATTGTTCGAATGGTGCCGTCATGCGTATATGCTTCCAGACCGAAAGAGTGGGAGAACCCGCCGATGGGCAGGGCCGAGTCGAGCAGCTGAACATATCGAAGCAGCTTCGTGCCACTTTGCATCATGCCAAGCGTCCTTTCTTTGCTTCTGTCTTATTTCCCATCCCACCAAAATCCGATATAAAAATAATGTAAGGATACAGGTTGGACGTGATTTTACACGATAACGAAGAGGATAGTACGAACCTGAAGAAGTGAAACGCTCGCCTTTATCACAAGATGTCAAAACATGAAGTAGCGCTGCGCCATTGGCAGCTCATCCGCAGGTTCGCAGGTAAGCAGTACCCCATCGGCTCGAACCTCGTACGTCTCAGGGTCCACTTCAATGTGAGGTGTCACATCGTTGTGGATCATATCCTTTTTGCTCACCGAGCGGCAGCCTTTGACGGCTTCCACGCGTTTGTTTAATCCAAGTGTCTCCTTGATGCCTGCATCAGCAGCAGCTTGGGATACGAAAGTAATGGACCCTTTCGCGATAGCTCCACCGTATGACCCGAACATCGGTCTGCCAAACACGGGCTGAGGTGTCGGGATGGAGGCGTTCGGATCACCCATCTGAGCGAAGGTGATCATACCGCCTTTAATCACCATTTCGGGCTTGACCCCAAAATAGGCTGGATTCCAGACGATCAGATCCGCTAGCTTGCCCACTTCCACAGAACCGACGATATGGCTGATGCCATGAGCGATGGCAGGATTGATCGTATATTTGGCGACATATCTTTTGATGCGGTCATTGTCGGAAGGGGAATCAGATTTCAATTCCAGCTTGCCGCGCTGTTTTTTCATTTTGTCTGCAGTCTGCCAGGTACGGATAATGACTTCGCCTACCCGGCCCATGGCCTGGGAGTCGGAACTGATAATGCTGAACACACCGAGATCATGCAGAATGTCTTCTGCTGCAATGGTCTCTGGGCGAATCCGGGAATCGGCAAAAGCAACATCCTCCGGAATTGCCGGGTCCAAATGATGGCATACCATCAGCATGTCGAGATGTTCTTCAACTGTATTCCGCGTATACGGACGCGTGGGGTTGGTTGAAGAAGGAATCACGTACGATTCACCGGCAGCGCGGATAATGTCTGGTGCGTGTCCGCCGCCTGCGCCTTCCGTATGATACGTGTGAATCGTGCGGCCGTTAATGGCGGCAAGGGTATTCTCCAGAAAACCAGTCTCATTCAGGGTATCGGTATGAATGGCCACCTGAATATCATGCTCTCCGGCAGCAGTCAGGCACGCGTCAATGGCACTTGGGGTTGTCCCCCAATCCTCGTGCAATTTCAAGCCGATGACACCAGCTTCGATCTGTTCAATGAGTGGAGCAGTGGTTGAACTATTGCCCTTACCCAGATAACCAATATTCATAGGAAAGGCTTCAGCCGACTCCAGCATGCGATGAATATGCCAGGCTCCAGGTGTGCAGGTGGTTGCTTTGGTACCTGTCGCTGGTCCTGTACCTCCACCGATCATGGTAGTTACTCCGGAAGACAGGGCAGTTTGAATCTGCTGCGGACAAATGAAATGAATGTGTGTATCGATTCCGCCTGCAGTGACAATCATGCCTTCGCCGGCGATGATTTCGGTGGAAGCGCCAATCACAAGGAGTGGATCGACCCCGTCCATCGTATCCGGATTACCGGATTTGCCAATCGCACAGATGATTCCGTCGCGGATGCCAATATCTGCTTTTACAATACCCCAATGATCGATAATGATGGCGTTCGTAATGACAGTATCCGGCGTACCGTGGCTGCGAAGAGCGGTTGCGGACTGGCCCATGCCGTCCCGGATGACTTTTCCGCCTCCGAATTTGCTCTCATCCCCGTATACAGCGTAATCATGCTCAATCTCTGCCCAGAGCTCCGTATCTGCCAGTCTTACGGCATCCCCGGTTGTTGGACCGAACATGGAAGCATATTGTTCACGAGACATACGTTTCATGCTGAATCTCCTCCATCCTGTGATGGCGTGGGGGAGAAAGCCTTCAGGAAGGCTTCGAGCTTCTGTGGGTCTGGAGGCTGGTCTGCCGATCCTTCCGTTAATCCGTTAAATCCATAAATCTGCCGTTTGCCGCCAAAAGTGGTGAGTTCAACCGGCTTTTCTTCCCCGGGTTCGAAACGAACGGCGGTGCCCGCAGGGATGTGCAAACGATGTCCGAACGCTGCGGTGCGGTCGAAGTCCAGAGCGGCATTTACTTCATAGAAGTGAACGTGAGAACCGACCTGCACGGGGCGATCACCGCGGTTCAAGACAATTAATCGTATCGTTTGGCGATCGGGATGACAGACAATCTCATCCGGTTTCAATCGATATTCGCCTGGAATCATGGCATTCTCCTGCCTTTCTCAGCGTATGGGTTCATGCACGGTAACCAACTTGGTCCCGTCAGGGAATGTAGCTTCCACCTGTACCTCTGGAATCATGTTGGGGACTCCCTCCATACAATCATCCCGTGTAAGGATTGTACCGCCATATCTCATCAAATCCGCTACGCTCATTCCATCCCGCGCTCGTTCCATGAGCTCGGAGGTTAACAAAGCGATGGCTTCGGGAACATTTAGCTTCAATCCGCGTCCTCTGCGTTCGCGGGCGAGATTGGCGGCTACGGTAATCAGCAGTTTTTCTTTTTCCTGCTCCGTCCAGTGCAAGGGCCATCCGACCTTTCCCATAAAAGTATATATCTTCATGAATCATATTATATGTTAAATATACTCACACAGGGTGACCCTTTGTCAATAAGGTTTGAAACATATTAGCAGCATGCATGAAACAAGTAGGCGTAAAATAAAATTATGTAAGCATTATTGACATGAAGAGTTGGAGCCTCCATAATTTGGATCAACGAACATTTCGGAGTTAAATGACCTTAATGTTCGTCAATAGACTAAAAAAAGGGAGTGTAGGCTATTGAAGAAGAGGTCGGTCAGATTATGGGGAATTTTGCTTGGGGCGGTCATTGCTTTAACGGGATGTGTGGAAGGTGGAACGCCACCTGAAGCTTCAAATTCCGGTGGAACAGGGGAAGTCGCTGTGTCCGATGAGACGATCAAGGTAGGCATTCTTCATTCCTTGAGTGGAACGATGGCAATAAGCGAGGTATCTGTCAAGGATGCCGAGATGCTTGCGATTGAAGAGATCAATGCAGCGGGTGGTGTCCTTGGCAAACAGATTGAGCCTGTCATTGAAGATGGAGCCTCGGATTGGCCGACTTTTGCAGAAAAGGCTGGAAAGCTGCTTCAACAGGATAAGGTGGCCGCTGTTTTTGGCGGATGGACTTCAGCGAGTCGCAAGGCGATGCTCCCCGTGTTCGAGCAGAATAAAGGGCTTTTATTTTATCCGGTGCAGTATGAAGGACTGGAGTCATCTCCCAACATTTTTTATACAGGTGCAACAACGAACCAACAAATTGTTCCTTCCGTAACCTGGTTGCTGGAGAATAGGGGCAAAACATTTTATCTCCTTGGTTCGGACTATGTTTTCCCGAAAACGGCCAATCAGGTGATCAAGGCTCAATTGGCAGCTGAAGGTGGAGAAGTGGTTGGCGAGGAATACACACCGCTGGGCCATACCGATTACAGTACCATCATAAGCAAAATCAAAGCTGCGAAGCCGGATGTGGTGTATAACACGCTTAACGGGGACAGTAATGTAGCCTTTTTCAAGCAGCTGAAGGATGCTGGTATCACCTCGGAACAGATGACGACGCTGTCGGTCAGTGTGGCGGAAGAGGAAATTCGGGGCATTGGAGCAGATGTGCTAAAAGGGCACTTGGCTTCTTGGAACTATTATCAGACAACAGATACTCCGGAGAACAAGACATTTGTTGAGAAATATAAAGAAAAATATGGTGCTGACCGGGTGACGGCTGACCCGATTGAGGCGGGTTACGTAGCAGTGTACCTCTGGAAGGCAGCTGTTGAAAAAGCGGGATCAACCGATGTAGAGAAGGTCAGAGAAGCAGCAAAAGGATTGGAATTTGATGCTCCGGAGGGGAAAGTAACCGTGGACGGAGAGAATCAGCATATTTACAAAACCGTCCGAATCGGAGAAGTGCAGGAAGATGGTCAATTCAAGGAATTGTGGAACTCCGGTTCTCCTGTCAAGCCAGATCCTTATTTGAAAACCTACGAATGGGGAGCTTCCCTAAGCAATCAATAAGCAAGTCCTTCATGTCCAAACTTCTGAGATTACGGATGAGGGTGGGACAGCGCACCCTCGTACAATATTACGATAAAGCGTTGATGCGTAGTCTTGGTGACGTGTTTGAATCGGGAAGAGGCTTTTAGCATGTGAAAGGGTGATCGGGATGGATATGTTTGTTCTGCAAATGTTCAATGGCCTTAGCATCAGCTCGATCCTGTTATTGATTGCGCTGGGGCTTGCAGTAACGTTTGGTCTTATGAATGTCATCAACATGGCTCACGGTGAGCTGATTATGATTGGTGCATATGCAACGTATGTGACTCAAAATCTGTTCATTTCATATGCTCCGGCAGCGTGGTTCGAAGTTTATTTTATCGTGGCATTGCCGATCGCGTTTGGTGTAGCGGCACTTATCGGCTGGCTGCTTGAAGTGATTTTGATCCGGCATTTATACGGTAGACCCCTGGACAGTTTGCTGGCTACATGGGGAGTTGGAATGATGCTGCAGCAGCTGGCGCGAACCATTTTCGGGGCGCCGAATGTAGGTGTATCCAGTCCTTCATGGCTTAATGGCGGTCTTGCGATCTCTGACGGTATCGTATTTCCTTATAAACGGATTTTTATCATCGCACTTGTCGCGGTTGTTCTACTGTGTATGTATCTGTACATATACCGCACTTCTTCCGGACGACGGATGCGCGCTGTTATGCAGAATCGGAGCATGGCGGGCTGTCTCGGGATTTCCACCAGACGGGTAGATGGCATGACCTTTGCCATTGGTTCAGGAATCGCGGGTATCGCGGGTTGTGCTCTGACGCTCATTGGGCCGATTGGCCCTTCGCTGGGAACCTATTATATTGTAGATGCATTTATGGTTGTCGTTCTTGGCGGGGTTGGCAAACTGGTAGGGACGGTATGCGGAGCGCTCGGGATTGGCATGTTCAATACGTTGTTTGAAACCTACACGTCTGCCTCCATCGGCAAAGTGCTGGTGTTCGTATGTATCGTTGCTTTTCTGCAATGGAAGCCGCGGGGGCTGGTTGCCATGCGAACCCGCAGTCTCGACTAACAGGAAGAAGGGGGTTATATGATGTCAGCACTTCTGAAGTCAGGCAGTTTAAAAACGAGAATCATCTGGGCGGTCGTACTGATTCTAATGTGTCTTGCCCCGCTAATCTCTACCGAGTTTCGGCTTAGCTTGCTCGCTAAATTCCTGGCACTGGCTATTCTGGCCATCGGACTGGATCTGATCTGGGGCTACGGCGGGGTTCTGAGTCTGGGGCATGGGGTGTTCTTTGGTCTTGGTGGTTACGCCATGGCCATGTATCTGAAACTGCAGGCGAGCGGCACATCCCTGCCTGATTTCATGGGGTGGAGCGGCTTGTCAGGTCTTCCGTGGTTTTGGGAACCATTTCGTTCATTTCCAGTGGCGTTAATTCTGGGTATTGCCCTTCCAGCTATGCTGGCATTTGTACTGGGGTGGTTTACGTTTCGTAACCGGATTACCGGTGTGTATTTTACGATTTTAACGCAAGCTCTTGTGTTAATCACGGTTACCTTGTTTATCGGCAAACAGGAGTGGACCGGAGGGACTAATGGTATAACCGGTTATAACTCCATTTTTGGTTTCACGCTGCATTCTGCAGGAACAACAATTGTGCTCTACTATATTACACTTGCCATTTTGGTGCTCACGTACCTGCTCTGCAGAAGAATGGTAAATAGTCGGTTTGGTCAGGTGCTTGAAGCTTCGCGGGACGGAGAAAACCGGGTGCGTTTCCTAGGTTATGATCCGGCAGGTTATAAAACGTTGACGTTTGCCCTTTCCGGGGCTCTTGCAGGGATAGCGGGTATGCTGTTTGTTCTTCAGGTCGGGATTATCTCGCCGTCCATGATGGGAATTGTTCCATCCATCGAAATGGTGTTATGGGTTGCCTTGGGTGGTCGCGGCACGCTCATTGGGGCTGTGATCGGGGCAGTGGTTCTGAATGCAGCCAAAACCGGGATAAGTGAGGCCTACCCTGAAGGCTGGTTGTTTGTTCTCGGCGGGCTGTTTGTAACGGTGGTGTTGTTCATGCCTCACGGGCTCGTTGGAGTCTATCGAAATGTCGTTCGATTGCTGAAGCGGAGAGGAGAGGTTGTGCATGTCCCTGTCAGTAAGGAAAAACCTGAAGTCTACTGAAGCTTCACCTGTATTGATGGCTGAGAGTATTACCGTAGCTTTTGGTGGTTTCGTTGCAGTTAATGGCATGAACCTGAAACTGCATGAGCATGATTTGCATTTTCTGATTGGCCCCAATGGTGCGGGGAAAACGACAATGCTGGATGTCATTTGCGGAAAAACCAAACCCCTCTCCGGCACGGTGCGGCTGGAAGATGGCACAGAGCTGACACGTCTGAAGGAGCATCAGATCGTCCGGAAGGGTGTAGGACGCAAATTCCAGGCTCCATCCATCTTCGGAGGTCTTACCGTACAGGAGAATTTGGCCTTGGCGGCGGAAAATCAGCGTTCACCGCTTCGGACTCTTGGTATTCCGCGCTTTGGGAAACTCAACACGGCAATGGAACAGGTCATAGCGCAAATTGGACTGCAAGACCGCGTGTATACACGGGCTGGGGCGCTATCTCACGGCGAGAAGCAGTGGCTGGAAATTGGCATGCTGCTGCTTCAGGAACCGCGCGTGTTGCTGCTGGACGAACCGGTTGCCGGGATGACGGACGAGGAAACGAATAAAACAGGCAGGTTGTTACAGGGGATAGCGCGTGAACGTTCGGTCGTGGTTGTGGAGCATGACATGGAGTTTGTCCGCGAGTACGCGGCGAAAGTGACCGTGATGCATGAAGGGAAGCTGTTGAAGGAAGGTACCATGGCTGAGGTGCAGGAAGATCCTAGGGTGGCCGAAGTCTACTTGGGAAAAAGGAGAGATGACCATGCTGTCGCTGCAACGAATTGAATCCGGCTACGGGGAAAGTAATGTGCTGCGTGGTGTTAATCTGGATGTTTTGCCTGGACAGGTGGTCTGCCTAATGGGCCGGAATGGTGTCGGCAAAACGACGCTGATGAAAACGTTGATGGGCCTGCTCAAAACGAGGAAGGGGGCCATCCACTGGAAAGGGCAGGATATATCCGCTATGGAACCTGCCAAACGTGCCAAGGCAGGCATTGGATATGTTCCTCAGGGTCGTGAGATTTTCCCCCAGCTTACGGTAAAGGAAAATCTGCTGCTCGGTCTGGAGACATCTGCGCCTGGGGTGAAGACGTTTCCTGAAGATGTGCTCGCGATGTTTCCGGTCCTTGCGACCATGTATGGACGACAGGGCGGTGATCTGAGTGGTGGCCAGCAGCAGCAGCTTGCCTTCGCACGAGCGCTTGCTTCAAGGCCTGGACTATTGTTGCTGGATGAACCAACGGAAGGTATACAGCCTTCCATTGTCGAGGATATTCGGCAGGTCATTCTACAAATCAAGGCGAAGGGAGACATTTCGGTGCTGCTCGTCGAGCAGAGCATTGATTTTGTACGCGGGGCTGCGGATTTTATCTATGTCATGGACAAGGGAGCAATTGCGCTGCAGGGATCACCGGAGGAATTGGATATGTCTCAATTTGAACACCACCTGTCCGTATAGGAGAGGTGGTTATTTTTCGCTTTTTTTTGCTTTGCTCAGGAGCGTTTATCCAAAATGTTGGAGTACTTCGGGTATAGCCTGCGGATGCAGTCCGGACAGATGTCGTGTGTAAATTCTGCGTGGGTATGTCTCTCCAAATAACCTTCGACTGAATTCCAGACGTCCTGCTCGTCCTTAATCTGTTTGCAGACGGCGCAAATGGGAAGCAGGCCGCGTAGTGTCCGAACTTCGGATAGAGCAAGCTTCAATTGCTGTTCAATTCGCTTCTGTTCCGTGATGTCTGTATGCGAGATCAGAGCGAGTCCCATCGGAGAAGGAGGATCCGTCTGATTCAAGGGGGTAAGCTCCAGCCTGAACCATCGAAGCTCCAGGTTCGCAGACTGTACGGTGATGTCATATGTATGGCAGTGAACAAAGGGATGTTGAATCTTCTCTAACTTCTGAATAATCGATGAATTCTCCGTTTCATCCTCCTGGGCTGCCCATATCTGCAGCAGCTGAAGATAATGAAACGTTTCGCAAGAAGATCGGTGGGCGTCGGATTTTTTGTATTTCGAGAGATGCAATCGCCCGAGTCCGTTCAGCCATGCAGTATTGCAGCTGCGAATTCTCCAGTCGCGGTCGACGATGATGAGTTGATGACGTAAGGATTGAAAGGATAACCTTTCAAGGTCGGTTGTAAAGAAGCTCATGAATAGGCCCTCCTTGGCAATCAGTTAAAGGATCGGGACGGCAGGGTAATGGTGGTGTCATCGAAGTTCATCCGAAATTTGCAAAATGTCTGCGACCTGGTTTCGGAAACGGGTGGCTTTTCGTGTGCCATGGATAAGATTGGATAAACGATACGGCGGGATGTCGTGCTTCTCGCAGAAGGTTTTCTGGTCCATCTGTAGCTCCGTTAAGCGGCGTTTGATGGCCCATCCGAACGGAGTCACGGGTTTCTTTTTGTTCAAAAGGGTTCACCCCTCATAGAAGTATTTCAACCCGCCTTCGGCTGTGTATAATAGAGGGAGATGCGAGCTGTTCATTACATTATATACGTATTTACGTCATGTAACAATTATAAACGATGAAAAATAGTGTATTTATATTAAATAATGACGTAATAACGTGATTTTCTATAGGCATACGTGAAAAAGCACGTCAGCAAGGAGGTTGCTGCGTGCTTTTTCGTTTGGGGAAATATGAGGGGAGCTTGGAGTCGGTAAGATTAGGCGCGATAAGCATGCAGCCCTGCGCCAAGCATGTGGAAGCTGGGGAACAACGATTTCATGGACATTGAGGTTGGCTGTGCCGGTCCATCCGCAGCGGAGGCGCTAACGGTATTCCATTCATGCTCCAGGTCTGCGGCCAGGCGAACCAGCAGTTCCTGGGTTGCTTCGTTATGCATGGGGAGGACTTTGGAGGCTTCGGTTATGCATGCATTCATGGCTGAGTGCAAGTAACCCATTACCGCTTCCTCGACGGGGATATCGAGGTAGTGGTTAATCCAGGCGTGAACAGTAGAGAGGCAGCCTACAGACTCGTATTTGGCAAGGGTGTGTTCGAGCTGGCTGAATTCAATCCAGGGGTGGAGAGCCCGGGCCAGCTTGATCAGTCTTTTGCCCATGGCAGCAGCTTGCTCCCTTTGATCAGAAGGAGTCCGCTGAACGTGAACCAACTTGTCAATCAGTGCTGTTCGCCATGTGTCATTATGATCTGTTGCGCTGTAGATACCTTTAATCGCCATTCCCTCAAGTCGAACGATACTGGGATGCAGCTGGCAGCGCATGAAGGATTCCAGATCATCGGCATTTCGGATGCTGCCTTCAGCAATGTGTACATCCATACCAAATGAATGGGTGAAACCTCCGACATGAATGGAGGAATCAAGCAGTTTGACATAATCGAGCAGCTTATTCCCACGGTTCACGGTCTTTCGCCTCCTATGTTCGTAAAATGTTATATTATATAACATTGATATTGGTTTCCGAATGCTTTTATGTTTAAAATCCGAATTATATGATATATATAATCACATAAATATCCGTATTTTGTCAATGGTTTCTTGTTTTTAAGTTTTAATTATATTTAAATGTTATATTTTATTACTTATATTAGTTGTAATCTTAAAATACAATGTTATGTATATGATATGTTTTCTTGTGAAGAGCTACAATTAAAAATGAAGATGTATAAAAGATTTGAAATTTAATGTATGCAGCAGTCAAAAGATCATGACGATAAAAACCGATATTTGGAGGAAAAACACAGGTGCAAAGTAGTTTTAATAAAAGTGCTTTACTTTTATATTGAGATCCTGTATAATCAATTTTGTTGCCGATTATTTACGACATGCGGTCGTGGTGGAATGGCAGACACGCTATCTTGAGGGGGTAGTGGGCGTATGCCCGTGGAGGTTCGAGTCCTCTCGACCGCATCATATTGTACGACAAGAAGAGGTTTTCCGAATATGGAAAACCTCTTTTTTTGCGTTTGGAGAAACATAAAAAAGGCCATTCACACAGAACCGGACTTTCTCTGGCTCCATGTTAATTATGGCCTCTCCATGTTGATCTATTTCAGCAGTTTCTCAATATCAGCTTCAATCTGGTCAGGAGTGGTTTTTGGAGCATAACGCTTCACGACCCGTCCGTTCTGATCAACGAGGAATTTGGTGAAGTTCCACTTGATGGCTTTGGATCCGAGCAATCCCGGTGCCTCTTTTGTCAGGTGCTGGAATAGAGGGTGGGCGCTTGAACCATTAACATCAATTTTCTCAAACATAGGAAAGCTTACACCGTAATTCATCTGGCAAAACTCAGCAATATCGTCGGAAGATCCCGATTCCTGAGCGAATTGGTTGCTTGGGAAACCCAATACTTCAAACTGCCGGTCTTTGAATTTGTTATAGAGTTCCTGTAAGCCTTCAAATTGCGGGGTCAGACCACATTTGCTTGCCGTATTTACAATCAGCAGCACCTTGTTGCGATAATCGGACATCTCGACTTCCTGGCCCCGAAGGGTATTGACTTTGTAGTCATAAACGGACATGATCAGTCGCCTCCATATCGTATAATGGGTTAATAATTCCTATAGTTATATTATATTGCTTACAATTAGATAATGCAAAACTAATTAAATAAATTCCTATGTTTACTTACAGATATCTAAAATTACAACCGTTTTTCATAAGGACGAGAATTAGTGAGATTCACAGAGATGGATGGAGAATGGATTGGTTGTAAGCGATATCATTGATATGTAATGCCTTAAATTCGTCCATTCGGTGATCTGACCGGACTTTACACTAACATGTCGCGGGTGTATGATTCATATCGTAATTTCTAATTCAATTAAACTTAACATGAACAACGAAACAAACGATAATATCGCTCTGGTCAATACATGAAACAGGAACGATGTTTTAATCGCTGAGTTTCCATTCATTCATGGGTGGGAAACGGGGGAACCAATCGGAAAGGCTGTCATTGCAGCTAATCCATGGGGTGAATTTTTCGGTGCAAGCCGGAAATAGGGCGACTCTCGCGCCCGAATCCGTCAGCTAACCTCGTAAGCGTTAAAGGGAGAGGCAACAAGCCGTACGCATATTCATGGCGTTTTCGTCATGGGTTATTCAAGAAGCGTTCGGGAGGCCTTGGTCCCCCACGCTTCTTTTTTGTTGTCTTTTCACGCCAAGGGAGGAACGAATGATGGATAATGAGATGATTCTAGTAACAGCACCGAATGAAGCAGGCCGCAAGTTTATCAAGCTGTTGATGTACAAAAAAATGCCGTTTGCCGTTCTGACCAACAGTGTAGGGGAAGAACGGAAGCTCCGCAGAATCGGAGTGGAGAACGTCATTCGCATGAATACAGCTGAAGCTCAGAAGTGGTTTCTACCGCAGTCGAGCGTAGGCAACGTTTTTATTTTCGAGAACAGTTTGAACCTGACCTGCCGCTATCTGCAGATCTGCCGTTCCTGGACTTCCAAATCACTATGTGTAATTACGGAACAGAGTCACCCCAAAGGCATTTACCGCGGGATGGGAGCTGACCGCATTGTGTATTCTCTTAATGGAGAAGTTGGCTTCTTGCTTAATGGTTAATGTGATAGCTGCCGATTGATCCGGTGTAAGGTGCCTGTTATAATTGAACTTGTGGAAAAACGGAATTCTGAGGAGACTCATGCATGATGGTGGGTCTTCTTTTTTATTTGAGCATTATTGTACATTGCTGATTTAGAGATTGCGTTCATGGCTAACAAGGAGGAATAGGCGTGCCGGATGTACGGGTGTTAAAATGGTTGTTCTTTGATGTAGGAGATACGCTGGTCGACGAATGGGAGCCGGTAGATGATATTATAGGGCAGTTTGTAAAAGAAGCCTGCTTGCTTGGATATCCGGTGAAAATAGAGGAAGTGCGAGAGATATTTGCCTCCTGTTACCGAAATTATGAGCAGTGGCCCATGAGGGTAGCCATTCGAACGCTAATCAGCGATGAACGTCATAGGGAGCAGATCCAGGAGAAGTTGAAGTTCCGGAAGGAGCTGGAGAAGCCCTTCGCTTCTGCTGACGCGGTGTTGAAGGAATTGTCACACCATTATCGAATCGGGATCATCGCCAATCAGAGTCCAGGGACAGCTGAGCGCCTGGAGAGCTACGGTCTGCGGAGGTACGTGGATGTACTGGCTTGCTCGGCAGAAGAAGGCGTATCGAAGCCGGATCCGGAACTCTACGCTGTGGCTTTGAAGCAGGCGGGATGTGAACCCGAGGAAGCAGTGATGATTGGAGATCGGATTGATAACGATATCATTCCTGCCAAGAAGCTGGGGATGCGAACGATTCGGATTTTGCAGGGCTATGGACGATTTCAGCCTGAGCTTGAGGGCCAAGAGCGTGCAGACTGGACCATCGAAGCCTTGGAGCAGCTTGTTCCACTGCTTGTGCCTTCTGAGGGTTAGTGGAAAAAATTTAAAAGTGATGACTTTCGTGTCATTAAATAAAGGACAAGGCAAGTGCACGGCAAGCTAAAAGGCTGATTCCCTTAAGTATAATACTTAAGGGAATCAGCCTTTTTTAATGAATCTCTGGTAAGAGGAAAACTGTTTTACAGCATATTCAGATTAAAACAGCATGATGGTCTGGAAGATCAGATAAACGTTCAGAACCACAATTACGGCAGCGATGATCCAAGAGATGACTTTGAGCCACAGTTTGTTGGCGAATGCGCCCATGCTTTTTTTGTCACTCGTAAACATCACAAGTGGAATAACAGCAAAAGGCAGCTGCAAGGATAGAATCACCTGGCTCAAAATCAGCAATTCTTCCGTTCCGTGTTCGCCGGCGATAGCCGTCACAATAACGGCAGGGATGATCGCAATTAATCGGGTCACGAGCCGGCGGAGCCAAGCCGGAATCCGAATGTTTAGGAAGCCTTCCATGACAATCTGCCCGGACAGTGTACCTGTAAGCGTAGAGTTCTGACCGGAGGCCAGTAGAGCGACACCAAACAGGATACTTGCAATGGTTGTGCCCAGCAGAGGTGTGAGCAAGTGATAAGCATCTGCAATCTCAGCGACCTGTGTCATGCCTGCGCTGTGAAATACAGCGGCTGACACAATGAGTATGGCGGCGTTTATAAACAGGGCAAGGGTCAAAGCGATTGTTGAATCCATAGTGGAGTAACGAATGGCTTCTCTTTTCCCCTGAGTTGTCTGTTCAATCTGCCGGGTCTGCACGATGGACGAATGCAAGTACAGATTGTGCGGCATAACCGTTGCTCCAATGATTCCGATGGCAATATACAGCATCGCAGGATTCTGTAGTATCTCGGCACTTGGTACAAAGCCGGTGAGTACCCCGCCCATGTCCGGTTTGGCCAGAAACAGGTCAATCCCGAAGCAGAGGGCGATGGTTGCCATCAACACGATGACCAGTGTTTCCAGAGCGCGGAAGCCTTTATTTTGCAGCAAAAGGATAATCAGAACATCCACAGCCGTAATAATGACGCCGTATAACATCGGGATGTTGAACAGAAGCTTCAGTGCGATGGCTGAACCGATGACCTCAGCTAGATCTGTGGCGGCAATAGCTAATTCACACAACACCCAGAGCATAATGACAACCGGCATACTGAACCGTTCGCGGCAAGCTTGGGCCAGATCCCGTCCAGTTACAATACCAAGCTTGCCTGCAAGTGACTGTAATACGACAGCCATCAGGTTTGAGATTAAAATTACGGATAATAGCGTGTAACCGAACTGGGAACCTCCGGCAATATCTGTTGCCCAGTTACCCGGGTCCATATAGCCGACAGCGACCAGATAACCTGGCCCGACAAAGGCGAGGAATTTTTTCCACCAAGCGGCGTTCTTCGGAACCTTCATGGAGCTGTGTGCTTCCCCAAGGGAGGGAGCCATACCTGCTGCGGCTAATTGCTCAGCTGAAGGAGAATTGAATGGATTTTTTTTACTCATACATGTTCACCTGACTTTTTAATAATAATCGTATTGATCATCCTTATGATGAGAACTGAGCCATTCACTTTTATATGTCTGAAAATATATGTCGTTACTTACATTGTACTCATTCAATAATTTTTGTCTAGTGCAACTTTTATGTAGATGGACAAAATGAGTGGAGGGGATCAGGCCCTTAGTGTATTACCCAAATTCAGAAAATTTACCTTAATATCATAAATAGTGTTATGTGGATGGAGGGCTGATGCATGAAAATGACAAAGATGCAAAAGCTGATTTAGTAACCCAAATCCGTTTCAAAATAAGTCAGAAGTTTAAATTGAATTGTAGGCAGCAAAAATATTGATGTAAAAGGAGAGATTCTAATGGAAGCTTTATATACAGCAACTGCGACAGTCAAAGGTGGACGTACAGGTTCGGTAACTTCATCGGATGGAGTCCTTAAACATGATCTGAAAATGCCAAAAGAGCTGGGTGGATCCGGCGGTGAAGGTACGAACCCTGAGCAGCTCTTTGCAGCAGGATACGGTGCATGTTACGAAAGTGCTCTTGCCAACGTGGCACGTAAAGCCGGCGTTAAACTGGAAGATGTGACTGTAACGAGTAATGTATCCATTGGAAAAGACCCTGCGGATGACGGATTCCAGTTGTCGGTCCGGCTGGATGTGAGCATGCCGGGTGTGGATCATAGTCAGGCCGAGGATCTGGCTCGCAAAGCTCATGATTTTTGCCCTTATTCCAAAGCGACTCGCGGTAATATTGATGTCGTACTGAACGTGGTATAAACCGAATCTCGCTGGAGTAAAGGGAGAGATAAATGAAGCAGGCTATCCTGGATACCTGTTGTTTGGTACAAGCCCTGCTGGCTAACGGCAGGGTTTTGTATTTAAAATCATAAGACATGCAGGAGATTGCAGGTTTAATCGCGTACTCTTTTACATAATTATACTCTTGCTTCATGCCAGGCATCTGAAAAAGGGGGAATGCAAATGAGTATTGAAGAGATGATTGAGCGAAGGTTTGTATGTACGAAATGCCGGGGAACGGATTGCAACATCAAGGAAGTATCCATGTCCGGGGCTGGTCTTAGCAAAATGTTCGACATTCAGCATAATCACTATTTGTTCGTAGCCTGTTCCTCATGTGGTTATGTGGAAGTATTCGACCCCGATGTACTAAAAGGCAAAAAGCAGGGTCAGGTAGGCACGATATTGGATATTCTGTTCGGTGGATAGTGTGGCATAACTTGGTGGGTATGGAATCAATTCAAAATAAGCTGGGAGGTTCGTGCTCCCTGAGTTGACATCGAACTAAAATTTCTTTAATATGACTTAGTACTGAGAAGTGTCATGCAGGGAATATGCAGGAAACAAATTTGAATTGACAGGTGATATCCATGTCTTATAGACCAAGTATTGCAGAATTGCAAGTAGCTAGTAAAAACGAAAAAGACGGATTGTATGAATTTACAATGAAGCTGGTAGATGGCACGCAATGCCGTGTATTCTACTCCAAATCTCCTGAATGGAAGATGACAGCGATCAGCCGTCTGCAGAAGACGCCTTGTCCCGTATGCCGCAAAGATTTCATTTGCAAATGCATGGACCAGTGGGCAGGAGATCTGCATCAACAAATGATTGAAGATCAGTGGATGGAAAAGGCAATTGCTGAGTAATTGCCCAAACAGATACGAGCGTAGGCTTTAGAGCCTGCGCTCTTTTTCTATTCTATTCCTTTGAGTCGTATAAATTTTGGGGATAGCCGAACGTGAAGGTGAAAAGTGGGTAAGTTAATCTAACAGCATAAATGAGGAGGCTTCAATTATGACATCAATTCGAGCGGATGAGCATGAGGGACACCCAATTGTACTCGTGGACGGGGTTTGTCACTTTTGCCAAGGATTAACCAAATGGATTATCAAACGTGATCCGGAAGGGAAATATCATTTTGCATCGCTCCAATCCGATGTAGCCAAGGACTTGCTGAAGAAAGGAAATCTGTCAACAGACAGCATGGATACGTTTGTACTTATTGAAAAGGGCCGTTATTATACACGCTCGACAGCTGCACTGCGGCTGGCCAAAGGTCTGAAATTTCCCTATCCATTATTATACGTCTTTATTATTGTGCCCAAATTTATTCGAAATGCCGTATATAACTGGGTAGCCCGTAATCGTTACCGGTGGTTTGGCAAGGACGAAGCGTGTATGCTGCCGACACCTGAGATCAAGAATCGGTTTTTGTAAATCGTACTAGAGCACGCATGCACCACAAACATGATTAATAAAGGAAACATTTGGGTAATGAATACGGATCACATCTATTTTGGGAGGACAAACAGTTGAAGAAGTGGACGACATTCATTATCGGGGCATTATTAGCAGTAAGCCTGACAGCATGCGGTGACGATGCGGATAACAGTACTGCAACGCCGCCGGCTGGCAACGAAGCGACAAACGAGGGCAATACACCTGCAGAGCAGGGAACACAGATCCCTACACTGGAAGAATTGATTACCAAAACGAATGAAGCAGCCAAGGAATTGAAAAGCTTCTCGAGCGATGCAACCATTGATCAAAATTTGAAGCTGGAGGCTGGCGAACAGTCACAGGATCAGCAGGTAAAAACAACAATGAAGATGGATATCATCAAGGATCCAATGATGATCTATCAAGAGATGAACATGGAAATGTCCGGGCAGGAAGCACAAAACGTGAAGCAGTACATTACTTCCGATGCCATCTATTCGCAGGTGGGAGATCAATGGGTTAAAATTCCTGATGATCAAACGAAGCAGCTGATTGAGCAAATGCAATCAAGCCTGAACCCCGAAGAAGAATTGGACCAATTCAATAAAATTGCGGAAGATACCAAGATCACCGAAGAGGGCGACAATTATGTCATTACTGCAGACGTATCGGGTGATAACGTGAAGGAATTGGCTCAATCCGTCATGGAGCAGAATGGAACGGACGCCCAGACACAAGCGATGCTTGAACAGATGAATATTACAAGTATGCAAATGAAATATATGGTGAACAAGGAGACGTATCTTCCGGTTGGTACCGACGTGAATATGGTGATGGAGATGGAGCAGGAAGGCCAGAAAATGACCATGGACATGAAGATGACCAGCACCTTCTCCAACCATAACCAGGTAGAAGAGATTGAGATTCCACAGGAAGCATTGGACAGCGCGAAGTAGGGAGAGATCAAGCTTGCTACAAGCAAAAACATCCCTTTTTGAATCCATGCAACGTGGTTCTAATTGAAAACATCTTTGATTCAAGTTTGTGTGAACCCAGAGAGGTTCCTGCTTGAATCGAAGGTGTTTTTCTCTTTTCTACAACTGGTCAGGAAGCACAAAGGTATAGTATAGTCGTGTAAGCGATTAACTTTTTCTATTAATATCATATGACTTGGAAGGAGAATTACGCGATGATTGAATATGCTCATATACATCATGTTAGCCTGGCAGTGCGTGATCTGGATGTTGCCAAACAATTTTATACCGGACTGCTAGGTATGCAGGAAATTGAACGTCCGCCTTTCCGCTCTACAGGCACATGGTATGCGATTGGCAGTCAGCAGCTGCATCTGCTCCAGCATCCGGAAGGACATACACTGCGTGAGGCGGGAATTGATACGACGGATGGTCACTTTGCCATCTGGGTGAAAAGTCACAACGAAACGATAGCCTGGCTGGAAAAGCAGGGGATTGAGTATGAAGCAAGACCGGATAGTGTTGCAGGATTCGCACAGATCTTCATTCTTGACCCGGATCGTAACATTATTGAATTTGATGCACCTTATCAATCATAAGAATGGAAGCATCAGATTGTTAATTGTATAAATCTCTTGATCGTCCAGAAATTGTATGCTATATTATCCATACATTCATAGCACGTGACGGAAGCACCGTCCATAATCTTGCATAATACATGCGGATCGTGGTCGGTGTTTTTTTGTGCTTTTCTACAGGGAGGGAGGAGAAATTGATCGTGCTGAAGGCGGTACTTGCTTCAAAAGACAAGGAGTATGTCAGTGCCTGGCTTGATTTTGTTCAGGGGAGTTCATTTGATGCAGCAATGCGATTTACCGCCTTTTCACAGTGGGAATCGTTTCAGGAGTACATGCATGAACATGAAGGAAAGGAACAGCCGGATCTGGTTATTGCAGAACCTGAGTTTCTGAATCCCTGGCTGGAAAGTATGGGTGAAAGTCCGGGTGTGCCTTGGCTGCTTCTCAGTGAAGGTCATGAGGAGGTGGCGGAAGATAAGCGCTTAATGAAATATCAACCTCTGCCTGCATTGTTGGATACCGTTCTGAATGCAAGTCGGCAGCCTCGTCGCAAAAAGGTGCACCGTCCAGGACAGCAAACCCTTTCCATTGGAGTGGTGTCAGCTTCGGGAGGAAGCGGCAAGACAGCGGTGGCACTGCATATGACAAAGCAGCTCGGACTGGCAGGCTACGCCGTGCTCTATCTTAATCTGGAGACGCTGGACAGTGTGCTGCCGTTCCTCGAGAAGGGATTATCCCGAAGTGTACAGCGTGTTCCGGATGCTGAAACGGGGCTGTCCCGGCTGTTGTATGATCTCAAGGTTGGGAGGAAGGAATCGGGCAAGCACGGGCAGGTGACTACGCAGGCTCCCTCCAAGGGCATAGATGGTTACGTGCTTCGTCATGATGGACTGAAGGCTGATGTGTTCTGGCCATTATCCAACCGGAAGGAACTGCTGCAGATGTCGTGTGAAGATACGACGGGGCTCGTTCATTATTTGTCTGCTTCCGGGCAATATGACGTGCTGATTCTGGATGGAGACTCCGGTTGGGACGAACGCAGTCGAGGCATTTTGAAAGCGGCAGATGACTTGGTATGGCTGGTTGAAGATGACCTGTCTGCCATGCACCGCTGGGGCCAATGGCTTGCGCATGCTGAGCGGACTGAGCCTGACTTGGTTGAACGTGTACTGGATCGTGCCCGCTTTGTGCTAAACAAATACCGAGACAGCATAGTCAATGCCGTTCCACGACCTGAGCTGCAGCTGGATGCAGTGCTGCCGTATATCCCTTCCTGGAAGCAGCTTCACCAGGAGGAAGTACTGCTAAGCTCTCCCATATTTCAGCGTGAGGTAAAAAGGCTGTGTGCCATGCTTGTACAGGACGGAGAGGATGATCTGAAGCAGACGGGGCGCCTCCATAAGGGAGAGGGGGGGGCATGATGAGTGATGCATCCCATAGAGTTCTGGACCGGGAAGAACAATTTCAGAACATGCGCCGCGAGGTCAGGGCAGGCCTTGACTTAACGTCTTCAGCCGGGGACAAGGAACTGTGGCAGGGGATTGAGCGCAAGGTGTTATCTGATCCGGAACTGGATGACCTGACATCTGGAGAAAGACATGCGCTGGTGCAGAGGCTGTTTGATTCGTTTCGCGGGTTAGATATTCTTCAACCCCTGGTGGATCATCCTGACATTACGGAGATTATGATTAATAGTCACCGGGAGATCTTTGTCGAGCAGGAAGGGGAAGTTAGCCAAATTCAGCTCGAATTCGAATCCAGAGAACGGCTGGAGGATATTATCCAGATGATCGTCTCCGGGGTGAACCGGATCGTGAATGAGTCTTCTCCCATTGTGGATGCGCGGCTCAAGGACGGTTCGCGGGTCAATATTGTGCTGCCGCCGATTGCGCTAAAAGGTCCCACCATGACGATTCGGAAGTTCCCAAGTGAACCGATGACCATGCCGGACCTGATTGGAAAAGGTGCCTTGCATGAGGAAGCGGCAGAGCTGCTGCAGCAGTTGGTGCGCAGCAAATTCAATATCTTCATCGGGGGCGGGACCGGGTCAGGGAAAACGACCTTTCTGAATGCATTATCACAGTTTATTCCTCCGGATGAACGGATTATTACGATTGAAGATTCCGCCGAGCTGCAGATTGTCACGGTGCCGAATCTGGTGTCGCTGGAGACGCGGAACGCCAATACCGAGGGCAAGGGTGAAATCTCCATCCGGGATCTGATCAAGTCTTCACTGCGGATGAGACCCAACCGCATTGTGATCGGAGAGGTGCGTGGGGCAGAGGCGCTTGATATGCTGCAGGCCATGAATACCGGTCATGACGGTTCTTTGTCTACAGGGCATGCCAATAACATCTCGGACATGATCAGCAGATTGGAGACAATGGTACTCAGCGGGGCCGAGCTTCCTATTTCGGTTGTGCGGCAGCAGATCAGCTCAGCAATTGATATCTTCGTTCATCTATCACGGCTGAGAGACCGTTCAAGGCGAGTGACGGAAATCAGTGAAGTCATTGGCATGAAGGACGGGGAAGTACTGCTGAATCCGCTCTTTCGTTTCCAGGAGCGGGATGAAAGGGAAGGCAAGATCATTGGAGGGTTGGTACAGGTCGGAAAGTTGAAGCAGATTGAGAAAATCCAAATGGCCGGGCTTGGAGAGTGGCTGAGTGAATACATAGGTCGGTACCACAAGGAATTAGAAGATTCGGATAACAAGGTAAATTAAAGCGGTTAGAAGGTGAATAGGTTGGGTGATTCCAGGCAGGTGTTAACGGATTATACCGTATACACGTTATCCGGTAGACAGCGAACCGTCTGCATGCTGATTAGTGGACTGCTATTTTTCGGTGTCGGTATGTTGTTCTATCACCACTGGCTGGCAGGGGTGATCTTGGCTGCGGGATGCATCTGGGTGCCAAAGCACTGGACAAAGGTACTGCTGGAACGAAGAAGAATGACACTGAGTTTACATTTTAAACAAGCGTTATATGCGTTATCCTCCGCACTGGCTGCGGGGAAATCCGTGGAGAATGGATTTAAGGAATCGGTAGAAGATCTGCGAATGCTCAATCCTGAAGCGGATACCGATCTCATTCGGGAGTTCACTATTTTGCGGACAAGAATGGAATATGGTCAACCGATTGAGGAGGCGCTGCAGGACTTTTCTGACCGGGCTGGCATCGAGGATATAACGAATTTTGCAGATGTATTCATCACGTGCAAGCGGACGGGTGGAGACCTGGTCGAGGTGGTTCGCCGAACCTCTGCTGTGATTGGCGAGAAGCTGGACATCCAGCAGGATATCATGGTCGCTGTGGCACAGAAAAGGTTTGAGTCCAAGGCAATGTTTGCCGCGCCTTTTATTTTTCTTATTTTTTTGAATTTGACGGCCAAGGATTTCATGGAACCACTGTATAGCGGTATGGGATATCTGATCTCCAGCATGGCTTTGGTAGTGCTCGCCTGCTGTTATCTGTGGATTACACGCATTATGGATATCAAAGTATAAGGAGCTGATTCGATGCTGCTTCCCGTTATATTCGGAGGGGTGCTCGGAGCAGGGTGGCTGGTCCTGGATCGTACGCGAGGACATACCTACCGCCATCTGCGCAAACTTCATATGGAAGGTTTACGTCTGAAAAAACTGCATGGACCCTTTCTGTTTTTACTGGACAGATACGAGGTAGGCCGAAGATTGCCTGTGCTGATGTACCGCATGCAGCATGCTATCCAGAAAATGCACGGCATACAGCACAGCGGAGAGAAAACGATGCTCTATAGTGCTGAAATGCTGACGTATGCCTGGCTGATGCTGCTTGTGGGCTGTCTGTTATCACTCGTTGGCGATATCGGAAATGGAGGTCTGTTAGGCGGGCTTGCCCTAGCGGTTGCACTGCCTTTTGCACTCTATAAAGATCTTCATACCAAGGTACAGCGAAGAGACCAGGATATTCTTATGGAGCTGCCCGAGCTGTTAAACCGGATTGTCCTGCTTGTTGGGGCAGGGGAAACCGTACAAAGGGCTATCGTTCACTGTGTTGCAAGTCAGGGAGAGCGAGACCATCCGCTCTACAACGAGCTGCGGAAGACGGTCGGTGATTGGAATAACGGGTACTCTTTTCAACAGTCGTTTGAACAGTTCAGCCGCCGCTGTGGTGTGCAGGAAGTTACGATTTTTACGACGACAGTCCTGCTGAATTTCCGCCGTGGGGGAGGTGACTTTGTACTCGCACTGCGGGATCTGTCCCATGTGTTGTGGGAGAAACGCAAGGCTGTCAGTCGGGCAAAGGGAGAACAGGCATCTTCCAAACTGGTGTTTCCGATGGTTCTGATCTTTTTTACGATTGTGGTTATGATCGGAGCACCTGCTTTTATGATGATGAATATGTAGGAGGAATGGAAATGCAGGAGATATTGAAAAGCAAAGCAAGTACATTTTGGAACGAAGAGGACGGTCTGGGTACGCTGGAGCTGATTCTGATTATTGGCGTCATCATTATTATTGCCTTGATTTTCAAAGATCAAATTAAAACCTTGGTAACTCGTTTACTTGGTCAAGTTAGCAAGAAGAGTGATGAATTCTTTGAGTAAACGATTCAAAAGGGAAGATGGAAGCTTCACGATTGAGGCTTCCCTGGTCTTCCCGGTAATGCTGTTTATTCTCGTGTTAATTCTGTTTTTCACGATGTACATGTATCAAAAAACCTTTTTGAACCAGCATGCCTATGCAGCATCGGAACGAGCCGCCTACAGTTGGGATAACAGTCACAAGCAGGCCATGACAGGTGAAGTAGCGGCAGATGAACATGACAATCTCTACTGGAGATTGACGGATGACCGATTGCTCGGAGCTCTGTTTGGCTGGGCTGGTGCGGATAATCAGATTAGTGTTCCCGTGCCTGCTAGTAAAGGCGGGAGTCTGACTGAACAGAAGCTATCCCAAGCCGTTCAGAACATGCCAGGTGGGATGCGTGGAACGATTGAGTATCAGAACTCCTTGATACAGCGAAAAGTTACGACCAAGCTGGAGCAGGTTATTTCTTTGCCTCTTCCTTCTTTTTTGTTTGATTCGGGTGACCGTGTTCTGACGCAAGGTTCATCAGCGGTTGTCGAGCCGGCGGAATTTATCCGAACGGTGGATCTGGTCCGTTATTATGCTGCCAAATTCAAAGGGAAAGGCGGCGAGGCAACCGGTACAGCAGCTGAAGCAGGACAGGTCCTGCAGCATTTTGGAAAAACCAAAAAGTAGAGAGAGGAGGAGAGCAGCGCTGTTCAGAAACAAAGACGGTGAATCAGGTGCTGTGACCCTGTTCATGATCTTAATCCTGGCGGGAATCTATATGTTTGTCGCCGTATTCATTGATTACGCCCGGATAGCAGCCTTCAAAGTTCAATCAGAACGCATGGCTCATGCAGCGTTAAGATCGGTAATGTCTGCATACGACACGTCACTCCGGGAATATGGGTTGTTTGGTTATGGAGACAGTAGTGGTGAAGCCATTATGGCCAAGGTACTGAATGATAGTGTGAAGCCATCGGCTGTGAAGGATGGATTCCCCATTCTGGATATACAGTGGGATACAAGCACTCTGAGCATGGAGCGGGAATTGGGCAGGTATGATATCTTCAATCGCCAGATTCAGGAGGACATGAAATATCGGGCTCCGGTTGATTTTACGTTAGAGGTGGTCAATCGCTTCAAGCCAATGTCAGAGGAGATGAAAGAAGCCGCGCATACCGTAGACTTGCTCAAGAAATTGCAGAAACTATATGACAAGCGTGAGGATTTGCTGGATGAGGCGATAGCCAATCAGACCAATTCAGCCAATACATTGAAAGATCTCCCTGCTCTGATCATGAGCCCTCCCTCACCTGCCATTTACGATGAAATGATGGAAGAAACGCCGGAGACTGCTGCCGAGATCGCAGCACGTTATACGGATTATCTAAGCAAGAAACAAGCAGACGAAGGACTACCATTCAACCAGCAGCAGTATATCCTGGAGCTGGCTCGTTACCGGACAGGTGTTGGTAATGTGGTTACCGGTATAAGTATGGTTCTGCAGCCGGCACAACAGGCGCATCAGATGAAGCTCGAGGCAGCCCAGACTCTGATTGATGAAGCGCGTAATCTTAACGAGGAAATGAAGCGTGTTATCGCTGAAGGGGAGAACCGTTCCCAGAATGCGAGTTATGAAAAAGTCGGGAATTCAAACCTCCCTGGGCAGAGTCCACCATCTACGGGATCAGGCAGCGAAGCCAAAGATACACGTTCACTTGCCTCTGAGTTGGTGAGAGCCGATTCATTGTTTGATAAGTTAAAAGAACATATCCGCTCCCAAACCTCAGACTTTAATCAGGTTAGAAAAGACAGCCTTGAGCTGAATACACAGCTTCGCAATGTGACGGGTCAGAGCGGTGTGCCTGTGAAGCCTGCTGTGAGACAGGCAAGTCAGGTCACAGAACGATACATGGACTCTTATGTACGAAGTGGTGCCTCCAATGTCATTCTTCAGAGCAAACAGCTGCTTGAGGAAGGTCGGGGATCTGATGCGCAGCGCAAGGACAACGACAAGGAGTCCAAGGCAAAATTAAAGGACATAAAGCGCATATTGTCACAGATCGAAAATGGACATTCCGGATCAACGGAAGCATTCAAGCAGTTGGAGCAATATTATAATGCCAACATTGCATTTAACCAGGCTAGCCGGGAGGAGGCCAAAAAGGCGGAAATTGCAGGCGATCCTTACGATTCAGGCGGTGACGCCATGAATGGAATGGACAGTTTATTTGGCGGGATGTCTGGCCTGCTGGATAGTCTAGGGGATGAATTATTCCAGAATGAATACGCAATCGCTTATTTCAATTCGATGGATTTTGGACAGCTGCTCGATTGGACTGAGGGGAGCGGGGATTCGAGTGAGGTCTTCAAACTGGAGAATCAGGAGCTGGAATATATCATTTACGGGTTTCACAATCCTTCAGGCAACATTGCGGCTGCATATGCAGAAATATTTGGTATGCGTTTGGCGATTCGAACCGCAGAAGGATTAATTGAGAACAGTAAACTCGGTAATCCCCTTCTGGTGTTGTCGGCTGCAATTTTATACGGGATTACTCACGCCATAGCGGATATGGTGAAGCTATCCAAAGAGGGCAGTGTGGAGTTGTCCAAATATATCAAGGTTAAGTTTACATACAGGGACCATCTAAGACTATTCCTTTTAATGCACAGTAACAATGAACGTAAAATGTCCAGAATGCTGGCATTAATTCGGCTGAATACGGGCGTTAATCCCGATGAAAAACAAACGTATGCATCAGGGAACATACGCAGCAGTGTAAAGTTATGGTTTTTGCCAGGGGTGATCAAAAGTATAGGTGCAGTTATGGGGAATGAAGACCAGGTTGAAGATGGGCGATTATTCATAGACCGGAGGACGGATTATTCCTATTGAATCAAGCCGTACCTTTTCAGGTGGAGGGATTATGGAGAAGCAGGAGCTAGACCAAAAAGAATATGCGCGATGGCTGCTTCGATTAACACGGTTGCGCAAAATGGAACAATTGAAATCTCTGCCGGAGCAGGCAAGCTCCTCAAAAAAGGAACAGGGAAGCATCGTATTGGAAGCTTCGCTCGTTCTGCCTGTGTTTCTGTTCTTTGTCATGTTCCTTGTCTACATCGTACAAATGACACTGATCTCGACAGCCCTACAAAGTACAGCGGGTGAAGCCGTAAAGCAGCTCTCCACCAAGATCTATCCAGTTTCGCTTGTCTTCACTCCATCGGATTCCGCTGGTGGTGGAGAGAAGGGAAGCGGCTGGAGCATACCGGAGTTGTCTTTAACGGAATGGGCTGAAGAGTATGCCTCGGCTCTGCCGGATCCGTTAAGCAATTGGGTGCGTGCGGCTGCAGCCAGTGGGGAGCAGCCTTTGCAGGAGATTAAGACTTCGGTTATCGAGACTGTACTTGATCCAGCTGTAAAACCCATGCTTCAACCTTTTATAGATCCGGAATTGCTGGACATGGAGCGTATACATGTTAACGGGATATCTGTGCCTGATCTCAAGAACAAAACAAATCCGTATTTCAGGCTGGAGCTCAGTTACGAACTGCCGATTAAAGTGCCTTTCCTCGGCAAACCATTACGGATTCAGGCTGCTGCCGCTGAGCGCGTATGGATCGGAGATACGGGAGAAGGTTCTAATAGTAATAATGGCGATGGAGACGCTGCAGGTTCAATAACCGTGTTATCTAAGCCAGAGCCTGCTTACATAGGGAATAATGCAACAATCAAGGTTCAGGTGGAACCAGGGGCCACTGCAAACCTAACGATATTTTATAAGTCGGGAGAAAGTACAGCGAAACATATTGGCTGGGCTACAGCGGATGAGAATGGCGTAATTGAGTGGAACTGGTTTGTAGGTACTCGTACGACGGAAGGGACCTGGACATTTGTAGTGGAAACCGCGGATGGCAGTGATATAACAACTGAGTTTAATGTAGCATCGAGAAAATAGTGATATGGATAGAGGAGTGATGGGGGTGGAATGGTTCATTGCAGCCTGTGGCCTATACGTGGTGACTGCCTTTGTAACCGATGTGCGGTCCATGAAAATTCCGAATCTGCTGACCTTGCCTGTAACCGTTTTAGGTGTGCTGGCCCACGGGGTATGGGATGGATGGGAAGGCTTGATCTTCTCTGCCGCGGGGTTTGCAGCCTGTTTTGGCATTTTGTTGGTGATGTACGCGATCGGAGCAGTAGGAGCTGGAGATGTAAAATTGTTTGGCGGGATTGGAGCATGGACGGGCATTTCTTTTGGAATTCACGTTGTTGTGTATTCCGTTCTATATGCCGGGGCAATCGGCTTAATTATTCTGTTGTTCCGAAGGGATTCAGCCAAACGGATTCGTAACATGGCCGGTGGGCTTGCAGGCTTTTTCATGCTCGGTTCACTCAAACTGGTCAGCAAGGAGAAAACGCTCAAGTTCCCGTTCATGCTGGCTGTATTGCCAGGCTTTATCAGTGCCTATGTTTATATGATTTCATAGATTGATTCAAGAAAAGAAAGTAGAAGTTGAATTTACACCGGAAAGAGAGGATTGGCATGCATGGATTAACGAAAGATTTTATACGGAACGGCGGAGCATTTATGGTTCTGGAAAAAGCCGAAGGATTACGGATGGACGAATTAAGCCGTGTACAGACGGGGATGATGTCCTCCAATGATATTCCTCGCCTGCTTCCGCTCCACATTCGTGAGATGGATCGCAACGTTACTCTTCAATATGATATTTCCGGGTATAAAATGTTATCCCAGTTCCTAAAGGCAGGCAAAATTAAACTGCGTGTGCTGTACGGTCTATTGTTTCAGCTCGCAGACACCTTCACGGAATGCCGTCAATACATGCTCGAACCCCGTAAGCTGATGCTGCAGGAAGAGAGCATATTTGTAAAAGGTTCACTGGAACAAGGTGAGCTGGGCATGGTTTATGTACCGATTCAGGATTCTGTGGTAGTGGATCCGACTCCGGCGCAATTCCGTGAACTGGTCATCCGGCTGATGGCTCATGTGCAGGAGTTGCAGGGTGAAGGCATTCAGCGGGTTCTGCAGCTATGTGATAACGAACGGTGGGATGTTGGACAGCTGCGGGAATTGTTACTGGAACTCTACGCGGATGAACAGGTGGGGCCAGGCAGCTCTACATTTTTGTCTTCTCGTGTGAACGAATCAAGAGAGAATGGGAATATGAACGAACGTTCTGCTTATGTTCAATCTGAACCTGAGTTTGCACAATTGCCACGATTGCATAGACAACATGACCGATCGAAGCCTGACCAAGACAAAATGCGGGCTGAAACGTACTCCAATTCTCGTCAACAGCCGGATCAAGTATTGGAGCAGGAAGGATCAAACAGTAACAGGTTTAGTCCAAACTTCCTGAGCACACGTCCTTCTAGAGAAGGCTCGTCTCCTTTTACAGACAGAACCGATCCAGCGGTGAACAATTCTAACGAAGCTTCATTTGATGAGAACCTGGAAATGGAACAAAAGACGGGAACGTCGAAAGTGACGAATATTATTCTTATTTGCATGGTCGGTATAGCCCTGGTATGGAGATTCGCTTATATGGAGCAGCCCGGTCAGACACCTATGATAATATCCATCGTTCTAAGTGTCGCCTTACTTGCGGTTGCAGGCTGGGCCTGGATTAGCAAAGGGAAATTCGGTATATCCAAAGCGGCAGGGCTCAGAAGGATTAACCAAGCTTCATTTCTTAATTTAGGTCATAACCGAACTAAAAATGAAGAGGAATCAGAAGAACTATATCAGGAGAGCTGGCGCTGGAACCAATCAGAGCTGAAGACTGACAATAACCCACCTGCACAGGGATATGCGAGTATTGCCAGTACAACTCTGAATTCGCGCTTTCAACAATTACATACCGAACCAGAATCAGAATCATCAATCATGATCCAACAACAGTTCGATCATATTACTGCTCCAACGTCTGAGCTGATACGGACTGAATCTGGAACGGAGGCAACAGTAAATCTGCAAAGTATGACTGGGGAACCAGCAAAGGGCGTCGGTCCAGTAACGCCATCCTTTTATCTGGAACGCCGATTAGGGGCAAGTAACCGGAATGAGCGGATGGATGTGCAGGGAGCTTCTTTTGTTATCGGCCGATCGGCAGAGATGGTTCAATGGGTGGATTCAACAACCGGTGTGTCCCGTGCTCATGTGGAATTGAGCAGGAACAAATCGGGCTATGTCATTAAGGATCTGGGTTCTGTGAATGGCACCTTACTGCAGGGTAAGCCTCTTGCACCCTATAAAGAATATCCACTGGAAGACGGAGATACCTTCATGCTGGCAGAATCCGTCTATACCTACCGTTCAGTCGGATAATCCGCGATGCTTCAAATCTTCCAGGGCATCGGTTAAGGTTGGGAATGTAAATTGGAACCCGTAATCCAGAGCCTTCTGCGGAATGACACGCTGCCCCTGGAGCAATACAACAGAGAGTTCTCCAACCACTGCTTTAATCAGGAAACCGGGGACCGGGAACCAGTGAGGACGATGATAGACCTTGCCAACTGTGCGTCCAAACTCGTCATTGGTCACGGGGTTCGGAGCGGATGCGTTCACCGGACCCGAGATTTCCTTATTGTGAATCGTAAAATCAATAAGCCTTACAATATCCAAGATGTGTATCCAAGTCGTCCACTGTTTACCACTTCCAATTTTGCCGCCTACGCCAAGCATATATGGCAGCTTCATTAACGGAAAGGCTCCTCTTTTATGACCAAGTACGAGGCTGACACGAATTTTGACAAGTCTCACATCCTGGATTGCATCTGCAGCAATCTCCCATTGTTCGGCAACCCGGGACGGAAAGTTCATTGATTTTTGCGGGGAACTTTCATCAAATGTCTCCGACGGAGAGGTTCCGTATATAGCCATGGCGGATGCCTGCACGACAACCTCCGGTTTATGTTCAAGTTTAGCCAGCAGCCGGGCTACCTTGGATACTGTCGTTACCCTCGATTCCACAATTTCCAGCTTGGCCTTGGTCGTCCAGCGCTGATTCAGCGTTTCCCCGGCAAGGTTCACCAGAGCATCCAAACCTTCCAGTAGATGAGGTCTTTCTTCAAGCTGTTCCCAAGATATATATGTAAGGCGTTCACCGGGATCATGAAGATCAGGCAGTTTGCGCGTGATAATCTGAACCTGATGACCTGCTTGCAGCCAGTAATCTACGAGTGCACTTCCCACAAATCCTGTTCCTCCACATATGGCAATTTTCATGCTTCAGCCCTCCTGTATTGTGAATTTCATATATGGCGGATCAACAAACAGCCCCGGCGGTAAGCAATGCCTGTCTGCGAATGACTTACCTGATGGAGCTTGTGTGTTGGAGATGAGTATGCGATTCCGTCCACAATGGAAACTTCTTTTATTTATTCATCAGATGTTTATAAGGCGAGTAATCAATTTGGTTTTTCTCCAAAAATTTGACCAAAAACTTATTATCACGCTTCGGTGTGGCTATAATGTATCCTTTGATGCAGTGATCTCGGGACACCTCGGTTGCCTTGTTTTCAACAGCAATTTTACCAATCTCTGCTGCAATTGAATGTTTGGCGATATCGCGAAACGGACCGGGTACAGGCTCTAGGAGTTGATCCAGAAAAGCCTTGGCTTCGTCCGTCCACAGGTGGCGGCTTGTTTCGACCCAATAATTTTGCCAATCCAGTTTGGATTTTCCATCCGCTTTTGGGAGCACTTTCAAAAACTTGCGCATCATAAAAAATCCACCGATACACATGCTGCCAAGCAAAAGAAATGTCCAGAATGCGATCGTATTCATAAACCAATTGCTGGGGGAACTGCTGACTAACGTCATAGCGTAGGAGCCGAAAATCATTGCGGAGTCACCTCGGTTCATTGATTTTCACGGAAAGACGGATTCCGCCCACCATGTTCCAAATTAGCTGTAAAAAATAGCCTGTAACCCGAATTATAGCGCATTTCTAGATTTATTTCGATAATCGCGTTAGAATAAGGGATAATTCAGAAAAAGGGGGATCAATGATGCTGAAAATCGGCTCCCATGTGTCCTTTTCGGACAAGGGATTATTGAGTGCAACGAAGGAAGCGTCCTCGTACGGTTCCAGTTCGTTTATGATATATACGGGTGCACCGCAGAATACGCGCCGCAAGCCTATTGAGTCCATGTATATCGAGGAAGGCAAGCTTGCCATGCAAGAGGGCGGAATGGAAGATATTGTTGTCCATGCGCCATACATTATTAACCTTGGTTCCTACAAAGAAAACACGTATGAACTGGCTGTAAGCTTCCTTCAGGAAGAAATTCGCCGCACGCATGCCATTGGTGTCAAAAATATTGTGCTGCATCCCGGCGCCTTTACGGATAAGGATGCTCATTATGGTATTGGACGAATTGCCGAAGGGCTCAATGAAGTGCTCGACGGTGTCAAAGAGACCGATGTAAAGATTGCTCTTGAAACAATGGCTGGAAAAGGGACCGAAATGGGTCGCAGCTTCGAAGAGATCGCACAGATCATGGAGAAGGTTACGCACAACGAACGTCTCGCCGTATGTATGGATACATGCCATATTCATGATGCAGGCTATGATATTGTGAATGATCTGGATGGTGTACTTGAGCAGTTTGATCGCACGGTAGGGCTTGACCGCATTACCGTAATGCATATTAATGATAGTAAGAATGCAGTAGGTGCACGTAAGGACCGTCATACACCGATTGGTTCCGGCTGGATTGGTTTTGAAGCGATTAACCGCATCGTTCATCACGAGGCGCTTCAAGGACGTCCATTTATTCTGGAGACACCTTGGATCGGGAAGGAAGCCAAGACACAACGCCCAATGTACGAGGTGGAAATTGCATTGCTTCGTGGAGATGTGAGTGGCCGGTTTGGTCCGGAATTCCTGACAGAGGTGGAGCAGCTGCAGCACTTCTTCCAAGGGAAAGAGATTGACTCGCGTTCCTATATTCTCGACGTTTGGACGCTGCTCAAGAATGATGCAAAAGCCAAAAAGGCTGATCCGCGTGAACCGCTGGAGCGGTTGTATGATCTGGTAGCGGAAGCAGCGTTGTTCCCGCATTTGAACGAAGAGCAAGTGAATCAACGTTTGATCGCCTGGCTTGCAGGAAAAGAACTGCTGGTCACGGCATAATTGAAGGAGGAAGAATAGCCCGATGGAGATTCATGCAAAACAAGCACGTCCTGATTCCAAAAACCGCGCCGATCGGGCGCGGATGCTTATTTCCTGTCCGGATGGTCCGGGAATTGTAGCTGCCGTATCGCATTTCCTGCACCAGCATGGTGCAAACATCGTTCAGTCTGACCAGTACACCATGGACCCGGCTGGCGGCATGTTTTTTATGCGTATTGAATTCGATCTTCTGGAACTGACAGCGAGTCTCGCCAAGCTGGAAGCTGATTTTGCGGAAGTGGCCGAACGCTTCAAGATGGAGTGGTCTCTCTCTGCGGTAAGCCGCAAGAAGAAACTCGCTATCTTTGTATCCAAGGAAGATCACTGTCTGGTTGAATTGCTGTGGCAATGGCAAGCCGGTGACCTAGATGCTGATATCGCTCTCGTGGTAAGCAATCATCTGGATATGAAGGATTACGTGGAATCATTCGGCATTCCTTATCATCATATTCCGGTGACGGCTGATACGAAAAAGGAAGCGGAGCAGCGTCAGCTGGACGTCATCGGTAACGATATTGATGTCATTATTCTTGCGCGTTATATGCAGATTATCTCTCCAATGTTCATCGAACATTACCGCAACCGGATTATTAATATCCACCATTCCTTCCTTCCGGCTTTTGTAGGTGGTAAACCGTATGCTCAGGCGTACAATCGTGGTGTTAAAATTATCGGAGCAACAGCGCATTATGTGACCGAAGAACTGGATGGCGGGCCGATTATCGAGCAGGACGTTCAGCGTGTAAGCCATGGAGATGATGTGACCGAATTGAAACGGATCGGACGTACCATTGAGCGCGTTGTACTTGCACGTGCGGTTAAGTGGCATGTTGAGGACCGGATTCTGGTTCACGAAAACAAAACGGTTGTATTTTAGCTCGATGCTTTAATACTGTGCAAGGTTGATTCGGGACCATGTGAATCGGCCAAGATAAGAAAGGCGACTTCCTATTTGCGAGCTGAATGGGAATCGCCTTTTTGTCGTTTCCATATCCGTCCGCAGACGCCAAGGAGAATACCAAATAGAAGGTGTCCGATAATCCAAAGCGATATGGCCTTGAAATCCAATAAGCCTGGAACTCGTACAGATAACAGAGAGAGCGGAATGTACAGCAGGGAAGAGAATGCACCGAGCAAAACGCCTTTAACCAAGGGGAAATCGGAACGTTGAATCCACCAGAAGTAGAAGAGGCCGATGATTACAGAAACAAGAAGATGGAGTGTAAATTCGAACCATTCAGGCAAAATGGGCGGAAGCCAGGGCACAAAATCAACATTCAGCAGCAGGGTATACACCTTTTCACCCGTGTAAGCCTGAACCACTTTAAGAAAAAAGCCAAGAAATAAACCGGTGATGATGCCTGTTAACGTCCCTGCAATCCAGGGTAATGGATGATTTGACGACTTTGGCTGTATAGCTTGTGGTCCTGTCATGCGGCAAGCCTCCTTTCTTTCTGAGAGTAACACAGCCGTAGGGATTTCGAATCAGAAACTTGAACGATACCATATGAAAAAAACTTCGAGCTGCAAAAAGTGTATGGTTTTCCGGTTAAAGGTTATACTTCATCCGATGGATTAGCGAGGCTTGCCAAGCCGGACATGGGCTTAGATGCTCTACCGAACACCTTTTATTCTGCGCTGGAATAAACCCGCCTCACCCACAAACAACCGAATTTTCCGGAACTTCTAAAAGAAGGTTATGGAAAAGCTTCACGCCAAGTGATACAATACAAAAGTGAATAAGTCAAAATGAAACATTCAAGCGGATTCACTTATTGTTATATACGGTTTGCTTGTATGATGAGAGGGATTCGCTTGCGCACCCGACTTATCTAAAGACATGAGGAGGACAAACCATGACTGACAAGAACGAAGCGATTCAAAAGGACGAGAACAACACAATCGACAACCTGTCGATTACAACTGTACGTACTCTGGCAATTGATGCAATCGAGAAAGCAAAATCGGGACACCCGGGAATGCCTATGGGCTCTGCTCCAATGGGGTACCAACTTTTTGCAAAAACGATGACACATAACCCGGACCACCCAACTTGGGTTAACCGGGACCGTTTTGTGCTGTCTGCAGGACATGGTTCCATGTTGCTGTACAGCTTGCTGCACCTGAGCGGCTACGATCTTCCTATGGAAGAATTGAAACAATTCCGCCAATGGGGAAGCAAAACTCCGGGTCACCCGGAATTCGGACATACTGCAGGTGTTGATGCTACGACTGGCCCACTGGGTCAAGGTATTGCAATGGCTGTAGGTATGGCTATGGCTGAAGCACAACTGGGCGCGACATACAACAAGGATAAATTCAACGTAATCGACCACTACACTTACGCAATCTGTGGTGACGGTGACCTCATGGAAGGCGTATCCCACGAAGCAGCTTCCCTTGCCGGACGTCTGCACCTGGGTAAACTGATCATGCTGTTCGACTCCAACGACATCACGCTTGATGGTGAGTTGAACCTGTCTTCTTCCGAAAGCATCGCAAAACGCTTCGAAGCTTATGGCTGGCAAGTGCTGCGCGTAGAAGATGGTAACGATCTGCCTGCAATCGAAAAAGCAATCCAGGAAGGACAAGCAGATACACTGCGTCCTACACTGATCGAAGTGAAAACTGTTATCGGTTATGGTAGCCCGAACAAACAAGGTAAAGGCGGCCACGGCGGTACTCACGGTTCCCCACTGGGTGCTGACGAAGCGAAACTGACCAAAGAATTTTACAAATGGGTTTACGAGGAAGATTTCCACGTACCAGCTGAAGTTCGCGATCACTTTGCACAAGTCAAAGATCGTGGTATCTCCGCAAACAAGGCTTGGGACGAGAAATTCGCCGAGTACAAAAAAGCATTCCCTGAGCTGGCAGCTCAGTTCGAAACAGCAATCAACGGTGACCTTCCAGAAGGTTGGGATCGCGATCTGCCTAAATATGCTGCAACAGACAAGGCTCTTTCCACTCGTGTTGCTTCCGGTAATGCACTGAACGGTTTGGCGCACAACGTGCCACATCTGACTGGTGGATCTGCTGACTTGGAAAGCTCCACAATGACACACCTGAACAACATTGCAAACTTTGCACCAGAAGATTACTCTGGCCGCAACATCTACTTCGGTATCCGTGAATTCGGTATGGCTGGAGCAATGAACGGTATGGCACTGCACAGCGGTGTGAAAGTATTCGGTGGTACATTCTTCGTGTTCACTGACTACCTGCGTCCGGCTGTTCGTCTGGCTGCCCTGATGGGTCTGCCTGTGACATACGTTCTGACTCACGACAGTATCGCTGTTGGTGAAGATGGTCCTACTCACGAGCCAATTGAGCAACTTGCGTCCCTGCGTATCATTCCTAACCTGACAGTAATTCGTCCGGCTGACGGTAATGAGACATCTGCTGCATGGGCTTATGCGCTTGAGAACAAGAACAACCCGGTAGCACTCGTACTCACTCGTCAAAACTTGCCGATCCTGGAAGGAACAGTAGAAGGCTCCCGTGAGAACGTTAAACGCGGTGCATATGTTGTTTCGGATGCAAAAGACGGCAAACCAGTAGCACAAATTATCGCTACAGGTTCCGAAGTGCAATTGGCTGTCAAAGCTCAAGCTGCACTGGCTGAACAAGGTATCCAAGTTCGCGTAATCAGCATGCCGAGCTGGGATCTGTTCGAGAAACAGGACAAAGCTTACAAAGAGTCCGTTCTGCTTCCGGATGTTAAAGCTCGTCTGGCGATTGAAATGGCTTATCCAATGGGCTGGGAGAAATATGTTGGCGATCAAGGCGACATTCTCGGAATCAGCACATTCGGTGCTTCCGCGCCTGGCGACCGTGTTATCGAAGAGTATGGCTTCACAGTCGATAACGTGGTTAGCCGCGTAAAAGCATTGCTGTAATAGCTTGATAAACGCTGCTACGAATCGAACAGACTCATTTGTTCGGTTCGTGGCAGCAAAGTTATTTCCGGCAGAGTAAGGATGAGAATTCATCCTGATCTGTTTTGCCTTTTGTTTTCATTAACTTCAGGGGGAGCGGGTACGCATGTCACAGTTTGATCAAGTCAGTGTAGTAAAAGAGGCCAACATTTATTATGATGGCCAGGTAACCAGCAGAACGGTTATTTTGGGGGATGGCAGCAAAGTGACTCTGGGCATCATGCTCCCAGGCAGCTATGAGTTCGGTACAGATTCCCGTGAAATCATGGAGATTCTGTCCGGCGATCTGAGAGTATTGCTTCCCGGAGAAGATGATTGGCAAGAGATTCAAGGTCAAGCTACGTTCCACGTGCCTGCCGAATCCAAATTCAAACTGGAGATACGCAGCGTTACCGACTACTGCTGCTCGTACCCGGCGGAATAATACAAGAAGGGTAGCCAAAACCCGCAATCAGCGGGTTTGGTTTACCCTTTTTGCTTCTTGAATTTGAAGTGACAAAGTTCAAGCTGCAAGCTTGTCAGCCCCGTGGATTTGAAGTATCCTTATGCTAAGTTGTTTGAATGGAAAACGGAAAAATAAGCTACCGATATCAGGAGGTTTTTAGATCATGGCAAAAAAAGTGAAGTTTGATTACAGCACTGCCTTGCAATTTGTAAACCAGCATGAAGTGGACTATTTCGCTGAACCGATTCGTCTGGCTCACGAGCAGCTCCACAACGGAACAGGAACCGGATCCGATTACCTGGGCTGGATTGACCTGCCAACCGCTTATGACAAGGAAGAATTCTCCCGCATTCAAAAGGCGGCTGCCAAAATCCAAAGTGATTCCGAAGTACTGATCGTTATCGGTATCGGTGGTTCATACCTGGGTGCACGTGCAGCGATTGAGATGCTGACACACTCCTTCTATAACAACCTGCCAAAAGATAAACGTAAAACGCCTGAAATCTATTTCGCAGGAAACAATATTAGCTCCACATATGTAACTCACTTGCTGGATCTGGTTGAAGGCAAAGACTTCTCCGTGAACGTTATCTCCAAATCCGGTACGACAACCGAGCCAGCCATTGCTTTCCGTATCTTCCGTGCTGCCCTGGAGAAAAAATACGGTAAAGAAGAAGCTCGCAAACGTATCTATGCTACAACAGACAAAGAGCGCGGCGCACTGAAAAAACTGGCGAACGAAGAAGGTTACGAGTCTTTCGTTATTCCGGATGATGTAGGTGGACGTTACTCGGTACTGACAGCAGTAGGCTTGCTGCCGATTGCTACAGCTGGCATTAACATTGAAGAAATGATGCAAGGTGCAGCTGACGCATCCAAAGAATACAGCAACCCGAATGTAGCTGAGAATGAAGCATATCAATATGCAGCTGTTCGTAACGCATTGTACCGCAAAGGTAAAGGAACAGAAATCCTCGTTAACTACGAGCCATCCCTGCACTTTGTATCCGAGTGGTGGAAACAGCTTTACGGAGAGAGTGAAGGTAAAGATTATAAAGGAATCTACCCTGCATCTGTTGATTTCTCCACAGACTTGCACTCCATGGGTCAATTCATCCAGGAAGGAAGCCGGAACATTTTCGAAACCGTCATTCAGGTAGCAGAAGTATCCGAGCATATTTCGATCGAAGCTGATCCGGATGACCTCGATGGTCTGAACTTCCTTGAAGGCAAAACAATGGACTTCGTCAACAAAAAAGCGTTCCAAGGCACGCTGCTTGCACATACAGATGGCCAAGTTCCAAACCTGATTGTGAATATTCCGGATATGTCTCCATATTCTTTCGGATATCTGGTATACTTCTTTGAAAAAGCATGCGGCATCAGCGGATATCTGCTGGGCGTCAACCCGTTTGACCAACCAGGAGTAGAAGCTTACAAGAAAAATATGTTCGCATTGCTGGGCAAACCAGGCTTTGAAGAAGAGAAAGCAGCGCTTGAAGCGAGACTTTCTGAATAATTCATGGTTTGACTCATATAGTTAAATAAAGCATGTGTAATGACACCCGGGTTTCATTGTGAGGTAAATGCAGTGATCCCCGGATGTTTAAACCAAGGCAGTTCATCCGCGTCCGCGCGGGGAACTGCTTTCTTGTAAAATGGATTAAATCGGAAAGTTGGATTGAAATGCTTGAACGTTATCGCACGGTTCGAGGACCGGGCAATCTGGAAATTGTCATCAAGAAGTCGCGTTTCATCGGTCATATTATGCCAGTTACAACGGAAGAAGAAGCAGTTGCTTTTATTGATGAAATCAAGAAGAAACACTGGAATGCCACTCATAACTGTTCCGCTTACATGATAGGGGAAAGAGATGAGATCCAGAAGCAATCCGATGACGGGGAACCAAGCGGAACTGCTGGGAAACCCATTCTTGAAGTCATCAAAAATCAGCAACTGAAAAATGTGGCTATTGTGGTTACACGGTATTTTGGGGGAATCATGCTTGGGGCTGGCGGTTTAATCCGTGCATATACGGATGGCGCTGTAGCAGCTATTGAAGCTGGAGAGGCCATAACCAAAGTGCTTCATCGTGAAGTGTTTGTGGAACTGGATTATACGTGGCTGGGAAAAGTGGAAAATGAATTAAGAAGCCGGGAAGTCCGTATGGGTGAAACTGGATTCACCGATAAGGTTACGTTGACTTGTCTTCCGCCGGATAGTGAAACCGAGGCATTTATCGCCTGGATCACGGATTTGACGCAAGGGCAATCCCGGATCACGGAGGGACAGCGGCTTTATTTTATTGAAGGGGAATAAAATATATGGCTAGAAGAGCAGTCGAACAAGAGTTGTCGAGGGAGCGGATCCTGGAGGCGGCGAGACATCTTTTTATTACCAAAGGATACCGCGCCATTTCGATGCGAAGCATCGGCCAGCATCTGGGCTATAGTCATGGGTCGCTGTATTATCATTTTAAGGAAAAGGCAGAATTGTTCTATGCCATTGTGGTAGAAGATTTCAATCATCTGGGACATTTGCTGCTGCAAGCCATGGTCAGGCCAGTCGTGGGCGGTATGAGCAAGGTAGAGCATATCATGCTCGAATTCATTCGTTTTGGTCTGGAGAATCCGTATCAATACGAGATTATGTTCATGATTCGGGATGAGGAGCTGTTATCCTATTGTCGTACGGAGCAGGGAAGATGCTTCGAATTGTTTGCTTCCATTGTCAGGCAGTACATGAACGAGGAAGGCTGTACGGATGAGGATATCCAATGTGTGCCGCGCACACTGTTTTTGTCCATGCACGGATTTATATCGTATTATATTCAGGATCGTGTAACGTTTGCTGAGATTGAATCGTCGGCATTATCTCATGTCAAAGTACTATGCCGCAATCTATAACACCAGCCTGGCGTCCTATAAAAGGCGCTATTGTCGCACTCCTATACTTCAGGGCGGTGAATTGTCATAACATTAATTCTTTATAACGTTGTCTCGCGAAAGTTTATTAGCGCGAAAGACCAAGACAGGCGGATCGTCAGCCCTAAATCAGGGTTGTCCGCCTGTTTGCGTTTGGCTGAATCAGCCTTCCATGATCTTGATAAAATATTCCCGCTCACGAGGGCCGTCGAATTCGCTGAAATAAATACCCTGCCATCTGCCGAGTAATAATCGGCCTTCATGAATAATCACCGTTTGAGATGGACCGGTTGTGATTGATTTCAGGTGGGAAGCAGTATTCCCCTCAGCATGTCGATATTGGGGATGTTCCCAAGGATACACCTCGTCCAGACGAAGCAGCACGTCATGTTTAACATCCGGGTCGGCATTTTCATTAATGGCAATACCTGCTGTGGTATGGGGACAATAGACAAGTACAGTTCCGTTTTGTACACCGCTATTACGGACAACCTGCTCTACTTCTCTGGTAATATCCTTGATTTCATCCCGTCTGGAGGTCGATATTTTTTTCGTATATAACATCTGGCACCACTCCTTATCCTCGTAAATTCTCTTCTAGATTGTACCTTAACCACTCCAATTCAAACAAACCACAATTCACGGGCAAAATGGTTAACAAATCATCTGCTAATCGCCCAAATTATATACAATAAAAACATTGACGGTTAGCACTGCAAACTGGTAAAGTATCAGATAAGCAAAAAACCAAGTAGACTAATGGGAATAATGTTAAAGTGATATAATCCAACTTAGGAAAATGAATGTAACAAAGCAGGGAGACTGCCGACCGGATATGGAGCCGGAGGCTGGGAGGGAATGCAGCAATGAACACCGTTCTTCGTCACAAGGGATGGACTTGGGGATTCCGCAGTACTGTATTGCTATATTTTATTGTACTCATCGTGCTTCCGATTATCGGTGTGTACGTCAATTCCTTCTCTGAAGGATGGAGCAATTTCGCCGAGAGCATCATGGATCCAATCGCGTGGAAAGCCGTATTGCTGACCGTTCGACTGGCTGTTGTCGCCACACTGATTAACGTGGTACTGGGCACCATGATTGCCTGGGTACTCACGCGTTATCGTTTCTTTGGGAGATCGTTTCTCAACAGTCTCGTAGATCTGCCCTTTGCACTTCCTACTGCAGTTGGCGGATTAATGATTATGCTGCTGCTAGGACCGGTCAGTGCTGTAGGCAAGCTGGCTGAAACCATGGGAATTGAAATCGTGTTTCATCAGCCTGCGATCGTCATTGCGATGACCTTTGTTACGTTTCCATTCGTGATTCGTGCGGTGCAGCCGCTGCTGGAGGAGCTCGACCCTTCTGAGGAAGAGGCCTCCTATACCATGGGTGCATCGAAGGCACGTACGTTCAGGCAGGTTATTCTGCCTTCTATGGCTCCAGGCATGATTAGCGGTGGTATGCTTGCTTTCTCCAGAGCACTTGCAGAGTTTGGAGCAGTTGTGCTGGTGGCGGGTAACATCCCGGGCAGAACACTGACGGCTTCCGTATTTATTTACGGCGAGATTGAAAGTGACAATCCTACGGGTGCAGCTGCTGTATCCGTGCTGCTCCTCACGCTCTCTTTCCTGATCCTCTGGCTGATTAATCTGGTGCAGATGCGGGGGAGAAGACGATGAGACGGCTATTAATCGGACTGACATTTGCGGTATTTATTGTGCTTCTGATAATTCCTTTGGGACGCATTTTGCTCGGAGCATTTGAAGACGGTGCAGGAGGCTTCCTGGATGGGCTGATGCGCCCTGAGGCGCTGCATGCCTTGATGATGACCGGACTTGTTGTTCTGGTCGTCACGCTGTTAAATACATTGTTTGGCATTATGATGGCCATTTATCTCGTTCGTGCCGGATGGCTTAGTGATCGCATCAAAGGATTGCTGAACAGCATTGTAGACCTGCCTTATGCGGTGTCCCCCGTCATTGGCGGATTGATGATTGTATTGCTGCTCGGGCCGAACAGCATTATGGGTGGCTTTTTTGAAGGAATCGGCTTCAATGTAGTCTACGCCTTCCCGGGTATGGTCATTGCAACGCTGTTTGTCACATTCCCGCTGATGGTCAGGGAGGTTATGCCGGTCCTGCAGGAACTCGGTTCGCAGCAGGAAGAGGCGGCTTCAACGCTTGGCGCGTATGGGTGGAGAACGTTCTGGAGTGTCACCTGGCCTTCCATCCGCTGGGCTGTCGTATACGGGCTTGTACTTACCGTGGCACGATCGCTTGGAGAGTTCGGTGCAGTGCTGGTGGTGTCGGGCAATATTATGAACAAAACGCAGACAGCAACAACGCTTGTTTATCAGGATGTTGAGAATTTTAATGTCTCTGCCGCAAATGGTGTGGCATTGGTACTGGTTACCTTTTCCGTTGGACTACTGCTCATGATGGAATGGGCCAAGAAGCGAAAGGAAGTGCATTGATATGCATGTGGAAGTCCGTGATCTGAACAAACATTTCGGTCAATTTCATGCGGTAAAAGATGTCTCGTTCGATATTGCCAAAGGCCATCTGATCGGTCTGCTAGGGCCCAGTGGAGGAGGCAAAACGTCTATTCTGCGCATGCTCGCCGGTCTGGAAAACCCGGACTCCGGAGAGATTCGCTTTCACGGCAAGGTTGTGAATCATCTGCCTCCGCAGGAGCGGGGAATCGGGTTCGTTTTTCAGAACTATGCCTTGTTCAAACACATGACGGTTTTTGATAATATCGCTTTTGGACTTAAGGTCAAAAAGACACCGAAAGCCCAGATTCGCGATCGGGTCATGGAACTTGTTGAGCTGACCGGGCTAAAAGGTTTTGAACAGCGCTATCCGCATCAACTGTCCGGTGGACAGCGCCAGCGTGTCGCATTTGCCAGAGCTTTGGCTCCTGAGCCGCAGCTGCTGCTGCTGGATGAGCCTTTTGCCGCCATCGATGCCAAGATTCGCCAAGAGCTGCGTTCATGGTTGAGAGAGCTGATCGAGCGTGTAGGCATTACCTCGATATTTGTAACACATGACCAGGATGAAGCGATCGAGGTTGCAGATGAGATCATGATTATCAGCCAAGGCCGTTTAGAGCAAAAAGGAACACCGTGGGATATCTACAAAAATCCGCAGACTCCATTTGTGGCAACCTTTATTGGTGAATCCACCGTTGTGGAGGATGCCTCGCAGCTTAAAGGCTTCGAACATGCGGTAGAAGGAGATCATACGCGTGCCTTAATCAGGCCTGAGTATATCGAGATTGGTCTGAAAAACGAGTTTTCCATGCTGTCAGCTACCGAAAAGGGCACAGTGAAGCATCTTCACTTCCGTGGTAGTGAATGGATGGTGGAAGTCGAGGTACAGGGCCACAAGCTGATCACCTATCGTTCACTTGAGAAAACGACACTGGAGATTGGTCAACAGATTCGTGTGCTTGTACACCGGGCTTATCTGTTTAATGATACGGATAGCTGGGTTGTCGAGAATCGTTTGAAGGAAGATCCAATGCCGGTCATGATCTAAAATGCACTCGAAAGAGAGGCTGCCCCATGCAGACGATGAAGAAGAAAAGAATCCCCTTATACGCTGTCCTTATGCTTCTGCTCGTCTGCATGACCGTAGGCTGCAGCAATCAGGAAGCGGAAGGCGAACAGAACGAACCCTCTGCAGCTGAACAATCCAATACGCTTGTCATTGGTGCATACAGTGTAGCCAAGGATGCTATCGGAGAGCTGCTGCCCAAGTTCAAGGAGGAATGGAAGGCAAAAACCGGACAGACGGTCAATTTCCAGGAGTCCTACGAAGCCTCAGGTACCCAGGCAAGGGCCATTGTTGGCGGTTTCGAGGCCGATGTGGCACTGCTCGCCATGGAAAGTGACATCGATAAACTGGTCAAAGCCGACCTCGTGACCTCCGATTGGAAACAAACGCCGAATGATGGCATGATTACACGTTCGATTGTTGTTCTTGGAACAAGGGATGGCAATCCACTTGGAATTCGTGATTTTGAAGATCTGACCAAACCGGGAGTCAAGGTGCTGTACCCCAACCCCAAAACGTCAGGCGGAGCCCAATGGGATATCAATGCGATCTACGGAGCTGGGCTGAAGATGTCGGAAGAAAAGGGCCAGAAGGACCCTGCCGCTGCCAAAGCATTTCTGGAGAAGGTGCATGAAAATGTCGAGTCGCTGGATAAGAGCGGCCGATCTTCCATGGCAGCCTTTGAATATGGCGTCGGCGATGTCATCGTGACTTATGAGAATGAATTGCTTGCCCGAATAGCCCAGGGTGTTAAATACGATATCGTTGTACCGAAGAATACCATTCTGATTGAAAATCCGGCGGTAGTGGTGGATAAATATGCGGATAAACATGGGAATAGGGAGTTGGCAGAGGCCTTTGTGGACTACCTGAGAACTCCGGAGGCTCAGCGGATATTTGCCAAGCATGGTTTTCGTTCGGTAGACCCGAATGTATTTGCCGAGACTGAATCCTCGTTTCCAACTCCTGAAGGTCTGTTTGATATCCATTACCTTGGTGGCTGGGACGAAGTCCGCAGTACGCTATATTCCAAACGCGGAGTATGGTATCAGGTGCTGGCAGGCTTGTGATTGGTGACGTGTTATCCAAGCATTGACATGAGGCCTTCATTTCGCTGAATATAGTAGAGATGAAGGCTTTTTGCTGTAAATGGAAATCATATAGTAGTGTGCAGACCAAGCTGTCTGGAGGGTCCTGCAGAAAGGTGTGAATATAATGAGTTCAGAGATCAAATTATCCCAGAGTACGGCAATTCGGCTGGAACAAGCCCGTGGTAAGGGGATGTCTGACGCTGAGATACTGAGAGCTATACAGGCCAAGGATGTGGCTGCTTTTGACGCGGTATCCGAAGAGGATTACAAATATGATGAATTTTTCACGTATGCGGATGAGCACGGCGAGAACCTGGAAGCCGCAGTTCGAGGCGGCTACCGGATGACATTTAATACCCGGGGCGGGCTGGGTATCTGGATCGAGAAGGCATTTGGTCTTCAGCCGGAGCGTGATTTCACGGTTGGTGAGGGCGTAGTAACCGGTCTGAAGTTGAAGCCGGAGCAGGCAGAAGTGCTGGCGAAGCGCCTTGCATCGAATTGGGTCATTACGGATTCGAGAGATGTGCCCGAGGGTCAGGAATTGACCTTGAAATTGCGTGCCTTGGTCTAGGCGACAAGCGGGCCAAGTAGAAGTTACATACGCTGACTACATGTAGTCAGCGATCAGGCTTTCCCTGTTGCAGGATATGAACTGCATAGGGAGAGCTTTTTTTTTGCAAAAGCAGGGGGCAAGGATATACAATTTAGGAAACAGAACTTCTTAGAAAGTACAGCAATGGAGAGAGAGGGGATCACGGTATTGAATCAGCTAACATTTCTGGGAACCGGGGATGCCATGGGCGTACCGCGTGTATACTGTGATTGCGCAGTCTGCACGGAGGCCCGTCAGACCGGGATCAACCAGCGTAAACGTTCTTCTGTTCTAATCCATTCAGATGGCGCAGCCGAACCGTTTATGATTGACTGCGGACCAGACTGGAGATCACAGATGGAGGATCAGGGATTGCGTATGGTTCATACATTATTGGTGACACATGCGCATTTTGACCATATTGGAGGTTTGCCGGAATGGGCAGATGCCTGCCGCTGGCAGGGGGTTAAGGGCAGCTTGTACGCACCGCGCGAAGTAATCACCACCATTCAGGGGCAATTTCCTTGGCTAAGCGCGCACATGAACTTTCTGGAAACGGATGATGATATCCAGCTTGGCGGATGGAACGTGCACTCCTGGAAGGTCTGCCATGGTAAAAACGGTTATTCCTATGCATATCGGCTTGAGCGGGAAGGGTACACCTGGGCGTATTGTTCGGATGCCATCGATCTGAAGGAAGCAGAGAAGAAGCCGCTGCACGGGCTGGATCTGCTGGTGCTCGGAACGAGCTTTGTCCATGAGCTTGCGGAATTCTCCACACGATCCGTATACGACATGCGTGAGGCGCAGGAACTGCTGCGGGAACTGAAACCGGGGTGCACCTATTTTACCCATATGTCTCATGACGTGGATGTACAGCAAAACTACGATCTGGATCCAGGTATTAGGCTGGCAGCTACAGGCATGAAGGTACCTTTGGGCGGCGTTTAAGTTGAACCTATTTGGAATATAAAAAAATAAATACAGAAGAGCGTATCCTTTACCGGAGGTTCTTCGTTTACATAGTGTAAGACCAGAAGAGCAAGTCATCGAAAAGCATGACATGAAGCAAGATCAATCAGGAACCAACAAAGGGGGGCCCCAAACATGGCCTTTGTGAAGTCCGTGGATTGCAGAATCAACAGACCACATGATCATCGTAACCCATTTAAACCATATACCCAGACTGGTCATCAAGCTGAATACAGCGTGGAACAGATGATGGAAAGTATGCTGCCAGATCTGATGAGCAGTCTCTACGCTTATTGTCTGTCTCTGACTGGTTCAACCTGGGAGGCCGAGGATCTGGTTCAGGATACCTGCGTGAAAATGCTGGCTTCTTCGGCTATGCAGTCCTGTGGTACAAAGCAAGAGATGAACTGGGAAGCCTATCTGATCCGGATTGCGCGAAACACATGGATTGACGTCATACGGAAGCGGGAGAAGCTCGCTTGTAAATTGGATAGCCTGAAACCATTTATGCAAGAATGTGCGGATGAGGAGCGATTCGAGGAGATCGAGTCTGCTGTTCAGATCCTTGTCCATGAGCTGCCGCCGTGGCAGCGAGCGATATATGTATTACGTGACTTAATGGGTTACACGACGGCAGAGACTGCGGAGATGCTGGATACATCGGAAGGAGCGGTCAAAGCCGCGCTGAATCGCGCCAGATCTGCTCTGGAACGCGTCAGACGAAGCCGCCTGGAAACGGAAGGCGAAGCAGCGAGTGGCGCAGATGAAGATTCAGTGAGCGCAGAGCAGCTGCGAAGTTATTCGATGGCTTTTCGCAGTGGAGATGCGGCGCGTCTGATTGATCTGTGCCTCAATCGTACGGATGATCCGGTGGCCGTGGCAGGAACGATTTTGCAGCAGTCTTTGCCGTCTTCATCATCGCAGCCAATGATGTACGGGTATTCCAATTCCGGCATGACTTCAATGATGTATGGAGGAGGATATGCCGCGCTCATGGTTGCGTAAACCGGGAGGCGACAGGCATGAACCATGTACCTTATGTAGTTGAACAGACAGCCCGCGGTGAGCGGAGCTATGATATTTATTCACGTTTGCTAAAAGATCGAATCATTATGGTGTCCGGGGAGATTGAGGATCAGATGGCAAATGCCATTGTGGCCCAGCTTCTGTTTCTGACCGCAGAGGACCCCGAAAAGGATATCCAGATGTACATCAACAGTCCGGGTGGATCTGTTACAGCCGGATTCTCAATCTATGACACGATGCAATTTGTGAAGCCGGATATCTCAACGATCTGCACTGGCATGGCCGCGAGTTTCGGTACGATTCTGCTGGTCGGGGGAACCAAAGGAAAACGGTTCGCTCTGCCAAATAGTGAGATTATGATCCATCAACCCCATGGGGGTACGCGCGGGCAGGCATCGGATATGCTGATTCATGCCAACCGAATCATTCAGCACCGCCAGCGGCTCAATGAGCTGTTAGCGAACCATACAGGCCAACCGCTGGAGCGCATCGAGAGAGATTCGGATCGCGATTATTTCCTGACCGCAGCGGAAGCGGTGGAATATGGACTGGTGGACAAAGTCATATCCAGAACAGATTAAGGAAGCAGCCGTATAATTTACACCTTAAAGCATCTAAAGAGCCTGGAAGGTCATATGATCTTCCGGGCTCTTCTCTTTGATTCATTTACTGTAATTTCACTGTAATGCCATTGTGGTTGTCCGTTCATTAGTGGAAACATACGGGAGCTAATTCATCCTTGTAACAAGTTCCATGAGTCGGTTCATCCCTTCGCGAATCTGCTGTTCGTGTGTATAGGAGAAGGACAAACGCAGCTTGCGACTGGCGGAAGCGTCCGAAGGATCGAATACCGTTCCGGGGACAAACGCCACAGAATGTTCCATGCACTGGTGAAGCAGTCGTCCTGTATCGATGCCTTCCGGAAGCTCCGCCCAGATGTTGAGTCCGCCCTCAGGCCGGGTCCAATTCCAGTCTGTTTCTTGCAGACATTTTTCCATGACTTCCATCCGTAATTGTATGGCGGTACGCAGCTTCGACAGATGCTGATGCATGCGCGGAGATTGAAAGTAACGGAGAAACAGCTTCTGGTTCAGAAGGGGAGTTCCGTTATCAGCCAATGCTTTCACCGCCTGCAGTCCTGGCATAAACCGGGGACGGCACATAATGGCCGCAATACGCAGACCCGGCGCAACATATTTGCTGTAGCTGCGAATGTAGAGCGTGTGTCCTGTCGTATCGTACGTAAAGATTGGCGCCGGAGGCTTCTCTTTAAAATAAATATCGTACGTGCTGTCATCTTCAACGAGAAAGCATCCATATTGTTCGGCAAGTTCGGGAAGCTGTTTCCGCTGTTCGGTTGGAATATTAATACCGGTCGGATTCTGGAAGGTTGGCGTCATGTAAAATACGCGGGGCTTCTCCGTCTTCATCAGATGCTCAATCTGTTCCAGATCATAACCCGCCGGGTGTATATCCGTGAAGATCAGGCGTGCACCCTGTTTGCGGAAAATTTCCATGGCAGGGCCGTAGGTCGGCCTTTCCATCAAGACACGGTCCCCCGGTCTGACCAGGCTTCGGGAGATCAGATCAATGGCCTGCTGTGCTCCTGTGGTAATAAGTACTTCTTCTGCTGAGATATAAAATCGCTCTTTCAGTGTCAGATGGCTTGCCAGCGCACTACGCAGTTCCATATCACCCTGAATGGTTGAATACGTACCGAGCAGCCGGGGGTACTGATCCAGCAAATCCCGCATGAGTTCTCCCCAGTAACGGTTAGGGAGCAGGGCGGAATCAATCAGTGACTTCGAAAATTGATATTCCGCTTCAAGAGATTGCACCCGCGCGAGTGAGTCCCAGTGCAGCCAGGCGGATACAGCAGGGTCATCTGCCTGGTCCGCTACAGGCGAAGGATCAGCAGGACTGACATAATAACCGGACTTGTCCTTAACGTACACATTCCCGCGTTCCTTCAGTTCCTGATAGGCTTTGAATACCGTAAGCCGATGTACACCGAGCTGCTCGGACAGGCTTCGCACGGAAGGGAGCTTTTCATGTTCGGCCCACTCTCCCGCCTCAATACGCACCACGAGATAATGAACCACCTGTTCATATAGTTTAAGGCTGTTATCTGTCATCGACATGGTTTTGCCCACCCGACTCACGCTCCTTTTGGACTCTATTGTAACAGGAAATGAGCGGATTCTGTTCTGTTTTCGTCATTCTGTTCTGTAGACAGTGCTATATGATGGAGAACAGATAAAGGAGGGGCTAGCATGGTTGCAGCAGCATTTACAGTAATGTGTCTTATTTTTGGAACAACGTTCCTGGCGATTAAAATTGGGGTCGAGGCAGGCATGCCGCCTTTTCTATCGGCCGGATTACGTTTTATCATTGCAGGTGCATTGATGTTTGCATGGATGTGGATGAAAGGGAAGGTAAGTCTGTCCCTGCTGTGGAGAAAAGAAATGCTACTGACCGGAGCTGGGCTGACCTTTGGTACGTTTGCCACTTTATATTGGGCAGAGCAATATGTCAGCTCAGGGGTTGGGGCTATTTTATCAGCTACCGGGCCGTTGATGATTATGGTAATGCAGACTGCTTTGCTGCGGCAGAAAACCTCTGCCCGCATGATTGCAGGCTGCCTGATCGGTTTCGGGGGCGTTGTGCTTGTCGTTTTACCCGGTGTATCCATTGGCGGGAGTTCACTGTGGTTATGGGGGTGTATCGCCGTACTTGTGGGAGAAGTATGCTATTCGGCAGGCGCCCTGTACTCCAAGAAGGTGATCAACCAGTTCAAGGAAGCAAGTCCCGTAGCGATTAACGCCGTGCAGATGATGTATGGAGGCTTGCTGTTATCCGGGCTCTCGGCGGTGACAGAATCGTGGAGCAGGTCTGGACTTGACTGGGCTCCGGCGATCTTGTCCCTGATCTACTTGACGGTAATTGGTTCAATGGTAGGGCATAGCCTGTTCTACTGGATTATGTCGCGTACCAACCCGCTGTTCCCGGCAACCTGGCTGTACATTTCTCCTCCGATTGCGGTCGGTCTTGGAGCGGTTGTCTATGGTGAACATGTAAGCTGGATCACCTGGATCGGTGTGGTGCTTGTTGTATCCGGCTTGCTGGCAATGAATGAGAACGTGATGAGCTGGCTGAAGAGAGGTAAACGAACCAATTCATTGGTGCAAACTTCCAAACCTGTGGTAAAATAGGAATTGCCTTTTTTACAAGGAATGAGGTGGGGAATCATGTTGAACAAACAAAGACTCGGTGCAATATTTCTGTTCGCGGGCATTGTACTTTATGGCATTATTCATATTGCTGCTGTTATACACATTCCGTTAGTAACTGTCTGGTCCACCAAATGGGGACGTTATTTGGAAGCTGTGTCGGAGACAGGTGGCCTCATCGGATTGGTTGTGGCGATCTTATTGTTTGCTATGGGTGTGGTGTTTCTGTTGACTGTTCTGATTGCTGGTATGAACAAGGGAAAGACGATACAAGAGATCCGGGAACGGAACCGCGAGTTTGATGAGCAGTACGGAAGCAACATACGAGGTTCATATGACGGCCAAGATCGATAAAAGCAGGTCAAAGGGGAGAGTAGCATGATCAAATTTTACGCAACGATCTGTTCGGCATTTACTCTCTCGCTCCTTGCTGCCTGGGTGGATCGCTATCCGAATGATATTGAAACGGCAGCAGTAATGGTGCCTTTCAGCAATCAGTTCCTGACCGTTTTTTTGATTTTATGGGCATTCTATCTGTTTGCAGGTTTGCCACTCATGGCAGTGTTGGACCGTTGTCTCAAGCGAAAAAGCGGGATATGGAAAACAGTCGTTTATTATCTTGTTGGCACTGTCGTAGGCATCTTGGCAATGATTCTGCAGGTTAAAGGTCCCCATAGCGAATCGATTATGATTGCACTGCTGTTTGGTGTCGGAGCTCTGGTATTTCTAATGTTTAATTCATTGTTGGGTTATTTTCGCAGAAGATGGTTGAATTCCCGATATCAATAAAAATGATTCCGAAGATACAACCAAAACAAAAACAGCCTCTGGTTCAGCGAGTTTATTCGCTTCCCGGGGCTGTTTTATTTTACCGTATGATTAGCGTTATCGCATTACTCAGCGTTCAAAACAAATTTCTCAATGACCTGTTTCACGCCGTCTTCGTTGTTGCTTGCCGTAATGTAATCTGCCAGCTCTTTAAGAGCAGGGATCGCATTGCCCATAGCCACGCCAAGGCCGGCAACCTCCAGCATTTCATGGTCATTCCAGGAATCACCGATCGCAATGCATTCGCTCAATTGGTGACCAAAGTGATCTGCCAGGAATGTAAGGGCATGGCCTTTGGTACCTTCGCGATGCATGATCTCGAGGAAGTATGGTTTGGACTTGGTGATATGGACTTCTGGTCCAAGCAATTCACGCAGGTCAACGGCCACTTTATCCAGATAGTCTGGCTCATCGATGATAAGCAATTTTGGTGTTTGTTGTTCAATAACTTTGATGAAGTCCGGCTCGATATGGTACTGGGTACCATTCAGCTTCGCATAATCACGCAGTTTGTCGTTCTCTTCGCGAGCATACAGCTTGTCATCAATGTACGTTTGAAGATGGAGATTGTTCTCCAGGCAGTAGTCGTACAATTTGCGGGAAGCGTCTTGCGGTACATAGCGCTCATAGAGTACTTTCTCGTCCAGCAGGTTTTTGACCAAAGCGCCCTGATACGTAATGATCGGCACGTTTAATCCCGTTTGGCGGGCAAGTGCTTGTGCCGAAGCATAGGCACGTCCTGTTGCCAGGGTAACGACTACACCATGAGCAACCGCTTGCTCCAATGCCGTTTGTGTTGCAGGGGTTACTTCCTTGTTGTCGTTGATGAGGGTATCATCGATGTCAATTGCCATCAGTTTGTAAGCCATTTGAGTTTCTCTCCTTTTATCTGTATCTTAATCACGAACGAATGGATCCATCATTACACCAGATCACTCCAAACGCAGAATCATCTTTCGATCACTGCTATCCCTAGATTTCTTTGAGTCCCTTATGTAAAGGGGAAAATTCAGGGATAGCTTATGCTTCCGATGCAGCTTTCTTTCAGAAAGCTTTTAGGCGAACGCTTTGCTTCTCCAGATTGATTCAGCTTTTTCCGTTAAAGTGTAATAAAGGAATTTGTTCTAAAACTATACTTACATCTAAATCTATTCTTCCAGGAAAACGAGGCCGATAAAGTCCTCCAGCTCCAGGTTACCGAAGTAGTGTTTCACATCAAGGTCTTCAAGTGCCGTACGTACCTCGGATTCCTCATAACGCTTGCCGCGCAGCATATTTTCGATATCCGCTACATCGCCTACACCGAAGAAGTCACCGAAGATTTTGATATCCTCGATTCGTCCATCCTTGATGTTCATGCGCAGATCGATAATGCCGACAGGGAATTTGCGGGTATGCTTCACATTGCTCTCGGGAGACAATCCATAGTTCCAGTCCCAGTTGCTGTAACGTTCAGCGGAGATTTCCTTGATCTTGTCCCAATCCTTCTCCGTGAGTTCATATTGGGGAACATCCTGCGGCTCCATACGGAAGATGTGGCGTAACAGCTCGTCCCGGAATTGTTCGATGGTCAGGTTGCTGTCAATCAGATCCCGAATGTTGGCGACCCGGCTGCGTACGGATTTGGTGCTCTTGGATTTGAATTTCTCGGGATTAACATTCAGGGATGCCTGAACATGATCCAGATTAAGGTCAAACATGAGCGTTCCGTGACTGAACATGCGTCCGCGGGTGGAGAACTGGGCATTACCCGAGATTTTCTTTTCCCCGACTTGCAGATCGTTGCGTCCGGTCAGCTCGGCATTCACACCAAGCTCCTGCAGAGCTTCCACGACAGGCTGGGTGAACTTGCGGAAGTTGTGGAAGGATTGTCCGTCATCCTTGGTAATAAAACTGAAATTGAGGTTGCCCAAATCATGGTAGACTGCTCCGCCTCCGGAGAGACGACGTACAACCTGCACACCGTTATCCTGAACATATTCGATGTTAATCTCTTCGATAGTATTTTGGTGTTTTCCAATAATGATGGAAGGGCGGTTAATGTAAAACAGCAGATAGCTGTCATCCATCGGCAGATGCTTCAAAATGTATTCCTCAATTGCGAGGTTTACAGAAGGATCTGTAATGCCCTGGTTATCAACAAACAGCATGGTCATTCCTCCATTAATGTATGTGAGGGACGATGATCCCTTATGTAGTGTTGCGCCTGCGAATCAAAATTCCTCTTCTATTGTAATCGAATTGTCGTTTGGACACAAAGGAATTGAAGCAGGGAATGCATGGTTTAGGCAAATCAGGATTGACCCGTAACAGTTACGCCATCCATAATAAAAATGACATGCAGAAAGGATGACGGACAAAAATGAGCGGTATCATTGAAGTTTTTGGACATGGTGGTGACGTGGAGACTGCTGCGTCAAGATTTGGCGGGAGTCCTGAGGATTTCCTTGATTTTAGTGCAAACATTAACCCTCTGGGTCCACCCAAGGATGTTCTGAAGGCGTTGGAGCAAGGGATGCGGGCGATACTTCGTTATCCTGATCCTGCACATCGGACATTCAAATCCTTGCTTGGGGAACGCCTCGGCCTGTCAGAGGAATATATATCTATAGGGAATGGAGCTGCGGAAAGCATGGCTCTGATCCTGCTCGGACTCTCTCCCCGGAAGGTGGGCACAGTGGAACCGGGGTTCTCGGAGTATCGTTCATTGTCCAAGCAATTTGGGGCAGAAATGCATCATGTTCTGGGGCAGGAGGAGCTCGAATGGCGAGCAGCTCCCGAAGATATCGAGAGGCTGATGGAGCAGGTGGACCTGCTGTTTCTTGGACAGCCGAACAACCCCAATGGAGTACAGTATCCGGTTGAAGTATTGCAGCGGCTGGCCCGTCATGCAGAGAAGACAGATACTGTCCTGGTGATCGATGAGGCATTTATGGATTTCATTCCTGAAACGCAGCGACAATCCCTGGCTTCCCGATTACAGGATTACCCACAGGTGATCATCATTCGCTCGATGACCAAATTTTATGCCATTCCGGGTCTTCGGCTTGGCTATGCGATTGCACGCCCGGATCTGATTCGTGCCATGACGGAGAAACAGGTAACCTGGAGTGTCAACGGACTGGCACTGATTGCGGGAGAAGCCTGTCTAAGCAGCGGGGAAGCTTTTGAACGGGAGACGTTGAAACTGGTGGCGCTTGAACGAGAGAAACTGGCATCCGGCCTGGAAGCCTGTGGATGCGAAGTGACACGCGGGGAAGCGAACTTCTTGCTGGCACGTGTGCCGCGGCCATGGACAGCGGCAACCATACAAGCGGCTCTGGGGGAGCGGGGAATTCTGATCCGAAGCTGTGCCATGTACCCTGGACTTGGGGAAAGACATATCCGACTGGCAGTGAAGGACGCGAAGTCGAATCTTCGTCTGGTGAACGAAATGAGAAGTGTGAGCGGACAGACGAATCCGGTGCCAACGGGCGGGGGGGCGGAGTAATGGCATTGCCATTCTTGCAGTACTTTACCCATGCAAATGCAGAGCAAAATGAATATACTTCTTCTGCATGGCCCGGGTTAACCATCAGCGCACATGAACGCCATATTCGAGCATCGATCCCTTACCGGGTAAACGCCATTTCGAGTGCCGTGTACGGCGGGGGTATGATCGAGCTGGATCGCATATTCAATATTTATGTAGACAGGCATTATCGTTGTGAGTACCCGCCGCGTGATATTGCAGACCTCCTGAGAGGGTGGGAGGAACGCACAACAGCGTGTGCCGGATTGCTAACAGCCGTTAAGCTTGAGCACACATCGGTTCAGGAAGTTGTGGGCGATGAAGCAGGGATCTTGTGCTGTACGACAGCAGGTGTATCCAATGCTGCGCGTGCAGGCTCCGCAAGAACCGTATTTAATGCTGCAGGGAACATAACTAGCCCAGAGGGCATAGCAGCAGAGTCACCCTACACTCCCGGTACAATTAATATCATGTTATGGATCAACGGCCGCATGACGCCCGGAGCCATGGTCAATGCCATTCAGACAGCAGTGGAAGCCAAAACGGCAGCGCTCTCGGATTGCGGTGTAATGGATGCGGAAAATGGACTGACTGCAACAGGAACGACGACGGATGCCATTGTGCTTGCCACGAGTCAGGGGGAGGGGAAACCACTGATCTCTTACGCAGGTACAGCCACAGTAATTGGGGCAGGTATTGGGCGTGTTGTCTATGATGCCGTTACCGAAAGTTTGCAAGCTGGACAGGCGTGGAAAGAGAGGAATAGCAAGCGATGATATCTCTGAGTCAATGGGCGGACTGGCCCATCTGGGCAGGAATGACAGGGGCATGGATTATTTTGGCAGCATACATACTGGATCGCCTCATTGGAGATCCTCGCTGGATTCCCCACCCGGTAATCGGCATCGGGAAAGGAATTTCTGCACTGGAGCGGACCATACGAAAACGAGTGAGCAGCGATCAGGGGCTGAAACGGGCAGGGCTGCTATTTCCGATCGTCATTGCGGGTGGTTCATTGGTGCTTACTTGGGGAGTGTTATACATCCTTGGACTTGTTCACCCGGTGGTTGCCGTTATCGCTGAAGTGGTACTGATTGCCACCACCATTGCTTCCAAAGGACTGAAGGATGCAGGCATGGAAGTGTATCGTCATCTGAGAGAAAGGGATTGGCCAGCGGCAAGACGTTCCCTTGGTATGATCGTGGGGCGGGATACAGCGCATCTGGATGAACCGGAAGTGGTGAGGGGAACCGTGGAGACTGTGGCGGAGAACATCGTGGATGCCATCGTTTCACCGCTGTTCTATGCCCTGATTGGCGGTGCCCCGCTTGCGATGGCCTATCGGGCCGTCAATACGCTGGATTCCATGATTGGTTATAAAAATGAAAAGTATTTGCATCTTGGCTGGGCCTCTGCTCGTCTGGATGATTGGGCGAACTGGATTCCGGCGCGGCTTACTGCCTGGCTGCTCATTACAGGTGCATGGTTCATGAGATTAAATGCAAAAGGCGCTGCACGCATGGTTCGTCGGGATGCCAGATTGCACCCAAGCCCGAACAGCGGATTCCCGGAGTCTGCCGTTGCGGGAGCGCTGGGTATCAGGCTTGGCGGGCATAACGTCTACCACGGCGTGGCTTCTTTTCGAGCTTATATGGGTGATCAGACACGACTGATGGAAGCAGAGGATATCGTGCGGACCACGCGTTTGATGTTCTGGTCGGCGGGAGCTTTTGTGCTGTTATGCTGGTTGGTAACGTTCGGCATCTGGACAGCAGGAGGTGCACTGTTATGGAAGTAGAATCCGGGAAGCGTGGAACTGAAATGCGGGAGATCATGTTTATCCGTCATGGGACAACTTCTTGGAATGTGGAAAAGAGATACCTCGGACATACGGATATCGGTCTCCTGCCGGATGCAGAGCGGGAACTGGCGCCGCTTCGCCAGTCCATTCGCGGGATCACATGGGATGCACTGTATTGCAGTGATCTGCTGCGCTGCCAGCAGACCGTGGAACAAATCGCTCCGGTACAAGCAGGAGAAGCACAGCTTGATCGGCGTCTGCGTGAGATTGATTTTGGGCAATGGGAAGGGATGACTTACGATGAGCTCAAGGACAATCCGCTCTACCGGGATTGGATTGATGCACCGCAGGATGTGACGCCACCGGGCGGTGAGCCTTGGCAGGCATTTGCTGCGAGGATCGACTCCTTCGTGGAGGAGTGCCTTGTGTCCGTTTCGCCAGGGGAACATTCCGAAGAAAATCATGTTCCTGCGGTTGCCGTAATTACCCATGGCGGTGTCATTCGGTATGCCATGTCACGCCTCATACCAGAACTGGGATTCTGGGATACGCAGGTCATTCCGGGGCAAGCAATTAAGGTTCGGCTTGAAAAAAGGGGAAATAGCTGGGTTTCAAGCAGGGTATCTTTTCCGTGAATCGGGTTGTAAGGATGTGCAATATAACCTATAATCACAACAGAAGTGTGACTTCAGCATGAATACATATCTCGTTATGCGCTTAAGCGCTGATGGATGGTACATGCTCACTTGAATGGTTACAATATCAGCGACCACGGGTCCCTTGTGCGAGCAAGAAGAGCTCATCGAGTTAATGCAAACGATGAACGGCACAATGGGTGAAATAGGGAAGCCGGTGTGAATCCGGCACGGTCCCGCCACTGTAAATCAGGACGAACAGTCCTGTAAGTCAGGTTACCTGCCCTGGACGTACAAACCGGTGTTCCTTCGAGGAAAGGACAGCGTTTCGGGCAATTCTATGTGCATGAACAGCGGGTACGCTGTAGATGTGCAGATCGCCATATGCGAGACGTCATCCCTGATCCTGACGTAAGGATCGGGGATTTTTTTGTTCATATAGGATGAACCTGTAAGCTTTACACTAGACCACTACGATTGCAGTACCATCTTCCGATCGCTGTTATCCCCAGATTTCTTTGATCCCCTTATCAAAAGGGGAAATCCGGTGATAAATGCGAACACTTCGTTTCTTCAGATCGGTTCTGCACTCTCCGTTAACGTGTAAACGCTGCAGTTCAAACCTTATATAGGAACACCAAAGTATGGGGAGTAGGAGTTTGAGCATGTTGCAAGAAATAGTACAAATAGAGAAGGGGAGAATGAACAGAATGAACATCAAGAATTGGAAAGGCATGGCGTCCCTGCTGACAGCAGCGATGCTCACACTGGCTTTGGCTGGATGTGGAAATGCAACAACGAACGAGGGAACAGGTACAGCTACGCAGCAGCCGGCACAGGAGCAATCCCAAGGCCAGGAGCAGACGGATCTCAAAACACAATATCCACTTACGGTAACGGATGCAACGGGTGAAACCTTCACGTTTGAGAAAGCGCCAGCCAAAATCGTATCCGTGTCTCCGGCAGAAACCGAGTCATTGTTCGCGCTTGGACTGGACGAGCAGATCGTAGGTGTATCCGACTATGACGATTATCCGGAAGCTGCAACGAGCAAACCGAAAATGGGCGGTGTGTCGAAGCCAAATGAAGAGTCAATTATCGCAGCTGAAGCAGACATCGTATTTACAGGCATCTCCATGAGCGAAGAGGCTGTGACCAAGCTGCGCGAGCTGGGTATCACCATTTTCAAAACAGATCCGAAATCGATAGACGATGTCATGAACAACATCGAAACGTTCGGCAAAATCACGGATCATCAGGAGCAGGCACAGGAGCTCATCACGAAGATGAAACAGGACGTGGCTGACGTAACCGAAGCGGTCAAGGCTGTGAAGTCGGAAGATCAGAAAAAGGTATATGTTGAATTCTCCCCGGGCTGGACTGTGGGTAAAGGCGAATTCATGGATGAACTGATCACGGTAGCCGGTGGGATCAATGTTGCTTCCGACCTCGTGGGCTGGAATGAAATTAACGAAGAGAACATTATCGCTTCCAATCCGGATGTCATTCTGTACGCCAATGATGTTATTGATGAGAACTCCAAAACATTGGATCAGATCATCAAAGAGCGCAGCGGCTGGGATCAAATCACGGCGGTGAAAGACGATGCAGTCATTGGCCTGGATGCCAATCTGCTGAGCCGTCCGGGCCCACGTGTAACGGAAGGTTTGAAAGCTGTTGCCAAAGCGATCTATCCTGACCTGTTCCAATGAGTAAAAAGCTGGCAGTGTACGGAACAGCTGGAATTCTGCTGCTTGTGCTGACTGTGCTGATCTGTACGGGCATCGGTTCAGTGGCTCTGCCTGTCCGTGACATTGCAGGCATTCTGCTTCATCACATGCCATGGATCGGAGACTGGATCACGCCCGACTGGAGTACGGCAGCCGAGCAAATTATATGGAAGGTCAGGTTCCCGCGGGTACTGCTTGCTGTACTCGTGGGTGCATCGCTGGCTATCGCCGGAGCGGGCTTCCAGGGGGTTCTTCGTAACCCGCTGGCAGATCCGTTTACGCTTGGCGTATCGTCTGGCGCATCGGTGGGCGCTGCTTTTCTGATTTTCTTCGGATTGCAGTATGCACTGATCGGAATCTGGACCTTGCCGCTCGTTGCGTTTCTGACGGGCGTGCTTACATTATGGTTTGTACTCGCCCTGGCTCGTGAAGGGCGAAAAATACCTACGCACAGCCTGATTCTGGCTGGTGTGGTGATGCAAAGTTTTCTGGGAGCGGTGGTCTCCTTCCTGTCGACCATGTCGAAACAGACGATTAACGAAATTATATACTGGACGATGGGAAGTCTGGCTCTGCGTGGGTGGTCGTATACGGCCATCCTTTTCCCGTATTTTATACTGGGTCTGATTTTCCTCTGGAGCCGTGCCCGTTCCTTGAATGTTCTTGCACTTGGGGAACGGCAGGCTGCACATATCGGTGTCCAGGTGGATGGGTTGAAGCTATCCGTCCTTGCCGTAGGAACACTGCTTACCGCCGGGGCTGTTTCGGTTTCGGGTGTCATTGGATTCGTAGGTCTTGTTATCCCGCATATTCTTCGGCTGATTGTTGGGCCTGACTATCGTTTGCTGGTTCCCTTGTCCGCGATTGGCGGAGCCATCTTCATGGTATGGGCCGATACGATTGCACGCTCCCTGCTGGCACCGACCGAAATTCCGCTTGGTGTGGTGACGGCCTTTGTCGGAGCTCCTTTCTTCGCGTATCTGCTGCATCGGAATAAAAAGCTGCGAAAAGGGGTGATGCCATGAGTACAAGCATGAGTACAAACATGGGTACAAGCGTTACCCCAAAGGATCCACTGATTGAAGTTGCTGGAGCAGGCAAAATGTATGGAGAGCACCGGGCACTGCATAACGTGGACTGGCGTGTCACAGAAGGCGAATGGTGGGGTGTCGTTGGTCCAAACGGAAGCGGGAAATCAACGCTGCTCCAGCTCATTGCAGGAACCGAACAGCCTGGCGCAGGCAGCATTCGGATTGCAGGGCGGGAGATTACCTCATACACTCGCAAAGATCTGTCCCGCATGATTGCGGTGCTGCAGCAAGATGGCCTGCCTGCCATCTCTTATCCCGTCCGAGATGTGGTGGAGATGGGACGTTATCCTTATCAGAATTGGTTAGGCAGGGAATCGGCGGATGGAGCAGCCGTGGTGGACCGGGTACTGGAAGAATTGGGTCTAACCGAAATGGCCGACAGGCCGCTCGATGCACTCAGTGGAGGGCAGAGGCAGCGGGTTGCGCTCGCCAAAGTCATGGCCCAGGAGCCCAAATTATTATTGCTGGATGAGCCAACCACATTTCTTGATATCCGATATCAATTGCAATTCATGGAGCTATTATCTTCCTGGCGGCAAAAAAACAAGATTACCATTGTCGCTGTGCTGCACGATCTGAACCTCGCTGCGCAATTCTGCGATCAGATTCTCGCTCTGCGTGAGGGCATGTGCGTAAGCAGTGGAACACCACATTCGCTGATGACGGAAGAGAACATTCGGGATATATTCCGGGTGAGCCCGGCAATGGTCAATCATCCCGATACTGGATTGCCGCAATTGTTGCTGCGGCGAGAACACGAGTGAATGAAAAGCGGGGCAACCCTATATTTTGATGAAGGAAGTGCTGGCGGTATGAATAATGAACAGACGTTGGAACAGTTAATCGATCGGATCGTGGGTCCTAATGAAGAAGTGGCGGCAGAAGCCTCGGCACATGTGGATTCATTAACGAAACCGCCCGGCAGTCTGGGCAAACTGGAACAGCTGGTTATTCGACTTGCGGGGATAACCGGCGAGGCTCGGCCTTGTCTGGATCGCAGGGCCGTCATTGTTATGGCTGCCGATCACGGCGTCGTTGCCGAAGGCATCAGTGCGTTCCCGGCAGAGGTAACGCCGCAGATGGTTCATAATTTTCTGGCAGGAGGAGCGGCCGTCAACGTTCTAGCGCGCCATGCAGGGGCAGATGTCATCTGTGTGGACATTGGCGTGAATGCCGATCTGGAACACCCGGACCTGGTCTCCCGCAAAGTACGCAAAGGTACAGCCAACATGGCGCAGGGTCCAGCCATGAGCCGTGATGAAGCGATCCAGGCGATTCTTGCCGGAGCCGAGGTTGTGGCTGCTGAAGTCGCCAAGGGAACTCAATTATTTGTCACCGGTGAAATGGGTATCGGAAATACTACAGCGAGTGCCGCAGTCATGTGTGCTTTAACCGGAACGGCACCCGCATCTGCGGTTGGTCGGGGAACAGGGATGGATGACGCAGGTTTACAGCGTAAAGCTGCTGTAGTCAGCCGGGCGCTTAGTGTGAATGCACCGGATGCAGACGATGCCCTGGATGTGCTTGGCAAAGTGGGCGGATTGGAAATTGCCGGACTGACAGGTGTCATCCTTGCAGCGGCAGCTCATGGCTGCCCTGTGGTGGTGGATGGGTTTATCTCCACTGCAGCAGCACTGATTGCGAGACAGCTTGCTCCGGTCAGTGTGGAATATATGATTGCTTCCCATACCTCGCATGAAAGTGGACATGCTGCGCTTCTGCGCGAACTTGGCCTCAAACCGATGCTGGATCTGGACATGCGGCTGGGTGAGGGAACAGGTGGTGTGCTCAGCCTTCATTTGATCGATGCGGCTTGCCGTATTCTGAATGAGATGGCCACATTTGCAAGTGCTGGTGTATCGGGAGGCTCGAATGAGAATGGGCGCGCGGATGACTCATCGACAGCTGCTTCGACAGTTCGGGGAGAGGTATCTCCATGAGCGTACTTGTAACGGGCGGGGCAAGGAGCGGCAAAAGCTCCTTCGCCGAGCGTCTCTGCATGCAGCGCTCCTCCGAGGCCTGGTATGTCGCAACCGCACAGGCGTATGATGATGAGATGCGTGAACGGATACGTCTGCATCAGAATCAGCGGGATGAAGTTGGGTACCTGTGGCATACCGTGGAGGAACCCTTGGCACTGCCAGAACTCATTACAAGAATGGGAGAATCGTATACAGGATCGTCAGCTCCGACCATTTTGGTGGATTGCCTGACGCTCTGGTTGACCAACGTCCTGCTTACCCATGAGCAAGAGCCTGAGCAGGTTGTTCTGGATCATATGAATGCGCTGGTAACCGCCATCAAGTCCTATCCCGGGCTGCTTGTCCTGGTTACGAATGAAGTGGGGGACGGCATTGTACCGGAGTATGCGCTTGGCAGAAGATATCGGGATCTGGCGGGCATATTGAATCAGCGAGTTGCTGCCATTAGCCGCGAGGTTTTCCTGGTAACGGTAGGGATTGCAATGGAGCTGAAGAGCAAGGAGTATCGCTTATGAGCCATGACGGTAACGGCAGCCAGCAAAATCATGAGAATAATAGCGGTGGCGTCAATACGAATCAGGTTAACCATGGCCCTGCTCTGGATGCGGAGAATGTAAACAGACTGGATCAAAAACATGCGGCTGCGGCCGCTTTTCAATTTTTGTCCCGTTTTCCGGTGAAAATGCAGATTGACTTCGTTCCGCCACTGCTGCGGGAAAGCGTAGTGTATTATCCGCTGGTCGGTGCGGCCATTGGCTTAAGTGTCTGGATTGGTGGCGCGCTTACAGGTGCACTGCTGCCATCGTTCCCTGCGGCTGTATTGACCCTGACCCTATGGGTATGGCTTACGGGGGGACTCCATCTCGATGGCTGGATGGACACAGCAGATGGCCTGCTCAGCTATCGTACCCGTGAGCGAATGCTGGAGATTATGAAAGACAGCCGCGTTGGAGCCATGGGCGTGATTGCCTGTGTGCTGCTGCTCATGATGAAAGCAGCCTTAATTGCTGATTTTATCGCACGTGGGAACTGGCTGTATGGAGCACTGCTGATTCTGCCCATGATCTGGAGCCGCTGGTTCATGGTATATGCCATTTCGGCTTGGCCGAATGCCAGGGGGGACGATGGACTTGCAGTTCTGTTCAAGGGCCTTGGTGAACGAAAAGAAGTCCCGCGGGCACGGAGCGCTGCGGTTGGACTGACCATCCTGGCGGCTGTCATTACACTTGCCGCGGTGTGGATCTTTCAGCCAGGCAGCAGTATGGTAGAAATGCTGGCGATGGACAGGGGCCTTGGGACATTACCTTGGTGGCTATATCCTATTGCAGCTGCCATTTTGGTACCGCCGGCGGCGTATCTCATCGGCAAGTTCGTTGCCGGACGCATCAGCGAGAGGCTGGGCGGACTTACTGGAGATACATATGGTGCGATGAATGAGCTGCTGGAAGCCGCTCTGCTGACGGTGTTAAGTTTGCTGCAGGGATTATTTTTGTTATAGGGAACGAACGGAAATGAGCAATGTGGAGCATAACGCGAAAGAGCTGAGGTGATTGGAACGTGCAGGATACGCCTGTAGGACAAGCAGCGGTATTGATGCTGCAAGGTACGGCATCGGATGTGGGGAAGAGTGTTATTACTACGGCATTATGCCGGATATTCAAGCAGGATGGCTTCAGACCGGCCCCGTTTAAATCACAGAATATGGCGCTCAACTCCTATGTAACCGAAGATGGCAAGGAGATTGGCAGAGCCCAGGGAGCACAGGCAGAAGCATGCGGTATTGAAGCAACAACGGATATGAACCCGATATTGATCAAGCCCGTGCGGGATATGCACTCGCAGATCGTGGTGCACGGTGTACCTTTTGCCCAGATGAGTGCTTCGGACTATCGTCAGCATTTCCTGCCGGAAGCGAAGCAGACAGTCATGGATGCGCTGAATCGGCTGCGCGAAACCTATGATATTGTATTGATGGAAGGCGCAGGCAGTCCGGCCGAGATTAATTTGAAGGACCGGGACATTGTCAATATGAATCTGGCAGGCTGGGCGGATTCGCCAGTCATTTTGATCTCGGACATTGATCGCGGAGGCGTGTTTGCTTCCATTGTAGGCACACTTGAGCTGTTGGAGCCGCATGAGGTCCAGCGTGTAAAAGGATTTATCATTAACAAATTCCGGGGGGATCTGTCCCTGCTGCAGCCCGGACTCGACTGGCTCGAAGAGCGGACAGGCATTCCGGTATTGGGCGTACTGCCTTACATAAGAGATATTCAGATTGAAGCCGAGGATTCCGTGGTGCTGGACTCCATGCGTCATGGCAAATCAGGGAAACAGGAGCTGGATCTTGCCGTGATTCGTTATCCGCGGATTTCCAACTTTACGGACTTTGACTCGCTGTCCCGCGAACCGGATGTCAATGTGCGGTATGTGACTTCCCCGGAAGAACTGGGACAGCCGGACGCCATTTTGCTCCCCGGTACGAAGGATACGATTGGTGATCTGGCATTCCTGAGGGAGTCGGGTCTCGAGCAAGCTATCGCGAGTCAGACCGAACGTGATCATGTCCAGCTTGTGGGCATATGCGGTGGTTATCAGATGCTGGGCCAGCATTTGAAAGATCCGTTTGCAGTGGAAGCGAACCAGATTCAGGAGGCACGGGGTCTGGGATGGCTGCCGCTGTCGACCACTTTTCTGGAACATAAACAGACGGTGAGAGCTTCGGGGCATGTGCAGCAGCGGCATCCGATTCGTCTATACGGGGATCAAGATTCAGTGGATTCCATGCCGGTGAATGGGTACGAGATTCATATGGGCGTGACCGAGTGCCATGATGCGAAGCAAGTGAGTGCGCTGTTTGAGATTGCTCATCCAGGTGGTCAGCCTTTTCAGGAAGGCTGGGGGAGCCCGGATGGAAAAGTATGGGGAACGTACTTGCATGGTTTGTTTGAAAGTGACCAGTTCCGCCGCTCCTGGCTTAATGGCCTTCGCCAAGGGAAAGGACTCGCTCCGCTTCAGGAAACCTATAGTGCTCATGAACGCAAGGAGATGGAGTTCGACCGGGTAGCGGAATCTCTGCGCTCAGCCCTGGACATGAAACGTGTATACGAAATTATGGGAATCCAGTACCGAGATCCCGCTTCAACTGTTAAGGATTGAATAGCAAGCTGATGGATGATCAGCAATTTATAACCTATTCATAAAAAACCACCCCCATGTGTATTGGCAGTACCCGGAAACGGGCTGCTGTTACATATGGGGGTATTTGCTTGTCTGTGGTTTAATTGTGGTTCACGTAAGGGAATGATGGTTTAATGTTATACCTGGATTGTTATTTTAGTTAATTTTGAATTTTTTCATCGCAGACTGCAGTTCCATGGCCTGTTCATGCAGATGACGAACCGTACCCGAGTGGGAATCCATCTCACTGAGCTGATGCTCGGCGGTTGAAGCAATCTGCTGCATGCTCTCGCGTGATCTGGATGTAATCTGTGCCGTCTCTTCAACGGATGCACTAACTTCCTCTGCGCCTGCTGAGACTTCCTCTGTGGAAGCAGAGACGGTCTGGATGGTCAGGTTGACGTTCTGGATCAGTTCGTTCAGCTGCTGGAAGGCCGTTCCCGCTTGTTGAACGACATGGGTTCCAGACCCGATTTCCTGAGTAACCCGGTTCATGGCACTCACCGAACGTTCCGCATCCTCGCGAATGGTTCCGAGATAATCGGCGATTTCTTCCGTGGCTGTTTTGGACTGTTCCGCCAGCTTGCGGACTTCACCTGCTACGACAGCGAATCCCCGGCCATGCTCTCCGGCACGTGCTGCTTCAATGGAAGCATTAAGGGATAACATGTTGATCTGCTTCGTAATTTCAAAAATGGAGGTAACAATCGTGCCAATCGCTATGGAACGCTCATTCATCGTCTCCACGTAACGCAGTGACTCGTTTGCCGTCTGGCCGACACGTTCCATTTGCTGCACGGCATCCTGTGCGAGACGGTTACCGTTGACGGCTTCATTTGCAGCTTCACCAATCTGCTCGGATACTTCAGCAGCAGAAGAGGCGATATGCATGATGCCCTGCGTAATTTCTTCCATGGCTCTCGCATTCTCGGCCGCGCTTGAAGCAATGGTCACACTGCCTTTCTCCGCGTCTTCCGCAGAGCGGCTGGAGTTTTTGACCATACCGGACATGGACTCCACCCGTCTTAACAGATCATCGGAGCCTTGAACCACTTCATTGGAGGTAGACAGTGCACGGCTGATCATTTCCTTCAAATTGTGGGTCATCGTTTGGAAGCTTGCCGCGAGCTGAGCAATTTCATCTTTGCCCTTGATTTGCAGCTGGGCGGTCAGGTCACCTTGGGAAATCTGTTTGCTGTGTTGTACGAGCTGGATGATCGGTTTGGTTACTCTTTTAATCATGCTGGCTGAGATCAGCCAACCGAGCACGAAGACGAGTGCTGTGATACCCAGGCATAACCAGAAGATCTGAACGTTTTTATCCTGAATGAACTGGGCATCCATACTTACTGCCATGATCATATTGCTGCCCGCAATCGGAATAAAGGCTGCTTTATGTACGCCGAAGGAATCGGAATAAACGTCACTGATAACCATTTCTTTGCTTTCTACTGCCGTATTCATCGCGGATTGCACGCTGATTTCATCTCCGGCTTTCATTTCTGAGGCTGCGTTAGCAATGACAACCGTCGCTTTGCCTTCCTGGATGGATACAACGTAGGATGCATCCAAGTTATGTTCCTTTGCTTTTTCAGCTAAATAGGATTCAACCGTCAGAGCAGCACCTTCAGAACCCGCACCGCCACTCTGCACCTGCAAAATCTTGGAGGAGGAGACGTTCTTATATATATCCTGGATGGACGTGTTCAGGACCTTGTCGAACTGTGGAAGCACATAGCTCTGCATAATATTCATGGATACAGCATAGAAACTGATACTAAACAACAGGGAAGCGACCAGTAGAACGAGGAACAGCGTGCCTCTAATTTTGCCGGCAACCGTACGATTACGAAACATAGGATCATCCTTTCACGTCATGTTCATTAACATTTGTCGCTTTTCCGTATCGTAAGACTATATACCAACGAAAAAAGGCCTAATTTTCACGTTGAGAAAACTTGGGAATAAGCGGATATACCTATATTACAAAATTAACCGGGGGTTGAATAGAAGAATTTTCATTAAACGGTGAATTTTTTTCAGAAATTCTTGAATGTATTACATGCATATTACATAATATCAATTAATACCTACCAGAATAGTTTGATATATGATATATTGTTCAATGTCGCATAAAGCGAATAGAAAAAAACCGTTCAATCGGTATGCACATTCTGAGGAGGATTTACAAGATGGATACTTTTCTAGTCATTCTGAACGTAGTGATTATGCTCGTTCTTCTAGGCGTCCTGTATTGGATGCAAAAGAAACATATTTCCTTTACCAAGCGTGTATTCGCGGGTCTGGGAATCGGGGTTGTGTATGGCGTCATTCTTCAACTGATATACTCGTCTAATTCTGACATTGTTGCCAAGTCTGTTGATTGGTTTAATCTCGTCGGTTCAGGATATGTTAAATTGCTGCAGATGGTCGTGATTCCTCTTATCATGGTTTCCATTATTTCGGCCATCATGAATTTGAAAGGCAAGCAAAACCTCGGCAAAATGAGCTTCTCGATCATTGCGATCCTGCTCATTACGACGGCTATTGCGGCAAGTGTAAGTATCGTAACAAGTCTGAGCTTCAACCTGACTTCCATTGAGATCGAAGGCGGGGACAGAGAGCTCGCGCAGGGGCAGAAGATGGAGGAACGTCTTGTTGATGTACAGGATCAGACGATTCCGCAGCAGGTGCTGGAATTCATTCCTTCCAATCCATTTGCAGATATGACCGGTGAACGCCGCACGTCTACCCTTGCTGTTGTTATCTTCTCGGCATTTATTGGTGTGGCAGTACTTGGACTGGATCGCAAAAAACCACAGCAGGCGGAAACGTTCCGAGGCATGGTGAATGCGGTATATGCTGTAGTCATGCGGATCGTAACCCTGGTGCTCAGGCTGACTCCATACGGGATTCTGGCGCTCATTACGAAAGTAACGGCCACCACGAATCCGGATGAAATCCTGAAACTCATCAAATTCGTCATTGCTTCCTACGTTGCCTTGATTGTGATGTTTATCATCCACCTGATTATTATCGCGCTGTTCGGCTTCAATCCGTTGACGTATGTGAAAAAGGTTCTGCCAACCCTGGTATTTGCCTTCACATCCCGTTCAAGTGCAGCGGCAATCCCGCTTAACGTGGAGACACAGACGAAGAAATTGGGCGTATCCGAAGGTATTGCGAATCTCTCGGCAAGCTTCGGGGCGACCATTGGTCAAAACGGCTGCGCCGGGATCTATCCGGCCATGCTGGCGGTGATGATTGCTCCTACGGTCGGTATCGACCCGATGAGCTGGGACTTCATCATTACGCTGATCCTGGTTGTCGTGATCAGTTCATTCGGCGTAGCCGGTGTAGGCGGCGGGGCAACCTTCGCTTCCCTGATCGTATTGTCCACGATGAACCTGCCAGTCGCACTCGCAGGTTTGCTGATCTCGGTTGAGCCGCTGATCGACATGGGGCGTACGGCACTGAACGTGAACGATTCGATGACCGCTGGTCTCGTATCCAGTAAAATCCTGAAAGAGAATGACCAGGATACATTCAATGATCAAAGCCGTGATCTGGATTCCGCTGTTCAAGTATAATCCGGACTTTGGATGGCTTATGCACAGCAATAAGCCAAAATTAGCCGTTCTACGGGTTACCCGTAGGGCGGCTTTTTAACTTGATCGGAGATTGTCTTTATTTAGTGCTGTTCAATGGATGGGAAATGTGATAGAGTATTCATGTTTTGGCCCAGGCCAGACCGCGGTTCGTAACCATCCCGCGTAATCAAAACTAGGAAGGCAGTGTATGTATTTATGTTTAATTTGGGTTGGGGAGCACTTTTTGTTCTCGTAACGTATGGTTTTTTCCTATTGTGTTACCGTCTGTTCGGTAAAAAGGGTCTGTATGCCTGGATTGGTGTCGCTACGGTTATAGCCAACATTCAGGTGACCAAAACGATAGATATTATGGGGATTGTACTGACGCTTGGTAATACGATGTATGTCAGCATGTACCTGACCAGTGATCTTCTCAATGAGAAGTATGGATCGGGTGAAGCGCGGAAGGCCGTATGGTTCGGATTCTTCACGCTAATCATGACGACAGTACTGATGCAGATGGTCATCTTCTTCGAACCGGCACCGACGGACTTTGCCCAGGATTCAATGGAAACCTTGTTCGGACTGCTGCCGCGTCTGGCACTCGGAAGTCTGACAGCGTACTTCATTAGCCAGTTCCTGGATGTGCGATTGTTCAGTATGCTGCGCAAGATGGCACCTGGACGCAATCAGTTGTGGATTCGTACAAACGGCAGCTCGATCGTCAGTTCCTTTGTGGATACACTCGTATTCTGCACGATTGCATTTGCATTTATCTACCCATGGGATGTCTGGCTCGAAATCTTCTTGACAACGTACATTATCAAATTCGTGTTGACTGCGGTGGGTACGCCGTTTATATACGCAGCGCGTAATTTTAAAATCAAGGATGAAGTCTAATCCGATCTCGTCTACATCCGTATTCATTCGAGTATGCTTGTTAGCAGCGTAACAAGTCTTATAACGAGAATAACCCGCAAACCATATGGATATGGTTTCGCGGGTTATTTTTAATTGCATACCTTAAAGGTTAGTCTGTCAGGATCTGCAGTTCTTTTGGATAGGAAGTCAGCACTTCAACTCCGGCATCTGTGACAAGAACATCGTCCTCAATTCGTACTCCACCTGCAGGGGTATAGATGCCTGGTTCAATCGTGAATACGGTGCCTTCCTGCAGAAGATCCATATTCTGTCCATGCAGGGAAGGATACTCGTGCACATCAATTCCCAGACCGTGTCCAACACGGTGCATAAATCGTTCGCCGTATCCGGCATCTTCCGTCACTTGACGTGCTGCACGGTCAATATCGGCACAGGCCACGCCTGGCTTAACTGCACGAATGGCAGCTTCGTTTGCGGCAAGCACGGTATTGTAGATGGTTTTCAGTTCAGGAGAAATGTCACCAAAAGCAAAGGTACGCGTAATATCAGATGCATACCCTGCAGCGTATACGCCCATATCAAACATCAGCAAGTCGCCATGCTGCAGCTTGCGTTCACCCGGTGTACCATGCGGCAGACCTGTCTTGGGTCCGGTAAGCACCATGGTATCGAAGGAGGGACCATCTGCACCCAGTTTCTTCATCTGATATTCCATTTCAGCGACCAGTTCAATCTCGGTTACGCCTGAGCGTACATGGGACAGTCCCAGGCGCAGGGTTTCTTCAATAAGATGAATGGCATGGCGGATGCGGGCAACTTCGTCCGGTGTCTTCTTGACGCGCAGTGTACGGAGCAGAGGACCGACATCCTCGAACTTGACTGCACCAAGGGCAGCGGTCAGCTGCTCGTAACGCGCAACGGTGACATATTCTTTTTCAAGGCCCATCCGGCCGAGGCGTCCCTGATAACGTTCGAATAATGCATAGGGATTGTCGGTATCGGTATGAGTTGCGATACGGGTTACCGAGGAGGCGGCTGCTGCAGCTTCAGCGTCCAGGGCAGGCACAATCAGTAAAGGTTCCTCGCCACGGGCGAGAACAAGACCGAGAAAACGTTCATGCGGGTTGCTTGCAAAACCAGTTAAATAGTAGATATGTTTCGGATCTGTAATCAGCATGGCGTCCAATCCTTGTGCAGACAGATCAGCTTCCAGACGGGATAACGGGCTTTGATTCATATGTGTATAGCTCCACCTTTCAGTTCTTTCTATCCTTCTATTATAGAAGAATATTGAAAAATGCCAAAGGGAGTGACGGAGAAGCTCCATTTATTGTGGTCAATTTCCCGTTTAGGCGAATATGGAGAGGGGTAAATACAGGGCGAAAAGCCGTTGAGAATGGTTGAAAGATAACGGTACAAATAACGACCCAGAATCTGATACAAATAGAGATACCGATAGAGATTCCGATAGAAGGACAGATACGGAGAATAAATATCCTTGAACATATCGCAGCAGCATTTGATAGATTCGAACTACACTAATTTAATAGAAGGAGATGAGATGATGAATAACCGAGTAAGTGTTCCACTATACGCTTCGCTGTTAAGTATGGCACTGCTGACGGCCTGTGCTTCAGGCGATCCTTCCACAGAATCGCAGCAGGTGTCTCAAGGTCAAGGCACAGGTCAGGGAGAGACAGCAAATGGAGGCAATGACAAGGCGAGTACTGGGGAAGAAGGAACACAGGAGAATGCGGTTATCCCTTATCAGGCTTCGGTCCTGGCCACTGGACTAAACGCACCATGGGAACTGGTAAGCGTGCCAGACGGACGAATGTTGGTTACGGAGCGTCCTGGAACGATACGGGTCATTAAGGATGGAGAATTGCAAACCGAACCACTTATTGCGTTTGAGGCTCCGTTCAATGAAGAGGGAGAAGGGGGCTTGCTCGGTCTGGCTGCAGATCCGGACTTTGAGAATAACGGTTATCTCTACGCCTACCATTCCTACCTTGAAGGGAACGAGATCGCAAATCGGGTATTGCGCTTGAAGGTGAATGGAGATCAAGCCGTGATCGACAAGGAATTGCTGGGTAACATCCCTGGCGGGACCAATCATAATGGAGGACGCATTAAGATTGGTCCGGACAACATGCTCTACATTACAACCGGTGAACGTTATGAACCGGAACTCGCACAGGACCAGAACAGCTTGGGTGGCAAAATATTGCGGATTGGTCTCGACGGATCGATCCCTGCAGATAACCCGTGGCCGAATTCCCCTGTATACAGCATGGGACACCGCAATGCCCAGGGTCTTGCATGGAATCCGGATAATAAGTACCTCTATGCTACCGAGCACGGTCAGCGTAACTACGATGAGATTAACCGGATTGAAGCAGGGGAGAACTATGGCTGGCCTGAAGTTGAAGGCGATGAGGATGACAATGGTACCTACCGGGCTCCGATCACTCATAGTGGTGACGATACATGGGCACCATCGGGTATTGCTTTTATAGAGGAAGGACCGTGGGCGGGTTCATTGCTTGCGGCTAACCTGAGAGGCGAGCAATTGCTGCATATTACCCTGTCCGAGGATGGTACACAAGTGGAGAAGGTGGAGCCCATTTTTGAAGATGAGTGGGGACGCATTCGAAACGTGACTTCAGGAGAGGACGGGAAGTTATATATCCTGACGAACAATCGGGACGGAAGAGGAACTCCGAGGGATGGGGACGACCACATCATTGTGCTTACACCGGAGAGTTGAGCTGATGCATCCGCGTTCCATTACTAATATTGGAGCTCAAGCATGCATCTATTAGAACCCGAATTCTGTTCGTTAAAAGAGAAAAAGGGGCGTCCCGCCAAGTTCATGACTTTGGGACAGCCCCTTGATTGCTTTATATATGGAAGCACATAGAAGATGAATACTGCCAGTTAATCTGCGCTTTCTGCAAGTTTGGCGATATGTGTGCTTGGTTCATTAGTGTATTCGCCGCCGTGGTAACAGAGCACTTTGTTCAGTTTCAGGCCGGTCAGTCTTTTCAAACTTCTCAGCGCTTCGGGCATGTCCGGTGTTGCAGGCGGTGCAGGTCCGACCAGTTCATCATCCACGACACGCAGTTCGTCGGCAGCCAGCAGGAATTCCGATTCACGGAAGTACAGGCAGATATGCCCCGGGGTATGTCCAGGGGTATGGATGACCTGAATTCCGCCTTGAAGCGGCAGCATGTCCCCATCTTCCAAAACTCTGCTGATCTCGATCTCAGGCAGCTGGGAGAGGAGCTGATCAGCCTGGGCAAGCACAGGTGCGGGAAGCATGGCTCTGCGTTCAGGCGTGAACTTGATCAATGGCTTTTCACCTTTAATATAAGGAATCTCATCTGCATGTGCCCAGACCTCAAGTCCAGGTATCGCATCCAGAAGGGCACCCAGATTACCGATATGGTCAATGTCCTGATGTGTCAAAATGATGCGTTTGATATCAGCCAGCTGTACGCCTTCCTGCTCCAGTGCAGACTCCAAACCCTCGAATTGGCCGATCATGCCTGTGTCCACGAGGGTGATGCCGTCCTCATCGCGCAGCATGACAGGGTAGATTGGGCTGTTTCCTGAAGGTGTAGGGATATTGAGATGCAGCACAGTAAAATCTGTTGTCGGATTAGTCATAGGTTTCCGGATCGAGTCCGGTCCACCTCCTTTTTTGGATGATATGGCTTGTGCTTATTCTGGACGAAGATATTTTAAGTGTTTTCTGTACTTCTGGATCGTATCCAGCATCGCTTCAAAGGTTTCCTCAGCCTGCATGCCTTCCTTGACGATGGAGTCAAAGGAGAAATTCTCAAGAATGAGCTTGTTCCTCGCCTGGAAGACCTGACTGAGAGCATGTTCCATGTTTTCTTTCCCAGGTTTCAGGGCGATCTGTAGTTTATTTAATTCGGCCTGTAGGATCTCCATATTGGACCGTGCACGGTTAGCAGGAGTTTTCATCAGCTCGGTCGAATTAAACTTTTTTTGATAGATGCTCTGATACAGCTGTTTTAACATGTGTTCAAGAATGGAGCAGCATTCAATGACAAGGGATGCATATCTTCGATGTTTACGTTGGTCCCATTGCGGTGAATCGAGTTCCTGTCCCATATGATGATACTCTTGTTCCAGAACTGCGATTTCAAGCTTTGCTTCTTTTTTAATTTTTTTAAAATCGTCTTTGGTCAGCATACCTGTCCTCCCATGGAAACCAAGATGTGATAACTTCATTATCTCACATTGTTACTCGGAGTGCCTCTTTTCCAATGGGGGTAGGATTCTGTCCATTCATCCAATCATTGAACCTAGGTTCAGAAGGGAAGTATCCGATGTCCATGAAAACAGCCATTGTAACCGGAGCAAATTCCGGCATGGGGCTAGCAACCACCATTCAACTTGCAAGGCAAGGCTATAGGGTGATTATGGCCTGCCGCAGCGAGAAGCGCGGACAGCAGGCTCTGCAAGAGGCCCTGCGTGAGTCAGGCTCTACTGCTATTGAGCTAATGCTGTGTGATCTGGGTTCCATCCAGAGCATCCGCCATTTTGCCCGCTCCTTCCGCGAACGCTACAGTACGCTTGACGTTTTGGTGAATAACGCCGGCGTGGTCATGCTGAAAAGACAGGAGACCTCGGATGGTTTTGAGCAGAGCATTGGCATTAACCATCTGGGACATTTTCTGCTCACATTGCTCTTGATCCAGCCTTTGCAGGCTGCGGAGCAGGGAAGAGTCGTGAATGTTTCATCCGGTGCGTACAAAGCAGGCAGGATTCACTTCGACGACCCGCATCTCAAGAAGGGCTATAACCCGATTAAAAGCTATGCCCAGTCCAAGCTGGCCAACGTACTGTTCACCCGTGCGCTGTCCCGCAAAGTGGCGAGTAGCCGAGTTACGGTGAATTGTCTGCATCCTGGCGCAGTTGGAACAAGCATCGGCGTGGATCGTAATACCGGTTTTGGTACACGTATCATGGCATTGATCGGCAAGCTTCCTTTTTTCCTGTCACCCGAGGAAGGGGCCCAAACGGCGATTTATTTGGCCACCAGCCCGGAAGTAGCAGAAATTACAGGACGCTACTTTTATCAAAAGAAAGAGCAGAAGCTTAAAGCACATGCCGTCGATGATGCGGTGACTGAACGTTTCTGGACATGGAGCGAACAGCAGGTTGGGCTAAAGCCTGATGAAAAATTGTGATGAGTCCAAGCTGAGGTGCAGAACCGGTTCTTCATCTCAGTAAATGATCAAAGGTGATCATAGTACACTCATCTGCTTATATCATCTGCTTTAACTCGCTAGGATAGACATTTTAGGCTTTTGCTTGCACGGCTTGCTGTACTTCCTGGATGAATGCTTCAATGCCCTGAACGCCTTGATCTCCCTGACCGTATGCGCGGACAGAGGCAGACAGGGCGTTTTTCTCATTTTCCCCGAGCACGAGCGAGTAAGGCACTTTTTCCATCTGAGCTTCACGAATTTTGTACCCCAGCTTCTCGCTGCGCAGATCCGTTTCAACCCGAATGCCTGCTGCTCGCAATTGACTCTGTACCTGCAGCGCATAATCCGCATAGTGATCGGATACCGGGAGCAGCTTCACCTGAACCGGAGCGAGCCAGAGTGGAAAAGCACCCGCATAATGCTCAGTCAGAATGCCAATGAAGCGATCAATGGAGCCGTAGATGGCACGATGGATCACGACCGGACGGTGTTTCAGGCTGTCCTCGCCAACATAAGTGAGGTCGAATTTCTCCGGCATTTGAAAATCAAGCTGGATTGTTCCACACTGCCAGCTGCGTTTCAGCGCATCGAGAATATGGAAGTCAATCTTCGGTCCATAAAAGGCTCCGTCTCCTTCATTGATGCGGTATTTCACACCGCGCCGATCCAGTACATTTTGCAGCGCACGTTCCGCCTGATCCCATAGCTCTTCCGACCCCATCGAGTCTTCGGGACGAGTAGATAGCTCAATTGTGTATTCAAAACCAAAAATATCGTACATGCGTCCGATCAGGGAAATCGCCTGGTTGATCTCTTCCTCGATCTGTTCCGGCATGACGTAGAGATGAGCATCATCCTGACAAAATGTCCGTACCCGCATCATGCCGTTTAGCGCACCCGAGAATTCATGACGGTGAACCTGGCCGAATTCCATCATGCGAATGGGAAGCTCACGATAGGAATGAAGTGAATTTTTAAAAATCAGCATATGCCCCGGGCAGTTCATCGGCTTCAGTGCAAACGTAGCGTCATCCACTTCTGAGAAATACATATTGTCCTTATAGTGCTCCCAATGACCGGATTGCTCCCACAGACGATTGTTCATCATCAGCGGAGTTCGAACCTCCTGATACCCTTCCTGCAGCTGCAGCTCGCGTGAGAATTGCTCCAGCTCTGTACGGACAGTCATGCCTTTCGGGAGATAGAAGGGCATACCCGGCGCTTCTTCCGAGAACATGAACAGCCCCAGCTCTTTGCCGAGCTTGCGATGATCCCGCTTCTTGGCTTCCTCCAGCATGTGCAGGTGATCGTCCAGCTGTGCTTTGCTCGGAAAGGCAGTGCCGTAGATTCGCTGCAGCATTTTGTTGTTCGAATCGCCCCGCCAGTAAGCCCCTGCCACATTCAGCAGCTTGAAGGCTTTGATCCGGCCAGTGGACGGAAGATGTGGGCCACGGCACAGATCAAAAAACTCCCCTTGATCATAGATCGAAAGCTCCGCATCCTGCGGCAAATCATGGATCAGTTCAAGTTTATACGGATCCTGAATCTCTTCGAACAAGCGAAGGGCTTCCTCACGGCTAACCACCCGGCGGCTGATCTTCACATTCTCTTGTACAATCTTGTTCATTTCCCGCTCAATGGCAGCCAGATCACTGATGGACAAGGCATGCTCCAGATCCACATCGTAATAAAAGCCATCTTCAATGACGGGGCCAATCCCCAATTTGACTTGTTCCGCACCGTAGATCCGCTTGAGGGCCTGGGCGAGCACATGCGCAGAACTATGACGATAACGATACAGTCCTTCCTCGCTGTCCAGTGTAACAATGACGAGTTCGCAGTCCTGTTCAAGCTTCATATCCAGATCGACGTTTACACCGTCCACAATGCCTCCGATGGCCTGTTTACCCAAGCTAGTACTAATGGACGAAGCGACTTCTCCGACACTTATGCCTGCCTCGTACGAACGAACTGCTCCACCTTGAAGGCGAATCTCAATAGGGTTACCTTGTTGATTACTCATGCAAACCACTCTCCAATGTTTGAAATGGAAGCGCAAAAAAACACCCGTCCCGGAAAAGGGACGAGTGCGCTCAGCTCGTGGTTCCACCCTAATTTGGTTATGATATTCCCTGCATCGGCCAGCCGCCGCAAAACAGGAAACATCATAACCCTCATTGGGATCCGTTATCGGGGATCAGGCGGTGAACTCTACTGACAACCGGACGAAACTTTCATCGAAAGTCCGCCAAGCTGAGGTTCGAGGCCACGGCTGCAGAGGGGTAATTCCGCTCCGTTCGCTGAAGAAGGTTTCACCAATCCCCTCTCTCTCTGGGCAGCACGCAAACGAAATCATGTCTCTGGTCATCGCCAATATGCAACGTTATTGTCAGTTCATTTGAAGTGAAAAGAACTTGAGATCCATATCAATATATTGGAACAGGTGTTATTGAGTGTCAATTATATAGACTGAAAATCAAAAGGTCAAGCGGAGTTTTATTTAGCTTTATTCGAATGATGATCAAAAATCAAACGTATAGTGGTTCCCTGGTCCGGATGGGATTGAACTTCGATTCGGCCTTTCATCGCCTCAATCAGCCCTTTGGTTACCGCCATGCCAAGGCCTGATCCGACATCGGATGTCGCCGTATCCGTGCCGCGATAGTATCGTTCGAACAGCCTCCATACCGTCTCCTGATCCATTCCGCGGCCATCATCGGCAAATTGAATGAGGAAGTCACCGGTCTGCTCACCTGGCTCAACACGAATGGTCAGCTTCGTCTCTGGTGGATTGTGCAGCAGGGCGTTGGCGGTGAGATTATCGACAATTCGTTCGAAGGACGGGATATGTACATAACCATGCACTGCGACTGTGGCAGGTTGGAATGTAATACGGCCTTCTCCATAAGCCGGGTTACGCTCGGCACGATGTATAAGATCCTGAAGTAGCGCATTTACGTCTGTTTGTTCAATAGGGAGTTGGTATCCACCGCTGCGCAGCCGGTATGTCATGGACAGGTCGTTCACCAGCCGGTCCATGTACATGGATTTATCCAGCATGATGCCTGCAAATTCCCGTATTTCTTCGGAGCTCCAGTTGTATTTCTCGGCTTCCAGCATGTGCGCATATCCCTGGATGGAGGACAGGGGTGTCTTCAGATCATGAGTTATCCCAGCAATCCACTCCTCGCGCAGAGAGTCGGTCTGTTTGCGGAGTTCTTCATCACGTTTAAGTGTGCTCGACAACGACTGGATAGAGTGCAGCACTTCCGCATATACCCGATATTTTTGACGCCATTTTCCGTTATGCTTCTGGCTGCGTGGCTTGCCCCGGGTGCCAGCCGGCTCTTCGTAGTGTCCACGTTCAAGCCGCTGGAGCCATTGAAGCATATGCAGCATGGGATAACCGAAGCGATTGGCATACCAGAATGCAAGCAGCACAAGCAGGATGATGATGGATACCAGAAGTGCAGCCAGGGCAGGACCAAAAATAAAACCGAAGGGATTCTCGTTCATGCCTGCCGGACTGCTCGCAAGAGGAACACTCAGCATCCAGGTCAATTGATCCTGTTCATCATAGATGGTTACTGTGGTTATTCCGTACCTGGTGGGGTATCGTGTGCGCAAAATCAGGTCCTGAATGCTGTAGCTGTCCGGTGTGCCCATTGCAGGCTTGTTGAAAGAAGTAAGGACATGTCCCTGCTCATCCAAAATCTCAAGATAGGCGTCCGCCGAGCGAAGGATGTCCTGCTGCTCGGAGGGCAGTACAAGCTTGCCGTTGGCATAGCTTCCATCGGTGTAGATATGATCCAAAATCGTTACCGCCTGATTGCTCTCCCCGTACAGCAGGGTGAAGTTGATCCCCTTTCTTTCCCGAATGAGCAGATAGAGCTGGTAGGGAAAGGGCTTTTTCCCCTCCCAATAGGATAGAAGTTGTCCGGGTTTATAGTGATTCGGGACATCGGAAGGGGTGTGAAAGGCATCCACCACACGGCCTTGCTCATCGAGAACCTGAAGCCAGCCGTTGTTCTCCTCCACACGCTTTAGCAGTGCGGGATCATATTGTACGGTACCGTCCGGCAAAATCTCTGCGGTGCTGACTAGCTGTTCGAGCCCGACAGAGGCAAAATCGTCAACAAGGCTGGCTTCATTCAACTGTTGGATGACCCAATATGCGATACTTCCACCGAGAACCAGGATCAGAATTACAGCACCCGCAAGCAGGCCAATGAATCGTGTCATCAATCTGCGGCGTATGCTCATCTTCGGAGCTCCGCCTCGGGCAGAACGAGCTTATATCCCAAACCACGGACATTCACCAGCAGTTCAGGCCTGGAGGGATCGGCTTCAATACGCTCACGGATTCGGTGAATATGAACCATGACCGTATTGTCGTCACGGATGGCCTCCGATTCCCATACCCGCTCGTACAATTCGGATTTGGTGAAGATGCGATTGGGGTGTTTGCAGAAAAAGAGCAGCAGCTGATACACCAGAGCCGGACAGCCTACCAGCTGACCATCGACCCTGAGTTCACCCGCGTGTTCGTTCAACTGAAAGCGTCCGTAATCATAGATCCCTTCCTGCGGGGAAGATGGTGACGTATTTACGTCATGATTCGGAAGTTGTCTACCTGATTCTGTCTGTCTGGGCAAATACCGCTTCAGCAGTGATTTCATTCGTGCGACCACTTCAAGTGGATTAAACGGTTTAACAACATAATCGTCTCCCCCAACCGCGAAGCCGGTCAACTTGTCATAATCGGTTGTTTTGGCGGTTAAAAAGAGAATCGGTGCATCGGTCAATTGGCGCAGAAATGGACAAATTTCGAGCCCGCTTCTGCCTGGCAGCATGACGTCCAGCACGATGCAGTGATAGGTTTTCTTTTCACAAGCGGCAATCGCTTCTTCACCTGTGGTGACCGTGTCAATATCTACGAATTGTTCTTTGAGCAGAACCGTTCTTAACATATGTAAAATCGCCTGTTCATCATCAACAAGCAGGATTGAAACGTTATCCATGACGTAAGAGATCCTCCTGATTTTTATGATTACATTAGTGGTTCCTTATGTTCATCTGCTTTGGTCTATTTGGTCTATCATACCATTCAGAAGGGCGGAGCAGTGTGCCGGTAACCTTAACAGAATCTTAATTATGAAGAAGCAGCATGCCTCAAAGTTATGATAGACGTAAGAGGAGGTTAGACGGAGGATAAGATTGGTTTTGTACACTGGACTGGAAAGATAGCGTTCTACAGAAGGGGTGCAGGGAAGTGAATAGAATTCATACGGGAAACAGGAAGCGGGCCAAAATGTCCATTCAAAAAAATCGGATGAAAGCAGATTATGCTCTGCAAAAAGACTTTTGGAGAAATCATAGGAGCTGGAAGCTGGTTGCCGCAGTACTTGGTGCGTGTGTGCTCTTGTCTGCCTGCGGCACTACAGAATCATCTGACCAGAGGGAACGGCCGTCAGCAGAACAGACATCCAGTGAGGCGCCGGCAGCAGAAAACACCAATAAAGAAGAGACGAACTCAGTAGAGGAGGACGTGATGATTACACCTGAACATTTCATAGATACATTGATGAATGGTTCGAAGGAGGACATTTATAATCAAATGAGCCCGGAACTGAAGGAAACGATATCGTTGGAAGAGTTTAAGACGTCTGTGGACAGCTTCACCGAGGGGGTCACTTCCTGGGAACAGGTTACGAAAGTCAAAATGAACAACCTGATGGAGCATTCCTGGAAGGATCAGACGGGGACCAGAGGAATACAGGCCTATTTTGCCGAGGATCATCAGATTGACGGGCTGTTAATCCAGCCACTTGAAACGCATGAGGAGACGGACAAGGCATTTACCAAGACCGAATTTCAGTTTCCTATGAAGGGGGAATGGTTCGTGTTCTGGGGAGGAAATGATGTGATGTCCAATTATCATTATGCGCATGAAACGCAGCGTTACGCAGTGGACATTATTCGCACGAAGGAAGATTCAAGTTATCAAGGGGAGGCCGCTGTGAATGAAAACTATTATGCTTTTGGTGAGCCGCTCTATGCAGCTGCAGATGGGACGGTTATTGAAGTCAAAAATGACATTCCGGATAACACGCCAGGCGTGATGAATGCTGAAGAGCCGGCAGGGAATGTTGTCGTCATCGATCATGGAAATGGGGAATACAGCATCACGGCACATCTCAAGGAAGGGAGTGCAGCCGTAAAAACGGGGGATAAAGTCAAGCAGGGAGATCTCATCGGGCAGCTTGGTAATTCCGGTAACTCCAGTGAGGCGCATCTGCATTTTCAAGTCTCAGACGGACCTGATCTGTTCACTTCCCGTTCGATTCAGATCCGCTGGGCAGATCAGAGCCAGGTACTGACACGTGGGAACACGTTCCAGGGCCTTCCTGAATAAATGGGTGTATTTGTTCGTAGGAGAAGTGGATGGGGGTCATCCCCGATTTAATAAAATAGAGCTTATGGAATCGTGATCTTAGCTTGAAACATATAATTCATGCAGGCGGTCGGCTAATGGGTCGGCTGTCTTTATGTTGAGCAGATGTGCAGGTTAGTGTGACTTTCAACTTTTAGATTACATATAATGTAAACAGAGCTCTAGACATGAATGCATGAAACGGAGGGGTTAAGATTGAACAAGTATGTGTTACATATCGCTGCAAGTGTAGTTTGCATATTAGCACCTGTTGTTGGTTTCTTATATGAATGGTGGGATAGCTACCAACCCAAAGCAGGACCTGTAGGAGACGGAAAACCGAATGATTATCTTACAATACCTCAATGGATATCCATTGCATCTTCTTTCACTCTTGGAATAATTAATCTGCCTCTCGCCATAATTCGATATAAACAAAAGATTAATGAAGATAGCAGGGTTGGGAAGTAGAGATGACAGCGGTATTTTCACACAAGCCCGAAGGATACGAATGTCCATTTTGCTGTATTTGGGGTATCGAGAGACCTGACCAGGGAACAAAACAAAGGGATATCATCTATCAGAATGAAAAGGTAACCGCATTTATAGCGGGCAAATGGTGGCCAAACAATAAAGGACATGTTCTTATCGTGCCCAATCAACATTTCGAGAACATCTATGAACTGCCTGCAGATTACGCTGCCGAGATTCACCGCGCGGCCCAGCTTACAGCAATTGCGATGAAGAGTACATATGGATGTGAGGGGATTTCTACAAGGCAACATAATGAACCAGCCGGCAATCAAGACGTGTGGCATTACCATCTCCATGTTTACCCTAGATATAGGAATGATCAACTTTATCTGTCGAAGGGTTCACAGTCTGATCCAGAAGAGCGCTCATTCTATGCTGATAAGTTGCGTTATTGGATCAAGGAAAACATCTAAGGTCATGAGTCTTCATGCGGTTATACAGCACCATGTTCTTCTTAAACGGAGGATACGGTGCTGTTTCTGTATCTTCGATCCGGTCTTTACATTCGTAGCATGTTGAGTGTCTTTTTATTTACCTGTTTCACGTTGGGGTGGTTATTCGTTAGCTTGTTTTCGATAATGTTGTGGAACTACCCCCATCTGTTTGCGGAAAATCGATGAAAAATAACTGGCACTCTGAAAACCGCAGGCAAGTGCAATTTCACTTATGGATCGTTGTGTCTCTTTTAACATTTCGCAACTTTTTTGAAGGCGATATTGAGTGACATAATTATTGGGTGTCTGGCCTACATACTTGTTAAACAATGTACAGCACCGACTTCTGCAGACGGCTCCTGCAGATGCGATCTCCTCAAGCGTTATTTTTTGATCATAGTTTTGATGAATGAAACGCGTCATTTCTTGAACATGCATCAATACTCCAGGTTGCCCAGTGCTTGGTTGTAAATGATCTCCTATTGTTGCACACAATGATAAAGCTTGCGATGCCAGACGAAGCGGATTGAGAGGAGTATGTTCTTTATGCATTTCCTGATAGATTTCTTGAATGGACAGTAATGTGTCTCGTTGCCAATCCACCTCAGCTGTGAGAACTAGAAAATCAGCCATCGTTAAACCAAACTTTTCTCCCCAGTAGGATTGAATATATGAAGTCTTCTCGCCAAGGATAGAGGGATGAATGACGACGACAAGAAATACACAATCGTTTTGGTCTGCAAGAGAATAACCGTAATGCAAACGCTGGCTATTCACAAAAAGTCCATCACCTTGATGCAATCGAGTAATAGTTCCATTAACAGAGAAATCCATCGATCCTTGCAATACATAGATAAACTCGATGTCCACATGCCAGTGCGCTACTGCTGCATAATTGTTAAATTGATGTAGGCTTCCTTTCCGGACATAGAGCGGTAGATCAGGAAGGTTATAATCCAAACGTTCGGATAAATCAGAAAACACCTCTAAATTTGTCATCAAAGAGACCGTCCTTTGAAATATACGATTTTTATAAAATTATAGCCAATATTAATGGAAACAACAACGATACTATCCTATCCTTATATTGTGAAATCAGCCGAGAGGACAGGATATAGGTGAGAAACCGCATTCAACATCTGGGATCTGGCAATCGTGATTTTAATCGGGAGTTAATGACGCTCGTCATTCCCATTGCGTTACAAAATTTAATATCAGCAACCGTAATATCTGTTGATGTACTTATGCTGGGGATGATTAGTCAATCTGCAATGTCAGCTGTATCACTCGCAGGGCAAATTACTTTTGCATTATCCTTGTTTTACATGGGAATGTCTGCGGGAGCAAGTATCCTCACTGCGCAATACTGGGGGAAGAAGGATACTTCGATCATACAGCGCATTTTGAGCATCGCGTGTATGTTTTCCTTTGGTGTCTCCATTTTGTTTTTCTTATCTTCCTTCTTTCTGACGGATACACTTATGCGTTTGTTCACCAATGATGCCGAACTGATTCAATACGGCTCAAGGTTTTTACAAATGAATTCCTTTTCTTATCTTGTGATGGGAATATCACAGATGTATCTCAGTGTGATTCGAAGTATGGAGAATGCAAAACTTAGTGCGTGGATTAGTTCCGTAGGATTGATTTTAAACATTTTGCTCAATGCCATTTGCATTTTTGTATTATTCCCATCCAGACCCGAAGTGGCCATATCAGCGGTTGCGCTTGCCACGGTATTAGCGAGGGTTGTTGAACTAACCTGCTGCATACTTCACTCCATAATCAAAGGCCACATACGTTTTCGGTTGCCTGTACGTGACAGCATCCAACGTAATCTATTAAGAGATTTCTTGAAGTATATGCTGCCTGTGCAGGGGAATTATATGGTTTGGGGAGGGGCACTTACCGCTACTGCTGCAATAATAGGCCATGTGAACTCCGATCTGGTAGCCGCAAATTCAATAGCGTCTGTCGTTAAAAATCTGGCAGTGGTTCTCTGTGGAGGCATCGCTACTGGGGGCTCTGTACTTGTTGGAAAGTATTTGGGACAAGGTGAATTGGAGAAAGCAAAATATGCGGGCAACAAAATGTGTTTTTATGCTTTATGGTTTGGAGTGATTGCCGGCTGCATGATTCTGCTCATTAAACCGTTCGTATATTCCGTTGCAAATTTGAATCCCACGGCTCAAAGTTACCTCGATGGCATGCTGTACATTAGTGCGTATTATTGTATAGCCAAATCGATAAACTCTACAACGATAGCGGGTATATTCACGGCTGGTGGGGACTCCAAATTCGGATTTTGGTGTGACACCGTTGTCATGTGGTTCATCATTCTGCCGCTTAGTTACCTAAGTGCATTTGTGTGGCATGTACCGCCGATTCTACTGTATACCTTCATCAGCTTAGACGAGATCATTAAACTACCCATTGCTTTAATGCGATACCGACAGTATAAGTGGCTGAATAATCTAACCAGAAACTTTGCCTAAACCTGATCAAAACGGAGAGGTTCGCAAGGTTACTTTAATAAATCTAACGCAAGTATAAAGGAGAATATAGTATGAATATTCAAGAACGAATGGCCAGCAAGCAATTATTCACCGATGATGATGCTAATTATCCGAAAGAGGCTGAGGAGTTGGCAAAAGCACGCCAGCGTGGTAAGGCGATATGCTATGAAATTAATCAATTGCATCCGGATGATGTTGAAAAACGAAAAATGTTAATGAAACAACTTTTTGGAAGTATCGGAGAACATGTATGGTTGGAGCCTCCCATTCGCATGTCATACGGTTCCAATACGACTGTAGGAAATAATGTGTATATTAACTTCAATCTAACGGTGGTTGATGACTACAAAGTTACCATTGGTAACGATGTCATGTTTGGCCCGAATGTTACGATTGCTGTAACGAATCATCCTGTACACCCGGAAAAGCGCAAAGAAGGCGGGATGTTTGCATTACCCGTGGTCATTGAGGATGGGGTGTGGGTCGGGAGCGGAGCGATTATTGTACCAGGAGTCACGATTGGTAAAGGGAGTGTCATCGGTGCTGGGAGTGTAGTAACCAAGGATATTCCTGCGAATGTAATTGCTGTTGGAAATCCATGCAAAGTTCTTCGTGAGATTACGGATCATGATAAAGAGTTCTACTATAAAGATATGCGTTTTGATCAAGTTGAATGGTAAAAGAGTGGACAATCGTTTAGATTACGGCTTATCTAAAAGCCATATAGAACCAGAGGATTTTCGAACATCCATCTGTTAGAGAGGAGTTTTCCGTTGGTTATCATTTATTTTATTATTACAATAGTCTCTCTGTATTTTGTCATATCAGCCATTGTGTATTCGCGTTCCACCCACGTGGTAGCAAATCGAATGAAAAAACAATTTGAACATTACTTTCATGAAGATGCTCACCAAAATGACAGGAGCAGTTAATGCAAAAGAGCCTGAGAGAAACGAAGAAATCTCGTACTCTCAGGCTCTTCATATTATGGACATCATTCAATCGTTATTAATTGAGAACATCCGCATATTCAGGGATGCGGTCAAAACGTCCCTTAGCAAACGGGCACAAAGGTAAAATCTTAATACCGTTTTCGCGCGCGTATTCCACCATAGCTTTGAGCAACTTGTCGCCAAGCCCTTGTCCCCGGTAAGCATTTTCAACCAAAGTGTGATCAATAATGTACAGCTCCGGACTTGAGATTACATACGTCATGACCGCAGCAATGTCGCCATTATCTTGAATAAGAAATCTTTTGTTAGCAGGTTCATGTTCTACATGATGCATGTTCATCCCTCTTTCCTTGTTAGATATTCATCGTCCAGACGTTTATACGTCAGTGCTCCGCTTGGACATGTGTCAATATGCCGGGCAATGGCCTCTGAAGTATCGCCATCGGGATTAACCCAAGGACGTTTGCTCAAATCAAATACACCAGGGAGGCCCTTAACGCAAATACCGGAATGAATGCATACCTCAGAATCAAACATGACTTCGATATCTTTACCATAGTACAACTTCTGTTTACTCATCGTTCATTCACATCTTTCACTTTTGATTTTGTTTATAGACAAGATTCATACTTCGAAAGCGAATCTTCTGAACCGACATGGCATTGGCAACCGTGGCCAGCAATTTTTGGCTTGGCTCTCGATGTCCGAATTATAATGAGGAAATAGGGATTAGTCAACGTGACGGTTCTTCTAATGTTTGGGTGCATTCGTGGTTATGGGTTGCTTTAATTCATCTAACGGGCAGATAAAATGAACCCTTTCAGGAATATCCGTTTATACTTATGTAATATCCAGAATCATCGCAAAAAACGATATAGAAAGTGGGAAACAACATTTATGATTCCATTAGTATATGACCAGATTAACCTTTGGGGAAAAGATGATGAATTTTTCCTTGCATTGCTTAAGAGATTGAAGGTGGAGTCTATAGCTGACTTAGGCTGTGGAACAGGAAGGTGGACTACACATCTTGCTCAAAATGGATATACAATCACAGCTATTGATCCCCATGAAGAAGCGATTAAACTGGCGAGAAGTAAGGATGATTCAGGCCATGTGGACTGGATTGTAGGAGACAGCTCCAATTTACAAACCAATACGTATGACGCGGTTATTATGACAGCCAATGTTGCACAGGTATTTCTTACAGATGATAGTTGGAAACAAGTGATCTCAGACGTATTCCGATCCCTTAAAGCTGGCGGTCACTTTATTTTTGATACAAGAAATCCTCTGGTAAAAGTGTGGGAAGAGTGGGAGAAGGATATGAGTCCGGATGTAGCCAAAGACAGGCTAAGTGGAGACCCACTTGAAATCTATACAGAATATGAGGGGTTTGAGCAAGATGTCTATACGTTCTATGAAACTGTGAAAAATACAAAAACAAACGAAGTCCTCGTTCATGAAAAAATGCAGATACGATTTCGAAAGCAAGAAGAATTGGATGAGTCATTGAAACAAGCCGGTTTTTCGAAAATTGAAACATTTGGGGATTGGGAATTTAAATACGCAAATTCTGAAAGTCGATCTTTTATTTTTCATTGCGTAAAATAGAGTTATGAAAAGCGCAATTATAGTGATCGCTAAAAAGGATAGCGCCTTTTATACGACAAAAGCAGCAGATCAACAAGATCGGCTGCTTTTGTCATTTTTACCATGTATGCTTTAATTATAATTTAATGGTGATAGGAATATTTGTTTCCTAATATTATACAATAAATGGTTCTAATTCTGATATAATGGATGCTTCATGATTTAGATGCTGAAAGCAATGAAAGAAGAGCATGAGTAGGTGAAAAAAGGAGGGCAACGCAAAAATGGATTTGACATTTGGAAACGTTACGATACTTATTCCCCCTTTACACATCACGATTATCTTAATAGTTATTATTTTCTTATTAGTAAGGTGGAGCAAACAATTAGAAACAAGACGTTTTACAGTATTTTTTTACTTTTTATTCAGTACTACCATTATTCCAATTTACACATCAAAAGGTTTCTTTCAGCTATGGATTCCTATAGGATTTATAATGATGTTTCTTTATTTATTTGGCAGTAAAAGAAATCATCCTGCTAAAGTGAAAGCAAGTATTTTGGGGTTTTCGATAGCCATATACCAGCTTATTCTTAAATATGTTGGCTAGATTCTGAACTCAATAACAACAAGAAAGCAGCCGATCGTTGTGATTGGCTGTTTTAATCATAAAAGGGTCTGGTTTAATCCACATTCTACTTGAATAATATGGTAATATTTTTGTTGTGGATTCTTTTCTTGTCAAGGTTAGGAGGCCTATGTCTTAGTGAAAACGATTTTTGATCTATCGGCTGCAAAAGAAATCTTGGGACGCATCGATCAATTAGAGCAAGATGTTCAACCTGAGTGGGGGCGCATGAATGCTGCTCAGATGCTTGCTCATTGCTCTTCGTTCCAAGACATAGCAACGGGAAAAGCCCGTTCCGCAAGAAGCTTGCTAGGCATAGTGGTTGGAAAGTTTGCAAAACCCATTTTTTATAATGACAAGCCACTTCCTCGCAATATGTCTACGATTCCAAGCATGATGATCGTGGATACAAGAGAGTTTGAAGCAGAAAAAGAAAAGCTCAAACAAAATATCTTGACGATACAACGTGAAGGTCTCAAAAACGGTGCATTTCCTCATCCTTTTTTTGGAAGACTCACTTCCGAGGAATGGGGTAAGGGAATCTACAAGCACTTGGACCATCATCTGAAGCAATTTGGTGTTTAAGAAGTAAGGAAAAGGGCTGAACACATAGAGATAATACACAGGAAGAACTGAGGCAAGCTAGAAGAGGTTAGTTAGAACATATAAAGAAGTGGATCACCCATCTGTAGGGTATCCACTTCTTTTTTGTATTCAACGACTTGCTCAGAGAATGCCATCAGGCGCATTTCAACTCAAATAGGGTGTATTTCTCCATTTTATTTTTTTACAAGAGTCGGCTCGGCAGGCATGATTCCAGGTGTCGACTCCCTGATAATGGGTAGAGTCACAATATGCGAGACCTGATAAGGCTGTTCGGGGTTGTCGATTCGGGATAACAGCATTTCGGCAGCCTTAATTCCCATCTCGCTGCTGTAAATATGGACCGTCGTTAACGGAGGTTCAATAATTCTTGATTCAGGTGCGTTGTCGAATCCACATACCACAATATCCTGCGGAACCGTTACCTCTCTTAATTTAAAAGCTCTGATTAGATCCACCGCAATGAAGTCATTGGCACACACATATGCGGAAGGAAATGACTCCAGTGCAGCTACTCGCTCCCTTATCCAACCAGGTTTGGAGAAGAACAGCTTATCATTGTCTGTAATGCAGTGGGATAGATCGACCTGCAATCCCGATTCCAACATCGCCCGGTGATACCCAGTCCATCGTTCGTTGAAGCTTTTACAGTGATTGTAATCTCCTGCGAATCCGATACTTTTGTAGCCGCTATCAATTAATTTTTTGGTTAACTGATAAGTGCTATGTTCATTCTCCATAAGAAGCAGATCAGCATGAAAATCCGGATAACAGATGTTGGCTGCACAATCGATAAAGACCGTAGGAATTCCGAGCTCTGTGATGAGGCGGGTATATTCCAGGTTGAATAACTCGATGCAGATGATGCCGTCCACTTTGGAAATATCAAAATTGTTAGGTAGGGTAAGGGCTTCTTCATCAACTTCACGAACGATATGAATGGACAGATTATAACCCTCGGCACTAATTCTTTTCTCCAAACCGCTAATTAGCAGCGATCCAAAATGAGACGTATTAGGCAGGTTCTCTGTTAACAGAGCAATATTGCCCGGCGTTTTGCTAAGAACATGCTCACTTTCCATATAAGCAAATTGTTTATATCTTAACTCAATGGCTTTCTTAATCACCCGACTCCGTGTTTCTTCTGGAATGTTTCCGCTATCATTCAGGGCTTTGGAAGCCGTATTTCGGGAGATACCCAAAGCATCTGCGATATCCTGTATCGTAACTTTCTCTTTTGCCATGTCGTGCCTCACCTCTATTGGTCAATTGATCGTCCCAAGTGTTTTCTAAGTCAAATGTATAATATATCGGAGTAAATAGCAATTGTAAATTTACAAATGCACAATTTATAAATGATTTTGTCAATTTATAATTTTGCATTCTTAATTTATTCATCATTTAAGTTTGCATCGTACATAGCAACTGCGAAATCTTTCATTATAGGATGAAATACGTTATATAACGGGCTTTTTTGGATGGTTATTCCGTTAAACGTACAACTAGAACAGAGTTATGCATAAAAAAATGAAGCAAATGCACAACTATTTTTCACATTTTGTATTGACTAAATGATACTCATCCTGATAAATTGTAAAATATCAAATAAGCAATTGTAAATATTGAAAGCCCTTACTATGAGCAATTGTAAACTTCAATAATGAACGGGGGTCGTGTGTTGGATAACACAGTAAACACCAATAAGAGGATGGGGAAAGGCCTCAAAGAGAGGAGTTCCATTTTTCATCCGTTACAGCAGCTCAAAAAGAATTATTTCCTGTATGTATTGCTTGCGCCAGCTCTAATCCTGACACTGATCTTCAAATACATTCCAATGTATGGAGCCATCATCGCATTCAAGGATTTCAGTCCGATCAAGGGGATTATGGGCAGTGAGTGGGTGGGCTTAAAACATTTCGAGAAGTTTTTGGCTTCACCCAATTTCGACATCATATTCATGAATACGCTTAAGCTCAGCTTTTTTGGATTGATCTTCAGTTTCCCGGTGCCGATTTTGCTGGCACTCATGCTGAATCAGGTACGCCAAGCTGGAGTGAAGAAGAACATTCAATTATTTCTGTATGCCCCAAATTTTATATCCGTTGTAGTCGTTGTGGGCATGCTGTTCATTTTCTTATCGCCGACGGGTCCTATTAATCAATTGACTACATGGATTACGGGTCAGCCGATCATGTTTATGTCCGAACCTGAATATTTCCGCTGGATCTACATCTTGTCCGATATCTGGACGGGGGCAGGCTGGGCCTCGATCATTTACGTTGCAGCACTAGCCAATGTTGATCCTGAGCTTCACAATGCAGCCAATCTGGACGGAGCAAACCTCCTTCAGCGTATTCGCCACATCGACCTTCCGACCATTCGTCCGATTATGGCCATTGTGTTTATCCTTGCAGCTGGGGGAATTATGTCCATCGGATTCGAAAAGGCATACCTGATGCAAACATCCATGAACCTGCCTTCATCCGAGATTATTGCCACCTATGTGTACAAGGTCGGATTGCAGTCCGGCGATTACGCCTATTCTGCGGCCGTAGGATTGTTTAACTCTGTCATTAACGTCATCCTGCTCGTTACCGTGAATCTGATTGTGAAGAAATTAAACGAAGGCGAAGGCCTTTATTAGAAAGGAGTATCACTCATGACTATCAAACCGACGGGGCTGGATCGTCTGATCCTCGCACTGAACGCCATCTTTCTCACCTGTGCTGTACTGGTTGTGGTCGTTCCTCTCATTTATATTGTTATCGCTTCCTTTATGGATCCAACCGTACTGCTTAATCAGGGACTGTCCTTCAATGTATCCGACTGGAGTCTGGATGGTTATCAGATGATTCTGTCCAATCCGGCCATGATTCGAGGCTTCGCGAATGCGGTGCTGTACTCGGTTTCGTTTGCTTTCGTGACCGTGGCGGTTTCCATCTGTGCAGGTTATGCCTTGTCTGAGGAAAGGCTGGCGGGAAGAGGATTTTTCATGGTCCTGTTTATCATTACGATGTTCTTCGGTGGTGGTCTCATTCCGACTTATCTGCTTGTGCGTAATCTCGGCATGCTGGATACCATATGGGCGATCATCATTCCCGGAGCGGTTAACGTGTGGAACATCATTCTCTCCAGAACTTTTTTCAAAGGTGTACCCAGGGAACTGAAAGAAGCAGCGAACGTGGACGGTGCTTCCGATATGAAGATTTTCTTTCAGATTGTCATTCCGCTATCCAAACCGATCATTTTTGTCCTTGCATTGTACGCGTTCGTCGGGCAGTGGAATTCTTATTTTGATGCCATGATTTATTTGGATAATCCCAATCTTCATCCCTTACAGCTCGTTCTGCGTTCCATTCTGATCCAGAACCAGGCTGCACCGGGCATGATCAGTGATCAGCTTGCCATGGCGGAGCTCAAACGGTTATCCGAGATGATTAAGTATTCTGCGATTGTCATTTCGAGTCTGCCGCTGATTATCATGTATCCGTTCTTTCAAAAGTACTTCGAAAAGGGTGTCATGGTAGGTTCACTCAAATAGTGAACAGCCTGAGATATCTTAAGTCAGATCCAACAATATAAAGTGGAGGTCACGTCATGAAAAAAGTGAAAAAGTCCAAAAGAGGCATTACATCGGTATCCCTTTCCATGTTGTCTGCTGTACTTCTGCTCACAGCCTGTGGTGGAGGAGGGGGCGGCGGCGCAGCCAGTGAAGCCCAGTCTCCCGACGGGAAAGTGACACTGAATTTTATCACGCAGAGCTCGCCGCTGGCTCCGGCCGATCCGAACGAGAAACTGATTCACAAGCGACTTGAAGAAAAGACCAATGTGCATATCAACTGGAAGAACTATACGAGTGATGTGTTTGCCGAAAAGAGAAATCTGGCGGTGGCCAGCGGGGATTTACCCGATGCCATTTTTGACGCAGGTTACGGAGATTATGATCTTCTGAAACTGGCCAAGGACGGGGCTATCATCCCGCTCGAAGACTTGATCGAACAATACATGCCCAATCTACAAAAGGTGCTGGAGGAAGCTCCGGAATACAAGAGCATGATCACGGCACCGGATGGACATATTTACTCTTTCCCATGGATCGAGGAGCTGGGAAGCGGCAAGCAGCGGATACAAGCGGTGGATAATTTGCCTTGGATCAATGTGGAATGGCTCAATAAACTCGGACTGAAGATGCCGACGACGACCGAGGAATTGAAGGAAGTGCTAATCGCCTTCAAAACGCAAGATCCCAATGGAAATGGAAAAGCGGATGAAATTCCGTTGTCGTTCATTAACAAGCCGGGCGGAGAAGATTTGACTTTTCTCTTTGCCGCATTCGGACTTGGGGAGAACTGGGACCATACCGTGGTAACGAACGAGGGTAAGGTCGTCTTTACGGCAGCGGATGAAGGTTATAAGGAAGCTGTGAAATATATCCATGAGCTTGTCCAGGAAGGTCTTGTGGATGTGGAAGCCTATCAGCAGGATTGGAATACGTATCTGGCCAAAGGCAAGGACCATAAGTACGGCATGTATTTCACATGGGATAAGGCCAACATTACGGGAATGAATGACACGTATGATGTTTTGCCTCCGCTTGCCGGTCCGGATGGAGAGAGAAATGTCACGAGAACCAATGGGATCGGACTCGACAGAGGACGTATGGTTATCACGAGCAGCAATAAAAATCTGGAATCCACAGCGAAGTGGGTAGACCAGCTGTACGATCCGCTCCAATCGATCCAAAACAACTGGGGAACGTACGGGGATGAAACGCAGCAAAATATTTTTGAATTCGATGAAGCCAAGGGCATGCTGAAGCATCTGCCGCTAGAAGGGGCTGCGCCTGTCGAACTTAGACAAAAAACGAGCATTGCCGGACCACTGGCGATTCTCGACAGTTACTATGACAAATACACGACTAAACCAGAAGATGCTGCATGGCGCATGGAGCTTCTGGATCGGGTGATGGTTCCACATATGAAAGCAGAGAACGTCTATCCAAGCGTATTTTTCTCCATTGATGAGCTCGACCGACTGTCTACCATTGAAACCGACCTGTTCGCTTATGTACTGCGCATGCGCACGGAATGGTATCAAAACGGAAAAATCGAGCAGGAATGGGATGCGTATTTGAAAGAGCTGGATCGTCTTGGACTGCAGGAATGGCTTCAAATTAAACAAGCGGGATATGACCGCAATACTAAATAAAAAAACAGTGTAATTTAAAGGAGAGAACCTACATGTCTACCATTTCAACAACCGATTACCGAGGTGCTTATCATTTCTCGCCGAACGAGAAGTGGATGAATGATCCCAATGGCATGGTGTTTTTCAAAGGCGAGTATCACCTGTTCTATCAACATCATCCATTTGGTAACACATGGGGACCGATGCATTGGGGGCATGCCGTGACGAAAGATCTGTTCACCTGGGAAGAGCTTCCTGTGGCTATGGCGCCGGATGAACACGGCATGATCTTTTCAGGAAGTGCTGTAGTGGATTGGAATAATACTTCCGGCTTCTTTGATGAGGAACCAGGACTGGTGGCGATATTCACGCATCACCTGGAAGTGCCGAACGATAACCCGATTCAGCGACAGAGCATTGCGTACAGCAAGGACAATGGCCGCACGTGGAACAAATATGAGGGCAATCCGGTACTGGAGCATGAGTCTTATGTCGATTTCCGTGATCCCAAGGTGTTCTGGCATGAGCAGAGCAAGGAATGGGTGATGATCATTGCCTGTGGTCAGACGGTATGCTTGTACCGTTCTCCTAATCTGAAAGATTGGACACTCGGCAGTGAATTCGGCACAGGCATCGGTTCACATGACGGCGTGTGGGAATGTCCTGATCTCTTCCCGCTGGCGGTGGATGGGGACCATGGGCATGAAAAATGGGTCATGCTTGTCAGTATCGGTGCAGATCCTGCGTTCAAGGAAGGCTCGCGAACGCAGTACTTTATCGGAGATTTTGATGGGTCGACGTTTGTTCCGGATGAAGCTTCCCGCACGGTTCGCTGGATTGACCATGGCCGGGACAACTACGCAGGAGTCAGTTGGTCCGACATTCCGGCAGAAGACGGTAGACGCCTGTTTATGGGCTGGATGAGCAACTGGATGTATGCCAACCAAACGCCAACCGAAGGTTATCGCGGCGCGATGACGATTGCTCGGGAGCTTACTTTGGAAACGATAGACGGTACAGTCACATTGGTTCAGCGCCCGGCCCGTGAGATGGAGCAAGCCCGGAAACCGATATTGACCCTGCACAACGTTTCTGTCCAAGAGGCGAGGAAACATCTTAGCACGCTGCAGCTGGTGAGCTATGAAGTCGATGCGCAATGGGAATCGGAGCAATCCGTTCAATTTACCTTGAGAAGCAGCGCCAGTCATCAAACGCTCGTTGGTACAGACGCGAATCAGCGTGAGGTGTACGTTGATCGCAGTCGATCAGGCATCGTTGATTTCCATGAACATTTCCTGGGACGTCACACCGCAAGTGTTCAGGGCGGGGTTCAACATTTGCGTATCTATGTGGATTCTTCTTCGGTTGAGGTATTTGCGAGTAACGGCCAGGCCGTTATTACTGACCTGATCTATCCGGATGTAGATGCTGCGCGAATTACGGTTGATGCTGATCAGGAAGACATGGTCTTCTCTGCTCTTCATATCTACGAATTGTCTCCCATTAAGGTGGAGGTCCATGAGAAATAAAGAGAAGGAGGGCAGGTAGATGCGTATAGGTGCCATTGAAGCGGGCGGAACGAAGTTTGTATGCGGAATAGGCAACGAACAAGGACATCTGGAGGAATGGTGCAGTTTTCCGACGGAACATCCCGAGACTACACTCGCCAAGGTGAGTGACTATTTCAGAGATAAAGGGGTAGAGGCTATCGGCATTGGTTCCTTTGGTCCGATTGATCTGAAGCCGGATAGCCCTACTTACGGATACATTACCACAACTCCGAAGTACGAATGGGAAAACTGCAATGTGGTGGGAATCTTGAAGCGTGAATTCCCTGTTCCCTTCGGGTGGGATACGGACGTGAATGCTGCTGCTCTGGGGGAAGTCACATGGGGAGCTGCGCAGGGCTTGGATAACTGTGTATATTATACGATTGGCACAGGTGTTGGCGTTGGACTTATTGCTGGAGGAAAAAGAATACACGGATTGCTGCATCCAGAGGGTGGACACATCCGAACGAGGCGGCATCCGCAGGATCACTTTGCCGGCTTATGCAAGTATCATGGGGATTGCCTGGAGGGACTGGCCGCAGGGCCAGCCATCGAAGCCCGCTGGCAGAGACCCGGCAGCGAGCTGCCGACGGACCACCTGGCATGGGAGATCGAGTCCTTTTATATTGCCGAATCCATTACGACGTCCTTCCTGCTGCATTCACCACAGAAGATCATTTTGGGCGGTGGAGTCATGCAGCAAATGCATCTGTTTCCCATGATTCGGGAAAGAGTTGTACAAAATCTCCATGGTTATGTGAATGTGCCTGAATTGCTGCAGCACATCGACCAATATATTGTTCCCCCAGGATTGGGACAGCACGCGGGTTTATACGGTGCACTTGCCTTGGGCATTGAAGCGCTTAATCAAGTCAAAACTGATTCAGCGGTATCATCGTAAGCCACAGATTCGGGAAAGGACGGAGCAAATCGCTTAAAAGACTGATTCAGTTGTTTAAGGGAATGCACCGTCCTTTCTTTGTTTTTCTATATCACGCAGAGAAATGAGGGATATTCGTGAGATTCATTTTAAGGTCCATTAGCTGCGTCCTATTATCCTGTGTCCTGGGTTCCACTTCTGTGGAAGCGCATTCGATGACTTCCCATCTGGATAAGGTGACGATGCAGAAGAGTACGGCATCATCCAAGAGTCCACAATCTCAAACTCAACATACGGAGGCGGTTCCGATGAAAATGGACGTGTCCAAGGCAGTAACCAATTTGTCCGGTTGGACATTGCATGGTAAAGGCAATTTGGAAGATACAAATGAAGGACTTCATTTGATTTCCGAAGAGAAGGAGAATGTGACCGTATTATCGGACACGCGGGCCGATGATTTTATATATGAAACGGATCTGTTAATCCAGGATATGAAGGCAGATGCCAGTCTTGTTTTCCGTTCCAATGATACGGGATGGTCTTCCTATATGCTGCAAGTGGTTCCTCAGGCTGGTCTGATTCGTTTAAAAGATGCCAGTGGCAGGTCAGGTACATTGTTGGAAGAGTACTCGGTAACCGTGGAGTCTGGCGGAATTTATCATTTGAAAGTAAAAGCGGTTGGCGAGAGGCTGCAGGTGTATTGGGATGGTGGGTACGACCCGGTGATTGATGTGAAAGACAGTGCGTATATATCAGGGAAGCTGGGGCTCCATGTGTGGGACGGATCAGGCTTGTTCCAAAATGTGAAGATCAGTACCATGAATGGAAATCTAGGTAACCCCGTTCACCGTGAAGGAGAATGGCAGCCGGATCTACAGGGATATCGGGGCAAAGGAAATGCGCAAGAGGAAACGCGGATCATATACGAGAAAACAGCAGGGGATTTTGTATTTGAGGGAGATATATCTTTGGCCGATACGAGCTTCGCAGCTCTACTATTCAGGTCGAATGCAGACGGGACAAAGGGATACAAAGCAGCTCTTAGTAGAGAAGGGGAAGAGGTTCGGGTACAGCTGCAAAAGGCGGATGGAACGATTCTTGCGAATTCGGATCGTACATACCCAAGTCAACCGGCAGCAAAGCACCATATCGAAGTGGTTGCCTCCGGTCGCCTGATTCAGGTGTATGTGGATGGATATGCAGCACCGGCTGTGGAGGTCACGGATTCAAGTTATGCCGAGGGATATGCCGGACTTGAAGTCGAACAGGGTGTCGCCTATTTTCAAGACACGTACATCACGGAAAATTCGATGTATTATACGGAAAAATACCGTCCCCAATATCATTACTCTCCGATTCGAGGGTCCGCAAGTGATCCGAACGGATTGGTTTATTACGAGGGGGAGTATCATTTATTTCACCAGGACGGAGGGACATGGGCCCATGCAGTCAGTACGGATCTTGTAAAATGGAAGCGTTTACCCATTGCACTGCCGTGGAATGATCTGGGTCATGTATGGTCGGGATCAGCGATTGCGGATCTGAACAACGCATCCGGCCTGTTCTCGGATTCCGGTGGTAAAGGTCTGATCGCATACTATACGTCGTACCATCCAGGTAAGCCTGGTGGCAATCAGCGTATTGGTCTCGCATACAGTACGGATCAAGGCCGGAACTGGCAGTACGCTGAAGACCGTCCGATTGTGATTGAGAACCCTGGACAAAATGGCGAAGACCCGGGGAGTTGGGACTTTCGCGATCCGAAGGTCGTTCGGGATGAAGAGCACAACCGCTGGATCATGGTGGTATCTGGCGGGGACCATATCCGGTTTTTTACCTCAACGAATCTGCTTGATTGGACATTAACCGATAACTTCGGATATGGGGAATACATTCGCGGAGGGGTATGGGAGTGTCCCGACCTGATTCAGCTGCCTGTAGAGGGGACAAATGAGCGTAAGTGGGTGCTTATGATCAGTACCGGAGCCAATACGAAGACACAAGGATCGGATGCGGAATACTTTGTAGGCGAGCTGACAGCGGAGGGGAAATTCGTGAACGACCATCCTGCCGGGAAAGTGCTGAAGACGGACTTCGGCAAGGAATTCTATGCGTCGATGTCATTTGCGAATATGCCGGATCAGCGGAAAGTGATGCTTGCGTGGATGACGAACTGGGATTATCCATTTGATTTCCCGACGAACCCTTGGAAAGGTCAATTGACTATTCCGAGAGAAATTTCTCTCCGAGCAACAGATGAGGGTGTACGTCTGGTACAAAAGCCTGTTATCGAACTGGAGACACTTCGGCAAAACATGTACAGTGCGGAGCAGCTGGTGGTCGGGCCACGATCGCAGAATGTGCTCAAAGGTCTGAGTGCGGGTGCATACGAGATTGAAGCGGAAGTGGAAATTCCGGCAGGCAGTCCCGTTACGGAGTTTGGTTTTCACCTGCGTCAAAGGGAAGGGCAACAAACAACCGTGGGCTACAAGACGGAGAAAGAGACGATGTTCGTGGATCGCACTGCTTCGGGAGACGTGGGTTTCTCGGGTTTATTTACCAAAGTACACGAAGCAGCGCTAAAACCTGAAAATGGGAGGATCAAGCTGCGAATATTTGTTGATGAAGCTTCTGTTGAAGTGTTTGGCAATGAGGGCAGAATGGTTTTCTCGGATGTCATTTTTCCGGATCCGGCTGGAAGGTCGATGGCGTTCTACAGCCTGGGCGGAAATGTGAAAGTGGTCTCCATGAATGTATATGCGTTGGATAATATCTGGAGAGAAGGCATGTCCCCCACTCCTCTGGTTATTGCAGATACCCAGAGAAGAGTAACGAATGTGGGTCATACCGAAACCCTCTACGCCTCGACTGAGGGCGGACCAGGAAAAGGTGTCCAACCGCTGAAATGGACCGTGAGTAATCCTAAAGTGGTGAAAATCGTTGATTCTGGCAAAACACATGCTGCGATTCGTGCTGTAGGCAAGGGGGAAGCTTGGGTGACGGCTTCCATGGCTAATGGCAAAGCTGCTGCCAAAATACTGATTACGGTAACGGATGGCATATTCCACACGAATTTATCCGGCTGGCAAAAGGATCGACCGTCTGCCCAGTGGGTTGTTTCGGACCATGGCATACAGGGCAGTGACCGCAGTGATTCACAGTATATCGCGCAAGAGACTGCGGGAGACTTCCGATATGAGGCTGACTTGCAGCTGGATGCTGATGGAGGAGCAGGTTCCATTCTGTTTCGGGCAAGCGAGGATGGACGAAGTGGTTATTATCTGAATGTTGATCCCAACCTGAAGGCGATTCGCCTGTTTTATAAAGTGGACGGAAAGTTCGAGAATCGGCAGGTACTTGCCCGCATTCCAAAATTCATTCGGGGTGATCAGACTTACCATATCCAGATTCAGGCGAATGGAACTCGTATTCAGGTGGATCTGGACGGTGAACGGATCATGGATGTTCAGGATGGCACGTTTGCCGAGGGACATTTCGGTGTTCATACGTTTGGAGGCAGTGCGTCTTTTCAGCATGTGAATGCATTTGACATGAAAAAAGCAGCTCTGGAGACCGTTAAGATTCGGAGTGCAGAACTTCCTATTGCCCTACAAGCGATGCAATCCCAAGCAGGCGAGGTTGTGAATGTTGGTACCGAAAAGGATGGTGAAGCATCAAGTTATACTTGGATACTTATTCCTACCGGTGATGATTCCGGTTCTTACTCCATCCGTACCGTCAGCGGGTTATCATTGGATTGGGATGTCGGTCAGAATCGGATTCAACTCTATCCGTATCTCGGGTATCCCAATCAACGCTGGAACATTTCCGAAAACGATGATGGGACGGTAAACATCACAAGTGTGCACAACGGTAATGCACTCCGTGTATCGGAAGATGGAACCAAGCTGGTGATGGAAGACTTCCATGCTGAAGATGAATATCAAAAATGGACTTTGGAAAACAAAGTGCAATAACCGTGGGGTGGTGTTCTGGAGAATTAAAGGTCACAGGATTAATGACTTGTAATGTTGATCTGCGCCTTCATCATTTGAATAAGTCATGTGGAAGAGGACTGCACGTTAAGTGTAGTCCTCTAACTGTAAAGTCTGGCGTTTGTAGTGTAGGTATAATGGTATGGGAGCTCTACGGTTATTTCTTAAATATCTAGTGATTGAATCAATTGATGCAAGTAGTAGAGACCCGTCATCTGATGTTTAATTGTATTGTTCAGGTGATTTCGTATCCTTTCTGAAACATTAATTCCCTGCTCGAGGTTTTGGATTTCTAAACATGCAATTGATTGTTTTAATTTTACGGTCTCCTCAGAATAAACGGAACTTTGCAATATCTGGATCATCTTAATCTTAAGCAGGTGCGATTCATTATACAGACGGTATTTGTTATCAGTGTCACGTTCAGTAGTGAACAGACCGCTTTTCTCCCAGTAACGGATCGCTGATTTAGGGACCCCTGTCCGTCTAGAGACCTCGTGGATGCGGAAACGCTGACTGAAGTCGTAAGCTTGGCTTCCGTCGGCATATGAATTCAACTCCTCTACCAGTTGATCTAAACTTGCTTTTTCCTCATACAGTTTGACCTCCCTTTCCCTAACGACCCACAATACTTCCTCCAACTCATTTCTTTGGAGAGCATGCATCACCACGGTTGTTACTTCCATTCCGAAAGCAGGCGCCATGGCCTGAATACAGGCCAGATAGACCTCATGCCGTTCCGTATACATGCGATATCCATTGGCAGAACGCTCAGCAGGAGGGATTAGCTCCTTCGCTTCGTAGTTTCTCAAAGTGTTAGCGCTTATCATAAATTTATTCGCCAGTTTTTTGGGTCCCATTTTTGTGTTATCCCGCCTTTCAGGAAGAAACATTAAACCTATTGTAACGTTTATCTGTATTTTTGTTGATTTTATTTGTCCATTTCGAAGAAAACATTCCAATTGGCTTATATATTGTATGATGAAGTCAAACTCAACTCAAGGAGGACTAAGAATGACACTTCATCCAGTATTCCGTTACGACATGACAATCGAAGAGCTTGCCCAGGTGGGCAATCAGTATATTGAATCGGCATGGAAGCCTTTGTACGACTCGTTACACGACCAACTCATGGTCGCTTTTCGTGAGATCGAGGATGCTGCCTATGGCCTGTATTTAGATCAGCTGATGCCTGTGATTTTTGATAGCCTTGAGGAGGCTGGCTTTGAAGTAATGGAACCCCTTGAGGACCATGATTTTGTTATCGGAAAATGTCTACTATTTCGAAATTCGCTTGAAAGGTGGGGATCAGAGGACAACAGGTCCAGGTTATTTTGGAATGTTGTACGCAGCAAAGAAAGTCAACAACCTATTGGGACTTTATTAACGGAAATTCCTCATTCTCATCTGAAGTTTGAGATTCCTACAGCGCCTGTACTCTTTTCGTTGAGAGAAGTTGAGAGGGAACAGATCGTGCAAGGAATCCGACTTATCAAGGGATAGATAGAGGGGGTAAGGAAAGAAGCCAATATCGGCATATAATGATCCTTTGGAAGGTGGGTAAATGGGAACGATGTACGGAAAAATCGAACTGGTGAGCGGTAGGTGGAAGTTAAGTGGAGTCCATCCACATGTCTCCATTCGCTTGAAGCAGCTATTTCCACGCATAGCAATGAAACAAGTGGGCACTTTTTGGTTTTCAAACAGATCGAATATTTGTGTGGATCTTGCCTGGTTTATTCAGCGATATCCGATGGAGATAAGTCCGGAAGACAGAGCTAAACTTTTGCGTGGCCACGATAAGTTCTTTGAGACAAAAGCGTATCTGGAACAGATACTCACTCCTGATTATGATCCCATTCTGCGCCCGGGACTGAAACCTGGACAGAAGATTCGCCATTATCAATCGCAGGCAATCGATCTGTGTTTAGAACGTCGATCTCTACTCCTCGGTGATGATCTGGGTCTTGGAAAAACGTACACAGCGGCTGGCATGTTGCTGGAACCGGACACCCATCCTGCTGCTGTTGTCGTTCAGGCCCATCTTCAAAACCAATGGAAAGAGAAGATTGAATCATTCACCGAACTTATTGTTCATAAAATCGAAAGAACGCGACCGTATTCGATCCCTGATGCAGATGTGTATTTGTTCAAATATAGTCAGCTTGCCGGTTGGAAGAACTTCTTTGCAGATGGCCACTTCCAATGTGTCATTTATGACGAAATTCAAGAACTTCGAACCGGTCTCACAAGTAATAAAGGCGAGGCCGCGAAAATTTTGTCCGATGGAGCAGAATTTCGGTTGGGTCTTTCGGCAACACCGATTTACAACTACGGTACCGAGATCTGGAATGTCTTACAATTTCTCGACCCCAACCTATTGGGAACCTATTCAGAGTTTATTCGGGAATGGTGCCACAGTGACCGGAAAGTTCATGACCCGGTTGTGCTAGGCAGTTTCCTACGTGAGCAGAATGTTATGCTCCGGCGGACGAAAAGCGAGGTTGGCCAACAATTGCCTCCGATCAACCAGATCGTTAAAGTGGTAGAGCCCGATCTACTTAAGTTAAAAACGATAAAAGCTCAAGCAAAACAACTTGCCTTAAGGGCTTCCCAAGGGACATATCTGGAACGTGGTTCAGCAGCACGTGAACTGGAGCTTTTGATGAGACAGACAACGGGTGTGGCTAAGGCAGCGGGTATTGCCCAATATGCCAAGCGCTTGTTAGATACAGGAGTTCCCCTGCTTCTTGTCGGATGGCATCGGGATGTTTATGAAATATGGCTTAAGGAATTGACAAACTATTGTCCAGCTATGTATACAGGCAGTGAGTCGGATATACAGAAGACTGAATCCGTCAGGCGGTTTGTTCAAGGGGAAACGAATGTATTCATATTATCGTTGCGTAGTGGTGCAGGGTTGGACGGTTTGCAGTACCGCTGTTCAACTATATTGTTCGGAGAGTTGGATTGGTCGCCTAAGGTACACGAGCAAATCATTGGTCGATTAAACAGGGAAGGACAAAAGGAGAGAATCACAGTAGTCTACTTAAATTCAGAGGAAGGTTCTGATCCCGTCATGCTAGACGTTTTAGGCGTCAAGCAATCTCAATCGGACAAGATAATCGACCCTCACGACTTATCGATTACAAAGCCAATTCAGAATCTTAACAAGACCCAATCGCTTATCAATCAAGTCCTATAAAGGAATTGTGACTTTCGTAAGGGGCAGGTTAGTGCAGCAGTTTATAGGTTATACACGGGAAACGATAGCGTAATAGAACTAAGAAAGCAGCCGGTCAAAATGATCAGCTGCTTTTGTTCAACTAACGGGCAGGTTAACGTAAAAAGAAATTCACTTCTTCGATTGCAAACTTTTCCCTGTAATAAACGTTTCTGTTAAGATGATTCTTACTAGGGGTTCTTCCAAAATAAGATCCCCGATTTTTACAAAGCACCGATCTTAAGGAGAATACAACAAGGCATTTATAAATCCCCAGGGAGAGGATTGGGAACCAACGAAATGAAAGATAACAAACATCCTGTTCAAGATTTTCGATTTATTTTAACCTTGCTAGTGGTTACGTTATGTTGTTTAGGTGTTGCGATGTATTTACGTATCAAATCTGATACGAATATGTATCAATTCTTAACCTGGGATATGTTCCTAGCATGGGTACCATATATCATCTCATCATGCATTAGATACATATTCAATAAGAAATTAACGAAAATGAGTCTGATCTGGATGGTGCCGATGAGTGCGGGTTGGCTATTTTTTTTGCCTAATTCGGCATACCTTTTTACTGAAATCCTGCATTCATTCAGATATTTCAATGCTCAGGAAGGAACACAATTTTGGATCAATATTGATTTTTGGTATAACCTCACCCTAACATTTGCCGTAGCCATACTAGGCTTACTTCTCTCGACGTGCTCGATCCTTCAAATACATGGTGTGTTAAACAAGTTATTCAGTAAGTACATTAACATGATGGTTATTGGCGTTATTTTAATGTTGAGTAGTTTGGGTGTATACATTGGGAGATTTAATCGATGGAATTCATGGGATATATTGTCCAGGCCTTGGCAAATTGTTATGGATATCGTGCATGATCTTGTTGCAAGGAACAACATGGTTATTGAATTTGTGGCCATTGTATTTATAATACAAATATTTGCATACGTTATGGTATCCTTGTTGACTGCAAGGTCTAGTAAAGGATGAATATTGCCCGTTAACTCATTAAGCTAAGGGGAAGGTTAGCGTGAAAGTTTGATAAGATAAATTTTAATATTTACAATAATAGGGGGATGAATGATGCTAGTTCGTTTGGCAACATCGGAGGATATACCTCAGCTTGTACAAATGCGTTGGGATTTTTCAGAAGAGGAGCATGCTAATAATGTCGTTACATTTGAGGAATTTAACCAGATATGTAGTGAGTTTTTGCTAAAAGCAATCCAAAGCGGAGACTGGTATATTTGGATTGCAGAAAGTGGTGGAAGTCTTGTATCACATATGTACCTGCAGCTAATACATAAAGTTCCGCGTCCAGGAAAATCTTCAGACCCTTATTACGGTTACGTTACCAATGTTTATACTCGTCCGGCTTTCAGAAACTTAGGTATCGGGTCAAAAATCCATAATGCTATGGAAAATTGGTCAAAAGAGAATGAGGTCGAGTTTCTCATTCTTTGGCCAAGCAGCGAGAGCGTTGAATTCTATTCAAGAAATGGTTTTTCTCAGAGTGAAGAAGCGCTAGAAAAGCACTGGGACTGAGCAGCAAGTATTTGATCTTCGTAGAGACAGAATGCATTAACGAAATCATGAGGCAGATGGACTCAAAATTAAGAAAGCTGCTGACCAGTGTGATCGGCTACTTTTGTTCATGTAATGGGATAACTTAGTTCAAAACGTATTCAACTCCTCATTTTGGATAAAATAAAGTATTCCAACTATGAGGTGCTTGCTTTTGATAAAGATCATTTTAAGAATGGTTTTAGCGCTCGGTTTGACTTTGCTTAGCCAAACTCCAGCTTTAGCTGTAGAAACTCAGTCAGTAACAGACATAAGTCAATGCTCGTTAATCCAGCAGACGTTGATCATTGAATTAAATCCTCAAATAATGAGTGCTCTTCGTCAAAAGTACCGTGACAATTTTTTGTACGCGAACGTTCACTTGTTACCAATCCAAGGTTCGGATAATGTAGAGGCTGATTTTATTTTAGAAATGACAGTGATGAAAGGAGAGTGGCCAGAGACAGTTCAAATGACGTTTAGACGAGATGGTCTTAATGGCTATAAGGTAGATGATATTAATGTGATGAATTCTTAGAACCCAGGCTACGCTAACGGTAAACACTGGTTTAATACAATTAAGAAAGCAGCTGATCATATGAGCAGCTGTTTTTTTAATCACCTAACGGGCAGGTTAGTTGAATTTAACAAGGGCATAGTATTAAAATCACCTCAGGATCATTGGGTATAATTCGGAAGCTTTTCAGGCAGGGTATGCATGTGGATCAACTTGCGAATTCCTACTGTCTATCCCATGGCAGCATGAAGAAGATTGTTTATAAAACGCAGGCATAACAAAAGGCTCATGTTGGATAAAACCAACACGGGCCTTTTGTTATGTAAAAAATGAATATATAAATACTCTGCCTATAAAGGATGCGATATTCACCTTATACTGTTGCTAGGAAAGAATTATGGTATCAGTAATATGGTTGATTGAGAGTATCGGAATCGGAGGAGTTGCAAAATGGATTGCGTTAATCATGAAGTAAATAAGTTGAATGTTACCGCTAGACTATGCGGTATGGAGGAGAAGTTCATTATCAATAATATTTATCCTCTTTATCTGCATGATTTGTCTGAAGTATGGGAACACAAAATCAATCGTTATGGGGTGTTTGAGAATGATGATACCCGAACTTTGATGGAACAGAATCGCGTGTTTGATATTTGGTGGGAACACCCGAACATATTATTCCCTTATCTGATCACAGTGGATGATATACCTGCAGGGCTTGCTTTTGTGGCTACTTCCCCTTTCATACCCTGTCCTCACTATATCGATTATTACATGAATGAGTTCTTCCTATTACGTAATTATCGAGGAAAGGGTGTTGGAGAAGAAGCGGTGCGACAGATTATTGGAAAGATGCCAGGGCAATGGGAATTGCAAACAAATCCCACCGAACGAAACGAACGTGCGAAACGTTTCTGGAGAAAAACACTTAACACATGTACCAACGGGAAATACTCCGAAGAACTTGGTCATCATCCTGAAGATGGAGAAAAGCTAGTCTTTCGCTTCAGCACGAGTTCTGAAAAAGTGAGTAATTAGAGAGGTTGTTCCTTATTCATAGGTTTAGTAATAGACAAGGTTATTCGATATTCGTTGAACTAAAGGGTAGATTACACATATTTTTGAGTAGGCAACCACAGCCTGCTCTTTCTATTGAACTAACGGAAAAACGTTAAAGTAATAGAACTAAGAAAGCAGCCGGTCAAAGTGATCAGCTGTTTTTTTCGACTAACGGGCAGGATAACACAATAAACTTATCGAATGAACTTGAATATATTTCAGTTCAAACGGAGGTAATTGGTTTGAAACATGACTTTAATAGAGAATGGTTAATAAAAAAGTTTGAAGAAATTCGGAAAAGAATTCTTAATGCAATTCGTCAATTAGATGATGAACAACTCAACTGGAGACCCCATGAATCAAGCCACAGTATATCAACACTTATTAGGCATATAGAAGGGAATATTAAAGAAAGAATCTTGAAGGGAATATTACACCAAGAAATCCCTAGAAACCGAGAAGAAGAACTAACACATTTTTTTGTTGAGAAGTCTGAATTAGAAAAGATCTGTGCAGAAAGACTCCAATTCGTTATCGATACGATAAGAAACATTTCCGATGAGACACTAGAGCAAAAGCAAATGGTGAGGAGTCGAGAAAGAACCAATCTAGATATGTTGCATCAATGCGCTGCTCACTTTTCGGAACACATGGGACAGATTTTTTACATCGCAAAACAATGTTTGAAGGAAGATTACAAATCCACATCCTTGTAGCTCCTAAGCAAGAACTACACTTACGAGGAAAGATAGCTCAAGAAACAAAAGCAGCTTGATCAACTCGATCTGCTGCTTTTGTTCAGCTAACGGGAAGGTTAGTTCAATAAGATGTATAATATTGGATATGTATTATTTATGGGGGGATTCAATGTTTATCAGAGAGATAGAACCTGAGGATGCTGAAAGTTTTGATTTGCTAATGAAGGAAGTTGAAACCGAGGCTAATTTTATGCTTATGGAACCAGGAGAAAGAAAAGGTTCTTCTGAACAACAACGTAAATGGTTGGAACGAGTGAACAAGGAGAGTAATTCAACCGTACTTGTTGCAGAACAAGCTGGAAAGTTAGTAGGTTATCTAGCAGTCATTGGTGGAGACACAAGAAGAACAAAGCATTCAGCCTACCTAGTTATAGGTATTTTAGAAGAGTACACAGGGCGTGGTATAGGAACAAATCTATTTCAAAGGTTAGAAGAATGGGCAAGAGCTCATAATATCTTACGATTAGAACTTACAGTGGTCATTCAAAATGAAGCAGGAGTATCTCTATATAAAAAAATGGGATTTGAGATAGAAGGAATAAAAAGAAACTCACTGTTGATAAATGGAAAACTTTTCGACCAGTATTTTATGTCTAAATTATTTTAGGGGTATATTAAGCTAACGGGAATCGTTAGCTTAATATAAAAGAATTAAGTGATCAACTGCGGTTTACATCTAGGGGATGATGATAGGGATCGTTGCAGAAATGCTAACGATCCTTTTTTGTATACCTTTATGGAGTGAAATTCTTTTATTAGATCCTCATAACTTAACAGCAACTTATAGCGTTCTCTATTTTAGAATTAGCAGAGGTAAAAATAGGTTAACAGCAAGAATTGAGCCGCAGGTAGATACGTTATAATGGTCTCAATAGCACTACTCGGTAGAAGAAAACGAACAATCCGCTCCTGTAAATCCCAAAAAATCAAAAGTAGAGGTGGGCGTTCCGATACAATTTTGGAGGTGTTTAGATGAATAAAGCAATCAAACGTATTTTTGCTACTTCAATTTCTGCTGCAAGTATATTTAGTGTGGCATCTTCCGCATTTGCTAAAGAAGTATTCGTACCCATACCACCACCGGTGCTGATCAAGCAAACTGGAAACGAAACAGGGGTTCCTTTCGCATCTGATAAGCCATGGTCCATAAATTTTGATGGGAGTAGAACAAGTGATTCAAAAATGCTTGTAATTTCAGATGATATACCTTGGCTTAAATTGCAAATGAAAAATTCAGGAACAACAAAAATGATAGTTACTATAACACAGCACTCTCCTCTGGGAAAAGTATGGGGAAGTCTTACTATTGCCCCTGGAGAATCTGACAACCTATGGGGTAAGATGCCTTTGGCAGGTACGTTTTATGTTAACTTCACATCGACGGGCACTTTAAAAGGTGCATCATCTACCCGAATTGCTTCTACGTATGAGGAATTAGGTCTTTAATGTTCCATTCTAAAAGGCACTTTAAAAAATTTATCAAAGATAGTAGTTTGTCTGCATTTTATAGGCTTTATAAATATGGTTGGAGTCTGTCTCTAAAGAGCTGTACTCAAGCAGACAGGCAAAAAAGATATAAAGTTATACCTTATTCTTTATAACTAAGGAGAACTAATGGACCCAAAAATAAAATTATTGTTCTTGGACGAACATGCCGCTGAAGGCGCCGCGCGTTATGGGGTCAGCCAAGAGGAACTTACTTACATTGGAGGTTTTCAAAACTTTATTTATTCCTATAATCGCGATGAATTAAAGTATATTCTTCGTTTCACTCCGAGTACTCTTCGTACATCGGAAGGACTTCTAGCAGAAATAGATTGGATTCGTTATCTTTCAGAGGGTGGTATAGCAGTATCAGAACCGATTTCTTCAATGAATGGAGAGTATTGCGAACTAATTCAAGGAAATAAAATAGATTTTTACGTAACCTCCTTTAAACATGCACCAGGCCGCAAAATCGGATATCCAGAATGTCTGGGCAATTCTAACCTTTATGAAGAGTGTGGCCGTATAACGGGCCGACTTCATGAATTAGCGAAACTTTACAAGCCTACGATTGCCAAAAGGCACACTTGGAAGTCAAATGAATACCTCTTACGAGCCAAGGATTATTTACCGTTAGAACTTCAACCGATCCTTATTGCCCTTGATGAACTTAAAGTACAATTGGCGAGTCTGCCTGTTAATGCAGATAATTTTGGTTTGATTCACGGAGATATTAATGTGGGAAACTTCACAATGGATGAAGCTGGGGGATTAACTCTCTTTGACTTCGACGAGTGCCAGTACAGTTGGTATGTCGAGGATATTGCTATACAGCTGTATTACTTGCTATATGTATTCGGTGAAGATTCGAAATTCGAACGAAAGGTCCAATATGATCTGTTTATAAAGAACTTCGAGCTAGGCTATACAGTGGATGGCCGACGAATGCCAGACAACTGGAAGGATATGATGAAACTCTTCCTTAGACTTCGCGAAATCATTGTGGTTGTTGGCATGTATCGAAGCTGGGATCTAAGCAAACCAGATGACTGGACTCGCGATTTCTTGAAAGATAGTAAAATGAGGATTACTAAAGGTATATCGTTGATCGATGAGCTTTGAACCACTAAACGGAAGATACTCATTAAGCTAACGGGGAACGATAACTCAATAATAGAAGAAAGCAGCCGACCACATTGATCGGCTGTTTTTTTTAAGTTAACGGGCAGACTAGCATACAACATTATCTACGTTCAGAATTAACTTTAATAAGAACTTCTTTGTGCTATATAATTAATTTTTAGAATCGACTTGAATTCTCCAAGGAAACTTAATCGTGCACAAATTGTTGCGATATGAAAATGTAGTAAAACTATACTTCTGTTAAGAGGAGGGATCAGATGGATTGGCTGATGAGGATGAACCGAGCATTGGATTACATTGAATTGAATCTAACTGGAAAGATCGAATTGAAAGAAGTTGCTAAATGTGCTTGTTGTTCTTCACATCAGTTCCAGAGAATGTTCTCATTCATTACAGATGTGTCTCTTGCGGAATATATAAGGAGAAGAAGGCTTACTCTCGCTGCAATTGAATTGCAGAATAGTGATCTGAGAGTAGTTGATATTGCGATAAAGTATGGTTATGAATCTCCAGTTTCATTCGCAAGGGCTTTTCAATTATTACATGGTGTTAATCCAGCAATGGCCCGAGAAGAAGGGACCTCCCTCAAAGCCTTTCCTCGGCTTTCCTTCCTTATTTCAATTAAAGGGGAAAAGGCTATGAACTATCGTATTGAGACAAAAGAATCCTTTCCAGTATTCGGTATTGAAAAAGTATTTCAATTAAATGGAGCAGATACTCCAGCAGAATTATGGAAGCAATGCCATGCTAACGGCGAGGTTGAAAGGCTGGCAGACAATGCTGGAAACCTACCAACCTTTTTAAATCAGAACTATCATAAAGTACATGCTGTTTGTAGCTACAAAAAAACAGATGAGGATCATTTTCCTTATATGCTGTCCGCATTCAAAGGGGATTCAAGTAAAACTGAGGGGTACACAAGTGTAACCATACCAGCTCAAACCTGGGCAATTTTTTCTTCTGATCTGTTCACTTGGGACAAATTTGATGAAACCATTGAGACATTATATAGACGGTTCTTCTCCGAATGGCTTCCTACTGCTGGATACGAACAGGTCGATGGGTTGGAATTTGAAATTACAGGAGCTAAAGACGGGCTTAATTTCGTTGAACTATGGTTTGCGGTAAGAAAAATAAATGAGTTGTGATTGTTTCAGAGAGCTTCTTCTTTGAATATACTTAAAACAGATAGAGCAGTTTGCACTTCGCAACTGCTCTATTTTGCTAGCGGGAAACGTTAGTTCACTCATATAAAGAAAGCAGCAGATTAATGGGAAGTGTGTCTATGAATTCTCAAACATACTTTAAAACTCGAATTATGAAATGAAAATATGTCGGATTTGTTGTATATAAATATGAAAGCGCTTCCTTTACAATGAAATTAAGCATATATATCGGGTCTAGATTGCAACGATAACAACCGGCATTGACCGGACGGAAAAGGAATGTGGTTGTTTAAATAATTTGTGAGGAGAATGTACAATGGCTATGATTCGATGCAATTACTTCTCGGAAACGTTAGGACTCAGCACGTCAATGACCGTTATTGTACCTCAGGCAACCAAGGGGCAAATAGGGATGAAAGGCGTCGCTATCCGGGAACGGCATCCTGTTCTCTGGCTGCTGCATGGTGGCTCTGATGACGATACGATTTGGATGAGACGTACATCGATTGAACGCTATGTTTCCGAGCTGGGCCTTGCTGTCGTGATGCCTCAAGTCCAATTAAGCTTTTACACGGATATGGCGTACGGAGGAAAGTACGGCACCTTCCTGATGGAAGAACTGCCCCAGATTGCCCGGTCCTTGTTTCCACTATCAGACGCTCGCGAGGAAAATTTCGTCGCTGGGTTATCGATGGGTGGTTACGGCGCATTCAAATGGGCGCTAAGCAAACCTGATATGTTCGCTGCGGCGGCTGGACTTTCGACGGGTAATTTCCCGTTTTGGAGCCCGGGGCCGGACGGCGAGTTTCCTCCGTTTCTGCGTCTCGCATTCGGAGACGGGCCACATGCAGGAACGGATAACGATCTTTATCATCTGATTCAATCCAATGATCGCACAGCTGGACCCAAACCCGCGTTTTACCAAGCTTGCGGTACGAATGATTTCCTGTACGATCTAAATATTGATCTGAAGGAAGCGTTTGAGCGATCTTCCCTGGATTTCACTTACGCTGAAGAGCCAGGTGTACACGATTGGGCCTTCTGGGATAAAACGATTCAAGACGTGTTGAAATGGCTTCCTTTAGATCGTGCATGACATGTACTGTGACCTATCCAAAGTAGAAATGATGATCATTGAACTAACGGGAAACGTTAACGCTATACAATTAAGAAAGCAGCTGATTCATTGGGATCAGCTGCTTTTTGTTTACCTTACGGGCAGGATGCTGTATACTCCTGTCATCTCAATAACAGCTGAGAAATAAAAATAGTTGCAAATAAAGGTAACTACTTTTCCTTTAAAGATAACTATGTTATAATCCAAACAAACCTAAAACCAATTCACTTTTGAAAGGGGATGGGAACGCCCGAACGATTAATCATGAAAGCGATTTTTTTTAATGGTAATTGGTAGCGCATTCATTGTATGAACAGAAAGGGAGAATTTCCATGAAAACAGATCTTGCTACTTCAGGTCAGACGGTAACAAGTGCGCCGATCGAGACAAAGCCGAAGAAATTAACGCTCAAGGAAAAGATCGCATACGGTATGGGGGATGTCGGTAACAACTTCATGTTCGATTTAGGACAGATTTATCTTCTTAAATTCTACACGGATGCCCTGGGTCTACCGTCTGCAACAGCTGGACTTATCTTCTTAATTACCAAGATCTGGGACGCCTTCGCGGATATCACGGTCGGAACATGGGTGGATAATCGGAGAAAAATCGGACCTAGAGGCAAATTCAGACCATTTATTCTGTACACTGCGATTCCGCTTGCTCTAGTCACTGTCGTAAGCTTCATGAATCCGGATTTCACCTTGACAGGGAAAATGATCTGGGCCTACGCGACCTATATGTTATTCGGTACGGTATATAGTATTTCTAACATACCATACGGTTCCATGGTACCCGCAATGACCAAAGATCCGGTAGAGAGAGCGCAGCTGGCTTCCTTCCGCCAAGCAGGTTCGAATCTGGGTCTCTTAATTACTACGGTTGGTTTTATGCCGATTGTCCTGATGTTTGATAGCCAGTCCACAGGATATTTGGTTGGAGTTGTTGTTTTTTCCATTATCGGAGTGCTGTTCCAACTATACTGTTATGCCAACGTTAAAGAACGTTTTGTTTATGAGAAGCCTAACCAAGAGAAGAAAATTAATTTGATCGATAGCTACAAAGGATTATTTAAAAACGCACCACTTTTGATTCTTTGCCTGGTGAATCTATTTACGTTTTCTGCTTTTAACGTGAAGCTCGCTGTTCAAATCTATTATGCACAGTACGTTCTTCAAGATGTTTCTATTATTCCGTATATGGGCTTTTTCAGTATCGGATGTGTATTTATCGGAGTTGCCCTTGTACCAAGTCTCGTTAAAAAAATCGGTAAAAAAAATACTTATATTCTAGGTTGTGCAATATGGGCAGCTGGAGATGGACTCGCCTTTTTCTTTGCGAATAATGCGACGATCTTTATCATTATGGCTTGCTTTGCTTTCTTTGGAAGCTCTTTCGTGAACAGCCTCAACTGGGCGCTCGTATCCGATGCTGTTGAGTACGGAGAGTGGAAGACAGGTACACGTTCGGAGGGTGTAGTGTATTCGTTCTTTACATTTTGCCGTAAACTCTCGCAAGCGCTTGCAGGATTTATTCCTGGGGTAGTCCTTGGACTTGTAGGTTATGTGCCTAACGTGGTACAGAGCAGCGAAGCCATTGCGGGTATTCGTGGACTGATGTTTATTTATCCAGGTGTGCTGGCTCTTGCTACGATTATCGTTATGGCCTGGTTCTATAAACTGTCTGAAGATAAGTATAAACAGATTGTGTTGGATCTGAATGAACGGAGAAACAAGGCGTCGGCCTAAAGGTCAGAACGAATGTTAATGACGAAAACATCTATTTTTAACACACCCCTTGAAAAATGAGTGGCATTTCCTTATGATGATATAAAGGTTACTATCTATTAAGAAAGATAACTATGTATATGACATTATTCTTAGGAGGAATTGGATATGAAATATTTTTTGGACAGTGCTATTCTGGATGAGATCCGTTATGCATATGAGAATTGGGCTATTGATGGGGTGACAACCAACCCTCGTCACGTTATGAATAGCGGCAAACCTTTAACTACATTGCTGGGTGAATTCGCTTCGGAATTTAGAGGCGTCAAAAACTTCCCGATTTCGGTTGAAATCAATCCTCACCTAGATGATGCAAAAATCATGGTAGAGGAAGGCAGAAAACTTGCCAAGATGTCTGACAACTTTGTTGTTAAAATCCCATGTATTGAATCCGGTCTCATTGCAGCAAAAGAACTTGAAAAAGAGGGGATTAACACGAATGTAACCCTTGTATTCTCTGCCTCGCAAGCGCTTCAACCTGCAAGAGTCGGCGCAAGTTTCGTATCACCATTTGTTGGATGGAAGGAAAATAGCGGTGATGACACTACACAATACATCCAAGATATCGCGGACATCTACAAGACGTATAAGTTTGATACCGAAATCATTGTGGCAGCTCTTCGTAACGGTAAACAAATTGTCGATGCAGCCAAAGCCGGTGCAGATATCGTAACGTGTGGCTTCGACGTATTCAGAGAAAGCTTCCATCATGCGTTCACAACCTATGGATTGGATAAATTCCGTAATGCTTGGGATCAAACCAAGACTGAAGAATAAGTGCTCTAAAAAAGGTATAGATGTTCCATTCTGAGTGCCTCCAAGTCCAAGTCATGCATCTGCGGTGCTGGAGGCAGCTTTTACCACCATCGTAAAGGGGAGAGAGTGATCTTGACTGTATATGAACGGCTTCGGCAAAAGAACAAACATCTTTCTTTTTATCATGTTCAGGATACTGCTTTCCTGGAATACGGCAATATCATTGAAGGTTATTCGTTTGATGAATTACTGCCATATATGAACAGCCTGCAGATTCCTCAAGATCAGAATGAGTACGTGGCGTCAGTTCCCGAGATGGAGCTTTCAACAATCAAAACACAGCTTGAAGCCTCCTTCTACGGAGAAATATCTATCCAAATCGGTTATTGTAATGGCGCGAATTCGACGCTGAATGGGCTGGAATATCACAAAAGCAGCGAGATCAATGTTGCTGTAACCGATATGGTCCTTTTACTCGGGAAGGTTCAAGATATCAAAAACAACACCTATGATTCAGCTCAAGCTGTTGCATTTTATGTCCCTCAAGGTACGGCTATTGAATTATATGGTACTACGCTGCACTTTGGTCCGTGTAAGGTCGAAGAGGAAGGGTTCAAAACCGTTGTCATTTTACCGGTGGGCACAAATGAGCCCTTAAAGCATACGTGCGAAAAGCATCGAGATGAAGATCAACTCCTGTTTATGAAAAATAAATGGCTGCTAGTCCATCCTGAGCGGGAAGTGCTCGTTCGCCGTGGGGCTCATGTGGGCATTGAAGGCGAGAACATTCGTATATATACCTAGATTCGTAAACGGTTTCAAATGGAAGGAGAGAGTGTGATGTCAAGTATCAGCATGTCAAAAGGGTTGGAAGTTTCCGTATTGAATCAAGGCTTTAAAGTTCGTTTTAACGGAGTCCTGCTCATGCAGCATACGATCGAGCAGCCTGCATTTTACGTAGGGTACGGAGAAGAAAGCATCGATATGTATCGGGGGAATTTTAACATCAAGGACTATGTCTCCGAGCGTGTGGCTCTGCGTTATACCCAAGTTCAGGAAGAGAATGGGGAATATCGTATCGATTTTCGTGGACATGAACAGGGCGAGCGTGTTCTTTCCCTTCAGGTGAAGGTCGAGAGTGAACGTTTAAAGCTTGAGTATACGAAGCATGACACCAAAACCAATCGTTTCTGGGTTCGAATAGCTGCTGATCCGACGGAGAAAGTGTATGGTTGCGGAGAACAATTATCTCACTTCAATATGAGAGGCAAAAATTTCCCGCTGTGGACGTCCGAGCCTGGAGTAGGCCGGAATAAAAATAGTTATATCACCTGGCAAGCGGATGTTAAAGACAAGGCAGGCGGGGACTATTACAATACGAATTTCCCTCAGCCTACGTATGTTTCTACTCAGAAGTACTACTGTCACACGGAAACCACAGCTTACGCTGATTTTGACTTCCGTAATGAATCTTTTCATGAGCTCCAGGTATGGGAAGTGCCGAAATACATGCTGTTTGAAACTGCCGAGACTTATCTTGGTTTGGTCGAGAAGATCACAGCGCTATTTGGCAGACAACCTGAACTGCCAGACTGGGTGTATAACGGCGTTATTCTTGGCATCCAAGGCGGTACCCAGGTTGTAGAAGAGAAACTGGCTAAAGCCGAAGAAAAAGGGATTAAAGTAGCAGGCGTATGGTGCCAGGACTGGCAGGGCAAGCGAATTACTTCTTTCGGTAAACGATTAATGTGGAATTGGGCATGGAATCCACAGGAATATCCAGAGCTCGATACGAAAATTCCGGAGTGGAAAAGCAAGGGAGTCCGTTTCCTTGGGTATATCAATCCTTATGTTGCTGTTGAGGGTGAATTATACAAAGAAGCGGAACAAAAGGGGTATCTTGCACGGAATCAAGAAGGCGGAACGTACCTCGTTGATTTTGGAGAGTTTTATTGTGGGGTTGTAGACTTCACAAACGAACAGGCAACCGAATGGTACAAGCAAGTGATCAAAGACAATATGATTGATTTTGGACTTGACGGATGGATGGCTGACTTCGGAGAGTATTTGCCGACAGATGTGGTGCTCAGTGACGGTAGTGATCCGAAACTCATGCATAATGCCTGGCCAACGATGTGGGCGAAAACCAATTATGATGCCGTCTCTGAAGCGGGTAAACTCGGTGAAATTGTTTATTTCATGCGGGCAGGCTATACCGGCGTTCAGAAATATTCCACGATGCTGTGGGGTGGAGATCAGAGTGTGGATTGGTCGCTTGACGATGGTCTTGCTTCGGTTATTCCGGCTGCATTGTCCTCAGGCATGATTGGATGTGGACTGCATCACAGTGATATTGGGGGATACACCAGTCTGCATGGCAATAAACGTTCCAAAGAGTTACTGATGAGATGGGCGGATATGGGTGCTTTTACACCGATGATGCGTACGCATGAAGCCAATCGCCCCGATGATTGTTTCCAATATGACGGAGATGAAGAAACGCTTGAGCACTTTGCAAGAATGTCGAATATTTTTGTAACCCTTGCTCCGTATACGAAGTCTCTTGTCAAAGAAAATGCAGAACGCGGGATACCTGTGCAACGCCCGTTATTCATGCATTATGAGAACGATCCGAAGACGTATGATATCCAATATCAATATTTATTCGGTAAGGATATGCTTGTCGCTCCAGTTCATCAAGAAGCACAGACCGAATGGGAACTTTATCTTCCAGAAGATGAGTGGATTCATCTATGGACTGGGAAAGAATACAGAGGTGGGTCGGTAACTGTTGCTGCTCCTATAGGACAACCTCCTGTTTTCTATCGCAAGGATTCCATGTGGAAGGATCTCTTTAAAACAGTAGGACAATTATAATCTAACTTTTTTTCACTTCGACAAGTAATGACCTCGTGCAAAGGTAATGATGTATGATATTATGATAGTTACCAATGATCGAGGTGGTTATATTAGGGAGGCATAGGTAATTCCATGAAACAAACCACTATTTTATATGTACCTATTGGACGATTAACATTCGATATGGAAATAGCGGAAACTTACTATAGAGAAAGTTTGGATTGGCTGACGAAGGCATATGGTGATGGGGTAATCGCCCCGAAGCAGATCCTGACCTCGCCAGAATATTTGAAGGACTTTTTAGAATCGGTGAAAGATCAGGAGATCGATACCATCCTTTATCAGAGTGTCACGTTTGCCGATGGAGAATTCATGGTCCAAATCTTGGATTATTTCCGTGAACCTGTGATTGTATGGTCGGTCCGTGAACCGAGTGTAGGAGGCCGCTTGCGCTTAAACTCACTCACTGGAGGAAATAGCACAAGTAACGTGCTGCGTAATCATAACCATCCTTTTGCGTTTGTGCTTGGAAATCCGGATGAGGAAGCTCTTCAGACCCGTTTGGTCAAAGAAATAAACGTCATGAAGGTCATAAAAGCCTTGAGCAAAATGAAAATAGGCGTTGTTGGTGACTATCCCCCAGGTTTCTTTTTCTCGGATGCGAGTGAACCTGAACTTAAAAAGACGCTTGGCGTATCTTTGCAGAAGTTTGATCTGCAGCAGGCATTTGATGAATGCGTGCATCTTCCTGAAGAAGAATGGACTCCTGAAATTGATCGAGCAGAACAGCAAGTGATTGGACTCAACCGCAAGGATGAGACGGTCAAGAAGTTTGCACAGTTCTCCACGTATATCAAAAAGCAAATTGAACATGAGGAAATTAGTGCCCTTGCGATGCGCTGTTGGCCTGATTTCTTTAATGAACTAGGAGCAGCACCTTGCTCCACACTCTCTCAATTTACGGAGGATGGGTTGGTAACCTCATGTGAGTCGGATATTCACGGTTCCATATCCATGTTTATTTTAAGAGAGCTTTCTGGAGGGAAAGCGCCGTATTTGGGTGATCTTGTTCATGTGAATGAAGATTCCAATTCGGTTGTGTTCTGGCACTGTGGTGCTGGTGCCTATTCTCTCGCTAACCCGGCTACAGGGGCTACAGCTGGTGTACATCCGAATCGAAAAATAGGTTTTGCCATGGATTTTGGATTAAAAGCAGGAGAAGTGACTATCTTTAGAGTAAGTCATACTCCAGAAGGATATCGCCTTTTAGTTCTTAGAGGAGAGGCACTAGATGTGGAGCAGCCCTTTTCAGGTACTTCAGTTGAAGTCGCTCTACAAACAGATGTAACGGACACGCTCTATGAGATGATGCATGCGGGTTATGAACCTCACTTCGCTCTCGTATATGGAGATGTTGCAGATGAACTGGTTGAATTAGGTCGCATGCTGCGTATTGAGACCAAACTATACGCTGCACCGCGAACTAGAGAGAAAAGGGCCTCTTATTTGCTAACTGGTGTTGGATCCGGGAATTAAAAGATCCCAAGAAAGCAAAAGGAGTTTGATATTGTTGAAGAACGTTCCTAATAAGCAGGCTGCTCTGTACTTACAAGTAAAAGAAGTTCTTATCCAAAGAATTCAGGATAAGATCTGGACCCCAGGTAATCTGATACCGACAGAGCAGGAGTTAATGCAAGAGTTTGATGTGAGCCGTACAACACTTCGCCAGGCCATCAATATGCTTGTACAAGATGGTTTGCTGGAGAAAACGCAAGGCAGAGGAACGGTTGTCAAAGCACAGCCTCTTTTCGGAGGAAGTTTGGGCAGATTAAAAGGTCTGGCTGAAGAAGCGACCGAACGAGGATTGACATCCAATTCCAGATTGTTACGTGTTGGTTTTATGAGTCATCTATATTATGAAACTTCGATGCTTGAGCTGGAGGAAGGGGAAGAGATCCTCGTTATTGAACGGATTCGTTTTACGGATGAGACTCCGATCGCCCTTGAGCGTTCGTGCTGGCCAGCGTCCATAGGAAAGATCTTGGAGAAATATGATTTAAATGATGCCAAATTTTATGAGATTCTTGAAAATAACGGAGTTAATCTAAAACGAGCTAAGGATAAGGTATCCGCCATTAATGCGACCTTATATGAAGCCGACTTACTGGGTATTCGTGGTGGTGAAGCTTTGCTGGAAATGCAAAGACTAAGTTTTGGTTACGACGATAAACCACTTGAGTTTACAACGACGAAATTCCGGAGCGACAAATATCATTACGATATTGAGCTTACACGATAATGCTCGGAGGAGTGATCTGAATGGTGAACGAAGTAGAAGTGAAAACATACGGACTATACATGAACAGCGAGTGGGTAACCACTGCAGAAACGATGACGGTGCAAAATAAATACACCCAAGAACCTGCTGCTGAAGTCGCTGTAGCGACACAGGCTCATGTTGATCAGGCCGTGAAATTTGCCAAAGAAGCATTGAAAGAGCCGTTTGCTCCTTATGAGCGCTATAAGGTATTGATGAAAGCAGCTGAATTGCTGCTCGCAAGAAAAGAGCAATTTGCTCAGGTTTTAGCCGCAGAAGTTGGCAAGCCCATTCGAGAATCCCGTGGTGAAGTTGAGCGTGCAGCACAAACGCTGCAGGTATCTGCTGAAGAAGCGAAGCGAATTCAGGGCGAAGGTGTTCCGGTAGAAGCAGCCCCTGGTTCTGAGAATCGAATGGCTTTTACCGTCAAAGTCCCTGTGGGTGTGATCGCAGCCATTACTCCATTTAATGTACCGATGAATCTCGTATGCCATAAAATTGGCCCTGCGCTTGCAGCGGGTAACAGCGTGGTATTAAAACCAGCAGAAGTAACCCCGATATGTGCCCTGATGCTGGCAGAATTATTGCAAGAAGCGGGTCTACCCGATGGACGTTTGCATGTACTGACAGGCGATGGAGCACAAATAGGCGATTGGTTGCTGCAAAATGAAGATGTCAACATGTTTACTTTTACAGGAAGCCCACGTGTTGGAGAGTTGATACGATCCAAGGCAGGACTCCGCAAAGTGGCACTTGAACTAGGGAATAACTCCGCCACTGTCGTTCATCAGGATGCTGATCTGGACAAAGCTGCAGCGCTGATCTCACAGAAGAGTTTTAATAATGCAGGTCAGGTCTGTATCTCAGTACAGCGGATCTACGTGCATGAACATATCTATGAATCTTTTATTGCCAAATTGATTGAGAAAACGAAGAACATCGTGGTAGGTAACCCGGTGGATGAAAAGACGGATGTTGGCCCCATGATTCGCCTCAGTGAAGCGGAACGGGTAGAAGCTTGGGTGAAGGAAGCCGTAGAACAAGGAGCACATATTGAGATTGGTGGCAAACGTGAAGGTGCCGTTTATTATCCTACCATTCTGAGCAACGTTGTCGATGATATGAAAGTGTGCAGACAGGAAGTCTTTGGACCTGTTGTTGCTGTGGCTGCTTACTCTAGTGAAGACGAAGTCATTGCACGTGTGAATGATTCCGATTATGGTCTGCAGGCAGGTTTGTTCACCAATGACCTGAACTTCGCCATGAAGGCAGCACGTGAAATTGAAGTAGGCGGTCTTATTGTGAATGATGCTTCAGCATATCGTGTAGATCATATGCCATATGGCGGAGTCAAAAAAAGTGGTACGGGTAAAGAAGGCCCTAAATATGCAATCGAAGAAATGACAGAGGAACGGATCATCGTCTTCAATCTGTAAATGATAGATACCCAGCCTAGAGGCAACTTTTGTTTCTAGGTTTTTTTACATGCAATTAACTTAAATGTAGGTGAATGAAATGCAATTTCTATCGATACTCCTCCCTATATTCGGAATCTTTGCGATCGGTTATGTAGGACAGAAGAAAATAGGATTTGAAACGAAAAATATATCAAAAATGGCGTTATATCTAATGTCTCCGGTACTGGTATTCCGAACGTTCTATACGACAGATTTTAATATGGATTACTTGTATCTTACGATTTATACGTTTGCCTTGTGCTTTTTCTTAATCCTGGTTGTGTATCTGCTCGCATATGTTCAAAAGTATTCGATGAAAGAAACGTGCGGCCTTATTCTGGCTTCTTCCTTCATGAACAACGGGAACTATGGGACTCCTGTCGTGCTGTTGTTATTCGGAGCGGCCGGGCTGGATGCAGCTATCGTTTTAATGGTCATTCAGCAGATAGTGATGTGCACAGTAGGTGTATATTATGCTGCTAAAGGCAGTCCGGAAGGAGATGGGATCGGCTCTGCATTACGAGCAGTTAAGCGGATGCCCATTGTATACGGAGGGATTATGGGGGCCTTGTTTCAATTGTTACACATTCCGCTGAGCAGTGCTGTGTTAGAGGCGGTGAGCTTGGTCGCGGATGCCGCTATTCCTACGATTATGATTGTGCTGGGCATGCAGCTTGCGAATATTTCGCTTAAGAACATAAAGGAAGCAAGACTGGGTTATTCTTTGCTGGTTAAGCTTATGATCTCCCCGTTTATTGCATATCTCTTCACCTTAGTACTCCCAGTGGATCCAATGGTCAAACAGATCATGATTATTATGGCGGCCATGCCGACTGCAGCGAATACGACCATGTATGCCCTTCAATATGGCACGGAACCTGAATTTGTCTCAGGTGCCACGTTGATAAGTACACTTGCAAGCCTTGTTACTCTTCCAATTATTTTCACACTTGTTTTGTGATATTTCAGAAGAAGGGAAAGGGGAAGGGGAAGGGGATTAGGCAACGCAATAAAACCAACAAAGCAGCTGACCAAAGTGATCGGCTGTTTTTTCAACTACCGGGCAGGATAGGATAATCATTTTATCGAACATATTGATGAGGAATTGATGAAAGTCAAGTGACTAGGAGTGAGGGTATGAAATTATTACTAACTTCTGCAGGTGTTAATAACCAAAGCTTACACGACGCGTTAGTTGGCATGTTGGACAAGCCGATCGCCGACTCCAACGCCCTGTGCATTCCCACCGCGATGTACGGACACCCCTGGGTTGGCCCAGGCGTCAAAACCTGGCAGTTCATCAGCGGGAAATCCGAGAACCCCATGGTCGACCTCGGCTGGAAGTCTGTAGGTGTGCTGGAGCTCACCGCACTGCCAAGCATCAGTAGAGACCACTGGGAGCCCCTGGTCCGGGAAACAGACGTCTTGCTGGTATCGGGTGGCGACGCTCTCTTCCTATACCATTGGATGCGGCAATCCGGACTGGCAGACCTCTTGCCTTCACTGAAGGCCGTTTATGTGGGAATGAGCGCCGGCAGTATGGTGATGGCACCTAAGATCGGGGAATTTTTTGTTGGGTGGACTTCACCTACCGGTGGCGATGAAACGCTGGGACTGGTTGATTTTGCAATTTTTCCGCATCTTGATCATGTCATGCTGCCAGATAACACTATGGCTGCAGCTGAGAGCTGGGCCGCAGAGATTCAAGGGCCGGCATATGCAATCGATGATCAAACCGCCATTAAGGTGATCGATGGAGCAGTAGAAGTGGTTTCCGAAGGGAATTGGAGGTATTTTACGCTCTAAGATTCCTCACTGCTGTGGTAACGGGGTACGATAAGTCATTATTACCAAGAAAGGCAGCCGATCACGTAGATCGGCTGCTTTTGTTCTGCTAACGGGCATTTTAGTTGAGGTCGATCCTTTTTGAAAGCTTGACAAGGTCAAAACATTTATATATAACTGAATTAGTTATAACCATTATGGTTATATGTAAAAAATAAAAACTGGAGGTTAACATGAAGATCATAAATCATTTTATACCCGTTTTTACCGAGCAACTGGAGTTAACTGTTACATATTATGAATCTCTTGCTAACCGATCTATGGATCGCACGTGGAATATTCCCGAGGCTGGCTTATCTTTAGCCACAGTATATCCTTACGTTATTGTATCTGGAAGTGCAGAGGCCTTGGAGCCTGCTAGATCACTCCGTGCAGTGGTGTATGTTGATTCCATGAACGAATTGAAGGCAGAATTAAAAAAACAAAATACCCTTATCGTCAGAGATCAGCATGGTCCCATTGGTCCAAGCGTTTTTGTTCAGCATCCTGATGGTAGTTTTATTGAATATGTTGAGCCTGTGCAAGCTTCTGTTTGACTCGGTGCAAAATCATTAAATGTAAAATAAAGCTACTCCTCTGATGGAGTAGCTTTATTTTACATTTGCCTTTATCCGTAGCTGCTCTACAATCTGAGCTAGGGTAACAGAAGCTAGCTCTTGCTCCATAGCCTTCTGTGCATTAGAGAATTGGGGTAATAGAATGGATTCAATGTTCATTCCTACAGAACAATTGGGGTCCGTATCCTTGTGAATTTTGAAAAGCTGATTTCCATCCACAGATTCGACGGCTTGGAAGATATTCAGTAGGGTACATTTTTCAGGAGAGATCAGAAGAGAGGCCCCCGCAACTCCTGGTTTTGTATCAATATAACCTGCTTTTTTGAGCTGGGCCATAATCCTTCGAATTACGACAGGGTTACTATTGATGCTACGGGCAATTCGATCGCCTGTACTATATAGGGGGTCCAGCGAGATCATGGAAAGAATATGGACGGCCATCGAAAAGCGACTACTTATTTGTTTCAATCTACTCACCTTCTTTGCTAAATAGTATAGTTTCATTTAAAGAACAGGTCAATCGACGGCATCATCAGCAGGTAAACAGGTGGGTCAAAGATCACCTCCAAAAACATTACCATTCTCATCATTGCAATTTACCGTCACGTAATGTAAAATCACTTGATGGAAAAAACATGAAGGGGTGGGAGTATGAGGTGGAAACAGAAGACTTACATTCAGTCGACTTGCGTAATTTCATATTTCCATTCCATTAGAACACTAAAGCATTTATTGCTTTAGTGTTTTTATTTTATGGGGGTGTAATCATTGTCAAGGTACAAAAGGGTTCTCGTTAAACTCAGTGGTGGTGCAGTAGCAGGAAACTCTGAATTTGGTTTTGAGCCAGAAAGGTTAGAGTATATTGCGGATGAAATTATGTCAGTAGTGAATTTAGGCGTTGAAGTATCGTTAGTTATAGGTGGGGGTAACATTTTCAGAGGGAATATGGCGGAAAGCTGGGGGATCGAAAGGGCAGAAGCTGATAACATTGGGACGCTTGCGACTGTAGTAAATAGTTTAATGCTTCGTGGAGTTCTTAAAGCCAAGACCCAAAAGGAAGTACGTGTAATGACGGCAATACCTATTACTTCAGTTGCAGAACCATACATCCGTCTGAGAGCAATCCACCATCTAGAAAAAGGCTATCTTGTAATTTTTGCAGGGGGGAATGGTCAACCATACGTTACAACAGACTATCCTTCGGTACAAAGAGCCATTGAGGTTCATTGTGACGCTTTGTTAGTTGCGAAGCAAGGTGTTGACGGTATTCTTAATGCAGACCCTAAATTGGATAAGGATGCAAGGAAATTTCGTTCGCTTCATTACAACGACGTTTTAAAACACAACTTAAAGGTAATGGACCAATCCGCTTTCATTTTAGCAAGAGACTACAATCTGCCAATGCATGTGTTTAACTTCGATAAACCAGGTTCGATGAAAGAAATCTGTGAAGGTAAGAATAACGGTACGATAATTAGTGGCGAATCCGTTTTAGAGTTGGAATGAAATATGTTAGAAATAATACTCTTCCTTGATTTTAGCGGAACGATAGTTCCATAAAAGAAAGTTATAAACACAGACCCACTCCGCCATAGGAGTGGATTTGTGTTTATACTGATATGTAATCTTGTTCCATGGGGAGTCGCTAATTTGGTATTATCCCCTTCTAGTAGACATGAGAAAAAAGACATCTGTTAAGATGAACTTAATCATGTAAACGAAGGGGATTTTTTCATGGCTAAAAAAGGGCAAACATTCCGGCGGTACTCTTTGGATTTGAAATTGGAGGCAGTCCGGCTGGTCAACGAAGAACATATGAGTATACGTGAAGTAGCGACACGTTTAGATATTCAAAATAAATCTCAGGTACAAGTGTGGGCAGCCAAAGCGAGACAAGGAATGAGTCTAGAACCTGCCACACCCAAACGGGGACGCTTTAGAACCAAGTTTTCCAGTATGGAAGAAGAGATGGCGTACTTGCGGGCGGAGATTGAATACTTAAAAAAGCAGTATCCAAATCTACACAAGGAGTGACGAGTAAAGCGGCCAGATTTCAAATCATTGAGGACCTACGGGCACGCCACGGTCTGGTTCGGCTCTTGAAGTTAGCTGCGGTTTCCCGCTCGGGTTATTACAAGTGGAGAAAAAGCATAGCAGCGGCAAAAGAGCGTAGACACAAAGAACATGAACTAGAATCCCATTTGCTTGCCATCCATCGCGTGCATCCTTACTTTGGTTATCTTCGAATGACCGTAGCTTTACGGCGGGAGGGCCTTCGGGTCAACCACAAAAAAGTGCACCGATTAATGAAACAATTAGGTATCTGTTCTGTCATTCGAAAAAAGCGTCGATTCTTTGGAAAACAAGCCTCTGTGGTGAACCCGAATCGGCTGGAGCGTCAGTTTCAGGCGGATACACCACGAACGAAGCTGGTTACGGACATTACCTATATTCGTGCTGGAGAACACTTTGTGTATCTCTCTGTTATTCAGGATTTATACAATAACGAAATTGTAGCGTGGCATCTTTCTGAACGAAATGACCTCGCTTTAGTTCATGACACGCTGGATAGACTCCGTCAGCACGTGGATCTGAATGGCGTAATCCTACACTCAGATCAAGGATTTCAATATACGTCGAAGCCATTTAACCGTAAACTAAACCAGCTCGGCATGCTAGGCAGTCACTCCAGGCGTGGAAATTGCTTAGATAATGCTTGTATTGAGTCTTTTTTCTCTCATTTAAAGACCGAGAAAATATACTTGAATAAGGCAGCAAACAAAGCAGAGGTTGAACAGCAAGTGAGTGAATACATATTGTTTTACAACCAAAACCGATTTCAGAAAAAACTAAACGACCGCTCCCCGGTAGAATACCGGGAAACGGCCGCAGCTTAAATCTTGTCTTTTTTTGTACTGTCTACTTGACAGGGTTATGACCAATTTGGCGGCTTTTTTGAGTGGGTTGAATTTTAGGGCTTAATGGATTAAATGTACAAAAGTTATCTAGCAGACAATTCATACGACAAAAAAGAAAGACTGAATGTTCAAGCCAACATTCGGTCTTTCTTTTTTTGTCAGTGCACTTCATCAGCGTCCATAATTCAAAGTAAGCTCTTTACGTGCTGAAATCAGATCATCACGATGTTTATTTTTTTATTGCTGATGCCAATTTTCATTCACTTGTAGATAACTTTCCTTTCCTGGAGCGGAATACATTCATGGTAAGCGGCAGAGAAGCCAGAAGCATGACTGCCCCAAAAATATAAGGAAGGTTAATGTTTGAATCAAATAAAGAACCTGCAATAAGCGGGCCAAATATGGTTCCAAGACTGGAATATGTGGTATTCAGACCTGATGCATACCCTTGTCGATCTCCTGCGTTTTTGGATATTAGCGTGCTGACGGAAGGCCGCAAAAAAGAATTAAATGCAAAGAATAATGCAGAAGCGAATAAAAGAAAAGCAAGGTTAACTTTAATCAGCATTAACATTAAAGCGATAGGCGCGATAATCAAAGATAGTCTAATTAACTTGATCTCACCCATCCGTTTCACAAACCAATCAAGCAACCAAACTTGAATAATAATACCGATTATGGCCCCTAGCGTAATAATGATAGAGATTGTAGCAGCATCAAACCCGTATTTTTTCTCTACGAAAAGGGCAAATACCGTCTCATAACTCATGAGACCGAAGGTCATAACGAGAAGCAGAAGTAAGTACTTGAAATAGGGAACTTTAAAGGAACTCAAAACTTTTTTTCCAAAGTGATTTCCATCCGGATTGCGTAAAGAGCGCGTTCTTTTCTCAGGCGCAAGTGTCTCGGGCAATAGGAGTGTTAGCAGCGTAGCGACCAATCCAAGACCAGCTGCACAGAAATAAGGCATACGAATGCCCATTTCGGCAATGAGACCACCAAGACCGGGTCCAAGTACCATTCCCAAATTCATGGCTGCTCCAAAATACCCCATACCCTTAGCTCGCGTTTCGTGAGTTGTAATATCGGCCACATAGGCCAAGTTCGATGGAATCATTAAACCTAAGCTGATTCCACCAATAAAGCGAGCGACATAAAGCAGAGGCAATGAAGTCGAAAGCGCAAATATGACATCCGCAACGACAGAAAGAAACATGCCGGCCATGATTAACTTTTTGCGTCCAAATCGATCAGATAATTGCCCTCCCAGAGGTGAAAATAAGAATTGAGCTGCCCCAAATGCAGCGACCAGAAAACCAGCGACAGTTCCGCCCGCATGGAATAGCTTCAAATAATCAGGCAATATTGGAATAAGCATTCCTTGACCCAATAAAGCTATAAATAGATTTAACATTAAAATGAAGAGTGGGAAGCGAACCGACTTTGATAACATAAAATGAGCTCCTTTGTTTACATTGTGTCAACCTTTACACGATGTAAACATCTTAATACGCAGGTGGAGGATTTGTAAATCGCATTTTATAAAAATATCTCAACGATTCAACGACTAGTTGAGCGTCTAACCATATTACCAAGTGATCAGCTGATCAGAGTACAGCTGAATTGGAGAAGCATGTTGTAATAACGCTGAATAGAAAATAGCCAATCATTTATATGGTTGGCTAGTTCTTCGTATATCACATCAAGAACCTCGTGAGGATCACCGAGGCGATAATGAATGATGCTTTGCTCCTTGTGGCCCATAGTATTTCTTTCGTGCAAATCTCTCTAAACTTTTCATAGAATTAAGTTAGTAACATTCCAGCTTTCAATCTTCAATTTTAGAAAACGGAGATTTGATTTTAAAGAATTCCTTATATGTCATTGGTTTTCGGCCAATCAGACGTTCAAGATCCCCAGACGTCTCCGAGAATTCTCCAGTGTTGACTCCACGCACCCAACCTAATAAGAAATCAGTCATAAGAACAGGCATGCCATTCGCTACCATAGTGTCTATATATTCCTTTTCGCTAATTACCTCATAAGGGATAGTTACCTGACTAATCTCCGAGAGGGCTTCAGCGATGTCTGCAAAAGAGCTTCCCTCGCTACCACTTAAAGTATATGACTTATTTTCGTGTCCGTTTTGAGTGAGGACGGCTACGTTGGCTGCCGCCAAATCGTCCAGAGATGCAGCGGCTACTTTACCGGAACCCGCTGGTACTCGTACGCCGACTTTAAGCGCATCTCCGAAATACGAATGCATGACTTCAAGATACGGTGGATTGTGCAGTATGGTATAGGCTAATCCAGATGCTTTAAGTGTTTGTTCGGCAAATAAGTCTGACATCGATACTTCGGGCAAAATAAGATTTGAATTTTCTCTTCGCATGATCGACGTGAAAATCACGTGTTTGACACCAGCCTGTTTTGCAGCTGCGATGACGTTGAAATGTTGCGTATTGCGGTCGGTAAATGCTTGCGCGGAAATCAGCATAACTTTTTCAACACCATTAAAAGCTCGCAGAAGTGAGTCATAATCAAAATAGTCTCCCTGGTGAGCTTCTATACCTTCTTGAACAAACTTTTTGATTTTCTCGGATTCCGGATCACGTACCAATACAGCGATCTGATTGGACGGAACCTTTTTAAGAAGAAGCTCTAGAGTCCTGCTGCCGAGATTACCTGTTGCTCCAGTAATCAGTATTTTACCCATATTAATAACCCCTTTGTACTTTTATTTATGCTTTAATCTATAACAAGAAACCAATCACAACTTTCCGAATCGTTCACCAGTTTTATGACCATATGCTTGACTGAAAGTCCTTGTTTCACATTTTTGTTCTCCAATGAAGGTGAACTGGGTATGATATTATTTTAATGTAACTATTTTTGTTACATTAAAATCAAAAAAAAATTATTAACTTACTGTACAAGGGATGATCCTAATCTTTAAAAAACTTATCGTCTTACATTCGTCAATGCACTTCCCCATTCACCGATTGGTTCAAGCCAGCTAACGATTCTATCATCAATAAGGTTGGTAAGTGCACCTTCATACTCAGCACGATAAGGTTTAGTAAGTTCGTGTTGAACCCAACTTTCTCTTGTTCCCTGCCAGATCTCATAGATGACAAGATCATCAGAATGATCCAGATCATCGGAGACGATCGCATTGACAAAGGCAGGTTCACTCTTGAAGTTACTAATCATTGCAAATAGACTTTCACGGAAAGCTTCTTTCTTACCAGGCTTAATTTTAAAACGTATATTGAGTATGATTTGCTTGTTATTTGTTGACATCACTACACACTCCTTTTATTAACTCTTTAATTTTCTTCATGGTCACAAGTCTCATTATGTACGATGTATCACTTTTAAAATAGTACGTACTTTTTGGTGATATAGTAACCAAATAGTGATAATTGTGATGAAGTAAAGAATAAATTGATTATAAAATTACTCTACTCCACATTTAATCTGCGATATTCATCCTTGTTCAATGTCTTCTCTGCATAATCCTGACCCCAATCACAAAGCGCGCGCAAAGTGGGTTCAAGTGACATACCCATTTCGGATATTGCATATTCCACTTTTGGTGGTACCTGATTGAACATTGTTCTTATAATCAAATGATTACTCTCCAACTCCCGCAACGACTGTACTAACATTTTCTGAGAGATTGATGGGATGAGCCTTTTCAATTCACCAGTCCGTTTAGGACCTTTTATTAAGTAATACAGAATAAGAGGTCTCCACTTTCCGCCAATGACATCTAAGGTTATTTCCAGATCACAATAAAAAGTTTTCAATTGAGAAACACCATCCTCATTTAATTTTTAATTATTATATTACATATGTTGATTCAATCCACCTATCTTGCCGTATATTCTGTCTGTCTAACGGAAAACGATAACTCAATCATGCAAAGAAAGCAGCTGATCCATGTGATCCGCTGCTTTTCTTAATTTGAGGGGAGGATACCTTACCCACAATCATAAGTCTAACTTATTCCCAAACTGATTCCCGAATTCTTGCTTAATGATTGGTAGTTATGGCGCGATTTCTTTAGATCTGAATAATCACGTTTCCCTTTTTGCGTTCGGTCTCTACGTACTTGTGAGCATCAGGCAGACACTCCAAAGGAAATCGACGATCGATTACAGCCTTCAGAGTGCCATTGTTAGTGAGCTCCATAAGAAACTTCAAATTCGCTTTGTTTTGCATGAGACCTGCAGTGGCGAAGATAGCCCGTTTGCCTTTGAACAAAGATGTCCACATCATCTGAATCAGGGTAGACAACCGAGGTTCGGTAGTCAGATACATTCCCGCGGCTGTAAGCACACGCTTGCATTCCATGAAAGAGCGTTTGCCTACAGCATCAAAAACAATATCATAAGCCTTATCCGACTTCGTAAAATCCTCCCGGGTATAATCTATAACGAAGTCTGCCCCTGCATTCCTTACCAGACTTTCGTTCAATTTGGAACAAACACCGGTTACCTCAGCACCAAAAAATTTGGCTAATTGCACGGCATAAATACCGACGGCGCCTGAGGCGCCATTAATCAGCACTTTCTGTCGTTTTCGCAATTTTGCCTGATCTCTTAAAAATGTTAACGCAGTAGTACCCCCGTCACAAATGCCGACGGCTTCTTCAAAGGTAATATTGGCGGGAATAAGTGCAAGAGGGCTATCTTCTGAGATACACATATATTCAGCGTAAGTACCGAAATCCTTGACACTCATTCCCAAAATGCGGTCTCCTGGCTTAAAATGCTGTACTTCCTTGCCGACCGCTTCGATCACTCCAGCAAATTCAGTTCCTCCTATTTCAAATTTTGGCTTGGACAACCCGTATAACAGTTTAATCATAAACGGATCACCTTTGCGGAACGCGCAGTTCGATGGCCCTACTGTGGTAGCTTGAATACGTATGAGCAGTTCCTTGCTTTTAGGCGATGGTTTCGCAATTTCTTGCAATACAATCACGTCCGGTGGACCGTACGAAATTTGAACCATAGCTCTCATGGTAACCCTCCTAACGGTAATTTACGGTAATAGACATTTACATGATGCTCTTGACGTAAGAAAATGGATAGGGAAAGTAAAGACAGAGAAAGAGGTGAAGACCAGAGACAATGAAAGACATCCTGTACAAATACCTGTCAAAATGGACTTCTCTTGATCAGAAAGATCAGCAAGCCATAGTGAACGAAATCCATGTGGAAGAGTACCCCAAAGGTACCGTGCTCTTTAATCAAGGAGATAACCCGACAGCGTGCTATTTCATCTTAAAAGGCTGTGTAAGAAAGTATTCAATTGATGAGGGGGGCAGAGAGGTCACCTCAAATTTCTTTACCGAAGAGCAAGCCATCGCGATGTTTAATCATCATAAACCAGACAAGTCTTCCGATTACACGTTCGTATGCGTAGAAGATTCGGTTATGGTGGTAGGCGATCTGGATAAGGAAATGGACATGTACAAGAAACACCCCCAATTAGAATTCATGACACGCAGAATGGTGGAGGAGAATTTGGGCCAGGTCCAGGATGAATTCGCTTCTTTCATTGCTTCTTCGCCGGAAGAACGGGTCAAGACACTTCTAAATAAACGCCCCTTTCTAATCGACCGGGTACCACAGCATCAACTGGCTAGTTATCTCGGCATTACTCCTGAGTCGCTAAGTCGAATCAAGAAGAGAATCTTATAAAATTTTTACGGGTTTGAACATCATTATTGTATCCAAGGGGCTTTTTCCTTGCATTGACTTAAGTCAATAGAAGCCATAAATGCAGGAATGAGCTCCCTCTATTCGTTAATCCACTCATTAATTCATTAAGAAGAGAAAGTTTGATAAGTGCTATTCCTTTGCTGCATATCACAGAGCTGGGAAATGTGTTGAAGATTCTTACAAGTGTGTAAGGCTATTGTCATTTAAATCAATGGTAGTCACATAGCTGCTCCTTTAGACTAATCCACATATAGGATTATTTTTAAGGGGGAGTTGGCGTGAGGCCTTTAGAAATGCTGCTTTTCTTTTTAAGTGTTTGCTTGTTGGTGCTCCTGTTCCTCAATAATCAACGTATTCGAAAATCAACCTTGCTCGGGACAAGCGGAGCAAGCTTTACTTTTTTAGTGGTACACTTGCTTGTCGAAGGATACAGGATTCAACTTTTTTTTCTATACGGATTCATAATCCTGATGTTTATCATTTCGCTTATTGGCATGTTCATCAAGCCGAAAGTCATTCGGAATGTCTCTCGAATCCGAAAGGTACTCGGCAAATTTTTTATCGGGATAGGGCTAATTACAACAGGGTGCCTCCTCTACGTGTTTCCCGTCTTCAACCTTCCGGTGCCAACCGGTGAGTGGAAAGTTGGCACGCATGCTTTCCATTTTATTGATTCAAGCCGCGAGGAGACGTTTGGGAAAACCGCGAAAGGTAAAAGGGAATTGATGGTTCAGGTATGGTATCCGGCTCAGGCTGGCACTGAGCATTACGCTCCCTTTATTCCTGATACGGAGATTTTGCGTTATATGGCAGGGAATTATGGCCTTCCCGGATTTACGTTTCAGCACCTTCAGTATGTATCCAATCATTCTTTTTTGGAGGCCAAAGTCTCTTCGAAACAGAACGCATACCCATTGATCCTTGCAAGTCCCGGTTTTGGCTCTTCGAGGTTTCTCCACACGACGCAAGCTGAACATCTCGCGAGTCACGGATATATCGTGGCAGTGATTGACCACACCTACAATACATTTGCAACCAAGTTTCCAGACGGTCGAATCACAACCGACTCAACCAACGACTTATTTTCGCCGGATCAGGATTATAGGGAGAGTAGAAGTATTCGCGACAAGTTGGGGGAAGTGTTAACTAACGATGTAATCTTTACGCTGGACCAGTTCGAGCTTATCCAATCGGGACAGATTCCAAGTAATCTAAAGGGAAGGTTGGATCTCGATCACATTGGGGTGTTCGGTCATTCCATCGGCGGAGCGACCGCTTATGACGCTTCATACGATCCGCGAATCACGGTCGGAATAGACCTTGATGGAGGGCTTTATCGTATGAGTGACAGAGAGGGTCTGCAAAAGCCGTTTGTGTTTATCAACTCGGAAAGCTATTTCGAAAAATTAAAAATGGTGATGGAAAACCGGGTATACACGGATGAAGAACTTAAACGCATGGGCTCAACAAGAGAGTGGGAGGATCAAGTAATGGCAGACAAAAAGTTAGAGCTAGAACGGATGCGACTAGCGGCCGACGAAGGGGGGCAAATCCTTTATATCGAAAATACGGAACACTTGAATTTTACCGATGTACAGTTCATTTCACCGATTTTCAACCTGCTGGGCATTACAGGAAAGATTGCACCCCAAAGAGCTAACTTCGCTATCAATGCCTACATGCTGGATTTCTTCAATTTATATCTAAAACATCAAAATGGAACCTTAATGAAAGGACCGAACAGCTTCCTTCCAGAGGTGAAATTCGTAAACTCTCTGTTATAAATTACGGTAGATGGCAGAGTGAAAATGCAAGAGAACCTGTCTTAATTAAGCGTGAAATCAGTTGTTAAAAGGAGCGAGGTTAGATGGAAAATAATCAATCAATCTGTTTAGCTATCGATGAATCGATCAGATTCTTGGATTCTTCCCCGAACCTAAAGTTCAGCAGCGAATACAGCCGACATAAATGGAATGGGGCCTGGTGGCATATGGCAGCAATTCACGAAATGGGAGAAGTGGGCAAAATCCCCGAATCTGCTATTGTCCAGGCGAAAGGTTGGCTGGAAACGCAAGTCTGGCAGAAGTTCATTGTATCCCCCAATGATCATCCAACAAGCGAAAGTGACAAAATGAAGATGGATTGCTGTCATTGTGAACTTGCGGTGTACTATATGATTCTCCAAGCTTATGGCTGTGATTTGGATCATGAACTTCCCTGGATTCGCGAATGGCTATTGAAATATCAGTTACCTGATGGTGGATTGAACTGTGATCCTGATGCTTATGTTCATTCCCATAAAAGTTCTATTGTTTCTACCCTTCCGCCTCTGGAGGCTATCTTATGGCATACAAACCGCGATTTTACGGAACAGGAAGCCGTGTTTCTCGATGAAGGTGCACGCTATTTAATAGAGCATCGTCTTGTATGTTCTAAACATGATGGGAACATCATTAATACAGACTGGCTGAAACCCTGCTTCCCGAGATTTTTTGAATATGATATATTGCGGGGAATGTCTTACTTGGTAGAATGGTCAAGGCGCAGGAACAAAGCCCTTCCGGATGAGTTGATTGTTGAGGGATTGGAACGATTGAAACCCTATATAAGAGCAGGCAATATGCGAATTGGCAGACAAGTTTTTGATCCACAGGGGCCATGGAATGGAGACACCTTTCCCTTGCTAGAAGAATTGTCCAGAATAGGCGATGTTTCACCTTATCTGACCAGCCAGTTGGATCGAGTTATTAAACAAATGTCGAACACAGCTGATAGGCAGGACGTTTCTGATATGAAGTGATATTTATACAGATTTACACAACTGTTACTTGAATAACTTATACCAGTATAAAGTGGTTTCAATATTAGGGTTATATGACTGCTTCAGTGTGTCAGCTCCACCTAGTATGAATCCTTGTTTCACATAAAATCGGCATGCACCAAGATTATCATCTTGTGCTTCCAAGGACATTCCGATCAGTTTTCTTTGTTTGGCCCACGCTTCTGCTTTATGTAAGAGCAGCTTTCCGACGCCACTGCCTCTATAATCCTTTTTAGTAGCAATATTTTCAATATAACAGAGGCAATTCCAATCCTTAATGATTCTAATTTGTCCTATACAAGTATTATTCATATAAGCTAAAAACAAAGCTTGTTCCTCTCGGTTTATATATTGGCTCCAATCCAGGTTGTCATCTGGAAAACGAGTTTCTCTCGCTTCATCATAAAGTTCTTCAGTATAAGACCATCTTCCTGATTGTAGACTGGGGACAACTCTACCATATATGTTAAACGAATCATTTGTCTTATTGATATCCTCTATTAGTTCATAATTTAATGGGGAAATAATGATTGTACTCTCACGATCCAATATTACACACTCCTTTTAGGACGTTTTGATTTATATAATACCACAAAAAGTAAATTACTCATTGTTATCATTATAAGCAACAATTTTTACGAAAAGAGCCATTCAAAAAGAGAAGCCAACCTGTCATTATGACGAGTTGGCTTCTTTTAACAGGTGGAATTGTTTGAACACATTCCAGTTTTGGTTTTGGACGAGAATGTAGGAAGTCCAAGCTAAACGGTTAAATGCTAGTCTTTTTCCCAAATTCCGAAGGATTTATTCCAGTCCATCTCTTAAATTGCCGGCTAAAGTGGGAAAGGTTTTTGTATCCTAACCGATTTGCTATTTCATTCAGCGACAACTGGGGCTGCTGTAGTAATATCTTTGCTTCTTGAAGTTTTAGATCGGACAAGTATTTTCGCGGCGACATTTGATATATTTTTTGGAAGACTTCCAAACCGTAGTTGGGGCTGATGCCGAGAGAGGCAATAATCGGTTGGATATGAATCGTAAAATCTACACTACCGTTTGTTTCAATGCACCTTTTTTTGAAGGTCCACTTTATTGCTTCGGCAATTTCCTTCGCATATTTTGCTGTCGTGATGGATTGATTTGTTCTTACGTCTGTGGTTGTTGGTTGGATATCCATCAGAATTTCTAATAGTTCAAAGAGGACCACTTGTGCCCTTAACTTTGCTGTAGCGAACAATATTTCTCTATCATTTAGAATGTCTATCCATTTTTGCAGACAAGTCCTTAACCTATTGTGATATGGACTGGAAGGGGTATAGACCCAATCACAGTTTTTCATGATCTTCATACGCAGAGCAGGTTCATCAATATCAAAATGAGCGCAAAAATAGGTCATGGATTCGGGAGAGATACAATGGTTGGTATGTTCAAAACCAGGAGGAATAAGGAGAATCTCATCCTGTTGAATGATATATTGTTCATTTTCAAGAACGGTCTCTTGCGCACCATCCAATACAATTAAAATCTCAAAAGCATGATGGAACTCTTTGGTCATGGACCATGGAGAAGGAACCGTTTGCTTGTGGGCACCAAAAAAGCGAATGTTCCAATCAATGCGTGGAAGAAGTTCTGTTGTGCTGCCTATAAATGCTTGCATGTTATGATCCATCCATGTGACCACCTTTGATTTGGGTAAATTAAACGTTAATGATGCAATCGAAATTCGACATGAATCGTTATTATAATATAAGTAAGCAACAGGGAAACGCTTTCGTAACTGACCTTGATATATCTTCTATTATCGATATTCAGCAAGAGTGTACGTTTATTATAGTCAAAAAAGAAAACGGTATCAATTTGTTGCTGGCGATCTCAGTAAAAAGGGTAAGACTCGCCATAAAATAGAAAGCGCTTAAAATAGTGCTGAACCAAACAGATGACTATGAAAGGGATTAGAGAAATGACAATGATTAATAATCCTGTAATACCTGGAATGGCTCCAGACCCGTCGATTATTCGGGTTGATGATGAATACTATATTGCAACGTCCACTTTTCACTGGAATCCAGGGATACAAATTTTCAAATCAACAGATCTGGCAAACTGGGAGCTCATTGACTTTGTATTGAAAGAGGGCGAAGTCAATTTACGGGGGACGTATACACCTGCTGGGATCTGGGCACCCCATTTATCTTATGATGCATCCACGAAGAAGTATTGGCTCGCGTATTCCCACATGACGAATATGGCAGGTCGTGAATTTAATGCCGATTCATACGCAATATGGGCAGATCATATCAATGGGCCATGGTCGGAACCGCTTTATCTTACATCCATTGGTTTTGATCCAGCTATATTTCATGACGAGGATGGAAGACACTACATTTCCATACTTGAATGGGAAACGCGTCAAGGCTATCAAGCACCCGGGCATATTGTAATAGCTGAGTTTGATTTAGATGAAGGAAAGATTATCGGGACTTGGCAACGGGTAACCCAGGGGTTTACCAGCCGGGGTTGTGCAGAAGCACCTCAGATTTATAAACATAACGGGTATTACTACCTTATCATTGCAGCAGGTGGAACAGGCTATGCACACGGTGTAGAGATGGGACGATCAACAAATATTTTTGGACCATATGAACCGCATCCTTCCAAAGAGCCAATCATCACCTCTTCACCAAGGCATTTGTTTTCACTTGGTGATCCGGATGCAGGACATTTTGAAATGTACAATCCAACTTCAAAAATGCAAAAAGCAGGTCATGGCTCATTAGTACAAACCCATACGGGTGAATGGTATATTGCTCATCTCATGTCTCGACCTCTTGAAGGTACCCTGCTAAATCCGTTGGGACGGGAAACGTCAATTCAAAAAATGAAGTGGTCACAGGACGGTTGGCTTGAAATGGAAGATGGGTCCAACTTGGCCAAAATGGAAGTGAAGGGCATGGAGGGAGTTCAATTATCGTCTCCAGCATCTCATGACGTTCATGATCATTTTGATGATGCAACCTATGGTGTGCAGTTTATGACGCCATATCGAAATCAAGAAGCTGGTTGGGTAAACACGATGGAACGTCCCGGATACTTGCGTATATACGGAGAGAACTCTTTCTTTTCGCAAGTGAATCCGGCATTGATGGCAACTCGGGCGACATCATTTCATTATGAATTTCAAACAAGGGTTCAATTTACCCCTGATCACTACTCGGAAACGGCTGGTATGGGACTCTACTATGATTCAAATAACTGGCTCTACGCTCACTTAACCTATTCCGAATTATCTCATGGAACGGTATTAAATGTATTGCAAGCAAAGTTAGGGAATCGTAATGAATTGCTTCAAGAAACGATCCCGGTTCCTGAGAATGTGATTGATCTGAAATTGAACTATAATTCAGGCATTGCAGATATTTTTTACCGCTTGGAACCGGATGGAGAATGGGAAGTATTAGCAAATACGATTGATGCTGCGTATTTATCTGATGAAGGTGTTAACGGTCAGCCAGGTGAAATAGGTGGGTTTACCGGGCTGTTTAACTTCATAGGTTCGGTTGATGCACATCAGCATGACTCATATGCAGATTTTGACTTCTATTCAGTTAAGAATGATTAAGCCTTCAGAGGGGAAATTACACATGACAACGATACCGCTTAAACGTTTAGTACCAGGTTTAATCATTGGGCCTGCTTCCTGGCTGGGGCCATATATTGCTACAGCAAGCTTGTTTTTGCCAGCAATGATACAGCAGTTGGATGCGGAAAACAAAATCAACATTTTAGCACTGTTTTCAGCATTAGGGATGATCGTGGCAGCTATTTCAAATATGGTAGCCGGATACTTCTCCGACCGCACCAAATCACGTTTCGGAAAGCGGACGCCTTGGCTCGTCTCTGGGGCATTTGTATTTATGTTAGCCATGATCCTCGCTTCCACGGCCACTTCCATTCCTTTTTTATTGCTAAGTTGGATGCTTGGTCAAATTGCATTAAACTTCATTGTCGCACCAATGGTTGCCTGGTTGGATCTGGCGCCGGATAGCGGCAAAGGGACAGCTTCGTCAGCTTATGGTGGACTGGGTATGGCGCTTGGTAACAATGGTTTTACGATTTTAGCAGCCGTTTTCTTGAGTCAATATCGTTTAGGGTTTATTATCTTCGGCATCATTACATTCATCGGTACACTGATTGCAGCGTTTATTGTACGTGAACCATCGAACCTGGAAGAAAAGATGGATAAATCCTCATTGCCAAAGAAGAACAAGCTTTCAGTCAAAGAGGTACTGGCTGTTTTTCCAAAATGGTCTGTTGGCCGTGACTATTACTTAGCGCTAATCGGTAAGATATCTCAAGGGATTGGGAATTTTGCGATAACAGGATACTTATTATTCATCATGACAGATTTCTTGCACAAAGATACTTCAGCGACACAGCAGTCAGTGCAATTAATCAATATCATTATGTTGATCTTTGGCATAGTCATGGGTTTTATTGCCGGGCCTATTTCCGATAAGTTTAATATTTTGAAACTACCGGTCGGTTTGTCGACCATTGCACTGGGAATCGGGGCACTGAGCCTATTCTTCCTGCAAAATGATGTGGGTATCATTATCTATGGGTTTATGGCTGGCCTGGGAATGGGGATATGGAATTCCCTGGATAATCTATTGAATTTAAGAGTTATTCCTGATAAGGAACAAGTTGGATTGTTTTTGGGAATCTATAACCTGGGGAATACCGTGACACAAGCGATTGCGCCGGTGATTGCAGCTTTTATGATTGCTCAGATCGGGTTCTCGTCCATTTTTATCATGTCATTTGTTCTAGCAATTATCGGAGGAATTTCAATCCTCTCCATTAAATCGGTAACTAGATAGATTATAACTCGTCTTTAAACGAAGTAAATCTAACGGAATAAAGGAGACCATGCCAGCAGGTATGGTCTTCTTTATTTTTTTTCTATCAAGAAAGATGAAAAAAACCAAAATTTAAACTTAACTTAAACTGGGTCCGTACTTCACCTTTAACCTGGAGGGTTATGATCGTTCCCAAGGTAAAGCATCAATAACAAATGGAGGAATGAAAAAGGCATTTTGACGACGAAAAAAATATGGAGGGGAGCCGAGTATCAAGTGAGTGTCAAAAAGAAAAGTAAGATTCTAACCCTCTTTAAAAGAATGTTTGTATTCATGTTGTCGGTTGTACTCATCTGGATTTGCTTTCATCACATCATGAAGCTGGTAGAAAGAGATCGATACCCGGCAATAGGAAAATATATCCAAGTGGAGAATGGACGGATGCATGTCTACACAAAAGGGAACGGACCAAACACCATTGTGTTATTAAGCGGCCTGGGAACTGCCTCGCCTGTACTGGATTTTGAGCCTTTAATGAATGAGATGTCCACACATAACAAAGTTGTCGTGGTAGAGCCGTTCGGATATGGCTGGAGTGATATGACCGATGAGAAAAGAACGGTGGAACACATTGTTGGGGAACTGAGAAGTGCACTGCAGCAATTGAATATCCCAGGGCCATATGTATTAATGCCGCATTCTGTTTCCGGAATTTATAGCATGTACTATGCTCATAAATATCCTGAAGAGGTTAAGGCGGTTGTAGGCATAGACGCAACGTGGCCAGCAGCTCTCGATTACTTCAATGAAACTCCTCCATCCATGCCAGGTTATATGAGATATATGGCACCCTCTGGATTGGCTAGACTCGCCATCTCCCTGGATGCTCGTAATTATCTTCCCCTTGCGAGTGAGGGTACTTATTCGGACAAGAATCTAGCAATGACCAAAGCCATTACAGCATGGAATGCTTACAACGAAAATGTCGTTCAAGAGACCAATGAATTGGGTGATAATGTGAAAAAAACAGCTCATATGTCCTTTCCATCAGATATGCCTGTGTTGTTTTTTAGCAGAGAAGATGACAGGGTGAGGGAGGATGGTAAATCGCTATTTACTTTTTTACAAACCCAACTTACGGATCATCCTGCGAGTACAATCATCCCTTTGCAAGGTCATCATTACCTTCATTGGACCCAATCCAAGGAGATGAATGAAGCTGTCTTGAAATTCATGAAGGATATTGAGGATAGGGAATAAGGAAGCTCAACGAGAAATTTTAAAAAAAGGCAGCCGATCCATGATCGACTGCTTTTGTTCATTTAACAGGTGAAAGGGGACAACTCATTGAAGATTTACTTCTTGGCCTTTGTACAAGTTCTCCTTTACAATTAGGGCACACATACTTCATTTTCACAGTACACTCATGGCAAAAAGTACATTCATGCGTACAAATATACGCTAAAGAATCCGTATGGAGCCTGCTTTCGCAGGTTTGGCATGTATTTCTCATTTCTAAAGACAAGGTAAAGACCTCCTGTATTTTTATTTTTTGAAACGTTCTATTAATCTAATTTTAATAAAACCATTGCTCCCCTTACATAATGATCTGATGGTAATTTTATAGAATGACTTTCTTTTTAGTTGAAAAAATAGTGTTTCACTTAAAATTCTTAATGAGGAGTTATAAGCATGGATGAGATTGATCGAGACATACTATTACACTTGCAGGAAAATGCCCGGTGTTCCTTTACGGAACTAGGGAAAAAAGTAGGGTTATCTACCCCTGCAGTGAACGAGAGAGTTAAGAAGCTTGAAGAGAAAGGGATTATCGCTGGCTATAAAGCAATCATCAATCCGGACAAAATAGACAAACCTATCACAGCGTTTATCCTCTATAACTATACAAAGTGTGAACAGTTCACAGTGTTCTGCAAAGATCATACGAGTGTGATCGAGTGTCATCGGCTGGCTGGATCGTACAATTATTTAATCAAGGTTTTGACGGATTCTGTTCAATCTTTAGAGAACTTTATAGATGCTTCCATGGCATTTGGACAGCCATCGACCTTGATTAGACTTTCTTCACCTGTGGAGAGTAAAGCAATCAACTAAATGCAATGGAGTGAACCGTTCATGATATTATTCCCTTGCTTTTTCATAGGAATGTTTGGGGGATGACGTCTGCTTGCCTTCTCCGTTATAATATTCGTCATACTAGAGTTCGATCTGGAATGATGGAGGAGTAAACATGAAGCTGGAACGTGTGCAGATTGAATATGCGCGTCTTGAGGATTTGCCGAGAATTGTGGAGATTTATAATTCCACAATCGAGAGCCGGATGGTGACAGCAGACCTGGAGCCTGTTACGGTTGAGCAGCGCGTGCCTTGGTTTGAGGAGCATTCACCGGACCGTCGTCCGCTCTGGGTGATGAGACTTGAGGGACAGGTTGTGGCCTGGGCCAGTCTGAGTTCATTTTACGGGCGGCCAGCCTACAACGGTACAGTGGAAGTGAGTGTGTACGTTGATGAGCAATGCCGGGGAATCGGGGCCGGTGGACGTTTGTTAAATACAATTTTTGCTGCTTGTCCTGCGCTGGGAATTACAACGATTCTGGGCTTTGTCTTTGGACATAATGAACCAAGTCTTGGTTTGCTGCGCAAGCATGGCTTTGAGCAATGGGGCTACTATCCGGAAGTGGCTGTACTGGACGGTGTGAAACGGGATCTGGCGATTTTGGGCAAAAAAATAATGTAAATGATCTGCTGTCAGGCTATGAGCCATGATCAGTATTTTAATTATTAATGACTACTTCGAACTAAAAAAACCTCCAATTCACGCTGACGTGCATTGGAGGTTTTTTACGTGTTTATTTTGGATGAGGAGAGCTCTTAAAATCCGAGCGCCTGCTTGATATCCTTGATCTGCCCGAGATGGCGTTCTTCATGATAGCTTGCAAAATCAACCCACTGGGCAAGGTCCATCTCTCCAAATACAGGATGAGGGAAAGACTTGCTGCGCAGCAGGGAGGAATCATTGGTTTGGGCGAAATCAGTCAATGCCTGATGGGATTGTTCCAGATCCTGGCGAACGTCAGCAAGAGATTCCGGCTCTGCTGGAGGCTGCAGATGGGGCGGAGCATCAAGGGAACGGCTGCGGTCCAGTGAAAGTTCGTAAGGTTTTTTATCGACGGTCACATTTTGTTCCTTCTGCAGAGCAAACTCAGCTTGCTTCACAATGATGCGCTCCATTAGGTTCAAGTGACGGAGTACCTGCATAACACTCCATTGCTCCGGTGCAGGTTTCCGGTTCAATTGTTCTTCGTCCAGCTCCGAGACAGTCTGCCAGATCTGATGCCGAATATCGTCATTGCGAGTTAACATGTTGCATTCCTCTCCTTATACATGGGTTCATGCCGAATTAATGTTGTTATGTGTAACTATACAAACAAAAATAAAGCCGTCTGCGAAGAACGACTTCTCATCCAAATAATTGGACTCCAAAAAAAGATTGACGAGCAGACCACGGCAAACTATAATCGGTAACAAGTAACTTGATATGTAAGGAGTCCTGACATGATATGTTAGTAATCGACGAGGTGTACCACCATACAGCATTGCAAATATCATCGTCCGATTTATTGTACCTTATCGAGCAGCTGAAGGTCAAAAAAGAAAATGAGATTGGAACCCTCAAACATAAAATTGAACTATTTGAACAAAAGAAGCGTGCGGAGGAAGTCGCCTATCAATCCATGTCGCCCGTAAGGAAGTGGTTCGCAGGCCGTCCTGCCTCCCATCATCAGGCCGTGGAATATATGGTGCAGGTGAAGGAGCGCTTTCGCAAGATGGAACAGATCCGCCGTCATATTCGTGAACTGGATCGGATTATGGAGCAAATCGAGCACCCTCACATCAAGGAGAAAGGCGAGATTGAGCTTCCGCCCGATATGATCCGCGAGATCAGACAGCTTAGTGAAACGGAGGATGTACAAGCATGACTTTGGAGACGTTAAGCTCCGGGATCGATACGGTCTGGGTGGTACTGAGTGCGGCCATGATTTTATTGATGGAGGGTGGGTTTGCCCTTCTGGAGGCCGGGTTTGTCCGTTATAAAAATAGTGTGAACATTATCATGAAGGTTTTTGCCGACATTACGATAGGCACATTACTGTTTTATGCTGTTGGATTCGGATTGATGTACGGCTCTGATGCTGGCGGTTTTGTTGGAGTTACGGGATTCTTCCTGAATGGCGATCTGTCTCATATCGACGTGCCTGTATCGCTTGAAACGTTCTGGCTGTTCCAAGCCGCGTTCACCATCGCCGTTATTTCCATCGTATCAGGTGCGGTAGCAGAACGGATCAACTTCCGTGCCTACCTCCTGTATATCATTTTAATGACGGCTATAATATACCCGGTTGGCGGTCACTGGGCATGGGGCGGCGGTTGGCTCAGCGAGCTGGGCATGCAGGATTTTGCCGGATCGGCTGTCATTCATGCCCTGGGAGGATTCTCGGCCTTGGCCGCAGCGATCATTATTGGTCCGCGCAAAGGCAAATACACGCCTCATGGCGTGAGTGCAATTGCTCTTCCCAGCAATCTTCCGCTTGCTTCCGTAGGTGCATTTCTGTTGTGGTTTGGCTGGTTCGGTTTCAACGCCGGGAGCACACTGAGCGCCACGGATGTAAGAATCGGCCATATTGCGATTGTCACCATGCTATCCGCTGCCTCGGGTGGAGCGGTTACGATGTTATACACGCTGTTCCGCTTCAAACGTTCAGATGCTCCGTCCGTCATTAATGGATCCCTTGCCGGTCTGGTGGGGATTACGGCAGGCTGTGCATTTGTTGGCGATGCAGCAGCGATCTTTATCGGTGCGGTATCCGGCCTGCTCATGATGGCAGCAACCAATTGGCTTGAACGTCGCCGGATCGATGATCCGGTTGGTGCTTTCCCTGTTCATGCGGCATCCGGGATGTGGGGGACGATTGCTGTAGGGCTGTTCGCCACAGACGGCGGGTTATTCATGGGCGGTGGCTGGAAGCTGCTCGGTGTTCAGGCACTGGGACTCGCGGCGCTTGTCATTTGGGGCTTTGTCATGACCTGGTTCGGTCTGAAGCTCATTGGCAAAATGGTACCTGTTCGCTCCACGGAAGAAGAGGAAGATCTGGGACTGGATATTAGCTACCATGGCGTGATGGCTGCGCATCAGGCTCATGAGTTTCTCGATGGAGAAGAGCACATTCGGGCTTTACAGCGTGATTCGTCCGAGCAGATTCGGTAACAAGGTTATATATGTAAGGAGACCTGCGGATGGTTTTGCGGGTCTCTTTTTTTAACCACAAGCAGGGAAAGAACTCGTGCCGGAAGAATATACAGGTGTGAACGTGAATATGTCTCACCATAGATGTATTGGCTGAAGGAGAGGATCTGAATGATTAAACCCGAACAATGTGAACGTCTGACTAGAAAAGCTCGCAAAACGCTGGAGGAGTACGGATTGGGCACTGCCGCTGATCTATTGGTATCCTCAAGTCGCTGGGGAATCCGGCTGGATGTATCGACACTCGATGAATATCGCCGAACGGGCAATTCACGTGTGGGCGGCAATCCGGATCTCCCTGAGCATATCCAGTGGCCGCTGACACAGGATGGTGTGCCGATGACTTTTCTTGCCCAGCTGAATCTTGTGGACTTGCTTCCATATACCCCGAATGATGGACGCGTGAGCTTGCCTGAACGGGGAATGCTCTACTTTTTTATTGGGGTCGATGAGCCCGCCTACAATATTGAACATCATGTGATCTATGAGCCGGATTCGCATAACCTGACTAGGCGTGAGCCTGAAGGCGTTACCGCGCTGGAGACCGAATTTGCTGCACATGCCGTTACGGTACTGCCTAATTTGGAGTTTCCTACATATGCTTATGTTGATGCCCAGGCGCTGAATGCACTATCCGTACAGCAGTCGGGCGAGAATGAAGTGGCAGACCCGGAAGGGGGGCTGTATGAGCGGTATCTTGAATTCGAATCGGACTGGAATCATCCGAGTACCCAGAATTGGGGCGGAATGTTCGGTTACCCTGACGGCCAGCACCCGGATGCAGAGCATCAAGCGCTGTTACAGATCGTACTTGGTGAAGAATACGAGTATGATGAAGAGAAATGCGAGAACAAGCTGACTGCCCATTATGGCGGAGATCCGGAACGCACACGGCAGGAACTGGAGGATACGTTACTGCTTCTTAAGATAGATACCCATGACGCCATTGGTTTCCAGTGGTGGGACTGCGGAGAATTGCAGTTTTTCATTCGTAAGTCTGATCTGTTTGTCGGAAGATTTGATCGAACCTATTGTTCGTTATACTCAAGTTAAAATCCAGATTGAATGTATAGAAGCAACAAAACGTCCCTGTTTCCGTCTATATGATGGAGGAGGGACTTTTTTTGTTCGTGAATGTTGGTTTTGCTAGGTAGCTTGTTTATATATATAGGGGGTGTAATACTGATTGAAATACGATCATACGTTCTGTATAATGGGATGAAAAGGAAGTGATATCGGTGATTCAATCTGCATTCAAACATATTGATGTGGCAGTCGCATCATTGATTGATATCTGTGATGAGCTGTCCGAACAGGATTTGACTTTGACTCCGATTGAGGGGAAACCGCCAGTAGGTGAGCTGCTCTCGCATTTGTCGATGATCTGTCGTGCAGGCGTGTACATATCAGAAGGTGCCTCGGAAGAGGAGATGGCTGCGTTTTATGAAGAGAATCAACCCCGTACGTTAAGCGAGATCAAGCAGGCTCTTATTGAGAATCAGATGTATTTGTATCAACGGTACAGGCAATTTAACACGGAGGAACTGCTGAAGGTAACCGATTCCTATTGGGGGGCGTCCTATAGTCGTCTGGAATGGCTGCTCGAGATTATGGGGCACGTTTATCATCATAGAGGGCAGCTATATACAATGCTGACCCTGACGGGGAGAGAGTCCAAGGCGTATTGTTTGACTAATTGAATACATAGGGTTTTTGGTACTGCCTAAATCAGATCGTTCTAATACAATACATAGAAGCTTGCGAGTCCGGTACTGCAATAGGTTAAAGGACCAATAGACGGACGATACTATTTATACATTAAGAGCGGAGGACCATGAGTTGAAACGGAATCTCACATATCAGGCGTTACATGGCTTGCTTCAGAACATTCCTCAACTGCATCAGGTAACAGAGGTGGAGCCCTTGTTGAGGGGTTATTCATCGGATCTGAAATGTAAGGTCTTTGTCCCGGATCAGGGGCATTTTTTGCTGCGTACATATCACCTGTCTCAGGAATCTTTGAAAAGGACTGAATATCAATGCATGACTGCCATGCGGGAATTGGGTGTCCGCTGTCCATTACCGATAAGCATGGGACGGCTGGATGAACAGAATGGTTATATGCTGCTTGGCTATATCGAGGGTGAAGAAGCATCGGAGGCTCTTCCCCACATGAGCCAACAAAGTCAATGGGATGTAGGCATGGAAGCAGGTACAGAACTGCGAAAGATCCATCGCTTCAAGGTAGAGGACCAAGCAGAATCGTGGTACGTCCGCAAGAGCAAGAAGCATAAGCTTTATGTGGAGAAGTATAGACAGTGTTCTGTCAAAATGGAACATGATCAGCATGTTCTGGCATTTATCGAAGAGAATCTGGACTGGATGAAACATCGGCCCGATGGATTCCAGCATGATGATTTTCATCCGGGCAATCTTGTCATCAAGGATGATAAGCTTGCAGGAGTCATTGATTTCAACCGCTTTGACCAGGGTGATCCGGTTCATGAATTTCTGAAGCTGGGCCTGTTTGCATCCGAGACGAGCATTCCCTATTCCATTGGACAGATCCAGGGTTACTTTGGCGGTAACGAGCCTGACGAGCAGTTCTGGAGGTTGTATTCCTTATACACAGCAATGGCGCTTGTATCTTCTGTGGTGTGGATCCAGCAGGTGAAACCGGAAGAGACAAATGACATGATGGACAAGATTGAGCGTGTTCGGGTAGATCATGATGATTTTCGCAGATTCGTTCCCCGGTGGTATAATTTGAAGAATCAATGATTCATGGAATCGAAAGGAATAATGCCGTGGCACAGCCAGCTACCATTCTGCTTGTGGATGACGAGCAGGAAATTATTAAACTGATGGAGATTTATTTTGGCAATGAAGGTTACAGGGTTTTGACGGCAAGTGACGGAATCGAAGCACTGGAACAACTGAAGAAAGAACAGATCGATCTGATTATTCTGGATGTCATGATGCCGAATATGGACGGAATCGAAGCGTGCATGAAGATCAGAGAAGAGCAGAAGATGCCTATCATCATGCTGTCCGCCAAGAGCATGGATATCGACAAGATAACGGGACTAAGCATTGGTGCGGACGATTATGTGACCAAGCCGTTTAATCCCCTTGAACTTGTTGCCCGGGCCAAATCCCAGCTTCGCAGGTACTATACGTTCAATGAAGGACGGGAACACAAGGAGCATGAATGGGTCATCGATGATCTGGTCATCAATACGGATACACATGAGGTCTGGGTAGACGAGCAGCCTGTTCGGCTAACTCCGCGAGAATTTGCCGTGCTGGAACTGCTCGCACGTCATCAAGGCTCTGTATTAAGCATGGAGCAGATTTACAGACAGGTATGGAAAGAAGAATTTATGGAATCCAATAATACGGTGATGGTACATATCCGGAAGATTCGCGAGAAAATTGAAGTCGACAGCAAACATCCGAAGTTTATTCAAACTGTGTGGGGCGTTGGCTACAAAATGATTAAGCCGTAACACAAATGCTCAATTATATCGCCACGTTGCATGGAAGTTGAAGCACATGAGCAGGGAGTCTTGTGAATGAATTCAAAATTGATTAATACGGTCCGGTGGAAGTTTATCTATGCCTTTCTGCTGAGCGGGATTTTGACGGCAGCTATTCTGTATGGCGGCAGCAAGGTTGTGCAATCGATTCTGGCAGCTCAGGTATATCCCGATTACTCCATTCCAGCCAGAGGAATCCGGTGGCTGATTAACCATGTTGGTTCTGTTCCGCTGATGATTATAATCGGCGTGTTAGCTTTTGTACTGTTCTTTTTCCTGTTCACGCGCAGGGTGATGCTGGTTCTGGATGAAATTACTGACGGCATCCAGGAGGTGGCCAAAGGGGAGCTGTCACACCGGATCGAGGTGAAGACATCGGACGAATTCGGCGTGGTTGCTGCCAGCATCAATCAGATGGCCGAGCAATTGCAGCAATCGCTGCAGGAAGAGCGAAGTGCGGTAGCTGCCAAAAATGACCTGATCACGGGTATCTCTCATGATCTTAGAACCCCGCTGACCTCCATTCTTGGTTTCCTGGAGTACATCGAGAAGGATCGGTACCAGGACGAGATTGAAATGCGTTATTATGTCAGCATTGCATATGAGAAATCCTTAACCTTAAGGAAATTGATTGATGATTTATTCGAGTATACACGTGTTAGCGGTGGAAGCCTTCCCTTGTCTCTGACACCGCTTAATCTGAATCCGTTTCTGATGCAGTTGGCTGAGGAGTTTGCTCCCATGCTGGAAGAGGCAGGCATGACGTACAAGATCACTGGCGGTCAGGAGCCGCTCTGGATTATGGCAGCTCCGGGAGAACTTGTCCGGGCCTACGAGAATTTGTTCAGCAATGCAATCCGGTATGGAGCACAAGGGAAAGTTGTTGAAATTGCATTATCCCTTGATGAGGGAGAAGCAGTGACCCGTATCAGTAATTATGGAGAATCTATCCCGGCTCAGGATCTGCCTCATTTATTCGAAAGGTTCTACCGGGTCGACAAATCCCGCTCGCGCGAAACGGGAGGCACGGGGCTTGGCCTCGCTATTGCCAAATCCATGATTGAGCTGCATCATGGCCATATCGCCGCATTCAGTGAGAATGGCAGAACCGATTTTGTGACCCGCTTCCCGCTGGCTCCTGCCTCTGTTCATCATGTTTCAGAGGAACAGGGAAGGTAACAAAAGCAGCTATTTTAAGAAAATGATAAGAAGTTAACCACTTCCTTATTAAGAAGTATTCGGTAAGCTTAACCTCAATCCACAAGGATCTACTTAAATGGAGGAGGAGACCGAATATGAGAGGTTCATTACGTACAGTCAGATTAAGATACATATACATCTGTGGAGCAAGTGCGCTGCTTAGCGCCATGCTCCTGTTTGTCGTTTATCGCATGTCACGTTTCGCTTATCATCACATCTTGTCTGAGGCGACAGGGTTCACTCGTATCGTCCACTGGGGAATCAACCATGTCGGAACAAGGCCCTTCTTGATATTCATCGGAGGAGCCTTATTTGCTCTGTTCTTTTGGATTCGATCCCAGAAAATTTCAGACGATATGAACCGGATTACCATGGGAACACAGGAGATGGCTGCAGGGCAGATCCCCGCCCCGATTGAGGTGTTGAATCGAGGCGAGCTCCGGCAGATCGCAGCCAATCTGAATGACGTTGCGCTCCGCATGCACAAGGGGAAGTTGAGTGGACGTGAAGGTTCCGCTTCAATGACTGAATATACTCCAGGTCTCGATAATCATGCTGATGAAAGGATGAAAAGAGATGAAGTGCAGCGAGGTTCGGCGCAATCCGATTTGCCGATCAAACTGACGCTGTATGGTGTTCGTTCTGCACTGGAGGAAATCATGAAAGGACACTGCCGAGACGAAGCTGAGATAGAGCATTGGGTTAGGCTTGCCTATGAACAGACATTACTGTTACAGCATGCGCTTGAGTCCGTTTACCTGGATGCGCGTGAACATGCCTTCCCGGAAGAACAGGAAGGCAAGGAGCAGGGATATTGAGAAAGAAGATAAAGAAGGGAATTTATTATATTTTTGACGCAGCAGTAGTCGTTGTTGTTTTGTTACTAATGGGTTTTCTCTATATGGCTCTATACGGTGAGGCTATGGTGCGTAATCATCCGGAGGCCATAGCCCAAGCCTCTTCGGCCGTTATTACTGACTCGACTGGAGCTGAAATTGCCAGATTCCGTACGCAGTCGAGCGGGTTTGCAGAATATACGGATCTCGAAGACATGCCCGAGCTGTTAATACAGGCATTTCTGGTTACGGAAGACCGCCGTTTTTATCAGCATAAAGGGATCGATTATATCGGTATAAGCCGGGCTGTTGTGCAGGATATCGCACATATGGATTGGAGTCAGGGAGGCAGCTCCATTACGCAGCAGTTGGCCAGAAATCTGTACTTGAACGGAGAGAAAACGCTGGTGCGGAAAGTGAACGAAATGTCGATAGCCATTTCGCTGGAGAAGAGATTTAGCAAGGATGAACTGCTGGAAATGTATCTGAATCATATTTATATGGGGCGCCAGCAGTATGGAGTGAAAGCCGCCGCGCGGCGTTACTTCGGCCATGAAGACCTGCATCAGCTTGAGCTATGGCAGATCGCTACGCTGGCGGGTATTCCCAAGGGGCCTTCCATCTATAATCCGGTGGATGATGATGAGCGATCCAAGCACAGACGCTCCGTCATCCTTGCTCTAATGTACAAACATGGGCTGATTACCCGAGAACAAATGCAGGAAGCACGCCGCGTAGACTATACGCCGCCTGAAGCAGCATCTGTGTCAGGTGGTGCAGAACAACCTAAGCCGGATTATATATCTGTGGTGGATACAGTGATGCAGGAAGCTGCTCGTCTTACTGGCAGGCGAGAAACAGATATTCAATTTGCAGGATGGACCATTCACACCGGACTCGACAGCCAGGCACAGCTAGCCATGGAGGAAGCATTCCGTGACCCCTCACATTTTAGTGATGATCGGAAAGATGAACAGGTACAGGCCAGTATGGTTATTGTTGATCAGCATAATGGTGAAGTGAAAGCGATGATGGGTGGACGAAATCCGGTGACAGGTGGCATGAACCGGGCAATCACCGACGCGAGGCAGCCTGGTTCGGCATTTAAGCCGATTATTGCGTACGGTCCAGCTCTGGAATCCGGTCATTTTAAACCGGAGAGCATGCTGCCTGACAAACGCACGTCGTATGGCAGTTATCGACCAAGCAATCTGGGAGGGCGGTATAGAGGTTCTGTCACGATGTCATCTGCACTCCAGAGGTCCATTAATGCACCAGCGGTATGGCTTCTGAATCAGACGGGGCTGAAACAGGCACATGAGTTTGCAAGCCGGCTGGGGATTGAACTGGATCAGGAAGATTACAACCTCTCCATTGCGCTGGGAGGTGTATATAAAGGCGTATCACCGCTGAAAATGGCCCAGGCCTATTCCGTGTTTGCGAATGATGGCAGATTCAATACAGCACATCTAATTCGGGAGATTAGGGACACGAATGGACGAATCATTTACGCGTATCGACCCGAGAACAAGCAGGTGATCACGTCCACTACGGCTAATACAATGACCATGATGCTGCAAAATGTGGTTAGCCAGGGAACCGGCAGCCGGGCCCAGCTAAGTGGGTACAAGGTGGCGGGGAAGACGGGAACGACACAGGCGGCAGTACCTGGGATCGGCAGGGATGGTAATCGGGATCTGTGGTTCGTCGGTTACACGAGCAAGTGGACTGCAGCTGTCTGGATGGGGTTTGACCACACCGATACAGAACATTACATGCGTTCGGGAAGTGGGGCAGCGGCAGATTTGTTTGCATCAGTAATGAACCGTGCAGGACGGTAAAGCTGGATGGATCCAACCTGTTGGATTTTATTTCCTGATTTACAACACAAAATATGGATCATGAGGTATAATGTACGTTTTAACAGTTTGGAGGGAGGATGAGATGGGAGATCAAGAACGTAACATCGATGTTGACACAAGACAATTGTTTGCTGAACCCGGGACAAGGGTGGAGCTGCCTGGAATATCCGGCTTGGGCGGCTGGCTTATTCTAATTCAGATTAGCTTAATTGCTTCACTGCTGCTACTGGTTGTGGATCTGTCCCAGGTTTCTGTTATCATGAATCCGGCCGATCGGGGAATGTTCAGTGAAGCGGATCTGGACCTGTACCATCGTGTCATGAACCCGTTATTATGGTACGGAGCCATAAGTAACGTCGTTCTTCTGATCATTGTTATTGTGAATTTGATCCTGTTGTATACGAAAAAAAGGCAGTTTCCTCGCATGATGATCATGCTGTACTTGGCTAACGTGCTGGCTGCCATTGGGACATGGATCATGATTGGTCAGACTGAGATTCCAGGAGCGCTGAACGCGTTCGATACAACTCCCGCACGGAATTTAACCATCAGATCGATACTGACATGCTGCATCTTCATCCCATATTTTCTGAAGTCGGTCCGGGTGAAAAACACATTCGTAAAGTAATCCATTCCTGCCAAGCAATCACCCAAAAGCATTAAATTTTAAAAGGCCCGTTATGATCAGGTTAAATCCTGATGAAACGGGCCTTTTCTATGACCATCAGATGTATGAGTCGATATGTAATTCTAGAACCGATTAGGACTTGGCCCTTAGCGCGCCAGGCAGTCGGCGTATCATCTGGTTGAGAACTTCAGAGAGGACAAGTCCTACAGCGATGGCTCCAGATAACATTAGTGCTTTGGCAGCCATCTCGATGGCCGCACTGTAGTCATTCTGTACAAAACTGCGCATGGCGTTATACGCGAGACCACCAGGGACGAGTGGAATGATACCCGCAACGCTGAAGATAATGACCGGCGCCCGGAACAGACGGGAGAACATTTGGCTGATCACACCAACTGCGATGGTAGCTGCAAGTGTAGCAGGAACGGCATCTGCCGCATATTCCAGCACGACATAAATAATCCAGCCGATCATGCCGACGAAGCCGCCATGAAGCAGCATGCGGCGTGGAGCATTGAATATGATGCCAAACGCAGCCGAAGCGACAAAGCTGGTCAGGGCTTGTTCTATAAAATGAAGCATAACCTGCATACCTCCGTCTTACGTAAAAAGTGAAAATACAACCGCAATGCCTGTACCAATGGCAAACGCCGTCAGGAACGCCTCAGCTCCCTTGGATAACCCGGACACCAGATGTCCAGCCATCAGATCACGCACCGCATTGGTAATCAGGAGTCCGGGTACGAGCGGCATGACCGATCCGATAATGATTTTGTCGCGTTCATGTCCAGCTCCGATAGCAACAAGTAAGAAGGCGAGTAAGCCGATAACAAAAGAAGCGCTGAGCTCTGCGAAAAACTTGACCAGCACCAGCCGGTGAAAAACAATAACTGCGGCATAACCGATTCCTCCGCAGATCACAGCAGGCAGGAAGTCATCCCAGCCTCCGCCGAACATGATGGTAAAACAACCACTCGATAGTGCCGCGGCAAGCAGTTTGACCCGTGCAGAATAGGAGGAGGGTTTACCTTCAATCTGCAGCAGCAGATCATGGGCTTCCTGAACGGAGAGTTCCCCTTGGCCTATGCGGCGGGAGACGGCGTTCACTTCGGACACCTTATCCAGATCTGTGGTGCGCTCGGAGATCCGAATCAGCTTGGCTGGTTCGGTAGCATCCACCGAGAAAAAGATACCTGTCGGTACAACATAGCTATGTGAATGAGGGAGTCCCAGGGCGGCAGCCATCCGTTTCATCGTATCTTCCACACGGTAGGTTTCGCCCCCGCTTTGCAGCATGATCTTGCCTGCCAGCAAGCAGATGGCAATCACGCGGGACTGTTCAGTCGTATTCTTTTCCGGAATCTCCTTCTCGGTCTGGACCGTGGGAAGGGGATCAAGAGAGTTGTATTCCAAGCGGGATCATGCTCCGTTTCTTATGAGATAAGCCCTGGGGCCGACACCATTGTATCATATTTCACACGTTAACACGGAAACATACCGCACGAGTGATAAAGTCATACACACATTTTTAATACATCCGCTCAATAGTCTGCAGCAGCACCAAAAAGGCTGCGTCCCTGATCCCCGGAGGTTACAGGAGCGAAGCCTTTTGAATATTGCGTTATTGCAAATTGTTCGGACTACATTAACAGGGTAATAACCAGCAGCTCATACAGCACGAGTGGCAGGATGGTTGGTCCAAACAGTGCGCGCGGCTCCGGGTATCCATGCATTGGTGTAACCTGGAGATACAGAATTCCCCGATCAGCACTGATGATGACGCCTTCCCATACCTGACCATCGATATTTTGGACCTGTACTTTCTGGCCCACATACTGCCGGGCTGTATGATGAAGCATATTCCGCACACTTTGCACGGATTGGAGCATCGGTTGATTAGCCTGGTAGACGACGCGTGCGGATGGCGTGGATGTGGATTCAGACATGGTGCACAACCCTTCCTCGAAATAAGTTCTTACTTCAAGGTATGCATCCGCCTACAAAAGGTGATTACACAAATGACATCTGAAGTCCCGCGCGTCCAGCCCGATAATCGACATGGCCCAGTGCTCCGTTCACAAAAGTAATCTGCGGAGGAATGTGACCGAGGTCCACATCGTAAAGTACAGGCACATTCAGATCCCCGAGTGCAGAGGACAAGGCATCGGTAAAATTGAAATCTCCGGTATCCGAATATCCCGCTGGTCTGCCGAACAAAAAGCCCTTTACGCCAGCAAACCAGCCGGCCTGTCTCATCTGCCACAGATGGCGATAAATATCCCCTGCGTTCATCTCGCAGCTCTCCAAATACCAGATGGTGCCTTCATCTGCGCAATACTGGTCCAGATACGATGCAACCGGCGCGTAAGGAGTGCCAATTAGGCAGGTGATGGTATCCATACAGCCGCCCAGGAGTCGTCCCGAGAACGTAACAGCGGCGTTCGCGTCATCAGGTTGACCGAGAAGTTTCCAGCGAGAAGGGGTGTCCAGATTGAAACCGGGTGACTCCCGTATCCAGGCTGATTGATAATGAGTGGAGGAAGATTGCGTAATCTGTCCTCCCTGACCCGTCTGTAATACATCAATCCAGCGGGCGGTCACCGGATCGAGCTTGTTCGATCTGAGGTCCACATAGTTGGTGCCATGTGCTGTAGCCGTTCCCGTGAGCAGGGTATAGGCGAATAAAAAGGTACTGATATCCGAGTAGCCCAGAACCCATTTTGGCGGTAGTGACCGCAGAGCTTCCCAATTCAGCAATGGCAGGATATCCATCAGAAACTCTCCGCCCCACGGTGGAATGATGGCCTTGATCGCTGGATCATGGAAAAAGGTGTTTATCTCTTCTGCACGGTTCTCTTTGGATGAGCTTACACATTTGATATTTTGCCGCAGCCAGCGACTCTCCTGAACGTGAAAACCAAGTCGCTCCATATTTCGTTTGCTCTCATTCAGATAATGATGCAGGGATTCATCCACACCACTGGAAGGTGCGGCCACACCAATGGTGTCTCCTGTAGCAAGCGGCTGGGGGTAACGGATGGAAGGGGGATTCATAGTGTAAGCCTCCGTTTCTGTTCATCATTGTTTGTTTGATAGATGATTTCCATTATATAGAATATCCCTATTGATTCCAGCCGTTATTTTAGAATTAGTTATCCAAAGGAATTTCGAGAGAGAATGGTGCTGTGATTTTCATTGGATAAGTGCTCAGCTTCATTTGTAGATGGCCTTTTATTTTTGCTCCGTTTTCTACAGTAGAGTGGACAGTTGTAATCCCAGAAGAATCTCCATCTTTAGTACGCCAACTGGAGGTTGGCACATTGTAACTCTTGCCAGCTTCGTCTTTAATCTCGGTAAAGCCCAAAGCAAATCCGCCCTCCATGTCTGGTACAGAGAACATTAGAATCCGGTCTTTTCCAGCAATCCGGCTTCCCATAAACTTCATAGTTGGAGGACCTCCTGTAATAGTCCCAGACTCCAAATCAAGGGAGAGATCCAGTTCATCCTTATCCAGACCAGAAAGACCAGATCCTTGCAAAGTAAGCTTTTTCGGTATGGAGAAATACATACTCTCAAAGTAAATGGAACGTTCGTCATCGCCACCCATTGTTGTGTCCGTTCTCCATGCACGCCCTTGCTCATCAACCAGTTGAAGATCGCTGAGCCCGAATACCTTCTTCGTATTTTTCGGATCAAATGCCACATCAAGTACGAGACGAGTCGGATACAGGGTAGCTTGTTTGACATCAATACGCTGCCCATCTACCGTTAATGTTTGATTCACCGGCAGAACTCTCTTCATGCCTTGGGTTAAATTTTTGTCTACAGGTAAAGTGACCTTCCATTCTCCAGGATTCGCTTTACCTCTGGTTTTGAACACCACACTCAGCTCGTCCGGTGGTGAGACCTCGTCGGGAAAGATAACATCAATCATATTCTCATGAACATTTTCATTAGAAGTCGGTCTCGGTGAACCATAGCTAAACCCAACAGGAAGATTCTTGCCATTCCCATCAAGCAAGTCGATATCATACTCACCCTTCTCCAGATCTTTCATGCCTTTCATCGTATAAAAAATTACCATGCGTGACTCGTCAGTAATAATACCGTCAATGGTCACGGAAGCGCCGTCATGCTCGTCGGTAATCCCGACCTTCTGCAGCAGGGATTGATCAATCGCCATCTGCAGCCCTTTGTCCTGGCGAATCATGCTGACGATGCCCTCCATGCCAGGCCATTGCTCCACGAAGGAGGCAAAGGCAGGGGAGACTCGGATACACCCGGTAAACAGCAGGATGATGGCCGCTGCCGAGATCGAGCTCATGTACCAGCGTACCCGCGATTTGCGCTTGCGTGCAGCCTGACGTATTCCGGTCTGTACGGACTGCTGCACCGCAGCATCCGGGACGGCGATCGTATCGTATTCCGTTTTACGTCCATGCAGACGTTGTTCCAACTCCTCAAGCTGCTTCTGTTCATCGGTCATGATCATGCATCTCCTTTCATTTCTAGCTGAGCACGAAGCTGTCCAAGTGTCCGGTGAAGTCGGGATTTGACCGTACCAACCGGAATGTCGAGGATCTCTGCGGTTTCGGTCAGGGAGAATCCTTCGAAATAACTCAGGATAATAATCTGCTTGCAATCCGGGTCCAAAGCAGATACTGCTGCGGCGAGATCCGGGTCTTCGGGACGATCCCAGCTGCTCGGTTCGTGCATCTCCGTGACGGGGCTGTAACGGTTCTTCCGTTTGCGCTCGTCTGCACAGTAATTGAGCAGGATACGAATGAGCCAGGTGCCGAAGTATGAAGGCTCTTTTAGTTTTTTTAGTTTGCGGTATGCTCGGTATGTAGACTCCTGTATCGCTTCCAGGGCATCACCCTCGTTGTGCAGGTAAGCATAAGCGATCCGATACAGGCGGCTCTGATGCATTGCCATCAAGGCAGCAAAAGCCTCAGCATCCCCTTTTTGTGCGGCAGCGGTAAGCTCTGTAGGGGTCACATGGCGCCTCCTTTCATGGCTTTGTTTCGTATTAGACCGTGTGCAGGGCCAATCGGTTCTTGCTTTAAGAAAAATATGTAGATCATTGCTCAAATTCTCGTTCATTACCTTGAATCAGATCGCAAACAACCGCCAGGCCGTCTCTTTGTAGTGCAACAAGAGTCCTGACGGTTATTCATGTTGTGTTTCATTTTGCATGCGGTTGATTACTATTCGGTTGCAGCTGCTTCTCGCAGATAGGAGGCGGTAGAAGTGTTGCCGCGTTCGGTTGCGATGTCCAGTGCAGTTTGACCTGCTGCATTCAGAGCATTCGGGTCCGCACCATGCTGAAGCAGCAGTTGAATCAGTTCAGTCTGATTCGTATGAAATGCCGCAGAATGGAGGGCATTCTGTCCATCACTGTCAAGGATGCTGCAAGATGCTCCATGTTCCAGCAACAGACGGATGACCTCTGAAGAACGCTCCCCTGCAAGCGCCGCATGCAGTGCCGTATTGGAAGGAATGAATGAGATCCTGGAATGAGAAATGGCATTTACTTCTGCTCCATGATCCAGGAGAGTACGAACTGCATCTGCTTGTCCATAATGCGAGGCATATCCCAGTGGGGTAAGCCCATCTCCATTCTCGGTGTTGGCCAGCTCAGGGAAGGCAGCAAGAACCGATTGCAGCTTCGCTATATCACCATGTTGCGCTGCCTGAAATAATGCGTGAATTGCTTCGGATTGATTCAACCGAATGACCTCCATTCTAATCCATATAAAGTCGCTTAGCTGCCTCTAGGGCAGGTACGGCAAAACAGGCGAGTGGGGAAGGCAGGTCATGGAGCGGGAACCAGCCGATCTCGCCAATTGCGCCGCCTTCTTCCAGGTTCCGGGCGATGCCGCAAATATTCCGGGCTGAGTAGAGGACCGATATCCAATGTTCTTCTCGTTCCGGACGAATCGTCTCAGCGGTGCAGAGCAATTGATCGATGGTAATATCCAGATCCACTTCTTCCTTAATCTCCCGAACGACCGCCGTTTCGAGTGATTCGTAAGGGTCGACTTTGCCCCCGGGAATGCTCCAAGTGTACTGCTCCGGCTGACGATTCCGCCATACGAGAAGCACCTCATTACGTTCGTTCAGAATAACAGCCCCGACACCGATACGAGGTTGATCGGAGGCAGCTGCAGCAGGCATAGTGGATGCTGCGTATTCGGATTTCAGCTTCGGCGATGTGGATTGGAACGACAGCGGAAGTCCGGTCCGGGCTGCCCACTCCTCAGCCAGAATGCTCATGGAGATCAGATCATAATGGGTTCCATCCCGCAAGACAGCGGAGCGCTGCCGACCTTCCTCCCGGAATCCGGCTTTTAGATAGGCCCGTCTGGCAGCTTCATTGTATTCAATCACTTCCAGCGCAATCCGGTTCAGATTCAGTTCATGAAAGCCATACCGAATAATCAGGGCAAGTGCATCACTCCCGTATCCCTGACCACGATCCTTATCCTCACCAATGCCAATGGCAAGACGAGCTGAGCGATTGTTCCATTCAATTCGGTAAAGAGCGGTAAATCCGATAAATCGATTGTCCTCCAGTGTTCGCAGGGCAAATTCAAAACCGTTGTCTCTTCGAACAGCAGATGAACCCGTCTCGTCCGGGGTTAGCGGAACCGCAATGTCTGTATCCAGGTTGCGCAAATATTCGTAATTGTCCGTGTAACGTGCCAGACGCATGCAATCTTCCGGGCATGGGGCAGCGAGCCGGACTTTGGAGCCGTGAAAAGCATTCAAGTTACGTGGAGCCATGCTGCGTACACCTCTTTTGATTTATAATCTGCTTTAGGTTTTAGGTCGTGTAAGCTAAAAAATATCTCGTATGTTTATTATACTATGGATGCCAGACAATTACCGAAGGACAGCAAAAAGGCTCTGCCGACCCGTTTGTCAGCAAAGCCCTGTTAGTGGGGCGCATAGCCCGATGATGGATTATAACGAATCGGAATTCTGTACAGAAGGACGGTTTATATTTTTGCCATAATAAATCTCATCCATCTCAAGCTTCAGCCACTCCGTAATTTCATGCTGTTCCGCCTGGCTCAGCTTGTCCTTGGTATAACCAAAGAGGTAGTTATCGAGGTCAAACGCCTTCAGCTTGCATTTCGTGTGGAAAATATTTTCCTGATACACGTTAACGTCAATCATGTCGAAGCCTTTTTTGATCTCGTCCGGAATATAATTCTGAATCGAACCGATCTCGTGGTCGATAAACAGCTTGCGGCCGCTCGTATCCCGCGTGAATCCACGTACCCGATAATCCATGATCATGATGTCCGTGTCAAAGGAATGGATCAGATAATTTAGCGCCTTCAGCGGCGAGATTTCCCCACAGGTGGAGACGTCGATGTCGGCACGGAAGGTACTGATTCCTTCACTGGGGTGAAATTCAGGATACGTATGAACGGTGATATGGCTCTTGTCGAGCTGCATGACCACATTATCCGGGAGCGGACCTGGGGATTCTTCAAATGATTCCTCCGGAACCTCCACGATCGGTCCTTCCGAGACAAGCATCGTCACACTGGCCCCTTGGGGGACATAATCCTGCTGCGCGATATTGAGTACATGCGCACCAATGATGTCTGCGACATTTTTCAGAATTTTGCTCAGCCGATCCGCGTTGTACTGTTCATCGATATATTCAATATAAGCTTCGCGTTCTTCTTTGGTTTTTGTGTAGCAGATGTCGTACATGTTGAAGCTCAGCGACTTGGTCAGGTTGTTGAACCCATGCAGTTGAATGCGCTGCTCAGGCGTTAATGTCATGGCTGCAGTTCCCCTTTATCCATACGACATGGTAATCGCAGTTTTAATACTACTTATACCCAACCTTCCGCCAAAAAAAACATAAGTGCGAATTCCGGCTTTTCAAGGCGCTTTAAAATGAGGAGTCCTCATATTCGCTTACACTGTTCATCCGCTCGTCTTCGGCGATGGACTGAATATCCTCGGAAGTGACACTGATGATCGTGTAATCCTCATTCTGCTGCTTCTTCACGGCTTTTTCCTTTACAAAACGGGGGCTGCCCTCTGCGGCATCCTCATCATAAACCAGCAGGATGCCATCGCTTTTGCGCAGCAGCAAGTCATCGCGTGCTGTGAATTGCCATGGGCCGATGTAAGGCTGCTTGCTCACCGCTCCGTAGTAATCCACGCCCTGAAGGATGGTGCGGTAGTACTCCTGCTTGTCTTCCTTCCATTGTTCCTCCGGGTTCTGAAACGCAGTGATGATGGACAGCTTCAAGTGGGGATAGGTCTTTTTTAGCTCAAGTACCACCTCGCAGGCCCACAGGTCCACACCATATTGTCCAGGCGTTAGCACCCACTCCAGACCATCCTCCACAAGTGGCGTGAGACGAGAGGAGATAGCCTTTTTGATGAAGGGAATTCCTTCATGCTTCTGTCCGAAAATTTGCAGTTCATGTGCCCGGTATCCGGTAATTAACAGGTTTTTCAGCTTAAATTCCTCCTTCCCAGCACAACTTGTCCTCTAAACGCCCAACCATCAAGGTTACTTCGAAGCTGGCGCATCTGTACGGAAAGGATAGAGGAATTGCTTCGGAATATCCGTCTCGAAGGTCATGAGTTCGTCCGTCGTAGGATGAATGAAGGATAACACGCGCGCATGGAGTCCAAGACGTCCGAGTGTTTTGGTGCGAGAACCATATTTCTTGTCACCTGCAATGGGATGGCCGAGATCTTCCATATGCACGCGGATCTGGTTTTTGCGGCCGGTCTCCAGCCGAACTTCGAGCAGGGAGAATTCACGGTTCGATTGCAGTCTTTTATAGTGTGTAACGGCATGCTGTCCATCATTGGGACGTGGGCTGGAGTACATCTTCAGCGTTTTGCTCTCCTTCAGCCACGAGGAGATGGTGCCCACCGGTTTGGCTACCTGACCTTCGACAAGCGCCACGTATACGCGTTCCTGCACCTTGTCCTTCCAGTTGTCCTGCAGATTCTGCTTCACTTCCTCACTCTTCGCAAACATCATGACACCTGATGTATCCCGGTCGAGCCGGTGCACGACAAATATGCGGTTCCGCGAATCGGTGCGGCGTACGTGCTCCGTCAGTTGACGATACGCGGTAATCTCATCGCTCCGATCTGCTGCAATGGACAACAGTCCGGCATCCTTGCGAATGACGATAATGTCATCGTCTTCATGCAAAATCGTGAGTCCTGACATGGTTGGTGCGGCTACGGCGCCTTCCTTGCTGATGGATACCATCTGTCCAGGCGTCAGCGGATGGTTAAACTTGGTGACTACGGTCTGATCTACGGATACTTGTCCCCGTCCCAGGATGGACTTGACTGCATTCCGGCCTGATTTTAGATGTTGGAGCAGGAAGTTCAGCAGCTCATCCGGTTCAGTTACTTTATATTGGCGAGGTGGTTCCTGCTTACGATAATGGGCATTGCCCGCGCGTTTAGGAGCACCTGAATGTTTGGGCTTGGAAGCTGCCGGGGACTTCGAGATTAAGGGCTGCTTCGATGCTCCGCTATTACGGGATGTGGAAGCCCCAGAAGACGAAGTCGAAGCGTTTGCTTTCGGGGAACGTGCTGCCGAGGCACTCGCTGGTCCTTTACCTTTGGCTGATGGACGGCCTGTTGATCGATTGCGTTTATTCATGAATACTAATCTCCTTCTGAACAGCCTGTACCGCTTGTGTGCATACGATCCGTTCATTTCGTTTATGCAGTTCAATATACCATTAACCGGGTGCAAATAAAAATAGGTGGAACGAATCTGGTATCCATCCAAGCGAGCGAGAATCGAGATTCATAGAATAACGTATCCCACAGCATTGGAGGTGTTACTCATGGGTGTGTTCCTCGATATGAGAACTTCGATGAACTCGGGAACCGTAGGACAGCCCGGTTTATCTCTGGGTCCATCCCCGGAAGCGTTCGGATCGATTGGCCTTCAGACCCTTGGTGTTGCGAATCCCATTATCACCTTGAATGGCACGGTTGGTGTAACCGGGGAGATCGGAGATACGTTCGTTGTCGAAATCGTCCGCGGCAGCTTTTATGATCCGTTCTTTTTAATCTATCGGGCTGAAGGCACGATAGGACAGAACGGCGGGGCTGAATTCCATTCGTTTACGGCACAGGACCTGTCAGCACCACCTGCTCTGGAGAGTGTGTATACTTCGTTTATTTCCGGTGTGTCCACGGCAGTGCGTACCGGACCGGAAATGTTTTATGGCATTGCAGCAACGACCTAGCCGATATGTAATCTTTGATCCGAAGGTAGAGCGTCAAAAATTCTGATTCGCAAGACCAGCAGAGTTTGCATACACCCGGAACAAACTAGTGATGCTGGTGTAACATGGTCTGGCGCTCAAGGAAGTATCCTTGGATTGAGATCTACCAGAGAAGCAAAAAAATCCCGGCTCCAGGAGTCCGGGATTTTTTGCTGTACAGCGTACGAGGGTGACGCTTTACTCCATCAGGTTTCATAAATGCATAAATGCAGATCAGTTGGCACGGCCTTTGAGAATGATGTTATTGGCTTTTCCAAAGTCGATTGCCACTTTACCCGCCAGTGCAGCTGTGCGTTCGGCCAGGACGACCGCATTAACTCCGCAGCAGAAGAGGGCAACGTCAAATGCATCCGGGTTAGTTTGAATCCACTGCAGTGTTTCTCCCATCTGTTCCCAACGATCAAAGGGCAATGCAGCTGCAATATTCAGATGATAGGGTTCCCGCTCCAGCATGTTATGCAGTGCCTCAAGCTCGCGGGTAACCAGCAGAATACGTTTGCCTGCGAGCATCTCCCAGAAGCGAGGCGTCTGGGCTAATTCCCTGTTCACGCAGGCATGGCAAGTGAGCGCAGGGGAGATGCCGAAATGGGCGAACAGCATGTCGGTCAGCGGCCGTTTGAGATGGTCTGGGGCTTTGATTGAGCTGTCTCCGTAGGGAAGCACACCGACGAGATCGGCCCGCTGCAGAGAAGCAGCCACTTCATCCCGGAGCTGCAGATTGGGAAGGGTAAGCCCTTTTTGCCCCAGATTGGCCTTAATGGCCCAGCGCTCCTGAAGAACCTGCTCCGTCGTCCATACGGTCTCCTGGGACATGACAATATTCTCGCCATCTCCTACGCGAACAAGAGAGAATGGACGTTGTTCTCTGATCGCCGCTTCCAGCTGATCCAGCACACCATCGATTTCAAGATATTTCGAGTTCATAGCAGCATACAAACCTCCTTTAAAAATGGAATTGCTCTATTCTATGTTCGCGTTCCCTTAACGTTTTGTACGTTCAACCCGCAGGGCTAATCTTGGGGGAGTATATCAATCTATTTATATAGGAACTAGTGCAAGTGTCCGTACCGGTTCGATCTTCCTTTCATACGCTATAGAGTCGACTGCCAAAAACTATGAAATGGATCTGATCTCGGCACAGGAAGATTGGCAGATTCGAAGGAGGAGGAATGTTATGTCTAGGAAAGTTGTGATTGAGATTAATTTCAATAACTACGGGATGGACCCGCAGCGGCTTACTAGAGAATGGTTGGAGCGGAGAATGAGCATTTTTCGCACCTTTACCTTGCACTCCCTTAAGGCGCAGACGAATCAGGATTTTCTGACGGTTGTGAAGCTATCCAAGGAGTCGGGTGATTTGATGCAGGAGATTCTTGCCCAGCAGGAGCCACTTCCCAGCAACATTCGTTTTGGGACCCATATCGAGAGTGTGCGGGCAATTCTGGCCTTTGCAGAAGGAGTCGAGCACATCTATATTGCCCGTCTGGATTCAGATGACCTGTATCACCGAACCTTCGTTCAGCAGCTCTATGACGTGCAGCCACAGCCGCAGACGATGGCACTGATCAATCAGAACGGTTACCTGTGGGACAGCGTGAATAACGAGATGGCCCCGGCATTTCACCGTTCACCACAATTCTATGTCTACTTATACAAAACGGCCGAGTATGCAGCAGGATACCGGGTGAAGCTCCCGGGCAGAGGTACGCATGGCAATGTCATCGATCTGCCGCACGAGCTGCTCGCTCCGCGGAATTATGTCAATATCGTTCATTCAAACAACACGTCGGTTAAAAAGGTACCGCCAAAAGACCGGTTAAGCCGGGACGAGATGGCTCAGGTATTACGTGAATTCATGATCTGACCAGGGAGGGATTCATCCATGATTAAAGGACAAACGATTCTGATCACTGGAGGAACAGGCTCCTGGGGTCAAAAGCTGACTGAGGTTCTGCTGGAACAGGACCCTGCAGAGATTCGCATTCTGTCGCGTAATGAATATGCCCAGATTGCCATGCAGCGGGAGTTCAACCATGATGCCCGTCTGCGTTTCCTCATCGGGGATATCCGGGATTACCGCGCAGTGGAGGATGCCTGCAAGGGTGTGGACGTCCTTTTTCATCTGGCTGCATTAAAACATGTTCCGGTATGCGAGGACCAGCCGGACGAAGCGTTTAAAACGAATGTCATCGGTACGCAGAATATTATCCGCGCCGCGATCCGTATGCAGATTCCCAAAGTCATCGATGTCTCAACCGACAAAGCGGTAGATCCGATTAACGTATACGGCATGACGAAGGCTCTTGGCGAAAAAATGATGATCCGTGCCAATTGGCTGAGTGAACACACCCGGTTTGTCTGCATCCGCGGTGGTAACGTGCTGGGTACAAGCGGCAGTGTAGTGCCGCTATTCCGTCGCCAGATCGATGAAGGCAAAAGTCTGACCATAACGGATAAGGGCATGACCCGCTTTTTCCTGACACGTACGGAAGCCATCTATCTGCTGCTCAAGGCGGCTGAGGCTGCGGTAGGCGGAGAGACATTTGTGATGAAAATGAAAGCCTGTAAGATGACGGATCTGGCGTCGGTCATGCTGGAACAGGCCGGACGTCCGGCAAGCGACTACAAGGTTACCGGCATACGCCCAGGCGAGAAATTGCATGAAGTGCTGATTTCGCCTTATGAGGCGCCGCGTACCTATCAATACGATGAGCAATATTACGTGATCCTGCCGCAGGAACCGGACAAGCGCCTGACCGATGCATATCGTACACTGCCCCGAGTGACCTTCTCCGAGTACGGTTCGGACAGTGACTTGATGAAGCGGCAGGCCATTGCCGAATTTTTGCGTGCAGGCGGCTATATCGACTAACAAGGGAGGCGGAGCGTTTGGAAGTGGATCATATGCAAGACAGAATAAACAGCCGCTCCCTGAAAGCCGTCGTGATTGGTCTTGGTTATGTTGGACTTCCCATGGCGGTGGAGATGGCACATGCCGGTTATCGCGTTCACGGGATCGATATAGATGCTTTCAAGGTGGCAAGACTTCGTGCGGGTGATTCTTATGTCATTGGAATTGAAGACGAGATCATACAATCACTAACCCAAGCCGGGTTGTTTACAGCCGGTACGGATTATGCCGCAGTAACGCAGGCAGATGTCATTGTTATCTGTGTGCCTACGCCGCTGACGGCTGATCATCAGCCGGATATTTCATATATTGCTGCAGCGGTGGATGGCATGACTCCTTATTTGAAGGAGGGGAGCCTGGTTATTTTGGAAAGCACGACGTACCCCGGCACAACGGAGGAGCATGTGAAGCAGCCGCTTGAAGCAGCCACAGGCTGGAGAACAGGCGAACAATTGTATGTCTGTTATTCTCCCGAACGGGTGGACCCGGGCAGTGTAAACTATGGTGTAAAAAACACCCCGAAGATTATCGGTGGATCAACACCTGCCTGCCTGTCTTATGGTAAAGAATTCTATGGCTCATTTCTCAATGAGATTGTTCCAGTAAGTTCAACGACCGTGGCCGAAACGGCGAAGCTGTTTGAAAATACATTTCGCAGCGTCAATATTGCGCTGGTGAACGAGCTCACGCCTGCCTGTGAACAAATGGGCGTGAACATCTGGGAAGTGCTGAATGCGGCAGCAACCAAGCCGTTTGGCTATATGCCGTTCTATCCGGGTCCAGGCATCGGTGGACATTGTATCCCCATTGACCCCATCTATCTGTCCTGGGCGGCTAACCGGCAGGGATCAGATCTGCAATTCATCACACTCGCAGACGCGACCAATCGGCAGATGCCGGAGCGTGTGGTTCAGCGTGCAGCAGCACTGCTGGAACAGGCGGGTACGCGGGTTCAGGGAGCACGCGTTGTACTGGCAGGCATGGCTTACAAGAAGGATGTCGACGACTTGCGTGAATCGCCGGCGCTGGACGTCTTCCGCCTGCTGAGCGCAGCGGGAGCAGAGGTTGTTTTCACAGATCCGATGGTACCGGTCTTCCGCAAGGATGATGGCTCTGTGCTTCAGTCTCAGCCTGCTGTGCCGGGCTTGTGGGCTTGGGCCGACCTGGTGATCATCACGACCGACCATTCGGGCTTCAATTATCAGGAAATGGCGGATCATGCGAAGCTCATTTTCGATACTCGGAATGCAACAGCCGGGTGCCATGGAGGCCATATTGTGGTGCTGGGACAGCCCCATCGGCCTGAGGGAACATCGGTGCAAAGTGTCCGGGTAGTGAATGAAGTGCCAGAGACAGAAGATGAACAAAAGGAACATGTGCTGCCGAACACAGCGGAAGTTCAGGGTGGAGTCAAGGAAGAACCTGCACATCTTCAAGAGAAATCGGGGGATACTCATGGCGAATCATGATCGGGTAAGTGAACGATATTATGGCGAGATCAACTCGGAAGATTCCCATGAAGCCACCCGGACCCGTATCCACTGGATGTGCCGGGAAGCAACCGGTAAACGAATTCTGGACGTTGGATGCAGTCAGGGGATTACCTCTATTTTACTGGCGCGTGAGGGGTTTCGTGTAACAGGGGTCGATCTGGAAGAAGAGAGTATCCGGTATGCGCAGGCAGAACTCGCCAAAGAGTCCAAACCTGTTCGGAACAATGTGGATTTTCGCATGCTGGACATTACGCAGTGGAAAGTAAAAACCACCTTCGATACCGTGCTGCTCGGAGAAGTGCTGGAGCATTTTGCCCATCCGGAGACATTGTTGCTTCAGGTTCACCGGCTGCTGCAGGAGGAAGGGACGCTGATCGTAACTGTGCCGTATGGTTATCATCCGTTCTATGACCACAAGCAGACGTTCTATGCAGGTAACCTGGCGATGTGCCTGATGCCGTATTTTGAAGTCTTGAAACTGGAGGTTCATCATAAATATTTATGTTGCGTGGCCCGCAAGCGGCGGAAAACGCAGCTGCATATGTCGCCAACCCTGAAACAAGTGACGGAGTGGATGCAGCTGGATCATGTGCACTTTGCCGAGGTCGAGCAGAACCATCTTCGCCTGATGAAACTGCGCAAGAAGGCGCTGGATCAAGCGGTGGAGCAGGTGAAGCGGCTTCGTCGTCAGGAGAATGCGGAAGGGTAACGGGTGAAGGAAGAACCAACGAAATACGCGTACGACAGGAAGGAGCACGGGAACGTGATCACCATCAGTCTGTGCATGATTGTGAAGAACGAGGAACGCACGCTTGCGCGCTGTCTGGATTCGGTAGCCGGAATCACGGACGAGATCGTCATTGTGGATACCGGTTCATCCGACTGTACGATGGATATCGCTGCGCAGTATACCGACCGGATCTTCACGTATGAGTGGGCGGATGATTTTGCCGCGGCTCGAAACTACTCCTTCGACCAGGCCACGCAGGAATATATCCTGTGGCTGGACGCGGATGATGTGCTGCTGCCAGCGGAACGGGCGAAGCTGGAGAAGCTGAAGCAGCAGCTGCCGTCCGAGGGGGAGACGGCAGCTGTGATCTTGAACTATACGCTGGCCGAGGGGCCGGAGGGAAGTCCGCTTGTGACGGACCGCAGGCTTCGCCTGGTCAAGCGGGATGCCGGGTGCCGCTGGCATGGCCGGCTGCACGAGCAGCTCAGCTTCCCGGCGAGTGGGGTCATTACGGCAGACATTGCCGTCACGCACCGCCGCGAAGCGGGCCATCATTCGGCGCGTAACGTGCGCATTCTGCGCAAATGGATCGCCGAAGAGGGCGCAGCCCAGGGTCGCTTGCTGTTCTACTATGCAGGCGAATGTTATGACCGCCAGCGTTATGCGGCGGCGGCTCGCGGGTACGCGAAGCTGCTGGAGCAGCCCAGCGGCTATCGCGAGGATCGGCTCATTGCCTGTGCGCGGCTCGCAGAGTGCTATGAGCGGCTGGGTCAGCCAGGACGCAAGCTGGGTGCACTGCTGCAGTCGTTCCAGTACGATCTGCCGCATGCGGATTTCTGCTGTGCCATCGCGTCCTGCTTTCATGAACGGCAGGAGCTGGTCTCAGCCATCTACTGGTATATGCAGGCTGTAGATGTGAGCAGCCGCGACACGGGTCTGCGCCCAGTACCCACAGCCTGCCACACCTGGCTGCCGCATGCGCGTTTATCCCTCTGTTATGCCCATTTGGGCAATTGGGAACAGGCACTTATGCATAACACGAAAGCCCGGGAGTATCTGCCGAGCGATCCTGGCTTGCTGGATAATCGTCAGAAGCTGGAAGCCATTTTACGCAAAGAGATTCGTAATCGGGAAGAGCCGGACGAAGCGCAGTCTCGGAAGTAGAAGGAACAGACATTTCAGTAGTTTGGGTAGAGTTCTATAGTAGAAGAATAACGAGTTAGTGTAGAGTCAGCAGTGGAATGCGTTTTGTGCTTAACGATGAACAGTCTTGTGGTTAAAAAACTGTATGGATAGTGGAGCTAGAACAGTCGTGAAGGCAAGGATAGGTTAATAGAAGTGAAATAAGCAGCTCTCTTGCCTAGAACTTTGGCGAGCAGAGCTGCTTTTGTGTTGGATTTTATTTTTCGGGGGATAAACACCGAACATACTGGTCCCTCATGCGCAGGCTTTTGCAGGCCCAGCCTCGGCCATCATAGATTTCGTCGTCGATGTTGAGGGTCATGGTCTCATCCGAGTATTCACTCCAGTTTTCGATCCGAAGTGTATATTCGCTCTCCCATTCCAGATGGTTATTCCCGTGATGCGCGGCGCGATAGATGGTTTTCACACGGGAGGCATCCAAATCATTCGTTTTCCTCACATCCACCCAGATGGTTACTCCACCGGCTGCACCGCCGTAAGGTACACCGTAAATCTCAGCCGTATATTCTCCATTCTGAGAGGGCATGGAATAGCTTAGTTCTCCCTGTTCGGAACGGTCAAATGTCGAGACGTAAGGACGGAGGTTGAAATAGGCGACGAGCATGAATAACGGTATGAAGATCAGTAAGGTGAATGTCGTGAGGATGGGATGTCTGCGTATCCAGAGCTTGCGGGACTTGGTTGTGGATGGCCTCGAATTAGCCTGATGATGTCGTTCCATTGATGTTTTGCCTCCTTTGGAGTCAAATGACATGGATATGTAGGTGTTTAATTCATGAATCAGTTAAAGCTGCATTAAATAATGATAGCACAGGGATTGTTTTAATGATTACAATGAAGTTAAAAATATCCTATATGCAGTGCATAAGTGCAAATCCTGCTTTCTTATATTTACGAGCACCAACAGTAAACATGTAGGTAAGCAATTTATAGTGTACATCCTGCAAATAGTCTTATAGGGCATGGTATAATAAAAAGAAACGGAGTTGATAGTCAGATGTCTGATTTGCTCGATCCTCGGAACGATTTTGTTTTCAAGCGTATTTTTGGCAGTGAAGAAAATAAAGATGTCCTGCTGGTGTTCTTGAACCGTACGTTTGCAGAGTCGGTGAACAGCCGCTGACGGAGATAGTACTTCTCAATCCGTATACCGATAAAGATGCTCCACTAGACAAACAGTCTATATTTGATATCTGGGCGAAAACAGCGGAAGGCAAGTTAATTAATATTGAAATGCAGTTATTTAATAAATACGATATTGAAAAGCGTACACTATATTACTGGAGCAAGCGTTACTCAAGCCAGCTGCAGGAGGGTCAAACCTATAAGGTACTTAAGAAGTGCGTCACCATCAATATTCTAAATTACTCGTTTATTGCGAACGAGCGCTATCATAATGTGTTTCACCTTAGAGAAGACCATACCGGACTTGAGCTGAGTGATGATCTTGAAGTGCATTTTATGGAACTGTCCAAACTGGACGATCAATCCGTCCCGATGGAAGGTGGGCTGATCAACTGGCTCTTGTTCCTGAAAGGTGCCGACAAATCCAATTGGGAGGTGCTGCAAATGAATGAACCTACGTTGAAGAAAGCAATGGATACGCTGGAGTTTTTAAGTCAGGATCGAGAGGCGCGTCGTTTGTATGAAGAGCGGCAAAAGTATTTGCATGACGAAGCCTCGATGATTGAGTGGGCTACGGAAAAAGGAGAACGTAAAAAGGCTCTTGAAATTGCAAAAAATATGCTTTCGTTAGGAATTGAAGTTTCGGTTATCGCGAAAGCCAGTGGCCTGTCGGAGTCCAAAATTGAGTCGCTGAAAGATTAGCATTGGATTACAATGAGCACACGAGCTGATTGGTGCAATTGATTATACCGACGGGATATGAGTGTGGTTCGTTCATAACGAAAAAGCAATCGTTTGTCCAAACAGGATAAACGGTTGTTTTTGTTTTGGCGAAGTACTTCAAACGTTTTACAGTAAAACGCGGTTGCTCATTCGGGGCTGGCCCGTTAAACTAAAGAGAGCGGCGTTTTGCTTGACGGACAAGTCATGAGAACGCCATTTTGTTGTCAAGGATGCGGCAATGGTGCCGTGTTCGGATGTCAGAATCGGATGGGACCAAGCTGGTGGATGAACACCAGTGACAAGTAAGGAGTCTTTACATGAGTGTGCAAGCACCAACTTTAGAAGAAGCGCAGGGTCTCCTGCAAAAATATTATGGCTATCCCGACTTTCGCGAGGGTCAAAAAAAGATCGTGTCCAGCCTGCTTGAATACGAAGATACGCTGGGTATTATGCCTACCGGGGGCGGGAAGTCGATCTGTTATCAGATTCCTGCTCTGTTATATCCGGGGCTGACGCTGGTCGTTTCCCCACTCATCTCTTTGATGAAGGACCAGGTCGATGCGCTCACGACCGCCGGTATTGCCGCCGCTTATATTAATAGTACGTTAAGCGGCAAAGAAGTGAATGATCGCATCCGCGCGGCGCAGCACGGTGAGCTCAAGCTGCTCTATGTCGCGCCGGAGCGACTGGAGCTGGACTGGTTCCGCGATGAGATGGGGCAGCTGCCCATCTCCTGCGTGGCTGTGGATGAGGCTCACTGTGTATCACAGTGGGGCCATGATTTTCGGACAAGCTACCTGGCGGTAGCGCCGTTTGTGGACAGTTTGCCGGAGCGGCCGGTGGTTGCGGCCTTTACGGCAACGGCAACGCCCGAGGTCATGGGCGATATTCTGCGGCTGCTGCGTTTGCAGGACCCGCAGACCTATGTGACCGGACTTGGGCGGGATAATCTGGCGTTTAGCGTGCTGCGCGGCGAGAGCAAGAAGGATTTTGTTTTGAACTACGCGCGTGAGCATGCCAGCGAGCCGGGGATTGTGTACGCCGCGACCCGTAAGGACGTGGACGATCTGCATCAGCGTTTGCTGCAGGCAGGTCTGCCTGCAGGGCGCTACCATGCGGGGATGACGGATGATGAACGGGCCCAGAGCCAGGAGCAGTTTTTGTACGATGATATCCGGGTAATGGTCGCGACAAATGCATTCGGGATGGGAATTGATAAATCCAACGTGCGTTACGTGCTGCATTACAGCATGCCGAAGAACATGGAGGCATATGTACAGGAAGCCGGACGTGCGGGACGGGACGGAGAGCCGAGTCAATGCATTCTGCTGTTCGGAGCGCAGGACATTATCACCCAGAAGTTTCTGATCGAGCAGAACCCAATGGAGGGCGACCGCAAACAAAACGATTACCGGAAGCTGCAGCAGATGGTGGACTACTGTTACACGACACGTTGTTTGCGCAGTGCGCAGCTGGATTATTTCGGTGAGATACATGAGGACAAGCCATGCGGCATTTGCAGTTCCTGTACGGACGACCGCGAGCTGGTGGATATGACAATTGATGCGCAGAAAATCTTCAGTTGCATTCACCGCATGCGTGAGCGGTACGGCGTGTCTCTGGTGGCATCAGTGCTCAAGGGCTCGCGTGCCAAGAAAGTACTGGAGTACGGCTTCGATTCCTTGCCGACCTATGGCGTGATGGGTAACCGCACGGAACGTGAAATTGCCGAAATCATCAACGTCATGGTATCCGAAGGGTATCTGATGCTGTCCGAGGGCCAGTATCCGGTCGTGCGTTTACAGCCGCTGGCGGTGGAAGTGCTGAAAGGCCAGCGTGAAGTGATGCAGCGTGTGGTGCGCAAGACAGCGGCTACGGCTTCGGGTACGAACTATGGCGGACGTCGGGGTCGCGATGCGATGCCATCGGCGGTCAATGAGACGGTATTCGAGCAGCTGCGCCTAATCCGGCGCGATTTGGCGGCGAAGGAGCATGTGCCATCGTATATTATTTTCAATGATGCAACGCTTCGCGAGATGAGTGTGGTATGTCCGCAGACGGAACGTGACATGCTGATGATTAAAGGGGTCGGTGAGGTCAAGTACCGCAAGTACGGTCTGCCATTCCTTGAATTCTTCCAGAAGCAGACGGGCGAAGAAGTGGATACGGATGATGATGCCTTTTACGAGTATGAGTAAGTAAAAGGGCAAGGTTTCAATTCCAGAACGGTGCTTATGAAATGATGGATGTTGATTTTTGATTGCGAATCGTGGATTGTGGATCGTGAACAGAACTTGAATCCAGTTATTGGCGAGGCTATATGGGGTTGAAGTTTTTCGAGTGTCTTTATATGGTGGACGAAATGAGATAGATTGTCCCTCATAAGGTGGACATTGCCTTTGAAGAAAGCGATTGTTGGCTTACACAGGATATGGTTCCGATGAGTGTCCATGGGTCAATATGTAGTAGATTGGAGGGACCCGGGGAGTAGACATCTTTTTGAAAAGGGTGTCCACCCTTTAAAAGACAAAATGTGAATATGTCCATGATACATGGAATGGCTATTTATAGAGATTTAACACGAACAGCATCCAATTCTGGGTGTCGATATAGGTTTACATGAACAGCATCCGGGGCTGGATGGCTGTGGCGTTTTACTTTTACCAAAAAATATGGTCTGGGTGTCCAGGCAAAGGTTGTGAACCATGAAGGTTATTCTCTCTACATTAAATGCAAAGTACATCCATACCTCGCTGGCTTTGCGGTGTCTGAAGGCGTACAGTGAGAAGGATTTTGATATTGAGCTGGCGGAGTATACGATCAAGGATCCAGTCATGAATATTGTGTCTGACCTGTACCAGCGCGGCGCAGACGTGATTGGATTCTCGTGTTACATCTGGAACATTGAAGAGACGATCAAGGTCATTGATAACCTGAAAAAGGTTATGCCTGACGTGAAAATTTTGCTGGGCGGGCCGGAAGTGTCCTACGACACGGAATATTGGATGAACCGGATTCCCAATGTTGACTTCATCGTCATGGGTGAAGGGGAAGAGACGCTGCATCAGCTCCTGACGGAGCTGGAGGGAAGCAAGAAGTTCCACTTTGTGTATGGACTCGCGTATCGCAAAGGGGAAGAGGTCATTCTCATGCCAGGACGGCCGAAGGCGGATCTGAACGATCTGCCGTCACCGCACCGTTTTGAAGAGGATATCCCGGATCTCGGGAAACGGGTTGTTTATTTTGAGACCAGCCGGGGCTGTCCGTTCAGCTGTCAATTCTGTCTGTCGAGTATTGAGGTCGGCGTGCGGTATTACGATATTGAGCGGACGAAGTCGGACATTCTGTATCTGATTGAGAAGGGTGCGAAGCTGATCAAGTTCGTGGACCGAACATTCAACATTAAGCGCGATTACGCGATGGAGATGTTCAAATTCCTGATCGAGAATCATCAGGGGACAGTGTTCCAGTTTGAAATTACGGCTGATATCATGCGTCCGGAGGTACTCGATTATCTGGCTGAGAATGCACCGCCGGGTACGTTCCGCTTCGAAATTGGGGTGCAGTCCACGAATGATCCGACGAATGAACTGGTGAAACGCCGCCAGAACTTTGCCAAGCTGAGCCGTACGGTGAACAAGGTAAAAGCCAGCGGGAAAATCGACCAGCACTTGGATCTCATCGCCGGACTGCCGGAGGAAGATTACAACACGTTCCGTAAGACGTTTAATGATGTCTTTGCTCTGGGGCCGGAAGAGCTTCAGCTTGGATTCCTCAAAATGCTTCGTGGTACGGGTCTTCGTCTGGATGCGGAAAAGTACAATTACACGTATATGGATCATGCGCCGTATGAGATTTTGGGCAGTGACGTGCTGCCATTCAGCGACATCGTGCGTTTGAAGCGGCTGGAGGATGTACTGGAGAAATACTGGAACGCACACCGGATGGACCATACGCTGAAGTATCTGATGGAGCAGGAATTTGACTCGCCATTTGATTTCTTCCAGGCGTTCGGGGATTACTGGGAGGGTCAAGGCTGGCAGAAGATCGGTCACCAGCTCGAAGATCTGTTCACCCGTCTGCACAGCTTCCTGGAATCGCGGAACACGCCACATATGGATATCGTGCTCGGCCTGATGAAGCTGGATTATTTCCTTGGCCACAAATACAAACCACGCAAAATCTGGTGGGACGATGCGCTGGAGAAGGATCAGTGGGCGCTCTATATGAAAACGCTGGCTGAACGTCCCGAAGACGTTCGTCTGCCGCGCGTTGCCGGCGCCGCAGGCACGGCATGGCTGGAAAGCAGCGGCACGGGTGCAGGTGCCGCTGCGGCAAGTTCGGCTGCTGCCGGGGAAAACTCTGCCGCAGATGCGGCGGGTGTGATCGGCAGCGAAGCTGCGGGTTCCGCCGCGGATGGAGCGGCGGACGGTGGGGACGGCAGCGCTTCGCGTGCGCTGCCGATGACCTCGGCCATGACCGCACAGACGGTCATGGGTGCCCGTGCTTTCGCCGACCTTCGTCTCGGCGAAAAGGAACTGCAGAAGCACGCCGTACTGGACGTGCTTCCGTTCCGGCTTGAGCGTGTGCTAGCTGGCGCCAGCCCGCTTGCCGCGAAAGGCCGGACGCTGCTGGTTGTTGTATACCAGCAGCATGAAGACCAGCAGGCGCAGTATTACACGCTGCCGCTGGGAGAAGAAGCCGCTGCTATGTAGGTGCAGCGGCCAAGAAAAAGCTGCATAGGCCGCCGGATTGGCGTCATGCAGCAGAAGAAGCGCCACGGCTTTGCGGTCGTGGCGCTTCCCCATAAGGTGCTGCCCGAATGAGAGCAGCACCTCACCCTTACGCGGCTTGCCATTACACAAGCCGCGCTAATCTTTACCTTTTACAACAACTATATGTTCTGTAAGCATCGGAAGGCCGTCTGATTCCCTAGGGGATGAAGAAGAGCCTTCCTTTTTTGTAATTTAGGATTTGGGTGGATATAACGTATTTTACTCCATTGGATACCTAGACACAGAAAGAGATGAAAACCTAAATATTCTGGCATTCTACTACCTCCCAATATTTCGATTCTCATCCTTTCGGTTATATGTAGTTTCCTTCCAAGAATATTGCTTCATTTTCTACTATACACATATCGGAAAATTATTGTAATTTTAATTATATAAGTCAGAAGGTTTCAAGGAGGGGCATATGAAAACCACCATTTATATGGTTAGGCATGCGGAATCACCGTATACGGAAGGGACGGAAAGAACGAGAGGACTTACCTTGAAGGGCAAAGGGGATGCAGCCCAAATCACAGAAATATTAAAGGACGAAGGAATACATACCATCTTTTCAAGTCCGTATGCCCGGGCTGTCTTAACCTTGGAGGGGCTGGCAACAGCATTGGAATTAGACATTCATATTATGGAGGACCTTCGGGAAAGGCATTTTTCAGATGATCATATTAGGGATGAAGAATTTATGCCTGCTTCGAAGCGAATGTTTGAAGACCCTGATTATGCATTACCAGGAGGCGAGTCTAATACGGTTTGCCAGAATAGAGCTGTATATGTGTTCAAGCAAATTCTAGAAGAATACCAGGGGAAAAAGGTAGCTATTGGTACGCACGGACATGTCATGACGTTGATAATGAATTACTTTGATGCAAGCTACGGCTTTGATTTTTCTAATCAAACCAGCAAACCTGATATCTATAAGCTTGAATTTGAAGGGATGGAATTAAAGCAAGTGACAAGGTTATGGGAAGCATAGGGTAAAGGTAATTGGTAGGTAGAGAGAGTAGTCATTGGGTTGAACTGAGAGAGGGATGGTATGGATGGAACAACAGGAATATGGCCGCTATTTACTAGCGATGGGCGGAGACGAATTTGAGCCAGAAGATAATGATGAGGTTGAAGCAGACCATTTCTATGGATTATTTCAGTGGTTTATGCCAACGGGAGCAGGGGTTGAACGAGTATTTGAGCCGATTCCAGACGGTCAGCGTTTTCTGGACAGAATACGTCCGCTCTATGAGATGTTGAACCCAGAGGATTTCGCCGGCGAATATGTGCCAGGTTATTTCAATGGTGGGAATGAGGATGCTTCTGAGGACACATTGCGTAGTCTGGGGGAGGAGTTAATCCAAAGATTGAAGCTCCTGTTCTCCAAGGTACCGGAGGATGACGAACCGGCGGACGCAGCTAAGGAAGCATTCAGAGCTTTATCATGTATGAGGGAAGTTGTTGTATTACAGCCAGGCGAAATTGGCAAGTTAGAGCAAAGATTGATTCAAGGTGCGGACGAAGAGGATAGTGAGGTCGTTTACGAAGCACTTGGAGACCTTCTTCGCTCGCGCAGCGATTATAACGAAAATATCGAGCTGTTGAGTGAAGCATACTATTCCATCGCATGCGATTACTGGGTAGCCTATTACTTGCAGTGGCCCCGCTATCAAGGTCTGCAGGAGGCAGAAGACTGCCTGTATCCATACTTTGAGTTATATCGTTATGGCTATAATCTACATTGGACTCAGAGTAAGCTATTTATTGGTAGACGCTCATGAATACAGAAGAATATATCCAACGCATGTTACAGGTGATCATTGGAAAAATACAAATCATAGTCAACGATCGAAGTAAGCAATCCTTCGGCTCTCTGGAGTATCTCTTGAACCATATGATAGAGTATCGGAATCGTAAACAATATAGGTCAAACGAGTGGCATATCAACACACCCCGTTGGCTTGGGGAATATGGGAATACACCTGAGGAAGAAGAGGTTTGTTCGGAAATCCACAGTTTGCAGTTATACATTGCTGAAAAGTTAAAGGGTGGATGGGGAAAATAAGGTTTACACATTATGTTTTACACACTTAAATGTTCATGAACCCTTTGATATGAAGACATTAACTAAAGGAGAATCATTCATGTTCTATGTTAATGCCAGAGCTTTTATTGAACGCCAAGATAAGGATAGAACAGAAATCATAATTCAAACTCGAAATAAAAAGAATGAGGAGTCATTGGAATTGCCGGGCGGCAGATTGGAACTTTACGAATCCATCATAGATGCATTGAGAAGAGAAGTATATGAAGAGACAGGTTTGACCGTTGTAGCCGTAAAAGGTAGTCACAAGCGAATAGATACATGTGGGATCAACCCGAATTTTGAAGTTGAATGTTTGGAGCCGTATTGCGTATATCAAACTATTAAAGGGCCTGTGGATTCAATCGGCATGTATTTTATATGTCAGGTGGAGGGAGAGCTCTTGCAAGAGGGTGACGAAACGACAAATATCGGCTGGAGAACGATTGATGAGGTCTATGATCGCATGATCGATGATCCAAGACAGTTCTCAGATGTGGATCGCGCAGGGATAATATATTATTTGAAGCACAGGTTTGGAAAAGAACTCAAAGGAGACTGAAGATGTAAGGAGTAATCAATGTGTATATAAAAGAAAGAAAGTATATTATTGCTATCATTGTTCTTGTTGCAATTGTATTGGTGACGATATGGTATTTTAGAGTGGGATATTTATTAAGAAAACCAGAGATGCCCAACGCAAATATTGAGATTCAGACCCAAATGGTTGATGGTGGTACGATTAATTTAAGAAATGCAAATTACACCGAAAATGAAATCAAGGTTGGATATGAAGTGAAAGGGTTCAGTCTGAAGGAATATAATATTTCTTGTAAGCTTTATAATGACGGGAATTTAATTTCAACTTCTGGCTCAACAGGTGGAGGTCTGATAGAACTGGACGAAAAGCACTATTACTTTGTTGGTTTTGAGAATATAGATGAAAACAATCTGCCTGATTCTCTAAATCTAAAGGTTGAAATTATTCTGATACCCAATGATTCTGGACAAAAACCCATACCAGCTTCGTTTAATGTAAGCCTCGATAAAGAAAGTGGAGCTTAATGTCCGCTGCATTCTAACCATTGAGCAAGAATATGTAAATCTGTTGAAAAGGTAGCTAACTACACATAACATCATATTCAAGCTGCAGGCATAGGGCCTTGATTCAACTTGTGCTGGCTACCCCAGCACAAGGATACGGGAACATGTTTCTGAAAGATACGCCAATCTTATACGTGAGGGTGATTCATGTGGAACGAGGACTCATTATATTTTTGAACGGAACGTCAAGTTCGGGGAAGACAAGTATCGCGGTGGAAATGAAAAAGCATGGAGACATTCCGTTACATCATTTGTCTGTAGATCAATTTTTCCAGAATTATGACCAGTTTATCGACAATACATACCCGGATATGAAACCTACAAGAGAATTGGAACCTCATGTGATGACAGATATCCTTTTTGACCCGATTGTTTCATTGTTCTATTCAACCATTAAACTGTTTTCGGAGATGGGTTTGAATGTCATTGTGGATACGGTTATTACCAATGACAAGTGGTTTAACGGTTTTTATGATTTGCTTTCAGATTATCCGATATTGTTTGTGGGCGTGCACTGCTCCAAGGAAGAACTCACAAGAAGAGAGCAAAGCAGGGGAGATCGCGCGATTGGACTTGCCCATTCCCAATTTGACTACATATATGCCTATGATGAATATGATCTTGAAGTGAATACGGAAGAACTCAGTTCAGCGGACTGTGCGGCAAAGATATTAGATTATATCAATTCCGAGCAGGAATTCTCGGCATTTAAGAAGTTGAGTAGAAGAGACTGAAGGAGATAAAACGTTCGTCTTGGCGGAGAAACCTCAATTTATATTATTTAGCATAGAGCTTCTAACGCACTACAACAAGGTTCCTAGAAATAGGGGCCTTAGTCTATATGTGGAGGTGAGGTAATATGAAAAGAAAAATTCTATTCATGCCTTTCATTTCTTTGATTTTACTTTTATTCGGGTGTTCATCGTCGTCTGGAAGTTTTGCTTCAGATAAAATGATAAAAATAAAGAATGAAGTCTACATTACAAGTAATGAGACCGTTACAGAAGATGAACTAGCTGAACAAATAGGCGAGATAGAAGTATCTTCAACCAATGAGAGAGATCTTAATGAGGCGAATACTATAAGTTCGAATACATATAAAGTAGGTACAAGGCTATTTAAAATGAATAACAAAAATATTAAGGATATGATTGCCGTGGAAGATTCTACATCCCAATATTTCATTGCCTATAACAACAAGTATACAGAGAAATAGTATAAGGGTGTACGACTAAAAATGTGAGATGAATAGAACACCTCCGAGAGCGTGCACTTCTATCGTACGATATGAAGCTCGATCTGGAGGTGCTTTTGTATTTAGAGAGTGAAAATGTGTTACGAGGAAAAAGAGAATGTAGGGTTACTCTTTTTAGAATGTAAACCTCCTTCTCTCTGCATGTCGCATTAGTCCGGTTGAAATGTCGTAAAAGTACATGGTAACGCGATGCGGAGATCGTTTATACTCTCCTTATGCTTCGATAATGAAAATCATTATCAGTATTATACATAAGGGGGATTCATCATGAATCAAGTAACGAAGGGGCAAGCGGCTGGAAGCAATGTCTACGCTTCCCGTCAATCACGATTGTTAATAGGCCTGATGCTGGCCCTGATTCTTGTCCTGACGGCTTGCGGTGCTGCAACAGGTACAGATAGCGGTAAGCAGTCTGCTGCAACGCCAGAGGAGACACCCGCGAATGAAGAAACCCAAACCGCCGGAGCTTTTCCTGTAACGATCAAGCACATGAAGGGTGAGCTGACACTCAACGAAAAACCAAATAAAATTGCTGTGCTTGATGTTAAGTTTCTGGATCAAATGTTAGCCGTTGGCGAGAAGCCGGCAGGCAGTGTTATCGCTGGAGGCAACACCGATTTTCCAGAATACCTAGGTGATCAGCCGAGTGACGTACAGGTTCTGGGTACACGGGACGAGCCGAATCTGGAAGCGATTGTAGCCTTGGACCCCGATCTGATTATCATGACCGACTTCCAGGAGAAACAGTATGAGAATGTTAGCAAAATTGCACCCACCCTTGTACTCGACTTCTACGAAGATTGGCGCGATACGTTAGCTACTGTCGCTAAGATTACAGACAAGCAGGACGAGGCAGAGAAGGTGCGTCAAGCGTATGAGGACAAAGTCGCTGGTCTGAAGGCGAAGCTGTCAGAGAAAATGGGAGATGAAACGGTAGCCCTGATCCGTCCGAGAAAAGAAGGCATTCGTGTTCATGGTATTGAGCATCGCACAGGCGTCATTCTGTATCAGGATCTGGGCTTGAACATGCCTGCACTCGTTGAAGGAATCACGGATGATACCTCTGTTGAAATCTCAATGGAGAAGGTTCCGGAGATTGGCGCGGATCGTTATTTCGTACTGTCGGATGAGCTGTTTGCTGCAGAAGCAGAGGCTATGATTAACAATCCAGTGTGGAAGTCCCTTGATGCCGTGAAGAATAACCGTGCGTATGATGTGAATTCGACCCTTTGGATCGCATACTATGGACCGCTTGCCATTAATCTGATTGTTGATCAGGCATCCGAAGCCCTGCTCGGATCGAATTAATATGAACCCGTATCTCTCGACAGACTTATGGAAAGAGACCGTGGAGGATCATTCGATATGGCTCGGTGAGCCGCCTGAACATAGTGTCCGTACCATTGCTTTGAGCGAGCTGCATGAAGCATCTGCCTGCCGAGAATATATCAGCTGGTTTCAGGGGTATATTGATGCGCCAGACATGAAGGTTGCCGCTTCGATGCTAGCCAAGCGAATTGGCTATCTGTGGACCGCTCCGCTGGTGACGGCGATGACTTTTCATCATCAGCATGTTTCCTTTGAGCTGGAGAACAGCTTCCTCTATCATCCGACGCTCTCCGCTCATGAGGGGGGGACACGTTTCCCTTATCTGGCGGTGAATCGGCTTCAGGCAGATGCAGTGACAGGAGATAGGGAAGTGTGGCGGGAAAAGGTGGTAGAAGAGATGTTTGCGGTACAGCTTACACCACTGTTAAAGTCCCTTGCTGCAATTGCACCTCTATCCATGAGTATTCTCTGGGAGAATATCATGGTACGTATTGGCCGGCTGTATACACCTGATGCAGATGATGATGGGCTGGAAAACCAGCAGGTGCAGAATGATTTTACTTATCTGACACAAGGCGCGCCAGGGCAGGTGTTCGGTTTAAAACGTAATCCGTTTACCCGATTTACAGAAACCAAAAACAACGTTCCTGTTGCGAAGAGCAAGCGCATTACCTGCTGCTTGTACTATCAGATGTCAGAGGAGTATTGCAACAAATGTCCGAAAATTGACAATGAGAATGAATCTCAATTAAAATGACAGCAGCAACAACCTTACCTTTGCTATTGTCAGGAGATGAGAGAAATGCCGCTGCAAGAACAGACAAGTCTATGGAGTGAAACGACGATCAAGATGCTTGACGTACATAGCGGTACGTTGCAGCCAGGCAGTAGTCTTAGCGAAGCCGAATTAACATCAAATCTGTTGCTGCTGGCCGGCGGGGGAGAAGGGAAGCTTGCAATGAATGGTGAGGTTTGCCACATTGGAGCTTCTTTTGCTGCTCATGTGATAGAGGGATCCGCCTTTACACTGACTGCCACCTCAGACAACATGGATTATATCTTGATCATGTATAAGGCAGTCTCCATGGAAGGAGTCTCCCTTGTTTTGCCCTCGCACCGCAATCACCCGCTGCGTACTTCGTTTGTTGAGCACCCGGGAACTCAGGCGGAATGGGTTGAGATGGCGGAGAAAATTGCAGCGAAATGGAATAGGGGCGAAGGGCTGGAACGTTTTCACGCCAATGCACTGCTGCAGGGGATGCTCTACGAACTCATTATGGAGTATGAACGTGGTCAGGGCGGAACAGCGTCAGACATGGTGGATGTTGTCGCTGCGTATATAGCGGGGCATTATCGCCAGAATCTGGAGCTGAAAGAGCTGGCTGCACTTGCGGGATGCAGCGTAAGACAGCTGCAGCGACGGTTCAAGCAGGAGAAGCAGCTTGGGCCGATGGAGTACGTCATCCAGCTGCGGATGGAGAGTGCATCACGGATGCTCCGTCATACCGATGCCCCTATTGGGGAAATTGCAGAGAGAATGGGCTATCGCGATATGTATTATTTCAGCAGGGCGTTTAAGAAATATCACGGAGTTCCTCCGCAGTTCTATAGGCAAAATGCTGCTTCGAGAGCAAGTGCTCTCTCGATGTATCCCTTGCCGCAGAACCGCATGGCTTCCTGGTACGAGTCGTCAAAAGGTACCGTGATTTGCCATCTGCGAGGTCAATATGATGTCACCATATCTCCACAGCGTATTGCTGTACTCGATGTACAATATGCGGATCATCTGCTTGCACTTGGGGTGTCCCCGGCAGGCAGTGTAGGATCGGGAAGCGCGGCATTCCATTTCCCTCAATATATCAGGGCAAGGCTTCAGGGTACCGAATTACTCGGAACGTATGAGTATCCCGATCTGCCAGCGGTGGAACGAATGTGTCCGGATCTGATTATATGTACGGAGGTGCATGAAGCGCACTATGAACGGTTAAGCCGGATCGCTCCGGTTCTCATGTTTAAACGCAATGAGAGCTGGCAGACCATTCTGAGTCTGTTCGGTGAACTGACAGGCAAGCGAGCAGAGGCCATGCGAATCGTTGCAGATTATCATCGACGAACTGCATTGCTGTCAGAAGAACTTGCTCCTGTACTGGCAGGTAAGAGCGTGGCATTAATTCGTCCGTTTGACTCTATGGTTCGGGTACATACAGCTTCTCATCGTACAGGTGCTGTGCTCTATCGAGACCTGGGTCTACCTGCCCCGTTATTTGTAGCCGATCCCTCCGACACGGCTTATCATATTTCGGTTGACAGACTGCCGGCCGTACATGCCAGCCACTACTTTTTGCTTAGCAGCGAAACCATGCAGGAGGGGATGTCTGCTACAGAGCAAAGTGTCTGGGGGATGCTGGATACCAGTGAGCGGCAGCGCGTATACTCGGTCGATGCTGCAACATGGATCGGCTGTTATGGACCAACCGGCATCAATGGCATGATCGATCAGATTGCTCAGGCTTTGTTGGCTTGAGTGCCCCATCCTGAAAATGATAAAACCCAAAGAAACCGTTCCTTGTAAAATGGAAGTGTGCGCAATCACATACCAAAGGGACGGTTTCTTTTTACATTTAACATACCTAAGCGAGTCATCTTAGTGATATATCGCTCTTTACGGAATGCCAAGAACAACGGAACGTCTGGTCGGGCCTGGTCGACTCTTCTTTCGGAAATTGGCCCATTTAGGATGTCTTCGGCCCCTTTCCCTGAGTTAACCGTTGGTCTGCCGCGTGTTGGTGCCGAAATTGTCCGGGGGTAAGTCCTGTTCTGGCTTTGAATATTTTGTTGAAATAGCTGACGTTTGCATACCCAATCTCCCGGCAAACCTCCTCAACGGAAGCATCTGTCTGCTTCAACAGCTCCATGGCGCGCTTGATGCGCAGCTGGATGAGATAGTCATTAACCGTCATGCCCGTTGACTCTTTGAAGATGCGACCCAAGTAGGACGAGCTGCGTTTTACATGTTCCGCCACGTTATCCACAGATATATTCTTATTGTAATGGTTGTCCATGAATTCCGTTGCCAGCTGAAGAGTTACATCCGTCATTTTGGAGCGCTTTACCCGGTGGTAGTCGATAATCTTATTGCATATCGTTAAGACACATTCCTCCATATCTTGAATAGTTTCGGCGCGCGCTAGAGCATCGGTATAGGACGATCCTTCACCGATAACAGCGGTCACCTCGCCGCCAGTCTGAACGAGTGTTTTAACCAGCTCCCCGCTTAACTGAACATATAGCTGATGAATATTGGCTTTACCCAGCCTTTGCTTCAGCACCTCCCGGGTGATGGCCCGGATCACGGCAGTACATTCCTCTTTATCCGTCTTCAGCAGGGATTGCTGCAGCTTCGTTTCGAGGTCGTACGGATAATAGTAGGTACCTTCTTCCGATTTCCATTCATCAAGGATCGAATAGGGCAGAATTTCGCCCTTCCCAATGTAGATTTTCATATTTAGTGCCTCTTGGGTCTCGTTGTAAGCTGCACGTACGGCTTGTTCTCCGGAGTGAATGCGGCTGACAGCGATGGTCACAGAGATCCCATAACGACTGAGAAAATATGATTTGAGGCTTCTGGCTTGTTCCACAGGAAAGGTATCATCGGCATCCGGATGTAAGGAGAGAAGGATGACCGTGTGCCTGCTGTCTTTGACAAAAATTTCTCCGTCGATATCCTTTCCCAACTCTTCCATCAGACCGTATTGGAGCAGATGGGAATGGAATATATCCTCCGATCCGCTCATCGGCTGATGCTCCTCGAGTTCAAGGGTCAGGACGGCAAAACGATTGAAATTAACCTGTAATCTAAGCAGCTCTGCCGCATGGTCCGGTCTGTTTGGTGCTTCCTCCTGTACGTTTCCCTGGATTAAATCGTTCAAATACTTTTCCTTAATAGCCGTGCGATTTCCGGTGAGGAGTTCATCCACTTTTAGCTTTTCTTTGATTAACATATCGCGGTTACGTGTCATCTGCTCAAATGAATGACGGATAAAGCCTGCTTCATCCGTGCTGCTAGGGGCGCCGGATCTGTCGCGCCGTTCGGATCCTTCAGAGCTCACAATATAGGAAATCACACTTTGCAGCGGGCGATATAGTCTTCTCGATAAAAAATAGGAAATAGCAACAGCAGCCGTTATATATAGGATGGCGACTGTCCAAATGAGGACTTTAATTCGGTTCATGCCTTGCAGAAGGACGGATCGTTCGGTGATATCGACGAATCGCCAGCCTGTCATATTTGATGAAGTGTAGGATACGATCTGATCAGAATCGCCAATATAGTAGCCGCTGTCTGATGTGATCTGTTCGGCATCCCATTCCTGAAGGAGTGCTTCTCTGTCATGAGCATCGGAATAGAGAAGTTCACCCTGTGGGCCAATGACCATGATGGTGCCTTTCTTGCTATTGTAATGACTTAAGTAGTCAGCGAAGAGTCGATCCAGATTCAAATTAATGACGATCGCGCCCTCCACTTGGCCAATCAGTGGCATCTTCTGAATGAGGGAGGTCGCAGAACGATCCGGAGAAAATCCATTCGTTCTTCCCGTTAACCAGACGGTACGAGATGCTGAGTCTTGATTTAAGGTATCCATCCAGGATTGGTCAGCAAAGTCGGCTATAGGAGATGTCTTTACCTCCGGGCGTGATGTCAGGACAAGTTCGAGCGGGGCATAGTACAGATAAATGGAATCGATGTAGGGACTGAGCTTTTTTTGCTCTTCTACAAGAGTGGATAGATCAATTAATGAACTAACAGAGAGCTTGCCTCCGATGGTATGGTACACATAGGATTGAGCCATCAGCAGACTATTGGCCGCATTTCCGATGGTTGTCAGCTCCTTATGAATCAGCTCCTTCTGCTGAGTCAAGACAGATTCATTATAACCGATGGCGTTACGGACACTGTTATCAGCCGAAATCATGTAAGTGACCGAAGAAATGAGAATAACAGTGATCAAAGCTATGGCAGTCATCGATAGGAGCAGTTTCACGAACATGGAGTTATTTTTCATGGCAAAAAGTCCCCTCATGGCAATCCCCTCCTTACCTCAGTGGTGGTAGCGCTTACAATAAAATTTGATGATCTCAACAGTTGTGCAGTCCATTATATATCACACCAGCGGACTTAGAACAGATCGAAATTGAAAAACATTCAAAAAACGGAATAACGTCAGTGACTCTACGCGGCTTCTGAAGCCAAAAACATAAAAAAAATGGAATGAGAGGATTGTGCGCCGGAAGGGTTAAAGCTTAAATTTTAAGTATGTAAAAACCGTTTCCAATACCCGGCCGGGTCGTTATGCAGGATGCGGGAATCTTCGAATCCAAAACCAATCCAACAACAGGGGGTAGGTTCTTTTGAGTAAAAGAATCAAATTTGTAAGCGTTATCTTACTGGCTGTAAGTTTAACGGCAAGCTTGCTTACCGGATGCACTTCCGAGACGAATACCTCAAGCCCGAGTTCAAATGCAGGAGAAACGCCGGGAGCAAACTCCGATCCGATCGAAATCTCCTGGGGCATTCATTTTGCCGCGGATGGAGTTGTCAATGACTCGGAGGTCCAGAAGTGGCTGGAGCAAAAGTTTAATGTAAAGATCAAACCCGTGAAGGTAACGGACGCCAGTATCGCTTCCGGGGATATACCAGACATATTCATGCTCGGTGATCCTTCTAATGTAATCGCTTACCAAAATCAGGGCGTGTTAATGAGCATTGATCAGAACATGTTGAAGGAGAAAATGCCGGAGTATTACGCGGATATTGAGAAAAAGAAAGAGCTTTTTCAGACTGTTACCGTTAATAACGAGCTGTGGGCTATCCCGATGTTTATCGATTTGAAGCCCTACGATCTGGGGATGTTGTGGCGTAAGGACTGGCTGGATCAGGTTGGCATTCAGAAAGTCCCGGAGACGTTGGATGAGTTCGAGGAAGCCGTTTATGCCTTTGCACAAAAGGATCCGGACGGTAACGGTATGAAGGATACGTACGGGTTGACAGGAACAGCTACGTCCACGTGGTCATCCGGGTTCTATTCCATCTTCGGTGCATTCGGTGTCGAGCCGACCATGTGGATGGAGAGGGATGGTCAGATTGTAAATGGATCGATCATGCCTGAGACCAAGGAAGCCTTGGCGAAGCTGCGTAAATGGTACGCGGATGGGGTCATCGATCCGGAATTTATTACAGATACACAGGATTCCTATCGTAAGAAACTGTATAACAATCGGATCGGTGTCATTGAAGAGCAGATCAGCAAAGGCGCCCTGCCGGAATCGGCAACAGTCAAGGAAATGCTGGCATTGAATCCGGATGCCAAGATGGCATTCTCCAAAAATCCGAAGGGACCTGGCGGTGACGGCTCATGGGATTGGGGAATCAAGAGCAATTTCTTGGTTATCGGCAGCAAAGTCAAGGATCAGCCAGAGAAGCTTGAGAAGCTGTTCGAAATTCTACAGGCCCAGAGCAATGATGAAGAGACCATCAATATGACCAGCCTTGGTGTAAAGGGGGAGCAATGGGATTTTACTGAAAGCGGTGCTACCTCGGGGGCGACGACATTCCTGCCTGGATTCGATAAGCAGGAGCAGCGTGATCAACTGGGAATCCGTCTGTTCTCTTTTGGTAACATTACCACTCAGGCTTATCGGGACAAATATTCCGATCCGAAGCTGAATGAGGCGGTCAAAACATATTCATCTGCTCCAAGATGGACCGATGCGCTGTTATTCTCTGTGCTGCCTTCGGACGGAAAATACAAACAGGAATTGACGTCACTCATGCAAAAATATTTTGCACAAATCATCAGCGGCGAAATTCCTCTGACTGATTTTGATACATTCGTAACGGAATGGAAGGCAAAAGGCGGCGATGAACTAACGAAGGAAGCCAATGAAATGTACCAAGCACAATTCAAAAAATAACTCGGACTTGGTCTGGACACCCGTGAGGGATTAATGATCCCTTGCGGAAGGTCTTCCAGGTTCGGTTTAACAAGGAAGTGCGTCATGAAAACAATAAAAAAACACGGAGAGCTGCTTTTATTATTTCTATTCGCCTTCGCATTCTTCGTCGTATTTAAATACGGCCCTTTATATGGCGTCGTCATTGCCTTCAAGGATTTCCGGGTAGTCGACGGGATATGGGGAAGTCCGTGGGTGGGATTCCGCCATTTCCAGGAATTATTTCAGAATGGGGACTTTTATCGATTACTTAAAAATACGCTGCTCCTGAATTTGTATCAGATGATCTTTGCTTTTCCCGCACCAATCATACTGGCGATTTTGCTTAATGAGGTGAGGTCAAGGTATTTCCAGCGGTTCATCCAGACGACCATGTACTTGCCTCATTTCGTATCGTGGGTCGTCATGTCCGGGCTGATTATTTATTTTCTCTCTCCAACGTCCGGCGTTGTAGGGGAAATTGTGAAGTGGTTTGGAGGGGAACCTGTCTTTTATATGGGAAAGAAGGAATATTTCCGCCCGATTGTGGTCATTTCTTCGATCCTCAAGGATATCGGCTGGGGCTCGATTATTTACTTTGCTGCTTTGGCGGCGATCAACCCGGAGCTGCATGAATCCGCCGTTATTGACGGAGCCAATCGGTGGCAGCGAATCATTCGAATTAATATCCCTTCCATTATGCCAACCGTCGCGATTATGTTCATCCTCAGTCTTGGTGGTTTCTTAAGCGCAAACTTCGAACAAATCATCAATCTGTTAAACCCGGTCAATTACGAAACGGGTGACGTCATCGATACTTATGTCTACCGGGTAGGTCTGCAGCAGTTTCAGTACAGCTACACGGCGGCCATAGGCTTGTTTAAATCGCTGGTAGGGCTCCTGCTAATTCTGGGGGCTAATCTGACCGTGCGAAAATTGAGCCGCGGCGAGAGCGGTCTATGGTAAAGGCAGGAGGAAGACAGTCATGAAAATAAAAAGATGGCAAGAGCTTATTGCACCCGCCATGATCTATCTTATTTTGTCCATCCTGGCACTCATCGTTGTGTACCCTTTCATTCATGTCCTGTCCGTCTCCTTTAGCGGTAGGGGAGAAGCACTTCGAAGCGGATTTCATTTTTATCCTCGGGATTTCGAGTGGGAAGCATACCGCGGGCTTCTGGACTATCCATTAATCTGGTCAGGATATGCGAATACGCTGTTTCGGATGGTCGTAGGCACGACCTTAACACTTCTCGTTACCGTCTGCGCCGCTTATCCGCTCTCCCGTCCCGATCTGCCCATGAAGCGGCTGTTGATCATGCTGCTGTTGTTCACGATGATCTTCGATGGCGGGATTGTCCCGCAATATCTATTAATCAAAGAACTGCATCTGCTTAACACGCACTGGGTCTATGTGCTGCCATCCGCTGCCAATGCTTTTCATGTACTTGTGATGATCTCGTTTTTCCGCTCCGTTCCGGATGCGCTGATCGAAGCAGCTCGTATCGACGGGGCAAGAGACTTGCGGATTCTGTTCCGCATCCTTCTCCCGCTGTCCATTCCGTCTCTTGTGACGATCGGGCTCTGGAATCTGGTTTATCACATTAATGCGTTTATGGATAATCTGCTTTACGTCACGGATTCATCCAAATTCGTGCTGCAGCAGGTTGTCCGCCAGATCCTCATCGAGAGCAAGCTCGACCCGTTTACTACGGCGACGCTTGCAACACCACCTGCTCCGGAGAGCTTGAAAATGGCGGCTGTCATTGTCAGCTCCTTGCCGGTAATCGTAATGTATCCTTTCCTGCTTCGATATTTCGAAAAAGGAACCATGATTGGGTCTGTAAAAGGCTAGTGATTGTGCACATTTTATCTGATTGATCTTATAAGGGAGGTATTTCCGAAGATGATGAGGAGACGGATCATTATTGCATTAATCCTGGTGTTGTTGGTGGGATGTCTGCCGGTTACGGGAGTGAATGCGGAAGATACGGTGGACCCTGGTGCTGTCTTTTATATTTCAAATGATGGTGATGATTCGAATCCGGGAACGGAAGCCGATCCATTCCGTACACTTGAGAAGGCCAGGGATGCAATCCGGCAATTGAAGAAGGGTTCCGGGCTGCCTGAAGGCGGTGTGACGGTCTATTTAAGGGGCGGCACCTATAATAGAAGCGAAAGCTTTCTGCTGGAGGAGCAGGACTCCGGTACGGAGAATAAGCGGATAACCTACAAGGCTTATCCCGGAGAAAGCGTACGGTTAAACGGCGGTCTGGAACTTCAGAAAAGCTGGTTCTCTCCGGTAACGGACACGAATGTCCTGGACCGAATCATCAGTGCGGATGCCAGAACGAAGGTTCTGCAGGCAGACCTGAAAGCTCAAGGCATCACGGATTACGGTGTAATGAGCCGGCATGGTTATTACAAAGCCAATGACGTCAGCCAAGTTCCGCCGATGGAGCTGTATGTCGAAGGTCAAGGCATGACCCTTGCTCGCTGGCCAAACAATGGAACGGTCCAGATGGGCACCATTACCGATCCCGGACCAACCCGCAGCGACCGGGATTTGCAGACACGCGGCGGGACCTTTACCTACAATTACGAAAGACCGGATCTCTGGGAAGAAGCCGATGACATCTGGTTGGATGGCATATTCGGTTACAGCTGGGAATGGTCGTACAACCAAGTCGCATCCATCGATACAAGTAACAAGACGATTACCTTGGCATACGGAGAGATGAGCGGTCTGTTTACCAACTGGTACCCGGACTTCCATTTTGCCCAAAACCTGCTTGAGGAGATCGATATGCCAGGTGAATATTATATCGACCGGAAGCAGGGTAAACTCTACTTTATGCCTACGGCTGCCTTTGAAAGTGATCACCCTGAGATCATGGTTACAATGCTTAAAACACCGATGATTAACGCGAATAATCTTTCGCATGTGACCTTTGAGGACCTGATCCTGGAGAATGGCCGGGACTCCGCAGCGGTTATTATGGGCGGTGACAGCGTCCGATTAGAGCACTGCGAAATACGTAATTTCTCCAATGGCGGTGTCTTAATTAATACGCAGAGCCGCTGGTTGTATAACGACTTTGCCAAAGTGGACGGAGTGAATCATGCGGTGATCAGCTCCCATATTCATCACATCGGAGGGACCGGGGTGATTCTGAATGGTGGAGATAAGAAGACGCTTGAGCCAGGAAACAATGTCGTGGAGAACAGCCATATCCATGATTTTGCTTACTACCATAAAGCCTATAATCCGAGCATCTTCCTGACCGGTGCGGGGAACAAGGTTTCACACAACGAAATTCATGACGCTCCCCATCCGGGAATGCTGATCTTCGGCAATGACCATCTCGTGGAATACAACAATATTTATGACGTCTGCAAAACCTTCTCGGATCTCGGTGCCATCTATATGAATCTGGGCGAGTCACCTCAGGAACGGGGATCGGTAATCCGCCGGAATTATTTCCACAATATCGGGGAAGGCAAGGCAGGGGTTCAAGGGGTATATCCGGATAACTTTACGATGGGCATTACCATTGAAGAGAACATATTTAAGGGTATGGGTAACGATGCCATTCTCAATAACGGCGGTGCCCATATCAAGACCCGGAACAATATTTTTATTGATGCAAAGGTACCGTATGAATATTCGGACATGTATCTAGGCGATCAACCGGATCAGCAAATCTCCAAAAACTATATGCCCAAATGGAAGGCGTTGTTTGAAAAGAACAACAATTTCGAAGGCACGCCGCATATGGAGAAATACCCGGAACTGGCGGATTTTTTCACGGAGAACCGGTATTATCCGGATACCAACACGTTTCAGAACAATGTGATCTATAACCCGACGAGGAAATTAAGCGGCACCAATAATCAGGGAGCAAATGACAAACGAAACCTGCTCCAATATGCGAACAACTGGATTACGGATCATGATCCTGGCTTCGTTAATCTCGCGAATGGGGATCTGAATTTGAAGGCGGATGCGGAAGTGTTCCAAAAGATCCCTGGTTTCCCGGCCATCCCTTTCAGTGAGATGGGAATCCAGGGGAAAGCCGGTCCATACCTGGCTCCGGATCATATTGCTGTAGATCGAATCCAATTGTATGACGAGAGCGTAACCATCGGGATTGGGAAGTCATTCGCTCTATATTCCGCAGTCATTCCCTGGAACGCAACGAACCCCGCTATTCAGTACACGTCGAGCGACCCTTCAATTGTTAAGGTGGATTCAAGCGGCAAGCTGAAGGGTGTTAGTATAGGGAACGCAACGATTACAGCCGTTTCTGCTGACAACCCGGCCTTAAAAGATGAGGTCCAGGTTACCGTTGAAGTTGGGGATGGCATTATCGATTATACCGATTTCGAAAACGGCAGGAACAGCTGGCCGACAGACCCGAACCGAAGCATTGTCGAGGTTGAAGGCGGCAACCATATGTATAAGCTTGTTAAAGGAGCAACAACGTTAAATGAGAACGAGTTTAATCATTATGAGCTGACTTTTAAGATGAAGACGCCGAAAATCATTGCAAATGATGCCACATTCTATGTGTTTGACCGGCTGAACTCTGGCGGAAGCGGCGGCAGGATTGGTTACCGGAAGTATGCAAACGGAACATCTGCCTGGCTCCTGTATAATGCGGCCTGGGCGGCAGTGAAGCAGAATACGCTGGCTGCTCCTGATCTGCAGCCGGATACGGTCTATAACATGAAAGTCATCGTTAAGGGTCCGGAGATTAGTGTTTACGTGGATAACAAATTGAAGCTAAAGGCGAGCGATTCGACATTCAATGCATCCGGCCAGGTTGGGTTCTATGCCGGCGGCTTCAGTGAGCTTCTGTTTGATGACATCAAATTTACCGTTCCAAGCAGGGAAGTATCGGGTTTGCTGCTGGGTGAGAGCCATGTCAACATGGTCAAGGGGGAACAAAAGCAGCTGCAAGTTCAATTTGATCCCCTTGACGCCGAGAATAAGGAGGTCATCTTTCATACCTCCCAACCGGGAATTTCCGCTGTGGATGAACATGGATTGGTAACTGCTTTGGCGGAAGGGGAGGCTGAAATCACCGTAACATCAGTCGCCAACCCGGAAGCTTCAGCATCCGTACGCATTCAGGTATCTGATGTGATGCACTTTACGGATTTCGATTCGGGAGCGAACGGATGGCCGGTGGACCCGAACCGCAGTATCACAACTGTAGATGGCAACAAAAAGTATAAAATTCTCAAAGGTGCCTCGGCCCTTCATTCAAAGACATATACCGACTATGACCTTACCTTCACGCTGAAGACGCCGGCGGTCATGCCGGATACGGGAACACTTTATGTATATGATCGTTCCGTCTCCAGCACATCCGGGAAAATTGCATACAAGAAGCTGGGAGACGGCACTTCACAGTGGATTCTTTACAATGGGGCATGGACAGCTCTGAAAACGACAAATCTTCCTGATCAGGACCTGAAGCCTAATACCGAGTATACCATCCGCATCCGGGCCGAAGGTGCCGACATCCGCGTGTACGTAAACGGGGAACTTCGACTTGAAGGTTCGGATACCAAGCACAATTCATCGGGAACGGTAGGCTTCTATGTAGGCGGGTTCAGCGAAATGTGGTTTGATGATATCAAGTTTTCCCTAATTGATACGGATCGAACTGCTCCTGAGACCACGGCCGTGATGAGTCCGGCAGAACCGGACGGCATGAATGGATGGTATACACAGCCTGTAACCCTTGCCTTGTCTTCTGAAGGTTCTGCATCCGCATCGACAGAATATAGTCTGGATGGAGGGGATACCTGGCTGGCCTATCAGGACTCCCTAACTTTCAGTCAGGATGGCCGTTATTCCATTCTATACCGATCACTGGATTCATCCGGAAACGCGGAGGAAGCGAAATCTCTGGAGTTTAATCTGGATGCCTCGGCTCCCATCATTTCGGTGGCAGAGCCGCTTGCTGGAGATTATACAAGTGCAGACTCCCTGAATCTGTCTTGGACAGCTGTCGATGAGGTATCCGGGGTTGATGAATTGAAGAGTACAGCAAGGCTCAATGATCAGCAGATCGAGCAGGGAGCGGCGGTGCTTCTCTATACGCTGCCCCTGGGAACTCACACCTTCACAGTAACCGCCACAGACGAAGCGGGGAATGAACAGGAAGCGGTTGTGACATTCTCAACTTCTGCAGACATCAGCTCACTGAAAGCGTTGGTAGCACTTTTTCAGGAAAAGTCCTGGATTGACAATAGCGGGATCGCTAACAGCCTGCTCAAGAAACTAGATAATGGGAATACGGAAGCGTTTCTCCATGAGGTTCAAGCCCAGAGCGGCAAACATATTACGGAGGAAGCGGCAGCCTACCTGCTTCGGGATGTGCAGGCTGTAACAACAGAATAGACGACAGAAAAAAAGCCTTTCCGATCATATGGTCAATACCCCATTTTCTAGACATTATAAAAAGACCCTAGGCTGCAAACTGGCGTCGGTACTCTACCGGCGTCAGTTTTTTTAGTTTCCGTTGTGGCCGCCTTCGGTTATAAAAACGGATGTATTTTTCGATTTTGCTTTGTGCTTCGGTAAGCGTTCGGATATGATAAGGATAGAGTCCTTCCGTTTTGAGATGCGAGAAGAAACTCTCCATAGAGGCATTGTCATAACAATTTCCTCGGCGAGACATGCTGATTCGGGCGCCAACCTTTGGCAGCATGTCGTGATAAGCATGAGACGTGTACTGGAACCCTTGGTCGCTGTGAACGACCAGTCCGGTCACGTCTTTTTGCTTCGCAAACGCTTTTCTGAATGTGCTGAGCACCAGTTCATTGTCGTTGCGTTCGCCTATTTCGTAAGCTACAATTTCGTTATTAAACAGATCCTTTATGGCTGAAAGATATACCCAGCGCTCGCCCACACGATACTGGGTAATGTCAGTTACCCACTTCTGATTGGGTTTTTCTGCACTAAAGTCCCGCTTCAAGTGATTCTCTGCTACGCGCTGAGCAGGTGCATACGAACTGCTGGAGCGCCGTTTACGACGAATTCGAGATTGGATACCGAGCATTTGCATGAGGCGGAGCACCTTCTTGTGGTTCATCCAAATGCCTTGATCTTGCCAAAGGAACAACTGGAGCTGTCGATAGCCATACTTGCCTTCATATCGTTGATACGTTTGAAGGACCTGTCTCTTTGCCTTTGCATCGCGATCGAATCGTTTGCGTTTTACATAGGCATAAAATCCACTCCGAGACACGCCAAACACATGGCAGAGTTTCTTGATGTCACCGTATCCGGCTACCTTTTCCATAATTTGAAATCTTTCTTGTTTGCTTCCTCCTTCCAGATGACCAAGCACTTTTTTAGCAACTCATTCTCCGTTTCAGTTTGTGCACATAGCGTTCTTGATCCAAGTATTCTTTCCGTCGACCTCGCTGATCCAACAGTCCAAACTCGCCTTGTTCCCGGTGTTTTCGCATCCAGCGCTTCATTCGTCCCGGGTCATGAATTCCCAAATGTTCATTGATCTTTCGGTAAGTCCACCCCTCAACGGTATGCAGACGAATAGCCTCTTTTTTTATCTTCTCCGAATACGTTTTATACTTTTGTCCTTTAATCGCCATAAAAAAATGCACCCCCTAGAATTTCATCGGTTAAACCCAGGGGTTTTTCCAATGTCTATTCTAAGGGGTGCACTTCACATATTCGGAAAGGCTCTTTTCTTATAGCTAACGTTGAAATTGCAGCTCGGGATAGATCCAGGCATAAGCATGATAATGGCCGCTATTGATATTAATATTGCCTGTGATCGGGCGGTAAGGGGCGACAAAACGTTCAAAGTCCGGATTCTTATAGATGTTCGCCATCGCCTCAACCAGATCGAGGGGCCATGTTCCGCCAGAGAGCTGTGCCGGGAAGATCGGATTATCGTCGTATGGCCATTCTTTCAGATGTCCGTTGACATAATGGAAGAATTGTTCGACGGCACAATGGAGGCTTTTGCCGCCCGGTGAGACCCAGCGGAACAAATCCTCTCCCGTTGTATCCAGGACGAGCTTGGCGGCGGCCGTTACCGGAGCGAGAGCGAAATAATGATACCACAGGGAATGCTTGCCTCTGGACGCTTCTTCCGGAATGAATCCTTCGATGGAGAGGGAGTGGTCGAGATGTTCTTTGAGCGCGGTCACCTCTTCTGCCAAACCAAGCTTATCATCCATAAAACGATACAGCGCTAACTGGGCATACAGACTCCAGCTCCACCAGTTGTTGCGGAGGGGGATTCGATCCCACTCCGGCAGGCACACCCGGGTCATCCATTGGGTGAACATTTCTCGCTCCTTTTCGCTCCAGTCCACGTATTCTTTGATTTCATTTGCCGCCAGAAGGAGTCCAACCCCCAGATAGGCGGATACCAATGGTCCGTCCGCACCTGTAATCTCCCGATTAACCACTGCCCAGCCCATGATGATTTCCTTCGCTTTGTCTGCATAAGCAGCTGTTCCTGTCAGCCGGTGGGCCAGTGCAGTCGTAAAGGCCGCTTGGGCATCCTTCTCCATCCGCTGCTTCGCGAGCGTGTGCCCCTCAGTATCCTGGTAAAAGCCGGGAATACCCCAAGTGGCAATCGCATGGCTGTTCGCAGATAGACTCCCGTTTGCTTGATCAAGAAGAACTTCAAGTGCAGTCGGATGATTCATATGCATGCAGCCCACCTCTTCTGAAATGGAATGATTCATTAATATCCTTGTTGTAGTAACAGATACAGAAAAGCAAACCTACTTGGGCTCTACATCATCCAAGGTCAGACAATAACGAAGATGCCTCATGTATGAACTGTCTGCGTTCCTAAATACCATACCGAACCGGATGTCCTCCCCGGCTCCTTGCACGATAGCGATCAGACGATTAATACCGGCACGCAGCTCGATATGTCTTACCGGATCGGGAACATGACTCCCGTTTATATAAATCTCATATTCGCAGTTTGTGTTGACTTGAAGCTTACCTCGAAGGATACCATCGACCGGATTACATGAAGGGTCCAAACCATGAACGAAACAGCTCAGGAACCAGTGCTCATCACCGGGATCCTGGATAAGAAAGGCACCGTCCGAAGAACTTCGTTCTTTCTTGAGCATCCAGCCGTAGAGCCCCTCGCCCAGATTGTTCAGCGAGAATTCCGGATCCGTATAGTAGGCCTTCATTTCCTCGTAATTGACCCAAGGCTTGCAAGGCAGAGCCATGACCTTTTCAACGGACCAGTGCGCGTCTGTTTTGGAGCTGTGAAGAAGACCGTCGTCTATGGCAGCCCCGAGATTGGCCAAGAGCCGGCTATATAAGCGTATGGACTTGGCGGAATCCGGTTCAAGGAGCAGTTGAGATAAAATGATACTTCCTTGTTCCTGTTCCGCTTGAAGTACGAAACTCCCGGCAGGACGCTGATGATCCCGGTTTAGCTCCACCAATGCCAGCCTGCTGTATTCCGACGTATGCCCATGCACAAAATAATCCTTCCATGCGGTCCCTTCTACGCTTGCACATAGTACTGCTGCATCGGTCGTATCCAGACTGTAAGAAGCCAAAGGACGATTAACGACTTCTCTGGGCGAGAGAAAAACCTTGTCGAAACCGAATAGGTCAACCGGACTTAATCCTTGTACCGCAGGCATATCGTAATTCGCCTGCAAGTGGTACGTTTCATGCTTCAGGATCGAGACAGGACGCTTCAACAGAGCAGATAGGGCGGCTTCATGACCTGGAGCAGCGGGAAGGATGACGAGTTGACCGCCATGCCGAACATATTCATGTAACAGGGCTGCGGAATCCGTACCCAAAAGGAGGTTTGGCTCCACGACAAGCAGTTGATATGTCCCGAGAAGGCTGCTCGTGATATTCTCGAGCACGTCGAAGGAAAGGCCAAGGGACCGCAGGAAATGCGCTGCTGCTCCTCCCGGTTCGACCCATGCAGCCGTTCGGATCGCTATCGTTTCGACGTTTCCTGCATAAGCGAGCATGTTGCGCAGCAAGCAGCAGGCCGCCGGGACGGTATCGAAGTGCTCCATGAGCTGCAATTGATTAGCGATGAAGAGGCCGCTGCCTTCGCGGTATTCCAGAAGAGGTGACCACAGATCGCCGCCGTCTCCAAAGTCCCCTGCGCTGCATTCCAAGATCATATTGAAGTTGCCCTTGATCGGTTTCTCGAAAGCGGCGTGGATGATAGGAGGGGGGCCATCCTCACGGATCTTTTCGTGCCAATACATCAAATCATCATTGTCCAAGCCCTGAAGGATGGGATGGGTATAGCTGCCCGCGTGGGCACGGATGAAATCCTGCCGCGACATCGTCAATTGACCCAGAGACAGATGAAGCTGTTCCAACAGCAGAAGACGCCCGCCCCTCCGCACATAATTTTGGAGCACAATCTCCAGTTGACCGCCCTCATCCTCCAGCCCGCTGCCTGCAACGACGAGGTGATTGGGTGAAAGCTCACCAAGCTGTTCAAGCGGGATTCGCCTGCATTCCGGGACAAGGCTGTTCAACAAATGGAAGTCTTCTTCCCGACCTATGTAGGCCACAGGTCGGCCTATAGAGACAGGGGTGGTTTTATAATGTGAGGGATACAGTTTGTACTGCAAATTCAGCTCATGAACGAGCTTGTCATCATGAAACATTACGGCATGAAAGTGTATAGCGGTTACGTCCGTGACAGGCTCAGGCTTCCAGGTTACGGTCACAATCTCATGATTCGCCGGTTCTTGGTTGAATAGGAAGAGCTCATGGTGAAGGAGTCTGCCTTCCTGACGTACTTCGCATTCAATCCGAGTCTGACTTGAATGGAAGGTATCGTTATAGACATCGAAGCTTCTGGAAATCGGCCCATCATCGAAGAAGGAACGATTGTATTCTGCCGGTATCATGGTAGCTGGCTTGAAAGAGGCTTCCATGATCGGGAAGGACGGGTTCTTCATATAAAGCGGATATTCCTTCGGAAGAAGACCGTTATTCAGCGTGAGCGCGTATTTGGGTATGACTTTTGGTTTCGGCCCCGACGTATCTGGAGCGGATGGAGGAAGCACAATATCTTGCTCCGGCATGGCCCGCATGAAATAATGGGCGAAGTTGAAGGTGGAGATTCCCGAAACGCCTTGCCGCCTCGCATATTCCACGAACAGCCGCTCCTTCTCGGCCAGACCTCGGATGCATTCATCCGTGTTTCGATACGCTGCCAAGCCTACGTACATGCTGCTGTTCTGAGGACAGACATACCACCAGCCGCCATGCTCGCCGAACACGAGAGGCGTCTTCCGATCCCACGCGTCAATGGTGCCGTCTATGTTATAGTGCCTGCTCTCCACCTCTGTGAGTTCTTGGGGGAGGAGACGGTTATCGCCTTCTGCGATGATCGGGCGGGTAGTATCCAACTCGCGAATGAGATTCATCATGGAAGGCATATGCTGCTTGAATATATCGCGGCCGTCCACCCATCGCATCTCGTTCTGCAAGCTCCACAGGATAATGGATGGATGATTACGGTCACGCTCTACCAGTCTGCGGACATGGGATTTGCAGTTTGCGATGTAATCGGGATGATCGGCAGGCATGGATTTGCTCGAACCGTAGATGGCCGTTTCATCCACAATCAGCATGCCCATCTCATCGGCGATATCCAGATAATAGGTCGGATGAGGCGCGGCATGCAGACGAACACAGTTAACTCCGGCCTCCTTGCACATGCCATACCAGGTGCGTACGTACTCCTGTGTTTGTTGAATGGCACCCTGGAAATGCCAGGAGTCACCGCGCAAGTTTATGGGCGTACCGTTAAGAATAAACTGCGAACCCTCGGTCCAGATCTCACGGAAGCCGAATGGCTGTTCCACCCGGTCGATAACCCGGTCACCGTCCAGAAGCACAAGCTCCAAGCTGTACAAGAAAGGCTGCTCCGGATTCCAGTACTTGGCGTCCTCCCAATCCAGGCGGAACGTGGGCCGGCTTGAATCCCCTTGGCCGCTCACGGCTAACACATCAGCTTCAGCCTGAAGAATGGGGGAGGACGCCGAATCACCGTTTTCGCGCACATGAAGAATAGCCTTGTGGGATGTCTTCAAGGAGGAAGCCAAGGGATGGATTACCGCAGCATCTACTTCCAGCCGATTCTCCCGTACCGACGTTCGGATCGTTACATCGGCAATCGAAATCTCCGGCCGACTTTCCAGATATACGTCCTGCCATATCCCTCTGGCAATCGAACCGAACCACGAGCCTGCAAGACCTGTGATTTTCTGTTGACCTGAAGGAATCTCCACCTTGTCAAAGCTGCCGCAGACTACATGAAGTTCGTGCTCCGTATCCTTTCTGACCAGTTTGGTAATCTCCACGAGAAGAGGCAGGTAACCATCCTCCCACATGGCTACGAGATGATGGTCGAGATACACGGCAGCCTTTTGCATGATCCCGTCCATACGGAGGAAGATGCGTGTCCCTGGTTCTTTCATGGATGGAGGTATCCGGAACGATCGATGAAGAACTCCCGCTTCGGCTTGCGCCCACTCCTTCGGATATTGAAATACATCATAAGGTGCATATTCGTACTCGGGAATGATCCCGAAGCTCTTTCCCGGAGGCCTTTCGTAGGAGCTTCTCCAGCTGGAGGGGACTTGAACCTTTTGCTCTTCGTAAACCAGCTCTGCAGGAAGCCCGAAGCCAGTGCCCTGCTCATACAAAGGCATGAAATTCCATTCACCGTTTAAGCAATATTGAGTTCGCATGGTAGGAATACTCCTTTCGTTTGACATTCGTTATGCCCGGATAACGAGCGGAATTTCCAGCCAGATCAGTGAGCTCCCATCGGACGAATCCCAGGGTATGAAGTGAGGCTCCATCGTTCCCGCCCAATCAGGCGGCGTATGGGATGTGGAGAGCTTGCCTGAATAGGACGGCTCCTCGATGGTTGCCGGATCTTCCGAGTAGAAGAACATCAGATTCTCATGCAGGGCAATCATCCCGTACTTATCGCCATCCCCCGGCTTCTCCTCCTGATACTGGTAATGGTAGAAGACATAACTGGCGACTTGATCCGGCTTGAGATGGGCGATTCTGGCATAAGGCCGGGCCGAAGCGTTTTGTCTTAACCATTGTTTCTCGCTGACCGGCTTGTGATAGTGGAATATATCGATCATCGGTACCCACCTTCTAGCACTGCTCGTTCCGGGCCAGATTTCCAAAGCGTCTTCACAGTGAGCGAACAGTTCATGAGGATCAACCGATTGGACCGGACTTTCATAATAAAGAAACAGCTGTGTCCCGAAATGGAACAGACTAAGTTGACAGGCCTCGAGTTCCTTCATCCGGGTTTGAAGTTGAAGTACGGGTAAAGCTTCGCGGAACAATTGCTTAAGATTCGAATTCTCGCGGCACTGCGCACGGAAATGATAGCGGTACATAAGCCACCTCAGTTTCAAGTCTTTTATCCCCATGTTACTGTAATTGGCTTCATAATTCCTTGACGATAATGACCTTCTTTAGCATAATAGCGACATGAATAGAAAAAGCCATTATCTGGACCTGGGGCTTGAACCGGATTTTATTTTTCGCATTGAGAAATGCCCTCTAACTCATGACTTTGATGTCCACCAGCATGACTATTCCGAGCTCGTTGTCATTCTTGGAGGTACCGCAACGCACATTATCGAAGGAAGGGAGTATCCGATCTCTGCCGGGCAGGTGTTCTTCATCCATGGCAATGTGTCCCATGGCTATAAAGACGTGGATCATATCGAGTACGTCAACGTCATGTTTCATCCTGACCAGATGACTCAGCTGCAGGAACTGAAGCTGATGGCCGGCTTCCAGGCATTATTTTATTTCGAGCCGTTCTACCGGAAGGAAATGAACTTCAAAGGGATGCTTACCTTAAATGATGAACAGCTGCGGCAGGTCATCGGTCTGCTGGATGTCATTCTGAGTGAGCATGATCAGAGGCCGGAAGGTTACCGAATGATGATCCGCTCCTACTTTACGGCACTCATGGGTGTGCTCTCCCGTTATTATGTGGCGAACAACGGGTGGCCTCAGAATAAAGCGCTGCGAATCGCCGAGTCCATTACGTACCTGGAGGAACACTTTCAGGAGCCTCTCAATCTGGATATGCTCGCGGAAAGGGCGTATTTGTCCAAAAGGCAGTTTCTTCGCGAGTTCGCAAGGAACTTCCAAACAACGCCCATGGACTATGTGATCCGGCGGAGGCTGGATTATTCCTGTACGCTTCTGCGTAATCCCAATTTGTCCATTCTGCAAGTGGCTCAAGAGAGCGGATTCCGGGATCAGAATTATTACGCCCGCCAGTTCAAGAAGGTTTACCTGTGTACGCCTACGGAATATCGGGAGAAATACGTCTAAACGTCTTGATAAGAAAACAACAGAGACTCATAGGAAAACAATAGGAACTCATAACAAAACAATATGAGCTCATAAGAAAACAGCAGGGACGATTACGTTCCTGCTGTTTTTGTCATGTGCGGCCCAAGCGGGTGCTTCGATATTGACCGGGTGTCATTCCCAGCTTTTTTCGGAATAGGCGAATAAAATAATTGGCGTTCTCAATCCCGATCAGCACACCGATCTCGGATACGGGAAGGCTCGTATTTTCCAAAAGAGATTTAGCTTTATTCATCTGCAGCTCGTGCAGGTATTGAAGTGGACTCAGCCCTGTGTATTTCTTCAGGCAGCGGGAGAGATAGTCCACATGGAAATGGAGCGTTTCTTCCATATGCTTCGCATCGAAGGGACGGGTGATATGCTCCTCGAGATAGCCTATCGTTTGATCGCACAGTATTCTTGAGCGTGGAGCATATTGCAGGCGCATAGCCGACTGCAGTTCGGTCAACAAACCAGCGAGCTGACCCTGCAGCGGCAAGGACGTTGCGGGCGACAAGCTATGGTGAAGCTCCATCATTCGCTGCAGGAAGGGAAGAATGCTTGGAGTGTGCAGGCTTGTGAATTTGGGAATATACATGACCTGCCGGTGCGGAGTGACATCCAGGTTGGAGCCTTTCGTGAAGGGAGTCGACCATGGAATTTGTCCGCTGTCCATCGTTCGGACAGGCGCAGGGTGGGCCAAGTGGAGCCAGTATATTTCGGTTTCTTCCTCGCAAGGGCGATGTCCGACATGCAGACGGTTCGGCTCAAGCACAAGCAAGGAGCCTGCTGTGATTTCGAATGGCACATCATCTTCCGTCATGTACAAGGTACCCTTCATTACAAAGAGCATGTCATACAAGTTAAACGAACGGCTCAGGTGCTGCTGCCCCGGATCCCAGATGGAGTGACCGATCGTCACTAACTGCGGAAGTGGGGGGATGGTTAGCTCAAGACAATTCATAAGGCCAGCCCTTTCCATTACTTCTTGGTGCACCTATTGTATCATGCACTGAATTACGAATGGTCGGAATTGTGCTATAAAAAGTCGTCTTTACACCTATTCGTTCAATGCTGGAAGGCCTATATTAGGGATATATGAACGAGAAAGGAAGCGAAATCATGCGATTCCGTCAAGTCCATCTGGATTTCCATACCTCGGAAGCCATTGTTCCCATTGGGGAGAGTTTTGACAAAAGGCAGTTTCAAGACATGTTGAAGCTTGGACATGTTGACTCAATTACGGTGTTTTCCAAGTGCCATCATGGCTGGGCGTATCATCCTTCGGAGGCCAATGAGATTCATCCGGGTTTAAGCTTCGATTTGCTTGCGGCACAGATCGAGGCAGCCCATGAAATCAACGTAAAAACACCAGTGTATCTTTCGGCCGGTTTGGATGAAAAGTTAGCCCGGCGTCATCCCGAGTGGCTGATCCGTGACATGAATGATCGAACGAATTGGGCTGAAGGCTTCATGCAGCCAGGCTATCATCAATTTTGCATGAACTCTCCTTATCTCGATATCCTGATCGAACAAATTCGGGAAGTGTTGCTCCGATATGATGTAGACGGATTGTTTCTTGATATTGTGGGTATACGCAAATGTTACTGTCATAACTGTGTGGATACCATACGACGTAAGGGGGATGACCCTCGCAACGAGGAAGCGATGAAGAGCCTATGGGAGAGCACATATGCCAATTACACAGCCAGGGTGAAGGAAACGGTGGAATCGATAAAACCAGGTCTGCCCATTTTCCATAATGGCGGACATATCAAGCGCGGTCGTCGCGATTTGGCTGCAATGAATACCCATTTGGAACTGGAGTCGCTGCCTACAGGTGGATGGGGTTATGACCATTTTCCTCTTTCGGCGAGGTACGTACAAACGCTTGGATTTGAATTTCTTGGCATGACCGGGAAATTTCATACCGCGTGGGGAGAATTCGGCGGATATAAGCATCCAAACGCACTCCGATATGAAACCGCTCTCAGTCTTGCGAATGGTGCAAAGTGTTCGATTGGGGATCAGCTTCAACCTGATGGCCGTATGGATCCGGCAACCTATGAATTGATCGGTACGGCTTACCGTGAAGTCGAAAGTAAGGAAGCATGGTGCGTGAATGCCGCGAACGTTGCAGATGTAGCGTTGTTGTCCTTAGAAGCAGCGGGTGTGCACCCTAAAGCCCAAGAAGACGCAAGTCGGAACGATTCGGATGCAGGCGCTGTACGCATGCTGCTGGAGGGCAATATCCTATTTGATGTGATTGATACGGAGCATGATTTTACGAATTATCAGGTGCTAATTTTACCGGATTATGTGGCGGTGAATGACGAGCTGAAGGATAAGCTGGATTTGTTTTTGCAGCAGGGAGGTAAGGTCCTCGCCACAGGCTGGTCGGGTCTGGATCAGGAGGGCACGTCCTTCGCCATTGATTTCGGAGTGAGATATGTGGGAGTGAATCCATACCGTCCGGACTTTTTTCATCCGTTGTTCAAGCCTGCAAGCCTGGGGGAAGCTTCCTTTGTCATGTATACGGAAGGCCAGAAGCTTGAACTTGCCGGCGGAACGGAGCTTGGAAGCAGGAAAGATCCGTACTTTAACCGCGATGTCTTTACCTTCTGTTCGCATCAGCATACACCAAGCAGCGATGTATATGGTGGACCAGGTATGGTAGAGAGCCGCAGCGGCATCTATCTGGCTTGGAACGTGTTCGAAGATTATGCGAACCAGGGAAGTCTGATCCTGAAGGAGACGATCCTGTATGCGCTGAACCGCCTGCTGCCTAATAAAACGCTGAACACCGATCTGCCTGCCCAGGGCGTAACCACCCTGCAAGATCAAAAGCAAGAGAAAAGGCTGGTCCATCATCTGCTGTATGCGTCCCCGGTCCGCCGCGGCAAACAGATCGAAGTGATTGAGGATATCGTGCCTTTATATGATGTTGAGGTGTCCCTCCGGACTCCCCATCAAGTGAAGAATGTGTATTTGGCGCCGCAAGTCCAGTCCATCCCCTTTAAGTGGGAGAAGGGTTCGGTTAGCTACACCGTTCCGAAGCTTGAATGCCATCAGATGGTAGTTATCGATTACGAGTGATATTGAGACAGGAAGGAAGCAAAGCGATGGACTTCAAACCGCTATCCATATTTATTGACCGCTTAACGGAATGGCGAATTCCATGGGCAGAGGTTTTGGTTTTGTACCGCAATCAAGAGGTCTTTCGCTACCGCAGCGGCTATGCTGACTTGGAACAACGTACTCCCATCCACGACAGGCAGATGATTCGGCTGTATTCACTGACCAAAATTCTGACCTGCACGGCCGCCCTTCAGTTGGTAGAAAAGGGAGCACTCCTGTTAAATGATCCGTTGTCGGACTATCTTCCTGAATATGGCGAGATGGCCGTGAAGGTGACCTTGCCGAGCGGTGAAATGGTATTGGAGAAAGCCCAGAGAGCGATCCGGGTACGGGATCTCTTTACCATGTCGGCCGGGCTCTCTTATGATATCCGTTCCCCTTCGATCCGGGAAGTCGTAAGACGCACAAGCGGAAGAGCGCCAACCCGCGAAGTTGTGGCGGCCATCGCCGAAGAACCGCTGTTGTTCGAACCGGGGGCGAGGTGGAGCTACAGTTTAAGCCATGATGTTCTTGCCGCTGTGGTCGAAGTTGTCGATGGAAGACGGTTCGGCGCCTATGTTCGGGATGAAATTACCGGCCCACTCGGGATGTATGATACCGGCTTCGATGTATCGGAAGAGAACCAAAGCCGTTTGGCTCCCCAGTATGAATATAGCGAGTCCTTAGGCAAACCTATTCGCAAGGAGGGGAACGATTACCGGATCGGTTCGGAATATGAGAGCGGCGGTGCCGGGATATTTTCCTCGGTGAATGATTACGCCGTCTTTCTGAATGCACTTACCCAACAAGGAACAAGCCCCGAAGGCGTTCGAATCCTGGCAGCCGAGACGGTGAATCTCATGAGAACAGATCATTTGACGGAGGCAACCCGCAGTCATTTCTCGTGGTCACAGCTTGCGGGGTATGGTTACGGGCTTGGTGTTCGCACCCATTGTTCCAAACAGACCAGCGGGTCGCTCAGTCCGCTTGGTGAATTTGGCTGGAGCGGCGCAGCCGGTGCTCTGGCGATTATGGACCCGTCTTCTCAGCTGACCGTCATGTATGCGCAGCATATGTTGAACAATCAAGAGCCCTATGTGCATCCACGCTTGAGAAATCTCGTTTACGCTTGCTTGAACCATCGTTAGGAGGAATTGGCATGAGAATTCGCTATGATCGCTTTCCGGGTGGGGTGCACAAGGCCATCACTCTGAGTTTCGATGATGGGCAGATTCATGACAGAAGACTTGTCGAGAAGTTTAATGAATATGGTCTCAAAGGCACGTTTCACTTAAACAGCGGTACGCTCGGAAAAGCGGGATTTCTTACACGGGAGGAGATACGTCCCCTGTTCACAGGGCATGAAGTATCTGCACATACCGTCAGCCATCCTTTTCTCGAACAGTCGCCGGTCGAACAAATGGTTCAGGAAATCACGGAGGACCGAAAGGGATTGGAGGCTCTGGTTGGTTATCCTGTGCGTGGGATGAGCTATCCTTTTGGTACATATAATGACCAGCTTGTCTCGCTGCTGCCTTCACTCGGGATAGAGTATGCCCGGACAGCAGCAAACGAGTTCGGGTTCAATATGCCTTCAGACTTCCTGAGATGGCATCCGACCTGCCATTATCGGCAAATGGTGGAGTACGCGCAGCAGTTACTTGCTTTAAAGCAGAGGCATACCAAGATGGCATTGCTGTATGTGTGGGGGCACAGCTATGAATTTGAGAACGACAACAACTGGGAGCTGATCGGTCAGTTTGGAGAACTCGTTGCCGGAAACGAAAATATCTGGTTTGCTACGAATGCTGAAATTGTTTCGTATATGCATGCATTGCGGCAGCTCCGATTCTCGGCAGATTACCGGATCGTCCATAATCCATCTGCACAACGTGTATGGGTAAGCGTGGAAACGGACGTCGTAGAGCTTGCGGCAGGCCAATTGACCGAGCTCGGTTCATGATCCTTTTTTGCTGTCATTCTCTGGTCAATTTCTCCTAATAGATGAAGAGAGGACTGAAGTGCGATGTCTACCGAGGGATTGCAAACAACGGAATTACAAGGAAAACAACATTATATACAAGCCATTGAGGACATTCTATCGAAAACGCTAAATAATATGGATAAGTTCGGGACCCGGTTTCCCCATGTGAGTCTGAATGGAACTTATATTTTGAATGATAACGATGACTGGACAGATGGCTTCTGGCCGGGGATATTGTGGTTGTGCTATGAATATTCACACGATGAACGCTACCGGAAGGCAGCAGAAGAGGCTGTAGCAAGTTTACGTCAGCGGCTTGAGCAGCATGTCTCCCTGGATCACCATGATATCGGATTTTTGTACAGCTTATCGGCCAAAGCCCAGTGGATCATCACTGGCGATGAAAGCGCTCGGGAGTTGGCTCTAGCTGCAGCTGATGTATTAGTGAAACGTTGGCGGACTACGAGTGACGGCAGCGGTTATATTCAAGCTTGGGGGGCCCCAGATAACGAGCAAGAAGCGGGGAGGATTATTATTGATTGCCTGCTTAATCTGCCGTTATTGTATTGGGCAAGTGAACAGACGGGTGATTCAACGTACGCTGAAATAGCACAGATCCAGGCAGAGAAAACACGGCGTTATATCGTTAGAGGGGATGATAGTTCGTATCATACGTTTTTCTTGGATACGAAGACGGGTGTTCCCATCGGCGGCGCTACACATCAAGGCTACAGCAATGGCTCGACGTGGACGCGGGGGCAAGCTTGGGGAGTATATGGGTTTGCGCTATCCTATCGCTATACTGGAATTACGGCATTTCTGGAGACTTCCAAGCGTATGGCCTGCTACTTCCTTGAACATTTACCCGAGGACAGTGTTGCTTATTGGGACTTCAATGCCCCTGTGGCTGAGGATACTTACCGGGATAGTTCAGCCTCAGCGATCGTCGCTGCCGGACTGGCGGAGCTCATCTCCCATTTGGCTGCTGGTGATCCGGATCGTCTGTATTTCGAGCAGATGTTGGCAACAAGCATGGAATCGCTGATCAATAACTATGCCACGATCGGTGACGATGAAGCGGAAGGCTTTCTTAAGCATGGGTCTTATCATATCCATGGCGGCTTATCACCTGATGATTATATGATCTGGGGCGACTACTTTTACCTGGAAGCGTTAATGCGTCTTGCGCATGGTATTCCTGGTTATTGGTATGAGCGTAGCGGGGAGTAACACTGTAATAACGGGTTATATAAGGCATTGGGGAACATGAATAAGAGACTTGGAAAAAACAACGTACTGACACATTGGGATGATGATCCTCGTTCAAACTTGGTTCTTTTGATAGGGCCGTGGGAGAGGGCATTGTCCCATACTCTTTTTTAAAACAATCAGCGATAATCTCCCCTTTAATTTTGTATACTTCCTATTTGAGACCCAATACGAAAACGCTTTATTTTGTAATAAAATTACTGTTATACTAAATGAAAGATTGAAGTGATACATATTACTAGAAATGTTTAAGTCAACTTAATGATCGTGATGAAATTCACAAAAAAGTGTGTATTCATAGACTTACATAGAATTAAGGTTTGAGGAGGGTGAGCTAGATTCGAACTTATCTGATGTTGAAGGAGAGTTGCTGATGCAGAAAAATCGCAAGAGAGATCCCAGGGTTAACACGGTAAACAAAGTTATAGCTTGTGTTTTGTCACTCGTATTCATCCTTATCGCATGTGCGTTACCTGTCTACGCTGAAGAACAGGTTCAGACTACACCATCCAGAATTCCTTTAACAGAGTTAGAGTACATGATTGATTCTTATGTTGCGTCGTATGAGAAGTATACCGCAGCCGTTTCTGTTGTGGCGATCAAAGATGGCGAATTCATAGTAAATAAGGCATATGGCTTTGCGGATATTGAGAATCAGCGAAAGGCGCAACCATCCACTGTTTTTGAATGGGCTTCCGTCTCTAAACTGTTGGTCTATACGAGTCTGATGCAGCTTGTCGAACAAGGGAAGCTTGATCTGGATACGGATATCAGAGAATATCTGCCAGAGGGATTTTTCAAAAAACTCAAATACGATGAACCGATTACCCTATTGAACCTGATGCATCACAATGCGGGTTGGGAAGATCAAACAGCGACCGAAGTGTACTATTACGACGAGAGTGAAAATTATGATTTATGCGTAAAAACGAGCCGAAACAGATATATAAACCGAATAGCGTCGTCGGTTATTCAAACTATGGCGTTGGACTAGCCGGTTACATCGTGGAATTGGTAAGTGGCCAACCTTATTATGAATATGTTAATCAACATATTTTTGAACCGCTTCATATGAACGACACTACGGTTCATCCAACGGGGCAGGATCGTCCAGACCTCGTGCAAAGAAGGAATGAGATTGAAGGGTATACGAAAGATTTGAAACGGATCCCTGAGAACAGAGTATATTTAACGTTTTATCCTACAGGGGCAGCCATGGGGACAGCAGAAGATTTAGGGAAATTCCTTGCAGCGCTGATGCCTGTTGATGCTAACAGTGTATTATTTGCCAAGAGAGATACGTTAGACGAAATGTTGTCAACCAGTCTATATTATGACGGGACTTCGACTCCGCGATTTGCGCATGGATTTGTTGAGATGGAGTACTGGATACCTACGCTGATGCATGAGGGGAATTTAAAAGGATTTTCAAGCAAAGTTGTCTTTGATCCAGAATCCAAATTTGGAATGGTGGTCATGACAAACATTGCGTTTGAGGAAGTCTATTATTATGGACTTATTAGCAAAATTTTCGGTAACAGCACATACGTTAATTCGGTTACTTCTGAGGGAGGAGGATATTTTCAATCCGCAAGGCGGCCCGCCTCTAGATTTACCGATTTATTTAGGCAGCTGGATATAACCAAATTTTCAAAAGCGGAGTTAAGTAGTCTTTATAATGTGGTCGAGCATAATGGCGTTGTTGAGAAAATTTCCTACACTCCTTACATGGATTACTTGCCTGTATCGAGTTTAAAGGTAAACTTGATTGCAATATCTCTTATTCCTGTTGCGCTAGTCATCATTTTCAGCTTAGGTGCTTTGATCGGTTACATAATCCGGATGCTTCTTTACAAACATAAAAAACGAGGAAATCCTTCAACCCATTTTGATAAATATTATCTTGCCATTAATTTCGCAGGTGGGTTACTCCTTCTTAATCTTTTTATCATCTTTACCAGACTTCCAAGTTACCCCGCTTATTCTTCAATACGGATTAATTTAGGGTTTAACCTACTTTATGTAGTTCTGGCGGTGGCGTATCTTGGCCTTCTTATTTACAAACTGCGGAAGAGCAGTTACGCCAAAAAGCAAAAGGTGATGTATATCATGTCTGGCATCTCGGCTTTCATCTTGGCTGCTTTTGTTGTGGGATGGAATTTGTATGTTTAGAAAAGTATGAAGGGATTTTAAAGATTATAAATGTTCCGAAATCATCAGAAGGTCATCTGACTCCCTATTTGGGTTGAAGAGTTTTTATTTTTTGAATTTCGAGGAAAACATAACTATGCAAATAAGGGAGAGTTTCCGATGAGTGAACATGCTAAATATGAAGAGAAGATTACTATAACGAAAGGCTCCATAGACTCACTGCACATTCGCATCCCATACAACCCAGCATATATTCAGCGTATTCGCCAGATTACGGGTAGACAGTGGGAATCCAAACTTAAAGTATGGATCATCCCCTACACTGTCGCTGCTGTTCAGGAGTTCATAACTCAGTTCGATCCAAATGATGTTCAGATTACCCCGGAGTTATGGGTTGAGAACGAAGATCTACAGCAATGGAAAGCTAGTAGAGGAAACAACAAGTCATGGAGCAAAGAACAGTTGGACAAGGCGCTAAAGTTACGAGGATACAGCCGCAAACGATTAAAGCGTATTGTAATCAGGTTGAACGTTTTCTGAGTAGCTTTCCACTTAAAAGTACGAATGTGACTACATCCAATGTTCAGACGTATTGTTTAGGTTTGCTTGAGCGAGGGTTCTCCCATTCAAGTATGAATCAGACGATTAGCGCGCTTTGCTTCAATTGCAAACAGGTGCTCCTTCACCCTACGGATATCCAGTATATTCGTCCCAAAAAGCAGATCAAGCTTCCACAAGTGCTGTCCGAAAAGGAAGTTGCTCAATTACTCAAATCCGTAACCAACCCTAAACATAAGGCCGTATTGTTTCTGACCTATTCTTCCGGGCTTCGTGTAGGTGAAGTTGTGCATCTGCGTTGCAGTGATCTGGATATTGAAAGGAAAACAATCATCGTGAGACAGGGGAAGGGGCACAAGGATCGGAGGACGCTTCTTTCAAATCTTGCCTGGGATATCGTGCAGAAATACATAGCTGAATATAGACCTAATCGTTGGCTGTTTCCGGGGCAATCTTCTGATCGACATCTTACCGAGCGGAGCGTGCAGAAGGTTTTTGAAGAAGCAAGACGACGTGCAGGTATTGAGAAAAAGGTAAGTATTCATGCACTGAGGCATTCTTTTGCCACTCATTTGTTGGAAAACGGGACAGACCTGCGCTACATTCAGGAGCTACTTGGTCATACGAGTGCACGCACAACTCAGCGATATACGCATGTAAGTACGAAAAATATCCAGCGTATTCAAAGCCCGCTGGATCGGATGATTTGGGGGATTGAGGGCTACTCTAAGTCTCCCTTTATCTCCAAACTTTTCTACGCAAATGTAACATTTTGGGTTATCATATACGTAGTTCGGATAACGTACAGGATGTGTGGTATTCACGAAGTACATAAATTAGATGTTATGTGAAACCAGCGAAAACTCTGATAAAGGAGTCATTATAATGATTGAATACAACCTTATTACAACAAAGAATAGTGTTAAGCCGAATTATGATATTAGCAATAAAGACTTTTATTTTGAGATATATGTTAGCCCTGGTGAAGAAGTATGCCTATTGGGAAAAATAGATAATAACTATATTTGCTGGTGTTCGATAACCAAGGTCACACAATTAAATACTAATGAAGAAATAATCAATTACTTGCTATCACACTCCACTGAGCGACTGTATTCAAGCCACTATCAAGTGTTAGGATCTCGTTATGAAGAAATTCGAAAGTGGCACTCTTTTATTGTTACAAAGCATTGGCACAAAGGTCAGTACTGGTATAGGTCTCCTGTAAGTAATTGCTTTTTCGGTACTCCTCCCTATAATAATGGTTCGTTTTTGGCGAGAGAAATACAGAAATTCTTCCTGATGGAGCTCAGTAAGTGTCAATATCGACTTATTGATACTGTTTATGTAAAGGTACTTAGTAGATATAAAGATATCTTAATGAAGGAGAATAGCCCGGAATATTATCTTGAGATGTTACCCATCAAAGAGATCATAAATTCAGAAAGTTATCTAAAGTTATGCTCTAATGATGGAATCAGAATTTTATATCTGGAATGTTTTGACCAATGTACTAATTTATATAATTTGTATATGACTGCTTCACGTTAGACCCATAAGTAATTCGAGGAAGTCGTTGGCATCACTTAACAACATATTTACGCATCGGGGCATTCGCCCCTCGGTCCGGCAGATGTAGTTGGCAGGGAAGCAGTGGCAGCCAGACACACTCGACTTCGTCAAGCGTCGTGAATACGAGAACGTTAAGTGAAATTACTAAAGAGGAGTGAGCTCTTGATCCTAGATTATTTAAAGAAGTATGCCCAGAAGGCATATAAAGAGATCCATTCGATAACTACCTCTCCCCATTTCTTATTTTCTAATGATCCTGAGCTAACTCAAAATGAAGCTAATTATAACTACTTATACATACATGGATTCAACAGATTGATTAAGAATGATCGAATATCATCGGAGAAATTAATCGAAGCTTTTTCGTATCTTGAGGAAGAAATCGTGCGATATCTCAAAAAACATTATAAGGGTAAGGACTTTATATTCTATTTGAAAGCGGATGCCTTAGTACCGGGATTCACAATGACATTGGTTTCTTATTATGGAGGTAAGGATCTGAAAGAAAATAGCTCTTTGCCTGAACTGATTGATTGGTATAAAGAAAATGCTTGTTTTAACGGATTAGAAATTATTGAGAATGAGACTGACGAAGAACATATAGAACCAGAATCAGAAGACGTTTTACCAATTGCAGCAAGAACATATATAAAACTGATAAGTACCTAGTTAGAATCTCAAAGAGGCCCGTAACTTCACTTATCATAATATTCACGCTGCGGGGCTTAAACCCCTTGATAGTCCGATGTATAATCATGGAAGATAACTCGGAAGACATACGAGCCGACCTAAGATATGAGCTATCTAAGGCCGGCTCGTGCCGTGAATAAGGGAACGTTATCCGAAATAAATCTAAAATAGACAAGATAAAGCATAAAGGAGGTTTTTTTAATGAAAGAAGTAATTATAAGGCATGGTGGAGATTATTTGCCAATTGACGATATTGACTTTTCAATAATAGCAAATGATCTTAGGTCTCTCCCATTCTATAGAGATGATTTATTTCTTGGAATGCAGGCAATGAATATTGGTATTATTGACCCTAACATTACTCAATTCGAGTCTGACTTATTAAAAACGTATTTTGAGAAAGAGAGAACACCATCTTATGAAGCAATGACTGTAGGAGCATTTTCTCAAATGTGGATTTTCGCATTATATGAAGTTCTACGTATGTGGCGGGAACGAAAGTATGATTTTTCTAAACTTTTCAAAAACGGTGGGATAGATTTAAAACTAAAATCACTTGCTGATAATGAAGATGATATGAATATAACATCACATGCTCGAAGGAGACAATTGGAGAAATATCGAGATGAACAGTCTTTTAGGGATGAAGTTGAATATTGCTGGGTTCAATTAGAACAAGTATATCGGTTGGTTGAATTATATAGAATGAATATGGCAAAACACGCGGCACCGGGCAAGAGCAACGCTATTCCAATGGCCCCCGGCTATGGGCGAATTAATATGCTTTGTGGCGCATTAGATTATGAGTTGCTTTTAGATAGAGATAGTTATGAATTGCTTAATAGAAGAGATGTTGCAGATAATTTGAGAGAAGCTCTGTTAGTTATTAGAGCTAATAAGAAATAAAGTTCTGTAGATTAATCGAGAAGTCGAATACTTCGGATAACAAAATATTCACGCTGCGGGCCGTTTGGCTCTAGATCATCCAGAAGTTAATACAAAGAAGTGAGTCAAGCTGACAACCCTGCAAGGCTAAGTCTTCGACCCGGCACTTACGTGGTGCCTTAAGCCTTTCGGGTTCGTGAATACAGGAACGTTATACGAAATAATTCTAAAACTAAAAGGTGATTGATTTGAGCGAAGATGAAATAACACTACAAGAAAAACTCCAATTGTTTCATTTAGTTTTCTCAGAAGAGTTTGATTCAATTTTCTCAGCTGATATTATATGCTGTGAAAATTGTGTAAACGAATTTATAAAGTATTGGCCGGGTGTCTATATTAACGATATTGATTTTCAAAGATATTCAGTACGAATTTCATCATTATATTCAATGATGCGATTTTCTGATTTAATATCTGAGGAAGAATTCAACAAATTTTCTTCTGAGTTGGTCTGTCCTCGGTGTAACCATGAATTAAATGGATTTATCTATCCCTACAATATGCCATTTGGTGTTCCACATGGATTTGAGCAACTCATAGAGGAAATTGCAAAAATAGCTTATGAGACACCTTTTTTACTTTTATCACATGTTTTTGCACTTGAGGTATTTCAAGAGATATCTAAAGTATCTCTAATAACTGAACCAAAATTTTCTTCTGATACAGTCTATAGAGCGCGGATAATTAATGATGAAACTGTTTATACAGCTATGGACTTTCTGGCTCCTCCTAAAGAGAAAGTTGGTGAGGGAAGATATAACCATGCTGGAAAACAAGTATTATACCTTTCCGAGGAACCAGAAACATGCTTTCATGAACTACGATCACCAAAAAAGGGTGTAATGATTGCAAAGATCAAAATAAAAGAACCCATCAAAATTTTGGACTTAACAATGCAATCTATTGAGTCAAACATAATTAACTTAATAAGATGGTCATCATTAATGAGTTCCCCTAGTGAAGGCGAAGGATGGCATAAACCTCATTATGTATTTACGAGATTTGTTGCTGATTGTGCTAAAGCAGCTGGATTTCATGCCATTAGATATCCGAGTGTGCGCTTTGAAGAAGGTATGAACCTTGCAATAATTAATTACGAAGAGTATATAAGAAATATCGAAGTTGATGAAGTATTTATATTCAATGAAAGTAACACTAAAAGTGAAGTGCTAATACAAAAATTAAGGGAGACTCTTAATTCAGCAAATTCACAGTAGAGAATTGCTCCGCATAACAATGCATTCCTGTAGCGTCGCTAAGGCTTCTTGGTCGCCAAGAGGAACATCTGAGAAGTGGACTCAGGCGACACATTCAACCGGCTAAGTCTGACGACCCATTCCATATGGTTACTTAAGCCGCTTGAACGTCAGGAATGCGGAAACGTTAGGCGAAATTAATCGAAAGAGGGAATAATCGTGGCTTTCTCAGAGAAGGTAAAATTAGAAGCAAAAAAGAAAGCATGCTTTCGTTGCGTTATTTGTCAAAAGGCTTTTGTAGAAATTCATCACATAGTTCCACAAGCTGACGGTGGGAGTGATACTATTGATAATGCCGCACCTTTATGCGCTTCTTGTCACGACTTATACGGAGGAAACCCAGAAAAACGCAAACAAATAAGAGAAATGCGAGACCACTGGTTTGATTTGATGGAGAGGAGGGTCAATGGAGAAATTAATATTTTAGATCCGATTACTGAAAATCCGAACAATATAAATATGCTTAAAAACAAAGCAATTGCACTATACCATGTAGTTTATGACCACGAAGGCTTCGAAATAACGTCAACTATACTCGTGAAATTGTTACAAAATGCTCAAAGACAATTCCCAAATCAAAAGAGATACCTATATTTAGATATTGAGGGACATAGGAATGATTTAGGTGGTTATGATCACGATATGTTCGAGCTGCAAAAAGACTTTGCACTTGGTTTTTTAATGCAGTACTTTACTAAAATCCATATGCCCCTTATTGGTGTAGAGAATAACAAGTTTCAGAGAAATGAAGTGCCTCAGGAATTTGAAATATATAGTGACGAAAAAGAAATGATAAAAAAATTAAAAAAAGAATCTAGTCACAAACATATTGAAGTATATCCACTAGAAGCCGATTAAATTCGCCTAACATAATATTCACGCTGCGGGCATACACCCTGGCTCCGACATTCGCCGGACACCCAGCTTGCGCTGGGTCGTGAATACAGGAACGTTATCGGAAACATCCGTAATGTGTAAGAACAAATCGAAATACGTATATACTCAAGGAGGCTCTGCTATGTTTTATCGAAGAAAGTTTTATATCGTTAGCAACGATTTTGTAGAGATCTTTAACCAGCATTTCAATGAAACCAACTTACCTAATCAGTTAAAGAACGGAGCTCGACTTATTGGTAGGTGGATGGTTCCACATTCAGAGAAAACAACTGAGATATTTGCTATCTGGGAATATGATAGCTATGAAAAATATGAAGAAATAGAGCACAATGTTAGAAGTGATAAAGAACATAATAAGAAGATAATTGATTGGTATGAACGATATGGCGGTAGAGATCATGTTTACAAGGAATATCTTTGTGAAGTAAGAAACGAAGAATTAATCACTACTCTGTCTGAGGAAAACTGACATTTTAGGACAATAGTATAAAACAATAGAAATTATATATTAGAGACAATTGTGTAGAAAATAAGCACTTGAGAGTTATTCGAGAAGTCGGATGCATCCGATAACATTATGTTCACGCACCGGGGAACAAGCCCCCCTCGGTCCGGCATAGAGATTCCGGGGAAGCATTGGCCGGACACATCCGCACAGACTTAAAGCCACTTCGTGGCTTTAAGTCTGTGCGACGTCGTGAATACAGTAACGTTATCTGAAATAACTATAAAACATAAAGAGGATTGAATTATATGTGGCCGAGTATTATCGGGTGGTCTTTATCTGCCTTAATAGCAATTGTTGGTTGGTGGATAGCTATAACTAATTTAAATAAACAGCATAGAAGAAATCTTGAATTAGATAAACAAAAGTTTGTTCGTGAAATACAAATTAAAACTGCTGATGAAGCCATAAATTTACTTGCAAAATCAAGAGACTCACTTGGAGAATTGAATTTATATTTAATTCTATTGCCTGGTGATTTGCGAACAAAATACGCAGTGAGTTTTGAAATTCATAATAGTCGTTGGGAAAAGCCAAATGAGCAAGTTTTAAAATTGTGGGATAAATCCTCTAAGTCAATTCTTGAATTCACATATTTTTTTGAATCGAGAGAAGTTGTACTTAATAAATTTGTAGGAATGAAGAACATATATTTAGAACAGCTAAGTGAAATAAGAGAAGTGATAGGTAGGTATAGTGAGTATTTAGGTAGGATTTATTATTCAAGATATTTAAACGGGATAATGCTTTCAGAAGAAGAACTGATAGATTTTGAGGATAAAACGAAAGAATTTAACGAGTATATTTTTGACTTTTTAAGCCACGTACATGATTTTATAATCGAACTACAAAATGCTTTTTTGAGTGAGCCATTTGGATATTCAATTCCTGTTAGACAACCAACAGACCCTAAATATAAGGTGCTAAAAGCGAAATAATAGATATGTGGGATTAATCGAGAAGAAAGTTACTTTCAGATAACACAATGTTCACGCATCGGTCATACGCCCTCGGTACGGCATTCGCCGCACACCCAGCATACGTGGATCATGAATACAGAAACGTTATCCGAAAGAAATTCTTAATTTAGGAGGAGTCTATATGATACTAGAAAAAGTTATAGATAGAATTGAAATACAAAGTGAATATAAGGATTTGGTTGATAAGTATATAGATCAGATCCTTACCGAATTTAAAGGTAAGATTCATAGCATTTATATGTGTGGCTCAATTCCCAAAGGAACTGCTACACCTTTTAAGTCAGATGCGGACTTTACTATTGTCTGTGTAAATCCCGGAGATATTGATTACGAAAGATTGACAAATATTAAAGACAGGCTTTTGAAAGAATACCCAATAGTCACTAAGATTGATACGATCATTTGCTCGATTGACGATGTATTAAGTAAACCGAATGAGTGGGGTTTTTGGGTTAAGATCATTTGTGTTTGCCTATATGGTGATGACATTGGTGAAAAAGTACCACCGATCATTATTTCTCCAGAGTTTATTCTAGACTTAAATATAGAGACCAAGGAAGAAGTAGATCGTATACGTCGTTCACTTTCTACTGCTAGTGATGACACGCTGAAAACTAGATATATTAAAGGGTATTCGAAGAGATTAATTCGTGCATTATACTCTTTGGTTATAGTAGATACAGGTGTATGGCAAGATGACATTGTTGAGATGAAGAATGCCATAATAAAGTATTGCGAGATTGACTCCGCTTTAGTTGAGTATCTGTATGCTTGTTACTTGGATAGTGATGTACTTGTTGAAGAGTTTCTGGGAATTGCAGATGAAGTATATAGCTATTTTGAGAACGCTTTAAATGCAATGAGAAAATCATAAAGCAGTTTAAAAATTGCGATGTCAGTACGGCTCGATACCCGATTCAGCATCTTAGTGGACTAAGCCGAGTATGCAATATATTTCATAGTTGGCCAAGGAACTTACTTGGTTACTTCTCATAGCCAGGGTTATACTAATATATAATGAAAGCTATCTTAGGCTGCTTCGATATGCCGCGCATCATAGCCTGGATTTAACAAGCTCTTACGAAGAGAAGCTCCTTCTGGATGAAATGATCTATTTATAGATATAAATTAAGGTACAGATTGAACAATAGGAGCAGCATGAATCGAACAAAAAAGTGGTGGTTGAATTGGGGTAACCGTTAAAGATTTACTGCAGCTTCCTTCATTTAGAGGAGCTCAGGTGGTCACAGGAACAAGCAGGCTTCATCAGACTGTTTCCTCTTTATCTGTGTTAGAAGTGGCGGATGTCAATTTCTTCTCGCAAATTATTCAAACCGTTCAAGAAGAATGGTATGCTGAAGAGCTGGTCATCAGCTCTTTTTATTCCATTAAGGACAGCGTGGAGCAGCAATGTAAAACGGTTCAATACTTGCATGACCTTGGTGAAATGGGATTGATTTTATACTATGTTGGCATTGTATTGCCGGATATCGCCGATGAAGTGCTTGAGCTGGCAGAATCGCTGAATTTTATTATCATTTGCATGCCGAGAAACGATTACTCGCTTAGGTATAATGAAGTCATTTATGAAGCCATGGAGGCAATCGTAAGCAATCAGAAGGTGAATGAGCATTTCGTGAATGAATCATTGGAAAAGGTCTCGCTGCTGCCGGAACATTTGCGGAGCGTGGAAATTACCCTTAAACTGCTATCGGACCGCATGAAAGCGAACATCGTTCTGACAAATAGCAACCTGGATATCATCAATCGTGTCATGTGGCCGCGCAATTCATCGCTTGATGTGACGAGTCTGATCCGGTCCATGGCGCCTTCTATTTTGAACGGCAGAATGGGAGAAGATGAGCTGGATTCGTCCTGCTTTGTTGAATACAAACGTGTTCATCAAAAAAACGGGGAGGTCCTTTACCTGTTTCTCATTAAAGAGAATACGAAGCTGCCTCCGAAGACGATGGATCAAATCAGCGAAGTGGTGCAGGTGGCCATCAATTTGTGGGGAGATAAGCATAACGAGGTCAGCGAGTACGCTTTGGTCAAAGCCATCGTGAATGACGAAAGCGAAAAAATGCGCAGATTGGCCAGTTTGCTCCATATTGACGTTTCCGGGATTCAAATGATGTGGCTCGTGTACATTCGGGATTTGTCGGAGGAAAGAAGGGTAAGGGAAGACTTAAAAGCGCATCTCCTGCAATATTATAAAACCGCGGTCATTCAAACGATCGATCACTGCGTTGTTGTGTTGCTAGGGAATTGTTCCTCTAAATACAATGAGTATGAAATCGCAGCTGAATATATCGAAACGACGAGTCTCATTGCTGACATATCAAGCATCGTTTATTCTCCGAGAATGCGTAACACACAGGACGTACGCCGAATGTATCAGCTCGTTAACGGGGTCTCTAAAGAGGTTCACCGCATTTATCATCACCGCAAACTATACACCGCGGCTGAAGTTCGTTCTATGAAACGAGCCATAGACCTCAGTAAGCAAGGGGAAGAAATCACTGAAGAATGCTTGTCCGTCATGGAACCAATTATGGACGACCCGGATGCGTTGAAAACCCTGATGACTTTTCTGCTGGATGCGAAGGGGAATATGGATGATTGCAGCAAGCTGTTGTTCGTCCACAAAAATACGGTTAAATATCGCATTAAAAAAATTTGCGAGCTCATCGGATATGATGTGACCATTAATTCCGAATCGTACGATGTTTATACCGCCTGCATGGTCTACCGTCTCATTCATGACTAAAAGTTCCGATGTTTTGTCCAATAAGACAAAAACATCGGATTTTTTTTTGTTTTCTGAAAAAGACGCTGACCTCCTTCATCTTTTACAATAAGAAAACAATATTCGAACGAACAGGATTGGGGGGGATCATATGAAGGCCGTTAAAGAGCATCAATCCTGGTTCAGTCTCGGGATCATCTGGGCTGGCGCAGTCATCAGCATCCCAAGTTTGTTGGTAGGGAATGCGCTGATTGCTGGCATGGGAGTATCGAAGGTATTACTTGTGACGTTAGTAGGTTACTCCATTATTGTGCTGCTCATGATTTTGCAGGGGATTCAAAGCACGGATTTGGGAAGGCCGACGGTTCAGGTCGCAGGTCAGGTGTTTGGCAAAACAGGGTCTCGAACGATTTTGTCCATTATCCTCGCTATTGCGTGTCTTGGATGGTTCGGGATCCAGGCGAATGTATGCGGGGAAGCTTTGGCGAATCTGCTTGCCGAGATCGGTATAAATATTCCTGTACCGCTGGCATCACTCATCTGCGGTCTCGTGATGGTTGTTTCGGCCATGTACGGCGTTAAAGTGCTGCGAGTGATCAGTTATATTGCCGTCCCTTTATTGATCGGAATCAGCGTGTACGGTCTGGTCGAAGCATTGACTGGGGACTCTCTGCAGATCATCCAAAATTATAAGCCTGCGGCCGTTATGAATTTTACCGACGGACTGGCAGTAACTCTAGGTTCATTTGCGTTAGGGGCAGTCATCGCGGGAGATTACTCGCAATTTTCGAGAAAACGGTCTGATGTCCTGAAAGCCGATCTATTCGGGATTGTTCCGGCAGGCTTGCTGATGATTGGTGCAGGAGCCGTCCTGACGATTGCTTACCAAGCCAGCGATATCACAGCAACCTTTTTGAGCATCATGACGCCATTTGTTGGCGGTGTGATTTTGATCTTGGCTACATGGAAAACGAATCTTGTGAATGTGATTTCAGGTGGTTTTGCCTTAATTAACGTGTTCAACGTTTCGAAGGAGAAGGAAAAGCGGGCTGTCGCCATTGCGGGAACCCTTGGGACCGTACTCGCTGTCGTTGGCATACTTAACTATTTTACTCCGATCATGTCCATTTTGTCGGCTATGATTCCGCCGGTGGCAGGCGTGATGATTGCTTCGTATTGGGTGCTTGGCAAAGGGGATAAGAGACTCTGGCAAGAGGTTGAGGGCGTGAACGTGTTGGGCGTTGTCTCATGGCTTGTGGGCGCGATCATAGCCTGCACGCCTGTCGTGTTATCCTTGTTCCCCAGCCTGCCGCAGGTACCCAATCAGCCGTTGACCGGAATTGTCATTTCTTTTGTCATATATTATATCGGCTATCGTTTATTTGCTCAGAAGACTGTTATATTGGAGGAATCATAAATGAGATATTTAGATGAAACAGCTGTTGAACATATTGCCGTCGGGGCAGCATTTCTGGGAACGGGTGGAGGGGGAGACCCTTATATCGGAAAATTGATGGCTCTCTCAGCCATTAAGAAGTTTGGACCAGTCAAACTATATTCCGTGGACGAGATTGGGGATGAGGACTTTTTCATTCCAGCTGCGATGATGGGGGCGCCTTCCGTATTAGTGGAGAAATTCCCTCGCGGGGACGAGTTTGTGAAGGTTTTTCAGAAATTAGCGAATTATTTAGGAAAAGACAAGATCGCGGGTACGTTTCCGATGGAAGCGGGGGGCGTCAATTCCATGATTCCTATTGTGGTTGCGGCACAGCTGGGGTTGCCTCTGATTGACTGTGACGGTATGGGCCGGGCGTTCCCGGAGCTTCAGATGGTGACGTTTAACCTGGACGGCATTCCAGCGACGCCGATGGCCATAACGGATGAGAAAGGGAATATTGGCATCTTTGAGACCATTGACAACAAATGGACAGAACGGCTCGCCAGGGTAGCTACAGTCGAAATGGGGGCCAGTTCTTTAGTCAGCCTGTATCCGGCAACGGGTGCACAAATCAAGCAGAGCGGCGTTCATGATATCGTAACCCTGTCTGAACAGATCGGAGCAATCATTACATCGAAGAACCGAGATGCCAAGGACAAGCTTCAGGAACTGTTGAAACGGGTATCCGGCTATGAGCTATTCCAAGGGAAAATTGTGGATGTCATCCGTGAAACCAAGGGCGGATTTAATCTCGGCTGCATGCATCTTGAAGGCATTGAGGCGTTTAAAGCCGGGGAGATGAAGGTTCATTTTCAAAATGAAAACCTGATTGCTGAAAAGAACGGTCAGGTGGTAGCGATGACGCCCGATCTGATCTGTCTGGTTGATTACGAAACCTTGTTGCCTGTGACCACAGAGAGCCTGAAATACGGTAAACGCGTACGGGTTATTGGATTGCCCGCTCATGAAAAGTGGAGAACGGATAAGGGAATTCAGACGGCAGGTCCAAGATACTTCGGTTATGATTACGATTATGTACCACTTGAGGAAATGGTGAAAAAGGCGGTGGCTGAGAATGTATAGAATCGGGATCGATGTAGGCGGCACCAACACAGATGCCATCATTTTGAACGAGATGCATCAGTTGATCCATGCGGTGAAATCCCCAACCAGCCTGGATATTCACACAGGGATTGAAACCTCGCTCCGGCAGCTGCTGCAGGGGGCGAATATTGATAAAAATCAAATCACACATGCCATGTTAGGCACAACCCAATGCACCAATGCCATTGTTGAACGAAAAAAGCTGGCCCAAGTCGGTGTCATTCGTCTGGGGTACCCGGCAACGGCTTCCGTTGCTCCGTACACGTCCTGGCCTGAGGATATGGTTCAGAAGCTGTCGGGTAAATATGCTCTCGTGCAGGGCGGATACGAATACGATGGCCAATTGCTTGGAGAAGTCGATGAAGGCGAAATCACAGCTCTTCTGGAGGAGTGGCGCGGTAGTATTGAATCCATAGCGGTCATCGGTGTATTTTCATCTCTTAAAAATGACCAGGAGTTCCACGTTCGCGATCTCATCCATCAAATGTACGGACCTGAATTTCCTGTTTCCTGTTCTTCATTGATTGGTTCGGTTGGTTTAATCGAACGGGAAAATGCGACCATCCTCAACGCAGCATTGTGCAAGGTCATTGAAACGACAACCGAGGGGTTTGTGCAGGCCTTAGAAGAAGAAGGCATATTGGATGCAGCGGTGTTTTTATGCCAAAATGACGGTACCTTAATGTCAGTAGATTACGCTAAACAGTTTCCGATCCTGACCATTGCCTGTGGACCTACGAACAGCATACGTGGTGCCTCTTACTTGGCAAAAATCAAAGATACTATGGTTCTCGACGTGGGCGGCACGACATCGGACATCGGCGTTTTGCAGGACGGCTTCCCCAGGGAATCGTCGGTTGCAGTCGAGGTGGGCGATATCCGCACGAATTTCCGCATGCCGGATATTATCTCAGTGGGACTGGGCGGCGGAAGCATCGTCCGCTCGGAGAATGGCAAAATTACAGTTGGCCCGGACAGCGTAGGATACAGGATTGGACAAGAGGCGCTTGTCTTTGGCGGGAATACGCTCACGACAACGGACATTGCCGTTCGGCTGGGTCTTGCAGATGTCGGGGATCAGAGCCTGGTAGCGCATCTGGATGAAGACTTTGCTAAACAGGTGCAGGGCGAAATTGCAGCCATCATTGAACAGACCATTGATAAAATGAAGACATCTTCAGGTGATGTTGAGCTTGTGTTGGTAGGCGGAGGCAGTGTCGTGATTCCGGACACCATTCGCGGGGTATCCCATATGATTAAGCCTGAGAACGGGGGCGTGGCTAATGCCATTGGTGCGTGTATTGCCCAAATCAGCGGACAATATGAGCAGATTTACATCTATTCTACAGAGCCCCGTGAGGCAGCATTAAGAGATGCTCGGGAAAAATCCGTGAAACAGGCGGTACTTGCTGGCGCCGATCCGGCAACGGTTGAGCTCGTGGAAGTGGAAGAAACCCCGCTCGCTTATCATCCGGGAAATGCGACAAGGCTTCGAGTGAAAGTCGTAGGAAACATGAAGTAGAAGAGGAGCTTCACATGAGTTGATACAACTTGTGTGGGGCTCTTTTTTGTTATCGATGAGGTGCAAGTTGATGAGCGGGAAAGCCTGAGCAGCGAAGCAGATGAAGGGGCATTTGATTGCTTGGTCTATGAGCTAAGTTGTAGAAAACAACGAAGTGGGTCAATCGTCTACTGTTATCCATCAGGTCCAATTGTAAATGTTCCGAAAGCATTGGAGAAGATCATCTATTCCCTATTTGGGGTGAAGGGAGCCTTCCTTTATTTTCAAAATTGCTGAGAAAGACATTGACTCAAACAAAGGAGAGTTTCCTATTTAAAGATGGTACTACAATCGAAGAGACGATCAGCATAATCGTCCCCAAAAGTAGACCAAGCTTCCACAAGTGTTGTCTGAGAAAGAAGCTCCTCAATTTCTCAAATCCGTGACCAACCCTAAACATAAAGCAATCCTGTTTCTGACCTATTCTTCCGGGACAATCTCCGAGCGCCATCTTACCGATCGTAGCGTGCTGAATTTGTTTGAAGAAGCTAGACAACGCAGAGGAATTGTGAAGGAGGTTAGTATCCATTTATTAAGGCATTCCATTGCCACTCCTTTGCTAGAAAACAGGACAGACCTTCGCTTCATGCAGGAGCTACTTGGTCATGTTACTGCGTTGGATTTGGGAGATTAGGTCCTCGAAGCGTCCTATTTTATTCCAATTTTTTCTTCGCAAATGTAACAATATGGGTTATCATATATGTAGTTCAGATAATGGTAGGAATGTGCTTTACTTACGAAGTACATAAATTAGATGTTAGCTGAAATACCTGTCTAAATATATTTAAATAAAAAGGAGAGTAAAGATAAATGAAATATGATTTATTTATTTCGCATGCTTCTGAAGATAAGGAATCTTTTGTCAGACCTTTAGCACAGGCACTTAGCAAACTAAAAGTAAATGTTTGGTATGATGAATTTTCACTAAAAGTGGGTGACAGTTTATCTAAGTCGATTGATATGGGATTAATTAATTCATCATTTGGAGTGGTTGTATTAAGTAAGTCATTTATGCAGAAAAGTTGGACAGACTATGAACTAAAAAGTCTCATTAGTAAAGAAATAGCTTATGGTAAGGTCATTTTACCTATATGGCATGAAATATCTAAAGATGACTTACTTAATTTCAGTCCATTTTTGGTAGATAAATTTGCTTTAAATTCTATGGGCACAGACATAAATGAAATTGCGCTTCAATTATGTGAAGTAGTCAGACCAGATATCTTTGAAAACCTCACAAGAAAAATGGTGTATGAATCTTTATATGAAGATAAAGGTGAATGGATAGATGTGAGCATAGGTGAAATAGAGAATATGTTTCCTGTTAGACATGAAGTATTACCACTTCAATTGATTAATAGAATTAAACTCATGCATAGTCTGTTTAAAGATTATAATGACATCTCACTTGAGACAACAATTAACAATTTTAAACATGATACAAACCCCGAAAGAGAAATAACTATTTGGGAAGCTATAGCAGCTACATACTTTGATTTGATTGAACGAGTACCTAATCCTCGAAATTTTTTGACTAAGAGAAACGTATATGGATTACTAGTACTTATATCATATTCCGAGAAAGAAAGAGTTTTAAAACAATTTAAGAAATTTGATGAAGAAATCATTGAACTAGCTTTTGAGTTGTTTGAGAAAAATTGCCCAATAAAAAACACTCATTTTGTTATGGCAGGAATGCAATAAATGATTATTAAGAAGAATCGAAGAAGCAGACTCATCAGCTAACATAATATTCACGCTGCGGATCGGCTGAAGCCGATCCTTAATCCGCTAAGGAGATTTTGACATGGAAGCAGAATCAGGCGGACAACCCTGCGAACCTAACCGCAGTTGCGGCCGGATCCCAAGGAGCCTTAAGGTTCTCGGGTTCGTGAATACGAAACGTTATATGAAAGGGTAGCAAGAAAATTTATGTGAGGGTGATATTATGAGAGCAAAAGAATTTAAAGAATACTCTGAAGAATTAAGAACCAAGTTAAAGGGAATAACGGAAAATTGTTTTTTTTACAGATCTTGAGTATCACCAAGATATACTTAAAGATCAAGGACAATACTGGGAGTATGAAATTAGTCTGTTAGATGAAAATTTAGAGAACGAAATTGTTAGAAGCGCGGGTTTTTCACCGCAAAGGGTATTCTGAAGAATTACAACTTATCAATAAGCGAGTTTTTTTCTAATAATGACAAGATCGTAAAAGAGTTTTTCGTTTTCTATGAATCTGATGAGTTTAATGATTTAATCCCAATATTTAATAAGTACAATCAGTTTGAGGAAAATGGGTATAGTTTCTCCTTAAATATAAATTCATATATTATCGGTGGCGACGAATGGTTGAGGCAAGTTTGTGAGGAGTATATGTTAGTTCTACATATACTTGAAGAAGATAAATCCCAGCTATATTTGGGTGTACAACAAAATGAAAGATATAAAATTAGAATTAGGGATGAATCAAGATCAACGAATATTATATTACCATTTGATAAGTGTAGGTATTTTAATAATTATGAAAGAATTGTTGGATATGATGACGATGAACAAAGAAACTACCATTATGAGGTAGCTCTATCCTTCGCTGGTGAAGATAGAGATTATGTTTATGAAGTAGCAGATCAATTAAATAAAATAAATATTAAGGTGTTTTATGATGTTTATGAAACAGTTTCATTATGGGGAAAGGATTTATATACACATCTAGATGATATATATCGTAATAAATCACAATATTGTGTAATGTTTTTGTCGAGATTCTATAAAGAAAAGGTATGGACAAATCATGAACGGGAGAGTGCACAAGCAAGGGCATTTAATGAACGACAAGAATATATCTTGCCAGTAAGGTTAGATAATACAGAAATTCCTGGTATAAGGCCAACTAACGGCTATATAGACGGTTCAAAATTTACACCCAAAGATATTGCTGATTTTATCAAAAGAAAAGTAAAAGAGAATTAATTAGTAAACCAATAAAGGCTAGCTCATCATATAACACTGTATTCACGCTGCAGTCCTGACGGCCCTTGGTCTGTAAGAGGCTTTTAGGGGAAGCGGATTCAGCAGACAACCCTGCGAGGCTATGTGGCGGAGCCACCCGGTCCTGACGGACCTTAAGCCTCTCGGGTTCGTGAATACAACAACGTTATATGCAACCTGAAAGACTAGGAAACCTTACAAAGAGAATGAATTGAAAGGAGCCGAATTCCTAGTGACGTTATATAGGTTACAAGGTGTATATTTATATCGAATTATCAGATGTTATCTATTATTTTAAATAAAATTAAAGTTTTTAAAGGAGTAAATATGAACAAAGACAGTTGTTCTTTTTATGGATTAGTAGTTCAAGTTTTCTTTGAAACCATGGAACAAATAAGAGAGGGGAAAGCAGGAGATAATTGGATTTTAAAAACGATGTGTCTAGATCTTGAGGAGCAAATAGAACAAGGAGAAATAGAACATCCTTGTCTAGAGTGTGAAAATTGTTTAATGTTTATGCATAGCAAACGGGTGGTCTATGGCTATTTATTTCATGGGAAAGAACAAAAATGGGTTATAGAAGAGGAGCAGCAATTGAGAAAATTAAAGGGAGTTATTAGGATTCTAAAAAATTTGGACTCCCTTCAGATAAGCTTTGAAGATTTCAATAGGAGTCCATACGTACAAAATAATAAAAAACTTGTCTATTTGGATCATAATGTAATGGATAAATTTTATAAAGAGGAAGAAAAAAGAAAAATATTAGAGCCTGGCTATGCTAATGTTCAATATGTATATAGTCCTTCTCACTTAGAGGAAATTAATCGAATGAATAATGAAGAACAAGAACAAAAGATGCTTTCTGCAATTCGCGTAATAACCGTATCTCTGTTCATATCCCATTTTGGAGATAACAAGTTAACTCTTGCTTATGAGGACCCAGATTACGGTATGCGCAGGGTCTTGAAAAATGAATTTGCACCGGATGTTGAGGCCTTTCGAGATATCATAAGTGATGATCGTAATATATTTTATCCCCAACATAAAGATGAAACCTACCTGCGAGAATTAAACTTTGATAAAGTATTTAATCATGAGACAGTTATTGGGGTATGCGAAGAATTTCAATTAGAAGAATTGCTCGATGAAAATGGCCGCCCTCAAAACTTTTTGCTTGTTCATCAAGCGATACATGCGCTTGTTCGAGCATTAGATAATCTTGGGTACAAAAATGATAAGACACGTGCAATAAAAAGTAGTGTGCATGATATTGAACATATAATCTATGCAGCAGGGACTGATATTTTTGTCACAATGGACAAAAAATTAAAAGCTCGCTCTGAACTCATATACCGACGACTTGGCATTAGTACAAAGGTTATGGATTGGAACGAATATATAGAGTTTATAAAATGAAGCGCCGAATTACTTATCGGCGTTTTTATTTATGATGAAAATCATTCGAAAAATCAAAGGGACTTCAAAGATATAAGGACAATTGAGTGATAAGGTCAAAATTCCAAATATGAAGCATGAAGTTGCTTCAGATCGGACAAATAAGAAAGAGAAATTGGAAAAAGATTCTCGAGCGAAAACAGATCCGAAAAAGATTGAGGAAGAGCTAAAAACGTTGTAGAAAGATAACAAGAAAGCATAGAATTGAAGAAGGAAATGATCAATTAAGATTAAAAGAATTTGAAGAGCACAGGCAGCATATAACAAAATATTTAAGTTGCAGACATACGTCCTTGGTCCGGCATTCGCCAGAAACTCAGCATACGATGATTCGTGAATACAGAAACGTTAGGCGAAACCCTTGAAAGGCCGTGAAAACATCGTCTAAAAATCGAAGGGAGTTCATATGAAACACCAACCTTATATATTTGCTGTTTCTGCGGTTTCTGGTGGTGGAAAAACAACAATGACCAACCGCTTGTCGGAACTGATGAAAAACTCGAAGGCACTATATTTTGATGATTATGAATTTGAGGGTGAGCCGGAAGATATTAGTAAGTGGGTTGAGGATGGATCTGATAGTAACCAGTGGAATCTGCTTCCATTGATTAGAGATATCCAATCCTTAATGAATGAACCAGAACTAGATTATATCATTCCTGATTACCCATTTGCTTATTCTCATAATGAAATGAGTAACTACATTAATCTTTCGATTTTTGTTGATACTCCTTTAGATATTGCGATGTCTAGAAGAATTCTTAGGGATTATACAGAACACAATATTGAAGAGATTAAGAATGACATGATGAATTATATTAACAGTGGGAGATTAGCATACTTAGGTATGTAACAAACAACGAAGCCGAATTCAGACATTATAATTGACGGTACATTAGGATTAGAAGAGATTGTCAAAAGAATCATAAAGTCAGTAGAAGAGAGAGAAGGACATTTTAAGCATAATCGAAGGGGTTAAGTGCATCGCTTAACACCATATTCAAGCTTCGGCTCCTTTGGAGCCTTGGTCTGCTGGATGCATTTCGGGGAGAATTTCAGCAGACAACCCCTTCGGGGTTCATGAATACAAGGAATGTTAGACGAAATATCACAATATTTTAAAACCAACAAAGGAGATAAATATGACATTTTCTGAGCCTACTCTATTTGAAATCGTTGAAAATCTGAAAGAAGGGCTAGTCTCATACTCTAGTGGTAATTCAACAGAATTAAATAATGATGAATATAAAAGATTAAGGAAAATCTTATTAAACACGGAGAAACTAAGTAACAAAATCCCAGAGTTTATTAAAAAATACAGGTGATTGGATGAGTTTTGAACCTACATTAAGGATGTTTCGGATTCATATGCTGGACGAAGGAAATATTTGGGCGAGATTTTTAATCCATTGCTAGATGAATTAGAGACTGGTAATGCAACAATGACAAATGATTATTCTGAATTAGAGGTAATTGGGTCAGGCGAATTCGGTGAAGTAAAAAGAATGAAACATAATCTGTTGAAGATGGATTTTGCATTTATTTTTTTCTCCCATCTTTTCAAATGATGATGAGAGGAACTTGGAACGATTTTTCAGAGAGGCACAAATACTATTTAGGTTAAATCACCAGAATATAATTAAAATCTATGATGTTGGACTTTTAAGCCATTTATTAGAATGGAATTATTTGAAGGAAAGAATTTAAATCAAGTACTTAAAGATCATGGGAGGTTTCCCATCAATAAATCTATTGATCTTATAATTGAATTAGCAGATGGCTTAAGCCACGCACATGGGATTGGAATAGTACATAGAGACATTAGACCGAGCAATATTATGATCGCTAGACCAAGGCAAGTTAGAGTTATTAATTTTGAACTTGGCATATACCTTGAGAATGAATTAACTTCGAGACTTACAAAAACCGGACATAACATTGCAGGAGGACACTTCACTGCACCTGAACTCATAAGTAATCCAAAACTAATAGATCCGAGAACTGATATTTATTCTCTTGGAGCAGTTTGGTACAACCTTATTACAGGAAGCCTTCCTGCTGGAAGCAAAATAAGAGAAACACTATATTCAGTTGAGGGAATAAATGAAGAGGTTGCTGAAATAATTCTTAAATATCTAGAAGATATTAGTGGAAGATATAAATCAATGCAAGAGCTAATTTTAGATCTAATTAAAGTTAAAAACGATTTATTTTAGTGAGTAGTTTCAAAGATTCGTGATACTTTGTCTAACAAAATGTTCACGCATTTGGTTGTATGGCCTTAGGTCTGCCTGAGGCATTTCAAGGAATCAGGCGGACACACCTACAAGGCTAACTGTACAAGCGCAGCCGGGGACTTCATCCCTTTAAGCCTTTCGACGTCGTGTACACCAGTAGAACGAAGGGTATTTTGAGGGTGGATCAAGGAAGTCGAAGGTGTCGGATAACAATATATTTAAGCTTCGTGTCATTCGACCCTCTGTCCACCCAAGTAATTTGAAGAAGTAATCCAGGAGGTTATGAAATTAATAAAATTGAAGGTAGTAAAACTGAAGAAGATATTAGGAGGTTACATGGGTACAGAAATTTGTTTTCTTTGTAGAGAAAAGCCCTACAGAAGAGAATATGAAAGGATTAATGGTGCTTTGAGAGAAATAACAAAGAGTGAGGAAGAATTGAATAGTACTGCTCGCTGGATCAGTGCGGATAAGTGGATAGTTAATCCTGATTACTATTTGTATCCAAAAGAAAGACTTCTAAATTGAAACCAAGTGATCCTCATAAAATTTATAGTGGGGCGGAACTATGATTTGTTTAGTGTTTTATTAAACACCAGGAATGATCAAGTCTGTCGTTCATATCTTTGCCACGAGAAATTCCGGTAGATGTTTCCCCAGAAATAAGTGAAATTGTATTTGAGGATAAAGAAGAGTTTTATGACCAAAGTTGGCTTTTACGGGAGGAGATCATTCAGTTCTATTGGGATCAAAATTATTATTGTGATCAATTTATGAAGTACAGGAATATTACAAATACATGCTCAGGGTTTATCAATGAAACCATTCCAAAGTTATTGAAATTAGGGAACGCGAAAGGTGTAAGAGTGATTTTTGGGTTTGGTTAGACCTATTTTGAAAACGCATACGAATCTCCAAGAGATCGTTGGAGATTATGAGGCTTCTAATGCAGGTGAGGCCCAAGCAAGTATCTGGGCAGCAAGGTTTGCTCCTGAACGGTATGCTTTATTAAGAAATGCCATGGTTAGACTTCGTAATGCCGATCTAAGGGAGAGGGATGTCAAAGGCGAGCTATTTATGGATCAGAGATATGCATGCCTTAGAATGGAAATCAAAATGCTGTTTGGCATGGAGCTAGTCTTCAATACACCAAAATCTTGGACCATCGTTATGGGGGCTAATGAAGAGTTGGATAAACTACGTCCTTCAACAATAAAAGAGTTGATCGGTGACCAGATTATCATTAAAAAATCGGACGGGGAAGAGCAAGTGTTTGGAGTTGTTTCTACTCAAATTAATCATTCTATAGCTGGTAAAAAGAATATCGGTGTATGTTTGGGAAAAAGACATACCCAGACTAAATATCTGCTGGTTCAATCATCTACTGTTATTCATCAGGACAAATTGATCAATAGTGCAGCTTGGGTAAAGATGCAATAAAGTAGCGACTTGTTATTGAATTTGCTGTGCTCATCTCTACTTCTAAACATCCTATATGATTCGAAAAATATCGGAAGGTCGTCTGATTCCCTATGGAATGAATAAGGGCCTTCCTTATTTGTTTTTCAAAATTTCGGAGAAAACATAACTATTCAAATAAGGGAGTGTTTCTGATGAATGAACATGTTAAATACGAAGAGGAAAGCTATAACAAAAAATTCCACTGATTCACTGCACATTCGCATCCCATACAACCCTGCATATATTCAGCGAGTGGGAATCCAAATTGAAAGAATGGATCATCCCCTACACCATCGCTGCTGTTCAGGAGTTCATAAATCAGTTTCGATCCAAATGATTTTCAGATTACCCCGGAGCCAAGAAGAAGGCATCAAAGTTACGAGGATAAAGCCCCAAAACGATTAAAGCATTTGATATATTCTCGAAAAAGTTGAGCATGAAATCAAGTCATATTGCATTAATTTGATAAATATCTGTACATATTTCTTGTTTTTTTATGTTTCTCGCTAAATCTATTTTTAAAATTTATTCTGGATAGTATAAAAATATTTTAAGTAAAAAAAGGAGGTGGGTCTATTGGTGTAGAAACAATTTAATGAAAGTAGTTCTTTAGTTCTGGAATTTGATAATTAGTATTTATATCCTAATAAATATCGACCGTGACTTGAGGATATTTATTGGAAAAACCATATACCATCATAAGTATAATATCACCCAAAAAAAGTTTGTGATTAGATGCTGATAACAATGAATGCTGAGGAGGGCATATAGTTATTGGAAAAAATTAGCTAATCTATCTATTCTCGAATCTTGTATAAAAGTAATTTTGCATCGCAGTTAAAGTCCGATATTTGTATTTTTCTATCATACTCAAGCGAGGATAGAAAGAGACTGTTATGACAATTGGAGAATATATTCAGAATGCGGGTTTCGATATCTATTTAGATGTATTTGATGAGAAGCTTCAGCAGGCAGTTTCCGAAGGAGATCCGAGTGCAATCACTAAAAATATTGAAAATGGATTATCTGTCTCAACTGATGTTTTTTGTACAGTTTCTGAAAAAATAGTGAAGTCATGGTGGGTGCCCTATGAAATAGGTTTTGGAAAGAGGGCAGATAAGTCATTAGCAACGCTTACTTTAAAGGATACTGTTACCATTCCCTCATATTTAAAGATAACTCGAATCTTAAGAGGAAATAAAAGTTTAAACAACTATTTGAATGAATTGGGTGAAAAATCTAGTATTCTATTGGAGTCAACGACGACTTTTACGAAAAGCAATCCCCACAATATGTCACAGCATCCACTTGATAATTATTTGAAATGGGAGGAATTGCACACATGCCCTATCTAGGTGTAAGAAGAAAAGTTTTCATATCACATTTTAGAGAAGATCGTCAAGAAGTAGATGCATTTATTAATAGATTTGCACACAAGGAGAAAGTTTTTATTCCGTATGTTCTTGGAGCTAATAATAATGATGAGTTCATAAAAAGCCAGAATCCCGAGTACGTGATGACACAAATTAGGAGAAAATACTTACAAGATACAACGGTTACAATTGTTCTGGTAGGAAGTTGTACTCATAGTCGTCGCTATGTCGATTGGGAAATTAAAACATCTTTGAGACAGGGTGAGTATACACCAAATGGTTTATTGGGGATCATTTTACCGAGCCAAGGCAATTCGGCATACCTTCCGCCTAGATTGCAAGCTAATTGGTGCTCAGAACACGAGAATTGCTATGCTCGCTTTAGGGCTTACCCAAATACAGCTGAACAGTTAGGGAACTATATAGAAAATGCGTTTAAATCTAGAAGCTTAAGAAACCATTTAATAAAAAATTCACAAGAGATGATGGGCTATAATGCGAAATGCAAAATCTGTGGCGTGACTCATTAAGGGTAGTTCTTTAAATAGTTCATAGATTAAGTTAATTTAATAGCTAGGAATAATATGATGTATTTTGTGTCTTTTAGATCAATGCTTGGAGTTTATGGGGGACATTCTATGAAGTGCTTAATAATAGGTGGTCTTAGCGTTGAAATTGGAAAAAAAGAAAAATTTTATTCAGCTTGCGTGAAATTAGGAGAGAGTATAGCGGAATTAGGTGCTTCTTTGGTAATTTGCAGTCCGTTTATTGATAGCGCTGATTATTGGGTATGCAAAGGGTACATTGGAAGTAAGATTCATCCAAATCCCCAAGTACATATTTATTATATCGATTTACCACAAATTAATGATGAAATAAATAAATTACAAAGTGAATTTGGCTTTAGTTCTATTAATAAAATTCCTTCATCCCCTCCATTAGACATTTCTCAAGAAACATTAAGTTATTCATGGTTATTATGCCAATTAAAAGCATTAGAGATGTGTCAAATTGTAGTTGCTATGGGCGGGAAAATCGAAGGTGCAGCCAATATGTTATTGTTGTTGGCTGAATCAAAAAACAAACCTATCTTACCATTACCTTATTTTGGAGGAGCATCTAAAAATGCGTTGGATAGGAAACGCTATGAACTTTCAGATAAACTAGGTGATAATTTCCACAACTTAAACGATTTAAAAAATTTAAAAGAAGCTATAATTAGTTTGCCCTGCTTGATAAATAAGAGTACTACTGCTGTAGAGCATATATTTCGTTTTCCTAATATCTTTATAAGCTATCCACGATCACGACCTCATGAAGCTGATTTTATAGAAACTTTATTGCGTCGACGAAATATCAAAGTATTTCGTGATGACTCTGACTTTGGAGCAGGGTATTCTATTCCTACCGCGATTGATGAAGCCATTTACGCATCAAATATTTTTCTGGCTACATGGTGTAAGGAATATGCGTGTAGTCCATGGTGTTTTGATGAAATGGAACTTGCTTTAGACCAAGCCGAAAAGAATTGTATGGAAATTTGGATATTTAATCTCGATGGAACACGGATTGTTCCTAAAAGAGCTCGAAATCTTAATATTATCGAAATAAAGACTAGAGATGAAATTGAAGGAAAGCTTTTGAAGTTACTTGATAGTTTTACCTAAGATGAAGTGTATTCTGAATGATTTTTCCTTTAATGAACCGAACAATAACTGATAACACTTCGTGAATCATTTAAATGAAATCTAAGATGTGAATTACAAAAATTGCGAGTATAAATTTTCATAAAGGAGCTGAGTTAATGAAAAATTTCATTCCACCGTTATCTATTTATTTTGTTTGGCATCCGGCGGATGACCAATTTGTTAAACCTATATATGATTATTGTTTCTCTCTACTGTCACGTGACGTCAATCAGCCATTTTCAAGAGCTATGAGTTTGCCTTTCTTTTACCGTACTTGTACGAAAAAAGGTGTACCAAAGCCAGTTAAGACTGTATCAAATAAAACAATAATTTATATTTTTGTCGGAACTGAAGTTGCTGCTGATGAAGAGTGGAATGAGTATTTGAAATTAATCCCAAAAGGAGAAAACGTAATAACTATTCCGGTGGCAATGGATTCGCTAGCGTTGAGCTTAAATGACATTTTTGAAGGGATTAATTTTGTTAGAGCATATGAATTTGATACAAAATTTATAAAAGAACAAATCTTTATAGCAATTTCACATGAAATTTATCGGTTCTCATTAAATGAATCGTTTGAAGAACTAGGGAAAGAAAACGCCTTGAAACTTTTCTTGAGTCATGCTAAAGATGGAAAGCATGGAGTTAAATTGGCGAAAGCTCTTAAGGAATTCATTGATAATAGCTCAATGAGAAATTTTTTCGATGCCACTGATATCGCGCCTGGCTATAAATTTGATGAGGAGATTTCTGGACACATTAGTGAATCTACTCTTATTGCTATTCATACGGATTCATATTCATCAAGGTATTGGTGCCAACGTGAAATCCTGTGTGCTAAAGAGAATAATCGTCCGATAATTGCGGTGGATTCCTTAGAGGAGTTTGAGGACCGAAGGTTTCCTTTTGCTACAAATGTTCCAGGGATTCATATCCAGATGGATTTTAATTCCCCTAGTACGATGGATTTACTTAGGATACTATGTTCGGCGTTATTAGAAACAATTCGTTACTTTTATTCTAAGATGCTTTTAGAAACGTATAAGCAAGCTGGATGGATTGATGATGAAGCTTTTATTTTAGCAAGACCACCAGAAGTATCCGATTTTGATAAGCTCATTGTCAATAATGGAACTAGTATCGAAATGATGTTTAGAAAAGTAATTTATCCTGAACCTCCTGTATATCTTGAAGAATTAAGTTTTCTGAGTAAATTAGGAATACAAACAAGCACTCCGATATCAATTGACCTTGGTTCTTTACAAGGCAGACATATAGGCATTTCTATTTCTGATCAATCATTGGAGGACTTTGTTGAGAAGGGACTAACAAACAAACATTTAGTACAACTCTCACAGGATATTGCGAGGCATTTATTGGCTCGTGGAGGTGTTCTGCATTACGGTGGAGATCTTCGTGAAGATGGGTTTACTGAGTTTCTATTCAATGAAGCTTCAGCGCTTAAAGCCAGAACTTTATCTACAGAGATCAATATTAACAACTATGTATCGTGGCCTATTTATCTAAATGATGACATACAAATGAAGGTTTGGAAAGGGAAATATAGAAGTATTGCTAAAATGATAGATGTTCCACCTGCTGATGATATTAGGGATTTGATACCTCAGTTAGATAAGTTCTTGCCCCCAACCAACGCTCAAAATTTGTTTGTTTGGAGTCGCTCTTTAAATCAAATGCGGAAAACCATGATGTCAAATTGTAATGTTAGAATATGTGCAGGAGGAAGACAAACAGATTACAAGGGTAGCATACCGGGAGTCCTTGAAGAGATCATACTTGCCATTGAAAATAACCTTCCAATATACCTTCTTGGTGGGTTTGGAGGTATAACTGGAAGTGTGTGTGAGATAATACAAGGAAATGAAATCCCCAAAGAACTGACAGAAGATTGGCAAGTGGAAAATAATGCGGGCTATAGTGAATTATTGAATTACTCAAGATCACGTGGGCAATCAATAAATTATGACACTATTGTGGAAACTTTGAGAAGTGCAAATTTCAATAATGGGCTGAGTGAGGAAGAAAACAATAGATTATTTAATACAATTATTATTGACGAAGCACTGTATCTGCTTTTTAAAGGTTTGGGAAATTTGTTTTCTAGCTCAAGTTAAAAATCTCTGAATGGAAATTCAATAATCTTATATCTGAAATATAAAAGTCAGAGGATAGCTGAGCGATAGGGAAATATTATTTTTAAATCTTGAGCTACATCAAACCTTGAGGGAGAAATTGGAAGAAAACCATTCTTATTTGCATTGAAACTGCATTGCCAAGATGAATATTAATCATCAAAAATAAACATTCAGGCCTTGAGTTGCTTCAAACTAATGCAATGAGTGAACTCCTTCATGGTTAGCAGTGCTGAGAGGATTACCTTAAGTCAAGAACATCATCTAACATAACATCACCTATGGGTTATCAATCTTTAAGATCAGATAATGTTTCAGTTGAAACTATGCACAAAATAGAGTTATATACGCTGTAAGGGGTGTAAATGAAACAGTTTCAAAATAATTATATTATTAGGAGGCATTGCATGTCAGAAAGAGGATATCTTTTCTCGCTAAGCTATCCAGAAAGAACAAAAGAAAAAGAATTTGTTAAAGAAATACTTCGGAAATATGACACCCAAGAATTAATTGGTGCAGGTATTTATGTTAATAATAATCCATACAATCTGCAACTATTGCTTCATCTAAATTTTGAAATTGATACAAAAGAGTTTGAAGAATGGCTTTCTGTTAGCTATGCAGATAAAAAAAGAAAAGTTAATTATTTTCATAATGATATTTTTCTATCTATGAGAAGTAAAGGATATAATGCAGTGACATTTACTGATGAAGAGATGGTGGATTTGGTTTTTACGGAAGAAGCAAATTCTATTTTTATGTTTCCTGAAAGAAAATTAATGAACTCAATTTGGAATGCTGATATTCTAGGTGATGATTTTACAGTTTTCCTATCACATTCAAGTAAAGACAAAGAGAAAGTTGATATTATTTTCAATGAATTACAAGTGCGCGAAATTAGAGCCTGGTATGATAAATACGAAATTAAACCTGGAGATAGTATAATAGATAAGATAAACGATGGGTTAGAGAGTAGCCACTTAGGAATTATATGTATTTCCGAAAACTTTCTAAACTCTTCGACTGGGTGGACGAAGAGTGAATTAAACTATTTTATTCAACGAAGAATGCGATCCGGAACGAATGATTTCATTTGTTTAAACTTCGATGTAAGACACGAGGACTTACCACCATTAGTTCAGGATTACAGATATATTGACATGAAAAATGATAATGCATTTGATTTAATTGTTGAAATTTTGAGAGAACATTCAAAAAAGAATGAAAGCTTTACCTGAATTAATTTATTTGAATTTAAGAGGAATCAGAGTTGTAGATAATTCAGATTTCTCAAAGATTAAAATTCTGATAACAATGTTTAAAAGTATTATTTTATTGAAGCCGTAATCCAGTTTTTTCAAGTGAACCATTAAAAGAAAACCTTACTTATGTATAAGATAATGCTCTACTTCGCATATTCTTTCCATATAATTGAGAGTCATAATAAAAGTAGGTTGTCTGAATTAAAGGACAACCTACTTTTATTTGAATCATGTGAGGAGTTAAGAGAGCGAAAAGGCCTTCAATCAAGATAAAAGTCTATATACGTCTTATGAATGCAGATGCTAAATGTCTATCGGAGAAGTAAAGTTTACGGGTATCTTTATTCACGCTACCCGTAAAGGAAAGATGAAAGATGTATATTATAAGCAGAAGAGAATTGTAACAGGTGAGTAGCCGCTTGAACGTCCGAAAGCATCGAACTCTAGGTTTAATGTCGCTGTCAACACAACATTTTGTATTTGGCACCTTTCTCTACTCTTTTTGGCGTTTGGAGGCAAGATCACTCAATTAATAGGAAAGCTGTTTTACTAGATGTAGGATTCATGGCTAATAAGGAGTTATTAATGATTGCTTCTGTTGCATTTGCTTTGACTACTCTCATAAAGTCCTCCATGGTTTAAAGGTTGGCAGAATGATATGTAATTAACATTCTTATATTACTAGGTATGAAGAGACAATTATTAGTCGTGTAAGAAAATATAGCGCTTTGTATAACCTTCTTTTACTCAGTATTTTCCCCAAGCAAATACCCTACCGAAATCTCCAAAGCTTTCGCTATCATCACCACTTCATAATCTTGGACTAGACGATACTGGCCCTCAAGACGGGAAAGGCTGGTCTGACTGATATCCAAACCCAATGTTTGCAATCTGGCGAGAAATTCTCGTTGTTTAATGCCCTTACTTTTACGAATAGATACGACTCGTGAGCCGATAATATTTTTGTCACCAGGTGGTTCTTGTCTATGCTTCATTATGTGCACCTCTCATTTCAACCAAATTGTATGAGAAATAATGGTTGTTTTAATGCGGATATCGAATTAAAATTAAATAAACCGATAATCGCATTAAAATTGACTAATCATGTCTAGCATTACCAAGTCATGACGTAGTTTAGACCCATCAGAGAGGTGGATGTATGAGCCGGTTGCTTGACTTATTGGAAGAGGAACGGCGCAAGCTTAATCAACTTGGAGAGGCATCCTTGAAGCAAGCGATTCCGTTGTGGGACAATCCTGCGGTTCAGGAACAAAGCCGGAGGGTGGATGAGCTGGTGGCACGAGTGAGTGAAATGAAGGCGAGACATCACCGAGTTGCACGATGATGAGCGAGGTACATAATGCGTAGGGCAGGGGAAGCAATGGATTTTCCACGGTGGATGCAACGAGCGATTCAAGCAAGACTGAATGAGGTGACTGCCCGGATCGAACATGATCCTGAACTGAGTCGAGTACGTGGGGGAACAGACGAAACGTTTGAAGTTTTGTTTGCAGGTAAGGATGTCGAGCAGACACCTGAATATATCGAGTGGGAGAATCGTTATATTGTCAGCAAAGGCATAGAAAATGAGCGGTTGTATTTACAGGGACTACGAGATGGCATTCAGCTCACAGTATCCTTGTTGGGTCAGTCAATGTTGACTGACAGAGATAAGGATAGACCGGATGGTTAATTGCTTGAAAATATGACTCATAAGAAGTGAGGGAAGCGACCCCGATCTTTAACTTAAAAACCGGAGCGGAAGCGTGAATCTATCGCTTCGGCTCCAGTTTTTAAAGCTTTACTTTTCCAAAATACAAATCTTACTTCCCACTTACCGACTTAAACCAATCATTCACTTCTTGAGTGATCTGATCTCCGCCGTTGGATTTCCAGTTGGCGACGAATTGGTCAAAGGCATCGATCGGCAGTTTGCCGTAGATGATTTTGTTGAAGGTTTCCATTTCGGACTGGCGAAGCAGGTTCCATTTGGAGACCATGGTTGGCGTTGCTGCGCCGGTGAAGTAGTTTTGTTTGCGAATGTCGAGCTGCGACATCACGACTTTGGCAGCGGCCCAGTTTTCAGGTTTGCGGAACTCGGCCATTTGTTTTTCGTATGGGGTTTCGGGCTTCTCGCCGTCAGCTAGCTTTACGAGGGTTTTCATATACAGATCTGGAATACGAGCCGGACCAGTCAGGAACGGGAACTCGTTGGAGAAGTCTTTGATCTTCTCTTTGTCACTGGTCGGTTGACCGTCTACGATATCCCAGTCGTATCCTTTGGCAAAGCCGTACTCATATGGACTGCCCGCTGCCGGGTTGGCCAGGTTATCGAGCAGGTAGTTGTAGTATAGGAAAATGGCTTCCGGATGCTTGGCATCCTTGTTGATCATGATACTGGCGTTGACGCCAGAGTTCTGCCACTTCGTACCGATCTTGCCGTCTGGACCAGCCGGAATAGGGTAGGCTTTGTATTTTGCCCCAGGTACGTTCTTGAGCAGGTCCGGTGCAGGCCAGTCGGGAACCCAGTTCGCGCCAGGCAGGATGCCAGCCGTGCCAGCAGTCCAGCTTTCAGCAGACTTGCCTTCATCCCACAGCGCGGAGTCGGTATGGATATACCCTTTGTTCATCCATTCATTCAGCTTCGCAAGGGCTTGTTTGGCACCGGGATTAATGGAGCCGTACTCCAGATTGCCGTTTGCATCTTTGTTCCATTGTTCCTGGATCGTGCCGTAAGCGCCGAATAACCAGTCGAGCGAGCCCATCCAGGTGTTGGTGTTATTTTTCAGCGAGATCGCCAGTGGGAATACTTTATCCGGAGACAGGCCGTCCGGGTTCTCGTTTTTGAATTTGTCCATGATATTCTCTAGATCTGCGATGGTCTTAGGTGCTTCCAGGTTCAGCTTCTCCATCCAGTCTTCTCTGAGCCAGAGCAGGGTATCGTCGTTATCGGTGTACTCCAGGATCGGCATGTTGTATCTCTTGCCATCCTTGGTGAACGGGTACCACAGCTCGGGATGCGCTGCAGCGTGATCCTTCAGAATTTTGTTGGCGTACTTGTCGAACAGTTCATCAATGGCGATGAATTGACCCGAGTCGATCAGCTGGTTAGTGAGTACCGCGTTTGTCGGAACGGATACAAAGTCAGGCAGCTTCTCGCCAGAGGCGATGGCCAGCTGCAGCTTTTGTCTGTATTGATCGTCATTGGCCGGATACCATGAATCCTTATGCTTCATGCCCAGCGTTTCGAGCATCCAGCGGTCGTGTACGTTATTTTCTTTGGTATCGCCCTGAACGTATTTCTTCGGCATACGAACCGAACTGAACTCAATGGGCGGATCATATTTTCCTTTGGCAAAAGCAGCTTCTGCTTCGGCTGACCCGACTGTCGCCGGCGTATCGTCCGTACCATTCTCACTGGCTGAATCGCCACTGCCGCACGCAGTGATGGTGATGAGTGCGATGACCATGAGCAAGGACCACCATGTTTTGAATTTGATCATTGTTCAATCCCCCTACGATGTATGATCTTTACAAGTGTAACTGTACCAAGTTGGGCGGGAGGGCATCTATATGAGTTTGTTAGTTTCGATAGGAGTCTATTATGCTGTTTAATGCTGGTCTCGATATTCCTGGGGCGTAACGCCGAACTGGCGCTTGAACACTTTGATAAAATACGCTGGGTCCATATAGCCAATCTCCAGGCTGATTTCATATACTTTTTTGGTGGTTGTGACCAGCTTGTGGCAGGCCCGATCCATGCGCAGGCGCGAGATATATTCACTTATTCCTTCGCCCGTTTCGATCTTGTAAATCTTGGACAGATGGGTCGGATGCAGATTGACATGATCGGCGAGCACACGCAGAGACACATCCAGATGCAGATTTTTATCCGTAAACTCCTGAATCTTCTTCACATATTCGGACCGGGTATCCTTGACCTCATTGGACGTGCCTTCCTTGAGTTTGGCGAGTACACCAAGTGACCATTTCCGCAATTTGCCGATGGTGGAGAAGGCTTCGCCGCTTTGAAGGTACTCGATATCGCTGCCCATGAGGTTCGTCAGGGTCAGCTTGTTCCGGTGGGCGAGGTTAGTGAACGAAGCGGTAATGAGAAAACCAGCCTCCATGCAATGCTCCCACGATTCCGACCATTTCTCATCCAGCTCTGCACAGACGGCGAGTATTTTCTCTTCGGCGGCATCCCATTGTCCACTCTCCAGCAGATGGATGAAGGTGGGCGGGGTGTACAGCACGTCCAGTGGACCTTGGGCCGCAGCCGTCTCCACATCGCTGACCCGCATCACGAATTCGCGCTCGTCTCCAACGATCTGCCGGAAATATGCGGAGGCCTGACGGAAGCGATCGTAGAGCTGATCCGGAAAGGTGAACCACTCGGTCATGACAATGGAGAGGGAGCCTTTGAGAAACTGTTTTACTTTGGATTGAAGCTGAATGGACAGCTTCTCCAGAATGGTCTCTTTTCCAATATCGTCATTCCGTTCCTTCAGCTGCAGTAAAAACACCACATATCCGTGTTCCTCCTTCACACCCCACACGTGCATAAACTCACCCATAATTTCCTCCGCCATATTGATAATGGCATATTCGATCAGGGTCTGATCATGGCTGTCATAGTGTCCGAATTCTTCATCCAACCGAACGAGCATGAGTGCGGCGTCCCCGGCGTGAAAGGGCAGATCATAATTGGTGAGTTTTCGCTCCCATTCGCCGGATGAAAACCGGTGTCCCTGCAATGCCTCCAAAAGCAGTCGACCGCGAAGATGGGGGAGGTTCTCCCGTAAGGTAAACTGGGTCCGACTCAGTGAACTGACGAGTTCCCATTCATTGTTTAATTGGTCGATAGCCTTCTGCACGGCGCCCATTAACTCATCGTCTGTCGGCGGTTTGAGCAGGTAGTCCACGGCCTCGTACTGGATGGCTTTTTTGGCATAATCGAATTCGGAATAACCCGATAACAGAATACATTTTATTTTTTTGTCCCGGATCCGGATGCGTTCGATTAGTTCTATGCCCGTCATTTCCGGCATCTGAATGTCCGAGATCACGATATCGATAGGGTGGGTGTCAATCAGTTGTAAGGCTTCATGCGCGGAGTACGCTCTATGTACCTGTTCGATCCCCAAGGTGTGCCAGGGCTTGGTCATGGACAGGTTATCGACCCAGTGTGCTTCGTCGTCTACGATCATCATTTGCATACTTCTTCGTCTCCCTTGGTGTTTAATTAAATAAACTAGCATCTCTGTATTACACGAAGCCACTCCGCAGTCAGAACCATCTTCCGATCGCTGTTATCCCCAGATTTTTTGAATCCCTATATAAAGGGGAAATCCGGGGATAAAGGCGAGCACTTCGTTTCTTCAGATTGCTTCTGCCCGCTCCGTTAATCGTGCAATATGATCAACTTATATTAAGTGGGTATCTCACTCAGAATCTGTATCGTCCTTCGGCAACTCCCAGACGATCTCGGTGCGGAATCCACCAAGCGGGGATGGGCAGAATCGAAGGTGGGACTGGCTGCCGAACAGATGCATGATTCGCTGGTTCGTATTCCAGAGGCCGCAGCCCATTTCCTCCTGTAGTGGCTCCTGCATTTTCATGTTCAGCGCTTCGTACTGTTCCGAGCTTAAACCCGGGCCGTCGTCGTCGATATAGATTTTGCCGTAACCATCCACGCTCTCGCCGGTAATGCGAATCTCCCCAGATGAATAGGACTTCGCTACGCCGTGTATAACGGAATTCTCGACCATGGGCTGAAGCATTAATCGCGGTACAGATTGGGCAAGCATATCCTCAGGGATATCGATATGATACTCAATTCGTCCATTGCGCAGCTTCTGAATATCCAGATAGTTGATAAGCAGCTTGATCTCGTCCCGAAGCGATGAGGTCTCCCGTTCCATGCGGGTGGTGTACCGATAATATGCACTTAGATTATGTGCCATGGACACGACAGCCTGCTCGTCCTTCATTTGAGCCATATTGATGATGTAGCCAAGACAGTTATATAGAAAATGGGGATTGATCTGCGCCTGCAGCTGCTTCAGCGTTGCTTCTTTGGCTCTAATTTTCTCATGGAATACATTCTCGATCAGGTCTTGAATCTGGTGAGACATATCATTGAATCGATGAAACAGGAATGAGAACTCATTCTGATCCTTGCTGTGCAGCCGTACGGAATAGTCACCGCGCTGCACGCGGCGCAGGCCCTGGATCAGCTTTTTGATTGGAGATTGAATGTTTCTGTACAGCAGAATCGAAGCAGAAATGCCCACGACAAACAGCAGCGTCATAAAGAGATAGAACAAATTTCGGCTGAGCGAAATCGGCTGTAGGATCTGATACAGCGGGACCACGTCAACCAAATGCCAATCCAGATAAGATGATTTGACTGCGCTAACCAGATACTTTTTCCCGTTCAGCTTCACAACGTCCTGTGTAGTATCTTCCGGGGAGTGTGTATCCAGATAATGAATAAGTTCCTCCGATAACTGCTTGTCTGCACTGCGATTCATAATGGGGTCATTGCCCTTGTGATAAAGGAAGGGATCTCCCTGCCCACCTGCCTTGTACGTATCAAGCATGTTCTGAATATTCTCATAACTGAAGCTGGCCTCAATGACAAGATTGCTTCCGGTCAACATCCCCGGTTGGGCCAAGGAATCGGTATAAAACCAGTAAAAGGACTGCATACCCTCCTGCGATTCTGCCCCTTGATCCCCATATGTCCATTGCCCGCTCATATTCCGTTTCAAGTAATCCTCGTCATACCCGGAAGAGCGGTTGTAGTTGGCGATAACATCCTGATTTTGCTGTGAGTATACGGCATACCGGGTGTTCCATATATCCGTGACGCCGGATTGGAGCACCATCTTCTCCTGAATGGCATAGCGGGTCTGCATCTGATCATACCGATCATCCCATATGTTCAGACCGTTAAATGCGCGGACATTGGGATCTCTTGAAAGGATCAGACTGAAATCCATCATCTGATTAATGCGGGAATCAATCTGACTGGCTAGAAACGTGAGTTGTTTCGTATTCGAAATCTGCAGTTCTTTGCTGACCACGTTATAGGTGACATTGTTCGAGTAGGTGTACATGATAATAATGGGGATGAATAACAACACGATTAAGCAGTTGATTTTGGCAAACAAGCTGAAGCGGGAACGGGTCCTTCTTTCGAATAATATAAAGCGCTTCCATATATGCATAAAAAGTCTCCTTCATACTCGTGTTTAACAAGGCAGGTTTTCACCAGATTCCTAACAAAACCCTATCCGGCCTAACAATGTTATATAGTCAGAGCTCAGAATGGCCTGATACTATTTATAGCAGAGAACCCCATTACACACAAAAACTTTTTTTGGGAACAGGAGAAGGCACTATGGAGGCTAAATTGGAGGGTCAACGGGTCCCGCAGGCGAATGTGGGGAACAAGCTGGAACAGAAGAGAAAGAAACGTTACAAACAGCCTTGGGTTCTGCACTTCATGGTGCTGCCGGCGGCCATTATGGTTTTTATCTTTTCGTATATTCCGATGTCCGGAATTTTGATGGCATTTCAGGATTACAAGCCTGCGCTTGGGTTCGCGGGTTCGGAATGGGTGGGACTGAAGCACTTCAGATACATGTGGGAAAATGATTATTTCCTGCAGATTACGTGGAACACGCTGTTTTTTGCCTGCTCCAAAATCATCATGAATCTGATCATACCGTTTGTCTTCGCGCTATTGCTTAATGAGGTACGGAAGATGGCGCTCAAAAGAACCATTCAGACACTCGTGTATCTGCCACACTTCTTGTCCTGGGTAACGCTGTCCGGTATCCTGATCGACATTCTGGCACAGACGGGCATTCTCAATCAGTTCCTGGTCTCGGTGTTCGGCATCAAGCCGATTTTCTTCCTGGGGGACGGTAACTGGTTCCGGTTTACGATCATTGCGAGTGATGTCTGGAAAGAGTTTGGTTTCAATACGATTATCTTCCTTGCTGCATTGTCCGGCATTAACCCATCACTGTATGAAGCAGCTGAAGTGGATGGGGCAGGACGCTGGAAGCAGACGATCTATATCACCATCCCGGCGCTGATTCCCATCGGAATCGTAATTGCCACACTGGCACTGGGGAATGTGCTTAACGCCAACTTCGACCAAATCTTCAACTTATATAGTCCATTAATCTACCAGCAAGCGGATATTATCGATACGTTCGTGTATCGTGAAGGTCTGCTGAGTGGGCAGTTCAGTTTCGCTACCGCGGTGAATCTGTTCAAATCGGTCATCAGCCTGATCCTCATCGTGATCTCTTACCGACTGGCCTACCGATTCGCCGGATATCGAATTTTCTAGAAAGGATGATGACGAGCCATGTATCATAAAACGTTACCCTATCGCATTTTCAGCATCTTCAACAATGTGTTCCTGACCATCCTTTCGGTGCTCTGCCTGCTGCCTCTTTATCACTTGCTGATGGTATCGCTTAGCGCGTCCGCACCTGCGAATGCCGGTCTGGTGACGTTCTGGCCAATTGGATTTACGCTCGAAGCATATGCCAAGACGTTCGATAACGCCAATTTCCTGTCCTCCCTGTGGGTGTCCGTGGAGCGGACGGTGCTGGGAACAGGGCTTGCACTCATCGTGAATACGATTGCTGCCTATGCGCTCTCCAAGGAGACACGTGTGTTCCGCGCACGTAACCTCTATCTGTGGTATTTTGTTGTCACGATGCTGTTCAGCGGGGGCCTCATTCCGGGGTATATCCTGATTCTGAAGCTCGGGCTGATGAACACATTGTGGGCACTCATTCTGCCGGGACTTGTGGCGGTGTTCAATATCATCCTGCTGCTGAATTTCTTCCGCACGGTGCCGAAGGATCTGGAGGAGGCTGCATTTATCGATGGAGCAGGACACTTTCAGTCGTTTATCAAAATCTACCTGCCTGTCTCTGTCCCCGTCATTGCCACCGTTTCCTTGTTTATGATGGTGGGACATTGGAACGCATATTTTGACGGGATTATCTATATCCGTGATTCGGAAAAGCTGCCACTCGCGACATTCATGCAGACGATCATCGTACAGGCCGATATGACGAAGCTTGATCCGGAAGCGATTGCGAACCTGTCGCAGCGGACGATTCGGGCGTCCCAGATCTTTATCAGTGCGCTGCCGATCCTACTCGTGTATCCGTTCCTGCAACGGTACTTTGTAACGGGGATTGTGGTGGGGGCTGTGAAGGAGTAGCCGCGTGGAGCGGATGGAATAGGGTTGTGAAAAGGGAGTTGCTGAACTGGCCTGAAGCCAGGGAGGTGGCTCTTTTTTGTTGTGAAAAAGAAGTATATTACCTTTATTTGAATAAAATGGTACTATGAGAAATGATTCTGAGCGTGAGTCATTCGTTAATAGGGAGATGGAGACAAAGTGAAGAAAATTATGGTTGTTACCCTTGCTTTGACGTTATTAAGTGCATCCATTGCTTTTACAGCTACAAGTGCACCAAAAAAGATCGACATATTATTTAATGAAAAAGAGCTAAAGACTCAAGCAGATGCAGAAGCCAGAATTATTGATGGTCGTGTGTACATCCCGGCCAACATTCTTCGAGGTGCGAGATTTTCAGTAGAGTATAAAAACTCAACACTCCATCTGGTGAATAGTTATTTTCTCTACACGAGAAATTTAATGGAGATGCATGTGTTGAATCAGGTTTTTACAACTCGGTTCAATAAAATCGACCAGGAAGTGGTTCATATTCTGGGCAAAGTGATATTAGAAGAGCCAGTGGACTTCTCAAGATTACAACAGAACATAGAGGAAGCTGAATCGAACGTCGGTATCCGTCCAGAGGTATTTACTCCAGTACAAGACTATAATTCCTTTGATTTTTCTCCTGCCAGGGAAAGTGTGGAAGCATATAAAAAAGCAAGTCGTGAGTTAATAGCTTATGTGGATACCGGAGACAAGGAAAGGTTGAAGTCTTTTTACCAAGAGAGAAAACAGGCACTTGAGTATTATGATTCGTATACAAATGTGTATGATCTAATTTTTAAAGCGAGTTTTACTAGTGCAGTAAGATAGTAACACATCAAGGAATATCACACACGAAAGGATTTGAGGGAAGCAGAAGGAGGCAGACTTTCCTGACATTTTGAGCATCGTGAATACGAGAACGTTATGGAAGTCAGGGAAACTCACTAAATTTGAGGAGATTATAGAATGAAAAAATCAATATTAATCATCATTGCGATTTTTCTATTTATTACTTGTGCCAATTCAATAAGTGCCGAAGCTCACCAAAACTCGATTGAGGCAAAAATTGACGAACAAACCTTCCACTTAGTAGAAGGAACTGATTATATCATCTCTGCAGGTCATATACTGGTTTCGCCAGTCTATATCAGTAGTGTGCTAGATTTCGCTGTGCCTGGTAAAGGGATATGGTGGGATAACAAAGCTAAAAGTGTAATTTTTGCATATGTAGACATAGATGATTACCTAAAGCCAAGGTTAACCTTCAAGGTGGGAGAAAGCCATTTTACCGAGTTCGACAAGGAAATTGAACTAAAAAAAGAAACAATGATGGTGGATGGTAGAGTTTATTTGCCGTTAAGAGCCATTAGTGAAGCATATGGCAAAAAGATTCATTGGGAATCCAATAACGGCCAGAGCATGGTCCGAATTACCACGAAGAATCAGCAGTGAGAGTTACAAATTGCGATGAATTGGAACGAATTCCGTTGCCCATACAATCCCAATCCTGTTATAATTCAGGTACATCTATCGCATTGGGGGTTATACCGTGGCAATATTGGCAGTGCCGGATTGCTCGTTCGCTAGAACGGCCTTACGCAAAGCCTGATTAGGGGCGGACTTTGTGTAGGGCGCGACGAGAAGAACATCGATCGCCCTGAAAGCAACATAATGTTTCATCCCGCAGGCTTTGCACCTTATTTGTTTTACCAATAAAAATAAGGGGCTGAAAGCCATGCAAACACCATTTATTCAAAATCATCAATTTAATGTGATTACAAAACAAGCCAATTTCCTGCTCAAAGCGCTGCGTACAGTCGCGGATCGCAAAGTCCTGGAAACCGTCCGTTATACGGCCGTAACGAATGCTATAGAAGTCTTCGATGAGCTGACTGCCGAACAGAAGCAGTTGTTGGAGCAGCTATCTACCTACGAGGCTGCGCATGAGCTGCAGGATTATCTGGACCGGTTGGAAGGATTCCTGATTCCATTCCCGCAAGTGTCGGCGAAGCAGATTCAGAAGCTGTTTCCCAAGGCGAAGAAGCTCAAGCTGCCTGATCTGGAAACGGTCGATTACGCACGTACGACCTATCTGAGATGGACGGATATTGCTACCAATCGTCTGTTCATTGTGTACCCGTACGAAGAGAAGTTTCTCGGCATCGAGGGACGGATTACAGCTACGAACAAAAAAGGGTACTGCATGTTCTGTAATCGGCATCAGGAGCTTGGATTCTTCAACGTGAAGACGAAGGGCTATTCGCCGGATAACTTGGCTTCCATTGGCCAGTACGTATGCATGGATAGCACGGCTTGCAACCATAGCATCACTGACGTCACCATGCTGGAGAAGTTTCTTCTTTCGACAGTAAAATAATGCTTAGAACAGACAGGGTCGCTCTTCGGAGCGACCTTTTTGGTTTCATTAATGCGCGGTGTCTCTTTTCGATTACCCGACTTGCGTATGGTTAGCGTATGTCCTTGTCATATTTCAGTCCCAATTGATACGCCTGGTTAAGCAGGTTCTCATAGTGCTCGGGCTTGGCATCCAACGTCTCGTACAGAAATTCAACACTGGAGTTAGAGACGCCGCAATAATCTGCAATACCCAAGTTGAGCAGGTTCGTGATCGATTCATCATAGTTTCGTTTCTTCATCTGATCTTCCGTCACGCCCGAAAGCGCAATCCACAAAATCTTATGATGGTGAAGCTTATTCGAACCGTAGGCAAACCCGTTGTTCATGACACGATCCACATACCCTTTCAGCATGGCTGGCAGATGCCACCACCAGAGAGGAAACACAAAAGCCACAGCATCATGCTTCTTCAATCGCTCCATCTCTGTTTTAACCTCAGGGGAAAACATTTGATTGGGTTGGGTGTAATCTGGTTCATCCATGCCTTGGAGAATAGGATCGAAGCCAATTTCATGTAAGTCCAATATCTCAACTTCGTGACCAGCCTCAGTAAGACCTTGCACAAAACGATCGGCAGCCTGAAATGTAAGGGAATCTTTTCTTGGATGAGACACAACAACTAATACGTTCATGTTATATTTCACGACCTTTCTACAGCGCTTGTTTGGTAGCCACGCTTCATGGCTGATGCTATTATAAACAGGGATGATATATTCTGGAAGAACGCACTTTGAAGTTCTATAGGAAGATTAGAGTGCTATAGGAACATGAAAGTACCCTAAATAGACCCGAATTGTGCCTTATTGTGGGGCTGAAATAATACACGAAAAGAAGGAAACCGCTATGTTTCACCTTGGATGTAGTCTTCGGACAATGCCTGATGAAGGAGAGATGAAAGTTGACAGAAGACCATAAAGCTGGCGCTCCCAAAAAGTATAAAGTAGGTGTGGAGGCGGCCTTGGAAGTAATGGGCGGGAAATGGAAGCCTCTGATTATTTACCACTTGATGACAGGAAGGAAACGCTCATCAGAGCTTAGGAAGCTGATACCTGAAATTACGCAAAAGATGCTGACGACTCAGCTAAGAGGCTTGGAAAAAGACGAGATTGTGCAAAGAAAAGTCTATTCGGAGGTTCCCCCTAGAGTGGAATATGAGTTAACAGACTACGGTTGGGGATTAAAACCGGCCTTGGACCATTTGTGTTACTGGGGGGAAGAGCATCTAGATAAGGTTTACGGGGATAAGTCGAAGGTATTGGAGGAATTTTGACTCTCCGGAATGTTGAAGAGTTACGGCTGAACTCGTTCAGCTTAAACCTGATAGTTTGTTGAACATGCCAATTATGATTATGAAGCGGTGTTATTAATGGATCCTTTTAGAAAACGGATGCATATTCTGCACGGCTTTGGTATCTCCTCTCCAACAGAGGAAGAATGTGTTCAGTGGATCATGGAGCAATTAGCCCAGGACAAGGAAAATATTATGTCTTATGTCGTTGCTCGTCTAACATTCAGTGAGCAGCTGGAAGATGACCCGGATGGGGAATTTCGGGAAGGCGAGGAGCTTGATGAGGGGAATAAATCTGAGGTAGTCGAGATTTTGGGCTTTACGAGATCAGTCATCGCTGACATCGTTATTGAGATCTGGTCAAAAATCATCCCAAACTGTTAACCGGATATTTCAAACGTACACGAATTCCAGGCGCAGCTAAATTCTCATCCCAAATTAAAAAAGTATATGCTTCAATCAAAAACTAAACCTAAACCGAGCAGCTGCACACATATTTGAGCGAGAAGTTACATTCGTTGTGTAGTTCCTGAAATTTGTAAACGTAGTCATTACAATTTATAGTTTTTCTCTTTTTTACTTCCAATGATTTGTTATGTTACGGACAAACTCGTGCACAACGAATAGTCAATGAACTACCAGTTATCATGATATTAGAGGAGGTCACCGAATGAACAAGCATGGTGTTTATGAGACAAACAGCTTGTATTGGAATACTCAAGGAAATGACTTTTTAGAAGCCATTGTACTTCCCTTGTATGGCGCATTCACCTCAGAAGATAAATGGCGACTATTTGGCGATGTTTCAGGAAAGAAAATGCTAGAGATCGGGTGTGGAAATGGTCAATCCTTGAAATACCATGGGGATCGCAACGCAGCTGAGTTATGGGGAGTGGATATCTCAGAGAAACAGATTGAAAAGGCGAAGCAGCATTTGTCGGCATACGGCCTTTCCTCAACATTAATCTGTTCCCCTATGGAAGAGGAGTGCGGCATACCTGTCCAATATTTTGATTTTGTCTATTCGATTTATGCCATAGGCTGGACAACCGATCTTGAAGGGACGTTCTCCCGTATTGCTTCTTATTTAAAAAAAGACGGCATTTTTATATTCAGTTGGTCTCACCCCATACATAAATGTATTGTTGAAGAAAATAATCGATTTATATTTAACAAGTCCTACTTCGATGAATCCTGGTATTCGGTATCGCCTGATTTTGTTCGGGGTGATCTCATCTTATCGGATCGCAAATGTTCAACCTATATCAATGCATTGGCTAGAGCAGGGTTTGTGATCGAACAAATGATTGAAGAAACCGACAATGAGATACTGCAAAGGCATGATGGAAGCAAGAATCATCTCGCAAACAGGGCGAAGGTGTTTCCCGTAACTTTTGTTATAAAAGCTAGAAAACTTTGACAGAGAGGAAATAACTAGAGTGAACAATACATGGACCATATGCATATCAGGAGATTATGACTTGAATTTTCTTATGTTTGTGGCAAGTGCACATGGACTGTTGACAGATGAATTCGGAGAAGATACGTGGCCTGGGAGTCAATTTTCTAATGGTGGACGAAGTAATGAAAAGTTCAAAGGGCAGTGGAATGAGCTATGGAATCAATGTATCTACAAAAAAGAACTTCTTAAAAGTGGAATCGAGAAAAGTTTGATTTTGGATCCCCCTGAATTTTCAATGATTACAGACAAGAACGTGAGGACTGTTCTGGTTAATATGTGGCCTTCATTTATTAAATGGTGGAACATGCCTGCGGGTGGCCAAGCGGCGATGCACTACTGGGAAGGTGCGCCGAATCTTTTGTCTTTTGTAAAGGAATTTGAAAGTCAGGTTGGAAGAAAAATCAAACCTTTTAAGTTAGATATTGATTTGGTGTATACAGGTTTAAGAGAACCCCTTGAAGTCAATGAACAGTTTATGATCATGCCAGTTAAAATTGATTATTTATTGAGCATGGATTGGTGGATAAAGAGATTTGAAGAGCGTTATTAAGTGTTTATGAAGAAGCAGAAGTAGTCATACTAGACCAGCTTCTGCGAATTGAATAATGATCTAACCATCTCGGAAGGAGATAGCTTAATGAGACGAGTAGACGTAGCCTATGCATTAATCCTGGATGATACCTCATCCAAGATTCTAATGGTCAAGAATAAAGGCAATTCCAGTTGGTCGCTTCCTGGTGGCGCGGTGGAAAAGGAAGAAACGTTGGATCAAGCAGCCATCAGAGAAGCCAAAGAAGAAACAGGACTTGATGTAAGAGTCCAAGGGATCATTGCCATCAATGAATGTTTATTTGAGGAAAAGCAGGAGCATGCCATCTTCTTCACGTTTAGAGCTGAGGTTATTGGAGGAAGGTTAGAGCTTATAAGGCCTCATGAAATATCTGAATTTGCCTGGATGGATGTGGATAAGGCTAAGGAGCTAATGCCCTATTATAAGAATGGCATACGGAGTCTAGTCGAAGGAAACGAGATTCCTCATTATGATCAAGGGAGAAAGTAATGAGGTTAAACTCTTCTAGAAAAGGAGTGATCATATGATCGTTATGATTAATGGAGCGTTCGGTTCCGGCAAAACGTCGGCAGCAAAGATGCTCCAACCCTTGATCAACAATAGTATGATATACGACCCTGAAGAAATAGGTTATATGATCAGAAAACTCATTCCGGAAGAATGCCGGGAAGAGAATGAGCGTACGGATGATTTTCAAGATATCGAACTATGGAGAGTTCTAACCGTGAAGACGGCTGTAGAAGTAAGGCGGAAATATAACAAGCACCTAATCGTTCCCATGACCATTTATAAGGAAGAGAACTTTAACCACATTTATAACGGATTCAAAGCCATTGACGAAGAATTATATCATTTTTCGCTTGTGGCTACTGAAGAAACGATATACAAGCGGTTAGCTAAACGCGGAGATGAATTTGGAGGCTGGCAGTATCAACAAGCGCCGAAGGTTGTTCATGCTCTGAAGGATGATAAGTTTGGGATACACCTAATAACGGATCATCTTGAAACTAGTGAGGTTGTAGATATCATATTGACGAAGGTAGACCAACATCATAATTATACCTAGTTAACTGATAGATAAAAGTGAAGAATGGTGGTGTGAGTCTCCTTGCTCAACTTACAGAAAACGGAGGATACAACATTCAATGAACTGAATGATTATGTTTTACGGGTTAAAAATGAGATATCTGCTACAGCAGCTGCAACCTGCATTATTCATCATGACCGAATCGTGAATGAATGGTACTCAGGAGTACATCGTAATTTTAGAGGCAGTCGATTAGTGGATGAGGAATCTCAATTTCATGTGGCATCGGTCCGAAAGACATATTTAGGACTTGCCATCAGTCTTGCCTTATATGAAGGGAAGATTTGCAGCATAGATGATGATGTTGCCATCTATTTGGATGATGTGGATACCGTGGTAGTGGGAAACACAACGATAAGACATCTGCTAACACACACCCATGGTTTAGGTGATCTCCATCATCGATTGTTTTTGCCAGGGACGGACTGGAAATACAATAATGTTGGAGTCAATCTGCTCATTAAGATCATCCGAAAATTATATCATATGCCATTATCTCAACTACTTGAAGAACGTGTATTTACGCCCATGGGTTTTAGTCATACCGGTTGGAGAAAGGAACCGAATGAAAAGTTAGTCTGGCTCAATGAACAATATAAAGATAATCAAGGCGATGAAGCCAACTTATTTGTGAGTACCAAGGAATTGGTATACTGGGGTTATTTGCATTTGAAAAGGGGCGCCATTCATGGGCAGCAAATACTGCCGAGAGAAGTTTTTGAGCAAGCAACGACAATCATTAGTCCTCCAGATCTCGAACGCCAATTACCGAGAAATGGTTTCTTTTGGTTTGTGCAGGATGAGCCGCGTGCTTCGACGGAACTCGGGGATGAGCTTCCATCCGGTTCTTTTCAAATCTTGGGCATCACCGGTTGTGCCTGTCTTGTCATTCCGAAGTATAGAACGGTAGCAGTAAGAATGTATAATCAAACCGGGCCCAATCCAGCAGGGTATGATTATTTAGAGGATATCAAAACATTTGGAAATCTGGTTAACAAATACGCTCAATATCTATAAACCCTGAAAGCTGATCTACAGAATCATACAAGGATATAGACAGACAGTGGCGAAAGGAGGACAGTCCTATTATGGAAAACGTACCAGAACGAATTCAATCGCAATCCATACAAGCCCTCGAATCAACCATCCGGAAATCCGAAAATGCCTTAACGCAGATGACTCAGAAAGGGGCAAATACAACTTTAATAGAAAAGCGACTTAAGGCTCTCCGTATTGGTTTAGCTATACTTGAACATGTGTGGCAACACAAACCTCATCCATATACCTCCGGAGATCTGATTGAAGCTCGCAGTGTTCTTACGGGTTTAATGCCATCCATTGACAACTCACTTGCTAAGGCTAAGGAAGGCAGTCCTCAGAGAACTCTTCTAATAAGGAGAATCCAAGCATTGGAACTGGCTGTTCAGGCGATGGATGATCTAATGAGGGAGGAACACCAGTGAACAGTTATTATGGAGAACTTTGCACGAAGATATATGAAAGTGACAAATCGTTAGCAGAAGGCAGAGAGCTTGATTTTTACCTTTCGTTTGTAGACAGAACAGATATGCGTGTGCTTGAACCCATGTGTGGAAACGGAAGAATGCTGATCCCTTTTATGCAGCGTGGAATACAGATAGAGGGATTCGATATATCCGAAGATATGCTGAAGGTATGTAGAGAAAAAGGTGAGCGATTAAATCTGAAGCCTCATGTATATTATCAAAAGATTGAAGATTTCGTAGGCTCCGAACAATTCGACTTGATTATGATTCCATTTGGATCATTCTCGCTGCTTCCCAGTGAATTAGTTAACCAGAGTCTGGCCAATCTGCAATCTGCGCTTAAGGCTGAAGGGAAACTTCTATTGACGATTATGTTAAAAGGGAACAACGTGGAAGAGATTCCAGAATGGAGAGAAACGGATCGCAAGGTTGTAAACGATGAATTAATTGTCTTATCCAAAAAAGTTCAGTATCGCAAAGAACAATCCATGCTCGTAACGGAGCTGAAATATGAGTTAGTCAAAAACGACAAAATCGAAAAGACCGAGGTGATGAACTTCCCTCTTCGTTTGTATGATATGAGGGAGTTTGAAGATATTCTTAGGACAAATGGTTTTCAACATATTCATTTGCATGAAGTGAAGTATGGGTATGGGGAAGGCACCTATTTTCATGTGTTTGAATGTTCCTTGTCTGATCTTAGCCAGGGAGCAACTTAGATAATCATGTATTATGGTCAAAAGATTTGAAAGGAGTGATGTGGTATGAAAAACATGAATTCGAGCAGCATTGACAGTGATCTAAGAGGTGTTTGGATTTAACGCAGGGGGAATGATGAAGTGATTCCTCTGCGTAATTTAGGTAGGAGGAATCTAATATGGAAATTAGTCTGAAGCCTGTAACCGTTGACAACTGGTATAGTTGCACCCAATTGGAAGTAGCGGAGGATCAAAAACAAGTATTCCCGGCCCCGGTCGTATACTGGATTGCTGAATCCAAGTTTGTCCCTGAATTTCAACCCATGGTGATAAATTTCGGTGCAATTATCATTGGATTTCTTGTGTATTGTACAATACCGGATCATGAAGGAAACTACTGGATACCAGCTCTAATGATTGATGGACAATATCAAGGAAAAGGTTATGGAAAAGAATCGATGAAACAATTGACCGCATTAATGAGAGAATCATTGAACTGCCAGAAAATTATGATAGGACATAGAGCTGAAAATGCTGTTGCAGGTCATTTATATGAATCTCTGGGATTTAAAAGAGTGAGTGAAGGATTAATTGACGGTGAAGTGGTTCGTGTTCTAACTTAAACGAAGGATTAATGATCTGAGAATTCAAAGGTTGTTGATTAGAGAGGTTAAAGAAGTGAGCACGTAGATCTCCCTAAGATAAGAGTCATCTAAGGGAGATCTGCATTGTGAATGCGATAAAGAATAACGAAAGACATTAAGCTGAAAAATTGGGAGATTACAAAATGAGTAAAAGTCTATACATCATATCTGGACCCGCAGGAGTTGGAAAATCTACAACGTCAAAAATGCTAGTTCAAACTTTAAATAAAAGTGCGTATATTTCTGGAGATGAGGTTAGTCATATCCCCGTGAAAGGACGGGGTAAACCCTGGTTAGACAAAGAAACAAACGACTTAACATGGAAAAACATATCCTCTTTGACAACGAATTTAATAGATTATGGTTATGATGTAGTTGTTGACTATGTGGCTTTTCCAGAAGACATCGATGGATTGATAAAAGAATTAGCAAATTATGATGTGAGAATAGTCTATGTGGTACTAATGGTGGATCGTCAAACGATTATGTATAGAGACAGTTTAAGAGCAGCTGCAAATCAAATGAAAGAAAGAAGCATAACACTGCTCAATGAATTTGAAAACAACTACAATCTAAAAGAAGAGAATAAATTATATACGAGCAATTATACGGAAGACCAACTACCTGAGATCGTTCATGAAATTATTAATAACGATAAGTACAGATTGAGATGATTTTAGTTCGAGGTTTAGCCCAATTAAGGAGGTATTTCATTGTCCATTCCTAAATTGCTGGTTCGAGAAGCCGTGAAAGAAGATGTACCATTTTTGATCGAATTGAATGATCAATTTAATGGAGTTCGTCGAAGCCGGGAAGAGGTGGAAACGGACCTTTTAAATGCAAGAGAAGTAATTGTAGTAGCTGTAATGGACGAGCGAGTCGTTGGATTTGCATGCGGACAGGTTTATAAATCGTTTTGCTATACAGAGCATCAGGCTGAGATCACTGAAATGTACATACAAGAATCTGCACGCATGAATGGATTGGCCGGAATGATGATTGAACGACTGGAAGGGATTTTTAATCATTCAGGAGTGAAACACATCAAAATTTTGACAGGAAATAAGAATGCTAAGGCGATAAAAACATATGAAAAAGCAGGTTATGACCGGGAGGATGAATTCGTATTTGCCAAGGAATTGAAGGGAATTTTCAGAATTGTATTTAAATATCTACTAAAGGAAGGCAGGTTGAAAAGTGTCTCGTTACCGTTTTTACCCCATGACCAAGGATAGAGCCTTGCAGATTTCAAAGTGGCAGTACGAATATCCGTATTCAATGTATGACATGGATGGGAGTGAGGACAGCCTTTTGGAGTTAATGAATGGAGAGTATTATTACGCGTTAGATGAACATGATGCTCTAATTGGTTTTATATGCGTAGGCGAATCAGCACGGGTCCCTGGCGGATATGCAGCTGGTATCTATAGAGATCTGAAGAAGTTGGACATGGGTTTAGGCTTGAAGCCTGATTTCTCAGGAAAAGGTAGAGGTCAGGGGTTTCTGACAGAGGTTCTTTCCTTTTTGAACAATCAATTTAGTGGTCGTGAGTATCAATTAGTCGTTGCAGCATTTAATGAGAGAGCTATCAAGGTGTATGAACGGATTGGGTTTGTGAAAGAAACACATTTTATGAGCAAGTATGAAGAGCAGGAATTAGAGTTCATTTCGATGAGCTATATTAAGAAGAGTGTGTAAAGGGATATACCAAATTTAATCATTTTGGAGGTTTATTATGGTAACGGTAAAACTACATACAGAGAAACCGATCTCACCATCCGATCTAATGAGTCTTTATCACGATGCTGGTTGGTGGCCTGATCGGGACAAAGACGGGATATTAAAATTACTTTCGTCTGGTATTGCGATAGGAGCTTGGGATGATAACAACCTAGTTGGTTTCTCTAGAGCTATCTCAGATGGAGTTTTTCGAGCATATATAGAGGATGTTGTTGTATTAAGCAGTTACCGAAATAAAGGAATAGCTAGATTAATGATCGAAAAGCTTTTAAATGAATTGAAGGATATTGATGTCATTAGTTTATTTTGCAGTGAAGATTTGGCTGGCTTTTACGAGGAGACAGGATTTAAAAAGATAAAACAAATTGTGATGCACTATAAAAAGGAGTAGCAAGCATCTTATGAATTTTTCTAAAAAGGAGACGTACAAATGCAAGGTTATAATGTGCTCATGATTTACAACAAAGATATGAATAAGCTGCTTATGTGTAAGCGATTAAGAAATCCGTATAAAGGTTTGAGTAATCTGGTCGGTGGAAAGATCGATCATGGAGAAACTGGCATTAAGGCGGCTTATCGCGAACTTTTTGAAGAGACCGGAATATCGAGCAAAGATATCGTCTTACATCATTTAATGGACTTTAAATACTACATTCAGGAATGTTATGTGGAGGTGTATGTTGGCAAGCTAAAACATGATGTAGCGGTCTTTGGAGATGAAAATGAATTATATTGGTCGGATCTGAATGAGGACTTTTTTGATATGTCGGTCTTTGCTGGTGAAGGGAACATCGGGCATATGATTGAACAAGTTAAAATGGCTGAGGGTCAAATTTTCACAGACCATCAATGATGATTAGGGTTTCATACTTCTGGATGATTTGAAGAGAGCTAATTAATCACTGTTTTCGAAAGGAGTATATATGATAAACGATGCAAGGCTCGATTTCATATTGAGTTCAAAAGAATATCTACAACACCTCCCTGAATTGCTGGAAGGAATCCAAGATATTAATTGGCCTAATGCATATCGTATCGTTGAATTTTTGAATAAGCATGATGTGGAAGTAGCTCCTTATGTGAAAACAATTTTATTAACTGAGGATACGATATGGAGATACTGGATGCTTACCAAGCTAGTCTCAAAGTGGTCAAAAAATACCGTTGAAATAGTCAAAAGTGAACTTCTTGTCATTGCGGAACTATTGGATATCTATGAAGAGACTGATCTGGAGTCTCTGGATATTCTATTGACAAAGGGAATCGTGGATTGGACTGATGTTAGATCAATGGTCGTAGCAAAAGAAGAAACAATACATAGTGGATTGTCAGGCTTCACGACAGAACAAATAGAAGAATTTAATGAGCTTGAAAAGCTTAGACAGGAAATAATACAAACAGACATTAGCTTAATTCCACGATATATCCAAGAAAATGAGCAAGCATTGAAAATGAAAGATAAATATGCGACATTATCAAATTACCTTGTTTCTTTAGACAGCTTGAAAATTAAACATATAGGTACCGATTTACCATTATAATCTTAAAATGATTGAAGTAACATTAAAAGTTATTGAATCCATCATTAGAGGAGTACTATATTGTCATATGTATAATAATGGAATAAAATGAATAAACGCCCCAACCATAGATCAGAGTCTAAGGCTGGGGCGTTTCCTTTATAGATTGATTATATATGTATACGATCTGCATACTGTGGAAGTAGACTTTCGAGATTCGCTTAGCATAATATTTGCACTGCATGTGATTCGGTCGACCCTAGATTGATGTTGGTGGAGGGATTAATTTGTTTCCGTTTCAAGTGAATGAATCGATAGTAATTAATTTAATTCAACCCCAAGAAAGAGATGAATTGTACACATTAATTGATGAGAACAGAATGCATCTTCGAGAATGGTTGCTATGGGTGGATAAGCGACAATCCCCAGAAGACTTAGATCCAGTAATAGAGATGTGGAAACAAAATTATGAAGATCAGAACGGCTTTGATGCTGGCTTGTGGTTCGATGGTAAACTGGTTGGAATGATTGCATTACATTATATTGATTGGAAAAATAAAGTGACTAGTATTGGATATTTTTTAGGGGCATCAGCGGAAGGTCAAGGGATTATTACGAAAAGCATCTCAAGGCTACTTGATGTCTTATTCAATGGAATGAAATTAAATCGTGTAATTATACAATGTGCAGAAACTAACCTAAAAAGCAGTACCGGAACGGGCTGGTTTCATCAATGAAGGGATTTCTAGAGAAGCACAATGGCTTCATGATCATTATGAGAATATTGTCACATATAGTATGTTATCGAGTGATTGGAATCGATAAATGTCACTAATCGTGTAGGGATGGGACTGTTAGCTAAATTAACGTATAGGTGGTCAAAACATGAATCCAATTCTTAAGCCATATGTATTGAATGTGGAATTATCCAGTGATCTAAGTCAAAATATTCATTCATTCTTGGAAGCACATAATGATCCAGAAACCCTGAAACACACATTAGACGTTGCCGCAGAAGCAAAGCGAGTAGCTGGATTATTTGGAGCAGACCCTGAAAAGGCAGAACAAGCAGGATTATTGCACGATATTAGTAATGTGGTTCCAGTAAGTGAAATGCTAAATCTGGCAAAGGCATTATCGATAGAAATCATGGATGAAGAATATAAGTATGATAGAATCATTCACCAAAAGTTATCCAAAGCTATGGCAAAAGAAATATTTCATATCAACGATCCAGAAATACTAAGTGCAATCGAATGTCATACCACGTTTAAACCACAAGCTAGTTTACTGGATAAAGTTCTTTTCATTTCAGACAAGATATCTTGGAATTTACCAGGAGAGCATGGTTACCTGCAAGAGATACGAGATAAAGTAAATGAATACAAACTCAATGATGGAATACTCATCTATCTGAACCAAGTATGGGAACAACGTTCCAAGCTTAAATTAGTACATCCCTGGCTTATAGAAGCAAGAGAAGAATTAATGGATATGAATAGATAATGAAAGGAGAAGGATATGCCTCAATTTCCCGTATTAGAGACAGAACGGTTCGTACTAAGAGAGATTAAACAAGAAGATTCAAGAGAGATATTTCGTTATTTTTCTTCAGATGAAGTGACGAGGTTTTATGATGTGGAGAGTTTTACGAGTGTTGAACAAGCGGAAGAACTCATTCAAAGATGGAATGATCGATTTAATCAAGAACAGGCCATTCGCTGGGGAATTACGTTGAAATCGGAGAACAAGGTGATTGGCACATGTGGATTTCATGGTTGGACGAAAAATCATTACAAAGCTCACATAGGCTATGAATTAGCACCTGAGTATTGGGGACAAGGGTATATAACCGAGGCGATCCGACGAATCATTGAATTTGGATTTAGTGATCTTGCATTAAACCGAATTGAAGCCTATGTAGAGCCAAAGAATACGGGATCCAGAAAGTTGCTTGAGAATATTGGATTCAGAGAAGAAGGAATTTTAAAGGAACATTATTATTGGAAGAATCAGTTTGTGGATACGGTTATCTATGCTCTATTGAAGAAGCGGTTTCTACATCCTTAATTTCTTCTGTTGTATTCCTTGGAAAATCAGCATGAACGCCATTAAGAAATGCAAAAATAACATGATTTTATTCCGGTAGTTAACGGAGAAGGGAATAAACCATGCTCAAACCAAATTTGGACATACAAGCTGTATTTATGGACAGAGATGGAACCATCGGTGGCACAGGCCACTTTATTCATCCTAGAGATTTTGAATTATACCCTAATGCACAAGAAGCTATAGCTCTTCTGAAGAAAAATGGAATCAAGGTATTTGCTCTTACGAATCAGTATCGGATATCGCGTGGAGAGGCAACGATCCAGGAGTTTGAAGAACAATTTAATGAATACGGATTCGATCAATCCTATATATGCCCACATGAACAAGAATGCGGCTGTCGAAAACCTAAACCGGGGATGCTGTTAGAGGCTTCACAGCAACACCATTTAGATTTATCAAGATGTATCGTTATTGGTGACGTAGGCGATACGGATATGCTTGCAGCTCACGCAGTAGGAGCCATAAAGGTTCTTGTAAGAACAGGCTGGGGGGAATCATCATTAACAACGTATAGAAACAAGTGGGCGGAAACGGAACCTGATTACATAGCAGAAGATATTTTAGATGCAGTTTATTGGATCATTAATAAAGGGAAACGTTAAGAAATACAAAAATACAATGGGTAGAGTGTATCCCGGAGGAGATCAATGATAAGAACGGTTTCGCTTTGTGTTATTAGAAGAGAAGACGAATTGTTAGTTGAAGAGACATTTGATAAGGATACGAGTACAATCTACTATCGTCCCATTGGCGGTACAGTTGAAATTGGTGAATGCAGCAAACAAACAGTAATTCGTGAGGTGAAAGAAGAAATCAATGCAGAAATTAGTGAACCAAAATTACTTGGTGTAGTTGAAAATATATTTAAGGTTCAAGACCAAATCGGGCATGAAATAGACTTCATATATGAAGCAACATTTATAGATGCGAGTCTGTATAAGCAGGAAGAAATCAAGGGCGTGGAAGGAGATAAAAAATACGAAGCTGTATGGAAATCTTTAAGTTATTTAAAAGACAATCAGAGCATTAAACTTGTTCCAGATGGATTGGCAGAACTTCTAGAAGGAGAAGAAAAGTCAATAAAAATATTGCATGTAACAACAAGACCATACTAGAAACTTCAATATAGAGAAGTCTGCAATTGAAGCATCGTAAGTAAGCCAAACTGAAGAATTGAAATAGGAGAGAGTGCGCATGAAATATCTTACAAAAGAGTGGTATGAACTTTGCCAACAAACACATCTTCACTTTGGTATGCGAGTACACAGCGGAGCCCAACAAATGGATGAAGATCTTTATCTTCGATTATATAAAAGAAAAGAAAAAGAACATGTAAAGTTTCAACGCGATGTTTACAATGTTGACCCTCGTTTCATGCTGGAGCAGGATGGTGCGGTTCTTGTGCGTGCAGAGAAATTTATTAGTGGGGATGAGGTATCGGAAGAGGATACGATGGTTTATCATATGCCGACTGAGGAAAGAGAGCATATAGAGAAATTAATTGAAGATTACGATGCGAGACAACCTTTTGACGAGTTAGGCAGCAAACATGAATTTAAAAGTAATCTGGAATGGAACTGCGAAAACAAGATTGCACAACTACCGAAAGAGATCTATGATCAAATTGCGGATATCCGTGTATTTTCCCTGGGTTATTGCACTAAAGAGGTCATGCAACAGTTGAAAAAACAGAGCAAATTAAATGAAGCTCAAATGCAGCTGATCTCGAAGGAATATAGAGAGGCGCAGCTAGCTGAACCTATTCCTGAACATATTCGTAACCAGATCCATTTTCATGATTGCACCGTGGCGGAATTGGTCTCGGATTCGGATTTGGTCATTCGATTCGATACCCGTGGAGGGTTCACGAATTTAAATAAGATTACGTTTATTGCACCTGAGATCATTCAGCAAGAAGGGAACATTGTCGGTAGGTACTGGCTCTATCAAGAACTGTATTGTATCGAAAATGGATATGAACTACATATGCTTTTTGATGGTGAGGAAATGTCAGAACTGACTATTCAGTGCCAGGATATTATTGTTGAAGAAGAGTAACATAGCACAAAGTGTGATTGTTGTCAGTTGTAGCATTGTATTAACGGCGTCTTGAGGGAGGTACAGCACTTATGAGCATGTCTGATTACTATAAGAACCTTAGAGCTAAGATGGGGAATGATCTCATATTTATGCCAGGTGTGGCTGGTATTATTCGAAATGAACATGGAGAGATCCTATTTGGACGTAAACACAATGAATCAACATGGGGGCTAATTGCTGGAGCGATTGAGATTGGTGAAACACCGGCACAAGCGATGGTCAGAGAAGCCTTGGAGGAGACAGGTCTTGTCATAGAGCCCGAAAAGATCATTGGTGTCTACGGCGGAAAAGGTCAACGTTTTACATATCATAACGGTCATCAAGTTGAATATTTAACCATTGTATTTGAATGCAGAATCCAATCGGGGCAATTAACATCAAATAATGAAGAGATGAAGGATTTGCAATTTTTCCCTGAGCATGAACGTCCACCTTTAGTCAATCATTACCCGGATTATATTTTCAGTTCCAATCAAGAAGAACGAGCTCATTTTGATATATAATCCAATGAATTTATATGCTAAGAAAATGGATGGAATCGAGATTGAATGGACGACCAGTACGTTTGGATATGTATCGATTCCGGTATTTGTGACAGGTATTGTGGTTTATTTCTTTCCTGATATTCTTTATAAACTATTTGTTTTGATGAGATATCGAGGAATAAAGCCGAATAGCGAATTTGAAGAAAACTTGCAGAGCATGGATATCCCTAAGACGATCGAAGTGATATTCAAAATATTAGGATGCATCATGGTGTTTCTGGGTCCCATATGGTTTTGGTTTTCAGAAGAATTTTATCGATTGTGGTTTGAAGAATACTGACCGATTTGCATCAATAAAGTATAAGGAAAAGAAACTACATTTAGATGTGGGGATGTGAACTGGTGATATTGGTGTCTTCGGTATTGTTCTCTGTCCTAATTCTGATTGTCATTCTCTTTCAAGTGGCCCTCGCTGCAGGTATGCCGTGGGGAGAAGTAGCGATGGGTGGGAAGTTTCCCGGGAAATATCCTACAACTATGCGTTATTCCTGTTTGCTGCAGATCACTATTCTCGTATTCATTGGTTTAGTTGTACTGAGTAGAGCGGGTATGCTATTGCCTGAGTGGTCTTCATTTGCAAATACAGCAATTTGGTTTATTGTTGGGTATCTGGTGCTGGGAACAATCCTAAATCTGATAACACGCAGCGTGTGGGAACGAAGAATCTGGGCTCCGGTAACGCTATTGCTTCTTATAACGAGTTTGATTATTGCCTTATCATAACAATGAGTAGCTAAACCAAGGGCCCTGGCATGTATGCCTAAGGGCTCTTTATTAGTTTCGAATCGTCATTTATACTAATGGTAGTTTCACCCATACATAGAAATGAACAACGGAGAGGAGAGGCTTTATTATGCCTATCTACTACTACATTGCAGCAGGGTTACTGGTGGTTGCAGCCTATGTTATTCGGCGCAGGATCAGAGTTTTTCGTTCGAAGGGAAGACGCAGCAAGTACTCGAAAGTTACGTATAGACGCAAAAAATTGCCTGTGAATCTGGGACTGCGTGATGACATTTCCTATGAGAAAACCGTTCGTCAATTGGAAAATAGCTTTAATAAGCATTTTTCGAATAAACTAAAGCTCCGTATGGAGCAGGAATATCCTCATATGAAAAAGCTGGAGTATCGATGGAAGCTGCTCGAACTTAAAAGATACTTCGTTATGGCTTCTCTGTTGAAACAGGTCCCGATGTTTAGCGATGAGGTAGACGAGTTATGGCACGAAATGCTGATGTTTACCAAATCCTACGCTGATTTTTGTGCAGAATTTATGGGCTCTACAGTGCATCATGAGCCGGCAGTTACCCGCCGTGAGAATCCAGGTGCAAGGGCATGGTTTGACTGGGTATACTGTCAATTGTTCGAGTTCACTCCATATAGCTCCGCAATCTGGGGAGAGTTCTTCAGCTACCCAATATCCGGTGACCTGCAGAAGCTGATCGCTCAGGGGGATCGAACTGAATTGGTGAATCAATTTTTCCACACTAGACGCATGCAGGAAGATCCTGAAGCTGCACAGGTTATTTCTTATTTGATGGATAGGCTGCAGAGATCGGCAAGTCTAAACGAACAAGAGCTATCCCTCGAATCCTCAGGTTCGGTCGATGTGGCTCTCATCATGGCGAGTGCCATGGTATATCACTCCATGCATCATGAGGCAACGTACGGAGTGCACATGGGTCGTCTCGAACAGGAACTTATCCCACCGGAAAAGGCAGCCCAAGGAGCTTCGTCAAGCAGCAGTTGTTCAAGCAGTTCAAGCTGTTATGCCGATCATTGTAACGACAGCAACGGCTCCTCGGGAAATTCCGGTTCATCGTGCAGTAGCTCCTCTTCTGACTCTTCCTGCAGCTCATCCAGCTGCTCATCTTGTGGCGGAGGCGGAGATTAATGAAGGAGGGATCGTATGACGGAAAGATTTCATTTGGAACGTGTTGACATAGAAGACCCAGCAGATGAGAATCGGGTGTCTGGATACGGGCTGCTTGAGTTATTCCAATCCGAGGTGGAGTATCGATTTAATACGGAAGACATCAGTGTAGAAGAAGCAGAGTGGTATATCCAAAATGTGCTGAATCACTTGCCGGACGAAACGGTTAACGACATATGCAACCGGGCATATGAATGGAAAACAGAGAAAATGTCAAGTGATACGATGGACTACCCTGCAGGCTTGGCCGAAGTGGGGGGCAGGGGGATTCTCGCGTTCATGGCGGTTGGCGAAGTTGAACTTTATCGGAATCCAGCTAATTCGGATGATCAGATCTTGGGAGCCATACTAGGTGGCAGCACGGATTGGGACACGGAGAATGGTATGGAGATTGTTATGCTTGGTCATCAGGTTCTTGAGGTACGTGAGGGTTTGGGGTATGGCGAATTTGCCATCTCGACTGAATCGGATGAGTAGTAATGGTTATAAGGGGTGAGCAGAATCGGAAATACCATTTCAATGCCTGAACATGTTGTACCAGTGATCGAATCCATCGGAATGTCCAATGGGTTAACATCAGTGTTTATAGAAGTGCTCTCCATCAGTGGCTCGATGCTAGCCAGGACGAACCGTGAGAGGGAAATGACCATCTGGTTGGCCCAGAGGGATCAGTCCGTCGTGGGCATCGGAACGGTTGGCTTCGACATTGATGAGATGCCTTGGTCCATAGATACCTTTGAAGAGGAAAAGGATTTTATGCTCCGAATGATTGCATATGCAATTGCTGAAAGGGGGTGGGAGAAGTTAAGTTATAAACCGCGCAAAGAGTCGCTCATACCCTGCTTGGAGCAATTTCAGACCATGATTCATGCGTTTACTAAAGGAGATGTTAATCTGGACAACTATCTGGAGTGGTCCGAGATTGAAGAGGATGATGATCAACCGACAATCCCGTCAGGATACCCGAAATGTGCAAAACATGATGTGTTCTTGTCATGCCATGGCTGCATTTTATGTAACAATGGAAGTTGAAGTACTTCTGCCAGCTGGTTAGAGCTATCACTCTTGTTATGGAGAGAGAAAAAAATTAAAAAAGAGGTTCGACGTGTAAGCTTGAGTAATGAGGACCCAGAAATTAAAAAACAAGCTTCTTCATCAACATCAGCGATCGTGTGTTATCCTTTTGTTCCAGTTTGGTTATGTCATGTTGTATTGGGATGAAGCTAATGTTTAGTCAAGGTTGTAAGATCGTGGTTAGTTAAACACACCTTCAATGATTATGCGCTGTAGTCTACTTATCTCTCTTAGTTCAAAATAGTTTAAAACCAGCAGCAGAGTTATTAGTACAAGGGTTACTGACAGTAATTTTTGAAATTTACTCATGATATGATCGACCCTCACTTTCATAATATCTCCATGTCAGGTGTATTTCCAGATACATTATGTTATTCGTCTCTAATACATAACAACCAATTGAAATGAAAGTTACACAAAACAAAACAGGGCATTCCCTCGAGGGAATCAGCCCTGTTTTTGATTTACTGCTATATCTTGCACCATTCTCAATGGTGATGATGTGCGTGCGCATCGGGTGCGTCGCCTTTAACCGTGCATAATACTGAACTGTCGTGCAGGTGCTTCTCGGACTCCACCTGCAAGGTGACATGCTTGATATCTTTGTGCTCCAGCATATGTTCAATCTTCTGCACAAGCGTTTCAGCTTCATAGATGGTCAATGTTCCATCGACCACAATATGAGCAGTCAGTGCATTCAGGTTACTTGTGATGGACCATACATGCACATCGTGAACGCCATGGACACCGTCTACTTTTTTAATCGTTTGCACAAGATCATTGACATCCACATTCGCCGGAGTGCCTTCCATCAAAATATGCAGGGAAGACTTCGTTACGAAGAACCCGCTTCGCAGCACCAGCACGGCCACGATTACACTTGCGAGTGGATCTGCCCAGCCCCAGCCGAAGAACATCATTAGCAGTGCTGCCGCTATGGCCCCGATGGACCCAAGCATATCGCTGATGACATGCAGGTAGGCACCTCGCATATTGAGGTTATTCTCCGTGTCGCTGCCGCGCATCATGATCCAGGCAACTAGAATGTTCACGAGCAATCCAACGATGCTGATGATCAGCATGCCGACCGTGGCTACTTCCGGCGGATGGATGAAGCGGCCGATTGCTTCGTAAAAGATGTACAGGGAGATGGCAATTAAGGTAATTCCGTTTAAGGTAGCAGCCAAAATCTCAAATCGTCTGTATCCGTAGGTTTTGCCCGTATTCACTGCTTTTTCCCCAAAGGTAAACGCCAGTAAGGCAATCCCCAGAGCGACTGCGTCTGACAGCATATGTCCTGCATCGGAGATGAGGGCCAGACTGTTGGTCACAAAGCCGCCTACAGCTTCTACGATCATATACAGCGTAATGATAATGAAGGAAAACAGGAGCACTTTCTTGTTATTGGGATGAGCATGTTGGTGTCCATGGTCGTGATTGTGGTGATGTCCGGACATACGAGATCCTCTCCTTTGGAGCATGGCTCCGTTATGTAATAATGATGATTGCTATTGTGGCTTAGGATATCCCTTGCATGAATCTAATTAATCAAATGAATATATGAGCGATCGTTCATATGTTATGGTTTTATTATAGATGTGCCTAATAATAGTGTCAACCAGATTCAACAAAATATAAACACGAAAGCATTGCTTCCTGTGGTGTGTGCTGGCGAACGCTTTGGCTTTTGTGCTACCATCTGTGCAGGATCCATGTGCGGAAGTACTCGTAACAAACTTCAAACCAATGGATATGATCATTATAAATTCAACTTAGAAACAGAGGGGCGGACAAACAATATGAAACACCTGCTTCTGGCGGATGATGACGCCAACATTAGAGCACTCCTTCGGCATGTCATGACCAAAGAGGGGTATCAGGTGCATGAAGCGCAGGATGGGATAGAAGCGGTCAAGCTAATCAAAGAAACACCGATTGATCTGGCGATCCTGGACGTGATGATGCCAGGTATGGACGGACTGGAGTTATGTGATTTCATCCGGCAGCAGTATGACATACCGATTGTGCTGCTAACGGCAAGGGACCAGCTATCCGACAAGAGGGAGGGCTATCTGAAAGGCACGGATGAATACGTGACGAAGCCGTTCGAACCCGAAGAGTTGATCTACAGGGTCAAGGCCCTGTTTCGCCGTTATCACCGCACGTCAAGTGATATCATTCGCATGAATCGCATAGTGATTGACCGGAATAACGTGGAGGTATCTGATGGTCAATCCATTCTGTTTTTGCCCATGAAGGAGTTCGAGCTGCTCTCCCAGCTGGCACAATATCCAGGTCGATTATTCTCGCGAGATGAATTAATTAGACTTGTCTGGGGCGCAGATTACGAAGGGGATGACCGTACGGTGGATGTGCACATCAAGCGGTTACGTGATCGGTTTGCCGATTATACAGATGACTTTGTCATTCATACGGTACGGGGGATCGGTTACAAGATGGAGGTGAAAACCCGTTGAGGACTTTGTATGTTCGAGTCTTCCTCATTACGATCGCTGTCATTGTGGTCAGCGGCATGCTGGGTTTTCTTTTATCCAATATCTATTATCATGCGAAGCTTAAGTCCTTCAATGACGAGAAGCTGGTCGGCATCGCCATGCAAATGAAGCAGTTTGTGGAGCGGGAGCCAGACATGATGCAGCCGTATCTGGACAACGCCGCAGCTCTCGGTTACGAGATTTATGTGACAGATGGCAAGAGGAATGATGAATTCTACGGTAGCGATTTTCGCGAGAAGGATCTGGACAAGCGAGCTGTAGATAGGGTGCTTGACGGTGAGGTCTACCATGGTGTTGCCCAGTTTCCAAGCAAACCCTTCATCACGGGTTTCTTTGACAATCAGTTAAGCAATACCGTTGGTGTTAAACTACAGATCGGAAATACAAGCTATGGCCTGTTTATGCGCCCGGACGTCATTTTGCAATTTGGCGAACTGCGTATCTTTTTTGCCCTGATTGGGGCGCTTACGGTAGGTATTAGCATCTTGATCTTTCTAATCAGTACTCGCTACTTGGTCAATCCAATTGAACGTCTGTCGGAGGCGACCAAGCGTATTGTACAGGGGAACTATAATCTGAAATTGCCCACGAAGAGACGTGATGAAATTGGACAGCTTGCTCAGCACTTTATGACGATGAGTCGTGAGCTGGAGCGGGTAGATCAGGCGCGTCAACAGTTTGTATCAAATGTCTCGCATGAGATTCAATCGCCGCTAACCTCGATTCAGGGTTTTGCCCAACTGCTCTCAGATCGGGATCTTCCTGAACAGGAGAGGGAGCACTATGCATCCATTATTGAGGAAGAAAGCCGTCATCTCTCGTTGCTCAGCAAACAGCTGCTTCTGCTGTCATCCCTCGAACAAGGCCAAGAGGATTTGGCCAAAGAAGAATTTTCTCTGCGGGATCAATTCCGTCAAGCCGTTCAGGTGCTGCAATGGCAGCTGGAAGAAAAGGAGCTGCTGCTCCGGATATCGATACCCGAATCGATCCAGCTGGTTGGGAATGAAGTACTGCTCATGCAGGTATGGATGAATCTGCTGGGCAATGCAGTGAATCATCTTCCGCAAGGAAGAAGCATTGAGATCCGAGCAGAGCAGACCGATACACATTGCGTAATCCAAATTCGGGATACAGGAGATGGGATTACGGCAGAGCATCTGCCATTCCTGTTCGATCGTTTCTATAGGGTGGACCGTGCACGGGAACGTTCTTCCGGTCGAACCGGGCTCGGGCTGGCCATTGTGCAGAAAATTGTCCGGATTCATGACGGTTCAATTGAAGTCTCCAGTTCGGCCGAAGGTACGGTCTTCACTGTGACTCTTCCGCAGATGTAATCTGTTATTCATTTGCCGTTCATTTTCACCTCCTATACTTGGTTTATCAAGAGGAGGTCAGAGATATGTACTTGGCTATTAGAGAGATGAGGTTTGCCAAAGGGCGGTATGCGTTAATTGCTACCATTATGGTACTGGTTTCATTTTTGGTACTGTTTGTTACAGGTCTTGCGCAGGGGCTGGCGTATGACAACGCCGCGTCGATCAAAAATATGGCAGCAACCCATTTCGTTCTCGAACAGGATTCTAATCATCGTTTTACCCGTTCGCAGGTGAATCAGGATCAGCTTGAACAGTCGCGCTCGGTGGTAGGGCAAGATAACGCAGAGCCGCTGGGTGTGAAAATGACAACCGTTAGCCCGGCTGACGACACCAAGAAAATAGATGTCACTCTGTTTATGGTGAACCCGGAAGGCTGGCTTGCGCCAACCGTCACTGAAGGAGTTCTGATGACGGATCAGAAGGACGGACAAGTTGTAGTAGATCAAAAGCTGTCAGAGTCCGGGGTGACCATTGGGACGGTTCTGGTGGATCAAGCGTCGGGGACGGAGTGGACAGTCGGTGGATTTGTGCAAAATGAGTCCTTCAGCCACTCACCGGTCGTGTTCCTGAATGAACAGGAATGGCTTGCTTTGCAAGGAAGTTCGCGTATTAGCCCAGATATAGCGGGCAATAATGCTTCGGCATACAATGCCATTGCCATTAAGGATGCAGGTGAGAAGGTGGATAGCCTGAGTGCTGCACTGCCGAATGCGGAAGTGATTACGAAGTCCGATGCGGTATCGGCCATTCCTGGCTATAAGGAAGAGCAGGGGTCGCTGCTTATGATGATCGCCTTTTTGTTTGTCATCTCGGCGTTTGTACTCGCGGTATTTTTCTACGTCATCACCATTCAGAAAACGAGTCAATTTGGCATTTTGAAAGCCATCGGGACGCGCAATGCGTATCTGGCTGGCAGTGTGTCATTACAAGTATTACTTTTGTCCGTCGGCAGTTTGGTAATCAGTGTTCTGCTGGTCCGTCTGTTTGAGTCCATCCTGCCAGCTTCGATGCCGTTTCAATTAGGCTTGTCCACCCTGGCACTAACCTGCATGTTATTTGTAATTATGTCTATGGCAGGTTCGTTGTTCTCGGTCTGGAAGGTTACCAAAATTGATGCGCTTGATGCAATTGGGAGGACAGCAGCATGAGAAACCGATTGGTATTGCAGGGAATTACACAGACCTTTGAGGATGGCGGGGTCAAACGTACGATTTTGGATCAGCTGGATCTTGAAGTTGCCGAGGGGGAACTTGTTGCGGTTATGGGTCCTTCCGGGTCAGGCAAAAGTACATTTCTGTCCATTGCAGGTGCACTCCTTGAACCAACGGAGGGGCAGGTTCTGCTTGATGGTGTATCCATCATGGGCAAAAACAAGCAGGACATTTCCGATGTGCGGCTTCAGCAGCTCGGTTTTATTTTTCAAAGTGCCAACCTCATTCCTTATCTGAAAGTGGAAGAACAGCTGATGGTCGTTGCGAAGCTTGCCGGAACGGACAAGAACAAGGCCGCGAAGCGAGTGGATGAGCTGCTTCATACGGTAGGTTTATCTCACCGTCGTAAAGCATATGGCGAGAAGTTATCTGGCGGGGAACGTCAGCGTGTTGCCATTGCGCGGGCATTGATCAATGATCCGGCTGTGCTGCTGGCGGACGAACCGACAGCCAGTCTGGATGCAGCACGGGGGCTCGATATTGTTGGCATGATTGCGAAGCTGGTTGCAGAGCAGGGCAAGAGTGCGGTAATGGTTACGCATGATGAGCGGGTTCTTCCGCTGTGTAATCGGGTTCTCTTTTTGGAAAACGGGAAACTGGTGCACAAATAAGGCGCATACCCTGAGACGAAATTGTTCTATGTATCTATTATGAGAAAGGTCACCTATTCCATGAGGGAAGGTGGCCTTCTTTCTATCCTTTCATCTATAATTGAAGAAAGAATGAAGTGGAAGATTTTACTTTATCTAGAGAGGGGCTGATGCGGATGCAAAGCTTAAATATTGAACATTTTCCGGCACTGAGTGCCTCTATTCATTGGGGGACGGTGACTGCGGAGTTCAGGTTGAACGATATCGTGGATGAAGCGCTGGTAAGCAACGTGAGCATTATCCCGTTCGTCGGGAAGCAGTGCGTCGTGTTTCAACTGGATAATGGCAAATGGGAGCTGCCGGGAGGAACATTGGAACCTGGAGAGAGATATTCGGATGCATTAAAGCGCGAAGTGATGGAAGAGCTGGGTGCGGAGCTGCAGTCCTATCAGATATTCGGTCAGTTCTATTGCACATCTGGTGCCGTTGAACCGTATCGACCACATATTCCGCATCCTCATTTTGTGAGATTGATTGGCTATGGAGATGTTGAACTTGTAGGCAATCCGCTGAATCCGGTTGATGGAGAGCAGGTTGTTGCCGTAGAGGTTGTAGAAATTGCTGAAGCTATTCGGAGATTTCAGAATCAGAATAGACATGACATTGCGGAGATGTACCAACTGGCTTATGTATTGCGGGAAGAAGCTAGACGGTAAGAAACAGGGATGTGGTTCAGGTCGAAGATACACCTAATTTCATATCAAACGGAGGTCAACGTGATTCGAGAACAAATTAACAAGATGTTAGACGTTTTGCCTGAAAGTGAACTGAATGTGGCGTACTCGCGGATCGAGCTTGTATATCGTAGATATATTTTTGAGCAAAATCTGGCGAATAAGGGAGTTCAGGTGACGGAGCTGTGTGAGGAATCGGAGGGCATTGTTAAGCAGTGGGATGAGGTATTTGCCGGCAATCTGGATGACGAGGCAAAAGACGCGATCTACTACAGCGAATATAAATGGCATATGTTTAGTTATAAGAAACAAGCGTGTTTAACGGGCGATTCAGCACGAGATGCGTTTAATGCCGAGCTCAAAAATGACCTATATGTCATGTATCAACATACGCCGTTTATCCAGGTCTATGAGAATGCGAATGCAGTCGTTGCAGCGGACTTTGATTCTGAACAAGATATCTATATCTTTGACTGTCAGTTTACCTGGACCTATGTACATACTCACGAAGACATGTGTGGGCCTTATTTTTATAAAATTAGTCCATTAAAGTAACAGTATTCAGCAGAATTCCATTTCAACGAGTCAGGAGAGATCGCAGTTATGTACCAACCGGAGGCGGAACTGGAACGGTTATGATCAATTTGATACCAGAGCAAATATCAATGTCAACTTCAGAATCGATAGCAATTGGACTTGAAGTCGGATCAAAAGAAGAGAATGGGAAAAGGATGATGGGTACGGATTCGCTTGAAGTCCCGCTACCCTTGAAAGAGGGATTATGAGAATAATAAATGAATGTACGATTGCTGGAGTGCCTTGCTTACAGATAGATCCATACTTACCGCCTGTAGGCACAATCATCCTATATCATGGCTGGGGGTCCACTATACGAGACTATCTGTTTTTTGGATCAATGATTTCGGATTGGGGATATAAAGTAATCATTCCTGAGCTGCCTCACCACGGTGAACGCGATAATCTAGCGTATTTTGATACCGGTATTTTACAACAACACTTTTGGTCAGTCGTGATTCAAGCGGTTGAAGAGGCAAGCGCTATTGTTGCAGATATCCTCAATACGGACCATGCTGTAGGCATTATTGGAAATTCGGCTGGTGGATTTATTGCAGGTGGGGTTTGCGCGACCGATTCAAATTTAAAGTCTGCAGTAATCATGAATGCTTCTTGTGCCTGGTTAAGGTCTGAGGAGATTTTCCGTGAACATGACGGGAGAAGACCGATGAGTGCAATTGAAGCTGAACATATCAGGAAATATGATCCTTTGTTCAATATTAACGATTCTAATGACCAAGCATTCCTCCTGCTGCATGGAAAAGAAGATAAAACCATTCCCATCGAAAGCCAGCGATACTTTATGGAACGCATGTCTGAAAAGGATAATCAAACATCACTTAAATTAGTGGAGTATGCAGGCGTAAATCATCACATAACGTTGGGGATGCTGCAAGAAGCAAAAGAGTGGTTGGAGAAACATGTTCATATAGATCGGTAACGCTTTGTTCGTTAATTTTTAACAGATATTTATGTGAAACAACAATAATTAACGGAAGGTATGTAACGTTATGAGCGATATTCAGTATAAACTAAATTTTGAGAAAGTGTGCGATCAATTAAATCTTGGTGAACTGATAAGTACACCCAAACCAATATTGGGTGGACTCTTACATCGAATGTATGTCATAGAGACAAGAAGAAATAAATATGCAATTAAGGCATTGAATCCACAGATTATGAATAGGCCTGAAGCTGTGCAAAATTATATGAATTCAGAGAAAATAGCAAATATGGCGAATAAACATGTCCCTGTACAACCAGCAAAAAGAATTAATAACTCTTCGGTCCATAACATAGATAATCAATTCTATCTTATATTCGATTGGATTGATGGTCGAAGTCTAGAGCATAATGAAGTTACCAACGAGCATTGTGATCAAATGGGTACGATTCTTGCAGATTTGCATAAGATCGATTTTTCACAACTTGATATGGCAAGGTCACAAATGGATATTTCGAAAGAAACAGACTGGGCTTTTTATCTGAACAAAGGAAAAAATGAGAGACTGGAATGGAATGAGCTTCTAGATTCAACGATCCAACAGTTGTATGAGTGGAATGCCAGGGCAAAGAGATCATCGCAACTCTTATCTTCAGATACAGTGATTAGTCACAGAGATTTGGAGCCCAAGAATGTGATGTGGCAGCAGAATAGCCCAATAATTATTGATTGGGAATCAGCAGGCAACATCAACCCCATGCATGATTTGATGGAAACAGCTATGTATTGGTCTGTAGACAACACTGGGAATGTAGACAAAGACAGATTCTCAACCTTTATCCATGGATATCGTAAACGAGTGAGCTGTTTAAGTGCCGACTGGCGTATGGTTTTGGAGAGTGGTTTTCTTGGAAAGTTAGACTGGCTCGAATATAGCCTGAAACGTTCGTTGTGGATTGAATGTACAGATCAAGATGAACAGCGAATGGGAACAGCACAAGTTATAGGTAATATAGAGGACTTAAAACGATATGATCGTATAATCCCGGAGGTTGAAAGTTGGATGAGTATGTAACTCGGAAGGAGAGATCCCAAATGACAAACGACAAAGGAACACGAAGAACATGTGAACATGGACATTCGTATTACAAAAAAAGTGACTGCCCAACTTGTCCGATCTGCGAATCTGAACGTAAACCGAAAGAAGGATTTCTGGCCTTATTGTCTGCACCTGCCAGACGTGCCTTAGAAAATGAGGGGATTACAACGTTGGCTATACTTTCGAGATATACCGAGAAAGAAATCCTGAAGCTGCACGGTATAGGGCCATCTGTGATGCCGAAACTTAGATATGCTCTTGAGGAAGAGGGATTGTCGTTTGCATGATAACCCTCTCCGCTCCATGACCATTAATCCAGACTAGAAATCAGCTCTTCGATTGTCAGCTGGTACAGTAAATTCCCTTCGCTAAGGAGCAGTCGTTGCTCACGAAAATCCTGCCTTGCTTGCTTGAAAGGCTTATTGAACTCATTAACCAATTCAATTTTTTGCCCCTTCGTCAGTCGTCCTGGCTTATCCATTTTTTTGAGAATAAACGTTCCGTGTCTACCATATCCAGCATCGAACAAGAAGTGATAACCATCCGTACTGAATCCGGAAGAGCCGGATATGCTCGGTTTCACAAACGTGACCTTGGAATCTACGATACCCCTGACACACAACCAAGTTCGAAATCGGTGTAATAATAAAACCAGACCTCATCCTCATTCACGACATTAAGTGCGTAACAATCGGCGATATCAGCTTCGCGGTTTTCATAGAGTTTGTTACCTTGCTCATCCCAAGCCAGCAGACCGCAGGAACCAATCGGATCGCTCCATCCGTAATTGCCGAAAATGCCTTCGTCAAAGTAACTGGTCCAGATTGTTCCATTCGCTGTCACCTGAACACTCTGAATCCCGTCCCCTAACAGGAAATCCCGAATCGGATTCCCCTTCATATCACACACTCTGGCATTCAGGTCATACTGATCATTGCCGTAGTGGGTACAGCGTGCACCGACAAGCAAAAGGTGATCATGCAGCGGCTGTACATAATGATAATTGTAGGTTTGTCCCCAGATCACGACCTCTTCCACATGTTGCTCAGACACAATCAGAACTTTGTAGGTGTAGGTTTGATTTAAATGGGTCTGAACGAACATGTCTCGTTCTCTCTCCGGCACTTGATTTATTAGCAGCACGTACACCTTCCCATCGGCACCCCACTGCGTGGAAACGATCTTGAAGCCACCCATATATGCTGAAAGATCAGCAAAAGGCATAAGTTTTATGTTTCGTTTGGACATATCCATGCCCTCCTTCATTCTGGTAGGCAGAGTCTACATCTGCACTTGATGAAGTAAAGTATGACGTACAAATGAAGGGCTGAACATGGCATAAGTATAGCGAAGAGGTCTTCTTTTGCCTCTACATTGTGGATTAATGGATGGCTGATATGCTGTATCGGTATATTCACACTTGTAGTATAATAAGGAATCTGTGTAAATTTTTATAATTGAGGAAGGTGAGGAACGTAGTTGTAATGAAGGAGTTAGTACATAGAACGTTCGAGAAGTAAGAAAAGGTAGGGGCAATTGTAGGTTTGAAAATGATGAGAAATGATTCATCTCAGAATGACAAAACAGTATAAGGACGTGTTATCCGTGGAACCACCTATTGAAGAGCAGAAGAGAGAATATCGACCACTGGGCGTGTCGGGATTAGGAGGATGGCTGATCCTCATCCAAATTGGTCTCTTTCTTACGATTGTTTTGCTCGCAGTGCAATTGATTCAACAAATTGTGCCCATATTTACGACAGAAACATGGGAGCTGCTAACTTCGAAACAATCAGATTATTATCATCCGTTATGGGGACCAGTACTCATTTTTGAACTGGTATATAACGTGTTATTTTTATTGTTTAGTTTGTATACGGTCTTTGCATTTTATAGTAAAAAGGCTATTTTGCCACGTCTTATGATTATCTTCTATAGTGTCAGTTTGGTCGTGGGCATCATTGATTATCTGTTGTTGCTTCAGATTCCGATGGCGAGAGATCTTGAGGATGGAAGCTCGATGAGAGAAATTGCGAAGTCAGTTCTCACTTGTGCAATCTGGATTCCTTATTTTATCAAGTCAGTCCGAGTTCGTAATACTTTTGTAAATTAAATTGTAAAAACCAAAGGCCCCGATCTTGGATAAAAGCCATCTGAGTTCGGGGTTTGTTTAGCAAATTTGAAAGACATAAAGGAGAAGTATCTTATTTATGAACTTCATAGATCCGTCTAGAGATGATTAAAACTAGCTAAAACATAGGTTAAGGAGGGATAGTCTTGAAGATCTTTCTAGTAAGACACGGCGCGGATGACGAAGGGTATCGAGGTGGATGGAGCCAGCGAGGGCTTACGGAACAAGGGATTATTCAATCAGAACAACTAGGTAATTATCTGCATCATCATGCTGAGCAGTATGATATCCATACGATTATAAGTAGTGATCTTCCTCGTGCAGTACAGACGGCTAGGGAGGTTGAGCAGAAATTAAATATTCCGAGCAGCTCTGTGAAAGATTGGCGAGAGATGAATAATGGTTATTTGGCGGGCATGCTCCATGAGGAGGCTGAAAAGAATTACCCAGGAGTTTATTTCAATGCTATTGAAATGGATTCGCCTTTTCCAGGAGGAGAAAGTCCACAGAATTTTTATAACAGAATCTGTGCCTCTTTCGATAGACTCTGCAGAGACATGGAGGAGAAAAAGATAAAGTCCAACGTTCTGTTGATTACGCACGGCGGAGTGATTAATATCCTCTATTATTTGCTCGATAAGCGGGAGTGGAGCAATAAATCCAGCTTTCATCCTATCGATCATACCAGTATGCACACGATTGAGAAGAGTGATAACGGTTGGATATTGAGCAGCATGAATATGGTGAGCCATTGAGATTGAATTTGGTCCAGAGAAGGATAACTCATAGGGAGATAAATGATAGTTGAAGTCATAGTAGAAAGGGATCAATTTTGTTGAAAAAAAGAATTGCAAATGTAGTCTTGGTTGTTTCTATAGTCGTGTATTTATATTATTTATGTATCATGCTGTTTAATCCGCCCACAGATTTTTCGGATATTGCACAATTGAAAATAAGGTCATCTGTATCAGCAGGAATTATGGCGATTGTTGCATTTATTAGGGTGAATATTAAGAGTAAGAAGTAGATATTCTCTAGTTAACTAGAAGGTCGATTAAGCTAAAGCCCTAACAAAACGTACTTATAGGTTGGGCAAATCTGCCGTCTTAGTTATGACGATATTTTATTGTATTATTCTAAAACTCTCTGTTTCCAGTACATTACAATTGCGCTACAATGGAATGAACTGGAAGACGGGAGTGAGCGTATGAGCGGTGAACCGAATGAGTTGTTGTGGAGCTTGCATGCATTGTCTGGGCCGTTTCCTCCGTGGGACATAAATCATTTACCAGACCGTCCTGGGGAATTATTTTTAGACTGGTTGCAAGGGGCAATTTCGGCCAATGTGAAGGAACCTCATGCCATGACAATTTCAACAGTAGATCAAGATGGCTATCCGGATGCGCGCGTATTGATTTTGAAAAATGTCATTGATGAGGCCTTTTACTTTGCATCCAGTTCCGAGAGTCGGAAAGGAAGGCAGTTGGAGGATAATCCGCACGTGGCACTGACATTTTATTGGCCTGCGCTCGGGAGACAGGTTCGTATAAGGGGTACAGCCGCGGATATGGGAAATGAAGCAGGAGCAGATGATTTCCGGAAACGCTCGGCTGGAGCCAGAGCGGTTGCCATGACAGGGCGCCAGAGTCAGGAATTGGAGAACGAGGAAGTATTGAATACTTCCATTGAAGCTCAGAAGGTACGGATTCAACGTGAACCGGATATGGTTACGCCCCATTGGCGGTTATATGCTGTGAATGCTCGAGAAGTGGAGTTTTGGCAGGGGGATTCGGGGCGAAAACATACACGAATTCGGTACGAGCTGCAGGACGGGCTGTGGAAGCAGCACAGATTGTGGCCATGATTTTCACATTAAAAGAACGTACATTATCTCAAACGAGTTTTAGTATGTTTCTTTATTCTAATATTCTAGGGAGAGACGTGTATGAATACGATTGAAAGCTATTTTGATCCATTTCCCGTTTTGGAAACGGAACGAACCTTACTTCGCCCTCTCACCTACGATGATCTGGACGATATGTACAGCTACTGCTCGGTTCCTGCAGTTGCCGAATTCACCACGTGGGAAGCTCACCAGAGCAAGGAGGATACCAAGGGTTTTATCGATTTTGTCATGAACCGTTATGAGGCTGACAAGCTCGGGCCCTGGGGGATTGAGGATAAACAGTCCAAAAGGCTGATTGGCAGCTGCAATTATTTGGGCTGTGATAGCAATAGTATGAGAGTAGAATTGGGCTATGTGTTGTCGGACAAGTATTGGAATCAGGGCATTATGACAGAAGTGGTAAGCAAGATCATCCAATTTGGATTCGAGGAAGTAGGATTGGAGCGAATTCAAGCCAGATGTATGGTGGATAATACAGGTTCGGCCAAGGTGATGGAGAAGGTAGGCATGAAGTTCGAGGGTATATTGCGAAATTATATGAAGGTGAAAAATGAGCTTCGGGACTTGAAGATGTACGCCATTCTAAAAGAAGATATCCATTCGGTATAGTACATGAGCGTGCTTGAGAGGGCTGTTATAGTTGAGCAAAGGCATTTTATATTTTGTTTTATTAATCACTTTACTGAGTAACACAAACACAGAAGTATCCAATGAAATTTCACTGGATTCAAATCAATCTCTTGCGTCAGGTGTTTTTACCGAATCAGAGTTTCAAATTCAAAACAAAACGAAGGACGTTACTGTGAAAATCGGTGATACCCGAGAAGAGGTTGAGCGAAAACTAGGAAATTACGTGGATTACTATGCTCATACCAACGTATATGAGTATCGTAATAATGTGAGCATCCACTATAAAACTGGTATTGTGGACGGGATTATGATCTATGATACAGCTATGAACCCCCGAAAATTCAAAACTCTAAGAGGAATAGGCTATGGCAGTACATATCAAGATGTAATCCATCAATACGGAAGAAAAGCTTTTATGGAATCCAAAAAAGGAAAAGTCAGCAGTATCACATACGCTTTTGAGAAAAATAAACAAGGACAATACAACACGATAACATCATTCGATCACCTCATTCTGGAAGGTGGATACGAAAATGTAAAGATCTTATCCATGGCTTTCGATCAGAAGGGGCGCTTGTTATTTATGATGATTGCAGATCATGAATTTGCATACCATCCTGAATGGAATCACATAGAGTAAGGAGGTAACAAGGATGGCCATAATCGGGCAGTATATGGCGGTATCTCAAGCGGAGATCCTGGAGCTCTCATTTTATATGATCTAATCCACAGTACATACGAACCTGACCCACTCCCGATGATTTCGGAGAAGTGGGTTTTATTTTTTTTAAACATACTCAGCGTACATAATGTCATATCCGAACCCTGCATACTTCCGCTATAATCTCCAGGTTGTAATCACATGGGATGAAGGAACCAGGAGGTATATGGAATTGACCGCAAAAAACAGATATAAATCACTCGAGCTGGAAACGCCCGGGTTATACGAGCTGGAGGGGCTGGAAGTCGGGGTGACTTCCAATTGCAATTTCAAGTGTGACTATTGCTGTGCCTATAACCGGGATGATGGACAATGTATTGATGCACAGGAAGTTATTCGGATCATCGGTGACCTCCCAAGGTTGAAACGCGTGCGTTTGTCCGGGGGAGAAGTAACCCTCAAGTATCAGGATTGTCTGGATATTGTTACGTATTGTGCAGCTCATGGAATTGATACGCAATTGAATACAAATGCCAGTTTACTGACGGAAGAGCGAATTCATGCGCTGCGTGATGCAGGGTTGTCCAATATTCATATTTCGTTCAACTATACCGATGCGAATGCCTATTCCGCCTATTATCATGTTCATCCCAGCATGTATGAGAGGCTGGAGCGGAATATCCGGTTGTGTACAGAAGCTGGTCTGGAGACGGTGCTAGAAACCTTGCTGTTTGAGGGAACACAAGCGAACATGTTGGCTATTAGTCAAAAGGTCTATGATCTTGGTGTGCGGATTCACGAGATTCAGAACAGTATCATGATGCCGCACAGCGATTGGAGCAGCATTGTTTCCAGGGAATCACTTGTTCGATCTGTAAAAGAGTTGATTGAATTCAAGAAGGAAGACACCACGTTATACTTCACCTGCATGGATCGCTTTGCTGATTTGTTGGGGCTACACGAGCAGCCAGGCGTGTATTTCTCCAATTGTGTGGATGGAACGAAGCAGCTGCATTTGCATGGCAACGGAGATATTCTTATCTGTGAGCTGTGCCATCCGGTCGTCATCGGCAACATCTACCATGGAACATCATTGAACGAAATTTACGCCAAGCAGCCGCCTGCATTAGCAGATTTCCTGGAGAACCGACCATGCCCTGCGTATGATGCACTATTTACAGGAGAGTAGGTGAAGACAGGTCTTATTTCGAAGTCTTTCATAAATGTATCCATTCGTTTGAAGGTTATCTACCCCCTGAAAGGGAGGAGGTGACCTTCTTTTTTTGCCTTTGGATAGGTTTCAGATTCATTTAAGCTATCCCGCCTATCATGGCCTTAAGAACTTAGATGATGAAGAGGTGGCTTCAATGATGAGAATGTATGATAAACCCAATCCGAAAGATCCACATAGAAAAGCAATCCCGAATAAAAGGCGTAAATGGCTGGTTGCCACGCTTGTCGTTATCCTTGGAATCAGCGGAATTGTCTATAGTCTGGCTGACCGTTACCTGATCCGGCATGTGGAAGTAGTCGTGGCGGATGATAACGCTTCGGCCACTAGCAGCAGTGCAAATGATGCGTCAAACGCAGCGGTAGAGGTCAATGCAACCTCAGATGACTGGAACTATTCCAGTGATGATATGCAGGTGAGCATCGAGAAGGTGCAGACCGGCTCCGGTGCAGATCTAATTACGTATTACGTGGCAGATGTACAGATGACGGACGCAAGCAGCCTGAAATCGGCTTTGGCGGATAACAGCTTCGGCACCAATATTACGGAGAACACCTCAGAGATTGCTGCAGCGAACAACGCGATATTCGCCATTAATGGTGATTACTACGGCTTTCGTAGTGATGGCGTCATTATTCGTAACGGTACGGTATACCGGGATGATCCGGTTCGTGATGCGATGGCACTGTTCGCTGATGGGACGATGAAGACGTACAACGAGACGGAAGTTTCCTCTTCGGAGCTGCTGGCCGAAGGTGCAACCAATACGCTGTCGTTTGGACCCATTTTGATTCAGGACGGGGAGATTGTAAGTGATTTTAGCCGTGTGAAAATCGATAACAACTTCGGCAATCGTTCCATTCAGGATGCGAATCCGAGAACGGCCATCGGCATGCTTGCCCCGAATCATTATGTATTTGTTGTCGTGGACGGACGACAGGATGACAGCCGAGGGATGACGCTGGCAGAGCTCGCGGACGTGATGAAGGGCCTCGGAGCAACAGAGGCCTATAACCTGGATGGCGGTGGTTCATCCACGATGTATTTCATGGGCAGAGTCGTGAATAATCCTCTGGGCAGAAATCAGGAACGCGGCGTAAGTGACATCCTTTACCTCAAGGAGGGACAATGATCATGACCATATTAATTCCATCCTACGAACCGGATGTGCGCTTATTAAATCTAATTTTGCAATTACAGACGTTCCAACTGGGGCCTATTGTGATTGTGGATGATGGCAGCGGCCAGGAATTCCGGGGGATTTTCGAGACGGCTAAGGCGTATGGCTGCACCATACTGACTCATCCTGTGAATTTGGGCAAGGGACGAGCACTGAAGACAGGGTTCCAGTACATCAAGGAATTCGGACCACAAGGTGGAGTCGTATGTGCAGACAGTGACGGGCAGCATCTGCCGCATGATATCCGGCGTATTTTCGATGTGCTGCTGGAGCAGACCATCCTAGGGATCGTACTCGGCAGCCGTCGTTTTAGCGGGACGATTCCTGCACGCAGTCGTTTTGGCAATACAGTTACCCGGGCGGTCTTCTCTATCACAACGGGGACCAAAGTATATGATACACAGACAGGTCTGCGTGGTTTTCCCTATTCGATGCTGGACTGGTTATGCCAGATCCAGGGGGATCGGTTTGAGTATGAGATGAACATGTTATTAACCGCACGCAAAGAGGGATACGAAATCACCGAGGAGTTTATTGACACCGTATATCTGGATCATAACAAATCTTCTCATTTTCGCCCGCTGGTAGACTCGTTCCGCATTTATATGCCGATTCTCATGTTCAGTACATCATCGGTACTGTCCGCGCTGATCGATTTTGGACTGCTGTTCGTTATCCAGTACTTCACGCATAATCTATTTCTGTCGGTCGTTGCAGCGAGATTATGCAGCTCCATCTTCAACTATACGATCAATCGGAAATATGTATTTTCAGCCGGGAAAACGTCCAAGGTGCGCCAGTCATTACCGAAATACTTTTCACTGGTCATTCTGGTACTGCTATTAAATTACGGACTGCTATATTTCTATAACGAAAAACTGATTATCCCGCTGATCGCAGCCAAGGTATTGACGGAGGTGTCCATCTTTTTGTTCAGTTATTGGGCACAGCGAAAATTTGTCTATTAACAACGAGAGAGTGAGCGTAGAGCTTGCTCTCTTTTTTCAATCAAAACCGATTCAATAGAATATCCTTCGCTTCTTGGTTAACAAAAAAAGGTCGAGAACAGGGTAACAATACCCTTGTTCTCGACCTTTTAAACTCAAAGGAGGACGAGCGTTACATCAGCCTCTTAATCTCATCCTTCAGGATTTCGGACTGGGTGCCGAAGATGACCTGCACAGCTCCGCCACCGAGTCTCATGACGCCGGAAGCGCCAAGCTGTTTGAGCGCCTGGTCGTTGACCGCTTTGTCGTCCCTAACAACTAGCCGGAGGCGAGTGATGCAGGCGTCGATGCTCTCGATATTGTCTGCGCCACCGATCTCCGCGAGCACTTTGCCAGCCTTGGTGTCGGCAGACGCCGCTGCCACGGCGGAAGCATGGGCGGGGGCATCGGCATCATTAGCGTCATCCTCGCGTCCCGGCGTTTTCAGGTTAAACTTGAGAATCATGAACCGGAAAAGGAAATAATAGACGACCGCAAATGCGAGACCGACCGGGATCAAGAGCAGCGGATTGGTCGACAGCTTCATGTTTACGAGGTAATCGATCAGACCTGCCGAGAAGGCGAAGCCAAGCTTAACATCCAGCAGATACATGATCAAGGCCGCTGCACCAGTAAGAATAGCATGTACCACGTACAGCAGAGGCGCCGCGAACATGAAGGAGAACTCGAGCGGCTCCGTAATACCCGTTAAGAACGAAGCCACCGCTGCGCCGATAAAGATCGAAGCGACCATTTTGCGCTTTTCAGGCCGGGCTGTATGGATCAAGGCAAGCGCCGCCGCCGGAAGAGCGAACATCATAATGGGGAAGAAGCCAGACATGAACATGCCTGCCGTAGGGTCTCCGTTGAAGAAGCGGGTCAGGTCGCCGTGCACGACTTCCCCGGCTGCATTGGTATAATCTCCGATCTGGAACCAGGCAATGGAGTTGAGGACATGATGCAGGCCAAGCGGGATAAGCAGGCGGTTGGCGATCATGAATATCATGGAGCCAACGCCGCCAAAGTCTACAATCCAGGCGCCGAAAGCGCCGATGGCATCCTGAATCGGGCTCCAGACCATGCCAAACAGGATGGCCAACACCAGCATGGAGCCGGCGGTGACCATCGGCACAAAGCGTTTGCCGGAGAAGAAGCCGAGCCAGTCAGGAAGCTTGATATTATGGTATTTTTTGTACATATAGGCTGCAAGCAGTCCGGCAAATATCCCGCCCAATACGCCCATATCCAGCTTGACATCGTCAGGTATATAGCCGAATACACCTGGAACGGCTCCCAGAATCCGCGTCAGCACCATATAAGCGATCAGGGCTGAAAGTGCGGCTACCGCATCCCCCGCCAGTCCGATTGCCACCCCAATGGCGAAGATGAGCGCAAGATTGCCGAATATCGCTCCCGCCCCCTCATTCAGGAATGGAACTACATAGTGATTAAGGAATCCCCCGATCACGGGACCGAGCGGAATGTCCGTTTCATAATTAAGAAGACCGAGGCCTTGAAGAATTCCCGCCGCAGGCAGGGTTGCTACAGGAAGCATCAAGGATCTTCCCAGCTTTTGCAGTGCTTTCAGCATATGGTTCTTCCTTTCTTTTTTTGATTTAGGTTATTTGGACAAGCTGACCTTCATGATCGTGCCCATGCCTGCTTCTACGCTGCCATACTCCGGGTGCGACTCCCACGGCTGTTCAGCCGCATTCGCAACGATGACAGGGGTAATGACTGGATAACCGGCCGAAGCGATCGCATTCAGGTCAAATTCAATCAGGGTCTGACCGACAGTGACCTGATCCCCGGTCTGCACTTGGGGGGTGAAGCCCTGTCCTTTCAGGCTGACCGTATTCATACCGATATGCAGCAGCAGCTGCAGCCCGGAAGCGTGCTCAATCATTACGGCATGGTGCGATTTGATCAAGTGCACCACAGTGCCGTCGATAGGGGCGACCAGCCTGCCCTCCTGGGGAATCACTGCAACTCCCGGTCCCATAAGTCCTTGCGCGAACGCTTCGTCAGGCACTTCTTCCAAACTGACACAGGTTCCGGTGAGCGGGGAGGCGACAGATATCGTTTCAGATATTTTGGCAGATTTGTTGTTTTTCCATTTCCAGATCATTGTGTGTTGTCCTTTCTGTTGTTGGTTTTGGCATGGGTTTGAAAAAGCCGATATAAATGCATGGCGAGAAAAGCCGTTTCTTCCTCGGGTACCTCTGTATCCAAATCCTCGGCCATTACAGCGCTCAGTTTTCTGGCCAGCTGGTATTCGGACGGATATTCATTTTTCACATATTGCGCGAAGGTGGGGGCCGCCATCGGCTGCTGATACAGGCGTTCCATGGAGAAGCGCAGGTGTATCATGAGTCTTGCCTGGCTAAGGCTGCCCTGGTCAAATCGAACGCCACCCTCCTCTTCAATAATGGACTGAAGCTTGCTGATCACATTGGATACCTTAACCAGCTGTCCGACAGGGACGTGATTTACGGAGGAGTACACATGGTATGTCAGGAACCCGGCCTCATCCTCCGGTACCTCTACGCCAAAGGCCTCTCCGATCATGGCCGCTGCTTTCGAGGCAAGTTCGAACTCTTTCGGAAAACTGAGCTTTGTCTCCGTAAGGAAAGGATTCAGAATCTCCATCCCGTTGCGGATACGATATAAGGTGAACTGAATATGACTCGGAAGAGCAAGGTAGATCTTGTCATTCAGCTTGCCGGGAAATTGATCAGCGATGAGACGGATAATCCGGTCAGAGATGTCGATGACATTGGGGTCCAAGTCCTTCATCAGCTCCTGCGCCTGCCCCCACTCCTCCCGGTCTTCCAGCCGGAACCTTTTCTCAATCCGCGGATCATCGGCCTGGATGGTGCTTTCCACCTTGAATGCAAATCCCAACCCTTTGCCGATCAGTACATACTCCTTGGTATTCTGGTGCGACCGGGCCAGAACAATATTGCTGCCGACGACCCGCTCTACCTGCAGCATCATTTCTTTACTCACGGTTCACCGCCTCCTCGTTTCTAAAGTTAACGCTTTCAGACCTCCGGAACGCAAAAAGAGCCAAGAAGCGAATATAGTCTCATGTTCGCTTCTTGGCTCATGCCCTCTGGGGTGGTAACACGCCAATTCATTTTATGTTTTATGCAGAACGTTCTTCCTACATAATATAGAACCAGATCCGCCACCGTCAACCATAATTTTGTCATCCGTCTATTCGTCGTTTAATATAGGGAATGTGTAAATGAAAGGTACCTGCCGTATTGGATAAAAAAGGAGCCATGATCACCTTTTAAGGTGAAATGAGCCCAATCCGTTGTTGATCATGTTCGGGTAGATGGAGCCAAATCTTACAAGAATAGGAGTATGCCTATGTATCTTCGAAGTGTGGAGCTCATGATGGATAAGGTCGAGAATCGCAAGAAGTATCCGTTTGATATACCAGCCATAGAATCCTTAGAGCGGTTGGAATTCAGAAATAACATTACTTTTTTTGTCGGCGAAAATGGATCGGGCAAGTCCACTCTGCTGGAGGGAATTGCTCATCAATGTGGGTTTAATACAGCCGGGGGCGGCAGAAATAACGTTTTTGCGATGCATGCTTCCGAATCCTCATTAGGGGATTATCTGCGGCTGGCCTGGCTGCCCAAAATTTCGAATGGTTTCTTCATGCGATCGGAATCCTTCTATCAATTTGCATCCCATGTTGATGAGGTGGGTTCTCTTGAATACTATGGGGGACGCTCGCTGCATGAGCAATCCCATGGGGAGTCCTTTCTCAATCTGTTTGTGAACCGCTTCAGCTCGAAAGGCATCTACCTGCTGGATGAGCCCGAAGCCGCGTTATCTCCTGCCAGACAGCTATCCTTGCTGCGCATTCTCCATGATCTGTCTGGAACTTCTCAATTCATTATCGCAACACATTCTCCCATTTTGCTGGGTTATCCGGATGCAGACATATTGAATTTTGATGATAGCTGTATTCAAAAGATGGCTTATGAAGATACGGAACATTACCAGATCACCCGCAGCTTTTTGGAGAATCGCCATCGCATGCTGGACGAGCTGTTCAAGGACTGACTTAGGTTGGTACTATTGAAAAAAAAGTGGAGGGATGACATGCATAAGTCTGTTGCCATTATTTCAGATGTTCATAGTAATTACTTGGCATTAGAGGCCGTGTTACAAGATATTGCTGCCCGCAACATAGACCTTATCGTCAATTTGGGAGATAGCCTGTTTGGTCCGGTTGATCCGCTTGCGACTGCGCGATTATTAATGGACCAGGAGAATATCGTACATGTGATGGGGAATTGTGACGAGGTGCTTTTGCAACAAGAAAGCTCATCGGAAACCTTTCAATTTGTAAGACCCCTTCTTGATCAGAGGATTGAAAAATGGATCAGATCATTCCATCGTACATGGGCATACGAAGAGTTACTATTTTGCCACGGTACACCGTGGGAGCATGATCAGTATTTGCTGGAAGAAGTAACGGCGGGAGGGGTCCGGTATAAAAATACGGTTCAATTGGCTAACGAACTTCTGGATGTACCGCAGCGTTATATTTTTTGCGGACACAGTCATGTGGTTCAATTGAAATATTTGCCGACAAACAAGGTAATTGTGAACGTAGGCAGTGTCGGTTTGCCTGCTTATCATGATGATTTGCCCTATCCGCATGTCATGGAATCCAACTCGCCTCACGCGGACTATGCGATTGCTTATCGTAATGCGCAGGGGAACTGGAATATGGAACATGTCATGGTTGAATATGATTGGGAGAGGGCCAGTTTCATGGCTCAAACCAATGGCCGAGAGGATTATGCTGTTGCAATCAGGACAGGAAGAATGGCGTGAAACTGCATATAGGACAGGTATTTGAATGATTTTGTAGAGGCGTTTTGGAACAAGGAGGAGAGTTGATCATGAGTTTCAAATTAGTATTGCTGGACCAACTGGCTGCCTGTCATCATGATAAGAGCTGGTTTATACCGCTGGATGAGATGTTACGTGATGTAACCGCTGCTCAGGCTGTATGGACGAATGATGAAGGTCAATCCATCTGGAGGCTGGTGCATCATCTGATATTCTGGAATGAGCGATGGCTGGATCGTTTTATCCAAGGTGAAGTAAGAATGGATCATCATATAAATAATGATGAAACGTTCTATGTTGACCCTTCCTGCGTTAGCGAAGAGGAGTGGCAGAAGAGTATTGAACGAGTCGGCTCTACTTTTCTTAAATGGATTCAGGCCGTACAAGAAAGTGATGATACAAAATTGGCACTGACCATCCCTTCCTATTTCAATGCTCCGTGGTGGAACGTCATATCGAATGTGTGCATTCACAATGCGTATCATATTGGGCAGATTATGATGCTGAAAAAGAAAGTCATGACCTCAGCATAACAATAAGCTGCAGCAGATTTAGAGGAGTCCCGCCTGCAAAACCGAATACATATGTTGGGAGCATTCTTCATTTAGAAGCACCAATAAGGTTATAAATCAAAATTTCAAGGAGTGTTCGGATGAAAATAGGTTTTCTGATTGTGGATATGCAAGAGAGTGTTGTGCGAGGTCGAGTGGAACAAAAAGGTATAGACCACGCATGTGAGTATATCAACCATGTTGCAGATGTGCTTCGTTCAAGTGATCATGTGGTGGTCCATGTGCAAGACGTCGAAGGTATGGAAGGATCATCTCCGGAGGAATATCGGATTATTTCCGAGGTGAATGTCAATGAGAAGGATCTCATCGTTACCAAAGAAAGCTCGAATGCATTCTGGCAGACAGAGCTAGAACCCATATTGAAGAGGCATGGCATTGAGCTCGTGATCATTTCCGGATTTGCCGCAGAGGAGTGTGTTTTATTCACTTATAATGGAGCGATGGAGCGAGGCTTCAGGCCCGTTATGCTGCAAAATGGGATTCTCAGCACACATCAGGAAGCGGTGACTTCTACCTATAGAGATCGGAATGTGATCTCATATCCTGTGGTAGACTATCTCATCAAATAAATGAGAATATCCATGGATGCGACGAGGTCGTATCCATTTTTGCTATACTTGGCTGATCCGTCAGACAGGACTACAAGTTTAAAGAAGGAGCAGCGGAGATGACAAGTCGAATTGTGGTTACAGGCGGGGCCATTATCAGAGATGATCATGGGAGAATTCTGCTGCAGCGTAGATCCGATTACGGTGACTGGGGATTGCCTGGTGGCGGTATGGAGCCCGGAGAGCGTATCGAAGAAACCATGATCAGAGAAGTGAAGGAAGAGACTGGTCTGGATGTGATTTCGTATGAACTGGCTTCCATCTACACGGGTGAGAGAATGAAGTATACCTATCCGGATGGCAATGAGGTTGTATTTGTCATGTTTCTGTTTAACGTCAGAGTTAATTTAGACGGAAAACTAGCTGAGGATGGACGAACACTATGTTTTGAGGACGAGAATAAAGAGTCGTTGCAACTAACATTTACAAGTTTGGATGAAATCGAGATCGATATGATTAATAAGGTGCAGAGGCCGACTATTATAGATTTGATTCAAGAGAAGCAGGGGATTCTGCGTTAAGGAAAACAAAAAACAAAATGGAGTGATAGGTATGCCTTGGCCCATGGTACATTTTGCGGTTGCATCTGAAATCAGTTCTAATCCATCCCCGGAATTCTTGCTGGGAAGTCTGGCTCCTGATTCAATTCACGTGAGAAGTAATGAGCGAAGTGAGAAGGCAAAAACACATCTAATGATCGAAGAAGGCAGATTCGCAACAGATGAAGAGCTTCGGACGTTTTGGGAGTCCCATAGGCAGCAGGCGGAACTTGATCCTGCATTCTGGCAGTATTTGTGCGGATACATCGCCCATATTTATACGGACCGTGTGTGGACCTTTGATATCTACCCTGCATATGAAGAACATCCTGATGGCAGGAAGCGGTATACGCAGGAGGTAACGAAGCTGGAATTTATGATTTTGCGTAATCGTTCTGGGTCTCATGAGCTGCTGAATAAACTGAATGCGGGTAAGGCCTATGATCTGGGAGGTTTGCTTGAACAAGAGGTGGTTCAGTACAGGAAAGTGAAAGTGGATTTCTTGAATAATCCTGCGCATGAGCCCGCGGAAGATTTGAGCATTTTATCTATGGACGTTCTAGAACATTTCATTCATACAACTGCTCTAAGACTAAAACAATTGTTTGCGGAATGGAACGTATTTGAAGATTTACACACCAAAACCTCAAGCTAGGGAGTGCTTTGTTGAAGGTATATAAGAAAGAAGTCCGTAAAATGACGGTCAATGAGGTTTTATTCCTCTACGTGGTGGATGAGCAAGCATACAATATTACTATTCGTATATATTCGAATGCGTTCAAATCTACCTTCGTAGAGTTTATGGTTTTTTGGGAAGAATCATGGGATATTTTACTCTATCAGCCCAAGCTGATTTCCAAACTCGTTCAATATGCGATAAACCAAGGATGGGACTTCCATCAGAGAAATAATCAAATGAAATTCGACGACGCAACACGTATCATAAGAGTATTGATGGCAGAGTAGAGTAGATCCATTAGGAAAGTGCTGCGCTACATAAAAAATGAGGTGACTGCTTATGCATCAAGTTATTCGCCTTACCGAATATCACGAGAGATATGATGAGGCATTAGCCAATTTTTCACTGACCGGAGAGCAGTTCTCGTTTACTGCATTACCTGCAGAAGTGATCGAGGAGGCCATCTCCAACCCGGATAAGGTTCCCATTGTGATTTTAAAAGAGGAGACACCGGTGGGCTTCTTTATTTTACATAAAAAATCGGAATACGCCGAAGGAAAGAAATATTCGAATGCAATCTTAATAAGAGCATTATCCATTACGTTGGAACATCAGGGGAGAGGGTATGCACGAGCTGCCATGCAGGCAATCGGTCCACTGCTTCAGCAGATTGAGCCAGGTATGAAGGAAGTTATCCTCGCTGTAAATGAACAGAATGTGGCAGCACAGAGCCTGTATTTGAAGGTGGGTTTTCGTGACACGGGCATTCGCAGGATAGGAGCACATGGTCTTCAGTTCGTTTTTCATAAACGAATGGATTGACCATAGCCATGCCGAAAAGTATATGAATCATTAGAGGAAAAGAGAGGAGAATGTTATGCGAGCGAAAATCAAACAGGCGGACTTGGGTTCATCGCAACTTAGCTGGTTGTGTGTCCAGCCGATGCTCATTTCCGTTCGAGGTAAAGATGTTGCAGCCAAAACAGAGATGTACCGTCAGTTAAATGAAGGCCAACAAGCACTATTCCTGTTCTACTCCTACCATAACCATACGAAAAGTCTGGCGGAGTTTTACTGGTTCTCGGCTTACAATATCATGGAGATGAAGAGCTGGAGCGGCATCCGAAATGGAATGCGTTTTTTTAACCAGACGGAGATGGTAGCTCTGCTGGACAACATCGAGCATGTGGTTATAGATAAAAATAGAATCGGAGATCAGTGGCGTGAGGTTACGACAACAGATCTGGAGCAAGACCCCCACCTGTATCAATTAATCAATGATCTGTATATTCAATATTGCGCTCAAGCTGAGAAAGTGATCGCGAGTATAAATAAGGAGATTCTGCAACATCAGGAGATGTATTTTGAAATTGAGGATAAGGGGTAAGGAGACCGGGAATTGAAATTCGAATATCTGAAATTTTCGTGCAATGTAGATGTGTTTCATAGAGATCTGGACATGATCGTTAGGTTTTATGATGGATCAAGAGAACCTGCGGCAGAGGACATTGTTGATCTGGTGATCGCTGATCCGGGTTATGGCTACCTTATACTGAAGTATAAAGGGAATGCCGCGTTATTGAGTGGATTTCTGAATGAGTCGGTTTTTGCATCGGATGAGATGGTAGAAGCTGCAATTGATTATGTTGAACACTTGTCACCACATTCTCAAAGTGTATATATGCCGTATCACGTGTCTCGATTCAAGCCAACAAGTTATGTGGAATACAATGGGGAATACTGATCATTCCCCATGCAGCATTCTTTAGAATACATAAACAATGGATATAAATTCACATAACAACGTTAATTGATGGTTAAAAAGAAAAGCGATTTATTCGAACTTCGTACATTAGTCAGCTGATGTGCAACAAACCTGCAACTTCTTGCAACAAAACGCAATTCAGTATGCTGGTTATTGCTTTGACTGTAATATGAGTGATGAGAGGAGGGTAACACGTGAAAGTGACATTTGAAACAGATGCATCCATGGAACGAAGTCTCGCCAAGATAGTGACCAACCCTGCCGAACAACAGCGTTGGGATGAGATTGATAAAGCGATTAGCCACTTGGAAAGACAGCTGGTCGTCATCAATCCGAAGAATAATCGCAATGTCCAGATCCAGCCAAGCTCAATTCTTGCCATTGAGTCCGAGGATCGAATGTGCAATGTACGTGTGATTTCGGGAGAGAGCTATCTGCTTGGCAAACGTCTTAAATATGTGGAAGAAGACATGGATTCGTCCCAGTTTCTGAAGATTAACAACTCAACGATGATCAATGTTAAACACATCCAGACGTTCGCCGCCACAGATCATGCCAGAATCCAAGTTGAGCTTAAGGATGGATCCAGCTACTACGTCAGTCGGTACTATATCAAAAATTTCAGGGGGAAATTATTATGATCGCAAATCTCAAGCATTCGTTTTTTCAGGTATTTACAATAACTTCGCTATGGGTCACGCTGCTGATCACCTTGTTCTTCAAAGACCAGACAATCCAGATGGGGTATCTATGGAACCTCGCCGGAATTGCGTTCATCGCAGCCGTGGTATTTGGAGTCATGTACGATGCGCTGTGGAACTACTTTACGTTGAAACCGATCTGGAATATTGTGATCTCTTCTACCATTAACATTCTCGGAGGTACGGCGGGTGTGTGGTTGTTCTCAGAGGAGATGTTCCACTTTATCGCACCGTGGTTCCCTGGCATGTGGCTTTTGTCGATTGTGCTGCACACCGTTGCCTTTTATTTTTATGCTAGAATGGATAGCAAGAAAAAAGCGGAAGAATTAAACAAGATCCTGAAGTAGACAAGGAGAAAGCATATGAATGAAGAAAAGGCTCTTGAGGAGTTCGGCTTGGAGCCGGACTCCCGGGACAGGGAGCGCATTCGTACACTGCTGCAGCAAGAAATCGACAATCCAAATGTGATGGACAATGATTATCTCAGAACCTATGTATCATGTTGTTTGCAATCGGTCATGTAGAGGACACTCAGCTCATCTGGCAAGCCAAAAGAAAGAATCAGGATACGGGCAGTTATGTGGATGTACAGCTGCTGTGTGGTGCCGGGTTCGAGGAGACGATAATATACCTGGAGCAATTGGGTGAGCAGCAAGCAGAAGAGCAGCTGCAATATCTCAAACAGTGTGAGTCCTATGACTTTGTAGATTTTTCCAAAGAGGAATGGATTGCCCAGTACAAGCAATATTATGGCGTTATAGAGGGATGATTCTCATTATGACGACGCCTAAGGAGATTACATCATGAATAACCCTACTATCGATATACAAGAGTACACTGCCGAGTATCAATCCCAGGTAATCCGTTTGATTTTGCAGATACAGCAGCAGGAATACCAGATCTCCATTACCAGAGAAGATCAGCCGGATTTGCTTGAAATTGAAACCTTCTACCAAAAAGGAATCGGGAACTTCTGGGTCGCGGTTGTGAATGAAGAAGTGGTGGGTACGATCGCTCTGCTGGATATTGGAGAGGAGCAAGCTGCGCTCAGGAAGATGTTTGTAGCCAAAAATTACAGAGGCAAGGAACTTCAAGTTTCGAGTCGTCTGCTGTATCAGGCATTTCAGTGGGCCAAGGAGAAGGCTGTGCATGATATTTACCTTGGAACGACACAGCAGTTTGTGGCAGCACATCGATTTTACGAGAAAAATGGATTCGTTTCGGTTACACGCGAGGCACTACCGGATGCTTTTCCGGTGATGAAAGTAGATAGCAAGTTTTATCACCATACCACGCCCTTTGCATGAGGCAAGTCATGCAGAGCAGCGTGTTTTTTATTCTATAGAAAGAAAGATAGCATACTTGAACCGTTCGCAAATTCCACATTATGGGTTATGATGTATCAAAAGAGAAATTGTAACATACATAGGAAGTTCGAATTGGATTATATGGGGATTTTTGACACATCGGAGGGAATAGGATGAAGGCCATTTTCCTTGATTTCTATGGGACAGTTGTGCATGAAGACGACGATATACTTCCAGTGATCTACGAACAAATACAAGCTGCAGCGCGTGTTGAATGTACAACAGCCGAAATAGGTGATTATTGGTGGAGGGCATTTTCCGAAATGTTCTATGCAAGCCACGGTAGTCAGTTTACGACCCAACGAGTACTCAATGTACAGTCCCTGACAGCAACACTCCTACATTTTCAAGCAGATGGTATTGCGGAGCTGCTTAATCAGGAGCAATTGGCTCACTGGCGTGATCCCGGGATATTTGAGGACTCCATTCCCTTTTTGCAATCGGTAGACATCCCTGTGTACATCCTCTCGAATATCGATACAGATGATGTAAGAGCTGCAATGGAGAAGCATGGCATCGATGCGGCAGGGGTGATCACCAGTGAAGATGTCCGTTCTTACAAACCAAGACCCGAGATGTTTAATGAAGCATTAGCCAGATATGATCTGTCCCGGCAAGATGTCATACATGTCGGCGATTCGTTGACAAGTGACGTACAGGGAGCTCAAAACGCTGGCATACAGGCTGTCTGGTTAAACCGCAAAGGCAAAACCAAGCCCCGGCATATCCATCCGGAATTTATGTGCAGGGATCTGACAGAAGTTCTGAAAATCTTGTAGAGTTCTGAAAGCTGGGGGAAGGTCATAACGGGGACGGTGTAATCCATGGATGAGTTGAAAAAGCAGTTGGCAGCGTATCAGGCAGGTCAGATGTTGGAGGTTGGTACAGGCTCAGGAAAATACATTCCTACCCTACTTGAAATTTTCAGTGGTATCGAACGGATCACGTGCATTGATAACGATACGGATTCTTTACGGCAGGCAGAAGCCGCATATGCGTGGCATGAAAAGATCCAGTTTATGCAGATGAACGCAGCAAAGATGGATTTTGCGGATCAAACGTTTGATACCGTCTGCATCTCAAATGCATTGCATCATCTGCCCCCGGGCGTAAATGTCATTGAAGAAATGAAACGTGTAGTGAAAAGGAACGGATTATTTCTCATAAATGAGCTGGTCAGTGATGATCCCAATGAAGCTCAGCTATCGCACATCCTGTACCATCATTTTGGTGCAGATGTAGATCAGCGGTTGGGAAAATATCATCGTCACACCTATACACGCCAAGAAGTTATGGATATCATCTCTGCCAGTGGTATTATCATCCGCTCAATCTATGAGTTCAATGAGCCAAAAGAAGATGTCATGGAAGAACGGGACATTCGGTTGGTCTCGGAGGCCTGCAAACAGCATATGGAACGGGCTAGGGCGTTTGAAGATTATGAAGCGTTCGCCGAACGCAGCCTTTACATCATGGAGCGTCTGAACAATGTTGGGATTCAGCGTCCAACGCAGATCGTGATTTTGGGAAGTTTAGGGGAATAGACAAAAGGATAATGAGAGGGCTGGATATGAGAAAGCTAACCGTTATGCTTGGATTATTTCTGTTCTTGATCGCATGTCAGAATAAAACCAGTATGAAAGACACACAGAACCCGGCGAAGCCTTCGCTAGCAGTTACGACAGAAGAAGCAGTACAAAATGAAGAAGTAGCGACACCAACAGAGCCCCAAGACATCCCGCCAGTGTACATTGATGAAGCGAATTATACAGGTGATGAACTGGAGATCGTTAAACTTATGAATGCCCGCCTGCGTTATATATGGGAAAAGGATGAGGAGGGGTACATGAGCCTCATAGATTCGCAGTCGCCCGTATCGGGCATGACCAGAACCAAAGTTCGCAAGATTGTCTCCATGAGCGACATTATCATTCGTGAACAAAGGAAGCTTTACGAGGGAGTAGTGACGGTAACGGAATTAGATGAGAACGATGATGAATCCAGCCTCACCATGGTTTTTTGGAAAAAGAAAGAAGAGGGGGGTTCGGAACAGTGGATTATTGCAGATATTGATTGAAGATAGGTCACGATACCGAAAGTCTATTAAATTTAAAACAACTCAGGTGATGTAATTATGACGAGACAATTAATTCTGGTTGAAGGCTTACCCGGTTCAGGGAAGTCTACCATTGCCAAAATGGTATCCTACATCCTGATTCAGCGAGGGCTGCGAGTAAAGCTTTTCCAGGAAGGGGATCTGAATCATCCAGCTGATTATGAAGGTGTAGCCTTTTTCTCTGAAGATGAATTTGGAGATTTATTGGATGCTCATCATTCATGCAGATATATATTGGAGAGCAGAGCCATAGTTTATCGTAATGGTTATCTGATTCCTTATCGCAAAATAAAAGAGGAACTGGGAGAGGCGTTTCCTGACCATACGGTGCAGGAGATTTTCAGCCGGGATATTTATGAATTATCTTTTGAACAAAATAAAGATCTAATCACTTCAAAATGGCGAAGCTTCACCGAAAGCGTGTTAGCGGCTAATGAGGATACCGTCATTATCTTTGAATGTTGTTTTATCCAGAACCCATTAACAATGGGGCTTGTGAAATGCAATCAATCCCGAGAAGATAATGTCAACTATGTGCTGGAGCTGGAACGCAAGGTTCAAGCACTGAACCCGCTATTATTCTATATTGATCAGAAGGATATTGCGTATACCTTTGATAAAGCGGTTAAGGAAAGACCCAAGGAATGGTCTGACGGTTTTATTCGGTATTACACGAACCAGGGGTGGGGAGCTTCAAGAGGATATCATGGGGTTCCAGGCACCGTGAAGGTGCTTCAGGCAAGAAAGGAGCTCGAAACCGAGATTTATCAGATACTGAAGATGGACAAATATTGGCTGGATAATTCGGAATATAACCTGTCTGCTTGTCAGATCGAACTGGAGAACATTCTGAATGAGGCGTTTAAAGGTGTGGAAGGAGAATGACGCAGGAAATGAAAAAGACCTTATTCGAGCTTGTCAACGAAGTTGAGAATGAAGCTCTATATATGGCAAGATCTATGAGTAGAGTGAATAGGGATATATCAATACATAACGGAGGTTTGCTTGTAAAATGACAAATCCCAATCACAATAACATATCATATGAGCGAAATAACAGTAAGTTCAACTTCCGCGTGGCAGGCATTGTGATGGATGCAGGACGAGTTCTGCTGCATAAGGCGGAGCAGGACGATTTCTGGAATCTGCCCGGGGGACGGGTCGAAATGAGTGAGGCGACTGAAGCGGCTATCGTGCGAGAAATGATGGAGGAACTGGGCATCCATGTTGAAGTGCAGAGGCTTGCATTTGTTAATGAAGATTTTTTCGATTACGACGGCCAGAAGTTTCACGAGATTGGATTCTATTATGTCATCGCTTTACCGGAAGCTCATAAGCTGTATAGTGAAATTGAATTCAAAGGGCTGGAGGATAACGGAAAGTTAACGTTCCGTTGGTTTCCCTTGGATGAGCTTGAGCACCTGAAGGTCTACCCGGTATTTTTGAAAAAGGAACTGCATAATCTGCATGATGCGAAGAGCATCCAACATTTCATTCAGAAATAGAGGGATATATGGACATTACATTTATTCGTCATGGTCATGGTGAACATTTGATAGATTACCCGAACCGGTTAAATGAGCTTCACCCGGGTCTCACCGAACTGGGAAAGAGTCAGGTGACAACGCTGCGTAAACAGATGAAGCTTGATCCTCTTGACGTTATCTTGGTGAGTCCAATGAGGCGTACTATTGAAACAGCACTTCTTCTAACCGCAGAAGAACATCTTACGATATGTCCGCTTGTTGGCCCAAGAATGTATCCTCAGAATCCGGAGTTCACTCCCTTCATCTGTGATCAGATCTATTCCAAGGAGGAGCTTGAGACTCAGTTCCCAGGGCTAAGCGTAATGGATTGTGGATTGGAGTGTTGGGAGGAAGGTATTAACCGGATGGATGAACATCAATTTGAAGTACTTGCTAGGGGGCTTCTCCAATGGTGCAGGGAACAGGATGGCAACATTTATATCATTTCACATGATGGTACGATAACCAACTACAGGATTTTGCTTGGAGAAAAAGGATTATCAAGAAGAGATTTTCTTGGCGAGGCGGGAAAGTACACCATTACGAACTTCTAACGGTAAACAAATTCATAAGACAACCAATTTAAGGAGGAATCCCCAAATGAGGTTATCCGATTATGAGTATTTAGTTTTGGCGCTGGAAGAGGGAGATCAGGCGTTTATTGAAGGGACTTATCCGATCGGTGCAGTAATTGTAGATGAGGATGGGGATGTTGTGAGTAAAGGGAGGAACCGAGTTTTCTCGGAATGTGATCCTACCGCACATGCTGAGGTGGACGCCATTCGCCGAGCGGGGAAGCATTTGCTGGATTTAGACCGGAAGAGGTTCACGAAAAACAACCTGACACTGTACACGACTTGTGAACCTTGTCCTATGTGTTCCTGCACCATATTAATGTCGGGAATCAAAAGAATTGTATGGGCAGCGGACGATGTAGAGTATGGCGGTCTTCGGCGTTTCAAGGAGGGTCCCCATTTCATCCATATGTTTGACACCCTTTCCTGTGTTGCAGCCCCATATCTTGACCTGGAAAATAGACAAAGGGCGATGCTCGCCAAATGGAATATTAGTAGAGGGTTACTTAATACAGAGTGGGAGACTGCAAAGCAATGAAATCCATTCCAGTCTCGATTTTGCTTGCTAGTGTCATCTTAGGCATTTCATTTATGATTGGCTGCTTCTTCCTATCGAATCAAGAGAGCGTAAACCAGCCAACTCAAGTAGCACAGGAGGAAGTTGCTAAGGATAAGGTGTTAATGACGATTCAGGAAACAGCGGAGTATCTAAGTATGACTGAAGAACAGGTGATGAGCATTATTCATGCTGAACAAAGAAGTTTTGCGGCATCGGGCTCCTTTAACGGAGCAATGTTCCCCTTTATTAAGGTTCAAGATGAATTCTTTATAAGCAGGAACGAATTGCTGCTGTGGGCCCAGGATGCTTCTGTTTACCATAGAAGGTACATTAACGGGCAGTTACAATAGTTGTGTTGGTATTATAACTGTAGTCATGAGGAGGATAGAGTGATTTGGAATTGATAGGAAGTAAGGTATCCTTACCATCACTTGCAGAACGGGATCTCGACTATATATGTAAAGGAGGAAGCGCATGGCCAAGTTGGTTTTATTAAGTGATCTACCCTTTCAAACAAATGAAGAATTGAATCAAAGGATATTGGAATTGTTTGGTCGCGACAAGCCTTCAATCGGTTATATCCCTTCTTGTTCCGACCCGGAGCGAAAATATTTTGAGCATACCGTACGTTACTATAATCAACTGGGTATCGAGAACATTCATTATTATGATCTGGACCAGGAATATGACCCAAGCACGTTTGAGCAGATTTTGGAAGCTGATGCAATTCATTTATCCGGTGGAAATACATTTTATTTTCTGCATTTATTACAGAGAAGAAACGTACAGGACTTATTGCGTTCCTATGTGCAGAAAGGCGGTATGCTGATCGGAGTCAGTGCAGGCAGCATTCTAACCACACCAACCATTGAAATAGCTGGATATGGCAAGGATGAAGACGAGAATCATGTGGGTGTTCAGGACAAACGTGCGCTTAGACTCGTTGATTTCGAGTTTGCACCTCATTGGGACGGAGAAGAAGACAATCTCGATTCGCTCGGAAGTTATGCAGATACAATCGGTGCGAAAGTCTATGCCTGCCAAGACGGCGACGGGATCGTAATCGATGGAAAAGTCATTGAGCTATATGGGGATGTGCGTCTTATTGATCCTAGGAGAAGGGGGATTTAAATATGGGTGAGGTTAAGGTATACCATTATGATGCATTTTCAGCAGTTCCGGGCAAAGGTAATCCGGCAGGAGTTGTCTTTGATGCTGATGATCTAAGTGAGACGGTCATGCAGCAGGTTGCGCATAAGGTTGGTTTTAATGAAACGGTGTTTGTGCTTAACTCCAGGACAGCCGATGTGAGATTGCGTTATTTTACGCCGGGCCATGAAATTAATCTGTGCGGTCATGCGACGGTGGCATCGCTGTATGGTTTGAAGACACGTGGACTGCTAGGGGACCAGAAGTCAATCACGATCGAGACCAATGTAGGCCTATTACCAATACGGTTTGAGCAGGATGGCGACACAATCAACATGGAGATGAAACAGGATCAACCGCAGTTTGTACCGTTCAGAGGTGATATTGGTAAGTTGGCAAGCAGTATAAATCTAACCTCGGATGATCTGGATCTATCCATGCCTATCGTGTATGGGAGCACAGGAACCTGGACGTTGTTGATCCCCATTCGTCAACTGGACTCTTTTTCTAAAATGAAACCGGAATCTGCTGAGTTTCCTGAGATTTTGCTTGAAAACCCCAAGGCTTCCTTGCATCCTTTTAGCTTCGAAACGCGTGATTCCGAGGCGATGATGCATGCCAGACACTTTTCTTCTCCTTACTCAGGGACTACGGAAGATCCTGTAACAGGAACGGCCTCCGGGGTGATGGGTGCCTACTATTTAACCTATGTGAACCGTGAAGCAGATCAGGTCCAGTTCGTCGTGGAGCAGGGTCATGAGATCGGAAGAGATGGAAAAGTTGAAGTGAGCGTGACCCGGCAAGGACAGGGCATGGATGTGAGAATTAAAGGGACGGCAGTTTTTGTGCGTGAGATGAACATTGAATTGGATATTTAACAGCGTACCTGAAAGGATGTTTTTCCTTGGATGAACGAATTGTTTTGCAAGACGTTACTCATATTTTAAAAGAAGAATTATCGGATTCGCTCGTGGGAATTTATTTACACGGTTCCATGGCCATGGGGTGCTTCCATCCGAGCCAGAGCGATATTGATATCTTGGTGGTCTGCCGTGACAAACGATCTGCTGATCTATATCGAAGAATTGCACAGAAGCTAATACATATTGAAGACGAGATGCACATGACTAAAGGCTTCGAGCTCAGTATTGTACTTGAGTCCACAATCGCGAACCTGGCATATCCAACTCCGTTCGAATTCCATTACTCCGCTTATCACCGGGAAAAGTATCGAACGGAAGAGCACTATCTCTGCGGAGGGTATGATGATCCGGATCTCGTCGCACACATGGCGGTCATCTATGACAGGGGAATTGTCTTGCATGGCACACCTATTAAGGAGCTCTTCCTTCCTGTGAAACGTGAGCATATGCTTGCATCCATTACGTCAGACGTGGCTTCAGCTTCGCAAGAAATCGTGGATAATCCTGTCTATTATGTATTGAACTTGTCGCGTGTTTTGCTATATGTGAGAGATTCAGTGATCTATTCCAAGCGAGAAGCTGGAGAGTGGGCATTGGAGGGGCTTCCTATGAAGTACAAGAACGTTATCTCGCAATGTCTTGCAAACTATAATGGGGAGCTGGAGAACCTGAATCTCAGTGAGTCTCTGCTGCTGGAATATGCGGAGTTTATGTTGAGAGAGATCCACAGCTATAAGAAATAAATGATTCCATAATTCTACGAATTGTAATACTGATTTGGACATTTCTAGTATAAACAGTTTTTTAAAGGAGAGACATCATGACAATCACGACAGAAGATTTGGAATTACTCCAGGAAGCCAAGAACATCATCAAACGTTTATACTGCGAGGGCAAGCATCACATTGGAGCCGCAGTGCGAACGCAATCTGGAAAGATATATACCGCGGTACATTTGGAAGCCTACATTGGTCGTGTCTCGGTGTGTGCGGAAGCCATTGCGATGGGCAAAGCCATTTCGGAAGGGGAACACGAATTTGCGACCATTGTTGCTGTACGGCATCCGGAGATCAATCCGGATGATCTCACGGAAAATGCTGATCCACAATTGGACGTGGTTTCACCATGCGGTATCTGCCGAGAATTGATCGGTGATTATGGGCAGAGCACACAGGTCATTTTGCAGGGAGAAGAAGGATACACCAAAACAACAATCGGGTAGCTTCTGCCACAGAAATATTCAAGGTCATAAGGAAAGAAAGAAGGTGCAAAGATGTTTGAGATTGTGGATATCCGGCAAAAGCCAGACATGCTTCAGGCAGCTGTTCAATACTTTTGGAAGCAGTGGGGTACAGAAACAAGTTATCAAACTCTATTTGTGCACGGATCTGCAAGGTTATTATGAGAAAAATGATTGGACCTACATTGGCAAAGGATATTTGCTGGATGATGAAGAGACAAGAATTTATGAACTGCAAATTTGACGAAATCATAAGGCACTACTTCAAAAACGCGGAGTATACCTTGGAGGCCGTTCCGTTCGGTTTGACTAATACAACCAAAGTTATTGAAATCAATAAACAGAGGTTTATTGTACGGATTTATAATCGCCACATCAAAACGATTGAAGGGTTAGACCTTGAATCTCAAGTAACAGCATTTCTACATAAGGCACAGGCTTCATTCGAAGTTCCGATCTTCCTTCATACTTGTAATGGTAAGGATTATGTGGTCATGAGAGATGGTTCGCTTGCGGCAATGACTACTTTTTTGGAGGGCAAGCTTCCACAGTTGTCTGACATGGACAAAGCCGAGAAGTTCGGCAGGCTGGTTGGGGAATTTTCGTTTCGAATGAGTGAGTTTCCGATGAAGAAGGTTGCGTATACGGGCATATCATTTCATAAAATGTACAACATTCACCCACTCTCTAATCGTGATTCGGTGAAGTCCTTTTTTGCGGATCTGCCTTTTGAATTAACAGCAGAGCGGTGTACATTTTATCAAGCAATGATTACTGAGATCGACAATTCCCATCTTGATCTAGAAGTGCTGCCGCGACAGCTCGTTCATCATGATGTATTGATTTATAATCTACTGGGTGAATCGGGTGAAATTACAGGGGTATTAGATTTTGATTTTATAGGGATGGACGCTGCTTTCATGGAGCTTACGATTAGCCTGAATCATATTATTCAGGAGTCTAGCGGTTCCCTGGATTTGATTGCGGCATTCCTTCGGGGATATGGAAATGTTCGCAAGCACTCTTCTATTGAATTTTGCTATTTACGGCTGCTAACTCAAATCTATTTTGTTGCTGTGTTGCATTTCTATATCGGTCAGCATTATGCGGGAGCAACGATTGAATCTCCTTTTACGTTTATGATCGATCAGTTTGAGAGGAATATAAGCTGGCTGGCAGAGCATGACGTACAGATTCAACAATTGCTTCATAAGTATGTAATGGAGACAAATGCAACTTGAACGTGTCGGGAGGGGCTGTAATGGATCAACATTTACCTCATAAGAAAGTGGATAACGATGCTCTTACCTCTCACCTAGATTGGGAGATTAATCCATTCCATAGAAGGTTGCATTGCCTGTGATCATTCCAAGTGACTTTGTCCGAAATCCAGAAAGACTGATCAAGTAACCGAGCGGAGGGACTTTTATGGAACAAACCATTCGTTTAGCACAAGAAGTCGCAGAGAGAGTCATACGTGAAGCGGGTCAGATCGCCAGAGTTCATTTTGACCAGATCACCTGTGCAGTGGAAAAGGACAAGTTCGGCGACGTTGTAACTGACGTAGATCATGAAACAGAGCGAATTATATGTGATGCAATCAGCCATACTTTTCCCGAGCATGAGATTCATAGTGAAGAACGGGGACATAACGGACAGAAGAGCGAATGGTTATGGATGATCGATCCGTTAGATGGGACTAATAATTTCGCCATTGGATTTCCCGTATTTTCCGTTTCCATTACATTGATGTACCGTTCAGAACCTGTTCTTGGGATTATTTATGAACCGATGGTAGACCGTTTATTTGTGGCGTCACGGGGGAATGGGGCAAGTTGTAACTTGAATCCGCTGACAGTTAAGAAGAAAGAGAATCTTCTAAAGGGAACGATAGGCTGGATACAGGGCCATCAGGTACAGCATGAGGAGAATGCTGTCCGGCTGCGACAACATCTGGATATACGTTTTAAGAGAGTGATGAGATTATGGGCTCCGACCCTGCAGTGGTGTATGCTGGCCAAGGGAGATATCGATGGTATTGTGCTCTACAATTCAGAGGGGAACGATCTGTACTCAGGAATCCTGATGGTAAAAGAAGCAGGTGCCATGGTTATGGATTTTGATGGGAATTTATTCGTAGGTATGAGTTCAGAGCCTTATCTGATTGCCTGTCATCCGGAGTATCGCGACTATTTCTTGAGTGTAGTTCGGGAGGGATTGGGCGAATGATTAGTGAACTTAATCAACTTGATTTTGATAAGGTGAAGCATCTTATGGACTTATAATGAATTAGGACTACATATGATAGCGGTTGAGGTTTACTGGTATGATCTCATAACATAGAGTTGGTATCGCATTTAAAGGGGGAAATATGATGAGTGAATCACTACAGGATCAGATTCAATTTCTTATCGAGATTGATAAACTGAAAACAATTGAACGGAGAACAAGAATTATCCATGGCGATAGACGTGAAAATGATGCGGAGCATTCATGGCATCTGGCCATGATGGCATTGGTTTTACAGAGTCACGCGAACAAGGATGTGGACATCCTGAAAGTCATTAAGATGCTTCTTATTCATGATCTGGTTGAAATCGATGCAGGAGACACCTTTGCTTACGATACAGCTGGGTACACGGATAAATTCGATCGTGAGATCAAGGCGGCTCATCGGTTATTTGGCATGCTGCCCAAGGAACAGGCTGAAGAAATGCATAATCTCTGGCTAGAGTTTGAGTCAAAGGAAACGAATGAGGCACAATTTGCCTCGGCTCTCGATCGATTACAGCCTCTGATTCACAATTATCAGAATGAAGGAGATACGTGGCTAAAATACAACGTTACAAGTGATCAAGTCATCAACAGAAATCGTGAAATGGCAGAGGCTTCGGATACATTGTGGACGTACGTGCAGCAGTTAATTCAAAACTCCATAGAACAGGGAATCCTGACCAAATCATAGCAACACGGATGGATTGGGCATATTCATTGAGGGAGAAGAGGGAGCACTCATGGGCTACATTATGGAACTTCGAAAACTGGTTGGCTCGCGGCCGCTGATTATGGCAGGTTCTTGTGTATTGGTGTTCAACGAAGAGGGCCATCTGTTGCTGCAAAGACGTACAGACAGTCTCGACTGGGGGACGCTCGGTGGTTCGCTTGAACCTGGTGAGTCGCTGGAAGAGGCGGCAGCACGGGAATTGTATGAGGAAGCGGGTTTAAGGGCAGAGACGTACAAGCTCATTACCGTTTTCTCGGGTCAGGATATGTATTATAAGTATCCCCATGGAGACGAAGTATACAATGTGACGGCTGTTTATGAAGCTACAGGAATCAAGGGTAATCCAGTGGTTATGGACGATGAAGGGTTGGAACTTCGATACTTCGATCTGGCCCAACCGGTCCCGGAGATTAATCCCTTTACAGAGTATGTACTAAAAAAGGCAGGCTATATTAAATCCGACTAAAGAAAGGATCGTTCCATTTGACACAAGATTTTTATTGTGAGGAAGTCCTCAGTGGCAAGACGGAAGTGGAAATTGTTATAGAGACGGATAACGTGTTAGCCTATCACCATACCCCGCCGTTCTATGAACATCATATCGTGGTGATTCCCAAGATGCACATTCAATCCTTCATTTCAGAAGAAGAAACGAATAACGAAGAACTGATCCTTGAAATCATGCAGGTTATTAAAAAGATCGCTGCCGATATGGTGGAGCGTACGGGCGCTTCCAAAATTGTTACGAACCTCGGTAGTTACCAGGATTCCAAGCATATGCATTGGCATGTCATCAGTGGTGAACGAGTGACTTAACTCGTAGAAGGATCAGATGTATTATCCATAAGTTTGAGTAACAAACGTAGTAGGGTGGGATCATGCTTTATTTATTTGTAGTTGTTGTGAACCCTAATAAAATAAGTCTACAGCCGGCTGACTAGTCGATTGTTTGTTTTTGCATTAAGCCATTGGGCAGTTATTCAAAGCAGACCTTTCAAATATATAATTTGATCTCCAGATTTAGAAATTCGAGAAAATTGAAAAAACACTTTACAAACAATTCTTCAACATGATATATTATTTTTCCGGCCGCAAGAGGTATGGGAAACCTCGAAAAATATTTCGAGAAAAGACTTTACAAGTCATAATGAAATGTGATATATTCTAATTCCGGCCTTGAAAGAGTCGGAAACGAAGTTTGATCTTTGAAAACTGAACAACGAGTGAGTAATCATCCTGCTTGCAGGATGAACGTGAAGGTTTTTGGTACATGTCATCTGACTGTATGAAAACTGGAACAACAATGAGATTTTTAATCTCGTCAGATTCAAAATGAGCTAATCGCTCTTCTCAATACCTCAGATGATTTTCATAGCGTCTAACCGCGCTGCTGAAATTCATCTTTATTGGAGAGTTTGATCCTGGCTCAGGACGAACGCTGGCGGCATGCCTAATACATGCAAGTCGAGCGGACTTGATGAGAAGCTTGCTTCTCTGATGGTTAGCGGCGGACGGGTGAGTAACACGTAGGCAACCTGCCCTCAAGCTTGGGACAACTACCGGAAACGGTAGCTAATACCGAATATGTGCTTCCTTCGCCTGAAGGGAGCTGGAAAGACGGAGCAATCTGTCACTTGAGGATGGGCCTGCGGCGCATTAGCTAGTTGGTGAGGTAACGGCTCACCAAGGCGACGATGCGTAGCCGACCTGAGAGGGTGATCGGCCACACTGGGACTGAGACACGGCCCAGACTCCTACGGGAGGCAGCAGTAGGGAATCTTCCGCAATGGGCGAAAGCCTGACGGAGCAATGCCGCGTGAGTGATGAAGGTTTTCGGATCGTAAAGCTCTGTTGCCAGGGAAGAACGTCCTTGAGAGTAACTGCTCAAGGAGTGACGGTACCTGAGAAGAAAGCCCCGGCTAACTACGTGCCAGCAGCCGCGGTAATACGTAGGGGGCAAGCGTTGTCCGGAATTATTGGGCGTAAAGCGCGCGCAGGCGGTCATTTAAGTCTGGTGTTTAATCCCGGGGCTCAACCCCGGATCGCACTGGAAACTGGGTGACTTGAGTGCAGAAGAGGAGAGTGGAATTCCACGTGTAGCGGTGAAATGCGTAGAGATGTGGAGGAACACCAGTGGCGAAGGCGACTCTCTGGGCTGTAACTGACGCTGAGGCGCGAAAGCGTGGGGAGCAAACAGGATTAGATACCCTGGTAGTCCACGCCGTAAACGATGAATGCTAGGTGTTAGGGGTTTCGATACCCTTGGTGCCGAAGTTAACACATTAAGCATTCCGCCTGGGGAGTACGGTCGCAAGACTGAAACTCAAAGGAATTGACGGGGACCCGCACAAGCAGTGGAGTATGTGGTTTAATTCGAAGCAACGCGAAGAACCTTACCAGGTCTTGACATCCCTCTGACCGTCCTAGAGATAGGGCTTTCCTTCGGGACAGAGGAGACAGGTGGTGCATGGTTGTCGTCAGCTCGTGTCGTGAGATGTTGGGTTAAGTCCCGCAACGAGCGCAACCCTTGATCTTAGTTGCCAGCATTTCGGATGGGCACTCTAAGGTGACTGCCGGTGACAAACCGGAGGAAGGTGGGGATGACGTCAAATCATCATGCCCCTTATGACCTGGGCTACACACGTACTACAATGGCCGGTACAACGGGCAGTGAAGCCGCGAGGTGGAACGAATCCTAAAAAGCCGGTCTCAGTTCGGATTGCAGGCTGCAACTCGCCTGCATGAAGTCGGAATTGCTAGTAATCGCGGATCAGCATGCCGCGGTGAATACGTTCCCGGGTCTTGTACACACCGCCCGTCACACCACGAGAGTTTATAACACCCGAAGTCGGTGGGGTAACCGCAAGGAGCCAGCCGCCGAAGGTGGGATAGATGATTGGGGTGAAGTCGTAACAAGGTAGCCGTATCGGAAGGTGCGGCTGGATCACCTCCTTTCTATGGAGAATCGTTTCCCGTAGCGGAAACATTCAAATCTAAAATCTAGCCAGGTCGGCTAGTTACTCACTCGTTGCTCAGTTTTGAGAGCTCAAACTCTCAAACAGCTTGCTTTTGCATGGAGCTTGTTCTTTGAAAACTAGATATCGAAACGAAAATTGCGAATTAGAACATTCCTTTTAGCTGAACTTGTGTAAACAAGTTTAAATAAAACGGTAGATTGCTTTTGCTCATTGAGCATTTGGTTAAGCTACTAAGAGCACACGGAGGATGCCTAGGCGCTAGGAGCCGATGAAGGACGTGGCGAACAACGATACTGCCTCGGGGAGCTGTAAGCAAGCTTTGATCCGGGGATGTCCGAATGGGGAAACCCAGCTGGGGTAATATCCAGTTACTCATAACTGAATACATAGGTTATGCAGAGGCATACCAGGGGAACTGAAACATCTAAGTACCTTGAGGAAGAGAAAACAATAGTGATTCCGTCAGTAGCGGCGAGCGAACGCGGAACAGCCCAAACCAGAGAGCTTGCTCTCTGGGGTTGTGGGACGTCTCACATGGAGTTACAAAGGAACCGGTTAAACGAAGAGGTCTGGAAAGGCCCGCCAAAGAAGGTAAAAGCCCTGTAATTGAAAGTCTGTTCCCTCCGAGACGGATCCCGAGTAGTGCGGGGCACGTGAAACCCCGTATGAATCCGGCAGGACCATCTGCCAAGGCTAAATACTTCCTAGCGACCGATAGTGAAGCAGTACCGTGAGGGAAAGGTGAAAAGCACCCCGGAAGGGGAGTGAAATAGAACCTGAAACCGTGTGCTTACAAGAAGTCAGAGCCCATTTTAGGGGTGATGGCGTGCCTTTTGTAGAATGAACCGGCGAGTTACGTTCCCGTGCAAGGTTAAGGTGAAGAGCCGGAGCCGCAGCGAAAGCGAGTCTGAATAGGGCGAGTTAGTACGTGGACGTAGACCCGAAACCGGGTGATCTACCCCTGTCCAGGGTGAAGGTGCGGTAACACGCACTGGAGGCCCGAACCCACGCACGTTGAAAAGTGCGGGGATGAGGTGGGGGTAGCGGAGAAATTCCAATCGAACTCGGAGATAGCTGGTTCTCCCCGAAATAGCTTTAGGGCTAGCCTCGGAAAACAGAGTCGTGGAGGTAGAGCACTGATTGGGTGCGGGGCCCGCAAGGGTTACCAAGCTCAGTCAAACTCCGAATGCCATAGACTTACTTCCGGGAGTCAGACAGTGAGTGCTAAGATCCATTGTCAAAAGGGAAACAGCCCAGACCATCAGCTAAGGTCCCCAAGTGTGTGTTAAGTGGGAAAGGATGTGGAGTTGCACAGACAACCAGGATGTTGGCTTAGAAGCAGCCACCATTGAAAGAGTGCGTAATAGCTCACTGGTCGAGTGACTCTGCGCCGAAAATGTAACGGGGCTAAACACACCACCGAAGCTATGGCTTGGATCGACTTCACTGCTTCTTTGAGGCGGTGTTTACCACAAGGACATTTTTGTCAGACAAGGTTGTATGATCTTGGATGACCAAATGCTTCCCAGGGGATAAACACAGGGCTTCGAAGCTGGAGTGAAGTCGATCCAGGGGTAGGGGAGCGTTGTATAAGGGTTGAAGGTGTACCGTAAGGAGCGCTGGACATTATACAAGTGAGAATGCCGGTATGAGTAACGAAAAGATCAGTGAGAATCTGATCCGCCGAAAGCCTAAGGGTTCCTGAGGAAGGCTCGTCCGCTCAGGGTAAGTCGGGACCTAAGGCGAGGCCGAAAGGCGTAGTCGAAGGACAACAGGTCGAAATTCCTGTACCACCGTAAATCGTTACGAGCGATGGGGGGACGCAGTAGGGTAGTGACGCAGGCTGATGGATGCCTGTCCAAGCAGTAAGGCTGATGTGTAGGCAAATCCGCACATCATTAAGGCTGAGCTGTGATGGGGAGTGAAAATTACAGTAGCGAAGGTCATGATCTCACACTGCCAAGAAAAGCCTCTAGCCAGATGAAGGTGCCCGTACCGCAAACCGACACAGGTAGGCGAGAAGAGAATTCTAAGGCGCGCGGAAGAACTCTCGTTAAGGAACTCGGCAAAATGACCCCGTAACTTCGGGAGAAGGGGTGCCCCGGTAGTGTGAATAGCACGAGGGGGCCGCAGTGAAAAGGCCCAAGCGACTGTTTAGCAAAAACACAGGTCTGTGCGAAGCCGTAAGGCGAAGTATACGGGCTGACGCCTGCCCGGTGCTGGAAGGTTAAGGGGAGCGGTTAGGGAGTAATCCCGAAGCTGTGAACCGAAGCCCCAGTAAACGGCGGCCGTAACTATAACGGTCCTAAGGTAGCGAAATTCCTTGTCAGGTAAATTCTGACCCGCACGAATGGCGTAACGACTTGGGCGCTGTCTCAACGAGAGATCCGGTGAAATTTTAATACCTGTGAAGATGCAGGTTACCCGCGACAAGACGGAAAGACCCCATGGAGCTTTACTGCAGCTTGATATTGAATTTGGGTACGATCTGTACAGGATAGGTGGGAGCCTTTGAAGCATGAGCGCCAGCTTGTGTGGAGGCACCGTTGGGATACCACCCTGATCGTATCTAGGTTCTAACCTGGTGCCCTTAGCGGGTACGGGGACAGTGTCAGGTGGGCAGTTTGACTGGGGCGGTCGCCTCCTAAAGAGTAACGGAGGCGCCCAAAGGTTCCCTCAGAATGGTTGGAAATCATTCGAAGAGTGCAAAGGCATAAGGGAGCTTGACTGCGAGACCTACAAGTCGAGCAGGGACGAAAGTCGGGCTTAGTGATCCGGTGGTACCGCATGGAAGGGCCATCGCTCAACGGATAAAAGCTACCCTGGGGATAACAGGCTTATCTCCCCCAAGAGTCCACATCGACGGGGAGGTTTGGCACCTCGATGTCGGCTCATCGCATCCTGGGGCTGAAGTAGGTCCCAAGGGTTGGGCTGTTCGCCCATTAAAGCGGTACGCGAGCTGGGTTCAGAACGTCGTGAGACAGTTCGGTCCCTATCTGTCGTGGGCGTAGGAAATTTGAGAGGAGCTGTCCTTAGTACGAGAGGACCGGGATGGACGTACCGCTGGTGTACCAGTTGTTCCGCCAGGAGCACCGCTGGGTAGCTATGTACGGACGGGATAAGCGCTGAAAGCATCTAAGCGTGAAGCCCCCCTCAAGATGAGATTTCCCAGTATGTAAGACCCCTTGAAGACGACGAGGTAGATAGGCTGGGGGTGGAAGTGCAGTAATGCATGGAGCTGACCAGTACTAATCGGTCGAGGGCTTATCCAAATTGCAGGTTCTGATCGCAAGTTTCGTTTCGGATCTAGTTTTCAGAGAATAATCTCTGAAATGAAAATCGGTACAACACTCCAATGTGTGTATGATTTTCAGTTCCACAGACGCTGACCCATTCATCCACACCGATGTGTAGGACCGAATGGAACGCGAACGCATTTGGTAGACAAATGCTCGTTTGGTGGCGATGGCGGAGGGGTTCCACACGTACCCATCCCGAACACGACCGTTAAGCCCTCTAGCGCCGATGGTACTTGGACCGAAGGGTCCTGGGAGAGTAGGACGCTGCCAAGCGAGACCCCACTGGGGTATTTTTTTGGCTCATATAATCCAAAAACCCAGTTGGTAGATTTTACAGCATCTTGTTTGTTGAGAGCTATTAAGGCCCGTTGGTCAAGGGGTTAAGACACCTCCCTTTCACGGAGGTAACAGGGGTTCGAATCCCCTACGGGTCATATATGGAGGCTTAGCTCAGCTGGGAGAGCATCTGCCTTACAAGCAGAGGGTCGGGGGTTCGAGCCCCTCAGCCTCCACCATTTTAGGGGCATAGTTTAAAGGTAGAACAACGGTCTCCAAAACCGTTGGTGTGGGTTCAATTCCTGCTGCCCCTGCCATTTTATTATGAGCCATTAGCTCAGTTGGTAGAGCACCTGACTTTTAATCAGGGTGTCGAAGGTTCGAGCCCTTCATGGCTCATTGTTTTTGTACGTATTGGGGGAGTATTCATCCCGCGTGTAACTTCTATAATCATCAAAATGGACCATAGTTATAAGCTATACTGACGATGGTGCCTACTGAATATCAAAACCCTTGAGTATTCCTCAAGGGTTTTTCGTATTATCTCAAACTCTACGGAGTACTCTAACAAATTAACTGTTCCCTTAGAAAATCGCTATTTTAGCGGCTTTTTAGTTTGTCGGTGCAAGGGTCTAGACCTAATTACAGATTATCTAAAATTAAATGATTAGTGTAGTTAACGACAGCATAAAGATTACAGGGATTATTATTCTTTACTATGCATAATTATACTATTAAACTATTGAAGACTTGCATATTAAGTACAATTATTGAAAGGTTGATAAAATGAATCTAATCTGTGAAACTCAAGTCGTTACGGATTATTTGACCGTGACTGGGGAAGTCAATTATGATCACCCGCTGGTTGCTGGACTTGCTTCGGAAATAGCAGCTTCATCAAAAGATCAAGTAGAATATATCAAACAGTCATATATGTATGTCAGAGATCGAATAGCCCATTCCTGGGATATCAAGAGTTTTAGAGTCACATGTTCCGCTTCAGAAACATTGATTCATAAAGAAGGTATTTGCTATGCCAAAGCAAACCTTCTATGTGCAATATTACGTAGAGAGGGAATACCATCTGGCTTCTGTTATCAACGACTTACGATTGGGGATACTCCAGATACGGGCTATTGTATCCATGCACTAAATGCTGTTTATATTCAACATTTAAATTCATGGATCCGTTTAGATGCACGAGGGAACAAGCCTGGAATCCAAGCAGAGTTTTCATTAGAAGAAGAAAAACTTGCTTTTACAATCCGAAAAGACTACGACGAAGCTGATTATATGACCATATTTAAGTCCCCAAATGTTAAGACTATCGAGGCATTGAAAAATAATACTGACTGCATAAATATGTATTTGTATGGGTTGCCTGCACAACTGTGATTATTGAACTAAGGGGAAACTTAATGTTAGTTTGCTATACATGGGACGGTTGCAGGCGGGCTTGTACTGAGCTTTTTTTCATGGGAGCTGTGGGCAATATCGTACTGTTTAGAACAATGCAACATGGTGATGTATTGAATCCTAAGTCCAATACTTGGAATACTTTGGGTGAAGAACAGATCTTAAATATTAAATAAGTGCTATAAATCTCCCTTCTACTATTATTTAAATGGGAGATTTTATGTTTTATCAGAACCCGTAACTGATAGTGTTACTCATTGGTCTACTCGAAAGTAATTTCAGGAAAAATATGCTAGAATAGGAATGATAACTAAAAAATAACGTACCTGTAGCTTAGACATTTCTGCTTTGATCATGTTGATTAGGAGGGAAAAGTATTGTTTTCAATAGTGTCATCCTTTGCAATTATATTTAACTTGGTATTATACGGGTTGGGCGTATACGCTCTTATCCTGTTTATAAAACTTGCTCAACGTGGAATCCAAACACTGGATATCTATCTAAGTGAAAAACGTGGGGAACGCTTCTGAGTCTCTCATGAATCAATCAACCACAAGATTATCATTTTTCTCTCAGTGTTTTATTTCTACTGGTTTAGTATGATTAACACATCAATTAAGTAAAGAGAGGGCAAATGACATGGTGGATACTTTTTTAGAACAAATTAACGACTTGAACGAGCTTCAAAAAGATTTGGTCAGCATACATCCTTTATTTGCAGAGCATTATCCTGTGGTTGTTGCATTTGATGCCCTATTATATATGTATGATTACTCGGCAGAGAAAGAGCAATATGAATGGGTGAAAACGGTTCCGGATGATCTTAACATCCCTGACGAGTGTCTGGCAGCCATGCCAGTGCACCATATGGACGAACGAATGTGTGCAATTGTGACAGACTCAGCCTTCCAAAATTTTGAGCAGAAAGTGTTTCTGTTTCACGAGTATGTTCATTGTTATGTCCATGAGAAATATGAGGAGATCGGAAATCGTCTTCCAATTAAACATAGGATGGAGAAAATTAAACGTGTGACATGGGAGTTGGATTACGAATTCCCTTATGAGGATGAGAATGTGGTCCAGCGGATCAATTCACTGTTGGTTGCCTTAAAGAGCGGGGATGTAGTCCAGGTACAATCAGCAAGAAAGGCGTTATTCAGCTCTTTAACAGAGGAACAAGGGGAGTACTGGAACTGGTTGGAGTGGAACGAAGGCTATGCGCGATATATTGAGAATCGGATACGAGAAAAATTCGGGCTGGAATTGAATCATTGGGGGGACGCAGCCCCTTATAATCGTCTGGTTTTCTATGAGTGCGGATCGGAGTACATCAGTCTGTTGGTTCGTGAACAGCCGGCTCTTCATACAGATTTGGAACAGTTGTTTAATACAATTCTGTTAGAACGAGTTCAGGGATGAATTTGCTTTTCCTCGGCTAAATGCTGTTAAGTAATGTTTCTTATCGGTTCTATGAGCAGCAGACTCTTGTGTAAAGGAGAATATTCCATGCCACTGCCGATGGTTCACTTACATGTTGCTGTGCTATTTGCTGATGCTAATCCAGAACGTGTTGAACGAGGTTCGTTCTATCTTGGGAATATTGCACCGGATTCCATTCATATGCGTGAAGGTACAACAAGGGAGGACAAGGAATACACTCACTTCAACCCTAAGGGTGATGAGAAATATATCGCACGTTTACAAGAGCTATACTCCGTCTATATTCAACAACGTTCAGATGAGGGCTGGAAGTGGTTTATACGCGGTTATTTCATGCATGTCATGACGGATTATTACTGGTTCCGGAGTGTGTATCCTGAATTCGTGGAACGAGTCACCAGCACAGATGAAACCAACGATGTGAAGCGAACCAAGGATGAACTTGGCCGTTTGTACTACAAGGAGACGGATCAGATTGATTTTAACCTCTACCATTATGCCAGTTGGAGTGGGGACGTGTGGCATATGCTCAAGAGCACGCAGAGTTATGATGTCGAGGGTCGTTTAACCGCAGAAGAGATTCTGCGCTGGAGGGATCGTACAATTTCATTTTTTAACGAGCAGGCCAATGAGCCCGGAATTATGCCCACATATTTGACTGATGATTTGGTACAGGCGTTTGTGACAGATACGGTGCAGCGGTTGAGCTTGTTATTCCAATCTTGGGACCCTGAACTGCGGCATCTGAATGTGAACATGGGAAGCTAGGGAGGGGATTGTCTAATGAAAAAACGAGCAATCCTCTTATGCTTGTTCGCTGTTTTCCTTGCGAGCTGTACACATGCCGATACTTCGGGTTCAGATGAAAATCTTCCTTCGCTCATCAGTTTGACCTGTAACCCCGATTACACATTTGAACCTTGCCAAGATATTCAGTTCGATAAGGCAACCGAAGTTCGGATGATCATGAATGCGATAGAAAATGCAGAACTTTTACCTGGAAATCTTAATTATGCAGCGCAATACAAGATGAGTATAACAAATATGGATCGGTCCGTGACCAAATATGATTTTTCTATAGGAACTGATCCTGAAATGAAGGCCCTGTTGGTAGACGGAATAGACACCACCACGGGATATAGCATATCGCTAGAGGATGCAAATCAACTAAGATCATTAATGCAGAAGCATACCGATTAATCAGACATCATGAAATGGAGAGACCGTTATATATGGATCAACCGACTATTATTCAACCCTTAAATTTAACTGATGTGAAGGGTGCCTACCTGGTTTTTGAACGTTCCATCACGCAGGCGTTTACTCAAGAGGGACTGGGTTCGCTTCAAGATGATATTAAAGATGAAATTGAACACAAAAAGTCCCTGCTTCAATCAACATTGCTTCCGGACAAGTCTAGTGAGTCTACTGATACCGAGTCTTTTTTTCTGCTGGCTAAACGCGGAAATAGAGTAGTTGGAACGATTTCGTATGCACCCTGCGGTGAGGAGATCCGAATTCTCAGTGAGAATCGACTTAATGATGTCGGTGAATTGGGTAGCTTATACATACTGCCGGAAGTTCAAGGTCAGGGACTGGGCTCAATGCTCATTCGGGCGCTCGCAACTGAACTTCAGAAGCGAGGGATTAAGCAATTTTGCCTGGATAGCGGCTACCGGACCGCGCAGAAGAAGTGGAAGCGAAAGTTTGGAGAACCCTATACCGTGGCACGCTATTACTGGGGCGAGGGAACGGACCATATGGTGTGGTTATGCAATGTAAAGGATTTTGCAGCAAATTAGAAGCGCACAAGAGATGACTACCTGGACTCACAGGGGTCATCTCTTTTACGAAGTGGGACATTTCATATTGAGGGGTTATTTTGCTAAGGTATTGTCTATCTCAGTGATTCAATCCAAATTACGCAGAAGAGGGGGAAGAACGTTTGATTCGAATTGTATTCTTCGATGTAGACGGTACATTATTGAGCGAAACAGACCGTGGTTTATCATCAGCTACGGCGGATTCCATTCGCGAATTAATACATAAAGGCATACGGGTGGTGCTTGTTACAGGCAGGCCCTACAGTTTGTGTGAGGAATTCATTGATTTGGGGATCGATACCATTATTTCAGCCAACGGGGCATTGATTAAAATCGGGGAAGAGATTATACATAAGTCCGTGCTCTCTGGACAGACGGTCCGGGAATTAAGTGAATTTGCCGAGCTGAACAATCACTGCATTTCCTATTTTACAGAGTCGTTTGCGATGAATGGTGTACGTGCCACGGATGTTCGTGTCTTAGGTGCCTTGCAGGAAACACTTGGCGTAACGCATTCTCCGCAGAAAATGGATTCTTTGGAGCAGGAAGTGGTTTGCATTTGTTTATATGCGGATGAGACAGAGGCAGAGAAATTTCAAGCCAGATTTTCTTCATTGCGCTTTGTGAGATTTCATCCGTATGTGTCCAATGTGCTGGAAAAAAACGAAGTATCCAAATCTGCAGCTGCAGCAAGAGTCCTTGACTATCTCCATCTGACCAGAGAGGAAGCCATGGCCTTCGGTGATGGGGAGAATGATATTGATCTGCTAGAGTTTGTAAGCCTCGGGATCGCAATGGGAAACGGGGGAGAACGTCTTAAACAAAGCGCAGATTACGTTACTCTAAAAGCGAGTGAGGACGGGGTCACCCATGCATTGAAGAAATTTAAGTTGTTATGAGCAAGAAGGATTTAATGTAAAATATATCCTTAATATGGATTTTAATATAAAATGGTAGATAAAGAGGTGAGGGTGATCGAAGAATTGATTCTTTTGGTGTGTATCTTGATGATGACAGTCACATTACTTAGCATCGAAGTGAAAACCAAAAAAATAATGCAGGAGCAAGCCCGAATAAATCAGAAGCTGGAGCAATTTCTGGAGAAAGACTCCTAACGAGGAACAGATCCACGTAATTTAAGATAAAGTTAAGGGGGCATAAGTAAAATGGAGAAGTTTAAAGCCATTATTTTTGACTTGGATAATACCATTCTGAACAGGACACGAACTTTCGAGGGATTTACTCAAAGTCTGTTGGAGACATACTTCAGTCATTTGGAGACTACCGACGATATTAGCCAACGAATTATTGAACTTGATCAGGATGGTTATAAGGATAAACCGCTTCTATTCAATGAATTGCTGCAGGAACTGCCTTGGTCCGTGTACCCGCCGCATGCAGAGCTTATGGAGTTCTATAACAAGGAGTATGTAAGAAGCGCGGTGCTGATGGAAGAGGCGCGGGAAGTGGTGCAGCAACTCCGAAGCAAATACCAAACGGGATTAATCACCAACGGCAAAACAGACATACAGTATGGCAAAATCGATCAGCTTGGAATTCGGGATGATTTTGACCTGATTATTGTTTCGGAAGAAGCAGGGGTGAAAAAGCCCGATCCGCAGATATTTCGGCTGGCACTCGATCATTTCGGTCTGTCTCCCGAGCAGTGCATTTACATCGGAGATCATCCGACGAACGATGTTGAGGGAGCTGCCAATGTAGGCATGAACACCATCTGGATGAAAGTCAACCAGCCTTGGCAGGATAGCATCACGGCCCGTCCTCTGCATTCCATCACGCATCTGCGTGAATTGCTGCCCTTGCTATAAGGGATGAATAGTTGAAAGAGTGAGGATGTTGGCTGCATCCCCACTTTTTTGTAGTATTACCTAGCTTAACTCAAGCATGTGTCTTTCTAACACGGTTCAGGCAGTTATCATTCGAGACTTCGAGCGTCTGTTGCGGTTTTCAATGGCTTCTTCATAGTCCTTGATCAATCCGTCAAATATATGTTCCCAGGATCGCTGGAGAGCCAGCTTCCTGCCTTCCAGACCCATCATCTGAAGCTGATCCAAGTGATCGCCCCAGAAACATATCTCACGAATCAAGGCTTCGGGATTGCCCGGCTCAAACAAAACACCACTACGGTGATGTACTACCAAATCCTTCACACCTCCAGCATTTGCAGCAAGAACAGGCAATCCGGAAGCCATGGCCTCCAGCACCACATTTCCAAAGGTCTCTGTGCAGGAAGGAAACACAAACCAATCCGACGAAGCATACATAGCAGCAAGCTCTTCGCCATGCACATAACCGGTAAAGGACACATTCGGTGGGCATTGTGAACGCATTTTGGGAAGCAGGGGTCCGTCCCCTACAATGAGCCAATGTACACGGGATTGCATGTGTTCAGGCAGGTTCTGCATGGCAGACGTGAGCGTAGCGATATCCTTTTCTGGGGCAATTCGTCCAACGTAGAGTAAAATAAGAGGGGCTGTTATATTGTAGCGAGTACGAATCGCGTCTCTTCGCTTATCTGGTGAATACAGATCGCAGTCAATTCCGCGTGACCAGAGCTTAAGACGCTGAATACCTTGCGACTGGAGTGTGTTTAGCGTTTCCACGGACGGGGTCAGGGTGGCATCGGCGGATCGATGGAACCATTTGATGTACTTCCAATAGAGAGGAATCATGCTTTTTAATCGGTAATATTCGAGGTAGCGATCGAAGTGGGTATGGTAGGAGACCACATGCGGCAGTCGATGCTTGAGTGCATACTTGAGACCGAGAAGTCCCATATTGAAAGGTGTGGCGATGTGCAGCAGATCTGGCTCAAAGGCTTGCAGCTGTTGATGGATGGAGTTCCGGTTAGGTAAGGCGATCCGACATTCCGGATACAGAAAAAAGGGGATATTGGCGACCGCTCGTACCGAAGCGGAGTCACTGCCATCAATGACAGACATCGGAGTAAACAGCAGATGTTCGATACCTCTGCGGTTCATGTGGTTACTCAGGCGGTGCAGTGTACCGGCAACACCATTGGTTTCGGGAATGTAGGTGTCAGTAAACAAGGCCAGGCGCATCATTACCCCTCCCATGACTCTTGATGTGAAGATCATAACAATGGATCGTTTTCCGCAGGTCAAATGAAGGTTAACTTCAAGACGCTCTATGTAAATTTGAAGATAGCCTGTCCAGGAGAAATGATGAATGTATTCAATTAAAATAGGTTATTCTGCTATGATATAAAAGTTCAAGCGACTGAGAGGTTGTTTTGACCGCAAATGGGTCTAGTGTATATAGGAGGAAATGGATGAATACCTTACAGGAAGAATTACAACAATTATTGCCTTTGGATCAGCTAGAAGCCATGTCTGGGGAAGAAGTGGTGGGGAGTGTGGCCATGGATCTATACCGTGCGGAGTTTGCAACCATTCGTGAATGTGGGCCTGAACTTCCGCAGGTTCTGCGTGACGTGATCCTGATTATTGATCTGGATACAGAGCTGTCCATGAACGGCATGACCGGATTTTTGGAAAATGCAAGCGGAGGATTCCTGCAGGAAACCATAACCGCGATGCAGCGGATCGGGAACGAGGCTGATGCCGAGATCCTGAAGAGTATCCAGCACGAATTATCCGGGAGTGGCGTCACATCCGAGCAACTGAGGCAGAATGTGAATGCATTGTCTGAGCACGACGTAGCCACATCGCTGAAAACACATGGGCCGCGCATTCATGAAGTCCTGCAGCGGGTAGAATTGCAAGCCGGAAGCTTGAGCATGCAGGAAGATAATGAAGAGGTATTCGATCTCTTGTATCAATATGTGGATAATAACAAAGACAGCTTAAGACAGGAAATCGAGCACATCTTGATGGATTAAATTCAGTTCACGGGGAGAGCTACCATGATTGTGATGATTAACGGAGCGTTTGGATCAGGTAAAACATCGGCTGCGCACAAGCTGCAATCATTCTTGCCGGGCAGTATGATTTTCGATCCGGAAGAGGTCGGTTATATGCTGAGAAACGTGATAGTGGACGATGTGAAGCTGGAACATGAGAAAACGGACGATTTTCAGGATCTAGAGCTATGGAAAGTCCTTACCGTGCAAGTCGCCCGTGAAATCAAGCAGAAGTATGGCAAACACCTGATCGTGCCAATGACAATCTATAAAACCGAACCATTCGAGTACATCCATCGTGGCCTGCGAGAGATCGATTCCGAGCTGCTTCACTTTACACTGATGACTTCAATGGACACGTTACACGAGAGATTGCTAAAACGCGGGGATTCGCCCGGCGGTTGGACATTCAGACAAGGGGAGAAGTGTGCTGAAGCTTTTCACGGATCTCGATTTGAAGAATATGTGATGACAGACAGCTTGACCACAGGTGATGTGGTGGATCATATATTATCCAGACTGATTAATGAAAACACCGTGTATAAGGGGGCCAACTGATGAGGATCAATAGGCGTTTGTGCGTTGAATCATTACTGGTTACACTGTTCATGACTTTGGGTATAATCGGTTGGAAGGTAGCTCGAGGAATGTGGATGACAGCGACTTACGTACCTGAAATGACACATAGCTATTCATCTGTTGCTAATTTGCAATCCCAAGTTACATTTGGAGCTGTCGTTCGATGGGATGCCGGGTTGATTTTTCTCTATGGAATTGGTTTTATTCTGTTTGCCGCCGCTTATTATGGAATCCGGTCAGGTCTCATGAAGAGAAAGCAACGTTTTTAGAAATCATGTTACCTCATATTTTTTGTACACCAAAGGGCAGCTCTGCTCGTCAGGTCATGACGGCGCAGGCTGCCCATTTTGCTACACCGGCATTAGCGAGGTCAGATGACTATTCAGTCGCTTCCTCAAGAATGCCGGCTGCTGCCTTCTGCCCGGATAACACGGCACCTTCCATCGTGGTAAACATGGGCTGTTTGGTATAATCACCAGCAAGATAAAGTCCACGGATTGGAGTCACCTGTTCGGGACGCTTGCGTTCATTGCCTGGGGCGATTCGATAAAAGTTTTCATTCCCTCGGACAATACGATACTCGGTTACGGATGAAACCTCTTCATGAAGTCCGATGGCAGCAAGGCCTCTCCGAGCCCGATGCCAGACTTCCTCATCTGGGAGATCAATTAGCTCATCCGGGTTTACCATAATGATAGAAGCTCTGCCAGGTCGTCCACGAAACGTAGTGCGGGATTGTTCTCCGAACGAACCAACATCAGTACCCGGTCCAAATGTTGTCCGATCTTCCGGTAGAAGAGGAAGTGCCGATTCGAATTGTACGGTAACATGCGGCATCGCATCCAGGGTCAGGAAAGGTTGGAACCATTCATGCTCACTGAAATGCTCCTCAAGTAATTGCTGGGAACGACGAATATTGGCCGCAACAACGATACGATTCGCTTTAATTCGTTCTCCATCTTTTAATTCCACACCTTCCAAACCATTCGCTCCGACTAATAATCGCGTTACAGGGGCGTTGGTACGAATGTGTCCTCCTTTTTGCTCGATTGCTGCTGCAAGAGGGGCGCACATCACATCCGTCATGCCCCCGGTGAAGGCACCAATCCGCATTTTATGAATACGCGGTATGCCCGGGAGAAAGAGGCCGAAGAAGGCGTATGCCGAATATTGCTCAAGAGGCATGAAGAAAATGCCGGAAGATAACGGTTCAACGATGCGCTCCAGAGCCTGCTCATTTACTCCGTGCTGCTTAGCATAATCAAGTAGCGATATCTCATCCAGTTCCTCAGGCCTAGAGACACAGTCCTTGAACCCTGCAGCCAGAAACGGGACAAGGGAAGCCTTATCGCCAGGTGTAATAAAATCATTGTTGCCTAGTACGCCTGATAATGTTTTAAGTGGAGCATGGATAATGTCCAGTCCAAATTCGCCGTACTCTTCTGCGTCAGGATGGCGGACTTGCATGGTTGTCTCCCACGCCAGCATCTGATCCAAATCTATGCCTGCCCGTTCAAGTAATTTTGGCAACTCTTTATAATATCCAATGAATTTATGAAATCCCGATTCCACTTCCATCCCGCGCTCTTCCCAATTGCCTGTGCGTCCCCCAACATATGGGGCTGCTTCTAGGATTAGTACAGGCTTTCCGTGGTCCACAAGTTCAAAGGCACAGCTTAAACCAGCCAGGCCTGCGCCAATGATAATCGTTGAATCTTCGTTCTTTTCCTGATTCTTACGTTGTGAACTCAAGTGAAATTCGCCTCCTCTGTTTTATTTAATATACCCATTATTTCCAGCAGCCAAGCTGGTTAAGAAGATCCCGTGAGAGGCTATTAATTAATCAACAAATGAAAAAACAGCCCTCTGACCGCATGAAATGCAGCCTGAGAGCTGTTGATTTACGACAAGAATTGAATTTATAAATGCTTGGAAATGACTTCTTCAAGACCTTGGGCTACAGAGTGAGCTCCTCGCTCCAAATGTCTGTCATACAGATGCAGTCGTACGAAGCTTTCATCCGTACCCATCGCTTCCGCAAAAATGCCGCCAAGACCACGAGCTCTTCGGTCGATCTGCAGCAGCAATTCCATGGAATCGCCCATCGGATAGAACAGCACTTCGAGTTCATCCAGGTATCCTCTGAACTTGTTTGTAGGCACAAACTCGAACTCCTGTACAAATGGCAGATTGCCGCCAAGTTTTGGAGCATAGTCATTGGTCACTTCCCGCAGCCGGAAACCAAGGATGTCGATGGCATCCAGCACGGTACGCATATCCTGAGTAGGCACAACGCGAAGTCTATCCCGATCTGAAGGGTCAACGGCGCTTGAGATATCCAGGCCGGTCTCTACCCAAACCTCTGCGCTATGGAGCGTAATTGGAAGGTTTTCTGGCAGGTCGAACGAGAATTTCTTCTCAAGCTTCGTCCCAGGTTGCAGTGTAAATCCTTCGGTCAGCAAATATTTGGCGACTACAGCTGTTTCCTTTACTTTGCGATCATCATGTTCCCTTATGTAATGCGTGTTGATGGTCAGATAGATCCGGTCCACATTTTGTTCCACATCTCCAGCTTGAATATAGACGGTTCCCGAAAGGACTCCTCCTGGCTCGACCTCTGGTGTATCGAGTTCCGTGTTGACCTTAGCTGCCCCCACACCTACGCTGGCTAACATTTTCTTGAAAAAAGACATCCGCTCAACCTCCAGATCATAATGGTTTATACATGGAAAAAAATATGACTTCGACCTTAATACGGAATCGATGAGATAGTCGTTTCAAATTTGTTGTAAATGGTTGTTGAGAACGAACATAGCCTGTGCTTAGCCAAAAAAGATGGGGAAAAAGACAGGAGAAATAAACTCCAGTTGTCGAATATTGTTTAATTAGGAATTTCCTTCTGGAAGGAGATGTAACGATGGGAATGGATTGGTACAATATGATCGCCCTGCGAAACGGAGGATATAAGGGGAGATCTACATATACCTGGGAAGGTCAATCGGCGGAGGACATTTTCGAAGAACGATTGATCCGGTTGCTCTCTCAGCATCAATCCGTGCTCGATGCGGGCTGTGGTGATGGTGATTTTACACTGAGAATGTCTGCACATACCCGTCATATTACGGGTTTTGATAATTCTAAGGAGCTGCTGCGTATCGCGCAAGCTGCACTTGAAGCGGCAAGCGAAGTGAACAATGTTGAGTTTGTGTATGCCACAACGAAGACCGAAGTCCCTTTTGAAAATGAACAGTTTGATCTGATCTATGACCGCAGAGGGCCTACTTCCATCATTGAACATGGAAGAGTGCTGCGAAGTGGTGGCATGATTTTCGGCATACATACAGACATAAGGAAGGTGAAGGAACGATTGCTTCGCAACCGATATGAGCAGATCGAGATTGAGGAGTTCAATGAGGCGTTCATGATTTTCCCGAATGAACAGGAATTTGCACTTTTTCTCTCCGATGTTCCAGGCAATCCAGATTACACACTGCCTGAGTATCGGGAACAATTACAGGTGAAAATCCAGGAGCATCACATGAACGGGAAAATTGCTGTGCGAGAGCACAAGTACATCTGGAAGGCGGTAAAAACCGCCATATAACAACAATTTATCAGTTTGAGGTGCAACGATATGCAAAGAGGCAGCAGGGGGTTGGACCAATGCGAAAACGAACCATATTTTGGATCACGGGGATCGCTATTGTAGTTGTTGTGGTGCTGCTTACCTACAATAACTTGGTCCCCAGTCTGAAGGAGCAGGATGTCAGCATGAAAGGCACCATTCGTCAGGTCGATACGGATAAGTATGAGGTGGATATGCAGATCACCCGTAGCAAGGAAGACAATGGTATTCACATGGTATACCCTTTGATTTTCGGTTGGGGCAATCTGTCATTCAATGAGGAACTGGACGATTCATATTTAAGGCCTTCTTCTGTGGGTACATCAGGCGAATTGGAACAGCTCGTTCATCAAGCGTTGCAGGATGAGGATATTAATACGACTAACGAAAATGGGGATTTCACGGGATTCTCCATACCTAATGAAGCAGGTACATATAGAGTGCGCTTCACGATCTCTCCATTGAGTGAGAATGTTCATTCAATAAATGATCCCCAGATCTATTATGTGCATCAAGAGAAGGTACTCGGAAAAACTCTAAATTGGGTCAAGAAAGAGCACATGGTGATGATTAAGGAGAGTGTGGAGTGAAGTCAATATACCGATCCAATGAGATGACTGTACGATTGTTGGAAAAAGCAGACGAACTTCATCTGGTTCAGTGGCTGTCTGACCCGGCAGTACTGCAATATTACGAGGGACGAGATCAGCCGCATGATCTGGAGCGGGTAAGAGAACATTTTTACAGACAGGAGGATGCCACGAGTCGTTGCCTGATTGAGGTGGATGGTAAGCCTATAGGCTATATTCAATTCTATGAGCTTGAGGAAGATGAACGAAAGGAATATGGCTATGGAGATACGGATGAGATAATCTATGGAACAGATCAATTCATAGGCGATGTAGCGTACTGGAATAAAGGTATGGGCACAAAACTTGTGCAATCTATGGTAGCCTATTTAACAGATGAGAAGCAGGCTGAGAAAGTGGTCATGGATCCCCAGACATGGAACGTACGGGCCATCGCTTGTTATGAGAAATGTGGGTTCAGAAAAATCAAGCTGTTGAGGGAACATGAGCTGCACGAGGGCCAGATGAGAGACTGCTGGTTGATGGAATATGACAAGGAGGAATGGAGAATGGATTTGCGTTACCCGATAGGCACATTTGAACATACCGGCGAGATTACAGCCGCACAGAGGGGACAGTGGATTCGGGATATTGCCGAGCTTCCAGGGCAAGCGAGAGAAGCTGTAAAAGGATTGAACGACGAGCAATTGAGCCTGCCCTACCGGGAAGGTGGATGGATGATCAAGCAGGTTATACACCATATGGCAGACAGTCACATGAACAGTATGATCCGTTTCAAATTGGCTCTCACCGAGGATACACCAACGATAAGACCTTATTATGAAGAGCGATGGGCAGAGCTAAACGATTCAAGGGATTTGGATATTGAGTTCTCCCTGCAAATACTGGATGCGCTTCATCGACGCTGGGTTGCACTGCTGCATACATTATCCGATGAGGATTATGCTAAACAATTCTATCATCCGGGTTCGCAGGAAACGACAAGCCTGGATTACAACCTGGGGGTTTACTCCTGGCATGGCAGACACCATGTTGCCCATATCACTTCGCTCAGAAAAAGGCTGGGGATCTAACAGAGAGGTGCAGCTATTGTGAAAGAGCCGAAATGGTTTTATTTGAATGAAATGGAGCAGCCTGAACGAGGAATTGCATTCGTGATTATGGTTACACAGTTTCAGGAGAAATACGTCGTTGTTTACAACAATAAACGCAAAGGATGGGAGTTTCCGGGGGGCACTTGTGAACCAGGTGAAACTCCGCTGAACGCTGCAGGCAGGGAACTCTACGAAGAGACAGGAGCAATAAGGTTCAATCTTGAGCCTTTTGGTATTTACAAAATGAATGGGAATCTCGGCATGGTTTATTATGCCTCTGTTGACGAGTTCAACTCTATGTCATTTGAGCTTCCGAATCATGAAATTGGAGGGCTTAAATTGGTAGATGCCTTGCCTTCGGGCATGAGCTTTGGAGAAATGTTCTATATTTTTTTGGAGCAATGGACAGCGTATCCCTCTAAGGGAACTATCCAGTATGATATGGATTTAACGGGTTTTACTAAAATCTAAACGATGTTGTAAGGGAGAGACAAGATGAACATACATATTCGAACGTTGAATGAGCATGATCCAGCCTTAATCTCTCGGGTATTTCAGGAACAAGGCTGGGTCAAACCTGTGGAACAGTACCTTCACTACCTGGCAGAACAGGAAAAGGGTGAACGCGTCACATTGGTCGCCGAGCTGGACGGAGCATTTGCGGGATACGTCAACATTCTATGGAGTTCACCCTACCCATCGTTCAAGGAGCAGGGAATCCCTGAAATTAATGATTTCAATGTGCTGATCCAATATCAGCGTCAAGGCACAGGTTCACGATTAATGGATCGCGCGGAGGAATTGATTCAAGAACGCACGGATACTGCAGGGATTGGGGTTGGCGTATACAGCGATTATGGCAAAGCCCAGATTCTGTATGCACGCCGCGGATATATCCCGGATGGCAAGGGAATTCACAAGCATGATCGCTACCTTATGCCAGGGGATGAAACCATCATTGATGATGACGTCGTACTTTATTTAACGAAGAAATTGAGGACGGTTTAAAATTAATAATATACATTTGAGCGTGGCAGTAAAACAGGGCTTGAGCAGAGGTTAATCTCCTGCGATAAGTCCTTTTTTTGATCCTTATTGAACTAGGTTTTATCTATGGAAACGTACAAGAAAAATAGAGATATATTCGGCAAAAATGGTATAATATAGTGTGGGTTTTTGAAGCAATATGGCGAGCTAAAACGGCTAGATATCAAGGAGTTTGCAGGGATAACTAACGATTAGTTTCATACATAAGAGAGATTAGGCAGGAGCACCTTTTTGGCGGAATTTAAGGAGGGGTATTGCGTTGGAGAAGACGATTAAAAATGTACAGGATCTGTATGATATGCTGGATGCAGAGTTTAGATCAGCGAAGCAATTCTGGGAGCCATTCTATGAAGATCGGGATCGTCCGATTCCCTTTTTCCCTAACAAGCCTGATGAGAATCTGGTTGAGCAAGTGAATTCGGGTTTACTTACGGGCGGAAAAGCAATGGAGCTTGGGTGTGGACCCGGGCGGAATGCACTCTATTTGACACAAGCAGGGTACAGCGTGGATGCGTATGACCTTTCCGAAACAGCGATTGCATGGGCCAAGGAACGAGCTGCCGAAATGCAGCTGGATGTGAACTTTGAATGCCGATCCGTATTTGAACTTGAACCGGAGCAGGCGTATGACTTTGTCTATGATTCCGGCTGCTTGCACCACTTGCTGCCACATCAGCGTATCCCGTATATTCAGATGATTACCAATGCACTCAAGCCTGGGGGTTATTTTGGCATGACGTGTTTTGCTCCCGGTTTTGGAGGGTTGGGCGGACCAGAGACTGTGATGAACGACTGGGAAGTGTATCAAGAGAGATCCATGAAGGGCGGACTGGCTTTTACAGAGGAGAAGCTTCGTTATTTGCTGGAAGATCCGTTTGAATGCGTGGAGCTGCGCCCGATGCAGGCGATGGGTAAGGAAGATCATCGATTCGGCCTTCCGATCCTGTGGGTGACGCTATGGAGAAAACCGCTTACTGATAAAAAAGGGGGGGCTAAGCATGGGGAATAGGGGGTTTATTATTACTGGTACGTCCAAGGGGATTGGCTTGCAACTGGCTCAGTTGCTACTGGAACAGGGAGACCGGGTCTATGGCGTTTCACGGGAGACTGCTGAGCTTCTGCATGGCCATGACCTATATAAGCATTTTAAGTATGATCTGAGTGATCTGATGGGTATAGAAATGTTGGTGACACGAATACTGGAGCATATTCCTTTGCAGGAAACGGAGTTCATAGGACTTATTAATAATGCAGCAATGCTGGAACCCTTGAAGCCGATAGATCAGTGCAGCACAGAAGAGATAAGCAAAAATTTGAATATTAGTTTAGGAGCCCCAATGATGTTGAGTTCTTCTTTTATACGGCAAACTAATCATCTTGCTGCACGTCGAAAAATTGTGAATATGACCTCGGGTTCAGGTAGTTATCCGGCACCCTCGATGGCCGCATACTGTACCTCAAAAGCTGGAATTAACATGTTTTCGGCGTGTGTGGCGATGGAACAGTCTGAGAGGATGAACCCTGTAGAGGTCATAGCGTTTGATCCTGGCATGGTAGATACAGAACTGCAGGCTGTGGCAAGAGGCAAGAGTACAGATGAATTTGTGCTATCTGGTCTATTTAATCAAGTATATGAAGCCAAGCAATTAAGATCGCCACGGGAGGTAGCCAAGCAGCTCATTGAACGGATCGAAGAGATCAGTGTTACAAACAAAGTCATACATACCATGGAGAGCTAACATTATTCATTACGATTTCTCGATTTTACTGCTCCATGTTAAGTTCCCTTTGATCTAACTTCAACTTCGCTGTAAACTGACAACATACTGAGATGGGATTAGTTCATTTGTAATTTAACGTATTCCAGCCTTAGAAGAACGGAAATGTGGTGAAGGACCTTGTTTAAAATTATGCTTATTGAAGACGATGAATCCTTATTCAGCGAAATTAAGGAAAGGCTGTCCCAATGGTCTTATGACATATATGGCATACAGGATTTCGGGAAAGTCATGCAGGAGTATAGTGACGTTCAGCCGCAGCTGGTCATCATTGATATACAATTGCCCAAGTATGACGGTTTCCACTGGTGCCGGATGATTCGAGCTCACTCGAACGTGCCCATTATCTTTTTGTCCTCACGGGATCATCCTACGGATATGGTCATGTCCATGCACCTGGGAGCGGATGATTTTATCCAGAAGCCCTTCCATTTCGACGTCTTGATCGCGAAAATCCAGGCCACATTGCGGAGGGTGTATAACTACAACACGGAACGCATCGAACTTCGAACCTGGCGCGGGGCAGCGATAGAATATGTGAAAAATACACTGACGCTGGGTTCAGAAGCAGTTCTTTTGACCAAAAACGAAATGTTTATTCTCAAAGTGCTGATAGAGCACAAAAATCAGATTGTCACCCGTGAGGAAATGATTCGAAGCTTGTGGGATCATGAACACTTTGTGAGTGATAACACGCTGACGGTCAACGTCAACCGGCTTCGCAAGAAGCTTGAGCCACTTGGACTGGATGCGTATATTGAAACCAAAGTGGGACAAGGATATATGGCAACGGAAGAGGCCGAAGCATGATCGGTAAATACATCAGAGAAAAGCTCAGCTGGATCTTGCTGCTGGTAGCCATGCAGCTCATCATTTTGTTTGTTGCCTATATGGACTCTTCCATACCCCTTCAATCCTTGGCATACGTTGTTATCCTGAATGTGATGATTTGCATGGTGTTTATCTGGGCGAGATATCCAAGGGAAACCCGTTTTTATAAAAAACTAACGACCTGGGACCATACCTATGATTTGGCAGATCTGGATACAGCCGAAAGTCCCTACGAGCTTATCGTGCAGGATGCCGTAACCTCACAGACCGAGCGCTATCGGAAGGAATCCTCAACTAGTCTGATTCTGCTCGAGCAGGAGAAGGACCAGATGTTATCCTGGATCCATGAGGTGAAGACACCGCTCACAGCGCTGCAGTTAATGATCGAACGTACCCCGGATGAGAAACTGCGGAATCAGATGACGTACGAATGGCTGCGAATTCATCAACTGCTCGATCAGCAGCTGCATCAGAAGCGAATTCCATTTATGCATAACGATCTGTTTATCGAAGAGACGGAGCTTGAACCGATTTTGAATGCGGAGATTCGAGCCTTGAAATCCTGGTGCATTTCCAAAGGCATCGGTTTCGATGTGTCTCTAGGTGTCACGCGTGTTTTGACCGACAGCAAATGGCTGAGTTTTATGATCCGGCAGCTGCTGAGCAATGCGGTGAAATACAGTGAATCCTCGGATATTATCATCGGAAGCTGGGAGCAGGAAGGACATCACGTTCTCTCAATTCAGGATCATGGGCGAGGAATTGAAGCGCAGGATTTACCCCGTATCTTCGATAAAGGCTTCACGTCAACCCGAGGCAGGCTGGAAGGTGCAGCAACCGGAATGGGGCTGTACCTGACCCGGCAGGTGGCACAGACGCTTCATATGGACATTCACGTCGAGTCTGCTCCCGGCGAAGGCACAACCGTCAAACTAACCTTCCCCCGGAAAAACGACATGGTGCATCTTGCGGGCGTGTGACAACAATGTCACATGCTTTTTCGTTTTGTTCGGTGAATCGCACGATAAGTTGGCAGATCCCGCCTATGATAGAGACATACCAAAGGAGAGTGTGTGGGATATGTGGATACTGGAAGCCAAAAAAATTAGCAAAGTATATGGCAATAAACTCAATAAGCAGGAAGTGCTGAAAGGGATAGATCTCGGGGTTGGCAGAGGAGAATTTGTAGGCATCATGGGACCGTCGGGTTCAGGAAAAACAACATTACTTAATGTGCTCTCTTCGATAGACCGGGTAAGTCAGGGGTCCATTGAGATCGAAGGCAAGGAGTTCACCGGGATGAAGGAGAAGCAGCTTGCTGAATTTCGCAAACATCATCTTGGTTTTATTTTTCAGGAATATAATTTGCTTGATACGCTTACCGTGAAGGAAAATGTGCTGCTGCCGCTTTCCATCACGAGCGTGCCGAAGCAGGAAGCACATCGGAAGTTCGAACAAATTGCCCGTGAACTGGGCATCTATGAACTAAAAGACAAATACCCATCCGAAATTTCGGGTGGTCAGAAACAGCGGACCTCGGCTGCGAGAGCCTTTGTTCATGATCCGAGCATCATATTTGCCGATGAGCCGACAGGCGCACTGGACTCCAAATCAGCTTCGGATCTGCTCGGCAAATTAAGCGAAATGAATGTCAAGCATCAGGCTACCATTGTAATGGTCACTCACGATCCGGTTGCCGCGAGTTATTGCAGCAGGGTGATTTTCATCCGGGACGGGCAGATCTATACTCAATTGAATAAAGGAGACGAGTCCCGTCAGTCCTTCTTCAACGACATTATCAAAACCCAAGGCGTGTTGGGTGGTGTGCAGCAATGAGCTTGCGTTACATCATCTTCCGCAATCTGAGAAAGAACCTGAAAAGCTATTATTTATATGTATTTGCGCTTATTTTTAGCGTAGCCTTATATTTTTCATTTGTGACGCTGCAGTATGATCCTTCCATGGATGAAGTGGCGGCCTCGACCAAAGGAGCAGCGGCGATCGGTACGTCTTCCGTATTATTGATCGTCATTGTGGGCATTTTCCTGCTCTACGCCAACACCATCTTTATTAAGAGACGCAGCAAGGAGATTGGTTCATTTCAGTTAATTGGGCTGACGAAAGGGAAAATTTTTGGCATTCTGAGTACGGAAAATTTCGTTCTCTATTTTGGCTCCATGGCGGTAGGTGTTCTGATCGGTTTCCTTGGTTCCAAGCTGGTGCTGATGATTTTGTTCAAGATCCTTGGCATTGATGCGATGACGAAACTGTATTTCTCTGCGATGGCCTTGGTCCAGACCCTGATTGTGTTTGCGGTGCTGTATTTGCTTATCATGCTGATGAATTATACCTTTATCAAGGCACAGAGTATTCTCTCGCTTTTCCGGGTAACGGCTAAGGCTGAGCAGCAGGTGCAGAAGATGTCTATCGCACAGATTATCATCGGCATCCTGGGTATTGTCCTGATTGTGTTCGGATACGTATTATCCGCAAGGATGTTCAGCGGCCAAGCACTGGATATGCAGCAGCTGATGTATATGATGCTCCTGATCCTATTTTCGGTCATCCTGGGGACGTATCTGTTCTACAAGGGTTCAGTCAGTTTTATATTTAATCTGATTCGCAAAAGCAAAAACGGCTATCTTTCCATCCATGAAGTCTTGTCGCTATCCTCCATCATGTTCCGTATGAAGTCGAATGCTCTGCTGCTTACGATTATTACGACGGTGTCCGCACTTGCCATCGGCATGCTGTCACTGAGTTACATTTCATACTATTCGGCTGAAGCCCAAGCCAAAGAAAGCTTGCCGGAAGATTTCTCTTTTGCTCAGGCAAGTGTAAAAAATCGGTTTGTAGCGGAGCTTGAAGAGAAACAGATTCCGTATGAGGTGAAGCACAGACAGCCCATTTATATTGAAATCGATGCCAGCGAAGTAATGGACGATTCATTGAACGGAGAGCTTCTATTCAGCAGCGTGGTCAGTGACAGCATGGTCGATGATATGGATCTGAAGCCTGGTGAAGTGATCTTTATGGGTTATGGAAATGTTGTTAAGCAGATGATTTCCATTCAGGAAAAGGGTTCAATCGTTCTGCATGGCTTGAAGCAAACCATCGATCAACAGTTGGTCGGTACAACCAAACAGGGAGTTCTTCCCGTATACTATACCAAGGGTACACCCGTAGCTGTGGTGGATGAAACGGTCTATCAGCAGCTTCAGAAGGATCTTGATCCTTCATTGCAAGAAGGCGAGCCGACGGACTATTATGGTGTGCGCATTGTGAACGATAAACAAGCAGAAGAGGCTTATGGCGTTTTCCAAGAAGAACAGCTTACCGCCCCAAGCTTCTCGCAGATCGAGTTCAAAAATAACCAGCGCACCAGTATGGGACTAATTATGTTCATTGTCGGTTTCCTTGGTCTGACCTTCCTGATTACTTCTGGATGTATCTTATACTTTAAACAAATGAATGAAAGTGAAGAAGAAAAACCGAGCTATACCATCCTGCGCAAACTCGGATTCACACAGGGCAATCTGCTGCACGGCATTCAACTCAAGCAGGTCTTCAATTTCGGAATTCCGCTGGTGGTGGGATTGAGTCATAGCTATTTTGCGGTGAAATCCGGGTGGTTCTTCTTCGGTACGGAACTGGTGACACCAACAATCATTGTCATGATTCTGTATACACTGCTGTATTCCATCTTTGGACTGTTATCGGTGTGGTATTACAAGCGGGTTATCAAGGAAGCGTTGTAAATCGTAATGAATGATATGGAAAAATATCACGTAAAAAGGTCAGGCTGTCTCTCTGCAGCCTGGCCTTTTTGTCATCACGATCAAGGAATTGATTCTGCCTTTATCCAGCAGTTGCTCCACTCCATCAACCATGAAAATCCGGCTCTGTTCTGAACATGACAATATAAACATGTTTTGCAGGTTCAAATCGCCTGCTGGCTAGTCTTTATGTGTAGGTTTAGATATCACGTTCAAAAAATACCTCTTGGAAAAACAGGTGATAAATGGATGATGGACGAAATGATTAGAAGTGAGAGTACTTTCCAATGAGTTATCATGAAAGGGGGAATATGATGAATTGGGCTAATCGAATCACGCTCGCTAGGATGGCTTTTCTCCGGGATGAATTACATACGGATGAACTATAAGATGCTTCAATTAGGAAAATAAATTAGGGGAATACAGTTTACCAATCAGATGAAGGAGGTTGAGAGCACTGATTGAAGCTAAAGTTTTGCTTGTCAAACCAGGTTCATTAATAGAGGAGGAAACGGGGATAGATAACTGGCTGATGGCTGTGATACAACAGCCCGAAGTCCAGTATGCCGATGTAAATGATTGTAATCAGATAAATCGATTGATGAGGAGTAGAAAGTTCGGACTTGACGCTCTTCAGATGGCTATTCACGTATTCGATGCTAGCGGACAACCTTTAATTGGATATGAAGTCCCAAGTGGCTTGAATATTTGGCACGATTATCTGAAAGCGATTCGTATGTTGATGGAGCAGGGCAAAGTCTGTGTGAGTTACGGCATTGATCCGCTCTTGCTTGAAATGGAGCAGTATGCAAATGGACAAATAAGGTTTGCTATACGTTTGGAGCTAGTTCCCCAGCATATACTCACACAGTTCACCATACATGCCCGCACGTTTCTGCTGGAAATTTTGAGATCTATTGAATTCCTATGGATCAAAATGTTGCATGAGTACCATAAACCAAGTGGTCTTGATATATCAAGACCGAAAGATGACGGTAAAGACCTATTTATAGAAATTAATGCATTGCGTAAATGGGTATTAGAGTTACCCGAATAGTTTACACCATAGAACGGAGCAGGCATGAAAAATGCAGGTTCCGTTTTTTCTATGACACAACAGCAATCAAAAAAGTATAGGGCCTTAGCGGCGTTCCCGAGTATACTTGTAGTACAGCTGAAACCACATGATACATATCGGAAAATGGCACAAGTGTGCTGATTCAGGAGGATTTTAATGCACCAAGAGCATACCGTGGGTCTAGAGGAAAATTGGATTCAATTCATGATATTAAAGACCAAACTGGAACTGCCTCCCTTGCCTCCAAATACGTTGGATCGTCCAAGGCTCAGTTCAACCAGAGAACAATTATACAACTTTAAAGTCACGCTGCTTACTGCTCCGGCGGGCTCAGGGAAATCCACATTGTTAGGCAGCTGGGTGCAGCACGAGCAAGCAGCCTGTGTTTGTCTGGATGAGAAAGATCAGGACCCGCTTCAATTTTGGTTGTATGTTATTCACGCGCTTGATCGGGTTAAGCCGGATTTTTGCCGTGAAATCTTAGGGCATTTTTTGCGAGGCTACAGCATGGATCCGCGATCAGCACTGGTGTTGTTAATGAATCACCTTACCTTGGCAGAGCAACCGGTGTTACTTATTTTGGATGATTACCATGCTGTAACCCAAGCAGAGATTCATGAACAAATGGAGTATTTTGTTGAGAATATGCCTCCGTCCGTTCATCTCGTATTATCGAGTCGGACATCTCCGCCGCTCAAGCTGGAGAAGCTGAAGCTTCGAGGGGAACTCAGGCAGGTTATGCTTCAGGATCTGGCGTTTACTCCCGAAGAAGGAGTAAAGTTCTGTCAGGATGCCCTGAAGCTCAACGTTACCAGTTCAGATGTCCATGACTGGGTGCGGCAGACGGAAGGGTGGGTGGCCGGACTTAAGCTGCTGGCACTGTCCTATACCGATAGCACAGAACAAGTAAGATCGCGCAGTGCCAATCGACGGGCTCCAACTTCTCAGGATGATCACCATCACTACGGCGATCGGTCAGTTTCCGAATATTTACTGGAGGAAGTGTTTCATCGGCAATCCCCGGAAATGCAGCATTTCTTGCTCGGCACCTCTGTCGTACAGCGGATGAATGGAGATCTATGCAGAGCACTGACCGAAATAAGTGAAGCTCCGCAATTGCTCAGACATCTGGAGAAGGAGCATCTGTTTCTAATTACAATGGATCGGGGAGCGTACTGGTTCCGTTATCATCATATGTTCTCATCCTTTTTGCGGCGTGAGCTTGCTCGTTCCGGAACGGAACAGGTGAACGCACTTCATGCGAAGGCTGCACGGTGGTACGAACAGCAAGGATATGCAGCTGAAGCACTGGATCATTATATTCACGGACAGCATGTGCAGGATGCGGCCCGGCTGCTGGAGGAGTTATTTGCACATTTTATTATGGGTGAATGGTGGACACTTCGAAGGTACTTCGATGTTCTGCCACAGGAGGTGGTGAAGGCTCGTCCCAAATTGTATATGTCCTATTTATTTCTTATTGCTCGTGAACGGCCATATGGTGAGATGATGAAAGAGCTTGATGGACTGGAGCATATGATTCAGGTCCATTTACAGGACCAATTGCCACCTGAGATAAGCAGTTACTTGCTGCAGGTCGTTTGTGTGATGAGGGCTTATATGGCTTATCTAAACAGGGATTTACAAGGGCTGTCTGACCATCTGATATTCTATATCGATCAAGGTTATCCGGATGATATTGCGTTTCAGTATATGGATTATGACCGGAGGGAAAGCATGCGTCTGCGCAGCTTCCACGGTGTGAACGGTTCCCTGCAACGAAGCGAACAATGCTTCGGTGCAATCACGAATCGCTGGTTTGCAGAGAGTTCTTATGTGACCTCCTATTATGGTACTGGCTATGCTGAAATAAAGCTGGAGCAAAATCGCTTGTCCGAAGCGATTCATTATGCGGATCGTGCTCTTGAAATTGCACTCCAGATCAAAGTCGCTGCACTTCTAGTACCAGCCTACGTTCTCAAAGCAAGAATAGAAATGGCTCAAGGTAGACCGAATGAAGGGGTGAAGCTGCTGCAGCAGCTCTGCGTTCTGTTATCTGTCAAGGATCTGGAGTACTGGCAGCCGATCATTCAGGCACATCAATACCGATTGCAACTCGAAATTCAACCTACAGTAACAGCACAGCTCATGGTTGATGACTCTATTATCGAAATGGTGAACCCTGAGATCAGCTGTGATCAGGTATTCAGCTCGCTTGTACGTGTGCGGGCTAAATTCTTGTTAGGGGATGATGAAGAGTCCTTGAATGAGCTGAAACGCATACGTGCACTTGCTGAAGAACGGAACTGGTTAACGGAACAAGTCGAATGTGGACTGCTTGAGGCTCAGATTCTTCAACGCCAAGGGCGTCAGGAGGAGTGTATGGCTCCGCTGCTGCGCGCTATAGCGATTGGCAGTTCCGAGGGCTACATTCGTTCTTTTATAAACGAAGGCCAACCCGTCAAGAGCCTTTTGCAGCACTACCTGCATTTGCGTCGTACGCATTCCATACCAGATTCGGGCATTAAACTGGCCTATGTAAAGGAACTGCTATCTGCATTTGCAAAAGAAAACCGGGATGGTATTCCCTCCGTGCGGCTTAGTCCCATGGAGCAAAGAGTATTTGGCTACATTGCTGAGGGGTTAACCAGCAAACAAATCGCAGCTGAGTTTGGAATTTCAGCAGGAACGGTTAATACGCATATCAGGCGGGTGTTTGCGAAGCTAGGCGCGAGTAGTCGTGCGCATGCCGTACAGATTGCTGAACAGCAGGGCTGGCTGTGAATGTGCAGCAAGCTGTCTATCGTTTTGTAGACTATTTTCTCATGGAAGTCTCTCCTACAATAAAGACAATTAATAACTTTGCTGTTTAAGAAAAAGCACGGTTAGAGTCATGTGGGAGGTAAAGCTTAACCATGTCAACACGTCTATCCAAAGGGAAAACACGAAACAAAAACAACAGAATCTTACCTTATCTGGCAGTTCTATTGTCCGTCTCATCACTTACTGTTCCTGGTAACGTCGGGGCCGCTGCGGGAACCGGGAGCGCAAATGACTTACAGCAAGCCTCGCCTTGGGCGAGACAGGCCATTGAGATCGTAACAGAACAACAGATGTTCCCAGGTACGCAGGATGGATTGTTTCATCCGAGAGGGAGTCTTACACGCGGTGATCTGGCGTATACCTTGGTTCGCATTGCGGGTTTGAATCAGGACTCTGAAGTTCAGAATTCATCCGAAGCTTTCAAGGATCTGAATTCAGGCACGGATAACATTGCTTTTATTAAATTGATAAGCACTGCAGGAATCATGAAAGGCTATCCTGATGGCACATTTCGTCCGGATGGATTGGTCACCAGGGAACAACTCGCAGTGACTTTGATGCGTTTGATTCATTTTAGAGGATTTACAGAAGCAACAGGTACGAACTCAATGTTATCTTTCAAGGATGCTTCCAGTATCAGTCCATGGGCTGCAGACAGCGTGAAGCAGGCAGTTGAACTGGGCTTGTTAAAGGGCGAGAATGGCCAGTTTGCTCCGAAACGTGCTACAACAAGACAAGAAATGGCTGTGATTGCTTTGCGTGGAAGCGACGCGATCAAGGCGCTTGAACAATCATCGGAATTGGATAATGCTGCTTCAGATTCTGATTCGGATAAGCCAGATCAAGTGACGGAAGTTGAGGGGACGACTACAGGTAGTGGAGTTACAGGGAATACCGGTGGAAACGCAACGAATGGGAGTGGAAACAATTCCGGCAGTGGAAGTGGAAATGCAGGAGGAGGCAGCGGATCAACGCCAACGAATCCAACCAACCCAACCAACCCAACCAACCCAACCAACCCAACCAATCCAACCAATCCAACCAATCCAGAAACTCCTTCCAACCCTGAACCTGAAAATCAAGCCCCAGTGGTGATTAACGATGGGTTGCCCGATCAGGAACTTGTTCTGGATCATGCGTCTCTGGAGTTTCAGGCTTCCTCTTACTTCAGTGATCCGGATGGAGAAGTCCTGCAATTTAGTATTATAGATGGAGATGAAACGGTTGTTTCTACTGCGGTAGATGGTCAGACAATCAAGCTCACAGCAGTGGCAGAAGGAGAAGCTGTACTTACAGTCAAGGCTGTCGATAACCAGGGTGCCAGTGTTACTGCACAGTTCAAGATCACGGTCCTTGCGAATACGATCAGCAGGCAATTCCCTGATCCTAATTTAGCGCGAGCTGTTGCCTATTGGCTTGAGAAGGATGTGGATGATCCGTTAACCAAGCAGGAACTGGTGGATGCACTGGTACAGACGGACGGAGGACTGTATGCGCGAGATGCGGGCATCTCTGACCTGACAGGATACGAAATTTTCAAAGGCATGAACGTTACGGAAATTGACCTATCCGGGAATAACATCAGCCTTGTGAATGCTGAAGGTTTTACGCATTTGAAGAAGCTGGATTTATTCAGCAATCAACTTACAGAGGTCCATGTGTCAGGACTTTCAAACCTTGAGGAGCTGGTATTGTCCTACAATCAGTTGACATCACTTGATGTAAGTGGCCTGAGTTCCCTTCAAGTGTTGGACGTTGGCGATAACCAACTGAATCATATCCCTACCGGAGTTGCTGACCTGCCTTTACTGCAAAACTTAAATATCCGTTACAATTCCATTATGCTCAGAGACGAGCCTGACTTTACTTTGCATATGGGGCTGATTGAACGTTTACCGATGTACGATTTCGATGATGCTGCACCAGTTCTGGTGGAGGCCCCCGCTGGGAATACCGTTTATGTTGGTGACGAAGAGACCGAGATCGATCTGGCATACATGTTTGAAGATGAAGATGATGACCGTTCAACACTGATTCTCACAGCAGAGTCACCGGACCCGCAGCTAGCTGAAGTCAGAATGGAAGGGCAGAAGCTCTACATCAGAGCTCTTGCATCAAGTGAAACCCCGATTCAAATCCACGTGCAGGCTAGAGACGTGCTGGGCAGAATGGACGCAGGATACGTAGAGGTCATGCTTAAAACGAGAGAAGAATTGCTCTAAAATTAGTCGCTTTTCAATTCAAGCAATCGAATAATATCAGGTGCTGCGCATCTCCTCTGGAGGTGCGTTTTTTATGCTGCATGCAGTCCAATAATGTTAGAATATTCAAGGAATGTATACGAATGATTCCGTTTATAACAGCGAGAGTGACAGGGAGGAGAATGAAAAATGTCTGAAGGTACGTTGAATCCAAGTAATGCGGAAGAATCAGCCTATGTGCGTAATCAACTGATTGCATTTAATGCGGCTCATCTGAGCGAAGATCTGAAGCATCGGTATGAGGAATTGAATTTTAATATCAAAAATGAGGCAGGGGATATCGTTGCCGGCGTCCTCAGCACGCTGTGCTGGAACTGGTTGGAACTCGATATCCTATGGGTAGATGAGAAGCAGCGGCACCAGGGTTTTGGTTCCCAATTGCTGCTCGAGATTGAACGTATTGCACGTGAGAAAAGCTGTGATTTTATTATGCTGAATACATTTTCGTTCCAGGCACCGGGCTTCTACAAGAAGCATGGATACCAATTGATGACAACCCTTGAGAACGCGCCAACAGGACATTCTCATTATTACTTTAAGAAGGATCTAACGTAGGGTAAGATATAGAGTACGGAACAACATGATGGGAATTTAGGAGGATCGATCTATGGTTACAATCAGAGACATTGAACTTCAGGATTTGCCGGCCTTAAGCAAATTGTACAATGAGTTGATGGGGACCCCCACCAATGAGGAGCAGATGCAGAAAATGTTTAAGTACATACAACAAAATGGTCATTATCATGTGCTTGGTGCATTTTACAATGGTGAACTGGCCGGATCTGTTATGGGGATCGAATGCATGGATCTCGTGGGACAATGCAAGCCTTTCATGGTTGTAGAGAATGTGATCGTATCCGATCAGGTACGAAGACAGGGAATCGGTCAGAAGCTGATGCTCCAGATTGAACGGATTGCGAGAGACCTCGGGTGCGAGTACATGATTCTGGTATCTGGAGATCAGCGCAAGGAAGCACATCTTTTCTATGAAAAGCTTGGATTCAAGGATGAGAAGGTCCAAGGGTACCGGAAGCATTTGAAATGAGTATTTTCCATTTGTAATTGTGCCGGGGGGAAAATAATAGTGAATCCTCTCGGGCAGTTAATGCTTCCTTTACAGGAGTGTGTCTTTGTTGCACGAGAGGGGAAATCTGATGTGTTACAATCATGGGCTTGCTTTGTGTTCCTGTTTTCTCTTTCGCAAGCGTCCGACGATATATAGTGTGGATGGAAAAATGAGGAAGTTAATTGGCAGCACAAAGCGGATCCAGATCACTTCCAGCAGGGTTTTGGAGGATGGATCGAGCCTGACTATCGTCATGGCCAAAGCCCCAATGATAAACGCAGCAGCCCACAACCACTTTTTCCACCCAGGGGTGCGACCAATCCATTGGGCTGACCCATAACTGGCGATAAACAGGTAGACGGATTGCTTAATGAAGACACTGATCACCCAAATGGAAACCATGATAATTTCCAGACTCTGAATAAATTCCATCAGATAGACAAGCTTGACCATTTCAAAAAAAGGATAATGGATTCGCGCGGCCAATTCTGCTCCAAAGGTCATGATGACCCACACAGCACCCAAAATCAGAAACGTTGTCGATAAGAAGACCGCGCTCAGGATACTTTTGGATAGCTGCCGCTGTTTATCTGTCTTGTTGGAAAAGGAGGTAAAAGAGATCAGCATCATGACTAGAGAGACTTCGCCTAACAGAGAGGTTGGTGTCAGGGCTCCTCTCATAATCGGAAGCATGCCTGAATCGGAATAGATAGGCAGCAGGGCATGAATCCTTAGATTGTGAGAAGTCAAAATGATGGTGAACACGAGAATAAGCAGGAGAATGGGGCCCCACAGTTCACTTAAGCGTCCAATGGTCTCAATTCCACCTTTGTAGACAGCATAGACCACAACAGCAAGCATTGTCAGGACGATCAGATAGTCCGGTGTTTTGGGCAACAGGCTGAGCCGGACAAAAGTATACTCCTCCCTGAGCATAACTGCGACCACCCAATACCACTGGGCAAGATAGAAAAGACCTACAACTTTTCCTAATCCTTTGCCAAGGATGGTGGTGGTGAATTCCATCAGTGTTTGATCCGGATATAGCAGGCTGACCTTGATACATATCCACCCAATGAACAGGCTTACCAGACCGGCCAGGATCATTGACATCCAGACATCCTGCTTGCTACTCTGGATTGCGAAGTTAATGGAGAGCAGCAGGTTCATGCCGATCTCGATAGACATGATAAGCCAGAACAATTGACGGTTACTGATCTGCATGTTGTTCTTCTCCTTTGTATACATCCGGCAGCAATGATTTTCCCGTCAATCCCGCTCCATCCACTTTGACATTCACTTTAACGGAAATATCTGAAGCACGGAAAAGCGTATTCCAATCTCCGGCCATCTTTTTCCACTGCTGAGGATACTTACGATGGATGATATCTCCAAGATCAAAAATATCTGTCTGAAACTCATCCTGAACCTTAGTCACGATATGTTCGATTTGCCGTTGAAGCTGCAAATTCAAGCGTGTCTCCACTTTTTTGATATTCTCGGGAATCGACAGATCTAAACCGGTATTGTTCTCGGGTATCTGCCCTTGAGCAGAGAGCACGACGTTCAGCCGAATGGGATGAGTGTTAATCACCGGCGTGACTTTGGATTTGAAATTCCTGGCTCGCACTGCGACTGTGCTCTCTGGTCCGTCCATCTGCGCGATCAAATCCCGGTTACGAAGTTTGTTGACAATCCACAATCTTGCCCAGTATTCGTTGTAGCCCAGGTACCCGGTCAGTTTCAAGGAACGGTCGAAGATCGCGGAACCAGCAGCCTCCAGTGTCGGCGTAGGGGGGCTATCATTCTCATTCTTTTTTTGGGACTCGCCAGGCGGTGAAACAATTTGCAGCACAGGCATGACCGATCCGCCGTAAGCATTACTCATGATAAAAAAATCAAGTAGAGAACGGCCTACCGGTGCACCGATTTTTTCCTGAATTTTGAGTACGGCGACTGAGGGATTCTTCTCCAACTGATTGGATAACGACATAGCCTGCTGGGCTGTTCCGCCTTTGACCACGAATATATTGGTCCTTAGCCGCAACTCCGGGTTTCTAGCATATTCATCGACAATATGGCCGATACCTCTCTTGGCCAAAGACTCCCCAAGGAAAATATTGCGACGATGGCTGGCAAACAAAACACGTGACATTTTCTTTTGAATGTTTTGTGCAGCGTCAATGACACTTCTGCCTCTCGCAGTCTGCAACATATATTCATTATTTCCTCCTTGAGCACCACCTGATTTGGTATTCATGGGCACCACAATGTTAGCTGTTGCCGTGTAGCTCCCATCTTCGTTAAGGTCCATGCCCCAGCCAAGGATGATCGCCCTGTCATTCATTTCTTGCCGGTCCCAGCAGCCCGTAGTGATCACCAAAAGTACGAAAAGCAGCGGCATCATGGTATAAAATCGTACGCTGTTCATTTGGATCTACTCCTGCTCTCTTGGGTTTGGTCTGACTCCATATCGGGTGGAATGCTGGCAAGCAGCTGTTTTTTATTTTTCTTTTTCCATACCGGACCTCGGAATAGAACATCATTCAGATGGCGGGAAGATGATGGTGCAACAGGCGTCATGTAAGGGACTCCAAATGGCTTCAGCGAAACAAGGTGGACACTCAGCGCAATCAGAAACAAAACAATCCCATAGAAACCCATAAAACCAGCGCATACAAGCAGTGGAAAACGGAGCATCCGAAATGCAAATCCCAGATTGTATCTGGGAAAAGCAAAGGAGGCAATACCGGTCGTAGCGACAATAATCACCATGGGTGCCGAAATAATACCCGCCTCTACTGCAGCCTGACCGATTACCAACGCACCTGCAATGCTGACTGCAGGACCGACTTGCTGGGGCAGTCTGATTCCTGCTTCACGCAGCCCTTCAAACACAAATTCCATGATGATCGCTTCAAATACAGCCGGTAAAGGAACTCCTTCGCGGGCAGAGGCAACGCTAATCAATAGGGATGTTGGAATGACCTGTGGATGAAAGGTGGTTAGTGCGACATACAGAGACGGAAGCAGCAGGGATATATGTACAAAAGTATAGCGAATCCAGCGTACAAACGTCATGTATTGAAAACGTTCATGGTAGTCTTCGGCAGACTGGAGACCGGTCCAATAATTCATTGGAGCAATCAGTACAAAAGGGGTGTTGTCCACAAGGATGGCAACCTTGCCTTCCAGCAGACTCGCCGCTGTGACATCCGGGCGTTCAGTGTTCTGCAGTTGGGGAAATGGGGAATAGGGATTATCCTCAATTAGTTCCTCAATATTAGCTGACCCTCCCAAAGCCTGAATATGGATCTGCTGCAGCCTCTTCCGAACGAGATGAAGCAGCTCATCCTGAACGATACCCTCGATATAACAAAGGACGACTTCCGTTCTGGTCAGTTCACCCATGCTCATGGATTCCATCTTCAGCCGGCTGCTGTGAATTCTTTTGCGCAGTAGTGAAGTGTTAACACGCAGAGTTTCCGTAAAGCCATCCCGCGGACCGCGTACGACCTTTTCTGAGGTAGGTTCTTCAATGCCTCGTTGTGCGGATTTGGAGAAATCCGCGAGAAGGCCTTGGCTCTCTCCCTCAATCAGGATCCCTGTTTGTCCAATCAGGATGCCATCCATCAGGTTGGTCAATGTTTGAGCCTGCTGAACCTTGCCTGCTGCTGCCAGTTTATCTCGTGTTAAAGTGCCCAAGTTCTTTTCTGCTGCAGCCTGAGCAAGTTCTCCCCCTGGAAGAAAAGGCTGGAGCAGCAGCTGATCGAGAAGTTCGGTGTCACACAAACCATCAATATAGATCAGGCAAGCGGCTAGAGAGTTTTCAACAGTGATCGTGCGGAAAACGACATCAGAACAGTTTGTGAACGAATGTTGTAATTCCTGAAGGTTAGACTCCAGATTTGGTTGGATGAAATCAGGAGTAGGACTCCCTTGATCAGCTGTCTTCGTTTGAGGGCCTGTTGGTACAGGAAGGGACTCTGATTTTTGTTTTTTTCTAAAAATAAATTGGAACATATGGTCAACACCTCTAAGTTAGGTATTTGCTGCTAATGGAGAAGCTATGCACAAGTGCAGTGAAAATTTGTGTTCAGTGGCAAACACTAGAGCATAAGAATCCCCTTGATGACCAGAAGGATTACTTAAGGAGCAAGGCGAATAAGGCATAGTCAACATTGAAAAATTCATGGATCTGAGGGAGGCACTCTCGTGTTCAAAAAATGGGCTAATGTCTTGATGATGATGAGTTTGATCTTCGCCGTATGTTCCCCAACATCTTACGCCGCTGCCAAAACGCTTAAGGTAACGGTGACGCTGATGAGCGCCGAGCTGGCAGAGAACAATTCCGTCGGCAACGAATGGGCAATAGGTGCAAGCGTGAACGGCAAAAACCTGAAGGAAGGTTCATCGGTTACATTAAATCTGAAATCAACTGATACGCTAAAATTAAAAGCGGAAGCCGAAGAACAGGATAAGATTCCGGATATCGGAAGCAAGAGCGCGAATGTCAAGGTATCTTCATTCTCCAAATCAACGAATAAGACTCTTTCCGTTGTTGTAAAAGAAAACAGGGGCCGATATTCGGGTAACACGGCAACATGGGAGTTCAAGTTCAAAATCAGCAAAAAGTGAGACCTGATAAAATGGCAAGAAAAAAGAGAGCTGTCAGCTCTCTTTTTTGTATTTATTCCTTATTATGTCCTTATGAATCTGATGAGGAGGAGCGGATATATTGCGGTGGATGAACATCATTAATCATTAAAATACCGTCATACTGATCACGGGGGACGAGGCTCTCAGGGATCATGCCCCAGCTGTATGCAAATCGTGGTTCGAACATCCAGGAGTTCCCGGTCTCTCTGTTCTGGTACCGAAGATCCAGGAAGCTATAAGGTGTATTTGTGGCAGACATAATACCTTCAATGGAACCAGGTGCAGCTGGTTCAACAGCATGAATTCCTCCGGTGTTATCGGCTGTTTGGCCGCTTGATGCATACAATCCCAAAACATAACTGTATTTTTTCATTTCTTCCGAAAGTTTCTCCCCCATCATGGTTATGGGATAGGGCGAGCCCATGACTTCGCTCTGCGCCTTTCTGATGTGATCATTATGTCCCCATACTATAAATTTTTCGTTTGGATAAACTTCGGTCGCAAGCCACATGAGATTGTCATGCATCGCCTGATCGCGCCATTCCATGGAATCTAGAAATGTCTCATATTTGCCCTCATTCATTTCACTTGTAGCCCGGATGGAAAGATCGACATATTCCCTCGCGACGCGAATTCGATCACTGAGGCTTCGCTCTAGCAGCATGGAAAGCTTGGGCTGATCCGGGTATTCTTTTTGCAGATAGGCCTGGTTCGGTTCGGACCTCAGGGATTGAAGAACGTCTTGGTATACCTTGATGATTTTATTTTTCTCAGCTCGATAGGCTTTCAGATCCGTACCGGCAGAGTAACTGGACAGTTTTTGTTCCGTGTGTGCTAGACGATTGGCAAGTTCTTTATCCTTCAGCCACTTACCATCCAATAACGGGAACTGCAGCTGCATGTCGAAACCGGTTAGAATGAGGGGCTGTTCAGTTTTTGTACTTGTTTTGAGGTAATCGAATAAGGGCATCATTTCCTTGGACCACCAGACGCCGAAAATGGCGTTTTTCATCGTTTGCTCTGGATGCTGCTGGTTGGCCGTGGCATTAGCCAGTGACGTGTTGGAAAGACCGCTCTCAAATGCAAGAACGTTGTATCCCATTTCCTGATGCAAAAACTGGATCAGCCGGGTCTTCGCCAGATTAAACTCGGCAACCCCATGAGAGCTTTCACCAAGGAATACCATTCGCTTGTCATGGAGCAGGGGTTTCAACATCTCGAGATCCGAGAAGGAATCGGTCTCCTGACCTGTCTTCGCAGGCTGGATGCTCTCCAGTCGATATGCGTGATCTCCAGCCCACTTGTTCCATTCTGTAATTTTCTCATCCGATGTTTTCGCAGTTTCCACCTGGGTTACCTGTCCATGAATGGTCTCCATAGCGGTTGATGAAGCTGCATCTGCATGTCTGATTGGATAGAGCAGATTCACCAGTATGACTGTAGACAGTGCAAGTACTGCACCCGTTTTTTGCTTTCTGAAATAGCTCAAAATAACGCCTCCTTCAACTATGAATTAACTATGAATTAACATAATGCTTCCGTATTGGACGTTCCGGCTTATGTCTGCTCATCGTCCCAGAACAGATCATTCAGTGTTCTTGAGAGTGCCTTGCATATGGCGATACATAAGCTGAGAGACGGATTATACTTGCCCAGTTCTATGAGACCAATGGTCTGCCTCGATACACCGACGATCCGTGCCAGATCATCCTGTGATAGATCCTTTTCTACCCTGGCGACTTTCAATCGTATATTTTTCATGCCCATTCACCCTTGTATCCTTTCTATGAATCACACTGATCTTTACTTGCGGCCTTTTGACTCGCCTTGTTTGCGAAGTGATGAACGATGATATTAAATCCCGCAAAGAGCGGAATGTATAGCAGCAGTGAAAATATGAACACGAGGAAGAAATACCACCACTTCTCATTCGCCGTATCGGCAAACAAAACAGAGCTTCTTATGCCTAGGAACAAGGCCATCGAAATACCGATAATGAGGCCCGTAATTACATTTCGCTGGCTGTACGACATTTTGCTTGTCTGGTCGTGGACCTCAACTTCATCCGAATAAATGCCCAGCATGACGGATCGAACTCCGAAATAAATACTTCCTGCGAGAATGACGATCAATTCCGTCAACATGGAATACGTTTCCCATTGGAAAAAACTTTTGACCAAGATGGAGACGCCGCATAGATACATAATTAATATGTAAGCTTCCTTGTACACCTTGTTTTTCAGATTGACGATACGCTCATCCTGATTGCCCTTTTTGTTGAACCATTTCATGATTGACCTCTCCTTTGTAGGAATTGAAAATGTGGGGAATATTTCCTATTGGTCTTATGATAATATTATTCGAGTCTTTTTGCAATATATATATGTCATTTTGTTTGATATAGGATGCATGAGGTGGAAATAGAAACTTGAAATTGTTCCGATTACATACAGCGATCATTAGAAGTTGCTGCCATCAGAGCAGCAATTTGTTCATCCAATGGGGAATGATGTACTGCCCATTTGGTATGGTTTTTGGTAATATATACAAAGTGTTTGATAAGACTGGAGGTCATACCTAACATGAGAATCGTGGAAAACATCAAAGTATGGGGGGAGCCGCTGGAGAATGCAGTGAGTCAGGCAGTGACGTGTTCACAGCATGGAGATGTGCTTGGCGTTGCACTGATGGCTGACCATCACAAAGGATATTCGCAACCGATCGGAGGTGTTGTCGCTTACCGTAACATGATCAGTCCTTCGGGCGTTGGATACGATATTGCCTGCGGAAACAAGGCGGTTCGTACAAATCTCATGTGGGAGGATATCAAGGAACAGATTGCCGTTATTATGGATGATATCAATGCAAACGTATCGTTCGGCGTGGGTCGCAATAATCCAACTCCGGTTGATCACGAGCTGTTTGATGATGCGAATTGGAAGCTGTTCGATTCGATTGAACCTGGGCTGCAGCACAAATTAAAAACGCTCGCACGCAACCAGCTTGGTACGGTAGGCAGCGGCAATCACTTTGTGGATATTTTCGTAGAGGAATCAACGGGTAAAGTATGGGTTGCGAATCATTTCGGCAGTCGGGGGTTTGGTCATAAAGTCGCGAGCGGTTTCCTCAATCTGGCTGCAGGTCGTGAGTTCAGCGGGAAGGCGCCCGGTGAATCCATGGATCAGCCACCAACGTTGTTTGACTTAAACAGCGAAATAGGCGAGATGTATTGGGACGGAATGACACTCGCAGGCCGGTATGCCTATGCAGGACGAGATTATGTTATAGAACAGGTCCTTGGTATTCTTGGAGCGAGTGCGGAGTACTCGGTGCATAACCATCATAACTTTGCCTGGAAAGAACAGCATATGGGCGAAGACGTGGTCGTCGTCCGCAAGGGAGCCACCCCACTGGCACCCGGACAGCTTGGTTTTGTCGGAGGCAGCATGGGAGATATCTCAGTGATTGTGGAGGGCATCCACAGCGAGGAGAACGCGGAATCCTACCGCAGCACGGTGCATGGGGCTGGACGGATCATGAGTCGTACCCAGGCTGCCGGGAAAATGAACTACAAGCTGCGAACTCGCATGGGCGGCGAGATCAGTGAAGAACAGATGCATGCGGCCATACGTGCGTATGGCGTGGAACTGAGGGGTGCAGGCACGGACGAAAGCCCATTTGTGTATAAAAAGCTGCAGGATGTTCTGAATGCTCATGCAAACACTCTAAAAATCAATCATGTGCTGCGCCCTGTTGGCGTTGCCATGGCTGGTGGCAATGAATTTGATCCATATAAGGACTAGTGAGCTAGGTTCTGTCCGGGAGTCCTTGTTTAATTATGAATGATATGAACTTAATAGAAGAAGGTGAGCACCATGAGAAACTGCGCATTATACAGCTCCCAGTTTGACCTGGATCAGCTGTTTGAACTTATTCAATCCATCTATCCACAGGATAAGATCATACGCAAGGAAGACAAGACACATATTCAGGTTATCCGCAAAAAGTGGCTCAGCAAGAAAACCAAGGGCTTCAATATCATGACCAGTCAGACACATCCTGAAGAATTCGCTTCGATGATGAACGGCATGATGGGGTTCATGAGTCAGATTGAAGGACGTAACCCGGCAGTGCAGGAAAAAGTGCTGATCAAATGCTCGACCCTGAACATGGTCGTTGGTATTGAGACCGAAGAGGATATAACGGAGGAGTTCTTCCAGGAGTTATTGAAGCTTGCTCAAGGGCTGGATGCGGTTATTTTTTGGGGAGGCGGCTCCCTGCTGAATGCACAAGGACAGCTGCTGCTTGACGTGAACGGGGAATCCGAGGTAGAGGATTACCACGTGACAGCAGACACCAGTCTTTTGGACGATGTCAGACCACCGTCCGAGTCAGGCACTCGCCGCAAGGAAAATTCGGAGTCCATTATGGCAGCGCAGGGGATTCCATTCAATGTGCATTTACCCGCAAGGGCTGGAGATGAGCATACAACGATCCGAAGCGTTGAAGAAGTGGCACAACGAGCGGTAGCCTTATGTATCGCAGCACTCAAGGGTGAATGCCTCGGTGCAGGAGAGAGTGCAGAGGACACCACAGCACTTGTTCAGGAGGTCATCGACAAGTACGATGCAGCCTCATTTTTCTCCCCAGCGGAGAAAAGATTTATCGAGCAGCATGGAGCGCAGCAGCAGGAAGTCATCACCTTTTCGTGGGGATACGAGGCTTACCATGTCATGCTGTGGGCGCTTGGTTATGTCGATGAGCTGGGAGCTCCAGTAGATCTATGTAACGTGGGACAAGCCGTAGGTTATTTGCAGCAAAAGGACAGCTTCGAGGACTTCCTCGCGGGTGCATCCCTGCGGAGCAAAAGTGAAATTCTCGATGCGGCCGATCTGATCTACCGTTACAACTGGGTATGTGTGAACAGCCGGATTAATGAGCAAACACCTCCCGCGGGATTGAATGGAGGCGTGGCTTACGAACGCCACCGGGCATTGAATTGGCTGATCTGTTATATGGATCAGGAATGGGACGACGTGCGGACAGATACGTAATAGGCATAGCGGACTTTGATATGTAGGCATGACTTTAAAATCCCCCAGCCAGTAAGAACACTGGCGTGGGGGATTTTTTGTCGTTAGCGTGGTTTATCCGCTATGCCGGCCATATTGCTCCCGAATGAGGACATCAGCCATGATCAGCTTTTTCTCCACATTACTTTCCGGGTTTATAATGCGCCACAACATCTGGTCCACTGCACGTGCACCGATTAATTCCTTGTTCACATTAACCGTGGCAAGCACGGGAATATTGTCGTATGTGTTATCAAAACCGGTGACAACACATTGTTCAGGTACGCTAATCCCCATGCTCTCCAGTGCTTCAATGGTGTAGAGGGCGAAGAAGTCATTGGCACATACAAACACCTCTGGCAAGTTCGCTTCATGGATCACAGAGGTAAATGTTTGCCGGAAATCATCAACCGCAGGACTGCACAATTCAGGTATCTGATTCATTTCTATCCCGTTACCCATAAGCACAGAACTGTAAGCAATCCAACGTTCATAAAAGCTGTGGGCGTCACTGGTGTTTCCAACAAATTGAAAGCTTTTGAAGCCCTTACGAAGGAGATATAGCATAATTTCACGCATGGAAGCAAAGTTATCCGTAAAAATGCTGTCACTGTGGAAGACTGGATCGAGATGATCCACCATAACAACAGGTATTCCCAGACGTTTGATTTCTAGCAAAATGGGTGTCGTTATTGAACCGACTGTAATAATGCCCCGAATGGCATCGGGATTCAGCAGCGTAAATAATTGATCTGTAGAAGGCTCCGTCAGAGTGAGGATGTTAAACCCTTTCTGGTTCAGTCTGGATGATATCCCGTTAAAGATAGGACCCCAATAGACGGATTCCTGGTTCTGATAACGGACATTGGGAAACAGAATGAGAATCGTTCCGCTCCACCGTATGTTTTGAGGGTCGTGAAGTTCATTGCTGTTGTTCATATCGCCAGATAACAGGCTGTTATCTTTGAAATATCCAAGTTTGCCAGCGGCCTTGAGGATGATATCACGTGTCTGGTCGCTCACACCGGATTTACCCGAGAGCGCACGTGAAACCGCAAATTTTGACAGACCCGTAAAATGTGCAATTTCCTGAATTGTTACCTTCGTCTTCATCATACCATCCTTACATTCTTAGTTCTGCCGTATTCTTGACCATGTAGCATGAAACTGATTCCAGTATATCATGATATATTTCCTCTAATCTAATAACGGATACAGAATGAAAAATGTTAGTGGTTCTATCGTTCTAAGTTGGACAAGAAACTGGAATGATGAAGTTTGGTGAGAGAAAAGATCGGAATATGTCACTCGTTATTATCTATTTGTTATTTTTATAAAATAACAAAATTTTAACGATATGGAGATGGTGAAGAAAAGATTAGGGCAGGAAAAACTTTCTAACATGCATGTATCAGCGTTATTATAGGTTATATCAGCATAATATCAGATAAACTAGAAAATGTTAACAATAAAATGTTGACGCTTACATTTTGCTATGTTAAATTTTGTTTGTTCAAACCAAACATTAAAATAACAAATGGTGGTGGTGTGCTGATTTCATTAGGTGAGTGAGTGCTAGCGATTTGACATGACCATTTCAGGCATACACATTCGGGGAGGTTGTAAAAAACATGATTAGAAAATGGAACGTTCTGCCGTTGATGTTACTGGCTGTGATCCTTTTTGTATCCGCTTGCAGTGGAGGTGGTACAGTGCAAAATGGCACAGAGCCAGAGGGGACCGCCAATTCGGGCACGACAACCGAAACCGCCGGAACAGAGACAGAAGGCGGGACAGAAGAGGTGGCAGCAAATGTACCGGATCTCGGTGGACGTGTCATCAAGGTTGCTGCCTGGTGGGATCTGACGCCAGCGGGGGAGACAGCATCGGATAAGGCCCGTCTCGATAAGATTGCTGAAGTCGAAAAAAAATATAACGTGAAAATCGAGTTTGTCAATGTCCCATTCGAAGAATACATGAATAAATTCACCACGACTGCGCTGGCTGGCGAGCCATTCGCAGACATCGTCCAGATGGAATACAAGTCCGCTCTTCCCGCCATCCTCAAAGGGCAGCTGCTGCCGATCTCCGAATTCACCACAGCCGAGAACAACATCAATCAGGAAGCTAACCTGATTACCAAATATCCGGCCATCGCCGGTGATTACTACTCATTCGATAATCCAATCAGCATTGGTCTGGGACTTCACTATAACCGTGACCTGTTCAAAAAAATGTCGCTGCCTGATCCACAGGAGCTCTATAACCAGGGTGAGTGGAATTGGGACAAATTCATGGAACTGGCCAAACAGGCAACGAAAGATACGGATAACGACGGCAAAATTGACGTATACGGATTCTCCGGCTGGCCGATTGACGTGCTTCGTCACTTTACCGCTGCCAATGGCGGCACGATCGTAGATGACGAAAATGCAAAAGAAGGATTGTCCGATCCCAAAACCATTGAGGCAGCCGAATTCGTTAAACGCCTGTATAACGTGGAGAATGTCGTGAAGGTTAAGACGGGCGACAAAACCAACTGGGAGGAAAGCAATACATTCAAGGATGGAGACGTTGCCTTATTTACTGCCGCTGAATGGCAGCTGGGCGATATCACCTTTGCCGCTGGTGTAGTTCCCATTCCGAACGGACCTCAGGGCAGCAAGGATATAACCTACGCCAATAACGCAGCCTCAGCGAAATTCATTCCTAAAGGTGTAGAGGATCCTAAGATTGTCTACCAGATTTATGAAGAGACCTATGATATCCCGCAGATTGAAGAGTATCCGGGTCAGGATTACCTGGAGAGCCGGTATACCGACGAGAAGGATATTGCCATGATTCGTGAGCATATTGCCGGTACGGGACGTATCCTGCTTGATGATGCCTACGCAGGGTATCCCATCGGAGATTATGTGAACGACATCATCAAAAACAACGCGTCCGTTACAGCGACAGCTGAGAAATATAAGGCTCAGGCACAAGCTGCAGTTGATAAACTTGGCAAGCAATAACACCAGCAAGTGATTCAGAGTGGGGTTTCCGGTGCCTGTAATCATGCACGAAACCCCGTTTTTCTGAATTCCAACCAGGGTGTTGCTGGCATCAGCCTTGATGAGGAGGACTCGTAGAATGGCTGGAATTCTACAACGAAACCGATGGATCCTGCCTACTGTACTCGTAGCGGCTGCAGCCGGCATTTTGCTGTATTTCACTTCCGGTACGGATGTGGAGAGTGCAGATGTCCCGCCTGGCAGTCTGCCAGCTATTGAGGTCGATGCAATCTTGCAGCAGACCAGGCAGAAGAAGGGATACGAACAATATGTAATCCAAGCAGGTGAAGCATTGCGGCCAGAGGTGGATATCACCATTGAAGTGGGGGACTACATACGAGCTGAGGGTGAAGAGGTCCGCAAACTGATCGATTATGAAGGCAAGGAAGGGGTGTCCTTGTATACCGGTGAGACAGGAGAGGTTGATTGGATTGTCGATGTGCCGGAAACCGGAATGTACAATCTCTCGGCAGTTTATTTTCCTGTAGAAGGTAAAAGTTCCGCTATTGAGCGTGCACTCTATATTGACGGTGAACTTCCATTTTCGGAAGCGGCCTATTTGCAATTTGACCGGGTATGGGGCAGTGAGAAAGAAACCGCTGAGCAGGATAATCAGGGAAATGATCTTCGTCCGAAACAAGTGGAGAAACCACGCTGGATGGAAGAGACGTTCCAGGATTCAGATGGATACGAGCAGGCACCATTCAAGTTTTTTCTCGAAAAAGGGGAACACACCCTAACGCTGAAATCCACGCGTGAACCGATGGTCATACGATCCTTGCGGCTCTTCAACGAGAAGAATGTCCTTCCTTATGCGGAAACCGCAGGGGCACAGCAGACGGATTCTTCCGGACAGCCAAAAGATGTACTCATTCGGATTGAAGGAGAAGCGGCGATTGCCAAATCCTCACCAACGTTGTACCCGACCAGCGAAAGATCAAGTTCAGCGGTATCCCCGTATAGTGCTTCCCAGGTGCGCGTCAATACGATTGGTGGCTACAACTGGCGTCTTCCGGGACAGTGGATTGAGTGGGAGGTCGATGTGCCGGAGAGTGGACTTTATCATATCGGCTTGACTGCACAGCAGAATTTCGTCAAAGGCATCTATTCCACGCGCAAACTGACCATTGATGGTGAGGTCCCCTTTGCCGAGATGGCAAAAGCACCTTTCCGCTACCAAAGCGACTATCGCGTGGATGTGATGGGCGGGAAGGAACCGTACAAGTTTCAGCTGGAAAAAGGCAAACATGTCATACGGCTGGAGAACAGCCTGGGTGACTTCGCACCGCTCATCCGCAATGTAGAGGATAGTCTGTATAACCTGAACTCTATGTACCGGCGAATTCTGATGATCACAGGCACCAAGCCGGATGAATTCCGGGATTACCGGGTGGAGAAGCAAATTCCGAACCTGCTGGAGGTATTTGCCGGGGAGAGTAAACGACTCAAGGACGTGGCAGCGCAGCTTCGACTTCTATCTGGCCAGTCCAGTGATCAGGAAGCGTTGATCAAGACGATGGCACAGCAGCTGGACGAGATGATTGACAAGCCGGATACCATACCAAGACGGCTTGCAGCTTACAAAACGAATACGGGTGGTCTCGGAACATGGGTGCAGCAGGCACGGGAGCAGCCGCTTGAAATTGATGCCCTGTATGTCGCGTCCATCGACAGCAGTATCCCTCATAAAGGGATGGGAGCGCTGGCGAAGGTCGGTCATGAAGCGAAGACATTCTATCATTCATTCTTTATTGACTATAACCAAATCGGCAATGTTGCCACTTCGGAAGACCAGCGTACGGTAACGGTTTGGATCGGCAGTGGACGTGACCAGGCCAATACGATGAAGGCAATGATTGATGAGACCTTTACACCGGATAGCGGCATTAATGTCAATCTGAAGCTGGTCAACATGGGGACGTTATTGCCAGCTACGTTGTCCGGTGAAGGACCGGATGTAGCGATGCAGATCGGCAATGACCTGCCGGTAAACTTTGCTATGAGGAACTCGGCAGTGGATCTGACCAAGTTCGCTGACTATAGCTCGGTGGAACAGGAGTTCAGGGAAAGTGCCATTATCCCCTACGTATATGATTCAGGTGTGTATGCCCTGCCGGAAACACAGACTTTTAATATGCTATTTTACCGAAAAGATGTGCTTGCAGAACTGGGACTTGAAGTCCCTCAAACGTGGGAAGACGTCGAGAGCCTGCTGGCTATTCTGAGCAAAAACCATATGGAATTCGGCATGCCGGTTGTGACTCAGGCCAATATGCAGGGTGTCAACATTCCGCCCAACTCGCAGTACGCAACCATGCTTCTACAGAATGGAGGATCCTTCTACCGCAACGATGGCAAGGAATCCGATCTGGACTCCCGTATCGGGATCGAGACATTCAAGCAGTGGACAGAGTTCTATACCGATTACAAGCTGGAGCGGGAATATGACTTTGCGAACCGCTTCAGAACAGGGCAGATGCCGATCGGCTTGACGGATTACACGATGTATAATCAGCTATCCGTATTTGCACCGGAGATTCGCGGACTATGGGGCTTCGTTCCTGTCCCGGGTACGGTACAGGCAGATGGAACATTGAATCGCGATGTGCCAGGCGGAGGCAGCGCAGTCATGATGCTGGAGAGCGCCGAGGATAAGGAAGCCGCGTGGGAGTTCATGAAATGGTGGACCAGCACACCGGTACAGGCTGAATTCGGCCGTGAGATGGAAGGACTGATGGGCGCTGCTGCGCGTTATCCAACGGCCAACATCAAGGCGCTTGATTCATTGCCGTGGCCAGCTGAGGATTATGCCAATCTTAAGGCACAATTCGAAACGGTGAAGGGCATTCCCGAAGTGCCAGGCGGTTATTTTACCGGACGCCATCTGTTCAATGCCTTTTACAAAACGGTGGTTGGTCAAGTGGAAGCCAGAGAATCCATCATGGACTACACCCAGTATATTCAGGACGAGATTCGGATCAAACGTAATGAATTTGGTCTTCCGTAAGCAGAGGGAGGGTTAACAGTGTCACAAATATCACTCCGAGACGGTCAACACAGTCCTCCTGAGAAGGCTTCAAGGATGGGCATGAAATCATGGTGGAGCTGGAAGCTCCAGGAGATGAAGGCCAGCAAGCATTCCTATGTCCTGCTGGCTCCCTACATGATTCTGTTCACCATGTTTACCGTGATCCCGGTTGTTATCTCAATCATACTCAGCTTTACCTATTTCAACATGCTGGAGTTTCCGCGTTTTATTGGCTGGCAGAACTACACTCGGTTGTTTTTGGAGGATGACGTATTCCTGATCGCCATCAAGAATACGCTGCTGTTTGCCATTATTACCGGACCCATCAGTTATATTGCCTGCTTCGTGTTTGCCTGGATCATTAATGAATTGACGCCCAAATGGAGGGCATTCATGACATTGATCTTTTACGCGCCCTCCATTTCCGGAAATGTCTACTTTATCTGGTTGATGATCTTCTCGGGCGATCGCTACGGTATTGCCAATGGATTATTGATCCGATGGGGCTTCCTGCTGGAACCGATCCAGTGGCTGAAGACGGAGGCTTACATCATGCCTATTCTTATCCTCGTGCAGCTGTGGCTGAGCTTGGGTACGGGGTTTCTGGCATTCATCGCCGGGTTGCAGACGGTTGACCGGACGTTATATGAAGCAGGTGCGGTAGACGGGGTCAAAAATCGCTGGCAGGAGCTCTGGTATATTACTTTGCCTTCCATGCGGCCGCAGCTGATGTTCGGTGCAGTCATTCAACTCACCACCTCGTTTGCCGTGGCGGATGTCTCCATCGCACTGGCTGGGTTTCCAAGCGTGAACTATGCGGCAGAGACGGTGGTCACTCACCTGATCGACTTTGGTACAACACGGTTTGAGATGGGTTATGCTTCGGCGATTGCAACCGTACTTTTCATGATTATGGTAGGCACTAACCTGTTGGTACAGAAATTGCTGCGAAGGGTGGGAGAATAGCTATGGCTGCAATTGCGACAGGCAAAAAGCGGGTGAATCGCTCGTTATCCGGCAGTCTCTCCCTGTTTGCCCTTCTGCTCGTATTTGGTGCCTTCATGGTACTGCCGCTGATCTATGCGATCAACAATGCCTTCAAACCGCTGGATGAGATTTTTACCTTTCCACCGACGTTGTTTGTCAAAAATCCAACGTTCAGCAATTTTACGGATTTGCTGAATCTGCTGAGCGACTCGTGGGTGCCCTTCTCACGATATATATTCAATACCGTATTTATCACGGGCATCGGTATTGTGGGTCATGTGCTCTTGGCTTCTGCAGCGGCCTATCCACTTGCCAAGCATAAATTTCCGGGCAAAGTGTTCATGTTCCAGGTGGTTGTGCTATCGCTCATGTTCACACCTGCTGTAACGGCCATTCCCAATTATATGATCATGTCCTGGCTCGGCTGGATCGACACGTATTGGGCCGTTATTATTCCGGCATTCGCCTATTCACTTGGTCTGTATCTGATGAAGCAGTTCATGGAGCAGATTCCGGATGCATTGCTGGAAGCGGCGAAGATTGATGGTGCGAGTGAATACCGGATCTTCTGGTCGATTGTGATGCCAAATGTGAAGCCCGCCTGGCTGACCTTGATCATCCTGCTGTTCCAGATGTTATGGGGCAGTGACGGCAATGGCTACATTTACAGCGAGCAGCTCAAGACACTGCACTACGCAGCAGGCCAGATCATTCAAGGCGGAATATCCCGGGCAGGAGCAGGTGCTGCGGTGGCACTTATTCTGATGAGTGTGCCGATTACACTGTTTATTTTCTCGCAGAGCCGCATTATTGAGACGATGGCGAGCTCGGGCATGAAGGATTGAGGGGGAGCGATATGGCACGCACAGTGAAAAGATGGCTTGTTCTCCTGGCGGCAGTATCCCTGCTGCTGGCGAATGCGGTGCCTGCGGCAGCTTCTTCGGCGCCGTATGAGAGTTATAACTACAACTCCTGGAGAGAAGCCGTTCCTTCCCCGGATGCCTATCTGCCCAAGCGAACCATCTCGGGCAGCGATTTGGGCATCGGGGAGTTCAAGGATCCCGGTGATGTGAATGTATCTCCATCCGGTCAGATCTATATTTTGGATAGCGGCAACAGCCGGATTGTTATATTGGATGCAGAGTATAAGCTTCTTCGGGTCATGGACGGGTTCACGGGAGAAGGCAGCAAGGAAACATTTAATGCTCCCGGTGGACTGTTTGTGGATGAAGAAGAGCGAATCTATGTCGCAGATACAGGGAACAGTCGGGTCGTGATCCTGGATGCAGAGGGACAATTGGATCATATGATCAAGGCGCCCGAGTCGGATGTTCTGGCGACGAATTTTCAATTCCAGCCGCTGAAGTTGACGGTTGACCATGAGGGCCGGGTTTATGTAGTAGCTCAAGGCGTTTACGAAGGAATTATGCAGTTTGACGAGACGGGGAAGTTCATCGGATACGTCGGCACCAATAAGGTGGAGCGGGACTACGGCGAATATATCTGGCGCATGTTCTCCACCAAGGCCCAGCGGGCACAGATGGTCCTGTTTGTACCGACCGAGTTTTCGAGCGTGGATATCGACCATAAAGGGTTTGTCTACGCAACCAATATCGATCCTGGTTCGAATGAGCCGATCAAACGACTCAATCCGTCCGGAGAAGATGTGCTGAAGCGGTTTGGTTATTTTGACGTCAAGGGGGATATCCGGTTCCGCAACAATACGGGGCCATCCAAGCTTATTGATGTGAAAGTGCTGGGCAACGGCATGTACAGTGTGCTGGACGCGACACAGAATCGGGTGTTCACTTACGACGATGAGGGTCATCTGCTCTACATCTATGGTGGCAAAGGAAATCAGGTGGGCACCCTCAAAACACCCGTTGCCATTGAGCAATCCGGCGATCACCAGCTGGTTCTTGACCGGGGGAAGAGCAACCTGGTGGTCTATGAGCCGACTCGGTTTGGAACCAACGTGAATGTGGCGGTTGCCCTTCATTATCAGGGTGAGGATACGGAAGCTGTGCATATTTGGCAAGAAGTACTGAAGCTGAACGCCAATTATGATATTGCCTATATCGGTATCGGCAAATCCTTGCTCATGGAGAAGAAAAATAAGGAGGCTCTCGGCTACTTCGAGCTTGGGATGGACCGCAAGAGTTATTCGGTGGCGTTCAAAAGGTACCGGCGGGAGATGATGAAGGAACATTTCGGCACGTTCCTGACCGCAGGTATGGTACTGATTTTCATTCTGATCCTGGCCCGGGTGGCGGTTAAATGGAAACGGAGGAGGCAGATTGACCGTGAAGCAGGATTACATTAAGTTTCCGCTGCATCTCATTTTTCACCCTATCGATGCATACTGGGACCTCAAGTCGGATAACCGGGGACGGATGCTTGTTGCCTTTTTGGCACTCGCGCTCACCATCATCATGATGACTTTGCAAAAGCAATACGCGGGATTTCTCGTCAATTTTACGGATCCTCGCACCATCAACAGTATTGTGGAGATCGCGACGGTTGCGGTGCCGTTCTTCCTATGGTGCATTGCCAATTGGTCGGTGACGACGCTGATGGAAGGGGAAGGCAAGTTCAGGGAAATCTTTCTCGCGACAGGATACTCGCTCATACCGGTTATTCTGATCTATGCCCCAATGATCGTCATCAGCCGGTTCATGGTGCAGGAGGAAACTGCTTTTTATTACCTGTTTAACAGCATCGCATTCTTCTGGTTTCTGCTGCTCCTGTTCATTGGCACGATGACGGTGCACCAATATACGGTGTTCAAAACGATCATTACGATGCTGCTGACGCTCATTGTGATGGGGATTATCGTTTTCCTAGGAGCGCTCGTGTTCAGTATGCTGCAGCAATTATATGAATTCGGTTATAACATATACCGCGAGTTGATTTTTCGGACCTAAAGGAGGCGGCATCCGTGATCAAAAGGCAACGATTATATACGGTGCTGGCCAGTGGCACAGCTGTAATTCTGATGGCAGCCGGACTGCTGTATATCAACAACAGGGGAGTACCCGCTGTAGAAGTAGCGGCTTATCTGGAAGCAACAACGGAGGCAATACCTGCCGAAACGGATTCACTGAAGTATCTTACGGATACCTCACAGGGAGTGCCAGGCATGCAGTTGGTCGCTGAGGATCAGGGCTTGGCACTTTATTATAACGAGGAGACAACCGAGATCGCCGTGCGTGACGGAGCTAGCGGAGAGATCTGGTACAGCAATCCGAAAGGACGCACGCAAGATGGTCTGGCTTCGGCTTATGAGAAAGAAGTCCTGTCGTCCCAACTAAACATCTCCTTCCGGGATGCGATAGGTACACTGGAGAACTTTCCGAATTTCAGCACCAGTATTACCAACAAACAATTTGTTGCTGCCAATGTGGATGGGGGAATCCGGATTACCTACACACTTGGAGATACCTCGCTCGGTATCGATGCATTGCCGAGATTGATTAGCAAACAGCGCCTGGAGGAGAAGGTTCTTTCGAAACTGGATGCTACCGCCGCAAGGTATGCTTCTGCCCGTTACTATCCAACCAAGGACAACCCGGATGTTCTGGAAAGGCTGGATGGACAGATCTCGAAGCAGCTTGTCCTGAACAAGATGCTGGATGCTTTTGAGACAGCGGGTTACACGGCAGACGATCTTGCTTATGACAATCAGGAAAATGGGGTTGAAGGTGGCGGGGCATCGGATAAGCCCAGCTTCGTCATCCCGGTGGAATATCGATTGGATCAAGGCTCGCTGGTGGTGACCGTACCTCTGAGTCAAGTGGAAGAGAGTGGTCAATATCGTATTCGTAACATGGATTTGCTCGCTTACTTCGGTGCAGCGGATACCAAGGGCGAAGGGTACATGTTCGTGCCGGACGGGTCAGGCAGCTTGATCCATCTGAATAACGGAAAGGTCAAGGAAGAGCAGTATGTACAGCGTGTATACGGTGCAGATCCCAACGACAATTCGCTCACTCGGCCCCAGGTCAGCGAATCAGCACATATGCCTGTATTTGGCCTGAAGAACGGGGAGCATGCCTGGTTTGCCGTGATTGAAAAAGGAGACGGAATGGCCAGCATCTCTGCCGATATCGGAGGCAGGCAGAACAGCTACAACCATGTACATGCGACCTTCTCCCTGCGTGGGGAGGATGAACTGGAGATGTATACCTCGCAGAACATGCAGGAGATTCAACTGCTGAGTGAAGAGCCTTTTCGCGGAGATATCCAGGTCCGATATCATTTCCTGTATGGAGAAGATGCCAGTTATTCCGGTATGGCTCGCCTATATCAGCAGCAGTTGGTGGATAGGGGTGTGCTGAAGCCGCTGGAAGAACAGACGGAGCTGCCGTTCTATGTGAGTGTACTCGGTGCAGTCGACCAAAAGGCCTCATTTCTGGGTGTGCCTTATCGGACCACACTAGCCATGACGACGTATGAACAGGCTGCCGACATGGCAGCAAAGTTACAGCAGGAAGGTGTGAGCCTTGTACAGATGCGGTATCAGGGCTGGTTCGGTGGCGGGTTCAGCCACCATACACCGACCCAAGTGAAGCTGGATCGTGAAGTAGGCAGTCGCTCTGAGCTGCAGGAGCTGTCTGCCCGATTGCAGCAGTCAGGGGGAACTCTATTCCCTGATGTGGCATTCCAGCGGATCTATCATGATGACTGGCGTTTTGCGCCGTCTTCTGATGCGGCCCGGTTTGTAACCAAGGAGACCGCGGAATTGTATCCTTACAGTCCTGCTCTCAACCGAATGGATCAGAGCAAGGACAGCTATTATCTGCTCTCGGCTGCGAAGCTTCCTTATGTGGTTGGCGAATTTGCCGAGAACATTACCAAACTGGAATTCAGCGGATTGTCACTCCGTGATCTCGGGCAGGTTCTAGCTTCCGATTATCGGGATAGCCGTGTCATTCACCGCGAGACGGCCAAGAGCATTGTGAAGGAGCAGCTTGGCAAGCTGCAGCAGGAATATCCGAGCATGATGTTATCATCGGCTAATGCCTATGCATGGGGATATGCGGAGCATGTAGTAGATGTGCCTCAAGGCTCCAGTTGGTTCAACATTACCGATGAGGAAGTTCCTTTTTATGAAATGGTCATTCATGGTTATATGAACTACGCCGCATCTCCCATGAATACAACAGGAGATCAGGATCTGCGCAAGCAGCTGCTGCGAAGTCTTGAGCTTGGTGCAGCTCCGCATTTCCAATGGACTCATGAACCATCATCCAGGCTGAAGTTAACGAATTATGATTCGGCATATGCTACCGCGTACAAAGACTGGATTGATGATGCGGTTGTTCTGTACAAGGAAGCAAATGAGGTGTTGAAAGGGTTGGGGAATCAGCAGATGACCGGGCATGAACGAATTCAGGAAGGCGTGGTCCGGGTCACGTACAGCGGCGGTACGACTATCCTTGTAAACTACACTGATGATCGGGTAACTGTAGACGGAGTGTCGGTTGGCAAAATGGACTATGCCGTGGAAGGAGTGAGCCAATGAGAACCCTGCGTTTATCATTGAAATCACGGAGAGCACTGCTCGGTCTTGCGTTTATCTCACCGTGGCTGCTTGGTTTCATCTTCCTTTTTGCCACGCCGCTCCTGCAATCGATTCGGTTCAGCTTCAGCAACTTGTCAGTGGCTCCAGGAGGATACGTTCTTGAATTTGTCGGACTGAAAAATTTTAAGGATGCACTTCTCGTGGATGCTACCTTTAACCGGATCCTGATTGACTCGGTTGGGGCCATGCTGCTGAATGTGCCCATGATATTGTTTTTCAGCCTATTTACGGCTACCTTACTCAATCAGAAGTTCAAGGGCAGAACCATGGCTCGGGCGATCTTCTTCCTGCCCGTTATTCTGGCCTCCAGTGCGGTAGCGGCAGCCGAATCTGCAGGTCTGATCAATCTGATGGGCGACGCCAGCGCCGTTGAATCGACGGCTGATGGAGGAGCTTCGTTTAACGTGGTTTCCATCGTTCGGATGCTGGCTGATGTTGGACTGCCGCTGGCCTATGTGGATTACATCGTAGAAGCCATCATGCGAATTTACGAGATCATTAGCCGCTCAGGCGTTCAGATTCTGATCTTTCTCGCCGCCCTGCAGTCCGTACCCGGTTCCATGTATGAAGTAGCCAAAATCGAAGGGGCAACGGCCTATGAATCATTCTGGAAAATTACATTTCCAATGGTCAGTCCGCTGATATTGACAAATGTCATTTATACGATTATTGATTCATTTGCCGGAAGTCCAGTTACACAAGCCATCTACCAAACGGCATTTAAGACCCAGAATTTTGGCCTGAGCTCGGCGATGTCCTGGCTGTATACGCTGGTGATCGGCCTTGTGCTGCTCGTTGTCGGCTGGGTATTGTCACGGCGGGTTCATTACAACTGACGGATCATGTAAAAGGAGGGCTACTAGACTATGGCTGTGTCGGGAACGGATCGCATGGTGGTGGTTCCGAAGCAGAATTATCAACTGCAGCGAGTTCGAAATAAAACATCGGACCTCCTTTATTCCATATTCAGATATGCATTGATCATCGGCATTTCATTTATTATTCTGTATCCGTTATTTCTTAAAATCTCGGTTGCGTTCAAGGATAAACAGGATATCTATAATCCAACTATCTATATGATTCCCCAGCATTTCACGCTGGACAATATCAGGCTGGCCGCACAGGTAATGGATTACCTGCCCTTGCTCGCGAACACCTTGCTGTTTGTTACCATAACGACGCTTTTGACGGCAATATCTTGTGCACTTGCCGGATATGGATTTGCCCGCTTTACTTTTCCAGGAAGCAATGTCCTCTTTGTGCTGGTGATTCTCACCATTCTGGTGCCGACAAGCACGTTGATGGTGCCGATGTATCTGCATTTCCGCAGCTTCGACTTTCTGGGCATCATCCAGCTATTTACGGGCAGGGAGGGGGTCAATCTGTTAAACACCTATTGGCCTTCCATGATTACTGCAGCGACGGCCGGTGGGCTGAAGGCAGGGCTGTTCATTTATATTTTCCGACAGTTCTTCAAGGGTATGCCCAAAGAGATCGAAGAAGCTGCGCTGATCGATGGCGCGGGCGGATTCCGTACATTTGCCCGAATCATGCTGCCCAATGCCATTTCACCACTGATCACGGTCATCCTGTTTTCTTTTGTGTGGCAGTACAATGATACGTTTTATTCGGCTTTGTTCATGAGTGAAAGTCCATTAATCTCACTCAAGGTCGCTTCCTTACCGGCTCAGGCCAATCAGTTGATTCCTCAACTGATGGGTTTTGGTTCGAGTTCCGGCATGAAGGCTGACCCGAACTATGTCGCCATGATCGTGGATACCGGCATTTTGCTGGCGATTGCGCCGCTGATTATTTTGTATCTGTTTGTACAGCGTTATTTCGTGGAAAGTATTGAGCGTTCTGGCGTTGTTGGTTAAGAGGGTTTGGCGTAGTCATATAGGATACGTAATTCGGTTGATTTTGATATTTGGGTCGCTATGTACCCTGCCTTGGAATGGGGGATGTTCAATGACGGAACAAAAGATAAGCAGTACCTTGGTGAATCAAGATGCGACTTCCGAGGCCAGGGAATTGATGAGGTACTTGGTCAAGAGTTACGGGTCGGCAGTACTTTCGGGACAGCAGGAATACAGCAACCTGAACTGGATTAATGAGAATACGGGACGGAAACCAGCTGTGATTGGGTTTGATCTGATGGAATACTCACCTTCAAGAAAAGAGCGCGGGGCGACCTCCGAGGAAATACGAGATATGATTGCATGGCATCAGCAAGGCGGGATCGTGACCTTGTGTTGGCACTGGAATGCACCGTCCCAGCTGATTGATGAACCCGGCAAAGAGTGGTGGCGGGGATTTTATACGGAGGCCACAACGTTCGATCTCGCCTCCGCGCTGGCTCACCCCGAATCGGATGAGTATGCCTTGTTGATCCGGGATATCGATGTGATCGCCGGGCATCTGCAAGAGCTTAAGGATGTAGGCGTACCTGTGTTATTCCGCCCACTTCATGAAGCTGAAGGAGGGTGGTTCTGGTGGGGAGCGAAAGGGCCTGAGCCTGCCAAACAGTTGTATCGTCTGCTGTATGATCGATTGGTCAACCAACATGAGCTGGGCAATCTCATCTGGGTGTGGAACTCGGAACATCCGGAATGGTATCCGGGCGATGATGTCGTGGATATTGTGAGCGTGGATGTATATCCGAAAGCAGGGGACCATGATCCACTTGCAGAACGGTACGAGAACTTGCGAAATTTGGTGAGTGACAGCAAATTGATAGCACTCGCGGAGAACGGCTCCATTCCTGATCCACAGCAGATGGAGGAGCAGGGCATTCATTGGAGCTGGTTCTGTACCTGGACAGGTGAATTCCTGAGGGGTGGCCAGCATAATACTGTGGATTTCTTAAAAGAAGTGTACAACAGCGACTATGTCATAACTCTGGATCAGTTGCCTGAGTGGAGTTGGAAATAGTCGTTCAAGGCGTTCAGCGTATCGTGAACCTAAAAAGCGCTAGCATGGCATAAGAAATTATGCGGATGCCAGCGCTTTTTTATCGTGATTTTTATGGGGGCTGGATAAGAATCAAATGTAAGGATTACTCGCTGAGCTGGATATCAGAGCATTGATCTTCGGAAATAAAGTCTCATTGGAAGTGAACAGGACGTAAGATTGATGGGTTGTGCGGATTAGGATGGTTTCAGAAGCGCCATACGCTGCGCCGATTCGAATGGCTGAAGGCTCACTTCCACCATAGGTATCCTCAAGGGTAACGGATTGGATATCTGTAATCGGAATTCTAATTTTAGAAAACTGCCAGCGAATGATCAGTTGATCTTCTTCCTGCTCTACTTTTACACCTAGCATCATATGTCCTCCTCCTAATCAGTGATAAGTTAAGGCGAACCACCTTTATACCAGTTTATCATTAAGTGGTTAATATTTCCTTAATAATAACGAATAATGCTAAATACACCACTTGAAGCCAGACCGAATTGATTTACAACAGTTATTTCCATCATTCTTCACATGATGTACACTATGACTAATAAATGTAAGGAACAGAAAGGCCTGAATCGCTATGAGAGAAGAAGTGGTCGTATCGGAATATGACCCAAGATGGGTTGAGGATTATCACGAAGAACGTAATAAAATCATGAATGTGCTGACAGAGATCTGCGTGGATTTTGAACATATTGGGAGTACGTCTGTGCCGGGGCTGGGCGCGAAACCACTAATCGATATGATGGCAGCAGTACATGAGTTGAACGATGTGAAGACAGTACATATGGAAGCATTGGGAGAACTGGGATACGAGTATGTGCCCAAGCCGGATTTTCCGGAGCGTTTGTTTTTCCGAAAAGGACAATGGAGAGCAGGTACGCATCATCTTCATGTCTACAAGTACAGGAGCGTGGAATGGAAGGATAACTTGCTGTTTCGCAATGCTCTCAGGAGAGACTCCGAAGTTATGGAAGAGTATTACGCGTTGAAGAAAAAGCTGGAACAGCAGTTCAGACATGACCGTGTGGGATACACTGCAGCTAAGGCTTCTTTTATTCAATCCGTCATCCAGAAGGCCAGGCTGTACGAGGATAGACGATGCTAGTATCTTTATAAAAGAGTGTGTACTTATATCGCTGACGAAGGCGTGATCTGTATGACAGACCTGAACGCATATCAGATTTCTTCCCAACTATGCGTTATTCGGATGATAAGCCGTATCGTAAGCAGGTTTATACCAAAGATGAAATCCTGCAGGTCATTCAGAACTATGGATGGCCTCAGGAATGGAACCGGAATGGTGAATGGGGCCCGGAACGTTATATCGAAGTTCAGGTGTGGGATGAGCTGATCATTCAACCGTACCAAGGCGTTTAAGGTGCACCCTCAACATAAGAATCCCCAATACACCAGATACATCCACTGGACACATCGGTTTCCGATGTGCCGTGAATGTATTGACCATATATCTGGCATAGACATCGACGTTATTCTGCTACCTTAACCCGAATCAGCAATCCAAACAGCCCCAACACGGCGAACGCGATAAATGCTGTCGTATTGGAGAATGCATCAATCGTGTAACCCGCAATGGAAGAGCCAAAGAACTGTCCCGCACCCAGTGCAAGAAAGGCAAGGCTGATCCCGATCGACGTATTTGGGCGGAATAGTCTGGTCGCCCACACGATAAACACGCTGGTCAGGAAGATGTAGGTGCTTCCGAACAAGACGGCAGACGTCAGACTGGCAGTCATGGATGGCAGAATAATAACACCAAGGGAAACAGCGAGCAGCAGGATACCGACATGATAGGAACGCCCGATTCCGATTCGTTCGATAATTCGGCCAGCACATCCACCCAAAATCCCCAAAATCCCCATCACAATCCAGAACAATACGGCTTCCGAATCGGAGGCCCCTTTTTCGTCCGTCAGGAAGCTTCGCGCGAACGTCCAATAGATCGCAGAACTAAAGCCTGTCAATAGGGAAGCCATAAGCAGAGCTACACCAGGTCTGGTTGGTTTCATGCATGCCCAGAGTGATTTGGTGCAAGGTTCAGTTTTGCGTGGCGAAAGAACGCGTCTGTTCCACAGCAGAACCAAAACACCAAGAACAGCGAAGAAAATATAGGACCAGCGCCAGTATTCACTGAACAATAGATAAATTGGGCCGGAAACAATAATGCCGAAGCCTGTTCCCGTGTTAATCCAGCTGTTACCTCGTGCCTGCTGCTCAGGCTGAAGTTCCGCATAGACGGTGTTACCCAAGGCAGGAGAAGCCAGGCCTGTACTCAGTCCGGCGAGAAATACGGCTATGGTTAGGACCAAGGCATTTGGAGAAAGGGCGATGCCAAGTAAACCAATTATGGCGCTTATGCCGGCCATATGAATAACCTGGTAATGTCCGATGCGATTAATAATCAAAGGTGCAATGATCAAAGAGAGACAATAGGCAATGTAAGTAGCTGAATTGATTGCACCCGACTGGGTATCATCCAACTGCAGCGATTGCGAAATTTCCGGCATAAACAGACCATAACTGAATCTCCCGAACGCATAACATACCGAAATAAGTGCGATTCCGGGAAAAATAATTCTTTTCAACATATCCACCGCCTTTTTAGATAGAACGATCATTATATTTCTGCTGAAATAAAAAAAGTGAGTTGAACTATAACTCACCCGGTGTGGGACAACTTGAAACTGTTTCGAGTCATGTCAAGCAGTTCCCGGCAGACAATACTTACATCTTGAGTCTCAGCGAGCGCGGTGGAGCCCTCCAAGAGTAGGGAAAATCGGATCATATCCCGATCCGTAATGGACGCATCTAATTTTTTTATCAGGGTCATCACATGTTTTTTGTGCGCATGCACAGCTTGAACAATCACATGTTCCGGATCGCCGCCAAACTCTTCCTTGGCACGCAAAAACATACAACCCCGGGACTCGTGCTCCATCAGCCAGCGAGCATGCCCTTCGGCTAGATTCAGAAACAGGGGCTGCGCCTTGTTATCTGCATATTGTCTCAGCTGTTCCAGATATCGCAGTTCTCTCCGAAGAAGAACTTCCACGATGAGGTCATCCTTGGAATCAAAGTGATTATATAAGGTCATGATGGCAATATCTGCATCCGTGATAATCCGCTTCAGGCCAATGGAGTGAAATCCATGTTGATAGAATAAATCTTCTGCCACGTTCAACAGCATTTCCTTTTTGCTGCTCATAGCTGCAATCTCTCCCTTTAGGATCAGATAGAACGATCATTATACCCCAAATTATAACAATTCAATTCGGTTGTCAAATTCTGTGAACCATTTCAATCTCCATTCCATGCAGCGCGTCTACCCACTCTGGGGGACATCCATCGTCGGTAATAACCATAGAGATCTGATCCAAGGGTGCAATCTGCGCAAAGGTGGAGCGTCCAAATTTGGTGTTGTCCGCTACAAGAATGGATTCCTCCGCACGTTCCATCATCTTACGGGAGATCTGGGCTTCCTCCAGCATATAATCTGTGATGCCGTCCGTTAACGATATTCCGCCGGCAGAGATGAAGGCTTTATTGACTTTGAATTGATTCAACAATTCATGAGCCAGATGACCTGTCGAGGCTTGTACCGCTGGATTGATATCGCCTCCGGCAAAAATGATCTTACCTGCGAAATTCTCCAGAGCACAGGCAAGAATGGGCACAGAGTTGGTAATCACCGTGATCTGCGACCGATTTTTCAGTTGGCGCATGATTTCAAGCGTAGTTGTCCCGTTGTCCAACATTACGGTTTCCCCATCCTCAATCAGGGATGCTGCAGCAGCGCCGATACGTTGTTTTTCAGTCAGTTGCTGTAATGAACGCTTCTGAAAAGAGGCTTCAATCATTCCTGAGCGTACACGAACTGCACCGCCATAGACTTTACGCAATTCACCTTCCTTTTCAAGCCGGTCTAAATCGCGCCGGATGGTCTCCGTTGATACCTGAAAGTGGTCAGCCAGCAGCTGCACCTGAACTTTTCCCTGGGTGGCCAATTGAGCTAGAATGGTCTGTCTGCGTTCTTCATAGGTTAACGACATAACTTGCCCTCCCGTATTCCATTTCGTACTTTTTTCTATTCTACGTTAATTTTTATACTTCTAGCTATAGTGTGCTTATTTCATGACCGGAATAAATGTATTGACAGGATGAAGAGGTGGGGATAAGATCGGAACAAACAAACAACATAAAACCACACGAAACCACAACAGTGTGATGTATGTACATAACGAACTATTAGGGGGAATCAATATGAGACGTCAGCTTGCATTTCAAGCGGATGAAACGTTCAAAATTGTTCAGTTTACGGATCTGCATTGGAAAGATAGTCGGCCTGAAGACTTGCGTACCCGTCAATTGATGAAAACGGTCATCGAAACAGAGCAGCCTAACCTGGTCGTATTTACGGGAGATGTAATCTACACAGGCCCCGTTGATCCAGGGAAAAAGGCGTGCGAGCATCCAGAACAGGCCTTCCGCGAAGCCGTATCTGTTGTGGAGGAATGTGGGATTCCGTGGGCATTTGTGTACGGTAACCATGATACCGAAAATCGGATTACACCGGCGGGTCTGATGGAAGTCATTCAGGAACATCACCATACGGTAACGGAACCGGGTCCCGGCCAAATTGCAGGGCTGGGCAATTACACACTCGAGATTGCAGGAGCGGATGGCACTCCGGCAGCCGTGTTGTATTTTCTTGATTCGGGAAGCTATTCGTCGTTCCCGGAGATCCCCGGTTATGGCTGGGTTCAGCCCAATCAGATCCAGTGGCTGATGTCTGAATCAACACGCGTAAATCCCGGCCGCAGCCGCGGGGAGAAGCTTCCAGCCTTGGCGTTTTTCCATATCCCGATTCCGGAATATCAAGTGATGTGGGACACTCAGACATGTTACGGCAGCAAGCACGAACCCGTCTGTGCTGCACAAGTCAACTCGGGTCTGTTCTCGGCGCTGCTGGAGATGGGAGATGTGATGGGTACGTTCTGCGGACATGATCACGTGAATGATTTTCACGGCGAACTTCACGGCATTCGTCTCTGTTACGGGCGCTCGAGCGGGCACAATACGTATGGAAGAGAAGGTATGCTGCGCGGAGGAAGGGTCATTCAGCTGCAGGCAGGTCAGCGCAGCTTCGATACTTGGATTCGTCTCGAAGACGGATCACTCGTCATGGAACAGCCGGAACATCAACCTGAGAGCACTTCAGCGAAATAGAGTTCAATAGAGCAAGGCGATTAGAGAGGAATTAATAACGTATGATTTTACCAATATTTCTGGTGCTCGCATCCGGAATGGCTCATGCCGTCTGGAGCATGTTCACCAAACGAAGTTTGAATAAGAGTGTGTTTCTGTGGTCCATTATGATGATTCCTACCGTCATCCTGCTGCCTGTACTCATTGTGGAGTTGGTACGTGAACCCTTAACCATGCCAGCTTATGCCCTGTTGGTTTTGTCTATGGCTCTGCAGGCGTTATATTCCTGGCTGTTATCTCAAACCTACGAGCTTGGAGACTTGTCTCAGATTTATCCCATTATGCGGGGAACGAGTACCTTGCTGGTGCCTCTGATTGGTGTCTTTTTTCTGGGAGAAACCCTGTCTTCATTCGGATGGATCGGGATTGCCTGCATGCTCGGTGGATTTCTGGTACTTAGCGGGGTAGGAGGCAAAAATGCCAAGCAGGGTTCACGGGAACAGGGATTGAAGCCGGTACTGATGGCTTTATGCGTGGGACTATGCACGACCAGTTATGTATTTGTGGACAAATTGAACCTGCAGCATATCTCGCCCTTGTCGCTGCTTGAGGTGACGAACATCGGATTTGTTGCGGGACTGACACCGGCGCTTCTGGCTTCCCGGCAATTACGCCAGGAATGGAAAGTGAACCGATCCACCATTATGCTTGGGGCACTATTGAACCCAGGTTCGTACCTGTTATTCCTGTTTGCTTTGGAGCAGGCTCCCATGGCGAGATTGGGTCCTTTGCGTGAAGTGGGAACGGTATTTGCGGCGTTCCTCGGCATTTTATTGTTAAAAGAGCAGCAGGGGAAAAAGCGGATTCTCTGCTCCATCGTCATTTTCGGTGGAATCCTGCTGATCGGCATGTGGGGATGAACCCAATTCCGGATCATGGATACATGGTGTAAGTCCTTGCTGCTGTTCCGCGCTTCTGAAGCTTACAAATAAATCTTTCAAATCCCCTCAGTGGAGACATACCTTAAGGAGCATCTGTCCAAGATGATCTTCCAGGTATGGACTGAGGGGATTTGTCTATTTTATCGAAGGTACTTAAGCATGGTATATTGGAGTCAGACGATTTCAAAGAGGTAGAGTCATAGATAGGACCTAAAGAGCAAAGAAGTAAGGAGAGGATCAGGTGCTGCTTGAGGAGAGATTCATCCAGTCCATTAAGGCACATGAGAAATTAATGCATGATTTGCGGCAGGTTCGGAGCCTGGAGCTGCCTCAGTGTTACATCGGTGCGGGGTATATTCGTAATTACATTTGGGATCTTCTCCATGGATATACTCGGCGCGAACTGCACAGCGATATTGATGTGGTATACTTCGATCCCGAAGACCTGAATGAAGGGCGCGATGTACAACTGGAGCTGCAGCTGCGGGAGGCGACAGGCAATCCCAAGTGGTCCGTGAAAAACCAGGCGAGAATGCATCTGCGCAATGGCACAGTGCCCTATCAGTCTACAGAAGATGCCCTGCGATACTGGCCTGAGATCGTAACCGCCATAGGCGTTCAGCTGGATGAACAGGACCAGATTGGGTTCTGTGCCCCGCATGGATTAGATGACCTGTATGCATTAACTGTTCGCCGTAGTCCATTATACGAGAATGTCATGGAGTACAATCGGCGTGTAGAGAAGAAGCACTGGCAGGAGCAATGGCCGAAGCTCACAATTGTGAAGGGATGAGTTTCAGAGGTCGTAATGGACCTTTCAGCGAAACTGCTAACATTCAATCCATGGAGCTTGGTAGCAGATTTGGGTCGTAACGAACATTCATATCATTTGTTTATTTGGCATACAACAGCCTGGTTATGGGATCCGTAGAGAGCGAGCGGTGCAGGTTTAAGAAGGAGTGTTACCCGGTTAATGAAAAAGTTTATTCAAGATAAAGGCCTGATCATTGATCTTATTCTGGTGGCCTGTTTTATCGTTTTTCTGATATTCTGGGGCCGAAATTTCGCGGTGATGTTGTTTGGACTGCTTACGGTGGCTTTTATCATACTTCGACGGATTGACTACCAGAAGCACGTGGTGCTTAAGCGCATTTTGTTGACAGTGTTCGGTATTGGCGCGGTTTCCTTTGTCATTATTGAAGCACTGGTATTTACACAGCTGAATGCGAATGATCCGGAGCAGGCGGATTATGTCATTATCCTGGGGTCAGGCATCAAAGGCACAGAGTTATCACTGACGCTGAAGCAGCGGCTGGATGCCAGTCTGGACTATATCCGCAACCATCCGCAGACGCCGGTTATTGTATCCGGAGGCCAGGGGCCAGGGGAGTCGATCCCTGAAGCACTCGCCATGAAAAACTATCTTGTGGACCAGGGAATTACGCCAGCCCAGGTTATTATGGAAGACAAGTCAACCAGCACGCAGGAGAATATGGCCTTTTCCAAAAAAATCATAGACGAAGCGGGGCTGGAGCACCCCGAGATCATGATTGTCACCAGTGACTACCATATGTTCCGCTCCAAGTACTTGGCTGCCAAAAATGGCTACGCTGCCGAATACGGCATTTCGGCCCCGTCTCCGGGATACCTGAAACCGATCAACATGATCCGTGAGTATTTTGCGGTGGTCAAGGCTTTTATGTAGAGTTAATCTTCTCTATTCACATTTAAAAGTTTCACGAGGTTCTGAATCTCAGAACATATATGTGCAAAAAGCAGTTGAGCAGAATGGATTCCGGCTTGACTGCTTTTTGTCGTTGTTCAAGTGAATTCAAGGATACTCAGCCAAATCATGTTATAATATACGTCATTAATAGAAGAACGATGTAGGAGTGAATGACGATTACCACTTATATGTTACCTGCTCTCTATGAGCAAAAGAAGATTTCAAGAAATGAAATGGAAGAAATTGTACGCCTGCTTGCACAAGCACCTTTATTATATGATGACGGCTTGAGCATCCGGGTTGAGAATTTCACGGAAGGCTTGGACATGGAAGTCAAGCATGAAGTTCGGCCTGCTCTAATGGAACTGTATGATCTGGCTGTTAAGGCCTGTCGCCAGTTCCCTGATCCGGCTGCCTATGAGCAACTTCAGGATGCCCTGGGATTACAGGCAGAACTGTGGCAGGAAGACGTGCTTGATCTTGCCTCGTGGATGGCCTGGCTGAAGCAGGTTGGGGAAGGACAGAGAGCCCTGCCGGAGTATGATTTTGCAAGCATGCTTGGGACACTGCCTGAAGGATTCATGATTCATGATTTCTATGATGAACTCCGTTATCAGCTGGAGCAGAATCCGTCAAACACCTGGGCTATTCAAGAGCGGGATCGGCTTTATGCAGCCATGGGTGCCAGATAACATCGAACGAAACGTGCAGTAACCGTGTTTATCCATATATGAGGGATTGTCTTATCGCTTATGGAAATGAGGGGATCACGTGAAGAAGGTTGTATTGGCCGGAGGTACGGGATTTGTCGGTCAGGATTTTGCACAAAGATTCAAGAAACTTGGATATGAGGTGCTCATCATCTCACGTCAGCCAGGTCATATTGCCTGGGAGGACTCCGATGGTATCAGGCAAGCACTTGAAGGTGCCGAAATGTTGATTAATCTGGCCGGAAAATCTGTAAACTGTCGTTACACCGACGAGAATCGCAGAGTTATCCTAGAATCCAGGACCAGCACGACACGTATTCTTGGCGAGTCTATCCTTGAATGTGAACATCCGCCTGAACTATGGATCAATTCAAGTACGGCCACGATCTACAGACATGCAGAAGACCGCCCCATGACAGAAAAAGAAGGTGAGATTGGCTCCGGATTCTCGGTGGATGTTGCCAAGGCGTGGGAACAGGCTTTCTTCGAATTCAGTCTGCCTTCTACCCGCCAGATTGCCTTGCGAATTGCGATTGTGCTGGGCAAAGGCGGCGTCATGGAGCCGCTCACGAATCTGGTGCGTTTTGGCTTGGGCGGGTCACAGGGACCCGGAACACAGCAGTTCAGCTGGATTCATATTGAAGATTTGTTTCGCATGGTTCTTTATCTTCAGCAGCACCCAGCACTTGAAGGGGTGTTTAATGCTTCGTCTCCGCATCCGGTTACCAATCGCCAACTGATGGAGAGCCTGAGACGTCATATGGGCGTCCGCATTGGGCTCCCTTCCCCTCGCTGGCTGCTTGAAGTGGGCGCGCGATTTATCCGGACCGAAACGGAGCTGGTCCTCAAAAGCCGCTGGGTTATCCCAGAGCGGATGGAGCAGGAAGGGTTCACATTTGTATACGATACACTCGATACCGCACTTGATGAGATCCTGAAATAGTGTGGATACTGAATAACCATATTGAATACAACGTTTCATTCGGAAGGGCAGATGATCTGCCCTTCTGCTGTATGTTCTGGAGATTCGGGTCCGCTGACGTTTCGAGATCTCTGGCACAGTGTAAAAGTCATTTGAATCAGTCAGATGAAACAGAAAGAGGTTGGGGAAATGCAACTTAGAAGAGTGAGAATTGCCGGAACGGGTAAGTATCTGCCGGAGCGGAAAGTAACGGACGAGGAGCTGGATATCCGCTTGAATATGCCGGCAGGCTGGGTCTCCAAAGCCACAGGCGTAGGTGTTCGCCATTATGCTTCCGGTCAGGAAACATCTTCGTTCATGGGGGCGAGAGCTGCAGAAGCTGCGCTTGCCGACGCAGGACTGCAATTTGCCGATATCGACTGTCTAGTGTGCACCAGCGGTACGAAGGAGCAGCCTTTGCCAAGCACTGCAGTATTCATTCAACTGGCCATGGGAGAGCAGGAATCAGGTATACCGGCATTTGATATGGATGCAACCTGTCTGAGTTTTCTAAACGGTCTGGACGTTATGTCCTATATGGTGGATGCGGGTCGTTATCGCCGGGTACTGCTCGTAGCAACGGAGATCGCTTCTGCTGGTTTGAATTGGTCGGATAAGGAGAGTGCGGCCCTCTTTGGCGATGGAGCCGCTGCGGTCATTATCGAACGTTCCGAAGAAGGGCAATCTTCCCAGATTGTGCATGCTTCCCTGAAGACGTACAGCCGAGGGGCGAGATTCTCGGAAATAGCGGGTGGGGGAACACGGCTGCATGCCTCGAATTATATGGCTGATCAGCCGGAGCCATACCTTTTTCATATGGATGGGCAGGCGATCTTCCGGATGGCTTCCAGGCTTCTTCCCGGATTCATGGACGATATGCTGAAGACCTCCGGAAACCGGATGGAAGATTTTAAGCTGGTCATTCCGCATCAGGGCAGTGCCATGGCCATGAGATTAATTCGCAAAAAATTAAATATTCCCGAAGACCGCTTTATGGACATTACACGAAACCATGGGAATACCATTGCCGCATCCATTCCCATGGGATTGCATGAGGCGATCAGACAGCAGCGTATCCGGCGAGGTGATCGGGTGCTCCTGATTGGAACGGCCGCTGGATTGTCATTGGGAGGACTTATTTTTGATTACTAGATTCAGAGAATCCGATGATGCTGCTGCAATCCGAAGTGTATTACTCACTGGGGGGCGTGCTCCCGTTACACTAGATCTGGCACGCATGCTCAAGCGCGCAGGTTATCGTGTGTATGTTGCGGAGAGTGCATCACGTCATCTATGCAGATTGTCCGGTGCAGTGGAGCAAAGCTATGTTGTACCATCCCCGCGTCATGAAACAGCGGCATATCTGTCTGAGCTCGAACGGATTATTCAAGCATCGCAAATCGACCTGCTGCTTCCAATGTGTGAAGAAGTGTTCTATATTGCGCAGGGAGCAGAGAGATTGCGTCCATATTGCCATGTCCTTGTTTCTCCACTGGAGCAGCTGCATAAGCTGCATCACAAGTTTCATTTTATCCAGCTTGCACAATCCATGGGCCTTGCTGTACCGGATACGCGTCTGATTACCAGCCGGGAAGAATGGATTCAAACCCAATCTGTTCTGGACACGGAAGGGAAGTGGGTATGGAAGCCGGTGTATTCCCGATTTGCAGCCAGAGTTCGTATGCCTGGTTCACGGAAGGTTCCTCCAGGTGAGGCAGAAATATCATCAGCCCTCCCCTGGGTAGCTCAGGCTTACGTTTCTGGGCGAGCATTGTGCACATACAGCGTTGCTCATGAAGGGAACATGGTGGCTCATACCACGTATGACAGCCGCTATCGCACAGGCAGCGTGGGAGCCAGTGTCTATTTCGAACACGTGGAGCACGAGGGTACATATAAGTGGGTTCAGCAATTTATAGAGGCTACCGGATTTAGCGGTCAGATTGGATTTGATTTTATTGAAGGACCGGAGGGACGGGTGGTTGCAATTGAGTGTAATCCCAGGGCTACGAGTGGAATCCATCTCTTCTACCCGGGGGATGAATTGGTACGTGCCATCGTTACGCCTGAAGCGCTGGTGAAGGAAGGTATCCTGATAACTCCCAAGCAGCACAGCAGGGCCATGCTCATGCTGCCGATGCTGGGCAGCGGATTGCAGCAGATTGGACGACCGGATCAGTGGCGAGCATGGATGGCAGCCTGGCGAGGTGCAAGAGATGTCGTACACCTGCAGAATGATAGACGCCCCATGCTGGAACAAGCGGCCGTGGTCCTGTCCGCCTGGCGTCTTGCACGCAAGTACAAGCTATCTCTGACTGAAGCATTGACTCACGACATAGAATGGAACGGTGAACAACCATGAATAGAGCATTGGTTACAGGAGCAACAGGTTGTTTGGGCAGACATCTGGCGCTAAGGCTCGCAGAGCAGGGCTGGAGAGTGACGGGCATGGGCCGAAAAAAAGAATACGGTATTCAGCTGGAAGCCGAAGGAATTCAATTTTATCAAGGTGACCTGCGTGACAAGTCAGTAGCAGCTGAGGCATGTACCAATCAGGATGCCGTCTTTCACTGTGCGGCGCTATCATCGCCTTGGGGCAGATACCAGGACTTTTACAGCAGCAATGTGAAAGCGACGCAGCATTTGGTCGATGTTTGCAGGAGAGCGGGTGTACAGCGATTCATTCATGTCTCAACGCCCAGCGTGTATTTTAATTATATACCCCGATATGACATTCATGAGGATGATCCCATGCCAGCCAAACCAGCGAATCATTATGCAGCGACCAAAAGAATGGCGGAGCAAGTGGTGCTTGAGGCCCATGCAAACGGACTTCCTTCCATCATGATTCGCCCGAGAGCCATCTTCGGTCCGCATGATCAGACGCTTTTCCCCAGAATCGTCGCAGCTAACCGTAAATCAGGTGTGCCCATGATTGGGGGCGGTCAGGCTGTCATTGATCTCACCTGTGTGGATAATGTCGTGGATGCGCTGCTGTTATGCTGGAGTGCGCCATCTGAAGCGCTGGGGAGGGCATACAATATTTCCAATGGCGATCCGAGGCCGTTCCACGAACTGGTGAGTCATCTGTTTGAATTACTGGGTATGCCGCTGCATCCCCGAAATATTCCCTACAGGGCTGCTTATGGAGCAGCATTGCTGCTGGAGAGTGTGCATCGTCTCCTGCCTAAGCTGGGCGAACCGCAGCTAACCAGATACACCGTGGGTTCGTTAGCCATTCCGCAAACGCTGAATATTCATGACGCCCGAGAGCGGATAGGATATACACCGCGAGTAACCATTGAAGAAGGCCTACAGCAGTTTGCAGATTGGTGGAGGGCAGAATCATGCTGACAACAACGAAGGTAGAACTTCATCTGGGGGCGGCAGGCTTCTGTACCCACCCGGAGTTTCTGACAATTCGGGGCGGAAGTTTACGACCAGTGCCCTTTCCTGCTGGCTTTGCCTGTATTATTCATCCCGTGCATGGTCCGATGCTGCTGGACACGGGGTACAGCTCCCGTTTCTTTAAGGAGACGGCACATCTGCCCAATGCGCTGTATCGCCATATTACGCCTGTGGTGTATCGTGAAGAGGACAGTGCGGTACAATTCCTTGCTCGGTTAGGGTTAAAAGCATCGGATATTCGTTACATTATTCTCTCCCATTTTCATGGTGACCATATCGCGGGGGTGCGTGACTTCCCCGAGGCACAGTTCATCTATCTGCCCCAAGCGTATGAGGCCGTGCGATCACTCGGCCCGGTTGCAGCAGTGAAATCCGGGTTCTTATCCGGACTTTTGCCGGGAGATTTTGCAGACCGTTCTTTGCCCGTGATGAGACAATCAGAGCGATGGACGAAGGCGGGAGACGACTTCCCTTTTGCTGAGGTATACGATCTTTTCGGTGATGGCAGCCTGCTTGGTGTAGAGGTATCCGGTCACGCAGAAGGCATGATGGGCATCCTGCTCAGCACGGGGGAACAGGAATACTTCCTGTGCGCGGATGCGGTGTGGTCCAGCCGGGCCTTCCGTGAACAACGCAGACCACATGTGCTCGCAGGCATCATCATGTCGGATCGATCCGAATACAGAATGAATTTCGACAAACTCGTGCGGCTGCATCAGCAGTTTCCCGAGATTCGGATTGTACCCAGCCACTGTCTGGAAGCGCTGAATGCGTGGGGGACGGGAGGGAATTACATATGAGTACCATGCGAATTGTTTATCATTATGCATTGGCACGTGGACTGCGAAAATGGAGATCACGTAAGGAGCTTGAACACTGGCAGGAACGTAAGATCCTTCGGCATATCGGGCGAATTCGTGTACAGTCTCCGTTTTACCGAGAGTGGTGGGGAGATGCTGAAGCATCCGCCTGGAGGAGCTTTCCGATAATCGATAAAAAGATCATGATGCAGCATTTCGACCAGCTCAACACGGTCGGGATTTCGAAGAACGAAGCCATGACCCTTGCCGGAGAAAGTGAAGACACACGTGATTTTAAACCGTCTGTTCAAGGCATTACGGTTGGTCTTTCCTCTGGGACATCGGGGAACCGGGGATTATTTCTTGTGAGTGAGCGGGAGCAGGACGCCTGGACGGGGACTGTGCTGGCCAAACTGCTGCCTGGTGGGCTGTGGAAGCCTGTCAAGATTGCTTTTTTCCTGCGGGCTAACAGTAACCTGTATGAATCGGTGCAGCGGGGCAAGCTGCAATTTCAATATTTTGATCTGCTGAAACCCGTGCATACCTTGGTCGAGCGTATGGAAGAGTATCGTCCCACCGTGTGGGTAGCTCCTCCATCCATGCTGAGAATGCTGGCCGATGCTTATCAAGTGGGTTCGTTGACTGCGACTCCCGAGAAAATCATCTCTGTCGCCGAAGTGTTGGATCCACTCGATCGCAAGGTGCTGGAGCGCGTCTTTGGTCAAACGATTCATCAAGTCTACCAATGTACAGAGGGATTTCTGGGTGCGACCTGCCGTCTTGGTACACTGCATTTGAATGAAGATATTGTCCATATTGAAAAGGAGTTTATTGATTCCGTTTCCCGGCGATTTGTTCCCATTATTACGGACTTCTCCAGAACATCACAGCCGATAATCCGGTATCGGCTGAATGACATTCTAACCGAGGCGGCATTCCCATGTGACTGCGGCTCACCCTTTACCGCCATTGAACGGATCGAAGGTCGCTGTGATGACACGCTTTATTTTTCACATCACCATACCGGTGAGGAGGTACCTGTATTTCCGGACTTCATCACCCGCGCAGTTATAGCCGCTTCTCCGGATTTGGAGCACTACCGGGTTGTTCAGCGTAGAGACGGATCACTGGAAATTGCTCTTCGCCTTGGCGGAGGTGGTGGTGATCTCGAATGGGTGAAAGGCGAGGTGCAGCGTCAACTCCTGAAACTGGGAGATCGGTTTGAGTGCACTGTGCCGCAGACGGATTATGTTCCCTACACATTCGAACCGGGAATGACCAAGCTGCGCAGAGTGGAGAGGCAACGTGCTTGAGCTTGGACTTGAGTGAAGCGGATATTAAGCCATGTTCAGTCTTGTAATGATAGAAAGGGAGAAGCTGATCGATTCAATGGAGGAAGGTGGACGGGGAGATGGTACAGAACACTAAGGATGAGACTGCACCAGTAGCATTAATTACGGGAACCTCGAGTGGGTTCGGCATGCTTACTGCGATTACGCTTGCCAAGCAGGGATACCGGGTTGCCGCAACCATGCGCGATCTGAGCCGGAATGAAGAATTAGTCCAGCTGGCAGAACAAGCAGGCATTGCGGATCGAATGCATTATATGCGTCTGGATGTGACGGATTCGGATTCGGTACAGGCTGCTGTGGCGGCTGTGCTTCAGATGTATGGGCGAATTGACATGCTGGTGAACAATGCTGGGTTTGCGGTCGGTGGTTTCATTGAGGAAGTAACCATGGACGATTGGCGGCGGCAAATGGAGACGAATCTCTTCGGTCTGATTGCAATGACGCGTGCGGTTCTTCCGGTCATGCGTGAACAGAAGCGGGGACTCATCATCAACCTCTCCAGTGTCAGCGGTTTGTCGGGGTTCCCGGGCTACGCGCCTTATGCTGCTTCCAAATTTGCCGTGGAGGGTTTCACCGAAAGTCTTCGGCATGAAATGGCTTCGTTTGGCGTAAAGGTAGTCCTGGTTGAGCCGGGAGCTTATCGCACACCCATATGGAATAAAGGGCTGGGTGAAATTCACCGCAATGATAACTCCCCTTATAAAGAAAAACTGGATGCGGTGCTTCGTTATTCTGCACATGCGGGCCAGACTGCGCCTGATCCGCAGGAAGTGGCCGACCTGATCGCCCGCATTGCACGGATGCGTGCACCCCGGCTCCGCTATGCACTCGGCAAAGGATCTCGTGTGCTCATTGTTGGCAAAACGCTGCTTCCGTGGAAGTGGTTGGAGTGGATTATTGCACGTGGTCTGAAATAGGGCAGACATAATAAATTTAAGTCAGGAGGGCTTGAGCTTGTTCGAAGTCATCGTGATTGGGTGAAGGAAGCGATGGAACGAGACGCGTCGAAATAAAAACATGGGAGGTTTTCACGTTGAAAATTGCTTTTGTTTTGTTTGATGGTTTAACCTTTCTTGATTTTGCAGGATTTTATGATGTGATCAATCGGCTGAATTTCTTTGAACCAACCAAGGGCAGTACATGGGAAACTTGTGCGATGACCGATCAGGTCACGGACGAATCCGGATTAACGCTCCAAGTGGATCGAGTGAAGCCGGACTTGGGTGAGTACGATATGGTTTTTGTTCCTGGTGGCATGGGTACGCGAAAGCTTCGGTTTGATGAAGCATTCGTAGGATGGCTGAAACAGGCAGAGAAGGTTCCGATGAAGGTGTCGGTATGCACGGGCTCTTTGCTGCTCGGTGCGGCAGGTTTTCTCTCTGGTAAGAAGGCTACGACTCACCCTAATGTGTATGATCTACTGCAGCCGTACGCAGACGAGGTCATCCAGACCCGGATTGTCAAGGACGGAAATGTCATTACGGCCGGCGGTGTCGCCACGTCGATTGATCTCGGAATTTACGTACTTGGATTGCTTGCCGGACGGGAGGCAGCCGAGAATGTGAAGCAGCAGATCGACTATCCTTACGAGATGCAAGGAGTGATCGAAGAATGAGCGAAGATATCAAGCAGAGCAGATTCAATATCCGCAATATTCGGCGCGATGAAGTGGATCAATACTGGTCTTTGCGTCTGGAGGCGCTGAAAAATCATCCGGAATCCTTCGGAGCATCATACGAGTTGTCTGTTCAGCTTCCAATGAATGAAGTGCAGGATCGCATACATAATGAGCCCGGTGATTACATCCTTGGAGCCTATACAGCAGAAGGAACACTGGTTGGAATGATGGGTTTCAAGAGAGAATACGGCCTCAAACTCAGGCACAAGGGATTCATCTGGGGAGTGTACGTGGCTCCGCAATATCGAGGGCATGGGCTTGCTTCAAGGTTGCTCCGAGAAGTATTGAAGCGGGGAGAGACACTGGAGGGCATCAGGCAAATTAACCTGAGTGTGGTTACAACGAATGAATCAGCCAGACAGTTATACGAAAAATACGGATTCGAAACGTATGGCATAGAGAATTATGCTCTTGAAGTTGAGGGACAAGGGTATGATGAAGCCCATATGACATATGTTTATCCATCTGTGAGGTCCATATGACAGATACGGTTCATCTTGAAGTGGACGGTAATGCCTTTGTATTACAAGAGCCCCATTCTTTCGAATGGTTACGGCCCTTGGGCAAGGTATTTCGCGTATTTGATCAGCAGGATTCCGGCAATCTGTCCTTTGGTATGATACAGGAGGACGGTACAAGGCTCTTTGTTAAATATGCGGGAGCACGTACCATTCATGCGAGTATACTTAATAGTCCGCCGGAAGCCATCCGTAGTTTGAGATCTTCTGTTTCAGTCTACGAGGATTTGAAGCATGACGCTTTGATTCGACTAAGAGATCATTTTGCAACGGAACAGGGTTATGTCTGTGTATTTGATTGGGTGGATGGAGAATGTCTGCATTCCCAGTGGTATTTTCCGGCTCCAGCGAAATATGAAGATCCGCGTTCACCGTATTATCGTTTCAGACAACGCCCTATTAAGACGCAGATTCAGGCGATGGAGCAGATCTTGAATTTTCATATTGAGGTGGAACGAAAAGGGTATGTAGCTGTTGATTTTTACGATGGCAGTCTGATCTACGATTTTGAACAAAATAAGATCAAGATTTGTGATATCGATCTGTATCAGAAGGGTTCGTTTACCAATTCCATGGGACGCATGTGGGGCTCATCCCGCTTCATGTCTCCCGAGGAGTTTGAATTCGGTGCACCCATCGATGGAGTAACCAATGTATTCAACATGGGTGCAACGGCGTTTGTACTGCTTGGTGGAGAGAAGGATCGTTCATATGCCAAGTGGAACGCTGGAGAAGCCTTATATCAGGTTGTAATTCGAGCAGTGGATCCTGATCGGGCCCGTCGCTATGCATCCGTGAAGGAGCTCGGTGAAGCCTGGAAGCTGGCGGTAAGACAGGATGAATGTATTACTGGTGAATGATGGATACAGAAATTCAGTTCAGTATGCTCTTCATTAGGAATTATCAGTTAGCATTCGTTTCTCCTTGGAATATACCGTATAATGGAAATTAATGAGGGAGGTGCAGTTCTTTGTGCAGATATGCCATGTCAGGACCATACAAAGATACGTATGCCTGTTTCGACTGCCGCAAATCATTTAAGCAAATATCGAGACATGATCTCGCTCCTGAAGTGTATGAAAGGCTTGAATTTAAATGCCCGCAGTGTGCGGCACCCATGGTTAGCCTGGGAAAAGATTTTAGAGCACCGAAGCAAAGCGATCTGAAGCAATGGAAGAAGGTAGCGATTCTTTATCGCCACGGATTCACCTACCATAGTTGTGGCTGCGGGCCCGGATATCGTCCGGCTGAATTGCGGCAACTGCCCGAGTTTCTGGAAAAGTCCGTTCATAAACGAAGTGAAGGCGAGCGGTTATTACTAAGGCTGGTTAAATAATATGGATCGCCTACTCAATATTGAACCGTCTGACTTGATGAAAATACAGGCACAGACCTTATATACGATGAACATGCAGCAGCGTCTGACTGGTATTAACGAACCGGAAGGCGGGCGTGCGCCTGCCTTGTTTATTGGCATGATTTCTGCTGGCCTTCTACCTTATTATCATGAGGACCTGCCGCCAAACCTTACGGATCTGCTGGCGACTGAAGCGAAGCTTCCGCTTGACATTCCGAAGCTGCTAGGGACGATCGAGGCTTATAAGCCCGTCAAGAATCTATGGATGGGGCCTGCATTTGTCTTCCGGGAGAAATGGGATGAGTGGCATTCATATGTGCAGCTTATTGACCACCATCATACGTTTTTGCTGGAAGAGCATTTTCACGATCTCATCGGACGCTTGCATGCGAAAGCACCTGTAGTCGCTTATGTTATTGGAGCTTCCGCCGTAGCCGTATGCTGCTCTGCCCGAACTTCGGAGCTGGGCGCAGAAGCGAGCTTGCATACAGTTCCTGCCTACAGAGGACATGGATATGGGGTGGAGGCGGTCAAATGCTGGCAGTACCACGTGCAAGAGAGCGGACGCATTCCTCTCTACAGTACATCCTGGGACAATCTTTCCTCGCAGCAGGTGGCCCGCAAACTGGGACTGTACCAATACGGCATGGATTTCAGCATTACGACTTCGTCATAGAGGGTGAACCCGGTGATTCGGATATATGTACAAAAGGATCTGCAACATGTCATTGAAGCTCATATCCGTATTTACCGGGAGGAGTATAATTATGAAGACAGAGCCTGAATATGCGCAGAATACCATTGCGGGAGTCCAGTTTCGTGGAACGTTTTGCTGGTATGTAACTGAGCGGGAGTACTGGTTTTTGAATGTGGAGATGGAGGAACGGTTCGGCATTGAAATACTGAACGAGGAAACCGCTGCAGCATTCCTGCAGGCTATTCAGGATGAGCGAGTAACCGCCGCAGAGCTGCGAGACCGTCTCTATCAATTTAGGAAGCAGCATCAAGAAGGTGACGAGTGGTTGAAGTTTGTACCGTCATTCCTTGTGGATTTTGACCATAGGCAGTTTTGCTCCATGTTTCCCGAGCCGGCGTCTTTCGAACATTACATGCCTCAGGGCTGGGTTGGATCCTATGTGGATTTCCTGGATCGGGTGCCAGAGGAGCAGCGGTACTGGGAAATGAATGGCAGCTCCCTGTTTCGTTAAACTTTTGTTGAAAGGCGTGGTCCGATGATACGTAAACATTTGGTACGTAGCCTGGTATCCCTGAGTATTGTATTTGTGGTGGGAGGGTGCTCGGTCCAGACCGAAGAACAGAGTATATCAGGGGTGATTGAGCACAGCCTGCAGGAAATGGTTAGTGAATCTGCAATCGTGAGCAGCAGTAATCCTAACGATTATATTACAGGCAGCCCGGAGGCGTATGGACTGATCCTGAATACGGGTGAGGAAGGGCTGCGTGTTCTTTTACAGAAACTTGAGTCCAGCTCCGATAACGGCCTAAGGGAATGGATTATGGCTCAGGCAAGTACGGAGCTGCTCGGGGAGCAGAATTCCGTGAACGAGTGGAACAGTGGCAAAGACTGGCTTAGACAGTATAAAATGAATGAAGAATATTAGTTCTCTAGAACAATCCTCACCTCCAGTCATCATGAGCAGGAAATACAGGTTCCTGGACCTGGTACCCAAAAGAATACGTTATAGAGGTGAAACCCTTGAATAAGAAAATTGCATTTTTTGACTCGGGCATCGGCGGTTTAACCGTCCTGCATGAAGCTTTACAGCAGCTGCCTGAAGAACAATTTTTGTATTATGCAGATACGCTTCATGTCCCCTACGGAACCAAATCGGCCGATGAAGTAAGAGGGCATGTCTTTGATTGCGCGGAAGCGATCGTGCGGGAACATGTAAAAGCAATCGTGGTTGCTTGCAACACGGCGACAAGTCTGGCGGTAAAGGATTTGCGTGCCAGGTATGATATCCCGGTCATCGGAATGGAGCCTGCGGTGAAGCCGGCTGTAGAGATGAACCGTGAAAGCGGGAGGAGAGTTCTCGTATTTGCAACGGCACTAACCTTGAGTCAGAGCAAATATAACGAACTCGTATCCCGTGTGGATGACCATCACAGTGTGGATTCCATGCCACTGCCTGAACTCGTGGAATGGTGTGAACAGCTGGATTTTGATCCGGAAAAAAGTGCTGCGTATTTTCGCCGGAAACTGGCTGATCTGGATCTGGATTCATACGGTACGGTTGTACTTGGTTGTACACATTATCCGTTCTATTCAGACATTCTCCGGACTGTACTTCCGGATCATGTACAGATTATTGATGGCAGTACAGGCACGGTCAACCGTCTGAAGCAACTGCTTGAGTTGACGGAACAGCATGGGGAGAGACCGGAGGAGCAGGTTACATTTTTGAGTTCAGGAGGACATTTGGAGGATCAGGAGAAAATGAAGGCTGCTCTTCGGTATCTTGACACGATGTCCAGATGAGCTGTACCAGAGGAGGAGAGAATCCTGCAATCGATCTACCTCATTCGACACGCCAAGGCAACAGGACAGGAGCCGAATGCAGAACTTACAGATGATGGTCTTCGTCAGGCAGAGCGTTTGGCGGAGAAACTTGCTGTTCATTCCATAGCTTACATTGTCTCCAGTCCGTGGAAAAGAACGCTCCAGACGGCAGCACCGCTCGCCAGAGCTGCATCTCAACATATACATAACGATGAGCGTCTTCAGGAAAGAGTGCTCAGCACGCGTCATCTGGAGAACTGGATGGAAGTACTGGAACGGACATATACCGATGAGAACTTCGCAGAAGAAGGCGGAGAGTCGTCACGCATCGCGACCGCACGTGGGATGGAAGTGCTGGAGGAATGCTGGAGTCGCCCGGAGCAATCTGCGGCTGTTATAACTCATGGCAACATGTTATCTCTGCTCCTTCGCCATTATCAAAGGTCCTTTGGTTACGAAGAGTGGAGGCTGCTAACCAATCCAGATGTGTATGTGCTGGAACGGCAGCGAGGAGAGCAGGGGCCACCTTCCATTCGCAGAATATGGACAGATTAAACAACAAAGAGTGCTCCAGCGATCATCTACATCGGCTAGAACACTCTTTTTCGTTTACAATCCGTTCTGTATTACAGAACGGCAATGATGACCATGACCCATCCGGCAAGGAATGCGACTCCGCCAAGCGGAGTAATCGCACCAAGTTTGCGGACACCCGTTATGCTCAGTGCATAGAGGCTGCCAGAAAATAGAAGGATGCCTGCGAACAGCAGCCATCCGGCTGCCATAATGAGCGAAGACTGTTCCAGGCGGTCCGCAATCAGGCCCAGAAGGATCAATCCGAGACCGTGGGCAATGTGATACTGAACTCCGGTTTCGTATATTTTGATCATGTCCGCAGATAATTTTCGCTTGAGCGCGTGAGCACCGAACGCTCCGAGAGCTACGGCGAGAAACATCATGATACTACCGAGTACAACCAAGGTTTGCATAGGCTATTGTCTCCTTTAGTAGAGGGGTAGTTTGATCTTCCGTACAGCTTGCTGACAGCAATTACAGTTTGCGCAGTTTAATGTGCTGAATCGAGTGGTCGGCTTCTTTTCTTAGGATCAGTCTGGCACGTCCCTTGGTTGGCAAAATGTTCTCGTGCAGATTCTTGGCGTTAATGTCCTGCCAGATCTGACTGGCCGTCAGTACAGCTTCCTCTTCACCAATGTTGGCAAAGCGGTCATGGAAGAAGGAATCTGCATTCTGAAATGCGGTGCTGCGCAGTAGCTTGAAACGTTCAATGTACCAATGACGGATGTGCTCCTCTTCTGCATCAATATAGATGGAAAAGTCAAAAAAATCGCTGACAAGCAGCGGTGTTTCCTTTTTCACCTGCAGAACGTTAATGCCTTCAATAATCAGGATGTCCGGTTGACAGATCGTTTGCTCTTCTCCTTGAATGACATCATACGCAAGGTGGGAATACACTGGCGCTTTTACTTCAGGTTTACCCGATTTTACATCGCCCATGAACTGAATAAGTGACTTGATATCGTAGCTTTCGGGGAATCCCTTCCGGTTCATGATGCCTTTCTCTTCCAGAATGGCATTGGGATATAGAAAACCGTCGGTCGTAACGAGGTCAACCTTGGGTTTGTTTTTACCTCTGGCGAGCATGGCCTGGAGCAAACGGGCTGCCGTGCTTTTGCCCACGGCAACACTGCCCCCAATTCCGATGATGTAGGGAGCGGGAGATTGTTCCTTTTTTAAAAAAGAAGCCGTTAATTGATTCAATTCACGTGAAACTCTTGCATATAAGTCAATAAAGTGGGTAAGTGGTAAATAAATATCCTCCACTTCCTGAATGGATACTTCTTCGTTCAATCCCTTTAGTTGTTCCAATTCGGCTTCCGTCAGTGGAAGGGTGGTCTGATGTTCTTTCAGTTCAGCCCATTCCTTGCGGTTAAACTCGATGTAAGGAGAGTATAAATTCATGAGATCCCGCTTTCTGTATGTAATGTAATCAGTGACACAATCTTTAGTGTACCAAATTTCAGGCAACTGACAACACCTTTACATTTGCAAATTTGTTATGCCGTCCGGGTGAAGAAGAAAAAGTGAAGAGATAATGGGACAATTTATACCAGTATATGTAAAAGTCGAAGTATACCATGCGGAAGGGTGACAGCAAATGATCGTATATGAGAGAGAGCATGATTTTGTTTTGACCGCACAGCATGAGCATGGACAAGTAGCCGGCGTGATGGCTTCCCACTGGAAAGATGAATTGCTCGCTGATTCCCGTCACCGGGAGGAGCTTATACTTGCAGCAAGAGAACACGACCGTGGCTGGATTGAGCTGGATTCCGCACCTTTTTGGAATGATTACAGTCAGTCCCCGTATTCGTTTCGGGATTTTCCGTTACGCCCGCGTTTTGTATTTTACCAAAAAGGAATTGACGAAGTCCGTGAAAAAAGTCTGTATGCCGGGCTATTGTGCAGCATGATGTACACGGAGCTATTTCAGAACACCCTGGGTGCTAACCCTAACGATGATGACGATATCAGGGAATATCTGAACAAAGAACAACGTTTTCAGGAGGATTGGCAGCAGCAGCTCGGCGGAGGAGATGAACTCAAGCGCAGATTGCAAAGCGACCTGGAGATCATGTTATTCTGTGATCAGCTAAGCCTTTTTCTCTGTATGGAGGAGCCGGGAACCCCTGCATCGCGCTATGATTTTTTTGCAGAGGGACTCAGCTGCACCTTCGATGCCTGTGGAAGACAACCGATTCGCGCCGAATGGATCTCGGGTGAAAAGGTAGGACTCTCCTACTTTCCATTTACTCAGGAATTCACAGTCGGTCTGCCTTACAAATCGGTGCCCAAAGCAAGCATACGCAAATTTGGCCTGCTTCAGGCTTATCGTCGTGCCGAGTGGAAAGAACGCAGAGTGTTGATTACAAGTATGGACTGAATCATAACGGTTTAATAGCAGGCCTCGAAGATGAATTCGAGGTCTGTTTTGCTTTTGTTTTTTTATCCTAGCGAAGAGGCAGGAAAATTCAAGGGATGACCAGAAATGTTAATGTACAACCATGGGAGATCAGCTCAGGAGGATAACGATGAATACCAGAATTGACATATTTACGATGTGTATGGTGTGGGACAAGCATAGTGGCAAGGTTTTATTGATGAACAGACCTGATCGCAAAGGATTCCCGGGATACATTGCACCTGGAGGTAAGGTGGATTTTCCGGAAAGCATCGTGGACGGGGCTATGAGGGAAGTTGAGGAAGAAACGGGACTTGTGGTCCGTGAGATTACATACAAGGGGTTGGATGAGTTTTGTGATCCCGAGCAGGGACTGCGGTATATGGTTTTTAATTATCTGGCCACTTCATTTGAAGGTGAATTATTGCAGGATCCGCCTGAAGGCGAATTGCTGTGGATCCCGGTGGAACAGGCGCTTGAACTGCCTATGCAGGATTGGTTTGCAGAACGATTCCCGCGCTTCTTTCAAGAAGGTACATTTGAACGTAGTGTGATCTGGGAAAAATCGACAAACCGTACACTACAAGAAACGTTTATGATGTATACCGATGCGGTATTGAGATAGAAAGCAGTAATGACTGACATAGGGGGACGACATAATGGGATACCAAGAAGCGCTTGAGGGATACATCGCCGCAACGAATACACACGATTTTGATGAGGTGAGCAAATGGATTTCGGCAGATGCGGTCTATTGGTTTACAGGCACCTCCTGCACCACAACGGAAGCCATTCGTTCCTATTTTGAACAGGCTTGGGACATGGTAAAAGAAGAAGTATATGCAGCAAATGATCTCACCTGGATTACGGTAAGTGAGACACAGGCTGTCTGCATCTACACCTATCATTGGGAAGGTATCTACGAAGAGAAACCGGCTTCAGGGAACGGTCGAGCGACGAATGTGTTTGCTACCGGGCCTGATGGGGAATGGAAGTTAATTCATGAGCATCTAAGCGCAGGGGAAAAACAGTGAAACTTAATAAGAGAAAATCATGTACATGGTAGGGGTAAGAACGTACTAGTGACTTGAACAGAATGTATCATCTATACGTATCCATATATTGTGATATAATGAGGTTTGCTTTTTTTGAAGGAAGAGGTGGGCGATGAGAATCTCGTACCGATCGAATTTGGACGGAATAGGCGTGGAACAACTGAGCGAACATTTTTTTGATGGCTGGCCCAATCCACCGTCGAAGGCGATTTTTTTGAGACTGTTGGAGCAATCGTATGAGCCGAGCTTGCAGTGGATGATGAGACAGGGAAGGTCATAGGCTTTATTCAAGCTATTTCGGATGGGGTGCTTAGTGCATACATTCCATTGCTGGAAGTGGTGCCGGAGTTCCAAGGCAAGGGGATTGGGACAACGCTAACAGAGAGGATGCTGAAGAGGCTCCAGGGTTTGTACATGATCGATCTGTTATGTGATACCGAAACCAGCCTTTCTATGAGAAGCAAGGAATGCGCAGAGCCAGCGGCATGATGGTTCGCCATTATTCCAATCAGAATGGAGCAGCGTACTTATAGTAAATAGAGAGTTATAAGATGTTTCGATACGACCGGATTAATAGAGAGGGCAAGATGTATCTTGCTATTGATCCTAATGCCAACGTGTGACGAGAATCATCCAAATTTAGCGTTTAAGCTGATACATAGGCTTCTGCAAACGGGCCGTAAATGAATATTGTACGATGAAAAGGTGGAGATCCGCATGAGACTAACGTTCCGAATACTGGATTGGGAAGAGGAGAAGCCCTATGAACTTTTGCTAATGGCTGATCCCTCCAAAGCCAAAGTAGACGAATATTTAAGTCGTGGTCTATGTTTTATCGCCGAATATGAAGGCGAGATGGTAGGCGAGTTTGTTTTGCTTAAGACCCGGCCCGAGACTGTTGAGATTGTTAATATTGCTGTTCAGGAAGAATTACAGGGGCAAGGGGTCGGCAAGCACATGATTAAGGAAGCAATTGAAGCAGCAGGCAGGCTGGGCTGTCGAACGGTCGAGATCGGAACAGGCAATTCAAGCTTTCATCAGTTGAAGCTGTATCAGCGCTGCGGTTTTCGCATTATAGGAGTTGATCGCGACTATTTTGTAAGACATTACGATGAAGAGATTATCGAGGACGGTATTCGCTGCGTGGATATGATCCGCCTGGCGGTGGACGTGGATACCCTAGCGGAGGAAAACAACAAGTGAGAATTTATCATGTAGCACCTGGAAATGCGCGAACGGTTACCGCTTTTGGAAGTAGCGGAGCAGAAATTATGCCAATACTTCGAAACACCTCGGGTTGCCAGGTGTCTTATCTCAAACTCACTGGCAGCGGAGAATTGGGTATGCATCCGGCTGTAGGGGAGCAGGTGTTTCTGGTACTTGAAGGTGAAGGCTGGGTTGAAGGGGGAACGGGGGAACGTATAGTTATCCAAGCTGGAGAAGCTGCATTCTGGATGGACGGTGAGAACCATCGTTCCGGTTCGGAGCATGGGTTAACAGCCATGTTGATCGAAGGAAGTGAGCTGGATATTCGTTTGTCCTTGCATGCTAAATGAATCTGAAAAGGGAGCTGAAGCCTTTGAGTATGCTCTGGGTGGTTGTCATTATAACGGGGTTAATCTTCACTCCATCGTTTTATCAGATGAATAAGCGGATACGACAATTGGAGGAACAAGGCAGATACCTCACAGATGAAAGAAGGAGTCATCCATGAATCAACATACACATCTGGGGGTATATGGTCTCATTCGATGGGGTCACAAGATATTGTTAATTCATAAAGCACGTGGGGCGTATAAAGGACATTGGGATCTGCCTGGTGGCAGGCTGGAATTCGGAGAACAGCCGGAGACCGCTCTGCACCGCGAGATTGAAGAAGAAACGGGTCTTACAGATGTGCAGGTGACCATTCGGACCGCGGAATCCAATATTGTGCATTGGGTGTATCAGGGAATGCCTGAGGAGCTTTATCATATCGGCATTTTGTATGATGTGCAGTTGGGGTCTGACAAGCAGGCAAGTGAGATCAGGAAAGGACCGGATGGGGAAGATTCATTGGGTGCGGCTTGGTTCACAATGGAGCAGATTCAACAGCTCTCCTTAACCCCATTTGCATTACATATGATCTATGGACGTAGTTAGGAGCCAGGGTTGGAAATATTGGTCCATGTAATTGGACGGTAGCGTTTGAAAAGAAACCCATAGGCAGACCCAATGTTATATATTGCCAGGTGCAGCGAGCGTAAGGTATAATTTGGATATATGTTGATGGGGATTCCACAATGGGATTCAGCGACTTGGTGATATGAAAAGAACTACACTATAATTCGCGAATTCAATTTGCGATATTTCGGGGTATAGCGCAGCCTGGTAGCGCGCACCCTTGGGGTGGGTGAGGTCGTGGGTTCAAATCCCGCTACTCCGATTCGAAACGGTACACCGGGCTTCTGAGCGGTTTGTGAAGGTTCAAAAAGATTGTGGTTAGGGACAGACACGCTTTTAGCTCATACAGGCCACTTCCTAAATGTATCGATTACATTTTGGGGAGTGGTCTTTTTTTTGCTTAAATTTGCTGTTAAAAATTTCATGGAGGATAGAGAACTAAAAAACATTTCTACATACACTGTTGATCGTTACACAAGAACTCTTAGTGAGTTTCACGATTTTTGTTTAAAGGATGAACTTATCAATGTGTAACAGGTGACAAACACCACAATCAAGAAATATCTGCTCCATTGCCAAAATGAAAAAGGAAATAATGCCACAACAAAAAACTCAAAATTAAGGGTACTAAAATCGTTCTTTAACTCTCGCTTGTAAGATAATATTTATTAGCAGCTGTCCAAAAGATAGCTGCTTTTTTGTATTGAATCGATAATGAAAAATCACATTACAAAGGACCTGCGAGCTATCTGGGTCCCACTGCGCCTAGGTGTGGGATCGGCAGCTAGCGGATCTCCGTCTGGATCGATGCGGAACTGTGCCGGCTACCTATCCACGAAGACCGTAGCGTCCAGGTAGCCCATCAACATAATGCTGGATCATTAGACTAAATTGAGGGATACTTCCAAGGGGATCACGTTTATTGATTGAATGTTTAATCTCTCGGAATAAGAGCCAACAGTTTTTGTGATTGGTTTGACAGCTAGCCGATGAGTTCGCCAGGCGACACTGCCGCGGCTCTGCATCTTGCATACGGTGAGTAGATAAATAAAGCATAGAAAGAAAATATATTAGTCGATTATTTTTCTTGGTAACTATTTGATGTTCAGGACCGTTTAAATAATAAGTGTAAATATTTTCTGGGGGGGGAACGGATGAAGAGAAAATGGAAGATTATTTTATTTAGCTTTATTGGGTTTATTATTCTTTTAGTCATATTAGGAGCAACATACATCAACAACGTTGGTTATAACAATGTAAAGCTTATGTATAAGTTAAATACAAAGAATGTATCCATTGTTCAGATGGATGAAGATGGGCAGTACCTTGGACGAAAAATAAACAGTAATCAAATTCTTAAAGATCGAATGGAGAGGGAAGGCTGGCAGTTCAAGCAGCAGGAAGGGGCAGCATTTTTCTTTAAGAAAGACAATAAAGAAGCTGTTGTTTCTACGGAAATATGGAATAGTAATTATGTCCTTTATCGTGTAGATGATAATGTCGTCAATCTTGCCGACAAATAAGGCAAAAAACCAGCCTGTCACGCACTCCCCATTAAACTAAAACTTAGAGCAAGCGTACCAACAATTAGCCAAGTTTTTTTGAAAATCAATAAATTCACACTCCCTATATCGTTTTTTGAGGTTTTTCCTCACAAATATAAACACCATAAAAGATAAATGTTACATTATATTTAAATTTTTAATAAAAAATAAAATAATGGGTTTTGAGCAACGCCTGAAGATGTGAGGGAGTTGTTGAGTTTTTTTGAAGTTGATGTAAATTATAGGGTGCTATATTGATCACGCTCTTGGTATCCGGTAACTATTATGCTAATCTTTGAAATTACAGCTCACAGATTCCTTATTCTTACACAAGTAGGCAATCAGGCTATGACCTCCATCAATGGAATGGCCATAGACAGGAACGAATCCCTTGAGCTTTCTGTTGAAGTTTCCGTACATATTATCTCAATGAAGTTGACAACGATAATTATATCGTTTATTGCGTAACATACGATCAGCTACCAACTATTTGATTAGAGACAGACTGAATAATTTTATTCTTCTATAACTTAAGGTTTTTCTCAGTTAGCTATTGGTTCGACCACACTCCAAAAAAACTTGTGACTAATTTACAAGTCAATCCGACCACTTTGAATAAATGAGTTAAGTAGTGTCCTTAAAGGAATTGTCTATCGGGGTATAGCGCAACCTAGTAGCGCGCACCCTTGGGGTGGGTGAGGTCGTGGGTTCAAATCCCGCTACTCCGATTCGAAACGGTACACCGAAGCGAAGGCTGTGAATCTGACGATTCACGGTCTTTTTTTGTTGAATCTGTTCTCAAATGGTTAATGTTTAACTGGACGGTTTGTTTTCGCTGGTTCTGGACCACAATTCTTATTAAAGGGGGTTAATGCGGAAACGTGGAAACAGATATATCTGCGATATGCAGAGTTTATGCTTCATTTATCTGATTCATCTAATTTATGCATCAATTGAACTAAAAATAGGAAATGCTCCTGAGCGTAAAAGTTTATAGAATAGACATTAGAAAACGAATTCGATTTACATTGAGCTAGATGGAACCCTCGAGCAGATTCGGACACGATTCGACATCTGCGTTGGCGGCATATCCAATTATTGTTTATTATGTTTTTGAAAACGCAGACAAACCTTGACGGGAGCGTCGGAACAACGTTATTTACCCCCAACATCACGATGATTGGACTTCATGAAAAATTTCGCTTAAAATGTTGAACGAACGCAAATTACGGCTTAGTCAATGATTTCCGTCAAAAAATACGACTAAATCAAGACGGAGGGAACGTCGATGACGATCGAGGAAGGCAACAAGAAGCCCTGGGAAAGTTACTATGGACCCAATTTGGGATACGTACAAGAACAATATGAATTATTCTCTCAAGATCCTGAATCGGTTACACCCGCATATCGGGAATTGTTTGAACAATGGGGTGCTCCGCCGATGCCTGGCAGAGATGCACATACAGCCACTTATTCCGGCAACGCCCAAACAGCTTCCGGGAGCGTGGATATTCAATTATTACAGAAAGCGGTTACAGCCGGGAAACTGGTTTGGAATATTCGAACTTATGGTCACCTTGCCGCGGATATTGATCCGCTTGGCATAAGTGAGGATTCAGATACATCTTTATTGGAACCGAAGCATTTTGAATTGAATGAAGAAGATTTGAAAGCACTGCCCGCATCCCTGATCTGGGAGGGTGCAGATGGACAGACGAGCAACGGCTGGGATGCCATTCAGCGACTGCGCCAGATCTATACAGGTCCGATTGCTTATGAATTCAGCCATGTTCATGAAGTTCATGAACGCGAGTGGCTGAACCGCCGTGCTGAATCACGGACTTCCCCGGCACCACTGAATCAGGATGAACGGAAGGCACTGCTGGAACGTCTGGTTGAGGTGGAGCAGTTTGAGGATTTCCTTCACAAAACGTTTGTGGGACAAAAACGCTTCTCGATTGAAGGGAACGACGTGCTCGTACCGATGCTGGATGAAGCAGTACGTATTATGGCACACTCGGGATCAAGCCACATTTTGATGGGGATGGCTCACCGGGGTCGTCTGAACGTGCTCGCTCATGTCTTGGGTAAACCATACAGCAAAATTTTCTCTGAATTCCATCATTCCCCGAACAAGGATCTGGTTCCGTCTGAAGGATCGACAGGAATCAATTACGGCTGGACAGGGGATGTCAAATACCACCTTGGTGCGAACCGCTTTGTAAAAGATGGCGAAGCAGTACAGGCTCGTCTGACTTTGGCTAACAATCCAAGTCACCTGGAATACGTTAACCCTGTCGTTCAAGGCTTTGCACGTGCGGCGCAGGATGATCGGCGTGATCCGGGATATCCGAAACAGGACGTTACAAAAGCAGCGACAATTCTGATGCATGGCGATGCAGCCTTCCCTGGTGAAGGCATTGTGGCGGAAACGCTCAATTTCAAAGCACTCCCGGGCTATCAGAACGGCGGAACGATTCATATTATCGTGAACAACCGTCTCGGGTTTACAACCGATAGCAGCGATTCCCGTTCTACTTATTACGCGAGTGACCTTGCCAAAGGTTACGAGATTCCGATTGTGCATGTGAATGCAGACAATCCGGAAGCATGTATCGCGGCGATTCGAATGGCAGCAGAATATCGCAACAAGTTCAAAAAGGATTTCCTGATTGATCTGATCGGTTACCGCCGCTATGGTCACAATGAAACGGATGATCCGGAGACAACCCAACCGAAGGTCTATGAAAAAGTGAAGAGTCACCCTACAGTGAGTCATCTGTATCAGGACCAGCTCAAGCAGGAAGCGGTTGTTGATGATGCCTCCATTGGCAGCATTCGCGATGCGGTGACTAATCGTCTGAAAGAAGCTTATGAACAAATGAAGAAAAACGAAGTTCATGAGCAGTCACAATTGAAAGCCACTCAACCTGAGGCGGTGTCGCTTATTCCAACAGCTGTGCCGCTGGAGAATCTGCGCAGCATTAATGCCGATCTGTTGAAATGGCCAGAGAACTTCAATGTATATCCGAAGTTGCAGCGTATTCTGCAGCGTCGCAGCACTTCCCTGAACGAGGGCGAAAAAGTGGACTGGAGTCTTGCCGAGACACTGGCATTTGCTACGATTCTGGCTGACGGCAAGCCAATTCGGATCAGCGGACAGGACGCAGAACGTGCAACCTTCGCTCACCGGAATCTGGTATTGCATGATTCGGAGAACGGGACAACATTCTGCCCGCTGCATCATCTGCCACAAGCACGTGCAGCATTTGCCATTTACAACAGTCCGCTGTCGGAAGAGTCGGTGCTTGGATTCGAGTATGGATATAACGTGTATTCCCCGGATACGCTTGTTATCTGGGAAGCTCAATTTGGTGACTTCGCCAACTGTGCACAGGTTATTTTTGACCAATTCGTATCCGCTGGCCGTGCCAAATGGTCTCAGAAGTCGAGTCTGGTCATGCTGCTTCCTCATGCCAATGAAGGGCAGGGACCTGAGCATACAAGTGCCCGTCTCGAACGTTTCCTGCAGCTCTGTGCAGAAGATAATATGACGGTTGCCAACTTGACGAGTGCATCCCAGTATTTCCATCTGCTGCGCCGTCAGGCTTCGTTGACTGAAACAGAAGATGCACGTCCTCTGGTCTTGATGTCGCCGAAGAGTCTTATTCGTAATCCGCGTGTTGCATCTCCCGCTGCAGCGTTCAGTGAAGGCAAGTTTGAGCCTGTACTTGAACAAGCAGGGCTTGGAACCAAACCGGATCGCGTAGAACGCATCATTCTGTGCAGTGGTAAGATCGCCATCGATCTCGAGGACGCTTTTGAGAAAGACAAAGCCGACTGGTCCTGGCTTCACATTATTCGTGTTGAGCAGCTGTATCCGTTCCCGGCGGAAGAAATCAAGCGCGTACTTGCACGTTTCAGCAAGCTGAAAGAACTGGTTTGGGTTCAGGAAGAGAACAAAAACATGGGAGCCTGGACATACATGGAACCTCGCTTGCGCGCTATTGCACCGGAAGGAACAACCGTGAGATACGAAGGCCGTCCGGAACACGCGAGTCCTTCCAGCGGTTATCAAAGTGTGCATAGCATGGAACAGCAACAGATTATTACATCCGCGTTGAAGCAAACGACGAAGAATAATATTCCACTGGGGAGGTAACAGCTGTGAGTGAAATTAAAGTACCTGCAATGGGTGAATCGATTACTGAAGGAACGGTTTCCAGATGGCTTGTCAAAGAAGGCGAAACTGTAAATCAGGGTGACGTTCTTCTGGAGCTGGAAACAGATAAGGTAAATATCGAAATCAGTGCCGAAGAGAGCGGAGTACTCGAGAAAATTATTCGTCAGGAAGGCGAAACGGTTGAAATCGGAGAAACGATTGGTACGCTGGGAGCAGGAACTGGAGGAGGAAGCGGAGCACCCGCTTCCCAGCCGGCTGCAGAACAGCAGCAGGCTGCGGCCCCAGCTCCAGAAGCAGTGGCAGTAGCGGTAGCAACTCCACCTGCAGCTGCAGCTCCGGAATCTTCCGAGAATGGAACCAAAACGGCTTCACCAGCTGCACGCAAGCTTGCTCGCGAGCGCGGCATTGAGCTGGATCAGGTTCAGAGCAAAGATCCGATTGGACGTGTGTATCAGGAAGACGTAAAAAGTCATAACACGCAGGCACCGGCTTCAACGCCAGCTCCTGCAAGCAAAGCTCCGGCAGCACCAGCAAGTGCTCCGGCAGCTGGAGGTTCTACTTATGCTAAACCGGTTGAACGCCAACGCATGTCCCGTCGCCGGGCTACCATTGCGAAGCGTCTGGTAGAAGCACAGCAAACCGCGGCAATGCTGACAACCTTTAACGAAGTAGACATGACTGCAATCATGGATGTTCGTAAACGTCGCAAGGACAAGTTCAAAGAGAAGCATGATATCGGCCTGGGATTCATGTCTTTCTTTACCAAAGCCGTGGTTGGCGCACTCAAAAAATTCCCAACTATCAATGCTGAGATTGATGGGGAAGATGTTGTACTCAAAAAATATTACGACATCGGAATCGCAGTGTCTGCCAAGGAAGGTCTTGTTGTTCCTGTTGTTCGCGATGCAGATCGACTGGGCTTCGCTGAGATTGAGAAGAGTATTGCGGACCTCGCTTCCAAAGCTCGCTCCAACTCTCTTGCGCTCTCCGACCTGCAAGGCGGTACGTTTACGATTACCAATGGCGGAACCTTTGGTTCCCTGTTGTCTACACCGATCCTGAATACACCTCAAGTGGGTATTCTCGGTATGCATAAGATCCAGCTTCGTCCGGTGGCGATTGACGCAGAGCGTATGGAAAATCGTCCAATGATGTATATCGCATTGTCTTACGATCACCGTATTATCGATGGTAGCGAGGCAGTACGCTTCCTCGTTACGGTGAAGGAACTGCTGGAAGATCCAGAATCCTTGCTGATCGAAGGGTAACACGGACCGAAACAACATTAGCAATCATTTTAGATTCACCTAGCAGAAAGCCCCTACCTGGGGCACAGTGCAAACTGTGTCCCTCGGTAGGGGCTTTTGTATTGCTATAGCTTTGTATGGAAATTCAGACCGTATCAGCGAGTGTATCACGAATCCCATTCGTGCTGTCTTGCTCGGAGCCCGGCGTGTGACGCTCTAACCAGTTGACCACATGCAAGCATACTTCTTCACGATTGGTCTCGTGCAGCATCTCGTGCCGTCCTTCGGGATACAGGCGATACTCCACATCCTGAATCTGAAGCTGTCTGTACTGGGAGACCAGGTTATACACACCTTTACCATTCAGTCCCACAGGGTCCAGTTCTCCGGAGAACAGATACACTGCTTTATCCTTTGGAATCCGCTTCATGTGTTCAGGCGTATGGATTTCCAACAACAGTTTGAAAAAATCACGAAAGAATCCGGCGGTACAGATGGCCCCGCATAATGGATCGTCGATAAATCGTTTAACTTCGTCCGCATCACGCGATAGCCAATCAAAAGGCGTGTTTGCCGGACGGAAGGAACGGTTAAAGCCGCCGAACACAATGGCGTTAAGCAGCATGCTCGGATGTGCCGCACCTTGGATACCACATTGCATGAGTGCCAGTTTTTCACCAAATCGGAGAAGACCACGCTTCCCATTGGTTCCCGACAAAATAAATGCATGGTAACGTTCATGTCCGGCATACATCAGATGCTGCACCAGGAACGATCCCATACTATGTCCCATCAGAAACAAAGGGACTCCCGGATGTTCCTTGGATGCAATCTCACCGAGATTAATCATATCACTTGCCATCCAGCGAAAGGCGTCAGCTCCGGCATTGCCAAGCAGTTTCGGATTCTCAACAGATTTCCCATGTCCTCGGTGGTCATTGGCGTAGACAGCATACCCGTGACTGGTAAGACACTCGGCGAATTCAACGTATCGTGCTGCGGTCTCGGCCATACCGTGCGCAATCTGTACAACGCCTCTGATATCGCATTCCGGATCGGGAAGCCAGCGGTAGACATGAATGCGGGTACCTTCATTACCCACAAGGGCAAACGTAGATTCCTGCATCGTGTAACCCCTCCTTCACTGGTTTGATTAAGGTAGATAAGAACGAAGAACTGTCGTATTGCCATCCAGCGTATAAGCTCCAAGATTGGCAGGCAGCAGGTAGCATTGTCCAGCGCTCAATTCAATTTTTTCCTGAGTATCATTGTCCCATTCCAAGGTTCCGTTCCCTTCACAAACGACGAGAATGGTGAAACTGTCAGCATGAGTAGAGAGCTCCCACCGATCCGTAACAATTCCTTTTTCTACTACAAAATAAGGGCATTCCGCAAGCTTCAGCCATTCGCCTGGTGTCGCGTTATTCGTTTTCATTGTGGTAGCACCAGCGCCCTCATAGGCAGTCACATTCAAGGAATCTTCAACATGCAGCTCGCGTGGTTTTCCATCCAGTCCTGGACGATTATAATCGTAGATCCGATAAGTTGTATCCGAATTTTGCTGGATCTCGGCAACGACCACTCCTGCGCACAGAGCATGTACCGTTCCGGCAGGGATGAAGAACGTATCTCCCGCTTCAACCGGTACTTGACGGAGCGTATCCATCACTGTGCCATTCTCCAATGCTTCCTTCAGTACCGCACGATCGACTCCTTCGTTTAGGCCATAGATGATGTGCGCTCCCGGTTTCGCGTCCAGCACATACCACATTTCTGTTTTGCCAAGTTCGCCTGGAGGAAGGGCTTCATAATCATCTGTCGGATGAACCTGTACGGATAGATCATCATTGCAGTCCAGCAGTTTGATCAAGAGGGGGAAGCGTCCGCCTTTTTCAGATACACCTTTTGTTCCGAGCCACGAAGTACCTAGCTGTTCCCGCACTTCATCCAGACCTTTACCTGCAAGTTCGCCATTAATGACTTTGGTTGTACCGTTAGGATGATCTGCAATCATCCATCCTTCTCCAATATGTCCTTCAGGTGGTGTCAGACCGAATTGCTCCAGCGCCCGACCTCCCCATACACGTTCCTTAAACTCGGGTTGAAATTGTAGTGGGTATGGCTTAGACATCGTAATCTCTCCTCTAGTATATGAAGTGGTGAATCGCTTTAATCAAATCCATGCCTGTGCATTCCGTATTGTATACGGTTGCAGCAGCCAAATATGTAAAGCACGCATCGTCATAGTAAACGAGCCAAGGTTAGAGCTTGGCCCATATTCATGCACAGCGATGTCGTGCTATTTAATGTGTTTATTTTATGGCATTTGGAGAGTAAAGGAAATTACTTTTTCTCAATACCAATCAGAAATGGAGAGGTTGCGCGCTGCAGCTGGCGGTACATCACAACTTGTGCCTGGTCTACAGGCAAAGCCGAACACCAGGCCAGTACTGCATCTGCCTCCTGTGCACCACCCTCATGGCCCGGATACAATACAGCTGTAATTATGCCGCGTGGTCGCAATAGGCCCAGTGCTGCTTCAAATGCCCCAATCGTGCTGTCCGTTAGAGTAATAACAGAAGCATCCGCACCTTCGGCGGGCAGGTATCCCAAGTTGAACATGACTGCGCCCACTTGGCCCTGCCATTGCTCGGGAACAGCTTCAGCCATTCGGTCATGGCTTAACTCCATCAGGGAGATGGAACCGAGCTTTGATCCGTCTTCCTGTTTACGAATTCGGGCTTGTGCAAGAGTCAGCGCTTCATTTTGGATATCGAAACCGATGACCTGACCACGTTTCCCAACCTGCTGTGCGAGAAACAGGGTATCCGCACCCGTGCCTACAGTAGCATCAATCGCAAAATCCCCGGGCTGCAAACGGGAGGATACCCATTGATGGGCGCAGCTAAGAACCGAGAGAAAGCCCATCTTATGCTCCCCTCCAATATTTACCCTGCCATGAATCACGTAAACGTAATTCGCGGTCAATGGAATTCAGCACTTCCCACTTTTTCATGGACCACATCGGTCCAATCAACAGATCACGCGGAGCATCACCGGTGAGGCGGTGCACAATCATTTCCGGTGGAAGCATCTCGAGTGTATCGACAATCAGTTTGATGTACTCGTCTTGTTCCAGGAATCGAAGAAGCCCGGCTTCATACTGTTTGACCATTGGCGTCTTACGCATGAGGTGCAGCAGATGGATCTTAATGCCTTGCACATCCATATTGGCTACTGCGCGTCCGGTATCCAGCATCATTTCATGCGTTTCCTGAGGCAAGCCATAGATGATATGTGTACACACACGTATATTCCGTTTCCGCAGTTTCTCTACGGCCTCTTCATAACATTTCGTATCATGCGCGCGGTTGATGAGCGTTGAGGTCGACTCGTGGATGGTTTGGAGTCCCATTTCAACCCACAGGTAGGTACGTTCATTCAGTTCGGCCAGGTAATCCACAACATCGTCAGGCAGACAATCGGGGCGAGTGGCGATTGACAGACCAACGACACCGGGCTGTTGTAAAATCACTTCAAAATACTCACGGAGCTGCTCTACAGGAGCATACGTGTTCGTATATGCCTGGAAATAGCCAATGTACTGGGCCGTAGGCCATTTGAGGTGCTGTTTGTCCCGAATCGTATTAAATTGGGTAACCAGATCATCCCGCCGGCTGCCGGCAAAATCTCCTGATCCCCGTGCACTGCAGAAGGTACATCCGCCTTTGGCAATTGAACCGTCACGGTTTGGGCAGGTGAATCCTGCATCAAGCATAACTTTGAACACTTTATTGTTGAACTCGTTTCGCATTTCATAATTCCAGGTGTGGAATCGTTTATCTCCCCAGGAAAGAGGAGGTTGTATTGCAGGTGCATTCATCTTCAGGGTGCTCCTTTGGCTGCCGCATTCCCTCTCGGGAGAGACAGATGTTTATCTATTCACGTGATAGAACGGATTGTAATAATCCGTGTCTCCATGGACTTTAACCATTGTATCAAAAAACGCAAAAAAAGGGGAATTCGAACTCAAAAATAGACTGGTTTATCAAGGTTTTTCGCTTGCTATAGTTTACACCTTGTGTTATATTTAATTTAACGTCAGACAGCATCCAATGGGTACTATTCATCATAGCATTTGAATCAAAATTGACGTCATGGACCATACTATACCGTGAGGTGATATGAATGAATTCCCAAGTTAAAAACAATAACCTTCATCATGTTTCAGTAGAACTGACGGCAGAAGAGGCACTGGCTTTGACAGGTGTTCGATTTAATGGCAATCCGAAAGTGGAAGCGGCTGCAAGACAAAAAGTTCGCACGGCTTTCGAAAAGACATTTGATTTTTCACACCAAGATAAGGTAGACTATGAACTATTAAAGTAGTTGGACCCCAATTCCAAATAAATCGAAGAGGGAATCTTTGAGATTTGCCCCAAGTGGCAGATCCGAAGATTCCTTTTTCATTGCTCTTTACAATTGGCCGGTTCTTCGGCAAAATGAGTCTGAGACAAGTATGGACAAACGGAGGAATAAAATGCGTTTACGTGGCAGAAAAGGGATTCGGGAAAATCTGGAGGAGCAAGTGGATCTTGTTGTTCTGGAACCCAAACAGTACAAGGGGAAATGGTCTGAACTGTTTGGCAACGACCATCCGATCTTTGTTGAATTTGGTATGGGTAAAGGTCAATTTATCAGCCAAATGAGTTATAAATATCCGCAATACAATTTTATCGGTATCGATATGTATGATGAATTGGTGCGCCGGGCCAGTGAGAAGGCCCGTAATGCGTGGAGTGAGGCTGATGTAGAAACGCCGCCCAATGTGAAGCTTGTCCTGGCGAACATTGAACAGATCGAGGACGTGTTTGAAGCGGGAGAGCTGGAACGGATCTATCTGAACTTCAGTGACCCATGGCCAAAAGCCAAGCATGCACGCCGTCGTTTGACTCATCCGCGTTTTTTGAAGAAATACACAGAACTGCTTAACGCCAAGGGCCAAATTCACTTCAAGACCGATTCGGAGACATTGTTCGAGTTCTCGCTTAATGCGATTGCCGACTATGGTCTGCAAATGACCAATCTGTCCCTGAACCTTCATCGTGATGGATTGAATGAAGAGCATGTCATGACGGAATACGAGCAGAAATTCATGGGCAAAGGCATGAACATTCACCGTGTGGAAGTCATTGTGGGTGAAGAGGCGCTGCGTGAGTATCAGCAGATGCGTCTGGACAAGTACAAAGTACGTGAAGCTTCGGATGATTCCGGAGAAGACCAAGAGTAAAATGAATAAGCGGCACATGGAGGAGAGACTCATCACTTCGTGTGCCGCTTTTTTGATGTTTCTTCTTCAAGATCATTAGAAGATATCGATATCGTTACATTTGCTCGGAGCGCAGTTCCTTGCGACGATAATCATTTGGGGTCACCCCATTGAACTTTTTGAACATGCGATAAAAGTAGGAGCTGTTGGTGAATCCGGTTTTCTCAGCAATATCTGCAACGGAATTCTCAGTCTCAATCAGCAGATGCTGGGCTTTGATGATTCGTGTCTCGTTAATCACATCCGTTAGTCCTTTTAACGTGAGTTGTTTATACAGCCTGCTGATATAGATGGGCGACATAGTGAGTTCCTCAGCAATGGAGGTGAGGCAGAGATTGGTGTCCGCATAATCCCGTTCGATAATGCTGTTAATTCGGCGTAGGAGCTCTTCATGCCTCAGCGTTCGTTTCTCTTCCACTTTCAATCCTAATTCATCAAATAGGCGATAGAAGTGGGCATGAACTTCACGGAGTTCCTCCGCTTCATGGAGAGGAAGCATTGCAGTGTCCGAGATCGTATTCAGTGTAAGCTGGTTATTTTTTTTAAGCGTATTGCGTACATGGTTCAGTGTCATCGTCAGATGGGACAGAGCCAATTGGAATACGGTAAAAGGGTATGCTGACGTTTCATCCACGATATCCGTATAGATCTGTTTGGCTTCGCCCGTTTTGCCTGTCATGAGGCAATCGATGAGCTGCCGCTCTTTACTTGCCGGAAATGTATATTCCTTGGCCTGATACGCCATGATGTCGGTTGTATACAGCAGGCAGCCCGGACCGCTGAATAATCGGTGCAGGGAAGCCTCCGCTGAGTGGGGGTAGCCGGCGATCGCATCCTCGAAAGAGTCTTCCTCGGGCCCGACAGTGAACGAAACGGAGCATTTCAAATGCAGCATTACCGCATCCTGCAGCATACGCAGTAGTTCCTCCATATCTTCCTCTGCATCCTGTACGTCCTGCTGATCCGAATTTTTGTGATTGAAAAGAAGGCTAATCATGTCCCCGCCCATATCGACGGTTTCCGTGTGGTAGCGAAATTCCGCCGATTCTATGCAAATGTTCATCATCGCATATTTAACAAGCTTGATATCGTCCCGGTAGGTTTCGCAAAAATCGGCAAAACGGTCAATACGCAGCAATACCAGCCTGGACGGACGATGAACCTGGACAGACGAACCATAAAACTTCATGCGCTCTTCCAAAATCCCCCCGGAGACCGTCTCTCGCCCCTGTAGAGCACCACGCAAAAAATCCTGACGCAAGATGTGCAGACTTCCCCGACGCTCGGCTTCCATAACTCGCATGCGAACAATGACTTTATCGATGGGGTGATATAATTTCCGAGAAACAAGGTAAGAGAGCAGCAGTCCAGCAATAAGCAAGCCCAGACAAAACAGGACGGTGTGCGTGCGCATGCTGCGAATATCAGCAGTGATCAAATGATCAGGTGTAATTCGTACATAACGCCATCCCAAATTATCAGGTGTGGTATAGGTGATAAGTGATTTTTCCCCGTCAACGTCAGCGGTAAAGTAGGCAGATTGCTCCGTATTTTGCAGAATGGGGTGCATAAAGGCTTCCTTGGAGAGATCCTGCATTAACGTGCGATCGCCAAAATCGGACAGCAGTTGTCCGTTTTCGTTAATAATAAATGTTTTGCCCGGCTGATCCGCTGCATTGATGTTGGGACTTAACCAATCGTCCTTGATATTGACTACGACTGCGTAGTTTAATTCGGCATTATCATTGATGGTGTCATAGCAGAGATAGGTGTAACTATTCACTTCAACTTCTTCTGTAGAACCAACCTGGTAAGTACGTGGAATCGGAACAAAGGGTTTGTATTCATGAAATCGCTGGAGGATATCCTTAATGCCCTGATCGTCTAATTCGGCAAGGGTTTGCTGACCATTACGTGCTTCTGAACTAATAAAGAATTCGTTGCTTTTGGAGTTGTATACATAGATGGATTCGATAAAGGGAAGGGACATGCGGTAGTTATCGAGCTGCTCCATGGCTGGAGTGACTTCATAAATGCTTGGTTTAGAGTACAGGAGAAGTGCAGAGATGCTGTAGTCCTGATAAATCTGATAAGACAAGGATTTGGCCGTTTCGGTCATTTTGGACACTTCCCGGCTGGTCTGTGTGAGACTGTTCATATCGGTGCGATAGACCTGGCGGAGAGCGATGCGATTGTAGTTGACGTAGAGAATGGCAGAAGCGACGAGCAGGGTAGCAACGGTACTGACAATGATGCCAATCAGTATGCGAGAAAATACATTTTGACTGTCCTCCGAACGTTTGCGCATCAATCAGTTCCCCCTGAACATGTGCATTTTGGGTGAAAAAACTTCATTTCACAGCGTTACGCTCTGTTTCACAGCAGGTCGCTTTGGATGAGGATAGCCCTTTAAATTATACATTATGTATGCGTTTACATCAATATTGTACAAGGTTTAAAAGGTTGTTTCAGTATATATCGTTCAACTTTCGCTGAATTGTTCACGATGCTCAGGTTATGCACGATATCAACATTTGTGAACGCACTAAAGTTCTTTTCAGTGTTGGTTCACATTGTTCATATCCGGTTTGGCAATATCGTTCATTTTCCGGCGGGAAGCTTCAGTATCGGGGAGCGGGAAGGGCATATACACTAAAAACAGAGCTCCACGGCGCAACCGCGCTGCAAGAAATTCGGGAGGGATCGAGCCATGCTCAAAGAATTGAACAAAAACAAAATCATGTTTCTGATGCTGCTGCCTACACTGATCTTTTTTCTTATTAACTCGTATTTTCCGATGGTGGGTATCTACTATGCGTTTACCCGGTACGACTTTGAAGGCGGATTATTCGGCAGTCCATTCGTAGGGCTGGAAAACTTCAAGTTTCTCTGGCAGTCCGGCATGCTGCTGAAGCTTACGACCAACACAGTGGGTTATAACCTGGCTTTCATTATACTGGGAAATGGACTCGCCATTTTCTGTGCCATTATGTTAAGTGAAGTCCGTGGCAAGCTCTTTAAGAAAATTACGCAATCCGTGATGTTCTTACCGTATTTCATCGCATTCGTACTACTCAGTGTAATCGCTTACAACATGTTCAACTATGAATCCGGTTTTGTGAACACAGTACTCAAACGCTTTGAAGCCGGCCCGATTGATATTTATAACACGCCCTGGATATGGGTGTTCCTGATCATTATCTTTTATCTATGGAAGAATCTTGGCTACAGTATGGTGATCTATCTGGCGGCGATTACCGGGATCAGTGACGAATATTATGAAGCTGCCCGCATTGATGGAGCGAATATTTTTCAGCGTATCTGGTATATCACCGTTCCCATGCTGAAACCGACCTTTGTCATTCTGCTTCTGTTCTCTCTGGGGAGCATTATGAAGGGGCAATTTGATCTCTTTTATCAGCTTATTGGCAATAACGGTGTGCTGTATAACGCCACAGACATTATTGATACGTACGTGTATCGCTCCCTGAAAGTGACCTTTGATATCGGGATGGCTACCGCAGCAGGCTTGTACCAGTCTCTATTCGGGTTCATTTTGATCATGACCGTGAACTACATCATCCGAAAAGTGAATGAGGATTACGCCTTGTTCTAAACCGCCCAACGGGCAGAAGGGAGAAGCATCATGCATACTACCCGTGCCAGAGATTCGGAATTTACCTTGCTGTTTCAGATCATCGCCTATGGCGTCATTCTGATTTTGTCCATCATGTGTCTGCTGCCTTTTCTTCTAATCCTATCCGGCTCGTTCAGCAGCAATGAGTCGATTGTAAGAGATGGCTATCATCTCTTTCCAACAGACTTTTCCCTGGAAGGCTATCAAATGGTGTTCAAATTCCCTACTCAAGTGCTGAAAGCATACGGAGTGACTGTCTTTACAACCGTTGTGGGGACCGCGCTCGGACTGTTCCTCATTACGATGGCAGGCTTCGTACTACAACGCAAAGATTTTAAATACCGTAATACCTTCTCTTTCTTCATTTACTTCACCACGCTCTTTGGCGGTGGGTTGGTGCCTTGGTACATTATGCTGGCTAATTATTTCAATTTGACGGATACGTATACCGTCCTTATTTTTCCTGGATTGATGACGCCATTTCTTATCATTTTGATGAAAAACTTTATCCGTTCTGCTGTTCCGGATGAGCTGGTTGAATCCGCCAAAATGGATGGCGCGAATGACTTCCGCATTTACTTCAGCATTGTATTGAAACTGGCGATGCCCGGGATCGCAACCGTAGGTTTATTTTTGGCTCTGGGTTACTGGAATGACTGGTTTACTTCGTCTCTGTTCATTAACAACCCGGATATGTATCAGCTGCAGTTTTACCTGTATAACACGATGAATACGATTACTTTTATTGATCAGATGGCCATTGGCACAGGAATTACGCTCAGCCAGGATGTACCTACGGAATCAACCAAGATGGCCATGGCGATTGTGGTGACGGGTCCGATTTTGTTCCTGTATCCGTTTGTACAGCGCTATTTCGTCAAAGGTCTAACGATTGGTGCGGTAAAAGGTTAGAACGTAAAAATGCTCGGGGCGCCAGCCAGTTGTTTGTTTACTTCTGCTCGTGTCCTGGCAGTTTACGCTAACATATAAGGTTTCCTACAAAAGGGAGGATGCGTATGCGCAACAAAATAATTCGGCACTTGTCTCTGGTGCTGGCCCTAATGTTGTTTGCCGGGATATTAGCCGCATGTAATAACGGATCTGGGGGATCGGCGCAAGGGAATGAGGAAGGGGCGTCTTCGACAGACAAAGGCAAGAAGGTAACCCTGCAATTTTACATGCTGGGGGACGCGCCCAAAGACTTGCCTGTTATTGAATCCGAAATTAACAAACTCGCTGAGGCTGATCTGAACGTCAATGTAAAATTTAACTACACTTCCTGGACGGACTGGGATCAAAAATATAAGCTCCTTCTTTCTTCTGGCCAGCCGATTGACCTGATTTTCACTGCGGACTGGACATTCTATCAATCGTATGCCAAAAAAGGAGCATTCCTGCCGCTCGACGAGCTGCTGCCGAAGGCGGCACCAACATTGCAGTCCCACGTGCCCGAGGACATGTGGAATGCTGTTAAAATCAATGAAAAAATCTATACCGTGCCTTCGACCTGGATCGAATATGTGACAGAAGGAATTGCTTACCGGGAGGACCTGCGCGAAAAGTATAATCTGCCCAAACCGGAATCCCTGGAGACGCTTGAAGCTTATCTTGAAGGAATCAAAGCCAATGAACCGAACATGATTCCGATCGCGGACAACAATTCCAATCACACTCACGGCATCCGACAGTTAACCTCCAAACTGGTGAATACGGCTGGTCAGCTCCCTTACGGGCTTGATATTATGTACGATTCGCCGTCAACCATCACGTCCTATTGGGGATCCGCCCAGCATCTGGAGGACCTGAAAACGTACAAACGCTGGATGGATAAAGGGTTTTTCCCGAAAAACGTGCTGAACGTAAAGGACACATCGAATTCACTGCTGCAAAATGGCAAGGCGGCTGTTGTGCTATCAGGCGAGAACCCGAACAAGTTTAATGCGGATGTGATCAAAGTCCAATCTACGCATCCCGAATGGAAGCTTGGATACTTCGCTTATCCGAATGCCAAAGGTTTTGCACAGCCGGTTCATCCGATTCACAATGGATTCGCCATACCGCGAAGCAGCAAAAATCCGGAGAAGGCACTCGCTTTTTATGAGAAGCTGGTAACAGACAAACGTTACAACTGGCTTACGGAATACGGTGTAGAAGGTAAGAACTTTGAAGTGCAGGATGGCTACTACAAAATGGTGGGCGATGCTCAGACGAATGGATTCCCGCGTGAGGGCATGAATGGCTGGGCTTGGCGGAATCCGGACTTCATGCTCTATGATAAAACGTTCGACGACGTACTCGCCATGTTCGAGGAGCTGGACAAAATCAAGAAGCCGGATATCTTTACCGGATTTGCTGAGGACTGGACACCATTTCAGGCAGAGAAGGCTGCGCTTGAGCAAGTGGAGAAACAGTATCTGTACCCACTGAACGTTGGTTTGGTTGCAGACGTTGAAGCAGGCTTGAATACATTTATGGAAAAAGCTAAGCAGGCAGGGCTGGAGAAAATACAAGCGGAGTACACCAAACAATGGCAGGAATATTTGAAATCGGCAGGCATTCAGTAGTTTTTATATATTTCATTTTACAGTAAACATGAAAAAAGGTACCTTCACGTTGAAGGGACCTTTTTTTCTTTGCATAAGTGTATGCGGCTTGTTTATCGAACTTTTGATCATAATCTAGCCTGATCAGTCTGGAACGGCCGAAGGTCCAGAAGATCAATGATGCTTTGTGCACTTTCCATCGGACGATATTTGGCAATCTGTGCCAAATGGCGTTTGCGTTTACGGACGATGTCGGGATATTTATGTAACAATTTATTCATCCATTTAACCACGACATCGAGCGAAGTGATCGGTTCGCCCAGTCCTCTGGCGGTAAAATATTGAACGTTCTCTTCCTCCTGACCCGGAATGGGATTATGGAACAACATCGGAATACCTTTGGCGAGTCCTTCCGTGCATGTCATTCCACCAGGCTTGGTTATTAGCAGATCCGAAACTTCCATTAGCTTATCCACTTCTTTGGTGTATCCGATAATGTGAATATTTTCTTTCCGGTACTCCGGGTTCTGTTCCATGCTGATCCGGATTTTGTCATTGCGTCCGAGACAGAAGATGATCTGAATGTCGTTATGCCAGCGAGTCAGAAGCTTATTGACCACTTCATCGCTGAGCATTCCCCAGCCGCCGCCCATGACAAGAACGGTGGGCATATCTTTCAGATTAAACTTGGCACGAATCTCATCCCGGCCAGGATGCTCCCAAAAGTTGGGGTGTACCGGAATGCCGGTAACTCGTATTTTGTCCACGGCAACTCCGCGCAGCATCAATTTGGACTTGACCTCTTCAGTAGATACCAGATACAAGTCCACCTCGGGACTGATCCACGTGCCATGCGCATCGTAATCGGTAATGACCGTGCAGAGTGGCACTTGTACACCGAGGCGCTTTAATCTTGATATGACAGCACTTGGAATGGGATGCGTACATACAATGGCATTTGGACGAAGCTGCCGTACGACACTACGTGTATGTGTGTAAAACAGCTTGTGCAATGCGAGTGTAGTCAATCGGTTTAAAGACTTTTTATATTGATGCCTGTATACGTATCCGACAAGTTTGGGCTGGTTGGTTACCGTTTTTTTGTATGCCGTAATAATAAGTGGTGCGACCCTGGGGTTAAGGAAACTACCCAGTTCGAGCACTTTGGTCTGTACTTCCGGTGAGAGCTTTCTCAAACTGCTGGACAGTGCATAAGCGGCTTGTGTATGACCGGCTCCAAAGCCTTCTGAAAGTAGTAATACTCGTTTTTTCTCCACGCTTGCTTCACCTGTTCCTGCTAGGTTTTCCTTAGTCTAACATATCTGCTTTAGGACCATAATGCAACTGTCGCAAGTGCGACTAAAGTACCGATTGTAGCACCTGCAAGCACGTCCGAAGGATAGTGCAAACCCAAGTAAATTCGAGAGAATCCGACAATCAGTGCAACCGGCAGCAGCGTCGCCAGCAAAATAGGTTCCATAGTCATAAACGGAACGGTTACCGAGAAGACAGCGGTTGTATGCCCTGAAGGAAATGAGTGGTCCGTCAGGGGATTGCGGAAGGTGATCGTCTCCGGCATGGCCAGATATGGCCGGATGCGAGGATACAACCTTTTGGCGATGGCTACGGGAATATGGCTCACAGCCAGAGCGATACATGCCTGTAGGCCTGTCGTATTCCAAGGGGCTGGAGCGAGCAGCCATATCAACAAGGATACGGCAATAGAAAATGTTGCTCCGCCCAGATGGGTGAGATAGTACAGCCAAAAATTCATAAATCGATTATGAAGTCGACCATTAATCCACATAAATACATTGCGATCGTACGCTTGAAACTTAACGAATAAACGGCTCATATTGGCCTCCTGCCAGTCAGGCCGCCCGAATTGGCGGCAGTATTTCCGGTATGTTTCCTGTGTCCGGTGTTGTCCTGATTACTATATAACCGTTTTTCGTGAAGTTCAGGTTATTTCAGGTATATGTTTATCATATTTTTAAATGTTGTCCTTTTCAAGAAGAAGACATGTGAACAACGTAAAATTCATGTTAAAGAGTGGTTAATCATCCAACTTAACTTTTTGACTCGGACGAGCTAAAAAAGATACAATGATTCAACATGGCTGAAATGAGGTTAAAAAAATGTGAGTTTTATATTGAACTTTTTGGTGTCCGTTTGCGTTATTTTTTATATAGCCTCTGGTTGGACAGTACTGGGGAATGAAAAAAGCAGGGACTTTAGAAATAAAAATCAAGCAAACGGCTGAAAATAAGATATAACAGGCATGAATGCGAGGGCGCAGTATCACGAACTGCCAATTCAGCGTTTAATGTTCACATTTCTGCTTTAGGAAGTGAAATTGCGGTTTTGACAAATAGCTGAAAAGCATCCAAAATCGATAAAGCAGCCAAATTGGAAGCAACCATGCTTGAAATACTTGCGTAGTAAACAAAAGACCAGGGTCATATTCTGCACATTACAAAAAAACAAAGATGCAGAATCAGGTAGAGAAACGCTAAAGTAAACAGGGTTTGAAAAAAAGGGGGTAACAGAGAACGATGTTGGACGCTATATTCGTCACGATGCAGGTCATACTGGCACTGCTAGCCGTGTACCAATTCACGTTTTCGCTGTTCGGTCTGTATAAGAAAAAGAAAAAGAAACACTATCCTGCCACAAAGTCTTTCGCTGTACTCGTTGCAGCACACAATGAAGAGCAGGTCATCGGTGCATTAATGGAGAACCTGAAACAACTCGATTATCCGGAAGATCTGTATGATGTGTTCGTTATCTGTGATAACTGTACGGATGGTACAGCTCAAATCGTCAGAGATCATGGCTTGAATGCATGTGTGCGTACAAATGCCGATCTCAGAGGTAAAGGTTACGCCATTGAGTGGATGCTCAAATATCTGTGGAAATTGCCGCGTCAGTATGACGCCGTTGTGATGTTTGATGCCGACAACCTGGTTGATCGCAATTTCCTGCTTGAGATGAATAACGACTTGTGCAACGGTTCGCGTGTTATTCAAGGTTATATCGATACGAAAAATCCGGAAGATTCCTGGATTACTGCAGCATACGGGGTATCGTACTGGTACATCAACCGTTTGTGGCAGTTGTCTCGTCACAACCTGAACATGGCCAATTTCCTTGGCGGTACAGGAATGTGCTTTGAAACGAATTTGCTGAAGGAAATCGGCTGGGGTGCGACTAGCCTTGTCGAGGACTTGGAGTTTACGATGCGCAGTGTGCAGCGTAATGTGTATCCCGTGTTTAACTATGATGCAAAAGTATTTGATGAGAAGCCTTTGACATTCAAAGCTTCAGCAAGACAACGTCTGCGCTGGATGCAAGGTCACTTTACGGTAGCACGGAGATATTTCTTCCCGCTGTTGTGGCAAAGTATTAAGGAAAGAAGTTTGGTCAAGTTTGACCTTGCCGTATATGGTGCTAACGTATACGTTGTATTACTGACATTCCTGATGACCGCTGTGATGTGGGTGGATACTGCCGTATTCAGCGGACCGCATATTGCCAACATCTACGGGTACTTCCCATTATGGGTAGGCTTCGTAGCCATTGGTTTGAACATTTTGACATTCCTGTTGTCGATGGCATTGGAGAAGGTCACTTTTGCGAAAGTGTATCTGTATCTGATTGTATTCCCGATCTATCTGCTATCGTGGTATCCGATTACGTTCTACGCGTTCTTCACGCAGAACAACAAACAATGGAGCCATACCCAGCATACACGTGTTGTACGTTTGGATGAGGTGCAGAGCAAGCAAGGGTAATGATAAACAGCTTCACACCAAAGATTATAGAAAATATCCTAAAACATATTGACTATAGTTGATTAAGGTGTTATAGTATTCAAGTGCGTTAAATGAATAGCAATGGAATCACAAGCAGAAGTCCGACTTCTCACCTGACCAACATTGATGTTGGCTGGTCAACGATCCCAATAATTTATGAAGTGTTTACTCATGAAGAATTGTGTTGATTACAGGGATGTCGGTAGCTTGACCGGCATCCCTTTTATTTTTGTTTAACAGTATTCAAAATGACCTGGAGGTGGACGGTTATTAGTAAAGATCACATGATTAATGATGAGATTCGGGCGAAGGAAGTGCGCCTTGTCGGAGCTGAAGGAGAACAAATTGGGATCAAGCCCATTCGGGAAGCACTGCAAATGGCGATTGATCTGAACTTGGATCTGGTCAATGTGGCACCACAGGCTAAGCCGCCGGTGTGTCGCATCATGGACTATGGCAAGTTCCGCTATGAGCAACAAAAGAAAGAAAAAGAAGCCCGTAAGAACCAGAAAATTGTTGACATTAAAGAAGTATGGTTCCGTTCCAATATTGAGGAGCACGATTATCAAACGAAGCTTCGTAATGTAGTTAAGTTTTTGAAAGAAGGCGACAAGGTGAAATGTTCCGTTCGTTACCGCGGACGTGAAATTGCGCATGCCGCCATTGGTCAACGGATTTTGGAGCGCGTGAAGACGGAAGTTGCAGAACTCTGCACCATCGAGCGTCAACCGAAATTGGAAGGCCGAAGTATGATCATGATTCTGGCTCCAAAAGCCTGATAACATTGAAGGAGGAAACACAAAATGCCTAAAATGAAAACACACAGCAGTTTGAAAGGACGCTTCAAAATTACCGGTTCCGGTAAAGTCCTTCGTTACAAAGCACACAAAAACCACTTGCTTTCCCACAAATCAAAACGTGCTAAGCGCGTTCTGAACGGCAACCCAGTAATGGCAGCAGGGGACGTAAGACGTTTGAAACAAGGCTTGGCTAACTTGAAATAGTACATCCGTATGGGGGATCGGCTTAGGCCGTACACATACCACGGATACATTTAATATTTATTTGGGAGGTTCTTTAATATGGCAAGAGTAAAAGGCGGTTTTGTAGTACGTCGTCGTCATAAAAAGGTTTTGAAACTGGCAAGAGGTTATTTCGGTTCCAAACACCGCATTTTTAAAACAGCTAACGAGCAAGTAATGAAATCCCTGGTTTACGCATACCGTGACCGTCGCAACACGAAACGTAACTTCCGCAGACTGTGGATCGTTCGTATTAATGCAGCAGCACGTCAAAACGGTTTGTCTTACAACAAACTGATCCATGGATTGAAACTTGCTGGAGTGGACATGAACCGCAAAATGTTGGCTGATCTGGCCGTTAACGACATCAATGCGTTCAACTCTTTGGCTACTGTAGCTAAAGGCAAAATCAACGCTTAAATTGTAACATGCAAGCCGCCGTACCTTATGGCGGCTTTTTTTACGCCAGAAAGTGTGGACGAATACACCGGGGTCCGGAAGGACAAACTTAGATTGGATGCGGTTTACAGCTACCAGGTCTCTGGCAGATACATAAAAACCGAACGTTCATATAATGCAAATGAAAACTAGGAGTTACTGGCTAATGGTGATAATGATGGTATATTTTTGTTATATAACATCACATCGTTGTAACGTTAGCGTGTTAAACTGCTAAAATTTTAAGCGTTTTCAACAATAAAAGTCTAAAAATATGTGATTTTTAGTCATGAAACATCTGGATTTTAACACTGGTTAAATGTATAATCACCTCTAGTAGGCTAGTCCTAAACTTTTCTCTCCTAGTCATAATGTTCGGTTTTTCGGCAGATGATCCGGTAAAGATAAGGTGTGAATGGGCTCTTTATGTCGAAGAAACCATACATTCCGCATAAAAGTCATATCAGACATCTGTTCATCGTTCAATATCGACCTGGGTAGGAATTAGGTATATATCATTAAGGGGGAACAAGAGAAATGAAAAAGATGCTCAGCTTGTCTTTGGTCATGTTGCTGGCAGTATCGGTAATGCTTGCAGGTTGCGGAAGCAAACCGAAGGAAGAAACAAATGCCGGTGGAACAACAGGTGGCGAATCCACTGAAGCGAAATCCGATTTGCAGATCGGTATGGTTACTGACGTAGGTGGCGTTAACGACAAATCCTTTAACCAATCCGCTTGGGAAGCCCTGCAAGCAACTGAAACTGAAACAGGTACAGCAGTTAAATACCTGCAAAGTAAATCCGATGAAGAGTACATTCCTAACCTGAACGAATTCGTTAAAGGTGGATATGACCTGACTTGGGGTATCGGTTTCCAATTGGCTGACGCAATCAAAACGGTTGCTGACCAAAACCCTGAATCCAAACTGGCGATCATCGACAGTGTTGTAGATTCTCCTAACGTTAAATCCGTTACATTTGCTGAAGAGCAAGGTTCCTTCCTGGTTGGCGTTGTTGCCGGTCTGACTACAAAAACGAACAAAATCGGTTTTGTTGGCGGTATGGACAGCCCACTGATCAAGAAATTTGAAGTTGGTTTCAGAGAAGGCGTTAAAGCAGTTAACCCTGATGCTGAATTGATCTCCAACTATACAGGCGCATTTGACAAACCAGACCTTGGTAAAGCAGCTGCAGCTACAATCTACAACCAAGGCGCGGACATCATTTTCCACTCTTCCGGTGCTACAGGTAACGGTGTGTTCAACGAAGCCATTGCCCGCAAAAAACAAGGACAAGATGTTTGGGTAATCGGTGTGGATAAAGACCAATCTCTGGAGTTCGGTGATGATGTTACACTGACTTCCATGATCAAAAAAGTTGACGAAGCAGTTAAGAAAGTAAACCAAGAAGTTATCGACGGCACATTTGCTGGCGGTTCTGAAAACCTGACTCTGAAAGAGAACGGTGTAGGTATTGCTGATACTTCTACAAAAAATGTTTCTGCTGACATCCTTGCTAAAGTTGACGAATACAAAGAAAAAATCATCAGCGGCGAAATCAAAGTACCTACAGAGTAATTGCTTCGACCGCGAATTGAATAATCACGAGGCCGGTCTTGACCGGCCTTATGATTGTCAAGACAGGAAAATTTGCTCAAGCCATCATAACATATGTACCTAGTTAACAAGATGCTGCTGGAATCCTTCCAAATGCAGAATCAATGTTTTAGCAATAACGCTCCGGAAGGAGCTTTTCTTAAGATTATGGAATGTATACATTTCAGCTGTGCTGGATGGATTCGATAATCTCAAGAGAAGGAAAGTGACCGCAACAAAAGCGGTTTTTTCCCTTGAACATACGTCGATAGACGTTTTTCTTACGTTTGCGGAACCAAACTATATCAGTTATAAGGGTGATTACATGGGTGCAGCAACCCCCGTCGTTGAGTTAAAACAAATCACGAAGCGTTTTCCAGGCATTGTTGCCAACGACGCTATCAGCCTTCAGCTTCGTAAAGGCGAGATCCATGCTCTACTGGGCGAAAACGGCGCTGGTAAGTCAACGTTGATGAATATTGTATTTGGTCTCTATCAGCCAGATGAAGGTTCCATTGAAGTGAATGGCAAGCCTGTCATGATCGATAGCCCGAACAAAGCCATCGAGCTTGGGATCGGCATGGTGCATCAGCACTTTAAGCTTGTTCAGCCGTTCACGGTAACAGAGAACATTATTTTGGGATCTGAACCAACAAAAGGTCTCAATATTAACTATAAAAAAGCGGCTGCTGAAGTGCAGCGTTTATCCGAGCAATATGGACTCAAAGTGAATCCGCATGCCAAAATTCATGACATTTCAGTCGGTATGCAGCAGCGCGTTGAAATCGTAAAAACATTGTACCGCGGCGCTGATATCCTTATCTTTGATGAACCAACGGCAGTTCTGACTCCTCAGGAGATCAAGGAACTGATGGTCATCATGAAAAAACTCGTGGCAGAGGGCAAATCCATCATCCTGATCACACATAAGTTGAAAGAAATTATGGAGATCTCGGATACGGTCACGATTATTCGCCGAGGGAAAGTCATCGATTCTGTAAAGACATCGGAAACCAATCCTAATGAGCTTGCAGAAAAGATGGTTGGTCGTAATGTCACGTTTAAAGTGGATAAAAAGCCGGCAACGCCTGGTCCAAACGTCCTTGAAGTCAGCAAATTGACTGCCAAAAACAAAGAGGGAATTTCTGTTCTGAATGAACTGAATCTGAATGTTCGTGCAGGCGAAATTCTGGGCATCGCTGGTGTTGATGGTAACGGACAGAGTGAACTTATTGAAGCCTTGACTGGATTGCGCAAGGTGGATAGCGGTTCGATCCGTTTGCAAGGAAAAGAATTGTCCAACCATTCACCGCGTCATATTTCGGAATCGGGAGTAGGTCATATTCCGGAAGACCGACATAAGCACGGATTGGTTTTGGATTTCTCTGTCAGTGAAAATATCGTTCTGGAATCTTACTATAAATCTCCGTATACGCGCAGAGGCTTCCTGAATTTCGATGCAATCAAAAAGCAGGCGAAGCGTCTGGTTGAGGCATTTGACGTCCGGACTCCTAGCATTGAAACCAAAGCACGTTCCCTTTCAGGGGGGAACCAGCAAAAGGCGATCATCGCGAGGGAAGTCGATAAGAACCCGGAGCTGCTTATTGCCGCTCAGCCAACACGTGGTTTGGACGTAGGTGCTATTGAGTTTGTCCAGAAACAGTTGATTGCTCAGCGTGACCAAGGAAAAGCGGTATTGCTGATTTCCTTCGAGCTCGATGAAATTATTAACGTTTCGGACCGCATTGCTGTCATTTATGAAGGCCAGATCGTCGGTGAAGTGCTGCCGGAAGAAACGAATGACAGGGAGCTCGGCTTGATGATGGCGGGTAGCACCCAAAAGAGAGGTACTGTACATGAGTAAAGTATTGAAATGGTTTACCCGTGATTCCTTTATTCTGCCTATCGTTGCGATCCTTATGGGATTGATTCTTGGCGGTATCGTTATGCTTATTGGGGGATACAACCCAATTGAGGCATATGGCGCTTTATTTAAGAAAGTCTTTGGTGACATGTACAACTTCGGAGAAGCAGTACGTGAGATGACTCCGCTCATTATGACGGGTCTCGCGTTTGCATTTGCGTCCCGTGCAGGACTGTTTAATATCGGCGGGGAAGGACAATTTCTCGTTGGTATGACTGCAGCTACATTTGTCGGGGTTAAATTTGCGGGTCTTCCGATCTACATTCATGCTCCACTGGCACTGATTGCCGGCGCGGTATTCGGTGGTCTGTGGGCAGCGATTGCCGGTTATCTGAAGGCCGCTCGAGGCGTAAATGAAGTTATCAGCAGTATCATGCTGAACTGGATTGGTCTCTATCTGGCCAATTTGATTGTACGGCAGTTTTTGCTGCTTCAAGGGGAGAACCGTTCGGTAGATATCAGTGAGTCTGCTTCGATCAGTTTGACCTGGTTATCCGAACTCATGGGCAACTCCCGTGTCCATCTGGGCACATTGATTGCCCTGGTTATGGCGGTGCTCTTTTATATCTATATGTGGAAAACAAAACAAGGGTATGAAATTCGTGCTGTAGGTTATAACCCGAATGCGGCTGAATATGCAGGGATGCATGTTAATCGCAACATCGTAAAAGCCATGTTCATCAGTGGTATGCTTGCGGGTCTTGGTGGAGCTTTCCAGGTACTGGGCGTATTCCAGTATCAAACAGTCATGTCGGGATCTCCAGGGACAGGTTTTGACGGGATTGCCGTTGCCTTGATTGGTTTGAACCATCCGTTTGGTGTGCTTCTGGGAGCGTTGTTGTTCGGTACGCTTACCTATGGATCTGCGGGTATGAGCTTTGCTGCAGATGTACCGCCAGAGATTATTCGAATTGTAATCGGTTCGATTATCTTCTTCATTGCGGCACAAGGCATCGTGCGCTGGGTACTTAAACCGTTCTATTCCAAGCGCAAGAAAGAGAAGGTGTTGTAGATGGACTTGTTGACAATTGGGCAAATTATCAATACGACGCTTGTCTTTGCTACGGCATTGATTTTTGCTTCCCTTGGAGGGATATTCTCTGAAAAATCCGGTGTAACCAACCTGGGACTTGAAGGTTTTATGGTCTTTGGCGCGTTTGCAGCCGGGATTGGGGCGCACTATGCCCAAGAAGCAGGAATGGGTGGAACAACGTCTGCCTGGATGGGTGTATTGGTTGCCGTTGCATTGGGTGTACTTGTATCCCTGATTCACGCTGTTGCGTCAATTACGTTTAAAGCTGACCAGATTATCAGTGGTATCGTCATTAACTTCCTGGCAGCAGGAAGTACGCTATACTTGGTTAAGTTGTTGTTTGAAGGATCCGGGGACTCACCTTTGGTGCAGGGCTTCAATAAATTTGATGTTCCACTTTTGAAGGATATTCCTTTGATTGGAGAAGCGTTGTTCAAGAACGTTTATCCGACAACATACCTGGCGATTATTCTAGTATTCCTGACGTATTACGTTCTGTTCAAAACGCCATTTGGACTCCGCCTGCGCTCTGTGGGTGAACACCCGAGTGCGGCTGATACTGTAGGTGTTAAAGTACGTCGCTATCGTTATGTTGGCGTAATGATCAGTGGTGCCCTTGCGGCTGTTGGTGGTGCCGCGATTACACTGACTACAACAGGCACCTTCTCGCATAATACGGTCTCTGGTCAAGGATACATTGCGATCGCAGCGATGATTTTTGGTAAATGGAATCCAATCGGAGCATTTGGTGCTGCTGTATTTTTCGGGTTCTCACAAGCAATTCGAAACTATGTGCAGCTGTTCGAATGGTCTCAAAGTATTCCCCAGGAAATTATTTATATGCTGCCATACCTGCTCACGATTATTGTTCTTATCGCGGCAGTCGGACGTTCGTCAGCTCCGTCTGCACTCGGTGAACCGTATGATCCGGGGAAAAGGTAGACGTAAGCAATTCATTAAACGAAATAATAAGTTTTATCAGAGAAAGGGTCCGCTTTTGTGCGGGCTCTTTTTTGTTATGCAAATAGCAATTCATACGTTTCCACTGTGTCAGGGTAGAGACCCATATTTTCAAGTAGGGACAAAGAAACAGGCGAAGTAAGTGATGGACGAATACACTGTTTTGAATGATCCGAGGAGGAGGGGAAAGTATGAAACAACATGTTACGCGTCGTGAAGCGTTGAAATTCGTGGGCAAAAATATCGTTGCGGTGAAAAAAGACGGCACTCGGGTTACGGGGAAGCTGTTGAAAGTATCCGGCAATAAATTAGTGCTAAAGCGTGTGAATGGCAAAAAAGTGCGCACAAAAGCCATTCTTCCACTGGTTTTGTTTGATTTGCTTGCAATCGCCACATTGCCTTACGCTTACGGCCCGGGACCGGGCTATGGGGGCCCTGGCTATGGAGGTCCTGGGTATGGACCTGGCTACGGACCTGGACCAAAACCCGGCCCCGGATATGGTCCAGGCTATGGTCCGGGACCCGGGTTCGGACCGTATGGGCCACGTCCACCAGGATTTTTCTAGGAGAACCTAAATACTCTTTTCCATTTCGTAACAGCGGCTTATCATAATATAACGAACGGTACTATATCCATTTTTTTGATAGAACTGCAGCCCTTTTGTATTGCCTTCGTCGACCATTACTTTGGATCTTTTGCAGCCTCGTGATGCGGCGAAGTTTTCGGCTTTTTGCAGCAAAGTCTGACCGTACCTTTTACGCTGTTCCTTTGTAGCAACTGCCATCATATCGACATATAACAACTCGCCGTGCATAAGAAAATGTATAAATGCTACAGCTTCTTTGTTCGGGTCCGGTGAGACAACAAAGGTCATGCCCCTGTTCATACGCAGGGGTATGTCTTTGCGTATTTTGTTGATTTCATTGGTACTCATATGGGATAGAGGAACAAGTTGCGAGTCAATTAAACTCATGATGGCGCCATCATCCAGCCTCGAATTGCGTTGCCGAATCACCATGCTGATCCTCCTTTCAAGACTAGTCGTGCTGCTCGTATATCCTATGCCTGGAGCAAGATAAAAGGTGACTGAATGAAGTGGAGGGAATAGGGTAACGTTAAGTAGCGTAGTAGCGAGATAAAGGGCGTTTAAAAATTTTATCCAAATCAGGTATTGACTTATCGGTTGGAGGAATCATATAATGTTCCTAACATTTAACGAGAATATTTAATCGGCTATGAAGAGGACGAAGTTTTAAGGGCTCTTTTGCTCAGAGAGTGGCTGGATCTGCTGAAACCACCACCATAATCCCTTATATACGAGCTCACCTCGGAGCTGTTTTCCTGAAAAGCATTGGATGTCACTCCACTCGCGTATTAGGGAAAATCGTATGTCTGCGTTACAGACAACAGGTATGGAAGACGGCTATGTCCGTTTGACCTATCGTTTTTTGTACCTGGTAAGGTCCGTTATTGCGAAATTTCGGACAAAGTTGGGTGGTACCACGGAAGCAACAACCTTTCGTCCCTCGCAAGCATTAACTTGTTTGCAGGGATGAAAGGTTTTTTTTGTAACTTCAAATGTCAGAATGATGTAAATTCCGAGAGGAGGATGACTGATGGGAGCTCAAATTCCAGAAGTACGATCAACAGATGAATTACGTGAAAAATGGATGAAGCCGGAGGTCATTAGCGGTTCTGAGATTCTGCTAAGAAGCTTGTTGCTGGAAGGTGTCGAGTGCGTATTCGGTTATCCGGGCGGAGCGGTGTTGTACATTTACGACGCGATGTACGGTTTCGAGGACTTCAAGCATGTACTGACTCGGCATGAACAAGGTGCGATTCACGCAGCAGACGGATATGCACGTGCGAGCGGCAAAGTTGGAGTTTGTATCGCAACCTCCGGTCCGGGAGCAACGAATCTTGTAACCGGAATTGCAACGGCATATATGGATTCCGTACCGCTCGTAGTCATTACGGGGAACGTTATTTCCAGCCTGATTGGTTCGGATGCTTTCCAGGAAGCGGATATCACCGGTATTACAATGCCAATTACCAAACACAGCTATCTGGTAAAAGACGTTAAAGATTTGCCGCGTGTCATTCATGAAGCATTCCATATTGCTAATACAGGACGTAAAGGTCCGGTGTTAATCGACATTCCGAAGGATGTTTCTGCCAACAAAACCTTGTTTGAACCGATTACTGAACCAGTGACGCTGAGAGGCTACAACCCTCGGACAGTGCCAAACAAACTTCAGGTTGATCGACTGGCTCAAGCCATTCAGGAAGCAGAGCGTCCGATGATCCTTGCAGGTGGCGGAGTCGTTTACTCCGGTGGACACGAAGCACTGTTCGAATTTGTTGAGAAAACAGGCATTCCAATCACAACGACACTTCTTGGACTTGGTGCTTTCCCAAGCGGACATGAACTTTGGACCGGAATGCCGGGTATGCACGGAACATACACGTCCAACCAGGCGATTCAACAAGCGGATCTGTTGATCAACATCGGAGCTCGCTTTGATGACCGGGTTACAGGTAAACTGGACGGTTTTGCACCACATGCCAAAATCGTGCACATCGATATTGATCCGGCTGAAATTGGCAAAAACATTGCGACGGATATCCCGATCGTTGGGGATGTGAAGACGGTACTCGAAATAGCCAACAAGGAAGTACAGCGTGCCGAGCGTGCGGATGCCTGGAGAGACCAAATCAAGCAGTGGAAGCAAGAGAAACCATACAGCTACACGGATTCCGAAGACGAGTTGAAACCACAATGGGTAGTTGAGTTGTTGAATGATACAACCAAAGGTGAGGCGATCGTGACTACTGACGTTGGTCAGCATCAGATGTGGGCGGCGCAGTACTACAAGTTCAATCAACCTCGCTCATGGGTAACCTCCGGCGGACTCGGAACAATGGGCTTTGGATTCCCTTCGGCAATTGGTGCACAGATGGCGAATCCGGACAGACTGGTCATCTCCATTAATGGCGATGGAGGAATGCAGATGTGTTCACAAGAACTGGCAATCTGCGCGATCAACAATATCCCGGTCAAGATTGTCATCATTAACAACCAGGTGCTTGGAATGGTTCGCCAGTGGCAGGAGATCATCTACGAGAACCGTTACAGTCACATCGATCTGGCAGGAAGCCCGGATTTTGTAAAACTGGCTGAAGCATATGGTGTAAAAGGACTGCGTGCCACGAACAAGGAAGAAGCTGAACGGGCATGGCAGGAAGCACTGGATACACCTGGACCGGTCGTTGTAGAATTTGTTGTTCGCAAAGAAGAAAATGTATATCCAATGGTTCCGCAAGGAGCAACAATTGATCAAATGCTGATGGGGGATGCTGAGGAATGATTAGACATACGATTTCGATTTTGGTCAACGATCAGCCTGGCGTCCTGCAGCGGGTATCGGGGTTGTTCGGTCGACGTGGGTTCAACATTGAGAGCATTACGGTAGGTCAGTCGGAAGAAGCGGGCTTGTCCCGTATGGTCATTGTCACTATTGGTGACGACAAAACGCTGGAGCAGATTGAGAAACAGCTCTATAAAATCATTGACGTAATCAAAGTGGTGGATTTCAGCCTCAAGCCGATGGTTGCCCGTGAACTCGCTTTGATTAAAGTAAAAGCAGAACCTTCCGAACGCCCTGAAATCATGGGAGTGGTCGAAACGTTCCGTGCATCGGTTGTGGATATTGGTCCAAGTAGTCTGATGGTTCAGGTTGTTGGAGATACCGACAAAATCGACGCCATGATCGAGCTGCTTAAGCCGTATGGCATTCGCGAACTCTCGCGGACTGGTGTAACTGCACTGGTACGTGGAAACGTATAATTGCCAATAGATCTAAATCTATGGTCTAATATGCATATCGGATAAGCAACGAAGGATACGAGAAGAAGCAGTACAACAGACTGCAGGTGATCCTTGAATGACATCGTGATCCTGCATCTGCTGCAATTCAACATTTTAGTGATGTAACGCTTGAAAAGAGAGCTACACCCCCGCATTAAAGGGCGGGTGTCTGAACGGATCGGATCAGACCTGATGTGCTGGAACAGCCAGCATGCCGGTCCCTTGAGACACCCGCTCATTAATGAAGGGTTCTTTACAATACAAAGGAGGACTTATAAACATGCCAGTAACTACTTATTATGAACAGGATGCAGAGCTTAGCGTATTGAAAGGAAAAACGATTGCCGTAATTGGTTACGGTAGCCAGGGCCACGCCCAAGCACAAAACTTGCGTGATAGCGGTTTGAATGTAGTCATCGGACTTCGTGAAGGTAAATCGTTTGACACTGCAAAAAATGATGGATTTGAAGTATTGTCTCCGGCTGAAGCAACTAGCCGTGCAGATGTGGTTCAAATCTTGCTCCCTGACGAAACGCAAGCTTCTGTATACAAAAACGAAATCGAACCTAACCTGAAAAAAGGGGCAGCATTGCTCTTCTCCCACGGTTTCAACGTTCATTTCGGTCAAATCGTTGCTCCAAAAGACAGCGATGTTCTGCTGGTAGCTCCTAAGTCCCCTGGCCACATGGTACGTCGTACCTACGTGGAAGGATTCGGTGTACCGGGCCTGATCGCGATCGAGCAAGATGCAACAGGTAAAGCAAAAGACATCGGTCTTGCATATGCAAAAGGTATCGGCTGCACACGTGCAGGCGTTATCGAAACATCCTTCCGCGAAGAAACAGAAACAGATCTGTTCGGTGAGCAAGCTGTTCTGTGTGGCGGTGTAAGTGCCCTGGTAAAAGCTGGTTTCGAAACGTTGACAGAAGCTGGTTATGCTCCTGAAATGGCGTACTTCGAGTGTCTGCACGAATTGAAACTGATCGTTGACCTGATGTATGAAGGCGGACTTGCAAGCATGCGTGATTCCATCAGTAACACAGCAGAGTACGGTGACTATGTGACTGGACCTCGCGTTGTAACTGAAGATACGAAGAAAGCGATGAAAGAAGTCCTTTCTGATATCCAACAAGGTAAATTCGCACGTGACTTCATCCTGGAAAACCAATCCGGTCGTGCGTTCCTGACAGCAACTCGTCGCAACGAAGCTGAGCACCCAATCGAAGTGGTTGGCGGACAATTGCGTGAGATGATGCACTGGATCAAGAAGTAAGAATCTGCACTTATAAGATAAGCAATTTTACAGCTTTAACCGGAAATAGCGGCCGTGCTTATGCGTGTGCCGCTATTGCTGGTTTAGAGGCAAACATACATTACAGTCTAGGAGGTGCGAGGCGTGCGTAAAATCTATGTATTCGACACAACGCTGCGTGATGGAGAACAATCCCCGGGAGTCAATTTGAACACTCGTGAAAAGGTGGAAATTGCCCATCAGCTCGAGCGGCTTGGGATTGACCGGATGGAAGCCGGGTTTCCGGCAGCATCTCCAGGCGATCTGGCAGCGGTAAATGCAGTAGCGAAAGCGGTTAAAAATATTACGGTTATTGGCTTGTCCCGCTCCAGAGAGCAGGATATTGACGCGGTTAGAGAAGCGCTGAAAGGTGCACAGGACCCATGCATTCACGTATTTTTGGCCACTTCACCGATTCACCGCCAACATAAATTGCGCATGGACAAAGCGCAGGTGCTGGATACGGCTCGTTCTGCCATTCGTTATGCGAAGAAGTCGTTTTCCAAAATTGAGTTCTCTCTTGAAGATGCAGGCCGTACCGAGTATGACTTCCTCGTTGAAATGGTGAATATGGCCGTAGAGGAAGGTGCTTCGGTAGTTAACATTCCGGATACAGTAGGTTATCTGAGTCCTTATGAGTACGGTAGCATTTTCAAGCATCTCAAAGAGAATGTTCATGGTATTGAAAAAGTGCAGCTGAGTGCACATTGTCACAATGACCTGGGTATGGCAACTGCCAATACACTGGCTGCCATTCTGAATGGTGCGGATCAGATCGAAGGTACGATTAACGGAATCGGTGAGCGTGCAGGAAATACGGCGATCGAAGAGATTGCCATGGCACTGGAGACACGTCAGGAATTCTTCCAGGCAAAAACTTCTCTGCAGCTTTCGGAAATTGCACGTACCAGCCGGCTTGTTAGCCGTTTGACAGGAATGGTTGTTCCAGGAAACAAAGCCATTGTTGGTGCGAACGCTTTCGCACATGAATCCGGTATTCATCAGGATGGCATGCTGAAAGAAAAAACAACGTACGAGATCATGACGCCAGAGACCATCGGTCTGAAGGAAAGCAAGCTCGTACTGGGTAAACACTCTGGACGCCACGCGTTTCGTGAGCGCTTGATTGAGCTGGGTTATGAACTGGATGAGGAAGCACTGAATCGTGCTTTTGCCCAATTCAAAGATCTGGCGGATAAGAAAAAAGAAGTCACTGATGAGGATTTGCTCGCGGTGATCGAAGAGAAATTGCAGGATGCACCTGAGGTGTACAAACTGGAATCCATCTTCGTGACGTATGGGGATGAATCGACTCCGACAGCCAAAGTCCGTATCGCCACGCTTGACGGTAACACCGTTGAACAGCAAGCGGAAGGGAATGGTTCCGTTGATGCCATTTACAATGCGATTGACAAGGTGAGCGGGGAAGAAGTTACGCTGTCTGATTACTCCATCAAGTCGGTTACACATGGTAAAGATGCACTCGGTGAAGTGCATGTTGTATTGACACAGAACCAGGTTTCCGTTCAGGGACGCGGTGTAAGCACCGATATTTTGGGTGCAAGTGCACGTGCTTATGTGGATGGCCTGAACCAGCTGATTGAGAAACGTAAAACATACACCAACCGTGTCAACGTGAATCTGTAAACAGACGCAGCAAGCATCCAATGCACTCGAACTGCACTGCAGTTTGTTGAGCGAGCTAAAAAAAGTCTGACCCTAGGAATGGACCTAAGGTCAGACTTTTTGCTATAGTTTTGAATGATATGTTTATCCATTAGGACGGATCTAGAAAATTGCAATTAGAGCAGATTACCAGGCATACGCGTTGGGGGCATGTCCACCCGGACCCGGGAATATCTCATCAAGACGTTTAAGCACCGCTTCATCCAATGTGACTTCAAGACATTTAAGTGCAGTTTCGAACTGCTCCAGCGTACGGGGACCGATGATTGGTGCGGTCACTGCAGGATTGGCTGCAACCCAAGCCAAAGCAATTGTATCCTGTGGTTCACCAAGATCGCGGCACAGTGCTGCGAATTCTTCAAGCTGTGTTTTATGATGTTCAATGCGTTCCGCGATGCCGCCGCTGCGTGTGCCTTCCAGCTTCTGAAGTGCATTGCGACCCAGCAAGCCACCATCAAGTGGGCTCCATGGAATCACGCCAAGGCCCAGCTCTTTGGCTGCAGGCAGCACTTCGAGTTCAGGCAAACGACAGTTAAGACTGTATTTATGCTGCTCGGACACCAAACCGAGGAAATGGCGGTTTTTGGCTTCGCTTTGAGCAATGGCAATCTGCCATGCAGCGAAGTTGCTTGATCCGACATAACCAATTTTGCCTTGATGGACAGCATTTTCGAATGCCCCCCATAGCTCGTCCCAGGAAACCGCCGGGTCCACGTGGTGCATTTGATATAGCTCTACATGGTCTGTCTGCAAACGGCGAAGGGAGCCTTCCAGATGACGTCTGATTTTATAGGCAGAGAGACCGACATCGTTGTTGGGACCATCCGTTTCATCATGCATGGAACCATACACCTTGGTCGCAAGCACCACTTTTTCACGTCTCCCGCCACCCTGGCTGAACCAGCGACCGATTATTTCTTCGGTAAGGCCGGAATTTTCACCCCAACCATAAATGTTAGCGGTATCAAAAAAGTTAACGCCAGCATCGAGTGCTGCATCCATGATACGGAATGCTTCTTTTTCATCTGTAGCAGGTCCAAAATTCATGGTGCCGAGACAAATCCGGCTTACTTTAAGACCTGATTTTCCCAAGTACGTGTATTGCATGGTTTGCAATCCCTCCTGAGTTACCTGAATTTGACTTCACGTATTATTTTACTCCAGTCTGACGAGCAGAACAACAGCCCTCCAAACCTCTTATAGGTAAAATCTATTAAAGTCATAGATTGTATATCTTGGTCAAATGACCACTGAATATGATACAAAAGAGAGAGTTAAATATGACACGTTCGATTGAGAATGAATGAAGGAGTTGGACAACCCATGACAGACGTAAAAAAAATTGCAGTCATCGCAGGTGACGGTATCGGTCCGGAAGTTGTAGCGGAAGCAGAGAGAGTACTTAAACGCACGGAGGAAGTATTCGGTTATCGTTTTGAAACCGAGCACGCACTGTTTGGCGGAATTGCGATCGATGAAAAAGGCACGCCTCTTCCAGAGGAAACACTCACCGTATGCAAAAGTGCGGATGCCGTATTGCTCGGAGCCGTTGGCGGTCCGAAATGGGACAACAACAGCAAGGAACTCCGTCCGGAAACGGGCTTGCTGGGAATTCGTAAAGCGCTCGGATTGTTCTCCAACCTGCGCCCGGCCGTTGTGTTTGACTGCCTGAAGGATGCATCCACATTGAAACCTGAAGTACTGGAAGGCACGGACCTGATGGTGGTTCGGGAGCTGACCGGAGGCATTTACTTTGGTGAAAAATTCAGACGTGAAGGCTCACAGGGGCAAGAAGCTGTGGATACCTGTGTATATAATGTAACTGAAGTGGAGCGGATTGTTCGTCAAGCATTCGAAATTGCTCAAGGACGCCGCAAAAAACTCGCTTCTGTGGATAAAGCCAATGTACTGGAGACATCCAGACTCTGGCGTGAAGTGGTTAATCGGGTAGCCCCGGAATATCCGGATGTTGAAGTGGAGCACGTTCTTGTTGACAACTGTGCGATGCAGCTGCTGCGTCGTCCAGCCAGCTTCGACGTCATCGTAACGGAGAATATGTTCGGAGATATCTTGAGTGATGAAGCAGCAATGCTGACAGGTTCAATCGGTATGCTGGCCTCTGCATCACTGGGGGAAGGCAGCTTCGGTCTGTATGAGCCGGTACACGGTTCGGCACCGGATATCGCTGGTCAAGGATTGGCCAATCCAATTGCCACGATTCTATCTGTTGCACTTATGTTCCGTACAACCTTTGGTTACGCTGAAGGTGCGGATGCCATTGAAGCCGCTGTAGCGGAAGTGTTGAATGCAGGACACCGTACAAGTGATATTGCTGTAGATAAGAGCAAAGCCATCAGTACTACGGAAATGGGCGATCTGATCGTTGCAGCGATCCGTAAACAGGCATAGTTCAGACATCATGATCGGGCAGCCCTTAGCTTTCCAATAGGAGAGATCGAGGGCTGTTCCTTTATATTTTGGCACGAAAATTTCTTATTTATAATTATTATAAAAAAATAACGTTTATAATCTTGACTTTGAGAAGTCCGGATGATAACATTTTACTTGTACTTGTTATCAAGTATCAAACCATTTTAATAACAGGAAAAGCGTTCGCGCTTTTCTTGATGATGAGCAATCCATATGGATGCTTACATAATCCCAAAGGAGGAATTTTTAGTTATGGCAGAACGTTTGGTTGGTAGACCAGCACCAGATTTCGCAATGGAAACAGTATCGGGAGACGGACAAGATTTTGGTTCCGTTAAATTGTCCGATTACCGTGGCAAATGGCTCGTATTCTTCTTTTATCCTTTGGACTTCACATTTGTGTGCCCAACTGAAATTACAGCTTTGAGCGATGCTTCCGAGCAATTCAAAGCTTTGGATACTGAAATTCTTGGCGTGAGCGTTGACTCCGTACACAGCCACAAAGCTTGGATCAACACACCTAAAGACAGCAATGGCTTGGGTCAATTGAACTTCCCACTGGCTTCCGACATCACGAAGCAAGTGGCTAAAGATTATGGCGTTCTGATCGAAGAAGAAGGCGTAGCATTGCGCGGTCTGTTCATCATCGATCCAGAAGGCGAATTGAAATACCAAGTGGTTAACCACAACGATGTAGGCCGCAGTGTTGAAGAAACACTTCGCGTACTGCAAGCACTGCAATCCGGCGGATTGTGTGCAATGAACTGGAAACCAGGCGACAGCAACCTGTAAGTCTGATTAACTTGAACGTTTGTGGTTCAAGCCCTCATCCCATTCGGGATTGAGGGCTTTTTGCACCCTTTTTCCCAAATATTATTTGGAAGTTGGATTAGGGTGTTTAGACAGGGCAAGAAACGTGTTAATGAAGTATTATAGGAATGAGAGGTTTTTACATCTCCCGAAAGAGGAATTGAAGGCCTTTGAGGCGAATAGGGTATGGAAACCCCGTAAATATTTTCGGGCCATCACCATGATAATATGGTAATGAATGAGATACACTGATGGAACAACTTCTTTTTCAGAAAAGCTGCAGGTGCTAGGAAGACCATGTCTAAATATAAGGTCCCGGCACGTAATAAGGAGGGTGAACAAAAATGAGTTACTGTTGTGGGGCAAGTATGGTGGGAACAAAGGGCACGCTGAAGCATTACCGCACCCAGGTTCATAATGTTCCCCTGCTGTTTTGTCCGGTATGCCACCGGGTGGAAGTGCATTACAAAGTGGAAAATGAATATGAAATTTTGGCTGAATATGCGCATGGCGACGGAGCTTCCGAGATTGATTTTCAGGATTACGTGACGGAGGATGAGGATGCAATCTTCGAAAATTGCGTCAACCGCGAGAGCGAGGATGCGATGGTCATTGTTCAGCGACAAATTGACATGTCACTTGATCTCCTGAGACTGGCTAAGGAAATGAAGGATGAGAAGTGGGAGAGCGAACTCAAACGCCGATTAGCCGTAATGAGCCAGCGCAGACTTAAAATTCAGCACAATAAAAGCGGACTATAGATTAATTTGAATGCTATGCTATAAATTGTTATGTAATCATTTGGATATGAACGAAGCTGATTCGCGATATTTGCGAAAAGGCTTCGTTTTTGTGTTTTGAAAATAGGGTATTTCGAGGTTTTTCTTAAAATAATTTCCATTCGACACTTTCTCTGATTGACTCTCTTCTATAAACTTGTCTATGATAAAAACAGACTTGCAAAAGAGGCGGAGCAAATGAAATGTTCGTGTTTGGGAATAGGAGAAGGTTTTGAATGGAACAAACCACATATATTATTTTCCGGATCAATTGTTGGTTACCGGGAATAGACCAGCTAAGGTTCCGGACGTGCCATCCATATTTTCGGCTCAGCCCCCCAACGAAAGGGCACCGGTAATGAAAAATAAATCGGCCCTTCCTGTTTCTGTGATGATATGATGTCCGAATGGCAAGTTTATCATTTACGTGAAAAGGAGGAACCTGTCATGATTAGTGAATTTCAGGATACAGTGCCTCACCCAACGAACAGTTTCCCGCCTGTACATCTGGATTACAACAAATATGAAAATGTTCTGGAGCATTTGGATAGTGGTATTATGTTGTTTGACAGCAACGGTGTATTGACGTTTATTAACGTTCAAATGGCAAAATTGTTGGAGCTTCCCCGAAGTCTGTTGAGCGGCTGCACCCTGATGCAAATGCTGCATCATCCACAGATGAGCCGATTCAAGAAAAAGAAAATTTTACGTATCTACCGGGAGACCATCTTCCACCGTAAGCGCTATCATGAACTGATTGATGAGTATGGCAGACACTGGCTGGTCACAGTAACCTACGGAGATCAGATGGATGGAGATTTTTTATTCAGTGTCAAGGACGTATCGGATTATAAACAAATAGAACAGACTGCTTATCAGAATGACAAGCTTGCCATGCTGGGACGCATTTCAGCATCCATCGCGCATGAAATTCGCAACCCTTTGACAGCGATCCGTGGGTTTATACAGCTGCTGCGCCCACATTTGCTGCAATTGGGGAAAGATGAATACGCCAGGATCATATTAACGGAGATTGACAGGGCGAACGATATTATCTATGAATTTTTGAATTCCTCCAAACCGTCAGCACCGCAGAAGACCATTATATCGGTGGATTCTTTACTCAAAGAGGTCGTCTTACTGACGGAAAGCGAAGGCTTGATGAAAGGGTGCGAGATTACCCTAGATGAAGCAGACTCGCCGATGAACGTCTCCATTGATGTTAAACAGATTAAGCAGGTTATTCTGAATATGGTGAAAAATGCAATGGATGCCATCGAGGGCGTAGGGGAGGAGCATACAGGTCTCATACGGATCTCCACTGAGACCGAGAACAGGTATGTGCAGATTTCCATTACGGATAACGGTCAGGGTATGGACCACAACACGCTTGTACGTCTGTTCGATCCATTTTTCACGACAAAAGAGAGCGGGACAGGACTGGGTCTTTCGGTAAGTTATCGCATCATCAAAAACCATGGGGGCACAATCTCGGTTGACAGTAAGAAGGGTGAAGGAACCCGGTTTATGATTATGCTCCCATTAGTGTAATACGGTAGGATGAGCAGGAATCGGCATGTTGGCCGATTCCTTTTGTTTTTTTTTGGAAGCATTATGGGTTATAGTTAGAATGAATGCGGATACATACTCATAGCTTGCGAAAGGAAGGTGCATGATGAATATTCAGGAAATGGAACAGATGAATAAAAATCTGACGAATCATGTGGGACAGGTTATTGTAGGCAAGGAGCGAACCATAGAACTGATCATGACCGCAGTTATCGCTTCCGGACATGTATTGCTTGAGGACGTACCAGGTACAGGAAAAACAATGCTGGCCAAATCGGTAGCTTCTTCTTTGGATTGTACGTTTCAACGCATACAATTCACCCCTGACTTGCTGCCGTCTGATCTAACGGGGATTCATTTCTACAATCAAAAGTCTGGTGACTTCGAATTCAGAGCCGGTCCGTTGTTCGCGAACCTTGTGCTGGCCGATGAGATCAATCGTGCTACACCGCGAACCCAATCGAGCTTGCTGGAATGCATGGAAGAGCGTCAGATCAGTATTGATGGTTCAACGAGACAGCTGGAACGTCCATTCATCGTAATAGCAACCCAGAACCCGATTGATAATCAGGGGACCTTTCCACTGCCTGAGGCTCAAATGGATCGATTCATGATGAAAATTCGCATGGGTTATCCAAGCAGTGATGAAAGTGTAGAGATTCTGAGAAGGACTGTAGCCGGTCGTTCGGTTAACGATCTTACATCCATATTAAGTCGTGAGCAGCTTCTTGAGGCGCAGCGTACATATCAGTCCGTCCAGGTCGAAGAAGACCTGCTTAAATACATGATTCGTCTTACAGAAGAGACACGCAGACACCCTGAGCTTTCGCTTGGTGTTAGTCCAAGGGGAGCGCAAGCCTTACTGAAGGCGTGTCAGGCATGGGCCGCATTGCATGGCAGGGATTACGTTCTACCAGATGACATCAAGATTCTGGCTGAACCTGTACTGGCTCACCGACTTGTATTCCGTAACAGGGTGAGGCAGCAGGAAGGGGCTGCGGAGCGGATCATTCATGGGATTCTGACCCAGGCAGAGGTGCCAACGGAGAGCATTGGCACCGGCAGTGGACGGTAATTATGGCACTATTATGGCTTGTCATTGTAGGGGGTATTATCATTGGCCTACAAGGTGTATGGTTTGGACGCCCGGCATTACGAAGGCTGAAGTATACACGTGAATTCAGCAAACTGCGCTGTTACGCAGGCGATGAGCTTGAGATGGTGGAGACGATAGCGAATGAGAAGCGGGTCACAGTACCCTGGCTGAGACTTGAGGCGATGATGCCCGGATCCTTTGTATTTCGCAGTGGTTCAGGCATGGATATCAGTCAAGGTGATATCTACCAGAATCACAAAAGTATATTTACTTTGAAACCATTTACGAGAATTACACGCAAGCATCCGGTTATGTGCAGTAAACGCGGTATCTACACGTTGAATACGGTGACCATGACAGGTGGAGATCTGTTTGGCGTCTGGCGCAATACCCAACCGATCCCTGTTCATCTGTCGATGATCGTATATCCATCGCTGGTCGCTGCTGAAGATCTGCCTGCCATTTACCAGGTGTGGCAGGGGGAGGTAGAGGTATCTCGCTGGATCGTGGAGGATCCATTTCTTATTCTTGGCGTACGTCCTTACGGAGCAGGCGATCCCATGAACCGAATTCATTGGAAAGCAAGCGCACGTACAGGTGAGCTGCAGGTATACAAGCAAGGCTGGACAGCTGATCCACAGTCCTGGATTATTGTAAATATTCAGGAGTCGGAGGATATGTGGAGTGTAGTAACCCGACCTGAGCCGATTGAGCGTGCACTGAGCTATGCGGCAACTGCTGCAGCCGATGCGATTGGCAGAGGACTCCCTGCAGGATTCGCTCACAACGGCTATCGGGTAAATGGCGGGCGTGATCCGCTTCGAATTGAACCTGATTATGGCAGCCCGCATCTGGAGCTGCTTTTGGAGGCAATGGCTGAAACCGAGTTGAAATGCATGGTTCCCATGGAACAGTTCCTGAATGATGAAGTGAAGCGCAATGAGGAAGCTCATCAGGCACGAAGCTATCTTTTAATTACATCTTACGTTTCTACTGCCATGGAGCATGAGATTGCTCGCCTGCATGAACAAGGACACCGAGTAACCATTCTGCCTGTGGAGCCAGATCACAACGGTACGAAGAGCAGCAAGGCGGTGAGTGCATGAGTGATCCGACTTGGGAAAGCCAATCAAGACTAGGGATGTCTCTGCTCGCGACGCTGCTAATTGGCGTTTATGTGTTTCCCTTGTTGACCCTTACTTCATTCTATGCAAACGGTCATTTTCCTTATATTCTGCTGATCATCTATGCTTTGGCGAGCGGAATCGGCGTGCTGCTTGGCCATAGGTTTCAAGGATTAGGAACCCGTATGTGGCTTCGGTTAGTTGGAGCTCTGCTCCTAGGGGTGGCTGTATCCCTTATTGTGGTTTGGATAACTGGACATACGGGACCGGAATTAATCACAGCTCTTCTGTGGGGGGCTTTATCAGCCTTTGTAGGATTGGCACCAGAACCGTCGCTTCGCTCCACCTTGATGTGGAGATGGCAGATCTTCGGCGTTGTCGGGTCTATTATAGGAGGTATTTTCTCGCGTTGGTTCGAGCCCTTATTCCCATTGCAGACCTATGGAGGAACATTATATGCAACAGGCTTCGTCAGTTTTGTTGCTTGTCTCCTTAATGTCTACAGTTCACAGCTGGATAGAGCCGTATTAAATGATGGCCAGAGAAAGATTGTGCTTCGGGAATTCAACAGAGCGAATCATCAGCGGTTGATATGGATGTTGTTAATCATTGCAGGTATCGGAGCATTTCCCAGTCTAGCCGCCTGGCTCGCTCCACTGCGGGATCGTCTGCTCGCATGGATCAGGGGATTAATAGGTCCGTCTTCCGATCCGCAGCTGCCGATGACACCAGACTCTGATATTGACCCATCAAAGCTTCCAGGCAGAGTGACAGAGCAGTCAGAACCATCTGTTTTCTGGGACATGCTGGGATGGTTCGTTCTAGGTGCTTCTGCTGCACTGATTCTATGGCTTATTTTCAGATTGGGACGTAAGACTATAAACCGTCTTATGGAACGATTGAGGGGGATGATGGAACCCAGGGAGCGTAGGGCCGAGCCGCGGACCGAATACATCGATATTAGTGAAACCCTGGAAACACCCGTGAGACCACGCAAACCCTGGTTCCGGAAAAAAGAAACACCCCCATCTCAGGAGGCGGAGCGCGTTCGTTACTACTACAGAAAATGGATAGATCAAGCCAGGCAGCAAGGGGTCGAAATTGAAGCTGCACAGACTCCGCTGGAAGCAGCAGAGAAGATCCAGCATCACAAGCGATCTTCAGGCAAGCAAGATACGCAGAGATTTTCAGACATTTTAACAAGTACCTATAACGCGGTTCGTTACGGAAAAAAAGCTCCGAATCCTTCCGAGATGTCCGAGATTGATCAGAACTGGAAGTCTTGATAGAACCATTAGACCCAATAACGTGTTTATCCCTTTACTTTTCTTGTCACGTTCAAGTATCATGAGAGGAATACACAAGTTGGTCAGAAAAGGAGCAGACAAATGAAGACAAATCATTGCAAAATTGTAGATTGCACCATTCGTGATGGCGGATTGGTAAATAATTGGGACTTTAGCGTGGACTTCGTTCAACAGTTATATGCTGGATTGAATGAGGCAGGCGTTGATTATATGGAAATCGGTTATAAAAACTCGCCGAAACTGCTGAAAGGTGCCGAAGAAGCAGGACCATGGCGTTTCCTGAATGATGACTTCCTGCGTAAAGTGATCCCGCAAAAAGGAAATACCAAATTGTCTGCTCTGGTTGACGTCGGACGTGTGGACGAGAATGACATTTTGCCGCGCAGCGAGAGCATGCTGGATCTGATCCGTGTAGCTTGCTACAGCAAAGATGTGGACAAGGCTTTGGCCCTTGTTCAAACGTTCCATGATCGTGGATATGAAACTACCCTGAACATTATGGCTTTGTCCAATGTCATGGAGAACGAATTGCTCGAAGCCTTCGAATTGATCAAAGAGAGCTCTGTAGACGTTGTGTACATCGTTGACTCTTATGGCAGCCTTGACCATAACGACGTGAAGTACCTCGTTGAAAAATTCAAAACCCATCTGCCAAACAAACGTCTCGGTGTTCACACTCACAATAACATGCAGCTTGCATTCTCCAATACGCTTGTCGCTGCAGAGCTTGGTGTCGAACTACTAGATGCTTCCGTATATGGTATGGGCCGTGCAGCAGGTAACTGCCCAACTGAACTTCTTGTGGCGCATCTGAAGGGAACGAAATATAACTTGCGTCCGGTACTTGGCGTATTGGAACAATTGATGGTTCCTCTTCGTGAAAAAGAAGAATGGGGCTACATCCTGCCATACATGATCACAGGAGCACTTGACGAGCATCCGCGTTCGGCAATGGCCCTGCGTTCGTCATCCGAGAAGGATAACGTCGTGGATTTCTATGATAAATTGACAACGCCAGAAGTGAATTTTGACAAATAATTTTTTCGGTAAACATCATAAAGCAACGGTCATGTATCAGATTCTCTGCAATGCATTTTGTATGGAAAATAGTCTGAAATGCTGTTGCAAACTAAAGAGACATGGACTCCAATTGGAGATTCATGTTTTTTTAGTTCTTAGTGCCTTGTTTTTCTACGTGGATATGAATACATATTCCTATTTTCAACTATTTTTTAGTTCACGTCCGCAGAATTAAATGTTATTATGTACCAGATAGCATGTATTGGCATGTGAATTGAACGTTGGTAAATATTTATTGTCGAATGATGTAATAATGAAAGTTTTCAAACCTGAACGTCATAGACGAGGGCTAAAGGTTATTCAGGATAGGTGATCCCGGGAAGGAAAAACAAGGCATGAAGGCAAATTCGCAAGATCAGAGAAAAGTGATATGGGTCGCACTAGGCGGCTTATTATGTTTCCTCGTAAGTCAATGGTATCGTTCCTCTGCAAGCTCTGATCTAATCATATCCGGATACCCTGTGCTGACGCTACTTGGCGGATTCGTTGCAGCTGCAGCCTGTATCGGTATTTACAACCAAAGCTGGTTGTTCCAGACCCAAAAGTTAACCCTGCGCAGAATCATGATTACCACGCTTTTTTTGTTGATCGGCCTGTTTGAATTAATTCATATCGTTTCATATGCGGAAGAGATGCCGAGTGGCGCGATGTTGGAATCCGAATTTTCCCTCAAAATGATGACGCTGGGCTCTGTGATCTGTGCAGTGGGTTTATTGCTTATTTATGCAGTGAGAGAAAAAGAGATTGCGTTACCGCGTAAATTTTTACTATTTAGCGGAACGCTGGGTACGTTTGTCCTGTTGTACACAGCGGGTGTTCAGGAATGGAGCTGGCTGCCCAAATTAACTCAGCAAGAAGTGCTAAGCGAAACGTTTATGAAAATTCACTTCTTGGTCGGTCTTCTTTACGGGATCACCGCATTTGTGTTGTTTTTGAAGTGGAAGAAGGGTAAAGAGGGAGATTTGCCTTCTATTCTGTGTGGAGCCCTGTGCTTCTTCTACGGAGAGTGCTACTTGATTTCTGCAACGCAGATCAGCGACTTGAATCTGTTATTTGCATTGTGGATGAATTGTCTGGGATATTTCTTTGTACAAAAAGGACTATATACAACGGTAGTGGATACCCCGTTTCTGAAGCAGCAGGCTGCTGAAGCCAAAATGAACTATATTGCTCATCATGACGATGTAACGGGTCTGCCAAATCGCCGCCGCCTTTCCCAGAGACTCAAAAGATTGATGGATGAAGCAGTGAAACAGGACGAGCTCGTCGGTGTACTCGTTTTGAATATCAACCGGTTCAAAACAATTAACGACTCCCTCGGTCAGCAGGCTGCTAACCGTGTTCTTCGCCAAGTGGGGCAGCGTCTGAAGCAATCGTCTCTGCCGGGCGAAGAAGTGTATGGTCTTGGGCGGGACGAGTTCGTGGTCACGATGACGGACTTCTGGAATACAGAAAATGCTCTGCGCCGAACAAGATCGATTTTGCAGCTGTTTGAAAAGCCAGTCATGGTTGATGGCAACGACTATCATATAACGCTTGGAATTGGCATGGCCATATACCCCCATGACGGGGGATCACCAGAGGAAATCATTCAAAATGCGGATACTGCGCTTCATAACGCCAAGGAACAGGGGATCGAATTGAACCGGTATGCTCATGCAATGCAGATGAAGGCACAGGAACGACTGCAGCTGGAGAATGATCTGCGGAAAGCGTTGGATCGCGGTCAGTTTTATCTTGTATACCAACCACAGATCAATATCGCAAGTGGTTTAATCGTTGGTATGGAGGCTCTGGTACGCTGGCAGCATCCACAGCGCGGCGCAATTTCTCCTGCAGAGTTTATCCCACTGGCTGAAGAGAGCGGACTAATTGTACCGCTGGGCGAGTGGGTGCTTCGGGAGGCGTGTGCGCAGAACAAGCTATGGCAGGAAGCTGGATACCGCAAACTGTGTGTGTCTGTTAATCTCTCGATGAGACAATTCAGACATTCCCATCTGCTGGACAACATCAACGGCATACTGAAGGAAACAGGATTGGAGCCGGACTGGCTGGAACTGGAGATTACCGAAAGTATGACATTTGACAAAGATCGTGCGTTTGAACAACTTCGCAAAATTAAAGAGATTGGTGTGCAAATCAGTATTGATGATTTTGGAACAGGATACAGTTCGCTTCATTACCTGAAGGATCTGCCGATTGATCGGCTCAAAATTGACCGTTCATTCGTGAACGAAGTCATGGAGGATCGCAATAATGCAGCAATCGTCTCCACCATTACGTCCATGGCACATCATCTGCAATTGAAGGTGACAGCCGAAGGAGTGGAGAACGAGTCGCAGCTGGTGTTCCTTCGGGATCAGCATTGCCATGAAGCACAGGGATACTTTTTCAGTAAACCCATTGTGGCGGCTGATTTTGAAAAGCGGTTTTTACGAGATGTGGATAAACCTACAGGGTAGCCATCAGACAGGAGCGGGAATCGCTTCTGTCTTTTTTGTTTGTCACCCAAAAGGAAAAAATGGGAATTAAAAGTTGCAAGGACCGGATGAACATGTTATATTAGTCTTTGTAAAAACCGTGTTAAGATTCTTAGGAACTTAACGGGACGTAGCTCAGCTTGGTAGAGCACCTGGTTTGGGACCAGGGGGTCGCATGTTCAAATCGTGTCGTCCCGATCGTCTATCGCGCGGGTGTAGTTCAATGGTAGAACTCCAGCCTTCCAAGCTGGTAGCGTGGGTTCGATTCCCATCACCCGCTTAACTTAGAGAATCCTCTTGTTAATCACAAGAGGGTTTTCTTTTTTTTTACTCAAAGTGATGAAAGCGCAGTATTTTCTTTCTTACATTCATTCAAAGCTTTGCAATTCCCCCAACTTCTGGTACAATAACGGAGAAATTGATACTACACATGAATGAGAGGTAACCACACGTCCCATGAAGTAAGACACATGAATTGAACCCCAGTAACTGCAGAAGATGTATGACGCAGTCAGCCGAAGCGGCTGAGCAATGAGGGGATTCGTGTGTCCAAATTCAGCTATGGGATCAGGTGTGTGCTAGCCGAGTATTGTGGCTTGTGTACCCTTCTTGGGTGTTTATTTGTCATACCTGGGTGTATCTTGTGCTTGTTTTTTGACGCTTTATCCAAACCTGAATTGCCAGACCGCCGGCGGATGCCAGCGGTTTTTTTGTTCAGGAAATGATGTCTAAGGTTTCCTGCGGGCCGAGGCAGCTCTGCGTGATCGAGATTAACGATATCATCTCGAAGAAGCTCGGGATGAATTTGATTTTTTAGCGCAGGAAGGATGAAGTCTTATGATGACATTGGTACGCCTACATGAAGTATCAAAAGAATGGAACGGGATGGAATTGTTTGCAGGATTAAATCTGGAAATTAACGAAGGTGAGCGGCTTGCGATTCTCGGTCGCAATGGATGCGGGAAAACCACATTGTTACGCATCATTTTAGGGGAAGAGGAGGGAGGCGGACATATTGAGCGCCACGTCCCGCAGAAGGAGTGGGGATTCATGCGTCAACGCTCTCTAATTGACCCCGATATGAAGGTACTGGATGCAGTACGGAAGGAAAGTGGCCGGATCTATGAAGTGAAATGTGAGTTAGAAGAACTGGAACGGCGTATGGGTATGAGCGGGAGTGAAGATGAGCAGAAGCTGCTTGAAGCCTATACCGTAGTCATGGAGCAATATGAGCAGCTGAACGGCTATATGTGGGAGACCGAGGTGGAAAAGGTGTTGACCCGTCTGGGTTTAAGCTCGGAGCACTGGAACAGATCCTATCATTCCTTGAGTGGTGGACAAAAAACCAAGGCAAGGCTGGCAGGACTGCTGGTCAGCAAACCCCAATTTCTTATTTTGGATGAACCGACGAATCATCTGGATGAAGACAGCATGCGATGGCTTGAAGAGTGGCTATCCAATTACACCGGCACGCTGCTCTTTGTTTCACATGACCGGACCTTTATTGATCAGGTAGCAACAGGTGTCATTGAGTTTAATCCGCAAGCGCTGACCAAATATAAAGGTGGATATTCTGACTATAAAGTTCATAAGGAGAGAGAACGGCGAGAACAGGAAACCCTATACCGCAAACAGGAACTGGAGCGCAAAGCGCTTGAAGAAACCATTCGCAATTATCAGGAGTGGTTCCATAAGGCCCACAATTCAGCAACGGACGTGGAGGTTAAGATCACTCAGAGCTTTTACAAAGCCAAAGCCAACAAAAACATTTCGCGTTATCATGCAAAACAGAAACAGTTGGAACGGCTGGAAAATGAGCGGGTAGAGAAACCTCGCGATGCAGTCAAGCTAAACATGGAATTGCAAGTTGACACGTTAGCGGCACGCCAGCTGCTTGAAATGAGAGACGTCAGCTTCGCATATCCGGAGGGACAACTGTTATTTCACAATCTGGGAATTGCCGTCGGACGAGGGGACCGGCTTGCCGTACGTGGACCGAATGGTACGGGGAAAACGACCCTGCTGAAGCTGATGATTGGTGAACTTGAACCAGAGCAGGGGGGGGTGAGAAGGCATCCACAGCTGAAGATTGGTTACTTCTCTCAAGAGCTTGAGGGACTCCCCGAGAATCAGACTCTGCTGGACAGCTTGCTCAGTCTCCCATCCATGACTCAGAGTGCTGCCCGAACCATTCTGGGATGTTTTCTTTTTACTAGAGAGGATGTATTCAAGCGCATCGGGAACCTGAGTATGGGAGAGAAATGCAGGGTTGCGTTTTTGAGGTTATACTTTGGCGGTGCGAACTTGCTGGTTCTGGATGAGCCGACAAACTATCTGGATATTGATACCCAGGAAGTGATGGAGAATGTGTTAAAACAGGCTTCGGGTGCTCTGGTACTTGTATCTCATGACCGAATGCTGACCAAAATGCTGGCAAATCGCTTGCTTGATCTGGGGCAAGGAGGGAAGGTTACGGTATTTGAAGGAGGAGTTCTGGATTGGGAAGAGTCGAGAAAACTCCGAGATTCTTCACTTGGCCAGCGGGAATCGGATGATGAACGATTACGCCTGGAAATGCGACTGTCCGAACTGCTATCTCCCATGAGCAATGCGGGCCTAGATATCCTTGCCCATCCGGAAGCTGCTGAAGAACGAGCTGCGGAAGCCGCTGAGATCCGTGACATTCAAGAGCGGTTAATTCAGCTTAGGCGGAAGGATGCGAGCAAAAAATAGATGATTGACTGGCTTGCTATTTCGATTGAATTTGCATATAATTATGAACGATCATCGATAAATACGTCGATATAGGTTTGATTCATTAATAAACGTGATGATGGAGACAAGTAAGCAGTGCCTCTGGACAGGGAGGAAGCGCCGTAGATTGAGAGCGTTTCTGTAGAACAAGGCTGCCGAAATTCACTCCGAAGCGGTTCCCTGAACTTGACTTGGCAGCAATTGCTGAGGCTCAGCAGTAGGGGCAAACGGTTAACGGTCGTTATTCCGTACAGAGTGAGGCAGACGTGTTGCAGGCCAGAAGGGCCAGTCAGCACCGGATGTCTAACAAGGGTGGTACCACGGTCTTTTCGTCCCTTTTGGGGAGAAAAGGCCTTTTTTTGTTGCAATAACACCACATAAAGGGGGCAATTACACATGAAAGAACGTTTAGAAGCATTGAAGATTGAAGCGCTGGAACAATTGTCCGGCGTGAACGATCCGCAGACGCTTGGTGATCTGCGTGTGAAGTATTTGGGGAAAAAGGGTGCATTGACTGAAATCCTGCGTGGCATGGGGGCACTTAGTGCAGAGGAACGTCCCGTAATCGGGCAAGTGGCCAACGACGTTCGCGGTGCCATTGAGGAAGTCATCGACAGCAAGCAGGAGCAGTTCCAGAAGGAAGAGACGGCGAAGCGTCTTCAGTCCGAGACCATTGATGTCACCCTGCCAGGACGTCGTGGACGTCAAGGCGGTCTGCATCCACTGACCAAAGTGGTACAGGAAATCGAAGATATTTTCATCGGCATGGGATATCGCGTAGCGGAAGGTCCTGAGGTGGAGATGGATTACTACAACTTTGAAGCACTGAACCTGCCGAAGAACCACCCGGCGCGCGATATGCAGGATTCCTTCTATGTAACCGAAGACCTGTTGATGCGAACCCATACGTCTCCGGTGCAAGTACGTACCATGCAAAGCATGAAAGGGGAAGTACCTGTCAAGGTCATCTGCCCGGGTAAAGTATACCGCCGTGATGATGACGATGCTACGCATTCCTTCCAGTTCAACCAGGTTGAAGGTTTGGTCATCAGCGAAAACATTCGCATGAGCGACTTGAAGGGTACACTGCTGCAATTTGTGCGTGAGATGTTCGGTGCTCACACTGAAATTCGTCTGCGTCCAAGCTTCTTCCCGTTCACCGAGCCAAGTGCTGAAGTCGATGTTACTTGTGTACAATGCGGCGGCAGCGGCTGCCGAGTATGTAAACAAACCGGATGGCTTGAAATTCTGGGCGGCGGAATGGTTCATCCGAAGGTGCTGGAAATGGGTGGATATGATCCGGAGAAGTACAGCGGTTTCGCGTTTGGTATGGGGGTAGAACGTATTGCGATGCTGAAGTACGGTATCGATGACATTCGTCATTTCTATAACAGTGATATGGCATTTCTGAAGCAATTCGGACGGCTGTAAACTTTACAATAAGCAAGCGCTGAAGGAAATTTAGCTAAACCAATTTATAGATTAAGGAAGTGAACGTCCATGAGAGTATCGACAGATTGGCTGTCTGATTATATTGCCCTTGAAGGTGTGACGCCACAGGAACTGGCAGAGAAGATTACACGTGCAGGGATCGAAATCGATGTAGTGGAAAACCGCAACCAGGGCGTAAACAAAGTGGTTGTAGGGTATGTGAAGAGCAAGGAGAAGCACCCGGATGCGGACAAACTGAACGTATGCATCATTGACGCCGGTCAGGAAGAGGATCTTCAGATCGTATGTGGTGCGAAAAATGTGGATGCGGGTCAAAAGGTAGCCGTAGCCCTGGTTGGAGCGAAGCTCCCTGGCGGTTTGGATATCAAAAAAGCCAAGCTGCGCGGCGTCGTTTCACTTGGCATGATCTGCTCTGCAAAAGAGCTTGGCATGAACGACAAGCTGCTTCCTAAAGATCAGCAGGAAGGCATTCTTGTCCTGCCGGAGCAAACGGAAGTCGGCACACCAATTAGCCAGGTGCTTGGTCTGGACGATCATGTGCTTGAACTGGATCTGACACCAAACCGTTCCGACTGCCTGAGCATGCGCGGTGCAGCTTATGAAGTTGGCGCCATTCTGGGTCGTGAAGTGAAGCTGCCTAATCCGAAGGAACAGCTGGTTGAAGTCGGTGATGCTGCTGCCGATCATATCTCGGTGGAAATCACGGCGCAGGAACAATGCAGTCACTATGCTGCACGTTATGTAACAGGCATCAAACTAGGGCCTTCTCCGCTCTGGATGCAAAACCGTCTGATGGCTGCTGGTGTTCGTCCAATTAACAACATCGTGGATATCACGAACTATGTCATGCTGGAGTACGGTCAACCGCTGCACGCCTTTGATGCAGATAAACTGGAAAAAGGTCATATTGAAGTACGCATGGCTAAGGAAGGCGAAACGATCGTGACCCTGGATGGTCAGGAGCGTAAGCTGGAACCGCATATGCTGCTGATTACCGATGGCGTGAAACCGGTAGCCATTGCGGGTGTTATGGGTGGCGAGAATTCTGAGGTATCGGAAGGCACAGTCAATCTGCTGCTCGAGTCCGCCAAGTTCGACGGCGGAACGGTTCGGAAAACGTCGCGCCAATTGGGGCTGCGTTCCGAAGCTAGCATGCGTTTTGAGAAGGAAGTTGACCCGGGAGCTGTTATCACGGCACTGGACCGTGCGGCTGAATTGATTCAGCGCTATGCTGAAGGCCAAGTACACCAGGGAATTGTGGAAGCTGGAGCTGAGGTGGCAGAGAAGGTGGTTATCCAGCTGTCACTCGACAGACTGAACCGTTATCTGGGAACCGACCTTTCACTGCTTGAGGTGAAAACCATTTTTGCTCGTCTGCACTTTGCATGCGGCGATGCTGAACAAGGATTGCTTGATGTGGAAGTGCCAACGCGCAGAGGAGATATTACACGCGACGTAGATCTCTTTGAAGAAATTGCCCGTTTGTATGGATACGACAACATTCCAACCACATTAATTGAAGGACCGACAACACCAGGAGCCTACACACGCTCACAGGCAATGCGCCGTACCATCCGTGGACTGCTCGCAGGCAGCGGGTGGCAGGAAATGATTAGCTACTCCTTTGTACATCCGGATAAAGCATCCTTGTTCCCGGCATTGACTGCAGGAAGCAAGGCGGTGAAGCTGGCTATGCCTATGAGTGAGGATCGCAGCGTGCTTCGCACAAGCGTTCTGCCGCAAATGCTGGATGCAGCAGTGTACAACATGAACCGGAAGCAGGATTCACTTGCTGTATTCGAAGTGGGCAGCGTGTTCTTCACCGAAGAAGAAAAGCTGACGAAGCAGCCGTATGAAATTCCGGTCCTGAGCTTACTGCTTACAGGTAACCGTGCCGCTCAGCAGTGGAATGTAGGGGTAGAAAAAGTGGACTTCTTCGATCTGAAAGGTGCGCTTGAGAACCTGTTCTCCTATGTTGGTTTGGAACAACGCATTCGTCTTGTTGCAAACAGTCCGGAAGGGTTCCATCCAGGACGTTCTGCCTCCGTGTATTTGGAAGGGAAGGACGGCGGTGAAGGTACATTGATCGGTACCATGGGTCAATTGCATCCTGAACTTCAACAACAATATGATCTGAACGATGTGTATATCGCAGAGATTGCTCTTGAGGCAATCTATAGTGAAGCTGAGGTGGATATCCGTTACCGTGAGCTTCCGCGTTTCCCGGCTGTTGAGCGCGATATTGCCGTAGTCGTAAGTAAAGACATTGAAGCAGGAGCCATGCTCAGCTCGATTCGTGAGGCTGCAGGAGAGCTGCTGCAAACCGTACAGGTATTCGATGTGTTCACAGGCAGCAAACTGGGTGAAGACAAGAAGAGTGTGGCGATGGCGCTTGTGTATCGCAACCACGAGCGTACACTGACGGACGAGGAAATCACCGAGGTTCATGCTCGTGTGGTTGCCCGTCTGGAGGAGCAATTCGGAGCAGAATTGCGCAAATAGAACAGAAGCCAATTTTTTGAACAACAATTAGCAGGAATTGCTTGAAGTCACATCGAATCCTTAGCATTAGAGGATCGATGTGACTTTTTTGTCATTACAGCTTAGAATCAACATACAGACTTGAAGGAGGGCACAACTGTGACTACACCTGATCGTACACGCGTCACCGTAGAGATCTACGGGACTTCCTATAAACTGGTTGGCAGCAGTGCCGACTATATGAAACAAGTAGCTAATCTGGTGGATGAGCGCATGAGCGCAATTTCCAAGAGCCATTCCCGTCTGGATACCCCGCGTATTGCGGTACTGGCGGCTGTACATATGGCTGAACAGTCTCTTCAGACCCAGGAGATCCGTAATGAACTGAAAATGCTGACTGGTGAACGGACAGAACTTCGAAATGAATTGAACAGGCTGAATGCCATTCAAAGTGAACATCAGAAGGAGCTGGAGCGTCGTGACCAGGCGCTGGCTGAAGCGACCAAGCAGAAGACTGAGGCAGAGCAGGCTATGGCGAAGCTGCAATCCGAGAAGCAGGATGAAGTAAACAAGCTGCAATCATTGCTTGAACAGGAACGAAGTCAGGCTGCAGCCCGTGAACAAAAGTTGCAGTCACAGACTGCTGCGCAGCTGAAGGAAGCCGAAGAGAAGATGAAATTGCGCTTGAAAGAAGCCGAAGAGAAGGCGGCCAACCAGCTTAAGCAGGCTCAGGCACAGGCAGCTGCAGAGCTGAAGGAAGTACAAGCACGTGCTGCAGCTGAGTTACAGCAGAGCCAGGCGAAGGCAGCGGGACAGTACAAGGAACTGCAGGATAAAACAGCAGCCCAACTAAAAGAAGTACAAGCACGTGCTGCAGCCGAGTTGCAGCAGAGCCAGGCGAAGGCAGCAGGACAGTACAAGGAACTGCAGGATAAAACAGCAGCCCAGATGAAGGAAGCGGAGAGTCGTGCTGTCGCAGAACGCCAGAAAATCGAGGCAAAGGCAGCACAGCAGGTACAGGCAGCCAAAGAAGAAGCCGAGGCTGCGATTTTGTCCGAATTGGAACAGGCTGAGAGTCAATTGAAGAAGGTTCAGGAAGAGGCTGAGCTTCAATACCGTGAACTTCAATCCCAAACGGATCAGCGTTTGCAAGAGGCGAAGCAGCAGGCAGAAGAGCAATTAAGATTCCAGCTTGGCAAGGTCCAGGAAGAGCAGGCATCACAGCTACAACAAACGAAAGAGGAACACTTAACAGAGATCGAAAAGCTAAAAGCCGATTTCCACGAATCTTCAGAGCAGGCCGAATTGGAATGGATGGAAAAAGAAGCAGCCTATGAGGAGCAATTACAACAAGTAAAAGCCGAGGCAGCTTCTCATTTCACAGAAGCCGCAGCTAATGCTGAGGCCAAACTGCAGGAAGAACGAGGGAAACTGCTGCAGCAGCTGGAAAACGAGCGCACACAAGCTGAGAGTCGTGTAGCGGAAATTGAGAACCAGCTTAAGGATATACGCAAGCAGCTTGAAGAGGCACAGGAAGTGGCTGCTGATCAGGAACAGCAGCTCCAGCAGGAACGCGCTGAGCAGGATGCATTGCGCAAGGAACAAGCACAGCGCAAACAGGATCAGGAATTTCAGGCTCGTCGCATAACGGAACTCGAACAGCAGTTGGGGCAGCTGAAGGAAGACAGTACCCAGCTCCAAGAGCAGCTACGTGAAACGGAAATCGCTTTGCAAAAGTCTCGTGAAACGGAGCAGGAATGGAAACAACAATACAACGAGACGGTGGAGAGAGAAACTTCCCTTGCAGCACAGCTTCGGAAAGTTCAGGAGCAGCATGGACTGCTTGAAAAAGATATTCAGAAGCTTCGTGAAGCCGAAGAGAAGTCCGAGAATGAACAACGAAGATTGCAGAAAGTTCTGGAGCAGGCTCATGCTGCCGTACGAACGCTGCAGAATGAAATCAGCACGCTTACCGAAAGCGAAAAATCATGGAAAGACCTGGCCGAACAGCGCCTTGTCGAAATGGGAGAGCTGGAGACTCAGGTGCTTGAGGCAGCAGAACAGAATGAAACATTGGAGTCTGGTGTACAGTCCCTCCATGATGAATTAACCGTGGTTAAGGAAGAAGCTCGTGGTTACAGAGAAGAAGCGAATCGCTATAACGAACAGGCAAGTCGTGTGCAGCAGGAGCGCGAACAGCTTGAAGAGGAGCTGAACCGGATCCGTGAAGAACTAAACCAACTTCAGGAATCCTATAAACAAATCACCAACGATTATGGGGATGCATTGCAGCGGGAGGAAAATCACACGCGCAAGCTGGCTGAACTGGATCAAGAAAAGCAGGCACTGGAACAAGCAATTGCAACATCCGGCGAGCATGCTGCCAAGCTAACTGAGCAAATCGCAGAACAAAGGAACTTGCTTGCACAGACAGAGGAAGAAGCACTTGAATGGCAGATTAAGCATGAAGAGTTGTCTGCAAAACAGGCAGAGCTTATATTACAACTGGATGAGTTAAAGGAGCGGGAAACCGGGTTACTCTCTCGTGTGGAACAAGCCGAGCAGCAGGACCAGGTCTGGCAGCGTCGTGCAGATGAATGGGCCGTACAGGAGCAATCCTGGCAGGAACGCTGGAACCTGCTTGAGAATGAATTGAATGCTTGGCAGAAGGAAAGTGCCGCCAGTGTTGAAAAGGTAGAGGCGCTAGAACAGGAGCGTGAGCAGCTCGATAAGCTCCGTAACGAAGCCATAGAAGAGAAACAAACGATGGAAAATGAACTGCTGGAGATTGGTGAGCGCTACGAACTCGCTGCGAATCAGCTTAGACTGCTGCAGGTTGAACGCGAAATGGAGCAGGAGAAGGCAGAGCAGCTAAACATGGAGTATCGCCAGCTGCGGGATGAATATACGAAATTGCAGACGGAATATAACGAATGGATCGAATTGATTGAACAGGATCAGACCTAAGGGCATCAGATCATAACTAAAATCATGGGCATCGAACGATTTTACAATTTGTTATAATACAGAAAGAGCTCCCGTCGTTACGGGGGCTCATTGTCTTGGGACTTATTCTTCGACAATAATTTTGGAGATCATGCTGCTATGTCCACTTCCACAGAACACGGAGCAGGACATCTCGAATTCTCCAACCTTGTCAGGGGTAATGACCTTAGAGCTGTTTCTGGTGTCCAGCTGAAGATTCAGCTCAGGAACGAGAATGCCATGATTACCATTGACGTTTTCGTAAACAATGTTAACAGGGACCCCTTTTTTAAGATGGTATTCCGGTTGGTCAAATTCATAGTTGCTCGCTTTAATGACGAGTTCCTCACTTGCGGTTACTTCAGCATCGGATTCACCGCTGCTGCCCGAGTCTGCAGATGGTTTGCTTCCTCCGCAAGCGGCGAGAACCAGAATTAACATGCAGGCTGCAAGCCAAGCCATAGTCTTTTTCATCATGAGCCTCCTTAAGCATGATATAGATGAAATTTTAATCATTTCTCAAGTCATCATACCGCAAAATGGTAAGGCCTGTACATGAAGGCTATGTCGTTTTTTTGAAGATTAGTTAGTAAGGTTCTCTCTCTAATCTTGAGGAATGACCGAGAGGTTATGGAAATGAAAAAACCCCTTCTGGCATATGGCCATCAGAGGTTGAAGGAAAAATCGCAGGTGTTGCATGCAGTTGCATGATTAGATGCTTCTTAGTTATTCTTGGAGCTTCGTCCTGCTTCAAAAGGTGTGGATACCGGAATGAACAAATCGATAATCCCAATCACCAACGCAGCAAGAATAGCGCCAAGCAAACTAACTTCGACATGGTCAACAATATATTGACCAAGCCAGATCACCAATGCACTGACAATGAAGCCGACGATTCCGCGACCAAAAGGAGTGACCCTTTTGCCAAAGACGCCTTCAATGATCCAGCCGAGCAGCGCAATAACCAGAGCAAGCAGCAGAGCGCTCCAGAAACCACCGACGGCAAATCCAGGAACAATCCAGCTGACAACCATTAATACGATTGCAGCGATGATAAAACGTACGACATGTCCCAAGAAGTTCAACGTGTTTACCTCCTTTAAGTTCAGATCGGATTATGCATTTGGAACCATCACACATGGAGAGGTTGCAAAATCCTGACACCTGTAGTTTGCGGCATGATGTCAGAACTTATGTGTGGAAGGATTCGTTAAATAGCGCAGTAAAGTTTCTTTCGTTATAATACAGATATAGTTTGGAAGGAGTTGTACACTTGGACACGAAAATTTTACACACACTGGAATACCGCAAAATTTTAAATACATTGCAAAGCTATGCCCAAACAACCATGGGTAAGAAGAAAGCGGAACAACTGGAACCCATCAGTGAACTGGAAGAAGTAAAACGGCTGCTCCAGCAGACCGATGAAGCCTTCACTTTTGATCGTCTGAAAGGGTCGCCTTCTTTTGGAGGCATTGTGGACATCACGGCATCCGTGAAACGGGCCGAAATTGGAGGAACCCTGAATCCGCATGAACTTCTCGGGATTTCCAATACAACCTTGGCTGCTCGCCGCTTGAAACGCCAGATTGCCGCTCTTCACGAAGATGAGAAGATTGAGTCCCTGTTCTTTATCAGTGATCAGTTGTCAGAGCAAAAAGCACTGGAAGACGCGATTCGCGTCTGTATTGATGACAATGCAGAAGTGGCGGATAGTGCAAGTGTAACTTTGGCCCAGATCCGGCGTGAACTGCGCGGGGGAGAAGCCAGAATCCGTGAGAAACTGGACTCCATGATCCGTTCCTCCACCGTATCTAAAATGCTTCAGGATCAGCTGATCACCATTCGTGGAGATCGATTCGTTATCCCGGTAAAAGCGGAATATCGTTCTTACTTTGGCGGGATCGTACACGATCAGTCCGGTTCAGGAGCCACGCTGTTTATCGAACCAGAGTCCATCGTAGCGATGAACAATAAATTGCGTGAGACCCGAATCCGGGAAGAACGCGAAATTGAAGTGATTTTGCAGAAATTGACAGCGCTTGTCAGTGAGCAGGGCGAGTGGCTGTTGTATGATGTCGATTTGCTGGGCTCCCTGGACTTTATCTTCGCCAAAGCACGGCATGCCCGTGAATTAAAAGCCACCTTGCCGCGCATGAATGATCGTGGATTTATTAAGCTCAAAAAAGGGCGTCACCCGCTGATTGCGATAGAAAATGTGGTGCCGACCGACATTGAACTGGGCAATGATTATACATCCATTATTGTAACAGGGCCTAATACGGGTGGTAAAACCGTAACTCTCAAAACCATTGGATTACTAAGCCTCATGGCGATGTCTGGCTTGTTCGTTCCTGCTGAGGATGGCAGTCAGCTCTGTGTATTTGACGCAATCTATGCCGATATTGGAGACGAGCAGAGCATTGAGCAGAATTTAAGTACGTTCTCCAGCCATATGACGAACATTATCCGAATTCTGAAAAATATGACTACCAAAAGTCTGGTGCTGCTTGACGAGCTTGGTGCAGGAACGGATCCTGCCGAAGGATCGGCTCTGGCAATCTCCATTCTGGAACATATGCATCAGACAGGATGCCGCATGGTCGCGACAACACACTACAGTGAGCTGAAAGCTTATGCTTATGAACGCAAAGGTGTCATTAACGCCAGCATGGAGTTTGATGTGAATACACTAAGTCCGACCTACCGGTTACTGGTCGGTGTTCCGGGACGAAGCAACGCGTTTGCGATCGCTGAGCGCCTTGGTTTGCCGGGATACATTCTCGATTATGCTCGTGGAGAAGTGAAGGAAGAGGATCAGCGTGTGGAACACATGATTGCTTCCCTGGAAGAAAATCGGCTTACAGCCGAGCAGGAACGGGAAAATGCGGAGCGTCTCCGTCAGGATATGGAGAAATTGCGGAGCCGTCACCAGTCCGAACTCGAGAAGCTGGAACAGCAGCGTGAACGCCGGATTGAAAAAGCAGAGGAAGATGCTCGTAACATCGTGGACAAGGCGAGAGCCGAAGCAGAGAAAATTATTGCGGACCTGCGTCAGCTTGCGATGGAGGAAGGCGCATCCGTGAAAGAGCATAAGCTGATTGCTGCCCGCAAACAGCTGGATGAAGCTGAACCGGAGAGACGCAAAAAGACAGTGAAGCGTACTCCATCAGCACCAAAAACCCGGGCGATCGGCCCAGGGGATGAAGTTCATGTGTACAGCTTGAACCAAAAAGGGCATGTCGTGGAATTATCGGGAACCAAAGAAGCAGTAGTACAGCTGGGGATTATGAAAATGAAAGTATCCCTGGATGATCTGGAACTGAAGCAATCTGCGCCAGAAGCCAAGCCTAAGCAGAAACCGGTCACTAGCATGAAGCGTACACGTGATGACAACGTGAAGAGCGAACTTGATCTGCGAGGAACCAATCTGGAGGAAGCATTGATGGAGACGGACCGTTTTATCGATGAAGCCTTCCTGGCGAATCTGGGTCAGATCTATATTATTCACGGTAAAGGGACGGGAATTTTGCGTTCCGGTATTCAGGATTATCTGCGTAAGCATAAACATATTAAAAGTTACCGGCTGGGCAATTACGGAGAAGGCGGAAACGGCGTAACGGTTGCAGAATTGGAATAGCCGGACCTTGAAACAACGGTGTTCCACTGCGTGGTGAGAGGGGCAGTGGGACAGGGAAGGGGAACAGTGAGTGAAAGGGACGATTGACCAATTGCTGTCTCATCCCTTGGGGATGGTACTCGGGTTTTTCTCGGTAGCCATAATGGAGCTGCTTGTGTTTCTGGCTTGTTTTGAACTTGTAACCAAATACAAATGTTGGGATGAGATCAAGAAAGGCAATGTGGCTGTTGCCATGGCTACGGGGGGCAAGATCTTCGGAATCTGCAATGTGCTTCGATTCTGCATACAGGCCAAGTCTTCTGTCTATGAAGCCATGACATGGTCGTTTGTGGGCTTTGCTCTACTGCTTATTGCTTATTTTCTGTTTGAGTTTCTGACACCGGTATTCTCCATTGACAAGGAAATTGAGCGGGATAACCGGGCAGTGGGCTTGATATCCATGATTATTTCTGTCTCGTTGTCATTTGTCATCGGCGCGAGCATCATGTAGGGGGACCTGGCATGAAGATATTGATCCGAATTTTGTTTGCGGCTTCTATTGTGTTTTTTGCTATCGGTGTAATATACGTCATGAACACCTGACAATAAGATTGTATAAAAGAAAGGTTGATTCAATTGGAAACAACAGTATGTCCGTGGTGTCACACCGAGATTGTATGGGATGAGGAATTGGGCCCTGAAGAAGAGTGTCCCTATTGTCACAATGAACTGAAGGGTTATCGTACGCTGAACATCAACATTGGAGAAGAAGAGGACGAAGATGAGGCCGGCGATATTTATGATGTTGATGATGCTCAGGACAGCGATCAAACCACTGACCTCACGGCATTGTGGGGAGATGAAGTCGAACTGAAATTGCCTGAACTGCGAACACTAACCAAATATGCGGACGATGGAAATGATCTAATCCTATATGAAGAAGGTGTGGAGAAACAGCTGGATCTGCAGGAAGAAGTACCGGAATGTCCACATTGCCGTGAATTCATGATTCTCGCAGGTACACAAACGTCCACGAAGGACACATTCACTCCTGTAGCTAACGCGGTTTCAAGAACAGATTCCCTGCTGGATGCGCCATTTACAGTACAAATGTATGTCTGCTCCGGCTGTTTCCAAGTTCAATATAGTTTGTCTGAAGATGATCGTCTGCGCCTGATTCAAAATCTGAGCGCCAAGAAGTAATTTCCACTCCATTAAAATGAAATATTCCTGAGATTCGTCATGTTTTTCCTCTGCTTGGGGTACGTTAACCCTGAGACTTGCCGCGAAGCGCTGACTTCAAGCGGAATAAGGAGGGAGCAGATGAAGATATCTCTGGGCCGACAATCCATTCTGCTTCTGGGCGTGAATGGATTGTTTGTGTTAGCCGGAGCTTTGTCGGGGACATTTCTGAATGTATATCTATGGAAGAGCCGTCCGGACTATGCGATGCTGGGATGGTTTACAGTAAGTCAACAGCTTGCACTTGGATTGACATTCTGGTTAGCCGGTAAATGGGTCAAAGAACATAATAAAATGAGTGCGCTGCGTCTAGGCACAGCATTGTCTGGCATTTTTTATATGCTTGTTCTGTGGGCTGGACCACGAGCGGTGGATTGGATATGGCCACTCGGCATATTGCTCGGATGTGCTCTGGGTCTGTTCTGGATCGCTTTTAATGTGGTGTACTTTGAAGTAACGGACCGGGAGAACAGGGATCTGTTCAATGGATGGGTCGGGTTGTTGGGCTCCATGACAGGAATCATTGGTCCCTGGTTCTCGGGATTGATTATCTCGAAGATGGCGGATAATTCGGGTTATCGGCTCATTTTTACCGTGTCACTTGTGATATACGTGATTGCCGTTGTCTTCAGCTTTTTTTTGAAAAAGAGAAAAGTAAGCGGCACCTATCGCTGGTCGGAACCCTGGCAGCAATTATCAAGATCAGGCAGCGAGTGGAGACCGCTGGGGCTAGGATTGGCTGCCCAAGGTGTAAGGGAGGGCGTATTCGCCTTTCTAATTGCATTGCTCGTTTATGTAGCCACGGAACAGGAGTACAAGCTGGGTCAGTTCTCATTAATTACATCCGCCGTAGCTTTGGTCAGTTATTGGATGGCGGGCAAGTGGTTCAAACCGCATTATAGATCGAAAGGTATGCTGACGGGGGCAATTATATTATTTCTCGTTCTTCTGCCTCTGATCTGGAAGGTAAGCTATGGCACACTTTTGATTATGGGGGTTGGCTCAGCGCTGGCCATGCCGTTATACATGCTGCCCATGATTGCGGCAGGATTCGACTTGATGGGCATGAGCGGCGAAAATGTGGAGAAAAGGGTTGAACTTGTCGTTTTAAGGGAGCTCTGTCTGATGACAGGCCGCCTAGCTGGTCTTGCGGTGTTTATCATTATTGTAATGAATGGCCCTTCACTTCGTACGTTAACCTGGCTCATCGTGGTTTTGGGAGCTTTCCCATTGGTCGGCTGGGTCTTTATGCGTAAATTGTTAGTAGGGCCGGAGCAGGGTAAGCCAGCGTCCTGATCCGTTTTGGTCACAACAGAAAAAGGTGCAGATTCAGGAAAGCCATTCCTGATCTGCACCTTTTTCTATTTTACACGGGGGAAGGTTTAGTGGTTCTGGTCAGAGAGAACAGTTCCATGTCTTCGTTATGGCTCCCAGTAATCACGTCCGCAAGAATGGATGCAGCAATCATGCTATATACTGTCCCGTTGCCCCCATATCCTTCGATAAAGTAACAGTTCGGGTATTCAGGATGCGGGCCAATCAGCGGAAGTCCATCATGGGTGCTGCCGAATACAGCTTCCCAGGCATAGTCTATTTCCAGATCCGGAAGTGGGAAGTAGTTAGATACCTTTTTAAGTAAATCCTCGCCCCTATGCTCGGCCCGAATTGCACGCTGATCTTCACGCGGAATTTCCTCATCGAGACCTCCGGCAATAATTCTGCCATCTGGGGTGGTCCGCATGTATAAATATGGACGGGCCGTTTCCCATATCATGCTGTGATTGTACCAGCTGCTAAGATCTCTTAATGGCTTGGTTGCAATCGCATAAGTGCTCTTCAGATATGCACCACGGTCATTTTTGATCTCCTGGGTCTCATAACCCGTAGAGAAGATAACCTGCTTGGCGCGAATTGTTCCGTTCGGAGTGTAACAGAGGACACCTTCTTCACCATATTCACAATGGATCATCTCCGTCCGTTCGTACACCTGAGCTCCTTCTTTTGAAGCAGACTGCAGGAGGCCGTGTACCAGCCTGTAAGGGTTAACTTCGGCATCTCCTTGGGTATACAGCGCCATCGGTTTGCTGAATGGGAAGTGGGTACTAATTTTGTCCCGATTCCACAGCTCAACGTCGAAGCCGTGGGTTTTGAGCGTGTGGTATTCTTCTTCCAAAAGAGCCATATCCTCTTCAAGGCTTGCACAATACAAGCTTGTACGAGGGATATACCATGGATCAATGTCCAGACTCGAAGCGGTCCCTTCTAATTGCTGCATGGCCGTACGGCACAGTTCATAAAAACGTACCCCGCGTTGTTCGCCAAAGGTATGTATACAGGAGGTAAGCGTTTTGTCATTAGAGTATTGCAGTAGTCCCGTGTTGGCCATACTGCTGCCATGACCGATTTCTCTTTTATCAATCACAACAGTATGCAAACCTCTATCGGTTAACAGCTTGGCAGATAGTGCTCCTCCCATCCCACCACCAATAATGAGACAGTCACAGGAGATCTCGCCCTCAAGAGCAGGGTAATTGAAATGGGATGTAAAGGTATTTGGCCAGAATGTATTGCCATTAATAAGTTCCATCATGACTCACCTCGGTTTGGATTGTTAAATAAGTATACTTTTGCAGGACAAGGTAACAATAAATTCGCATTAACTTTAGGTTAAGGAGGAAAAAAGCACATGCAAAATACGCAGATGCAGGCGCTTAGCCCCAAGGAACTGAACTATATTGCGGATTCGATCTCCAATGAAGAAATGCTGATCAAACAGTGTGCAGCAACAGCTTCCATCACACATAACCCGCAAATCCAGCAAGCTCTGAATCAGTATGTACGCTCACATGAACAGCATCTGAACACGCTCGTCAATGCTCTTCAGCAGCATCAGTCCCTTGCACCAACACAGTCTTAGGAGTCCCAAGATATTAAATGTATAGGAGGAAACCGCGTGTACTCTCAATCTTTGTCATCTGGTGGAAATTTTATGCAGGAGCAGGATCTGCTGAAGTCGATTCTTGCGGATTTAAGACGAACTTCCCGTGAATATACTACAGCAACGACTGAATCTTCCTGCCCTGTTACCCGCAGAATGTTTACAGATCTCACGAACGATACCCTTAGATTGCAAGGAGAGCTGTTTAACCTGATGCAGCAGAACAACATGTATTCCGCATCTTCCAAAGCCGCTCGGAGCGAGCTGGACAAAACGATTCAGTCTGCACAACAAACGCAGCAAAAATGCCATCAGTTCATTCAGGAAAAGAATACGCTGTCCAGTCCATATAGCCAGGCACCGAATGTGCCTCAGCATCAACCTAATTACGGTAACCCTTATTACATGTAACCTTTTTGCGAACAGGTTGAAGCATAACGGAGAATAAGGATTAAAGCACAGATTGTCCAGACCATACCACCGCTTGCCTGAATTGAGGGCAGGCGGTTTTTAGCTTTGCACAGACGTTAAATTCATGTAATATAAGTATTAATTCATTTTCAGGAACCTGGATGACGCTGGAGGGAAAGTCATGAAAGATTTGAACGATCTGCAATTAAAAGTTCTGGATCTGCTGAAGGAAGATGCAAGAAGGTCTCCGGCGCTGCTGTCTACACTGCTTGGGGAGTCTGAAGACAAGATCAAGAATGCTGTGGCCCAGCTCGAACAGGACCACGTTATTGTAAAGTATGCTACGGTGGTTAACTGGAGCAAAATCGACGATGAGAAAGTGACAGCCCTGATTGAAGTACAGATCACACCGGAACGTGGTCGTGGTTTTGAGGGTATCGCCGAACGCATTTATTTATATCCACAAGTGAAATCCGTCTATCTTATGTCAGGTGCATACGATCTGCTCGTAGAAGTAGAAGGTGGCAACCTGCGTGAAGTCGCTAACTTTGTATCGGAGAAGCTGTCTCCAATTGATTCTGTGCTTTCAACCAAAACAAATTTTATTCTTAAAAAATATAAACAGGACGGGATCATTTTCGAAGACCATCAGGAAGATAACCGTCTCATGATCTCGCCGTAAAGGAAGATGTGTCATGATAGTGAATGAACAGACAACAGGAAACAACAAGAAGATGACCTCGTATCTGGCACCTCTGGTTCAGCAGATACCCCCATCCGGGATTCGGAAATTTTTCGACCTGGTTGGTGACAACAAGGATATCATTACGCTCGGTGTCGGAGAACCTGACTTTGTTACGCCTTGGCATATGCGTGAAGCTTGCGTATACTCCCTCGAGAGAGGTATGACAAGTTATACATCCAACGCTGGGATGCCCAAATTGAGAGAAGCCATCAGTTATTATCTGGATACTCAATTTGATACCAAGTACGATCCCAAGGATGAAATTATTGTTACGGTAGGCGGCAGTGAAGCGATTGACCTTGCTCTGCGTGCATTAATTGTGCCAGGAGATGAGATTCTCATTCCGGAGCCTTCGTATGTAGCCTATTCACCAATTGCTTCAATTGGCGGAGGAATTCCTGTAGGTGTCGAAACGTATGCCAAAGACCAATTCAAATTGACTGCGGAATCACTGGAAGCATCCATCTCACCCAAGTCCAAAGTGGTGATTTTGTGTTATCCAAGCAATCCGACCGGTGCGATTATGACGTACGAAGACTGGCTGCCCATCGCAGAAGTCATTAAAAAGCATGACTTGATCGTCATTGCTGACGAAATCTACGCAGAACTGACGTATACTCAAAAACATGTCAGCTTCGCTTCGATCCCGGATATGAAGGAGCGCACGATTCTGGTGAGCGGCTTCTCCAAAGCTTTTGCCATGACAGGTTGGCGGATTGGTTACATGTGTGGTCATCCGGAACTTATCGCAGCCATGTTGAAAATCCACCAGTATACCGTAATGTGTGCTCCAGCGATGGGACAGGTCGCGGCGCTGGAGGCGTTAACGAATGGACTGGGAGAGAAAGACCGCATGGTCGAATCCTATAATCAGCGCAGACGTCTTATCGTACAGGGATTCCGTGACATCGGCCTGGATTGCCATGAACCTCAGGGAGCCTTCTATGCATTCCCGAGTATTCAAAATACAGGCCTAAACTCTGATCTTTTTGCCGAACGTCTCCTGACCGAAAATAAAGTTGCTGCTGTTCCTGGTAACGTGTTTGGCCCACAGGGAGAGGGTTTCTTGCGCTGTTCTTATGCCACTTCAGTGACCCAATTGAATGAAGCTTTGGAACGAATCGGAAATTTTGTTTACAAACTGCAAAAAGAGGGTTAATTAGAAGTAGGGTGTTTTCGGAAATGTGGACATTTTGCAACTTAGAAAAAAATAACTTTCATTTACAAAATATTGTGATATAATTTCAATTTGAAATATGTTTTTCATATATTTGGAAACTAATTTTCCAAGGAGGGGTTAGCATTGTTTTGTGTAGAATATGATTTACCGACTAATCGTGGGCATTACCTGGCTGAAGGCGATCAAGGCGACCGATGGTCGGTGAGACCAGATCACGAATCTTTGCATGACATTTCCTTGGAAGATGAGATCCACCTGCTTCGCCGCAAGATGGAACAGATTTTTATGGAGGAGAAATCCTTTACTTCAGAAATTGTGATTGAAATCAGCAGTTTATTGGATCTGAAGATCAATGAATATATGAAAGCTAACCCGATAAAAGGGAGATAAATTGATAGTTACGAAAACGTTACCCATATGAATGTTAAAGGAGACCCTTAGGGGTCTTCTTTTTTGGTGAGAATAAGAAATCTCTTATTTGTAAGGGCTATTTTTTTGCGTGGAACAATTGTGATATATTGTACTAAGGAGACTAAAGGGGGAACTGGAATGAAGAGATTTTGGGGGCTAACAGCACTCGTATCATTGATTTTTCTGCTCGCTGGATGTGGTGGAAAAGACGGATTTACCATTTTTATCATTGATAATCAAGGTAATCCATCCGTAATCGGAGAACAGTTACAGGCCAATCTGCAGCAAAAACTGGGCGAGGAACCTAAAGTGGAAGTCATTACAAGCGCCATGTATGATGTACAGAAAATTATGGTAGAATACGCAGCAGGCAGTCATGATATTTTTATTCTGCCAGAGGCAGATATGAAACAATACGGAAGCAATGGTTCCAATATTCCGCTAGATGATACATTTGACCCTGAGAAGTATGAGCGTGGTGTTTTTGAGGGCGGGGTGTTAGTTGAGGATGGTCAGGGAGACAATGGCACCGATATGAAGCAAGAAACCCATCTCTATGGCATCCCACTCGAAGATATGCAGATGTTCAAGGATGTGGAATATGCCGCCCAAAATCTGTTTGCTACCATTCCGCTATCGGCTGCCAGTGTTGAAGAATCCAAAAAAGTGCTGAAGGCGCTGACAGAATAGCGTATAAGTATGGTAACTGAAGGAGGGGAGCGGATTGCTGATTACGGTCACTGGCGGGATAGGTAGTGGTAAAACCAGGTTTGCCCTAGGTTATGCAGCTCAAATCAGCCGGGAAGGAATCTATTTATCCACAGGCGATCATGATCCGGTGATACCGGAACTGCCATCCGCTCATTATCGAGCCATTTCAGCCGGAAATGGTCATCACCTGACGGAAGTCATTCATCAGATCAATCGGGAATCAAATCTGTTTCTGGCTGATCAGCGAATTGTCATTGTGGACAGTCTGACTTCGTGGATGGCTGCCGGATTTAGAGCAACGGATGATCTTGATCAACAACGCGTACATACACAACAGCTGCTTGATGCCTTACTATCTTATCAGGGCAAGCTGCTGGTCATTACCAATGAAATGCAGGGTTCCCTGTATCCATCGGAAGAGGAACGTATTTTTGCCGCAAGGATGGCTTCGGTGAATCGTGCACTGCAGTCTCACTCGGAACGCATGTACATGGTGGTATCGGGACTAGCCATTGATTTGAAGAAGCGAGAAGTACGGTACCACGATATCTGAGTATATTAGGTCAAGATCCAGGTAAAACAAAAGCCTCCATAACCACAAACTGTGGTACGGAGGCTTATTTATATTGAGAAATATATGATTACAATTCAGCTGCGAGAGACGCGATTTCTATTTGCTTTTTTTCATACGTCTGATCCACCAGATTACGCAACCAAATACGATAATGGCGAGCAGAGCATATACCACCAGTGAGTAGACGTCCATAAAGTGCAAAATATTTTCCCAAGAAGCGCCAAGCGCGGCCCCAACCGAGACCAAAATAATGTTCCAGGCGAGTGTCCCGATGGTGGTGAAGAGGACGAATAAACCGAATTTCATATTGGACATGCCTGCAGGAATGGAGATGAGACTGCGAACAAGTGGCACCATGCGGCAGAATAGTACAGTCCACATTCCATATTTGTCAAACCATGCATCAACACGGTGGATATCTTCTTTTTTGATTCGCAGAATATGTCCCCAGCGATCTACAATTTTCTCCAGACGCTCCACATCAATCAGCAATCCGATCCCATAGAGAATTACTGCACCCAGCACAGAACCGATGGTAGCCGCAATGATAACACCTGGAAGAGTGAGGCTGGTGTACGTCGTCATAAATCCGCCAAAAGGCAAAATAATCTCCGAAGGAATGGGGGGAAATACGTTTTCAAGCGCAATAATGAGTGCGATGCCTATGTAGCCGTATTGTTCCATGAAATCGGTTATCCAGTTTTGCATAATCGTCTCCTCTACTTTTGATTTACCTGAATTTGACGTATACTCGGGCAGAGCACGCCAATTCATATATACGTGCAAAGGGTACAAGCGGTTTCTGAAAAAAATGCATTTCCGTATCAAGCAGAGGTCAAGTATACTGGTTAAGTTGAGATTAGAAGGGCAGGCATATTAAGAATTAACCGATGTTTTGCCATGTGAATGAAATTAAACATTTGGAGGGATTGCAAATGGGCATCTATACACGAACAGGTGATGAAGGGCAAACTTCGGTCATCGGAGGACGGGTGATCAAAGATGATGACCGCGTTGAAGCTTACGGTACCATCGATGAGCTGAATTGTTTTGTCGGCCAGGCAATCAGTCTGATCGATGATACAGAGGGGAAATTCGAGGATTTGCGTGAACATTTGCTGGAGGTTCAGCAAGAATTGTTTGATTGCGGGTCGGATTTGGCATTTGTGAAAATCAGCGAAACCAAATACAAAGTGCGGGATGACATGGTCACCCGGCTTGAACAATGGATTGATCAGTATGATGCGGAAAACCCGAAAGTGGAACGGTTCATTATCCCGGGAGGCAGCCCGCTGTCTTCAGCGCTTCATGTATGCCGTACGGTATGCCGCCGTGCAGAGCGCCGCACGGTAACATTGGGACAGCATACGGATATTAATCCTGCAGTACGCCGTTACTTGAACCGTCTATCTGATTATTTCTTCGTTGTAGCACGGACGGCCAATGCCAGACAGCAGGTGTCGGATATTGAATATGTACGGAGCAAAAAAGTGTTCCGCCGCAAAGAATGAGCGGCTATTATTCGCCGATTATCTACACCGTTCCCGAACATGAAGATGGCTGGCTGTTGAAAACCGTGCTTCAGCGGCGGCTGCAGGTATCGCGCAAGCTCTTGTCCAGGCTGAAGCTCACGGATCAGGGAATTATGTTGAATGGAGAGCGCGTGTATATCAGCGTGAAGGTATCGGCTGGAGATATCGTGGAGATTCGGATGGAACAGGAGGAATCGGATGACATTTTGCCGGAATCCATTCCTTTTTCCATTTTGTATGAAGATGAGCATTTGCTTATTGTTAACAAGGATGCCGGCGTAATTGTGCATCCGACACATGGACACTATACAGGAACGTTGGCGAATGGGGTTGTTCATTACTGGAAGTCCAAGGGAGAGCTTTTCCGGTTTAGACCCATTCATCGTTTGGATCAGGAGACTTCCGGGGTGCTGGCCATTGCCAAAAATCCATATGTGCATCAGCATGTATCTGAACAGATGATCGCAGGAACCGTGGACAAAAAGTATATTGCGTTTGTACATGGAAATCCTGCTCCCGAACAGGGGTCTGTTGATGGTGCAATCGACCGTGATCCGGAGGAACCCCATCGCCGCATTGTCACGCCTGATGGCTATCCGGCAAGAACGCTGTACACCTCGATCACCCGCTGGGACGGCGGGACTGCAAGTGCGGTGAATCTGAAGCTGGAGAGTGGCAGAACGCATCAGATTCGTGTACATATGACATCGATCGGATGTCCGCTAATCGGCGATCGAATGTACAAGACATTACCTGCGGATAAGATTGACGAACAGACAGCTGCAATGCGGGAAGAACGGGACTTGTGGATCGATCGCCAGGCATTGCATGCCTGCGAGCTGTCGTTTGTTCATCCACTTACACAGGAACGAATGACGTTCCATGCACCTCTTCCTTCAGATATGGCTGCGCTGGAGAAACGTTTAGATACCGAGGCGAAGCCAAGGGAAGAGTTGTAGGAATCTCGAATCATCATTTGTGGTTCATATTCAGGGTACTGCTGCGATCGTAGGAACAGGCAGTCCTTGTTTTATGTTGTTTAGAATAGTTTTAAACGTATGGCGATGGTATTGATGTAGAGCGACTTTTTGGATTTGCGAAGCAAACCAAGGAAAGCGATAGATAAATACCGGAGCACTTAGGAGGAAATGCTAATGAGTAAACTGAAAGTATACCAGTATGCAAAATGTGGAACTTGCCGCAAAGCAGTAAAATGGCTTGAAGCTCAAGGCCATGAGCTGGAGCTAATCCCCATTTTCGACACACCCCCGTCTGAGGCCGAATTAACCGAGCTCATTCAGAAGAGCGGACTTGAAGTGAAGAAGTTTTTCAATACAAGTGGAGAAGTGTACAAGGAGCAGCAGTTGAAGGACAAGCTGCCTGGCATGTCTGCTGAAGAACAGATTCGTCTGCTTGCCTCCAATGGCCGCCTGATCAAACGTCCAATCGTGACAGATGGGGAGCAGGTGACCGTAGGATTCAAGGAAGAGACGTATGAACAGGAATGGAACAACGTTTAGCAACAGGCTGAGTGACGTGTCTGTCCATTCATAAATGAAGCCGATTAACAGCCCTGAAATGTTCAATATTCAGGGCTTTTTTGGCTGAACGATGCTTGGCGTAACTATGCTATAATGATAGAATTAGTTTCGATATTTTATTGCTATATACAGATAGGAGAGAACAAAATCAAGTGAATCAACGTAATGAACCTACTTTGTTGCTGGTAGACGGTATGGCGGTGTTGTTCCGGGCATTTTATGCGACATCTGCAAGCGGATATATCAGACGTACAAAGGCAGGCTTGCCAACCAATGCGGTATACGGATTTATCCGTTATTTCTGGGATGCGGTTCAGACTTTCGGACCAAGTCATGTGGTATGCTGCTGGGATATGGGTGGCAAGACGTTTCGCGGTGAAGAATACGCCGCATACAAAGGCAATCGTCCTGAAGCACCGAATGATCTGATTCCCCAGTTTGCATTGATCCGTGAAGTCATGGACAGCTTGGGTATTCCGAATATTGGAGCAGAGGGGTATGAAGCCGATGATTGCATCGGTACACTGGCCAAGTATTATACGGAGCAGACGGATATGAACGTAATGGTGCTGACCGGCGACCATGATATGCTGCAGCTGATCAATGACCGGACAAGCATTATTATTATGAAAAAAGGCCACGGCAACTACATGGTGTATACGCCTGAATCTCTCATGGCAGAGAAGCAGTTGACTCCTCGTCAAGTCATTGATATGAAAGGTCTGATGGGGGATGCGAGTGACAATTACCCTGGAGTACGTGGAATCGGTGAGAAAACAGCTCTAAAACTCGTGCAGGAATATGGCACCATTGAGGGTATTCTGGATAATCTGGATAAACTCACGCCATCGGTACGTAATAAAATTGAGAATGATCTCGACATGCTGCATCTGTCCCGTAAACTGGCAGAGATTCACTGCGCTGTTCCGGTAGCCTGCGCACTGGATGTATGTGAATTGCGTCTTGATCCGGATACGGTGATGGACAAGTTCGAACAACTTGAGATGAAGAGCCTGGGCTCTTGGATGGGAGTGGCAATAGGGTGAGCAACATGCAGACAAATCGTGCCGGTAGAAAGTGGTGGACAGGGGCTATGGCCCTCGTCCTGGCTTTGCCGGTATTATTATCAGGCGCAGTAAGCGCTCCGCAAACAGCCGATGCAAAAGCGGCAATTAGCACCAAAGTACAGAAAGTAAAAGCAGCAGGACGAAATTTCACCGTACAAACGGTAAGCATTCCCAAAGGAACACCTGTGACTGTAGGTTTAGCCAAGAAACAGGTAGGACAAACGGCAACATTGCCTTCCATTGTAAAATCATATGGTGCTCAAGCAGCCATTAATGGGGCGTTCTTTGAAGCGTATAATGGAGCACCAGATCCTTATGGCATGTTGATAGCAAATGGAAAAGTGATACATATTGGACGATACGGAACAACGATAGGTTTCAAGGAAGATGGAACAGCAATGATGGATTCACTTCAGGTAAGTCTTACAGGTAAAGTTACCGATGCAGCAGGTAAGTCACGCAGCTGGTACGCAACATTCATTAACCGTACACCTTCTGCGAATGCGAGCATATCAATGCTCTATACTCCGGAGCGCGGCCCCAAAGTCGGATTCAAGGGTGGTACTGCAGTTGTGATGGAGAAAGGGATTGTCACCAAAAAAGTAGCGAATAACAATGTAGCGATTCCGAAGAATGGATCTGTACTGGTCTTTACAGGCAATCAGAAATCGACTGCAGATCGCTTCGCCGTGGGTTCGACTGTAGAAATGAACTATAGATATACCAACGCATCAGGTAAAGAGATTCCTTGGGGAGACGTGGTAACTGCTGTTGGTGCTGGTCCTCGTCTTGTAAAAGACGGTAAAGTCGCCGTGAACCCAACCAGCGAAGGATTCAAGGATACCAAGATTCTGAATGCCTCGGGTGCCAGAAGCGGGATCGCCATCATGGCCGACGGTTCGGTAATGCTCGCGACTGTCTCGGGAGCTACCATTAAGGAGTGGGCGGCAGTCATGCAGAAGCTCGGTGCCAAGCAGGCCATGAATCTGGATGGCGGAGCTTCCTCAGGCTTGTATGCAGGTGGGAAGATGTTAACTTCACCAGGGCGGTTGTTAAGTAATACACTCGTTTTTGGCGGCTCCGTCCGTTAAAGTACTAATCGTATGGGAGGTATGAAGCACATGACACTTGCACATGATCAACAGTCAGCAGAACGTAATACAGCTGTTCTTGCCATTAATGTGGGTAAGCCTCAGCCGTTGCCTGGCCAGAAGCGTGAAGTGCTGAGCGGCATTGTCAAACATCCCGTATCCGGCTTGGTTTTCCTGTCATTCAATGGAATGACAGGAGATGGCCAGGCGGACCTGGAGCATCACGGCGGACCGGATAAGGCTGTTTGTGTATACGATTACAGTCGGTATTCCGTACTGGAACAACTGATGGAGCGCAAGCTGGACTGGGGAGCTTGTGGTGAGAATTTAACGGTGGAAGGCTGCTCCGAAGATCAAGTCCGGATTGGTGATGTATATGAACTGGGCGGAGCTTTGGTTCAGGTTAGCCAGCCAAGACAACCCTGCTTCAAGCTCGCTGCCCGATATGATTTCAAAGAGCTGCCTGTATATTTTCAGGAAAGCGGCTATACCGGTTTCTATTTTCGCGTATTGGAGGAGGGAGAAGTCGCTCCTGACTCTCCGTTCAGGCGTATCCGCACAGACCCTGCATCCATGACCGTTCTAGAGGCCAACCGGGTCATGCATCAGGGGAAGAAGGATGCTGCCGGAATGCGTGCATTACTGGCTATTCCATCGCTGTCAGATAGCTGGAGGCAAACGTTATTGAAACGTTTGGATAAGCTGGAGAGTGGGCAGTAGATTCACAACATATCATCATCCAGAACCAAAGATGAATTTCACTTTAAACTAACTTGGGAGTGTGACTAACTTGACGATTTTAGGCGCAATTGAAGCTGGGGGAACCAAATTTGTATGTGGGATTGGAACTGAAAATGGTGAGGTGCTTGAACGGGTAAGTTTTCCTACAACGACACCGGAAGAAACGATGGCGCAGGTTATCGCTTTCTTTGAAGGCAAGGGGATTGAAGCTTTGGGCGTGGGTTCTTTTGGACCGATTGACCCGATTGAAGGAAGTCCTACGTACGGATATATTACAACAACACCGAAGCCTCATTGGGGTCAGTATGATATCATTGGCAAACTCAAGGAACATTTTGATGTGCCGATGACGTTTGATACGGATGTAAACGGAGCTGCGCTTGGAGAAGCAACCTGGGGAGCAGCACAAGGACTGGAGAGCTGTCTGTATATCACTGTCGGAACAGGTATTGGTGCCGGTGCAGTCGTAGGCGGCAAAATGGTTCACGGTTTATCTCATCCAGAGATGGGACATATTTTTGTACGCAGACACCCTGAGGATACATATGAAGGTTTTTGTCCATACCACGGGGACTGTCTGGAAGGGCTCGCAGCGGGACCGGCTATCAATAAACGTTGGGACCAGCCAGCATATGAGCTGCCAGCAGATCACAAAGCCTGGGAGATTGAGGCACACTATCTGGCGCACGCACTCATGAATTATGTACTGATTCTCACTCCGGAAAAAATTGTGATGGGTGGCGGGGTCATGAAGCAGGAGCATCTGTTCCCTATGGTACGCAGCAAATTGCAGGAGCTGTTAAATGGATATGTTCAGCATCCGGCCCTTCACTCTGGGATCGACGAGTATGTCGTTCCGCCAGGCCTTGGTGACAATGCCGGTTTGTGCGGATCGCTGGCCTTGGCCAAATTGGCTTTGAACAAATAATTCAATTGATCACAAGTGGTTGACGAATTTTTCCATTGTGGTAAGATATGAGCAACAGCATACTACGGTTAATGAGGAAGCACCTCTCTTGCAATGAATTTGCAGGAGGGGTGCTTTTTTTGTTGCCTGGAGGCGGCTCATCTAACTGTGAATAGGCTGCAATATTAAGGAGGGGAAATCGATGGAAGTCATTTTCATGAACAGATTGTCCAAATTGTCAGGTCAACATGAGGAACACGCTCAGCTGTGGATTGGTGAGGAGGAAGGTGCCTGGCATCTCGGGTGGAGCCAATATGAGGAAGGAGATCGCGAAGACAGCATCTGGTATGAGGGGAGCTCCTGGGAAGAACTGCTCCATATTTATCGCCACCAGTTGGCGATTCGAATGAGTGAAGGTTACCGGCCATTGATTCAGGGAGTGTTTCATGAGACGGAAGATCTGAAATTACGCAGTTATGGTGGACAGCGTCTTCACTGTTATAGTGAACGCTACGGCCATGAAGAATTATATGCTGATTTATGCACATGGCGGAGAAGAAAGGCAGCGTCTGACCGGAAGGCCCCATACTTTATTGCAACGAATCGTTTGCTGCGCATGATCAGTGCATTCGTACCCCAAACCATGGATGAACTCATGCAGTTACCAGGTGTTGGGGAGAGCAAGGCAAGTGAATACGGTCAGGAGTGGATGGAGCTTACAAGCGGAGTAGAGCGTTCGACTGCTTTTCCACTTGATTGGGTACAGTCTGTCTTGTCTGAAGATGAATATGAGAGCTGGTTGTACAAGCAAAAAGAACAGAAATATAAGCAGGAGCTGGACAAATTCACCACTCGCAAGCAGGTGCTTGAGGGTATGAAGGAAGGGCATACTCTGGAAGAGATTGTGAACCGCTCCGGACTATCCCGCAGAGAGCTAATTGAACTGCTGGAGACACTCGATACGGAAGGTTATGATACAGATAGCCTCCTGGATGCAGAGCTTGCGATCATGCCTGAGCAGGAGCAGGAGGCGGTCTGGAGTGCATACGAGGAGCTGGGAGACAGTTTCCTGAAACCTGTATTACATAGAGTATACGGCGGAGATAAGCCGGTTAGGGGCAATCTGGAGCAAGTGTACGAGAGATTGCGCATGATCCGCATTCGATTCCGAAGACATGTAGAAACAGAGCAGAACGTCGGGTAGACACCCCATATCGTTTCGAGAGAAGTTTTTGAGTACAGAAAAAAAGACGAAGCCGTTTCTCCCTGGTTGGAGCGCTTCGTCTTTTTGAATGAATAGGTTCAGATCCAATCTTTTTTGCGGAAAATAAAGAACATGCTCAGGCCGAGGGTCACCATCAGGCCAATGACTACAAAATATCCATACTTCCAGTCCAGCTCAGGCATGTTGTTGAAGTTCATCCCATAGATGCCGGTAATGACCGTCAGGGGCATGAACACCGTTGTAATGGCGGTAAACACGCGCATGATTTCGTTCGCCCGGTTGGCGATACTGGATTGGTAAGCTTCTCGCAAGTTTCCCATCAGGTCTCGATAAGTCTCAAACGTCTCGGATATTTTCACAGCATTCTCATAGATGTCACTGAAATACTTCTGCAGTTGATCATCGATCAGACGCAAGTCTTTTTTATTCAGCGTGTTGATGACCTCTTTTTGAGGTCCCAGCACTTTTTTGAGCCACAGAATCTCACTGCGCAGCCCGATAATTTCATTCAAATGGGACTTTTTCGTATGCATCAAAATATCTTCTTCCAATTTCTCAATGCGTGCTTCGATCCGGTCGCCGACGGTAAAGTAGTTATCCACAATCAAATCGACCAACAGATACAGGAGACGATCCGGGGTGCTGACTTCCTGTTCCCACAGAATAGGCTTCAAGGTCCGCAGTTCGCTGACTTTCTGCTTCGTAACACTAATGATGTAGTGTCTCCCTAGAAACAGGTTAACCGCACGCAAAAAGATCTCTTCGTCATCAAAACGAATGCTGTTTACGACAATAAAATAATGGCTCTCATAAATTTCAATCTTCGGACGCTGTTCTTCATCACTCAAACAGTCCTCTACAGCCAGATCATGCATCATGAACAGCGGCTGAAGTACCGCCAGATCATCAACGTCTGCATCGATCCAGTAAAATCCCTCAGCTGGTGGCGTCAGCGCCTGCTCAATATCGTCCACCGGGATAAATACACCGTTGTTTACCAACCGGATTTTCATCGTTCATCCACTCCTTCTGCACCCGCCAAACAGGCGGATTTTCATCAATATGGGCGCAAAAAGAACAGATCAGCCGGTCGGCAGCGGAGCCTGGATGTCAGGACTGCGTTCGCTCTATAACCAAACGGAAATAACGTCCCGCTGCCGGCATGCTGATGTCAATTCTCTATGCAGTTTGTCGGAATACGGCTGACAGTCAGGCCTCGGGTCGCCATCCATTGAATATGTCACCTCTCACATAAGGGTTTGCAACACTTGTTTAGTATACCGCTGGTACATGGTGCTTTCAAGCGCAAAAATGTGTCTATTTCGCGCCCTGAAGCAGTGTATGACAGCGATAGACAAACGGTTCCGGCCTACATGAACAGACATAAAACTACATGCTTGACGTGAGAGGATTAATGTTTTAAAGTAGACGGTGAAGTACACTAAATACACAATTGAATAAGGCGAAATCTTATCAAGAGTAGGTGGAGGGACTGGCCCGATGAAACCCGGCAACCGGCGGTATACCGCACGGTGCTAATTCTTGCAGCGACTAAGTGTCCATTGAGGCACTGTTGTAACTGAGAGATGAGAGAGGCGCATATCTATTTACATATGACCTTTCTCGGAATCCGAGGAAGGTCTTTGTTATATGCACCGACTTCTCAGCACTGATTTTCGCTATGGAACTTGAGTTTGTCAGGTTAGAGCGTTGCGCTATTTGCAATTCTCCACCTATAGACAAGCTCATGGCAGTCTAGAACGATTTGATGTGAAACACATCAAGCCTGTGATGGCTGCATCTATCTATGCACAAGGAGGAGTTTGTACATCATGCCAATTAAAATTCCAGACGCACTGCCTGCCAAGGAAGTCCTCGCAGGTGAGAACATCTTCGTAATGGACGAGACACATGCTTACCAGCAGGATATTCGTCCACTACGCATTGCTATATTAAACCTGATGCCTACCAAGGAAACAACAGAAACCCAGCTGCTTCGTTTGGTGGGGAATACCCCTATACAGGTTGATATCGTTCTGGTTCATCCCAAGTCCCACATATCGAAGAACACGTCACAGGAGTATTTGAATCTTTTCTATAAAACCTTTGATGAGATTGAACACCGCCGTTTTGACGGGATGATCATTACAGGTGCCCCTGTTGAGCAAATGGATTTCGAAGACGTGAATTATTGGAAGGAAATCCAGGAGATCTTCGATTGGACCAAAACCAACGTCACATCGACCATGCACATCTGTTGGGCTTCTCAGGCTGGTCTGTACCATCATTTCGGTGTACCTAAGGTAGCGCTGGAAGAGAAGTGTTTTGGCGTATTTCCACATACGATTAACAAATCTCACGTACAGCTGCTTCGCGGATTTGATGAAGTGTTCAATGTCCCACATTCCCGTCATACCGAAGTTCGGCGCGAGGATATTGAGAAGAACGATAACCTCGAAATTTTGGCCGAATCGGAGGAAGCTGGCATTTTCCTGGTTGCCACCAAAGACGGCAAACAAATTTTTGTGACAGGGCATGCGGAGTATGATCCATTGTCCTTGAAATGGGAATATGACCGCGATGCATCCAAGGGATTGGATATCGCACTGCCAAGAAACTATTTTCCAAACGACGATCCATCCCGTGTTCCTCCGGCAACCTGGCGGGCACATGCAAACTTATTATTCTCTAATTGGCTCAATTACTATGTGTATCAGGAGACGCCTTACGATATTGGCCCGCAAATCTAATCGAGATTACAGGAGGATACTGCAATGGAAGACAATAAGTTGAAAATCGAAAGCCGCTTGGCTCAAATCGGATCCGTCAATGAACCGGGAACTGGTGCCGTGAATTTCCCCATCTATCAATCAACGGCGTTCCGCCATCCAAAGCTCGGGCAGAGCACAGGCTTTGACTACATTCGTACGACCAATCCAACGCGTAAGGTACTGGAAGAGGCTGCAGCTGCACTCGAATCCGGTGATGCCGGTTTTGCCTGTAGCTCGGGCATGGCAGCGCTGCAAACGATCTTCGCCATGTTTGGACAGGGCGATCATCTGATTGTCTCGCTGGATCTATACGGGGGAACGTATCGTCTTCTAGAGCGTATCCTGTCTCGATTTGGCGTAACGGCAAGCTACGTGGACACGAATGATCTGGTGGCCATGGAAGACATACGTCAGCCGAACACCAAAGCTGTATTTATCGAGACGCCAACCAATCCACTTATGATGATTACGGATATTGAAGCGGTCAGCTCCTGGGCGAAAAGCCATAACCTGTTGACGATTGTGGACAATACACTGCTGACGCCGTTCTTCCAACGTCCTATCGAGCTCGGAGCCGATATCGTTGTTCATAGTGCAACCAAATACCTGGGTGGACACAACGATGTGCTTGCCGGATTGATTATCACCAAGGGCGAGGAATTGTCAGCCGAAATGGCATTCCTGCATAACTCCATTGGTGCGGTACTATCTCCAAGTGATTCCTATCAGTTGATGAAAGGCATGAAGACACTCGCGCTGCGTATGGAACGTCATGAGTATAATTCACTTACCATTGCCAAGTATTTGCTGGAACATCCATCCGTGGGGGAAGTATATCACCCTGGTTTGTCAGATCACCCGGGATACGAAGTGCAGAAGAAACAATCTAGAGGAAACACAGGCATCTTCTCTTTCAAAGTTAAAGATGCCCGTCTAGTTGAACCGCTGCTGCGCCATATCAAGTTAATTGCTTTTGCTGAGAGTCTTGGCGGCGTTGAATCGTTGATGACGTATCCTGCGGTGCAGACGCATGCAGATATCCCGCTCGAAATACGCGACGCTGTAGGTGTCGATGACCGCTTGCTGCGATTCTCGGTAGGAATTGAGCATGCAGACGATCTGATTGCGGATTTGGGGAATGCCCTGGAAGCTGCGCAGCGTGAGGTTGAAGGAGGCGTACATCATGAGTGAGCAGAACAACAAGCAATCCGAATTGAAGTTTGATACCCAGCTGCTGCATTTTGGTGACGAAGTGGATAAAACAACGGGAGCCTCCAGCGTACCGATCTACCAGGCATCCACATTCCATCATTTTGATATCTTTAATCCACCACAGCATGATTACAGCCGTTCGGGTAATCCGACACGTCAAGCGTTGGAGGATTACATCACATTGCTTGAAGGTGGAGCTCGAGGATTTGCCTACTCTTCAGGAATGGCCGCAATCTCCAGTGTGTTCCTGATGTTCTCGGCAGGCGACCACATGATCGTAACAGAAGATGTGTATGGAGGAACATACCGCCTGCTCACGTCCATTCTTAGCAGAATGCAAATTGAGACGACGTTTGTGGATATGACCAATATTGAAGAAGTAAAGGCGGCCATCAAGCCGAATACGAAGGCGGTCTATATGGAGACACCTTCCAACCCGACCCTGCGGATCACGGATATAGCTGCCGTCACATCCTGGGCACAGGAACATGAACTGATCACCATTCTCGATAACACATTTATGACGCCATATTATCAGCGCCCGATTGAGCTCGGCGTGGACATTGTTGTACATAGTGCAACCAAGTTTCTTGGTGGACATAGTGACGTACTTGCCGGACTTGCCGTTGCCCGTACCGAAGAGCTGGGGAGACAGCTCAAACAGCTTCAAAATGGGCTTGGTACCGTACTGGGTGCTCAAGAATCCTGGCTTCTAATGCGCGGCATGAAAACACTTGGAGCTCGTATGGCACACAGTGAACAAAGCACGGCGAAGCTGGCTGCCTGGCTTAGCGGACGCAGCGATATTACCGCAGTATACTATCCTGGACTGCTGGAGCATCCGGGTCGTGAAGCTCACGAGCGCCAATCCACGGGTTACGGAGCGGTTGTCTCATTTGACGTAGGCTCGGGTGACCGTGCCAAAGCGGTGCTTAACCGGGTGAAACTGCCAATTGTGGCAGTCAGTCTGGGTGCTGTGGAGAGTATTCTGTCCTATCCTGCGATGATGTCCCATGCAGCGATGCCTGCTGAGGTTCGCCTTGAACGGGGCATTACCGATGGGCTGCTGCGCTTCTCAGTGGGGCTGGAAGATATCGACGATCTGATTGCTGATCTGGATCAGGCGCTTCAAGAATCATAATCATCATTTTGGGCTAGCTGAAAAACCAATAAAACAGTCTAAAAAAGCTGGAATTATAATAGATTGAATATGTCAATATTTTTACTTAAATTTAGGGCACCTTTCCATAAGGTGCTTTTTTTCACATGTAACCTGTGTTACGATAGACAGAGTACAGAAATGCGATGTTGCCACCAGCACTTGCAAGCGATGCGTCTTATGCATAGATTTAATGAGCCGTTTTTTTCTAATAACCCAGAATGGATCGAAAGGTTCCAATTCATCTAGAATTTCTATTTCTAAGCAATTGTTTGGAACTAACCAATCATGCAGAAGGCTGGCATATATACAAGTCGGGACGGATCGTGAACATATTTTCTCTTCATGAGGGAGGCTTTTTACGATGAGTACGGTAGACCGTATCTTAGATAAAGCCCTTCGGGGCGAACGATTAGACCTGGAAGACACAATTCAGCTGTTTGAATCGAATGAAGTCGACAAAATCGGGGCAGCTGCCAATGTTATTATGAAGCGTATGCATCCTGAGCCATACAGAACATTTGTCATTGGGCGTAACGTCAACTACACCAACGTGTGTGATGTGTACTGCCGTTTTTGTGCTTTCTATCGCAGACCTGGATCAGATGAAGGATACGTGTTGCCGGACGAAGTGATTTTCCAGAAAATTCAGGAAACACAAGATGTGAACGGTACTGAGATTCTGATGCAAGGCGGAACGAATCCCAATCTGCCTTTCAGCTATTACACGGATCTGTTAAAAGCAATCAAAGAACGTTTCCCGAACATCACCATGCACTCCTTCTCACCAGCGGAGATTATGAAAATGGTAGAAGTTTCGGATGGTCTTACGCTGGAAGAGGTCGTACGTGCCATTCACGAAGCAGGACTGGATTCCTTGCCAGGTGGAGGCGCTGAGATTCTGGATGACCGTACACGCCGCAAAATCAGCCGTCTGAAAGGTTCATGGCGCGACTGGATGGACGTTATGCAGACAGCTCACCGGATCGGGATGAACACAACCGCAACCATGGTGATCGGTTTGGGCGAATCGATGGAAGAGCGTGCACTTCACCTGCTTCGTGTACGTGAAGCACAGGATGAGTGTATTGCGAACAAATATGACTCAGAAGGCTTTCTGGCATTCATTCCTTGGACATTCCAGCCGGATAATACGAATCTGAAACTGGAGCGCCAAACGCCGGAAGAATACCTGAAGACGGTAGCGATCAGCCGACTTGTACTTGATAATATCAAAAACATCCAATCTTCATGGGTAACCATGGGTCCTGAAATCGGTAAGAAATCGCTTGAATTTGGCTGTAATGATTTCGGCAGCACAATGATTGAAGAGAATGTCGTATCCGCAGCGGGTGCTACATACAAAGTCAATATTGGCTCGATTCTTCAGCTTATTCGTGAGGCGGGTTATATTCCGGCACAGCGTAATACAAGATACGATATTCTGCGCATGTTTGATGAAGAAGAGAATTCAGTGCAGCAAGATTTTGTCATGCAGAACTAATAAGAGAATTTATTTACATCTAGGTATTAGAATGAAGACCACGGGCTGCCCATTGAAGGGTAATCCGTGGTTTTTTTGTTGGATGCTTGCCATAAGGGGCCATTCCTAGGTCATGAAAGAGTACATATTACGCATATGGCGATATTTTATATTGATATTGAACTGTTAAAATGAAAGAAACGGAGCAACAGACATGCTGGAAAGGAGCAAGTGAATGAAGAGAAGGATGCTTGGCAGGACCGGTCTAGATGTACCTGTGTTGAGTTTTGGCGCGTCTTCCCTGGGTTCGGTATTTCGCGATATTGACCGCGAGGAAGGTATTCGTACGGTACATGCAGCTCTGGATGCAGGAATGAACTATATAGATGTGTCACCCTATTATGGTCTAACCAAGGCAGAGACGGTACTGGGGGAAGCGATACGAAGCCAGCCGCGCAGTTCATATATTTTATCAACCAAGGCGGGACGATACGGAGAGAATGAGTTTGATTTTTCCCGTAAGCGCATTCAGGATAGTGTCAAGGAAAGTCTGGACCGACTGCACACCGATTATATCGATATTCTGTTCCTGCATGATATTGAGTTTGCACCAGCAGAGATCATTATTGAAGAAGCCTATCCAGCCTTGCTGGAACTGAAAGAGCAGGGGGTAATTCGTCATGCGGGAGTCTGTGGTCTGCCCCTGCCCCTGTTCGAGAAGGTGCTGCCGCAAATTGATGCCGATGCCATCATCTCGTATTGTCATTATGCATTGAATGATACCTCACTATTATCTCTGCTGCCGTTATTGGAAAAAGAGGGAGTTGGTCTCGTCAATGCTTCGCCTCTGTCGATGGGCTTATTAGGTACAAGAGGCACGCCCGCCTGGCATCCCGCAGATGAACGCGTCAAACAAGTCTGTCTTGAAGCTGCGCAGTTCTGTGCAGAGCAAGGTGTGAATATTGCCAAGCTGGCTGTGCAGTTTGCTACGGCAAATGAACAGATTCCAACCACACTGGTGAGCAGTGCAAGTGAAAATAACATCCGTCATAATGCCGAGTGGGTAGATGAGCCGCTCGATGAAGAGCTTTTGGCAGAGGTACTGCGCATACTGGCACCCGTTCATAATATAACGTGGACTAGTGGTCGTCCCGAGTATAACGAACCACAACAGAAAGCAGCGAAGGGGGAACAGGGATGAAGGCTGTTGTGTGTGAAGAGATCAATCGTTTGACAATACAGGATACCGACGAACCCATTCGAGCTGAACATGAGGCCATTGTATCGATCAAGCGGATTGGCATCTGCGGGACGGATCTGCATGCTTACAAAGGCAACCAGCCCTATTTTACCTATCCTCGTATTCTGGGACATGAACTGTCAGGGAACATTGATGACATTGGTCCGAATACTGCTGGCCTTCAAGTTGGAGATCAGGTAAGCATTATTCCCTATCTGCACTGTGGTCACTGTATTGCCTGTCGGACAGGGAAAACCAATTGCTGTGCAGCCATGCAGGTCATGGGAGTACATGTGGACGGAGGGATGCGCGAAAGAATCAGCGTGCCTGTTTCCCATTTGATTAAGGCGGAAGGACTGACCCTGGATGAAACAGCGATGGTTGAACCGCTCAGTATCGGAGCTCATGCAGTAAGAAGAGCAGGTGTGCAGCCAGGGGAGCAGATTATAGTAATCGGGGCAGGACCGATCGGACTTGGGGTCATGGCTTTTGCGAAACAGGCCGGGGCCCGAGTAATCGCCATTGATCGGAACCTGGACCGATTGGAACTAAGCCGCACCTGGGCTGGGGCAGATGTTGTAATACAGGCAACAGATCAAGTGGTGGAGCAGGTAGCTGAAGTGACAGAAGGGGATTACGCTGCCGCTGTATTTGATGCAACAGGCAATGTGCAGTCCATGAATGAGGCTATTCGGTATGTAGCTCATGGCGGACAATTAATCTATGTGGGATTGGTCAAAGCCGATATTACGTTTCATGATCCTGAGTTTCATAAGCGGGAGATGAGCATACTGGGCAGCCGTAATGCAACGCGTGCAGATTTTGAGCTAGTGATATCGACTTTGCGGCAGAAAAAGCTCAGCATGGATGGATACATTACGCATCGGGAGCCTTTAACTCAGCTTCCTTCCGCCATGGACAAGTGGTTGCTCCCAGATACACATGTGGTAAAAGCTATAGTTGAACTATAAAAGTATAGAGTATCGGAAATAAGGCAAGCAGGAATGAAAACCAGGAATAAAAAAACCTCTCTCTAACCTAAAGTGATATTTTATCACAAGGTTAGAGAGAGGTTTTTGGGGTTCAAGTCGTTGGGTCATTTCTCCGGATGGGTGATAATACCAGCGTGCGGATCAATATGGCGCACAATGGATTTCAACCAGATCATCTCCAGAAAATGAACTTCATAGTACAATGCCCCCGGAATGTGATGAATCCATCCTTCAGCAGCCAATAAGGAAGCAGACTCTGAAGAGGGTACAGGAGATCCGGGTTCCCGTCGCAGACGCTTGCGAACGACTTTTTCAACCTGCGAGCTTTGGGTAGTCAAAATGTACAATTTGCGAGTGGTCCTGAATCCGCGGAATGCGATATAGACCATTTCATATGCAATAAGATAGGCAATAACAGAGTACATCGCTTGATCCCAACCAAAGACAACACCAGCGGCTGTCAGAATCAGTAAGTTGAGCAGCATGATTATTTTTTCGATAAGCATCCGTTTCCCGCTAAATACCCGTTCAGGTGGCCGGGAGGACGGATCACCGATTTCCAGCGTATCCAGTGTCCCGCCGTACCGCACCACAAGTCCGATTCCAACACCAAGACATAGTCCGCCGAACATGGCGGCAGCCAGCGGATGTTCAACCAGAGGCGGCATGGGATGAAGCACGATGGCACCAATCGAAAAGACAACCAAACCCAGTACAGTAACGAGTACAAATCTCTTTTGCACCAGCCTGTAGGATAAAAATATAAATGGAACATTGAATAAGAACAGGAACAATCCAATTCTCATCTCAGTCCAATGAGCGAACAGAGAAGATATGCCTGTTATGCCTCCAATAATAATCTTATTGGGATGAAGGAATAATTCAAGTCCCACGGAGGCTAGAATTCCACCAGCGATCACCAGCAAGAGATTCAGGAAGCGGCGCGTGGATGATATTCTGGTCTTAGCGGTTTGTGGCACCGGATTAGCCGATATCAGAGGTGCTTTCATACGTCATCCTCCTTTGTGCGGCTGGCGAGCCATTCTCCCTGGTTGATCACAGAAGATCGGCGAAGAGCCGCAGTTACAATCATATGCCTGTTCTGAACAGGCACAGGTTTTATCCTTCTTTCTGTAAAACCTTCGGTTCTTCTTTCTTCTTCCGAGGATCTTTGAACTTGAAGATTTTATCCAAAATTCTAAACACATGTTTGGACTCTTTGGTTAATAGTGGTCCAAGAATGGCTAGGATCAGTACGTACAGTGCGGCAAACGGCTGGAGAAGCGGCAAGAGTCCACCGGCTTTACCCATGTTGGCCATGATGATCGAAAATTCACCGCGGGATACAATGGTTAAACCAATATTAGCAGAAGCTTTTGGAGACAGCCCCGCACTGCGCCCGGCCAGCATGCCTGCCAGGAAGTTACCGAATAGTGTAATAACAACAGCAATCAAAGCCAGCCATACAGCTTCTCCGCCAAGGGACAGAGGGTCAATGGACAATCCGAAGCTAAAGAAGAAGATGGCTCCGAAGAAGTCACGGAACGGCAGGATTAGATGCTCTATCCGTTTGGCATGTTCTGTCTCTGCCAGAACCAGACCAACAAGTAATGCACCGATGGCCTCGGCCACGTGAATGGTTTCGGAGAAGCCGGCTACCAGGAACAATGCACCAAAAATCACAAGTGAGAACAATTCATTGGAGCGTATTTTAAGCAATTTGTTGAGCAGTGGAGTCGCTTTGCGCCCTAGTATGATGACAATAAGCATGAATCCAAGCGCGATAAGCGCGGATACGATGACGCCTCCGATCGAGGATGAGTCACTAAGCACCAATCCCGATAGGATGGAGATGTAGACAGCCAGGAACACATCTTCGAACATGATAATGCCAAGAATCATTTCCGTTTCCGGATTGGCTGTACGTTTCAGATCGACTAACACCTTGGCCACGATGGCACTGGAGGATATGGTGGTAATCCCAGCAATAACAAGTGCCTCAGCAGGCGGGAAGCCGGAAGCAAATCCGAAAACTAATCCAAGCGTAAAGTTAATCCCGATATAAATCGAACCGCCGACGGCAATGGATTTACCGGATTTGATCAGACGTCCTACCGAGAATTCCAATCCGAGATAGAAGAGCAGGAACAGGATACCGATCCGGCCCATAAATTCGATGAAAGGCTGACTTTCAATAAAACGGAAGTCCAGATGCCAGATTTTCATGGCATGTGGACCAACCGCCATCCCGATCAGAATGTAAAACGGGACGACCGAAAAACGCAATTTGGCAGATAAGAGGCCAGCGGCAGCAATGAGAACGAGCGCCAGACCTACTTCAAAAATCAGATGATCCATCGACTCACCCCCTTCCGGTCAGGAGGAGGGATTTGAAGAGTTTCTGTTGGTTGCGTTCGCCAACGGCAACAACGGTAGACTCAGCAGTAATCACGACCTCAGGACCGGGGCTGATATGTTTTTTGTGGTTTTTCTCTACAACGGCAATAACCGTTGCCCCAGAGTTTTGACGTACGTCCAGTTCACCGATGGACTTGCCGATGCATCCATAGGAGGATTCGACTTTGTACCATTCGATGATCAGATCATCAAAAGTAACTTCAATATTTTCAAGCTGTTTTGGCTTATAGGTCAATCCGCCAACGATAGCGGCAATTTGTCTGGCTTCATAATCATCAAGCGTAATCATGGAGATGCTTTGATCCGGATCGTCGTATTCAAAATGGTACATTTCACGCCGTCCGTCATCATGAATAATGATCACAATTTTATCTCCGCTGCTCGTTTCAATCTGGAACTTCTTGCCGATTCCCGGCAAATCAGTTTCACGTACATCCATGGATAATATGCCTCCTTAAATTGAGGGCTGGCCACAGAAGACAGGCTTATTTCCCGAAAATAGAATGATCTGTATTTGGAAGAAACATTAAATGATGCGGGCAAACAGAGCCAGGTACTCCTGACACACAGCCGTATACATTGATTTTTGAACAAAATTGGATATGACAAATTCAACATCGTGACACACTGTTAACCTTGTCGTTAACTAACGTTTGCTTAAAGGGTTATAAGTTATGCACAAGTACACCGTCTGTTGGACAGAGATGTCTCTATGCATGGCAACCGAACATACGGTGCAACGCCTAGTGAAGGACGTTTACGTATCTTGGTGCATGAGGGGCGAGGGACAAATACATACTGGTGAATTTAATGGGTAGCAGAAATAATCTGCGCTTAAACAGACAAATCAACGGTTTAAAGGGCAGACGCGGAGTAGGAATTCGCAGCATCAGCAATAAGGCAAGCACCAAAAATACAGGCTTGTTATTTGTCACTGCAATCAGCTTGACCATGACTTGCGAGTATTTGCGGATAGCAGGTTTTTGCTGAGTTTCGGGTATTTGTAATAACACTTCCTTATTGGAAGTGGCATCAACGGATACGCCAACAGCGGATTCTGTCTGCATCGGAATAGGGAAGCACAACGCTTGGAACAAACACAAAATGATGATAAAAGCACTGCGGAGCATTCTAGGTTGTTGTCTCATTTTGGCTTCCCCCCCTTTCCGTGAAACATACTGTTATCAAAATAATAACACATTTTTGTCTGAACTCCAAACCTCTTTACAAATATACTGAGAAATGATGACACGCTTTCCATCAATCCGCTTCGTATATCCCCCTCGGCCTTGCCATATACTTTGAAGAGGAAGGAAAGGAGTGATTCTTGTGGAGCTGTTCGCCGTATGGACCGATGTGTCAGGGCAAGAGGAAGCAGATCAATTTTATCGCTGCATCAAAGAAAAAACCAAAGGTTTACATATAAGCAAAAGAGGTTTCCGGCTCACCTTCAAACATAATGACGGCAAAGCAGCCTGGGTCTGCAGAGGGAATGAAAATCACGTGGATTTTCAGCAGTGGCTGCCTCAGATCAGTGATTTGCTTGCCAAAGGACTGGCTGATTTCATTATGGATACCCGGGAGCACTCCATTGTAGAAAATATGATTTCCAAGGCCTGTTCCGTTATGGATGAATATGAAGTGGAGAAGGTACACCGGATCTGCATGCCCTTGTTATTCAACGGTGATCTGGATCAACCAGGGCTTCGAGAGAAACGGCGCTTAACCCTCGCAGGTGGTCTTAGACAGGATCTGGAGGAGGTTCATTTCTTTCACCTGGAAGGCATTCTTCATTTTCGAATGAAGCAATACAAACAGGAACTGCACGAACTGGTCGAATATGCACTGGATGAATTCTGGATGGACCGTCAATACGAAGAATTCATGGGACTGTTAAAATATTTTGTGTTCTTTCAGGAAGCCAAAGTTCCTTTGGTCCATCTGGTGCACAAAGGCTCGCATGAATTTCAGGTTCTGGATGCAGGGCTTAACCAGCTCCCTGTACAAAAAGATGAGCAAGTCGTCGTCGAGATGCCCGGTCTTGAACTGGAAATGGATATTGAAGACATGATTGTAAGCACACTTATATCGATATCTCCCGAAAAAGTGATGCTTCATACAAACACACCCGATCTGCCGATTATATCGACGATTCGCCAGATCTTCGAGGACAAGGTTCAATTATGCCATCATTGCCCGGAGTGTGAAGTGCTTCGTTCCGGCCTGCTGTCAGGCCTTGACGCAAGTGATCTCGGCAATTATAATAACTGTTGATCCATGAATTAATGAACATGTTTTATGGATGAACTTTTACCAATAAGCAAAAGCGTTGACAAAGACAAGGACCATACGCACGGTCGGTGCAGAGAGAGGGAACCAGGCTGAAATTTCCTCCGGATGCCACGTTTGGTTTACCCCTTTGTAGCTGCAGTTTTGAAAACGGAGATGAATGTAATTTTTCCGTGAGTAAGGATATGCCGGGTCATGCCCGTTACCGTCATGCCAATGAGGGCTGTATTTTCAATGAAGAATGAAGCAGCTGAATTAGGGTGGAACCACGAGTATACAACACTCGTCCCTTTGCCGGGACGGGTGTTTTTTGCGTTCTTTGCCAATCAGCAGGAATAGCAATAGATCATCAGTCCATGATGTGGATGGATAAGGTTACATTTACAGGAGGAATGAGACAAATGGCAGTTAACATTAAACTACCGGATGGTTCCGTACGTGAGTACGCCGATGGCAGCAGTATTGAGGACGTAGCAGCATCCATTAGCAGCGGATTGCGCAAAAACGCCGTAGCAGGGAAACTGGATGGAATTGTGGTGGACTTGTCGACCCAGCTTCACGAGGGAGCTTTGGTAGAGATCGTAACTTTTGACTCACCAGACGGACTTGAAGTGATGCGTCATAGTACAGCTCACTTGCTCGCTCAAGCTGTGAAGCGCCTATATGGCAGCAAAGAGGTTCACCTTGGCGTTGGACCTGTCATCGAAGACGGATTTTACTATGATATGGACCTGGAACACCCCCTTAACCCGGAAGATCTGCAAAAGATCGAGAAGGAAATGGAACGTATCGTAAGTGAAAACCTGCCGATTGTGCGCAAGGAAGTCAGCCGTGCTGAAGCAATCAAAACGTTTGAAGAAGTGGGCGATCCTTACAAACTCGAATTGATTCGTGATCTACCGGAAGACAGCGTGATTACCATTTATGAGCAGGGCGAGTTCTTCGATCTGTGCCGTGGACCTCACGTACCTTCCACAGGCAAGATCAAAGTGTTCAAATTGATGAATGTAGCTGGTGCGTACTGGCGTGGTGACAGCAAAAACAAAATGCTGCAGCGTATCTACGGTACAGCTTTTGTGAAAAAGGCTCAGCTGGATGAGCATCTGCACTTCCTGGAGGAAGCACGTAAACGCGATCACCGCAAGCTGGGTAAAGAGCTTGAAATGTTCACGTTCTCCCAACTGGTTGGACAAGGTCTGCCAATCTGGCTGCCAAACGGTGCCAAACTGCGTCGTACGCTGGAGCGTTACATTGTGGATTTGGAAGAAAGTCTTGGATACCAGCACGTATATACACCGGTTCTCGGTAATGTGGAATTGTACAAAACGTCTGGACACTGGGAGCACTACCAAGAGGACATGTTCCCTAAAATGGTAATGGATAACGAAGAACTCGTTCTCCGTCCAATGAACTGTCCGCACCATATGATGGTGTACAAGTCCAGCATGCACAGCTACCGTGACCTGCCGATCCGGATTGCCGAGCTCGGCATGATGCACCGATACGAGATGTCTGGTGCACTGACTGGCTTGCACCGCGTTCGTGCAATGACCTTGAACGACTCACACATTTTCTGTCGTCCAGATCAAATCAAGGAAGAATTCGCTCGTGTTATTGAATTGATCCAAACGGTTTACAAGGATTTTGGTATTCATGAATATCGCTTCCGTCTGTCTTACCGTGATCCGCAGGATACCGAGAAATATTTCCAAAACGATGAAATGTGGGAAATGTCCCAACGCATGCTGCGTGAAGTTGTGGAAGAACTTGACTTGCCTTTCTATGAAGCAGAAGGTGAAGCAGCATTCTATGGTCCGAAACTTGACGTGCAGATCAAAACAGCCCTGGGCAAGGAAGAAACATTGTCCACCGTACAACTGGACTTCCTGCTTCCCGAACGATTCGAACTGGAATATGTCGGAGATGACGGGCAGAAACATCGGCCGGTCGTTATTCACCGCGGCGTAATCAGCACAATGGAACGTTTCACTGCATTCTTGCTGGAGAACTTTGCGGGAGCATTCCCACTGTGGCTGTCTCCTGTTCAAGCAAAAGTCATTCCGGTATCCGGAAACTTCGATGATTACGCACGTGAAGTGGAAGCGAAGCTGAAACGCGCGGGGATTTCTGCTGAGGCTGATTTGCGCAACGAGAAGCTTGGATACAAAATCCGTGAGGCACAACTGGAGAAAATGCCTTATATGTTTGTCGTTGGTGAGAATGAGCGAAGTGCCGAATCCGTGTCTGTTCGTAAACGCGGAGAAGGCGATCTCGGCATGAAACCTGTGGATGAAATCGTAGCTCAACTGAAAGAAGAAATCAGCACAAGATCAATATAAATATATGCATTTGAGAAAGACCGTCAGGGCGTGGCTTAATCCATGCTCCTAGACGGTTTTTTTTCTATTTCTCATGTGCTGGAAACTTGTGGAGTAGAAAATGTATAAGCATTTTGCTTTTTGGAAAACCTTTGCAGTAAGGGGGAGGTTTTAAATTGAAAAAGCAAAATGCAATGAAAACAAAACAATTACGGGTTCTGATTTCAATTATGGTCATATCCATTGGATTGGTATTGTCCTGGAATCAGGCAGAGGCGTATACATTTGAAGAGGAAAATGAAGTGCTGCATGTAATCAAGCGGCAGGATCAAGCTGCAACGCGTCAGGTTGAAAGTCAGTCCGAGTTATCGATCCATGATTATGAATACAGTGATCAGGTACAGGTCACGACGATGGTTTATATGGCTTTATTGTGGTCTCCGCAGCCTATTGTCATTCCTAAGCCGGATGTCCCAGGAAAGCAGCTTGTTCTCGACCCATCTATGCCTGTGATGGCGCCGCGCTCAGAACAGGTACTGGGAACCCAAAAGGTGACCGCGACGGGTTACACGGCAGGTGTAGAGTCAACCGGTAAAGGACCGAAACATCCTCAGTATGGTATTACTTACTCCGGGGTGAAGGTACGAAGAGACAAAGAAACGGTGTCAACCATTGCTGCTGACCCCAAATTATTCCCGCTTGGTTCCATTCTTTATATTCCCGGGTATGGTTACGGTATCGTGGCGGACACAGGTTCAGCCATCAAGGGTAATAAAATTGACCTTTATTTTCCGACCACGAAGCAAGTGTATAAGGAATGGGGCAAAAAGGACGTCGAGGTACAGGTGATTAAACAAGGTGACGGAAAGTGCACGGAAAAGATGCTGGACGAGTTGTCTGAAGCGATCGATGTGTACAAATCCGTGCCGGATTCATGGTTAGACAAGGCCGTTTAATTTGGGATGTTAAGGATGAATAACTGTAGTGCTCTCTTCACATAATACTGACTGGGGACGAACCCCGCGCAGCAGCAGTGCAGCGTAAATATGAAGAGAGAGGTGATTCGTTGTGGCTAAAAGAACACAAGGACAAGGGTACCAAACGCCAAACGAGAAGTACAATGCTGAGTTTGGACAAGAAACTGCGGCAAGCAAAGTGAAGCAATCCCAGCAAAACAAAGTACAAGAAAATTTCCAAACACCTGATGAAAAATACAATGCAGAGTTCGGTGTAGAAAACACTGGACAAACAGGCCAAGTAGGCCGTGCAGGCAAATTTCAAAAATAAATAATGATTCACCGCACCCTGGAGCAAACGCTCCAGGGTGTTTTTAGTTTTTGATAAATTTTACATAAATATCCTCAGTCCTCAGTCTGGAGACCGAGACGAATTCCATCTGCCGCCGCTGTTATCGAATCCTTGTCTGAGGTACACTGGATACAGAATACAGACGAAGGAGACATGAGCGATGAAAGGATCTATGCGAGACCGCTGGTGGGTTGGCATACCGTTGATTGCCGTTGGTGCAATCATTTTGTTTCGGCAATTGGGTTATGACATTGATATAGGATATATATTTAGAACATATTGGCCGCTGTTTCTAATCTGGTGGGGCGTAAAAGGAGTGACTGAAATTCGTCGCAATGGCGGTTATGCCATGATTGGACCTGTCATTGTACTTGCTATAGGCGGATACTTCCTGTCACGAAATCTCGGCTGGATTGATTATTCCATGGGTGAGTTTATTCGTTACCTCATTCCAATCATGTTAATCGGAGGAGGGTTGTTTGTTCTGATTGGGCCTCGTCGCCGTGATCGCAAACATCAGGACAAAATGCAGCCACCTCCGCCGCCTGAACCTTACCAGCCCTTGTCTTCCGAGGACCTGGAAATGCCTTCTTCTTTTGATGAGCAATTCGAAAAGACGTTTGGGAAACCCAAACAGGAGCCGAAAGACCACCATTACGATCCATACGCCAATGCGGCTGGAGATGAATTGCATCAGGGACATCAGCATAAGAAAAAGCATCATTCTCATTCCCATAGCCATACTCATTCACATGGTCCAGATGGTACCGGGTATGGAAACCACTATGGTGATGGCGGATACGGTAATGAATATGAAGATTACGGCAACAGAAATACCGTTAACAAATCAGCATTTATCGGTGACCTCTACATGGGACAGGAAGTGTTCTCCCTTAAACCGATGAATATCTCGGCGTTTATCGGTGATACGGTTATTGACTTGACGAAAGCACAAATCCCTTATGGCGAAACCAAAATTAATATTTCTTCATTTATTGGGGATGTAAAGGTATTCGTGCCGGAAGACATGGATCTGGGAGTCACGGTCACCACGAACTCCTTTATAGGAGATATGTCGCTGTTGAACCAAAAACGGGGTGGATTCCTCAGTAGTGCCCAGGCGGAAACTTCCCATTATCGCGAAGCAGGAAAAAAGGTCCGAATCGTAGTAAGTGTATTTATCGGAGACGTCAAAGTAAATAAGGTGGGTTAACGCATGATTCGAACGATTCTCAAGGCCAACAAGTGGGAACTGATGATGTATTTTGTCCTGACCGGACTGATTACACTGGGCGGGTTCTACTTGCTGTACGGAGAGGTGTTGATGGGAACAGGACGACAGCGCGCATGGACGTATGTGGCTGTCGTTGTACTGGCGACTGTAGTTACCGGATATATTGCTGCACTGCGGCTTCAGCGCAAAATCGACCTGCTCGATTTGAATATGCTGAAAGTATCCAAGGGGAATTTGGCCGTTCGCATGCCTGAGGCAGATGATGCCTCTTTCGGCCGGGTATACCAGGAGTTTAACGTCATGATGGATTCGATTGAGAAAAAAATGAGACTCCTCCAGCGTCTGGGTGAGCAGGAAGTGATCGAGAAAGAACAGGCTTCCGAACGAGCGGTTCTTGAAGAACGCAGACGGATGGCGAGGGACCTGCATGATACGGTCAGCCAGCAGTTGTTCGCCATTCATATGTCAGCGTCTTCCCTGCCCAAACTGCTGCAGATGAATCCGGAGCATGGAAACAAAGTACTGGACCAATTAATCCAAATGTCGCATATTGCACAACGTCAGATGCGTGGTCTTATTGCGCAGCTTCGTCCGGTGGAACTTGAAGGAAGGGACCTGGCTGAGGCACTGGATCTATGGTTTCCGGATTATTGCAGACAAAATGGATTAAAGGGAGTAAAAGAGCTGGAACTGGATGGCGGCGTCTCGGATGCCATCGAGCACCAGCTGTTTCTTGTTATTCAGGAGGCCGTTGCCAATGTAGTGAAGCATGCGGAGGCTGGCCTTGTTAGTCTGTCCATACGGGAGAGCGAGCATCAGATCAGCATGAGCATAAGCGATGACGGTCAGGGCTTCATGCAGCAAGTTGAGCGGCCAGGGTCCTATGGATTGTCCACCATGCGTGAACGGGCAGAAAAGCTTGGCGGGGATGTCCAGATTATTTCAAAACCGGGAGCGGGAACGACAGTACGGGTGCTTATCCCGAAATTCCCGGATGAACCAGAGGGGGAAACGGAATGAACGGAAAAGTGAATGTGATGATTGTGGACGATCATGATATGGTGAGAATGGGCTTGAAAACGTACCTGATGCTTGAGCCGACATTTCATGTCATGGGAGAAGCGGGAAATGGACAGGATGCGCTTAACCAGCTGCGCAAGCTGGATCAGAGTAAGATGCCTGATCTTATATTGATGGACCTGATGATGCCTGTCATGAACGGAGCCGAGGCTACGCAAGCCATCATGAGTGAATTTCCGGGTTCCAAAATAGTTATGCTAACAAGTTTTCTCGAGGATGATCTGGTGGTGCAGGCCATTGAGGCGGGAGCTGTCAGCTATGTCCTGAAGACTGTATCTGCTGAAGAATTAATCTATGCGCTTCAGGGAGCCTATCGGGGAATGCCTGTCATGACGGGAGATGTGTCCCAGGCGTTAACCCGGGGAATCAGGCAGCGCACGGCCAGAGAGAACGAATCCGGTCTGACCGAACGGGAGAAGGAAGTTCTTTTGCTCATTGCAGAAGGCAAAACCAACAAAGATATTGGAGAAGAACTACATATTAGTATCAAAACCGTCAAAACACATGTAAGCAACCTGCTAATGAAGTGCGAAATGGATGATCGGACACAACTGGCCATCTACGCTCATCGTCAGGGTTGGGTGAAGAACAAGGATTAAAATGCTGATTTAACGGGAAAAATGTTCTATTATTGCGTGCTTTTATCTCCTTTTTAATTGTTTTTAAGGTACGGTTAAGGTTTAAAGTACAAAATAAGGACAGTTAAAGAATATCTCTTGTGAAGAAGAGATTGGGAGGTAGAAAGCATGGACGAACGTAATTATAGACCGAACCGTCAAGACGAGGAAGACCAAACAAAGCAAGCGGATAACCGCAATACATCCGGAACGGACGAATCCTCTTACTATTATTCTTATGGACCTTTTCAGTCTGTGAATAATGAAGATACAGCAAGCAGTCATGTGAGTCATAGCAACCGTGAAGAGGGCAATGTACAGATCACAAGACCCGATCCTGTCAAGCCGCTTCCGATGTATTACAATAACGGATCTTCCGAACAGGCGGGCCGCGGCAACGGAAGCAGCGGTTCCGGAAACGGCGGAGATGGTGGCAACGGTGGAAAAAACGGAAATGGAAACTGGAACTACAACAACCGTAAGCCTCGCTCCTCGGTCAGATCATTATTATTTTCCTTTATAGCAGGGATGCTGGTCATTACAGTACTGATGTACACGGCAGACCGCACGAACATGTTTACTCCGCAAGAAGCTTTAACAAGTGCAGAGAATCAAAGCACAAGTCAGGAATCGACTTCTACGAATACGGGCAGCAGCAATAATGTGACTGCATCCCTTCTGCCAACAGGTAAAGAGGATGTCTCTTCTGTAGTGACGAGCACAAGTCCTGCGGTTGTAAAGATTGAAACATTGGCTAAGCAGTCCACACGCAGTGGAAGCCAAGGTGGATCCACGATGAGTGATCCATTATATCAATACTTCTTCGGTAACGGAGGTAACGGAAGCGGTGGAACGGATAGCAACCAAGGCCAGCAGCAGCAGGGAAGCAATCAGCTTGTTCCACTCGGCATTGGTTCCGGATTTATTTTTGACAAAGAAGGATATATCCTGACGAACCAGCACGTTATTCAAGGTGCAGATGTCATTCAGGTTACACTGGAGAACAACAGCAAACCTTACGAAGCCAAACTGCTGGGAAGCAGCTTCGATCTTGACCTTGCTGTATTGAAAATCGAGAAAAACAGCGGTGACGATGATTTCCCTGTTGCTCCGCTTGGCGACTCAAACAGCACACAAGTTGGTGAATGGCTTGTTGCCATTGGTAACCCAGAAGGGTTCGAGCACACTGTAACTGCAGGTGTACTGAGTGCCAAAGAACGTACAATCAGCATTCCGGACGAAGAAACAGGTAAAACCCGCGAATACAGCCATCTGCTGCAAACCGATGCGTCGATTAACCCAGGTAACTCTGGTGGTCCGCTGCTTAACCTTAACGGTGAAGTCATTGGTATGAACGTAGCCGTTAGCGCTGATGCGCAAGGTATTGGATTTGCGATCCCTTCAAGCGTCATGTCGGATGCCGTGAAATATCTGAAAGAAAACAAAGAAGTTCCAAAAGAGCCGGTTCCGTTTATTGGTGCATCCCTGATGGCGCTGACGCCTGAAGTGGCGAAACAAATGGGAACGGATATTACTGAAGGTTCTGTCGTAGCCAGCACGATCTATCAGTCTCCAGCTTACCAAGCCGATCTGCGTGCCTATGATATCATCACGGGTGCAAATGGAACGCCGTACAGCACTAGCCAAGACCTGATTGATTTCATCAAAACTCAGGAAATCGGCAGTGAAGTTACATTGAATGTGGTACGCGATGGTAAGAAGATGGATATCAAAATTAAAATCGGCAACAAAAATGACTATGATACTTCACAAACATCTGATCAACAGCAACAAACACAACCATAATTTGAATGGTGGTCGAGATTCAGAGCGGAAGGGTTTGAGGGCCCTTTCGCTTTTTTTGTCCTAATGAAGGCATGATTACAGATACCAAGCAAGAGCTTGGAGAAGCGAGAAATGCGGCCAAGATGCAGACTGGGCTTCTGGCTGTTACAATGAGATTAAAATGTGAGAATAAAGGAGAAAGACCATGCGCTCAACTATTTTGATTGTGGATGATGATGAAAAAATCGTGTCCATGCTCCGCCGGGGGCTGGCGTTTGAAGGTTATGAGGTACAGACTGCTTCCAATGGGGCTGAGGGTCTCAGTAAATTAATGGATAAGGAACCGGATGTAGTGGTGCTGGATGTGATGATGCCTCAGATCGACGGTTTCGAAGTATGTCGCCGATTAAGGGAAGCCGGAAGCAAAGTACCTGTGCTCATGTTAACCGCGAAGGATGAGGTTCAGAGCCGGGTGACCGGTCTGGATACCGGAGCGGATGATTATCTGGTGAAGCCATTCGCACTGGAAGAATTACTGGCCCGTGTCCGCGCCTTGCTGCGTCGTAAATCGGATATTGCAGAAACACCGGATAACCGGCTCGTCTACGAAGATATTATATTGGACAATGACTCACGCGAAGTGCTGCGTGACGGGAAACGTCTTGAGCTGACAGCGAAGGAATTCGAACTATTGAACTTGTTTATGCAAAATCCGAAAAGAGTGCTCTCCCGTGACCTGATCATGGATAAGATCTGGGGCTATGATTATAGCGGCGAGTCAAACGTACTGGAAGTATATATTGCGATGCTCCGGCAAAAAACGGAAGAGTATGGAGGCAAACGCTTAATCCAAACGATTCGTGGAGCGGGTTATATTCTGAGAGGTGACTCCTGACATGTCCATTCGGTTAAAACTAACCGCATGGTATTCTGGCATCTTGGCAGCTGTGCTTATTTTTTGGGGTGTCGTAATCTATGCCTTTGTTTATTTCAATACGTATCAGGAAGTCGAACAGCAGTTAAAGTCGAAGAGTGCGCGAATTACAGACCAGATCGGAGTTAACCCGTTATCTCAGACGCTTGATCTGGACCCTTTTACCGAGAGTCAGCTGCAGGAAGCCCAAATTTACATTCAACTCTGGGATTACCAAAGTCAGTCTGGCAAAATCTCAGGAAACATGGAGAAGGTTCGCATCCAATTTCCGGTTTTGAAGACGAATGAAATAGTAGAAAAACGCGGGATATCCAAGATTTACGTGAATGGCACTCCTTTTCTGGTCAATCAGCAGCCCTTGTCCCTGCAGGGGACCAATGAAATTAGGGGGCTTCTTCAGGTGGGTGCCAATGTAAGTTCGCAGGAACGATTGCTGGAGGCGCTGCTTAATATTCTGATCTTTGGCTGGCTTGTGGCCATGGCACTGGCCATTACTTCAGGTCTCATTCTTGCCCGTAAATCGATGCGCCCACTCGTCAATGTCATTGATGCAGCCAATCAGATTCAATCCGGTGACGATCTGAGTGTCCGGATACAATATACAGGTCCCAAGGATGAAATCGGCCGCCTGATTGAAACGGTGAATAACATGCTCGAACGGACAGAACTGTCCTTCCGCGGCCTGGAGGAGACCAATGCTGCTCAGCGCAGATTTGTATCCGATGCCTCTCATGAGCTGCGTACACCGCTGACCACGATTCGGGGAAACGTGGATTTCCTGAAAAAGTTATGGGATCAGGAAGGCAATGACCGACCGAATTTGGATGAGGAGACCGTCAAGGAGATGTCGCTTGAAGCGATTGAAGATATGGCTGACGAAGGCAAACGCATGAGCAGGTTGATTAGTGACATGCTGTCACTGGCTAGGGCCGATACAGGACAGAAAATAGAACTGAATCCGATTCCGCTGCAAATTTTGGTGCAAGAAGTGGCTCGCAGAGCACATTTCCTCGATCACCACGCAGAATGGCGGGTTGGCGATTTATCGATTTTAAATGGAATTTATGTGAACGGCAGCAAAGACTATCTTCAGCAGATGCTCTTTATTTTCATTGAAAATGCGTTCAAATACACACCGGACGGATCGGTAACACTTGATGCGATCCTATACAAAGGCCAGGTTGGTCTCCGCATCAGTGATACAGGCATCGGTATGGATAAGGATGAGGTGCCGTTTATCTTCGATCGTTTCTATCGTGCAGACGAATCCCGCGGAGCTACACCGGGCATTGGACTGGGGTTGTCCATCGCTAAATGGATTATTGAGGAGCATATGGGCTCCGTTGAGGTCGTGACCAGACGCGGTGAAGGAACGACTTTCATCATCTGGATGCCAGTTGTCTTTGCTCCACCTATCGAATAAAGGTATAATAGACTGGACTGCAATTACATCGGCAGTAATGCTGAAAAAGAAAGCGGGTGGCAACCAATTGGAAGTACTGCGAATTTCGCCGCGAGGGTATTGTTACGGAGTTGTGGATGCCATGGTATTGGCACGTCAGGCAGCACGTAATCTTGATTTACCACGGCCTATATATATATTGGGTATGATTGTGCATAACAAACATGTGACGGATTCCTTTGAAGATGAGGGCATCATTACACTGGATGGTCCGAACCGGATTGAAATCCTGAGTCAGGTAGAGAGCGGTACGGTCATCTTTACGGCCCACGGTGTATCTCCTGAGGTACGCAAGATGGCACGGGACAAAGGGCTCACTACAGTAGACGCCACATGTCCGGATGTAACCAAGACACATGACCTGATCCGGGAGAAAACGGCTGAAGGTTATCAGATCATCTATATCGGTAAAAAGAACCATCCTGAACCCGAAGGGGCTATTGGAGTTGCGCCTGACCAGGTGCATTTGATTGAGAAGGAAGAAGAGATTGATGCACTGAATGTGCCAGCTGGCAAGATTCTCATTACCAATCAGACGACGATGAGTCAATGGGATATCAAACACATCATGAGCCGTCTTCTGGAGAAATTTCCTGGCGCTGAAATTCATAACGAGATATGTCTGGCTACACAAGTTCGTCAGGAAGCTGTAGCTGAGCAGGCAGGTCAATCTGATCTGGTTATCGTTGTGGGTGACCCGCGCAGTAACAACTCGAACCGACTTGCACAAGTATCGGAAGAGATTGCGGGTGTAACGGCCTACCGGGTATCGGATGTGTCCGAGATCAAGCAGGAATGGCTGAAAGGGGTAAACAAGGTAGCCGTAACTTCAGGTGCTTCGACGCCGACTCCGATTACGAAGGAAGTTATCAGTTATCTGGAGCAATATGAGCATGATCAACCGGAGACGTGGGAAATTAAGCGTACCGTCAACATGAGCAAACTGCTGCCCCCAGTGCGGGAGAAGACCCGTACAACGTAACAAATACAAGAAATCCTGTGCTGCAGCCCCGAATTAGGGTTGTGGCACAGGATTTTTTTGCAAGAGGAGTAGCCGTAGTGACCTTGACGAGAATGGCTGACTATGATATATTTACTTTAGTGGATAAAAGCTTAAAAGCGAACAAGCGTTTAAGCGCAATAGAACTTTTAATTATAATCAGATGCACATCGAATCAGTTTGGTGCTCTCATACAAGGAAGGATGGGAATTAATTATGATCGTTATTGCAGGTAAGGCAACACCGGAGGAACAGATTCAGGATATCGTCGCTGTGATTGAAAAGGAAGGGCTTCAGGTGCATATCTCCCGCGGGGAGGATCGTACCATTATCGGATTGATTGGCAAAGTGGAACCCAAAATGCAGGAGCATCTTCGTCAAATGAAGGGTGTAGAGAATGTCGTAAGAATCTCAAAATCCTACAAGTTGGCCAGCCGTGACTTCCATCCTGAAGATACAGTTATCTCCATTAAGGGAGTGGATATCGGCGGAAAAGAACTTGTCGTTATGGGTGGACCATGTGCGGTTGAATCTGCTGCCCAAATTGATGAAATTGCCGGTCTTGTGAAAGCTGCTGGTGGCCAGGTACTGCGCGGCGGTGCATTTAAACCTCGTACCGGTCCTTACAGTTTCCAGGGAACAGGTGTAGAAGGGCTCATCATGATGGCTGAAGCTGGCAAGAAACATGACCTGTTGACCATCACGGAAGTCATGACTCCGGAATACGTGGATATTTGTGCGGAGTACGCGGATATTCTGCAAGTCGGAACACGGAACATGCAAAATTTCGATTTGCTTCGTAAGCTGGGCGAATGCGGAAAACCCGTATTGCTGAAACGCGGCTTCAGTGCGACATACGATGAGCTTCTGAACGCGGCTGAGTACATCCTCGCCGGCGGTAACCCTAATGTAATGCTCTGTGAGCGCGGCATTCGTACGTTTGAGTCCTATACTCGCAATACGCTTGATCTGTCGGCGATTCCTGTGCTGCAGTCTCTTAGCCATCTGCCTGTCATTTCCGATCCTAGCCATGGTACAGGACGCCGTGAACTGGTAGAACCGATGACAAAAGCTTCTGTTGCTGCTGGTGCCAATGGATTAATTATCGAGATGCACACAGATCCAGACAACTCCATGACAGGCGATGGTGTACAATCCCTGTTCCCTGACCAATTCGCCAACTTGCTGCAGGATCTGGAGAAACTCGCTCCAATCGTGGGCAAAACGTTTAATACAGCCAAACAACCTGCCGAGTTTTTCCCGGCAAGAGTGGGCGTCTAATCTTATAGTTTGACTATACAATCGGACATTTTCCTCGTTTCATTCTTAAGAATGAAGCAGGGGGATGTCCGGTTTTTCATATCAAAAGGGAATTGAATACATTTATTAATCAACAGTGATAAGAAACATTTATGATGTAATGTTTTTACCATTTTTTAGGATGTTATTATGGTTACTTTACCGCATTAACTCGGTTAAATGTAAAATCAATTCGTTGTTAAGTGAAATTAGCGAATTTATAAAATGTAAGTATAGCTAACATAGTCGCAAAAAATACCTTACATAAGTATTGACGATGTCATGTTTAAGAATTTATAATGACGACAGAAAAAAATTCGAATATGGACATTTTCTTTCGTGGGGTTGTTTATTGTTCGGAATATTTGGGAGGACGAATACATGTCGGTTGAAAACGTATTGAAATCAATTCAAGAGAACAACATCGAGTGGGTAGATTTTCGTTTTGTAGATTTAGCTGGTCGTGCACATCACATCTCGTTGCCAGCTTCGGCTGTTGATGCAGACACATTCGTAAATGGAGTAGCTTTTGACGGTTCTTCTATCCAAGGTTTCCGTGGAATCGAAGAGTCCGATATGGTTATGATGCCTGATCCTGAAGCGACTTATGTCGATCCGTTCACTGCACACCCTACATTGAATGTTATGTGTGATATCTTCACACCAGATGGCGAGCGCTATGAGCGCGACCCACGCAGCATCGCTGTTAAAGCTGAAGCTTTCCTGAAAGAGAGCGGTGTAGGTACAGCAGCATTCTTCGCACCTGAGTCCGAATTCTTCATCTTCGACGATGTACGTTATGAGAGCGGCACGAACAGCTCTTCCTACTACGTTGATTCCGAAGAAGCATCTTGGAACACGAACCGCAAGGAAGAAGGCGGCAACCTGGGCTTCAAAGTTCGCACTAAAGGCGGATATGTACCTGTAGCACCAGTGGATACTCAACAAGATATCCGTAGTGAAATGTGTCGTTTGTTGGAAGAAGCTGGCCTGTCAATCGAGCGTCATCACCACGAAGTGGCAACAGCTGGTCAAGCCGAAATCAACTTCCGTTTTGATACGTTGAAGAAAACAGCAGATAACCTGCTTGTATACAAATACATCGTGCATAACACTGCACGTCAATATGGCAAAGTAGCTACATTCATGCCGAAACCATTGTTCGGTGATAATGGTAGCGGAATGCACGTTCACCAATCCATCTTCGATGGCGACTCCCCATTGTTCTACGACAAAGCGGGATATGCAAACCTGAGCGAAATGGCTCTGCACTACATCGGAGGAATTCTGTACCATGCACCAGCTCTGATCGCGTTGACTAACCCAAGTACAAACTCATTCAAACGTCTTGTACCTGGTTACGAAGCACCGGTGAACCTGGTTTACTCCAAAGGTAACCGCTCTGCTGCAGTGCGTATCCCGGTTGCAGCTGTGACACCTAAAGGTTGTCGTATCGAGTTCCGTACGCCTGACTCCACTGCTAACCCTTACCTGGCATTCTCTGCTATGCTGATGGCGGGTCTGGACGGAATCAAACGTAAAATCAATCCAACTGAGCTTGGTTACGGTCCTCTCGACAAAAACATCTATGACTTGTCAGATGCTGACAAAGAAAACATCCGCAGCGTTCCAGCTTCCCTGGAAGAGGCGCTTGATGCTCTGGCAGCAGACAACGAGTTCTTGACTGAAGGCGGCGTATTCACTAAAGAATTCATCGAGAACTACATCAACCTCAAACGTGATGAAGCAAAAGCTGTAGCTATTCGCATTCATCCACACGAGTACAGCCTTTACTTCGATTGCTAATCCGATCGAAACAAGTGTGCCTACAATTTAAGCCTCCGGGACTCGCTCTCGGAGGCTTTTCCATGAATGAGCGATGTAGTACGTTAACTTTGCAGGGTGATAAAGTATTTTGATGACCCTAATTGCTAGCTTCAGTGCTTATTGCCCTTGATGCGGATAGGGAATACTGATATCATAGCGATAATATTTACTTCATATGTAAGCTACGGATGGAAAGGGCGGGGGAAAAATGACAAAGAGAGCGTATAATTTTAATGCAGGACCAGCGGCACTGCCACTGGAGGTTTTGGAGCGTGCGCAAGCAGAATTTGTTGATTTTCGTAACACAGGCATGTCGATTATGGAGATGTCTCACCGTGGGGCAGTGTACGAGTCCGTACATAATGAAGCTCAGGAGCGTTTGCTGTCGCTCTTAGGCAATCCGAAGGGATACAAGGTACTATTTCTTCAGGGCGGAGCAAGCACCCAGTTCGCCATGCTGCCGATGAACCTTCTGGGAGCAGGCCAAACTGCAAGTTATGTCATGACAGGCAGCTGGGCAAAAAAAGCGTTATCTGAAGCGAAGCTGATCGGTGAAACCCACATTGCAGCTTCTTCCGAGGCTGATAAATACATGAAATTGCCTGATGTATCGAACCTGAGTTTGCCTGACCGCACAGCTTATGTACATCTGACATCCAATGAAACGATCGAGGGTACACAGTTCAAGTCTTTCCCGGACACGGGATCTGTACCTTTAATTGCTGACATGTCGAGTGATATTTTCTGTAAACCATTTGATCTTAATCAGTTTGGCATGATTTATGCGGGTGCACAGAAAAACCTTGGACCATCCGGGATTACAGTGGTGATTGCTCGGGAGGAGCTGGTAAACGAATCGCCAAAAACGATTCCAACGATGCTTCGTTACAGCACGCATACCGAAAACAATTCCCTATATAATACCCCGCCTTCTTTCTCTGTTTACATGGTCAATGAAGTTCTGAAATGGATTGAAGAACAAGGTGGACTGAAAGGGATTGAACAAAAGAACATCAAGAAAGCGGAATTGCTCTATAATACCATTGATTCCTCAGGCGACTTCTATCGCGGCTGTGTTGATGCTGCAGACCGTTCCCTGATGAACGTAACATTCCGCCTTGCTTCGGAAGAATTGGAGAAACAATTCATCAAGGCTTCAGAGCACGAAGGGTTCGTTGGATTAAAAGGACACCGCAGTGTTGGAGGCCTACGTGCATCCATCTACAATGCAGCACCTTATGAGAGTGTTAAGGCATTGACAGACTTTATGAGCCACTTTCAGAAGACAAATGGATAAATCATAGGGGAATGGATGAGAGGCCTTAGCCTTCCAATCTAGCCCTTCCAGAGCCTTCCACATTGACGTGTGGGGGGCTTTTCTTTAGAATTAGAGGATTGCAACAGATACATGAACTTAAAGGAGATTGAACACATATGGCTTTGCATATCGTTCTGGTTGAACCGGAAATTCCCGCGAATACCGGCAATATTTCTCGCACCTGCGCGGCTACGGGAACCCATCTGCACCTGGTTCGCCCACTCGGGTTTCGGACGGATGATGCTACCTTGAAGCGGGCTGGCCTGGATTACTGGCATGCAGTTCACATTGAATATCATGATTCATTCGCAGAGGTTCAGGAAAAGTATCCGGAGGGTCGCTTTTTCTACGCAACCACGAAGGCGAAGAACAACTATAGCGATTTTTCATTCCAGGATGAAGATTTTTTGGTTTTTGGCAAAGAGACCAAAGGACTACCTCCTGAATTAATTGCTGCCAATCCGGAAACTTGCATGAGAATGCCTATGACAGGTGATGTACGTTCATTAAACTTGTCTAATTCAGCGGCAATTATCGTATATGAAGCATTGCGACAATTGAATTTTCCGGGTCTGGATTGATCCATATTCGCCTTCAAGTGTTTGTTGGAATTCGCTAAAAAAACATTTTTCAAAAAAAAGGACAAAAAATGTTTATTTCCAGCAGGATTCGACAAAATCTTGGCGAATCTTTAAACATAGTACAATTGTACCTAGAAATTTAGAGTAAGATAGGAGAGGTGTGCCGTAGCTATGAAGCCAGCTGGAGTAGTTCGCAAAGTTGACCAATTGGGTAGGATCGTATTGCCTAAATCTTTGCGTAAAAGGTATCAAATGAATGAGGGAGATCCTGTAGAGATCTTAGTACAAGGGGACCATATTATTCTGGAGAGATACCGTCCAAAATGTATTTTCTGCGGATCAATGGAAGAAGTCAATGAGTTCAAAGAGCGTTACATATGCGCACAATGTCTAGATGAAATGACCCAGCTTCCACAGCACGGGTAAAATAAAGAAGTATCATGACCGATAAAGGCATGATACTTCTTTTGTTTTTTTCAATATGTTTTGAAAAAATACAATAATTTATAATCCTATTGAGTAGCTTAATGTTCACTTTCAAGATGGGGAAGGATATCGGACCAGATCAGGTTCAAAATGGCCTGCATGTTCAATTCGTCACTACTAACGGCAACCACAGCGTCCAGTTCGGGCAGGACCACGCATAGTTGACCATAAGCGCCATCAGCACGGTATGCATTGTGAGAACATAACCAAAATTGATATCCGTATCCTTGTCCCCAATCGCCTTCACCCGGCGTCGTTATCTGGCGAGTTGTTGCTTGATCTATCCATCCCGCAGGGACCAGCTGATTACCGTTCCAATTGCCCTTCTGAAGCAAGAACTGTCCGAACCGGCCTAATTCCTCATTCGTAAGCTGCAAGCCCGCACAGCCTAATGTAATGCCCAGTGGAGAGGTTTCCCACTCGACGTTGTAAATCTCCAGCGGTTCAAACAGTCTGGGAATCAGATAATCTTTTACGGTCTGGCCCGAGGCTGCCTGAAACATGGCCGAGATCATAAAAGTATCGGCACTGCTGTATGTAAATGCTTCACCAGGGACTCTGTCAATTGGAAGTGACATGTAATATTTAGCCCAATCTTTCTCCGCAAGTGTGGCCCGTTCCTCCGCCCAGAGCACAGGCACATCATGCCCTGAAGACATCCGTAGCAGATCATACAGTGTGAGATCCGCCGGAGAGAATGCTGTTAGGTTCGGAGCAGGTGTTGGCCATGTGAAGTATTCTCCCAGTTTGGATTCGAGTGTGAATATGCCTTCTTCGAGTGCCAATCCTACAGCCATACAGGTAAACGACTTACTGATCGAATGCTGTAAGCGCCGCTTATCCTCAGTCCGATCCCACATTCCACGTGTTTCTCCATGCTGCAGCACACGAACCGACAGTACGTTTAATTGCTGAGCCTCAATATGTTGAACAAAGCGATCAACAATGCTGGACATAATAACATCCTTTCATTAAAAAAGACGACATTTTAGGACTGGTGAAACGTTTCCGTAATCCGGAACCAAAATCAGAAATTATGTTAGTACAATCCGAAGGGGATGTCAATGAAAGATGTGCAAACGGTTACCAAAAGGGTGTTTTATCACAAATAAAGTGCCTTTTGACGCAAATTTACACTTGAATAAGAAGTTTTTTGAGAAAATAACGCGAAATTTGTAAAAAGGTTATTGACAGGATTTACTCATCGGGATTATGATTTATTCGAAACGATTCGAAGAAATCGCTTCCAAGTAAAAAGTGCTGTTTTTAAGTCCATGTGAATCAAGTTAGCTTTGTTTTGAAACGATTCGAGAAAATCGTTTCGATAACTCGTAGGGTATGGGGGAAAGGCAAGAAGTCGTAGCAGAAAAGCCAAAGTAGAGAGAGTACAGGCAACAGCTGATGATGAAAGGGGTTGCATATGGCACACATCACGATCGAAACCGGATCGCCTACATTATGCATGAACACAAGCATACATGTAGTGTCCAGTGACTCCGGAGAGACTTCAGGCGGTACGCTATATCTGCTGCATGGGGCAGGCGATAATGCGAGTACATGGCAACGATTGACTACAATTGAAATGTACGCTGCACAATATGGCTGTACCATCATTATGCCGGAGGCAAACCGAAGCTACTACACTGATATGGAATACGGCCTGAATTACTTCCATTACATTACTCAGGAGTTGCCTGAGTTCTGCAAACGTCAGCTCAACCTGAACACGGATCCCGAGAAGACTTACATTGCGGGATTGTCCATGGGTGGATATGGTGCTCTGAAATGTGCACTGACTTATCCCGAACGTTATCGCAAGGTGGTTTCTTTATCCGGAGTAACCGACATTCAGACACGGCTTCATGATCCCAATATGCCACCCGGTATGATCAAGGAAATGAAAGCGGTTTTTGGAGAACGGTTACAGGTAAAGCCCGACCAGGACATCTACGCACTGTCAGACAAATTGCTGCAAGAGGGCAGACCTTTACCGGATGTGCTTAGCTGCTGCGGTGAAAGTGATCCATTTATTGAAATGAATCGCAGGTTCGCCGAGTACATGCTGGGAACTGTGTATCGTTTCCAGTACGTTGAATCTCCAGGAGCTCATGAATGGAGATTTTGGGAGCATCACCTGAGAACCATGTTTGATTTTCTGTATAACGACAAGACCAAAGTAGAGTGAGGAGATGCAAATTGAAACCTGCAGCCGAAGGACCTAGCAAAAAGCTGAAGGGAAACCTGAGAGGAAATTCGCTCTGGAGTGAAATCTGGAAGCACAGAATGACGTACACCCTGCTTATTCCAGGGCTTGTCTGGCTGATCTTGTTCGCCTATCTGCCAATGGGCGGCCTGTCACTGGCATTTAAGGATTACAAAGCGAACCTGGGGATCTGGGGAAGCCCATGGAGCGGATTTGAGAACTTCAAATACGTTTTCCGGGATCCCACGTTTATCGACGCGGTATGGCGGACATTGTATATCAACATTTTGAAGCTGATTATTCAATTCCCGTTCCCGATTATATTGGCCCTGTTACTGAACGAACTGCGTATGCGCAGAGGGAAAAAGTGGTTCCAAACGATTCTTACGTTCCCTCACTTCCTTTCATGGATCATCGTATCCGGGGTTGTCATCAATGTGCTGGCGTATGACGGATTGGTGAATAGCACGCTAGCATTGCTTGGATTGCCAACGATTAACTTCCTGGGTTCCGAATCCAACTTTGTACCGATGCTTCTATTAACAGATATCTGGAAATCAAGCGGATGGAGCGCCATCATCTTCCTCGCTGCGATCTCGGGTATCGATCAGGATCAATACGAATCAGCACAGATCGACGGAGCTTCACGGTTGCAGCAAATGTTCCGCATTACGCTGCCGAACATCCTGCCGACCATCACCGTTATGTTTATCCTGTCTGTCGGTGGATTGATGTCATCCGGTTTCGATCAGATCTTCAACTTGGCGAATGCCGCAACCAAAAATGTATCAGAAGTACTCGATGTATATATTTATCGGATTACGTTCCAATCATCAACCGACTTCTCGTTCTCGACAGCGGTCAGCTTGTTCCGTTCCCTTGTGAATATGGTCTTGCTGCTTCTTGCTGACAGATTTGCGAAGCTGCTTGGCGGAGATGGATTGTTCCGATAAGAAAGGAGGAAAAATGAAATGAGCAAGAAAGCTAACAAAAAATCGAAGATTGGTACAGAACGAATGACGCTTCTGGATTACGTTATCTTCGCCATCTTACTTGTGCTTGCCCTAATGATTCTGATTCCGTTCTGGAATGTCATCATGATCTCGTTCGCTACACAAAAAGAATATGCCGACAATCCAATGCTAATGTTCCCTAAAGAATTCACCTTTGATTCCTATAAGGCGCTGTTCGCTGACGGAAGTATCCTGACGGGGTACAAAAATACATTGATCCTGCTGGTGATTGGCTTGCCTCTCAGCATGTTCCTGACAACAAGCATGGCGTATGGACTAAGTCGCAGCAAATTTCCATTTAAGAAATTTATCTTTTTCCTAGTGCTGTTCACCATGATCTTCAATGGTGGTATCGTACCACTCTACCTGATCATGAAATCTCTTCATCTGACGGGATCGCTATGGTCCGTTATTCTGGCGGGAAGCTTCAGTGCGTTCAACATGATCCTGATGATGAACTACTTCTACACGCTGCCGGAATCACTAATGGAGTCAGCTCGATTGGATGGAGCCGGTGAGTGGAGAATACTGTTCTCCGTCGTACTTCCACTGGCTACGCCTATTATCGCAACGATCACGCTGTTCTACGGCGTGGCTTACTGGAACAGCTGGTATGATGCGATGATCTTCCTGCGAAAGGCGGATCAGTTACCACTGCAAAACGTACTGCGGACCATTATCGTCGAATCCCAGACGAATGCTTCCAACGCTTCCAGCGTGGATGCAGCCGGAGCCGCATCCAAATTCTCCACAGGGATGAAGATGGCAGCCGTGTTCGTCACAATGGTTCCAATTATGTGCTTCTTCCCGATGCTGCAAAAGCATTTTGCCAAAGGGGTATTAACAGGGGCTATCAAGACCTGATTATACACATAGGATTTTGAGTCAAAAATTCTAACAAAACCATGGGGGTAAAACATGAAAACGAAGAAGAAGTTATCTGTACGATCACTCTTTGCCATCACGCTTAGTGTAGTCATGCTGATGGTGACCGCTTGTTCGAGCGAAGGTGCTTCGGGAAGTAACGAGAAAGACGAAAACGGAAACTACAAAGATAAGCTGGATATTTCCGTAGCAAGTACGATTCAACTGAAAGATGGCCAAATGGATAATGAGTTCCACAAATACTGGATGGACAAATTCAATATCTCTTGGGATTACAACTTCGTAGAGTGGGATTCATGGGGCGAGAAGCTTCGTCTGTGGATCAACTCCGGTGACCTTCCTGACGTAGCCAGCTGGAACTATGTACACGGCGATGCCATGAACTATATCGACCAAGGTTTGCTCTACAAATTCCCGGATGACTGGAAAGAGCGCTGGCCTAACGTGGCGGCAGCTTACAAGCTGACTGGCCTTGGTGAGAAGCTGGAAGAATTGAAAGGCGGCACGTACATCCTGCCTAGACCTGTATATTTTGAAAACAAACCGGCAGATCCGCTGGTGAACCAAATTGGTGTCATTGCACTGCGTAAAGACTGGGCAGAAGCCGTTGGGTTCGAATTGAAAGATGCTTATACAACTTCCGAACTGATGGAGTATGCACAACTGGTTAAAGACAAGGATCCAGGTAAAGTTGGAAACAAACTTGTTCCGTTGTCCTACAACGCTGATGATGCATTGACAAACATCGTTGTTGCCAACAGCGAGCATGCTCGTGTTGAATCTGCTTTCTACAAAGGTGAAGATGGCAAATATCACTGGGGTCCTGCAGATCCTGAAACCCTTACAGGTTTGAAACTGATGCAAGAAGCTTATCAAAAAGGCCTGCTTAACCCTGAGTTCTATACTTGGAAAAACAGCGAAGGCAGCGACAATTTCAGAGTTAACGGTGTAGCTGCTGTGACAAGCCTTGGCGGTCTGGCATCCTACAGACAAGATATGGATACTCAAATGAAGAAAAACCTTGGTGTTGATAGCGATGAGCTGGTTCACACAGCGATCGTTGTAGGCGACGATGGCAAGTATCGTAACCTGGAGCAAGTAAACTACTGGTCCGCGACCATCTTCTCCCCGGATATTAGCGATGAGAAATTCGAGCGTATCATGGATCTGATGGACTACTCCATCAGTGAAGAAGGACAGCTGCTTCTGAACATGGGCTTCAAAGACAAAGACTGGAAATATGGCGAGAACAACGAATTGGTAAGCCTGTTGCCTGAAGGAACTACCCTGGAAGATAAATATCCAAGCCGTTTCGAAGGTTTGTACCTGCTGGGTGACGATTTCAGCATGATTAACCCGGCGATCAAACAAGAATATCGTGACAGAGCGGTTAAACACTTCCAAGATAAAGCGAAGCTCGGAACTGAGGGCGGTGCACTCGCTACCTACGATTGGGATGTTCAATTGTATGATTCCAAAGCGAAAAACCAGGCTACATTTGAATACCAAAACGAGTATGCCAACCTGATTCTGAAAAGCGGCGATTTGGAAGCCAACTGGAAAGAATGGGTGAACAGCAAAATGTCACTGGTTCAACCAGTTCTGGATGAGCTGAACAATCTGAAGTAACATTCTGAACCCGGTGCGCGGTCTCTCCCCGAACGCAGCCGGGTTCTTTATTTCAACAACATGCAGTGGAGGATAACGGATATGAATAATGAGCAGTTGCTTGACCTGGTCAAACAGATGACGCTGGAGGAGAAAACAGCTCAGCTTCTTCAATTGACCGCCAATTTTTACGAAGGGACGGATGCCCAAGGCCAGATTACTGGACCGATGGAAGAAATGGGGATTACAGAGCAATCTGTCGTTGCCAGCGGCTCCATCCTGGGCTTGTCAGGCGCACAGGCCATTATTGATGTACAGCAAGCCTATCTGAAAAAAAGCCGTCTCGGTATTCCGCTGTTGTTTATGGCGGATGTCGTGCATGGTTTTAAAACGATTTTCCCGATTCCACTGGCGATTGGGTGTTCATGGGATACGGATTTGGCTGAGAAAAGTGCAGAGATTGCTGCACGCGAATCCGCAGTATCCGGTTTGCATGTGACATTTTCTCCAATGGTGGATCTGGTTCGTGACCCGCGCTGGGGCCGCGTGATGGAGACGACAGGCGAAGATCCGTACCTCAACAGCCTGTTCTCAGCGGCTTTTGTACGTGGGTATCAGGGAGACGATTTGAAAGATGAGCCAGATCGTCTCGCTGCTTGCGTCAAACACTTTGCAGCGTATGGTGCTGCAGAAGGCGGACGTGACTATAACACCGTAGATATGTCCGAGCGTAATCTGCGTGAGTATTATTTGCCAGCATACAAAGCTGCCCTGGATGCAGGCGTCGAAATGGTGATGTCTTCGTTCAATACAGTAGATGGCATCCCAGCGAGCGGCAATGAAAAGCTGATGCGTGACATTTTACGTGACGAGTGGGGCTTCGATGGTGTATTGATTTCGGATTGGGCTTCCATCCGCGAGATGATTGCACATGGTGCAGCTGAAGATGATCGCGAAGCGGCATACCGTGCCATTCGCGCAGGCGTGGATATCGAGATGATGACCCCTTGTTATGTTAATCATCTGCCTGAGCTGATCCAGAGCGGTGAAGTGGAAGAGAAGCTTATCGATGAAGCTGTATTCCGTATTCTGCAGCTAAAAGAAAAACTGGGATTGTTCGACAATCCACTTCGTGCCGCTGATCCGGAACGCGAGCGCGAGATTGTATTCTCGAAGGAACATCGTCAGGTATCCTACGAGCTGGCAACCAAATCGGCTGTTTTGCTCAAAAATGATAACAGCGTGCTTCCGCTTCAGCCGGAAGCGAATGTCGCATTGATTGGGCCTTTTGCCCAGAGTGAAGACATTCTCGGCTGGTGGTCTTGTGAAGGCGTGAAGGCGGATGCTGTCAAGCTGGGAACGGCACTGCAGGAGCGTCTGCAGCATGGACAGGTTCACATGGCCCAAGGAAGTGGCGTTCACACGATCACCTCGGAACAAATCACTGAAGCCATGGAAACGGCGAGTAAGGCTGACCTTATCGTTCTGGCTCTGGGTGAAGATTCGGAAATGAGCGGTGAAGGTGGTTCGCGTACCGATATTCGTCTGCCAGCAGCTCAACTTGAACTCATCAAACAGTTGAAGACGTTAGGCAAACCGATAGTTAGCGTAATTTTTAATGGTCGTCCTTTGGATCTGCATGGTGTGTTTGAAGAATCGGATGCCGTACTTGAAGCGTGGTTCCCGGGCAGTGAAGGCGGAGCAGCCATTGCTGATGTTCTCACAGGCGTAGTGAATCCATCTGCACGTTTGACGATGTCGTTCCCGCAGTCCGTCGGTCAGATCCCGGTGTATTATAACCATTTCAACACAGGACGCCCTCTGAACCCGGAGAAAACGGAAGAACGTTATGTTTCAAAGTATATAGATAGCCCGAACGATCCACTCCTTCCGTTTGGTTATGGCTTGTCATACACCTCGTTTGAATACGGTGATTTGGAAGTCTCCAGCCAGGAGATGACTGCCGATCAAACGATCAGCATCCAGGTTCGTGTAACGAATACCGGACAGCGCGCAGGTGTGGAGACAGTTCAACTCTATGTGCGTGACGTAACCGGTGAGGTCGTACGACCGATGCGTGAGCTGAAGGGTTATACGAAGCTTGCACTAGAGCCAGGCGAGAGTGGTACGGCTACATTTTCGTTAAGTGAGGAAAAACTTCGTTATCATCATTCCGATCTGACTTACCGCAGTGACAAAGGGACATTCCAGATTTTTGTCGGCCCTAACAGCCGCGATACCCTGGAAAGCACATTCAAGTTGGTGTAGTGAGTGATTGGATTTTAGCATAAAAATGCAGTGAAGCTGCACTGCCTTCTTCAAGGCTGCTTGGCAGGGGAAGAAGGCAGGATAGGAGGATATGAATAGATACATGAATACGATGACTAGATCGCAAATCAACATTCAAGCCGGCGAGCTGAACTTCACATTCTGGGAGAGCGGTGATCTGTTCCAGGCTGTAAGTGGACAGGCCATGATCAATCAATTAATGACAAGCCCGGTGGACGGGGCCGTGAATAATCTCTATTTGCGTTTTCATGACGAATCCAGTATTCGTTATGTTCCCATGCTCGGCATCCATTCCGAGAGCCAGGTTCAACAGGACGGAGACCGCTTGGTGTGGGCGGGAAATGCGGAAGGTGTGACTTATCAGGTTGTTTTTGCACCGTCAGCTCGGGGAGTCTGGTTCTGGGATGTAACGGTTAACGGCCACGGGGAAAAAGTGGATGTCATCTACGGCCAAGACATTGGCATAGCTGACCCCGGAGCGGTACGAAGCAATGAAGCCTATCTTTCGCAATATATCGATCATACAGTCTTCGAGGATGACAAATGGGGCTATGTCGTAGCATCCAGGCAAAATCAACCCCAGGGTGGGGTATTTCCTTATGTGCAGCAGGGATCTCTAACTCGTGCTACGGGGTATTCAACCGATGGATTCCAATTCTTTGGCTTAAGCTACAAGGAAACGAACATTCCGGAAAGCCTGCTTAAATCGTCGCTGGCGAATGAAGTATATCAATATGAATTTGCGTATACTGCCCTTCAGTCAGAAACCGTGGTTTTGAATGGCGAAGCCCGCTTTGTATTCTACGGCCTGTTCCAGGCAAATCATGCGGCAGCCATTAAGGAACTGGAATATAAGGATGTTGTGGAACAGGCCTGGAACGAATATGAAGCGAAAAGTACAGGGAACGCAGCTGTTGCAGCTAGCTCTGCCAACAATTTGCCTAAAGTCTCCCTGAACCCGACTCTGGGTGAGCCGCTTCGTACTTTGGCTATGTCTGATGACGAAGTGAATGCTCTTTTCCCGGCTTCAACCAGACAACAGGAAGAACGTGCCGATGGCGAACTGTTGGCTTTTTTCACAGACACTTATGAGCATATCGTCCTCAAGGAAAAGGAACTGCGCGTGGAGCGTCCGCACGGTCATATTCTGATGAGTGGAAACAATGTGAAACTGGGCGAGAATGTGATTACGACGACTTCCTATATGTACGGTATTTTTAACTCACACATCGTTGTGGGCAATACGAACTTTAACAAAATGATGAGCAATGCCCGCAGTGCGCTGAATATCGCGAAATCCTCCGGTCAGCGGATCTACGTGGAAATGGGCGGAGTCTTCCATCTGCTCACCATGCCGTCTCTCTTCGAGATGGGCTTCAACTATGTGCGTTGGTATTACAAAACGGATCAGGACACGCTGATTGTCACGAACTATACAACACTGGATACTCCTGAAATACGTTTGCATGTGAAATCGGAAAAAGGAATCGCTTATCGCTACCTGATCACTAATCAGATCACCATGAATGTGAATGAATACGAATTGCCTGCCCGTATCACCGAACAGAACGGTGAACTTCGCATTAAGGCGAATACGGACAGCCTCAGCGCCAAGGAATACCCGAATCTGGAATATCGCATGTCGGTGAGCGGAGCGGGAATGAAAGTAGGCGACGAGACCCGACTGGCGAGTGGTGTAAATTCGGGTGACGGATCCATTTTCACCTTGCAGCTGGGGAGTACGGCTGAATGGACAATGACCATTCAAGGCCTGCTTGAAGGAGATAGTGTGGTGTTGTCCACACGCAGCTTCGAGGAGGAAGTTAATGCATATCGTGCATTTTATGCGGATGTCATGAACGGGTTCCATCTGTCGCGTCCTGGGAAGCCAAACGCAGAAGAGTTGTTCAAGGTCAATGCGCTTGCGTGGTGGTATACCCATAATATGCTGGTCCATTACTCCGTTCCGCACGGTTTGGAGCAATATGGCGGCGCAGCTTGGGGAACACGGGATGTATGTCAGGGGCCTGTCGAATACTTTATGGCTACGCAGAAATATGAACAGGTCCGCGATATTTTGAAAATGGTGTATTCGCATCAGTATGAGGATGACGGCAACTGGCCGCAATGGTTCATGTTTGACCGTTATTTCAAAATTCAGCAGGAAGAGAGCCATGGAGACATCATTGTATGGCCGCTTAAAGTACTGAGTGACTACCTGATTGCGACCAAGGATTACTCCATTCTGGATGAAGAGGTTCCTTACACCGTTAAACATGGTTTCCATTTTAGTGAAGAGAAAGCATCAGTGCTGGAGCATGCGCAGAAAGAGCTCGAATATATCCGCAGCCACTTCCTGCACGATACATTCCTTTCCTCGTATGGTGATGGAGACTGGGATGATACACTTCAACCCGCGAATGCCCAACTGAAACAGTATATGGTCAGCAGCTGGACCGTTGCCCTTACGTATCAAACACTGAGTCAGCTATCCAGAGCACTTGTGCCTGTGAAGCCGGAACTAGCGGCAGAGTTAAGCAGTATGGCTGCAGGAGTTAAAAAGGACTTCAACAAATATATGCTGGATACCGACGTTATTCCTGGTTTCGTATATATGGAAGATCCAGAGCAAGCCAAGCGGATGCTGCATCCGGATGACAGCGAGACTGGCATTCAGTACCGTCTGTTGCCAATGACACGCAGCATGATTGCCGAGCTTCTGGAGCCCGAACAGGCGGCGTCCCACTATCGTTTGATTAAGGAAAAATTGTTCTGTCCGGACGGTGTGCGGCTTATGAACCGCCCAGCTCAATACGATGGAGGGGTAAGCACACATTTCAAACGTGCAGAACAGGCGTCCAACTTCGGTCGTGAAGTTGGTCTGCAATATGTGCATGCACATATTCGCTACATTGAAGCCATGGCGAAACTTGGTAATCCCGAGGAAGTATGGAACGGCCTTGGCATCATCAACCCTGTGGGTATTCAGCAAGTCGTGCCTAATGCGGATCTCCGCCAGAGCAATGCTTACTTCAGCAGTTCTGATGGTAAATTTAACAACCGCTACGATGCACAGGAGCAGTTCGATAAGCTTCGCACCGGTGATGTCCAGGTAAAAGGCGGCTGGAGAATCTATTCCAGCGGACCAGGGATTTACATGAACCAACTGATCTCGAACGCACTGGGCATTCGTCAAGAGGAAGAGGATCTCGTCATTGATCCCATCCTTCCGGCAAGTCTGGATGGCCTGCACTTTGATTTCCAATATAACGGAAAGAACGTGACCTTTGTTTATCATCTTGGCGGAGAACCGGTACAACGTGTGCTGTTGAACGGCAAGGAACTGGATTCGACGAGACTGCGGCAGCCTTATCGTCAGGGGGGACTGCGTATTTCACGTACAACCCTTGAACAAGGTCTGGCCGAAGGTAATGTGATCGAGATTTACAGCTAAAAATGGCAGAAGACCTCTGGGGTAACAGCGATCGAAAGAAGATTCTGTAACCGGAGTGTCATCAGATAAGAGGTTAGTCCGTTTACCAACTATTCAAGAAGTCAGGTCCTCCAGCCCGGAGGGCCTGATGAACATAACAGGGGAGCGAAGATTGTGGTCAGTATCAAGGATATCGCCAAAAAGGCGGGGGTTTCGATCTCCACCGTGTCTTATGCGCTGAATGGCAGCAATAAAGTGACAGATGAGACCAGCTCCAAAATTTTGGCCATTGCCAAAGAGCTGAACTATGTTCCGAACGCTGCCGCACGAACGTTGAAGAAAAGGGAATCCAAAATTCTCGGTGTATTTCTGACAGACTTTAGCGGGGATGTATACGGGGATTTGCTTAGTGGCATGAAAACAGTTTGCAACGCTCAGGGTTATGACTTGATTGTCTGCAGTGGCAAGCAGTCCCACCGGATGCTTCCGGAGCGAATGATTGATGGAGCCGTTATACTCGATCATACGTTTGCCAGCGAGGAGCTGCTGCAATATGCCGATCGGGGACACAAAATTGTCGTTCTTGACCGGGAGCTTCATCATCCGAATATCAATCAGGTACTGCTGGATAACAAGGCAGGAGCTACACTGGCTATGGAACATCTGATTGAGCAAGGACATACGAAGATATATGTCGTAACCGGTCCGGAGGGTTCATTTGACTCGGCACAGCGTATGAAAGCGGTAAGACAAGTGACCGAGCGGGAAGCAAATGTGGAATGGATCGAGATTGTGGGAGATTTTGAGAAAAGTGGCGGAGAGCAGGCTGCTGAGTTCATTATTCAAGAGTATACGAGACCGGCTGCAGTATTCTGTCTCAATGACGAGATGGCCATTGGTCTGTGTAATCGCTTGGCCGAAAGTGAGCTGCAGATTGGCCGGGATATTGATGTAATCGGTTTTGACAACATTGAACTGAGCAAATATGTTCAACCAAGGCTGGTCACCATTGATTATTCCAAAAGGAAGTGGGGTTCCCTTGCAGCGGAGCAGTTAATCAAAATTATTGCCGGAGAACCGGTAGATCATGAACGAATCTACGTTACATTGGTGGAGGGCGGTTCAGTTTGCAGACAGGTTCCACAAGAGATCCCATTGCCTATTCGCCATGAACGGGTGGTTAACTCTTGATGCGAGAGGACGAGCCGGTAAAATGTATCATCAGCAATAGCTTCAACAATGTCGATGCTGTACCCCGAGAGACAAGGCTTAGAAGAATTACAGCATTCTTTTAAGCCTTGTCTCTTGGTATATGATCACAATAAAAAAGCCCCTCACAAGGAGAGGCTTGGCCATTAAAGGCCCTTGGTTTTGTCGTTGTTGTAGGCTGCAGTGAAAATGCCTGTCATGAACAATGCAAGTACAATTGCAATAATCCAGAATGTCAATGAGAACGACATACACTTGCCACCTCCTGTACATTTAGCACTTTCTTCTATTATAACCAATAAGGGAAGAAAAGGAATGCCTATACAGGATCATTTGTAAAATAAAAAGTGAGTAGGCACAGGTCTGAGATTGCCGTCTGATGGATTGTTCACAACCCGATTGTTCAGGATTAGCGAGGAGGAGCCGCCGCCATCCAGATTGTAGGCATCCACTACGCCCAGTTTGTATAATCGACCCTGAAGCTGCTCAAGAGTCGCACCAGAGCTTCCGCTTTCGTTATATCCATCCACGACGATAATAAGCAGCTGATCATCCTTGTAATTGCCAATTACGGTACGCGGAGCCCTCTTGGGCGACACCTTCCACTTGGCAGGAATGGCTGTTTTCTTGCCGTTCTGAAGCAGGACAGGTACAAAAGTTGCGCCGAACTGTGGTTTAAGGCGGTCCAGTGAGTTTTTATCAAAAAATTTGCCGCCTACCAGTTTGCCCGTATCGTTAAGTCCTACAAAAAACAGATCCTTGAAACTGGCTTGGAAGCCGTTCACATATTTACCGTCCATGACCGTTGTGCTGAGCGGGTATCGTTTGCCACCGCTATCTGCGAATCCGCCTGCATTGATTCCGGCGATCGCACCATTTCGCTTAACGGCCTGCATGGTTGTCTCGGCTTTTCCTGGTTCACTGCTCATAGCCATTTTCATGGCCGTAGGGTCCTTCAGTTTAACTTTCATCGCGTAACCCTTGTACGTGCCAGGATTTACTCGATAGAGTTCAATCGTAAGCCGGTCACTGTTTACCCGTTCAATGGGAACGCCAAGCTTGGACGAAATACGCTGGTTGTATATCGTTTCCGGACGTGCGGCTTGTACCGACGCGGATTGTACAATGGTAGACATCGTACTGGTCGTACGATTATACAGCTCTGTCGTTCTTTTAATAGAAGAAGAAGTTTGAACGGCAGCTTCCTTGGCCCCAGTAAGCTCCTGGCGTATAGCCTGGGTCTGGGGAGTAATCGTTTCCTCTGACAGTCCGGAATGAATCAAATCCCCGGGTTCAAGCGGGGGGCGAAGCAGCAGCAAACAGATGATCAATCCAATAAAAGGAGCAAGTGCAAGCATAAAAAAACGATTAACCTGTTTTACGGGTGTAATCATTTGAGCAGGTCCATCTTTTTCTGGAGGGTTTCCAGTTGCTTTTTGACTTCGCTCAGCTGGGTGTACAACTTATTGCTGTTATCCGTTTTGTCGCTTGCATTATCCTTAGTAAACGTCAGCAGCTCATTGAAGGATTGAACTTGTCCCTGCAGGTCGGCTACTTCCTTCGATATCGTTGTTAGCTGATTTTCGTAGTCTGCTTTTAGCGCGGCAATCTGCTGCTGATTATGGGCCTGAATCTGACTAAGCATCTGCTTCTGAAGATGGTTACTATAGTAGTAGGTTCCCAAAACTCCCAGTGCAATGAGAACAATCCACATGACCAGAAAAAGCTTGACTGAAGATCCGGCCTTGCCTTTGGCGCTCCGGGTGTGATGGATGTCAGAAGGTTGAGTAGAAGGTTTCATATCATCACTCCTGGTTATTAATAGGTAATAAAAATTCCAATCCTCATTCTATCATGTCACTATTGATTACGCAAAAATGAAATTCTTTAATCAATAGGATAAAAAGAGATTGCATCGGATGGAAGTCCTAGGATACAATTTCTTATAGATGCAATAAGTAGGAACTTTGGGCAGGATTTTCGACCTTTTTAGCTAGAGATGCAGGAAAATTATACTATATTTTGCATGAGTGAGGCATATATATTGCAATGTCACGATGCAGTTTTGGTGAAATAAAACAGCTGTATGGCTGTTCATCCATTTATTCATCATATTTCGACATTATTCGACTTTACTTCTTCTATACGTGGACTGTCGCAAGTATGGTGATAGAATCAAGGCAAAAAAGTAGAAAAGTATTTGTCCAATACATAACCAGGGGGAACAATCATGAAAAAAGTATGGCAGGTGGTCATCGTAGATATCCACCCCACCAGCATGCTGGGTACCAAATTGATATTGGAAGAGCAACAGGATTTACTTGTACGGGGAATGACCTCAACAGGTACAGAAGGACTAGAATTAGTGAAGATCCATCAACCTGATCTCATTTTAATGGATTATCGGCTTCCTGAAGGGCAAGCAGATCCATATATAACTCAGATGAAGAATGCATCCGTGCATAGTCATGTTATTATTTTGACAGATGAAGACAATGTGAAGTTGTTTCGTCATCTTATGGGTCTTGGTGCAAGCGGCATGCTGTCGAAACAGGCTTCCCCTAGCCAGCTGATTCACCTTATTTCCGGGTTGCGGGAGGGTTGCGTATCCATTCCGATCTCCTGGCTTACAAGCACTGAATGGGCTCAGCCGTCTGACTCTCCGGGAGAAGAATTTCTGGTGGAACTGACAGAAACCGAAACTTTTATCATGGAAAGAATTGTTCAGGGCGTAACCTATGATAAAATAGCCAGTGAGATTAACGTCAGCCGACGTTCCATTGATAACTATCTGCGCAAAATCTATGTGAAGTTGGATGTAAGCAGTCGCGCACAAGCTATTGAACGCTATGCCTTATATGCGAGACAGGCCAAGACGCTATCCTGATAACCATTCTTCATTTATAAAGGTACAGGATGTGAATCAGGAGGCAGGTCCAATCGTCATATTCGGCGCTCAGCAGGAATAGGTTGAAGTGGCTGTGGACTGCGAGAACAGTTCGGAATTGATGAAAGGGGAACGGACCGATGAAATATTTCTTCGCCTCCCGTACAAACAGGCTGTTGTCTTCACCACTCCGGGATATTCGTGAGATGTCTGGCCGGGATTATTTCATTTCTCTGGCCGAAGAGTTACCTGCAGAGGAATTATTTCCGTTCAAGCTGCTGGAAGAAGCGGCCGTATCTGTATTCAGTTCTGGGCCATCTGCTCTTCAGTATGGTGAGCCAGCAGGCTACAGACCTCTGAGAGAGTGGCTGGACACGGACTGGAATATCCGAAAAGACATACGTACAGTGCCAGAGCAGATTTTATTAACCACAGGAACCCAGCAGGCAATTGATTTGGTGATGCGTCTGCTGCTGGAGCCAGGGGATTCCGTATTGGTAGAACACCCTACTTCTCCGGGTTGTCTTGAAGTTCTGGAAATGCAAGGGGCCAAAATTGTGCCTGTCCTTGGCGATTCAGACGGCATATTGCCAGATCTATTGGAGCACCACATGCAGCAGCTTAGACCGAAGCTGCTTTTTGCTGCGCCAAGCTTCTCGAATCCGACGGGCGTGCTATGGTCCATGGAACGGAGAGAGGCTGTGCTTGATCTGTGCTCTCGTTACGGGGTTTTGCTTGTTGAGGATGACTCGTATGGAGAGCTTCACTTCGACGGTCTGGAGACGGCAGACTTCTATCGCAGGTTTCCTTCGTTATTTGCGCTTGATACTGCTGATCAAGGCGGGCATGTACTGTATATTGGTTCGTTCAGCAAAACGGTTGCACCTGCACTGCGCACGGGCTGGGCAGCAGGACATCCTGCCTTGATACAAGCCATGGCTTCAGTCAAACGGATTGCAGACGGGCAATCCAGTCCAATGAATCAGCGGTTATTATACCAGCTGCTCGCCCAGTCTCCATTTAAATGGAGTGACCATCTCTCCATGCTAAACCGGGAGTACAAAATCAGACTGAAGCTGATGCTTGAGTTGCTCAAAAGGCCTGGCTGGAAAGGGGTTCAATATACCATCCCCAAAGGGGGCATGTACCTGTGGGTTCAACTCCCCGAGGGGCTGGATAGCGGAGCATTGCTCAAAGTGGCACTTTCCAAAGGTGTATCCTTTCTGCCAGGTTCTCTCTGCTCCACGGGTGTCCAGGATCACCGTCACATTCGATTGAATTTTAGTCATCCTGGACGCGACGAGCTGCTGCTGGGCATGAACCTGATCAGTGAAGCTATCTCAGAATTCACTGCTCGCAATTAGCAGAATGATTAAGAGAGCGAGAGCGGCTTTCTTCAAAAGAAAGTGAGAACTGCGATTCCTAAGTAAATATATGAAATTTTGAAGAACAAATAAAAAGAGTTCATAACCCAAAGTAATTACGTTATTGCATCCACTAACATTTTTATATATAATATGTATTAATGAGTTGTTGTTTTCTTTATATATGTTGTACTCAACGCGATTTCAGGAGAAACACTCATATATTTTAATTAACGGGGGAACGAACATGTCCAATATTCTATTTGTAAAAGCAAACGACCGTCCTGCGGATCAAGCAGTCAGCGTAAAATTGTACGATGCATTTTTGAGCGCATACAAAGAATCCCACCCAGGTGACACCATCACTGAGCTGGATCTCTACAATACAGATATCCCTTACTACGGTAACACTGTAATTACAGGTGGATATAAAGCAGCTAACGGTATCGAAGCAACTGCTGAAGAGCAGCAAGCTGCTGCACTCGCAGCACAATTGCAAGATCAATTCCTGGCAGCTGACAAAGTAGTATTTGCATTCCCACTGTGGAACTTCACTGTTCCTGCTCCACTGGTAAACTACATTTCCTACCTGAGCCAAGCTGGCAAAATGTTCAAATACACAGCTGAAGGCCCTGTAGGTTTGGTTGGCGACAAAAAAGTGGCATTGCTGAATGCACGTGGCGGCGTTTACTCCGTTGAGCCAATGGCATCTGCTGAAATGTCCGTAAAATATGTAACAAACGTACTGAACTTCTGGGGTATCCAAAACCCTGAGCTCGTTATCGTTGAAGGTCACAATGCTTCACCTGATCGTTCCCAAGAGATCGTGGATGCTGGCCTGAAATTGGCAGCTGAAGTAGCAGCAAGCTTCTAATCGCTATTATATAGAATCATTTAGCAAGAGCCTGTCATCTCCTCGGAGATGACAGGCTCTTTTGTATGCATCATGATTGCTGAAACATTTATCTTGATTTAATTAACTGTTTATTTATTTTTGGACGATTGGCCAGAAGCTTCGTTTTGGAGTACCCGATACTGCTCCGTTGCCTCCGCAATTTCTCCTAGCTCTTCCACAATAAAATCCTCGGAGGAGTTCAGACTCCCTGGCACCATTAGATCATGCTCCAACGTATCATGGTCTTCCAGCATATGAGAATGCTCGGTTAGGGCTTGTGCCCCTTTGATCGTAAGTACGTATTTACCACGTGACAATCGTTCGAACCACCCATAGTAATTTTTCTGCAAAATGGCTGCAGCCGATCCGATGCCGGTTTGTCTTGCGAGTAGGGCAGGAGAAGCTTCACCTTGGCTTCGCAGGGCAGAGGCAACACGCAGCGCCTTCTCCCGGTATGCGGTTACCAGCTGCCTGCGGGTACTGCCGCCCGTGTTGTAGTCTCCGCTGCGTTCTTCAAATTCCCTCAGCAGCCGTTGACGCCTTACCCCACCTTTACGGGAAGGAATCCGGTGTGTACCGTTCAATGCCGCAGGCTCACACAGCACATCAATGAATGGTGACTTGGTCTTATAGAACGTCACCGTAATCAAGCCAAGCCCGAGCTGGTGGCACAGTGCTGTGAGTTCGCTCCAGCGCTGGTTAACAGCCCCGCGTTTGCTCCGATTGCGCTCTACAGCCAGATAAACGAATGGACTAAGCTTTAGCCTCTGCATCCCCTGAAGCAACAGCGAGAGATTGAAGGTTTTTTTCATCTCCACAATAAGGGGCTCGTCTTGATCAGATCTGACTCCGACGAGGTCGCAATGTCTGACTTCAGCCTTGATCAGGAATCCCTGCTTTTCAAAAAAGGCTTTCAGTGGCGAATATAACTCGGTCTCGTATTGTACTGCCATCATTCCTCCTCCTTTCCCAAGAAGTCGTCCATGGCGGGACGTTGTCCGGTTCCCTGAATTTAGAACCTTAATTATATCATAACCGTGCTTTTTTTTCTGAGGGCACAAGATGTCTGATAGAACAGGGAAAAGCTGAAATTCTGAATCGTGAATTGAAAAAAAAGAGGTCAACTTATCCGATTTGCCGCATAGGTATGTAATACACTTTTCACAACAATACAAGACGTTTGGACAGAGGGTGGCGGGACTAATCCGGACCGCAGATTGGTATTCAAGCAGGAGCTGCAATTCTATTGATTTCTTCATACCATTCGGAATGGTTGACAATCACACTAAAGGAGCCATGGGAGGTACCAAGCATGAATATTTTTGAACGCGTTGCGGAATATCGGGCAGAGAGTGACCGTTTGTCTTGGAATGGAACATTTAAAGATTATATTGCTCTGCTGAGAGAGGACCCGACTCCGGCAATGACGGCTCACGCACGAGTGTATCAGATGATTGAATCATTTGGCGTGGAAGAAGTCGGGGGGCATAAGCGGTATAAGTTTTTTGAACAGGAGATTTTTGGACTGGATCGCTCCATTGAGAAGCTGGTCGAGGAATATTTCCATTCGGCAGCACGCCGTCTGGATGTACGGAAACGGATTTTGCTCCTTATGGGTCCGGTAAGTGGAGGGAAGTCGACGCTCGTCACTTTGCTGAAGCGCGGTCTTGAACAGTTCTCGCGGACGGAAAAAGGTGCCGTTTACGCCATCGAGGGATGCCCGATGCATGAGGAACCCCTGCACTTAATCCCTCTGGAGCTTCGTCCCGAAGTGGAAAAAGAGATTGGTGTCCGTATTGAGGGCAACCTGTGCCCATCCTGCCAGATGAGACTTCGTACCGAATATGGAGGGGATATCAGCCGGGTCAAGGTAGAACGGGTTATCATCTCCGAGGACAACCGAATAGGAATCGGAACATTCAGTCCTTCCGATCCGAAGTCCCAGGATATCGCAGATCTCACGGGCAGCATCGACTTCTCGACCATTACCGAGTTTGGTTCCGAATCCGACCCGCGTGCGTATCGTTTTGACGGGGAATTAAACAAGGCGAATCGTGGATTGATGGAGTTCCAGGAGATGCTGAAATGTGATGAAAAATTTCTGTGGAACCTCTTATCGCTAACGCAAGAGGGTAATTTCAAAGCAGGCCGGTTTGCCTTAATCAGTGCTGATGAGATGATCGTTGCTCATACCAATGAGTCTGAGTACAAATCGTTTATTTCGAATAAAAAGAATGAAGCCCTGCAATCCCGGATGATTGTGATGCCTATTCCATATAATCTGAAGGTCTCCGAAGAAGAGAAGATTTATGGAAAGCTCATTCAGCAAAGTGACATGAAACATGTTCATATTGCGCCGCATGCACTGCGGACCGCAGCCATTTTCTCCATACTTACCCGCCTGAAGGAAACGAAAAAACAAGGCATGGATCTCGTCAAAAAGATGCGGATGTATGATGGTGAGGAAGTTGAGGGTTACAAGGAAGCCGATCTGCGTGAAATGCAAAATGAATATCTAGATGAAGGCATGTCCGGCATCGATCCACGTTATGTCATCAACCGGATATCCAGTGCTTTGATTAAGCAAAACCTTCAGTGCATTAACGCGCTGGATATTTTACGGGCAATCAAGGACGGTCTGGATCAGCATGCTTCCATTACCAAAGAAGAACGCGAGCGTTACTTGAACTTTATTGCCCTGGCGCGTAAAGAATATGATGAACTGGCCAAAAAGGAAGTGCAAAAAGCATTTGTGTATTCGTTTGAAGAGTCTGCCAAAACGCTGTTCGAAAATTACCTCGATAACATCGAGGCCTTCTGCAACTGGTCCAAAATCCGTGATCCGTTAACTGATGAGGAGATGGATCCGGATGAGCGTTTAATGCGTTCGATTGAGGAGCAGATCGGCATATCCGAAAATGCGAAAAAAGCATTCCGGGAAGAGATTCTGATCCGAATTTCAGCATACTCCCGCAAAGAGCGCAAGTTTGAATACAGCAGCCACGACCGACTGCGGGAAGCGATTGAGAAGAAGCTGTTCGCAGACCTGAAAGACATCGTCAAGATTACAACTTCAACCAAAACACCAGATGCTACACAATTGAAACGGATGAACGAGGTTATCAAACGCCTAATCGAAGAACATGGATATACGGCAGCCAGCGCAAATGAACTGCTGCGTTATGTGGGCAGTTTGCTGAATCGCTAACAGGTTCAAAACCATTCCGGATCAGGCTCCTGATGCCTGCTGTGAGGCTCCTTCACGGCAGGTGAAGGAGTCTTTTTGCATGAACAGTCGATGAAATTCGCGGAAAAACTGACACAAGAAGTCAAATTCATGACAAATTAGTTCTAATGGTATATGTAAACTTAGGCCATTTAGTCTATAATCGGTACAGTAATTTTACAAATTGGTGTTTTTTAGTAGTTATTAAGGAGTTGAAGGAACTAGTTATGAGTATTACTGCAGCAAGACAAAAGCAACTCGATTATATTGGACTCACCAGAGTGGATCTGCAATTGCTTGCCGACCACAGGCCGGTATTCCAAAAGGTTGTACATGACGTGGTGGATCACTTCTATAATCATGTCGGAGGGTATCCTGAACTCGCAGAGATGATTACACGGTTTTCTTCCATTGAACGATTGAAAGAAACGCAGCAAATGTACTGGCTGTCCATGACGGACGGCATAGTGGACGAGGCTTATATTGAACAGCGTATTGCGATTGGATTGGTACATTCACGCATTGGATTATCTGAAGATTATTACCTGGGGACATATATGGTTTATCTCGATATTGCAACAAGCATATTTCAGCAAGTCATCCCTGATTCCTGGCATCGTGTGATTCAGGCGCTGAGCAAAATGTTTAATCTCGACGCCCAGCTGGTCCTTGAAGCTTATGAGAAGAAGGAAAAGGAAAAGCTGCACCAGCTTGCTGCAGAACAGGAGCATACTCTGACGGCTGTTACGCAGATTACCCAGCAACTGACGGGAATGATCTGTGAATTGAACGAGAATGCCCAGGCTATTTCGGACGTCGCGAGAGAAACCGCTGCCTCGCAGGATCAAGCCCATGAATTGCTGGAGGCATTAACAGATGAGATCCATCAGATTGGCAAGATGGGAGAACTCATTCGTGAAATTTCGGAGCAAAGTCATCTGGTTGGCCTGAATGCCGCCATCGAAGCTGCACATGCAGGCGAATTCGGGCGGGGGTTCGAGGTTGTTGCAAGTGAAGTCCGGAAGCTTGCCGCAAGTTCCCGTGAGGCCCAGGGAAAAATTCAGACGAATCTCGAACAGATTATGAGGAAGCTTGGAAGTGTACAACAAGAGTCGCAGCACACATCTCAAGGAGCGAGACGCCAAGCTTCACGTTCGGAGGAACTTGCGGTATTCGCAACCACGATGGAGAAACTCGCACTGGATCTGAGAAAACTGGACAGGCAAATATAGGCTGTTAGCACTCCAGGATCCTGCGATACCGTTTCTGGCTGTTTTAAGCTATAATGGGTAGACAAACCTGCCGAATGTCATAGTAAATGCAGCCGGAGACAGGGGATTTGAAAGAGGTTGAGGTGATCAGGTGGCTTCTATCCATGATGTGGCCAAAGAAGCGGGCGTATCTGTTGCAACCGTTTCCAAAGTGCTGAACGATTATCCCGATGTAAGTGACAAAACTCGCAAAAAAGTCAATATAGCCATTGAACTATTGAAATATCAACCGAATGTGGTGGCACGCGGACTTGTAAAACGCCGTTCATGGACGGTAGGGGTGCTGCTCACAGTTCCTTTTACCAATCCGTTTGTTTCGGAATTGCTGGAAGGGATTAAGACAGCACTGGAGAATAGCGGTTATGATCTTGTGCGTTTGTCCACACGGTTCGACGATCCGGGATACTCGTTTATCAAACATTGCCGCAGCCGGAATGTGGATGGCGTTGTTGTGTTCGGAGAAGGAAGAGACAACAAAAGTATTGAGGAATTGGTTCAAGCTGAGATTCCGACCATGTTTATTGATACAGACTTGTTTGGCAAACGGGCCGGATATATTACTACGGATAATTCCAATGCGATTGCAATGAGTGTTAAGCATCTGCATGAGTTGGGTCATCGCAAGATTGCCTATATCTCGGGTACACTCGGCCCTGCCGTAGCCAATCTTCGGTTGGAAGGCTACCGTGAAGGATTGCGCGAGTGCGGTATTCCGTATTCAACCGTGTATCTGGAGGTATGTGACTACTCCTTTGAAGAGGGAAGCAAGGCTGCACGGCGATTGCTGGCATTGAAAGATCAACCAACAGGAATCGTCTGCGCTTCAGACATGGCCGCGTTCGGCGCAATTCATGAGATTGAGAAACACGGTCTAAGCGTGCCTGAAGACATTTCAGTCGTTGGCTTCGACAATACGTATTACGCTCAGGTATTTAAGCCGGGGTTAACCACGATTAATCAAAACATCTATTCGATCGGCATCAAGTCGATTGAGTATCTGATTGCGATGATTGAAAACCCGGATTATTCTCCGCCGGTTGTTACGGAGCCGTCCAATCTGGTTGTCCGGCAGACCACTGCACCTGTCAAAGGGTAACGGTCCGCGAAGTAAGCACAGCTGCTGGCTGTGCTTATTGGGTATGTAGAACGAATGCAGAATACATAGATGCCGTAAGGAATCTTCATGTCAAAATCGCTTCATTTTTTGAAGTTTAACAACGTATATTCATGTTCCTTAATACTGGAAATAAGTGTTGATTTTCGCCACTAGGACGTTTAGACTATATACATCACTATTAACGGGTTTCTAATGTATGGCTGCCGTGCTGTGGAAGCTGGTGGTCACGAGTCAAAATGAAACGAAGGGAGTGCCTGTCACCCGGACAGTGCACTCCCTTCTTTTTTACATTATGCCTACATACAAGATACTTCCCGGTTGAAAGGAAAGACAGAGTGGAACACCTACATGGAACGTATAACTTGGAACTGGTTGTCTTATCTTACATTATTGCTGCTCTAGCATCATATGCTGCACTTGACCTTGCCGGCCGGGTAAGCTTGGCGAAAGGAATATCCAGAAGGGTATGGCTTGCCAGCGGTGCTATGTCCATGGGGCTTGGCATCTGGTCCATGCATTTTGTGGGCATGCTGGCTTTTGTTCTTCCGATGCATGTTTCTTATTCCATGGACAAAGTTGTCCTGTCCGTCCTGCTCGCAGTCGCTGCTTCAGGGATTGCGTTACACATTGCAGGCCGGAAATCGGGCAATGTGCGCCAGATTGTTGCTGCCGGTCTCCTCATGACTGCGGGTATCACTAGTATGCACTATGTGGGTATGGCTGCCATGTCCGTTCCAATCAGTTACGAGGCAGACATGGTATTTGCTTCAGTACTAATCGCAGCAGGTGCCTCCTTTGCAGCACTATGGCTTATGTTTTATTTGAGCCAGCACCGGACACGGTTCACATGGGTTTACAAATTGGGCAGTGGGCTCATTATGGGGCTGGGCATCACAGGTATGCATTATACAGGGATGTCTGCTGCGCAGTTTCATCAGCATTCGCATGCCCAGATGGTCAATTCCATGATGCAGATTGAACCGGGGCTATTAGCATACCTGGTTGCTGCTGGTACGTTCCTTACCCTTGGACTGACGCTCTTTGGCATTTATATCAATCAACGAATGTCCATAAAAGATCAGCGGATTCGTGAAAATGAGCAGTGGTATCAAGCACTGTATGAGAACCATTCAGACGCCATTATATCGGTAAACAATGAGGGAAGGGTTAAGGGCATAAATGCAGCGGTAACGCGAATTACAGGATATCCGGAGCGGCTGGTGATTAATCGCTCCCTGGGTGAAATATCGAAGCATATTGATATCCACTGGAGTTCAAACGAGCTTCAAAGCCCTGTCTTGACGAATGCAAGCTTTGAACAACGTTATTATACGGCGAGTATGAAAGGATTCCATGGGCAGCATCTGGATTTAAGCATTAGCGTAGTGCCTGTTTTGATTGAAGGAACCGATGTCGGCAGCCATATTCTGATCAAGGATATTACCGAGGAGAAACAGGCGCAGGAGATGATACGCCATCAGGCCACGCATGATCCACTAACCGGGCTGCCGAACAGACGTAAACTGGATGAGGTGCTTGCTGAAACGATAGCATCGTCCATGATATCCCATAGTTCGTTTGCCGTGATGGTAATGGATATCGACCGTTTCAAAATGATCAATGATTCGCTGGGCCATTCCATCGGGGATGTTTTTCTTAGGGAAGTCAGTGACAGGATCCTTAAGACGATCCGTGCATCCGATCCAAACGGTATGGATAACGTGATGCTTGCCCGAATGGGTGGTGACGAATTCACACTGGTCGTCATGAATGAACAGGGGAAAGAGGAGCATGTGGCCAGCCTGGCGGAACAAATTGTTGAAGCTATCCAATTGCCGTACCGGTTAAAAGAGAATGATTTTTACGTTACAGCCAGTATCGGTATTGCCATGTACCCGGAGCATGGAACGGAAGTGGATACCCTGTTGAAGCATGCGGACACCGCCATGTATGAAGTCAAGAAAAATGGCAAGAACGGATTTCAGTTTTATACCACACAGCTGGATTCCGAGTTGTATGAACGCATTGAGCTGGAGGGTTATCTGCGCAAAGCACTCGAACGCAATGAACTGCTCCTGTATTACCAGCCACAGATTCGCACGTCTGATAGCCGGATGATCGGTGTGGAGGCCCTGATTCGCTGGAAGCATCCCCACAAGGGAATATTGGCACCCAATGTGTTTATTCCTATTGCTGAGGAAACGGGGATCATCTATGACATTGGGAACTGGACACTGCGGGAAGCTTGCAGGCAGATGAAACAATGGCATGCTAGCGGCGGTCCGTTAATTCCGGTATCGGTAAACCTGTCCAGTCAGCAATTTCATCAGTCCAATCTCGTGGAGCAGGTGAAGCTTGCTCTGGAGGAAACAGGGCTGGACGCCCGCTACCTGGAACTTGAAATTACGGAAAGCATGATGATGGATGCATCAGTTTCAACAGGCATACTGAATCAGCTTACTTCCCTCGGAGTCAAAATTAGCCTGGATGATTTCGGTACAGGGTACAGCTCGCTGAGTTACCTGAAGCATTTTCCGATTCATAAGCTGAAGATCGACCGTTCGTTTGTTACAGACATCACTGAGAATCAGAGTGACCAGGCGATTGTGGCGACGATTATCACCATGGCGCAGAATCTGAAAATGGACGTGATTGCTGAAGGCATTGAGACCAAAGGACAACTGGATATCCTGATGCAGAACGACTGCCGGGAAATTCAGGGATACTACTTCAGCCGTCCACTGCCAGCAAGTGAAGTGGAACATGATTTCTTTGTTCCGCTCCGCCTGTCGGGAAATCCCATCATTCCTGGATAAACAAGTTTGTTCAGACATGCCAAGCGGCAAGCCCCCGTCATCTGCCAGGGACTTGCCGCTTTTTTGGTACGCTTTTTATATAGAAGAAACTCACATAAATTTCCGGTGATGCTTCTTGCCGTCATAGGTAAACCAGATGGGTTTATCCTCAACCCGGGTTTCCAGATGAACCGTTCGCCCCCAGAGCCGGTACAGATAAGGGAGGGTGCGCTCCATATACTTCAGGTCCAGCTCAATACCTTCATACTGGTGCTTCAGCACAAGTTCACCTGTCCGCAGGTAATCGGCATCCTGAACAACCAGATACGGAGATCCTCCGTTAATACGGGAGAATACAAGTTGATCACGTATGTTTTCCCAGGACTTGTCGGTGATTTTCCAGTCCGGGCCTTTTTTCTCGAATACATAGAGATCCAGATCTTCAGTCAGCTGCTTCGTCATGTAATTTCGGATGAAGGAGGTGTCGGAATCGAATTCGCGAACCTCGAACATTTTGGCACGGCCCTGACCCGTTTTGCGGCCAAAGCGCTCTTGTTCTTCCCTGGAGGGATGATCCCAGCGGCGTTCAATATCTTCAAAAATTTTCAGCCCCAAATAGTAGGGATTCAGACTCTGCTTGGATGGCTGCACGACGGAAGAGTTCAATTTGGCAAATTCGATTGTGTCTTCACTACTCAGGTCCAGCTCGCGTATAATGCGTTGATGCCAGTAAGAGGCCCAGCCTTCATTCATGATCTTGGTTTCCATCTGAGGCCAGAAGTACAGCATCTCTTCACGCATCATGCTCATGATATCCCGCTGCCAATCCGTCAGTACTTCCGAGAACTCCTGAATAAACCACATGATGTCCTTTTCCGGTTCGGGCGGGAAATGATGAACCTGAATTCCTTCGGATGGAGCTTCCTCTTTCTGTATATCGTCAAGCGACCATAAGTCGTCATATCGTCCTTCTGGACGTGGTGCCTTTTCACCACGCTGCTCCCGCATTTTCATCTCCATATAACGTTGTTTGTCCAAATGACGGGGTTTGATAAGTTGAGGGTCTACATGTTCCTGAATGGCGATCACGGCATCAATGAATGACTCAACAGCTTCGGTTCCGTACTCCATTTCGTAGTTGCTGATCCGGTCCGCCGTGGCGGCCATGCTTTCGACCATATTGCGGTTCGATTTGGAGAAACGGGCATTGTTTTTGAAGAAGTCACAGTGCGCAAGCACGTGGGCCACGATCAATTTGTTCTGAATCAGGGAATTGCCATCCAGCAGGAAGGCATAGCAAGGGTTGGAGTTAATGACGAGTTCATAAATTTTACTGAGGCCAAAATCATACTGCATCTTCATCTTGTGAAAGGTTTTCCCAAAGCTCCAGTGACTGAACCTTGTTGGCATCCCGTAGGCTCCGAAGGTATAGATGATGTCTGACGGGCAGATCTCATAACGCATCGGATAATAATCCAGGCCGAATCCATCGGCAATCTCCATAATCTCGGCAATGGCGTATTCAAGGTCGCGGATTTCATCTGTCATCTTACGCTGCCTCCTTCCCGTTTCTGGAAAAAGCTGCGCAAAGCTTTGTACACTTCGCCTTTTTCTTTGATCACATAGTACATAAACTGATCCATCTTAATATGTCGGTAAGCTGACATTAATGTACTGCTGCGGTTATATTGATTGACCTCTCCGTATCCAAACATGTTGCTGCGCTTCATTAGCTCACCAATCAGTTTCACGCAGCGTTCATTATCCGAGGTGAGGTTATCCCCATCTGAGAAATGAAACGGATAGATATTGTAGCTGGAAGGAGGGTAACGCCGATCAATGATATCAAGAGCCTTCATATATACAGAGGAGCAGATCGTTCCTCCGCTCTCGCCGCGTGTGAAAAATTCCTCTTCCGTCACTTCTTTGGCTTCCGTATGATGAGCCAGGAACACAATTTCAACCTTCTCGTATTGACGGCGCAGAAAACGGGTCATCCAGAAGAAAAAGCTGCGAGCGCAGTACTTTTCAAAAGAACCCATGGACCCGGAAGTATCCATCATGGCGATAATGACGGCGTTGGACTGCGGAATAATTTTGTCTTCCCATGTCTTGTAACGCAGATCATCCGGACTGATATGATGAATACCGGGATTCCCGGTTGTGGCGTTGCGCCGGAGATTTTCAAGAATGGTTCGTTTCTTGTCAATGTTGGACTGCATACCTTTTTTGCGGATATCATTGAATACCACGGTATGTGTTTCAATCTGATCCTTGTCTTTTTGCTTCAGATCCGGAAGCTCAAGTTCAGAGAACAGCATATCTTCCAGTTCTTCAATACTGACTTCGGCTTCTACGATATCATGACCAGGCTGATCTCCGGCTTTTTCGCCTTTGCCCGGTTTTTGTGAGGCAGGATCACGACCAATGACATCTCCGACCTGACTGTCACCGTCGCCTTGACCGACATGTTTTTGCTTTTGGTAGTTATACACAAAACGGTACTCATCCAGACTGCGGATCGGTACCTTGATGATTTGTTGTCCATCGGACATGATAATGTTTTCTTCCGTAATCAGATCAGGCAGATTTTGCTTAATGACATCCTTAACCTTTTGCTGATGGCGCTGCTGGTCCTGGTACCCTTTGCGGTGAAGCGACCAATCTTCCCGGGATACGACGAACGAGTAAGGCTGGTGTGAATTTGACATGTAGGCACCCCCCATTAATTACGCGGCACAGTTTGGCCTGTCGGTAATTAAGTATATTCACCGACGGGGACGATATGTGATGCGAGAGGAGATAAAATGATACAATTTACGCAAGTGCAATTTCGATCACGGCTCAAAATGCCTGATGCAGCTCGAACTTTTTACAGAAACGATGAACCAGTATGACAAACTTCCTTTAAAATAGGGACAGGCATTGAATTGGCATTCTCTCAGGAATGCATGAAAAGGAAGGATTCTACTTGAATAAACGGGCCGTTAAAGCTTGGATTATGTACGACTGGGCCAATTCTGCATACGCGACCACAGTACTGGCCGCTGTTCTTCCGGTCTTCTACGCTTCGGTAGCTGCGGCAACACTGGATGAAGGCACAGCAGCATCTTATCTGGCCTATACGCACTCGATCGGGATGTTATGTGTGGCCTTGCTAACCCCGCTGCTGGGAGCGTTGTCGGATCTGTCTGGCCGTAAAGGGGATTTTCTGCGCGTATTTGCTATCACAGGAATGATCGCAACACTGGGCTTCAGCACGGTTGGGGAAGGGGACTGGCTGCTGGCTTCAGCCTTGCTTGTCATCTCGACCATTGGATTTGCCGGCAGTAATACCTTCTATGATGCGATGCTGCCGGATCTCGTGCCTGCGGACCGCAGGGATATGATCTCATCCAAAGGGTATGCATATGGTTACATTGGCGGTGGATTACTGCTGGCAGTCAACATGCTCATGATCCAGCAGCCTGGTTGGTTCGGGATGGGAAGTACACTGGCAGGTACCAGACTTGCCTTTATCTCCGTAGCGCTCTGGTGGCTGTTATTCTCCATCCCGCTGTTCCGTCATGCTCCCCGTCGTCCTGCGGTACCGGATATGCCTGAATCGTGGAAGGGATACGCTGAGGTAGGCATACGCAGATTGCGCCAAACCTTTCGCCAGATGCTTCGTTTTCCCCAGCTGATCCGAATGCTGGTGGCTTTTTGGTTTTTTAATGACGGCATCAATACGATCATTCTAATGGCGACAATCTATGGGACAAGTATTGGCATCGGGACAGCCGATCTGATGCTTGCGTTGCTGCTCACCCAATTTATCGGTTTCCCATGCACCTTGCTGCTTGGCGCATGGGCACAGCGCTGGGGAGCGAAGCAGATATTGATGTTGAGTCTGTCCATCTACGTGTGTATTGTCATCCTCGGATATTTCATGACAGAAGCCATCCATTTCTACTTGCTTGCCGGGCTCGTTGGTGTAGTGCAAGGTGTCAGTCAATCGACTGCCCGTTCATTGTTTAGCAACCTGATGCCTTCAGGCAGAACAGGGGAATATTTTGGCTTTGTTAACATCACCGGCAAATTTTCATCCATTTTCGGCCCGTTTGTTTTTGGCTGGGTGGGCCAGATTACGGGTTCAAGCAGGTGGGGCATTCTTTCCCTGCTCTTTTTCTTCCTTGCAGGTATGGCCGTTCTAATGACAGTAAAAGTGAAGCAAGGCATGAACGACGCACTTGAGGCGGATCGGGAAGACAGCCGTATTTTGGAATCCATTGCCCCTTCTCCTAGAGTGAACGCTAAGGCATAGTGGATCAATAAAACACAACCTTTTTTTTGAAAAGAAATAATAAAAAAATAGCTGCTCCGGAACTGTTTATCAGAAACAGTTCCGGAGTTTTTTCATGTTTGTGCACAGTCATATTTCGTAGGTACAGTGGAATAAGTATGGAGTGCTGAGTTGCCGGGGGAGGGGAAAGAGTGAACGGAAAAGGAAATTATGAAAAAGTGAAAATAAAAGATTGACATGATACATTTTGTATCATAGAGTAAAACTATGAATACACAACGTATCTGAAAGATGTCGAAACATCATAGAATTGGATTTGTACATCTTCTGTTTTTTCAGAAAAAAGGATGAGAATTCGATGACCAACTGCATGCTCATTATATTCGGACAGAGGAGGGGATGCCGGTGGTAGATGTTCAAGGTAACGGACTTGTCTTATTACTCTGTGTCCCTCGTAGTGGAAGCTCACTATCCACCGTCATGCTGCAGAACCACAGCCGCATATTTGCAACCCAGGAAATGTGGTTTCTGATGAATCTGGTGGATCTGTCGAAAGCGGATGCTCGTCCTTACGGAGGAAGCCCCATTATTCGTCAATTTTATAGTTCCATGGTCTCAGATGATGTATATGAAAAGGCATGCAGGAGCTTTGCTCTTGAAATATATAACGGATTTCTGCAGGGGAATGCAGCAGATTTCGTTGTCGATAAATCTCCGCGTTATTACTATATGCTCGAATGGCTGGATCGACTTTTTCCAGAGTCCAAGCGTATCCACCTTCAGCGTAATCCACTCTCCATCGCTGCTTCCTATAAGAAAGTTAATCGTAACCAAGGAGAAGGGTTTGATCTGGTCAGCAGTCTAAAAAGCCCACATCTGAATATGAAAGCCGTTGATCTTACGCTCGGCTTGCTTCGCTTAAATGATTATTTTGCAGTAAAGCATGCCAATGCACATGAGCTTCGTTATGAACAGCTGGTCTCCAAGCCTAAAGAAGAAGTCGAAAAGTTGTGTGAGTTTCTCGGCGTTGGATATGAAGAGGGCATGGAGCAATATGGCCTTCATGTAAACAGTTCGAAATCCAACATGTTCTACAGTATGGGGGTCGGAGACCCGTTCTTGTCCACGCATCAAGAAGCACACAAAAATTCTGTTAACAACTGGAAAAGTATACTAAGCACAACTGAAGTCGAAGCATATTGCCGTGTTCTGGGGGCGGACGTGTTCCATCGTATGGGTTACTCTGAACAGCTGCAAGAGGCGGAACAATGGACAGGAGTCCGTTATGAAGCAGCCCCGGATCAGGAAGTCATTGAACGACTTGGCCATCAGTTTATGGAAGCAACGGGCTGCAGATGGCAACCGCATTACAGCATACAGGGATCCCCATCCATAAGTACGACGAGAGATGAAATGCTCGGAGCAGCCCACCGTTCGGAGTCCGATACAGATCCAACCTTAGCTGCGCTTGCCACAATCAGACAATTGGAAGCAGCACTTCGTGCAGCAGATAACCGCTTGGAGCGAGGATACAGTGAACAGGAACGATTGAAGAGGCAGCTGGCTTCTGCTCATAGCAAGCTTCAGCGAATTAAATCCTGGATTCCATTTGGTAACCAAATCAGTGCGTGGGCATCCCAGCGCAAGATCCTTCGGGGAGGAAAGTCATGAGTGCCATAGCGGGAATTGTTCATACCGATGGTCAGGAAGCGTTTTGGGAAGATAGCTGGCGCCTGTACGCGAGCCTGGGACATATTCCTGCAGATACAACCGGCGTTTGGAAAGGGAATCAGGCATTCCTGAGTTGTCATGCTCAGTGGATCACACCCGAGTCAGTCCATGAGAAGCTGCCTTTGGTTGATGAGGTCAGTGGTCTCACGATAACCGCGGATGCTATTTTGGATAACCGGGAGCAGCTCGCTGATCAGTTATTCATCTCCAGAAGCCAGTTGTCCGTCCTCTCGGACAGTGAACTGATCTTGCGAGCCTATCAGCAATGGGGTGAACAGGCAGCCAGCAAGCTGATCGGGGACTTTGCTTTTGCAATCTGGGACGACCGCAAGCGGACATTGTTTGCAGCGAGGGATATCACCGGCATGAGGACGTTGTATTATCGGCATGACGGCAAACGTTTCTCATTTTGCACACTTATTGGCCCTTTGCTTGATCTGGAAGGAGTCACCAAGGATTTGAATGAGACCTGGTTATCCGAATTTCTGGCCATCCCGGAAATGCATGGCTCGGCAGATATTCACATGACGGCTTATTGTGGAGTGAACCAGTTACCGCCTGCTCATACCCTGGTCTTCCGAGCAGCCACTCTCCAAGTGGAACTGAAGCAGTATCATCGCTGGGACGAAGTAGAGCCGCTGCTTCTCAAATCCGATGGGGAATACGTTGAAGCATTCCGTGATGTATTCACTCAGGCAGTCAGTGCCCGCTTACGAACCCATCGGCAGGTAGCGGCTGCATTGAGCGGTGGACTGGATTCCGGTGCTGTTGTCGGCTTTGCTTCCGGCTCCCTGCGCAGTCAGGGTAAGAGGCTGAATGCGTACAGTTACGTGCCAGTGTCTGATTTTACGGATTATACTTCCAAAACGCTGCTCGCTGATGAACGACCTTTCATTCGCTCCACAGTGGATCATATCGGAAATATATCGGAGAACTATCTTGATTTCGAGGGCAGAAGTCCTTTTAGTGAGATCGATACCTGGCTGGACATGATGGAAATGCCTTATAAGTATTTCGAAAATTCATTCTGGATCCGAGGATTTTACGAAAAGGCAAGCCAGCAGGATGCAGGTGTTCTCCTTACAGGAGCCAGGGGGAATTTCACTATTTCCTGGGGGCCTGCACTGGACTATTACGCCAGTCTGATGAAACGTGGCCGCTGGATCCGCATGCTGCAGGAGATGAGGCAATATTCCCAGCGAACAGGCATGAAATTTTCCAGAATTGCTCGTATTACCGCACAAAAAGCCTACCCGGAACATTTCCATACGGCCGCGAAAGGGGCTGCCAATGTCGCTGCCAACCAGCTTATACATCCGGAATTTGCGAGCAGAACCGGGGTGCTGGAGCGACTCGGATCACTGGTTATGCTTCAGGGAGGAGCTAGGGCAGATGCGTTGAAAGTAAGAGCCGAGAAATTCAACAATCTGGCCATAGCAAACAAGAATGGAGCAGTAGCTACCAAATGTTCCTTGCGTTACCGGGCATGGGAGCGTGATCCCACCAGTGATGCCCGCGTCATTCAATTTTGCCTGTCTGTGCCTATCGAACAGTATGTCAGCAAGGGAACAGATCGCTCCCTGATCCGGCGTGCAACTTCACCTGAATTGCCTGATAAGGTAAGGCTTAATCAACGTGTTCGCGGCATACAGCCCGCGGATTGGCTGCACCGGATGATCCCTGATTGGGGTGCTTTTACCGCAGAAGTGCAGACACTTTGTTCTGATAGTCGTGTAGCCGGCATATTAAACACCGACCGGATACAATTGGCGCTTAAAAACATTCCACAGCCACGGCCTGAACTTGCTTCACACCCGGATATGCGTTTGATGATGCACAGCCTGATCGTCTACCGCTTTATCCGCAAATTTTAAACGTTAGATCTACATACTGGGCAGCATTGTAGACTCTTGAAAGGAGGTGACAACAATGGAAAAGAAAGAATGGCAAGCACCTGCACTGGAAGTGTTGGAAGTAAACCAAACTATGGCTGGAACTGGATTCAGACAAATCGACTGGATCTCCGATCACGATGCTGATCTCTACGATCCAACTTCCTAAGTTATTAAGTTTTACGAAGAGCTATCATACTTAAAGGGCGGAAAGACAACATCTTTTCGCCTCCGCCCTTATATTTGATTCCTATGAATATAAGGGCTTTTTTACATTCAGCATTGCTAAGGAGGAGTCTTTCATTGTTGCCTGTGCAGTATGAAGCATATGGATTGCGTTGGCTAAGCCAATTTCAAATGCCAGAACTCCAGATCGTGCAGAACAGTAGTCAGGATGCTGGTGATATTGACGTACATATCCAGTCTGCCGATTTAACCGCGCTTTGGGAAGCGTGGAATGTGGGGAATGAAAATTTCGTATCTCGTGACGGCAGCCTTTTTTTTCGAATTGAAGATGCAGGCATCTTCCTGATTGAGCAAGGACGCAGAATTATCGTTAACCCTAAGCAGAACGCTGATGAAAAAAAAGTCCGCTTGTTTATTCTAGGTACTTGCATGGCCGTCATCATGATGCAGCGGGGCATCCTGCCACTACACGGAAGTGCTGTGGTTATTGATGGCTGGGCTTATGCATTTGTGGGGCATTCAGGTGCTGGGAAATCCACTTTATCAGCGGCTTTGGCTTCACGCGGGTATCCGCTTCTGACCGATGACGTCGTTGCACTAACCTGGGATGCCGGAGGAAGAGCTATCGTATCTCCAGGGTATCCGCAGCAGAAGCTGTGGCAGCCCAGCCTGGATGGGTTCGGCATGAAAGAAGAGAATTATGCCACCGTGCATGCCGAGATAACGAAGTATGCGATACCGGTTAAACATTATTTTCATGAGAGAGCTGTCCCGCTTGCCGGCATTTTCGAGCTGAATCCCAAACCGGATGACGTAAGGAAGCCGATTCAATTGACGCAGGTTCACGGATTGGAAAGGCTTCATCTGCTGTGTACGCATACCTTCCGAAGTACTCTTGTCGCAAGACAAGGCCTTGCACAGTGGCTGTTCGAGACCGTTTCGAGATTATCAGCGAGCATAGAAATTTGTAGATTGACGAGGTCAGGTTCTGATTTTACTGCATTTGAGATGGTTGAACGGATCACAGATCATGTACGCAAAGGGGTGCACACAGAACAATGAAAAGTACAAAACAATTCGATTGGAAAGATCGTGTGAAGCAGAAGGAAGGCAATCTTGTCAGTGATATGGGCGGAGAAAAGGTCATGATGAGTATCCAAAGTGGAAAATACTACAATCTGGGCAGTACCGGCGGTCGTATCTGGGAACTGCTGTCTCAGGAACGTACAATCACTGACTTGGTTGATATTCTGGCATCTGAATATGAGATTGATGCAGATACATGTCATGCGCAAGTCATTCCGTTTCTTGAGCACATGTCCCGTGAGGGATTAATCGACGTTGTTCACGAGGATTAAGACGATGCTGCGCAAAATCAAAGCTTATCGTTCATTGCCCCGTGAAGTCAGGCTTATGGTATGGGAGGCTTACATTCATTTGGGGTGGGCACGAATCCTCAAAGCAAGACCTTTTGCGAAAATCGCTCCTGGGCTCGGCACAGCACAATATGAAACCTCGATGAACGGATTGAATCGGAATCAGATTATAGCGATAAGACATGTTTCCAAGGCCATTTTGCTGGCGAGCAAGTACACATTATGGGAAAGCCGCTGTCTAGTCATGGCGATCGCTGCAATGAAGATGCTGGAACGCCGCAAAATAGAGAGTACGCTGTACATGGGAACTGCGCGCAATAAGCAAGGACAAATGATGGCTCATGCCTGGCTGCGAAGTGGGAAAATTATCGTAACCGGAGCAGATACTATGGACCAATATACGGTTGTCGGTGTGTTTGGCAAGCGTTGTCCGGAGAAGGGAACTGGAGAAATTGTCTATGAATCCTGAATTTGATGACTATACAAAAGGGTTTCCACAGGAGCTCAAGCTCATTTTGACAATCATGAAAGATGAGCTGCACGGACTTGCTCCGGAAGCAGTCAAAGCTATAACCGAAGGTACAGACTGGAAGCTCTTTTTACGACTTGTCTACCATCACAGATTGTACTCGGTCCTATATATGAAACTCAAAACATTAGAATCTCCCTTCATTCCTGCGTCTGTTGTAGAGAGTTTAAGGCAGGAGTATACGGCGAATACGTTTCGCATGCTGCATCTGACCGCGGAGATGGAACAGGTCTGCAGAGCTTTTAACGAACAGGGAATTCGGAGTATTACGTTAAAAGGACCAGCGCTCGCCCACGATCTCTACGGAGATGTATCCTTAAGAACATCCAAGGATTTGGACATTCTCATTCCTTTTGATGATGTGGAGTCTGCCGAACAGATTCTGGAAACACTCGGTTATGTATCCAAGGAAGGCAAACGGCGCCCAACCGTGCAGAGCTGGAAGTGGCGGGAGCATCATATCTGTTACAAGCATCCTCTTAAGAAAACGCAAGTGGAAATTCACTGGCGGCTTAATCCGGATTCCGGAAAAGAAACGGATTTTGAGCTGCTGTGGCAGCGTAGTCGGTTCAGCACGTACACGCAAACCCCGATCCGCATGCTGGAAAGAGAAGACTTGTGGGCATATCTGGTAACTCACGGCGCCCGTCATGGCTGGTTCAGGCTGCGCTGGCTCCTGGATATCGATCAGATGATTCGCAGCATGCCTGTAGATGTAAACCTGTTAACCAGACGCCTGAAAGCTGAAGGGCGGCTCGTTATTGGTGCCCAAGCGCTTCGCCTTGTATCCGTGCTGATGAACACACCACTGGGTACTGATTATCGCAGCTTAATGTCCTCTCAAGAACGGGCAGGAGAACGGCTCGCTAAGCATGGTGTTTTATTTATGAATGATATGCTGGACACGCCCGCGAATTTACGTAGTTACCGCTCCTATCTGTTTGCACTGAGAAGTACCAGACAGAAGTTGTTTTTCTTCATTGAACGATTATATCCAAGTACCTGGGATGTGGAACAAATGCCGCTTCCGCGCTCTTTGCACTTTCTGTATTTTCCGTTACGTCCTTTCCTCTGGTTCTGGCGGCGAATGAAAAGGAACGCGATGACGGAAAGGGGTTAACGAATGATTTCAGAACTTCGATTTTATATGCGCAAGCTTCGTGATGTAACTGGACCCGTTCTCTATTGGAACTTACTAGGCATGATCTGCATTAGTTTAATGGAGGGAATTGGCATTTATATGCTAGTCCCGATGTTAAGTTTGATCGGTATTTTTGACATGGGTACAACTGGTTTACAGTTATCCTGGCTGTCCGAGTGGTTAGGTCGTCTTTCCGACAACAGTCAATTAGTATTGATATTGAGCATTTTCGTGGTTATCCTCTCCGGACAGGCCTGGCTCCAACGCATGCAGACGATTCGAAATACCCGAATTCAACAGCAGTTTATAAGAACTTTGCGACAGGAAACGTACCGGGCCATTATTATGGCCAAATGGTCTTTTTTTCTCCAAAAACGAAAATCCGATTTTAACCATATATTAACGACAGAACTTGCACGAGTCAGTCAAGGCACGAATCTGATCCTGCAAATGGCGGCGTCCTTGATTTTTACAGCTATTCAGATTGGGCTCGCTTTTTGGCTATCTGCGAAGTTAACTGCGATTGTAATCGTCTTTGGACTTCTGTTGTTCTTCGTGCTCAAGAAGTTCGTGCAGCGGGCCAAGCAGATTGGTGATCAGACATCCGAGCTATCCCAGCACTATTACAATGGTATTACAGAGCATTTTAACGGTATCAAGGATATTAAGAGCAACATGCTTGAGGAGTCGCATATCGGATGGTTTGAAAAAATATGCAAACGCATCGAGCGAAATGTCATTCAATTCAGCCAGTTGAACAGTGGAACACAGCTCATTCACCGCGTATCCTCGGCTGTTATTATTGCCGCCTTCATCTACCTGTCACTGCGTGTTCTTGCTGTACCTCCGGCAAGTTTACTGCTGATCATTCTCATTTTCTCCCGGCTGTGGCCCAGGTTTACATCCATTCAGTCCAATCTGGAGTATATTAGCTCAATGCTGCCCGCCTTTCAGCTCGTCAGAAAGCTGCAGGCTGAAACCAATTTAAGTCGTGAAATTAGTAGTTCTACCACAGGTGCAGGAGCTTCGAACCGGACTACCGAAAAAGACATTCATCCGATTCAGCCGCTTGAACTGATGCGATCCATCGAATGTATAAATGTCAATTACCGCTATGAGGGCAGTTCATCTTATTCGCTCGAACATGTTACTGCATCCATTCCTGCGAAAGGGATGACAGCCATTGTGGGTAAATCAGGTGCAGGAAAGAGTACCTTGATTGATCTTATTATGGGGCTTGTCCGTCCAGAAAGTGGGCAAATCCTCATCGATGGTGTTCCACTGTCTGAAGAGCAGTTATTGGCGTGGAGAAGTTCAATTGGATATGTGTCCCAGGATCCATTTCTGTTCCATACAAGCATTCGTGAGAACCTGCGACTGGTTGACCCTGACGCGAGCGAGGAACAGATGTGGCAAGCATTGCAGTTTTCCTCCTCAGCAGCATTTGTCCGCAAACTTCCTCACGGATTGGATACGATGATTGGAGATCGTGGGATTCGTTTATCCGGAGGGGAACGCCAGCGTCTGGTACTGGCAAGAGCGATGCTGCGTAATCCGTCTGTACTCATTTTGGATGAAGCCACAAGTGCGCTGGATAGTGAGAATGAGCAGCACATCCATGAGGCGCTTGAACGACTCAAAGGACATGTTACCATTATTGTAATAGCCCATCGGTTGTCCACGATTCGCACTGCGGATCGGGTGATTGTACTGGAGGAAGGCCGAGTAATCCAGCAGGGAGGGTACCAACAATTATCCACTGACCCGGTAGGAACCTTCAGCAAGTTGTTGAATATGCAGGCCGGTGTTGTAGGGCATTAACAGATGGATAAATCATACTCACCACATTCAAAAAAGGCACAGGATCGTCACTGTGCCTTTTTTCTATAATGGGTCCATAACCTGAATCCATACGTATTCGGATTAAATCTGACTGGTAGTAGGAGCGAGGGGAAGCTGAAGTGCACCTGTCAATTCCAGGTACTGCACAATCTTTTGAACGGCTTCGTCCAAAGGCAGTTGTTCCGTATCAATAATCAGTGAGGGATCCTCTGGAACATCATAAGGTGCCGAGATTCCGGTAAAATGGGGAATATCCCCGCTGCGTGCTTTTTTGTACAACCCTTTCGGATCGCGCCTTTCACATTCTTCGATGGAACACTGCACATAAATTTCAATAAAATCTTCAGGCTCAAATAATTGTCTGACCATTTCCCGATCCTGTGCATGAGGAGAAATAAAGGCTGAAAGAACGAGTAACCCGGCATCCACCATCAACCTGGCTACTTCACCAATGCGGCGTAAATTTTCTTGTCGATCTTTCGATGTAAAACCAAGATCGCGATTGAGTCCATGACGCACATTGTCTCCATCTAGTACATAACAACGAACGCCTCGGCCATGCAGATGCTGTTCCAAGGCAAATGCAAGTGAGGATTTACCAGCACCGGATAATCCGGTAAACCACAACGCACGGCTGCGATGGCCGTTATGTAGTTCACGTGCATGCCTGCTTAAACTCGATTGCTGCCAAGTAATATTGCGCTCTTCCTTCGACATGGAAATCCGCCTCTCCACTCATGATATGTAATATATTTTAACATATTTACAAGAATATAGCACGATCTTTAATGATCTGAGGTTTAGCGTGAACTTCACCATTTTCGGGTATAGAAGTAGTACACCCATAGCAGGAGGAAGAGCACTATGAACGAAAAAATACAGAACATACAGGTTAGCTTTCAATGTGCGGACTGTGAGCATGACATCCATGTGAGTTTTGCTTCACAACAGGTAACGACCGTACGATGCTCGGGGTGTAATAGGGCTTACACCTTAATGAAACCAACGATTGGTGAAGAAATATTGCTCGATTGGGAGCAAGAGGCGCTGTACCATAAGATGCGTGCTGATCGTTCAGAGATGGATTATGACAGCATGTCGGCACTTATTATTAAGGTGATCGAACTGCTGACCTGGCGTGACCGTGGTGACGGGCAAACGAAGGCGATCGAAACGGTCAGGGAATGGTTGTCCTCCAGCGGCAAGCCGCAAACATTAATTGAATTGCTGCATCAACCCGAGCAAAGCAACAAACGATTCTAATGCGGTCATGGCAAGTGTCATGGAAGAGGTACATACATTCGCCGTTCCGGTGGTATATTACCTGAAGGGGCTCGTGATAGGAAGCGACAACCCATTATTCAGGAACAGGAGCGGTTGAATATGAAGCGACTGGTTTTATATATGCTGTTGACTGCCGTAACGGCGTTCAGCATTTTTCCGATGCACACTGAAGCATCGCCCGTTACAGGAGCATATCACTTTGGCTTCAAGAGAAGCCAAAACGGGCAGCTGCCCTCTATTGACCAGGAAGGTTTTAAGTCGATCCTGGAAAACAATGAAGCGATCTTTTTGGGGGATACCAAACAAAAAGAATTGTATCTCACGTTTGATAACGGATATGAGAATGGGTTTACACCTGCCATTCTGGATGTGCTGCGTGATAAGAAAGTTCCTGCCGCATTTTTCGTCACTGGTCATTATTTGAAGGATCAGCCGGAACTGGTAAAGCGCATGGCAGCTGAGGGACATATTGTTGGCAACCATTCCTGGAGCCATCCGGATATGACTCGGGTATCCAACGAAAAGCTGAAAACAGAGCTTGAACAGGTGAAAGCGGAAGTGAATCGCTTAACCGGCCAGCAAGCCACTTTTTTGCGTCCGCCTCGTGGTATTTTCAATAACCGTACGCTTGCGGAGAGCCATGCTCAGGGCTACATCAATGTATTTTGGTCACTGGCTTACAAGGACTGGGATGTCAATGTACAGCGCGGAGCTGACTATGCACGTCAACAGGTGCTCAAACAATTACATCCTGGCGCTGTTATTCTCCTGCATTCAGTCTCCAAAGATAACACAGAGGCACTGGGCTCGATCATAGATGAAGCACGGAAACAAGGATATGCGTTCAAGAGCTTGAATGACTTGAAAACAAAAAGTTATTAGTATAGGAGCAATGTAAAAGGGCATCCTTGGCTGTGTGCAGCCAGGATGCCCTTTATGCGCTTGGTTATCGTCGTTTAACCAACGTTCAACGTGTATTGCTTTTTTACAAAACCGTGTTATAGATGATACCTATTGTTTTGGGTCCGCAATGGCTGCAGATTACACATCCTGCTGTAGTTAATTCAACCCGTCCACCCGTTTGTTCCTGCAGGGATTTCTGCAGCTCAAGTGCATCCTCTTCAGCCATGGTATGTACAACAATGATTAGGTCTGTATCAATCTGATGCTTTTCGCTGAGTGTATTTTGCAGCATTTGATCCAGCGCCTTTTCCCTTTTTCCACGAACCTTGTAGGCTGGTGACATCTTGCCATCTGTTACGCGAATGACGGGGCGAATCTTGAGCAGGCTTCCGATCAGGTTTTGCATGCCTGAACAGCGTCCACCCTTGTGCAGATATTCCAAAGTATCAATCACAAATTCGGTCCGTACATTGGGCTTCATTGATTCAACCAAATGAGTGATTTCTTTCAGGCTCTGACCTTTCTGCGCAGCATGCACTGCCTTCATGACAAGCAGTCCAATGCCGGAGGAAAGATTAAGTGAGTCCACAACAGAGATGCGGCCTTCGGGAAACTCTGAACTTGCCAGCAGTGCGTTTTGATAAGTGGATGATAGCTCAGAAGACAAACTGATATACAGGATGTCGTCCCCTTGTTCTATGTATGGTTGAAAAGCCTTCATGAAATCAGCAGGAGATGGAGCAGCCGTTTTGGGCAGTCGTCCGTCTTTGCTTACGCGCTCATACAGCAGTTCAGGGGTGATCTCAACACCATCCTTCAGGGATTCATCACCGAATACAACGTACAACGGAATAATCCCAATATCGTGAGTTTTAATCCAGTCTGGATTCAGATCACTCGTGCTATCTGCAAAAATTTTGATTCTTGACATGTCGATCTCCTTTAGATACGAGAATTTGACTAAATGGTTGTGGTCTGGTTGTTTTACGTCATATAAATGCCTGCCAGAATGAGTCCTGCAAATGTAAGGATCATGATACCGTTAAGGATTGTACCGATAATGGGAAATACCTTTTTACGATTTCTAAGCACAAGGCCGATGACTCCGAGAATAAGACCGGCCAGATTTAGAACAAGGCAAACCAGGATAAACAGGGATGCCATTAATACAGCTGGATGCAAAGCAATTTCCTCAACCTGCACAGGTTGTGTTATCGTCCCAAGAGCACTGCTGAGTGCAATGGTGGCGAGGAAGAAGGTCAAAATAAAACCCAAGAGTGCTACCAGTCCAATGACAAAACTTGCGATACCGGGACCTGAATGTTTCGTTCTGATCAGTACGGGATCTGTTGGATCTGCAGGATTGGTCGCAAACGGATCATTGCTGCCGGCTTGTTCATACGTATTTTGTTGTTCCATGAATATCATATCCCTCCCTACTCGTTATTGATTGTTATTAACCTCATTTAAGCATGGTGATTCTCCTGATGGTTACAGGAGTACAGATCCTTTTACTTTTCCACAACTACCGATAAAAATCAAGTTTTCTCTTTCCTTTATGCCCCATCAGACCAACCTTTCGATCCACATCTCAACGCCATATGTATGGAAGCTCATAATATCCCACTGAACTGGTAAACAGCTCAGAGATTCGCTAAAATAAGCATTAGTGTGACATGACATTAGGGGAGAGAAGTGAAAATGCAACGAGTATGGATGACAGTTGGAGCAATAATGACAATGCTGTCTGTAGCGATTGGCGCGTTCGGTGCCCATATGCTTAAGGAAAAAATCGGTGCAGATGCGATTGCCGTATATGAAACCGGAGTGCAGTATCACATGATTCATGCCCTGGCCCTGTTGATTGTTGGGTTAACAGCCGGTCAACTTGGGGTGTCCTCCAAGCTAAAATGGGCAGCTCGTCTGTTGTTTATCGGTATTATTGTGTTCTCCGGCAGCTTGTATGTACTTAGTATTACGGGCATCAAAGTTTTAGGTGCCATTACACCTATTGGTGGAGTTGCTTTTATTGCTGGATGGCTGTTATTTGCCTTGGATGTGTGGCAACGAGGGAAAGAGCGCTCCTAATTAGGGTGTGACTACCCAACTGGTCAATTGTCCGCAAGAAGTAGGAACCAGCTTACCTGGGAATGGAAAAAGCAGCTTACGAGGAATAATGTGAAATTTCCACGTAAGCTGCTTTTTTTTGGTTTGCGTTCGTAATGGATCTACAAAAACTCGTCAATTTCATTCGTTCGGAATGAGTAGACCTGTTTTTCATCTACATGGTAGACACTTACAATGCTGTTATCCCGATCAAAATTCAAAATGCGGCATGGAATACTCTGATGTTTGCCGTTCTTGTTGTTGACCACAATTCGGGTAAGCCGGTTTTCCTTAATGAGGGTATCAATCCATTCATCAAAGGAATTTCCCTGAGAAGAACTGGCCGACTCTGGTGCAGCTAAATTCTGAGAAGAAACCGTTTCCTTTTGGTCTTGTGGTTTTGCCGAGTTTGATGAATTTGTTGATTGATTCGATGGAGCTGTTTTCAGTCCGCTCAATTGAGATTTTTTCCGTTCGTGGTGAAGGGAGGTGATCGAATCTTTCCTGGACTGGATCGTTGCTTCAATAATCTTGCCAAGCTCTAAGCCAGATTGAATGCGAAAGTCCGCAATTTGTTCCTCTTTGTTCATGAGCTCCAACAGGGACTGTAGCGCCAAGGCATTCGAGCGGCTTTTGATAAGAATGTCGACATTAAATAAAAAGCCAACTTCTTCTCCGTTGGATAAGGTTTCCTTCATTCATCCCAGCCCCGTTTGTAGATATGTCAGTCGATAAATACGCTTCAATTCACTATATCATTAATGTGGCAATAATCATAGTACTAGAGGCGCAGAAAATAACGAGCAACACTGCGAAGCTGAAACAGTTTTCATATGGCCAGATACATATTCTGCATCTATTTAATGTTATGAGATGTCGTGAGAGATTTAGTATGAATTTTAATGGATCCTTTTTAAATTTAAAGTGACCTTTTTAAGGCTTTTAGTTTGTTTTCCGCAGGTGTCCACACCGAGAATCGGAATGGGGCATACAATTATCCTGACCTGCGGGAATAGGAGGTGGATCGTGAGATTATGGTGAGCATGGAGCCGATTGTAGTTGGAGAGCATGTGCTGGTTGGGGTGGAAGTGAAGTTACCCAAAACGACGTTACTGACAATAAACACATCCAAGGGATATATCATGTGTGGAGCACTTGATGTCGGATTACTTAACGAAAAGCTTGGGGATCGCAAAATTATTGCAGCTCGAGCGGTTGGGGTGAGAACGCTGGATCAGCTGCTGCACGCGCCAATGGAGTCCGTTACAACCGAAGCTGAAGCGATGGGCATAACGGTTGGTATGACAGGTGTTGAGGCATTGCTGAAGATGATCTGATCCAGGATAACGTCCGATGAAACGAAGTGAGCAGCTGAGATATCTTCGAAACAGTGCTGCTTGCGGCTGGACCGGATTCTGCAATGGTTTTATAAAGTAATGGTTTTATAAAGTAAAAGTAAAAGGGCCCCTGCGGAGCCCTTTTTTTATGTGCAGCATCTAAGTCAGATGCAACATTATACTTCTTCCTTGGCAAACAAGGCGGCTAGGTTTTCTTTGAACGGAGCACGAACAACACCTTTTTCCGTAATAATTGCTGTTACATACTCATTAGGTGTTACATCAAATGCAGGGTTGAATACTTTTACCCCTTGCGGTGCTGTACGTTTGCCAAAGCCTTCGGTTACTTCCTCGGCAGAACGCTCCTCAATCGGAATGAGATCCCCGGAAGGTGTGGATAAGTCAATGGTGGACAGCGGGCTGGCTACATAAAACGGAATATTGTGCGCTTTGGCAAGCACCGCTACGCTGTAGGTTCCGATTTTGTTCGCCACATCACCGTTTGCCGCGACGCGGTCTGTACCAACAATAACGGCTTGGATCCATCCTTTGGACATCACCATACCTGCCATATTGTCACACAGAAGGGTAACATCGATACCCGCCTGCTGCAGTTCAAATGCGGTAAGGCGCGCGCCTTGAAGAACAGGACGAGTTTCATCTGCAAAAACTTTGAGCTGAATGCCACGTTCCTGAGCGAGATACATTGGTGCGGTTGCTGTGCCGTATTTGGCTGTGGCAAGTCCTCCAGCGTTGCAGTGCGTAAGCACACCCATACCATCTTCGAAGAGTGGAAGGGCATGTTCTCCGATCATCCGGCAAACCTCTTCATCTTCTTTTTGAATTAGGAGAGCTTCTGCTTCGAGTGCAGCATTGCTATCTTCGATGCTTGTTCCAGCTTCGGCCAGATCACTTGCCTTTTGCATCATTCGATCCAGTGCCCAGAACAGATTCACTGCTGTTGGGCGTGAAGTGGCCAGATGGGCGCAAATGGATTTTACATGATCTAGCCAGCCTTGTATGAAAAGTCCATCGTAAGCTTTAGCGCCCAATACGACACCGAACGCAGCAGCGATTCCGATAGCTGGAGCACCGCGGACTTTCATGGAGTGAATGGCTTCCCACACTTCTTCAGGCGTGTATAGCTTAAGCATCAGAATGGTTTCGGGCAGAAGGCGTTGATCAAGCATTTCAAGCTTGTCCTGTTTCCAATTGAGGGAGGACAGAGGCTGGTGTTCAGGGGTTGTCATGGATGTTCCTCCGTTCCTAAGTTTAAACTTTGATTGAGGAGATGGCTGTGGACACAAGGTCCAGCACTTCACCAATGGTATTCAGTCGACGGTTGCTCTTGATTAACGTTTTACCAATAGCAAGTGCTTTGCGCTGAGCACGTTCACGTTCTGTATCATCCTGAATCGTATCAATATCTGCCACGTGGGCAAGGCCGACAATGCGGCGTACCATTTTCGCACCCGCGAAGCCAATGGAATCTCTGAACAATTGTTGTACATAAAGGTCTTGATATCCCGGTGCTTTCGCCATTGGATCAACGAGATCAGATTCCCATAATGCACGGAAGCGGGTCTCAAATTCATTCCATACATCACGAACCATATTAAGCAACAGCGTTTCGCGGTCACGCAGTGCTTTTTCATCCTGAATCCAACCTGGCAGAGAAGCATAGTTCAAAAGCAGGTTGGCGAGTACAGCACCCACGTCGAATCCCATCGGACCATAGTAGGCAAACTCGGGATCAATAACTTTGGTCGATTCCGGTGTGACAAAAATACTTCCCGTATGAAGGTCACCATGAAGCAGAGCTTGTCCATGGGTAAGGAATTTTTCCCGAAGCAGGGCCACTTCCAGATGCAACGCTCCGTCTGTGCGAAGGGCTTCAGCCTCGTCCTCGATGGAAGCTTCATAATTATTTTTCTCAGCGATCCGGTATGGTTCGTCAAAGATCAGATCTTCCGTGATTTTACACTGATCCGGATTCACGAATCGACCCTGCTTTTCCTTCTTCAACTGTTGATTCATGCCGAGATCGGATGTGAAGAAAAGCGTTCTTGCCATGAATTCTCCGATATGCTGTGCGAAGAGAGGGTATGTGACACCTTCAATGAGGCCTTTGCGCATAATCACATGATCACTGAGATCTTCCATAACCGTCAACGCGAGATCATCATCATAGTGGTACACTTCTGGCACCATCCCCGGGCAGAGACGATACTCTTCCTGCAGAATTTCACGTTCAATGCGGGCACGAACCAGAGACAGAGGCCAAGATTCACCAACCACTTTCGCATAAGGAAGGGCCTGTTTGATAATGATACTTTTATCGGAGTTCTGATCCGTGATATGGAAAACCAAATTCAGATTACCGTCTCCGATCTCACGGCATTCCAGATTTGCATCTGCCGTAAATGGACCCGGTAAGGTTTTGGCCAGCTCGATTGCTTCTTGGGGGGTTAACGGGTGATATTGAGACAAGGATGCCACCTCCATATATATGAAGAAACAGGAAAACCCACTTCTTTGCTTGGTATAAGTCAGTATATCGGAATTAACCCGTTTTTTGTACCCTTTTTTTAAGGCGAGCCCTGTGCGACTTGTTTCGAAGCTGGTGTGCCAGGGTAAAAACAAATAGGCCGGACGGTTCACAATTTACCGCCTACAAGGCCAGCCGCTATGCAGCGGTGACGAACTGTTTAACTCTCTGTTATGTAAGGCAGATTCATCTGTCAACACTACATAATAGACTAATTTTATAATAAAGGATGGGATTCACATGGCTACAAAAAACAAAACAGATCAAGCGAAATCAGTAGAACAAGTACTTAATCGTCAGGTAGCTAACCTGAACGTCCTGTACGTCAAAATCCATAACTATCACTGGTATGTAAAAGGACCAAACTTTTTCACGCTGCATGTGAAATTTGAAGAGTTCTATAATGAAGTTACTGTACAAATGGATGAAATCGCTGAGCGTATTCTTACGCTTAAAGGCAGCCCTGCTGCTACCATGAAAGAGTATCTGGAGCTCGCTTCCATCCAGGAAGCTGCAGGTGGCGAAGATGCAAAAACAATGGTGCAAAACCTGATCGAGGACTTTGCTACGCTGTCCAATGAGTACCAGGAAGGTATCGAAGTAGCGGAAGCTGCAGAAGACCAGCCGACATCCGACATGCTGACCGGTTTCAAAGCCGATCTGGAGAAACACATGTGGATGCTGCGTTCATTCTTGGGTTAAGCCACAGTTATAGAGCCGTGTAATAAAGTTAATGTCTTCTATAAAGGAGCACTTCTCAAACCCTTGATCTTATGCTGTTGTCAGGAACAGACAAAGCGTCTATACTGCTGACAAGACAGATTACGGGAGGAGATCCGCATGTTAGGCACAACGATACCGGCATTAAAAGAGTGGGCTTCCGCAATTAAAGCGCTGGAAAACGGTCGCCAGATTCTGGTGATGCGCAAAGGCGGTATTGTGGAGGAAACCAGACATTTTGAGCTGAAAAGTCCGGCATTTTATCTGTATCCGACTTATGAACATCAGCGTAAAGAACTGATTAAGTCCTCAGATCATTCATATGTTGAAGAATCACTGGCCGAATGGGTGCCCGAAGCTTCGACAATCCGCATCACTGCATATGCCGAAGTGATTCAGGATTTGGAGATCAGAGATCAGGAGATGCTGGACCGACTTCATGACTTTCATATGTGGACATCGGATTTTGCCGAAGACCGCTTGAAGTGGAAACGGAAAGATCCGTTACATGTATTGATACTCCGTGTGTACCGTTTGAATGAACCGATGGAAATACCGGTGCTGCCCGAATATAATGGGTGCCGTTCCTGGATTTCCATTCCGAATGGTCCGGTGCCGCGCGAAATGACGCCGGTGGTGGATGTTGCGGATTTTGACGAACAGGTACAGAAGATTAACGATATGCTCAAAATATAAAATGAAATAAGGAAGGGCTTGTCCAGATTATGGATAAGCCCTTTTTGGCAGATTAATATGGAATGAAATAATGAATTACAGTGATTTTTCTCACTGTGAGTTGGAAGAAATAACGGTTTCTCATTTGATTCAAACCCGCTTTTATTATAGAATCAGGTAGAATCATATTTCCTGAGAGGACAAGTGTTCTCGGAAATGACTTGATAATCAATGAGAATCAGTTTAGAATTATTCTAAAGTGATTATTGCTTTGGAAATTGCGGTACTTGTAGAAATTCAGGGGAAGCCCTGTTCAGATATTTAATAGGCGCTTTTTCGTTTTCGACAGCAAACATCAATTTAATCAATGGAGGGAAACAATACACATGGCTACGAATTTCGTCATTGAAGGTCTGAAAGCGACGATCGAAGGTAAAGAAATCCTGAAAGGCATTAACCTGGAAATGAAAGGTGGAGAAATCCACGCAATCATGGGTCCGAACGGAACAGGTAAATCCACATTGGCATCGGCTCTGATGGGTCACCCTAAATATGAAGTTACAGACGGTACAGTAACCCTTGATGGTGAAGATGTACTGGACATGGCAGTAGATGAGCGTGCGCGTGCAGGTCTATTCCTGGCTATGCAATATCCAAGCGAAATCGCAGGCGTAACGAACTCCGACTTCCTGCGCAGTGCAATTAACGCACGCCGCGGTGAAGGTAACGAGATCTCCCTGATCAAGTTCATTCGTCAAATGGAAGGCAAAATGAAAGAACTCGACATGAACCCAGAGTTTGCACACCGTTACCTGAACGAAGGTTTCTCCGGTGGTGAGAAAAAACGTAACGAGATTCTGCAAATGATGCTGCTTGATCCAAAAATCGTAGTTCTTGATGAGATTGACTCCGGTCTGGATATCGACGCTCTGAAAATTGTAGCAAATGGTGTAAACGCAATGAAGAGCGAAGATCGTGGATTCCTCATCATCACTCACTATCAGCGTTTGTTGAACTACATCACACCTGATTATGTGCACGTTATGATGCAAGGTCGTATCGTCAAATCCGGCGGACCTGAACTGGCTCACCGTCTGGAAGCAGAGGGATATGACTGGGTTAAGGAAGAGCTGGGAATCACGGATGAAACTGTAGGCCAAGAAGCGTAAAGACAAAACGGAGGAGGATAATCGATGACTACACAAACAATTCTTCCGGTTGAATCTGAAGCGCTTCGCGCCTTGTCGGAAAGTAACAACGAACCCGGCTGGTTGACCGAGCAGCGGCTTGAAGCCCTTAAGCTTGCAAGTGGTCTTGCGCTTCCGAAACTGGAAAAACAAAAAATAGAACGCTGGAATGTCAGCGAATATGGCACATATAAAGCAAGTGAGGCTATTTCTTCTCTGGAAGAAGTACCTGCTTCGATTAAAGATCTCGTTCAGGATCAAGCTGAAGGCAGTCTGGTTATCCAGCGCAATTCCGGCACAGTATACTCCAAGGTATCTGCTGATTTGGCAGCCAAAGGCGTTATTTTCACGGATCTGGCTACTGCGGTTCGCGAGCATGGCGATCTGGTAAAACCTTACCTGAACACAGCTGTGAAGGCAGATGAGCATTCCCTTGCCGCTCTGCATGCGGCTCTCTGGAACGGTGGAGTATTCCTGTATGTTCCTAAAAATGTGGAAATTGAAGTTCCGCTTCAAGCTGTTTTGCTCACAGATGATGCAACTGCAACTTTTGCACCTCATGTCCTCGTTGTTGCTGAAGCGAACAGCTCTGTAACTTACGTTGACAACTATGTTTCCGGCGAACTGTCCGCACCTGTTTTCCATAACGGTGTCGTGGAAGTCTTCGTAAAATCCGGTGCAAAAGTACGTTTCGCGTCTGTTCATCAGCTATCTACGAATGTTACTGATGTTTCCTTCCGCCGTGCAGTGGTTGAGAACGATGGAACAATCGAGTGGATCGTTGGTGAAATGAACAACGGCGATACAGCCAGCAACACGATGTCCGTGCTGAAAGGCAATGGCTCCAGCTCGGATTCGAAAGTCATCGCTGTTGGTTCCGGATCCCAAAAAATCAACTACACTACAGAAGCTCGTCACTTCGGCAAAAACACGCCGAGCCAGATGATTACTCGCGCAGTTATGCGTGAAGAAGCTTCTGCCATCATCAACGGAATCACGAAAATTGAGAAAGGTGCAACCAAAGCGGACGGTCAGCAAACAGAGAAAGTACTGATGCTGAGCCCGAAAGCACGCGGAGATGCCAACCCAATCCTTCTGATCGACGAGGACGATGTTACAGCAGGTCACGCGGCTTCCGTAGGTCAAGTCAATGCTGAACAGATCCATTACTTGATGTCTCGCGGGATTAACCGTACGGATGCTGAACGTCTGATTATTTACGGCTTCCTGGCTCCGGTGGTGGCGGATATTCCTCTGGAAGCACTGCGTACCCAATTGCAGTCCCTTATTGAACGGAAACTGGGACAATGAACCCATCCATCCGCGAGCAGTTCCCGATCCTCCACCAGGAAATTAACGGACACCCGCTCGTCTATTTAGATAACGCAGCAACTTCCCAGAAGCCGCTGGCCGTTATCAATGCGATTAAGCATTATTATGAATTTGAGAACTCCAATGTGCATCGCGGTGTGCATACACTTGGAAGCCGGGCTACGGATGCCTATGAAGGTGCACGCGAGAAGGTTGCCAAGTTTATCAACGCACGTCGTACACAGGAGATCATTTTCACCCGTGGGACAACAACAGCCCTCAATTTGGTGGCTTCGTCCTACGGTCGGTCTGTCTGCAAAGAAGGCGACGAGATCGTTATCACACCGATGGAACATCACAGCAACCTAATTCCTTGGCAGCAGGTAGCCAAGGAGACAGGTGCAACATTGAAATACATTCCCCTTCAGCCCGATGGCAATATCGATTTGGCAGATGTGGAGAAGACGATTACGAACAAAACAAAAATTGTAGCAATCGCATATGTATCCAATGTCATGGGTGTCATTCATCCGGTAAAACAAATTGCTGAAATTGCACACCGCAATGGCGCTGTCATTGTTGTAGATGGCGCACAGAGCACTCCGCATATGAAGGTGGACGTACAGGATCTCGACTGTGATTTCTATGCATTGTCTGGTCACAAAATGTGCGGACCAACCGGAATCGGTGCACTTTACGGCAAAAAGGCGCTGCTGGAGTCCATGGAACCGGTTGAGTTCGGCGGTGAAATGATTGATGAGGTTGGTCTCTATGAATCCAATTGGAAAGAGCTTCCGTGGAAATTCGAAGGCGGAACCCCTATTATCGCAGGTGCGGTAGGTCTGGGTGCAGCCATCGATTTTCTGGAGCAGATTGGCATGGATGAGATTGCCCATCATGAAAGTGTATTGGCAGCTTATGCAACAGAACGTATGGCAGAGATTGACGGGCTGACCATCTATGGTCCAGCGAAACGTCATGTTGGTGTGGTCACCTTCAACCTGGGGGATGTACATCCACATGATGTGGCAACTGTACTGGATGCGAGTGGGGTAGCCATTCGTGCCGGACACCACTGCTGCCAGCCGCTTATGCGCTGGCTGCAAGTCAGCTCAACAGCTCGTGCCAGCTTCTATCTATATAATAATGAACAAGATGTGGACCGGCTTGTCAGCGCCTTAATTCAGACAAAGGAGTATTTTGGCGATGCAACTTGATGATCTGTACCGGCGTGTTATAATGGACCACTACAAAAATCCGCGTAATCGCGGAACGTTTGATAATGACGCTGTCACGGTGAATTTGAACAATCCTACGTGCGGCGACCGGATTTCATTGCAGCTTTTACTGAAAGACGGAATCGTCCAGGAAGCCAAGTATACGGGTGAAGGCTGTTCCATCAGCATGTCGTCGGCGTCCATGATGACCGATGCTGTGAAAGGCAAATCGATGGAACAGGCGCTCGATATGGCTGACCGTTTTTCCTCACTGATGAAAGGGGAAGAAGTCGATTTCGACGATTATGAAGATCTCGAAGCCCTATCCGGTGTGAACAAGTTCCCTGCACGCATCAAATGTGCCACTCTGGCCTGGAATGCTTTACGCAAAGGGATTGACGAAGAGGACAATGTACAATAACGATAGGGAGGTAGAGCAAGATGGCTAAAAAAGCACCAGAAATGGAAGAGTATAAATATGGTTTTCGCGACGAGCACAAATCCATCTTTCAAACCGGCAAAGGTCTGACTGCAGAAGTCGTTACCGAAATTTCCCGGATTAAAAACGAACCGGAGTGGATGCTCGAGTTCCGTTTGAAAGCACTGAAACAATTCGAGAAAATGCCAATGCCAAAATGGGGCGGAGATCTCGACGAGCTGGATTTCAACGATATCCAGTACTATGTTCGTCCTTCTGAAAAACAAGGAAAAACATGGGAAGAGGTACCTTCCGAAATCAAGGAAACCTTTGATAAACTGGGTATTCCTGAAGCAGAGCAAAAGTTCCTTGCAGGGGTATCGGCTCAGTATGAATCTGAGGTTGTATACCACAACATGCAAAAGGAACTTGAAGATCAAGGCGTAATCTTCATGGATACCGATACGGCTCTTAGAGAGCACCCGGAAATCCTGCGTGAATACTTCGCTACTGTAATTCCGCCAGCGGACAACAAATTTGCAGCACTGAACAGTGCCGTATGGTCCGGAGGAAGCTTCATCTACGTGCCTAAGGGCGTTAAATGTGAAGTGCCTCTGCAAGCCTATTTCCGGATTAACTCCGAGAATATGGGACAATTCGAGCGTACACTGATCATTGCAGACGAAGACAGCTTCGTTCACTATGTTGAGGGCTGTACAGCTCCAATTTACAGCACGAACTCACTTCACAGTGCCGTGGTTGAGATCATCTGTAAGAAAAATGCCCGTGTCCGTTACACAACGATCCAAAACTGGGCACCAAACATCTACAACCTGGTTACCAAACGTGCAGTTGCTGAAGAAAATGCAACCATGGAATGGGTCGATGGTAACATCGGTTCCAAACTGACGATGAAATATCCAGCCGTTGTACTGAAAGGCCGTGGTGCAAAAGGTTCCGTACTTTCCATCGCTGTAGCTGGTAAAAATCAGCATCAGGATGCAGGTGCGAAAATGATCCACTTGGCTCCAGACACGACTTCAACGATTGTATCCAAATCCATCAGTAAGCATGGTGGTAAAGTAACCTACCGTGGTCTGGCTTCCTTTGGTCGTCAAGCAGAAGGTGCCAAGTCCAACATCAAATGTGATACGCTCATCTTGGATAATGAGTCCACATCGGATACAATTCCTTACAATGAAATCATGAATGACAACATTATGCTGGAGCATGAAGCTACGGTATCGAAAGTATCTGAGGACCAACTCTTCTATCTGATGAGCCGTGGTCTGACCGAAGCTGAAGCAACACAAATGATCATCATGGGCTTCATTGAGCCGTTCACTAAGGAATTGCCAATGGAATATGCGGTAGAAATGAACAGATTGATCAAATTCGAAATGGAAGGCAGCATTGGTTAATTGCTGCATGCACAAGGATCGGGGGATTTCCTCCGGTCCTTGTTTTTTTGAGCACGAAAATAATCCGATTTATATGAAAAAACGGACTTGTATGGCAGAAACCCGGATGGTTGAATCGCTGTTTTTCGCATAAAATAGGTTCAACAGCACAAGCGATTTCATAGATTGCTGCATCTATTGATAGAAAAGGATGGTGAATCTATGAGCTTTAATCCTTTTGTAGGATATCGCATTACAAGTTCGTTTGGTTATCGCATTCATCCCATTCATGGTGGACAAACGTTCCATCGGGGAATTGACCTCGTCACAGAACCTTGGAATGGCCCTGTATACGGCTTTATGGAAGGGACCGTACAATTTGCCGCTGAAGGAGCTACGGGATCCGGATTCGGCGGTTATGGGCTTACAGTGGCTGTCCAGGATCATCGTGGGTATCTGCATTGTTACGCCCATCTGTCGCGAATTGCGGTAAGGGTAGGTCAGCAAGTGAAACGAGGTCAGCTCTTAGGTAATCAAGGGAGTACAGGACAGAGCACCGGACCCCATGTCCATTATGAGATTCGCAAAGCGAGTACCCCGTCTTACGGGTATACAGCCAGTGTGGATGGAGTGGTTGAGCCTGGAGCATATTTGCAAGCGGAATTCGGTTCCACATCTGAAGAGCAGGAGGCTCTGCCGATGACAAGTGAAGAGAAGAAAGCTTTTGAAGCGATGGAGAAGACGCTGGAAGCTCAGGCGTCTTGGATCGCGCAGCAGAAGAATCTATCCAGTATGCCCTGTCCGCCTTGGGCAGCTGAAGCATATCATTACTATCGTTCTTATATCATGACGGATACAGGCAGTTACGACTTCTGGAGAATGCTGGTTATTATGTATCGCAAGGAAAAAGGAATTCAGGTCTCGTCCGATTCGGGAAAACAATAAGGGCCAGCGTGCTGATTGCGATTCGTATTGAAGCAGGCAAAAAAACATTTATCGAATATTGCCATTTCGCCCGGTTCGCTTACCCTGCAAGATCATATGTTAGGGTATACCTGATGAAGAGGAGGCAATCACATGAGCGAGGTAGGATATGGTTGTGGTGGCAATGTTGGCGGCGTAGGTGGATACAACCCATTCACATCGGTAGGCGCAATCTTGGTATTGTTCATTCTGTTGGTTATCATCACTAAAGCATTCTGCGTTTAATACGCACATCAAACCTGATTAAAGCAAAAGGGAAGCCGAAAAATCGGCTTCCCTTTTTACTTTCATAGGATAAGCTCTTGTAGTGTAATTCTTCATCATCATTCATTTTCTATTTTCTACGTGCTGCTACGAAACCATGGAACTATTGAATATAAATTTCAACGATGGCGATATCTCTTTCTTTCGCTAAATCAATAAAGGCTGTGGATGTCTGAACAAGCGGACGGAAATAGTCTGCAGGGTTATTCATGACGATGATGCCAGTTTCCCCCGAGGTGAGCAGTACCCTTTTTCCTATAAAATTGGGCAGCATATGTTTGATAAGCTCCTGGGTAGCTTCTCCATTTAGTTGACCAAAGCTCAGGCTGTAAAGCTCGCACAGCACGGAGATTAACTCCTGCTTGGTCTGATATACCCGGTTGGTTGTCATGGCGCTGTACACGTCAGCTACGGCCGTAATACGGGCATACGGATGAATATCGTTCCCTTTAAGTCCATGAGGATAGCCGCTTCCGTCCTCCCGCTCATGATGCTGAAGGGCGACCGTTGCCAGAATCTCGTCCTGCGTGGACTCTTTAACAATCTCATATCCATATAACGTATGTTTCTTCATTTCTTCGAATTCTTCCGGGGTTAGTTTTCCCGGTTTATGTAGCATTTCAGGAGAAATTTTGGATTTTCCAATATCGTGCAGATAACCTGCTTTTGCTACTGTCAGGCATTCTTCAGGATTGTAGCCCATCCAGCCAGCAATATAAAATGCGAGCATTCCCACTTGCAATGAATGGTTGTAGGTATAATCATTATCGCCGTCAAGCATAAGTAGAAGGGAAACGACATCCTTCTGTTTCTCCAGTTGAGTTGTCAGGTTAATCAAAATTTCATCGACCTGAGCTTCGTCAATAAACCCTTTCTCCATCGCTTGCTGAAACAGAGATTCGGTACCTTTGATCGTATCGTCAAACAAGGTAGTTAACAGACGGGTCTGATCGGAAGGCATGGTTTGCGTATCAGAGTGTAGGTCGGATGTTGTATGTTCTACATCTGCGTAATCGATTCCATGTTGCAGCAATTTGGTAATATCATCTTCGCTGAGTAAGGAACCTTTCATCAGCATGTGGAGACCTGAACTGTTGTATACATCATTTTTTAACAGATCACCAGGTTTAAGATCAGTAACATGCACTCTCACGTATAAACCACCTTTTCCTCGACTTATATCGACATATATGCTTATAATAACAAGAAAAAAATGGGTTGACAACGACTTATTTACTAATTTAATTAGCCTTGCAAGAGGTGGAATGACTATTTATAAATTGTCCAAGGGGTTCCAGGGTCCCAGTTGATGCCCCTTCCACTCAGAACCATCGTCCCATATTTCTTTTTTCCAGATCGGGACCGTTTGTTTCAGTCTTTCAATAGCGTAGCGGCTGGCATCATAACAATCACTGCGGTGAGGCGAGGAGACGGCAATAATAACACTAATCTCTGCAACGTCAACCTGACCAATCCGGTGGCTGATTGCACATCTGACACCTGGCCAGCGCTCGGAGATTTCACTTCCGATGGTAGCCATCTGAGAAAGTGCCATCGGTACATAAGCTTCATATTCCAGATGGACCGTTCGCTGTTCCCCGGTCATTTCACGAGTAGTACCTACAAAAGTCAGTGCTGCCCCGTGGTTTGCGGTTATGACCAGAGCTGTTGTTGCTTCGACAGACAAGGGGGACTTCGTAATCATAAACATACCGTCCGGAGTACGATGTTCGGAGAGTGAAGACCTATGCTCATCCTCGGACCCTTCAGTACCGTCACCTCCTGAAACGGGGGGAATTAAGGCAAGTTCATCTTCGGGCTTAATCAAGGTATCGGCCGGAGCATACTGCTGGTTTACTGCCAGAAAGGACGTTCGAATCTGTGATGCAGCCTCTGGATAGGCGAGTGCCAGGCTTTCTTTGAGAAGAGCTGCGGTCAAAGGACTTTCCGTATATTCATATTCAAGCAGGGACGTGCCCAGGCGTTCAGCAATACCTGCAAACAGTTGTATGGTTAATATCATGCTTATGCGTCACCTCTTTTTTATCTCTAAACCCTTTCAATATATCATAACGACGCGGAAAATGTTATGCTTATCTATTAGAGGAATGTACGTTAGGCAAGGACTGAGAGGAGGCGGTGTGATGAGCACCAAGGAAAAACAAACGTTAACCATTCTGCACACCAATGACATCCACAGTCATTTTGGTTCCATGAGCTCTATCGCCGCCATGATTGCACAAGAGAGAGAACGGAGCGAAAACGTTCTAGTTCTGGATATCGGAGATCATATGGATCGTATGGCCGTAGAGACAGAGGGGACACTTGGGGGAGCCAACGTTGATGTGATTAATTTGACGGGGTATGATGCCATAACGATTGGCAATAACGAGGGACTGACATTTACACCGGAGCAGCTGGCACAGTCCTATTCGGGACTACTGTGTCCTGTCGTGTGCGGAAATGTTGTGGAAGAGGCCACTGGTCTGCCTCCAATATGGATGAACTCATCTCTTATTGTGGATAAAGGACCCTTTCGGATAGGTTTGCTCGGAGCTACTGCACCGTTTACTGCTTTTTACGACTTGCTGGGATGGAAGCTGCTTGACCCTGTGGAAACACTGCGTGAGCAAGTTGAAGCGCTGCGCCCTAATGTGGATATTGTCATAATACTCTCCCATCTGGGTCTATCAACGGACCGGAAACTCGCGGAGCAGATTGAGGGCATTGACGTTATTCTTGGCGGACACACACACCATGTGCTTGAGGAACCTCTGGTCATTGGGAATGCGGTGCTGGGAGCAGCCGGAAAATTCGGTCAGTGGCTTGGTAAAGTCGTGCTAGAGCGGGATAGCAGTGCGAACAAGCCTAGACTGGTTAGTAGTGGCTGTTTTCCATTGAAGGATCAGATGCTGGATGAGAAGGTTGCACTGGCTATCGCCGCACATCGTACGGAGGCAGAGCGAGCTCTTGGACAGACAGCTGTAATAATTAACCGAACTCTTCCGATAAAATATGAGAAGGAATCACCATTCGCTTCGCTGCTTGCGCAGGCAGTAAGGCATTTCACGGGAGCGGAGCTGTCACTGGTTAACGCGGGTCAACTCCTTGGTGAACTTCCGCAAGGGGACATCAGCAAGGGAATGCTGCATTCCCTATGTCCTTCTCCGATCAATGCTTGTACAATAAGGCTGAAAGGCAGAGAGATTCGTGAAGCGCTGGAGCAGTCTTTGCTTCAGGAGTATACGGACAAGCCCATCATCGGATTTGGATTTCGCGGGAAAATACTTGGTACGCTGTGTGTGGATGGGATTGAGGTGGAGTATGATCCAGCGGGTCCCCCATATCAAAAGATCAATGCATTATATGTCGGTGGTAAGCCTATGGGTGATGAACAGGAATACGTGGTCGGAACACTAGACATGTTTACATTTAATGTGGGATACCCTTCGTTAGCCCGGGGAACCGAAATTGCATACCGACTTCCTGAATTTATACGGGATCTGCTGGAGATCGAATTAAAAAGACCAGGGGCGTTGGATGATAGCCTGCGATCCCGCTGGCATGAAAGAAATTAACGAGTACTTGCCTTCTGCTGAAGCGGCGGCTAGTGGAAATTACATCTACGGAGCGGGAGAGGATAGGCTGTGCGTTTGGTACATATAAACCTATTGCAGCCTGGCATGAAGCTGGGGAAACGAATTTATAGCGAAGAGGGTTTGGTTCTGCTTAGTGAAGATGTGGAACTGACCGAGCGGTTGATTAGACGTCTAAAAGACCTCGGCGTAGGTTACGTATATATTAAGGAAGCAGCAACAGAGGATATTATCGTTCCCGATATGCTTCAGGAGGAAACCAGACGCAGGGCACTGGTAGAAATCAAGCAGCAGTTTCAGAGTATGTCAGGTTTGAAGACCAAAAGCCGGATTCCGCATTTTGGCAAAGCGCTGAGTGGTCTGATGAGTACGATTTTGGAGGACATCGGTGGTCAAAAGGAAGCAATGATCATGCTGATGGATATGAATTCCAGTGATCTTGATCTGTACAACCACTCCTTGAACGTATGTGTGTACACACTGGTTTTGGGCGTCGCATCAGGGTATTCCAGACGGCAGCTGATGGAAATTGGACTGGGTGCCTTGCTGCATGATATAGGAAAGACACAGATTGATCCAGTTGTTTTGCATAAACCAGCGAAATTGACGGATGAGGAATTTAAAATCATTCAGCAGCATACTACATATGGACATCGTATTTTAAAAGATGAACCTGGCATACCGCTGCTGGCAGCACATTGTGCCCTGCAGCACCATGAGCGAATCGACGGTAGTGGCTATCCGTTTGGCCTCAAGGGTCCTCAAATTCATGAGTATGCCAAGTGGATTGCACTGGCTGACTCTTATGACGCGATGACGAGTAATCGCATATACCGTAAGTCATTGCTCCCTCATCAGGCGGTGGAGGTATTATATACTGGATCTGGCTCGTTGTATGAACAGCGTATGCTGGAGAAATTCCGTGACTGTGTGGCAATTTATCCCGTAGGTCTATCTGTGACGCTGAGTACGGGGGAAGTCGGCGTCGTTGCATCCATCGATTCACGCATCCCGCAGCGGCCCCGGATACGGGTGTTGAAGAATGCTGATGGACAGATGTTAAAGGCTCCTTACGAAATAGATCTGTCCACAGCCCTATCGGTTATGATTACTGGTGTTGAAGGCGATGAGGGCGTGCCTCAGACACCTTCCTGTGATGAATTTTCTTGATCGCTGTTAAGTTATTGCCAGCAGGGAGACTGCGCTCATAGCAATATCCGGGCCGGGTTGGCCTGGAGTTGTATGGGCGTTTTTGTCATGTAATGGACAGAGCACTTCATGCCGAAGCGTTCGAAATTGTGCTATGATAAAAGATAGCTCCAAAAAGATCATGCCGAAGTATGATGTAAATAAAACTTTTTAGGTTAATAAAAGGAATAAGGTGAAGAACAATGACCATGCTAAACTCAGGATCGGTTGAACCGATGCCTTTATCGCCGACTAATGATCCATGGGATCCGATCGGCTCTTTGCGTACATATGGACGCCACGTGTTAACCAGTGTTGAAATGACCGTGACTCATCTGTGCAATATGCGATGCGAGCACTGTGCTGTAGGGGATATGCTCACGATGCGTGAAGCTCCCGCACTGCCACTGCCTCTAATGCTGAAGCGGCTGGACGAAGTGGAGCATCTGCAGACCATCAGTTTGACAGGTGGTGAGCCAAGCTTCAGTCAAAAGACAGTTGATGAAATGATCATCCCGCTGCTGAAATATGCCAAGGAGCGAGGCATAAGATCACAGATCAACTCCAACCTGACGCTTGATCTCAGTCGTTACGAGAAACTGCTGCCATACCTTGATGTGATGCACATCTCATTCAACTACCTGGATGCCGATGATTTCCATCAAGTCGGCTTTGCCAACAGCGGCAGACCTGTCAAGCGTGAAGTAGCGGTGAAAATGTATGAGAAAATGATAGAAAATTCGCGCAAACTGAGTGAAGCAGGCATGTTTATCTCTGCTGAATCCATGATTAATTTCCGTACTCATGATAAGTTGGAGGGCATCCATCAACTGATTCGGGAGATGGGGTGTGTACGTCATGAAGTACATCCGATGTATAACTCGAATTTTGCTTCCACATTACCTGTCCTGTCTCTGGACCATATGCGTGCAGCCATTCATCGGTTGCTGGATGTGCGCGACAAAGACATGTGGATGTTGTTCGGAACACTTCCATTCTTTGCTTGCAGTGCGGCCGACCAGGATCGGGAATTGATCAATCGCCTGTACAGTGAGCCTAATGTGACCGTACGCAATGATCCAGATGGTCGAAATCGCGTTAACGTCAACATGTTTACAGGCAATGTGTACGTTACGGATTTTGCTGACATCCCTGCCTTTGGCAACATTCGGGATCGGAAGCTGGATGATGTGTTCCATGAATGGTCAGCGGAGCATCCGCTTAACCAGACCGTTAACTGTCACTGTGATGCTGCGTCCTGCTGCGGCCCGAACCTGTTGGTGGCGGACATGTATTATAAAGGTGTGGATTTCAAATCCAGAAAAGCAATTACGCGCTAATTAGGCGCTGATATTCCAGGTATATTCCTGAAATAGATAGAAAAAGGGGAGTGTTGACTTGGATATTCATACCGAATTTCATCTTGGGCAATTGGTGTTCAATTTGGTTTGCGTTTTTCTGCTCGTCTTCTTGAATGGCGTATTTGTCGCAGCGGAATTTTCTCTGGTTAAAGTCAGACAGACCCGGTTGACTCAATTGCAGAGCGAGGGGAATCGGCTGGCTGGGTATGCACTGAAGGTAAATGGAAAACTGGATGCTTACTTGTCGGCAACCCAGTTCGGCATTACCCTGACCTCCCTGGGACTTGGCTGGCTCGGTGAACCCGCCATTTCCGAATTACTGGTAGAGCCGCTTATGTTCAAACTGGGCGTGGCGGATACAGGACTGATCTCTACCGTTTCCGTTATCGTCGGATTCTGTATTATTACGTTTCTGCATATTGTACTTGGAGAACTTGCACCCAAGTCGCTTGCTATTCAAAAAACAGATGGCGTGGCTCTGCTATTGTCGGCACCACTTCTGCTGTTCTACAAAATATTTTTTCCATTCATCTGGATTCTCAATGCATCGGCCAATGCGCTGCTGCGATTAGCAGGGATAGAGCCTGCGAGTGAAGGAGAAGCCCATTCTGAAGATGAACTTCGAATCTTGATGAAGCAGAGTGCAAAGAGTGGCGTCATTGACAAGGATGAAATCAAACTGATGGATAACATCTTTGATTTCTCCGATATGCTTGCTCGTGAAGTCATGCTGCCACGTACAGATATGGATTGTCTGTATACCCATCTGTCCTTGGAAGAGAACCTGAAGATTATTAATGCAACGAAGCATTCCCGTTATCCTGTTGCCGTTGAGGATAAAGACGAAATTATCGGATTTATCCATATTACGGATCTGCTTTTGGCAGCCCCGGAACAGCAGCAGGACCTGGCTTCACTTGTGCGGCCCATCTTGAACGTTCCGGAATCCATGGAAATCAGCCACGTCCTTCAACTGATGCAGAAAAAGCATTCCCAGATGACCCTTGTTGTTGACGAATATGGCGGCACCGCCGGATTATTGACGGCAGAGGAAATTCTGGAGGAGATCGTAGGGGATCTATACGATGAGTTCGAGGATGAGCGACCTCATATGGAGCGCAGCGGTGATTCCTTCTCCATAGATGGACGATCCCTCATTGAAGAAGTTCATGAATGGACCGGGGCCATCATTGATGACGAAGAAGTGGATACCATTGGCGGTTGGTTGTTCAAAGAGCTTGAAGGCAGTCCAGCCAAAGGTAAAACACGGGTGCAGAACGGCTATGTTTTTGAAGTGGAGGAATCCACCCGGCTGCGAATTACCCGAGTCAAGGTGTATAAGAGCCCGGTCTCTGAAGAAGAAGCTGCTGCTTTGGATGAGGCTCAGGACGTTCCCGAATCGGACAAGTAGTGATGTGCATGGACTACCATAATGAAATGAATGTGACCTTTGGAACACTTCCCGTGGGGAGTGACCAAGGGTCTTTTTTTTTGTTAATGAACAAAACCTGAGAAATCCCGAAAGCTTTTTCAGCCGATTTGGGATTAACTTAAGAACGATGACATATGGATAATAGACGGGAAAAGCAAGGGTTTTGGTCGCCTACCGACGAGTGACCACATATCAGTGAAGGGAGGCGTTTGGAAATGATCGATCCACAGCTTCGCGCATATGCCCCTTTCGTGGGGCCGTTTGATCCGTGTAAACCGATTGAAATTAAAACCTACCTTGTTCCTCCACAGTTATTCATCCCTTTCCAGCCGATGGGCTGGCCCCAATATAGTCCGGCAGAAGCGCTGAGACTCGGAACATTGTGGCCTGCGCTATACAGTCCTTATACATCCAAAAAAACAAAGGGGAGGGAGGTAGGAGCAGATGGAGCCTGAAACAGCAAAAGCGTGTGACGCCAGATATTATGAGTTGCTGGAGGAACTGCAAGCCTTGGATTTTGTACTGGTGGAGCTGAATCTGTATCTGGATACTCACCCGGGGGACTATCAGAGTATTGAACAGTATAACAAGTTTAGCCAGGAGCGGATGAGGGTAGCCCATGAATTTCAGCAGCTGTATGGACCGCTCATGAACTTTGGGCATGCCTTCTCCAAGTATCCTTGGCAGTGGTCAGAGGCACCCTGGCCTTGGCAGGTTTAATGAACGTTTGAGTTGATATCGAAAGCATACTATACCCGGGTTTTCTGGAAGTGCAGAATCCGGATACCCGGGAAGTGGAAGAAAAAACTATTCGAATTTGGATCACATCTCAGATTAAATCGTTGAAGGAGGGATCGTCCAACATGTGGGTATACGAAAAAAAGCTGCAATATCCCGTTAGGGTAAGTAAATGTGATCCTCATATGGCCAAATTGCTGATGGAACAGTATGGTGGAGCAGACGGGGAACTAGCTGCAGCCCTTCGGTATATGAATCAGCGATATACCATTCCGGACAAAATTATCGGTCTGTTGAATGACATCGCTACAGAGGAATTTGCCCATCTTGAGATGATCGCAACAATGATCTACAAACTAACCAAGGATGCAACCATTGAACAGCTGGAGAAGGCAGGCCTGGATGCTCACTATGTGAACCATGACAAGGCACTCTTTTACAGTAATGCCGCAGGTGTACCTTTCACTGCAACCTACATCCAAGCAAAGGGTGACCCTATTGCAGATCTGTATGAAGATATTGCTGCGGAAGAGAAGGCTAGGGCTACATATCAATGGTTAATTGATCTGACGGATGATGTGGATCTGCAGGATAGCCTGAAGTTTCTGCGGGAACGGGAGATTGTGCATTCGCTTCGTTTCCGTGAGGCAGTCGAGATCCTGAAGGATGATCGGGAAACCAAGAAGATCTTCTAATCATGCAACCTTCCTTGCACATATTAAAAAGAAGGATGTCCCTTGAAGTAAAAAGGGACATCCTTCTTTTGGTTTGATGACCTGCTTAGTATTCGACCACCATGGCAACATTTTGCCACCCGGCTCCAACCGTCCAGAACAACACTTTATCACCACGCTCGACCTGACCTGAGGTTATGGCCCGATGCAGAGCAATGAAGGGACTGCTGGTTGAGGTATAGCCGAATTCGTCTCCAATGTAGACGGCGACATCATTAGCGATCCCAATGTTCTCCGATACCGCACGAATATTACCGATGGATAACTGGGAGAAGCAGGCTGCTTTGATCTGATCTGCTGCAATCTCGTTGCGTCCTAACAGTGTACGAATAGATTCAGAAGCGGCATCGACGCAGATCGAATCATCGAACGGTGTGAATTTGACATGAAAGGCTCCTGCATCCACCCCGGTCTGACCCAGTTTCGCCAGACCTTCTGCAGGAAAGAGGGAATTACCGTACACACAGGTATCCGTTTGATAGATGGAATCAATGAATCCGGTAGCCTGTTCGTCGCGTTCTATGATGATAGCCGCTGCCGCATCGCCAAAATTGGCATAGTAGACAGGATCATCTGGACTCGCGTGTGGGGCTACATAATCCGAACCGATAATCAGTGCTCTTCGAATTCGGGGATTCCCCAGCATCTGCCGGCTCACCTGTTCAAAGGCTGCCGTCATTCCGGCACAGTTGGCGTTGCTGTCGATACAGATGGTATGGGATGCTCCATTAATTAAACGATGAATCATCAAGGAATTCGTAGGAAAAATGTATTCCGGCGTTTGACTTGCATAGGCAATCAGGTCGATATCCGCACCGGTCAGTCCGGTCTTTTCCAAAAGGTTACTGGCTGCCTCATAAGCCATGCTTAGTGAGTTCTCGTCATCGTTGTTAATTTTGTAACGCTTATCACGCCCAAGCGCTTTTAACAATCCCCGAATATCTACCCCTCTCGCATCAAAATGTTCAATGTAAAAGTCATTGTCCACCTGGTGCGCTGGATGATAAATATCCATATCCACAATACGAATTCCGGCCATCTTCATTCTCCTCTTGAGCGGATGGGTGGATCCACAACTTGTCCGCCTGATTTATTAGGTGGTAACGGTAGATATAATTTCGAGGTTGTCCAGTCCAACAGCCCGTCCAAGCCTGGACAACTGCATTTTCAAAATGGCATTATTTTCGAGTGTGAGTACAACCTTTTTGAAGCCGTCCTTTTTGAATAGAGCCAGGCAGCCTTCGAGCAGAGGTACAATTTCCGGAGCGGTGACATTCAGCTTTTTGCAGTCGATACGCAGTTCATATTCCGTTGGGTCAATAGGAGCAATCGTATCCTGATAAGCCGAGATGGAACGCAATCCATCTTCTTGAGAGAAAGATCCCTCCAGTTCAATGTTAAGCACCTTGTTTGGAACGTCAGTCTTGAGTATAAAGCTTCCCATAATTGTCTCTCTCCTTTAAATGAGTTAGGCTATCCTGCTACCAGAGACAAGGTGTTATCGCCACCGTTACTGGCTTCTACGATGTAAGCTGAGATCGAGGATAATTTACCCATATTATAAAGGCGTAGATGTAATGAGATCAAGAATAAAGTCGAATCGTGTATAAAAATGTAGAATAGTTAATTATTGGATTTCATCTAGCGTTGAAAGTAGGACGTTAAATGCACTAATAATACGCGGCGCCCCTACACAAGGTGCCAAATGCAGCAGAATTCCTTTGAGCTCCTCCACAGTTACTCCAACACGAAGTGCCATAACATAATGAACACCCAGTTGTTCAAACTGCCCTTGTGTAATTAGTGAGGAGATAACGGCAACTTCTTTCCATTGATCCGAAATGCTGGTGCGCTCGAAAATGTCTCCGTAAGCTGTACCCATAATGAATTCTGCCAGCTCGGGAAAGTGTTCCTTAATGGGGGCCAAGGCTTTGGCTCCGTACTCTCCAGAAAGATTCGCGAAACGCTCCAGCCCCTGAACAATCTGCTCACTCATTTTTGTTCCTCCTAGTTCAAATTCACGGTACGATGGGCCGTAGGCGGAATCTCATCGCGATCCGTCAACAGCTCGATTACAGCGACTTGTTTCAGTTCTTGTGCTGCCTTGAGTGCAGCGGTGAACTCGCCATGTGTTTCTGCCCGAAATGCAGCTGCGCCGAGAGCTTCAGCAAACTTCGACGCATCCAAAGGCACTTCAAACAAGGTCCCGTCGATCCGGCCTGTTGTTTTTTGCATGCCTTTGAGCGCCATATCCAGCTGTTTATTGTTCACTACGATGAAGATGACCGGCAGATTGTGGCATACAGCGGTATTGATTTCGGCTCCGAGCATCATGAAGCATCCGTCGCCTGTTATACAGACGATCGTCTCGTCTGGTGCTGCTGCCTTGGCGCCGATCGCCATACCAATGGCATTCCCCATACAGGCGAAGTATGCGTCAAATACAAAACTGCCAGGTTTTTTCACTTTATAACGCTGAACAGCATGGAAGCCGTGACTTCCGTCATCAACAAATAAGGTATGATCATACGGGAGCATATCGCTCAGTTCATCCAAAATCGATGCAAGGGAGAGTTTAGGCAGCATTGGCAGAGGGACCGTATAGTCTACTGCCGTCGACTCTCTCTCTGGAGCTTCATATTCGGCCAGGGTACCCAGCAGAAACTGCAGATTGTCTTTTAGATCGCCAGTAATATGTAAGGTTTGTGAGTGGAGTATTTTACCGACAAAGGCAGGATCCGAATCGAACTGAATGAGATGTTCAGGATGATTCTCCGGTTTGAGATTGCAGATCGTCATGTCACTCAGCCGCGACCCAAGCACGATATAGAGGTCACTTTGGTTGAGCAATTCATCGGCATGGGGGAAGCCCCCGACACCACATGGTCCATGGTATAACGGGTGGTTCCAGGCGATAGCTCCTTTCCCACCGGGCGTCGTGATGACAGGAATTTGGAATTGTTCTGCAAGCTGCAATAGCTCGTCATGAGCTCTGGCTCGATTGACACCTTTGCCTGCGATAATTAATGGGTGACTGGACTTGTGAAGCAGGGGAAGAATTCGATTAAGGTTAGAGATGCTAACTAGAGGCTCGGGTTCAGGCATGACAATTCGGCATTCAGCAAGCAGTTCGGTCTGAACGTCAAAGGGTAGACACAGATGAACCGGACCTTTGTTCGGGCCAAGTGCAATGGAGAGAGCATGATTGAGCAATGTGCCGAAGTGGTCCCCACGCTCCACCAGTTTGCTGAATAACGTAGCGGGTTTGAACATCTCTGCGAGATCGGCCAGATAGGAGGAAGAGTCCTGGCACTGTGGAATGCCTAATTCCTGAATGGATTGATGACCGGTAATAAACAACACCGGAAGGTTATTGGCTTTGGCATGAGCTGCAGCGGTTAAAAGATTGGTTCCACCCGGACCTGAAGTCGCGAATGCAACACCCAGCCTTCCGGTTTGGAGAGCGTAACCAGCTGCTGCAAATCCTGAACTGGATTCGTGGCGACCTGGTATGAACTCTAGGCCGTGGTCCACCATCTTCAGAACAGCAGGACATATCGATTTTCCAATAATACCGAAGACGTGAGTAACACCAAGCTTGTGCAGCGTTTCTGCTAAATAGTCCGCAACGGTTTTCATGCGGGACACCTCGCTTCATAAAATAGGTTTTAAGACCCATAGGGTATAATCCAATTTTTTCGAATGCAAGTGCTTGTCTAAGGTTGTAAAAGGAAATATATCCTTGTTATTACGAAGGTTATCTTTTTATGTGGTTTTTTGTCAACTTATTTTTATAAGCAAAAGTACCTGATTCTTAAGTTGGTAACGCTTAACTGCTTAATGATATAGGAAAATGAAATGGTTATATATTCCTGCAACCAATGCCCTAATGAGGACGATTTACATTATATGTAAAATAAAGACATCAGATATAGACGTAACCTTTAATTGATCATAAGCATTGAGCTATATGCTTTTCTTTGCATATTAACGTAAGAAAACGGAGCCTATTTAACTTCTGTTATAATGGAAATCAGATTGGAGGAGACATAGTGACACGATTAAAAATGGCTGTGATCGGGTTAGGAAAGATGGGTTTACATATGGTTCAACAGGCGGAGCAAGCAGAGCTGAATGAAAGTATTAAGCTTGTAGCCGTATGTGAAGCACACGATGAATTGCTTAGCAACTTTGCTGATGCCCATGCAGAAATTAGCGCATATAGCGATTACATGCAGCTGCTGAATGAACATGAAATTGATCTATTGTACATTGCTGTACCGCCTAAATTTCATTATCCTGTCGTCATGGAGGCTTTAAAGCGGAAGATCCATGTGTTTTGCGAGAAACCGCTGGCGAACAGTACAGAAGAGGCGAGAGAGATGCTTGAGGCCGCGGAGCAGGCAGGGGTAATTCATGCCATTCATTTCTCCATGCCTCATGAACCTTCTGTAATGAAGCTGCAGAAACTGGTGGAGCAGCGCAGCATAGGTGCGATTCGCAAAATAGAGCTGATTCTGCAATTCCCTCAGTGGCCGCGTGCATGGCAGCAGAATTCATGGATTTCAAGCCGTGAGCAGGGGGGCTTTATCCTTGAAGTGGGCATCCACTGGATCCATATGATACAGCATGTGTTTGGCCCAATTACAGAGGTAAGCAGCGAAGTCCAGTACCCCGATAATGCGGAGGAATGTGAACATGAGGTACAGGCTGTAATGAAGCTGGAGGACGGAACTCGTATTCAGCTTAATGGAATGGCTCATTTTGCAGGTAAGGAACGAGTATCCATGGTCGTTTACGGAACTGAAGGCACGATCGCTCTGGAAAACTGGGAAGAACTGATGATGGGGCCAGTTGGCCAGCCGCTTGCACCCGTAGAGGTAGATGAATCGATGGGAGAGCTGCCAGTTCTCAAGCATGTAATCGCTCGTATTCAGGGGCAGCCGGCGAAAACGTATGATTTTAACGACGGATACCGTGCCCAATTGGTGTTGGAAGCTCTGCGTAATCCGGAGGGGAACACGATCCAGATCCGCCGCTAGTCGGTAGTGTTGCCGTCTTGGATTAGATGCTGAAAGCAACAATAAGCTTAACTAATTTATACTCTTGCAGAAATAAATTATACAAAAAGAGCAGCTGCCTTAAGTGGAAGCTGCTCTTTTTGTTTTAGCTGTTGTAAGCACACGGTTAAGCCAGCTTGAATCGTTTTACCAGTTCGTCGAGTGCATCGGACATTTGATTCAGCTGTTTGGAAGTGTCGCTCATTTCCTGTAAGGAGGCAAGCTGTTCTTCGGTCATGGCAGATACTTCCTCCGTGGCAGATGCGGTATCTTCCACAACGATGGATACTTCGTTAATGGAATTCATGACGGCCTCGCTGCCCGATGTGAGTTCTTCAACCACCGCGGATACATCCATCATTTGACCGCTGAGGTCATGTATATGCTGTGTAATATTTGCAAAGGCATGACCTGCGTCCTCGATGGTCCGCAGACCTTCGTTAACATGAACCGTGCTCTCATCTACAACATCCACTGTGCTATGAACACCTGCGACCACCGTTTCCAATATGCTCGTAATTTCCTTGGCTGATGTGGCGCTTTGATCCGCAAGATTGCGAATCTCTGCTGCGACAACTGCGAAGCCGCGTCCGTTTTCTCCTGCACGTGCTGCCTCAATTCCGGCATTCAATGCTAGCAGATTGGTTTGTCTGGCGATCCCTGACATGGCATCCGCAATGTTAATGACTTGATCGGACATCTTGGAAATATCATTAATGGCTTCCTGTACAGAGAGGAAGGATTGTTCAATAACTCCCATTTTGCCGACCGCATTGTCAATGCGCTGCTGCCCATCGATGGCTATGGATTCGGTACGTACCGCCCGTTCAGCCACGTCTGCAGCAGATGCGGCCACCCGGCTGAGTCCGGTTTGGGATTGTTGCATTGCAGCGACCATCGTTTGGGTAAGAGCAACCTGCTCATCTGCCCCTTCAGCGACTCGTTCCATGGCTGTGGCTACTTCTTTACTGGCCAGGTGGCTGTCCGCTACGCCTTTATCCATACGATCCGATGCGGTGCTGAGAACAGTGGCATTGCGCTGGATGTCCAGCATCATTTGCTGCAAACCAAACAGCATCGTATTCGCAGACTCGGCGAGTTCTCTCGTTTCATCCCTCATCGGGGTAGCGATGCGCAGGGTCAGGTCACCGTTGGAGGAACCGATGTCATTCAGCGCATGGGTAACGGTACGAATGTTTTTGACAATGGCACGGGACAAAATTAGTGCTGCAAAGATCGATATCAGGGCAACAAGAATAAGAGCTCCGTATAGTTCCCAGTTCAGAATCATATTTTTCTGTTTTAATGCTTCTGTACGTGTTTCTGTCAAAGCCAGCTCGTTGTTCCGGAAAGTAATCAGGGAACTGCGGATCTCGTCCATATCTGCTTTGCCCGGATCTGTTGCAAAAAACTGACGGATGGCATCGAGATCATTAGCCTGACGCAGGGAGACAACTGGCTCCCCGGCCACTTGAATCCAGTCATTCATGGAGCTATGTATATCTTGCAATAATGTCAATTGAGCCGGGTTATTGGAGATAAGACCCGCTAACTGCTCCTTGAGCTCGACAAGCTGCTCTTTTCCCGCTGTATAGGGCTCCAGGTAATTTTCCTGTCCAGTGATCACGTAACCACGCTGTCCTGTCTCCACATCCACCATGTTTTTCTCCAATTCATACGTCAAGGCATGCACTTTCATATCGTGATCGACGAGATAATCTAGTTCTTCCTGCAGCTGGCCAATACTGTTCTGAATCAGTGAAATGCTTCCAGCCAGTACCGCCAATACAAGCAGGTAACCCAGCCCGATTTTATAAAAAATTTTGAATGTTCTCCGTTTCTTCATGATTCCTTTTCCTTTCTTTTGGTTATATGTATTTGTCGAAAAAACTTGAAAAAAGGCAACTTGCAGGACTTATGGATGGGGAGTCTTAAGAACTATTTTTCAGTATTATACGTTATGAAAGTAAGTTTGTACATAGTTCGTTTATATTTTGTATATGGTTTGTATCGGATAAGTAAGACGTGAGGAATAAACCTTTTACAGTGTTCGGTTTACACTGCCAAACGTTTTTGTTTATCATGGAAAGGGTATGATGCTGATTACATATTTCAATCCGAAAGGAACGAATCCTGGAAATGAGTAAAGAGACTGTATTGCGAAAACCGGAAGCGATGATTTTTGATATGGACGGAACGTTGTTCCAGACAGAGACCCTGCTGTTGCCTGCTTATCAAAAGCTTTTTGATACACTGCGTGCCGAAGGACATTTCGAAGGGGAGACACCTCCCGAGGAACGGATGCTGGGAAGTTTGGGTATGCTGCTCGAAGATATATGGAAAGTGGTCATGCCGGAAGCTTCTGAAGCGGCACATCGTCGTGCAGATGAATTGCTGCTTCAATTGGAAATCGAGGGACTTGACCAGGGAAGTTCCCAGCTTTACCCGCATGTAAAAGAGACGCTTCAAGCCCTCAAGGAACAAGGTGTTCGTTTGTTTGTTGCGAGTAATGGACTGGAGGACTATGTCAAAGGAGTTGCGTTTGCACACGAGATTATGCCTTTATTCGAAGGCGTATACAGTGCAGGACAATACAAGACACCTTCCAAGGTAAACCTGGTACAAATACTCCTCGAAAAACACCGGATTCAGGATGCCTGGATGGTAGGAGACCGCTCGTCCGACGTTGAAGCAGGAAAAATGAATGGGCAAACTGTCATTGGCTGTGCATATGCCGGCTTCGGTCGTGATGAAGAACTTGCTGGATCAGATGTATTAATCTCTGACTTTACCGAGCTTACTCGTCTATACAGAGAAGCTGAATAGCAAGCAGCACTACATCTAAAACTGTCTGAATCAGCGTTCAAAACCGGAAGAGCCTTTATCTCCGAAGCCTGTTAAACGGGCGAGGAGGAGATAAAGGCTCTTTGATATGCAATGAGTATCGATTTAAGATGCATGGAGGCCGAATCCAAAGTGAAACGGCTACTTTAATCTTGATTTCCGGGACCTCCGGGCTGCGGTGGTCTTACCGGTTACAGGTTTGGTTACTTTCACCTTGTTCGGAGTACTAACCGTCCGGTTGCGGTAAACCCAGAGAGCATACTCCAGCGGCTGAGTAATTGCTTTGTAATAGATATTCCGCTCACCAATCCGTGCAAATACCTCTCGTGCCGGTTTGGGATTCACTTCAAGCAGGAAGATGCGGCCATCCTTGTCAATCGCCAAGTCCAGAGCAAGCTCACACAGATCACCGTACGTATCTTCCAGGAATGAGGCCACTGAAATGCCGAGTTTCTCGGCTGTGGCATTAATCTCATCCCTCAGTTCCTCATCGGTGATCCATTGTTTCATCAATCGGTGCATGGGAACAGCCTGACCGCCGCCATGCAGATTCGATGTTACACTCTTCTCAGCTCCCATGCGCCCAGCACAGCCGGTCAGCTCCCATTCTCCCTCGCCATTCTTCTGTACAAGCATGCGATAATCGTGCACACGGCCATTTGGGAGCTGGAGCTGAATACCTTCCTGAACCAAATATTTATCTTTCATGTTCCAATGCTGGAGCAGAGAACCAAGCCTTGATAAATGGACCTTGCGCGGGGTAATGATACGCCGTTTCTGATCACGTCCCTGAACAAGGACCATGTTGGCGTCGCTACTGTTGCGTTCAATCCGCAGGATTCCACGTCCGCCTGTTCCGTTTATGGGCTTCAAATAGATCAGCGAAGAAGCTTTAAGCATTCGATTGACATCAGACATATCCTGGAACAGAACGGTCTCCGGCAAATGTTCACGAAAGGCGGATCTTGCCGAGAGCGTCTGATGTATGGTCCATTTATTGCGAAGCGGCCGGTTTAGGAAAAGCATGTGCCCGTATTTCTCGCGAAAGGCGAGCAGCTGCTGGAATCTGCGATTTCGCTGTATGCGACAGCGGTCGAAGATCATGTCCGGAAATGGGCGCCATTCCCTGGACCATCCCTTTTCCGAATGGAAGACCATCGCCTCGATCTGTTTGCCACCGGGATGTACATCCGCAGGTGTGAACACGTAAATGTCGAGTCCCCGCTTGCGTCCTTCAAGGATCATTCTGCGGTAGATGCTCCGTTCTTCCAAGGCGCGATGTTCGTTTAAGTACAACGTCATAATGCCTAGAACAGGTGAGGACACAAACAATCACCTTCTTTAGCTGTTATTCCTTTCCATTATCGTTTGGACTGGCGGGCCAGATAGGCGCTATATTGGAAAATGCGTTCCAATGACTTTTTACGAATCTGGGGTTCATCGAATTTCATCGGTTTCGCATTGGCTTCGAAGAACCAGATTTCTCCGAGATCATCGATGCCAAGGTCCATAGACATCTCCCCAAGCGTATGGCCAGAGCCTCGTTCAACCTGACGGGCAATGGTTAATGATGTCGATCTGACCTTTTTCATTAGTGCAGTTGTTGTTTCTTCCCCGAACAGTTCGGTAAGAAGCTTCTCGGGATCTTCGACGCTGCCTCCGCGTGGAACGTGGGTTGTAATGCTTCGTGAACCCGCCAGTCTTGCACCCACCCCTGTTACACTCCACTGTCCTTTGCCATTCTTCTGTACCAGAACGCGCAGATCGAAGGGGCGTTTGCGGGATGAGGCAAGTTCGATTCCTTGCTGCATGATATAAGGTGTATGCCCGGTTTCCCGGCGAATGCGAGACCATAACTTCGCAAGCGTTGCTGTCTTATACGTGGTGCTCTTTCGGGAGCTTTGTATTCTGAGGCGGAACGGCAGACGTTCCTTTTCCTGAAACTTCAGCATCATGATGCCTTTTCCCGCTTTTCCGCTCTCCGGCTTCAGATATAGATAGGGAAATGCCCGCAGCACCGTACCCAGCGTAGTAGCACTTCGCATCCGGCGTGTATGAGGGATTAGATGCTGGGTGGATTTGGACTTCTTCAGCCATTCGAACAGATCCCATTTATTGAAGAAAAACGGATTATACAGCTCGATCCCCGCTTGCATGCATTCCTCAATTTTCCGCTGAACGGAGGGCTTTCGCTCATCTTCCCGATAGGGAATGCGATTGTACAGCACATGAGGGAGAGGGAAGGACTGTGAAGTCCACTTTCCGCTCCCTTTGTTATACGTATAGCCCTTAACCGTAGGACCACTCACGTTCAGATCTCTTACAGTTACGATATACACCTGATAACCCATGTTTTCGCCTGTCTGTATAATGTCCAGAAAATTTTGATGGTTTCCCCTGAATCCCCGGTGGTCGTCGTGCATGGTCAACACGGCAATGACAGGTTTGAAATCATCATGAAGGCTCATCAAATGCCGTCCCTCTTCCGGAATTTGCTCAAATACAGGCAGTGTTCCAAAATGTGCTCCACCGATGATTTTCCCTCCACCCGGAGTGAAGGGTGACGGAAGATGGAGCGCCCGGGTTTGGCGTTCGCTTCGAACATCCATACATGTTCCTCCTGATCAATGCCCAGATCAAAGCCAATCTCACCAATCAGATGCTGGTGCTGGGTTTCAATCGCCTGGGCCAGTGTAATAGCGACGGATTTGGCCTGCTGCAGCACTTCTCCCGCACGTTCGCCGAAGTTACGGCTGAGCGCCTGTTCAGGGGTCATCAGGGAGCCGCCATTTTTGATGTGGGTAGTCACGCTGCCCCGACCAGCCTTCTTGGCACCGATACCGACGACGACCCATTGATTGCTCCCGTTTTTGTGCATATGGAAGCGAAAATCAATCGGACACTCATCGATCTCAATGAGCCGGATCCCCTGCTGTACGACATAGCCTCGCAGCTGTTTTCCGTGCCTGCCCTGAAGCATGCGCATTAGGCCGTTGAATGAACCGAAGCGTAGAAGGGCATTGCCGCCTTTCTTCCGGTAGCGTGCGAAATATCCGCGTTTGGGCGAATAGGTCAACCGATAAATTCCGTTACCGAGACTTCCCGCCGTCGGCTTGTAATATACAAACTGGTGTCGTTCCAGCATTTCTCTCATTTGTTCGACAGTCGGATTGGTGATCGATTCTGGAATATATCTACCTGCTTCAGGATCATTCTCCAGCAGCTTGTAGATGTCCGATTTATTGAAAAAGCTCCAGTTGAAAAATGGGATTTTACGACGGACAAACCGTTCCCTCAGTTGATTGATGGCAGGCGAGAAATCGGAACGGCGGCTAGGCAACCTGTTGTACACGACGTCTGGCAAAGGGACCGTTTTCCGAACAAAGCTTCCATTTTCGTTCAGAAAAAAACCGGATACCGTTTCATTCTGCCAGTTAATATCCCTTGGAGTGAACGCATAGATATAGGATTTACGGCTGCCTTCCCGAAGCAATTGCTTGATGAACCCGGTACGGGAGCCAAACGGATTCGAGCTCGTTGCAGGTCCATCGGACAATACTCCAATTAGTGGACCGAGCTGGACTTCATCATTTTGCAGGTTGCGCAGATAGATGCTGCCCCGCTTGGGAACGTTCATCAGATTGCGTATGCCCGAGGCGAGATAGAGATGTTTTCCTGCCTTCTTGATCGGTTTGATGGTTGCAGGCACCCGGTCTCGCCCAAACCGCAGATGTATCGTTTTTTTGCCGGATAGATTCAGACTTTTCATTAATGCGTTGGATACATAAACCACTTTATCCGGTTGCTGCGTAAAATGCAGATTGCAAAAGGTCAAACTCATGATTTATCCTCCTATCCTGAAAAAAATCCTTCGGCTCCATGGCAAGCGGGCGCTGCGGGCCTAGCCGCCTTGAATCGGGATGGGTTTCAGGCCAGCTGTGCTGGATGTATTCGGCATTTTCATTGGACGAACGACGTCCGTGAGAACATGTTGTTGCAGCAAATAACGAGCATAGGCAAGCGGCTGGGTGTATGTCAGTGTCTGCATGTGTCGGTCGCCTGCCTCTGCGAATGAAGAGCGCCCTGGCTTCGAATTGACCTCAAGCAGCCAGAGACGACCTGTCGAATCTGCTCCAAAGTCCAGTCCCAATTCAGCAAGTCTGCCGAATTGACTCTCCAGCAAGGGAGGGATTAGAGCAGCAGCATGATGGATCCCTTCTAGAATGGTGTTGGCACGCATACTTCCGTATCGATCGATAAGATAAGAGTGAGCTGGATAGGCCTTTCCTCCGCCGTGCAAATTGGAGGTAAGGGAGCCCTCGGCACCCTCGCGAACCATGCATCCCGTCAGGGTCCAGCGCCCGTGTTTGTTTTTTTGCACCAGGGCACGGATGTCGAATGGATGCCCATTATGACTCAGGTCCAGATATGGCTGCATGATCATCCGGCGACTGGAAAACTTGGATTCAAGCCAGGTTGAGAGCGCATGAGGTGTATAAAATCTACGCCGAAAACGTTCATTGTCCTGATCTCTGCCTTCAATAACCCATGTGGGGGTATCATTTTCTTGGATGAGACGAAATGTTTCCTTGCCATGGGTTCCTGAAACAGGCTTGAAGAAAAGTCCCTTGGGCCATCGTTTCAGCCACTGCTCCCATGGAGCATGAGGTTGAAGGAGTACGGTAGGGACGAGGAGTCTGCTCAGCTGTTTTTCCCGAGACAGTGCCCGGTGGACTTTCCATTTACCCGGCAGGGAAACAGACCAGTAGGGTCTGATGTGCCCGCTGCCCGATAAAGCAAGTTCATGAAGCTGCTGTCTCCATCGCCTTGGAAGTGGCAGCAGGCAGCGATCCATCAGCATCTGCACCCCGTGAACAGGAGCTGTTTTCCATTGTCCTTTACGGTAAATGTATCCTTTTTCTGGTAGAGGGTTATCTCGATCAGCGGATATGGGCAGCACGATGATATTCAAGTTATAGCGATGACTCTCCAAACTGAGACGACGGCAAAAGAGTTCATCCGAGAACGGCGGTGATCCCTCAGCACCACGGACCAGAATGGCTATGGTTGATGTTTGCGGCGATGATGGCATCGAAATGCACCTCCTGTAATGGATCACTCTTCAGAATCCGGCCAGATACGTGGAGTATTCCAGCATGGCTTTGACAGAGGGCCGGATTTTACTCTCGCTCAGTGGCGTATTGTCATTCTTGGACGGTTTCGAATTAACCTCGAGCAGCCAGACACGACCAGTGGTATCCATCGCAAGATCAATACCAAGTTCACCGAAATGGGCCGGAATCGCATGCTCAATTCCTTTGGCAATGTCGAGCGCTGCCGTATGAAGATTGGCATAAGCCGAAGCTTTGGCCGATGCGGGAAGCTGGGTTTTGGCCACGGCCTCCTTAACGGTACTGAGGCTTCCACCGCGGGCTAGATTCGATACATAATGGCTGCCTCCAGCAATGCGGGCTACGATGGATGTTACACTCCATTTGCCTGATCTGTTTTTTTGTACGAGGGCACGGAAGTCTACAGGCCGGCCGCTATTATCAATGAGAGATAGGCCTTGCTGGATCTGGTATCGCGTCGTTTTCATTTTTCCGGACAGACTGGCATAGAGTTTATCCAGGGAAGTATACGTTTGTTTGCGGGTGCCCCCAACACTGGTTGCGAGTGTAAGGAAACTGCCGTCAATTTGACGGGAGACCCGGATGATTCCTTTGCCAAGCGAACCTCGTACAGGCTTGAGAAATACAACCGGATACCGGGTGCACATCGTTTTGAGCGTGGCAGAGGACTTCAGCAGATGAGACTCCGGCAGGACCCTTTTGAGCGTTGTAATGGACTTCAAGGCATCAAACACTTCATTTTTATCCAGGAACTTTTCATTAAAGGTTTGTGTGCCGTAGAGAGATTTTACTTCTTTCATGAAATGCTGTACGCTAGGTTTGTTCTCAAGCTTACGGGATGTCAGCCTGTTATTGACGACGTCTGCAATGGGCAGAACCGTCTTTTTCCAGCCGTCATCATACACCCAGCCCTGAATATGACCCGTTACCGCTCCGATATCCTCTGGCGTGAAAAAGGATACATAGGCGCCCTGCTTACGGCAGGCGTTCACCAGCTCATGACAGAACATCGTGATGGAGCCAAAGGGCCGATCGGGCTGATCGGGATAATCCTGGCTTACCAGCACACTGATGAAGGGTCCAAGGCGCAGCGTACGGCTGGCTGAACGATAGGATACACTCAGGACCGAACGGGGAACCAGGCCGGTCTTGCTGGCTACCGTCTGATTGATGCGAAGGCCGTCATATCTAGGAACCGGAATAACGGTGACTTCACGGCGGTAAGAGCCGAATTGAAGCTGAAGCGGCCTTCCCGAAGGGATTTTAAGGGCCTTGAGCACCCCTTCGCCCAGCATGATGACGTCGTCCTGCAGGATGCCCGAGCCGGTAACCTGAATCGTTACTTTTTTAGTGGACATCACGGATCTCCTTCCGGGCGGCAACTTGATGTCTGATCTCGAAGTTGAACGGCATCTGAACATGGCATGTGCTTCATCATATGAGGACATATACCCCTTGGTGATTGACCCATTTGGATTAAATGCAATTGATTTGACATCGGAATCGATGACCTGTCTGGGTCAGCCATTGTTTGAGAGAAGAGAAATGCGTGTATAAACACGGGTGAACGTTGCGACGAGAAAAATGAGGGAATGATTGAATAGCAGCAGAACAATCTAAATTGAGGAGGAATAATAGTGAATATTTATGACAAAGCCAATGATCTGGCCAAAGCACTGAGAGAAAGCAGCGAGGTGGAAGAAATTACTTCCGCGATGAAGCTGATCGAAGCTGATCCGGAGGCGAAACGCATGCTGGACAGCTTCCGTGATCAACAAATGGAATTGCAGCAGCGCATGATGAGCGGCGACATGCCGGCACCGGATGAGATGGAGAAAATGGAGAAGCTGTTTGAGGTACTGAGCCTGAATCTTAACATTCGTCGCCTATTCGATGCGGAGCGTCGTCTGAGCGTGATTATTGAAGATGTGAACAAAATTATTGCTGACAGCCTGGGCCATCTGTATGGCGGTGCTGAGGCGTAAGACGTTAAACAGGTTATTTGTCTGAATCTTTCATATTGCACAGTTCCCGTTCATAGACTAGACATATAGAGTCGATCAAGAACGAAGGAGCTGTGTATGGTGAAAAGGTTGAAAAAGGCAAAACATGTGATCTATCTGCTTATCGCTCTGTCAATGCTGGTTATCGCGCTGCCGCGAATTTCCTTCGCTGGTGGAATGGACTGGGTTAATATTTTTGGCATCGTATGGGTGCTGTTCTCCCTATTAATCATTGGTGCGCACCTTCATTTCATTCTCGGTGTAGATGAAGAGAAGAAGCGTGCACTGGAAGCTGTTCGCCGGGCCAAGCTGCGGCAGTGGGAGATGAAGCTGGTGGACAAGCAGGAGCAGAGCAAGTCTGTATAAGCCTAGCATCAAGGCGTCAGGACAGAATCCGAAGACCGATGATCCTTCAATCCGAAGGGTAATCGGTCTTTTTGCGTTGATAAACGAAGAGCGGGGGGATGGGGTTATTTTCCTCGGAGCGTGTTATAATAGATACAGAATAGTACAGATTCATCTTCGGGGGTGGTACAGATGGACGGACAGGAAGAGAATGTAACGAAGCACGAACAGCTGCTGCAGCATATCGAGCAATTAAAAGTCGGCAGTAAAATATCGGTCCGTGGCCTGGCAAGAGAGCTTGGCGTAAGTGAAGGGACAGCATATCGGGCAGTCAAGGAAGCAGAAAACTTCGGGCTGGTGGTAACCAAGGAACGGATTGGAACGGTACGGATCGAAAAGAGACCGCGCGGCATGTCAGAACAGCTGACCTTTGCCGATGTGGTCACCATTGTGGAAGGTCATGTGCTCGGAGGCAGTGATGGCTTGGCCAAACCGCTCCACAAGTATGTGATTGGTGCGATGAAAGAGCAGGCCATGGCCCGCTATATAGATGCCGGAAGTCTGCTTATTGTAGGTAACCGGGATAATGCCCATTCACTTGCGCTTGAGCAGGGAGCGGGTGTACTCATCACCGGCGGATTCGGCACAAGTCGTGAAGTCCGATTGCTTGCTGACGAGCTGGGACTGCCGATTATTTCTTCCAGACATGATACATTCACCGTGGCTTCCATGATTAACCGAGCAATCTTTGACCGATTGATCAAGAAAAAAATCATGCTTGTGGAGGATATTATCGGTCAGAAGCCCCGTCTTCAAGTGCTCAAGGTCACCAGCTCTGCCGCTGATTTTCACAAGCTGGTTGCCGAAACGGGAGATCATCGCTTCCCGGTAGTGGATGAATGGAATCGTGTTATCGGCATTGTCAGCCTGAAGGATGTAAGCGAACTTCTGGAAGACCAGAGCATTGAGAAATGCGTCGTGCGCCGCCCGGTTACAGCCTCGCTGCAAACCTCACTGGCTTCTGCCGCGCAGATTATGACTTGGGAAGGCATTGACTTTCTGCCCATTGTGGATCGCAATCGGAAGCTAATTGCCTCGATCACGCGGAAGGAAGTACTGCAGGCCATGCGCGACGCGCAGAAGCAGCCTCAGCTCGGCGAGACCTTTGATCATCTGATCTGGAACGGGTTTGCGGAGGAACGCGGAGAACAGAATGAATTGATGTTTCATGGATTCATTATTCCGCAGATGGCGACAGACCTGGGCACGATCTCTGAAGGGGTACTGCTGAACGTCATGACGCAGGCGGGACGGCGGGCTGCCTGGGATGTTACGGGCAACGATTATGTCGTGGATAATGTGACGACATATTTTGTCCATCCGGTGCAGATTGAGGATCAGATTTTGGTTCGACCCGTCATTCTGGAGACGAGCCGCCGGACCTGCAAAATGGACATTGTCATTACCCGTGAAGGAAATGTCGTTTGCAAAGCGGTCATGACGCTGCAATCCATTGACCACGCCTAGTTCAGGTGATCAGTGAATCACTGCTCCCAAATATATAACAAAGAGGATATCCCCACTATTGTCATGTCGAACTGCTGTTCACGCCGCATCAGACATGTATCGATGAGTGGAATATCCTCTTTTCGCTGCAGATAAATTATAACTGCGTGCATTAAACAGACTGCCTGGACGCGCTGCCTGACTGATTTCCGCTGTGCTCCCGTAGACGGGCAAAGTAGCTGCGGTTGCGCAAACCAGCGAACAGATTGTAGGCCCCAATAATCAGAAAGAGCGCTTCCACAACAATAGAGAGGCTCGATCCGGTGAAGACAAACATGAGGATTATGGACAATACAATCAGCATGCCACCCATCCAAATATTGGTCCATGAACGGTAAAGGCCAGCGTCAGCGGCATTCGCGGCCCGGTACGAACGAATGCTGTTCAGCGCCGAGCAGACCATGGCTAGAGCGAATATGGCGATCAGGACATACTTGAGAACATCAATTAACACGAATGAGCAGCTCCTTTTCTGGAAAGCATTTACTGCCCTTATTGTACCACGCGAGCCAGGGACAAGGGCAGTTTTTTCTAGCTGCTTCCCAGTGGTTAAGCCGGAACGTGCATCCGAATTTGTACCCAAACCTGAAGTACGCCTTCCATAACGAGCATGGTTTTGACTTGGACCGTATATTGTTTTTCCCTTACCGTGTATACTTTCTGATTCAGCATGATGCGTGTCATTTTGCTGTACTCATCGATATTAAATACATCACGACCACGAAGAACCTCAAGCTCGTCCCCCAGCTTCTGCAGCATGATTTTAAGAGAAGCCTCGTCCGGACCTTTGTCAGACTCTTCAGCGCGCACCTTAATTTCCTTAATGACGGTTTGCCGTTTACTGTATTTTTTCAGCGTTTTGATATCCTCCTCATTCTGATGCAGCTGGAGCTGCAACTCCTGATTGGTTAGCCAGAGTTTGTTATAGCTCAGGTGAAATACACCGTTGTATACAACGCTTCCCGCGATCATTCCCAGGACAAACACGGCTGTCATGCGCATAAGCGGGCGGTAGCGTGAAAAAGGTGGAATCCTCATGGGCTCAGTCCCAGTGCCATATTAACCCCGCCCTCCGCCGCATACCCATTTTACGAGTTCGGTTCCCATATGAGCGCCCATAAAGGCCGAGATCAGATACAAAATTTGCTTGACCGCTGGCGACAGATTGCCGTCGAGAACGTTGCTCTCAATGACACGCATCGGATCGATGGTGCCCCCAACTGCGGCTGCAAGCGCCCATATCTTGATTTTGCCGGAAATATCAAGCATCGTCTGAGTCGGAGGCTGGAGAGAGATAACAGCACCAATTCCTCCGATCATCGCACCGCCCAGCACAATGCCAAACGCAATAAAGAAATCAAGAATGGCTTTGGATAAAAATGTGCTCACCCGCTAACACCCCTTTCAGACCCAGCAGCGCACCTCCTGTCAGTGGCCCGAAACAGGGGGAGCGGCTTGTACTCTTATTGTATGGGCGTGCCCCCGGACGATATGATAAAATAGAATAATAAAGTACGGTTGTACCTGCTGAATTTTTATTCAGTTATTGTATTCATATAGAAGAAAGATAGGCAGCAGCTGGGTTCTGAAGACAGATGCTGCAGCTATCCGCGGCGAAAGGAAGTAACGAACATGAGTTCTTTTGTGCATTTGCACGTTCATAGTGAATATAGTTTGCTGGACGGCGCTGCGCGTATTCCGGATCTCGTGAACCATGCCGCAGATCTTGGGATGACCACACTCGCATTGACCGATCACGGCGTCATGTACGGCGCTGTTCCCTTTTATAAAGCCTGTATCGAACGAGGCATCAAGCCGATTATCGGTTGTGAGGCATACATGACCGCAGGGTCCCGCAAGGAGCGGGGCAGCCGCAAGGATCAGCCCATTCACCACTTGATCTTGCTGGCGAAGAACATGACAGGTTACCGCAACCTGATGAAATTATGCTCTATTGGGCATTTGGAAGGTTTTCATTACAAGCCACGTATTGATATGGAGAGTTTGGCTGCCCATCACGAGGGCATTATCTGTCTCAGTGCTTGTCTCGGAGGAGAAGTGCCTCAGCATTTGCTGCATGGACGGGAAGAAGAGGCCCGGCGGGCTGCGCTTCGTTATAAACATATTTTTGGTCCTGATTTCTATCTGGAGCTTCAGGATCACGGCCTCGCAGAGCAAAAAAGAGTCAATCCCCAATTGATTCGTCTAGCCGAGGAACTGGATATTCCGCTTGTGGCAACCAATGATGTGCATTACCTATCCGAAGCGGACGCTGAACTTCAGGATGTGCTCATTTGTATCGGAACCGGGAAAACCGTTGATGATGAGAGTCGTCTTCGGATTGGTACCAATCAGCTGTATTTGAAAAGTGAGCAGGAGATGGCCCGCTTGTTCCCTCATGTGGAAGAAGCGCTGAAGAACACGGTTCGTATTGCCGAATCCTGTGAACTGCAGCTGGAATTTGGCAAGTCCATCCTGCCTGAATACAGACCGCTGCCTGAGGGACAGAGTCCTTCTCAGTACCTGAGAGAGCTCTGTGAAAAAGGCATGGAGGAACGATATGCCGGCTCAGAACGCTGGACGGATTCGGCCCTTCGTTCCGAGCTGGAGCAGCGATTGAACTACGAACTTCAGGTCATCGACAGTATGGGATTCTCGGATTATTTCCTGATCGTATGGGATTTTATCGCTTATGCCCATAGACAAGGGATCGTTACCGGCCCAGGGCGGGGTTCCTCGGCGGGAAGCCTTGTTGCCTATACACTGCATATTACCGATGTTGATCCGATGAAATATAACCTGCTCTTTGAACGTTTCCTGAATCCTGAACGTATTTCCATGCCCGATATCGATATCGATTTCAGCGATGAGCGGCGGGATGAGGTTATTGATTATGTCGCAGCCAAATACGGAAAAGCACATGTGGCACAGATTATTACCTTTGGTACAATGGCTGCACGCGCAGCAGTCAGGGACGTTGGGCGAGCGTTAAATGTACCTTATGGCGAGGTGGATAAGGCGGCGAAGCTGATTCCTGCACAGCTCGGGATTAACATCCGGCGTGCCATGGAAGCAACACCTGAACTCAAGGTATTATATGAAACAAAGCCGAAAACCCGCGAGCTTCTGGATATGGCCATGAAGGTGGAAGGCATGCCGCGCCATGCGTCCACACATGCTGCCGGGGTCGTGATATCTCGCGATCCTCTGACCGATGCCGTTCCGCTTCAGGAAGGAAGCGAGGGCACTGCACTAACCCAATACTCGATGGAAAATCTGGAGTCAATCGGGCTGCTCAAGATGGACTTTCTCGGACTGCGAACCCTTTCCATTATTGAACGCTGCCTGCGTTGGATCGGGGAAGAAGGCCAAGTTCCGGATTTTCGCTATATCGCAGATGATGATGCAAAGACGTATGAGATGCTTGGCCGTGGCGACACGATGGGCATATTCCAGCTGGAATCGGCGGGCATGCGTCGTGTGCTGAAGGATCTGAAACCGACAGTATTTGAAGACATCATCTCCGTTCTCGCTTTGTATCGTCCGGGTCCAATGGAGTTCATCTCCAAGTATATTCAGGGCAAGCATGGACAGATTGAGGTCGATTATCCCCATGCCGATCTCGAATCCATTCTAAAGGATACGTATGGCATCATCGTCTATCAGGAACAGATCATGCAGATTGCTTCACGCATGGCCGGTTTCTCACTGGGGGAAGCAGACTTGCTGCGCCGAGCCGTGTCCAAGAAGAAACGGGAAGTGCTCGATCTGGAACGTGGACATTTCGTTCAGGGCAGTCTCAAACAAGGCTATAGCGAGGAAGAAGCGGACCTGGTCTATGACATGATCGTGAAGTTTGCCAACTACGGTTTCCCGCGTGCCCACGCCGCGGCATATGGTGTACTGGCGTTCCAGACCGCATATCTGAAGGCTCATTACCCGGTTCATTTTATGGCTTCCATGCTGACCGCTGTTATGGGCAGTCATCGCAAGGTTGCGGAATACGTCGTGGAATGTCGACGTATGGGAATTGAAGTCCTGCCGCCTGACGTCAACGAGAGCGGCATTCTGTTTACTCCAGTCTTTGCAGTAACAGGTAAACCGGAGAACAATCTGACTGACAGGTCCGACATGGACAATGGGAGCAACACCGAAAATCATTTGTATGATCATCCCGGCCAGGAAGAATATGGTGATGCACCATTGCCGGATGACCCAGGCCCAATGCCCGAAGAAGGTGATGATTCATATGGCTGGCAAGCTTCGACCGTAATTCCTGAAGACCTGAAACAAGAGGGGTTATATGGAAACGGTAGTGAAGCGTCGGCAATAAAACATGTAGATCAGGATGAAACGGGTTTATCCGGCGGAGTGGACCAGAAGCAAGCTGAGGTATTGGCATCCGGTTCTATCCGTTTTGGACTGGCTGCTGTGAAGAATGTCGGCACCCAAGCTATGGAGAGTATCATGCTCGTCCGCAAGGAGCGCCCATTCGACAGTTTGCTCGATTTTTGTCGCCGTGTTGATCTGCGTGTCTGCAATAAACGTGTCATTGAATCATTGATTCAGGCGGGAGCTTTTGACACTTTGCCTGGACACCGGGCGCAGCTGCTCGCGATGCTGGACGAGACGGTGGAAGCGGCTCTGAAGTGGCGCAAGGAGCGCGAGGATCTGCAGATTCAGCTGTTTGATTTTGTGGAGACACCCAACTGGGAGATTGAATATCCACAGATCCCTGCGTATTCGGCCACTCAGCAGCTGGAGCTCGAGCGGGAATTGTTGGGTCTATATCTATCCGGTCATCCGCTTGATGATTATGAAGATGTGCTCGAATCGAGCGGGGCGGACCGGATTATGGAGCTGACCGAAGCAGCCGACGATACGATGGCCGTCGCTGCCGGGATGGTGGTGTCCGTGAAGTCCATCACGACGAAACAGGGCAAGGCCATGGCGTTCATGGAGCTGGAAGACCAGATTGAACGATGCGAAGTGGTTCTCTTTCCCGAAGTATGGCGGCGGAGCCAGCAGCATGTCGGGAAAGGCGAGCTGCTCGTCGTGCGTGCCAAAGTGCAGCAGCAGGACGAAGGGTTTAAGCTGCTGGCTGAGGAGGTGGCGCCGCTCACACAGGCGGCACTGGAACAGCAGCTGCGCAGCCGCGAACGGCGCGGGAAGCCCGGCAGCGGCAGTCCTTCCCGGCCGGCGGCACCGGCACGGCAGCCGGCCGGTGCGGGTGCTGGAGCTGTACGCAGCAGCGCAGGCGGAGGGCCAGCAGCGCACCGAGAGGAAGGCGCAGGCAAGGCTGAGGCAACGCCTGCATCGCCGCCAGGCAGCACCGTTTCTGCCAGTGGATCTGACCAGATTCGCCGGTCTCAGCCCGCACAACAGCGGGTGTTCGTGAAGATCACTCCACAGTCCGAGAAACCGGAACTGCTGACACGTTTGAAGCAGCTGCTCCAGCAGCATCCGGGTCCGGTTGCAACGGTACTTTTCTATGAGCAACAGCAGAAGCTGCTTGCGTTAAGCGATGCTTACCGGATTAAACCGTCTCCTACACTGTTCTCCGAGATGGAGCAGATGCTGGGCGAGGGTACAGTTAAAATCAAGTAATGGCCTTGGCAGCGCCCATTGCCAAAGGAGGAACCTGTCCGGTTATGCCGGACGGGTTCTTTTGTTTGGTCAAACCAAGTGAGACAGCTGCCTGGGAGCCCCGTTTAACCCCGGACAGAAGTCCATTTGTGTTTTTTTATGAACGTTTTGCTGTGTAGCCGCATACACTTGAGAACACCGAAGGACCTCGCGGTCCTCGGGGGAGCGATGCGGGAGGTCGAGATATGTCATATGAAATCGTAGAAGCTATGCTGGCCCGGCGGGGTGTACAGATTGATGCAATCGCTGAAATTGTATATCGTCTGCAAAAAGGGTACCACCCGGAACTGACTATGGATGATTGTGTAACAAGTGTGAAGTCGGTACTACAAAAAAGAGAGGTTCAGTATACGCTGTATACTGGCATTGCTCTGGATGAGCTGGCTGAAAAACGTCTCTTGCCCCAGCCGCTGCAGGCCATTATGGAAGCGGATGAATCCCTGTATGGAGTGGACGAGACTCTGGCCCTTGGCATTACCCATGTGTATGGCATGATTGGTTTAACCAGTTTTGGTTACCTGGATAAAGAAAAAATAGGCGTCATTCACGATCTGAATGAAGATGGATCAGGCATTCATGTCTTCCTGGATGATCTGGTCGCCGGTCTGGCTGCTGCGGCTTCCGCACGTATTGCCCACAAAAATCTCAATGCTAAAAAATACCCTACCGATTAATAATTTCCTCCCTGGCTGCAGGACATTCAGGGCGGCAGGTGCTGCCCTGGAAAACCTGAACGTAAAATATCAGACGGAGTGTTAAGCGTATCGGTTATCCTAGTGGGACAAATGTCCCCCAAGATCCCGTTTTCTCCCCTAAGGTCCTGAACCCTTCCTTGCAGAAAAAAACGGAGGTATGGTATCATTAGTCCAATATACGGGCTCTGAACATTAGCTTAGGGGGCGGACATGGCATGTGGACGGTGATTTACATTGCACCGACAGCAAAGGTTGCGGACAAGATTAAGACCAAGCTTTCGGAAGAAGGTTTTCTGGTACAGACCCGTCCCATCAGTTTATCCAAGCAGCAATTTGAGATTCGCGTCCCTTCTGGGGAATTGGAAGAAGTCCAGGAAGTGCTGAATTCGATTCTGCATTCCTGATTTGATTCAACATCAGAGGTGCCTTGGCGAAGAAGAAAGTACCATCGGTACATAAGGGGCTGACCGCGCAAGCGGAGAGAGGAATCGACTTGCATGTATTGTATGCTGCTGTCCTTCCTTCTTTTTTTGTTAGGCTATGGACTGACCAGGCTGCTCCCGGAGACCCTACCGAGACAAGTTCAAGTATTTCGCGCAACAATCTTTCGGTAATACAGGTAACATCAATCGTGCTGATAGAAGCCACTGATTCTTGCCTTATGCCGGCGGATTTTTTTGTTGTGAATGCCTGGACAAGGCCCATTGCAGCGTGTGGGTCGTAAACGGTTCACCGCAGTACCTCTGTAGAAGTCGCTTTTCGCGATGTACTGCAGGGTGCGGCTATCAAATCAACGGCTGGAGAGGTGTAGTTGTGTTCAAAGATATATTCCAGAAAAAACGGAAGTACGCTACCATACCTTCCGAGCGTGCGGTTCGTGGCGAAGGCCAGGAAGTCGTAGAACGTCCAAAGCGTGAAATCCCTGAAGGACTTATGAACAAGTGCAGCAAATGCGGCACGATTCAATATAGCAAGGAATTGGAGAAAAATCTGAAAGTATGTCCTGCTTGCGGCTATCACATGCGCTTGAATGCCATGGAGCGTATTGCCATGGTTTTGGACGAGCAAGGCTTTGTTGAGCTGGATGCCGACATGGTTTCGGTTGATCCGCTTGGTTTTCCGGGATACAGCAGCAAGCTGGAGCAGCAGCGCCTGAAGTCAGGCTTGAAGGAAGCTGTAATTACAGGAGAAGGAACGATTGAAGGTTTACCTGTAGTTGTTGCTGTCATGAGCTTTGATTTCTTCACAGGCAGCATGGGCTCTGTTGTAGGGGAGAAAATTACTCGTGCTGTAGAGCACGCGACGGAGAAAAAATTGCCCCTGATTATTTTCTCAACCTCTGGTGGAGCGCGGATGCAGGAGAGTATCCTCAGCTTGATGCAGATGGCTAAAACAAGTGCGGCACTGGCTCGTTTGGATGAACAAGGAGGCCTTTATATTTCGGTCATCACGGACCCGACCACCGGTGGGGTATCAGCGAGTTTCGCCAGTCTGGGCGATATTAACATCGCTGAACCAGGTGCTGTATTTGGCTTTGCCGGCCGAATTGTTATTGAGCAAACCATTCGTCAGAAGCTGCCTGATGATTTCCAGACGGCAGAATTTAATATGCAGCATGGTCAGTTGGACTTGGTGATTCACCGGAAGGAACTTCGTACGACCCTTGCCAAGCTTCTGGATATGCACAGCGAAAAAGGAGGGGTCTAAATGGCGGGTGAGTTGCCATATGAAGCGCCTCTGGTTGAGATGCGCAAAAAGATTGAGGAGCTTGTACAGTTTGGACAGGAGAAGGGTATTGATTTCACTGATGAAATCGCCCGCCTGGAGGAACGTTATCATAGACTTGAAGAAGAGATTTATTCCGGCATAACGGCAGCTCAGAAAATGCATCTGGCGCGTCATCAACAGCGTCCAACTGCACTTGACCTGATCCAGCTGATTTTTACCGATTTTATCGAACTTCATGGTGATCGGATGTTTGGCGACGATTTGGCCGTCGTTGGCGGCCTTGCGAAACTGAATGGAAGAACGGTAACCGTCATCGGACAACAGCGGGGGAAAGATACGAAGGATAATATCGCCCGCTTTTTCGGGAGCGCGCATCCGGAAGGTTTCCGCAAAGGACTGCGGCTGATGAAGCAGGCGAACAAATTTGGTCGTCCAATTATTACATTTGTTGATACTAAAGGAGCCTATCCGGGTAATACTGCAGAAGAGAGAGGTCAATCGGAAGCCATCGCCCGTAACCTGATTGAAATGGCGAAGCTCACGGTGCCTGTAATTGTTGTGGTTATCGGTGAGGGTGGAAGCGGCGGCGCACTCGCCTTGGCTGTAGGCAATCGTGTACTCATGCTGGAGCATGCCATTTATTCAGCGATCTCTCCGAATGGTGCAGCGTCCATCCTGTGGAAAGATGCGTCCAAGGCAGATCAGGCAGCGGAAGCGATGAAGATAACAGCCAAGGATCTGCTCGAGATGGAAGTTATCGAAGAAATTGTTCCTGAACCACGTGGTGGTGCGCATCGGGATTATGAAGGTGCTGCAGCAGCGATCAGCGAAGCTCTGGTTCGTCATCTGGAAGAGATGAAAGGCTGGAGCGGGGATCAGCTGAAGCAGGATCGGTACGAGAAATTCCGCAAAATCGGATCTGTTACGTTCGAATCTCCAACGCCACCGGCCCCAGTTGAAGCTCCGGAGGAGCCCGTTCGAGTGGATGCAGTGAATAATTTGTCGGGAAATGCAGAATGATGTGACGAATTTCCTATACAAAAGAACGAAAGTATAGTAAATTTAATAGTTGGAAAAAGAAAAAAGACATATACAGAGAGACCTTTTAAAATCGGAGGAAACCCAAAATGCGCAAAACGAAAATTGTATGTACAATCGGTCCATCCAGTGAATCACTGGAGAACACCAAAAAACTGATTATGGCCGGTATGAACGTGGCCCGTCTGAACTTCTCCCACGGTGATTTCGATGAGCACGGCGGACGGATCAAAGCGATTCGCCAAGCATGCGAAGAGTTGAACAAAACCGTAGCAATCCTGCTGGACACCAAAGGACCGGAAATTCGGACAGGTAAACTCGAAGTTGAACCGATTGAACTGGTTCAGGACGAGTACATCACTTTGACAACAGAAGAAATTCTGGGAACCAAAGAACGTCTTTCCATTACGTATGCAGATCTTCCAAATGATGTTGAGCCGGGATCTACAATTCTGATCGACGACGGTCTGATCGGACTGACTGTGGTGGAAGTGCAAGGCACCGAGATCAAATGCCGTATCGTGAACGGCGGAACGATCAAAAGCAAAAAAGGTGTTAACGTTCCGGGCGTTGCCATTTCTCTGCCGGGTATCACTGAAAAAGATGCGAACGATATCGTATTTGGTATCGAGCAAGGTATCGATTTCATCGCGGCTTCTTTTGTTCGTAAAGCAAGTGACGTGCTTGAGATTCGTGAACTGCTTGAGAAACACAATGCTGGACATATCCAAATCATCTCCAAAATTGAGAACCAACAAGGTGTAGACAACCTGGATGAGATCCTTGAAGTGTCTGATGGCTTGATGGTAGCTCGTGGTGACCTTGGTGTGGAAATTCCTGCGGAAGAAGTACCATTGGTACAAAAACGCATGATCGAAAAATGTAATGTTGCAGGCAAACCGGTTATTACAGCTACACAAATGCTGGATTCCATGCAACGCAACCCGCGTCCAACTCGTGCGGAAGCAAGTGACGTTGCGAATGCAATCTTCGATGGAACAGATGCAATCATGTTGTCTGGTGAGACAGCTGCGGGTAAATACCCGGTTGAATCCGTGCTGACAATGTCCCGTATCGCTGAAAAAGCAGAGTCCGCTCTGCCTTATCAAGAGCTGTATCTGAAACAACGTGTTGCACAACAAACAACTGTTACAGAGGCAATCAGCCAATCCGTTGCGCTGTCCGCTCAAGATCTGAACGCAAAAGCGATCATCACTTCGACTGAGTCTGGCCATACGGCTCGTATGGTTTCCAAATACCGTCCGGAAGCTCCAATCATTGCTGTGACTACGGAAGATAGAACTTCCCGTCGTCTTGCACTGGCTTGGGGTGTTACACCGGTGAAAGGCAGACGTTGTGACTCAACGGATTCCTTGTTTGAGAATGCAATCGAAGGCGGTTTGAAATCGGGAATCGTCAAAGAAGGGGATCTGGTTGTCATCACTGCGGGTGTACCTCTGGGTCGCTCCGGTTCTACCAACCTGATCAAAGTAAGCCAAATTCCAAACAACGCTTAATTGAACAATTAAGTTTTAGATGGATCAAAACAGGAATGAAGCAATGGGGCATTTGTCCCGTTGCTTTTTTCCATCTTTATGAGACTTTTCACGGAATAAATACGTATAAAGGGTAGACCCAAGGAGGCGGGTAACATGCAAGAACAGCACCATGGAAACTGGTATGCGGCACGTCTGCGTGTACGCTATCAAGAGAGTGATCAGATGGGTGTGGTCTATCACGCCAACTATTTGAATTGGTTTGAAATCGGTCGAACCGAGATGATTCGCCAAATGGGGTATACATATCGTAAAATGGAGGAACAGGGGCTACTGCTTCCCGTAACTGGACTGGATGTGAAGTATCATAAGCCTGCAAAGTATGATGATGAGATTATGATATTCACCCGAATTGTTGCATTTAGTGGTCTTCGATTAAATTATGAGTACGACGTAAGACGCATGACCGAAGACCTTGCTGTACAATTCGGCGTTGGAGAGCAGGTATGGGCTTCTGATGAATCGCTTCCGGGAGAACGACTGGTTACAGGCTCTACCCAGCATGTGTGGGTGAATGGAGATTGGAAGCCGGTAAGACTGGATAAAGCCGCCCCTGAGCTCTATAGCGCACTGGAGAAAGTGTGGCTCTCAGGAAAGGAGTAATTGGTAATGCGAAAATGGATGTGGGCTATATTATTATTCGTTCCGGTTATTGAATTGTTTGGATTCATTCTGATGAGTGACTGGATCGGAGCCGGGAAGACCTTGCTTCTCATGATTCTCACGTCCTTGATTGGTATAGCGATGCTGCAATTTGAAGGGCGAAAAGTACTCGTCGATGCCAAAACCGAGATGGAACGCGGTAAAGTGCCTGGACGGAAAATGGTAGACGGACTTTTTATTTTTGTGGGTGGTTTCTTGCTGTTGATTCCAGGGTTTGTTACGGATATCATCGGATTTACCCTGGTATTTCCGTTAACACGTGCTGTGTACCGCTTATTTTTCCTGGGTTGGCTTGAGAAAAAAATGAAAAACGGCAGCATCACGTTCTACCGCCGTCCGTAATATGGTGTTGATTCATTATTAAAGGCTCCTTCGTGCAGATCTTTCCTGCAGAAGGAGCCTTTTTGATGTATTAAAAAATGTACAAAAGCTATCGGACCCGGCCATTGATGATGTACGTTCTCAGATCGCGCAGCACATTCGCACGATTGAAGGCATCAAGGATGACCAAGCTGACAGGACCGATGATCAGGCCGAGTACGCCAAAGAGCTTCAATCCAACAAACATGCCTACCAGTGTCGCAAGTGGATCCAGACCCACACTGCTTGCCAGCACCTTTGGCTCAATGATCTGTCTCGCAATCAGTACGATGAGATAAACGACCGAAATACCAATCCCAAGATAGATGTCTCCGTTCATAAACAGGTATGCTGCCCATGGAACCATGACCAGTCCAACGCCAAGATAAGGCAGAAGATCAACCAGCCCGATGAGCAATGCAATAGTAAAAGCAGACTTCACCTGTAAGATGAGCAATCCAATCATGACAAATACCGCAGTTATGGAAATCATGATCAGCTGAGCACGGGCATAGCCGAACAATGCTTTCTTTAGGTCGTTCCATATGTCCGTAATCGGTTTGCGGATTGAAGAAGGCACCCATCCCGAGACTGTAATGCCGTGGCGGGTCCAGCTTTTGCTAATAAAGAACGTGGAGAGCAGAACGACAATTAATACGGCTCCCATGTTGGGAAGCGAGGTAAGCAGACCCAAAATCATATTGAAAAATCCGGTAACCAGATCGCTGACAGCGGTACCTACCGTTTCGGTTGTTTTGCTGATATTGCTGTTGATCGTTTCCTGATAGTTAGGATTTTCCTTATAAAATTCGTTAATCTGTCCGATCAGGTTCTGAATCGTATCGTTTTGGGTCCAGCGGACAAAGGTTTCCTTAATCTCGTCCACATGCAGGTCAAAACTCGTGGTGAGTGATATCACTTCTTTTACCATCCGGGTTACTGCTGCGGAAAGTATCACAACGATTGCCCCGAAATAGACGATCAATGAAAGGGTCACAGCTAACCAGCGTGGAAAGCGGGCTTTGTCCTGAAGCAGCTTCACCAGTGGATTCATCGCATAAGCGATAATCCATGCGATGACAAATGGGTATAGAAGCGGGAACAGCAAGTATATGGCAAAGGCGATCAGAACGGTCGCAATAATGACCCACAAGCCGCGCAGCAGGCGTTTCATAATAATTCTGTCCAAACGTCACGTCTCCTTCTAACAATTTCGATCAGCATAGAAGCTATCTAGTTAATATAGAGCAATTGCAGCGTTTTGAAACGTTGGTTTGGCCTGCCAAGGAGCATTTATTTTCTTTTGCCTAGAGTATGCCAGAACACATGGATATATAGCAATATTCATGGAGCAGGCGCACAGAATTATATAAATAGGATAAAATGTCAACCTTGTTTTTGTAAAGGCTTTCAAAAATGATTTATAGGCGTGATAAAGAAGTTTGATGTGCGAATGGCCTTTGGTGATGTTCACATAACCGACAAAATCCAGTATGATGTTATAAGGAAATACCGATTGACAGATAAGAAACCCGAATTTTGACGGTTTTACTATTTAATGAATTGTAAATGTTTTCAACACCAATTATTATGCTTTTCTAAGAGCTTCATCATGCTTTGTGGTTTCTTGATTTCGTTTATTAAAGGAGAGATGTAATATGACAGCTACCAAAGGTCTGGAAGGCATCGTTGCAACAACCTCTTCGATCAGTTCCATTGTAGACGGTGTACTTACATACCGTGGCTACAATATTGACGATTTGGCTGAACACGCAAGCTTTGAAGAAGTTGCTTATTTGCTGTGGTTCGGCAAATTGCCCAATACGGATGAATTGAAATCCCTTCGTAAAAGCCTGAGCGATTACGCGCCGATTCCGAGCGAGTTGATTGCACAAATCCGATTGTATCCGAAAAACATGAGTACCATGGCAGCACTGCGTTCTGCAGTATCCGCTCTGGGACTGTATGATGAGCAGGCTGACGAGATGACAGCTGAAGCTAATGAAAATAAAGCGGTCAAGTTGCAAGCTCAATTGCCAACCATCGTGGCAGCCATCGCCCGCATCCGTCAGGGAAAAGAGCCTGTGGCTCCTAAAGAAGGCGCTTCCATTGCTGAGAATTTCCTGTACATGATGACAGGTGAAGAACCTTCCGATACGGCAGTTAAAGCGCTGGATCAGGCTCTGGTTCTGCACGCCGATCATGAACTGAATGCTTCGACGTTTGCAGCACGGGTAACCGTAGCTACGCTCTCCGACATTTATTCAGGCGTAACTTCCGCTATTGGCGCACTGAAGGGACCCCTGCATGGTGGTGCGAACGAAGCCGTCATGAAAATGTTGAATGAGATCGGCACGCCGGATCGTCTGGAAGCAGCGATTCAGGAGAAGCTGAACAATCGTGAGAAAATCATGGGCTTCGGACACCGTGTATACAAAAATGGTGATCCACGTGCCAAACACCTGCAGAAGATGTCCAAAGAGCTGGGCAGCATGAACAATGACACCCGCCTTTATGACATGTCTGTGAAGATTGAAGAACTGGTTACCGGACAAAAAGGGTTGAAGCCGAACGTGGATTTCTATTCCGCTTCCGTGTATACCCAGCTGGGTATCGAACAGGAACTGTTCACGCCGATCTTTGCCATCAGCCGGGTATCCGGATGGACAGCTCATATTCTGGAGCAGCTTGCGGATAACCGCATTATTCGTCCGCGTGCAGAATATACAGGTCCAACGGATCAACGTTACATTTCAGTTGAGCTTCGCTAATAGACGGAAAACCAGTATAATAAACTGGATGGGGTGAAGGGTCCCGAAAACTGGCAGCAAGCCTGGTCAGACATCAAGACCCTTCCTTCGATAAGACAAGCGGTATCATGATACCGGAATTATACCAACACTCTAGGAGGAATTATGATTATGAAATTAGAAAAATTCGCTCATCCAACTGAAGGGGAAAAAATTCAGATTGATAACGGAACACTGCAAGTGCCTAATAACCCGATCATTCCTTTTATCGAAGGTGACGGTACAGGCCGCGACATCTGGAAAGCTTCCAAGCGTGTATTGGATGCAGCTGTAGAAAAAGCATATGATGGCAGCAAAAAAATTGCATGGTATGAAGTGTTTGCTGGTGAGAAAGCATTCAATACATACGGTGAGTGGTTGCCGAATGATACGCTTGAAGCCATTCGTGAGTATATCGTAGCCATCAAAGGACCTCTGACGACGCCAATCGGTGGCGGAATTCGTTCCCTGAACGTAGCTTTGCGTCAAGAGCTTGACCTGTACACTTGCCTGCGTCCTGTACGCTATTTCGACGGAGTACCTTCCCCGGTTAAACGTCCTGAACTGGTAGACATGGTCATTTTCCGTGAGAATACAGAAGATATCTACGCAGGTATCGAGTATGCTGAAGGTTCCGATGAAGTGAAAAAAGTGATTCAGTTCCTGCAACAGGAAATGGGCGTTAACAAAATCCGTTTCCCTGAAACTTCAGGTATCGGTATCAAGCCAGTATCTTCCGAAGGTTCCAAACGTCTGGTACGTGCAGCAGTTCAATACGCCATCGATCACAACCGTAAGAGCGTGACATTGGTACACAAAGGCAACATCATGAAATTTACTGAAGGTGCCTTCAAAAACTGGGGTTATGAAGTCGCTGAGGAAGAGTTCGGCGATAAAGTGTTCACTTGGGCACAATACGACATCATCAAGGAAAAAGAAGGTACAGATGCAGCGAATGCAGCTCAAAAAGCAGCTGAAGATGCAGGTAAAATCATTGTTAAAGATGCGATTGCCGACATTGCTCTGCAACAAGTATTGACTCGTCCAGGCGAATTCGATGTTATTGCTACATTGAACCTGAACGGTGACTACCTGTCCGACGCCCTTGCTGCACAAGTTGGTGGTATCGGTATCGCTCCAGGAGCGAACATCAACTATGTAACAGGCCATGCGATCTTCGAAGCTACACACGGTACTGCACCTAAGTATGCGGACAAAGACGTCGTGAACCCTGGTTCCGTTATCCTGTCTGGCGTTATGTTGCTTGAGCACCTGGGATGGCAAGAAGCAGCAAAACTGATCTACAAAGGTATGGAAACTTCCATCAACAACAAAACCGTAACGTATGACTTCGCACGTCTGATGGATGGTGCTACTGAAGTTAAATGCTCTGAATTCGCTGATCAAATCATTAAAAACCTGTAAGGGGAGTTGAGAGGCATGACTATTCAGCGCAAAAAAATCACAGTAGTCGGTGCCGGATTTACCGGAGCAACAACCGCTCTAATGCTTGCCCAAAAGGAGCTTGGAGACGTTGTGCTGGTTGATATTCCTCAATTGGAAAACCCGACTAAAGGTAAAGCACTTGATATGCTGGAAGCGAGCCCTGTTCAAGGCTTTGACAGCAATATCGTCGGAACTTCAAACTACGAAGATGCGGCAGGTTCAGACATTGTGATTATTACTGCAGGCATTGCCCGCAAGCCGGGAATGAGCCGTGATGATCTGGTCAATACCAACGCTGGAATCGTGAAGTCCGTGTGTGAAAATGTGAAAAAATATTGCCCTGATTCCATCGTCATTATTCTGAGTAACCCGGTAGATGCGATGACTTATGCTGCATATAAAACACTAGGATTTCCTAAAAACAGAGTTATCGGCCAATCCGGTGTCCTGGATACAGCGCGTTATTGCACATTCATTGCGCAAGAGCTAAATGTATCCGTTGAGGATGTCCGTGGTTTCGTTCTTGGTGGCCACGGAGACGACATGGTACCACTTGTTCGTTATTCAAGCGTTGGTGGTATTCCAATTGACACATTGATTCCGGCAGATCGCATTGAATCCATCGTACAACGCACACGTGTTGGCGGCGGCGAAATTGTCAATCTGCTGGGTAACGGAAGTGCCTATTATGCCCCAGCCGCTTCACTGGTTCAGATGACCGAAGCCATTTTGAAGGACAAAAAACGGATCATCCCAGTGATTGCTTACTTGGAAGGCGAGTATGGTTATAACGACTTATTCCTCGGTGTGCCAACCATTCTGGGGGGTAACGGGATTGAGAAAGTATTTGAACTCGAGCTCACACCTGAAGAAAAGGCGGGACTCGACAAATCTGCGGATTCTGTTCGAAACGTCATTTCAGTCGTGACCATATAAGTTTGAAAACTTCTTGAACATGAAAAGTGAGAAAACCTCCGGAAACCCGGAGGTTTTCTTTTCTTTGGATAAGTTCCCCAGTATAATGGGATGTGATGTATAGCACACTGAAAATAATGAGGAGGATGGAAATTTTGACAATGATTATGTATTTGCTCCATATCATTGGAGCGCTATCCATGGGGTTCTATCTGATCTTGCCGTTCGTTGTTGGTAAGATCCGCACGCTGAATGCTGCGGCACAGGAAGGCGCATTCACATCGGTTCGTTCCTTGAACCGCATCGCCCAGTATGGATTGGTTATCCAGCTTCTCACAGGCGGATATCTGATGACCAAGGGTGAGTATTCTTACCTGTGGATGGGTGTCGTTGTTGTTTTATTGCTCGCCATTGCTGCCATTGGCGGTATTATGGGTAAACCGCTGCGTCTCGCAGCAGAAGGTGTGAAAAGCAACCGTGATGTGAGCCCGGAGCAGGGCAAGATTCGTACGTTCAGTACAATACTGGCTGTCCTCTTGCTCATTATGGTTTATCTTATGGTTGATCGGACGATCATCTAACTAGTTATCTGCAAGATTGTTGTTCGATACAGTCTGTTAACCTGAATATAAAACGCTTGCATGGAATGCGGGTAGACAAGCCCGACAGGGTAAATTGTGTTAGTAATAAAAATAGACAACCCACGGGGCTGTCTATTTTTATTTGCTTAACATATTGAATTAAGTAAGGCTGACTGAATGAGCAAATACAGCATTGCGTCCATTTCGTTTGGACTCGTATAATGCACTATCGGCATCCCGAAGCAAGGATTCAAGTGAATCCGTTTCACTGCTATACTGGGCAACCCCAAAGCTTGAAGTAATCGGAACAAGACTTCCCTCCACATCAAGAGGGTCATTCAGCAAAGCGACACGTAACTGCTCGGCTAGCTGCTTTCCATCCTGAAGAGCTGCATTCGGCAGGGCAATGACAAATTCCTCTCCGCCATACCGGGCGAACACCATTTCAGAGTTCAAATAACGATTACATACCGAGACGACATGAACAAGGGCCTGATCTCCAACTTCGTGTCCATAAGTGTCGTTGATCCGTTTGAAATGATCGATATCAAATAGAATAAAAGTTGCAGGCTGATGGCTAAGCTTTGCCTCGTTCAGTATTTCACGGCCTTTATGCAGGAACTGCGTTCGATTGTATATTTTGGTCAAACCGTCGAAATAAGCGAGCTGCTTCAATTGTTCTTGCAGAAACCGCTGCTCCGTAATATCGATTAGCATGATCAAGCTTCCAACGGCCTCTCCGTTTTTGTTATACACATAAGATGTTCTGACCTGATAACAGACCGTCTGCCCATTCAACTGCCAATAGAGATCCGTCTGCAGGCCTTCCCTTCCGTATTCCACGGGAAAAGTCTCTCCGGCCAGTGAAAGCCAGATATCATTCAGCGGCTGTCCAACCATGCTTGTCTCCAGTTCAGGAAGCATATCGCGCAGCGCTTTGTTGTAATCGACCAGACGATTCGAACCATCCAGAACAATAACGCCCTCGCGCATGCTCTCAAAGATACTGTCTTTGGCTATAGGAACGATGGTCAAAAGACGAGAAGACAGGATTGCCCAGATGTACATGGATGAAGTGACACACATGAGTACCGGCACAGGATCCATTCCTCCTGGCGTCAGTCCCATTAAATAAAGAAAGGCACCCGTCATCGGTATCAGTTGGGATGTAATCAATGTAAGCAGCTGACGGCGATACATTTTCTTGGTGTGTTTCCATTGCGCAATGAGGATCAGACACGCACATAACAGACATGAAAACGTAAATGCTCCGTGAACAACATACCATTGACCTGCGGCAATATCCATCAGAGGAACAGAACTATCCGTTCGAAGCCATACTTTTTTATAGAACAAATGGTGATAGTCATTGGTTGCCACCATAAAGAGCGTAATCGTCGGAATGACGAACAACGCTGCAGTAGCCTTTTTCGATAGTGACTTGCCCGTATACTGGATCATCAGGATCAAGCCGAGGGAAGCAGAGAAGGGCATGCCCATGTACTCCACTACCGTCCAGAATTTCATTTGTTCCAGTGTATTGCTGGCGAGCTCGATGGCATAACCAAAGGTATAAACGGATAAGGCAGCCGTATAGAGCATAAATACGTTGGCTCTTGAAATTTCTGCTCTTCTAAAATAGGTGTATACACACAAAAAAACATTCAGGACGGCTGAGGTGGTTACAAGGGATATATAAGCGTTAATGTGCGATTCCATTGTTTGGCTCCATGTCAGATTGAGAATCTGTTATTTGAGATGCTTGATCGAACGCAGGATATATACCGGGTATAAGGTACTAAAATCACATTTGTATACTGTACATTGTACATCAGCCCAAGCGGCATAGGAATACAATTTGTGTCATGAAACAGGTCATTATCGAAAATTAATCGAAATTTGGTGTAATCTATAATTCATCCTATTTTCTGTTTGACCTCCAAAAGAGAGTGGTAAGTAAGTATCGAGACAGCCGTAGTGAGTTTTGGATGATGTCAGCTGCAGCAGGAATAATCTGCACTGTTCATGCCATCCTACAGAATGAGAAGTTTACAGCCATTCATTTTGAGAGGAGAATGTGAAATGTCAACCAATACACAATCGCAAAAAACGATGCCAGCACAACACCAGGACCAGCGTCCCGGAATTGAATCGGAGATGCACCCTAAGCCGGAGTTCGAAAAACCGCAGTACAAGGCGGCTGACAAATTATTGGACAAAGTTGCCCTTATTACCGGAGGTGACAGTGGAATCGGACGTGCCGTTGCCGTTACGTATGCCAAAGAGGGCGCGGATGTAGCCATTGTATACCTGAGCGAGCACCAGGATGCAGAAGAAACCAAACGTCAAGTGGAACAGGAAGGACGCAAGTGTATCCTGATTGCCGGAGACATTGGTGATGATTCATTTGCCAAGAAAGCTGTTCAACAGACGGTGGAGCAGTTAGGCAAGCTGGATATTGTGGTTAACAATGCAGCCGAGCAGCACCCACAGCAGCAGCTGGAGGATATTACGCCTGAACAGCTGGAGCGGACGTTCCGCACCAACATCTTCGGGATGTTTTATATCACGCAGGCAGCCATGCCACATCTGAAGCAAGGCAGCACAATCATCAACACGACGTCCATCACAGCCTATCGAGGAAGTCCAACTCTGCTCGACTATTCGTCCACCAAAGGAGCGATCACGTCGTTCACGCGTTCCCTGTCCATGAATGTTGTTGAAAAAGGCATTCGTGTAAATGCTGTAGCTCCAGGCCCAATCTGGACACCACTGATTCCATCGACATTTGATGAGAAAAAGGTGAGCGAGTTCGGCGCTACGCAGCCGATGAAACGTCCTGGTCAACCGGATGAGCTGGCTCCTGCATATGTATATCTCGCTTCGGATGATTCATCCTATGTGAGTGGACAAGTCATTCACATCAACGGTGGCGAAGTCGTTAACGGATAAAATGATGCTCGGTTCGAGTTAATACTTTCAACTCACATATCTAAGAACGTATCGTTCAGCTAATGCGGGCGGTACGTCTTTATGTTTTTTTGACAATGTTCCCAAATTCCTGTGCTATGTTTACAAAAGTCAGGATCAGAAATGATAGTTACATGATATTCTTGATACATGTTCTCCTGGACCTCGTACAGCAAAAGTACTTCATGTCGTATCTGTTTCAATTAGAAACCAATTTGTCCCTTAGGCAACTGTGATATGATAGACGGAACATACCTATCGGGAGGATACAACATGAAGATTAGCAAACAAAACGCAGCACATTACATATGGGGTACACAGTGTGATGGATGGCATCTCGTGCAGAACGAGGGTTTAAGTATTATTCATGAGCGCATGCCTGCAGGAACAGCTGAAATACGTCATTACCATAACGTAAGCCGCCAATTCTTTTTTATCCTTAGTGGAGTGGCGTGCATGGAGCTTGATGGCGTGGAGTATACACTTGAGCCGCACGAAGGACTGGAGATTCCACCGGGAGTTCCTCATCAGATGCAAAATACAAGTGCAAATGAAGTAGAGTTTCTAGTTGTTTCACTGCCAGGTACACGTGGCGATCGGATAGAGTTAACTAACCTATAATTGAGATTAACTAAAAAGGAAGAGATTAATGAGACCGTTTCGAGTTCGCCTTTCCATCATCATGATGATATTGATTGGTGTATCCGTTATTGTGGCTGGATATACGATGGGCAGAGTATTTAAAACAACACACACCACGGCACTGGAGCAAACGATGGTGCGCGAAATCAATTTGCTCAAAGCAACGTTTCCTTTCCACGATGCGACCGATCCAACCTCTGCAGAAACAAGAAAGTACTATTCGGATCGGGCAGGCGAGCTGGAAAAGCTCACCGATTCCAGGGTAACGTTTATTAATCGGGATGGAACGGTCATTGGAGATTCAGAGAGTGATCCCGCTACAATGGATAATCACCTGGACCGGGAAGAAATCAAGGGTGCAGTCGGCGATGGTTATGGCCAGTCCATCCGATTTAGTGAGACACTGGGAGAAGATATGTTATATGTCGCTCTACCCGTGAACTCGGATCAAAGTGACATGGTCGAAGTGCCAGGCGGAGAATTCGATGGTTACATCCGATTATCGATGAGTTTGGCTGCTGTGGACCAGGGATTACAGCGCGGCTGGTTAATCATGTTTGTAGCCTTGGGACTGTTGTTCCTGATTGTGGCTCTGGTCAGTTACCGGGTTGCTCGGGGTTTAACCTCACCGATTGAACACATCACGAAGGTAGCTCACCGAATTACCAAACTGGAGTATGATGCCAGGGTAGAGGTCACACGCAGAGACGAAATTGGACAGCTTGGGCTGGCGATTAATGGAATGGCTGACAGCCTACAGACACAGCTCAAAACGATTCGTGATAATGAGGCATTACTCCAGAGTGTCCTCGCCAACATGGCAGGCGGCATTGTCATGATTGATGCGTCCCAATCCATAGCACTGGTTAACCGGGAAGCAGAGCGTATGCTTGGTATTCAATCGGAACGCGTGACAGGTAAACCCTATATTGAATTGAAGAAACATTATGAATTAACGCGGACGATAGAAGAAAGTGTAGCTGTTCAGGAACGGATGCATGAGGAGGTAAGTATTTTTAACCCGGAGGAACGCCTGATTCGTATTGACGGTGTTCCGATGACCGAAGATGATGGCGGATACCGCGGGATGCTGTTCCTTTTGCAGGATGTTACGGCGATACGCAGACTGGAGTCAATGCGCAGTGAGTTCGTTGCGAATGTTTCCCATGAATTGAAGACTCCTGTGGCCGCGGTCAAAGGGTTTGCTGAGACGCTGCTCAGCGGGGGAGTGCAGGACAAAGAGACGGAACGGTCATTCTTGCAGATCATCTATGACGAAGGCGATCGATTGAACCGGTTAATCGGGGATATTCTGGAGTTATCCAAGATCGAATCCAAGCGGGCACCGCTGCAATGTTCTCCTGTACATGTGCATTCGTTCTTCGAGATGGTTCTGGGTACACTATCCAAAGTGGCAGAGAAGAAGCAGATTCGACTGCAGATGTTTGTGCCTGAGGAGCTGTATATCGAAGCCGACGAGGATAAAATGAAACAGATCTTCATTAACCTGCTCTCGAACGGGATTAACTACACCCCTGAGGGTGGACGTGTCAAATTACAGGTGTCGGTCGAGCATGGTGAAGCCGAGGAACAGGTGGTATTTGCAGTATCGGACACCGGAATTGGTATTCCGAAGAAGGACCTGCCGAGAATTTTTGAACGTTTCTACCGGGTAGACAAAGGAAGATCACGCAACTCTGGTGGTACCGGGTTAGGATTGTCCATTGTAAAACATCTGGTTGAGCTGCACCACGGCAAGTTATCGGTTGAGAGTGAACTTGGCATGGGTACAACGTTCAAGGTCATCCTTCCCCTGATACAGGATGAAGAAATCTAGGCCTGAAGAAGTGAATTGTAAAATCGAATAAATTGCTTTACACAGCGTTAACAAATAAGTGCTATGATATAAAAAGTGTTGTGGCAACAGACAACCTATAAGGAGAGAAGGGGTATCATGGCACAGCGTTTGCTAGTTATTGAAGATGAACCTACATTATCGAGATTGCTTACGTACAACCTGACACAGGAAGGTTATGACGTTACCGCTGAGGATCATGGATCTTCAGGATATGACCGTGCAGTTTCGCAGGACTTTGATTTGATTCTGCTGGATCTGATGCTGCCCGGAATGAACGGTCTTGATATTCTGAACAAATTAAGAGTTCAGGGTGTAACTACACCCGTCATCATCCTTACGGCGAAGAACGGTGAAGCCGAGGTGGTACAGGGTCTGAAATCCGGAGCTGACGACTATATCACGAAGCCCTTTGGCGTGTCGGAACTGCTGGCCAGGGTGGACGCCGTATTAAGAAGATATTCCAATGGTGATGACCTGCCGCAGCCAGAGGACAAGGATGGTTCACGAATTGTATTGGGCGAACTTGAGATCTATCCACTGAAGTATGAAGTGACGCTGGGTGGACAATCCATAAGTCTGCGTCCCAAAGAATTTGAAGTTCTGCTCTACTTAGCCAAGAAGCCAGGCGTTGTTCTTACACGTGATGACCTGATGAATGCGGTCTGGGGCTTCGATTATATTGGAGGCCAGCGCACCGTAGACGTTCATGTAAGTTCATTGCGTAAAAAGCTGGAGCTGGACCCGGAATCCGTACACATTGATTCCATTCGAGGTGTAGGTTATAAACTGGTTGTAAAAAGAAAAACTCCCCATCATTCAAGTTCGTAATGATCGGGGAGTTTTATTTTACGTTCAATTTACATAAACCTTTATTTTCCTTTACATAGAGAGAGTAGCATGAACTTGTCCGAGTGATTCTTAGGACCTACATAACCCATCTCAGGACGGAGCTCATACGTAAAGGAGATTGCGCATTTATGCCCACGTTGCTCGAAGAGAAGCCTGATCTATCCGTAGTAGATACATATAAGCATGAGGATGATTCGATTCGTTTAACTCCGGATGATCTTACAGAATTAACCCTTAACAACCAGGTGTCCATTCGAGAATACTGCCGTCAGGTTCCCATGGTGGGGGTGCATATCACCTGTGGAGAGGCTGCCAGCATACTGAGCCAGGAACAGAAATATCCATGTGTTGTATTGGGTGACGATCAGAATCGCCCGCTGGGGTTATTGATGCGGGAAACCTTGTATCGAATACTGAATGGGCGTTTCGCCGCTGACTTGTTTTATCGCAAGTCCATATCGCATGTTGCTAATTCATCTCCGGTAGTCGTGGATGTACTAGCTCATGCGCCAGAAGTGATTGATGTAGCCTTGTCACGTAGTGAGGATCATTTCTATGATTGCATCATTGTAACGGAGGAGAACAGGCTGCTTGGTGTATTAACCATGCGGGATCTCATGTCCCTTTCCAGAAGGATGCAGAACCAGGCTGGAGAAGAACGTGTTCACACCATTACCGAGAGCCAGAAAGAAATATCCCGGATTCATGAGTCGATTACGAAACTGGTTCAATCCGCTGGAAAGGCGGGAGAAGATGCGAAGCAAATTATTCAATTGTCTGAACAGGGCGCAAGCAGTCTCATGCAGGTTGAGGCTTCGTATAACCGCGTACATCAGCATATGGGGGGACAGCGCAAGCATGCGAATGATATGCTGACCTCAATAGAAACCGGAGCGGGCATGGCACGTTCCATTCGTTCTCTGGCCGATCAGAGTGCGTTGCTTGCGATGAATGCTTCCATCGAGGCAGCTCACGCTGGCGAGTATGGGCGAGGCTTCCAGGTTGTTGCCAGCGAGATTCGGGCCTTAGCCAAACAAACTCGTGAGGTTGCGGGAGATATGTCCTCATTACTCGAAGGAATCGGTGAATTAACCAGACAAACCGTTGAACTGGTTCGCGCCAGTGCTGCTGAAATTGACGACAGCTCCGTACATGTTACTGAAGGAAGTGCAGCTTTCAATCGTTTAAACTCCGCCGTGGAAGGTATGCTGCATATTGCTGCCAACATCGCAGAGGAAGGCAAGCAGACTGGAGAAGTGGCGGATTATATCCGAAAAAAACTGGATTCTATGATTTCTGGGGGAGAATTGTAAACAAAGATAGACATCATTTACCATCTGTGATCGGAATGGGAAGGTCATGGCTTGTTGAAGGATGTCTTTTTACATTCCGTTAACATGAAAGTGATACTCTTTTTACAATAAGAAGGTAGGATATTAAGGATGACCGAGATGTTGAAGATTATTGATCTGGCCTCGGCCTCAACGTAAAGGGAGCTTGGTTTGTCCCTCCAGCGAAGGAGAAGTGAACATCCATGAAGGAACTCATTCACATTGAAGGACTTAATTTGTACTATGATACGCATCATGCGCTTAAAAATATATCAATGGACCTGCCGGAACGAACCGTAACTGCATTCATTGGACCCTCAGGTTGTGGTAAATCCACGTTGCTCCGTACATTAAACCGGATGAATGACATGATTCCAGGAGTACGTGTCGAGGGACAAGTTCTGCTCGATGGATCGGATATCTACAGTAATGAAATCGAAGTTGAAACGCTGCGCAAACGAGTAGGCATGGTGTTTCAGCAGCCCAATCCTTTTCCAAAATCAATCTATGATAATGTCGCATACGGCCCACGTTTGCACGGTGTTACCCAGAAGGCGGAGCTGGACCAGTTGGTTGAGCAAAGTCTTGTGCACGCTGCATTGTGGGATGAAGTCAAGGATGTACTCAAAAAATCGGCGCTTAGTCTGTCCGGCGGTCAACAGCAGCGACTCTGTATTGCACGAGCCCTCGCGGTACAGCCTGATGTACTGCTGATGGATGAAGCCACTTCGGCCCTGGACCCCATCTCGACATTAAAGATCGAGGAACTGGTCAAGGAACTGCACAACAAGTACACCATCGTCATGGTAACCCACAACATGCATCAGGCTGCCCGCGTATCGGGTAAGACTGTATTTTTCCTGAATGGTGAAGTTGTGGAGGCCGCTGATACAGAAACGCTGTTCTCCACGCCCCAGGATTCCCGAACCGAGGATTATATATCCGGACGGTTCGGTTAAGCAAGCTGAATTCGAACGAACCCGGCGTATCCGGAGATGATGGACAAGGGGGATATGGAAACCTATGATTCGCAGGAAAGAATTTGATCAGGAGCTTGAAGAGCTTCGCATTTTGCTTCGGCAAATGGGTGAGCATGTAGGAACGGCATTGGATGGTGCCATTGAGAGTTTACGGACATTGGATGCTGAGAAAGCTCAGGTCATCATCAAGAATGATGCGAATCTGAATGCGCTGGAAGACAAAATCATGGAACTGGGCTCCAAGCTCATTATTACCCAGCAGCCAGTCGCGAAGGATTTGCGCCGTATTATTGTGGCGTTCAAAATCTCAAGTGATCTCGAGCGTATGGGCGATCTCGCCTTGGACGTTGCCAAAGTGACGCTTCGTATGGAAGGCCAGGAGCTGATTAAGCCACTTGTGGATATCCCGCGTATGGCGGAAATCGTCAAAGAGATGATTGATGAATCCATCGAGTCGTTCCTGAAGGAAAATACGGATCTGGCTTACAAAATGGCACAAACGGATGACCAGGTGGACCAGCTGTACAGTCATATGATTGGCGATCTATACAGTTTCATGACCTCTCATCCAACTCAGGCCTCTCAGGCCATGCTGCTCATGTTGGTAGGACGGTATATTGAACGCATAGGCGATCATGCAACCAACATTGGGGAGAGCACGGTTTATCTGGTAACAGGTAAGCGTCCGGATTTGAACCAATAATCAGTAACGGCAAATCAGTGGAATTGGGGACGATTTGCTGCAAAAACAAGGGACTTTCTCCCGGCAGCCTGCAAACAACAGGCTGTCTGTGGAGAGAGTTCTTTTTTTGCTGGATGGAATGTGTAAAAAGATGCCCAATCTTTTTTGTTGTAACAGGTGTGTATGTTATCATGAGAGTAGATGTACTTGAGGGTTTGACCATACGATACGTGAGGTGCTGGAATGGAAAAGTTTATTCTCATAGATGGAAATAGCATTATTTACCGGGCGTTTTTTGCAATGCCTCCTCTGACGAATTCGAAAGGATTGCATACCAATGCGGTGTATGGCTTCACCACCATGCTGCTCCGATTGCTGGAAGAGCATAAGCCGACCCATGTCATGGTGGCATTTGATGCCGGTAAGGTCACTTTCCGACACGAGGGGTATCAGGAGTATAAGGGTGGCCGCGAAAAAACACCACCTGAGCTGTCGGAACAGTTTCCATTACTCAAAGAATTGCTGCAAGGATTGGGTATTGCCCAGTTTGAGCTGGCCGGGTTTGAAGCGGATGATATCATCGGAACGTTAACCAAACGTGCAGACGAGGCTGGAAGACAGGTATTGGTTGTATCGGGTGACAAGGATATGCTGCAGCTTGCCTCTGAACATGTACATATCGGTCTCACGCGCAAAGGGGTAACGGAAATTGAACTGTATGACCCTGCTCAAATTAAGGAACGGTATGGTCTGACGCCACTCCAAATCATCGATCTTAAAGGCCTAATGGGCGATGCGTCGGATAATATTCCGGGTATTCCGGGAGTTGGAGAGAAGACTGCCTTGAAACTTCTGCATCAATTCGGTTCTGTCGAGGAAGTATTGAACGGCACAGGTGAATTGAAAGGTAAAATGAAAGAGAAGATTGAGGCACATGCCGAAGATGCCCGGATGAGCAAACAGCTGGCGACCATTCACCGCGAAGTGCCACTGGAACAAACCTGGGATGACATGCAGTTCGCCGGGTTAAAAGAAGAACAGGCAGGGCCAGCACTGGCCAAGCTTGAATTCAAATCCTTGCTTGAACGCTTGTCATTCAGTGGGAGTGCAGGCTCTGCAGCTGAAGCGGTACCGGCTGCCGAAGTGGAATCCACGATTGCTACAGAGGAGAACATAAGTGAGCTGTTCAGTTCCCTGGGTTCCATTGATGTACTGCACGTGGAGACACATGGGGATAACCCGCACCAAGCAAAATTGATTGGACTTGCTGTAGGTTCCGCTGGAACCTATACGTTCATATCTCCCGAAGTGCTTCATTCCGAGGCAGCGGCTCCAGTGCGGGAATGGCTTGGTAATTCAGAACAACCGAAACGCGGGTATGATCTGCACCGCGTCGATCTGGCTCTGCACGCGCATGGTCTTGAATTCGCAGGAGCATCCTTCGATGTGCAGCTTGCTGCCTACTTGCTTGACCCGACGGAATCCAATCAGACCATTAGCGGCTTGACTTCGAAGTATGGCTTGCCTTCCCTGGCTGAAGACGACACGGTTATGGGTAAAGGTGCAAAATACAAGGTGCCTGATGTAGAAATACTGGGCGATTTTCTGTGCCGGAAGGCTGCTGCCGTGGCTGCCATTATTCCTCTTCAGGAGCAGGCACTTGAGAATGATGAGATGAACGCGCTCTTTCACGAATTGGAGATGCCGTTATCACGCATTCTGGCAGACATGGAGAAACAGGGGATTAAAGCGAATACAGCAGATCTGCAGGCCTTGGGACGTGAGTTCGAGGAACAGATCAGCAGGCTGATGGCGGAGATTTACCGACTATCCGGTACAGAATTCAATCTGAATTCCCCAAGACAATTAGGTGAGATCTTATTCGATAAACTCGGCCTTCCTGTGGTGAAGAAAACCAAAACAGGTTACTCCACCGATGCAGAAGTACTGGAGAAGCTGGCTCCTTATCATGATGTGGTCAAGCATATTCTGCAATATCGTCAGCTTGCCAAACTGCAATCCACTTATGTGGAGGGCTTGCTTAAAGAGATTTCTGATCGGGATGGCAAGGTGCATACGTATTATCGTCAGACCATTGCTGCAACGGGACGACTTAGCAGTCAATTCCCTAACTTGCAGAACATTCCGATTCGGATGGAAGAAGGACGCAAAATCCGGAAGGTATTTGTTCCTTCCGAGCCAGGATGGTCCATTCTGGCAGCAGACTATTCTCAGATTGAACTGCGTGTACTGGCCCATATTTCGGATGACGAACGGCTCAAGGAAGCTTTTGTTCATGACATGGATATTCATACCAAAACAGCTTCTGATGTATTCGGAGTGAAAGCCGAAGAAGTGGACAGCGACATGCGTCGTTCGGCCAAGGCTGTTAACTTCGGAATCGTGTATGGCATTAGCGACTACGGGCTGTCCCAGAACCTGAACATTACCCGCAAAGAGGCAGCCCAGTTTATCGATCAGTACTTTGAAGTGTTCCAGGGCGTTCGTCGATACATGGACGAGATTGTGAAGGAAGCACGCCAGGATGGCTTTGTCAAAACGCTGCTGGAACGCCGCCGCTACCTGCCGGAGATCAATGCAAGCAATTTTAATCTGCGTTCCTTCGCTGAGCGTACAGCGATGAATACCCCGATCCAGGGGACAGCCGCAGATATTATCAAGCTTGCCATGGTGCAGATGGATGAAGCGCTGCGTGAACGCCAATTGAAGAGCCGCATGCTGCTTCAGGTACATGACGAACTTGTATTTGAAGTGCCTGCGGACGAGCTGGAGCTGATGAAGGAGCTTGTGCCTTCCGTTATGGAAAAAGCATTGGAGCTCTCGGTACCGCTTAAAGCAGAAGTAAGTTTCGGGGAAAACTGGTACGAAGCCAAATAACCAACCGGCATGTATTTCCGTTTATTTACAAACATTTCCTCACAAGGATTCGACATAAGAAGGGGTCCCGCTGAAGCTCAACTTCCGTTATAATATAGGGGAGGTGAGAACATCATGCCGGAATTACCGGAAGTCGAAACAGTCAGAAGAACATTGAATCAGCTTGTTGTAGGTAAGACCATTGAACGCGTAACCGTTAACTTGCCGCGCATCATTCAGCGGCCGGACGATATAGAAGCATTTGCACTGGAACTCGCAGGCCACACCATCATCGGAGTGGAGCGCAGAGGGAAGTTTTTACGGATTTTGTTGGACGGGCTGGTACTGGTCTCCCATCTCCGGATGGAAGGTAGATACGGTGTATACGAGCACCACGAAGAAGTAGAGAAGCATACCCATGTTATCTTTCACTTCACAGATGGCACGGAATTGAGATACAAAGACGTACGTCAGTTTGGAACCATGCATTTGTTTGCAGCGGGCGAAGAGCTCGTATCCAAACCTTTGTTGAAGCTCGGCCTTGAGCCGCTGGATCCGGCATTTACCGTGACTGCATTTCGTGAAGCTGTTGGTAAACGGACAACCAAAATCAAGGCTGTGTTGTTAAATCAGGCATATGTCGTTGGCATCGGGAATATTTATGTGGACGAAGCCCTTTTTCGCGCAGGCATTCACCCCGAAACCATTGCCAAGACGTTGACTGAAGCCCAATTGACAGTGCTGCACGAGGCCATTGTAGCTACGCTGCAGGATGCCGTGAATGCAGGTGGATCCTCCATCAAATCGTATGTTAATGGACAAGGTGAGATGGGCATGTTTCAGCACCAACTGAAAATCTATGGTCGCAAATCCGAGCCTTGCACAACGTGTGGTACATTGATTGAGAAGAGCGTTGTTGGCGGTCGCGGGACGCATTACTGTCCGAAGTGCCAACCACTAAAATAACCCAAAGAAGATACAAATTGAAATTGTCGTTTACACGTTTACGGAGAGGGCAGAAAAAAACTGGAGAAGCGAAGCGTTCACCTACAAGCTTTCTGCAAGAAAGCTACATCGAAAGCATAGGCTATCACCGGATTTCCCCTTGGGGGAACGAAATATAAAAAATCTGGGGATAACAGTGATCGGAAGTTTAATCTGTCATCATAGTAATAAGTGTAAGCTGCAAGCTTTAATTTGTACCGGAATGAACGAAATGATTAAAACGTAGCACCCATGGATTACTCCCTCCATATACTGATATGGCAGAAATAAGCGGGCGAATACCTACCTGTAACGGTAGGTGGAAACGAGTTCCCGCACAGGGGAGGAATCCAGGGTGCTGCATCATTTTATTTCATTGCTGGCGCTTGCTTTGGCGCTTAGTTTAGATGGTTTTGGTGTCGGGATTACATACGGGCTGCGCAGGACGAAGATCCCGCTGTTATCCATTGCTGTCATCTCTATTTGTTCGGGGTTGGTCATTGCGTTGTCCATGCAGGTAGGAGTATTGCTATCCCATGTGGTATCTCCTGATGTGGCTTCGTTCGTTGGTGCGGTTATTCTGATTGCCATCGGTGCGTGGTCATTAATTCAGTTGATCCGTAAACAGGGGAAGGATCGCCTCGATTCGGAAGAGGGAACGGAAGCAGTCGGAGATGAAGAGCACGCAATCGATGCAGCGCCGGTCAAAGGCAGAAATCAAGTGCTGGCACTTGATCTTGAATCATCTGCATCCGGCGGATCGCTGGAACGCATGGTATTTACACTGGAACTGCGGAAATTAGGTGTTGTCATTCAAATATTACGGAGTCCTTCCAAAGCGGATATGGACAATTCGGGAAGCATATCTGCTCAGGAAGCGATGTGGCTTGGAATCGCGCTGTCACTGGATGCCTTCGGTGCAGGGCTCGGAGCTGCTTTGCTCGGTTTCCCCACATTGTGGACTGCACTTGTCATCGCGCTGTTCAGTGGCGCATTTCTGTTAATAGGCATGAAAGTTGGATTGCGCTTTTCAGCGCTGCGCTGGATGAGAAGACTATCCGTACTTCCTGCGTTGTTACTGATGATTATGGGAATAATGAAGCTGTTATGAGGTGAAACGATGAATATTGGCTTAACCGGCGGGATCGCAACGGGAAAGAGCAGTGTTTCCGTCCTTCTTGCCAGTAAGGGAGCGCTGCTGATTGATGCAGACGTGATTGCCCGGGAGGTCATGATGCCCGGGCATCCTGTTTTGGCTGCCGCTGTTCAGCGGTTTGGACAAGCCATATTAAATGAAGACGGGACACTGGACCGGAAAAAGCTGGGCAGCATTGTGTTTCAGAATCCGGATGAGCGTAAAGCCCTCGAGGCAATCACTCATCCAGCTATTCGGCAGGAGATGCGGGAGCGTGCTGCTGCATATGAAGAGACCTATCCGGACAAGCTTGTGGTATCGGATATTCCTTTATTGTTTGAATCAGGTCTGGAAAAAGGATTTGATGAGGTTGTCGTTGTTTACGTCCCAAGATCCGTGCAGCGGGAGCGGCTGATGAGTCGGGATGGCATGACAGAGGAACAGGCTGACGCCCGTATTAATGCGCAGATGGATATTGAACATAAGAAGCAGCGTGCTGACGTGGTCATTGACAACAGCGGCTTATGGTCGGAGACGGAGCAGCAGGTTATTTCATTTTTGCATCATAAGGGTCTGATATGAAGTTATTGCGCAAGAAACGGGTACTGCTGTTGATGTTTGTTTCATTTGTATTGGTGCTGTTCCTGAATACAAACTGGATGGCGTGGTTTTATCCGATTCATTACAAGGAAGAGATTCGTGCGCAGTCTCAGAGCTATGAAGTGGACCCTTTCCTTATCGCTTCCATCATCAAGGTGGAAACCAATTTCAAGACAAGCAAGGAATCCAGAAGAGGTGCCATCGGGCTGATGCAGCTAATGCCGGATACGGCCAACTGGATCATGGAGCAGGCCAAAATTCCCGGGACCTCGTTAGAGGAGCTAAAACATGAACCGGGCAGGAACATTCAACTCGGGACATGGTACCTGCGTAACCTCTCAGAACAATTTGACGGCAATGAGACGGCCATGATTGCCGCTTACAATGCCGGACCAGGCAAAGTAAGTGGATGGATCAGAGATGGTGTCTGGGACGGCTCATTCGAGACAGTCAAAGATATTCCTTTTGGAGAAACCCGGCACTATGTACAACGAGTCATTTATTATTATAATCAGTATGTAAAGATCTATAATACGTTCTAATCGCTGATTCCTTGGATTATGCGGTAGTCTGGAGTACAATCGGTTTGAATTGAATTTTGATATCTTATGTCTTATTTAATAGTAGAAGCACAGAGCAGGCCGGTTATTCACCGGCCGCTCCATGCTCCTCTGTCTAACGTATTACAAAGCAGATATTATTGGTATTGACCTGCCAATTGCTGTTCTGCAATTGTTACCAGACGTTTCGTGATGTATCCACCGATCGAACCGTTCTCGTAAGAAGTCATGTTACCTTGGTATCCGTCTTGTGGGATGCTGATTCCGAGTTCTTGAGCAACTTCATATTTCATTTGCTCCAGTGCTGCGGAAGCGCGAGTTACTACCAAGTTGTTGGAGTTACCGTTGCTGTTTTGGGCCATTGCTGTTCACCTCCTCGCGGTTGGTAAAAGTATTATGTGTCTTCAATGCGATTTTCATAACTAGAAGTAACAGGGAATTTATGGTAAAAGAAAAACATGGGAAGTGATCTGAGTTGAAATGTCCTTATTGCGCCTATCTGGGTACAAAAGTACTGGATTCTAGGCCTGCTAATGAATCAAAATCCATCCGCCGTCGTCGTGAGTGCGAGCAGTGCAGTCGCCGTTTTACAACGTTTGAAATGGTCGAAGAGACCCCGCTGATCGTGATCAAGAAAGATGGCAGCCGTGAAGAGTTTAGTCGCGACAAAATTCTCCGTGGCCTTATCCGGGCTTGTGAGAAACGTCCTGTCTCTGTAGAGACGCTGGAGATGATGGTTTCCGAGGTGGAGAAGTCACTGCGTAACACTGCTGAAGCTGAAGTGGAAAGCCGCCAGATTGGCGAGCTGTTGATGGAGCAGTTGTTCCCGGTTGATGAAGTTGCCTATGTGCGGTTCGCTTCCGTGTATCGCCAATTCAAAGACATCAATATGTTCATGAAAGAACTAAAATCGTTGTTGTCCAAAGAGGATCTCGACGATTAAAGAAGTGGATTAAGGGAGAAGAGCAGTCTGGGCTTGTAATTATGAGTGTTCTTGTCTGTACAGAGGTTGTTCTTCTCCAAACACTTTGCATTCTGAAAAAGTTATTGACAGCTAAAGCTGCATTTTATATGATATAGGAGTCGCCTGTGGAACATCGCTGAAGCGGACAAGTACATATATAAATGTGGGGCCTTAGCTCAGCTGGGAGAGCGCATCGCTGGCAGCGATGAGGTCAGGGGTTCGATCCCCCTAGGCTCCATACTCGAAAACCTCTTGGATACCAAGAGGTTTTTTGCTTTTTATGGATTTCTTTTCACGTGTCTGTAGCCAAAATGCTCATATTGTCATTACTCCAAAAAATAATCGCATTATAAACTTAAGACGAAGGGCATTAAAAAAACCGGGCGTAGCCAAATTGATAATGGCTCCCCCTAGTACATAATTCTCTTTTCGATTTTTATGTAAACGCTTAAAAAAATGATGGACACAAGCAAAAGACAGATGTTATATTGTTTCTGTAAGAAACAATATAATCTTCACTGAAAATTAAATTTCTTTGGATTAGTGGACATGGTAATGCTTACTAAAGGTGCTCAAGGCTCAATGATGTGATCTCTTGGATGCTTTAGCACCATGACAAGGATGGGATGAATATGAACCACAGTGAGACAACGATTAAATCATTTGACGGAACACAGCTTTATTTCAGTAAGGATACAGCCGAAGATGCGAAGGCAGCCGTGGTCATTGTTCATGGGCTGTGCGAGCATGCCGGGCGTTATGATGAGTTAACGAAGCAATTAAACAAACGAGGCTGTAACGTATATCGATTCGACCATCGTGGTCATGCGAGATCTGAAGGGAAGCGTACATTTTACAGTGACTTTCATCAAATCATCGAGGATGTAAATGTCGTAGTTGAGAGGGCTTTGCAAGAGAGCAGTGACCTCCCAGTATTCGTCATTGGACATAGCATGGGTGGATTTGCAACCTCATCATTTGGCACGAAATATCCAGGCAAGGTCAAAGGCATTGTTTTATCAGGAGCACTTACCCGTTACAATACGAAGGTTGCTGGTGAACTGCCGCTTGATCTTCCTACAGGGACGTATTTCCCGAATGAACTTGGCAGTGGCGTATGCAGTGACCCTGAGGTTGTATCCGCTTACGCAAGTGACCCGCTGGTAGAAAAACAAATTTCTGTGGATCTTTTTAATAGCCTGGGGAACGGCGTAGCGTGGTTAAAAGAAAATGCCAAGCAGTTTGTGGACCCGGTGCTCGTTCTGCATGGAGCAAACGATGGGCTGGTGAGCGAGCAGGATTCACGTGAATTCTACGGAGACATTGCCTCGACTGACAAAACGTTGAAGATCTATGCACATCTCATGCATGAAATATTTAATGAACCGACTAGACATGAAGTCATAGAAGAAGCCATTACATGGATTGAAAAACATATCTAATTTCAGTAGAGTAAAAGAAAGAGAATCTGAAAATGAAAGGGATTACTCATGAAATTAGATTGGATGGGCGACCATCGGACCCTGATTGAGAAAATTATCAAATACGGCAATGCATATTCGAACACCTATAAGCTGCAGCGAAGCTATGGTACGGACGTGATGTTCTCCGCCTCTCAGATCCAGACCCTGGAATATATTCTGGAAGCAGAGGATAAGGAGGAGAAAATGTCAGAGATGGCCGCACGTTTGGGCGTTAGCCGCAGTACATTTTCCAAAAATGTGAAGAATTTGACGGAAAAAGGCTTGCTCGAAAAATATCATTTAAGCGGTAACCGCAAAGATATTTATGTCAAACCTTCGGCGAAAGGGCGCGAAGTATATGCAAAGTACACTGAATTTGTCCGTGAGCTTTGCTTTGACGATATCTTTAAGCATGCTGACCAAATTTTAACAGCCGACAAGGAGAGTTTCATTCGCATTATGGATCTGTTCGCAGATGTGCTGGTTTGGTATGGTGAGAAGGAACAGGAACCGCGCAAACTCATTAAAATTGATCCGGGCAGCGATTAAATTCTAGGGTTACACATGCATCTGCTTAGCAGAAGGACAGAGGGCTGTGAAGCGACATATCAGACGTAGCCATCTCAGATCTGGAATCGATAATTAAACTAAGCTTAGTATAGGAATAAGAAAAATGCCCTTGAACAAGGGCATTTTTCTGTGCAATCGTTTTTTCATCTTGGATAAGGTTGGTTACTATTTAGTGCTATTAAGTGGAATTCGCAAATCTCCATCCGGCTTCTTCGTTGTATAGTTCGATACATAAAGATCAATGTCTTTATCCTTAAAATCTTGGAATACTTCCGTATGTTTATTATCAGAGTCGTTGAAATACAGCGGCGTTAAATATTGCTTTTCTCCCGCATCAAGGAAATACGTTTGGTTGATCCCGCTAAATGTAAGCTCAGGGCTGGACGTCCCAACGTACAGGTTCCCGTCCTTGAGATAATAAGTCCAGTTGATAAGGAACCCTTTGTACTCCCTTGTTACCGTTTGTGGCTGAGTCGAAATATTCGTTAGACGAATAGACGTCTGGTCACCAGCGTGCTCATCAACTCGGTCCTTCGCAATTAAGTTTATGGGTTTGTTGGCCACAGAACTAACATCCATGAGAGACGAGTCGGACTGCTCAAATCGCAGTTCGGTCTGGTTGGGATTCAACGTGCCTTCGAGGGAAACGTATCCTTCCAACACTCTGCCGTCCACTTCCAACTGATAAGTTCGGTATGGCAGTCTGTAGTAGTCTTCTTGGTGATCAATAGTTACTCGAATCTGGGTTGGCGTCACCACTAACCCACTGATTCTAGCCTCTCCATCCAATGACTGCAGTGGAATATCCATTTCTTTCTTGACTGTCCCCGTTTCCATCTGCTGTTGAGACAAGGAGAGATTGACGTTCCAGGTTCCATCTGTTCGCTCTTTCTCATGTGTATACGTGAAGGTGAAATGATCTGCGCTCTCTTTGAACTGCTGCTCGTTAAATATTTGTGTGCTGGAGTATGTTCCGGTTGCACCATTAGTACCGTATATAGGGCTTTCTGTTTCTTTAATCATGTTCCCGTTTGGATCATAAGCTGTGATTCTGGCCCAAGTCTGTTCCTTCAACGCCGTATCAGTGAAAGTCACGTTGGAACGAATCATGATTTGCTCTTCGGTGTGCTGGAAGGATTGTACTTCTACCGATTCGATTCCGTCCTTGTGTATATTGAATTTCTGAGTATTAAAATCTTGGGGATCGAGTGTAATGTCCTCCTGTATGTCTTGTAAATATCGTACACCTGTAATGGAGAATTGAAGATCGGATTGGTTCTCTGACATCACCCAGTCCGTTTCGAAGTATCCCTGATACACACCTTGCTCTTCGTTCCATTGTTGATAATAGTGTCCTTCAATAGGTGTACCTTCACTGTCTTTCAAAACGATCTGATCATATCTGATTTCTGCTCCGTCTGTTTCCATGCCGGGTTTAATCGTATAGAGAAGGACTGTTCGGTTATCATCCACAAAAGCGTTATGCACCGTTAAGGTGACTCCTTGAGCTGTGACGCTTTGTTCAATAGACTGACCATATCCTGCTTGGAGAGCTGACTCAATTCCGGACTTATGGGATAGGACATCACTCCAATCATATTGAAAGGCTGCATATACCGGAGTGGCCATAACCGCTATAGATACACCCAGGACAATAGCAACTTTCGTCTTACCGCGCTGTGATCTTTCCTTGAGCTGATCTGCTACCCGAAGCTCGTCCATCTGTATGCTGTTAAACATCTTATCAAAATCCGGATATTCAATGTGGTCTGAATGTTTCATGTGATTCTTAATTTTGGATTCTGCTGTATTCAAAACGGTTCTCTCCTCTCATGTTAACCTTCTTATAGTACTCCAGTTTCTTTCGCATCAATTTAAGAGCCTTGTGCAATCTGGATCGAACGGTACCCTGACGTATATTGAGGATTTCCGAGATTTCCGCAACAGATAGATCACCAATGTACCGCAGGGTCACAACACTGCGTAGCTTGTCAGGCAATTGGCGCAATTGTTGCTCCAATTCAGCGAAGGATAACTTAGCCATAACTATTCCATCGACCGAACCTCTAGCAAGAACCTCGTGTTCATGTAAGTTCTGTAATTGGTCTTGTTTGTCATTTTTGACTTTGTTTTTTCGAATAATGTTGAGGCAATGATTCATGGCGATACGCATAATCCAGGCCTTAAGGTGTGTAACATTTCTCCAGTCCTGCCGGAACACAGTTACAAACACATCATGACATACATCCTCGGCATCCTGGATATTTTTGAGCATATACAAGCAGGTACGATATACATCTTTGTTGTAAGAATAGAAGAGTTCGTGCTCGGTCACTTCCGCTGCTCCTTTCTTGTTGGGATATATAATAGACAAGTGAGGGTCAAAAATGATTCACTTTTTTTATCCTGTCTTCCGATGAAGAACGTGCTAAGATAATCCATTATCGTTGTTTCCTCATGAGTTGAACAGATTAACAGTTACCATAAAAGACAAGGGCCGGACAGATCAGAGCAAATAATGACAGGCCGCAAAACAAGTATTCCTCTATTATAGAAATCAAGGAGTGGTCAAACGTATGAACTGGATTGAATCGTTGCAGAAGGCTATACAGTATATTGAAGAGCATCTACTCGAAAATGTAACGATAGAGCAGATCGCAGCACAGGCTCATATCTCGCCTTTTTATTTTCAACGTACGTTTACGCTTTTAACAGATGTTACCGTATTCGAATATATACGGCGGAGACGATTAACACTGGCAGCACATGAACTTGTACAGAGCGAACAGAAAATTATTGATCTGGCGTACAAATACGGATATGACACTCCTGAATCTTTCTCCAAAGCTTTTCGCAGACAGCATGGGGTTGCACCAAGTGAGGTACGAAAAAGCAGCACCTCAGTTAAGTCGTATAATCGCTTGGCTATTCAAGTAAGTTTAAAAGGAGCGGAACCGATGGATTATAAAATTGTTGAACAGGCTGAATTTACGTTAGTTGGAATCAAGCAAGCTTACTCTTATGCAGATGGAGAGAATTTAAGGGAAATTCCTAAAATGTGGGAAGAAGCCTATGCGAACGGAACAGAAGATCGTTTATTGGCTTTGAATAATGGAGCTATCCCAGGATTACTTGGAGTCTGTGTAGATCAGACCGAGATCGAGGAGAAGCAAATGGAGTACTGGATTGGTACAGCTTATCATGGTGAAATACCAGAAGGTTTGTCCTCCTTCACCATTCCTGCTTCCAAATGGAGTGTATTTGAAGTAAAGGGGCCTCTGCCTGAGAGCTTGCAGAATCTATGGAAACAGATTGTTTCCGAATGGTTCCCATCTAATCCTTATGAGCATGCCGGGACACCCGAATTAGAGGTTTATGCAGGTCCTCATCATGCGCCACAAATTTGGATACCGATTAAATAAGGGGGTGAAGGTGATAACTTCGAAATTTCATCATCTGACAAGGGGAATTATAATCAGTCAGGATCAGGTTCTGCTCGCCCATGCCATTGGTCATCAAAATACGTTCTTGCCAGGAGGTCACATTGAATTTGGTGAGAGCGCACCGGATGCCCTAAAAAGAGAAATCGAAGAGGAGCTGGGGTTGTCATGTTACATCGATGGATATTTAGGATCAGTAGAGCATCGGTGGGAGAAAAATAAGGAGCTACATTGCGAAATGAACCAGGTTTTCAGAGTGAAAGTCCCTGAACTGGATGTGTTACAATCTCCTGTATCTCTCGAGTCTCATATTGAATTCTATTGGGCGTTTGTGTATGAGCTTGCTGGGCATCATTTGCAGCCTTATCCATTCCGTAAGTTAATCCCACAGCTTGTCAGAGGAGATACATCGATATGGTGGGAAAGTACGTTGAAGGATGGTATAACAACGGATAATATCGAATAAGGTTCTACTCTAGTTAGGGAAGCGTGAGGAGTTCACACCGTTCAATGTTGTTTTCTAATATTTTGAAGATGGAGGTGTTCCAAAGCCTTTCAATACCCTTCATCAACACCTTATTTCAACATCTTAGTTCAATACCATTTTTTAAAACCATAGATTAACACCTTTCATTAATACCTTTTTACAAGCAACAAAAGTGCCTCAAAAGGCTTGATCCATAAGGGCTTCTGTATCTGGATAAATTTAGATATGGAAAGCCCTTATTTTTATGCAAAATGATAACGCTAAGGTACACATCAGGAAACGCCAAGCCAACACTACATCTATTGAAATACCCATTAACGATCAATACATCCAAATGAGCAAAATCAATATAAACATTACCTATGGCACAAAACCACATGAGATAAAACGTTATCCACAGCTTTAGTGGCTAAATTGGGATTCAAAGGAAGTTAGGATATCACTTCTATTCCGATATTGAAAGTGCAAATCTTACTAAATCCAACGATAAGCTTACAATAACGGTAAAGTAGAAAAAACAAATAGCAGTCATTCTACTTTTTCGTAGAACCACTGCAACACAAGTTAGACTGAAATGGATCATATGGACGCACAAATAAATCTAACCCTTAAGAAATTAGACGAAGTGCGCTTGAGATCGAGTATTTTTTTGTCTATCCATATACTTCTCAATTTCCATCTTGATCTCCAGAATTGGAGCTGGAAGAGTTCTGATCCGGTAATAATGCTGGATAAACCATTCCGGATATTGTCTGAAACGATTAAGCCAGCAAGAGTGGATGAGACGAAGCTTGTCCCACACTTTAACTTGTTGGCTATGCGCTGCTTCAATTAGTTCTTGATTCATCATGGAGATCTCATCATTGGCAGAGAGGTTGGTCTCCGCCATGTGTTTCTTCTGCTTGATCTGCTCAAGCTCCACAGATAGTTGTACCGCATAGTTTAACTCGGCGGATTCCATAACGGACCGAAAATAAGCACTGATCTCATTCAGTTCATTCTTTTCTTCATTCACAATATAGGAAGAATCTTCTCTGTAGATCATGTTAAAGAAGGTCTGTGACCGTCTTTTATAATTTTGAATGCTAAAGAGAGCATGGTCGAAAATTTCAGTTGCATACTCATATCCAAATTTCGCATAGTAGTCTTCCATGACTTTTGCTATTTGCCAAACCGCTTTCCGGGATATAAAGTCACAGCAAAAACGATGCTTCATAAGCTGTTTGGTCACCCACAGCTCAGCACCTTCAGAATAGATTTCACCCATGTCAATCCATTTGGAATGAACGTTCAGTACTTGGAAGTTTTCCGTATGTATTTTGATCTTCAGATATTTGGAAGCCTTCTTAAGAATCGTGATCGCTTCTTTTGGCGTACGTATATTAAGCAGTCCAGTTGGCCCATAAAGATCATTGATGTAACCCCAGCGGAAATTGCCTGGAATGTAGATAAGCTCTTTGCCAACGTAATGAAGCACAAAGCGTTGAACATTTCGGTCCTCAGACAAAAACTCATCGCATGTAAAGAAGGCAAAATTTTTGGCATAGAGCGTTTCCTGTGAAACTTCCGCTTGATCACGTACAAAGATGTAACGGTCAAAGAACAATGTACCAGCGTTATTGTAATGAATAATACCCTCGTGTTCTAACTTGTGGAGAAGAATTCGGATTCGATAAGTGGAGGTACCCATTCGTTTAGCGAGTTCGGTCTGAGAAAGAGGAACTTCTCCGCCATATGCGCAAACGGTACCCAGCAGGAGTTTAAGTTTGAAAAGCAAACGAGTGTCATGATGTAGGGTCTGTGCATCGAATAGATCAGGATGGTGTTTCATCTGCGCCTCTCCTTAACTCCCAACTGTAAAAATGGGTATGGAAAATAAGGGTTTTGGCTTTTGTTTTTTTAGAAGACATGCTATAATGAACACATCAAAAAAGAAGCAAGACCAAGACCCCGACTTTTCGTGGTTTTAATAAGTGCCAGTCGCCAAACTATCCACTTATTAGAACGATATCGTTGGGTTCTTTTTTTATTGTAACAGAGATTTTTATTAGCTTTCCATTTACTATAAATAGATTATAGCATCCGTCTATTTAATTGGGAACACCATGAAAAGTACGAGAAATGCGTAATAAATATAGAAATGAAGAACGAAACGTAATTTGACGACCATACATATAGTACGAGAAAAAAGTTAGAAAATTAAAAATAGGGCTACAAGCTTGCATTTAGGTTGTACTCGACACCACCAGAACTTTTTTTTTGTCTTTTTAGTACGTGGAATTCGTAATAATTTTATTAAGGTACGAGTTTTGAGTAATAATTATTAGAAAGTACGAAAAATAAGTGAGAATTGCGTTAATATTTAGGTCGGTACCCTATAGCGTCAAGCTTGAAACAGCGAATCCAAGTACGAGTTTTTCGTAATAAAAATGAGACTGTCTTTTCAGTGCTTTATATATTGTGAATAATCAATTAAAGTACGAATAAAAAGTAAGAAAATGAAATCAGGTACGTTGTTTTCGTAATAAAATAATGTGGGGGAATTGCACGAATGGCGTTGTAGTGGGATATTTATTTTTATTACGAAATGAAGTACGAAAAAAAAGTAATAATATAATGCCAGTACGAGAAATGAGTAATAAAAATTCAATCAAGTAGCACTACAGAATGTTAATATTTCTAATCATCAGGGTAGATGGGGCTGCAGGAAAATCTACATAAGCAAAAAAATTGGAGAATGAGTTTCATTCTCCAATAAGTTCAGTCTGTATAGGAAAGGTAAGCTGAATAGGCGGCTCGGCTTGATCGAAAAAGTCATGCATTTCCGTATGTGTTAATGGAATAAACGAGATCTCAAAAGAGGAATGAAGTCGTTTATAATCGGCAATCAGGAAATTCAGGCTTTTGAACTCCTCAAGCGCGTCCTGGATCTTTTTCATGTTTTGTTCCGTTTTTCTTTTGTCCATTCGGACTTTACGCAAGAAATAGCTGAGCGGGAAGATATCGATGAATTGGTTTCCTTGAACATATCGCTCCAGACGTTCTTTCTGTAATGCATGGACCAAAATTTTAGAGATGTTTCCTTCAATGGAGTTGAGGCTGTCTCTATAGATTTTGACGGTCTGTTGATTAATGTATTGCTGGTGGAAGTACGTACCGATAACAATTTCGGCATAACGTCTGCCATTGGGGTTTGAGTTGATGACAACCGAGTCAAAGATGGACCAGTCGGCAGAACCGGATCTTGCTTTTTCAGACTTCTTCTTAATCACGGCCTGGAAGCCAAACGACCTGATTTTACGCAATCTTTTCTCAATCTCAACGTAGTTTTTAACCCCAGAAGAATTATAAGCTTTGCTGACCAGCTTGGAAATATCAACCGTGATCGTCCGATCTGTGTAAAAGGATTCATCCTTTTGGGAAAGGACATAGAAAATGATATCCCGGTCAGTACCATCCAGTGATTTCGTAAGGCTTTTATCCGCGAGCAGGAAATCTCCATCCTCAACCTTGATAATGGTGCGCAGGAACTCATTGTCACTGATCTCATAATCATCAAAATAGGTTTGTTTGTTGGTGATTTCGTCCAATTCCATTCGGATCTTCAGGTTTGTTGATTTTTCCGCAAAAACGACATCTTCGATCAGGCCATGAGGCTGCACATCGACTGCATTGGTTAGATCGTGTTTATCAATAATATCAGCCACAATAAAGTGCAGATCGGTGTCGATGGCCTTTTTGATCTGATTGGTTTTTTTACTCGACAAGTAACGATAGTCCGTGAGGTATGTGGAGCTGGTGGTTGCCCACTCACTAATCTGTTGCAAGCGTAGAGCGGGTAAATCATTCAGGTCCTTTACGCCAATCAATCTTTCGGATTCAGCAACGATATCCAGCCCCGCATTCGATGCTTTCATTTGCTCCAGCGCAAGTTTCCAAGAGCTAATCTCAATCAGAACAGGATTGTTTGGCACCGAATCCAGTTCCTCTTTAAATTTCTTGAGCCAATACTTTTTGCTCTGTTGTCTTTTGCGATAATTTTTATCCCGAATCTCAACGTGATCTTCCAGATGAGGCGTATCAAATCCAAAATTCTGGATTAAGAGTTCCTTGATGAGCTCAAACAGCCACGTCTCTTTTGAGGTGCTGGTCGTTTCCTTGTATACATACATGTATAGATGATCGACAATTCTTGGTGGTAAGCACTCAATTGTCTTGGTAATTGCAAAAAGCGAAAGTTTAACCATAACCATTCTCCCTTAAAAAAACTTCTCCTTAAAAATATATCATAACTTCATATCCATTAGGGCAGGGATTATCATGGAAACGGATTTAGTTTAGGGAAAAGATGATGCATCAATGTCTATCTTCCTATCAATGCTGCTTCTCATTCGATGCTGCAAGGCGAGAGGACAACAGTCAGATTCGTCGAACCCTAAGTAGTAGAACACCAAAAAGGAGAGACTATATATGGATAGAACGTTAAATGAACTTTTAATAGAGGCAGACATCGTTTCCTTGCAGGCAGCGATGGAATCTGGATCGTTATCGTCGGAGATCTGCGTTCGTTGGTATTTGGAGCGAATCACCAGGCTCAACCCTAAGCTAAAAGCAGTACTTGAAGTCAATCCGGATGCGATAGAGGAAGCCATTGCGCTTGATGCAGAGCGGAGGGAGCAGGGGGTGCGCGGACCGCTTCACGGTATTCCCATCCTGCTCAAGGATAATATCGATACAGGAGATCACATGCATACCAGTGCAGGTTCAGTCGCGTTAGCAGAACATATTGCACAGTCAGATTCAATGGTGGCTGCACAGTTAAGAGCGGCTGGAGCCGTATTCCTGGGAAAGGCAAACATGACGGAATGGGCAAACTTCATGTCGAGCACCATGTGGTCCGGATACAGCTCAAGGGGCGGACAGACGTTGAATCCTTACGGTCCTGGAGAGCTGTTCGTTGGGGGATCGAGTTCGGGCTCCGCAGCAGCCGTCGCTGCCAATCTGTGTACCGCCGCCATTGGCACAGAAACATCAGGTTCAATTATTAGTCCAGCCTCGCAAAACAGCCTTGTTGGCCTTAAGCCGACGATTGGTCTGGTCAGTCGTACAGGAATTATCCCCATTACCTATAGCCAGGATTCGGCCGGGCCGATGACACGTACGGTAAGAGATGCAGCCATTTTGCTTGGTGCAATGACGGCAGTGGATCCGGATGATGCGGCGATGCACGAGAAAGGACGAAAAGCCTATACCGATTATACGCCCTTTCTGGATGCGAACGGACTGCAAGGCGCAAGAATCGGCGTTCCACGATTCTACTATAAGGATCTGGATGAAACACGGGCAGCAGTTATCGAACGAGCTATCAGTCTATGTAAAGAACAGGGAGCAATCATTATTGACCCGGTGTCATTGCCCTGTGAAAGTGCGAAGTGGGACTGGGACGTGATGCGATATGAATTTAAAAAAGGGATAAATGACTATCTGGCCAAAGCGGGTCCCGGTGCATACGTTAAAACGTTAGATGAACTTATCGCTTATAATGTGGCAAATGCTGATGCTGCGCTTAAATATGGACAGGATACACTGATCTGGTCGAATGAAACAAGTGGTACCTTGTCTGAACCGGAGTACGCCGAGAGTTTGCAGCTTAATCGTCAGCTTTCACGGGAACAAGGCATCGACCATGCAATCCGTGAGAATCAATTAGATGCGCTGATCTTCCTGGGCAATGAGGAAGGACTCGATGTGTCTGCACGCGCTGGGTATCCTGTAATTACTGTTCCCGGCGAGTACGTCGACACAGGTATTATTGGTGAAGATGGCTATACGACCAAAGGGCCACAGGGGATTACGTTTGTCGGAACTGCCTTCAGTGAGCCCATCCTTTTCCGACTGGCGTACGCGTACGAACAAGCGACCAATTTACGTTTTGCGCCTAACGATGAGGATTAATCTAAAAATTTAGAAGAGATTGTGGCTCGCTCTTCTTGTGTTCAGAACATCAGCTCCGATATTCGCGTCCAAGGCAAAAAGCCGTCCCCAAAGTCAAATGACTTTGGGGACGGCTTTTGTTGTTTATTAGGACACATTGGAGCTTGATGCTCGCAAATGACCTGATGTGCACTTGATTTTAGTGTTTAACTGCTTCGCCAGCAAATACTTCCACGTTCATCGGTGCAGCCATGAATGCTGCTGCTTGTTGAACAAATCCTTGGAAATGAGCGCTTGCGTTGTGAGCTGCTGTAGCTGCTTCGTCTTTCCACAATTCAATCATGGTATATTGATGTTCTTGTTCAGTGCTTTTGTTCAGAACATAGCTGATGTTGCCTTCTTCATTGCGAGTTGCTGCAACGAGTTCTTTGGCTGCTGCGAGGAATGCTTGCTCTTGATCCGGTTTAATGGACAGGTGTGCGTGAATGATAATCATGTGTGTTTACCTCCGTAATGTATATAAATTGTTTGATTGTTGCCAATAGTTAAGGGTGACGCAGTTCAATGAAAAGTGTGATACATCAATTATGCCCAAGTTGTAATCGTATCAACTGGCAGACGGTAGGATGGATGACCCTCTTTGGCTGATTTACCCATGGAGATCAGCATAACCGGTTGATAGCGTTCTTTGTCCATACCGAACGCTTCAGCGATTTGATCTTTTTCGTAACCGCCAATAGGGTTGGTATCATAACCGTGAGCACGGGCAACCAGCATCAATTGCATGGATACCAGACCTGCATCAATCAGGTTGACATCGCGAAGAGCAGATTCTGGCATAATCTTGTAATAAGGCATTACTTTAGCCAACTGCATATCTTTTACTTCTTGTGGCATATAACCAAGCTCCACCGCTTTGCCGAAGATTTCTTCCATATATTCGATGTTGTTCATGTCAACAAATACGCCGATAACTGCAGAAGAAGTCAACACTTGATTTTGATTAAATCTGGCAAGAGGAGCAAGCTTCTCTTTACCCTCAGCTGTGTCCACAACCAGGAAGCGCCAAGGCTGCAGGTTGATGGAGGATGGGGCACGGGAAGCTTCGGCCAGAATCTCGGTCATCTCTTCACGACTGATTTTTACCTCCGGATCATAAAGTTTAACGGAACGACGGCCGTATGTGATCTCGTTAAAATCGTTCGTTTTTTGAAATGTACTTTGAAAGCTACTCATTCAGTGGATCTCTCCTCTATATAAAAGTATCAAAAATTGTTCTGCATGCGTTCCAGATAACTCGCAAGATTCTGGATTTCATCTTCACTGAAATCGTGTAGAATCTGATGAATAAAATTTTTCTTCTCTACTTTGTAACCCTCAATATGTTTCCGGCCATCATCGGTAAGACGAACAAAGGTAACACGGTTGTCTTCCGGATTTTTGCGTCTGGTCACCATGCCGTCCGCTTCGAGCTGCTTCAAATGGCGGGTGATGGCAGCACTGTCGATATTGATGATTTTTTGCAGCATCGATTGGTTGATCTCGTCGACCTGATCCAATTCATACAGAATCTCAAAGCGAGATGAACTGATTCCTGTGCACCGCTCGAACTTCGGGCTGACTTTGTTGCCAAGAGCATTAAGCAGATTGATAATCTGCTCTTCCTTTGAAACGATACGTGTCATGACTAGACCTCCCGGGTGAATCTGGACATGAACAACGGCTTATGTTCACACAATCCGATTGTGGCCTTTTTTACGATGCCAGTGTTGATAAAAATAATGGACGCCTCAACAATTGACATGTCAATCATTGACCGCTCAATTAATATATCATGCCTCTTTTTATTTTGCAACCCAAAATAATATGAAAAAATATGCACATCAATCGGAGTACTTCATCATCACGCTATGCAGTAGGATGTCCTGTTATAGTCATAAATATTGAGATTATATTTAAGTCAGAATGGCTATCAACTATAAAAATGAAGAACTTTTAAGTAGAAGAGGGCTATATTTTACAAAAACAGCTGTTATCCTATATACTTCAAGCTATTGATCAATTAATTACTACAGTTAGAGGTGAAACGACATGGCCAAAGATACAACGGCTTCAGTCAATCGGCGGAACGACATTATCTCAGCGGCAATTGACGTATTTGCAGAAATCGGATACTACCGTGCAACGACAGCACAAGTGGCGGAGAGGGCGCAGATTTCGCAGCCTTATATTTTTCGCTTTTTCAAAACGAAGGAAGCCCTGCTGCTGTCTGCACTGGAAGTATCATGGACGCGAGTCATTGATTCATTTCGGCAGGTTGTAGAAACAGCAGCATCGGATCAACTGGAGCGCGAATTGATAGACGCATACGAGAAGATTCTGGAATCACACCAAAGTGAAATCCTGCTTCAGATGCAAGCTCAGACCATTCAGGAAGAAGTGATTCGTCAAGCGATGCAGAAAGGGTTCAGTGAAGTAAGAACCATGGTTCTGAATGCTTTTAGCCATGCTGGCATTGCCGAAGCGAAGCAAAGAACGTTGGTTTTCCTGGCGATCGGCATGTTATGCAATGTCTCGATAGCCCTAGATATGCCTGAGCTCAAAGAGAGATAGGAAGGGTAAATGCCCTTTTTCAAAAATAGTTATTGATCAATCACTAAATATGCGTTATATTGTGTTCAGAAGTTGTGAGTAATTGATCAATAACTAAATGAGTGAGAGGATGTATGGAGATGAAAAAGGCAATTGTTATTGGTGCAACAGGCGGAACGGGTGCTGCCATTACACAGGAATTGATTAAGAGGGGGATCGCAACGGTTGCTTATGGACGTTCACGGCACAAATTGGAACAGCTTGCAGCAAAGCTGGGTTTCCCAGATCATCTCCAGCTCGCTGTAGGTGATGCATTTAACCCAAATGAAATAGTCGCTGCTTCCCAGAATGCGGATGTGATGTTCCACTGTGCCAACGTGCCTTACCATGAGATGGAGAGCAGACTCCTACCACTGGGTGAATCCGTTATGAAGGCAGCTGAACAGCTGAGTCTGAAAGTGGTGGTCATTGATGGGATCTACCCATACGGGAGAAGGCAAATGAACGAAGTAACGGAAGAACATCCGAAGCAGCCGCATACCCGCAAAGGAAAAACAAGACTCGCCTACGAGCAAATGTTATTCAGCAGCAGGTGGTCCAGAGCACAAGTCATGATTGTACGTTTGCCTGATTATTATGGTCCGACCGCGAATGAAGCCTCTTACCTGGGATCAACACTTGAATCGATCGCAAAGGGGAAAATGGCTTTTTTCATCGGCAATATGGAAACACCACGGGAATATATCTATCTGCCTGATGCAGCGGTTATGGTAGTGGAACTGGCAAGCAGGGAGAACACCTACAATCAGAACTGGAATATACCCGGTGCTGGCATTATTGCAGGCAAAGAGATCGTTAGGATCGCACAGAGGGCGGCGGGTGTAACGAAACAAGTCATGGCACTTGGGAAAATAGGACTGTCCCTGATTGGGCTGGGGGTGCCGGTCATGAAGGAAGTCGTAGAGATGTTATACCTAACCAAGGAGCCACTCGTCTTAAGCAGACAGAAGTATGAACGCAACATTGGTCCTGTGCAGGCGACGCCTTTCGCAGAAGGAATTGCTGAAACCATAACACAGCTTCAGAAAAAGTAAATTACATTTTTTAATGTTTAGTAATTGATTAATCACTAACAAACCGAATAAATGAATACTGCTTATGAATGACAGACAGATCCGGAAGCAATACCCGGGTCTTTTTTATATATGTATGCCTTGGTCATAACGATGACATCCAACTTTCAGTAACGGACAACATTTATTTGAGGGTGTATTTCGTAACGGTCAACAAGCATGTTAGCTATTTTTAGATTGGATGACAATAAAGCTTCCGTCATATTCAAAAAAGTAAAAGCAACCCATATACTAACGCTAATATAATGTCGTAGATGCAGTGATAGCACTGAAAAACGAGTTAAATATGACATCAACTTAACGTATGAATGAGATTGAATCGAAATCGATTAATGTATCTTGAAAGGGTTGGGGATCATGAGCCTGGAAGCTTTGAATCAACGAGTAAAAGAAGATCTCGCATATTTGGCCTATGGCGGTGCAAACTGGGTGCGCTCCATGGAACATGCTGAGGGTCATGTATATGACGTGATTATTGTAGGAGGAGGACAGAGCGGCCTGGGAGCAGCTTTTGGCCTACTGCGTGAGCGGATTTCTAACATTTTGGTTATTGACGAAAATAAAGCCGGACTGGAAGGGCCTTGGGAAACATACGCCCGTATGACGACCCTACGTACTCCTAAACATCTGACGTCCATTGATCTGGGTATTCCATCCCTAACCTTTCGTTCTTGGTGGGAGGCACAGTTTGGACTGGAAGGCTGGGAAGCGATGGACAAGATTCCACGCGGGGATTGGATGAATTATTTGCGGTGGTATCGTGACGTGCTGAATCTGCCTGTAATCAATGAAGTAAAGCTAAAATTGATTGAACCCGCATCTGAGGGGATTCACCGACTTCATGTGGAGGGTTCCGGTGTCGATTCCGGCACGCTGCTGGCGCGAAAAGTCGTGCTGGCTACCGGCATACAGGGAGGAGGAGAATGGCACGTACCTTCCATGATTGCAGAACGACTGCCGAGAGAACTGTATGCTCATACTTCCGAGGCAATTGATTTTGAGCGGTTGCGCGGCAAAAGAATTGCCGTATTAGGGGGAGGAGCTTCCGCTTTTGATAATGCAAGTTTTGCGCTTGCTGCAGGAGTTGCTGAAGCACATGTGTTTGTGCGGCGAGCACAACTTCCAAGTGTCAATCCCATACGCCAGATGGAGCAATCCGGGATGATTGAACGTTTTCATGCATTAGGGGCAGCTGATAAATATGCGGTAATTTCACACTTTTTTCAATACAATCAACCTCCAACCAATGATACCTTCAACCGGGCAGCAGCCTGGCCGGGCTTTGAACTGCATTTGAATTCACCCTGGCTCGGTGTGGAAGCAAACGAGGATGGAGCCGTAGTGACAACAGCCAAGGGGAAATTTGCTTTTGATTTTCTGGTGATTAGTACGGGGCTGCTAAGTGATCCCGCATTGCGGCCGGAACTCAAACTGGTGGAAAGTCATATTGCTCGTTGGGCGGATTATTATGAAGCGCCGGCTGAGCAGCGCAATGAGCTGCTGGATGCACATCCCTTCCTTACTTCCGGATTTGCGATGACGAGCCGAAGTGAAGCAGGCGAGTCACAGCTGCACGGGCTGTTTGTTTTCAATTACTCTGCCCTTGCAAGCTGTGGTCTGTCCGCTTCTGCCATCTCGGGCACCAAAAGCGCAGTTCCTAAACTGGTGTCAGCCATAGCGGACCAGCTGTTTTTGGATGATCGGGAGACGATCTTACAGCAATTTTTTGATTACGATGAGCGGGAGTTCACAGCATCCTGGGTAAAAAGCAGCGTTCCCAGCTGAACCAACCTTATTATAGCCACATTACTAACCGTACAGTGAGTTTCTGCTGTGCGGTTTGTTTATTTTATAGGAGAACTTACACTCTGCATGGTTTTGTTGTAAAATGTCGAATGGAACATGTAAAGGGCAGGTGTAAGTGGATGAAAGAAATGACCTACGAACAGTTTAGAGCTCATCTGAAGAAAGCTTCACGCAAGCGGGGTGTACCCATAATCAAGATTGTTGCATTTCAGGAGAAATACATGAAGATTGAAGATATTCAGTTCTTCGATGTCGAGCAAAATTATATGAGTGTACAGGCTTGTAATACACTTTGGATGAACCTGGAGAACAAGTCTTTTCGAAATATGGTATCTCATCCTCTGCAGTTTTATAAGGATATGGAGGATCTGGGAAGACAATCGTTTGAGAATATGATTAAGGAATTGTATGATACGGCGGTTCCACTCTGGTTGGATTATGACCCCAATGATTATTACACCTCTGAACAACTCGCTGAGATTCTGGCTACCGATGAGCAGAAGCTGATTGAACAGCTCGAAATGGGGCGTTTCAAGGGTGCGTTTATAAATGAAAATGGAAAATGGCTTAAACCCAAACCGGGAATAAACCAGTAATGCCTCTGATGATCCTGCATGCGATGAACGGCTGCAGGATTTTTTGATGTAACAAGGCAAGGGATAGCCTTGGTAAGATACAGAGACACAGATATAGGATTTTAGTATTGGATGATTGTGACCGTTTTAGTTAATATTATGGGAGATAATGGAGTACAAAAGTCGAAAGATGCAAGTTTCTGAAGGTTTATAAATTATTTTGAACGAAAATGATTGTTTTTTGAGGAATTTATGTTACTATAGAAGCAGTTGGAGGAATGAAGATGCTGACTGAAGAACGATATGCTGCAATTATAGAGCGCTTACATCAACAAGGGATAGTTAAATTACAGGAACTTGTCGACGTGCTGGGTGCGTCCGAATCAACGATAAGACGCGATTTAATTGACTTGGAGAGCCGTCAGATGCTGAAACGCATCCATGGCGGGGCAGCACTGATGAACGAAAAGACGCTCGAGCCAGGCATGGAAGAGAAAACATCCAAAAACATTCAACAAAAAGTGACGATTGCTCGTTTGGCTGCTCAGGAGATCGAAAATGGCGATTGTATCTATCTCGATGCGGGTACGACGACGCTGGCCATGATTCCCTATATTGAAGCCAAGGACGTAACCGTGGTGACCAACGGTCTATCCCATGTGGAAGCGCTCGTTAGCAAGCGGATTCGAAGTTATTTGCTTGGTGGCATGATGAAAATCCATACCAAAGCCGTCATCGGAAGTATTGCATTACAAAATATGGACAACTTCCGTTTTGATAAATGTTTTCTTGGAACCAACGGTGTGGATCCCGAGATGGGGTATACAACTCCTGACCCGGAGGAAGCCTTGATTAAGAGAAGGGCGCATCAATTGTCCGGGAAATCATACGTGCTGGCAGATTCCAGCAAGATCGGTGAAATTACGTTTGCCAAGTTGTTTGAGCTGGAGGAGGCAGATCTGATTACCGAGCAGATGCCAGAGCACTGGCGAGCCGTAATAGAGCAGAAAACTAAAATAATTGAGGGATAACAATGATATATACGATAACACTTAATCCTTCCATTGATTACATCGTGGAAGTGGATGACCTGAAGCTCGGCGGTTTGAATCGCATGAATCGGGATTTGAAGCTTCCAGGTGGTAAAGGCATCAATGTATCACGTGTGCTGAATCAGCTGGGAGCAGGTAACACGGCGATTGGATTCCTTGGTGGATTCACAGGTCGTTTCATTAATGACAAGCTGCAGGAAGATGAGATACAGACTGATTTTGTTACCATTGCGGATGATACGCGGATCAATATCAAGTTGAAGCATGGAGACGAGACAGAAATTAACGGTCTTGGCCCAGTCATTCGTGAGGAAGAAGCAGCACAACTGCTGCAGAAACTATCCTCGCTGCAAATGGGAGATATCGTCGTTCTATCGGGTAGCATTCCGCCATCCCTGGGAACTGATTTTTATGATCGTCTCATTCAGGTCTGCAAGCAGACGGGTGCAGAGTTCGTCATTGATACCACTGGACCGGCATTAATGGAAGCACTGGTGCATAAGCCATTGCTGGTGAAGCCGAATCATCACGAGCTCGCTGAACTTTTCGGGGTTAATATTGAAACTCGGGAAGAGCTGATCTTGTACGGTCGGAAGCTTCTGGAAGCAGGGGCCAAGCAAGTATTAATCTCCATGGCCGGAGATGGAGCCCTGTTGATTACGGGATCAGATGTGTACCACGCGAGTGTGCCAAAAGGAATGGTGAAAAATTCGGTTGGGGCTGGAGATTCCATGATCGGAGGATTCGTAGGCACTTATGTATTACATGGTGATATCCTTGATGCCTTCCGTACGGGAGTCGCATCCGGAAGTGCAACGGCTTTCTCGGATGATCTTGCTACACGCGAATTCATTGAAGAGCTTCGAGACGAGGTTACCATCACCAAATTGTAGATCGACATTTCAGAGGCAAGCCAATTGTAATTTATAAATTCGGCCTGACAAGGGCAGGCCGACTGAACTCAAGGGGAGTGTAACAGATGAGAATAACAGACCTGATGATCCAGGAAACGATGATCATGGACCTGCAAGCCACAACCAAAGATGAAGCAATTGATGAACTCATTGCAAGTCTGAACAAAAGTGGACGCATTAACGATCCAGTTCTGTTTAAGGAAATGATCTATAAAAGGGAAGCAGAGTCCAGCACAGGAATTGGCGGCGGTATTGCCATGCCCCATGCGAAGACATCTGCTGTGAATGAACCAACAGTAGTATTTGCAAAAAGCAAAAATGGATTGGATTTTGCAGCGCTTGATGATGAGCCGGCTCATATCTTTTTCATGATTGCTGCTCCTGAAGGTGCAGGTAATACCCATCTTCGTACACTCGCTGCTCTTTCCAGGCTGCTGATTGATAGCGATTTCATTGCTCAACTGATGAGTACGGATACACCTGCAGAAGTAAGTGCATTATTTGATGCGAAACAGGAGGAAGCAGCGGAGAAAGAAGCTGCCAAGGAGAAAGCGAAAGCCGAAAAGGCTGCAAAAGCTGCAAGTGAATCGGGTTCTGCATCGCAGCAAACTCCTGGCATCATTGTAGGTAATGAGAATTCCGAAGATTTCGTCGTAGCTGTTACAGCATGTCCAACGGGAATTGCACATACCTTCATGGCTGAGGATGCACTCAAGAAGAAAGCTCAGGAAATGGGCATTAATATCCGTGTAGAGACCAATGGTTCTGAGGGAGCACAGAACGTTTTGACCGCAGATGAGATTGCTCGTGCCAAAGGGGTTATCGTCGCGGCAGACAAAAATGTGGAGATGGCCCGGTTTGACGGTAAGCCGGTACTTCAAAGACCGGTAAGCGACGGAATTCGTAAGTCTGAAGAGCTGATTCGCAAAGCGGTGAATGGAGATGCACCAATCTATCGCAGCCAAGGCGGCAGCAATGTGAAGGAAGACGGAGCGAGTGCGAGCAAAATGAGCGTAGGCAGCAAGATCTACAAGGATCTGATGAACGGGATTTCACATATGCTTCCGTTTGTCGTGGGTGGAGGAATCCTCCTTGCGATTTCGTTCCTGATCGAACAGCTTGCGGGCGAGGATAATCCTCTCTTCCAGCTGCTGCAGACGATTGGCGGCGGAACGGGTGCATTCCACTTCCTCATTCCGGTACTGGCCGGATTTATCGCAATGAGTATTGGTGACCGTCCAGCCCTGATGCCGGGTATGGTTGGTGGATTGATGGCTGTGAACTCCAATGCTGGTTTCCTTGGCGGACTTGCAGCCGGTTTCCTTGCTGGTTATGTTGTTATCGGTTTGCGTAAGCTGCTCAGAGGCTTGCCTAAAGCCATTGACGGTCTGAAACCCATTCTGCTGTATCCTGTACTCGGATTGCTCATTGTTGGTGCAATCAGTTACTATGTCTTCGATCCGATCTTTGGCTCGCTTAACACGTGGCTTGTAGATGCACTTGGAAATCTCGGAACAGGAAATGCTGTATTGCTTGGATTATTGCTTGGCGGCATGATGTCCATTGATATGGGTGGACCGTTCAACAAAGCAGCTTATACATTTGCCATTGGTGTATTCACATCAAGCGGCAACACGGACGGTGCCTGGATGGCTGCCGTAATGGCAGGCGGGATGGTGCCACCTCTGGCCATCGCTCTGGCTTCCACGTTCTTTAAGTCCAAATTCACGGAACAAGAACGCAAATCCGGCTTAACGAACTATGTGCTCGGATTATCCTTTATTACTGAAGGTGCCATTCCATTCGCTGCGGCAGACCCGCTGCGTGTACTGACATCCTGTATCATTGGTTCGGCCGTTGCAGGCGGACTGACACAGCTCTGGAGCATTAACGTACCGGCTCCGCACGGAGGAATTTTCGTAGCAGCACTGGCTAACCATGCTCTGCTGTTCCTGCTGGCCGTTGCGATTGGTGCAGTAATCTCGGGTCTGATATTGGGATTGTGGAAAAAGTCACCAACGGTTGTAAAATAAGCAGTGTTCTCATGTAACAATACCAAGGCATTTCCTGAGTGGCTTCATTCAGGGAATGCTTTTTATTTTCGCTTGGCCCTGATCTGTGCTAAAATAGTTACAATAATTTTACTTTTGAAACGATGTTTCATCTATCGGAACATTAGGCAAGGAGGAAGCAGTATGACTCATGACGGAATGAAAGGACAAGTGCAGCAGCAATTCGGCAAAAATGCCGAGAAGTATGTGACCAGTCCCCTGCATGCCAAGGGCAAGGATCTGGATGTGCTGGTGGCTTCATCTGGGGCAAGTCCTGATATGCATGTACTTGATATAGCAACGGGAGGAGGGCATGTTGCGTGTGCACTGGCCCCTCTTGTTAAGCAGGTAACGGCTTTGGATTTGACAGAGCCGATGCTCCAGGTGGCTGAACGCTTTATTAGGAAGAGCGGTCATCAGAACGTGAATTTTGTACCGGGAGATGCGGAGCATTTACCCTTCGAAGATGATGTCTTCGATATCGTCACCTGCCGGATCGCTGCGCACCATTTTCCCGATGTTTTTTCTTTTCTAACGGAGGCGTTCCGGGTAACGAAACCAGGCGGAAGACTGCTGCTGATAGACAACGTGGCACCGGAGCGTGATGAATATGATCAATTCTACAATGAAGTAGAGAAGCGCCGCGATCCCAGTCATGTTCGTGCATGGCGCAAGTCGGAGTGGATTCGAATGATGGAAGTGGCGGAATATCGCGTGGAAGCGATGGTTTCCTTCGAGAAAACCTTCCTCTTTGAAGATTGGTGCAAGCGTGCCGGACTGCCTGAAGCGGATGTACGGGAGCTTGAAGCAAGCATGCTATGTGCACCTTCGGTCATTAAAAAGTTCTTCCGGTTCGAAGAGGCAGCACCGAATAAGCTGTCAAGCTTCGGGGGAGAAAGTGTACTCATTCAAGCCTCGAAAGCTAGATAGTTCAAGCGATGCAACAAGAGTACCAATTTTCATCCAGTCTGGCATATGAATAAACAACACAAAAGGCAGATGACCTGTACAAGGGCATCTGCCTTATTGCTGTACTCATGCTCCTACATTAAGGTTTCAGCACAACTTTCGTACATTCGTCTTCATGATCGTTGAAGATCCGATACGCCTCACTGGCATTTTCCAGCGCAATGCGATGGGAGACAATCTCGGTCGGATCAAATTCACCTGCTGTAATCTTGCGGAACAATTCCGGCATATAGTGGATGACAGGAGCCTGTCCCATTTTAAGATTAATGTTGCGTTCAAACATACTGCCCAGTGGGAACATGTTGTAGGACGAACCGTACACACCTGTAAGCTGGAATGTACCGAATTTGCGTACGGCTTTCATACCAATTTCAATGGCACTCAGGGCACCACCGTGAAGCTTCAGCTTCTGTCCGATTTCCTCCAAAGTGGATTTTTTGCCGTCCATGCCGACACAGTCGATGACCACATCGGTACCGCCACCCGTAATCTCGCGGATATGTGCGCCCATGTCATCATAAGCTTCAAAATTGAAGGTTTCCACATCATTCATACGCTTGGCTTTGTCGAGGCGATACGGAAGGCGGTCAACAGCGATAACCCGCTTCGCGCCTTTCATCCAGGCGAACTTCTGGGTCATCAAGCCAATGGGGCCACTGCCCAGTACGGTTACCGTATCTCCAGGTTTAACGCCGGCATTTTCGACACTCCAGTATGCGGTAGGAAGAACATCGGATAGAAACAGCAAGGCTTCGTCTTCCAATTCACAGGATTCCGGAATGACAAACGGCATGAAATTTCCGTATGGCACACGCAGGAATTCCGCCTGACCACCAGGGTGATTGCCATACCGTTCCGTAAATCCGAAATAACCACCGGTGTGAATATCCGGGTTACCGTTGGAATTGTCACATTGGCTTTCCATGTCGTGGTTGCAATAGAAGCATTCGCCACAAGAAATGTTAAAAGGCAGGACCACGCGGTCCCCCTTTTTTACACGTGTCACTTCAGGACCAACTTCCTCCACGATCCCCATCGGTTCATGACCGATGACATAATCCTTTTCAGCGGGTAATGCGCCCTGATAAATATGAAGATCTGATCCACATATGGCTGTAGAAGTAATACGAACGATAATGTCATCCTTTTGTTGCAGTCTTGGATCTTCAACCTGCTTTACCTGAATATCCTTGGTCCCTTGAAAAGTAACGGCTCTCATCATCATATTCCTCCTATCGTATAGTAGTTCTCTGAGAATTACCCCGTTTGGGACTATTTGATAGAGGTACATATGAAATTAAACGACAGGCCATTTCACTTTGCGCAGGGCATCAAGCAGCTCCGTTGGAGCGTTCAGATTGTCGCGGACAAGTTCACGAGGTGTAAGTGCCATCCATTGGTTCAATGAGATATCTTCAAAACGGTCACTTCGGAAGATCTCTAAAAACCATAAGGTATCGCTGCCCGTGTTTTGAACATAGTGTCCCATGGCTACAGGAACATACCCTACATCTCCGGCTCTGTAATTGAATGTGCGTGCCGCACCATTGCCGCCGAACACTGTCATCCTTCCTTGTCCCGTGAGATAATACTGCCATTCATCCGCATTCGGATGCCAGTGTAATTCACGCATACCACCAGGCTTAATCTCGACCAGTGCAGCAGCGACGGTTGTGGAGATCGGGAAGTTGGTGGAATCCACGATGCGTACACTTCCTCCCGGCGTTATAAGCGGCTCCTGAGCCAGCAAACGATGTTTGAATGAAAAGGGGACTGTACCATAGGGTGAAGGAATCTCCTGACTCGCGAGTGAACCCGGAACCTGATCCTGAAAAATATAAATCTGATCTGTCGGCCTGGACTGAAATGCAGATTCGGGTACTCCGAAATTGACAGATAGTACCTCTGCAGGGGTGTGCGCGAACCAGTCTGAAATGGATAACGTGTTGAGATCGGAGAAGGAACCATCATCAAAAACGAGCAAAAATTCACAGCCTTCTTCCAGTCCCTGAATGGAATGGGGCAGGCCTTTGGGAAAGAACCACAGGTCTCCAGGTCCGACATCAGCGATAAAATTCCGGCCCTCCTGATCCACAGATGTGATTCTTGCCGTTCCCCAGATCATATAAGCCCACTCGGATTGCTGGTGCCAGTGGAGTTCCCGTACGCCGCCTGGAGTCAAACTCATGTTGACCCCAGCTAGAGTCGTGGCAATGGGCAGATCTCGCACTGTAATCTCGCGTGACCATCCGCCATGGTTTAACTGCATATGTGTATCGGAAAAGGACATTTTCAGATTGGGGAGAAGCCCTGCATCCGTTGCTGGAGGAACCAGCATATCCGGATTTTCAAGGTCTCTCATGACATCACGTGGACCCAAATCCGGCCCGCCTGCCCCGTCTCTTCGGATTGGTTGTGGAACAATGGTTGGTTTACCGTTAGGTTGTGATCCTTTTGTCATTCGTCTATCCCTCCAGTTCAGATCATGCTGAAGCATACCTTGTCGTCATTCATACATTTATGAAGCAGGGCCTGGATATTATGAAAGACAGGGGGGAGACGGGATCCATGGCTTGTCTGTGCCACAAACTCTTAAGACATGAAGGAGGACGCTTCTGGCATTGCTCGTTTGTGGCTTGAAACATAAGGATTGACGTTCATCGCATTTCATAGTACCCTGATATTGTTTCATATGAAACAAAAAAATCTACAAGCGGTATACATACTTATTCGGAAATGAGGAAGTTCATATGACAATAGCCGATACGATTCGCTCTCGACGAAGTATCCGCAGCTTCAATACACAACCGGTGTCCACAGATTTAATTATTCAATTGCTTAATGATGCGGTCTGGGCACCTAATCATGGCATGCGAGAACCCTGGCGTTTTATTCTCGCTGAGCGTGCAGAAGCAAAAGAACATGTGGCCAGTCTGATGCTTGAATCGGTGCAAAACATGAAATTGATGAAGTTGATGCCCGGCAAACTGCAGCAGGCGCTGAAAAATAAGTTCAGCCGCATGCCTGCGCATCTTATTGTGGTAATGAAGAATGAAAAGGATCACCATAAGCAGGAAGAAGACTATGCGGCTGTAAGCTGCGTTATTCAGAATTTTCAACTACTTGCCTGGGAAAAGGGCTTAGGTATGATTTGGTCTACGATGGAATACATTCATTCCCCCATTTTTTGCGAGGGTTTGAGCGTGAAGACAGATGAGCGAATCGTCGGTGTGCTGCATATGGGGTACTTCGACAAAACACCGAAACCCAAGTCGCGCACTTCCGCTGAACAAAAGCTTACCCTGCTGTAGTCCCGGAACAGGAGGTTGATATTATCGTACTAATTCTGATTATATTGTTTCCGTTGAAACAAACTTCGGTGTATAATATAAGTTATTCAAGCCTAGCTTGCATAATAGACCGAGAGAAGAAAAGGTTGGGGAAACTATGGATCAGGAACAGACGGATCTGCGTTACATTTATGGATTGTTTATTAAGCTTTTGCATCAAAAAGAACAAAAGGATGACCAGGAAAATCTATTCTTCATGAATATTATTCGCGAGACTCTGTCATCAGACGCAGCTATGAACATGACGGATGTGCATGTGATTGCGTGTATTGGGGAACACGAACCCATTAATCTGACTTCCATAGCTGAACGAATGGAGCTCAGCAAAGGGAACACCTCCAAAGTGGCTCATAAACTGCTGAAGCAAGGATGGCTTCGAAAAACACAGTTAAATGACAACAAAAAGGAGATTTATTTCCGGTTAACCTCACCAGGCAAAAAGCTGTTTCACGTTCATGCCGATCTGCACGAAAAGATTGAAAATCAATTCCTCCGTTTTCTGGCCGAATATAACAAAATGGAGCTTGAATTTTTAAAGAGATTTGTGCTGGATTTGACTCGTTTCTATGAGCAGTTGGATACTCGAAGTTTAATGGATGGCTTGGAGGAAGAGTGATTTGACAGGGAACAAAACTGAAATGGAGAGAACCCCCGTGGTGACACGGGGAGAATGTTACTTGCCAAAGTGCAGTATTTCCAGTTGTTAATCGCTTTTTTGATTTCCACTTCCTGCAGGTATTGAACATAGAAACTCTTGCTCGTAAATTTCATGTACCCGTTTCAAAATGAAGGGACCTTGCTCTTTGAAACGAAGTTCAGTCGGTTTATTTTTAATCAGAAACGTACCTGATTCATGATTGGTCTGTGAGAATGCGGCACTATACAGTAACGAAGCACCGTGACTTGGAGGAGGGAAGAACAGTTTCATGACAGGCTTGATGTAAAAGGGCAAACCGGATTTTTTGCTGCCGCGTAAAGTATTGTTCCCTCCAGGATCTACGCTCAGAAGACGAATGCCATCTGACTTCGCCGCCTCAGCCGCCTCGCGTGTCCATAAGGAGAGGCCAAGCTTCGAGGTGGCATATGGACCAAACAGCTTTTTGAATTCGGTTGGACGTTCCAGGATGTCCAAGTTGAACTGTCGGACCATACTGAATGCACTCGTTGAAGTGTTAACAACCGTCTTGAAGGTGCTCCTGCGTATAAGATCATATAACTCCATATAAATGATATAAGGAACGATGGTTTGAAGTTCAAAGTGTATTTCATGCCCTTGGTCAGAAAAACGAAGCTCTGCTGCACTGCCCCCTGCGTTATTAAACAGGACATCAATCGTATCCAATTGGAGTTTAATCTGATCGAGCGCGATTTTCAGACTTTCGTAGTTGGTCAGGTTAGCCTGAACCCAATGAAGCTGCCCTGAACGTAATGCATGCTGAATATCGCCTTGCTCTGCCGGAAAAGGTGAACGGTTGAGGCCGATGACACGCCATCCTTCGGCCAATAACGAGCGGGTCAGCTCGAGGCCAATTCCTGAGGTTGAGCCCGTAATCAGCGCGGTGTGAAGTTTGTTTGGTTTATTCATAGTTACCTCCATTATGTTGGGAATTACAGAACGAATCTGTGTGCTGCGCTCATTCTATAATTTGGAGTCGACTCCAAGTCAAGCAGTTGGATCGAATGAATTTTGAACGTTCATGTTGATTGATTGTAGGGCTGGATCCGGCTTGACTTGGAGCTGACTCCAAGTTGTAAGATGAAGGTATGAGGGCAAAGGAGGCTGAGGCGGATGAGTAATGAGGCACTATATTCCATTAAGGAAACAGCGGAGAAGGTGGGATTATCGGAAGATACGATTCGATATTATGAGAAGATTCAGCTTCTGCCGCGGGCAGATCGGAAGGCGAACAGGCACCGTGTATACCGTCAAGAGGATATTCGGACCATGAAACTTATTTCTTGTCTAAAAAAGACAGGTATGTCTCTGGAGGATATGAAGCCTTACCTGCACATGTCGATGGATTCGAATCTGGACGAATTCCCGGAAGAGCGTGAGATGCTGGTGAGCCATCGAATGAAAATAGAAGCGCAGATTGCCTCGCTGCAGCAGGTCGTTGATTTTATCGATGAGAAGCTGAACAAGCGGAGCTTGTTTCCTGATGAATGTCCTATAACTGGAGAGAATCAGATGTCGGTTTTTGAGAAAAAGAACATGTTCTCCTGATGGACACCATCCCAATAACATTCATTACACCCGAGAACCCACGTCTGGACGACGCGGGTTCTTTTTGATTGCGATTAACACTCAAATTTGCAGCGCATGACGAAGACGTTGGATATCGCTTTTTGGTGGCAGACCATACATTCGGGCATATTCCCTGCTGAATTGGGAAGGGCTCTCGTATCCAACCTGAAATGCGGCATCGGCAGCATCAGTTGAACCGGCAATGAGCATACTTCTGGCTTCCTGCAGCCGGATTTGTTTTTGAAATTGTATGGGGCTCATGGCGGTGATGGCTTTGAAATGGTAGTGAAGTGAGGAGGAGCTCATATTAACCATGGCGGCAAGCTGGTCCACGCGCAGCGGTTTATCATATTCGGATTGGATGACTTCGATCACCTTGGCGATGTGCTGGGCGTGGCTGTTTTGAACGGCAAATTGTTTTATTGAGTGTCCATGTTCATCCTGAATAATTCGATATAAAATTTCACGGATAATCAGGGGAGCGAGTGTTGGAATATCTTCTGGAGTATCGAGCAGCCGAACCAATCGGATGATGGCTTCAAGAAGCGGGACCTTGTTAGAGCTGACAAATAATCCACGCTGGGTTGAGTTGTCCGGTTTGAATTGTAGAGCAGTCGGGTCTTGTATCAGATCGAAAATCTGACCTGAGTCAAAATCAAGTCGCATACATAGATATGGCTTATCTGCAGTAGCTTGAACCACTTGTCCTGAAATAGGCAAGTTTACTGAAGCTACCAAATATTGTGTCTCGTCATAGGTATAACTCTCCCGGCCCAGTATGACTAACTTAGATCCTTGAGCGACAATGCAGAGAGCAGGTTGTTGAACAGAATATATGGGTTGAGATATCTCCGAGGCACGAATCAAAGAGAGCGCAGGGATAGCCGTGGAATGAATTCCGTCTTTTAGGGTAAAACGCCCGATAAGATGAGCCAATTCCTGCATCTGAAACGTGACATCCTCATCCATATGTAGTGATGAAGTCATGGAGCATACAACCTCCTTTTTTCGAATCGGTTTATTTTATTCTAGAATCTTCTGGAGGAATAGGCAAGATTGTTGGGGGAATCTTCTATCTGGTGTGAGATGATCTCCTACATAATAAGGATAAGCAATTGAAGCTTTTGAAAAACAGCAAGGAGGTTGGGAAATGGAATACAATCCATCAGGTAACAGACCGGAACATGGACACCCTTATGTTGGCATGTGGGTGACAAAGGATGGTTATATCCGCCATGAACTGCTCTCGAATGGTCGATATGATGAAGCCAGAGGTCAGAGGAAAAGTGCATATCAAGGACGTTATGTCGTGGAAGGAGATCATATTGAATATGTGGATGATACGGGTTTTACAGCGGATGGAGACTTTGTAGAAGGTATCTTATATCACGCAGGCATGGTTTTGTACAGAGAAACAAATAAAAATAACTAATGGTAAAGGAGCGGATTTCACATGTTTAATGTAAAAGGAAAAGTCGTTGTCATTACAGGTGCTAGCAGCGGAATTGGAGAAGCGACGGCTCGATTGCTGGCACAGCAAGGGGCTCACGTGGTTATTGGGGCTAGACGTGTCGAACGTTTGCATGCACTCGCATCTTCCATCCGTTCTGAGGGTGGATCCGTAGAGGTTCAGGCACTCGATGTAACCCGGCTGGAAGAAATGCAGAGTATTGTAGATCTGGCGCTAACCCGCTACGGTCGTCTGGATGTGGTTATCAACAATGCGGGTTTGATGCCATTATCTCCTCTTGAAGCCTTAAAAGTGGATGAATGGAATCGAATGATTGATGTCAATATTCGGGGAGTGCTACACGGGATAGCAGCTGGGTTACCTGTCATGACAAAGCAGGGTGCTGGCCAATTTATTAACATCGCTTCGATTGGTGCCTATGCCGTAACACCGACAGCATCCGTCTATTGTGCAACCAAATACGCAGTCCGTGCGATCACGGAGGGTTTACGTCTGGAAGTGGGTGGGGATATTCGGGTAACACTTGTTTCTCCAGGGGTAACCGAATCGGAGCTTGCCGAGACGATTACGGATGTCGGAGCGCGTGATTTCATGAAGGATTATCGGCGTATTTCCATCCCGGCATCGGCCATTGCTCAGAGCATCTTGTATGCAATTAGCCAACCTGCTGAGGTAGATGTCAATGAAATTGTCGTAAGACCAACAGCAAGTCTCGTTTAAGGCGAACACTCTTTTGGTATATAATAGAACCAACTATACGAAAAGAGGAATAACACGTTGACTCTGCAACAATTAAAATATGTGATTGAAGTTGCCACGCGCGGCTCCATGAATGAAGCGGCCAAACGGCTATTTATTTCTCAGCCGAGCCTTTCGAACGCGATCCGTGATTTGGAACAAGAGATGCGTATTACCATTTTTGAACGTACAAACAAGGGAATCTCGCTGTCCAAAGAAGGTGTGGAATTTCTGAGTTATGCCCGGCAGGTCGTGGAGCAGGCAGAATTGCTGGAGAATCGATACTTGAATGCCAAGCCTTCCCCACAGCATTTCTCAGTATCCACTCAGCATTATGCGTTTGCCGTGAATGCCTTTGTACGTCTGGTACAGCAGTATGGTCAAGATGAATATGAGCTTGCACTGCGGGAAACAAAGACATATGAAATTATCCAGGATGTAAAGAGCCTGCGAAGTGAAATTGGGATTCTGTATTTGAACGAGTTCAATGCCAAGGTGATTAACAAATTGTTAAAGGATGCCGGTCTGGTGTTCACAAGCCTCTTTATAGCCAAACCGCACATCTTCATCAGTGTGAAGAACCCTCTGGCTAAGCAAGCATCTGTGGCGATTGAGCAGCTGAAGGACTACCCTTACCTGTCATTTGATCAAGGGGAGTACAACTCTTTTCATTTTTCCGAAGAGATTCTGAGTACGTTATCCCATCCCAAGAGCATCCAGGTCAATGACCGGGCGACGTTGTTTAACCTACTGATTGGTCTGAATGGGTATACCATTTCAACAGGTGTTCTCAGCGCTGATTTGAACGGAAATGAGATCATTCCTGTTCCGCTGGAGTGCGAGGAATCGATCAATGTGGGCTGGATCAGCCACAAAAGCACCTCTCTTTCCAATCTGGGTGTGGAATATGTCAAAGCTTTGCATGAGGCCATAGGGTCCTGACTGTACGGACAAGTTGGGATTTTCCTGAAAAATATGCAAACCTGCTCCACTCCCATATTCGGGTTTGGTCATTATTAAAATTTGTGAGCTTCTCTTAAGCTATTCAAAACCGTTTCAGGGTAACCGTGAACGGTTTTTTTCTCATTTTTATGGAGTACGGCGATAGAGAATTGTTATAATGAAAAATAGTTTATTTACATGTAATGGATGGAACTTGAGAGGAGTACAGCTCGTGAGAGTTTTATATCGGAATATGAGTGAGCAGCATGCGTTAACCGTATATGATACAACCAGGCTTTATGGGGAAAAGGGACATTTCCGGGTTTTGGAGTTTTCGAACGAGGCTGTTCAGGGAGCCATGGATCTCGATGAGCCTTCACGAATGCTGCTTGAATACCCAAGGGCAATGGTTCATCTAATGGAGCGCAATACGCCTGAATACGAAAAGGTTTTTGTAGTGGGGCACGGAATTGGTACGCTCTCGACTTATCTGTCAAACCGCCAGGTGAAGATCGCCGAGCTGGACGAGGAAGTGGTTGAATTAAGCAAGACGCTATTTGGATATGTGGGCAGTGAAGTCATGGTGGGAGATGGCCGGGAGCTGCTGCAGCAGGAACCGCCTGGGACATATGATTATATTATTATCGATGCATTTACCGCAGCAGGAACACCGAAGCAGTTTACCTCCAGATCTTTCTTTACGATGGCTCAAAGCAAGCTGCGTTCTGGTGGAAGCATACTGTTGAATGTATTCGGGCGTGCGGGCAATGACAGACTTGTAAACGCGATATATGCAACGATGGCTGACCAGTTTGATTACACACGTTCATTCGTACTACCTACGGAAACGCAGGATGAGATACAGAATCGAATTCTGGTAGGCAGCGATGCTCCTATTGAGTTCCAATCGCGCTATATGGCTGGGTTTGTGGAACAGGCGCCTGGGGAAGGATACATCATCGAGGACGAGCTTTGATCCTGGAGAAGAAGACAGACGCCTGATTTATGAAGTTAGTCATGGAGTTGTCAATTTTAATTGAAGAAACTGTAAAATATTCATACAAAATTAATACATTCATAACAACTTTCGTGTAGAATAGAGAGAATATGCCTTTTCATGAAAATCCGGGGGAAAGCACTAATGATCGCAAAGAAAAAAGCATCCAGATGGCGAAGAAAAGCGAGAACCTATAAAAAAATCAGCCTTCCTGCCTTGCTAAGTGGGCTGGTCACCATTTCGGTGCTGATGACCTTGACTATCATGTTTATTTCGTCTTACACAACGCAGAAGCAGTCTCTCATTGACAATACCTTGTCTCTTAATTATTCAAGCGCAGCTCAAATGAGTCAGACACTGGATTCGCTATTTCAGTCCATGCAGAACAGCTTGAAATATGCTGCAGATTATTTTCCTCAGATGGACTATTCAGATACGGAAAAGTTGGATTCGACGCTGGAATTGATCCAAAGCAGCAGCAACTATTTTAACTCCGTAGCCCTTGTGGACGAGAAGGGTTTGGTACGCAGCATGTCGCCGTATTCGGGTTTATCCGTCGGGGTGCAGGTTTCATCTGATGCAGCCAAAAAAGCGATGGAGCTTAAGGCGCCTTATATTTCCGAAGCCTATCAGACCCCAAGGACGAAGCGCAGAAATGTTTTTGTCAGTGAACCGATCTTCGATGCAGCTGGACAATTTAAGGGGACCATTGGCGGTAACATTTATCTGCAGGAAAATAATATCCTGAACCTCTCTTTTGGAAGTCAGCTGAGGACAAGCAATGGTTCTTATTTTTTTATTGTCGATGCCAAGGGCACGCTTCTATTTCATCCAGATACCAAAAGAATTGGTGAGGACATCAGTAAAAATGAAATTGTACACAAGCTGCTGGATAATCAAACCGGTAAGGAGCAGTACAAAAATCTGGCTGGCATAGATTCGCTTGCCGGGTATCAGAAGGTGCCTGCTACCGATTGGGGGGTCGTGGTCGTATCTCCAACCCAGACCGTGTATGATCAGTTGAATGAGCATATTCGCATGTTATTGCTGTATACTTCGGTTCCGTTTCTCATCCTGACCCTGATTGTCATTCGTGTAGCGCGAAAATTGGCGAGTCCATTTGTCTATCTGGCCGATCTGGTTAATCAGGTGGATCAGGGCAAAGTGGACCTGCCAACGATGAAACCGCATTGGAACAGGGAGGCTGATTTGCTAACCCGCACGGTTTTGGGTGCATTGGCGAATTTTCGCAAGCAAACGGACCAGCTTACCTATGATGCCAGAACGGATGTACTGACAGGCATGACGAATCGCAGGACATTTGAAGAGGTCATTCAGCAATGGATTGATGAACAGACGCCATTCTCGATTATTGTTCTGGATATCGACCGCTTCAAATCCATTAACGATACGTACGGGCATCATGCTGGAGACGAGGTTCTGAAGCATATTGCAGGTCTGATCAGGTTGGCCGTTCGGCCGCAGGATGTGAGTTCCCGTTTCGGCGGGGAGGAGTTTGTCGTGCTGCTCCGCCATACCGGAGCTGAAACCGCTTATCAGATTGCCGAATTTATCCGTGTATCGGTTGAGGAAAGTATCATGCCGATCGATCGCTCCGTGACGATCTCGGCAGGGATTGCCGAATATCCGCTGCATTCATCTTCAGCGACGGAGCTGTTCCATCTCGCGGACACAGCCCTGTACCAGGCGAAGGAAGAAGGGCGCAATCGTACCGTGACCATTCAGACCGTAGAAAGGTTATAAACTGGCCGGGAAGATCGCCTATGAAATACACTATAAAAAGCTGATCCCTTATGAGAAGGAATCAGCTTTTTTTGCGTTCACTATACTTCCTGTGACTTGGCCTGGACAACTTCATTTGTATAGGTTTCTCCCCAGTCCCGCATGCTGAATATGATTGGACGGAGCGTTTCCCCAAATGGCGTAAGTGAGTATTCCACTTTGGGTGGCACTTGAGGGTAGATTTCCCGGTGTACGATCCCGCTGCTCTCCAGTTCTCTTAATTGCAAGGTGAGCATCCGCTGCGTAATGTCGGGAAATAACTTTCGGAGTTCATTGAAGCGCAAGGAACCCGAAAACAAGTGATATAGAATGGCACCTTTCCATTTGCCTCCAATAACGCTAAGTGTAACTTCTACGGCGCAGCCATAGGGTTTGGGGCATGTCTCGGTTGAGATTTTTTTCATTGATCTGCACCTCCGTCAGCTATGTGTATAGTATCAATTTAAGCACTACGTACCTAAAATGTGTGTATGTTCTCTTCAAAGCATACCATGTCTGATTCGGATTATAAACCCTGGATATCGGATTAATGAAAAGGCGCAATGTATAGTGAAAAAACCCGGTTTCGCTATACGAAACAACGGGTTGATGTAAGATTCAGGCTATAAAGTAATAATTATATGTTAGACCAATGAAGACAAGATGGTATCACACAGGGCCATCGTTCCGACATTATCCTTGCCGCTTGAATGCGGAAGCAAATGATTGTGGCAGCATGACATGAAATGCGCCATCTCACCTACAAATCCACGAAGGTAGAGATCGCGGTATGCGCCTGACATGGGAGAGCTGGAAGGAGTATAGACCGTATCCTGCTCTTCAAGAGCCTTCCAGGCGAGGCTGTCCGAGGCGCGAGAGTGATGAATGGTAAGTGTATTCATTTCATCTGCTGACGCAAAACCGTGATCGAATGTAACCAGAACACTTTCGCTTTCACGTGACCATGCACTCATGCCAGCGAAGTAGGCACTGCCCACGATACCGTTCTCAAATTTCAGGGAGATGCTCTGATTAATAAGCTCCCCATCCTTGACTGTGGTACCCGTCACTTGCTGTACCTCGCCAAAGAGGAAACGCATCAGATCGACCATGTGGATGGCAGCGAGTTTCATGAACTGTTCTTCATTTTTGCAAAAGGGCGTACTGTCAACAGCAAATTTCATTTGAAATGAACGCGTTTTACCCATCGAACCGCCATCAATCAGTTCCTTTAATTTCGTATATATAGGCGCATAGCGTTTCATAAATCCTACCATTAGTACAACGCCAGCCTTTTCGGCCGCATCTGCAATTTCTGCAGCTTCTCTGGCAGTCCAGCCAAGGGGTTTGTCAACATAGACATTCTTGCCCGCCTTGATGCATTCCATGGCAAGAGACGTTTGATCCTGAGGTTGAGCTACCACAACAACATTGCTGCAGTCTTCGTTTTGCAGCATGAGAGTTGCGTTATCATATGCTGATCCTGTGCTGCCATATCGCAGCAAAGCGGCTTGAGAACGTTCAATACTGCGAGTGGAGATGGCCTGGATGGTAGCCCCTGCTTCTACAGCAGAAGGGTAGATATTGGTCGTTGCATGAAATCCGGCACCGATAAAACAAAGATTCGTTTGAATCATAACCATTCTCCTTCATTGTTGATCGAACCATTTTTGTCAATCTAAACAGCTTTCTCGCTCAAATGGTACAGCATCTGGCTTGCAATCTCCGAGTTGACGATATGAGGAACAGGCTGTGGTCCATTCACCAGATGCTGACGCTGCTGAACAAGATAGAGCAGGGATGCAGCCTGGAGGGACAAGCCCAGATCCATCGTCTCGGCAGGATTTCCGCTTCCACCTGCAAGATTAAGCATCTCACCTTGGGTAAGCAGCATGAGCCGTCGGCCATTCCTAAGGGTGAATTGTTCGATATCTGTTGTAAGACGTTCGGTATGTGCAGCTTCCTGCCGAAGTCCGTCCAGGTCCATTTCCCAGGAGAAATGTCCAGCGTTGGCAAGAATGATACCATCGTTCATCTGATTAAAGTGTTCCATTGAGATGGCACTCGGGCGACCTGTAACCGTGATGTAAACCTGGGCAAAAGCGAACGTTTCTTCCAGCTTCGCTACGCGAAATCCATCCAGGGCAGCTTCGAGTCCAACGATAGGATCGGTCTCAACCACAATAACCTGGCTGCCTAGATTACGCAGATATCGGGCAATCCCACGTCCACAGGAACCATATCCTACGATAACGAAGCGTCTTGTAGGCAGAATCAGATTCGTGGTGCGCATGAATCCTTCAATAATGGTCTGACCCACGTCATGTTCATTTTCCATGATGCGCTTGAGAGGACTATCATTAATGACAATAATCGGGAAGGTCACTTCCGCCCCTGTTTCTTCACGCAGCAGATTGGCTCCTGTCGTGGTTTCTTCTGTTCCGCCAATGAGCGCACTATGGTCATAGTGCTGAATGAGAGTGCGAGCCAGATCGGCTCCATTATCCATGAGAAGATGCGGCTGGTGCTCAAGCACGCGATGAATATTTTGCATATGCTGACGGCGTTCATCTGAACGTTGTCCATACACGGGAATGCCTTCGGCGATAAGTGCAGCAGCAACTGCATCCTTGGTCGTGCCTGGGCTTCCTGTTAGTACAACGTTGGCTCCACCAGCCTGTAGGGTTCGGCATAGAACCGCCGTCTTAGGCTCTACGTGAATACAAATTCCAATGGTAAGGCCAGCAAAGGGACGTTCTTTGGAAAATCGGGATTTTAGTGCAGCGAGGAGGGGCATATGCATTTCTGTCCAATGAAGATGTCGTTTTCCTTCTTCAATAATTTCAGGTGTCATGTTCATAGGTTTGCTCATATTCCTCTCTATCCATAGGTTGTTTGTCCTTGAGGACAGTTGGTGATTTTTACGATAGGAGGTTTTTAATTTCTATAAAAGGACATATGTCCTATCCATTTCAGTTCATAAAAAAGTATTGCATTCTTCTTCCAGAGCGTGTATACTCTTAATTACGGTGAAACGAGAGATGGATTAACCGGATGCTTTTCATCAAGGATGAAAAGATACATATTATGCGGTCGTGGCGGAATTGGCAGACGCGCACGGTTCAGGTCCGTGTGGGCTAACCCCCCGTGGAGGTTCGAGTCCTCTCGACCGCATCGAAGAGAAAAAGGTTCGAAGATTGCTTTTGCAATCTCTCGAACCTTTTTTTATTTTTCTACGAATTGTATTGTCCTGAAACCGGCCTGGTTACGTGTCCTCTTGGTTCGGTTGTTAGTGTTGACGCTGGCGCTGGCGTAAGAAAATCGCTGTCCATAGTCCGGACAAGGCCCCAATGATGCCGAAAAAGGAAACGCTGCCGACCACTTCATATGCCTGAAATTGGAATAAGAACGCAATTCCGCTGCCCAGGGTCGTTCCTGCAAGAAAACCGAGAGATAGGCCTGTATCTTTGCCGAGCTGCATTGGATCACCTGCTTCAAATAGTTTGTCAAAACATTTGCAAAATGCGGGTACAAGAAGTAAAGTGTGAACAGGAAAATCATTGAAATTTTTCCTATACTCATTGTGTGGCTTTTCCAGTGCAAATATGCATGAACTTAGAAACGGGAGGTTACGAACACATGAATATGAATGAACGCATTGCTGCTTGGAATGCGGAAGCACAGCAGTGTACCTGTGGACATGATCATCGGCTGGTGCAAATGCAGGTCTTTTTGGAACATGGTGCAATTCGTAGAATACCGGGGTACCTGTTGGAACAGGGCTATAACCAGGTTACTGTGGTATATGATGGCTGGACAGGTCCGGTGGCGGGATATGAGGTGGTAAAAAGCCTGAGGGATGCGGGACTCATGGCAGATGAATTCCAGATGCCGGAGAACAGTGCGGGGGATATCATTGCCGATGAGGCTGCGATTGTGCAGGTGCTGCTTGGTGTAAAACAAATGACTCAGGCCATCATCGCAGTGGGATCGGGGACCATACATGATCTGGTGCGATTTGTCTGTGCCAAAATGAACAAGCCATTTCTGTCTGTCCCAACAGCGGCATCGGTTGATGGCTTCACTTCAGCAGGAGCGCCGCTCATTGTAAGCGGCATCAAGCAGACGTTTCAGGCTGTACCGCCCGAAGCGATTTTTGCGGATATTGACATTACCCAGCAGGCTCCCCAAGCAATGACGGCGGCGGGATTCGGTGATATGTTAGGCAAATATACGTCTCTGGCAGATTGGATTGTGTCGCGTGATCTGGGCGGGGAGCCATTCTGTCCGGTTGCTTATCGGATGACGGAAGAAGCGCTGACGGCCTGCATCGAAAATGTACAAGCCATCGCCGAAGGAAGAGCTGAGGGTATAACCGCATTGATGGATGCGCTAATCATTTCCGGTGCCTCCATGCTAATTATTGATCATTCCCGTCCGGCATCCGGCGGTGAGCATCACATTTCTCATCGTTGGGAGATGGAATTGATGGCAGCGGGCCGGAAACCTGTGCTGCATGGGGCCAAAGTCGGCGTAGCTTGCGTGCTTCTTACAGAGCGCTACAAGGAACTTGCGAGTCTGTCCCGAGAACCTGTTTTTGATGTGTATGCTACTTTACCTGATGCGTCACAGCTTACGGCATGGCTTGAGCAGGTTGGGGGTCCGACCACAACAGATCAGCTTGGGGTTACACCGGATATGGTGGCACATGCATTTGCAACAGCACATACACTTAGAGAGCGATATACCGGACTCAAATATATTAATGAATCTCTGAACGTATTTTAAAATAAAACCAACCTGTACATCGGATAAAAATTATCGGAATGGCTCTGTGCTTTGGTCTTATTTGTACGTACAAATCAAGATATTATTCGTTATAAGTTCGAACAATTTGCTGAGTAAATTGAAGGGGATGCACGTCACAGGTGTATCAAGAGGCATGTTTCATTTAAAAGGCTCTGTATTCCCGTGTGGGAAGAACAGAGCCTTTTGTCGTTCGCTAATTTAGTTGTTGCGACGCTCTTTCAGGATGACATCTGCGAACAAGATGGTTTTCGGGATGCGGAAAAATTGTTCCGCTTGTTCCTGAAACGCGGCAGAAGGCAGCGTTCCCTGATGCAGCCATTTGCGGAAAGTGCCGGGATGAACCCCGATCCAGTGGCTGACATCTGTCACCGACAGATCATGGACCATACACAAGCCTGTCAGAATACGGTTGCTAACCGGAGATCGGGTCACCGTACGCTTCATGAAACGGGAAGGCTCGGGCTGACAAATGACCGGGCTTTTGCGTACCACTTCTTCATTGAAGAGAATGTGACGCGGGTAGCCTAGCAATTGGCACGCTTTGTCCAAATTGGTACTGCCGGGTATCCGCCCCTCATACACCCACGCGCTTACGCTGCGTGATGAGATGGATAGATCTTCGGCAAGCTGGGACAACTTGATATCATTGGCCATCAGCACGGCTAGAAGAACGCGGTTTCGGATTTGACAGCGTGTCGGTTTACGGAATCGTTTAACACGGACGCCTTTTCCCAAGTATTTACGGTTGATCAGAGACCACGCCTGGATGGAATGTTGTTCTGGTTGATTAGGCATATTTCCTCCGATTTTTTTAACCAAATACTACAATAAGAACCGGGGTACTTTCAAGTGCCAGGTGCACTGGTTTGGATTAGGCTCAATCCTCTGAGAAAGTTAAAGGAGGGAATTATGGACTAGGGTATGTGCAATTCATTTCCTAGTATATTCCTAGATTACAATGTTTCACTAAATTTCAGGGATCAAAGAGAACATGGAAACCAATAAATTAGGTCTTTAAGACCATTTATAGGACTTTTATACTTTTCTCTGATTTTAGTTGATATGATGCGGATTATTACCTAAAATCCACCAAAAAATTGGGACAGTACTAATCTTTATCCCAGAATGATGTGCACAAATCCGAAAATAAAATCCGCAAGTTGAACCGGGCGATTGGTCTGTCAAAATCTCTAACTCTTACATATTTTGTATAATGATCAATTCAGAGAGAGGGGTGAAAACGTGAGTCCAGCCGTAAATACCTTTGCTGCAATTTCCGGAGCGTTCGTAACGTTTGCTTTTGGCGTTTGGGATGAATTGTTGAGTCTGCTTGTCATTGCGATGGCTGTGGATTATGTTACAGGTCTCGCTGCAGCGGTAAGGTCGGGAACCGGGTTAAATAGCAATATCGGGTTCTGGGGACTTGCCCGCAAGGGGCTAATGCTGACCGTTATCCTTCTTGCTCACCGTATTGATCTGCTTATGGGAACAGACATTATCAAGGGGGGAGCCATCTACTTCTACTTGGTTAACGAGTTAATTTCCATTACTGAAAACTATGCCAGGATTGGTCTTCCGCTGCCTGATAAGCTCAGACAAGCCATTGCCGTGCTGAAGAAACAGGAAGACCTTTCGGATCGGGAGTGGTCCAAACCGCAAGTAAAAGCACCTGAAGCTGATTCGAAAACCCCTTCAGAAGAGACATCTCCTGCACAGGATGAAGATAATGCAAAAAAGAACAGTTCAGCATAGCATCGTTTTATCGTTTAGAGAACGTTTACAAGTATCCTTTCGCAATAACTAACGTTATGATATATTTTGGTTACACGAAAAATCATTCATTTCCACTAATATATGCAAACGGGGTGCTTGTTCAATGATTAAACATATTGTTCTTTTTAAAATGAAAGATCGTTCTCCAGAAACCATTGAGGCTGCTGCAAACGTTCTTCGCAACTTGCAAGGCAAAATTGATGTCCTGATCTCATTGGAAGTTGGCGTGGATGTGCTTCGCTCTGACAGATCTTTCGACATCTCATTGACAGCCGAATTTGCATCACTGGAAGATCTGCAGGCCTACCAGGTCCACCCACTTCATCAGGAAGTCATCCAGTACATGAACGAGGTCAGAGAACAGTCGATCGCAGTGGATTACGAGATCTAATTTAATCATTTCATTCTGCAGTTGTTAAAGGAGACTGGGCATGAGCGATTTAAGAGACGTTATGGAATTTTTATATATTTTTATCGTGTTTTTGATCGCTTGTCCGGTGATGCTATTCTGGCTTAAGCGAAGAGGGAAACGGAATCGATAATTCACTGAACGGGAAGTGACTGCATTGTATTACGTAAACAGAGAACAGATTGCCCGCAGACTTGCTGCCGTGCCGGAAGTAGCCGAAGGGCTCCGCCGGGCAGCGCAAGCTTGGGATGGCAGTCTTATGCTTGGTCTGGTCCAGGAACGCTGTCTTCATCTGGCTATTGAGATTGTAACGGATGTGGGAAGTTATCTTATTGATGGTTTCATTATGCGGGATGCCAGCAGTTATGATGACATTATTCAAATCAATCACGAAGAGAAGGTATTTGACGTTCCGACTTACGAGGTGCTGAAGCGTCTCGTGTCGCTGCGCAAGCCGCTGGTACAGGATTACTTCAGCTGGGAGCGGGGAGAATTGCACCCGTTAAGCGCAGAGGTACCATCTATTCTGGAACAGTTTGCTGAGCAGGTTAGTATCTATGTGGAAAAAGAACTTGGTCCATTTCAGCAAGGTCAGACCGAGGGACAGAGTAAGGAATGAGGGGAACCAGCATGACAAATGAAAGGCAAGATGAAATAGAGAAAAATGAAGCGAATGATATTCCTTCCGGATTTCACCCTGTTTATATGGTAGAGCTGTTATTTCGAGAGCAACCTAAAATAGATCGGATCCGGCTGCAGAATGCACTTACCCGTTATACCGGACAAGTCCGTCTGGCTGTGAAGCAGGTCAATGATCAACGCTCCTCACAGAATAAGAAGGATGAGGCAGCGACGGAGATCGGGAAAAGTGATACTCCAGAGCATAACCTGGACATGCTTGTTTTCTATCATATGGATCATCCGGTTTCATTTGAGGAAGGGAATATACCTGCACAGACCTGCATGCTTCCTGTGAACGAGATCAAGGATCGTTCCCGCTTCGGTGGAGCAGTGCAGCAAGCCTGGCACTGGCCGGAAGCAGGAGAGACCGTGAAGACAGCGCAGTATTCGATCCGGCTTCATGATATGTTCTCTGCAGCCATGTCTCGCAAACAGCGTCTGGAATTGTTCCAGAATACGCTCCAGGCAGTCATGGAAGTTCTGCCTTGTGAGGGGATGTATTGGTACGGCAGTGACAAGCTGGTTGAGCCGGAGGCTTACATTCAGTCACAGAAGCGGGAAGAACATCTCTATGGAGCAATGAATGTCCGCATGTATCAGGCAGGTGGAACGGAAGAACAGCGTGAACTGGTTATGGATACCGTTGGGTTGTCGGCGCTCGGTGTTCCCGATGTGCAGTGTCACTTTACGGGACTGGATCCGGATACGGTAGCCCAGACATTGCTTGGGGCGGCCTATTACATATTCGATCAGGGTGATGTTCTGCAGGACGGACAGACACTGGGCTCTTCTGGAGGAAGACGCTGGCGCTGTGAGCATCAGGCTGCGCTAATTGCGCCTGGCCGTTATGTCATTGATCTCGATCCGGGAGATGCCCATGCTGCACAGCCACTCGAATCTTCTCGGCATCATTAATGCTGACATTCTAATGCGCAATAAGGGATTTAAAAAGTTTTTGCTATCTGGAGTGTCAGGTCAAGCCCTTGCTGCTTATACTGCATCAACAGAGTAGGCATTCGCCCGGATCAATAAGCATCAAGATGTATTGATGCATGGTATCCGGTACTTCAATTAAGGTAAAGGGAGAGATGCAACGTGAAGGATTCAAACAAAAGTTTGTTGTGGGGAGCATTGATCGGTTCGGTAGTGGGTTCTGTAACAGCGCTGCTGTTGGCGCCAAAATCCGGACGTGAGCTGCGTCAGGATATTTCGGAAGGTGCGCGTCAGGTCACCGAGAAAGGTCAGGAATTGGCCGTTAAGGTGGGCGAACAAAGCTCACAGATCGTATCCAAAGTAAAAGAAACGGCAGACGTTGTCATTCAGGATATCCAATCCTGGCGGAACTGCGCTGAAGGGAAGGAATTACGCGTATCTGCTGTTATTACCGACTCGGATTCGTCTGTAGACTCTTCTGAGAACAAAGATGAAAATGAGTCTGGCATTAACGTAGTTGCAAAGCTGCCTGCAGATGATTCGAAAGATAATATCTGAAGCATTGCTGGGCAATAGGCAGGCTTTCCTCGAAGAATGAGGGGAGCCTGCTTGTTTGTGTGCGACAATGCTGTGGAAGCTGCAGCGTGCCGGGTTTTATTTGAACCCTGAGATGAAATCGGGTAAGATGTAGGTACCTTTTTGCCGGAATAATCATACGGTAGGAAGAAAGCTCTGGAACCCAAATCGTTATCAGAACCAATTCAATGAAGAAGGAAGCGGTGTGTTCGTGCAGCAAGCAATCGCTATATTAGACTCCGGTGTAGGGGGATTGACCGTCGCCAAGGAAGTGATGCGTCAGCTCCCGCGGGAAAAGATCATTTATTTTGGAGATACTGCCCGGACACCGTACGGACCCCGTTCGTCCGAACAAGTTAAACAATTTACGGAACAAATCGTTGATTTCTTGATCCAGTTCGATCCGAAGGTTATCGTTATCGCCTGTAACACAGCCACGGCTGCAGCTCTTGACTATATCCGGGCGAAGGTGAATGTGCCTGTCATTGGGGTCATCCATCCCGGGGCGCGTGCTGCCATTACGGCTACTCGAACAGGGCGCATTGGCGTAATCGGTACAGTGGGAACGATAGGAAGTGGTGCATATACTTCGGCACTTAAGCAGTTATCCCCCTATATTGATGTCGTCAGTCAGGCTTGCCCCGCATTGGTGCCTCTGGTAGAGCAGGGTGAATTCCGTTCCGAACAAACAACACTTGCGGTGGAGCAGTCGTTGGGTCAGATCAAACAACAGCCAATTGACTGTCTCATTTTGGGTTGTACCCACTATCCATTTCTCATGGAAACGATCCAGGAAGTCATGGGACAGGAAGTGAAATTGATCAGTTCGGCAGATGAGACGGCGAGGGAAATCAGTACGATTTTGTATGATAAACGAAAGCTGGCAAGTGGGGATGAGACACCGGTGCATCAATTTTTCTGTACGGGAGACCCACGCATGTTCCAGAATATTACCCGCCAGTGGTTGGGAGAACAGATCTCGAAAACACCTGTCGTGTGGCAGGTCACCCGATTAACGTAACATAGCAGTAATACCCATTCATATTGGAGTTGAGGTTGAAGCTTAACCCACTGCACTCATCAGTCATTCCGGAGCCCTTGCGCTCCGGTTTTTTATTTATACGAAGAACAGCGCTTGGAAAAGGCTCGCGTGATTCATGTCACATGACGGACAACCGGGTTCGCATACATATTAGGGTAGCACAATAAGAGCATAGGACGGGGAGAACTGCGTTCTCCCGCCGGGAAAGGAGACACCATGGAGCTTCAGTGGATTATTGTTCAGTCAGGGGATACCTTATCCCGCATTGCTTCTGCGCACCACATGACGAGGGCGTTGCTGGCTGCCCTGAACCCGGAGGCAGCGGCACAGCCCTACTTGCTTGCTGGACAGATGCTGCGAATCCTGCCGGGAACCGGTCGCAGATATGCTGTTCAGCCTGGGGAAAACGTGGGGTGGATCGCAGAACGTTTTGGCCTGAATGAAAAAGAACTGCGTGACGCCAATCCTGAGTTTGCGAACGTTGAGGATTGGTGTGGGCGATGTATTCATATTCCGGATTCAAATGGCAAAACTATTGTCAGGTTACAGGGTGAATACGGTTACCGTGAATTGAGCCGGGATGTCGCTTTGCTTGAGAAGCAATATCCGTTCATTTCCACAGGTACAATTGGTGCAAGCGTCATGGGGAAGGCTATACCTTACGTAAAGATTGGCGAAGGACCTCACCATATTCACGTTAATGCGTCCGTTCATGCCAATGAATGGCTTACGAGTGCGGTAATCATGCGTTTTGTTGAAGAATATGCGAGGGCATACACTGACAGCGTGCCTTGGCAGCAATTCAGGACAGAGCGTTGGATGCAGGAAACGACGTTGTGGGTCGTGCCTATGGTCAATCCCGATGGAGTGGAGCTCGTCCAGGAGGGTGTTGTAAATAGACATCCACATGCCAAGCAGCTGCTTGCATGGAATGCCGGTCGTCCGCATTTTACCCATTGGAAAGCCAATATTAGAGGAGTTGATCTGAACGATCAATTTCCGGCTCACTGGGAGGAAGAGGCAGCGCGGAGAGGCATTACATCACCCGGTCCCCGAGATTATGCAGGCAAGGCACCGTTATCTGAGCCAGAAGCAAAGGCACTTGCGGAGTGGACAGAACAACACAGCTTCGCTGCTGTCGTTTCCCTGCACAGTCAGGGGCAAGAGATCTATTGGAATTATCGTGATTTGGAGCCCAGAGAGAGTGCGCCGTTATCGCGCAGGTTGGCACGGGCCTCGGGTTACAAAGCCGTTAAATTAGGTGGAAGCGATGCGGGATACAAGGACTGGTTCATTCAACAGTTTCGCAAGCCGGGCTTCACGGTGGAAGTCGGACTCGGCGTCAACCCACTACCTGTTGAACAGTTTGATGATATCTGTGTCGAGGTAGGCCTGCTGCTGGCTGAGCTGCTGTCGGATGGGGAAACCGGAACAGAAGCCCTGTCATGAAACTTCAAGCTTCACATTTCGTATATAACATACGGGCGCTGTGACAGCGTCCCGTCTTTTTTTGGTTATCATACCATTCTTAAAAGGGTAATGAGTGGAATACGATCATGCGCCTTCATTGGCTCATGAAGAATATGGAGGGATTCACATGAAGTGGAGAAGACTGCTGTCGTTTAAACGATGGACTGAAGTGTTCAAGAGACTGCCCCGTCTATTGCGGGCTCCGCAGATCCCTTTGCATGAGAAACTGCTGTTCATCATCCCGGTCATACTGTATTGGGTTCTACCGGATGTCATGCCTTTTATGCCTATCGATGATATTGGTGTTACTTTGCTGCTCATGAACTGGTTTGTCAGCCGTGCGGAGCGTAAATATCCGGTGCTACCCTCTCGCGCCTAAAGGAATTATAAGGTCAATCGATACGGTTTACCTTTGATTTTGCATCAATGTTATTGCGAAGCGGAGTAACTTTCTTTACAATAGATGCTGGAGTTTAGAAATGCTGAAATTGTTGGAACCAGCAATTACAATATAGGAGATGAAGTCGAAATGAACTGCAAAATTACTCGTAATGCTGCCAAAGTATTAAAATTGGAGCTGGACAAGCCCGAAAACGAAGGAAAAAAACTTCGTGTAGTTATCACGCATGCTCACGGTGACCACGCTCACTACGGTCTTGATCTGGACACGCCGAAAGAAAACGATACCGTAGTATCTACGGACAAAGAGATCGATGTTATTCTTGAGAATGATCAACCACTTCTGGATGGCGTTAAAATTGACTACCTGTACCTTCCTCAAGAAGGATTTGTCATCACGAACCCATCCAAAGGCAACCACGGCGACCACTAAGGCTGCGAAGAAGGGGAACTCATGGCTAACGATATCCGCGTATGCGAAAAGTGTAATCATATCAGACTGAAGTCGATTGTACCCAAGCTGGAGAAGATGGCTCCGGATACGGAGATCAAGATTGGGTGCAAATCGTACTGTGGTCCATGTGCGAAGCGTGCTTTTGTGTTTATCAACGGTCGGTACATTAGTGCGCCGACAGAAGAAGAAGTGCTGGCAAAAGTCGCAAAATTCGTGAAATAAGAGAGAGGCCCATGCCTCTCTTTTTTTGTGCGCAGTGATAACTTGGAAGTATTTCAATGTTCCAAGAACACTTAGGGAGGATTATAGGGGAGTGTCTTTTTTCATTTCATGAATTTCAAAGGTATCCTCATGTATTTCGATAGCGACTACCGTGTCGTTTTTTTTGAGGAAATGAACATGTCCCATTCGGTTCTCCTCCAACTCTACCCACCCTTCATCGTGTAATTTCTGAAAATAATCAGCAGGCGTATACAGGCCTTGTTCACCTCCGATATGTTTCAATTCATACTTTTCACTTATTTTAATATTGGGGTTTGCTGAATCTGTCGTGACTTTTAATGGTGTGGCGTTCGTAGGAACTGGAATATCTGCAATAATGGAGGAACTTGTATAACCCGTTATTTCATATGTTGCAGAGGCACAGCCACTGGTTATCAATAACAAAGTCAACATAATGACGGGAATCCTCAGGTTTTTCAAACAACCACCTCTTTCTTCTAAAAAACTCATCTATAAGATAAACGCAGTGAGTTAGGAGAAGGTTACAACCATGGGGATGATGAAGGTGCAAATGGAGTCACGACATGACATTCATAAATTGTTTATGCAAAAGAAGAATAAGGCAGGACCTCATCATCCATCCTAAAGGGGTAACAGGAACATGATCCCAAGGAGGAATACTCATGCCGAAGCGTTATGATTCCAGTTTGCAAGCGAATACGACCGTATCTCAGGCGCAGAATGCAGTGAACAAACTTCATTTTGCCGTATCTCAGGCCATGTCACATCCAACAGAGCAGACCATTGAACAGGCCGAGCGCCGATTGGCGCATACGGAGCAGGCGATGCTTCAGGCTGAACGTTCGCTTGGAGGACAGGGTGTTGAGCTGGCAGAAGAGATGTTCTCTGAGGAGAAGAGAAGATTGAACTCCATCCAGAGTCAGAACGGGCAAGGGAATCAATAGCTGATCCTGTCACACCAGAACCCGCATGCCATAGAGCCTGGCGGGTTCTTTTTCTAATACTGCCTTTTCAAGAATCTCCCGGAAATAGGTCGCCTGTACAGGAAGATAAGGAAACGCTTAAATTTCTGTCAGAAGGTTAATAAACCTTGAGCAGCCAAATTCCATACGGGAGGTACAGGATGACCAAACATATTACAGATTGCACGATTCTGAATAATGGGGTAACGATGCCTTGGCTAGGATTTGGAACATATAGAGCAAAGGGTAAGGAAGTGCAGCAAGCGGTTGAGACCGCATTGGAAGTAGGATATCGCAGTATTGATACGGCATCTGTCTACGGGAATGAAGAAGAAGTGGGACAAGCCATAGCAAGCAGTGGAATTGCCCGCAATGAGCTGTTCGTGACAACCAAGCTCTGGAATGAGGATCAGGGTTTCGATTCAACACTCAGAGCATTTGAGGCCAGTCAGAAGGCACTGGGATTGAATGTTATTGATCTATACTTAATTCACTGGCCGGGAAGAGACCAGTACAAGGAGACGTGGAGAGCATTCGAACGTCTATATAGCGAAGGAAGTGTTCGGGCGATTGGTGTGAGCAATTTCCAAATCCATCATTTGCGCGAAATCATAGATGAAGGTGGAACGGTACCTGCAGTCAATCAGGTGGAACTGCATCCGGGTCTGATTCAGCAGGAACTGCAGGATTTCTGCGGGGAGCAGGGAATTCAGCTGGAAGCCTGGAGCCCGATCATGCGAGGAAAACTGAACAATGAATCCACGTTAAAGGGCCTTGCCCAAAAATATGGAAAGACGCCGGCACAGATCATTTTGCGCTGGGATATTCAAAATCAGATTGTGACCATACCGAAGTCCGTTACACCCGAACGTATTCGTGAGAATGCAGACATTTTTGATTTTGAGTTAACGCCGGATGAACTTAGATCGATTGATGCCTTGGATTCTGATAAGAGAACCGGGCCGCATCCGGATCAACTCTTTTGGGATTGAGCAAGGATAGCAATCCATGCCATAAAACGAAAAGGTCCTCTTCAAGAAGGAGAGGGCCTTTTCTCTCTTTCATAATTGCTGCCCGACTTGGGTTCGAGGGGTGCTGCCTAAGAGATGCTTCTGATAAAGGAAAACGTTTAGCGCATGCAACTAAAAAGATTCAGTCGTATAACGAACAAAAATTTCCTGTCACAACAATGTCAATTTGGTGTATAATCTAATATTATGTGAACGTCGTCACAAAGTGTTAAAGATTTAGCATCATAGGAGGCATAAATACATCATGAGTAATTGGGCTTTATTTAAAAATATGACTCGACTGTATTCCGTAACGGTAATGGTTGTTCCGGTAATACTAGGCACCATCTCTGCCTACGCCATGCAGAAAGAATTTCATTTTCTTTTGTTTTTGTTGACGCTAGTAGGCGCGGTGTCAGCTCATATTTTTTCCAATATGGTAAACGATCTATGGGATTATCGGAACGGAACCGATACCCAAGCAACAGAGACAGAAGGCGCGATTTCGACACACTCCGGGTTTCTGACTTCGGGAACCATGACCGAGAAGAAATTTGCGGCTATTACCTGGGGATTCCTTGTGCTGGCTGGGGCTTGTGGTCTCATTCTAACAATCGTCAGCGGTTGGCCGATCCTGGCTATTGCACTGATCGGTGCTTTGATCGCTTATTTTTATGTTGCGCCACCAATTAAATTTGGCTACCGCGGAAAAGGCTATAGTGAGATCGGGATATTTGTTTCCTTTGGTATCCTGCCGGTTTTGGGTGCCTACTATGTACAGACAGGAGAGTTTGCGCTTGCGCCGCTGCTGCTGTCCTTGCCGGTCGGCATGCTGACCACCATGCTGCTGTTTAACCATCATTTTCTGCACTGGCGTGCGGATCGTGAAATTGGCAAGAAGACGCTGGTCGTCATGTGGGGGGAAGAGCGGGCGCTTCGTCTATCCAAGCTGATGACGATCCTTGCTTATGTCCTTTTGATCGTAAGTGTGGTGTTCCATGCTTTGCCCGTTTATGGTCTAGTCGCGATTATTTCCGTTATCCCAATGTATAAGGTTTATAAATCACTGGGCAAAGTTAATCCGTCCGAGACGTATCTTCCCCTTATGGGAGCTTCCCAGCAATCATCTGTGCTCTGCGGCCTGATTATGTGCGTAGGGCTGCTGCTCTAAATGAGGGTATAAATAGGGTCCGGTCCTGCGTCAAGTAGGTCGGACTTTTTATTTATTTTATATGGGTGAATTTTACCTAAGGATTAATTAGATTTAAGTTGAAAAAAAGCAGCGGGTTCAGGGGATAGCCCTTGCTCCTGCTGCTTTTGTGTTATTAGGATGGTTTATCGGATTGCGGTACTTCGCATCCATCATCAGTGCACACACCGCCGGCATCGGCGTTAGCTGTGCTGGATTCAACCATGGTGAAAGGGGAGCGCTCATCCCACGCCTTCTGAATGGCATCACGGAACACGTCGTCCGGCTGCGCGCCTGATACCGCGAATTTGCGGTCGAATACGAAGAATGGCACGCCGCGAATGCCTAATTGCTCGCCTTCAGCCTGATCTGCACGAACCTGCTCCGCGAATTGATTGCTGGCCAACACCTCGGCTGCTGCGTTGCGATCCAGACCCACTTCCTCGGCCAGTTGAATCAGTACATCCGTGTCACCAGCATGTTTGCCTTCTATGAAAATGGCCTTGAACAAACGCTCGCTGAGTTCAAGCATTTTGCCTTGTGTATCTGCCCAGTGGGTCAGGCGGTGAGCAGAGAACGAGTTGGTTGGGATCATCTCATCAATGTTATATTCCAATCCGGCCGTACGGGCATTGGCATTCATTTGAGCATTCATGCCCTTTGCCTGTTCCACGCTCATATTGTATTTGGCAGCCAGATATTCCGCGTTCGTTTTGCCGCTGTTCAGTTCAGCATTAGAATCCAGCTCGAAGCTTTTGAATTGCAGTTTCACTTCATCACGGTGTGGGAACTGAGCCAATACATTTTCCAAACGGCGTTTGCCAATATAACAGAAAGGACACATAAAGTCGGACCATATTTCAATAATCATTCTTTTTAAACCTCCATATAAATGAAACTATTTTAGTTACAATTATAAAGCGACTTTCTAAATAACGCAAGGCAGGTATCGGGCTGGTCCCAAAAAAGAAGTGCTAAACATGCAGTGGGCTGCACGCTTAACACTTTTGTGGTAATTAAAGGTGGAAATGCTCGATTCGGAAGTACCTGAATACTTGAATTACATAAAGAAGCAGAACTGTATCCCTATTTATCCCGGTATGCCTGGGACCAGTGGTAAGGCTGGATTTCGTCCAGTCTTTTATAGATTAACCTTCCATCCGGGTCATATACAGCGGCTTTGACATCTTCACCCCAGAAAAATAAACGTTCCTGACATACCCCGCAAGGAGTAAGCACTTTGAATTCCGAATGTTCGTCATCTCGTGCCACGCAGATGGAGTGAGTAACTCTCTCGTTTAATTTATGTGCTTCGAGGTAGGCGCCCGTCTCCATGCACAGGTGTGTGGCATCATTGATCACTTCTGGAGCAACGCTGATTAACAGCGAACCTGCTGCGGTATAAACTGCTGCTGCACCACCCCAACCCTGAGGGTAGCGATGCATCACAAAGTTCGCTGCTTCATCATATAATTTTTGTTCAATGGACAAGGGTTCGGATTGAATTGTCATGATTTTATGTTTCTCCTTTAATCAAAAGCTGCTATACGAAGACATTGGCATTAGCTGTGTCTAGGAAGCAGGTTCTGCGCTGTTTTCTTCACGGAATTGCCGAATCAGGTCATACGTTATGACGGTATCGGATACATGCAATCTCTTCGAAGCTTCATCATGTCCGGAACTGCACGCACTGATGTCTGTCTTGTTGCGGGTGGATAGATCATAACATGAACCGTTCTCGTAAATATAATCGTCTGAAGGGATATAAAATACGGAACCGTCAGTGAATGCACCACTTCGCAATACAATGGTTCGGGATGATCCGTCATAGATGTCGTTCCCCATGTGATAATAGTCATCTGGGATGCCGAGCAAATGAAGCGCTGATGGAGTGATATCCAGTTGTCCGGCAGGTTGGTCTACGGTTCCTGCTTCGGCTCCGTCCGGCAGATGCACCAGCAGCGGGACCTCATTCATGATTTGCTCCATATCCAGTTCATTCAGGGACCGTCCAAGGAACTGCTCATACTGCGCTTGTTCTTTGATTGAATTATCGTGATCCCCATAGAACATGAAGATGGTTTTGTCCCATAATCCCCGGGTTTTCAGATCTTCCACCATACTGCCCAGTGCAGAATCCACATAATGAACGGATTGCAGGTAATCACCAAACATCGTGCCCTCGAACTCACCTACATCAAGCTGCTGTTTATCCTGCGGGAGTGCATATGGATGATGACTGCTGAGTGTGATGAGGAAGGAATAGAACGGCTCGGTTATCTCGCTGTCCATCTTCTGAATGGATTGCCTAAAAAAAGACTCATCGGACAGGGACCAGCCCAGTGGATCATCCTGTTCAAAATCATTTTTGCTGTAAAATTTGTCGTAGTTCATGTTCTGATACATTGTATAACGGTTCCAAAATCCACTCTCGTACGCATGAAAAACATTGGTGCTGTATCCATTGTCCTTCAGTATTGAAGGCAAAGAATCATATGCGTGGTTTGCGTACCGAACAAAAGCTGATCCAACAGGCAGTGGGTGGAGTGAAATATTGGCTCCAAAATCGGCATCCGATGTTCTGCCCTGACCTGTTTGGTGATAAAAATGACTGTAATATTGGCTTTCCTTCATCAGTTCGTTAAAATGCGGCGTGATTTCCTGACCACCGATACTTTGCCCGATCATGAAATTCATGAAGGCTTCTCCTTGAACGATGATGAGATTACTATCCTTGTACTTGCCAAACAGGGCATTTTCACTAGAAGCGTTATTCTGTCTGTCAGCAAAAAAGGATGTGGCTTGCTCGACATCTGCAGGATCGGCTTCGGGACCGGAACCGATATGGTCTTTTGCATAGTTGTACAGATCATATCCATGAAAAGCGAGAAGTCCGGTCACGTTGTACATGGAGACGTTCCACCAATTATTGTCGAACAGCCCCTTGGCCCACGTTTTACTGTAAAAATAGATTGGCCCCACCGCAAGACACAGTCCGAGCACCAATGCAATGCCGCCTGCAGTGAGTCTGCGCATGCCTCTTTTCTTGCTGCGGTAATTGGAGTAATTCCCCAACCCGTTATTGGTTGTAGACAAACGGGAGATACGATTTCGCCTGCTGAATAGCAGGATGGCCCCATACGGAATGATGGCAAGCCAGTCTGCGAAGAACCACAAGTCACTGGCGTGTATGAGCGTAGCAATGCTGTCGCCCAGAGCGTCAACTTGTCTGGCCTGCATTAACACAGGGATCGTTAGAAAGTCCTGAAAGTATCGATAATAAACCATATCGGCATAGATCAGCGCTGTGAGGAGCAGATTGAGAACGACAAGAGACAAGATCATGCCCCGTCTAGGCAGCCACCAGGTCCAGAAGGACAGGAGCAGCAAAGAGCCGATGGCAATGACTTTATCCAGGAGACCCATGGTGATGTTATAGGCGTGCAGGTTGTGATGAAGCCACATGAGTTTCAGCAGCATCAGCACTAGAAAAATGAGATATAACGTAAGTGGATGATTAAGAAGCCTACGCGGCGTCATGCTGCGTGTAGGCTGTGAGATGACCATCAAGGTTCCCTCCCAGTTGCAGTGTTTTGTTCATTTAATGTTAACGGAGTGTAAAAAACAGGGCTCCATTCATTATAGCTCTCCTTCATGGCATTTCAACTATGCCCCTAGCAGATGTGCTTCATGCAGATCATTGGTTGCATAACCGTACAAAAAAACGCCCCAGCCGTGAAGGCAGGAGCGTTCTGTTTGAATCGTATCATTACTGTTCCGGTGATGAATTCCGCGGAGGTAACGGCCCCAAGTACTGATAGTATTGGGTCTCAATGCGTCCGTTAAACAGTTTGCGGCGTTTATCCGCTTTACGGCCAAAAGCTTCTTCGAAGGATTTGGTTGAAGTGATGGCAAAAAAGGACCAAGTCGGCATCTCGAGATAACTGCGGCCTAAGGAGCGGATCAGCTTCAAGACGTCCTTCTCTTCGCTCAGGCGTTCACCATATGGCGGATTGGTGATAATTACACCATACTGCCCTTGAGGTCTTGCGCGGTGTGCAGGCAGTACGCTGACCTCAATATCCTTGGCAAATCCTGCACTTTTGATCGCTGCCTGCGCTACCTCGATCGCTTCAGGGTCAATATCACTACCCGAAATCTGCAATGGAACGTCGTCACGAACAGCATCAAATGCCTCCTCGCGAGCCTGTTCCCACAGTTCTTTAGGGATGACATCCCAATTCTCGGAGTTGAAGGAGCGGCGCAGTCCTGGTGCGATGTTCCACCCGATCATGGCTGCTTCGATCAGCATGGTGCCTGAACCGCAGCACGGATCATAGAAGGGGCGGGATACGTTCCAGCGACTAAGCTGAATAAGCGCTGCAGCGAGTGTTTCTTTCAGCGGAGCCTCCGTCACCAGTTTACGATAACCCCGTTTGTGAAGTCCTGGTCCGGTCGTGTCGAGTGTAAGCAGGGCGCGGTCATTCAGCAAAATCACTTCAATGACATAACGAGCCCCGTTCTCGGGGAACCATTCGGTGTTATGTGTCAGTTTCAGTTTCTCAACGATCGCTTTTTTCACGATACCTTGGGAGGCAGGAACGCTGCTCAGTTGGGATTTGTGGGAGCGGCCTTCGACAGGGAATTCACCGTTCGCTGGGATCCATTCTTCCCAAGGGAGTGCTTTGGTACCTTCAAACAATTCGTCAAATGTGGTTGCCGGGAATTCACCCATCTTGATAAGGACACGGTCAGAACTTCTCAGCCACAAGTTGCAGCGGCAAATATCAATATAATCTCCAGTAAATACAACCCGGCCGTTCTCGACCGTAACATCCTCATACCCCAGCTGTTTCAATTCCCGAGCTACAACAGCCTCAAGTCCCATTGCTGAGGTCGCAATTAATTGCAATTGAGCCATGTGTTTCATTTCAACTCCATTTCAAGCGGAAGAGGTCGATGCCTTCATCCAGCTGTATAGTAACGGTGCGGCCTTGCCGCATTCCGTGAAAAAACTTACAATGAGAAATGCGGTGAGCACTAGCTCGCTAAGAAGCAGGTGATACTGTAGTCTAACCGCCTGTGTTGATAACAAACATTCATTATAGAACATTGGCATCCATAAGGAAAGCAGTCCAAGTGTCCAAGGAGGATATACGTGGTGAATCTTACCCCTGACGAATATGTAAATCAATTATTTCAAGAGGATGAGCTGTTATTAAAGGTAAAAGAGGCCATCCGTTCAAACAACATGCCGGAGGTGTCGGTTGCACCGGCTTATGGCCGTTTGCTTACGTTTCTCGCCAAGACATCAAAGGCAGAGGCTGTGCTGGAAATCGGCGTATTGGGCGGTTACAGCGGAATTTGCCTTGCTCGCGGTATGAGGGAAGGCGGAACGCTGACGTCGCTAGAGTTGAAAGAAGAATACGCGGCGATGGCCCGTGGGCATCTGGAGGAAGGTGGCTTCGGCGAAAAGGTAGAGTATCGCATTGGCCCGGCGGCAGACAGCCTGAAGCAATTGGAACAGGAAGGTCGCACATTCGATTTCTTCTTTATTGACGCAGATAAGGAGAATTATCCGGTATATCTCGATTATGCCATTAAGCTGGCCCGGCCGGGTGCTGTTATTGTAGGCGATAATTGTTTCTTGCGTGGTCGTACGCTGAATCCGGACAAGCAGGGTCCTGCTGTTCTGGCTGTGCGTCGTTTCAATGAGCAGATGGCGAGTGACCCGCGCCTTGTCACCACCATGCTGCCGGATTATGATGGCTTGGCGCTGGCTTGGGTGAAGTAATTAAGCAAACGTAAGACTTATTGGAGCAAAAAAAGAGATGAACACATCCCTGATCACAGGGCCCGGGTTCATCTCTTTTTGCCATTTTATAAAATAAGGATAAAAGTATGAGAGCTATTAAACTTCAGGTGTACCGTATGTTTCAAACCATTTTTTAATCGTTTCAAAATCATCACTGAACGACAGGCCGAGCATGAGCAAAATACGTGCCTGTTGAGGGCTGAGGTTGTCCCCGGCAATGACACCGTTGCCGCCGCCATATACGCTTCCTGAACCTGTACGGGTCGTGGTTACGAAGATGACGCCCTCTTCAATCGCTTTCGTGCGGGCTTGTCCCATTGCTCTGGAGATGCCGCCTGCTCCGGTACCGGAGGTTACAATTCCTTTGGCTCCGCCGCGTACGAAACCTTCGATCGCTTCCCCGCCAGCTTCCTGATAGGAGATAGCAATTTCGACTTTCGCCAGATCAGCCTTCGTAATCTTGCTCAGATCAAATGCTGGCTTGGCTGTGCCTTCAGGCTTCAGTGCGCGTGCCGGAGCACGGTAGATTCGGATATTCTCTTCATCGATGTAACCAACAGCACCCAGCATTGGCGTCTCAAATGTATCCGTACGATAGTCATTCGTTTTGGTTACACCACGTGCAAGCTGAATCGTGTCGTTCAGCATCAATACCGTTCCGAACGAGGTAGTGCGTCCGCTGCCCGCAAGTTTGATGGCATTGTACAGGTTCGCTTGGGCATCTGAACCGATAACGGTCCATGGTCGCATGGAGCCGGTAATCACCACAGGCTTATCGCTCTGCACCGTCATGTCAAGGAAATAAGCGATCTCCTCCATGGTATCCGTACCTGTCGTAACCACGACACTGTCATACTGTGCAAGTGCCTTATCTACGGTAAGGGATAGATCGTATAGATCTGCCATTGTATATGAACCAGAACCTGAGTTGCCGAATTGAAGTGTGTTAACATCCGCTATCTTCTGTTTGTCGGGAAGCGCATCCACCATTTCTTCAATGGGGAGTGTGCCTGCCTTGTAATTTTGGAAGCTGGTTGCATCCTCGGATTGACCGGCAATCGTTCCGCCTGTTCCAATGACAAGTACATTAGGTAATGCAGATTGTTTGGAGGATTGAGGCAAGGCAGGAATGGATGTATTCCGTGCTGGAGTACTAGGCGAAGTGGACTGTACCGCACTTGTTGTTCCGCTCACTTCTACAGTAGCTGCTTGAGCAGCATAAGTTCCGACCGGGGACAAAGAGATGGTCAGAGCGGTTAAAGCAGCAGTACTCCATACTGCCCAGGGACGAAGATTTGAATGTTTACTCATAATTAGCACTCTCCTTCAAGTTAGTAACATGTGATGTTTGTTCAGAAGACTATGTAAATGAATTGAGATGATTGTATTTCATGTTAACTAATATGACAATAGTAGAAAAACGGAGATTATATGGCTATATCGATAGATATTTAGAGTAAAACTATTATTTATAAGATTAATTGAATAAATATAAATCGATAAAAGCAGAAATGAAAGGAGGGGTAAAGCTAATCAGAGGTTTTCATGTTAATTAAAATGACATATAAGACTTTTATCCTGATTGAAAATGAGGTTCGTAGGATATAAATGGCATCCCCTAGGAGAAGAGGCTCAATTATTGCCAAATATTTGTATGACCTTACAGTAAAGTCTATAATATATGGTGTTTCTTATATGTAAATAAATATATATTAGTGATTGGAGGAATGACGATGAACCGAGCACCCAGAAAGTATGCCAATTATATTCCGATCCGGGAACTGGAAGCAGTAGAGCAGCAGCTATCTCCCTTCCAGGTGTACGCCGAACTTCGTGAGAATACTCCAGTCCGATACGATGAGCACCGTGAATGCTGGGATATCTTTCGTTATGAAGATGTGCAGTACGTCCTGAAAAATCCCAAGTTGTTTTCTTCCGCACGTGATCGTGCAAACACCAGTATGCTTACAACGGATCCACCCAAACACAAGCAGTTAAGGGACTTGGTTAATCAGGCATTCACACCGAGGGCCATAGAAGCGCTTGCTCCGCGCATTCAGGAGATTGCCGATGAATTAATCACTCCCCGGTTGTCCCAAGGTCAAATGAATCTGGTCGATGATCTGGCGGCTCCGCTACCTGTTATCGTCATTGCGGAACTCCTGGGAGTCCCTGCAAAAGACCGGCAGAAGTTTAAAGTATGGTCGGACGCCTTGGTTAAGGGGGCACGCGATGACAGTGATGAAGCTTTCCAGGAGCTTATGGAAGAGAAAAAACGAAATCAACAGGAGCTGGCCATTTATTTTACAGCCATTATGGAGGAACGTAGGCAGGAGCCGCAGGATGATTTAATCTCTTTGCTGCTGGCAGCAGAGATTGAAGGAAAAAAGCTGAGCGAGGAGGAACTGGTTGGTTTTTGCATTTTGTTGCTTGCAGCAGGTAATGAAACGACGACCAATCTGATTACCAATGCGGTTCGCATTCTTACAGAACAACCCGAGCTGCAGCAGCGGCTGCGTGAACATCCAGAGCACGTTGCATCAGCTGTTGAAGAGACGCTCCGTTACTACCCGCCGATTGTTGCAATTGGACGCGTAGCCAAAGAAACGGTTGAATTGAACGGGCAGATCATTCAGGAGGGGACTCAGGTTATTTCGTGGGTAGGTTCAGCCAATCGGGATAGCGAAGTCTTTGGCGATGCAGAACAATTTGTCGAGGATCGCAAACCAAACCGGCACATGGGATTTGGATTTGGCATTCACTTTTGCCTGGGTGCCCCGCTAGCCCGTCTGGAGGCGAGGGTTGTACTCCACACCATGCTGCAGCAGATGCAGAATATCAGGCTTGTTCCGGGAACGACACTGCAGCCGATCCAGAGTGCTTTCGTATTTGGTGTGAAGGAGTACCCTATCCAATTTGAAAGCCTTAAGCAGTCTTAACAAAGTGATAACGAAAAAGCCGCATTCTTTGTCCCTAGGGCAATGAATGCGGCTTTTGTGATGCGTTCCAAGTGAAGGGATGTCCTGCTCAGGATTCCCTGACGAGAGTAGGCTTTTTGTATAGTTTGAATCGGACCCATACCATATTGATTAACAGCAGCCCACCGGAGACAATGAACAATCCCTCAATGCCGATGAATCCTGCCATAAAACCGCCGATCACAGCCCCAAGCATGTTCCCCAGGGCGAGCGTGCTTGTATTAAAACTGAATGCACGACTGATCATGCCATCTGGGGTGTAGGCCCGAATCAAGGCATTGACGCTAGGCAGCAAACCACCCATGAATACACCCATGGCGAAACGTACCAAAATGAGCTGCCATACCGATTGTACGAAGGCTTGTGGTATTAGCAGCAGTCCCGTACCTATAAGAGAGAAGGTCAGTACCTTGTGTGCTCCAATACGATCACTGAGCTTGCCGAGTATTGGAGACATGGCCATGTTGGATAGTCCGGTAACAGCGCCGACAAGACCGGCCCAGAATGCCACGTTTACATCCGATGCATGCAGCTTCTGTACATACAGCGGCAAGAGTGACATGGGGCTGATCATCGCAAACTGCAGCAGGAACGTTACAGCAAACAATGCGGGCAGCTGTGGCGACTTGTTCAATTCCTTCAGTCCGGACAAAACGGATTGTTCCGGTAGTTTGGCCGCTTCCTTGCGGTCGAATTTTTCCCGAACAAGGAACATGGCCAGCAGCGATGCAGCAAAGATGAGGCCACCTGTAATGTAGAATATGGGCCGGAAGCCAACGGCATCTGCAAGCAAACCGCCGATCAGCGGACCGAGAATCGTTCCGGCTACTTGTCCGGACTGACTTATACCCATGGCGAAACCCATACGATCCTTGGGCGTTGTTCCCGAGATCAGGGAAACGGCTGCCGGATTAAAACCGGAGATAGTACCGTTGAGCAAACGCAATAAGAGGAGCTGCCACGGATTCTGGGCAAATCCCATGAGCGCGATCACAATCGCCATCCCGAATCCGGAGCGCAGCAGCATAATTTTACGTCCATACTTATCGGACAGTTTGCCCCACAAGGGCTGGAACAAAAATGAAGTGAGGAAATTGGCAGCAAATATAAATCCCGCCCATATGCCAATCTCGTGCTCACCGACAACGCCTAAATCCTTGGCAAGGTATAGGGATAAAAAAGGCGTAATCATGGTCATGCCCGAATTGACCAGAAACTGTCCAAACCAAAGCACGATGAGGTTTACTTTCCAAGTTTTCAAAGTGCTTTCACTTCCTTTCTGTAATTCGTGGAAAAAACACCATTCTTTCATTATACCATAATTGGCATATGGATGAGGCGATGTAAGGAATGTCATAGTATTGTCATCGGAACAGATCGGCACGTGGTTGTTACAGCTCTTCAAAAAGGGCATAATGAGAGTTATGAGTCCAAAAACTATTGGAGGCTTCTTACATGAGCTATAATGATCGTTTGATTCGAGCCAGCTTCAAGCAACAAGTAGACCGTGTTCCTGTGTGGTACATGCGTCAGGCTGGGCGTTATGATCCTGAATATCGTAAAATTAAGGAAAAGTACTCTTTGCTCGAAATTTGCCGCAGGCCAGAGCTAGCAGCTGAAGTTACACTCATGCCGGTACGTAAACTCGGTGTGGATGCGGCTATTTTGTACTCCGATATTATGAATCCGGTTGCGTCTTTGGGCATTGATTTTGATATTGTAAAAAACATTGGTCCCGTCATTGATAACCCTATCCGTTCGGCGGCAGATGTGGATCGTCTGCGTCCGATCGATGTCGAAGGGGACCTGTCGCATATTCTGGAAACCATTCGGATTCTGGACAAGGAATTGGACGTTCCCCTCATCACATTTGCCGGCGCGCCGTTTACCATTGCCAGTTATCTGATCGAGGGTCGTCCTTCCAAGGGCTATATTCGGACCAAAACCATGATGTACAGCGAGCCTGAAGTATGGCACAAGCTCATGCAAAAACTAGGTGATATGGTAATTACATATGTCCGTGCACACATTGCTAATGGAGGCAAGGCTTTTCAGCTATTCGACAGCTGGGTTGGAGCCCTTTCTCCAAATGATTTCAAAACGTATGTGTTGCCGACGATTACCCGTATCTTTACCGAATTATCGGATTTGAATGTACCGAAAATCTATTTCCCTGGTGTGGCCTCCGGTGAACTGCTACCGACTCTGACGGATCTGCAAGCCAATGTGATCGGTCTGGACTGGAGAGTTTCTATCACAGAAGGCCGCAAGAGACTGGGTGGCAAATTTGCCGTTCAAGGCAATCTGGATCCCTATGTGCTGACAGCACCGATGGACTTGATTAAGCAGCAGGCCAAAGTCATTATTGATGAAGGTATCAAGGAGCCAGGTTATATTTTCAATCTGGGACATGGCTTGTTCCCGGAAGCTTCTCTTGAGAAATTGAGAGAACTTACGACATATATTCATGAATATTCTGCAGAAGTTTTGAAGACGGGGGTGACGGTTAGCAATGACTAATACCGTAGGTGTACTGGTGATGTCTTATGGCACACCTGAAAATATGGAAAGTATTGAAGCGTACTACACACATATTCGAAGAGGACGGCCGCCTGAGCCGGAACAACTGAAGGAACTGACAGACCGGTATGAGGCTATCGTTGGGGGCGTTTTCCCGCTGCGTGAAAATACAGATAATCAGGTTAAGGCCCTGCAGGAGACGCTGAGCCAAGATGAGCGTACGAACGGAGTGGAGTTCCGTTGTTATCAAGGGCTGAAGCATGCTCATCCATTTATTGAAGATGGTGTGGAACAGATGGCGAAGGACGGAATTCAGACAGCAGTCGGTGTTGTACTTGCTCCTCACTATTCCACAATGAGTGTGGGCAGCTACATCAAGCGTGCTCGTGAGAAAGCAGAGGAACTGGGAATTCAAATGACATTTGTTGAGAGCTACCACCTGCATCCTAAGCTGATCCAGGCTCTCTCTTCCCGTGTCAGTGCCAAGCTGGATGAATTTGAAGAGGCTGGGGCGAAGCGCGGTGATGTACGAGTCCTGTTCAGTGCACACAGCTTGCCTGAGCGGATCGTAAGTCTGGGGGATCCTTATCCGCAGCAATTGCTTGAAACCTCCGAAGTCATTGCATCACGTGTAGGTATTAGCAACTGGCAATTTACATGGCAAAGTGCTGGACGTACGGCTGAACCGTGGCTTGGTCCGGATATTTTGGACACACTTCAGGAACTGTCCCGCGAACAGGTTGAGGATGTGCTGGTTGCACCCATTGGATTCGTCTCTGATCATCTTGAAGTACTCTATGATCTGGATATTGAGGCCAAAGCGATTGCCAAGGAGATTGACATGCGCCTAATGCGGATCGATTCGCTCAACAGCGATCCTCTCTATATGGAAACGTTATGCGACGTTATCATAAGCCAGTGGCAGCAAGGGTCGGATGTGTAATGGAAGACCAGAAACGTCGTGTTGTTGTCGTTGGTGGAGGCCTGACCGGCCTCAGCGCGGCATTTTATATTCGGAAGCATTACCGGGAAGCCGGGATTGAACCGCAAATTACACTGATTGAAAAAAGTTCGTCCATGGGTGGAATGATTGAGACGCTGCACCGGGATGGATTTGTCATTGAAAAAGGCCCAGATTCATTCCTGGCCCGCAAAACGGCCATGATTGATCTTGCCAAGGAATTGGAAATGGATCATGAACTGGTAAGCCAAAATCCGGAATCCAAAAAAACATATATTATGCAGCGGGGCAAGCTTCACCCCATGCCTGCTGGACTTGTGCTCGGAATACCAACAGAGTTGAAGCCGTTTCTGAGAAGTGGCCTGGTTTCTCCGGCAGGGAAGCTGCGGGCGTTGATGGATTTCTTTATTCCACCGCGCCGTACCGCGGAAGATGAATCCCTCGGTTACATGATTGAACGGCGTCTCGGTCCGGAGGTGCTTGAAAACCTGACCGAGCCTCTGCTTGCCGGTATTTATGCCGGGGATATGCGTCGTCTGAGTCTTCAGGCGACATTCCCGCAATTCGGTGAAGTGGAACGGGATTATGGTAGTCTGATCCGCGGCATGATGACAGGTCGTAAACCTGCAGAGACACATACGGGAACGAAGAAAAGCGCGTTCTTGAATTTTCGCCAAGGACTTCAGAGTCTTGTTCACGCCTTGGTTCACGATATGCAGGATGTGGACCAACGCCTGAATACGTCTGTTCTATCATTGGATGTTCAGCAAGGTGGTCAAACGAGGTACAGTGTGCAGCTCAATAACGGGGAGCGTATTGAAGCGGATGACGTGATTGTTACAGTCCCGACGTATGTGGCATCTGAACTGCTCAAACCGCATGTGGACACCTCTGCGCTGGATGCAATTAATTACGTATCTGTAGCCAATGTAGTCCTTGCTTTTGAGAAAAAGGATATTGAACATGTATTTGATGGTTCAGGCTTCCTCGTTCCACGCAAGGAAGGGCGGAATATTACTGCCTGTACCTGGACATCGACCAAATGGCTGCACACTAGTCCGGATGACAAAGTGCTGCTGCGTTGTTACGTCGGCCGCTCCGGAGACGAGCAAAATGTAGAACTTCCCGATGATGCGCTGACAGCTCTGGTGCTCAAGGATCTGCGGGAAACGATGGGTGTAGAGGCCGTTCCGATCTTCTCGGAGATTACCCGCCTGCGCAAATCCATGCCGCAGTATCCTGTAGGTCATCTTCAGCATATTGCAGCACTGCGTGAGGAACTAGGCAGTAAGATGCCGGGTGTTTACATTGCTGGTGCTGGTTATGAAGGAGTAGGTTTGCCGGACTGTATCAAACAGGCAAAAGAAATGTCGCTTCAGGCAGTTCAAAAGCTGGCTGTGCACTAATGCAGCCAATGTAAGGCTGCCTCTCCCGCGGAATGAATTCATTCTGTAAGGAGAGGCAGCTTTTTTCATGCAGGATATTTATTTTCGAGTGAATTGAATGATGGAAATCCAGGATATGCCTGATATAATGATAAAGGATTGCTGTAGAAGAAGAGGAGCTGCCTATGTATCCCCCAAGATCTAATCGAAGTAATCAAAAGAAAAAAGAAAAACGTGCACGCAGACGTATGATCTGGATGATCAATCTGTTTCTGATTGCTGCAATCGGAGGGGTAGGCATATATTACGCAGCAGAGGTGCAGAAACAGCAAGCGGAGCCGGCGACAAATGAAGCTGTAGTAAAAGAGCAACAACCTGCGGATCAGGAGGATGCCAAAGGTGGTGATGAGCTGGATTCGCCTGAAGCCGAGTCAGATGCAGATCCGGATGCAGAACAAGATTCTATGGAAGTAACCAGTCCGGGGTCAGAAACTGCTGAAGATGAGAGCGTTTCATCCGGCGGTGAAACAACGGAGTCGGGCAGTAAGGAGTCTGTTAAAGGGTCCGAAGAAGGACAAACAGGGACGGGAACAGCCAAACCATCAAATCCGAAGGACAATGAAAGTTCCGGAGCCCAAACAACGGTTCCACAGCCTACAGGATCAGGGAAGAACGTAACCATTAATTTTGTTGGTGATATTCAGTTCTCTGGCAAGGTGGCCGAATTGTTGGATAAGAATGGCTACGATTACCCTTATGCCAAGCTTGGCGGTCTGTTCAAGAACGATGATCTGACCGTGGGCAACCTGGAGACTCCCGTGACGCTGGGTGGTTCAGCTGCTGAGAACAAAACATATGTTTACAAATCTTCGCCAAAAGCATTGGCAGCGATGGCTGCTGCCGGATTTGACGCAGTAAATCTGGCTAACAATCACATTTTGGACCAGGGTGTGGAAGGACTCGTCGACACACTAACCTACCTTCAGGAGTATGGTATTGCGCATACTGGGGCCGGGATGAACAGGGACGAAGCTTATGCGCCTGCCTATCTGGAAAGGAAAGGCATCAAGATCGCACTGCTTGGCTTCAGCCGGGTTGTGCCTGAAGCGAGCTGGAAGGCGGAAGGCAATCGTGCTGGTGTTGCAGAAACCTATGATTCTACAGGGGCGGTAAACGCGATTCAAGAAGCTCGTCAGAAGGCGGATCTTGTGATCGTGGTAGCACATTGGGGAGAAGAGCGAGTCAGTACACCCAATGATGACCAGACCAGACTGGCACATGAGTTTGTGGATGCTGGGGCTGATCTCGTCATTGGTGGGCATCCTCATGTGCTTCAAGGAGTAGAGTATTATAAGGGCAAGTGGATCGCATATAGCACAGGAAATTTTATTTTTTCGAAATCAACGACGGAAGAAACCTGGAAAACAGCTGTTTTTCAGGCAGAATGCAGCGCGGAAGCGAAGTGCAGCATGAAAGTCATTCCATATGAGGCGGGGCTTGGTCAGGCCATTCCAATGCTAGGTGAAGCCAACAAGCTGTTATTGGAGCAAATGACCAGGCTCTCACCAGGAATTCGCTTTGACGCGGCTGGAGTGGCCTCAACAAGCTGATACAAGAATGATAACGTCTAAGGAGTGGGGAATAATGAGTAACTTATGTGTAGCACACCGTGGATTTTCTTCCACAGCACCTGAGAATACGATGGCAGCTTTTCAGCTGGCCATGGAGCAGTCTTATGTAACTTGGATCGAACTGGACGTGCAATTGTCCCGCGACGGCGTGCCAGTAGTCATCCATGACTTTTCGTTCAACCGGACGACGAATGGAGAAGGGCTTGTACGGGAGACGAATTGGTCTGATATTCAGAAGCTGGATGCAGGGAGTTGGAAGTCCAAGGAATATGCGGGGGAACGCGTTCCGGCTCTCAGCGAAGTGTTGGACAGCTGCAAGGGCAAAGTACGTCTGAACATTGAGCTGAAAACACAAGGAGACATGTATCCGGGCTTGCCGGCAGCCGCTATTGAGGAAGTACGGAAAAGAAACATGCAAGCCGAAGTCGTTTTCACTTCCTTTGAACCTGCTGCGCTGGCTGAATCCAAAAATATCGCACCTGAGATCACTACAGGTCTCATCATTGATGCTCGTCCAGGAGATCTATTAGCGAGACTTCGTCAGCTGCAATGCGGGTTCCTATCGATCGGTTACACCAACGTGGACAAATCACTGATGCGGGAAATGAAGAACAATGGCATTCAGGTCATGGCCTGGACCGTAGATGATAAGATCATTATGAAGCGCCTCGCTGCAATTGATCCCGAGCTTATGCTGTGCACGAATCGTCCTGACGCTTGGAATCAGGCATTGCAAAAGTCGAGCAATCGGGCATAAAGATAAGGGTCCATATTCTCTAATTAATCCAATAAAGGTGGTCGTATTCCGATGCTCTCAACGATTCGTAACGTATACTGTGTAGGACGCAATTATAAACTTCATGCGGAAGAGCTGGGTAACGCGGTTCCGGACGAACCGATGATCTTCATGAAGCCTTCGCATGCGGTGGTACCCATGAATGGAGAGGCGATTGAATTACCTGCTTCCCGTGGGGAAGTTCACTATGAAGCTGAACTGGTCGTTCAAATTGGCAAGAGTTATGAGCCAGGGGTTGCTGTAGAGGATTTGATCGAATCGTATGCATTTGGCATTGATTTTACGCTGCGTGATGTACAGTCGGTCATCAAGAAGAAAGGCCACCCGTGGACTGCGGCCAAAGGATTCAAAAATTCCGCACCTGTAAGTGGGTTTCAGGCCTTTTCCAGTACGGAAGCTTTGCTTGCAAAAGATTTTACGCTGACCAAAAATGGTGTTGAAGTGCAGCGAGGCAACATTCGCAACATGATTTTTGACCTTCAACACATTGTGGATTATGTAGGACATCACTATGGTCTTGGCGCAGGTGATATCATCTTCACCGGGACACCAGAGGGTGTGGGACCAACCGTAGAGGGAGATGTGCTTGAGCTCGCCTGGGATGGTCAATCCGTTGGGAAATGTACCATTGCAGCAGCGAAATAATCCTGTAAGTTCCGTATGAATTATAGTTATACAGTCATCCATTCAGGGGCGGGAAACCGCTCCTTTTTGACGTGATCATAGAAGATAAACGAACACGCATCTGTACACGTTTAGGCCAACTCGTAAGAGGTACGGGCGCTTTCTAGAACAATTTGTTCGATTTCCGCATGTTGTGCCTCATATTGCTCTTGGGTGATACTTCCGCTTGCCAGACGATCATCCAGCTGCTGCCTGAGTTGTTTGACCTGCAAAGCCACGACCTGACTGAAATCTCCATCATTCTCGTCTGCAATGGTTTGGAGTGATTTGCCTGCGTACAGATCCTGGTACAAATCTTCCTCGGAGGAATGGTTCAGTGCAGTCAGCAGCTCATCCTTGTTATCATCTTTGGTATTTATACTTACGATGGACCACTCCGTCAAGGGAATCGGAGAAATGGCTGATTTGCTCCAGGCGGTTCCTGCAAAAGACATGGTTACCATCATCGTACCCACAAACATTACACGTTTTATATTCATTCCTGTCATCCTCGCTTCTCTATTTAAGTACGAAGGGAATCGTAGCTTAATCTTGTTGTGTTGATCTGAGATTAGTTTAACCGGAGAAGCTGAAGTGAAACTTAAAATGGCATAAATAAATCCTGACAGGCAAAAAAAGAATAATAACTTTTAATTCTTACTTGACAGGTTGGGTTAGTAGGTTATATGATGAACTCAATTATTTTAACACTCATTAAATGAACAGTGAAATAAATTTGAATACGGATGCGAGCTGATTGGACCACCAAAGGCTCCCGGGACTACTCCATATGGAATGTCTTCGGGAGCCTTTTTGCGTACTTGCTAACGTTTCGGCCGGATAGGAGGAAATGAGATGAACGAGAGAGATTGGGATGCGTTGGAGAAAACGGATTGGCTGTTTCGCAAGATGGTCAGACGATTCGTCAAGGAGCGGGATCGCATAACGGTGGAAGGCATTAGCCTGCCGGGTATGCTCATCCTGCACAAAATCATTCGTGAAGGAGAACAGCGGCTTGGCGACCTGGCCGATCAATTGGATTTCACTTCCGGTGCCATTACTGCACTGACTGACAAGCTGGAGAAAAAGGGATTAACGATCCGCAGACGCAAGGAAGACGATCGCCGTACCGTCCTGCTCGATATAACCGCCAAAGGTAGGGAAATGTATGCCCGCAATAGCAATATCGGTGCCCGATGTATCACGCTTCTGTTTGAGGGATTTACCACTGCGGAACTGGAACAGCAAAGCCAATTGTATGAGCGGGTGATCGCGAATCTGGAAGGATTCTCAGATACACTGCTGGAGCTTGCCGAGAGCAACACGAGAGATGAGACAGATCCGTCTGTGGGCAACGACCTTGAACAGAAGCGAAAGGGGAATTCCGGAAAGAACAACTATCTCAGTTATTAATGCTTGAACTGTAGTAAATGAATCTAACAATCCAAGGGAGAGATGAGAACGATGGGACACTCAACAATTTATCCAACGGGAGCAACGCTGTATAATCCGGAAAAGGCTTGGGGTGGTTACACCGTGTACCAGGCAGGTGAAGAAGGCGTTGTATTAATTGATATGAACGGGAAGGAAGTTCACCTCTGGAAGGGACTGCTCGGATTTCCGGCCAAAATTTTCCCAGGAGGTTATGTGCTGGGAAGCACGGGCAGAAGAGATCCAAAGTTCGGTATTCAGGATAATGTGGACCTGGTTCAGGTGGACTGGGATGGCAACATCGTGTGGAAATACAATAGCTACGAACATATTGAAGATCCGGGATACGAACCATTGTGGTACGCCCGCCAGCACCATGATTATCAGCGTGAGGGCAATCCGGTAGGGTATTATGCTCCTGGTCTTGCTCCGAAAACACAGGGTGGCAAGACACTGATCCTGGCGCACAAAAACGTAAGCAATCCGCAAATCTCGGATAAACCTTTACTTGATGATGCCATTATTGAAGTGGATTGGGAAGGCAATGTGTTGTGGGAATGGCTTCCGAACGAGCATTTTGAAGAACTGGGCTTTGACGAGGCTGCACGCAATGTATTGTACCGTGACCCGAATACGCGTTCATTTGGTCACCTTGGTGGGGGGGTAGGTGATTGGCTGCATATTAACTCGGCTTCCTATGTTGGTCCTAACCGGTTCTATGAAGCGGGAGACGAGCGCTTTAACCCGGATAACATCATATGGGATGCCAGAGAAGCCAATATTATTGCCATTACGGACAGACAGAGCGGCAAAATTGTTTGGAAACTCGGCCCGGATTATTCCTCTCCTGAAGCGAAGCATATCGGCACCATTATCGGACAGCATCATGCGCATATCATTCCTCAAGGACTGCCAGGCGAGGGCAATCTGCTGGTGTTTGATAATGGAGGATGGGCAGGTTATGGTCTTCCGAATCCGGCTTCTCCATATGGCTTGAAACACGCGGTCCGTGATCATTCCCGTGTACTTGAGATTGACCCGTTGACACTGGAGATTGTGTGGCAATATACCTCTGCTGAAGCTGGCTTTTCCGTTCCAACCGATTCTTATAAATTCTACAGCCCATATATTAGCTCAGCCCAGCGCTTGCCTAACGGTAACACGTTGATTACCGAAGGGTCCAATGGCCGATTATTTGAAGTTACAGCAGAGCATGAGCTGGTGTGGGAATATATTTCTCCATACAAGGATGGGCGTAATACCAATATGGTTTATCGTTCGTATCGAGTTCCATATCAATGGGTTCCTCAACTGGAGAAGCCGGAAGAGGTGGCGATCGAATCCATTGATGTATCGGTCTACAGAGTGCCGGGAGCAGCAGCCAAAGGCTCTGACTCGGTAGTCAGTGTAGAGACAACACTGCCGTTTGTTGAAGGAGCAGCTTGCGTAGCAACATCGGATGAAGGAAAACAAGGCAGTTAACGGTAGCCGAGGATAAATTGATTGAACGGGGTGCATGTTGTGAAAAAAACAGCCATTTTAAAGGGAGCATTCTTATTGCTCCTCTCCATAACTTTTATCATCTCCGGATGTTCTTCATACGGAACGGTGTCCGAAGCGAAAGGCGGCTCCGCAGGTAGTGGCACCAAGGTAAAGATCCGCATAGCGGATACGAGCACAAACCCGACGTTCAGGGTAGCCATTGCCAAAGGGTTCTTTGAAAGCCAAGGCATTGATGCAGAGAGCATCACGTTTGGTTCTCCGGCAGAAGGTGTGAATGCACTGTTTATCAAACAGGTCGACATTGCCTACGGTGCTGACTTCCCGGTGTTGAACGCTCTGGCCAAAGGGGATTATTCGATCATCGCTTCTGCGGGTCAGACAACGGATGAAGCAGCTGCTGCATGGAAGCTGTATGCCAAGGAGGAGATCCAGACGGGTGCAGACTTGAAGGGCAAGAGCGTAAGCTTTATTCGCGGAACATTCATTCCTTATCTGTGGGATGAGTATTTGAAGGATCAGGGGCTTGCGCTTGGTGATGTGAAGCAGATTGGGCAAGGGGCCTTCGATGAGTCCTATATTGCATTGAAGCAAGGAGAACTGGATGCCACTTGGGTTATCGGATCTGCATTAACCGATAAGTTCGATACGCTCGAAGGCGTGCATCAGCTGACAGATATGTCCCAGACTCCGGTAAGGCTTGGTATGGGATTGGTTGCAAGCAATGAGTTCATTGAAGCGAATCCGGAAACGGTAAAGGGATTTCTTGTGGCGCTGGATCAAGCTGCAACATATGCCCAAGCTCATCCTGATGAGGTAGCGGATCTAATGTACAAGGAGACAAAACAACCCAAGGAAGCAACCTTGAAGGATCTTCCCATCAATCCTTGGGTCGTTGGCTTTACTCAGGAAGCTTATGATAGTTTGGCGGGACAGAAGCAATACATGGTGGATAACGGAATCATTGAGCAGGATTTTGATCTCAAAGGCAAGTTAAACCTGGAACTTCTGAAACAGGCATTGCCGGATAAAGTAACATATACCGAATAATCCAAAACGTACTGGAGGTGTCCTTATGTCCTTACCCGCAGATCGTCACACGATTCATATTGAACAGCTTCGAAAAACCTACAATGCTCCAACCAATGGAGAAGTGCATTACATTATCAAGGATGTTGATCTGGTGATCAAGGGCGGCGAATTCTTCGTTCTGCTTGGTCCCAGCGGCTGCGGAAAATCAACGTTACTTAATATGATCGCGGGTTTTATCTCCAAGTCGGGCGGGCAGCTTAAAGTGAATAACAAGGAGATCGACAGACCTGGAAGGGATCGTGCGATGGTGTTCCAACAGGCCGATTCCTCACTCTTTCCGTGGCTTACCGTAAGGGAAAATGTTGAATTCGGACTTCGGATGTCCAAGGTGCCCAAATCTGAACGCCGTACGATTTCGGACCGATACATTCAGCTCGTGGGGTTGGGAGGACATGAAGGGAAGTATCCGAAGGAGCTGTCGGGAGGCATGAAGCAGCGGGTACAACTAGCGCGGGTGCTCGCCAATGACTCGGCGATTCTGCTCATGGATGAACCTTTCGGTGCGCTCGATGCCATGACTCGAAGAGTCATGCAGAAGGAACTGGTGAATATATGGAGGGAAACACATAAGACCGTTATTTTTGTTACCCATGACATCCAGGAGGCTCTATTGCTCGGTGAACGGATCGGAATCATGTCAGTGGGACCTTCGTCGAATATAACGGACATTTACCATAACGTTCAGTCTTATCCGAGAAATATTGCTTCGGCTGAATTCAATAGCCTGTACGATCAGATTCAAAGCCATTTTGAAGAATAACTGAGGTGATCTGGACCATGAAATGGTTGGAGAAAAAGTGGGTGTCTGTACCGATATTATGGGTTACAGTCATTCTGATATGGCAGCTTGGTGCATTGCTCTACGGGCCGGACGTGATTCCTGGTCCATGGGATACTGTGCAGGGTGCTCGCGAATTAATTGCGGATGGCACACTCATGCAGTATATCGGGATCAGCTTCACACGTGTACTGGCCGGATGGGTGCTGGGAAGTGTCATTGCCATTCCGGTAGGGCTGCTTATCGGCAAGGTTCACATCATCCGTCTGTTTGCCGAACCTTTCCTTAATTTTATTCGATTTATCCCGCCGATTGCTTTCATTACATTGTTCCTGGTCTGGTTCGGCATTGGGGAACAGTCCAAGATTGCACTGATCATGTATGCGACATTTTTCATTGTTGTCCTGAATACACTGACGGGTGTCCTGTCCATTGAAGAGGATAAGATTCGTTCAGCCCGCAGTATGGGCGCGAATGAGTGGCAGATATTGCTGCATGTGGTTGTCCCTGCTACGACCCCTTATATTTTCACAGGTATTCGATTGGCGATGGGAACTTCCTATATGGCCATTATCGGTGCAGAGATGATTGCTTCTAATGAAGGCGTAGGTTATTTGATCTGGAATTCACGGTTATTTTTCCGGACGGACTGGATTTTTGTTGGTCTCATCTCCTTGGGATTCATGGGTTTTCTCACGGATCGTTTGTTCAACTGGTTTGGTCGCCGTGTATTGTATCGGTATGGTGTCATCGGAGGGGTCAAGAGAGGCTGACACCGTGCGGAGCGGACGACTCGATGTTTAGTTGTAAAAGGGCAGTTTTCATCAATTATATTTCATCTAGCAGACCTGGTTCGCAGCTTTCTAAGCTGCCGGATCAGGTTTTTGTCATGCCTGCAACGGGAGTTTCGGCATTGGGCTCAAACCGTGGTATAATTGAATTTCAAAAATAACATAAACGTCATGTGGACCATAGATGCTGCCACATGCAGGAGAGATTATGGACTGGATTATCGGCGCCGTATGCGCTTTTATTGTGGCGGGTGCAGCCTACGCAAAGAAATCGCTAACCCTGTCCGGTTGCTTGGCAGCTGTGTTGATGGGAACGATCTATTACGGGGCAGGCAACCTGTTTTGGTTTGGCACACTGCTGTTGTTTTTCATAACTTCAACCTTGTTGTCCAAGTATCGTAAGGAACGCAAGCAGGAGCTGGAGAAATCGTATGCCAAGTCAGGCAATCGGGATGCAGGGCAAGTGTTTGCCAACGGCGGAATGGGCATGCTTCTATGTTTGGGATACTGGATATTTCCACATCCGGCCTGGATCTATGCTTTCATTGGTGTAATGGCAACCGTAACTTCCGATACCTGGGCTACCGAACTCGGAAGCCTGAGCCGTAAGCCGCCACGTTCTGTGGTGAGTTGGAGGGTGCTGACTCCGGGCGCTTCCGGTGGTGTGTCGTTGCTTGGGACAACAGCGGCGGCAATAGGCGGAGCATTAATTGGAGCAGGGGCATTTATCTTTTCTTGGATCGCGGACTTTGAAACGCTTGGATTTCTGAGCTGGACGTGTGTTGGTCTTGTAGGTGGACTGGCTGGAGCATTTGCCGATTCCTACCTTGGAGCAACAGTCCAGTTGATGTATCGCTGTACTGAATGCGGCCGTGAAGTTGAGGTCAGTGAACACTGTGGCCACAAGACCGTTCGCGCACGAGGCTGGACATGGATGAGCAACGATCTGGTCAACGTGCTGAGTTCGGTGATCGGAGGATGTGTGGCTATCGGTTTGGGTATTATTTTGGCGCTGTAGGGAGGGAGTGCAAGTGAGCACTGTGCAGGGAGACAAGTCGGAGGCTATTTTGGATGCGGCTTATGGTATTTTTGGATCAAAAGGATTTTATGAGACGAAAATGTCCGATATTGCTGAAGAAGCTGGCATTGCAAAAGGCACCATTTATTTATATTTCAAGAGCAAGGAACAACTATTCGTCGCGGTTTCCAAGCGGGACTGTAACAGTTTTATCAGCAGGCTTGATTATGCCTTGAAATCTCAGGAGAATACAGGTGAGAAGCTTGGCGCAATCGCCAAGACGCACCTGACTTATTATTACGAGCGGCGCAATCATACGAAGCTGTTTTTTATGGCACCTAATAACGATCCGGATCTTATGAAATTCATGAAGGCCTTTATGAATGAGTATATGAGCATGGTGTGTGAGGTGCTGAAAAGTGCAAGTGTACCTGAGCCTGTGCTTTTGGCAGAAGCCTATATCGGGATTTTGGATCGATTGAAGATGGATATTATGCTGAATCCGGAGTTCAATGAGGAAGATCTGAATAAACGGATTGCTTTTGCAGCGGCACTATTTCTGGACGGTTGTCGTTCTTTTTTACAAGTATAAGTATCATCATGAGCATGGAATCAAGAAACTGTTGAATCTCAATTTACAGAGAAGTGGGTAACGAGCAATGAACATAATGACGGTAGAGCAAATTTCAAAAAGCTATGGCGAAAAAATATTGTTCAAGGACGCCTCGTTTGGCATGGGCGACCAGGATAAGATCGGCGTCGTTGGCGTAAACGGAACGGGAAAGTCTACATTTCTGCGTGTAATTGCAGGCATGGAACCGGCTGATGAGGGACAGATTGCTATCGGAAATGATGTACGTATTCAGTTTCTGGCACAAAACCCCGATTTTAACCCTGACAATACCGTACTGCAGCAAGTATTCGAGGGCGATAGTCCAGAGATGAAAACAGTGCGTGAATACACGGAGACGATGGAACTGCTCGAATTGAATCCATCCGATCCTGCCTTGCAAGAGCGGTTATTGCGTCTGAATCAACAGATGGAGCAGCTTCAGACCTGGCAGATGGAAAGTGAAGCCAAAAGCATTCTGTCCAAACTGGGTATCCGTCAATTTGACGCGCTAATGGGAACATTGTCCGGGGGACAACGCAAGAGGGTGGCTTTAGCGTCTGCTCTGATTCATCCCTGCGAGCTTCTCATTCTGGATGAGCCGACGAACCATATCGATAATGATTCCGTCGTTTGGCTGGAGCAATACCTGCAAAAACGTCGTGGTGCACTCCTCATGATTACGCATGATCGCTACTTCCTGGATCGTGTGGCGAATGTGATGCTGGAGCTGGATCATGGGCGTTTGTTCCGTTATGAAGCAAACTACACCCGCTTCCTTGAACTCAAGGCAGAGCGGGAAGAGCGCGAATCAGCCTCAGAGCAAAAACGGCAAAACCTGCTCCGTACAGAGCTTGCCTGGATCCGTCGCGGGGCCAAGGCGCGGACCACGAAACAAAAAGCAAGAATTGACCGTTTCGAACAGCTGAAGGATCAACAGGGGCCGAATCGCTCTGGCTCTTTGGAGGTTTCGGTAGGCTCTACTCGTTTGGGCAAGAAGATTCTGGAGATAGAGCACTTATCCAAATCCGCAGGTGGACGCAAATTAATTGAGGACCTGAACTATATCGCCGTGCCTGGTGACCGGGTAGGTATCGTGGGTCCGAATGGCAGTGGTAAATCGACTCTGCTGCAGCTGATCTCAGGCAAATTGGAACCGGATGCTGGAGAAGTCGTCCTCGGTCCAACCGTTAACCTGGGCTATTTCACGCAAGAGCATCAGGAGATGAATGAATCTCTGCGTGTCATAGAATATATCAAGGAAGTGGCCGAGAATGTGCGGACGGCGGATGGATCCCTGATCACGGCAGCCCAGATGCTGGAGCGGTTTCTCTTTACTCCTGCGTCGCAGTGGACGCCAATCTCCCGTCTGTCAGGTGGGGAGAAACGTCGTCTATATCTGCTGCGTATATTGATGGCTGCGCCCAATGTATTGCTGCTGGATGAGCCAACGAACGATCTGGATATTCAGACGCTGGCGGTACTCGAAGATTACCTGGATGACTTCCCGGGTGTTGTTTTCGTTGTCTCCCATGATCGCTATTTCCTGGACCGTACAGTGGATAAAGTGCTGGCCTTCGAGGGCAATGGAGCCATCCGGGTACATGTTGGCGACTATAGTGAGTATGCTGAATGGATGCTGAAGAATGCACCGGGAGCTTCTCAGGTGGGCGATATGGGGTCAGCAGCGAAAAAAGCAAAAACAGATGAGGTTAAGCCTGCTGCATCTACGGCCAAGCCGAAGCTGAAGTTTAGCTTCAAGGAACAACGGGAGTATGATCAGATCGACGAGAATATTGAGAAAGCGGAGGCTAACCTTGCGCGGATCAACACGGCGATGGAGGAATCCTTCAGTGATTCAGCCCGTTTGCAGGAACTCATGGCAGAGCAGGCTGAAGCAGAGCGTCATCTGGAAGAACTGATGGAACGTTGGACGTTCCTGAATGAGCTTGCAGAGCAGATTGAGAAAAGCAAATCCTAATCGAAAAGTACAAATCGTCATCCTTTAAAATAGGGCTTAACGCCTTGTTATGAAGGATGGCGATTTTTTTATATGAAACGTTAGCCATATCCATTACGTTGTAAGTAGTAAGGAAATAATTCCAGTGAAAGGAGAGAACACCACATTTATGTACAAAGAATTGAATGAACAACTGGCTGTGCTCAAGGAAAAGGGGAGAATTTACGAGAAATGGAACAATCGCCTGGAGAAGTTGAACCAGGAAGAAGTCGAGTGGAAGGCGAAAGTACAGCGGCGCCTGGAGCATCTCCAGAAGGAGCAGAATGATGTGGACCGGCTGAATGGCATGACCTTATCTGCATTTTTCTATAACTTGATTGGCAAAAAGCAGGAGAAGCTGGAGAAGGAAGAACTCGAATTAATGGAGAGTAAGGCTGAGTATGATACAGCATGCCAAATGTTACAAGACATTCATGAGCAGAGGAAAGAAGTGCAGCGCGAACTAGATGAGCAGAGTAAATATCAATTCTGGGAAAATGATTACAAGGTGCTGTGGGGCAAAAAGGAAAATCAACTGCTGGCGAATCACGATGAACTTAGGCAATTGGCAGAGGATCTGGAGCATTTACGCGGAGAAATGAAGGAACTTAAGGAGGCAGACCGGGAAGGGGAACGCCTGCTCAGTGCACTGGGCCGTGCGGGGGATGCGCTCAAGTCTGCAGGGAATTGGGGAGTATACGACATGATGGGCGGAGGCATGATATCCACTCATATCAAACGCGGTCGTATGGATGACGCTCAATCTGCCTTAACGGAAGCGGGAAGACATTTGAAGCGATTCCAGAAGGAGCTTGAAGATGTGAAAATGGCGGTACACGCTGACCTGGAGCTTGGGGGATTATTATCCTTTGCAGATTATTTCTTCGATAATCTCTTCGTGGATTGGATGGTGCAAGACAAAATCCGAAAAGCCGAATCCCAGGTGGAGGAGGGCCGTCTTACCGTCCGTCGTACATTACATGTGTTAAAAAATGAAATTCGTGATCATGAGAGAAAAGTAACCAAAATCGAGCAGCAATATCGTCAGTATGTGGAGCAGGCTGATTAAGGTAGATGTCCAGTTAGAAGAACATGATAGGGTAAAAAAAAGATGCCAGGCAGCGGTGTGATCTGTTGCTGGCATCTTCTTATTTTCCTGAAGTATATAAGGGTGATTACTTGGTTGTGATGTATGAAGCGAGCAGTCTGGCTGTATTCAGAACGGCATCCTTGTGCGTGCGCTCCATCGAATGGGAAGCATGTACCCCAGGGCCAATCAGTGCAGCACGAATGTTGTTTCCACCTCGCAAGGCAGCACTGCCATCTGAGCCGTATTGAGGATAAATATCAACGACATAATCGAGATTTGCTTGCTTGGCAAGTTCAATCAGGCGACTCGTCATGTCATAGTCATATGGACCAGAAGAGTCTTTGGCGCAGATGGATACATCCGTTTCTTTACAGCTGAGATCGTCACCCATTGCCCCCATATCTACGGCGATCAATTCACTGATCTCGGACGGGATATATGAGGCGCCATGTCCAACTTCTTCGTAATTCGAAATAAGCAGAGAGACGTTATGTAGAGGCTTCCAGCCTTCCCGATGAGCAGATTCCAAAATGCCGAAAAGGGCAGCCACGCTAGCTTTGTCATCCAGATGACGTGACTTGATATAACCGCTTGGCGTAATAACCGCACGTGCATCGAAAGAAATAAAGTCACCGACGCCGATACCGAGTTCAAGAACATCTTCCTTGGATGAAACCACTTCATCAATACGAACTTCCATATGGCTTTCCTTACGCTCAAAGGTGCGGGCATCCGGGTAGACATGAACCGAAGGGTGCAGGGAGAGAATCGTACCGGTATATGTTTTGCCATCCCGTGCGTGGATCGTGCAATACTCGTTTTCAATACTGTTCATGGTGAATCCACCCACAGAGGTTAGTTTGAGCGTACCGTAAGAAGTGATGGAACGTACCATCGCGCCTAGTGTATCCACATGTGCACTGAGTCCAATGGTCTTGGAGGCATCCAGCCCAGGCAAAGTGAGTACCGCTCCGCCTTTGTTATTTAATTCAAATGAAATATTCAATGATTGGGCTTCTTCCCGGATCATCTCGATAATGTGGTGTGTGTAGCCACTTGGACTCGGAGTATCCAGCAGCCTTTTCAGAAGGTCCAGGACGTAGGATTCATTAATTGTAAAATTCATATAGAGATTCCTCCTCATAATCAGTGTTCCCAGAACAAGAATGCAGCCTGTCTGGTCGAATGGGATATCCATTCCTTATGCCAGCAGGCTGCTTGTTCTTCTTACAACGAATCTGCAGAATTTCCTTTGCGCTGCTGACTCTGGATGGAATCCGTCTCAGCCATGCGATCCGTTTCAGTTGTTTCGAAGGCTTCCATTGTCGCGGTGGAACCCGGTGAAGAATAGCTCGAAGCCGTGTTCTCCAATTCGGTTACACGCAATTTCAATTGCTTGTTCTCACGCTGCAATCGATACTGACGGAAAATGCCATAGGATCCGACAATGATTCCACCAATCAGGGTACAGCCCAGAATCAGCAAAATCAGGGGGATTTGAACCGTGTTAAACAGCAGGTTAACCTGCACGGAATCCACATTAATAACAGCGAAGATTCCGGTAAGAAGTGCAAAAACAAGACCTGCGATGAGGGTCCATTGCATTTTCATGGTGGTGCCTCCTTGTTGAACAATTCAGGAATACGAATGCATTACCCCAAAGAAGGCGCTGTGCATCTGGCTTGATTATAAAATCCCTTGCCCGAAATGGGCAAGGGATGCAGGTCGCATGTAACAGAGAGACAACTTTATTTAGTCAATTGTTCCATCTGTTCAATCAATTCTTTGAAGACACTCATGGCTTCGCGAATTGGCTGTGGAGAAGACATATCCACGCCTGCTTTTTTTAGAATATTGATGGAGTAGTCACTTCCACCACTCTTTAGGAAGCCAAGATAACGGTCTACCGCAGGCTGACCTTCTTCGAGAATCTGTTTGGAGAAGCTCGTTGCTGCAGAGAACCCGGTTGCATATTTGTAAACGTAGAAGCTGTTGTAGAAATGGGGGATACGTGCCCATTCCATCTCAATATCCTTATCTACAGCCATGCTGTTTCCATGGTATTGGACGTTGAGGTCGTAATAAATTTCAGACAGCAGCTGCGGTGTAAGGGCTTCGCCCTGTTCAGCACGCTCATGAATGATTTTCTCAAATTCGGCAAACATCGTTTGACGGAACACCGTTGTACGGAATTGATCTGCATAATAGGTCAACAGATACAGTTTTTCCTTCGGATCCGTGGATTTGTTAAGCAGGTAATCCATCAGCAATGCCTCATTGGTTGTGGATGCAACCTCTGCTAGGAAGATGGTGTACTGTGCATCCCGATACGGAAGGGTAGTATCCGAATAATAGGAATGCAGAGCATGACCCATTTCATGTGCTAGTGTAAACATGCTGTTCAGATTGTCTTTATGGTTAAGCAGGACGTATGGGTGTGTGCCGTATGCACCCCAGCTGTAAGCACCTGAACGTTTGTTTTCGTTCTCATATACGTCAATCCAGCGGTCATCATATCCAGCCTGCAATGTATTCGCATAATCCTCGCCCAGCGGTTTCAGGCCATCTTTGACGGTCTGTTTTGCTTCCTCATAAGTGATGTCCATTTTATACTCATCAACCAGAGGAGCGAACAAGTCATACATATGCAATTGATCCACACCGAGTAATTTTTTGCGCAGATCCATATAACGGTGCAGGAGCGGGAGGCTTTCATGAATGGTGTCCACCAGGTTGGTATATACCTCTGTTGGAATGTTGTCACCATACAGTGACATTTCCATTACGGAAGGGTACTTCCGGACATTTGCATAGAACATATTTTTGGTGACATTGGCATTCAGGGCTGCAGCGATCGTGTTCTTCTGTTTGGCGTACGTTTCATACACCGCTTTGAAGGCACGTTCGCGAACTTCGCGATTAGGGTTCTCCAGGAATTGAATGTAACTTCCGTGGGTAAGCTCCACATCGTTACCGTGTTCATCCTTAATTTTCGGGAACTTGAGATCAGCATTATTCAGCATGCTGAAGATGGTTTGTGGCGCTTGGGACAAGTTGCCCACCTGTGCAAGCAGGGCTTCCTCCGTTTTGCTCAAGACATGCGCCTTCTCACGTTTCATCTCTTCCAGTGTGAACTTGAATGCAGACAGTTTCTCATCTGCAATGAAAGCATCCAGCTGATCATCCGGCAGAGAGAGGATTTCTGGTGTGACAAAGGAAAGAGCTTCTCCGACACGCACACTTAGCTTTTGCGCTTTTTGGGACAGGTTTTGGTATGTAGGATTAGCTGTGTCTTCATCTTGGTGCATGCGTGCATACACAAAAAGGCGTTCAATTTTGAGACTTACCTCATCTTCAAGTTCAAAGCATGCCTTAAGAGATTCCGGCTTGTTCAGCTTACCTTGAAATTCGGAGGCTTTCTTGGTCAGAGACGTTACTTCTTCGTATTCCTGATCCCAGGCTTTTTGATCGGCGAACAAATCTTCGAGTTTCCACGTATGTTCTGTTGGCACCTCGGAACGTTTCAATAATTGACTCATGGGAATCCTCCTTTGATGAAGTTGATGTATAGACCAATCTGCTCCCGTCTCGCTCGCTTGTGCGGAGAGAGACGAAGGAATCAGACTGAGTACTAGTATGACAAACAGTGATTTTCGATATTTCAACGGCCTTCCTCCTGACTATACGAGCAATTCGGTATAGTATGGCCTCGGACCGATTGAAATATTTGAGAGCACTAGGCTCCCATGTTGGCCAGGAAATAGACGATCAGGAAAAAAGCAAAACAGATAAGCAGTGTGGCTATAAGGGCCATTCCCCGTCGCAGTCGATCCGGAATGGAACTGCGTCCCAGAATAAGCACAACTCCCAGCGAAAAGGCGAGGATAATGAAGATGACAACATTGCTTGAGTCAAGCGTCATTCATTACACCTCTTTGAAAGCAGCCATCAGCTGACGCCATTCATCCTCGCGGTTCTCGAAATCGGCTTTTGGAAAACGGCGCTCAGCCCAGTGCATCAAGGCAGGGCGGCTGAGAAACGTGTGGCATTCTTCGCCCCATTCCTCTGAAATTTCACGGAGTACGAGGTATTTGCCTTGTACTTCTACTGTCATCATATTCCACTTGTCTCTTTTGTATATTTCATGTTTTTTAATCATAGATAGTCTCCAAACTTACGGTTTTGGTAAAATGATACCGTACCCTACGTTTCAAAGCAAATTTTTTCCGCATTTATTGAAAAGATAAATTGCAAAGTGGAAAGTCATACAGTATAATGAGGGTATTCGCCATAGATGGCGATATTTTTAGGAGGTTGTTCATTTGAAAGGTACAGTTAAATGGTTTAACGCAGAAAAAGGCTATGGCTTTATTTCAGTTGAAGGCGGCGAGGACGTATTCGTACATTTCTCCGCAATCCAAGGCGACGGCTTTAAAACATTGGAAGAAGGTCAAGCGGTAGAATTCGAAATCACTGATGGAAACCGTGGTCCTCAAGCAGCTAACGTAATTAAATTGTAAGATTTTTCCGTTCACCGGATTTCTTATAAATGATTGGCTTCTAGCTGAATATAAAGAACCCAAGCACAGTCCCCTACGGAGACTGTGCTTTTTTGTGTTCATTTTTATAAAAAGAGCGAGGTGTGCTCATTGTGCACGTTTGGTCATACTGGATAACAGCTTCAGGATGAAACCAAGAAGTGCAGCGAGTGAGAAGGCCATGGCAGTAAGATAGAAGACCTGTCTGCCTGCATGATCCAATATCAACCCGCCAAAGGTTCCGCTGAGCAGACCTGAGGCACTTGACCATACGATGGTGAACAGGGCCATACCTGTCGCACGATACGCATCGGGTACAAGGCGGGTAATATAGCGAACGGCTGTTACATAGAAAATGCCAAAGGTGACGCTGTGCATGGTTTGAATGGCGACAACAGCGGCAGGTGTATCCGATACAGACATCAGAAACAAACGAAGGGTATACATAAGGGCAGCAAAGGTGAGTAACGGAAGCTCCTTATACCGATTGCCATACTTGCTGAGCAGCAGGAATATAGGAATCTCGCTCACGGAAGAAATGAGCAGCGACCAGCCGATCAGGCCTTCACTGGCACCGAGATCCTTCAGCGTGATGGTGAGAAACGCTTCGTTCATTCGATGCCCCAATGCCAGCAGGAAGACACACCCGAAAAAGCTCAGCACATCTCTTCGTTTCAGGATTGCCCAGAGCCCGGATAGCTCCATTTTACTGCTGCTTCCAGAGGGTTCATTCTGATCCTGCAACCGGAAACCAATCAGAAGAGTAATGGCCGCAAGTGTAACGCACACCCACATCGTCCACCCGGGTCCAAAAGAACCAAGAAAATAACCAATGCTTAATGCAAAAAAAGCATAGCCAATGGAGCCGAAAACTCGAATGGACGTAAAATTCCGACCGTATTTGCTTGCAGTGGTAATTGCCATCGTATCGGCAAGCGGGTAGACCGGATAATAGAAAAAGTAAAATAACGTCACCAGGATAAATACTTGGCCAAAGGACGTTGCATTGGCGAGCATGACGCCTGTAATTAATTGTCCGCCGAGCAGAATAATCATGACTTTGCGAACCGTTTTGTAGCGGTCACTGGCCATACTCCAGAACATGTTGGAGAATACGGAGACAAGTGGACCTATACCGTACAAGTAGCCAATCTCGGCCCGGCTGAATCCCAGATGACTGAAGTAGAGCTGGAGATAGGATACCACCAGCACGGTTGAACCGAAAATTGTAAACATAAGTGCCCGCAGCCAGTTTTGATCCGGGCGGGCGTTGTGACTTAATTTCATGTTGAGAGACTCCATTCTTCATTACATTTCAATATTTAGCCTTTAAGTGAAGACGACTTGCGGGACGGTGGAGCAGACATGGAAGGTTCCTTCTGCGTGCGCCGGATAACGAGCCATACAATGATCAGTTCTGCCAGCAGACCGAGGGACTGGGCGACTGCACCAATCATGCCGTTCCAAGCTGGGAAGATGCTGACCAAAATGAGCAGGACGATCACGGTACAGATTGCATTGGCTGACTGGGAGCGGAACATCGTTTTGGTCTGTCCCCGCAGCAGGATTAGCCCATTGCTGAAATCAAGAAAAGGCGAAATCAGGGGAAATAGCACAAAGGCACGCAGTGTCCACAAACTTTGCTGCAGCAGGTTTCCCTGAACGCTCATTACATTTTCCAGTACCCATGGACCTAGAGGCGTATAGGCTATGGCTGCTGTCATGGCAAAAGGAATGAATCCGGTTACCAGTGCGAATTTTTTCACCAGTTTGGCATCAATCTCATAGAAATTAAGCACAATTTGATGGATGTAGGTGAAAAAGCTTAACATGAGCTGCATCAAACTGCTGGCTACAGCAAAAGAAGAGATGGCCAGTGCAATACCTGTTGTTTTGCCAAGCACGATATTAATGACAGGTCCGATGAACAAGGCGACAAAACTGGATAACAGCAGCGGTTTGTAGAAGCGGAAAACGTCTCCTTTGTTTTCGACAGGATGATCCTCTAGCTTGGCTGGCATGTTCCGCTTGATGCTGTTTCCCTCAAGAAAACTGACGAGCGCTTCAATCATCATACCTGCCGCAAAAATGATAGCGCCTACACGACCACTGTTAATACTGTCTGTATAGATGAAATACAAGGATAGGCCATACATGCCTCCAAGACGAAATAACATGCCTATCGTCAGCCATTTGGTCCGATTATTCGTAATGATAATGCCTTGATAGATATTGCGAATGACCGAGAAGATACTGACGTACATCAGGATTTCGTAGACATCGATTACTTTGGACAATAAATCGGGACTCACGCCGAACAGATATTTAAAAACCACTGTACCAATGGGAGAGTATACGATAAGGAATCCGATCAGCAGTACGCAGGCAAGAAATATTTTGGTGACGAAAGTGAGGGCCTGAAAGGACAGGCGGTCCCGTACCAGCGCAGAACAGGTTTGCCGCAGCAGTGTGGAGGGGCGTTCCGTAAGGGTCAGCAGGCTGCCTGCAATGGCGTAGCTGGCAATGACCGTCTCCGGATGGGCGGATCTGGCGAGTGTGCTATTAATAATTACGTGAGAAATGGTAACCAAAGAGGCGGATATGCCGAGCGGTACAAAAAAAGCAAATAACCGTCTCCACGAGAGAGGCTCACTTGACATCATGTCAACGACTCCTTTGATGGATGAAATATGCTTAGTATATCACAAAGGCTAGTTGGCGGAAGCGATTTTTTCCCGTGATTATGCAGTAGATCATTTGTACAATTAAGGGGTTCATATTATAATGGGATTGGTTAAAAATCGCTCTAATACGTATTCAACCAAGTGGAGGCACATTTATTTTGAGCCAATCTAATCAAAGTCGACATCAATATCCGCGGGGACCGCTGGAATTGATGAGAAGGGTGTACAAGTACACCATTCCGGAAACGCGGAAAGAACTGGCTGAATGGAGAGCTAAGGCTGAGAAAATTCCGAATGAGGAATTGCGCAATCAGGCTCTGGCTAGTCTCAAGGACAAACAGTTTCACTGTGAGGGTGGAACGGTTTATGCTTTGCCCGATATGCCTAAGAGGCACATCTTGATTCCGCTCATCGTTTCTTATCAAACCATAAGTGATTATTTGGACAATCTGTGCGACCGCAGCACATCGATGGACCCGAATGATTTTCGGCTTCTCCATCAATCCATGCTTGATGCGGTAGATCCCGAAGCAACCCCGGTCAATTATTATGCGCTCCGTGAGGAGCAGGACGATGGTGGATACTTACGGAATCTGGTGACGACATGTCAGGAGCTCACACGTCAGCTGCCTGGATATGCGTCCGCCAAGCCTCAAATTCAGGATCTGGCAGGCCTATACACGGACCTGCAGGTATATAAGCACATCAAACCGGAACTGAGAGAAACGGCACTGCTCGAGTGGTGGGCAGAGCATCGCCACCGTACACCTCAGTTCCGTTGGAACGAATTTGCCGCCGCTACCGGCTCTACGCTGGGCGTATTCATGCTGTTTCTGGCTGCGAGTGATGATCAGCTGACTGAAGAGCAGGCGGCCTCAATCCATACTGCCTATTTTCCGCATGTATGCGCATTGCACATTATGCTCGATTATTTAATCGATCAGGATGAAGATCGTATCGGTGGAGATCTCAACTTCTGCAATTATTACGAAAATGTGGAGATGATGCTAGACCGCATTGCTTTTATTGTGGAGATGGCCCGCAGTGATGTGCAGAATATTCCGGGAAGTGCTTTTCACCGGATGATTATCGAAGGACTGCTTGCCATTTACCTGTCTGATCCCAAAGTCAGCGAACAGCAGGAAGTTCGCGCCATATCCAAGCGTTTGATGAAGAAGAGTCCAATGACCAGAGTTTTTTTCTTTATCTTCAGTCGCTGGATTCGCAAGCATATGTAAGTCAGGCGCATTGTTGCGGAAGCCTGAAGTGAAACTAGAGGAGGAAGAAACATCATGACAGCAGTAAAAAAAATCGCAGTTTTAACGAGCGGTGGTGACTCACAAGGAATGAACGCGGCTGTTCGTGCGGTCGTTCGCAGCGGACTGTTCCACGGTCTTGAAGTATACGGTGTTCAACGCGGGTACCAAGGTCTCTTGAACAACGATATATTCCCAATGGATCTGCGTAGTGTAGGTGACATCATTCAGCGCGGGGGAACGGTTCTGCAATCCGCCCGTTGCAAAGAGTTCTATACTGCTGAAGGTCAGCAAAAGGGAGCAGATATCCTGCGTGCACGCGGCATCGATGGTCTGGTTGTAATCGGTGGGGACGGCTCCTACAATGGTGCCAACAAACTAAGTAAACTCGGTATCAATACAATGGGTCTTCCGGGAACCATCGACAACGATATCTCGTTTACGGATTACACGATCGGGTTCGATACAGCAGTAAGTGTTGTGGTCGATGCAGTCAACAAACTGCGTGATACCATGTCTTCCCACGAACGTTCTTCCATCGTTGAAGTTATGGGCCGCCACTGTGGTGATATTGCGCTTCATGCCGGACTGGCTTCGGGTGCAGAAACGATTCTGGTGCCTGAAGTTCCATTTGACATGGATGAAGTGGCAGACCGGATGAAAGCCAACTTCGCACATGGCAAACGCCACAGTATCATTATCGTTGCCGAAGGTGTTGGCAAGGGTGAAGATGTGGCCAAAGAACTGATGGAACGCTGTCCGACATATGAGCCGCGTGTAACCGTACTGGGTCACATTCAACGTGGCGGTACGCCGACTCCGTTTGACCGCAACCTTGCCAGCCGTCTGGGAGACTTTGCTGTGCGCAGCCTGATCGCGGGAGAGACCGACAAGGGGTGTGGCATTATCAAAGGTGAGCTTGTTCTGACAGACATCGATAAAGTCGTTAACACCAAAAAGGATTTCGATATGAACACTTACGAGCTTGCACAACGTTTATCTCAATAAACAACAAGCAAAAGAGCACAGCGCCGTCTAAACGGGCTGTGCTCTTTTTTGTATGAATCAACATTATGATCTGTTTGCGTTATATCGATCGGTTTATCGGGATTGCTCGATCATGCGGATGGCCGCTTTTCGCTGAACCAGGAATAGCCTCCATAGTAGTGCTGTAGCACCGACTGCGAGGCCGGCAATCAAGCCAATCCAGTATCCAAAAGCGCCAAGCGTTGTATACGTAGCTGTAATGTATCCCACTGGAAGGCCAATGATCCAATAAGCCACAAACGTAATGATCAGTGCAGGATTAACGTCTTTGTATCCCCGAAGAGCACCCTGAGTCGGTGTTGCAATGGCATCTGAAATTTGAAAGAAGATGGCGTATATCAGGAAATGCTGAGTCAACGCAATGACTTCTTGCTCGTTTGAATACAGTCCTGCAATTTGTTCCCCGAACACGAGCAATACGACTGCAGTGAGCAGCGAGAGTACAATAGCTCCGCCGATGCCAAGCAGGCTGTACTGTTTGGCATCCTTTAAACGTCCTGCACCCGCCTCATAACCGACCAGAATGGTGAGGGCCATACATATGCTCACTGGCAGCATGTACAGCGTAGAGGCGAAATTAAGAGCAGCCTGATGCGCAGCAATCGTGATGGTATCAAATCGGCTCATCATTAATGTAACGGCTGCAAAGATTGACGTTTCAAAAAAAGTAGCGAATCCGATGGGTACCCCGATTTTGAGCAATTCTTTCCATTTGCCCAGCGATATGCCGGAGAGATGGCGGAACACGCCATACTGGGCGAAGGGTTCAATCCGGTGAACAAAGAAGATGCTGATCAAAAAAATGATCCAGTATGTACACGCGGTAGCGACGCCTGCACCTACACCTCCCAGCTGGGGGAAACCCCAACGTCCGAAGATGAGCAGATAATTCAGCAAAATATTAACCGGAAGTGACACTAACGTAATTAACATGGTTATTCGTGTCTGTCCAAGTGCATCCATAAAACTGCGCAGCACGGTATATCCGAACAGTGGAATGATGCCAAAAGCCAGTGCGCTTAAGAAATAAAAAGCTACCCGTGCAACCCGTGGCTCCAGAGGCATCCCGTTCAGAATTGGGGTAAGTACCACGGCTCCGATGGCCAGAACGGCTAGGCTCACCGCGATGCCCAGATATAGTGCCTGGATCACGCTGTGGCCGATCTGATCATTGCGCTTGGAACCCAGCAGATGGGATACCACGGGGGTGATTCCGATAAGAATACCGCTAAGCCCGGTTTGTACCGGCATCCACAGACTCGTGCCAATAGCTACACCAGCGAGATCCGCAGGGGAAAACTTGCCTGACATATTGGTGTCGAAGAAAGACATGGCAGACAGGGCAATTTGTGTTGTGAATATCGGTAGAAATATGATCAGGAATTGCTTTACTTTTTGCGAAAAACGGGTGGTTGTCATGTTCACTTGAAAGTGCCTCGCTATTCATAATAATGATCATCAAACTATCATACGACAGCTATTCATTGTAGTGGATTTTGCTGAATTTGAACAGGGAAAGGCCGGAATTACGTGGCGAAAATAATAAAAATCCCGCTCCGCGTGAGCGGAACGGGAAGATGATAATTAAGGGAAGAGTGCTTTACTTATAGTTCACACCTGAGGTATAACGATTGGACGCATTCCAGAGCAGATACTCATCCACATCCATGTCTTTCATTGCACGAATCTGGTCTTCGACTTGCTTTTTGCCGTATTTGATGTAGTGTCCACTGCCGAGCCAGCTGGCCGTAAAGTCCTGAATCCAAGGCCGAATTACCGGTTTAAGATCCTTGGTTGGGTCGAGTTTCTTATGTGTATCCTCCATGGAGCCTTTGATCGTTGTGTAAGGGTCCTTGTCAGGATCCTTTACGCCATACCATCCGGTAGAGTAGTGACTTGGATAGACCATTGGTGAGATCACGTCCACATTTTCGGAGATTTTAACAAAGTCCTGACCGATTCCTTCTGCTGCGGGTACAGAGGCCGCATAGCCGAAAATATCAACCGAAACCCGGACACCCAGAGGCGCAAGCTCCTTGCGGGCGTATTGAACAAATTCCGCAACAACATCGACCCGCGATTTGTCGGTTTTGGTGTATTTTAATATATCGGCACGGTTCTCGAAGCCTTCTGGGAAACGCACATAGTCAAATTGAATTTCCTTGAATCCTAGCTTGGCGGCTTCCTTGGCGATTTCAATATTATAGTCCCAAACTTCCTTGCTGTACGGATTAACGAAACTGTCGCCTTTGCCATTGGCCCATACCGATCCGTCCTTGTTTCGGAAGGAAAGCTCCGGATTTTTCTTGGCAAGGATCGTATCTTTGAATACAACGACCCGTGCAATTGGGTAGACCTCGTGTTTTTGCAGTCGTTTCATCAAGGCGTCAATATCCCGGATAAACGGTTGGGATTTGCCCATTTTCTGTAACGATTGGTTCTCTGTAGGGTAGGTTATGTATCCGAGGTCGTCCTTGATATCAATGACCATGGAGTTAAGCTCTGTATTATCAATCAGATCGAGCAGCTCCTTCATCCGGGCTCCGCCGGCACTGTAAGCCGTAACATAAATTCCTTTGACAACTGGAGCATCCGGCTGAGGGTCAATTTTGGCAGGCGGATTATCCGCATCAATGACGACTTGATCCTTTTGGGATTGAATAATGGCGGTGTTAAAACTATTTGTTAACGATTGAAGCTGCTGGTCACCCTGATCTGCTGTTGCCGATACTCCACTGAAGCTTCCCAAGGCCATGGCCAGTAAAGCCCAAAACGTATTCATTTTATTCCCACTCCCTTTATGTACATTCCATGATTGAATTATATAATAAAGCCTCTGGGCTTTTAACCATATTAATCAAGTGATGAAACATTCCGGAAAAAATGAAAACCGCTTCCTGCGAGGAGAACCTCCCAAGAAGCGGCGTGATTAATCAAAAAAATATTATTGAATGTAGATGTCGTTCTGATGCTCACAAATACTGTACTGAATGATTTCCATTGCGTCTCCCTGCTCCAGAATGCCCAGCCCATCCCGGAGAACAATAAGTGAATCGAGCTCATTCGGTTTCAAGAAAGGGAGCATTTCCGGGCACCATCTGTTGACGATTTCAAACAGTTTTACCGTTTCCATATCCACAATAATCACCCTTTCCTACTCGAATTCCAAAATGGTAAGTCATTCGGGGCGAATCGGAAAAGCATATGGCCTGTGAAAGTGAAGGGCAGATCCTGCTATACATCATATTTAGGAGCCGTGCACAATTATTATACCACAATTATATAAATTGTTAACCGTACATGTGTCTCAACTTCGGCGGAAAGAACCCATGACACCGACTGTCTCAACGATATTGACGAACGCATTTGGATCGGTTTCCTTGATGATGCGTTTAATCTCAACCAGCTCATAACGAGTAGTCACTGTCATTAACATGTCCTTTTCAATGTCGGTGTATGCTCCCTGAGTTTTGATCTTAGTGACACCACGGGGACGAACCAGCAATTTCTTCAACATGGCTTCCGTCTCGTTCGTGATAATGTACAATGTCACCTTGACATGGCTGATATGGATCAGATCAAGCACCTTACCTGTAATGTAGATCGAAACCATGGAGGCGAGAGCAATATTCCAGTCATTGTTCAGATAACCAGCGAGCATAATAATAGCTCCATTCATACCCGCCATAACGGTACCAATGGGGAAATCCCGGTAACGCGTGAAGATGGAACCCACAATGTCGAGTCCTCCTGTAGAACCGCCTACACGGAAGGAGATGCCTGTACCAAGACCTACGAGCACGCCGCCAAACACACAGCTGAGCAGAGGGTCTGTTGCCACGACAAAAACAGGCAGCAATCCAATAAACCAGGATGTGGCAGCTACCGACACGATGCTTAATATAATAAATCGTCGTCCAAGAATAAACCAACCTGCGACCAGCAGAGGAATGTTGAGAACAAAGTACATTATACTAAGATTCAAGCTTGTAAAATAACCAAGAAGCATGGAAATACCGGATACCCCGCCGCTTAGCAGCTGATGGGGAACCAAAAACCAGTTGAAGCCACAGGCAATAGCTGCAGCACCCAATATGATCACTAAAGAGTGCCATATTATTTTGGGCAATTTAATCACCTCATTTATATTTAAAACCAGATTGCTGGTAATCTTGAATTGTTTTGTGATATAATGATTTGTGGATATTCTTGAGTAGGGAACTTTTTCCAAATGGAACGATAAAATTTGAAATGTTTCAAACACATGTATGTAGTTTTAGTCTTATGTTGGGGACCCATTCACGAATTATGTTGATAATGAAAATAATTTGCCCATATGGGATACCCTATAAATATTAACGCTACTTAAGAATACAGACAACAAAGTGGATTGTCCACCATGTCCACCCTATAGAAGGAGTATGAATAATTTTGACAAATTTAAATTTCGTAGATTTCAATCTTGAACCACTGGTGCTGCAAGCCATCACCGAACTCGGGTTTGAAGAGGCGACGCCGATTCAATCCAAATCGATCCCTATTGCGCTAGAAGGCAGAGATTTGATCGGCCAAGCTCAAACAGGTACCGGTAAAACAGCTGCATTCGGTATTCCGCTGATCAGCAAAATCTCCAAAAGTGACGAAAAAATCCGCGCCCTCATTATGGCACCTACACGTGAACTTGCGATCCAAGTTGCCGAAGAGATCGAAAAACTTACCCGCTTCAAAGGTTTGCGCTCCCTGCCAATTTACGGAGGACAAGATATCGTTCGTCAAATCCGTGCACTGAAAAGAAAACCACAGATTATCATCGGTACACCTGGACGTCTCCTGGATCACATCAACCGCAAAACGATTAAACTTGAAGATGTACAAACTGTTGTATTGGATGAAGCAGATGAAATGCTCGACATGGGCTTCATGGAGGATATCCAATCCATCCTGAAACAAGTCCCTGCGGATCGTCAAACGATGCTCTTCTCAGCAACAATGCCTCCTAACATTCAAAAATTGGCTCAGCAATTCCTGACCAATCCTGAGCACGTGTCTGTTATCCCGAAACAAGTTAGCGCACCTTTGATTGACCAAGCGTACATTGAAGTGCCAGAGCGTCAAAAATTCGAAGCGCTTAGCCGTTTGCTTGATATGGAATCTCCAGAACTCGCAATCGTATTCGGTCGTACAAAACGTCGTGTTGACGAATTGGCTGAAGCATTGCAAAAACGTGGATATTCAGCTGACGGTCTCCATGGTGACCTGTCCCAGAACCAACGTGATACGGTAATGCGTAAATTCCGTGATGGAAGCATTGATGTACTCGTAGCAACAGACGTGGCTGCACGTGGTCTCGACGTATCTGGCGTAACACACGTTGTGAACTTTGACCTTCCGCAAGATCCGGAAAGCTACGTTCACCGTATCGGTCGTACTGGACGTGCTGGTAAAGAGGGTGCTGCCTGGTCCTTTGTTACACCGCGTGAGATTGATCACCTGCACTTTATTGAACGTGTAACTCGTCACCGTATCCCTCGTAAGCCTCTGCCAACATTGGCTGAAGCAGTAGAAGGAAAACAACGTTTGACAGCTGAACGTTTGCTCGAAATCGTACAAAATGGTGAACTGAACGAATACAAAGGTATCGCTATCCAATTGCTTGAGCAATACGATTCTGTTCAACTGTTGTCAGCTTCCCTGAAGCTCCTTACAGGCGACAAAAAAGATGCTCAAGTTGATCTGACTCCTGAAGATCCGATCCGTGCGAAACGTCGTAAACCAGATGTTCGCTCTGGCGGACGTAAGCCATCAGGTTACAGCGGCAACCGCAGCGGTGGCGGCGGTGGCTACAACCGTGACCGCAACAGCAGTGGTGGCGGACGTGGAGGATACAATCGCGATCGCAACAGTAGTGGCGGTGGAAGCAGAGAAGGTGGTTACAACCGTGACCGCAAACCACGTCCAAGCAACAACGAAGGACGTCGTCCTGCGAAAGATTCCTCTTTTGAATAATATGCAAGATTGATTTAAGAAATGGGGCAGGCAGCTGCTCCATTTTTTTTTTATGTCTCAAATTGCCTGAATCCGTTACGCTGTAGAACCCATAACAAGCAGAGTTGCTGATCTGTTTTCGGGAAGTACTGGCTTTTCCTATCAATAATAAGGTATATTAATATTAGACTTCAGGTTATACGCAAGGCTGCGGAGGAGGAGAAATGTTTGGAATTTAAAGGAGCTATGGGTGGGATCTATCGGCTTACAGAGTGGATTACGAGACTGGCCGCAACCAATCTGTTGTGGGCTATTTGTTCGTCTCCGTTCTTGTTTTTCTTGATTATGAAACTGCTCGTTATGCAGCAGAACCTCGCAAATGAATCATTGCAAATGAACTGGGCTATAGCTATTGTGGCACCGCTTACACTGTTTCCGGCAACATCGGCCCTTTTTACGGTCGTTCGTAAATGGAATATGGGTGACACGGATGTACCGATCTTCCGTACATTCTTTGTAGGTTACAAAGAGAACTACAAACAAAGCTTAATCGGGGGCATATTTTACACTTTGCTTTTTGCCATCATGTATCTGGATTACACGGTATACATGACACAGTTCCGTAATATGCAGCTTGTGGGAATTATCATGCTTGTGCTGCTGTTGCTTTTGTTTGTTTCCTTGTTTAACTTTTTTTCGATGGTTGTACACTATCATATGTCAATCGGACTCATTATTAAAAATGCAGTACTCTTGACTCTGATCAGACCGTTTCGTGTGTTCTCTACATTGCTCGGAAGCGGACTATTGTTTTACATTGGATTCCGGTATCCGGTATTGTTTGTCTTCTTTATTATCAGTATCATTGCCTGGTTTGCATTCTTTAACTTCTACGCAACCTTCATGAAAATGCAGGAGCAGATGGAGAAAATGCAGCAGAAGAAGGAAGAGGAAGAAGCGGCGCAAAATGATGATGGAGTAGATAAAATCGGTGATCTTGAAGCTTCAGACGTGAAAAACGAAAATCTGCAAAAATAAAACATGGAGCGTCACCATTTACTTTTTACGCGGTTAGGGATATAATAATTGTACATCCTGCGATGTACGTTTCGGTTATTCGTTGTTTTGAACCAATGATGATGTCTTCGGGAGATCTACACAGAATGTTGCTGAAACGCCCTGTCTATACGACATGGGGACTTCAAATAATACATTATTGCGGTCACCCACCTGCTAAGCAGGTTCATAAGACAATGTAGCCGGACGGCATGGCGGGTTCCTATTTTACAAGTACAGCACCCTGACTCTTTCCTCTAATCCAGGAAGCTCAGGGTGCTTTTTATTTGAAATTTTATGTTTTGACCAGTGTATTTGTGTTAAAAGCGCGCTACGCCCTTTTGTTACTACCTGAACAATGTTACACTAGAATACATAAATGGAACGGTTACATTCAAAGGAGGAAGGGTCTTGACCTTAAAGAGAACGCTCGTCGGTATCATCCGCAGTATGGAGGGAACCAGCGATCGAGCCAAGGATCCCAAATTAAAAACACGGTATTATAATTTATCCAAAGACAGAGCCTGGGAAGAAGTTTCTTCAACATTGAAAAAGATTCCGGGTTATAAGGTGCTTCATGAGGTTCCTTCGGTCGGAGAGATTATTCTGGAAAAACGCACAACGTTTGGGCGGACCATGGATATTACAGTTTCTGTTATTTCGGTAAGTCCGGTTCGAAGTGCTGTAGACATGTATTCAGCTTCACGTGGTTCGCTTGGAGATCTGGGTTCCAATTATCGAACGATCATGAATCTGTTTTCTGTACTCGATAAGAAGCTCGCCAAATATAAGGCAAACGATTGAAATAGATGGGTGGTAAAACAAAAAGCGAGAGAAGGTGAACCTTCCTCGCTTTTGTTCTGAACGTGGAATCCTTTTACAGCAAAGCTTTTACTGCAGCAATGGCTTGCTCGAAGTTAGGGGATTCTGTCATCTCAGGCAGATATTCCACATATGTAATCCGGTCTTCCGTATCCACTACGAAGATAGAACGCATGTCCAATTGGAATTCCTTGATCAGAACACCGTAGTTTTCACCGAAAGAGCGTGTTTTGTAATCGGACAATGTTACAACGCGGTCTACACCGGCAGCTCCGCACCAGCGTTCCTGTGCGAATGGAAGGTCCACGCTTACCGTCAAAACGACAACATTGTCGCCAAGTTCTCCGGCTTCAACATTGAAGCGGCGAGTTTGGGCATCGCATACTCCAGTATCCAGTGAAGGAACAACGCTGATTAGTTTGATTTTGCCTGCGAAGTCTTTCAGGGATGCATCTTCAAGCAGATTTTTGCTCAATGTAAAATCGGGAGCTTGATCGCCCACTTTCAATTCGGGTCCGATCAATGTAATAGGGTTGCCTTTGAATGTGGCTGCGCCTGTACGTTCTTGTGCCATAATAATGTTCCTCCTTAAATTGGTGATCCGTGCCAAAATCCATTATAATCTTTTATGAAAGGCATTGTCCAATTCGGACGTGCAATTATGATAATGAAACCAAGTGAAGGAAGATCTGAACAGGGTGGAGTGAAAGGGAAAACGTATGATATTTATTCGGTATGAAAATTGGAGAAGTTATTTGAAGTTTTTCCCGCTGACGTCAATTTTGTTGGTTGCCAATGTCGTGATGTTTATATTACTTGCTGCTAATGGTGGATCGACGAATACGATGACATTGCTTAAATTTGGTGCTTTGACTAACCATGAGTTTTTCTCGGGAGAATGGTGGAGATATTTTTCGTCCATTTTTCTTCATGCAGGTTTCAGTCATCTGCTGTTTAACAGCTTTGCGTTGGTTGTATTTGCGCCTCCGATGGAGCGCTTGCTCGGATCGGTAAGATATGGCTTATTGTATCTGGGCAGCGGGGTTCTGGGTAATGTTTTGGCGCTTGCCTGGTATAACTCTGCAGGAGAAACAACAATCTCTGTAGGTGCATCAGGAGCCATTTACGGGATTTATGGTGCGTTTCTGTATGTTGCTCTGTTCCAGCGGACGATGATGGATGAAGCATCACGCAAAACGTTGTATACACTGCTTGCATTCGGTATTATTTTCTCATTTGCCATGTCGGGCATCAACTGGATGGCTCATTTGGGTGGATTGTTGGGTGGATTCTTTATTTACGGACTTCTTATCCGTTTGTGGAGGCCGAGGAAATTCAGAAAGCAATAAACACGTATGGGTGTAATGATCTGAAGACGGAATGCAGGCAGGTCTAAGAAGGGTATAGCAGATTGGAGAGATCAGGCGAGTGGAATTAAGACAGTTGCATTACTTTTTGAAAGTGGCACAAAAGGAGCATGTGACCCAGGCAGCTGAAGAGCTGCATGTCGCACAGTCAGCAGTGAGTCGCCAGATTCATCAGCTGGAGGAAGAGCTGGGTGTTGACCTCTTTATGCAAAAGGGGCGGAATCTGCAATTGACCGCAGTAGGTCAGCTCTTCTGCAAACGTGTTGAAGGGATTTTAAAGGATCTGGACAAAGCAGTCGGGGAAGTTCATGAGTTTTTGGATCCGGAACATGGTGAAATTCGTATTGGTTTTCCTCATAGTCTGGGTATCCATCTGATTCCTTCGGTCGTGGCCGCATTTCGTCAGCGTTATCCCAATGTCAAATTCAGATTTAAACAGGGTATGTATCCGACGCTCATTCGTGACGTGCTGTCTGCTGAGGTGGATCTGGCTTTCATATCACCTTTCCCGGAAAAGCATGATCAGGTCGCAGGTGATATCGTGCTAACCGAAGAATTACATGCCATTCTTCCTCCGAATCACCCGCTTGCAGGAGAAGAGGAAATCGCACTTGAACAGCTCAAAGATGATAAATTTGTACTGTTCAGCAAAGGGTACTCATTGCGTCCGATCGTCTGGCATGCCTGCCTGGAAGCAGGGTTTACACCGAAAATTGCTTTTGAAGGTGAAGAGACGGATACCATTCGCGGGTTGGTTGCAGCGGGCATGGGAGTGAGTCTGCTGCCAGAAATGGCGCTTTTCCAGACCAATCCACTACAACCGGCACATGTGGCCATTTCTCATCCCAAAGTAACGCGGACCATTGGTTTGATCCATCGTGCGGATGACAAATTGCCGCTTGTAGCACAATCATTTCGTTCGTTTTTACTTAACTACTTCGGTTTGCAGCAAAACAATACCCCATCCGAGTAAACGGTGGGGTATTGTTTTTTGTTTCTATTTGTTCGATTAGTCGCGACTGTTGAAAATCCCGATGTAACGGATCAACTCAAGCAGGGAGATCAGTGCAGCGGCCACATACGTCAAAGCTGCAGCGTTCAGTACCTTGGCTACGCCTTTTTCTTCTTCATTGCGAATGTAACCTTCAGAAACCATGATTTCACGAGCGCGATTGCTGGCATTGAACTCTACTGGCAATGTAATGAGCTGGAACGCAACGGTAACGGAGAAGAAGATAATACCGAGACCAACAAGGTTCATGGCATTGAAGATAAAACCGGCAATCAACAGAAAAGGTGCAAGTCCGGATGCGAAGTTCACAATCGGGAAGATCCGGTGGCGAAGTGCCAGCATCGGATAGCTTTCCTTGTGCTGTATCGCATGGCCGACCTCGTGACAGGCTACGGAAACAGCTGATATCGAATTTTCATAATATACAGGTTCAGACAATCGTACAACCCGGTTAATTGGATCGTAGTGGTCTGAGAGGGCGCCGCGAACGGGTTCAATTGGAACATCGTGCAGACCGTTGGCATCAAGCATGTGACGTGCTGCATCATATCCGGTCATGCCATTCAGGTTTTGCACGCCAGCCCAACGGTTGAATGTACTTTTAACGCGAAATTGCGCCCATAAGGAGAGCAAAAAGGCGATAATGATCAAAACGAACATACCGTTATTAAAACTCATATTCATTCCTCCGCTTTCTAATATTAAGCTACATCATGGTGTTCTCAAGCAAGATCTTCAATGCTTCCATCGTACCGGCGCTTTTCGTAAGTAGGCCTGCCATCATTTTGCGTGCTTGTACAGGTTTCATCTCGCCAAGCAGCGGTTTGAGCTCGTTGACCTCTCGCTCGAGTTGTTGTACGTGGAGCTCAAGTGTTGTCAGTTTACTGGCAACCTGCTCTTCAGTGCTAACGAGGCTCCACTTCTCAAGAGATTGTTTAATCTCGTCGAGACTATACTTCTCTTGTTTCATCTGTACAATACGTTCTAGTCTGGTTAAAGTTTCATCACTATATAGACGATAGTTTTTTTCAGTGCGCTCTTCAGGAGCGATCAAACCAAGCTTCGTGTAGTAATCAATCGTCCGTTCACTCACACCAGCGGTCTTGGCTAGTTCGCCAATCCGAAAAAGTTTCATATCCCCAATGGTATTCACCTCGCTTGCAAGTTCTAATGTAGGGAACTATTCGATTCCACGTGCGGCTTTACAGACTCCGCCCAATTTTTTTCTTACTAATAGTTATGATACATGATCTTTAACCGTACAGTCAAACGTTATGCTTTGATCCGTTGTAAATCGTGTTTCTATATCTATGTGCTCATAGGACATGAATATGTACTTAAGTGCAAGAAAAAGACGCATGACTTTATTCCCAGAAATAATTTCTGGATTTGTTTAAAATACTCTTGTCAACTTTCCTGTCTTCTGCTTATAATGACATTAAGAGTTTCACGTTATGTGAAGAAAATTAACATAAGAGGGAGTGGGGTACATGAGAAAGAAATGGTTGGTTTCGGTGTTATTAATGCTTACTTTACTGGCTTTCCCAGTCAGCGCGTTTGCTGCAGCTGAGGGGCCGACTAACATCGAACTTCAAAGCGGTCTAAACTCAGCCTTTACGTTTCTGGCTGTTGTGCTGGTTTTCTTGATGCAAGGGGGATTTGCATTATTGGAAGCAGGTTCAACGAGAATGAAAAATGCAGGACACATTGCGGGTAAGACAATCCTGACGTTGGGTATTTCGGTTATTGCCTTCTGGGCTCTCGGCTTCGGTCTTGGCTTCGGTAACGGAAACAGCTTTTTTGGAACAACAGGATTTTTCCTGAGTGGTGACCAAATGGCTGCATCCTTCGAATCACTGGCCTTCTCCGATGTCCCACTTACCATTAAATTTGTATTCCACCTCGCTTTTGCGGCGGTATCGCTGGCCATTGCCTGCGGCGGTATGGCTGAACGTGCAAAAATGAGCGTATATATTGTTTTCGGAACACTTTATACCATTATCATGTATCCGGTTGTTGCTCACTGGGTATGGGGCGGCGGCTGGCTTGCAGAGCTGGGTATGCAAGACTTCGCAGGCTCAACTGTAGTTCACTTGACGGGTGCAACAGCTGCATTGGTAGCTACGATCCTCTTGAAACCGCGTATTGGTAAATATAACAAAGATGGCAAACCTAACATCATTCCAGGTCACAACCAAGTATATTCCGTGCTCGGCGTAATCATCCTCTGGATTGGTTGGTTCGGCTTTAACCCAGGTAGTACATTATCTGCTATGGGCGATGGATTCTTCGGTTATGTTGCATTGACTACAAACGTTGCCGCAGCTGCTGGTGGTGTTGCTGCACTGCTGATCTCGTGGGCAGTTCTTGGTAAATCCGATATTCCAAGCATGTTGAACGGTGTTCTTGCGGCACTCGTTGCGATTACAGGTGCTTGTGCCTTTGTAGAACCTTGGGCAGCTCTGGTTATCGGTGCTTTGGCAGGTATTATTACATTCTTCACAGCTCAATACTTCGATCGCAAAGGAATTGACGATCCAATCTACGCTTTCTCCGTTCACGGTATCGCTGGTATGTGGGGAGCGATTTCCACAGGATTGTTCGCAACTCCGGAGCTTGCTGAAAATGCAGGTGTAGGTCAAGCGGGTTTGTTCTACGGCGGTGGATTCCACCAGCTGGGAGTTCAACTCTTGGGTCTGGCTGGCGCATTCGCCTTCGTACTGGTTGTTTCCTTCATTATCCTTGGCGGAATGAAAGCCATCATGGGTATCCGTGTAACTGAAGAAGAGGAAACCATGGGTCTGGATCTTAGTGAGCACGGTACTTACGGGTACCCTGAGCAAATGAAAAGTATTGAAGGTAAAACGAGCGGTGGCGGTACGTTCAGCTCCTAGGGTGAATGATGACTGAATCACGCTTCAAGGAGGCAGGACATGATGGAACCTATCCCGTTTATAAACCATTCTTGGTCCTATCAAGGGATCGATGGTGCCGCTTCTTCCGAGGAGCTGCGTCAGGCACGTGTAGTTTTGCAGAATGAACTCCAGGAATTGTTGTCCGCTTCCTTGTCGCCGATCGAGTGGTACCAAACGGTAAATGAACTGCATGACCGGATATACCGGAAAGCAGTAGAGTTATGCATCCAGGGGATGGTAGAGGAAGGCTTCGGCCAGCCTCCCGTCCCCTATGCCTTTATCGTTTTTGGCAGTTCGGGCAGGGAAGAAGCTACATTATGGAGTGATCAGGACAACGGCATGATCATCAGCGATAACCCGCATGAGGGAAAAGAGGAGTATTTTGCCCAACTCGGGGGACGAATGGCTGATATGCTTGAAGAGCTAGGCTATGCCAAATGTGAAGGGAAAGTGATGTGTTCGGAGCCGTTATGGCGCAAAACACTGGAATCCTGGAAGGAACAGCTTCGGTCGTGGAGGTCGGATCTGGCGTGGGAACCTGTACGCAATTTGATCATCGCATCGGATATGCGTTTTGTGGCAGGGGAGAAAGGTCTGGCGGATGAATGGATTGCTGCCTTCTATGATGGGTTCAGAGCCGTTCCCGAGCTATCTGATGCTGTGCTGCGCAATACCGTTAAACACAAGGCAACCCTGAATATTCTCGGTCAGGTGGTCACAGAAAGGTTTGGAGAGCATGCTGGCGGTTTCGACGTCAAGTATGGACTATACATTCCGCTGGTAAACAGTGCACGTTTCCTGGCACTCCAGCATGGAATCAAGGAAACATCTACGCTTAAGCGAATACAGAGATTGGTGTCCCTTGAAGCGGTTCCCCTCACGTTGCTTGATGCGGCAGGGCGTGCTTTTATGATTGCACTGAAGTTTCGACGCAGTACACCGGTAGTCATTAGAGGTGGGCTGCAGCAGAGCAGTGGTTTTCTGGATGAGAAACAAATGAAGCAAAAACAGATGCATTATGAACTGAGGGATACATTAGGACAGGTGCGACGTGTGCATCGTGCACTGCAAAGACAACTTCGTTTTGCAGAAAGGAGACGTCCATGAGAGAGCCGGCAAGGGGCAATACTGGATTTTGGAATTCGCTGCGTCAGGGAGGGGTTCCTTCTGCCATCGCTTCCATAATGGGGGCCCCAACGGCGCAACACATGGCGTTCATTCGCTCAATGATGAGGGAGCAGCGCAGACCGGAAGTTCTGCATACGCCGCTGAATGAATTGGATGCTGTTGTGTTCGATTTGGAGACGACAGGTTTTTCTCCGCAGCATGGAGATGAGATTCTATCATTTGGCGCCGTGCGCATCAGTGGTGGTGTAGTGCTGGAGGGAGAACAGTTTTATACACTCGTTCAATCCAAAGCTGCAGTACCAGAACACATTACCGAACTTACAGGTATCACACAGCAGATGTGCGTTGATGCACCTACACTGCTGGAGGGGCTGCATGATTTTATGTCTTTTGTTGGAGGCAGTGTACTGGTTGCACATGCAAGTGCGCATGATCGGGCATTTCTGAATGCTGCTCTGTGGCGCACCTCCAAGGTCAGACTGACTCATCGGCTGATCGATACCATGATGCTGGCTCGATGGCTGGAGCCGGACAGACCGGGATATGGTCTCGATGAACTGCTGGAATCAAGGGGGATCCCGATATACGGACGCCATCATGCATTGGAAGACGCCAAGATGACTGCGCAGCTATGGTCCTGTTATTTGGAGGATATGACTCGTAAAAATATAGAAACACTGGGTGACTTGTACACCCATTTAAGTCATGCGTAGTTGTGCTGGCTGGACATCATAGCACTTTTGCTGATGTGACTTACTTGGGTTTTCCACTTTGTACAGGATCTCATAACCATTCAAATGCATACTAGGTTCAGACTTGCTTGTCAGAGCAGGCGTGCCAATCAGATACACCTTGATTAACTCGGCGTAAGCTGGAAGGGCCATGAGGTCCTGATGGGACGGTACGGGACTGGTTCGCGGATGTGAGTGGAAGATGCCAATGAGCTGTGGCTCGTTAAATATGCAACGAATCCATTCCTCCTCATCCAGGCTGAAGTGATGCAGCGGGTTAGGCGCAACGTTGCGAATTGGCTGAAACCGACTGATTCGTATGCCGCCCGCTGCAGCTTCACCCAGCACAACCCCGCAGGCTTCCTGCGGCAGCGAATCGTACATGTGTTTCGACATTTCTTGCTCTACGGAAGAAGAAATGAAGATCGTGTTTTGCTGTCCGTGAAGTGCTGCCATTTTGTATTCACCCCTCTCTCTTTGGCTCCTGCTTAGGCAGGGGTCCTTTTTTTGTTTGAATTTGTATGATCCCTGATTGTAAAATTTTAAAGGAAAAGGGTACAATATTAAAGAGATTATTTTACAACAAGGATTAAGTGACATCACCACGTGCAAGCGTATCAAGTGATTAGGACCACTTGCAATGAGTGACGGTAATAAAGTTATACCCGAGATGCTGATTCTACGAGAAGGTGGCTAGCCATGAAACGAAACATATACATACTGCTTGGTGTTGTATTGCTCATTGGGGTTGCACTGGCTCAAAATGCGGATAACGGAATCGCTGCCGTGTTTAAACAAGAAGAGCCGCTTCCAACCGAAACAGGACCGAGAGCGGGATTGCTGGCCCCGGGGTTCACTCTTAAAGGCATGGATGGAAAAACATATACCGCAGGAGGAGCAAAGGAAAAGGCTGTATTTGTCAGCTTCTGGGCTTCCTGGTGTGAACCCTGCAAGGAGGAAGCGCCAGCGCTTAATACCTTAGCAGCTAAATATAAAGATGAAATGGATATGTATGGAGTCAATGTAACCCCTTACGATAAGCTGAAAGATGCGAAAGCTTTTGTGGAGGAATACAAACTGACGTTCCCTATTTTGCTTGATGAAGATGGGGAAGCCTATGCAAAATATAACGGTGTGGCTTTTCCCACAAATGTGCTGATTGACAAGAATGGAGTTATTCAAGAAGTCATACTCGGCATTTTGCCTGAGAAGGAATTGGAGCGTAAAATCAAGAAAGTCATCAACTAGTGAATCGTATAAAAAGCGCCTGTCCCCAGTGATTTTGGAGGCAGGCGCTTCGTTTATTTTCCGGGAAATAAGCGTTAATGGTTGCTTAATCCATGCATGGCTGTGTGAACAACATTCGGCTCGTCCTGTAACTTTTCCTGAAGCAGGGCATAACGGAAACTGTGAACAAGGGCTTCCCAGCTGGCTTCAATGACGTTTTCGGAAACGCCGACCGTATTCCATGTATTCTCTGTATTTTTGGATTCAATTAATACACGTACTTTGGCTGCTGTGGCATCCTTCTCATCAAGTACACGAACTTTATAGTCAGAGAGATGCATGTTAGCAAGCGAAGGGAAATATTGGACAAGTGCTTTCCGAAGAGCGTTATCGAGAGCATTGACCGGACCATTGCCCTCCGCAGCGGTATAAACGCTTGTTCCAGCGACATTGAGCTTAACGAATGCTTCGGAGACAACGGACTTGTCGGCTGCTTTTTCCACGAGCATTTTGAAGGATTCGAATGTGAACAGTTCCTTCATATCTCCGTTTGCTTCGCGAATGAGCAGCTCAAGGGAAGCGTCTGCACCTTCAAACTGATAACCTTGATGCTCCAAATCTTTGATTTTTTCAATGATCTGGCGGGAATTGGCGCTGCTTGGATCGAACTCCAGTCCAAGTTCCTGTGCCTTGGAGACGATGTTGCTCTGCCCAGCCAACTCGGAAACGAGTACACGCTGTTTGTTCCCGACAAGTTCAGGTACGATATGTTCGTAAGTACGGGAATCACGCAGGATAGCAGAGACGTGAATGCCGCCCTTATGAGCGAAGGCCGCATTACCAACATAAGGCTGGTTGATCGGCATATTCACATTGGCAATCTCGCTAACATAGCGGGCTACGTTTGTGAGCTGTCTCATCGAATCTTCGGACACGCATTCATATCCAAGCTTGAGCTGTAGGTTCGGAATAATGGAAGCCAGATTGGCATTGCCGCAACGTTCTCCATAACCGTTCATCGTGCCTTGAACCTGTCTGGCACCAGCTTGTACAGCACTAAGCGTATTGGCGACAGCCAGTTCACAGTCATTATGTGTATGGATTCCGAGATGAGCATGAGGGAGACTTCCAGAGAGTCTGGATACAATCTCGTATACTTCATGCGGCATGGTTCCGCCGTTGGTATCACACATCACGAGCCAGTCTGCACCAGCTTCATGAGCTTTCGTTAACACAGCTTGAGCATACTCCGGGTTATGCTTGAATCCGTCGAAGAAGTGCTCGGCATCGAAAATAACTTCCATTCCATTTTGCTTTAAATAAGCAATGGAATCATAGATCATGGATAGATTCTCTTCCAAAGTGGTTTGCAAGGCGGTATGGACGTGGAAATCCCACGATTTACCAACCAATGTTGCTGCTTGTGCACCGGATTCGATCATCCGTTTCAAATTGGCGTCTTCGCTGGCGATGCTTCCTTTGCGACGTGTACTGCCAAAAGCAACGACCTTGGCATTGAGATTTAATTCTTTCACTCTTTTGAAAAACTCAATGTCTTTGGTGTTGCTGCCGGGAATTCCGCCTTCAATATAATGAGCACCTAGGTCGTCGAGTTTCTTGGCAATTTTAAGCTTGTCATCTGCCGATAAACTGACACCCTCCCCTTGTGTGCCGTCACGTAAAGTCGTATCGAAGATGGAAATGGCCTTTGACATGAAGATCCTCCTTTGAGATAAAGCGCTTTTTAAAAAGTTGAATGTTGTGTTGGAAAAGTGTTCAAATAAGTGTGCATGTGAATCCTTCGGTTCTGCAACGCTACACTGTGTTAAACTCCATGCGTTGATTTGTCCTAAAGTCGCGAATTTGTATAATTAATTATTATAGCACCATTATGGCCAAATGCTACACAGAAATCGCAGTTTCGTGTAACAAATTTTTGTTTCTCGATGATCGGATAAGTGATTGATATCTAAATGTATGTTATATTGAAGTTTTAACTGGTAAATGGGATATATGGAAAAGAGGAGGGACATGAATGCATTTTGTATGGGAGAACACGGTTATTGCCTTGATTTTTTTAATTCTTTTGGTGAGTGTAGGGTAGGCTAATTATTCGATCAATCCTCCGGTCTACTCGAAAATAGGAAAATAACAAACGTAACTGATTTTACATAACGAACTTGATATAATAGGGTGAATAGAGATTTAAGCTTCATTAACTAGAGTACGAAAGGGCGGAGGTACATGTCTGGGGATGAAACCCGTCACACGAATGTGGATCGATATTATCCTGCCGCCGGAAGGGTCATTTTGCATGTCGACATGAACGCATTTTATTGCTCGGTGCATGAAGCCGAAGAGCCGGAACTATACAGAGGAAAAGCAACAGCTGTAGCGGGCAGCAGTGAAGTAAGAAAAGGCGTTATCGTGACGTGTTCATATACGGCTCGAAGAAAAGGCATCTCGACAGGCATGGTCGTCCATCAGGCGTTGAAAAAATGTCCGGAATTAATCGTAATTCGTCCTGATTTTCATCTATATCGTCAATATTCAAGAGCATTTATGAAAATAGCCTACAGTTATACACCACTGCTGGAGGCAACCTCAATAGATGAATGTTATCTGGATATCACAGGCTCTAAACAGTTCGGTACACCCATGGAAATTGCGGAGAGCATCCAGCAACGAATTCGGGAAGAACTGGGACTTCCATGTTCCATCGGCATTGCACCCAACAAATTGCTGGCAAAGATGGCTTCCGATCTGAAGAAACCTAACGGCATTTCCATCTTGCGAATGAGGGATGTACCTCAGATTCTCTGGCATAGACCCTGCAATGAGTTGTTCGGTATTGGCAAAAAGACGGCTGAAAAACTGAAAAAGCTTGGCATTGAAACCATAGGACAGCTTGCAAAATCGGATGAGCGGATGCTGACGGATGTATTCGGAGTTAACGGTACCTGGCTGAAGAATTCAGCCAATGGCATCAATCATTCTACCGTTCAGGCAGAGCGGGAAGCGAACAAATCCATTGGGCATACCACGACGTTACCAGCGGACATTACCGAGATGGAGGACGTACACCGTGTACTGCTCAACATTAGTGACCAAGTGGCCAGGCGTTTGCGCAAGCACGAGATGCTGAGTCAGGGGATTCAGATTACAATCCGAACACCGGATATGAAAACCATCACCCGTTCACGGATGATGGAAGTTCCTACGGAGGATGCAACGGTAATCTACCGGGAAGCCTGCGCTTTATTTGCCAAGCACTGGAGTAGTGGGAAGCCTGTACGCATGCTGGGAGTTACCCTTCAGAATTTGATTCCACGTGAGGAATCAGCTGTACAGCTGGATCTGTTTGAATACGAACAGAAGCCGAAAAAGGAGAATCTGATTCGCATTATGGACCAGCTGCGTGACAAATTTGGAGAGAATGCTGTTGTAACAGCGGGCATGCTGGGGGATGACCCTTCCGTTTTGCTCCGTAATCACAAGGTGAGGGGCACGTCTTTGCAAAAAGATAACTTGCAAAGTCTTGATTAAATAGGGCATAATATACTCTTGATGTTGTCAAAATAATTTGAAATTACTTCTACTTTGGTTTAATATGTTTTCTAGATAAAAACACTGTACGTTTCGAATTTTAGGAGGAGAGATTGTAATGAGTAAGTACACTTGGGTTGAAAAAGACACATGTATTGCATGTGGTGCTTGCGGAGCAACGGCACCTGACATTTATGACTATGATGATGAGGGCTTGGCAGAAGTGATTTTTGATGGCGATGCTAACCAAGGAATCAAGGCTATCCCGGACGACCTGTTCGACGATATGCAAGATGCTTGTGATGGCTGCCCAACGGATTCCATCAAAGTAGCGGATGAACCTTTCAACAAAGAAGGCTAATCATACACCATATAACCAGGAAGAAGCACATTCCTCTGTCTTAGGGCAGTGGGACGTGCTTTTTTAGTGCGTAGAAATTCATGTTGGTGCGGGTTCTATAGTTGAAGGGTTGTGATATTTTGTCGAATGCTTTGCGTTCCATCCGGGTACTCAAGTCCTATGGATTTCATTCCGTCCTATGCCGATATAAAAGATAGTAACGGAAAAAGCTGAATCAAGCGGAGGATCGGATGCAGAATACTCACCTAAGAACATATGTTAAGAAACATCCTGATAATAAAATGGCCTGGTATTTGCTCGGTAAGGAGTATGTGCGTGAAGGTCAGGAAGGCAAGGCCAACTATTGTTTTCAGCAAGCGGGCGAAGTTTACGAAGCATTTGAACGGAGTAAGGCTCCTGCAGACATATGGGTGGATTATCAAAACAAGCTGGTGGAGATGGGAGAACAGAAGGAGAGGAAACAGCGCATTCGCAAAATGTGGCTGACCCTGCTGATGCTGCTTGTGCTTGCTCTGGTACCGCCTGCAGATGCTCCAGGATTCAATCGTGACGCAGCTGAAGCGTTGGCATCGGCTTTGGAAACCGGGGATGATGATTGGGCGGATGGCCCAATCTCTGATGATCATGAAGCTGCTTCGGCTCCTATCACCAATTCGAATGTTTTTACAGCTGCGAGATTCGGAGGGAACCAGCATGGAGAAACTGCGCTCGCTGCTGCATGGTCTGGTGCGGGACCTAAGGTGGAGACATCGGCTGTTCTGGGCATGCAGACTTCTGACGAATGGGCGTTATGGAAACGGAATATGCCGGTAAAATATATTGTGCAAACAAATAGCAGCGGCAGATTAACAGCCCAAAGTTACGATGCCGACCAGTGCAACTGCGAACCGCCCGAGGTTTCAAAAGACATCAAGCAGCTTGCACAAGTGTGGACAGCCAAACAAGAATCAGCGGCTTCGTTGTCCAGTGCAATCCATACATACTATAAGCAAAACAAAACCTGGCCCAAAAACGTAAGTCAGCTTGCGCAGCCTTTTCCAAACAACATTTTGGGTGAGACAGCACCGGGCATGAAAGACATGTTTCCTGCAATACTTGCGATGCAGAAGCAAGGAAAGGAAGAGGCAGGTCAACAAGCCGGTCAGGAACAAGCTGGGCAATCACCTGCTCTGCAAGCGGGTGGTCCATTTGCAGATACGCTTGGAGGGGAACTCTTTTTACAGGATCCATTGGAGATCGTAGTCGATAAAAGCAACCACAGACTTGCGTTGATTAGCGGTAATACCATTATTCGCAATTATGAGGTCGGGTTAGGGGGAGGGAGAACACCAGAAGGCAGTTTTGTCATTACGGACAAAGTCGTGAATCCAAATGGTCGCTCTGATGGAGAATTTGGTACAAGAGGCATGCAGCTGTCGGATACAAATTATGCCATCCACGGGACCAACGAGCCTGACAGTATTGGGCTGGATGAGTCCCTTGGATGTGTGAGAATGAGTACTGGGGATGTGGAGGAACTGTTTGCACTCGCACCTCAGGGCACCCCGGTACGCATTGGAACGAATCTTCTGCCAAAGACCATCCTTGTACCGGAATCGAAGGATCGCTATCAGCATACGCTTGTTCCCAAACAGAACAATCCAAACAAGACGTATCATTGGCTGAACTAATCGATTCCTGTAATCTGTTACGATGGCGTGTACTCCAGCTAAAGCATTATGTACTGGACTGGCAGTCGGTTTGACCGTTTACATATTGGCGATAATGATGAGTGCGCCGATAATAATGATCAATCCGATGACGCTGGCCGCTGTCCAAGCAATGGCTTTCCGATTGACTTCTTCTTTCTTTTGCTGCAAAGCAGGCGGTTTACGTTTGGGAGCCATGGGCTGTCCCTCCTTCGTTCATTGGTACTGGTGTATCGTTGCCATGCTCCCATTGTAAAGAATTCACCTCGTCATTTCCAGTATGCGGGATTATTTCTTCCATAAGGTTTAAAGTGGTTTGCAGACTTGGCTAAAATGAGGATGTCTATGCGCAAACTACTTTCCTTTTGATGAAGAAACGGATAGACTTGTGTGTAGAGTGTTTTTTTACATATGAAAAAGACGGGAAAGCATATTTACGGCGTACCGGACGAGAACGGAGTGAGTGATTTGTTATATAGAAGTCTTGCTAAACCCTTGTTGTTCAAAATGGACCCTGAACAGGCCCATCATCTAATTATTGGCGGCCTTAGCGGCATGGGCAGTATTCGCCCGGTGCCTTCCGGCTTGCGGGTGATGTATGGCGTGCGTGAAACGGAAGATCTGGCTGTCGACATGTTCGGCTGTCATTTTCCCACCCCAGTGGGCCTTGCAGCAGGTCTGGACAAAAATGGACAGGCCGTAACGGGTTTCTCATCCATTGGATTCGGGTTCATGGAAGTCGGCACCGTAACACCGCTCGCGCAGCCTGGCAATGATCAGCCACGTCTGTTCCGTCTGCCTCCAGATGAAGCTTTGGTGAACCGGATGGGGTTCAACAACCTTGGGGCGGAAGCAATGGCAGGTGAATTGGCACGTCTGAAGGAGCGTCGTATTCCCGTTGCAGTCAACATCGGCAAAAACAAAGCTACACCTAATGAAGAAGCACACCTGGATTATGAAAAATGTATTCGGGCGATGTATGCTTATGCGGATTTGTTCGTCGTGAATATCAGTTCACCAAATACACCGGATCTGCGTAACCTGCAACATGGGAATGAATTGAAGGAACTGCTTGCAGCCGTGATGAGTGAAATGGAAGCACAACGCACAAAAGCAGGCGGGTCGGTCAAATCGGTTCTGGTCAAAATCGCACCGGATGTCAACGACCAGGAGCTTGAATATATGGTCAGCACGATCGCGGATAGCGGTGTTGCCGGCATCATTGCCACTAACACGACGGTTAACCGGGAGGGTCTATCCCATCAGCATGCCAAGGAAACCGGTGGACTCAGCGGTAAACCGCTGCGGGATCGTTCCACGGAGGTAATTCGGCGCATCTATCGTCAAACCGAAGGGAAACTTCCGATTATCGGTTCCGGAGGTATTTTTACAAGCGAAGACGCATACGAAAAAATTAAAGCCGGTGCAAGTCTGGTGGAAATATACACAGCTCTGATCTATGAAGGACCTGAGGTGAATCGGCGTATCCATGCCGGATTGCGTGAGCTATTGCGCAAAGACGGTTATCGTCATATCTCCGAAGCTGTTGGTGCAGAGCACAGATAAGAACATAAAGGATAAGAAGTTCCCCGGAGCGAAAATATAGAAGCTTGGAAGAGGATTGCGTACGGGACTCTTCCCCCCGCTGAACATCATGTATAATAGACTAGAACAGGGGACGCTATAGAGACAGGAGGCATAAGCATGGACGGTAGAGACTGGGGTACATTTTTACTTCCTTATGAACAAGCGGTAGAGGAATTGAAAGTCAAATTCAAGACAATGCGAGCGGAACTGAAGAAACGGGAAGAATACGCCCCGATTGAATTCGTTACCGGTCGTGTCAAAAAAATATCCAGCATTTTGGAGAAATCCAGACGTCTGAATGTGCCACTAGATCAGGTAGAGACGGGAATTGAGGATATTGCAGGAATTCGTATTATGTGTCAATTTGTGGATGATATTCGAAGAGTGGCGGAGTACATCCGCGCACGCAAGGATTTAACGGTATTGATTGAGAAAGATTATATTACGAACTTCAAAGAGAGCGGTTATCGCAGTTTCCATATGATTATTGAATATCCTGTTCAGACGGCTCTGGGACAGAAGAAAGTGCTGGCCGAGATCCAAATCCGGACGCTGGCCATGAACTTCTGGGCTACGATTGAGCACTCGCTGAGCTATAAATATCGGGAAAGTCTGCCGGATGATATGCGGGCAAGGCTGAAGAAAACGGCAGAAGCCGCTTTTGTATTGGATAATGAGATGTCAGCCATTCGGCTGCAGATCCTCGAAGCGCAGAAGGAGTTTGAAGATGATTCAAACATCGTCTCCAAGACACTGTCCATCATACATCAGTTGTATTTCTACCATCTCGTCAATGAGGCCATTGAGGCTCAGAAGCGCTTTAACGACTGCTGGGAGCGTCATGACATGGAAGCACTTAAAGATTTATTGGATGATGTGAAGGCTCTTCTGAATTCGGCTAGGAAGGGCGAAAATCCCGATGAGCAGCTATGAGCCGCTGTATATTGATTATTTGATCTATTTTAACCGTGATCAGGACTACTTCGAATGCCATGAGGTTTTGGAAGAGTTGTGGCTGGAACTAGATCGGGATCCTTTTTATAAAGGCTTGCTGCAGATTGCAGTTGGCTTATATCATTTCAGAAACAGCAATCTTCGTGGAGGGCGGATGATGTTACAGAGTTCGGTTGATCTGCTGGAGCATTATCCTGAACGTACAAAAGGGATTGAGCTTGGAGAATTGGTCGAGGAAGTGAAGGGACTAGTCAGCGGACTAGCGGGTCCTGAATCGCAGCATTTTCCATATAAGGATCTGACCATACGGATCTGGGATGAGACACTGACTAATGCATTTCAAGAACGATCTAAGGAACTGAAACCCAACATTCCGCAGCGTCGCAGCCCGACGCGGGGACGCATCTATGAAGAGAAAATGAAAGCAATGCAGCAGGCGAACAATTTTGGTGAAAATCAGAATTAGTATAGATGGCATGATGCATATCGGATATAACATAAATCACCCCGGCTGAACCTTGGAAAAGGATCGGCCGGGGTGATTTTTTGGTCTGCGTTTATTGGCTATGAAGCTCAGAGTAAATATGGAAGAGCCTGTCCACATGCACCACTTGAAGTGAGATGTTGATTTGTAGTCAACGATTACTTCTTAGCTTGCCGAAGCAGCGGAGCTGCCTTTGTACTTGTCAAAAAATTGTCTGTAGTCATCCAGCGTATAACCGTTGTCACTACCATTCTCCTGAAGTCCGCCAACCATGCGATCCTTCTCTACGCCATCTTGATAATAAACCAGCGTAGGTGTAAATTCGATATTATAATCTGTCCAGCCGGAATCGAACTCACGCAAATTGAATTGTGGCAGCTCAATACCTACTTCGTCTACCAGCGGCATCAACTGTGGTGTCGTTGCCCGGCAATGTGAGCAATCGGAGGCAAAGAAATAAACGAAAAAGCTTTCCTTATTATCAATCTTGGATTTGAGAGCATCCGGCAGAATAATCTGTTGGTAGTTAGGATCATCGAGCAATTCGCGTGTAGCCGGATTAAGCTTGGAAGCTGCAATACCATAAGCATTCTCCACAGCGTCCATTTGTTTCTTGGATTGTTGATTTACTACGACAAGCGCTGCAATTAGGACCACGAATATACCCAGGAAAATCAGGATTGAGGCACTTTTCTTTTTCTTCGATTTCATTGGACATCCCCCATCGATCATATCAAAATATAGTTTTGGCAAAAATAAAGGTTGGGATAATATACATAAACACCCGTTTTTTGCACGAGAATCAACCTACTTGTCATTATACAACATTACACGCTGTAGTGGAATATGCAGCGAATCAATAGGAAAGCTGCACTGGGATATGATAACATAGAACAATATGCATTTTAACAGGACAGGATGAGTGAATATGGCTGTACAGCTACCTTCAATCTTCGCCGAGCGCATGAAAAGCTTGCTCGGAGATGAGTTTGAACAATTTATGAAATCATATGAACAGTCTCCGCATGCGGGACTTCGAGTGAATACGTTAAAAATATCCATGGAGCAATTTGATGAATTGGCTCCATTTGATTTGCGGCCCATTCCGTGGTGCGGGACGGGCTTTTATGTGCCGCATGGCGTGAAACCAGGCCTGCATCCGTACTATCATGCGGGTCTATATTACATTCAGGAACCAAGCGCGATGGCTCCGGTGGAGCTGCTTGACGTTCAGCCAGGGGATCATGTACTGGATTTGTGTGCAGCACCCGGCGGCAAGTCTACCCAGATCGCAGCAAAGCTGCAGGGTAAGGGTGTGCTGGTGACCAATGACATTCATTCCGAACGGACCAAAGCACTTGCCAAAAACGTGGAGTTGTACGGTGTGCGAAATGCTGTTGTCCTGAATGAGTCGCCGGAACGGATTGCCGGTGCATTTCCGCATTATTTTAATAAGGTACTCATTGATGCTCCTTGTTCAGGAGAGGGAATGTTCCGAAAAGATGAAGACATGGTGAAGTCATGGGAGCATCATTCGGTAGAGAAGTGTGTGCTAATGCAGCGAGATATTCTGGAGACAGCTGCGAAGCTGCTCGCTCCGGGAGGAACGATCGTATATTCCACGTGTACGTTTGCGCCGGAGGAAAATGAAGCCATGATCGCCGAATTTCTGAATCTCAATCCAGACTTCACTGTTCATGATATTCCGGGAACAGCCGGATTCGCTCCGGGAAGACCGGATTGGGTACGCCAGATGCTGCCTGAAACGGCAGAAAAAACAGGTGCTGTACTGGATCAAACACGTGGTACAGCGAGATTATGGCCTCACTTGTTGGAAGGCGAAGGGCATTATGTAGCTGTATTGCAGCATCATCCTGAGACCTCTGCAGAGCGGATCAGCGGCGTTGAGGATGAGAAGGAGACTGTATCCAAGGTCCCCGAGGATCAAGGGATTGCTGTAACTCAGCCGCTCAGCAAAGCGGACCGAAAACGCGAACGATTGATGAGAACTGAATCGAGAGAACGGAATGAAAGACCAGCTCGAGGTGGCAAAAATGAGGGGAAAGCGGGAAGGAATAACGAGCGTGATGCGCGTAAGTCCAATCGTGGAAAAGGTCGAGGAACCGATCAGGTGAACATTGACCCGGGGGCTGTGTATCAACAATTTATAGAGGAGCATCTGGATCTCGAACTCCCTGGGGAAACAGTATTTTACGGAGACCGTGTGTATCAATCGTCTGTTGGTGCATCGCGTCTGGAAGGGCTCAAAGTGATCCGGCCCGGATGGTTTATGGGTACCGTAAAAAACGGAAGGTTTGTCCCGTCTCATCCACTGGCTTGCGCGTTGAACCGTTCTGAGACGAAAAGGGTTATAAACCTGGCTTCTGCAAGTGGAGAAGCGGTAAGGTATCTGAAGGGTGAAACGCTGAATATCGAAGAAGCGCGCGCGGAGTGCAAGCCTGGAGTAGCTGCCAAAGGTTATGCGCTGGTATGCGTCGATGGATATGCTCTTGGTTGGGGGAAATGGCTGGATGGCGTGCTGAAAAATGAGTATCCGGCTGGCTGGAGGTGGACATCGGTATGAGTGACAAAGGAAAGAAAACACAGCGTCTTGACAAAATACTAAGTCACATGGGTGTAGGTACCCGAAGTGAACTCAAAAAAATGGTAAAGCAGGGCAAAATTTTTGTCGATGGCAAAGCTGTGAAAGATAGTGGCATGCAGGTAAATCCAGAGACCAATGTCATTGAAGCCGATGGAGTGCGTATCGTGTACCGTGAAACGATCTATTTGATGCTGCATAAACCTCCGGGCGTTGTGTCGGCAACGGAAGACGCCAGGGATAAAACGGTTCTGGATCTCCTGCGCAAAGAGGACCGGGTATTCGATCCGTTCCCGGTAGGGCGGCTCGATAAAGATACAGAAGGATTGCTCATTCTGACGAATGACGGTCCGCTTGCGCATGATCTGTTATCTCCACGCAAGCATGTACCCAAAACATACGAAGCCCGTGTATTGGGGAAAGTGGATGACGAGGATGTTCAACGTTTCAAGGCGGGCATACAGCTGGATGACGGTTATGAAGCCATGCCAGCCGAATTGACCGTGCTTCATCATGAGGAGACGGAGGAGGGAGTGATCTCTTCGATCTCTCTCATTATTCACGAGGGCAAATTTCATCAGGTAAAACGGATGTTCCAGGCTGTAGGCAAACGAGTGGTTTATTTGAAAAGAGTAGCCATGGGCGACCTTCAGCTTGATCCAGAGCTTCCGATCGGCAGGTACCGCGAACTAACCGCAGACGAGCTGGCCAGTCTGCGTAAGTAAAGCTCCCGCCCTTCGCGGAGCGTAGCAGGGAGCCCGGGCAGGGGGCGAAGCGCTGCCCACAGCGCCACAGGCGCAAGCTTCCGTCCTTCGCGAAGCGGAGCAGGGAGCCCGGGCAGAGTGCGAAGCCCTGCCCTCAGCGTCGCAGGCGCAAGCTCCCGTCCTTCGCGGAGCGGAGCAGGGAGCCCGGGCAGGGGGCGAAGCCCTGCCCTCAGCGTCGCAGGCGCAAGCTCCCGTCCTTCGCGGAGCGGAGCAGGGAGCCCGGGCAGGGGGCGAAGCCCTGCCCTCAGCGCCACAGGCGCAAGCTCCCGTCCTTCGCGAAGCGTAGCAGGGAGCCCGGGCAGAGGGCGAAGCGCTGCCCTCAGCGTCGCAGGCGCAAGCTCCCGCCCTTCGCGGAGCGGAGCAGGGAGCCGGGCAGGAGGCGAAGCGCTGCCCCCAAGCGCCACAGGCGCAAGAAGCTCCCGTCCTTCGCGGAGCGGAGCAGGGAGCCCCGGGCAGAGAGCGAAGCGCTGCCCGAAATGGTCGCGCTTAAGCTTGGCCTGGATTTCGCGATAAGCGGAGATCCAGGCAGACAAGCGCTCCCACACCCACCGTCACATAGCAAGACCCGACACATCGCCGGTCAACAGACGGGAGTCCAGAGGGCAGAGCCCTCTGGGGCCCTCCCTCGGAAGGGAGGGTTTGGGAGGGTGCGATTACTTAAACAGTTGAGGAGTGAAGACCCGATGACAATCAAATTAATTGCACTTGACGTAGATGGCACGCTGCTTAATGATCATCATGAGCTTACCGAATGGACCCAAGAGATTCTGATCCGTGCTTCCCGGCAGGGAGCCGAGATCGTTCTGTGTTCGGGCAGAGGCCCGGCCAACACCATTCCTTTTATGAAGCGAATGGGGCTAGACGGATATGTGATTACACATAACGGAGCCGTGACGGCCGAAGTGGAGAGTCGTGAAATTGTGCACAGATTTGCCATGGATGGTCAGGGATTGGAGCCCTTTGTCACGTATTGCCGTACAAACGGTGTGCATTTTGACATCAACACGGCATTTGGATTATATGTGGATCAGCCGGAAGGATTGGAATTACAGGTTCGGGAGATGTATAACAACTTCATGATGGAGCCCTTAAAGCTTCCGCAGTGGGCAGACCTGTCAGAACCGCTTGCCAAATTCACCGCGTTTGGGCCCATAGAGCAGATGGACAAGGTTCAGCAGGAATGGGGAACTTGGAATTTGCCTTACTACATGACTCGCAGCGGAGACTTTTTCATTGATCTGATGCACCCGGAAGCCTCCAAGGGAGCGGCGCTGAAGAGACTGGCCGAATCCAAAGGTATTGTACCTTCCAAAATTTTGGCAATCGGCAATTACTACAATGATATCACGATGCTGACATATGCAGGCATTGGGATCGCCATGGACAACTCGCCGGAAGAGGTGAAGGCTGCTGCGGATGAAGTGACACTCTCCAATAACGAGCAGGGTGTTGCGCATGCTGTCCAAAAACACGTCCTAGCTGTCTAATAACAACCACATTTTTCATTTTCAAAGGCTCCTGCTTCATAATCTACTGGCCTCATGGGTAACCTATGAGAATACCATTAGAAATGGAGGAGGACAGGCACATGAAACAGAAAGTGGAGCTGATTCCGGATCTGCGTACATCAGGTGGTGAAGTGCTCGATATAATGGTGAATGATCAATACGCGGGTTCACTTCTGCTGGTATATAGAGAAGGAGACCGTTTGTCTGGCAGTCTTCAGATGGAGCGGGAATTGGTTTCAGCGGATGAGGAAAAGCACATCATTGATCAGGTTCATGCATATATCCGATCACTTACGGATGCAGTGGAGGCGATCTATTATGAAGTGCTGGTCAGCTGTGGCACATTGCATTCAGTTCTGCAAAACCTTGAATTTGATCCAGAGCGTGAGTCGGATGATATGCACTACGAGGCTGATGAATACTTGGATGACCTGGATGTGGATGATTCTCGCGTAATTCCGGATACAGCAGATGAAGCTTTTACATATGAAGATCGGGAACATGTGCTGGAAATGGAGCTTGTAACCGCTGGACGAAGTATATCGACCTATGTGTTTAACGATGCTGACGGGACTGAGCTGGCAGAAGCTTCATTGAAACAATATGGGGCCGACATTCAAGGTGAGATACACTGGTATGACGTGCCTCTCGAGAGCCAGCTTGATGCTGCGGCAGAGCTGCTCGTAAGAGAACTCGACGAAGAAGTGATCGACACGATTACTCTTCGCATGTGGCATCAGGGGAATGAGCTGGAGTCCATGGAGTGGGTACACCGCGACTTTGTGGATGACTCGGAGGAAGAGGAATTTACCGAATACGAGGATTGGGATGATTCTGAAGACGAGATAGACGAAGCAGAGGATTCCTGTTATGTCATGTTGGTGCGCAAGGACCGTGAATTCAGGGTCTATGAGCTATTTCTGCAAGAACGTGGCGGATTACCTGTAGGGACAGCAACCATTGATACATCTCATGCTGACCTGACGGGCTATATGGATTACCAGGTACCCGGAACCAGTGCACAGCGGCGGGATCTGGTTGAGGTGCTGCTTCAGGAACTGGACAAGGACCTTGAATTCGACACATTGCACCTTACCATGCTGTACCGGAATCAGATTATAGATGAAGCGAAGATCGACGGGTAAGAGGCTTAGGCCTTTTACCTTTTTTGATTTGTTTTGACGAAAAATTCATTTCCGGGTATAGTTCCAATAGTTCTTAAGAGATCTGGAATTGGAGGAGAACCATGAAGCACTCATTTACAATCATTACAGAATATATTAACGATGATTTTAGAGCAATGCAGGCTCAGCCGGAAGACACGGAAGATGTACTATCCTTGCTTAGGGAGACAGCTGAATGGTTACGCAGCCAGGGATCTTCCCAGTGGAGTGCGCTTTTGAAAGGTGAAGATTCCCACGATACAGCAGGAGCCATTCGTCGCGGTGATGTGTTTGTGTTTAAGAAAGAAGGCGATGTGGCAGGCATGGTTATTCTGATGCAGCAGCCAAGTGCTTGGGATTCCGAGCTATGGGGACCGCAAGCGCATCAAGCGGATGGCGCCGTTTATTTGCATCGTTTGGCCATTCGGAGAAAGTACGCCCGTACCGGACTGGGTCGGGACATTTTGGGTTGGTCCAGCAGTGGAATCCAATTTGACAACAAACACGTCATGCGATTGGATTGTGTGGGTGACAATGAGAGGCTGAATGAATTTTACCCTCGGAACGGATATACCTTTGTGGGGAAAACAAATGGGTATAGTACGTTTGAGAAGCCATTTCAATCCTAAATATATTTTAAAAACAGGGCATTTTATTTCATCAACCTATTCACTCCATTAATGAACGGAAAATAAAGCCGGGAGCACTAATGCTCACCGACTTTGAGTCGTGATAGGGCTAGTCTATTGCATGCGTCTAAGGCCTTTAGGCAGACGGTTCTTTAGCTGTCCTGCACTGGCTTTTCCCCACCCCAGTGGGAGACCGTTGAAAGTCACAAGAGTCCATCCGGTAAGTCCGCTTTCGGCAGGAAGGCTCTCACCGCGAAGATATGCCGCCACTTGGCTGGTCTCTGCATCTAGTGCTGCATGCTGCATGTTAACAGCCTCTTGTTGTCCCAGAGCCAGCGCGAGTGCATGAGCAGGCTCGAAGCGCCCTTTTTTCCAATCACCGACATGAAGCCCTGGACGGGGCAGCTTCAATCCATTTAACCGATCATCGGTCAGCAGCTGGGCAGTATGCTCTGGCAATACATATAAAGCTTCACCAAAAAGCAGAGGTCTGCCGGTTCCGTTAGCTACCGTGTCTGTATGGTCAGAACTCCAGGCCAGATAAGCATTCCACGCAGATTCCACTTCTTTGGATGACGCCGTTTGACGTGGATTTCTTCCTCTTTTATCTTTGCGTTTGCGAGGTGGTTCTTCCAGCTCTTGGGATGCATGAGCTTGGGATTCTGCTTTGGTCACTACAGCTACAAAGTGTCCCTCGCCCTGGGCCAGGTGAGGCCAGATTCGTTCAGTCCGTACTAGAGTCAGATCTGGATAAGCGGTAACGAAACGTTCCATCATGCCTTCATTCTCTTCCCGATTGAAGGTGCAAGTGGAATAAGCCAAAGTCCCGCCCGGTTTAAGCATGATATAGGTATCCTGCAAAATGTCCCATTGTCTGTTCACACACAGTGTGACCAGATCATCGCTCCACTCGGTGACCGCATCCGGATCTTTGCGGAACATACCTTCGCCAGAGCAAGGGGCATCCAGCATAATCCGGTCAAAGGCTGCAGGAAAGCGGGCCGACAAGTCTCCCGGCGCTGCACTTGTAACAACGACTGAAGAGAGTCCCATTCGCTCTACGTTCTCTGCCAAGATTTTGGCTCTGGCCGGATGAATTTCATTGGAAACGAGCAGCCCCTGGTCTTCCATGAGTGAGGCAATGTGGGTTGTTTTGCCGCCTGGTGCAGCCGCGAGATCCAAAATGATCTCACCCGGTTGCGGGTTCAGCATTTCCACGGCCGACATTGCAGAGGGCTCCTGAATATAGTACAGTCCTGCAGCATGATACACATGTTTGCCCGGACGCTCATTCGATTGGTAGTAGTATCCCGTCTCGCACCAGGGAACCTTGGTCAGGTTAAACTGCTCTATCACCTGCTTTTTGAGCTCTGGTGTAGCTTTAAGGGAGTTAAAACGCAACCCCTGTACACGAGGCTGATCATAGCTGTCAATAAATGCTTCTGCTTCTGAGCCGAGCATTTCCCGAATATGATGTATATACGACTCAGGGAGTGAAGGCTTGCTCATGTCTTGTTGCTCTCCTTTTCATTCGCTTGTCCGCATGACCCTCCCCGGATAAACCTCAGGGTCTGCAAGCTGCAACGTTGTTGTTAAAATGGTGAGGAATAAACAGTTATTTCTTTACTGAAACATACGTTCTAATATATCATGATTGAAGATGTACTGAAAGACTGAAGCTAGAAAGGGGGAAACTAACGGTGAAATTGCTGCAGGCGCTTTTCTTTCCTCCGGAGCAGCCCGGAGGTGTATCCTCTATGATTCCGTATATGCAGGAGAGGTTTACGTCCCCGAGGTGGGAGATGGACTTGTTCTCGCTGCCGAAGCGAATTCGCAACAAGGGCAGGGAGGACGTGCAGTTCGAAACGTTCGATTGGACCAAGTATCAGGAAAGTCCTGTCGTTCAAAAATATATGCAGACTTACCGTGATTATTTATGGTGGACGAAGCTGCGCATTCAGAAGCCTTATGATTTGATTCACGCTCACCATCCCATTGCGGGTCTTGCCATGAAAAGTGTTTTTCCCGATACACCGCTTATTCAAACCATTCACTCCAGTTATGAGCGTGAGTTGATTCTGAATGGAAGAATCGAGCCAGACGGTCTGGATCATCAGTTTTTGATTGCCATTTACGGCGAGCTGGAGCATCAGGCAGAGCGGTTGTTAACCGTCTCCGAATCTTTTCGGCAGTATTTAACTCCTTATGTGAAGCAGTCTGACGTCATTGGCATTATTCCGAACGGATTTGATGATAAACGTTTTAAACCCATTCCTCATGATAATGCGATTCCGCAGCTGGTTACGGTATGCCGGCTTGTCCCGGCCAAAGGACTGGATATTTTGTTCAAAGCCTGCGCGGAACTCAAAGGTCGAGGACATGACTATGTTTTACATATTATCGGGGATGGTCCGATTCGACCTGATTTAGAAGAGTTGGCTCAGCGTTTGGGTATCTATAATGAGACTATTTTTTATGGATACACCCTGCATCCGGAAGAGTTCATGCCATTTTTCGATATATTTGTACTTCCTTCCAGGGCAGAGGCGTTTGGTTCCGTGTTTGCCGAGGCAGCCCTGAGTTGTCTTGCACTTATAGGTACGGATGTGGGCGGAATTCCTGAACAGATCGAGAACGGCAGCAACGGGCTGCTTGTTCCCCCTGAGGATCCCTCGGCACTTGCTGAGGCGTTGGAGAAAGTGATGCTGGATCCTTCGTATCGGTACGAACTTGCACGCTCGGCGTGTGAAAAGGCCAAAACGCACTATTCATTGGGCAGATCGGTTAATGAACTGAAAAAGCTGTACCTGCAATACGCGAGCAAAGCCTAGATTCATCCCTGAAATAAAATAAACAGAAGAAGCCGCTGGAGAACAGCGGCTTTTTGCTTGAGAGAATATGGTATTAAAATATAATACATTTTGGCACGCAGTATAACTTACAGGTTTTTATGTCTCGTGCGAAAGCTTCCCCAACGGTCGATCACCAATTTTCCGGCCCAGACTAGGGCTAGGCTGCCGAAGATTGGATAGAGAATGGATAGAAGAGAACTGAATCCAAACTGGCTAAGTGAGTAGCACAGCATCATAATGGTTAATGTAATTAATCTAGGGGGTACTTGTAAGTGCTGACCCAGCTGAAGAGTCATACCATAGATATCTGCGACGAACGTTGTGAATATTTCCATGAAGATCAGAGTTACATACACAGATTGCACAGCCCATCCAAGTTGGAAGGCGATGCTCCCCATCGGAATTTCGAACTGCATGATACCTGGCATCTGGGCTGACATGGCGAAATGGGCGGCTAACAGCATGAAGCCTACGCCGATTCCGCCGAGTACACCGCCCCATTTCAGGACATTACGATCACGGATCTGATTGCCTACCGGCACCAGAACAGCTTGGGCCAGTACCAGATTGAAGGATGAATACAATAGTGGAGACAGCCACACCTGTATAGGATTGGTATCTGTAGTCAGCGTAACGAACCGTAAGGCACCGGGATGGTGTATGGTGCTTGTAATCATGAGAATGGACAACAGGAGCATCATCGGAACCACAATGCTATTCATTTGCAATATGGCCTTGATGCCTCGTCCAAGAAGCAGGTACGTTCCCACTATCGTAATAATCAAACCAGTCTGGTAATTCAGTCCAAGATGCTCCACGAAGACAGAGCCTGCTCCGGCGAGCATTACACTGTTTACACCAATAAGTATCAGAAGCGTTATCCAGGTAATCCACTTTCCAGCCTTTTGGCCGAATAGGTGCTTGTTCAGGTCCTCGTAAGAGCGGGAGCCGGTATCATGGGCGATGAGCATCATTTTGGTGCCCAGCCAGACAAATAGTATGGTCGATAAGCCAATGGTGATGGTGGCCCATTTGCCATACTGGGTAAAAAACTGCAATATTTCCTGCCCTGTCGCGAAGCCTGCCCCTACAACCGTTCCGATGTATGTAAATGCGATCTGCAGCACCCGGAATGCCTGTTTCATGCGTTTCCCCTCTCAGGCCCCATAATAGTTTGGACATGCGGGTACCATGGTACAAGGTATGCTTGACCCTGGTAACTCATGACAATTGTAAGAAGCTTTCGTCCCCAGAATCGGTCAATGATGGAGGAAAGCCGATTTCGCTTGAACTGACAGCCTCATCTATGATACTTTTACCTCATAGGATAGGCTTGGGAGGTCGAATGATGGAAGTATTAAAACAACGAATATTACAAGAAGGCGTAGTCATCTCGGATCAGGTGCTGAAGCTGGACGGATTATTGAATCATCAGATTGATCCTGCATTGACAATGGAGATGGGCCGCGAGTTTGCCGCTCGCTTTCGTGAAAGTGGAGTGACACGGGTCATAACGGTGGAGTCTTCAGGGATTCCGGTTGCTTTTGCCGCAGCACATGAACTTGGGGTGCCGCTCGTATTTGCCCGTCGAAAAAAGACACTTCTGGCAGATCCCGATGCCTACTGTGAACGCGTACCTTCCTTTACCAAAGGGATCGTAACCGATATTATGGTATCCCGCGAATATATTCATGAAAACGACCGTATTTTGTTTATAGACGATATTATCGCCAACGGAGATGCAGCTCGCGGTGTCATTAAAATCATTGAACGTTCAGGGGCGGAGCTCGTCGGATTCGGTGTCGTGGTTGAGAAATGTTTTCAGGCCGGTGCACGTACGATCCGTGAGCAGGGCATTCCCGTGGAAGCCTTGGTGCGCATTCGTTCATTGAATGATGGAACCGTGCAATTCGACGATAATTAAATGTGACAGTTTAAAGGAAAAAGCCTATTTTTTGAACAATGCCTTTGCATGACCGCGGATTTCATTTATAATGGGGTTATGTTAGGGAGAGGAGGCAACACCATGGGGAACCAACCGGCATCAGAACAATTTTTTATTGAAAAGCTGGCGGAGTCGAAAGTTCATTTTGAACGTGCCCTGGATTGTAAACATACGGAATTTGATGACCTTTATCCCTATATGATTGAACATCCTCAATTTTTCTGGTACAAACGCTATGTTGCCTGGTCAGAGTTGCTGACCATTGTAGGCTTGTGTGAAGAGTTGTCCTTCGCTTGGAAAGAACAATTTACACCACATCAAGTGGAGTACCTTGAAGAACGTGTGATGTCCGCCAAAGTGCTTGATTTTTGGTTCGAGAAGAACGACAGCAAAGAGCACGCGCAGCGGTAACTTTCAGTCGGGACATTTTTCGAATGACATAACAGTCCAATACAGTCACGTGAGACCTAAATGACTCTTCATTTAGGTCTCTTTTTGTAAATTATTTTGGAACATAGGAGCCATAGACATGATTAGTGATGCAGAATTGGATGCACTGCGCTTATCGGGTGAAAAAGTAAGAGTGGTACGGGATGGTTTGGAGTCCAATGATGTAACAGGGATTATCGTTGCATGGGATGGGGAACAGGTGCTTATCCGTCGCCAGAACAGACGTGTGGTCAAGCTGGACCGCAGCTATCGTTATCAGCTCTTTAGCGAACCGCGCCAAAGCCCGGCTGATGAATAGAGCCGCTCTGGAGACGGATGCATGGAATTACCATGGATGCTTTGGCATAATTCCGCCACTCGGGAGAGAAGATAGGTACAGCGAGAATTCGTAAACTTATCAGCCGAGAGGATGTGCGGGTAGCCATGACATTGATGAATGATAAGGTACATGCCTACAAGGATCAGATTGGAGAATTAAGCGATGTATTGCCTGGCGTAGTCAAAGCGTATCACGAATTTACGGGTGAATGCTTTCAGTCAGGTGCCATTGATGCCAAAACCAAGCAGCTGATTGCCCTCGGCATCGGATTGTTTGCCAATAACGAAGTATGTACGTTTTACCACGTAGAAGAGGCACGTGCGAAGGGCGCAACCGATCAGGAGATTATGGAGACGGTTGCGGTAGCCGGAGCAGTAGGCGGCGGTCACGCGCTGTCTCAAGGCGCAATGCGTGTGCAAAAGGCATTGCACTAAGGTTTCTCCTGCAAGTGTGCTGAATAACTAGAGAGCAAAACAGGCTCTGGAATGATCCAGAGCCTGTTTCTTGTCCAACTTATATTTTTCCAAGCATCTTATTATACATAAATTGTCCAGTCACCCGGCGTGCGGTAACGTAGCGAGTGTTGAAATACGGATTTGATAATTTGGTAATGCTGACACCTTTGCTGCTGGAAGCATGAGCGAATTGTCCGCCCCCGATGTATACGCCTGTATGCGAAATGCCGCTGCCTGAAGTGTTGAAGAATACCAGATCACCTGTGCGGATATTGGCTTTGGATACCGGAGTACCCGCCTTAGCCTGCTGCTGTGAAGTACGTGGCAAATCAATGCTATATTTTTGGAAGAGATATCTCATAAATCCAGAGCAATCAAACCCGGCCAGCGTCGTGCCGCCCCACTTGTAAGGAATTCCAGTCATGTTGTTAACGACGGTGTTGATACTGCTTGCCTCAGTGCTTGCTGCACCAGATGTGAATAGAACGGCTGCGCCAAAAATAGAAATGATCAGTTTTTTCAAAATCAATGTTCTCCCTTCGATGCCTACGGAGTTAGCTAAGGGTTCGGTAGAAGGTTCCCTATATTTCCTATGTATAAGAATAATTCACCCAAAATGGTTCCCCCGTTTTCAAACATGAAACTCGGCAAATGAATAATTAAGTTTTTGTAACCTTTTGAAACTATATTGCATAAATGCGTAATTGTCAAACCTTTCTTCCTTCTGCAATGTTAACGGAATTCAAGACTTTTTGTGAAAAATAGTAGTTCTCCATGTTTATTTATGATGACAAAAACGTAATTTGTGTTTCATCAGCACAGAAATTGGACAAATAAGTAAATTGGAGTATCAGAGGAGAGCACGGTTCATTCTCATCAGGGAAAGTCAGGTCTCGACCAGATTTTATAACTTTCGGTTATCGTAGTTTTATACCAAATCATTTAATTGTTGACACATTGAATTTCACATGATATATTATTTCTTGTCGCCGCGATAGATTATCTCGGAGATATACCATATGCGGTCGTGGCGGAATTGGCAGACGCGCACGGTTCAGGTCCGTGTGGGCTAACCCCCCGTGGAGGTTCGAGTCCTCTCGACCGCATCAATTCATACATGAGGTTTCTGATCTGCTTTTTCTGGCAGATTGGGGACCTTTTTGTTTTTTTTAGTTACATTAGAGATGCTGCAGTTCATCAAATGAGAAAAACAAAATAGCTGTATGCAAGTCGAGCTTCTGTTTGGAGCGCCGGCTGAAAAAGGATATTGTTGAACAATAGGCATTTCTTCAGGTCCCATTGCCTCTTGGCAAAAAGCACCTCGAATAACCCCAGGATTTTCAAGACAAAATGTACATAAATGGGGTGAATTGTCTATGAGGAAAAAAGGGATTCGGAAATTGCCTTGGATTTTGTTATTGGCCATGCTTATCGGATGTCAGAGCTCGAAACCTAAAGAACAGGATTTGATGCGGATAAATTCCGCTAATGGTAACAATGCGAAAAAAGTCATTTTCCTGATGGTGGACTCTTTAATGTATCAGGCGATCGACCAAGGAATCGACAAGCAGGAGCTTCCTGCCTTACAATTTCTGATCAAGAACGGGCAATATTATAAAAATCTGGTCAGTTCTTTTCCCACGATGTCCGTCACGATCGACAGCTCCTTGCTTACCGGTGCATATTCGGACCTTCACCGTGTGCCGGGTCTGACTTGGTATTCTGCGGACAACAAAAAAATGATCATGTACGGAACCGGCCCGACGGAAGTGCTCAAACAAGGAGTGCACCCGGTAGTGACCGATGCTCTAATCCATTTAAACGGGAGTCATTTGAACAGGAATTTACCTACGATCTATGAGGATCTTGCCCGGCAAGGATTAAAATCGGGTTCAATCAACGGCCTGATATACAGAGGGATGTCCGCTCAAAAGCTGTCGATACCTCAATGGATTCAAGCAGCTGCTTCTTTACCCAAAGAGATTGATGTGAAAGGGCCGGACTTAATGTCCCTGGGTGCCTTGTCTAATCCGTTTCAAGGGATTAAAGACTTGCCGGATGGTCTCACGAAGCGAATGGGGATTCATAATGAATTTGCGATTGAAGCCTTAAAATATTTAATTCAATCCAATAAATTACCGGATTTTTTGTTTGTCTATTTACCGGATTTAGACCGGGAGTTACATAAGAAAGGCCCTACGGGACTTCGTGGAGTCAAGGAGTTAGATCAGCAGCTTCAATCCGTGTTGCAAACATTCGGTTCTCCGGAAAAAGCTTTGCAAGATGCCATCCTTATCATTGCGGGTGACAGCGGAATGACTCGTATTCTGCCTGAAGATCAGAATCCGGTCATTGATCTGCCCTCTTTGCTGGGAGATGCCAAAATTATGCGTCCGGGTGATGCTGTATCGAAGGAGACTGAACTCATCCTTGCCGTCAATGAAACGATGGCCTATATATATTCATTGAAGGTGGACCGTTCCCTTAGAGATATAGCAAACCTGCTAAAGGATGATCCACGCATTGACTTTATTTCCTGGAAAGAGAACGAGTGGAATTACGCAGTTCAGGGATCCACAGGCAAACAGCTCAGATTTAAATCAGGAGGTAACCTGACCGATTCATACAACCAATCATGGACGGTTGAACAGGATGAAGAGGTACTGGACTTAAGCACAAACAAGGTTAAACATACATTGAAATACGATGAGTATCCGGATGTCCTGAAACGCTTGTCAAGCTCGCTCCGTTCACACCAAGGTGAATTTTTGGTTGTCACGGCCAAACCGGGCTATGAATTTACCAGTGGCAATTCACCAACGCACAAGGACGGAGGAGGCCACGGATCAATTCGTAAACAGGAATCGCTTGTCCCCTTGATTATCAGCGGAACAGACCAAAAGCCTGAGTATTTACGAATCGTGGATTTAAAAGATTATTTGCTTAACCTTTTGACCAAAAAGACTCAAAGAAACCAATAGTGCATTGATAAATAAACAGCTGGAGTAGCTCGTTCAAGGTATTCAGCTCGGTCGCACCGATACGAGGCAAGAGAAGCCACCTTGATATGCTCTTTAACTTCGAATTGCTGTTGTCTGATCGTATCTTTTGATTATAAGACCATCGGTATAGTTTATACTGGTGGTTTTTTGCGTTGATAAATACTGTACGTCAGAACATTTTTCGAATAGATGACATCAACTTGCGCTAGTCCATATTGCTTCATTTGCGGCATCGGTTAATCCCCTAGGGCAGCCACTCCAACTTTCTTTAAGGTATAGATCCAGTGCTATTTGGAGAAATGCCTGTTCTAGCCTGCTATGCCCCTGCTTTCAAGGTGAAATGTACGCTAAAAGGCGAAGTGTACCTATTCTGGAAATCGCGCATCCACTATTCTTTTCTCGTAAGGAAAGCGCTATCATTATGGATTTAAATTCATTATTTCAGAGGGGGTAGGGATGATTTGAAGCGAATGGGTAAACGGATGGCGATGGTTTTTCTGGTGTTCATCTTTGCAGCAGTTCAGTTTGGTTTTACAGGGACCAAAGGTCGTGTGGTTGAAGCAGCGGCGGAGAAAACATTGGCTGAGAAACCGTACATGGGCTGGAGCAGTTACAGTATGCAGGTGTATGACCCTTCCGTAAAATGGACATCAGCGGAGAGCATCAAGAAGCAATCGGATGCCATGCGCGAGAAGTTACAGGCTCATGGCTATGAATATATCAATATTGATGCAGGATGGAACGGAGATAATGATGAATACGGAAGACCGATTCCTAACAAAGAGTTGTATCCGAACGGATTCCAGGAGGTTATCGACTATGTTCATAACAATGGTCAGAAGATCGGGATCTATCTGATTCCCGGATTGTCCATTGATGCATACAATAAAAACCTCGAGATTTACGGAACAGGCGGAGCTTGCCGAATGCAGGATATTGCATATCAGCCGCTTACCGTGATGGATGCTTGGAATGCGTATACCTACAAGATTGATTTTTCGAATCCATGTGCTCAGAAATACATCGATTCCATCGCAGATCTACTGGGCGAGTGGGGCATTAACTTTGTCAAATTCGACAGCGTGACTCCAGGATCAGGCATTAACAATCTGAGCAGGGATGCACGAGGAGATGTGGAGGCCTGGTCCAAGGCTTTGGCAAGGCATAATATCTGGTTCGAGCTTTCATGGGCACTGGACCATAACTACGTGGATTTCTGGAAAAAACACGCCAATGGCTGGCGTATTGACTGGGATGTCGAAGCATACGACAGCAATGTGGGTTTAACGCAGTGGGCTAACATTGCACGATTGTTTCCAATCGCTGCGCTTTGGTGGCGTGATGCAGGCCCTGGCGGGTGGAATGATTTTGACTCGCTAAACGTGGGCAACGGTTCCATGGATGGGCTCACGAAGGATGAACGGAAGACAGCCATGACATTCTGGGCGATCTCGTCTGCACCGTTGTATACAGGGAATGACATGACCAGGCTGGATAGCTATGGACTTGAACTTCTGACCAATGATGAAGTGATCGCTGTCAATCAGGCTGGACGTCCGGCTCATCCGGTATCGATGGATACCCAGCAGCAGGTATGGTACGCCAATAACGGAGATGGAACGTACAGTGTGGCTCTGTTTAATCTGGGCAACCGGAGTGCTGAGGTCAAGGTCAATTGGAGCGATATCGGTCTGGAAGGACCTGCATCGGTCCGTGACCTGTGGAGCCATTCCGAACTGGGTAACTTTAACGAGGGATTTAGCAGTGGTTTATTGGAGCCTCATGCTTCACGAATGCTGAAAGTCAAGGCACTGAGCGGAACATCGACGGTGAATGACGATGATACAGGCATGCGCTATACCGGAGATTGGAAGCGAAATGGAGGCAAGGAACAATTAGAGGGTTCGCAGGACCTGACTATAGCAATTCAGGATTCCACAGGCAATGATAGAACGACTGCTGATCCAGCGAGCAATTCCAATGTAGCAGATGAACTGGCTGCTGAACCATCCATTGCTGGAGAGGATACCACGGTTACCGAGGTGGTCTACGTTAACGATGACGACAGTGAGATACATTACACAGGTTCATGGAATGCGAATACCGGCAGAAGTTTCGGGGACTTCAATGACGATGTACATTATACAGAAAAAGACGGCGATTATTTTGAATACACATTCACAGGTACAGGTATCGAGCTGCTGACAGAGAAGCATCAAGAGCAGGGGGACATGAGCATTATTCTCGATAATGGTGAGGCAGAACTGGTAAGCGCGTATACCGATGGAGAAAGGGAAGCCCAGCAGGTGCTGTACAGCAAAACAGATCTGCCAAGTGGAACACATACCCTGAAGGTCGTTAAGGCATCGGGCCAATACATGCTTCTCGATGCACTCAAGGTAACCAGGGAAAAAGAGTCTGGTGGGCAGAACAGTGGAATAAGCCCAGTCGCTGCAGACTTTGATAAAGCAGTGGATCAGCAGGCGGATGTGAAGATCACGTTAAACCTGAATGGTAATACGTTAACTGGTGTGACATACGACGGGGGCAATCTCGGCGAAGATGACTACGATGTCGTTGACAACACGTTAACGATCAAGAAACAATACCTCACCCAGCTGCCCGTTGGCACAACGAAGTTTAACGTGGTATTTAGCGCGGGGGATCCGCAGACGCTGGCGATTAAGGTTATTGACACTTCAGGAATCCGATTCGCGATGATTAACAATGACGATCCCGCAATTAAGTATAGCGGCAACTGGTCACGCAGCACGGGGAGAGCATTTGGCGACTATAAGGATGATGTGCATTACGCCGAGCAGAACGGCGATTATTTTGAGTATGAATTCAGGGGAACGGGTATTCAGTTTTTTACGGAAGTGGATCCGTCCCAGGGCGACATGGATATTTACGTAGATGGTGAGTTTAAGGAAACGGTAAGTGCTTACCGTGACGGACGTTTGGCGCAGCAAAAGGTCTATAGTGTCTCAGGGCTGCCAGATGGGCTGCATACGCTTAAAGCCGTGAAAAAGTCAGGGCGGTTCATGCTTCTTGACTTCCTCAAGGTGGAAATTCCAAATATCATTCAGCCGGTGAGTGCTGTTTTTGACAAAGCTGAATCTGCTCAAACTGATATTGAAGTGAAACTTTTGCAGGAACCGGAAAGTTTCAAGAAGATTATGAATGGCTCACTTGAGCTGGTAAAGGGAACCGATTACGAGGTAGCAGGGGATAGGGTGACGCTTAGAAAATCCTACCTTGCTGCACAGCCTCTCGGCACGTTGAACCTCCGTTTTGTTTTTGGCGGCGATTATCTCAATGATGTTCATTATTCGGCTGTAAACGGTGATTCCTTTGAGTATGTCTTCAAAGGTACTGGCATCCGTATGATTACTCCGACTGGGCCGCAGCAGGGTGAGGTGGAAATCTACATCGACGGAAATCTGGTGCAAACCGTAGATACGTACAGTGAGGGACGTAAAAATAGGCAGGAAATCTACAGCATAACAGGACTGACAAGTGGTGTGCATACGCTGAAGGCGGTCAAAAAGTCCGGTGAGCTCATGCTCACGGATCAACTGAAATTTACGATAGCTGCTGGGGACAGCGGGCCAACAAACCCAACAAATCCAACAAATCCGAGCAATCCATCTGGACCTTCCAATCCGGGTGGACCGTCAACTCCTGTTGTACAGCCTCCAGTTACTCCGGTTCCGGAAACAGAAGCAGGAGAGGAACCTTCCGGGAATACGGAGACGACTCGGCATGAGGCATATATTAACGGTTATAAGGACGGACTGTTTAGACCGAATAACAAGATCACTCGTGCAGAGATGGCAGCCATACTCACCAAAGTCGTTGAAAAAGATGCTGCATCATTAGACGTGACGTTCAGTGATGTGAGTTCTTCCCATTGGGCAGCAGCATCAATCGACAAGGTTGCAAAAATGGGACTGATGCAAGGCTACAAGGATGGCACATTTAAACCGAATCAGTCCTTGACCCGTGCAGAGATGGCAAGTTTGGCTGTGAGCCTGGCTCCGGATACGACCAAACCAGGCAGCGGGTTCTCTGATATTGGCAGTCATTGGGCTAAGGATGCAATTCAAAAAGCCCAAGGGCTGGGAATTCTGACAGGTTACAATGACGGGACCTTCCGGCCGAATACTGAGCTGACAAGAGCGGAAGCCGTTGTTATCATTAACCGGGCGCTGGGAAGAGGACCACTTAAGGGAGTTTCGCAGCCTAAGTGGAAGGATGTATCACCTTCCCATTGGGCATTTGAAGATATTGAAGAAGCGTCAGTTAATCATGGTTCGAAGCCCGCTGCAAGTGGCGGAGAGCAATGGGTTGAATAGCTGAAAATAGTGCTAATTGAGAAGGGGACCATATAGGTCCCCTTCTTTCTGAATCATTTTAATAAAGGGTGGGCTGCATCAGTAAAGCGCAATGCATGAGCTGCTGCACAAGCAAGAAAACATTTGACTAAGCCAAAAAATGATATAATCTGTGATTATGATAGCGCTACCAACAACTCGGCGATGGAGGGGTTGCCCATTCGAAATTCCAGTGTTTTTCGGAAATTTCTCATTTCATATGTCATCATTTTGGTCATACCCAGCATAGGTGGCTACATGTCTTATCTGACTTCGATTTCCGTAACGCAATCCATTTCCATTGAGAATGGGGTTACTCAGCTTGAGAAGGGCCAAGAAATATTGGAACGGCGCATGGCTGAAGTCGAAGGCTTCACCAGACAGCTTGCCGTGAATCAGGAACTGAACGTCCTAATGAATGAAAGGGATAACGAAACGAATGTATATGGCATATGGCGAGCCATGGAGAATGTGCTGACATTTGGGCAGACGAATGATTTCCTGCAAAATTATTATATTTATTTAGCCAATTATAATCTAATTCTTACCCCGGGTTCCTCCTACAGGCCGAATCATTATTATGCCGATTTTCATTATACAGATCTGTCCCTGGAGGAATGGATGAAGCAAGTATTACAACAAACACATCGTAGTGAAATTAAGCCGCTCAGCTCCTATGTCAGCAGAGGCCAGCAAACTTCGGTCATTACATATATGCAATCACTGCCTTTGGACAGCTTCAACGATTCCTCGCCGGCGGTAGCTGTCGTCGTCATTGATGAGAAGATGATCGTAGGACTGCTGTCCAGTATGACGGACCGATATGGCGGCTGGGTTCACATTAGCGATGCGGAAGGGAGAACCATTGCGCTGAAGGGCAGTGGAGAACCTGAGATGGCCAAGATGATCTCTGATCCGAAATTCGATCCGAACAAGGTTAGTCAGTTCTATAAGGATGATTTGGTCATCACTACGCAATCGGATTCTAACGGCTGGGTATATCAGGCAGGGATTCCGCGTGACCTTCTTCTGGAAAATGCAAACAAGATCAAGAAGATGAGCATGCTCATTACAGGTGGAACACTACTGATTGGACTGCTCGTAGGACTGGTGCTTGCTTATCGTCATAGCGCCCCAATCAATCGACTGCTAAGTGTGATGAAGGAGCAATTCGGACGAGATGACGAGACTTCCAGGAATGAGTTTGATTTTCTAAGCGGAAACATCTCGGATATGATCACCAAGAACAAGCTGCTCGAGACAGAATTGAATCGCCAGCTGCCACTCGTAAGGGATGCTTTTTTGAAGCGCCTGATCTCGGGTGAATTCAAATCACGTGACGAGATTCTGTCTGCGGCCGAACAGGCGGATATTCTTTTGCATCAGGGAGCAGGATATGCGGGTCTCGTTCAGATCAAAGGTTATGGCAGCATGGATAACGTTGATATCCTGAATGAACTAAATGCTTCTCGGTTGCTGTTGAAGCAGGCGCTGAGCGAGCTTGGTGTTAATGTACTGATGACCGATTGGGGATCGGATAAAGTAGCCACTTTGTTTTTCTCCACGGATGAGGAAGCTGATACACAACGCACCGTAGAAGATATTACGCAGACCATGGATGAGTTGGCACAGGTTGTGTTTAATGATTACCGGATCACCATCCAGTCAGGATTCGGCAACCATTTCTCGTCCGTGACGGAGGTCAGTGATTCCTTCGACCAAGCTAATCAAGCTCTTGAATATGCTATCTACATGAACGAAAGGGGTATGGTGTGGAGCAGTGAAACACAGACCGAAAATACGACCTATTATTATCCGCTCGACTCCGAGCAGCGACTGATTACAACGATCCGGGCCGGAGAACTTGAGGAAGCTAAGCGGATTGTCGAAGCCATCATGGTACAGAACATGGAGCAGCGGGAGCTATCTATGGAAATGAAACATCAACTGATTGGCGAGATGAAGGGAACCTTTATCAAGCTGCTTGATCAAAAGGCATTTACGGAATATGATTCCATCGAAAACGTCAAACGGCGGATCATCGACATTGGGTCCGCGGAGCCACTGGAGACCGTTAAGTCTGAATTGTACGAAATCATGGAAGAACTGTGCGGACTGATTGCAAACAAGAAGAAGGATACCCATAGTCAAATCGTTAAACAGATCAAAGCGTATACTGCAGAGATGTATTCGGATGCCGAGCTAACCCTGTATCGCGTTGCTGAACACGTTGAGCGACCTGAAAAATACATTTCCCAACTGTTCAAGGAGTATACGGGGGTTAATTTTTCTGATCATCTGATCAAAGTGCGAATGGATCAGGCGATGATCCTGTTAAGGGATAATAACTATACAGTGGACGAAATAGCAGCAAGAGTGGGGTACAACAGTTCACATTCCTTCCGGCGTGCCTTTAAACGATTGAATGGTATTTCTCCGAGTGTGTATAGACAGACTCCTTACGAATGAAATCATTCAGGTCTTATGGCCGTGTTGTCCCAAGAGGACGATGCGGTCTTTTTGGTGCAATCTAGCGGTTTATATGGAGAAATGGCCGTTCTGTTGCTGGTTTGTGCCCTCGAAAAAGGGATAACTGTACGCTCTACAGCTCAATTGTACCTGTTAAGAAGCCATCTCAATCCACTATGATCAACGTGTAGTAAGCGCTATCATCATTGAACATCACAGACTGAAGTCAGGGGGGGTTGTTCTGGAGAAGGAAGTCGTTGTGAATCACAGGTCATTGCCACAGAGAAAAGAAACGAGCTTATGGAGCAATGCCCGCAGGAAAATGAGGAAGCACTGGCAATTGCATTTACTGGTGATTCCACCCTTGCTGTTTTTTCTTATTTTCAAGTATTACCCAATGATTAATGCAGTCCTTGCCTTTAAGGACTATAACGTCATTAAGGGTATTTGGGGAAGTCCCTGGGTGGGGCTGCAAAACTTCCGTCTGTTCTTCGAAAATCCGTTATTTTGGACACTGGTGAAGAACACGATTATACTGAGCGGATATTTGCTGCTGGCGGGATTCCCGATTCCAATTATCTTAGCCCTTATGATTAATGAAGTGCGGAGCACGAAGTTTAAAAAGTTCGTACAGCTCGTATCGTTTGCGCCCTATTTCATTTCAACAGTCGTAATGGTATCCATTATCATGCTGTTTCTGGCACCTCGGCTTGGCTTTGCCAACATTGCCCTTAATTTTTTCGGGCTTGAATCGGTCAATTTCCTCGGCGAACCCGGGATGTTCCGATCCATCTATGTCTGGTCGGATATATGGCAAACCGCAGGATACAGCGCAGTGATCTATTTGGCAGCTCTTGCCGGAATTGATCCGACGCTGTATGAAGCGGCCAAAGTTGATGGAGCTTCACGGTTTCAAAAGATCAGACACGTCGACCTCCCAGGTCTTGTTCCGACCATCGTCATTATTTTGATTCTCAATGTAGGGAATGTCATGGCCATTGGCTTCGAAAAGGTCTACCTGCTGCAGAATCCGCTTAACCTAGCCAACTCTGAAATTATTGCAACCTATGTTTACAGCATTGGCCTGTTGAATGCCAACTATAGTTTTGCGACCGCGGTCGGATTGTTCAACTCGCTGATTAATCTCGTTTTGCTGGTTACCGTGAACGGTTTGGCGAAACGAGTGACCAACAATAGTATCTGGTAGGAAAGGAGGGTCCTAAAGTGGCAGCAACGGTACCAAAAAGGATTAGGGAATCTGCCGCCGACAGAGCGTTCCTGATTACGATCTATATTGTGCTCAGTCTCGTTGTACTGGCGGTGATCTATCCTCTGATTTTTATTATAAGCAGCTCGTTAAGCAGCCCGGCAGCCGTCACTTCTGGCCGTGTATGGCTCTGGCCTGTAGATATTTCATTCAGTGGTTACAAGGCACTATTCAACACACCTGAAATCTTAAAAGGGTACGGTAATTCCATCTTTTATACGGTGGTAGGTACGTTTATCAGTGTGGTCCTGACCATCATGATTGCCTATCCGCTATCCCGCAGAAGCTTTTTTGGCCGAAATGCCTTAATGATGATTATCACCTTTACGATGATTTTCAGCGGCGGGTTAATTCCGACGTATATGGTTGTGAAGCAGCTTCATCTGATCGACACACGCTGGGCGCTGCTGATTCCTAATGCCATTTGGGTGTGGCAAGTCATCATTGCCCGTTCCTTCTTCAAATCCTCCATTCCCGAGGAATTGCTGGAAGCCAGCGAGATGGACGGCTGCAGTGACATGCGCTTCATCTGGAGTATCGTTCTCCCTCTATCCAAGCCCATTATCGCTGTGCTGGTACTGATGTATGCGGTTGGGCAGTGGAATGCTTATTTTGATGCTCTTATTTATCTTAAATCGGCTGATCTGTTCCCGTTACAGCTGATTCTGCGCAGCATTATTATTCAGAACAACAGTGCAGGAGCGATGGATGCTGCGAAAATGGTGGAGAGACAGCAGCTTGCCGAGCTGTTAAAATATTCCTTGATTGTGGTGGCTACATTGCCTGTGCTGGTGATCTATCCGTTTGTACAGCGTCATTTTGTACAGGGAATGCTGGTTGGTTCCATTAAGGGCTAATTCACAGCTTGAGTTAGGAAATCATTTTCTTCACCGGTAAATTACTATAGGGAGTGATCCATTTTGAAGAAAAGTCTGACAATCATACTTATGCTGCTCATGGCGTTCACGATTGTAATGAGCGGATGCTCGAGTGAAAACTCGTCAAGCCCTGAATCAGGAGAGTCGGCTGCAGGAGACGGTCCGGTGAACATCAGTGTATTTTCCGTACAGGAATCGGGGATCGATATCCCGACCAACCAATTCACCAAATTCGTGGAAGACAAGTTCAACATCAAATTCAACTGGCAGATCAATCCGTCGGATGGAGCCAAGGAGAAGCGCCAGATCTCGCTCGCAAGTGGCGACTATCCTGATGCCTACCTGCTTACTCATTACATTGACCAATTCTCCCAAGCGGATCTTTTGAAATATGGCAAACAGGGCGTCCTCTTGCCGCTCAACGATCTGATTGATCAATATGCGCCCAACATCAAAGCAGCGATGGAAAGTAACTCAAATTTGAAAACGCTTAACACAGCACCGGATGGCAATATCTATGGCCTTGTTGCCTATACGGAATGTTTCCACTGCTCTTATCCGAGCAAGATGTGGATGAATACGGAGTGGCTCAAAAAGCTCAATTTGGAGATGCCAACCACGACGGAGGAGTTCAAAAATGTGCTGCAGGCGTTCAAAACGCAGGACCCGAACGAAAATGGCAAAGCCGATGAAGTACCTCTTAGCGGTTCCATCGAAGAATTTGGTGTGCGCATCATCCCATTCCTTATGAATGCCTTTGTGTACGATGATGACCGCAACTACCTGCAAATGGACGGAGGAAAGGTTCAATCCGCAGCCATTACGCCGGAGTGGAAGGAAGGATTGACCTATATCAAATCGTTGTACGATGCAGGTCTCATTGATCCAGGAGCTTTTACACAGAACGCGGAAGCCTTTAAGAAAATTGGGGAAAATGCAGATGCGGAAATTCTCGGCGTCGGGGCAGGAATGCACCCCGCAATCTTCGTAAACATTGATCCTGGCAATACACGCTCGGCACATTATAATCCTGTACCTCCGATTTCCGGACCGGGAGGCGTATCGTACGCAACCCATGATGGAGGCGGCGTATCTCCGGGAGCCAAATTCGTCATTACCAACAAGGCAAGCGAAGAAGCGCAGATCGCTCTAATCAAAATGGTGGACTATATGTTCACTGCCGAAGGTCAAACGAACGGGGCGAGTGGTCTGAAAGGAATCGATTGGACCGATCCGGGAGAAGGCGACGTGGCACTGGGCAAGGATTCCAAGCCGATGGTTAAACAGATTCCAATGGCTGAGGGAGAAGCGCCGCGCAATGCGGGCTGGAGCGGAATGGCTCATTTCTATATGCCGAAGGAGTATCGGGATACCTTTGTTCAAGGCACGGATATCTACGCCTCCGACGGCTATGAGCGCAGACTGTATGATGCTACGCTGCTGTATGAAGGACACGAGCCAGAAGAGCTGTTCCCGATCTGGTCTGTATGGATTGACCCTTCCGAAATTGATGAAGCAAGCTTGCTGCAAACCAATATCCGAAACTACATTGAGCAGAACCAGCTTCAATTCATTACGGGCAACAAGGATCTGAACAAAGATTGGGATGCATATGTCAAAGGTCTGGAAAACCTGAAGCTTGACCGCTATCTTGAAATTTTGCAAAAGGCCTATGAGGCATCCAAATAGCAGGTGAAGATTCGAACATCAGGTGCCTGAGTTGGACCAGGCACCTGATGTTTGTTGCATCCACAGCATAAGGATGATGTGAATAGTCTTCGTTCAATGACCAACAAGAAAGGGGGGATATTCATTCATCGGTCGAAACAAGCTGCAGAGGCTACACCTGTGATCATACGATTAACGGATTATGGGGCTCAGCCAGATTCGGAGCAGGATACTCAGCCTGCCATGACTCATGCCATTCAGGCGGTTTCTCAAATCTCCGGACCAGTGGTGCTGGACTGTGCTCAAGGGAGGTATCATTTTTATCCGCATGAGGCCGTTCAGGCTCCTTATTACATTTCAAATACGGCCAGTGAGGAAGAGAACCCGGATATCACTAAGACGATTGGCTTGTGGTTGAAAGGTCTGGATGGACTGAAACTGGAAGGCAACGACTCATTGTTTATTTTCCACGGGAAGCAGACGATGCTGGTTCTGGACGGTTGCACCAGTGTGGAAATATGCAATCTGCGTATTGACTATGACCAGCCAACGGTGACCGAGATGACGATTGTAGACAGGGGAAGCAGCTATTTTGATGCCAGGGTTCATCCGGATTCCCGGTATGAGATCCTTAACGGACAACTGGCCTGGGTCGGAGAGGGTTGGAGCTTTATGAACGGGCCGATGCAGACCTATGATCCCTTGCGTAATACAACATGGAGAATAGACAACTGGCTGGAGCAGGCGAAAAATGTTGAGGAGATCGAGCCGAGGCTGCTTCGTTTTCATTTTGATTTCTCCCCTGATGTTGGCCTGGGTCATGTCCTGCAAAACCGGGATGGGCTTCGTGACCAGGTGGGTGTATTTATCACCGAATGCTCAGACGTCACCTTTGCAAATGTCGGTCTGCATTTCATGCATGGACTTGGTGTTGTGAGCCAATTCAGTCGTAATCTTACTTTTCGCCGAATGAATATGACTCCTCGTACCAAAACCCGAAGAACGGTTGCCGGCTTCGCCGATTTTCTTCATCTGTCCAGCTGTGGAGGCAAGGTCGTGGTGGAGGACAGCCGTTTGATAGGTTCACACGATGATTCCATTAATGTGCATGGGACTTATCTTCGTATCATCCAGCGAGTGGGGAAGAATTCCGTAAAAGTCCGTTTCATGCATCCCCAGACGTATGGTCTCCCTGCGTTTTACCCAGGGGACGAGATCGAGTTTGTTCGTGCTGGCTCTCTTACCACCTATGCAGCGAACCAAGTGGTAGGAGTCCAACGTCTGACTGCGCGCGAGTTCATTTTGACTCTTGCCCATGATCTTCCGGAAGATATAGGCAGCCAGGATGTGATTGAGAACATCACCTGGACACCTGAGGTAGAGATTGTGAATAACTATTTTGCCAGGGTCCCGACTCGGGGCATTCTGGTAACCACCCGGCGTAAAGTATGGATTGCTAACAATGTGTTCGAACGGATGCACATGAGTGCTATTTTGATCGCGGCGGATGCCAAGTCATGGTATGAGTCGGGGAGGGCAGAAGATGTGACCATTACAGGCAATCATTTCATTGAATGCGGGAGCGAGGAATACCCGGTTATCTCCATTGCACCGGAAAACGAAGAGATGGATGAGGGTTTACCCGTTCACAAGCAGGTGATTATTCAGAACAATCAATTCCAGACGTGCAGCAACGTTATGCTCTTGTGTGCCAAGAGTACCTCCGGACTAGTCTTCACATCGAATAAAATCGTTCGTGCTGGCGGAGTGGATCTGCGGTCCTGCATTGAAGACTTCGTCCATGTCACCGCTTGCACTGAAGCTGATATTCAAGGCAATACAGTCAGTAGCAATACCAAAACGGAATGAGGGAGAGAACCTATGAAACTTCAATATGACAAACCCGCCAGTGTATGGACGGAGGGGCTTCCCATTGGTAATGGTCGTCTCGGTGGCATGATTTTTGGAGGAGTAGAGCAGGAGAAAATCAGTCTGAACGAGGACACTTTATGGTCGGGCTATCCTACGGACGGTAATAATCCGGGCGCGAAGGAGGTTTTGTCGAAGGTTCGCAAGCTGATACAGGAGAGACGCTACCAAGAGGCAGATACGCTGACGAGAGAGATGCAGGGACCCTATACGCAATCCTACTTGCCCTTCGGAGATTTGCTTCTTCGTTTTGAGCATGGGGCGATTCATCATTCCTACAAACGGACGCTGGATATAGAACAGGCACTGCACAGCGTTGAATACCAGGTTGGGAACGTCACCTACAAGCGTGAGATGTTTGCTTCGAATCCCCATCAGGTGATTGTGCTGCGTCTGACCGCAAGTGTACAGGGGAAACTCCATGTGCATACCGCTCTGGACAGCCCGCTTCGGCACACACTTCAAGTAAAGGAAGATCGCTTCGTATTATCAGGTACCGCTCCGGAACATGTGGATCCCAGCTATGTTGCAAGCGATAATCCCATTAGATACGGTGAACCGGAAGCCGGGAAGGGCATGGTTTTCGAAGGACAGCTGGCCGTGATAACAGAGGATGGACAGGTGATTGTGGATAGTCAAGGCATTCATCTGTTGGGGGCAACCGCTGCCACCTTCTATTTCAGTGCAGCTACAAGTTTCAATGGCTATGACAACATGCCTGAAGGGGAGGGAAGAGAGGTCACAGGGATGAATAATTCACGACTGAACATGGCGACAGTCCAGCCATATATAAGTCTGCGTGACGCCCATATCTCGGATTATCGCTCCCTGTTTGACAGAGTGAAACTGCACCTCGGTACGCCGATCGCCCCGGAAGGGATGTCGACAAGCCAGCGGATTACGACCTATGCGGCAGAAGATCCGGGACTTGTGGAGCTGCTCTTTCAATACGGACGCTACTTGCTGATCTCAAGTTCTCGACCTGGTACACAGGCCGCCAATCTTCAGGGAATATGGAATGCACTCACCCGCCCGCCATGGAGCAGCAATTATACCTTGAACATTAACACGGAGATGAACTATTGGCCGGCTGAGGTCTGTAATTTGGCGGAGTGCCATATGCCTCTGCTGGATCTGATCGGTAATCTGGCAGAGAAAGGTACTGAGACTGCACAGGTTAACTATGGTACCCGTGGCTGGGCGGCTCATCATAACTCGGATCTATGGGCGCATACAGCCCCGGTTGGAAATTACGGAGGTGGAGATCCAAGCTGGGCATATTGGCCAATGGGTGGCGTATGGCTGACTCAGCACTTATGGGAGCATTACGCCTTTAACAGAGACGAAGCGTATTTGAGAACAACTGCCTATCCGATCATGAAGGAGGCGGCACTCTTTGCACTTGATTGGCTTATCGACGATGGAAGCGGAAATTGGACTACAGCCCCATCCACTTCTCCAGAGCATAAATTTCGCACAGCGGAAGGTGTAGCAGCAGTCAGCTCGGGTTCAACGATGGATATTTCCCTGATCTGGGAGTTGTTCACGAATTGCATGGAAGCCGCGGAACGACTTGGAACAGACATGGAATTCAGGGAGGAGCTGGAGCGTGCACGAGAACGCCTGCAGCCGCTGCAAGTCGGTAAGTATGGTCAGCTTCAGGAATGGTCGGAGGATTTCGAAGATGAGGATACCTACCACCGGCATACGTCGCACCTTGTAGGCGTATATCCTGGACGGCAGTTGTCCGAGGAGGAAACGCCGGAATGGTTTGCCGCGGCAAGAACTTCACTGGAGCGTCGCGGAGACGAAAGTACAGGCTGGAGCCTGGGCTGGCGTGTTGCTCTCTGGAGTCGGTTCCGGGATGGTAACCGTTCCCTGCGACTGCTCTCCAACATGCTCCGTCTGGTTCAGGACGGGGACACGGAGCAGTACAACCACGGCGGAGTATACGCCAATCTGCTTGGCGCGCATCCACCATTTCAGATTGACGGTAATTTCGCAGCATCAGCCGGCATTGCCGAGATGCTGGTGCAGTCTCACCTTTCGTATCTTGAATTGCTTCCGGCCCTACCGGATTCGTGGCAGAAGGGCTGCGTATCCGGGCTGCGTGCCCGAGGTGGTTTTGAAGTTAGCATCTGGTGGGAAAGCGGACAGCTCGCCGAAGCGCAGATCACCTCTACGCTGGGTACGGATTGTGTACTTCGTAGTGTTGTCCCGCTCATCGTAACTTCGAACGGCACTCGGTTGGATGCGATCCGCATCAATGCCTCGACACTGAAATTTCCGACATCAGCTGGCCAAACGTACAGTATTGCAGTGGAGGGTGACCAGTAAACATTTTGCCAGGAAGTGTGTTAAATCGCGATATGGATCGGAAGATCGGTGCATGGATTACGGTCTGTCCTGTCTTTATAATGAGGGCAGACTTGGGGGAGGGAACGACCGCTCCTGCCAACCAACCATGCAACCTCGAGGAGGCATATGATGCTAACGAACGATACAGCCGTTGAAGTGCAGCAGAATGACACACGGATCCAAGTGAGTAACGGCCATGTAAATCTGGAGATTCATCTTGAAAATGGTGAGGCTTCGTGCAATGACAACCGCGCTTGTCTTGTTAACTATTTTCGCAGTGCTTTTCGCTGGCAAGGTCGGGAATATAGCACGGAACACTACGAGAGACATGAGATGAAAAGCAAGGAAGCCATTGTCCGGGAAGGATTCGGCAAAGGAGTGCACTTGGTAATCCTGCACCAGTCGTCCAAGCTTCCCCAATTAGAACAGCATTTTTATGTATACGAGTCTGTACCATTTGTGTTAGTACAGAGCACAATCCAAAGTGATAAAGAGATCAAGGTCAATCGCTTCGCGGTCGTTCAATCCAAACAGGTATCACTTAACGCAGGAAATCAACAGGAAAGGCTCAGCATCCTGCGGATTCCTTATGATAACGACAAATGGGTTCGATACACGGTTATCAAACCTCCAGTGGATATCGAAAGCTATGAAGCTGCAGCTGTGTTCGAGCCGAATAGCCGCCGGGGAATGATTCTGGGATCACTTACTCACAAGGTATGGAAAACGGGAATCCGGTTTAAAAGTGAGAATAGCGGCCGCATCGAAGAGCTGGATCTCTATGGCGGAGCTGTCAGTGAGCTGACCCGCGATTCCCAGCCGCATGGATATGTGACAGGAAAAATCATTGAATCACCACTCGCATTCATCGGATTTTACGAAGATTATAGAGATGGACTCGAAGCTTACGGCCGTGCTAACACCTGGGTGGAGGCTCCACTGCCATGGAAGGGCGGCGTTCCGGTCGGCTGGAACAGCTGGTCTGCAGCGATGAGTACACTCGATTATGACTTGTATACGTCGACTAGTGATTTTTTGAAGAAGGAAGTACAGCCTGTGGGTTTCCAGAACGAAGAGACCTTATACGTTAACTTTGATGCCTTCTGGGACAACTTTACACCTGAACAGATGAAAGAAGCGCTGGAACGGGTACGGCAAAATGGACACCGAGCCGGAACGTATTGGACGCCATTTACGTTCTGGGGGAGCCCTGAACAGTTCAGCCAAGTCGTGGAAGGGACGGATGGTCAGTATACCTACGGGGATATTCTGCTGAGAGACATGGAAGGCGAGGTTTTGCCGGATGTGGATGGCGGTTTGGCTATAGACCCGACACATCCCGGAAATCTGCTGAGAATGGACTGGTTTGCGAATAAATTCGTCTCGGAAGGATTCGAGTATATTAAGCTGGACTTCCTTGCACATGGCGCCCTTGAAGGGCAGCATTACGACCCCGACATCACAACAGGGATTGCAGCTTATCGCCACGGCATGTTTTATTTACAGCAAAAGCTCTCACCGGAGCCTATTGGCCGCCCGTTCTTCATCAACCTGTCCATTGCGCCGATCTTTCCGTACGCCTTCGCTCACAGTCGCCGCATTTCCTGCGATGTCTTCGGTACGCTTCAGGATACGGAATACCTGTTAAATTCATTGACCCATGGCTGGTGGATGAACAATACGCTGTACCGCTACAATGATCCGGACCATTCCGTGCTGTATAAGAGCTTCAACCAGGAAGTAACTGGCTGGCACGAAGGAAGAAGCCGTCTGACCGCCTCGGTGATTGCGGGTACGGTATTGCTGCTCGGAGATGATTTCCGTCAGGCAGAGGCTGCGGAGCGGGCAAAAGACTGGCTTGCGAATAAGGAAATCATGAACATCGCCCGACTCGGCCGAACGTTCCGTCCGCTGGAAGGAGATTGCGGGAAGCAGGCATCAGACGTATTTGTACTGGAATCGGCAGACGACAAGAGTTTTTATATGGCCGTTTTTAATTTTGATGCTGCGAATGCCGCACATAGAACGGTTTCCCTGGAGAGAGCCGGACTGGATGCAAGTGCCGTGTACAGTTATCAGGATTTATGGGAAGGGGCACAAGGGGAAACCATTGGTCACATGAGCGTAACGCTGGAACCAGCAGAGTCTAAAATTTTTAGATTAACGATGAAAAGAAGCTGACAATCTGCATTAACCTAATAATAGGCGCGCTTTTGTTGGACACAGACAGCGCGCTTTATTTGGGTTTCGGCGATTATAGATTCAGATAATCCATTAGAACAGGAGGGCGTGAAATGGACGATTTTACATTATGGTACTCAACTCCAGCAGTGAATTGGAATCAAGGCTTGCCGCTCGGGAACGGAAGAATGGGAGCTGTGGTCATGGCTGCACCGCAACGTGAAGTGTGGAGCATGAGCGAGGTAACCTACTGGTCCGGTCAAGCAGATCCAGAGCCGACTCCTGCAGGAGGGAAGAGAGCGCTGGAGGAGATGCGGCTTCAGTTCTATTCCGGCAATTATGATGAGGGAGATCGTCTTGCGAAGCGATATTTGCAGCCCGACAAGCAGAATTTTGGCACCAATCTGGGGTTATGCAAGGTTGTCATTCAATTTGCCGAGCAGAGCCCTGACAGAACGCTAGAGGGAAGCTTCCGGCGTGAGCTGGACTTAAACCGTGCGCTGGCCAAGGCTGCCTGGAGGAACAAGGATACAACCGTGTTTCGTGAGGTTTTTGCTTCACATGCTGACGACCTGGTTGTCTCCAGGGTTTGGAGTGATCGCTCTGGCGGCGTATCCTTTTCGCTCAGCCTGGAGGGAGATGCGGGATCGTTCCACAGCTTAACAATGGATGACTGTACATTGAAGTTTGTGGGCCAGGCTACCGAAAATGTCCACAGCAACGGCAGCTGCGGTGTATCGGCCGAAGGGTATGTGAAGATTGTTGTGTCTGGCGGTACGGTTACCGGGAGAGACGGAAGATTGACCGTCCATGGAGCGGATGAGGCCTCCATTTACTTTACGGTCAGTACCGATTATCGCAAAATGGGACCCGAGTGGAAACAGGAGAGCTGCGTAATACTCGATAAGGCACTAGGCAAAGGATATTCCCTTCTGCGAACGGATCACATCGAGGATTACGCAGAGCAGTATAACAAGGTCGACATTCAGCTTGGGATTGCAAGCAAAAGTAATCTGACGACAGATCAGCGCATCCGGCTGCTGGCCCGAGGTGGGGATGATGATCCCCAACTTTTTGCGCTATTTCTGCAATATGGCCGGTATCTGACCATTGCCGGTTCGCGTGCCAATTCTCCGCTTCCTCTTCATCTTCAGGGAATATGGAATGACGGAGAAGCATGCCGTATGGGCTGGAGCTGTGATTATCACCTGGATATCAATACCCAGATGAATTATTATCCGGCAGAGATTACGAACCTGGGAGACAGCCATCTTCCGCTCATGAGGTATGTTGAAGACCTGGCAGCAGCCGGAAAGTCAACGGCACGTAACTTATATGGCAGTGAAGGCTGGGTAGCGCATGTCTTCTCTAACGTCTGGGGATTCACACTTCCCGGCTGGGATACATCGTGGGGGCTGAATGTTACCGGAGGACTGTGGCTCGCCACTCACTTAATGGAGCATTATGAATATAGCCAGGACCGTACTTTTCTGGAAAATACAGCGTATCCTGTGCTCCAAGAAGCCGCAGTATTCTATCTGGATTATATGGACATTCATCCCGAATATGGTTGGCTGGTGACGGGTCCATCCAATTCTCCGGAGAATCATTTCTATCCGGGTACAGCTGGCGGTACTGTGCATCAGCTCTCGATGGGAACGACATTAGATCAGATTCTGGTGCGTGAGCTGTTCGAATTTTGCCTGAAGTCGATTGAACTGCTAGATCGGGACGCGGAGTTCGGTCAACAACTGAAAGAAGCTGTTGATATGCTGCCACCGCTGCAGATTGGGAAGAAAGGACAGCTGCAGGAATGGCTGGAGGACTATGAGGAAGCACAGCCGGAGCATCGACATCTGTCACATCTATTCGCCCTGTATCCGGGGCATCAGATCACGCCTGAGCGGACACCTGAGCTTAGTGCGGCTGCAAGAGTCACGATGCAAAACCGGATGCTGCAAGAGGAACTGGAGGATGTGGAATTTACAGCTGCCCTGTTTGGACTTGGTTTTGCGAGGCTGCATGATGGAGAAATGGCTTACAAACATGTCTCGCATCTGATTAGTGGACTGTGCTTCGATAATTTGTTTACGTATTCCAAGTCAGGCATTGCCGGTGCGGAAACCAATATTTTCGTCATTGACGGAAATTTCGGAGGAACGGCGGTCATTGCGGAGATGCTGTTGCAAAGTTACGCAGGTGAAATTCATCTCTTGCCAGCACTGCCGCAGGTTTGGAGTAAAGGGAAGGTAAACGGGCTAAGAGTCAAAGGCAATGGCGAAGTAGATGCAGTCTGGGAGGATGGGGAGCTGACCTCAGCCACAATCCGTACTTTTACGTCTGGAACATACACCGTATGCAGAGGAGAACGGAGAACAACTTTTCATGCCGAAGCGGGTGGAAGCTACACATTTAATCACGAGCTGGACTTGATCAATCAATGAATCAAGCAAGTAAGCAAGCAATTGTATCATAACCGATCTGGTCGAATGGGAGAGAAAACATATAATAGAGACAGAGACAGCTTAAATGGAGGGGACTTCAATGTACAGTATTTTTCTCGTAGACGACGAAGAGCTCGGGCTTGGTATGATGAGAGATTACATTCGCTGGGAAGAGATGGGGATCTACATTATTGGGACAGCGAGCAACGGCAGAGAGGCTTTGGAGAAGATTGAGGCCCTTCAGCCTGATATTGTACTTACCGATGTACAGATGCCCATTATGAACGGGATTGACCTGGCTCGAAAAATACATGAGTTGTATGATTCCATTCAAGTGATGTTCCTGACGGGACATGATGAATTCCATTATGTGAAATCGGCGCTCCATGTCGGAGCGGTAGGATATTTGCTTAAACCGCTTGATTTGAATGAAATTGAAAGCGTTATTTCGAAGGTGAAACAGCGCTGTGAAGAAGTTGCAATCAAGAAACGTTCCACAGAGGCTGCTAAAGCCACGATTCTAAAGGAACTGTCCTATGAAAAAGATACGACTCGTGCTGCGGAGCTGGCATCCGATTATAGCAGGTTGACCCGTCTGCCCGTGACATCACGGTACGCCTTGGCCTTGTTCAGTATCGATCCCATTGAAGCGGAAGAAGAGCAGCAGAGTCTGGAGGAATGTACCACCCGGCTGGTGTCTTATCTGAATTACTATTTCCAGGCGAAGAATCTGAAGGCTAGCTTTGTTGATTACAAGGAAGGCGAGACAGGACTATTTATGGAAGCAGACCAACAGCCAGGGTATTACGCCTGGGAGGACTTGGCAGTGGCAATGCGAAGTGCACTCGATTTTACGGTGACTGCAGCGGTAGGCGCCGAAGCTGCCGAATTGTCCAATCTCCACGGTTTATATGAGCAAATGCGTGTGATCCTGAACGAACGTTTCTACGAAGGAACGGGAACGATGATCCATGCAGAAGCCGTAACGAATCAATTGTACAGCGAACATATGCCGCCTTTTGAGAAGAATGAATGGTTTGAAGCCATACATCAACTGGATTTTGAGTGGGCAGCACAGAAGCTGCATCAGTATATTGAAGCTCTGGCTGCCATGCGAATCAAGAAGAAGATGACATGTGACTGGTCCATCGATCTCGTCGATGAACTGCTGGAACAGGTGCAGGAGCCCTTTTCGAAGGGGGTTCAGCGAGCAGAGTTATACCACTCCATTTATAATGCATCGACATTGCATGAGATAGAGGGGCTAATTCTGGATGCGGCAGGTCATGCCGTGAATCTGCTGGGAGAGCGATTTATGGATAAAAATGAAAAACTGATTCATAAGGTACGCACCCTCATTGATCAAAATTACAATCATCCGGTTACGATTAACAGCCTGTCTGAACAGGTTTATTTGTCACCTAACTATTTGCGGTCCATTTTCAAGGAAAAGACAGGAATGACCATCCATGATTATTTGACGCGTATCCGGCTTGGCAAAGCAAGGGAGATGCTGGCGGATGGCTCGCTCAAGATTCATGATATTGCTCAGAGAGTAGGCTACGAGAGCACGTCCTACTTCATTTCTCTTTTTCTTAAGAATGAAGGAGTAACGCCGAATGAATACAGGAAATCGATCTGAACGTTTATAAATCGCCTGATTGTTTTGTAAAAGAGAGAAATTCAAATATGAATCGTAACATTGCGATATGGATCATTCCTGTCGCTCTTTTTACAATTAGGCATGTAACCAATATGCAGCCCTTATAACACTGAAAGAACAAAGGAGGATGAGAAACTAAATTATAAATTGAAAGCGATTACAAAAAATGTGATTCACTGCTCTATCATCCATGTAAATCTAACGTTAGCCTAATTATTGAAGTTGGAGGGATGTTATGTTAGAACGAGTCCTGCAAAAATCCTTTATAATCCTTTTGATCTTCTGTCTGGTGACAGGTATCGGTCCAACGGCAGCCATGGTAAGTGCCAGTGAACCTAACAGCTATGAAGCCGAAGCGGATGGGAATACGCTGAGTGGAAATGCGAGTGTATCGGATAGCCCGTCTGCATCGGGGGGGAAGAAGGTCGGAGGTATGTACCAAGGCAGTTCGCTGCAATTCAATAATGTGATCGTAAACGAGTCGGGAAATTATAAAGTTGTCGTTTATTACATTTCGGGTGATCCCCGGCCGTTCAACATAAGTGCCAACGGCGGGGCAAAACAATTCGAAGAACCACCGAAGACTGCGGATTGGGATACCGTAGGCACATATGATGTTACGCTGCCCTTGAACGCAGGGAGTAACTCGATCCTGATCGATGACAACCATTGGTATTCACCTGATATCGACAAAATTGTCATTGCCGGACTGGATGATAATGAGACAGAGCCCGGGAATCCCGGTGAAGAGGAAGACCTGGGCACACCAGGGGATACACATCAATATGGAACGATCTCGGTGACGGATTATACGTACGGTTTTTTCGTGAAAAACGAACATTATGAAGTAACTTATAATACCCAGTCAGGATTGGTTGGTTACAGCTGGGCTGACGGTCAGAAGCTTCGGGGCGTATACAGCAGCATGAAACTCGGTGATGAGTCTCTCGTGCAGAGCAAAGATTATGAGAACCATACTACTGCTGGCGCACCACTGGAATTGGAAGACGGATTCGGCAAAGGAATCGAGCTTTCGTTTGTCCACACATCCGCTAGCAAACCCACGTTGAAGCAGGTATATCGTTTCTATGAAGATAAGGCGTATTTTCTGACCGGTTTAAATGCTATTGGGGAAACGGAGATCCATACGAATTACATGTCCCCGATTACGGTGACCCATGCAGGTGGGGTGGACATTGGTGATAGTTCAGACAATCGTGTACTCACCGTGCCTTTTGACAATGATGCCTGGATTCGGTATAAATCTCAAACGATGAACCGGACAGATACAAGTTATGAAATGACGGCCATCTTCAATAACGCAACACGTAACGGATTGGTGATTGGTTCGGTAACACATGATACCTGGAAAACAGGTATTGATTGGCAAGGATCTGCCAACCAAATTCATGAACTTTCCGTATATGGCGGAGCTGCCACTGATGTGACCAGAGACACCCAGCCGCATGGCAGTCTGACGGGCACGGAGCTGTCCTCGCCGTTGATTATGGTGGGAGGGTTCAGTGATTACCGGACAGGTCTTGAAGAATACGGTAAGGCTAATGCAGTCATCACGCCACCACTGGAATTAAATCCAGAACTTCCGCAAGGCGTTCCCTTTGGCTGGAATAGCTGGGGAGCGTATGGCAGCACACTGTCTTATCAGAACGTTGTGGATGTCTCCAACTATTTTAAGAACAACTTACAGAACTTTAACAACGAGGGCAATGTATTTATCAACATGGATTCCTACTGGGATAACCTGAGCGATGAAGAACTTGCACAGGCTGTATCCGTTATAAAGGGCAACGGTCAGCATGCGGGTATCTATTGGGCACCATTCGTGTATTGGGGAAACAATATGAGCCAGTCGGTGGAAGGTACCAACAACCAATATACGTATGGGGATATCGTGCTTAAGGACTCTACCGGCAAACCGCTGCCAACCCTGGACGGGGCGTATCCCCTGGATGTGACACATCCAGGAGCCAAGATGAGGATGGATTATTTTCTGGATAAGTTCAAAAATCTCGGTTTCACCTACATCAAACTGGATTTTCTGACGCACGGTTCTCTGGAAGGGAAGCATTATGACGAGCAAGTAACCACCGGCATCCAGGCTTACAATCAAGGTATGCGTTATGTGGAAGCGCGACTGGACGGAAAAATGTTCATAAGTGCATCCATTGCACCGATCTTTCCAAGCCAATATGCGCACAGCAGACGCATCTCCTGCGATTCGTACGGCAGCATTAATGAGACAGAATACATGTTAAATTCGCTGACCTACGGCTTCTGGCAAAATGGAACCATATATTCCTATACCGACCCTGACCATCTGGTACTGGCTAAAGCATCAAGGCTGACCGAAGCCCGCAGTCGGGTGAACTCGGGTGTCATTGCGGGAACAGTCATGATGGCTTCCGATGATGTGAATGATCCCAAGGCTCAGGAGTACATGACTGCACTGTACAACAATACGGATGTTCTAAATGTTGCGAGGAAAGGGAAAATATTCAGGCCTCTTGAAGGCAACACCAACGCGAATGCTGCGGATACGTTTGTGTTGAAGGATGGAGATGATTATTACCTTGCCTTATTTAACTACAATGCGACCAGTCCTGTTGAGCGGACGATTAACTTGGAACGCGCAGGGTTGAATGCTGTCCAAACGTATTCGCTCAAAGACCTCTGGACAGGCGAAGTTTCGTCCGTAACGGGTTCATGGTCGGTTACGCTGGAAGCAGCTGAATCAAGATTGGTGAAATTGACGGAAATGCAGGGGACTCCCGGGAATCCGAGCAATCCGGGCAATCCGAGCAACCCGGGGAATCCAGGGAACCCTGGCGTGCCAGGAAACTCAGGAAGCACTGGCAATACTCATGGCAGCAGCATAAATGAGAGCAATGGGAGTCAAGCAAGTGTGACTACAACCCTGTCCATCACAGCAGATATGCTGCAAACGAACAAAGAGTCAGGTCAAGCCGTAGTGGAAATCAAGGCTGACACGCAGGAAGTGCAGTTATCCTCAGCTGTTGTCAAGCAGCTTGGAAACTACGCACTGGTAGTTAAATCGGGCAAGCTAAGCCTTCAAATTCCTGCAGAAGTGCTTCAGCAGCTTATGAAAAAGCTGCCAGAACAGCATCAGGAAGGCAGCATCGTCTCTCTCAAGATGGTTCCACTTGGCAGTAAAGGTAATGAGATCATTGCCGCAGCACAGGACATGACGCAAGCCAAGGTTTCATTGAAGAGTGAAATCTACGAATTCAGTATATCCATTCAGAGCAAAACAGGGTTAAATGAAACACTCTCCAAGTTTGTTAAGCCCGTCGTGTTGAGTCTGCATGCGGCCGAAGGTTTCGATTCTTCTAAAGGTGGCATGTATGCGATTGGAGATAAAGGTAAGCTTGAATTTGTCCGAGGTGAATATGCAGCGAATATGTTGACAGGGGAAATCAGTCCATTCGGCACATACGCTGTATTGGAGCTGGAGCGCTCCTTCACAGATGTCCCTGCTTACCACTGGGCGAGTCCTGTTATTCATGAGTTGACGGCCAAGCTGATTGTTCAAGGTACACATGCAGGCCTGTTTGCACCAGGCCGTGAGGTCACAAGGGCCGAGTTCACTTCAATGCTCGTACATTCCCTGGGACTGACCACAGCCGGGGAAATGGAGTTTCGCGATGTAGCGGCGGATCGCTGGTATGCTGCGCCGATCTCCATCGCGTACAAGGCCGGGATTGTAAGCGGCAAAAGTCGGGATGCCTTCGAACCAGATCTGCCGATTACTCGCGAGGAAATGGCAGTCATGGTAATGAAGGGCTATTCCTTGGGGAAGGCTCAGGAGCCTGTTGATTCCAACGATACCATATTCGGCGATATGAATCTGGTTTCACCATGGGCAGCTGATTCAGTAACTGAAGCAGCCAATCGAGGTCTGATTCAAGGAAACAGACATGCCAAGTTTGAGCCCAAAGGGATCGCATCGCGGGCAGAAGCGGCACAGATCATCTACAATTTGATTTTGAAATAAAACGTCAAGGGCTGCAGAGTAATCCGCAGCCCTATTTCCGTATTTTTGTAGAGAATAGTACGATGGCATTCATGATTGTTATAAAAGGGCATTTTGTGGAAGGATGATTTGCACAGTCGTCCCCGCACCCAATCTGCTGTATACGTGGACACCGTAATTCTCTCCAAACTTCAGTTTAATCCGCCGGTCCACGTTGGAAATACCATACCCCCGTCCTGGTTTGTCTTCAAGTATAGATAGAAGGGTTTCACGCGACATGCCCATCCCGTCATCTATGACGGAGAGGATGATCGAGTCATTTTCGAAGCCCCCCTTGATATGAATATTAAGCGGCCTCTCTTGATTCCAAACGGCATGAATAATCGCATTTTCAACAAATGGCTGGAGAGCAAGCTTAACCGTGGAGTAGGGTAAAATCGCCTGATCAATGGTATAAATGAAATTTAACTGCCCCTTGAATCGGATCAGCTGAATGGCGTTATAGCTTTGGGTTAATTTCAACTCCTCATTGATAGTCAGAACACTTTTTCCTTTGTTCAGAGATATCCGATAAAACTTGGCAAGATTTAATACCATCTCCTGAATTTGCGGATCCTGATGTTTAATCGCGAGAGAAGAGATCGAGCCCAGTGTGTTATACAGAAAATGAGGGTTAATCTGGGCCTGCAAAAGATCGAGCTCGGCTTCCTTGCTCTGCAGTTCTTTTTGATATACCTCGGTGATGAGACTTCTCAACCGGATCGTCATTTGCTGGAACGCGAAGTGAAGCTGTCCAATCTCATCACTGCCCAATTGTTCCTCATGTGTTGGTGTGAAGTCTCCGCGCTCAATCCGGCGAATCATACGGATTAAGGTCCGGATGCGTTTGCTGAACAGTGAAGCCGTAATATAAATGAGCAGCAGAGCCACACCTATAAAGGCAAGTGACACTTTAATCATAAGCTGCGACAGTGATTTGGCATCTTTAATAATACTTTCATAAGGGAAGATGGAGACGGTCTTCCAGCCATTTTTGAGTGTGTTATAGACGGCTAGTGCTTTAACGCCCTGATAGGTCGTGTCGAATCTGCCGGAAAGAGAGTCATCAAACTGTTGGTCAAGCAGTTCCGGCAACCGTGTATTGATTAATTTTTTGTCTGCAGAAGATAGAATAACACCTTGGTCATTCATGATAAAAATGTCTTTGCCTCCGGCTTCCTTCTCCATTAACGAATAGATAACCGACTCGGAAATTTGGAATACCAGCATCCCATACGGATATTGATTGCTATTATTATTCAGCAGTCTCGCAAGGGTAAACATGGCAGGTCCATCCGCCGTTTGCGGGGAGGAGAGGTGAATGATATTACCATACGACTGTTTCAGCTTCTGGACCAGCTCGGTCTCCTCAACTTCGGGTGTAATGGGCTTGATATAGTAGTTATCCTTAGGCAGAGACGGATTGTCCGAATAAATGAATGCGCTATCAAAATCAGGGTAGGCAGCCATAATGGTATCGATGCGATTGCCAATGTAATTATAAACATCCAGATAGGAAGGATCATCCTGATACTCTGTCGTCAGGTAATTGGCAAGTCGATTATCCAGATAAATGGAGGCTGAAATATGTTCATAGCTATCGAGTTTATTCTCCAGGTTTTTGGTGATCTGGGCGGTTGAATTCATCATGTTGATGTACAGCTGTTCCGTCAGCTTGGATTTGGTAAGTTCGAACGAGAAATAAACCAGCAGCATCATCGGGATAATGGTGACCAGCACAAAAACAAGAAAGAGTTTGGATCTGAAGCTTAAATCAACAAAAGGCATGTAAATGTATTTTCGGTAAAATGGACGCATGGAGCAGCCCTCTCTCAATTGAAAGTGTTTACATAGAGTTCATCATAGCAGACCAAATATGGAAATCCAATAACGGTTTTCACCGAAAACATCTTTAAAAAGCGGCATTTATCGGAGAATTGAAGTATGGAAAGCAAGCGCTATCAAAATTAAGATAAAAAGGTAATCAGCTGAATCTGAATCAGGCCAATCATGATGGTATAAAGAAAGGGGAGGGCATCTGATGCATAAGGTAAGCGCTATCAAAACAGTCAGAAGCAATAATCTGATCAGCAGACTAAAAGAACAAAAATGGTTATTCGTGCTTATGCTGCCTGCCTTCGTTGCAACCCTGCTGTTTTCCTACGGTCCCATGTTCGGACTGTACATGGCATTTACGAATTATCAGCCGGGAGGGGAGTCTTTTTTTAGGCAGTTTTTTCATGCAGAGTTTGTAGGCTTCCGGTGGTTTGAATATTTCTTCACAACAGGTGATTTCTATCGGGTTATGCGCAATACACTCGCAACGAGCTTGCTCACACTGTTGTTCGGGTTTCCTGCGCCAATCATCCTTGCGCTTGTCCTGAATGAAGCCAGACAGGGATTTTTCAAGCGTTTTGTACAGACGGTATCCTATTTGCCCCACTTCATCTCGTGGGTTATTGCGGCCAATATTGTCATTACACTCCTGGCTTCAGACGGTATGCTCAATAATATTCTGGTGCTGCTGGGTATTGTGGATGATCCGATCGCTTTCCTGCAAAATGGACCTTTGTTTTGGTGGATTATCGCCTTGTCGAACATGTGGAAAGAGATGGGCTTCAGTGCCATCATGTATCTTGCGGCCATTTCCTCCATTAACCCTGAACTTTATGAAGCTGCGAGGGTAGATGGTGCGAGCAGATTTAAGCAAATGTGGCATATTACTCTGCCGGCTTTGCGTCCAACCATTGTCATACTGGCTATTCTTGCGGTCGGCGGAATTCTGAATGCGGGTTTTGAACAGCAGTATCTCCTGCAAAACAACACTGTACTCGAGTATTCGGAAGTCATCGATATTTATGCCTACAAATACGGCTTGCAGAACAGCATGTTTTCATACGGAGCTGCTGTTGGAATGTTCAAATCTGTCGTTGCTTTCATACTCGTTGTTATTGTGAACCGGATCTCAAGAAAGGTGAATGATCAGGCGTTGTTCTAACCAAGAAGGAAAGGAGTGCTCATGATGTTATTGAACCGATTCGGTGATCGGATATTTAAGTTCTTTGTATATCTCATTCTGGTCCTGGTTTTACTGGTTACATTTCTGCCTTTCTGGAATATACTTGTCCTCTCCTTGAATAGCGCGGAGGATACGGTTCGTGGTGGGGTCTACTTGTGGCCACGCGTGCCAACCTTGGACAGCTACAGCCAGATTTTGAAAGACAGTGAGATTTTGAATGGGTTGTGGGTTACGGTCAAACGAACGCTGATTGGTGCACCGCTCTCGGTGCTGGTTATCACGATGCTGGCGTATCCGCTAAGCCGGCGGAATTTGGTGGGGCGCAAGGGTTGGAATTTGTACTTCATATTCACGATGTATTTTGGCGGTGGATTGATTCCCTATTACATGGTACTCAAAGCGCTGAATATGATTGATACGTTCTCCGTCTTCATTCTGCCCAGTCTGATGAATGTGTTTTACATGATTATTGTACGAACATTCATGGAGCAGCTTCCTCATGAGATTGAGGAATCGGCCAAAGTCGACGGAGCTAATGATCTTACGATTTTTTTCCGAATTGTTATGCCGCTGACCACGCCTGTACTCGCGACAGTGGGATTATTTCAGGCCATTGGACACTGGAACTCCTGGTTTGACTCTTATGCGTTCACGTACAGCTCAGATTTGAAAACCTTGCAAGCTGTACTTGTCAAAATCCTGAGTCAGTTTCAGACCGGTGGGATGATCTCGCAAACGCAGATGCTGGCCAATTCAGCCAAGCGGAATGCTGTTTCGAGTGACACCATACGAATGGCTGCGACGATGGTTGCTACGTTGCCAATCATTCTCGTCTATCCGTTTTTGCAGAAGTATTTTGTCAAAGGCATGACGCTCGGAGCAGTAAAGAGTTAATCATTGCTGGTCTGGCTGCCAGAGAAGAACTCTCGGCGGGCACTCCTGAAAGGGGGGTGATACAGCTTCATTGGTTTGCTCCATTATACACGCAAGTCACTTCATTCATTGGGAGGAATTAGGGTGTCAATGAAAAAGACAAAAAAATGGATGGTTATGGGTATTACTGCTGCATTAGTCGTGGGTTTGCTTGCGGGCTGTTCTTCTAGCGAAGGGACAGATACCGCAGGTACAGATGAGAAAGGGGCTGAACAAGGCCCGATTACGCTGACCTGGTTTGATGGTAATACCAAAGGTGAGCCATTCACTGATGCGGTTGCACAGCAAATCACCGAAAAAACCGGAATAGAGATCTCCATACAGCAGCCGACGGGAAACCCGACGGAGAAGCTGAGCTTGATGCTGGCGAGCGGAGATTACCCCGATGTCGTGGTGATGAGCCGCGGAGATGCCTCACTGGACAAATATATTTCTAGCGGAGCCTTCATTCCGCTTGATGAGTTAATCGAGGAATATGGAGCAGATTTAAAGCAAATGTACGGGGACACGTTGACCAAGACACGTTATACGGACGGCAAAAACTATTATCTGGCAAACTGGTACGGGCTCGACAGTGATCCAGTCTTCGGTATGCTGATGAGGCAAAGCCTGCTGGAGGAGCTTGCTCCTGAGAAAGCGGATGGATCCGAGCCGCTCACGACGGACGAGTTTGAAGCACTGCTTAAACAGTTTAAACAAAAATACAGCACGATTGATGGTAAAGAGTCGGTTCCCATGACGATGAATGGCGAGAATATGGGGGCGAATCTGGGTACCTTCAAGGGCATGTGGGGTCTAAAAACCTATTACGATAATAATGGTAGATTGCAATATGATGTTAAGGATCCTAAGTATCGTGAAATGCTGTTATATATGAACCGTCTATATCGAGAAGGGCTGATTGAGAAGGAATTCGCTATTAGCAAAACGCAAACATGGATTCAGAAGCTCACAACAGGTGCGGTATTCTCCACACCAGGCGCGTACTGGGATCCGGGCAACGGCAATGCCGCATTGAAAAAGGATGGCGGTGAGAAGAATCAATTATTCGCATATAAAGTCGTAGCTCCTGGTGTGGACCCGGCTCAAACGACCTTTGGACCGAGAAGCTCACTTGGGTGGGATGCCATTGCCATAACCAAAAATAATAAACACCCGGAAGAAACGATGAAGCTGTTCAACTATTTGGCGAGTGATGAAGGACAGCACTTGCTCCTATGGGGTAAGGAAGGCGAACAATACACCATGGTGGATGGCAAACGTCAACCTGATCCTGCATTCCTGCAGAGCTTCAAGGATAACTGGGATGAAACGGTGAAAACCAGCGGGGTTCGTAAATGGCTGTGGTTTATCAAAAACGGGTTGGATCCGAACGGACAGCCGTACGACATGGCCGTCAAATATCAGCGCAGCGAAGTGGATGAACTGGCCATCAAGAGCCTGGGCGATTCGGTATGGGATACCGCTGAATATGATAACCTCAATCCGGATGGGGGAACACCGGAAGCTCTGACTGCACAAAAGGTCAAGGATATTATGGACCAAAGCATTACTAGAGCCATTATTGCCCCGACTGAAGCGGAAGCCAATGCCATATTTGACAAAATGCTAGAGGACATGAAAAAGGCAGGGGATGAGAAAGTAGAGGATATTATTAACCAGAAATACGCTCAGCGTATGGAAGTATGGGGAACCAAGTAAGCTGCACGGAATGACGATATTGTGGAGGGCTCTCCTAAGGGAGGGCCTTTTCTTATGCATGGAACAGGCTTTTTTTGTCTAACATATTCCTTCTTCAATGTTCAAATAATGAGGGGAACGAACAAAGGAGGGAACGATGGATGAAAAAGGCCGAACGTAAAGTATGGTCCAGTACATGGACGATTCGTACTGCATGGGTGATGGTGAATATGCTGTTTATTACTTATGGAGTAAACTCGTTTACCTGTAGTGCAGAATCACGGGTCACAGAACCTGCTCAGGCAGCGGTAATGACTTCATCCCAACCACAGCTCAAACGAATGGCGATCATCATTGATGATGCGGGAAACGATATGAAAGGCACGGCGGAAATTTTGGACATGCCAGTCAAGCTGACGCTTGCGGTCATGCCGTTTTTGCCCACCACGAAAAAGGACGCTATTGCTGCACATGAAAAAGGGATGGATGTAATCGTTCACATGCCCATGGAACCCATATCAGGAAGACCTGAATGGCTCGGTCCCGGTGCGATTACATCCAGTCTCACAGACGATGAGGTCCGCGAACGAGTGGAGAAAGCCATTGATGATGTTCCCTACGCCATCGGCATGAACAATCACATGGGCTCCAAAGTTACTTCGGACAAACGAATCATGTCAATTGTGCTTGATGTTTGCCGGGAACGAGGACTGTTTTTTGTAGATAGTCGTACCAATTTCCGTTCGGTCGTGGGTGAACTCGCGGTATCCAAAGGCATGCCTCCGGTCGGTAATGATATTTTTCTGGACGACCGGAATTCGAAGCCGCATATTCGCCATCAGATGGAATTGGCAGCCAAGCGAGCCGTCGAGAAGAATATGTGCGTTGTCATTGGGCATGTTGGTCAGACGGGACTAAACACATCCAGCGTTGTTCGCGATTCCGTCACCCAGCTGAAGGGTGATATAGAGTTTGTTGGCATCGGTGATCTGGTGCGTGAAGTTTGGCACTGGCATGCTGCCCCTACACTACCGACAAATAATAAATAATCCCGTCTGCAATGGACTGGGCAATGCGCTTCTGCTCTGCAGGATCATTCATCATGGCCCGGTCCTCTGCATTGCTCAGAAATCCGGTCTCAACGATAACGGCCGGCTGTTTAATCTGATTCAGCAGGTAGAAAGGCTTGCCCCACACAACACCGCGCCGAGTGCCAAATAGATGGTTTAGCTCGGTCTGGATGGAGTCTGCCAGAAGGTAGCTCCTGCCTTCATTCTGGTAAAGGACAACTGGCCCCCTTGTAGACGATTTTGGACTCCAGTTCCCATGGATGCTGACCACAATATCCGTGCTTACTTCTTCACTGAGACTCTTGCGCTGTGCCAGATCCCTGCGATGGCGGGATCTGCTGTTCAGCCAGCGGTTTTCGTCACTAAGGGCATAATCCCCCAGCCGGTTGATGATGACAGCATATCCTTTGCTGCGAAGCAGGAGGTACACCTTTTGACTGATCGCCAGATTGATGTCTTTTTCAAGCACCCCATGATCAGACGTGCCTCCATCAATACCGCCATGTCCAACATCCAGCAATATAACTGGTGCAGCAAATGCGTGATGCGTGGAACGATAACTGTCACCATCCGTTACAGGGAGCAAGGAAGGACTCACGGATTTTGAGTTGGGATGAGTTGACGGAATAGCCGCGGAGGATACCTGCGCAGATAACACAAGTATAGAATTGAACGCGATCAGCGATGCCACTAACGCAGATAGCAGCTTAACCATGTGTATGCACGCTCCTTTTTCTCATAGGCATCTCCTGCAATAGCGTATTAGGATGGATACCTTTGGCATTAGACTGTGCATTCTTGGTTTTTTCATACTCTCAGCAGAAAAAAATGTTTATGCATGGGCCGTTTTGCACACAATAGATGTATCGTAAGCTTGCGAATTACAGTTGAGCAGTTCACATAAATGCTCAGGTAAAAAAGGAGGCAGAGATGGATGGCCAAAAGTGATGAGCTGGTGAAGTACATTACGCAGCGGGTTGTTCATTTTATGGATACACCGAAGGAAGAGCGAAAAGGGCGTTCCAAGGTAAAAGAGCCCTGGGCGATGAAATGGTTTGGCATGCTCCCCTTTGCCGTATCATTGTGGGTAGGGAAAAAGGAAAAAGCATTAGATCCACGCGGGGAAATGCAGAAGCGAAGCTCTTCTGGCAAATAAACCTGTTCTGTTTAAGTCACAATAAATAAAAAGACGCGTTCCTGATTCGGTGATCAGAGGAAGGCGTCTTATTTGTGTTCGATTGGGACTATTACAAAACTCACGGCTTCACGGCTTGAAAGTATAAAAATGACCGTCGTTCATTAACGTGTCGATCGGAACGAACCGTTTTACGGAAGAATGTCCCCCAATCGCTACATATTCCATTTGCTCCGAACCATCATCCATTCTCCAGATCTGATATCCGGTAACAGGAAGAGGGCCTCCATATAATACATTGCGCTCATCTGCCGAAAAGACAACGGCCTGATGGTTTTTCCACTGCTGTATCAACGGCTGTAAACTTGTTACAGGGACGGCTTCTGAAGTAATCCACAAGAGATTATCGGCAGGATCAAAATCCGGTTGCACGTAGATCGGATCCGCTGAAAAGGCTGGAATCTTGGGCAACTCATCTGTTCTGGATTGGAGTTGTACAGACAAGGATAGCGTAGGAGAAGGCGGCCAAGTATGTTCAACCCGAGATTCACGCTCCATGGCCTTTACAGCACCATTCGGTAAAGTGTCACCGTTGGTTGCATCGATATAGATGGTGCCAGCACCGGATTGCTCTACTTTCCAATAGGCAAGAAGAGGGGAGGCATAACGTAACTGGATGTCTTCTGCATGTGACAATTCTTCCAGATTCAGATGATGTCGTTGAAGAGATTGCAGCAGCAGAGAGAGGTCATATGGATTGTGTTCTCCCTGTCCGTACTCGCTTAGCTGCAGGTTCCCTGTACGGTTAGCTGTAATGATCATATATCCAACAGATATTCCATCAATATGAGCGTTTACAAGCCAGCTGTGTGTTCCGGGACCAAGAGGCGTAAAGTCTAGCTGCGCCTGGTTCCAGCCTTGGTCCATTTTTTGTAAGGAGCCCAAGGCCTTGACCTGTTGAAGAGCAAACTGCTGAACAACAGCAGGAGCAAACTTGTCAGATGCATGGGAAGCATCGCTTTTTGCCGTCGTTAGCTGGTAGGAAAGTTCTGTGGTGGCTGCTTGCAAATCAAAGACATCTTCTGCCTGCAATGTTGTGGACAACGTAGTTAAACCCAAAAGGCACATGACACCCACGCCTGCTGCCCGGCGGATGACAAGCCATGGCCTATGGAAGATTTGGTTCATAATTAACACCTTCTTTTTCTGGAGTACATTATGACGAACAGGGACGATTATTCGCTGCACGATCACTTCTAGGTTCATTCTAGTGGACAAGCCATGCAAAGGTTGCTGCAACCTGTCGGGTGGCTGCTCATGAATAAACACTACTTTTGCCGTCATTTGCTGGAAAAGTAGTGTCTGCGTCTATCTTAAATGAAACATGCCGCTGCTTATGGCCGTGACCTTCACTTTCGGCTCATACTGCCAGATCATTTCTGTCCGGCGGGTTTCGTATTGCAGTTTCATCGCTTCACGGTCCAGAACTGCCTGGCGTGCCTTCTCCTGCTCGGTATCCGTTTCCTCATCCAAAGGGACGGCCTGTTCAGCAGCAAGTTCGGCATCCGCGTGTGTCTCCAATTTAGCCATGCCTGCGGATATTCGATTCACAGGAGGTACACCGGAGTGATCCCCCGCAGTAGACTGAATCCTCATGGCGTTCGTCACGGGCTCTTGCTTGGTGGATGCAGAATTATGACCAACTCCTCCGGAGTTGTCGTCTAACTCAACCTCAGGTGTATCCTCTCTCAGTACGGCTTCATAATAAGCATCAACCACAGCAAGTTCCAGGTCCAGTCGTGTCTTGGCTTGTTCAGCCCAACCATAATCCAGTTCCAGCAGCCGCCTGGTAAGGTGTTTCTCGAGTGCTGCTCCAGCATCCGACAGCGATACCTTGGCTGTCTGGACATGCATGTTCTCAGCCAGCCTTGGGCTGAGGTCTCGTCGGTTCAGCTTGGAACCGAATTGTTCGATAATTTCACCTGTGCGAAGGGAGATGCCAAGAAAATGGAGCTCCTCCCGTTTCAAATCACAGGCGAATTCCACTTTGAAACATACACCAAGCCATGGTTCATATACAGCTGGTGCGGCAGCGCGCAGCTGACGTTTGGGTGCCTGCTCAAACAGGTTCACGAATGCGCCGCCTTCACGGGCTGCCTCGAAGATCTGCTGCAGCCTGCGACTGCCATAGACGACGTCTTCACGCAGGATGCGGCCTGGCCCGAGCTGCGGCAGGGCTGGAGTAATGCCGAAATAGCGGCCAAGAATGGTTTCTTTAGGTGCATCTGCTCCAGAACCAGACCCGGCGCTGCCTGGCCCGACAGGTCCGCTCTGACTTGCAGAGAGCGAGGAAGATGACTGAGCGGCTCTGGCTTCTGCTGCCTCGATGGCTTGCTGATGTGCTGCCGGATCAAATACGAACGTAAAGGACATCGTTTCCGCCGGAGCCCCAGTGCGCTCAACAAATCCCCAATAGTACGGACGGTTGGTTAAAGCCTTGTCGGCTTCCGGCGATAGTTTAACAGTTAGATGCGCAGGAGAACGCTCCATGATCTGGCATTCCATGGCTTCGAGATAGGTTGTCACATAAGCTTGAACTTCTTGGGGTGACATGGTCATGGTCAGCGTCCTCCTTTGCCCAGATCCAGAAGGGAGACGGAGGGCACTTCATCGGCGACTTCACGCTGAATGGAATTCAGCGATTGTCCTAGCGAATCCATTTTCCGGCGAATGTCATCTTCGTTCTGGGATTCGAGCATGATTTTATAGAGACTCTTTTCGATGGATTCCTTTTTCTCCAGGCGTTCCAGAATAACGTCCAGTCCGCCGATGACCATCTCGAACATGTTGATCTTTTCATGCAGCAGATTCAGAATATGTTCTTCAATTGTGCCTGTCGTCGACAGATTATAGATATTGACGTCATTTTGCTGTCCCAGCCGATGTACCCTGCCAATTCGCTGCTCTACACGCATCGGGTTCCAGGGCAGGTCGAAATTAATCATGTGGTGACAAAATTGAAGGTTAATGCCTTCGCCACCAGCTTCGGTTGCGATCATGGCCTGGACACGACCTCGGAACAGGTCCATCATCCAGTCCTTTTTCCCCCGGTTCATGCCGCCACGATATGGAACAGCCGTAAGTCCGTTGTTGCGAAAATAATTCAGCAGATACTCCTGCGTGGCCCGGTATTCGGTGAAGATGATGACTTTCTCATTCATGTTTCGAATCAGTTCCATCGTTTTCTCGGCCTTCGTATTCTCCTTAATGGCCTTGATATGGGCAACCAGATCCCAAATTTTGTCCCGGAGCGGGGAGTCAAGCGGGAGCTTCTTGGACAGATTGACCAACGTAACAAATACTGCATCCCGGCTGCTGCACACTTCCCGCTGCAGCGTAACAAGGGAGAGCATGCTGCTCAGGTTTCCACCAGCCTCCTGATATTGATCTTTAACAAAGGAAGTTACCCCATCATAGAGTGCCTGCTCCTCAGGAGATAGCTGCAAATTCACATTGGAAACATTCCGCTTGGTGAACTGTACTGGTCCTTCACCGCGACGGTTCCGGATCATGACTTTGGACAATTCGTCCTTAAGCTGTTCCTGGTTTTTGGGGATTCGTTTATCCACGACAAAATTGGCACTAAAGTCACCTTGACGACCCAGCTGGCCCGGCTTCAGCAAGTTTATGAGATTGAACAGCTCGCTCATGTCATTTTGTACAGGTGTTGCAGTCAGCAGCAGACAATATTTTTTCCGCAGTTTCAGCATGAATTGATAGTTGGTCGTTTTTTTATTTTTGAGTTTGTGGGCTTCGTCAATAATGATCATGTCATAGTCCGTACTCAGCAAGATGTCCTTATGCGGATCTCGCTTAGCCGTATCCATGGAAGCCACAACCACTTCATTTTGCCAGGAATAGGCTTTTTTCTGTGCAACTGCGGGGATGCCAAACTTTGAATTCAGCTCTCGTACCCATTGAAGAACAAGGGATGCAGGCACGAGAATGAGGACCTTGGATACAAGACCGCGGACCATATATTCTTTCAAAATCAGACCGGCTTCTATGGTTTTTCCCAGACCGACCTCATCGGCAAGAATGGCACGGCCTGACATTTCAAATAATACTTTACGTGCAGTGTCCATCTGGTGCGGAAGCGGCGTCAGTCCCTGCAAATGCTTCAGACACTGTATTTCATCAAAATTGGGAATCAGATTGGTCTCTTCGGCTTGAATACCAAGCTGAAAGAGTCTGTAATCTCCCCAAGGACCGCCTTTATCGAGCCGTGACTCCAATTGGGTCAGCCAGCTGCGATCGAATTCGAGCGGAACGGGCAGTTCTGCTGCAGGTTGATTCATGTGAAGCGGATGTTTCCGGTTCATGGTGATTCCTCCCCTGCCATACATGATGACGTTTTATTCGTAGCTCATAGTATGGACGAATGAGAGGCAGTTCATAACCTACCTCCAAATAAGGTGCGAATTCGAACCTTTATGTCTAAAAAAATTCACAAATTTTGAATGAGAGAGTCTGATGGCGTAAGAGTGAGCTAGTCCAAGTACAGGGCGAATAGAAAGGGCAGCTGTGACTTAAGTCACATGGAAAATCAATATATGGTGTACTATACTGAATATAAATCACTATATGTGGTGTTTTGGCATAATTTAAACACATAATAGAAATGTAATGGGATTTTTGGGGAGGCTGTTAAACATAATGAATTCGAACAAATTGTCGCACAAGTTGGAAGGACTAAGTGAAAAAATATTTTTGGACCGTTATGCCTGGAAGGATGCTGATCCAAACCATGCGAAGGTAGGAGATGTTGTACTCGTTCTGACGAAAGATGACCCGAAATTTCCGACAAAGGAAGTGGGGGAAATCATAGAACGGCAGGGTCAGACAGTGAAAGTGAAGACTCGCAGTGGAGAAACGATCCAGACGGAAGTGGAGAAGCTGACACTAAATATAGAAAAAACACCGGAGGAGATGTGGGACCGGCTCGCGAGAGCGATGGCATCTGTAGAGTCCACTCCGGAAGGACAGCAAAAGTGGCAATCCAAGTTCCGGGCTGTCCTGGACGATTGGAAGCTGGTTCCGGGAGGCCGAATTGCTGCTGGTGCGGGTGCTAGCGATGAGCTGACCCTCTTTAACTGTTATGTCATTCCTTCTCCGCAGGACAGTCGGGGCGGCATCATGAAAACGTTGACTGAAATGACGGAGATTATGGCTCGCGGTGGCGGGGTTGGCATCAACCTGTCGTCACTCCGTCCGCGTCGTGCCGTTGTTAAAGGGGTCAATGGATCTTCCAGCGGTTCGGTATCCTGGGGAGGCCTGTTCAGTTATACCACTGGACTGATTGAACAGGGAGGAAGCCGCAGGGGAGCGCTTATGCTGATGATGAACGACTGGCATCCGGATGTGGTGGATTTTATTACCGTCAAACAAACGATGGGGCAGGTCACCAATGCCAATCTGTCCGTATGCGTGAGCAACGCATTTATGGAAGCCGTCAAACAGGACGGGGACTGGGAACTTGTTTTTCCGGATACGAGCGATCCCGAGTATGACAACGAGTGGAACGGTGATCTGCAGCAATGGAAGGAAGCCGGGCACCAGGTTATCCATTATCGCACAGTAAAGGCCCGGGATATATGGCGTACAATTATCGAGTCGGCCTGGAAATCAGCAGAGCCGGGTGTTGTCTTTATGGAGTACTACAATCAGATGTCCAACAGCTGGTACTTTAATCCGATTATATGTACGAATCCATGCGGCGAACAAGGCCTGCCAGGATGGGGCGTCTGCAATCTATCGGCGATCAACTTATCCAAATTTTACGATGAAACCAATCATGATGTTGCATGGCAGGAGCTGGCGGAGACGACACGCATTTCGGCCAGATTTTTGGACAATGTGATTGATGCGACACCTTATCATTTTGAGGAAAACCAGAAGAATCAGCAGCGGGAGCGCCGGGTTGGACTAGGCACGATGGGTCTCGCGGAGCTGATGATTAAGCTGCGCATCCGGTACGGCAGTCCGGAATCTCTTGAATTTCTGGATAAACTGTATGGCTTTATCGCAAAAGAAGCATACCTCGCATCAGCAGAGATTGCGGCCGAGAAGGGAGCATTCCCTGCCTTTGAAGTGGAGCCGTATTTACAGAGTGGATTCATGAAAAATCTGGTTGGGACCTATCCTGAAGTGGGAGAGGCCATTCGTAAACATGGCATTCGTAATGTAACGCTTATCACGCAGGCCCCAACAGGAAGTACGGGAACGATGGTGGGTACGTCGACAGGAATCGAACCCTACTTTGCGTTTAAATATTTCCGTCAAAGCCGGCTCGGTTACGATGAGCAGTTTGTCCCCATTGCCCAGGCGTGGCTGGATGAACACCCCGGCGAGGAGCTTCCCGACTATTATGTAACGGCCATGGATCTGTCAGCAGAAAATCATATTCGGGTGCAGGCAGCGATTCAACAGTGGGTGGACAGCTCCATCTCGAAGACGGCCAACTGTCCGGCTGATTTTACGGTTGAAGATACGGCACAGTTGTATGAGCTTGCTTTTGATCTCGGTTGTAAGGGCGTCACCATCTACCGGGACGGCAGCCGCGATGTACAGGTCCTCTCCACGACGAAGAAGGAAGAGGCGAAGAGCGAAGTAAGTGAACAAACTAATGTGACAGATCCGTTAAAAGAAACGAGTACTGCAAACGAAACGACAGCCTTCATGTCGACACCATCGGAGACAGGGAACGAGGGCAAAACAAGTGTGGCGGCTTCGTCCGCTGCCAAAGTACTGGATAAACAGTACAAGAGTCGTCCGCAGGTACTGCGGGGAGCAACGTACAAAATAAATACTCCGTTTGGCATGGCTTACATTACGATCAACGACCTGGGTGGCATTCCGGCTGAAATCTTCCTGAACGTGGGTAAAGCCGGCTCCGATGTATTCGCCATGGCGGAAGCGCTGGGAAGAGTGTGCTCCCTGTTCCTGCGATATGGTGATCACGGACATAAAGTCGAACTTCTTATCAAACATCTGAAAGGCATCGGTGGTTCGGGAGCGATTGGCTTTGGTGTAAACCGGGTAGAGTCCATCGCAGATGCAGTAGCGAAAGCGCTCGAAAGCCATGTACAGAGCACCTCTCAAGAGAGTGCATCCTCTACTAATGAAGAGGCAGACCAGAGTGTGAAACGAATTTCTGAATCGGCAATTGTTGACGAACCGTCAGTAACCTATACAGCATCGAGAGATTTGTGTCCTTCCTGTGGTTCAGCTTCATTGATCAATATTGAAGGCTGCAAGACTTGCAGCCAATGTGGATACAGCAAATGTAATTAGAGGATAGACATCATCCAGGTTAATGTGATGAGTAGAATACAGCTAAGGGTGACCAGCACTTTGGTCGCCCTTTTTGTATGACCTGACGTAGAATCAGCGGGCTTCAAAGGATGATTCCAACTAGAGGATTCCCGGAATAAAAGAGGATTCATCCTTTTCACCTCCAGAGTCCTAGGCATCTAGAAGCATTTATGGGCAAAACTTTCAATCCTGCTGGGGATAGGTTTATAATGGATTGTGGCTGCTGAGGAAGTCGGCAGTCTTTTTGTATTGATATGGTAGTGAGGTAATATTACCCAGCCCAAGAAAAAGACTGTATTAAACGACAATTTTGGAGTATGATTTTACAGCTATATTAGCTGGCAGGAAAGGTTACATCGTTTCACCACTTTGTAACTACTGCTGTAATTTATCTCACTGCGCTTGAGCGTATAATGCTAAACGTGAGTGTTGATCGATATATTTGGAAATGAATGACGAAAGGTGCAATACGTATGTTAATGACAACCAGAATCACGATGCGAAGCCAAGCTGATTTGCAGCTGCCCCAGACATCCACGATGTGGGCCCGAAGCAACAAGGAGGGGCACGAATGTCACAAACGTTGAACAACAGGCGGCATATGAACGGATTGGATGGTCTGCGGGCCATTGCCGTGCTTGCTGTGATTGGATATCATCTTAATCTGAGTTTTATTCCCGGCGGTTTGCTCGGTGTAGGCATTTTCTTTGTTTTATCAGGTTATCTGATTACTGATATTCTTGTGTCCCAATGGCAGGAACATGGACGCATATCACTCGGTGATTTTTGGGTGAGACGAATCAGGCGTCTCGTGCCTGGCATGCTTACCATGACTGCAGTGGTCATGATTTGGATTCTCTTCACAGATCCTTCCCGGCTTGCTGCCCTGCGTGGGGACGTTATATCGGGTGTATTATACATAAGCAATTGGTGGTATATCTTCCACCAAGTATCCTATTTTGAGAGTTTCGGTCCTCCATCACCGTTCGGACATTTCTGGTCGCTTGCCGTGGAAGAGCAGTTTTACCTGGTGTGGCCGCTGCTCCTTATCCTTTCAATTAAGCTGTTCAAAAGAAAAGGATGGCTCGTTGTTTTTATTGTCGTTGCCGCTGAGTTATCCGCTGGAGCAATGGCTATTCTATATAATCCGAATCTGGACCCGAGCCGAGTATACTATGGTACGGACACGCGTGCTTTTGCCTTGCTGGCCGGGGCTGCCCTGGCTGTTGTGTGGCCAAGCCGCAAACTGTCCTCCTCCCTTGCGAGCCTTAATCGAGCGGTGCTCGATGTTTCGGGCTTGGCAGCGCTGGCCCTGCTGGTTTACATGATGCTGAACAGCAGTGAATATGAACCATCGCTCTACCAAGGGGGGATGGTACTTCAAGCCATAGCTACTACGCTGCTGGTCGCTGTGTTGGCTCATCCCTCTTCGATGCTGGGACGCCTGATTGGTGCAAAACCGCTGCGGTGGATTGGGGAGCGTTCCTATGGGCTCTATCTCTGGCATTATCCTGTAATCATCCTGACAAGTCCTGTGGTCGATACGGGAGGTTTACATCCGGTTCGAATGATTCTGCAGGTGGCAGCAACGGTAGTGCTGGCTTCACTATCATTGAAGTTTATCGAAAATCCAATCCGCTATAACGGATTCCTTGATACCTGGTCCCGGCTATGGGGTAGAGGGCGAAACGGTATTAGTTCGCATCAGATCTGGTTGAAGCGGGGCGGAGTGGTGATGTCAGTTCTGTTTATGTGCTTCACCGTGTCACAGATGATGATTTCCACTGCAGCGAACTCCGACTCACATTCTGTATCGATGTCTACCACATTGAATGGAGAACATGCTGTGCATGAAGAGATCGGACAGGATGTTCTTCCGGCTCCTGTTGATACTGCAGGTTCCGGTCAGAAGCCGGCACCGCAGAAGAATGACAAGCCTGCAGATGATGGTGGCAATCAGCAAGACAAGCCAGCAGAGCAGACGTCGAAGCCAGAAACGCCTTCCACAACGGAGGAACAGGCATCCGATGAAGGAGATGGAACGGCTGCTGATGAGCCGAATCAGACTGCTGGAGATGCTGCTGGAAATAAGGATCATGCCAATGATAACGGGACTGATTCTGCGGGGAACCCGGATCAGCCAGGAGATGCTTCGCAAGAGGGTGGAGACAAAGCAACCCCTGCTGAAGACGGCAAGATCCACTATACCGTGGTAGGGGATTCGGTCATCCTGGATGCCAAACCTTATTTGGAACAACATATGTCCGGGGTACACGTGGACGGTCATGTTGGCCGTCAGATGTGGGAGGCAGCCGATGTCCTGGATGGGCTCAAACGAAACGACCAGCTTGGCAATCAGGTTGTCCTGGAACTGGGAACCAACGGTTCATTCAATTCCAAAAGCCTGGATTCCGTGCTGGATTACCTCAAGGATGAGAATCATGTATATCTGGTTACTGTCCGGGTCCCTCGTCCTTGGGAACGAACGGTTAACAGAGCACTAGACGAAGCAGCCTCATCCTACAGTAATGTTTCCCTCATTGATTGGAACAGTGCAAGCGAAGGGCACGATGAGTACTTTGAAAAAGATGGCGTTCATCTGACAAAGGAAGGCTCGGAAGCTTTTGCCGCACTTATCAAAAGCAGCATGAAATAAATTGAACTTATTCTTTTTCATACGAAATAGATTGTTTGCTTAAAGAGCTCTCACATCGAGAGCTCTTTTTGTTTTAATTACAAGTAACACGCCATTGGGTGGGGCATCCGATATTTTTCACCCCACCATCCGTGGATCGTCACCTTACGTTATGATAGCGTTAACATTTACAATGAGGGTATTCAAACAGCCAAGGGGGAGTATAGAGATGTTAAAAAGATGGCTTTCGGGTTTTGTGGCAATTGCCTTGTTTTCGATGGTACTCGCTGCCTGCAGTGGCGGTGATGGTTCGGAGGGAACGGGCAGCAGCGATAAAGTCACGGTTACGCTGTGGCATAACTGGACCGGACAGGATGCAAAGGCAGTAGCCATGCGAAAAATTATTGAAGATTTCCGAGCAGCACATCCGGATATTGAAGTGGTGGATGAGGGCTTGCCGACAGACGGCCTTAAAACAAGGCTCCGTACCGTAGCAGCTGCAAACGAAATGCCGGATTTGTTTGTGATGTGGCCGGATGCCATGACGAAAGAGTTTGTAAAAGGCGATCTGCTTCAGCCCATTAACTCAGAGCTGGATGCGAAGCCGGAGTGGAAGGACAACTTTATCCCGAATGCATTGGATGGATATACAGTTGACGGAAACATCTACTCCGTGCCGATGAATCTGGCGCCAAGTTCCTTCATTTATTACAACGAAGCACTGTTTAAACAGTATAACGTCAAAGTTCCTGAAACGTGGGCCGAATTGGAACAGGCCATTGCAACGTTTAATGAGAACAAGGTTATTCCAATGGCCCTGGGGAACAAGGCAAACTGGGTTGCACAATCGACGATCTTCAGTACATTGGCAGACCGGATTACGGGTACAGATTGGTTTCTGAAAGCAGCAGCCCAGGATGGTGCCAGTTTTACGGATCCGCAGTTTATTGAGGCGTTAAACAAAATGCAGGAGCTTGGTAACAGCAAAGCATTTCAGGATGGGTTCAACAGCATTGACGAAACCCAGATGATGCAGCTGTATTTTCAGGGGAAAGCAGCCATGGTCATGAATGGTGGATGGGCCCTGGCGAACCTGGTGAACAACGCACCTGCGGAGGTATTGGACAACACGCATATTACTATTCTTCCCCCGGTAGATGGTGGTGAGGGAGAGCCAAGAACGACATCAGGCGTTGTAGGTACCGGTCTGGGTGTAAGCAAAAAGCTGAGTGGTGCCCAAAAAGAGGCAGCCATGGAGCTGTTCTATGCCCTGGCAGGGCCTGACGGCCAAAAAGCTACGCTGGACAGCAGTACACTCGTTAGCTACAACATTGAGCTGGATAAATCCAAGGCACATCCATTGTTCATCGAATTGTACGACCTGATGCAGGAAGTGAAGATTAATCCGGTTTACGATTCCAAGCTGGGGTCTGCAACGGTTGAAGTTATTAATAATGGATTGCAGGAACTGCTGATGGGCGGCAAAGCGGAAGATATCGCTGCCAAAATTCAGGCTGCACAGGCTAATGCCGCTGGCAATTAACAGAATCGATGAGGAATAGGTTGTAGATTGAAAACGCTCGGTGATTCGTACTTCATGGGATTAACTGAGCAGTATAGCCCCTTCCCGGCAGGGGAGGGGTTTTCCGTTTCATTTGCAGGCTTTCAATGTGTGGTAGGGATATGTAAGGCATTAATGAAGGGAAGTGAAGGAATGAATGCACTGCGCAGTCGTCGCTTTATTATGCTGGGGCTTGCTCCGGCAGTCATCATATATGCATTGTTTGTATTTGTTCCGGTTGTATGGTCAGCCTATTACGGCTTCTTCAACTGGTCCGGCATCGGGGAGTCCAAATATATCGGCCTGAATAACTATGTGGAGATCTGGCATGACCCGGTATTCTGGCGGGCACTGAAAAATAACGTCATTTTTGTACTGGCCTCCGTGTTCGGTCAGATTCCGTTAGCGCTGATGCTCGCTGTCATTTTACACAAAAGCAATCCGCTGCAGCGCTTCCTGCGCTCTGCTGTATTCCTGCCCATGGTCTTGTCTACCGTCGTTATCGGCATGATCTGGCAGTATATCTATCATCCACAGATTGGGATCCTGAACTTCCTGCTGGATGCGCTCGGCCTGGAGAGCTGGAAGCTGCAATGGCTTTCTGACGACAAAATTGCCATCTTCTCTCTCGTACCGCCACTGCTGTGGAGCTTCGTTGGTTTGTACCTTATTATTTTCATCTCTGCACTGCAAAACATTCCTGGTGAAATTCATGATGCTGCCAAAATTGACGGCGCTTCGGGCATCCGTAAGCTGGTATCGATCTCACTGCCCATGATCTGGGGTACCGTGCAGGTTGCGATCATTCTGTGTATTTCGGGCAGTCTGAAATCGTTTGATCTGGTTTACATCATGACCAAAGGTGGTCCGGCTCATGCAACCGAGCTGCTCGCTACGTATATGTATAATTCAACCTTTACAACCTACCGTTACGGTTTCGGTAGTGCAATCTCGACAACCATCGTATTGATCTCCTTGCTGCTTATCGGAACAAGCCAGTGGGTGACCAGTCGCAAAAGAAAAGAGAATTAAACGAGAGGGGGAACTGTAATGAGTACGACACCTGTAATGATGCCATCACCAGGAAGAGCCTCAGGCCATCCGGTTCGCCGGCTGCGCAGCGGAATTGTTTGGACGCTGCTGACGGTGTATGGTATTTTAACATTGTATCCGTTTTACTGGCTTGTGATCAGTGCGTTCAAAACGAATGAAGATTTCTACAGCAGGCCATTTGGTATGCCGGCCCAATGGAATGTAGCCAATTTCAGCAATGCGTGGGAAAGCTCCAGATTGGGTACAGCATTTGGCAACTCACTGGTGGTATCATTGGGATCATTGATTTTGACTTTGTTTATTGCAGCTCTAGCCTCCTTCATACTGTCACGATTCCAGTTCCGCTGGAAAGGGCTGGTCATGACCTTTTTCGTTGTAGGCATGCTGATTCCCATTCATAGCACATTGGTTCCTTTGTTCATTCTGATGAAGCAGATGTCTCTATTGAATACGTATTGGGCATTAATCCTGCCGTATACGGCCTTTGCTTTGCCAACGGCCATCTTTGTACTGACGGCATATCTGACGAGTGTACCACGCGATATTGAAGAGGCAGCGTTTATCGATGGAACAGGTCTGTGGGGACTGTTTACCCGGATCATGCTGCCGATGTCAGTGCCTGCCTTGTCCACCGTTACGATTCTGAGTTTTTTGCATGCTTGGAATGACTTTTCGTTCGCACTTGTATTCATTAACAAGACAGGATTGAAAACGTTACCGCTGGCGATTGCGAATTTCGCGGACGGATACCAGACGGATTATGGATTAACGCTGGCCGCCATGACACTGTCGGTTATTCCGACCATAATTCTATATCTTGTTTTTCAGGAACAGGTGATGAAAGGCATGACGGCTGGAGCGGTTAAGGGTTAAACGAAGGCGCATCCAGAGGAGGAAAAGAATTGGGAAGCTGGCTCACATCATCGCTGCAGAGGAAGCTCTCGGTTGTCGTAACTGCCTCCATGATCGTGCCGCTGCTGGCGCTGGGTCTGTTCGCATTTCTGATCTCTTCCCGCATTACCGAGCAGAAGACGAAGCTGTCCGGTATGGACACGCTGAAACAGGTGGAAGCCAATCTTCGCTACATGCTTCAGGACGCCGAGAATATTTCGATTTTCCTGATTGGAGAGCGCGATATTCAGCAGTATCTGAGCCGAAATGAAGATCATGAACTGGACCGCGTGGATATTGTCGGCAGGATGACCAATCTGGCGGCGTCTAAAAAATATATTGCAAATATAGCGATATATCCGGATCGGTTTGATGCTGTTCTGACAACGGCTACCTGGTATGAACCGGGTACTTCCGATCCGCCAGCTCCTGCTGGCGATGCGGTAAAAATGTGGACCGGCGTCTACCCGGTTCGCAACTATGCAGGCATACAAAATGTGATCACGTTGGTGCGTCCCATCCGCAGCATTCATGATTATCGACCCATCGGATGGCTCGCGATCAGCCTGGATGAAAAGGCCATTTCCAAAGACTGGGCTGCGCTCGGACTAGGCAGAGGTGAAGGGCGTCTGGAGCTGGTCGGACAATCCGGAGAGATCCTGTCCTCCATGGATAAATCCCGGCTTGGGCAGACTCTGGAGCAGGTCGAGCCTGAATTGCAGACGCTGATTCGGCAGAGTGAGAGCGGGACGACTACGTATGGCAGCGGAGAAAACAAACGGACACTGCTCTATTACCCGGAACAGCTGACTGGATGGACCTTGACTGGAACAGTTCCTTACGACCAATACAAGTCGGAGAACGGTTATATTCTGATTCTCACGGCTGTAGCCGTGGTGGCTTCTGCTGTCATCTGTGCAGGGCTGGTCTGGTTTACCGTCCGCCGCGTGACAAGGCCGCTCCGTGTGCTCACCAGGCACCTGTCCCGTATTGACCCGGATCGGCCGCTGCCCTTGTTTCGATCTGAAAGTGATGATGAGATCGGCAGACTGGGAGAGAGCTACAATCTGCTCGGTGCACATATCGAGAGCCTGAAGGAAGAGGTTATACAAGGTGAAGCCCGCAAGAAAGAAGCTGATCTCAGGGCACTTCAGGCACAGATCAATCCGCACTTTCTGTATAATACCCTTTCGTCCATTCACTGGATTGCACTGATGTCAAAAGAGAGCCGGATTGCGGATATGGTCGAAGGTTTAAGTGATTTCCTGCGCATCAGCCTGAATAACGGCAAGGATTTCTGTCCTGTTGGACAGGAGATTGCCCATATCCAGCATTATGTACGGGTGCAGTCCATCCGCTTCCCTGATAAATTTTCGGTGCACTATATTGTGGATCCTGCACTGGAGCAGCGGATGATGCTGAAGCTTCTGCTGCAGCCGCTCGTTGAGAATGCCATGGTACATGGTATTCAGCCCAAGAATGGTCCGGGAACGATCACCATCATGATTCGTCAAGATCAGGATGAAGCACGAATGAACGTATTGGTGCTGGATGATGGTGTCGGCATGGACCAGGAGAGGCTGGAACAGCTGAAGGAAAAACTGCCAGAAGTGAATCCCACTGCTGGTGGCTATGGAATCCACAACGTTAATGAGAGATTGCTGCTCCATTATGGTGCGGCTTCTCAACTTGAAATGGACAGCCGTGTCGGTGGAGGGACCCGTATTTCATTTTCCATACCCTTTCTGGAGGAATCGCCATGAGACTACTGATTGTCGATGATGAAGTGATCATTCGCACCGGACTTGCCAGCGTTATTGCCTGGGGCGAGCTGGGGATTGATCTCCTTACACCAGCAGCCTCGGCTGAAGAAGCGTTGTCCCGGTTGGCTGAGGAGCGTCCGCACATTCTGATGACTGACATCCGCATGACTGGCAAGACAGGGCTTGAACTTGCAAATGAAGGACTGCAATTGCTGCCTGAGATGGAGGTCATTATTTTGTCAGGCTACGATGACTTCTCTTATGCACAGCAGGCGATTCGGCAGGGTGTGACGGATTATCTGTTAAAAACGAGCAAACCGGAAGAGATCATCAAAACGGTTCTCCAGGCCAAGCAAAGAGTTATGGACCGCTGGACAGAAAAGTCCAAGGAAGGGCGACTTTTACAGGAGAATAAACAGCGATTGTTTGAACGGTGGGTTATTGACGGTGATGTGATTACAGGTTCGTGTCCAGCATTTTTGAAGCCGGGCGTGGCGGAGTCTGCTGGTGTATCATGGGACGGCAGTCAGGTCTATCAGCAGGTTGTATTTGTTATTCGTGCGCAAGGATGGAGTCGCTCTTCTGCTGCACTTCTGAGATTTGCCGTGCAAAATATGCTGGAGGATATGCTGCCTGGTGCAGCGACACATATTCATAAGGAACAGATTATTGGTGTAATGCAGATAATGAGCAGGCAGCAGGAATTGCTGAACACGTTGGGAACGGTAGTTAATCATATGGAGCAGCTCTTGAAATGTACGCTCCGTGCAGCTGTAGGGCATCCGGTTAGTGGCGAGGTACACCTTCACGAAAGCTATTTAACAGCATCCGCAGCGTATCAATATATGAGTCTGCTTGACGATAAAATTTGGAGCATCGAGCATGTGAAAAACCGCAAGGGTGGTAAAACATTACTTACGCATGAAGAGGAAACCGTGCTGGGGACCCTTTTGCTCGATAATGACCCTGTCACGCTCACCACATGGACACGGGAGCTTGTGAAAGAACTCGTGTTGGACCCGGAGGTAACACCAGAATCGTTCAATGCCTGTTTGCATTCCGCGGTCATTGCAGGACAACGCTGGCTGGTTCGCACGATGCGTGCAATAGGAAGAGAAGAGCCTGCGCGATATGACCCATGGGTGCCGGAACCTGATGCAGATGCTGCGGAGCTTCAGGATATGCTGTTTCACCATTTATATGGTCTGATGCATACATATTATAGCCAAATGGGTCAAGGGCAGGCTTCGCATGTGCAAAAGGCCATTGCCTACATGGAATCCGGGTTGGCTCAAGAAATCAGTCTACAGCAGGTGGCTGGCCAAATCCATTTGCACCCGGGACATCTCAGTGAACTGTTCAAGAAAGAGACAGGTACAACGTTTGGGGATTTTGTAACGAATATGCGTATCCGGCGGGCCATGGAGATGCTGGCAGTCTCTCCTGCAAAAGTCAGTGAAGTGGCTGCCATGAGTGGGTATGAAGACGTAAAATACTTTAGCAGGCTGTTCAAAAAACATACAGGCAAGACCCCGAGTGAATTTCGCGAAGAGACGTATGCATTCAAGCCTTCAGGAAGTTAGCAGGCACGAATGGTTGTCGTTGTTTCTGCAAACGTTTTCGATAATGTGGAATGATTCAGGGATCTGGGGAGTGAGGCATATGATGAAGAAGAGTGATTCAAGTCAGGATTTGTCAGGTCAATGGAAGATCCAGCATTTTGAAGCCTTGGAAAAACGGACGATGGACATTGCAGCTGCTGCACTGGATGACCGTTTCTGGATCGGGGCGGAAGTGCCAGGGGATGTTCATTCGGCCTTGGTGGCGAGGAGCATAATTGATCCGCCATACTACGGGCATAACGATGCCAAGAGCCGTTGGATCGAGCAAAAGGAATGGTGGTATCGTACCAACTTTAACCTGGTGAAGGCGGAAGAGGATCAGGAACATTTCGAGCTTGTCTTCGAAGGTTTGGATACGTTTGCAACAGTCTATGTGAACGGACATGAGGTGGGGAAAACAGCCAATATGCTCATGTCCCATACCTTCAATGTTACGACACTGGTCCGCCATGGGTGGAACGCCATTGCAGTTCGATTCGATCCGCTGTTTCTGCACAACCGGGACAAAGAGACATTCGATTGGTCATCCTATACGAAGGAACGGCCTTGGCTGCGCAAGGCAGCGATGAATTTCGGCTGGGACTGGGGACCGCGCATGGTTACTGTGGGCATCTGGGGTGCAGTCCGGTTGGAGAGACACAAGATAGCAAAGCTGGATAGTGTGTTTGCCCGGACCAAGTCCGTCAGCCAAGAACAGGCGGTTATCGACGTTACGGCAAAAGTGAAATCGGTGATGTCCTTCCGAAGCAGACAGCAGCTGAAGCAAGCTGTGGTCACGACATGTGATGTCCGCTTGTTGGATGCGGGCGGTGAGGAAGTGATTCAAGCTGCTGCGCTGACTGTCCAAGGCGGACAGGCGGATACAACACTCGCTGTGCCTTCACCGCGATTGTGGTGGACGCATGATCTGGGTGAACCGTATTTGTATACACTGGAGGTAGTCCTATACGCCGATGGAATTGAAGTAGACCGTTATCGCGAGCCCTATGGAATTCGAACCATTGAACTTGCCCTCCACAATGAACAGGGAGAAGACGCGTTTGCTTTTATACTGAACGGAATCAAAATGTATGCCAAGGGGGCAAACTGGATACCCGCTGATCATCTAATTGGTGCTATTCCCGACTCGAGATATCGGGAGCTCATTGAGCTGACCGTCGAAGGAAACATGAATATGCTGCGGGTGTGGGCAGGCGGTATCTATGAGAAGGATGTCTTTTATGATGAGTGCGATCGGCAAGGGGTGCTGGTCTGGCAGGATTTTGCCTTTGCCAATGCATTATTTCCTGACTTCAATCAAGATTTTATGGAGAATGTCAGATGCGAAGTTGAAAATAATGTGATCAGGCTGCGGAACCGGGCATCCCTTGCCCTCTGGTGCGGCAATAACGAGATTGACTGGCTTTACGATATGAAGTCTGCCAGCGGAGACATCACCAGTCCTTTCTATGGGGAGCTGATCTATCATGAGCTGATTCCTGAGGCTCTGGAACGTCTGGATCCGTCCCGTCCGTATTGGCCCTCTTCACCGTTTGGAGACAAGGATGGCAATGATGCCAATGATCCGGATGTTGGTGACCGTCACAACTGGCAGGTTTGGCATGGTTCCGTTTACCCAAGAAAACACGGTGAACCACCGCTGCTCGACTACAGCATTGAGGGCGTAACATTTAAAAATTATAAAAAGGACTATGCCTTGTTCAGCAGTGAATTCGGTATGCATGCTTCGGCCAACCGTTATACGCTGGAGAAAAATATGCCTGAAGGGCAGTTCTACTGGGGAAGTCCGGAGATGGCCTATCGCAACAAGGATACCAATCACCAAAAGGGCATTCTTTTGATGGAAGGCTACACGGGCATTCCACAAACGATTGAAGAATACATGAATTATTCGATGCTGACTCAAGCGGAAGGCTTACGGTACGGAATCGAACATTTCCGGAGGATCAATCACCGGAATAGTGGCGCGCTTGTGTGGCAGCTAAACGATAGCTGGCCGGGAACGAGCTGGTCCATGATTGATTATGAGCTGCTGCCCAAGGCATCCTTTTATTATGGGAAGACCTTCTTCCATCCGATCCTACTGTCACTGGAGCATGAGCCAGGCGATCCGCTTGCATTGTGGGTCGTGAACGATAAACTTGAGGGGTTACAGGGACATCTTCAGATTAATGTATATCAGCTGAATGGGGAGAAAGTATATTCGGATACACTGCAGGTGGAGGTTGAACCCCAATCTTCTTCAAAGGTTGGAGTATTAAGTGAAGCAGCAGTGCTGCAGGGCAGACGTGCCGAAGAAGTCTTGATTGAACTCGTATCGGAAGGATTTGCTGCCCCGCTTAACCGATATTTCCTGCGTGATCCGAAGGATATCGCGCTGCCGTTGTCCCAGCTGAGTGTACATGTCAATGAGGAGGAGCAGTCTGTTACCGTTACAGCCAGCGGTGCCATCGCAAGGTTGGTTAAACTGGAGCTTCCGCTGGGACGTGTGCGATTCAGTGACAACTATTTCGACTTGCTTCCAGGGGAGAGCCGCACGGTGTATTTGCGCCATCCAGAGACGAGGTCGCTGCCCCTGAATGAGCTTCGGGTAAGTGCAATGAACGGTCGCGAAATATAATTGCAAAATGAGCAAAAACATGCCGATGGCCTTTGAACAGAAGCCATCGGCATGTTTGATATGAATTAAATGTTATCGATTTCGAGCGGTTGGTAGCGCATGGATTCGTAACGCTGTTGAAAGGAGGATTCCATCTCCACCTGACGAGCAAGCTGTTGTTTCACTTTGCTGCTGCGAATCACCTGAAGCTGCTTCAATAGGTCCATTGATTGAAATTGATCAGAGGCCATCTGAATGATAATTTCGGCAAGTACATCGGCATCTTCTAGGGCTGCATTGAGCCCAAAGGCTCCTGTAGGCGTCATGGTATGTGCCGCATCACCGAGCAGAACCACATTGTCCTGAGTCCATGACTCGCTATAACTGCTCTCTACGGATAACAGTACAAAATCGCTCCAGGTCTGAATATGTGCAGCAACCGATTCCGCGAGACAAGGGAAGGCTTCAACGAGTTTCTCCACAAAAGGGGCGAAGGGCTGCTCACGCAGCTTGGAGAAGGAACCCTGTGGAATATTCCAGCCAATCTGTACATACCCGCCGTATTGGGAGAACAGCGCCAGCTGCTGACCGTTCATGCTCGCCATACGAACGGCTGGTTCCCAGCCTACAGGCGCGGGAATTCGGGCCCATAACAGATCATACCCATGCTTGCGTATATCCGGGGTGAGGCCAGCGTATTTTCGTACAGCAGAATATCTCCCGTCCGCTCCGACAATAATGGCTGCTTCTATAGAATCGGGAACACCATTTTGCCGAACATTGATGCCTACTGTTTTTCCTGTCTTATCTCTAAGCAGTCCGGTCATCACCGTATTAAATAGTACCTTCTCGTGATTGTGCGGCAGGGCCTGTGATTGTGAAACAATATAATCCAGCAGGTGATCCTGTGGTACGTGGATGCCCACATGCGTTTCTCCCTCACCAGGGTAAACCGTGTGGATAATCTGTCCGTTCTCCCAGTATTGAATCTGCTCCAAAGGCATGGCTCCAAGCTGTGCTACTCCCGAATAGAGTCCATGTTTGCTCAGCACAGCTTCACCGTCCTGGTTAAGCAGTTCACCGCGAAATGACTTGTGCAGATGAGGTTGACGTTCAATTAGTGCTGTTGATATTCCTTGGCGGTTCAACAAGTAAGACAGGAGGGCGCCGCCTGGTCCGGCTCCAACAATACAGACGTCTACTTGTAACGGATTATTGTCATTCATATATATAATTCCCTTGCTATGTTATTATATTACTTTCTGATAACAAATTTATAAAAATTATTAAGTAACTAAAAGTAACTTTAAGATACTAGTTATTATAAACAAACACACTTCATTTTTGCAATAGGCAGTTGTGACTTTGCTTAGAAGGTGGACTCAAGCCTGCGCTGTTTTCCCGCTTCTTGAAGAAAGGGCAGGCTTGAGAACAAAAGGTGAGATACATCCTCCCGAATGGAACACGGTCTAGGTGATCAGACGATTGGTGATTCGGGCGACACGTTCTCCAAGTGCTTTGCCAAGAGCAATTCCTTGATCGCTTAACAGAACATCACTATCCACTGGGCAGGTAACTCCAACGCCATAATAAGAACCATATAAAGCGTTGTCAGCAAAGTTTCCTGGCAGCCCGGTTATAATCATTCCCTGATGCAGCATCGGGGTCAGCAGATGAAGTAATGCTGATTCGAGCCCTCCATGTTCTGTGGCAATCGTACAGAATACAGCACCTACTTTATCCACGAGTTTTCCCTGAGCCCATAGGTAACCCAGCTTGTCGATCCATTTTTTCAGACCGGAGCTGATTGAACCAAAATGACCTGGACATCCCCATATAATGGCGTCCATTTCCACCAGCTTGTATACATCTGCTTCTTCGGTGGAGTGCAGATGAACGGTGGCCCCGTGCACACTGGCTGCCCCGGCTGCAATCGCCTCAGCCAGCGCCTGTGTATGACCGCCCTCGCTATCGAAAACAATATAAATATTCAAGCTCCATTACCTCCTCAAAATGCATCATTTATCATGCTATGAGGTAGCTTGTCACATGTATCGCAAAAATAAGCATGAACTTTACAAACAGCAATGGATCCATGGAGCAAGCGTATTTTTCACAAACAAAAAAGTACAAATATGTTACAATGTTAGGAAGGTTATGATGAAAGGCAGGAGGAACGTTTATGAGCCTGGATACGGAGCAAAACTCTCAATTGGCAAACATTGATCAATTGTTGGAGGCCTTCTTCAGATATAAAAATAAGGTATTGGACCAGCAGCAGAAAACAGAAACAAACTGCAAACTCAATCCGACTAAGAGTCATATATTGGGCATGCTTTTAAGGGAACAGCGCTGTATGGCTGTTGATGTGGCAAGGCAGCTCAGCTTATCATCTGGCGCTACCACCATTGTTTTGAACCAGCTGGAGAGTGAAGGGTTGATTCAGCGGGTACGTAGTGAAGAGGATCGAAGAATTGTGTGGTTATCCCTGACGGAAGATGGAGAGCAGCTGGCCAAATCCCTGACTGCAAACCGTGGACGTATGACATGGGAACTGTTACAAGCGCTTACGGAAGAAGAACAGCAGCAGATGATAGGCATGCTTAAGAAAATTGAACTGAAGCTGCTCGAAAAAATGAAGGTTTTGGAACAAACACATCGTTAAAATGGCATTGAAGCGTCAGTCTTCAAGGTTCGCCCCGGGTTGGGACGAATGTTGAAGGCTGACGTTTTTTCATGTTATAAGCTGATGATTACAGGTGGAATCGTTCAATGTGATCCATTAGGCCAATCTCCATCAGGATTTCTTTTTGTTTCTGTCCGAGCAGGTCAAAATGGGGAAAAGGCTGACGTCGATGGATATAACGCGGATCAAGGCCGTGTTCCAGACACCATTGTTCAAGGCGTTCCAGATTCGAGCAGCCTACTTTGGTTACGCTTGTAATGCCCGGGAAACGCGGGTCTATCCAAAAATGAGTAAGATAAGCAAGCTCGCCGCGTGATACACGGTCTTTCCATTCTGACAACTCCTGCCGATTAATTCCAAATGCCATAGTTACCATGTTCCTTTCCAAACGGGTATTGTCCTGAGCATATTGTAACATCTTATAAACAAATCCAAACTGAATTGTTACTCTGAGCTACTTGTCTTCATTAAATGGGTAATGGATATGACAACATTTTTATAACAAAAACGGATATATGTTAAAATAAGACTACTCCGATTGGGTTTATTACTTCATTTAGGGAAAGGGATTACCATCATGGAATTGTTTATTGCGGTACTTGTATTGCTGGTACTCATCGGTTTATCGAACATCCTGAACCGGTTTGTACCTTTCATCCCGGTTCCGCTCATTCAGATTGTCCTCGGCGTAGCCATTGCGCTACTTCCTGCAGGGGTACATCTGCCATTGAATCCGGAACTGTTTTTTGTGCTCTTTATCGCGCCTTTGTTATACAACGATGGCAAACGAACACCACGGCATGAACTGTGGAATTTAAGGGCTCCCATTCTGCTGCTGGCACTCGGTTTGGTCTTTGTTACCGTAGTTGTGGCTGGTTATGCCATTCACTGGCTGATTCCCTCTATTCCGCTGCCTGCCGCTTTCGCCCTTGCAGCCATCCTGTCCCCAACCGATGCGGTTGCCGTTGGCGCTATGGCAGGGCGTGTACATCTGCCCAAAAGCATACATAGACTTCTTGAAGGCGAAGCTTTGATGAATGATGCATCGGGCCTGGTCGCATTTAAATTTGCCATCGCAGCAACCGTTACAGGCGTTTTCTCGTTGGCAGAGGCTTCATTCAGCTTTCTCATCATTGCCATTGGTGGACTGCTGGTAGGTGCGCTATTATCCTTTCTGCTCATTCGGCTCGGTGTATGGATCCGGCGTTTGGGTATGGAAGACGTCACCGTGCATATGCTGCTGCAGATCCTTACGCCATTCGTTATTTATCTAGTGAGTGAAGAAATTGGCGTCTCAGGCATTTTGGCCGTTGTGGCGGGAGGTATTATCCATGCCATAGAACGTGACCGGACTGAATCGGTTCAGTTGAAGATGCAGGTAGTCTCTGCAAGCACATGGTCCGTTATTTTATTTATTCTGAATGGTTTGGTGTTTGTCATTCTGGGTGTCCAGATTCCGGATGTGCTGAATACAATCTTCAAGAATGTGACCTTTAACAATTTTCAAGTTTTGGGTTATGTGGGATTAATATCCCTATTGTTGTTACTGCTTCGTTTTGTCTGGATCTATCTGTTCTGGCAGGGGAATGAGTGGTTCCGCAAGAAGTCCCCGATTGGAAAACCAAGGTTAAAAGAGATGACCATTATCTCCCTGTCGGGTGTGAGAGGCGCAGTAACCCTTGCGGGTGCATTCTCCATCCCGTATGTGCTTCAGGACGGATCCCCTTTCCCGGAACGGGACTTGATCATATTCCTGGCAGCCGGGGTTATTCTGTTTACGTTAATCGCTGCAAGCGTGTTTCTTCCAGTACTCGCCAAGAATGATGAAAAGGCTGCTGATGGCTCTCAGCAAACGACAGAGCGAAAGGCACAGGACATCATGCTTAATGCGGCCATTCGGGCAGTCAAGTCCGAGATGACCGACGAGAACAAAGCCGCAGCACTTGCTGTAGTCTCTGATTTATCGAAATACATCAGGCAGGCTGCAGGACAGATGACGGCGGGCAAACGCAAGGACATCATGAAGCAGGAAACGGCCATTAACCTGATTGGCACGCGTGCGGAGCGTAAGGAAATTGAAAATATGATGGATGAGAACGTCATTGCATCCGAAGCGGCGTTTAAATGTAACAGCTGGCTGGACCGTAAGGAAATGATGCTGGCTAACCGCACCAACACGCAGATGATGTTCTCCATTAGTGAGATCGGACGTGTGCTCGGTCATCTGTTTACGAATCGCTCGGAGAAGCCCGAGCAGCCGTTCATGTTAGAGAATGCAGATCAGTTTCGACAGGTTAAGCTTCGTACTTCGGAAGCGGCTATCAAAGCCATTCGGGCTCATATGAACGACGGCAATCGGCCTGTGGCGCTGTCCGTGATTGCCAAGTATGAGCGGGTGATCGCCAGACTGAGAAGCTGGAATAAGGGGAAGACCGAAGATCCGTTCAATCAGGAGAAGCTTGAGCTGCAAATGGTAGCCATTCAAGAGCAGCGTAATACGGTACAACAGTTGTATGAGAATGGAGAGATCAATCGAGACGTGGCTGCGAAGCTCCGCCGATTTATCAATGATGTTGAAGCGACCGTACTGAAAAATAGCTAATCCGATAAATCCGATATTTTAAATGTAAAAATGACTCTGATATAATGGATTCACCGCAGGATGAACTACTTAAGATAACCATTTAGCCAATGCTCAGGAAAAGGAGATGGATGAATTATGGCACAGCAACAGACTCGCCTGGGGAAAACGGATTTGCTCGTTAACCCAATTGGATTGGGTGCAAACGCAGTAGGGGGACATAATATCTACCCGGATATGCTGAACGATGAAACAGGCAAGGAAGTGGTTCGTACAGCGCTGAAACAAGGGATTAACTTTGTGGATACAGCTTTCATCTATGGACCTGAACATTCAGAGCGTTTAATTGGAGAGGTGCTTAAGGAAACGGGGCAGCGTCACCAAACGATTATCGCCACCAAGGCAGCCCACAAATTCGTGGATGGCAGCGTGGTGATGGATAACTCTCCTGCTTTTCTGAAAGCTTCTGTGGATGAAGCCTTGAAACGTCTTCAGACGGATTACATCGACTTGTTTTACATCCATTTTCCGGACGAGCAGACACCGAAGGATGAAGCAGTAGGTGCACTAAAACAACTTAAAGACGATGGTAAAATCCGCGCAATCGGTGTATCCAACTTCTCCATCGAACAGCTGCGAGAAGCGAATCGGGATGGTTATGTGGATGTGCTGCAATCCGAATACAATCTGTTCAAACGAGAGGCTGAGAAAGAACTGCTTCCGTACACAGCAGAGCATGAAATTTCTTTTGTTCCATACTTTCCGCTGGCAGCCGGACTGCTGGGTGGTAAATATAATCGGGATACGACATTCCAGGATGGACGGGCCAAAAATCCGCTGTTCACTGGTGAAAACTTTATCCGCAATCTGGACAAAGTGGAACAGCTCCGCAGCATTGCCGAATCCAAAAATGCAGAGGTTGCACATCTCGTGCTGGCCTGGTACCTGACTCAGCCTTCGATTGATGCACTCATTCCAGGGGCGAAGAAACCGGAGCAGGTCATTAACAATCTGAAAACCTTGGATGTAACGTTGTCTGCCGAGGAGATCGCAGTGATTGACCAGATTTTCCGTTAAATAGTTCCGGCATTTCGGGAAATGCTAACAGGGAGTTTACGTTTGACGATAAAGAGAGGACTTAAACATGAACCTGAAGGCAGCCCGAACGATCGGATTGTTCACCCTAATTCTCATGCTAGGCACCAGCTCTGCCTATGCGAAGCCGGTACAGAAGAATCGTCAATATTACGAGGAACGAGGAGAGATTGTCTGGGAGGTCCCTACCCATGACAAGCTCATTGCGTTGACCTTCGATGATGGTCCTGATCCGGTGCAGACCCCGCAGATACTGGCTTTGCTTAAGCAGTACCAAGCTAAGGGCACTTTTTTCGTACTGGGTAAATGGGCGGAAAAGTATCCTGAGCTGGTCATGCAGGAACAGCATGAAGGACATGAAGTGGCCAATCATACTTATGCACACACTTATGCGGTCAAATCCACAGCCAGGGACAAGTTTACGCAGGATATGGTGGCTGCTGAGCAATCCATTACGGATGCGGGGGTACCACGACCGCTGCTGTTCCGACCGCCCGGAGGATTTTACAATGACATGGTCATTGATGTTGCCAAACAAAAAGGTTATACCATTGTGTTATGGTCCTGGCATCAGGACACCCGGGACTGGGCTTCTCCTGGGGTAGCAGCCATTACAAACAAGGTACTGAAAAATGCACGCAATGGGGACATCGTGCTGTTTCATGACAAGGTGGAGGGAAGGGCCCAGACCGTTGCTGCCCTAAAAGTAATCCTTCCCAAGCTTCAGCAAGAGGGATACCGCTTTGTCACCGTATCAGAACTGCTTGCAGTGAAGGCAAAAGAAGCAACAAAGGATGGCGTTTCCTTTAAATAGCGCTCCTAATACATTAACAAAAGCCGCCGGTTTCTCTTAGGAGAGACCGGCGGCTTTTGTTATGTTTCCGGAATATGATTATTGTTCTGTCTTCACCGCACGAGGGCGGGCTCTTGCCCGCCGCAGAAACAGCGACAGGAGTAAACCAATAATGGAAATCCAGGTGGCAACAATAAAGGCGTCGTTAATGCCTTCAATCGTCGAGGTCTGAACTGCGATACCGTATAGCTGCTGTAACGCCAGTGAAGAACCTTGTTCAGCTGGCACGCCTGCTACGGCAGCCATCTGCGAACCTAGGAGCCCGACTTGTTCAGTCAGGGGCACATTGGTTGTCGTGACCGTATTGCTGTAGTCAGCCAAATGAATGCCTGACCGTGTAGCCATAACGGTAATCAGCAGGGCTGTTCCAATCGAGCCAGCTACCTGCCTTATCGTGTTGGACATGGCTGTACCGTGACTGGTCAGATGAGGGGGTAACTGGTTTAGGCCCTCGGTCTGCACGGACATCATCAGCATGGACATGCCGAAGCTCCGAAGAGTATACAGCATCATAATGTGACCATAAGGGGTTTCCCCGGTCAATTTACTGAACTCAAAGGTAGAGAATGCCGTGATCAGCAAGCCGACAATGGCTAGTGGCCGGGAGCCGATCCGGTCGAATAGTGCTCCTGATATGGGTGACATAACCCCCATCAGCAGTGCACCTGGCAGCAGCAAGAGACCCGATTGCAAAGGGGAAAATCCTCTTATATTTTGCAGATAGATGGGTAACAGAAGCATCCCCCCGAAAAGGGCCATGTTGATGGTAGCACTGACTAGTGTGGAGATGGTAAAAATATCGTATTTAAACACACGAAACTCCAGCAGGGGATGTTTCATTGCCGTTTCCCTGAGAACAAAGAACGTGATGAACAGAATGCCGATGATCAAGGTCAACAGTACAATTGCACTGCTCCATCCCTTGTCGCCGGCAGAACTGAATCCATACAGCAGAAATCCGAATCCGATCGTTGAAAAGAGCGCACCGTACGCATCGAATTTGGGAGAACTGAGCTTGGACACATTTCGCAGCCAGAGAAAAGCAAACAGGATATCGAGCAAAGCCAGCGGGATAACCATGTAGAACAGAATGCGCCAAGTGTAGTGCTCCACGATCCAGCCTGACAGGGTAGGACCAATAGCTGGAGCAAACATCATGGCGATCCCCATGGTGCCCATTGCTGTTCCCCGTTTTTCGGGTGGAAATACGGTTAAAAATACGTTCATAACGAGCGGCATGATAATGCCGGCACCACAGGCCTGTACAATACGCCCAATTAGCATGACTGTAAATCCCGGACTGATTGCGCAGATGGCAGAGCCAACGGTGAACAGCAGCATCGCTGTGGTGAACAGTTTACGGGTCCCGAATGACTCAATCAGATAGGCTGTTATGGGGATGAGAACCCCATTCACGAGCAAATAGGCAGTGGATAGCCATTGCACTGTTGTGGCCGAGACGTTGAAGTCATTCATCAGATGGGGGATCGCCACATTAAGCAGAGTCTGATTCAGAATGGCGATAAAGGCGCCGAGCAGCAGGACGGCAATGGTTCTTCCGAGCGGCAATTGATTATCCATCGGCAGACCTTATATATGAACGCGCACAGTGGCGCTCATGCCTGGGACAACACCCAGACCTTTGTAACCCTCAATCGTAATAGTAATCGGGATAACCTGCGTAACTTTGGTGTAATTGGCATTGGTATTGGTCGAAGGCAGTAGGGAAAAAGAGGAAGCTGTAGCAAGCCCAATCTGATCTACTTTGCCTGTTAGTGTGGTATCTGGAAATGCATCGATGTATACGTCAACGATTTGCCCGCTTTTGATTTTGTCGATGACGGTTTCTTCCACATTCGCGGTCACATACAAGTTATTAAAATCATAGGCTCTAGCCAGTGGATTACCGGCAGAAACCAATGAGTTCTCCACAGCGGTCGCCTGGACAACGGTGCCGGCAACTGGCATGGTAATGGGAGTTGACTTACCTCCTGCAGAGACGGTCCCGATCGTATCCCCTTGATTGTATGAGGTACCTACTTTGCCTTTCCACGTTTGGAGTTCGCCGCTTACGGTGGAAGCAATGGATATGGGCTGACCCGTAACTAACGCATTATCCGTTTTGACGTAGCTAGTGGATTGGTTGTAGTAGTATATGCCTGCGGCACCTGCCCCCAAAATCACCAGAATGACAATGATATTGATCAATATGGCACGAGAGTTCATGTGATCATTCCTCCTAATATATTCTTCTGCTGACAATCCTGTTTGGAGCATTCCCGGTACTCTGCTGCTCTATACGAAACAACATGAAATATAATTCGCAGATTGGGGAACCAATATATTGATAAGTTGCCACAGGCGATGACAAGGAGGATGCTCAGATGTTGATTATATTGGCCGTAATTGTTTTACTAGGGATTACTTTTCTCATGATCTTTAACTCCAGATCGACCCGCAGAGCTGCAGAAGCCAGGGCTGCCCAAACGGCTACAGAACGAGAGCCTGTCCTTCTGCAGGGGGACGAGCAGACAGAGGGACAATTGCTGGATTCTTCAGACCCGGTGGATTATACGGAACCGGATGGACCAAGAGAGACGGAAACGGAATTGCGGGAAAACAAGATTGAAATGAGCCACCAAGCCAGGCAGCAGGAAACTCAAACAAAAAGAAATGATGATAGTGAGTACCGTCAAGCTCTGCTTCATTTTCGCAAACCACCTGAACCTCAAGAGGAACCCGTAGTCGAGTCCACCTCTAATGAAATTGAAAAGAGTGCGGATGAGATCTACCGGTCCGCTCTGCGGGACATGAAGAGCAAATCATCTTCTCCGGATTCAGATCCGAAATAAGGCTGCTGCACGTTTCCATGCAGCGGGCATGGCTTTTGTTTTAAATCCAAAAGATTTACAATAGATGAAGCTTTGCTCTAACATAGCTGAATGGATTGACGTTGCAAGAGGAAGGAGAGGATTGCAAAATGAACGGACAACAACGAGTGAACATTAAACCTGGTCTGGAAGTAGATATCGTACTGAAGCAAGATCAGCCTACAGGCAAACTGACAAGGGGAATCGTCAAGGATTTGCTGACCAAATCACCCACGCATCCCCATGGCATCAAGGTTCGTCTGACAAGTGGGCAAGTTGGTCGCGTAAAACAGGTGATTACAGGAGCCGCGGAATGATTCGTTTGCCTCAGAATCCATGAAGACAACTGCTGAGGTTTTGGCACATTTGGCATCCGGGAACGAACGGCAGCGGGAAGCTTACCGGGTGCTTCTTCAGAGTGGTTTGTTCTCCATTTTGGAGGCATATACCCCTTATCCGGCAGGAACCGTACCCATTGATATAGACATTCCTGGAAGTGATCTTGATATATTGTGTGAAGTTCGCGATCTGAACACGTTCGAGATGGTAGTGACTCAGCATTTTAGCGGAATGGAGCATTTTTCGTGTCAACGCGGAACGGGGCTAGGTATGGATATCCCTAGTGCCTACATGACTTGTTCTTTTCAGATTGAGGATTGGCCATTGGAGATTTACGCCCAATCGTTGCCGGTCAATAAACAAAATGTCTATCTTCACATGTTAGTCGAATGGGAGCTGCTGCAGCTCTGGGGTGCCGAAGGTCACGACGAGATCCGCCGACTGAAATGGAGTGGATTGAAGACAGAGCCAGCCTTTGCCGAAGTGCTGGGGTTACAGGGTGACCCTTATGTGGAGCTGCTGCATCTAGCCCATTGGAGCAGGCACGAGCTATGGCTCTGGGCCAGGCAGCGTACTTCTTTTCAAAATGCGTAAAAAGAATGCACTAATTATAGTAAGAAAATGGCGACGATCGTCGTGACCGTTAAACCAAGCAGTACCGGCTTCAGGTTGCGACGCGCCAGTTCAAATGGACTGACTCCGCAGATGGCAGCAGCTGGAATTAAAGCCCAAGGGATTAAGGTACCACCGCCAACCCAGATGGCAGCAATCTGACCGAGTGCTGTTAATACGGGGGCTGAGTCTGCTGTGCCGGCAAACATCGAAGCGATGGACCCTACCAGGGATATCCCTGAAAACCCCGAACCATCCATTCCCGTAACGGCTCCAATCAAGGTCATTGTGATCGCACCTACCGTATCATTCAAGGGAACCAGCCCCGCAAGAGCAACACCAAGATCATTGACTATACCATGTGATCCATCGGGTAGAGGGTTACTAAACAGTTCGGTGATGGCTGCGTCCCCCAGATAAAAGAAAGCTGCAATAGGGATAACGGGACCGAATACTTTGAAGCCAAACTGAAAGCCTTCAATTAAATAATTCGTTGTCTCTTCAGGGCCTTCATGCCGATGTGCTGCGAGAGTGACCGTGATGAGGATAAGTACGGCGGTACCTCCGATTAAGGCTGTAGCGTCCCCGCCCTGAAGCTTAAGAACAAACATCAGAATCACATCCACTGCGAATAACAATGGAATAAGTATGGCGAATGCCTTTTGTAATCGTATCGGTATCGCTTGACGTTGTTGTACGGGTACGACCCCGGCCCCCGGCAAGGTTTCGGAAGGAGAAGAAGCCCCAATTAGAGGTTCACCTGGGACAGGAGAACGCATCTGAGTGCGGACGCCACTTTTCATCTCATTTCGTAACATCCAAAAGGCCGTCAGTGTGGATACCGCGCCCATCACGAGGACCAGTGGTATGCTTGCCGTCATGACGGAAGTAACCGGAAGGCCAGCTGCATCTGCCGTCAGTTTGGGAGCTCCTTGAATGATATAGTCTCCCGAGAGGGCGATACCATGTCCGAACAGATTCATTGCGATGGCAGCACCAATGGGTGGAAGTCCTACACGAACGGCGACGGGAAGCAAAACTGCCCCGACCAGTGCTACCGCTGGCGAAGGCCAAAAAAACAGGGAGACCGTCATCATGATAAGCCCAATTCCCCAATAGGCCACCTGCGGAGAACGAATAAACCGGGTTAGTGGAGCAACCATTACTTCATTAATACCTGTGCGAATCAGTACCCGGCTCATGGCGACAATGATCGAGATGATAAAGATCGTGCTGAGCAGCTCTTTGGCAGCATATACAAAACTATTGAAGATTCCTGACACCGCACCGCTTAACGTCTCTGTTGCCAGTAATCCAATCGTCATAATCCCGGCAACACAGATAATCATCGTATCCCGGCGCCGTATCATGACAGCCACAATGAGCACGATAAAAGCCAGATATACATAATGTAACGGTACCAATTGAATATTCACACCGCATACCTCCTTCCACCTTAGTCCTAAGGCGTGATATATCGTATGCATGTCAGGACCGGGCGTTCATGGAGAAGAGGAGGGCTGGAAGGCTTTATTTTTTGTGTAGAACGTGTGAGTGTGACAACCAGCAGGAATTTTTTTGCAAATGGAGAATTGATTAGACGGTACATATCGAATGAACGACGTGATCAGGTCACCAGAGCTGACAGAGAAAGGTCACTTCATCATATATACAGCACATAATAAGCATGATTACAATGAACATGCCGCCGTTAAGGAAGAAATATGGAAATTTAACAACAGGCCGGAATAGAAACAGAATAGTAGGTTGTTTGTTTTTGATAACGTTTACAGAGTAGAAGGTCATATAAAACATTGAGAATAAGAGGGCGGGAATCCATGAACTTTATCCGTTCACTGCGCTTCAAATTCATGGTTGGCTTAACGCTGATCATGCTGCCGCTGTTTCTGCTGTTGTATTACAACAACGTCTATGCAATTCGAGTCGTCAGGGACAAAGTATCCCTAACCAACATGAATCATCTTGCGAAGAGTGTGGAGCAGAATGAGCGAGTGCTGCAGGAGACCAATCGGTACCTATACAGTCTGGGCGAGCGGGACCCGGATATCATTTCGCTTTTTTTCCTGAAATACGGCAGCGGGGACTATATCATTGCGAAACAGCGGATCATGAACAAATTCATGACCGATATCGGATTTTACAATCTGATTGATTCTTTCTTTCTGTATGATGCGGTAAATGATGATCTGCTGCTGGCGACTTCGGGCAGTTATGACATCAAAATGTCACTTGTCCGGGATAGCATGCCTGTACAGATGACGCAATTGGATGATGAGACTCAGCGGCCAGAATGGAGCATTGTTCGCGGTGGTGGATGGAATGCACTGGTCAAAACGGTCCGAATTAATCAGCAGTTCTACGCTGGTGCGCTTGTGGATATGAATGCACTGAACCACCCCGAACAATTCACTGAATCCGGTGAACGGGGAGGTGCCGTTATCGTGGATAGCAATGGAGAAGCGCTGTCCGGTTCAGCCCTCAGCTCGGAGCAGATCAAGCTGGCTGCAGCACATCTCTCCGGTTTGGAGAATCCGTACCAGGTCATATCAGAGGTTACATCCAAGGGGGATGAACGGCAGTACCTGATGCTCGGCTTGCCTTCGGCGATGTCCGACATGAACTATATTGTCTTGTTGCCCGAAGAGGATATGCTGCGCAACCTGCCGTTCTTTCAGCAGATTATTCGCCTGCTGCCTATTGGCGCAGCCGTCATTTTGATCACGGCCCTGATTTTCCTGCGTCAGTTGCTGTTTCGACCTATGAATACTTTAATCAAAGGGATGAGACGGGTCAGTCGTGGAGAACTCGACGTGAGGCTTGATCCGCCGACTTCATCGGAATTAGAGTTCGTCACTCACAGCTTCAATCAGATGACCAGCCAGATTCAGCATCTTAAAATCGATGTTTATGAAGAACAGCTTCGTACCAGGGAGGCCGAATTCAAGCAGCTTCAGATGCAGATCAACCCTCACTTTTACCTGAATTCCCTGAACATTATTCATAGCCTGGCTTCACTGCAAAAACATGAACTGGTCCAGCAGATGGCCGGACATCTGGCCGATTATTTCCGGTTTAGTCTCCGGGCAGGCAAACGCGTGATCAGGCTGGATGAAGAACTCGAGCACATTCGTCATTATCTGGAGATTCAAAAGCTCAGGTTTCCGAACAAATTGGATTTTTCCCTGGATGTGGATGAAGGTCTTGGTCATTTTGTACTGCCGCCTTTAACCCTCCAGCCTTTTGTGGAAAATGCAATTATTCATGGGTTTAGGCGGCGTACGGAACCATTTGTCATACGCATCTCAGCCAACTTAACGAAAACGTTATCCAGTCCACATTCTGAGGTTGAAGCTATACAGCACAACACTACATTAAGGGTTTCGGTAGAGGATAACGGTGTCGGCTTCGAACAAGACATGCTTGCGCGTCTCCAGCGGGGAAACTATGCGGAAGACCACAGTGGACAGCACATCGGGATTTGGAACGTTGCTCACCGTTTGCTAGTGAAATACGATGAATCAGCCAAATTGGAGTTCCAAAACCTGAAGGCTGGCGGAGCAGCAGTGATCCTGTATCTGCCCGCCCAAACGGAAGAGGAAGAAGGGGGAGCTTGAACTGATGCGAAATCTATTAATCGTGGACGATGAGGTTTATGCTCTTCAGGCCATGGTAGAAGGGATTGATTGGCGTTTGGCCGGCATCGATCGGGTATTTAGTGCGGGTGATGCGGAAGAGGCACGAATGGTGCTTCAGAGCCAGTCCATCTCGATCATGATCTCTGATATTGAAATGCCGGGAGAGACGGGTCTGGATCTGCAGAGCTGGGTTTTGAAGCATGCTCCGGGCATCCTGACGATCTTTTTGACAGGTCATGCCTTGTTTGACTACGCCCAGACAGCGCTCAAGTTAAACAGCTTTGATTATGTGCTAAAACCTGCCCAGGCTGATCAACTTCTTAAGGTGGTTACGCAGGCCGTAGATAAACTCAAGGCCGGAGAGCAGCATTCGCGTATCAACGAAATATATGAGTCGGTATACAAGCGCTGGCAAACCCACAAACCACTGCTGACCGAGCGGTTCTGGAAAGATGCCATCTCCCAGCGCGTCACTCTAACCAAGCCACGGTTGAAGGAGCTGGCCGAGGTCTATGGTGCGGAGATCGACCCGCATGCCCGTATTCTGCCGATTGTCATATCGGTAGAGGAGTGGGTAAGGGAATTCGATCTGCGTGATGAGGAGGTACTGGAATATGCTCTTCGGAATGCAGCGAGGGAGATGATCCTTGGAGATCGGCCAGGAGAAGTATTTCAGGACCATAGCGGTCTGAATATCGTACTTGCGTATGAACAGGATGGAGTTGTACCTGCTGCTAGCCAGGTGGCACAGAATTGTCAGCTGTATATTCGGGAATGTGGGACGTATTTCTACTGCCGCTTGTCCTGTTACGTAGGTGCACCCGTGGCCGTAACCGAATTACAGGGTTTGCTGAACGAACTGATGGATATGGAGCGACGCAATATCAGGGAGCTTGAGGGAGTATTCGTTTATGATGAGCAGGGAAAGAAACCGGAGGACCGATTTCTGCCAATTCCCTGGTTTTCGGAGTTGTCGATTTTGTTTGAAACCGGCAAAGTGGATGATCTTCGGGAACGCGTGGAAGAAATATTCGAGCTGCTGGCTGCGCAGGAACAGTTATCTCCAGAGATTCTGCGCCTGTTCTATCATGCCATGCTGCATGTGGTTTATCCCCTGCTTCATCAGAAAAATGTATCCGTACGCAGTCTGTACCCTGGTGAGCGTGAGCCTGAAGAAAGTATGGTTACACGATCCTTGCCGCAATTAAAACTTTGGTCCCTGGATCTGATTGACCGTGCCATTCCGATCCTGTATCCGGATGATCACAGTCCGATGACGATTGTGGACCAACTATGCATTTATATCGAGAATCATATTGGCGAAGATTTGATGCGTGAGGAACTGGCGTCGTTTGCCGGCTTCAATCCAGCATATCTGTCCCGGCTGTTTCGGAAGGAGAAGGGAATGTCTCTCTCTGAATTCATATTGCAGCGGCGGGTAGACAAAGCCAAAACCTTGTTATCTGAATCCACCGTAAAGGTCACGGATATTGCCGGCAAAGTGGGCTATTATAACTACTCCCATTTCACGAAAATGTTCAAAAAGTGCACGGGCATTACGCCGCAGGAGTTTCGTAAACAGTCCAGAACGGTCTAGCGTTGACGCAGCATGCTGCGTCTTTTATTTTGTTTTTATTTTATCTGGTATCATGCCAATGTCATCATTTGATAAGTGAAAAGGTCACCACAGCCGATATTGGGCCAGAGCTCCCCGCGGTTATACTTGAACCACAGGATACACAGCGGTGCTTCATCCTGAGGAAGGAAATCAAGAGGAGTGAGGGAGAAGAGGTTATGAAGACACAACCCCAGGCGGGTAAGGGTGTACGGGTAGCGGATATACCAGATAGATCCGTCCGCAAGCGAAAGTCCGTTTTGTACAATCTTGGTAAGTTCAAGGTCTTGTATCTCATGTTTTTGCCAGGGATTCTGTTTCTGCTGGTGAACAACTATATGCCGATGTTTGGCGTCCTGATTGCATTCAAAAATGTGAATTACGCCGACGGAATATGGGGCAGTCCCTGGAGCGGTTGGGATAACTTCAAGTACCTGTTCTCAACGAGTGATGCTTGGGAGATCACACGTAACACACTTGCGTATAACACGGTATTTATTGCGCTGAATCTGTTTGTGGGGGTAGGGCTTGCGATCCTGCTGAATGAAGTAAAGAACAAAGCGATGTCCAAACTGTATCAATCCTTGATGCTCCTGCCTTACTTTTTATCCATGATCGTGGTTAGCTATCTGGTTCTGGCGTTTCTCGGCAAGGATTCAGGTTTTATGAACTCGACGATCCTGCAGCTCTTTGGCGGGCAGCCCATTGACTGGTACTCGGAGCCGAAGTATTGGCCGTACATTTTGCCGATTGTAAACACCTGGAAAAACATCGGATACTATGCCGTCATTTATCTCGCAGCTGTGGTAGGCATTGATGAGGAGTACTACGAAGCCGCCGTGCTGGATGGAGCAAGCAAGTGGCATCAGATCCGGTTTATCACGGTTCCGTTTCTCGTTCCGCTCATTGTCATCATGACCTTGCTGCAGATCGGCCGAATCTTCTATGCGGACTTTAGTCTGTTCTATCAGGTTCCATTGGAATCGGGGGCATTGTTCCCTGTAACGAACGTTCTGGATACCTATGTTTATCGCACATTCCTCATTGGCGGCGACATTGGGATGTCTTCTGCGGCTGGACTCTATCAGGCTGTTGTCGGATTTGTACTTGTGCTTGTATCCAATACGATCGTCCGAAGAATGGATAAAGATAATGCATTATTTTAGAGAGGAGGCAAGTCTGCTGTGAAATCACGTGACCCACTTGCTGTATCGCGACGTTCCGCGTCCGTTATACACGCGATGTTCATCTTCTATGCCATAGCCTGTATTGTTCCGATTTTGCTAGTCTTCGCCATTTCCTTCTCGGACGAGACAACCGTCATTGCGAACGGATACAAGCTGATCCCCGAGAAGTTTAGCCTGACGGCTTATGAGTTTCTGTTCAAGGATATGGATCAGATTATCCATTCCTACGGCATCTCCATCATCGTGACAGTGGTAGGTACCATTACCAGCGTGGCGTTGACTGCACTATATGCCTACCCGCTTTCCAGAAGGGATTTGCCCTACCGCGGATGGTTTGCCTTCTTTATTTTCTTCACGATGTTGTTCAACGGGGGGCTCGTTCCCTGGTATCTCGTATACGTCAATGTCCTGGATCTGAAAAATTCCATTCTGGCCTTGATATTGCCGTTATTGTTATCACCGTTCTTCGTTCTGGTGATGCGGACATTCTTCGCCAATTCCATTCCGGTATCCATTCTTGAATCGGCACGGATTGATGGAGCAGGTGAGCTCCGAACGTTTACACGTATCGTACTGCCGCTCTCCTTACCGGTTATGGCCACCGTGGCACTATTCAGCACACTGAACTACTGGAATGACTGGTACCTCAGTATGATTTTTATCTCTGATAACCGGACGATCAGTCTTCAGTACCTCATGTACCGAACACTGCTCGATATTCAATATTTAACATCCAACTCCAATGTTTCTTCACAGATTTCATCACAGGGCGGATTGTTGAATCTTCCTAACAAAACGCTGCAAATGGCGATGGCTGTCGTGGGCATCGGTCCGATTGTGCTGGCCTATCCGTTCTTCCAAAGGTACTTTATTAAAGGTCTGACGGTGGGTGCTGTGAAAGGATAACTCCGTCCCGGTCAGCGGGGTAGTGGATGATCCCAAGATAGAATGAAAGGGCATATATACAATGCAGTGAAGGATCTAAGTTAGATCCGGGTTACATGCGAATTGGGGAAATCGTGTGCGCAAAAGTTCAACATTATTGGGAGGGGTTCAGTTGATCAAATCAATGAAGGTATGGACGCGACTTACGGCAGCCGTGATGGCATTCAGCCTGGTGCTTGCCGGATGTTCATCAGACCAAGGCGGAACAACGCAAGGGGCAGAAAATGGAGGTTCAGGGGAAAATGCAGCCAAACCGTATGAGGTAACGTTGTACTACCCGGGGACACCACAGAAAGATGTGGCACTGGTGGAAGCCGAGATCAACAAAAAAATGGAGCCCAAGATCGGAGCTACGCTCAAGATTAACGCAATCGACTGGGGACAGTGGGATAACAAGCTCAACCTGATGATCTCTTCCGGAGAAAAATCGGATATTATTTTCACGGCGGCATGGCAGAACTATACCGTCAACGTGGCCAAAGGTGCATTCCTGCCCCTGAATGACCTGCTTGATCAATATGGGCAGGATATCAAAAAAAATCTGGATCCTGCTTTCCTGGAAGGTTCCCAGGTTGATGGTGTGAACTACGGCGTTCCGACAAACAAGGAATTGGCAGCTACACGTGGTGTTCTGGTGCGCCAGGATCTCGCGGATAAATACAAACTCGATCTGACCAAGGTAAAAACGTGGACCGATCTGGAGCCTCTGCTGAAAACAATCAAGGAAAACGAACCATCCGTTACTCCATTCTATATGTCGAACACCAATGGTAACGGACTGCTGGAGAATCTGGATTGGGATTATCTCGGTGATGCATCTGTACCTGGAGTCATCTCCAAGACAGCTGGCACAACCACCGTGCTGAACGAAGTGGAGACACCTGAATTCAAGGAGGCCGCAGCACTGGCACGCAAATGGTATCAAGCGGGATACATCAATAGCGATGCGGCAACTTCCAACGTCTTCCCGAAAGATCAGGCGAAGGCAGGTAAGGCGTTTATGTGGACAGATGGCATGAAACCGGGGAAGGACAAGGAAGAAGAAGGGTACGTCGGATACCCGCTGACTCAGATTGAAATGACAGAGCCGACCATCACAACCGGTGATGCTTCCGGTGCCATGCTGGCTATCTCGCGTTCTTCCGAGCAGCCGGAAAAAGCGATGCAGGTCATCAACCTGCTCCACTCGGACAAGGAAATCAATAATCTGTTGAATTTCGGAATCGAAGGCAAGCATTATGTGAAAAAGGATGGTCAGGACAATATTATCACGCTGCCTGAAGGTGTGGATGCGAACAGCCGCACGTATAATCCTGGTGCCCAATGGCAGCTTGGTAACCAGTTCCTGAACTTCCTCTGGGATAATGAAGATCCTCAGAAGTGGGAGAAGTTCAAGGAGTTTAATGCCAAGGGAGTCAAGTCGCCTGCACTGGGTTTTACCTTCAACAGCCAGTCCGTCAAAAACGAAATAGCAGCGGTTAATAACGTAAACAAACAGTTCAAACCAGGCATGACATCCGGAGCAGTGGATCCAAACGAAATGATTCCCAAGTATCTGGAGAAGCTGAAGGCCGCAGGTATCGATAAAATCATTGCAGCCAAACAGGAACAGCTCGACGCATTCCTAGCCAAGTAACGATACTTCCTCTGATCAAGGTGTTTTCGGCAATAGTCGAAGACGCCTTGATTTATTTTTTTTGATATGGATTGTACACCATAATTAGGAAAATTATGATATAATCAGGTGGCTAAATAGGGGGTGTTCCTGTGTCGAGGACGAAATTAGCGTTCTCTGCGATTTTGCTGCTTTTTGCGATCATTTTTACGTTTAATCACCACCTGGGTTACTCGGTGGGAGATCGGATGTTATCCAAAATAGGGTTATCCCCCTATACCACGGCTTACATGAGCGGTGTACATATTACGCTATTTATAGGACTAGGTTTATTAGGATGCAGTTTTTATCTAACCCGCAAGGAAGTAAAGTCTTCGTATCCTCGGCTGGCAAGACAGCTCTGGCTGATCGTCGTGGTCATTATTTTAAGTTATTCCTACATCACAGATAAGGTGATGTATGTCGCCAAATGGGGTTCCACTGGTATCCATGGTGTATCATATCTTCAGAATGATAGCTCCTGCATGTACGATGTGGCTCTGGATGGAAATACAAGAGTAAGCTGTGATCTCACACTTAAAAATTATAGCAGGCAGCCCGTCGCAGCTGTGCTTTTGCCCGACTTGGCGAGAAGTTACAGACAGCAGGATGATCCTTTATACGAGGCTCTGAAGTCCGTTGAACTCCAGCCGGTTCATCTCGAAATCATGCCTCATGGCACGTTCACCGGCAAACTTGCATTTTCAGGTTCTGCACAGTCACCGCTTCAAGTAAGGGGAAAGCTTAGGAATATTGTGCTGGATGTAGAGGTAGAAGGTCAGAACATTGTATTCGATTATGCCATACCATAAGTTTCAGCAAGGAACACATACATATAGAAACCAATTTCAAGAAGCATGAAATAGCGATGTTATCCGCGAAGAGCTGGCCAATAGGCTGGCTTTTTTGTGTTGTGGAAGTTGCATTTAGTGCAGAAATATTGGTTTTGTGACCTTTATCCTCAATATGGTAACGCTTACGCTATAAATGAGCCGTTTTGATTGAGTCTGGTGAATGGGCAAGGGCGGAGAACTGCGTGGATAAAAAAAGTGATTGTTTTTACCGCTTACATCATTACAATTAATGTCACGACAAATTTAGACAAGGTGAGATGAATAATGTCATACCGGACCAATCTGTTTTCCAAAATGGTGATCTTGATCCTGATTATGCTGATCCCCGTTGTATTGCTCTACTGGTACTCGAATCACAAAACGACGGCCGTACTCAGGGACGAATTGAATCGTTCCAATAGCAACCAGCTTGAATTTTTTCAAAATCAGGTGAATACGCACATTGAGCTGTTATCGTCCTGGCCTAATCTTCTCATCCATGATCCGGATATTGCGAGCTTCCGCCGGATTTATACCGATAGTCGGTATTTTGACCTCGATGCAATCAATCTGGTCAAGCGGATCCAGAACAAGCTGAGTATTCAGGAAAGCTCGTCGAACTGGACAACGAAATTATATTTATATTCCCCTTCCATGGGCAGGGTTGTCTCCGAACGCGATGCCCGTTTTTATGACAAGCAGGCACTCAGAGAAAGTATGGTTCCGGGTTGGGATGTCCGCAAGATTATTGATGGGAAAGATGAGAAATTCATGTTCAGCTGGATTACCGCTTCTCCTTATGGGATTAAGGACCCCGCGGTGAATGCTGAGACCATTATCAAGCTGGAATTTGACAGCGATAACATTCGGGATATGCTGGACAAGTTCAAGGATGATGGAAGACATGATCCCTTCTATTATCGAGAGGAATCCGGTGTCATCTATAACCGAACCTCGGATCGTGAGCTGACCAATCGGCTGATGGACCAGCTGGCGATTCATACCCTTCAGGATGTGGACAATCGCACTGTAGTGATCGACAACGAACCTTACATGGTGAATACGGTCAAATCCAGCACGACAGGCTGGTATCTGGTGGACTATATGCCGTTATCTGATATATTAAAACCCATTCATCAATCGAATGTGCTTTTTTATTCTTCAATGATATGTTTGCTCGGCATGAGTTTCCTAGCCGCCTATCTGTTGTACGTTCAGGTACAGGTACCTGTGAAACAGCTTATTCGCGGATTCCAGCGATTGAAGCAGGAAGATTATTCGGTACGAATTAAGCCCAAGGGCCGGAATGAATTCAGCTTTTTGTCCGAGCGATTCAACTCCATGGTGGAACAGATTCAGCAGCTGTTTGAGCATGTGTATCTGGAACAGATTCACGTACGTGAAGCCCGATTGAAGCAATTGCAATCCCAGATTAACCCGCACTTCTTCTATAACTGTTTCTCTTTTATCACAAGTATGGCGAAATTGAAACGTGTGGATGCCGTGGTAGCCATGTCACACAATTTATCCAGATACTATCGCTATACAACCAGACAGGAACGTGACGTTGTGCCGCTGAACGAGGAAATTGAATTTGTGAACTGTTACCTCGAAATCCAGCAGATGCGCATGGATCGGATTCGTTACCGCATTGATCTGCCAGACAGCATGATGAGACAGGAGGTTCCACCCCTTATCGTGCAGCCATTGGTTGAAAATGCGGTCATTCACGGCATTGAAGCCGATGCAGATGCTGGAGAGATCAGGGTATCGGGAGAAAAACAGAATGGTGTCATGATTCTAAAGGTCGAAGATGACGGACAGGGCATGACCAGTGAGGAGCGGGATAAGCTGCTGTACAAGCTCAGGGGCACGATGGATCAGGATATGGGTTGTGGTCTGTGGAATGTGAATCAACGATTGCAGCTGCGGTATGGAGAACAGGCAGGCATTCACATAACCGAATCCCCACTGGGGGGTCTCTGTGTAGCCTTATCATGGCCAGCAGAAGATGCAATAGATGAGGAAGAAGTAAGTGCCGATGCAAAGTGATTGACGACCAGTGATTGCTTTTTGAGAGTAAATATATATTGCAAATGTAGCAGACAGGGAGTGACGAACGTTGATTGATATACTGCTGGTGGATGACGAAACGTATGTAACGGAGAGTCTGGAAATGACCATTCCGTGGGGAGAGCTTGGAGTAACGACGGTGCTTCGTGCAGCGTCCGGCAAGGAAGCACTGGAGATTATGGAGGAAAATGCGGTCGATATCGTCGTTACCGATATTCGTATGCCCGGTATGAGCGGATTGGACCTGATTGAAGAGGTGAGCAGCAGATGGTCTCATATCCGCTGTATTCTGCTGACCGGACATAGTGATTTTGATTATGCCAAAAAGGCAATTCAGCTGCAGGCATCCGATTATATTCTGAAACCCGTGAATGATGAAGAATTTATGGCTTCGGTCTCTGCTGCGATTACGTCTCTCCGCGGGGAGTGGGATGAGTTTGATAAATATCATAGGCTCCTGTACAGCCGGAAATCGGATTATAAAATTTTGCGTGAAAATCTGATGCATGATCTGCTGCTTGGTCGTGAAATTACAACGCGTGCCCTTCGCGAACAGCTGCAGCAATATGAGATTGGACTTGAACCCGAAGAACCGGTGGTTATGCTCCTTATTCGTCTTACAGGCCGATTCTCTTCCATGGATCAGCAATCACTCGACCTGATGGACTTTGCGGTAGGCAACATCGCAGAGGAAGTTCTCGGAGACCAATTCAGAGTCTGGTTTGGACGAGGGCCGCATGAATGTCTGGTCATGTTTTTACAGCATCAGGGACCGGTGGAGGAAGCATCCATGAGCGAGGAGACATTGACCGGACCGGTGAATACTTTCCGGGAGCATGTCATTCGTTACCTGCAGGGAGATCTGTCCATGGTGGTTACACCGCCGTTTCCGTTTAAAGAAATGACTGCAGCTTACCGCCGAAGTCTGGGATCGCTGGTCCTTTCCGGACCGGAAGAGAACAAGATTATTTTCATGGACAAGGATAGATCCCTGCGGATGGAAAACGATGCAGCGCACGCGCTGGAAGAACTCTATAAACCTCCCGTTTTGCCCCAGTTGCTCGAAACGAAGCAGTGGGAAGCTGCAGCGAGCAAGCTTAATGCTGTATTTGACGCGGCAGATCGGGTGTGTTTGTCCAGAGAGCACGTGTATGAAATGTATTTGTCTGTGACCAATGCGTTCATGTATATCGCTCACAAGCAGGGTCATCTGGTGCACGAGATCGATCACGCAGGCTTTGACCTGCTGCTGGCACATCAGTTGATCCAATCTCCCGAACGGTTGCGACGCTGGGCTACGGAAATGCTTGCGAAGCTGCAGGAAGAGTTATCCGATCAGGCGGGAACCCAGAGCCGCAGGCATGTCATCAAGCAGGTTCAGGAGATGGTTACCCGAGATACGGGACAGGATCTGTCCGTGAAGATGATTGCCGACAAGGTATACCTGCATCCCGTGTATCTGTCGAAGATTTACAAAGCCGAAACGGGCGAAGGTCTTGGGGACTACATGATTCGCATGCGCATGGAACGTGCGCTGTATCTGCTGAAGAACAGCAACAAGAAGATTTACGAAATTACGAGTGAACTTGGATATCAAAATCCGCAATATTTCAGCAAAATGTTCAAAAAGCATTACGGCATGACGCCGAATGAATTCCGTGACCAGGCATAATTTCATCCTCCATTCCAATATATAGGTTGTCAAAGGTGCAGAAATCTTGTTTTCGTGACATAGGCTGAAAGGCCTGGCAGGCCTATAATGAAAGGGTAACCAAAACGATTGATTGAAGGGGGAACAACAATGAGAGCGAAATCTACAAAAAAGAGATGGCTGCCGCTCCTGGCTACGACAACGTGTTTGGCTGTCATTCTTGCTGCATGCGGTGGAGGCAGTGGCGGTGAGAGTGCGGGCTCCAGCACGTCTGCCATTGAAAACGAATACAAAGAAAAATATGATCCGGAAGTCACCATTACAACAGCATGGGGGATTGACCCGGAGCTGAAGTTCAAAAATGGGGAATCGATGGAAAATAACGTCGCAACCAAGTGGGCCAAAGAGAAGTTTGGGATCAATATCAAATCCCTGTGGTCTGTGACAGATACGAACAACGCATTCGCGACAAAACTTCGTCTGGCCATGTCTTCCGGTCAAGAGATGCCTGACGTGGTAACGGTAGGGGATAACCTGCTGGCTCAGGATTTGATTGATTCCGGCATGTATCAGGAAGTCGGTCCACTTTTCGATAAATACGCATCGGATACTTGGAAGAAAGCGATGGAGCAGGACCCGAACGTATGGAACCAGTACAGCCGTGATGGCAAAAGAATGGGTATACCGGTACTCGACTATGCCTACAACAATGACTATCTGCTCTGGATCCGTCAGGACTGGCTGGACAAGCTGAACATGAAAGCCCCAAAAACGATTGACGAACTGGAAACCGTAATGGAGGCGTTCAAAAACCAAAACCCGGATGGTTTGGCTCCCGACAAGGTCACTCCACTGAGCATCGGTTTCAAAACATCCATGAATACCTGGATGGGTGATCCATCCTGGATCTTCGGTGCCTACGGTACGTTGCCGTTCCAATGGAATTTGGGTGCAGATGGCAAGCTAGAGTATGGCTCCATCAACCCTGGCATGAAACAAGGTTTGGCCAAATTGAGTGAGTGGCTCAAAAAGGGATATATTCCACAGGAAGCAGCTTTGTGGGATGAGAACAAAACGGCAGAGCCTGCTGTGGCGGGAACGGCCGGTATTATTCCAGGCCCTTACTGGATGAGCGGATGGCCGCTGCTGGATACAGTGAAAAATGTACCAAGTGCCGTATGGAAGCCGATCGAAATTCCAGTAGGACCTGAAGGTAAAGCCATGCGTCATGGTACACAGTTTGTTAATGGTGTCGTTCTGATTAAGAAAGACATGGAGCATCCTGAAGCCTTCTTTACTTATGAGAACTACCTGTTCGACAACTATGCAGATCCTGCACCAGGAAGCCCTTATGATAATGGTCTGTTTGAAAAGTATGACTATCAATTGGATGCTGACGGCAAACAAATGCCGATCGATGATATTGAAGGCGGTTATGTCAACGTTGTCCGTTACCTGCTCGTTCGTGATGGTGCCCGTATTCCGGATGCACAGATGAAAGCGCTCTTGAACCTGGCAGACGGCAAAGAGCCTGAAACGAAGCTGGAGAAGGATGTGGCCGTTAACTATGGGCCAGAAACCCCTGCTGCTGCAAAAGTATTGCTCAGTCAGGAAGAAATTTCGTACAAAAACATGTTTACAGGTCCTACAACTGCGACGATGAAATCCAAGCTCGACTATCTGAACAAAATCGAGAATCAAGCATTCAACGAAATTATTTATGGTAAAAATCCTGTAGATGCGTTCGATACATTTGTACAAACGTGGAAATCGGGTGGCGGTGACCAAATCACACAAGAGGTCAACGAGTGGTATGAGAGCGTAAAAAAATAAGGATACAAGGAGCGTGCAGACCAGCCAGGTCTGCGCGCTTTTTTGTCGTTAGGAGAGCTTGATTTGCTTGATAGGGGTGCTAGCCCAAGAGGGAGGAATTGGCTGTAAATGCATCTAGTCCAAAGTGGTTGCTTTTGTGCCATTTATATTGCTTTTATGTGCTGTTTGACCTATGCAAACGATTGATATAATCGCAGTATAAGCCACTCAGGAAGCCTTGAGTAGGAAGAATTACAGGGGGAGCAATCATGAGAACTTTGAAACGAACTTGGCCATTTCACGTAATGCTGCTGCCAGCTATCATCTTTCTGATTATATTCAGTTATGTGCCTATGGGCGGAATTGTTATGGCATTTCAGAACTACAAACCATGGCTCGGCATCAGCGGCTCGGAGTGGGTCGGGCTTGATAATTTTAGATATTTATTTGAACGCGAGGACAGCCTGCAAGTCATTTGGAATACATTGATCATTGCTGTGCTAAAACTCATTTTTAACTTGTTTGTCCCGTTTGTGTTCGCGATTCTGCTCAATGAGGTTCGCAAGATGGCGATCCAGCGAACGATTCAAACCTTGGTGTATCTGCCTCACTTCTTGTCTTGGGTCATCCTGGGCGGAATTCTGATTGATCTGTTATCCACCGGAGGACTGGTGAACCGGGTACTCGGGGCATTCGGACTTGGGCCATATTTCTTCCTTGGCGATAACAGCTGGTTCCGACCAACGATCATTCTAACGGATGTGTGGAAGGAATTCGGCTATAACATGATTGTCTTCCTGGCTGCCCTTGCCGGCATTAACCCGGCGCTGTATGAAGCAGCAGAAATTGACGGAGCGGGTCGCTGGAAGCAGACGCTGCATATTACCATCCCGTCTCTTGTACCGATGCTGATGGTGGTTGGAACACTGGCACTGGGCAACGTGCTTAACGCCGGGTTCGATCAGATTTTCAACCTGTACAACCCGCTCGTATATCAAACGGGCGACATTATTGATACATTCGTATATCGTTCGGCGCTGGAAAATGGAGAGATGGGCTTCGCGACCGCAATTGGATTGTTTAAATCAGTCATCAGCATGATCTTGATCCTTGTATCATACAGCCTAGCCAAAAAATACGCCGGATATCGTATATTCTAATCGAATGAACGGAGAAAGAAGGGACCACGATGTATCATAAATCAACGCCTTATCGCGTGTTCAACGTCATTAATATTTGTTTTCTCATTTTGGTTGCCATTATGTGTATTGTACCGATGATTCATGTCCTGGCTGTATCCTTCAGTAACAAGGCTGCCGCAGACGCCAACCTCGTCAGCCTCTGGCCGGTAGGATTCTCACTTGAAGCATACAAAAAAACGATGAATAATCCGATTTTCCTAAACTCACTCTGGATTTCCTTGCTGCGGACCGTTATTGGTACGGGAATTACGTTGCTGATTACCTTTTTGGCGGCGTACCCGTTGTCGAAAGAAAATAATGAATTTAAAGGAAGAACCGTCTATTCATGGATTTTCGTTTTTAGTATGATTTTCAATGGGGGGCTGGTTCCCTTCTATATGGTCATTCAGAAAATCGGCCTAATGGATTCCTTCTGGGTGCTGGTGCTGCCGGGAGCTGTTAATACATTCCTCGTTATTCTGATGCTAAACTTCTTCCGGGGTATTCCGAAAGAGCTTGAGGAAGCGGCGTTGATGGATGGAGCGAATCACTTCAGAACGTTGTTCAGTATTTTCCTGCCGATTTCCATGCCATCGATCGCAACCATTGCACTGTTCAGTATGGTGTTCCACTGGAACTCATGGTTTGACGGATTGCTCTATATGAACAATGCTAAGGATTATCCTCTGGCTACTTTCATGCAGACCGTCATTATCAAACGTGATATGAGTACGATGGCCATGAACCCGAAAGAGATGGAGACCATTTCTCAAACCACGGTAAGAGCTGCACAAATCTTTATCGGAAGCGCCCCAATTCTGATTGTGTACCCGTTCCTGCAGCGTTTCTTTGTTAAAGGCATGACACTGGGTTCAGTTAAAGGCTGAGCCTGGTTGCTAAATCTAATCCAATGGAGGTTGAACAAGTGAGCAACTTGGAGAATAAGCCATTCATTCTTGGAATGGATGTGTCTTTTATGGATGAAATTGAACAGCATGGAGGGAGCTACAGCGACACGGACGGCAAGGAACAGGACCTGCTGTCCATCCTGAAGCTGAACGGTGCCAATGCGATTCGACTGCGGATCTGGAACGATCCTGTCGGAGGATTCTGCAATCTGGAGCGAACCGTAACGATTGCCAAACGGATCAAAGAACAAGGGCTGCAATTTCTCCTCGACTTCCATTACTCGGATCGCTGGGCAGACCCAGCCAACCAGTGGAAGCCCAAAGCGTGGGAGAATCTGTCTTATGAAGAGCTTCAACGGGCGGTGTGCACCTATACAGCAGATGTGCTTCGCACGTTAAAAGAACATGACGCGCTGCCTGACATGGTACAGGTCGGGAATGAAATTACCCCAGGCATGCTGTGGGATGAAGGACGGGTGAGCGGTGAAGAGCATGACACCGACGAACAGTGGGAACGTTTTGCAGGCCTGGTGAAGTACGGTATTGCTGCTGTTAAATCCGTTGATTCCAATATCAACATCATGATCCATATTGATCGTGGCGGGGATAACGTGGAAAGCCGAAAGTTTTACGACCGTTTCGAAGCGCTTGGCGTGGAGTTCGATACGATTGGACTCTCGTACTATCCCTGGTGGCATGGAACGTTGGACGCGCTGCGTGACAATTTGCATGACCTGGCCGCCAGATACGGCAAGCCCATTAACGTGGTTGAGACCGCTTATCCCTGGACATTGGAACAACCCGAAGATCACGAGTGGATTCTGAATCAGGAAGATCTGCTGCTGCCAGGTTATCCGGCAAGTGTGGAAGGCCAAGCGCGCTACCTGCAGGACTTACTTCAGATTATTCGTGAGGTTCCGGGAGGATTGGGTCAAGGTTTTTACTACTGGGAGCCTGCATGGATCCCGAGTAAGCCGGAATGGTCTGTTGGACATCCGAACAACTGGGGCAATTTGACGATGTTTGATTTTAAAGGCCGCAAATTGGAATCGTTTACAGCTTTGAAGGCTGATGTAACTTCGGAAGAATTTGAAACGGATACACCGAAGGGCTCGGCATTAATCAGATAGAGAGCTATTAACATAAGGATAAGGAGACTCGAAATATGATTTATAAATATCCACCTGTAAGTACGAAGGTGCCGCACATGCTGCATGGTGCAGATTATAACCCGGAGCAATGGCTCAAATATCCTGAGGTGCTGGAAGAAGATATCCGCCTGATGAAGCTTGCCAAGTGCAACGTGATGTCCATTGGCATCTTCTCGTGGGTATCCCTTGAACCGGAGGAAGGAGTATACACCTTTGAATGGCTGGATCGTGTTTTGGATACGTTTGCAGCGAATGGAATCTACGCCTTTCTTGCGACGCCGAGCGGTGCAAGACCTGCATGGATGTCCGCCAAGTACCCGGAAGTATTGCGTGTAGGAGCCAATCGGGTTCGCAACCTGCACGGTTTCCGTCATAATCATTGTTATACATCTCCCGTATACCGGGAAAAGGTAACGGCGATCAATACCAAACTCGCCGAACGTTATTCGAAGCATCCTGCGATTATCGGCTGGCATATTTCCAATGAATTTGGCGGCGATTGCCATTGTGATTATTGTCAGGAGGCTTTTCGCGGCTGGGTGAAAAATAAATATGGCACGCTTGATGAATTGAATCATTCCTGGTGGACTACGTTCTGGAGCCATACGGTTACAGACTGGAGTCAGGTGGAATCGCCTTCGCCGCATGGTGAGACACAGGTGCATGCCATGAATCTGGACTGGCGCCGCTTCGTTACGGATCAGACAGCAGACTTCATTGTGCATGAAACAAAACCGCTCAAAGCAAGTAATCCGGATCTGCCTGTAACGACCAATCTGATGGAATTTTATGAAGGGTTGAACTACTGGAAATTTGCCGACATTCTGGACTTCCTGTCCTGGGACAGCTATCCGACATGGCATGATGCGGACGAGGAAGATAAACAGGCCTCCAGAATAGCAATGATGCATGACATCGTTCGTTCTATCAAAGGTGGGCAGCCGTTCCTGCTGATGGAGAGTACGCCAAGTTCTACGAACTGGCAGGAGACCAGCAAGCTGAAACGTCCAGGCATGCATCTGCTGTCTTCTCTTCAAGCGGTAGCGCATGGTTCGGATAGTGTGCAGTACTTCCAATGGAGAAAGAGCAGAGGCTCCAGCGAGAAGCTGCATGGTGCTGTCGTGGATCATGTTGGACATGAACACACCCGTGTGTTCAAGGATGTGACGGACGTAGGCACGGCTCTGGAAGGAATGGAAGCGGTTGTAGGCACGTCCGTACCGGCAGAAGTGGCCATCATTTTCGATTGGGAGAACCGCTGGGCAGTGAAGGATTCCCAGGGACCACGTAATATTGGCGTGAAGTATGAGCAAACGGTAGAGTGGCATTATGATGCATTTTGGAAAAAAGGAGTACCTGTGGACGTGATCGATATGGAAGCCGATCTATCCAAGTACAAATTGCTGATCGCACCGATGCTCTACCTTGTGCGGGAAGGTGTAGGCGAACGGATTGAGCGATTTGTTGAAAATGGCGGTACATTCGTTGGAACCTATTGGTCAGGGATCGTCAATGAGAATGACCTATGCTTCCTGGGAGGTTTCCCCGGTCCGCTTCGCAAAACGTTTGGGATCTGGTCTGAAGAGATCGACGGGCTGCATGACCGGGATCAGAATGGGGCGATTCCTGTGAGCGGAAACGAGCTCGGTCTGCAGACTGAATACGATGCCATCGAATTATGTGATCTTGTCCATCTGGAAGGTGCGGAGACGCTGGCAACCTATCGTTCAGACTTTTATGCCGGACGACCTGCATTGACCGTTAACCGATTGGGGTCGGGTAAAGCGTATTATATCGCAACGCGTTTCACTGCACCGTTCTACGATGATTTCTATGGCAAGCTCATTGTCGATCTGGGAATTGAACGTGCACTCGATACCAAACTTCCTGCAGGAGTCACTGCGCATCTGCGAACTGATGGTACATCCGATTATGTATTTGTACAGAACTATACGCCGGAAACCAAGCAGCTTGAACTGGATAAGCAATCTTATACGGACCTGCTACATGGCGATGAAGTTCATGCTCAGTTGGATCTGCAGCCGTATGACATTCGTGTCTTGAGAAGACCGGCCGCACGAAAATAAGATACATGAGAAAGACCGTCCTACACGTCAGATCAGACGTAAGGGCGGTCTTTTTTTGTATAAAGTCATGTAGCAGTTGTCACTTTTTCTGGACAAGATAAAGGAAAAGAGTGCATGTACAGCGAAGAGAAACAGGTAACGTGCAACTCAAGACTTTCAGTCTGGGAGGAATTGGAATGAATCAGAGAAATCTGGACGGCAACAGCATTATTATTCGGCTGGAAATGACAACGAAAGATATCAAGTTTGGCGAAGTGGCCTCGGCCATCTCGGAAGCTGGGGGAGACATCATTGCCATCGACGTGATTTCGACCAATCAGGATGTGAGTGTGCGCGACTTGACAGTTGCGGTAACGGATGCGCAGGATAACAGCAAAATCATAGAAGCGGTACGCCAGCTCAAAGGTGTGTCCATTATTAACGTGTCTGACCGCACGTTTCTGCTGCACCTTGGCGGCAAAATCGAAGTCACTCCCAAAACGCCGATTCATAACCGGGAAGACTTGTCACGTGTTTATACACCAGATGTGGCTCGTGTATGTTCGGCGATTGCCGATGAACCGGGCAAGGCATTTTCGCTGACCATCAAACGGAACACGGTGGCCGTTGTATCCGATGGCAGTGCCGTGCTCGGACTGGGGAACATTGGACCTCGCGCAGCGATGCCGGTTATGGAAGGAAAGGCTATGCTGTTTAAGCAGTTTGCCGGTGTGGATGCATTTCCTATCTGCCTGGATACACAGGATACCGAGGAGATCATCCGTACGGTGAAAGCGATTTCACCTGCTTTTGGCGGTATTAATCTGGAGGATATCTCCTCTCCGCGATGCTTTGAAATTGAACGAAGACTGAATGAGGAACTGGACATTCCCGTGTTTCATGATGACCAGCATGGTACCGCAGTTGTGTTATATGCCGGTCTGATTAATGCGCTCAAACTTGTCGGCAAATCCATTAACGATGTGAAGATCGTTGTCTGTGGTATTGGCGCCGCAGGGGTGGCCTGCAGCAATATTCTCCTGTCCGCTGGAGCAAGCCGGTTAATCGGTGTTGACCGTGAGGGAGCGATTGTACGGACACAAACCTATGAAAATGAGGTATGGAGTGATTATGCTTCGCGAACCAATCCGGAGCTGGAGTCGGGTTCATTGCGGGATGTTATTCGAGGAGCAGACGTGTTTATCGGATTATCCCGTGGCAATCTGTTAACCCGTGAAGATGTGCAATCCATGGCTGAGGACCCTATCGTATTTGCGATGGCAAACCCGGTACCGGAGATTATGCCGGCTGTGGCGGAGGATATCGTGGCCGTCATGGCTACAGGCCGTTCGGATTATCCGAATCAGATTAATAACGTGCTTTGTTTCCCGGGGATGTTCAGAGCAGTTCTGGACTGCCGTGCGACGGAGATTAATGAAGAAATGAAACTCGCAGCCGCGAAGGCCATTGCTTCTGCCATCTCGGATGAGGAACGTACACGTTATTATATTATTCCAAGCGTATTCAATGATAAGGTGGTCAAGTCGATCCGTAAGCGTGTAGTTGAAGCGGCAGTGAGAACTGGTGTTGCCCGGCGTGTGCCGCGTGAACAGGCCCGAGAAGGCGGGGAAGAGTAATCGTGGACGACAAATCCAGTCTGACAATGAATATATCCGGACATCCTGAGCATGTAGATGGTACATCTGCCAGAGAGGCCATCCTTGGAGCCGCCCGAGCCTTTGTCCAGGGGGAAGCCGGGAAGCATACGGACGGTCATGATTGGCCGCATATTGAACGAGTTACGGCGCTTGCTGTTGAGCTTGCCCATCGAATGGGAGCAGACCCTTTTGTCTGTGAGCTGGCTGCACTGCTGCATGATGTGCCGGATGAGAAACTGAACGAAAGTCTGGAAGCCGGGATGGAGAAGCTGAATCGATGGCTGGATGATCAGCAGCTTGAACCGGACACCCGGGAAGCTGTTGTTAACATCATCAGCACGATCTCCTTCGCAGGAGGGCAGCGTCCGGCTGTCTCTTCGCTGGAAGCTCAAGTCGTGCAGGATGCAGACCGACTGGATGCGATGGGGGCCATAGGTATCGCACGCACGTTTGCTTTTGCAGGAGCGCGAGGCCGTGAAATGTATGATCCAGCCCTTCCGCCGCGGGAGCAGATGACCCGGGAGGAATATCGAAATGGACGGAGCACGACAATTAATCACTTTTACGAGAAGCTCTTTAAACTGAAGGATCTCATGAATACATCCTATGGCAAGGAACTGGCCGAGCAGCGCCATGCGTTTATGGTGGAGTTCGTGGAGCAGTTCAAGCGGGAGTGGGAAGGGACAGATCGTTAAGCACCCTTGGACTTGGTGAAACGATAACCAAACCCATATACTAGCAAACCTTTGGTGGTGGTAAATACCACATTCCAAAGGTTTGCTTTTTTTTGCAAGAAAACAGGTTATCTAATCTTGTGAAATAAACATTATGAGGAATCACATGGTAACCACATAGCGTCCGTGGTAAAATAAGTCGTTCTGATAAAAATTATGTTGAAGTTACATGGCTACGGAACATTAAAAGGAGCTGCTGTTATCGTTAATGGATGAAAAAGTGGAGTATTGGATCAAAATAATTCAACAAAAAAAGAAATACGGGGTAATAATGATTATTAATGGTTTAGTTCAAAATGAGAGTACAGGTAAGGAGGGGTTACCGTGTCGTTTGGAGCACGCGTGCTTAAGACAGGAATTGCGGTAACGCTTGCTCTGTACCTGAGCATGTTCTTGAATCCGCAGTCACCGGTACCGGCTGCCATAGCTGCCATCTTCGCGATGCAGCCATCAATCTATCGTTCCTGGAAGTATTTCCTGGATCAATTGCAGACAACTACGCTTGGAGCCATTGTTGCCCTCTTGGGCGGTATGGTATTGTCCAATGAGCCAATCGCAGTGGGATTGATCATTGTGCTTGTTATTATGATTTGTCTTAAACTGAATATGGGTGAAACTGTAGGGCTGACTCTAGTTACCGTCGTTTCCATTATGGAAGCTTCAGGTGACTGGCACTTTGCATTGAACCGGTTCCTGCTGACGCTTGTTGGTATTGTATCCGCGTTTCTCATTAATATCACGGTATTCCCGCCTAAGCCCAAGGTGCAGTTTGTGAAGCAGATCCAGAATGTGTTCAACAGCATGTCCCTGCTTTTACGCACGTCCATCTCGGATGAGATCAAGGAAGTCGTTTTCAGGGATGAGAAGGGCAGTCTGGGTGGTTCCATCAAATCGCTCTCGGATAAGTACAATTTGTTTGAGGAAGAACAGAAGAAAATGAAGCGTTCCAAATTCAGCGAGACGCGGCAGATGGTTGTATATAAACAAATGCTGCTGAGCCTGCAAAAAGGGTATGACGTGCTGGATTCCGTGGAGCGGCATTATTTCCAGGCACAGCGGACGCCGGAGATGGATCAGTTTTTTGATACACATCTCGAATTGGTCATTAAATTCCACGAGCACGCCCTGCTCAAATTCGAGGATAAGTTGAAGCCAAACGGGGAAGAGGCAGCACAGTTTATATTGGATAATGATCGGTTCATGGAACAAGCCATTTCCCAGTTTGATATCGATCAGGAAGGCATGCTGAGACTATCTATCGTTGCTGCAGCAATATACGATTACGGATATCAGCTGGAACGGCTCAACAGGCTTGCCGAACATGTGCATAGCTCCACGGAAGACAACGAATCACAGGATAAGATCCTGAACTGGCTTAAGTGGCCTTAACAGCAATTGCACACAGGCTTCCCAATCAGATACAATAGAAATACAACGTGCAGCCCGGACAACTGTGTCCGGGTTGTTTTGTATACATAACTAACGGATAAAGGTCATCTTAGTGAACCGAGGGAGAATAATATGAACGATAAACATCTTAATCCAGAATTTGTTGAATGGCTGAGTGGTGATCAATTGGAGGAGAAACAGCATGAGGCCATGCAGCTGCTAACCGTGTCAGAGGATGGATGGCCGCATCAGGCCATGATTAGTGTGGGGGAGATCATTGCTATGAACCCAAATACACTTAGACTCGCATTATGGCCAGGGACACAAACAAGTATGAATATGAACAGAACAGGCAAGGCTACCTTGATTGCCGTACATGAGCATAAGTTGCTGTATGTGCGCTTGGAGATCAGAGCACTTCCTCCATTGAAGGAAGCTATTCATCCTAGAGATCGGTATGAGGCTCGAGTGACGGGCGTACGCGTGGATCGTGCTCCGTATGCTGACATCACCACAGGCATCACGTTTCAACTAAAAGACGAAGCAGCATCCATATCAAGATGGAAAGAGTCGATTGCAGAATTGCGTCATTAGAAGACGAACCATATCTATATTCATCCATTTCAAGGGTAATAATAAAGAGGTCTATTGGAACGATGCCCTTAGTATATAAGGTTAGTATTTAAGGGTGGAAACAACAAAAAACGCCTCCGCTTGCATCGGGACGCTGTCACTGGTACAATAAAAAATGGTTTTCAGAAAATTAGAACAAATTAACATAAAATTAAAATGTTTACTTTCTAATTAATTATACCATAGCCTTTTCGGGCTTGTCAAATGGGCTTTTGAGGACACAATCCGGGGAAAGAGGGGCGTATTAACATATGAGTACTGACCAGCAATGGAGCGAGGAGCAGCAGCGAGTAGACATCGTAACCGATCAGATCGAGCGGAAAATAACCGACCTTGAAAAGGAGGTTGGGTCTTTCCGGGATGAAGTTGTGGAGATGAGAAAGGACTTCTGGGATGAAGTCACCATGAACTTCAGTGAGGCGGATGATGTTGGGGAAACATCGACCAGCATGCGGCAGCAATCGCAGGTCCTGTCTGATCGGGAGCGCAGTCATCTGAATACGGCAGCAGCGCTGGACAAAATGAAACGACTGCATCACTCGCCCTATTTTGGACGTATCGATTTTAAGGAAGACGGTTATCCGCAAGCAGAGCGGATTTATCTGGGTATTGCCTCACTGCTGGATGAGAAGGAAGAGTCCTTCCTGGTCTACGACTGGCGAGCGCCGATATCCAATCTATATTACGATGGTGCCCCCGGACCAATTACTTACCATACACCAAGCGGGGAAATCAGTGGCGATATCGAAATGAAACGACAGTTTGTCATTCGGGATGGGCGCATCCGTTTTATGTTCGATACCGGGGTTACCATTGGAGATGAACTTCTTCAGGCGGTGCTGAGCCGTACATCGGATGCACAGATGAAAAGCATTGTGGCGACCATTCAAAAGGAACAAAACCGAATTATCCGTAATGACCGTACACGTATGCTGATTGTGCAGGGAGCAGCCGGCAGCGGGAAAACGTCAGCTGCATTGCAGCGTGTAGCCTACCTTCTATACAAGTATCGCGAGCATTTGCAGGCCGATCAGATGGTGCTCTTTTCACCGAACCCGATGTTCAACAGTTACGTCTCCACGGTACTGCCTGAGCTTGGGGAAGAAAATATGCTGCAAACGACGTTTCAGGAGTACCTGGAACGCAGGCTTGGCCGCGAATATCAGCTGGAGGATCCATTCATTCAGCTTGAATACGTCCTCTCCAATATGGAGGATCCAGGATACACGGCGCGCATGTCAGGCATCCGCTTCAAGTCTTCCGAAGCCTTCCTGAAAGTGATTACGCAATTCAAGGACAGCCTGATGTCGGAAGGCATGAAATTCAAACCGGTGCGGTTCCAGGGACAGGCGGTTGTCACAGCGGAGGCGATGGCTGAGAAATTCTACAGCTTCGGGTCATCCGTGAAGCTGGTGAATCGTCTGGAAATGCTGCGGGACTGGATGCTGAAGGAATTGTCGGCCTTTGGCAAAAGTGAATTGGAAGCACCTTGGGTTGATCAGCAGCTGGATCTGATGGAACCGGAAGATCTGCAGCGTGCTTATCAGCGGCTGAAGCGCAAACAAAAGGGGAAAGTGGATACATTCGATGATTTTGCACAGGAACGGGAGATCTTGGCCCGCATGGTGGTTAGTGATCGGCTCAAGCCATTGCGGAAGTGGATCAAATCGCTGCGATTCGTGGATATTCGCCAGTTGTATGCGCATCTGTTCCAGGACCAGGCACAGATGATTCGTCTGCTGGAAGGCGAGGCACTGCCTGCCCACTGGGATGAAATCTGTAGCATGACCCTTCGCCGAATGAAAGTACAGGAACTGGCTTATGAGGATATTACCCCTTATCTGTATTTGCGGGAGCTGCTGCTTGGGTTCCATATCAACTCGAATATAAGACATGTGATTATTGACGAGGCACAGGATTATTCTGCGTTTCAGCTGGCTTTCATGAAAAGACTGTTTCCACGGGCGAAAATAACGGCCTTGGGTGATTTTAATCAGGCGATCTACGCCCATTCTTCAGTACTTCGTGGGACTGGACCACTCACAAATCTGTATGGACCAGAGAATACCGAAGTGATCGAACTCACGCGGAGCTACCGTTCAACACAGGAGATTGTGGAGTTTACAAGGGGGATGGTTCCCGGTGGGGAAGAGATTATTCCGTTCAATCGCAGCGGCGAGAAGCCGGCAGTCATTGTGTCATCCAATACGGAGGAGCATATGAAGAAGATTGCAGCGGATCTTAGCCATCTCATTCAGGAAGAGTATGAATCGGTTGCGGTAATCTGTAAGACGGCGGAAGAGAGCAAGGAAGTTCATGAGGCGTTAAGCCGCGTACTGCCTGCTGCACCGAAATTGATTAAGAAGACAACACTTGCCTTCGAACGGGGTGTGCATGTCATACCGGCATACCTTGCAAAAGGGGTGGAGTTTGATGCAGTGCTGATCTATGACGGTTCAGCAGAACAATATGCGCAGGAGCACGAGCGCAAACTGTTCTATACGGCGTGTACCCGAGCGATGCACCTGCTCCATGTGTACAGCCTTGGTAAACCAAGTCCGTTCATAACCTCACAACCGCAGCAATTATATGCCATTAACCATGTATCTGCGGCTCAAACAGATTAAACAAGGTGATCCTTTTATATGAGAAGACTTCCGTTCCCTAGAACGGGAGTCTTTCTATGTAGGGTAAGGTTTTGAATATGATAAACGCAGTGGAAGAGCAAGGCTGGATAACGATTCCTGACATAAGAATGAATGGGTTTAGTTCCGTGGATAATTATTGAGCTTGAATTTGTACTCATGCACAATTGGTGGGAATTTTCTTTACACATGCCGTGCGGACTCATATAATCGTAACAATATATTTTTTTGGGATCGTTAATGAATGAAGGAGGCAATGGCATGAACAAACCATCTTTTGAACGGCCATTAATGGCAGATTGTGTGCCTGATCTGGTAGCAACAGCGCGAGGAGATATGAAGGCAACATTAGTGATTCGGGGCGGGACGCTGGTTAATGTCATCTCGGGTGAAATTTTGCCGGATATGTCCGTTGCGGTGCAGGGAGCTCGGATTGCTTATGTTGGCAAAGATGTGAGTCATACCATCGGAGAGCATACACGTATTATTGAAGCAAAAGGGAAATACATTGCTCCAGGATTACTGGACGGACATTGCCACATTGAGAGCACGCAGATGAAGGTGACGGAGTTTGCGAGAGCCGTACTGCCTTCCGGTACAACCGGTGGTTTTTTTGACCCGCATGAGATTTCCAACGTACTCGGACTCAAGGGTCTGCGGCTTATGCTGGATGAAGCGAGAACGACGCCGCTCGCAGCCTATATGCAGGTGGCTTCCTGTGTGCCTTCAACACATCCTGGTTTGGAGACGACAGGAGCTTATATCGGGCCTGAGGAAGTGGCTGAGGCTCTCTCCTGGGGCCCTGACATGATTGGGCTTGGTGAGGTCATGAACTTCCCGGGTGTCGTATACGGGGATGAAACGATGATAGGAGAAATCCAGGCTACGCTGCGGGCTGGCAAGGTGGCGGACGGTCACTTTACCTGGGCAGCGGATGACTGGCGTTTACCTGTTTATGCGGCAAGCGGAGTGACTGGAGACCATGAATGTGTGACGAAGGAAGATGTCGTGGAGCGTCTGAGACTTGGCATGTATGCCAAAATGCGGCAGGGATCAGCGTGGCATGATGTGGCCGAAACGATCAAAGCCTGTACCGAACTCGGACTGGATACTCGCCGAATGATGCTGGTGACCGATGATCGGAGTTCGGAATCGCTGCTCAAAGAAGGACACATGGATTTCGTCGTCCGACTGGCTATCTCGCAGGGGGTCAAACCCGTGACTGCCTTCCAAATGGCAACGATAAACACAGCGGAACGTTTCGGTGTGGCTCGTGATATTGGGGCCGTTATCCCTGGCAATATAGCTGATATTATCTTACTGGATGGCCGACTGGCAGATGTGCGTGTTGGCATGACGATTGCTGCCGGGCATGTTGTCGCAGAGAATGGGAAGATGACGGCCGTCTGGGATAGCTTCACTTATCCGGAGGAAGCGTTGAATACGGTGAAGCTGGAAGCTAATATTCAGCCGAAAGATATGGAACTGCAAGCGCCGATTGCCGAGGGAGCCATTGGGGCCAAAATCATTCATGTGACCGAAAACCATGTGGATACGAAAGAAAGACATGTTCCTGTACCTGTGCAAAACGGTAAGGTAGCTGTTTCCAAAACGGGGGATATCTGCAAAATTGCAGTACTGGAACGGCATAAGCAAACCGGTAACAAGGCAGTTGCACTTGTAGGCGGCATTGGATTCACACGCCCTGCAGCCATTGCGATGACAGTAGCTCATGACAGTCACAATCTTCTCGTTATCGGTAACGATGATACCTTGATGGCGGAGGCAGGTAATCGGGTAATTCGCATGCAAGGCGGGGTTGCCGTGATTACGGATGAAGGTGTAACCGAGTTTCCACTTCGGATCGCAGGATTAATGTCCACCGAGCCCTTTGAAGAAGTCGCTGCACAATCTGCTGCAATCAGCGAAGCACTGCAATCGGCAGGCTGTACTCTGAATAATGCCTTCATGACACTTTCCCTGCTTGCTCTGGTCGTTATTCCTGAGCTGCGTTTATCGGATAAGGGGTTAGTACGGATCTCGGCAGACGGAATTGAGCTGGTGACGTTATTTGACGAGACAACGGAAAGCAGCCCAATTACCCCTACTGGATCATAACCTGGGAGTATGTTTTCTCATGCTAGCTGGTTTGTAAGAACGTGATGAACAGAAATGACAAAGATAGATGGATGAATGTTTCTATGTAAGACGGAAGTCGCCTTTATGGCGGCTTTTTTTGTTTCTTTTTAGAGAAAACGCTTCCTAGGTCTTCTGTTGGTCATTCGTATATGGCAATAACGACAGAAGTTGTGGAAATTTTCTGTATAAATTAAAATCTTTTTAATAAATGAGACTTTAGAACTATGAATACAGAAGTGTGAATTCCCGAAATAATCTTATATGATTCTTTCGTCGTAAGTCCAGAAGATGATATTGCATATGAAAGCAAATGCATAAACGAATAGTTATCTAATTCATAAAATGAAGGGTAAAACGACAAACATTCTTCCGTACTACGACGATGGAGCGGTAAATTACAAGGGGAGTGTACAAATATGCAAAGCAAGCGGGGGTTTCATTTTATTAAGATCATCAGCTGTCTGGTCCTGATTGCGGGTGTCACGTTCTCATCCAAGACCATTGCACAGGGTTCTGTAGAAAGTTATGAATCGATCCATGGCAACGTGGAAGGACCAATTAGAGCGACTTGGGTATGGGATACCACTCAGATCGAGAAAAATCCACAAGAGGTGCTGAAATTTGCCGTGGATCATGATATCAACACGGTCTATCTGCAGATCAATCGTGATGTGAAGATACCCTACTATACAGATTTCATTCGTAAGGCCAGAGCTTATAATATCGCTGTCGATGTGATGGATGGAAGAGCGGCTTGGGGGCTAACCGAAAGCAGAGAGCAAATTGCAAGTTTCCTCGACTGGATTGAAGCCTATCAGGATTCCGTAGAACCTGACGAGAAATTTGCCGGCATTCATCTTGATATTGAACCGCATGTGCATCCGGAGTGGAAAACCAATCAGGCCAGCGTCATTACCCAGTGGCAAGGGAATGTTCAATACATCGTTGACCGCGCTGCCCTGATGAATATGCCTGTGGCAGCAGATTTGCCTTTCTGGCTGGATAACTACAAGATTCCAGGTTCAACGATGGCTGTGAGCAGCTGGATGATCCGCCAATTTGATGCGATCACGATTATGGCATACCGCGATACGGCTGCAGCAATCTATGACGTGGCCAAGAACGAGCTTGCAGAGGCTTCCCAGCTGGGCAAAACGATCTCTATTGCCGTAGAGACGAAGCAGAGCAAGGAAGGCAACTTCATTACATTTTATGAAGAAGGTTCAGTGTACATGGAATCTCAACTGAAGCTGGTGGAGAAGTTGGCGGGAGAGCACTCCTCATTTAAGGGATTCTCTATTCATGAATATACTTCTTGGAAAACGCTGAAAGAATAAATGCTCTACTAGGCATAGCAAAAAAATAAAAGGTGCTTGCAGCAGAATTGCTGTAGGCACCTTTTTTGCTTCATATAAGTGCAGGCTCCATAGCCACCTTTTCATAAAACATTTTCCGATACTGCGAGGGGGTGGTATTTTTGTGTTTTTTGAATGTGGTGATGAAATAGCTCAGATGTTCAAAGCCAACATCCATGGCAATATCCACGATTTTGTGATCCGTGTTCTCGAGCTGGTAACAGGCTTGCTGCACACGGTAGTAGTTAATATAGTCGACAGGACTTTTTTGTACCATCTGCTTGAAAAAGCGACAAAAGTGTCCTTCACTCATATTGGCCTCATCCGCCAGCTCTTTCAGCTTCAGCGGCTCAGGGTAGCGCTTGTGAATGTAGCCAAGGACGGATTTGAGTCGCTCCACTTTGTCATGGCTGCCTGTCGGGACGGTACCTTTCACAGGTGCAGGGCGCATGTGTTCAAACATACGAGCGAAAATGAGATACAGGTAGGCTTTGGTTGTCATCTCACAGGTTTCAGAACCGTTCGCATGATCGGCAAAAATACGCTGCAGATGGAGCAGGATCTCACGGCCCCAGTCATCCTCCGGCTTCATATGAAATGGAGGGATAAGTGTCTTATGAACGAGTGGTCTGATAAACTTCTCCTGTACGGCATCGAAGGTGCGGCTGCCCAGCAGCTCCGGACTGAACACGATGGAGGAAAAAACGCAGGGAAGGTCGCTTTTCAAATAGCCAGCATGAATTTCGCCACGGTTAACAAAAATCGCCTCGCCCGCTTTCACCTCTACGGTATTCATGTCAATCTGGAACACGGCACTGCCTTGAGTGACCATCGTAAATTCCATCTCGTCGTGCCAGTGGCAATCCAGAATGCTGTCTCCGTTAAGCTGTTCAATATCCGGATAAACACTGACGGGATACATTGCATTACCGTGGATTCGGTCCTCCCGTAATCGTTCGCGTTCCATAGAAGGTCCTCCTTTATGGTATCATTATTAATGTAATCGTTTCCATAGATTGGTGATCTTGTTCAATAATCGGACAGGAAATATCAAAATCGTGATATATTTGGTCAAAATATCGGAAGAAAACCATGTTTAATATCAATATTATTATAATATAACCGAAGGGGGAAAGAAAACATGAAATTTACTGATGGATTCTGGATGACTCGTGAAGGATACCACATTCAAAACCCGACTGACATTCGTGATATTGTGCAAAAAGGGGATTCGTTGACCGTATATGCGGCAACTAAATATATTCGTACCAAAGGTGATACGTTGAACGGTACATTGCTGAAAGCAACGTACAGCTCACCTATGCCTAACGTTATTCGTGTAACCTTGAATCACCATAAAGGAAGAGTGAAAAAGAGTCCTGAATTTGAACTCAACTATCAAGATGTGAATGTTGACATCACGCAAGATGAACAAGGAGCTGTTTTGAAAAGCGGCAATCTTGAAGTTCAAATCGACAAAACCAAAGGCTGGGACGTCAACTTCCTGTATGAAGGAAAACGGATTACGGGCAGCGGTCAGAGAGCGGCTGGTTATATTACAGGTCCGAGTAAAGAAGCATACTTCCGCGAGCAGCTTGATCTTGGCGTTGGTGAATACGTTTACGGTCTGGGCGAGCGCTTCACACCATTTGTTAAGAATGGTCAAGTGGTTGACACATGGAATGAGGACGGCGGTACAAGCAGCGAGCAGTCCTACAAGAACATTCCTTTCTATTTGTCCAGCAAAGGATATGGTGTATTCGTAAACCATCCTGAACGCGTATCCTATGAGATTGCATCTGAAAATGTATCCAAAGTGCAGTTCAGCGTAGAAGGCGAGACGTTGGAATACTTCATTATCGGCGGTGACAATCCGAAGGATGTACTTGATAACTATACGAAATTAACAGGTAAACCAGCCCTTCCACCGGCATGGACGTTTGGTCTGTGGCTGACAACATCATTTACAACCGATTATGATGAAGCAACCGTTAACCATTTCGTGGACGGCATGGCTGAACGTGATCTTCCACTTTCCGTATTCCACTTTGACTGCTTCTGGATGAAGGAATATCAATGGTCTGATTTTGTATGGGATGAAGCGATGTTCCCGGATCCGGAAGGCATGATTCGCCGTTTGAAAGACAAAGGTCTTAAAATATGTGCTTGGATCAACCCATATATTGCAGAAAAATCCTACTTGTTTGATGAAGGTATGGAAAACGGTTATCTGGTGAAAACAGCTGATGGCAGTGTATGGCAGTGGGATATGTGGCAAGCTGGTATGGCTCTGGTTGATTTCACCAATCCGGATGCTGTGAAGTGGTATAAGAGCAAGCTGGAAGTACTGCTCGATCAAGGTGTAGATTCATTTAAGACAGACTTCGGTGAAAGAATTCCGACAGATGTTGTATACTTTGATGGCTCTGATCCGGTTAAAATGCATAACTACTATACACATCTCTATAACAAAGCCGTATTTGAATTGCTTGAAGAGAAAATTGGCAAGAATGAAGCTGCCCTGTTTGCCCGCTCGGCAACAGCAGGTGGTCAACAGTTCCCGGTTCACTGGGGCGGAGACTGCTCTTCTACGTATGAGTCCATGGCTGAATCGCTTCGCGGCGGTCTGTCACTCGGACTTTCCGGTTTCGGCTTCTGGAGTCATGATATCAGCGGATTTGAAAATACAGCGACACCTGATGTATACAAACGCTGGGTACAATTCGGTCTGTTGTCTTCTCACAGCCGTCTACACGGAAGTACTTCGTATCGTGTGCCTTGGCTGTTTGACGAGGAATCTGTGGACGTTGTTCGTGATTTCACCAAACTTAAAAACAGCCTGATGCCTTACCTCTATAATTCTGCGCAGGAATCAACTGTAAAAGGCATTCCGATGATGCGTGCCATGGTGCTGGAGTTCCCAGAAGACCCTGCAACATACAGCCTGGATACGCAATACATGTTTGGGGATTCGATTCTGGTAGCGCCGATCTTTAATAAGGAAGGCGATGTAACTTACTACTTGCCAGAAGGAACGTGGACAAACTTCCTGACAGGTGATAAAGTGCAAGGCGGCCGTTTCGTACGTGAGAATCACAACTTCCGCACCTTGCCAATGATGATCAAACCAAACAGTTTGATTGCAGTGGGTGCAACCAATAGCAAACCGGATTATGATTATGCTGGTGACGTTTCTCTGCACTTGTTCGAGCTCGCTGATGGCAACACAGCGCAAGCGGTTGTTGTGAACCAACAGGCTGAGCAGGAACTGGTTGTAAACGTAACCCGTAATGGATCTGTTCTGGAGGTACGTGCTGAAGGTGCAGGCAAGCCATGGAATGTGGTGCTTCGCGGCATCGAAAGTGTATCCAGTGTTGATGGTGGATCCCAGACAGCTGGTGAACAAGGCATCGTAGTAACTGCAGCAGCAGGCGTAAGCTCGCTCACGATTCAATTGTAATTTGCAAGTATGACTTAGAGGACGGTACCGCAAGGTGCCGTTCTGTTTGTCTACAGCGGAGGCAAGCAGAAGTAGCTGCAGCCAGCAAGCCATAGTGTGATTGAGGATAGTCAGTAATAGATAGGAGAATGAAAGAAATTGAGTACCATTACCACAGGCTTACACCGGGCTATTCCAACCGAGATATTATATCAATTGGTAGAGAAGAATTTTGGAACCGCTACCAAAGTGAAAAGGTACTCCCTCTTGCAGGGCGGACTTTTCAATACAACTTACCGGGTACTGCTGGAGCATGCTGCTTATTCAGATGTGATTTTGCGTTTGGCTCCAGAAAGAATAGATCCGCAAGCGGAGAAGGTTAGTGATCCGTTGTTTTCCTTTGAACGCACGATGATGACAGCAGAACCGGTTGTTTATGATTATTATCAGAAGGCAGGCATTCCGGCTCCCCATGTCATTGTGTGTGATAACAGCGGTTCAATCATTTCGAGAACTTATATGTTTATGGAGTTTATTCCTAGCAAGCAGCTGAATCACCCTTCGATCTCGTTACCCGAAAAGGATAAGCTCTACCGCGAGCTGGGCAAATATACTGCCGCCATGCATCAGATTCAGGGTGAATCCTTCGGCTGGCCACAAGGAGACGGTACCATCCAAGGATCGGATCGTTGGTCCGAGGTACTGATGGCCTTTGCTGAAGAAACAGCGTGGAAAGCCGAGCAGGTTGGATATATGCCGGGTGTTGGCGAACAGATTACGAGCATATTCCGGGATCACAGCGAATTATTTGATGAGGTGACCGTTCCTGTACTTGTCCATAACGATCTGTGGGAATCAAACGTGTTGATTCATGAGGATAAGGATGCTTTGAACATTGCCGCCATCATTGATGGAGATCGGTCCATGTTTGCCGACAGGGAGTTTGAAGCCATTCTGTCCACAGCACCGCCTGCATTTCACGAGGGTTACGGTCAAGCTCTGGATATGTCTGATCAGGGACTGGCACGCCGGCTGGCCTATAGAATATTGTCCTCTTATTTTAATGCTTACGTTCATGAATATCAGGTTGACCAGCCGCATGACGGACAGAAGTTTTGTCAACGTACGTTGGACCTCATCGAACAATGGAAGATGATGATTGAACCATACCAATAACTAGGAGGCGTAAGTATGAAGGAATATGAACAATACCCCATGTGGGATGCAGCTTTGCCACTCAAACAGAGACTTGATGACCTGATTAAACGTTTGACGATAGAAGAGAAGATCAGTCTGATTCCTACACGCGAAGCAGCCGTCCCGCGGCTGGGGATTCCTGCATACAACGTTGGAGGAGAAGCTGCCCATGGGGTGGCTTGGAAAGGGGAAGCAACCGTTTTTCCGCAGCCTCTCGGACTCTCAAGCACATGGAATACGACACTCATGCGTGAAATTGGTTCCGTCATTGGGGATGAGGCCAGAGCCTACCACCATCGCGAACCTGAACGCCACGGCTTGACCCTGTGGGCACCAACCGTTGATCTGGAGCGTGACCCGCGTTGGGGTAGAACGGAAGAAGGGTACGGTGAAGACCCTGTACTCACAGGAGAGATGTCAGCAGCTCTCGTGCAAGGCATGCAGGGCAATCATTCATTTTATTTGAAAATGGTAGCTACGTTGAAACACTTTTTCGCCAACAATAACGAGAAGGACCGGCTGAATTGTTCATCCAGCATAGATCCGCGAAACTTGCGCGAGTACTATCTTAAAGCATTCGAGACACCGTTTGTTGAAGGTGGTGCCTTGTCCATGATGACAGCCTATAATTCCATCAACGGCACGCCTGCGATAGAAAGTCCTTATGTGAACGATGTGGTTAAAGGCGAATGGGCTATGCCCGGTTTTATCGTCTGTGACGGGGGAGACCTCTCGCAAACCGTAAACTATCATGGATACCATGCGACGCATGCCGAATCTGCGGCAGGTGCCTTGAAGGCAGGTGTGGATTGTCTGACCGATGAAGTGGATCTGGTGGTAGCTGCATTGCAAGAGGCCCTTGATCGAAATTTGCTGAAGGAAGAGGATCTGGACCGGGCTATTCGCAACATTTTTGGTGTTCGCATGCGTCTTGGACAACTGGACCGCTCGGGTCTTAATCCATACGCGTCTATACCGGAGTCCGTCCTGTGTGCGCCGGAACATGCCAAATTAAGTTATCGAGCTGCGGCAGAGTCTATTGTATTGTTGAAAAATGACGGGTTGCTCCCATTAAAGTCGGATGCACTTCGCAAGGTAAGCGTGATTGGACCTCTCGCGGATGCAGTCTTCACCGATTGGTATAGCGGTACGCTGCCATATCGAATTACCGTATTAGATGGTTTACGGAACAGATTGACTGATGCAGAGATCCTCTATGAAGACGGGAATGATCGAATCAGTCTCCAGACACAGGAAGGGCAGGTATTATCGATCGGAGATGAAGGAACCGTTGTAGCCGTTCCGGAAGGCAGTGCGGAGAAGGCTGTGTTCGTTCATCAGGATTGGGGATGGGGAAGTCATACGTTGCGAAGCGTGAAGAATAATCGCTATATTACGTTAACCGAACAAGGCAAGTATCAGGCGATTGCACCAGAGATCGGGGGATGGTTTGTTAAGGAAGTTGTGCAATTTGATCCCGAGATCGATAACAGCACCTTATTGCGGACGTGGAATGGTCTTCCTTTAGGACTTGCTAAATATCAGGACAAGCATGTTTTGGCACCCGTTGCAGATCCATCAGAAGGTGGAGCCGCAGCAGCGAAAGCAAATGACTTGGTGATTGGAGCGAAGGAGCCAGTACAACTGGTGAAGCATGTCGAGATTGATGGTATCAAGCGAGCAGCAGCTTCTGCAAAAGTCAGTGATCTATCTGTAGTCGTTGTCGGCAACAGTCCCTATATTAACGGCAAGGAAGAAATTGATCGGCCTGGTCTTACGCTTCCGTCTGAGCAAGTCCGCCTGGTCAAGGAGGTTTGCAAGGCAAATCCGAATACCGTAGTCGTCATTGTGGGAAGTTATCCATTTGCACTTCAGGAACTGAAGGACATAGCTCCAGCCATTGTATATTTGACCCATGCAGGACAAGAACTGGGTCATGCGGTTGCGGATGTGCTTCTTGGCACATATGCTCCGGCAGGCAGACTGAATATGACCTGGTATGAGGATGAGTCACAGCTTCCTGATATCATGGACTACGATATTATTAATAACGGTACGACATATATGTACCATGAAGGTTCCGTCCTATATCCATTTGGACATGGTTTGACTTATTCTCCATTCGAATACAATGCAATTGACGCTCAGCGAATTAAGGGAGTATCCGGAGCTGATGTATTGAAGGTTGAAGTGCAGGTTCGAAATGCGGGAGAAGTTGCAAGTGATGAAGTAGTGCAGATCTATGGACGTCCGCAGACATCCCGAGTGAAGCGGCCGTTGAAGCAATTAATTGGCTTTAAGCGTATCCATCTTACACCTGGCGAAGTGCAGACCGTAGCTTTTGAAATTCCTGTTCAAAAGCTTGCCTTCTGGGATGTCACACGTGACCGATATTGCGTGGAGACAGCGACGTGGTCCATCATGGCTGGACGCTCCTCGGAAGATATTCGCCAGACAGCCGATATGAAGATTGAAGGGGAGGTTATACCTGCCCGCCAATTGGACTTGCCAACATTTGCAGAGAATTTTGATGAGTATGCAGGTGTGCTCCTGGACGAGTGCTTGGAAGGACGATCAGCAGTTCGGGCGGTTGTTCCTGGAGAACCACTGTATAAGGAAGATCAGCTGTCCTGGATTGCTTTCCTGAATAACGGAACACAAGGAGCGCATACATTTGAAGCACGGGTAGCTGCTTTTGGAAAAGGTGGCGAGCTGCAGATACGTTCTGGAGGGCCAGATGGGCCGCTCCTTGGAACATGTCCCGTGCCCATGAATGGTTCTGTATCCACACCGGGCCAAGATCGCTCTGACATCCAGTGGACAACGGTCCAATGTCCACTTCAACTTGAGCAGGAACTGGAGCATTTAACTATTGTGTTCCAAGGTGGCGCTGCCATTCAGCAGTTCAGATTAAAATGTTAATCATTGCTGCGGAGTGAAAAAGATGTTCCAATACGATCAATGATACACATGGACCGTTCCGGTTGTACAAACCGGAACGGTTTTTTTATCATGCTGTAACTGAACTTTTTTACATATCCCGTATAATCAATTGGCGAACGAACCACACTAACATTGTTGTTTTCCGATCTCGTAAAGGTGGTTAAGGCATGAAAGATAAAAAGTGGGACCTCGTCGCACTTGCTTCCATCCCGGTTATTATGACGTTGGGTAACTCCATGCTGATTCCGATCCTTCCGCAAATTGAGCGTGAACTGAAAGTATCGTCTTTCAAGGTAAGCATGCTTATCACGGTATACGCAGTGGTTGCCATACTGCTTATTCCGATTGCAGGGTATCTGTCTGATCGGTTTGGACGTAAAGCGGTCATCATCCCCAGCCTTATCATTGCTGCAGCTGGGGGTGCGGTAGCAGGCGGAGCTGCATTAATGCTCAACGGAAGCATAGCGTATTGGACCATCCTTGGCGGAAGGCTTCTGCAAGGGATAGGTGCCGCTGGAGCTTTTCCCATCGTTATACCCCTTGTTGGTGACATGTTTGACGACGAAAAGCAGGTCAGCAAAAGTTTGGGTATCATCGAAACATCCAATACGTTCGGTAAAGTCATAAGTCCCATCTTGGGTGCTGCACTGGCCGTTTGGCTGTGGTACCTGCCTTTTATGGCCATACCGGTGCTCTGTTTGCTTTCCCTGGTACTCGTTATTTTTCTGGTAAAAACGCCGAAGAAAAAAGAAAAGCCACCGACCTTCTCCGAGTTTGTCTCATCCGTTCGTACAGTGCTAAAAGAAAAAGGCCGCTGGTTATATTCACTTTTTGCCATCGGTGGAATTTGCATGTTTGTTATTTTTGGCGTGCTTTTTTATTTGTCGGAGACGCTGGAGTCTGAATACCAGCTGAAAGGTGTTCTTAAAGGTCTGGTGCTTGCGATTCCGCTGGCGGCTCTGTGCTTGTCATCTTTCCTCGCAGGTAAATGGATTGGCAAGAGCAAGGTTCGCATGAAGTGGGTGGGTTTTACGGGACTTGTGATACTGACCGGATCTTTGATCATTATGGGGCTCTGGGATAACATCTATCTGGTGGTGGGATTGTTCACTCTGGGTAGTGTAGGGATTGGTGCCACGCTTCCATGTCTTGATGCACTTATTACTGAAGGCGTTGACAAAGCGCAGCGCGGTACGATTACAGCCTTGTTCAGCAGTATGCGTTTTATTGGCGTTTCTTTGGGGCCACCGATCGTATCCCTTCTCCTTGGTACATCGCATTTTATTCTTTTTATTGTAATCGCAGCTACTGGAGCGGTAGGTGGCCTGCTCACATTATTTGCGGTTAAGCCTGAAAAAGGAAAACAGCCCAGCTCGGGGGAAGCCCCTAACAAGTTGGAGCAGCATGCAGAGACGAATCATGTACCTAGACGGGTACCCGTTAGGCGAAAGAAAAGTCCATTTTAAATGAACTGCGTTAATGCGTAGACACAAAAACGCGCTTGCTGGTGAGAACATCATTCTCAGCCGGCAAACGCGTTTTTTATTTATGACGAAAATTTTTTATTTTTCAGCGGATGTGGTGGAACTGGACTCTTTGGAGTCTGAATCCGTGCCCGATATATGTGTATGGGCAAGTAACGGATGGACGGTGACTGCGAAAGTTCCACTACGTTTACCTTGGATAAGATAGATCAGCAGGAACACAATCATGAAGATGACAGAATACCGGTACATGTCCGTGTAGCTTGTCATCGAGGCGATAGCACCAAGCAGCAGAGCACCCGTAGCGATCCCCAAATCAAGTGTATTCAAGAACATGCCATTCGCCATCCCGCGCTGGGTTGGCGCTACAATCTGAATCATCCAGGTCTGCAGTGACGATTGCATGGAACCATATCCAATGCCGTATATAAATGCTGCGACAAATAAAATCGGCATGGACGTTGCAAAAGAAAGGATAGTCAGTCCGATCGCCACAAAAATCGCTCCAGGAATAAGCAGCGCTTTGGGTCCCTTGCTGTCATACAATCTGCCTGCAAACGGTCTGACTAGCAGTACAGCTAACGCGTTAAACAAGAAAAATAAAGCAGGGTTGGCCAGATTGGCCTCTTTGCCATATAACACAATGAATCCGACAAGTCCACCATAGGTGATCGATAACAAACAATTCAGCACACTGGGCAAGATTAATTTTCGATTAAAAGGAATTTTCTCCTTCGTTCCGGAAACGTTCGCTGCGGGCCCAGCTGAAGTTTGAGGTGAACCAGCATGTGAACGTGCAGCTTTCTTACGTGTTAATGAATAACTGAGTGGATAGATGACGACGATCACGGCGGCTGTACACAGCATAAGTGTTACGAATCCTGAACCCTGCAGCAGCGTAACCCCGATAATGGGACCCATAGACATGGCAAGACTGGTAGATAACCCGAAATAGCCCATACCTTCTCCCATACGTTTAACCGGAATGATGTCAGATGCCATGGTTGGGAACGCAGTACTGCTCATTCCGAAACCAACACCAAAAATCATGCGCAGCAGCAGCAGAACAGCTATACCGGCAGCAAAATAATACCCGAGCGTAGCAAGAAGGGCTACGGACAGGCCGATGTAGATCATGGCATTGCGTAGGCCTTTTTCGAGTGCTTTGGCTGAGTATAGGCGAGCAGCAATTGCACTAAGTGCAAACAGACAGGTGAATAAGCTGACTTCAAAAGCATTCGCGTGGAATCGTTCCTGTACGTAGGAAGGAAGAGGAGAAACAATCATATGCAGCTGTAGGAAAAGAAGGAAGTTACAGAGCATGAGCAAAATAAAATCGGTGGTCCAAAGTTTAACCTGTGTAGAACGGTCTTTCATATGAATTCATTCCCCCTTGAGATGTTCGGTTCATTACAAGTTGCGATTGATGAGGGAAAGAGTATGTTTAAATGCTTCCATCTGGTCTTCGGGTATACCTTCAGCAAGTTCTTTATTCATTTCTCTTTCAATGGGAACCAGAATATCGATCAACGCTTTTCCTTCCGCAGTCAGATAGAGGAGATAAGCTCTGCGATCCTGTTCACTGGTCCGACGTTCAACCCATCCCTTTTTCTCGAGTAGATCAATAATGCGTGCAGTGGTGGGTTGATCCTTCAGAACGCGACTCGCAACTTCCTTTTGGTTCACGCCTTCTCCCTTATCGATATTGAACAGAACAGAGAATTGCTCGGTTGTTATATCGTAAGGTTTAAAACGGGTCGCGAGTAAAGCAGCGGCTTTGCGATATGTGAAGCCCAGCATAAATCCGACAGATTGCTCTAGCGAATAGTCCATACGAACGAAGTTCCTCACTTTCCTATAAATCATCTTCAAACGAATTACTTGTTATAACAACTATATGTGATGCAACCAATTTTGTCAAAGCAAATTGGAATAAACCACTTTCAAATTGGATTGTGCGAAGATAGAGTATCCTGATAGAATGGAAGTGAACTGCATAGGTGGAAAGTTAAGGATGTCATCTTGGAATACCGAAGGTTATTCTGCTCCATTCGATGTGTGGAGCTAACAAGGAGAGCTGAGTATGCTGAAAAACATTCCTGCAATAATTTCTCCAGAACTGCTTAAGATTATGTCCGAGATGGGGCATGGGGACGAATTGGTGCTTGCAGATGGCAATTTCCCTGCAGCCAGCCATGCCAGGCATCTCATCCGTTGTGATGCGCTGGGAACCGTAGAGTTACTGGAGGCCATTTTGAGGTTGTATCCACTTGATACGTATGCAGAACGGCCTGCAGCCGTCATGCAGGTTGTAGAGGGGGATCAGGTTGTTCCGATCATATGGGAGGATTACCGCAGGCTGATCTTGGAGCATGAAGGCATCACAGACGCCTTCGACCAAGAAGAACGATTTTCGTTCTATGAGAGGGCTTCTCGTGCCTATGCCATCGTTGCTACCGGTGAGCGTGCCCAGTATGCCAATCTCATCTTGAAAAAAGGGGTCATTTTCCCTGATGTAAATCCTGATCCGCAAAATCAACGTATGGAATTAAAGTGATTTTCATTGATGCATTTAGACGATAGACATGGCGATGGAGCTGCTTAAGCTCTGTTCGCCTTTTTTATTTTTAGGCCACGAAGCCAATGTACAGCCACATACACAATGGGCATCGATTCAATGGTCAAGGTAAATACAGGTACCGCATAGGAACGGATAGCGAGTTCATAGGAGGCGGCGTCTTTTGCATATTGAAGCACCATGGCTGCGGCTGTTCCACCAAGCAAATAAACGAAGGATTTCTGCCGTTCAACGCCAAATAATCTGGAAAGGCATACCGAGGCGACATACAGAAGAAAAGAGCTGCGGGTAAACATGGTCGTGGACCAGATGGCAATCAAGACAGGATCCAGATTATCCAGAAAGTCTCCATAACGGGCGAATCGGATCATCTCCAGCAAAGGATACCGCAGGCTTGCAGCTACATATGGCCCAAAATTCATGATCGTGAACATCCAAAAGAAAATGATGAATATAACGACGGTGGCTCCAGCAAAAAACATACTCTTGAGCAGGGGGCGCCTGAATACGATTGCAGGTGCAAGAAACAGGAACAACATCCACTCCGAAAACCACGGCATGGTTGAGAGGGAGCCGAACAGGATTTCGGACGGGTCATGGTGGGTCAGCATAGACATTAATATTCCCGGGTTTCCACCGCCTCCTACAGTCGGTATCAGAAAGGTTGAGGTGATTAGCTGTACAACAAAAATACCTTCTGACATAAACACAATCGTGATTAATCCGGAACGAGCGGACAGACAAACACACAATATGGTTATACCTGCCGTTAACCAGATCGGCGTTTCGGGAAGGTACATCGATTGAAGAAACACAAGAAAGTTTTCCACATCGATAGATAGCAAGTAAATACACAGCATGGCGATCAGCCCAACATAAATTTGGTGCACATATTTGCCGACAATTTTGTCTCCAAATGAAATCCAGGGCTTATCCGGATGAAGTGAGCCCAACTTGTAAGTAGACAGAAGAAAGATCAGGCTAATGGTGAATCCTCCAATGGTGGACAGCCAGCCCTGATACCCGCTCATTTTAAATAATCGCTGTAAGAGAAAGGCGACTGGCTCTGAATACAGGTAAACAAACATGAAGCGATAGGCTTGTCCGGCAGTGAGATGGTTCAAGGGAATCCCCTCCTTATTGGGATATTCGGTCAGCCCAGCCAAAGACCTGAAGGATCATGTCGTTGGGAGTTGGCCATCCAGGCCAGCTCACCGCCAGTGTATTCCATATGAGATAGCAAAACAGCAAGACGAAGTAACCGGCTTTCATTTTCTTATTGCTGGAGCGAATCGAAGACCAGTCCAAGAAGTAAAGTCCTGCAAATAGTAGTACCGCTATCATGATATCCTCCTGGGCAGTTGGACGGTAAACAGCTTTCAATCTGGTTAGAAGCTGGACTCCGATCCTACGAATTGAATATTGATGTCAGTAGTGACCTGGTACTGCAAATCGTTCTTCACATAATTGATCCACTTTGGCCGAAGCGTTTTCCACATTTCAGGATATCGCCATTCCAGTCTGTATCCGAGTCTCAGAATATCAGCCCCTTTGTTCTTTCCAGTCTGGATTGCACTTCTCAGCTGAGCGCTTACTTTTTCGCCGGCGGCCTGCTCAATATCCCTCACTGCCACGATATCTTTTGCTTTAAGCACAGGAATGACCGAGTTGAGTTCAGCCTTCCCCTCCAGTTTAATGTCGAAAATCGGCTCACCTCGTTCTAATCGAACGTGAACGACTGAATGCATGTCATAGATCGTCATGCTTGCTTTTTCTTTTTTTGTTTTGACGGATATGCTCAAGGAGTCGAGGTTTCGCTCTGCCCAGGCAACCGCACGGGCTTCCTCGTCAGAGAGCGAGGCAACCATTTTCATTTGTTTGAACAGTGCACCGCCAGATTGGCTCACCCACTTTTTTAACTTGCCTTCTTCACTTGCCATATGACGTTGATGGACAGTCAAGATTGGGGATGCAAATCCCTGATTCATTTTATCTGCTGCAAAGACGTTAAGCACCTGAGTCTTTAACAGGTTTTCTTCTGTGGAAAACTCACGCAGCACGTCACTAGGAGTTTCTTCAAACACAGGCGTAAGGTCGGAGACATCCTTGGCTTTGCCTTTGGCAACCATGATGTAGCTGCTTAGGTGAAACAGAGGTTCACGTGCTATCCATGCCAGCGTATCTTGAATCCCTTCCTTGGCATAGGCTTCGCCAAAAACGACCACCCGTGTATGACCCCAAGAGATTTTGCGCGTTAAATCGGTCTGTATTCTTTCCAGTGCATCTGCTATCGTCGGTGCGTTGGCAGAAACGATGGCATAAGGGGATTTACTTGATCCGCCGCCATCGGGTGCAAGCCGATTGGGAAGAGGCATGCTGAGCGTTAACTCAATATCGCCTGGCTTCTCGCCCTTGTCGATGTACATGGCTGTGATGAAGGTTCTCTCGTTGATCTCTACTTTGGACCAGCATCCGGTGCAAAGGACGAAGCAAAGTAATACCAGTCCACTCTTAACACACATATGGCGGGCACTCATGGTGTCTTTTGCCTCGTTTCATTATCCGCAGCGTAGGCTTTGGTTCTTTTTTTCATCCCAAACCAGGGAACCCGTACAAAAGTATCTTTGAAATCCCGAAGCACCAGTGGGGCAAACGGCTGCATGTAAGGAACGCCAAAAGAACGCAGGCTTACCATATACCAGTAAATCAGATAGATGGAAATGACCACACCGAATAATCCTAACGTTCCACCCATGAGTAGAACCGGAAAACGAAGCAGCCGAAAGGCAAGGCCCAGCTCGAAGTGTGGGATAATGAACGCGGCAATGCCTGTAATGGATACAACGATGACCAGCGGAGCAGAGACGATACCAGCTTGTACGGCGGCTTGGCCAATAACGATTCCTCCGATAATGGAAACGGTTTGGCCTAAAGGTTTTGGGATCCGTATGCCTGCTTCGCGCAATCCTTCGAAGGTAATTTCCATGATGATGGCTTCAATTAATGCCGGAAAAGGGATGTTCTCCCTTGCGGCAGCAATTGTAATCAGCAGATTGGTCGGTATGATTTCCGGGTGAAAGGTCGTCACGGCAACATAAATGGAAGGCAGTAAAAAGGCGATAATCGAAAAAAGCAGCCGGATGATCCGAATGAACGAAGCAGAATGAAAGCGCTGGTAGTAATCTTCCGAAGACTGCATCAAGGAAAAGAAGGTAACGGGAAGCAGCAGGGAGAAAGGTGTCCCGTCCTGCATCACTCCGATGCGTCCCTCTACCAAAGCAGCAGCGACAGTATCCGGCCTTTCGGTGTACTGATATTGCGGAAAAGGAGAGAGGGGATGATCTTCCAAAAACTCGGACAGATAGCTAACTCCCAAACTGCTGTCCATGTCAATTTCGTCAAGACTGTTCAACACATTTTCAAGAATATCCGGTTTGCATAGTCCTTCGATGTATACGACATAAACTTCTGTTTTGGTGTATTTGCCGATGGTGAACTTGACTAATTTGAAGTCAGGATGTTTGATTTTGTGTCGAAGCAGCGACATGTTTACATTAATATCCTCTATAAAGGCTTCTTGAGGACCGACGACGACAACCTCATTTGTGGATTCTGGAACAGAGCGTTTTTGATAATCTTGTACGGAAAAGGAAAGCATGCCTGATAAGCCCTCCAGATACAAGGCTGCTTTACCTGAAACAATGTCGTCTACCAACTGTTCTACGGAATCGGAACGGTTGGATTCCAGTGAGAAAAACTCGCCGCTGATGACATGTGATAAAAAGAGAGGCTCCACTACATGATGTGATACCTTTTCGAGCAGCGGTTTGATAATGGCTTCTCGCATTGTCACTGTATCTACGATGGACTGAATATAAATGAGAAAACCGCCCACAGGGCCTAATTGCAAAGGTTGATAGACGATATCGGAGATTCCGGTAAGGCGCCGTTTGAGCTGATCGAGAATTGTCTCCGTGTCCATAATAAGCACTCCTTTAACTGCGACTTCGAATAAGTCCAGGCTTAAGAGTATAGTTTGCATAGGTTGACTTAAATTATTCTTCTTAGACAACGATTGCAAACTTTGATGCACTTGATGAATGGTAGATGGTTGTGATTGCCTTAAAATAAATAGAGTATATAAAAAATCATTCCGTGGTTAAGGGAGGAAGAAACAAATGATGTACCAGGTTAGACGGGCAGGGTTTGATGATGCCCAGCAAATAGGTGAATTATTTAACCAGTACAGAATGTTTTACAACCAGGTTTCTGATACGGAGAGGGCCATTAAGTACATTCAGGAGCGTTTGAGCAAGGATGAATCTGTGATATGGATGGCAGAATCGGATTCCAAAACGGAACCTGGTCCAGGAAATATTGCCGGGTTTGTTCAGTTGTATCCAAGCTTCAGTTCAGTGTCCATGGGGTCCATATGGGTGCTAAACGATTTATTTGTACATAAGGACCACCGCAAGCAAGGTATAGCTCGCAAGTTGATACAGGCTGCACATACCTTCGCTAGCGAGACAGGGGCGATTCGAATAACCTTATCCACAGCAATTAACAATACACAGGCACAGGCATTATATGAATCAGAGGGGTATGCGAAAGACGATCACTTCCTGTATTATGAACGTAATGTGTAACTAACCTGGAATAGGTTTACTCGAAGTAGAGATAGATCGGGGAGGGATGAACGCAAAATGATGCAGTGGATTGCCATGATCACGATGCTGATCGATCACATAGGTGCTGTCTTTTATCCGCAGGTTGAGGAACTGAGGATCATTGGGCGGATTGCTTTTCCCATATATGCATTTGCTGTCTATATCGGGTATAAGCATACACGTAATGTACAAAAATACATCTGGCGTCTTTTTTGGATCGCTATGCTCTCCCAAGTCCCTTTCATGGCGGCATTTAATCACTTGTCATTAAACGTCGTATGGACCCTGTTGTCGTCCCTGCTGGTTTTGCTGGTACTGGACAAACTGCCGAACCGATTACTGGGTATCCCGATTGTTGTTGGGGCAGGCATAATTATGGAGATAACGGCCATGGATTATGGCATGTATGGACTGCTGCTAGTACTGTTATTCCGGTACTTCCAGGGACCCGTACTGGTGCTGGGGCATGTTTTGTTAACGGCTCTTTATATCCAGCTCTACAGCAGTTCAGTCCAAATGTACAGCGTAGTGGCTACGTTGGGCATAGCCATTGCGCAGTATTACGGTGCAGGTTTTCGTTTGAAAGGACCAAGGTGGATCTGGCGTTATTTTTACCCGGCTCATCTTGCCATTATTGCTATAATACGCTGGACATAAAACAAACAAGCCACCTGGCTGTCAGAAGTGACGACCAGGTGGCTTGTTTGTTTTTTTATAAATGAATCGTTCTACTCCGCAATATGAGATGTGGAAGAGTCAAGCTGCGGCTGACTAGCAGCAGGGAAATATCCAATGTTAACGGCATATTGCAGCATGCTGGAGATGAATGAGTCATCTGCTTTTGCACAGTGAATTCCGGCTGGCTCTACATACGCTGTTGTTACCGGGCAGGCATAAACGTAGGCTGAATCCTTCGCACCGTCACCTTCCAATTGGGCAATGGCGAGCTGCAGGGCCTCTGGATCCTTGCTGATGGATGAATCGAATAACCAGCTGGTATATTCATCAAAAGGCAGCGTTTCGACTTCATATCCCGCACGATTGATGGAAGCAATCAAACGATCGTAACGGATCGACTCGGGATTACAAATGTGGAATACCCGTCCAGCCGTGTCATCACGCAGAGCCAAATGCACGATAGCCTGGCTTGCATAATCGATCGGTGTGAAATCAACCAACCATTCGGCAGCAGGAGCTTTGCCGAGAAGGAGCATCGCTTTGATCATCCGGTAGAAGGCATTGCTGTCGATGTTGGACTGGAAGCGTCCCGTTTCCGAATGACATGTCAGGTTACCCGCACGGTAGATACTTACCGGTACACCTTCCTCTGCTGCAATCATCAGTACTTTCTCCGCTTCAAGTTTGCTGTCAGAGTACAGGTTCTCTACATGCAGATCTGCCGGAAAACGGTCATACTGAAGGGATGATTCCCATTGTCCACTGAGCGCCAGATCTTCCGGTATGCCCATGGTCGAGACATGATGGAAGGAAGCGCCGGGTTTGCTGCGAACCAGATTCAGCAGGGCTACCGTACCCTCTACATTGGTTTTGGCAAACTGTTCAGCATCTCCAAAGTGTCTTACGTCTGCCGCACAGTGAATGACACGATCAATCCGGGCTTGTACCTTACTGGTTTGCTCAGCGGTTAAATCGAGGTTAGGCTTCTCCAGATCTCCCTCGATAATCTCCACACGTGAAGCGAGAAGTGCACTGATCTCAGGCCCGAAATATCCCTCCATAACCTTGCTTAAACGCTGCATGGCTGTGTTACCGTCAGACGGACGACGAACAAGCGTATGGATTGTCACATCCGAATGAAGAAGGAGCTGCTGCAGCACATGTGAACCAAGGTAACCTGTAGCGCCTGTTAGCAGAACATGCTCCGGCTTAAGAATCTCAGGGTAGCCCAGTTGGGATGCCAATTCGACCGGATGCTCTGCCAGCTGCGTCATTACGCCAGTTTGCTCACCGGATGGGGCAGTTTGCTCAGTAATCTGCGCAAGTGACTGTACCCGAAGTGCCAGGGAACGAATGGTTTTCTCTGCAAAGAAGTCGGCAATCTTCAGCTGTGGATAGTGCGGCTTCAGAATAACCAGGACATGGATTACTCGTAAGGAGTCGCCACCGATCGTAAAGAAGCTGTCTTCGATTCCAAAGTCGCTATGTCCGAGAATTTCTTTCCACGCATTGAATATAATCGCCTCGGTCTCTGTCTCAGGCATGATCCGATTCGGCCGATTCTCATGTCTTTCCTCGTTTGGTAGAGATACCATCGCTTTCCGGTGAATTTTGCCGGTAGGTGCGATAGGCATTTCATCAAGCTGACAGATCCATTTCGGTACAAAATAGGATGGAAGCTTGTCTGCCAGTTGGGCTTTGATATGATCTACCGATAGAGTGGTGCCATCCTTGGAAGTGAAATATCCCACAAGCATGTTCTGGCCGTCCGATTCTTTCTTGGGAATGACCACAGCATCCTGAATTCCTTCAAGGCGAGCAAAATGATCCTCAATCTCACCAATTTCAATCCGATGACCCCGGATCTTCAACTGTGAATCACTACGTCCGACGTATTCCAGCAAACCGGTATCAAGCAGCTTGGCAATATCACCGGATTTGTAGATTTTTTCATCGAGTGCAAAAGGATTATCAATGAAGGCTTGCTCTGTACGTTCTGGTTGATTCAAGTATCCTTTCGCCAGTGCAGGGGTAGCAATATATACTTCACCAGGCACGCCTACAGGACAGAGCTGCTGCTCTTCATTGACGATATACACTTTGTAGTTATGAATCGGTTTACCAATCGGAATGTTAGCCACATGATCCGGTACCTGTTCACTGATCCGGTGTGTCGTTGTCGCCACAGTACATTCGGTAGGCCCGTACACATTGACGATATCGATCTGGTTACCAAATTTGCGCTGGAAGGCGCGAACCTGTTCTCCGTAGAGGGCTTCGCCCGCAACAGTAATAATTTTAACCTTGGCCAGCTTATGGAACCCTTCGTCTGACAGATAGGATGCAAGCTGGTTAAAGAAGATCGTAGGCAGGATCGTAATAATCGTTGTGCCTGTGCGCTCGATTGCCGTGGCGAACTCCTCTACAGATACACGTTCCTCGGCAGATAACAGGTACAATTCCGCTCCATAGAACAGTGCACCAATCGTATCCCAGACGGAAGCATCGAAGCTGTATGTAGCAAACTGAGTCAAAACGTCCCCGGCTTGAATGTCACAATCGCGCTGCACGACACTTCCAAGGTTGACAACCCCGCGATGGGCAACGAGTGCGCCTTTGGGTTTGCCTGTGGATCCGGAGGTGTAGATGATGTAAGCGAGATCGTCTGCCTGAATATCCAGATTAGGATTACTTGCTGCAAATCCGGCCAGGCGTCCATCCACAGCCAGAATTTGACGTACGGTAGGAATAACCGAGAATAACCGTGAAGCTTCCGCTAGAGAGGACTCCTTGGTTAAAACAAAAGAAGAAGCCGTATCTTCCACGATATAACTATTGCGCTCCTGTGGATGTTCAGGGTCAATCGGAACGTAAACACCGCCTGCCTTCAGAATGCCGAGCAGGGAAATGATCGTTTCCAGACTACGTTCCATGAAGATGCTGACGAACTCACCCTTTTGCAGGCCGTTGGATAACAGTACGCGTGCGACTTGATTGGCACGTTCGTTCAATTCTCTGTAGCTATACCGGCCAAATGGGGACGTGATTGCGGGCGAATCGGGATACTCGGCAGCCGTAGCTTCAAACCAGCCATGAATGGTCTGATGCTCAGGTTCAGTCACACAGGTATCATTCATCTCGCGGTACAACGTCCGGTCAGAGGCGGACAAAATATCGACGGAGCCAATGGCCACGTCTTCATTCCGAAGCATGGAGAGAAGCAGGGTTTGATAGTACTCAGCGTATCTCAGCACGGTTGCTTCTTTCAGAAGGGATGCATCAAAGAACAAGTCGAGAGTGTATACATTCTGCTCCTCGCGGATACTCCAATTGAGCACCTGCGGAGCCTGAGGAAGCTGAACACTATTAAACATAAACAAGGTTTCCGGGTAAGCACCCGGCTGCACCGAATCTTCTTTTTCTTGCAAAAGGGTAATTTGACGAATTAGCTCACGGAAGCTCATCTTGCCATGTACCTGCAGCAGCAGAACTGATGCAGAACGATCCGGATCAAGCGTGCCAATGCCTAATTCCTGTTCTCCTGATAACCGGAACAACAAGGCAGCATATGCCGACAGGAGCGCGTTATAAATCGACGTTGAGCCATATTTCTGAGTGAGTTCACGGCTCTGTGTTGGCTGCAGCTGTATATGAGCTGATTCATACGAAAATGATTGTTGACGGCGCCCAAAATCCAGTGGAATCTGGAGAACTGGCAACTCAGATTCCACTGTCTGGGAAGATGAAGAGTGATGATCGATCACGTCTATTTTCCTCCTTAATTATAACGTTCGTTTCGTTTTATCGTTGTTGTTTAGGACTTGCTTACATTAAAGTGAGAGATCAATTCCTGTAATTCCTCGGACATGCTGTTCAAACGGGTGGAGGAATCAACAAGGGTAGACAGGGAAGCCTTCTGGTCATCGACGGAAGCGGCAATACGCTCACTGCTTTCTGCTGTTTTGCTAACGCTGGCAGACAGATCATCTGCGGTAGCAGTCATTTCCTCAGTACTTGCAGAGATTTCTTCTGTAGCACTGGAAACTTCCTGAATCTGATTCGATACTTTCTTCGCAGCTTCCAGAATATCTTCAAACAACTTTCCTGTCTGATCTGCAACGTCAAGTCCGGTATCGACTTCTGCCGTACCTTTTTCCATTGCGCGGACAGCTTGTTTGATCTCGGTTTGAATCTCGTCAATCAATACGGCGATCTGGCTTGTGGATTGTTCGGATTGTTCCGCAAGCTTACGAACTTCACCAGCAACAACGGCAAATCCTCGGCCCTCTTCACCAACACGAGCTGCCTCAATGGATGCATTCAACGCAAGCAGGTTGGTTTGGCTGGAAATGCCGGAGATGATGTTCAGGATATCTCCGATTTCCTGTGAACGACTCTCCAGAACCTGGATTGCTGAAGCCGTATTCTTCACGGATTCCGTAATGAGTGTCATTTGCTGAGACACTTGGCGTACAACCGTGTTACCCTGTTGGGAACGGCGTTCCATTTCATAAGCTTCATCTGCTACATTAGCGGAACTGCTGGCAATCGTTTGAATGACAGTCGCCATTTCGGCCATGGCACGGGCACTATCGAGACTCGCCTGTTCCTGTCCACGGATGTTGGAAGTGATTTGCGTTACATTGCTGTTGATGGAATCGGCGTTCTCGCTGTTTTTCTCAGATACCTCATACAGCTCTTTGGCAGATTGGTTAACCTCTTGAGAGGTGACTTGCACTTTAACGATTGTGTCATTGATTTTGCGAACCATCGTGTTGAACTTTTCGTTTACAAGTCCGAGGTCGTCTTTACCTGTCGGAATATTGACATTCAAATTACCCCGGCTAACGTCATCGATACCTTTGATCAGGTGACGAATTGGGGATAGCGTATTTTTAACTACTAGGTATTGGATAATCAGGAACAACAGAAGGAAAGCAACCAGAATGATGATACCGTTTTTAAGCAGTGTTTTCAGTCCGGCAGGAACTGCTGTTGCATCTGCGTCGACTGCAAAGTAAGAGAAGATTTTGCCGTTGCTATCCTTGATCGGATAAGCGATGGTTGTCCATGTGCCAAAATCATCTGAATAGAAAGTCGTAAAGGTTGGACGGTCCGTATTAAGCATTTCTTTTAGTGCATTAGCTACAACAACAGGTTGTTCATACATGTCGCCAATATTAACATTATCGCTCTGGAATGATTCTCTCAGATTGGTCGGCATGGCTACGAGGGAAGTTTCTCTTTTCGTATCTCCGCCTAGCTCTACACCAAAGATATAAGCTTGGGCGATATTCGGGTAGTACTGATGCATTTCATCGAAATAAGCACGCAACTGGGTTTGCACTTTTCCATCATAGCTGCCTTCCGCAATAGCTGCCTCTACATCGGCTGGGTTGATTCCCTCTGCCCACTTTTTAGTGATTTGTTCTACTTGTCCATGCAGCTGGTCTACGAGAACCGTCTTTTGGAAGTAATAGCTGCTCGCAATAAGTGCAACCCCGATAATAATGATGTTGGTGAATGAAAGTAATAAGTTTTTCGAGAAAAAGGACATGCTTTTCCAACTAAGTGATTTCACTAAATTCCACTCCTGATCTTCTTGTAATTAACAAACCTTTTATTTGCTTGCATGAATGCAGCCAATCAAGTCATTTGTTGATCCCCCTCCAGAGCTTATGTATGCGACCATGGTCTTGGGTTCGCGGTCTTAATGCAGAGACTTTTGTACCTCATAATCCATAGGTGTCTAATTATTAAAACACATCTATACTTAATATGTCGTATGAAATGTGGTTAAATTGAATAGTTTCGTTAAAACTTTTTTAATAATTTACATATTTGCGGACATACCACTTATTACATAGGTATTTAGAACTGTTTATTTGGAGGAATTTCCATTTTCTAGTCCCCGTCTTTATTTTATAACAGGATGATACAAAAAACACCTTTAAAACTTAAGAATGACTTCAGACTTGAAAATTATTGTAATGAGCAGGAACAGCCTTTTGTCTGTTAAGGAGAACGGAGTATGCAGATTTCTTATACCATTTTAACTAACTATAAACTTACATAGCAGGAAATGGAGAAATCCGGGATTTGTCATTAGATCAAATTTCCTGCTGCATGGCATTCGGCATGGATATACATCGGAAGCGGTTTTATCTATAATAAAGACAGTGTGCATTTTTCAAATCATAAGCAGGCGGGGGTTTATTTTAGATGAATCTGAAAAAAATTGCAGCAGAGCGGGCGGCAGAATACATTCAAGACGGCATGAAGGTTGGACTCGGAACAGGCTCGACGGCATATTTTGCGATATGCAGACTGGGAGAGCGTGTACGCGAGGGGCTGCAAATCCAGGCTGTGGCGACTTCGGAAGCTTCGGACAAGCTGGCTCGCGAGTGGGGAATTCCGATCATCCCATTCGACCAGATTGGAAGGCTGGATATTACGATTGATGGTGCAGATGAGGTCGATCCTGATTTCAATCTGATCAAGGGCGGCGGCGGAGCTCTTCTCCGTGAAAAAATCGTGGCGGCTAACAGTGATAAACTCATCATAGTTGCTGATGGGAGCAAGGCGGTTCAACAATTGGGTCAGTTTCCACTGCCGGTAGAAGTGGTTCCTTTTGCATCGGAATGGACCTTCCAGGCGCTGGAGAAGCTGGGCTGCCGACCAGAATGGCGTATGAATGAAGATGAGCGCTACCTTACGGACAACGGAAACCTGATTGCGGATTGCCGGATGGAATCCATCGTCAACGTGGCTGAGCTCAATGTACAACTCAACATGCTGCCAGGCGTAGTCGATAACGGTTTGTTCGTTAACATGGCCGATACGGTGATTCTGGCCAAAGATGACGGTAGTATTGATGAGCGCCATCGTTCCTAAGATCGATCAGATGACCCTAGGATACATGTGTTTAGCTTATTGATTGTAATGACTTGTTTAGAGAAGTGCTGTGTGAGGGATGAAAACGCTGCTTGGCATCGAAGCGCAGCCTGAATTTGCAAACCATTGACGGAGGATTATGGAAATGCCGAATACGGAGGACAATCGGGAACTATCTTTACAATTATTCGTGGTTCTCGCCCGAGCATATAATTCTGTTACATCAAGGTCCAATCGTGACATCCAGAGTCATGGACTGAATACGACAGAATTCGGGGTACTGGATTTGTTATATCATAAGGGCCCGCAAGCCTTGCAAAAAATCGGAGAGAAAGTGCTAATGTCCAGCGGGAATATAACCTATGTAGTGGATAAGCTGCAAAACAAGGATTTGCTGTTTAGACGTGCATCCAAGGAAGACCGCCGAGTTATTTACGCGGAATTGACGGAAAAGGGAAGAAATCTATTCACCCAAATATTCCCTGGACATCATCAGGTTATCATCGATGCGATGGAAGGTTTAGATCCATCGGAAAAAGCGGATGCCATTCGCCTATTGAAGAAGCTAGGACTAGCTGCTGAAGGAAAAACCGACTTGCGTCCATAACGCAGGCCGGTTTTTTTTGTGTAAAAAAGGGGGCATGAACTGGCTAGATGACTTGCAGGAATGCTCATAATATAGGAAAATTGTTCTAATATGCAGCTCCAAATGAAATGTTTCTCCCTGGAGTTCATGTATAATAATAAAAGCATTTCCCGATCAATAGCTGATTGAAATCGAATTAACTCTTATCGTGGATATTTCATGATGGTTGATACGATTGCACAGCAAGAGGAGGGATAACGTAATGACCCATCAGGAAGCTGGGGAACGCTTGCTGAAAGCAGCAGGTGGGCTGGCTGATAAAATAACGGAGAAGCAGTATACGCTGCAACCTGAGTTGCTTGAACGTTTTGGTGAAAATGGCAGAATGCGGACTCAACAGGATTCACAATATAGCTTGAATTATCTGGCTGAGAGCGTTCTGGTTAAGAGTCCTAACCTGTTTACTCATTATATATCTTGGCTCAAAACGCTACTGGCAGGTTATCACGTTTCGGCGGATGATCTGGCCATTAATTTAAATCTAATTAAAGAGACGTTGGAAGAAGAGTTTGATGATGCATCCAAGTCACTTGTTCTAGATTATCTGGAAATGGGAATCTATCAAACCCAGCAGCATGACGTAGCACAAGGGTTCGTTAACGAATCTTTTCCATATGGCCATGCTGCCAAATCTTATTTGCAGGCCCTTCTGGATAGCAGACGCCAAGAAGCTTTTGGCATTATTGAAGCCGAGCTGGAAAGCGGAGCAAGCATTCGTGATATTTATCGTTATATTTTTCAACCCACTCAATATGAAATAGGCCGCTTGTGGCAGCTTAGCCAGATCAGTGTCGCTCAGGAGCACTTTTGTACGGCAGCCACACAGGCTATTATCTCCCGGCTGTATCCCCGCTGGTTGATCCATGAGCCACAGCAGAAAAAGCTGGTTGCAGCCTGTGTAGGCAGTGAGCAGCATGAGATCGGTTTGCGTATGCTTGCTGACGTGTTTGAGATGGAAGGTTGGGATACGTATTATCTGGGGGCAAATGTTCCGAATGGCAGCCTGCTTGAGGCGATCGAGCGCCATCAGGGAGATGTGGTGGCTATTTCAGTAACGATGACATTTCATCTTCATCTTGCCAAAGAACTTATCCAAATGATTCGTAATCACCCAGCTACCTCGCATGTGAAAATCATGGTAGGAGGTTATCCATTCAACATTGATCCGGAGTTATGGAGGACCGTTGGGGCAGATGGTTATGCTCCCGGAGCTGATGAGGCTGTTGCCGTCGCAGAAAGTCTGCTGGCTCAGCAATCTGCCAACTGCAACGTTGGTATGATTCGCGAATAGAGAGGAATGACGCAATGTCTAATGAAGCTGGAGAGATCGAAAAGCTGCGTAAAACGATTGAGCATTTATCTGATCAGATTATTCGCAGTAAGGAACAGGAAGAGCGAATTCTTGGTGAATTCTCGGAAATGAACAATGAACTGGTGACGCTTCAGCGTCTGCTTGCTAAAAATAACGCAAGTCTGGATGCAGCTCGGAAAGAAGCAGTATCCGCAGGGGAATCCAAGAGTTCATTTATAGCCGTGATCAGCCATGATTTCCGTACACCCTTAAATGGAATATTAGGCATGGCTGAACTTCTGCAGCATTCTTCCCTGTCCGAAGAACAGCAGCATTCGGTTCAAGTGATTCAAGAAGCAGCGAGACTTCTGCTGAAGCTGATTCAGGACCTTCTGGACTTTTCCAAACTGGAAGCAGGTCAGATGCGTCTTGAAATGGGAGATGTCGAACTGGAGCCTACGTTTAACTACATCGTTCGTTTGCTGGAGCCCAAGGTGATCCAAAATGGGAACAAACTGGTCGTGGAATGTGATCCCCGAATTTCCGGGGTTCTTGAGGGAGACTCCACACGAATTACACAGGTTTTGATGAACCTGATTCAAAATGCCAACAAATTTACAAAAGAAGGATCAATATGTATTCAAGTTGTCCTGGTTCGGGAAGATGAGAACTCTCAATGGATCCGATTTGAGGTAAAGGATACGGGAATCGGAATCGCCGAAGAAGATCAGAAAACCTTGTTCCAACCCTACGTTCAAACGGAAAAAGGCCGTTCCAAGGAATATGAAGGAACAGGCCTGGGGTTATCCATATGCCAGTCTCTTGTGGGGTTAATGGGGGGGCAGATTGGAGTCATTAGTCAAGAGGGCCAGGGCTCGACATTTTGGTTTGAAATTCCAATGGGACGCAAGACACAACATGTAAAAACCACAATCCCGACGGGAGAAGATACATTACATGATTCGGGTGCCTTACTACAGGAACCCTATTCTCGGCCAATCCTGCTCGCAGATGATAATCTGATTAACCGTCAGGTTGTTTTGATGCAGCTTAAGAAACTTGGGATCACCGAGGTTGATTCGGTTTCCAACGGAGAAGAGGCTGTTGCGGCCTTTCTTAGCAAGAGGTATGGAATCATACTGATGGATAACATGATGCCGGTTATGGATGGACTTGAGGCAACGCGCAAAATAAGAGCCATGGAGCAGGATGAAATGCGTCATGCCATTCCGATTATTGCGATGACAGGCAACGTCATGGATGGAGAGAAAGAAAAATGTCTTGAAGCTGGAATGAATGATTTCATTGGCAAGCCGTTTACACTGGAATCATTAAAAAACGTAATTCAAAAATGGCAGCATTCCTCGGAACCTCGGGAAGTGCTGAATATGAGCATAGTCAAAGAGATTGGCGAATTGAACAGCGACGGTGAGCAGTCAATACTTGAGATGCTGCTGGGCATGTATCGTAACGAAACACCTGGCAAAATTGAAGTGCTTCGGAGATACGTTGTCTCCGGAGACCATATTGCAGCTGCTGAATGTGCCCATGATCTGAAGTCCGGCAGCTTGAGTCTCGGAATAGAATATTGTTCAACGCTTTTTGCCAGAATTGAACAGCTTGCCAAAACAGGTCAAGTGAGGAAGGCTGAGCCATTGCTGGGTGAATTGATGCCAGCATATCAGGAGGCCTGTGAAGCTTTGGAGAAAGTCATCATTTAAGGGTTTGCTGTCTTAACGAAATAAGTTAGGGCAGCAAGCCTGTTTTTTCGTTCGAAAACGAGTGTACATAAGAACATGTATCCTTAACTGTGTTAGGGGCAGAAGATCTTGAGAGGGAGAGAAAAGCATTCATGTTAATATACGGGATTACCGCACTAATTCTGGTCATTCTTATTTCGACTTGGATCGGAGGACTATACTTTTTCAAAACAGCTATTCGCCGAGCGCCAAAACCATTTCTAATCGACAATCCGAATCTAATGCCTGAACCGGATAATGAATTGATCAGCAGTGCATCAGACCTCGAGTGGTTGGACATGCAGGATGGCGAAATGGTAAGCATCACGTCTCACGATGGGTTGAAATTGCAGGGAATATGGTTGGCTTCAAATGGGAAGTCGAGTCAGACGGTAATTCTGGCGCATGGGTATTCCGGGAGAGGCAGAGAAATGGCTGGGTTTGCAAGGTACTATGTAGAGAAGAGAGGCTGTAACGTACTCATGCCTGATGATCGCGCTCATGGTCACAGTGAAGGAGACGTCATCGGATTCGGCTGGCTGGATCGGAAGGATTACGTCGATTGGGTCCATTGGGTGATCAACAAGGTAGGCAACCAGACAGACATTGTGCTGCATGGCATCTCCATGGGCGGTGCAACGGTTCTTATGACAGGCGGAGAGTCTCTGCCGGATCAGGTAAAAGCCATCGTGTCAGACTGCTCCTATACATCGGTGAAGGATGAGCTTACGTTTCAGCTTAAACAATTGTACAAATTACCGCCCTTTCCATTTATCCCTGTGACGAGTCTGATCTCCAGATGGAAGGCAGGGTACTCCTTCGGGGAGGCATCGGCCCTCAAACAGCTCGCCAAGGTGCAGGTTCCCGTTCTATTTATTCATGGAGAGGCAGATACCTTTGTCCCGACGGAGATGGTGTATCGGCTTTATGAAGCTTGTCCTACGGAAAAAGAGCTGCTGACCATTCCCCGTGCAGGGCACGGTACAGCTTTTCAGGTGGATCGATTGCGTTATGTGGAAGTCCTTGATGCCTTCCTTAACAAGGTAATGATGCAGCGCGCGAATTAGATTTTTAATATCGTGGGTAGTTAAAGTAGGTGCTTATAACAAGGAGGTGCAGCATGCCGCGATCACGAAGAGTTTGTTCTTACTGTCAACAGGAAATGGGAGAAGACGAGTTCAAATGTAAAGCATGTGGCAATCTCGTTGAAATGAAAACCGTTCCTGCGGAGACTACACAAATGGAAGAATACGAGGAGGGTTTATTGGATCGTTACTCCATAGGTCTGCTAATTTTAATTGCGATTCTTCTTCCTCCGATAGCGATTGCTATTGGTGGGGTAATGTTATTTAATGACGATCTTTACAAAAGGGACACCGGGAAGATGCTTGTCACAGGTGCCCTGCTCGTGTTAATCATTTGGGCCATCATTCTAATTTCGATCTCAGGAACGCTGACAATCCAATTCTAGATTATTATGGGGGTGCCATTCATGGGAAAAGAACAATTCGAAGCCGCGCGCAAAGCGGAGGCAGGTTACCATTCGAACTTTTATCAGAATAATGAACTATTTGAAGCCGGAACGTGGATGGCTAGACCGATGCCAATGGTGATGGAGATGCTGGAACGTTTGCTTGCACACAAATCGGATCTGCGAGTACTTGATCTGGGATGCGGAGTAGGGAGACACACCATTCCAATTGCACAGCGTCTGCAGCAAACGAACAGCGAGGTTATTGGTGTGGATCTGCTGGACGAAGCCGTTGAAGGACTTCGGAAATATGCGAAGAAATATCAGGTTGATCATATGGTAAAAGCCGTGAAAGCAGACGTGGAGCATTACGATATCAGGCCCAATACATTTGATTTTATTGCAGCGTGCTCCTGCCTGGAGCACGTATCGGGTGAAAATGCTTTTCTGGAAGCGCTAAGTCGTCTTCAGGCAGGCACACGCACAGGTGGAATTCATTGCATCACGATGAGTACAAGTGTAGAGGAGCAGGAGATTAGCACTGGACGGCGAATTGAGCCTTTGATCGAATTAAATCTGTCAACAGCCAAGGCGACCGAATTGCTTGAAGAGGCATATGCAGGATGGAATATCCTGCTTCAGGAACACGTAACTCAGACCATCGAAGAAGAAAAGTACGATGAACCGACACAGTTCCGCTGCGAATTGCTTCGTTTTGCCGTACAGAAGCAATAACAGAACCTGCCGGGAAGTATGAGGCTATGCATCCCGGCAGTTCTGTTTTCTATGACATAAGAAAACGGCGTGAATACAGTCTACTATCAGAGTGTGGGGGATACAAATGAATATATATGTAATAGGCATAGATGGTGGAGGAAGTCATACAAGAGTGGCTGTAGCCGATGGAGATGGGCAACTGTTGTCCTATGTGGAAAAGGGAGGTTGTAATCGTTATCACGATTCCAATGCTGAGCAGCATGTGCTCGGAGGCATAGCGGAAGCGCTGGAGCAGGCTGGCATTAAGGCTGAACAAGTGGCTGCCATTCAAGCCGGTATGGCAGGTCTGGACCGGGAAGAAGAATTCACCTGGGCCGAGGGTGTTCTTGCCAAAACGGGGATCCTTGGGAGGAGAAGTGCCGTAAACGATACACATATTGCTCATACAGCTGCCTTTAACGGTAGGCCTGGAATCGTGGCAATTGGGGGCACCGGGTCTTTGATCCTTGGCAGGACGGAGCAGGGAATCTGGCTCCGAAACGATCAATTTGGGCACTATGCTCCGACGGCAGCGCGTTTTCTGTCCTACGATACGGTGCATTCCGTTCTGGCAGGCCGATATGAGCCAGCGGATCATCCCTTTGTCGAACAGATTCTTGCATATTGGAATGTGCGTTCCGTGCCGGAGCTTGCAGCGCTTGGAGCCGCAGGGTTTGCTGATGATAAACAGGCGATGAACCGCAAATTCAGCCAAATGGCACCCTTGGTGACGGAAGCTGCCGCTCAGCAAATTCCACTTGCGATGAGGGTATGTGAATCGGCAGCAGATACCGCTGTTGTGGGTATTCTTATGCTGGCAAGCTGTTTTCAATCTCAACAGGTCTCTTACACACTGACTGGAAGCTGCCTGACCTCATCTTATATGAAGGCTGCTGTTCAGAAAGGGTTAGGTCAAAACCATCCATCTACAGGTAGAGAGTTCGATTACATGTCCAGCGAATTGCCAGCCGTTGGCGGCGCAATCCTGGATGCTTTTCAATTGGCTGGTATTCAGGTGAATCAGGATACCCCCGCTGCACTTCAGAGTCAGTTACAAGGGTATGGGACTTGAACTTTGACAGGCTAACGACTACAATACGATAACGGAATTAAGCAAGTCATAGGAGGAATATAAGAGTGTTGATTAATCTAAAATCACGCATACAGGAGCCGGAAGTGCAGGAATTGCTGTCCTACTCGGTTTTCCCGGACCCGGAGCAAGTCGGTCATGCGCTGCAGCAATATTTGATTAAGGACGAGCTTCTGCTGGATGGATATGAGGATGAGGGACAGTTGGTCGGCTTGGTTGGGTATGAGAAAACGGGAAACAGCGAGATTACCATCCAGCATATTGCGGTATTACCGGAGAACCGTTTCAAAAACTATGGCCGTGGCATGATTGCACAGCTGCTGGAGAAGTATAATCCGGACAAGCTCATCGCGGAAACGGACCAGGAAGCTGTGGAATTTTATCGTAATACTGGCTTTGTCGTATACAGCCTGGGTGAGTTATATCCAGGTGTCGAACGATTCCGTTGTGTACTGGAAAAAGACGAGGATGCAATCGAAGAATAGATGATGGATCACCTTAATCATGGTGAGCTTCGTAATGTAACAAAACAAGAAACAGGGCGTGTGACTTGGCCGGGAGCTAAGCCTTACGCCCTGTTTTTTGTCGTGAAAACACAAAATAACAGGAATAAAGTATTGCTTTGTATTATAGTTTCAATATAGAATAGTTTCATTGAAGAATAGTTCGATAAGTGAACTATATGGACAAAAAGGTCAGAAAGGAGAATAAACATGAATACACCGGATGCCAAAAGTTTGGTGAACCGCTATCTGGATGCATCGTTCCTGGTATCCAAACAGTTTGATACGCGAATCCGTGAAAAGGTGGGGCAGACCATGACAACAGACCAGTTCTGTGCTCTTCGTTTGATTGAGGAGAAACCATCCTGCACACCATCCGATCTGTCAGAGCTCCTCTGCGTCGGGAAAAGCAGCATCACGGCATTGGTTAACAAGCTGGTTGATCGGGATCTGGTCCATCGGGCTGGAGATGAGCGGGATCGCAGAGTGGTATATCTGACATTGACAGATACCGGCCGTCAGGTATATCGCGAGACAGAACGGGAAATACAGCAGCTTCTTGAGCCGTACCTGGTTCATTTTAAGCCGGAAGAAGTACAGAATTTTATTGAATCCTTTGAGAAGTTGGCGACCTTGCTAACGAATGAGGGAGGACAGGAGAGCGAATGAGAACGATTCTGAAAGCAAGATGGTGGTTGATGGGGTTATGGGTTGTTGTAGCCGCTGTATTGATGTTCACAGCCCCCAACATGAGTGAACTGATTCGGGAAAAAGGACAGTTTTCGGTCCCGGAAGGGTACTCATCCACCCAGGCAGCTGCCATCCTCGATGAAGCTGCTGCACAAAAAGGCGAACAGCAGGGCAGTCAGCTGGCACTTGTTTTTTATAATCCGGATGGTTTGGGTACGGTAGGAAAACAAGAGGCTGAGAAGGCTGTAAAGCAGCTGGAGTCGAAGAAAGAAGAACTCGGCATTTTGTCCATCTTGGAGCCCTTCTCCCAGCCAGAATTGTCAGACAAAATGATCTCTGCTGATGGAAAGACGATCCTGACATCTCTGTCTATCGATCAGGGAGATCGTACCGTCAAGGAAATGCGTGAGGATCTTAATAAAACGCTGGACTCGGTCAATGTGGAACACTACATAACCGGTAAAGGATTAATCGATGAAGATACGGTAGAGAGTTCCCAGGAGGGACTCAAGAAATCGGAGTATATTACGGTTGTATTTATTTTGCTCATATTGTTCCTTGTATTCCGTTCGTTTGTAGCTCCATTTGTCCCTCTGCTTACCGTGGGTATCAGCTATATTGTATCGCAGCAGATTGTTGCATTCCTGGTCGATGGGGTGGATTTCCCGATCTCGACCTTTACGCAGATTTTCATGGTTGCCGTCATGTTCGGGATTGGTACCGATTACTGTATCCTGCTCATCAGCCGATTCAAGGAAGAATTAGCACATCATGAAACGACGTGGGAAGCGATTATTGCAACCTATCGGACAGCAGGCAAAACGGTATTCTTCTCTGCTCTTGCCGTGCTGGTTGGTTTTGTCGCCATCGGTTTTGCGCAGTTTATGCTGTACCGTTCCGCAGTGGCAGTCGCAGTCGGCATTGCCGTAATGATGCTCGCGCTGGTTACCATTGTTCCGTTCTTCATGGCGGTGCTGGGCAAGAAGCTGTTCTGGCCTTCCAAAGGTTCACTCGAACATGCGGAGAGCAAGATCTATGGAGCAGCGGGTCGCTTCTCGCTAAAACGTCCATGGGCTGCGCTGCTTATTGTTGCAGCTGTCTGCGTGCCGCTTCTGGCCACGTACGATGGGAAATTATCGTTTAACAGCTTGGATGAGATTGGTGAGAAGTATGATTCGGTAAAAGCGTTCAACATTATCTCGGAAAGCTTTGGTCCGGGTGAGTCCCTGCCGGGTCAGATTGTGATCCAAAATGATGAACCGATGGACAATGCCAAATATATGGCCGTAGCCGAGAAAATCAGTCGCGAAGTGGAGAAGGTGCCGGGAATCTCCGGGATACGCAGCATGACGCGTCCGACGGGTGACGAGATCAAGGATTTCGAAGTCACTCAGCAAGTGGGGACTTTATCGGACGGACTCGGTGAAGGCAAGACGGGTCTGGATAAAATTCGTGATGGTCTTAGCGAAGCCAGCAGTCAATTAAGCAAGAACGAACCTCAGATCAAAGAAGCTGCAAATGGTGCCGGAGAACTGAGCAAAGGTACGTCCCAGCTGCAAACGGGAATTAGCCAGTTGTCCGAAGGTCTTCAGCAGATTGAGCAAGGAATTCGTGACGGCTCGGCCGGTGCTGGTGATTTGCAAGCAGGGCTGCAGCAGGCGAAAACAAGTGCTGACCAGCTGGCTCAGGCGAGTAATCAGCTGCTTGAAGCTTACCGTCAGGCTGGTGCAGGTGTAGCTGAGCTTGGCGAGGGTACCGGCGAAATTCAGCAGCAGCTCACAGGCATATCTACTGCGCTGACCAGTCTGAATGAATCATTTGCAGCGCTTGAAGAAAAATACCCTGAGCTGCTGCAGGACGCAGACTATCTGCGGGTCAAAGGTACACTTGGGGAAACGGGAACAGGCACAGCTCAACTCGCACAGGCACTAGGACAGATTCAAAGCAATCTGAGTCAAGCTGCTGCAGGGATCAACCAGGCTAACGAAGGCTTCGCTTCCGCTGCATCTGGACAACAGGCTCTGGCTAGTGGACTGGGTCAGATTGTAACGGGCATAGGACAGCTTGAAGCCGGGCTGAAGCAGGCAGCAGATGGTCAAGGTAAAGTGATCAGCGAGATTCCTTCCATCCAGGATGGACTCAGCCAGCTTCAGGGTGGTCAGGAGAAAATTAGCCAAGGCTTCTCGGACCTGAGTGGTCAGCTGACCCAATTAACGGATGGCCTGAATCAGAGTGTGGATGGAATTGCGCAGGTGTCCGGTGGTCTTGATTCTGCACAGGATTATCTGACACAGCTGCAGAATTCACCGGATTCTGATCTGGCCGGCTGGTATGTACCTGAAGAAGCATTGAGCAACAAAGACTTCGCACAGGTATTCGATACGTATCTGTCCCAGGATCGGAAGACCATGACGATAGATGTTATTTTCGCTGAAAATCCGTATGGTATTGAAGCGATTGATCGTGTACCGGATATTGAAGCTGCGGTTCACCGTGCTGTACAGGGTAGTGCGCTGGAAAAAGCAGACATTGCTGTTGGCGGGGTAACCAGCACGTTTGCTGATTTACAGGAGATCTCCAACAACGACTACACACGCACGGTTATGCTCATGCTTGCAGGCACATTTATTGTTCTAGTCCTGCTTCTGAGATCCGTGATCATGCCGCTATATTTGATCGTTTCCCTGCTGCTGGCCTATTTCACATCCATGGCTCTAACCGAGGCGATATTCGTGAATATCCTTGGTTTTGCGGGCATCAGCTGGGTTACGCCATTCTTCGGATTCGTAATGCTGATAGCGCTTGGTGTGGATTACAGTATCTTCCTGATGGATCGATTCAATGAAAATAAAGGCATGAAAGTTCAGGATGCAATGCTGTATGCCATGAAAAACATGGGTACGGTCATTCTGTCGGCCGCCGTTATTCTGAGCGGAACTTTTGCTGCTATGTATCCATCCGGAGTTCTCTCCATGATGCAGATTGCTACCGTTGTTCTTAGTGGCTTGGTCCTGTATTCATTGCTGTTCCTGCCGTTCTTCGTGCCTGTCATGGTGAAGATGTTCGGCCGGGCCAACTGGTGGCCTTTCCCTAATAAGGATCAGAGTGATTCGGCGGATTCGGACCGTACGATGAGCATGTAGCTGAAATCATATCGCCCCTACGAAATATGAATATTTTCGTAGGGCTTTTCATTTTGAGAGGATATGTGCATGTCGAAAAAATAAAGGTGTGCGCCTACGGACACCATCCCGCGCCTTGTCTTCGGTTCTTTCATATAGATATAGCAGTCAGTCATAAGTTAGCAGAGAGGGGCGACGGTGATGGTATATCGATATGCGGCCATTGGAGACTCGTTAACGGTAGGCACAGGCGCGCTGCTGGGCACCGGCTTTGTTCCTTTGTACCGCAGGATGGCAGAAATGAATGTTCGCACATTTGTCTCGATGGATAATATGGGGGTCAACGGATTAACCTCAGGTGAACTGATGCAGATGGTATCCTCCAACACGAGGGTAAGACAGTCTCTGCGCGAAGCGGACATCATTACAATATCCATTGGCGGGAATGATCTCATTCGCACATTTAAGGCGAGCGGAGGTATGCCAAGCGCAAGTAAAATGACACAGGTGCTGGGCGATACTCGCAGTAACGTGTCACAGATCATGAGACATATTCGTCAGTTAAAAGGTAACAGTGTCTATTACGTCCGAACGATTGGATTGTACAACCCGTATCCTCAAGCCGCAGAGGCAGCGTATTGGGTTCGTCAGTATAATTCCTTTCTGAATGGTGCAGGGTCGGGGAACTACGCCTGTGCTCAGGTGTACGACCGGTTTGAAGGGCATGAACGGGAATTATTATTCTGGGATCGTGTTCATCCCAATGCAAGAGGGTATCGTGTTATTGCGGACCAACTTAATCGTATGGGGTATAGACCTTTTGACTGAAGATCTCAATAGGAGATTACGATATGGCTGTAGGTTATACCTGATTCAGACTGGACCCGAATATGGGCTTACGTTAAGATGGGGAGAATAAGAGATTTTATCTTGTAGATCCATATAGATATTACAGTTGAAGGAGTATTAATCGGTGCACAACATTCATTTACGTCCTCATGAGGATCAGGAACGGCAGCTGATACAGGAAGTGTTAGCCGTATTTTCACCTCAATCCTGCTGGGAAGCGGAACGCGGATACGGCGGGATGAACAATACAACGTTTATGGTTAAACTAGATGGCGAGCGTTATGTTCTCAGAGTGTACGAAACACATACGGATCTTGTAAAAATTGCGTTTGAGCACCACGTGTTATCAGCACTCAGAGAGACAGACTTCGAACTGAGAGTACCAGTTCCGGTCAAAGCCAAAAAGGGTGATGGATATACGTTCCATTCCTTTTGCGATCCGAATAATGGACAGAACAAAATCGCAGCCCTCTTTACGTATAGTACAGGCAAGAACCCGGTGTGGAATACACCAGATCAGCTAGTTGAACTGGGAAGTGCGGCAGGTTTGCTATCTGTGGCTCTGGCCGGGCTGAAAATATCTCTTGAGCCTGTATACCCTCCTTATTATCAAATTCAACAGGCATATCCACTCTGTCCGCCAGAGAAATTGATACAGCTTTGTACGTCACCACCTAGCGGGCTCCAGGCCTGCGCAGAAGAAATGAAGGATCTGCTGCCTGTGCTTCCAGCGTTGTTCGAGGCTCTAAACGGGATGGAACATCTGTCTCATCAACTGGTTCACGGAGATGTTAACGCATCCAACGTCTTGTCAGACGACGATGGCCGAATCTGTTCCATTCTGGATTTTGAGTTTGCCACATGGGATTTGCGGGTCATGGAGCTGGCTGTTCCCATGTCGGACCTGCTAACTATGGACAAGAGTGATGAATGGATGTGGGAGGCGCTCGAAGGACTGATCCGGGGATTTCGGAAACAGGTGATTCTGGAGCCGGATGAACTGCTGGCTATTCCGCAGCTTATTCTGCTGCGCAGTCTCGATGTGGTTATGCATTTTATCAGTCGCATGTTCGAAGGAACGGATGAACCCGATGTTGCAGTTAACCAGATCATTAAGCTGCAAGAGCGGATCCTCTGGATGAATCGTAATGAGGAGCGGTTACGCAAATTATTAACGTGAACAGGCAGCTGCCTTTGTTTAACCATTAGAAACAAAAGAACGCCGATTCTGTTTTGAAACAGAATCAGCGTTTTTTATTAAGGCATTCGACTCTACCTTAGCGTATACCGAACACTTGTCGACATGACGGGTTCCCTACAATCCGCGCTTGCGGAACCAACTGCGGACAGCCCAGCGGCGTTCCTGACGCTTCTTGTATTTTGGCAGGGAGCGGTAGACGTTCAGGGATTGCTCATAGGCTTGCTTGGCATCTGCAGTCCGTTCCAGCGAACGGTAAACGGAACCTAGCAAATAGTAAGCTTCACTCGAGGATGAGTGGATATCCTGGAATTGTTGTACGTATGTCAATGCCTTGTCTCGATCTGACTCCTTAAAGGCATTGGCTAAGGTTAGATAAGGCTGACCGTACTTAACTCTAGGATTGATGTCGAGAGCCCGCAGGATATGCCGCTCACCTGATTCCATGTGACCAAGGTGAAGTTCTGTCGTTCCCAATGCCTCCCAGTATTCAGCAGATTGCTCATAGGGACGTTCAAGCTCAAGAAGCAATTCATAAGCTTCGTTATAACGTTTGCGTTCCATCAGAAGTCTGGCCAGGTCAAGCTTGGAAGAGACTTCATTGGGACTCATCGCAATCTGCTGACGCAGCCGTGAGATTGTACGCATGCGTTTGATCGGTTTCATAAAACTGGGGAACACGCCGACATAGCGACGATCCAGGAAATACAGAATAATGAGAAGAATCAGAACAGCCAAAAACGGATTGCCAACAATCCGCCATAGAAGGCCGAATATCAAAAATTTAATCAGCACAACAAGTTCAACTCCGTTTATGATGTTATCGCATTACGAACGCTTAAAATATATTTGGATTGATCCAGCGGATTTACGCCTCTGCGTTTGCGCAACGGCCTCACATCCGGAGGGCAATCCTGATATCCGGCAAAAGAGGTGACAAGTACACCCCGTCCCCCGGTCTCAGAGCGGAGCTTCACCGGATAATCCATGGAAGAGGCTAGCGGAATCTGCCCTTCCACAATGCATCTCCCGCCGCCAATAACAGGTGCTTCAAACGTTGCTCGCATATGCACAAGATCGCTTAGAGCCTTGCCTCCGTATTCTTCCGGTACCGTCAAGCGAAATTGCAGAAGCGGCTCCAGCAGCTTAGTACCTGTACGAGCCAGGCCATCCATGATTCCCATCGGCGTAGCAACGACAAAGTCCAGCGGATGCGTATGCCAGACATGATGCTCTCCTTCGACAAGCGTGACCTTCAGATCGGTGACTTCCCAACCGAACATGCCCTGAGACAGAGCCTCTGGTACACGTCGCTGCACTTCATTTTGATACCGCAGCAGCAGTTGGTCTGTTCGAACGGTGGATTCATAGATCAGACCGCTTCCGCGTGGCAGCGGCTCCATGTGGAAGCGAAGAATGGCCCAACAGGGTTTAGGCATCGTATAGGCGATGAACCCTTCACCTGGAGCGTTTAGCGTTTCTTTGTAAATGACAGAAGGCGGGTCGAAAACAACTCCCAGTCCAAAACGACTGCTTAACAAGCTCGACAGGATCTCTAGCTGAATGGTTCCCATGACTTTGAGGTGCAGTTCCCGATCTTCTGGAAGCCATTGCAGGTCAAGCAGCGGGTCCTCATCGGTTAACTCCTGCAATGCAGCAACAAGGTCGGGGTAACGGGCCGGATCCTGGCCGTGTACCTGTACTGTCAGCAAAGGCACTGCCATTTGGGGCATGGGAGGAACGGCGTCTGGATTTCCTATAATGTCACCTACATGCGTCTCGCTTAGACCGTAAAGAGCGGCGATCTGTCCGCTGTGTACTGCTCCGGTATCTGACCATTTGCGACCATCCATCTGGCGGATTTGAGTCACTTTTTCTTCCAGTCCCCTGGTTGTGTTATAGATCGTGTCCCGGTTGTGAATGCTGCCTCCGTACATGCGAACGTAAGCTGTTCGTCCCATCGTTTTGTTCCGTTCAATTTTGAATACGACCCCCGATACTGCAGAATCCTCTGTGATTGCAGGTGGTGGGAGGAACCGGGTAACCGCATCAAGCAGTTCGGATACCCCAATCCCTTTCCCCGACGCACCAAAACAAACCGGAAATATCTCGCCTTGATGCACCAGCTTGCGGAATGTTGAATCGATCTGCTCTGATGGCAGAGAGACTTCATTAATGTAAGATTCCATGATCTCTTCATCCAGTTCTGCAATCATCTCAAGGAGTCCAGGAATCGTTTGCTGATTCGCCTGATCATGCCATAAGGAATGAACACCGATGAATGAATCCTCATCCATTACGCAGGATTGTACCGGGCATGCAAATGGAGAGAATGTGGAGTGAACCTGTTCCATAATGGCTGCTGCAGAGGCGCCAATCCGGTCCATTTTATTGATATAAATAATGGTGGGGATGCGAAGGGATCTCAAGGCGTGCCAGATGGTCTCACTCTGGGACTGAATCCCTTCCACAGCTGACAAAATGAGAATGGCACCGTCCATTACACGCAGGGAACGTTCCACTTCGGAGCTAAAATCGATATGTCCCGGTGTATCGACGAGGTCGATCACGGTATTGTTCCATGTAAGGGAGGTCATGGCTGCCTGTACGGAAATTCCGCGTTCTCTCTCAATGTCCAGGGAGTCCGTAGCTGCCGTACCGTCGTCTACCCGGCCGGGGCTGCGAACTATGCCGCCATGATATAACATATGTTCTGTTGTGGTTGTTTTGCCTGCATCTACGTGAGCAAAGATACCGATATTTCGGCGATTGAATTCGTTATGCATGGGATCTAAAGCTCCTCTGACCGAAGAAACGTATCGTTTCTGACATTGTTATTCCGTTTTATCATACCACAAGGGCTGTATGGAAGAATATGTTACACTTTTGCAAATCAACCATTCATCGTTCTGCGGTAAGCCGCAGGCGTGGTGCCCGTAATTTTTTTGAATTGCCGATAAAAATGGGGCAGGCTCTCAAAGCCACAGGCATCCGCTACAGATGCCATGGTGTCATCGTTCCGAAGCAGATGCTCCTTTGCCATGATCACCCGGCGGGCTAGGGCATAATCGGTTAGCGTCATGCCGGTATATTTTTTGAACGCCCGGCTGAAATGGGCAGGGGATACTGCTGCCTGCAGAGCAAGGTCTGACAAGGAAAGGCCGCTGCGAAGTTTATCGTCAATATTGGACAGGGTGGCTGACAGCCAGCTCGGACCGGAACTGGAATGAACAGAGCGGGCAGGACCAGCGTCCTCGAGACGTTCAAGAAATATGAGCAGCAGTTGAAGCCGAAGCAGGGCTGCATGGGCGCTTAGCTGATTCTCCATCTGGAATTCGGCATGGATTTCTTCAATAAACGCAGTCACTTTGGCTTGTTCCTCCGGGGTCAGGTGTCTTTTATAAACCCTGCGTCTGCGGCATCGCTCAAACAGGGAGAGCAGGACTGAAGCACTGCCTCCTGCAGCTGCAGTCAGTAATCCGGGACTGAAAAACAGAGCTGAAGAGGTTACAGGATTAATCTCGTCCGGCAAAGCCCGGTGCACTGTACTGCCAGGAATGATGAATAAATCCCCTGTCTGCATGTCTTCAAGACCCGTATCAATAAAAATGGTCCCTTGACCGCGATATACGTAAATGATTTCATGCCAATCATGCAGATGATCCGGCAGTTCATTCTGGGGAGCTTTCGTATCTGCATAGACCAGTCGAAAGGGAATGCCTGAATCTGACTGGATAGTTGTGCGAACGGGCGAGCGTGCCATAAGGACTCCTTTCTAAAGCTAATTAATACACGGTAGATCACGCCTGGTCATGAAAGAGTATATTTAACGCAATATAAGCAATTTAATTTCCTTTTTTTGATGATACAATGAATTTAAAGCGTTTTCAATTAATGAATATAACAGATGAAATCAGATTCGGATGATCACAAATAAATGATGAGGTGAGTGTGCATGTCGGCGAGCACCAAACGACCAAGACTCAAGCTGAATCTGTTGGGAAACGACGGACAGCGAAAGTGCAAGGAAATCATGGATCGTCCCGTTAAGGTACTGCAGATTGGAGAAGGTAACTTTTTGCGGGGATTTGTGGACTGGATGCTTCATGAGAGTGCTAGACAAGGCAAATTCCATGGCAGTGTGGTGGTTACCCAGCCAAGGCCAGGGGGCAAGGCGAAGCTGGAGCAGATCCGGGATCAGGATGGACTGTATACCATGATTACCCGAGGTCTTTCTCAAGGTAAAGCCGTGGAGCGCACCGAGATGATTTCGATCTTTTCCCAGTGCATGAATCCTTATGAAGAATGGCAGGCCTTTTTGGAACTGGCCGAGCTTCCTTCACTGGAGTTTGTTATCTCCAATACGACGGAGTCGGGATTAAAATATATTCAGTCGGATTACGTGGAAGGAGAGCCTGTTTCTTCATTTCCAGGCAAGCTGACCGTGTTTCTCCATCAGCGTTATATACGGTTTGATGGTGATCCTTCGAGAGGATTGATTCATCTGCCATGTGAACTGCTCGAAGGGAATGGTGATGTCTTGCGCAGCTGCGTATTGCGTCACAGTGAGGACTTCGGCTATTCGGATGCATTCCGTAATTGGATTAAAGACCATAACCTGTTCCTGAACAATTTGGTTGACCGAATCGTGACGGGTGCGCCAGCTCAGGAAGAAGCCGACACTTTGGCAGGGCGCTGGGGTTATGAGGATCAACTGATTAACACGGCAGAGCCTTATCATTTCTGGGCCATCCAGGCTGATGAGGGACTGGACAAGAGATTGCCGCTGAAGCAGGCTGGACTCAATGTTCACTGGGTCAAAGATCTGAAGCCTTATCAGGTGAGAAAAGTTCGTATTTTGAATGGCGCACATACCTTGATGTCCTCTCTTGGCATTCTTCAAGGCAAGCAGTATGTGAGGGAAACGATGGAGGATCCCGAATTTGGACCATGGATCAGGGAAGCCGTGCATCAGGAAATTGTGCCTGCGCTGGATATGCCGGATCATCAACTTGACCAGTACGCTGAAGAGGTATTCGAACGATTCCTCAATCCCTATATCAATCATAAGCTTCAAGATATTGCGTTAAATACCATTGGCAAATTCAAGGTGCGTGTTCTGCCTACCTTATTATCTTATGAACAAACTCAGAACAGCTGGCCGACACGCCTGGTTCGTGGGTTTGCCGGACTGTTGTTATTGTACCGCCCGGTGAATACGTTAGACGGATACCACGGCCATCGCTTCAACGGTGAATCCGTTGTGCTGAGGGACGACCCGGATGTTCTTGCAGCCCTAACTGCACACTGGGAGAACTATGATTCACTCCGAAGGGACCGGCAGCAGTTGAACGACAGGCTGGCTGCCGTATTGTCGGACTCAACCATTTGGGGAGAGAATCTGAATGAGCGAAGAGGACTGCGCGAAGCGCTTCTTGATGAGATCGTTTTACTGGAAGGTGAGACGGAATGAATACAACAAGTACAACGCATGACTGGATTGCCATACAGCCGCAGGATGATGTGATCATAGCTCTTCGTGATTACACAAAGGGAGAAACGGTCAACCTCCCTGACGGGGTTTCATTTACACTGCTTGATGATGTACCCAAAGGGCATAAGATCGCTGTACATGGAATCGAACCAGGTGATGATGTCCTGAAATATGGTTTCTCCATCGGCATTGCCAAGGAACGGATTGAACAAGGGAACTGGATTCATAGCCATAATCTGAAAACAGGGCTGCATGGCTTGCTGGAATATGAATATCAGCCTGGTGCATCCGTTCAAGCCGATATGCCCCCGGAACATTTACGGACATTTGAAGGCTATTTGCGCCCTAATGGAGAGGCAGGCATACGTAATGAAATATGGATCGTTAATACGGTAGGATGCATCAATAAGGTGTGTGAGGCACTGGCACGTATGGGGCAATCACAGTTCGGCAGCAGGGTGGACGGCGTGTACCATTTCCCTCATCCATTCGGCTGCTCGCAGCTTGGCGATGATCTGAAGTATACCCAGCAGCTGCTGGCTTCCCTCGTCGAACATCCAAATGCAGGTGGTGTATTGGTTATTGGATTGGGGTGTGAAAATAATCAGGTCGACCAGTTCCGCGAATGCATCGCACCTGAATATCAGGGGAAGGTTCGTTTTCTCAAGGCACAGGAAGCAGATGATGAGCTTGAAGAGGGTTTGCGTCTGATGGAAGAGCTGGTGGAGATTGCCGAGCTGGAACAGCGCCAGCCGCTGCCACTTAGCAAGCTCAAAATCGGATTGAAGTGTGGCGGTTCTGATGGTTTATCCGGCATCACTGCCAATCCGCTAGTGGGCTCGGTTGCCGATATGCTGGTTGCTGCAGGAGGGACGGCCATTCTGACCGAAGTGCCAGAGATGTTCGGGGCAGAGACCATTTTGATGAATCGGGCTGCAAATGAACGGGTTTTCGGTGATTTGGTGGATTTGATTAACGGATTCAAGCAATACTTTGTAAACCATGGGCAGAACATATATGAGAATCCTTCCCCTGGTAACAAAGCCGGTGGCATAACGACACTTGAAGAGAAATCATTGGGCTGTACTCAAAAAGGCGGTCGTTCTTCGGTCGTTGATGTGCTTCGTTATGGAAAACGTGTAACCAAACCTGGCTTGAACATCGTAGAGGCGCCTGGTAATGACTTGGTGTCCGTCACGGCATTGTCAGCTGCAGGTGCTCACATTGTACTGTTTACTACAGGAAGGGGGACCCCATTCGGAGGTCCGGTTCCTACGGTCAAGATTGCAACGCAATCGGATCTGGCGAATCGAAAAAAACATTGGATCGACTTCAACGCAGGTCAACTGCTCGAAGGCCGGACGATGGATGACGTGAAAGTTCAGCTCTTCAGCCAGTTGATTGACATTGCCTCAGGACGTGCTCAGACACTTAGTGAGCAGCATGGGTTCAGGGAAATTGCCATATTCAAAGATGGTGTAATTCTATAGAATATACATTCCATTCCTTGATTCCTTGGCATAGCATATCTTCATTAGCTCATTCAAAATCCCGGTAGGCATTGGTGATGTGGCCTCCGGGATTTTCGTTGTGTATAGGTATGCATATTCGAAATCTCAAATGCCCTGTTTCTATTGGCGGAGTGTACCTTAAGTGCAAGACGTCGGTCTATACGATGCCAAACGCCTTTTTGATTTTTACCAGTCCAGCCTCAGTCGTGTGTTCAACGAGCTTGTCCAGTAAAAGGTCACGTGCTTCTGCGATGCTGCCTTTAAAAGGTTCGATACCCTGACGGCTCATCCAGTGACCTGCCGTCTCATAGGAAGAACTGTTCCAGGCCACCTTGCCTTCTGCAAGACCTTCCTTTTCCTTGGTTCCGCTAATGACAACGTCTGTACTGCCTTGAAGATCCAGTAGCCCTTGGTCAAATGCCTTCTTATCTTCCTTGGCGCCGAAACCAGCCTGTGCACGTAATGCCCGTCCATCAATGCCTTCCTGATCTTCGATTCGCTCATAGAGCTTGAATGCGTCACGGGAGAGCAGGCCGGCATCATATTGCTCCTGAATGGTTCTGCTGTCAGATAGCAACCGGTGCACCCAAGGGAAACATTCGCGGGAGATGAGGATGGCTTTCTTTTTGACAAATTTGCCGTATGCAGCAGCGCCTTCTTCAGCCAGGCGTGAACGCCACAGCCAGGGATCGAGAGGAGAATCAGTATGCCAATTTTCCGATGGCGTTAACGAAGATAGAGAAGGAAAGTCAGGAAATAACGGTGCGAGTGGAAGCAATCCCGCAGTCTGTATACGCTGGACAGCTTCCTCATAGGTTACAATCGGCTCGGTAATCATGGTTAGGCATCTCCTTTTATGTAGTTGTACAGGAATTAGGGTTAGCACACACATACAGTCGGCACACGTCCTCGGCATGCTGCCTGATCTCGCTGCGGAGTTCCTCGGGTTCAATGACTTCGGCTTCACGGCCCAGACGATAAAAGAAACGAACAGCCCACTCCCATTGGTCTGCTGGACAGAGGAAAGAAAGCTCCCAGAGATCTGGGGCAATCTCTGTCAATTTCTCACCAATGTGCCTGTCTTGTTCTGCCTCAACCATGGCGCAGTAGCTTAAACGTGCTCTGATACGAACGGCAGGTTTTGCCAAAGTGCGAGGCTGGATCAATTCATGTTCGGCATCTATCGTTAACTGTTCGGTTTTGGAGGAGTCAATAGACTCAGCTTCCAGAATCCGGTCTACTCGAAACACACGCTGTTCCCCATGTTCCTCCGAATATGCATCACAGTACCAGAATCCTGCAGAAGCATAAATGCGGATCGGACGGATATGGATCCAGCGCTGGCGTGAAGCCGAACGATACAGGATACGCAACCAACCCTGTTCAGGAATGCATGCAAGGAGCGGTTCCAGATGATGAAGAATATAGTTGCGCTCCGGGATACAGTGATTCAACTGTTTGAGCATGGGATCGATTCGAGCCATGACGTCATCCGGAATAATACCTTTGATTTTATCCATAACCGTCCAGCGTTTCTCTTGAAAAGGTGTATCTGCATAATGGCTAATTCCCTCAAGAGCGAATATGAGCGTTGCTGCTTCCACCGGATCCAGCTGCAGTGGAGGCAGTACATAACCCTCCATAAGCCGAAAGCCACCTCCAGGGCCGGAAATTGCAATAATCGGCACGTTCATCTCGGAGAGGGACTGGATATCTCGCAAAATGGTACGACGGGACACTTCAAACTTGTCTGCCAGTGAATGTGCTGTTTCCAGTCCGTGCTGTAATGCCATGACGATGGCAGCAAGCCGATTTATTTTGTTCATGTCAGCCACTCCGTTTCGAGAGTTAGGCCGCCGGAAAGGTTGCCGGAGTGCTAAAGCCATTGTAGCAGCCAATTAGTGACATCTTGGGTGTCACCAATCATATGTATGCCTTTAATTTTGCTGAGTAATGGTGAATGAGGGAGCTCTTTTCCGGCAGGGGCCCTTATAATATGTGTCTCGTCCAAATTCGCCCTATGGAGTAATATTTCCTTCTCACCAAAACTCCACGAAATTGGCAAAAAAACCGTATCCGGTTATACGGATACGGTTAGTAGCAGCTAGTATGATGAAAAGAAGCTTATATCTAGCTTAATCGATTGAGATTTACGTAATTTTTAAGAAAAAGCATGAGTGTTAAGATTAATTCGTAACAGGTTGTATCGAGTGGTTACCAATCGTTCTGTTTTTTATCTTTTTCAACACAGATAGGATCACTGCATCTCGAACTCACTTCATCTCAAGCAGTTGAACACCGCGGCCCTCAATCTCCACACTACCCGAAAGTTCGCGATCCGTTAAGAGGTCCTGTGCCTTATCATTTCCAAGTTCATACGACTGAGTGGTCGCATTGTGGTTCATGACGAAGAGGTACTGCTTGCCGTCTTTTGTACGTGCGCTTACTTCCACACCATCTGGTGTTTCGAGCAAAGGGTGGATGTTTTTGGCTGCCGCAAGCTGTCCCAGCAGGCCATCCAGGAAGCGTTCTTCCGGATCGGAAGCCACATACCATGCTTCACCCTGACCGAACGTGTTGCGGGTTACGACAGGCATGCCTTGATAGAAATCATCTCCATACTCGGCGATAACTTCAGCACCTTCACTGTGCAGCAGGTCACACAGCATGCCGCATTCATATTTGCCTTGAAGATCACCATACGTGTCTTTCAGCACGATACTGTTTTTCTGCTCAGGGAGCAGAGCGTCGATCTCTTCGATCCAGATTCCAAGCAGCTTACGAAGTTCACCTGGATAACCACCTGTAGTGACGAGGTCACTCTCATTGACAATGCCGCTGAAGAATGTGGTCAGGAACGTACCGCCGGCTTCAACAAACTTCTCCAGTTTGGCTGCAAATCCGGGTTTGACCATATAAAGTACCGGAGCAAGAACAATATCATACTTGCTAAGATCGGTATCCACGCTGACAATATCCACTTGGATATTGCGGCGGAAAAAGGCAGCGTAATATTTGTGAATTTGATCCACATAATTCAGGGCAACGGTAGGACCGCTGGATTTCTCGATGGCCCACCAGTTATCCCAGTCAAACACAATCGCCACTTTGGATTCCACCGTAGCATCTAGTGTTTTGTCACCGAGCAATTGCAGCTCCTTGCCAAGCTGGGCAACTTCGCGGAATACACGTGTATTCTCGTGTCCGACGTGCTCGATGACCGCACCATGATACTTCTCGCATGCACCGATGGAGCGGCGAAGCTGGAAGAACATAATGGTGTCTGCGCCATGTGCAATCGTCTGATAGCTCCACAGTCGCATTACCCCAGGACGCTTCAGCGAGTTGTACGGCTGCCAGTTTTGCTGGCTTGGTGTCTGTTCCATAAGCATGAATGGCTGACCATCTTTCAGCCCGCGCATCAGATCATGTGCCATGGCGGTGAAGCTGAATGGCGTGGCAAGGCCCGGATAGCTGTCCCAGGAGATGATATCCATATATTTGGCCCATTTGAAATAATCGAGCTGCTTGAAGAATCCCATCAGGTTCGTGGTTACGACGGAATCAGGGACATGCTTCTTGATCGCATCATATTCCAAACGGTAACAGTCAAGCATGCTGTCGGAGTTGAAGCGGGAGTAATCAAGGGAGATGCCCTGGAACGTCGAGTTGTTGTTACCCCAGTGCTCACTCAGATTGCTTGGCAGAACGATTTCGTCCCAGTCATAGAAGGTGTGACCCCAGAAGTTGGTGTTCCATGCTTGATTGAGCTGATCGAGAGTCTTGTAACGCTCTTTCAGATACACACGGAAGGCTTTCTCACAGTTGTCGCAATAGCAGTCTCCACCGTATTCGTTGGAAATGTGCCATACCAGAACAGCCGGATGGTCTTTGTAGCGTTCCGCCAGTTTATCGGCAATTTTCTCCGAATATTTGCGATAGGTTGGGCTGTTTGGACAGGAATTATGGCGTCCGCCAAATTTGCGTTTGCGTCCATCTGCATCCACACGCAGTACATCCGGATATTTTTTGGCCATCCACGCTGGATGAGCAGCCGTGCTGGTAGCCAGACAAACATAGACACCGTTTTCATAGAGACTGTTAATTAATTGATCCAATTCTTCAAATCTATAGGTTACCTCATCAGGCTGAATTAGAGCCCAAGAGAAAACGTTAATCGTGGCAATATCAATCCCTGCCAGTTTAAACATGCGCAGGTCTTCAAGATGGGTCTCGTGATCCCATTGTTCAGGGTTGTAGTCACCGCCATAGAACATTTTGGGTAATTTGCTGCTAATCAATATGTTCACCTCTTGTATAAGAATAATTGTATATTATATGATTCAAATAGCTTTTAAAATATAAGAAAAGTAATGATTCATATAAGAATATGGAAATGAGAGAAGCAGCTTTGTATTGGCTGGACGCTTACCATCGAGAGGAGAACACCATGTTAATCTCACCAACCCATCGAAGATATTTCATGACGCCGCGCGAAGAGCCGCTCCCGCTGTATATCGAAAGCATTGGTTATAACGGCAATCAGGAGAATGTACGTAGGCCTGCAGGCTATCCTTGTTATCACTGGCTTCAGACGGTGAAGGGAGCTGGGGAGTTTCATTTTGCCGGTTCAACTGTAGTCCTCGGTGAAGGCTCCGGAATTCTCCTGCCTCCGAATGAGCCGCATGAATATGTACCTTCATTAGGGGAGTGGGAAACGCTCTATATTACGTTTGGCGGATCCCAGTGTCCGGCCATTGCCGAGGCACTTGGACTTGGAGAGGCGGCACTTCATCAATGGGATGCTGGAAGCCCGCTGGAGAACTACGGCAGGAAGGTGTTGGATTCCATCAGTAGCGACCAGGACTTGTCCGGTCTGGAAGCTTCCGCCGATATGTACCGCTTTTTGATCCTGCTCAAGAAACACGGCAAGACCGGCAGCCGATCATCCATCTCGCATGCCGTGGAACGGCTAGCACCGCTCATTGCATTCATGGACCAGCATTATGCAGATCCCGATATTGGCCTGGAACAGATGGCTGCCGTGCCAGGAATTACACCAAGGCATTTGAATACGTTGTTTAAACAATCATTTGGCATGACGGCCTACAGCTATTTTATTCTTCTGCGGATTCGCAAATCCAAGGAATGGATGACAGGGAACAGCAAATTGACTGTGAAGGAGACGGCTGCGCGTGTCGGGTTTCGCGATGCGAGCCATTTTGTAGCGACATTCCGGCGAATTGAAGGTGTAACACCTGAGCAGTTTCGAACGTTATATTTATAGCGAAGTAGGGAGGAGTACGGCTCTTGATTACGATATCTGATCGTGTTTCTTCCCCGCGATGAGCCTATGAACAAAAGTCATGCCAGGAAGGTATTGATGCATGGGGGCAGTTGCCGTATGATGATATCGATTCCTTCAATTGGAAAACGAAAGCGGATGATCGTATCCGTTCTACTAAGAGAGGATGATAGAAGTTGACAACAACAACCATTCCATTATGGGATCACGCAGCACCTCATGCGGCTAAAGGGCATGAAGAAGAAATGCCATATCTTATCCCTTTTATTCAGCCTGGTTCCGAGAGCGCTGTCATTGTCTGTCCCGGCGGCGGTTACGGGTTTCTCGCAGATCACGAAGGAGCCCCAATCGCCGAATTGCTCAACCGCGCTGGTATTAGTGCATTTGTGCTGAAATACCGCGTAGCGCCACACCAGCATCCGGCACCACTATCCGACGGTCAGCGTGCTATCCGATATGTACGCGCCCATGCCCAGGAATTTGGGATCAATCCTTCCAAAATTGCTGTACTCGGTTTCTCTGCAGGCGGCCATCTTACAGCTACACTGGGTACCCTGTATGATAAGGGACAGCCGAATCATGAAGATCCGATTGAGCGTGAAAGCTCACGTCCGGATCGGGTTATTCTCTGTTATCCGGTTATCACGATGGAGTCGTATGGACATGCTGGTTCGCGCGAAAATCTGCTGGGCCCGAATGCCTCGCCTGAACAGATTAGAGCATTTAGCGCAGAGCAGCAAGTTAAAGCCGACGCACCTGAAGCATTTATCTGGCATACAAGTGACGACGAGGCCGTGCCGGTCGAGAACAGTTTGCGTTATGCCCTTGCATTGGGTGCCCAAGGTATTCCTTATGATCTGCATGTATTTGAAAAAGGATCGCATGGTCTGGGCCTTGCTGAAGATGATCATGCTGTTCGGGCGTGGTCGGATCTGTTGCTGACTTGGCTCAAAAATCAAGGATGGTAACCATTTACCCCTCATTTAATGCGCTATAGGGCGAAGGAGATACGACTATGAAATTGCAAAAGAATGACAAGCTGCTCTTTATCGGCGATTCCATCACGGACTGTGGTCGTGAACATCCTGTAGGTGAAGGCAGTTCAGGACTCGGACATGGTTACGTTGCACAGGTATACGCACTTTTGCGTTCCATTTATCCGGAATTGATGCTGCGTATTCAGAATGTGGGTAATAGTGGGAATACCATTCGCGATCTGAAGCAGCGCTGGGACCGTGATGTTATTGATCTGAAGCCCGATTGGTTGACGATCATGATTGGCATCAACGATGTATGGCGTCAGTTCGACCGTCCACTTTCCGCAGATTCGCATGTGTTTTTGGAAGAGTATGAGTCCACTTTGAGAGAACTTGTGGCTTCTGTTCGCCCCAATCTAAAAGGACTTGTCTTGATGACTCCATATTACCTGGAGGCCAATCCAGAAGATCCTATGCGCGCGACGATGGATATCTATGGCGAAGCTGTGCGTAGGGTAGCGAATGAGTTTGATGCCATTTTGGTGGATACACAGGCAGCTTTTGTCCCGTTCTGGGATCATTTCTATACGTCAGTTCTGACCTATGACCGTGTTCATCCAGATGCAACAGGCCACATGATTTTGTCCAAAGCATTTTTGGATGCCATCGGTTTTGAATGGTCAGGCGGCGCCAAATCATAAAAGGATGTGATTGCTTGAGCAAGCTCAACATTGCAGTACATACCCCGGCACGGCTGGGGGAAGGTCCAAGCTGGGATGCAGAACACAATCGTTTATTATGGGTGGATATCGAAAGTTACAAGGTACATGTCTATGATCCTCAAACAGGCCAGGATCAGGCTTACGACGTAGGTGAACATGTGGGTGCTGTTGTTCCCTATCGCGGCGATGAGGTTGTTGTGGCACTCCGAAGCGGGTTCCATACCTACCATCTGAGCACGGGAGAATTGAAGGCAATCGAGGATCCCGAGAGCGACAAAGCCACCAATCGATTCAATGATGGGAAGTGTGATTCCCTTGGTCGGTTCTGGGCGGGTACTATGAGTTTGCATGATGAAAGTAAAGCAGGCTCATTGTATTGTCTCGAGGAAGGCAAACCGGTTCGAACCATGGTCCGAGATGTGTCTACCTCCAATGGACTTGGCTGGAGCCCAGATGATCAAGTGATGTACTATATCGATACCCCTACACGTTCCATTGACCGATTTGATTTTGATCTCGCAGCAGGTGAAATTACGAATAGGACGAGTGTTATTTCGGTACCGGAGGACTTTGGTTTTCCAGACGGAATGACGGTGGATAGCGAGGGCATGCTGTGGGTTGCTCATTGGGGCGGCGCAAGAGTGACACGGTGGAACCCGAATAACGGAGAATTACTGGAGCAGATTGAAGTGCCTGCAGACCAGGTAACCTCCTGTTGTTTTGGCGGGCCTGACTTGGAGGATCTCTATATCACAACCGCGCGAATAGGCATTAGTGAGGAACGTTTGGTGGAGACGCCCGATGCCGGTTCTGTCTTTGTGATTAGGCCCGGTGTTAAAGGGCAGAAGACCCATGCGTATGGCCGTGTACATCAGGCCGATTAAATCACAGCAGGAATTCAATGTACGATGAAGCGTTTTGGTTTGTTCAAGTAATCATTGAACTTTAATTAGATCGTAAGATATGATAAGAAGTCCTGGAACACCGATGGTCTGTAGGTGAACCAAGGCTTCTTTTTTTGTCGAAAAATAGTGTAAAATGAATAAGTGGATTTTTGTTCAGGTATACGTCTGGCTTTCAATTTCCATTGATTTAACAACGATTATGGGATATAAAGAGAGAACCAAAACTTTAAAATTGTTGTAACCGCTAACACGGGGGACCCGTTATATCCGATATAAAAAAGGTATAACCTGTAGAGACATAGAGGAAAGATTAGACAAGGGGGTCGCGATCATGAACCGGTTGTGCAAGGTGCTGATTGTTGACGATGAGTTTCTGGTACGCCAGGGGATCAAGCATCATATGAATTGGGAATCGGAAGGATTCCAGATTGTCGGAGAAGCGTCCAATGGCGAAGAAGGCCTGGAACAGGTACGTTTGCTGAAGCCTGACATCGTCATAACCGACATTGTGATGCCAATCATGGACGGTGAAGCGTTTGTACGAACGCTTAAAGCGAGCCAGCCGCAGATTGAAGTCATTGTGCTCAGCAGCTTCAGTGAATTCGAGTATGTGCGTTCAACGCTTCAGCATGGAGCTGCAGATTACATTTTGAAACCGAAGCTGGACACCGACGAGCTGCTGCAGGTACTTCAGCGAACGGCCGGAAAAATTCCCGAACTGCAGTATGAGCCCTCAAATGAAGGGTGGAAGCTGGGACAGTTCATGGAGAAGATGCTATCCGGTTTTGCATTGGAAGATGAAAAAGATATGGCTATGGTCAGGGACACGTTTCCACATCATTGTTTTCGCCTCCTTGTTTCCGGAAAGCATTCGCACTTGGGTCAGAAGGATACCGAAAGCAAGCTGCTGAATTATCTTGCCGATGTGGAATGTGCCATGGTACCGGTGGAGAGTGAAATGCCTATATTCCTTCTGAATGTAGACCCTGCCAAAGAGGATTGGATGGTCGGGCGGATCAAAGAGATGGCCATTGAAAATGGAGCGGGCATTAAAGGACCCAGCTGGGTCTTAAGTGACAGCTTTACATCTTTTGACCAGATGGGTGAAGTGTACCGTAATCAACTCATTAAACTCATGGAATATCGTTTTTATTATGAGGACCGTTCAATTCTTGTCTTCAGCGAACTTCCACCACTGCATACGGCAGGTTACCAGTTTAATGTGAATATGTTTTTGCAGCACGTGAAGCGGAATCGTACCGAGTCAGCCAGGGAGTATCTGAAAGAGCATGCCCTTACCCTGGGACGTGACTACATTGCGGATGTGTTCGAGATCAAATCCTTTTTGGGCAATCTGATTTTCAACGTAACGATTACCCTTGCGGATATGGACGTACAATCTTCGGCACTGGAAGAGAGCAAGTATACTTATTTCAAAAATGTGGACGGAGCTTCAAGTCTGAATGAAGCCATGCAGGTGCTTGATCAGTTCATGCTGGAAGTGCAGGAATGCACGGCTGGTGATGGAGGTAAACGCAGTGACCCGAATATGAAGATGCTGCTTGAATATATGCATGAGCATTTCGATCAGCCGCTCGGTCTCGCTGAAGTTGCGAAGCATTTTCATTTTAATCCATCGTATCTATCCAGTTATTTTTCGTCACATAAAAAAGAAGGATTCAACGAATATCTGAACAAAATTCGCATTGAGAAGGCAGAAGAACTCTTGCGATCGGATGATGTTACCATTTCCGAAATCAGCAGCATGGTAGGCTATTCGGATCACAGCTATTTCTGCAAAGTGTTCAAAAAATTTACCGGACTGTCACCAAGCCGATATCGTCGGAAATTCTGGGCATAAAGTCAGAAGGAAAAAATCATGAAGAAATGGATGAACGGATTATCACGTCTCGGATTGTTTCCCAAGCTTTTTCTCGTCATGGTGATAAGCATCGTTCTCGTTTCCGTACTTATTTTATGGACTACCGTCCATATGTCGACGAAGCTGTTTACCGAGACATTTAGCATCACCAACTCCAAGGTGCTTAGTCAGATTAAAACCACCTTCGAATCCTTTAATGATGCGATTGCGGCCGTCTCCAACAACGTAAGCCAAAGCGGGGCAATTCGCGGCTATCTGTCGGAGGGAGAGGGGGACTCTCTCACGATGGCCAAGTCCTATTATAATATGAGGGAATCGATGGACCGTATCCAGTCCATTATGGAATCCTATGAGGTCGGCATTACGATCAGCGGAATTAATGGGCGCACCTATTCTACGGATCGGTCCCACCTGAGGATGTCGCTGGAGGAATTGAGAGAACTGCCGATTACAATCGACGCTGTGAAGACACCGAATCGGTTGATGTTTGACGATTACCAAACGGACACCGACGTTGGCACGCAGCAGATGATCTCAGCTACCAAAGCATTGGCGGATCGGACCCAGAGCCGGATTTACGGAACGCTTTATGTAACCATCAAAGAGAGTGTGTTCCGTCAGTTCTACAGCAGTTTCACGAGCAGAGGCAACGATGTGGTCATTCTCAATGAAAACGGGGAAATTGTGTCCTCCAACCGGGAAGAATGGATTGGTACGAAGCAGCTGGATCTTCTATCTTACGCCAGACAAATGGCCACAAAGAGCGATAATAATGGTATAAACGCAAAGGTAATGGAGCAGGACAGCGTAGTTCTGTCCGAATATCTGCCGTTTTACCGTTTCTATATTATTAATGTGGTTGATAAGGATCAGGCTGTGGGACAATTGCTTGATCTCAAAACCATTGCCTTGATTTGTGCCGCCATTGTGGCTGGGGCGCTTGTACTGGTGTTTCTAATCACCAATCAGATTACAAAGTCGCTGCGCAGGCTCGTGAAGCAAATGTCCAATATTACAAAAAGCGATCTCGATAACTACATTCCGGTTAGTGGAAGTTATGAGAGCAGGCAGCTTGGTCATGCGTACAATTACATGCTTGATGAGCTTCATGACTATGTGGATCAGCTCGTATTGACCCAGCGGGAACAGCGCAATGCAGAACTTGCGGCATTACAAAGCCAGATCAATCCTCATTTTCTGTATAATACTCTGGCTTCGGTGAAGGTACTCGTGCAGCAGGGGAACAAGGATCGGGCAGCAGAGACGATTAATGCCTTGATTGCCTTACTGCAAAATACGATCAGTGATGTAAGCGAGACGGTAACGGTAGAGCAGGAAGTGGAGAACCTGAGGAACTATGTCTTCATCAATCATGTCCGTTATGGTGGACGAATCAAAGCGGCCTTCTATGTAGCACCCGACTGTAATCACTACCATGTACCCAAACTTGTCATCCAACCGTTTATTGAAAATGCCTTCTTCCACGCCTTTAACCGCAAAGAGACCGGCACCATTCATGTTCTTGTCTCTCGGGCAGGGGAAACGCTCATCTGCGAGATCATGGATAACGGAGATGGTATTGAAGGGTTCTCAATGGGCGAATCATTGCCTAATCCCAAAAATAATCGGCAGCTGTTTAGCGGCATTGGCATTCGTAATGTGCATGACCGGATTGAACTGCTGTATGGTGCCCCTTATGGTGTGACGATTATGAGTACCCCAGGCGAGGGGACAAGAGTGACGGTGACACTTCCACTGATTACAAGCTGAAGAAATGGCACAGATGCCATATGAGCTTACAACGAACATGGATCAAAAGTCTTTCTGTGGAGTGGTCTCCACACGAAAGGCTTTTTTTATTTTGATAAATGAAAGCGGTGTTTTGCTTTAATGGTAAAATTTTTGGCTCGATCTGCTCCAAAATCAAAAGGAATTACCAAAAAACAAATTTAATGCAAACGGTTTCTGTAAAGGTTTTCATTGTGGCAATAAGATGACAAATCCGTACAAAATTATTACTAACGAATGCCGATTTGGGAATGATAAGATGAATACATCGAAAGCAACCGCTTTCAGAAAACGCAAACAAATTACACACAAAGAGGTTGAAGGGGAGTTGAATGATTTGAAAAAAATGTGGGTATTGATGCTCGTTACTGTCCTGCTGTTGTCCGCATGTTCTTCCGGTGGAGGAGGAAACACGGCTGGCGAGGGTGAGAAAGCATCCAATGAGATTACGATCTGGGCTTGGGACCCATCGTTCAACATTGCTGCATTGAATACAGCAAAAGAAGCTTACGCTAAAGATCATCCTGATGTAAAAATAAACGTTGTTGAATACGCACAAAATGATATTATCCAAAAACTCAACACAGGTTTGAACTCGGGAACAAGCAACGGTCTTCCAAACATCGTACTGATTGAAGACTACCGTGCACAAAGCTTCCTGAATGCTTACCCGGATGCCTTCAAGGATCTGTCTTCCAACTTCACGGCTTCTGACTTCGCCGATTACAAATTGGGACCGACAGCTTATGACGGCAAACAATACGGTGTTCCATTTGACTCCGGTGTAACGGGTCTCTACTACAGAACAGACCTGCTGGAGCAAGCTGGTTACAAAGCTGAAGATCTGCAAGACATCACGTGGGATGACTACATCCAAATCGGTAAAGATGTTAAAGCAAAAACAGGTAAAGATCTGATCACTCTTGATCCGAATGACCTGGGTCTGATTCGTATGATGATTCAATCCGCAGGTTCATGGTACTCCAAAGAGGATGGCAAAACACCGAACCTGGCTGGAAATGAAGCACTGAAAGAAGCATTTGTTACTTACAAAGCAATGATGGATGCCAATGTGGTTAAACTGAACTCCGACTGGAGCCAGTTCGTAGCAGCATTCAACAATGGTGACGTAGCCACGATCCCAACAGGTAACTGGATTACACCATCCGTTCGTCAAGAAGCATCCCAATCCGGTCAATGGGCTGTAGCTCCGCTTCCTAAAATGGCTGGTCAACCAAACTCTGTACATGCATCCAACCTTGGAGGTAGCTCCTGGTATGTCATGAACAATGTTCCTGGTGCAGATCAAGCAGCAGACTTCTTGGGCAGCACGTTTGGTTCTGACAAACAATTGTATCAAGACCTTCTTAACGGTATCGGCGCAATCGGAACTTACAAACCGGCCACTGAAGGTGAAGCATTTGATAAAGCAGATGAGTTCTTCGGTGGACAAAAAATCTTTGCAGACTTCGCAAAATGGACTGAAGAAATCCCTAGCGTAAATTACGGTATTAACACATATGCAATCGAGGACATTCTGGTTGTTGAAATGCAAAACTTCCTGAACGGCAAAGCGATCGACGACGTTCTGGCAGATGCACAAAAACAAGCTGAAGCTCAATTAAACTAAGATGATCCACGGTAACTTATAGAACCCAAGGAAGCATCGGAGCCGTTCCACCGTCTGGCGAAGCACACTGCCGACCGGACATGGTGGAAGGCTCCATGGGTTCTATCCATGTTGCATGGAGAGAGAGGAGCCATACTGTGAAAGCCATGAATACAGGAGACAGTCTCCAAAAGAAAAATAATCTGACTGGATGGGCTTTTATTTCGCTCGCTGTCATCGGGATCGTTGCATTCTACTTCTATCCGATGCTGCAGGCACTGCTCTTATCTTTCAAGTCTGGCGTGGGTGCCAATCTTGAATTTACGGGGCTCGATAACTATAAAAGATTGTTTATTGATACAACATTCCGTACAGCCGTATCGAATACATTTTTGTATCTGATCATTCAAGTCCCTGTCATGATCATTCTCGGATTGTTCATTTCCGTTCTGTTGAATGACAGCACACTGCGCTTCCGCAGCTTTTTCCGTACTGCAATCTTTTTGCCTTGTGTAACCTCACTGGTTGCCTACTCTGTTGTATTCAAGTATTTGTTCTCTGCAGATGGAATGGTCAATCAATTCCTGATGAATCTGCATGTCATTGCTGAACCGATTCAATGGATCACCGACCCGTTCTGGGCTAAAATTACGATCATAATCGCCGTTACTTGGCGTTGGACCGGATATAACATGATTTTCTATCTGTCTTCCCTGCAAAATATCGATCAATCGATCTATGAAGCAGCACGGATTGATGGTGCAAATGCATTTACTCAATTTTTCAAAATTACAGTACCATTGCTCAAACCGATTATTCTGTTCACGTCCATTACATCAACGATTGGTACCTTGCAAATCTTTGATGAGATCATGAACATCACCAAGGGTGGACCGGGTAATGCAACGATGTCCATCTCGCAATACATCTATAACCTTTCGTTCAAATATTCACCGGACTTCGGATACGCGGCAACCGTTTCGTATTCCATCGTGCTGATGATTATTGTATTGTCCATCATCCAGTTTAAAGTGGCAGGTGATAAAAATGGCTAAGAACAAAGTGAAACGCATTTTCACCTATGTATTCCTGTCCCTTGTGGCCTTCATATCGATCTTCCCATTTTTCTGGATGCTCGTCAGCTCCACGAATGCTTCGGTAGATGTCACCAGAGGCAGATTGTTACCCGGCTCGGCTTTCCTGGATAACTTTACGAAGCTGCTGGATACGACCAATCTGGTACAGGCACTGGGCAACTCGGCCATTGTATCCGTTATTTCCACAGTGCTTGCGCTGTTGATTGGTTCCATGGCTGGTTACGGCTTTGAAGTGTACCGGACAAAATCACGTGACATCGTCTTCAACATCCTGCTGCTTTCCATGATGATTCCGTTCGCAGCCTTGATGGTACCACTCTATCGGATGTTTGCAACCATCTCGGGAATTGCACCGTTTATGGGTATTAATACGATGGCCGCAGTGATTCTGCCAACCATCACAACAGCGTTCCTGATCTTCTTCTTCCGTCAGAACACCAAAATGTTCCCGAAAGAGATGCTCGAAGCAGGCCGGATTGACGGTCTTAGCGAACTGGGTATCTTCCTGAAGATCTATATGCCTACAATGAAAACAACATATGCGGCAGCTGCGATCATTACATTCATGAGCAGCTGGAATAACTACCTGTGGCCACTCGTTGTGCTGCAGACACCTGATCAACAAACGATTCCATTGCTGATCTCCAATCTCGGCTCCAGCTACTCGCCGGATTATGGGGTGATCATGACAGCAATCGTCATCGCCACGCTGCCTACAGCATTAGTGTTCTTCATTATGCAGAAACACTTTGTCGCTGGTATGGTTGGTTCTGTGAAATAATGGAATAGTGGATGTCATCTGAAAAGACTGATGTAGAAAAAAACGCAGAGGACACCAGCAATGGTGTACCTCTGTCTTTCTGTTTTTGTTATTGGAAGAGGAAATACAGGTTTGAATCTTGAATAATTCATACTATACATTTCGCACTAGAGGGAGAGAGAGCCGATGAAAGCAACACAAGCAGATATCAACTGGCTGGGAAATGTAAGCGTTTTTGAGGTCAACCGTCTAAACGCTTACTCGGATCATCGTTATTACAGCACCATGGAGGAAGCAGAGGCTTCAGAAACCATGAAGATGCGTTATGACTTGAACGGAACCTGGAAATTCAATTATGCGATTCGTCCGGATTGTCGGCCGGAGCTATTCTACCAATCGAATTACTCGAGTGAAGGCTGGGATGACATCGAAGTGCCTGGTCACATTCAGCTTCAAGGATATGGCCAAATTCAATATGTGAATACGCAATATCCTTGGGATGGACTGAACGAACTGCGTCCGCCAGCACTGCCACAGGACAAAAATGCAGTTGGAAGCTACATTCGGACGTTCCACCTGCCATCAGGATGGCAGAACAATCCGGTATTTATTTCCTTTCAGGGAGTGGAATCCGCATTCTATGTGTGGCTTAATGGTCAGTTCGTGGGTTACGGAGAAGATAGCTTCACCCCTTCGGATTTCGATCTGACGCCGTTCCTTCAGGATGGAGAGAACAAGCTGGCTGTGGAAGTATATCAACGCAGCACGGGCAGCTGGCTGGAAGATCAGGACTTTTGGCGCTTCTCCGGCATTTTCAGAGACGTATATCTCTATACGGTACCTGCAGCACACATCCGGGACCTGCGTGTGGTAACAGATCTGGACCAAACTTATACCAACGGTACGCTGAACCTCGATCTGAAGCTGGAAGGTAAAGCTGCTGCTGGAGCACGAGTTGAAGCTGAACTGCGCGATGCTGAAGGGAACGCTTTGAGAACATTTGGTGGTGTGGAAGTTACGAATGGTCTGGTTAGTCTTCGAGAAGAGTTCGGTAAGGTAAACCTGTGGAGTGCGGAAATACCGTATTTGTATCGTTTATACATCCGTGTATATGATGCTGCAGGTCAGCTGGTTGAAGTGGTACCTCAGTCCGTTGGTTTCCGCAAATTTGAAATGATCGATAAAGTGATGCATATCAATGGTAAACGCATTGTATTCAAAGGAGTTAACCGTCACGAGTTTAACCCGCGCCGTGGCCGTGCCATTACCAAAGAGGACATGCTCTGGGATGTGCGTACCATTAAACAGAACAATATGAATGCGGTTCGTACATCACATTATCCGAATCAAAGCTTGTGGTATGAATTGTGTGACGAATACGGATTGTATGTTATTGATGAGATGAACCTGGAGACACATGGTTCCTGGCAAAAGCTTGGCGCCGTTGAGCCTTCCTGGGTCATTCCTGGAGATAAACCAGAGTGGCAAGACATTGTCATGGACCGGGCTGTATCCATGGTGGAGCGTGACAAAAACCACCCGTCCATTCTGATCTGGTCGTGTGGTAACGAGTCACATGGCGGTGAGGTCATCTACAAAGTATCCCAATACTTCAAATCTGCTGACCCAACACGTCTGGTGCATTATGAGGGAGTTTTCCATGATCGTCGTTTTGATGAGACAAGTGATATGGAGAGTCGCATGTATGCCAAGCCAGCAGACATTGAGGAATTCCTGAATGCGAATCCGACCAAGCCTTACATCAGCTGTGAGTACATGCACGCCATGGGTAACTCCATCGGTGGCATGCACAAATATACGGAATTGGAAGACAAATACCCGATGTATCAGGGTGGATTTATCTGGGATTACATTGATCAATCCATTTACAAGAAAGACCGTTACGGCAAGGAATACCTCGCATACGGCGGCGATTTCGGCGATCGTCCTTCGGACTACTCGTTCTGTGGGAACGGCATCGTGCATGCGGATCGCAAAGTAACTGCCAAAATGCAGGAAGTAAAGTTCCTGTATCAAAATATCAAGTTGTTCCCGAATCGTGAAGGGGTCAAAATCATTAATGGTAACCTGTTCGCAGATACATCAGCATTGGAACTGGTGTACAGCCTGGAGCGTGAGGGACATGAAGTGCTGCGCGGAACGTTGGAAGTCAATGTAACTGCACAAAGCGAGAAAATAATAAGTCTTCCGCTGGATACAGATACTCTGGCTGGTGGCGAATATGCGGTTAATGCTGCGTTTGTTCTCAAAGCGGCTACCCTCTGGGCGGACAAAGGGGACGAAGTCGCGTTTGGCCAATTTATCTTCACACAAGATTCAGCTGTAACAGCTGCAGAGGATCTGAATCTGACACATGATATTCAGGTGGTTGAAGGGGATGTGAACATTGGTGTCCGTGTAGGTCAAACTCACGTGCTGTTCTCCAAAGCCTTCGGAACTTTGGTATCCCTCAAACTGTCCGGCCGTGAGACGATTGCTCAGCCTCCTGCGCCATTGTTCTGGCGGGCAACGACGGATAATGATAAAGGAACTGCCATGGGCTTCGAACTTGGTGCGTGGTATGCCGCTAGTCTGCTGCCAAGATGTGTGGAGTGGAAGGCAGAACAGAAACCGGATCAATATCGCATTGAATTCACGTACAAGCTCAACATTTCTGCAGATGTGCAGGTAAAAGTGACTTATACTGTGCGTGCAGATGGTAGCGTGCATGTTCATAACGCCTACAAAGGTACAGCAGGCTTGCCTGACCTTCCGATTCATGCCTTGTCTTTCAAAACGTCACCGGAATATGACAACGTGCAATGGCTGGCCATGGGTCCGGAAGAAAACTATGCGGATCGTGCATTTGGAGCACGCTTGGGCATTCATGGCAGTAAAGTGGCGGATACGGTTGCGCCATACCTGGTACCACAGGAATCGGGTAACCGCACAGGGGTACGCTGGGCAAAACTGACCGATGATGCAGGACGCGGCTTCAAAATTGAAGCTTCTGCAGCTCCGGTTGAGCTGAACGTATCGCCTTATACGGCATTCGAACTGGAGAACGCACAGCATGCATACGAGCTGCCACCAGTACATTACACGGTGGTTACGGTAGCAGGCAAACAGATGGGTGTTGGCGGTGATGATAGCTGGGGTGCGCCGGTTCATCCGGAATATCGCATTGCCTCGGACGGCGAACTGGAATTTGAATTTGTCATTCGTTCACTGTAAGATTTATATCCTAATAAATGTAGAACAGGGGTCTCCGTGTATCGGATGACCTCTGTTTTGCTATGAAGAAATGGTCGCGCAAGAATAATTGCGTGAAACCGCTATCGAAGCTATTTCGTACTATACGGGACATGGAACAAAGGGAGGGCTTCATTATGAGCAGAAAGGCAAAAGCAGGTGTGTGGGTTACTGTACTGGCTGTACTCGGTATCATTGTGGGGTGTTTCATCTGGTATTTCAATACGGCTTCGGGTGAACGGGCGCTGAAAACGATGAGATCCAACAACTCCGGGGGTCTGGAGCGGATTGTTAAGGTGTACAGTGACTCCGGTGAGTTGATTCAGACCTATGAAGGGAAAATCGATGTGCAGGATACGGAATATGGCAATAAAGTTCTATTTGATCTGAATGGAAAGCGTGTTGTGATCTACAACGCAACGGTTATTACGGAAGAGAAATAACATGAAAAGAAAGAATATTTCTTGGTAGTCAAAGTTAAGACACACTTTTGCTTATGTGGTAAAATAAAGAAACTTGAGGCAAACAAATTTGGAGGTGAGAGGGGCATGTTCATGGAAATGTTCTTTGCTCTAGTTGCGATCCTGGGTATGGGTGTGTTCTATGCTGTGCTCGTGTATTATCTCGTTCGTCTCATCTCCAAAAAAGCGTTTAAGCTTACGCTAACCAAGATTGAGGCTATTGAAATACTGGTTTGGCTCGCGATTGTATTCTTCGGTGTTGTGATGCTTATTAAGCAGAATTGGAATTTATTTTTACCGATAGTACTTCTGCTGGTCCCCATGATAAACTTGCGGCGTTCCAATCGGAAATACCGGGAGATGGAGAACCATGAATAGCCAGAGCATCATGGCATACCGTCTTAACTAATGATTTTCATACATATTTGAAAGCAAATAAAAACAGGCCCTCTTTCGAGGGCCTATTTTTCATGGGAGAGGAGAAACCGGACGAAGAGCTTATGGGGAAACGTAAGTCTTCTCCGCGGTTGTCTACGACACTTGTGATGTCGATAATTATAGAATGGCCGAAAGGTTTCCTTTTTATACATATGCGTCAACAACGGGTCAACAATTTTTTGAAATGAATGGAGACAGACTATTTTTCAAACTGAACCCGAGTGTGGTACGATAGCTGTATCAATAAACTTACATAGAGAGAAAAGGTGACTCATCAGTGAGAGTGGTATCCGGGAGTGCGAAAGGCAGACCGCTGAAGGCTGTTCCTGGCAATGGAACACGTCCGACCACCGACAAGGTGAAGGAAGCGCTGTTTAGCATGATTGGCCCTTATTTTGAGGGCGGTACAGCATTGGATTTGTTTGCGGGTAGTGGGGGTCTCGGAATTGAGGCGCTGAGCCGCGGCATGGACAAGGCTGTTTTTGTTGATTTGGAATCCAAAAGTATTGAAGTGATCCGAGCCAATCTGAAGGCAACCAAGCTGGAGGATCAGGCAGCTATATACCGTAATGATGCAGGTCGTGCGTTAAAGGCGCTTGCCAAGCGAACGACAAAATTTGATCTGGTGTTTCTCGATCCACCTTACCGGATGAAAAACGGGGATGAGCTGATGCTTACGATGCATGAACTTGAACTGCTTAAACCGGAAGCGACGATCGTGCTTGAATATGAATCCAAATATAGTTACCCTGAGCAATTCGGCCCGTTTGAACAAACGCGCAAGGCTGTGTATGGGGAGACAGCTGTGTCCATCTTTGATTATGCACCTGAGGCATCGAATGATGGAGAAAACAGCATAGCAGAAGAGGAGGCTCCTCATGACTGAAATGATACACAGGCAGGAACGGATTGCCGTATATCCCGGGAGTTTTGATCCTGTAACGATGGGCCATCTGGACATTATCGCCAGGGCGTCCAAGCAATTTGACCGCGTCATCGTGGCTGTACTGAATAATATGAGCAAAAATCCACTGTTCACGGTGGAAGAGCGTAAAGCGCTCATTACAGAAGTTACTGGGCATCTGCCCAATGTGGAAGTGGATAGCTTCCGTGATCTGACAGCCAATTATGTTCGGCAAAAGGAAGCTCAGGTCATCGTACGTGGTATACGATCCGTGACTGATTTTGAATACGAGCTGCAGCTTGCTTCCACTAACAGCAAGCTGAACCCGGATGCGGAAACCATCTTTATGATGACCAATCCGAAATATTCGTATTTGAGCTCCAGTATCGTCAAGGAAATTGCTCATTACCATGGAGATGTAACCGATCTGGTGTCCCCGGAAGTGGAAACGGCACTTCGCCGGAAAATCAGCGAGAAAAACGGCGGTTAAACCAGTGGGTCAAGCCCGACAGGCTGATCATAACGGCAAGAATGATCGCAAGTCCGATACAGACTGCGGGGAAGCTGCTCCATAAAACCTCTGCCGCAGCGTTGTTGACTTCAAGCTGGGGTTGCATCGGCAGCATAGTCGTCTCATCCGCGCTTGCAGAAGGCCAGAACGGAGCCCATACCTCTGCAATAAAGCGGCTGAAGGGTACCCAGAGGAAGACACTTAATGAAAAGGCAGTCAATGCATGAATCAAACGTACAGCAGCAAAATAGATCATGCTTTTGCCTGCCATTCCGGCGGATTTCATCACAGCTGAGACTTGTAAATGGGAGCACAGTCCACCCCAACCAAGAACCGCAGCAATTAGGGAAATCGTAAGCAAGGGAGCCCATGGCGTTTGACTTAAATGGTATGTGCCCAAATGCAATTCCAATACAGAAGGCCAGAGGGCAGCCGAACTGCCGGGTGTGATGTATAGGCCCAGAAGTCGTATGAACACGGCAAAACCGATGATGTAACCACCAGTCATCATTAGCGTCTGTACCGCATGAGATACGGTGTCACCTAGCAGTTTACCGAACCCGCGGCCATCTCGGGCCTGGGCTTCACGGGCTGCGTTCATCATTTGAAACCAAAGCCCCTGGTGCTGGCTTCGCTTGGGGGGACTGACTGTAGTGGACTGTTTTTGATGACTGCGATTGAAACGAATGGCAATCATTGCAGCAATCCATCCACTGAGCCAATGAATTATAAGCAGAAAGTATCCGGCAGCAGGCTGGTGAAGAAAAGCGGCACCTATGACCAAAATGATCATCATCGGATTGGTGAAATGAGCTGCAGCGACCAGAATAATGGCCTGTTTGCCGGTTATTTGTTGATCCCGAACCAAACGGGACGCTGTGTCCGCCCCAGCAGGAAATCCTCCGCACATGCCGACCGCAAGGGCTAGTCCAGCTTCGCCGGGGAGGCGAAACCAACGCTGCATCAGTGGTCCCAGCAAGACGCCGAGAGCGTCTGTAAAACCAAATGCAGTGAGCATTTGCGACAGCATCAAAAATGGGAGCATTGCCGGGAAGATAATTTTCCACCAGATGTCCAATCCTTGAATGGAGGCATCGAAGGCATCCTTTGGAGATACAACTACAGCGACGACCAGTAACAAAGCGCCGGTACTAAGTAGTACCGACCTGATCGGGTTGGATCCTGTAACCTCGGTCTGCATTGTCATCGTTTCACCTCATATGAAATAGCGCCGATTCATTCGGCTGCAGTAATCGGATTGGACGGCCGAATGACGTCCAGGGGACGGTTCGGCCTTGACCGGACAAGCGACAGAATACTGCGGCCTATCCGGCCTGTACCATTGTATGCGTGAGATTGAGGATGTTAGACTTATAATTATAGAAGAAACGCAAAGAACGGGGGCTCATGCGATGAATCGGATTCGAAAATCTGGCGGCTTCAGAGCTTCGATCTTTGTGATCGTGGTAGCTCTGGTTGTCTATGTTGCAGTGTATATGCCAACGCCATATATCATCTATATGCCTGGCAGCGCGGATGAAGTAAAGCCGATGGTTACGGTGAAGGATGGGGACCAGGAAGAACGTGGTGTATTCATGATGACGACGGTGTCGGCAACGTATGCCAATGTGTTTTTGCTGGGTACGTCCTTGTTTAACCGAAATATGCAAATTGACAAAAAGGAAGACCGCCTGCAAGGAAAAACGGAAGCGGAGTACTCGGCCGAACAGGTATGGTTCATGAGCGATTCCCAATCTTCCGCCATGGAAGCGGCTTATGAGCAGGCGGGGGTTAAGTATTCCATTGTTCCTGAACATATCTTCGTGTTTGGTTTGTCGGAGGATCCGAAACCACAGGGAGATATTGCTCCTGGTGACATTATCCTGGGTGTGAATGGCACAGCTACACCGGATAACACGGTATTATCTGCCCAGTTGAAGGATAAAAAAGTGGGAGATACGGTAGAAATGCAATTGGAACGCGAAGGCGAGACGATTAGCCGTGATGTGAAGCTGATTGAAGTAAAAGACAGCAAAACGGGTGCTACCCGGCCTGGGCTGGGTGTAATGATCGGAACCGTACAGAAAGTAAAACCCGAAGATTCGAATAAACAAATTACGTTTACGGATACTCAGGTTGGGGGTCCTTCGGCCGGATTGATGTTTACCCTGGAAATTTATAATCAGCTTACTCCCGGGGACCTTACCCAAGGTCACCGAATTGCCGGCACGGGAACGATCACCAAGGAAGGCGTAGTCGGTCCCATTGGTGGCGTGGTGCATAAAATCGTTGCTGCGGATCGAAAAGAGGCGGAGATTTTCTTCGTTCCGAAACAAAATTATCAGGAAGCCGAAGCCAAAGCGGAACAGATTGGCACTAAAATGAAGCTGGTTCCTGTGAATACGGTAGATGATGCCCTGGCTTATCTGAAAACACTGTCTGCGAAATCATAAAAGCTTGAAATGGATAATGTGATTTGGAACAAGCGCGTTATCAAGGAAAAGAAAGAGCAGACAAATGGAAATCCCCTATGCGATCGTTTGAATAAACGACACGACATAGGGGATTTTTTTGATAAGAACATTGATGAACAATTTATTTGTAATATAACGTTTAGCATCGAACTGGTGGCTCATAATAGTCGCTGTACATGGCCCGTGTGTCCGTCTGCTCATAAGAGAGGGCATACGCTGCTTGTGCCTGCACATCAAGCTCCAGCTGGTTGTGAGTGAAGGCAGACGGTTTCAGCACAACAGGCAGGGACGAAGCCGTTTTCATCTGTTTCAAGAGATTTTGGCCCAGTGAATTGAATCCAAGGACACGAAGATAACCAGGTCCTTCGGCTAGCTTGTCCGGGGTGAATTCAGCCTTGGCATGATTCAACAGAATATGGGTCAACATTCGCTGCAGCTTGGTGCGCGTGTACCGCCTGGTTTTGAGTGCATCCAGCAGCGATTCGACCGATGGCTCCGGAAGCTGAGCCAGTGTGCGGAGCAGCCTGTGCTCCAATCCTTCCGTGACTTCGGCGATATTTGCCAGCTCGGAGGCACGGCGGGTCGCCGCGATGTGCAGCAGCGGCTGGGCGAAGCGCTCCCAGTGCACGGGAGCGCGTCCCGCTTGCCATTCGCGCTGCAGAATGGCAAGTGTTGCCGCCGGCACATACGGCGCGGCGGCCTGGGGTCCGTCCGCCATCAGCAGGCGGCGGACAGCCGTTGCACTGGCGATCGCCCCCGGTCCGGGCGTCGCCTCATGATACGCGGCACCGATGCGTGCCGTCGTCAAGGGCTGGATCGCGCTGCCGAGTCGTTCCAGCGCGATCAGGTAGTGCAGCCCAAGCGAATTGTTGGGCTGCCCGAGCAGTGCGGCGGCGGCAGCTTCGCTCACGCCGCCGGGCGCCAGCGCTGCCGCCGCGCCTGCGTACGCGGCGGGGTAGCTGGCGCCTTCCCGCAGGCGGCGCGCGATGTCCTCGCGCAGCCCTGCGGGCTCCACAGCCAGCACGCGCGCAATGCGCTGCAGGCTGTCCAGGTCGCCGGACTCGCTGCCGAAGCAGAGCGAGTCCACGACCCCGGTGCGGTGCAGCAGCGAGACCGCACCGAAGGCAAACCATTCCGCCGGTTGTACCGCATAAGCAACCGGCAGCTCAATCACCAGATCGGCTCCTGCGTGCAGCGCCATCTCCGTACGAGCCCTTTTGCCCACAATGGCGGGTTCCCCGCGCTGGAGAAAAGGGCCGCTCATGACGGCCACAAGGGCATCTGCTCCACTTAGCCGTCTGGCCTCATTTAAGTGATAGACATGTCCGTTATGCAGCGGATTATATTCCACAATCACACCTACAGCTTTCATCAGTGGGCACTCCTTTTAATAACAATGTTATATATCTTCAATACCTGACTGGTATTTTGTTCTTATTGGTCGATTAAGGCCATTGCTGCTTCGCCGAGCAGAAACGTCTTGCTTAATAATAGGGGATACGAGCATCGTTATTCAAATAAAAGCGTTAAGAAAACGCCAAAAAAAGCACGGTGTCGCATTCAGATGAATACGGCCCGTGCTTTCAGGGGAGTCATGGATGATCCTTTATTATTACTTCTGGAGATAAATTAAATGGCTTCCGGTGCAGGAATCAGGTTTGTTTTGGGACCAAAGAACTCATAATGAATATTCTCAGGTGAAACGCCAATCTCGCCCAGTGCGGCATACATCGTCTGCATAAAGGAGACAGAACCGGTCAAATAATAATCGGATTCCAGGGGCTCGCGAATCATCTGTGACAGCCAGGCTGCATCAATATAACCCTCTCTGTGAAAACGCGATTGCTCGCGGTCATCTGGTGTCGGCTGTGCATAACAATACAATGCCTGTATGTTCTCATGCTGTTCTGCCAATGTATTTACATGATCCCGGAAAGCATGAACTTCGCCATTTAGGGCAGCATGGACAAAAGTGATAGAACGCTGGACATTACTGTTAACCAGCGTGTTCAACATGCTGATCATCGGAGTGAGGCCAACGCCACCGCTCAATAATACGACATCGCGTGAATCCTCCGTGTTCAGTGTGAAATCGCCTGCAGGAGCAGACAATTCGACCAAGTCTCCTTCAGTGATATGGTCATGCAGATAGGTCGAGATTACACCATCTGGTCGTTCCATCCGAGCACTCTCACGTTTAACGGAAATGCGATAATACGGTTTTCCTGGAGCTTCCGAAAGGCTGTACTGTCTAATTTGGGCATACGCATTTCCCTCAGGTTTCATCCGGAGACTGATATACTGTCCAGATTGGTACGTGGCTATTGGATTGCCGTCCGTTGGCACTAGATAAAAGGAAGTAATCAGGTCACTTTCTTTTACCTTTTTGGCTACCCGAAATGACCGGAAACCTTCCCAGCCACCACTTTGGTTTTCGCTGGCTGTGTACAGATCCTTTTCTAAATCGATAAAGATACCCGCAATGACATTGTAGGCGTCCGCCCACGCAGCAATAATCTCCTCGGTCGCAGCATCACCCAGCACATCCTTGATCGCTTTCAGCAAATAGGTGCCCACGATTTCGTATTGTTCCGGGGCGATGCCGAGACTGCGGTGTTTGTGCGCAACCTGACGTACGGCTGGCAGGACTGCGGCGAGATTATCAATATGAAGGGCAGCAGCGTATACCATATTGGCAAGGGCGGCCTGCTGCCGTCCCTGTTTTTGGTTAGCGTGATTGAAAATATTCAGCAGTTCGGGATGATGTGCAAACATTGTTTTATAGAAATGGCTGGTAATGGCCTCGCCATGAACTTCAAGTACAGGTACGGTGGATTTAATCACTCGAATTGTATTTTCGCTTAACATGGATTTTTCCTCCTATAAATGGATTGACAAATTAAATGGATAACCTTGCGCCATTTATCTATTATGCGTGGCATATAGCAAGTATAGATAGGGTCTAAAGGGGGACGTGTGATCTACATCACACGAATAATTAAAGAAATGTGTCCGTCATACTAGTAAAAGGATTAGCTTGTAGTATGGTGGAGAGAAAGTTTATAATGCGGAAGAGTGTTTTTATCGTCCGGGTATCTTTCTTTTCCAAAAGGGTGTAAAGTTAAAAGTGTTGACAAACGTCTTGGAAAATCGGTATAATGATTTTTGTTTGTTAAGTCAATTTCATAATACTTTTAACGACGAATCGTCAGAATACATACAGTCAAGATATGAAGTGCACAACGATCAGACTTGATCTGTATAACTGCCGTCAAGCATTTAACATGAATTATGAAATTGGTTTCGTTTGGAGTGATGGGAAATGTTATTGCCATTTCGCAAAGTGGCTATCAGTGACCGACCCCTGCAGTTCAATGAACAGTGGGACATTAAGGAACTGATTTCTAACCGACAAGATATCACAGCCGTTACCCCGCTGACTGCGGATTTATCTGCAGAACAAGCAACGGGGGGCGTGGTGGATGTTCATGGCAAAGTGTCAGCAGGAGTGGACATGTTGTGCTCACGTTGTCTCAAGCCGATTAGTGAACATCTTCATATTGATTTTCATGAGCAATTCAAGCAGGGAGAACAGCCGGAGGACTTGCCTGAAGAAGATGATACTGTCTATGTGGATGGAGAGGACATCGATCTGAAGCTATATGCCGAGGAAGCTTTTCTGCTGCACCTACCGTTTATACCGCTATGCAGCGATACATGCAAAGGGCTATGTCCAAAGTGTGGCCATGAGCTGAACGAGGGTGACTGCGGTTGCGATAACGAAGTTATCGACCCGCGGCTTGCAGGGCTCAAGGATTTTTTTAAATGAGCAAATGAAAATCTAGTGTTACAACTACCTGCAAAGGTTGATTTTGATAAGGAGGTGGGAATAATGGCAGTACCTCAACGGAGAACGTCCAAGACGCGTCGCGACAAACGTCGCACTCACTTTAAATTGGCTGTACCGGGCATGGTGAAATGTGAACAATGCGGCGAATTGAAGCTTGCTCACCACGTGTGCAAAGTGTGCGGAACGTACAAAGCAAGAGAGATCATCTCTCAATAATAGTTAGACATCAAGTAGTACTTCATTTCGATGAGGTACTACTTTTTTTGAATGTTTAAACTCATGTTCGTGTTAAGGGCTGGACTGACTTCGGTTGATTGTTTCAAGAAGAAAGATTCGTAGAATGCAGGAGAGCGGCTGTTTAGCAGAGAGTGGTTTTTGCCCGCCCAGTCTTTCTTTTTGACACAGGATGAGATATACTATGCTTTAGTACCAGGTTCTAAGATTTGGGGTTACATAGAGAAGAACCATAAATTCGTGTGTTGAATAACCTCTGAAGATCAGAGGCTCCATTATAGAGAACGAAGTGAAATGATAGAACGGACCTGCATGGGACGCTTTCTTATACGATACAGCGGGGGGTGTCAGGCATCGAACGTGTACCGAAGAGACAGAGGCAGCAGCAATTGACCAAAATGATCGAAGACAATCCGTTTGTGACGGATCAGGAACTGACGCGCCAATTGAAGGTGAGTATTCAAACGATTCGCCTCGACCGTCTGGAGCTGGGGATTCCCGAGCTTCGTGAACGAATGAAACTGATGGCAGAGCGTTCGTATGACCAGGTACGCTCGCTGCCTCTGCATGAGATTATCGGTGATATTGTAGATTTGCAGCTGGACAAAAGTGGGATCTCCTTGTTTGAGATCAAGGAAGAGCATGTATTTTCGAGGACGGGAATTGCTCGTGGTCACTATGTATTTGCCCAGGCTAACTCCCTGGCCGTCGCTGTCATTAATGACGAGATTGCATTGACGGCTTCGGCCGATATTCGATTTGTTCGTTCGGTTCATCTGGCCGAGAAATGTATTGCGAAAGCGTATGTGAGATCGATCTCGGGTCAAAAGGGGAAAGCAAAGGTTGAAGTGTTCACCTATGTAGGTGAGGAAATGGTGTTTCAAGGCAACTTTGTCATCTACCGTTCGGGTGGAGACGACAGCCTAGAGGGAGGTCATCTGGAATGAAAATCGTCATAGATGCCATGGGAGGCGATCATGCACCCCAGGCAACGGTAGAAGGTGCAATTGCTGCCGCCACGGAATGGGCAGATACACAGATCGTGCTTGTTGGCGATGAAGCCAAGCTGGCACCGCTTTTGAATCAGTCCGCTGCGAAGCCGGCTAACCTGTCTGTTCGTCATGCTTCGGAAGTGATCGGTTCGGATGACGAACCTGTTAAAGCCGTTCGTCGCAAAAAGGATGCTTCCATGGTGGTCGCGGGCCGCATGCTTAAGGAAGGCGAAGCAGATGCCATGATCTCTGCAGGTAATACCGGAGCGCTTATGACAACCGGTCTGCTGGTGGTGGGCCGCATGGAAGGTATTGAACGACCGGCACTTGCACCTATGATTCCAACAATAGATGATGTTGGCGTGCTTGCGCTTGACCTGGGTGCCAACATGGATGCCAAGCCCGAACATTTGGCACAATATGGTCTTATGGGTAGCTTATATCGGCAGAAAGTACAAGGAGTCGACTCACCCCGAGTGGGATTGCTCAATGTCGGAACGGAGCCGGGCAAAGGGAACGAACTAACGAAGCACGCATATCCGCTACTGGAGCAGCTTCCGATTCGATTTGTCGGTAATGTGGAAGCTCGCGATGTCCTTACAGGTGCATGTGACGTGCTTGTCTGTGACGGATTTGCTGGTAACATATTGCTGAAATCACTGGAAGGCACAGCAGGTGCCATCTTTGCATTGCTGAAGGAACAGTTCTCATCTTCGCTCAAAAGCAAACTGGCTGCAGCGGTGCTGATGCCTGAGCTGCGCGGGCTGAAACGGAAACTGGATTATACCGAACATGGCGGTGCGCCGCTTCTCGGGTTGAGCAGACTGGTAGTGAAAAGCCATGGATCAGCGGATGGCAATGCGATCAAAAACGCTGTTCGCCAAGCTAGAATTGCAGTACAGAACCAATTGGTGGAAAGCATATCTAAGGAAATTAGCGGGAAGTGAGTGACGACATGAATAATTTGCGCCCTGTAGGGGTTATCGGTACAGGTAAATATGTACCGGAGAAAATTTTGACCAACAGTGACCTTGAGAAAATGGTAGATACCAATGACGAGTGGATCGTTAGCCGCACTGGAATCAAGGAACGTCATATCGCAGCTCCCGATCAGGCGACTTCGGACCTGGCATACGAAGCAGCGATCAAGGCGCTTGAGTCTGCTGGAATGACAGGCAGTGATCTGGATCTGATCATCGTAGCCACAATTACGCCGGACTCGGCATTTCCGTCTACGGCCTGCATTTTGCAGGATAAGCTCGGTGCCAAAGGCGCTGCGGCATTTGATTTGTCCGCTGCATGTTCAGGATTTGTATATGGTCTGGCAACAGCAACCAGCTTTATCCAAAGCGGCATGTATAACAATGCGCTTGTTATTGGCGCGGATTGTCTATCCCGGATTACGGACTATACAGACCGTAACACATGCGTATTGTTCGGTGACGGAGCGGGCGCAGTGGTTATTGGCGAAGTTCCTGAAGGTCGTGGATTCAAATCGTTTGATCTTGGAGCGGAAGGTGCTGGTGGCGGCCTGCTTCAACTGGAGGGCGGCGGTTCCCGTCTGCCTGCGTCCGCAGAGACGGTTGAGAATAAAAAACACTACATTTACATGAATGGCCGTGAAGTGTTCAAATTTGCCGTCCGTGTAATGGGTACAGCAACGGATGAAGTTCTGCGTAAAGCAAGCTTGGAGCGCACGGACGTGGATCTGTTTGTTCCTCATCAGGCTAATATTCGTATTATTCAATCCGCCATGCAGCGACTTGAGCTTCCGGAAGAAAAAGTGGTTGTCAACGTAGACAAATACGCCAATACTTCGGCAGCATCCATTCCGCTTGCATTGGTGGAAGCGGCTGAAGAAGGCCGCATGAAAGCCGGCGACACCATCTTGATGGTTGGTTTCGGGGGCGGACTGACTTGGGGTGCCTCTGTACTCGTTTGGTAAATCAGATAGCTGGGAGAGATAAATCTAATGAGCAAAATCGCATTTGTATTTCCCGGACAGGGATCACAGGCTGTAGGCATGGCCAAGGACGCGTATGAGTCTGTGCCTGCGGCAGCAGAAATTTTCCGTACAGCCGATGATGTGCTGGGCTTCTCGCTGAGCAATCTCGTTTTTGAAGGACCAGAGACCGAATTGAAACAGACATCAAATACGCAACCGGCTCTACTCACTGCGAGTATTGCACTGCTTGAGGCTTTTAAAGAAAAAGGGATTGAGCCCGACTATACGGCTGGACACAGTCTGGGTGAATACAGTGCTCTCGTTGCAGCGGGCGTTCTGTCATTTGCTGACGCTGTGAGCATTGTACGGGCACGTGGTCAGTATATGGAACAAGCAGTACCAGGCGGGCAGGGAGCAATGGCTGCTGTTCTGGGTGCGGATCGGGAAGCGCTGGGGGTGCTTTGCCGGGACGTATCCGAAACGGGTCACGCGGTTGAACTGGCTAATATGAACTGTCCGGGTCAAATTGTTATTTCCGGTGTTAAGGAAGGTGTGGCTGCTGTAGCGGAACGGGTGAAGGAAGCTGGCGGCAAGCGTGCTATTCCATTGGAAGTTAGCGGTCCTTTTCATTCCTCATTGATGAAGGAAGCTGCTGGGAAACTGGCAGAGAAACTGGAGACCGTAACATTTTCGCCAGCCAAGGTTCCTGTAGTCGCTAACGTGACAGCAAGACCTGTGGAAAATGGACAGGTTCAACAATTGTTGACGGAACAGGTCTATTCTCCGGTTTTATGGGAAGACAGTGTGACATGGCTTATTGAGCAAGGTGTAGATACCTTCATTGAGATTGGTTCTGGAAGTGTATTGACCGGATTGATTAAAAAAACAGATAAATCCGTAAAATTGTACAATGTGAACAGTCTTGAAACGCTTGAAGCGACTGCAGCTGCATTAAAGTGATTAAATGACAGGTTATTTGGGGAAAGGAGGAATTAGGTTGTCTAAACCGTTAGAAGGTAAAAACGCACTGGTTACAGGGGCATCTCGCGGGATTGGCCGCAGCATTGCACTTGCTCTGGCTGAAGCTGGTGCCAATGTAGCCGTAAACTATGCAGGCAGTCAGGCTGCTGCTGAAGAAGTGGCGGAAGAGATTCGTGCTAAGGGAGTTCAGGCCATTACCATTCAGGCGAATGTTGGAGTAATGGATGAAGCTGAACAAATGGTCAAGGCTACTCTTGAAGCCTGGGGCAATGTTGACATTCTGATTAACAATGCAGGGATTACACGTGATAATCTGATCATGCGCATGAAAGAGGAAGAGTTTGATCAGGTTATTGAGACCAATCTCAAAGGGGTATTTAACTGCCTTAAAGCCGTTACTCGTCCAATGATGAAACAACGCTCGGGCAGAATTATCAATATTTCTTCTGTGGTTGGTGTTCTGGGTAATGCTGGACAAGCCAACTATGTTGCTGCCAAAGCGGGGGTCATCGGTCTGACCAAGGCGTCGGCTCGTGAATTGGCTTCCCGTGGTATAACGGTCAACTGTGTAGCACCTGGGTTCATTGAGACGGATATGACCAAGGAATTGTCACAGGAACTCGTAGATGGTATGCTGAGTGGCATTCCGCTGTCCCGACTGGGTCAGCCGGATGAAATTGCCGGAGTTGTTACATTCCTGGCATCGGGAGCTTCATCGTATATGACAGGGCAGACATTGCACGTCGATGGCGGCATGTACATGTAAAACTTCCCGGACTTAAATCAATAGTCGGGGAACAGGCGCTGGACGATCCGAAATGCCGGAAAAAGGCCGGATTCCCCGGCCGGGAGCCGCATATGTCTTCTATGGCATTTTGCCTGCGATTCTCGTATAATACCAAGGAGGAGGTGAACCGGATGTCCGATGTATTGGAGCGTGTAAAACGCATCGTCGTCGACCGCTTGGGCGCAGACGAAGCTGAAGTTACACTTGAAGCATCTTTCAAAGAAGATTTGGGTGCTGATTCTTTGGATGTAGTAGAATTGGTCATGGAATTGGAAGATGAATTCGATTTGGAAATCTCTGATGAAGATGCAGAAAAAATCACGACCGTAGGTGAAGTTGTAAACTACATACAATCTCATACCTAAAGTCAATTCAGTCCCGCACCTGTTTTCGAACAGGCGGGACTTCTCATCATTCATTGGTTTTTCTCATTCCGCAGCGATGCTCATTCAGCTTGATTTTTGGATCGGGATGGGTGAGCATCCGCTTGCGGATATTCCCACAAAATAATTGCGCAAGCAGTCGATATAGAGGTGAGTCGGTTTGAAACAAAGAGTAGTAATTACCGGAATGGGCGTAATGACATCGCTCGGAAAAGATTTGGAAACGTTCTGGGGAAGTTTAATGGCAGGCAAGTCCGGAATCTCTCAGATTGAGGCCTTTGATGTGAGTGAATACACGACACAAATTGCTGCCGAAATTAAGGATTTCAACCCGGATGAATATATGGATCGCAAGGATGCTCGCAAAATGGACCGTTTTGTTCAATTTGCTGTAGCAGCTGGTTTCAAAGCTGTTGAAGACAGTGGTTTGAAAATTAATGAGAACATCGAAGCCGAGCGCTTTGGCGTATCTATCGGTTCAGGTATTGGCGGACTGGGAACTTGGGAGGACCAGCATAATGCATTGCTGCAAAAAGGTCCAAAACGGGTTAGCCCATTCTTTATCCCTATGATGATCTCTAACATGGCTTCTGGCCAAATGTCGATTTCTCTCGGAGCTAAAGGTCCGAACACCAACGTAGTAACAGCCTGCGCTACAGGAACGCATTCCATCGGGGACTCTTTCAAGATGATTGCAAATGGTGATGCAGACGCGATGATCTGCGGTGGTGCGGAAGCGACAATCAGACCAACGGGTCTGGCTGGTTTCTGTGCAATGCGCGCGATGTCTACGCGCAATGACGAGCCGGCTAAGGCAAGCCGTCCTTTCGATACAGGACGTGACGGATTCGTTATGGGTGAAGGAGCAGGTATTCTGATTCTGGAATCCTTGGAACATGCTCAAAAACGTGGTGCACGTATTTATGGTGAAGTGATCGGTTACGGTCTGACTGGCGATGCGCATCATATGACTGAGCCGGATCCGGATGGAGCAGCACGCTGCATGAAGATGGCTCTTCGCAATGCCGGAATTGAACCGGAAGAAGTGGACTACATCAATGCACACGGTACATCAACTCCTGTGGGTGACCGATCCGAAACGCTGGCGATCAAAAAGGCATTTGGTGATCACGCGTACAAGCTTGCAGTAAGTTCAACTAAATCCATGACAGGTCACATGCTGGGTGCAGCTGGTGGCGTGGAAGCCGTAATCTGCGGATTGTCTCTGACTCATCAGACACTCGCACCTACGATCAATTTGGAAAATCAGGATCCGGAATGTGATCTGGATTATGTTCCGAATGTTCCGCGTGAAACTAACGTGAACGTAGTCATGTCCAACTCGTTTGGATTCGGCGGTCACAATGCTACCATTATCCTCAAAAAATTTGAAGCATAAGGGGCTAGTTCGTTTGAGTGAAGATCTGAAGCAGTTACAACACAAACTTCAAATCAAATTTGACAACAGGCAGCTTCTAAAACAAGCGTTTACCCATGCTTCCTATGTAAACGAACACCGATTCAGTCAGCACCAGGATAACGAACGTCTGGAGTTCTTGGGCGATGCGGTGCTTGAGTTGACTGTATCGGAATACTTGTATCATTTGTATCCTAACCGTCCGGAAGGTGAACTAACGAAGCTGCGGGCATCTATTGTCTGCGAGCCTTCCCTCGTCAAATTTGCAGAAGCACTTGGTTTTGGTCAGTATGTACTTCTTGGTAAAGGTGAGGAACTGACGGGAGGACGAACACGGCCGGCTTTGCTGGCTGATGTGTTTGAATCTTTCATCGGTGCACTGTATCTGGATCAGGGACTGGAGCCAGTCAGAACGTTTCTGGACCAGCATGTTTTTCCGTTGATCGTTCTGGGCGGCAAGCTTCAGATGAGCGATTACAAGACGGAACTGCAGGAACTCACTCAGCATCACAATATGGGAGCTCTTGAGTATCGGATCGTCGAAGAACGGGGCCCTGCCCATGAACGTGAGTTTGTCTCGGAGGTCCATATGGGTCAAGAACGGCTTGGCAGAGGTACAGGACGTTCCAAAAAGGAAGCTGAGCAGCAGGCTGCATCCGCAGCGCTTGATCGATTGAAGCTTCCGGAAGCCTGAGCTTACCGGGTAGCGCATAGACAAACGAAGAGCAAAGAGCAGCCCCTCGGGTCCGCCCCGGCGGAAATTATCGGCCGGACTGCTTTTTGCTCTTTTTTTTGTAAAGAGCGGATGGGGAAGAAAGATTCATTCCTAATCCAAGATCAGCACTGAAGGAGCACATGAAATAAGCAAGAGGAGGTGACGGGATACCCTATGTTTCTGAAACGAATTGAACTGGGTGGATTCAAGTCATTCGCCGACAAAACAGAGATGGAATTCGTTCGCGGCATTACGGCTGTAGTAGGTCCGAACGGAAGTGGCAAGAGTAATATTTCAGACGGGATTCGCTGGGTACTTGGGGAACAAAGTGCCAAATCACTGCGGGGCGGCAAAATGGAAGACATCATTTTTGCCGGCAGCGATGCAAGAAAAGCCGTCAATTACGGTGAAGTATCGTTAACGCTGGATAATGAAGATCACGCGCTTGCCCTTGATTTTGGTGAAGTGACAGTGACACGTCGTGTACATCGCAGCGGGGACAGTGAATATTTTATTAACAAGCAGTCCTGTCGGCTGAAAGATATAACGGAATTGTTTATGGATACCGGGATCGGTAAGGAAGCTTACTCCATTATCGGACAGGGTCGTATCGAGGAGATTTTGAGTACTCGTTCTGAAGATCGCAGGGGTATCTTTGAAGAGGCATCCGGTATTGTGAAGTATAAATCCCGTAAGCGGGATGCCACACGCAAGCTGGACGAGACGGAGCAGAACTTGCTGCGTATTCACGATTTGGTTACAGAGCTGGAGGACCAGATAGGCCCGCTGAGAGAGCAGTCGGAAAAAGCAATTCACTACAAGGAATTGCGTGGACAGCTCAAATCGAAGGAAATCTCCATGTATGTCTACCAGATCGAACAGATTCATGCGTCCTGGAGCAAGGCCAATGAACGGTTACAGTCGCTAAAAGAAGAAGAAGTTGGTCTTGCCGCCATTGTTTCCACACATGATGCCAAGCTGGAAAGCGACCGGAATGCACTGCGAATTCTGGAATCGGAGACGGAAGAGCTGCAATCTGCCTTGCTGCAGTTTAGTGAAGCGACAGAGAAAAGTGAAGGTCTTGGAGAATTGCTCAAAGAACGTTCTCGTCATCTGCAAACCAATCATGAGCAGCTCACGGTTACACTTGCTGCGAGTGAAGATCGACATCGGGAACGTGAGGCCGAGCTCCTTGCATTACGCGAGAAGTTTGGCAAGCTGGAGCAGGAACTGGGTGATGTGCGAAACCGTTTGTCTGAAGAAGAGGCGAAGCTCATTGGCGTTACAGGCGGAATCAGTCAGCAGCAGGAAGAAAGCCTTAAGGGTAATTTGCTGGAACTGATGAACCAGATGGCTCAGACGCGCAACGAGATCCGGTACGCCGATCAGCAGAAAGAGTCGCTTGAACGTCGTATGAACCGTGCATCCGAGGAATCCGGCAAGTGGGAAGAGCAGAAGGAAATGCTCGAAGCGCGAAAAGCCGAGATTGAGAAAAAAGTAGTCCGCTTGGGTAAAGAGATCAGTGATTTGCGAGGCGGATATATAACTGAAAGTGAACGACTGCAATCTTTGCAAAAGCTGCTGGAAGAGAGCCGCAGCACGGTTCGAAAATGGGAACAGAAGCGCGAAGCACAGGTATCCCGCCGGGATACGATGAAAGAGATGCAGGATGATTTTGACGGATTTATGCTTGGGGTCAAAGAAGTCCTCAAAGCTTCTCGCAAAGGTACTCTTAGTGGTGTACATGGAGCCGTGGCGGAACTCGTTAAAGTTCCTGAAAAAATCGAATTGGCTGTGGAAACGGCAATGGGTGCCGCACTTCAGCATGTCGTTATGGAAAACGAGTCGGTCTCCAGACAGGCCATTGCATTCCTGAAGCAGCGTCAGCTCGGTAGGGCTACATTCCTGCCGCTTGATGTCATTCGTCCACGTACGGTTGGTTCCAGTGAGCGTTCCATGATTGAAGGCATGGATGGTTTCGTGGGGATTGGTGCTGATCTCGTGCATTTCGATTCCCGTTATGCGAATATCATTGGAAGCCTGCTCGGGAATGTCATCATTGCCGAAACGCTGGAATACGCCAATAAAATTGCGGCACGCTGTCAGTACCGTTTCCGCGTCGTGACCCTTGAAGGTGATGTCGTCAATGCGGGCGGTTCCATGACAGGGGGAAGCCAGCACAAGAAAAATGTAAGTCTACTCAGCCGGAAACGGCAGTTGGATCAACTGGGTCAGGATATTTTGGATACCGAAAACCAGATTGTGAAGCTGCACCGCAGTGTTGATGATGTGAAAACCCAGTTGGAACAATGCCAGGACAAGCTGGATGAGCTGCGTCAATCGGGTGATGATACACGAAATGCCGAACAGCAGGCATCGATGGAAATGAAACAGGTCGAGCACGAGCTGCGTCACGTATTGGAACAAGTTGCGGTAGCCGGCCAGGAGAAAAGCGGATTCACCGAAGAAATCAAAGAGATGGATACGGCACGAGAAGCAGCTGTGCAGAAGCTGGAGCAGCTTGAAGAGGAAGAGAAGGCAACTCACCGTGCCATTCATGCTGCAGAGTTTGCCCGCAAAGCGAATGAGTCGGCGAAGGAAGAGCTGCAGAGCCAGTTGACGGAACTGAAAGTCAGAGAGGGTAAGCTGGATCAGGAACGGTTCTCGAATGAGGAGCAGCTGCGCCGATTGGAGCGTGAAGTGGAGTCGCTGGTCAAAGATTTACGTCAAAACCGGACACTGCTGGCTTCGATGGAAGCAGACCTGAAGAAAACGCAGGTGGAGAGCGTCAAACAAATTGAAGATCTGAACCAGTTCAAGCTGAAGAAAACGGAAGCTTCCGAGCAGCTGGATTTTAAGCGTGCTGCACGAAGTGAGCTGTCGAAGAAGCTTGAACTTGCTGAGAGTGAAACGAAGGAACAGCGTACACAGTTAAAAGCGGTAGAAGAACAGATGCGTCAGACGGAAATTTCCGTAAACAGACTTGATGTTGAACTCGAAAACATACTGCGTAAACTGATGGACGACTATGAACTTGGTTATGAGCTTGCGAAAGAGCGATACCCAGTACCTGAAGATGTAGAGAGCACTCAGGCTGAAGTGCAGAAGCTTAAGCGCAGCATCTCAGCTCTGGGAGAAGTCAATCTTGGGGCGATTGAGGAATTCCAGCGGGTTAATGAACGTTACGAGTTCCTGAATGAGCAGAAAAATGATCTGGTGGAAGCTAAAACGACGTTGTATCAAGTCATCCGTGAGATGGAAGATGAGATGGCTAAACGTTTCAAGACAACGTTTGATGCAATCCGCCGTGAGTTCGGTACGGTATTTACCAAGTTATTTGGCGGTGGGCGTGCGGATCTGGTTCTGATGGACCCGGAACGGCTTCTGGAAACCGGAATTGATATCGTTGCCCAGCCACCAGGCAAGAAACTGCAAAACCTGCAGCTCTTATCTGGCGGAGAACGCGCATTAACGGCAATGGCGCTGCTATTTGCCATCCTGCACGTGAAGCCAGTACCGTTCTGTGTGCTGGATGAAGTCGAAGCAGCGCTGGATGAGGCTAACGTGGTACGTTTCGCCCAGTATTTGCGGGAATTCTCCGAACAGACACAGTTTATCGTTGTTACTCACCGGAAGGGCACAATGGAAGAAGCAGATGTATTATACGGTGTCACCATGGAAGAGGGCGGAGTATCGAAGCTCGTTTCGGTTAGACTGGAAGATGAGGAAGCCGAAATAGCCAGTGCTTAAAGAATTCAATCATGCATCAGGAACTTGTTAATTAAATAAACAGCACTAAGATTATGTACACGATGGAGGGGCTTTATGAGTTTCTTTAAGAAGCTGAGAGACAGCATTGCAAGCAAAACGGAGTCGGTAACAAAACAGTTCAAGGATGGACTGGAGAAGACTCGTAAAGGGCTTGTGGAGAAAGTATCCGATCTCGTTATTCGCCGCAAAAAGATCGATGAGGAATTCTATGAGGAACTGGAAGAGATCCTGATTGGAGCGGACGTTGGGGTCAATACCGTCATGAACCTGATTGAAGACCTGCGTGTTGAGGTCAAAAAACGCAAAATCGAAGACGCGGCTGAATTGCAGCCTGTATTGTCTGAGAAATTGACAGATCTCCTGCGCGGTGAACAAAATAACGAATTGAAGATGAACCCGGATGGCATTACCGTTATTCTGTTTGTCGGTGTCAACGGCGTAGGTAAAACAACAACGATCGGCAAGCTGGCACATCGTTTCAAACAGCAGGGCAAAAAAGTCATTATGGCTGCTGGTGATACCTTCCGTGCCGGTGCAATTGAGCAGCTTGAGGTATGGGGACAGCGTGCCGGCGTTGAAGTCATCAAGCAGCAGGCCGGATCAGATCCCGCTGCGGTTATGTATGATGCTGTGCAAGCAGCCAAACAGCGCGGAGCAGATGTTTTGCTATGCGATACGGCAGGTCGTCTGCAGAACAAATCCAATCTCATGGAGGAGCTTAACAAGATCTATCGTGTTATTCAGCGTGAAATCCCGGAAGCTCCACACGAAGTATTGATGGTTCTCGACGCGACAACTGGACAAAATGCATTGAATCAGGCCAAACTGTTTGGGGAGAAAAGCGGCGTGACTGGACTCGTACTGACGAAGCTGGATGGTACGGCGAAAGGTGGTATTGTCGTTGCCATTCGTCAGGAACTGGATCTGCCAGTGAAGATGGTAGGTCTTGGTGAGAAAATTGACGATCTGCAGCCATTCGATTCCGAGCAATTTGTACATGCCTTGTTTGCTGGATTAATTCAGGAGCAGCCAGCTCAAGGGACAGAGGAAGAAGAAGCGAATACCTAAAAATTGATAAAATGATAAGCCCTATTGCCGTTGATGAGCGTGTACATACATGTTAAGTCACCGGCAATAGGTGTATAATGGAAGAATGTAGATATCTTAATAGGGTTAGAAAGGACGGTTGATATGGCCAATACCTATACCTATTCCCGCCGTGAAGAAGTCGCTAATGCAGTGACTCATGGAATCGGCGCTGTGCTCAGTGTAGCTGCACTGGTGCTGTTGATTGTTTTTTCGAGTATGAAAGGTACAGTCTGGCATGTCGTCAGTTTCACGATCTATGGGATCACGATGCTGCTTCTTTATACGAATTCGACAATGGTCCATGCATTGAAAGAAGGCAAGGTCAAGGATCTGTTCGAGTTTTTTGACCATTCCTCGATCTATTTGTTTATTGCAGGTACGTACACCCCATTCTTGTTTGTAGCTGTTCGCGGCACGCTCGGATGGAGTCTGTTCGGAGTTATCTGGGGCATTGCAATCGCAGGAGTGATTTTCAAAGCCTTCTTTACGAAAAAGTTCCTGTTTATGTCCACGATCTTCTACATTGCCATGGGCTGGCTTATCGTCATTGCCTGGCAGCCGCTCGTTGCGGCAATCCCTTCAGGAGGAATAGTCCTCTTGGTTGCAGGTGGTCTGATGTATACACTTGGGACACTATTTTATGTATGGCGCGGCTTTCCATACCATCATGCGATCTGGCATGTATTTGTGCTCGCAGGCAGTGTTCTTCATTTCTTTGCCGTTCTGTTGTACCTTACGCCTCTTAGATAGGAACGTAAAAACGAATCGACTTCTTAACGAAGACGTATTCGTTTTTTGTTAGTTTTGGGGGTGCTTGATTGGAAGAAAAACAGCCGCAAATTAATGTTTTGGATGCTTCAACTACATGTTTTTTTCGTGACAAGTATTTTTGCTTGACATCCTGATTTGTTTTCGGTATTATTAGGAACGTTGCAAGAGTGTAAAGTGTTTTTCCTTGACGAAGGGAGTGCCCCGATATGAGTCAAGAAAACCGGCTTGAGAAGACAAACCGGATTAACTTGCTGTTTGCTTTCTATGAGCGTTTGCTTACTGAGAAACAGCAAACATTTCTGAAATATTACTTTCATGATGATTTCTCGCTTGGTGAAATTGCAGCCGAGTTTGAGATCAGCCGCCAGGCGGTATATGAGCATATCAAGCGTGCTGAGCAGGTGCTGGAAAATTACGAAAGCAAGCTTGGCTTGCTGGAGAAGCACGAACGACGCAGCCGCAATCTTGAAGAATTGCAAAATGCACTGGAACGCGCAGGCGTCTCCATTCATAACAACAAACAAATAAACGATATTGTTCACCAGCTCCGGGAATGAGGAAATGGGACGGAACGTATCGGTTCTAAAAACAGTATTACAGCTTAAGGAGGTGGGATCATGGCATTTGAAGGATTAACGACCCGATTGCAGAATGTGTTCAGCAAGCTGCGCGGCAAAGGCAAGGTATCGGATGAAGATGTTGCCGAAGCTATGCGTGAGGTACGTCTGGCATTGCTCGAAGCGGATGTAAACTTCAAAGTGGTCAAGGAATTCATCGCCAAGGTGAAAGAGAAAGCTGTCGGCAAGGAAGTTATGGAAAGCTTCACGCCAGGCATGGTAATCATCGACATCGTTAACAAGGAACTGACGGACTTGATGGGTGGAAGCCAGTCGAAACTGGCTAAAGCAAACAAGCCGCCTACGGTGCTGATGATGGTAGGTTTGCAGGGTGCTGGTAAAACCACGACATCCGGTAAGCTGGCTAAAATGCTGCAGAAGCAAAACAGCCGACCATTGCTGGTCGCGGGTGATATTTATCGTCCGGCAGCCATTAAGCAATTGCAAGTACTGGGTGAGCAGATCAAAGCTCCAGTGTTTACATTGGGAGATCAGACAAGCCCGGTGGAGATCGCACGTCAGGGTCTGCAGCATGCTAAGGATAACGGCAATGACTATGTCATTATCGATACCGCGGGACGTTTGCATGTAGATGAGGAACTGATGGAAGAGCTACGCCAGATTCACAGCGTAGTGAATCCGGACGAAGTCCTGCTTGTGGTCGACAGCATGACCGGTCAGGATGCCGTTAATGTGGCAGAACACTTTAACCAGCAGCTTGACTTGACCGGAGTTGTTTTGACCAAACTGGATGGGGATACACGCGGTGGTGCTGCCCTTTCGGTAAAAGCAGTGACCGGCTGCCCAATCAAGTTTGCGTCACTTGGCGAGAAGCTTGATGCTCTTGAGCCTTTCCATCCGGAACGAATGGCTTCACGGATCCTCGGCATGGGGGATATGCTTTCCCTGATTGAGAAGGCACAATCCAACATTGATACCGAAAAAGCCAAGGAAATGGAACGTAAAATGCGTAATGCAGAATTTACGTTTGAGGATTTCCTGGAGCAAATGGATCAGGTGAAGAAGCTGGGCCCAATCGATCAGATTATGGATATGATTCCCGGCATGGGCAAGATGAAGCAAGCCAAGGACTTGAAAGTGGATGACAAGCAGATGGGCCGGATCGAGGCGATTGTGTACTCCATGACCACAGAGGAGAAGCGCAACCCGGATATGATCAACCATAGCCGTCGGAAACGGATTGCTACAGGTAGCGGTACATCTCTGGCTGAGGTTAACCGTCTTATCAAGCAGTTTGATGAAATGCGTCGCATGATGAAACAGTTCTCGGATATGATGGGACCTAAAGGCGGCAAAAACAAGGCAATGAAGCAGCTGAAGGGTCTTGGCAAAGGAATGAAGTTTCCTTTCCGTTGATTGCAAGGGTTGCTGAGGAATATACAGATTTCATTGAAGGAGGTGAATTTTCAAATGGCAGTTCGTATTCGTCTGAAACGTATGGGTGCTCACAAAGCTCCTTTCTACCGCGTAGTGGTATCGGATTCCCGTTCCCCACGTGACGGTCGTTTTATCGAGGAGATCGGTTACTACAACCCGGTTGAACAACCGGCTGTTGTTAAGATCGATGAAGATAAAGCATTGCAATGGCTTCAAAACGGTGCGCAAGCATCCGACACTGTCCGCAACTTGCTGAGCAAAGCGGGCGTGATGAAGAAGTTCCACGAGTCTAAACAAGCAAAATAAGGTGCTGATTCGGAGGGTCATCTATGGAAGAATTAGTAAGCATAATTGCTAAGGCTTTGGTCGATCATCCGGAAGATGTGGCGGTTCGGACGGTTGAGAAAGACCGGCTTGTCGTTTACGAGTTAACTGTTCATCCTGACGATGTCGGGAAGGTTATTGGTAAGCAAGGGCGAATCGCAAAATCTCTTCGTACGGTCGTCACATCAGCAGCAGTTAAGATGGATAAACGGGTTACCGTCGATATCATATCTTAAAGATATACGAAAGGGGGTTAGGATGCATGTCCTAGCCCCTTTTCGTGCATGCTGAAACTTAAATACTATGATGGACTAGCTCGTCAAATATCAATAGCGCTCGCGCTTGCCTTAATCACTGAATTTTGACCTTTGAATAATGAAATTTATATTTAGAGGATAACAGCGATCGAATAACGATCTATAACCGGAACGATCGTAAGAAAATCATGACTATGAACAATATTGAATGAAATGCAGGAGGAACGTATGGCAGAGTTTATGAATGTAGGTAAAATCGTCAATACACACGGAATTCGTGGTGAGTTGAAAATCATGCCTTTAACCGATTTCCCGGAAGTGCGTTTTGCGAAAAATGCGGAGCTGTATTTGTTTACACCCGATAACCACCCTGTGCTGGTTCATGTTGAATCGGCACGATTGCATAAAAATATGTATATCGTTCGATTGAAGGAATACGGAAATATTAATGAAGTGGAAAAGTTCAAAGGCGGCATAGCCAAAGTCTCCAAAGAGAACTTGGCTGAGCTGGAGGAAAATGAGTATTACTTCCACCAAATCGTTGGATGTACTGTTGTGACAGAAGAAGGTGAGAACCTTGGAACAATCTCCGAGATTCTGACGCCTGGAGCCAACGACGTATGGGTTGTTAAAACGGCGGCAGGCAAGGAAATTCTGTTACCCGTTATTGATGATGTTGTGCTTGATGTCGATGTGAATGAGAAAATGGTTAAGGTTCATCTGATGGAAGGATTGCTCTAACATGAGAGTAGATGTACTAACGTTATTTCCAGAAATGTTCGAAGGTGTATTCGGGACAAGCATCCTTGGCAAAGCTCAGACGAAGGGGCTCGTGTCACTGAATGCAGTAAACTTCCGTAACTATGCTACGAATAAACATAATACGGTTGATGATACACCTTATGGTGGAGGCGGAGGGATGGTATTAAAGCCGGATCCGATCTTTGCTGCTGTGGAGGATGTCCTTGATAAACGCAGTAAAGAGTCAGCAGCAGCATCGAGCAAACCTCCTCGCATCATTCTAATGTGTCCGCAAGGTGAGACGTTTACACAGAAAAAAGCAGAAGAACTGGTACAAGAAGATCATCTGATTTTTATCTGTGGACATTATGAAGGATATGATGAGCGTATTCGCGAATTTCTCGTCACCGATGAATTATCCATTGGGGATTATGTATTAACCGGAGGTGAGCTGCCTGCAATGGTTGCCATTGACAGTGTTGCTCGTTTGATCCCGGGTGTACTCGGAAACGAGACGAGTGCTGTGACGGATTCGTTCAGCACAGGGCTCCTCGAATATCCGCATTATACACGACCGCCTGAATTCAGAGGCATGAAGGTACCAGACGTGCTGTTATCTGGACATCATCTGAATATTGATGCATGGCGCAGAGAACAATCTCTGATTCGTACGTTGGAGCGCAGACCGGATATGCTGGATACTGCTGAATTGACCGAAAAAGAACGGATATGGCTCGATAAACTTCGATCTGAGATGGAACGGACTTCCGAGTAGCGGCAAATATTTTATGATTGCATGGTAAGTAGCGAAGCGATGATTACAAAACATACAGGCCACCCTTTAGGTAACGAGGTTGGTCTTTTTTTTGTTGTTGTGGAAAGGTATGCTGGAACTTTTTAATGATTGAAAATGTAAAAAGATGGATTAAACAAGCAAACTATTATAAAATGTAATTATGAAACGTTGTTTCATTAAATGAAACGAAGAGGGGGTACTGAAATGAATTATAACTTTTATGGTCTTGATCATGTCCAACTTGCGGCACCAGAAGGATGCGAAGCGGAAGCACGGAGATTTTTTCATAACCTTATGGGATGGAACGAAATTCCGAAACCTGAAGCTTTAAAAAAACGTGGTGGCGTATGGTTTCTATGTGGAACTCATCAGGTTCATATTGGAGTACAAAAAGATTTTGTGCCCGCTACCAAAGCTCATCCAGCATTTCACGTTCAGAACCTAGACTTACTTAAGGAACATTTAAGCGGCAAACAGGTTCATATCATAGATGATGAAGCGAGAACGGATGAAGGAGTAAAACGCTTCTATGTTCACGATCCTTTTGGCAATAGGCTCGAGTTTTTGGAATGGATTAAATAAGAACAGGCAGCGTTCATAACAGCACGGTTATATAATGTGAATGTTTATTTTTTAGGAATTCAGAACAAGAGCTATCAAAAATAGATGAGATCTTTGTGTTAAATTTAGGGTGAGCAATCTATAACGATTAAACGGAGGAGGAAGATGATGTATCATCAGCCTTACGAGATCGGCAGAATAGATATAAGTAAAGCCGGGGAACGATGCAAAATGCTTCTTGGGGATCTGAATGGAGATGGACGATTAGAGATGCTGCTGGTTCAAGCTGACGGCGGAATCGATGACCGTTATGTTCCGCATCAGGTATCCTGTCTGACGGCATATGATCTGGATGGAGAGCTCCTCTGGCAAGTGGGAAAACCTGATCCGGATGCTGGTGGTCCTGGATCGGATTACCCCGCTCAAATTGCGGATTGGGATGGAGACGGGAACAAAGAAGTTATTTGTATTATGGGTAAGCAGTTTTTGATTTTGGACGGGAAAACCGGAGATATTAAAAGCACACATTCTTTACCAGGTGACGAGGCACATGACTGCATTATTCTTGCAAATCTGACCGGAGATGAACAGAAGATGGATGTCCTACTCAAAGATCGGTATAAAACCTTATGGGCCCTTGATCATGATTTCAATCTTCTATGGAAGCACGAAGGCAATGTAGGACATTTCCCATGGGTATACGATATCGATGAAGATGGGAAGGATGAGGTTATGGCAGGCTATGACATGCTTGATCATGACGGGACCTTGCTATGGTCTTGCACTGATCTGGACGATCATGCCGATTGTATCTGGTTTGGAGATGTGAACGGAGATGGTCAGATTGAAATAGTTATCGGCGGCAGTGTAACGGTAATGATGGACCGTTACGGCCATGAGATATGGCGCTATGCCGATTCTATTGAATCGCAGCACATCGCCTTAGGGGAGTTTTGCGACGGGCTGCCCGGTTTGCAGATCGCTGGTCTTGATCGTATCATCCGCGGTGATGAGCATGGTAAAGACGGAATGTTTTTGCTGGATTACGAGGGAAAAGAACTCTGGAAGGAAGATCGGATTACACGTGGCTGGCTAACGATTATAGAGCCTGTACGGGACTGGGATGATAGTGGACTGGATTATATTTTGGCTTATCGCAGAGGCGGAGGGTTGCTGCCTTCTTTGGTCGATGGACAGATGCAATCGGTTGCAGTATTCGGAAAAGAAGGATATGCCGTACATGCGGATCTCTGTCAGACCGGGAAGGAACAGATCATTATCTATGACGCGATTGAAGCTGTCCTGTATTCCAGCTCCAAGATTGAACTGACCCCATGGACCTCCAAAAAAGCCGAGCCACAGTCCAAAAGACTGTACAGCTCGACTCTATATCCAGGCGGAGAAGTGTTGATTTAACTTCTATTTACTGATGTCAACCAAAGGGAGTATTTCCGACTGATCTGCCTCTGGGTTAAGCAATTTGGCTAAATCCGTTCCGGTCGTCACTGTTAGTCTTGGGAGCTTCATCGGGTTATCTCCCGGATGAACAAAACCCGAGCGAACCGAAAAAGCCATGCGGTAGCCATTTTGCTGCAGCTGATAAATCATCTGCGTGCTGGTGTAACCGAAAGGATATGCCAAATATGGCGTGTCGATTCCCTTTTCCTTCATCATCCTGATATCATCGCTCAGCAGGCTTGTATCAAGTCCTACAGGCACGCTCTCACCGCAGCGCATAAACCCCTTGTGATGCAAGTTATAGGTGTGGCTGTTAAACTCAAATACATCTGCTGCAGCCTTCATCTCCGGTTCGGAGATGAACGTTTTTTTGGCGGGATCAAAATCAGCTGGCTGATCTTGAATCTTGCTGCCGATGACAAAGAGAGAAGCATGAAAATTATATTTTTTGAGCACGGGATAGGCAAGTGTATAATTGTTCTGATATCCGTCATCAAAAGTGATGACAATAGACTTCTTGGGTAGTGAGATCAGACCATTCACATAGTCTTCCAGCTGCTCCAATGTAATCGTATTGTACCCTTCGTCATGCAAGTACTTCATATTATCTTCGAAATCCTCAAGATTAATAATGGACTTGTTTCCTGTTTCGTGATTATTCACTTTGGGCTGTATGTAATGATACATGAGTACAGGAACTTCCGTAGCTGTACCAGGCGCAACTTGAAAGGTAGCCAGATTCAGACCGGTCTTGCTAGAGTAGTCCGTGTGTGACATCAGGAACGCTTTACGCTTGACCATATCCCAGGATGTACATGCTTTGTGCGATAGTGCATTTGTCGGATGACTAACAGCATAGGCATATAGCGTAATGATGCAAGTGACTGCGGCTAGTGACGCAAGGGTAAATCTTTTCCAATGTTTCATAGTTCGGTTGTTTCTCCTTATACAATTTCATTTCTTAGTGCAATTGAGACAGGTATTCATTATTCTACCAAGCTATATCATAGACGAACATTCTTGACAGAAAGTTACATTATTTTTTCCGTAATGTGGTTGACTTCGGGTGGAAGAGTTGTTTGTGTTATTATGTTTATTTCTCCTTGTGTTTTAATATATGGCATGGTACAATAATTCTGTTGTGTGGAATACGGCGGTCCTCTATGGATAATGAAGGAGACAGGGTGTTCTCCGGAAGAAGTATGAACGCCTGTACGGAAGGAGGGAGTCATAGATGAATATCGTTCAAGCGATTACTCAAGAACAACTTCGCAAAGATATTCCGAGTTTTCGTCCTGGTGACACTTTGAAAGTGCACGTTAAGGTTATCGAGGGAACTCGTGAGCGTATCCAATTGTTCGAAGGTGTTGTGATCAAGCGCCGTGGTGGTGGAATCAGTGAGACTTTTACAGTTCGTAAAATTTCTTACGGTGTAGGTGTGGAAAGAACTTTCCCGCTTCATTCCCCTAAAATCGATAAAATCGATGTGGCTCGCCGTGGTAAAGTGCGTCGTGCGAAGCTTTATTATCTTCGTGAACTACGCGGTAAAGCAGCGAGAATTAAAGAAATTCGTTAATATAACGGATACCGGAGAGGGCTTGGAGACAAGCCCTTTTCGTTTTTGTCCGGGAAAAGTTGAACCGGAGGTACACTTCCGAGTAAAATGGTATGGCGGCACACGCGTGAGAGTCCGGGAGGCTTGTGTAATCAGTTAGAGCATATGTAATATGCGGATCATTTGTACTAAAATGAAATGCTCGTGTAGAAGTACATAACTGATATGAGAATTTTGCATGAATTCAATGAAATGAATGATGTGAAAAGCTGGATGTGTAAACTGCTATAACATGTACCGTGAAGAGAGGAAGATCAATAATGGAACAGGAAGTTCAACACCAGGACAATTCTGCCGAAGAGAAGGGCAGTCGATCCAAAAAAGCCAAAAATGAGATTGTCGAATGGCTCAAAGCGATTGTGATCGCATTGGTGCTCGTTATTTTAATTCGATGGTTATTATTCAAACCGTTTGTCGTGGACGGACCTTCCATGCAGCCGAATTTCCATACAGGTGAACGTGTCATCGTGAATGAAATCCTGTACGATATCCGGGAACCACAGCGCGGAGAGGTTATCGTATTCCATGTTCCTTCTGAGGGACGTGATTTCATCAAACGTGTCATTGCTGTAGCGGGTGATACTGTGCAGGTGAGTGGGGATACGGTTATGGTAAACGGGGAGAAAGTGAATGAGACATACATTCAGGGAGCGATTGACGCAGCCGAAGCGAATGGCGGAACCTATAATGTGAAGGACTTCCCGAATGAGCAATTCCCGGATGGCAAGGTACCGGAAGGCCATGTATTTGTAATGGGTGATAATCGTCCGAACAGTACGGATAGCCGAATGATTGGATACGTGTCTCTAGAAGATATCGTAGGACGTGCAGATGTTATTTTCTGGCCGATCGGTGATATCAAGTGGATTAACCACTAATCAAGTTCAGGATATATAAGCTAAATATATCGTTTACTCCATACCAGAGAGGGCAAAATAAGAATGGGGATACCCGTGACCGGAAACGTGTTTTGCCAATGAAGGGACCAAGTGAATTGTAGCTTTAGCTTATATATCATTAAATAATGAGGTGAAGACAAGGTGACGATACAATGGTTTCCAGGTCACATGACCCGGGCCAGACGCCAGATTCAGGATAAGTTAAAGCTGATTGACGTGGTCATCGAACTGCTGGATGCCCGTCTGCCTGTCTCCAGCCGAAATCCGATGATTGATGAAATTTTACAGGGTAAGCCTCGCATGATTTTGTTAAACAAGTCTGATCTTGCGGATGCCAAGGTGACACAGGAATGGATTGCCCATTTCAAAAATGAAGGAATTACTGCGTTCCCTGTGGATGCATCCACAGGTACCAATGTAAAAGACATTCCGGCACAGGCCCGGTTGCTGCTCAAAGAGAAAATTGACCGTCAGCTGGCAAAGGGTATTAACCCGCGTGCCGTTCGTGCACTCATTGTAGGTATTCCCAACGTTGGGAAATCCACATTGATTAACCGGCTTGCTGGACGAAATATTGCAGCGACGGGAGATCGTCCTGGTGTAACGAAGGGTCAGCAATGGATTAAAGTAGGCAAAGAGATGGAACTGCTCGATACGCCAGGTATTTTGTGGCCCAAATTCGAGGACCAGAACGTAGGTTATCGTCTTGCGGTCACAGGAGCCATCAAGGAGGAAATCCTCAATGCCGAGGATATCGCCTTCTTTGCAATTAGCTACCTGATGCGTTACTACTGGGATGCTCTGGAGGAACGATACGAGCTTCATGAGTTCTCCAAGGATGCAGATGATTCGGATAGCGTTATAGCCATCATGGAACAGGTTGGTCGTAAACGGGGCTGTATTGTTAGCGGTGGACGTGTGGACCTGGAAAAAGCATCGCGTGCTTTTCTGCGTGAATTGCGTGCAGGCAAGATGGGACGCTTCTCTATGGAAGCTCCATATTAAAACGGATTTGCATATTGCAATAGTGAGCCGAAAGAAGCGGCCGTTACCGGATTACCGGGAGCGGTCGCTTTTTCATTTTAGAAAAAAATAAGGAGCTTATGATAGAGCAATGAATATAAAAGCAGGGATGAAAGATGACCACAAATAGGAAAGGATGAGATTGTCTCGTGTATATATCTGAGGTGTAAAAATCGTGCTATGATGAGAGTTCAAGCAATTGGCCTGGTTGATCACAGGATATCTTCAATTTAAATCTTCAGATACCGATAAATGAAGAAACCAACTCTTATTATCATATGTGCATATCAGGGTGCTAATGAAGACGAAGTAATTTTTGCTAATCTGAAAAACAAAGAGCTAGAATCTGCGTCTATAACAGAGTACCACGTTCAGGGTGTGATCAAGAGATTAAGTGATTTACTTGGACTGAACATATTAGGGTGTCAAAAAAATGTAGGGCTTCCCCAAACGTACTCAGGGAAAAGAGACATTGATGACTTATAGAGAGAAACATGTTAAAGCTTGCGTGGGTAGAGGAGATGAAAGCAATGACTGAACATAATGAAATGAATGAACTGATACCAATGGAACCTTCTGAATCCAAGAAGAAAAAAGCAGAGATTGAACCTCGTGATCTGCTGATTCATGAGAGGGAGTATTGGGAGAGTGGTTTTGAGCGAATTGCAGGAATTGATGAGGTGGGCAGGGGATGTCTATTCGGAGATGTAGTGGCAGCTGCTGTCATATTGCCTCGTGATCTGATACTGGAAGGTGTTAATGATTCCAAAAAACTAACAGAGAAGAAGCGTGAAGCGCTGTATGACGTTATTATGGAAAAGGCTTTGTCCGTAGGTGTTGGTTTTGCGGATGCAGAAACGATTGATCGTCTCAATATTAAACAGGCAACCAGACTTGCAATGAAGCGTGCCGTGGAGGCCTTGGGCGGTCTACCTGACTATCTATTGGTTGATGCCGAAAAAGTGGACGTAAATGTACCTCAGATCTCCATTATCAAAGGCGATGCCAACAGCCAGTCCATCGCAGCAGCATCCATCATTGCGAAGGTAACCCGCGATCGGCTCTGCAAGGAGGAATGGGAGACGTTATATCCAGAGTATGGTCTGTCGATACATAAGGGATATGCAACAAAGTTTCATCGCGAACAGATCATGGCTCTTGGAGCCACGCCGATGCACAGGCGGAGCTTTCTCGGCAATCTGCTCGGCGAGCAGCATACTTTATTTTAACCAAGACGTAAAGGAAGGAGGGAGAGAACTGTGAATATTAGCTCCATGATTCGTGGTCTCCTGGGAGACAGCAAGCCGGGGAATGCCAAGCCGCTTGAGCTTAAGGAGGGTCAGGTTGTACGTGGATCTGTCGTAAGTGTCTCAGAGGATGGTGGAGAGGCTGTTCTGCAAATTCAGGGCGTACAGGTACGTGCCAAGCTCGAGACACCGCTTCGCCCAGGGGAAACCACACTACTTCAAGTGCAGCCGCCTGGAGAGAATGGCGTGACCGTCATGAAGCCGCTGGCTGGCACGTTGTCTGAATTGCCGCAAGCATCCTTAAACAATCTGCTTCAAGAGGTAGGTTTGCCGGATACCAAGGGAAATCGGGAACTGTTGCTCGCTATGCAGCGCAGCGGGTTACCGCTTACCAAGGATAATGTGGCCATGGTTCAAAGTATGATGACTGTTAAACCAGCTAAGGTACCTGTGGAAGAGTGGGTGCAGGCAACGGGTATTGCATTTCAGCGTGGTCTGCCGATTACGGCGGAAACGGTAAAAGGATTACATCAGACGGTATTTGGTCCACCCCTTCATCAGCTGCTAAATGGGTTAACGGAGCAGCTGGAAACGTTTCTTACTCAGAATGCGGGCAAAACCCCGGTGACGGGTGAACAGGCAGGTACATCCAAGCTACCAGCGACGGGTGGTTTGCCTATAACAGCAGCCGGAGGGCAGCAAACGGATGATTCGGGAATGTCTCCGGCTGGAGGACGTCAGGCGGGAACCTCGGGCCAAACGGCACCATTGCCACAGGGTTCTACAACAACGCCGGCAGGAGTCGGAACAGGACCAGTTCCAATGTCAAACAGCGGCGCAGCGGCAGATGTGCGCGGTGGTGTGCAAACCAGCTCAGGCCCAGGGCTGCCTGAGGCTGGGACAAAATCTGGAAACGGACAAGCGGAAACGGCCGGAAAAGCTGGGCAAGGCATTCAGGCAGGGACGGGAATCCCTGGAGAGAGCCAGCGTGCCACGGAATTGGGCCGCCCGGGTATACCTGGGGCGGCAGCGGATATGGCAGCTGGACGAGGGATTGCCGGCCAGCAGGAAGGAAGCGCGGCTGGGCGACCAGATGGCCGCACAGAGACGCCTGCAGCTGCGAGTGCTTCGCCCGCTGCAGCGCAGACCGGGGCAGCAGCACCAACGGCGGCGCAACTGGCGCCGAAGCTGCTGGCCCTGCTGGACGCGCTGCGCAGCGCGTCCACTGCCGCACCGGCACAGCCTGGTGCGGCAGCACAGGCCGCCCCTGCACCTGCGGGCGGCCAGGCGGCTGCGGCTGCCGGAGGCGTGACGCAGCCTGTACCAGCCGGCGCTGATGCGCAGCCGGCTGGGGGGAATGCGGCAGCACCTGCGGGCGCTGCCGCACAGCACGCGCCTGTCACCCACGAGGGGGACCCGTGGGTGGGGCGCGTGCTGAAGCTGCTCGGTGCAGAGCACGAGCAGCAGGCAGTGCACGGCGCGGCTGCGCAGGCGCGCGTGGGTGAAGCGGCGAGTCCGGGCACCGCGGACTCGCTGAAGGGCCTGCTGCTGCAGCTTGCCAGCAGCGATAGTGCCCCGGCGGCCCTAAAGGAAGCCGCCGGGCAGGCTGTGCAATATCTGACGGGTCAGCAGTTGCTGCTGACAACGGACCGGGGCTCTACCTTTGCCCAGATGCACTGGTTCATCCCGATTACCGGACCCAATGGAGAAGAAACGGCTTCTGTACAGATCCAATCCCGGCGGGGCCCGCGCGGAGAATTGGATGCATCCAATTGCCGATTATGGTTCGATCTGGACATGAGAAGTCTGGGGCCAACACTGGTAGATGTGCATGTCGTCAACAATATTGTCAGCCTGCGGGTGCTTAACGATCGGGAAGGAATGGGTCCGCTTTTGGATAGTGGACGGGAAGTTATCCAAGAGGCACTGGATAAGCTGGGATACCAATTATTGACCTTCAAGACTGAGCCTTGGCCAGTCGGCCAGGAGCCGGGTGCCGAGCGGAAAATCAGTGCATCCGATTATAGCCCTGATCGCTACAAAGGGGTGGATATGCGAGTATGAAAGATGAGCCGCAGCCAGATCTTCTTTCCAAAAAGGCTGTTGCCTTAAAATATGTACCCGGCGAAAGTGAAGCACCGGTCGTCGTGGCCAAAGGCCGCGGTAAAGTGGCAGAGGCAATTCTGGATAAAGCAAAGGAAAACGGGGTTCCTGTTCAGGAGGATGCTGCACTGGTGGAAGTTTTGTCCAAGCTTGACTTGGATGAGCAAATTCCGGCAGAGCTCTATCAACTGGTCGCTGAGGTGTTAACCTATATTTACCGAGCAGACCAGCTGGCTTCCGGACGTGAGGGAGAGGATACATGGTGAGCCATCTACCTGGACCTCCTGGACATAACTCTACTCCCAAACTTACGCGTCAGCAAAAAGGCAAGTTGGGTGAAGAGGCGGCTTGCAGGTGGCTGCGTGAGCAAGATTATCATATTATTGAGCAAAACTGGCGTTGCCGCCGTGGTGAGATTGATATTATCGCTTCACATGGTGATTTGCTTGTCTTTGTTGAGGTACGAAGCCGTAGTGGAGCCGGAAAGTATGGTACACCGCAGGAATCGGTAGATCTCCGTAAGATGCAGCAGGTTCGTTCCACGGCAGCCGTATACCTTCAACAATCAAGAGGGAAAGAATTACAAATTCGTTTTGATGTGGTTGCTGTGATGCTTGATCCGGCAGGTCAGATTGTAACTGTTGAGCACATTGAAAATGCGTTCTGAATTAATAAACTGAATCAGTTAAACATGGTGTTTTCTAAAATGAATGGATTCTCTCGTGAATTCAAATTTTAGAAACACCTTTTTTTGTGTGAAACATAGCCAATACTTATTCCATGGGCGTTCTTTGAATCTGAAGAATGGTTCGTTGTATAATCAAGAATGCAACCAAGCGTATTGCATTTTATTTATTATAAAAGTCCGTTAGCAGCGCAATTGGAAATTGCTGTGATGGAGAATTTTCAATAGGGAGGTAAGTTCAGTGACCAAATCTACAAATATTGATACAGTCAATGATGTAAGAAGTGCCATTCAAAACCGGCGCACCGTCAAAAAGTTTAAGAAAGATGCTGTGCCTACAGAACAGATTATCGAGTTGTTGGATACCGCTGTCTGGGCACCAAACCATAAATTGCGTGAGCCGTGGAGATTTTTGTTATTTACCGGAGACGGGCGGAAAAAGCTTGCAGATGCGATTGAGGCAGAGATGGGCGAAGATAACAAATTTTCAGCCAATGTTTTGCAGGTACCGTCGATCATGCTTGTGGTTCTGGAAGAGGATCCAAGACAAAATATATGGGATGAGGACTTTGCTGCAGTAAGTGCACTGGTACAGAACTTTATGCTGGCCGCATGGAGTGAAGATATTGGAACCTTTTGGGTAACAAAGCCTTTCCTGTATGCACCGAAATTCCGCAAACCACTGGGGATTCAGGCTGGTGAGAAAATTGTCGGTATGGTCTACATGGGTTATCCGGAGGTCATCCCTTCTGCGAAAGAACGCACACCGGCCAAAGACAAACTTACCCTTTTTGATTAAATAAAATAGAATGCCCTGTCCGTGTCTTAACCAATAAACCGTTCAAGGTCTCCTTTTCAATGAAACGAAGGAGATAACCTGAACGGTTTTTTTTAGTGTCGTCATTAAAGTGAATTTATATATTATGAGCTGGGGCTGTTGAGGGTCTAAAACAAATTCAAATCCAACTGCCGATACTGAATCGCCTCAGCCACATGAGCAGTTAAAATTTCGCCGTCATGATCCAGATCGGCAATCGTCTGTGCCATCTTGATAATGCGATCGTGAGCACGCATGCTTAAGTTAAGGGCCTGCAGTGTGTGCTGGAGCAGATGGTCTGCTTCCGAGGGAAGACGTGCAGTTCGGCGGAGCAGTCTTCCGGATAACTGACTATTCCAACGCACAGAGCTGTTGGCATAGCGCTTAGCCTGAATATGATGAGCATGGACAACTTTGGCTTGCATCTCGGCAGATGTAGGGGAAGGTGCTGCCTTCCGCCATTCGCCAGGTGGGGGAACCTCGACTTGCAGATCTATCCGATCCAGCAAAGGGCCCGAGATTTTGGCCCGATAAGCTGCAACGCGGGAAGGGCTGCATATACAGCGCTGATCCTCGGATTGAGCGGACAAATACCCGCACGGGCAGGGATTCATGGAGCATGCAAGCATAAACTGTGCAGGAAACGTAAAAGCAGCTCTTGCCCGGCTTATGGTGACTGTATGATCCTCCAGCGGCTGACGTAAAACTTCGAGCACTTGACGATGAAACTCAGGAAGCTCATCAAGGAACAGAATACCGCGGTGTGCAAGGCTGACTTCACCCGGCTTCGGAATACCGCTCCCACCGATGAGGCCGGAGGTGGATATCGTATGATGTGGTGACCGGAAAGGGCGATCCGTAACCAAACCGTTTGACGTTTCTTTCAGTTTCCCTGCAGCACTTAGCACTTTGGTAACTTCCAGTGATTCTTCCTCTGATAACGGAGGGAGAATCGTGGGCAGACGTTTGATCAGCATCGTTTTGCCAGTCCCTGGTGGTCCCACGAGCAGTATATTATGCATCCCGGCTGCGGCAATCATCAGCGCACGCTTCACATGATGCTGGCCGAGAACGTCACTGTAGTCATCGCTTAACGAAGCCGGAATCTGTGTCTTGGCGTTGGTGTTGGAGAGACCCTGTTCATATACAGCAGGATGAATAAGGTGAGCAAAGTTATTCAAAACGACCGTTCCCGCTTTGGACAAGACCCCATCTTTCGTCTGGGAATCAGGCTTATCTGGCGCGATATCTCTTAAATGGCCGATTCCATATACGTTAATACCGCTAATTAACGAAGCTTCTGCCAGATTATCAACGGGGAGGAGAACGGAAGTGAAGCCTTGACGCTTGGCCAGATCCACCATGGCTAGTACACCTGGTACGGATCGAACCGAGCCATCCAATGCGAGTTCGCCGAGTAAAAGTGTTCTTTCCTGGGACGGCAGCACGAGCTGCCCACTTGTCATTAGCAAAGCTACGGCAATGGCAAGATCAAATGAAGAGCCTTCTTTACGCAGATCAGCAGGGGCAAGATTAATCGTAATCCGTTGTAATGGATATTGATAACCGCAATTTTTGACAGCAGCACGAACACGCTCTACCGCTTCACGAATTGCCGAGTCCGGCAAGCCGATAATGGAAGTCTGGGGCAATCCATTGGACAAATCCGTTTCCACTTCGATTAATACCCCGTCAATTCCATATAAACATGCACTATATAATTTTCCATACATAATAAAAAGAAACACCTCACTTCGTACTTGGCTGCGCATAATGCGGGCCAGTGTGCGAATTAAGGTGCTTCCTCAGCTTCTAATAAGCATTGTATATAAAAGAAATCAGGGCGTCAACCTGTCTTCATCATCGCTGTAATTCTAACCCTGAATTCTGAATTTTAATCAATCCGCTCTCGTGGAAATCATCAGAAAATCATTGTTTGAATAGGGTATATCGTTAATCATACAAACCATCTCAAAGTAGAGGAAATGAAACTGTTTTACGAATTTAATTAAAGTACGTTTAGTTCAACATCAATATTGTCGCGTGTTGCACGGGAGTATGGGCAGGCTTGATGAGCTGCTTCTACCAGCTTCTCAGCTGTAGCCTTGTCTACGCCTTTTGCAAGAACGTCAAGTGTTGCCGCAATGCCGAAGCCACCGTCTTCCACTTTTCCGAAATGAACTGTAGCTGTGACTTCAGTACCTTCTAGCTTGATTTTTTGCATGCGAGCAACCATATTTAGTGCACTATCAAAACAAGCCGCATAACCTGCTGCAAACAATTGCTCTGGGTTGGTACCTTCTCCACCTGCACCCCCCATTTCTTTCGGTGTGCGTACATCTAAACGAAGTTCGGGACTGGAGGATTCTACATAACCGTTACGTCCGCCAACTGCTTTTACCGTAGTTTCATACATTTTTTGTTGAATAGTCATCATGTAAATTCGCTCCTTTGTGTTTACAATTATATTTTATACAATTTAATTTAACACAATAAAATAGAAAAGTAAAATCCCTTGTGCTCAATTATTCTGTTTTTTTTCTAATTTGTGATAATATATATAGAGAGAGTTTTTAGTATGTGCAGATAAGCATGCAAAAGGCAGGCTTAACACAGCGCTTTCTATAAGCAATTAAATGTAAAATAGGCAGGTGGGATTAATATTATGCAAACGGATGCTTTGAAGTTGGATAACCAATTATGCTTTGCCATATATGCTTGTTCACGTGAAATCACGAAGATGTACCAGCCATATCTCGAGGTACTGGGTGTCACCTACTCGCAGTATTTGGTCATGATGGTATTGTGGGAGCGAGAGGAATGCACGGTTAAAGAAATCGGAGAGGCACTCTACTTGGATTCGGGTACGTTGACACCGCTATTAAAACGCCTGCAGTCTGCCGGACTCATTCATCGTGAACGTTCAGCACAGGATGAGCGCAAAGTGCTTATTACGTTAACTGATTCAGGTAAAGAGCTTCGCAATAAGGCTCTGTCCATTCCGGATTCTATTCAGGGGGATGCTTGCCTAAGTAGTACGGAATTTGAATCGTTGCTTGGTCAGTTTAAAGGGCTTCTTCAGAAGGTACATGAGACGAATATGAAAGAAGCTAGAAAATAACCTGGAAATAATCTTGATATAACGAAAAGGAGAAACCTTAGACATATTAGTCTGAGGTTTTTTCCATTAATATCCAAGCATTCACAATATGGGATGATATCCATATCAAAAAGCTGTCTATTAACCATTACTTTTTTAAGGAAAGCGTTTTAAAAACGTGTTACAATGAATTGGGTTTAAGTGAAAATAGTCAACAATTGTCTTTTGGTAGTCAACCAACCCGCCTTGTTGCAGTCATGTTGATAGGAGGATTCGAGAATGAATATCCATGAATATCAAGGAAAAGAAGTACTGAAACAGTATGGAGTTGCCGTTCCTAATGGGAAGGTTGCTTATACAGTCGATGAAGCGGTTGCGGCCGCAGAGGCACTGGGCAGTCCGGTGACTGTAGTCAAAGCGCAAATTCACGCAGGTGGCCGGGGAAAAGCCGGCGGCGTAAAGGTAGCGAAGAGCGCAGACGAAGTTAGAGCGTATGCTTCCGAAATTTTGGGAAAAGTACTGGTGACACACCAGACCGGACCGGAAGGCAAGGAAGTAAAACGTCTTTTGATCGAAGAGGGCTGCGATATCCGCAAAGAGTACTACGTGGGTGTTGTTGTTGACCGTGCAACGGGCCGAGTCGTGATGATGGCATCCGAAGAAGGCGGTACGGAGATCGAAGAAGTGGCTGAAAGTACTCCTGAGAAAATCTTCAAAGAAGTTATTGACCCTGCTATTGGATTACAAGTGTTCCAGGCACGTAAATTGGCCTACAGCATTAATATTCCGAATGAATTGGTGAACAAAGCAGTCAAATTCATGCTTGCATTGTACACTGCATTTGTGGAAAAAGATTGCTCCATTGCTGAGATCAACCCTCTTGTTGTTACTGGAGATGGAAACGTTATCGCGCTGGATGCGAAATTGAATTTTGATTCCAACGCATTGTTCCGTCATAAGGATATTTTGGAACTGCGCGACTTGGATGAAGAAGACGAAAAAGAAATCGAGGCTTCCAAATACGACCTCAGCTACATAGCACTTGATGGCAACATCGGCTGTATGGTTAACGGTGCGGGACTTGCGATGGCTACGATGGATATCATCAAATACTACGGCGGAGACCCGGCCAACTTCCTTGATGTTGGGGGCGGTGCAACAACGGAGAAAGTAACAGAAGCTTTTAAAATCATTCTGTCTGACGCCAAAGTGGCGGGCATCTTCGTTAACATTTTCGGCGGGATCATGCGCTGTGATGTCATTGCAAACGGTGTCGTTGAAGCAGCGAAGCAGCTTGGCCTCACGAAACCGCTGGTTGTTCGTCTTGAAGGAACGAATGTGGAGCTTGGCAAACAGATTTTGGGTGAATCCGGCCTGAATATCGTACCTGCTGATTCCATGGCCGACGGTGCACAAAAAATCGTTGCCCTCGTAAAATAAGTTCATTCCTGGGCCATTTATATCAATCCAAAGAGCGGTTCGCAATCTTTATGAATTGGATCGGAATGCTTCAATTCGTCTAATTCATGTTCCCGCTAGCGATGGAATCGAATGATATAAATTGCTTTCTTAGTGCCGGAGCTGTCCGGAACTTGAAAAATAACCGTAAGGATGTGAAGCAACGTGAGTATTTTGATCGATAAAAATACAAAAGTCATTACGCAAGGCATTACGGGTTCAACGGGAATGTTCCACACGAAGGGCGCATTGGATTACGGAACCCAGATGGTAGGCGGTGTTACACCAGGCAAAGGCGGGACCAATGTTGATATCACGCTGGAAGATGGCAAAGTCGTTAGTCTTCCGGTATTCAATACGGTACAAGAAGCGAAGGAAGCTACAGGTGCAACAGCGAGCGTTATCTATGTGCCACCAGCATTCGCAGCGGATTCCATCATGGAAGCTGTTGACGCAGAGCTTGATCTTGTAATCTGTATTACAGAAGGTATCCCTGTCCTTGATATGGTGAAGGTAGACCGTTTCATGGAAGGCAAAAAGACTGTATTGATCGGACCGAACTGTCCTGGTGTTATTACACCGGGTGAATGTAAAATCGGGATCATGCCTGGCTATATCCATATGGCTGGACATGTTGGCGTCGTTTCCCGTAGTGGAACGCTCACCTATGAAGCTGTTCATCAATTGACTACACGTGGAATTGGACAGTCTTCAGCGGTAGGAATCGGGGGAGACCCGGTTAAAGGTTCCGAATTCATTGATATCCTCAAACGTTTCAATGAAGATCCTCAGACTCATGCTGTCATCATGATCGGGGAGATCGGTGGTACAGCAGAGGAAGACGCTGCAGAGTGGGTACGCGACAATATGACCAAACCGGTTGTTGGATTTATCGGTGGCGTTACTGCGCCTCCAGGCAAGCGGATGGGTCATGCTGGTGCCATTATCTCAGGAGGTAAAGGTACAGCCAAAGAAAAAATCGCGAAGCTTGAATCCTGCGGTATCAAAGTTGCGCCTACGCCTGCCGAGATGGGCTCCACTCTGGTAAGCGTACTGGAAGAGCGTGGTATTTTAAATTTGTGCACGACACATTAATTCTTTTCCATTATAATAGTAGAAACGGTGCGGAGATGTTATTACTCTCGTAACCGACTATTGTGATACGGAAAAGGTAAGCAACCTTTTGCCCATAAACTGGGTGAAGGGTTGCTTTTTTGCGTTGAATTACTTACCAAATGAGAGAGCTGAATTGCTCTCTGTAAAGTAAACGCTTGCATTCTGTCGTCACAACCTACACAATATGAGGGAAGTGTTCTTCCCGCTCGGGAGGCTTATAGAATGGAGAAAAGCTTGATTCTGTTTGGTTTGCATGAAATGGATGGTGTTGGGAAGAAAACGATCTCGAAAATAATGACAGGGGGGCATAACCTTCCGGATTTGCTTCATTATGACGAAGGAGATTGGATTCAAGCCGGGTTGCGTAAAGATCAGGCCGCCAGGCTTGTAAATACTTTCGATGCAGACTGGATTGAGCATAGGCGTGAAGCGGTTTATAAACAAGGAATTCAGGTTATTACCTATCTGGATGAACAATACCCCATATTAATGAAGGAAACCGTTCAGGCACCTTGGGTTATGTACGGCCGTGGGGACATGAATTTGTTACATACAAAGGCAATTGCCATGGTAGGAACTCGAATGCCAACAGTATATGGTCGCAAAGTAGGCGAGAAACTGACGACAGAATTTTGTCATGCAGGGTTGACCATAGTAAGCGGTCTTGCCCGTGGTATTGATAGCACTTGTCATGAGGCCGCTCTTCGCGCAAAAGGTAAAACCATTGCCGTTTTTGGCACAGGAATTGATAAGATCTACCCGCCTGAGAACAAAAAACTAGCTGAGCAAATTGCTGAAACAGGTCTGTTGCTGTCGGAATATCCACCAGGCACACGTGCTCATCAAGGACTATTTCCGGAGCGTAATCGAATTATTGCCGGTTTGACACTTGGAACGCTGGTTGTAGAAGCGGATATTCGAAGCGGCTCTCTTATTACTGCAGATGCTGCGCTGGAGGCAGGGAGAGATGTGTTTGCTGTTCCGGGCCCCATTACATCACCCAAGAGTCGGGGGTCACATAATCTGATTCGTCAGGGGGCAAAATTGGTCACTTGCGCGGATGATCTGCTTGAAGAGTACCGAATGGACTTGCCAAATCCCGAACAACTTCCTTACAATAGAGGACGTTCCCCAGAAAAGGGAGAAGGTAATCATCCGGATATGTTTCCTGAGGTGAGTCTCTCATCTGATGAGAGAAGGATCATCTCCCTGCTGGAGCAGGACGAAAGATCTTTGGATCAACTTGTAGAGCAGCTCGGTTGGGATTTTGGACATTTGCATTCAGTTCTGTTATCTTTAATCATAAAAAAACAGATTAGCCAATTACCTGGAACCAAATATGCAAGGGTATGACAATGCTGTGACCACGCGGCATGTGAAAATAGATTATTAACGGAAGTTATTTAATTGCTGACAAGGATGAAAAGGAACAAGCAGTTTCATGACTGAGAGGAGGATGAACCTATGGCGGATTCACTCGTAATCGTGGAGTCGCCCTCAAAGGCGAAGACAATCGGCAAATATTTAGGCAGCAAGTTCATCGTGAAGGCTTCGATGGGACATGTGCGCGATTTGCCGAAAAGTCAGATCGGCGTTGAGGTGGAGAATGATTTTAATCCGAAATATATTACGATCCGCGGCAAAGGTTCGATTTTGAAAGAACTGAAGGATGCACGAAAGAAAGTGAAAAAAGTGTACCTCGCAGCTGACCCGGATCGCGAAGGCGAGGCTATTGCATGGCACCTGGCTCATGCACTTGAACTGGATGACACGGAGGATTGCCGTGTTGTCTTCAACGAAATTACGAAGCAGGCAGTCAAGGATGCGTTCAAAACACCACGCAAGATTAACATGGACTTGGTTAATGCACAGCAGGCCAGACGAATTCTGGATCGGCTTGTCGGATATAAAATCAGTCCTTTATTATGGAAGAAAGTCAAAAAAGGATTGTCCGCTGGACGTGTACAGTCGGTGGCAGTCAAAATCATTTTGGATCGCGAAAATGAAATCAATGACTTTATTCCAGAAGAATACTGGAGCATTACGGCGAAGCTGACTGCAGACGGTAATCCGTTTGAAGCGAAGTTCCATCAATTGAACGGTGCAAAAACCGAACTGGGAAGTGAAGCCGAAGTACAAGCTATTTTGAAACAAATTGAGAACGCGGATTTTACCGTCAAAGAAGTGAAAGAGAAAGAACGCAGCCGGAATCCATCCGCTCCGTTTACGACAAGTTCTTTGCAGCAGGAGGCTGCACGGAAATTGAATTTCAGGGCTTCCAAAACGATGTCGGTTGCTCAACAGCTCTATGAGGGCGTAGACCTCGGAAAAGAAGGCACAGTGGGTCTCATCACGTATATGCGTACAGACTCCACCCGGATTGCGGCATCAGCTCAGGAAGAAGCCAAAGAATATATTGTTGGCAAGTACGGTGAAGCTTTTGCACCTGAGACGCCAAGAAACTATTCCAAGAAGGCAGCCAATGCGCAGGATGCTCACGAAGCTATTCGTCCTACATCCATTTTGCGTGATCCGGATTCCATCAAATCATTTATGAGCCGTGATCAGTTCAGACTGTATAAACTGGTATGGGAGCGCTTCGTGGCTAGCCAGATGTCTTCTGCTGTCCTCGATACACTCTCTGTGGATATCGCAGCTGGAGATACCATTTTCCGTGCAGCAGGCTCCAAGGTTCGCTTTCAAGGCTTCATGAAGGTCTATGTGGAAGGAAACGATGATGGTACTACGGAAGAAGATCGTTTGCTGCCTCCACTAAAAAATGGTGATCGGTTAGAGAAGCAGGAGATTGAACCGAAACAGCACTTCACTCAACCGCCGCCCCGATATACGGAAGCAAGACTTGTACGTACGCTGGAAGAGCTGGGCATAGGGCGTCCAAGTACATATGCACCAACCCTGGAAACCATTCAGAAGCGTGGATATGTGGCAATCGAAGAGAAAAAATTCATGCCGACCGAGCTTGGAGAACTGGTCATCGAACAGATGGAGGAGTTTTTCCCTGAAATTCTGAATGTAGAGTTCACTGCCAATATGGAAGGTGATCTTGACCATGTGGAGGAAGGCTCGGAAGACTGGGTCAAGGTACTTGCTGAATTTTATGAATCATTTGAGAAAAGACTCGAATTCGCAGAAGAAGAAATGAAAGAGATTGAGATTGAAGATGAGGTCTCGGACGAAATCTGCGAAAAATGCGGCAAGCCGCTTGTGTATAAACTGGGTCGGTTCGGCAAGTTTCTTGCGTGCTCCGGATTTCCGGACTGCCGGAACACCAAACCGATTATTAAGGATATTGGCGTAACTTGTCCGAAATGTAAGGAAGGACATGTGGTTGAACGTCGTAGTAAAAAAGGACGTATCTTCTATGGCTGCGACAAGTATCCAGAGTGTGATTTCGTATCGTGGGATAAACCGTCGGCCAAACCTTGTCCAAGTTGTGGTTCTCTCATGGTTGAGAAACGAAACAAGCAGGGGACGCGTTTGCAATGTACATCCTGTGATCATCAGGAACCGGTAGAGGAACCGGAAGAAGAAACAGCGGATTAGCATATATGGGGGTAAATGATTTTGACGAATGAACAAGTAGTAACAGTAATAGGTGCCGGGCTGGCAGGAACTGAAGCAGCTTGGCAAATTGCAAGTCGCGGTGTACGTGTGAAGCTATATGAGATGAGACCGGTTGTAAAAACACCGGCTCATCATACTGATAAATTTGCAGAACTGGTGTGCAGCAATTCGCTGCGTGCCAACGGTTTGACTAATGCAGTTGGTGTGCTGAAAGAAGAAATGAGAATGCTGAACTCCCTGGTACTGGGTGCAGCCGATCGAAATGCAGTTCCAGCGGGAGGAGCACTGGCTGTTGACCGCGATGGATTCTCGGGAGAGATTACTTCCACGCTTCATCAGCATCCACTCATCGAGGTGGTCAACGAAGAACTGACCTCCTTACCAGAGGATGGTATCGTTGTTGTTGCTACCGGTCCACTGACTTCGCCAGCATTATCCGAACAAATCAAGGCACTGATGGGCGAGGAATACTTCTATTTCTACGACGCGGCTGCTCCGATTATTGAAAAAGACTCCATTGACATGAACAAGGTGTACCTTGCTTCCCGTTATGATAAAGGGGAGGCAGCCTACCTAAACTGTCCGATGACAGAAGAAGAGTTTGATATCTTCTATGATGCTCTGATTACGGCAGAGGTTGCCCAATTAAAAGAGTTTGAAAAGGAAATTTACTTCGAAGGCTGCATGCCGATTGAAGTCATGATGAAGCGAGGAAAACAAACGGCTCTGTTTGGTCCGATGAAGCCTGTTGGTCTCATTAACCCGCATACAGGGGAGCTGCCACACGCAGTAGTACAGCTCAGACAGGATAACGCAGCAGGAACGCTGTATAACCTGGTTGGATTCCAGACACATCTGAAATGGGGAGAGCAGAAACGTGTATTCTCGCTAATCCCTGGCCTGGAAAATGCGGAGTTTGTACGTTATGGTGTTATGCACCGCAATACGTTCATTAATTCTCCCAAATTGCTGCGTCCGACGTATCAATTCAAGGAACGTCCAAATCTGTTCTTTGCAGGACAAATGACAGGTGTTGAAGGGTATGTTGAATCAGCCGCTTCAGGTCTGATTGCGGGTATGAATGCAGCCAAAGCGGCACTTGGACAGGAACTTGTAGTGTTGCCTGTAGAGACAACGCTGGGCAGTATGGCACAGTACATTACTACGGCTGACTTCAAACACTTCCAACCGATGAATGCAAACTTTGGCTTGCTGCCGAAACTGGAAACGAAGATCCGTAACAAAAAAGAAAAAAATGAAGCTCTTGCACAGCGCGCATTGGATGGTATTGCCCGTTTTGCAGCTGCAGAAGGTCTAACCGTTCCGGGACGCGTATAAATTAGTTTCGTGGGAGGAGGCTGAATCATGGATATGTCATTTCATGCTACAACGATCTGTGCAGTTCGTCATAATGGCAAGGCAGCGATTGCCGGAGATGGTCAGGTGACTATGGGGCAAAGCGTTGTGATGAAAAATACGGCCAAAAAAGTAAGACGTCTATACCGCGGACAGGTTGTAGCTGGTTTTGCCGGTTCAGTAGCGGATGCCATTACACTATTCGAAAAGTTTGAGGGTAAGCTGGAAGAGCATCATGGCAATCTGCAGCGTGCCGCGGTGGAGCTTGCCAAGGACTGGCGGCAGGATCGCATTTTGCGCAAGCTTGAAGCACTTCTTATCGTTATGGATAAGACGGGGATGCTGCTCATCTCTGGTGGAGGCGAAATCATTGAGCCGGATGACGATGTCATTGCGATCGGTTCTGGTGGGAACTTTGCGCTGTCTGCTGCACGTGCATTGAAACGTCATGCAACAAACCTGGAAGCCAAGGACATTGCCCGTGAGTCATTGCAGGTGGCAGCAGAGTTATGTGTGTATACCAACAATAATATCATTGTAGAAGAACTGTAAGATAACCCCGCAAACTGAAACATAGAGCATGGCCGTTAGGGCTATTCCTATCAATTTGCGGGGTTATCCCTAATTTTGATAACATATTTCTATGCAGGATTTTAAGTAGACTGGTAGGAGGGAAGCGAAATGCAAACACAAGCGTTAACACCAAGACAAATCGTTGCAGAGCTTGATAAGTATATTGTGGGTCAGAAACAGGCCAAAAAATCGGTGGCTGTTGCCTTGCGCAATCGATATCGCCGCAGCCTTTTGCCAGAGCATACGCAGGATGATATTGTACCTAAAAACATATTAATGATTGGACCGACAGGTGTTGGTAAAACGGAAATTGCCCGCCGCCTGGCTAAACTGGTGGGAGCCCCTTTTGTAAAGGTGGAGGCAACGAAATTCACGGAAGTGGGTTATGTTGGTCGTGATGTTGAATCCATGATCCGTGACCTGATTGAAACGTCCATGCGGATGGTTAAGCTGGAACGGACCGAAAAGGTAAAAGACAAGGCTGAAGAAGCTGCCAATGAACGCATCGTACATATTCTGGCTCCTTCTCAATCCAAGTCCAAAAATCAACGTAACCCGTTTGAAATGATATTTGGCAATAACGGAAACAATACGCCCGAGCAGGAAGAACCAGAGCCGGACACCAATGTCGCAGAGCGGCGTCGCAAGATCAAATTCGACTTGTTATCCGGTAAGCTGGAAGAAGACATTATCGAGATTGATGTTGAGGATACAGCTCCGAATATGATGGATATGTTTGCAGGGCAGGGAAATGACCAGATGGGCATGAATATGCAGGAGATGTTTGGGAGCCTGCTGCCGCGACGCACCAAAAAACGCAAGCTGGCGATCAAAGAAGCTCGTAAAGTGCTGATCCAGGAAGAAGCAAGCAAGCTGATCGACATGGATGACGTTACACAAGAGTCCATTCGCAGAGCTGAACAGACGGGTATCATTTTTATTGACGAAATCGACAAGGTGGCCAGCCAGGGACGCGGCAGCGGCCCGGATGTATCTCGTGAAGGGGTACAGCGGGATATTTTGCCTATCGTGGAAGGTTCTACTGTGATGACCAAGTACGGACCTGTCAAAACCGATTATATTCTGTTTATGGCGGCTGGAGCATTCCATGTGGCCAAACCTTCGGATCTGATCCCAGAGCTTCAAGGTCGTTTCCCAATTCGGGTTGAGTTGAATAGCTTATCTCTGGAGGAGTTCGTATCTATCTTGACAGAACCTCAAAATGCGTTGACTAAACAATATGTCGACTTGCTGCGGACCGAAAATATTGAAATCGAATTCTCGGATGAGGCCATTCGTGAGATTGCCAAGCTTGCTGAATCCGTAAACCAAAATACGGAGAATATTGGCGCTAGGCGTCTGCATACTATTCTTGAGAAACTCCTTGAGGATTTGTCATATGAGGCACCTGAGCTCACGCTCGAGCGAATGGTCATTACTCCGGAGTATGTACGTGAGAAACTGAACGATATTGCACAGGATCGTGACCTGAGTCAATATATTCTGTAATAAGACTTTCTTAATAAACAGAAGCAATATATAATATTGAAGTTTAATGGTGGTATTCACTGTTTAATAGAAATAAGATGAACTACTGTTGAAGGAATAATCCTGATCGGTTGGTGATTGCTTATCTTTATGGCAGATGGATGCTGCCTTTTTTTGTTCCCGACTAATGGATTTCCAGAGAAAAGCCGATAAAAAGATTGAAGTTACATTTAGAGTAGTAAAAAATAGGACTTGTGCCGCAGTTGTCTGGATCCGGTGGCGTAAGAATCTGAAAAATATCATGTTTGTGGGTGGAATAGCTTCCAATATAAGGTTGTCTGTTTTATCCAAGTCTGTTTATCGGTTTAATTACATTGCCGACAAAACTTGCGCAAATGCGCAAAAAGTCGATCGGAGTAATACGCTGATGTAGTAAAATATTTTCGTTGACTACCTGGTGTAACCGGATTTTTAATTGTTAAGAAAGTGTTGTGTTATATCAGGGTAAACAAGTAAAGCAAGAAGGCTAGCTTGTCCATTATTTAATGTATTGAATGTTTCCTTCTAAAGTTATGATGAATAAAAACCTTGTTGCAACGGCAAATATTGCTAACACAATTAAGAGAAATTTTCCCAATTGTAGATGAAGTCGATGAAGTGACGGCAGGAATAAGATGGAAGAGCCTGTTATAAATTTTAAGAATGTTTAAGTGTGTGTTTTGTAGATGTGAACTCCAATTTGTTTTGGGCCTCAACATTTGCGAAAAAATTCATAATTTGCAGAAAATACACAAAAAGCCCTCTCTTTCAGAAAAGATAGGGCTTTTTTCTTATTGTAATAAATGCCAATCTCGAAGAAACTTATGTTATACGACAACATCAGAGTTAATTCTACTTAAGTCCTAGAAAAACGTGAAAAGGCGAATGTTTTTGTCGAAAAACATAAGCGAATTTAAGGGAAAAAGATTGAATCTTTTTCCATAATTTCTAAGGAGAGGAGGGAAATAGTGAATCTTTTGAATGATATTAGCTTTAAAAGATTACAAGGTGCACTCGATGCGTCCAACACTAGACAACAAACAATTGCAGACAACATTGCGAATGCGGACACCCCGTACTACAAGCGTTCTGACGTATCTTTTGAAGAGATTTTAAGGCAGCAAACGGATGGAGATATGCCAGTTCTTAAGGGGAAAGTAACGGACTCAAGGCATTTTGTCATAGGACCTTCCTCTTCCGTTCCTACACCTGTAGTAACAATGGATCATTCGACATCCATGAATAATAACCAGAATAATGTCGATATCGACAAAGAAATGAGTCTTCTGGCGGAGAACCAGTTGCGTTACAACGCTTATATTCAACAAGTGAATGAACAGATTAAAATGATGCGTGTTGGAGTGGAAGGGAGATAACTTAGGTGAATATCAGTAACAGTTTTAACATTAGCTCCTCGGCCCTGACAGCCCAACGTTTGAGGATGGACGTAATATCTTCAAACATCGCTAATGCTGAGACGACTCGCGCCAGTGTATCGAATGGTGAAGCCGTTCCCTACAAAAGAAAAATGGTAGTTCTCGAACCAAACAAAGCTTCGTTTAGCAGTATCCTGCAAAATCAGATGGGGGGTAAGTCCTCGGGTGAGGGAGTTAGAGTATCAGAGATTCGTGAAGATCAGTCTCCTCTGAAACCTGTATATGATCCTTCTCATCCTGATGCCAACGCTGAAGGGTATGTGTATATGCCAAATGTGGATATTGCGAAAGAGATGGTTGACATGATATCAGCTTCTCGGTCCTACGAGGCAAACGTAACAGCGCTAAATTCAACCAAAGCAATGATAACCAAAGCTTTAGAGATCGGAAGATAGATTACGGTAATGTCAATGAGGTTTTAACATGAATAATGGGATAAAGGGGAGACATTGATGATTCAGAACAACATGTTTAACACACAGGTAGTTCAACCGTTGCAGATGCAAAATGCTTCCGTTAGCAAAACATCAACACCAGCCGAAACCATTCAGAGCTTCGGTACATACTTACAAGAGGCATTAGGGTCCGTGGCAACGCAGGAGACTCAGGCACATGAAATGTCCAATCAATTTCTATTGGGGAATGTGAACGTGGATCAGGTAATGATCGCTTCAGAACAGGCCCTGTTGAGTCTGCAACTCACGTCGCAAGTCCGAAACAAAGTAGTCGAAGCGTATCAAGAGATTATGCGTACGCAAATGTAAAAAGAGCATGATTGCGCTTCGATAACAGCGCTGATCATTACAACAAGCAGCTGCGATGCTGCTCCTGAGGCAGATCTCGTACTTTAGTCATGAAGTACTTTAATGGCTCGGGACAGACTAAGCAAAGTTTCGGATGGGGTGACAGAGTGAATGAGAGAATCGCCCAGTACAGGGATAAAGTAACCCAGTATTGGAATAGCTTCAGCAAAAAACAGAAAGTTTTACTGGTTTCCACCTTTTTATTTTTAATTCTGGCAGCGGTTGTACTAACTATGCAGCTGTCCAAAACAGAATATGAAGTGGCATTTACTGATTTGAATTCCAGTGACTCAGCAGGAGTCATTAACTATCTGGATTCATCCAATATCCCCTACAAATTAAGCGCAGACGGGAAAACCATATCGGTACCAAGCACGGATGTTGCACTTGCAAAAGTCAACATAGGATCACAAGGGATTATTCAGAATGGTTCATTGGGGTATAAATCATTCGAGGAGTCTTCATCGCCAATCGGGATGACAGACAAAGAATTCGATGTTAAATATAACAATGCCATTAATGGAGAGGTCGAACAGTTACTCCAGCGCATGCAGGGTATTCAAGATGCAAAAGTCTTGGTCAATATGCCAAAAGATAATATCTTTGCCGGCCTGGAAGAGCAAGACAAAGCATCCGCTTCCGTAGCATTGCAGTTTAAACCAGGATACCACCCGAATCAGGCAGCAGTGGATGGATATTTTAACTTGGTGAAAACCGCTATTCCCAACCTGCCGATTGAAAATATTACGATCACCAACACGGATGAAGCCGAGTTGATTCCAACTGCCCGTGGAGGCAGTGGTGGATTATCTTCCGAAGTCCAGGAAAACATGGCTTTGCAGAAGAAGTTCGAAAATGATGTACGCAACAATGTAAAACAGTTTCTGTCTCAAATCGTAGGCGAAGACAAAGTAAATGTACTCGTTGCTTCCAAGCTTAACTTCGATAAAGTGACAAGCAAAGAGAATCTGGTTACACCTGTTGATGAAGAGAACATGAAGGGCATAGAGATCAGTGTTCAGGAGATTCAAAAGAGTTATACAGGTGCGAGTACTCCAACAGGCGGTGTCGCAGGTACCGGTCAAGAAGAAGTTCCTGGGTATCCTTCAGCGGATGCAACGGGGAATTCAACTTCTGAGGAATCATCAAGCACTGTAAACTACGAAGTCAATCGAATTGCCAAAGATATCATTTCTAGTCCTTATACTGTAAAAGATTTAACCATTAACGTAGCCGTTGAACCACCTGAAGGACAAACAGAATTACAACAACCTGTCCAGGATGCAATTGAGAATATTTTGGTGAACATCGTTCGAGCTTCACTTGCAGATTCAGGTGATGTAATTACAGACGCTGATCTGACCAAGAAAGTTTCGGTTATATCACAAGGTTTCCAGACTGCAACTGCTGCAGAAACAGGATTCCAGCTATCAACAGGTATGATGTGGGGCGCAGGAGCATTGGTGGCCGCGTTAATCGCAGCAATCGTTATCCTCCTGGTACGCCGTCGACGCAAACAAAACGAAGAGGAAGAAGAAGATATTCCTCTCCCAGTAGCAACAGAGTTCCCGTCCATTACGTTGGACAGTGTAACGAACGAAAGTCAAGTGCGCAAACAATTGGAGAGTTTGGCGAAGAAAAAGCCAGACGAATTCGTCAATCTGCTGCGTACGTGGCTGGCTGACGAATAGAGGTGAACGCATTGGCAAAGGCAAGCAGTCAAGGTTTGACTGGAAGACAAAAAGCAGCAATTTTGTTGATTACACTAGGTCCGGAAGTGTCGGCACAAATCTTCAAACATCTGCGTGATGAGGAGATTGAACAATTGACATTGGAGATTGCCAATGTTCGCAAAGTTGATGCTTCCGAAAAAGATATGATTATGGCGGAGTTTCACCAGATCTGTCTGGCTCAGGAATACATCTCTCAAGGCGGTATTACTTACGCGAGAGAAATATTGGAAAAGGCACTTGGATCGCAAAAAGCACTTGAAGTTATTAATCGTTTGACAGCTACGCTGCAGGTTAGACCATTTGACTTTGCACGCAAAGCCGATCCAAACCAAATATTAAACTTTATTCAAAACGAAAGTCCACAGACGATTGCCTTGGTACTATCCTACCTGCAATTCGAGCAGGCAGCAGCAATTCTATCCTCATTGCCTCAGGAGAAGCAGGCTGATGTTGCACGAAGAGTCGCTGTCATGGACAGCACCTCCCCTGAGGTTATCTCTCAGGTGGAACGTGTATTGGAACAAAAGTTGTCGTCAACGGTTACACAGGATTATACAAACGCGGGCGGCATCGAGTCGATCGTACAGATTTTGAATGGGGTCGACCGGGGTACGGAACGTACCATTTTGGATTCTCTGGAAATTCAGGATCCGGAACTTGCCGAAGAAATCAAAAAACGCATGTTTGTATTCGAAGATATTGTCAACGTGGACGATCGGTCAATTCAACGTATCATCCGCGATATCGACAACGCAGACTTGCAGCTTGCACTCAAAGTGGCGAGCGAAGAGGTTCGCGATGCAGTGTTCCGCAACATGTCCAAACGGATGTCCGAGACATTCAAGGAAGAAATGGAATTCATGGGACCTGTTCGGTTGCGTGATGTGGAAGAAGCCCAGACTCGTATCGTAGGAACGATCCGCAGACTGGAAGAAGCTGGTGAGATCATTATCGCTCGCGGCGGAGGAGATGATATCATTGTCTAATTTGATTAAATCTTTCCAGTATGTGCCGGTTGATGACCGCAAACGTCTTGAAAATCATCATCATTATGGTGGTCCTGAAACTGAAGGAACAGATAGTGAAATAGAAGGTGCAGAGACAGAGGCGTTACAGGCTCGTGTAGACGAAGAAACTAAACGTCTGACTGCGGAGATGCTGGAGGATGCCAAGGAGTTTGCAGAAAAGCAGGTACGCGAAGCTTCCGAGGAAGCGGAACGCATGCTTAAAGAAGCCCGTGAGCAGATCGATACCTGGTGGCAGGAACAGCGTCAGCAGGATGAACATTTAATTGAAGCGATGCGCTCACAAGGTTTTCAGCAGGGTTTTGATGAAGGCAAAGTACAAGCTGAACTGGATCTCCAAGTGCAGATCGAACAGATGATGAAAGAAGCCCAGGAAGTACTGCAAGAGGCTTATGTAGCAAAAGATCAAATTATCCAGGAAGCAGAGCCTTTCCTTGTAGATCTGGCATGCGGAATTGCAGAGAAGGTTATTGATAAGCAGCTTACTGTTGAACCAGAGCATACTCTCGAATTGATCCGTCAGAATCTGTCACGGAAACGTGAACAAGGAATGATTGCCTTGTGTGTAGCACCAGAGCAGTTTGCGTTTGTACAAGCTGCGCGTGAGGAGTTGTCCTTATCGATCGACTCACAGGCCGAACTTCAAATATTGCCTGATGCAACGGTGAAAGACAAAGGGTGTGTCATTCGCTCATCGTTTGGCAGCGTCGATGCCCGTATTGATACACAGCTTTCTGAAATAAAAAAAGAACTGATCCGCATAGCACTTGAGGATGAGGGGCGAAAAAATCAACATGAAGGTTCTTAGTTCACAGCGTTACATGGAGCACTTACGCCAATTTGATCCTGTTCGGGTTAATGGTAAGGTCACACAGGTTATCGGGCTTATGGTTGAATCCGAAGGTCCTGACGCAAGCATCGGTGACGTATGCTACATCTACCCGGGTAAATCAGAGAAGCCGATTCAAGCAGAAGTCGTTGGTTTCCGGGATAACAAAGTGCTGCTGATGCCTTTGGGTGAATTGCAATCGATTGGTCCGGGGTGTGATGTCGTAGGTACCGGGAAGCCGCTTGGAGTTCAGGTTGGTTCAGAGCTGTTGGGCAAAGTGCTTGATGGACTTGGTCAACCTCTGGATGGATCGTTACTGCCTTCAAGAATGCCGATGTTCTCCACATCGAATAAACCTGTGAATCCAATGGAACGGCCGCGTGTACTGGAAACCATGGGTGTAGGCGTTAGAGCGATTGACGGTCTGTTAACCGTTGGTAAAGGTCAGCGGGTTGGTATTTTTGCCGGATCGGGTGTTGGTAAGAGTACATTGATGGGCATGATTGCTCGCAATACGGCAGCTGATGTAAATGTTATTGCACTCGTAGGTGAACGGGGACGCGAGGTTCGTGATTTTATTGAGCGAGATCTGGGGCCGGAAGGGCTGGAACGCTCGGTGGTCATCGTTGCTACTTCAGACCAACCTGCATTGATTCGAATTAAGGGGGCAGTCATTGCCACCACGATAGCGGAATATTTCAGGGACAGAGGCATGAATGTCATGTTGATGATGGATTCCGTTACTCGTTATGCCATGGCTCAAAGGGAAGTTGGACTTGCTGTAGGTGAACCTCCAGCGATGAGAGGTTACACACCTTCTGTATTTGCGAGTTTGCCTAAATTGCTGGAACGTGCAGGAACGGGGCCAACCGGCTCCATAACAGCATTTTACACGGTGCTCGTCGATGGTGACGATATGAATGAACCGATAGCGGATGCCGTTAGGGGGATTCTGGACGGTCACATTGTGCTGAATCGGTCCATTGCGAACAAAGGGCATTTTCCGGCAATCGATGTGCTCGCAAGCATTAGTCGTGTCATGAAAGATATTGCGCCTGAAGAGCAGCTGGAAGCCGTTAATAATATGAAGCGATTGATGGCCGTCTATAAAGAATCCGAGGATTTGATCAACATTGGGGCTTATCAAAGAGGGTCGAATGCAGCTATTGATGAAGCGATGGATCAGATCGAAAGCATATGGAACTTTACCAAGCAAAAAGTGGACGAAAAAGTAACGCTGAGTGAAGTGCAGGAACGTTTGATTCTTGAATTTGCAAGGAGATGAAAGGTTAAGCGATGAAATTTCGATATCATTTCCAGAAGGTAGTTGACCTGAAAAGCAATGAAAAAACACAAGCGGAGTGGATGTTATCCACAGCAATCGGCAAACTTCAAACAGAAGAAGAACACCTTCTACAACTTATGAATGATAAAAACGAACTGATTAGTGTCATTCAATCCGCAACGGAGAGCACAGCTTCTGTATCCAGTCTGCAAGAAATGCAGCGATACGTGTATCACCTGGATGAGTGCATCTCCAAAAAGAATACGGATGTTAAACACGCTCAGGTCAATGTGCAGCGGAATCAGACGTTCTTAAACGGTAAGATGGTTGATGAAAAAGTGTGGCTTGAAGCGAGAGACAAAGCCAAGATCAAATTTCAGCAGGAGATGCTCCTCCGGGAACAGAACGATCTGGACGAGATGGCTACTGTACGCTTCGCTGCAAAGGCCGGACGCGCAATCTGATGGGCTTCGCAAGCGAAGTTGTCTCGTGAAGGAGGAATGAACTAATGGCTGTTAAAGACACAGATATCGAGAAAGAGTCAGGTGGCGGTTGGGAAAAGTTTCTGATGATTTCAATCCCGATTGTTTTCACCGTAGTGTTGCTCGGTGTACTGCTGACCTTATTTAATGTAGATATTCGCAATAACATGCTTGAGCTAGCTAACAAAATTCCGGTAGTCAAGAATTGGGTGCCTGATCCTGTTCTGGATCCTGAAAAAGAAAAGCTGAACGAAAGCGAAAAGCAAGTTGAGAGTGCTGAAGCAACAATCGAAAAGTTGAAGTCTCAAGTAGCAGCTAAAGAAACAGAGCTACAGGCAGCAAAAGAGGCTACATCGGCAGAAGCAAAAAAAGCAAGCGATCTTCAAGCGAAATTGGATGAAGCAGAAAAAGCGGCGGAAACGGCGGCTGCCGAAGTTCCGGAGACCGAATCTGATTATCAGAAGCAGATCAAGGATTTGGCCAAAATGTACGCAGACATGAGTCCAAGCAAAGCGGCACCGATTTTACAGAACATGACCAATGAAGAAATGGTGCTTCTTCTGAGTGCGATGCAGTCGACTGCCCGTACGAAAGTGTTGGAGAAAATGGATCCGAAAACGGCGGCAGATGTCACGATGATGATGAAGGATGCAAAACCTTCCGGAGATCTGGCACTGGATGCGCTGCAATCCAGATTGAAGAAAGAAACGGCAGCAACTACAACAACATCAACTACCAATTCGAAAAACCTGGACAAAACCCAGCTCAGCCAAACGTTCTCTTCGATGTCAGCCTCAAGCGGAGCAAAATTGCTGCTAGAGACGTATAAACTCAGTCCAGATAAAACATTGACCATTTTAAACTCGGTAGACGATGCTACACGCTCACAATTACTTGAGAATATGTCTACAGAGAATTCAGCTGAAACAGCGAAAATCTTAAACCGGTTAATGGGAAATAAGTAGGTAGAACGCTCTTAATTCGAAAGGAGGTGAAACAAATGTCAATCGTATACCAAATGACCTCAGTATCCACTTCAAAGGCAACAGGAGCAGCACAAACTTCTGCTGGAACGCAATCTAAAGGTGGGGTTACAGGGGCCGATGGTGGTTTTTTGCAAACACTGGCACAGTCATTGAATAGTACCACTTCGGAAGAAAACAACTCGGCTACTGTTGGGGGTTTAACTGTAAATCCGTTAGCTATAGCCCTTGCAACTAGTGAAGAAGGGGAAGAAACGTCTCTTACAGCTGTTCTGGACTCCTTGTTTGGTGACTTGGATTCGATAGATGAAGTTTTGGAAAATGACCCAACATTACTGGCAGACTTGCAAAATCTGATTCAACAGCTGTATGCCCAATTAAACGGTGCTTCCGTTGAAACGGAAAAAGCGGATGGAACAGTAAATGCGCCAACAACTGTTAACGCTACTGCGGTGATGGATCTTACTGAACACCCAGCTGCAGTTCGCTTTGTGCTGCAGGATGTGCTTACTCAGTTGGTTGCAAGCATGACTGAACCAGATAGTCCTATAGCCAAAAATACAGCTGAGTTTAAGCAGTTGCTTCAAACCCTCCAGAATCAGCTGCAGGAGGCTGGAGTTGATCTGAGCAGCAATAAAGGATGGACAGAACTTAAAACTATCGTTGATTCCATGGATTCATTAAAAGATCAAGGTGTACAAACCAAAGCTAATCCATCTACGGAGAAAGAATTGACTGTAATTTCGTCTTCTAGCAAAGAGCTTAAAGTGACAGGTGAAACAGATGTGAACACTTCGTCGACTGCAAGTGTAGGTGGAGAAATGGATCATTCAAAAGTGATTACAGCCGGTGAGTTATCCATGCGTACTTCGGGCACAGCGGTAGTTAAGCCAGCTGAACCTGTAATGCAGGCATCACAGTTTGCAAAGGAAATGACGCAATTTGTGGTGAATAAGCTGGATATCGTGCAACAAAAAGGCTTTTCAGAAGCTACAATCTCACTTCGTCCCGAACATCTGGGTAAGCTGGATGTACAGATTACCTTGCAGAACGGACAATTGGTTGCACGCTTCATGACTGAACATGCGATGGCGAAGGATATGCTTGAACAGCAAATGACTCAGCTTCGTACCTCGCTTCAATCCCAAGGTATTCAAGTGGAGAGAATCGAAGTCACTCAGAGCAGCTCCCTAGGTTCTGAGATGTATCATGATGACGGACGTCAGCAAGGAAATAACTCGCAGGATCAGCGCCGTTCACGGGAACGTGAAGAGCAAACAGAGGATGCAATAACTACGGCAACCCTTCAGGAAGAACTGCGGAATTGGCGCAGTGAAAATGAGGAAGGAAACGACTTCCAGGGAGGCTCGTTTACTGCTAAAGCTTAACTAGAAATGAGGTGAAAATATTGGCTACTGAAATTGTTTCTACCAATAATACATGGCCGAACTACTCGGCTTCGAACACGGCCACAACCAGTGCAGCTACCAAGGAGTTAGGGAAGGATCAGTTTCTTAAGATACTAATCACCCAACTTCAAAATCAGGATCCGATGCAGCCTATGGAGGATAAGGAATTTATTGCTCAAATGGCACAGTTCAGTTCGGTTGAACAGCTGGTTAACATTTCGTCCCAGCTCAAAACGCTGAATCAGTCTCTTGGTGCGGTTTCAAGCATGATCGGACGGGAAATCAGCTGGCTTTCTTCTAATAAAGAAGACAGCGGAACGCTTCGTCAGGGAATTGTTGATTCGATCATCGTACGGGATGGTGTACAGTACGCTAAAGTGGGCGAAGACGAAATCGAGCTGAATGAAATTATCCAGGTTTCGAATCCCGCTCCAGTCGAGGAAGAAGCGTCCCAAGATCAGAGTACTGTTGATGGTTCAACACCAGTGAGCGAAAGCGAGGAAGCTAAAACATCAGGTCAAGATAGTGGGAACACGTTATGAGTGAACGAATAACGGTAGGACAACTATATACAGGCCCAGTAACACCGAACTTGCTTAATCGCACTAAACAGAGTGAAACAGCAATCACTCCTGAAAGACCTTTTGCCCAAGTGCTAGAGGATAATCTCCTTAAGCTAAGCAACCATGCAGCCAAAAGATTGGAACAGCGGGGAATTGAGCTGAAAAGTGAGCAGATGCAGCAGATTGGAACGGCACTGGACAAGGCTGCGGCCAAAGGTGCTAAAGAATCTCTGATCCTGATGCAGGATATGGCTTTTATCGTCAATGTCAAGAATCGCACTGTAGTTACAGCTATGGATAGCGAAAGCATGAAGGATAACGTATTTACTCAAATCGATAGTGCAGTAATCATATCTTAACCGGCTGGCCCTTCTCGGGAGCCGGAACACCGCTGACCGACTGATGCGGTAACCAAATTAAGACTGGGAGGATTTATAATCATGTTGAAATCGATGTACTCTGGTGTTTCCGGGATGCGGGGTTTTCAAACCAAACTAGATGTCATTGGTAATAATATCGCGAACGTAAACACTGTTGGCTTCAAGGGTAGCCGTGTAATGTTCAAAGATATTATGAGCCAGACTACTGCAGGAGTAACTGCACCGACAGATACTCCAACCGGTGGTGTGAATGCTAAACAAATTGGTTTGGGTGTGTCTGTAGGTTCTATTGATACATTGCATCTTGCAGGAAGCCCGATGACAACTAACAACCCAACTGATTTACGTATTAATGGAGATGGCTTTTTCTTGGTCCGTTTGAGCGAAGATCAAGAAATCCCCTACCTTACTCGCGCTGGTGATTTCCATGTTGATGCGGCACGGAATCTAGTGACTTCAGATGGTCTCTTTGTGGTGGATAGCGGTGGTGGTAACATTACAATTCCTGACGATGTAGTTTCATTTACAATCGGACAGGATGGTACGATTAACCAAACAATGGCTGACGGCACTATCGAGCCAGGTCCACAGATTGGGATTGGTAAAGTAGTTAATCCAGAGGGACTTGAAAAAATTGGTGGTAACTTGTACCGAATGACTGCAAACGCCAACCCGGATGGTGCGCTTGAACCTTTGACAGCTAATAGTGCTGAAGACGGGACTGGTTCAATCATTGCAGGCCAACTGGAAATGTCCAATGTAGATTTGACGGGTGAGTTTACAGAGATGATCGTCGCTCAACGTGGTTTCCAGGCGAACTCACGGATCATCACAACATCCGATGAAGTGCTTCAGGAAGTTGTTAACCTGAAACGTTAATAACTGATTAGAAAGTTTTAATGCGTGGGGGAGCTAGCTCCCCCACATTGATCGAGAGGGGGCTTAGCATGATTTCGGTAACGCGGTTAAATGGTTCTCCCATGTGGTTAAATGCGCTGATGGTAGAGATTGTAGAAGAAACGCCGGATACGTATATTACTCTGGTAACTGGTAAGAGACTGATTGTCCTTGAAAAGGCAGATGAAGTCATTTCCAAAATCAAAGATTACAACCGTGAAATCGGGGTTCAGGCAGCCACTATCAAAGTGCAGCAAACGGAGGAATCCTGATGAAGAAGATGATGCCTTGGGTGGCAACGATTTTGCTTGCCATTACACTCATTGTGGTGGTTGTGTTTGTATTTATGCAAGGACAACCGGGAAACAAAGCTGATCAAGATGTAGCATTGGCTGCTGAAGCCAAAAAGATGACGGCAGACGAAATTGTCGAAGTTACTTCTGAAATAACAGACATTAAGACCAATTTGGCAGACACTAATCACATTGTACAAGTAAATTTGGCTTTCAAAATGACTGATGCCAAAGCCAAAGAAGACTTTGAGAAAATAAAAGAGATTACTGTGAAACCAATCATTGTTCAGACTTTTGCGGATGCGCAGCCAGAAGAACTGAAGACAGCTAAGGGGCGGTCTCAGTTTAATGAAAAGCTTACAAAACTGATCAATGAGGCTTTGCCAGAACCTAAGCTAAGCGGTACGAACTTTACTTATTTTTTAATGGCATCAATGTAATAGAGCGCGCTGTACAATGGTAAGGGGGTGAGAACATGGTGGATGTATTATCACAAAATGAGATAGATGCCCTATTAGCAGCACTTTCCTCAGGTGAGATGGATGCTGAAGAACTAAAAAAGGAAGAAACTCAGAAGAAAATTAGATCATATGATTTTAAAAGGGCAGTCAGATTTTCTAAGGATCATATTCGGAGCTTGACCCGAATTCACGAAAACTTTGCTCGTTTTCTCACCACTTATTTTTCAGCCCAATTGCGGACCTTTGTTCAAATTAATGTCGTTCAAGTCGAACAGCTGCCTTATGATGAATTTATCCGTTCAATCCCTAAAATGACGATATTAAACATATTTGAGGCAGAACCGTTGCAAGGTCGAATGGTCATGGAAGTTCACCCCAATGTTGGTTATGCGATGTTGGATCGATTGCTGGGTGGTACGGGAAGTGCGCCGACTAAAATAGCTTCAATGACTGAAATAGAAACGACAATTATGGAGCGGATCTTTAGCCGAGCGTTCGAAAGTTTGCAGGAAGCTTGGAAAACAGTGCTCGACATATCGCCGAGAATGGAAGCACTGGAGACGAATCCACAGTTTATGCAGATCGTATCACCGAACGAAACAATTGCCTTGATCTCGCTGAGCACCAAAATCGGTGACACTACGGGCATGATCAATTTGTGTATCCCACATGTCGTTCTTGAACCTATTATGTCAAGGCTGTCGACACATCAGTGGTTTGTTTCAGAGAAGAAAACAAGGGCGCCGGAGGAATACGATGCCCTTAGAGAACGTGTGAACAAAGCCAAATTGCCAGTTGTTGCGGAACTGGGTGAATCCAGAATTTCAATCTCGGAATTCCTTGGCCTTTCGGTCGGCGATGTCATTACGTTGAACAAACCGGTTGATGAGGGATTATCCATCAAAGTGGGCGACAGGTTGAAGTATATGGGCAGTCCGGGAACGATAAAAGACCGTGTGGCTGTACAAATAGATAAGATTGTCACCGAAGGAGTTGAAGAATTTGACGAGTAAGGATTATTTGTCCCAGGAAGAAATCGATGCTTTGCTCCGGCAATCCGAATCGATGGGTAGCACGGAACCTGCTGAAAAAACAGTTGATGATTTTCTGACTGAGCTGGAACAAGATGCATTGGGGGAGATCGGTAATATTACGTTTGGTAGCGCAGCGACAGCACTGTCCACGCTATTGGGGTTAAAAGTAGATATTACAACACCGAAGGTATCCATTATCAGCCGTTCACAATTCGAAGAAGCGTTTCCCAAGCCACATGTTGCAGTACATGTCAATTATGTGGATGGATTTGAAGGGATCAATTCACTAGTTATCAAAAAGCGTGATGCTCAAGTAATTGCTGATCTGATGCTTGGAGGCGAAGGCAATCCTGCGGATGAAGAGTTGAATGAGATCCATATTAGTGCAGTGCAGGAAGCAATGAACCAAATGATGGGTTCATCAGCAACCTCCATGTCTACGATTTTCAACCGATTTGTGAATATCTCTCCGCCAGGCATTGATATTCTCAATATGGAAAGTGGCGAGGGTGTAAGCAGTCTGCCGCATGACGAAACGTTAATTCAAGTGTCGTTTCGCCTCCTGATTGGTGATCTGATTGACTCCAATCTGATGCAGCTTTTGCCTGTTGATTTCGCCAAACACATGGTGGATATGTTGATTGGCGGAGCACAAGAATCAACGGCTAATGCACCTGTGACAACACCATCGCATGCAGCACCAGCAGCGGCAGCTCCACCTGTGGCGCCGGAGCAACCACCGGTTCAACAACAAATGCCTCCACAGGCGCCTCACCAGCCTGCTCAAGACTATAATGGATATGGACAGGCACCGATGGGTATGCCGCAAGGAATGCCGCCACAACAGCCTTACGGGATGCCGCCACAGCAACCGTATGGTGCACCACAACACTACGGCGGTATGCCCAACAGGAATGTGAATGTACAACCCGTCCAATTCGCCAATTTGCAAAATGGGGCTTACGGTCAGGTGGACGAAAATAATTTGAATTTATTGATGGACATTCCCCTTAAAGTCACCGTAGAATTAGGAAGGACCCAGAAGCAAATTAAGGATATATTGGAACTCTCACAAGGTTCAATTGTCGAGCTGGATAAACTGGCCGGCGAACCTGTCGATATTTTGGTCAATAACAAACTGATCGCCAAGGGAGAAGTCGTCGTTATCGATGAAAATTTTGGTGTTCGTGTTATAGATATCGTAAGCCAATGGGACCGAATTCAGAAATTACAATAAGCACAATTTAGGGAGGACTTGAATCAAGATGGCAAACCGAATTTTAGTCGTGGACGACGCTGCGTTTATGAGAATGATGATCCGGGACATTTTGTCCAAAAACGGATATGAGGTCGTTGGCGAGGCTCAGGATGGAGCACAAGCAATTGAGAAATTTAAGGAACTTCGTCCTGATCTGATCACGATGGATATTACCATGCCTGAGATGGATGGTATTGCAGCACTGAAAGAAATCAAAAAAATCGATGCGAACGCTAAAGTCATTATGTGTTCAGCTATGGGACAACAAGCGATGGTAATTGATGCTATTCAGGCTGGTGCCAAAGATTTCATCGTTAAGCCATTCCAGTCTGACCGGGTCATCGAAGCGATCAGCAAAACGCTGGGAGTTTAAGACACATGATGATGGCGCAGGGTGATACTCCTGGAGGAGCTGACATTGGGACCAACTATTATTTTCAGCTTGTATGGGTGATTGTCGTCCTGGCCGTCATCCTGGTCCTTATCGTCTACCTGCTCCGCTTTTTGAACAAACGGAATCAGCAGTGGTTCCGAAGTGGTACAGTCCGCATTTTGGGTGGTGTGGGGCTGGGGCCGAACAAGTCACTTCAGATCATAGAAATTGGTGGCAATGTTTATCTGGTCGGTGTTGGCGAAAATATACAATTGCTAGACAAAATTTCAGATTTGGAAGAGGCACAGAGAATTGTTGATTCATTTGAGAGAGAAGCTTCTTCACAACAGGGAAGCCTTTCACCATTAATCAACAAGCTGGCATCCCGCTTGCGTAAGAAAGAACCACCAAGGGAAATGGAACTTGAGGATACAGCCTCTTTTCACGAGCTATTCGAGTCGAAGCTGCGGCAGATGCCTAACCGAAAAGAAAAGATGGACAAGCTCCTGGAAGAAGACAATACTACAGATCGGTCGAGGGATTCATGAAGAAAAAGATTTGGCTAGCATGTTGTTTGATGGGGCTTATCAGCCTGGCATCTGTGACGGTTGCCTTTGCCGAACCAATACCGAACATCGATATCCAAATCGGAAGCGGAGATGGGGGAACACCAAGTACGAGTTCTCTGTCCATAATACTATTAATTACGGTGTTAAGTATAGCGCCTGCAATATTGGTATTAATGACCAGCTTCACCCGAATTGTTATCGTTCTCGGTTTTATACGGACATCCTTGGGGACGCAACAAATGCCACCCAATCAGGTGCTTGTCGGTTTAGCGCTCTTCCTGACACTGTTTATCATGTCACCGACGCTGTCTTCCATTAATCAGGTAGCTCTTCAGCCTTATCTCAAAGGAGACATTACGCAAACGGAAGCGCTTGAAAAGGCACAAGATCCCATTAAGAAGTTTATGTTCTCCCACACAAGGGAGAAAGATTTACTGCTTTTTATGAAATATAATCAGACCGAAAAACCAGAAACATATCAAGATATACCGATCACTGTCATGGTGCCAGCGTATGCAATCAGTGAATTAAAGACAGCATTCCAGATGGGATTCATGATTTTCATTCCGTTTCTAGTCATAGACATCGTGGTTGCAAGTACACTCATGGCTATGGGGATGATGATGCTACCACCGGTCATGATCTCATTACCTTTTAAGATATTGCTATTTGTCCTTGTGGACGGTTGGTATCTTGTAGTGAAGTCACTGCTGCTGAGCTTTAACACATGAGCAGGAAAGTTGAAGGAGGACGGTCATGACTTCAGAATTTATTATAGGTCTGGCCGGGAAAGCAGTATATACGTCGCTGCTGGCTAGCGCACCCATGCTTATACTTGCTCTAGTTGTGGGTCTCATTATCAGTGTATTTCAAGCAACGACCCAAATTCAGGAGCAGACATTAGCCTTTGTACCGAAAATTATTGCCGTTCTTCTGGCAGTGCTCTTATTCGGACCTTGGATCTTAAATATTTTGGTAGATTTTACGTATAACATTCTCGATAATTTATACAGATATATAGGGTAGGCTTTCGCACATGGAGACATTGTTGCAAAGTTTTCCTGTCGCTCTGCTTATGTTTTGTCGAATTGCATCATTTTTTGTAACTGCTCCAGTATTCTCAGCTCGAAATGTGCCGAATTCCATTAAGGTTGGTCTTTCGGCATTTGTAACATTAACGGTTTATGTAGTATATGGCATGAATCAGGAAGTGCCTACCGATCTGAGTTACATTCTGTTGATTATCCGGGAGATATTAATAGGGTTGCTGCTAGGTTTCGTAGCCTATTTGATCATGACAGCCGTGCAAACGGCGGGAACATTCATTGATCTTCAGATTGGCTTTGGTATGGCGAATGTATTTGATCCGATGACGGGTGCTTCTGCACCGCTGACAGGTAACTTCAAATATGCTTTTGCTATGCTGCTTTTCCTGACGATGAATGGGCACCACTACCTTCTGGACGCCATAGTGTACAGCTATCGCTGGATACCTTTATCCAATACCTTTTTCATACGATTGGCTGACGGTAGTATTACTGAGTTTCTCGTTCGTACGTTAGGTGAGGCCTTTATGCTTGCCTTCCAAATGTCGGCACCCATTGTAGTGGCTTTGTTTTTGACGGATGTGGGATTGGGTTTCTTGGCTAAAACTGCTCCTCAATTCAATGTGTTTGCTGTCGGTATGCCGTTAAAGGTCCTGGTGGGAATCGCCATATTGCTTTTGATGGTTCCGAGCTTCGCCTTTGTATTTAGCCAATTGTTCGAAGCGATGTTTAGATCTATGGAAAAGTTGCTTGGAACGATCGGACAGAGGCCGGGCTAAAGGAAACGGAGGACAGGATTTAAATGAAATTTCAACTTGACCTTCAGTTATTCGCAGGGGAGAAGACGGAGAAAGCCACCCCGAAAAAAAGGCAGGATACCCGCAAAAAGGGACAGGTTGTTAAAAGTATGGAGATCTCCGGAGCATCCATTCTCCTGTTCACCATTTTAATCATGATGGTTTTCAGTGATTTTTACAAAGAACGCATTGTTCGGTTATTTACAGATATCTTTATGAATCGGCTGAGCTTGGAGATTACCGGCGAAAATGTAATGGCGCTTATGATGCGCTACGGCATTGAAGTTATGTTGCTGCTAGCACCCGTACTGATAGGTGCGGCGGTTGTTGCCTTGATCGTCAATTATATGCAGGTTGGTTTTCTGCTTGTAGGAGAAGGGTTGAAGCCAAAGCTTGAGAAGCTTGATCCAATCAAAGGTTTCAAAAACATTTTCTCTCTTCGTTCATTAGTGGAGTTTGCAAAATCCATTTTGAAAATGTCGATTATCGGTTATCTAGTCTACAGTACGATTACAAGTTATCAATCGGATATTGCTTCACTTTCTCATTTTTCTTTAGATGCCATATTACATTTTTCGGCTTCAATCACCCTAAATCTGGGTGTCAAAATTGCTGTGGCCTTAATGGTACTCGCAGTGTTCGACTATATGTATCAGAAATATGATTACGAGAAAAACATTCGGATGTCCAAACAGGACATCAAGGACGAGTACAAAAAAATGGAAGGTGACCCGCTGATCAAGGGTAAAATCAGGGAACGTCAGCGTCGCATGGCTGTACAGCGCATGATGCAGGAGGTTCCAAATGCAGATGTGATCATCACAAACCCGACGCACTTCGCAGTAGCGCTGAAGTATGAAGGGTCTGAGATGGAAGCACCTCAGATTATTGCCAAAGGTCAGGATTACGTCGCCTTGCGCATCAGGGAGATTGCCAAAGAGCACGGTGTCATTACAATGGAAAACAAGCCGCTGGCACGGGCATTGTTCCAGAGGGCCGAGATTGGCGACGCCATACCGGCTGATTTGTTTCAAGCGGTAGCCGAAGTGCTGGCTTATGTATATAAATTAAAGGGCAGAACGAAATAAAAGGGATCGGAGGCCGTACATTCATTGAAAACAAAAGATATTGCTGTCCTTGCGGGTATCATTGGCATTGTGTTGATGATGATTCTCCCGATCCCAACCTGGTTGTTGGACATGCTGCTTGTTGTCAACATTTCACTTGCATTGATGATATTGCTCGTAGCGATGAACAGCAAGGAAGCGTTGCAATTCTCCATCTTTCCGGCATTATTGTTGATTACTACACTGTTTCGCCTAGCATTAAATATTTCAACAACTAAGCTGATCCTTGGAGAAGGAGACGCCGGGTCTGTCGTAGCCACCTTTGGTAGCTGGATCGCAGGCGGTCAAATTGCTATTGGTTTCATCGTCTTCCTCATACTGGTCGTTGTTCAGTTTATCGTTATCACCAAGGGTTCGGAACGTGTAGCTGAAGTAGCAGCACGGTTTACACTCGATGCGATGCCTGGTAAACAGATGAGTATTGATGCGGACTTAAATGCAGGCTTGATCAATGAACAACAGGCCCGTGAGCGACGTTCCAAAATTGAGAGAGAGGCTGACTTCTACGGTGCAATGGACGGTGCGAGTAAATTCGTAAAAGGAGACGCGATCGCGAGTATTATCATCTTGCTAATCAATCTCATTGGTGGATTTATTATCGGTATGACCGTACATGGTTTCTCATTTGCAGATGCGTTGTCCACCTACTCTGTATTAACAATCGGGGATGGATTGGTCAGTCAGATTCCTGCACTTCTGATTTCTACAGCAGCGGGTCTTATCGTCACTAGAGCGTCATCCGAAGGTAACTTGGCAGATGATATTACGGGGCAGTTGTTTACATACCCGACGCTCATATATATTGTAGCTTTTGTAATAGCAATGCTTGGTTTCTTCACTCCAATTCACGCCATTACGACCATACCTTTGGCAGGTATACTGGCTTTTGCCGCATGGAGGATGCAAAATACGCTGAAATCCAAACAAGAGGCAGAAGAACAGATGGAGGAGGAACAACAGATCGAAGAGGTTAGAAGTCCAGAAAGTGTAATTAACTTGCTTCAGGTTGATCCAATCGAGTTCGAGTTTGGTTACGGTTTGATTCCTCTGGCCGATAACCAGCAGGGCGGAGATCTACTGGATCGGATTATTATGATACGTAGGCAATGTGCGCTTGAATTAGGGCTCGTTGTCCCTGTCATTCGGATTCGAGACAATATTCAATTGAGACCTAATGAGTATGTTATTAAGATCAAGGGTAATGTGGTGGGTGGCGGTGAATTGCTGCTTAATCATTATCTGGCTATGAGCCCTGGGTACGAAGAAGAATCTGTGACAGGAATTGAAACTACGGAACCGGCTTTTGGCCTTCCTGCTCTATGGATCGACGAAGTGACCAAAGACCGAGCTGAGCTTGCTGGTTACACCGTTGTGGATCCGCCATCCGTGGTGGCTACCCATCTGACGGAACTGATTAAGAAACACGCACATGAGCTTCTCGGCCGACAAGAGACGAAGGCGCTTGTGGACAATCTCAGAGAGAACTATGCTGCACTTGTCGATGAACTGATTCCATCGGTTTTGGGCATTGGGGATGTACAGAAAGTGCTGGCAAAACTTCTGCGCGAGAAAATCTCCATCCGGGATATGGTTACAATCTTCGAGACACTGGCTGACTACGGGACGTATACCAAAGACCCTGATGTTCTGACAGAGTACGTAAGACAATCGCTTTCCCGTCAAATTACCCAACAGTTCTCCCAAAAAGGTGAAACTCTTAGAGTGATTACCGTTGGGCCTGGATTGGAAAAGAAAATTGCCGAAAGTGTACAACAATCCGATCAAGGAAGTTACCTTGCACTGGATCCTGCTTCTACACAAAGTGTGTATCAAAAATTGACCGAGCAGGTCAATCGATTAATCCAATCAGGTCAACAACCTGTTGTATTAACTTCTCCAACTATTCGTATGTACCTGCGTCAAGTCATTGAACGTACCATGCAGGACATACCGGTGCTTTCCTATAGTGAGTTGGAACCGAATGTTGAAATCCAAAGTGTCGGAGTGGTGAACTTATGAGAGTAAAACAATATATTGTTGAGACCATGCCCGAAGCTATGCTTCAAATTCGGAAAGACCTGGGAAGTAACGCTGTCATTCTGTCCACCAAAGAAATTAAGGTGGGCGGAATGATGGGAATGTTTCGCAAAAAGAGAATTGAAGTTGTAGCTGCGGTTGAAGAGGAAGATAAAAAAGAAGCCAAGAAACAGATGCAGAACCAAGTTGCGTCAGTGCCTCGTTCGTATGTTCCTGAAGCGTACAGGCAGACGGCTCGTTCATTTGTGAACGAAGCGAGTGAATCGGAATCGGCTGCCCAGGTTGTTGAGCAACACGCCGATGAAAAACGTAAGGAAACCGCTGCTCATGCTGAATCGATGAACATTGATTCAAATAGAGCGCGCGGTAAATTTGAGTCAAGCACGGATTATAAACCGCGACCGGAAGGGGCGGATTTTTCGGGTTCATCGTCTCCTGCCGTGCAAGAACCAAACAAACAGGGCCAACAAGAACTGATGTCTGAACTGAAAGAACTCAAAAAGATGATGACTCAATTATCTAGACAGAATGAATTGGCTGACCCTGTACCTGAAGCGTTTCTTTTTCTTAGAGAGCGGCTGAGTAATCAAGAGGTGCGGACGGAAGTTTTTGAGTCATGGTTTGAAACGGTTCAGACGCAGTTGAATGCTAAAGAGCTGGACGAAACTGAGATTGTTCAAACCGTTCAGAAACAGATTTTAATGTTTCTGGAGGAACGTATCGATGCGGGGATATTGCCTGGCACTCGTATTGTTTATGTTGCTGGACCTACAGGTGTGGGGAAAACAACAACCATTGCCAAACTGGCGGCTGAGCAGATGTTTAAGCATCATCGGAAAGTTGGATTCATTACATCGGATACGTACCGTATATCAGCAGTAGAACAACTTAGAACGTACGCTTCCATTTTGAATGTTCCACTTGAGGTTGTACAGTCTCCAGGAGATACACAACGAGCCATATCTCGTTTGCAGGATTGTGACCTGATCTTCATGGATACTGCAGGAAGAAATTATAGAAACGAATTGCTCGTTTCTGAGTTGCAAAGCCTGCTTGCACCAGTAGAGAACAGTGAAACCTTTCTCGTCATGAGCATGACATCCAAAAGCGCGGACATGTTTGAAATTACCGAACATTTCAGCAAGTATGGGTTGGATAAAATCATTTTCACCAAGATGGACGAAACGGGCACTTGTGGTCCAATGATTAATCTGCTGCATCACTTCCCGTTGAAACTTGCCTATGTGACCAATGGACAGAATGTTCCGGATGACTTGCTCAAACCAGATCCGATTTCATTGACTAAACAATTGCTGGGAGAACTCGCAAAATGAAGGACCAGGCAGCCTCTCTTCGAAGTTTGGTGTCAGCACCGAGCGGATTGGACAAAACCCAGCCCAGTGGCCGCTCCTCAAAAATCTTAACGATTGCCAGCGGCAAAGGTGGGGTAGGGAAATCCAATTTCACGTTGAACTTTGCCCTTGCGCTGCAAACGCTGGGCAGGAAGGTACTCGTATTTGACGCAGATATCGGTATGGCCAATATTGATGTCCTTATGGGGACTTCATCTCCCTATAATCTGTATCATTTATTGTATCGGCAGAAGTCCATACAGGAAATCATTCAGCTTGGTGCGAACGGACTACCTTACATTGCCGGTGGATCTGGCATGAAAGAGTTATTTTCGTTGTCGGACCGTGATTTGGAATTCTTTGCAGAGCAAGTGGAAATGGTTGCGCAGGAAATGGATTATGTCATATTTGATACTGGAGCAGGGCTCTCCCGCGAGAATATGAAGTTTATTGGTGTAGCTGACGAATGTATGATTGTAACTACACCTGAACCCACTTCCATAACAGATGCATATGCACTGGTTAAAGTGATGCATGGTCAGGAAAATGCTACACCTTTTCGGATGATCGTTAACCGTGTTGAAAATGAACAGGAGTCGGAACAGGTGGCGGACAAAATAGCAGGAGTAGCCAAGCGTTTTTTGCAAACGGATATCCCCCTGCTTGGGTATGTTTCAGAAGATCCGAATGTTGTTAAAGCGGTGAAGAGACAAGTGCCCTACAGCTTGGCTTATCCCCATTCAAAGGCTTCCAGAGACATACAGCGACTCGCCCTTCGCTATTTGGCTGAACCTGGGGTTAACGAAGCCGGAACCTTGACAGGAATCAGGGGATTTATGAAAAAGTGGCTCAGGAAGACAACATGATTCTTGAAAAAAGGAAACAGAGGTGGACAAAACATGGCGGTGTATCAAGTATTGGTTGTCGATGATTCCGCTTTTATGCGCAAAATTGTCACGGATTTAATTGAAGCTGACCCGGAATTCAAAGTTGCGGCCACAGCTTCAACCGGCAGGGAAGCAATTGAAAAAGCAGTGGATTTAAAGCCTGATGTAATTACGATGGATGTAGAAATGCCTGAGATGAACGGGCTGGATGCACTGAAGTCGATCATGCAGAAGTCAACGGTGCCTGTAATTATGCTATCAGGTATCAATGAACAAGGTATGAAGGAAACCATCATGGCGCTTGAGGCAGGAGCCTTTGATTTTATACGCAAGCCTTCCATTTCACATGATCAGGATATTGCTCAAGTAGGCAAGGCCCTCGTCGAGCGGATGCGGGCGGCCATGAACGAAATCAAGCGAAAAGCAGAGCGTGAGGAATCCTTGAAACAGACGAAAGAGATCCAGGAACATCTCTTGCGTCAATCTCAGCGAGTAAAGCGTGATGCTCCTGCACAAGTTCGCAGAGAACCCGCTCACAAAAAGATTGATCCTGTTCAGCCAGTTACAAGGCCAAATAGTGAACCAAGTGAGCGACCCCAGTCCAAAGTGCTGCAGCGAAACATGCCGATGGCGGATCAGAAAAAAGAGCGGCCAGACAAAAAACTGGAAGCTGCAAAGAGCCCAGATCGTGTTCCTAATACAAGAGAAGCTAAGGTGTCTAAACCTATTAAGCCCCTTCATACTCCAAAGGAGTTGCGGAATGCTGAGCCAATACGGGCAGCAATGGAGCAAACGGCTGCAACCTCAAGTCAACCACTAACAAAAGCAGTAACGGGGACTGATAGTGCATTCAACAAAATTGTCGCAATTGGCTGCTCTACGGGAGGTCCAAGGGCCCTTAAAACTTTGCTTGAGGAACTGCCTGCTGATTTGCCTGCACCTGTCATCATTGTGCAGCACATGCCGCCCAATTTTACAAGGTCTCTGGCACAACGGCTGAATACCTTCAGTCCGTTGCATGTCGTTGAGGCTGAAGAAGGTATGGTTCTCAAGAAAGGTTCTGCTTATATCGCTCCTGGTGGATATCACATCGTCGTAAGTAAAGCAACCGATGGAAAGTATATTCTGAAGCTTACGGAGCAACATCCGGTGAATGGCCATCGGCCTTCAGTGGATACGATGTTTGAGTCCTTATTGCCTTTTACGTCGCTTCAGCGGCATTTGGTTTTGCTGACCGGTATGGGCAGTGATGGAGCGAGAATGATGAAGAAGCTGTATGAAGCGGGTGTAACGTCTACCTTTGCGGAAAATGAAGAGACCTGTGTGGTGTATGGAATGCCGCGTTCTGCTGTAGAGCTGCAATGCGTACGTCATCTTCTGCCTTTGCAGGAGATCGCCCCAAAACTTGTTCAAGCAGTGAAATAAACGGAGTGTAACTCATGGAGGAGGTGCCTCACAATGGACATGAACCAATACTTATCCATGTTTATTGATGAGTCTAATGATCATCTGCAATCCCTTAACGACAACATGCTTCAACTCGAAGGCAATCCGGAGGATCTGGGTATAGTCCAAGTCATCTTCCGCTCTGCTCATACTTTGAAAGGTATGGCCGCAACAATGGGCTTTGAGGATTTGGCATCATTGACACACAAAATGGAGAATGTGTTAGATCTTGTGCGTAATGAGAAATTGAAAATGCAGGACTATATTTTTGATACTCTGTTTAAGAGTTTGGACGCGCTTGAATCCATGGTTCAGGATATTACCAGTGGTGGAGAAGGTAAAGCCGATGTTTCCGCAATTGTCGCTTCCCTTCAAGCTATTGAAAGTGGTGAATGGACAGGTGGTGAAACTCCAGCTGCTACAACAACGGCTAAGCCGGTAGAAACCATTTCATCGGCTGTTGATCTGGACGAATTCCAATATTCTGTTCTGGACCAGTCTATCGCGGAAGGGCATCGAGTTTTCTACATTGATGTGCTTGTTAGTGAGGATAGCCAGCTGAAAGGTGTACGTGCCTACATGGTCTTTGATCTCTTGGAGCGTTCGGGTGAAGTTGTGAAGTCTTTCCCTACGGTTCAGGATATTGAGCAGGAGAAGTTTGAGCGCAGTTTCTCGTTGTATTACATAACAACCAAAGAAGCGCAGGAACTGGAAAAAAGCATATTAAGCATTTCAGAGATAGAAAGTGCCAAAGTCATTCAGCTGGATCAAGAAACTCTTCAGCAGATGACCAATCAGGCTGCGGCAGCAGTTGAAGCTGAAACAGTCGCCATAGCAACAGCTGTATCACAAGAGATCGCAACTGCGGTTAAAACAGAAGAAAAACCAGCAGCCAAACCTGCTGCACCAACGAAACAGGCAGCCGCACCTTCGCGTACGATCCGAGTGGATATTGAGCGATTGGATGTACTGATGAATTTATTCAGCGAATTGCTGATTGATCGGTCGCGTCTGGAGCAGTTAGCAAGTGAAACGGGTAATAATGATCTATCCGATACCGTGGCTCATCTCAGCAGAGTCAGCTCAGACCTGCAAAATATCGTTCTCAAGCTGCGCATGGTACCTGTAGATACCGTATTTAACCGGTTCCCACGAATGATTCGTGACCTAGCCAAAACTTTGGATAAAAAAATTGACCTCGTCATTACCGGTGCTGAAACGGAATTGGATCGTACTGTCATTGACGAGATCGGTGACCCATTGGTGCATTTGCTGCGTAACGCTGTGGACCACGGTGTCGAATCAATCGCAGAACGTGTTGCTGCCGGAAAACCGGAAATGGGCACAGTTAACCTTCGAGCTTTCCACAGTGGCAACCATGTTTTCATTGAAATTGAAGATGACGGCAAAGGAATTTATCGTGAGAAGCTTTTACAAACAGCCATTAAACGCGGTGTCGTGACGGAAGAACAGGGTGCGAAGATGAGCGACGATGAAGTTAATCAGCTTTTATTCGCTCCTGGTTTCAGTACAGCTGACAAAATCTCGGATATCTCTGGTCGCGGAGTAGGTTTGGACGTTGTAAAATCCAAAATCACTTCACTTGGCGGTAATGTAACCATTCATTCCACACCAGGCAAAGGCACTAATTTCTCGGTTCAACTGCCATTGACGTTGTCAATTATCGCTGCAATGCTTGTACGAGTTGGTTCCGAGAAATATGCAATTCCGTTGTCCTCCATCGTGGAGACGGCCATTGTGCAGCGTGAACAAGTTCGTAATATTCATGGTAATAAAATGATTACGTTCCGTGAGTCCCTCATTCCGTACTTGTCGCTAAACGAAGTGTTTGGCGTACCTGATTTCAATGATGAGGATGAGTCGGAAACAGAAATCGTTGTCATCCGCAAAGGAGATCGTCTAGCAGCGGTTTCTGTGGAAGAGTTTATCGGACAGAGCGAAATTGTTCTCAAATCAATGGGAACCTATCTTCCTTCCATTGAAGGAATCTCCGGAGCAACCATCCTGGGAGATGGACAAGTAGCTCTCATCGTTGACCCTAACGCATTTATTAAATAAGCAATTAAGCCTTACACTTATAGGGAGGTTTTATTCATGGAAGAATTGAAAGTCATCGTCTTTAAACTAGGATCTGAAGAATACGGTATTGAGGTTGATAAAGTTCAGACGATTGAACGCATGATGCCGATTACTCGTGTCCCTAAGACATTTTCCTTCGTAAAAGGGGTTATTAATCTTCGCGGGGTTGTTATCCCTGTTATCGACTTGCGTGGTCGTTTCTCTCTGCCAGAAACAGAATATACGGATCAAACTCGAATTGTCATTGTAGCTGTAGGTGACATGCAGGTTGGATTCATCGTTGACGCAGCCAATGACGTAATTGACATTAAGAGCAGCGCAATTGATAGTCCGCCGGAAGTAGTGGGTGGAGTCAAAGCGAGATATCTGCGCGGAGTGGCTAAATTGGAAAATGAGCGTTTGTTGATCATGCTTAATCTGCATGAAGTATTGAATAAAAGCGAAGTTGTACAGCTGGAAAGTGTCGAGGGCTAACACGTGGAGATGTTCAACCGATTTGAGGGATTCCAAATGGATGTGCTCAAAGAGGTCGGTAACATTGGAGCAGGCAACGCCGCAACGGCGTTGTCTCAACTTCTAAATAGACCGATTGACATGGGCGTGCCGACAGTACAGATGCTCCCTTTTGAAGAAGTAGCTGAAAAAGTGGGCGGGGACGAACGAATCGTGGTGACTGTCTTTTTACGTGTTGAAGGCGAGGCGCCAGGTAATCTGTTCTTCATGATGACCCCGGAAGCCGCCAAAATGCTGCTAAACCGGCTTGCTGGTTTTGATCTGAAAGACGGCCTCATGTTTACGGATATGGAACAGTCTGCGTTATCGGAAATCGGTAATATTCTGGCTGGATCATATCTTTCATCACTTGCAGATTTCACCAAACTGTCGATGTATCCAACGGTTCCCGGACTTGCCATTGACATGGCAGGGGCAATACTCAGCTATGGGCTGCTGCAATTTGGCGAAATGGGAGACGATGCACTTTTGATTGACACATCGTTCTTCGAAGGAGAAGATCAGGTGGAAGGTCAATTTTTCCTGATTCCCGATCCATTGTCATTTGCCAAGATATTTGAATCTTTAGGGGTGCCTCTGGATCATGATTGAAGAAAAAAGCGTCGTTAAAGTCGGTATGGCGGATTTGAACATTGCTCACCTTCCTGGCATAATCCGCACGACAGGGCTTGGTTCTTGTGTGGGGTTAACGATGTATGATCCGCATTTGAAGCTGGCTGGAATGGCGCATGTGATGCTTCCTTCTTCAGAGATTGCAAGAGAAGGAAAATTGAACACAGCTAAATATGCCGATACGGCGTTGCCTGAGTTATTAGAAAAGATGTTAAAACTCGGTGCATCTCGTTCACGTATCGTGTCCAAAATGGCAGGTGGTGCTCAGATGTTTGCTTTTTCAGGAGCTGGAGATACCATGCGTATTGGGCCGAGGAATGCGGAATCTTGCCGGGAATGGTTGCAAAAGCTTAATATTCCTCTTCTAGCTGAAGACACTGGTGGAAATTATGGCCGGACCATTGAAATGGACTGTGAAACAGGGATTTTAAATATTAGAAGTGTACAAATGGGTGTAAAGGAATTATAAAACTATGATAGGAAACTACCGCATTAATCTTGGAGCAGGCATAGTCGGATTTATTCTGACTTTTTTTGTAGCATACAGCAGCAATTTGTTGATGACCAGTTTAATTCGCGGGTTAATTGGATTCGTAGCCTGGTACGCCCTTGCTTTTGGTTTGCGCTGGGGGCTGGGGTTGCTGCTGACCCCGTCCGCAGGAAGTAAGGGTTTCGATTATGATCCCCAAATTGGTCCAGAAATGAGAGGTTCGCAGGTTGACATTAAACTCGAAGACGATGGACAAGAGCTAAACGACTTGCTCAAGAATGGACAGAACGCCTCCTCTGGGGAAGAGATTCCGCCATCCGAGACGAAAGCTCCAACGGGTTTCGCCCCATTGGATCCGCCTAAACTGGTCCGGACCAAGGATCCGGAAGAATTGGCGCAGGCCGTTCGTCACCTGACAGACAAATAAGGAGGGTGAAAGCAATTGGACGAGCGTAAAGCTTCACATTTGAACCATGCAGATCTGTGGGAAAAGTGGAAAGAACACGGAGATCTTGAAGCCAAAAAAGCTTTAATTGAGAAATATCTTCACATTGTGAATTATGTATCCGGTCGTTTGGCTGTCGGATTACCCAAAAATGTCCCAAAAGATGATCTGGAGAGCAACGGCGTCATGGGACTAATCGATGCTCTTGAGAAATTCGACTATGAACGAGGTCTTCAATTTGAGACGTACGCCTCATGGCGAGTTCGTGGAGCGATCCTGGATGGTTTGCGTCAAGGAGACTGGGTTCCCCGTTCCGTGCGAGAAAAGGCTAAACGAATCGAAGATGCTTATCAGCAGCTGGAGCAAACCTATCTACGGTCAGTAAGTGATGAAGAAATGAGTCAGTATCTTGACGTGTCGACTAAGGACTTCCAACATATGCTCCAGGAAGTGGCGGTAATGTCACTGTGCTCTCTTGAAGACCCGATTCGGGAAGAAGAGTCAGAGACTCGTCTTTCTTTAATGGTCGATGAAAAGGCCAAAAATCCAGATTACAAAGTGAACGAGTTTTATTTGAAGGATGCTTTGGTTCAGGGACTCGATAAGCTGACAGTTAAAGAGAGAACGGTAGTTTCCCTCTTGTATTATGAAGACTTATCGCTTAGTGAAATCGCTGAAGTGATGTCTCTTTCACCATCGCGTATATCGCAGCTGCATTCCAAAGCCATTTTGAGACTCCGTGGTACGCTCGAAAAACAGAAGGATCTGTTAATGCGCAAAGATTAATAGAAAGCTTGATTACACGGATTTCGGGGAGTGGAAAGTCGAAAAGGAGGAAGAACTGCATTGACACAGCGAATTGCTTTGGAACAATGCCTTAGCGTTGTTTTATCGGAAGATAAAAGTACGGCCTACCTTGAGTTTTCCAAGCAGGAAGAAGGTTTCAACTGCACGCTGGATGACCTGGAACAGTTTATTGCGGGTCAGGGCATTAAGTATGGTGTGCTGCGTGAGGCACTTGTCGTGTTTGTGAATCAACCTGAAACATATATGAATACGCAGTTGAAGATCGCCGAAGGCATCGCGGCTGTTCCTGGAACAGACGGGTACATCAAGGTATTGGTTGGCATGGACGATGCGAGTGAACGGCGGCCTCTGGAAGCGGAAGATGGCAAGGTGGATTACAAAGAAGTAACTCGGTTGAATAATGTAAAATCAGGTCAAATCATTGCCGAGCGCATTCCTCCAGTGGATGGCTCAGTAGGCCAGGCCGTTACTGGTGAGGAAATTCCTTTTCGACCAGGGAAAGACGCACGATTTAAAGTGGGGAAAAATGTTGTTATTAATCCGGATGGATCTGCAATGTATGCCGCCTTGGATGGACTCGTGACCAAAACGGAAGGGAACAAACTGAATGTATTCCCGGTATACGAAATTAATGGCGATGTAGATTACAATATAGGTAATATTGATTTTGTAGGTACGGTGGTCATACGCGGCAATGTACTGACTGGTTTTAAAATAAAAGCAGCGGGTGACATTCGCGTTGTCGGCGGTGTCGAAGGCGCAGAGCTAGAAGCAGGGGGCTCTGTTGAGATCACTGGTGGTATTATCGGATATAACAAAGGGCTTGTTCAGGCGGGTCACAATGTCAAATGCACCTTTATTCAGGAAGGTAACGTAGATGCAGGTGAAGATGTTCTCGTCTCTCAAAGCATTATGCATTCCAATATCCGTGCAGGCAGGAGCGTGATCTGTGCCGGCACCAAAGGCCTTATTGTTGGTGGATCCATTCAAGCCGGTGAGAATGTTTCAGCTCGAATTGTGGGGAACAGCATGTCGACAGTAACTTCGATTGAAGTTGGTGTTCTACCCAAATTGCGTAACGAACTGAGTGAATTGCGTAAAGGGCTCAGGGAACAGATGGATTCATTAGACAAAACGAAAAAAGCATTGGTACTGCTGGATCAATTAGCTGCTGCTGGACAACTGAGTCCTGACAAAATGGCTATGCGAGTTAAGCTTACGGCTACACAAAAGTCGGCACTTCGTCTTAATGAGGAAACCAAGTCACGTATATTCGAAATTGAAAAAGTATTGGAAGATACGAGCAGAGCCCGGGTGGATATTCTCAAGATGATTTACGGAGGCTCTAAGATAGTTATCGGCAGATACACCAAATTTATTAAAGATCCTGTGAGTAGAATTTCATTTTATTATTATGACGGGGACATTACGATGACTCCATTCGTTTAAGTACAGCATCAGGCACAGGTAAAAAACCATTCGAAACCGTGAGGTGAGCGTATGAGTTTTAAGGCAGTAGAGTTGCAGATTGCAGTACCACGAACAAGTGAAGCCGGTCGGTATCAGAGCGAATATCAGCAGCGGCCGGTCACGGACCAGAATTTACTGGCAGTGCAAACGGCCAAGGAAGCAGAAGAGGCAAGACAGCGCAGTGAAGCGATGGAAGAAACAACACATACAGGTGTACGAGACGGTCAATCTAGTAATGGAGAGCACGAAGGGGGTTCCCGGGAGCAGGAGACGATCCAGATGTCGGAGCAAGTCAAACCTGCGGAGCATCCGTACAAAGGAAAACATGTGGATCTGTCATTGTAACCCTTTCCGTATTACAAAAATGAAGACTTGAGCTTTGAAGGCGATATCCAAAGGAGAGGAACCAATTTGTCACCATGGGTTATTATTGTCATATTAGGTGCCTGTGCCATTGCATATGCATTCATCATGCCCAAGAAAAATAAGACGCCAGAACCGAGCCAACAATTAGTGCAAGAGATGGAATCCACACTTGAACATTATATGGCTGAGATCGAAAGCGATAATGATGCCCTTATTCAGCGTGTTGCTGAAATGAAGGGAGAGGCGGCAGCTGCAGATCAACGCATGCAAATGCAGCTTGAAGAATTGCAGAAGCGTCTCAATGAACTTGAAAAAAGCAAAGAGTCCGAAACCCATCATGTTTCAGATATTTCAAAGGATGAATTCGATGCGCTGCAGGCTCAGGCTCTTGTGGTCAGTATGAGAGATGACGCCACAAAGCAGATTTCAGAAACTGAGCCAACACAAAGTGGCCAAGAGCCTGTCAATGAGCGAGAGTCAATCAAAGATCGGTATTCAGAAGTGTTTCATTTGTATGATGAAGGCAAGTCAGTGGATGCGATCGCAAAACAGACCGGCATACAACGTGGAGAAGTACAGCTGATTCTTCAGCTGGCAGAACGGGAGGAAGGCTAAGAGATGGACAAGCGCTCCCTATGGATTGGAATTGGAACGGGCATGATCATTGGAGCAGTGCTGCTTCAGCTTGCCACAGTGGGACAAAACGCCCTATCTGACAGCAGTTTGGAAACGGATCCGGCTGCAACTGCAGCCAATCTGACGAAGGAAGAGCTGGAGTTGGCTGCCAAAAGCATGGATTTGAAGCTTGTCGGTACAGAGGACGAACTATATACGGAAGCCGAATGGGTACAAAAGAAAAAGCAGGAGAGCAGTGAAATGCAGGGAGAAACGGCTGCTGCTCCGAAGAAAGCAGAGGATACTAGTGATCCGGCAGCTCCCACGGAGCCTCAGCAGCCAGCTTCAAGTGGCAATGAGAGTCCGAATAATGCGAGCGAGCCAAAAGCAGCAGAGCCATCGTCACCGAATACGCCTCAAAAGACAACAGTCACATTTAGAGTGCGTTCTGGTAACAGTTTGGCGATTGTCGCTGGAAATCTCGAGAAAGCTGGCATAGTAGATGATGCCCAGGCCTTCATTAAGGCGGGAAAGGCAGAGCGAATCAACACCAAGATTCAGGTGGGAACGTACGCACTTGAAAAAGGGGAAAGCTTCGAATCCATCATCGCCAAAATTACTCAAGAACCGTCAAGCTGAGTACACTCAGGCAAGACGGTTCTTTTATTTTATAGTCTAATTGGGCAATAATTATAGTCGGAGATTCCACATAACATACAAACGTTGTGCGACTAGGTATGTTTGCTTTCAAAGACTGTTGCATCAGCCAGGCAGTTATGCTATATTAGATAACGGTGTTAAAACACACGCATGTGCTAATTTTGTTGAGGGTGCTTTCCTGATGGAGAGTCTTGGCGAAAAATGATGCCGGCGGAGGACACAATAAAAAACCATATTAGGAGGTGTGTGAAGATGGCAGTAATCTCCATGAAGCAGCTTCTCGAAGCTGGGGTACACTTCGGTCACCAAACTCGTCGTTGGAACCCAAAAATGGATCGTTATATCTTCACTGAAAGAAACGGAATTTACATCATCGATTTGCAAAAAACGGTGAAAAAAGTCGAAGAGGCTTACAACTTCGTTAAAGGAATCGCAGGAGAGAATGGTACAATTCTTTTCGTGGGTACTAAGAAACAAGCTCAAGATTCTGTTAAAGAAGAAGCTGAACGCGCTGGTCAATTCTACATTAACCAACGTTGGTTGGGCGGCACTCTGACTAACTTCCAAACGATTCAAAAACGTATTGATCGTTTGAAACAACTGGAAGCTTGGGAAGAAGACGGCACATTCGCTGTATTGCCTAAAAAAGAAGTTATCTTGCTTCGCAAAGAAAAAGATCGTCTGGAGAAATTCCTCGGCGGTATTAAAAATATGAAAGGCCTGCCAAGCGCCCTGTTCATCATCGATCCACGCAAAGAGCGTATCGCTGTTGCAGAAGCTCGCAAATTGGGTATCCCAATTGTAGGTATCGTTGATACAAACTGCGATCCGGACGAAATCGATTATGTTATCCCAGGTAACGACGATGCAATCCGCGCTGTTAAGCTGTTGACAGGTAAAATGGCTGATGCCGTGATCGAAGCTAACCAAGGCGAAGAAACTTCCGCTTAATAGATTCGAACATAACGAATGAACTAAATGAAAAGGGTGGTTGGTAGGTGGATAACCTCTCACTGCCCTTTTTTTAGAGTGTACGTGTACGTACAATACTTATTTTGGAGGGAATTAATAATGGCAGTTAACGCGAGTGCAGTAAAAGAACTTCGTGAAAAAACGGGCGCTGGTATGCTCGATTGCAAAAAAGCACTGGAAGAAGCAAATGGTGATATCACAAAAGCGGCTGAAATTCTGCGTGAAAAAGGTCTTTCCGCAGCTGCAAACAAAGCAGGACGTGCAGCTACTGAAGGTACTGTAGAATCTTATATCCACGCTGGTGGCCGTATCGGTGTCCTGGTAGAAGTTAACTGCGAAACTGACTTCGTAGGTAAAACAGACCAATTCAAAGATTTCGTTAAAGACATCGCTATGCAAATCGCTGCAGCTAGTCCGAAATTCGTAACTCGTGAAGAAGTTCCTGCAGAAGAGCTGGAAAAAGAAAAAGAAATCTTGAAAGCTCAAGCGCTGAACGAAGGCAAACCAGAAAAAATCGTTGAGAAAATGGTTGAAGGCCGTATCGGTAAATACTACGAAGAGTACTGCCTGATGGAACAAACTTTCGTTAAAGATCCAGACAAAACAATCTCCCAATTGCTGAATGAAAAAATCAGCCAAATCGGTGAGAATATCTCCATCCGTCGTTTCGTTCGTTACGAACTAGGTGAAGGTTTGGAGAAAAAAGTAGATAACTTCGTAGAAGAAGTTATGTCCCAAGTGAACAAATAAGACGGTTTTATACCGGCAAGCAGAAATTGGTTTTCGAAGATATAAGAATGATAAAACTTCGAAGCAGAGCTCCCTTATATCTCAGGAAAACAGTGCCTAACCGGTTAATCGTTTTTCTAAAAGAGTGGAACACAGTCGTGTTCCTTTCTTTTTAAGCAGGAGGCCATGCGCGAGAAGTTTTTTGATTGAACACCGAAGGTGCTCAAGTTTAAAGTGGAGGGTGAACAATTGGAACAGCCAGTATTCAAACGCGTTGTCTTAAAGGTTAGTGGGGAGTCCCTTTCCGGTCAAAACGGCTATGGTATTGATGCAGAGACGATCTCGTCGATTGCTCAGCAGGTAAAAGAAGTTGTTGAACTTGGTGTGCAGGTTGCCATCGTATGTGGTGGGGGAAACATCTGGCGTGGAATCGCCGGTAGCGAAAACGGCATCGATCGAGCAACAGCCGACTATATGGGAATGTTAGCTACAGTAATGAACTCGCTAGCACTGCAAGATGCATTGGAACAGATTGAAGTGCCTACACGTGTACAGACTTCAATTGCCATGCAGCAAATTGCAGAGCCATATATCCGTCGCAGAGCTATTCGTCATCTGGAGAAAGGCCGTGTCGTTATTTTTGCAGCAGGTACAGGTAACCCGTTCTTCTCCACGGATACAACAGCAGCACTGCGCGCAGCGGAGATCGAAGCAGAGGTCATCCTGATGGCTAAAAACAAAGTTGATGGCGTATACTCGGCCGATCCGTTCAAGGATAGTACAGCTGAGAAATATGAGCAATTGACTTACCTCGATGTACTTAACAAAAATCTTGGTGTAATGGATTCGACGGCGTCCTCGCTCTGCATGGACAACAACATTCCGTTGATTGTATTTGCCATTACAGAACAAGGTAACATCAAACGTGTAGTTCTTGGTGAACGCATCGGAACAATCGTTAAAGGGAGTGTAGATTAATGCCAGAAGCGGTTAAAAAACATGCCGAAGAACGTATGGATAAAGCAATTCAAGCGTTACGTCGTGATCTTGCCACTTTGCGTGCAGGACGTGCTACTCCGGCTCTTCTGGACCGGGTTCAGGTAGAGTACTATGGAGCAATGACACCACTTAATCAACTCGCGAATATTAGCACACCAGATTCCCGTACGCTAATGATTCAGCCATGGGACAAATCTTCTATGGGCGAAATCGAACGTGCGATCATGAAGTCGGATCTGGGATTAACACCGGCTAACGATGGTAATATGATTCGTTTGTCCATTCCTCCACTTACAGAGGAGCGCAGAACAGAACTCGTAAAACTGACGAAAAAGTTCGGCGAGGAAGGAAAAGTTGCGATTCGTAACATTCGTCGTGATGCGAATGATGATATTAAAAAAATGGAGAAGTCAGAGATTTCCGAGGACGAGTCCCGGAGACATCAGGACGATATCCAAAAATCGACCGACAAGTTTATTGCTGAAGTCGATAAGGTACTCGCTGCCAAAGAAAAAGAAATTATGGAAGTGTAAGACAAGCGCAGCCCCTCCAATACGGTGGGGTTTTGTCTCTTTTTCTAGTCTTCAGGTGAAGAAACTTCAGGGATTTTGGAGGAACAGGAATGATCAAACGGGTTCGGTCGTGGTGGAATGGGGCTGAAAAACAGGAAACGCTGACTATATCCGAGGATAATATCCCGCAGCACGTTGCCATTATTATGGACGGGAATGGTCGATGGGCCAAACGTCTGGGGCTGCCGCGCATAGCTGGGCACCAGAATGGCATGAAGGCAGTGAAACGTGCAACCATCGCGGCGGATGAACTGGGCATCAAATATCTGACGATGTATGCTTTTTCGACAGAAAACTGGACACGTCCAAAAGAAGAAGTGGATTTTCTAATGAGACTTCCACAAGAATTTCTGGCGATTGAGTTAGATGAACTTATAGAAAAGAATGTCCGCATACGCATGATGGGGCAGGAAGAGAAGTTACCTTCACATACCGTTAATGCCCTACGTGAAGCAATTCGTCTCACGGAACACAATACGGGGCTTGTATTGAACTTCGCAATGAATTATGGAAGTCGTCGAGAAATGACGGACTGTGTGAAGCAGATTGCGCTGCAGGTCCAGTCGGGGGAACTCTCGGCAGAAGACATTACACCTGAGCTCATAGACAAACATATGTTGACTGTGGATATGCCTGATCCGGATCTGTTAATCCGGACAAGTGGAGAATTAAGGCTCAGTAATTTTATGCTTTGGCAGCTTGCATATAGCGAGCTATGGTTTACGGATATATACTGGCCCGAATTTGGCAAACAGCACTTGCTTGAAGCAGTAGCCGAATATCAGCGCAGAACAAGGCGTTACGGCGGTTTGAAATAGATGGAGGATGAAGCCGTTGAAACAGCGATTAACGACAGGGATAGTAGCAGGTGTGTTGTTTTTGGGTTTTTGCATGCTGGGTGGACCTTGGTATCATGGCCTGGTACTGCTTATGGCTCTCATCGGTTATTATGAATTTGTGAAAATGACGGGGGTACAACCTTTTTCAGGTGTAGCCCTGATTGGATATGCAGGTGTTTTTGCGCTTGTCTTTCCATGGGAAATGGTGTGGGAAGGCAGACCTCTAACGCTGTTCCAGATCAGTTGGCTGGTTATGCTTGTTTTAATGACGGCCTCGGTGATAACCAAGAACAGGATTCCTGTGAATACAATAGGCATGCTCTTTTTGGGTGTGCTGTATATAGGCATCGGTTTTTATTATATTGCTGAGTCCAGACATCTTCATCACGGGCTCTTTTGGACGTTCCTATTATTAGGCTCGATCTGGGCCAGTGACGCTGGTGCCTACTTTGTTGGGAAGCTTATGGGGAAAAACAAATTATGGCCATCAATAAGTCCTAACAAAACGGTGGAGGGCGCGTTGGGCGGTATTGTGATTGCCGTTGTAACATCTGTTGTGTTTGCGATGTTATCAGATGGCTTGTTATCTTGGCAGAGAGCAATATTGATTGGGCTCGCATGTGCTGTAGTCGGCCAAATGGGAGACTTAATCCAATCCGCTTACAAACGTGTGTACAATATTAAGGATTCCGGCAACCTTCTTCCGGGGCATGGAGGTATTCTGGATCGGTGCGACAGCTGGATTGTTGTGTTTCCATTTGTACATATACTAATGCTTCTGCCTTACTAATGTTTTGAACATAAGACGTGTATAACAGATGGATTCGAAATTATGCACGCAATGGATAAATAAAGATGAGGTGCAGCATGAAGAAAATAGCAATTCTCGGATCCACCGGTTCGATTGGAACTCAAACATTGGATGTCGTTGACATGCATCCTGAGCTTTTTCAGGTGGAGGGCCTGGCTGCCGGAGGGAATACTGAACTTTTAATCAAACAAGCCAATCACTATCGGCCAAAAAAGGTATCGGTAGGTACCAAAGAGTTAGCTGAGACGGTCGCCCCGCACTTACCTGCGGGAACGCAGCTCTTCTATGGAAAAGAGGGCTTGGTGGAAGTAGCAGCCGGGACAGACGCAGATACTGTGGTGACAGCTGTCATGGGGAGCGTAGGGCTCGAATCAACACTGGCTGCCATTGAAGCTGGCAAACAAATAGGGCTTGCCAATAAGGAAACACTGGTGACGGCAGGACATATTGTGACAGCGCGAGCTGTGGAAAAAGGTGTCTCTCTGCTGCCGATCGATAGTGAGCACTCTGCGATATTTCAATGTTTGAACGGAGAAAACCGTAACCGGGTAGCAGGGATTACCCTTACGGCCTCAGGGGGCTCTTTCCGCGATTTCTCACGTGAACAGCTGCGGGATGTTACAGTTGAAGATGCCCTGAAGCATCCCAATTGGTCGATGGGCTCCAAAATCACGATTGATTCCGCAACGATGGTGAATAAAGGCTTGGAAGTGATAGAGGCTCATTGGCTGTTCGGGTTGACCTATGACCAGATTGACGTGCTGCTTCACCCAGAGAGTATCATACATTCCTATGTTGAATTTGAGGATACGAGCATCATTGCTCAACTTGGCAATCCGGACATGCGTGTTCCGATACAGTACGCGTTAACTTATCCGGATCGGCTGCCTTCACCAGCACAGCGACTATCTTTGGCCCAAGCAGGCAAGCTGCAATTCCGTGAGATGGATATGGAACGGTTCCCTTGTTTAAGACTGGCTTATGAGTGTGGTAAAATGGGAGGGACTGCAACTACGGCATTTAATGCCGCAAATGAGGTTGCTGTAGCACGCTTCTTGCGCAAAGAGATTTCGTTCCTTAAAATAGAGGATATTATTGCTTCCGTGCTGGATGCACACCGCAATGTGGACAATCCTGATCTCGAAGAAATTGCAAGATGTGACCAGGAAAGTCGTAAACATGCTTTTAGTCTGTAATCCTTTTTTCATCACAAATATGGAAGAAGTGATTCTCTTGTGCGGCACCTTGGAATAATGATAATCTAAAGGGACAGACTTCGGTTCGTGCCGTGAAGGAGGATGGATAGGGATTGGAAACCATACAAGTTGTATTTCTAACGGTGCTCATGTTCTTTGTCATCGTGACGGTTCATGAATGGGGGCATTATTATTTTGCCAAACGCGCCGGTATTCTTGTAAGGGAATTTGCGATCGGTTTTGGTCCCAAATTGTTCTCATATAAAAGAAACGAGACCCAGTTTACATTGCGTTTGCTTCCATTTGGCGGATATGCACGTATGGCTGGTGAAGACCCCGAGCTTGTAGAAATCCAAGAGGGTCAGACCATTGCGGTTAGACCGATGGATGATCAAGTGAAAATGATTTATCTGGACCAATTGGATAATCGTAAAAATGTAATACGTGGTGAAGTGATCTCCATTGATATGGAGAATGCGTTGAAACTGCAATTGGATGTTGATGGAGAGGTACAACACTACCGCATACATCCACAAGCAATGCTCGTTAGTCGCGGTAAACAAACACAAATTGCTCCGAAAGACCGGCAGTTTGGCAGCAAGACGGTTGGACAGCGGGCGATGGCGATTTTTGCTGGACCATTGATGAACTTCATTCTGGCTTTTGTCTTGTTTGCCGTGTATGCACAAATGGCGGGAGTTCCTGTGGAAAACCCTAAAAATCTGCAAATCGGTGAAGTACTTGAGGGCGGCGCTGCCGACCAGGCCAACCTGCAAGAAGGAGATATCATTGAGACCATCAATGGTACGGCTATAGGTATTGATTCGCAAAAAATGGTGGCTATGATTGCTGAGTCGAAAGACAAGCCGATGGAATGGACCCTGCGTCGGGGAGATGAAACGTTCAATATAACGATTACGCCCCGTACTGTAGAGGGACAAGAGGGTGGTAAGGTAGGAATCGTGCCAACACTGCCAACCCGATCTGTTGGATTTGCAGAAACGTTCAAAGTATCAGGCTTAGCCATGGTGGATACCACAAAAGTCATCTTTGAAGGTTTCAAACATCTGATTAATCAGTTTAACATGGACGACATTGGTGGACCGGTACGTACATTTGAAGTAACAGGTCAGATTGCCAAACAGGGCATTGAACAGCTAACAAGATGGGCTGCTATTTTGAGCTTGTACCTTGGAATCTTCAACCTGTTGCCAATACCTGCGCTGGATGGCAGTCGATTGGTATTCCTTGGAATTGAAGCGCTGAGAGGACGTCCTGTTGATCCTAACCGTGAAGGCATGGTTCACTTTATAGGCTTTGCCATGCTGTTTGTACTGATGCTGGCTGTAACATATAATGATATACTACGTTTAATTAACGGATAATTATGGTTTGACTACACTCTGAATTTGCAGAGAGGGTCGTTATGGGAGGACGCTGGAGTCTTATGTCAAAGGAAAATGATAAACAATTCGTGACTGAAATCACACCACAGGGCGAGGATTTCTCCCGTTGGTACATTGATGTTATTAAAAAGGCCGATCTGATGGATTATTCGCCTGTTCGCGGATGTATTGTGTTCAAGCCGGACGGCTTTGAGATCTGGGAACATATCAAGGATGAACTTGATCGTCGTTTCCGCGAAACGGGCCATCGCAATGCGTATTTCCCGATGTTCATTCCAGAGAGCTTTTTCCAAAAAGAAAAAGAGCATGTTGAAGGATTTAACCCGGAATTGCCTTGGGTTACCGAAGCTGGTGGTGAAAAGCTGGAAGAACGTCTGGCCATTCGTCCGACTTCCGAAACCATCATTGGTCACATGTATTCCAAATGGATTCAATCCTATCGTGATCTGCCTGTTCTGATCAACCAGTGGGCTAACGTTGTTCGTTGGGAGAAAAGAACATTGCCTTTCCTACGGACAAGTGAATTCCTCTGGCAGGAAGGTCATACGGCTCACGAGACGGAAGAAGAAGCACGTGAAGAAACGATGCGCATGCTTGAAATCTATCGCGAAGTCGTGGAAGAGTATTTGGCTATCCCGGTTATCAGTGGTCAAAAAACGCCTTCAGAGAAATTTGCAGGTGCGGTGGATACATACTCCATCGAAGCGATGATGAAAGATGGACGTGCCGTACAGGCCGGAACTTCTCACTTCATGGGTACTAACTTTGCCAAAGCATTTGAGATTCAGTATCTCAGCCGTGAAAATGTACTTGAGCATGCTTATACGACATCGTGGGGCGTAAGTACACGCTTGATCGGTGCGCTGATCATGGTACACGGTGATGATCGTGGTCTGGCACTTCCTCCAAAAGTGGCACCAACCCAAGTCGTGATGATTCCGATTGGACCGCCAAAAACGCGTGATGCCGTTGTGGGTCGTGCGGACGAATTGTTCGCTGAACTGAAAAAAGCAGGTATTCGTGTTAAAATGGATGACCGCAGCGACGTTCGTCCAGGCTGGAAATTCAATGAATACGAGATGCGCGGAGTTCCAGTTCGTCTCGAGATTGGTCCTCGCGATATGGAAAATGGTGTATGTGTACTTGTGTCTCGGATCACAGGTGAGAAAAAAGTAGTAGAGCAGGCGAATCTGGTGGAAGAAATTCAGAATATGCTGAATCAGGTTCAATCTGATATGCTGGAACGTGCACGCACATTTATGTCGGATAACTTCTACTCTGTAGATACGCTCGATGAGATGAAGGAATTGATGGAAAACAAACGCGGCTTTACGCTGGCCGGCTGGTGCGGCTCCGAAGCTTGCGAAGATAAAGTAAGAGAAGTAACAGGTGCAACAAGCCGGAACATTCCGTTCCAGTCTGCGGAAGAAAAGCATACGTGCCTGGCTTGTGGTGAAAAGGCGAAGAACACAGTAGTGTTTGCAAGAGCCTACTAGGTCATCATTAACAGGAATATTCACCGTATGAGTAAGTAATGGAAGGCTTCTGTCGGATAAAATGAGTCGGTGCGGGTTCGGATCGGGGACATTTTTGATTGCAGAAGCTTTTCATGTTTTAAGGGGGTACAAGGAGGAACACGATGAGTGGATTCGAGGAGAAACGAAAACGGTTTGAATTGTTGATGAAACAGGCAGAGCTACCTGCAGGACTGACCGATCCCTATTTTCTGGACGGATGGATTGAACAGGTAGAGACGAATCGCAGCAACAGGGAATGGCATATCCTGATCTGTAAGGATACGTTGGTCCCTGCACCGATCTATCGTACTTTTAGCCTGCATATTCAGGAAAAAATGAATCATATCGCCAAAATTACATTTGGTTTTAAGTATACAGATCAAGTGCAGCCAAGTGATATTGTCAGTGAATATTGGAATCTGTTTCTGGAATGGGTCACTCGCGAGATTCCATCCGTAAATGGATGGATGAACCGGACTACCTTTGAATGTGAAGCAGATTTGCTGCAATTGACCATGAGTGATTCTACATCGATGGAGCTGGCGCGTAAGAAACAGATTGATCAAGCGATTTCAACCTTCTATGAAAAGTATTTTCATCTCCCGCTCCGCATTAAACTACAAGTTGGTGAAGTGGGAAGCAATAAGGAAGCAATGGAGCAGTTCCAGGCGCAGAAGAAGGTTGAGGAGCGACAGGTCATCGAACAGATGATGAGCGAAGTGACCGAAATGGAAGCTCCGGAAGACGAAGATCAGGGCGATGTACGCTTGCAGATGGGCTATGAGATCAAGGAGCCAGCTGTACCGATGCAGGAAGTTCAGGATGAAGAGAAGAAAATCACGCTTCAGGGCTCGATCTTTGGTCTGGACCGCAAGGAGCTGCGGAACGGAAATACGCTGTTTACGTTCTATCTGACCGACTTTACAGATTCGATGCAGATGAAGATGTTTGCGAAGACAAAAGAGGATGTTAAAATCTTGAGCCTTCTGGCCAATGGGAAATGGGTCAAGGTTCGCGGACGCGTAGAGTACGACCGGTTTATGCAAATTCCTGAACTGGCCATGATCCCTTCGGATCTGACCGAAATTAAAGCACCTCCATCACGAAAAGATACCGCGCAGGAGAAACGGGTGGAATTCCATCTGCACTCAACCATGAGTACCATGGATGCTGTAACCTCCATCGATAAATATGTGAAAACTGCTGCGGAGTGGGGACACACGGCAATTGCCGTCACCGATCACGGTGGAGTACAGGTCTATCCTGAGGCAGCCAAAGCAGCGAAGAAAAACGGCATCAAAATGATATACGGCCTAGAGGCCAATGTAGTGAATGATTCCGTTGCCGTTGTCTTGGCACCACAGCCAATTGATCTGAAAACAGCGACCTACATCGTATTCGATATCGAGACGACGGGTCTATCCGTTACACAGAACAAGATTATTGAGATTGCTGCAGTCAAAGTACAAGAGGGCAAAGAGATCGACCGGTTTGCCACCTTTGTAAACCCACATGAACGAATTCCGTACAACATTCAGCAATTGACCAACATTACGGATGAGATGGTCAAAGATGCACCGGAGCTTGAACCGGTCATTCGTGACTTTGTTGCGTTTGCGGGTGATGGCGTGCTGGTCGCGCACAATGCACGATTCGATATGGGCTTTATCCAGGCGTCCCTTAAAAATTTGGGTATGCCTGAGCTGCCCAACCCTGTGCTGGATACGTTGGAATTGGCACGGCTTTTGTATCCAAAGATGAAAAACCACCGACTGAACACACTGGCTGACAAATACAAAGTCGCTCTGGAAAGCCATCACCGGGCGATTGATGATACGATTGCACTTGCTGGAATCCTGAATGGACTTGTGAATGATGCAGCCCAGTTAAAAGGCTTAACCATGCTGGACCGGTTGAACGATTACGTTGGGGTTGATCTGTCGAATACACGTCCATTCCACTGCGGGATTTACGCATTGAATGATGTCGGCAAGAAGAATTTGTACAAGCTGGTGTCCTTGTCTCATACGGAATACTTCAAGCGTGTTCCATGTATTCCGAAGTCAAAACTGGTCGGCTTGCGCGAAGGACTGGTTATTATATCCGGATGTGAAAAAGGAGAGTTCTTCGAGGCTGTTCTGAATAAATCACTGGAAGAGGCCGAAGAAATCGCCGAGTTTTACGACATTTTGGAGATTCAACCCCTCACGATGTATATGCATCTAGTGGACAAGGGACTTGTGGCCACACCGGAGGAACTGAAACTTGCGGTTCGTAAAGTAGTTGATATCGGAGCGAAATTGAACAAGCCGGTTATTGCTACAGGCAATGTGCATTATTTGGAGCCGAGGGACAAAATCTATCGGGATATTACCATCCACGGAATTACCGGTTTCAGTCCGCTGAAAGACCAGCGCAAACCGGATGCCCATTTTAGAACCACTGCAGAAATGCTGGAGGAATTCCAGTTCCTGGGTCAGGACAAAGCCTACGAGGTTGTCGTCACGAATACGATAGAACTTGCTGATCGCTTTGAGGAAATCAAGCTGTTCCCGGACAAACTGTTTACGCCAATACTGGAAGGTGCGGATGAAGAAATTCGGAACACCTGCTACAATACGGCAAAGTCGATATATGGTGAAGACCTGCCTGAAGTCATAGTGGCACGCCTAGAGAAAGAGCTCCAGCCGATCATCAAATACGGTTTCTCCGCCAACTATCTGATCTCGGAGCGTCTGGTGAAAAAATCGAATCAGGATGGTTATCTGGTAGGCTCCCGGGGATCTGTAGGATCATCGGTTGTTGCAACCTTCCTAGGCATCTCCGAGGTTAATCCGCTTCCGGCTCACTATATCTGTGTAAACTCTGAATGTAAGCACAGCGAATGGTTTCTGGACGGAAGTGTACCAAGTGGATTCGACCTTCCAGAGAAGGAATGCCCCGACTGCGGAGGCAGACTGAAGGGAGAAGGGCAAGATATACCGTTTGAGACGTTCCTTGGCTTTAAGGGGGACAAGGTTCCCGATATCGACTTGAACTTTTCGGGTGATTACCAGCCACATGCTCACAACTACACGAAAGTACTCTTTAGTGAAAAAAGCGTGTTTCGGGCTGGCACCATCGGTACAGTTGCCGAGAAGACAGCCTTTGGTTTCGCCAAGAAATATGAGGAAGAGCATCATAAGAAATGGCGCGGAGCTGAATTGAATCGACTGGCTTCAGGTTGTACAGGGGTCAAGCGGAGCACGGGACAGCATCCCGGGGGCATTGTCGTTGTGCCGGATTATATTGAAGTGGAAGATGTCACTCCTGTTCAATATCCTGCGGATGACGTTACTGCAGAGTGGAAAACAACGCACTTTGATTATCACGCCTTTGAAGAGAACTTGTTGAAACTGGATATCCTAGGACACGATGATCCGACCATGATGCGGATGCTGCAGGATCTGACCGGGGTCGATCCAACCACCATTCCGATGAATGATCCAAAAGTCATGAGCATGTTCAACTCTACGGAAGCACTGGGAGTAACTCCTGAACAGATCCGTTCACCTGTTGCAACCTTTGGTGTGCCGGAGATGGGGACGAAGTTTGTGCGTCAAATGCTTGTCGAATCCCAGCCGTCGTCTTTTGCCGATTTATTGCAGATTTCGGGATTGTCCCACGGAACAGGGGTATGGCTTGGAAACGCACAAGAATTGATCAAGAACGGTACATGTAACATTAAAACGGTAATTGGTTGCCGGGATGATATCATGTTATTCCTCATCTATAAGGCGGGGATGGATGCAAGTCTGGCCTTTAAGATTACAGAGAGTGTTCGTAAAGGGCGGGGGTTGCCTCAGGAGTGGATTGATGAGATGAAAAACTGCAAAGTGCCACAATGGTACATTGACTCTTGTCTCAAAATCCAGTACATGTTCCCGAAGGCCCACGCGGCCGCTTATGTCATTTCGGCAGTTCGTACTGCATTCTTCAAGCTGTATCATCCTATTGAATTCTACGCAACCTATTTTACAGTTCGTGCAGATGAGTTTGACATCGAGCTGGTGTGTCAGGGGTACGATGCGATCTATCGGAAAATTGTTGAAATTGAACAATTGGGTTTCCAGGCACCGCCAAAAGAAAAAAACATGCTTCCTGTGCTTGAGATGGCTCTAGAAATGGCCGCTCGTGGTTTCTCACTCAAGCCGATTGATTTGTATCGTTCTGAAGCTACGAAATTTATCGTAGACGGAAATGCACTGGTTCCTCCATTTTCTGCACTGGCAGGAATCGGTGATAATGCAGCACGTAATATTGCGGCGGCAAGAGATCATGGCGAGTTTCTGTCGATTGAAGATTTTCAGCAAAAATCCAAGGCAAGTAAAACGATTGTCGAACTATTGTCTGGCATGGGCTGTTTCCGGGGGCTTCCGGAAAGCAATCAATTATCCCTGTTTTAATGGAAGCTTAAGCCGTCAAAAAAACGCCTGTCAGAAGGTTGCGTAATTTTTTCTTCATTAGTACGCAATTGACCTGAAAGATCGCTTACTTGTCACTATTACCAGACTATGTTATAATTTCTGAAGTGAACGAGATAGTACGAATTTCTGAAGAGTGGGGAAACCCACTCTTTAGTCTTTGGTATACAAGAATCTTGGGTATTACGAAATTGTCGGCTTAACATGTCGGCGTAACCTAAGTTGGAGGTTATCGGTTTTGAGCACAACGAAGATTAAATCTACCGTGGAAGAAATGATCCAACCCTACTTGAATGAACAAGGCTTCGAGCTGGTTGACATCGATTACGTCAAAGAAGGCAGCAACTGGTTTTTACGGGTGTATGTCGACAAAGAGGGTGGCATCGACATCGATGATTGTGTCTTGATCAGCGAACAGCTGAGCGCCAAGCTGGATGAGAACGATCCGATTCCAACCGTCTATTTCCTTGAAGTGTCTTCTCCGGGAGCTGAACGTCCACTGAAAAAAGCGGAGGATGTTGCAAAATCCGTAGGGAAAAACGTATTTGTTACTACCTACGAAGCAGTGAATGGAATGAAGGAGTTTGAAGGTAAACTGCTTTCCTTTGATAACGGGGAACTTGTGATCGAAGCAGGCAAGAAGCAGTACACGGTACCTTATGATAAGGTAGCCAGTGCGCGCTTGGCCATTCTGTTTTAAGTGCCTTGTTCACTTTATTAATGAAAAAGACACATCTCACGATAACGGCAAGGTGCTCATGAGTTTTGAGCCTTTCGCCGTTTTACGTATGAGATGCCATGTTTGAAAGGGGGATCAACATTCATGAGTATGGATTTTATTGAAGCAATGAATGAATTGGAGCGGGAAAAAGGGATCAGCAAGGATGTGCTGTTTGAAGCGATTGAGGCGGCATTAATCTCCAGCTACAAACGTAATTTCAACACCGCTCAAAACGTGCGTGTTGATATGAACCGCAACACTGGAGTTATTCGTGTATATGCACGCAAATTGATCGTGGAGGAAGTCCTCGATTCACGCACCGAAATTTCGTTGCCTGCTGCACGTGAAATTAACCCACACTTCCAGCTGGAAGATATTGCGGAGATTGAGGTTACGCCGCGCGATTTCGGACGTATCGCCGCACAGACTGCCAAACAGGTAGTGACCCAGCGGATTCGTGAAGCCGAACGCGGCCTGATCTACAACGCTTTCGTAGACAAGGAAGAGGATATCGTTACGGGAGTGGTGCAGCGTCAGGATTTGCGCAATATCTACATCGATCTGGGCAAAATCGAAGCGGCATTGCCGTTAACCGAATTGATGCCGAATGAAAAATTTGTTCATGGTGACCGTATTAAGGCTTACATCACCAAGGTCGAGAACACGACCAAAGGGCCGCAAATCATTTTGTCCCGCACACATCCGGGTCTTTTGAAACGTCTCTTTGAACTGGAAGTTCCTGAAATCTTTGACGGGGTCGTTGAGATTCGCTCCGTTGCACGTGAAGCGGGCTTCCGCTCCAAAATTGCCGTACATTCACGCAATGAGGAAGTTGACCCGGTTGGATCATGTGTAGGCCCTAAAGGCATGCGCGTGCAGACCATTGTGGGTGAGCTGCGCGGTGAAAAGATTGACATCGTTCGTTACTCCGAACAGGTAGACGAATATGTGGCTAATGCATTGAGTCCTTCCAAAGTGTTGGAAGTTCAAGTGTTTGAAGAAGAGAAGATGGCCCGTGTCATCGTACCGGACTATCAACTGTCCCTCGCTATCGGCATCAAGGGCCAAAATGCCCGCCTGGCAGCGAAGCTGACCGGCTGGAAAATCGATATCAAGAGCGAGAGCCAGGCGGAACAGGAATTCGGCAGAGAAAAAGATTCTTCTTCAGAAATGCACCAAGATTCCGTCTCCGTCGATTAAAGTAAAGCACGGGGGGCGCTAACGTATGAAGCAGAAAAAAGTACCGCTGCGCAAATGTGTGGCGTGTCAAGAAATGATGCCCAAAAAGCAACTGATCCGTATCGTTAAAACGCCAGAGGATGAAGTGCTGATCGATTTGACTGGCAAAAAGTCCGGACGTGGCGCTTATTTATGCGGCAAGGAATCCTGTTTTAAACTTGCACTCAAAAACCGGTCTTTGGATCGGGCGTTGAAGGGCAAGGTTTCACCTGAAATTTACGAGCAATTGGCTGCTGATTTCGCTTCAGTTGAAGATGATTTCATCGCAGCGCAGGAGCGTGATCATGATGAATAACAAAGCGTTGTCTTATCTGGGACTCTCCATGCGTGCAGGCAAACTGGTGACAGGTGAAGAAATCGTGCTCAAGGCGATCCGTTCTTCCGAAGCTAAGATGGTTATTGTTGCGGGTGACGCCTCGGCCAATACACAGAAGAAATTTCGCGACAAATGCGGAACCTACAAAGTTCCGCTGGTGATCGGATTTGACCGGGATAGTCTGGGTTCAAGTATCGGTAAAGAAACGCGGGTTGTTCTTGCGGTAACGGACCGTGGGTTTGCAAAAATGATCTCCAAGCAAGTCGGTATAATGTCGGAGGTGGAGTATATTGAGTAAACAGGAAAACAAGGATAAATTGCGAGTTTATGAATATGCGAAGTCCATTAATATGAGCAGCAAAGAAATTATAACCATTCTTAAAAAACTGGATATTCCCGTAAACAATCATATGAGTGTCATGGAGAATGGTTCAGTGGGTAAGGTGGAACAATTTTTTAAAGATATAAAATCCACTGCAGCATCCAAACAGAGCAGCGAGGCAAAATCAGTCGCTACTTCCTCCGTGCGCAGTGAAAAAACAGTGGACAGCAACAAGCCGGCCGGCGGAGCGAACACGCCGAACAACAGTAATTCATCCGGTAGTCCCGTACAAACAAAAATACAACAGGAAAAGCAGGTAGGTATGAACAATAGACCAAATTCAAACAATAACAACGGCTCCCAAAGACCCAGCGGCCAAGATAGCCGCAACAGAACGAACTCTTCCCAAGGCTCCAGCCAGGGCGGACAAGCAGGTAATCGTTCCAGACCTTCGCAAGGCGGACAAAGCAGTACGGCTTCACGTCCACAAGGCGGAACAAGCAGCACAGCTTCACGTCCACAAGGTTCAGGACAACGTACGAACAACAGTGGTGGCGGTCAAGTGAGAAGTGCTGGACCAAGCAACACTGGTAATAGCGGCAACCGCAGCGGTGGCCAAGGACAGAACCAAGGTCAAGGTCAGCGCAGAGGCGGTCAAGGAAATTCCGGTAATAACAACGGCAATCGTTCAAACAGTGGCGGTGGCGGACGTCGTTACGATGACAACCGTGGCGGCAACTTCCGCGGTAACCGTGGTGGCAAGAACAACCGTAACAGAAACCAGCAGCAGTACCAACAACGCGAGAAAATTGATAACACACCTAAGAAAATCATCGTACGTGGTGATATGACTGTGGGTGAAACAGCGAAGCTGCTTCACAAAGATGCTTCCGAAGTTATCAAGAAACTCATTGGTATGGGTGTTATGGCTACAATTAACCAAGAGCTCGATATCGATACCATTCTTCTGCTCGCAGGTGAATTCGGTGTTGAGGTTGAAGTGAAAATTGTACTTGAAGACGATCGTTTCGAAACTGTGGAAGAGAACGATGATCCTGCGGATCTGCAATCCCGTCCTCCAGTTGTAACGATTATGGGTCACGTTGACCATGGTAAAACAACACTACTTGATGCCATTCGTTCCACGAATGTAACGGGCGGCGAAGCTGGCGGAATCACCCAGCATATCGGTGCCTATCAAGTAGAAATCAACAACAAAAAAATCACGTTCCTGGATACACCGGGTCACGAAGCGTTTACAGCAATGCGTGCTCGTGGTGCACAAGTAACGGATATTACCATCATCGTTGTTGCTGCGGATGACGGCGTTATGCCACAGACTGTTGAAGCTATTAACCACGCAAAAGCAGCGGGTCTGCCTATTATCGTTGCGGTTAACAAAATCGATAAGCCTGGTGCAGATCCGGACAAAGTAAAACAAGAACTGACCAACTATGAACTCGTTCCGGAAGAATGGGGCGGTGACACCATCTTTGTTAACGTTTCGGCGAAACAAAGAATGGGTCTGGAAGGTCTGCTTGAAATGATCCTGCTCGTTGCTGAAGTGAACGAGTACAAAGCGAACCCGGACAAACGTGCCCGTGGTACAGTGATCGAAGCCGAGCTGGATAAAGGACGCGGCCCAGTTGCCCGTATTTTGGTACAGCATGGTACGTTGAAAGTTGGAGATGCCTTTGTAGCAGGTAACTGCTTCGGTCGCGTACGTGCGATGGTGAATGATAAAGGTCGCCGTCTGAAAGAAGCTGGACCTTCTACTCCTGTAGAGATCACAGGGTTGACTGAAGTTCCAGGTGCGGGAGATCCATTCATGGTATTTGAGGATGAGCGTAAAGCTCGTTCAATCGCTGATAAACGTGCGATCACGCAACGTGAATCCGATTTGGGTACCAACACACGTGTAACACTGGACGATCTGTTCCAACACATCAAAGATGGTGAAATCAAAGATCTGAATGTCATTATTAAAGGTGACGTTCAAGGTTCTGTTGAAGCATTGAAGGGTTCACTTGCAAAAATCGAGGTTGAAGGCGTGCGCGTGAAGATCATTCATAGCGGTGCTGGTGCAATTACCGAATCCGACATCATCTTGGCAGCGGCATCCAATGCCATCGTGATCGGTTTCAACGTTCGTCCTGATAATCAGGCGAAAGTAACTGCAGATCAAGAGCAAGTAGACATTCGTCTTCACCGTGTCATCTATAGCGTAATCGAAGAGATTGAACAGGCGATGAAAGGAATGCTTGATCCGATCTACAAAGAAAATGTAATCGGTCATGCTGAAGTTCGCAGCACGTTCAAAATCAGTAAAGTGGGTACCATTGCAGGATGTATGGTTACCTCCGGCAAAATTACGCGCTCAGCGGAAGCACGCTTGATTCGTGATGGCATTGTTCTTTACGAAGGTAAGCTTGATTCACTGAAACGTTACAAAGATGATGCCAAAGAAGTAGCTCAAGGCTACGAATGTGGTATCACTCTTGATAACTATAACGATCTCAAAGAAGGCGACGTTATCGAAGCCTTTGTTATGGAGACGGTACAACGATAAGCAAGGAAGCATGAGGTGAACAACTATGGCCAAGATTCGTACAGGTAGAGTGGGCGAGCAGATCAAGAAAGAATTGAGCGTGCTCATCCAGTCCGAACTGAAAGATCCACGTATCGGCTTCATTACCGTAACAGGTGTCGACGTGACTAACGACTTGTCGCAAGCCAAAGTTTATCTGAGTGTCTTCGGTGAACAGGAGCAAAAGGATAACTCGCTTAAAGCACTCGATAAAGCAAATGGATTTTTGCGTTCCGAGCTGGGCAAGCGAATTAGACTTCGCCATGTACCTGAATTGATATTCAAGATCGACGAATCGATCGCTTATGGTAGCCGTATTGAGAAGCTGCTTGGCGACATCGGTACCGACAAGAACGAATCCCAGTAACAGCATAAAGGAGACGGCAATGCACACTTATGAACAGGCGCTTCAGGCAGGAAAGCAATTTCTGCTGGAGCATGATGATTACCTGGTCGTGTCGCATGTACAGCCGGACGGTGACGCAGTCAGCTCGACGGTAACAGTGGGCTGGCTGCTGTCATGTCTGGGGAAGACATTCACGATGATTAATGAAGGTGAGATTCCGCAGCGGATGCGTTTTTTGTGGGGCGCAGACGAAATCGTGAACATGACCGAACAACCACCGCAGCGTAAATATAAAGCAGTGATTTGTGTAGACTGTGCAGACTTTGCAAGAGTGGGCCTAACTCGCCATTATTTCGAAGAAGATGCTGTTATTCTAAATATTGATCACCACCCCACCAATGATGCTTATGGAACGGTTAATATCATTAAGCCGGATGCGGCAGCTACTGCAGAGATCCTGTTTGATTTTGTAAACTTGTTCCCGGTGACGTTGAATCAAGATGCTGCAACGGCTATATATACAGGGTTGCTTACGGATACAGGCGGATTCCGGTACGCGAATACCAGTCCAAATGTAATGTCAACCGCATCCAAATTGCTTGAGCATGGTGTAAATGGACCGTACCTTGCACAAATTTTGCTTGAACAGGTTACGCTTCCCCAAGTTCGGATATTGAATCAGGCACTTTCAAGTCTGCAGATGACAGAGGATGGAAAAATTGCCTGGGTGGTTATTACGCCCGAAGATATGATTGCATGTGGAGCGGCCAATGAGGATCTCGAAGGCGTTGTAAACTATCCACGTAATATTCAAGGTGTAGAAGTGGGGATTTTTTTCAAAGTCATCAACAATAACGCAGTAAAAGTGTCTCTGCGGTCGGCAGGTAAAGTCGATGTTGCTGCGCTTGCACAGACATTTGGCGGAGGAGGCCACGTACTGGCTGCCGGGTGTCGTGTGGAAGGTGAGTTGGAAGAAATTGTAGCTAAAGTGCTGAAGCAGGTGAATGCGCAATGGTAAAACCACTTGAAGGAATTTTGCCTGTATACAAGCCGGCAGGATTCACCTCGCATGATGTTGTAGCGAAAATGCGACGCATTCTGAAAATGAAACGTATTGGACACACCGGAACGTTGGACCCACAAGTTACAGGTGTACTTCCGCTGTGCCTTGGACGGGCCACACGGGTAGTCGAATACATGCAGGAACTTCCGAAAGAGTACTTGGCAACACTACGATTGGGTCTGTCTACGGACACGGAGGATCTGACAGGTGAGGTTATTGAACGTTCGGAAGAACCAGTCCAAGTTACCGAAGAACAGGTGCTTGAGGTCCTGAATCAGTTCAAGGGTACGATTTCGCAGGTTCCACCCATGTATTCAGCAGTAAAAGTTGACGGTAAACGTCTGTATGAGCTTGCACGTGAAGGCAAAACAGTGGAGCGAAAGAGCCGTGAGGTTACGATTTACGAGATTGAACTGACCGGAATCGAAACGCATGGCGACACAACAGATATTTCCTTCCGGGCATTATGTTCCAAAGGGACATATATTCGAACATTGTGCGTAGATATCGGCCGAGAACTGGGATACCCATCTACCATGGTACAGCTTGAGCGTACCATTTCTGCGGGAATTACAGCGGATCGGTGCTTGCGATTTGAGGATGTGGAACAGCATATGGCTGCTGGTACGCTGGCTGAAGTTCTGATTTCGGTAGATGATGCCGTTGACTACATGCCTGCCCATAAAGTTCCAGAGGATAACACCAAAGGCGCTCTCCAAGGTCAGAAATTGTCTGCACGTTTATTGGAGCCGCCCGTGGAGCAGCCAGGACTTTTGCGGTTATATGCTCAGGATGGTACATTTCTCGGTATTTTCGAACGGGATGAACATAAACCAACAGTTCGAGCGGTTAAGGTATTTTTACCGGAATAAAGAGGCCTTGAGTTTAGGTTCATGTGATGTTAAGCTCGGTCTATCAAGTGAAATGCAGGTGAATGATTGTATGAAAACCGTAATGCTAACGTATCCGCAGACATTAACTTCCGATGAATTGCGTAGACAACCCCAGGTGCTGGCCATTGGCCAATTTGACGGAATGCATCTCGGACATGCAAGCGTCATTCTGTCAGCTGTCCGCATTGCTCGTGAAAAGGGCATGCAGTCAGCGGTAATGACCTTCCATCCGCATCCGAAGGAAGTCATGCGCAAAGGAGATTATGAAGGTTACTTGACGCCTCTGAGAGATAAGGAAGATATCTTGGCAGAGATGGGCGTTGATGTGTTATATGTTGTGGAGTTTAATGAAGAATTTTCACATTTAGCACCAGAGCAGTTTGTACATGATCTGCTCTTTCCGCTTCAGACACGAACGGCGGTCGTTGGTTTTGACTTCCGTTTTGGTCACAAGGGAGCCGGTGATGAACAGATGCTTCGTTCGCTGGGCAGCAATGAGATGGCTGTGGAAACTGTACCTCCTTTCCTGCTTAATGGCGAGAAGGTTAGCAGTTCTTTAATTCGTGGTTTGCTTAAACGTGGAGAAATGGATGAAGCGAGTCAGTGGCTTGGACGTCCATACAGTATCAGAGGAACCGTTATCCATGGAGAGAAACGCGGCCGGACCATTGGTTTCCCTACTGCCAATCTCGAATTGACAGATCATTATGTGGCACCAGCAAAAGGTGTGTATGCTGTACGCGTATATCATGGGGAACAGTCGTTGCGAGGGGTAATGAACCTCGGTGTGAAGCCTACGTTCCACGATAGTGGGATGAAGCCTACATTTGAAGTACATGTGCTTGATTTTGATGGGCATCTCTATGATGAGGAACTGAAGGTCGAACTGGTTCACTATATTCGGGAAGAACGCAAGTTTGACTCCATCGACGCTTTGATCAACCAGATTCGGGAAGATGCCTTGACTGCTGCAAGACTCTTAGGTTGAAATTCTAAGTAAAATGTATGTTTACATTTACTTTAGTTAGGCAACTATGATATAATGTACTACGTTGTCGTTTTGGACAACAGACAACCTTAGCTTGGTTGCACGCTCTCACCGGCGGTAACGAGGCTAATGGCGATTATAATGAAGGAGGTGAATAGGATGGCATTGACTCAAGAACGTAAACAACAACTGATCGACGAGCACAAAACTCATGAGTCCGATACTGGATCACCTGAGGTGCAAGTTGCTATCCTTACGGAAAACATCAGAAGTTTGACAGACCACTTGCGTACGCATAAGAAAGACCACCACTCACGTCGTGGACTTTTGAAAATGGTAGGTCAACGTCGTAAGCTTTTGGCTTACGTGAAAAACAAAGATGTTAAACGTTACAGCGCATTGATCGAGAAACTCGGATTGCGTCGTTAATTATCGTACATGTTTTCAAAACCAACCTGGCTGTTTTCCGTCGTTCCTCTGTATGGAGGGTGAAGCGGAGTTTACAGCCGGGTTGTTTTGTAGATGAACATGTTGCCATATATTTGTAGATGACAGCTCCGCAAGGAGCTTTTGTTTTGCAAGTTAATGAATGCAGGACAAGCAGGAAATACTGAGAAAATGCAGAATCCATTGTGTTAGGAACGATTAGAAGGAGGGATTTCATGGAAAAGCGTGTTGAAATGCAGCTTGGTGGAAGAACGCTTGTGCTTGAAACAGGACGTTTGGCTAAACAGGCAAATGCTGCTGTTAAAGTAACATACGGAGATACGGTTGTTTTGTGTACCGTTACCGCATCAAGCGAACCGAAAGATCTGGACTTTTTCCCGCTCACGGTGAACTACGAGGAAAGATTGTATGCTGTAGGTAAAATTCCAGGCGGATTCATTAAACGGGAAGGAAGACCAAGCGAGAAAGCCATTCTTGCTAGCCGTCTGACAGACCGTCCAATTCGTCCATTGTTCCCTGAAGGTTTCCGTAATGATGTACAAGTTCTTAACATCGTTATGAGTGTTGATCAGGACTGTGAACCACAGATTGCTGCCATGATCGGTACATCGGCTGCACTGAGCATTTCGGACGTACCATTCAACGGGCCAATTGGTGGCGTAAAAGTTGGACGTATTGATGGGGAATTCATTATCAACCCAACCATTGCACAGCTTGAAGTCAGTGAAATTGAACTCGTTGTTGCTGGAACCAAAGATGCCATCATGATGGTAGAGGCAGAAGCAAACGAAGTTCCGGAAGAAGTCATGCTTGAAGCCATCATGTTCGGACATGATGAAATCAAGAACATTGTGGCTGTCATTGAAGAACTGGTTCAAGTGGCCGGCAAAGAAAAAATGGCTGTAAAACTGCACGCTGTAAATGCTGAAGTGAACAGTGCTGTACGTGAATATGCGAGTGCTCGCTTGGTAGAAGCAGTTAAAATCGCTGAGAAGCATGCTCGTCAAGATGCGATTGATGCAGTGAATGACGAAACTGTTGCTCATTTTGAAGAGCAATACATCGAGAACCCTGAACTGCTCAAAGACGTGAAAGAAGTGCTGCACGACATCGTCAAAGAAGAAGTGCGCCGCTTGATCACACATGATAAGGTTCGTCCGGACGGACGTGGACTTGCTGAGATTCGTCCAATTGAGTGTGATACATCATTGCTGCCGCGTACACATGGTTCCGGTTTGTTCACACGTGGTCAAACACAAGCACTTAGCATTTGTACGTTGGGTGCATTGGGTGATGTTCAGATTTTGGACGGAATCAGCTTGGAAGAAACCAAACGCTTCATGCATCATTACAACTTCCCGCCATTCAGCGTGGGTGAAGCTCGTCCATTGCGTGCTCCAGGCCGTCGTGAGATTGGACATGGTGCATTGGGTGAACGTGCTCTTGCTAAAGTTATTCCTTCGGAGACGGACTTCCCGTACACAATTCGTCTGGTATCAGAAGTATTGGAATCAAACGGATCAACTTCACAAGCAAGTATCTGCGCAAGTACGCTTGCCATGATGGATGCTGGTGTACCAATTAAAGCTCCGGTTGCAGGGGTAGCTATGGGTCTGATTAAAGATGGAGAGCATGTGTCCATTCTTAGTGATATTCAAGGTATGGAAGATCACCTGGGTGACATGGACTTCAAAGTGGCAGGAACACCTGAAGGTGTAACAGCGATCCAGATGGATATTAAAATTGATGGTATTGATCGTCAAATTTTGTCCGAAGCTTTGGCTCAAGCCAAAGAAGGCCGCATGCATATCCTTGGCAAAATGACCGAAGTAATGAAAACACCACGTGAGCAGCTCTCTCAATATGCGCCTAAAATTACGACTATGCATATTAATCCGGATAAAATCCGTGATGTTATCGGTGCTGGTGGTAAAATTATCAATAAAATCATCGAGGAAACTGGTGTTAAAATTGATATTGAACAGGATGGACGCGTATTTATCGCTTCTTCCAACCAGGACATGAACGATAAGGCAAAATCGATTATCGAAGGAATCGTACGTGAAGTGCTGGTCGGCGAGATTTATGTCGGCAAAGTAAAACGTGTTGAGAAATTCGGTGCATTTGTCGAAGTTCTGCCGAACAAAGAGGGTCTGGTTCACATCTCACAACTGTCAACAGAGCGTGTTGCCAAAGTAGAAGATGTTGTAGCCGTAGGTGATTCCATTACCGTTAAAGTAACGGAAATTGACCAACAAGGTCGCATCAACTTGTCCCGCAAAGCAGTATTGACGGCTGAAGCTCCGGCGCAGTCCTAAGCTCTGCCTTAATTTTTACAGATCCATTGAATGAAGAGACAGAATGTGATTTCTGGCTCTTTTTTTAACGCCTAAAATCGGAAACGTTAATGGGTTTCAATAGACTGCCTGAATTTGTTCATATTCTTGCCCTTGTCCTCATATGATGGGGACAAAGACGGCGGGAGGATGGAACTGTGAAAAACCAATCCAAAAAGCTGGTTGCAGTTCTGGCGGGTGTGGCGGCTGTCATACTGGTCGGACAAGTAGGCAGTGTACGTACATACATTACGGAGATTCGGGATGGCCCGGGGACACAGAATGCATTTGATATGTTTCAAGAGGCGACTGGAGAGGATGCCCTGTTGTCGGCGATCCGTGATAAAGCGGCCGAAACAAAAGTAGCCCCGGTCAACGCCAAAGTGGACAGGGTATGGAAGGCAATACCGGGATATAACGGCTTGGAGATTGATGTGGAAGCCACGTATCGCAAGGCACTGGGTGGTAACCTCAATACCAAAATTGCTTATGTTTATCGTCAGGTTGAACCAGAAATCCAGCTCAAGGATCTTGGGGCTCACCCGGTATACCGGGGAAATCCGGCAAAGCCGATGGTCTCGTTTATGATTAATGTGGCTTGGGGGAATGAGTATATTATCCCGATGCTTGACACGCTCGATGCTGAGAAGGTGAAGGCGACCTTTTTTCTGGATGGAAGCTGGTTAAAGAAAAATGCCGAGCTCGCCAAAGAGATTCAGAAACGGGGTCATGAACTGTCCAACCATGCGTACTCTCATCCGAACATGAGTCGATTGAGCGCAGAACGGGCCAGACTTGAGATAAGCAAGACAGAGGATCTACTCAAGGAGACGCTAGGGGTGGAAAACCGCTGGTTTGCTCCCCCGTCAGGTGACTTTAATCAGAAAACCGTAGACATTGCCTCAAGCATGGGGTTGCAAACGGTCCTCTGGACACTGGACACCGTCGATTGGAGAAAGCCAAGTTCAGCTTCCATTGTAAATAAAATTGGGGCAAAAGTGGAAGCGGGTACGTTAATTTTGATGCATCCCACTGCATCCTCTTCAGGAGCGCTGAAAGGCATGATTGAGTCGATTCGTGCGAAAGGCCTCGTTCTTGGTACAGTGAGTGAGACGTTATCTTCGGAACGCATAAAAGCTCCAGCGGTTGAGTGAGCGGCGTTTTTTTGTTAATATCAAACAGTTGGAACCAAATGTCGATTTCGTTTTTGGAGATCAGGGCAATTATAGAGATGTAGGAGGGCCAACCGTGAAAAAAATTCAGCTGGGCAATGGCCTCAGGGTAGTCATGGAACAGATTCCGACCTGTCGTTCCGTGTCTTTTGGTATATGGGTCAAGACAGGATCGCGCAACGAGCAGCCTGTTAACAATGGAGTATCACATTTTATTGAGCACATGTTGTTCAAGGGAACGGATCGTTTCGATGCCAAGGCAATTGCGGAACAGTTTGATGCTATCGGCGGTAACGTGAACGCGTTCACTTCAAAAGAATACACATGTTATTATGCTAAAGTATTGGATGAGCATCTGCCTATCGCTGTAGATGTATTGTCTGACATGTTTTTCCGTTCCAAAATGGATGATGGCGAGCTCATCAAGGAGAAAAATGTCATCCTGGAAGAGATTTCAATGTACGAGGATACCCCGGATGATATGGTACATGATCTGATGGCTACGGCTGCTTATGGAGAGCATCCACTGGCTTACCCGATTTTGGGTACGGAGGAACGACTCAAAGCGATGGGTTCGAACGATCTGCGTGCTTATATGAAAGAGCACTACACCATTGAGAACACAGTGATTAGTATCGCAGGTAATGTTGATGACAGTGTGATTGAGTTGATGGAAAAACACTTTGGATCATTTGACGTTCATGGTGCGGCAGAACAGATCACCGTTCCCAAATTCCAGAGCGGGCAGCTCTTTCACAAGAAGAAAACCGAACAGAATCACATCTGTATTTCGTTCCCGGGCTGCAAAATTGGAGACCCACTGCAGTTCGCCATGGTTGTATTGAACAATGCTATTGGTGGCGGCATGAGCTCCAGACTCTTCCAGGAAATTCGTGAAAAACGCGGACTGGCATACTCCGTATATTCCTATCACAGTTCTCATGCGGACAGTGGTCTGTTCACGATATATGCTGGTACTGCACCAAAACAAACGAAAGAAGTGTTGGACTTGACTAAAGAGGTTCTGCAGGATCTTGCAGTTAACGGTCTGACGGAAGATGAGCTGCGCAAAGGAAAAGAACAGCTGAAGGGAAGTCTGATTCTCAGTTTGGAAAGCACGGGAAGCCGGATGAATCGTTTGGGTAAAAACGAACTGATGCTGGGCAGACACCATACGCTGGATGAAATGATCGCCAAAATTGAACAAGTAACGATGGAAGATATCGATGCTGTACTTGACCTGATGTTCGCGGAGCCGTTTGCGCTTGCTATGGTCGGTGCCTCTGATCGCACCATTGCTGGATTAAGAAGGGATGATTTTGTTGCATTACGTTCAAATTCAAAAGTTACCGGGCAATGAAGATATTAAACTGCCACAAAAAATGTCGGAGCTTGCATCAGGTTTTGATGTAGTTGCTGCGCTTCAGGAGGACGTGGTACTTCAGCCGGGACAGCGCACGCTGATTCCGACAGGTCTGGCTATGGCTATGCCTGCGGGCCTTGAAGCACAGATTCGCCCACGCAGTGGCCTGGCGTTCAAACACGGCATTACCTGTTTAAACACACCGGGTACCATTGATGCGGATTACCGGGGTGAGGTTAAAGTGCTCTTGATTAATCTGGGTCAGGAGCCATTCACGATTGTACGGGGTGAACGCATTGCCCAGATCGTGTTTCAGACTGTGCCTGCTGTTGAACTAACCGAAGTGAGCGAGCTTTCGGAAACGGTTCGCGGCGAAGGTGGATTCGGTCATACCGGAAAATAATAAACGGCTACGAATGATGAAGGGCCTTCCCATGCGGGAAGGCCTTTTTTGTTTGGTGAAGAGATAGGAAATGTTTTCACCCCCCTGTGGGCCCCTGCATACGATAAGGCATACATGTGGTGAAAGGAGTGACGTCCCGATGCTGACCGGAGTCCGGATAGTAGTCCTGGGCGGAGATGCGCGGCAGCTTGAAGTCATTCAAAAATGCGCAGAGCTGGATGCCACAGTGAGTGTGGTCGGTTTCGACAAGCTGGAGCGTTCTATACCGGGGATCGAACATCATGAGCTGGAGGATGAGGTGTTGGCATCTGCGGATGTGCTGGTGCTGCCCGTGGTTGGATGTGATGATCAGGGGAAAGTGAGCACCTCATTCAGTGACTTGCCGATTTTCCTCAAAAAAGAACAGATAGCGGCATTGCCAGAGCATTGTATTGTTTTCACAGGAATGGCAAAGCCATTTTTGCGTGAGTTGTGCGTGGATAACGGCTTGCGGCTTATTGAGGTATTGGATCGTGACGATATTGCGCTCTACAACTCGATACCGACAGCTGAGGGAGCGGTCGCTATGGCGATTCGGGAGACGGACTTCACGATCCACGGGTCGGAATGTATTGTGCTTGGGCTCGGCCGAACAGGATTCACAATGGCGAAAACGCTCCAGGGTCTAGGGGCAAATGTACGGGTGGGAATCAGGCGGGAAGAAGATGCAGCTCGTGCTAACATCATGGGCTGGAAGCCTTTCATGACAACGGATTTGGCCGCTCAAACCGGGGCAATTGACTTGCTTTTTAATACGATACCGACTATGATAATCACAGCACAAATCCTGTCCAGAATGCCGCAAAAAGCAGTCATTATTGACCTCGCATCCGCTCCTGGCGGCTGCGATTTCAGATATGCTGAAAAACGCGGCATTAAGGCGCTTCTAGCGCCAGGCCTCCCCGGCATTGTTGCTCCCAAAACGGCTGGCGGCATTATTGCCGACGTGTTGATCCGTTTGCTTTTGGAAGAACAAAACGCACGGGAGGTTGAACTATGAACTGGAAGGGTAAAACGGTAGGTTATGCGATTACAGGTTCTCATTGTACGTTTGAAGAGGTTATGCCGGTAATTAGCCGGTTTGTGACTGAGGGCGCAAATGTTATTCCGATTATTTCCAATTCGGTATTAACAACGGATACACGCTTTGGTACGGCTCAGAACTGGCAAAAACAGTTGAAAGATATAACCGGTAATGATATCATTTCTACAATTGTTGAGGCGGAACCGCTCGGGCCAGCCAAATTGCTTGATGTGCTCGTGATTGCTCCCTGCACAGGGAACACCACCAGTAAGCTGGCTAATGCGATGACCGATAGCCCTGTGCTGATGGCAGCCAAAGCCCAGATGCGGAATCAGCGTCCGGTAGTGCTTGCCATCTCCACAAATGATGGTCTGGGACTGAATGCCGCGAACATCGCCAAACTGCTTGTGGCAAAATATATGTACTTTGTACCGTTCGGGCAGGATGATCCGGTGAAGAAACCAAACTCGTTAGTAGCAAAAATGGAACTTATTCCGGAGGCATGCTGGAGTGCACTGGAAGGTAAACAGTTACAGCCAATGATTGTGGAACGTTCTGCACAGGCGTAATCGTTTATTAACCAAGTTTAACGAATGCTTACGGGTTTGATTTCACAGTGGAGAAGTTCCAGGATAACGGTTATACGCATGAAGAATTGAACTTGGTTAGGGTAGACAAAGAAAATCATGGGGGACGATATGTCGGAAGTTTAACAGCTTTCTGTGTACGCGTTCCTGTCGTTGAAGGGCATTCCTGCTTGCAGTGAAATGATCGCAAGCGGGATGCGTTCATGAAGATATGCATGTCGTGATCGGTGTACAACCGAGCTTCAGTTTGTGAATTGCTTTGAGCAATCTACAGAGGAAAAACGGCATATAATGTCGTAATCATTGCTGAATTTATTGCATCGGAACGCTCCCTGGGTTGATCCATTTGTTGATTTGACCGTGTCCAGTCTTCTTGCGTACACAAATGGAGGAATTAAGATGCGTATCATGGTACAGAAATTTGGAGGCACGTCACTCTCTACAGTTCAGGCGAGAGAGCACGTGCTCCGTCATATTAAACGTGAACTTGAGGCAGGACTTAGTCTTGTCATTGTTGTGTCCGCTATGGGCCGCCGGGGTGAACCTTATGCTACAGATACACTGCTCGACTGGGCTGCACAAAATGGTAATTCGCTGTCTGCACGTGAAAAGGATTTATTGTTGTGCTGCGGTGAAATCATATCAGCTACAACGCTCAGCAGTCTTCTGGAACATGAAAACATTCCCACAACTGTACTGACTGGTGCGCAGGCAGGCTTTGTGACGGACGACAATTTCGGGAATGCCCGGATTTTGGATGTCCGTCCTGTTCGTGTGCTGGAGGAGCTTCAAAAAAATCGTGTTGTTATTGTTACTGGTTTCCAAGGGCAGACAGAGAGCGGGGACTTTACCACTTTAGGCCGTGGGGGTAGTGATACATCAGCGACGGCACTTGGGGCTGCTCTTCATGCAGAGATGGTGGATATCTATACGGATGTAAACGGCATTCTGACTGCCGATCCGCGAATTGTAGAGGATGCACGTCCGTTAACTGTGGTGAGTTATGCGGAGATCTGTAATATGGCGCATCATGGGGCCAAGGTTATTCACCCCCGAGCAGTTGAAATTGCAATGCAATCGCAAATTCCTGTACGTGTGCGTTCCACTTTTGCAGACAGCGAAGGAACCCTTGTTACCCATCCGGAAGGCTTCCAGGATGTGCAGACAGGCATAGTAGATCGTTATGTGACGGGGATTGCTTACGTTAGCAATGTTACCCAAATCACAGTAGATGTACCTGGAGGCGCAGATCGGCTGCAGCTGAAAGTCTTCAAAACCATGGCTGAAAATTCGATTAGTGTTGATTTTATTAATGTTACCCCTTCAGGAGTCGTCTATACGGTATTTGACAGTGACTCTGAAAAAGCAATTCAAGTATTGCAAGAGATTGGTCTTAAACCTCAAAGTCTGTCCGGCTGTGCCAAAGTTTCGGTGATCGGCGGTGGAATTAACGGTGTGCCTGGCATCATGGCAAGAATCGTTGAATCGTTAACACTGGCTGACATTCAGATTTTGCAATCGGCAGATTCGAACACAACCATCTGGGTACTTGTAAAAAAAGAAGATATGGTTCAGGCCCTGAGGGCGCTTCATACCTCATTCGAACTTCATCTGTAAATAGAAGCGATCGGAGCCAGACCTGTTTTGAAGGAGGAAATCGAATTGGACTTTGGAAGATTGATTACAGCAATGGTCACTCCGTTCAACGAACAGGGGGAGATTCATTGGGAGGAAACTGCAAGGCTTATAGACTATTTAATTGCAGATCAAAAATCTGAAGCACTTGTGGTGTCCGGTACGACCGGTGAATCTCCTACACTTAGCGACAGTGAGAAGGTGCAGCTTTTTGAGTTTGCAGTAAAGCATGCTGCAGGAAGATGCAAAATCATTGCCGGAACAGGGTCTAACAATACTGCCCATTCGATCCATCTGACTCAAGAAGCTGAACGTGTCGGCGTGGATGGGGTCCTTTTGGTCGTTCCTTATTACAACAAACCAAGCCAGGAAGGCATGTTCCAACATTTTGAAGCCATCGCGAGCTCAACCAAACTGCCTGTGATGCTATATAACGTACCAGGGCGTACCTCGGCCTGCTTGTCTGCGGCCACAACGCTTCGCCTGGCTCAGATACCGAATATCGTGGCTACAAAAGAATGTGCTTCTTTGGAGCATGTGACTCTCGTCGCTGCAGGTGCACCCGATCACTTTAAAGTATATACGGGAGACGATGCCTCAGGCTTACCAGCGATCACGGTAGGCGCATACGGCATTGTTAGCGTCGCGAGCCATGTGGTTGGTTCAGAGATGAAGCAGATGATTGATTCCTTTGTCGCCGGAGACACTCAAAAGGCAACGAAGTTGCATCAGCAGCTTTTCCCGGTGTTCAAAGGTTTGTTTGAGTGTCCTCAGCCTTTGCCGAACCCGGTTGCAGTGAAATATGCACTGACGTTACGTGGGATGAATGTGGGTTCTGTACGTCTACCGCTCATTGCTCCAACCGAAGACGAGCAGGGCTTTATCCGTGCCTTGTTTAATGAATAGCAGGCACATGTCTTGAATTTATTAATTGTGGTAACCTGTTTTAAACAGACAAGAACCGCTCTTCTGCGAAAGAAGAAGCGGTTCTTTTTTCGCTTTTTTGGGTTGTTTCAACCTTGCTGATAAAGGGAAACCTAGGGCTCAACGACAGAGTGACTTGTTTTTTTTGTTTTTAATCATGTATAATGATGTCAAGTGACTGGGTGCGGTATTTTTTTGAAATTGAAAGCGACATCGTTTCGAGATGTGGCTTTGCGGTGAAAAGGGAAGGAACGGCTAAGAAGGAATCATTTCAAATCCAACTTGTTGGTGAAGGGGAATTACTTCGAAGAACTTCTTCCAAATATCGTGAATAAAGGTGTTCTTTTGCATACATGCCTATCTATTGGTTTGTCATGTGAAGATTACTTTTTTAACTTACAATAAATAAAATAATAAGGTACGACGTCCAACTACCATAGGAGGTTCAGATTCATTTGTCTAAGAAAAATAATAACGATAAACTGATGATTTTTGCACTGGGCGGCGTAGGCGAGATTGGTAAAAATATGTATGTCATCCAATACGCTAACGACATTGTAGTCGTAGATGCTGGCCTTAAATTCCCTGAAGAAGATATGCTTGGAATTGACATTGTCATTCCTGACATTTCGTACTTGACTGAGAACCGTGACAAAGTAAGAGGTATCATTTTGACTCACGGTCACGAAGATCATATCGGTGGATTGCCGTATGTTCTGAAACACCTTAACGTTCCTGTATACGGAACCAAGCTGACACTCGGACTGGTGGAAAACAAGCTGAAAGAAGCCAATTTGCTGGGTGAAACAAAACGCATTCTGATTGATGCTGATTCCGAGATCCAACTTGGATCGGTATTGAAAGCAACTTTCTTTGCTACTAACCATAGTATTCCGGATTCCGTTGGTGTATGTGTTGAAACACCAGAAGGTGCTGTAGTTCACACAGGTGACTTCAAATTCGACCACACACCAGTCAATGGTCAATATGCGGATCTTCAACGTATGGCACAGATCGGTACAAATGGCGTGCTTGCGCTTTTGTCTGACAGTACCAATGCCGAGAAACCAGGCTTTACGCCTTCCGAGAAAAATGTTGGTATCGTTCTGGAAGATATCTTCCGTAAAGCGAGCCAGCGCGTTGTTGTGGCTACCTTTGCTTCCAACGTACACCGGATTCAACAGGTCATTAATGCAGCAGAAGTGACTGGCCGCAAAGTGGCTGTCATTGGACGCAGCATGGTGAATGTTGTAGGTATTGCTTCGGATTTGGGCTATCTGGATATTCCGGACGGCATGATCATTGAACCTGAAGAAGTTGGTAAAATGGCTGCTGACCGTGTTGTTATTCTCTGCACAGGAAGTCAAGGCGAGCCAATGTCTGCATTGACTCGGATGGCTCGTTCTACTCATCGTAAAGTAGACATTCTTCCTGGAGACACAGTTATTATCGCAGCAACACCGGTACCAGGTAATGAGAAGTATGTGGGCCGTACCATTGATGAACTGTTCCGTCTCGGAGCTAATGTGCATTATAGTGGTGCGAACAGCGGTGTACACGTATCCGGACACGGTAGCCAGGAAGAGCTCAAACTGATGCTTAACCTGATGAAGCCTAAATTCTTCCTGCCAATTCACGGGGAGTTCCGTATGCAGCGCCGCCACGCCGTTCTTGCTGAATCTGTAGGTATCGACCCTGATAACATCTTCATCACAGATATTGGTGAAGTGGTTGAGATTCAAGGCGGAGCAGCACGCAAGGCGGGTAAAGTTACTGCAGGCAACGTACTGATCGACGGATTGGGTGTAGGCGATGTAGGTAACATCGTATTGCGTGATCGCAAACTGTTATCCCAAGATGGTATTCTTGTCGTTGTAGTTACTCTGAGCAAACAGGATGGTAAAATTGTATCCGGTCCGGATATCATCTCCCGTGGATTTGTATACGTACGGGAATCCGAAGGATTGCTTGATGAAGCCAACCGTATTGTCAGCAGCACTCTGCAAAAGTTGATGAGTGAGAACGTAAACGAATGGGCTTCACTCAAAACGAATGTAAAAGACGCACTGGGACGCTTCCTGTATGAGCAAACTCGTCGCAGACCGATGATTTTGCCAATTATCATGGAAGTTTAAAATACATTAAAATCATATATTCAGGCACACAGTCGCCCCTGATCTACGAGTAATATTGGACGGTTCCTCGTAGATCAGGGGCTTTTTTTGTTTTTTTACAGATTGGATTCATGGAGGGTGTGAGGGATTTTTGGTAACTCATTGGGTATAAGTAGACTGGGAAATTCCCCATACTAAGGAATACATTAAAATGGTTATGGGGAAGGGGATTAATCTAATGAGTGAGTATATAAATGGCAAACAGACATCCAAGTCGAATCAACCCGAGACAGAGACACGAGGCATGCCTGCACAAGAGGACAAAGGATTGGCTCCCGTTACAGAGGCCATCCAGCAGTTCGGACAGACTCAGTCACCTGCAGGAGAGTCCAATATTTTCTGTATGACGATTATTGGACAGGTCGAAGGTCACTTGATTCTGCCTCCGCAAAACAAAACCACGAAGTACGAGCATATTATCCCTCAATTGGTTGCTGCTGAACAGAATCCCCGGATTGAAGGCATCCTGATCATTCTGAACACCGTGGGAGGAGACGTGGAGGCAGGGCTCGCCATTGCCGAGATGATTGCTTCTCTGAGCAAGCCTACCGTTACCGTTGTTATAGGGGGTGGACACAGCATAGGGGTTCCTATCGCAGTAGCTTCCACTTATTCATTGATTGCCGGAAGTGCAACAATGACGATCCATCCCATCCGGATGAACGGACTAGTCATTGGTGTTCCTCAAACATTTGAATATATGGAGAAAATGCAGGAACGAGTTGTTCGCTTTGTCACCACGCATTCAAATATTTCGGAGGACATGTTCAAAGAACTTATGTTTAAGACAGGGGAATTAAACCGGGATATCGGTACTGCCGTTGGGAGTGCTGATGCAGTCAAATACGGATTAATGGATGCGGTTGGTGGTATTGGACAAGCCATTGCCCAGCTGAACAAACTTATGGGAGACAAGAGACAGACCCTACAGGCAGGAGGGCTTACACAATGACCATGTATACTGTAATGCCGCCGGAGCATCTCTGGTCGGGGATGTGGAATGAAGGGGAGGATACGCGTGAAGTCAAAATCAACGGTTTATTGATGCAGATCAGACCGGTTAGTGAGAGCGAAGCTGTTATCGTGCGTCTGCTTGACTGCCCGCTAGAAGCGTACCTTGATCCCGCCAATATGCCTGGCTCCAAAGTTCCTCTTTCAGGTAACCCGGGACCAACATAACATGACGAAAAAAGACAAATAGGGCAAGAAAAGAACATATGTACGGATTATATTTGTATGGTATAATATTCTTCTGGGGGTGACCTGATTTTGGCCAGAAGAAAAAAGAAGAAGAAAAAAGGCGCTGCGTTCAGCGGCGTTTTAAAATATGAAATCTATGGTATTGTGCTCATTACTCTGGCGGTTATCGCCCTATCCGGAGAAGCAACGGTAGGACGTTCACTATCCAAAATGTTCGGATTAATGCTAGGGAAGTTCTATTTTGCCATTCCGCTGGTCGGGATCTACTACGGTTTGATGGTTATGATTCATCGAAAGTGGCCAAGCGGTTGGACTACTCGCAAGACCGGACTTGTTCTTCTGGTTTTTGCGTTAACGTTAATGAGTACCGTATCTGCAATGCATCAGAAGCTTATCCCTGTGGGTGCTCTCGAGCCTGGAGCGGTTATTACACAAGTACATAATGATATGCAGACCGAACTGCTTCAGCCTGCCCCAGGTGAACGTGATTCCATGTTGAATAAGGACATAAGTGGCGGCTACATTGGGGCTGCTCAGTTTGCTCTGTTCCTGTGGTTGTTCGGCAGTCTTGGCGCACGTTTGATCATGATCGTGATGTTTATTATCAGTTTCATGCTGATTACGAATCTGTCCTATGTCGATCTGGTGCGTATATTCAGAACCAAGGTATGGGATGCCGGCAGTTCGATCTACAAAAAGCTGGAGTCCAGACCATCAGCACGGTCTGCTGCAACTTCCTCGGGAAAAAAAGGTGGGGCAGCACGTAAAGTGGTTCCTATTCCGGCGGATATCGAAGAGGATGAAGAGGATGATTTGGAAGAGATGCATCTTCCCAAGCGGAAAGCACCCATTTTCTTTCAATTGTTTGGTAAGTGGGGTGCGGATCGGGAAACCAAATCAGACCGAGAGATGGAGCAGGAGCAGCCAACGGCAGCAGAGCAAGTGTTATATCGCGCTGAGCCGGATCATTTCGAAGAATCATGGAATGAAGAGCCATCATTTGTCTCAGATGTTCCAGCCTCTGCTGGAAGGACGGCTGCACCGAAAACCAGTTCAGCTCCGATTATTCGTGATTTCTTCGAACACGTCAGATCAGAGGATCATGTAAAGGATGACGATTTGGACGATGCGTATCCGTTTCCTGAGGACATTTCAGATTCCCGCCAGGAAGACGACATTCCGATTAAAATTAGTGATGAACTGGTAGATGGAGCAGATTGGCCTGTAAACGAGGCGGGTGCTGATGACCTGAGTGAGATGGAGAACAGCACGGAAGGACAAGCTGTTGGGTTAAATGATTCATCTTCGGTGATAGGCGGTCAAGGTGTTGAGGGGCAGGAGATGGAGCCTGTTAAACCGCCTCCACCACCTCCGAAGCCATATAAACTCCCTTCGTTCCGCCTGCTTGCTAAGCCTAATAACGGCGGTAAGGGTGGGGATCAAAAAGATTATATGCAAACTGCCCGGAAGCTTGAAGCCACATTGGAAAGCTTCGGTGTGCGGGCGAAAGTGCTTGAAGTTGTTAGAGGACCAGCAGTTACGCGTTATGAGATTCAGCCGGATATAGGTGTAAAAGTTAGCCGAATTGTAAGTTTGACAGATGATATTGCACTGGCATTAGCGGCCAAGGATATTCGGATGGAAGCACCAATTCCGGGTAAATCAGCAATCGGTATTGAAGTGCCTAACGGTGAAGTTTCCGTTGTAACGATGCGTGAGGTTATGGAAACATCCACGTTTCAGGATGCAGAATCCAAAGTGACTATTGCATTTGGACGGGATATTTCCGGTCAGACCATCATCGGCAACCTTGCTCGTATGCCCCATTTGCTTGTTGCAGGTGCTACGGGTTCTGGTAAATCGGTATGTATTAACGGGATTATCACAAGTATTCTGTACAAAGCGAAACCGGATGAAGTTAAATTTTTGATGGTCGACCCGAAAATGGTTGAGCTTAATGTATACAATGGCATTCCTCATCTGATGGCTCCGGTAGTTACGGATCCCAAGAGAGCCTCGCTGGCCCTCAAAAAGATTGTGGTCGAGATGGAGAAAAGGTATGAGCTGTTCTCCAAATCGGGTACACGGAACGTCGAAGGTTACAACAACCTGATGAAGGATAACCCGGCAGCCGTGTTGCCATACATCGTTGTTATTGTGGACGAGCTTGCGGATCTGATGATGGTTGCAGCCGGGGATGTGGAAGATGCCATTGCCCGTCTTGCGCAAATGGCGCGTGCAGCCGGAATCCATCTCATAATCGCCACGCAGCGGCCTTCCGTAGATGTCATTACAGGTGTCATCAAAGCCAATATCCCTTCCCGGATCGCATTCGGTGTGTCTTCACAGGTGGACTCCCGGACGATCTTAGATATGGGTGGAGCCGAGAAATTGCTGGGTCGCGGCGATATGCTGTTCATGCCAATGGGGGCTTCCAAGCCTGTACGGGTGCAGGGAGCTTTCATGAGTGATGAAGAAGTTGAAAATATTGTTAATTATGTGCGTGGACAAGGCGAAGCCCAGTACGATGAATCAATTGTTCCTGAAGTCGATGACTCCGTTCAAGCGGCAGATGAAGTACAGGATGAACTGTACGAGCAGGCTGTGCAAATTATATTGGAAGCGAAGCAAGCTTCCGTATCCTTGCTTCAGCGGCGCATGCGTGTAGGTTATACTCGCGCTGCACGTCTGATCGACTCAATGGAGGCTCGTGGCGTTATTGGCCCGTATGAGGGCAGTAAGCCTAGGGAGGTTCTAATTTCGCTGGAACAATATCAACAAAACAAAATAAGTTCTTAAGTACCATGAAGAAAAGTATCTATGCATGCCCCTGACAATAAGTTGGGGGCTTTTTTGTTGTTGAGGATCGTTGAGGTTTTGCCATGTTGTCCAATGATCGGATGATTTGGTGCATAGGAAGCAAGCAGGCTTGTCATAATAACGTTAGCGATTCTGTTAATCCCACAAGAGAAAGGTAGAGCACAGTCGATGCGAAAAATGAACATATGGCTTTTCACTGCGATCTTGCTGATGTCTGCATTGGGAATTCGTTATTTGCTCCCTGACCATTCGGCAACCCAAGAATCCAAACCAAATCCTTCCCAGGTGGAAGAGAAATCGCTGCCCACCTTCAGCAGCAACACCGTGCAATATGGAAGTTATGGGCAGGATGTATACGAGCTACAAGGCAGACTGAAGTACTTAGGTTTTTACAATGGTAAAATCGATAGTAACTTTGGCAGCAGCACGCTAAAATCCGTAAAGTGGTTTCAATCTGAATTCGGTATGAAAGCGGATGGTGTGGTTGGCGCTAAAACTAAACTGAGATTGTACAATGCAACTAAACAATGGTCCCCGACCGAGCCTCCACTGCACAAGGAATCGTCAGGCCAGGGTACGGACAAAACTGATAATGCAAACAAAGAGCAGGACAATATGGGTTCCGCCAATTCCATGGGCTTATCTGAGAATGAAATTAAGATCATGGCCAATGCAGTATATGGCGAATCCCGGGGAGAACCCTTTGAAGGTCAGGTTGCTGTAGCAGCAGTCATATTGAACCGCGTTAAATCACCGAGTTTTCCAAATACACCATCCGGCGTCATTTTCCAGCCCGGTGCATTTACCGCTGTAGCTGACGGGCAGATCTATCTGGAACCCAATGCTCAGGCCCGTAAAGCGGTTGAGCAGGCAATGAATGGCTGGGACCCATCCGGCGGCTGCCTGTATTACTTCAATCCCAAGACGGCTACTTCCAAGTGGATCTGGACCCGTCCTCAGGTGAAAACAATCGGGCAGCATATCTTTTGTATGTGATGATGTTGGAAGCAACCAGAAGACGCGTCTTCGGTTGCTTCTTGCCTTTTGCATGGGTTAAAATGGTTGTTGCACTTGAGAGTTACTGAAATATTGCCTAACAAATGACGCCGTAAAGGGGTTTTGACATTTGAATACATCAGGATTTGAACGGGGCAGTCAAAAGGAGTTTCGTATCCATGTATTGCCCACTAAACGTTTCAAAACTTTTGCCATTTCGTTGTATGCAGGAGTCCCGCTGCAGGAAGAAACGGTCACCAAAGTAGCGCTTACGCCATTTGTGCTTCGTCGTGGAACCCAGTCTTATCCTGAAACAACGGAGTTTCGTGAACAGTTGGAGCATTTGTATGGAGCTGGTTTTGGTTTTGACGTATACAAGCGTGGAGACTATCAAATTGTACAGTTCCGGATGGACACGATTAATGATTCCTTTGTAGGCGGGGATGAGCAGCTTTTGGACCGTTCCTTTGCATTTTTGGGGGAGGTACTTACTCGCCCGGCCATGGAAGATGGGCATTTCAGAAAGGCCTATGTGCATTCAGAACGTGAGACCGTCCGCAAACAGCTGGAGTCGGTTGTTAATGATAAAATGCGTTATGCGGCAGAGCGAAGTATCGAGGAAATGTGTAAAAATGAGCCTTACCGCTTGCATCCGTTAGGGAAACGTCAGGATCTTCCGGGAATCGAACCCGATGTGTTAACGACCGCTTATCAGACGTGGCTGCAGCAGGCCAGCATGGATCTGTATGTCGTAGGCGACACGACGCTCGAAGAAGTGGAGAGTCTAGTTCAAAAACACTTCGATGTAAATCGTGCCCATTCCTCTAACTATGTGACAAACCAGGCTGTCCGCGGTGACAAAGAAGTGGAGACGGTCGTTGAACGACTAAATGTTAACCAAGGTAAACTGAATATGGGACTTCGCACGTCCATTACGTATGGCGACCCGCAGTATGCAGCAGCATTAATGTACAACGGCATTCTTGGAGGATATCCGCATTCCAAATTGTTCGTTAATGTTCGTGAAAAGGAGAGTCTGGCCTACTATGCTTCCTCCCGGTATGACGGACACAAAGGCATTGCAACGATTCAATCCGGGATTGAAATACCGAATTATGAAAAAGCCGTTAGTATCATCAAGCAGCAGTTAGATGAAATGAAAAATGGAAATATTAGTGATCTGGAAATGTCCCAGACCAAAGCAATGATTCGCAATCTGCTCAAAGAAATGCAGGATTCGGCTTTTGAGATGATTGCGTATGACTTTAATCGTCAGTTATCGGGTAAGGAGCGGACCGCTGACGAGCTGCTCGCTCAGGTTGAGCAAATCAGCAAAGAAAACGTTCGTGAGGCGGCAGAGCAATTCCGTCTGGACACGATCTACTTCTTGCGGGATGAGAAGGGAGAATAACTGGTGGAGAGCATACATTACGAACATTTGCAGGAAACGCTGTATTACGAAGTCATGGATAATGGGCTTCATGTCTATGTATTGCCTAAACCCGGATTCCAAAAAACGTTTGCCACGTTTGCAACCAAATACGGCTCTGTGGACAATCATTTTCAGGTGAAAGGTCAGGAAGAAGTTCAGGTTCCCGACGGTATCGCTCATTTTCTGGAACATAAAATGTTTGAGGAGCCGACAGGTGATATTTTTGCAACTTTTGCATCCAATGGGGCATCTGCCAATGCATTTACGAGTTTCGACCAAACTGTATATTTGTTTTCTGCGACAGAACATGTGAATGAAAATATACAAACATTAGTCAACTTTGTGCAAAATCCTTATTTTACGGACCAGAATGTGGACAAGGAAAAAGGCATTATTGCACAAGAAATTAATATGTATGCCGATAATCCGGACTGGCGTGTGTATTTTGGATTGATTGAAGCAATGTACCAAAAACACCCAGTCCATATCGATATTGCGGGAACGGTGGAATCGATCGGCACGATAACCAAAGAAACGCTGTATACGTGTTACAATACGTTTTATCATCCAAGCAATATGCTTTTATTTGTTGTGGGTGGAGTAGAACCTCAAGAAGTCATGGATATGGTTCGTTCGAACCAGGCGGAGAAAAACTACGAACCTCAAGGTGAAATCAAACGGATATTTGAACAGGAGCCTGCTGGGGTTGTGGAGGCCAGGAGGGAAGCACGGCTCGCGGTTTCATTGCCCAAGTGTTTATTTGGCTTTAAGGAAACGGATGTTGGATTCTCGGGGGAAGACCTGCTCCGGCGTGATATGACGACCAAATTGATGCTGGATCTTCTGTTTGGCGCTAGCACGGCCCTATTTCAAAAACTGTATGATGAAGATCTCATCTCGGATAGCTTCGGACATGAATACATTAGTTCACCGCAGTATGCATTCTCTGTTGTTGGTGGTGATACTAAAGACCCGGATCTATTGCTGGCCCGCATACGGGAAGAGGTTGATGCTATTGTTAAAAAGGGATTCGAAGCTTCGGACTTTGAGCGTGCACGCAAAAAGAAAATCGGGGGATATTTGCGCATGCTTAATTCACCAGAGAATATTGCACATGAATTTACGCGTGAGCAGTTCCGTGGCGGTGATTTTTTCAACATGATTCCCATATATGAATCAATCACATTGGAAGAAGTAAATCGCAGACTGGAAGAGCATATTCGCTGGGAACAACTGGCTGTATCGCTTGTCGTGAGTCCGTAATATGGAGAGGGGAACCGGACAAATGAAGCCGATTGGAGACATGACAGTACTGGTTACTGGAGCAAGCGGAGGTATAGGAGCAGCTATTGCAGAACGGTTTGCAATGGTGGGTATGAACGTGGTTATTCACTACATGAAATCCCATGAGGCAGCCAACGAAGCGGCGAGAAGGTGCATGGAAAAGGGCAGCGGCAAAGTCATGACGGTGTCCGCAGATCTTCGCAGCCGGGAACAAATTGAGCGTATGCGTGAAAAATTGGAGTCTCATGGATTATTGCCTGACATTCTGGTAAATAACGCAGGCATATCGCATTATGGGTTGTTGTCCGACGTGACTGATGAAATATGGGATGAAGTGATGGCCATTAATTTGAAAGGCACATTTTTGTGTACTCAGATCATGATGCCTCACATGATTTCACAGCGATACGGACGAATCATTAACGTATCCTCCATCTGGGGGTTATCAGGTGCATCTTGTGAGGTCCTGTACTCCACCACGAAAGGGGGCGTAAATGCCTTTACAAAAGCTCTTGCGAAAGAGCTTGCACCTTCCGGTGTTACTGTAAATGCAGTTGCCCCAGGAGCCGTTCAGACCTCCATGCTGAATCATCTGGATCAGGATGAACTGAAAATGCTGGAGGAGGAAATTCCAGCCGGGAGACTTGCGCAGCCTGATGAAATTTCCTCTCTTGTTTATTTTCTCGCGCTGCCGGAATCCGGATATATCAATGGCCAGATCATTAGCCCGAATGGCGGCTGGCTTACCTGAAGAATGGCAGTTTGGTGGGTTAAGGCTCGGTGGATAATTTATCCTGAATATTAATTGCTCGATAGGCACATATTACAACTGTTGATTTTAAATCTCATGCGACAGCTAAGGAGGATTTATCATGTCAACAGAAAAAACGGTGCTCAGCAGTTTTGACACATGGAAAAAGTTCTTGGGTGATCGCGTACAGCAAGCAGAGAAGATGGGGATGAGTGAAGATACCATCAACAAACTTGCGTATGAGATTGGTGACTTTCTGGATGAGAAAGTGGATCCAGCGAACCATTCCAACCGGGCATTGAAGGAAATATGGGATGTCGGCGATGCCGAAGAGCGTCGTACGATTGCGCGCCTGATGGTCAAATTGGCCAAACAAAACGCATAAGATCCACCGATGGAAAGCTCCCGCAAGGGGGCTTTTCTCTAATGATTACAGACCTGTTCTTGTAATTCATTTTCTTTTTATATATCATTAACGTGACCCATTTTTAGAAGATGTCTCAGTTCGGTGTCCTTCGGGCACGATCTGTTGCTGTCGAACAATGTGGAATATTGCATTACGGGGTGTTTAAATGGAATCTAAACAATGGTATATGGAATATAAAATACATAAGAACAGACCCGGTTTGTTGGGGGACATTGCCTCCATGCTGGGGATGCTTGAAGTAAATATATTGACCATTAATGGCGTTGAAGGCAAAACAAGAGGAATGCTGCTTGAATCCGACGACGATGAGAAGATTCGTTTGCTGGGTGAAATGCTTGCAAAGGTGAACAGCATTACGGTTTCCGCTCTGCGCCAACCCAAATTGGTCGACATCTTGGCTGTGCGTCATGGCCGTTACATTGACCGCGACTCGGACGATCGCAAAACTTTTCGTTTCACACGCGACGAACTTGGGTTACTCGTGGACTTTTTGGGTGAAGTATTTAAAAGGGAAGGCAATCAGGTGATTGGCCTTCGGGGCATGCCTCGTGTCGGAAAAACGGAATCCATTATCGCCGGTAGCGTGTGCGCGATGAAACGATGGACGTTTGTTTCGTCTACTTTGCTTCGTCAAACGATAAGAAGCCAACTCTCCGAGGACGAAATGAACCCAAACAATGTCTTCATCATTGATGGTATTGTAAGTACGATTCGTTCCAGTGAACGGCATTATAATCTGTTGCAGGACATTATGACGATGCCGAGTACCAAGGTCATTGAGCATCCTGATATTTTTGTGCAGGAATCAGAATATGACTATAACGATTTTGATATCATTATTGAACTTCGCAACAATCCGAATGAGGAAATTATTTATGATACGTTTACGGCTAGTTACACCGACGAACTGTAATGCTCCGTACGGAATCATGGAATAGATAGCAACAACCAAAGAGAAAAAGATAAACATAAGGAGGAGATAGCATGTCTGAACTGGGTCAGCAGTTAAGAGAGGCCCGGCTGCAAAAAGGGATGAGTCTCGACGATGTACAGGAAATGACTAAAATTCGCAAGAGGTATTTGGAAGCAATAGAGGCTGGGGACTATAAAGTGCTTCCTGGCAGCTTCTACGTGCGAGCTTTCATTAAAACCTATGCGGAGACGGTGGGACTAAACCCTGATGAGCTGCTGGAGGGACACAAGAAAGATGTACCGGCAGAGGAAACGGAAGCAACCATGGAGCCCGTGATTCAAAAACGGTCGAGTCGACCTGTGGAACGCAGCAATCGGTGGATGTCTGTAGCGTTAATGTGGACATTTCCGATTCTGATTGTTGCCTTGCTGTACGTGTATGTGGTCATGAACAGGGATGACGCGGATACACAAGGCGTGGATCAAACCAAAATTACAGATAGTGAGCAAACGCCGAATGACCAACCGGATGAGACGACGGATAACGGTCAAGCGTCCACTCCACCGGATAACGAATCTGGAGCACAAGAAACCGGTCAGCCAGAAGGAGAAGCAGGCGGCAATGGTGGGGGGACCGACGTGACCGGTGAGGGTACCGAAGGTCAGACGGACGAACAAACCCCGGATGACACCGAAGATCAAGAGCCTGCAGATAATGCTGGGACTGTAACGGTTGCTGAAGATGGTAAATCCGGTAATATTACAAATTTCAAAGTAAACGGAAGTGCAGGTCAACCGGTCAAGGTTACCATTAATGCTTCAGGTCAGAGCTGGCTGGAAGTGTATAAAGGTGAAAATTCAAGCGGAGAAAAACTACAATTTGGTATGACAGCCGATGGAGACAGTATGTCGTTTGATCTGGATAGTACCGGCTTGTACATTAAATCTGGATATGCTGCGGCTACGACCATTGAAGTTGGTGGTCAAGTCGTAACGGATGGTAAGGCCACCAACCGGATTCGTCTCCAATTGGGAGACGAAAGTACAGGTGCGTCTACCGGAACGAATGCGAGCTCTGTCGAAGGCTCCGATGCAGGAACCGAAGGCTCTGCCACAGGCGGCGAATAAGGGCATTAATTGCGGGGGACAATAAGTTTGTCTTCACTAGCAGTTAACTTTCGGTAAAGCGAGGTGGATGGCTATGACAGTCAGCTGGATCGTCACAGGTTTAGGAATCATTGTCAGCCTCCTGGGTTATTATTTGACTCCAAGCGCTTGGGGTTACGGAATTCTGGGCTTTGGACTTGCGCATATCGTTTTGGGTGTGCTCGACATGTTCAGACAGCCCAACCGCAGCCGATATTAGACTGCTGCGCGTTAAAGCATTTTTGGCTACTGCAAAAAGCGGTGGCTAAAAATGCTTTTTCGTTTATTTTTCCCTTCAAAATTAGACTTTTCCGGGGCGAATCCTCTATAATGTTACACAGAACCAATGATTAATTGAAAGGGTGACCAGATTGAGCTCAGAAAATTCGTTCGATATCGTGTCCAAAATGGACTTGCAGGAATTAACAAATGCCGTTACACAGACGGAAAAGGAAATCAGCACACGATACGATTTTAAAGGCAGCAAAAGCAGCTTGAAACTGGACAAGGATGCGTTGACAATAGTATCCGACGATGAGACCAAGCTTAAGGCTGTCATTGATGTACTTCAATCCAAAATGGCGAAGCGGAATCTGCCCCTCAAGAACATTGACTATGGCAAAGTGGAGCCAGCTTCATCCGGGACCGTGCGCCAGCGTCTGAGTTTTAAACAGGGGATTGACCAGGATGTCGCGAAAAAGATCAATATTCTGATTCGTGATTCCAAAATGAAAGTGAAGAGCCAGATTCAAGGGGATCAGCTCCGGGTAACTGGTAAGAGTAAAAATGATTTGCAAGCCGTAATGCAGCTTTTGAATGGTGCCAATTTGCCTCTTGATTTGCAATATACCAATTTCAAATAAGTTTGTTACGCCCATTTTGTTGCGTGAAACGTGTTTTGACACTGCAATTGGCGTATATTATACTAAGTGTGCATTGCTAGCAATCAAGCATACAAGCCCAGTCATCACCGTTTTGCTGACTTTGTGAAAAGCAGTACATCTTATGAAGGTCGCCGGAACGTTTTAGACGATTTTGCGTTTGAACGGTTGACTTTATTTTTTGCGTTTTTACATATGAGAGCAGTGATGTACTCAGTGAATTTTACAGTGTTCACATCCGGATGATGGATACGGGATTAAGATGATTGTTTGGAGTATTGGAGGATAAGAGGGAGGGCGTCTTGTGAATTTACCCAACCGGATTACGCTTGCACGAATTTGCTTAATCCCTTTTTTAATGGTGTTTCTGCTTGTGGACTTTCCATTTTATCCGGAGCCTTTGCAGATTGGAAGTTTCTCACTTCCGTATAATCAGCTGATCGCTGCCATTATTTTCATTATTGCAGCCAGTACGGATGGCATTGACGGTTACCTGGCGCGGAAAAACAATATGGTCACTAATTTAGGCAAATTGCTCGACCCGCTGGCAGACAAGCTGCTGGTGACTGCCGTGCTCATTTCACTTGTTGAAATGGGTAAACTGGACTCTTGGATTGCTGTCGTCATTATCAGCAGGGAGTTTGCAGTTACCGGGCTTCGCCAAATTGCTTTGCTGGATGGGTCAGTTGTGGCGGCCAGCAACTGGGGCAAGCTGAAAACAGTGGTGCAAATTGTAGCCATCGTCTTGCTTCTGCTTAACAACTTCCCGTTCTCATATACAGGGATTCATGTTGATGTTATAGCCGTTTGGGCCGCAGCGATCATAACGATTTGGTCTGGCATTGATTATTTCATCAAAAACAAAAATTTGCTTAATTTATCAAAAGCGTAAAAGTTTAAGGTAAAACGGGTAATTTATGAAGAACAGCTTGCGCAAAGGGCAATAGGAAAACATCCTATTGCCCTTTGATCACTCACATTGTGTACAGGAGGATGCTGTATGAAGGCAGAAATTATTGCAGTCGGAACAGAGTTGCTGCTCGGACAGATCGTTAATACGAATGCCAGATATTTATCCCGTGAATTGGCTGCTATCGGGATTGATGTTTATTTTCAAACTGTGGTAGGGGACAATCTGAATCGTCTCAGCGAAGCGATTCGAATTGCCCAAGGGCGAGCTGATGTCATTTTGTTCTCAGGCGGTATCGGGCCTACACAGGATGATCTAACCAAGGATGCCATAGCAGCAGTGTTGGGACGCGGCCTACATATTGATCGGATGGCAATCGATAAAATCGAAAGCTTCTTCAGGGATCGCAATGTGGAGATGACGGAGAATAACCGACGTCAAGCCATCGTGGTTGAAGGAGGGACCCCGCTCGCTAATGAAACAGGCCTTGCCGCAGGTAATGCCATCTCGGATAACGGGAAGCATTATATTGTCATGCCTGGCCCCCCGAAAGAACTGATCCCCATGTTTGAGCAGGAGGTCAAACCTTGGTTGTTCCAACATGTTCTTACGAAAGAAATGCCAATTTATTCGAAAATGCTGAAATTTGCCGGGATCGGTGAGTCGGCATTGGAAGACCGTCTGCTCGACCTGATTGATAGCCAAACCGACCCTACGATTGCACCTTATGCAAGTGAGGGAGAAGTAACGGTACGGGTGTCCACCAAGGCGCCGAGTGAGAATGAGGCCAAGCAGAAGCTGGATGCCATGGAGGTACTCATTCGGGAACGGTTGCCTGAACACCTCTACGCGAACGAGGATGTGCCTATAGAGTACACAATTGTAACGATGATGGCTGATATGGGTCTGACCTTGAGCGCCGCTGAGAGCTGTACAGGAGGGCTTGTCATGCAGAGTCTGACTTCGGTTCCTGGCAGTGCTTCCATGCTCAAAGGCGGAATTGTATGTTATTCCAACGAGATAAAGGAAAAGCTGCTGAATGTTCCTCATGACTATCTGGAGGGTGAAGATGCTCCCGGGGCTGTGAGCCCTGAAGTTGCTAAAGTATTGGCCGAGCAGGTACGCATGATCGGTGATTCGGATTTTGGTCTGGCGGTTACAGGAGTAGCAGGTCCAGGTTACTCTGAGCGTAAGCCACCAGGTCTGGTTTTTATCGCTCTTGCTGAGCGGGGAAAAGAGACGGAGATTCACGAATTGCGTATCAACGGTAATCGGGAGACAGTCCGCATCCGTTCGACCAAGGCTATTTTATACCGTTTATGGCGCAAACTTGTCGCGATGGACTAGGTATACCTTGAATTGCTTTTACAGGGATAATCAAGTATAATCAAAGCAGACGGAAGAACCGTAGAATTAGGCATTTTGCCTTGTTTGCGGTTCTTTTTTCTGTTTCATTGCAAGTTTTGCCCAGGAAGAGGCGCCTCGGCCTTACAAAAAAAACGAATGTATGTTCGAAAAAAAGCTTGGCAAACGTGTTAAAACAAGGTATCATTATCTTATAAACAGTAAAGGGTGTGAGCATATTGTCAGACCGTCGTGCCGCGCTTGATATGGCGCTCCGTCAAATAGAGAAGCAATTTGGTAAAGGATCTATCATGAAACTGGGTGAGTCAACTCACATGCAAGTGGAAATCATACCCAGCGGATCTTTGGCTCTGGATATAGCACTTGGAACAGGCGGCTTGCCTAAAGGCCGGATTGTTGAAATATATGGACCTGAATCTTCAGGTAAAACAACTGTAGCATTGCATGCGATTGCTGAAGTGCAAAAAGTCGGTGGACAAGCTGCATTTATCGATGCCGAGCATGCTCTTGATCCAACGTATGCTAGTAAACTGGGTGTTAACATTGATGAATTGCTTTTGTCCCAGCCGGATACGGGTGAACAAGCATTGGAAATTGCTGAAGCACTTGTGCGCAGTGGTGCTGTTGACATTATCGTTGTTGACTCTGTTGCTGCCTTGGTACCAAAAGCTGAGATCGAAGGCGAAATGGGGGATTCCCACGTTGGTTTGCAAGCACGTCTAATGTCTCAAGCGTTGCGTAAATTGTCTGGTGCAATCAGCAAATCCAAAACCATTGCCATCTTTATCAACCAGCTTCGTGAAAAAGTTGGCGTAATGTTTGGTAACCCTGAGACAACGCCTGGTGGACGTGCCCTGAAATTCTACTCTACAGTTCGTTTGGATGTTCGCCGTATTGAGAGTATTAAATCAGGTAATGACATCATCGGGAACCGTACCCGTGTGAAGGTTGTCAAAAATAAAGTTGCACCACCGTTCAAACAAGCAGAAGTAGATATCATGTATGGTGAAGGTATCTCCAGAGAGGGCAGTATCATTGATATTGGTACAGAACTCGATATCGTTAATAAAAGTGGTGCTTGGTATTCTTACGAAGGCGAACGTCTAGGCCAAGGTCGTGAAAATGCGAAGCAGTTCATGAAAGAACATAAAGAGATCGCTCAAGTGATCGAGCAAAAAATTCGTGAAGCGAGCAATCTGACGACGGTAGTTCCAGCTCCAACGAGCGAAGATCAACAAAAAGAAGAAGCAGAAGAACAAGAATTGTTTGAGATTAACGAGTAATTCTTCCTTGCCGGGAGGCTCCAGAAGGTGTTTGCTTACTGGACTTCCCGGATTGGGGTGAATGAATTTAATCCGATCCTGCTAGGGGAGACGGCGCGTGTTCTCGCGCTGTCTAACAGCTCCTGTCCATTGGACAGGGGCTGTTAGCACATTTATTTATGGAGTGAGCTGGTGCCGGGTTGGAATCCCGGCTTTTTGCATTTTGATCTGCCGTTTTCTTTAAGTAGATGGGTATTTCATAATTAGAAAGATAAGAGTTGAACAAAACAAAAAGGAGGGAGAGACCTGAATGGATCAACATGATGAAGATTTGTACGAAACAACGGAACTGGAGGGGATCTCCCAATTCCCGGATAACGAAGAACTTATCATTACACGGGTAGAGCGAACAAAAAGCAGGCAGGCCCGGTACCGGATCACGTTCGGTATGTACTCGATTACGGTTCTGGAAGATGTAATGATCAAATATCGAATGACCCGGGGCAACACATTTGTGAAGAAAGATCTCGAAGAGATCATAGTAGCGGATGAGCGGCAGCAAACCTATGTTCAGGCATTGCGCTACTTAGAGCACAAACAGCGTACAAGGCATGAATTAAGCCAGCGACTTCGTCAGAAAGAGTTCGCCGCACCATTAATTGAAGAAGTGCTGGATCGGCTTGAGCAGGAGAAGCTTGTGGACGATGAAGGGTTTGCGAAGGAATGGACAAGGCAGCGTATGACAGGCCAGAGGAAGGGAAAACTGTGGATAAGGCAAGAGCTGCGCCAAAAGGGCATTGCCAATGAGCTCATCGTTGAAGCGCTTGAAGAAGTGGATGCGGATGTGGAGTTTGAGACAGCTTTGACCGCAGGGCGAAAGAAGTGGAACCAAGTCAAAGGGGACGTTGCAGAGAAGAAACGCAAAACGCTTCCCTTCTTGATGAGACGCGGTTTTCCTATGGATATGGTACGTAAAGTTGTGAATTGTTTAATTGAAGAAGATGAAGTCGAAGATTCTGAAGATGACGAGTTGTTACCATGGGATTAGCAGAGACTACACAGTGTACTGCATTCTCTTGACAATTTCTTTCGTCAAATACTAAAATGGACATGAGTCTGTAAGAAATGGACAACCCTTTTTCCTTCCAAAAAAGCGGTTTCGGTTTCTTAGGATTTACCCTTCATGATTATGGATTCGCTGAAGGCAGCGAATAGTACATGGTAACATGTACACTTGAAATGAAAATCGGCGGGGGATCGCCGTAGGTATCGTTATTCCCAAACATATGTAAGTTTGAAAACAGCAAATTGACCCAAGGAGTGCCTTGGAGGAACCAACGAGGAGGTGAACAGTATGGACATTGCAATCACGATCGTTCTCGTTGTGGCCGCGCTCGTTATTGGGTTCGGAGTCGGATATTTTATTCGCAAATCTCTTGCAGAGGCTAAAATCTCCAGTGCGGAACAAGCTGCCGTACAGATCGTTGAGAACGCGAAGAAAGAGGCAGAAGCACAGAAGAAAGAGACGGTGCTGGAAGCAAAGGATGAGATTCATCGCATTCGGGCCGAAGCTGAAAAAGACACTCGTGAACGTCGGAACGAAATTCAACGACAAGAAAGACGATTGTTGCAAAAAGAAGAGTCGCTGGATAAAAAGATGGAATCACTCGAACGTAAAGAAGAGCAAGTGGCCAACAAAGAGAAACGTATTGATGAGACACAGCAGCAGATCGAAATGATCTACAAAAATCAGGTGACGGAGCTGGAGCGTATATCCAACCTCACCATGGAAGATGCACGCAGTATCATACTGTCCAACGTAGAACAGGAAGTTCGTCATGAGACGGCTCAAATGATCAAGGACATTGAACAGCAGGCGAAGGAAGAAGCGGACAAGAAATCCCGCGAAATTATTACCCTTGCCATTCAGCGTTGTGCGGCTGACCATGTGGCAGAGACAACGGTATCTGTTGTCACTTTGCCTAACGAAGAAATGAAAGGCCGGATTATCGGTCGTGAAGGACGTAACATCCGTGCACTTGAAACCCTTACGGGGATTGACCTTATTATCGATGATACGCCAGAAGCAGTTATTCTGTCGGGCTTTGACCCGATCCGTCGTGAGATTGCCCGTACTGCCCTCGAGAAATTGGTGGCTGACGGACGCATTCACCCGGCACGCATTGAAGAGATGGTGGAGAAATCCCGCAAAGAAGTGGACGAGCGCATCCGTGAATATGGTGAGCAAGCTACCTTTGAAGTGGGTGTACATGGTCTGCATCCGGATCTGATCAAAATACTGGGCCGGTTGAAGTTCCGTACAAGTTACGGTCAAAACGTCTTGAAGCATTCGATGGAGGTCGCTTATCTGGCTGGACTGATGGCTGGCGAACTCGGAGAAGATATTACACTTGCAAGACGTGCAGGTCTACTGCATGACATTGGTAAAGCGCTGGATCACGAAGTGGAAGGATCACACGTTGAAATCGGCGTGGAGCTGGCGAAGAAATACAAAGAACATCCGGTAGTAATCAACAGTATCGCGTCCCATCACGGGGATTGCGAAGCAACTTCGGTCATTGCCATGCTGGTTGGCGCAGCAGATGCACTGTCTGCAGCAAGACCGGGTGCACGCCGCGAAACACTGGAGACGTATATCAAACGACTGGAGAAACTGGAAGAGATTTCGGAATCGTTCGAAGGTGTCGAGAAATCGTATGCCATTCAAGCTGGACGCGAAGTTCGCGTTATGGTGCAGCCTGAAAAAATCGACGATGCGGAAGCATTCCGTCTCGCACGTGACATTACGAAGATGATCGAGAATGAGCTCGATTATCCGGGTCATATCAAAGTCACCGTCATCCGGGAAACCCGGGCGGTTGAATACGCTAAATAGAGCTTTAAGGAAAAGTGGCCGCTGTAGTGGGCCACTTTTCCTGTTGAAAGCCCGGCAATGGGCTTGGTAGAACGAACTAATGGGTTAGGGATGCCCGCAAAGATGTGATGCTGGTTATACCAAGCTAAGCTTGCGGGGAATTAAGGAGGCAATGCAATGAAAGTGCTGTTTATCGGTGATATTGTGGGTAATGTAGGACGTAAGGCTTTGAAGGAGAACTTGCCATATCTGAAGACAAAATATAAACCACATCTGGTTATTGTAAATGGAGAAAATGCAGCAGCTGGCCGTGGAATCACGGGGGCTATTGCCAACGAATTTTTCAACTGGGGTGTGCACGGGATTACGCTTGGCAACCATACCTGGGACAATAAGGACATTTTTGATTTTATAGATGACGAACCACGCATGATCCGACCTGCCAACTTTCCACCAGGAACACCAGGCAGAGGATACACGGTGGTCAAAGGTGAAGGCAAGGAGCTAGCGATCGTAAATTTGCAGGGTCGTACCTTTTTGCCCGCACTTGATTGCCCATTCCGCGTTGCGGATGAGATTGTGGACGAGCTGCGCCGGGATCATAAATGCATTCTGGTCGATATGCATGCCGAGGCGACTTCCGAGAAGATTGCCATGGGCTGGCATCTGGATGGGCGTGCGTCACTGGTCGTAGGTACACATACACATGTACAAAGCAATGATGACCGGATTCTACCTGGTGGGACAGCATACTTGACGGATGCGGGCATGGTGGGGCCGCGAGATGGAATTCTCGGTATGGAGCGTGAGGCAGTACTGCGAAAATTTTACACTCAGCTGCCGGTACGCTTTGTCGTTGATGACGGCAAGTGGCATTTCCACGGTGTATTCGTTGAAATTGACGAGTCCACAGGTGCAGCAACTAAAATTGAAAAAATCCGCCTGATGGAAGACGAGTGGCGCATGGAATAGGGGTATTGTCCCATTTTGCAAGGAAACCCGTCTAAAAAGAAGGAATTTTTTTACCTCCCGCGAATAACATCTAGTAAGTGGAAACAAACATTCAACATTCCCAGGGAGGTACTTACCATGGAAGTATTAAAAGTTTCAGCAAAGTCCAATCCCAATTCCGTAGCCGGCGCACTTGCAGGAGTTCTTCGTGAACGTGGAAATGCTGAACTGCAGGCCATTGGAGCGGGAGCACTGAACCAAGCCATTAAAGCGGTAGCGATAGCCCGGGGATTTGTAGCACCAAGCGGAGTTGACTTGATTTGTATTCCAGCTTTTACAGACATTGTGATAGACGGTGAGGATCGAACGGCCATTAAGCTGATTGTGGAGCCCAGATAATACATGTGATCATGCATTGAACCTGTTTACAGAGTAGACAGGTTTTTTTGCATTCGTCTATAGGCTTAATAAGAATAGGGTTTACATAGGAGGGTTAGTCATGAGCAAGTGGCAAGTAGCCGATTTTCACTGTGACGCGCTCAGCAAAATGTTAATGGAATCTAAACTGTCCTTCGAAGATGGTTTAACACTGGATGTCAATCTGGAGCGGATGAAGCAAGGGAATGTGGGTCTGCAGGCATTTGCCATTTACTTGCCTGAAGTGCTCGGCAGGGGCAAGTTTGAACATGTGGTTGGTCAGCTGGAAGTATACCGCACACGTGTGGAGAAAAGCCCTGAACGGCTTGGGGGCGTAAACAAATTATTATGGCGGGAACAGGTTGGTGAGGTCGGTCAAACGGCTAATCCTTGGGGTCTGCTGACGCTGGAAGGTGTAGACGGACTCGAGGGGAACCTGTTTTATCTAGAGCTATGTTACCAAATGGGAGTAAGGATAGTAGGGCTCACCTGGAATTATGCCAACTGGGCAGCTGATGGTGTGTTGGAGAAGCGCGGAGCCGGATTGACCGAGAGGGGCAGGGAGCTGGTCCGCCTTTGTAACCGGATTGGCATGCTGCTGGATGTGTCACATCTCACGGAGAAGGGATTCTGGGAGCTGGCTGAGATGAGTGAGCGCCCGTTTATTGCTTCGCATTCCAACAGCTATACGGTTTGTCCAAATGTCCGTAATCTGAAGGATGACCAGATCCGGGCTATCATTGCACGGGAAGGGCGAATTGGGCTAACGTTTGTTCCCTGGTTTGTGAAGCAGGAGGGAGAAGTTAGAATCGAACATTTGCTGCCTCATATTGAACAGATCTGTTCGCTTGGCGGGGAGAAGCACCTGATGATGGGCTCAGATTTTGATGGAATACCTACATACATTCAAGATCTTGAACACACAGGCCAATATCCGAGGCTGATCGAAACCCTTCTCCAACATTACGACGAGAAGCTGGTACGCGGCTGGCTGTGGGATAATGCTATGAGTTATCTTGGTAAACATCTGCCTGAAGGGAATTTGTAATAAACACCAATTAAACCAGCGATAGTACTGCATTCAATACAGATTGTTTTACAGAATAAGGATATTATTGATTGTGAAATAAGTGTATTTCATGAATTTTCAGCAGTTCGTTTTCATTTCACGTCAAAAAGGGGTATAATACCATTGGATTGTTAAGAGCCTAATCGTAGGCCACAGATAAACAAGGAGTGAAATTCACGATGAGTAAAACAGTACCAGTGGGCGTATCTGCCCGTCACATTCATGTATCCCAAGAGCACGTTGAAATTTTGTTTGGTAAAGGCTACGAATTGACTGAGTTTAAACCTCTGTCCCAACCTGGTCAATATGCTGCGAACGAAACAGTAGCAGTCATCGGTTCCAAAGGACAGTTTGATAAAGTGCGTATCCTTGGACCTGTGCGTCCTGAGACACAACTGGAAATCTCGATGACAGACTCTTTCGCCATTGGCGTTAAGGCACCTGTTCGCGAGTCCGGAAGCATTGAAGGTACACCTGGCATCACGATCAAAGGACCAGCTGGTGAAGTTACGATTGATAAAGGTGTTATCGTTGCTGCCCGTCATATCCACTTCCATACTTCCGATGCTGCTAAATGGGGCATCGAAGACAAACAAATGCTGAAAGTTCGCCTCGGCGGAGATCGTGGTCTGGTACTTGAAAATGTACTGGCTCGTGTATCTGACTCTTTCGCATTGGACATGCATATTGACACAGATGAAGCTAATGCTGCTGGCGCTCGTAACGGCGACACTGCTGAAATCATCGACTAATCAAATGAACCGACATTCAACTGAGTTTTCTTCGGTTGGAGCAACTTAAAAAAACCTGAGTACATCCTGGTAAGCTGTTTTACACAGTGAAGGGGTTTGTGCTCGGGTTTTTGTGTATTTTCGTCACGTATGAGGCAGAGTTTGTATGGTAGGATTGTTAAATCAATAGCGGCTTGGAATGTGGAATTACAGCCCAGTTCATGTTATAATTTGATGTAATGCTCTTTTGGTGCAGATTGCATAAAATCGATAAGAATCCAAGAGAGACAACGAAGTTAGAAATATGAGATGGTGACTTTTTGTAGAGCTGCTGCTCATATCGAACGTATATACAACTGCCTGATGCAGCGTGTTGTCTTAAGAACTTGAAACTTTTATTAATAGAGGCTGTAAGGAGTGACCGAAGGAAATGGCTAAAGACTCAAAAAAGGATTACTCCCAGTATTTTGATTTCTCCGATGCCAAAGTAATTTCGCAAGATGAATTCAGCAAAAAGATTCGAATTCGGGGCCGTGAGATCAACATCAAGTCGGAGCCTAATCATCGTCAGGAGAAACAACGGGGCAAGGAAGACGTTCAGGTGCTCTATGAGAATGCAGTACCGGACGAACTGAAAACGATTGGTAAAGGCAAACACTATATCGTATACACCTACGGCTGTCAGATGAACGAGCATGATTCCGAGACCATTAAGGGACTCCTGGAATCCATGGGTTATCAGGCAACCGAGGACCGTAAAGAGGCGGACATTATATTGCTGAACACATGTGCCATCCGTGAAAATGCGGAAGATAAGGTGTTTGGTGAGCTGGGTCACCTCAAAACGTTGAAGACGGAGCGTCCAGGACTGCTGCTCGGCGTATGCGGGTGCATGTCCCAGGAAGAAGGTGTCGTGAACCGGATCATGCAAAAGCATGGCTTTGTGGATATGATCTTTGGTACGCATAACGTTCACCGATTGCCGCATCTGATTCAGGAAGCACTCTTCAGCAAGGAAATGGTTGTTGAGGTTTGGTCCAAGGAAGGCGACATTATTGAGAACCTGCCGAAGAAACGTGAAGGCATGCGCGGCTGGGTGAATATCATGTATGGCTGTGACAAATTCTGTACATATTGCATCGTTCCATTTACACGGGGCAAAGAGCGCAGTCGCAGACCGGAAGATGTAATCGCCGAGGTTCGTGAGCTGGCAAGACAGGGATTCAAGGAAATCACATTGCTTGGACAGAATGTGAATGCTTATGGCAAGGATTTTACGGATCTGAAATACAGCTTCGGTGACCTGATGGACGATATTCGCAAAATCGACATTCCGCGTGTACGGTTTACAACCAGTCACCCACGGGATTTCGATGATCGACTGATTGAGGTGCTTGCCAAGGGTGGAAACCTGGTGGAACATATCCACCTCCCAGTACAGTCTGGCAGCACAGAAGTGCTGAAGCGAATGAGTCGTAAGTACAGCCGTGAACACTATCTCCAGCTGGCGGATAAGATTAAGACGGCCATCCCTAATGTCGTTCTGACCACGGACATTATCGTTGGTTTCCCAGGTGAGACAGATGAGCAGTTCGAAGACACGTTGTCACTGGTGCGTGAAGTAGGGTATGACTTTGCTTATACCTTTATCTATTCTCCTCGCGAAGGTACGCCTGCTGCGGTGATGGAGGATAACGTGCCGATGGAAGTGAAGAAGGAACGCTTGAAACGCCTGAATGAAACCATCAATGAATACAGCCACAGAAGCAATGAACAGCAGCGCGGCAAGATCGTTGAAGTACTCGTCGAGGGTGAGAGCAAGCGAAATTCCAACGTCCTTGCAGGACGTACACGCAGTAATAAGCTGGTACATTTCGAAGGACCCAAAGAATTGATCGGTACATTTGTGAACGTGGAAATTACCGATCCGATGACTTTTTATATCCGTGGCAACCTGCTCACCGAGCCGGTAGCCGCTAATCAGTAATACACAACACAACCGAATAAGATGAGTTAGTGTGGCTTGATATTGGGTTTTGGACGTTACAGCGAAAGTAGCGCAGGGGACGGAATCGATTCTGTAGAAGCGGCAGCGTTCGCCTTTGTCTCGTAGTTTTAACATTTGATAAATTTAATCAGGGAAACTTGGGGACAACAGCGATCGGAAGAACGATCCGTAACCGTAGCGGTAATTAGCAGTCGTATAGAGCTAATATTGCCAGGAATTCATCTTATAATATCTCATAGAAATGGAGCGATTTCAGTGGCGCAGGAAGAAGAAGTGCAGTACAACCATTATGGAATGCCTACCTACGATACGCGCAATCTGGTCATACGCGACGACATTATGGGAAAAGCCAAAGAATTGGCTGATATGCTCGGCACAAGCGAGGAAGTAAGACATTTCCAACAGGCTGAGTCCAAAATTCGCGATCATGAGCGTATCCAGCAATTGATTGCAACAATTAAGAAGAAACAGAAGGAGATCGTTGCCTTCGAAAGCTTCAAAAATGCAGAGATGGTCAGCAAAATAGAACAGGAAATTGAAGAATTGCAGGATGAACTGGACAGCATCCCATTGGTTACCGAGTTCCAGCAGAGCCAAAGCGATATCAACTACCTGCTTCAACTTGTCATCTCTGTCATTCGGGATACCGTGTCCGAAAAAGTGAATGTGGAGGCAGGCACGGATTCACCTCCGACCAGCTGCGGTTAATGGACAAGAAGGGTGCGGACGCGGTCCGTGCCTTTTTTGACTTATAGGAACAGGGAGCTAACACAATCGATCTTGAAATACATTTCGAAGAGCTCCACGCTGTGGGGTTCTTTTGTGCGTGTACGGTTGACGAACGCCTTTACAGGAATAAGACCAGGCTGGCAAGAGCAGGCTTATTAGTAATGAACAACCGTATAAAGGAGATAGCATCCGAGAGTCCATAGCAGAATTACAGGTACAATGAAAAATATAGACAACTTAGTCGATAACATTAATGTGCAACAAAGGGGAAATGGAAAATGGATATTTTGGATAAAATGGTCGAAGAGGGCAATGAACGATTCTGGGGGTTCCTGGGTTGTCGTTATATCAAAGGGAATGAAAAGGAAGTACAGATCGCATTAACGGCTGGCGAACATCATACGAATTCGATGGGGATTATTCACGGCGGAGTGCTTACTTCCCTGATGGATCAAGCGATGGGGATGGTAGCCACAGCAGCAATGGCCGTGGACAGCTGTGTGACGACCAATCTGAATGTACATTTTCTGGCACCGATGAAACAGGGTGAGTTAATGGTGACAGCAACGGTGCTGCACCAAGCCGGACGGAGTCTCACCGCCCAAGCGGAAATTCGTGATACATCAGGTACATTAGGATGTATGGCAACAGCCACGTTCCGTGTGGCACGATCAAAAACGCCAAGTACAGAATCCAAAGGTTGACAAACGATATTATTATGTCATAATGAGATTATCAAAATGAAAGTAGTCGGTGGTGCCCATGAGCGAAAACTACGAACACGTCAATGAAGAGAACGATGAACAGGCAGCACTTGCCTATAGTTCCAAGAAATATCGTACCCCCGATGGCGTTCCTGCGGATATCGTGATGTTCACCTTAACCAAGAGAGAACGCAAGACGGTAACCAAGACACTTCCTATTCGTGAACTGAAAGTGATGTTGATCAAGCGCAAAGGCTGGCCTTTTGCAGGTCGCTGGGCTTTGCCCGGTGGATTCTGTCAGGAAAATGAGTCCATCTATGATGCTGCCAAGCGGGAGCTAATGGAGGAGACCGGTGTCGACGGCGGACATCTGGAATATTTAAATGTATATAGTCAACCCGGACGGGATCCGAGAGGATGGATTATCTCCCACGCCTTTTTCGCGCTTGTAGAAGAATGGATGCTGGAACATCGCCAGGCGGCGGATGATGCTGAAGATGTGGGCCTGTTTACCATACAGGAAGCATTGCAGGAGCTGGAGCTTGCCTTTGATCACCGGACAATCATTGAGGATGCATATCGCCGCATACAGCAGCAGATGCTGGAAACGACGATTGCACGACAGTTTCTGCCGCGTGATTTTACGTTAAGCGAACTGTACCAGGTCATTCAGAGTGTGGTTCCTGATTTTGAAGAACCAAACTTCATTCGAAAAATCACTTCCACTCGCAGTCGAAAAGGGATTGTGGAAGAGGTACGAGACGAAGAGGGGAACCTCCTAAGTTCCAACCAGTACTCACAGCGTCCGGCACAGCTTTATCGTTTCACGGAACTTGTACCCCGTCTGTCGATCTATACTTAATTTCGGAAGTTTATCATTAAGGAGTGTATCTGGATCAACCCAACCTATTCTCAAAAGGGAGTGTGGACGATGAAAGCACTAATTGTGATTGATTTTACCCGTGATTTCGTGGACGGATCCTTGCCTGTAGGTCAGCCCGCGGTTGACATTGAGGAGACGGTTGCCGCGATAACGGAAGCATATTGTAATAATAAGCATGAAGTTATCATGGCAGTTGATCTGCATGAAGAGAGTGATCCGTACCATCCGGAAACGGCTCTTTTCCCACCGCATAATGTTAGAGGAACTGAAGGAAGGCAGCTATATGGCCGTCTGGCACAGGTGATGCAGGAACGTCATGAAGATATTCGGTGGATGGACAAAACAAGATACAGCGCATTTTCTGGTACGGACCTGGAACTCAGGCTGCGTGAACGCGGGATTACAGACATCGCACTGATCGGGGTATGTACGGATATTTGCGTTCTGCATACGGCAGTGGATGCGTACAACAAAGGTTTTCACATTACGGTGTATGAAGATGCCGTTGCCAGCTTCAACCCGGCGGGACATGAATGGGCACTCGGACATTTTCAGTCAAGCCTTGGAGCTCAGGTCATTAAGGCCAGTGAGACTGTACTTGCAAGGGCTTAGCCTGGCGTTCAGTGATGGTGTTAATAAAATGATGAGCAGGAAATAATCCGGAGACTCGTATCCTAACACATGTTCTGATACAAAAGTAAGGAGTCTCCATATGTTGACCCGAGTGCACAGGATACACTTGTGTAACGAGCGGAAGTCAGAGAGGATGAGACAAATGCAGACGACTAGCCTGGCTTTACATACGGATAAATATCAAATTAATATGATGTATGCACACTGGGTGAATGGAACTCACAAACGAAAAGCGGTGTTTGAAGCTTATTTCCGCAAGCTTCCTTTTGGTAACGGTTATGCCGTATTCGCCGGATTGGAACGGATTGTGAACTATATCAGCCAACTTCGCTTCACCATGGAAGACATCAAGTATTTATCCAAACAAGAGGAAAATTACGATCCGGTCTTTCTGGAAGAGTTGCTCCAGTTTTCATTTCAGGGGACAATTCATTCCATGAAGGAAGGAGCGCTCGTTTTCCCTGATGAACCGCTCATTCGGGTAGAAGGCTCCATTATGGAGACCCAACTGGTGGAGACGGCAATACTTAACTTCATGAACTATCAGACCTTGATTGCAACGAAGGCGTCACGGATCAAACAGGTGGCGAGTCAGGACACCCTGCTTGAATTCGGAACCAGACGGGCTCAGGAAGCCGATGCAGCCATATGGGGTGCACGTGCATCATATGTCGCTGGGTTCCACGCAACGTCCAACATGCTGGCAGGAGAACGTTTTGGCATTCCGACAGCTGGAACACATGCCCACTCTTGGGTACAGAGCTTCATGAGTGAACAGGAGGCGTTTGACGTCTATGCCAAAGTGCTGCCTGATCAGGTGACCCTGCTCGTAGATACCTTTGATACGCTGAACAGTGGAGTACCTCATGCGATCAAAACGGCCAAAATGCTCGAAAGCCAGGGCAAGAAAATGAATGCCATCCGGCTGGATAGCGGTGACCTTGCCTACCTGTCCATTCAGGCACGTCAAATGCTGGATGAGGCAGGACTGGATTACGTTAAAATTGTGGCGTCGAATGACCTGGATGAGAACACGATCTTCAACCTGAAAGCTCAGGGCGCTCGCATCGATACATGGGGCGTGGGTACACAGCTGATTACAGCATCCGACCAGCCATCCCTCGGCGGGGTTTACAAGCTGGTCGAACGTGAAGTGGATGGTGCCATGCTGCCGACGATCAAAATATCGGCGAATCCCGAGAAGGTATCCACCCCAGGCAAAAAAGAAGTATTCCGGATCATTGATCCGAAGCATGGTAAGGCCATTGCAGATTATATCTGCTATCCTGGAGAAGAACAGCCGCTTCAGGGCGGGCCGCTCAAGCTGTTCAACCCGCTACACCCGTATCTCAAAAAGACCGTAACGCGCTATGAAGCGGTAAATATGCTTGAACCAATCTTTGTGAATGGGTTGAAAGTATACGAGCTGCCTACCCTGGATGAAATTCGTAGCTACCACCGTGAACAGATGGATCTGTTCTGGCCAGAGTATTTGCGTAAACTCAATCCGGAGATTTACCGTGTGAACATCAGCCCAGCAGCATGGAATATGAAGCAGAAGCTGATTGCTGAACACGTACAATTCACAGAGGAATGAGAACGGAAGAAGGCATAATCGGTATATTTACCGGGTTATGCCTTTTTGGTTTCGGATTTGTTTTGGTAACCGTTCATCGGCTTCAGGCTTGGTTTTACGAATTCATGCGGCTGTGTCCAACGTCACGACAGATGGGCTAGGAGCCACAGTATACTAAGGGTTGAAGACGGAATGTAGTTGGACATGGGCATAATTATTTCTCGGGAAATGGAAAAATCCTCCAAAATTCTGCGTTGTTCACAAGTTATGGATCCGCATAGTCTTAGGAAGTTGCAGGTGGACTGCACGGCCAGGATCCAATTCGCTAGCAATTCTAGAATCTTACGTTTTCTGTTTCAAGCATGCAGCCTCGGGGGATGAAACAGTGAGGGAGGTGTACATCGTGAAATGGATCTTGGGAATGATCTGGCTTGCCTTCTTGGCATATGCATGGATTTGGGCGCCTGGAAAGCCAGTGGGGAGCGATCCTGTGTTCAAAGAGCTGATTACGCTGCAGAGCAAGGAAGCATGGTTGATGACCGTGTTCTCATGGCTGGGCATTTTTCCAGCGATCTTCGCATGTCTTCTGTTAAAAACACCTGTAAACGAGCGTGGAAGCCGTGTGCCTGTTTGGCCGTTCGTGCTCTTGTCTTTTGGCTTGGGAGCCTTTGCACTGCTTCCTTATTTCGCATGGTCTTCACCAAAGCGGAGTAGACGGGGAACGGAACATCTTCATTTTGGCTATCGCCGCAGCTCGATAATTGGGCGGATTGCAGGACACAAACTGACTCATGGTATACTTTTATTGTTGACGGTGGGTACGGCATGCTACGGATTCATTCAAGGCCATCCGGCTGTATATATGGAAGCATTCAGGCAATCTTCCTTTGTACATATTATGACGATTGATTTTGTTGTGCTGACACTGTTGTCCGTTATTGCAATCTATAGGGATGCCGTGTTCAGTCGCAGATCGCGTATATGGGCGTTAACAGGGTTCGTGCCCCTGATTGGACCACTCGTGTATTTGGTAGTGGATAGAAGAAGTGCAGCTTAAGATCAGAAAAATCAAAAATCATAAGGAGAGGATTTACATGGAGAATACGTTTCCGGCATATGTCATCCGAAGTCAAGAACAAGGCGGAGTTAAGGCATCTGTAGAACAGTTGAAAAAAGAAGATCTACCGAATGGAGATGTGACTGTACAAGTACAGTACTCCAGTGTCAATTATAAGGACGGACTCGCTACAATCGAAAAAGGGGGAGTTGTTCGTGAATATCCCATGGTACCTGGGATCGACCTGGCAGGTATGGTAGAAGAGTCCGTAAGTGGACGATTTGCTCCGGGGGACCGGGTGATCAGCACAGGTTTTGAGCCAGGGGTGTCCCATTTTGGAGGCTACAGCAGATACGCTCGTTTACGGAGCGAGTGGCTGGTTCCGCTGCCACCGGGTCTCAGCGAGAAGGAAGCGATGGCAATCGGTACAGCTGGTTTTACGGCAGCTATGTCGGTTGATGCTTTACTTCAGGCAGGGGTTACACCAGACATGGGCAAGATTTTGGTTACGGGGGCAACCGGCGGCGTTGGGAGTATGGCCGTGGCCATTTTGGCGAAGCTTGGCTTTGAAGTAACGGCTAGTACTGGGAAAAAGAAAGAGCAGGAGAAGTTGCTTATAGATCTGGGCGCCTCACACGTTATTACACGCGAAGAAGCTGACGCCCCGGCCAAAGGGGCGATGGGCAAACAGCTGTGGGCAGGGGTTGTTGATCCTGCCGCAGGCCCTGCACTGGCCGAACGCCTCAAGCAGGTTCAATATGGAGGTGCAGTTGCCGTATCCGGATTGACTGCTGGATCCCGGTTTGAATCTACCGTTTTTCCGTTTATCATGCGGGGCATTCAGTTAATCGGGATTGATTCAGTGTATTGTCCAATGGAGAGACGGGAACGCTTGTGGAACCTCCTTGGCGGGGATTGGAAGCCGGATCGCGCGCTGGAGCTGGGCATTCAGGAGATCACCTGGGCACAGCTGCCACACACGCTGGAGAACATTTTGCAGGGTGGCGCGGTCGGTCGTACTGTGGTAAATACGATGGCAGACATACCAACCGAATAAGATTCTATTCACCTAGACATGCTAATCCTACCTAAGATTGCCACGAAGCAAGAAGTGGTGTGAAAGGAAGGAAACGTATGCGTGTTGGAAGAAAAGGAACGCAGTGGGTATTAGGACGAGGTTCGAGGTCCTTGTTTGCTGGAGTTATGATCGTAATATGCCTGGGATCACTTGTTGCTTGTTCAAATGAATCTGCTCAGCAGGAGCGAAAGGTGTACAGCGGGCAAGCGACGGAAGAGGGCAATATGAGAGCCAAGAGTCAGGGACACGGCTTAAATGGCCCACTGATACAGGAACTGGATAAAGCTTTTGCCGCCAAAGACATCAAGTTAATGAACAACATGTCCGCAGATGATGGCGAAGGTGGAATCTCCTATATGTACCTGCTGAATGGCAGCGGCCGACATATTGTAAAGGTTCACATTTTTGGTGATCCGGACATACGAACCGCACGAATGAAAGAAATGTACGGTATTTCTGACGAGCAGGCAGTGATTGAAAATGCACTTGGCCAAACAACGGTTCGGAGCAAAGGGTATGTGTCACTTGTATACACCGCTTCAGGTGGGGAGAAGGACATTTATGGAGAAAAGGTAACCCAGGTGTTCCAGCATGTGCTGAATCAGTTGAACTGATCCCAGAGGCAGGAAGCAGCAGCATCGTTAAAACTATTTGTTCATTCATGGGATGAATTAAATAAATGAATAGAAAACGACAAACCCGTCTGATGATTCAGACGGGTTTGTATATTTCACGCATCACATGCCGCAGCTCTGGAATAATGATTTTTTCCATTGCCAGCTTGACTGCACCTTTGGAGCCCGGCATGGAGAAAACAGCTGTTCGTCCAATCGTTCCCGCTACGGCTCTGCTCAGAATCGCAGCTGAACCGATATCCTCTGTGTAACTGAGGAAACGAAAGATTTCACCAAAGCCGGGCAGTTCCTTGTCAAGCAGAGAGGATACGGCTTCATACGTTGTATCTCTGGGAGCGATCCCGGTACCCCCACTGAGCAGGACGGCTTCAATATCATCCCGTACGGCTGCATCCTGCAGAATGGTGCGGATACGCTCGGTTTCGTCTGGCGTAATGATATATTCGGCAATTTCATATCCTGCCTCGGTCAGCAGTTGATGCATGAGTTGTCCGCTGGTATCCGTGTCCTTGGTGCGGGTATCGGATACGGTGACAATCATGCAAGAGACCTTGTCCGGTGCTTCTTGACGATGTTGTTCCACTGAGTTGGTCATGAGACATCCTCCTAATCCATATTTTCTCATAGCATAGACCATTCGTCAGTTTCAGGCAATGCGCCGGAGAGAATTGCTCCGTATTGCACATTGAATGCAGGATGGTGTACACTCGCTAAATATAGAATTAGAATGATTTATACAATGGTCAGCCAGAGAGGTGTATAGCAATGAGCGTAACGAGTGAAAAAGAAAAGTCGATACCAGTATATATATTGTCAGGTTTTTTGGGGAGCGGAAAAACGACGCTTCTTGTGCAATTGATTGAACATTGGCAGCAAGCAGGCTTGCGTCCTGCAGTAGTCATGAACGAGCTCGGTGAGGTAAACCTCGATGGTCAGGTGGTAGATGCTGAAGTACCCATGACCGAAATGCTCGGGGGCTGCATCTGTTGTACGGTTCGAGGCGACTTGGGTCTTCAGCTTGCTGATCTTGTACAGGAGGAGTCGCCGGATGTCATTGTCATTGAAGCGACGGGAGCGGCCAACCCAATGGAAATTCTGGATGCCGTGACGGAGACGTCCTTGTATATGCGTCTTGAGCTGAAAAGTCTCATTACCGTTGTGGATGCAGCACATCTGTCAGGCTTGTACCAAGAGCAGAAGGGGCAGACGTTCAAGCTGATGCAGGAGCAGATTCGCTGTGCCTCGGTACTGATTCTGAACAAAACAGACCGAGTCGGTGAACAGGAAATAAGTGATCTGAGGCAGCTGCTCACGAAGTGGAACGGTTTTGCCCCGGTTATTCAAGCCGTGAGATGTGAAGTCGACATGGATATGCTGCTTCAGAGTGGGGATGGAGTGCATGCCTATCAGGCTGCAGCTGAATCGGATCATCAAGAGGCTGCGACAGAGCACGTCCATACTGAGGCATGTTCAAAGCATGGTTGTGGTCATAGTCATGAACATCATCATGAACATCACTCCCCGCACGCATCACATGAGCATGTTATGGTGTATACGCATTATTTTAACCAGCCGGTGAACAGCGAAGCTTTTGAGCGGTTTATAGCTGGATTGCCGCGGGATGTTTACCGAGCCAAGGGTATTCTCTCCTTTAGTGATACAGCTAGCCGTTTCTGGTTTCAGTATGCGTATCGGGAATCGGACTATATGAAAATCAAACCTCAGGGAGACGTGCCCAATGTGGCTGTGTTCATAGGTGAGCATTTTGACCAGGCTGTCATTCGCCATCAATTGCTGGAAATGGAATCCATAAATCAGGCTTGATGATTCAAGGTTCCTCCGAACTGGGTATTAAGAAGCATAGCAAACTTTGCCTGGGAGGTAACTTTAAATGACACAACAACAATATCAACAATGTATTGATGCTTGCCTGGAGTGCATGAATGCTTGCAATGTATGTTACATATCCAGCTTGAAAGAATACGATCTGGCGATGCTACGGGACTGTATCCGACTGGACCGCGAATGTGCCGAAATCTGTGGATTCGCTGCTCAAGCTATGACGCGTGGAAGTGATTTCATCGCTGAAATTTGCGAACTTTGCGTAAAAGCTTGCGAAGCATGTGCAGCGGAATGCAGCAAACATGAACACGATCACTGTCAGGCATGCGCTGAAGCTTGCCGTAAATGTGCAGAAGCTTGCCGTTTGATGGCAGCAGTAGCTTAAATAGATGCATGAATGAGCGGCCAAATGGATTTAAATAGGATTGGCGCAATCCCCTCTTGAAATTAACGCAGAGTACATCAAACCAGATGTGCGGATACGTTGCAATCAGGAGGGGATTTTTGCGATGACGAGCACTTGAAAGCATGCACCTCAAATGGGATGCCTACAGAACAGGTTAATAGAAGCGGGGCTGCCTTCATCGGGGAATGTTAATTTTCTACAGGTTGCCAAAGTCAGAAGCGATATGTATAATGATGGCAATGAATTGAAACGATGAATATCCGTGATCGGGAGAGTAACCAGAATCATGCTTAACAGCGAGCCGGAGCAGGTGGAAGCCGGTATGACATGACCTGTGTGAACCGCACCCGTGAGATGGTTATCCGAAGTGATGCTTTTTTGGAGTGAAAGACGAAGCATCTTCATGAGGGTAATCCGGCATGCGGCCGTTATTCGCACCAAGCGGAGCAGCTTCGGGCGCCATATGACATGTGGCAGTACGAGGTTGTTCACCTAGAGTGGTACCGCGGGAACTGTCAGATCAGCTCTCGTCTCTTTTATAGAGACGAGAGCTTTTTTATTTTTATATTTTGTTAATCCATATCAGCAAAGGAGTGTTTATTATGTTAATGAAACAAGCGGCAGCACATCTTGCTCCTCTTACGGGGCTGGAGGAAGAAGAGGTTCTCAAGCTTTTGGAAATCCCGCCACAACCGGAGCTGGGGGATGCAGCATTCCCTTGCTTTGTACTCGCCAAATCACGCAAGAAAGCACCTGCAGCGATAGCTGCGGAGATCGCCGGCGAACTGAAGACAGCAGACTTTACAGCTGTAGCAGCAGGGCCTTATGTCAATATCCAGTTTAACCGGGAAAAGTGGTTCTCGGCATTACTGGAATGGGTGGGCCAACCTTCGTTCGGTAAGCTCAAGATCGGCAAGGATGCACGTGTATTAATTGATATGTCATCTCCCAACATCGCGAAACCGTTCGGAATTGGACATCTTCGTTCAACGGTTATTGGTGCAGCGCTATATCGGTTATACAGTGAAGCGGGATATGTCCCGGTGAGTGTTAATCATCTTGGAGATTGGGGAACCCAGTTTGGGAAACAAATTGCTGCCTACAAACGCTGGGGTAACGATGAAGCGCTTCAGGCAGAACCTATCCGCACCTCCCTTGAACTTTATGTACGGTTCCACGACGAAGCGGAGAATGACCCAACCCTGGAGATCGAAGCCCGTGAGTGGTTCCGCAAACTGGAGCAGGGAGATGAAGAGGCCAGACGGTTATGGACGTTCTTTGTTGAGGTGAGCATGAAGGAATTTGACCGGATGTATGAACGTCTGAATGTGCAGTTTGACCATACTCTCGGCGAGAGCTTTTACAATGACAAGATGGGAGCCGTTGTGGAAGATCTCAAAACCAAGGGTTTGCTGGAAGAGAGCGACGGAGCGTTAGTCGTGCGTTTGGAGGAAGAAAATATGCCGCCTTGCCTGATAATCAAAAAGGACGGAACAACCATCTATCCGACACGGGATTTGGCCACAGCCGTTTATCGTCATGATGTGATGAAGGCAGATAAGCTGTTATATGTCGTTGGGGGAGAGCAAAAGCTGCATTTCAAACAGGTATTTGCCGTACTGTCCCGGATGGGATATGAGTGGGCTGCGAACTGTGAGCATATTCCGTTCGGGTTGATGCGCTTTGAAGGACGGAAGATGTCCACCCGGCGCGGTAAAGTCGTCTTTTTGCAGGAAGTGCTGGATGAAGCGGTTGCTCGGGCTTTACAGATCATTGAAGAGAAGAATCCCCATCTGGACAACGCGCAGGACGTTGCGGAAGCCGTAGGTGTAGGGGCGATTGTTTTTGGTGATTTGCGCAATAACCGGCTGAACGATGTGGATTTCTCTTTGGAAAGTGCGGTCAGTTTCGAAGGGGAGACAGGGCCTTATGTGCAGTACACCTATGCTCGGATCAACAGTGTACTTGCCAAGGTCAAGGACACGAACATTAGTAGTGAGAATGGCCAAGCGACTAGCTCGAATGATCCAAAGATCAATACTGGCGCAAGTCACACAGCAACCGTTGGAGACGCCTCTTGGACGCTGCTTAAGTTATTGGCTGATTATCCGCAATATCTTGAAAAAGCCGTTGAGCGCAATGAACCTTCGGTGATTGCCAAGTATGCAATTGATCTGGCTCAGGCATTCAACCGTTTCTATCACGCTGAACGGATCGCTGATGCCCCCGCTGAAGTACGGCCGTTCCGGGTGAGTCTAACCAAGTGCACAGCTGAACGTATTGTCCGCAGTCTCTATTTGCTCGGCGTCCGGGCACCTGAGCGGATGTGATGTCCTGTGAAATGGGGGAAGCGTAAAACTGGCTGTGAAGCAGATGGTACTAAACTTGATGAAGCAGGCAAGCTGCCCGAAGGGATCTCGCTTCAGCATGTGAGTAAACGTCTCGGAGGCGTATCCATATTGAGTGGGATTAATTTACATGTGGAAGCTGGAGAATGCGCTGTGTTGGTGGGCAGAAATGGTTCAGGTAAAAGCACCTTGCTGCGCACCTTGGCCGGATTCCTGGTTCCTGATCATGGTGTGGTGTGTCAGACGATAAAAGAAAAGAAGATGTACGCACTCGACGGATTGCCACGTTTGCCATTCACTTCAGCCGAATATTTGTGGGAAATGGGCCGGATTCGTGGCATCCGACCTGCGCTGCTGCGACAACGTATAAACGAGCTGAGTGAGATCCTTTTTCTTGGGTCTGCGCTCGATCAGAAATTATCCCTGTTATCCAAAGGAACGCTTCAAAAGGTCAACTTGATTCAAGCGATGCTGCCAGGTCCAGATGGGCTCATGCTGCTGGATGAGCCATTATCCGGCCTGGACCTTCCTGCCCAGGAGGCGGTCGTAACCCTGCTGCAGCAATGGAAAAAGGAAGGTACCTCCATTGTGACAGCTTGTCATGAACCGCTATTTATTGAGCGAATGGCCGATCAGGTCTATGTGCTTCAAAATGGTCGTGTATTACGGCATTGGAAACGCGATGATCTAAAAGAGTTGGGAGAGCCCATTGTCCAAATCCAGAGTTTAATGAAAGGATCGAATAAGGAGCTGCTAAATACATATTCGAAACTTGTTGAACAGGAAGGTGTTTTACAGATCCATCGTCATGGGGAGATGCAGGATCGCAACGAAGCAGTATGGGACTGGAAAGTTGAACGAAGTACCACGGATCATGTGATCCATGAAATTATTGCGGCTGGTGGTTCGATTGTGTCTGTTTTGCAAGAGGAAAGCCGAGTACATATGGAGCGTTTGCTGGAAGGTCATCATCCGGCCGATCATCGGAAGAAAAGCGCCACCGTACCTGCTTCCTCCCATTCTCGGTTGGACACGATGGAAGGAGAAGCTACATGATTCATCTAACCCGGTATTTGCTCAGACAGTACATCCGTTCACAGAAGTATTTTGCACCCGTGATGATGTACATCATCGCCATGCTCCTAATCTACTCATATCAGCCGAACCCGGTGGCGGACAGTTATAGTGTTACGGCCATGCTTCTATTTTTTGGGTCTGCCTGGCTGGGATTGACCGTAATGAACGCAGAGCCAGCAGGGCAAATTCAATTGCTTGTTCTGCATGCAGGGAATAGACGAAAAGTTATCCTAGGCCAATTATGGTGCACCTCGTTGATGCAATGTGCGCTTGTGGTGATCACCGTGCTGTATCCTGTGATGTTTGGTATGTTTGAGAGACCGCCGAGTGGCGGAGAGTGGATGATGGCGTGGTCGGGACATTTGGCATTATCTCTACTGGGTTTAGCTGTAAGCCTGTTCTTTCAAAAATCGTATATTCCCCGGCTTAGTCGCAGTCTCCCTGGATTGATTGTTATGCTGCTTCTTTCATTTGTTCAGGGTTCACTCGCAAGTCATTTGCCAGACTGGCTGCAATGGTTAAGCAAAGTCCTGCCCCCAGCTTTCTATCTTGTGCGTGAAATGATGTTATTTGAAGAAGCGAAGTGGGTAACTGTCTTATTGCCAATCCTCTGGGCTGTAATATACGCATTCGTCCTGTTCTCCGTTCATATATGGCTGGCTGAAAGAAGGGATTTGCGGAGTTAGAAGCCGTTAATCCCTACGACTTGAATGTTGCTCTTTCTTTAGTTACGATAGAGGAACATAAAACGGGAAATGGGTACGGGAATGAAAGGGGCGCTCGCTTTTGCAAAACTCAGACATGCAGCATGGTGACATGCTGGATAGCGAACACTCCAGAGAATTGTTTGCATACTATGGATTAGCTGTTTACTATGGACAGGCTCTTGAGCAGCAGCTCGTCAATCTGATCCTGTTGATGAAAATGTCTCAAGGCAAAGTTGTATCCGATGAAGACCTGGAAGATCTGTATGAGCGGAAAATGAGCAGTTCACTTGGGCAGCTTATTCATGAGGTTAAGCATCACTTTACGTTTTCAAATGAAGAAACCCGTCAATTGAATGAATTGTGGAAGCAGCGGAACAGCATTGTGCACCATTACTTCAAGGAACGAATCCACGAAACCTTTAGTCCTGAGGGACGATCGCGCATGATCAAGGAACTGGAGGATTTCAAAGACCGTGCTCAGGAGCTGGAGATCAGCCTACAACAATACACGGGCGCCTGGATTGCACAGCTAGGATTAAATGCTGAGTCGGCTGCGGCGCTGCGGCGACTTGAACATATGCATTCTGAGAGCTCGCATGCCCAAAGCATGGAAGAGGAGAATCAGCTTGATTGAAGGCAAGGTAGGGGAACGAAAACGGAAAAGAAGAGGAAAGCGAAGCTGGCTGGTCATTGCCATTACATCCTTGGTGCTGATAGGAATTCTCTGGGCCCTAGTTACGGCTTGGCTGATCACGGATTACACATCTGACCAATCGACCAGACAAAGTGATGCAGCTGTCATTCTTGGTGCTGCTGTGGACGGGGATCGTCCTTCACCTGTATTTCGAGAGCGAATTGAACACGCTATTGCATTATATCGTCAGGGTATAATACCCATACTCATCTTTACCGGTGGTTCTGGACGTGATGGGGAGCGCTCTGAGGCGGAAGTGGGAAGGGATTATGCAGTTGAACATGGTGTAGATCCAAGTGATATTCTGATCGAAACACAATCGAGAATCACAGAGGAGAACCTGGTTAACACCATTGCGATTGGAGATCAGGCAGGATACCAAAATTATACAATTATAAGTGATCCGCTGCATATGAAACGGGCCATGAAGCTGGCAAGCGAGCTAGGCATGGATGCTGTTCCATCTCCAACACAAACGACAGCCTATCAGACCTGGCGCAGCCAAATTCCATTTTTGGCACGAGAGACTGTGTTATACATGGGGTATACGGTAAAAGGATGGATAGACAATCTGCAGTAGCCTTCAGGCGAATTGTGGGTTGTCTTTTCTTTTTGCACAACTGGGCAGCTGCTATGTCCCCGGATAATTAATGGCTGCACTAACTAGCGCTGCTACGCCAAATCCGATAAACCACCAGGGCCAGCGCACGATATTGCCTTTGCGTCTGCTAAGAATTAAACAGATAATCCCCATCAATAATACGGCAGTAGCCAAGCTGCTGCCTACAATCCAGCCGATGCTCATGCGTAAATCCCTCCTGTTTATGATAGATGTGCTGAATATTTCCCGACGAGAAATGATCCGCCTCTAACTTTTACTTGAAATGGATACGTACCGTGACCATAAATACGTTGATCGCCGTGATTCTGTAAAACAAGATCACTTTTGAAGCGTCCTCCAGTTTCCTTGAAGTGTAGTTTGAATCCTTCGTCATTGTCCGGAATTTGGACGTCTATATGGCTGCTGGTAGAGACATGGTCCAACGAATGTAGCATAGAGGAAGACTGGATCGTAAGTGTTCTGCCAGTTGTTCGCGAATGAACATAAGTAAATTGTCCATGTAGATGGATGGGAGAAGAGGTCGCATGCAGCATGAGTTGATTGGAATGCAGGTTGACACCATCTATCCGACTGCCGATTGCACGCAAATGAAAGTGTCTTGTATGACCCGATAAGTTCAGCTTGCTTGATGTACAGCGACAATCCAGGTGCTGCGCATCGATGTTGTCAACAGTGATCCGTGTCCCGACGGTTTTCAGAGATATTCGTTTCATTGTGTGGGGAGGGAGAAGGATGCTCAGTGATGTGCGCTGAAAGTTTATGCCCAGCGGGAATGCATTTTTGCATCCGTCGATAATGTGAAGCGTGTTGTCACTAATCCTAGCCTCATAACACCGAGACAAAGGAAAGCGGACACTAGCCCGTTGGACAATGCGAATAAAATCATCCTTATCTGTACCAGTGGCAATATGCACACTACCATGCATCCAATTCAGATTGAGAAAATGAACAGGTGTCTCCAACTTCATTTCTTTACAAATGATAAGTCCATTACGTTTCAATCGTACGCCTCCTCATTTTTTGACCCCCCCTCATTCTCATCGTGTACAAATGCACCAATCTCCTCATGATGTGCCAGAATCCGTTTAATTAATTCATTGTTCACGATGTCTGCCCCAAGTGATCTCATGAGCGTCTGCAAAAAGTGGAGGCGCTGCTTCGTATCTGCGAAGGTGCGGCCAAAGATCGCAGGATTGATCCAGATGTTAACTAGCATCATAAATACTTCGGCCGTTGCCTCGGGATCAGCCGTGCTAATCGATCCATCCGCAATACCCTCTTTCAGGATGTCAGCAATAACGGGTGCGTCGAGTTGAACGGCCTGTTGGATGCCCCTGACAATAAAGAGTGGATTTTTGATCTGAGTTTGAAGAACTCGATCCAGGGAATGGGCCTGTGAATCAGAAAGAACCTGTTCCAGGATATGAACTAATTTTTCTCGTGCTGTGGCTGCATGGGTTTCAATCACCAATTGATCCAGCATGCGCGCCGAGTAGTCAAACTGTTGCTCCATAACTGCATTCAGGATTTCATCCTTGGATTTAAAGTGGTGATATATCGCGCCTTTGGACATACCGAGGGCATCAAGGATATCCTGAATACTCGTCTTCTCAAATCCTTTGTCAGTGAACAGTTGCGCAGCCACGGACAGAATGTGCTGAACGGTCTGTTCAGGGTGTTTGTTCCTAGCCATAGTAACCTCCTAACTCATGATACCGACCGTTGGTATGTATAATAAGGCTAAATAACCCGAATGTCAATAAGAGGAAATATAAAGTGCAATCTAACGAGAGCAGGAAATGCACTTCGCTTTGTTTACAATAGAAAAACGCCCTGTGCGCAGACCGGAAAGTCTGCGCACAGGGCGGGAATAAGAGAACTTTGGACATTGTATAGTCAATGAATGTCTAATGAATAAAGAGTTATAGATTACCTCCAGCCAAGGAAGGGGTTGTAGGAATAACCTGACCTGAGCTGCTGCTCTCATTTCCTCCGCCAACCGCTTGTGCGCCTTGTTGAAGCTGATACATCTGATAATATCGTCCTTGAAGTTCCATCAGTTCATCGTGAGCACCCTGTTCCACAATGCGACCGCGGTGCAGAACCAGAATCTGGTCAGCTGAACGAATCGTTGAGAGGCGGTGAGCGATGATGAATGTGGTCCGTCCTTTTTTGAGGACCTCCAGTGCATTTTGAATCAAGGCTTCCGTTTCGGTATCGATATTGGCCGTTGCCTCGTCGAGAATAAGAATAGCCGGATCGAAGGCGAGTGCTCGGGCGAAAGAAATCAATTGACGTTGTCCGGCAGATAGCGTACTTCCTTTTTCGATAACGGGTTCATCGAATCCCTGAGGCAGATGTGCCAGGATCCGTTCTGCTCCCACGTCACGAAGCGCCTGCTCGATCTGTGCGCGAGTGATACGTTCATCTCCAAGACTTACGTTAGACGCAATGGTGCCGGTGAACAGATATGGATCCTGAAGCACGATCCCCATATGCTGCCGAATCCACTGTTTCGGAAGCTCCTTGACGTTCTGACCGTCGATGGTAATCTTGCCTTTTTGCGGATCATAGAACCTGAATAACAGGTTAATAATTGAGCTTTTACCCGAACCGGTATGACCAACCAAGGCAACAGTTTGGCCCTGGGAGGCTTTGAACGAAATATTGTTCAGCACAAAGTCCTTTTTATATGCGAAGGATACATCGTCAAACACCACATTTCCCTTATACCTCGGCATCGAGCCATCGGTTACAGGTTCTCCCTGTTCGTCCATGAGCTCAAAGACACGTCCAGCGGATACGAGGGAGGAATCCAGGTTCGCCAGTTGGTTGACCATGCCGGTGATCGGCTGGAACAAACGGCCCAGAACATCAACGAATGCATACAGAACACCCAGTGAGATGATACTGGTTCCGCCCAGCACACTGGAACCGAAGTACCATAGAACAACGGCAAATGCGATATTCCGAAGTACATTTACCAGGTTGTGAGAAGTAAAGGCGTTTAAGTTCAGCATTTTGTTCTGATGTTTCATATAATCGTCGTTCAGATCTTCGAATTCCTGTTTGGTCTGCTTCTGGTGACGGAATACGCGAATAATGGACATCCCTTGGATGGATTCATTAATGATCGCATTGATCTCACTCAGCCGTGAACGAATAATGGTATTGTAACGGGTAGCGAATTTACGATAGAGCACAATCCACAGAATCAGCATCGGCACAACGAACAACGAGATCAGTCCGAGGCGGAAATCCAGCAGGAAGAGGGCGACATATACACCTGTAATCGTAATGATCCCTGAGAAAAAGTTCGATAGCACGGCAACGAACAGATCCTTAACGGCTTCCGTATCGTTTGTGACTCTAGAAACGACTTTACCTGCGGGAAGATTATCAAAAAAGTGCACAGGCAGCCTTTGAATATGGGCGTAGACATCATTACGAAGCCTTTGAATAACCTTATTTGCTGAGGATTGCAGCCAGTAGGTTTTACCAAACTCCATAATGACCGAGATCACGAGAAAGATCATGTAATACACAATTAATTGATAGATGCTTGGCATTTCAGGTTTGTAAAAAGCGAAGAGTTCACCAGCGGAAAGCGGCTCTGCCGAATATTGGCCGGTCACTTCACCCGCACGCGTAACCGTTAAAGTTCCATTCTCATATGAACGATCTCCATCGGGTGCAGTTACGGGTTCATTGACGAAATAAAAGCTTTTGCCAGCCTGCAGTACTCTGACTTCGGCACCTTTCACTTCATCGGCTTCGAATCTGCCTTCTCGTTTGTAATTCTTGCCGTTGTATGCAGCGGCTTCGGATGAAGCCTCCGTCTCATAGAACGGCTGTTCAATGGCTAGCAGATGATTGTCAATCATCGACTTGGCGATGAACGGACCGGCGAGCTCAGCGGCTACACCGATCGTTAACATGATTAATGCCGCAATAAAAGTACCTTTGGCTTTCAGGGCATATTGAAGCAGCCTTTTGCCTGTATTCGACTTCAAAACGTTGACCTCCTACGTGGACAGATTGGATTCCACCTGCTGCCGTTCATATTGTTCACGGTACCAGCCGTTCATGGCAAGCAGTTCCTGGTGGGTTCCTTCTTCCGTAATTTTCCCGTGCTCCAGTACGATGATCCGGTCTGCGTGTTCAATGGCGGACAGGCGGTGCGTTGAGATCAGCGTGGTTTTGCCCGAGCGTTTGTTGCGTATATTTTCAATGATTTTGGCTTCCGTTCTTGCATCGACTGCAGATAAGGCATCATCCAGGATCAGAATATCCGGATCGGCAATAAAGGCACGTGCCAGAGATACCCGCTGTTTCTGTCCCCCCGACAGGGCAATCCCCTTCTCACCAACAAGGGTATCCAGTCCATCGGATAATGTACCCAAATCTCCATCAAAGGCTGCGGTACGGATGGCTTCCATAATGACTTCATCACTTGCACCCGGCTTGCCGAATTGAATGTTCTGACGAACCGACTTGGAGAACAGCACCTGCTCCTGCGGAACGTAACCGATCCAGCTGTGTAAGTCATCCTTGGCGATCTCCTGAATCGGATGTCCGGATATGCTTAGTGTACCGGAACCGGCAGGGTATTCATGAAGCAGCTGTTTGAGCAGGGTGGACTTACCGCTTCCCGTACGTCCCACAACACCGAGTGTCTGCCCACGGCGAAGCGAGAAGCTGACATGGCTAAGATTATCGACAGTGGAGCTTGGATAGCGGAATGTCACATCCTGCATCGAAATCTCTTCAGGATTCGTAATATGTGCTGGCTGATCAACGTCCTGGACAGCAGGTTCTACAGATAACGTTTCGTTAACCCGGTCCAGTGAGGCGCTGCCACGCTGCATGAGGTTAATCAGTTCGCCAATGGCAAACATAGGCCAGATCATCATCCCCAGATACATGTTGAATGATACGAGATCTCCGAGGGTAATTTCATTGTGAAACACGAGATAAATCCCGTAGGCTAACGCAATTACATAACTGAGACCGACACACAGCCGAATCGTAGGTTCAAACAGTGCATCCATCTTGGCAACAGCCAGGTTTTTGCGATAAACGTCTTCGGTGACATCAGCAAACCGCTTCTGATCCAGACGTTCCTGAACATAAGCGCGAACGACACGAATACCCGCGATGGATTCAAGAACCTGATCATTCATATCCCCGAACGCATCTTGTGCCAAGGTATAACGTTGATGGACGGCTTTCCCGTAGATCATCATGGCAATGGCGATAAATGGCAATGGCAGAATTGCAGCAAGGGTTAGTTTCCAGCTCACCAGAAAACCCATCGCGAACAATACGGTAGCCAGAAAGGCAGTTGAATCCGTTAGTGTCAGCATGCCGAAGCCTGCTGTGGTAGCAATGGAACGAAGGTCGTTGGTCGCACGAGCCATCAGATCTCCCGTTCTGTTCTTCTCAAAGAAGGGCGGTGTCATCCGCAGCAGGTGATCCATGAAACGCGATCGCAACAAGCGTTCAACCAGATTCGCACCACCAAACAGTTTGTGCATCCATATGTACGTGGTCAGATAGATAATAACGACTGTTCCTAGAATAAGTAAAATGTAACGTGTGAGTGAGGCGCCAGTAATGGAACCGCGCACAATCTCGTCAATGGCATTGCCTAGCAGACGAGGGGGGAGCAGTTCGGCTACACCCACGAGAATGAGCAAAATGACACCAATCAGGTATCGTTTGCGTTCCAGCCGGAAGAACCAGGCCAGGTTTTTGAGTACAGAGAACAAGTGGTATCCCTTCCTTTCAAGTGTCAGTGAAATACGTTATCTACTCATGTGTACCGGTTTCTACCCACAAAAAAAGACATACCGCACGCAGGCGGTATGTCTTGGATATCAATCATACGGCGCATGGCTCCGAGAGCAGAGCCACCGCTGAACATAAGTATCGAAAGTGTGCGCAGCAGTTAACCTTATTCAGGATTACTGCAGTGCTGACTTAAGTACGGAATAACGATTTCGAGGGCGCTCCGGTATTTAATTGTGAGCTAAATAGACCATCCATATGAATGTTAAACACCGTAATCACCCTTTCTGTTTTGGAAATAAATTGAATGTGGATCTCGTATGTTTGCATCTTAACACCGCCTTTTGGGATCTGTCAAACTTTTTTCACAATTGCATGAGCAGCTCTTTTTGTTTAATTCTGTGGTGTAATGTTTGAACTCAAGCCCATCAAGCGATATGATGTAACATATATATAGAGAAGGAGCTGACATCAAATGAGTACCATACATGTATCTGACCGCGCTGCCCGCTGGTATAAAGAGGAACTAAACTTGAACGAAGGAGACAGCATCCGATTCTTCGCGCGTTATAGCTCCGGCGGAGGTCTCCACCCTGGTTTTTCACTGGGAATCGCTGTTGAGGAACCGCGTCACCCGGCTGAACAAACAGAAGTTTCGGGGATTCGCTTTTTTATGGAAGATCACGATTATTGGTACCTGAAAGGCCACAAGCTGCATGTCGATGTAGTGGAAGAAGGACAAGATATCGAATATCGTTATACTGAGGTCTAATCAGGGTTGTTCTCACGATACCTTCAGTTCGACCTGTGTAACGAGGTGAAGGAACTGAATTGAAATGTGTCTAAGCATGGATTGTACCGCTGGCTTCTGCCGGCTTCGAACAGGAGGGATAGGAATTGAATCCGCCAGCCCGAGATTTGGCCCAATATATTGCACATCGCTCCCATATTGTGGTGAAGGCTGCAGTTTGGGCTGAAAACGAACGAGGTGAATTGTTGTTGATCCAGCACGCCGAGCAAGGTCATTGGCGTATTCCCGTTGGACAGATGCGTCCTGGCGAAGCGATTGAAGATACAGCTCATCGGGAATTGTGGGAGGAGACGGGATGGACAGCAAACAGCATGACACTTGAAACACTGCATTCGGGTCCTGACCTGAGACAGCTGCATTCCAGCGGGGATGAAGATTATTACGTCATCGCCCTGTTTCGAGCCCGAATCATTCAGGATCGTCTGGTGGAATCACGAGTAAACAGCGAGGCAGGGTTGAAGTTTTTTGACCCGAGATCACTTCCGGTGCTGAACAGTCTAAGTCGTATGTTGCTTGAACGTAAAATATTGGATTAAACGGCAAGACCAAAGAAGCCTTTCCAACGGGAGAAGGCTTCTTTGGCCTATATCACATGCGCATACAGAACTCTTCAGATCAGCTAGACCTGATCGAGCGGTTCTTCGTCCATCGCAAAATCAAAGTCATCAATATCAAATACTTGCACAGGGGCCGATGACTCTATAATTCGTGCGATCAGTTCAACCTGATCCGTGAGAATTGGGATGCTCAGGCGCTGTGAAGTGAGCAGCAGCTCTGTCTCAATCGGATCGAAATACTCTCCATACTGTGCTGTATCCACCGCATTGATAATGGCGATGGACACCTGATCACCAAACAGGATGGACGGGCTTTTTGCCCAAGGGACGGATAGGGCACGTTCGATCTTCTTCTTATTCAGCGGTTCTTCAAAATAAGAAATGATCTCGTTAATTTTCGATTTTACATGCTGATCATCAGCAGGGTTATCCATCAAAGGATCCGGGCTGACCTGAAATTCATATAACTCCAAGACGGTGGTATAAGGAACAATATATTCAACAGGCGCGGGCGGCGCGAGCAATTGACCGTAAATAGCCACCATCACGGCTTCTGTAATAAACTGACGTGACATGGTACCTGAATCCTCCTGCGGCCATTAATAATTGCGAGGTGAATCAATTTGGTTATGCAAACGAATACAAATTAAATTGATTTCTCTGCTATGGACATGGATGCATGAATTGCATGAATAGTAGTATATCATACAACGGTGGGAAATACAGCCAGTCAGTAGAATGTCAAGTCCCAACTTTAATCAGGATTTGCCGAGCAGCAGGGACAGTATGCCTGCCGCAATCAGTGGTCCTACAGGGACTCCTTTGAATAAGGCAACCCCAAGTACGGTTCCAATAAGTAACCCAGCAACAACTGTTGGCTGCGTACTCATAAGCGTAGCGCCCCGTCCACCCAGATAAGCCACAAGTAAGCCCACACCTATGGCGAGCAGCGATTTCCAGTGAAGGAAAGACTCCCCAATCGTCTGCAGACTCATCTTGCCGCTGGCAAGGGGCGCCATGACCCCGATTGTCAAGATGATAATGCCAAGCGTAAGTCCGTATTTTTCAAGCCAGGGAAAGGCTTGGTTCACATTCAATACACGTAACAGGAGCAGAAATACCATAGCTACAGTCACAGGTGTATTGCTGCTGATAATACCAAGTGCTGCAAACACGAGCAACAGCAAAGAGGTCATATCCATGGATTTCAATTCCCTTCAGCCTGCCCGCGTTGCCGACTTACGATATGCTCCGCAATATATTTTCCATGCCAGCGACCGGATTCGATGAATACTTCATTGGCATTTCGTCCTGAGGCGATGACTCCGCCAACGTAAACTCCTGGTACGCTGCTTTCCATCGTTTCCACATTATACACAGGTTTGTCCAAGTCATCTGACATTTCAACACCGACGGAAGAAAGCAGTTTGCGGTCTGGACGGAAACCGGTCAAAGCCAGAACGAAGTCGTTATCAAGTTCACTTGTTGATCCATCTGCATGAAGCAGGCGAATGGAATCATCCAAAATCTCATTAACCCGTGCACCGAGATGGAGCGTAATACGGCCTTTCTGAACCATGCTCTCAAATAGAGGGCGTACCCATGGCTTGATATGCTCGGACAGACCCGTACCCCGATATACCATGTCAATGTGGGCGCCTACACGGACGAGTTCCATCGCTGCATCCACGGCGGAATTGCTGCCTCCGATGATTGCAACACGCGTACGTGTGTAGGGATGTGCTTCCCGGAAATAGTGAGTAACTTTATCTTTGTCTTCTCCCGGAATACCGAGGTAATTCGGGTGGTCGAAGTAACCTGTTGCAACAACGACATTGCGTCCCTGATGAACAATGCTTTCCCCGCGGCGGTTGACCGTATGTACTTCAAAGGTTGCATCGTCTCTACGTTTGATTTCGCGGGCTTCCTCATAATTATGAACACGCAGGCCGAAGTGTTCGGCTACTTTGCGATAATAGGCGAGTGCCTCGTAGCGGAAAGGTTTGTCGTTTGGCGAACTGAACGGGACATTTCCGATCTCGAGCAGTTCCGCTGTGCTAAAAAATTGCATATGGGTTGGATACAGATAGATGGATTGTACAATATTGTACTTCTCTACAATGACAGCTGACAGACCCAGCCGTTCACATTCGATGGCAGCAGATAGACCACAAGGTCCTCCACCAATGATAATTACATCTTCCATGTTCTTACTCCTCCTTCATTCAAGCAATATTATCCTACCGTAAATAGTCATGTAATGCCAGTTCACGCCAGGAATTGACGGAAGAAAATTCCGAATAACAGGTTTGACTTTATAGAGAGAAAAGATTAACATCAAATTAGATATTTATCTAAATGAAAGAGGCGACGCCTATGCAACTGGAGAAAATTGTGGCTTACCACAAAGCCTTGGCTGATCCTACTCGGCTTCGTATGCTGTTATTGCTGTCTGAGGGTGAACTGCACGGACAGGCACTTGCCGAGAAGCTGAATCTGTCACAGCCCACAGTTACTCATCATGCATCCAAGTTGAGAGAAGCAGCATTGATCAAGGAACGGAGAGAGAAAAATACGGTGTTTTTCTCTCTCAACCCATCCTTTATACGGGAGCATGCTCAAGCTTCCGTTGACTTTATTTTCAAAAGGGAGGAGGTAGCCGATATGAGTGATGTGAACGAAACGCTAAAAGCATCGGTCATGCGAAATTTCTTTTCCAAAGATGGACGCTTGCGTCAAATTCCGGCCCAGTACAAGAAGAAGCTGATCGTGCTTGGTCATCTGGTTGAACAGCTTGAATTCGGACGCAAGTATACGGAGAAAGAAATCAATGAATTTATACGTACGTACCATGAGGATTTTGCCACCATTCGCCGTGAGTTCATCATGCATCAATTTATGTATCGGGAAGATGGGATCTACGAGCTTAATCCGAAGGAAATGTGGACACGCTGGGATCAGGTAAAATAACGATTATCATATAAGATATGAAAGCAATGAAATTAAAACAGGCAGGCAATATATAATTAGGCTTGACAAAAGCAGAGTGCAGTGTGTAACATGTTGGATAAATCTACAAGGGAGGCGATGTTATATGACAAACCTAACGGCAGTATACGTTAATTTGAATATGGACAGCGTCTCCGGAACGGATCAAAGCATGTAAATGTATGTGGATTGGACAGGTATGTCCACATTCGCATAGAGTATAATTACATGTGCAGATGAAGTCACGGGTGGCGCACCCGTGGCTTTTTTTGATTACCGGAAAAGAAGGGTGTCCTGTATTGCATGCTGCAGGTTGTTAAACTTAACGTTCTGCGGATAGTGCTTATAGGAGAATCTCGATTCTGTTAACTACGAATTGCCACGGGTGGTTTATCACTCGTGGTTTATTTTATTTGCGTTTAATCCGATCTGGAGGGCTCGTTCACATCATGGGTAGGTAGTTATAAAAACATAATTTAGGAGGAAATTCTAATTTGAACAATCACTTGGAGAAGTATGGCTGGTCTGCTAAATGGCAGGAGTTTTGGCAGCAATCAGGAATAGAACAGCAAATGAGAAAACCTGCGCGAGTCATAGCTGACCACGGACAATTGCAGCGTCTTATTACAGCCGGTGGCGAATGCTGGGGAAGGGTATCGGGACGTATGCGTCATGACAACCTGGAGACTGGGACACTTCCTGCAGTAGGGGATTGGGTAGCAATTACGGGTGAGCCCGGAGAAGAGGCTACAATTCACAGTATTCTCTCAAGGAAGAGCCGTGTATCCAGGCAGGCTGCCGGGTCCGTAACGAAAGAGCAGCTGATTGCTGCAAACGTAGATACGTTGCTGATCGTCGCAGCGCTTAATCATGATTTCAATCTTAGACGGTTGGAGAGGTATATCATGATGGCTTGGAATGGAGGGGTTAGACCTGTCATCGTTTTGAGCAAGAGTGATCTGTGCACTGAAGTTGAGGAAAAAAGGGCTATGGTAGAAGGGATTGCCCCAGGCATTGAAGTACTGGCGCTGTCAGCTGCCCAGGATCATGGAAAAGCTTCACTTGAAACCTATCTGCAGCCAGGGACCACAGTAGCCTTGACGGGTTCTTCAGGAAGCGGCAAGTCTACTCTTGTCAACTGGATGATGGGACGGAATGTACAGCTTACCCAATCCGTCCGGGAGGACGATAGCCGTGGAAGACATACGACAACCCATCGGGAGATGTTCGTTTTGCCGCAAGGGGCTGTACTCATTGATACACCTGGTATGCGTGAGCTGAACCTGTGGGACGAGGGCAATGATGGACTTTCCCAGGCGTTTGGTGAAATAGAGCAACTTGCTGAAGCCTGCAGATTCGTGGACTGCAGTCATACACGTGAAGCGGGCTGTGCTGTTACCGAAGCCATTCAAAATGGGTCTCTGGAAGAAAAAAGGCTAAACAATTACCTGAAAATGCAGAAGGAATTGCAGTATCAGCAGCGGAAAGAAGCAGTTGCTTCCAAGCGGCGGACTGCTACAAGCAAACCTGCAAATTCACGTAAACCCAAACATGCCCGGAGAGTAAACGATTGGGAAGAGCACTAAATTAGGCGGGCATCCTTATGGCTTCAGCATAGAATAGGTCAGGAGGGATGTCATAATGCCGGATTACAGAATTATTGTAGATCTGTCGGATCACATGTTATATCTTCTGGATGGCAATCAGGTAATCAAGGGCTATCCTGTGGCAACAGGCAAGATGCTCACTCAGACTCCGAGCGGGGAATTTACCATTGTCAATAAACAAGCCAATCCGGGTGGACCCTTTGGTGTGCTGTGGATGGGGTTATCTCTACCTCATTATGGCATCCATGGGACGAATGAACCTTCGTCCATCGGCAAGTCTGTATCACATGGATGTATCCGTATGTACAATCCAGACGTGCTGGATCTCTCTTCAAAGGTATCTATAGGCACAAGAGTAACGATCCGGCCATAGTGCCAGATCGTTACTCTCTCCTAAATTGGACATTATGGATGGATTTGGAATATGGAATCATCACGCTTATAATAATGTACAATCGCTACAATCTGAGAGGTAGGTGAGTGCTCGTTGATACAGATCAGACAAGCCCGTGAAGGGGATGCAGAAGGAATTGCCCATGTACATACTGAGAGTTGGAAGACGACATATCGCAATATTATACCGGATGATTTTTTGGATCATTTGACTACGGAGACAAGAATATCCCAATGGGAGCAAACCATACGCTCTGACGAAAAAAATCAGATTCTGATGGTGGCTGAACAGCCGGACGGGAATATTGTCGGATTTGCCTGCGGAGGAAGGGAGCGCGAAGGTAAGCTGCCTTATGATGCAGAGTTATATGCCATTTATTTGCTGGAAGATGTACAACAAAAGGGAATTGGTCAGCAACTGGCCGTGCAAGTTGTTCGGTATCTTCATTCTCTGGACATGAAGCGTCTGTTGATCTGGGCATTGGAGCGAAATTCGGCATGCCGTTTTTATGAAAAGATGGGTGGAAGTCCTGTCCATACACAACCCATACGAATAGGAGGGCAAGATCTGATTGAGATAGCCTACGGCTGGGAGAAGCTGAATGATTTTGCCCGACAGGAGGCACCTCCATCCGAATAGTAGAGTCTGAGTGACGCGTTTGCGTAATCTTTAATCAGGTTAATGAAGTACTACACTTCTTATAGAAGAAGAACATCTAATCCTGATTAGGAGGCGCATCCAGATGACTTTAATGGAGAAAACATCTGCAACCTGGACCAAACAGTATATTAATGGCGATTGGGTAGAAGGCTCCGGTGAGAAAACGATGGAGAACATGAACCCTTATACGGGGGAAGTGATTGCAACCTGGCGTTCTTCCAGTAAGACGGACATAGATCGGGCATACGAAGCCGCCCAAAAAAGCTCATTGGAATGGAGAAAGTCCCTGCCAGGTATAAAAGAAGGCATATTGCGAAAAGTGTCATCCTTGATGACCGATCGCAAAGAAGAAATATTGAATCTGCTGATTACAGAATCGGGTAGCACGCGTATTAAGGCAGAATCGGAGTTTGCCGCAGCGAAACGTATCGTGGATGAAGCAGCTTCGTTTCCCTACAGAATGAAAGGTGAGCTGATTCCTTCAAACACACCAGGCAAAGAAAACCGAGTCATTCGCGAACCCAAGGGTGTGGTTGGAGTCATTGGACCATGGAACTTCCCGCTCCATTTGTGTCTTCGCTCCGTTGCTCCGGCCATTGCACTTGGAAATGGTGTAGTTATTAAGCCGGCATCGGACACGCCAATTACGGCAGGCTGGTTGATTGCGGATTTATTTCATCAAGCCGGATTACCTAAAGGTGTCCTGAATGTGGTTGCCGGAAGTGGTGGGGAAATAGGAGATTATTTTGTTGCTCATCCCATTCCCAAGGTAATTTCCTTTACAGGATCGACCAAAGTCGGGCAGGGGATCGGGAAGCTGGCAGGAGAACATTTGAAAGAAACAGCACTTGAGCTTGGCGGCAATAATGCAATGGTGGTACTCGAAGACGCAGACATTGAGCGAGCCGCCGAGGCTGCGGTTTTTGGCAAATTTCTTCATCAGGGGCAGATCTGCATGGCACTCAACCGGATCATCATACATGCCGATGTATATGACCAATTTGTTAAATCGTTCGTGGACAAAACGAAGCGCATACGGACAGGCGATCCCGCAGATTCAGAAACGATGGTAGGTCCCCTTATTCGTGAAAAAGAAGTACAGCGCTTGTTGGAATGGATCCAATCGGCTCAGGAAGAGGGGGCGCGTTTGCTTCATGGCGGATCAGGTAAGGGCAGTGTGTTGGAACCGACGGTGCTTGTGGATGTCAAACCTGAACAGGATATTGTCCAACAGGAACTGTTTGGTCCTGTGGCCGTCCTAATGCGTGCAGAGGACGAGCAAGATGCTGTCCGTCTGGCAAATGATACACCATACGGATTAAGTGGATCTGTATTTACGAGCAATCTGGAGAGGGGTTACCGGGTAGCCCAGAACATTGAATCCGGTATGGTGCATGTGAATGACCAATCTGTAAATGATGAGGCACATGTCATGTTTGGAGGCGAAAAGTCTTCCGGGATTGGCCGCTTTGGCGGCGATTGGGCCATCGAGAAATTCACACGTACCCGTTGGATCAGTCTGCAGCACCAATACCGGGATTTCCCTGGCATCAATTAAACAGATCGTTCGAGATAGATCGACAAGGAATGCGAAAGTCCGCTCCTGCCTTGAGGTGACGGGCTTTTGCACGTTTTTACATCATGATTTTGGACGTGAAGAAATCCGAGGAAAAAGCTGTTTGGGGCTCGTTCAATCTGGTTATTTATGGATACACGGGAGTACCGATCCGTAAATCCAAAGGTAAAGGGGCTTGAATTCCATGTCCATTGACCGTTTTATTCTGAGAAAATTGAACACTTGTCAGGAAGAGCATACACGTGCAAATCTGGTTCGGCTGTTTGTCATTCGTATCCGCAGAGCTGAGATCGCTGAGGAGCATGAGACTACTTATGCTGTCAGCAAAGTGCATTAAAATAGATAGAGGAATCTTGCCTTCATCAAAAAAAGGAAGCTTGTCTTCATGGACAGCTTCCTTTTTCCTTGCATATGCAACTTCTTTACCGACTCTGCTTTAATACAGCGACAAGGCTAGAGAGTCATTTTCACTGCGGCTGTGCAGAATGGCCTCACAACCGACAATCTCAATGCTAATCAAAGAGTGCAGACATTTTTGCAAAGCGCGTTTACCATTACTGATTTTATGCTCAAGGGCACTGCTGAGCAGTCTTAATGTCTTTTGCATAGGTTGTTTGTTTTCTTGATTGAAATATACAGGGATTGATTTGTTTTGAAAAGTTATTAGTGTTCTCACTAGAAATCACCTCACGAGAGTTATTTCATACTGGTTATATTAAATTCCAATGCTTAAAATTACCTTAAAATCAGCTTATGAAAACATAAAGGTGGGCAATGTTTGAAAAGTGTTCACAATTTGATTGTGGACGAAGGAATAGGAAGTCCCGAATACAGAATATTCTCTCCCATTTATATGGAAGAAAAAGAGGTGTTTTCGCATCCTCGCAATAATTAACGTGAATAATGCCTCAAAAGTTCTGAGTCCATTGGACGATATTTTAATAATTATGTGGGTCATATGTAACAAAAATACAGGATGTACATTGCAAACAGGGTGTTAATGTAAGAAAATAGGGTTGGAATAACGATTCATCTGTATTTTTTTGATTTAATTTGACATTAGGACAATTTACATATGAGACCATGGAGGGATTATGATGATTCTTACCGTGTATTCCGGCCGGGAGGAAGGTGAATGGTTCGACATTGAAGTCCCGGATGAGTGTACGATTGAACATTTAAAAACATTACTGGGGGTGCGGATCTTTGGACAGGCGCCTGGTGATGGTATCCAATACATCCTTGAAGCCAAATTTCCCGAAGGTCTGTGGTTCTCTCCGCAGAACTCGCAGCAGCTGATGGAAACGGGTCTGCGGCAAGGAAGCTGTGTACGGGTTCAGCGGGCATTCTCCACCACTACGGAAGAAGCGCCTGTATACGGAAGACGTTCGTTATTTCAGCAGGACAGCAACGAATGAGTCCACTTGACGTATACATTCATTATCGAACCAATTATAAGGAGGTCTTCTCTTCGTGAATGTGTTATATCAACGTTCTCCAAGAATGACACCGGTTCTTAAGGAAGAAAGGCTGGAAATTCTCAGACCTCCAACGGAGCCGAGCAAACCTACGTTTTCAATGATTTCTATTATAATACCGATCATGATGACGATGGTCAGTATTGGATTCTACGTATATATCAACATGACGGGCAAAATGGGCAACAGCAGCTATATGATGTTTCAGATGATGACCGTCATGATGATGCTTACGTCATATACGATTCCGTTCTTTGTGTATCTGAGTAACAAAAAGACGTATCGCAAAAAGATCGAAGAACGTAAGGCCATGTACCGAGCCCAACTGGATAAGCACCGTGAAGAGCTTAAGGAAGCTCAGGCCGAGCAGGTCAAGAGCCTGTACGAGATTCATGGAGATCCCAATGTTTGTCTGCAAGTCGTGAAGAATCGCAACAGCTCCTTATGGGAGCGTTCACCGGAAGATGACGATTTCTTACAGGTACGGATTGGTACGGGAGAAATTCCATTTCGAATTAAACTGCAGGTTCCACGAGTGGATGGTTATGAAAAAGATGAATTAATCGAGGCAGCTCATGAACTTGCAGCAGAATTTGAGACGGTATCCGATGCTTCCATTACGCTCCCGCTATTCCAATCGAAAGTGATGGGATTGGTGGGGAATCGGGAGGAAGTACTTGCTTCCCTGCGCGTCATCATTTCACAACTCACGGTGCGGCATTCGCCGGATGAATTGAAGATTGCTGCATTTTATGAAGAGAAAGAAGCGAAGGAATGGGACTGGCTGCGCTGGTTACCCCATATCTGGGATGAAGATCAGGGACAACGCTATATGGCCGACAGGCACAGCGGTGCGCATCAATTGGCGGACAGCTTGTTTTCCGTGTTAAACCGTCGTCGGAACAACAAAGAGGACCGATACAAAAAAAGTGTGCAGACTCCATGTTATGTGGTGGTTCTCTCGGACACACAGCTTATTGAAGAAGAGCCTCTTCTTCCATTATTGCTTGAATCTGCACAGGAGATCGATGTGTGTACCATTATTCTGGCGAACCGCAAGGAATCCCTACCGATGCATTGTCAATTGATCATGGAAGCGTCCAAAGGCAAGGGTGTGTACATCAAAAAAACGGAAGATGCTGACGTTGTACAGCAGACGTACACACCAGATGTGATATCAAAAGAGACCGCTGAGGCACTCTCGCGTTACATGTCTCCCATTCGGCTGAAGCGATCTTCCGCTTCGGACATCCCGCAAATCCTTCCGTTATTTGATATGCTTGGCACCTCACGTGTTGAAGACCTGGATGTAATCACCCGCTGGGGCCAGACACGATATCCGGATACGCTGCCTGTACCCATGGGCGTGCGCGCAGGTGGCAAGAAAATTGCCATCAACTTGCATGATAAAATTGAACGTCAGGGTCACGGCCCACACGGATTGATCGCAGGTACCACGGGTTCAGGTAAAAGTGAGGTCATTCAGTCTATTGTGGCCTCCCTGGCTGCCGAGTTCCATCCCCATGACCTGGCCTTTATGTTGATTGACTATAAAGGAGGCGGGATGTCCAATACGTTCGTAGGCCTGCCTCACGTGGTGGGTACGATCACCAACCTGGATGGTAATTTGATTGAACGGGCCAATATCTCGCTTCGGGCCGAATTGGTCAGAAGGCAGAAGATATTGAATGATGCCGGTAACCTTCAGCACATTGATGAATATTACAAGATTTTACGTTCCAGACATGAACAGCCATTACCTCATTTGGTCATTATTATTGATGAGTTTGCCCAATTGAAACGAGACCAGCCGGAATTCATGGACGAGTTGATTAGTATTGCGGCTATTGGCCGAACACTGGGTGTCCATCTGATTCTGGCAACTCAAAAGCCGGCAGGCGTAGTGGATGACAAAATATGGAGTAACTCCCGTTTCCGCATCTGTCTTCGTGTACAGAGCGAGGGAGACAGCCGGGATATGATCAAAATCCCTAATGCAGCATGGATTACCAAGCCGGGCCGCGGATATTTCCAGGTCGGCAGTGATGAGGTATTTGAGGAAATGCAGTTTGCCTGGAGTGGTGCACCTTATAACCAGCAGGAGGACACATCAACTGTACTGCCTGTCATGGAAGTGCGTCTTAACGGTAAGAGAGAACCACTTTTGACTGGCGAACGCAGGGCAGTCCTCAAAGGCGAAGATGTTCCTAAACAACTACAGGTCTTCATCGATTATGTGGCACAGTCTGCCGCAGATGCAGGAATCAAAAGATTGCCTGGTCCATGGCTGCCACCTCTTCCAGAGACGCTGGAATGGGACAGTCTGACGGATTGGCAGGATGAAGAGCACAGAGAGCTGCTGCTTGACGGCGGAGCCAGTGGCTTGAAGCCGGTGGTTGGTCTGCTTGACGATCTGCCTAACCAGCGTCAGATGCCACTTGCACTCCCTGTAGATCAAGGGCATTTGATTGTGTACGGCATGCCTGGTTTGGGTAAAACGACGTTTGTCCAGACTTTGCTGATGTCACTCGCACGTTCTCGTCGTACGGATCCATGGCATGGATACATTATCGATATGGGACGGATGATGAAGGACTTTACAGGACTGCCGCAGATCGGTGGCGTTCTGATGGCCGAAGAGGAGGATCGGATCAAGCGTCTATTCCGGTATATTCTGAAGCTGTCAGCACAGCGCAAGGATATGATCTCGGAGGCAGGGGTTAAAACGATTTCGGCTTATCGTCGTACAGCACATGCAGCTGTTCCACAGATTGTTGTTGTAATTGATGGTTATCTATCATTCCGCAATGCTTACCCAGAAGAGAATGAACTGCTGGAAACGATTCTTCGTGAAGGTGGAAGTCTTGGAATTACGTTCATTCTGACTGCGAATCGGGTGACAGATGTCTTCGAGAAGTTCAGAAGCAACATACCAAACGCGGTCTCCTTTGAACTATCCGATCCAAGTGACTATTATTATGCAGTTGGACGGCCTTCCAAGGCACCAAGCCAGCTTCCACCAGGCAGAGGTCTTGTAAAAGGACAGGTACCACCATTAATGTTCCAGGCGGCTTTGCCATCGTCCGGTGAGGATGAAGGGAAACGTTCGTCTGCTCTCCGCGGGTTGATCGCAGAGATTCGGGATAGCTGGACAGGAGAAGAGGCTCCGCAGATTGCTCCGCTTCCTGAAGAAGTGAAGCTCAAGGATTTACTTGTAAATACGGGGCCATTTGCCCAAGCAGGAGAATTTTCGACGGTCAATGTTCCTGTAGGCTTGTTGACAGATGATCTCGAGCCTTTCTTGCTGAACCTGCGTGAAGGTCCGCATTTTATGGTCACAAGTCCCATGGAGGGCGGGAAAACAACATTTTTGTTGACATGGATGTTATCTCTGGCGTATCATGCTTCTCCTGAAGATGTGCAAATATATACGGTAGATATGAGATATGGTACCGGAGGACTGGGAGAGATCAGCAGTTTGCCCCATGTCCGCGGACATGTGTCTCGTGAAGAACAGCTTGCGCCTGTGATCCAACAGTTGTACGATGAAGTTCTAAAAAGAGGCGAGTTAAAGGGTGGACCGGAGATCGTGCTTGTCATCGATGATGCGGATACTCTGTCCAAACAGTTGAATGATTTTAATGTGAAAGATCAATTGGGCGCGATTGTTCGTCAAGGACGGGATCGCGGGATACATGTCATACTTTCGGGTGTTCCAGCTGATTTCCCAACGTTTGGTTCAGACTGGGTAAGTGATGTGAAGGCTTCCCAGAGTGGATTGTTGTTCGGGACTTTAGACCCTAACGATCTCTCGTTCTTCCGTATTCCTTATACCGAATCTGGAGGCAGCTCAGGTGGGCTGAAGGTACTGCCACCAGGTCAAGGTTATTATGTTAAACGCAAATATTCCAGGGTTAAAGGTGCAGTTCCTTGTGATGACACCTGGAAAATGACAGATTGGATTTCTGAAATTCGTGACCGATGGCATGTTGTAGTTTGAGGGGAGGTGGCTCATAATGTTGACGGTTCATGATTCCAAGCAAAAGGTAGTCACTTTGCAAATAAAAGAACTTTTTTTCCTGGCCGGGATTCTCGGTTCAGACCGATTGCTTGGCGTTGAAGACCCCTTCCGCGGTTACATGGCAGAAGACATCGCTGTGGAATGGGAGCACGTCAAAACTTCTCTGCTCGAAAAGGGATATTTGATTCAGGATCAGGACAGCAATGAGCTGATCATGACACCGACCGTTTTCTCCAGAGTAGCCATTGCTGGATTGTCAGACAGGGCTTGCTGGATTCGCTACACATCCAGTGGCACTTCGTATGAAAGTTATATCCATTGCACGGACGAACGGGTCGTTGAAGTTTCCCGTGTTGCTGATGAACCGGACTCCTTCCGGTTATCCGATCTCGGGAACGTTCGTGAAGCGATTGACTTCCTGATTCAAAGGATGAAATGGAGTGGCCATTCACCTGCGGAGAAGCCGGCATTGATGTGCTCCAAGAAAAAATTCTATGATGTTATGAACGAGCTAAGCAACAAAGAAGAATCTGCAGTTGCTGATGAACTGGCACAGGAGACGAACGATCCGGAAGGTTCGCTGGCTCTTGCACGTTGTCTGGTTAACAAAGAATCAGATGGTGAACTGCGATTGCTTGTATGGAACGGAGAAGGTTGGAAGTCACAGTCAGCAGCATTCGCTGCTAGCTCTGTATCCAACTGGTTGTTCCGCATGAGTACAGCCGCTTCAGATGATTGGCTTGTAGCGGCGCTGACGACGAGAGAACAGTTTCACGAGATGCTGCTGGACTGGCTTAAACAGCCTGCAGGGGAAGAGGAAAGGTGATGGTAAATGCGCATTCGTGTGGAACCGGATGTGCTTCGGGCACTGAGCAGGCAGATTCAGTATGCGGCGGAGCAAATACAGCAAAAGATGACAGTGTTGGAACAGGCAATCCATTCGCTGGAGTGGGATATTGAGGCCCGGGCTGCGGTGATGAGTGAATGGAGTCACAGCAAGCGACTTGGCGAAGATGCGGTGCGTCGTTTTATGGACTTAAGCGTGCAATTGGGACGCAAAGCCTTGTTATTCCAGCAGGCAGACATGGAGTATCGTACAGTGCTGAGTCATGTGAACACAGCCTATGGCAATGCGGTCAATATGCTTAACGTTCTAGAAAACAATCGTGTAGGGGAAATCATGCCTACACACGCCGCAGCTGCTGCTGTAGTATCCGATCCCCTTTCCGCGGTGGCGGCAGTATACCGGGTGCAGGATGCTGCGCCGCCCGACGGTTCTCCGGCTACATTGATCCAGGCGATGCAGCCTGAACCTGTAGCGTGGAGATTCACAGATCCCACCTTTCGGGGGAGAAGAGGAACCGAACCTGTGGTATCCTGATTAGGCAGTTTACAGAAGTGCAAATTAAGGACAGCAGAAAGTGAATTATTTATGTAAATAGTCTGTTAGGGGAAGTTTCAATCACCAAAAATGGGGTAAATAGGATTAGGTCCTTCGGCTTTTGTCCGATCGATCCTGGTATAGTACAATTTGAACAAGCAAAAATTTAATTGCACAAACCAAGGAGGAATTTACACATGGCAGGACGCATTTTAGTTACCCCAGAACAACTTGATCAGGTTTCCAACCAATTCAAACAAAGCGGTGAGCAAAGTCAGCAAATCGTTTCTACATTGACTCAATCCATCACAAGCATGGAAGGACAATGGGAAGGTATGACGAAACAACGCTTCTTCCAGGAGTTCCAGGAAGCAAGCAAACAAATGCAATCATTCGTTCAAACGCTGAACAGCATCAGCGCGGAACTGACGGCTATTGCCAACAAATTCCGTACAGCTGACCAAGCTCGCTAAACTGCTTTACATAGATCAGGCCGATGTCATGTCTGACCCGGCACTGAATCGTACGCAGGCAGCAAGCTGAAGATGTATAACTACAGCAAAAACCGGGCGTTTTACGACTCCCGGTTTTTGCTGCACTATGACAGAATGACAGAGAGAGGGATGAGCATGTCTTTTCAACCGAATCCCGGGGATGAAGTGGTGATCAATGACATTGCCTATACCATTGGGCAGCACCCGGCTGCGCCCGGTCTGGCATACGCCCAAGCCGGAAGGCAAGGGATCGTTTACCAGTTAATACCCCGAAATGGTTCAATAAGTGGGGCCAAAGCACTAAAAGTATTTTTCCCTAAATTCCGTATCCCGGCTATGGTCTATCAGTCTGAGCATATGGAGCCTTATAGTGAACTGCCAGGTTTGCAGGTATGCAAGCGTGATGTGCTCACTCCGGAAAGAAACGGAGCGCTCATTGGTGAACATCCCGATTTGTTGTACGCGGTTTTGATGCCGTGGGTGCAGGGTCTGACCTGGTTTGACGTAATCAGTGATCAGAAACAGCTGACTGCAGAAGAAAGTCTGAAGTTGGCTAGAGCACTAGCAGGGACTGGTTCGGCCATGGAGCAACGAGGACTTGCTCATTGTGATTTGTCCGCACCCAATGTGATGATTCCGTTTTTTTCCGAAGTGGAAAACCTGGGAGCCCCATCCGCGGTTGAACTTGTCGATGTAGAGCAGATGTACGGTTCTAAAATGGATCGTCCAGATGCTCTACTTGCCGGTTCACCTGGTTATGCAGCTCACCGGGCAGTACACAGTGGTCTGTGGAGCTCATATGCCGATCGTTTTGCTGGTGCAGTTATTATCGCCGAGATGCTGAGCTGGTCTGATTCGACCATTGTGGAGAAGGCATGGGGAGAAAGTTATTTTGACCAGCATGAAATGCAAACGGTGAGTGAACGATATTTTGCTATGCGGGATTCACTCCAGAATCGATGGGGTTCCAAAATATCCGATCTGTTCATCCGTGCCTGGGAGAGTCACGATCTGAGCAGCTGCCCCACATTTGGTGAATGGTTTGTTGCCCTGGCAGCAGCTAATGCCAGTCAGGCGGAAGCGGCCGGAGTGAAGGAACCTGAGGACCAAGCAGCAGATGCGGCAAATGGTGAAGCGGCGAGCCAGACAGTCACAAGTGCACCGGATACTGGCGTAGCAGATTCGAAGTCAGCTAATGGACCTCATTCGTCCACGTCGATACCTGAAGTTCCTCCTGGACAGGAAGCTGTGGTAAACAGACTCTTCCTGCAGGCCCGAGCTCTTGAGGATGAAGATAAGCCTGCAGCAGCCCTCGAAGTATACCGTTCGCTGTATCATTTCATTCCGGCTAACAGTGCGATGCAGATGGAAGTTGAGGCTGCCATCAACGGGCTGGATGCTAAACTGAATCCCAAGGAAGAAGCCGCACAGCCTGTCCGCGTTCCTTTTTACAGATCCAAAAAGTTCATGATCTCTTCCGCTGTTCTTGTTGTATTGCTGGCCGGTACCGTGCCGACTGTCAAAATTTTGGCTGATCAGGCCGAAGTCAAGCAGCAGGAGGAACAAGAAGCAGCAAGACTGGCGGAGATCAAGGCTGCCGAAGAAGCAGAAGTCGCAAAAGCTGCTGCGCTGAAGCAGGAGGAAGAAGAGAAGAAGAAGCAGGAAGCCGAAGCGGCGAAGCTTGAAGCCGAGGAAAAGCAAAAATTGGCTGAAGCACAGAAAAAGGAAGAAGAACGGAAAGTTCTGCAGGCGAAATACGATAAACAGGCAAAATACGAGGCTTATCTCGCAAAGCAGGAACAGCAGAAGAAAGAAGCCGCCAAGAAGGCGCTGCAGGAGAAGTATGACAAGCAGGCAAAGTATGAAGCCTATCTGGTCTGGAAGAAAGAGCATGATGCTCAAGTAGCGAAGCAGGAAGCGGAGCGCAAGGCAGCGGCTGAAGCACAGCTCAAACTGGAAGCGCAAAAAGCAGCCGAGGAAGCTGCTCGCAAGGCTGCACTCAAGAAAAAACGTGCTCAGAACGTGGTTACGCTGATTGCTCACTATAACAAGGCGTATAATGCGCAAATAGGTAACAAGACCGAAAACGCATTGTCTTATGCCCGTGATTTTAAAAATTTGTATAACACGGATGCCTCATATTTCAAAGGGGTAGGAAAAGTCGCAGCGCGAATGAGTGCAATTAATAAATTTTTGAGCAATAACAACTATAATCTTCCCAACTTGTAAATTATGTGAACGACGGAGGTGGCTCAGGCCCAGATGAACTATACAATACAAGCATCCCAGCGTACACCCGCACTTATTATTTATCTCATTGATATCAGTGCCTCCATGAATATGGTTCTGGAAAACCGCAGACGGATTGATGTCGTCTATGATGCCTTGGCCCTGGCCATACGCCAGATGGTGTTTCGCTCAACCAAAGGGAATCGATTGACACCTCGCTATCGGATTGCCATCCTTGCATACAGCGACGACGTCTATGACTTGTTGAATGGAATCAAGGGAATCGACGAAATTGCAGCGGTTGGTTCGCTGCCAGACCTGACACCTAAACGTTTCTCGGATTCGGCCAAAGCCTTTCTGCAGGCAGAGAAGATTCTGCAGGCTGAAATACCGAACATGCAGGATTGCCCTGCGCCGCTCGTCTGTCATATGACGGATGGAGTGGCTACCGGCGAAGACCCGGAACCGATTGCCAAACGAATTATGGGCATGAGTGTGCCTGATGGCAATGTACTCGTCGAAAATATTTTTATATCCGATCACCTATTGGAGGGTCCTATCCCTGAACCGAGAAGATGGAAAGGGATATCGCCGGAAACCGTACTTAAGGATGAGCATGGAGAGAAGCTGCGCAATATGTCTTCGGTTCTGCCTGAAAGTTACCGTGAAATGCTTGTCGAGGCGGACTATTTGCTCGCACCCGGTGCATTGATGATGCTGCCAGGCACATGTGCAGAACTGGTGTCCATCGGGTTTCAGATGTCTGCTGCTACGCCTGTGAGATAGGAGGGGATTATTTGAGAACGATGCGATTGGCAGCATTGCCTGCTGGTGAGAGAGGAAGCCAAGGAAAGCAGCGTCGTGGAATCTTTCGTTATGTTAGCGCACAGACCGGAGAACAGCCACTTACTCGTTATCAGGGTGCTTTTAAGTGTCGCTATGGCTATGGAAGAGCTGCAGAGACGGTTCATCAGGGGGATTCGGGTCAAGACTTTGCTGCCGTTCGCATGGACGGAAATGTATGTACGTTCGTCATGTGTGATGGTGTAGGCATGAGTTACCTTGGTGATTTTGCCGCGCGTTTTCTGGGCAATGCGCTCCTCGAGTGGTTGGAAACAACCTCTAATCCTACGGCAGAAGCGATGGAGCATCTGCTTCAAGAACTGACGGTTCCCGCATCCGAGCAGCTGAAGAAAATTCAGCCATTGGACAACTCGCCCCTGCTTTTACGCGAAGTGTTAATGGAGAAGCGAAGCAGAGGAAGCCAGGCGATGTATGTGTGTGGTCGAATTGAGCTGTCCCGCGGTATGGGGAAAAGTCGTATCTGGATGGCTTGGCAAGGGGATTCACGCATACGTCTATGGCGCAATGGTCAGGAACAATCTGGAGCTTTTCAGAACCACTGCCGGACGAATGAACGCTGGTCAACCCTGGAAGGGCCAGTTGGAGGCAAGCCTCATATTTATGAGGCGAAGCTATCCAATGAACCAAGTCGTCTGCAGCTGTACACAGATGGTTTGAATGATCTGGATGCCATACAGGCATATATCCCGGATGAACACATTCAGGTACTGCTGGATGCTGCACATACCGGCGGGCTTGAAGATGATGCCGCTTTCATTGAGCTGGAATGGTAGATGTACAACTTTCGAAAAGTCATCCGTCTTGAGTTTACTTAATTAGCGGTAAAAATCAGCTGAGAAAAAACTTGTCGTTATTGATTTAAAAGGCGCTCTTTTTGGGTAATCTTGTGAAGAATCTACTTAGTTAGCATGCTGCATCATGCTGATACACAAGTCTTGGATGTACATTCTTACATAATTGCTGAGAAGGAGTGGAATGGAGCATGACACAACATAACGACAAGTCTCGGTTTGCAAACAAAATAGCTATCATTACTGGAGCCGGTTCCGGCATTGGTAAGGCAACGGCATTAAAATTGGCGAATGAAGGTGCTCACGTTGCGTTATTTGATCTTGTGAATGATCGGATCTCTCAGACGGAAGCCGAAATTAATGCCGTACATCCAGGTGCTGCACGCGCGTTCGATGTGGATATCTCCGATCCGGCCCGGGTGGAAAAAGCGGTGCTGGAAACGGTGGAGCTGTTCGGCGGTTTGGACATTGTGTTTGCCAATGCAGGCATTAATGGTGTCTCGGCCCCAATTGAGGAAATTCAGGTGGAGGATTGGCAGCGGATCATTACGACCAATCTGGATGGCACCTTCTTTACAATCAAGTACGCTCTTCCACATCTGAAGAAGCGCGGCGGGGGAAGCATTGTTATTACAAGTTCCATTAATGGTAACCAACGATTCACCAGCTTTGGGATGTCGGCATACAGTACATCGAAAGCGGGACAGGTTGCCTTTTCGAAGATGGCTGCACTGGAATTGGCCAGGTTCAAAATCCGGGTTAATGTCATATGTCCGGGAGCCATCGCAACCAATATTGATCAAAGCACCGTAAAAACGGATGAATTGCACCAAATCGTTATTCCAATGGAATTCCCGGAAGGGGAGCAGCCGCTTGCAGATGGCCCTGGACAGCCGGAGCATGTGGCCAATCTTGTCGCCTTCCTAGCATCGTCTGAATCCAAACACATTACGGGTGCAGAGATTGTCATTGATGGCGCCGAATCGTTGCTGCGTTAATACATCTGATCCAAAGTAGTCGTTCCTCTGGGACGGCTTTTTTTGTTATAATGCTAACATTCACTTTGGATTGATTATATATTGCATGGTGCCTTATGAATTAGGAGCGATAATATGAATATAGAATTACCGATACAACAGGTTTTGCCTGAGCTGAAACAGCTATTTCGAGAGCAGGATACGGGTGTGCTTATTGCAGAGCCGGGGGCAGGTAAAACAACCGTAGTACCTCTATCCCTATTAGAGGAACCATGGCTAAATGGGCGTAAAATCATAATGCTGGAGCCCCGCAGACTTGCGGCGCGCTCAGCCGCGGCGCGGATGGCCACTGCTCTGAATGAAAACGTGGGACAGACGGTGGGGTACCGTGTCCGCATGGACACTCGGGTCAGTCAGGCAACGCGGATCGAAGTTGTCACAGAAGGGGTACTTACACGCATGCTTCAGCAGGATCAGGGGCTTGAAGATACAGCCATGATTATCTTTGATGAGTTTCACGAGCGTCATCTGCACGGGGATCTTGGTTTGGCTCTGGCTCTGGAGTCACGGGCGATGCTGCGTCCGGATCTGAAGGTTCTGGTTATGTCGGCAACGCTGGACCCTGACCCAATCTGTACACTGCTTGGCGAGGGGACCCGTGCGATTGATTGTCCGGGACGCACGTTTCCAGTGGAAACCCGTTATGTATCAAAACCCGCTTCTGCTGTGCTGGAGGAGTTCACGGCTCAAGCGGTTGTAAAAGCTCTGGCACAGCAGGAAGGGGACGTACTGGTCTTTCTTCCAGGAGCCAGAGAGATTCACCGAACAGAACGGGAACTGTCGAAGCTTAATCTTTCTTCTCATGTCGAGGTGCATTCCCTGTATGGCAGCATGCCGATTGAACGTCAGGATGAGGCTGTGCGCCCAGCTGCGGAAGGAAATCGTAAGGTCGTACTGTCCACCTCCATAGCGGAATCAAGCCTTACGCTTCCGGGTGTCAGAGTGGTTGTCGATGCCGGACTGAGTCGTGCATCCGTATTTTCCCCGCGCACAGGCATGAGTCGGCTTGTTACCCAGCCGGTGTCCAAGGCTTCAGCCGATCAGCGGCGGGGTCGTGCAGGGCGAATTGCACCAGGGGTGTGCTATAGATTGTGGAGCGAAGAGGTTCATGACGGTCTGCCGGAGACAGCCAGACCGGAGATGGCCTCCGCGGACCTCGCACCGCTGGCGCTGGAGCTTGCCGCCTGGGGTGTCCAGTCCCCTGCAGAACTGCAGTGGCTGGACATCCCGCCGGCCGCGGCCTACGGCCAGGCACAGGCGCTGCTGCGCCAGCTGGGCGGACTGGATGACGCAGGCCGCATCACGCCCTTCGGGCGGCGGATGAACACGCTTGGCGTGCATCCGCGCCTGGCCAGCATGCTGCTCCGCGCGGCGGAGCTTGGGCTGGCCAGCTACGCCAGCATGCTGGCGGCACTGCTGCAGGAGCCTGCCGGCCTCCGCAGCAGTGGCAGTGCAGGCGCGGGCACTGACCTGCGCCCGCGCGTGGAAGCGCTGCTGATGGCGAACAGCAGCGGTACGCCGCAAGCGGCAGCGGCGGTCGCAGACATCGCTGCCGTACGACGCATCCTCCAGGAGAGCCGACAGCTGCGCACGGCTCTCGGCCCGGCGCCGGAGGATCCGGAACGGCCGGACGAGGACAGCTGCGGACTGCTGCTGTCCTTCGCCTATCCCGACCGGATCGGGCAGCGCCGGGAGGACGGCCGCTACCTGCTGAGCAGCGGCCGCGGGGTACGGCTCAGCCAGGCGGAGTCGCTGAGCCGTTCAGCCTATCTGGTCGCTGCCGAGGCGGACGACCAGGGCGCGGATGCACGCATTCTGCTGGCTGCACCGGTGGGTGAGCAGCTCTTGCTGGACTACAGTGCTGATCTCATAGAGGAGGATGTGCAGATTGCATGGGATCGCAGCACACGAAGTGTGCGGGCTCATCGAAGGCTGCGAATTGGAGCAATCCTGATGAAGGAGAGCAGTATCGCACAGCCTCCGGAAGATCTGGTGCTGGAGGCGCTGCTAAGCGGAATCCGCATAGAAGGTCAGGATTGTCTGCCTTGGACCAAATCATCCAGGCAGCTGGCGGACAGATTGCGTTTTCTGCATCGTCATCTGCCGGGGTGGCCGGATCTCGCAGCGGATCATGTATCAGCGGAACTCGAAGATCAACTCAGCCCTTTTTTGGCAGGAATGCGTTCAGCTTCGGATCTGAAGAAACTGTCCATGCAGGACGTTTTACTTAGCGGATTGAGCTGGGAACAACGGCAGCAGTTGGACCGGGAGGCGCCAACTCATATTCAGGTTCCCAGCGGATCACGCATTCCGGTTGATTATAGCCGACCTGAAGATCCTACACTCGCGGTACGACTTCAGGAAATGTTCGGGCAGCAGGATACACCGCGTATTGCTGGAGGTCGGGTGCCGTTAACCTTGCATCTGCTGTCCCCTGCGCACCGGCCTGTTCAGGTGACCCGGGATTTGACAAACTTTTGGCGGGAGACTTATTTCGAGGTGAAAAAAGACCTGAAAGGCCGATATCCAAAGCATTACTGGCCAGACAATCCATTGGAGGCCATAGCGACCAATCGGGCGAAGCCGCGCAGCTAGAGCATTAAGACTTTTTTTCGCTCACCAATGCATATACAAAAGCTTGGATATTGATCTGGCTTTTCAGAGAAACCCTTTGATGAGTATGACTTCATAAGCTTATGTTTTATCAGCGAATAAAGCTGTATTTATTCGTATTTGCGCACGATATAATGGCTGGAAGCGTTTGAAAGAGAATGGTACGGGTAATAACATAGCGAAGCGAACTCTTAAATAATTAGGAGGAATTCACTATGCAGAAGAAAATCGTAGGTGTTTTTGATACAGAACGTGAGGCATCTCAAGCCATAGAGGGCTTGAAAGCGCAAGGATTCAATTCAGACGAGATTTCGGTAGTGACGCAGGATCGGGACGAGTTGAAGGCCATCCGGGAAGAGACGGGAACCAAAGCGCCGGAAGGTGTGGCAGCAGGTGCAGCCACAGGTGGCGTATTAGGTGGCGTAGCCGGGCTGTTGGCTGGTATCGGGGCTCTGGCCATTCCAGGTATAGGTCCGATTTTGGCGGCGGGTCCGATCGCAGCAGCGTTTACGGGAGCGGCAGTAGGTGCCGGTGCAGGAGGTTTGGTCGGTGGACTTGTCGGATTGGGTATTCCCGAAGAGGACGCCAGACAGTATGAGGAATATGTACAAAACGGCAAAATCCTTCTCCTGGTTGACTCCACCGATCGCGATTCGGATGTCTATGATGTATTTAGCAATACCAGCTATCTGAATCGTGATCGATACGCAGCCCATGATACAGATGTGCCAGCAGAGCGTACGGATCTTGACATGGAAGAGCGGAGACTGGAAGCTCAGAATAAAGCAGCACGATTTGGAAACAACACGTTCCTGTAAGCTTGAAAGGTTCAGGCTAGTACACTTGATTTTTCTACAAGGTTAAACAGGAAGTACACATATAATTCATGATTTTGTCAATGTGAGCCGTCAGGCGCTCAAAAGCCGGTTTCCTTCGGGGAAGCCGGCTTTTGTCCCTGTAATTCCACCTGGAATAATGATGCAGTGTTGACTGTGTGTAAAGGTAAGTCTAAGGAGCAGGGAATAACAATACATAGAGCAGAACAGCAAGTGCCAGGCCAATGACCAACAGTGTAAGCGTCAGGAAGCGAATCAATCGGGTTGAGGCTTGAAATGTTTGCTGATTAATTTGCCTGCGTTTGCGGTGATACGAAGCAGCAGAACACAGAATGATGGCTATGCCGCTGACGAGTGAGATCACTCCGGTTATAATGGCGGCAATGTGTGCAATCTGGTCATAAGAGGAAGAATTGAATCCCAATCCGGCAGCCAGGAATCCGATACCGGCCATGGCTATTCCGGTACGAACCCAGGCCAAAAACGTTCGCTCATTGGCCATATGCTGTTGTACATATTTGGAGTCAATTGTGGGGGTATCTAGTTCGGAATCAGCGATAGGAATCCCTCCGTTCATCTTTTATACGATTATCATTGTACTTACTTTTTACGGTAAAACCAAGAAAGGCGGCTGAACGTTATGCCACGTAAAGAAAGAATTGCTGAAATTGAAAGTTTAAGGGGGATTGCCTTTGCAGCTGTTGTACTCCAGCATTCCATTGCCCATTTTTCTCTGGTTCCGGAAGCTGGCCTGGAAGATGGGGTTCTGCTTGCAATCCTGCTGATGGCTTCCAAATTTGCCGTCCCATTATTTATTTTCATCACAGGCATGGTTTTGTTTTATAACACAGGAGAACAGCTGAAATACGGACGTTTCATGCAGAAACGATTAACGGATGTCATCGCACCATATGTCGTGTGGTCTCTGGTGTATTTCACCTTGACACCACAGGGGTGGGCCGGCATTGGCTGGCAGGATCTCCCTGAGATTGGTTTGAAGCTGCTTACCGGCAAGACCACATCTCATTTTTGGTACATTATCATGCTAATTCAATTTTATTTGCTGTTTCCCTTGTTTCTAAAGGCCGTACGATATGTATATAACCGCTATGATTCACATGGACGCCTGATTGCTGTCCTGATTACAGGAGCTGCATACCTCTTGTTAGCCGATCAATTGGGGAATATTGCACGAGTCATGGAGCGACTCCATATTCCAGTACTGACCGATCTATTTACAACCTATGCCGACCGCAATTTCCTGTATTTCTTCTTTTATTTTGTACTAGGTGCTGCTGCCGGATTATCTGTTGAAAGCTGGAACAAGTGGATTCATCGGCTGCGCTGGGTATATTGGACGGTGTTTATAACCATGGGTCTTCGGTTTACATATCTATTAATGCTGGAATTTCAAAAGCCGGAAGGCATTCAGATCACATTTTATACCGTTAGCTTGATCAGGCCGGATATGGCTCTCTTTCTAATCGCGTCGATCATGGTCATGTATCAGCTCGCAGGCAAACTGCATAATCAACTGGCCGTGGGCTGGCTTGGATGGATCGGCAGCGTTTCTTATGGCGGTTATCTCATGCATATGCTCATGCTGCGCTACAGTTATATTCCAGATGAATATGTTTACGTTGCATGGGGCCTAAATCCGACTGTACGAATGATTCTGACATGGGTACTTGCTTTAGCTCTATCCTGTGTGCTCACTTGGTGCATTTCGCGTGTAAGCTGGGGAAAATGGATCGTGGGCACAGTACCGAAGGACAATTTCAGAAAGTGAAAGAGGCAATGAATGAAAAATTCACAATAGAAGTCATCTTCTTGAGGGTAGTGATCTATAGTTGTGGATGCAAGACAGCAGTTGCTTTTGTCGAACTGAAACTTAATTGGATTTTCGTCTTAAAAAATCATTATATGAAAAATTCATAATAATAACCCTAATAGCGTTCTACCACACGATTCTGCGTATCTATCCTGTGCTTTTTTCTCACCTGCTGCTTATCCGGGAAAAACGGAGAATGATGGCAGAAACCGAACACAAGTTTTATAATATGAAGTAGAGCGGTAGAGGATAGGGGGGAACAAGCATGGCTTTTATGATCGCCCAGCGGGCATTTATCAAGCTGTATCTCATTACCATGGTTGAACAGCACAGAGGATATGGTTACGAAATGCTGGAGGCCATGAAGCAGGAATTTAAAGATTACGGTTATGTTCCGCCTCAGAGTGAGGTATATCGGGCATTGCATGAACTGGTACAGCAGGGTGTATTTTATCGGACGAAGAAGTTGAAGGGCAGCGATCCCAAAGTGGATTTTCAGGAAATCGTTTTATATCACTTTACGGATGATGGAGCGGAAAAAGCCGAATTGTACAAAAAGCAGGTCAAGGCAGACCTAGACCGTTGTCTAGGCATGCTGCACAAGGCAGAAGAGGACAATTACGGGACGAAAGGAAGATGAGCATGAATAAGCAGCTACAGTGGGGAGTACTCGGTACTTCCACCATTGCCAAGAATGCGGTAATTCCGGCAATCCAGCAATCCGAACGGGGAGAAGTGCTTGCTATTGCGAGTCGAAGCAAGGAGAAGGCTGAAGCGCTCGCCGAAGAATTGGACATTGCTAGATGCTATGGAAGTTACGAAGAGCTCATTGCGGATCCGGATATTGAAGCCGTATATATCCCGTTGCCTAACCATATGCACAAGGAATGGACGATCAAAGCAGCTCAGGCCGGAAAGCATGTATTATGCGAGAAGCCAGCTGCACTGAATGCGGACGAGTCTGCCGAAATGATTCAGGTATGCAAGGAGCACGACGTTCTATTTGCAGAGGCGATCATGTATCGATATCATCCCAAGCATCGGCGTGTTCAGGAGATTATCGCGAGTGGAGAGATTGGTGCTGTTCGTGCCATCCATGGCAACTTCACATGTAATACCGCGGATGATAAGGATAATGTAAGGTTCAAACGGAAAATGGGTGGAGGCTCGCTCTTTGACCTTGGTGTATATCCCATTTCCGCAGCACGGATGTACCTGGGCCAGGAACCCGAAGCAGTTACGGTACATGCTCTTTTTTCCGATGAACATGATGGAGTGGATATGATGGCTTCGGGGCTCGTGGAATTTCCGGGATCCGTGGCGTTAACGTTTGATTGCGGCATGTGGGCTTCCGGGAGGGCGGAGATGGAGATCCTCGGAACAGACGGACGAATTGAATTGCCAAAAGTCTTCGGCTGGGAAAATAGTGATATCCCACCGCAAATTATCGTTCACACGGATTCGGTCAGTCGGGAAGAGCGGGTATCCGTATCCAATTCTTATGTTCTGCAGGCGGAAACTTTTGCAGCAGCTGTGCTAGATGGAACACCACTGCCGTTTACTCCGGATAATACGATAGCGAATATGCGGGTGATTGATGCCTGTTTGCAATCGGCAAGGACACGGCAGCGCGTTTTGTTGATTTAAAAAAACGATTAGAAAAATGAGTAAACCAGACTCCATCCTTCAGGATGGAGTTTTTTAGTGTAAACTCAATCGACTAAACGTTAAAAAAATTTTCACGAAGGGGTTGATTTCCAGAAATTCTCCGTTAAAATAATATTAACATTAAAATTATTTTAACGTTGAAGGGCGGAATGGATAATGAGCGAAGGCACAGCGGTAAATAAGCAAGGGATTGGTGAGCTAATACGAGTTAAACCTTATATGCAGTTTATGCTGGGGAAGATGGTAGCGAGGTTTGGTGATTCCATTGACTCCATTGCATATAGCTGGATGGTGTACATGTTGACAGGTTCCAAACTATTGATGGGTACGCTGCTCGCAGTCAACTTTCTGCCGAATATTCTGCTCGGCCTTTTTGCAGGAGCGGTCGTGGATCGCATGTCTCCCAAGACGGTCATCGTTCTGACGAATTCGGGCCGGGGACTGCTTGTAGGTATAACTGCTCTGTTATTTGGTTTGGGAGAACTGCACGTATGGCATTTGTTCGTCGTCACGATTCTGAATTCGTTGCTTGAATGCTTCTCATCACCTGCCGAAATGTCCAGTGTACCGCGATTGCTGCCGCAATCGATGCTGCTTTCCGGCAATGCTATGTCGTCGTCGGCTACTCGACTGGCTGAACTTGCCGGGCTTGCCGTAGCAGGTGCGCTCATTGCAACTGTCGGAATGACGTGGACGATTTTGATGGATGCTGGCCTATTTGCATTAAGTGCTGTGCTAATGAGCCGGGTTGTCTATCCATCCGATCCCGGTACGGAAGAAGTATCCGCGGAGAAGTCATCTTCCACAGATACTCCCAGAAGTTTGCTTTCTGAAATGGTCGAAGCCTTTCATTTCATGCGCAAACACGCCCTGCTGCTGATTACCTCCATTTTATTTGCCTTCGTTAACTTCTGCCTGATGCCCTTCAATGTTCTCCGAACTCCATATGTTATCGATATTCTGCAAGCTGGAGCATGGGGTTTAAGTTTGCTTAGCGGGTTAATGGTGGGAGGCATGGTGCTGAGTGGATTGTGGATGACTCACAGAGGCAGCAGCTATCGGAAGAGTGTATTGATTATTAGTGGAATCATCATGCTGGGTCTTAGTTATGCCATGACCGCGCTTCCTGCGTATATGTCAACTTATCAACTACCGCTTGCAGCTATGTTTTGCCTAATGATGGGGCTCGGCATACCATTAGCTACAACACCTCTTGCCTCATATCTAATGGAGGTTACGCCAGCCGGTATGCTCGGCAGGGTGTCTGCACTACAAAGTATGCTCTGTGTAAGTGCTGTACCGCTTGGAAGTCTGGTTGCGGGTGCTGCAGCAGAAGTGCTGTCCACGCCTGTCTTATTTATTGCTTTTGGCATTTTGCTTGCCATGTCAGCCATAGGGCTCCTGCTCAGCAAAACATTCCGGCGTTGTTTATAGCCTAATTCCTGTATCTTTCTGTAAGACCTGTTTTGACCGGGGACCGGACTGAACGGTATAATATGCATATATAAGGACAACAGGTACCCCGGAAATGAGGATACAGGTATGCAGCAGAAAGTACTGTCAACGATCGAGGAGATCAAGATCTACTCCGACCCGTATCGGATCCAGATCCTGAATATGTTTAATAAACAGGGAAGGCCTTCTACCGTGAAAGAAATAGCTGATAAGCTGGGAGAAGTGCCCGCGAAAGTACATTATCACGTGAAAAAGCTGGAGAAGATCGGTTTGCTTACCATCGTATCCACACGAGAGATTAATGGAATCATTGCCAAATACTACGAACCCTTTCAGGGAGAAATTCATCTTCGTCATGAAGATGAGGACCACTCGCCGCTGAAGCAGGTTTTTCGTTCAGAGACGCTTAAACTGTTAAATGAAATGTACGAACAGAGCCGCCAGATGTTTATGAAACAGGCGGAGCATGGTGAGAACATGTTTGGACAAATCTCGGACATGACGTTATATGCGAGCCGTGAGGAAGTAGAGAAGCTGTACAGGGATATCACGAAAATGTGTGAGCCTTATACGAAGCGGAATGAACAGAAGGAAGATCAGGAGGTTTTTCAGCTGTTTACCACGTTGTCCCAACATGTGGATGAACCGACTGGAGCACAGAAAAGTAAAGTCCCACCTCATCAGCCGGGAGATCAGAGTTCCGATTCGAATGACAATGCAAAGGAAAGTTGATCTAGGGAGACCGATGCGACAACAAAGAAAAGGCCGCCTGAAGGCGGCTTTTTGATGTGTGATGAGGACCAATGATGACTGCTCAACCGTACCTTATATTCATGGAGAGAGAGGCCGGCAATCATTGTCAGAACTACATGTTCTCATCGTAGTCTCGAACTTCACGTTTGGCTGCGGTAGCTGGCGAATTGGATGTACCGTAATCCTCAACAGCTTCCCAGGCTTCGGCATGATCAAACTTGCCGGCATTCCGCTGTCTGACCTCACCGGCACCACTTGGGGGCATGGTCATCACCTGCTCTTCCACAGGGCGGTCATTGCTGAGCTCACGGTTCGGTGTATCGTCAATACAGTAGGCCGTGTATGGAATGGCCTGAAGCCTCTCAAACGGAATATCCTGTCCACAAGTGACACATGTTCCGTAAGTTCCTTTTTCCATACGCTCCAGGGCATCGATCACCTGGTTAAATTCATCTGTTAATGTATCGTCTACGGCCAGATCACGACTGCGTTCAAACGTCTCCGTCCCCGCATCAGCCGGGTGGTTATCGTATGATGACAGCTCGCCTGTAGAATCTTTGAGCGACGCAGTTGGAGCACCATCTTCCATGTTGGATTCAAAATGACGCTGCAGATTATCCCGCTGCTCCAGAAGGGCGCTCTTAAGTTCCTGAAGTTGATCTTTGGTTAATGTACTCATAACGACATGCTCCTTTCCCGCTTTAGGGGTGTGTAGTCTGTCCTTACCCGATTTTGGCGGTTTACAATCATTTTTGCGTCTTTGAAGAGGCGTTTGATTTTATATCTGGCCGATAATGTGTTATAAAAAATAGAGAGAGAAACTGCCGCGATTTCCCCGTGAAGTCGTATTGCACCGTGCTCCTTGAAGAGACGGTCCCGGCTGCTTTTGAACATACGTCGATAGACGTTTTTCTTATAATGGAGGTTGTCAAGATGGATGAACATATGAAACGAAGATTGGATAAACAGAGACAATTGTTTAAACAACTGGGCGTACAGCTCGATGCCTTATCAATTCATGAAAAACAATTCAATTATAAGCTCCGTGGCTATGATCCGGATGAAGTCGATGCATATCTTGACCTGGTCATCAAGGATTACGAACGCTTTTATGCCAATATTGCTGATCTGATGGATAAATGGCAGGAGCAGCAGCTCACCATTCGGGATCTTAAGTCGACGGCCAGACCCGTGGATGATCCGACGAAAATCGATCGCAAACAGCTGGATGATATTGTGAAGCAGCTGGAATACAGCGTGCGGCAGTTGAAAATCAAGGCACGTCCGGAACAGAGTCTGTTCCCTGAATAGATTGAAGCACCAGGATTATATTACGTTAAAGGTGGTTAATCATGAGTACACATTTTTCGGTCAGTGTGCATTGTTTGTTGTTGTTGTCCTTCAGCGCGCCTGAACGAATCACTTCCGCAATGATTGCAGGAAGCGTCAACACCAACCCTGTTGTCGTACGACGTATTTTGGGCGGACTGAAAAAGGCAGGTCTGGTCGATTCCTCTCCCGGAACGAGAGGTTTTTATCTCGCCAAGCCGGCTAGTGAAATTACCTTGGCCATGATCTATCAGGCTGCCAAGGACGAAGGTCCGCTATTTCCGATTCATGGCAATTGCAACCCCAATTGTGATGTTGGTCTTCGCATAGACAGTCTGCTGACGAATCTGTATCAGGTGGCAGAGGCAAAAGTCGAACAGTTCTTCGCATCCATTACGCTTGAAGATATGGAACGTTCCTGCTCACAGATGGAGACTGTGCCTCCTTCTGCTGATTAGGGTATCGTCTGAACCAGGGAGGTGTGCTTGGATATGAAAATAATCGTGATCTCGGATACGCATTTGCCCAAAAGAGCTAAGCAGCTGCCGGAGCCATTGCTCCAAGCTCTGCCGGAGGCTGACCTCATATTACATGCAGGCGACTGGTCGGATTGGAGTGTATACAAGCTGTTAAGCGAGTATGCTCCCGTTGCAGGCGTAGCAGGCAATACGGATCCGCCGGAAATTGGCAAGAAGCTGGGCTTTTCCCGCATCGTGGAGGCGGACGGTTTGCGTCTAGGTCTGGTTCATGGCCACCAGGGATCGAAAACGACTGAGCAGAATGCCATTCATACATTTGCCGGTCAGCAGGTAGATGCCATCATATTTGGCCACTCGCACATTCCCTTGATGCATACCGTCAACGATGTGCTAATATTCAATCCGGGTTCACCGACGGATCGGCGCCGCCAGCCGCAGTATTCGTTTGGAATCATGACGACTCGTCTTGGAAAATTGCATGCTGAGCATGTGTTTTTTGATCGAAAATAAGTAACGACTAAATTAATGAAATAACTTATGACATCCCCATTCAGAATGAACATCTGAACAGGGATGTTTTTTGCGTAGGAATATACCCTGGAGAAGTATGGTGACATCCACCGCAGCCAAGTTACAGTTATCCCTGAATGGGGAATGTTGCCTCACGTTTATCTCTAATTCATCTGTTGGAGCAGAACACTATTTGTGCATATGCAGGAATGATACAATTCGTTTATCCAATAAATTTGAATACGTTTACATAAGGAGATGACCAAGATGAAACTGTCTGTATTTACTGTAGCGACGCCTGACCTGAACGCAGAAGAACTGGCTGCAGCGGCAGCATCAGCAGGTATCGACGGAATCGAGTGGAGGTTCCGCGGAATACCGGAAGACGCACGTACGGAGGAACCATCTTTTTGGAGGCATAATCGGAGTTCAATCGATCCGGCCAAATGGGAGGAACAGGTCCCTGATTTTCGTGAAGCCACTGCAAAACACGGTCGACGTTCCATTGCACTAGTACCGTATCTGAGCTGTGGAGATCTTCAAGCGACCGAGCAGGCGTTTCAGGCAGCTGCTGATCTGGGTGCGTCCATGATGCGTGTAGGTGTGCCGGGATATGACCGTAAAACCAGTTATCCGGAGCTGTACAGCAGAGCAGTTAGGTATTTATCCGAAGTGCAGGAGATGGCTCAGCAGTATCACGTCAAAGCCGTGGTAGAGACGCATCACCAAACGATCGCTCCAACCGCTTCACTGGCCTACCGACTGGTGCAGTCGCTGGATGCCCAGCATGTTGGCGTGTTGTATGATCCAGGCAACATGGTACACGAAGGATATGAAAATTATCGAATGGGACTGGAACTATTGGGTCCTTACCTTGCCCACGTCCATGTGAAGAATGCAGCTTGGTACAAGGAGGAACAAAGCGGAGAGAGTGCAGGGAGTTCTGTATCCGCGAAATGGAGATGTCATTGGTCACCGTTGACTGAAGGTATCGTGGATTGGATGCAAGTGTTCCGTGACCTGAAATCAGTGGGATATGACGGATACTACGGTATTGAAGATTTCAGTGGAGAGTTTAATTCTCAGGCGATGTTACAGCATTTTGCTAAGGTATTTGGCGAAATTGAGCGTCGTGTGGAAGAGGAGGTACAGGTATGAGTTTGATTCGAGTAGCCGTCATTGGTATTGGAAACATGGGTGCCGCACATGCCAGAACGCTGATTGCCGGAGATGTGCCTGGTGCGGAGTTGGTAGCCGTATGTGATGTCCGAAAGGAAATGGAGAGTTGGGTGGCCAGTAATTTCCCGGCTTCGGTCAGTTACTGGCAGGATGCAGAGCAGATGATGGCATCCGGCACCATTGATGCGGTCATTATTGCAACACCTCATTATGATCACCCCGAACAGGCCATTCAGGCTTTTCAACATGGTCTGCATGTCATGATCGAGAAACCAGCCGGTGTTTACACCAAACAGGTGCGCAAGATGAACGAAGCTGCTGCAGCCAGCGGCAAGGTGTTTTCCATGATGTACAATCAGCGGACGAATCCTCTGTATATCAAACTGAGAGATCTTATTGCTTCAGGAGAACTGGGGGAAGTAAGACGCACGAACTGGATCATCACGAATTGGTACCGATCCCAGAGTTACTATGACTCCGGCGGTTGGCGGGCAACCTGGGTAGGTGAAGGAGGTGGCGTGCTGATCAATCAGGATCCTCACCAGCTTGATTTGTGGCAGTGGACCATCGGCATGATGCCTGTACGAATGCGTGCATTTTGTTCGTTCGGAAAGTACCGGGATATTGAAGTGGAAGACGATGTGACAGCTTATGTGGAGTACGCAAACGGAGCAACAGGCGTATTCGTAACTACTACGGGTGAAGCTCCCGGTACCAACCGATTCGAGGTTAACGGAGACCGCGGTAAAATCGTGATTGAAGATGGTCAGCTGACATTCTGGCGCCTTCGGGAGTCCGAGCCAGAATTCAATAAACGGTTTACCGGAGGTTTTGGACAGCCGGAATGCTGGAAGTGTGAAGTTCCGATTACGGGTACTGAATCCGGCCACCCAGGACTGATTCGTAACTGGATTGACGCCATCCGAACAGGTGCCACGCTCATTGCTCCAGGAGAAGAAGGTATACACGGATTAACCTTGTCTAATGCGATGCTTCTCTCGACCTGGACGGACAATTGGGTTGAGCTGCCCATCGATGAAGAGTTATTTTATGAACATTTGCAGGAGCGTATTGCCAGCTCGAACACCAAGAAAGACAAAAGTTCCAGCAGCAGCCAGCCTGCGGATCTGACGCAAACATTTAAGTAGGCCTGTTATATCAAGCATTGTACTTGAATCGAATGAAAAGGTGGAGATAACGTGGCTAAAGATGGAATGTTTTATGCACCCAAAAGTGTGAAAAAAGAGGTTGTATGCGGTCCTGGTGAGTTTACTATTGCTGCCGTAGCACTCGATCATGGGCACATCTATGGTATGGTTGGAGGTTTGTTGGAGGCAGGGGCAACGCTCAAATGGGTGTATGATCCGGATCCTGCCAAAGTGGAGGCATTTCGCAAACAGTTTCCACAAGCACAGGCCGCAGCTTCGGAAGAACAAGTGCTGGCAGATGATCAGGTGCAGTTGGTGGCCGGAGCCGCCATTACTTCGGAACGTGCGCCACTAGGCATGAGGGTTTTGGCGTCAGGCAAGGATTATTTTACGGACAAAGCCCCATTCACTACATTGGACCAATTATCTAGAGCAAGGGAAGAAGTTAAACGGACCGGGAAGAAATACATGGTTTATTATAGTGAGCGCCTGCATGTCGAAAGTGCAATCTATGCCGGGCAGCTGATTGAGCAAGGAGCCATCGGTAAGGTTGTGCAAGTGATGGGCACAGGACCGCATCGATTGAATGCTCCAGGACGGCCTGAGTGGTTTTTCCAGCATGATAAATATGGCGGCATCCTCTGTGACATTGGAAGTCATCAGATTGAACAGTTTCTCACGTTCGCTTCATGCACGGATGCGGAAGTGGCGTTCAGCCGGGTGCATAACTTCCATCATCCACAATTCCCTGAACTGGAGGACTTCGGCGAAGCGTCTCTCATTGGAAACAATGGGGCTTCCGGTTACTTCCGGGTAGACTGGTTCACACCGGACGGTCTCGGGACATGGGGAGATGGGCGTACTGTCATCTTGGGAACTGACGGGTACATTGAATTGCGGAAATATATCGACGTCGCGAGAGAGCCGATGGGGGATCAGGTCTATCTGGTTAACCATGAAGGTGAATACCGTTACAGTGTCAAAGGACAGGTCGGCTATCCGTTCTTCGGAGATCTCATCCGGGATTGTCTGGAGCGGACGGAGACAGCTATGACACAGGAACATGCATTTAAAGCTGCAGAGCTTTGCCTGATTGCGCAGCATAAAGCCATGAGTGAAAGAGTTGTCTGGAGCACCGGCGCGAAGTAAACGTTATTCAAGTGAATCAATAGTTCATGAGTTATTTTCAATGTGGAGAGGGCAGCCTGCAGCCAGGTTGCCTTTTTTTATTAGATGGCTTCGCAAATGGCATTATATGGGTTATCATGGATGAAGTTGGTGAGTTGAAATAATAGTAAATATGATTACATAGATTTGAAGGATATTTTTTAGAATTGAGAATCGGTGGTAAATCAATCACAAGGGGGGATTTTTATGAAATTTATCGTCTCTGCAAGTGTAATCGTCCTTAATGAAAATAACGAGATTATGTCGAATTTGCTGAATAGGAGAGCTAACTTATGAGTAATACGAATAAGATACTAGGTGCGGCGCTGATGTTGGGAAGTGTAGGCTTGGCAACCATAGAGCGAATCTCCGTAAAGTTATCTGCAGCGATTGTGGAAGCAGGTTATGCGTCCGGTGGCAATCCAAGAGAGATCGTATCAATGAATGACAATGGTTCAGGCTTGCTTGTTTACTTCCTGTTTTTTATCGGATTTGTGCTGCTCGTTTCCGGCTTTCCGGGAAGTTATCGGAGGAGAGATAAATAGGTGTCAAAATGTGAATTGGAAGAAGGGTGACCACATGATTACATATCGATTTGTTACGAATGAGGATATCCCTCATATCCAAACCATTGCTCGTGATACGTGGATGTTCACTTATGGGGACATATACTCCAAAGATTACATTCATAACTTTCTAAGTGTTGCTTATTCGACTGAGAACTTAAGTCGTTCTGTAGAGAGAGACCAGCAAAGTTCCAAACGAAAGTTTTTGATAGCAGAATATAACAACATCATCGCCGGATTTGCCCAAACAACTCAAGTTCATGAAGAAGAGTATGAATTAACCCGAATCTATATATGGCCAGAATATCACAAGCTGGGAATTGGAACAGGCTTCATTCGGAGATATATTCAGGTGTTAGCACCGATAAAGCAACTGTTTGCCTGGGTAGCGAAAGACAATGATATAGGAAGAGGGTTCTATGAGAAGTGTGGATTTAAAGAAACAGAAGAGAAGGTTGAACTAATCGGAGGAAATACCAAAAAACAGCTTAAATATGAAATGGAATTATAGATGTTAAAGCTGGATTCTCATGAACGTAATAGAGTTACAGACAATGAAGTAATGAAATGGATTAAAAAGAAGGGTGATTAATATTGTTAGATTATACGAACACCACTACACAATTAACTGAACACAACCTGGATACCGTCGTTATACCCGTAGGTGCAACAGAGCAGTTCGGCCCTTATCTGATTTACTGATAGGCATAGGACTAATACATCGAAAAAGAATAGGAGTTAAAACTCTATGATCATTAGTGAAACCATGGTGTTAAATCATAAAGTTCTAATAAGGGAGATAGAGCCCGAAGATATCCCTGAGCTTTACGAGCTGATATATGAAGAGGAACAACCGGAATGGAAAAAGTGGGACGCTCCTTATTTTCCATTGGAGCATGTCAGTTATACTGTTTTTCAAGAATATACGAGTAAGGAAATGCTAAAAGACATTGAGCCCTCTCACAGAATGATTATTCAAATTAATGATGAGATCGTGGGCACAGTGAATTATTATTGGGAGCACAAACCGTCCAATTGGATGGAAGTGGGGATCGTCATATATAAACCTGAGTATTGGAATGGTGGATATGGAACGGCTGTTTTGAAGATGTGGATCGACTATTTGTTCAATAAGCTACCTATAGTCCGAGTAGGATTAACAACTTGGTCAGGAAATGAAAGAATGATGAAGGTCGCAGAGAAACTGGGTATGCAGCTGGAAGGAAGACTTCGGAAGTGCCGCCTCTACAATAATACATACTATGATTCGATCCGTATGGGATTATTAAGAGAGGAATGGATGACCCAACAATTTTGATTATACTTGCCATTCACTTCAGTTCATTTAGATGAATACTAAATTAGAACCGTAGGAGGTTATTGAATTGGAGAATAAAGAGACGTTTAATTCAATTGCAAATGAATATGAAAAATATAGACCTACCTACCCAAATGAAATGTATAACGATATATTTGATTATTCAAATCTGGATAGAGAAGATAAAATTCTGGAGATTGGTTGTGGGACAGGCCAAGCCACGGGAGGAATGATCGAAAGAGATTACAAACAAATTACCTGTATTGAATATGGTGACAGATTGGCCCAGTTCACTGCAGAGAAATTTAAATCCTACGAAACGATCAAGGTGATTCATAGCTCGTTTGAAGAATGGAGCGGTGAAGGGGGTCCTTTCAAGTTAGCCATTTCAGGCACAGCATTTCATTTTATCGAACCCAAGTTTGGTTATCGTAAAGTATGGGAACTTCTTGAGAGTTCGGGTTCCATTGCCTTTTTTGGACCATACATGTGCCCATGTTTGATGAGCTCCATAACGAAATACGATCTCACTATAAAGAACTTGCACCACATTTGGACGATTCAACGTTCCAAACCCCCGAAGAAACCATCGAAGAAAGAAGAGCAATCACGGAAGAGACAGGAATCTTCACCAATGTAATGGTGCGAGAATATACTGAAATTCTTACATATTCAAGCGGCGACTACGTTGCATTACTTAACACGAATTCGAAGCATAGACAGCTTCCCTATAAACCAAAAGATATCTTATTAAATAAGATTAAAAATTCAATTGATAGATCAGGCGGAACCATTTATAAAGAACACAGAGTGGCATTATTTTTAGGGAGAAAATTTTCGTAGGAAGAACGAAACATATCCGGAGGAGATGGGTCAATGGATTTCGTATATGGAGAATATCTTATTAGTGATAACCAAGAAAAGATCGACCTTCCTACGGTAAAAAGCTTTCTTGCAAGAAGCTACTGGGCGAACAGGCGCTCAGAAGAAATCATTGAGAAATCCATCAGTGCTTCCATATGTTATGGAATCTACAAAGCGGAGATCCAAGTGGGATTTGCGAGGGTGGTAACCGATGAGGCTACCATGTTCTGGCTTTGTGATGTTTTTATCCATGAGGATTATCGGGGACAGGGCCTGGGGAAGAAACTCATTGAAGTAATTACACAGTCGGACCGCTTCAAAAATGTAATGGGACTACTCGGAACATTAGATGCACATGAACTATACGAACAGTATCAATTCCATAGAAACCAGGATCGATTCATGGTAAGACTTCCAGATGATTTGAGGGAACGGTAAATAACGATATATCAGTAGATCTATAAAAAACGTACAAAGGGAGGGAGCATGGAATGATGTCTGAATACTATTGGGACAACAAAATTGAATATCTGAGGTATACGCGGGGGCTCTATTATAATGATGATTACCTGCAATTTCTTGTACAGTGCGTGTGGAAAATCACCAATCCTGTAAGCATTATTGATTATGGTTGCGGGTTCGGATATCTAGGTCTTAAACTCCTTCCATTGTTGCCTGAAGGTTCAAGCTATACGGGGGTGGACAAGGGGGAGGAATTGATAAAAGAAGCGAGAGAGATGTTCTCAAACGTTCCATTTCAGACTGAGTTTATATCAGGGGACATAGAACAATTAGACGTAGAAGAGAAGTATGACATTGCCGTGAGTCATGCTTTTTTATTACATATGAATAACTCAGAAGTGATCCTACAGAAGATGATTGATAGTGTGAAGGATCAAGGAAAGGTCATCTGTTTCGAACCACATTGGATTGGTAATATGGCGAACTGTCATCTGGATGGTGTTGAACAAAGCCAAATAGTGAAGTTAGGCGTCCTGCAAAAGCTATTTGAGAACGACTACAGACGTACAGGTAAGGATGGGAACATTGGGATAAGGTTGCCTATACGAATGAGTCAATTGGGTTTACAGAACGTGGAGTGCAGGATGAGTGATAAGGTTAACTTTTTGGATCAGAACATGGATATGGACAGCAAAAGCGCTTTGTTTGGTTCATTGAGAGAAGAAGGTTTTGGCCAGGAACCTGATGATTCCGATGAGAGCTTAGACAACTTAGTGAATAGAGAATTACAGCCAGAGGAAGCACGCGAGCAATATGAAGCTGAATTAACGTTTTCCAAGAGATTCAATCAGGAGTCCTGGCTAACGTATGCACCAAGTATGAAAATTTCGTTCGGAACGGTCCAAAGAGCGTAATTCGTAGGAGAGATTTAAATGAAAAAGATTTTAATCCTGGGTATTGTGGCAAGTGGCAAAACGACATTGGCTAAGGAAATCTCTCAAAAAATAAATATACCGTGGTATGAGCTGGATACGATCGTCCATCATGAGACACCTCATGGTAGAAATAAACGTACACCGGATGAGCAAATTGCGGTGATTCAGGACATTGACCGTCACGGAGCATGGATATTTGAAGGAACGGATCGGGCATCTTACCGATGCTTATGGGACATGGCAGATACCATTATCTTTTTGGATACACCCTTGTGGAAACGGAACATGAGAATTTTCTTGCGATTTATCAAACAAAATCTAGGAATTGAAAAGAGTCATTACACATCTGATGTACAGATGTTAAAAATGATGTACAAATGGACAAGGGATTTTGAGAGAAACCGGGTGGATTTTGAAAAAAGATTGCATCCATATCATCACAAACTGATCATCTTAACGGATAACAAAAAACATGAGTTTCTCCACTCATAACTTTTATGAAGGAAATAAAAAGCGAAGCATCGCGGAAAGAGAGAGCCCTCATGCAGTATGATGACATTCAACAAACGTTGACTACGGAGCGGCTGTGCCTGAGATTGTTCGACGAATCCGATGCTGCCGCTGTAGCTGAGCTGTGTAACAACTACAATATTTATAAAAGCACGCTTACGTTACCATACCCTTACACATTGGACTGTGCGTTATCCTGGATTCAGCATCACCGACATAATTTCGAGAAAGGGAAACACTATGAATTTGCGATTTGCAATAGGGCAGCAGGAACACTATATGGTGCGATAGCCTTATCTTGTGATCATCGGTATGATCATGGCGAAATTGCTTATTGGATCGGTGAGGCGTATTGGGGAAAGGGTTATGCGACAGAATCTTCACAAGCGATGTTGCACTTTGCCTTTCATGTGAAAAAATATCATAAAGTATATGGGCGACACTTTGCTTCTAATCCGGCATCTGGAAAAGTCCTTCAAAAGATTGGCATGACCCAGGAAGGTATATTGATTGATCATGTGAAGAAAGAAGGCCAATACGAAAACCTGATCTATTATGGAATTGTAAAAAGAGAATAGGACTAATCGCAGCTTATGATTCTCAGGATTGTAAATAGCAGATATAAGCTTCACAGCTTTATTTCCAAATAATTTAAAGGATGAGCAGACAATGACGGGCTTGTGTAGCCGTTCATTTTCTGCTTCTTTTTTAGGTTTCGGAAATAAATCCATCCCTCCTATATGAGTAAATCGATACTTCTCTTTCCATTCAGAAACTAACAAATATCCTCCCTGAAGATAGTTGTTTATCACATCATTTGGTGTATTTATTTAATTTCAGGACTACTAATACCCTTGAATGTTTTACAAATCCGATGATTTACCAAATCATTCTTCTTACATTCAACTTGTATCCTACTTGTGTACCAGAGGAATATCCGGTATGGAATCAACCACATTTCAGGAGGGTATACATTGTGAAAAATAGTAAACGCAAAAGTTATCAAAGCTTGATCCTCTCGCTTGTATTTATGCTTGTCATCCTGTCGGGATGCGGGGCCTCAGCTAGCTCAAGTTCGAGTGAAGGTGGAATGCCCGAAGTCATCCGAATCGGTATTATGCCAAGCGAAGAGGGCGAGATGAACCGTTCCCAGGAACAGCTAGCAACAGATATTACAGAAGCAACCGGTATCCCTGCTGAAATTTTTGTAGCTGAAGATTATAACATGGTCATCGAAGCCCTGCGTGCAGGCAAAATCGAAATTGGACTGATCGGACCGTTTGGTTACATCATCGCTACGGAACGAGCCAATGCCAAGCTGCTTGTCCGTTCCGAAAGTGATCAACAATCGAATACGGTCATCCTCGTTCGTAATGACTCTCCATATCAAAGTGTACAGGACCTTAAAGGGAAAGATTTTTTGTTTGCTGATCCGGCATCAACTTCCGGCAATTTGTACCCACGTGCCACATTGATGAAAGAGCTGGGTCTTTCCAATAAGGAGCTGGATTCCTTTTTCGGCAGTGTAGCGTTCTCTGGTGGACATGACAAATCACTGCTTGCACTGGCAAACGGCAATGCGGATGCGATTGGTACGTCAAGTCTCATGGTGCCGATGATGGCAGAATCAGGACTTATTAAAGAAGAAGATTTCCGCGTAATTGCCGAGTCGGATCCGATCGTCGGCGGTGCTCCACTGCTTTATCGTCAAGACTTGCCAGAAGAATTGGTTACACAGCTGCGTGAGCTCATGCTGGACTATGATACGAAAAATCCTAAATTCCTCGAAAGTGTAGGAGCAGCCCGTTTTGTAGAAGGCAGTGACAGTGATTTTGATCCAATCCGGGAAGTCGCCAAAGCACTGGATATGTCCCCAGAGGAACTGTTGAAGAAATAGAATTCAAACGTGAAAGATAAGGAGGAAATAACATGACACTTTTACAGGTGGAAGGGTTGTCCAAGGTATATCCCGACGGAACAAAAGCACTTGATAACTTGAACCTGACGATTAATGCCGGAGAATTCGTTGTCGTCATTGGACCGAGCGGCGCCGGGAAGAGCACCTTGCTGCGAAGCCTGAACCGAATGATCGAGCCGACAAACGGAAAGATCCAGTTTAAAGGCAGTGAAACTATGGGCATCAAGGGTAAGAAGCTTCGGGAACTCCGCCGTCATATGGGCATGATCTTTCAGGGGTATAATCTGGTCACACGGGTATCCGTTCTTAATAACGTGCTGCATGGACGATTAGGCTACATGAATCCGCTCAAAGGGGCACTGGGTCTCTACTCCAAAGCAGATACAGAAGCAGCCAAGGTCATGCTTCACCGTGTTGGTTTACATGAACAGATGTACAAGAGAGCAGATGAGCTCAGTGGAGGTCAGCAGCAGAGAGTAGGCATTGCACGTGCCCTTTCGCAGAAGCCGGATTTGATACTGGCGGATGAACCGATAGCCAGTCTCGACCCTGCTTCCTCGGAGACGATCATGCATTATCTGTATACGATCTGCAAAGAGGAAGGCATTGCCTGCCTGTGCAATCTGCATCAGGTGGATATCGCGAAGAAATATGCAACACGTATCATCGGCATTCATAAAGGGTCCAAGGTCTTTGACGGAACACCTGAAGAACTGACGGAAGATATGATCCGGCTCATTTACAACCAGACCAATCCCCAAGTGAAGGAGACAGCCTGACATGAATGCGGCTCAGTTGCAATCTGCCCGAAAAATGAAACGCATGCAGACGATATTGTTCTTTATCGTGCTGTTGGCTCTTATCATCTGGTCTTCCATCGGCGCAGAGTTTTCATTAGGAGCTTTATTCGCAGGGATAGGAGAGAGCTTCCGATTTATCTTTTTTGATTTTCTTCCACCTGATCTTTCTTCGCTTTCCCAGCTCATAGAACCTGCACTGCAGACCCTTTATATGAGTGTGGTAGCGATGGTCATCGGGTCGGTTGTAGCAGGAATGTTATCCTTTTTAGCCGCAGCCACGACAAGCCCGCACCCTTACCTTCAGGTATTTGTTCGTGCAGCTACATCGCTGTTTCGTAACATTCCGGTCATTATCTGGACGATACTGCTTGTTGCAGCGTTTGGACTTGGTGCTGTAGTTGGTACAATGTCGCTAATTTTGATCTCGATTGGGATGCTGACGCGTTCCTTTGCCGAGGTGCTTGAAGAGATTGATATGGGGCAGGTAGAGGCGGTTCGTGCTGCTGGTGGAAGTTATTTTCAAGTGTTGTCCCAAGCCGTATTTCCACAATTCCTTCCCGGGTTTATCGGCTGGAGCTTGTACAACTTCGAAATCAACGTACGCGCATCCACGATTGTAGGCATGGTTGGAGGCGGTGGCCTCGGCTTTATCCTGCAATCCAAACTGAAGTTGTTTCAGTATCAGGAAGCCAGCATGGCCGTGCTGCTTGTACTCGTTATCGTTCTTGTTGTGGAAACGATCACCAATCGCGTAAGGGAGCGAATCATATGAGTATGCAAATGAACGAAGTGAAGCCATCTTTTACGCTGTATACTTCCATGCCAGAGCCACCCAAGCCGAAGAGGAACAAGCTGTTAGTGATCGGTCTGCCGCTTATTGCTGTGCTTTTTGTGTTCAGTCTCGTTCAGCTGCAGTTCGACTATTCCAAGATTGCCCAAGGCTTTACGAAACTCGGTGGTTACATGGGAACCATGTTTCCACCTGATTTCTCAGCCTGGCGCCATGTCCTGCTCGCTGCTGTAGAGTCATTGCAAGTGGCCATTCTTGGATCGGTGCTGGGGATTGTCGTAGCGTTCTTTCTCTCCTTTTTGGCTGCAAGCAATTTGACGCCTCATCCGTTCGTTGCTTGGATCATTCGAAGTGCTGCTTCCTTGCTTCGTGCGATTCCTACCATCGTGTGGGCTCTCATCTTTATCGTGTCTGTTGGTCTCGGACCACTCCCCGGAGTGCTTGCGATTGCTGTATCTGCGGCAGGTATGCTTGTCAAAGTATTTGCCCAGTCCCTGGAGGAAATCGACAAGGGCGTACTCGAAGCGATGCAATCTACGGGTGCCAGCTGGCTGCAAATTGTCATGCAGGGTATTTTGCCTACGGTGAAGACAGCCTTTATTGCATGGTGCGTGCTGCAGCTGGAAGGCGGCATTGCCGAATCCACAATTCTCGGCGCGGTTGGAGCGGGAGGTATTGGCTACGAGATGACTCATGCCATGAAATCCTATAACTTTGCAGCAGCTTTATTTGTCGGGTTGGTCGTGTTCGCCATGGTATTCAGCGTGGAGTTTGTGGCAAACCGATACAAAATGAAGCTAAAAACACGTCAGAACTAATCCATTACATTCATAATGATGAATATTACTTTGAGGAGGAAGAACAATGTCAACATCTAATTCACTTTTAAAACAAGGCCCTACGGTTCAGGCTAAGTATAGCGAAAATAACGGGATAGCGTTAGCCTGGAATATGGCAGAGAGCATGGAGGTGGAGGCAGTTTACCATTCTGTTAGTCCGGAATTTATTGAATCCAGCAGCACGCTGCTAGATATACAGATTGATCCGGCAGGAGCGGTATTTACGAGAACGGTGTCTCCTGGCCGCAACTATTATCATGTGAAGTATACGAATGGGTCGGTGTCAACCATTAACGACCGCATGATCTACACGGATGGCGTAATTAATTTCCGGGATATGGGCGGTTACCTTACAGAAGATGGTCGTACGACCCGTTGGGGCATGCTGCTGCGATCTGCCGATCTGCATGAGCTTAGTGAGCAGGACCTGCAAACGGCATCCGCGCTAGGCATTGACTGGATTTGTGATCTGCGCAGCGATTTTGAAGTAGCCAGCCGTCCAAGCCCAGCCATTGGTCATGCGATCAACACGAATATTCCCTTTATGGCGGAAGCAAGTCCGGAGGAAATGCAGAAGATCGGACATGATCTGCATGCCGGCTACAAAGCCATGATATTAAATACGGAGAAATGTGCACTTATCCTAAATGAACTATTAAAAGAAGAGCGGGATACTTCCTTATTCCACTGTGCCGCGGGTAAAGACCGGACCGGAGTTGTATGTGCCTTGATTCTTCTCACCTTGGGTGTGCCGCGAGAAGTAGTTATTGAAGACTACGAGCTGACGAATCTCGCGGTGGACGGACTCATGCAGCGCTTCTTATCCGGAAACAACAAGGATTATCAGAAATATATGGATCAAATGCCTGAACTACAGGGAGTGATTCCGGAGATGATGAAAGCGGCCTTCATACAAGCTGCACTCGAAGCAATCGACGAGAACTACGGGACTTTCGAGCATTATCTTACAGATGGACTAGGCATTACTGCAGAGCAGAGGACAGCTCTTCAAAACAAATATCTGATTTAAAAAAATGGAGTCCAGACACTGGAATACAGTGCTGGACTCCTTCTTGCCTCCGTCTGGTTGCGCAACTTCTTCTAAGACTGGTAATATAGGGTGAAATGTGTAGATCACGTAAAAATTCAAATGAAGTCCTCATCAATGGGAGAAAGGGATTATGATATGAACAAAATATCGCTTGTCGATACAGCATACATGATGCTGCGTGAGCGAATGGTCTGCGGAGAATTAATGCCCGAAACCCTGCTATCCGAGAACGAATTGGCGGAGGAGTTCCAGATGAGCCGTACACCGATTCGTCATGCCATTGCTCGTCTTGAATCAGAAGGTTATGTAACTGCTCTCAAAAATCGCGGTGTCTTGGTTAAGGATGTCGGAGGGAAAGAATTTCTTGATCTAATCGAACAGATACAATCCATGCTTTTTTATTCTTTTGAAATGATGAAAAACCCGAACCGAGAGATCTATTTAAATCTGGAATCGCTCGCAGCTCATGTGGAGGTTCAGCGAACCGCCGAGAAAAGGAATGATTATCCTTTATATACCGAACATCATTTTCTTTTCATGCGGGAGATCGTTGAATCCTTGAATAATGGCGTCATGCTGAACACGTTTGATTCCTTTCGGGATAAACTCTACATGTATTCCATCGTCCGCTTCAAGCGAACTCCACATATCAAACACTACAGTGCAATCGGGATTAATCGGGATACGCTGCAAGCCTTATCCAGCAATGATTATAACGCAGCTCAAGAGGTTGTGTTATCTCTTATTCCTATTACCAGAGAGCGTATGCTTGCTACAGGTCAGTTTTAACTTTTTTTCTATGAAAATGGTATGGGTTATTTTCATATAGCAAATGCTTCAAAACTGAAAAAAAACGCTGCCTCAACGGGCAGCTTATTTTGATAGAGGAAGGTGAGGAAAATGACTGTTGCAGGTATACTCGGAACCATTCATAATCCGGAATTGAGAGAAAAATATAATTGTTCACTCGCCCTATACGAATCTCTTATAACTGAATTTGAGCCGGATATCATATGCGGAGAAGTACATCCGTTAAGCTGGCAGAAATACATCAAGGACCGCAATAATAAGGGATCATTGGGGAGAGCCGGCAAGCGAATATTGGGAGCTCATATTTCCATTATGTGAGGCAAACCAGATTGAATTTGTACCCATTGACTGGTTTGAACTAGATGTGTGGAATAATTTCGATCCATTTGGCGGTTACTCTGAAGTGGAACGTAAAGAGTTGGAGAAAAAAGACGATGAATGGTTTCTCAAACAAATGAGTACACATGCAGCTGGAGACATCCCCTTCAATTCGGTGGAGTTTGATGAGATGACCCGCCTGAAATATGAATGGTTAAAACAGATCAATCCAACAGCTCACAACATTCGCTGGGTCGTGCGTAATCAAATCATGATTCAGCGGGTGAAAAACATAATGGATTCGAATCCGAATAAGAGAATTCTGTGTATAGTAGGCGCCGATCATAATTATCTGTTCCAAGAGACACTTATCAAAGAACCGATCCAACTGCTCTATCCATTAAGGTAGTACTGAAATGATGATGTCCATACTTTTTTAATACAGCAGAGATCATTTCGTATATAATAGAGGACACGTATCATTCTACATACTACATAACAACGAGGTGCACCAATCTATGGCAACCATCTATGATTTTACAGTTACCAAAACTAGCGGAGAACGATTCCCGCTCTATCAATATGAAGGAAAGCCCGTGCTGATTGTGAATACGGCAAGCAAATGCAAATATACACATCAGTTTGATGATATCCAGAAGCTGTACGATAAGTATAAGGATCAAGGCCTTCAGGTTATCGGTTTTCCATGCAATCAATTTGCTGAACAGGAGCCCGGAAGCAGTGAAGAAGCGGCTTCGTTCTGCCAGATTAATTATGGTGTGAAATTCCCCATGTTCTCCAAAATGGACGTAAATGGCGACACGGCACATCCCCTATATGACTTTCTGAAAAAATCGGGACCTTTCGCCGGGTTTGACGAGTCTGATGTGCAAGCCAAACTGCTGAAGTTAATGGTCGCGGATAAGGCACCTGAATGGCTGCACGGTGATGCAATCAAGTGGAACTTCACGAAGTTTCTGATTAATGCCGAAGGGCAAGTAGTCAAACGCTTCGAGCCTGTGGATTCCATGGATGAAGTTCAGGCTAGCATTGAGCAGCTGTTGTAATTATAGAGATTTTGAAGAGGCCATGAGTTGAACCGTGAACAGCGGTACGTTCATGGCTTCTATGCTAGATAAGAAAACCTCTCCCATAGGGGGCGCTCAAAATGACACGTATGCATCAGTTTAATGCACCGCTGGAATACAGTTATCGTTCCACGCGCATTTTTTCCAGCGGGGCGTCAGACGGATTTCATTCTCATCCGCACTATGAGGTCTATTATTTTCATGCCGGAGAGTGCACCTATATTATAGGTGACCGTGTGTACAGCCTGGAACCTGGCGATCTGATTCTAATGCATGGGATGACGCTTCATCGGGCACATCCGGTACCTGGCGGCTTATATGAACGCACAACACTGCACTTTGATCCATCACTTATTCGCAGCAGCCTTCATCCAGATCGAATCAGCGAGGTACTTATGCCTTTTGATGAGCTCCGAAACTGCCGAATCAATCTGACGGGTGACATCCGTGCGGAATTTGAATCCCTGCTGCTGAACCTGGATCAGCTATCGGTCCATTCAGGCGAGTTCAGACAGGAACGAATGACAGTACGTTTGTGCGACCTGTTATATTTTGTGGCTGGCATTTGCCATGGGATCGTGGTGGATCATCGCCCTTCATCGGATAAGGAGCGTCATGTCCAGCACATCATGGGTTATGTGGATACGCATTATATGCAGGATATTGGTTTGGATGATCTGGCGAACGAGCTTCATTTATCCAAGCCTTACCTGGCGGGGTTGTTCAAAGAAATGACAGGCAGCACCATATTCAAATATTTGTATGACCGCCGTATTAATCAGGCCAAACTGTTATTTCAATTTCAACCGGATATTTCGGTTACTGAGGCAAGTAGGTTGTCGGGGTTTAAGCGTTTGTCACATTTCAGCCGCATATTCAAACAAAACGTGGGCTGTGCACCTGATCTATATCGTACTCGCTTACACAGGACCCAGTGATGGAATACGGCATGATATTTACCATTATCAATACACACAATTGGTTCGAACCGAAGGAGGTTTTAATGGAATGACAACGGAACTACCTTATGCATTTCAGTACAGAATTGGATCATCCGAATCGGACTATAAGTCATTATACAAGCCTTCCGCATTGCTGGAACATATGCAGCTTGCAGCAGACCGCGATCTGGCCCGGATGGGTATTACCGTATCGGAAATGCTGGATCAGGGGCTGGGCTGGATGTTAATCACAACGGATTTGACTATAATCCGCCAAGCTCGATTGGAGGAAGAAGTCAGTCTCCAGACCTGGCATAAAGGCAACAAAGGAGTCATGTGGCTGAGGGATTATGTTCTTACCGACACAGAGGGGAATCATATCGCGGAGGCACGGACTTCCTGGGCGCTTGTCGATTTGGAGAAACGAAAGCTCCTCAGACCAGCAGCACTGCCGTTTGAAGTAAAGTCACATCCCGAATTATCGCTGGGTGAACCCCCGGAGAAAGTGATGCTTCCATCAGGACTGGAGCCACAGGAAGATTATCGCCTGAACGTTCGATACAGCAGCACGGACAGCAACGGTCATATGAATAATGCGAGATATGCCGATGTGTGCTGTGACGCACTTACTGCTGAAGAACTTACTGCTCGTCTGACAGGCATGCAGATATCGTATCACCGGGAAATTCGAATGCAGGAAGAACTGGTTGTGGAACGAACAGAAGCGATAGATGGCGTTATATGGATTCGCGGACGATCAGGAGCAGATGCGCAGAATATTATTTTTGAAGCAAGATTAAGTTTTGAAGAGGTCGTTGCTTAATTATTGAGATTGAAGGCTGCCCAAATCCTCGGGGTGGTCTTTTTGCTGTGTTTAGAAGACATGCAGAAAAGGTAAAGAAAGGGTAATGAAACCAGAGGAGGCGTTTAAGAATGAAAAATCAAGTTCAGGGTCAGAATAAAGAACCGAATAAGGCACATGCGCACGATAATCCCGAACAATACCCGACGGAGAAGGAAAGTTTGCTTGACCAGTATGAAGAAGAGCAGACCGTGGACCCCATCCCCTTGGAGGACCTGAATATGGAACAGCAAGAAGAGAAAAATAAGGATCAGACCAAGAGCAATTCTTCGACTGAAGAGAAGTACCGTACGGATTATCGGGAGACCGATAAAGATTGATTTAGCATATTTGCATATTTAGTGAAAATAAAATAGTTTGTTGACTAATGTATGTTACTATATTATAGTTACTAATGTTAGTTTAAAAAATCTTGATATTAAACCAATGTGGAGGCGAATCGTTATGTCTAAATCTTTCTTTGACGCTTTGAAAAACAGAAGATCCTATTACGGAATCAGCAAAGAATCCACGATCTCGGATGCCAAAATTCAAGAAATCGTTGAGGAAGCCGTAAAGTATACGCCAACTTCTTTTAACTCACAAACTTCCCGTGCAGTGGTTTTGCTTGGTGAACAACATGACAAACTGTGGAACCACACTGAAGAAATTTTGCGTGAAGTGGTGGGGGATGCAGAAGCCTTCAAATCCACAGCTGAGAAAATGGCCGGATTCCGCAGCGGATACGGTACAATTTTGTTCTTCGAAGACAACAATGTGATTGCACAACTTCAACAGAACTTTGCAGCCTATGCGGATAATTTCCCGATCTGGGCTAATCAATCCAACGGCATGCTGCAGCTCGTGATCTGGACAGCATTGGAACAGGAAGGTCTTGGCGCTTCCCTGCAGCACTACAACCCACTGATTGATGAGAAAGTGAAACAAGAATGGAATATTCCAGAACACTGGAGACTGATCGCTCAAATGCCATTTGGTAAGCCAACAGCAACACCAGGCGAGAAAGAATTCCAACCGATTGAAGAGCGTGTTAAAGTACACAAATAAGAATTAAGCTTTAGGCAGATTTCCAACATTTAAACACATACGGCCTCGCTTCAATTTGATACGATGATGTAAGATCGTACTCCAATGAAGCGAGGCTTTTTGATGTGAACAATAGAATAAAGAAACATGCGGGTCGAAGAGTGGCAACAGTCTTGTTCGTTGCTCTATGTATACTTGGACTAGTACCAGTCTTCCCCATCTCGGTGGAAGCAGCAACGGCCAAACAGCAGTTCCAGGATATTAGCACCAGTTATGCGAAAGATGCGATAACTCATTTGGTGAACGAGGGTATTGCTGCCGGAACGTCAGAAACCAGGTTCGAACCCAAAAAGGCCGTGACACGAGCTGAATTTGCGACTTTTGCAGTTCGATTGCTCGGTTTGAAACCTGTTAAAAATAATATTAGTCCATACAATGATACCCGTACCACGGCATGGTATTATGGCAATGTCTCTGCAATGACCAATCTATCCATTCTGGAGGGGAAAGGGCAGGGAACGTTTCAACCGAACGCATCCATAACGAGAGAAGAGGCGGCTGCCCTGCTCGTGAGAATGCTGAAACAGACGTCCGGTTCTACAGGACTTTTGTCTACAACTTATGTTGATGCATCTGATATATCGGTATGGGCGAAGCCTTATGTACAGAAGGTATATCAGCTCGGACTGATGCGTGGAAGTGATGGTTTATTCCGACCGCAGGATCAGGTGACTCGCGAAGAAGCTGCCGTGATGCTGGATGCCATTTTACAAAAGAAAGAATGGTCGCAGCAGCTTAAGAATGCTGATTCCTTGGGAATACAACTGGGCTGGCAGTATAACTCCACTACAGCGGAATTCAAGAAGCAGGTTGAACAATCCAAGGTGAATACACTGGTTCCCAGGTGGTTCTTTCTAAACAGCAGCATGCAGATTACAGACCATACAGACTCTGCGCTGCTCACATGGGCATCGTCAACCAATCGGGAAGTTTGGCCTCTGCTTGGCAATCGTTCCGATGCTGCGATGACCCACCAGATGTTATCCAGTTCAGCCAACAGGACGTCGGTCATCACTCAAGTTACTGCTTATGTGAAGAAATACCAATTGGATGGTATTAATGTGGATTTTGAGAACGTATTGCCAGCGGATCGGGCAGGCATGACTGCTTTTGTGACGTCGCTTGCTGCTTCGCTGCATACGATTGGTGCTGTCGTTTCAGTGGATGTGTCTCCTGATCTGGGTACGGACTGGACCGAGGCATTTGATTATGCCAAGCTTGGCGCCGTGTCCGATTACATGGTCCTTATGGGATATGAGGAACATTGGAATGGAGATCCTATAGCCGGTTCGGTTGCCTCACTTCCTTGGGTAGAAAGAGCACTGGATACCATGCTTACAGACGTTGTACGTGCCAAAGTTATTTTGGCGCTTCCGCTCTACACCAGAGACTGGTCATCGGCTAGCCCGGCAACAGGTTCATGGGATATTACCCTTGCGGAGCAGGGAACTCGGGCACGTGCTGTGGGCTCTGTGAGACAGTGGAATGCAAGTTTGGAGCAATATGTTATTGGTTATTCGAATAACGGCTTGGCAAGATACATCTGGGCAGAGGAGAGCCGCTCCATAACTGCCAAAGTTAGAATGAGTACAGACCGGAAGATAGCGGGGCTGGCTTATTGGTATATGGGCGGGGAAACAGCAGATGTCTGGGATGCCATCTCCAACGCTTCTCGTTTTGAATCATATCAATTTTAATGTTAATCTTATGTAAGGAATAAGGGACCCAAATCGGACCGTGAACCATGCGGACGGTTTGGGTTATTTATTTTTTGTACAAGCTAGAGCTAGGACGTTTGAGTCTGATTGAGCGGTTTAATGTATAGAAGGATCGGAAGCGATCTACAGAGACCAAGACAAAAGGATGGACTGGAGGAGATGAAGGTTGCGAGAGTATGATTGCATCATTGTAGGTGGCGGACTCGCAGGACTTCAGGCTGCCATTCAGCTGGGACGTTACAGTTCGCATCAGGTGCTGGTGGTGGATGCTGGAGAAGGCAGGTCAACCTTGTGCCGAACCTATCATAATATTTTGGGATTTCCAGAGGGTATATCAGGTGAAGAATTAAGATCCAAAGGCAGAATGCAAGCTCAGAAGACCGGAGTTGCATTTGAAAAGGATCGTATTGTTAAAGCAGAACGAGTAGGAGAACAGATTCAATTAACGGGTTCCTCAGGCACCTTATATTCAGCAAGGACTGTGCTGCTGGCAACCGGGCTTAGTGACCGTTTCCCCGCGATTCCGGGACTCAGGCCAACACTGGGCAGATCAGTCTTCGTGTGTCCGGACTGTGATGGTTATGAAATTCAGGATCGTCGCACCATATTGCTGGGATCAGGAGAAGCTGGTGCCAATATGGCCATGATTCTGATCGAGCGTACCAATGATCTTCTGTATATCAACCATGAACAGAAACCAATCTCTGCTGAGCTTCACCGAAGCATGAAGGAGGCAGGTGTACGTTATCTTGAGGCTGCGGTCCAGGAAGTACAACAAACAGAGGACGGATATATTACAGGGGTACTGACCGAAGATGGGCAGATCTATGAATCAGAACGCGGATTTATTGCTTTTGGTGGCAACCGGGTACATTTCGAGCTGGCAGAGCAGCTCGGAGCCGTTATCGCTGATAATAAACATGTTGAAGCCGATCATCGCAGTTTGCAGGCTGCCCCGAATGTTTGGATTGCAGGGGATTTGGGACTTCATGCGGAGCAAGCTACGGTAGCGATGGGCGAAGGCTCTATAGCAGCTATCTGGATTCACAAGGAGTTACAGAAGATCAAAAACGAAAACAAGGTGAAGCAGTTGTAGGCACAAGCACGGTGCGACAAGCTTTACCTTTCATAGACATACGAAAAGTCCTCCAGCCTGTTTAGGTTGAAGGACTTTTTTGATTGAGCTGCAAATAGGTTTAGACTCTATTCGTTTGATTTATTTCGGTTGGTTGCTGCCGACTTGTCTTTGGGATGTCCAGAAATATTGTCCACGATATCTCCAATCGCATCCTCAATCATGTCTGTCGGGCCAGGATTGTCGGGATCAGGATGTAGGACAGTATTGACACCTGGCTCAAGATTTTTGTTTTTCTTTTCTTTTTTAGGTTCACTCATACGTATATCCTCCTTATTCAATCAGGTCTAGGGTGTTCCTTAACATCTCCAAACGTTGTAATGTATATGTAAACGATTAACCGCTGGAATGGGTTTGAAACGTTTTGGGTTGAAGGAGGTCGTTATGTGTTCAAAAAAATGGGTGTACTCCTGCTGCTCCTCGTTTTATGTATTTGGACGTATTGGAGAACGGGAGGAGAAGATCAGAATCCATATCTCATTACAGACTACAGTCGCCTACACCCGGTAAAAGTGGAACGAGTCGTGCAGGGTCATCAGGAACAGCAGCTTGTAGAGCTGCTGAAGGATGCAAGGGAGAATCATCTGACAGTCTCCATTGCAGGACAACGTCATAGTCAGGGCGGACATACCTATTACCGGGACGGCATCATTATTGATATGACTTCTTATAACCGTATACTGGACATTCAACCGGAAGCCAAAATGATAACCGTTCAGGCCGGAGCGACATGGGCGGATGTGCAGCGTGCAATCAATCCTTATGGCCTTTCGCTCAAAAATATGCAGTCTCAAAATATCTTTACGGTCGGAGGTTCGATTAGTGTGAATGCCCACGGGAGGGAGCTTCGCAACGGATCACTGATTCAGAGCGTGGAGTCCTTTCGTCTCCTGACTGCAGATGGGCAGATCCAGGAAGTGAGTCGTTCGTCCAATTCGGAATTATTTCCGTTGGTATTAGGCGGATATGGACTCTTTGGCCTGATTTTGGATGTGACGCTGACGTTGACGGACGATGAATTATATCAACTTAACGTAGACCGAATTCAGGCCGCAGCGTACCCAACGTATTTCCGTAACAATGTACTTGGCAATCCGGACATGCGGATGCATCTGGCCCGCATCTCACTTCAGCCGGGTGAAGGGTACTTTAGCGATATGTATGCTCTTAATTATGCTATGGATACGGGAGCCTCGCTTCAGGATTATAATAAAATGTCTGTACGTGAACCTGGCGTGCTGCCTGCCAAGATTCTATACAACCTTAATCGCGGAACGGTTTGGGGCAGAGAGTTGTTTTGGGAACTGCAGCAGCGATATTTCGATTCACAGGACGGAACGAGGATCAGTAGAAATAATGCGATGGCTTCTCCATCTGCGTTTATGGAATATCATCAGCCCGGCACTAACGACTTGCTGCAGGAGTATTTTATCCCTATGGATGCTTTTCCTGCTTTCGTTAAGGAGATGGGGGAGATTATTTCCCAAGAGAAACTCGATCTGCTGAACATAACCGTTCGTTATGTGCCACAAGACGATGAAGCAGTTCTATCCTATGCGACAGAGGACATGTTCGGTCTGGTATGCCTATTCCATGCCTCACTGTCGGACGAAGAACAGAGTAAGTTCAAGGCTAGTTTGCAGAAGATCATAGATTCAGTGATCCGCTTCAAAGGGACCTACTATCTGCCTTATGAGGCATATGCCACAGCAGATCAATTCAATCAGGCCTATGCTCACAAGGACGTTTTTTTTGCAGCGAAGGAACAGTACGATCCAGAGCATGTATTTATGAACTATTTTATGGAGCAACACGGAGGGGAACGGTAAATGAATATGAAGTGGTTGGTCCGTTCACAGAGCATGGTTACCCTTGCTTCGGGTATGATTTATCCTTATTATTTGTTGTTTCTTAAAAATCTCGGGAACAGCTTCTCCAAATATGGACTTGCCTTTGCTGTTTTTACAATCAGTTCAGCGGCTGCATCACAGTGGCTGGCCCCTCGACTGGACATGTATGCCAAGCGATGGCTCATGATGAGTTCGTTGGGCATGGCTGGAGCAATGATTGCTTTTCCGTGGATTACAAGCTACATATGGGTATTGCTGCTGCAGATAATCATGGGGCTCTGCAATGCCATGCAGCGAATGAGTGAACGGGTGCTGCTTGCAGACTATACGAAGCCAGGTAAAAGGGGCAAGCCGGTTGGCAATTATCATTTTTGGACGTCGGCAGCATCGGGATTTGCGGTAATTATCGGCGGACTGCTGATCGATTGGCTTACGATTGATGTTTTGTTTTATCTGAGTGCCCTGTTGTATGTTTGGGGAAGTATATCCATATGGCGATCAATTGATGCAGCAACCCGTTAATAGATGAAGTGTTAAAATAGCCTGATTAAACTCCAGCGAGACGTTTATATTATAGATGACAAGCCAAATCATTACGCTCAAGGAGGAATTTAAAATGAATGAGAGTAATCATGTAATTCATAAAGATGGTCAAGTGGCAACGGAGAAGGTTGAGAATGCAATTGACAAAATTGCACCAGAGGAAAGAGAGCAGATTCTGCAAAACTTCGATGCATTCAAAGAGTATTTGGGTAAACGGATTGCTATGGGAGAATCCATTGGCCTAGGTGAAGAGCAGATGGCGAAAATTGCCGAGAAGGTAGCAGATTATCTGGCAGCCAAAGAAGAGCCGCGTAATCGTGAAGAGAAGCTGCTGCAGGAGCTATGGAATGTTGGTAAGGAAGAGGAGCGACATATGCTGGCTCATATGCTGGTCCGTCTTGCACAGCACACTCATTAATAGCAAGAGAACCTTGGATGCGAGGCATTCAAGGTTCTTTTTATTGTAACTATTTTTCATCTCGCTGATACTTTTAAATGATTGTAAACAGGTATGATGATTTTAGTAAAAGTTGAAACGAATTTTCACATGACCGTTTGAAGCCAACGCCTTCCGGTTAAGGAATGAATAACGTTCATATAAGGAGAGATGCTGCCTATGAAGAACGCGACAAAACAATGGAAATTAAAAATACTTGGTACTGCTGCACTGTTGCTTGGTATCATTGTGCTTACTACATATTTGCTTACACCGGCAAATGCCGAGGAAAGTGTCGGTTCCTCACAGGCTTCTGCAAAAGAAGCTCAGGCAGCCAATTCCGAGATGTATACAGCCTATGTGGATGAGCTTCAGCAGGAGAATGGCAAACTCTATTTAATCGTGGATAGAATCGGATGGTATCAAGGAGAAGAAGCGGATAAAGTGTTCGATCAGCGTAACCCTGATTCGGGTATAGATGGAGCTCCGGATGGATACTATATTATCAACGACAGCAAGGAGCAGGACAAGATTGAAGTAAGCAGTAATGCCGAAGTGCTGATGCAGCTGTATGATCGCGACGGAACGGTACAGGGAACAAACATTCAATGGAATGAGCCAATATCGCTCAGCAAGTTCGAATCATTGTACGGGAACAAAAGCATTTTGGATTTATCCGCTTTTCCATATCATCTGACTGTTCAAGATGGTAAAGTTACGAAAATCGTTCAGCAATATATACCATAAAATGATGAGTATAGGCATTCCTCCTGTTCGACAGAACGGTGAGGGATGCTTTTTTGATTATGACAAAATGTTAAAGAAGATTGTAATTCATTGTAGGTACATGTATCATTATTGGAATGGTGTTTTTACATAGTTCAGGAGGCTTCTCATGCTTAAAGACATGATTGCATTAACGAAGCCCAGACTTCTGCGGCTCAATGTATTTGCGGTTGCGGTAGGATTCTGGGTTGCTTCAAAATGGGATATCTCGTGGTTATCCCTGCTGTTTGTCATTATTGGATCTACTCTGGTTATCGCATCGGCATGTGTCATCAACAATTACTGGGATCGAGAACTCGATCAGAAGATGGAGCGGACCAAAAAACGCATCGAGTATATCAACCATCTTCGTCCCGCCTTTGTGCTATGGTACGGTATTATTCTGGGTGTTGCCGGTTTCGCCGTGTTATACGTCTGGGTCAATCCGCTGTCAGGCTGGCTTTCCCTTCTTGGGTGGTTTGCTTATATCGTGATCTATACGATGTGGCTGAAGCGCAGCTCTACCTGGAGCACTTCTCTTGGCGGCATAGCCGGGGCGATGCCACCGGTCATTGGTTACTGTGCGGTGACCAATCAGATTGATATGGGAGCATGGTTGCTGTTTGCACTGTTATTTCTATGGCAGCCGCCACACTTCTGGTCGCTCGGTATTCGGCGGGTTGAGGAATATCGTGCAGCTGGGTTCCCGCTTTTGCCTGTTGTGAAGGGGATTAAACGGACCAAGTTTCAAATGGTCCCTTACGTGTTCCTACTGCTCCCTGCTGTATTTTTATTGTACTACTATGATTACGTTGGACTGGTTTTTCTGATCGTGTCGCTGCTAAGCAGTGTAGTCTGGTTCATCCATACCCTTAGCGGGTTGAAGACGCAGGATAACGAGAAATGGGCCAAAATCAACTTTTTGATTTCGGTTAACTATCTAATGCTAATCTTTATCTTGATGGTTGTGAACACGACCTGGAGGTAACTCATCAAAACGAACGCCTTATGGAACAATGTGTGGACAAGCTGATTGTCTTCATTAAGGACCAGAGGTGTTTTTTTGTTATAATTAACAGATGTTTCATATTGAAATGCCTAATTATTGGGAAAAGGATGTAGAGATATGGGTCAACTAGAGCAGGCAATACGGTTAAGACAGGAAGGCAAGACACAGGAAGCAATCGAGTTATTACATACCATGGCGGAGAAAGAACCGGGTAATGCGGACGTATGGTATCAATTGGCCTGGGCACATGATTCACTTGGATTGGAACGCCAAGCCGTACCGTATTATGAAACAGCGCTAAGCCAGGGATTAAAGGGGGAAGACAGAGCAGGAGCCATTCTGGGTCTCGGCAGTACATATCGGACTCTGGGTCAGTATGAGCAGGCTAAGAAGTGGTTGGAAACGGGAATGGAAGAATTTCCGGAACAGCGGGAATTCGAAGTCTTCTATGCCATGGTACTCTACAATACCGGGGAACATGCGGAAGCCATGAAAAGGCTGCTGGTACAGCTGGCGGATACATCGACAGATCCAGGAATACATGATTATCATAAGGCCATCCGCTTTTATTCGGATCAACTTGATCGCATCTGGGAGTAAAACATTTTTTAACTCAGCATTAATAAGAGGGGATGATATATCATGAGCACCAATAAAGAACTGGAACAAGTCAAGGAAAGAATGGACCGGCTTGAGGGGAAGCTGGATCATTTGGCAGTTCATCTTCAGGGGAATCGGCGTTCACCCGCTATTCGATTTCTGATTGGCTTTGCTGTGGTATTGGCAGTTCTTTTGGTACTCATGGTTTGTATTGGCATTGTACAATTTGTGAGTAATGCGAGTTAAGGGGAAGGGGAGGCACACTCCCCTATCCTGATTAAGGGGTATGAGCCAGCCATTCTTGTACAGCTTCAATAAAACGGCGGGTCGCTGGAGACAGATTGGCAAGAGAAGGGCAGGCTAACCCAATGGTACGGTAAGGGTCGCCGCTGAGTGGTACAAGTGCCAGTTCATTCGTATGCCCTTGTAATACCATCTCAGGCAGGAGACTGATCCCGAGTCCGTTTCGAACCATGGCCATGATGGCCTGATCTTCAGCAACTTCATAGACTACATTCAGCTTGGCGGCGTGCTGCCGAATAAAACGTTCAATCTCATTGTCACCACCCCAGCGGGGCAGGATAAAAGGCTGTTCCAGCAGCAATTCAAACGATACAGAAGTTTCATCTGCAAGTGGATGACCTAGGGGCAGGATGCACATCATCCTGTCTTTTTGCAATGGGATGGTCTCATAAGACATCGATTCGCCAAGGGATAAAAAGCCGAGATCAATAGCCCCGCCCGCCAGCCAGGCTTCGATTTCAGCATAGTCACCCTCCCACAGTTTGATCTCTATACCCGGATGCCGCAAGCGGAATTGCTTCAGTATTCCAGGCAGCCATTGAGTCGAGACGCTGGCAAATGTTCCAATGCGTACTGTACCGACCTCAGCTCCGCGAATCAGTGATATTTCCTGGTTCATGAGCTCGTTCCAACGCAAAATTTCACGCGTATAACCAAGAATCCGTTCCCCTTCAGCGGTAACCTTTACACCTGTTCGGCCTCGATTCAACAATGTAAATCCACAATCCGACTCCAGACTGGCAATGGCATGACTGATGGCAGACTGAGTAATATTCAGGGCCTCCGCAGCCTTTGTAAGGCTTCCGTAATCTACGACGGCATTCAGAATTTCATACTTGACCAATGACATAATTCAATCCGTTCCTTCCGGTGAGTAATGCATGAATTTATTTCATAAATACTATTATAAATATTCATTTTTATAATGGAAAGAGATCGTTTATACTTGCCAAGGCGAGTTGAATTTGTACGGACTCAACATAGAACAATACATAGAATGAAGGTTGAAGCAGAGTGGGTAGAATCATTGGAAAACAAGTTAATGTTTCAAGAAGGGCAGATCTGCAGATGCTGCTCGCAACCGTTATTTGGGGTTCCTCCTATTTATTCATGAAGTCAGGTCTGGAGTCCATGCAAGAACTCAATTTGGTCGCATTTCGCTTCAGTATCGCTTTTATTGCCGCAGCGGTTATTTTCCACCGGCGACTGTTCCGAATGGATCTGAAAACACTTGGGGCGGGTACCATTATGGGTACTGCATTATTTGCAGCTTTTGTACTGATTACTTATGGCGTACAGCGGACAACGACTTCGCAGGCAGGATTTCTAATTAGTTTGGCCGTAATCTTTGTGCCGATCCTAAGTACCATCTTACATAGACGCATGCCGGATACAAGGCTGATGATTAGCATTATTGTGGCTGTTGCCGGACTGGGTCTGCTCACACTCCAGCATGAGCTTAGCCTGCATACCGGTGATATCCTGTGTATTTTGGCTGCTTTAACGTATGCTATTTATATCATGATTGCTGGAAGGTATATTCCGAAACATGATCCATTAACGCTTGGCACCATTCAGCTGGGGGTTGCAGCGCTCTGGGGAATCGGGTCCACATTCCTGTTTGAGAGTCCGCGGTTGCCGGATAGCCCGGAATCGTGGGTGGCTATTCTCGGGCTCGGGGTACTGTGCAGTGGTATTGGATATATCCTCCAGACACTGGCTCAGCGTCATGCATCGCCTACCCGGACCAGTCTCATTTTCTCTCTTGAACCGCTGTTTGCGGCAGCCTTTGCTTTTAGCTTCCAGGGAGAGACATTAACGCTGCAAGGATATACGGGAGCCGCATTGATGCTGCTGGGTGTATTAATCACAGAAATTAAAACATTGGACGTCAGGTTTTGGCGCAGGAAGCGGGGCACTATACCTGCAGACCTTGGGGAGCAGGGAGCGTCCGGAATATAAAATGGGCATAAGACAAAAGAGTTCGAACATCTCTTACCAGAAGAGTGGACGAGCTCTTTTTTGGTATAAATTGCAATCCGTGTTGGCTAACAAAACAAACAAAATTATAACTTGTTTTGTTGGATTATGTTTTTTATGCTACACTAAATGTAAATTAAGGGAGAACGGGTGAGTGAGTAATATGGGCAAAAAAGTGACCATGCAGCAAATAGCCGATGCTGCGGGGGTGTCAAAATTCGCAGTCTCGCGTGCTTTGACGGGAAAACCAGGGGTGAGTGAACAAACCAGGGAAATGATTGTGAGAACGGCAGGTCAACTGGGGTATTTCAAAACGGAAACCAAGCGATATCCTGTTGAGCCACAGCCTGTACGCAGCAGCAAGCCAGGGCAGTCTGGCACGATTCTCATTTTGTTTCCCAATATTCGTTCCCAAAATCGCTCCTCACTGTACTGGGGACCTGTATTTGACGGTATTTCTGCCCGCCTTAACGAACAAGGGATGGATATATTAACATTAACCGAGCCATCTTCGGACCGGATGTTCTCGGTACTTAATCCTGAAGCAATTAGCGGCATTATAACCGTGGGTTCCATCTCCACCCCTATACTGCTTGAGATTTATAGGCTTCAAATTCCGCTCGTGATGGTGGATCATGAGGACCCGGCCATTCACGGAGATACCGTATTTACGGATAATATCAAATGTATGAAAGAACTGGTGCTGATGCTCGTAAGCAAGGGGTACAGACGATTCCAGTTTGCCGGCCAGCTTCCTGATGCAGCAAGCTTCAGAGAGCGATGGTTAGGATACCGAACGGTGCTTGAAGAAATGCAGCTACCAACATTGCAGCAGGCCGACTTGCTGGGACCGGATCTTAAGCTTATTCAGAAGGCAATAACCGAAATGCCGTTAGAACATATTCCAGAAGTCATCGTCTGCACCAATGATCATACGGCAGTAATCGTACTGCGTGCCTTGCAGAGTCGAGGCATAGCGGTGCCTGAGCGCTGTGCGGTGACCGGGTTTGATAATACGAGTGTAGATGAGCCTATTCTGGCCACGGTTCATATCAATAAGGAAAACCTTGGCATTAGAGCAGTGGATCAATTATTATGGCGTATGGAGCATCCTCATGAGCCGTATGAACGCAAGTTGATCTATTCCGATTTGGTTGTCCGGGATGAGTACAACGCCATTCGTGAGCAAGATCAAGGTGAATAGATGCTTATCGGATATGGGAGCAGACATGAGCAATGAACAGCTCATGTCTTTTTTTTGTTTTCCTATTTTGTTATTTAAGAAAAACGGATTGACGTTAAGTAGGTTATCATGTTAATTTTGTTTTGTAAGTTATTCGATAATTTAATAACAAAACCTAACAAATTGTTTCGCTTAAGACACTTCATCGATAAACGGAGGCTGTTATGAGTAAAATACAATCACAGATTTTTCAAAATTGGACGTTCAAGGCTTGTGAGGATCAAGAATGGTTGCCGGCTCAGGTGCCCGGCTGTGTGCATACGGATTTGCTGAAACTGGATAAGATTCCGGACCCGTTTTATGGAACGAACGAGAAAGAGATTCAGTGGATTGACAAGAAGGATTGGGAATACCGGACAGAGTTTGATATAAACGAGGATTTGTTGTCACAGGAACATTTGGAGATTGTGTTTGACGGTCTCGATACATATGCGGATGTATATGTGAATGACCAGCACGTATTATCCGCTGACAACATGTTCCGCGTGTGGAATGTGGATGTGAAGTCCATTGTGAAGGCCAGTGGCAACGTACTCCGAATTCGTTTTCGGTCACCGATCCAGGAAGATCTGCCCAAGCTTGAGAAGTTGGGTTATGCATTGCCTGCTTCCAATGATCAGTCCGATGTCGGTGGACTTGGTGATAAACGGGTTAGTATCTTTGCCCGGAAAGCACCATATCACTACGGTTGGGATTGGGGTCCCCGCTTCGTAACCAGTGGCATCTGGCGTGAAGCGCGTCTGGAAGGCTGGTCCGAAGTGAGAATCAATGATGTATTCATCTGGCAAAATGAAGTAACCGCTTCCGCTGCTTCGCTGACGGCCATCGTGGAGGTTGAAACGTTCAACCCGATTGAAACAATCATTCGTATTGGTACGGATGGTCAGACATGGGAACAGGCTGCTTCACTGCAGGCAGGCGTGCAAACGATCGAAATTCCGGTTTCGATTAACGAACCGAAGCTGTGGTGGAGCCGGGGATTGGGTGATCCGCATATGTACTCCTTTGTTACAGAAGTACTCAAGGGAGAACAGGTTTTGGCTGATTCGACGGTTAAGACAGGACTTCGATCTATACGCCTGGTGCGGGACAAGGATGAAGCTGGAGCTTCTTTCTACTTTGAGTTGAACGGTGTTGCCGTCTTTGCAAAAGGCGCTAATCACATTCCCAATGACAGCTTTATTACGGAGATTACGGCAGAGCGTTATCGGCATGAGATTGTCTCAGCAGCCGAGTCCAACATGAACATGCTGCGGGTCTGGGGCGGCGGTATTTATGAAGAAGATGTGTTCTATGAATTATGTGATGAGTACGGCTTACTGGTTTGGCAGGACTTTATGTTTGCATGCAGCATGTACCCGGGGGACGAAGCGTTCCTGAACAGCGTGAGACATGAAGCCATCGATAATGTTAAACGTTTGCGCAATCATCCAAGCATCGCACTGTGGTGCGGAAATAACGAAATCGACTCGGCTTGGGCTCATTACATTGAAGACGGTGGCTGGGGCTGGAAAAAGGATTATAATGCCGAACAGCGCGAGAAGATCTGGGCAGATTATGAAGCCATTTTCCATGAGCTACTTCCGGAAGTGGTTGAAGACTATGCGCCAGGTGTGGACTATTGGCCTTCTTCGCCACTCGTATCACTGACGGGTGATGAGAAGCAGCATGCTAATCCATCGACGTCGGAAGGGGATATTCACTACTGGGGCGTGTGGCACAGCGTTGAACCATTTGAAAACTACAACGTTTACGTTGGGCGTTTTATGAGCGAATATGGCTTCCAGTCGTTCCCGGAATACAAATCCGTTCGCAAATATGCGGAGGAAGAAGATCTGGCATTGGAATCCGAAGTGATGCTGGCACACCAGAAGAACGGTGCAGGTAACCGTCTGATCAAACAGTACATGGACATGTATATGCATGAACCGAAGGATTTCCCATCCTTCCTGTACATGAGTCAGGTGCTTCAGGCTGAAGCAATGAAAACAGCCATTGAAGCACATCGCCGCCGTAAACCGTACTGTATGGGAACACTCTACTGGCAGATGAATGATTGCTGGCCAGTCGCTTCCTGGGCAGGCATGGACTACTTCGGGAACTGGAAGGCCTTGCAGTATTATGCCAAACGCAGTTTCAGTGATGTACTGGTCTCCGTGGATGGTACGAAGGAAGATAGAACGGATGTTTACCTGATTTCGGATCAGCTGCAGCCGGTTGAGGGTCAATTGCAAGTGCAGCTCATAGGGTTCGATGGTACGGTATACCGGGAGGAAGAGCACACAGTGAGTCTGGAGTCGAATTCCGGCAAACAGGTCCTGACCCTAAACAACGCCGACTGGCTCCAAGGCCACGATGCGGCAGCAACCCTGTTGCGATTGGAACTGAAGCAGAAGGGTCACGCAGACATTGTACAGGAACACTATTTTGCACCGTCGAAGGATCTTGGCTTGAAGCAAGCAGCGATCCAGGTGACTGAAGTGCAGGAGTCCGATGGTTCATATTTGGTTCTGGAAAGTGACACACTGGCTAAACAGGTATGGATCTCTACAGAAGCTGAAGGCGTGTTCTCCGATAACTTCTTTGATCTAATTCCTGGCATTCCGGTGAAGGTCAAGTTCACGTCCAGAGAAGGATTACAGCATGCTGGTGCTGCCTCGAAAGCTGGTGCAATTGAGGTTCGTTCGATGGCTGATTTTATTAAACTGTAATTGTACGCATTATTTAATCGTTGAATAAACAAATGTGAAAGGCCCGGGTGCACATGTCGTGTACCCGAGCCTTTTTTTAGTTTCTCTATCTCACAATACGATTAAAGGATGTTTCTTATTTTTCAATTTCGAGGATTTCAAGATCATACCGGTCCAGTAGCAGCTGATCTGCCTTGACTGTGCCGTCCAGCGCACTCGTATAGGTAGCATCCAACTGGATGGAAACAGGCTCAGGACTTAAGTTCAGTATAAAACGAAATGATCCATTCGGACCCGTCCGGGTGGTGATCTGGACTCCGTCAGATAGAGCTTCAATTCCCGCAAGCTGGCGCTTGTCGCCAATCGTTCGCAGTAACTTGCGCAAATAGGCTTCTTCCGGTTGGGTGGCTATGTAATAGACCTCACCCTCACCCCACTGGTTACGTGTAACGGCTGCACTTTCGGCATAGAATTGATCGGCATATACAGCAACGGGGTGTGCTGTATCGAGTTCAAGCACATCTGCCCACTGGGATGCGGCATATTCATTGCCCTGATCATCCCGAATCATGATGGTGTCGCCGCCTACCGGATCATATTCGGTCACTCTCACACCGGAACAAGCGGACAACAAGCCCGGCAGCGGGGCCATCACACATACATTATGGTCATCCTTAACGCCGGAACGATGTGTAAGGATCAGGGTTCCTCCTGCAGTTGCAAATGCCTGAAGTCGCTCTGCGGTTGCCTCGTCCAGGAGGTACAGATGAGGAGCAATAATGATTTTATATCCATCCAGTGATGCGGAAGAGTGGATGACATCTGTACTGATTCCCAATTTGGTCAAGGCACGATGCCATACTTTTATATTTTCGTAGTAATTCAATCCCTCAGCCTGAGGTTGAATATGAAGAGCGTATAATTGCTCATGCGAATGCAGGATGGCAACTTCATTATCCAGAGTTGAACCTTGGAGACGCTCGCCGAGTCTGTTCACCTCCGAGCACAGCTGCTGGAATTCTTTAAACCGCCGGCCGGTCACATTACTGTGGTCGATTAGGCCATGCCAGAACTGCTCTGCTCCTACCGTAGCACTCCGCCAACGGAAATGCACAACCGCATCTGCTCCGCGGGCTATGGTCTGCCACGAGTAAGCACGCAGAAAACCCGGACGGGGTGCACGCCACATCGGAAACCAGCATCCTGGCGGTCCGCTTAGCTGTTCCATAATCCAGAAATTGCGGCGTTTGATGCCACGTGTCAGATCCAGAGACAGCGCCCCACTGTATGGTGCCGTTTCGGTTTTGTTTGGTGATGGATTCGGATAATAATCAAAAGAAGCGAAATCGAGCTCTGCTGCAATCTTATATTGATCCGCTTTCTGCGGATAACTATGGAAATTATGCGTAATCGCATGGTCTGGACAATTACGGCGAATGATGTCTACCTGAATCTGCTGAAAGGCGACGATGGAATCCGACTGAAAACGGGAATAGTCCAGCAAGAAAGAAGGATTCTGAAACGTAGATCCCCCATAGGGCGGTGTGATCTGTTCCCAATCACTGTATTCACCGCTCCACACCACAGTACCCCAGTGTTGATTGACTTGTTCCAGCGTCGAGTAACGTGCTTGAACCCATTCGCGAAAAGCATCCGCACAAGCGGGACACTGGCAATCCGTGAAGCTGAATTCATTGTCTGTTTGCCAGCCTACTACTCCAGGGTGCTTGGCATAACGTTCAGACAGTTTCTGCACGATGCGTGCACTGTATGTCCTCATGCTCGGACTATTATAGCAGCGGTGGCCACGAACCCCTTCGTGGTATCGTTGACCATTGGGAAGGATAGGCAGAATATCCGGACATTTCTCAGTGAGCCAGCGTGGAGGTGTCATGGTGGGGGTTCCAATGATGATCTCTAATCCGTGACTGTGCAGGATATCCAGGGCCTGATCAAGCCATTTCCAATCGAACTGCCCATCTGCAGGCTCCATACGGCTCCACGCAAATTCACCTACACGCACAAGGTGTACACCGCTTTCGGCCATCAAACGGGCATCCTGTTCCCATAACGCAGAGTCCCAATGCTCTGGATAATAATCGACGCCCATTTGAACGGGACGGTTGAATTCCATATGAATTAGCTCCTTTTACAATAAAAATGATTAACTGCACATGAAACTGCTGTGCCTGTATCAGACAATAGTAAGCAGCATCATCTTGCATACGTAATGTACTTCTAACTTATTGTATAATGGATGTTTTCAGCGGAGTATAACATCATGTTGTGATGATTAGTATGATCTTGTCATTTTCAAAAGTGTCTCGAATGTAACGTCTTGTACGCTTGGGTTGCGCATCCATAATTTGAATATTGCCATGCATAATTTCCCTTTAATAACAAACAATACATTCAAATTCACACAGGGAAGGAAGCGTTGAGCATGTGCAATCGTTTTTCATTAGCAGCTGATCTGGATGAAGTGAGGGACCATTTCAAGATTGAACGCGTGATGTATTACTACAAGAACCGGTATAACATTAGTCCGACGCAGCACACGCCGATCATTTTGCATCAGGACGGTGAACGGGTTTTGGACGAGTTTCGCTGGGGCTTTATTCCGTTCTGGGGGCGTGATGCCGTCAATGCCAACCTGATGACCGTGCATGAGAACCCATCCTACTACAAATTGGTGGAAACGAAACGATGCGTTATCCCATGTAACGGACTGTATTACTGGCGCAAGGAAGGCAAAAAAAGCTATGCGGTACGAGTGGTAATGCCGGATCGGGGATTGTTTGGTATCGCAGGGTTATATGAAATTTGGAAAGATACCCGCAAGCAGCCGCTTCGCACCTGCACGATGCTAATGACTGGTGCTAACATGGTAACCCGGGAATTCGGCAGTAAAATGCCTGCGATTCTCTCGGAAGATGAAATCAATACTTGGCTTGACCCGTCCAATACACGGGTGACGCAGCTGCTGCCTCTTCTCAAATCGTACAATACGACAGATATGAATCTGTACCCGGTGACACCGATGGTAGCTAACGATGAACATGATTGTTATGAATGTGTGGAAGAGATGGATCTGAAGCTCGCATATGTACGTAATTTCTAGATGCATTTCTGTGGATGGTGATCCATGGGGCGGAGTGTTGGATTTCACTTCGCCCTTTTTGCTGTGAGCTTGATGCGGCGTGATTGTGTTTAATAAATGAAGGAATCGAATCGTCCAAAAAGATTTGAAAATGAAAAGTTGAAATCTGGAGTAATAGTAACTATAATGGTTACAGTAATCGAAATACGTATTCATATATCTATTTAAAGAGATATTATAATCAGGAGGGAACCACGAATGAATCCAAAGTATAGCCAAATGTTTGAACAAGTTTCACTACCAAACGGCATTAGTCTCAAAAACCGGATCGTACTCGCTCCTATGACTCATATGTCCTCGAATCCCGACGGTACCGTCTCGGATGCTGAACTGGCTTATTATGCTCGTCGCACTGGCGGTGCAGGCATGTCCGTGACTGCCGTAACGTATGTTACACCGAACGGTATCGGATTTCCGGCGCAGTTTGCAGCCTATGACGATAGCTTCGTTCCGGGCCTGAAACGCCTCGCCGACACGATCAAGCAGCAAGGTTCCAAAGCAGTACTTCAGATCTTCCATGCCGGACGTCTCACTCCAGAACAAGCTGTACCCGCTGGTCAAGTGGTAGCACCAAGTGCAGTTGCCAGTGAACGTCCAGGATCTCCTCTACCGAGAGAACTCTCTGACGAAGAGATTACGTCCATCATCAACGATTTCGGTGAAGCGACACGTCGCGCCATTGAAGCCGGCTTCGACGGTGTAGAAATCCACGGTGCGAATGGTTACTTGATCCAGCAGTTCTTTTCTCCGCATTCCAACCGCCGGGAAGACCGCTGGGGTGGCAGCATTGAGAAACGCCTGACATTCCCGCTGGCTGTAGTGGATGAAGTGAATAAGGTTGTAGCGAAACATACCAAGCTTCCGTTTATTGTTGGATACCGTTTCTCTCCTGAAGAACCGGAAACACCAGGGTTGACTATGGAAGAGACTTACGCACTTATTGACGCACTGAAAGAAAAAAATCTGGATTACTTGCATGTATCTCTGAACGAGTTCTGGTCCAAACCACGCCGGGGCGAAGCAGATACCCGTTCCAGAATGGAATTTATCCTTGACCGTGTAGGCGGCAAATTGCCGGTTATTGGTGTAGGTGCAATCCATACGGCAGACGAGGCAGCGGAAGCTCTTCAAACTGGCGTGCCACTGCTTGCCATCGGACGTGAGTTGATTATTGAACCGGACTGGGTAGAAAAAATCGAGAGCGGACGAGAAGAGGATATCGAGACCGTTTTGACCAAAGCGGATCAGGAGCGTCTGGTTATCCCTGACGGATTGTGGAATGCCATCATTAACACGCCGGGCTGGTTCCCATTGGCAGACGATAAATAATACATCTCAGCAATTACGGAGGGAGCATAGGCTCCCTCTTTTTGCACGTTCTTCATCCCGATAAAATTCTCCTTCAGGTAGCACTGTGGTATGATGGGATGTACAGGATTCATCTTGGATATCAACGGTTTGGAGTGAAGAAATAATGCTCGTGGCTGAACGTTATGAGAAAATTGTGGAATGGGTGGATGCGCAGGGAAGCATGCGTGTAACCGAGCTTAGTGAGCGCTGCGGGGTGACAGAGGAGACGATTCGCCGCGATCTGGACAAGCTGGAGCAGGCTGGCAGGCTTAGAAGATCCCACGGCGGTGCGGTTAGCGTAAAATACAAAGAAGAAGGACAAGCGGAGATCCCTTATCCTGAACGGGCAATTACGCATGCTGAAGAAAAGCGCAGAATAGCTGAAGAAGCCATCAAAATGGTACAGCCAGGCGACCGGATTGCACTGGATGCAAGTACAACGGCATGGTATATGGCTGCAGGGCTGCCGAATATTCAGCTAACTGTATTGACCAACTCCATCAAGGTGGCCGCTGAACTGAGCAGCAAGGAACAGATCAGGGTTATTGCTACGGGAGGGCAGCTTGCTTCCAAGTCGTTATCTTTTGTAGGCCCGCTCGCTGAACGTTCACTGGATGCCTATCATGTGGACAAGGTGTTTCTGTCCTGCAAAGGGGTGCATTTGACCAAAGGCATCAGTGAATCGAACGAATTGCAGGCTTTGGTGAAACAGAAGATGATCAGTATTGCGGATGAAGTTACTTTGCTCGCCGATTCGAGCAAGTTCGATATACAGGCTTTTACGCGAGTAGCAGAACTCAGCAGTGTGACACAGGTTATTACCGATGTGGGGTTGAACGAAGAACTTGTTAGCGCACTGAACGAACAATCCATACCATGTAAACGAGTGTAATTATAGAAAAGTATAATCGAATATCTACACTTGAACGGAGAGGGCAGAAGAACTGGAAAAGCGGAGCGGTCGCATTTATCACCGGATTTCCCCTATAACAAGGGATTAAAAAATCTGGGGATAACAGCGATTGAAAGTTTTCTGACTTTGGAGTTCTCTTGTGTAGATTCAATTTTTTACTTTTCAAGAAAGGAATGAGTGAAATGAAACATCCTTTTCATCTGAAAGCCGTATGGAACGGCGGACGTAACAGTGAGGGCACAATTGATGCAGGAGGATTAAAATCGGTCATATCCATCCCACAGGAGATGGGGGGGCCAGGTACAGGAACCAATCCGGATGAAATGCTGCTGGGTGCAGCCTCTACCTGTTATCTGATTACCCTGGCAGCCATGCTGGAACGCTCGGATATTACACCGCATGAGCTGACACTGGAGTCGGAAGCAACGGTGGATGTCACCAATAATATTTTTACGTATGAACGAATCGTGCATCGACCACGCATAGTGCTTCAGTCTGATGCAACAGAGGCTGAGCTGACCAAAGCGGATCGACTTGCACATAAGGCCGAAGAGTCTTGTATGATAACAAGAGCGGTCGCAGGGAATGTAACCATCGAAACGCAGCCTGTCATTGTCACAGCTGATGTTAAAACAGTCTAAAAGAAATGAAGAGACGGCGCGAGCCGTCATTTGTGTAAAATAAGGGGAAGTTCGGTATGAATTCACAGAAAAGCAAAGCGAACCGATTCGCGCGTTTAACGCGTGCGTTGAAGCTGAATTTTCTTAAATTGTTACGTGCTCCCGGAGGAGCACATAAGGTTTCCACCGGATTCGCGATCGGTTTTGGTCTCGAATTGATCGTTATCTCCACGGCATCACTGATCTATCTCGTGTTTTACCCCATTGTGCGATTGTCTGGCGGTTCACTTCCGGCTGCCATTGTGGGCAATGTGATTGGAAAACTGACATTTCTGCCGATTTTGCTCATGCCGCTAGCCAAGCAGATTGGGTCATGGATATTGCCAGCGCACAGCATGGGACAGGGCCCCGTGCACGAGAGTGCCTTTATGGAGCTGTTTCGCGGCAACTGGTCTGCGCTCAGCGAATTATTGCTGGGTGGGCTTGATATCCTCGCAGGCATGTCTGTATTTGGCGTGATCCTGGGGTTCATTTCGTATTTTGTGGTCAAATTCTTCTATGTCAGAGCTCTCCGTCGTCGCCATGAACGAAGAATGGAGAAGCGCCGCCTAGCGGCGATGTCTCCTGGACCAGCACCAGTGCTTATCCGGAAGACATCACAATCATAACCGGCAGAATGACCATGGATGCTGCGGTTGTCCATAGAATGCAGCGGGATACAAATTGCGGTGAGGCATTGAATTGCTCAGCCAAAATAACGGCGTTTACTGCCGTTGGCATGGATGCCAGAATCAGCAGCACGCTAAATAAGGTGCCCTCAACCTGAAGTGCGGTCAGAATCAGGTAAGATAGTACCGGTGCAGCAGCGAGACGCACGACAAGTCCAGTCCAGAAAGCACGCCGTACGTTAGGCTGCCATGGCTCAGCGGAACCGCGTGGTCGTAACATCTGTGCACCCAATATGGCAAGCACGACCGGGGAATACCCCGCTGCAAGCATTGCGATGCCACCATCCAGAGCTTCAGGAAGACTGATGCTGGTGGACCGCAGAACGATTGCAATGAATGCGGCATAAATGGAAGGCATACGGAACACGGACAAAATGGCCTGTTTGACCGTGAATTCGGACCTGGCTGCAAAAAAGATCCCGACCGTATTCACAATAATCATCTGTCCGATCACATAGACCGAGGCCTTGTCCAATCCCAGTTGTCCAAAGGCAAGCAAAACGAGCGGGAGCCCGTAATTCACACAGTTTGTAAACGTGGAGACAAGGGTGAGTCCTGCTTTTTCGCTTGCACCCAGGTGGAAGATCCGGCTTAGTACTTCGGCCAGTGCCCATAACGCGATCAGATTAATAATGGAAAACCAGAACGTGCCTGTGACGTCCGTCCAGGTAATTTCGGCATGAAGCAGCGTATCAAAGATCAGCGCAGGGCTCAGAATATAGAGGGAGAAGGTTGACAGTGACCGGGTATCCCAATTTTTGAACCGTTTCAACAGAAGGCCTCCGATAACTGGCAGGGATATGGGCAAAAAAACATGATACAACGTAAGCAGAAATGATTGCAGCAACCGAATTCAGTCCTTTCAAGTCCTTTCATGATGAAAAACCTATCTAATCATAGCAGAAGTTGTCCTGGATCGTGAATGAATACCCACATGATATTTCTCCAATAACTTGCATGAGCCCCTGTATGTTGAGCGTGGGAAGGGCTGACGGATTGCTATTTTGATATGGCAGATTTATTATAGAAGAGATGCAGCTAGACTACATACACATAGAGGAGGAAACTGTAATGAGTGAATCAAAACGCTTGCTCGTATTGGTCGGCTCTTATGCCGAAGCGGAAAATGAGGGCATTTACGCATATGAATTGAATGAGGATACAGGCAGCTTAAGCAAGCTGGACGGCATCTCGGGTGTGAAAAATCCAACGTTTGTAAACGTTAATGCCGAAAACAACAAAGTGTATGCCATTGGGGAAGCTGTATCTCCAGAGGGAAGCAAAATGTCCGAAGCGGTTGCTCTGAACATTGATCCTTCCACAGGGAAACTATCCTTGCTTAATCGTAATGATTCCATCTCGGCTCCACCATGTCATATCCAGCGTGATCCTTCTGGACGTTACCTGATCCTTTCCAGCTATCACGGTGGACTGGTAGGTCTGCAATCGTTGACGGATAACGGTGAAGTCGGAGCGCTTTTGGACGAGAAAAAACATGAGGGTAAAGGCGCACATCCAGAGCGTCAGGACAAGCCTCATGTACACTCTGCTTTCTTCAGCCCGGATGGCAAATATATGATGGTACAGGATTTGGGTGCTGACAAGATTGCCATCTACACGATTGATGCTGACAACAATGAGCTTGTGCTGCATAGCGAAACAAAAACCCATGCAGGAGCAGGTCCGCGTCACTTGGCGTTCCATCCGAATGGCCAGTTCGCTTATGTGATTAACGAAGTGGATTCTTCCATTACGTCTTATCGTTATGATGCAGCAGCAGGTACGTTGACTGAAGTAATCACTGTGTCGACTTTGCCGGATGGCTATGAGGGCGCTGAAAATACAACGGCTGAAATTACCGTATCGAATGATGGTCGTTTTGTATACGGATCGAACCGTGGACATGACAGTATCGTTGTATTTGCAGCAGACGCTGAAACAGGACATTTGAAGCTGGTTGAGCACGTTTCTGCAGAAGGTGAACATCCACGTCACTTTGCATTGACACCGAACGGTAAATTGCTCATTGCAGCCAACCGTGATACCAACAACATCGTTACGTTCACTGTAGATCAAGAAAGCGGACGTCTGAAATACACAGGACATAGTACAGGTGCATCCAAGCCGGTATGTGTAAAACCCGTTTATTTCTAAACCGTATTGATCCAGTTGTACATGCATAGATACATGAAATACTGCCCTGCCTTATGGCAGGGTATTTTTATTGATGTAAGGAAGAGTTTTGTATTCGCTACTTCTCCTATAGAGTGTTCCTTAATTAATTCTGATTACTACACTTCGCATAACAACTAAATTTAATCAATAGTATCGTGTAGGTAACTACCTGACTTCAAAGTGCGTACTTCCTGAATGGAAAGTCAGGCCCTACAATGAATGAGTAGCCAAGATAAACATTGCATGCATCTGAAGAGGCTGATTGGTGCAGGCTAATTATTTAGAATCCTATACAGCAATAATCATACTTGAACAACAAAGGAGAAATGAATCATGAAATTGCAACTCGCACTCGATCTGGTAAATATCCCTGAAGGTATCGCTCTGGTTAAAGAAGTGGAACAATATATCGATATCGTTGAGATTGGTACACCAATCGTTATTAATGAAGGTTTGCACGCGGTAAAAGCGATGAAAGAAGCATTCCCTAATTTGCAAGTTCTTGCAGACCTCAAAATTATGGACGCTGGTGGATATGAAATCATGAAGGCAGCTGAAGCTGGTGCGGATCTGATCACTGTGCTTGGGGCAACCAATGACAGTACGATCAAAGGTGCAGTAGCAGAGGCGAAGAAACAAAACAAACAAGTTCTTGTGGACATGATCAACGTGCCTAACCTTGAACAACGTGCTCGTGAAGTTGATTCGCTTGGCGTAGATTACATCTGTGTACACACAGGGTATGACCTGCAAGCTGAGGGACAAAGCCCGTTCGAAGATCTGCAAACGATCAAAGCTGCTGTGAAAAACGCAAAAACGGCTGTAGCTGGCGGCATCAAGCTGGAAACATTGCCTGAAGTGATCAAAGCACAACCGGATCTGGTTATTGTGGGCGGCGGAATCACAGGACAAGAAGACAAAGCCAAGGTTGCGGCTGAAATGCAACGTCTCGTTCAACAAGGGTAAACGGAATGAGCAGCACACAATACGCAGCTGACATTCTGAAGGAGCTGGAACGTACACTAAGCCAGATCGACGATTCGGAGATGCAGGCAATGGCTGAGCATATTCTGAATGCAGAACAGATTTTTTTGGCAGGTGCCGGACGCTCCGGTTTGATGGGAAAGGCTTTTGCCATGAGATTGATGCAGATGGGGCTCCGGGTATTCGTTGTCGGGGAGACTGTCACACCGGGCATCAGTCCGAAGGATTTCCTTCTGTTATGCTCAGGTTCGGGAGAAACAGGCAGTCTGGCGGCGATGGCTCAAAAGGCCAGTAAAGCAGGCGCTCCTGTCGGTCTGATCACGATCAAGCCGGAGTCCACCATTGGTCAATTGGCCAGCACCGTCGTTCGTCTGCCTGCATCTGCAAAAGAGGACACTGCAACGTCAGGCGCAGCCGTTACAATCCAGCCGATGGGTTCGCTTTTTGAACAAGGATTGCTGCTTGCTATGGATGCTCTGGTACTCACGTTGATGGAAAAGAAAGAGATGACTGGGGCGGACATGTTTGGCCGTCACGCGAATCTGGAATAGAAGATCGCACATAGATCTTGAAGAAAACATAGGCAGGACCGGGCCCCTCATATAGAAGAGGGGAGCCGGTCCTTTCTGTCATGCTTTATACCGTGCTAGGTCACGTCTCCTATGCATTCGGGCCATGCTGTAGTAGAATTAAGAGAAGCTATATCGAATAATGTACCTATTGATATAAGAATGTAAGCTAAGGGGGCTCGGAGCCATGGCAGCCGAAGTCAAGGAACGGATAAATCTGAAAGAAATCAACTGTGAGAAAGAATTGACCCTTGCTGTTATTGGCGGCAAATGGAAACTTATTATATTGTGGCATCTGGGCCTGGAAGGAACCAAGCGATTCAGTGAATTGAAACGGTTGATCCCTCATATCACCCAAAAAATGCTGACGAACCAGCTTCGGGAGCTGGAGGAAGATCGGCTGATTGAGCGCAAGGTTTATGCAGAAGTCCCTCCTCGGGTAGAATACAGCTTGACGGACCATGGACATAGTCTGATGCCAGTCCTGCGAGCCATGTACGATTGGGGCAAAAATTACGGGGAAAATGTAATCTGGAAATCAGAATAAGTCAGAGTCAAATAACCTTAAGTCAACTAAACCGCCGAGGTATGGAATATTTCCACACCTTAGCGGTTTATTTTGATTCGGCTTGAACCAAAAGTCTCAATTTGGGAGATGTCAGGTATAAACGGTCGTAATATGATACGATGAGAGATATTGGAAATGCAAGGAGGAGGACATATACAGATGGAAAAAATACGTACACGCGACGAGGTAAGCCAGGAGTCGACATGGAATCTGACCGATTTGTTTGGGACTGATGCGGAGTGGGAGCAGGAACTCAGATCACTTCCTGAAGCAGCTGTCGATATTGAAACGTTCAAAGGACGTCTGGGCGAAGGTGCCGAACAGCTGCTGGCTTGTCTGGACGCTCGTGAAGCACTTCAGGAACGGATTGTGAAGACCGCATCCTACGCACGACTGAAACAATCAGAGGATAGTACCAATCCGGTAAACATTGAGAACTCGGCCAAAGCGGGAGATATCCTATCTTCTTTGTCGTCTTCCTTGTCTTTTGTCAATTCGGAAATTGCGGATCTTCCCGAGGGTACAGTGGAACGTTATATTGAAGAACTTCCCGGACTGGAGCCCTATGCTCGCAGTCTGAATCTTCTGCTTCAGGAAAAAGCACATCGTCTCTCGCCGGAGACGGAAAAGGTGCTGGCTTCCCTCGGTGAAGTATTGGATTCGCCATACCGGATCTACCTCCGCGGTAAACTGGCAGACATGACTTTCGACGATGCGCTGGATGGAGAAGACAATAACCGTCCACTGTCCTGGTCGTTCTATGAAAATAACTACGAAATGTCTTCCGATACCAAGCTGCGCCGTTCTGCTTATGCAGCCTTTAGCTCCAAGCTTAACGATTACAAAAATACTTTTGCCGAAGGTTATGCAACCGAAGTAAAGAAACAGGTTGTTTTATCCAGGCTTCGCGGTTACGACGACGTAACCGATATGCTGCTTAGCCCGCAGCAAGTTAGCAAAGAGATGTACAACAATATCCTGGATATCATTCAGCAGGAACTTGCACCGCATATGCGCAAACTTGCGGCTCTCAAGAAACGCGAGCTGGGGCTGGACAAGCTTATGTTCTGCGATCTCAAGGCTCCACTGGATCCTGAATTCAGTCCGGCCATTACATATGAGGAGGCCTGCACGCTCATCCGTGAAGCTCTTGCTGTGCTTGGACCCGAATACGGCGAGATTGTCGAGCGGGCATTCAGCGAACGTTGGGTGGATTACGCAGATAATGCCGGTAAGTCAACGGGGGCTTTCTGTTCATCCATTTACGGGGCACATTCGTATATCCTTATCTCATGGGCTAACAATATGCGCGGTGCGTTTACGCTCGCTCATGAAGTCGGACATGCTGGACATTTCATGCTTGCCGGACGCTATCAGCGGATCACCAATACAAGGCCTTCTCTATATTTCATTGAGGCACCATCTACCATGAATGAAATGCTGCTGGCTGATCATCTGTTAAAACGCTCTGACAATCCGAGAATGCGTCGGTGGGTAATCTTGCAATTACTTAACACGTATTACCATAACTTCGTAACCCATCTGCTTGAAGGTGAATTACAGCGCCAAGTATATGCACTTGCGACCAAGGATGAACCGATTACAGCCAAGCTGCTCAGTGAGCTGAAAGGAAACATTCTTTCCGCGTTCTGGGGTCCTGACCTGGTTGTAGATGAAGGGGCGAAGCTAACCTGGATGAGACAGCCTCATTACTATATGGGTCTGTACCCTTACACCTATGCAGCCGGTTTGACGGCATCGACTGCAGCTGCCGGACTGATACGCGAGGAAGGACAGCCTGCCGTGGATCGCTGGCTCGAAGCATTAAAAGCAGGAGGTAGTCTCGCACCTCAAGAGCTAATGAAACTTGCGGGTGTGGACATGTCCGGACCTGAGCCGATTCGTGCAGCCGTGGCGTATGTTGGCAGTCTGGTTGATGAACTTGAACGTCTGTATTCCTAATTAAGCTCATATAGTATACGGACAAGGCAAGTAAGGTTGTCCATGTGCACCGTCTCCTTGGCAAGGGGCGGTGCATCTTATTTTGGAGCCGGAAAGGAATGATGATGAATGACGACGATCAACATATCCTCATCGATGGGCAGATTAACCACAGACGGCTTCGGTGTATTTGACGACATGAATAGTGTGCCGGGATTTGAGGGCAATCAGGGAGGTTTTTTTTCGGGATTTAATGAGTTTGGGGCTATGAGTGCATTCGGATCGATATTTATTGGTGCTATATTTCTCATCATTGCATGTGTGATTGTGTACGCCATTATTTCAGGAGTTCGAACATGGTCTTCTAATAATGCAGCAACACTACTCACGCTGCACTGCACCATGGTGGCGAAGAGAACCCAAGTTACCGGAGGGAGCGGGGACAGCAGTGCTTCGACCTGGTACTATGCAACATTTCAACTGGATAATGGAGAGCGTGTGGAACTGAACGTCGGCGGAAGCAACTATGGCATGCTGGTGGAAAATGACCAAGGCATGCTGACATACCAGGGCACAAGGTTCAAGCATTTCGAGAGAGACGTGCAGCCTCAGTCCGGCGTAAGTAATGGCCGCTTTTATACGTAATCCAAACGGAATGCCAAACATAAGAACGACTTATCCATGGGATCAGGTCGTTTTTTTGTTGGGAAAGAACAAAACACAGGGTATTCAAACGCTTACAACAGTGATATACTCGTAAAATAAAGCAAAACAGTATAAAACAAAAACAAACAAACAATTAATCGCAGGTAAAAAGCAACATTTGTATAGAAAGGTTGGTGTAGAGCAGTGAGCGTGTTGGCATATGATTTGGGAGCTGGCAGCGGGAGGGCGCTGCTGGGTCATCTGGATGACCGGGGAATAACGGCCACCGAAGTTCATCGATTCAAGAATGAGCCGGTCAAAGCAGGCGAGCGAATGTACTGGGATATTCTGCGTTTGCATCATGAAGTGCTGCAAGGTCTGCACCTGGTCAAGCAGCAGGGAGAGCAGCCTGACAGTTTGGGGATCGACTCCTGGGGAGTTGACTTTGGACTTCTGGGCCACAATGGAGAATTGCTTGGTAACCCCTATCATTATCGTGATGGGCAGTTCAACGGCATGATGGAACAGGTTCGCAATGAGTTAACCTCCCAGCGGATCTTCGAGCGAACAGGCATTCAATTTCTAAGTTTTAATACCCTGTACCAGCTCGCAACCCTGCAGCGGAACGGTTCACCACTGCTGGGTGCAGCAGATCGTTTTCTTATGATTCCGGACCTGCTTCGGTACTTTTTGACTGGAGAAGCGGTGAATGAGTTTACCAATGCAACGACAACACAGCTCTACAACCCGGTGAGCGGGCAGTGGGACGGAGAATTACTTGCTCACATCGGGGTCTCGGATCAGCTGTTTGGTGAAGCGGTGATGCCGGGTACACGAGTAGGTCAACTCCGCAGCAGTATATCTGGTGAATTGGGGATATCATCAATTCCTGTTATTGCAGTAGCCGAACATGATACGGGTTCAGCAGTGGTCGCTATCCCGGCAACGGATCGTTCGTTTGCTTACTTGAGCTGTGGGACCTGGTCCTTGATGGGAACGGAGATCGATCATCCTGCCATTACTCCGGAAAGTTTGGCCCTGAATTTTACGAACGAAGGCGGAGCTGGCGGAACATTCCGTCTGCTGAAGAACATTATGGGACTCTGGATTTTGCAGGAGAGCATGCGTGAATGGGAGCGTCAGGGGAAGGGGATCAGTTACGCTGAATTATTAAAACAAGCTGAAGCGGCTCCTCCATTTGCAAGTTTGTTTGACCCTGATGACGATCTGTTTATGCCAGCAGGTGACATGACCATTCGGATTCGCCAGTATTGCCGAGATACGGGACAGCAGGAACCACAGGATCAAGGAGCTATTGCCAGATCCATCCTGGAGAGTCTTGCGCTGAAATACAGAAGAGTACTGGAATGGACGGAACAATTATCGGGTCAGTCTTTTAATGGATTGCACATGGTCGGCGGAGGCATCCAGAATCAATTGCTGTGCCAGTGGACGGCAAGCTCTATTGGCAGACCGGTATGGGCAGGGCCGGCAGAAGGCAGTGCAATTGGTAACATGGCTGTCCAATGGATTGCGAGCGGAGCGTTCAAGGACATTTGGGAGGCTCGAAGGGTCATTCGTGATTCGTTCCCGGTAACCGAGTATGAACCGAAAGACAGATCGATTTGGGAAGAGGCATACGGCAGATTTCTTAGGATAACGGACTCATCGAAATCACAGGCCGGAAGTGAGGTGTAACCATGCTGGCTGCCGAGCGGTATGATCGGATTGTCGAGATGGTTAATGAAAGCGGAAGCATGCGTGTGTCCGAGCTAAGTGATCGCTGTAGGGTAACCGAAGAGACCATTCGCCGCGATCTGGATCGGCTGGAGCAAGCCGGGCGATTAAAGCGCTCCCATGGGGGTGCTGTGAGCATCAAGGATGATCAGCCGGAGATCCCCTATCGCGTGAGGGAAACGACTCATGCGGAAGAGAAGAAGCGAATTGCTCAGGCAGCCATTGCCATGATTCGCCCCGGGGATCGAATACTCCTGGATGCCAGCACCACTGCAGGTTATATGGCTGCGAACATGCCGGATATTCCGCTGACGGTGTTAACGAACTCGATTCAGGTAGCGACCGAACTTAGCAGCAAGGACAAGATAGAGGTGATCTCTACCGGGGGACAATTGGCACAGCGTTCGCTATCGTTTGTCGGGCCGCTCGCCGAACGTTCACTGGAAACGTATCACGTTGATAAACTGTTCTTGTCCTGCAAGGGGGTCCATCTGGATGGTGGCGGAATTAGCGAATCCAATGAACTGCAAGCCAGGTTGAAACAAAAAATGGTCGGCATCTCCGACCAGGTTATTTTGCTCGCAGATGCCAGCAAGTTTGGTGTGCGAGCGTTCGCCAGGGTAACCGGACTGAATGCGGTTCATGCGGTCATACTCAATGAGCAACTGGACGGTGATCTCATGAAACGATTGAAGGACTATGACATCCAAATTACGACTGTATAAGCAAATGGGCATATAGTCTGCTCGTTCTGACTTTGATACTTAGCGTTAACTTCAATAGACCCACTACTAATTGATTATGGGAGCGTGTATTTATGAAGGTCTCCTTGTTCATTACCTGCCTCAGCGATGCCATCTACCCGCGTGTCGGAGAAGCGATGGTCAGACTGCTTGCCGCTCACGGCGTTCGGTTGGAATTTCCGCCTGTCCAAACCTGCTGCGGTCAGCCTTCTTATAATAGCGGGTATTGGGATGAGACGAGAGTGGCAGCCAAAACGATTCTGGAAGCGTTTGACGACAGCGATTTTGTAGTCTGTCCTTCGGGGTCTTGCACGTATATGATTCATCATTATCCCGAGCTGTTTGCGGATGATCCGGTATGGCTCGAAAAGGCGAAACGGCTGGAAGCGAAAGCCTATGAATTTACGCAATTTCTGGTGCAGGTGCTCGGGATAACGGATCTGGGAGCACATTTTCCTCACAAGGTTACGTACCATCCATCGTGCCATGGCAGCAGGCTGCTCGGAGTCAAAGACGAACCGATGGCGCTGTTGTCTGCAGTGAAAGGGCTGGAATTTGTACCGCTTCCTTATGGAGAGGATTGCTGCGGGTTCGGGGGAACGTTTGCTGTAAAAATGTCCGATATATCCGGCGCCATGGTTACCGAGAAAGTTGATCATATCAAAGAGACCGATGCCGAGGTGCTTGTTGGACTGGATATGGCGTGTCTCATGAATATCGCAGGCAATCTGCGTTACCGGAATGAACCGGTTCGTGTCATGCATTTGGCGGAATTACTGTATGAGGGGGTGCAATCAGGATGAGTCAGCCTGGTGTAATGGATGTGTCTGTCAAAAAGCGTGCGGAACTCGCGCTCAATGATGATTTTCTGCGCAAAGCCGTCAAGTTCACAACAGAACGTCTGCGGAACGGAAAGAAATCGGCTTCGGAGGAACACGGAAACTGGGATGAATGGCGGGAACGGGGACGCCAGATTCGACTGCACACGATCGCACATCTGGATTATTATCTAAATGAATTCGTCAACAACGCCCGTGCTAACGGTGTCCATATCCATTTTGCTGATACATCGGCCGAGGCAGCCGCAATTGCGCTCGATATAGCGGCCCACAATGAAGCTGCGTCCGTGGTCAAATCCAAATCGATGGTGTCGGAAGAAGTACATCTGAACCATGCGCTTGAATCTGCCGGCATTGAAGCTATTGAGACCGATTTGGGTGAATATATCATCCAGTTGGCAGGGGAAGCACCCTCACATATCGTTATTCCGGCGATTCACAAAAATCGTTATCAGATTGCGGAGTTATTATCAAAAGAAGCAGGGGAAACTCTCGAACCGGATACAACCGTGCTCGCCGGGTTTGTGCGTAAAAAGCTGCGTGAAAAATTTCTTGAGGCTGACATTGGCATGACGGGCTGTAACTTTGCCATTGCAGAGACAGGCTCCATGGTGTTGTTCGAGAATGAAGGCAACGCCCGTATGGTATCCACTGTACCGAAGACACAGATTACCTTGATGGGAATGGAGCGTATCATTCCATCCTGGACCGATCTTGAAGTGATGGCCACACTGCTGCCGCGTTCCGCTACAGGACAAAAATTGACCATGTATATGTCAGGCATCACCGGGCCGCGCCGAACAGCAGACGGGGATGGTCCCGATGAGATGCATATTATTATCGTGGATAATGGAAGATCCCTGCAGCTGGGTGATCCTGAATTTCAGGAACTGCTGAATTGCATACGCTGCGGAGCCTGTCTGAATGCTTGTCCGGTATACCGTCATATAGGCGGTCATGCCTATGGTGGAACCTACAGTGGGCCGATTGGAGCGGTGTTGACCCCAGCACTGAATGGGAATATAGACGAGTGGAACGACATTGCCAGTGCTTCGAGTTTATGCGGGGCCTGTTATGAGGCCTGTCCTGTCAAAATACCTTTACATGATATGCTCGTGTATTTACGCAGACGTAAGGTTGAAGAAGGCCACGGAAACAAGCTGGAGGGAGCAGGCATGAAGGGATTTGCCGCTGTGGTGTCCAGCTCCAAACGTTTCAGTGCGGCTATTCGTCTGGGCCAGCTTGGCCAGAAGGCTGTTGTGCGTAATGAAGGAATTTCGCTCAAGCTTGGTCCGCTCAAGGGCTGGAACACATACCGAGTTGCACCGAGCCTGGCCAAACGTTCATTCCGCCAGCAGTGGAGCAAGCTGGATCAGGAGCTGGATCAAGATCGAAAAGAAATGGATAGCAATGTCCGCAACCGGATGGAGCACATTTTGCGAGAACGGGAGCAAGGAGGCGGCAGGCATGAGCACTGAGCATCAGCAGTGGCTGAACCAATTGGAGAAGCGGTCGCGCGAGAAGCAGGAGAAGTTCATGAATGGTATTGCTTCCAAGTTAAGAAGGCCCCGTCAAAATCATGCGCCAACGCAGCCTTTTCGAGGTGCGCCGTCATTCTGGAATGAACTGGAATGGGATGAAGAGAAACGTATACAGGCATTTACCGATAACTTTGTGAGTGTTGGTGCCCACATTGTTCGGGTGAAGAATTTGGATGAAGCTTCCACTTTTATTACAACGAAAGCGAATGAACTGGGAGCAAAGTATGTGATTCGTCAGAACGAACAGGAACTAGATGAATTGCAGCTTGAAGCAGAGCTGCCGGACGTACAGATTTCCGTATGGAACAGCAGGCCGGATGAAAACTGGAAAGCTCGGGCTGCAGAGGCCGATATTGGCGTGGTCATGGCGGATTATGCGACTGCTTACACAGGTTCAGTTACGGTGCTGTCTTCACCAGAGAAGGGACGCGCTGTGAGTCTTCTGCCAACCGTATTAATCATTATCATTCCGGTAGAACGCCTGCATACCCGATTGGGCGAGACGCTGAATCGCTTTGATGAAGCAGGAAGAGAGAAACTTCCCGCTGGTATCCATTTTATTTCCGGCCCAAGTCGGTCTTCCGATATTGAAAATGACCTGACGATTGGTGTACACGGTCCGGGTGTAGTATACGGCCTGATTATGGGATAAGCGAACGTCTGAATCTTACAAATTTATCAATTATCTAATAACCCAGCACAGCAACTGTCCAATGGAGTAGATCCGTTCTCTTCTCAGGACAGTTGTTTTTTTGGCATACTTTCACAATGCATAATAGATAATAGCTATTAAATTAATATGTTTTATATATTTCAACTATAAGATGAACGCAGATATAATTTATGTAAAGAGCCTATTTTAGTCTACTTCTTATGGGAGGCGCTATATATGAATCCTATTTATTCTTATAAAGTTTCTTCAAAGGATGGACATATTGATGATTTATCAAGGTTTGAGGGAAAGGTACTGCTCATTGTCAACACTGCCAGCAAGTGCAGCTATTCCAGACAATTTTCGGAGCTGCAGCACCTCTATGACAAGTATGGCGAACAAGGCCTGGAAATTTTGGCTTTTCCCTGCAATCAGTACAATCATAAAGAACCAGGTAATAATGCAGAGATCACCCAATATTGCAAAAGCAATTTTCATGTGACCTTTCCGATGTTTGATAAGATCGAGGTTACCGGAACATCCATTCATCCTCTGTTTCGTCATCTGGTCGAAAAGGCTGCATTCCAGGGATATGATCTCGAAACGGAAGAAGGTCGGTGGATGGATCATTTTGTAAGGGAAAACCATCCTGCATTGTATTACGGGGACGGGATCAAGTGGAATTTCACCAAGTTTTTGATCCGAGCGGATGGCGAGGTTAGTGATCGCTATGAAACGACAGTTGAACCTTTGATGATGGAAACGAAAATCAGGGAACTGCTGAAGAAACGCCAGATTACATGGTGACGCTCCCGTGTAAAAATCAAGGGTGGAGAAGGCCTGAAACCGTTTCAGGCCAAGGGACCACCTAGTTCAAAGAGCAGGGGCGACCAGATGGTCCTATGACTTTGAGACTGTTGAAGATTGGAACTGGAAATGTTAGGGTAAAAGTAAGATAACGAAGCGCCTCATTTTTTTTACTCAAAATTGACCGATATACCAAATCGGTCAGTTGGTTCTATTGTGTTTTATCATGATCTTGAATCAAATGTGAGTACTTGTAGAAAATGATGGTATACCTATTTAGTCGAATGCTGAAGTTAACAGTGCCATTATTCATGATCAGTCAACCATATGAGTTGGAATAGGAGTGAAGAAGATGTCGTCAATGTCAGTACCCCAGCCCAAAACCTTTGGACCACTGGGTAACTTGCCACAATTAAACTTGGATGAACCGGTACAATCCCTGGTTAAGCTTGCTGAGGAATACGGACCGATCTTTCGAATGGAATACCCGGGACGGAGCGAGCTGTACATTTCGGGTCATAAGCTGGTTGCCGAGGTGACGGATGAATCCAAATTCGATAAGCGTGTATGGGCACCGCTTGCGAAAGTTCGTGCGTTTGCTGGAGATGGCTTATTTACAAGTTGGACGGATGAGCCCAATTGGAAAAAAGCACATAATGTGCTTCTGCCCAGCTTCAGTCAGCGTGCCATGCAGGGATATCATAATAAAATGATCGATCTGGCCGTGCAGCTTGTTCAGAAATGGTCTAGGCTGAATCCGGATGAAACGGTAAATGTACCCGATGATATGACACGTCTAACGCTGGATACGATCGGGTTATGCGGATTCAATTATCGGTTTAACAGCTTTTATCGGGAAGAACCTCACCCCTTTATTACAAGCATGGTTCGCGCTCTGGATGAATCCATGAGTTCGCTGCAGCGTCTCCGTCTTCAGGACAAATTGATGATTAGCAAAAAGAAACAATTTGAGCAGGATATCCGCTCCATGTTCGCGCTGGTCGATCATATTATCGCCGAGCGCAAAGAACAGCCTCAGGAGGGCGCAGACGATCTGTTATCCCATATGCTGAGCGGTAAGGACCCGGAGACGGGAGAAACACTGGATGACGAAAATATCCGCTACCAGATTATTACGTTTCTGATTGCAGGACATGAAACAACGAGCGGACTATTATCCTTTGCCATTTATTATTTGATGAAAAATCCGGATAAACTGGCTAAGGCGCAAGCCGAGGCTGACCAGATTTTGAAGGATCCGGTTCCAACGTATAATCAGGTTCGGAGTCTGAAATATATCCGTATGGCACTAAACGAAGCACTTCGTCTGTGGCCAACAGCCCCGGCGTTCTCCCTATATGCCAAAGAAGATACCGTGCTCGCCGGAGAGTATCCGTTGAAAAAAGGGGACAGCGTTAGTGTGCTCATTCCCAAGCTGCATCGTGACCGCGATGCCTGGGGTGACGATGTGGAAGAGTTCCGTCCGGAGCGATTTGAGGATCCAAGCAAGGTGCCGCACGATGCATATAAGCCTTTTGGTAACGGTCAGCGGGCATGTATTGGGCAGCAATTTGCACTTCAAGAGGCAACACTGGTGCTGGGCATGGTTTTGAAACATTTTGACTTCATTGATCATACGGATTATCAGTTGAAGGTGAAAGAAACCTTGACGCTCAAGCCGGACCATTTCACCATCCGTGTTCGTGCCCGTGGTGGGCAGCCTGTCATGGCTGTACCGGGTGTTGCGTTGGAAGAGCCAGCTCCTGCTGTCAAACGAAAAGAGCTGGATACGGCAAATGCCCATCATACCCCGATGCTGGTTCTGTACGGTTCCAACCTGGGTACTGCGGAAGGCATTGCACGTGAGATTGCAGATACTGCGCGATATCAGGGTTTTCGTAGCGAAGTAGAGGCACTGGACAATCGGGTAGGCAACCTGCCGAAGGAAGGTGTCGTCATTATTGTTAGTGCATCCTACAATGGTCAGCCGCCAAGCAACGCCAAGAATTTTGTGGAGTGGATTCAGCATGCAGATACCAATGCTTTTGAAGGCGTGCGCTTTGCTGTTCTTGGCTGTGGGGATCATAACTGGGCCAGCACGTATCAGCGTATTCCGCGTTTGATTGATGAACAGCTCTCTTCCAAGGGGGCAAGCCGGTTATCCCCACTTGGCGAAAGTGATGCCAGCGGAGATTTCGAGAAACAGGTTGAGGACTGGAGCGAACAATTGTGGCCGGATCTGGCACAAGCAATGGGATTGAAGCTGAACAGCAGCTCAGGCAGTGAGCGCAGCTCGTTGTCTGTGCAATTTGTCAGTGGGCATGCGGTGACGCCGCTTGCAGATACGTACGATGCCCATTCGGCTCACGTATTGGAGAATCGGGAGCTTCATGATGCTGGCAGCCTCCGCAGCACGCGTCATCTGGAGATTCAGCTGCCTGAAGGCATGACTTACAAGGAAGGCGATCATCTGGGGGTTCTCCCGCAAAATCCACCGGAACTCGTTGAGCGTGTACTCAAACGTTATGGTTTTACGGGTACGGAACACCTGGTTTTGGATGCATCTGGTCGAAGCGCTGCGCACCTGCCACTGCATCAGCCGGTTAATCTGGTTGACTTGCTCAGCCACAGCGTGGAATTGCAGGAGGCTGCAACACGTGCCCAGCTGAGAGAGCTGGCAGCCTACACCGTATGCCCGCCGCATAAGAAGGAGCTTGAAGCACTTCTGGACGAATCGGTATATATGGAAGAAGTGCGGGGTAAGCGGGTATCGATGCTGGATTATCTCGTCAAGTATGAGGCGTGCGAAATGCCGTTCGAACGCTTCCTCGAACTGCTGCCCTCACTCAAAGCGAGATATTACTCCATCTCAAGTTCGCCTCGGGTACAGCCAGAGCAGGCCAGTATTACGGTCAGTGTGGTTCGAGCGCCGGCTTGGAGCGGTCAAGGGGAGTACAAAGGTATAGCGTCCAATTATCTGGCAAACCTGAAACCGGGTGAAGAGGTGATCATGTTTATCCGAACGCCTGAATCCGGGTTTGAACTGCCATCTGATCCAGAAGTGCCGGTTATTATGGTGGGTCCAGGAACGGGAGTGGCCCCATTCCGTGGATTCCTGCAAGCAAGACGGGTTCTGAAGGAACAAGGACAGAGCGTGGGCGAAGCCCATTTGTACTTTGGATGCCGCAATCCGGAGCATGATTATTTGTATAAAAATGAGCTTGAAGCGGCACAGCAAGAAGGACTTGTCCAGCTTCACACTGCCTTTTCCAGAGTCGATGGACAGGATAAATGTTATGTTCAGCATCTGATGAGGGATGACGCCGAAAAACTGATTCCTCTGCTTGAGCAGGGCGGGCATCTGTATATTTGCGGAGACGGCAGCAAGATGGCTCCTGATGTGGAGGCAACACTCAAGCAGGCATACACCGACATTAGTGACAAGCCTATAGATGAGGCAGATGCATGGCTTGAACGCTTACAGCAGGAAGGTCGTTACGCCAAGGATGTATGGACAGGGCTATAATGAGATAACCCAAGTAGAGTCGAATACAGTGTTCATTACATGGATACGCTTCAATTGGTGAACTACGCGGTGAGACACAGAGAAATTCTGTGCTCACCGTTTTTGGCGTGAAGCGCTAAGCAGGCAAATCGATACAGGTTGCGTTATAATGAAATGGGCCGTATGGATTAGAGGGGACAGCGCCGATTAACGTGTCTGCTTTTTCTTTTTGATTGTTGGACGATGGATGGATTCGATCTGACTCAGGGGAAACAGGATGCGGGAAGGGAATTTGCCGGTTCCCTGCAGCTCCAGATAATCAAGTCCCACGCCAACCAGCCGGATATTTCGAAAGGCATTTTTGGACGGGAACACGGTGCGAATGCCTACTCGTACACCTCGGCGTGTCTGATGTGTATCAAACACACGGATGGACAACAGGCTGAGCGGAATAAACAATTGTCTATTTACTTTGATAAAATGGCGAGAATACACCCGTTTGATCCGGCCTGGTTCAAGTCCTGACCGCGGTGTATTGAGCTCGGCCAGATGTCCCTGCAGCTCCGCCAGACGCTGCTGCAGCGTTTTGCCTGTATGGAGATGATGCCACTTCATAAGTCATCCTCCGTTCTCCGTTTATACCTACTATATGAACGGATCAGGTCAGGTGGTGAGCAATTGCCTGCCCATGTTTTATCCTATTGGCCCATTATTTAAGATATAGGGAGTGATTCCAATGAACGTTGAACTGAATAAAGATTTGGTCAAGGATGCCCGCGGAAATTACTATATTGCGGTGCACAAGGAAGGGAAAGAGTTAACACTCGTCAATGCGTTTGTTGAGTCATCCTTTACCCCGGAATTAATATACAATGAAGAGTTTCGTAATCGACACAAGGAGAACGAGGGCGGGTTTGTAGGCAAAATTGCAATGGACCTGCTGCGGCATGACGTGGTCATGGGATTAAAAGAAATTGACCGCAAACTGCTGGATTTGTCGGAAGTAGAGCAGGAATACAATGTAAGTTTCATTGATACGATTGAGTTTTATCGCCATCCGTCGTGGCAGCGAAAAGCTTGAGTGAGTCTGTTTCTCTGTAGCATTATAAACCGGGAGAAATGGACACCCTCTCCTCGGTAATGGACATGCTTTGGATAAGCAAAGGCGCAGGTGCATGGAGACTTCTCTGCACTTGCGCCTTTTTACTATTGATAACTTGGATAGATCATGCCAATATCCCGGACGGTTTGCAAACCATCCCCAGTGAAGCACTGCATCTCATTTCCTTTAATTCGAATCGGAAGGGACTTCCCCTGATAAGTAAGCTCGCCCTCAATCGTTCGCACGCTCATTCCAATGATACTTTCCAGCCTTCCATCACGATCGGTGATCACCCGGATTCCAGCCGGAGCTTGAATATGAATGCTGCCTTTTCGATAGATCACCATTTGATCTGGGGTGTTCACCAGTTCAAACGGTTGCCCGTCAACCGTTCGGCTGTAGGCTGTACTCCCGGCAACTTCTTCGCCATGATCCATGGCTGGGGGAAGAAGTCCGGTAGACCACAGCTGGTCTGAACCGACAGGCATAATGCCGGATAACCTTTCCACAAAATCAAGTAGACACAGGATGGCTGGGGAGTAGGTATCCGTGAAGCCTTCTTCACCGGTCCATGGACTAAGGGTTTGAGCAAAACGCTTCGCTCTGGATAACGCAGCCAGAATCGGATTCAGCACCCATGTCAATTCCACATAGCGATGGTGATGTTCGAAGGCATGGGGAGCCCGAATGAGGCTCAGAAAATTAGACGGCCCACCCCAGCTGTTATAGGTGGATGAAGGGTCGAACCGGGGATCATCCATGGCTAGGGACGTAAAGGGATATCGGGCAAAAAACTTGCTTGTATTGAGCAGATATCTTTGCAGCAGCTGGTCGAACAAATGTTGATCACCCACCTCACAGGCCAGCACGCGCAGCAGCACATCCGATTGAACTCGAACAAACTTGTCATTGCGATCACGATCATAAAAGAACTGATCCTCTTCGTCATAACAGTAGCGAAAGAGGCTATCCAGACTGAATTCAGCTTTTGCTTTCCATTCCTGACCCGATTCGCCAAGTTCCTCTGCCATACGGGACAAATACATACGCTGGCAATAGATATTGGCGGTTAAATCCGGTGCCAGGAACGGCAATATCGGAGAATCCGGATGGTATGCACCGGGATCATTCTGGTAAGGCGTATCCGGCACATGCCAGAACCTGGGTGATAGATCATGTCCGGTGTCAAATGTACTGAAAGCCTCTACGCATCCGGTTCCCCGGGTATCCCGGTGCTGAGCAATCCATTCGTCATAACGTGTCATGGCAGTATACATCGTACTCAGGAAACTCCGGTCCTTACCGTGAAGCTGATAGTGATTCCATACACTTCGTGCAAGCGGAGTAACCAATTGAATCTGACGGAAGGAGGGGCCAGTCTCTGTCAGTTTGTAAGGCAGTAATCCATCCTCCCGCTGATGAGCTGAGAAGCTTAGATAGGTTGCTCGGGAAACGGAAGGAAGCAGGCGGGAAAGCAGTTCTGCGTTAATCGTGCCCGTGCTCTCCAGCCAGCAGCCGAGATAGATGCCTCCTTCCTGGAGAACAGGATCTCCGCTGCTCATGGGAACGATGCAGGCAAGGAGCTTCTCTACTGCTGCATAATAAGCCTGTTCCAGGCCTCCGCCCGAAGCGGCAAAACGGACTCCCGATTCCTGCCACTCTTGCAAGATAACTGCGTCTTTCGGCTTACTGGGCTGAACAAGGTTTGGAATGGACATCTGGCGCAGCCGGTTCAATAGTGCTTCTGCCATGTTCGCCTCCTAATGGGTTGTGGTGGTTATTGCTATTGGTTGGATTCGAAAATTCGGAGAGTACCGCTGTAGAAGCTGGATACCGCCTCCTCGACACTTTTTCGACCAAATCCAATTTCCTGGGTTGTCGTCTGAGCCAGCTTGGAGAATTCCGCAAAACCAGGAGGGTTATAACTTACGTCAAAAGGCTCCGTTTTGGTGGCTTCAGATACAAAATTGGTATAGTCATAAACGAGTTCTTCAACGGCTCCGGCTTCTTCCTGAAGAAGATTCCGATTGGTTTCCGTAACCGGGACGCCGCGGTCATTGCCAAGAATTCGGGCCGCATCCGGATCATTGATCCAGAAGTCCATCAGCATGGCAACCTCTTTGGGATGTTTGGTATTCGCATAGCCAGACAGTCCCTGACTGGATTCAAATACCACGCCAGTACCTTTGGGTCCGCGCGGAACCGGATGCAGGATGAGCGGATCCTCCGTCAGGCTCTGGAATGCAGCGAGCTGGTTGGACGGAAGCAGGGTCATGGCCGCTTTGCCTGTAATCAGCAGCGATTTGCTCGTGTCATCATGCGGATTGGAGACCTGCAATTCAGGTGTGACTGCACCACCGTCGGCCGATGCCTTTTCCCAGTATTGAAACCATTCGAGAATGTCCTCCTGTGCAAAACCCAACGTACCGTTGGTCATGTCATACAGCTGTTTGCCACGCTGCTTCAGGTAGATATCCATCCCGTCCACCGTAAAGTTATACGTTCCAAATATGCCATCGCCGAGCTTGTCAGAGAGCTCCTTGCTGATTGCGGCATAATCTTCCCAGGTCCAGTCCGCCTCAGGCAGAGGGATGCCAGCTTTATCGAACAACGCCTTGTTAATTACAATTCCACGTGCATTGGCACCGGCTGAAATATGCTGAAGCTTCCCGTCAAGACGACCGTATTCCACCATGGTGGTATCCATGCCGTCCAGGTTCAGTTCATTTCCGACATATGGATCGAGGTTGAGCAATACATCCTTTTTGGCATAATCGACCACATTGCCACCCAGGAAGAATACATCGGGTGCCGTTCCTGATGCCAGCTGTGTATTCAATTTGTCAAAATATCCGGAGGAAGGGGCGAATTCACCTACAATTTTGATGTCCGGATGTTTTTCCTGAAAGACTTGAAGAGCTTCGTTTGTAATGTCTGCCCGTTTCTGATCACCCCACCACATCATGCGCAGTTCGACCTGGCCGTTTGATTCGTTACCTTGATCCGTATTACCGCCAGCACCCGTATGATCCGTACCCGAGCAGGCTGTTGCAAATAGCAGGAGTGAGGCGGCCATTCCCATCATGAGTCGCTTAAACATCGTACATCCTCCTAACGAATATGGTGATTGCGAAAATAGAACTTACTTCAGACCGGTAGTAGCAATGCCTTCAAGAAAATAGCGTTGAAATACCAAAAAGATGATCGTTACAGGGAGCAGGGATAACGTGGACATGGCAAGCAATGCTCCCCAATCGGATTGTCCTGATGGATCAAACAGGGAACGTATGCCCAGCTGTACGGTGAACAGATCGATCTTGCTTAGGTAAATCATCTGGCTGAAAAAATCATCCCAGCTCCAGATAAAGGTGAAGATCGCCGTTGTGATCAATGCAGGTACAAGGAGAGGCACCACGATTCGGAAAAAAATCTGCGACTGTCCGCACCCGTCAATCGTTGCGCTCTCGTCGAGCTCCCGCGGAATACCGCGGATAAATTGCACCATAAGCAGAATGAAGAATGAGTCCTGTGCCAGCCATTTAGGCAAAATAAGCGGGAAATACGTATTGATCCACTGCAGCTCGTTATACAGAATATATTGAGGTACAAGCGTTACATGGTAAGGCAGCATAATCGTGACCAGCATGATGCTGAACCACAGCGTTTTTAACTTGAAGCGGAGTCTGGAAAAAGCATAGGCAGCGAGCGAACAGGAGATCACATTTCCCAGAACGCTCATGACCGAGATGAGTGCCGAATTGCCGAAGAATCGGCCGAAGGAAACGCCCTGTAATCCTTTCCAGCCATTCACGTAATGATCCAGTGTGAAGCTGGTTGGCATCAGACTGCTGTTCGTAAAGATTAGATGGTTAGGTTTGAACGAACTGAAGATCAGCCATAACACGGGGTACAGCATCAGCAGACCGAGGAGAATAATGACCGTGTGTCTCCCGGTTTGAATGAGCTTTCGTTTGAACGGCAAATGCATTACCTCCCCTCCTGATTGTCGCCATAGAATACCCAGAACCTGGATGTGAGAAAGACGATAGCTGTGAATATACCGATAATGACCAACATGATCCAGGCGAGTGCCGAGGCGTAACCCATATCAAAGAACGAGAAGCCTTTCAGATACAAATACAGGGTGTAGAACATGGTGGCATCAAGTGGGCCTCCGCGACCATCACCGATGACATATGCCGGAGTGAAGGCCTGGAAGGAATTGATCATGCTCATGATCAGGTTGAAAAAAATGACCGGTGACAGCATGGGCAGCGTGATACGGAAAAATTGACGCAGCTTGCTCGCACCGTCCACATCCGACGCTTCGTAAAGGTCGGCTGGAATCTGCTTCAGGCCAGCGAGGAAGATCACCATCGCCGAACCGAATTGCCACACGGATAAGGTCACGATGGTATAAATGACATAGTCGGGATGTGCAATCCAGGAAGGTCCCGCTATGCCGAACCAGTTCAGGAATTGATTGACGAGTCCGTTACCGTCAAAAATTTGGCGCCATACGATGGCGATGGCAACACTTCCTCCCAAAAGGGAAGGGATGTAATACACGGTTCGATAAATACCGAGGCCGCGAATGCCTTTGTTTAGCGCCATCGCTATCAGCAGCGCAAAGGCGAGGCGGAGCGGGACGGACAAGAATACATAAAAGAAGGTCAGTCCAAGCGATCTGCGAAATGTATCGTCTTCACTGAAGATTTGCACATAGTTGCTGAGCCCCGTCCACGTCGGCGGTGATAACAGATTGAATTTGGTCATGGATAAGTACAGCGATGCAGCCATTGGCCCTAGCGTTAGACAGAACAGTCCGATCAGCCAAGGCAAAAGGAACAAGTAGGCTGTCTTATTTTGCTGGCCATATAAGGGCGTGGACATTTTTTTCATGATTTGCCTCCCTTCAGGCTAAGAGTGGTTGAACATTCACAATTCCAATAACTGAATCCGCTTACATGATAAGCGGTGAACGTCCTGATAACCTCATCTTACCTGGGAGCCGACGCGGCCGGAATCTCATTTCTTCGGATTCTCATTAGTGATTTTTTCGGATTGAAGCACCCGGTACTCGGAAGGACTCATGTGGTGCACCTTTTTGAAGCGGGCGCTGAAATAGCTCGGGGAAGAGAAGCCTGTAAGCTCAGTGATATCCCATACACTCAATTGAGTTTTCTTCAGTAAGCGTGTTGCGTGTTTCATCCGGGTTTCCGTCAAATATTGAATAAATGAGATGCCTGCACCTTCCTTGAACATTTCAGAGAAATAGGAAGGGTGATAGTTAAATTGCTCTGCGATGGAGGTGAGCGTAATTTCCTGCATGTAGTTTTCATCGATATAACATTTCGCTGATTCGATCATGGTTGCTTCTGTGGTCTCGGATGGCTGCTGCCCGTCTACAAAATCCTCTGCCCATTGCATCAGCAGCCGTTCTGCTTGTTCGGGAGTCTCCAGCCACAGTACCCATTCAGGAGAGATCCAGCGAGATGGTGTGCCATAAGCATGTCGCATGAAGTCCATGGCGGCAGACTCCATCAGCAGTGAAATTTGCAATAGACAGCGGATTAGACGGGAAGTGGATCTGTGAAAGGCATCGTCCAGCTCTTTTCGAATCATGCTGCGAAAGGAATCCAGGTCCCCTCGGAGAAGACATCGTTGCAAGGCGCGGTTGATCTCCTCGGGAATCAGGGGACTGTGATCAGTTACCTCTGCTGTCTGAGCGTACCCAGACTGCCGTCCAGCCAGGTTCCATGCCAGCAGGGAGTGGACGTAGCCTTCCTTCCAGCGATCGAGTCCAGCCACCGTCAGCCCAATTCCAATCTGCACTTCCATTGTCAGATAGGACATGATCTGTTCGCGGAGTCTTTCCGCGAATTCATGCTGCATTCCGTCCAAGATCATGAAATGTATGATTCCAGGATGAGCTGTGTCCTGAAATACAAGTACAGTTCCCGTATAAGATTCAGCAATCTCGTGACAGATCATTTGGAATGGGAGATGCATGTCCTCCGGAATCCGGATTTCGGAAGCAGGAGCATGGTTTGTTTCCCGCAAACCTGCAGTCAGGAAGCAGACCTCGGAATGCTGCCATTCTTCCAGATGAAATAATCGGATTCGTTCAGGCAGTGAAGAAGGAGGGAGCTTGTTACCCTTGACGAGATCCATAATAAAGTGTGTTTTCATCTGTTGATAGTATTGGGACAGGCGCCATTGGATCCTTTCGGATTCATCCCGAGCCTTGCGTTTCTTATCCAGCTCCTCCTTGATTTTGATCAAAGCCGCTTTCAATTCTCCCCGGGTTACCGGCTTTAATAAGTAGTCCATGGCATGATTACGAACACCGGCTCTGGCATATTGGAAGTCCTCATATCCCGTGATGATCATGATTTCGATGGATGGATTGTGGGTTCTACAGATGTCGAGCAGCTGCACTCCATCCATAACCGGCATATTCATATCAGTCAGGAGCAGGTCATAGTGTCCTGAATGGAGCAACCGAGCGGCTTCCACTCCGTTTGCGGCCTCACCTGAGATGGCAAAGCCCATTCCACTCCAGTCGGCTTTCAGCTTCAGGCCTTCGCGGACCTCAATCTCATCATCAGCGATCAATACGTTGTACATGATTTTCCTCCTGTACGGGCAGAACCAGTTCAATACAAGTGCCCTGGGTATCCCCGTTCGTTATATGAATGGCAAAGAGGGAACCGTAATGCAGCCGGCACCGGGCAACTACGTTGCCAAGTCCAATATGCCAGCTTGAATGGCGAAGCATCGGTTCGAGTTGTGCTGTACCGGTCTCAGGATCCTGCACTCTGGAGATGATGTCCAGAGGCATCCCCGGACCATTGTCCTTAATCTGGAGGTGCAGGCGTTCCTTGTTCCTGCAGATTCGAATACGTACCCTAGCAGTCGTTTGATGTTGAAAACTGTATTTGACTGCATTCTCGATCAGCGGCTGCAGAATAAACTTGACCAAGACAAGGTGATCCAGTCTGCCCGATTCTTGGGTGGAAATATCGAGCTTGGGTCCGAAGCGGGTTTGAAGAATGGAGATGTAATGGCGGACGTAAGTAAGTTCCTCGGTCAGTGGCACACGATCATCATTCGTATGCATGGAGTACCTCATCATTTTCCCGAGATCCTCAATGACCTGCACAGTGTCGTCCGTTCGCCGCTGCATCGCAAGACTGCTGACCAGTTCCAGCGTGTTGAACATAAAATGCGGATTGATCTGCATGAGGAGAGCCTTATACTCCGCCTGCTGTCGAAGCAGCTTCAGCTCGAATTCATTCTGGATATGCTGCCTGAGGCGGATGATCATGTAGCGAAATGTAGATATCACATAACTAATCTCGCTCTTCACATTCTGGTCTGGGGGAAGCAGGGATTCGGCCTGATCAAACGAACCCCGCTGTACCTGTCTCATCGCCAGAACCAGGCGGGTTAAGGGCTTGGTTACGCCGTAGGACAGCCAGGCCGCAGCACACAGGGACACCAGGATTACGGCGATTGTCACCACAAATGTTGTCGTCTGGAGTTTGTGCAGAGAGGAATACATCTCTTTTTCCGGTGCCAGACCTACCAGCATCCAGCCTGTGCGCCCGAGTTTTTTGTATACCATCATGTCTCGCCCGCCCACATCATTGGTCAGATATTCAACGCCTGATTTTGGTGTGCGGTTTCGAATATGTTCGATGTCGGATAGAGTTCCGGTCCCAAGCTCATGTGCTTGTTGGGAGAGGAGGGGCCGGCCTTGTTCGTTTAGCAGAAAAATGGTGCTGTTCTTAGCCAGATGAATCCGGCTGAGGGGTTCGAGAAAATAGGACTCGCTTACATTGACCTTCATGACATTCCGTGCAGTAGCATGATGGAAGGTACCCAGAGGCATAAGCAGGCTGACCACCGGGTTGCCATGGTCCCTGACCCTTTCATGAACGTCGGTATGTGCAGCGAGCCACCTGTCACCGGATGTGAAGAAGTTCATATACCATGGTTCTTGCAAAAACGAAGGATCGCCCACGACCTGATTTTCGCCGCCAATCCGAAGCCCGTTCAGCCGATAGATGGACACATCGGAAATGCTGGTATAGCTGTTCGTTGCCTGCGTCAGAAAGCGGCTCATGGCGAGGTTAGCCAGCATTTTCTCTCCCTCGGACAGTTGTGGATCACTCATGGCATTATCCCAGTTTTTCGCCATATCGCTATTGAATACGAGAGAGGCTACATCATAAATTTGCATTTGTACCATATCGATGTAAGAGCCGTATTCCTCCATTTTCTCGAGAGCAGAGGACTCGATATAGGAACGGATTACAGCCCGGGATTCCGCAAACAACAGGAAGGAGAGCGTGCCGAACGAGAGGACGAACAGGACAAGAATTAAGGCAATTAATCGGCTTTTTAATGAAAAGAACATCCATTTCCCCCTTTAACTTCGTGATCATTCAATGTTTGCTTTTGGTTCTTCAAAAGAGATTGCAAATGGAAAAAAGACCGCGTAAATACGCAGCCTTGAATCATGACCGTTGTAGGATCAACTTTCCATCAAATTAAAACTGAACCAGGTTCTTAATGTGGACCGGCATCCCGGTTGAAATTGCACGATTGGCTGCAATACCTGTCAGGATCGATCTTGCTCCATCAATATGGTTGGCAGCACGGGCATACGGATCTTCTGCAGGCTCGCCGAACAGATCATTAAGCAGAACGGGGTCTCCACCGCCATGGCCGCCTTTTTTCTCTTCGACTTGCACTTCATATGGAGTATCGAACATGGGCAGCACACGAAGGGTTTTACCGATCAGGGCACCTTCCAGACTTTTGTCCCCGAGTGAATTGACATAGGACTGTTCAACGATGGACATCTCGATCCGGCCTTTGGTGCCGTTAATGGCTATACGGTATCCTTCCCACGGCTGATAGGCGACAAGCGAATACGTCAAAATGGCTTTGTTCTGATACTGGACGAGCACACCCATCGTATCCTCAATGTTAATGCCATCCCCGAATACGCTCTGATCGCGCTGGTAGCCGTCCTCGGGCTCCGCATCCAGATACATCGCTTTGAGGTGCGCATCCGAATCCAGATGGAGGGCAAACGGATCTTCCTGAGCGAGCGGATTGCCCGTTGCGCGGTTATAAAATTGGGTAACGCCTCGTTCTTCCGCATTCTCACGCCCATAATACATGAGATCGCCGAAGGCAAAGACCGTTTCGGGCTGGGAGCCAATCCAGAAATTGACGAGATCAAAATGATGGGTGGATTTATGAACGAGTAAGCCGCCGCTGTTACGTTTGTCGCGGTGCCAGCGACGGAAGTAGTCTGCACCGTGCCGGGTATTAAGCAGCCATTCAAAATGAACGGAGGTTACTTTACCGATGGTATCGTTCATGATTAGCTCACGAATCTTGGTATGATGGGGAGCATATCGGTAGTTGAAGGTAACGCGGATATTTCGCCCGGTTCGTTTGGCAGCATCGAGGATATCCTGGCATTTGTGCTCATCGATGGTCATGGGTTTCTCGGTCACGACGTCACATCCAAGCTCCATCGCCCGAATAATGTACTTGTGATGCGTACGGTCAACGCTGGTCACAATGACGGCATCGGGTTTCTCGTTCTCAATCATCTGGTCAAACTGGTCTGCTGTATAGGTAGGAACCTCATTGTATTGATATCGTTCTCTCAGCAGTTGATTCGCATAATTCATCCGCGTTTGATTAATATCACAAAAAGCTGCAAGCTCGGATTGTTCACGGAAATTTTTCGCTAGTGCTCCATAAAAAAATTCTGCACGGCCACCGGTGCCGACCAGTACATAGCGTTTTTTGCTACCCATATCTATCGCCTCCTTGAATATAGCTCTAGCCTATAACAAGGGAATACTTCTTTCGCCGCATTTTTTGCGTAATCGCTTTCAAACCCCGCTTATTTTGCTATAATCCTTGAAAAGGGGGCTGCTTCATGTCACAGCCGTTTCGAGCGGATTACCACGATTCTACCGGATTTTTGGATATTGAATATGATCGCAGAGTAGGTTATTATTCCATGACCGCGGATCATCTCCACGATCATTATGAGCTTTATTATCTTCTGAAGGGGGAACGCATCTATTTTATTAAAGACCGTTCCTACCATGTCAAAGCAGGGGATTTTGTATTCGTTGACCGAAATGCAGTACATAAGACGCTGGAAAGCGGAAGGCCTGATCATGAACGAATTGTGTTGTACCTCAAGCAGGAGCTTTTTGAAGAGATGCGTATTGCCCCTGCGTTGATGGAGGGATTAAAGGAGCCCTTTGAATGGGAAGTCCCGATGTTAAGGCTTTCATCACCTATTAGCGAAACGATAGAACGGATCATTCATGAAATGATTGATGAGATGATTCAGCCTAAGGCTGGAAGCAGCCTGCTGCTGCGCCACCGCTCCATTGAATTGCTATTAATTGCGTATCGTAATCAGGAACAGGGGAGGGTATATCCAGTCGAGAGCGAGCCAGTCCTTCATCCCAAGACGCAAGCCGTTGTTCGCTACCTGAATGATAATTATCGGAACCCTCTTACCCTGCCAGAAGTTGCGGCAGAATTTCGAATCAGTCCGCATTACCTCAGTCGATTGTTTAAACAAACCACGGGTTTTACCTTCATTGATTATTTGAATTTGCTTCGCGTGAAGGAAGCGCAGCGACTGCTGCGCGAGAGCGAGGATTCCATTACGGAGATCGCCTGGCGGGCAGGCTTCAGCAACTTTTCTCATTTTGGCAAAGTGTTCAAGCGAACCGTACAGATGTCTCCACGAACATACAGGCAGGGGGATGGGAAGTCGCGTCCATCATAATCGATGCAGCGATTACAGGATCATGCACTGATCATACAAAAGGACCTGATTAAGCCTGCAGCAGCAGGAACTTGTTCAGGTCTTTTCCGTATTTCTTCCCAATATAAAGGGTGCTTATCATCTACCTCATGTGGTTCAAACAGAAATATGACTCTCATCTGTCTCCGGACGAAGCTGGATTTGCAGGTCTTCATCCCGATTACAGACCATAACCCCATTCACAACATCCAGGCGTGCAGCTTGAATGGAGGAACGACGAGCAGGCTCACTGGCATGATCTACTCCTTCAATGCGATCAGGATGGGTGAAGTAGAAAATATAAGCTGCATCGTCCTGGACCACTACATCTGCATGCAAACCGATAACGCCATCGTCTTCACGTGTCCCCGGCTGATCGAGAATCATGCTGTTCCATACCCAATTCTCCAGATCATCCGATTGGTATACAGCCTGTCCTCTCCATTCATCCACAATCATCCAGTAGGTGTTATAAAAGCGGAAAACGTTGGGTCCTTCGTGGGCACGACCTGTAATGACAGGACCGATAACATCCCAGTGGTGAAGATCCGTGCTGTCTGCGGCATAGGTATGAGATCCATTTGCCTCATCTTTGTACCACATCCGAAAACGACCATCCGGCAGCGGGTAAATACAGGCATCAATGACGCGGTCCGAGCTGAGCTCCAGTTTGCCATGATATGTCCAGGTCAGCAGATCGGGGCTTGTGTAATGCAATATGTGGCGGTCATGATCCGGCCAGTCATGGGGCACGCCTTGAATATAACTGACATACATGTGATACGTGTTATCATGCCAGAAAATTTCCGGCGCCCAGAACGTATTATGTCCCCATTCATGTTCCAAACCGGTTAACGTACCACGATAGGTCCACGTCTGTCCTCCATCGGACGATGAGGCAACGCCGAGATCCGTCCCATGAACCCAGGCAAACTTCGGTCCTCCTGCGGTAGCTCTGCGGTTGGTGTAGATCATCCACCAGGTCTGTTCAGCGCGGTTCCATACAACGACCGGATCAGCGGCTCCATCGAAGATGGGATCACGAAATAAGGGTGCATTCAAGATAACGTCCTCCTTTGAGTAAACAGATCATTTCTGTACTTGTTTGTAACTATCGTAATAGAGATTGACAGGAATTACAATATAACGTTTTCAAAATATTTGAATTAATATTATAACTAATCCTGGGATAAAGGATTGCAACTTAGAAGCGTTTTTGGATGATCCAATGATCTGATAAACTACTATAAGTAGCGGGATTAGAGCATAACGTTACTTCATCAAAGTGACATTCATAGAAAACGAAAGGTTAGAGTTCATCATGTTCAAAGCGAATCATTGCTTAAGCGTAAGATCGAGCGTATATTAATGTTTATCCAAAATAGTAATATATTGATAGATTTGCGTTTGGATATCTGTCTCTTGGGAGGGGAAGCGATGATAGCAGCGAGATTGAATGAACTGGGGATTATTTTGCCTGAGGCAAGCGCTCCAGCTGCGAAGTATGCCAATGCAGTTATTGTGAATGGGTTAATGTATGTATCAGGGAAAGGTCCGGGTACGGTGGAGCGTGGCAAATTGGGAGAGAACTTCACGACCGAACAGGGATACGAATTTGCCCGCAATGCCGGGATTGAGGTGCTCGCTGTAGTCCAGGATGTGCTGGGTTCACTGGACCTGGTGAAACGTGTGGTCAAAGTCCAGGGTTTTGTTAATGCGTCGGCTTCCTATCAGGAACACCACAAGGTGTTGAACGGGTTTTCAGATCTAATGATGGATGTATTTGAGGAAAAGGGCGTGCATGCACGTTCGGTTTTTGGAGCCGTTTCTGTCCGGGATAACCTCCCCCTTATTGTGGACTCGATATTCCAGGTAGAGGAGTAGGACGATATGTCTAACATGGAACCAATAAATCCAATTATGATATCTTTTCCCGAGCGCTTCGACACAGCGCGTCTCACGATCCGAGCTCCGCAGTGGGAAGATGGCGCAGATGTCAACGAGGCTATTCGGGAGAGTGTTGAGCAGCTGCGGCCATGGCTGCCATTTGCCGAAAAGGTACCTTCGCTTGAGGAATCTGAAGCACATGTCCGCAAAGCCAGATTACAGTTTTTGGAGCGGACAGATCTCGTTCTTCATTTGCGAGATAAGCATACTGATGATTTTGTAGGCAGCAGCGGCCTGCATCGTATCGATTGGAATGCACGCTGCTTCGAGATCGGCTACTGGATCAGATCGTCGCGTGCAGGTGAAGGATTAATGACAGAAGCTGTACGGGGAATTGAACAATTTGCAATAACATATCTGAACGCTAACCGTCTGGAGATTCGCTGTGATTCTCGGAATGAACGCAGTGCCAAGGTTGCTGAGCGTGCAGGTTACACCCTGGAAGGCATACTGCGAAGTATGCGCCGGGACAGTACCGGTACCCTGGTTGATGTCATGGTATTTAGTAAAATCAGGGGCAAGGAATTGGAATAAACGCTGGAGGCTAAAGTATGAAGCTTATTGGTCAAGGTCGAACTGCGGACATCTACGCCTACGCTTCCGATCAAATTTTGAAGCTGTATCATCGTAACTTACCGCTTGAAGCCATCCAGAATGAATTCAGAATTACACAGCTGTTAAATGATAAGAAATTACCCGTGCCTCAGGCACGAAAAATTACGGTTGAAGGAGATCGTACAGGTATTGTATTTGAACGGATCGAAGGTAAGACGATATTCTCCATGATGTTCCACCAGTCTTCAAGCCTTCAAGAACTGGTACATCAGCTGGCTGCCTGTCATCAGGAGCTGCATGCCCAAAGTGATGATGAGAGAGTCCTGCCTTCACAGAAGCAGGTTTTGTCAGGGGCGATTCAGAGAACACAGCTACTGTCTGCAGAGGAAAAAGCCCGCATACTTGATTATCTGACCATTCTCCCTGAGCGAATACAGATCTGTCACGGTGATTATCATCCCGATAATGTCATGATGAACGAGAAGAAGAACGCCTACAATGTTATCGATTGGATGACAGGCATGTCGGGCGATCCTGCAGGAGATGTGGCACGCAGTTGGCTCATCTTAACGAGCGCATCGCTGCCGGAGGATGCTGATCCTGCGATACGATTGGGGTTTGAAAGGTCTCGTGATACGATAGTGGACGGATACATCAACCATTACTTGCATCTATCAGGCGTAACCTGGCAGGAGATCGAACGATGGATTCTGCCCGTTGCAGCTGCTCGCCTGGAAGAGAGTTTGCCGGGGAATGAAGCAGAAAGTGTGCTGAAACTTGTGGTGGATCGATTGAACCGTCTAGACAGATGAATTGAACTAAATAACGAGGTGAATGTCAACATGCTGCACTCATTAGAAGCCATACATTCGTATAGAACAGGCAACATCCCAGAGGATAAGCAGCAATTATGGCTGCAGCTGCTGGCGGCGGCCGAGCAGCCCCATATTAATCTTGAACGCATTTATTCCATGGCTGACCTTGAGGGAACCAATCCCGTTTTGGACTACGTCGAGCGGACCTTGCACGTCCTGGATCAACTGAACGTTTCCTTTTGGGTGCGAGAGGTCGTGGAGGAAGTACTGGTCTGGTCGGAGACAGCCAAGGCAGGTTCATTGCAGCAAAGGAAGGCATGGCAGCGCGCAGGGGTGAATCTGTTTGTACACAATAGGGGTTCTGCACAGTTATACAGGGAGTATGTTATTAATCGCAGTACAGGAAACATCGGTAGTGACGATCAAGCTGTGGTTGAGGTCAATGAGGAGAATCCAATTCAGAAGAATGAAGCTACACCAAGACAGGAAATGATCTATGCTCTCATTGGAACGCATGGACTGATTGGACAATACATACGCGGGGAGATACCTTTTGCCGAGAATGCTCCGCTGCATGCTTTTATCACTCATGGCTGGCTGACAGCTGAAGAATTGCACACGGTTCTGATGGCGCTCAACCAGTGCATCATTGCTGGTGTTGATCCGAAGCTATGGCGGCAGGTTAAAGCGGAAGTAGAGCGAATGGTTGGGTGGATTATCAGCGGACCGAATCATGCAGACTGGCCTTTGAAGGAACGTTTATCCCGGCTCCGAAGCTCGTCCATTCGCGAAGGCGAGGCCCTGGATGAGGCGTACGCTAAACTGCAATCAGAGCTTGATGTAGACAAAATGCTGGCTCCTCTGTCTCGTCGTACATTGTGGTATGTGGAATCCGCGCTGCAGGATTTTTCCCTGCAGGAAATGGTGAAAGTGTTCCTTCTTACCCTGCATAGTGAAGGCATGGTTCAAAGGGAATCGAATTCAGATGCTGTACGTCATATCAGTTTCGAACCGTTAATGAATACGATGTATTACGACTATAAAGGTGTCAAAAAGCTGAACATCTACAAAAAACGAATGATTGAAAAGTACCTTGAGCAATGGTCATGGAAGCAGATTGAAGAGGGAAAGACGGTCGTTTATCCGCATCTGACCCATCGCGTAGTACGTCAACCGGATCTGCCGGATACGGTTTTTGTGACCTTTGAGTTCTCGCCAGCGGCGGAGAAGCTGATTGCATTCTGTATTGAAGCCGAGAAATCGCCGCTATATGAGAAGGCTGTATTACTGCTCTTCGATTTGTTCGGACTGCGGCGTGATGCGTATGACCGGTTCCATAATGAAGAGACGTATTTGGCAGACATGAACAGCTCAGGGGATTATAAAAAACTGCTGCTGGACTACATCGTTGGCAAGCGTGTACTCGATATCGGTCCAGGTGGCGGAGTTCTGCTGGATCTTATTGAGCAGGAGAAGCCGGAAGTGGAGCCGATAGGAATTGATATTTCTGCCAATGTCATCGAAGCGCTGGAGCGCAAGAAACAGCGAGAAGGTCACCGCTGGCAGGTCATGAAGGGGGACGCCTTAAGGCTGGATCAATACGTACAGCCAGGCACGGTGGATACGGTAATCTTTTCGTCTATTCTGCATGAATTGTACTCCTATATAGAGCGGGATGGACGGAGATTTAACACGGATACGGTTGTCGCAGCACTTCAAAGTTCGTTTCATGTTCTGTCGCCGGGTGGAAGAATATTAATCCGTGATGGCATTATGACAGAACCTCAAGAGCAGAATAGACGGATTCGGTTTTTGGAGCCGGATGGTATGCAGTGGCTGGAACGATATGCTCAGGACTTCCAGGGCCGGAAGATTACGTTTGAACGTGTTGCTGAGAATGAGGCGGTTCTTAACATTAATGATGCCATGGAATTCCTGTATACGTATACGTGGGGCGAAGAAGCTTACGTTCATGAGATTCAGGAACAGTTCGGCATCTTTACGCCATCGGCTTACGAGAACTGTATTCGTGAAGCGCTTGGTGAGCAGGCAGAGATTATTAAGCTGGAGCATTTTCTTCAGGAAGGATATACCGAGGCACTTGAGGGACGTATTGTGTTCATGAAGGAAGACGGACAGCCTGCATCCTTGCCAGACAGTACTTGCCTCCTTGTGATTGAGAAGAAGAAGGGGCTGGCTGACGGATGAGTAAAGAGTCCAGAACCATCTTGTATTTTGTGCGGCATGCAGAATCCGCCTATGTGGAAGGACAGGAACGAGAACGAGGACTCACAGAGCGTGGGTGCCGAGATGCAGCGATTGTTGCAGAAGTTCTCAGTCAGGAGAAGATTCAATGGTATTACTCTAGTCCATATCGGAGAGCGGTTGATACCATTCAGGAACTGGCTGACAGATCGAGCGCCCCTGTGGTGATGGAGGAAGATTTGCGCGAACGTCAATTATCCGATGAACGTGTTAAGCATGACAATTTTCTTGAATCCAAACGGCGATTATACCTTGCGCCTTCCTTTGCATACCCTAGCGGAGAGTCGGGGGAGCAGGCAGGTGCACGAGCGGTAGCCGTAATTGAGCGAATTCTGGACACACACGCTGGACAAAAAGTAGTGATTGGCACACATGGAGATGTGATGACTCTTATATTCCAACACTATGATACGTCCTACGGTTATGAGTTCTGGAAGAGCACGACGATGCCGGATATCTATAAGCTGGAATTTAACATGGAGCATGAATTGGTACAGGTCACCCGTCTGTGGCAAAGGGGAGAGAACATATGAAAATCACGTTTAATCTGGATACTTACGTGGTGGACGAGCTGCATATCCCTAAGCTTCATGAGCATCTGTACTGCATATTTGATCTGGAGGGAACAGGAATTCACCCTGACCAAGAAAGCATAACCCAGTTCGGCGCAATGGAATACAAACGTGGAAAGGATCGCCACTCAACAGTATGAGAAGAGCGGGCTGGATCATTTTACAGCCGATCCGACCCGCAGCATACGAAGATTCAAAATACCTGAAATGTACAGCAGCATCACAGAAGATGGAGGGAATACCTAATGAATAGAAGAGAGGCGGAGAAGCTTCTTAAAGAACTTAATGAAGGCAGGCTCATTGCTAATGAGATGTTTCAAGGGCTGGATATCGATAGCTATCTGGACAAGCGCGATGATTCGGTTTTTGCAGATGAATGGATGACGGCATACCAGAGGTGGGTACAAGATGCTGATTCTATTGCTGAAGATGAACTGCTTCGTGCATCGAGGGAACAGGCATTCAAACAGACGCTGCACCATACAGGGCATCCCGAATTGGCTGGTTATGTGAGTGATGATATTGGCCTTATTGGGGCTGCAATGCTGCAGGGTGAGAGTGAGCATTCCTTCGTAGGTCAATTGCTTGAGAGTTACCATAACGGAAAACTGCCTCTGCTCTAGCAGGGGCAGGGGTGGCCTGTAGCTTTCGTTTGTATAAAAAAATGGATTCAAATGTGTATTGTGAGTGTGGTAAGGCATAAGGTACAATTCACCTTAGACATTAATTGAGAATGATAATCATTGTAGATGAGCATTCTCTTTAATACAGCTGATTACATAGGGGTGGAGAGTAGTATGGCAAGTTTTAGTAAAGGGATTAAAGGTTGGGGAATTACAGTTCTGGTCCTGGCAGTATTCATAGCGGGATGCAGTTCGAATTCGGGAGCAGCGGAGGAACAGGCTCAGTCGCCAGTAACGGAGAATACAACTGCTGGCAGCGGCAATTCTTCCGAGTCGAGCCAAGAAACAGAAACACGTGTGGTACAGGATGAATTCGGAGATGTAACGATTCCGGTGCATCCGAAGCGAATAGCCGGGATCTATGTGGAAGATTACCTGAAGGCTCTGGAAATCACACCTGTCGTACAATGGTATCACCCATCATGGGGAATACAGGATTATCTGAACCTGGATGTCCCACAATTTGATATATCCGGGAATATCGAAGCTCTTCTGCAATATGACCCGGATCTGATCATTGTGGATGGTGCCGCGGATGCAGAGAAATATGAAATGTATTCCAAAGTGGCACCGACATATCGTTTACCTGAGAGCACCTTGCAGGATTCCAAGCAGATGCTTGCCAAGATTGCCGATGTAGTAGGGGAACAGGAAAAAGGTGCGGAAGTGGCTGCGGCTTACGATGAGAAAATCAGTGATACCAAAGCCAAGCTTGCTGAAAGCGTTGGAGACGAGACAGTGGCGGTTGTCCGCCTTAATGTGGATGATAACAGCCTGGCGCTGTTCGGAGTGAAAAACCGCTATACCGGATTTATATATTCCGAACTTGGCTTGACACCCCATGCCCTGGCTGAAAGCATGGAAGCCTTTCAAGAGGTTCTGTCCGAGGAAGCGGTCCCGCAAATCGATGCAGATAGAATCATCATATTCCCTTCGGATGGAGATTGGTCTTCTCCGGAGAATCAGGAAGCTATCAAGGTATTGGATAGCAAGCTGTGGAATTCTCTGCCTGCCGTGAAAAACAATAAAGTGTACAAGATGGAGAGATCTCACTGGCAATCTGGGGCAATCACAGCAAACTCAATGAAAATGGATGATCTTCTGGAGAAAATGACGCCATAACGAACATCGATAGGGTAATGTATACAAGAAAGTTCTTCAACTAGGGTTGAAGAGCTTTCTTTTTTCGTTTAGACTAAATTAAATGATAACAATTCTCAATTAAGGACGATGACGAATGTCTCATACCATAGAACAGATTCTTCCCATGCCCTGGCTGTGTTCACTTCAGCAAATTCAATACGTTCAAAACTCCGTTTTGGAACCTTACAATGGTTTAGAATACACATCGTCGAAGGGCCATTCAATCGTTGTAGTAACCCAAGGACAGGGAGAACTGGTTTCGCAAGATGTCGTCTTCAAGTTAAAAAAAGGGACGATTCTTTTTTTCGCTTCCGGTATACCCGTCTTACCTCTGCAAACTCGAGATGGTTCAGAATCCAAGCTGCATTATTATAAGCTTGATCTGACCGCTGGTGAGACAAGCAAGATTGGATCCACCACTCCACTCGAAGAGACAAGTCCTGCTTTTCCGCAGTCTCAAGTCATCACGGAATCATCATCGCCTATTGAGCTGGCCTACACCCCCTGGAGCTCTTGTCTGGATATATTGGATCAACTGTTACAGCAGCAGGCGACAGAGGATTGGCTGAAACAATGGGACTGGCAGCTTCGTTTCCAGGAATGGTTTCGGATGCTGCTTCTGCAAAATGATTCGAGCAATGCTTCCATGGATTATCGAACTCGCTTACAACAATCCATTCGCTATATCCGTGATCATTATAACCAGCCCATTACGGTGGATGATCTGGCGGCAGGTACCCGGCTCACCAGGTCCAGTTATACCCGACAATTCAAGGAGATGACCGGCAAGCTTCCTCTGGATTATGTGAATTCGATTCGCTTGGAACGTTCCAAACAACTGCTGCAGCAGACAGATGATCGGCTGCACGATATTGCCCAAAGTGTCGGATTCAGTAACGAGTACTATTTTAGTCGTCGGTTTAAGCAATATGCAGGCATCTCACCGGGAGTATACAGACGTCATTATCGTCAGGACGTGCGAGTATTTGCACCGTACCTCGAAGATTTTGTATTAGCGCTAGGCGTGGAGCCCGTGCTTCAATACGCTCACCATTTGTGGGGCAAACAGCACTACTTGGGGATGGATAATGTTCCTGAATTCGATGTGACCCATCAGGATGCAATGTTTCAAGAGAACCATAAGCCGGACTTTATTATGCTGAGTGATGGCTATGAGCGGTGGAATCTGGCCCGTTTCGAACAGGTGGCGCCTACGTTTTATGTGAATCATAAGGGAGAGGACTGGCGCTCCATATTAAGATCAACAGCGGATGTATTGGGAAAAGGAGATCGGGTTAGGGACGTCGTAGGTTCGTATGAAGAAAAAGCACGTGAGGCCAACGCTCGACTAACACGATCTGCGCAAGGAAAGACGGTAGCTTTCTTGCGGATCTCTGCCACTGAAATTGTGTTGTACGGCGTACAGCAGGGTTATGTGGGACCTGTGATGTATCAGGATTTGGGGTTAACGCCACATCCTCTGGTGCAGCAATGGGCACTGAAAGAACGTAGAATTAGCATAAGCGTTGATCAATTGAAGCTATTGCAGGCGGATCATTTATTTATTACATTTGACTGTCTGGATTCTGCAGTGATTGGAGATGAACGGAAGCTGCTGAACAGCAGGGAATGGAGACAGCTTTCAGCAGTAAGAAACGGATGTGTATACGAAGTGGACTTTCTAACTTGGATGAATTACGGGGTTATCTCCCACGGGAAGAAAATCGATGATATCCTGCGTGTATTGGCTTAGACTACCTTTGGAAGGAGAGCAGTCATGGAACGTAATATTACTCAGAATATGGATAGGTCAGCGATCGCTAAAATTATTGCGGAGTTGAATCAGCACCATGAGCATCATATTGGGTATTGCGGCAAGGATGCGCTTGAAATTGAGCAGGCAATGATGGATGCTTTTGGTGATCAACCGGACCTATGGATTAGTACCCTGAATGAGAATGGGCATCTGACAGGAGTGCTTGGGATGGATATAGATACGGATACGGGGACTGCTGAATTGTGGGGGCCATTTATTGAGTGTGCTCCAGAGCAGTGGCAAGAATTAGCATCTTGTTTGTGGAAGCAGGGAATGAACAAATTAGCAGAAAACCGGATTCATATCCAGAAAGTTTACGGATTTTATAATGAACATCATGCGAATGCCATCACGTTCATGAAGGACAAGGGAGCTAAGCTCAAGAGCAGGCAGGTTATTTTGCATAATCGCTCATTGAATGAAGTAAGCCTGGACCAGGGTGAAAATAACAGGATTCAGACCATTACTCCAGATCAGTATCCATCTTTTATCCAGTTACATAATTCCACCTTTACCGGTACGTATTACGATGGTGAAACACTCATTCAGCGCTCAGACAAGCAGCATCATCATTTATACGTTCTGTCTGGCACGGAAGGGGAGATTCACGGATATGTCTACGCCGAGGCTGATCCGGAATTTGGTGAGGGTAGTATTGAATATATTGCGGTGAATCCGGATTACTTCAGGCAGGGACTGGGTTCGCTTTTACTGAACAAGGTGTTATATGAGCTCAATCAGAAGAGCCAAGTGAGTGAAATCCGCTTATGTGTAGATGAAATGAATTCTGGTGCACTATCGTTATACCGTAAAGCCGGCTTCGAAACGGAGCATGTGCTGGAGCTGTATCAATTAGATCATATGTATGAATAGCAGTTAAAAAGGCGGCTGACTCTTTGTCAGACGCCTTTATTGTGTAAATATGAAGAGTGGCAATCATAGCGCCCGCCTAAGTAGGGAGCACAGGGAGCACGAATCTACTCTCTTTCCATCACAGCGAAGTAGTTGTTTTCATCATCTGCAAAGTTAAAGACTCTTCCGCCCGGAATCGTAACCAGTTCACCTAACGTAACCTGCTTGCTGGCCAAATCCGCATAGAGCCCATCAAGATCTTTGGTGAAAAACATGAGCGAAGGTGTGCCCAGATTCAACTCGGGGGACATTTTGGCTACGAATTCCTTGTCGTGAAGGATAATGGTTGTCTCGGCACCTTCTTCAGGAGCAATTTCAACCCAGCGCATACCCTCGCCGTTGACTTCGGAGACCACGTGAAAGCCTGCTTTTTCTGTCCAAAATTGAAGGGCCTTGTCCTGATCGTTGACATACAACATGATTTGACCAACTTTGCTAAACAATGATACTCACTCCCCAGTTATCGTATTGTTCCAACCTTGAAATGATAGGATTCACCATTCTTAAGTTCATTCGTATGAGCCATTTTTATAATACCATAAAACTCTTTTGATCAACGTTTACATTCCGAGTACAAAATGCATACACAGATGTCCTTGACTGCGCGTTTGCATCATACCATTAACTAGAGGGTGATTCGCAACAACTGAATACCTCTAAGCATAGCCATGGAATGGCGGATGGGAGCGCTGTAATGACGACACGGGTAGTTCTGTTGGAAGAAGGCACGGCAGAGATGAAAGGACTATTGGGCAGTAAAGGAGCCGCGCTTGCGGAGTTATGCCAGGCGGGGTGGCCTGTTCCGGCAGGATTCACCATTACAACGGAACACTGTCACGAGTTCCTTAGCTGCTCAGAAACAACTTTTGCCGAAGGTTCCGAAGATCTGGCCAGGGCAGTCCGTCAGCTGGAACAGCATACGGGCACAGCCTTTGGTGATCAGGATGCTCCGCTTTTGCTTGCTGTGCAATCCAGTGACGTGCTTCCCCGGGATGCGAACTCCTTGGTGCTGCTAAGCGTAGGACTTAATGACATTACAGTAGAGGGACTTGCCCGGCGCATTAACAACCGCCCGTATGCACTCAACTGCTACCGGGTGCTGCTGCAGAATTATGGCTGGTTGGTTCATGGCATCCCGCTTGAGGTTTTTGATGAACGATTGGGAGATATCACGAGTTTGGATGAAACGAGACTGGAGTACGCTATTGCGCAGTATAAAGACGTCATTGAAGAACAGGGACATTCCGCTTTCCCTCAGGATGTGCAGCTTCAACTGCACAGGATCATCCAGGCATTCTCCCTTTCTGATCCAGGATTGCATAACCAAACCTTGAGCTCCACTTCGTTCGCCTATGGTATGCCCGTTTTGATTCAAGTGATGGTGAATGGAGAGTGCGGAGACCGCTGCGGAAGCGGTACAATCTACTCACGTCATCCGTTGACTGGGGCCCAAGGGATCTATGGCGAATACATGTCGTTTGCAGGCTCAGGGTATGACCTGGAGGAGCTGGAACAGATCAGGGATGCGGAACCAGAGCTGGTTGGCCAGCTGTCGCAAGCAAGTCGTGAGCTGGAGAGAGTGAACACCGCTGTTCAGGAAATTAAATTTGTCATTGAGTTGGGGAAGCTGTACCTTTTACAAGCACGGGATGCCCGTTTAAGTCCTGAAGCTGTGATCAGGACCATAGTGGATTTTGCAAATGAAGGACTGATAACCAGGGAAGAGGCACTGCTGCGTGTCGAGTCTTCTAACGTAATTCCCACATCTGAACTTCAGCAGTTGCTTGAATGGGCTGATGATGTGAAAAATATAACGGTACTCGCAAATGCAAGTCATCCTCGTGATGCGGCCATGGCCCGTACGTTTGGAGCCGACGGAATTGGCATCTGCCGAACCGATCATATGTTACTGTCTAGCTCGCGGATGCCTTATGTGCAAAAGATGGTGCTGGCTGAAACCAACGTTGAGCGCAAACGTGGTCTGGAACGGCTGCTGCCCATGCTGCAGTCTGATCTAGAGCAGATTTTCGAGGAAATGAACGGATTTCCGGTAACGATAAGACTATTCGATCCTCCATTATATGAACTTCTCCCGGGTTTGGATGAGTTGGTGGAACGTCAAGAAGGATTACAGGCAGGGCATGCAAGAGGACTTGATGTAAATCAGGAGGAGCTTAGTCGCATGGCCCGGCTTGTAGAGCGGCTGCACGAGCAGCATCCGATCAGCAGGCAGCTTGGGTGTCATCTTGGAACCGTTTTCCCGGAAATTTATGAAATGCAGGCAGAGGCCGTCTTTCGTGCAGCGCTCAAATGCATTCGCCAGGGATTGTGGGTTCGCCCCGAGATTCTCGTAACGTCGAGAGGACCAGGCAGTGAGCTGCAAGTAATCAGAGAACTGATTGATCAAGTGGCTGAACAGATCTTGGGGGAGGAGAGACGTCACTGCCATTACAGGGTAGGCTCGCTGATTGAAGGGGCTCAAATGGCACTGACCGTGGCACATACAGCCAGACAGGCTGATTTCCTGTCATTTGGAGCAGAGATTCTGCATCTGGATGGGGGAGAACAACTACTGGAACGCGCTGTCGTTCAGGCTCGGCTTCGTAAACCTCATTTGAGAGTAGGTCTCTGCGTGGAGGAACATGTTGACCTGAGTACATTTACCTACAGCCAGCGTATGGGAATGGATTACGTAAGCTGCCCACCTGAACAGGTGGCTTTCGCCAGAATTGCCGCTGCACAGGCCGTACTCATTGCACGGATGCAGAATAGTAACGTACAGGATGATGATATATCGACGACAGCTTGACCTATGGCAATTGGCATGAGTCAATGAATGTCTTCCAAATAGGTGAATTATAAATTATATTAGACGTTCTTGTCTTAATCACAACGGGGACCGGATGCTGCAAGATGCTGGTTACAGGAATTTGAGTCCGTTCATGGAATACAAATAGCAAAACTGTTATACTGAAATATGCGTTTTGTAAAACGAACGTAAAATTTCAGATAAGGGTTGAAAGCGACCATGTTAAATTCCAAAAACGAACGGACCTCCTCACGGACTTTATTTGCCGTCTTGTTTATCCTTATGCTGCTGAAGCTGTCGCTTTTGCGGTATTTCTTTTTCCAAGGGCTGTCCGGGATCGGTCTTGTGACGGATGCATTAGGAGCTCTGACTGTCGTCTGCATCCTGGATCTCATTGTGCCGAAACGCTGGAAGCGGATGGTGTACGGCGGGTTTAACCTGCTCTTTTCCCTCGTCCTGTTTGCGGCAACCCTGTATAACGTGCACTTCAGCTCCGTACCCACATATACGGCGCTCAGCGAGATCGGGCAGGTTGCACAGGTGCGAGGGAGTATTGGACCACTGATACGGCCTTCCCATTTTTTGTTCTTTGTTGACATCGTGCTTGCACTGCCGGTTTGGCTCGTTATGCGTCGTCGGCGGTCGGGTGTCAGAAACGGAAGTTACCGGGACAGCGGGTTACATTTCGGTAAAATGCGCAGAAGATACTGGGGCAAGCTGGGGGTAGCTCTTACGGCTGCATTCTGTATTGTGCTGTCAGGCAGTTTTATTGTCAAAGGCGAAACAATTGATAACGAACTGGTGCGAGCTGAGAATCTCGGATTTCTGAATTATCAAGTGTCGTCCGCGATATTGACCAGCAAAGAAAACGAAGCTATAGCGAATGGCAATATTAATGAAACGATTGACAAGATTAATCAACTGGTGAGCGAATATCCATATCAGGACAAAACTAACCAGGGATCAGCAATCAAAGCCAAATATTTTGGTGAGGCCAAAGGCAGCAATTTAATTGTACTGCAATTGGAATCCTTTCAGAATTTCCCGATTAACGCTTCCCTGGATGGTCAGGTATTGACACCGGTACTGAACGATTTAGCCAAAGAAAGCTATTATTTCTCTCATTTTTTCCAACAGATCGGTCAGGGAAATACCTCGGATGCCGAGTTTATGTCCAATACGTCAATCTATCCAACCGGGGTTGTTCCAATGTCAGCCGGATATAGCGACCGCGAGCTGCCAAGTCTACCGAAGCTGCTTCGCAATGAAGGCTACCAGTCAGAGACTTTCCACGTCAATGACGTGACGTTCTGGAATCGGAACAAGATGTATCCGGCCCTCGGTTTTGATCGATATTTCGATAAGCCGAGCTTCGAGAATGACCGCTTTAACGATTTTGGTCCTTCGGATGAGGAGTTATATCGTGTAGGTGTGGAAAAAATGGCTGCGCATCAAGCGGCAAATCAGCCGTTCTATGCCCAGTTCATTACCGCATCGAGCCACTCGCCGTTCACGGTTCCAGCGGATCGGGCGCGCATTACCATTCCTGCAACGATCACGAACACATTGCTTCACGATTATTTGCAGGCCATTAATTACACCGATTATGCAGTCGGTCAGCTCATTGATGAGTTGAAAGCAAACGGGCTATGGGAGAATACAACACTCGTTATCTATGGCGATCACTTCGGCTTGCCCGCAAATGACGAGATTACCGAACAGATTCAAGCGAGTCTGAATGTCCCATATGATGGCAAGGTGAGCCGGTTTAATATCCCACTATTGATTCACACGCCAAACCAGGTTAAAGGTCAATTGATTGAACAGCCTGGTGGTCAGCTCGATATTCTGCCTACAGTCATGAACCTAATGGGTGTTTCGTTAAAAGAAGAACAGTTCACTGCATTTGGGCATGACCTGCTGAATATGGACCACAATGCATTCGGTATACGGTATTACTTGCCGACAGGCTCGTTCGTCAACAATGACATTATGTTTATACCAGGTGCAGGTTTTGATGACGGGACAGCATATTCACTTAAAACCTATGAACCGGTTACCGATCTGGAGCCGTATCGCTCCGATTACGAGCATGTGCTCAGCCTCATGAGGCTATCTGACGAGTATGTGAAGCTGCTGCCCAAACGAGCACCATAATAGAACAAAAAGCTTTCATTCAAATAGGAAGTGCCACCAGCGGTTGCTGGTGGCACTTTTTGATTCAGTGTATAAGGAACCTGTATATTAAGGAAGAAAGAGGAACGTGTTTTAATTGCAATTCCACAGATAAGAATAAAGAGATTTTGAAACTGTAATCAATAATGTTACAATGAAGCGAGTGTGAATTTTGCACTAGAAAAATATGGCCAGCAACCCATTCGACGAGAGGAATGAATATAGATGAAACTTAGTGTACTCGAACATGGACATATCAATGAAGGACGCAGTGTGCAGGACACACTTCAGGAGACTGTGACGTTAGCGAAGCATGTCGATGAACTGGGGTACTCCAGGTTCTGGATGTCCGAGCATCATGGCGGCGGAGCATTGTCCTTCTCCAGTCCGGAGGTTATGATCGCTCATGTCGCAGCTCATACCGATCGGATTCGGGTTGGTTCCGGTGGTGTAATGCTGCCTCATTACAGCGCCTACAAAGTCGCGGAGAACTTCCGTCTGCTGGAGGCACTGCACCCTGGACGGATTGACCTCGGCATTGGCAGAGCGCCAGGCGGCATGCCGATTGCGAGCCGCGCTCTGAATGAGGGCAAGGCTTCCAATGTACAATTTTTCCCGCAGCAAATTGCTGACCTGGGCGGTTATTTCCACGAGCAGCTGCCAGAGGATCACCGTTTTGCATCCCTCGTAGCTGGACCATCTGTACCAACGGTACCTGAAGTATGGCTGCTGGGTTCCAGTTCGGAAGGTGCCCGGATTGCTGCAGCACAGGGGACATCCTATGCATTTGCACAGTTTTTCGGAACACCTGGCGGGGAAGAAGCGATGAAATATTATCGCAGACATTTCAAACCATCGATTCTGAATGACAAACCTCATTCCATGATTGCCGTAGCGGCCTTCTGTGCAGAGACGGAGGATGAAGCAGCGGAACTGGCCCGTAGTAATGAGCTGTTCTTTTTGCGCCTGGGCAGAGGATTAGAGCAGAGTTCATTTCCTTCGCTGGAAACTGTCCATAATTATCCTTATACAGCGATGGAAATGGAACAGATTCGCCAGCGCCGCTCCTTCTCCATTATTGGTACACCAGATCAGGTGAAGGACAAAATTACAGCTATGGCAGAACGTCATGAAGCAGACGAGGTCATAATTGCATCAGCTATTCATTCGTTTGATGCACGCCTGCGCTCTTTTGGCCTGATTGCTGAAGCTTTTGGTCTCAAGAAGGATTAGAGCCGGTTGAACGGGAATTTATATTCTAAAAGGTTGGAGTCCCGCCATGCGGGGCTTTAATTGTATTCTTGAGTAAGCAGAGAGGAGGAATTCACATTCGCAGATGTATCATAAGTGATATTCATGGCTGTTATGATGAATTCAATGCGCTGCTTCGTCAAGTGCATGTTGACCTCAATCAGGATGAACTGATTCTCCTTGGAGATTATGTGGACCGGGGACCGAAAAGTCGGCAGGTGGTTGAGCAGATTATGGAACTTAGGGAGAAGCATGGTGTAGTGGTGATCAAGGGTAATCATGATGCGATGATGGTCAAAGCTCTGATGAATGACGTGGAAGAGTATGATCTGCACTGGATTCGCAATGGCGGATTGCAGACACTGGGCAGTTATGTGGAGATTAATTTTGATGAGCAACAGATCGATTGGATTGCCTACACGGAAGCCAAGCAATGGATTCGCAGCCGATACGAGCATCACCTCCGTTTTCTGAGTGAACTCCCCCTTGTTCATGAAGTCCCCGGTTATATCTTTGTGCATGCCGGAATTAATCCGGATGTAAAGGACTGGCGCAGTCAGCCTGAACGGGACTTTATCTGGATTCGGGAGGCCTTTTACTCCAGGCCCACATCCATTCCGGATACGGTGGTATTCGGACACACACCAGTGAAAAACCTGCATGATTACGCAGATATCTGGTTTGATCCTAATGGTGACAAGATCGGCATAGATGGCGGATGTGCTTACGGTGAGCAATTGAACCTGCTTGAGATCGGTGAGGATGGCAGTTTACAGACGTTTCATGTGAAAAGGGGAGAGACTAGAGAAGGCTCGGCAGAATAATATTTGCATTGCTTATCCAGGTTCCGTATGCTACTTTATATTTTTATGAAAGATACTTCATTATCAATCAATACATATCATAGAAGTCGAGGGGAATGAACCGAGTTTTGGCTATTTATAATCTGGATCAACTTCAGCACCACATCCTGCTCTGCAACGGTGGAACTTGCATGCGGAACGAAGGAGAGGAAGTCACTCAGGCTGTACGGGATGAAATTCTGAAGCAGCAGGCCGGTGGATTTATTCATACAACACGAACACGCTGTAACGGGCGGTGTGACGATGCTTGCGTGACGATCGTGTATCCGCAGGGAGACTGGTATGGCAAAATGACCCCGGAATCTGGCCGGGCATTGGTACAGGCTCTCTGTGATGGAGAGAAGCTGGAGAGTCACTTGATTGCGAACGTGGCTCAAACGGCCTCCAAATAATACTGCAGGGTTCCTCCCATGTCCACTAAAGAGGCAGACCCTGAGAACGAATTTCAACCCATTCGCTGTTAAGGGTTTGGAATTAAGTCTTATTGACGCTATAATCAGTAAGGTATGATTTGAATTATGATATGATTATTCTAATCACAATTGACGGAGGGCTATAAATATGGAAAAAGCATTAATCTTTGGTCACAAAAATCCCGACACGGATACGATCTGTTCTGCAATTGCGTATGCGGATCTCAAAACTAAACTGGGACAGGACGTTGAAGCTGTGCGTCTTGGTGAAGTGAACGGTGAAACCCAGTTTGCACTGGATCATTTCAAGGTGGAAGCTCCACGCCTGATCAAAACGGCTGCGAACGAAGTAAACAAGGTTATTCTGGTCGATCACAATGAGCGTCAGCAAAGTGTAAGTGATATTGAGGAAGTGACTGTAGCTGAAGTTATTGACCATCACCGTATCGCTAACTTTGAAACAAGCCAGCCTCTGTATTTCCGTGCAGAACCAGTAGGTTGCACAGCAACCATTTTGAATAAAATGTACAAAGAAAACGGCGTTGAAATTAGCGCACCGATTGCAGGACTGATGTTGTCCGCGATCATTTCGGATTCCCTGTTGTTCAAATCCCCAACTTGCACAGAGCAGGATGTAGCAGCAGCACGTGAGCTGGCTGCCATTGCGGGTGTAGATGCTGACAGCTACGGTTTGGACATGCTGAAAGCCGGCGCGGATCTGAGCCAGAAAACAATTGCAGAACTGATCTCCCTGGATGCCAAAGAGTTTGCCATGGGACAAGCCAAAGTGGAAATTGCACAAGTAAACGCCGTTGACGTTAACGATGTGCTTGTGAAACAACCTGAACTTGAAGCAGCTATCGAAGCGATTATTTCAAGTAAGGGTCTGGATCTGTTCCTATTCGTAGTAACGGACATTCTGAATAATGATTCCGTTGCACTGGCTTACGGTCAATCTACCAAAGCGGTTGAACAAGCATACAATGTGACACTTTCCGATAGTAAGGCATTGCTGAAAGGCGTCGTATCTCGCAAATCGCAAATCGTCCCTGTTCTGACCGAAGCATTCAATAACCTGTAATTGAACCATCGGGCACGAACATAGCATTAGTCTGATCCAAGCCTGCTCTGATCTGTCATAGGTCAGGACGGGCTTTTGCCGTAAAGGAGGACAAACCATGATTAAGAACGAAAAGATCAAAGCATCCGAGGTTGAGCTGACTGGACTGAACGGCGAAGATCTCGGTATTATGTCCACAAAAGAAGCTTTGGCACTTGCCAAGCAGCATAAAGTGGATCTGGTATGCCTGTCCCTGATGACAAGCCCGCCACCCTGCAAACTCATCCGTGCCGGAGCAGCCATACAGGAAGCTCAGCAGGAGAAGAAAAAATCCGGCAAATCGCCGGACAAACGCAAGGTTAAGGAGATTCGTCTCAACTTGCAGATGGAAGACCATGACCGGGATACGAAACAAGCTCAGGCGGAACGTATCTTGAAAAAAGGTGACTCGGTTAAGCTGGTCATACAGGTTCACGGAAGCAAAGAAGGCGCTGCAGGTAAGGAGTGGGCTGAGCAGCTAAGCAAGTCGCTGGCTGAATATGGCACGAAAACAACAGGTATTCAGGTAAGTGGCAAGCAGGTTGTTGTCCAGTTGGACCCAAACACATAATAACAGGTTGATTTATGTGCCTGGCATGCGGAAGAATGTAAAGCCGTTAAGGTCTCCCAATAAGTTTATGCGAAGAAGCCCAATGAAAAGGCAGTGTATCTGTTTTCATTTGGGTTTTATTTATGTTGTGGTCAAAGTTTTTCTGTTCTTTGAATTCTCGTTAACCAAACGTTCAGCTTCATGTTCGGAGATACCGACTGCCGCCAATCCGTACATATAATTGTCCGGGTAACACAGGCGTACTTCCTGCAGGTGCGTTCAGATCACTATTTTCGGCAAATCGGGATAGATAATAAAAATCAGGATAAATCACATTATCCATCAAGTAGGCCGAAACTTGGCTTCCTGGAGTGCGGAATTGATTCAAAGTACGAATAATCTGTCCACCAGAGGCAATACCGATGCCATGACCATAATACAGATCTTCACGAAGCATGATCGTATTTTCCCCTTGCCACTCTGGCGTTTCGGAAGAGACATCCGGGTTTTTGAAATAAAGTACATCGCCGGGAAGTGCGTTATGGCTGCCGTTCTTCTCGGTTAAGCGCAGATCGCTGTCATAGTGCCAATCGAAGAGCAGTAAGTCCCGAAAGAGTGAATTGAAGGCCTCTTCACGAATACTTTCGAGCACCCCTCCGTACAGCACAATGACTGTTGCTGTTGCGCATTCAAATGCATATAGGGAACCATTCCTCCAAATGTCCCGAATGCCTTCGGCCGGAGTTACATTCGGTTTGAGTTCAAATCCTCCCTCATTGTTGAGATCCCAGTAAGCGGGATTACATCTTGATTTCTCAAATGAAGCAAAGCTCACCCCGCTGGCATTCAATCCCTCAGCTGCATGAACCAGAGAGGCGCGAAGCTTCCATTCGAATTGCAGATGATCCATGGTCTGATAGGAATATAGGGTCGGTCTGTTCTGAAGCTGCTGCAACCAATGCCATTCAAAAGCAGACCACTGAGAAGGTACCAAATCTAGCGGTTGATTCGCAACGATGATCATACATGACAACCTCCGTTTCGTTAGATGTTTGGGCTTGTGTGAACGGAACCTCACGCGTATCTTTTCATTTATATGTCGATTGGCACCCGGATTGTACTCTGTTTGAACAATCCCCGTGTAAAAGCGCACACAAAATGTCGATTCATGCAAAAGATTCAGTGGATATCGTTTAATCATTATCCTATTTGGGGTACTACTCTATAGATGAAGTTATGTACAGCACAGGCAGTTAATTACGAATAATATGGAATAGAAAATAATTTGAAAAAAGGAGGATAAGCGGTGTCGAATCCAATTACAGAGAGCCGCTCTCTGTTTGAGCAATTATACAAATATGCACCAATCGGCATTGCTGTTGCTTCGCATGTGAACGGACGTTGGCTCCAGCTGAATCCTGCGTTTTGTGAAATGCTGGGATTCAGTGAAGATGAGCTAATCGACTCACCGATTGTACATATGATCCATGATGGAGATCAGGAGATGGAGAGATTCAGGTCCAACTTCTGGGATATGACGAATGGGGTAAGCCAGATGTATGAGACGGAAGTCCGATTAAAGCATAAGAACGGTTCTCTTCTGTGGTCGAACATACGGGCCTGCATTGTTAGGGATGAGGAGAACAACAATCCTCTTTATTTGCTTGTACAGGCAGCGGATATCACGAAACAAAAGGAAGCGGAGCAGCACTTGATTGAACAGCGCAAACAATTGGAGGAGAGCACCCGAATCTCTCGCATACTCACAGAGTCTTCTCTCGATCTTATTGCCATACATTGCGCCGATCAGGAACGGACCTTCAAGTATGTTTCACCCGCCAGTCTTGGGATGCTGGGCTACAAGCCAGAAGAAATCGTGGGTCAATCAGGACTGTTCTGTATTCATCCGAGCGATATTCCAATCGTAGAGGCATATGTTTCAGGACAGATCCAAGGTCTGGCACCAGACCGTATTAACTACCGTCTGCTGCATAAGGATGGTTCTGTCGTGTGGGCAGATACGATAACTCACTATATCTATGACCAGGAAGGGAACCTGCAGGAGATGATTGCAGTGACCCGGGACATTACGGAGAGCAAAAAACAGGAGCAGAGTCTGCAGGAGTATCAGTCACTCTTTGACTGTAACCCGCTAGGCGTTGCATCCCTTGATCTGGAAGGAAATTTGCTGAAAGCGAATGCCGGCCAGGAACATTTGACGGGACATTCCAAGGAACAACTGCTCAGCCAATCCTTTGATCATTTGATTGATCCGGTGGATCTGGCCAAAACCCGCTATCATTTTGAAGAGTCTGTCAAAGGAAAGGCCCAGAGTTATGAGATTGGGCTGATTCATCAGGACGGACGCCGAATTGAAACCAGAGTCATCAATGTTCCCATTATCCTCGAGGATCGAGTCGTTGGCGTGTATGGAATTACAAGTGATATCACCGAGTCCAAAAAATATGTGGAGGAGATCGAGAATCTGAGCTACGAACGTGCCCTGATTCTGAATGCGATGTCTGAAGGCGTCATTGGACTGGACCAGAACGGGAAATTGATATTTGCCAACCCCGCTGCAGCCGAGATGATGGGATTCTGTCCAACAGAAATGAATGGTGTGCACTTCGAGCATATCATTCTGCAGATGCAAAACGAGGCCATACCTTATCCTTCCAATGAAACACCGATTGTAAAGGCTGTTCGTGAAGGCCGCAGCCTGCCTCGTTCGGAATCTGTTTTCTGGAGACAGGACGGCTCCAGTTTTCTTGCAGAATTCCAGCTGAAACCGATTATGGATCAAGGAAATACCCGCGGGGGTGTGCTGGTGTTCCGAGATATGACTTCGGTAAATGACATCATTCGTGCCAAGGAAGCAGCGGAACAGGCAGACCGTGCAAAATCCGAATTTCTTGCGATTATGAGTCATGAGCTGCGCACACCGCTGAATGGAATCATGGGTATGGCTAATCTGTTAAAGGAAACAGAGCTTGATGGAGAGCAATCCGGATTCGCCGAGATCATCATCGATAGTGGGGAATCGCTGCTCCATATTCTCAATGAAATACTCGATTTCAGCAAAATTGAGGCAGGTAAAATGGATCTGTCACGTGACGCAGTGGATATCCAGGAGATGCTGGCGGGTGTTGTGGAATTGTTTGCCCTGAAAGCGGCCGAAAAAAATATAGAGCTGTTTTGTGAAATGTCTGACCGGATTCCTGACCGTGTCAGAGGAGATGTGACCCGGATTCGTCAGATCCTGATCAATCTGGTGGGCAATGCAGTCAAATTTACGGAGAAGGGCAGCATTCAGATTCGTGTGGATGCTAATGTGGCGGACGATGGCGATCCGGACAAACTTCTGCTTTCTTTTGTCGTGAAAGATACGGGCATCGGCATCCCCGTGGACAAACAACATCAATTGTTCCAGTCCTTCTCCCAGCTTGATCCAGCCATTAATCGTAAATATGGTGGAACCGGTCTTGGACTTGCGATCAGCAAAAAGCTGGTTGAACTCATGAATGGTGCCATTGGGGTGAATAGTGAAATAGGCAAGGGAGCAGAGTTCCATTTTACACTTCAGCTTGAGAAGTGGCAGGACGAGTCCGGTGACGGAATGGAAGCTGCAGATGATACTTGGGAAGGTGATCAATCCCTACTGGCAGCCAATATTCGCATTTTAATAGCTGAGGATCAACCGGTGAACAGCCATCTGATGGAGGAGCTGCTCCGTAAGCTTGGCGGGGTCTGTGACATCGTTGAGAATGGAGAGGAAGCAGTGCGCGCACTGCAAAGGGAATCCTACGATATCGTATTCATGGATATTAAAATGCCTATCATGGACGGAATTGAAGCAACCTGCAAAATAAGACAAAGCCATCCCGAGATTCCGGTTATCGCAGCTATAACTGCATTTGCAGGGGCAAGTGATCGTGAAGCATGCCTGGAATGCGGAATGCAGGATTTTATCAGTAAACCGTTCAGTTCGTCCGAAATTACCCGTGTACTGCGCACTTGGGTACCTTATATCCGGGCTCATCGGTAAAATGCTGGATACCTGAAAGAGTGAGATGAAACCAAAAAACCTGCTCCCAGTTAAAGGGGCAGGTTTTTTTAGGTCTATAACCATAGTCCATGACCAAAAAGGATCAGAACCATCCTCCGATCAACCCGGAGAGGGTTACGCATTCATCATCTTCCAGTTCCGCAATCAATGTAAGTTCTTCCTGATCACTAGGATCAACAGAGAACAATTCGCGGCGTCCATCTTCGTGTTTAATAAGAACCAGTTGGTTGCCGCTTTTTGTATCAAACTGGTACTTAACTCCGATACCAGGCAGTGGGCATTCCCGGATATTCATGAAACCTGTCACCTCTTTAGCTATTCCATAATGTTAACCGTTCACACAGTACGGATGTATTCTACTATCCATAACACGGTTTGGCAAGTCAAACATCCAATTCTGCTCCAGTTTTCACATTAACCGGCTGAAGTTATCCTTTGCGGCGGCGTCTTGTCCGTTTGCGGCGGATGAAAAACCAGATGAGCAGGGAAGCCACGACAATTAAAGCGATGACTGCGGTAATGATAATGTTACGAATGTTGGGAACCTGTACCGTCAAATCCAGTGTATTCGAATTGAGGGGAGAAACGTGCCAGGTTAATGTCTTCCCCTGATCTTCAACCAGGTCCGCGTTGGAATCTTCAGCTTTGATGGGCAGACTCAATTTGAAATCGAAGTTCACATCTTTCAGCAGCAGATTTTTAAGGAAACTGGGCACCTTGTTGATCTGATCCTTAATCTCCCCATCAGGCATGGATTCCATCAGGTCAGCGGTAGCAGTAACATAGAATCTGGAAGTGAAGAAGCCTGGCTCCGTGGACTGATCGACCTGGATGCCTTTTGGAAGCTTGGACAGATCGAAGCTGGCGGCGGTATTGCTTTTCTCATAGTGGGTTGTTGCTGAGAGCTGCTTCCGTTCTCCGTCGTCCACGACCTCGGCTTGAAAGTTGTTTTTCTTCAGGGCTTCTTCGAGCATGGGCATCAGATTGTCCTGTCCAATCTTTCCGAGGGCGGATTCGGTTACGCCGAGGTTCAGTTCCAGATCGGTTGAACCATCCATGTTGACGGTCAGATGAGCTTCTCCATCGGCACATGCGGATAGAATAATCAGCATGAGGCTAAGCATAAATGTAAGAAATAGATGACGTAAGGGAATACGATTCGACGACATTGATTTCAACCTTTCTACGTAAGCGATTTGCATAAGTCCGTGCTCCAAGCTGCATTCAAGCCATTACTTATTAATCATAGATTTATAGTATACACCGGAAATATGACGGATGAAACTTCTGGCAGCTCATGCCGCCTGCAGGAGGTTCACTTTGAACTTTGGATGCCAATCCGAAGGTTGTGCAATAATAGTTTATGTTAAAATTAAAGATGTCGTATTTTTGTCAATGTTAGGACAATTCAAAAGGCGTTTCACCGTGTAAACTGTAAATAGTATGTTGATCAATCGGTTGCAGGGAGGGGTACATTCATGACATACATCATTATTCTAATTGCAGTAATGGTTGTGGGAATGATCGGAATGGGCTGGTTCTTTCAGATTCTTGACAAAGACAATAGCTAAACCATAAATGACATGGACATGAGACAAGCCATAAGCTTGCTTCGCGCGTTTGCGAGGCAGGTTTATTTGTTTTGGCAAGATGTTATCCTGTTGTTCTTTGCAATACGTTACTTACATATAAGCTTGTACCTTACATAAGCGCGTAATATATATAACGAAAGGTGTCGCACAATTTGACCGATGGACAAATATTTTTCGTAAAGATGGGATTTTTAGGCTGCTCTTTTGTATAATAGGGATTAGTCCAACTCGGGATATTTCCCGAAATATGCCTAACAGGAAAGGGTGTACATAAATGAAATTTAGTGAATATACGTATACACGTCCCGATCTGGAAAAAATCAAAACATCTTTCCGTGAGCTGTTGAAAGGTTTCGAAGCTGCGGCTACGGTGGATGAGCAAAGCGGATTTATGGATCAGATTAACGCATTGCGAAGTGATTTTGAGACTATGGCGCAACTGGTCTATATCCGTCACTCGATTGACACGAATGATACGTTCTACAAAGCTGAAAACGAATTTCTGGATGAAAGCTCCCCGATTATTCAAGAGTACATCACCGATTATTACCGGGCACTGGTGAATTCGAAATTCCGTGCAGAACTGGAGCAAAAATGGGGAACTCAGCTGTTTCAGCTGGCAGAACAGTCCTTGAAGACCTTCAGCCCGGACATTATCGAGGATCTTCAAAAAGAGAACAAGCTGTCCACGGAATACAATCAATTGATTGCTTCAGCAAAAATTCCGTTTGAAGGCGAAGAACGTACCTTGCCACAGCTGCATCCGTTTGAACTGTCTACAGATCGTTCCATGCGGGAACGCGCTTCGGAAGCAAGATATACGTTCATGGCTGAGCACGAAGCGGAATTTGACCGCATTTACGATGAGCTTGTAAAAGTACGTACGCAGATTGCCAAAAAATTAGGCTATCCATCCTATGTGGAACTTGGTTATGATCGCATGAATCGTACCGATTATAACGCGGAGATGGTTGCCAATTTCAGAGCGCAGGTTCGTGATTATATTGTGCCTGTAGCTACGAAGCTCAGAGAGCGTCAGCGCAGCCGGATCGATGTAGATACGCTCTATTTTTATGACCAGGGCTTCAGCTTCAAGACAGGCAACCCGACTCCTAAAGGGGATCCGGACTGGATTATTGAGAATGGTAAAAAAATGTACGCTGAGCTGTCCCCTGAGACGGATACGTTCTTCCAGATGATGACGGAGAACGAACTGATGGATTTGGTTAGTAAAAAGGGCAAGCAGGGCGGTGGATATTGCACCTTCCTGAATGATTATAAAGTACCGTTTATTTTCTCGAACTTTAACGGTACATCCGGGGATATCGATGTCCTGACACACGAAGCCGGTCACGCGTTCCAAGTGTATGAAAGCCGTCACTTTGAGGTGCCGGAATACAACTGGCCGACTTATGAATCGGCAGAGATTCATTCCATGAGCATGGAATTTTTCACATGGCCGTGGATGGAATTGTTCTTCAAGGAAGATACGGACAAATACAAGTTTGATCACCTGTCCTCCGGTTTGCTCTTTATTCCTTATGGCGTTGCCGTGGATGAATTCCAGCATTTCGTCTATGCCAACCCGGATGCAACACCGACTGAGCGTAAACAGGCATGGCGCAATATTGAGAAAACGTACCTGCCACACATCAACTACAAGGATAATGCCTATCTGGAGCAAGGTGGATTCTGGCATAAGCAGGGGCACATTTTCTCCTCGCCGTTCTATTACATCGATTACACGCTGGCTCAGATCTGTGCCTTCCAGTTCTGGAAACGCAGTAACGAGGATATGAAGTCTGCATGGGCCGACTATCTGACCCTGTGTAAAGCGGGAGGAAGCCTCTCCTTCACAGGATTGGTTGAACTGGCTGGTCTGAATTCCCCGTTTGAGGATGGCTGTGTCTCTTCTGTAATCGGTGATATTGAAGCATGGCTGGATGGGGTAGACGATAAAGCGCTGTAAGAAAGTTTTCTGCAAACAGATACCAATCGTTCCATACCATGTTGATGGTAAATGATAGGATGACAACATTCGTAAAAAGCGGCTTTGAAACCTCTGGGTTCAGGCCGTTTTTTTGCGTGCAGTTATAACTTGTGAAAGTAAAAAGGAAGGAGCGGGCGAAGGCCAAGGAAAGCACAAGGTGTATGAAAATGTAACATTTTTGCACTGAATGTGATTTATTTCACTATACCTGAAAACGGATTCAGTTACAATAAAGCCAGTAAATCAGGGGTTACAGGAGGCTGGTTCAGATGGCAACACATGCTTATTATGTTCCGCCCGTGAACTTGATGGGCAGGGGATGTTTACAGGAAGCAAGCAAGATGATTCAGGACATGGATATTCGCAAAGCACTGGTTGTCAGCGATCGGCAGCTGATTTCTTCCGGTGTAGCTGAGCAAGTACTGTCTATATTAAGAAAATCAGGGCTAGACTACGTGGTATATGATGAAGTACAACCAAATCCTACGTGTCAAAATGTGCATGATGGTCTCAAAGTGTATCAGGAACATGACTGTGATGCCATTATATCGATCGGCGGAGGTTCACCTCAGGACGCTGCGAAAGCCATCGGCATTGTCGCTACCAATGGTGGACATATTCGGGACTACGAAGGATTGCATCAATCGCATCATAAGTCTGTACCGCTTGTTGCGATCAATACGACTGCCGGTACATCGAGTGAGGTGACCATTAATTACGTGATTACGGATGAGGAACGCAAGGTGAAAATGGTAATGGTGGATCGAAACAGTCTGGTCTCTCTGTCAGTGAACGATCCGGAATTGATGCTCAGCAAGCCAGCCAGTCTGACAGCTGCAACAGGCATGGATGCTCTGACCCATGCGGTGGAAGCGATGGTGACGCCTGGCGGATTCACAGTGACCAGTGCGACAGCTGCAGCAGCGGTTGAACTGATTTTTGAGTATTTGCCACGAGCGGTCAGAGACGGGAGCGACCTTGAAGCCAGGGAGCACATGACCTATGCCTGCTTCTTGGGAGGAATGGCTTTTAATAATGCGGGTCTCGGCTATGTGCATGCCATGGCACATCAGCTTGGAGGTGTGTACGATCTGCCGCACGGCGTATGTAACGCCATGCTGCTCCCTTATGTGGAGGAGATGAACGCAAAGCATGTGCCCGGCAAATTCCGACATATCGCCAAAGCCATTGGCATGAATGTGAAGGATAAGAGTGATGAAGAGTGCTCCAGGTATGTCATTGACGCTATTCGCCAGCTCTCCAGGGAAGTGGGCATTCCCGAGAAATTGTCCGAGCTGGGCGTGTCGGATCCTGATCTCGAGCTGCTTACAGATAATGCGATAAAAGACGCCTGTGCCCCCGGTAATCCGTATCAGCCTTCGAGAGAAGAAGTGATGGAGCTTTTTCGCAAAATTATATAGATACGAGTACAACACGATGAACAGTATTTTTTCACAAACGATAAATGAGCTGGCGATGAGCCGGGCACAGTCCTGGCTTTTTGTCATGCCCCAAGGTGAGAATTACTTATTTTTCCATTTTAATCAATCGTACAAAAGCAAAAGGATTTTGAATCCCTACAGCGAATACAATAATCTAATCACAGCAGCATCAAAAAGGAGTGATGTCAGCCTGAACTTTTGTCTTACGTTATCAAGCAAGATTCCCCAGCCCGTTTCGTGTTTAATGTTAATTAGGGATAGTGGATTGCATTTCTCACGGGGTACATCTTAATTTCAATTCCACCAATCACCTCTGCACGGCAAGTCAAGGCTACTCTGTAATGATCATCCTACTCAGACATAACAATGAATTACGTTTCGCTACAGTCTCGGGCGAGATTGCGATATCAATGGATATGGTTTGTCTGTACAGCGTGCTCCTAATCATGACAACAGCGTCCAAACAACAGAATATGGATTATGGGCTCTGAAATGTACCAGAAAGAATGCGCGTGGAGGAGGCTGTAATGATGGCAAAAAAAGAAGTTGTAGCGATGCTGCTCGCAGGAGGGCAAGGCAAAAGGTTAAAAGGGTTGACCAAATCACTGGCGAAGCCGGCTGTATATTTTGGCGGGACATACCGGATTATTGATTTTCCTCTAAGCAACTGCTCCAATTCAGGCATTGATACGGTTGGTGTACTGACACAATACGAACCTCTGGTACTGCACTCCTACATCGGCATCGGCAGCGATTGGGATTTGGACCGCAAAAACGGCGGGGTATACGTTCTTCCTCCGCATGAGCGTGAAGACGGGAGTAACTGGTACCGAGGCACGGCAGATGCGATTTACCGCAACCTGAATTTTATTGAACAATTCGATCCAGAGCATGTACTTATCCTTTCAGGGGACCACATTTACAAAATGGATTATGAAAAAATGCTCAGGTATCACAAGGAAAAGGACGCGGATTGCACCATATCGGTTATTGATGTGCCGCTCGAAGAAGCCAGCCGGTTTGGGCTGCTTAACACCCACGATGATTACCGCATCTACGAATTCGAAGAAAAGCCTCCTGAACCCAAAAGCACACTTGCTTCCATGGGTATCTATCTCTTCAAGTGGGATGTACTGAAACGTTTCCTGATCCAGGACGAACAACAGGCATCCACCTCATACGACTTTGGCAAAGATATCATTCCCTTACTGCTTGAAAATGAAAAATCCTTATACGCTTATCCTTTTGAAGGCTATTGGAAAGACGTAGGTACCATCCGCAGTTTGTGGGAGTCCAACATGGATCTGCTGGATGAGGAAACACCACTCAACCTGAATGATCCCAATTGGCGCATTTACACCCGCAATCCGAATCAGCCGGCACAGTATATCTCACCTGCAGCCAAGGTACGGAATTGCATTATAAGTGAAGGCAGTATCGTACATGGAGAGGTTAACCACTCCATACTGTTCTACGGGGTGGAGGTTGGAGAGCACAGTTCCGTCATTGATTCTGTCGTCATGCCACGGGTGAAGATCGGGAAGAATGTGCACATTCACAGAGTGATCATTGCGGAAGGGCTGGTCATTCCGGATGGAGCCTACTTATCCCCTGCGCCTGAGGATGAAAGTGACGTATTGCTTGTGGACCATGAAGAATTGGAACGTCAGCTTCAACAGGGAATGGCAACTAAAGTCTAATCTGAGCCCAAAGGACGGTGCATGCGATGAAACCATTAATCGGTGTTATTAACCTTGATCATGAACTTGAGGAATTGAAGGAATTGACGTACTTTCGCTGCGGAGCCGCGGTCCCTTACGCTGGGCGTTACCGTCTAATTGATTTTGTATTATCCAATATGATGAATGCGGGCATAGAGAGTATTGGGGTGTTTGTTCGCCGCAAATACCGTTCGTTAATGGATCACTTGAGTGACGGCAAACCCTGGGATCTGGATCGCAAACATGGAGGCATGTTCATCTTGCCGCCGGACTGGAATGATCCAACGGATACGTCACAAGGGGATTTGCAGCATTTTCACAACAATCTCGATTTCTTTCACCGCGGTTCGGGTGAATATGTGGTTCATGCCGGCAGTCGGCATGTGACCAAGGTAGATCTGCAGGATGCCTATCAATATCATGTGAATAAGGGAGCAGACGTGACGCTGATTTGCAAAAGAGTGGACCAACTGCTGCCTGAGCACGATGCCTGTGTCAAAGTTGAACATGACGGGAACGGTAATGTGGTGGACATTCACCAAAGCGCCGATCACCCGAATATATATACAGAAATTTTCATCATGAAAAAGGAGTTGTTCCTGCGTCAGGTTCAGCGCTGCATTGATCATGGCGAGAGCCATTTCTTCCGTGATGTTATTCAGAAAAATCCGGATGGTTTAAATATTGCCGCATATGCTTATGAAGGCTACCATGCCGTGATTAATTCCATTGACAGTTATTATCGCAACAGTATGGAGCTGCTGAATACGGGGCTGTATGATCAACTTTTCAGAGAAGAACCCGTGCAGACCAAGATTAAATACGAGGCACCTGCGAAATACCTCGACACGGCCGAGGTCAAACATTCCCTGCTTGCCAATGGATGTATTGTGGGCGGAGAAGTGGAGAACAGCATTTTGTTCAGGGGTGTGCAGGTAGCGAAGGGAGCCAGAATTAAAGGCTCAATTATCATGCAGAAATGTTACATCGGTGAAGATGCGGTACTGGAGAATGTCATTCTGGACAAAGACGTGAAACTGACTGGTGGACAGACGCTCATAGGGGACCCGTCGAACCCGTATATCTTGGCGAAAAGTACTATTATCTAATACCTGCTGTTAACCGATATCATCTATAAATAAAATAAAAATTCTGAAGGATGGTTATACGCGAAATTGCCATGCTCAAGCAGGAAGAGCAGAAGTAGTGAAGGGGACGAAGTCGATTCTGGAGAAGCAAAGCGTTCGCATTTATCCCCAGATTTTCACCTTATTAAAAAGTTGAAAAAATCCAGGGATAACGGCGATCGGAAGAACGATTCGTAACCGGAACGGGCACTTGCTGGATTTGAGCAGTGAAGCGTATGAAATAAACCATCCTACAGAATTTCACCGGGAGGAACCTGCTTTTGTTTGACAACAAGGAAACATTCAAGAGTATATTTGGGCGGAATCTGGTCAGCAAATTGGGCAAACCACTTGAAGAAGCCACGAACGAAGACGTCTATCACGTTCTGGGCAGCATGATTCGCGAGTATGCGGGCCAGGACTGGGCAGCGTCGAATCAGGGATTCAAGCAGCGCCAGGATAAACAGGTATATTACTTCTCGCTGGAATTCCTGATTGGACGTCTGCTGGGCAACAATTTGTTGAACGTGAATGAACTGGAACTGGTTCGCGACAGTCTCGCCGAGCTGGGCTTCTCATTGGAGGACATTGAGGAACAGGAATCGGATGCCGGCCTGGGAAATGGCGGATTGGGCCGTTTGGCTGCGTGCTTTCTGGACTCGCTCGCATCCCTCGGGTACGCTGGCCATGGCTGTGGTATCCGGTACAAATACGGATTGTTTGAGCAAAAAATCATCGGTGGCAATCAGGTAGAGCTTCCGGACAACTGGCTCGATAAGGGCAATGAATGGGAAGTAAGACGCCCGGACAAAAAGGTCGAGGTTCAGTTCTGGGGCCGGGTAGAGGCCTACGAGCAGGACGGACATTATCATTTTGTGACCAAGGATGCGGAATCCGTCGTTGCGGTACCCTACGATATTCCGGTTCTTGGATACGGTCAGCCGCACGTGAATACGCTTCGCCTGTGGAGTGCTGAGCCGAAGAGGGAAACCTCGATGGATACCCCTTCGAACTATTATGGTTACCTGGATTACAGCCGGTCGGTGGAGTCGATTTCCGAGTTTCTATACCCGGACGATTCCCAGTATGAGGGCAAGCTGCTTCGCTTGAAACAGCAATACTTCATGTGCTCTGCTGGCGTGCAGAGTGCATTGCGTACGTTTAACAAGCTGGAACTCTCATATGACCGGTTACCAGACAAGGTGGCATTCCACATCAATGATACCCATCCGACGCTGGTCATTCCGGAATTGATGCGCATACTCATAGATGTGAAGGGTTATGGTTGGGATGAAGCATGGGATATTACAACGCGTACCGTCTCTTATACCAATCATACGACGCTGAGTGAGGCACTGGAGAAATGGCCGGTGTCCATGATCAGCAAGCTGCTGCCACGCATTTATATGATCATTGAAGAGATAAACAAGCGATTCTGCGGCATGCTTCTGGATCGTTATCCGGGAGAACAGGAGCGTATTCAGCATTTGGCTATCATTGCGAACGATCAGGTTCGTATGGCACATCTGGCGATTGTCGGCAGTCACAGCATTAATGGTGTCGCTGCATTGCATACCGAAATCTTGAAGGAGCGGGAGATGGCGCCGTTCTATGCCTTGTATCCAGAGCGTTTTAACAACAAAACGAACGGGATAACACATCGTCGCTGGTTAATGCATGCGAATCCCAAACTGTCCAATCTGATTACCGATACGATCGGTAGTGAATGGATGACAGAGCCAGGCAGATTGAATGAACTCGCCGAATTTGCAGACGACGCATCATTCCAGCAGCAGTTAAGGTCCATTAAACACGAAAATAAGGAACGGCTCGCGGCATACATTTTGGATCATACCGGAACGCCGGTTAATCCGGATTCCATTTTTGATGTACAGGTGAAAAGGCTGCATGGCTACAAGCGCCAGCTTCTGAACATTTTACATGTCATGCACCTGCATAACCGTCTTAAGAATGACTCGTCATTCGATATCGTTCCACGTACATTCATCTTTGGAGCGAAGGCTGCACCAAGTTATTATTTTGCGAAGAAAATCATCAAGCTGATCAATACGGTCGCGGATACCGTGAACAAGGATAAGGCGGTAAATGACCGGCTGAAGGTATTTTTCCTCGAAAACTATTCCGTCTCTCTGGCCGAAAAAATTATTCCGGCCGCGGACGTCAGTGAACAGATCTCCACTGCAGGGAAGGAAGCTTCAGGTACGGGCAATATGAAGTTTATGATGAACGGTGCGTTAACCATTGGTACGATGGATGGGGCTAATGTGGAAATGGCTGAGCAGGTTGGAGAAGAGAATATGTTTATCTTCGGTCTGCGAGCGGATGAAGTGCTGGATTATTGTCGTTCAGGCAGCTATCGTCCTAACGAAATTGTACAGCAGGATGAACGCATTCGCGAAGTGGTAGAACAGCTCGTTCATCCAGGACCGTTCTGTTGTCGGGAAGGCGAATTCTGGGATATCTATGATTCCTTGCTGGCACATGGAGATGAGTATTTTGTACTGCGTGACTTTGCTGCTTATGCCGATGCCCACGCGGCCATTGATAAGGCTTATCGGGATGTGCCCGGCTGGTCACATAAAACGATTCTGAATACGGCTCAATCCGGTATCTTCTCCAGTGACCGTACCATTAGCGAATATGCTACTGATATCTGGGGAATTCATCCGGTTTCGGGACACTGGAAAGGCTGAGGTAAATAAGTCAGAAGATGAAGTCCCCTTGATGCAAGGGGACTTTGTTGTGTTATTTTTATTGGAGAAGAGTTTAATACCGCACGCAATATCAAAAAAATAAACCTCCGTTAAGTGATAATAAAATCAAGGAGACAGCATTCATCTCCATTTCTATGAAGAAAGGGAAATTACTCGTTATGGATCATTACTCACAAATACAACGGGCTATTGGATATCTTGAAGAGCATTTGCAAGATGAATTCAACATGAGGGAGGCAGCGGCAGCCGCGGGTTTTTCCGCGTTTCATTTTCAGCGTTTATTCCAGGCGATCACCGGGTTTACCGTACTTGAATATGTGCGCAAGCGCAGACTGACAGAAGCAGCTCGGCAATTGCTAAGCTCGGCAGATGGCATCCTCCATGTGGCCTTGAAGTGGGGATATCATTCGCAGGAAGCTTTCACCAGAGCATTCACTGCCCATTGGGGGACGACACCGGCCCGCTTTCGCAAGCTGAATGAGCTGCCCGCTTCTGCAAAGATTCAGCAGAGTATTGACTTTAACGACTATCGTACCCGGCTGGGAGGAGAGTTTATTATGAACAAACCACGCCTTGTGACCATGGAGGCCATCCAAATCATAGGTTACGCTTACCACACGAATTTGAATAACGACCAGCACTATAACGAAATTCCGGGATTCTATCATGATTTTGGTTCAGAACAGAAATTTATGAATATCCCTGAACGAGCACGTCCTGATTTGGCCTATGGTGTCGCCTGTCAATTTGAGGATGATGGTGCATTCACATTTCTTGTTGGTGAGGAAACTTCATCTGACAAGGCACTACTTCAACCAGGTTATACAGCATTTGAGATCCCGGGGGGATTGTACGCCGAATTCACAGTGGATGGTTCCGGACAGGATATCCGCAAGATGATTTATGGCAGCTGGCTGCCCCAATCCAACTATGAACGCAGGGAAGGTCCTGATTTTGAGATAACCGATGTGTGGAAATCCACCCCTGAGCAGTTGGACATGAAGATCTATATTCCGGTAAAATAAGGGAGCCGCGCTGCGGTAATCATTCCCGGAGGATACTGGTACATGCAAATAGGTAGGGGAATATACAAGCCCTGGGTCGTGGTCTTGGTTGCCGTTTTTGCAATAGCATACATATGGATCATGGGGAATTTGTTATTTATCCATGGAAGGGTCTCAGGGGAGCGTTATCAGTACAATCTGGTTCCGCTTGAGACGATCGGACCCTTGTTAGTAGAGAGGGAAAGATACGGTACGGAGGCCTGGGTAAAAAACCTGTTCGGTAATATCGTATTGTTTATTCCACTGGGCATATGGATTCCCTGGTTGTTCCGTTCAAGCCGAACGGGGTTGAAATTTACACGGACCGTTATTTTGCTGCTGCTTGCCGTTGAATTGGCGCAACTGGTTTTACGTGTGGGTTCGTTTGACGTGGATGATATCATCCTCAATACCCTAGGTGCCTGGATCGGTTATACTGCATTCCGTCTGTTTGTACAGTTCATAAAGACATGAAGATCAGAATAGAAGTCTGCCACTCAGGCGGAATTCATTTTGGTCTTTTTTGTATGCTTCGGGATACGTTTGTGTTTATACAGACGGCATTTCGGATAAAACATATTAACGGGTTGTTCTGTACTTAAATGACCTATGCTCATGACAGATATCGGAATAATGCGAATGTGCGGACAAAAATTAGTGAAGAGCGGAAACGGGGTGATCCACATCGTGTGGTGGAAAGAGAGTGTTGTATATCAGATCTATCCCATCAGTTTCAAGGATTCGGATGGTGATGGTCACGGTGACTTGCAGGGCATTTATGAAAAGCTTGATTATTTGACGGATCTGGGGATCGACGTCATCTGGATCTGTCCCATTTATGAATCTCCCGGACATGATAACGGTTATGATATCAGCGATTACTATGCCATTATGCGCAAATTCGGCACGATGGAGGATTTTGACAGGTTACTCGCAGCGGCTCACAGCAGAGGGCTCAAAATCATGATGGATCTGGTGCTGAATCACACATCGGATGAGCATGCCTGGTTTGCCGAATCCCGCTCCTCCAAGGTCAATCCCAAACGGGATTATTACATATGGCGATCAGGTAAAAACGGTCAGGTTCCGAATAACTGGGAATCCTATTTCGGCGGGTCCGTGTGGAAGCATGATCCCGAAACGAACGAATACTATCTGCATTTATACTCCGAGCATCAGCCTGACCTGAATTGGAACAATCCACAAATGGCCGAGGAGATGTACGAAATGGTGCATTGGTGGCTGCAAAAAGGGGTGGACGGATTCCGTTTTGATGCGGTAGCCCATATTGCCAAGGCTGAAGGACTGCCCAGTGCACATAATCCTGACAATCTGCCGGTTGTCCCAGCATATCAGCTGTTCTCCAACCTGGAACAAGTACATTCCATATTGAACAAGTTAAACAACATGATTCTGAAGCCATATGGTCCCATGACCGTCGGAGAGACGTCAGGGCTGGGCCCGGAGCAGGCTCTTGCTTACGTGGGAACAGATCGCAACGAGCTGAATATGGTGTTTCAGTTTGAGCATATGTTTGTGGACGCCAAATCTTCGGGGATAGGGAAGTGGAATTACAGGGAGTGGAAGTTGACTGAACTGAAGGAAATCATGAGCCGCTGGCAGACTGTCCTGCACGGTAGAGGCTGGAATGCCAACTATATGGGCAATCATGATCAGCCGCGCCCGGTTTCCCGTTTCGGAGACGATGGCCGTTACAGGGTTCGGTCTGCCCAGATGCTGGCTACCTGGATGCTCACCCTTGAAGGAACGCCTTACATCTATCAGGGTGAGGAGATTGGTATGACGAACGTAGCATTTCCGAATATCGAGCAGTATCGAGACATTGAAACAATGAATTATTACAGGCATTATATCGCCCAAGGGCGGGACAAAAATGACATTATGAAGGCGATCTGGCTGAAAAGCCGGGATAACGCACGTACACCCATGCAATGGGATGACACGGAGCATGCAGGGTTTACGGAAGGCGAGCCATGGATTCAGGTCAACGATAACTACACAGAGATCAATGTGGCTTCTGCCGAAAATGATCCCGGATCCGTATTGCATTATTATCGCAAGCTAATTGCCCTTCGGAAGAAGAGCAAAGTGCTGATCTACGGTGAGTATGAACTGCTCTTGCCAGATGATCCGGACATCTATGCCTACACACGTACGCTGGATGACGAGAAGATGCTCATCATCCTTAATTTTCGAGGGCATGAACCGGAGATGCATTGGCCAGAAGGCTGGACAGAGGAACGTGCGAAGCTGGTCATCAGCAATGTGAAAAGACGGTATTCAACGGATGAAGGTACCATTCTGCTGCAACCCTATGAAGCCAGAGTCTACCGTTTGCAATCCTGAAGGCGACATTTTGCTTCCCGCAAACGGTTTGATTTATAATAAAGCAGGTAAATGCTATTAAGATGGATGTGAACGCAGCGGAACTTGAGAAATGAGGTTGCTCACATCCAATTGTCAGGAGGACTTAAAATGTTGAAAATGACGTACCATGGACACTCTAGCGTTCAATTGGGTATTGGGGAGAAGTCTTTAATTATCGATCCGTTCCTGCGCGGCAATGAACTGGCCGTGACCAAGCCGGAAGACATCAAAACCGATGCCGTTTTGCTGACGCATGCACATATGGATCATATTCTCGACGCCGAACCAATTGCCAAGGCAAATAATGCCAAAGTCGTCGCCATCGTGGAGCTGGCTACATACATGTCCTGGAAAGGTCTGGAAACCATTGGCATGAATATGGGCGGAACAGTAGATCTGGATTTTGCTCAGGCCAAAATGATTCAGGCGTTTCATACTTCGGGGATTGTGCTTGAAGAGGAACAGCGGATCATGTACGCAGGACTGCCTGCGGGATTTATCATTAACATAGGCGGTAAAACCATTCTGCATGCCGGAGATACAAGCTTGTTCGGCGATATGAAAATGATTGGTGACCGCCATCAGATTGACGTTGCTTTTCTGCCGATTGGCGGGCATTACACTATGGACCCTGAAGACGCACTGCAAGCTGCAGCATGGTTTAACGCAAAACTGACCATTCCTGTGCATTATGATACATTCCCGGTAATCCGTCAGGATTCTGAGAAGTTTGTACAGCAACTTGCTGCCAAAGGACTGAAAGGCCAAGTCCTTGCACCAGGCGAATCCATCACGCTTTAATTGAATTGAATGATTATTATGGTTAGCATGTAATGTCCCATTCCATAATCGTTTTTTTGTACATGAACACTATTTTATAAAATTTAAATATACGGCCAAAGGCGAATATCACGTTATGATAACTGACGTGATATTCGCTTTTTTTCGGTTTTAGGTTCAAAAAGTGGGCTTGAAGTTGGTACATATAACAAAAATATTCAATTTTCATTGTTGCAGGCTGGTTGGGGATGTTATAAAAAACTACACGTAAACAACGTTCCGAATGGAACGGAAAACAGGGGGAACGTTCATGTCATTTATGAAATCATTGTTTTTCCAAATTATTGTGGCGGTGATCATTGGGATAGGTGTAGGTATCTTGTGGCCTGATTTGGGCAGCTTACTGCAACCGCTTGGAACAGGCTTCATCAAATTGATTAAAATGATTATTGCACCTCTTATTTTTATGGTGATCGTTACAGGTATTGCCAAAATCGGTGATTTGAAGTCGGTCGGACGAATCGGACTCAAAGCGATTATATGGTTTGAAATTGCAACGACGATTGCTCTCGTCCTTGGTCTCGGTACAGCCAACCTGCTCCGTCCCGGTGCAAGCATGAATGTTGATCCTTCAACACTTGATGCAAGCGGCATTGAAGCCAAAACGAACGGATCCGAGCTGCCGCATGTGGTCGATTTTATCATGAACATCATTCCGACCAGTGTTGTGGACGCTTTCGCACAAAATGCATTATTGCAAGTACTACTTGTAGCTTGTCTGTTTGGAGTGGCGCTGGCGGCAACCGAGAACAAAGCAAAGGAAAATGTGCTCACATTGATTGAGAATATACTGGGAATTCTGTTCCGGATTATTGGGTACATCATGAAACTTGCTCCAATCGGTGCGTTTGGTGCTATGGCCTACACGGTTGGAGCGTATGGAGCCTCCACGCTATCCTCATTCGGGATGCTTATTATTGCCTGCTATGGAGCGGCGTTGTTGTTCTTGGTGATGCTTGCACTTGCGGCTTGGTGGATCACCGGTCTTAACTTTTTACAATTTGTAAAATATACCCGTTCTGAAGTCATGCTGGCGATTGGAACAGGTTCATCCGAAGTAGTTATGCCCCGTATGATGGATAAGCTAACGAAAGCGGGATGTGACCGAGCCGTCGTTGGTCTCGTTGTTCCGACAGGGTACTCGTTCAATCTGGATGGTGCTTCAATCTACCTTTCCCTTGCAACCGTATTTCTGGCTCAGGCGGTAGGCATCGACCTGACGCTCGGACAAGAGATCACGATTCTTCTTGTGCTGATGCTAAGCTCTAAGGGGATGGCTGGTGTTCCCGGTTCTGCCTTTCTTGCATTATCGGCCACTGCCGCTGCGCTCAATGCATTCCCGGTTGCTGCGGTTGCGCTGCTGCTTGGAGCAGATCGTTTCATGGACACGATGCGTGTCTTCACGAATCTGATGGGCAATTGCGTGGCCGCATTCGTCGTAGCCAAGTGGGAAGGCCTGCTGGATCAGAAGCGCATGCGCGCCGTTCTTTCCGGTGAGATCAGCGCTGCAGAACTGGAACGTGAAGAACAGGCCTCGCTATCATCAATGTCAGTAAGTAGGTCTGAACAAGGGAAAAGAGCCGTATCGCCCGAAATGCTTTAGAAAGGCTGGAGTCTTGATTCACGAGTATCCCCCCTTACAAGGAGAACCAACCATAAAGGCGTCTGTTTTTGCAGTGTGATCACTGCGAAAGCAGACGTTTATTTGCGTTCACCAATACATGTATCAGGGAGTTGCCAAACGCAAACCTGCAAATTTATGTTACAGAGCGATTATTAATGGGGAATGTGTAGAAGAGGAATATTCTAGGTATATTATAGTTTCAACTTGTATATACATGTTTACTTATGTAATATAGAAATGTAGTTAACTGAGATCTTGATCATGTGCAATACAACTTATTGGAGGCGTTAACATGAGTTCAAACGATACAACTTCCTCATCGTGGTGGAGAACCTCCACGGTGTATCAGGTATATCCCAAGAGCTTCAACGACACCACGGGTTCAGGTACCGGGGATATTCGGGGGCTGACCGAGAAGCTTGATTATTTGCAGCACCTCGGAATTGATATTGTGTGGCTGCAGCCGGTATATGTATCTCCGCAGAATGATAATGGTTACGACGTAGCGGACTATTACGAGATTAATCCGGACTTTGGTACGATGGAAGATTTTGATGAATTATTGAAGGGTCTGAAGGCTCGTGATATGAAACTGATGATCGATATTGTGGTGAACCACTCGTCAACCGAACATGAATGGTTCAAGCAAGCGCGTTCATCCAAGGATAATCCGTACCGGGATTATTACATTTGGAAAGATCCGGCGCCGGACGGCGGCGTACCAAACAACTGGCAGTCCAAATTCGGTGGACCTGCTTGGCAGTACGACGAGCAGACAGGGCAGTACTTCCTGACTTTGTTTGACAAAACCCAGGCCGATCTGAACTGGGAAAACGAACAGGTTCGCAAGGCGGTAAGGGACATGATCAAGTTTTGGGCAGAAAAGGGTGTAGATGGTTTCCGGATGGACGTTATTAACCTAATCTCCAAGGATCAGCGTTTTCCGAATGATGACGGCAGCGAAGGACCAGGCGATGGACGCAAATTCTATACGGACGGACCACGTGTTCATGAATATATCACCGAGATGTATGAGGAAGTATTCGGTCCCTACAACATGGTAACGGTTGGAGAGATGTCTTCCACAACACTGGAACATTGCATCCGCTACTCGAATCCGGCTTCCCGTGAATTTTCAATGACGTTCAATTTCCATCACCTGAAGGTGGATTATCCGAATGGGCAGAAGTGGGAATTGATGCCTTATGATTTTGAAGCGATGAAACGCTTGTTCAGTGAATGGCAGACAGGAATGCAGGCAGGTGGAGGCTGGAACGCACTCTTCCTTAACAATCATGATCAGCCGAGAGCGCTGTCCCGTTTCGCAGATGATGGGGACTACCGTGCCGAGAGTGCCAAAATGCTGGCAACAACCATTCACGGCATGCAGGGTACGCCTTATGTCTATCAAGGTGAAGAGATCGGAATGCCGAATCCCGTCTGGAATGACGTAAGCGAATTCCGTGACATTGAATCCACGAATATGTATCGTTTGCTTCAGGAAGAACGCGGAAAGTCAGCGGAAGAAGCCTTTGCCATCGTGAAAGAGCGCTCCCGAGACAACTCCCGTACGCCGATGCAATGGGATGGCAGCAAGAACGCCGGATTCACAACAGGTACACCTTGGATCAAAGTAGATGAACGTTATCCTTCGACAAACGTAGCTGAACAATTGGCTGATCCGAATTCGATCTATTATCACTATCGTAAGCTCATTGCACTGCGCAAACACGTCCCCGTATTGACAGACGGTCTGTATGAGCGTCTGGATGATGCACATCCCGAAGTATTCGCTTATGCCCGGACAAATGGCAATGAAACATTGATCGTTGTGTCCAACTTCAGCAAGAGAGAGGTATCCTTCTCACTCCCAGCAGCGGTCTGGAACGATCACGTATCCGGTAAAACGGCTAAACTGCTTATTGGCAACACAGAGGTGGAACCTGCTCTGGATCAGGTCATCACACTTAGTCCGTACGCTTCTTATATGTGGCTTGTACCACAACAGGACTAAATTACATTATCTAAATAGGAAGTGACAACATGGCAATCGATAGAAAACAGGTTGAGGAGATCGTACGGGCTGTCGGTGGAAAAGAAAACATCGAAGCTGCGACGCACTGTGTCACACGACTCCGGTTCGCCTTGTATGATGAGAGTAAAGTGGATACGGAAGGTCTGGACCAGAATGATCTGGTCAAAGGGCAATTTTCATCGCAAGGTCAATTCCAGGTTGTTATCGGACCTGGACTTGTCGATAAGGTATACGATGAGATGATCCAGATAACAGGCGGTGACCGTGCGTCCAAGGACGATGTGAAGGCAGCTGCCGGCAAAAAGCAAAATCCGATCCAACGCGCAATCAAAACGCTGTCAGACATTTTTATTCCGATCCTGCCTGCCATTATTACGGCAGGTCTCCTGCTCGGAATCAACAATATTTTGACAGGACCGGGCATATTTTTTGATGAACAATCGCTGGTTGATGTCTACCCGGCATGGAAGGACCTGGCGTCCATCATTAATACCATTGCAAGCACAGCCTTTACCTTCCTTCCTGCCTTAATTGGATGGGCAGCAGTAAAAAGATTCGGCGGAAGCCCGCTGCTGGGGATTGTGCTTGGGCTGATCCTGGTGCACCCTGATTTGCTGAGTGCCTACAGCTATGCGAATGCAGTAAATGAAGGCACCGTGCCGACCTGGAATCTCTTTGGCTGGCACATTGAGAAGATTGGTTATCAAGGCCAGGTTCTGCCGGTATTGGTTTCAGCTTACCTGCTGGCCAAAATTGAGATTTTCCTGAACAAAAGAGTGCATGACTCCGTCAAGCTGCTTGTCGTTGCCCCTATAACGTTACTTGTTACCGGATTCCTTGCATTTACCATCATTGGTCCCGTTACGTTCGCCATTGCGAATGCGATTACATCTGGCCTGATTTATATTTATGAATCCTATGCGGCCCTTGGTGGTCTAATCTATGGTGGTCTGTATGCATTGCTGGTTATTACCGGTATGCACCATACGTTCCTGGCGGTCGATGTACAATTGATTGGTAGTCAGGGAGGTACCTTCTTGTGGCCGATGCTGGCGCTGTCCAATATCGCCCAAGGCTCTGCAGCACTTGCGATGATGCTGGTTCTACGCGAACAGAAAATGCGCGGACTTGCGGCTACTTCATCCGTGTCAGCTTTCCTTGGTGTTACGGAGCCTGCCATCTTCGGGGTAAACATCCGTTATCGTTACCCGTTTATCTTCGGTATGGTAGGTTCAGCCATTGGTGGCGTTCTGTTGACCATGAATAATGTTCAGGCGACCTCCATCGGTGTAGGTGGGGTTCCGGGATTCCTGTCCATCTTCCCGAACAAATGGGGAGTGTTCTTCATCGGTATGGCGATTGTGCTCATCGTTCCATTCGTTCTGACGGTGATTTTTGGCAGAGCGAAGTTGAGAAAGCAAGATCGCAGCACTAACGCTGAAGCAGTAACCGGAAGCAAACCAACCGCAGTCTCTGCGAGCAATACAGCGGTTTCGGGTGAGGAAGCAGCCGCAGCCGAACGGACACGCACAAACGCACAAGTGGGAGACGAACCGGTGAACACGCTGGAAGTCATGGCCCCATTAACAGGAACAGCGGTTCCGCTGGAGCAGGTACCGGATCCGGCTTTTGCCGAGAAACAGATGGGTGAAGGGGTTGCCATCGAACCTTCTGGCAATCGGGTGGTTGCTCCGTTTGATGCCCAGGTTGCACATGTTATCAAAAGCAAACATGCGGTCATTCTGGAACATGCAAGCGGCTTGCAAATTTTGATCCATGTTGGGATCAACACGGTATCGCTGAAAGGCGAGGGCTTCAACATGCACGTCGAAGCTGGTGAACATGTAAGAGCGGGACAGACGCTGCTCGAATTTGATCGTAATGTCATTGAAGCTGCTGGACATCCGCTCATTACACCAATCATTATTCCGGATGGTCAGGATATGGTTGATCGGGTTGAAGTTACTACAGGTGACGTTTCATCCAATCGCAATGGTATACTAACCGTTCATCTGAAGGGATAATTACTCACCTTAGCTTATGACATTATTCACTTTCTTCTATTCAAGACGAACCAGTACAGGTCTGCGAGCCTGGAACTGGTTCGTTTTTCTTTGGGGTCATGATACACTATATATAACTAAAATTTGAAATAGACTATCGTTGATCTCCGCGTGTATGCATGTTACGGATGAATTATTCATATGGTTCTGAGGAGAGTTCCTAGTGCTAAGGACGATAGGAGGAGAGCCATGACTCGTGTAGCAGTGATGGTTATACATGGACTGGGTATGCAAAAGGATGATTATGCGGATAAACTGATTTCACATTTGCATAAGGAATTTGATCAAGTGATGGTCAAGCGTGGTGCAGCGGAGAAATATTTGGACATTGAGCCAGTCTTTTGGGCGGACGTCTTTGAAGAGAGGGAAGAAGCGCTGTTCCAACAGCTGGTAAGCTCTCATAGGTTGAATTATCAGGCGCTGCGCAGATTTGTCATTCACTATTTGGCGGATGCCGTCGCCTATCAGCCTGTTGAGCATCAAGGTCATAATTACGACGCTGTACACAGCACCCTCAACCGTGCCATGCATGCACTCGCACAGCGCAACGGTCCCGAAACTCCGCTCTGCGTGATTGCTCACAGTCTGGGTGCTGTCATTGCCAGCAATTTTTTCTATGATCTCCAGTTTCCATCGAGCCGCGTCCCATCGATCGTGGATGTGACCTCTGCATTGGAGCGGGGAGATACGTTAACCAATTTCTATTCGTTCGGAACGACGCTGCCACTTTGGAGTCTACGTTATCATGACTTTAGCAGTCCGATTCAGGTGCCATCCTCCATGGCTGCACAGCAGTACTTTCCCGGGCTTGAGGGGGAATGGGTTAATTTTTATGATCGGGACGATATTCTTGGATATCCCTTAAGGCCGATCGATCCGGCTTATGAAGCCGCGGTCAAGGAAGATATAGAGATTAACTCAGGTGGTTTGATTGGCAGTTGGAATCCGCTCAGTCATGGGGGATACTTCGCCAATAGTGCCATGAACCGCAGGATTGCTCAAGGACTGGCACGGACCTGGACTTGGGTGAATCGTGAATGACATCTATGTATATAGGATACGACAGTTGGAAGGGGGGAATTACTTTGGAATGCAGGACAGGCTGTGCGGCATGTTGTATCGCCATATCCATCTCTTCACCGATACCAGGCATGGAAGATGGTAAACCTGCAGGTGTACGGTGCGTACAACTGACAGCCGATAATCGATGCAGCATCTTTGGTCATCCGGATCGTCCGGCTGTTTGTAGTGGATTACAGGCTTCGGTTGATATGTGTGGAAATTCGGATCAGGAGGCTTTTAATATTCTGAACTGGTTGGAGGAAGAAACAAAACCCGGATTTTAACGCGAAGTTGTTTTATTGAAAAAGGGTAATTATACTTATTATGGAAGTTATATGAGTTGAGAGGAGCATGGGATTAATGCATCTGGTCAAACGATTTCTGGTCGTGACAGCGAATATGATCGCTGAACTGTGGATGGGATTCTATCGACGAAACTCGGACTTCTATGATAAGCAAACTTCTGGATCGAAAAGTAAAACGGGCTATTATGTTTTTGTAATTACTGCTGCAGTGGTTGCAGTAGGTGTGGTCAGCTGGATGTATAATCGTATGTACTCATAAGTGGCTAAGAAGAATGTACCCTGCACGAATCAAGCTCAACGTGTAAAATCAAACCAAAGAGTATCCATGGATAACAACCAAGGGATACTCTTTTTTTGGTGTGCTTGTCCCTCAGGATCTGGAGGAACGAACACGCTCTTCTTTTTTCTTCAGCATGTGTGTGAGAAGCAGCTTTAACACGGAGGATACAATGAAGAAAATAAAAAGGATCCGGAACAGCTGATACCCTGACACCACGGACAAGTTGGCATTGACTTCATGAGCCATGATACTCATCTGATCCATTCCACCTGGCGCCATGCTGAGCAGTGAGGTAGCGGCTGAAAGAGAGAACAGCTGCATGAGTACATAACTTAACCCAAGCGAGCTGGCAATAAGGAGAACACTGCTGAGCACAGCGAGGGTAATGGTCTGTGTTTTGCGCTGCAGATGCTGAGGCCTTAGCATGAGACCCACATGACTGCCAATCATCAGCTGCGAAATATTCAGCAAGGAGGAAGGCAAGGGTGATGTTTGCATGGTTGTAGTCAGATGTATGACACACATAACAATCATTGGCCCAAGCATAAACGCTGTAGGAAAACGAAGCTTACGAGCAACCCAGGCACCAGCTACACAGAGCGGACCATAGAGCAGGATCTCCGGAAAGAGATTCATCCATGACGCTGCCTGGGCCGCTTGCGGATCAGCTGCAGCGCCCGCCGCACCGCCAATCCATGGACTGAACACCAGGAAAGGCACACAGAACACAATCAAGATCAACCGAGTCACTTGCAGGAAGGTCACCAGCGTCAGATTAATGGACTTTATTTCTTCCGCAAGCGAAACCATTTGGGACAACCCGCCAGGAATACTTCCGACCAGGAGAGAAGGGAAGTCAAAATCAGTCAGCTTGGATGCGATGTATGCGGTTAACGTACATAATCCAATCAACAGCAGGGTCATGAGCAGCATCACGGGAAGCTGGTGGAGAATGCCCTGCAGTGCATCTGCTGTCAGTGACAACCCGATAGAATAACCGACGATCAGAATCCCATAATCCCGGATGGAGGTTGGCCATAGGAGCGGCAGTTTAACGACCTGAGACCCAAGCAGCATAAATACCATGGGGCCGAGCAGCCAGGGAATCGGGGTGTGGATGGCTGTGAACAGAAGTCCGCCGAGTACCGAGACGCACAGACTAAGAATGAACCGGAAAAAGGCGGAGGGACTGTGCTTATGCATCAGTTCCATCCGCTTGGTCTTTCTGCTGGATCAGGTTGTATCAGTAGTAAGTATGAGTCTGAATTAAGAGTATGAACCATGTGTGATCACTCCTGATGATAAAATACGTCCCTTCACAGTTTGCTATTTATGAACGAACTACGACATGTTAAGCGAACTTGCTACAGCTTGATTAGTTTAAGCGAACACGTGCTGAAGGTTTGGGTTCTTTAAACATCATATAGTACATCAGCGAGGAAATCACGTATAAACCGCCCGTTATACTAAACGTAATGGCGTATCCCCAGTACGTGCCGTATGTGGTTACGAGGTAGGATTGAACAGGTCCCATCGTTGCCCACCCAATCATAAATGCAGTTTGCATCAGCGAATTGGCGATTCCGCGACGCTTGTCGGAAACTCTGTCTACCAGAATGGCAGATTGAATCGGATTCGCTGCATTCATCAAAGCTTGTCTGAATAAAAAGCTGACCGAAGCAATGAAAAGTACGTTAGTGAAGCCGGTCAACAACAAAAATGGAAGGGAAAACACCTGAAATATGACTACAGCTCGGACACTTCCGACTTTGGCGGCAAGCGTTGGCCCGATCAGCATGGAGACGATTGTCATAATTTGTCCAAGCGAAATAAGTAAGCTCATCGCACTTAGCGAAACGGAAAACCGGTTGGTAAAATACAAATTCAGGTAAGGGACGACCAGCCCGGAACCGAACCCAATCAGTAATTGAGTAATAACAAACTGACCAATCAGTCGGGAGTCATTCTTTTTGTCCTGTAAATTCCCAGGCTGTTCGGTAGCAGACAGATTTTTATCCTCAGAGGCAACCACCGCAGGAACAGCACTAGTAGTGACAGTCTGTGCGGGAGTCTTATCATCGGATACAAACAGCATCGGAATAAATGCGGCCAAAGTTGCTGCCCCCCCAATGAACAACACGGTTTGCAGTCCAGTAACCTTGGCGATTCCCAGTGTGTGCAGAAGGTCGGCAAACACTCCGCCGCCTAGACTTCCAAGCACCTGTGAGGCGAGCACAAGGGAGGAGTAGTAGCTGAACATCTTCAACCGCTGACTCTTCTTCACATTTTCGGCCAGAAAAGGAATGGCCAGGACCTGAAAGACGCCTGCGAATAGCCCTGAAAATACAGCAAACCAGATCAGGCCGCTCGCCGAATAATCAAATGACCGGCCGATCAGGAAGATTCCGCTGAATAAAGCGCCTGCGATTAGCAGTCTCTTTCGGCTGAAACGATCACCACCAAGCCCGATAGGTACAAACATGATCGCTGTGGCTAACGATTGTATACTTACAATCTGGCCGTTCATTGTATCATTGTAGCCTAGACCCTGAATGTACAGATTGTACAAAACCGAGAACATGCCATTTCCGATCTGATACAGGATGCTTGCCAGAAAAAAGAGTTGAATATTTCGGGACCAACCCCGAATCTCAGCGTGAATCTGTCGTAAAACTCTCAAGTGTAATCCCCCAGTCGTACCAGTGCAGTGATTCCAGTGTAACAGGAAAGGGGGATTTGCGGAAGAATTGACCACTGTTTATTTTGTCATAAGGCTGAATTACGCAATGACACGAGCGATGACCAATCCATCATGCCCTTTGCTGCCTACCGTTTGCAGTGCAGTTGCTTCAAGACGAGGGTGATCGGCGATCAGCTTGAGGAATTGACGTACGCCCTGAACTCTCGGGTCCGTACTCTCTGCATGGATCACTTCGCCATCTCTGACGATGTTATCTCCGATAATCAGACTTCCCGGCCGGGACAGACGGAGCGCCCATCGGAGGTAATCGGGATTACTCGGTTTGTCTGCATCAATGAAGATCAGATCAAAAGGCTCCCTGTAGTCTTCTTGAACGTCAGGAAGGGTTGTTAATGCAGGTCCAATCCTCAGATCAACCTTGTCGATTAGCCCAGCCTGCACCAGATTGTTGCGTGCGATTTCCGCATGATGTGGATCAGCTTCAAGCGTTACGATTTTTCCGTGCTCAGGCAGTGCTCTTGCCATCCAGATCGTGCTGTAAGCACCCAGCGTACCTATTTCAAGCACACGTGCTGATCCGTGAATTTGAAGCAGGAGCTGAAGGAATTTCCCTTGGTTAGGAGCAACATCATGGGCTGGTAATCCGGCTTCCGTGTTCCTACGAAGCGTTTGTTCCAGCAGAGGATCCGAGGGAATAAGCAACTGATTCAAATAGTCGTCGACCTGACTCCAAGTGTGCTCAAGAGAAGAATAATCATTGTTTTTCATAAAGGTTTCTTCCTTTCCAAAACGATAGTTTGAATTTCATAATTCAAATATAATGATTACAAATGTATAAATAAAATATATATTATATATAAAATCATAAATTGAAGTTATATATTGTGGACATAGGAGTGACGTAAATGAATTTGCACGGACTACGATTGTTCCATGCCATTGTAAGATACGGTGGCGTTACCCGCGCCGCAGAAGAACTGAATATTAGCCAGCCTGCGGTCTCGTCACAGGTGAAGAAATTTGAACATGAACTGGGCATTCGTTTATTTGTTACAGAGGGTAGACGACTGGTTCTTACCGATGTGGGTGTGCAGTTAAAAGAATACGCAGAACGTCTGTTTTTGCTTGAACAGGATGTGGAGAACTTTGTGCAGGATATGCGGGAAGGGAAAAAAGGCATCATTCGATTAACGGCAACGTACTTGCCTTCTAATTTTTTGCTGCCTGGATGGATTGCGAAGTTCAAACAAACACACGAAGATGTGGAACTTGTGGTCAGTACCACCAATACCCGGATGGCCTTTGATCAACTGCTGCGATATGAGGCTGAGATTGCCGTATACGGTGGGAGCGGGGTTACACATCAAGGCGTACATTGGGATGAATTGTTTGAGGATGACATGTGGTTTGTCGTGCATCCAGCGCATCCGTATGCTGATCGGGAAGTGGACTTGGCCCAGATGGTAGCAGAACCCTTCATCATGCGTGAAGAAGGTAGTGCTACGCGTGAGCGGCTAATCTCACTATGCAGTATGAACAACGTGGCTGCCCCTCGCATTGCACTGCAGTTCAACGGGTTGAATGAAACGATTAGTGCGGTAAAGGCAGGTTACGGAGCCAATTTTATATCCTCATTGGTCGTGAAGGAAGATGTTCGTGAGGGCCGTCTTTCACGTGTTTATGTCCGAGGGATTCATCTGAAAAATAAGATTGCCGTGTGTACCCGAGCTGGTGAGGTGTTATCACCTGCAGCGCAGCATCTGGTACAGCTAATTCGGCAGGAGGCATCCCGGATAATCGGAGATGATATCCGATAAACGAATGGAGGATATCTGAAATGGAAACGAACACGACATGCCTCCCAGAATGATTTGTATGAAGATTGACATGGCATATCAAACCCGAATGTTAACGTTCTGCTGTAACACCTTGCTGATCATTAAACCGGTATAGGGCAAGCAAAGTCACGCCTCCAACCACGACAACAGGTATCCAGACAGCAATCATAGGAATGTTATGAAACATAAGTGCCGCGACAATGACACCAATCAGATAAATGATTACGGCAAACACCCGCAAGTATGAGTCAGTGGATAAAGCCTTCATCAATGAACCTATACTCGTGTGCCGGAGACGCTGCAGAATGCTTACGGCATCTTCAATGACTGCGGCAAGATTATTTGTCAGTACTGTGGTGGAGATCCCGGCGATGCCGATCCGCCGTGCAGCTGTAGTTTGCATTCCCATAGCAGCAGCCAGTATGGCGATTAACAGATAGGCAAGCTGTTCTGAATAAGGGCTGACCATGATGATCGCGAATATCAGGAGCAGGATGCTTTCGACAACAAAAACACGGGTTACACGGGATGACCATCCGTTTTTGGTCTGTTGGGAACCGATCATGCGTGCGGCAATGGCATTGCCGGCAATGAAGCCCGCCAGAGCAATAAGGGAACGCAGCACGATAAACTCCTGCGCACGGGCTATCGCAATTCCCAGCAGTACGATATTACCGGTCATATTCGCGGTAAGTACATGCCCCAGTCCCAGATATCCAATGACATCGACCATTCCGGCCGCTAGACATAGAAGCAGAAGTGAATACTTTTGCAGAGGTTGCTGCATGGTGAATCCGTCCTTTCAATAAATGCTCAACCCCTCAAGTATACAGCATCATCTCATAAAATAAAGACGGTACGTTCGCTTATGGTGTGGAACTAAGGTGAAGCAAGCCAATCAAACATGTTATTTACCGCGGCAGCATGGATATTGTCATGGAACCAGTGATTCTGTCCCCCATAGGCATGAAAGGTCACTTCGATTTCTCTTCGCTTCAACCAATGATACATACGGGTTCCATGACTATAGTTGACTTGAGTATCTTCTGTACCGTGCATGATCAACACTGGGCAGCGGAGCTTGGAGACGGCAGCCAGCGGAGAACGGGCAAGATAGGCTTCGGGAACAGCACGGGGCGATCCGCCCAGAATACGTTTCAATGTGCGTCTCAGGTCGGTTCGCTCTTGATATGTCCGTTCGACATCGGCAACACCGCTCCAAAGCACAAGTTTATGTACATGGTAGGGGCCTTCGTTGAAAAAGGTAGCTGTATGCACAGCATTGATGGCCCCGCGGGAGAATCCCATAAGCGAAATACGCGAAGAATCGGCATATGGAAGTGCTTGTACTAGCCGGTATGCGGCTCGCACGTCTTCAATATCATGTCCACCATACTCGTCCCGGCCTTCGCTACCCTCATTGCCGCGATAGGAGGGAGCGAACACGATGTAGCCTTTGTGTGCAAACTGCTCCACCCAGGCCGTTTTTACGCCGCCATAGCTGCCAAGGCCTCCGCGACAATAGATAAGAACAGGCCAACTTTCTTGCTTATGGTTATCGATTTGCGTTGGAGGATAACGACTTGCCAGCAGCCGGAATTTCACATCATGTAATAAGTCCGTGCTGCATGTTCCAATATGTTCCTTCGTCTCTTGCTTGTGGCAAGGAGAAGAGATTATACAGCCTTCGGGCAGATACATATACGCTTTAACCCGGAATTCATTAGAGGAATAGGTCACTTGATACAGCAAGAAAAATCAACCTCTTTCATGGTCAATAGGTGTGGATATGACAAGTTGTAGAACATGGAATACCATGTAGCATGTGTCAAAAATCTGATCCCATACCTCTCGTTCATGCTAACTGCTCACGTGACACAAATTCGTTTATTGGCTCCATATGTTTTATAATGAATCAGAGACAGGTGCGGGCCGCCTGAATTCTTATACCTGTAAATTACTCAAGTGCGCATAAAAGAAAGGAAGAAAACCATGATGAACGCTCCACATCCGATTGACCAATTCAAGAAATTCAAATACGAAATTACCAGATTCATGATGATTTATAAATTTGCTCTCGATCAGATGGAAACCAAAATTGAAGTTTTAAAGGAAGAGTTTCAGTCCTTGCATGATTACAGCCCAATTGAGCATACGAAATCCAGATTAAAGTCTCCTGAAAGCATCATGAATAAGATGTTTCGCAAAAATCATGAACTGACCTTCGAAAGTATCAAGAAAAATATCAAGGACATTGCCGGCGTTCGTATCACATGCTCCTTTATCTCGGACATCTATCGGATCAAGGATATGCTGTGCAATCAGAGTGATCTGCGTGTGCTAGAAGTGAAGGATTATATCCAGAATCCGAAGCCCAATGGATATCAAAGCTTGCACCTTTTGGTGGATGTACCTGTTTATATGTCCAATGGTGAAGAGCGTGCCTGTGTTGAGATTCAGATCCGTACCATTGCCATGGATTTCTGGGCGAGCCTTGAACATAAAATCTTTTATAAATACAATAAGGACGTTCCTGAACGTCTGACCAAGGAATTAAAAAGCGCAGCAGATTCCGCCAATGCCCTTGATCAACAGATGGAGAGGCTTCATCGGGAGATTCAAGAGATCAAGGATGCAGAGAATGAACGGGATGAGGAGGAGCTGCGCCGCATTATCATTAACAATCAGCAGTTTACACTGCCATCCAACCTGCTTCGTCTGCTTGGAGACGGAGAACACTAAGTAAACAGGAAACATCGTAAGGAAAGGAACAAGTTTAATCCCTATGAATAGTTCATCAGCATCCTTAAATCATCAATCATCCTCACGTGTGCGTATGGCCTTGATATTGGGGACACTGTCTGCCTTCGGTCCGTTGTCTCTGGATATGTATCTGCCCGCACTGCCTACACTGGCTGAGGATTTTAATTCCTCTCCTTCGTATGCACAGCTCAGTTTAACAGCCTGTATGGTCGGGCTTGCTGCAGGGCAGTTGTTGGCAGGTCCCCTTAGTGATGTACGAGGACGTCGTACGCCGCTTATTGCAGGACTTGTGCTATATACGATTGCTTCCATTCTATGTCTGGTGAGTCCGACAATGGGTTCTTTTGTTGTGCTGCGTTTTATTCAGGGGGCTGCGGGTGCAGCCGGAATTGTTATATCCCGGGCAGTGGTAAGAGATGTGTATTCGGGTCCGGAGTTAACCCGGTTCTTCTCCCTGCTGATGCTTATTAACGGGGTAGCGCCTATCGCAGCACCGATTATCGGTGGGCAGCTGCTCGCTTATACTTCATGGCGTGGTGTCTTTATCTTATTGAGTCTTATTGGGGTGCTTACGTTACTGGCCGTTATTTTTGGACTTGGAGAGACCCTGCCGTCCGAACGAAGATCCAGCGGAGGGTTGAAGCAGACTCTGGTCACATTCCGGCAGATCGCAGCGGACCGTCTGTTCATGGGATATGCATTGACTCAAGGATTTGTGGCAGCGGGAATGTTCGCGTACATATCGGGTTCACCATTTGTACTGCAAAAGATTTACGGCGTCTCTCCGCAGATGTTCAGTATCTGCTTCGCCGTTAATGGTCTCGGAATCATTCTGGCAAGCCAGATTGCCGGGAGATTGGCGGGTAAAGTGTCCGAAACGCGTTTGCTCTTGGCCGGCCTCGTTGCGGCTGCAGTAGGAGGCACATCTCTGCTCGTTGCCATCCTATTGGGAGGCAATCTGATCTCCATCCTGGTTCCGTTATTTCTTGTCGTTTCCAGTGTGGGTCTCGTCAACACGGCTTCCTTCGCGCTGGCCATGGCCAACCAGGAGAAGTCAGCTGGCAGTGCCTCTGCACTAATCGGGGTCATGACATTCCTGTTTGGCGGGATCGTAGCTCCGCTCGTCGGTTTGGGAGGAGAGGGAACCGCGGTACCAATGGGGATCGTTATCGCATGTGCCGACCTTGGGGCTTTACTGCTCTATCTGGTTATGGTCGGTAAGCGTGGGCACCGTCAGCAGACCCGTTAATCCTATATAAAATAGCTAAGCGCCCCATTCGAAGCTCTAAACTTCGGGTGGGGCGCTTGTGTGTTAGCAAAGAGCGAACAAGATTTGCGTATTGAGCAAAATGCCAGGGGTCAGGAACGGATAGAAGTAACCGACGACAAAACCAAAGATATTAGTGGCAGGCCACATGAGAAAGACGTCATTGTAGGTGAATACAAGGGACCAACGGTTGTAACAAAAGTTCTGCAGTACACGCTGATTCTGATCCCTTGGGGCGGTTACGCCTGTTTGGGCGAATTGCACAGCTTGGGTCAAATTCTGTGGTTGCTGCTGGATAAACAACGGCAGAAGCCCGGGGCTGCTTTTGATCAGATTGTAGAGAAATATCATCTCCGCTGGTGGCTGCCCAACCGGACGTGGATAGGCGCCTAACAGGGTAGGCAGATTGCCTTGCGACAACTGTGCGGGAACGCCTGGAACCGTACCTTGACCGCCTCCTGGAAAGAACGGTGGCTGTCCGCCAATGCTTCCACCTGGAAAGTATGGGGGAAAAGATCCCTGTCCTCCGGGAATTCCTTGGATGGGCTGCCCTCCCTGGCTGCCACCCGGGAATAATGGAGGAAACTGTACAGAGCGCTCTTCACCACCGTAACCTGCATAGGTATGATTGATGTAATCCATCTACGAACATCCTTCCTGTCGTCGTATTCTGAGAACATCATATGGCGGCATTCGCCCAAAGGTGAATGGATCACGAGCTATCGAACGTGGTAAAGGAAAAACCGGATTGACAACTCAGTTGATAACAATTATCATTGTCAATGGAAATGGACAAGTACATACAGGGATCATATACCGGAGAGTATAGGCCCTTTTTAAATTTTCCATACCAGCTCATATTGAGGTGTTCATCATGAAAGGGGATAATCACGTGTTGAAGAGGAATAAAAAAGGACTCATGCTGCTAATCGCGATTATGGTCATGTCATTGTGGCTGGCTGCATGCGGAACGAAGTCGGCAGATAATGGAACTGCAGCAGGAGAGACGAATACAACATCGGAGACGGAGACACAGACAGAAGCTCCAACAGAACGCACGGTAAAAGATGCACAGGGTCATGATGTGACGATTCCAGCCAATCCGCAGCGCATTATCGCTTCCTATCTAGAAGATCATCTGGTAACACTTGGCGTTAAGCCAGCTGCTCAGTGGTCAGCACGTGATGGCAGCAGTGTGCAGGATTATCTTCAAGGAACTCTGAATGGAGTCCCTACTATTGCAAGTGAACTTCCTTTTGAGGCTGTTGCCAGCTTCTCGCCGGACCTGATCATTATGGGTTCTGAAAGTACTGTAGAAGGGGAGAAGTACGAACAATACAATAAAATTGCCCCGACCTATGTACTTGGTGATGATGTGAACAAGGATTGGCGTCAGGCTCTTTTGAAAATAGGTGAGCTGTTGAATAAATCGGATGTAGCTCAAAAAGCGCTTGACGATTACGATGCAAAAGCAAAAGAAATTAAGGAAAAAGTGACTGCCGCAACAGGTGGTACGAAAACTGCAGCAGCACTCTGGCTCTTCAATAACAAGTTTTATGTGGTTAGTAACAATGTCTCCAGTGGTGAAGTTATGTACAATGAACTCGGACTGCAACAGCCTGAAGTTGTGAAGGAAATATCGGCAAAAGCAACTGGTAACTGGTCCGAGGTTTCCCTGGAAAGAATCGCAGATATGAATGCTGACTATCTCTTCCTGGTTAACAGTGATAAGGGAACAGGGGCAGAAGCGTTGAAAGACGCAGTGTGGCAAAGTATCCCTGCTGTGAAAAACGGAGAAGTATACGAGTTTGAGAGCACGAGCAGCTGGTTGTATAGTGGAGTACAAGCGAACACGCAAATTCTGGAAGATATTCAGAAAAGCATTGTTAAATAAATGAATGGCACATGATATGTGCTGCAAGTCATCGTACAACTCTCTGGTGTCCATAGGCATCAGGGAGTTTTTTGTTTTTTTAGTATAACCCGATATATACTTACGAAGTAACAGTGTCCGTATGGGAACCATCCGTTCCCGATTAAGAAAGGGGATAGGTCTATGATGTATACATTGAATCCAAATGATCTGACGAGCAGGGATAATTATAAATTGATGAGTGGTTCGGTAGTGCCGCGACCGATAGCTTTTGTCACAACCATTTCAGAGGACGGCAGCGTCGTGAATGCAGCTCCGTTTAGTTTCTTTAATGTCGTTAGCTCCGATCCGCCGTTGCTGTCCATTTCCATTAACCGTAAGGATGGAGTGATGAAAGATACCGCCCGCAATGCGATTGCAGGGCAAGAGCTAGTCGTACATATCTGTGACGAATCAATCGTTAACGAAATGAATGAGACAGCAGCACTGCTTGAACCACATGAGAGCGAGCTGGAGCGAACTAGCCTGACGACGGTACCAAGTTCAGTTGTGACGGTGCCCGGAATACAGGAAGCACTGATCCGCATGGAATGTCGTCTGTATCAGCATATTCCGGTGTCTAATGATGAAGGAAAACCTGTAACGGATCTGCTTCTCGTTCGCATCGTACAGTATCACTTTAATGAAAAAGTGTATGACCCCGCTCATCACTACATTTTGATGGATCACCTTAAACCCGTAAGCCGGCTTGCAGGCAATGATTACGCTAAACTTGGTGAGCGATTCACGGTAGTTCGGCCTGTATAAGGTCATTCACTTGGTCATTTACTTTTCATCTTTCCATATAGGATCCAAATGGCTGATTATCTAAATCGATTAATCAAGACGGATAACCTGTGCAAACGTACAGGTCTTGTCCGTCTTTCCTTGTTTGCTGAACATAAACTCATTCTGGCGCGAATAGACTTGTACTATTCTGGTGTGTTACTTGATTGTATTGTAGGCCCCTGCTAGCCATCATAGATGAAGAATGAAATGACAATCTGATAGAAGAGGAGCTTGGATATGGGTTATCGCAGCCTTGCTTACCTCATAGGCCGATATCCACGGTTCATCATGATCAGCTGGGTTTTTATTATCGGGGTATCCGCCGTATGGGCATGGAATCTGCCCGGTGTTGTTCAGGATCATGGGTTGAAACAGATTCATGGAGATGCACATCATATTGAGCGTATGCTCAAGGAAGACTTCGGAATCCCGGATGATCCGATTATTGTCGTTTATGAAAAGCAAACTGGCACCTCTCCAGCAGAATTTCGGAATTGGGTCAACAGACATTTACAGGAGGTAGCCAAGCTGCCCCATATTTCAACCATAATCTCTCCACTTGAGGCTGGAAGAAGCACAATGATGCGGGATGGCATGGCATATGCACTCCTGGATTTTAATGTACCGGCACACCGGATGAATGCTCCCACCGAGCAGCTTCGTTCCCTGAATACAGCAGATGATCAAGGAATTATTCGTTTAACCGGCAAGCCAGTAGTTCAGCAGGATGTGAATCAGTTGAGCTTTCGAGATCTGGAGCGTGCGGAAGTCGTTGGCTTACCGATTGCCTTGTTTATTCTGTGTTTTGCCTTTCGAGGTCTATATGCGGCCCTTGTTGCCGTAATTATGGGCGTCGTCGGTGTGATCACAGCCATGGGTATGACCTCACTCATGGGGCATTACGTGGAACTGTCGAATTTCGTTATTAATGTCATACCGATGGTGGGAATGGCGCTTAGCATCGATTTTGCGCTGATCATTCTAAGTAGATACAGGGATGAGATGCAGTTGTCTCCGCATGATCATGGGCAGAGTTCGTATGAGATTATCCAGAGGACACTGCGTACAGCCGGAAGGGCTGTTTTGTTTTCTGCTGCTTGTGTGCTGCTTGGCCTGTTGTCGCTGGTTTGGATCAGACTTCCCATGTTTCTGAGTGTCTCGCTTGGTGCCATGACGGTGCTGATGATATCCGTGTTAATCAATGTGACCTTGCTGCCAGCCATTCTTACCCTCTATGCTCAGCGGATTTTTAAACGAAAAAAACATTTTCCAATCAGTAAGCCGCCGCGTAAATCCTCCATATGGCTTCGATGGTTTGGCACAGTGATGAAACGACCGATACGGATGACCTTGTTGGGTACAGGTATTCTGCTGTTCTGCGTGCTTCCGGTTCAGCAGTTGGAGATGGCGATTCCGGACGCAACCTCATTGCCCGCAACCATAGAATCCAGACAAGCTGCAGAGAGGATGCAGCAGGTTTTCGCTCAAAAGGACATCGCTTCCGTTGACATCCTCATCGGAGGAACGGGAGAGAGGCTAACCCCATTACACTGGAATACGGCACTTCGAAAGGTAAGGGAGTTGCAAAAGGATGAGGATGTTCTTCAGATAGAATCCGTCTGGGGAATGGATCAGAAGTACAGGCCAGGACAGAACAGAACAACCTCGCAGATTGGAGGTGCGAGCAGCGAGCTGATCTTGCACGATTCGCTTCTCTCCTCGTACGTATCTGAGGATGCTATTCGTCTGGTGGCGATCATCAAGGGAGCTCCAGGATCAGAACAAGCTGCAAACTGGCTGAACATGATGAATGAACGGGACGCGCAACAAGGCGCTCAGGGGATACCTATTCGTTATGGCGGAGAAGCTGCTTCCCAAGTGGAGATTATGCAGGAAATTTTGGGACAGCTGCCCAAGGTGCTGGTTTTCGTAATCGTATCTAATTACATTGTATTGCTTATGGCATTTCGTTCGCTGCTGATTCCAATCAAAGCAATACTGATGAATATACTCAGCCTGACAGCTTCGTTTGGAGTCTTGGTGCTGGTCTTCAATCAGGGGCATCTGGGGATGGAGCCCTCGGCGATTGCCATCATGATTCCGGTGTTTATCGCTGGACTTGTCTTCGGTATTTCAATGGACTATGGCGTATTTATGCTCAGCCGGATACAGGAGATGTATCGTCTGACAGGAGATAGTGACCAGGCAGTCATGCAGGGACTCGCATCAACGGGTCGACTGATTACATCGGCTGCTGCCATTCTGCTTGCTGTGACTATACCTTTTGCCTTTGGAGATGTGGAAGGAGTGAAGCAGCTTGGCGTTGGCATTACTGCTGCGGTGCTCATTGATGTCACAGTCATTCGTTTGCTGCTCGTGCCAGCACTAATGAAGCTGATGGGGAAATGGAATTGGTGGCTCCCAGGACAAAAAACATAACGCTTTATGAACATGGTCTGATTACCAAGTGTGCAAAATGTTCCTACAATGTAGCCACCATATGATAAAGGGAGATTCCTGAAGTCTGCTTTGCAGGCTAAGGGATATCTCCTTTTTCATAAGAATAGCAGGGTTTTGGATTAATGCGGCATGAATATTAAATTCATAGGCCATGGGCTTGCACTATAATGTACTGGAAAATAGTCCGGATTCGATCCGTTTAGTTCATCAATTATGTTTTATTTCATATGGATTGATGCAGCGAATGAACAAGGAGGTACTTTAATGACTGTGATTGAATCATATCTGCAACAACAAACGACTGAGCGCGGACGTTATGCATATCAGGTAGGACAGCCTCTGGAACAGTGGAGTGAACAGCTGCGTTCGGGAATACGTGAACGAATTGGTGGTTTCCCGGTTGAGGATCCAGAGCTGCAAGCTGTCGTGCTGGAGCGTATTGCCTGCGATGGTTACGTAAGAGAACGCGTGGAAATAACGACCTTTGAAGGCTTGCGAATGCCAGTATACATATTGATTCCTAATGAGTTAAGTAACACAAATACACCTGTTCCTGCCATGATTGCCTGTCATGGCCATGGTTATGGGAGCCGGGAGATAAGCGGCATGGAGCCTGACGGCTCACCTCGAACCGCCGCACCGGGACTGCATAAGGATTTTGCCGTATCCCTGGTGCAGCGAGGGTTCATGGTTGCCGCTCCAGAATTGCTCGGATTCGGTGATCGAAGACTGGATGAGGATAAGGATGAACCGCCAGGAATTAGCTCCTGCACGAAGATTGCAGCCCATCTGCTCATGGCCGGACAGACACTGGCCGGACATCGTGTCTACGAGACGATGAGGGTGCTCGATTATTTGTCTACCCGCCCTGAAGTTGATGCAGAGAGGATTGGAATCATGGGCATCTCGGGTGGAGGGCTCGTTGCTGCCTTTACTGCTGCGCTGGATACAAGATTCCGGGCCACGGTCATCAGCGGATATGCCAGTACCTTTCAAGCAAGTATTCTGGACCGGAACCACTGTCTTGATAATTACATTCCAGGCATCTTGCGGGAAGCGGAGCTGCCGGATATTATCGGACTGATCGTGCCAAGACCATTATTCATTGAGGCAGGAAGTGAAGATCGGGTGTTTCCACAGGCTGCGGCAAGGGAAGCGTTCACAAGGTTACAGGAGATCTATACACAAGAGGGTGCACAAGATGTTCTGGGTGCAGACTTCTTCACAGGCGGGCACGAAATCAGTGGCGCCAAGGCGTATGATTGGCTGGATAGGTTTTTATAAAAAAACGCCTCACTGAACATGAAAAATAACCCCGTAGCTACACGCCTCTGGTGTGTAAGCTGCGGGGTTGCCTTTGATTTTTCTAATAGGAATTGAAGTGGTATTCATCATTCCATCATATCCTTGGCCTCATGGTTGACTTTTTTACCTTTGAGCAGCGGTTCAAGTTCATCCTGTACGCTCTGTTCCCAGAGTGGAACGTCTGTCCGGTATGCTGCGCGTGCATTCAAATGCCCGGCAACCGGAGCGGTAATAAAGACAAACACAATGCCAAGAAGTACGCGTGCACTGATGTAGTTATCGAAGTACCAGAAGAAGAAAAATGTTCCGATGAGTACGCAAAACACACCGAGTGTTGTACTTTTAGTCGCTGCATGCGCACGGAGGTAAACATCTGGCAATCGTATGAGTCCAAAGGCGCTAAGTGCACTCAGTAAAGCTCCGCACAGAACGATCAGACCGATAGCAATTTCAGCGGTTCCATTAACGATCTCCTTCATTTTTGAACACCGCCCCCCGTTCAATATAACGTGCGAATGCAACTGTACTTAGAAAAGCAAGAATACCAATCAGCAGAATGATATCCAGATAGGCCTGCGTATGAAGCATCATGGACAGCACTGCTACAATGGCGATGACGTTAATACCTATGGTATCCAGGGCCGTAATCCGGTCAGCCATGGAAGGACCGCGCAGCACACGGTACAAGCAACCCAGGATGGCCAAGGACAGTACAAGCAGGGATATAAATAACATTGAGGATAGCATTATCGCGTCACCTCCATAATGGCTTTTTCAAACGTATTTTTGATATCATCCCTCATTTTTTGTTCATCCTTGATATCCAGCGCATGAATGAACAGCTTCCGTTGATTCCCAGATATCTCAAGTGGTAACGATCCCGGTGTCAGCGAGATGAGCAGGCATAAAAAGGTAACCTCCCAGTCGGAGGATAATTGAGTCTGATAAGTGAATATGCCGGGACTAATTTCAAGCCTGGGCTTGATGATCTGACGAATGACCTCAATACTGGCTCGTATTAATTCCTTGAACAGCAGGTAGAGAAGCTTCATGATGGCCCAGACTCGAACGATATAGAAGCGCTGGGGGAAGAACCGCCGCATACTTCCGATTAACAGTAGACCGAGCAGGTAACCAATAAGAAAACCAACGCCATTCCAGGCATTGTTCAGAAACATCCATACAAAGGCAATGATCAGATTCAGTATGATCTGAAAGGCCATAAGCATCTACTCCTTCAATACTGCATCAATATAAAGATTGGGATGCAGTAGAATGTCGCCTGCTCGGGAGGTGAGCTGAAACATTCCTTCAGCCCCCAAGCCCATGACGATAATAAATATGAACAGGATGCCGGCAGGAATTAAGAGGCCGTTTACCGCGTAAGGCCGTCTAACGATACCTGCTGGCGGTTCGCCCCAGAAGGCCTGAATGAAAATGCGCAGGACCGAATAGAGCATCAGCAGGCTGGAAAGCACCGCAATTCCCGTAAGACCATACAGCCCTGCTTGCAAGCCGCCTTCGAAGAGCAGCAGCTTACCTGGGAAACCACTGAATGGAGGAATACCTGCCAGTGCAAGTGCGCTGATAAAGAACATCCATCCAAGCAGCGGATAACGATGGAGCAATCCACCCATGTTTTCCAGTTTGGATGTACCCGCAACGGCGATCAGGGCACCTCCCAGCAAAAAGAGCAGCGTTTTGATCAACATGTCATGCAGCATGTAGAAGAGCAGCCCTTCCAGAGCCTGACGACTTGCAGCGGCCATGCCGAAGGCCACAAATCCGACACCTGCAACCACGTTATAGACCAAAATTTTGTTCACGTCACGATAGGAGATCGCGCCAATAACCCCGAGAATCATGGTTGCGCCAGCCATCCAGCCGATGAGAGCATTGAAGAAATCCGGATCATGATAAAAAATGAGCGTGAATGTACGCACAATCGCATACAGCCCTACTTTGGTCAGCAATCCGGCGAACAAAGCCGTCACCACGGCAGGGGGAGCTGCATAGGAGCCGGACAGCCAGAAGAAAAGGAACAGGCCCGCCTTGATACTGAATACGATGAGAAAGAGGACAGCAATCAGCGTAATCACACCACTCTGTCCCACCTCGGCAATCCGATTGGACAAGTCCGCCATATTCAGCGTGCCTGTTATCGAATAGAGGAAGCCAATAGAGGCAACAAACAATGCGGATGATACGATGTTAATCAAGACATATTTGATCGTCTCTCGGAGTTGTCTTTCCGTTCCTCCCAGTACGATAAGTGCATAGGAAGAAATCAGCATCAGTTCAAAGCAGACAAAGAGGTTGAACAGGTCACCTGTCAGAAAAGAACCGTTCACGCCTGCAATCAGAAAATGAAAGAAGACGTAAAAATGATGTTCTTCCCGCTCTTGGTTTATGCTTCGAAAAGCATACAGCAGACATGCCAGAGCAATGATGGAAGCAGCCACAACGAGCAGGGCAGATACCATATCAGCTACAAGAACGATACCGTATGGCGGGGCCCAACCGCCCATATTAAGGGTCTGTACGCCTGAGCTCGCCACCTGTGTAATTAATACGGTTGATGCAGCAGCGGTCAATAGTGTCCCCATGACACTGACTATACGCTGCATACGGACTTTGCGGAAAAACAGAATGGTTATTACACCTGTAATTAGCGGCAGCAGCAAAGGCAAAACCACAAGATTATTCATATGGACGTCCCCTTACTTCTTCCATGTCGTCCGTTCTCAATTTTAGATAAGAGCGATAGGACAGAACAAAGAAGAAAGCAGTTAGCCCGAAATTGATGACAATGGAGGTCAAAATCAGCGCCTGGGGCAGCGGATCGACATAGCTTTCTGCCTTTTCTCCCAGCAAGGGAGGAGCACCTGTCTTAAGACGTGACATCGTGATCAGCAGCAGATGCACCCCATGCGTGAGGATGGACATGCCTAACACAATCCGGAGCAGGCTCCGTGACAAGATTAAAAAGACGGCGACGGCAAACAGTATGCCAACGGCAACGCACATCAATATTTCCATATCAGCGATCCTCCCCGATCTGTAGAATGATGGTCATGGTGACGCCAAGGACAGCGATATACACGCCGAGGTCGAACAGCATCGCAGTAGCAAGCTCGGTCTCTCCCAGCAAAGGAAGTTCGAAATAACCGAAGGTCTGGCTGAGGAAGGGAACCCCGAATAAGAAGGAACCGGCGCCCGTCAAAAGGGCAATGGCCAATCCGACAGCCGTCAACGTACGAAAATCGATCGGCAGCGCTTTGCGTACCGTATCCGTACTGAATGCAAGAGCAATCAAGACCAGTGCAGCAGCCGTGACCAATCCTCCGATGAAACCGCCGCCCGGATTATGATGTCCTGCGAAGAACAAATGCAGCGCAAACGTCAGAATGATAAAGACGACTACTTTGGTTGTCGTTTGCAGCAGCACATCGTTACTCTGTAAGGGAACAGTATCCCAAGTGGAGGAGCTGCGTTCCTGGTTTCCATATTTTTTCGTATTATCCGCTTCGTCATCCAGATTATCGTCATCTTTGCTTTCTTCTTTTTTGCGGAACTTCAATCGCGCTCCGAGATCCTTGGCTTCCAGGTTCAGATTGATCATGGAATAGATGGATAATGAAGCTACCCCCAGCACCATAATTTCCAGAATCGTATCAAAGCCGCGGAAGTCAACGAGCAGCACATTGACCACGTTTTTGCCGCCTGCAAGGTTATAGCTCTCCTGAATGAAGAAAGTGGAGATGCTCTCCAGGGAAGCTGTTCCGCTTGCGGCAAGGGCTACGAAGGTCATGACGATACCCACCGCAATAGCGACAATCATGTTCACGCTCAGATACCTGCGGCTGGAACGTCCGCGTTGAAGTTCAGGCAGATGGTAGAAGCACAGCAGGAACAGCGCAACCGACACGGTCTCCACAATCATCTGGGTCAAAGCGAGATCGGGTGCACGGAACAATACAAATAACAGCGTAACCAGATACCCGACAGCTCCAGTCATAATGACCGCAGAGAGTCTGTTTTTCGCAAAAGGAATGGAGACTGCAGCAGCAATCAGGGCGACAAGCAGCACCGCTTCATAGAATGAGAAGGGAGCATGCCCTTTGAAATTCCAGGTAATATTCTCGCCGGAGCGGAAAAAGGCATATCCAAGCAGTGCAACGGTGAACGAGAAGATGTATACCAGATAATTGCGGACAGATCCGTTCATGTAAGCTTCTGTCCATTTGCGAGCATAATGCTGCACATTATCCAGAATGACATGATACATATTGTTAATGGTCAGGCCCTGCGGGTAATGTTCATACACATTTCTCCAGCGAGGTAACAGTTTATACAACGTGATACCAAGAAGAATGACACCGATGGTCATGATTAATTCCGGTGTTATTCCGTGCCATAAGGAGAAGTGAACATCAAAATGCTCGTTTCCGTCCAGTAGCGCTGGAAGCACGGAGGCCATCGCCGGCTCAATAAGCGATCCAGCCAGCAGATCCGGGAAAAGTCCGAATGTAATGACAAGTACACCGAGGATTACCGGAGGAATCAGCATACCAACCGGAGCTTCATGCAGCTTCTCCGCCGGAAGCTCCGTGCGGCGGTTACCGAGGAACGTTTTGAACACGATGATCAGCGCATAGATTAAAGTAAATACACTGGCGAGCCAAGCGAGTACAGGCAATAGGATGCTCCACGAACCAAGTCCGAAGATACGCAGATGTGTCACTTCAACCATGGCTTGGAAGAACAGTTCTTTACTCAAGAAACCGTTGAAAGGCGGAATACCCGCCATGGCAAGTGCGCCCACTAGCGCTACAGTGAACGTGACAGGCATAAAGGAAGCCAGTCCTCCGAGCTTGCGAATATCGCGTGTCCCTGTTTCATGATCGACAATACCGACGACCATAAATAGTGCTGCCTTGAAGGTTGCGTGATTGAAAAGATGAAGCAGGGCAGCTGTAATTGCAACTGTATAGACGGCAGAAGACTCGCCATAACCGAAGTAGAGTGCTGCGGAGCCGATGCCAAGCAGGGACATGATTAATCCAAGCTGTGAGATCGTGGAATATGCAAGAATGGCCTTCAGGTCGTTCTTTTTCACAGCAAGGAATGATCCATAACATAAGGTCAGGAGACCTACGCCAGTGACCAGCCAAAACCAGGTTCCCTCTCCCCCAAAGATGGGCGTGAAGCGGGCTATAACGTACAAGCCAGCCTTAACCATTGTGGCCGAATGCAGGTATGCACTGACGGGTGTTGGAGCTTCCATCGCATCCGGCAGCCAGATGTGGAAGGGAAACTGCGCGGATTTGGTAAATGCCCCGATCAGGATCAGCACCAGTGCAGGCAAAAATAATGCACTATCCTGAATCTGTCCCCATTCCGTAATGGTTGCACGGATACTAAACGTTCCAGTCATCAAGTACATCATCATGAATCCCGCTAACATGGCGAACCCGCCAAACACGGTAATCAAAAACGACTTTTGTGCACCTGAAGTGGAAGCTTTGCGTTTGTAATGAAACGCGATCAGCAAGAAAGACGTGATACTTGTCAGTTCCCAGAATCCGTACAATACAATCATGTTATCGGACAGTACAACGCCCAGCATGGCCCCCATAAACATGAGCAAATATAGGTAGAAACGGCTCAAATCCTCTTTTTTGTCCATGTAGTAAATGGAGTAAAACACCACCAGGACCCCGATCCCGGTAATAAGTAGTGTTAACAGCAGACTTAAGCCATCCAGATATAGATTAAATCCAATGTCCAGAGACGGAATCCAGGGCACATAACCGGAGACCATATTCCGCTGAGACACGGCAGGAATGAGGCTTGCAAAATAACCGAACAACACCGCCGGAACAATAAGAACCGGCCACCCCATATGTATTCTACGGAAGAAGCGGTTCAGCATCGTAAGTAAAATCCCCATGGCGAAAGGGAAAATAACAGCAAGATGAAGCAGGCTCAATATTACACCCCCAATTTCTAGTTGAAGTTCTCTCTGTTCGACAAACATGCTGAATCATCATTTCATCATAGGATGATATGCTTGCTCTCTATATTCATAACCCAAGTATGTATATACAGAATCGTGACTATTCTTTGAATGGAAGAAACACGGCATTCCTGACGACTTAACTTAGCATCCACATGTATAATAAAAAAAGACATTGCTTCCGATATAAATGAAAACGAATAGGTGACATCCCGTGTGCCCTTTCCAGCATGTCTCGTGTTGAAAAAGCAAGATGGTTTCACCGATTATTGGAGGCCAACATGTCTTACAAACTCAGAACGATACTTACCATGACCTTCGCCGTGTTATCCTTGCTGGTAACGTTAACGATCGGTTATATTTTTAGTCAAAAATCAGCGGTCGCTGTAGAAACGGAAATTGGGCATTCTCTGACTAGCACCGCTTCCCAAACAGCAGACAAGCTGGATCGCTTCATGTGGGCGCGGTCCGGAGAACTGGATCTTCTTGGCCAGATGGCCGGGTTGGAAGACCGTTATGAACCTGCTGATATCCAGATGCTGCTGAATCAGCTACAGAATAGCTTTCCCTCATTCTCCTGGGTTGGATTCATGGATCCGAAGGGAAAAGTATTGGCTTCAACGGATGGCATATTGCGTGGTGAAAATTTGTCTGAACGACCTGTGTATCAGGAAGGCATCAAGGGTAAATTTATTGGAGACGTACATAACGCAGTACTTCTCGCCAAACTGCTTCCGAATCCTTCAGGTGAGCCGCTGCAATTTGTCGATATCAGCTTTCCCCTGAAGTATAAAAATGGTGAAGTTTCAGGCGTGCTTGCAGCACATCTAAGCTGGGCGTGGGCAAAAGAGGTGGAAAAGGGTGTCCTGGAGCCTCTGAAATATCAGGAAAAGGACATTGAAATGTTTATCGTGAGCAAAAGAGAGCACACGGTGCTGCTTGGTCCGGAGGAGTGGGTTGGTAAACCACTGGAGTTGTCCGAAATGAAGGCAGCGGAGATTAACAAGACAAGTTGGTCCATCGAGAAATGGGCTGACGGAAAGGAATATGTTACCGGACTCGCTTACAGCCAGGGACATCTGGATTATCCGGGTCTCGGATGGACTATTGTCGTTCGTCAGCTCAAATCAACGGCTTTTGCTTCCGTAACCGACATGTTATGGTTTAATGTCTGGTCGGGGCTTGCAGTTACCGTATTGTTTGCACTTATTGGCTGGTTGATTTCCCGGCGAATCTCCTTTCCAATTACACGCTTAACTCAAGTGGCAGACCGGCTGCGTGCAGGCGAGCAATTACAAATTCCCGAGAACAAAGGCATCAAGGAAATTGAAGTGCTATCCCGCTCGCTGAGCGACATGTTGACTTCGCTAACGAATAAAGATTCGGAACTGGTCGTCATGCAGAATTTGGCCCATTACGACCAACTGACAGGTTTGCCGAACCGGACAGCACTCGAAGTTTATCTGGAGGAATCACTTGAAACGGAGAGTACGGATCATACTTTGACTTTCCTCTATCTGGATTTGGATGGATTCAAAAGTGTGAACGATACCCTTGGGCACCAAACCGGAGACGTCCTGCTTCAAAAAGTGGCCCAGCGTTTGATGGCCCTAAGCCACGACAAGGGAATTACGGTTCGTTTGGGCGGCGATGAATTTCTCATTGTACTCCGTTCCATTGGGGCTAATCCAAAAGAAGAGGCGCGAGCATATGCGGATGAGATTATTCTGAGCTTGAATAAACCATTTATTATTGAATATGAGCGGATCCACATTGGATGCAGTATCGGTGGTGCCGAGTATCCGACAAACAGCGGCAATCCGAGTGAAATTATCCGTATGGCTGATGAAGCCTTGTATGAATCGAAGCGTTCGGGCAAGAATAAAATGACATTCTATGTGGATTTGAACAAGGATCAGGATGAGCAGGATACCCAAAACAAATAAGCATTTATAACGGACTGGAGGAATATCATGTCTGGAAATTATACATCGGTTCCGTACGGTTATGAACCGCCTGCAGCAAGCCGGAAAGGTACACTGATTTTCTACGATTCATTCGAGCATGTGACCGATGAACAACTTCAACATGCAGCAGTCACTTCAGATACGCGTGCATTTACACAGTTGGTACTTTATCCGCTGCATGAGAACACGGTTAAGCGCATGAGCAAGGATGGGGTACAGCCGTATTATAAGAGAGAGGACCGCTTGCATGAGTGGAAGCGAGATCATACGGAGTTCCGCATTAAGGTGGAGGGACTGGAAGGCAAGAGGAAGAAGTACACACCGATGGATTCGGCTCTGCGTCATCTGACTTCTGAATACCCGGCGCCTCATTTTCTGTACCTCACCTCTGAAATGGCGAATCTGTTTGCATCGTTCGACTCGTTCAAGGACTGGATTACGAAACTTCGTCTGCTTATTGATGGCCAGCCAGGTACGCTTCATCCCAAGTTGGAGCAATATGCCCATCGCTGGGAATGGGCCGAGCAAGGCGAATAGATTAGATATAAAAAAAGTTGTACTGCACAACCGAATTCGGTTTGCGGTACAACTTTTTTTGATGACTCTACTACTTACTAAACCTCAACAAGGTCAAGGGAAGTCACGGTTTTGTTTTTACCCGTCCGTTTGGCAGCGTATAGACAGGCATCCACCTCTTCAAACAGCTTTTCTTTGGTTAGCCGGGCATTGAAACTTTTGAGTCCCACACTGACGGTGATGGAATTCCCCTCCAGTTCCAAATGGCCCATCAGGGCTATTTTCTGACGAATCTGTTCCACGAGAGCGTAAGCCTGATCGAAGGACTGTTCGAACATAAGCAATGCGAATTCTTCACCGCCATAACGGGCTGCAATATCGCTTGAAGTGATGTTCTCCTGAATGACATGGGAAACTTTCTCCAGAATGATATCGCCCACCCGATGTCCATAGGTGTCATTGATTGATTTGAAATCATCAATATCAATGAGAGCCAAATGAAGGCTCATACCGCTCTTGGCATACTCATATGCTTTATCGTAATAGTCTTTGAATGAGCTCTGGTTATACAGATTGGTAAGCCCATCGGTTTTGGACTGCTTGGTCATAATGGCATTTCGTACAATCAGTTCCTGCTTGGCCAGCATGCTGTCCTTGAGATCATCCAATACCTCAACACCACTTGTGACAATGACCTGAGCTACATATGTACCGACAATGAGAAAGGCTGGGATGGAGACCATGTCAAAGGAAGTCAAATAGGAACGATAGCCTGAATCAAACAGAACCAAAACATAACCTGTTGTTTGCATCATACATGCCGTCCAGACCCGTTTTCTGCTAAAAAACAAAACCGACGTAAAGATGGGCAGCAGGCTGATCGCTTGAATAATTCGAATGTCATAATTGACATGAATGATCGTCCAGGCAACGACAGTACTGGCGGCCGACATGGCATAAAAGGAATAACTGCTGAAGCGGCGGTCGACCCAGCTGGCAATCATAATGGAAGCAATACTTGAGGCTGTGGGCCAAAATAAAACATAAATGATGAAATCCTCAGGCGTACGATCATAGTCCAGAAAGAGGAAACAGGCGATCTGAACGACGAAATGTGTGATTACGACAACCCAGTACGCATGGAGCATTTTTTTAATCCATTTGGAATGCTTGAATTCATATTCTGTTGGGATATGACTGTTATGTGTTGACAAACTCTTCATATATCACCGCTGACTGCATCATAATGGTACGACAGAATGACTCTCGTATTAGTTGATTATAAAACAGATTGTGCAAAACGCAAATGTTAATTAAATGGGTGAAAACAAAGTGACATAAACGTAGAACCTAAGCAGAAACTTTTCACAGGGACAAACAAATTCCGGATTGAACCTCATAGACTGATACAAGGCTCCGTTCTCATACGATGATTACAATCCTTGATGAAGGAGGTGATCTCCATTCCTCTTGTCGTTCGTTCAACCGTCAACGCTACGGGAGCAATTACGTTTACAGGCAATACCCTCGGTTTGAGTCGTTCCGATGCGGCAGGGGTGCCAGGAACACAGGACAGTATTGGGGCATTCACAACGACCAATACGGCCGCAAGTTTTGGGACATATCCACAGGGTACAACCAATTTATATCAGAACAACAGCTCAGCTGCCATACTTGTTCTTCCTCCGGGGAGTACAGTTTTTTACGCCGAGTTGATTTGGGGCGGAAGTTATATTAATGGCAACGTTAACTTAAGCTCTGCCATCAATAATCCGGTCACATTTATCACACCTGCAGGGACATCGAGTGTTACACCTGACCCGGCGACATACAATCAATTTGATCTGGGCAACGGCGCTGCCGGGTATGTGCGTTCGGCCAATGTTACGACACTTGTGCAAAATGGGGGAGCGGGTACATATATCACCGGAGCGGTTGTCGGAACGATCGTCATCAACAATGATGCCACGGCCAACCATGCAGGCTGGACGCTAGGAGTCATTTATCAAAATCCGAACCTGCCTTTCCGAAACATGTCACTGCGGGCCGGCGGAGTACTTGTCCAATCGACTTCCGCACCGGTAGTTACCACACTGACAGGATTTGCGACTCCGATCTCTGGTACGCTCGGGGGAAGAGCGCTGTTCAGTGCGCAGGAGGGTGATGCAAACCGGACCGGAGACCAGGCGTTATTTGGACCAACGTCGGCGACTTCGGTTGCCTTGTCGGGACCAAACAACCTGGCTGCCAACTTTTTCGCTTCCCAAATCAACGGAGACACCGGAGCACTTAACACGACAGGAACCTTCGGAACCCGGAACCAGATCAACGGTGCACCAGGCTCCAACATTTCTGGCGGACGACAGGGCTGGGACATAACCAATGTGGATGTGTCAGCCAGACTGATTAACAATCAATCTTCAGCCGTGTTGACATTAACAACATCGGGAGATGCATACATCGTCAACGGCAATGCCATTCAAGTCGATATTAACGCACCAAGAATTACCGTATCTAAGGGATCAACGGCCACTGGTGCGGTAGCAGGGGATAGCATTCTCTATACGGTTACCGTTGCCAACGCAGGTACGGCCAGCGCCGCCAGCGTGGTGCTATCGGACTCATTGCCTGCAGGACTTACTTTTATTCCAGGAAGCGTCACCGTTGCAGGTGTATCTCGTCCAACACTGGATATAACCGCAGGCGTTCCGCTGGGTTCATTAAACCTGTCCAGCAGTATTGTTGTAACCTACCGGGCGCTTATCGGACAGGATGCAAGCATTCTGCAGCTTGTGAATTCGGCCAATGCGGCTTTTACGTTTCAGAGTGTGGCAGGAGGTCCGACCATAACAGGTGTAATTCCCTCCAACAGCTCGACACTTCCTGTATATTCACCGAACCTGTCCATTGTGAAGTCTGGGAGTACCACCAATGCTACGGTCGGTGACACGGTAACATACACGCTTCAGGTGAACAACGGAGGGAATGTTGCGGCAAATGTCACATTGACAGATAACATCCCAAGTGGCAGTTCGTATGTAGCAGGCAGCTTCCGCCTGAACGGAAATGTTATTGCAGGTGCCAATCCGGCGACTGGTGTGAATTTGGGCAGCCTTGCTGCAGGCAGCGCGAATACCGTCACCTTTCAAGTGCTTGTCACAAGCTTGCCTACACCGCCAACCCTTGTGGATCAGGCTAACGCTTCATATTCGTTCAACTCTCCTGACGGACGAACCATATCGGGTACAGTAGCATCAAATACTCTAACGATTCCGGTGACTTTACCCAATGTAACCGCAGTTAAATCGGCTTCGGTCAGCGATGTAGCCGTAGGGGAGACATTCACCTATACCGTGGTGACCACGAACGGCGGTATTCAGCCGATTAACAATGTGATTCTTACGGATTCTCTTCCTGCAGGAACCATATTTGTTCCGGGGAGTGTGACCGTAAGGGGAACTGTCGTAGCATCGGCTAACCCGAACAGTGGTATCTCTATTGGAACACTGACTGCAGGGAGTTCTGCGACGGTGACGTTTCAGCTTACGGTTCAAGCCTTGCCTGCATCAGGCTCGCTGCTTAATCGGGCTTCTGTGTCCTATAGTTCAGGTGCATTTACAGGCATTTCCAACTCCAATTCGATTACAACCCCTGTGTACCAGCCGATCATCGCCATCAACAAGTCGGCGAGTCAAACGAATGCAACATTGGGAGATCAGCTAGCATATACACTGGTGGTGACAAACAGCGGAAACATAGCAGCCCAAGTTACGGTAACCGATACCATCCCGGCAGGACTGACGTTTGTTCCGAATTCGGTTACGGTGAATGGTACTGCACGTCCGGGAACCAGCCCCATAACCGGAATAACGCTGGGCAGTCTTTCGCCAGGAGCCACGGCAACGGTGGTGTTTCGCGCTACTCTCAATACACTGCCATCTCCGCCCACACTGGATAATCAGGGTACCGCAACTTATACGTACCAGCTTCCGAGTGGACGGAATCTCTCAGGGTCAAGTCAATCTAATATCGTTCGCATACCTGCGTCGGCCCCTAATATCTCGATTAGCAAAACGGTAAACACACCTGATGCGACAGTAGGCGACATCCTCACCTATACGGTCATTGCAACCAATGCAGGCATAAGTGCAGTCCAAAATCTCGTGATTTCAGATATACCTTCCGGCTCAGAATTTGTACCAGGCAGTGTCACCATTAATGGAACAGCTGCGGGGAGTGCAAGCCCCGTTTCAGGCATTGCTGTTGGAACCTTGAACAGCTCAAGCAGCGTAACTGTTACCTACCAGGCTAGAGTGGCTTCTGTTCCATCTACAGGTTCGGTTACCAACCGTGCAGGTGCAGCTTTTACGTCGGGCAGTTTTAATGGGGTTTCTACATCGATCTCAGTTAGTACACCTGTATTTCAGCCCGTCATCCAAGTGGTAAAATCGGCAAGCACAACGAATCTGACGGTAGGCGATACGTTTAATTACAGCATCCAAATCAACAATACAGGTAATATTGCAGCCACGGTTACCTTGACCGATCCCATTCCAGCCGGAGCTGTATTTAGTACGAATAGTGTCATTATCAACGGGGTGCCCACACCGGGTGTAAGTCCTGCAACAGGAATTAATCTGGGGTCGATCGCAGCTGGCTCAAGCGCAACGGTTACTTTTGTAGCAACGGTCACAAGTTTACCTGAATCAAGACAGCTGACTAACCAGGCGGTCGCATCATTCAATTACACTCTTCCAAGTGGAAGAACAATTGCCGGATTCTCGTCATCCAACACCATCACGATTCCCGTCTCTCTTCCCAATGTAACGATTGTTAACAGTGACAATGTAGAGTACGGCGTAGTCGGGGATGTCATCAGGTACACATCTGTTATTCGCAACAATGGAACAGTAGCCGTTAACAATGTGGTATATGTCAACCCTCTTCCTCCGAATACCCCATTTGTACCCGGAAGCGTCATTGTGAACGGGACTTCATTCCCGCTCTCCAATCCGACCGCCGGCATTCCAATCGGTACTTTGGCTCCAGGAGCTGAGGTTACCGTAACTTTTGAGGTGACGATTACTATGCCGATTCCTTCGCAGATTAACAATCAGTCGACGGTCAGCTTCACATCCGGTTCATTCTCAGGGTCATCATCGTCCAATACGACAGAGACTCCGGTCATTCAACCGCAGATTGCACTTGTCAAAACGGCCAATACCGTTAATGCGACTGTAGGTGATACGGTCGTATACACGGTGACTGTCAGCAACACAGGCAATTTGCAGGCAAATGTTACCGTCACAGATACCATTCCTGCTGCAACTTCTTTTGTAGCTAACAGTGTTGTGGTATCTGGTGTGCCGCAGCCTGGAGCGACGCCTGGAACAGGCATCCCGGTAGGCGTTGTAGCGGCGGGAGCGACAGCGGTTGTCACCTTCGCGGTTGTCGTGGATACCCTTCCGTCACCGCAGCAGCTCAGCAACTTTGCGACATCTTCCTTTACCTTTACACCGCCTGACGGACGAACCTTAACAGGAACAGCCACCTCGAATACGCTGACGTTCCCGGTTTCATCTCCAAACGTAGCTGTCGTTAAAAGCACAACTTCGACTGCGGCTGCTGTAGGCGACACCGTTACTTACTCCATTCTCGTAACGAACAGCGGTATAGCCCCCGTAAACAATATCCAATTGTCGGATCCGATTCCTGCAGGCGCATCCTTTGTCACAGGCAGTGTCACGGTGAACGGGGTGGCGCAACCCGCAGCCAATCCAGCAGGGGGGATATCGCTGGGTACACTTGCTCCGGGAGCCTCCGCAACGATTACTTTCAGTATCCGTGTCGACACGATTCCCCCAAGCGGCCAGTTGAGCAATCGGTCCACTGTGAGTTTTACTTCAGGGGCATTCTCAAGCACGACGTTTTCCAATACAGTGGTTACGTCGGTATTTCAGCCAATTCTCTCGGCACAAAAGACAGCAAGTACACAAAACGCTACGGTCGGAGATACGGTTAGCTATACGGTCACCGTTTCTAATACGGGCAACTATGGTGCCCAAATCAACTTGACGGACAATATCCCTGCGGGAACCATTCTCGTTCCGAACAGTGTCATTGTGAATGGTCAGCCGCTGCCTGCCGCGAATCCAGCCACAGGCATTTCGGCAGGGACTGTCGCTGCTGGTGCAACAACAACCATTACTTTTTCTGTGGTCGTTGATACCTTGCCATCTCCACAGCAGCTGGTGAATCAGGCTTCGGTGGCTCTTTCCTTCACCTTGCCTGACGGACGGACCATTACAGGTTCGGTGCTGTCCAACGTACTAACCATTTCGGTCTCAGCTCCGGACGTCGATGTGGTGAAATCGACGACGTCAACGGCGGTATCTGTCGGTGATATTGTGACGTACAGCGTCGCTGTAACGAATAACGGAATTGCGACGGTGAACAACGTAGTCTTCACGGATGCAGTACCGGCAAGCACTGTCCTCGCGCCAACCGGCGTATTTGTAGATGGTGTGCTCCGCCCGGGTGCCAATCCTTCCACCGGAATAACCATCGGTTCTATCGCACCTGGTGCTACCGTGACCGTTGTATTTAGTGTGCAGGTTACTTCGCTCCCGGCAAGTGCAGTTTTGAACAATCAGTCCACAGTCAGCTTTACTTCAGGCGTGTTCTCAGCCACAACATTTTCCAATACGGTTACAACGCCGGTGTACCAGCCGATCCTGACGGCGGTCAAGACGGGGGATCAGGCGATAGCCACGGTAGGAGATACCGTGGTGTACAGCATCGCCATCTCGAATGCTGGGAACTATGGGGCAGCCGTTACGTTGACCGATACGATCCCGGCCGGGACTGAGCTTGTACCGAATAGCGTTATAATCAATGGGGCATCAGCACCGGGGGCCGACCCCGCCTCAGGTATTCCGCTGGGCGTCGTTTCCACAACGACCATGGTCATGTTCTCGGTCGTCATTGTTACCCTTCCTTTGAGCCAGTCCATAACGAATCAGGCTTCCGCAACTTTTACGTATACACTGCCAGATGGAAGAACGCTGGGGGGCAGTCTAACATCCAATTCACTTAACATCCAGGTGTCTGCTCCGGATGTAAGTGTAACGAAGACCACAGCTGCGGTAGATGCGGTGGTCGGTGATACGATCGTATACGAAATGGTTGTAACCAACAACGGAATTGATCCCATTAACAATGTGGTACTGAGCGATCCGATCGATCCTGCCACAACATTTGTCACCGGAAGTGTTCTGGTGGATGGCGTACCGCGCGCCTCGGCTAATCCAGCTCTGGGAATCGCACTCGGCACAATTGCACCCGGCGCCTCAGTAGCAGTATCCTATGCCGTCCGTGTCAATTCACTTCCTGCTCCACCCGTTGTGAGCAGTCAATCATCCGTAAGCTTCACATCGGGTGTCTTCTCGGGTGCTTCTTACTCAAATACGGTAATCACACCGATCTATCAACCAATCATTGCCGTGACCAAGACAGCAAACACATCCAATGCGACAATCGGCGACACCATCGTGTACTCTTTCTCGATCAATAACAGCGGAAATTTGGCTGCCAATCTGACATTGACAGATGACATTCCGGATGGGGCTGTGCTTCTTCCGAACAGTGTCTTGATTGATGGTGTTCCACAGCCAGGTGCCAATCCGGAAGCCGGAATCGTGGTAGGTACCATACCACCAGGTGGATCTGTTAATGTGACCGTCACCCTGGAAGTTACCGTGGACACTTTACCGCAGAATCAGCAGCTAATCAATCAGGCCGTGGCCAATTATACGTTCAGTCCGCCGGATGGCCGTCAGTTAACGGGAACCGTATCCTCCAACGTTCTGGTTATTCCTGTTTCTTCACCGGATGTAGTCGTTGTCAAAAGTACAGACGCCATTGATGCTGTTGTCGGTGATGTCATTACCTATACGGTTGTTGTAACGAACGCGGGTATCCAGGTGGTCAACAATGTGGTGATGGTAGACCCTGTACCTGTAGGAACGGTGTTTGTGCCTGGAAGTGTTACGGTGGATGGAGTGCCACGGCCAACTGGTAACCCAAATACGGGAATAACGATCGGATCAATCGCTGCTGGTGCTTCGGTAACCGTTACATTCAGAGTAGAGGTCGTGGTGATATGAGCCAATCCTCCGGTCCGTTGTCCCACTGGCTACAGAATCAGTCACTGGTTCGATTCAGCTCGGGTACGACTGAACTGGAACAGGTGGCTTATTCCAACACCGTTGTTACACCATGGGTTGGACCCAAACTTGAAGTAAGAAAGGGCTGCAATGTGACTGTTGCTGCACTGGGGCAGTCACTAACTTATCAGATTGAGGTCAGGAATACGGGGAATCGAACAGCCACCGTTTCTGTGGTCGACCCGCTTTCGGAAGATACGTCACTCCTTCCGAACAGTGTACTTCGCGATGGTATTCCGTTACCAGGGGCATCACCCGAACTCGGGCTGCCTCCTGCGGAGGTGGCACCAGGAGCTATCCTGCGCTACCACTTTCAAGTTGCCATCGTGCGATTACCTCCGACATTAAAGGTGTTGAATCAGGCGCAGGTAAACTATGAATTTCTAACACCAGAAGGCAGGACGGTTACAGGCCGAGAATTTTCCAATACGGTTGAGGTCACTCTGGCCTCATCTTGTCTGGAGATAGCCCTTCAGTCGGACCATATCCCGACCTTCTCAGGGGATATTGTTTTGTACAGTGTTGTTGTGAGCAATCCGGGATTTCTGACAGCTGCAGGTGCCAAGGTGACCATCGCTTTGGCTCCTGGCCTTGTGTTTATTCCCGCAAGTGTTGTAATCAATGGAATGTTTGCCCCTCAGATGACCCCAGATTCAGGAATGGAAATCGGTGACATTGAGCCCGGAAGTACGGTTACCATTCAATATCGGGTACAGGTTGTTTCGGTAAGAGATGCTGAAAGCATTCCAACTCAGGCGGTGCTGGAGTATACTTCTGCAGGCAAGCAGGAGATTGTTTATTCGAACGAAGTTATACTTGAAGTCATCCAGCCTTTGATCTCGATTCAAAAGAGGGTACATCCAGTAGTTGCCTCAGTCAATGACACCATACGATATGACATTACCATAGCGAATGAAAGCAATTATGCGGTGGATGCCAAGGTGTCAGATTCATTGCCAGCCGGCATGACTTTTCTGGAAGGGAGTCTTAGCTGGAATGGAGTCAAGCGGCCCGGGGCCAATCCGGTCAAAGGCGTTAGCCTGGGAACATTGACAGCACGGTCTGTCATTAACATTCAATTTGAAGCCAAAATTATTGAACACGGGACTGTGGTGCCTGAATCATTCGAGCTGGTGAACCAGGCGCGTCTCTTGTATACGTATCGATTGCCTGATTCACGTACGGTGCAGCGCATGGCCGCTTCCAACGAAGCAACAGTCTACCTGAAGAGTCCTATGATTAAGGTCCACGTTGAAGTGAACCCCAATTTAGTCGAGCAGGGAGGATCTGTTATTTTTCAGGTCCGAGTCGAGAATACAGGCTCTCTGTCTGCTCGTGTACAGTTGACAGGCGTTCTTCCACCGGGAGCCAAATGGCGCGCTCAAGCGGAAGGTCAAGTTCAATGGAACATACCCGAATACTCTTCGCCAAGATATCTGCATCTGGGAGAACTGGCTCCGGGTGCGGAGAAAAACATCTCTTATGTAGCGCAGCTATCGCCAGAGGAGACGGGAACGCTGAATGGTTTCCTGACTGCCCTGTATACCTATGAACTCAATGGACAGAGAAGAAGCGGTGAAGCTCGGTCAAACGAGTACACGATTGTGATCGAATACCGCGATGAATAACGTCAATCAAATAACAGTGATGAATTGGGAAATTTGCTCCAAATGACTTCCATGACATTACACGAACGCAAATGAATGGTATACTAATTGAATATGCCCTCGGCAAACAACCCGTGGAATCGGGACGTCGGATTAGCTGTAGAGGAGGCCTCCACATTGGCAAAAGCAAAAGTTGCAAAAAGACCTACACGGGATGAATTTGAGCTGGAAGAGCTGGGGAATCAATTGGTTGAAGCGTATCATGAGCGTTCGGAAGTGCTGTTGACGGTATGGGGGAAAGAAGAGCAGGTGCAAGGGGTTATTGTTAAGCTGGATTCCCGTACTCGGCTGGTACATGTTGAACACACTGAAGAGGAGTTCATGGCAAAAGTACCTTTTCTCGATATCATGCGGGTGGAATCTCCCCGTTATTAAGAAGTGCAATTTTAAATAATAGGGCATTCGCCCGGTCAAACCCGCTCTTCCTGCATAAGATATCCCATACCTGTTGCAGAGGAGGTACGGTCAATGAGCGAAGTATTAGGTGGAGAAACAAGAGGCTACGGATACGGAGGTTTCACTTCTGTAGGTGCCATTCTGGTTCTGTTCATCCTGTTGGTTATCATCTCCAAAGCGTTCTTGGTATAATTCATTTCTCCAAATGAATGAAGAGAGCTCTGCCATTCCGGCAGAGCTTTCTTTTATTCTGATTCGCTGCATATCTCATATGAAGAACATAAATTCGTTCATTGGCCGATTAGGTAGATAATCCATGTCAGTCGAACGTTCATTATGATAGAATAGGACCATTCCTAGAGAAAGCATGAGGTGTGTCAAACATGAGTAAAGAGCTAACACAAGCATTGAACCAACAGATGAACTTTGAATTTTATTCTGCCCATGTATACCTCGCGATGGCAGCATACTGTTCCAGTGAAAGTCTGGACGGCTTCGCGAATTTCTTCATTGTACAGGCTGAAGAAGAACGATTCCATGGCATGAAAATATACAAGTTCCTGAATGATCGCGGACAACGCGCGACGCTGGAGGCTTTGCCGGAACCGAAAAATGAGTATACTTCCATGCTGGATGTGTTCGAGCACGGATATGCACATGAACAGCAAAACACGAAGAAATTCTACAACCTGGCCGACATTGCCCTGAATGAGCGCGAGCACGCCACGATGTATTTCCTGAAATGGTTCATTGATGAGCAGGTAGAAGAAGAAGCGTTGTTTGACAGCATCATTCAGAAGCTGCGCCGTATTGAAAAAGACAGCAATGCCTTCTACATGCTTGACGCTGAGTTCGGTAAACGTTCATTCACCGCTCCTGCAGAGTGATAGGAGTGCAAATTAGTCACACGTATTCCATGTTCATGGAGTATACCGTTCTACATATGAAAAGTCTGCCTTTGTGCAGGCTTTTTTTACTGTGTTTTTTAGTTCTAATGGATCTAAAAGGAACAACTTTTAACTTGAATCTATCAGATCATTCAAAATAGGTTAATGAAACATATGTCAAAAAAGATCTATCCTCACGGGCATGATTTTCACTGGAAATCTATCAATTTCGTTTTATTTCATTGGCTAATCTGACAAAAGTGTAACTCGAACGTAGCATTTGAAGCGAGAATGAGGCATGTCCTTTTTGTTAGTATTTAGATTATCGCCAAGGGATGCAATGAGAGATTCGAAGACACCCGGGGAAATACGAGACACAAGGGAGATTTATATTTATGTTACATATTCGCAAGTCATTTATTGCTGCACTCGCCATCTTACTTATGATTCCACTCCTGCTGCCTCAGTCAGCATCCGCGAAGCCAAGTGCTTCAAGCTCTGCTGGAGCAAAAGCGAATGCGAAGATCATATATCTTACGTTTGATGATGGGCCTACAGCCCATACAGGACAACTGCTGGATATCTTGGATCAGTATCATGCCAAAGCGACATTCTTTATGCTCGGACCGGAAATGAAGCAATTTCAAAAAGCAACGAAACGGATTGTTGCGGATGGGCATGGCTTGGGACTTCATGGTGTCACACACGTTCCTAGCAAGTTTTATCAATCGGCATATAGCGGCTTGAAGGAAATGCAGCAGGCGAATATGACGCTAAACAAAGTTGCTGGAGTGAAAACAAGTCTTGTTCGTACACCTTATGGCAGTAAGCCATATCTCAAATCATCTTACCGTAAAGTATTGCTTGCTCAGGGTGGATTCCACCTCTGGGATTGGAATGTGGACTCCGAAGATTGGAAATACAAGAAAGATCACCAAAAGGTCTACAACAGTGTAATGAAGCAGATCCACACGGTTCAAAAGAGCGGTACAACACCGGTTGTACTCATGCATGATCAGGAAGCGACATTAAAAGTACTTCCGCAATTGTTGAAAACATTGAAAGCAGAAGGATACCAATTCAAAGTATTGACCAAAAAAGTACAGCCGGTTAATTTCTGGAACGATAAACGTTAATCTAGTTAAACTCGAAGTAATAATGAAACATAATTCACTGGAAATAAAGACATCGAGGAGGCTAGCATCATGAAAAAGCAAAAACGTTGGGTCATCATTCCTGTTACCACTGCTGTGTTACTTGCGCTTGCAGGTTGTGGAGGGCAGGATGACAATACGTCACAGGCAAGCAATACGCCTACTTCGACTTCAGGAGAGCAAACTCAATCCGGGAGCGGTGGGGCGGATCTTGCGAACACTTCAGAAGGAAGCAATACGGCAGCAGGCTCGGCCAATAATGAAGATAGCTCAGAGGATACCAGCACATCCGCAGGTGAAACAACCGGAACACAAGGGCAATCCAGCATGAATGATGTCATTCAGGAAATTCGCAGCCAGTTGAAGATGAAGAATGCCGTGCTGCCGACTTCATTCGCCCTGGATAAAGGTAAACATCTGGCAGCAGCCATTCCTGTCAATTCGTCAGATGCTTTCAAAGTGAATTTCTATTCCGTAGATCAGTCCATTCCGGTCAATGATGCTTCTTTGACGTCTTCCACTAACGCACCTAATGTGCTCGCATCCTATGAAGTGAAGACTTATAAGGACCCGGATAGTTCAGGGATTTTCCCGGATACGGATCTGGACAACATTCCTGATGAAATGACCGTTGATCTTGGACATGGAATCAAAGGAATGGTCGAAGGTGCCGCAGGGAGTCAGTATCTAACCTGGAAGGAAGGCAGATGGACGCTGCAAATCCGATCGGTTTCCGAAGATAAGATGAACAATCCGGGAATTGCCAAGAAAATGGTCGAGTACCTGGAATCACATACACTGCCTGCTCCGAAGGACAAAGGCTTCGTAAACGTGGAGTATCCGAGTGGCGGGAAAACGGTGAATGTTACGATCTCATGGCAGGAAGGCAAGCAAATCCATCAGCTGCAAACGAACCAGGTGCCGAATAACGCATTAGGTATGGTTGCATCGGTCCAATAAATAGATGTAAATAAAATAGCTTGGCTGGGAGTGAAAGCTCCTGACCAAGCTATTATTTGTGTCGTAATGGGTTGAAGCGGTACTTTCATTTGAACCAGCCCTTTTCCTTGGAACGGGTGATGGCTTCAATCCGATTGCTTGCATTTAATTTGTTCAAAATGATGGATATATAGTTGCGGACCGTACCGGTTGTAATAAAGAGGTGTTTGGCAATTTCCTTCGTGTTCTTGCCATCAGCCATGAGGCCGAGAACGGCATTCTCTCGCTCCGTAAGCGGATTTTCCTCTACATAGGCCTCGTCCACCAGATCAGGGGCGAAGATCCGACGTCCGTTCATAACCTGGCGTATGGCTTCAGCCAATTCCTCGATTGGACTGTCCTTTAACAGGTAACCTCTAACTCCGCCTTTTAGTGCACGTTCGAAATACCCTGTTCGAGCAAAGGTCGTTAAGATAATGACTTTGCAGTTCGTTCCTTTCAGTTCCTCTGCAGCTTCCAGCCCACTTTTGATAGGCATTTCAATGTCCATTAGGCATATATCCGGTGTATGCTGCTGGACGAGTTCAAGCGCCTCCTGCCCGTTGCTTGCCCGGCCAACCACTTCCATGTCTTCTTCCAGATTAAGCAGGGAGGAGAGGGCACCCAGCATCATGCGTTGGTCTTCGGCGATGACGATTTTGATCATGTTTATTCCTCCTTGATTGGTTTGCGCACCAGCTTTGGTACCTGAATAATAAGCTGCGTCCCGTCTATGTTTGGTCCCGAGCGAATATCCAGACAACCATTAACAAATTCCAGTCGTTCCTTCATGCCAAGAATTCCTGTACCGCGGCGTTCTTTGTTATTACTGTGTTCCATTCCAATACCGTTGTCATGAACAGTCAATATGTTATCGGAAGGTGTCTCTTTCAGGCTGATAGTACATATTGTTGCCTGGCTATGCTTGACCACATTCGTAACGGCCTCTTTCAGACACATCCCCATCACATTTTCATTAAGCTGAGAGGTGTCCTGCAGCTTAGGGTTGCCATCCAGCTTGAACTCGATCGCAGCAGCCTTCAGGATCTGCTCGGCACGGTACAATTCATCAACCAGCTGTGTTCCGCGCATCGTAGTAACCATTTCCCTAACTTCCTTGAGTGCTGTGCTTGCCGTTTGACGCAAGTCGTTTAGCTCCGCCTCAGCCTGCTCGGGATTGACACGAAGCAGGCGTTTCGCCAGATCGGTCTTGAGTCCAATCAAGGAGAGTTTTTGTCCAAGTGTATCGTGCAGATCCCTGGCGATCCGCTGGCGTTCTTCCATTTTGACCAAATCATCCAGTCGTTTGTTAGCATTTTCCAGCTGACCCTCCAATTGCTCCCGTTTGTTTTTGTTATACGTGCTTACCGGGAGAAGAATGGATGCCATCAGACTGATGAATACAAATGGAAATTGACTAAGCAGCCTGGAGCTCTGAATGATAAATCCGTAATTTATGGTCAGAAAGCTGGCCGCCAAATTGACCGTATAGAGAGTAATGAAGCCGGCTTTGTTTTTAATATTCCCAATGAAAAAAGCTAGAAACAGGGAGAAATATGCATAATCATACGCGATCGTCATCGTTATGGAAATGGCAATCAACAGACCGATCCACATATATACCTGCCAGCCCTTGGTGATGAACGCAAGCAAATAACAAACGAAAAAGAGAAGAATGATCACGATTCCTGTCACCAAGGTCCACAGTTTTGAATACTGCGAAATATAATAGAAAGGAAGGATGAAAAAGACAAGCCATACGTACGGATTTAAACCTGTATTTTTATAAAAGAGCTGTGACCACTTTTGAATGGAATTCTCCTCCTTGAGCGTGATTCTTGTACTCCAACTTTAGCCTGACTGTAGCACGACTTCAGCCTGAATACAAGAAAACGAATCCGACAGAGTTTAAGGCTTCTCTGTCAGACCCGCTTGATTGGTTACGCGTATAGGTGGCTTGGCATAAGGCTTGCGGTATATCGATTTGATTTCCCTGAAGCTGATAAATCGTTTGGACTCCTCATCCCACAGGCGGAAGCGAAGGGCTGCCAAACTGGAACGAAGGGTAATTGTCGTTGCCTTTTGCAGCGGTGGTGTCGCATTATGTGCCTCTTCAAGGTAATAGTTCGGTACACGCGGACTCAGGTGATGAACATGGTGAAATCCAATATTACCGCTGATCCATTGCAGCAGCTTTGGCAGCTTGTAATACGAACTGCCTTCTACAGCAGCCTTAACGTAACTCCATTCATCCTCATGCTCGAAGTAGGTGTCTTCAAACTGATGCTGAACATAGAACAGCCAGATTCCGAAGAAGCCGGAGAAGAAGAAGACGGGTGCCTGCACCATAACAAAGGCCTGCCATCCGACCAACCAGGACATGAATGCATAAAGTGCGACGATCAATACCGTAGTCAGATGTGTGTTGATGCGTTCTTTGCGACGGGCAGCCTTGCGATTAAAACGATAAGCAATCAGGAATACATAGATTGGACCGAGTCCAAACATGACAAACGGATTACGATAGATACGATACCACAGCCGTCCCCAAGGAGATGCAGCCTTGTATTCTTCAACCGTCATGACCCAGATATCGCCTACTCCACGTTTGTCGAGATTGCTGCTGGTGGCATGGTGGATGGAATGCTCCGCTTTCCATTGTTGGTACGGAGTAAGGGTCAAGACGCCCGTAATGGTACCCAGAATGTCATTGGCGCGTTTGTTTTTGAAAAAGGAACCGTGACAGCAGTCATGAAAAATAATGAAGGTCCGAAGTACAAATCCGGATGCCACCAAGGCAATCGGGAAGGTTAGCCAATACGAAACGGATAAGCTGTAATAAGCGGCGGCCCACAACAAGAAGAGTGGAAGGATCGTATTTATGATTTGTCGGATACTTAATCGTAGATCATTTTTCTCGTAAGGGGTAACTTCTTTTTTCAGTGCCATTTCTTTTGCTCTGCTCATGAATGGTAGTCCTCCTTCAGTCGTTATAACCAAGCACGGCTATAACCCGCGTTTCCCTGATGTGTCTTGGAGGGAAGCGTTTTTACCATTGTAAAAGAATCGATGTCATACGGTAAGTCATAAACGTCAGCCATCTGTAATGATGAATATCAAGGATGGCACATGACGTTTGTCATGGTTGGTGTCCAATTCGCACTCAGGATTGAGCAGATCAGAAGGTGATTTCTGATTCCTTTGCACATTTCGTGCAACAATTTGTATTATGTATACAAATTTTGCTGGTGACATGGTAGAATCTATCATTGTGAGTGCACATGACAACTTATGAGCCTGATGGATAGGTTGATTTCTGAAGGATTGGAAGGAATACATGATGAAGAAACGATTAACGGATATTTTATTTATTATGGCGGGGGCTTTTTTATTTGCCCTCGCGGTGAATTTGTTCGTCATTCCAAATGATCTTGCTGAGGGTGGCGTTACGGGGATCACCATTATTTTGTATTATCTGTTCGAATGGTCGCCCGGTTTAATGAACTTGATTTTGAATGGGATTTTGTTAATTGTGGGTTACCGGTTTCTGGACAAGACCACGACGGTATATACCATTATTGCGGTGGTATTCAATTCCTTGTTCCTGCATCTGACGGAGAGTTGGACGATTGATTCGCATGAGCTGTGGATCAATACGATTTTTGGGGGATTATTTGCCGGTCTTGGGATTGGTTTAATTGTAAGAGTTGGCGGTACAACCGCGGGAACCGTCATCTTGGCGAGACTCGCCAATAAGTATCTGGATTGGAACATCAGCTATGGACTTCTATTTTTTGATCTGATCGTGGCGTTCTCCTCTTTCTTCATTATCGGGGCACAGGGACTTATGTGTACGATTGTCATGCTGTTTGTTGGAACCAAAACGATGGAATTTATCATAGAAGGGCTGAATCCGAAAAAGGCGGTTACCATCATCTCGACGAAGCAGGATGCGATTGCGAAGCAGGTCATCGAGAAAATGGATCGCGGTGTAACGGTTCTATCGGGCCATGGTTACTATACGAAAACACCGAAAGAAATTCTCTATATTGTCATTAGCAAACAGGAAGTTCCCATGTTGAAGAAGATTGTACGGGCTGAGGATGAGATCGCGTTTATCACGATTCACGATGTTCGTGACGTATTCGGTGAAGGGTTTATCGAACTGTCCAAAACATAATGTATATATGGAAGAAAACCGTGGTGAATGATGACCGCGGTTTTTTTTGTATCCCAAAAGCCCTTCTCCATCGAGAAGGGCTTAAGGCTTTCATTAATGATGAGTTCCTTTTCTGATTACACCATATTTAACAGTGACATGACAGTGCTTTTTAACCTTGGTGGGAACATATTTGATTTTAGTTACACAAGTTTTGGTAATCTTTTTGTAATAGCATTTCGTTACGGGTGGATGACATCTATGCTTCTTTCTGTTCATTGTGACCCCTCCTGACTAGTGATAGTTCATTCTATGTAAGGGTCATCATTTCGGAAACATATAAACGTCTAAAAGAGTATAAAAAGTTTACGAGAAATGTATGGCTCTAATTACCGTACATGTGTCTCTCAACTTCGGATAGAGCCACATTCACATCTTCCTCTGAATTATCAATATAAACGACGGAAGAAGCAGGCAGCGGCCAAGCTACTTGTTTACGGGCAAGGGAAGCGGTGAAGGTATCCCAGTTAGCCAGTTTATATTCATCAAGTGGAGATTGTCTTGCCACAATCCGCTTGTGATACAACTGTTCGTTCGCCAGATAAATGTAGGCTACGCGAACATCCGTATCCTCCAATGAACGACCGATTCGGCTGAGCTCTTGCTCAATCCAACCCGTTGTTTCGGTTTCTTTGGTAAACGGTCCGACGACCACGGTATCAATTCCTAATTGAACGTTATCCAGTGCCGCATCCATCGTTATGCGATATCCCAGATCTCGACATAGGCGTTTGTATTCAGGTGAATCCCGGTCAGATGGATCCAGTCCCTGAAGCGTCATGATTGCCTCGGCAGCGGGGCGGAGCAGGATATCCATATCGAAGAAGGCGGCCTTATATTTGCGGGAAAGGGCTTTGGCCAGGGTCGTTTTGCCGCTGCCGGCACCGCCGAGAAAGAAAATCAGTTTACTCATGAGAGTCACCCTCCTTAATAGAGCTATTTTATCACAAAGAAGATCGAAACGATGGATAGACAGAAAAGGAAGAATAAGGTAGTATAATACCTAGATTAACTATGCATAGGTTTCCGATGTAATAAATTGAATGACAGAAAGGAGGAGAATTCATATGAATGTAAACAAACAAATGATTAAAGGAAGTACAGAAACTCTAATTTTGACCTTATTGCACAATCAGCCACTTTACGGTTATGAATTGATTAAGGAACTTCACCGTCAATCGGAAGGTGTATTTAATTTGAAAGAAGGCACATTATATCCCATCCTCCATGCCATGGAGATTGAAGGTTGGGTGGAATCCTATTGGATGGAGGTAGATGGCCGAAAACGTAAATACTATTCCATTCGAGACAAGGGCGTGGAGGCTTTGCAGCACAAAAAAACCGAGTGGCTTTTATTCCGACGTGCTGTGGATCGTGTACTTGGGGAGGGAGGCTTAACATGACGGATCAACATGATAAGATTAAACGTTATCTGGACGAGATGTGCAGTCAAGTCAAAGCTCGTGAAGTACATACCGATCTGCGTGATGAATTGGGAAACCACATAAGAGAAATGATGTTGGATAAGGAACAGGAGGGCTTAACTCAGGAAGAAGCAGCCGAGTATGCCATAGAGCAAATGGGTGATCCCGCAGCAGTAGGCAAAAGCATGCATAGGCTGCATCGTCATCGGGTGCATTGGGGACTGATAATCGGATTGATCAGTTTAGCTATCGTTAGCCTGTTTTTGATGTGGATTTTTACAACCAATGTCACGGATGATAGGTTTCAGAACTTTTATAACATTCAAGTTGTTTACACTATCATAGGAATGTTATTTATGTCCTTCTTTATGTTCTTCGATTATCGCAAATGGAGAAAAGCCGCTTGGTGGATATATATCTTGCTTAATATCATGTTAATGATCAATCCGATGTTTTCTATAAGTATCAATGGTATATACAGATATTTTGGCGCACATGGATTCTATTTGGATCTGACTACTACTGCAATGTGGGTACTACCACTTGCCGTAGGTGCAATTATGATGGATAAGCTTCGTTCCCATTTTGGTGTGCAAACCATATTATCCTATATAGCGATGGTGGCGTTACCGGCAGCGCTGTTGTTTCAAATATCGGATTTGGTTCGCCTTGTGATGTTCGGGATCATTTCACTAGTATTATTTGGTTGGATCACGCGTAAATGGCTCTATACAGTCCTAGCCACAATGATAGGTGCAGGCATCGGGTTATTGTTACTGCTCACAACAGATTCATTCCATCGTTTGGAAAGATTCTCATTTGTGTTCAATCTTGATGATGACCCAATGGGAAATGGTTACTTCAACCACTCCATCATGGGCATCCTTCAATCAGCCGGATGGTGGGGTAATGGGCTCGACACACCATTTGACAGGTTTAAAACCAGTTACTTTGATTACCCAGGTGTGCTGCTCATTGATGTATTTGGCTGGGCAGCGGGAATAGGGTTATTGGGGGCTATCATTTGGTTTGTTGCAAGTATGGTGAAGACGCTTCCTCGCGTTCGGGATGACTTTGGTCGGATGATTATCGTCATTGTTACATCCATGTTTGCCCTGCAAATGGTTTATTCGCTGGCGATGACCACGGGGAGAGTTCCCATTCTCAGTGTGGTTTTTCCCTTCATAGGACACGGCAATCATCTCATCTTTGATCATGCCATGATGGGATTGCTACTTGGAGTGTATCGCCGCAAAGACACCGTTTCACTGAAGAACAATAAAAGCCGACCAACGACGACACCAATACAATGAGCAGATCTATTATCATGCAGACATTAATTGAATGGTAACTTGCCTTTCAATCTTCTAACACTGTACTTCCAGATGGAAACCAGATATGTCGCAAGTTGACCCAGCCTTGACTATTAAACGAAAGCCCGCGCACGGAAGGCAGATAGGCGGTTTCCACAGGTTTCTCAGATAAATGAAACATCAGATGGTGGTCCAGCAAAAACTGTTCAATCCGGTCAAGGCCTGTAATTCGATCTGTCATTAATGGTGACTCGATAACGGTTTGCAGCATCATCTGCACACGACATTGTGTGGGTTCATCCAGATGTTCCGACAGGGTTAGATAGAGGTCTGTTCTGCGTAATTCTTCATCCCGGTCCCGGATCAGGGAGAATAAAATGAGATCGGACTCCATCCGCAATGGACCTTTGAATTGTTCCATCGTTGCAATATGAATCTTGCAAGCATATCCGCATTGTTCCAGTTTGGCTGCTATCATAGCAGCATCCTTCCGATATTGTGGAATGGTAGCCAGCTGTAAGGGAATCGATTGATCCTTGACCAAGGGATTTTCAGAGGATTGGAACACGCCAGAAATACAATCATATAGATGAGTTCGAATAGCCGGATCGCTGAGCGGTCCGGTTTTTTGCGTGTTACAAGTGAGCAGCTTGTTCACCATGACGCCAGCACTGATTTGTATCCAGTCAGCACCCTTAGCGGCAGCCGGATTCGGAACAAGGTGGAAGAAAGGCGTTTCCGCTTCGCCATGTTCTCCCCACTCGGTCTCGGCGCTCCAAGGAATCTGCAGAATATCCACCCGGTCCAGATGGGCTCTTCCTTGAAAATAGGCCGGGAATGCTTCCAGTCTGCACAGGTGTTCATCCCATAACGTCACCTTGAAGGGGCCAGTTCCAACAGGCTTTGACATGGACTCTGGTTCAACTGACTTGTCATCGCCAGGCTTCATGGTACTGTCCGAAGGGACTATGACTGCGCGGCTTGTGCCTAGAAAGGACAGAAATAATTCATGCGGTGCTTTGAGTCGGAAAACTACGGTGAGCGAATTCAGGGCTTCGACAGACAGAATCTGTCTGCTCACATCGCGATACAATGTCCGTCGCTCGGTAGCCTGCAGCCTGGCAAACGTATGCACCACATCTCCTGCAGTCAATCGTCCTCCATTGTGAAACAAGACACCTTTGCGCAAATGAAAAAGCCAGGTTTTCCGATCTGGGCTAACATCCCAGGTGTGGGCAAGACATGGAACGATGTCTCCTTGCTCATTACGCTGAACCAGTCCATCAAACACATGACTGGTGACAAAGGACTCGGCAAGCAGATTAATATACAGCGGATCAAGAGCATGAAGCTGCTGCTGAAGTGGCAGCCTCAACGTATCAATTCGCTCGTTATGCTCTCCTGCTTCCGTATGATGGCCCGAGTAACCGAGCAGCCAGTGGTTTAAATGCTCCCGCATCATGGTTGAGGTGGAGAAGGCACGTACCTGTTCAGCGGCTTGATGCAATTCCCGGCGATTGAGGGCTTGCATCATATATTCTGCTGCGATCTGTTCGGCTGGTACGAGCAGCGTGAGTGTTGACCTGCGACCTCGGCCACGCTGAGAGATCCAGCGAATCCAATCGCAGGCCGCCATTTTTTTGACAATGGTAAGCGTATTTCGATGTGTGCAATCGAGCAGTTCTGCGAGCTCGGATAGAGTTGCTTCATGCTCGGTCATATCACCAAAGCGGGTATGAAGCAGCAAATACTGTTGATGCAGTTTCACGATTTCAAGCCTCCTCGGAAAAAGAGCTGGTGGTGCAACCGAACTAAAATAAGAAACTTTATCTCCTATAATTTCTCTTTATCTTCTTATTTTATCATCTAGAATAAAGTCTAGAAAGATAATGGAGGTTTTTCCCATGATTGACAAAATACTGGCTTCACCGAATCGCGCCTTGATTACGCTGTTGTCTGCCTTGATGCTGGCGGTCATTCATCAGTATTTGTTTTATGAAAGAGAGGTGGGCGTATCGTATCTGCTTTTTGTGCTTCTCTTTTATGCATTTACGTATGTGTTTGCGAGGGATCGAATCCGTACATTAACCCTGATTGACGCATGGATGGCTGCGGTCGTATTCATACTCGCGCTAACCTTTTTACTTTTTGACAATGAACTGCTGCGTGTTCTCAATTTTCTGTTCGTCCCCGGTTTGATTATTTTACATATGACTTATTTGGCTGGACGTAAGCGGAAGCAGTGGTGGGATCTCCGAATCATCGGTACCTCTCTGGATCATTTGCTGCCACAATCAATTCGCCACTGGGGGACCATCGCAGGCATTGTGGTAAAAGCAGGAGGACGTGGAATGGAGAAGTCCCAGAAAGCAGTTCTGGTCAAAGTTCTCATTGGACTGGCCGCATCCTTCCCGATCCTGATTGTGGTTGTTGCATTGCTGACTTCCGCAGATGGCGTATTCAATCAATATTTGTCCGGTTTTCCGGAATGGTTGAACCATCTGACTCTAACACCTGGATTTCCGAGAATCCTCTGGATTATCATAGGAGGCATTTTGCTGTTTAGTTATGTATGGGGATTCGTTCAACCTATGGATTACGAAGCCGAGAAGAGGGAGAACGCTCATTGGAAAAATGCAGCCTTGTTGTCACCTGCAGTAGTGCGGGTCTCCGATCATGGCTATGCAGGCCAGCAGAATACAGAAACCGAATCGAGCAAGACAGGTGAAGCCAAAGACCATGTACAAGCCATCCGTACCGGCAGGGAAACAGTGAAGCTGGATCCCATCATCGTGGGCACCATGCTGTTCGTTATGAACTGTGTGTATGTACTGTTTGTACTTGTACAGTTTTCCTACCTGTTTGGTGCAGGGAGTGGGCATCTTCCCTCTGACCTGTCTTACGCAGAATATGCCCGCAGTGGCTTTGCCGAACTTGTGCTGGTCACCAGTATTAACTTTCTCATTTTGATTGTTGCACTCCAATGTACAAGACCGAGTGGGAGAACAGCTTCGATTATTCATCAGGTGCTTCTGCTTATTCTTGTGGGCTGCACAGCCATCATGCTGTATTCTGCGTTTATGCGTCTCCATCTGTACGAACAGGCATACGGGTACACGTATATTCGATTCTTGGTACATGCCTTTATGATTTTTCTGGCATTGCTGCTTCTCATCGCCGGTTTACGCATCCGATATACCTCCATTCCACTGCTTCGCTGGTACATTGTACTGTCACTTACAGCTTATGCAGCCGTCAATTATGTGGGTATGGATAACCGGATCGCCGAGCTGAACGTGGAACGTTACCATAAGACCGGTAACATTGATGCAGCTTATCTGGCGAATTTGTCAGCGGATGCAATTCCGCAGTTAAGAAAGTTTGCGCAAGAGGAATTTCCGGCACTGAAGGATCATCTATTGGAGCGTGAAGCTTACATGAATGAGAGAGAAAACAGCAGTTCCTGGCCTTCTTATAACGTGGCAAGACATAGGGCTGCGAAGGAATTGTCCAAATTGAGAACAGAATAGCGATTCGTTATGACATTTGAGCTGTGAATTTATGCAAAACGGATATGTAAGTGTTATAATATAAAAATGAACCTATAAAGGGGGTGAATCCCTTGTTTGAACTTCAGGAGTTATTACCTTATTTATTCTCAATAGGGCTTATTTTCACCGTGAGCTATGCCTACATTGCCCATCTGCACTGTGGATTGACAGAGTACTGGATGGAAGGCGGAGGCGGAGACGGCGTTGAACCCGGACTCCCTACACTGACGCTCGATGGAAAGCATAGACCTGAAGATTTAACCAGGATGATCAGACGTAGAGAAGCACCGGATGAAGATGAGCCAGATTGTACATCCTCGTTGGACACATTGAAACCCAACCAACGAGGAGGATATATATGGAACATAAGACAAGCAAGGGATTCACTTTTACATCTGGCAAGGGACGGATCTATGGGCTGATAGCGATTTTATTTGCAGTCATGCTTTTGGCCGGATGCAGCAACAATGTTTCGGAGATTAACGCTTCAACACCTGGATTTTTCAATCACTATATTGTATTTCCACTGTCGTATCTGATTCAGCACATTGCAACCATCTTTGGTGGCAGTTACGGCGTCTCCATTATCGTGATTACTTTGGTCATTCGGCTTGCGCTGCTGCCTTTGATGATGCGGCAGGCCAAATCACAGCAGGGAACCCGAGTGATCATGAATGCCATGAAGCCCGAGATGGATGCACTTAAGAAAAAATACGAGGGCAAGAATGACGCAGCAGATCGTCAGAAGCTTTCCCAAGAGACGATGGAGCTGTACAAAAAGCATAATTTTAATCCACTGAATATCGGCTGCTTGCCGCTGCTGATTCAGCTGCCAATCCTTTCGGGAATATACACAGCGATTCGGCTAACGCCAGAGCTGTCTTCACATTCTTTTTTGTGGTTCAAACTCGGGGCACCCGATTATGTGCTTGCTGTTGTGGTTGCGGTTATCTACTTGATTCAGGCAAAAGTTTCACAGGCCAATATGGCACCTGAGCAGCGAAAACAGTTTGCAATCATGGGGTACATTTCACCGCTGATGATGGCCTTTTTCTCTCTGACAGCACCTGCAGCCATGCCGCTCTATTGGACGGTTGGCGGTTCATTCCTTGTCCTTCAGACGTTATTGTTCCGTAAACTGTATCCGGTGGAACATTCTCAGGAAACAGTAATCCTGCAGGAGAAGAAGATCAAACCAGCCAAAGGAACCAAACCCGCAAAATCATAGTTGTGACTTATCAACAAAAAACGCTATGAGAAGCGCAAGCTGGTTAGGTGTACTCAAGCGAATAGAACAAAAGAAGCGTAATCCTTAGATGGATTACGCTTCTTTTTTGTTCTCCGGCCTTCTTAAACGGCACGATCATCTTTAAGTTGGAAACGGGATACAAAATACCAAATGAGCTCCCGGCGTGAGTATACGCTTGTCTTGGCGAAAATGGATTTTAAATGATCCTGGACTGTATACGCGGATATATTCATCGCTGCAGCGATTTCTTTGGAAGAGTAGCTCCGGAGCACATAGCCCAGCAATTCCCGTTCACGCACAGATAAACCGTGACTCTCCGCAAGCAGGGGTAGCAAATCCTGCGGCATAGCCTGTTCAAGTCTGACGGCGATCTGATCCGGACCAGTCATCTGCTGCATGCTACTTGCATGCAGCACAAGATATCGACCATCCAGTAGCTGTATGCAGACTTTGGAAGGTGACTTTGCGGACAGCTCCGAAGATACAGCCGATGACAGCGTCTGGCTCAACAAATGAGAACTAACTGCGCGTACCGGACGAGGCAGAATGTCCGGGCCTACTGACTCAAGCCGCTGCAATTGGGTTAGCCAATATTGTGCTGAGTCATTGGATGACAATAACTGAAAGGTATCGGTTATCATTATAAGCCCCGGATCGGCTGGACTTCCTTGTTTGATCTCATCCATAAGTGACAGACTGATCCTTTTCAACATCCTGGCTATGGAAATGGTCCATTCTTCAATCCATTGCCCTTCCTCTTCCGAGAAGAAAGGCTGATCTGCCTTTCGATAGAGGGTGAGGTAACCCCAACACGTCTCGTCACAGATCAGGACTGCTCGAAGCTCATCCCTGAAACCAGCAGGCTGCAAGATCGAACGATATCGCAAACTTCGTTCGGGCATAGCATGGATGGATGCCTGTAGAAGGGCGATAGGCTTGTTGCTGCGAATCAAGTCTGCATATTTATGTACATCGTCTTCCGTATATTCGTTAATGAACAGCCGATCATGTATCGCTTCAATGCCGTCTTCTGTCACAGCACCGGTTGATAACAGGGTCTGTGGGTCCACTGTCGTAAAACAGTATGCATCATAGTGAACAACGGCTTGGATTGCTTTCAGTACGGCTTCCCTATAGGTGCGGGAGGTCCAGGATCCTTTTTCGAGAGACGTTATGGATGTTCTGCCTTGCTCTAATGCTGACTTCATGTAAGGTTTCTCCTCTCCCGCGGGGATATCCCATTGTTCTGGGATTGTAGGCTCATCGTACTCTTTTATAATGAAATTAGATGAATCAGGAGTCAAGTCTAACATCAATACAGAAGGAGTGTGGCACCATGAACGCGGATCACTCATCTTTGATGAGCTGGAAGACAGCAGATGAAAATCGTTATGAACAATCCATTTCCCTGAAGATCCCGGGATATTCTCATATGCATGATCTGATGGAGAGGCTGCTGGCTGCATCATTAACAGATAACAACGAATCTAAGATACTCATTGCCGGTGCCGGAGGAGGAAAAGAGATTACCTTGCTCGCTGATAGACACCCAGGGTGGACGTTCACCGGTGTGGATCCTTCCGGGCCCATGCTTCAGTTAGCGAAGCGAAGGGTTGCTGAAGCAGGAGCAGGTCCAAGAGTGAAACTGCAAGATATAACGGTGGAAGAATTGCCACTGGATGAGTTATACGACGGGGCGACAAGTATGCTGATGCTGCATTTTCTTCAGGGTATGGAGGCGAAGAGGAAATTTATGACCAGCCTCGCTGCGAGGCTTAGATCCCGAGCACCACTGGTTCTTGCCGCTGTTAACGCTGACCTGAATTCACCTGCCTATAAGGTCATGATGAATGCATGGAGGGACCACATGTTATGTGCGGGAGTAACACGGGAAGAATGGGATCGGTTTGCGGCATCCCTGGGAAGGGAGTCTAATCCGATCTCGTCCGAGCAGACCGTGGCGCTGCTCTCTGAATGTGGTTTTACTCATATTACACGCTATTTTGGAGCATTTTGGGTGGAGGGTTATTATGCAATTCGAATCTAATGTTAAGGCAAATAAAGAGCAGATCTGGGTCGTAGGCGGTTATGGCCAAGTAGGACGAATGATATGCACTCAGCTCGGGAAATTGTTCCCGGGTAAGGTGTGGGCGGCAGGAACTCGTATGAATCGAGCCGAGGAATTCAGTCGCTCTACAGGGGGAACTGTGAAGCCGCTGCAGCTGGATGTGAGGCAAGCTATCGATCCGGCCATGCTGGAATCAGTCAAGCTGGTTATCATGTGTGTGGACCAATCGGATACGCGGTTTGTGGAGGCATGCGCACAATCGGGAACGGATTATATGGATATATCGGCCAAGGTGGATTTTCTTGCTCAAGTGGAAACATTATATAAGAAAATGCAGCGCCATAAGGCTACAGCCATGCTTAGTGTGGGCCTGTCACCTGGCGTAACGAATCTGCTTGTACGTGAAGCTGCTGCTCAATTAAATCAGGTGGATGAAGTAGATATTACCGTCATGCTGGGACTGGGTGAGAAGCACGGAAAGGCAGCGGTGGAGTGGACGGTTGATCAGATGAACGCAACTTATACTGTGATGAAGGGTGGTAAGCCAACCGAGGTCCGGAGTTTCCAGGATGGTAAATGGATTGATTTTGGACCAGCGCTGGGACGCAGAAAGGCTTATCGGTTTAACTTCTCGGATCAACACGCGGTTGCCCGTACGCTCCATATTCCAACCGTGTCTACTCGCCTATGCCTGGATTCCCGCTTGATTACAAGATCCATGGCGATTTCAAAGAGAGCAGGGGTGTTCAGCTTACTGCGTTTCCCTTCCATCCGAAGCGGCACCGTCAAGGCATTTGGTCTCATTCCCGGCGGAGAGGAGATGTTTGCAGTCAAGGTGGATGCAGCCGGATGGAAGCAAGGCAAACCGGTTCGAGTAGAGCAGCTGCTAGTGGGTGAGCGCGAAGCTGATTCGACGGCAGCGGTGGCTGCAGCGGTTGCGGAACGAATGTACCGGACTGAACTGCCCCACGGCGTCTTCCATATTGAACAATGTCTCACTCTGCAAGATGTTCAGCATACGCTTCCATCACCGCTGAACGTCGTGACCGTTATCAAGTGAGCATTTGGCCTAGACCCATAAGCGACATCTAATCTTCAATATAGACAATGCTCTAATCACCTATATTATGTATCCACGTTGGAAGTGGAATCGAATGATGCAAACTACAGAACTCTCATCTTGGTCATCATTTAAGTTAATTATTTTGGCTGACCTCTCCAATCTGCTATGATGGAACCAGAATTATGACAAGAGCGGAGGGGAATCATGACCTGTATTGCAGTGCTGCCATACTATAAAGTCCAGAGGGAAGTGACCGGTCTCGCGCAAGAGATCAAGTCGAACGAACGATCCATGATCCTGTACTCGGACAGAATTGTAACGAAATATCGCGAGTTTCATATCAAGGATGTATTTGACATGTCCTTTCGAAGAATGGGCAATGAGGGGGGATTTTTCTACCTCCATACAAGCACCGGGGTGTATCCCTATATGGTGAAAATGGACCCCAAACCTTTCATCCAAAGTTATCGAAAGATCACGATGCAGAAATATTCATGATTTGACCTTTCCGTTACGTGAAGGCTTATCCTTTGGATCTGAGCTATTTACTTGAATCCAGAGGAGCTGTGAAACGAATGGGCATATTGATTCAGCAAGCGATGATTCTATCCATGAAAGACGGAGAGGCCCCCTTCCTGGGGGATATTCGTATTGAAGGAGACCGGATTGCCGAAATCTCGTATCACCTTGCCGCCAATCCGGGTGATGACATCATGAACGGAAAAAACATGCTTGCCATGCCGGGTCTGATTAATGCACATCAGCATTCCCCGATGAGTCTGCTTCGGGGGTTCTCGGATGATCTGAGGTTAATGGACTGGCTGGAACGCAAAATGCTGCCTGCTGAAGCACAAATGACGCCGGAAGACATCTATTGGGGAGCTCAGTTGTCCATGGCCGAGATGATTCGATCAGGTACCACCGCCTATGCAGATATGTATATCCACATGAATGAGATCGCTGAAGCTGTAACCAAAACGGGCATGCGTGCATCTCTCACGCGCGGAATGGTATTCATGGAGAATGACGGCGGCCGTAGGATGCAGGAAGCCATTGATCTCGTTCACCGCTGGTCAGGCAAGGCGGATGGAAGAATTACAACGATGTACGGGCCGCACTCGCCATACACCTGTCCCATGGAACCGTTAATGGAAGTCATTGCCCTGGCTGAAAAGCAAGATATCCCTCTTCATATCCATCTGGCCGAAACGAAGGAAGAAGTCGCGAAGATTCGTGAGCGTTACGGTATGACCCCAACGCAGTACCTTGAGGAAGCTGGCATGTTCGAGAATGCACATGTGCTGCTTGCCCATGGAGTGCACCTCAATCGAGGAGATATCGACAGGCTAAAAGGCATGCGTGGAGGCATAGCCCACAATCCGGTCAGCAATCTGAAGCTGGGTTGCGGTATTGCTCCCATCACGGACATGATTGCACAGGAGATCCAAGTCGGACTCGGAACAGATGGGGCCGGTAGTGCGACAACTGTCGACATGTTTGAAGAGATCAAAGCCGCAACATGGCTGCAAAAACTCGATTACGGAGATCCGACTCGCTTGCCGGCAAGGCAAGTGCTGCAGATGGCTACTCGGGGCAGCGCAGGTCTGCTTAAGCTTCAGGAGGATGTAGGTACGCTGGAGGCAGGGCGCAAGGCAGATCTGATTCTGATCAATCTGAAGAAGCCACATCTTCAGCCTATACACGAGCTGGAGTCTCTACTTGCATACAGCGTAAATGGTGCGGACGTAGACACGACGATTGTAAACGGACAGGTTCTGATGAGAGGAAGGAAGCTCTTAACGATCGATGAGGATGAACTTTATCGTGAGGTGAAAGTTAGGGCGAAGCGGATTGTTGAGGGAATTTAATATTCTCTTACGTATGAGGGATAAGGAGGCCAGCCTGGAACCGAGGTTCTTAGCTGGCCTTCTTGCTATACACAGAAGTGTAATTTCTGGATTCCCATCTTTAACCTTAGTCAGTGAGGATAATATATATTTTTTGTTTACTAGCAGATCATTTGATAAAATAGAAGAGACGTGAAGAGTGAGTCTTATAGAATGAAGTAGATTAGGACGTGGATTCAGGCGGTTGGTTCAAATTCTTGTTTGCGCGTCCATGTGAATATATGAACATAAATATATATTATATTAAAAGAATGGAGCCATCCCATGAAATATCGCAATATGGAAGATTGCATCAACGATCTGGAGCAGCATGGACATCTGATCCGGATTAAGGAAGAAGTAGACCCGAATCTGGAAATGGCCGCAATACATATGAAAGTGCACGAGGCGAAAGGCCCGGCGCTGTTGTTTGAAAATGTAAAAGGCTCGAAGTTCCAGGCGGTATCCAATCTGTTTGGCACACTCGAACGCTGCAAATTCATGTTCCGTAATACGCTCGAAGGCGTACAACGGGTCATGGCAGTACGGGACGATCCGATGAAGGCGCTCAAGACGCCTTTGCAGCACATCAGCACAGGTCTTGCTGCGTGGCAGGCGCTGCCCAAACAGAAGTCGATCAGTCTGCCCGTGTCGGCTCAGGAAATTCAAATCTCCGATCTGCCGCTGATTAAGCATTGGCCCATGGATGGGGGTGCCTTTGTAACGTTGCCGCAGGTTTATTCGGAGGACCCGGATAAACCGGGGATCATGAACTCCAATTTGGGTATGTACCGTGTCCAGCTGAGCGGCAATGATTATGCGATGAACAAGGAAATCGGGCTGCACTATCAGATTCATCGCGGGATCGGTATACATCAGGCGAAGGCTGTCAAAAAGGGAGAGCCGCTTAAAGTCAGTATCTTTATCGGTGGTCCTCCAGCTCATACCCTGTCTGCGGTGATGCCTTTGCCTGAAGGTCTGAGTGAACTGACCTTCGCCGGTCTGCTCGCTGGGCGTCGTTTCCGTTATAGCTACAAGGATGGATACTGTATTAGCAATGATGCTGATTTTGTCATTACTGGAGATATTTATCCAGGTGAAACAAAACCGGAAGGACCGTTTGGTGATCATCTGGGCTATTACAGTTTGACGCATGAGTTCCCGCTGATGAAAGTGCACAAAGTGTATGCGAAGCCTAATGCAATCTGGCCATTCACGGTAGTTGGTCGTCCTCCGCAGGAGGATACGGCATTTGGTGATCTAATCCATGAAATTACGGGCGATGCGATCAAACAGGAGATTCCGGGTGTCAAAGAAGTACATGCCGTAGACGCTGCTGGGGTGCACCCTCTGTTGTTTGCAATCGGAAGTGAGCGTTACACGCCATATCAGACGGTGAAGCAGCCAACGGAATTGTTGACCATTGCGAACCGTATTCTGGGTACGGGGCAGCTGAGTCTGGCCAAGTATCTGTTTATTACAGCTGAGGATCAGCAGCCGCTGGATACCCACCGTGAAGTGGAATTCCTGACCTATATTCTGGAGCGCATGAATTTGCAGCGGGATATCCATTTCCATACCAATACCACCATCGATACCCTGGATTACTCAGGAACCGGGTTAAATACCGGCAGTAAGGTTGTTTTTGCAGCCTACGGTGAGAAGCTTCGGGAGCTGTGCACAGAAGTGCCGGATACCTTGAAGAATATTCGTGGTTATACGAATGCGCAGCTGATTATGCCGGGGATCGTATCGATTCAGACGTCTGCTTTTACGAGTTATGAAGAGACGGCGCGGGAAATGCAGCAATTTACGGATATGCTGAAGGAGCAAGGGGGACTTGATTCCTGTCCATTGATCATTCTGTGCGATGACAGCTCTTTCCTGAGTGCGAGCCTCAGCAACTTCTTATGGGCTACATTTACGCGCAGCAATCCTTCTCACGACATGTATGGGGTAAACAGCAGCTATTCGCATAAGCACTGGGGCTGCGATCAGATGATTATTGATGCCCGGGTGAAGCCGCATCAGGCACCACCGCTTATACCTGATCCTGCGGTTGAGAAAAGCATCGAACGTTTATTCGTCAGTGGAGCCAGTCTGGCATCGGTCAAAATTTAGCTCTATAGGAAAGGGCCCAAACAGAAGTTTGGGCTCTTTATGATTTCTCCAATCCAAAGAAACGTAACATTTCATGTTCCGTATTCGGCAAAACCGGGATTATTTAAGAAATATGAATGAGAAGAAAGTCTTACACGTTCGTATTTCCTTTTGCGATTAAGGTCGTTTGAACTATGCAGAAAATCAAGAAAATGATCGATATAAAGAAGTATAGGTATTTTTGGGACCCAATCCATTGGGTACTGTTACTATAATGAATGTTCAGGGGGAATACCGATTGAGAATCCATATTATGAACCTGCAAGACGGAGACCGTCTGACTGCGGATACATTTAGCGATGCGGGGTTGCACATTCTCGGGAAAGGGACTGTAATCAAAAGTGAGGATATTTCCTTGCTCATGCAGCACCGTGTGGACTATGTAGATATTGAATCACGTGAAGAAGAAATAACAGAAGCTGAGTTTTTTGCCGCTGCAGCCAAATTTGCAGCCGGTTCGAGTATTGCAGCTGGTTCCGGCATTAAGGAAGAACCGCCTGAAGAGGAAATGAAATCCCAATTTACACAGACTGTACATAACTACCAAAATGCATTTCTTGAAGCACTTACTGTGGGTAAATTCAATGCTACCATGGTGGACGATGCACTGCAGCCAATGGTGGATGGACTGGACGAGCAAAAGGATGTCGTACATCTCCTGATGATGCTGGAACGTGATGATGTTAACAACTATACACACTCCATTCAGGTTGGATTGCTGTCCTTCTATATTGCCAGCTGGATGGGGTATTCCCAGAAGGAAAGCTATCAGATCAGCCGCGGCGGCTATCTGCATGATATAGGCAAGTGCAGAGTGTCCCATCGGATTCGTAACAAAGTGGAACCATTAACGGCGGATGAACAGCTTGAATTGCAGCGTCATACTATTTATGGCCATGATATCATCAAAAGTTCCATGACCGATGAGGCTACTGCGCTTGTAGCGCTTCAGCACCATGAACGTGAGGATGGCTCGGGGTATCCAATGCAAATGGATAAAAGTGAAATCCATCCTTATACGCAGATCGTGTCTGTGGCTGACGTATACATTGGTATGAGATCCGGCATTCACGGGGGCAGCAATCCGAACCTAATCAATAATCTGCGTGACATCTATGCGATGGGGTTTGGCAAGTTGAATGAAAAGCCGGTTCAGGCTCTGATGCAGCACCTTCTCCCGAACTTTATCGGCAAGCAAGTGCTTCTGAGCAATGGTGAAAAAGGGGTAATCATCATGAATAATACCTCGGACATCTTCAATCCGCTGGTCAAGGTCGAGTCCGAGCAGTATCGTGACTTGTCCAAAGAACGCAGCATTACCATTAAAGAACTGATTATTTAAGGTTATAAAAGTTTAGAGTACAAACAGGTCTCCTGCATAATGACAGGGGACCTGTTTTTGTGTGTCGGCTTTTGGTGCATTGTTCTCTAAGGAGAGCAAGCGTATACTGGGTACAAAATCCATTTTACCTGAGGAGCGATAAACCTTGATTGAAGTTGTAACCGAAATTACAATACGTGCTCCAATTGAAAAATGTTTTGATTATGCCCGGGATATTGATGTTCATACAAAGACGGTATGGAAACATACACGGGAACGAGCTGTTTCGGGCGTGACCTCCGGCAGAATAGGTGCCGGCGACACGGTGACGTTTCAAGCAACTCATTTTGGCATCAGGCAGAAACTCACTTCCTGTATCGTGCAATATGAACGTCCGCATGTGTTTGTCGATCAGATGGTAAAAGGGGCATTCCAGAGCATGCGCCACGAACATCATTTCAGCAGGATCGATGACCAAACCACTTGCATGAGGGACATGTTGAAATTTGAAGCACCACTTGGTTTGTTGGGAAGACTGGCTGAGCGGCTCGTCTTGAAGCATTATATGCATGCTTTTATCCAAAGCCGCAATACGAAGCTGAAAGCTATACTGGAACAGACGAACCAACAGGTCTGACGGCAAATTACTTGATAAGGAGTGATCGTGATGGGAAACGAATATTTTGTTGGTTGGGGCACCCTTGCGTTAATTAATGCCGGACTTGCTCAAGGGAAAAACAGAAGTGGGCTTAACTGGTTTCTGATCTCCCTCTTGTGTGGTCCGCTTGCAACGCTATTCATTGTTGTATGTTCTAAGTTAGAACAATAATTCAGTTTCCTTTATGTGCCGGAACACAAAAGGATTGGATCATATTCCGTTGTAAGTAACGGTCAATAGCCCAGAACAGGAATGCTGCTGCACTCACCGCTGCTCCCAGCCAGCATACGCCCGTCCATCCTGCCCAGGCAAACATCATAGTCGAAGCAATAGATCCGGTTGCACTGCCCGCCGAGTAAAATATCATGTATGCAGCAGTAAGACGGCTCTGTGCTTCAGGACGAACCTGATAGATCAGGCTCTGGTTGGTGACGTGGACTGCCTGTACAGCGAGGTCGAGAACGATGACACCAATGATCAGAAACCATAACGATTGATGAACGAAGCCGATCGGCAGCCAGGACAGGAGGAGAAGCAGAAGAGAGAATCCAGTTGTGTGCTGTCCAAGACCCCGATCAGCGAGTTTGCCAGCGCGGGCAGCAGCCAGTGCACCCGCGGCACCTGCCAAACCGAAAGCACCGATGGCTGTATGGGACAACGAGAATGGAGGTGCGCTAAGTGGAAGGACCATGGCAGTCCATAAAATGCTGAATGCAGTGAATATCAGCATGCCCAGCACGCCACGAATTCGAAGTATAGGCAGCTCCCGGTAGAGTTGTATTACCGAAATAAGCAATTGAGCATAATTTAATTTTGTTCGCTGAGGCTCATGCTTCGGCAGGAGAAGGAGCAGGGCGACTACGCCGAGCAAGGTTAGCGATGCGGAGAACAGGTAAACCGATCTCCAGCCGATCCAATCATTTAGGGTGCCCGCAACCGTTCGAGCGAGCAATATGCCAATCACGATTCCGCTAGTCACGAGGCCTACAATCCGTCCGCGTTCCGAAGGGGCAGCGAGTACTGCGGCAAAGGCAACGAGCGCTTGAGTATTAACAGCCAGTAATCCGACGAGTGCCATTGCTGTGAAAAAGATGGAACTAGAGGATGTGGTACCAACGACAAGCAGAGCCGCGACGGAGAAGAGCATCTGCACAATGATCAGTTTTCGCCTGTTAATCAGATCGCCGAGAGGAACAAGAAAAAACAGTCCGAGGGCGTAACAGACTTGGGTCACCGTAATGATTACGCCGATATGTGAGTGGGAGATCCGGAAATCCCTGGCCATGGCATCCAAAAGGGGTTGAGCATAATAAATGCTGGCTACGGAAAGTCCGCTGCACAGAGCGAAGAGGAGCGCAACGAGTCGGGACATGCCAGCATGAGCTTTTGAAGATGGATGTATCCGTTGAATCGGAGTATTCATGAGAGTCACCTTTCAAGAGTGGATTTTTGAATTTAATTTTTATACTGATCAGTACATAATAATTCTGAATTAACATACTGTATATATCATGCAAATGTCAATTGTGCATATTTTAAAGTAGATTTTTGTTATTGATTCAATGATTTAATGGAGGTATACAATTGACATCATGATGGATGATAGCTACGATATAATATATCGATTGGTACATAAAAAGGAGAAAGAATATGGTGAGACAACGGGAGTTTGATACTGATAAAGTGCTTGATGCAGCCATGCGCATATTTTGGGATAAAGGATTTGAAGCTACGTCATTGACTGACCTGACATCCGCAATGGGCATTCAGCGTCCCAGCTTGTATGCTGCCTTCGGGGACAAAAAAGAGTTATTTGAGACGGCGCTGCGCAGATATACCACTCTGCATGCCGCGCAAATTAGATCGAGGCTTCAGCAGGAAGGGTCTGTAAAACAGGCATTTCGTGCGCTGTTTGAGCACATTGGGGCTGAGGGGGATGTATCCAAGCCGAGCCACGGTTGTTTTTGTATTAATACGATGGTTGAACTGGCTCCGCACGATTCGAAATTCGCCGTTTTAACCCGGGAGCATCAGATGTATCTGGCAGTGATTTTTCGGGAGACGATCGAACGGGGGCAGCGGTCCGGAGAATTGTCCGGTGATCTGAATGCGAGTGCAGCTGCAAAATCTTTGGTTATTTCAATGATTGGACTTACTGTATTAATGAAATCGGGGCCAGACCGCTCGTTTGTAAAGCAAAGTATTGAGGCGGCGTTATGGATTATTGGAGGGGAATCGATATGATTCAGCCCACCGAAACATTGCTGGAATGGTTTCATTCGGGTCGTCCCCTGAATATGGGTGTGATTCAATCTTATTGCCGAGTTATTGCGAGGTATGGGGACCGGGAGGACGCAGCGGTTTTGCTCCAGTTATATTTGGAGCATTCGGAGGATTACCGATATGTACTGCTGCTGGAAGTCGTCATGCGTTGCGGTGATATGGAGCTTGCCCGGCAGCTTCATCAATGTAGTTTTGTGAATGGAAAGCTAAAAGAGGGGGTTCCCGGGGACGTTTTGCATGTCCTGGCTTACATGGGATATCCACTCAGCACCGAATATCTGGTGGATTGTGTAATGACAGATGATTGGTATTTGTCCAAAGATGCTTGTTTGGCCTTGCTGCACATGCCTTGTGAGGATCAACATCAGCGATTGAGAGATAAATTCGAACAAGTATACGGAAATGCTATTTTCCCGGAGATCCTCCCTGCATTATGTGCAAAATGGGCTCCTGCTGATAAGATGGTGCCGAGGCTTCTAGCATGGGGAGAACAGGCGTCAGTGGACTGCAATGGCGGGCTGGTGTGGGGTATTGCGATGTATGGAACATCCCAGAAGGAACAACTTCGAAATGTGTTATGGAACCCGAATTGGGAACTGTATGGTAATGGTACAGGCAGTCATTGGTGGGCCTACATGGCCATGCCCATGGTTGGATTAACATTCTCGGATTTGATCAGGGATCTGAAGGACGAAGCTGGTTTAGTTACATTTATAGATAAAGCGAGTAGTGTGCAGACTTCCCAAGCAGGCGTAACGAGAAGCCTGGCTGCGGAGCATCGGTTTCACGTATTCCACGACTTGCTGCAGATGAAACTCGAATCCGTCTCACACCCGCTTAGATATGTTAAACAGAGCCAAGAATCAATGTTGAACCTGTATCAGCAGCTGTTTAGCTGGAGTACACCACATGTAGATGATTCCATTTTAAGTGTGATCGCACAAGAACTCGGAATAGATCATGTGTTGGTCGAACGGTATAATCAATTGAGATCCAGGATGGAGCTAAATGTCAGCCATGAAATTGAACTGGATGCGTTGCGTTAAGAGTGGGGTGCACGTTAAACCCAGTATCGTAAATCGATAGGAAAATATTGATTATATGAGACGATATGTAAAGTGAAACGTAAATATAGTAACATCCAATTCCGAGGAGGAATTTCATGGTACTTACTACATATTGGCGATTGTATCTTACTATTTTTTATTTCATAGGTGTATCGATAACGACTCTTGGTGGAGTAGGCATCATAACATTCAGTCTCATCATGTTTGGAGTATTGGCTCTTGCCGCGATAGAAGCATCTCTTTTTACCAATGATCAGGGAAAATTAGATCGGTTTGTATACAAAGTCCGTGGATTATCAAAGGTCACGGTTGCGATTGTAATCACGGCGCTAATTTTTAAAATGTTAATATGAATTGAAGAGGCGGAACTGACTTCCGGCTCTTTTTTTATGTCTAAGGACATTGGGCAGATCGGTGTCGAATTGGTACAATACGGGTAGGTGTAGGATACAACGCATTCTGAAGGAGGGGTACATCTTGCAAACGAAATTACGTTGCGCCATATTGGACGATTACCAGAACGTCGCCCTGTCATTGGCTGATTGGAGTTCAGTCCAGGATCGGGTTGAGGTGCAGACCTTTAATCATTACATGGGCTCGGAAGAAAAGGTCATCCAGGAGCTGCAGGATGTGGATATCGTTATTCTGATGCGTGAGCGTACGCCGTTTCCTGAATCGGTCATATCCAGGCTTCCCAAGCTGAAGCTGCTGATTACAACAGGGATGCGAAATGCCTCGATTGATCTTAAGGCTGCGGAACGCCATGGAGTCAAGGTGTGTGGGACAGAGGGCAGCTCCAATCCACCGACGGAACTAACCTGGGCGCTTATCTTGGGACTGTCCAGGCAGCTGGTTACAGAAAATAATGCGCTGAAATCCAATCGCAATTGGCAGAGTACGGTCGGCATGGATTTGTACGGAAAGACGCTCGGGCTGCTCGGATTGGGCAAGATCGGTTCCCGGATGGCCGCGATTGCGAAGGCTTTTGGCATGAACGTCATGGCCTGGAGTCAGAATTTGACACCTGGACAAGCCGGAGAACAAGGCGTAATCTGGTGCGAAACAAAGGAAGAGCTGCTGGAGCAAAGTGATATCGTGTCGATTCATCTGGTGCTAAGTGAACGTACTCGTCATCTGATTGGACAGGCTGAATTCCAGCGGATGAAAAAGACAGCATTGCTGATCAATACATCCCGTGCGGGAATTGTGGATCAGGGGGCTATGGTAGAGGCATTGCAAAACGGTCTGATCGCCGGGGCAGGACTTGATGTCTTTGAACAGGAACCTTTGCCTGTTAATCATATCATGCGAACCTTGCCCAATGTGCTGGCAACACCGCATTTGGGTTATGTGACCCAAGGTAATTATGAAATCTATTATAATCATGCGGTAGAGAATATCGAGATGTTTCTAAAAGGAAGCCCGATTAGACAATTGATCGTGAAGTAATAACAAACCATGCCACAGTTCTCGTCACTTTTCATTAAATCGATACAGACAACAAAAAGGTGACCCTCAGGCCGTGATTAATGGCTGCGGGGACACCTTTTTTGCTTGTGATTCATCATTTCATCCATCCAGGATGAGCCATTAGGAACGTGGTGACGAGGGACGAATCATCGCTACGCTTGATTCGCGTACGATAAGTCTGGGTTCAAACTGGATATGCTCATACTCAGAAGTACTCATCTCGCGGATTCGTTTGAGCAGCAATTCTGTCGCCAGCCTGGCAACCTCTTCGCCCATAATGGAAACCGAGCTGATCTGCGGTGACGAGACGGTAGTCCATTGATTATTATCGACCCCAACCACGGCGACATCTTCGGGTACACGTACACCCAATTCTTTGAACCGGTTAACCAATCCGATGGCTACCATGTCATTGATCGCGTAGACTGCATCTGGCATATGGGTCAGTCCATGGAAGTAATCCGCAGCATTGGCACCGGTGTTCAGGGAGAAATCTTCACCGAAATAGACAAGTGAAATATCGACATGGGGCAGAGCTTGTTCATACGCACGGTAACGCTCTTCAATGATGTCCTTGGGGGCACCCGCATAGGCAATCCGCGTTCGTCCAATTTTAATCAGATGTTCCATCACAAGCTTTCCCTCAGGCTGAGATAGAGAGACGATATCTGCCTTCATGCCGGGTTCGAGCCTCTTGCCGTAGTTAATCATGGAGATGGGAAGGGGAGCCTTGTCGATCAAGCCTGGAAGCGTTTTGGGATAAGCGAGCGGCATGAATATGAGGCCGTCCACATGCAGCTTTTTAATGTTTCGAATGGTTTCCAGTTCTGTACGGGCATTTCCTGCCGTATTAATCTGTACCACGTGATAGCCGTGCTGTTTAGCTGTTTGTTCCACAGACCAGGAGATTTCTGGAATGATCGCATTTCGTATATCCGGAACAACCAGGGCAATTTGGTGGGTCTGGCGTATTTTAAGACTCTGAGCGGATGTGTTGGGAACAAAACCGAGCTCTTCAATGGCCTGCATGACCTTATCTCTGGTTTTGCTGCTGATACCTTCAGAGTTATTAATGGCTCTTGAGACGGTAGCAATGCCTACTCCCGCTAACTCCGCCACATCCTTGATGGTAACTTTTTGTTCTTTGCTCACGTTTGGGTAACCTCACTTCACCGGAAACGATTCCGACTCTATAGTAATTTCATGTTGAATTTATGTGTATACTCTGATTATAACACTTTTTGTAAGTCAATAGACTTTCCATGATCTATAACTGTAAGCAGGTTGTTAACTTATTCCATACGTTCTTAAGCATATAATCTGCACACCATTGGATACAGGCAATCACAGCAGGTTTTATCATGCTGCATGTAAAGGCAAAAAATTCATGAATTCGACTTATTTATGGGAAAATGTGTTTGACAGACTATCTAAACTATGACATATTTAACTACGGAAACGTTTCCGGTTATATTCAAACCTATGATCTGGGAGATGAAATTGATGAAAGCATTACGTTGGCATGGTGTTAAAGATTTACGTCTGGAAAATATCGATGAACCTAGCCCGGCACAAGGGAAAGTTAAAATAAAAGTGGAATGGTGCGGAATTTGCGGCAGTGACCTGCATGAATACACTGCAGGACCAATTTTCATTCCAGCTCAAGCACCGCATCCGCTAACAGGCGAACAAGCTCCTGTAGTGATGGGACACGAGTTCTCGGGACAAGTCGTTGAAGTGGGTGAAGGTGTTACCCGTTTTCAAGCAGGAGACCGTGTTGTCGTTGAACCTATCTATGCATGCGGACATTGTGAAGCCTGCAAACAGGGAAGATACAATCTGTGCGACCAGATGGGATTCCTCGGTCTCGCCGGAGGAGGCGGGGGTTTCTCTGAATACGTAACAGCTGAAGAGTATATGGTACACGCCATCCCTGACTCCATTTCCTACGAACAGGGAGCGCTCGTAGAACCTTCTGCGGTAGCGCTGCATGCCGTGCGTCAAAGCAAGCTGAAAGTAGGCGATACTGCAGCTGTATTTGGTGCGGGTCCAATCGGTTTGCTCGTTATTGAAGCATTGAAAGCTTCCGGCGCCTCCGACATCTATGTAGTAGAGCTATCTGAAGAACGCAAAGCGAAAGCCGAAGAGCTTGGCGCAATTGTGATTGATCCAACCCAGTACAATGTTGTGGAAGAGATTCATAGACGTACGCAAGGCGGCGTGAACGTTGCTTATGAAGTGACAGGTGTACCACCTGTGCTGCAGCAGGCGATCGACTCGACACGTATTGGTGGAGAGCTGATGATCGTCAGCATTTTTGAGCAAGCGGCTCCGATTCTGCCTAACTCTATCGTCATGAAAGAACGTACAGTGAACGGCATTATTGGTTATCGGGATGTATTCCCGGCTGTGATTAGTCTGATGGATAAAGGCTTCTTCCCGGCAGACAAGCTGGTGACCAAACGTATTTCGCTGGATGAAGTAGTCGATCAAGGGTTTGAAGCTCTTTTGAAAGAGAAAAATCAGGTGAAAATCCTGGTCAAAGCCGAGTAGCAGCAACTCAGAAATCTTTTCTTTTTAATAAAACGATGTCATTTTGGCAAAAAGAATACCTGCCAAGACAGCTCATCTTCGGATGAAGCTGTCTATTTTTGTTGAAAAGGGCGGAATGTATTGCATGCTTGTTCTGTTTTACATAATATAAAAAGATACAATTTGTATCGTTTATATGAAAAGGCATTCAATTTCAGAACGAAGGAGGAAGCGGGCATGCATAACAACACGAAATGGGCAGCTCTCATTTTGACCATCGTTGCAAGCGTGGGCTGGATGCTTACAGGGAGTGCCAAGCCCAAAAGCAGTGACAAGGCCGAGCGCAAGCCGACGGTTGAACGGGCCATGGCAAAGGTATCCAATGTACCCATCAATTCTGCGGATGTGACAAGCAAGATTGAGCTGCTTGGACGACCTTTTGCCAAAACGCCTTACGCCAATAATGTGTGGGATATGCAGTTATACAGAGACAAGATCTATTTGGGTCATGGCAACAGCAGCAATATGGGGGTAGCGCCGAACTCGGGTCCCATCCCGGTCATTTATTTCGATACAGCAACCTCATCGTTTAATAGGCAGGCAGTCAGCAACAGCAATCCTGGAATTGTCCCATCAACCAAAATGGTTGTGGATGAGGAGCAGATTGATATCTACAAGGTCCTGGACGACAAGCTCTATATTCCGGGAAATGATTCTGACGGAGAGCAATGGAGTTTCGGGAACTTTTATCGGCTGGATGGGGACGTATGGACAAAATACCGCAACCTTCCGCTTGGGGTACACGTTTATGACCTTGCTCTGTTTCAAGGCAAAATGTTTGCCGCTCTCGGAACAGAAGATAAACCAACGATTCTGATTTCACATGATATGGGCGTAAGCTGGCAGAAGTTTGCAAACATTAATACGTTCGGGCTAAGGGCATACACGCTGTTTGAGCTGGGGGGCAAGCTGTATGCATCCGGAATGATGTATCCTGCCAATAAAATCTGGAATGACAAAACCAATTTCCTGGAGATTAATGCGAATCTGGAGAAGAAAGACGTCGTAATCTACGGTAACAAAATCCTGCCGGGACTGACCTATCAGCAGGGCACGATTCCGTATAACAAGATTGGGAAAAATGTTAACTTTGATAACAAGTTAGTCTATATCGCTGGTGGCGTATTCAATGACGGTCAATTGCTTCCAAAATCCTTGAATGTCATGACAGCCATTAATCAGGCTAGGCGCGTGATTTTACCTGATGCCAAAGCTCTGCCAACAGACTTGCTTTTGCGCGACGGCAAAGTATATGTACTCACCTATACGTTCCAAAATAAAAATCTGTATATTAACCGGGTATACCAAACCACGGACCTGATCAATTGGCATGAAATTCTCCGGTTCAACCAGGACACGTATGCGAAGTCATTTGAAGAGCATGAAGGGGATTTCTACTTCGGTTTGGGCACGGATCCGGACGTCGTCTCACCTTCATCAGGCAAAATACTCAGAGTTCATCGCCACGACATTCCTGTGAATTCGGATTAAGAGGAACACACAGAAAGAGTATGGAGTATATACTATGATTCATATCTATTTTTGGTTATCATTTAAAATGAAAAAGACGTAAACACAGAGCGTACACGTACAGCAGCGTAATTATTGCCACTTGCTGCGGGGATGCTCTATTTTTTTTGTTACATAATAGATCATTTCATTAGCGAGTTTGAAAATAAAACTCACAAACTATAAAATGGAAAGGTAATTGGGTTCTGACATTCCACAAGATAAAGGAGCTATAAACAAATGAATGTACCTTCAGCGTTGTTTACACCCTTCACTTCAGACAAGCTTACATTGTCCAATCGGATCGTCATGGCACCCATGACTCGTGGTTTTTCTCCGGAGGGCGTACCCGGGCCGGAAGTTGCTGAATATTACAGACGCAGAGCAGCTGGCGGTGTGGGGCTCATTATCACGGAAGGGACAGGGATTAACCATCCTTCCTCTGTAAGCGGTGCGAGTATTCCGTTATTTCATGGTGATGAATCCCTCCAGGGCTGGTCAAATGTGGTTCAAGCCGTCCATGACGCGGGCGGTAAAATCATGCCTCAATTGTGGCATGTGGGCACAGCAAGGCGTACAGGTGATCTGCCTCATGCAGAAGCGGAGCCGGTTAGTCCGTCTGGCATCAGCATGGCAGGTGAAGAGAACAGGGAACCTTTAACCGAAGAAGAGATCCAAGGCCTGGTACAAGCGTTCGCACAAGCAGCTGCAGATGCGAAGCGGATCGGGTTCGATGGCATAGAATTGCATGGCGCTCACGGATACCTGATTGATCAGTTTTTCTGGGAGCATACCAATCGTCGTACAGACAAGTATGGCGGTGACTTGGTCAAACGCACACAATTCGCAGTCGAGGTCATTAAAGCGTGCCGCGAGGCGGTTGGACCGGATTTTCCGATCGTGCTTCGTTTTTCTCAATGGAAAATGGGCAATTATGATGCTCGCCTGGTGGATACCCCGGAACAGCTGGAGCAATTTCTTGCGCCGCTGGCTGCGGCGGGCGTAGATATCTTTCATTGCTCGACTCGTCGCTTCTGGCTGCCGGAATTCGAAGGATCTGAATTAAATCTTGCCGGTTGGACACAAAAATTAAGCGGGAAACCTGCGATATCCGTTGGGTCCGTTGGTCTGGAAGCCGAATTCGTGGACCGATCAACCGAGAATCAGGGAACAGGCGATGCTCACTTGGACCAATTGAATACGATGTTAGAGAACAAGGAGTTTGAACTGATCGCTCTGGGACGTGTACTGCTAAGCGATCCGGAGTGGCCTGCAAAAGTGCGTGAAGGACGGCAGTCCGAGATCATTCCATTTACAACTGAAGTGTTGAAAACATTGAATTAGTGAATAGTAGCTATTTATCAGCATTCTTCTGCCTTTTTTACCTACAAGGAAGACAAAAAATAAGCAATCCACAACAACCTTATGCCGCCGAAAGGCGGCTTTTTCAACCTGCTATAATGATAATTTCAACATATGAAAAATTCACAATAGAACACCATTTCTCGGCCGCAATTACGATCCCCGTTGGTCCATACAACGCCCACGCCCTTCGTTGAAAAATCATTAGAAACCATATTATAACGCTCAAATGCAAGCATTTTTTTGGCAAATCAGACCCGTATCTCACTCTTTTAATTAAAGCAGGTGATTTTGAAAAAATAGTTGCTTATGTTAATGTTATGCCTGAACATTACGGTACACATTCCAACATGAATTAGGAGGTTGACATTCCTTGTATGTACATAACGATTCTATAAAGAGTAAACGAAGACACTCGTTGCAAATGTTATTTCTGATTATTGCAGTCCTTATGCTCATTACCGCATGTGGAGAAACGCAAAAGCCCGGCTCCACAGCGAATTCCCCTACAGGCTCTACTACGGAACAACAAGCTGCACCGGAAGGCAGTGGTGATTCCGATGCGGAGGAAGCTGAAGAGAATAATGAGCAGAACAATGCTTCCCCTCAGGAAGAGGCAGATCCGGTTCAGGAGCAGCTGGACCAGCTCTCGCTGGATGAAAAGATTGGACAGATGATTTTGGCCGGGGTACAGGGGACTGCTCTGGATGACCAGGCCAAACAAATGATTGCGGACCAAAAGGTAGGAGGCATCATTTTTTATGGTAATAACGTGACGACTTTGCAGGGAACAGCGGATTTTGTGCAGTCCATCAAAGAAGCAAACCGTTCCAATCCGGTGCCAATCTTCATGAGTGTGGATCAGGAGGGTGGCAAAGTCAGCCGAATGCCGGATGAAGTGCAGAGTATCCCTTCCAATGGTAAAGTTGGAGCGACGAATGACGCCGAACTGGCAGAAACGATGGGTAAATTACTGGCAAGGCAGATCCAACTTGCAGGCTTTAATGTGGATTTTGCTCCGGTATTGGACGTCAACAGTAACCCGAACAATCCGGTGATTGGTGACCGTTCCTTTGGCAGTTCAGCTGAACTCGTGTCTCGTCTCGGCGTCGCTGAGATGAAAGGTCTGCGCAGCGAGGGAGTGATTCCGGTCGTGAAGCATTTTCCCGGTCATGGGGATACGTCGGTGGACTCCCATCTGGATCTTCCCGTGGTGAACAAAACAGAGAAGCAGCTGGCCGAGCTGGAGTGGATTCCGTTTCAGGCCGCGGTGAAAGAGCATGTGGAGGCTGTAATGGTGGCTCACATTTTATTCCCTAAGCTGGATCCTGATCATCCTGCTTCGTTATCGGATGTCATTATTGGTGAACATCTGCGGGGCAAATTCAATTACGACGGCGTTGTCATTACAGATGATCTCAGCATGGGTGCAATCGCCAAAAATTATAAACTGAATGAAGCTGCAATCGCGACCGTTCAGGCAGGCAGTGATATTTTGCTCGTGGCTCACAGCTATGAAAGTGCCAAAACGATATTTGATACATTGAAAAATGCGGTGAAGAATGGGGAAATCACCGAATCTCGAATTGATGAAAGCGTGTATCGTATTCTGGCACTGAAGCAGTCGTACAAGCTGTCTGATGAGCAGCAACCATCGGGTGACCTCAAGCAATTGAACGCAGACATTGTACAATGGCGCAAACAGGTTCATGCCGAGTAATCCATCCTGTGTTATGATTTTGGAATGAGAGAGAACATACTACATTTCATTATTACAGGTTAGGGGTGCGGCCCATTTATGTATACCATAATGATTGTCGAAGATGATCCGAAAATTGCAGGACTGCTGAAATCCCATATTGAACGATACGGGGACAGAGCCGTTCTTGTGGAAGATTTTGAGCGGGTGTTACAGCAATTTGAGCAGATCCAGCCACATGTTGTTCTTCTGGATATCAACTTGCCCAGCTATGACGGGTTCTACTGGTGTCGTCAGATCCGTACGATGTCCACATGTCCGATTTTGTTTATTTCCGCCCGGAGCGGCAAAATGGATCAGGTGATGGCGCTGGAGAACGGAGCGGATGATTATATAACGAAGCCGTTTGAACATGAAATCGTGATGGCCAAAATCAAAAGTCAGCTGCGACGTGTATATGGAGATTACGCAGCCCGTGACGAAGAACGCAAAGTCGAGCTGGAAGGATTGACAGTATACCTGGAAAGACTGGAGATTCAGCTCGGTGATCGCAAAGTGCAGCTGACGAAGAAGGAAACGATACTGCTGGAAACGCTCCTTCGTCGTAGTCCGAAGCTCGTGAGCAGGGAGACAATTCTGGAGAAACTGTGGGATGACTCCTTTGTAGACGACAATACACTCAGTGTCAATGTAACTCGTGTACGCAAGCGATTGGCCGAAATAGGCATAACAGACGCTTTGGAAACGGTGAGGGGTTCCGGTTATCGGTTAAACGCAAACTGGAATACGGCTTCACCATCATGAAGCTGTTTATGAGAGAACACCTTGCTTTAACTTGCTGGGTGGTCGTCATCTTGCTTACCGTCGTCGGCGTATTTTGGTATGACGGTTACGACCATGTGCTGACAGCTGTCTATGCCGTATCGCTGGGGTTATTTTTATATGCAGGTTACCTGACGTACCGTTATATGTCTCACAGGGCGTTCTATACCCGAATGACACAGCCCATGAATTCGCTTAATGAATTTGTCCCGCTCGAAGAGATGGTTCCCTTATCGGTAGCGCTGGAGAAGCTGCTGGATTCACAATATGGTCATTATCATGCCCATCTCCACCGTCTGGAGCAGCGCCAGCAGGAGTATCTCACATTTATGAATCAGTGGGTACACCAGATGAAGACACCTTTATCCGTGATTGAACTGACCGTGCAGGACCAGGAGGACGATGACCCACGTCTCAGGAGTATTCGGGAGGAAGCAGATCAGATGAGACGTGGATTGGAAACGGTGCTGTACGTAGCGCGTTTGGACACATTTGAACAGGACTTCAGTGTTGAACCGGTTACACTTAAGGCAGCAGGCGAAGAGGCCATTCATGAGCTGAAGCGTTTCTTCATTCGCAATCATGTCTATCCAGAGATTCAGATGGATGCTTCGCTAATTGTGCAATCGGACGCCAAATGGATTCGTTTTGTCATCGTGCAACTGCTCTCCAATGCCATCAAATACTCCTCTGGTAATGGACAGAAGATATACCTGCGTGCATATAAAGCAGAACGGTCCATTATTCTTGAAGTTCAAGATCAGGGTGCCGGTATTCCTAAGTCAGATCTGAACAGGGTGTTCCAGCCTTTCTTTACGGGAGAAAATGGTCGTCATTTCAAGGAGTCAACAGGTATGGGACTGTACATCGTGAAAGAGGTTCTGACCCGAATGAATCACCGGATCGATCTGGAATCAGTATATGGTGAAGGGACGACGGTCCGGATAACATTTAGTGTTTAGTGACTGTAAGATGGTTTTCTATATTGTTTTCCAAGAGGATGGTTCAAGAGAATCGACGTCTGTTACCCTGGGGTAATGACGTCTTTTTTGTTTAATAGAAGCAACCTTACAACTTTGTCATGCAAGTGAAAGGTTAAGCCATAGGAGATTAGCCGAAACTTCGGTAAACTGAAGTCAGAAGTCAGGGCATCAAGAGTGCCAGTGAATAACCAATGATTAAATAGACACGAGTTAGTTATGGTTGACTCATGTTCAACGTAAAAAAGGAGTGATACATATGGAAATATGCTCGGTTAAACAGATCAGCAAAATCTATAAAGGCATCGTCTCTTATGAAGCACTATCGGGGATTGACCTTAGCATCCAGGAAGGCGAATTTGTAGGGATCATGGGTCCATCCGGCAGCGGCAAAACGACACTGCTCAACATGATCTCGACGATCGATCATCCGACATCAGGAGAACTGCGCATTGCCGGGAAAAATCCGTTCGAGCTGAACCAGGATGAGCTTGCGCTGTTCCGGCGCAAAGAGCTGGGATTTGTATTTCAGTCGTTTAATCTGCTCAATACCCTTACGGTGAAGGAGAACATTGTGCTGCCGCTGACGCTCGACGGAACGCCGCTGGGGGAGATGAACGCTCGTGTGGATCGGCTAGCAAGCAAGCTGGGCATTGAAGGGATTTTGGACAAGCGGACTTATGAGATTTCGGGTGGACAGGCACAGAGAACGGCCATTGCCAGAGCACTAATCCACTCACCCAAGCTGATATTGGCGGATGAGCCAACAGGCAACCTGGACTCGAAGGCGGCACGTGATGTCATGGAGATGCTGGAGCTTCGCAATCAGGAGGATCAGGCGACGATGCTGCTGGTTACACATGATGCAGTTGCAGCGAGCTACTGCAGCCGGGTGGTCTTCATCAAGGATGGCAAACTCTATAATGAGATTCACTATGGCGATAACCGGGCGGCTTTTTATCAAAAGATAATTAATGTGTTATCCCTAATGGGAGGGTCAGGACATGAATTTTCGCCAGTTCGCCATTAACAATGTAGTTCGCAACAAACGGATTTATTTGGCTCATTTTCTGAGCAGTACATTTTCCGTCATGATATTTTTCACGTATGCACTGCTTCTGTTTCACCCGGATCTGAAGGATGGTTTGAGGGGATCAAGTGAAACGGTTACTATGCTTGCCAATCAGGGCTTTATGATTGCAGAGATCATTATTTTTATCTTTTCATTCCTGTTTTTGCTGTACTCGGTAGGTTCTTTTCTGAAAACACGCAAGAAGGAATTTGGTATCTTCCTGATCATTGGCATGACAAGCAAACAGATGAACCGGCTTCTGTTTATGGAGAACATGTGTATCGGGATCGCCGCCATTGCAGCGGGTATTGGACTGGGGATGATCTTCGGAAAACTGATCCTGCTCATCTGCGGTTCCCTGCTGGCTGTGGAGAACAGTCTTCGATTTTATTTTCCAGTAAAAGCAATCGCTCTGACAGCTGCCGCGTTCCTTGTTCTGTTTGCTGTCATTGCACTGTCTTCTTCGCTGCTTATCCGCAAGGGAACGCTGATTGATTTGGTGAAATCGGAGGAAAAGCCGAAACCGGAGCCGAAGGCATCACGCTTGCTCGCGTTTCTATCCGTGTTGTTGATTGGCGGTGGCTATGCAGGGGTGTTCACTTTTGTGTGGGTGACGTACTCATTCCCGCTGCTCCTGGGGAGTGTCATTATGGTTATCGCAGGTACATACCTGCTGTTCACGCAGCTCAGTGTGTATGTCATTCGGGCATTAAAACGAAATCAGCGTTTGTTTTTCCGTAAAACCAATGTACTGTTTCTTTCCGAGCTTACGTATCGCATGAAAGACAATGCTGTCATGTTTTTCATGGTAAGTGTCATCTCAGCCTCGGCATTTACCGGCATTGGCACCATGCTGGCGATCGCTGATCCAGGGTTGTCGTCGATGACGAACCCGTATGCATTCACTTACACGAATTCATGGGATACACCTGAGGCAGAGGGGGATATCAGGCAGATTGAGGAAACGCTTGTTGACCATGAGGTCCCCTATGTAAAAGGCAGCTACACCCAGCTGTATGAGAATAACACTGGCAGCAATATCATCAAATTGAGTGAATACAACTATCTGGCTAAGGCCCTTGGTTACGAAGAACGCACGTTGGATAAGGAAAATGGGGCCTTTATGACGCCATCGAATCTGACAGCACGCAAAGAGCTGCGTAAACAAGTAGAGCAGGGGTTCTCACCAACACAGGTCGATCTTGAAGTTGAAAATTATCATCAACAGGTTCAGCTGTCTCCTCCAGCTACCGAAATCGTTATCCCTGTTGATTTCAAAGTGGACATCTACGTCATTTCCGATGAATTGTTTGAAAAGATGAAGTCAGCGTACAATGAATTCCTAGACTTGAGTGAAGATTACTATTCCAATAAAATGACTCAATTTGTGGTGGAAGATTGGATGGGAACGCGGGCCTTCGCCCCTGACCTGGTTAATTCGATTGAAGATCGGCCGCGTACGAAAGGCTACTTCATGTTCAGTGCTCTCGTTGTGGACTGGCTGAATTCGAAACAAACCAATGGGATCATTTTGATCCTGAGCGGTCTGATCGGTATTGTCTTCTTTACCTTTGCGGCAAGCTTTACCTATTTTAGACTCTACGCGGATCTGGAAAGGGATGAAGCACAGTATCGCATGATTGGCAAGATGGGACTCAGTCGTCCTGAACTTCGTAAAATTGTAACTCAGCAGCTGCTGCTTATGTTTTTCCTGCCATTACTCATTGCTTTGATTCATAGTTCGGTAGCATTTGTGGCGCTGCAGCAGTTGGTCGATTTTTCGGTTATGGGATACAGCCTACGTATCTTCTTCGTTTTTGCCACCATGCAGATCCTGTTCTTTGCGCTTGTGCGCTGGCGGTATTTACGCCATATGTACTCCAAATTAATCTAACCGGCATGACCTAGGCAAACATCGGACGCTTCGTTCGGTGTTTGTTGACTTTTCTATACGCGACACAGTACTATTTCATTAGATACAAATTGTATCATTGTGTGTGTCATACATACCTTCAGCATGTGACAGTTATACTTTGAGATTGGTAGCCATAGCAGGCTTTTTGCCTGAGAGGGAGGATGGATCATGAGCATCACGATGTCTCGCGGACAAGCTTACATACACCGATTGAATGATGAGCGAAACATATGGCTGGATGGCAAGCGTGTCCGGGTAACCGAACATCCCGCCTTTCAGGGAACACTGCAGACCATTGAGAACTTGTTCGATTTGGTGGATGATCCGGATACACGAGAAACAGTGGCATATTGGGATGAACAGACGGGGAGTTATGTGCATCAGGCTTTTCGGGTGCCTCACGCTTCTCAAGATGTCATCAGTAGAGCGGCAGCATTTCGGCTCTGGTCGGATCGAACCTATGGAGTCATGAGCAGACTGTCGGATTATGCCCGCTCGCGTGTTGTCGGATGGTATGCCACACGTCAAGATATGGTGCGACACGATCCCATGTATGCAGATAAGATAGCAGCCTACTATCAGGAGGCCAAACGAAAAGATGCCTTCCTGACGATTGTCCAGCGTGACCCGCAGATCAACCGTTCTCTGCCTGTTGGGGAGGATGAAGATGCCATGCTGCGGATTGTGAAAACCAACTCGGAAGGGATTATTGTTCGTGGTGCCAAGATGGTGGCGACCGCAGCTCCTTATGCAGATGATATCATTGCGTATCCGATTCAGCGGATTCCGGGACATCTGCCGGAACTGGCACATATGGTGATTGTTCCTGTGGGAAGTCCGGGTTTACATCTGATCTGCCGTGAATCATTTGCCGCTCCGCAGTTGGATGCTGCTCATCCTCTCAGTGCCCGTTATGATGAGATGGATGCTGTATTATTTTTTGATGATGTATTGGTTCCCTGGGAGCGTGTACTGCTGCACAACAATCCGGAAGCCGTGTGGCAGGTTCGCTGTAACGCAGCCTCTTCCAGTCTGGCCTACCATCAGAGCATCATTCGACTGCACTCCAAGCTGGAATTTATCACCGCCGTCACGGCAGCCATTGCCCAGGAGATCGGTGTGGATTCATTCCTGAATGTACAAGAACAACTCGGAGAGATGATCAGCCAGATGCAGACCATTGAGGGCTTGATCGTTGCTTCTGAGGCCCAGGCACAGCCAGATGCGCATGGCAACTGGCTCCCGTCATTCAAATACATTGAGACAGCTCGTAATCTGGGCAGCCGATATTACCCGAGAGCGGTTGAAATTCTGAAAACCATTGCAGCTGGTGGACTGATTCAGATTCCGTCAGGCAGTTTCGATCTGGATGAAACGGTAGGACCATTGATGGCCAAATATCTTGGTGGAGTGACACTGCAAGCGCCAGAGAAAATCCGTCTGTTTCAGCTGGCTTGGGATCTGACCGGAAGTGCACTTGGGGCGAGGCACGATCTCTATGAGCGTTACTACGCAGGGGATCCGGTTCGCAACCGTGCCGGCCAGTATATACAATATGATAAGGAAAGTCTGAATAAAAAGGTTGAGCCTTGGCTCCACATGAAGTAGTCATCGAAGCTTCAGCAGCATTGTGCTCATGCATAGAATTACAAGCCCCGGCACATGCCAGGGCTTTTATTTAGGTTATCTTTAGATTTGATTTAGGTGGATTTAAGGGACGTGGTATATAGTAGTAAGATACATGTAAAAGAATACACAGCCAATGATTGAGGAATGAAGAAATGAGAGGAATAACATGAGATACACCGTATTGATTGCAGATGATGAACCAGAGATCGTGGAACTGCTTCAACTGTACCTTGAAAAGGACTATGACATCAGGACTGCCGCGAATGGAGCGGAGGCGCTGGAATGCATTCGTTCTGTACCGATCGATCTTGTCATTTTGGATATTATGATGCCTGTAATGGATGGACTTCAGTTAATCAAGCAAATCAGGGCAACCCATCATATGCCCGTCTTGTTTCTATCTGCCAAAAGCCAGGACCATGACAAGATTCTCGGACTTGGACTCGGTGCGGATGATTATATTTCGAAGCCGTTTAATCCGCTGGAGATTGTTGCTCGTGTAGAAGCTTTGTTAAGACGTGTGAATCAATTTGACGCCCATGAATCCGCAGCACCCCAGGAGACTAATCTTGTTCTCGGTGAACTTATGCTGGATCGTTCCAAATGTGTGCTTTTTCGATCTGGCAAGCCTGTAACCCTAACCTCCACGGAATACAAAATTGTGGATCTGCTGCTGGAGCAGCCTGGCCGGGTATTTACACGCAAGAAAATCTACGAGGCGGTATGGGGGGACTACTACGCGCATGAAGACAGCACCATCATGGTGCACATCAGCAACATTCGCGAGAAGATCGAACGCGACTCCAGACAACCTGAATATTTAAAAACGATAAGGGGACTCGGATACAAAATTGAAGCGCCAACGGAAAGCTAGAGAAAAGCGACTTTTGCAAACGTCCCTGACACTGGACTTCCTGCTGTTCAACTTCTTTTTGCTGCTGCTCGTCTTGATTGTCTATCTCATGGTTTCGCTGGATGTCGTGGATTTCCGCATTTCGGATCAGGTAGTTGATCCTGATCTGAACGTCGAGGCGCATGTCTACGCAGCTGAATTGAACAAGAGGCTTGAGGATGACTCTTCAAGCAAGGAAATACAGCGTCTGCTGGATAGCGGAGGATGGATCGAAATTCTGGATGCAGAGCGTTCGGTCATTCGCCAGATCGGTGTCAAGCAGGATGCATTTACATATTACAGTGAGTCGGAGTTGTATGCCGGACTGGAGAATCGAAGCGATAGTACATATTATTATTCCATTTCTCCCTACGCAGCAGAGAGAGATGCGAAGTATGTACTGCTGAAAATACCGCGTGATCTGGTGAGTATCCGCATGAATGAAAATCTGCTGATTACCAATCTGAAGCATCCTTTGTCATTTTACATCATGATCGGAGTTGGCTTCGTTCTGCTCCTCATATTCGTATACAGCTACTGGGTCGCACGTCGTATCAAAAAACCACTGAGTGTTTTATCACTGGGGCTTACACAGATGATTCAGGGAAATTACAGTACACGCTTGTCCATCTCGGCAGAGAAGGAATTTGTCCAGATCGGCGAGACGTTTAATTATATGGCAGATGTCATCGAGAATACCTCAGCAGAAAAGCGCTATGCGGAAGAGAGCAAACAGCGGCTGATTGTGGATCTGTCGCATGATCTGAAAACACCAATTACCTCCATACAGGGATATGCCCAGGCTCTAGTGGAGGGACGGGTAGAAAACCAGGAAAGGCAGCAGCGTTATCTAGGATATATCTATAACAAGTCCGTTCAGGTTGCTCGAATGATACAGAATATGCTCGAACTGCTCAAGGTGGACTCACCCGATTATCACATGCAGATCCAGAAGAGAGAGATCGGGGAATTCGTACGTGAAGTCATGGCAGATACCTATGGTGAGATTGAGCAGAAACAATTTGTACTTCATGTGCTGGTACCTGATCAGGAGATATACGCCAGATACGATCCTGAATTACTGTCACGGGTTATTCAAAACCTCATTACCAATGCGCTGTCCTACAATCCAAAGGGAACCGAGCTGCGGGTAGAATTGATTCCGCTGGGTACGCATGTAGTCATTGAGGTTGCAGACACAGGGGTCGGTATTCCCCAGGAACTGTGGAGCACCATTTTTGATCCATTTGTACGAGGAGATGAAGCACGAACTGGTACGGGCGGAACCGGACTTGGACTCGCAATTGCCCGGCGAAATACAGAGAAGATGGGCGGGCGATTGATCCTGTCCCAGCGAGGCAAGGAGACTACCGTGTTTACGATACAAATTCCAAACTGATACGTTGAATGTACATTTAAACGGGTAACGAAGAGGGCAGAAAAAACCTGTAGAAAAATCCCAAAAAGAAAAGATCATGTGGAGGGGAACATGTTGTTTAAAGCAAGTTCGTTTGTCCGGTTCAGCATCGCGCTGGCTCTGGTGCTCGTCAATATCTACCTGCTATCACGCGTCAGCTTTATCTTTCAGCCGCTTGTGACCATGCTTACGGTTATCACGGTGCCGATGATGCTGTCCGTATTCTTTTATTATCTGCTAAGGCCGCTCGTGAATTACATGGAACGGAAGAAGCTGAACCGAACACTCAGCATATTGCTGATCTATCTGGTCTTCGGTGTACTGCTTGTCCTGTTCATTGTGGGGTTATGGCCGTCCTTGCGTGAACAGCTGATCAATCTGGTGGATAATGCACCGAATTTAATTAACTCCCTCAGTGTACAGCTGAGAGAACTGGAGCAGAACGGAGCGATCAAGGCACTGTTCCCGGAGGGATCCACACCGTTTTCTCAGCTTACAGACTATATTAATAAAGGGTTCACCTTCGTGACCAACTATGTGAGTGGATTGTTCTCGCTCATTTCCAGCTTTGCGATCATTCTGTTTACGTTCCCGATCATCTTGTTCTACATGCTGAAACAGGGAGAGAAATTCGGCCGCAAACTGGTGCATATCGCACCAAAACGGTTCCAAAAAGACAGCCGTGAGGTTGTTCTTGAGATCGATCAGGCTCTCAGTGGCTTTATTGTCGGAAGAGTACTCGTGAACCTGGCACTTGGCGTACTGATGTATATCGGTTTTCTGATCATCGGTCTGCCGTATGCACTGCTGCTTACCGTCGTTGCGGTCATTATGAACTTTGTTCCATTTATCGGCGCTATTGTGTCGTCCATCCCCATTGTCATTATCGGTCTGATTCAGTCGCCATCGGTGGCGATCTGGTCGCTGATTATTATTCTGGTGGCCCAGCAAATTCAGGACAATCTGGTCGCTCCGTATGTGTTTGGCAAAAAGCTCGACATTCATCCGCTGACCACCATTATATTGGTGCTGGGTGCTGGGGATCTCGGCGGCATCATTGCCATCTTGATCATTATCCCTGTCTACATGATCGTTAAAATTATTCTCGTCAGGGTCTACCAGCTGTTCTTCAAGGAGAAATGGCAGAATGCCTGATTATAGGATTTAAAACGACTAGTCTGTTACACTCAGTCACTCCGATTGCAGTACCATCTTCCGATCGCAGTTATCCCCGAGTTTCTTTGATTCCCCTTATAAGGGGGAAACTCTGGTGATAAAGGCGAGCGCTTCGCTTCTCCAGATTGGTACTGCACTCTCCGTTAACGTGTAAAAATTTTATTTGCATTTTATATCTTAATCAATCAATTAACCATAGAAGGAGTGGGAAGCATGTCTGAAATCATCCCTAAAGAATATATCGAACCCGAGTACATCGAACCTCAAGCCGTCCGGATGGGCGCCATTCACATCTCTAATGATGTCGTATCCAAGATTGTGGGAATAGCAGCACAGGCCACCTCTGGTATCTCTTCCATGTCAGTAGGATTGACTGAGGGCATTGCGAAGAGTATCAGCGGCAAGAGTCTGCAGAAAGGTATTGACGTTGATGTAAAAGATGATCAGGCCTCCATCCAGCTGCGTATTAATGTGCAGTACGGGTTTAAGATGCATCAAGTATGCAAGGAGCTCCAGCACAATGTACAGCAGGCCGTGGAACAGATGACAGGCATTCTGGTCAATGAAATTAAAGTGCATGTCGTTGGTGTATCCATGCAGGAGCAAGTGTGACTGAGGTGGTCTCTTCCGGAAAATGAATGAATATTAGCGATGGACAGGTTATGCTGTCTGAGCTTTATGTAAGTAAAATAACAGCACCTTCCCGTTAACTGCTTAACCGGGAAGGTGCTGTTTTGTGTTTACGGTAATGGGTGGGGGCTTCGCCCATCACCTTTTTGAACATTTTGGAGAAGAGAAGCTGATCGGAATACCCGACAGAGCGGGAGATATCCCCAATGGTCAACCCGGTATCCAGAGTCAGTTCGGCAGCCTTGCGCATCCGGTAGTTGACCAAATAGGATTGAATGCTGGTGCCCATCCGGTCTTTGAATAAGGAGCACAGATAGCTGCGCTGCAAGCCGATATGAGAAGCAATGGATTGCACCGTGATCGGGTTCGCATAGTTCATCTCAACAAAGTCCATGACCTGGGTGACATACGTTTCCTTGGTGAACTCTTGCTCGGGTGGAAGGATGCCTTCGTTTGCATGATCGATCAGAATGGAGAAAAATTGATATAACCATCCGGTCATGCTAATCTCCCAACCTTTGTGTGTATTTCGGGAGCTAATCATGCGATGCAGACAGGAACGCATCTCATCGTCATTTTCCAGTTCGAAGATCGGATGCTGCTCCGACAGACAGGCCTGCTGTAATAGTGAAGGGGAGGCATTTCCTTGAAAAGCAACCCAGCTGTATTCCCACGGATCTTCCAGATCAGCCTTGTAGTGAACGACGGAATGGGGGACGATGAGAAAGCCCTGCCCTTTATGCAGTTCATAAGTTTTGCCTCCGACTTCAAAAGTACCCTTGCCATCCAAAATATAATGGATTTTGTAGTGATCCCGCATGGCTGGGCCAAAGTGGTGACCTGGTGTACAGGGTTCGGTTCCGTAATGAAGGAGCTGCAGATCCTGGAACGGATTGTTTTTGAACATATATGTAATCAAGGCATTCACTCCTGTGTAGTTCATTCTTGCATTTTAACATATTTTTAGTTAGAGGATATGAATTATAGATGTGATTTTATGAATAGACAACAAGTATTATTCCATATGGTTATAGCGATATGCCATATCGTTTTGGACCGAAACTGACTAAGATGAAAGGGTATTCACCCACTTTAACAAGAAATGAGAGAAAATGATATGCCTTATACTGCGAATGAACAGCGTTACGATGAGATGAAGTATGCACGTTCCGGCAAATCTGGAATCAGACTGCCGCAAATTGCGCTTGGCCTGTGGCAGAACTTTGGCGGAAACCGCACGCTGGATATTCAGGAAGAGATGATTCTGCGTTCATTTGATCTGGGGATTAACCATTTTGATCTGGCGAACAACTACGGACCACCTCCAGGATCTGCTGAGGAAAACTTTGGCGTATTGTTCAAAAAACATCTGCGTCCATACCGGGATGAACTTCTTATCTCGACGAAAGCAGGATATTACATGTGGAAAGGTCCCTATGGCGAATGGGGCTCCCGCAAAAACCTGATTGCCAGCCTGGATCAGAGCCTAGGACGGATGGGGCTTGAGTATGTGGACATTTTCTATCATCACCGTCCGGATCCGAATACACCGATGGAAGAAACGATGGCTGCGCTGGATCATATCGTAAGACAGGGCAAAGCGCTGTATGTCGGACTATCCAACTATGATGCAGAGCAGACGAGAGAAGCGGTCGCCATTCTGCGTAATCTGGGAACGCCTTGCCTCGTCCACCAACCGAATTATTCCATGCTTAACCGCTGGATCGAAGACGGATTACAGGATGTATTGGATGAGCAGGGCGTAGGCTCCATTGCATTCTGTCCTCTGGGGCGAGGTCAACTCACGAACAAATACGTGGACAAGATCAAGGAAGAACGTGCGAACCCGACAGGCAATATGAGAACAGAAGCCTATACAGATGAACGAATTGCCAAGTTTGAAGCCCTTCAGGCCGTTGCTGAGCGCAGAGAACAAACCATTTCCCAATTGGCGCTGAATTGGATACTCCGTGACAACCGCGTAACCTCTGCATTGATTGGCGCAAGCCGTGTTTCACAGATCGAAGAGAATGTTGCCGCGTTAAAGGCACCTGGCCTGACAACCGAAGAATTGAATGAGATTGAAGGCATTCTGAACGGGATTGGAAATTACGCTTGGTAAACTAAATGGAACGAAAATCGTTCGGAAATCACGAATAAAATCGCGAGAATAAACACAAGTCAGTTATAATGAGAGTTCATTATAATTGACCTGTGTTTATTTTTTTTCAAAAAGGTGTTCATATCATAGCACCTGGTCCTAGGATTTAGGGTATAATATATAGATGCTATACATTTGAAATATGAAGGAGAGGCTCCATTTGAATTTTGAACAGTGGATTTCGCCTGAAACCTATAACCTGACATCCGAGATGGAGAACCACCCGTCAGACCGGATTGCACTTAGATGGCTCAGCGATCAAAATGAATTGGAAGAGATTACGTACGGAGAGTTGTTTAAGCAGGCTAACCGTCTTGCCGGGGGCTTGCGTGATTTGGGCTTGGAAAAGGGAGATCGGGTGCTGGTCATGGTACCACGCCGCATCATTGCCTATGTCATTTATATCGCTTGTCTGAAACTAGGGATTGCCGTGATTCCTTCTTCCGAAATGCTGCGTGCCAAGGACTTGGAGTATCGCCTGCGGCATTCCGAGGCGCGAGCGGTCATTGTATGGTCCGAGACAACGGCTGAAGTGGAGAAAATGGATTCAGACCTGCCTGCACTGGCCCATCGCATCGTGGCATCACCATCTGGCGACAGCAGCGTTCCCGCTGATAGCTGGGTTAACGTACATCAGTTGATGGAAGGTCAGTCGGATGAGATGAATGCCGTAGAGACACACCGTGACGATATCGCCATTCTGGCCTACACTTCCGGCACAACCGGAAATCCAAAAGGCGTTGTACATAGCCACGGCTGGGGATATGCCCACCTGCGTATCGCTTCTACGTTATGGCTGGATATTCAGCCATCAGATATCGTATGGGCCACGGCCGCGCCGGGATGGCAAAAGTGGATCTGGAGCCCGTTCCTTTCCGTACTCGGAAGAGGAGCAACAGGTCTGGTTTATAACGGGTCATTCCAGCCTAAACGTTATCTGGAACTAATGCAGGAGCATGGCATCAACGTCCTGTGCTGCACCCCGACCGAGTACCGCCTTATGGCGAAAGCGGACGATCTTGGTCATTATGATCTGTCCAAACTGCGCAGCGCAGTTTCTGCAGGTGAACCACTTAATCAGGAAGTCATTGAGATCTTCCAGCGTCACTTCAACCTGACCATCCGTGATGGATACGGCCAGACTGAAAGTACATTGCTGATCGGCAGTCTGAAGGATGCTCCTGTACGGATCGGCTCCATGGGACAATCGATTACGCCGGGTCTGATCGAGATTATCAATGAAGAAGGGCAGCCTCAACCAGCAGGGGAAGTGGGGGATATCGCGGTTCATAAGGATATGCCGGCCTTGTTCCGCACGTACTATCAGGATGAGGGACGGAAGGAAGCGAGTCAGCGGGGGGATTATTTTGTAACCGGAGACCGCGCGCGCAAAGACGAAGACGGGTATTTCTGGTTTGAAGGCCGCAGTGACGATATTATCATCAGTTCGGGTTATACGATTGGACCGTTCGAGGTGGAAGAAGCACTTATGAAACATGCCAGTGTGAAGGAGTGCGCCGTTGTGGCCAGTCCGGATGAAATTCGGGGGAATGTGGTCAAAGCCTTTGTTGTACTAAGGGATGAGTCTCTGGCTTCACCAGAACTAATGCGTGAGCTGCAACATCACGTCAAGGAATGGACCGCACCTTACAAATATCCACGTAAGATTGAATTTGTAACCGATCTGCCGAAGACGAACTCCGGCAAAATCCGCCGAATTGAACTGCGTGAGCAAGAAAAGAGAAATGCGTAAAACATGAATTAATTCTATATGAACCAGGAGTGAATGGACCTATGAGTAATTTCGAGCAAACGTTTGAGCAATCGTTGGAACAATATGCAGAACTGGTGGTCAAAGTAGGCGTGAACATTCAAAAAGGACAGGATCTGCTTGTTACAGCTCCTATCGAAACGCTTGAGTTTACTCGCCTAATCGTTGCAAAGGCATATGCTGCCGGGGCCAAGTATGTACAGGTGGATTTTGAAGACGATCAAATTACACGTAGTCGTTTTCAGCAAGGTTCTGACGACAGCTTCGACTACTATCCGGCATGGAAAGGCGACATGATGGAGAGATTTGCAGAGGCTGGCGGCGCTACCTTAACGATCAAAGTACCGGACCCGGAACTGTATAACGGAATTGATTCCGACAAGGTTTCACGTGCTACGAAGGCGGCTGCCCAGGCACGCCGCGGTTATTCGAAATATACGCGGAACCATGAAATCAGCTGGTGCCTGATCAAGGCGCCGACCAAGGCATGGGCGAATAAGGTGTTTGCCGACATACCTGAGGAAGAGCGCATCAATGTGATGTGGGACACCATCTTCAAAATGAATCGTGTGGATGGCGGTGATGCCATCCAGAACTGGAGACAACATCTGGATACCCTGAACACGAAGAGTGATCAGCTGAATCAGAAAAATTATAAGAGCCTGCACTACCGCGCACCCGGAACGGACTTGAAAATTGAGCTGGTAGACAATCACATCTGGGGTGGCGGTGGAAGTGAGAACAAGGCGGGCGTGTATACTGTTGCGAATATGCCAACCGAAGAAGTATTCACCATGCCGAAGCGCAGCGGCGTTAATGGTTATGTCAGCAGTACGATGCCTCTGAACTTGAACGGACAGCTGGTAGATCAGATGAGAATTACATTTAAGGACGGACAGGTTGTGGCGTTCACAGCGGCTTCCGGTGAAGAACACCTGAAGAACTTGTTTGCTACGGATGAAGGAGCGCGTTATCTGGGTGAGGTGGCACTTGTGCCGCATGATTCACCTATCTCGAACCTGAATCGTATTTTCTATAATACCGGAATTGATGAGAATGCATCCTGCCATCTGGCTGTAGGCAGCGCATATCCGTTTAATATGAAGGATGGCACAACGATGTCCAACGAGGAATTGCTTAAACATGAGTGCAATGTGAGTTTGACTCACGTTGACTTCATGATTGGGTCGGCTGAACTGGATATTGACGGCGAACTGCAGGATGGAACAATTGAGCCAGTATTCCGCAAAGGCAACTGGGCATTTTAATATTTTTACAGAGTTGACTAGTGAAAAAGTGACTTCAATGATGAAGTCACTTTTTTTGTGCTGTTTAGCGGATTAGATTAGACCTGTTTCACAGGCACACATAGTTCACACTCATGCTGTTCAAGGAGATCCCATCGATATCGCTCCAGAACCGGTTGGTGATCTATGATATAACGGTTGTTTTGCATATAAGGGATTATTTCATTCCATGCTTGCTGAATACCTTCTGGCGTGTGGCTAACCTTGCAGATGAGATAGTTCCCGCCCTGGAGCTCTCCAATCTCAATGGTGTCATCTTCAGGGAGTTCAAGTTCATGGAGCACGATTGCGGCATCGTATCTGCAGTGGTGCGGTGGGGTTGTTGATGGGTTATCCTGAGGTATGCCATATAAAACGGCAGCTTCTGTGAGTAATCGTTTCTCGTTTGCCCACTGTTTTAACTGGTCCATTGCTTGGACGTTAGCAGAACCATAAGGACCAACCTGCCTTACATAAGCAATTCGGCATGCCGCCAGATGTTCCATAGACATTTCCATTTCCATATTCTATCTTCCCTTCCCAAAGGAATTCTCTTACTTGATGGATGTTAACATGGTATAAAAAAATTTGCATAACTCTTTTCGAAAAAGGAGAGTCGGAGCAGCTGATCTATGAAATGTAAAAAAGCCACGGAATGGTCATAACCCTGTCAAGTAGACAGTTCTAAAAAGACAAAATTTAAGCTGCGGCCGTTTCCCGGTATTCTACCGGGGAACGGTCGTTTAGTTTTTTCTGAAATCGGTTTTGGTTGTAAAACAGTATGTATTCACTCACTTGCTGCTCAACCTCTGCTTTGTTTGCCGCCTTATTCAAGTATATTTTCTCGGTCTTTAAATGAGAGAAAAAAGACTCAATACAAGCATTATCTAAGCAATTTCCACGCCTGGAATGACTGCCTAGCATGCCGAGCTGGTTCAGTTTACGGTTAAAGGGCTTCGAAGTATATTGAAATCCTTGATCCGAGTGTAGGATTACACCACTCAGATCCACGTGCTGACGGAGTCTATCCAGCGTTTCATGAACCAAAGCAAGGTCATTTCGTTCAGAAAGATGCCACGCTACAATCTCGTTATTGTATAAATCCTGAATAACAGAGAGATACACAAAGTGTTCTCCAGCACGAATATAGGTAATGTCCGTAACCAGCTTCGTTCGTGGTGTATCCGCCCGAAACTGACGCTCCAGCCGATTCGGGTTCACCACAGAGGCTTGTTTTCCAAAGAATCGACGCTTTTTTCGAATGACAGAACAGATGCCTAATTGTTTCATTAATCGGTACACCTTTTTGTGGTTGACTCGAAGGCCTTCCCGTCGTAAAGCTACGGTCATTCGAAGATAGCCAAAGTAAGGATGCACGCGATGGATGGCAAGCAAATGGGATTCTAGTTCATGTTCCTTATGTCTACGCTCTTTTGCTGCTGTTATGCTTTTTCTCCACTTGTAATAACCCGAGCGGGAAACCGCAGCTAACTTCAAGAGCCGAGCCAGACCATGGCGTGCTCTCAGGTCCTCAATGATTTGAAATCTGGCTGCTTTACTCGTCACTCCTTGTGTAGATTTGGATACTGCTTTTTTAAGTATTCAATTTCCGCCCGCAAATACGCCATCTCTTCTTCCATACTGGAAAACTTGGTTCTAGGGCGTCCCCGTTTGGGTGTAGCAGGTTCTAGACTCATTCCCTGTTTAGCTTTGGCTGCCCACACTTGTACCTGAGATTTATTTTGAATATCTAAACGTGTCGCTACTTCACGTATACTCATATGTTCTTCGTTGACCAGCCGAACTGCCTCCAATTTCAAATCCAAAGAGTACCGCCGGAATGTTTGACCTTTTTTAGCCATGAAAAAATCCCCTTCGTTTACATGATTAAGTTCATCTTAACAGATGTCTTTTTTCTCATGTCTACTAAAAGGGGATAATACCAGAACCGTGGCTTTTTTGGTTAATCTATTTGAATGATTTTACTCTGCATGCATTTTATTAAAGCTGACGTACTCGTTAATGGGTTTGCGATAGCCGCGTGGGCGTTGTTTGGCTTCTGACTTTTTACCGATCGTAATCATCATGACAGGAACGTAATGTTCGGGAACATCCAGACTGCTCTGCAGTTCATCGGCGTCAAAACCAATCATTGGACACGTATCCCATCCCATATCCTGTGCAATCAGCATCAGCTGCATCGCCGACAGGCTGGCATTACGAATGGCGTCTTCACGCTGAAATACACTTCCACGGGCTTCGTAGAAATCAAACACACTTTGGGACTCCTGCTCATATTCAAACGGATTGAGAACACCCAAATGCAGTAAACCTTCGTTAATCGTGCGGATGTGGTGGTGAGCCTTGATATCACCCAGAACAACGATGACAGCCGAGGCTGTTTTTACTTTGTATTGCTGTGAGGCTTCGTATGCTTTTTCTTTTTGGGCCGGGTCGGTCAAGACCAGGTAGTGGGTATGCTGAAGGTTAAAGGCTGATGGGGCAAATTTGTTTAACGCGAACATCTGCTGCAGATCGGCTTCCGGGATTTCGATACCTTCTTCAAAAATAACGGCGGATCTACGGCTTTTGACCAAGTTTTCCAGTGCACTCATGGTGGTTTACCTCGCTTATGTATAAAGTATAAATTGACTATAACACGCTTAGTTACTTTTGGTAAGTATTATTTTCGAATAAGACAAGACTAAAGGGCCATAACCTTAAATAAAAACAGTAGAGGTGAAACATGAGGACGTTCATCACCAGATTCAGGAGGGAGAGCTCCTATCACGAATTTAAGGTATATGTCATTCAATCCTCCACATTAAAGCGATTTTTGGTTATGGAAATCATCGTTGGCACGCTTGCCTACCATGCTGCATTTTATTTGTGTCATAATGCACTCCTGGCAGGAGCAGGCTCCTGGGCGGGAACCGAAGGTTTGAAACGACTGCCTCTGGCAGTCAAAAGAATGGTCAGTTTTTGATCATAAGAATGTTGCTGCAGAAACGTATGATGTCTTAACCATAAGCACAATGTAGTTATTGTGCAGAATGCAGGAGCAGAATGCCCCCTTCCGGGCTCCGGCTCCTGGTTCATTCATTTTTTCCTCAGTATACAGCAGCCTCTTCGTTATTTGGCGCGCTCCAGATATTGTTCAAGGGTCAGTTTCTGACTCGTGATTTCCCCTGCGATATAAACCCCGACGTAACGTACATGCCAAGGTTCATAGGAATAACCGGTCAGTTTCTCCTGATCCTTGCCGTAGCGGATAATAAATCCGTACTTGTGGGCATTGGCTTTCAGCCATTTGCCTTCTTTGGTGTTCCCGAAGCTCTGCTGCAGATCATAGCCGACGGATGCACTGGAGATATCCATGGCAAGCCCGGTTTGATGTTCACTTTGACCTGGGCGGGCACTTGTCTTATTGGCCACGGCTTCACCTTTGATACTTGCATTGCGTTCGAAAATCGATTTTTGTGTGGAGTAGGAACGGTAACCCGATACGGCTTTGATGTCAATGCCATCTTTTTTGGCTGCTGCAAACAGCTTTTCAATCGCGGTAGCAGCGACCTTGCGCATTTGTTTCTTCGGACTGGAACCGGAGAAGCTGAATGGAATGTTGGGTACAACCAAATCTTTTGGTGCATAGGTTGAAGGCAGATTTCTTTTTTTGTTCACGAGTACCACGGTGCTGGATAGATTCGTTACGGTTGCGAGACCGCTGCTGCTTGTTTTAATAGTGCGGCTTGGCGCGTTATCATGCAAAAATTGAGTGAAACTGGAGCTTGCAGCCGATGCGACTGGCGTCATGGATGGTCCAAAGGGCAATGTAGTGAAGGCAGTACCTGCTAAGACAGACCCTATGAGCAGCGTGGATACGATAGATTTACGTGTGAATGATTTCATGATGTTCCTCCTCGGGGTTGATGAATCTCTCGCATGCTGCATCCGATAGATTCCAGACATGCTTTTCTATATACCGAGTATACTAGAGGATTATATCAAGAGGTTCTCCAATTGTTTCCGAGTTGTAAACAAATCATGTGAGATTCATAGTTTCGGTCATTTGGCCAAAAGGAACACAAAAAAAGACTCTGCATTCAATGCAGAGCCTTTGCTTATCTGGATATTTAATGTTCAACGATTGTTTAAGAAAATGAACGGTTCTTGTTTACAGCATGCATGCATCAGGTGCACTGGATTTTCCCGCATTTACAGCTCGCATATCCCTAACCCGAACGTTGCTGCTAAGTACACCGGAATCACTGCTCAACGTGAAAGAAGGATAGTTTTCCTCCGTATCCAGCTTCATATGCTGTTCGAGATTTAATTGTTGTTTCGGATCAACATAGAATGGAACCAGGTTGGTCTCGATCTGCTCATCCAGTGCAGCAGGTTCATCAACAATCAAGAGGACCAGAATTCCGTTACAGCCACAGCCTTCAGTGTCATAGAACACTTTGAAGTAGCCAGGTTGGTCATTCAAGCTCTCAGTTAATCTCGCTGCAGCCAGATCTGTAATTTGAATATGCATAATGCTCACTCCTTATATATTGAAAATGGTCCTGAAATGTAAATGATAGAAAATTAAGGTCTCCTTTCATTATACCACCTTGCCCCAAAATCAAAGCAAATAAATTTCTACACGTCCGATGCGATATGAAGAAGGTCTTCGTCAAAGGTAATGATTATTGGGGTGTTCTTTTGGGGAAATAGATGAGAATGAAAGGTTAATAAAGGAGAGACGCGTACGGATGATTGAATTCGAAAATGTATCCAAGCAATACCCTGATGGGACCCAGGCTCTTCATCAGGTTAACCTCAAAATCAATAAAGGCGAGCTATTGGTCATGATTGGGCCTAGCGGCTGCGGCAAAACGACGATGCTCAAAATGATAAATCGCCTGATTGAACGAACGGATGGAACGATTCGTATCCAGGAGCGGCCAATCGATGAATTTAACATTCACGAATTACGCTGGAATATCGGGTATGTCCTGCAGCAGATCGCTTTGTTTCCGCACATGACGATTGCCGAAAATATCGCTGTTGTTCCTGAATTGAAAAAATGGAAGCCCGACCAGATTCATGAACGGGTTCATAACTTGCTGGATATGGTGGGATTAAACGGAGAGACCTACAGTGATCGCAAACCAGCAGAACTTTCGGGTGGACAGCAGCAAAGAATTGGCGTACTGCGGGCACTGGCAGCAGATCCCGAGATTATACTTATGGATGAACCGTTCAGTGCGCTCGACCCAATGAGCAGGGAGAAACTGCAGGACGATATTCTGGAGATTCAGCGTCAGATGAAGAAAACGATTGTGTTTGTTACGCATGACATACAAGAAGCCATGAAGCTGGGAGATCGAATATGTATTTTGAAGGATGGACAAGTACTTCAGGTGGGAACACCTGAAGAGCTGTTACAGAACCCCGCGGATGAATTTGTACGTCATTTTGTCGGAAGTCCTGGCACAGATGTGATTCAAGATCATAGCGTGCACTTGTCTTCTCATACTCAGTCAAAATTCAATCTTGAATCGATTATGACACCTATTGCACCAGGCCATGTTCCGAGGTCTGCCAAGACAGCGGTACCGATTTCTATGACATTGATGGATTTATTAGATGTCTTGGATGCATACGATACCTTGCTGGTTGAGAAGAATCATCAGATTGTAGGACAAGTGAGCAGGGCGGATGTGCTGAGGTACTGGTCTGGTCAGCTGCAAGAGCGGGGTGAGACCCATGAGTAAATTCTCAGAGGTATTTAATGAGCGCAAAGGACAGCTGTTAACCGCTCTTCTGGAACATGTCCAGATTTCATTTATCGCCCTGTTTCTCGCCGTTCTCATTGCAATTCCACTCGGCATTTATCTGACCCGAAAACCCAAAGTTGCTGAACCGATCATCGGTATTACGGCTATCCTGCAGACCATTCCATCACTTGCTCTTCTTGGGTTGCTCATTCCGCTGTTCGGTATCGGTACAGTACCGGCGATTATTGCACTAGTGGTGTATGCCCTGCTTCCGATACTCCGCAATACTTATACAGGGATAACCGAAGTGGACCCTTCCATGATTGAAGCCGCCAATGCGATGGGCATGAATAGTCGTCAGCGTTTGAGCAAAGTGGAGCTGCCGCTGGCAACGCCTGTCATTATGGCAGGGATTCGTACGGCAATGGTTCTTATCGTGGGTACCGCAACTCTAGCAGCATTAATTGGCGCAGGTGGTCTTGGTGATCTGATTTTGCTCGGGATAGATCGAAATGATACATCACTTATTATTTTAGGCGCGATACCGGCAGCATTACTGGCGATTTTGTTCGATGTCCTGCTTAGGCAGTTCCAACGGCTGTCTTTTCGAAAAACGGTGGGTACACTTGGTACACTGGCCTTGATCGCTATACTTGTGATAACCCTTCCGCTATTATTCCGCGGCGGACAGAAGGACCTGGTCATTGCGGGTAAGCTTGGTGCAGAGCCTGAGATTCTCATTAACATGTACAAGCTGCTGATTGAGGAGCATACAGATCTTACGGTTGAATTGAAACCTGGTTTGGGGAAGACTCCGTTTTTGTTCAATGCTCTACGATCCGGCGACATTGATATCTACCCCGAATTTACTGGTACAGCAATATCAGAATTCTTGAAGGAAACGGCTGTTAATACGGATCGCACGCAGGTTTACGAACAGGCAAGAGACGGAATGCTTAGCCAATTTGGTATGGTGCTCTTGAACCCGATGAATTACAACAACACATATACGCTAGCGGTCCCTCAGGAGGTTTCAGACCAATATAACCTGAAAACCATATCAGACCTCAAGTCTGTCCAGAAGCAGATTAAGGCTGGGTTCACACTGGAATTCTCGGACCGTGAGGACGGTTATCTGGGGATACAGAAGAAATATGGCATTCAGTTTCCTAATGTCGCCACAATGGAACCCAAACTTCGATATGCGGCTCTTCAGCGAGGTGATATTAATCTGGTTGATGCGTACTCCACGGACAGTGAGCTCAGGCAGTATAATCTCGTGGTGCTTGAAGATGATCAGGAGCTATTTCCGCCATATCAGGGAGCTCCGCTGCTGCGCAAGGAGACGGCAGATGCCTATCCGCAACTGATCGAGATACTGAATCAGCTGGCGGGACGCATTACAGATGATGAGATGCGTCAGATGAATTATGAGGTCAATGTGAATGGAGCCCGTCCGGAGCAGGTAGCGTCCGACTATTTACAGAAGGCGGGTTTACTATAATTTTCAATGGAGAGAGAGAACAGGAGGGACAATTCATGACACATGTATACGATTTAATCGCAATAGGAACCGGAAGTGCAGCGAATTCAGTTGTATCTCGCTGTGCTGAAGCTGGTTGGAAAATAGCCGTGATTGATGAGCGTGAATTTGGCGGAACTTGCGCGCTGCGAGGCTGCGATCCGAAGAAAGTATTAGCGGGAGCTGCTCAACTGATCGACTGGAATGAACGAATGCTGGGGAAGGGTGTTCAGGGAAGAACGACCATAAACTGGCCGGAACTTATGGCCTTCAAACGAACATTTACGGAGAGCATTCCGAGAGCCAGCGAGGATAAATTCAAACAGGCCGGCGTGGATACCTTCCATGGCAAGGCTTCTTTTGTAGATGAAGATCACATTCGTGTGGGAGATGAAGTGCTGCATGGAAAACATATTCTGATTGCAACAGGCGCGCAGCCTGCACCGCTCCCAATAGATGGCTCAGAGCATCTTCTTTACAGCGATGATTTTCTGGAACTGGATCAGCTTCCGAATCAACTGGTTTTGGTGGGCGGAGGTTACATTGCGTTTGAATTTGCCCACATCGCTGCAAGAGCAGGAAGCGAGGTACACATTATCCACCGCGGAGAACGGCCGCTGGAGCAGTTTGATCCGGAGCTTGTTGACTTGCTGGTTCGAAAATCGGAAGAGATCGGCATTCACGTTCATCTGAACGCGGAAGTGAAGTCCATTCGGAAACAGGGGGAGACCTTCGTGGTCAGTGGTACCCGGAACGGAGCCGATCATCAGTGGCATGGTGGAAGGGTCGTGCATGGAGCGGGACGTATCCCTAACGTGGATGGATTGGAACTGGAAAAGGGGAAGGTCAGTTATAGTGAGAGTGGTATTACCGTGAATGAGTATTTACAAAGCACCAGCAACCCCAAAGTATATGCAGCCGGCGACGTTGCTGCAACGAAGGGGCTTCCTCTAACGCCTTTGGCTGGTCAGGAATCACGGGCTGTCGCCATGAATCTGCTGAAGGGCAATCATGCTGAGCCGAGCTACAAAGTTATGCCGTCCATCGTGTTTACCGTACCATCTCTTGGCTCTGTTGGTCTTAGCGTGGATCAAGCGCAAGAGGAAGGCTACGAGGTGAAGGTAAATGACATGTCGCAATGGTATACTTATAAACGGACAAATGAGAAGCACGCCATGGCCAAAGTGGTGATCGACAACAACTCAGGACGGATTCTGGGAGCCCATGTACTGGGCAGCGAGACCGAAGAGCTGATTAACCTGTTTGCCATGGCCATTCAGTTTGAACTGACAGCTGATCAGTTAAGCACCATGAATTTTGCATATCCTACGGCTGCATCGGATTTGGGCTCATTAATTTGACGTTTTGACTATGGGAGGGTGTTGAAAACATGTCTGCAGCACAATTTCTGAGTACACCAGATGCCAAATGGACCACTGAACCGGTTGCAACCCGTACAGAGGGAGAACGTTTCATCGTGGAGGCACAGGAAGGCAGTGATTTTTGGGAGAACACGTTCTACGGATTCAGTCACCAAAATGGACATGCCCTTCTGTCGCCGTGGGACGGTAATAAAGCCGTCGAGATTACGTTTGATCTAAGCTCTTTTACTGAACTTTATGATCAGGCAGGTTTAATGCTCTGGCATAGTCGCGAACAATGGATCAAGGCTGGAGTAGAAGTGAACGATGGGGTCGTTCATGTCGGCGCTGTAGTAACGGATCACTTCTCGGACTGGTCGCTATCTCCCGTTCCGGAATGGGGTGGACGTAAGGTTACCATTCGAGCTTCTTACCACAACGAAGCGGTAGTCATTCGGGCGCGTACGGACGAACATCCTTGGCGAACCATTCGTGTGGCGCGTTTTGCCTATCCGGCGGACAAGCAGGCGGGTCCGTTTCTGTGTTCACCCAAGCGTGCAGGGTTTGAGGTGGCATTTACGAAGTGGAGAACAACGACACCTGACGAGGATTTGCACACCGATCCGCCGATACTGGATTGAGAACGGAAGCACCGTTGAACGTTTCTTTCCATGCCAAACAAGCAAGTCCTTCCTGTGTGGAAGGCTTGCTTGTTTACGTTCTGGAGAAGGGAGCAGACAGAATGTTCAGCAGGATTTCCGCGAGATGTGACGCTGCGATTATTCTGTCTTGTCTCTGGATTACTTTTTACACCAAATTACTTCGTTTCGTTGTTCTCACGATTCTCTTCGTTACGTTCTTCATAATCGTCCAGGAACCATAACGGGTCCATGTTGTCTTCTTCGCCATTGTAATTGATCAGGATCTCTTCGCCCGCTTTGATATCTGTATAAGCATAGAAGTCAAATGTATGGTTTTCAAAGTTGATATCATAGGTTGCGTTGGGCTCGTACGAATGATTGATCAAGCTGCCGTATCCCAGCAAAATGGCGGTGTGGTTGGCACCATACTCAAATACATAATCCTCCAGGATCGTTTTTTCGACATGTTCGTGGTCTTCGTTGGGATAAGGGACAACCGGGGCCTGATGGATCAATTGGCCTTTGGGAATATCCACTGTGGCAAAAACCCCTCGATTAAATTCGCCATCACCCAATTTGGATTGTTTTACTTCAATCATAATGTTCACCTGATGCTCGCTTGAGAGAGCTCCGTTCTATAGTAGTTTAAGGCCAAATTTTAACCGATTCATGCATATAAGGCAAATATGGCGTTGAGTTGTGCAGGTTATAACGATTATAATATACAGGAATGAAGTCTATATAGAAAAGGTGTCATGAATGAGCATATTAAATGTGGAAAAATTAAGTCACGGTTTTGGTGACCGTGCTATCTTTAACGACGTATCTTTCCGCCTGTTGAAAGGCGAGCACATTGGACTGATCGGGGCCAATGGTGAAGGTAAATCCACCTTCATGAACATTATTACTGGCAAGCTCCAGCCCGATGAGGGCAAAGTCGAGTGGTCCAAGCGCATGCGCGTGGGTTATCTCGATCAGCATGCTGTGCTGAACAAGGGACAATCCATTCGTGATATCCTGCGCAGTGCGTTCCAATACCTGTTCGACATGGAGCAGGAGATGAACGAGATGTATGGCAAGATGGGAGACGTTACTCCCGAGGAACTGGAGCAGCTGCTCGAGGATGTCGGAACCATCCAGGATACCCTGACCAACCAGGACTTTTATATGATTGATGCAAAAGTGGACGAGACTGCACGCGGTCTGGGTCTGACGGATATCGGTCTCGATAAGGACGTTAATGATCTGAGCGGTGGTCAACGGACCAAAGTGCTGCTCGCCAAGCTGTTGCTTGAAAAGCCGGATATTCTGCTCCTCGACGAGCCGACGAACTATCTGGATGAACAGCATATCGAATGGCTGAAGCGTTATTTGCAAGAGTATGAGAATGCATTTATTTTGATCTCGCATGATATTCCATTCCTGAACAGTGTCATTAACTTGATCTATCACATGGAAAATCAGGATCTGACCCGTTACGTGGGTGATTATGATCACTTCCAGGAAGTTTATGAAATGAAAAAGCAGCAGCTCGAATCGGCTTACAAGCGTCAGCAGCAGGAAATTGCCGATCTGAAGGATTTTGTTGCACGTAATAAGGCCAGTGTGGCGACACGCAACATGGCGATGTCCAGACAGAAGAAGCTCGACAAAATGGATGTGATTGAACTCGCCAAGGAGAAGCCGAAGCCACAGTTCAACTTCCGTGATGCCAGAACATCCGGCAAGCTTATTTTTGAAACCAAAGGGCTGGTGATCGGGTACAACGAGCCACTGTCCAGACCGCTGGATCTGCGTATGGAGCGTGGTCAGAAGATTGCACTCGTGGGTGCAAACGGAATCGGTAAAACCACCCTGATGCGCAGCATTTTGGGTGAAATTCCAGCCCTGGAAGGAACAGTTCAGCGCGGGGAGCATCTGGAGATCGGGTACTTCCAGCAGGAAATGAAGGATGCGAACTACAATACCTGTATCGAAGAGATCTGGCAGGAGTTTCCGTCCTATACACAATTCGAGGTTCGTGCTGCACTTGCAAAATGTGGACTGACCACGAAACACATTGAGAGTAAGGTTGCTGTGCTGAGTGGTGGAGAAAAGGCTAAAGTACGTCTGTGCAAACTGATCAACAACGAAACTAACCTGCTTGTACTCGATGAGCCGACGAACCATCTGGACGTGGATGCCAAGGATGAGCTGAAACGCGCGCTCAAAGCCTACAAAGGCAGCATTCTGTTGATTTCACACGAACCGGAATTCTATCGTGATGTTGTGACGGAAACATGGAACTGCGAATCGTGGACAACCAAAGTATTCTAAATTAATGTCTGTCGAAATAAAAAGGTGAGGCTTGTCGCAATCAGAGAATACATCCGTTCTGGCCCCGGTTACATGGTGCCAAATGAGCACAATTGCGAAACAAGCTCGAACCACTAATAAAGAACACGTATTTTGCTTGCGGAAGCAGGCAGGATGCGTGTTCTTTTGCGTGGTTCTGCGAAAAATGTTCGAGTGGTGATGCGGTTGACAGCGTCAATAAGGCGATAATATAATGCGAGAAAGCACTTACATTCTCATGACATAAGCAACCTGTTTCACTACTTAGGGCAAAGAAGACACGGTAATCCGTAATGGGATCATTGCACTTAGCAGGGGAGACAGGTCTTTTTTTGCCCTCCAATGAAACCGATTTCATTAAATGGAGGAGGTGAAACGCCTTACCGCACGCTGGATACACAGGTAATGCCGAATAACAGCACCGTGTGATCAGGACCATGCTTTCATTTTCCGAGGCAAAGGAGAGAATGGGTATTGGATAAAATCAGAAAGCCGCTCATATTCATGTTATCTGCTACGCTCGTGTTATCTTCCGGACCTTTGATGCTGCCAGGCAAGACATATGCTGATGCTTACAACATGTCTGGGACGCTGCTGCAGGACGATTTTTCTGATGGGGATTACTCGGCGTCACCCCCATGGAACGTAAGCTCAGGCCTATGGGAGGTAAGCTCAGATCCTACAGACGCATCGAACCAGACGCTTTTTCAGAGCGATACCGGGGAAGGCATCATCTCCACCGGCGATATCATGTCCGACATGACGGTGTCCATGCGCTTTTACACAGGAGATGGTCAGGGATATCCGGGAATGCTGCCGCGGTTTCAGGATAAGAGCAATTTTTATTATTTTCAAATGCAGGTTCCAGCCAATAAACTCGTCTTCTCCAAGCGGGTGAATGGAGCAGATACAACCTTAAAGTCGGTGGATTATTCTTTTGCCAAACATACATGGTATACCTTGAAAATAGTGCTGTCAGGACCTTCCATTCGCGGGTACATCGTCGAAAACGGAGCAAATCGGTTGGTATTCGATCTGATCGATACAACATACGGTGCGGGCAGCATCGGCATACGAAATCGCTGGCAATCCGTTCATGCAGATGACGTAATCATCGCCGAGCCGCCGCCAGGAAGCGATGCTGTGCTCTCAGCTGATAGGCAGACGTCATCCTCGGTCTCGCTGCAATGGACCGAGACAGTAGGTGCGACCAGCTATCGCCTGTATCGTTCCACCTCGCCTGAAGCGGGATATTCCCTGGTGGCGGATACCGAATCACTGGGTTATGTAGACGATGGTTTAATCACCGATACGGTCTATTATTACAAGCTCGCCTACGAATACGGGGGAATGACGGAGTCGTTATGGTCGGCACCGCTTGAGGTTCGGACAGCAGTTACCGCACCGCAGGCTCCAGGAGAATTGAAGGCTCTGGCCCTGAATACATCCAGTGTGAAATTGTCTTGGCCAGCTGTGGATAAGGCAACCGGATACCGTATCGTCCGTTCTGAGGCGGGCAGTGAGCAATATGAGCAGGTGTACGAAGGCCAGGCACTCACTTATACGGATCAAGGTCTTGCATCCGGTCAAGGCTACACCTATCGCGTAACGGCGTATAATGCCGCCGGAGAGTCCGAATACGCAGCTGCAGAGGTGACAACATACCTGATGGATTCCCCCGCTGAATTTACCGTTTCGGACGTGACCAGTACGTCGATTACCCTCGGGTGGAATGCACTGCCCGGTTCCGAAGTGATGTATTCCGTATCCAGGGCCACGAGTGCAGGCGGTACGTATCAGGAGGTCTATAGCGGCAGTGCTAACACGTTTAACGATAGCGGCCTGACGATGGGCACAGGATATTATTATATTCTTCAGGCAACTGTGGATGGCGTTCCTTCTCCTGCATCTGCACCGCTGAGTGCTGCCACAATTCGCACGAGCTTTACACCGGGCCAGTTATGGCTGGGTCTGGATGGCAAGCCTATCGATGCACATGGGGCTGGCTTTTTCTACGATGAGCAGACCGAAAAATACTACTGGTATGGGGAATATCATACGGGAGGATGGCCAGCCGTTGGCATCCGTGTGTATTCATCGACAGATCTGCTGAACTGGACGGATGAAGGCATGGCACTCACGATGATTCAATCCATGGATGATTTCGAAACGGATCCGTTAATTTCCGAATTGTACGCGGGACGTGAAGACAAGGTGGACATCTGGGCGGATATCCGCAGAGGGCGGATCATTGAACGACCAAAAGTCATCTATAACGACAAAACGAAAAAGTACGTCATGTGGGCTCATATGGATGGAGACAAGGATCCCTACAACGATAATGCTAATTACGGAAAGGCGCAGGCGGGTTATGCCATTAGCGATTCGCCTACAGGACCGTTCGTTTACCAGAAGAGCTATCGGATGGACAGAGCCCCGGAAGGGGAGAAAGATTACTTCCCAAGCGATCGGGGCATGGCGCGTGACATGACTTTGTTCAAGGACGAGGATGGTACCGGATATCTCATCTACTCCAGCGAGGAAAACCTGACACTGTATATCTCCAAACTGAACGAAGATTACAGTGATGTTACAGGCTGGCATAAGCAAGGTCTCACGGATGAGAAAGGCAATCCGGTGCGAGATGCTACGTATCAGGCGGAATACGGCGTTGATTACGTCAGAGTATTCCCGGGTGGACAACGCGAGGCACCCGCCATGTTTAAATATGAAGGCAAATATTACATTTTGACCTCCGGTGCATCAGGATGGTCCCCGAACGAAAACAAGGTAACTGTGGCGGATAACATTTTTGGTCCATGGTCCACGATGACGAATCCGTTTGTACGCACACTGCCAAGCGATCCCGATCCAGGCAAAGCCTTCGGCACGCAGACCACATCGGTCATCCCGGTTGACCCGGAAAAAGGAAAGTTCATTTACGTGGGGGATACGTGGAACGGGGGCAACTTCTCGAATGATGGTGCAAAATATGTGTTCTTACCGATTGAGTTCGGCATTGGATCTGACATCGCAATAAAATGGTATGACAGCTGGACACCGGATCTGCTGAATTCAATGGGCAAAGTGGACATCGCTGATCCGCTGCCTGAGGCCGTGCCTCTGGGGAAAGTGCCTTCTCTGCCAACAACGGTTAATGTGCGGGATGGAGGGTCGCTTGTGCCAACACCAGCAGTATGGACGGTGGATAACCGGGCGATGACTGCAGGGGATTTTGCCAAACCGGGACCAATTACGCTGCAGGTAACGACACCGGAGTACGGCAACAAGAAACAGGCGGTCCGCGTATATGTCATTCCGGAGAACGCGCTCTATTTCGTGAACAGTGGCGGCTACGAAACGGCTGATTACAAACTAATGGGTGAATATATGAAAGGTTCGCTTGCCAATCCGGGAACGGCTGACCAGCAGTATGCCCCGGCAGAAGGACGGAATTGGGGTTATGTTAGTGCTGATGCACTGCCATCCGGTTCAGTTGGCGGGGATATCTACTCCACCGTGCGCTATTTGAACGGTGGCAATGTGAGCAATTCACCCAAGGGCAGCGATCTCACCTACACCTTTGAAGTGCCGAATGGAACTTATGATGTGTACGCAGGATTTAACGATCCGTGGACCAATACGTCCCGCAGAGCAAACTTCCTGATTAACGGCAATAACATGGGGTCGGTGACGTATACGCCTGCTAATGTCAGAGCTCATACAGGTATTGCCGTTACGGAGAATAAGCTTGAACTGACGGTGCGCAATATGGCATCACAGGACCCGTTGATTAGCTGGATCGTGATCGCCAAGCCGGGTGCAGTCCCACCGATGGACAACACGGCTGGGCTGAATGCTGAAATAGCGGATGCAACGAGTACTACGCTTCGCTGGGATGCTCAGTTGGGTGCGGCAAGCTACAAGCTCTACCGTTCGAACAAGGAGCAGGGGGAGTATAATGTCGTTTACAGCGGTAGTCTGCGGGAATACATCGACAGCGGGCTGCGTCTTGGCACCGATTACTATTACAAAGTGGAGGCCTTTGACGCGTCGGGGCGTACCATTCATGGTTTATCTACTGCTTATCTAGTGCGTACCGCTGAAGAGATCGCTGCTGATGTGGCTGCACGCATTACAACCTTGGAGGAGCCTTCTGCAGGTGCCAAGCAGTTAAAACTGCCGGTCGTACCGCAAGGCTTTATAGTAAAGATCGCTGCAAGCTCGTTACCATCCGTCATTCAAATCGATGGAACAATCGTGCCGCCATCCAAGGAAACTGCGGTGACATTGGAACTGGAGGTTACTCGAGCCTCGGATGACAGCAGAGCCATGACCCAGCCGTTAACGGTTTACGTACCAGCGTATACGCCTTCCCCGGGCGGATCCGGCTCCGATGGTTCAGGTGGAAATTCTAACGGGGGCTCGAGCAATTCCGGAGGACAACCGGGGTCTGGTACTCCAACACCAGGGAATGCTTCGCAAAAACCTGAACCACAAAAAGACCGTTCCATCCTTGAGCTACAAGGGGTGGCAGATAAGGATGGGGTCGTGCAGACGAAAGTGGATGCTTCTGTAATCCAAGAAGCCTTCCAAGCTGCACCTCTTACAGGTACGGGTTTCCGTCAGGTCGAACTTCGGCAGAAGCCTGTCTCAGGGGCAAGCACTTATGAAGTGTCCTTGCCAGCCTCGTCATTGGCGGATCAAGGCGAATCGCGTGTGTTCCAGCTCGTTACGGAACTGGGAACACTAGAACTTCCTGCGACGCTGTCAACAGAAGACTTGGCAGGCCATGAACTGGCTAAGGTGCGATTCATCCGCATGGATCTGCCCAAAACAGTCGCCGATCAACTCGGAATGAAGCATGGAGTACGCCTTGAATTCGATTTGGATGGCGATGCTTGGCCAGAAAAACATGAGCTGAAGCTTCACCTGCCTTACCGAACGCTGCAAGGTGCAGAGCGAGATAGAATCGTTGCGTTCTCGTGGAATGCGAACCATGTGGCAGCCCCGTTGCCGCAAAGCCGTTACGATCAAGAGAAGAGGGAGGTAGCCTTCTCCGCAGCGTCGGCAGCAGGAAATTATGCAGCCGTATCTGTGCAGGCGGAATTCGCAGATATCGCGAATGTGCCATGGGCCAAGAATGCATTGGAGGCACTGGCTGTCCGCGGCGTCATCGATGCAACTGATAACGGCAGCGAACGTCAATTACATCCGAAACAGGAGATGACGCGCGGTCAATACGTGCAGTGGCTGACTACGGCACTCGGCTTGAATGGCGCGCCTGGCATTCCGTTCTCGGATGTAAGTTCTGATGCTTCGTACTACGAAGCAGTTAATGCCGCTCGCTCGCTTGGCATTACTGGCGGCACGGGAGATGGGCGCTTTAAGCCTGAAGACACCATCACCCGTCAGGAAATGATGACGCTAACGGCAAGAGCTCTGGAGGTAGCAGGGCTGGTTGAACTCGAAGCGGCTTCCACGGATAGCCTTGCTCGCTTCCGCGATGCTTCTGCAATCCGTTCATATGCCCGGGACAGTGTGGCCATTTTAGTGGATCTGGGTATCGTTAGCGGGTACAACGACGAGGTCAAGCCGCTTGCCGAAGCGACCCGTGCTGAATCGGCTGCGCTTGTGTACGCCATGATGGACAAATTGGTGTGGCCTAACTGACGAAAACAATATAATGAAGTAGAAGAAGAGAAGGCTACTAAGACCTGGATTGAAGGTCTTAGTAGCCTTTTTTGCATGACCATAAATGGAGTGAGTTCGTACAAATTGTTCCTTTATCAGCGAAACTGATAAATGTTATAAAATGATTGAAATTGACCCCCAACACCCGGTGTGTTAGGTTCTAGAGAGTAGAAATAAATTTGATCATTTTAGTAGGAATTAAAATTGAAGCAATGCGCGAGGTGGCAAATGGTGGAACTTCAAGTGACAAACAGCCCTTTTAATCAGGAACAGGTTGAGCTGCTCAACCGTCTTATTCCTACATTGAACGATTCACAAAAGACTTGGCTTAGCGGATATTTAACAGCTATTCAGGGGATCGCAGCAGTAGCGGCCGGAACAGGTGCAGCATCAAATGTACAAGCGGAAGCGGTATCGGCTGTCAGTGTACCCCCGGCTTCCCGGGAAGTAACGGTACTCTACGGATCACAAACAGGGAATTCCAGCGGATTATCCAAGAAGCTGGCTAAGAAATTGGAAGAGCAAGGTCTTCAGGTGACGTTATCATCAATGGGAGATTTCAAACCGAACGGACTGAAAAAAATTGAGAATCTGCTCATTGTTGTCAGTACTCATGGTGAAGGCGAGCCGCCGGATAATGCGATTCCGCTTCATGAGTTCCTGAACAGCAAACGCGCTCCGAAGCTTGATGGATTAAAATATTCCGTGCTGGCGCTGGGAGATACGTCGTATGAGTTCTTCTGCCAAACTGGCAAGGATTTCGACCAGCGTCTGCAGGAGCTTGGTGGTACTCCAATTGTTCCTCGTGTAGACTGTGACGTTGATTTTGACGAAGCGGCAGCGGAATGGATGAATGACGTTCTGGCCTCCCTTAGCAGTACGCCAGCGACTGCGGGCACTCTATCCAGCGAAGCTGTTGTCGCTGCCGTGAGTGGCGGGGAATCTAAATACAATCGGACCAATCCATTCAAGGCAGAAGTGCTGGAGAATCTTAATCTGAACGGCAGGGGATCAGATCGGGAGACTCGTCATATCGAATTGTCTCTGGAAGGTTCCAATCTGGATTACGAGCCGGGAGACAGCCTGGGCGTATTCCCGGAAAATCATCCTCGCCTGGTAGATGAGCTGATTGCAGCCATGGGATGGAATGCCGATGAACGTGTAACGGTGAACAAATCCGGTGAGCAGGTATCGGTATATGAAGCGTTGCTGCGCTATTTCGAAATTACCGCTGTGACCAAACCTGTGGTCCAGGAGCTTGCAAAACTAAGTCCCGACAGTGGACTTGCCGATTTGCTCGCAAATGATGCGGAGTTCCGCAATGTTATGAACAGCTGCGATCTGCTGGATCTGGTACAGGATTATAACCTGAAGGGCATACCGGCGGGAGAGTTTGTTGCCGTTCTTCGTAAAATCCCTGCACGTTTATATTCCATCGCCAGCAGTTCGAAGTCATTCCCGGATGAAGTACATCTTACGGTGCGTACGGTGCGTTACGAAGCGCGCGGAAGAGAGCGTTATGGAGTTTGTTCAGTTCATCTGGCAGAGCGGATTGAGGCAGGTGACAGCCTGCCCGTGTACATTCAGCATAATCCGAACTTCAAATTGCCGGAGAACCCGGATGCCCCAATCATCATGATTGGGCCTGGAACAGGAGTAGCCCCATTCAGATCGTTCCTGGGTGAGCGTGAAGAAACGGGAGCACAGGGCAAAACGTGGTTGTTTTACGGGGATCAACATTTCCTCACGGATTTCCTATATCAAACGGAATGGCAGCGCTGGCTCAAAGACGGCGTGCTCACCAAGATGGATGTGGCCTTCTCTCGGGATACGGAGCATAAGGTATATGTTCAGCATCGGATGCTGGAGAACAGCAAAGAGCTGTATCAATGGCTTCAGGAAGGCGCAGTCATCTATGTGTGCGGTGATGAGAAGAAAATGGCGCATGATGTTCATGGCGCACTTGCTACCATTCTTGAACAAGAGGGCGGTTTGACTTCTGAGCAGGCCTCGGAGTACCTGACTAGGTTGCAACAGGAAAAACGTTATCAGCGGGACGTGTATTAATTCGGAAATACCGGATGAAGGCACCCGCAGAGACGAGAGGAGAAAGCAGCATGGCTTATAATAACTTACTGAATCCGCAGCGCGCAAATAGTGATGTGGAAGATATAAAGATCAAAAGTGATTACTTGCGCGGCAGTCTCACTGAAACGCTGGCGGACCGCATTAGCGGTTCGATTCCGGAGGATGACAACCGGCTGATGAAGCATCACGGAAGCTATATGCAGGATGACCGTGATCTGCGCAACGAACGAAACAAGTCGAAGCTTGAGCCTGCTTACCAGTTCATGCTGCGTGTACGAGCTTCGGGCGGAATTGTAACTCCTGAGCAGTGGCTCATGATGGACCGAGTCGCCCATAAATATGCGAACGGAACCATTCGTTTGACTACACGTCAGTCTTTCCAGCTTCATGGTGTATTGAAATGGGACCTCAAAAACACGATTCGTGAAGTGAACGATTCCCTGCTGAGCACACTTGCGGCGTGTGGAGATGTGAACCGGAACGTGATGTGTAATCCGAACCCGAATCAGTCCGATGTGCACGCAGAAGTGTATGAGTGGGCTTGTCAGGTTAGTAACCACTTGGATCCGCGTACTCGGGCATATCATGAGTTGTGGCTGGACGGGGAGAAAGTGATCGATACCGGAGCGAGTGACGAGGAAGTGGAACCCATCTACGGCAAAGTATATCTGCCGCGGAAGTTCAAGATTGGGATTGCGGTCCCTCCATCGAATGATGTCGATGTATTTTCACAGGATCTCGGGTTTATCGCCATCGTCGAGAACGGCAAGCTGCAGGGATTCAACGTGTCGGTAGGCGGCGGAATGGGGATGTCGCATGGTGATCCGAAGACGTATCCACAAGTGTCCAAAGTCATCGGCTTCTGCACACCGGAGCAAATGATTGATGTTGCGGAGAAAACGGTCACGATTCAGCGGGACTATGGAGATCGTGCAGTACGGAAGCATGCACGCTTCAAATATACCATCGATGACCGCGGGCTCGCCTGGTTCGTGGAGGAATTGACAAACCGCCTGGGCTGGAGCTTGGAAGCAGCACGTGCTTACCATTTTGATCATAACGGAGATCGTTACGGCTGGGTCAAAGGCAGCAATGGCAGATGGCATTATACGTTGTTTATCCAAAACGGACGGGTAAAAGATATCGACGGCTATCCGCTTATGACGGGATTGCGCGAAATTGCCAAGATTCATAGTGGCGATTTCCGGCTGACAGCCAACCAAAACCTGATTATCGGGGACATCAGCAGTCAGAAGAAGAAAAAAATCGAAGCGCTGATTCAGCAGTATAATCTTACGGATGGTGCTCATTATTCTGCACTGCGTCGAAGCTCCATGGCGTGTGTAGCACTGCCTACCTGTGGTCTGGCCATGGCAGAGTCCGAGCGCTACCTGCCGTCCCTGATCGACAAGCTGGAACCAGTTCTGGATGAAGCAGGGCTGAGAGACGAAGAGATCGTCATTCGCATGACGGGATGCCCTAACGGGTGTGCACGTCCAATGCTCGCCGAGATTTCGTTTATTGGGAAGGCTCCGGGCAAATACAATATGTATCTGGGTGGCAGCTTTACGGGTCATCGTCTAAACAAGCTTTACAAAGAAAATATTGGTGAAGCAGAGATTCTGGATACGCTGACTCCAATGGTGCATCAGTATGCGAGAGAACGTCATGAAGGGGAACATTTCGGTGATTTTGTTATTCGTGCCGGTTATGTGCCTGAAGTGCTGGACGGCCAGCAGTTTCATGCCTGATTGAATTCGTTTGTTAGAAGAGCATTCCCTATGGGAGTGCTCTTCGTGCTAGATTCGTTTGATTGACCCGGTATTCGGCGAAAAGATTAATGAAAGGCCAGATGACGTTTCAGGCTGGATCTGAAGACCGTTTCCTATGAACATTACCATTATTTCGTCATACTGAACTTGTTGAAGCAGTCTCAACAAGATATAATAACTAGGTAGAATGCAGATTACATGTTGAAAGTGAGCGGAAACGATATGGGTCGTAAGTGGAATAATATTAAGGAAAAAAAAGCTTCAAAAGATGCCAATACAAGCCGGGTTTATGCCAAGTTCGGCGTTGAGATTTATGTAGCTGCCAAGAAGGGTGAACCAGACCCGGAGGCAAACCGCGCGCTGAAAGTCGTGCTGGAACGTGCGAAAACGTATAATGTACCAAAAGCGATTATTGATCGCGCGATGGAAAAAGCCAAAGGCAGCGGGGACGAGAACTATGAAGAGTTGCGTTATGAAGGCTTTGGACCGAATGGTGCGATGGTCATCGTGGATGCTCTCACCAACAATGTGAACCGGACAGCGCCTGAAGTTCGTTCCGCATTTAACAAAAACGGCGGGAACATGGGTGTCAGCGGTTCGGTTGCTTACATGTTTGATCCAACTGCGGTCATCGGCGTAGAAGGCAAAAACGCTGAAGAAGTGCTGGAAATCCTGCTCGAAGCAGACGTGGATGTGCGGGATATCGTGGATGAGGATGAAGCCGTGATTGTATACGCGGAGCCAGACCAATTCCATGCCGTACAGGAAGCTTTCAAAGCTGCTGGTGTTACCGAGTTCACTGTTGCCGAGCTGACCATGCTGGCACAAAACCATATTGAACTTCCCGAGGATGCACAGGCTCAATTTGAAAAACTGATTGATGCCCTGGAAGACCTTGAAGATGTTCAGCAAGTGTATCATAACGTAGAGTTTGTATAAGACTACTTGCATATGCTTGTGTCTATAAGAAAAAGAGTGTCCAATCCATCTTGCTGATGGCAGGACACTCTTTTTTTGCATGTGTAATTAAGAATCGGACCGCAGAGCAGGGCGAGGTTTCTCCGCTGTATTGCTTTTACTGCCGCCAAATTTGAATAGTACAATTCCTCCCACGATTACAAGCACCCCGAGCAGCTGATTCCAGGAGAAGGGGATCTTCTCCAGCCCAAGCCAACCCATTGAATCAAACAAGAGAGCAAAACTCAGCTGGGAGGTCAGGACAATGGATATGGCAAAGGTAGGCCCGAGCAGCTTCATTCCCTGAACGAGACAGAATACGACGCCTACCCCGATAGCACCACTAACCCAATACCATGGCTGCATATGCTGAAAGCTGAACGTGTTTTTGCCTTCTACCAGTATTGAAATCAGGAATGAGGCAAGAAATCCTGTGAAAAGAACCATGGTTGTCGTGGACCATGACCCGGTCTTTTCATTGACTTTACTATTAAAAACGGTTTGCAGACTGACGAGTGAACCTGCAAGTAATGCGAGCAAAATACCCGTAACAATCATTAGCTGTAATCTCCTTATTCATAGATGTTGTGACCTGCAATTTGACGCAAACCGGCTCGATCCTTGACCTGAATAAAACCTTGGTTGCGTTCAATGAACCCGTCTGTACATAGCTTCTGAATGACCCGGTTTAGATGCCGGTAGCTTGTGCCGATCAGATTGGCAATGTCCGTCAGATTGAATGAATCCAGCCCCTCATGTACGACGGTACCTGCCTCCTCGGTGGAGATGGACAGCAGGTAGCTGGCTAACCGTACCTCAACCGGGTACATCAGGTTGAAGCTTGAGAAGTTTGAATCGATGTAGAACTTATGAGAAATGATCTTTAGCAAAAATTTCAGCAAAGGGGCATAGTCGCCTGCATGTTCGGCCAGGTGCCGGTAGTGGATACGCAGCATGACGACAGGCGTGACAGCCTGCACGGTATTGATGATATGACTTTCCCGGACATACTCCACGTCTCCAACAACTTCAAGTGGGGTTTTGAAGCAGAGCACGAGTGTTTTGTCCTGGGCGGACGTCGTAAAAATCTTGATTTTGCCTTCTACCAGCACATATAAGTATTCGGATGCTTCACCCTGGCGGCAGATCAATTCACATTTTTCAAAATGACATACGGTCATCAATGGACGCAGGGGCTCGGGAAATACCGTTTCGAGCTGGTACTGCTTCAAGTAGTTTAACAATTGATTTTCATCATGGACTTCTTCCATAAAGTACTTCGCCCCCGACCTGTTCTTGTGCAAACTAAAAAGAAACTACAGTTTCATAATAATAACACCCGTAATCATGAGCGCTATGCCTAGAAATTGCGGCAGCTTCATCTTCTGCTTCACAACACCAAACCACCCGTTGCTGTCGACCAGGAAAGTCAGGAACAGCTGTGCAATCAGCAGGGCAGAGATCGTGAAGGTTACCCCAATTTGTTGAATGGCAGACACTTCACTGAAAATAATAACCGCACCGAAAGCTCCTCCGGCGAGATATAGCGGTTTGACTTGTTTTAATCCCTGAAGATTGACATCACGGGCAAACATCAGAATGATGGCTGCCAAGATAAAGCCGGTAAACTGTGTAATGGTGGCGGCTTGCCATGTACCCATGTCCGTACTAATCCGGGTGTTGGCCACACCTTGCAGCGTAATGCAGGCACCGCCGAGTAATGCAAAAATAATTCCTTTCATGCTGTACGCTCCTTATCACTGTGTTACTTCGACTTCTATTAAATGATAGAAGTGCCCCGATCGCCAAGGACAAATGTCCTGAACTCCAAAACCATAGCCATCAGCGTACAACATTGGAGCATAAAAATCCACATGTGAGCGAAGTGGAGGTCGTACAATCTAAACTTAATCAGTCAGAGAGCAACTAAGGATTTTTTGAAGAAAAATAAAAAGAAGCCCTCTTCGTCAGAGGGCAGCGATCAAGCCAAAATCAATTAAAGCACGTTATATACAGGCTGTTCTCCAACAAAAGTCACAGGCAATTCAGGATAGGCTTGATCTAGCTTCATGGCAAGGAGTTTCATCCCGGAAGACTCGCTTTCGGCGTGTCCGATCATAATAAGAGCCTGCTGCTTGCCTTGCTGTACAGCATCACGTATGTATTCCGGTGTTTCCCATTCGAAGCCCTCGCCTGCGATAATCAGGTTCAATCGTTCGTTATGCAGCAGGGGGATGGTTAGATTCCCATTACCGCGAAAACCAACCAAAACCGCTGCACGCTGGCAAGTCATCTCCAAGTTACCGGCAACGCGTACATATTCAATTTGAAGTGTTTGTTTGATATATTCTGCAATTTGTTGAACTGTCATACCCGTATCAAAGGAAAGAATATCTGCTTCCGGCTTCCTCTGCTCAAGGAAGGATGTCCATCCCAATGCTTGGACTAAACCTTCGGTGATGCCGTCGGGTTGAACTTGGTGAATGGAATCATGGCAGCGGTAAATGGCAATTCCGGCTTCATCAATGAGGTTGCGCTTTGTCTGATAGACAGGATCGTCGGTTAGCCAATCCGTATGACTATGGTGGTTATAGAAGGGGGGCTCATGGGCGATGATCAGATTGGCTCCCTGTTGAACCGCACGTTCAATGACCTGCTGAGTGGGCATGAATGCAACAACGATGCCCGAGACGAGTTGATCCATCGATCCGCTAATTAACTGATCCACCGTGTCATCCCGCAATTCTACATGAGCAGTCAAATGATCGATAATTTCTTGAACACGTACCTCCATGAATACGATACCTCCAGTGAAAGAATATATCCTCAGTGTATCATTTTGATGAAATCCCAGCATTAACCATTGTAACTTGCTGCTAAATAACGTGTGGTGTATTGCACTGCTAGATTGTCCAATGTTAAAAGCGGAAATAAATGAATGGTGGCTTCCGGCAAATACGATATTCGGGGTCTTTTCACCTCGTAATACAATGAGAATGGACTACAGATATGAGGGAGGACGTACATTAACAACTGTATAAAACGTTCCAAAGGTAACGGTACGGGGGACAAGTAGTTTTCTTCTGCGAGAAAAAGTATACTTACATAGAATCTTTATCTGGATTAATTAAGGCATCTTTTTAACATGCACTAAACATGCGGTTTTCGTTTGGTTTTAATCTTGATGAAGGAAGTAGAGAAAGGTGTGATTACATGACAGCCAGTACCATTATGGAACGTCTAAAGAGTGAGACTGCTCACTATCACAGACAAGTGGAACAGAACGACTATGCGAAGGCTATTATGAATCAAACCGTGAGCTTAGAAGAGTATAAGGAATATCTAGAGAAATTTTACGGTTTCTTAAAACCACTGGAAGAACTTGCTCTGCAGCAGCCGTTCTGGGAGAATACAGGACTTGATTACGGAATCCGGGGCAAAGCCATTTTGCTTGAAAACGACCTGCGTAATTTAGGTTCCAGTGATGACGATATCAAGCGGCTGCCAAGATGTGAGGAATTGCCGGATATATCTTCGCCTGCACGATTGTTCGGGTATCTGTACGTCATTGAAGGGTCTACTAACGGAGGGCAGATCATAACCAAACGTCTCTCTCAGTTTTTGCCGATTGAAGCGGGTCGCGGACTTGAATATTTCAACGCTTATGGTTCGGAAACCAGAACAAGATGGGCCGAATTCATGGCGCAGCTGGTTCAATTCGCTCACAGCGAGGAAGATCAAAATGAAATGGTTCATACTGCTTCGGAAACTTTCAGGCTGCTTGACCAATGGATAAATATTAAATGAAATATATAAACTTGTAATTAGCGAGTACTTGTAATGAAAGAATCCTTTTAAATTTATATATTGGAATATCATGAGAGGGGTTTTTTTCAGGCAATGGCCGAATCGAAGTCCAGGAAAGATAATAATAATCTGCTGAACCGTACGCTGCTTCATCAAGGTGTGTACACCAATGATCCTATAGATCTAAACAATTGCGATAAAGAACCGATTCATATACCCGGCTTCATTCAGCCTCATGGTGTGCTTTTGGCTGTGAATACCCAGAATGTCCCTACCATTGTTCAATGCAGTCAGAATACAGAAGAGCTTCTCGGCCTTGAAACCGATAAAGTGCTCGGTCTGCCTCTCGAAAATCTGATTGGCAGAGAAAGTCTTCACCAGATCCTTGCGCGCAGCTTTAGTGCTTCTGTAACCTCAGATCTGCAATATATGGATCTCACAATCAACATTGCTGGACATGATCAGGTGTTCACGTCGGTGAGCCATGAGAGCGAAGGTTTGCTCATACTGGAGATGGAGCCTACCAATGAGAGCAGAACGATGGAAGGTAATGATTTTGAGTGGATCTCACGCTTTTTTGGACGAATCAAGAGCACGGACAGCCGAATTGAGGCTAGTCAGATTGCAGCGGAGCAAGTGAAGGAAATGCTCGGTTACGACCGGGTCATGATTTACGAATTCGACGAGCAATGGAATGGTAAGGTCATTGCGGAAGCGCGTGAGGAACAGCTTGAACCATTTCTCGGACATCATTATCCGGCATCGGACATTCCTAAACAAGCGCGTGAATTGTATCTGCGGAACTGGCTGCGTACCATCGTTAACGTTAATTACCAGCCTGTTGAGATCACCCCTACACTGCAGCCTTTGACGGGTAAACCGCTCAATCTAAGTCTTTCGGTTCTGCGCAGTGTATCGCCACTGCATATTGAATATCTACAGAACATGGGCGTTGGGGCGACAGTAACGATTTCTCTGATTCATGACAATCAGCTGTGGGGCCTCATTACATGCCATCATTACTCGGCCAGATATGTCCCTCACCGTGTTCGCAACTTATGCAACTTCCTCGGTGCATTTTTCTCCAGTGAATTGTTCCAGCGTCAACAGCTGGATGAATATCAGGCAGAGATCAGGTCGCGGGAAGCTGCTTCCCGGATTTCGAGCATATTTATCGGGAATACCAGTCCTTCCAGAATTCTGGAAGAGCTTGAGAGCGAAGAGCAAACGTTACTTGGTCTCATGAGTGCTTCCGGGGCGGCCATCTGCTATCAGGATAAATTAATGTTATATGGCGATACACCGACACGTGAACAAGTACGTGAGCTTGCGGCTTGGCTTGCGAGTAAATCAGAGGACTACAGTTATCATACATCCAAGCTGAGTTTGGAGTACGGTCCTGCGTTAGCCTACAAGGAGAAAGTGTCTGGCGTAATTTATGTTGCAATTTCACCCGGGGAGCATCATTATATGATCTGGTTCCGGCCTGAAGTGATCCAGCTTGTTGATTGGGCTGGGGACCCGGCCAAAGCAGTTATAAAGACCGATGACGGTGTGCGTCTATCTCCGCGTAAATCGTTTGAAAAATGGCGAGAGGTTGTACAATCCACCTCCTATCCATGGACAACAAAAGAGCTGAATGTGCTGCCTTTGCTCAAAAGCATTGTACGGCGTCAAACGGAAAATCAGCTGGTTCAGGCCGAAGAGCAGGCACTGCAAAATGCACGTATTTTGCGGCAAAATGAACAACGCTATTTACAGCTGATGGAATTCTCACCTGTAGCCTTCTTTACGTTGACGGATGGCAAGATTATATACTGCAATAACAGGGCGGCAGAACTGCTCGGGTATGAAAACTCCAAGCTTCTGAACGGCATGGAATTCAGCCAATTCGTACCCGATAATGCAAGAACCGTCTTACAGCAGCATCTGGAGGAGTTGAAATTGGACGATACACGTCTGTACACAAATCAGTCCTATTTCACAACAGCTGCAGGAGTTTCCCTGCTCCTGGAGGTTACCCTTGCTTCGGTGACGCACGCAGGCAAACCTTCGGTCATGGTGGTCCTGAACAGTGGAGTATCCAACCACGAGCAGGAAGGTTATACGGAGACAACCAATCAGCTGCAAAACTATCTTAATACAGATCCATTAACGGAGATGCCTATTCAATCCATATTTAAATCTCAGCTTCAGGAAGATTGGGATGCGTGTTTGCAGGAAAAATGCAGCCTGGGATTGCTGATTATTGATATTGACGATTTCCGATCCTATAATGCTACCTACGGTCTTCAGGGCGGTGATCTTTGCCTGCAATGGATTGGCGAAGTGCTGGCTGTCGTGAGTGAGCAGAATGAAGCGCTGATCTCTCGCCTGCGCGGAGGAACGTTTATGCTGAAACTCAAGGGCACAACGTCCGAACAGGCTGACCAGCTTGCAGATGAGATCAGGCAGCATGTGCTTGCTCTTCAGATTCAGCGGGACCCATCAAGCCCGGATGAAGTCGTTACGGTCAGTGTGGGCGGTGCTGTCATGGTGCCTGAAGATAGTCTGTCCGTGTCTGATTTAATTGAAAAGGCAACGCAGGCTCTGCTTCAATCCAAGAGTGAAGGGAAAAATCGGATCACCATGGTATAATATCCCACAATGGATCGGAAATTCATTTGATCAAGACTGTTGATTAATTATAGGATGGCGTTTGAACTGGAGAACAGTTTGAGCGCCATTCTTTCTTTTTTTGAAAAATGCATTCTCATCGCCATTGTCACAGGACAAGTGCTATAATGAGGCATATGGATACACTTGTTCGTATTATGATTTATGGAGGAGGGTGAAACAGTTTTAATGAAAGACCATTCAAGACAGTTGGAATTTATGGAGATCGATCTGACCGAAGAGCCAGAAGCTTCGGCTGTTCCGGTGCCTGAACGTTCAACCATTCCCCACAGGCAATTTCATTCAAGCCGTGCTGGTGGCAGCATATTGTCTTCGGAGAAGCGATTCGTGGAAGAGGCGCGGCAGCTTGAAAAAATGGAGGGAGATCCTGCTCCGTTTGTTCCCTTTATGAGCTACTGGCCGACTTATGGTGTCATGAACGAGTCCCAGCGCGAGTGGTACTTGTACTGGAGGTCGGAAGTGAGGCAAGGACGTTTCCCGGATACAGATCTGTCCTACGTATTCGTTCATACGTATGAATTGATTAACGGAGTAGGGTGGAGAGATCCTCAAGCGGGTTTTGATCAACTGAAACAGTTATGGATACAATACCGTGCCCGGAATCCGCAGCTTGACGGTTATATGCAGGAATGGCTCGTGGATTACACGCTGGTTCATCAACTGGATATGCCGTTGTCCGAGATTCTGAACATTTCAAGTGGATATCTTCCCGCTGAGATACAGGATATGGAGATGCACCGGATTTTGCAGAATCGAATCTCCGACGTTTCGTTGAATCTGCTGCGGCGATATTATGACTATGACATCACGCTCAGCAAATTTTATAGGGATGGAGGCCAGGGAGTTCTGGAAGAGGTTATTCCCAAGGTTATGGTGCTCGTCGATTCCTATCTGCTGCGAACACGTCAGGCAGGGATCGCGGACCAGTTCATACAGGATAAACCGAGAACAACGGAGCGGGTTTTGTTTCGCAAAGCGGTATATGACGATACCCTTTATGGGAAAACGGTTCCCTTATCCTATGTTCCGGTTGGAGAGAATTCGGATTTTGTTCAATTGGTTACACGCGTCTTTCGATGTACCGAAAACAAGTGTCGGGAACTGCTCGGATTCAGAGGCCGATTGCGTGGAAAGACTCTGGAACCTGAACTCGCAGGCTTGATCGAACGATATTTGGACAAGGTATATGCCGCTAAACAAGATGCCGCCGAGAAACCAATCATTCGAATTGATGCGGAGAAACTGACGGCATTACAGCAGGAGAGTGAATACGTCCGCCAGGCTTTAACGATTGAGGAAGATGTGGAGCAGGTACAGGGAGCGGCTTCCTTCGAACAGCAGGCTGCCGTTGAGGGAGAAGCGAACCACACCGTGAAATACATGACCGAACTGTATAAGGATCACGCTCTCGAACCAGAGGCTGATGAGGCGTTAGCTGAACGTTCCCAAGCCGTCGCAACGAATAATACGCCAGTCCGATTACAGTGGGAGGAAGCGATTGCCGGGGAATTGGATGAAGAGTGGACCCACTTGGTGGACCAGCTTGCTCCTCAGCATGTGATGGCCATTCATGCTCTGCTCAGCGAGGACCCCGATACTGAACTGAACCTTGTGGCTGAACACTATGGAACAATGCCTGCACTTCTGCTTGATGAAATTAACGATCTGGCCATGGAAACGATTGGTGACCTGCTGATCGACAGTGACCGGATTGTTTCTGAATATATGAATGTATTTGAACATGTGAAGAGGTGAGAGGACAGTGACAGAACTAAAAATACCGAAACGGCTGACCACCGCGCTGGTGAATTCATTGACAGCGGGTGTTGTGCCGCGAATTGGACTGGAGCAGATTGCCGTCGGCCGCAAGCCTGAAGTAGACGCGATATTGCGTGATTTGGATAACATTGCCGAAGGCGGAGCAGCATTTAAACTAATTACAGGAAGATACGGCAGCGGGAAAAGCTTTCTTTTACAAATGATTCGCAACTATGCGATGGACCGGGAGTTCGTTGTAGCAGACGCAGACCTGTCCCCAGAGCGAAGATTGGTAGGTACCAAAGGTCAAGGACTTGCAACGTACCGAGAACTGATGACCCGTCTGTCCACGCGCACACGTCCGGATGGCGGAGCACTTGAACCGATCCTGCAAAAGTGGATTGCTGCCCTGCAGCAGCAAACGATGCAGAACCAGGGCTTGCGACCTGATGATCCGGCTCTGCCGTCCGAGGTGGAGAAGCAGATTTACGCGGTCACGAACGAAATGCAGAACCTGGTGCACGGCTTTGATTTTGCCAAAGTTCTTGCTTCGTACTGGAACGGATACAAGCTGGGAGATGATGATCGCAAACAGGCTGCGCTTCGCTGGCTCAGAGGGGAGTATGCCACCAAGACAGAAGCCAAAAAGGAACTTGCTGTCGGCGTGATCATCGATGATGACAACTGGTATGATTATTTCAAATTATGGTCGGAGTTTACGGCACGTATAGGTTATAAAGGATTGCTGCTCTTTATTGATGAAGCGGTGAATCTGTACAAAATCACAAATAGCATCTCTCGGCAGAGCAATTATGAGAAATTGCTGACCATGTTTAATGATACAATGCAGGGCAAGGCAGAGCACCTCGGCATCTTTGTTGGCGGTACGCCGCAATTTGTAGAGGATGAGAGACGCGGATTGTTTAGTTATGAGGCGCTTCGTTCCAGACTGATCGATGGTCGGTATGCAGCGAGAGAATATGCGAATTACACAGGACCTATTTTAAAGCTTGCGATGTTATCTCATGAAGAGATTCTCATCCTGTTGCAGAAGCTGCGTCAGATTCATGCCCTTCATTTTGGTTACCTTGCCAGCTTGACGGACGAAGATCTGGTTGATTTCATGCAAACGGCGGTGAACCGTCTCGGGGCGGATGAGCTGTTAACAACCCGTGAAGTTGTGCGAGATTTTATGGATGTACTGCATACGCTCCACCAGAATCCGGAAGTGACCTATGCCCAATTGCTTGGGGAGCGGGCAGCCGAGCCACAGGATGGCGGCAAAGGAACGTCAGCATCTTCTGCTCCGGATGAGATGGACGATTTTCTGGCGGAATTTGAATTATGAAGGACAATCCTTTTTACAGGCTGGCACCATTTGTCCAGGAATTTATTTATAAAAAAAGATGGGATTCGCTCCGCCCTGCACAGATTGAGGCTTGTCATATCTGCTTCGATACTCCGCATCATATGCTGATCGCGGCAGGAACGGCTTCAGGCAAGACGGAAGCAGCCTTTTTTCCTGCACTGACGGAGCTGTATGAACGTCCTTCCAAATCGGTGGGCATTCTGTACATCGGGCCACTTAAGGCACTGATTAATGATCAATTTGAGCGCCTGAAGGATCTGCTATCTGAGGGCAACATACCGGTGTGGCACTGGCACGGGGATGTGCCTCAAGCGGAAAAAACACGTTTGGTGCGTAATCCGTCCGGCGTGCTCCAGATTACACCGGAATCGCTGGAGGGTTTGCTCATGAACCGTCCCAATGCCATACCAGCCCTGTTTCATGATTTGCGGTACGTTATTATTGACGAGGTCCATGCATTCATGGGAGCAGATCGGGGCATTCAGGTATTGAGTGAATTGGCCCGGATTGAACGGATGGCTGGCTGCAGACCCCGCAGAGTTGGATTATCTGCGACGCTGAGTGATTATGAGGCAGCAACTTCATGGCTAGCAGCTGGAACGCAGGAAGGGGTAGATGTAGTGTCTTCTCCAGGCGGCCGCAAGCTGCGCTTGCGGGTGGAGCATTTCTCTTTTCCTGATGCCCGGGATGAGGAGCAGGCCGAACATCTGCACAACGCACGCAAAGCCTATTACGAGTTCATCTATGAGAGTACACATCGCAAAAAGGCGCTAATCTTCACCAACAGCCGAACGGATGCCGAAGTGACCATCCTTGAAATGAGAAGAGTCGCTGCACGGCGGGAAGAAAGGGATGTATTCCATGTACATCACGGAAGCATATCAGCCATGCTTCGCGAAGAGACGGAAGCGGCCCTGCGGACCGGGGTGGGTCCGGCAGTAGCTGCGGCTACGGTAACATTGGAACTTGGGATTGACCTCGGGGAATTGGAACGGGTTGTGCAGCTCGGTGCCCCTTACAGCGCTTCGAGTTTTGTCCAGCGTCTGGGAAGGTCAGGAAGACGGGATGACATGGCTTCGGAAATGTTATTCGTTTGTCCGGAAGAAGAGGATGAAGAAGCGCAGCTTCCAGCTCGCATGCCATGGACGCTGCTGCGTGCCATTGCAGTTATAGAGCTGTATGTGAAGACCAAATGGGTCGAACCGCTTGAGGCTCGCAAAATGCCAATGGGTGTTCTCTACCATCAGACGATGAGCATGCTGAAAAGTATGGGGGAGGCAGAGCCACGCGAACTCGCGTATGCCGTGCTGTCTCTTGCGCCGTTCAGTCAGATCCGGGCAGATCAGTACCAGACATTCTTAAATTATTTGATTGAAACCGATCATCTTCAGTGGACGGAAGAACAGACCTTAATCATTGGACTCACTGGCGAAAAAACGGTGAATAATTATCGATTTTACGCAGTTTTCAAAGATGATGAGGAACACAAGGTGCTGAATGGTTCAGAGGAAATCGGTTCGATTACGACAGTTCCACCGCCTGGCTATTGCTTCTCACTTGCAGGAAAGCTGTGGAAAGTGGAAGAAGTGGATCATAAACACAAAGCCGTATATGTGAAGGCGGCGAAAGGCAAAGTGGACACCCTATGGCTTGGAGCGGGGGGTGACATTCATACGCTGGTCATTCAGAAAATGCGTGAGGTTCTGTCGGATTCAGTGATCTATCCTTATCTGTCTCCACAAGCGGTGAATCGCTTGGAGCGTGCACGCCGGTTGGCACGGGAAAGCGGATTGCTGAAGCAGGTGGTTATTCCGGCTGGCGGTGATTCCCTGTACGTTCTCCCTTGGGTGGGAAGCAAATCGTTTCGAACACTGGAACGATTGATGAAGCATAATCTGTCCGATCGATTTGCGCTGCGTTCTGTCGTGCCCATGGAGCCTTATTATTTTGTCGTCTCTGGTAAAGTGGATGCACGAACACTTCTGGCAGAGATTATGAGCGAATGCCGAACCGTTGAGGATGCTTCAGGATTGTTGGCGGAAGACGAGGCCCCGTATCTAGGCAAATACGATGAATTTGTGGCACCTGCATTGATCAGGGAAGCCTTTGCCGTGGACGGCTTGGATCTGCAAGGTTTACAGGAGGGTTTGGAACAAACGCTGGCTTGGGAAACTCCTGAATGAGAAAATGCCCTGGATGATATCGTTCGATATCCCTAGCTGTCCAATTTCATTTTCAATGGAATGATGGGGTTGACACCATCTCACCTGCCATGTAATATATGAAAAGTCGTCACATACGTAACATCACAAAAGCATACTTCATTTCGTATAACCTCGCAGGCCAAAAGTGTACACAGGGCGAGGGTCTCTACGGGAAGCCTATACTTCCTAACTACGATGCCAGGAATTTCATTTATTCCTTGCTCGAAGTTAGGATTTTTGCGTTTGGATGGCAGGTTGTGACCTTGGCATGGATTAGACATGCGGACGTATTATCGATCATCAGGAGGTTTATTCATAATGAAGTACTATTTGTCCGTTCTCGCTGGAGCGATGAGCTATGGCATCTTGTCCACTATAGTTGTACTGGCATATGGTGAAGGATATCAACTCGGAGAGGTTGTTGGTTCACAGCTGGTGACGGGGTTCATCCTCTCCTGGTTGCTGGCTCTATACACGAAATTTAAAACAAAACGCAGATCAAAGACTAGCAAAACAGCAGCGACCAGTGTGTTTACGCGTCTGACATGGAAGCAGCGTCTACTGTTAATGGCTGCCGGAACGCCAACAGTTATAACAGGTTTGGTGTACTATCAGTCATTACGTTACATTCCCGCATCCCTCGCGATTATTCTCTTGTTCCAGTTTACCTGGATTAGCGTGTTGATTCAGGCGGTAAGCAAACGCCAACGTCCAGACAAAGTAACCTTCCTAACTCTGATTATTCTGTTCGGAGGTACACTCCTTGCTGCAGGTTTCCTGGAGCAGGGACTGAGCGAGTTTAACGGTCTGGGTATTGCACTCGGACTGATGGCGGCTGTGAGTTATTCACTGTTTGTGCTGTTTAGCGGCAAAGCTGTCCCGTCAGCACATCCTGCCTTTCGAAGCGCGTGGATGGTTACCGGCGGATTGGTTCTGCTCTGCATTCTGTTCCCGCCGACATTCCTGTTTAACGGACTGATCTGGAGCCAGCTGCTTGTGTTCGGATTACTGCTCGGTTTCTTCGGTGCTTTCATTCCGCCAGTGTTGTTCGCCATCGGGGTTCCTCATATTGGGGGCGATATGGCAGGCATTCTGGGTGCAGTAGAGCTTCCGGTTGCGGTGTTGTTATCTTCCATCGTACTTCATGAGCATGTCAGCGGACTGCAATGGCTTGGCGTTATTATCGTTCTGATCGGCGTTGCTCTGCCAGAGTTGTATAAGCTGAGGCTGAAACGGAGTCGAAGTGCTCCGCAGTATTCCTCTTAACTAACCCTAGTGAGCAGGGGATACGCAAGAGTTTTTATGGATATGAATATAAACATAGAGAAGCCTGAGCAATCAGGCTTTTTCTCATAAAATGAAGTTTTCAGTTGGATATACAACCCTCACTTGCTAAGTATGATCAGACATGGCCCATAGGAGCCATTTTCATCTGCAGCGGCTTAAGGTATGATATAGGCTGTACTTTTATTTCAGGAAAAGAGGCATGCTGATATGAATAGCTCGATCAAGAAAATGTGGCCGTGGCTTACGCTGGGCCTTGCTGTTATTGTATTACTCGGATCATTTCTCGTTTATTTCATGGGCAAGGATATGTCTCCCGGTGCAGGAAGTTCGGTAACAGCACAAGCGAAGACGTCTGAAGAATTGGAAGGATATGAAGTCATTGATGTGAATGTGAGTAATGACGGATTCGAGCCTGGGGTGATTGAGGTTAAAGCAGGAGTTCCCACCAAAATAAACTTTATTCTTACCCGTTCAGTTACCCATGTGAAATCGGTTGGTTCACAAGATCTGGGAATGGATTTGTACATGCAAAAAGGAGACAACTACTACATGGTTGATGAAAATTTGCAGCCTGGAGAATATGAAATTCACTGCGGCATGTACATGATATACGGAACAATTAAGGTCGTTTAAACGAGAGGAGCAGAGTCAGTGACAAGCTGGCTTTGCTCCTCTTTTGCATGCGTGCTATCATGGACTTGTGAGACATTTCATCTGGAGGTGGCCTAACATGAAAGCGCTATTTATTGGAGGAACGGGTACAATCAGTACGGCAATTACGCATCAGCTCGCCAGTCAGGGTTGTGAGCTTTACTTGATCAATCGCGGCAATCGTAATGATGATCTGCCCGCGGAAGTCAATGTGCTGCAGGCCGACATCAACGATGAAGAACGGGTGGCAGAACTTATTGCGGATCTTGAATTTGATGTCGTTGCAGACTTTATCGCTTTTGTCCCGTCACAGCTCGAAAGAGATTATCGTTTATTTAAAGACAAAACCAAACAGTTCATATTTATAAGCTCGGCATCAGCCTATCAGACACCACTTGCCGACTATCGCATTACGGAAGGTACACCATTATCCAATCCCTACTGGGAGTATTCACGCAATAAGATCGCTTGTGAAGACTATCTGATGAAGCAGTACCGGGAGCATGGTTTTCCGGTGACGATTGTACGTCCAAGCCATACGTATGGTGACCTGTCTGTGCCTCTTGGCGTGCATGGAGCCAAAGGAAGCTGGCAAGTTCTCAAGCGGATTCGTGAAGGCAAACCCGTAATCATTCACGGTGACGGCACATCGCTATGGACGATTACGCATAATAGTGATTTTGCCAAAGGTTTTATCGGTCTTATGGGGAATATCCATGCCATTGGTGAGTCTGTACATATTACCTCAGACGAGTCCGCGACGTGGAACCAAATCTATGAAATTATCGCAGGAGTACTTGGTGTCAAGCTGAATGCGGTTCATGTCCCTTCGGAATTTTTGGCTGCATGCAGTGATCAGGACCTTCGCGGCGGTTTGCTTGGAGATAAGGCCAACACGGTCGTATTCGACAATAGCAAACTCAAGAGGCTTGTACCTGAATTTGTAGCAACAACGAGAGCGGATCAGGGAATACGGAAAACGATACATTATATGCTGGATCATCCAGAGCTGCAAACCGAAGATCCTGAATTTGACGTTTGGTGTGACAAGGTGGTTGGAGCTCTGGACGAAGCGTTGAAGAAGATTAGAGAATAGAAGTGAGGGGACAGTCATGACCCAGACGGGGCATCGAATCGTCAAAGAAATAACCAAAACGTTGACATTGGACTATTGGCTGCACATTCCGGATACGGAAGACCAACCAGCAGATCAGAAGTGGCCTGTTATTCTGTTTCTTCACGGATCAGGCGAACGCGGCAGTGACTTGAATAAGGTGAAAGCGAACGGACTTCCGAACATTGTAGATCAGGACAAGAGCTTTCCGTTTATCGTCATATCACCTCAATGTCCGGAGGATGAATTCTGGGCAATGGAAAAGGAAGCTCTGCATGCCATTGTTGAACATGTTCTGAAGAACTATCCTGCAGATCCGAAGAGAGTATATCTAACCGGATTAAGCATGGGCGGTTACGGGGCGTGGCATCTGCCCATCGACTATCCCCATGTATTTGCTGCAATAGCCCCTGTGTGCGGGGGAATCGATCCATCCAGAGCAGAAGCCTTGCGTGATGTGCCGATCTGGGCATTTCACGGTGCCAAGGATGATGTTGTTCCTCTCTCGGAATCACAAGGAATTGTGGATGCACTTGAAGCGATAGAGGCAAACGTGAAGCTGACCGTCTATCCGGAAGGGAACCATAATGCTTGGGATGAGACATACAGCAATCCTGACCTGTATAAGTGGTTTCTGAGTCACTCCTTGTAAACATTTACTTATCAGCTATGCTGGTAGAACCACCGAGTGCATTAACCCTGCCAATAATGCTATAATAGGTTGCTAATATGATTAAAAAGGGTAATGAACTATGGTGATGAATGATGAATAACAAGTTTATTCGAATCTACGAAGATATCGCAGCTCATATTCGGACGGGAGAGATCGAGGCAGGTTCGCTTCTGCCATCGGAGCTTGATTTGTCCGAAAGCTATCAGACGTCCAGAGAGACGATACGCAAAGCACTGAAAATGCTGTATGAAGAAGGTTACATTCAGAAAATTCAGGGCAAGGGATCCATTGTACTGGATATCCGCAAGATTGATTTTCCCATTTCGGGACTGGTCAGCTTCAAGGAACTGGCCAAGAAAATGGGACAGCGGGCCAGAACGCATGTTGAGGAATTAGAGGAACTGAAGGTAGATCAGGCCTTGTTTAAAACCATTCATTTTGGGATGGGCGAACAAGTGTGGAAAATCGTGCGTGTAAGAAATGTGGATGGAGAACGTGTCATTCTGGACAAGGACTATATCAGTCAACGTCTTGTCCCGGGATTAACCAAAGAGATATGTAATGATTCCATTTATGAGTACATTGAGGATCAGCTTGGATTGTCCATTTCTTTTGCCAAGAAAGAGATCTTGGTGGAAGAGCCTACCGAAGAAGATCGAAGACTGATGGATCTGGAAGGCTTCCACAATGTGGTCGTTGTACGCAGTCAGGTCTACCTGGAGGATGCGAGTCCTTTTCAGTTCACGGAATCCCGGCACCGTCCGGACAAATTCAGGTTTGTTGATTTTGCAAGGCGTAAATAACTGTAATGGATCAATAGAAATGCCTGTCCGCTTCTTCATCATTGGACAGGTGTTTCTTTTTTTTTCCATAAAGAGTTAAGAATGAGTTGACTCGTAAGCGTTTTCATTTTATTATAATCTCATAACTTAAACGATAAAGTAAATTGTAAACAAAATATTTAAAATTATTCATTTTTATAACTTTCTTTATTAGTTGATAAATTTGATTTTAGTTAACCTGTTGCCTTGTGCAGGGTTAATTGAAATATAAAAAACTCAGGAGGTTATATGCCATGGCCAAGTTGCAAAAGGGTACAATCTTAACAGTCATTGCAGCACTGATGTTTGTCATTTTGGGGAGCGCGGCTCCCAAAGCCGCAGCAGCTTCAGGTTTTTACGTGAACGGAGGCAAATTGTACGATTCTACGGGTAAACCATTTTACATGAGGGGTATCAATCATGGGCACTCCTGGTTCAAAAATGATTTGAACACGGCGATCCCTGCGATTGCAAAAACGGGTGCCAATACGGTACGAATTGTTCTGTCGAACGGTACACAATACACCAAAGATGATCTGAATTCCGTAAAAAACATCATTAATGTCGTAAACGCAAACAAGATGATTGCTGTCCTTGAAGTACACGATGCCACAGGCAAAGATGACTACAATTCGTTGGATGCAGCGGTCAACTACTGGATCAGCATCAAGGAAGCGCTAATCGGGAAGGAAGATCGGGTTATTGTAAATATTGCAAACGAGTGGTACGGAACATGGAACGGCAGCGCCTGGGCTGACGGGTACAAAAAGGCTATTCCAAAATTAAGAGAAGCGGGTATTAAAAATACCTTGATTGTAGATGCAGCAGGCTGGGGTCAGTATCCTCAATCGATCGTCGATTACGGACAAAGCGTGTTCGCCGCGGATTCACAGAAAAATACGGTGTTTTCCATTCACATGTACGAGTATGCAGGCAAGGATGCGGCCACCGTCAAATCCAATATGGAAAATGTGCTGAACAAGGGGCTGGCGTTAATCATTGGGGAATTCGGAGGATATCACACCAATGGAGATGTCGATGAATATGCAATCATGAAATATGGTCAGGAAAAAGGGGTAGGATGGCTTGCATGGTCTTGGTACGGTAATAGCTCTGGACTAAACTATCTTGATTTGGCAACAGGACCTAACGGCAGCTTGACGAGCTATGGTAATACGGTTGTCAATGATACTTACGGGATTAAAAACACTTCCCAAAAAGCGGGAATCTTTTAAAATCTGTACGATTTTCAATCGATATTGTTCGGTAATGATGGTTGAAGTTTAAACTGCATGTTGAAACTCTATTGGTTTTTCACTGCATTCTTGACACTCTGACGCAGCGTCAGGGTGTCTTTTGATTAAAGACATTAGTAAGGATAACGATCTTTTGATTATTTCCGTTTATATTTAAAATCTTTTGTTTTCAAAACAAAACAAAGATGATAAACTCTGATTAGGAATAAAACAAACATTATCGGAGGGAAATGAATGGTACAGAGTTTATGGAATTCTTCACAGGCATCTGAGCAAACAACGGGACTTGAGCAGCTGGTTTACCGATCCAATCTGATTGGCGCAGACCGCAGTGTATGCAACATTTATGGTGGAAATACCTCTACCAAAACAACAGTGAAGGATTTTCGTGGGCGCGATGTAGAAGTCATGTACGTGAAAGGAAGCGGCTCCGACCTGGGCTCGATGCAAGCGAAGCATTTTACAGGCCTGGCTCTGGAAGACATTCGTCCCCTGATTGAACGTGAATCAATGACGGATGAAGAGATGGTTGAATATTTGGGTCATTGCATGATCGATTCCAAGCACCCGCGTGCCTCGATCGAGACATTGCTGCATGCCTTTCTTCCGTACAACCATGTGGACCACACGCATCCGGATGCGATTATCAGTCTATGTTGTGCAGATAACGGCAAAGAGTTGGCGCGAGAGATTTATGGAGATCGGTTTGTGTGGGTCCCATATGTTCGCCCAGGTTTTACGTTATCCAAAATGATTGCTGAAAGCGTATTCGCGAATCCGAATGCTGAACTGGTTCTGATGGAGAAGCACGGACTCGTCACTTGGGGAGAGACATCCGAGGAATGTTACGCACAGACCATCAAGATTATCAATGAGGCGGAAGCGTTCATTGAAGCTCGTGTGGATGAAGAAAGTTTGTTTGGTGGTGTTAAACATCCTGCACTTGCTGCTGAAGTGAGACGTGAGATTGTAGCCAAAATCATGCCAACGCTTCGCGGTGCCTTATCGGATAGCAAAAAAATGATCCTGTCCTATGACGATCAGGAAGATGTACTTGCTTTTGTCGGTGGAGCCAATTCACCAGAGCTGTCACAGGTGGGGGCGGCTTGCCCGGATCATCTGGTACATACCAAAGTCGTTCCGTTGTTCATCGACTGGACGCCGGACGCTGAGGATGTTGATGGTCTGAAAGCGAAGCTGACAGAAGGCGTAGCTGCATACAAAGAGCAGTACAAACAGTATTTTGAAAGCAACAAAAACGAAGGCGATGTCATGTTTGAAGCAGCTCCTCGCGTTATTCTCATCCCGGGTGTAGGTATGATCAACACAGGCAAGAGCTGGGCGTTATCTCAAGTAAGCGGAGCACTGTATCACCGTGCGATTGCCGTTATGCGGGGCGCGACGAGCCTGGGTAAATTCGTATCGCTAAGTGAGAATGAGTCCTACAATGTAGAATACTGGCCGCTTGAATTGTATAAATTGTCCCTTGCACCGGCTGAAACGGAATTTTCCCGGAAAGTGGCGTTTATTACAGGTGGAGCCGGTGGGATTGGCAGCGAGACTGCACGCAGGCTGGTATCCGAGGGAGCTCACGTCGTTCTGGCTGACCTGAACCTGGAAGGCGCTCAAAAAGTAGCGCAGGAAATCAACGACCAATATGGTGCGAATCGCGCATATGCGCTAAAAATGGATGTAACCGATGAGGAAGCCGTGCAGTCGGCGTATGCTGAAGTGGCTGTACAATATGGCGGTGTGGACATTATCGTTAACAATGCGGGTCTTGCCACATCGAGTCCATTTGACGAAACCTCCCTGAAGGAATGGAACCTCAACATGAATGTGCTGGGTACCGGATACTTCCTCGTTGCCCGTGAAGCGTTCAAGCTGATGAAACAGCAAGGGATTGGCGGCAGTATGGTCTTCATCGGGTCCAAAAACTCGGTCTATGCCGGTAAAAGTGCATCAGCTTACAGCTCGGCAAAAGCACTTGAAGCTCACCTTGCACGTTGTATCGCAGCTGAAGGCGGCGAATATGGCATTCGTGTCAACACGATACTCCCTGACGCGATTCTGCAAGGGTCTGCGATCTGGAATGGTTCCTGGAGAAACGAACGTGCGGCAGCGTACGGGATTGAGCCCGATCAGCTGGAAGAGTACTATCGCAAGCGTACGACACTGCTCGTGAATATTTATCCGAAAGATATTGCGGAAGGTATTGCCTTCTTTGCTTCTTCCAAATCCGAGAAAACAACCGGATGCATGATGACCATCGATGGCGGTGTACCGGCAGCATTTACACGTTAAGAGGAGGGTTTCTGCGAATGGATAACCAAGTCAAGCAAGCGTATGAAGCAGCCAAATTGTTATATGCCCAGCATGGAGTCGATACGGATGAGGTATTGGAAAAGCTTGCAGAGATCAAGGTATCTGTGCATTGCTGGCAAGGTGATGACGTGAAAGGCTTTTTGAACCAGGATGGAGAGTTGACGGGAGGCATCTCCGTTACAGGTCAATATCCGGGAGCAGCAACCACTCCTGCTGAACTTCGGGCAGATCTGGAACAAGCCTTTTCGCTGATTCCTGGCAAACATAAGGTCAATCTGCATGCGATCTATACCGATACGGATGAAAAAGTGGAGCTGGATCAGATTGAGCCCAAGCATTATGAGAAATGGGTGCAATGGGCGAGGGAGCAGGGGCTGGGTCTTGATTTTAACCCGACGTGCTTTTCTCATGAGAAATCAAGCGACGGATTCACACTGAGTCATCCTGATCCGGAGATCCGCAAGTTCTGGATTGATCACTGCAAGGCGTCTCGTCGCATCGGCGCTTATTTCGGAGAACAATTGGGCCAGACGTGCGTAACGAACGTTTGGGTTCCAGACGGGTTCAAGGATAATCCGGTTGATCGCATGACACCGCGCAAACGTCTCAAGGATTCGTTGGATGAAGTATTTGCAGAAAAGCTTGATCCGAAGCATAATCTGGACGCGGTTGAGAGTAAATTGTTCGGCCTTGGTTCGGAAGCGTACGTGGTTGGATCACACGAATTCTATATGGGATACGGATTGCAAAATGATACTTTGATCTGCCTGGATGCAGGCCACTTCCATCCCACTGAGGTCATCTCCAACAAGCTGTCTTCCCTTGCGCTCTTTACTAGTGGCATTCTGCTGCATGTGAGCCGTCCAATGCGTTGGGATAGTGACCATGTCGTCATTATGGACGATGAGCTGTTGGAAATTGCACGGGAACTCGTTCGTCACGACCTGTTGCCAACGACGCATGTGGGCCTCGATTTCTTCGATGCCAGCATCAATCGCGTAGCCGCCTGGGTTGTCGGTACGCGCAACACGATCAAGGCTTTGCTGCGTGCCATGCTGGAACCGGTGGATGCACTAAAAGCCGCTGAGCTGCAAGGTGATTATACGGTACGGCTTGCGCTGACCGAAGAATTCAAATCCTATCCATTTGGTGCCATCTGGGATTATTATTGTGCCCAGCAGGGAGTGCCTGTTCGCGAGAAATGGATCTCCGAGATTAAAACCTATGAAGAAGATGTTTTGCTGCAGCGTGGTAAATCGCTCGTTTAACTTGTTTTTATAAAAGGAATTTTGTATTACTTACTTTATCCTAAACTGATAAAAGTCCGCCGTGGAGCCAGCGTTCCTTTGCGGGCTTTTTGGCATGGCGATATTCACGATGCATAAGTGAACCGAGAAATACCATACTACAAATACATAAACAGGCTTGTAGAATAGCCCAGTTACTGCAGCAAAGCGAAAAGGAGGATGCTTCAAATTGAATCTAGCCCACAATAAGTTGTATGTCGCTGCACTTGGCGGCGTAAACGAAATTGGTAAGAACATGTACATTATTCAGTACAACCAGGATATTATCGTCATTGATTGTGGTTCCAAATTTCCGGATGAGACCTTGCCGGGCATCGATCTCATTATTCCGGACGTCTCCTACTTGCTGGAGAATCTGGACCAGGTAAGAGCGCTTGTTGTTACCCACGGGCACGAAGATCACATCGGGGGCATACCTTATTTTTTGAAACAAATGAATATCCCCGTATATGCATCCAGGCTTACCCGAGGGTTGATTGAACTGAAACTGAAAGAGCATAATATGCTGCGAACCGCAGATCTTCATACAATCGATGCTCACTCCACTGTAAAGCTGGGGGATATCGACGTTTCCTTTTTTGCAACGAGCCACAGCATCCCGGACTGCCTGGGGGTATTCTTCCGGACACCTGGTGGAAATGTGGTACATACCGGCGATTTCAAGTTCGACATGTCACCGGTAAATGGACCTTATCCTGACCTATATCGAATGGCCGAGATTGGTAAACAGGGCGTTCATCTGCTGCTGTCCGAGAGTACAAATGCCGAACGACCTGGATTTACACCTTCTGAGCGTGTTGTAGGGGATCGCATTCTGGATGCATTTATTCGAGCCAGGCAAAAAATATTCATCTCCACCTTTGCTTCCAATGTCAGCCGGGTCCAACAAATTGTGAATGCCACCTTTGAGACCGGCCGCAAACTGGCCTTGCTGGGCAGAAGTATGGTTAATGTCGTATCTGTTGCTAGTGAACTCGGATACCTGGATGTTCCTGACGGCCTGCTGATTGAAGCGATTGATGCGGATCAGTTTCCTCCTGAACAAGTGGTTATTCTCTGTACGGGAAGCCAAGGTGAACCTATGGCTGCGCTGTCTCGGCTCGCGACAGGTAAGCATCCTCACTTGAGAGTGGCAGCAGGTGACACCGTCATTATTGCGGCAGGAGCAATTCCGGGCAACGAACGCAATTTAGCCCACGTTATTGATAACCTGTATGTACTGGGAGCAAGAGTACTATATGGCTCGAGCGGGTCGGGGGGCATGCATGTTTCGGGGCATGGCAGTCAGGAAGAGCTGAAGTTAATGCTGACACTGATGAAGCCGGATTATCTGGTTCCCATCCACGGCGAATTCCGCATGCTGTACCAGCACAGATTGCTGGCTGAATCGGTTGGCATCGATCCGGATCACGTATTTATCGTAAATAATGGTGACATGATTCAGTACAAGGACGGCGTAGCATCACCGGGTCCCAAAATCGCTTCAGGCAACAGTCTGGTTGACGGCTTGATTATGGGGGACGTAGGTAATATTGTGCTTCGGGATCGCAGACAGTTATCGTCAGACGGTATGCTTGTCATTGTGACGACACTTAGCAAAACGGAGAAGCAAATGGTCACATCTCCAGAGATCATTTCTAGAGGATTTGTGTTTGTAAAAGACTCGGAGGAATTTATGCGAGAAATTCATGGATTGGTGCTATCCAGAATGGAAGAACTGACCGGAGCTGGAGTGAACCAGTGGAATGTCATCAAAAGAAAGCTTAAGGACGAGATCGGACATTACATTTATGCCCAGACGAAACGAAGACCGATGATCCTGCCTATTATCATTGAGGTATGAAAAATGGTTAGAATAAGAAAAAGCCTGAGGAATGCTCATTCATATTTGATGAATAGGCAGCTCCTTCAGGCTTTTTGTTTTTGCTTGCTTTAAAGAATACTGTTCACTATCTTCTGCGACTATTAATCCTTCAATAAACCGGATTGTCTTACGGAGGAGAGGAACTGATGGAATTGTTCGATGTTCAACTGCTGCGCACTATCGGATAGCGCGACCGCTGGATTGGGATGCACTTCCACCATAACGCCGTCGGCACCAGCCGCCAGGGCAGCTTTGGCGCATGGAGCCAGAATATCTTTGCGTCCAGTAGAGTGGGTTACATCCACCAGCACGGGAAGATGGGTTTCCTGTTTTAGAATAGGCACGGCAGAGATATCAAGGGTATTGCGTGTGGCTTTTTCATAAGTGCGAATTCCTCGTTCAATCAGCATGACTTGTTTGTTCCCACGGGACACGACATACTCTGCAGCATGCACGAATTCATCAATGGTTGCTGCCAACCCTCGTTTAAGTAAAATCGGAATACGAGCGTCGCCCGCTGCTTTGAGCAGCTCAAAGTTTTGCATGTTTCGGGCACCAATCTGGATCACATCAATATAATCCGCTGCCAGCTCGATATGGCCTGGATGCACTATCTCACTGATCGTTTTGAGTCCAAACTCGTCAGCTACTTCCTTCAGAATTTTCAGTCCTTCAATACCTAATCCCTGAAAATCATATGGGGAGGTGCGTGGTTTAAACGCTCCGCCGCGCATAACCGAAATCCCGGCTTCTTTCAAAACCTTGGCAACCTCCCGGACTTGCTCGTAACTCTCGACGGAACAAGGTCCGGCAATCATGATTGGTTTACCCGCGCCAACCTGAATGTCACCAATGGAGACGATCGTATCCTCCTGCTGGTTTTTACGGCTAACGAGCAGCTGTTTCTTGTGTTCGTAAACCTGTAAATGCAGCGAAGCCTGAAAGATCTGCTTGAACAGCAGCTTGATGGCATCATCCTGGAAAGGCCCAGGATTGGCTGCCGTCAATTCTTCCAGCATTTCTTTCTCACGAACGGGGTCAAACTTGGGAACACCCTGTTTTTCCTTGATCTGACCGATTTCCTGTGTGATTTGCGCCCGCTCTGATAGTAAGTGAAGCAGATCATGATTAATCTCATTTAATCGGCTTCGTAATTGTTCCAAGGTTTTGTTCTCGTCCATTTACAACCACTCCTCCGTTACGTTGGATATGAATTCATTTTATTGAAAAACAAAAAAAGCCCTTCATCCGCAAGGGACGAAGAAGCCGTGGTACCACCCTAATTAGAAACGGTTCAGCCTGATTGCAGGCATGCCGAATCTCACTTTGACCTTTTAACGCAAGGAACGGATTGTCCTAGAAGCTGACGCTTGAAGAAGCCGCTTTTCAGCAATCGGCTCGGGAGTGAACTTCGGCGGATGGTTGCCTCGGGTGCTCTCAGTCTTTGGCACCACGTCCCTGTAATCAACGCCAGATTCCGCTTACTCTTTCCGTCATAGCCTGTAATTGTTTATTGATATGTTAATATTCCATCGTGCACGATATGAATTGAAGTTATACTAGCATGTACACCTTCTGCATGCAATGAATTGAAGTGATGCCGCACATCAATAACGCTGTACTGCAGCACAATGATATTCGCCACATCGACATCAACCAAGTATAATATGAAGGGTGCATTATCCATTTTCATTTTTAAGCTGTACACAAGAGGAGTAACTATGAACAAAACCATATCTGATATCGCTCAACTGGCCGGCGTGGCCAAAAGCACCGTTTCCCGTTTTCTTAATGGCGGTTCGGTCAGTGAAGATACACGCCAGAAAATTGAGCGGATTATTAAACAATACAATTACGTACCAAATACCTTTGCTCAGAGTCTCAAAGCGAAGAAAACCAGTATTATCGGAACAGTTGTCCCCCGGCTGGACTCATTTGCAACTTCACAGACGCTTATCGGCATAGATGAGGAATTAAGAACCAATCAGTACCAGATGTTGATTGCCAACACAAGCCAGGATATGGACCGCGAGATCGACGCTATTTATGATTTTGCAAGGCAGAAGGTATCTGGCATTATTCTGCTTGCCGCTGAAGTAACCGAAGCACATCTGAAGGCAGTCGAAGAGATTGGTATTCCTGTGTTGTTGGTGGGACAACAGCATGAACGTCTGCATAGTTTGGTTCACAACGATGACCAGGCCGGATACGATATGGGCAAATATGTGGTGGAGAAGGGGCACCGCCAGATTGTTTATCTTGGTGTAACGGAGAGGGACCAGGCCGTCGGCATACATCGTAGACAGGGATTCCAGCGTGCCATCGCCGAATATGGCGGGAGTTGGTGTGATGTTACCTACTACGAGACAAGCTTCAAAATGTCCGAAGCGATCGTTACAGCAGAAGCCATTCTTCGGGACAATAAACCGAGCATCATTGTAGGTGCCACGGATAACATCGCACTTGGTGTAATGAAGACAGCGTTCTCTAACAAGATTCGAATTCCCCATGAATTGTCGGTAGCCGGATTCGGCGGATACGATATCACGGAAATGATTCATCCGGCGCTGACAACAGTGAAATTTCATTATTTGCAAGCCGGTAAACTGGCTGCGAGCCATATGATTCGTCAGGTTACAGGTGAGCCGGTAGAGAAGCAAACTATACTTGATGTGGAATTGATTCCCCGAGAAAGCGTTGACAACGTATAAACTTATCCTTTATGATAATTCCATCGAACCGGTTCCATTCGTTTGAGATATTCGAATTGGAATAATGGTTTTGGCTGTATGCCGTGGAATTATTTTTTTATTTGTGTTGGAACCGGTTCCTCTATAATGTAATAATTTTGGGCAAGGTTAGGAGATATGTTATGAAAATGACCAGAGAGCAGCGCTATCGATTCATTGAGCAGGCGGAAGAAGGAGAGATTGAGAAGCTGAAAGCGTTGATTTCCGCTTGCTCGTGGAGACAATCCTATCACATTCAACCTGTTACGGGCTTGCTGAATGATCCTAACGGATTTTCATATTACCAAGGACACTACCATCTTTTCTATCAGTGGTTTCCCCTGGGAACAGAGCACGGAATGAAATATTGGTATCATGTTCGCTCGTCGGATCTTGTGAACTGGGAGCAGGTCGGCATCGGCATCCGTCCGGGTGATCCATTCGATTCGCACGGGGCTTACTCAGGAAGTGCCATTGTTAAGGATGACAAGCTGCACCTGCTCTATACAGGCAACACCAGGGATGAAGCATGGATCAGACATCCGTATCAATGCTTGGCGGTCATGGATGAAAGCGGTTCAGTTGTGAAAGCCGACCAGCCGGTTATATCGTCAGTACCATCCGGGTACACAGAGCATTTCAGGGACCCGAAGGTTTGGCAGGATGGGGATACCTATTATTGTGTAATTGGAGCACAGCGGACAGACATGACAGGATGCGCGGTGTTGTACCGATCATCCAACCTCACGGCGTGGGAGTTTCTGGGTGAGATCCAGACACATCTCTCCCAATTCGGCTATATGTGGGAGTGTCCGGATTACTTTGAGATGAATGGCAGAGGCGTGCTTCTTTTTTCACCACAGGGTATCGAAGGTGAAGGGGATTTATACAACAACATTTTTCAGTCAGGTTACCTGATTGGTGAGCCATTGAATCTACAGACGAGAGCGTTTGATCATGATTCTTTTCAGGAATTGGATCGCGGGTTCGATTTCTATGCGCCACAATCGATGGAAGCGCCGGACGGAAGACGCATATTGATTGGATGGATGGGACTTCCGGATGTGGAGTATCCAACCGATGCGAGCGGATGGGCCCATTGCCTTACGATCCCGCGCCAGTTGTCCCTCAAAGACAGCAAACTCATTCAGCAGCCTGTTGATGAGATGAAGAAGCTCCGTCGACAATCCGAGGGGTACCGTTATCAAACGACACTGGAGAACAGATCTGAAAGTATTGCTGCATTCAACGGGACTGCCTATGAGCTGGAATGTGAAATCAGTCATGTTGATGCTGAACGATTCGGGATTGAATTTCGAACAGGCGGTGAAGAAAAGACCGTTTTGCAATACGACCGTCTTCAGCAAAAGTTGATATTGGATCGAACCTCTTCAGGTGCTCCAATGGGGGGCATGAATGGCACGGTACGCCAGTGCACGCTGAACGGAGATCGGATCAAGTTACAGCTGTTTGTAGATACGTCGTCGGTTGAAATCTTTGTCAATGATGGGGAAGAGGTATTCACAAGTCGAATTTTCCCAAGCCCCGAAAGTACGGGAATTCGCTTTTTTGCGAGTGGAGGCAAGGCTGAGTTCAAAGCGACCAAATGGGATTACTAGATATTAGGTGAGGGGAATGAAATACCATGTCGGATAATCAACAAATAGCCAAGGAAGTTATTCAAGCCATTGGGGGCAAAGATAACATCGCATCATTTGCCCACTGCGCGACACGTCTTCGCATTATGGTGAATGACAAAGAGAAAATCGATCAGAAGCAGGTCGAGAATATAGACAAGGTCAAGGGTGCCTTCTTCAATTCCGGACAGTATCAGATTATTTTTGGGACGGGTACCGTGAACCGGATCTTTGAAGAGGTCGAGAAGCTCGGAATCGAAGGTACCTCCAAGGAAGACGTGAAGAATCAGGGGAAAAAGGAAGGCAACGCATTTCAACGAGCAATCCGCACGTTCGGAGACGTGTTCGTACCTATTATACCTGTACTGGTGGCTACAGGGTTGTTCATGGGGCTGCGCGGATTGCTTACTCAGAATGAAATTCTGTCCTTGTTCGGTGCAACCCCTGAGGACATTTCGCCCAATTTCCTGTTGTTTACGCAAGTTCTGACAGACACTGCATTCGCATTCCTGCCTGCGCTGGTGGCCTGGTCTGCATTCCGCGTATTTGGCGGCAGCCCTGTGCTCGGAATTGTGCTCGGACTGATGCTTGTCAATCCGGCACTGCCGAATGCTTATGCTGTGGCAGATGGATCGGCTCAAGCATTGCACATGTTTGGATTTATACCCGTTGTAGGCTATCAGGGGTCCGTTTTACCTGCATTTTTCGTGGGACTTATTGGAGCGAAGTTCGAAAAGGTTCTGAGAAAACGCGTGCCGGAGGCGCTGGACCTGATCCTCACGCCTTTTATCACACTAACAGTTATGATTACATTGGGGCTCTTTGCCATCGGTCCCGTCTTTCATTCGCTTGAAGAGTGGGTGCTGCATGGGACGACAGCTGTTCTTGACCTTCCATTCGGTATTGCCGGAATTATTATTGGTTTCTTCAATCAGATTATTGTCGTTACCGGTGTGCATCATATCTTTAACTTTTTGGAAATCCAGCTGCTGGAAAAAACAGGTTATAATCCATTCAACGCCATTGTAACTTCTGCGATGGCTGCACAAGGAGCCGCTTGTTTAGCCGTAGGATTAAAAACAAAAAATACAAAACTCAAGGCTCTTGCCCTGCCATCATCCTTATCCGCTTTTCTCGGGATTAGCGAACCTGCCATTTTTGGCGTAAACCTGCGCTACATGAAACCGTTCGTTATGGGACTGATTGGTGGCGGTGTTGGTGGTTTTCTCGCATCCTTGTTCCATCTGAAGGGTACAGGCATGGCCGTAACGGTGATTCCCGGTACATTGCTGTATCTGAACAGTCAGCTGCCCCTGTACATTCTTGTGAATGTGGTTGCTGTGGGTGTGGCCTTTGCATTAACCTGGTTCTTCGGTTACAAGGATCAGCCGCTTGCTGTAGATGAGATAACGAACAGTGGAAATGAGAGTGATCCTTCGGCTGTCCAAACCGCAGGTACGGATGATCGGACCAATCAAGCAGCGGTACATCGGCCCCAGGTGGATAAGCTGGAGATTGCTTCGCCGATGACCGGTACAGCGGTGGCTTTGGCCAACGTACCTGATCCTGCATTTTCAGAGAAGCATATGGGTGAGGGGATTGCCATTGAGCCTACGGAGGGTAAGGTATACGCACCTTTTGATGGCATCGTAGCCCATGTCATGAACAAGAGTAAACATGCTGTCATTCTGGAGCATGAGAGTGGTCTGCAAATGCTTGTTCACGTTGGAATCAATACCGTTGGTCTAAAGGGAGAGGGATTTACCGCTCATGTCCAGAGCGGAGATGTAGTTACCGCTGGACAATTATTGATTGAGTTTGACATGAACTCCATTCAGGCGGCGGGGCTGCCACTCATCACTCCCGTTCTGATCCCGAACGGAAATGAAATCATAGAAGAAGTGCAGACGGCCAAGATTGGCAGTGTACAGGCGAATGGGGACAACATCCTTGTCGTAAAGTTTAAACAATAATGAACAAAGCAGGCAGAGAGAGCTGATGAATTTGACCAGACTCATTGCCTGCTTTTTTTGCTATTCAGACAACGTAACATGTGTATTAAAACGAATAATAGGTGAGCGCATATTCCATCAAAAAAGAACGCACCTGTTCCTGGCTCATAGGTGAATTCCCGCCATTCTCCAGATTGAAGATCAGATTGTCTAGGCATTTTAGAAGAAAATGAGCACGGACCTCTCCCCACAGACTTTGGTGCTCGCTGATGTAATGGATAGCTCGCTTCGGTTCCAACCCTTTTAACCCTGCGAATACCGAAGCCCATTTGACCAGATCGGCAGGCTCTGAACCTCGCGGTAAATTGAATTCTGCAAATCCGTGAATACCTCCACACGAAATTTTGAACAAGCCGCAGTAGCCGCCTGAATGTTCATGAGGGAGTAACGGCAGCTTTCGCATATCGTACCGAATGATTTCCATGGAAGTAATCTTCGTTTCATGGTTTATGGTAATTTGATTTATAAGTTCACAGCTCGGAAACACGCCACCAACCTCCATCGAATGAATGCGACTTTATGTTCTTCAACCTTTGGTTTATGTTACGGCTGAGTGACGATGAAGTAAAATGTTGGGGATCTTTTATTTACCGCATTTAAGTGCTTCCGGGTGAACATTTCCGTGATGTAAGCGATTAAATCGGGTTCAGTCTGCTATTTTTGCTGATTACATCCGTTTATTTCATTGGGGCATTTCCTCCACGGTAAACGGAAGCTAGAGGAAGCCAGCTGTAGATTAGGGTTAAAAAGAACTTGAGATTCGCCAGAATTGGTTGATTTACGCAGTAAATCGTTCCCTTACGGCCTTGCAGCCCTGCAAGTACAGGACTATGATTCGCTCATACCGTGCCAGAGGATATTTATTCTTGCTGGCTTGGAGACGAAGGTGAGGGAGTACGATGGTGGAAGACGCTGTAATGTTAGTTTCAACGGGACAGAGCTCAGCAGGAATGGAGTTTGTTCGTTTATTGCTGAAGAGGGGGATGGATGTAATCGTGCTTGTCCACAATGCAGAAGAGGAACAGCAGCTGACTGAATTGATCGGTAAACTCTCTGTGTATCGCCTTTATCACTCTGGTTCGGCAGACAAGACGCCCATTGCTTTAGATTGGGCGGTGAAACATGCCTTTGTATTTGAAAGAAATCTGCCAGAGTGCTGTCAGGACATTCAATTATGCCATAGCTGGTGCCCGCAGCGGCTTTATGTAGTTACAAGCAGCCTGAATCCGGTGCAGCTGGTATACCGCGGGTTGGGAGCCTCATATGTCATACACAGCCGAAGCGGTGATATATCGTTTGTTTTATGATGGGACGGTCATGCAAAAATAACAAGCGGTGATCTCGAATAATGAGATGACCGCTTGACATATGTTCAGCACTACAATCCTGCTTGGCGCTTCAGCCGTTCTGCAATCTGTAACAGATCTTCCGCAGAGACGCCAGGGGCGAATTCTTCCGGCAGGTCAGGCAGATCGGGAATAGCACCACTGTGTCCGGGCAGTCCTGCAAATGCCTCCAGTTTTCCGCCATCTGTCGGATGTGTGCCTTTCCAGATTTGGGCGATATTCTGGTAGTCCTTGTCACTAAAGGTGTATAGCCTGCGATGTTCGCCCATGGCTTCCCATTTCCGGGTCGTGTCAAACACCTTATTGTCCAGGCGGGGAATAGGGAACATCTTGGTCACATCAACGCCGGTTGCAATCTGCAGCGCTTTGGCATAGGCTAGAATATGTACGCCGCCACGGACGAGCAAATAACCGGTCATCTCTCTCGCAGTTGGATGATCCGTCATCTCGTACACTCTCATCTTGTGAGTACGTGCGCCGCATTCGAGGAAAAAATTATGCAGCAGGTCGAAGATCAAATTGCCGCTGTTCACGACATAGGAGCCGTTCCAGGGTCTGCCCATGGAATCAAAAGGGAGCGCGGTCTGAGCCGATTCAATGAAATGGGAAGTAATACGGGCATCCTTACCTGTACGAAGCGGGGTAGTATCAGGGTCTCCCGGAGCAGTAGTGCCAACCAGCATCAGATTAATCGTATTGGCGACAAGCTCCACATGACCGAATTCTTCAGCCGTAATACTTGCCACAATGTCATAAAAGGCACGCAGCTTTTTTTTGCCCCGGAAGTTGAAGGACTGGAACATGTAGTTATTTAACGTGGACATCTCGCCGAACTTTCCACCAAGCAGTTCCTGGACTGCGCTTGCTCCATTGGGATCCGGGTTATTGGAGATCGGCAGTTCAATTGCAAGGCGGTCTACCCGTTTAAACATGATTTTGCCTCCTCAAGCCAAATTACTGTAAAGGTATGAGGCATGACTTGTACGTTATTCGGACTTTGGTCAAAACAAAAACGTTCTGCCAGAGCTTTGCTCTGAACAGAACGTTCGCATTTGCAACTTAAGACGTTTGACCAACGACACTGGTACCGTTCTTCGTTATTGTGTAGGTGAGCACCTCGCCACTCCAGAAGTGGAATTTGAGAATAACCTCACCATCATTCGTTTCGTTGAAGAAGTTTGGTTTGAGTTCAATGACATTGCGGCTGTAATCCGGGCTAAAGGTGTAGGAGAACTCCTTGAAAGAAGTCCAGTTTTGCGGACCGGCGTTACCTCCGGTGGCATAAGTTGCTTCCATGGTAGCCAGCTGGTTTCCGTTAAACGTGGTTGGAATTGCAAAAGAATCGGTAGTTCCTGTAACATCGCTCAGCACAGGTGTATCATACGTAATGATATTCAGGTGCCAGTCGGCGCCTTTGTTGAATTTCGCTGTAAGCTTCGCATTGACACCAAGATTGCCGGAAGCGGTCAGTTTGCTTAACAGACTGGATTTAAGGGTCAGCACGTCATCCTTAATTGTGTAATCCTTGCCTTTAGACAGTTTCTTGTTACCGTTAGCCAGGGATTTGAAGGTGTTTCCATTCAGATTCAATCGGATCGTTTGATCTTGAACGGCTGCTCCTTTTTTGAGTTGGACCAGATCGGATTCGGCTGTGGACGAACGACCTTTCCAGCTCGCTTTCATCGTGTTATAGAGATCAGGGTCAGACCAAGTATAGTTTGTACGACTGAAATGCTGACCGTTATCCCACAGCATGGTGGTCATCTTCTTTTGACGCAGATACTGTCCAACGAATTCGAAGAATTTCAGTTTCTCACCTTGTTCGATGACACCCGTATGCTGATCGAAGCCCAGCAAGCCATATTCACCAATAATAACTGGTATACCTTTGGCTACAAAAGCGTTGTATACACGATCGAATGTATCCGTGATGTCTTTTTGTACTTCTTCATTAAACTTGGTAAAACCAGCGATGTTCACACTAAATGGCCAGAAGCCATAATAGTGAACTGTCGCAATAATGTTTGGATCGTTTAATTTCGTGATCGTCTCATTTAATGCATCCAGATCGGCTTGTGCGGATGAGGTGTGCATCGTCGGGAGTACGAGTGGACGTGTCTTGTTGTTTCCGCCAGAAGACCTTACAATTTGATGAAAAGAAGTATTAAGCTCATCGAGCATACGGTACCCGACTGCGGCATCTGTTGTTCCGCCTTCAGTGAAACGGGGCTCGTTAATACTTTCGAACATCAGCTTGGAAGGAGCATTTTTAAATTGGTTCGCAATCTGGGTCCATACGGAATTATAGCGTGCTAGCACAGGGTCATGATCCTTCTCCATGTAACTGACCCATCGCCAGGAATCGTGGTGGATATTAAGCATGACATAGAGATTGGCATCGAGTGCCCAACCCACAACTTCCTGTACACGGTTCATGTAGGCGGGATCAATGGTGTAGTCGGGTGCGTCGCCGATGTGGGCTTCCCAGGTCACAGGAATGCGAATGCTCTTATAACCTTGCTTTGCAATCTGCTTGATCAGTTCCTTGGTAATCCGCGGGTTACCCCAGGCTGTCTCGTCTTCGCCCACAGCGTCGAGCGAATTACCCAAATTCCAGCCTGGTTCCATGGCGCTGACGTAGGATTGGATTTTGGTTGGGGCAGCAGGCTTACTTGGCTTGCCTTTGTGATCAGGAGCTGCAGAGGCCATGGCAGAAGAGAACAGAGACAGAATCAGGGCGGTAACTAGTGTGAGTGATAGAACATTTTTACGATTTTTCTTCATTAACAGTGTCTCCTTCATGCTTGGAATAGTTGAACTGATGAATTATGCTTGCTCAGATGGAGAAAAGCTCAGTTATAAAACAGTCCAGACAGGATTTACGAAGGAAGGATCACCTCCAAAATTTGTATTGAAAGCGTTTTCGTAGATGTTAATATAACATAGAATAAAAGAAGCGAGTACCCTCATAATTGGAACAGAAATCAGTTGTAAATTAGTGATCCGTCTCGCGATAATAGGATGGATAAACTGTTCGTATATGAAAGCATGAGTTTTCGAAGAGAAGCGGGCTTTAATGTGTAGATATGTTCTATGCAATGAGAAATATGTTTCTATGACTGGAGTGCAGGGTTCTTTAAAATGAAGATATCGTTAGCAAAATCAGCCATCCAGCTGCATGAACAGGGTGATATAATAAGTTCACCAGAGGGCAGCAAAAGGAGTCGGTTCATATGCGGAAGTGGCTGGGATGGATGATCCCCCACAAGCTCAAATACCGTTTGTTTGCAGGGTTCGCGCTTGTCATTCTGCTTCCATTCAGTATTCTCAATCTGTACAACTACGAAAAAATTGAATCGCTTGTGCAGCAGAAGATTAGTGAACAGAGTCATGAACAGCTGGATAATCTCCACCAGTCGCTGGAAGATCAGCTCAGTATCGCTTTCAAAACATTGATCTTTCTGGAACAGGACTCTGAAGTTCGCCGAATTCTTCAAAATCCTGGCGAGCACAATGTGCTGGATAACAAGGAGCGTATGGAGGACAAATTCAAGGGTTTGAATAACAGCTTTTTTCTCTACAATCCATCGGTTTATTTTACGCTGCTTGATGAAGACGGGAATATCTACACCTCATATCAGCCCAAGGTCCCGCTAGATTATGAAACTGTTGCCTCGGATCGTTCCTTTTTGGCCCTTCAGGACAGCGGAACCTCATATGTATGGACATCGAATGATGAGAATTACGTATCTCGTGATGTGACCAGGAGCCCGACCCTGTTATCTCTTTACGCCAAATTACGTGACCGGAATAACAATACATACGGACTGGCAAGAATCAGCATTGATTTCTCCTACTGGTTTCAGTCTGTATTGCAGAAGTCCGAGAGTGACCAGCTCTATTTTATCATGACCCGCCAGGGCGAAGTGATTGCTCGTTCCAATTCCGAGTCTAAGCTGTCCGATGAAGTTATTCGTGAGGTTTCCCGCGAGCCGAGTAATGGATACTGGACTGACAAGTCCAGTGAGTCACTCATTAACTATAGTTATCTGCCTTCACTGGATTGGTATATGATAAACCGCATTCCCTTACAATTGCTGTTTGGTGAGATTGAAAGCCTGAAGAAGCATTATTTCGCAACGTTCTATGCCATTACGGCGCTTTTTATTGCTATTGCTTTCATGATTGCTTACACATTTACAAGGCCATTATCCCGTCTACAGGTCAAGATGAAAGAAGCGGTTGGCAAGGATCTCCGCATTCGGCTGCCAGAGGAGAATCACCGGGGAGAGGTGCTGGATCTTACACGGACCTTCAATACGATGATGGTAGACATGAACCGACTGGTTCAACAGCTTCGTGCCGAAGAAAGGCAGAAGGATGCCGTCCATTTTCAGATGCTTCTAGCTCAGATGAATCCACATTTTCTGCTGAATACGCTCAATACACTGAAATGGATTGGCCTGCGGAACGGGAACGAAGAAACGGTGGAAATATGTCTTTCACTCGGTAAACTGCTGGAAACCAGCCTTAATTCAGATGTGGATCTCATTCTCCTACGTGATGAAATGGATCTGACGCGAGCTTTTCTGTATATCCAACAAGTCAGATATGGAAATGTGTTTGATATAGAGTTCAGTTATGACGAAGAGCTGCTGTATGCCCTGGTTCCCAAGCTCAGTCTGCAGCCTTTGATTGACAATGCGATTCGCCACGGGATTGGCAATATGGCAGAGGGAGGCCGGATACAGATCCGGATGTTTAGAAATGCAGTTGTGCCTGATCGTTTGACGCTGGAGGTCGAGGATAACGGGGTGGGAATGGATCATTCGAAGAATAACAGGGAGCAGGGTCGTCAGAGACCGAGTATTGGGCTGCAGAATATCAGGGAACGGCTAAGACTTCTATTCAAGGACAAAGGCGAGCTCGAGGTGATCTCGTTGGAACAGGGGACATTGTGCCGGATTCATCTGCCTGTTTTGCTGTCCGAACCATATGCGAACCAAAACCTGGGCAACAAGAATGACGAGGATTAACGGAATGGAGGGACTACGATGTGGAAAGTATTACTGGTGGAAGATGAGACATTCGTCCGGGAGTCCGTGAAGGAGATCATTCGTTGGGAGGACATGGGGTTCACGCTAGCCGGAGAAGCAAGCAATGGATTGGAAGCGTTACCAATGATTAAGCAGGACCCTCCGGATCTTGTTCTGTGTGACATTGTCATGCCGCAGATGGACGGACTAATGTTACTTCAGGAAACAAGGAAGGCTTGCATCCAATCCAAATTTGTCATGCTGACATGTATGGGCGATTTTGAATCCATGCGGCAGGCCATGGAATACGGAGCTTCCAATTACATTCTGAAGTTGTCGATGAGTGTGAAGGATTTGCGCGAAACTCTCGTTAAGGTAAGCAAGGAATTATCGAATAACGGAGTGCCACAAGAGCGCGCCATTCGTCCCGCATCCACAGCGCCCAAGGAGAAAATTACGCATCCGGAAGTGAATAAGATCATCCAATACATTGAACAGCATTATGATCAGGATATTACACTGAAGTTCCTCGCACGTTACGTCATGATGGGGGAAAACTACGTGAGTGCCCTGTTTAAAAAGAAGACCGGGGAGACGCTGATTCATTATTTGCATCGAACACGTATTAACAAAGCGATCGAGTATCTAACGGATACCGATTGGCCTGTGAACCAGATTGGCCACCAGGTCGGTTTTATGAACGATAATTATTTTATCAAAATCTTTAAACGAATGACGGGTACAACCCCGAGTCAGTATCGTCATCAGAAATAGAACAAAATAATTTGACTGAAGGATGATAACGGTTTCAAATGTGTATTTCTGTTCCATGGCAATCATGATTCTGTTACTTACGACCATTCTCACTCATTTGCTATCCTTAAGTTGCAAACTTCAATCCAGAATTTACGAGGGGGTCGTCTCTTGGTGAGAAAAAAAGGCTTGGTTGCACGAATGGTATCACTTGTCCTTGTTGTGGGCATGATCGCAGGTTGTTCCAATGATTCAGGTTCCAATGCTCAGACCGGTTCGTCTGACAATTCGGGTGATACAGTCAAACTGAAAATGTGGGGAGGCGTACCGCCTGAAGCGGGGCCGCAGGCAGTCATCGATGTGTGGAACAAGGAGCATCCCGAAACACAGATTGAATATGTGCGTTATGTGAATGATGATGAAGGCAATCTTAAACTGGATACGGCCATCATGACAGGTCAGGATGTGGATTTATTTGTGAACTATACGATTTCCCATACGGCCAAGAGGGTGGCATCCGGTGCTGCGGCTGACCTGAGTTCCTTCACCGACTACAACATTGACGAGAAAATGGGTCCTGATGCGGAGGGCTGGAAAATTGACGGAAAGTATTATGGTGTCCCTACCACGAAGAGCACCTATTTCGTGGCACTGAACAAGGAAGCACTCGATGCGGCCAATCTGCCTGTTCCGAAGGACTGGACCTGGGATGAGATGAGAGAATATGCGAAAAAGCTAAAAAAGGATAGTGGATATGGGTTCATTCAAAACACAGAACCTTTCGTTGATTCAATGGATTCCGTCCTGTCGCAGGAAGGGTATACCAAGGCAGACGGAACGTCCAACCTGGATCATCCCATGGTAAGAAAGTGGTTGGAAACCCTGAATGCCATGATGGCTGAGGATAAAACGACACCGCCGCTCGGAGAGCAGCTGACGTCGAAAATGCCTGTGGAGCAGATGTTTCTGAGCGGGGAAGTACCTATGCTTAACATTGGGGCATGGCTTCTCCGCAGCTCTAACAATTTTACCGATTACCCGCGGGATTTCACCATCGCCTTCGCACCGGTACCGCGTTTGTCTGAAGATAAGGAAGGCTATGTCATGCGAGGTGGACTGGGAGATTACATCTCCATTAATGCCAAATCGAAACATCAGGAAGCAGCCTGGGAATTTCTGAAGTGGTATGCGGATGGCGGCATGGCCCCAATGGCTGAGGGAGGACGATTCCCAGCTTCCAAGGATGCAGATCAGGATAAGGCGCTGGAGAGCATGCTAGGAGACAAGAAAGATACGTATGATCTGGAGTCACTCATGTATGTCATGTTTGATTATCAAACGCTAACCTATGTCCGGACTGTGCCTCAGGAAGTAGTGGATTTGCGAGCGCAGGAGTACGAAAAGTATTTTCTGGGCGTACAGGATCTGGATACAACGATCTCCGCTATGGTTTCCAGACATAATGATTATCTCAAGACGGCCAAATAAAAAGAGCAACATAATTCGTGTACTCCAAAAGGTTGAAATATCGAGACTGCTCCAGATTTATGGTGGCAGTCTCTTTGTTTTGACAGCAGATGGATAGGCATTCGCAGAATAGAACAAATTGATGTTTATGAATGATCGGACCGCCTGTGGCAAAGCATTTTTTGCATCATTCTGTTTTATGAACAAGGTGGATTTGTTACTTATGGGAACATTGCCGGGTTGGTAGACTTGGGTTATCCCTGGAAGAAACGAGGCGAAGAACAATGCATAACAACTGGATGAGAAGACAGCGCATGCTGGGATATATTTTTGTCGGTCCAAACATGCTGGGAGTTCTGCTTTTTTTCCTGATCCCGGCCATCTACTCTTTTGGTCTCATGTTTACGGATTACAAATTTATGAACCCAGATATGACGTTTATAGGCTTGGACAATATCAAGCGATTGATGAAAGACCCGCTGTTCTTTCTATCCTTGCGTAATACCCTGATATTTTTGCTCGCCGTACCTGTCTCGATTGTGCTTGGTTTTATTGTAGCCGTCATCCTGAATCAAAAGATTTATCTGAAAAAGCTGCTGCGCGGGTTGTACTTTATGCCTTATATCACGAGCGGAGTAGCTGTGGCATTTGTCTGGATGCTGCTGTTTCAGCCGAATCAGGGACCAATCAACGGTTTCTTGCGCAGTATTGGTGTAGATAACCCACCGGGATGGCTCTCCACGACAACCTCCTCCATGTACGCCATCGATATCATCTGGATCTGGTTTATGCTTGGCTACAACATGATTATTTACCTTGCTGCCTTACAGGAAGTGTCATCTGAGCTGCTCGAAGCAGCCAAGATCGATGGAGCCAGGCCGCTTCAGATTTTGCGCAGAATCATATGGCCTCTGGTAAGTCCAACCACATTTCTACTGCTAATTACCGGACTGATCATGGCTATCAAAACGTTCGGAATCATTCAGGCCACAACACAGGGGGGACCTGGGAATAGTACAACCATCCTGTCTCTGTATGTATACCAGAATGCGTTCCGTTATTATGACATGGGATACGCCGCTACGGTCTCCTGGGCACTGTTCGCCATTATTCTGCTGGTTACTGTTCTTCAGTGGGTAGGGCAAAAACGCTGGGTCCATTACTAATCTAAAAAGGGGGACAGGAAGTATGGAACTCAAAAAACGTCTATCCATTGTGCAGCCTGGCAGTTTGCTCATCACCATCATTATGCTGGCACTGGCTATTGTCATGATTATTCCTTTTCTTTGGATGATAAGCACATCTCTAAAGACGCCTATGGAAGTTTTCAAATATCCCATTGAGTGGATTCCATCCAATCTGACCTGGGAGCATCATCAAAAAGTATGGTCCGGTGCCAAAAGCTTCGGTACGTATTATTTGAATTCACTCAAGATATCCATCATTGGCATGGTAGGCGCAACATTTCTTTCCGCTTTTGCAGCATACGGATTCGCCCGGATTGATTTCAAGGGTCGGAATGCACTGTTTCTGCTCTATCTGTCGATGATGATGATTCCGCCGCAAGTGCTCTTCGTTCCGAAGTTCATCATGTTTGAGTGGGCGGGAATCTATAATACACATCTGGCATTGATTCTGCCTGGTTTGTTCACCATTTTCGGCGTGTTCATGCTTCGTCAGTTCTTCCTGTCCATTCCGAATGAAATATCCGAGTCAGCCTTTATTGATGGAGCGGGACATTTCCGCATATTCTTCCGCCTGATCTTGCCACTTGCCAAGCCGGCACTGGCCACACTGGCCATTATTGATTTTTCCTGGCAGTGGAACGACTATGAGAATGCACTTGTGTTTCTGATCGACGAGAAACTGTATACGGTACCTCTGGGACTGCAAAATTTCATATTGGAAAATACGGTGGATTATAATGGCATGATGGCTGCTGCTTCAGCGGGGATTATCCCCATGATCATTGTATTTGCTATAGGGCAGCGTTACATCATTCAGGGGTTGACCAATTCTGCCGTGAAAGGGTGATGAACATGAGAACAGAACAGATTACCAGTGACATTACCATTGTCGGGGCCGGGCTCTCAGGCATCTGTGCTGCCATCGCAGCGGCGAGATTGGGAAGTACGGTGGCCCTAATTAATAACCGGCCTGTGCTTGGCGGTAATTCAAGCAGTGAAGTAAGGGTATGGGTTTGCGGAGCAACAGCACACGGAACGAATCGGTATGCCCGGGAGACGGGCATCATGGGAGAGCTGTTCCTGGAGAACCAGTACCGCAATCCGGAAGGCAATCCCTATTTGTGGGATCTGGTCCTTTTGGAAGCCGTTCGAGCGGAAGAACGGATCAGCCTGTTTCTGAATACGGATGTACACGAGGTGGAAGCAGAAGGAACGGAGGAAGACCGCCATATTCGATCGGTGACGGGGTGGATGATGGGATCGGAACGGCGCATTCGCTTTGAAAGTCCGGTGTTTCTTGATTGTTCAGGAGACGGCTTAGTCGGATTTCTGGCTGGAGCCCGCTATCGTCTGGGACGTGAGGCGGCACATGAATATGAAGAAGAGTGGGCACCTGAGACGGCTGATCAGATAACACTGGGAAGTACGCTGCTATTTTACACACAAGATGCCGGTAGACCTGTTCGTTTCGTGCCTCCGTCCTTTGCCAAAAACATTGAGGAAACGCCCATTCCAATCAAACGTGTCATTCGCAGCGGTGATTCAGGCTGTCATTATTGGTGGATCGAATGGGGAGGGGAACTGGACACGGTTCATGAGAATGAACGGATCCGGGATGAACTCTGGTCGGTCATTTATGGCATCTGGGATTATATTAAAAATTCAGGGCAGTTTGATGCAGAAACGATGACACTGGAGTGGGTGGGGTCCATTCCGGGGAAACGAGAATACAGACGTTTTATGGGAGATTATGTACTCAACCAAAATGATATTCTAGCTCAGGAGCCTTTTGCCGACCGGATTGCTTTTGGCGGGTGGTCCATTGATCTGCATCCACCGCAGGGCATGTACGCCGAAGCCAGCGGTTCCAAGCATATGCATGCCGATGGCATCTATCATATTCCTTATCGCTCACTTTATTCGGCGAATGTGTCGAACCTGCTCTTTGCGGGAAGAAATGTAAGTGCTTCACATGTGGCCTTCGGTACGACAAGAGTTATGGCAACCTGTGCGGTGATGGGTGAAGCTGCCGGGACTGCTGCTGCGCTCTGTGCAGCCAAGGGGGTATCCCCGCGATTGATCCATAACCAGCATCTGAAGGAATTGCAGCAAACGCTGCTGCGACAGGATGCATCGGTCATCGGATTGCGAAATGAAGACAGGCAGGACCTTGCCCCTAAGGCTGTAGTAACTGCTTCAACAGCGTGTATGACCATTGCAATTGATCAACCGGCAGCGTCCTATCGATTGGAGAGAGATATCGGAATTCTTTTTCCCGTTGATCCTTCGCTTCAGGGGATGGAGCTACTGGTATCGGCAGAGGAAGATACAGAGCTCCAAGTAGAGCTCTGGGATACAGGTCGGGAAGAGAACTACGTTCCAGCAAAACAGATTGCCGAAAGGACCATTCGTGTAACTAAGGGTGAAGAGCAATGGATTCATGTCAGCATCCAATGGGAGCCTGCCCATTCGCAGAATGCATTTGTTGTTATCAGGCAGAATGATAGAATTAGACTCTATCAATCCAGTCAGCAAGTAACCGGTGTGTTGTCCTTTGAGAAGGGTGCTGCCCCACACGCGGTCGCTTCCCTTGAGGATCACGATGAGTCTCAGCCCGTTGTTGCCTGGAGCATGAAGGCACTGAACCGCAAACCATTTTGTTTTAAAATTACAGGAAAGACAGATACTTATCTGCCGGAAAAAGTAATCGATGGCTATAAACGCCCTTATGGCGGTCCTCATTCCTGGATGTCTCTACCTCTGTATGAGAACGAAAACGGTGAAGCCTGGGTGGAGTTGGAGTGGGAGCATGAGGTGTCTATCCGTGAGATTCTTCTTACATGGAATGATGATGTGAATGAAGATCTCATTAATCTGCATCATCACCGGACTCCGTTCGAGATCATTCCGGAGCTCGTAAAAGCGTACCGGATCGAGGCAGAGGTGGAAGGCAAACGGGTTCTGGTTGAATCCGTGAAGGATAATCGTAAACGAACGAACCGAATGGATTTGAAGGATAGTCTATCAACTAAAACGTTACGTATCGTAATTGAGGAGACCAACGGTGCACCTTGTGCCGAGCTGATTGAAGTCCGTGTATATTCCTAAAAAAGGCAGCGCCATCGGCGCTGCCCTTCCATTTTATATTTGTTTTGAATTGAATGGGTTTAAGCAGATTCGCTAACTGGTCGTTAGAGCTGGGGAGCAAGAATCACCTTCATGATTCAATCATTAGCAAAGTTCCTCATTATATTTAAAAGTCGTTTCCAGCGTGAATGTAAGTACCTTCATGCACGCGGAAACGACTTTTTGACTTGAGCATTTTTTAGATTATGTCTTCCTTAGGATTCTGCCTTCATAATGGTCGAATTCAGATTACCTGTCAGTCGCTGCGGTGGGAATACCATACGAACTGGGGCGATAATGATCGCAGCAAAGATTGCTTTGATCAGATCTCCGATAATGTAAGGATAGAAACCTTGAATCATGGCTTCCGGAAGAGACATTTTATAGGCATAAGCCAGCCAAGGTACGCCCGAAACATAGATCAGCAGCGATCCGAACAGTTCAAACACGACAAATGCCAGTACATAACCGCCGATCCCTTTCAGCTTGATTCGTGCCAGCAATAATCCAATGAGCAGGGCGGCGAAAGGCCACATCATGACGTATCCGCCTGTTGGACCGAGGAGTACGGCGAGGCCGCCGGCCCCGTGCAGAAGTGGGAACCCGAGAGCAGTCAAAATAACGACAAGAGCAATACTCAGAAAACCGTATAACGGGCCCAGTAATCCTCCCGCCAGCATGACGGCAAGTGTCTGCAGCGTAATAGGGACGGGTGAGAAACCGATGGGAATACTTATGTAACCAAAAAGAACAAGTATAGCTGCCATGAGTGCACTAAATACAATACCCCGCAAAGATAATTTCATGATTGAACAATCCTTTCGATTTTGGTAATCTTATTGTTAACCAAAACAGGAAACGGTGGTTAACGATTTGGATCGTACCACAAAAGAAGCAAAAGGGAAAGGACCAAATTTCGATGCAGGACGTTATACCTTTAATTACACTGGAACAAGTGCGAGTTCATTATGCGGCCGAATCCGGCCAGGTTCGCAAGGCAGTCGATGGGGTTTCCCTGAACGTATATCCCGGAGAATGGATCAGCATTGTGGGAGCCAATGGCAGCGGGAAAAGTACACTGGCCGCAGTGCTGATCGGCTTCACACAACTATCAGGCGGAACAAGACAGGCCGCTCCTGAGCTTGCCGTTCGCGGAGTGCTTCAGCAGCCTGATGCGCAGGTGCTTGGAGATACGATTGAGGAAGAGTTTCATTTCAGTCTATCGCCGTTCGTTGATTCAGTAGAGGAACAATTACGGCGTAGAGAAGACGCTTTACATATGGTTGGCCTTCAATATTCCCCGGACACATCCATATCTCGTTTGTCTGGCGGTCAAAAGCAGCTGCTCAATATTGCGGTAGCCCTGGCCTCGAAGCCGGATGTTCTTGTCCTGGATGAACCTACAGCCATGCTGGATCCGGGAGCGAGAGAGCGGATAGAATCCATTGTGGAATCTGTCGTCCGGCAAGGAACCGCAGTTGTCTGGATAACGCATCACCTGGAAGAAGCAACTCTAAGTAATCGGATTATGGCTATGGAACAAGGACAATGTGTATATGATGGGGTACCATCGTCATTTTTCTATGGAAGTACGCTCGAGACTCCCCCGGTAACCATGGCTGAGGAACGTACACCCTGTGAGCGACTGAGACTGGACCCACCCTTTACAGTAAAAACAGCTCTCCTTCTCAAACAGCAAGGTTTTTTGAATCAAGCCGCCACACCACTCCGGCCAGAACAACTGGTGGAGGAGGCTGCCCGATGACTATTGAACTGGATCACCTAACCATAGAAGCGCCTGACTCCGGAACACGAGCGCTTTTGCAGGACATGTCCATCCAGTTTAACAGCGGTGAAATAACCCTGTTATTAGGCTGCACAGGATCCGGTAAAACCACTTTATTGCAGACCATAGCAGGTCTCAAACCACCAAGTGCTGGTCACATTGCATTGAACGGTGAACCATTCTGGCAAAATGGGAAGGTACCGCGGTCTATTTTGCTGCAGATGGGATTGGTGTTCCAGTTTCCCGAGCAGCAGCTATTTGCCCGAAGCATTCAACGGGAATTCTCGTACTCGCTTCGCCCGTTCCCACTATCGGATGAACAAAAGAAATCCCAGATGACCGAGTCGCTTGTACAATGGGATCCGCCAACGGATCCAGATGAGATGAAACAGCGCTTCAATCCGGATAGATCTCCTTTTGCGCTGAGCGGGGGTGAACGAAGAAGGCTCGGCCTCGCACTCGGGACGGCAACGAAGCCTGAGTGGCTTCTGCTTGATGAACCCAGCGCTGGATTGGAAGCGCAGAGCGTTTTGCTTCTGCTTGACGTGCTTAAACGGCACCGGAATGTAGGTAAGGGAGCCATTGTGGCCACGCACGACCTGGATACATTTTTGCCGATTGCGGATCGTGTTCTTTTGCTGCGAGAAGGACGGTTGATTGCGGATCTTACACCGAGAGAACTTCATATGCATCCCGAACTGCTGGAAGAGGCGGAGATCGGGTTGCCGCCTTCCATGCGACTTGCCCAGCAGTTGAGAGTGGCTGGTATGGACTTGCCCACTGCAATGACACCTGAAGAGATGGCTGCAAGTATAGCTCAGACTTCTTTCCAGGCTTCGAATGAGCTTCGTCAGCAGGGAGAACAGTCCAGGAGTGTGCCAGGGACAAGTGAAGCGAGCCAGCAAGAGTTAGCAAAAATGGAGCATTCCATTGAAGCTCAAGAGGCAACTCCACCCAATGGCCTTTACCGTAACATGGACCCGCGTCTTAAATGGCTACTGTATATTCTGCTCGTAACGGCAGCAATGCTGCAGCACCGCTGGATTGGGTTATCCCTCACACTGATACCAGTCGTTTTGGCGCTTAGTATATTGCCCCGTCAGACTCTGGCAGGCTGCGTGAAGTTAATGAAGCCCTTATTGCTGTTCTTCATTATATCTACAGCGTTATCTGGAACCACGCTTGCTACAGAGGGAGGGAGTCTACGCTTCGGTTTTTCCTTGCTGCAGGCGGAGGCAACACTCCTGAATGTATTTCGTCTGTTTATCGTTACTTTGGCGAGTCTCTGGTTTTCGCTAACCACGCCTTATGGCCGAATGGTAGAAGGGTTAAACTGGGTGCTGAGCATTGGTAAAAAAATTAGGCTGCCTGTTGCTTCGTTTGCACTTGCCGTTTCATTGATCTTCCGGTTTATCCCGATGATCTGGAGCGAGTGGCAGCGCTTCTCGCTTATCGTTCGATCACGCGGTAAAGCTGCCCTGAAACCCAATACGGTTCGGGTCCGGGACATCGGACCGATGGTTATCCCCTTATTAATGTCGTTATTGCAGAGAGCGGAAGATATGACGATTGCCATGGAGATGCGGAAAGTGCGGGAAAATCCGATGCTTGGCGTACGTTCTACCCTGTTGGTATGGTCCAAAAGGGATACAATCATCTGTTGTATTGGACTTATTGTATTTGTTTTGTTTATATCGATACGTAAGTGATGACGAGAGAGCACAGCGCAGATTCATTCTGTGAATCAAGGTAAGAAACGCAGTGTTTTCCAGAGATGATGCATAAATGGTATGGTTTTCGCTCAAAATAGACGTGCTTTGGAATCCTCAAGGCGGATATGGAGGGACGAACAATGAAGGACAAATTTTTGCACGAAGAACGGCGCGAATATACCGATCTGTCCACGGTGGAGTCGCAGCGGAATGATCTCGCACTGGAGGAGTTTCCGGAAGGCCCTTACGGCTCATCGTTACTTTCAGAATCACTTGGAAAGAGTTCGCCGTGGCGAGTGGATCAGCGATCCGCACATCGGTTTGACTATGAGAACCACGAGCTTCATGAAGGGGAAGTACGGGATTATCCGGGTCAGGATGTCTTCGACGAATCGGTTCCTGATCGCGTGACAAAGCCCCAATATTCGGAATAATCAGAGCGGTTCATCGTATACAAAAATAAATCACAGTCTTCTGGCAGAACGTTCTGCTTGGGGACTGTTTGGCGTTCATTTCAGTGAAAAAGAATCTACCACCTGTTCCACAATTTGGGTTATCATAGGTTTAGTTTCAACAGATGGTGAGTAAAAGAACGGACGGGAAATGGGGATGAAGAAATGAGAGAGATTGACTATAGCCATTACTTTTGGCAGGATGAGCAGATCAGGCTGCGTGCTCTGCGCGAGGAAGATTGGGAAGCTCATTATTATAATCGGTTTGATACACCTGCCCGTCGTCTGCTCGAATGTGCAGTGGAACTGCCGCCGACGTCTGCCGAGGCCAAACATTTTACAGAAAGCTTCTCCAATTTCTCCAGTACACATGGACGCATCATGTTCTCGATTGAGGATTGGCATGGAGAGTACCTTGGCGGCGCTAACATAAACAGTATAGATGAGAGGAACGGCACATTTAGCATTGGAATCCAGATCGATCGTGATCATCGGGGCAAAGGGATTGGAACGCGAGCCATTCGGATTATGCTGAAGTATGCCTTCTTCGAGAGAAGACTGAACAAATTTAACGATAGCGTCCTCGAAGGGAACGAACCCTCAGCAGCCATGATGAGAAAGCTGGGTTGCGTTCAGGAAGGTGTTCGACGCAAGGTCATATATACGAACGGCAGGTACCATGACATGATCCTTTTCGGATTAACCAAGGACGAGTTTATGGAGAAGGAGGGAATGGTATGAGCCCGATATTAAATCAGATCGGTACAGTGTTTATACCCGTCCGTGACATTGAGCGTGCAAAAGATTGGTATTGTGACCTCTTGGGCTTGCCTGCGGATGGCGAGATCCTGTTTGGTCATTTATACATCCTTCCAATGAACGGAACACGGATTGTGCTGGACAGCAAAATTTATGCCGAAGCGCATACGTTCAAAACGCCTGCATTCCATTTTGATACGGAAAATATTGAGGAAGCCTATGCGTTTATGCAATCCAAGGATGTTCACATAACGACACCCATTGAGCATGATCACTGGTTTAACTTTCAGGATCTGGATGGAAACCTGTTAATGGTGTGCAAGTGTTAGCTCGTAAAATGAATAAAAGGTGAAGTGTAGTAAGGGGGAGCATGAAGAAAATAATCTGGATAAGCACCATCCTGCTTGTGCTGTTGATTGTAGGTCTCAACCTTTTCTGGGATCGGATCTTCGGATATCCAACATTGGACCAGGCTGTCCAATCCAATTGGCAGACACCGGTGAAGATTGTGAATGTTGATCAGGAGAATCAGTTGGTCCTTTATCTGTACGAAACACAGTATGTATTTGCAGCCTATGAACAGAAGCGTGGGAGATTTCATGTAAATGCGGACACCGAGTCGGGTTGGACGGCCAGTTCAGATCTGGGTCCTGCGTTCCTCGTTGTCGCGGAGCCCAAAAACAATAACGGAAATTTCATGTGGGGTGCCTTATATTCTGACATCTCCATTGCCAAATTCCAAATTGAATATATTAATGGAGAGACTCATGCTGTAGAAGCAATAAATAATACGTTTATCGTGAGAATGCCAGTAGCCTTTCAAAACGAATCGCAGCTTAGTCTCATGGAGACGTTCGACAATATCCATGCCATCGATGCCAATCATCAGGTGATCCAGTCATGGAAACCGGAGAGTTAGTATGAGTTGGGGATATGGTGAGGAAACATTTACTCGAGAAAATCAATTTTAACAGAGGTGATGGAATGGAAGATAAACCTCAGCTTGTTTTGGATATAGCCGGAGTTCTGATTACGAATCTTTCCTCTTCATTTTGGCAGGAGCTTGCAGGTCATGCAGGCACGACTTTTCCTATATTCTTTGAACAGCTGAACGCTATTCGGATAGACCTCTGGACAGGAAAAATGAAAGAGGAACAGTTCTGGGTCTGGTTGCAATTGCAATACCCCAAGATAGACAAAACCTATGCATATGAATTACTAAATCGTACGACTGAAACATTACCTGCAATACATTATCTTGAACGATGGAGTCAGCACGCTGATATACATCTGCTAAGCAATCATTGCCATGAGTGGGTTAAACCGATATTGCTGACGATCGAAGAGCACACCAAAAGCATTACCATTTCGAATCAGGTCGGATTCTGCAAACCCCAAAGAGAAATTTATGAAATCGTAGAATCTCATATGAACTTTAGAACGCGTATTATATTTGTGGATGATCAATCGAAAAACTTTAAACCTGCTATGGAGCTGGGATGGGAAACAATGCTTGCAGACGAACAACATAATTGGATTAAAAAAATAGAACATAGACTTACCGAAGGTGCTTAGAATTGAAAAAAATGAGTATTGAGCCAATAACCCTTTCACAGTCCTAAGGAGCTGGAAAGGGTTATTAGTCATGCTAATGATCAAAAGTTGCCTCAGACAAAGGCAGCAAAATGGTAAACGTGGTTCCGCTGCCTAACTTGCTGTTCACCGCAATACTTCCGCCATGCGCTTCCACAATGGAACGTGTAATGGCTAGACCAAGGCCGGCGCCGCCTTCCTTTCTGGAACGGGAAGAGCTGGTCCGGTAGAAGCGTTCAAAAATATGGGGAAGATGTTCCGGTTCAATCCCGGTGCCGTTGTCTTTTATGGTCAGTTCGGCCTTGTTATGAACAGCATAAAGCGCCACAGTAATGGAACCGGATTCCGGGTGGGTATGCTGCACTGCATTGTGGAACAAATTGAGAACCACCTGCTTCAGCTTGTGCGGCTCAGCCATTATGGTTATACCGGCAGTCAGGTCGAAGTGTACATGGCGTTCCCGCGCCATCATGTTGAGCTGGGGCTGCATCTCCATCAGCAAATGATCCAGCTGAACAATCTCCTGTTCTTGCTTCGGAGCTTGATCTAGCTTGGTTAGCATAAGCAAATCTTCAACCAGTTTGTTAATTCGAACAGACTCCCCATACATGCTGTCCAGTGCCCTATACAGTTGTTCATGATTGGACGCTGCGCCTCGCTGGAGAACTTCGATGAATCCGTGGATGGACGTCAATGGAGTCCGCAGTTCATGGGAAGCATCGGACAGGAAACGCTGCATTTGTTCCTTGGATTCACGTTCCGCTTCAAATGATTGCTCGAGTCTTTCGAGCATGCCGTTGAACGACTGCGCGAGCTGATCCACTTCCTGTTGACCCTGCGTGGCGGGAAGACGCTCTGCCAAGCTGCCTGCATCGATCCGCTGTACGGTATCCACCATACTGGATAACGGAATCAGTGTACGGCGGAGCGTTTTGGTATAGAGAATGAGACCTGCGACCATCGCCAGAATGGATAACATGACGAAGATCAGCAGCTGTTTAACAATGAGGTCTCTTAATGGTTTCGTGGGGGTACCCATCTGAACCATGGAGAAATCCCGATTACGAGGCCCAGGCGAGGCAAAAACGATCAATTGCTCAGTGCCTGTACGATCCGTCACGATCTGGTAAGGGGCATGTCGTTTGTCCAATAATTGGTCCGTGATTGTTTTGTATTCGGCGGTAGTGAGCTGGGGTGCTGCCAGACCGTCTTCTTTACCGAATATATCCTCGAATGTACCATTTCGATCGAATAGGGCAAGTGAACGATCGGGAATGTAAAGCATCCTGTTACCCGACACGCGTGCATCTGAGCCTGCCTGTCCGGCAAATGGGTTATTGAATGACTCGTTCCGCGAAGATAAGCCGAGCCAGACAGGAGGCATGGACATGATCTGCTCTTCCATCGTTTTCGCCTGATTGCGATACAGAAAGCTCTCCATAATCCAGAACTGAAGCATGCCAATTAACAAGAATAAGGCTGCAAGAATAAACAAAGAGCGGGCGAGCAGCTGAGAACGGAGCGAACGGGGCCAAATTAACCGCTGCAGTCGTCCCTGAAGAGATTTGGTGGTAGGCTTCATTGAAGGACTCATCAGAGATCCACTCGGTATCCAACACCTCGAAGAGTGCGAATAAGTTTGTGCTCTTTATCCCCAAGTTTGTCACGCAGTGATCGTATATAGACCTCGACAATATTTTCTTCTCCGCCAAAATCATACCCCCATACACGACTAAGAATTGTCGCCTTGCTTAGCACGATACCGTGGTTCAGCACAATAAACTTCAATAGTTCATATTCGGTAGGGGACAACTCAAGAATCTGATCATGATAGGTGATCTCCTTGCGCTGATCGTCGATTCGGAAGGGACCATGTGTTACGGCCCCAATAAGCAATGGAAACTGATTACGCAGCCTTGCCTGGATCCGGGCGAGCAGCTCATCGAAGGCAAAGGGCTTGATCATATAATCGTCAGCACCAAGCCACAGACCTTTAACTCGATTCTCAACTTCGTCCTTGGCTGTAAGCATGATGACTCCAACCTGGGCTCCAGTCTTGCGCAGACGTTCAACCACCTCGAATCCATCCATTTCCGGCATCATGACGTCCAAAATGGCCATATGCGGATGGAACTCAAGTGCGAGTTCAAGTGCTGCAGCACCATCCGGAGCCGTGCGTACATCAAAACCCTCATTACTCAATCCAAGCTCCAAAAATTGCAAAATATGTGGTTCATCATCCGCCAAAAGGATTTTAATCCCGGTACTTAACTTCATAAGCGGGCATGCCTCCCTGTTAAATCCATCTAATGAATGCCTCAAAAAGTTGAGGGCTTTATGTTGTATTATCGCTTGCCAAGCTGAAAATTAGCTGAAAGGTTTGGAACTTATCCTCAGTTAACATTCAGCGGGGACTCATCCCAATTTTATTTTGGCATGTCACAATACAATCATGAAGAACGAGAAGGAGTGATTGACATTGAAACATGCCAAACGAAGGATTGATCTGGTCCTTCTGCCGATTGTCATATTGGCGGCAATTCTGAACGGATACGGGATTTGGAACGATTCATATGCCAATTCCTACTATACGACCGCCGTAGGGAGCATGCTGAGAAATTTCCACAATTTCTTCTATGCATCCCTTGATTCGGCTGGCTCCGTAACGGTAGATAAACCACCCGTCGTGTTTTGGATTCAGACGGCTTTTGCCTATGTTTTCGGATTGCATGGTTGGAGTGTTATTTTGCCGCAAGTGTTAGCGGGAATTGGTTCGGTACTGATTATTTATTTTATGGTTAAACCAACCTTTGGACTTGCTGCGGCACGTATTGCTGCTCTGGCTATGGCTACGGTTCCCGTTGTGGCGGCAGTAAGTCGTACCAACAATATCGACAGCATGCTGGTATTTACGCTATTGCTCGGTTCCTGGTTTTTGTTCAAAGGTACCAAGCAGGGCAGTCCGTGGCGGATCCTCGCAGCATTTGGCCTTATTGGACTGGCATTTAACATGAAAATGCTTCAGGCCTACATGATTCTTCCGGCATTTTATATCTTCTACCTGCTTGCATTCCAGGCGAAATGGAGAAAGAAGATCCTTCTGCTTATTGGCAGTACCGCAGTACTGGCAGTTGTTTCCCTATCCTGGGCAGTGACGGTCGATTCTATTCCGGAAAGTCAGCGGCCTTACATAGGAAGCAGCGAAACCAATTCGGTGCTGGAGCTTGCTTTTGGCTATAACGGTCTGTCCCGTCTTACTGGTCAGCAGAACAGAACCGCTGGTGCAGGCATGCCTAACATGGCAGATGATCGAAACCGTGATGATGCTTCCGCACCAGCCTCGGATTCTGATTCATCAGACAACTCCGTTGCTGCAGGCAACCCTTCAAGCGACGGTTTAAAGCGTGAGATGGGGCAAATGAACGGAATGAATTTCCCGCAAGGCGGACAGTTGCCGAACGGCGCTGAAATGCCAAACGGAAGCAATTTCGGTGGCGGCAATGGTGGCGGAATGGGTGGCATGTTCGGCACAGGGGAGAAAGGTGTGCTTCGATTGTTCCAGACTGAACTGTCCGGCCAGGCCAGCTGGCTTCTGCCAACGGCACTGCTGGGATGCATTGCTCTCTTTGCGGGGTTCAGACGGAGAAATATTACGATGAAACATAAGGAAGCTGCGTTTTGGCTGATCTGGTTGCTTCCGGTTGCGGCGTTCTTCAGTGTGGCTGGTTTCTTCCACCAATATTACCTGATCATGCTGGCCCCGCCAGTTGCAGCTTTGACTGGTGCCGGATTTGTAGCCATGTGGCAGGCCTATCGAGAACGTAACGGGTGGCAAGCCTGGCTGCTTCCTCTTGCCGTTCTGCTTACGACGATCTTCGGCTGGTATATCATGCAGGTTTATGATGACACCATCGGTGCAGGGTGGTCGATCAGCGAACTCATTGCAGGCATTGTGATTACGCTGATTCTAATTGTAATGCTCAATCGTTCACATCAATGGAAGCAAGGCATCATTGTGGCAGGGTTTATGGTTATGCTTATTGGTCCAGTCTATTGGGCATTCACGCCAATTACCTACGGCGGTAACAGCATGATTCCTGCCGCGGGTCCTACAGGTTCGAATGGAATGTTCGGCGGCATGGGCATGGCTATGGGAGGCAGACAAGGTGATCGAGATAGCGAGATGACTCTACCTAATGCTGCAAGTGATACAAATCCATCCTTCCCTGGTGCTTCTGGCAGCGGTGCTGCTGGTGATCCATTGAGTACAGGAACACCTCCGGCATCTGGTGGAAACATGTTTGGCGGTGGTGGCATGGGAGCAGCTGGCGGACGAGGCGGAGCCGGAAACAGGAACGAAGAAGTAGATACAACAACACTGAATTATCTCAGAGAAAATAACACAGGAGAGACCTATCTTTTTGCAACGACAGACTATAATCAGGCAGCTCCATACATCATTGATGAGAACGAGGCTGTCATTACACTCGGAGGCTTCTCCGGTTCTGATCCGGTCTATACCACGGAGGAACTGGCAGAGCTCGTGAAGAGCGGACAAGTGAAATACTTCATGGTTGGCGGCATGGGCGGCCGAGGAGGTAATTCGGATATTAGCAGCTGGATCATGGAACATGGTACCGAAATTCCGGCATCAGAGTGGATGTCAGGTACGGATAGCGGGGCTGGCTTCGGCGGACAGAGCACCCTATACGAAGTGAAGTTATAGAGATGGTCAAGTGGAACGAACTGAAATTGAAAAGGAGGGAACGAATATGGCCCAAAAGTGCCGTTACAGCATCATTATTCCGATGTACAACGAAGAGGCAGTCATTGAAGAAACCTATCGACGGGTGAAAAAGGTGATGGGCAGTACGGGAGAAACGTATGAACTGTTGTTTGTCAACGATGGCAGTGTCGACCGAAGTGCGCAGATGATCCGTGACTATGCACGTTGGGATGAAAGTGTAAAATTAATTGATTTTGCACGCAACTTCGGTCACCAGATCGCGATTACTGCAGGGATGGATTATGCGGCAGGTGATGCAGTTGTCATTATTGATGCGGACCTTCAGGACCCTCCCGAACTGATTCTGGACATGATTGCCAAATGGAAAGAGGGCTATGAGGTAGTGTATGCCCGCCGGACCAGACGAAGTGGGGAGACCCGCTTTAAGAAATGGTCTGCAAGCATGTTTTACCGCGTACTCCGGGCATCAACCGATACGGATATTCCAGTGGATACAGGAGATTTCCGATTAATCGATCGCAAAGTGTGCGATGAGATGAAACGTCTTCCGGAAAAAAATCGATTTGTCCGTGGTTTGGTCAGCTGGGTTGGATTCAGACAAACAGCGATCGAATACGAACGAGATGAGCGTCTAGCAGGGGAGACCAAGTATCCGCTAAAACGCATGTTGAAACTGAGCCTGGATGGTATTACTTCCTTCTCGTATAAACCGCTCAAGCTTGCGGGTTACTTGGGAGCTATTCTGTCCGTTGGCGGATTCATCTACATGCTCAGCGTGATCATTTCTGCGATTTTCACCGATTCAACGATCAAAGGCTGGCCTTCCATCGTCAGCATCATGCTGATATTTAATGGATTTATTCTCATTATGCTGGGCATTCTTGGGGAGTACATTGGCCGGATCTATGATGAAACCAAGGCAAGACCCTTATACATTGTGCGTGACGTGTATCAATTGGAGAGTCAGTCCGGACAAGTGCGGATGACAGGCAGAGTTGCTCACCATGATTAATCGGTTGGTCACACTGATCAAATTCGGAATCGTAGGTGTGGTGAATACGGCGGTGGATGCATTGGTGTTTACCATGCTCGCCGCCCTAGGCGCACCCGCTCTGATTGCCCAGGTCATTTCCTATAGCTGCGGCGTATTGAATAGTTATTGGTGGAACGGACGATGGACGTTCAGGGATGCACGAAGACAAGGTCCAAATAATGAATTGCTGCGTTTTGTGACTACTAATCTGATTATCCTCGTCTTAATATCTCTGATCTTGTTTCTCTCGAACCACATACTTGGCTGGAACCTGGTCATAAGCAAAGCAGCAGCAACCCTCTTGGGCATGATCCTGAACTATATTGCCAGTCGATATTGGGTTTTCCGTGCTGTGTCCGCGACAGCGCCCTGTCCGAATACAGATGCGAACGAAAGGAGTGTTTCATGATATGAGAATCAAAAAGGCAGTCATTCCGGCAGCGGGACTCGGAACACGATTCCTACCGGCAACCAAGGCTCAGCCGAAAGAAATGCTGCCCATTGTGGATAAACCCGCCATTCAATATATTGTTGAAGAAGCGGTTCAATCGGGTATTGAAAATATTATTATTGTGACCGGACGTAATAAAAAATCGATCGAGGATCATTTTGACAAATCGGTGGAACTGGAACACTCCCTTTATGCCAAAGGCAAACAGGATTTGCTCGAGCAAGTGCAGGCGATAAGTGATATGGCAAGCATTCATTTTATCCGTCAAAAAGAACCACTGGGACTAGGACATGCCATCGGATGTGCGCGTCAGTTTGTGGGAGAGGATCCGTTCGCTGTGCTGCTTGGGGATGATATTATGGTATCCGATCCGCCGGCACTTGCACAGATGATTCATTTGTATGAAAAGACCGGCAGTCAGGTCGTTGGTGTACGTCAAGTGCAGCCTGCAGATGTAAGCAAATATGGAATTATCGATTCAGCGGGTGCGGAAGATCGGGTTCACCGAATTATGAATCTGGTGGAGAAGCCCTCAATAGAGGAGGCACCATCAAGGAATGCGGTAATGGGACGTTATATTCTGAAACCATCGATATTTCCCATTTTGGATCGGATCGAGAGAGGCGCAGGAGGAGAATATCAATTAACCGATGCATTAAAAGAAGTGAGTCAGCTGGAAGAGCTGCTCGCTCTTGAGCTTGAGGGCCGCCGCTACGATATTGGCAATCAGTTCGGTTACATCCAGGCTATTTTGGAGATCGGGCTCATGCGTAAGGAGCTGCAGCCGGTATTGACCCCATACCTCAAACAGCTTGCGACGCAGTGGGGCTGAATTGCAGAATGTATAGGCACTTCAACTAATCCGGTAAAATCTGGTGATGTACGTATATTGCAGGCTTATTCTATTGGTAACGAATGCTTTTGTCACTAAAACGTAGTAAATAAATATCCATTTGCAGCAAATTATAAAAAATATGTTTACTTCGCAATGGTAACTTTGATATTATAATCGCAATATCAAATGCGACGAAGAGACGAGTAAATAAAAGTATTCTTTCTCAGAGAGCCCCGGCAGCTGAAAAGGGGTAAAGAATTTTTATTGAATAAAGACTCAGAGCAGCACATCGGAACTTGGCAATAAGGGATGGTGTGACAGGAGCTCCTGTTACAGAGCTGGAGTATAGGCTGTTACAACGAATTAACGGTTGTATCCTTAACTCATAGAGGCTGATATGGCGACATATGGGCGAATCTGGGTGGTACCACGAGTGTTCAATCTCGTCCCTGAGACATCTGTCTTGGGGGTGGGATTTTTTTGGTTTTTCCGGGGTGCTGGCAACACGCTTTGGAATCACCTGAATAGTGTTTACTAAGGGAAGAATCATGAAGTCCCATCAACCGATGCAGGAATGAAAATAGCGATTATCGAACTCACACCGAAAGGAAATGATGATTATATGACAGCAAAATTGAAAGTCGGCATTGTCGGAGGAACAGGAATGGTAGGCCAGCGTTTTGTAGACCTACTGGATGGCCATCCGTGGTTTGAAGTAACAGCCATTTCAGCAAGTGCCAACTCTGCAGGTAAAACATACGAAGAATCCGTTCAGGGCAGATGGAAACTTGCAGTTCCTATCCCGGAAGCTGTGAAACACATCGTTGTACAGGATGCCTCCCAGGTTGAAGCATTTGCCAGCCAGGTTGATTTTATCTTCTGTGCCGTAGATATGAAAAAGAATGAGATCCAAGCGCTTGAAGAAGCTTATGCCAAAACAGGCACTCCGGTTGTCTCCAACAACTCGGCTCATCGCTGGACTGCCGATGTACCTATGGTTATTCCAGAGATCAACCCAGGACACCTGGAAGTGATTGAAGCACAGCGTAAACGTCTGGGGACCAAAACTGGTTTCATCGCAGTTAAACCAAACTGCTCCATTCAGAGCTATGTACCTGCACTGCATGCGCTTCGTGAGTTCAACCCGACTCAAGTGGTTGCTTCCACGTATCAAGCCATTTCGGGAGCAGGCAAAAACTTCACGGATTGGCCTGAAATGCTGGATAATGTCATTCCATACATTGGTGGCGAAGAAGAGAAGAGCGAACAAGAGCCGCTTCGCATCTGGGGAAGCGTGCAAAACAACGAGATTGTGAAAGCTTCGTCTCCACTCATCACGACGCAATGTATCCGTGTTCCGGTAACGGATGGGCATCTGGCTACGGTATTTGTCAACTTTGAGAAAAAACCTTCCAAAGATGAAATTCTGGAGCGTTGGTTGCAATTCAAAGGGCGTCCGCAAGAGCTGGAATTGCCAAGTGCACCGAAACAGTTTATTACGTATTTCGAGGAAGAAAACAGACCGCAAACGAAACTTGATCGTGACATTGAACGCGGAATGGGCGTATCCACAGGAAGACTGCGTGAGGACTCCCTGTATGATTACAAATTCGTTGGTCTGTCTCATAACACATTGCGCGGTGCTGCAGGCGGCGCTGTCCTGATTGCTGAGCTGCTCAAAGCTGAGGGATATATTCAACCAAAATAAAAATGATCATTTGAAATACCAAAAAACGCCAACTGTTGTTGGCGTTTTTTGGGTTTACGTTCTTAGGCTGCCGACGTTTTGTCTGCATTTTGCAGCAGTTGTGAGCGACGTCCTAGCAGATAACCTGTCAGGGAAGCCAGCATTTGCTGAAATACCATTCCGAGAACAACCGGCACAGCAACGGGAGGTGGGAAATAGGATACGGCAAGCACCGCTCCTGCGCTGATATTGCGCATGCCTCCATTAAATACAAGCGCCACCTGGTCAGCCTCATTCCAGCCCAGCAATCTTGCAATGAAATAACTGAGTGCATAGCCTAAGGAAGCGAGGAAAATGATGATTGCCGCAAGACCTGCCAGTCTCCAGTTGAAATCGGCCAGATATGGAGCAACAACTGATCCGTTGATAGCAACTACCACCGCCATAAACAACTTGGAAAATGGATTCAGTCTTGGGCCCCATACTGGTACAATGGCTCCCTTGGTCCATTCATTCAGCAGCATACCCACCAATGATGGCACAACGATCATCCAAAACAGACTGCTCATGATAGCTCCCATATCGAGCGTAACGCTGGTGCCGATCAGGAGTGAAAGAACACCCGGAACGACAAAAGGGGCCAGCATGGTATCGATCAGGATGATGGATAGCGTCAGTGCAATATTGCCCCGGTAAATGCTAACCCAGATGAAGCTGCTTACACCTGTCGGAATTACGGCTGCCAGAACAAGTCCGGTTATCGTATAGGCGTCCATCGGAAAAACCAAATGGCCCATACCTAGTGCGATCAGAGGCATCGCTAAATGTAATATGAACAGACAAACAAACAGGGGAAAAGGCTTTTTCAAAACATTCAGAAAATCCCTGAACCCTAGACTGATGCTTCCCGCAAACGTCATAAATGCAAAAAGCCAAGGTGACAAAAAAGTGTACGAAGAAAGAAAACTTCCGCAAAGTACGCCAATGATAATGCTGGTTGGAGTAATCAGTGGCATGATGCGGTTCAAGCGCTGATTCAAAGCCTGAAGCATATTCATGACATCCCTTTACCGTGTGATTCTTCCATTATACATGTTCAATCCTATGAGTGCAGACCGATTTGCATTCGGGTATCCGGAACAGCTATCATTCAATTAAGTAAATAACTTCTGATATAAGGAAGGGAAGATGCTCATGATTTTACGTAAACGAAGGCAAACACTGATCATGACAGGCTTTATTGCTGCAAGTATTTTAGTCATCTCGGCTTGTTCTGTTGTGGAGCAGGCAAACGAAAGTTTAAACTATGTTAGCGGAGCAACGGATTATATCGAGCAAGTATCCAGTGCTGGCGCGGAGCTCCAGCAGCTCGCTTCGGATGCCGTCAACAATCCCCAGATCACCGAGCAGATTCAAACGAAAATTGATCAGATTCAAGCGGAAGCAAGTGAATTCTCCCAGCTTACGGCTCCGGCCATCGGTGAGAGCATCCATGAAAATTTGGTCAATTATAACAATCAGTTAACCGAAGTTGTGGATCAATTCGAGACCACCATAGCAGAGCAAGGCTTTACTGCAGAAAACTGGGAAAAGACAGGAATCCCGGATCTGATCAATAATATCAACAGTCTAAAAGATCCGTTGAGCGGATTAGGGAATGAATGAGCCAAATTTAAATATGAAGTAAAAAAGGTGCCAAACGTTATAATTCGTTTGGCACCTTTTCTTATATTTCTACATGTTGGAGTATGCGATTTCACTTGCTCTCAGGGCTTACTGCTTATCGAGGCAGCAGAGACGTGGTACAATGAGCAGGAATGTTTTTTTATCATTTTGTGGTGTCATACACAATGCGTACACCGAGAGAGCCGTAGCTTTCTTCCTTATAATTGCACTGGCTGCAGGTCTTGGTGGCGCAGAGCGAATCACTGCATACAAGCAATTTTTCGTTGCAATTAGGGCATTTATTTTCAAAAAGAGTCTTGAACAGATTAAGCATGCTTAATCACTCATTTCTGATTAATTTACTTGGTTTTTATTATAGCCGATAAATTTCGCCGCGTATACAGTTTTTTGACAAGGTTTTTCAAGCGCAAGAAAGGAAGAATTACCGATGGATGTTCTGCTTTTTATCATCATGTTTATACTGGGTCTGGTCGGTTCCTTCTTTTCCGGTTTACTGGGTATTGGTGGAGCTATTATTAACTACCCGCTGCTGCTGTATGTTCCCTCTCTTATGGGTATTGAGCCTTTTACTTCACATGAGGTTTCCTCCATTAGCATGTTCCAGGTATTCTTTTCCTCATTGGCAGGTGTAGTCGCATTTCAGAGAAAGAAGAGAAGGGTCCGAGATGGGCATGCTTTGGTGAATAGGACGCTCGTGGCATACATGGGCATCAGTATTCTCATCGGCAGCTTGATCGGAGGCATCATATCCGGCCATCTGGATGGAGAGGTCATTAATCTGATTTACGGCATATTGGCGGTTATCGCAATAATCCTCATGTTGATTCCGGGAAGAGGTACGGAAGATTCTGCTGATGTTGTGGAATTTAACCGATGGATTGCGGCAGGTTCGGCTCTGGCCGTGGGCGTTGTCTCGGGAATTGTTGGCGCTGGCGGTGCGTTTATTCTGATTCCCATCATGCTCACGGTGCTTCGTATTCCTACGAGAACGACGATTGCCTCGTCCCTGGCCATCGTGTTCATATCCGCGATTGGTGGAGTCATCGGGAAAGTCAGTGGTGGAAGCATTCCGATCGAGCCAGTCATCTACACCGTTATAGGGAGTCTGATAGGGGCATCACTCGGCTCGAGGGTCAGTTCAATGATCAATGTAAGTGTGCTTCGCTACGGTTTAATTGTTCTTATTGCTGTTACTGCCGTTAAAGTGTGGGCGTCTATACTATAAAAACAAGAATCAGTGGAGTGACCGTGACGATTACGTAACCAAACGGTTCAAGCGCCGTATAAAGGTTATGAACATGAGCTGGCGAATTTGATACAGCATGAATTCACAACAGTTTTCGTCCATGGAGCACCCTCAATCTCCTCTCATGGATACATGTTTAACATTAATAGAAGTTGAGGTATCCATCCTATGAATAACGCACTTATAGATCATGCTGAAGCAGGATATCAGTTAGCCGAGCATAAGGCAGCTCAGTACTTTGCTTCCCTTCAAAGCCAGTTAATAAATAACACATATACAACGGTTCTAATGCAGGATTTTCATTTATGGCAAAAGAAACATATTCATCGATTCTCATGGTTACCCTGGATATCACGAAGCTCAAGAAAACCCGATTCCCGGGATGTATATAGATATATCCACTGGTTGAACGTGACCGGCAAACTCGATGAGTATCTGGATCGCAGCATCTCCTATATTTATATGAGAGATCTGGGCAAGGCGCTGGATGCTCCTGAGACGCAGGCTCGTATTCAGCGGGTTGCGCAGGATACGAAGAAATATTTCATGCGTAAGGGTGGAGCGAAAGGCCAGGGCCAGCCTGATTTTATTAGCCTGGCGGCATTGTATCGCTGGGCTCAGAAGGAAAACGTGGAGACTGCCGTAATCTGGCTGATTCAGAAACTCGAAAACGTCGCTTCAAATATTCCGAAGGAGCTCGATGCAGAGCAGGCACAACGCAAGCTGATTAAGATCATTCTTGGCGTTGTTCTGCATGTGAATGATGAATTGGATGAGACGACGCCAATTCCGGAGCGTTCGAAGAGATTTGATGCAGCCATCAGATTGGGGTATTCTTACGGGTTAACCTATCCTTTTATAGACGATCTGTTGGATTCACAGGCCCTGACTTCCCAGGAGAAAGAACAGTATTCCCTCCTGATTCGAAAGGCGCTTCTTACAGGAATTGTTCCTGACATTGGCGAGTGGCACGGAGACAATGAGGAAGTCATTCGCTATGTTCACTCAGAGCTGCGTGAGGCATTTGAATACATCAAGAATTACCAGCGACCTGAGATGCAGCGAACCTTTTTCGAGCAATCCTATGTGTTTTTTCAGTCCCAAGAGCTGGACCGGGCGAAGAAACTTACCAATGCGAACTATACCAATGAAGAGCTCTATATCCCGATTATTATCAAGTCATCTTCATCCAGGCTGATTGTTCGTTCCGTCCTGAGCGCTTCGGAGGATGAAGGCTTTGATCTCCGCACGTTCTATTATGGAATTTACAATCAACTGGCAGATGATTTTGCAGATATGTTTGATGATTTGGAAGAGGGGGCAGTGACCCCGTACACGTATTATCTGAAATACCGGGATTTGCGTCCTGACTTAATTAATCCATATGAGCTCTATTGGACAGTGATCTCTCATTTGATCCATAGCGTGTATGACTCGGATGCCAAGACACGTGAGGTTATATTGGATCGTGCGATCAATGGCCTCAAGCGCAGCAGGGAACGACTGGGACCAGCGAAATATAATGAAATTATGGACATCTTTGCTTCGGGTCAGCCTGAATTTAACGATCTCATTCAACGAATGGTTCGAAAAGCGGATGATGTGGACTTTCTCGATAAATTGCTCAGGGATCAGGTTATTGTCCATCTGAAGAATGACAAAAAGGAAAAAGAAGATTTTATTCAAACGGTTCGAAACGTTCGTGAACGGATCAACATGGAAGTTCAAATATCCAAACCGAATGCAATTCCGGAAATGAAAGAAACGCTGATTGATGCAGCCAATTACAGCCTGCAGGGGAGCGGCAAACGGCTGAGGCCGATCTTAACCTGGGTTATGGGTGTGCGAGAGTATGGGCTGACAGAAGCATCGATCGTTCCGCTACTAAGGTCACTGGAGTATATGCATACCGCTTCCCTCATTTTTGATGATCTGCCAACGCAGGATAATGCTTCAACCAGGCGGGGGCGTTCAACCTTGCATCAGGTGCATAACAGCGCCACAGCTGAATTAACAGGCCTCTTTCTGATTCAGAAAGCCATTGGAGAACAATCCTCGCTCAGTCAATTCGATGCTGCAACGGTGCTAACCTTGATCCGATATTCGGCTGAAAAAGCAGAAGACATGTGTATGGGGCAGGCGATGGACCTAAACGCCAAAGGAAAAGCGCTGACGTTGGATCAACTGAACATGATCTGCTTCTACAAAACAGGGATTGCCTTTGAAGCGGCGCTTGTCATGCCTGCTATTCTGGCACAGGTTAAGGATTCTGAAATTTCTTCCTTGAAGACATTTGCCTACCATGCGGGTATCGCTTTTCAAATCAAGGATGATCTGCTGGATCTGGACGGGAATGACCTGGTGCTTGGTAAACCAGCCGGGCAGGATGTCCGTAACAACAATTCAACCTTCGTTTCCATCCTTGGGGAGGATGGAGCGAAAAAAGCAATGTGGGAGCATTATTGTCTCGCAACGGATGCACTTGCCGAAATGCCGAAGCATATCCCTTTTTTGAAACATCTGTTGGATTACATTGTTGGGCGTGAGCGCTGACAGAATTTACTCGCGATTTCGTGCACCATATGACTTATAATGAATTTTAGCGACAAAGGTCGGGAATTCCATGTCTATGGGATCCAGGCCTTGTTTCCGTTTAAAAGACACAAATCTCTTGGAAACTGATGTTTCAATCGCTATAATACGGGGTACTAAGCAGTTATTATGGTTCTAAAACGACTATCCCTTTCGGAACGGACAAGATGAAGCAAAATTCGAAATTTCGACAAACTATTACATGAGTATATATTTCAAAAAGGAGATTTTAAAATGCAGGTTCAAAAGGTTGACCATCACGAATTGTTCGAGCAGATTTATAACCAGGCACCTATCGGAATTGCACTCGTGGCTCCTTCAGGTCAATGGATGAAAGTAAACCCTGCATTTTGCTGCATGATGGGCTATACCAGTGAGGAACTCATGAATCTCAGCTACCAGGATATTACACATCCGAATGACTGCCCGCAGGATGTAGTCTATGCTTGTGATTTGTTTGAAGGCAGATCGAAAGAGTATACGTACGAAAAGCGCTACATCAAAAAAAATGGTGACGTACTCTGGATTTCATTGCATATAGCCTTGGCTCGGGATGAAAGTACAGATGAGCCGCTTTATTTCATTTGTCATATTATAGATATCACAGATCGGAAGTTGTCCGAACAAAAACTCCTGCACAGTGAAGAGATGTTTAAACTGATTTCGGATAATGCACAGGAGATTATCTACATTGCCAATCTCGATGGGGTTTGTAGGTTCTGCTCACCTTCGGTTCGCGATCTGCTGGGTTACTCTCCAGAGGACATTATCGGCCAGAATAACAATGCCTATTTCCATCCGTTTGATTTGGAACAGATCTCACAGATGGACTTGACTACCGGAAATATGCTGAATATCAGAGTTCGCCATAAAGATGGACATTATCTATGGTTCGAGACCACATACAAGATTATTGGGGATGCCGAGCAAGAACGGCAGATACTTACCATTGGACGAGACATATCTGAGCGAAAGAAACATGAAGAGATCAGTGCAGAGGCTGAGCGCATTGCGATGATTGGTAGTTGGGAATGGGACATGGTCAATGATCAAATCGCCACTTCAGATCAGGTACTTGAAATTTTCGAGCTCGAGCGCACACACAAACGCTACCGGGCAAGGGATGTTCTTCGGGTGATGAATCCCGCGGATGCAGCATCCTTGCAAGAAAAAATCAGAGGCACGAAGCAAGGAGAACCGCTTGATTTCGAATACAAACATATACGCTCTGATGGAAGTGAGAAATATCTTCATTTGCGCGGGTTGATTACGTTTGATGAACATCATCAGCCAGTACAATTGAACGGAACATTGCAGGACATCACCGAACGGAAACTCATTGAATTTAAACTGCAGGAATCCGTGGAACGTTACACTTCACTTAAAAAATATAATCATGACGCCATTATCTCGTTTAATATGGACGGTAACATCATGAATGCCAACCCTGTAGCGGTGAAGATGACAGGGTGTCCTGTGTCAGACATGATCGGCACGAGTATTAGCAGGTTCATCGGAGCTGTCAATCTGGGAATGATCCTGCGCAGCAACTACGAATTGGCTGAGAAGGAGATTAACGCCGTTCGTCACACGGATGGCAGTGAGACAGAAGTGTTGGCTACACTTGCTCCGATCATCATCAACAAGACCAATGTCGGATTCTATCTGATTGCGAAGGATATTACGGAACAGAAGAATCTGCTTGTGGCCAAAGAGACCGCCGAGAGAATGAACAAGGCCAAAAGTGAATTTTTGGCAATGATGAGCCATGAAATTCGCACACCGATGAACGGTGTTATCGGGATGACCGACCTGCTTCTGGATACACCGGGACTTAGTGAGGAGCAAAAGGAATATATTCAAATTATTCAGAAGAGTGGAGATTCCTTGCTGGCCATCATCAATGATATCCTGGATTTCTCGAAAATAGAGTCAGGTAAAACGGATCTGGTAGATGATCCCTTTGATGTTGGGGAAATTGTGACAGAGACCGTGCAAATTGTGAAACCACTGGCTCGTGAAAAGGAGCTGGATATTCGTTTATGTCTGGATGAGGCCATACCGACTCCGCTCTATGGCGATGCTTACCGTTTGAAGCAAGTACTTACCAACATTATCGGCAATGCGGTCAAATTTACGCCAGAAGGCAGTGTGGCAATTGAAGTTGGAGTTAAGGAGCAGTGCAGCAATAACCTCCTTCTGCAATTTAAGGTGAAGGATTCGGGCATAGGGATACCTGCTGAGAAAAGACAACAATTGTTTGAGCCGTTCTATCAGTTGGAGAACTTTATGACCCGTAAACCTCAAGGGACTGGTCTGGGGTTAGCCATTAGTAAGAAGCTGGTAGAGCTCATGCAGGGCGATATCTGGATCGAGGAATCGGATGAACCAGGTACAACCTTTATATTTACGGCTTCCTTCAAATTAAATAATGATGAAGGTAGCAACCAGTTTGATGAACAGCAGAAAAAGAACAGAAGTACACCTCTGCGCATTCTGATTGCGGAAGACAATGAGGTCAATTTGCTTGTCCTTAGCCGGATGGTTGAGAAAAAGGGACATTTTGTAGATCGTGTGGCAGATGGTGTGGAGGCTGTTGAGAAGGTCAAACGTAATGCATATGATATTGTTTTTATGGATGTGCATATGCCGCGGCTTGACGGATTTGAAGCCACTAGAGCGATTAAGGAACTTTCGGACCCGGAAGCATGTCCATATATTGTTGCGGTTACGGCAAATGCCGTCCGAGGCGATAGGGATAAATGCTTGAAGGCGGGCATGGATGATTATGTAAGCAAACCTATTAAGAGCGAGGCCATCATGCAAGTGATGGAGAGGTATTATCACAAGAAACAAATCCATCATTGAGCTCGTAAAAAAGGATCATTCCTGAACGAGTCAGCACCTGATGGGCAATAGAGCCGCTAACTTATCCTAGATAAGGCAGCGGTTTTTTGCTACGATTCCTAATCTAACGTATGATCGTTAAGCTAACCACATATGATAATAAACATGTAGGAAATAACAATTCAGACAAAATGTTCTTGACGTAATGTGGTGGAGCGAATACAATTAACAACAAATATGTGTAACGGGTGGGTAGTTGAATATGTTCATGCCAATATGGGATATACATTCACTAACTGAATAAGCATGAGCATAGCTACGATCTTAGGATGAATGTCAGTGTGTAGACAGTCGTGCTTGTGCAGCCCCTGTCGTGGACACTATTCATTATTGCGATGCAGAGGAGAAATCCGGAAACGATTTTGATTTCATATGGTTCTCTTGTAGATACAAAGCTGTAGATGAACATCAGTTCATCTATGGCTTTTTTGCATGCATCCCGCCAATCGGTTCACATGGAAAGGAGATCTTGTAGGTCTGGGCTTCAATTCATTTTATATCCTGAGGGAAGAAAGTTGGTAAAGGAATGAAAAAACCTTCTCAAAGCTATACGATTTGGTTTTCCCAACGCACAGGCAGTACACTGCTAGGTGAAGCTTTAGGTTCAACAGGCATTGCAGGTAAACCTGGTGAATGGCTGCATTTTCAGTATAAGAGTCCGGAAACGTTGCAGCGCGCAGATCTGGAGCAAATCTGGGAGATGGGTACAACACCTAATGGGGTATTCGGCATCAAAATCAATTTTGAACAGCGTTGGATCGATGCCATTCGCCAACTGTATCAGCTGCCATCCGAAACGCCGAGGGCGGAAGTATGGAGTACAGGTTTCCCCAACTGCACGAAGCATATTTACATGACACGCCGAAACAAAGTGAGGTTGGCTGTCTCCTGGTGGCGGGCCATTGTTTCAGGTGAGTGGCATCGTCAGCATGGTGCTCAGGCTGAAGAGAAAGATATTGCAGATCAATACCATTTTGATGCCATTAAACATTTGCTTGTTGAGAGCAGTATGTGTGAAGCTGCCATCGAAGATTTCCTTTCGGAGTCGGGCATCGTCCCTTTGACGATTGTATACGAGGATTTCGTACAAAATTACGAGGGGACCGTCCGGAAGGTGCTGGAGTACTTGGATGTTTCGTCTGCTGACGTTACCGTTGCGCCCCCGGCTTTTGACCCTATCGCAGATGAGATATCCGAACAATGGGTACAAAGGTTCCGGGAAGATTGCCAGAAGGGTTGGGAGAATACAAGATGGTAAAACCACAAGTCAAATATGATGTTTGGGTGCAAGAGATGGTATTTCATGATGTTCTGCATGATTCGTCTTAGCCATACGACATGAAAGGCATATTGAAGTTCATTGAAAAAGGAATTAAATCGACGTAAAGGGGTGGGCAGCATGCCCAAACAAGAAAAAAGATCCATGACCTGGCTCTTCCGTTATCTGAAGCCTGTAAAAGGGCGACTCACTCTGCTGCTGGTAATGCTGCTGACTTCTACTGGCTTGCAGCTGCTGAATCCGCAGATCATCCAGCGGTTTATTGATACAGCCGCTAGCGGTGGAATGCTCACAAGTCTGATTCAGCTCGCAGGGCTCTTTCTGGTCGTTGCTGTATGTAATCAGTTGATTACGGTGGCAGTCAGTTATTTTGGCAATGATGTGTCTTGGCGTGCAACCAATCAGCTGCGGGGAGATCTGCTTAAACATTGTCTGCAGCTGGATATGCGTTTTCACAATGTAAAAACACCCGGGGAGATGATTGAACGTGTCGATGGAGATGTAACGAGCATTTCCAACTTTTTCGCCATGTTTATTGTTCAGGTTATCGGGAGTTTTGTATTGCTTGCCGGCATCCTCGGATTTATGTTCACGGTGAATGTACCTATTGCAATCGTCATGACCGTGTTTACGTTATTATCGATTTTATTTATGGTATTTATCCGTAATCTGGGCGTACAATCCTCCAAAAATGAGCGAGAAGCAAGTGCATCCCTGTTCGGCATGATCGAGGAACGGATTGCCGGAATTGAGGATGTACAGGCGAACGGGCACGTGCCGTATGTCATGAGCCGTTTCTACAAATTAATGCGCATGGTATTCCTGAAAGGACGGAGAGCCTGGATGCTCCGGGTAATTCCGTGGAATACCACCGTGATTTTATTTGCCATTGCTGTTACAGTGGTTCTCTTGCTGGGTGTTCATTATTTTATGCAAGGGGCGATTAGCATCGGAACCTTGTTTCTGATCTATCAATATACCCAGATGCTAAATGATCCGATTGAGATGCTGGGAGATCAGGTGCAGGAGTTTCAAAAAGCGAAATCCGGTATGCTTCGTTCCAGGGAACTGCTTGCCCTGAGCAGTGAAATCAAAGACGGAGACCAGGAACAGCTTCCGAATGGAGCGCTTGGTCTTGAATTTGATCATGTACACTTCAGCTATAACAATGATAAGCCTGTTTTACAGGATATTCATTTTAAGATTGAGCCTGGTCAGAGGCTTGGAATTATTGGTCGAACAGGCAGCGGAAAGTCTAGCCTGAGCCGGGTGCTGCTTCGTTTATATAATCTGGACCAGGGTGCTATCCGCGTTGGTGGTATGGATATTTCCAAGCTCAGCTTGAAGGCACTGTACAGACGGGTGGGCATGGTTACGCAGGATGTTCAGCTGTTCGATGGTACACTTCGGGATAACCTGACATTGTTCAATCAGGAGGTGCCCGATGACATGATCCTGGAAACGACGGATCGACTGGGTCTTCGTCAATGGATTGATACCCAGCCAAATGGGCTGGATACTCATTTGACGGCGGGTGGTTCATCCTTGTCCGCTGGGGAAGCGCAATTATTTGCTTTAACCCGGGTATTTCTGACCGAGCCGAGTCTGGTCATTCTGGATGAACCATCTTCACGTCTGGATGCGGCTACGGAACACTTGCTCCAGTCGGCTGTCAACCAGTTGATGCAGCATTGTACGGGAATTATTATTGCTCATCGTCTGGCTACGCTTGAACAGGTAGATCAGATTATGGTACTGGGGGATGGCCGGATATTGGAATTCGGTGCGAGGGAAGACCTGGCGAACAATCCGAATTCTCATTATGCACGGCTGCGAATGACAGGCAGAGAGGAGGAACTTGCGTGAATGTGGCAGGATTTATTGGACGGCTGTTTCGATTTAGAACCGTATTATTCATCATTAACGGTTTGTTGTGGTGCTTGTTCCATTCCTTGCCATTAGCTATTGGTATTGGGATGCAGTGGTTTTTTGACCGGGTGACGATAGGATCCAGTGACTACTTATGGCTGGCCGTTCCGTTAATATTCATTGCGCTAGTAAGAATAGCCAGAGTAGGCACGTTCTTTGCCGCTTTCTATGCGTGGATTACATATGTCTTTCATATTCAGGCCATTCTTCGTACCAATATGCTGGCTGGCATTATGCGCTGGCCTGGACGGAATCTTCCGGCTTCACCCGGAGAAGCGATGAGTCGCTTTCGTGATGATGTGGACGAAGTTGTCGAGTATGTTGAGTCCTGGGTAGACTTCTGGGGAAGGCTCGTGTTTGCCATTGTATCCATCGTCATTATGGCGAGCATCAATTGGAAAATCACACTGGTTGCCGTCATGCCATTACTTGTGGTTACGCTGCTGAACAATCTGTCAGGGAATCGCGCACGTAAATACGCCCAGAAAAATCGGGAAGCGACAGGGCGGATTACGAGTTTTATAGCGGAAACGTTTGGTGCAGTACAGGCTTTGAAACTGGGGCAGGCCGAGCAGCATGTTTCAGCCCGGTTCAATCAACTCAATGAGGATCGTCGTCAAGCAGCCTTAAGGGATAATCTGTTCAAACAGTGGATGAGATCCCTGAATCAGCATGTGCTTAGTATTTGTACAGGGTTAATCCTGCTGATGTGTGCAGCCGAAATGAGAACCGGACAATTCACTGTAGGTGACTTTGCCTTGTTTACATCGTATCTTGCTAACATCGGCTTTAGCATTTCCTTATTCGGGTACATGGTATTCCAGCATAAACGACTCAAGGTCTCATTTGACCGCATGCGCAAGCTGTTTCGTCCTGGTGAAGAAGATTGCATCATCGAATCAAGAGAGATCTATCTGTATGAGGATCCGCCGGAACCAGTTGAACTACAGAGAGAAAAGGACGATAAACTTAGGGAGCTGGAAGTCAGGAATCTGACATACCATTATCCTAATTCTCCAAAAGGAATCCAGAATATTAACCTCCGACTGAAACGTGGACAATTTATTGTGATTACCGGACGAATCGGATCGGGAAAATCTACACTGGTGAGGACGCTGCTTGGATTATTGCCGAAACAGGAGGGGGATATTCGGTGGAACGGGGAAGAGGTAGATCCCGCAACATTCTTGATGCCGCCTCGTGCGGCTTACACGCCTCAGGTCCCCCGATTGTTCAGTGATACATTGAAGGAGAACATTGTGCAAGGCAAAAAGGGTAGAGTAGGCGAATCGCTCGCACGTGCCATTCGCCTGGCTGTAATGAAAAAGGATATTGAACACCTCGATCAGGGATTGGAAACCTCCGTTGGTCCAAGGGGTGTCATGCTGTCTGGTGGACAGATTCAGCGTGCAGCCACGGCACGGATGCTAATGACTGAAGCGGATCTGTATATCTTCGATGATCTATCGAGTGCACTGGATGTGGAAACGGAACAGCAGGTGTGGGAGGGGTTATCTAACGAGCAGCATGTGACATGTATTGCCGTTTCACACCGGCGAGCAGCACTGGCTAAGGCAGATCATATTATCGTATTAAAAGATGGCCGTATTGAAGCAGAAGGAAGCTTGAGCGAGCTGCTTGCGACCAGTGAAGAAATGCAATTGCTCTGGCAGGGAGAACAAGCGCCTGTGAAAGTGGGATAAGATCAGATTAACAACCATATAAAAAGCCGTACAGTTAACTCTTTACAAGAGTTTGTCTGTACGGCTTGTTTGTATTCAACATTGCTGCAATTCTTTATCTGAGCAGCTGTGCAATCAGGGAATAAGCGATGATCACCAGGAATACAATCGTAATGTGATTGATGGAGAAAATGAACATTTTATGTGACCATTTCTTGGTTTGGTTACGATCAAATGTTGCCACGCTAAGAATGAGCCATGCCAAGCTGACCAAGAAAGCGACAATCGCCACTAGCGGGCTAAGCGGCCAGAATAAAAAGCTGGAGAGCAATAACAATACCAGATAGACATTCGTTTGAATATATGTGCGTCTGATTCCTTTGACAACAGGAAGCATTGGGACACCAGCTGCCTTATATTCGTCAAATCTGCGGATGGCAATACCGTAGAAGTGGGGCATTTGCCACAAGAGCATGGTAACGACCAAAGCCCAGATTTCAAAATGTCCGAGTTCCGGTGAGATTGCTGCCCAACCAATCAGAGGTGGAACGGCACCGGACAAGCTGCCTACTTCCGTATTGTATATTGTTGTACGTTTGGTCCACATGGTATACGGGAAGACATAAAGCAACAATCCCAGGATACCAAATACGGCTGCTGAAGGTGAAGCAATATACAGTAGAATGCCCCCGAGCACCGTAATCGTGATCCCCAGAATAAGTCCGGACTTGGTATCAACTTGACCCGTAACGGTTGGACGTGTTCTTGTACGTTCCATAATCGCGTCAATATCCCGGTCGTACAAGTTGTTGAACACACCAGCAGCCCCGATGATCAGGGAGGAACCGATGACAGACAGTATGATCGGCACAATGTTGGCTATGAATGAGGCATCAAATACATACAATGCCAGACACAGACCGGCAAGCATGGCGATCAGATTGGACTTGATGATTCCGACTTTGATCGTATCAAAGAATACTTTCGGAATGGAGCTATACTCTAGTTCAATTTTGGGTTGAGACCCCTTATTCAGTGTTTTCAAATGCTCACTTCCTATATCTATACTTATATATCTCGTGCCCTTATTATAGCATTTAGTTTACTATGTGAATTAAAACACGTTTTTGTTTAAAAATACTGTCAATTGATTGTGAACAATTTAAAAACAAGGTTTTTTTTAATTGTTAAAATTGAATTTCTGTGCTACACAATTCATGAAAAAAACAAAGATATGATAATAAATGAGAAAATTATACTTGCATTTTTGAAAGTAAGGGTCTATTGTAGATATCAAGGATCTTTAATTAATTTAAATTTCATTCTCTTTATTATAGCCTATCTGGTTGTTATTGTCAGGGGATACTGTTTTAATCCATAGGCCATGAAGAAGAGAATCTGTTTTTGGATTAATTAAGGACTTTAAGTATCTGGAAAGGGTGTTTAAAATGATTAAAACAGTAGATGTGATTATCATAGGCGGGGGACCATCCGGTCTGAATGCCGCATTGGTCCTCGGAAGAGCCAGAAAAGAGGTTGTAGTGATCGATGAAGGGCGACCGCGTAATATGGTGACTCGTGAAACTCATGGTTTCTTGACAAGAGATGGGGCAACGCCTAGTGAATTCCGCCAAATTGCCAAAGAGCAGATTCGCGCCTATCCTTCAGTACATATCATGGAGGACACAGCCGCTACTGTCACCGGAACGGAAGGTTCATTTGAAGTAACAACGGTAGAAGGAAAGATCGTAAGAGGCCGGAAGCTTCTTTTTGCAGTCGGTAAAAAAGACCAGCCTCTTGACATTCCCGGACTGTCCGCGGTATATGGCAAGAGTGCCTTTGTGTGCCCATACTGTGATGGCTGGGAGTTAAGGGATCAACCCCTTGGCATCATTGTGAGTGGTGATAAAGCCGTACACATGGCCAAAGTAATATCGGGTTGGACGAACCGATTCACCATACTAACGAACGGAACTGGAATGACGGAGGAACAGCGGGAGGAATTGAAACAGCATCAGGTGTCTGTATTGGACGCGCCGATCCAATCCATTGAATCAGAGGAAGGAATGGTTAGACAGATTGTGCTGGAGGACGGAAATACCCTAGAGTGTACAGGCATTTTCTTCGCACCAAAGCTTGTCATCGGTTCGGATCTGGCTCAAACACTGGGGTGCGAAGTAACGGAGTCGGGGACAGTTAAGGTAGATGAGTTGGCCAAAACGTCCGTACCAGGTGTATTCAGTTCGGGAGATGCTGCATCGGAAATATATCAGGCGATTACTGCTGCTTCGTTGGGCGCGCTCGCGGCCGTTAGCATAAATAGTGAGCTGAACGCAGAGGCCTGGGATAATTCAGGAAAGATATAAATGCTGTAGTTGAGTCGAGTAGATCAGACTGGTTTTAATGAAATGAAGAGATGTTCTCCAAGGTTTCAGAGATCGAGTACGAGCAGACGTACTAGGATCAAGGCGGCGAAAAGCCGTCTTTTTATATTCTAAGTCCATAATCCAGTCTCTTCGCAGCTTTTAATATGAAGATAACAAACTGTTAGCGTTTCCATAACATTTCTTTGATAAAGTTATTGACAGTCTTATTGGAAACGGGTTTAATTATGTAGACCGATTGTTATAATTCAGATTAAGGAAGTGGCTCCATTGAGTGAAAAGTCTAATGCTAAAGAACAAATTGTCAGCACAGCAGCCAGACTGTTTTTTTCACAAGGATATCATGCGACCGGTCTTAATCAGATTATTAAGGAGAGCAGTACGCCAAAAGGATCGTTATATCATTATTTTCCGCACGGCAAGGAAGAGCTCGCTCACGAGTGCATCCAGAAAGCCAATCAACAGATCATGCAGAAATTTGAGGATACCTTCGCAGCCCATGAGAGCACAGGAGATGCCATCCAAAGATTTATTCATGACATGGCTGATGAAACGGAAGCGGCTGGTTTCACGGGGTTTCTGCCATTCAGCTTTTGGGCAGCCGTGGAGACTTCCTGTATCAGTCATCAATTGCGTGTGGCATGCCAGGGTGTGTTCGCCAATTGGCAGAACATCATTACGAAACATCTGATGATGGAGGGCGTTGGTGAGGAGAAAGCACGAGAAACGGGTCTTTTGGTCATCTCTTTAATGGAGGGAGCACTGATTATCAGTCTGACCAATCAGGATAAACAGCCTCTGCTGACGGCTGCTGATTATTTGTCAAGTGTGGCTAAGAATGCCAGAGGGATTCAATAAGTCTGCACAAAGAGAGAGACAGTTATAACGTTTGAGGAGGATGGATCGTGGAGGTTTCCATGAAGGCTGGTTCTGTACAGGACCAAGAAGAAACAAAGCAATATAAGGTACTGCCCATATTATTCGCGATGCTGTTGAGCGGATTCATTGGCCTGTTCGGTGAAACAGCGCTTAATGTGGCACTGACGCCGCTGATGACCCTGCTTGAAGTTGGACCCACAACGATTCAGTGGTTGACGACAGGTTATCTGCTCGTACTGGGTATTTTGGTGCCGGTTTCCGGTATGTTATTACAATGGTTTACAACAAGACAGTTGTTTACAACGTCTCTGATATTTTCGATTGCGGGAACCCTTGTTGCTGCAATCGCACCAAGTTTTGAACTGCTTTTGGTTGCAAGGGTACTGCAGGCTGTAGGTACAGCTCTGTTGCTGCCATTGATGTTTAACACGATTTTGGTTATTTTCCCGATTGAAAAACGTGGTGCTGCCATGGGATTAATCGGTCTCGTAATCATGTTTGCCCCAGCGAGTGGTCCGAGTATTTCCGGATTGATTTTGGCTAATCTGAGCTGGCACTGGATTTTCTGGATTTCATTGCCGTTCTTCATTATCTCGTTGGTGTGTGGTCTGCTGTTCTTGCCGAACATTTCAAAACTGACCAAGCCGAAAATTGATGTAATCTCCATTATATTGTCTACCCTCGGTTTTGGCGGTATTGTATATGGATTCAGCAGCGCGGGAGGACATGGGGAAACAGGCGGAGGCTGGACCAGCCCTGTTGTGGTAATTACTCTGGTTGTCGGAGTATTGTCCTTGCTGCTGTTCAGCATCCGTCAGTTGCGGATGAAGCAGCCAATGATGGATCTGCGCGCCTTCAAATATCCAATGTTTACGATCGGTTTGATTCTGATCTTCATCTGTATGATGATGATGTTGTCTTCCATGCTGATCCTTCCAATGTATCTGCAGCAAGGTATGGCTGTTACAGCACTGACTGCAGGTCTGGTATTGCTGCCGGGCAGCTTGCTGAACGGATTCTTGTCTCCGGTCATGGGACGTTTGTTTGACAAATTTGGTCCCAAATGGCTCGTTATCATTGGCCTGGCGATCGTGGCAGTTGTTCTGTTCATGTACACAGGCATTACGCCGACAACGGCTTTGGGTACAATCATTACCATGCATGTATTCATGATGATCGGGATTTCCATGATCATGATGCCTGCTCAAACGAACGGTTTGAACCAGCTGCCGCCAGAGTATTATCCTCACGGCACAGCGATCATGAATACATTACAGCAAGTATCCGGTGCGATCGGTACTGCGGTTGCCGTAAGCATTCTGAGCGCGGGTCAGACTCGCTTCTTGAGCAATGTAACTAACCCGGAGAGCCCGGAAAATCAGCTCGCTGGTTTCACGTCAGGGGTACAGAATGCATTTGTGTTTGCACTGGTTCTTGCCGTGATTGGTCTGGTGATCTCTTTCTTCGTTAAACGGGTGAAGGTTGGATCACAACAAGGTCAACAAGGCCCTATGCATTAATTCGATATCACTTAACATTAGACGATGTTCTTCCAGCTGCGGCTGGGGGACATCGTTTTTTTATATGTTGACACCTTGACATGGAACGGGTTTCATCCATTAAAGTGGAAAAAAGTCAGCTGCAGTACGTCAAAAGTCACATATATGAACATGAAAGCAAATAGTTCATGTTCTGGCGAAATTGGATATGTTCAACTTCTAGTTTAGCGACAATAATAGTGAAGTGAAGTAAGATTCATCACAAAGTGGAAAACGTTTTAGCTTTGATAATCGACCAAGGAGAACTCTTTTATGAAAATCATTCAACCATTACCACCACATCTGGAAGATATGCTAATGCGTTATGAACGGAACGGGCACCTGAACATGCAGGCTTCGCTGCTGGGAAAACAGTCTGTCGTCTATAAAGTACAGGAATACTGCCTCAAAGTGTACACCAAGCGTGGGAAGATCGGTGGAGAACTCGAGGGCGAAGCCATCATGTCCATGCAAAGCAACCGCCATGTCCCAAAACTGTATGCCTACTCTCCAGGACATTTTATCTTGACCGAATGGATTGATGGATATAATCTGAGACAGTATCGAAAGTACTTTGGGCATATTCCGTGCAACCTGATCTACGATTTGTTATATTCCGAACTTCAGCAGATTCAGTCTGGATATCAGGATTGGGATGTGATACGTTATGAAAATTTGCTCTGGACGGGCGAGGGAAATGTGAAAAGAACTGATTTTTGGCTATGTGAGCCTGCAGGACCCGAGCGAAAAGATATGGAAGAAGCGGTGATCCGTAAAATCAATGGAGTTCTGGCGGGTGATGAAGCAGAAGTGAAGGAATTACAGGAATATATGTTTCGGCACGGCCTTACAGCTTCAGAAGTTCAGCGTGCATTGGAGCAGTTCCAATCCCAGGTTAATGAATCCATTATTTCATAGTGAACCAGCCATTATGAAGAACAGAAGGTATTAAGATGACCAAATACGAAAATCAGATTCCAACATCGATGAATATGAGCTTGAAGGCCATGCTGAGCATGCTTCGGGATTCCCTTAAAAGTGGTCAGGAACGAAGACCTCTGAGTCATATCCCGATCGTGAAAAGTGAGTTTAGCGAAATGTTGAACGCTGATGATCACCCACAAGTGACATGGTTCGGACATTCGGCTTTTCTGCTTGAAATGGAAGGAACCCGATTGCTTTTTGATCCCATGCTGGGTAACCGTCCCTCTCCGGTATCGTGGGTGGGGACGAAGCGCTACAACGTTAATTTGCCAGTTTCGCCAGAAGATCTTCCCCCACTGGATGCCATCATCTTATCTCATGATCATTATGATCATCTGGATTATTCCTCCATTCGGAGATTGATGAATAAAACCGAACGGTTTATCGTACCGCTTGGCGTACGTAGGCGTTTGATTCAAATCGGTGTACCTTCGGATAAAATTACTGAGCATGGCTGGTGGGATGAGCTTCAGTTCAAGGGCCTGACACTGGCATGCACGCCTGCAAGGCACTTTTCGGGGAGAGGATTATTCGATCGTAACTCCACGCTATGGTGCTCATGGGTGATCTCCGGACACGAGACAAAGGTGTTTTTTAGTGGAGACAGCGGGTACGGACCGCACTTTAAGGAGATCGGTGACAAGTATGGGCCATTCGACTTAACGATGATGGAATGTGGACAATATGACGAACGGTGGGCCAACATACATATGATGCCGGAAGAAACCGTACAAGCCCATCTGGATGTAAAAGGAAAATTGCTCATTCCCATTCATTGGGGAGCATTCACCCTGGCCTACCATGCCTGGACCGATCCGGTTGAACGGATTAGCCAGGCAGCACGCGGCGCAAATATCGATATCACAACTCCGAAGATTGGAGAAAAGGTTCAGATCCATACAGGAATTTATCCAACGGAACATTGGTGGAAATCCGGCTTCTAGTCATCTTACAGCGTTTACTCAGCAATGGAGTGGACGCTTTTTGTTTATTTTAACATTGAAATTGCACTATAAATTAAGAGGATGCCCATAGCCATATTAAATGGACGCTCATATCTCACGAGTACGCTCTGAAATATCACCCCGCATAACGCCCATGTCATATTGGCACTGATCCCCACAATCGTTAACAACACAGAGAATATAATCATGTGAGCATGTGACTGGGCAAGCGGCAAGACAAACACCGAGATTGCGGTTAAACCATACAAAATGACTTTGGGATTCATGAATTGTAAAGTGAAGCCAAACCAAAATGAATAGGGATTGGTGCGAGTGTCTTTCTGGTGTGCAGACGTACTACGCATAATTTTGAATGCCAGATAGATCAGATAGACACATCCCAATATATTCAAAATGGGTCTGATTCTCGGAATATACTGTTGCAGAACGAGATTGAAATAACTGGAAAGAAACATAATCAGCAGGCAACCCGCAGCTACACCACCAATAAAAGGCAATGTCTTGGCAAATCCCCGATGTCTAGCTTGGGTCATGGCGATAATGTTATTGGGACCCGGTGTGAATGATGCGACAATGGCATACGTCAATAAAGGGATAATCATGATTGTCCTCCGCAAAAAGTTTGTTGTGTGCTATAATTGCATAAAGTGTACGCTATAACGTTTGTGCGTTATCATTGTACGATATGGACTATATATTGCACAATAAAGATTTTTTAAAGAGGTGGTTACAGGTTGGAAAATATCAACGTTGTACTTGCTCAAAATCTGAAGCAGTTCCGGGAGCAAAGAAAGCTTAGTTTGGATAAAGTTGCCGAAATGTCAGGGATCAGCAAGACCATGTTGGGTCAGATTGAACGGGGAGAATCGAACCCTTCCATCGCAACCGTCTGGAAAATTGCAAACGGCCTCAAAGTGTCGTTCACCGCATTGATTCATGAGCCGAAATCGGATGCGTCGATCGTGACGGTTGATGATATTCACGTGTTAACGGAGGAAAACGGAAGAGTACGGATTTATCCGCATTTTCCCTTTGAAGAGGGCCGTCGGTTCGAAATGTATGTCCTGGAGATGGATGAGGCAGCTTCATGGAGTGCAGAGCCGCACATTGACGGAACAGAGGAGTTTATTACCGTCTTTGAAGGGGAAATGACGATTCATGTCGGGGGAGAAGATCTTAAGGTGAAGCGGGGAGAGTCTATTCGCTTTCGAGCAGACAAGCCGCATCGTTATATAAACTCTGGAGTTTCGGAGAACCGACTTTGCATGGTTATTCATTATCCAGTGTAAATTGGTTTCGATTTTTTCGAGTTAAAGAGGATCGTCTTTGTTGGCGCTTTGTAGGCACTCCGACATTTACAATTCATATTTAAAATGCTTAAACACAGAAGAGAAGAAGAGTATAGAAACATTATTAATAATAAAGAAGAGATGTTACCTTGGAATAACAGGTATCATCTCTTCTTTAAATGGGAAATAACCGCACTATAGGATTAGTCAACTACCTGCTTCAATCCCAGTTCCAGACTTCTACGCGGCTCAACTGGAAATGATGGAATTCAGCTAACTTTGTAAGTTTCTCCAACTCTCGCACAGGGCCTGTAACAACCGCACCATATACTTGAACTCCATTCTCGTCTAAGTAGGCAAGACGCTGTTTATCTTGTTCAGCTTCATTGTAATCAAGATGATTAATCATCCATTTTAGTTCAGTCAACATGGCGTCAATCTGTTCCTGCATTTGTCCAGCATCTTCCGGGACGAAGTAATTAAACCACCTTGCACCGTTCTCATTAAATTCATAAAGAGGTTTAAGGGTAAGATGTGGAATATTATAGTCAAACAAACCTGCTCGTGAATAGGAAGCATCGGGCTGGGTGAATTCGCCTGAATAAATCGGCATAGCAGTCACCGCAACATCGTAATCTGAAAGAAGCTTCATCAGTTGATTGGGAGATGCTAGGTTTTTCAAGGATAATGACATCTCTGCGACATGTCCATCATCAATTTCAGCTAGCCGTTTGAGGCTACTATTTTCCTCAGAATCATTGTGATCAGATTTACCATTGACCAATGAGTAAGGTAGATAGAAAGGGCCGGGATTATTGCCATTCAAATACGCTCCTGTATTGGTAATTGAATAGCTGAACTTACCGGTTATACTGAGCGTAGCTTGAATCTCACCTGTGACTACCTCCCATGAACCCACGTGTCTATATAATTTCAAATTAGCTTTCTGAGTTAAAAACGGAGTTACTTCAAAAGGTTGAACAGATATTCTTTTTTCTACACGAAGTCCATCACCATGCATTTCAACGACAGACATAATGGAACGTAAGAAATTATTACGTACCTCTGATTGATCAAAATAGATATGGAGAGCTGAGACGTAAATGTGATAGACCAAAAAAACTAGAAAAAGCGCTCCTCCTGCATTAAGGAAAAATTTCCATCTTGTTTTCCATACCATTCGTTTAAACTGCTTATGACCCCATTCAGGATGCTGATGTTCAAAATCTTCTTCGTGAAATAAACGTTCCTCATCATGTGGTATTTTAGACATACTCAAACGTCTCCTTTCATTTGAAGCATCTCTGCTTTGAATCGTTCTCTGGCACGAAAAAGAGTGACCTTAACCTGGTTCATATTCATATCCAGAATCTCGCAAAGTTCCTTATAGGATAACTCGTTCATTTCTCGTAGTAACAAAATGGTTCGATATTGTTCGGGCAGTTTCTTCATCACTTGTTGAATACGAATGGTATGTTCACGAGCAGTCATTACTTCCTCAGGAGTCCGATATGTATTTTCTACGCCTTGCTTCTCCAACTCTTGATTCATTTGCTTTTCTCCACGATATTTACGGTACCAATCGATAAATAAATGCCGAGCTACTTTATACAACCAAGCTCTAGCATATTTTGCATGCTCGGCTTTCATGGAAACCATAGCTCTGTAAAAGGTTTCTTGAACTAATTCTTCAGCTGTCTCCGGAGATCCACACATTCGGAATAGGTAGAGATACAGGGAGGACTGGTACTGCTTGAATAGTTCTGTATATAGATCACTCCTCATTTCAAGTTTCCTCCTCCTTATATTTAGACAACGGGGCAGGGAGACTAATGTTACAGTGGAATTGAAATTTTTAGGAGAAATTAGAATACATATCATTTAGGAGATAACTATTCATGAAATATAAGCATTTTGTCTATTAAACGATGCAGTGGGGGGGGGGGGGGGGGGGGGGGGGAACTCATTCACTAAAATGAATGCTAATATGTACACGGAAGACAATCACAGCTGAGTTCAAAAGTAGATTAAAAATAAAGAAGTTACATTCTTAGAAAGGACTCTTTTGTAGGTGAAAGTAGAGGTGATCTTAATCTCACTGAACATATCAACGTAGATATATGGCATTATGAAATCAGAGTTTCTTTATCTTCATGAGTCTGAAGTGTAGAACATTTCAAAAAGAACTAGCACGATCCATGGTTTACTACAATCACAAACGTATCAAGTCAAAATAAAAGGCATGATCCCGGTACAATACCGAGAACATGCCAAACAAGTTGCATAAATATATTAGTCTAAATTTAAGAGGGGAGTTCTAAGGTGGCTGCTTTAGGTGGTATTATTTTTAATTAATTAATATGTTGATACATTAGAGTTCAACCGTTCAAGGCTTGATTTCTGCTTGACGCTGGATTTCTTTGGCGCTTAGCGCTTTGTCATACACTCTAACCTGATCCATTTTGCCTTGATAGAACGGATCGGCAGCATATCGACTTTTGCCCAGATAGGCTTCCGCAGCTTGTAGATCCTTCGGGTTGAATGTGATTTCAGAGCTGCTCGCAACCGATTTACCGTTTACATACAACGTGCCCGTGTCTCCTTGCAACGTGACAGCGACATGAACCCACTGGTTGGTAGGCAGCGCTTCAGCCGCAATTAGACTCTGATCACGACCCTGATCATGAATGGTGAATTGGAGAGCACCGTTATGCTGGGCTGGCGTAAGGAACATATGTCTGGTCAAACCATTGCCGAAATCGAATATACGCTGCCAGGCTCCGCCCCCGTCCCAATTTACCCAGGCACTGAAGGTGAAGTCTGTTGTGTCCGTCAGAAGTCCAGGCAACTGAATGTAGCTGTCTTTTCCGTTAAAAGCAGCAGCCTGATTCTTCGTGCCAATTGCTGAGCCTACTACATTAAAGGTCTGGCCATGATAACCGTTTTTACTCGAATCCTGTGCGATTTTAGCGAGTTTTTTGTTGTCAAACGTATACTCGCCCAGCAGTGGGCCAGCTGCTTGTTCAGGCACGGTCACTTGGAACGTTTTGCTGGTTGTGGCCGTTCCTTTTTGGATTGTTGCGGTCAATTTTACTTTGGCATCCCCTTTGCCGCTGCGTGGCCGGTTTACTGCTCCATCAGCCGATAGGACAGAGGGGAGAGATGATCTCCAGATGATCTGACTATCACGTGTACCTGTGGTGGGAAGGGAGAGGTCATAGAAAATATTCTCCGTATTTCCAATGGTCAGATCCTTTTTCACCGCCTGTACCACATCCTGATCCTTCATAGCGTTCATCTGACTTCCCCAGACCGCTACACCGGATGAAGAGAGAGCACTGAAGGTCAGCACGTTCTGCTGGGATTCTGCATCCCATTCCTGGGTGAAGACGCCTTCGTATACCATATTATTGGTCGTTATTCGTACCTTGTTGTCCTCCAGGAGGCTCCATGTCCCTGTAACGGCACCAGTAATCTGGCCGCCTGCCGCAAATTGAATGATCTGGGACGGCTTGATCTCGGCTGTGATATCCTTCCCGTGATTGACCCATTTGTAAGAACCAACAGCATCTTGCTCCGTCACTTGTACCGCATCACTCTCGATACCTGCATAGCGGTAAGGAGAGACGACAGGCCATCCTTCGGAATTCATATGCATCTCATGAACCCGTACCTCATGCTCTTCTCCGCGATTCGGAAAGCGGGAGTGGAAGATGAGGAAGTGCTTGCCGGTCTCTTCATCATAATAGGCAGAGTTGTGTCCTGGAGATACATATCCTATTCCCTGGCCGGTGCCGGGGTCGCCGATCTGTCTCTCGAAGAGGTAGTTACCGAGCAGTTTTACGCCGAATGGCTCAATGGATTTGTCATCGAACAACGGCTTATCCTTGTCTGCCATCACCTTGATCATATCGTTGCCTTCAGCATCGTAGAAGGGACCGTCGGGTGTTTTGGAGCGGGCAACGCGAATGTTATATCCACCGTCAGCAGCAAGTCCTCCATAAGACAAGTACAGATAATAATAATCGGTTTCGGGACTGTAGAGCATATAAGGGGCCTCAATTCGGCTGTGGTTGCCTCCGGTCAGTTTCTTGCCATAACCTTGATTAGGTAGTGGTTTGCCGGTTGTCTCATCCATTTCCAGAATGAAAATCCCTCCGGAGTAAGATCCGTACACCATCCATAGCTTGCCGTCTTTATCAAAAAACACATCCGGATCGACCACGTTGGGATGCTTGGTCGCATCGTATATGGTGCCATCTTCGCTAATTTCATCCCACATGCCTGATTTCAGCAAAAGTCCCTGATCCTTGTATGGGCCTTCAATGTTGTCAGCTACGGCGACTCCAAGGGCAGACCGGGGAGAATCCCCTTTGCAGGCATTGTAATACATATAGAACTTGCCATCTGCCAGTTGAATGACGTCTGCTGCCCAGAGCGTATCCGTCTGAGCCCATTGCAGAGCTTCAGCGAATTCCTTGGTTACATTGGGAACGACGGGATTGTCATCCGTAACGCCTGAAGCGACGGAATCCCAGCTGATTAAATCTTTGGACTTAGCCACCTGTAGATGTGAGCCGAATACATAGTAGGTATCATCTACCTTGATGACAGAAGGATCATGAACGGAGACGTTCTTAAACTCAGGTACCTGAGTTTTGTTCAATATGGTGGAACTTTGCGAATTGATAGCCGTTGTGGCTGTATTGTCCGCCAAAGCGGAGACTGGCGAAAGAGCTGGAGTAGAGAGCAATGCCGTACTAAGTGCAATGACCAAATAACGCTTCATACGTGTCCCCTTTCTTCATTCACAAATTATAAAATAAGTTAAAAATACAAAGATGAACGTGGTAATGCATTCCTCCTTTCAGTTAATGATCGAATCAAGCGCTTACATTTGCTATAATATCAATTAATTTATATTTTTGTAAACCATGTTGTTGAAACGAGTTAAAAAAAGCGAAACGAATGACTAAAGTATGAATTTATTTTGAATTTACTACCGATTTGAAGTTTTTGTTGAAAATCCAATTCGAAATGAGTACTATAACGAGTATATAAGATATTTATAAATATATTAATGATTCATATATTCACGAATTAATTGATAATCTACATAGGAGGCATAATGATGAGCAGTTATCAAGATCAAATTATTGCACATTACAAGTTTGAGGATGCGGGCAACATCGGTAAGGATTATTCCGGCCAAGGCAAGGATGGCATTGCTGGAGGTCATTCGGTACCATCGGTGGGGAGAGTGAGTGAAAGGAATGCGGTTACTTTTGCAGGGGGGGAGAATGGGACATCGTATCTTCAGTTACCTTCAGATCTATTACAAAATGTAAGCGATAAAACAGGCATCACTGTGGCAGCCTGGGTGCATCTAAACAAGGGCTCTAATGTGTGGGAACGCATTTTTGACTTCGGAAAAGGAGAACAGGGCCCCAATCTGTTTTTGACAAGACAGCTGAGAGGAACGATGTCTGCAGAAGGGGATTTGGTTGTGGATCCGGGCCGAGGATTTGCAACGGGGGAATGGATGCATATCGCTCTGTCGGTAGCAGGAACTCAGGGAGGTACGCTTAGCAGTGCTGGCCCGATCGTCTACGTTAATGGAGAGAAAATAGCAGATGGGTCCATCAGTCAGACGTCCAGTGGTAATTATGCGAAGCTGCGCAGATGGTTCGATTCCTTCAATGATTCTGCCAATTACAGCCAGAATTACATTGGTCGTTCTCAGTATGCAGCCGATGTGGATTTTGCCGGATCACTGTCCGATTTTCGGATATATCAGGCTGGATTAACGATGGATGAAGTCATCGAAGTCATGTGTGAATCATTAACCGATGATGAAATTGTTACGTTGGCAGGAGAAAAATATTTGTCATTTCCGACCCGAATCGTTACGAGGAATATTTCGCTGCCTGTTGACCTGCTGGGTGGGAAAGTGAAGGTCCACTGGCAGTCCAATCGTCCTGAAGTGCTGTCACATGATGGAAAAATGCAGTCCATTACCTCGGCACAGGAAGCAAGCCTGAGTGCAATTTTGAGTAAAGGTGAAAGCTCGCTGAGTAAAAGTTTTGACGTATCCGTATTGCCTGAGGAGCTGCCACCTTATACCATAACAATTCACGGCGATCAGCAAGTCGCTGATATTAGCGAGGTCATGTACGGTCTGTTCTACGAGGATATTAACAATGCGGCGGATGGCGGAATCTATGCCGAGCTGGTTCAGAATCGTTCATTTGAATCTTTTGCATTTGATACATACTCACATACCTCCGGTGAATGCGGATGTTCGACAGGGAGGAACCGGGATCCGTTATTCGCATGGTCTGGAGACACCAGCAAAATGAATGTGCATCACGAAGGTGGATTGAATGACCACTTCAAACTCGAAGACCCGGATGCAAATGCTTACTATGTGACGGTTCAGGATGGAGCAACAATACGAAATCGTGGTTTTTCTGATACCAATCAGCATTGTGCCATGTCCATCAAAAAAGGTGAACAATACGACTTCACCATCTGGGCAAAGGCAAATTCGGCCGGTACGATAACCATACAACTACAGGATGGCTCGGAAACTGTAATTAGTGATTCCGTCAAGGTTCATGTAGATGGAGGAGGTACCTGGAAAAAGTATGGTGCAGTCAGGGTGGATTCGGAAACGAGAAATCAGGCTCTTGTTCTTACCGGAACAGAGACAGCCCTTGGGCAGCTTGCGCTTACGTTTGAAGGAGATATTTCCATCGATATGGTGTCTCTGATCCCACGGGACGTATGGGGCGCAGTTCCTGATGAAGCCGGCATTTCCACATCAGCACACGCTAACTACAAGGGAAATCCGAACTATCGACTGAGAAAGGATCTGGTTCAGGCTCTCGTTGATATGCACCCCAAGTTTCTGCGCTTTCCGGGAGGCTGCATCTCGGAAGGGTCCTTCATATGGGATAATGTGTACGACTGGAAGGATTCTGTTGGTCCGGTTGAGCTGCGCAAAGAGAACTACAATGTCTGGGGTTACATGATGACGATGGGGCTTGGATACATGGAGTACTTCCAGCTCGCGGAAGATTTGAATGCCGCTCCGGTTCCCGTTATGGCCTGTGGAGTTCTGTGTCAGGCACGTTCGGATTATGCACATCCGGCTGGCGGCGCTTTAAGAGACTATTACATCAAAAACTTCACGGATTTGATCGATTTTGCCCTGAGTACAGATGTTGAACATAACGAATGGGCGGCAATACGCAGCCAGATGGGGCACCCTGAGCCGTTCGATCTGCGCTACCTTGGTGTAGGGAACGAGAACTGGGGAACCGAATTTTTCGCCAACTTTGAAGTGTTCAAAGCATCCATTAATGATTATATGAAGCTAAACTATCCGGATCATGAGCTGCATATTATTTCAACCGTTGGTGCACAAGCGGACGATGATGCATACCAACAAGGCTGGAAGTTCCTGAGCGGTAACCTTACAGGTTCGGCTCAAGTAGCGTTTGCCGATGGACAGAAGGTCATTGAAGAAACGGTAACCTGGTACGAGAAGCAGGACGATTATATGGATACCATTGCAGACGAACACTATTATCGGTCCAATGATTACTTGCTAAATAACGTGGATCGTTATAACTACTACCATCGGGTTTATCATGAAGATGGGCAAATCAACTGGAAAGAGACTTCAAAGGTCTTTGTCGGGGAGTACGCATCCACGGACAAAAACACACTGGCCGGTGCCGTTGCAGAAGCAGCAATCATGACCGGCTTCGAAAACAATGCAGATGTCGTTCGTTTGGCTGCCTATGCGCCATTGTTCAATAAAGTGCTGACGGATGGAACCTATCGCTGGACACCGGATTGCATCTGGTTTGACGATGAAACAGTATGGTATACGACGAACTACTACGTTCAGCACCTTTTTGCGAAATACGTCGGAGATCAAGTGATCGGCACTTCGTTTAAGACGTACAGCAAAGGAAAACAGGTGGAGCTCATCCCTCATGGAGGAATCGAGATTGCAACCGGTAATGCAGACATCGTCGTGAAACGGGTGACGGTCACATCCAATCAGGATGGCAGCGTGCTGTTGAGTGAAGATTTCAGGGAGCAGACGGAGCTGAGTGAGGCGTGGGGTCTGATTCCTGGTTCGAACGGATATACACTTGAAGCCGGAAACGGACTTGTGCTTAAATCGCAAACCAGCGGCCTGAACGGGATATATCTTCTGAATGAAGAATGGACCAATTACAAGGTGCAGGTGGAAACCAAGCGCTTGGCGGGTGATGACGGTTTCTATGTCGGCGTGGGACTTACGGATATTTCATCTGACAAGAAGGATGTCATTGAATACGCGATTGGTTACGGTGGTGATGCAACAGGAGTAAAAGTGTACAAACAAGGTATCGAAGGATATACTCTCGGTGATTACTCATCAAGTTCCGCAGCGGGTAACCTGAGAGCTGCGAATTATGAATCGCTGGAGAGCGGTACCGATTATACGATCACTGTCAATTATGGCGGCGATACAGGGAAGAGCTTGATCTGCTCCTACACAGACGGACATACAACCAGCAAAGTGCTGGATTATAAGCTCGAAGCATATAATCGTGAGGTGTTCCATTCCGTTACGAGAGATCAGCAGCATGTATATGTAAAACTGGTGAATGCAGATAGTGTGGACAAAGCTACACACGTCCATCTTGAGGATCTGAATGTGAAATCTGCAGCACGGTTGATCACACTCAGCGGAGATCAATCATTGGTTCATGTTCCGAATGTGAATCAGAAGAATGATGAGAAGGTGGTTCCACAGGAACGGGAGATTGGACTGGACGGTCAATCTGTGATTCTTCAGTTGCCCGCTTATTCAGTCAATGTATTAATTCTGGATTTGTAGTTTCATTTATTCTTCTACCCCGGAAGAGAACAGTGTTCATGAAGAAACCGCGAGTAATCGCGGTTTTTTTGTGTTTCCAGATTGAGAGTCAACAGAAGATACCCAAAGTAAATAACCTACACTATTTCATCAGCATGCCTGCTCCTATAATAAATTTTGAAGGAGGAGACAGCTCATGCGTTCCAACTACAAACAATTTATCAGAAACATTCCGCTTCATCTTATGATTCTGCCCGGTTTGATCATCATTATTGTATTCGGTTACATTCCAATGGCAGGTCTCTCGATTGCCTTTCAGAATTTCTCTCCAATTGCTGGATTCAAGAACATGAACTGGGTAGGCTTGGATAACTTCCGATACCTGTTCGATCTTCCGGGGTTTGGCCAGGTTGTGTGGAATACGGTATTCATTTCTGTCATGAAAATTAGTTCCGGCCTTGTGATTCCGGTACTTGTGGCCCTACTGCTCAACGAAGTACGCAAAACCGGATTTAAACGAACGATACAAACGGTAATATATATGCCCCACTTTTTTTCGTGGGTCATCCTAGCTGGCATTATCGTGGATGTGTTATCCCCGAGCAGTGGAATCGTGAATATGCTGCTCAAGTCACTCGGGATGGAGCCCATTCAATTTCTGGCCAGCAACGATTGGTTTCCGTACATACTTGTCATTACTGATCAATGGAAAGAGTTCGGTTTTGGCACCATCATCTATTTGGCAGCACTGACCAGCATTGATAAGTCTCTCTATGAAGCCGCCGTCATGGACGGGGCAGGGCGATGGAAGCAGACCTGGCATATTACGCTGCCCGGAATTCGTCCGATTGTCATTCTAATGGTTACCCTTAGTCTTGGAAACGTACTTAATGGCGGGTTCGATCAGGTGTTCAATCTGTACAACCCGCTCGTCTATGAATCCGGTGATATCCTGGATACGATGATCTATCGAATCGGTTTACAGGATGCCCAATATTCAGTTTCTACGGCATTAGGTCTCATTAAGTCGGTAGTTTCATTCATCTTTATCGGACTGGGTTATTTCCTGGCCTATCGATTTGCCAATTATCGCATATTTTAGAAAGGAGGCAGAATCATGCACCATGCATCGAGAGCCTATCGCTGGTTTTTAGGTTTTAATTACGTCATCCTGACGATTCTTGCCTTGCTCTGCCTGTTTCCGATCGTGAATATATTGGCGATATCCTTCAGTTCGAGTGATGCAGTCAAAGCCGGGAATGTTACGTTCTGGCCCGTGGATTTCACGTTATCGTCTTATAAGTACATTTTGGAAAATCAACAGTTCCTTAACTCGTTTGGCACGAGTCTGCTTCGGGTGATATTGGGAGTTGCCACGAATCTGATCTTCACAATTCTCGTGGCTTTTCCTCTCTCCAAAGAAGCTTCCAGATTTCGTTCCAGAACATTCTATGCCTGGATATTTGTATTCACGATGCTGTTCAGTGGAGGGCTGATTCCAGGTTATCTGGTCGTCAAGGAAGCAGGTCTCCTGGATTCGATTTGGGCACTGATATTACCGGGGGCGGTTCCCATTTTCAATGTACTGCTGATGCTGAACTTCTTCAGAGGATTGCCCAAAGAATTGGAAGAAGCCTCGTGGATGGATGGTGCAGGACATTTCCGTACACTGTGGAGCATCTATCTGCCCATTTCCCTGCCAAGTATCGCAACCATCACGTTGTTTGCCATGGTCGGACACTGGAATGCCTGGTTTGATGGCATGATCTATATGAAAAGCCCGGAGCAATATCCGCTCGCAACGTATCTGCAGTCCATGCTGCAGCAAGTGACGATGATCCAGAGTGAAATGATGACGCTGGAGGATGCAACGCTGTTAAGCCAGGTGTCGGATCGAACGACCCAGGCGTCCCAGATTTTTTTATCCGTGATTCCCATTCTGCTCGTATATCCATTTCTGCAGCGGTATTTCGTTCATGGGCTTGTTGTCGGCAGTGTAAAGGGATAAGATCGGTAGGAGGAAAACCGAGTAGAGGAGCCGATTTCCGGCTCCTTTTTTGCTGCTTGAGGAGAGGAGTGGAAGGGGCATGAGATTATTGGGGGGGAGCTGGAAGACCAACTCCATTGTGGTCAAACTGATGATTGCTTTTGTATTGGTTATTCTCCCGTTGTATGGAAGCAGCATTGTAATTACACATAATAGCTCCAAGCAAATGCAGATCGAAGTAGAAAATGCGCATGATTCCAAGCTGCACTTCTACCACAATCATCTGCAATTCGAATTGGAGCGAATGAGCAGTCTTGTCAATGAATTTTCGTTCGATGAACCGATGTCCACGCTAAGTACCAGAGCACCCATTATGAGTCGGTATGAGATTACATCCAGTCTAAATGAGATACATAAGAAACTCAGTCAGATCATGGTGACCAGTCCATACATCAGTGATGTTGTGTACTATGTTCCTGCGCTTCATAAACGGGTAAGTGCAGTGGATGGCATCCGCAGCGTTGAGGACGACGAGTGGAAAGATCTGCTTGCGACGATGGGGAATCTGAATGGGGAGTTATCGACTTCGGCAGATGACCTCTATTTCCTGAAGAGCAATCCGTACAATATGAATCACGAGGAGCCGCCCAACTTTATATTGGGAATACGCTTATCTGCAGATGAGCTGAAAAAAAGGCTGCAGCAGCTGTCGGAAACGGGCGGCAGTGACATCACGCTGAGCTTTGGTGACAAGCACGAAGTGGTCATTTCCTCCTCAGAGCAGGCTGTCTCTACTGGACTATTACAGATGCTTCCAACGGAATCGCAGGATGCGCTGCAGGTAACGAGATACCACTCCGATCATCATTTGTATTACTCTCTCTATGATTCGGATCATTCATTCACACTAACCTCCAGCATTGCTGAAGAGGTGCTTCAGGCACCACTTGAACGATATAAGTTATGGTTATGGATGTTAACCTTGATGTCGATGGTCATCATTGTCATCTTCTCATTATCTGTATACAAATCGATCCACAAGCCGTTATCTGCACTCGTCAAAGGCTTCAGAATGGCGGAGCAAGGGCAGCCTGACATCCGTATTCCGCATTCAAGACGGGATGAATTCGGATATTTATACTCTCGGTTCAACCATATGATAGAGCGCTTACATCTTTTGATTGAAGAAAATTATGTTGCCAGAATACGAACGAGTGAAGCAGAGCTCAAACATCTTCAATCCCAGATTCAGCCTCACTTTCTATACAACAGTCTGTTCAGTATTAAACAGATGGCGGAGGTGGAGAACTTTGAATTAATTCAGGAGTTTACCGATTATCTGGGTCAGTACTTCAGGTATATGTCCCGTGACTCTCGGACAGAAGTCTCGCTCGGTGAAGAAGTAGACCATGCGATGGTCTATGCTGCGATTCAGAAGATCCGATTCGGGTCAAGAGTACAATTGCTCATTGAGGATATAAACCCTGTGTACAGATCGATTGCGATCCCGAGAGTCATTGTTCAGCCAATCGTGGAGAATGTCTTCGAACATGCACTTGCCAAGCGAAGTCAGGGAGGTATCCTTAAACTCTCTTATCAGGCCGCAGAGGGCAGGCTGTCCATTTGGATTGAGGATGATGGTGATCAGTTAACGGATGAGATGTTAGCTGGGCTGGATCAGTCCTTTGGGGAGCCTGCGCAGCGACAGGAAGATGAAGAAATTACGGGGCTTATCAATGTAAACCAAAGGCTGAGAATCAAGTTTGGTGCAGATTACGGTCTCGCTGCAAGACGTAGTGAATTGGGTGGTTTATGCATTGTCGTGAATGTTCCATGGAAAGGGGAGCTGCCTCATGCAGCGGATGCTGATCGTTGATGACGAACCGGTGATTTTGGACGGACTATATGCCTTCTTCCAGAAGGCGAATTTTCAGGACATGGAGATTATTAAGGCCCAATCTGCCTTCGAAGCAATCGAGTGGTTGAATTCGGTAAAGGTGGATATTGTGCTTAGCGATATCTGTATGCCTGGAATGGACGGCATGGAGCTCATTGAGAAAATCATGGACCGATGGCCCAGATGCAAAGTATTGCTGCTGACAGGCCATAATGAATTCGATTATGCACATCAGGCCATACGCAATCCCTGTGTGGTGGATTATCTCCTCAAGACGGAGGGCATGAATCATATACGTACGGCAGTAGAGCGTGCTTTGGCTCAAATTTCGGAAGAAAATGATTTCAGGTACCAGAATGCCTGGTTCCGCAGCCAGCTGCCCAGAGCCCTGCCCCAGCTGCAGCGTCAGTTAATGCTTGATCTAATGAAGCGAACGGAAAGGCATGATTTCGCCTCGCTTCAGGAGGAACTGGATGCCGTGCAGCTTCCTTTTCATTCTGGGGAACGCGTTCTTCCGGTCATTATAAGGGTGGAGGATTGGAACAACTATCAGACACAGGCCGATCGGAGTTTAATCAGGTATGCTGTGGCCAATGTGGCAGAGGAACTGCTGCAGGACAAGTCGACAGTCAAGGCGATTGATCTGGATTATCAGGTTATTGCTTGTTTGATCCAGCCAGCCGCGGAAAGTACAGCGTATCGTGGGAATGCACAGGAACAGTGGGAGCAAACGCTTCGCTTTGTCTATGGAACGCTCGAGTCTGTGCAGCACTCTTGTGCAGATTGCCTTAACCTCTCGGTATCGATCATGGTGAGTGAACAGGCTGTAGCTTGGATGGATCTGAATCGGGCAATCGCGCAGTTACGATTATCCATTCATGAAGGACCTGGACTCGGGATGGAAAAGCTGCTTCGTGTCAACGTGCAGCCGGATATAAACGTGGTACCAAATCCCCTGAGCCAGCAGGCGGTTGCGTCTCTGCATCTGGATCAGGTCAAGCAGCATGTCGCAGCGGGGAACAGCGAATGGATAACTTCTTATCAGAAATGGACTGAGAGTTCGAGGGAGGGGCTTCAAGATCCGTTCTTTCGAATGAAAATATACACCGAAGCAGGGAGTACCTTGATTGAACTGCTTCATGAACTGGGTTTATACGAACCTGCGAAGGAAGAGATGGGTCTCTCCCGCATGCTGCATTTTGATATCCATACACCGTGGCCCGAACTCGTTATTTTCTATCAGTCTGCATTTGAGTGGATGATATCGAAGCGGAGCGATACCCGCCTGAATGATCAGTCTCAAATCTTGATCTCAATCCATCAATACATCAAGCATCACCTGGAGGATGATCTCTCTCTTACCCGTATTGCACAGGAAGTCTCTCTCAATCCTTCGTACTTGTCTCGTTGGTATAAACGAATCACGGGCAAAGGCATCTCGGAATATATTCATGATCGCCGCATTGAACGAAGCAAGGAACTGCTGCTCGGTTCTTCGTGTAAAATGCATGAGATTTCCGCCAAGGTCGGCTTCAGTGACCAGCATTACTTTTATCGTTTTTTCAAAAAAGCAATCGGCTGCACGCCTCAGGAGTACAGGGATCAAAAAGGTTAAAATACGTGTCAAATGGTAAATCAAAGATACCAGATGTAAACGAGATCCACTCGTACTGATAGCGCTTTCTTTATACAATGAACACATACCTCACGGGAGGAACAAAAAGGGGGATTCGTCGTATGATTATGTCATTCAAAAGGCTTTCATTGTTATCACTTAGTATGATCCTGGCAGGGACGCTTGCAGCATGTTCATCAGGTGCTGGTAATGCAGAGAGCGAAACCAAGCCTAGTACCCAGCAGGATGCGGGAGGACCACTCACCAAGTATGACCCGCCAATTAAATTAACCTCGACGATGAACGAAACGGGTAAGGAATCGCTTGCTCAAGGGGATACACACGCGAACAATATTTGGACCCGCGGTTACAAGGACGAGCTCGGCATTGAAGTTACGTATGACTGGATTGTGCCGGATGCCAATTACAACGATAAAATGAATGTGACCCTTGCAAGCGGAGATTTGCCTGACGTATTGAAAGTAAGTGCGGTGCAGTTCGAGCAATTGCATGAAGCGGGCATGCTTGAAGACTTAACGGAAGTGTATGATAAGTATGCATCGGATCTGGTCAAAGAATTTATGTCTGCAGAAGAAGGAGCAGGATTGAAACCGGTGACCAAAGATGGCAAGATTTACGCGATGGTGAGTTTTCCGGGTTCACTTGATTCATCGGACATGATTTGGATCAGACAGGACTGGTTGAAAAAGGTGGGACTTGAAGCGCCGAAATCAATGCAGGATGTCATCCAGATTGCAGAAGCGTTCACGTTCGAAGATCCGGATGGCAATGGTAAAGATGATACGTACGGGATCGCGCTGAACAAGGATTTGCCAATCAATGCGTTCTTGCTGGGGTACCATGGTTATCTCGAAACCTGGATCAAGGATGCATCGGGTCAGGTTGTGAATGGTACTATCCAGCCTGAAGTGAAGGAAGGCTTGAGAGAGCTGCAGAACCTGTATCAAAAAGGCGTGCTGGATCCCGAATTTGGGGTGAAGGATTTTGCGAAAATGATGGAAGACGTGAACGCAGGGAAGTCTGGCATGTTCTTTTTGCCGCAATGGGCACCGTTCCAAGTTAGCAGCATGATTAAGAAAGATCAGAACGTAGACTGGATGCCGTATCCAGTACAATCCATTGATGATCAGCCAGCCAAAACGCAAAATCACCTCAGTCTGGGCGGCATTTTCGCTGTCCGCAAAGGGTATGAGCATCCGGAAGCACTCGTTAAACTGCTGAATTTCCAGGCAGAGAAGATGTTCGGAGAATCTGCGGAGAAGGAACGCGCAGATTATTTGAATGGTTTAACCGGGCTTGGTTTTCATAATGCAACGGTGTCCAATCTGCCTGCCAACAAAAACGTAAAGGCCCAGGATGAAGTGGAACAGGCCCTGAAAACGGGAGACATATCTGGGCTTGGGCTTGAAGCGAAACTGTTCTATGATGATATTATGGATTACCGTAACGGCAATCTGGATAAATGGCATATGGAACGTATCTTTGGACCGGAGAGCTCACAAGGCGTGATTAAGTACTACCGTGACAATGACCTGATCGTGATGAATGAATTTATATATGCACCAACGAGAACCATGAATACGAAGCAGGCTACATTGGATAAGCTTAGAGCGGAGACATTTTTGAAAATCATCTATGGCAACCTGTCGATTGATGAATTCGATAACTTTGTAGCCAACTGGAAAAAACTTGGCGGAGATCAGATTACACAGGAAGTCAATGAAGTCATTAATGCCAATAAATAAAAACAAGAAGTGCCACAGTACAATTGAATTTGTATTGTGGCACTTTTGGTGCTTGAATATACCTTCAATATATTAGGACTATAGTGTGCTCCATGAGGTAAAAAAACGGGATGGCTTCATTTCTCATTTGCGTTTCAACAATATAACCCCGGAGATCGCTGATGTGTTTTTACGATATACGACTTTAAAACCGATGTCATGATCCAGCAAACAGTTTAGAGCATTGATTAACAGAGCACCAGGTACCAGGGAGAATGTGCATGGTGATGTATTTCCAATCACACGAACACTTCTGATTCTTCGAGCAGATCCCGGTACAAGCGGGTTTCTGGACCAATAGATTAACACGAGATCAGGTTGGCGTAGTGCTTTTGTACAAGTTCGACAAGTCATCGTATCATCTCTTTTCTATTAAACATAGGTTCGCTATATTAAATGAAAAGTAGTGATAGGATGTGCTGGACGAACTACTCCATGCAATATAAACAGGCGTACCAAGTAAGAAAGCTTGAAAGTGAAGTCAGTTTGATAGAGAGTGAGGAAAGGGAAAGGATCTCTATCGCGAGATCCTTTCTCTTGCGGGAACAATGATTACGAAGGAAGCTTAGTTGGAATGACTACAATTCTGTCAGTCAACTTACTTTTTGGTTCCGTGCTGTTTGGTTGGCAGCTTGTCGCTGGGTGTTCCTTTACCATTGTTCTTGTTGTGACGGGCCTTTTCGGCGTTCTCATTTACCTTTTGCACAAATTCATGGGTGCTTTCCATGTACGATACAGCTCCTTTATAATCAAAATGTGTACCCGGATCTTAATATAACCACCCGAAGTCCGTTATATGAAACTGGACAAGGACTAGTACGATCTCTAAACTAATAACAAACAGAAGGATACATAACCAGAAGGAGCGCGGGTCCAAACATGTTGCAGAAATTCGGTTTTACGCAATACGAAAGTCAGGTGTACGAGGCGATCTTCGCTCAACAGGAACCACTCGATGCATCATCCATCGTCAATCACTCCAATGTGCCCAAAGCCAAAATTTACGAAGTATTAAACCGGCTTATCGATAAAGGAATTGTATTAACCACCATGCATGGCAAGAAAAAATTGTATACAGCCGTGGATCTCCAGTCCGTTATTTTGAAGATCAAAGCGGATTTTGAGAAGGATATCGAGGAATTGAACGCCTATAAAATCAAACGAACGTTTACGGATGAGCATATTTGGACACTGAAGGATGAAACATCGATTGGTTCCAATATTGAGCAGCTTATGGCAGAGGCCGATACATCCATTCTGTTTCTGGCCTGGAATGAGAAGATGGAGAACTACCGTACGCTCTTGGAACAAAAAGAACAGCAAGGTGTACATGTTGAGGTATTGTCGGTGGGAGGATTAGAGACGTCCTTAACGAACAAGTACGCTTTAATTCCCATGCTGGACAAGCTGGAACCTTTGCAGCTGCTGATTGTAGACCATGCCTATCTGCTGTTCGCAGGCATTGAAAATGATTCCTGGAAAGCGATTAAAACCATGTCCAAGCCGATTGTCAAAGCGATGACGGATTATTTTTATCATGATATTGCCCTCACTCAAATCACCAAAAAATATGGAGATCAGCTACTGCAGGACGAAGAAATATCCAAGCTGCTGGGCCGGTTGATTTATTAGAAAGCTATTCTTTTATGGAATAGTTTTTTTTATTGAATTTTCACTCTCATTAAGTTACTATCGTAGTTGTAACTTTTGAGGGGGATTCATGAAATGAATAAAAAAGTGTATTTGCTTGCGATTGCGGCTTTTGTGGTTGGAACCGTGGAACTTATTTTGGGCGGTATTCTCGATCTGATTGCTGCAGATCTTCATTTGACTCTGGCGAAAGCCGGTTATTTAATATCCATCTTTTCGTTGGTATATGCCATATCTGCACCGATTCTGTTAAACGTAACGGCCAGATTTGAACGTAAAAAGGTATACATGTACACCCTGCTGATCTTCCTGGTCAGCAATCTTATTTCTGCTTTCAGTGCCAACTTTTATATGCTGATGGCAGGCAGGGCACTCGGGGCTGCGACAGGCTCGCTCATTTTTGTATTGTCCCTGACACTTGCTGCTCGCATTGTGAAGCCGCAGTACAAAGGACGTGCGGTTGGGATCATTACGATGGGTGGGAGTGCATCACTCATTCTCGGAGTGCCGCTCGGAATATTCGTGGGTAATCTGGCCGGATGGCGTGAAGTCTTTATTTTTATTGCCATATTGACTGCCATTGTCATGGTAGCCATTGGTCTTGTCATGCAGCGTATTCAGCCGGTGCCTGTCGTCTCTTTGAAGCGTCAGTTTGCTGCACTGTGGAATCCGAGGATGCTGGCGATTCATGCGACGACCTTATTGGTGCTGGCGGGTCATTTGACATTATATGCGTATTTCACACCATTTCTCCAGGAAACGATCGGCGCAAGTTCGACTATGGTTACCTTTATCTACATGATGTTTGGCATCGCGGCTGTTGCCGGTGGGGGACTTGGGGGCGTATTATCGGATCGCCTGCATCCGGCAAAAGCCATCGTCATTGTGTTAATTCCTTTCATTGTGAGCATGGCTGTTATCCCATTCAGTGTTGGACTGCCTCTAATTGCATTCCTCATCTTGCTGAGCATCTGGAGTGCCTTGAGCTGGACGGTTACGCCAGTGCAGAATAGTCTGATTATCAAAACATCTCCAGAAGCAGCGGAATCCCTGATCAGCACCAATTCGGGAATTGCCCACGCAGGAATTGCCCTCGGTACGTATGTTGGCGGGATGGTGATAGATCATTCCACCATTCTGTATAACGGCTGGGTAGGTTCGATTCTAATTCTTCTGGGCTTGGCCTCGGCCATATATGCGATTAGTCGCAAGGAACAATCGGTTCAGGCCCCTGCATAAGAAGGATACGAAAAGAGTACGCCAGTCTATTGCATCAAAGTAGACGGTGTGCTCTTTTTGTAATTCGTAAACTTGGAACAATGCAGAATGTGTGTCATGTCTATGATTTGTTTTTATACCAGCCGTTTTTAATCACTTTCAAGATATTGTATAGTGGTTACATTGACGTTCGAAATTTGGAGGCTGGAACGCTTATGAAAATAGCAAACGCTAATTTGATGAAAGAGATTAATATAAACAACGTGCGCCAAGTCATGAAACAGGTGGAGACAGCAACCAAGCCCCAACTTGCATCCTTGACCAAATTGAGTGTAGTTACGGTGAATTCGCTGGTTAAGGAATTGTGCGAGCTTGGGGAACTGTACGAGGATGAGACAATTCCCTCCAACGGGGGTAGGCCCGCGCTAACTTACCGTTACAATTATGATTTCAGCCTGGCGCTGGTAATCTATATGAGTGACAAGCAAGGACAGGATGTCATCACGGCAACCGTCATCAATTTGGAGAATACCATTTTGCTGAAAGAAGAACATACCCTGCCTGAATTTGACCAAACACAATTTCTCGGAATCATTGAACCTATTCTCGCTCAGCATCCTTCCATCAAAGGCATAGGCATCGGGATTCCTGGGCAAACGGTGAACGGAGAAATCATGGTAAGCAGTCATCAGCAGCTGAAGGGTTTCCGTATGGCTGAAGAGATTGAAGCAAGATTTGGACTGCCGGTCATGGTGGAAAATGATGTGAATGCTGCTGTTAGCGGTTATTGTTCACAGCAAGAACTGGATGAGGGAAACAGTGTAATCGGAATTTATTTCCCAACCTATTATCCTCCGGGCATGGGCATTTACCTTTATGGCAAAGTCGTTAAAGGCAAGAACGGCATGGCTGGGGAAATTAAATTTCTCCCCTTGGAGATGGACTGGTACAGTCCAATGAAGCCCGAGGTGTTTGCTGAAACGGTATATCAAATCATTCATACCGTAAATGCGATCCTCGCACCGGACAGGGTTGTTATTTATCAAAGTCAGGTAGAAACAGAGGCGTTTATTCGGGGCTGGGAATCGTATCAAGCGGAGCAGCTCATGCCTGTTTTCCCGGAAGTAATTTTAAATGAATCATTTCAGGAGCATTTTGAAGCGGGCATGCGGTGGTTAACCTTAAAAGAACTTGAGCCTAACATCATTCAGATTACGTGAATGTTCATGATAATAAGAACCCACCAGACACCTTGTTTCCAAAGGTTACACACCTATGGTCAGAGTCGGAAGAGGCCTATGAATCTTATATGGAGCTTTCACAAGCCGTATGCCGTTTTATGTTCAGATGACTACGCAGCGATGCAGATTCAATAATTATTCAAATTTGAACCATTTGTGCTTCCAAGCCATGCGTTATACTGAATGTGGAGAACGTTACATAATTCACAAACGAGGATTGGAAAGGTGAGATGGAATCTGATGAAGACAGTGATCGGCCGATTCAAAATTGCAGGGATATGCGAAGGGGTTTCCTTGCTCTTGCTTGTTCTTATTGCCATGCCTTTGAAATATTTCGCGGATATATCTTCTCCGGTGGCCGTTATGGGCATGATTCACGGGATACTGTTCCCTCTGTATCTTATTGCATTGGTACATTTGGCCGTTGTAAACAGGTGGAAGGCGGCACGCTGGTTCATGGGTGTCGTGGCTGGTTTGCTGCCATTTGGAACCTTTGTTTTTGAATCTTATTTGAAGAAGAGAGACTGGAATTAAAAGTTAAACTCATGATGAAAAAGGCGATCAGCCTACTGTAGAGCACAGTAGCAGAGAAGACGCCTTTTTTTTGTTATCTGTGATCGTGACAAATTAAATTCCTTGACTTTTACGGTCACTTAGGCAGGTACTTGACAGGGGTATGGTATAGTATAAAAAGTTTGGATTCATAGAATGTAGATGTAAGCAGGAGGTTTAATCGTGTACCAATACAAGGATCAGGAATATGAAGCGGTGCATTTTGACGGACACGACTTGAGATACGGAGAGCTGATGCGCTGTGTTTTCAAGCAGTGTACCTTTATGAATGCTTCCATGGAAGAGATCGAGACAAGCAATTGCCGGTTTATCGAATGCGACTTCAGAGGAGCGAGCATGAACGGATCGTTTCATACCGAATCTGCTTTTGAGAACTGTACATTCAGCGGAGCTAACCTTTTTGTCTCCAAATTTACGTCCTGTAAAATGACCGGCTCTGATTTCTCGGGAGCACAGATGGACGGCGTTACCCTTATCAAGGGGGACTGGTCCTATACGAATTTGAGACACACGAAGCTGGGCAAACAGGATCTGCGGGGCATTCGCTTCTACGAAACGGACTTCTCGGATACGGATCTTGGTAAGGCAGATCTAAGAGACTGTGACATGAGCAGAGCAACGCTAAGCAGAGCCAAACTCATGGGAGCAGATTTGCGCGGAGCTAATCTGGAAGGCATTGATCTGAAATCCCTGGACGTCAAGGGTGCACGTATAGACACGGAACAGGCTGTATTGTTCATGCGTTCATATGGCGCAAAGGTAGATTAAGACCAAATGAAATGGACACAAACCCGTATGTATCCACAGGTTTGTGTCCATTTTCATTCCATCTTGAAGCCGACGTAATATGTAATCACTAAGAAGTTAGCTTTTGAGATTTTGTTAATACGTTAACAAGCGCTTATTTAACTGTACCCGTTTGACGATCGGACAGTAGGCTGAACCCGTTGTCAACCGAAGCAGCGGAGGCAGAAGCAGCGAAAGAAGCGAATAGACAGAGGGCAGCGAGGAGTAACATGCTTTTTCTTTTCATAGATAAACCTCATTTCATTTAAGATGGTTATACTCATCTAGTATAATCCATATTATGGTAACTTGGAAAGTGAAACTTTATGGTTCATGGAGCTCCACTTGGTGATGAATAGATAATCCACTCCATTGTGCATTTTATAAGTGCATGTAATCATGGTACACTCATACTTGCTATATCATTTTGGATTGAGACGGAGGCACAAATGAAAGAAATACATGAGTTAACGTCCATAGACATGGTTGATTCGTTTATCCTGAAGCATAAACTGACTTTTTTGTATGTCTCCAGGCAGGAATGCAGTGTATGTCATGCCTTGATGCCCAAGATCAGAGAACTGCTCCAGCCTTATCCTTCCATTGATCTGGGACACATCGATGCAAATCAGGTGGAAGAGGTGGCATCGAAGTTCCTCATTTTCACCGTTCCGATTATGCTTGTTCTGGTGGAGCAGAAAGAAGTTGTTCGGGCAGATCGGTTTGTTCGTCTGGATCGTTTGGCAGAACAATTGGAGCAGATTTACAGCTCATACGCATAAAAAAAGCATAAAGCTTCAGTGTAAAAAAATTAAAGTGTTGTGCTGAAAGCGGTTTTATGCTAATTTAACAATATAAAAACGTTTTTATAGTAAAGGACTAATCATTATGGCTAAGATTACGATCAAAGATGTTGCAAGGGAAGCAGGTGTTTCCATATCCACCGTCTCCAATGCTCTGAATGGTGTGGACGTGCTTAATCCGGAGACCAAGTCTCATGTGCTGAAGGTGGCTGAGCGGTTAAATTACGTTCCCAATCTGAATGGCAAGTTGTTAAAATCCGGACAAACCAAAATGCTGGGCTTCTTCACGACCAGTGTATCAGGCCCGTATTTTTACAAACTGGTTGAGTCCATGTCGCGCGAGTGTGACCGTCTCGGATATGGGCTGAATGTATTTGTCACCAAGGATAAGCAGGTCATCATGAGCAATATCATGGGGCGCCGCGTGGATGGTGTCATTATTTATGAAGAGCTGCGAATTGATGAGCAGGATATTCTGTCCATGCAAAAAGACAAGATCAAGGCAGTCTTCCTGGACCGTGTCTATCAGAGTGAAACGATGGGAAGCGTCATATTCGACTCGTATGTGGCAGCTTACGAAGCAACAAAATACCTGATCTCACTTGGACACAAGAAGATTGCTTACATCTCGGGTGTGGATACGATGTTTGACAGCGTGCAGCGTAGGGACGGGTATCTGGCAGCTTTGCGTGAATACCAGCTGCCGGTGGATGATGATTATATCATTCAGGGTTATTTTGAGGAAGAGAGCACGTACAGTGCCATTAAGTCCTTTTTGCACCTGCATCCAGGCAAGCGTCCCGATGCATTTCTCGCGGGGAATGACCTGAGTGCGGTTGGCTGCATTCATGCATTAAAATCCGAAGGGTATGAGGTTCCTCAAGATGTAAGTGTGGTGGGTTTTGACGATATTGATATCGCTCCGTATTTTTCACCTCCGCTCACGACGGTAAGGAATCAGATTGCAAGGCAAGGAATACTGGCCATTAACCAATTGGTAGGCATGATTAAGAAGAAAGAGCAAGGTGCAGCTCAAAAATTATCGGGTGAACTCATCGTAAGAGGTTCAAGCCACGTAAAGATCGGCCGGAATGATATCGAAGCATAGTTGTGTAGGATCATTTCGGTCTTTTTTTAAATGATTGAAGCAGAATAAGGGGGTTTTTATGCACGAAAATAAAAACGTTTTTATAAATATGGAAAGTCAGAGGGGAGCTATGGAACGTGAGTAAATTAGCTGTTGAGAAGGCAGCCGGGAATACGCCGATTGGGTCAGGTCCTAAACAAAAAAAGTCGCTAGGACAGCGGGTTAGAGAGTTTGTCATCGACTATCGCAGACAGTGGGAAATTCAGTCCATGATTATACCGGGCATTATCTTTATGATCATTTTTTGTTATATCCCGATTTATGGTCTAACAATTGCTTTCAAAAATTATACGGTCATTGATACGCTCGCTACCGCACCATGGGTAGGCTTGGAGAATTTCAGAATTATCCTGTCGGATAAATATTTCTGGGACGCGGTCGTGAATACGCTGGGCATCAGTTTTCTCAAATTGGGGATCGGCTTCGTCATTCCCATTATTCTTGCAATCATGATCTACGAGCTGAACAGTGGACGGTTCAAGAAATTTGTGCAAACGGTTTCATATTTGCCGCACTTTTTGTCCTGGATCGTACTTGGCGGCATGCTCATTACCTGGTTCTCAACGACGGGCCTATTCAATCAGATCCTGCTCAGTCTGGGCTTGATCTCGCAGCCACAAAACATCCTGCTGGATGCCGGAAAGTACTGGTGGATTGCTACGTTATCGGATATATGGAAAGAGGCCGGCTGGGGAACCATCTTGTATCTGGCCATTATGTCGAAGATTGACCCCACGTACTATGAGGCTGCCAAAATTGATGGTGCAAGCAGGCTTAGGCAAATCTGGAACATCACGCTTCCGAACATGAGATCCATCATTAGCTTGAATCTGATTCTAACGGTAAGCGGTTTGCTTGGCTCCAACCTGGATCAGACACTGGTTCTGATGAACTCGCAAAACCGAGAAAAAGCAGAAGTCATCAACTCTTATGTATATCGTATGGGGATGTCTCAGGGTGACTTTTCGTATGCGACAGCGGTTGGACTCGGTGTCTCGATTGTGTCCGTCATTTTGCTGGTTACCGCAAACAAGATCACGAGCAAGCTGAACGATAATCAATCTGTGCTGTAGAAGGAGGCGTAACGCGTGAATGGAAAGGTGGCAAAAGAGGATCTCGATAGCCGGATCTTTGATACGCTGAATATTATTTTGCTGGTCATATGTACCATTGTTATTGTGGTCCCGCTCTGGAACGTGGTTATCTCTTCCTTTAGTTCCGGCAGGGCGCTCGCGGAAGGGGGGTTCATCTTCTGGTCACCCGAGTTCTCGCTGGAGAACTACCGGGCTGTATTTAATGATTCGAGTATTTGGCAAGCCTTCTTCATCTCGGTTTCCAAAACGACAATTGGAGTGGTTACTCACGTATTTTTCTGTGCCATGGTGGGTTACGGCCTGAGCAAAAAATACATACGGGGCCGGAAGCTATATGTTGCCATGGGTGTTATCACGATGTTTTTCTCGGGCGGGATGATTCCAACATACCTGTTGATCAAATCACTCGGCCTGCTCAATAGCTTCTGGGTATATATCATCCCAGCGCTGTTCAGCTTCTATGATGTCGTGATTCTGATGAACTTCTTCCGGAACGTCCCGGATTCTCTGGAGGAATCAGCCAAAATCGATGGCGCCGGAGACTGGCATATCTTCCTCAAAATCTTCATCCCGCTCTCCATGCCAGCAATGGCTACGATTGCGCTGTTCAATGGAGTGGGGCAATGGAATGACTTCATGACAACCAAGCTTTACATTACGGATCAGTCATTATATCCACTGCAGATGATGTTATATGAGATTATTGTGCAATCCCAGACGCAATCCATGCAAAATATCGGAGGCTCTGCGGTCATTGAAACAACGACCAAGGGTGTGCAGCTCGCGACGATCGTCATTACCACTTTGCCTATCGTGCTGATCTATCCCATCCTTCAGAGATATTTTATATCAGGAATGATGCTGGGGGCTGTCAAAGAGTAGTGCCAATTCAAGTTGGATCTATAAAGGTTTTTGAATGCTTGTTCAAGTATGTACCACATTCTGAGGAGGAATCTCGATGTTGAACATGAAGAAGGCCATCGGTCAAACGGGTGTTAAACTGAGTGCTGCCCTGCTGACAGCAGTATTATTGGTTACAGGATGCGGAGGAGGAGCAGGTGGCTCCGGTGAGGGGAACTGGGTTTCCATTGAAGACCGATACACGGTTGATCCAGAGACGCCGGCATGGCAGCTGGACAAAAAAGAAGAGGTAACGGATCTAACCTGGTACGTTAACGCGGACTGGTGGAATACCGATTTTGGCAAAGACATCGTCACAAAGAAAATCAAAGAAGATTTGAACATCAACATCAAATTCATAACAGGGGACGATACGAAACTGAATACCTTTTTTGCCGGTGGGGAGATGCCCGACCTGCTGACCGTATTCGACTCGAACTCTCCTGTCGTGCAAAAGGCTGCAACCTGGGCACTGCCGCTGAATGAACTGGCTGAGAAATACGATCCGTATTTCAACAAGGTGGCTGCGGCAGATACTCTTAACTGGTTCCAGCTGTCTGATGGCAAGACCTACGGATATCCGAACTATTCCAATACACAAGCCGATTATGATAGCGGTAACATTCCAACCAAAACAGCATTTATCATCCGTAAGGATGTCTATGAGGCACTGGGAAGTCCAGTTATTGGAACACCGGAAGAATTCCAGAGTGTAATGAAGCAGATCAAAGAAAAGTTTCCAACGTTGATCCCATTCGGATTTAACGCCATTGGAGAAGGTACAGGTTCGCTCGGAGATACGCTGCAGGATTTCATCGGTGTACCTCTGGAGAGCGAGAACGGCGAGTTCTATGATCGTAATCTGGATGAAGACTATCTCGCTTGGTTGAAAACGCTGAACACCGTATACAGAGATGGCAATATCAGTGATGACAGTTTTGCAGATGACGGTACGGCGTTTGAGGAAAAAGTGAAATCGGGAAAATATGCAACGATACTGCTGGACGGCACACCACAGCAAGGAGGCAATCTTCAAATTTATATGAGTGCTAACCCTGGCAAGGAGTATATGGCAATTGACGGTCCACAGAGTACCAAAGGCCATGCTCCAACATTGAATCAATCCGGCATAACGGGCTGGATGATCAACTTTATTTCGAAGGACAGCAAGGATCCGGCCAAAGCCATTCAGATCTTCACGTATCTGCTCAGTGAGGAAGGCCAGACGCTGATGAACTATGGTATTGAAGGCGAAACTTTCCAAACCCAACCGGACGGTACGGTTGAATTGCTGCCAGCCGTGAAGGACCTGCAGCTCAACAATGCAGATAAGTTCAAAAAGGATTATCGCATGGGTGAATTCATGTTCTTCGGTCACGATCGTCACAAAGCGTTAAGTGCGGATGCTTTTCCTGAGTCGATTAAACAAATGCAGGAATGGGGCAAAGGCAAGCTGAAACCTCATTTTATTCTGGAGAATATCAATCCGGATCAAGGAACACAGGAAGCACGTGCCTTGTCTGCCATCAACACCAAATGGAATTCGACACTGGTAAGTATGGTTCGAGCGAAGGATGATGCTGCATTTGATGGTGCACTTGCCGCTTACAAGTCATTCTTGGATGAAAATCGCTGGGATGAGATCGTGAAGGTCCGCAGTGAGAAGATGAAACAGAATAAAGAGAAATTAGGCATCCAATAAAAGAAAACCGGAGGGGATCAGATGAGCCAATTCAAGATCTACCGATCAACAGGAGAACATGAACTATTTAAGCCTGTATCAGAGGAACAATTGGAATCGCTTCAATCGGACCGGGAACCAATTGAAGTCAAGCTGGATGATCAGCATACTTTTCAGGAGATGGATGGTTTCGGAGCTTCATTTACCGATTCGTCAGCGTATCTGATTCATCAGATATTGAGTGAAGAACAGAGGGAAGAGCTAATGATCAGCCTATTTCACCCGCGGGATGGCATCGGCTTGTCGGTCATTCGCAATCCAATGGGCGCATCCGATTATGCCAGAACGGTATACAGCTATAATGATCTACCTGAAGGGGAAACTGATCGAGAGCTTGCCCGTTTCAGTATTGCGCATGATGAGGAGGATGTAATCCCCTTAACCCGGAAAGCGCTCGAATTAAATCCGGATCTGAAGCTATTTCTTTCGCCCTGGAGTGCTCCGGGTTGGATGAAAACAAGCGGGTCCATGATTACGGGACAACTGAAGCATGAGTATTATCCGGTGTACGCTGAATATTTTGCCAAAACCATCAAAGCATACGCGAAACATGGACTGCCCGTCCATGCAGTGACACCGCAGAATGAGGCATTGTATGAACCGGGCCATTATCCAGGCATGCTGATGCCAGCGGAAGCACAGGCGGATTTTATCAAGAATCATCTGAAACCTGCCTTTGTTAGCCAAGGCATTCAGACCAAGATTCTCTGTTATGATCACAACTGGGATGAACCGGGTTATCCACTTACCGTGCTGGAGCAGGCGGGAGAGGAGGTGGATGGCGTGGCTTGGCACTGGTACGGAGGTGAAGCATCCGCACAAACGAAGGTGTATGAAGCGTATGAAGGTAAAGAGGTGCACTTTACGGAGGGGTCAGGAGGAGATTGGATTCCTCCCTTCGAGGAGGCTTTCTCCAATGTCATGCGAACAGGAATTCAGATTCTTCGGAACTACAGCAAGTCTATGGTGCTCTGGAATATGGCACTTGATGAGAACAACGGGCCAACGGTGCCTGGGTTTGGTCGCAGTACTTGTCGCGGCATCGTGCAGGTAAATCAGCAAACGGGTGAGCTTATGTACACACTCGATTACTATGCACTGGCTCATTTTAGCGCATTCATTCGCCCAAAGGCCGTTCGTATTGAATCCGCTTCAAGTCATGTCTCCATATCCAACGTGGCCTTCAGCAACAGGGACGGTTCCATTGCCGTAGTTCTATTCAATGATGGGGAAGAGTCTGGTAATATCCGGCTGAAGCTTCGTGATGAGGAACTGTTAAACATATTCATGGAATCCAAAAGTGCACTGACCATTTTGATTCCTAGTCGATAATTCGTATTCAAAAAAGCCGATCCGCAGTGTGAATCATCCCTGCAGATCGGCTTTTTTGTACGCTTCATTTCATCCAAACATCTGAATAGCGAGATTGGGCGTTCCTGAGCTATCGTCGATAAACAACACATATTGGTTACCGCTGGTTCCCGTCAGTACAAGGCCTGGTTGATTTAAAACACCCGGATTGTAGTATAACAACTGCTGCACTACCGGCAAGACGGCAGGAAGCGTTGGTTGATTCAGCGCCATGATCTGGGTGGTGGCTTTTACGCTGTCCCCTGCGTGAACAACTCCGCCGACTCCGAGACTGTTTGTAAGGGAAGTGCTGCCATTAATTTGAAGATGGCCGGCAATGGTCTGGTTTCCGTTCACCTGCAGGTTCAACCCGACCGTTTCATTACCATTCACATGCAAATCCTGATTGATGGTCTGGTTTCCTGTAACGAGGATACTACTAAATGTTGTCAAACATATCAACTCCCATCTGGTCTTGATATAGTTTATGAGGACAAGAACCGAATGGACACGGGGTTCTGGCACATTTACTTGGGATAAACAACCTATTCTGTCTAGTTGAACACCTAAAAATCCAACTCTAGAAACCTAGCCAGTCATCCATGCATATTGTAGGCAGAGAGTGTCAATCCGCTACGGGATCGGAGGGTTTGGTTATCAAAAAAAAGAGACGCATGCAAATTAAATCTCAAAAAAATAAGCTCTCTGTCCAGCATCCCAACCGGTGGTTGCTAAGACAGATGAATGCCACATTACATCGGAAACTGAAGTTGATTCAGCATCATCTGACCGTGCAGCAGACGGATCTGCAGCAGCACTTGATGAAAATTCTGGAGGATGGGAATCGTCAGTCTAAGGACGTTCAGCCACAGGTCGTTTACAAACAATTGAATGTGCTCATCATTACGCCATATATGGACCGAGAGCTCTCTTCCATTGCCGTTCATGTTGAGCAGAGTCTGAGGCATCTCGTGAAAAGTATACATGAAATCAAAGTAATTCAGCCGCTGGGAGCATACCTGAATACATTCCAAACCGATCTGATTATCGTGCTGGGCGGCGAAGAGGCACTACCAGAAGAGAGTATTGAAGCATTACGGATCTCGCCGATCAAAAAGGCCATCTGGTTATCTGATCAATCTAGTGTGAAGGACTTGGGTTCAGTTATGACCATATTCGATTATGTGTTCACACAGGATCCGGCAAACATTACATTCTATCAGCGCATGGGTGATGCGCTATGTTATGAAGTTCCTTTTCCACCAAATCCGAACGTATTCTATCCTCAGACCGCGCGCAAGCAGGATGAGTCTGATGTATATGTCATTGGAGATGCGCAGCCTGGCAGTTGCCTTTTTGCATTTGCGAATCATGTCTTATTATCCGGCAAAAAGGTTCGGGTAGAGGGGGAGGGATGGAAGCAATATGGAGCGTTTATCCCTGTGCAAGCGGATGAGAAACGGGAATGGCTGTACAATGGGACCAAAATTGTTATTCAGGACAACTCTTCGATCAGAAGTATCATGGAGGTGGCTGCTTGCGGCACGTTCCAACTGAACTCGAGCTCTTCAAGCGCGGGTCTGGATACAGATGTATTCATAAGCTATGATTCGCTTGAGCAACTTGTTGAGAAGTTCGACTATTATTGGAATCAGGTGGATCAGCGAAGACTGGCTGCTTCGCGGGCAATGACTTACGTGAAATATAATCATTCCTATCTTCAGAAAAGCTTGCAGCTTCTGGATCGTATATTCCGATAAATCCGGCTGTCTAATGGAGGAATCCTGATTGAAGCTTATTGCGTTACATTTACCTCAATTTCATCGGATTGCTGAGAATGACAAGTGGTGGGGGGATGGATTTACCGAGTGGACGAATGTAAAAAAGTCAATATCCTTATACCCGGGACATGTACAGCCCAAGAGGCCGCTCCAACAGAACTATTATAATCTGACAGATCCTGCGGTGCGCAAATGGCAGGCAGAGACTGCAAAATCCTATGGGATATATGGATTCTGTTATTATCATTACTGGTTTAAGGGCAAGCGGCTGCTGGAGAAGCCGTTTGATGAAATCATAAAAACCGGGGAGCCTGATTTCCCTTTTTGTTTGTCTTGGGCGAATGAACCCTGGACCCGTAAATGGGACGGTCAGGAATCGGATATTCTGATATCACAGGACTATGGAGACGAGAGCGATTGGAAGGATCATTTCGAGTATCTGATTAGGGCCTTTAAGGACAAACGCTATATCCGGGTGGAAGGTAAACCCATGTTTCTTATATACCGGCCTGCAAGCATTCCCCGCTGTGAGGACATGATTCGGTACTGGCGCAAGCTGGCGGTGAAACATGGACTGGAGGGTATTCATTTTGTACAAACGATAGGCGGATTTCCGACCTATAACAGCCAGGCTTTTGACGCAAGCATGGAATTTGAGCCGCATTATACGTTTGCTCATGGCCACACGAACGAAATCTGGATCGAGATGAATATCGGGAGTCAGAAGCATATTGTCGTGAACTACGACAAGGTATGGACGGCCATCCTGGAAAGGTCACCACATCGGAACGGGGAAGTGGTTTACCCTGGTGCTTTTGTAAATTGGGATAATACGCCGCGTCGCGGCATGGATGGACAGAGTACGCTCGGCTCCACTCCCGAGAAATTTGGGCTGTATTTGTCCAGGCAGGTGGAGAGGGGACAGAAATCGTACAAGAGTGGCTTCATGTTCGTTAATGCCTGGAATGAGTGGGCAGAAGGCGCATACCTAGAACCGGACGAAGATTATGGCTACGCCTATTTGAAAGAAGTCAAAAGGGTTATCCGACAAAACGAGGGAATCAATTACAGGCATCTATAAATGGTGGGGTTCCTCATAAGGGACTCCATTTGTTTTTGCAAACAGAGCAACATAAGCAGTAAGGCATAACCAGTAACGCATAAAAAGCCCTTATGTTGCTGGCAGAGTCGTTTGTTTACGGAATTCAGTCGGGGTTAACCCGGTATGCTTCTTGAACAGCCTTGAAAAATAATACAAATCCCGAAATCCGAGATGTTCAGCAATCATGGTAATGGTGTTCGGCGTACAGCTGAGCAGCTCCTTGGCTTTGTCCACTTTTTTGCCTGTAATGTAGTGAATGGGTGGTACGCCAACCTGCTGCTTGAAGAAGCGAATGAAATAGTTGGGATGCATATAAGCGATCTGCGCCAGATCCTGCACGGTAATATTTTCTTCAATATGGGCATCGATATAGGCGAGTAAGGCAGACATTTTCTCCATGACGGGTATATTCAGATACGTAATCTGCTCCAGATCCAGATTCATCAGGTAGTGGGATATAAGCTCCAACAGTTTGCTTTTGGCCATCATGTAAGCATATACCTCACCGGATCTGGCATACAGAAGAATATGATTGAAGATTTCATTGACCAATTCAGGGCGTTCTATAGTACAAAAGTGAGGGAGCTTCAAAATTTGAAATAAATTAATTCCCCCGACCTTAGCGCTGAAATGACACCAATACTTCAGAAAAGGCTGATCGCTAATGACTGAATAGGATTGAGTGACCCCCTCAGGCATTAAAAAAAGCTGTCCAGGTACAGGATAATACTCCTGATCCCCAATCTTTAACCATCCTTCTCCTTCGCTGATCCAATAAAATTTGCTGTAGTCGGGGGTGTAATCCAGATCACGCCAGTCTGCATCACACCGATTATAGTTGACCATGAACAGTTCCACCTGCAGGTTGGACAGGTAGTTCGTAAGCAGCGTCTGATGATTCATGAGCTTATCTCCTTACAAGGTTATTATTGTGCATCCAAAAGTTAGTGTTCTGCATGTCTATCCCTTCATCCTACCGCTACAATACAAGGGAACAGGATAACGAAAGGGATGAGAACAGACGATGGAGCATACCGAATATTTGCAAAAGATTGAAGCCACTATTGCTGAAGGGCGATTCAAGGATAACTGGAAGTCACTCCGTGCGTATCAGGTCCCGGATTGGTACAGGAATGCCAAGTTCGGCATTTTCATTCACTGGGGACTGTATTCCATTCCGGCTTATGATAGTGAGTGGTACTCACGTAATATGTATATCCAGGGTTCCCAAGCCCATGAACACCATCTTGAAGTATATGGGCACCCGAAGGATTTTGGATATAAGGATTTCATTCCCATGTTCCGTGCGGAAAAGTTCGATGCTGACGAGTGGGCTACACTATTTAGAAAGGCTGGAGCCAGATACGTGATGCCTGTCGCTGAGCACCATGACGGATTTCAAATGTATAAAAGCTCCATTTCCCACTATAACACAGTTGAAATGGGACCCAAACGCGATCTTCTGGGGGAGATGAAGACCGCTTATGAGAAGCAAGACCTTACATTGTGCGTCTCCTCGCACCGGGCAGAGCACTGGTTCTTCATGTCCCACGGGAAGGAATTCGAATCGGATATCCAAGAGCCCCTTAGTCGCGGAGATTTTTACTGGCCTGCCATGCCTGAGCCGGACCATCATGATCTGTATGGCTCACCTCCTTCCAAGGAATTTCTGGAAGACTGGCTGGTTCGCTGCTGTGAGCTGGTTGATCAATATCAGCCGCGAGTCTTTTATTTTGATTGGTGGATTCAGAATGCAGCCTTTAAGCCCTACCTGAAAAAATTCAGTGCGTATTACTATAACAAAGGAGAAGAGTGGGGAATTCCTGTAGTCATTAACTACAAACATGATGCGTTTGTGCTGGGCTGTGCCGTTCCCGACGTGGAACGAGGGCAGTTTGCCGACCTCAAGCCCTACTACTGGCAAACCGATACGGCCGTCGCCAAAAACTCCTGGTGCTACACGGAAAATAATAACTACAAAACAGCGAATGAAATCATCCGGGATCTGGTCGACATTGTGAGCAAAAACGGCAATCTGCTTCTCAATATTGGACCCAAAGCGGATGGCAGCATACCGGAGGAAGACCGGGATATTCTGTTAGCCATAGGTGAGTGGCTCGGCGTGAACGGAGAGGCCATCTATGATACTTCCTTCTGGCGTACTTATGGCGAAGGTCCGACAGAAGTGAAGGAAGGCCAGTTCACAGACGGGGATACCAAGATGTTTACCAGTGAAGATATTCGTTTTACAGTAAAAGACAGCAGTCTCTACGCCACGGTTCTTGTCTATCCGGACAACGGAGAGGTTCGTATTCGATCCTTAAAAGAGAATTCACATCACTTCCAAGGAATAATCAAAAGCATTGAGATTTTGGGATTTGATGAACGCCCTCAATGGGTAAGAACAGCAGATGCGCTGGCGATCACAACAACAAATGTGAAGAGCGAGTCTCCTGTCGTATTCAAGATTGAAATGGACTAAGTGAAGGATGGAGCCGGCATCATTGTCGGTTCTTTTTGTTATTCATGGTTGTGTAGAGGGTGTGCTATGCATTACAGTTGTCTCTTACACAGCAAGTCTTAGTCATAAAGACATGATTTCAATCTATGGCGATACCAATGGTGCGCAATTATGAAAAAAAGATTTCAAGTTAAGAGAGACATCAGACATATAAAAGCATTAAAAAGTCTTATTTTCTATATTTTTCTAGAAAAGTGCTTGTACATATCAAATGGTGGCGATATACTATTCCATAAAAATCCAGTTAAATTGCAATTTGGTTATTACATGTAATTTTAAAGAGATTCCTACATCACTCGAACAAATCGCAAATGAACGTTTCATTCACTCCCTGGCAAGCTTTCTGCTAACGCTCGTGATTACCCTCCTATATGAATGCTTATCGACATTCACTCTCATGTTTGGGCCTATCAATCTTCCATTTCTAAACTTCCAAGACTTACAATCTGCTACCGTTTCATATCGCCTGTGTAACCAGACCTTTAAAGGAGGTGAGGCTCTATGTAATGATTCGGGCGTCTATTGGTGTCCGCAAAAGGCTGTAATTCCATTTTGATTTTAATTGAGAAGGGCTTAAGCATCAAAATAATCCAAAACCGGGTAAAAGGAGTGGAAAAGTTTGATTAAGAGTAATCGGTTACGCAAGCCCATCTCCATGGGCCTCTCGCTTCTCCTTGCATTTTCGATTGTACATCCGGTTTCAGCTGAAAACTCCACATCACAAAAAATCGACATGAAATCAAGCCTGGCCAAGGTCTCGACATCCAAAGTCAACGCGAAATTGACCAAACAGTTTGAGGATAGCGACTATGTCACCTATCTCGTGAAAATGAAGGAGCAGGTCGACACGTCAGCGGTCTCGAAACAGGCCATGGAAAAGGCGACGATCGAGAAACAGACGGCTTCAGCGACCAAGCTGTCCGTACGCAATTCGGTTGTCAGCTCTCTCCGGGAAACGGCTTCGCGGACGCAGTACACGCTCGAAAGCTATCTCGAGAAAGAAATTGACAAAGGCAATGTCAAAGAATATAAAAGCTATTTTATCGTCAATTCACTCGCCGTAACGAGTACCAAGGAAGTCATGGAACAGATTGCTCTGCTGCCTGAAGTGGAGAAAGTTCTCCCTAACGAAACGCGTTACTTGCAAAAAGCTGAGGTGAACAAAGAAAAGGCAAGTGCAGCTCCGGCTGCAGATCCTGCAAAAACACCGGTCAAGGAAGATGCAGCAACTTCCAAGGACTCGGCAGCTGCATCAAAGGATAATCTGGCAACAGAAAATGTCGAATGGAATATCGATTATATCAATGCACCCGCAGTTTGGGAGAGAGGAATCGATGGAACAGGCATCGTCGTTGCCAACTTGGATAGTGGGGTTGATTACAATCATCCAGCTCTTCGCAGCAAATGGAGAGGACTCGATGCCTCAGGCAATATCGTCGATCCAGAGCTCAGCTGGTATGATCCACATAGTAACGCTTCCCTGCCCGCCGATGAGGATGGGCATGGTACACATACGATGGGGACAATGGTAGGTTCAGAAGAAGATGGCAGCAATCAGATCGGGGTTGCTCCAGGTGCCAAATGGATCGGTGTACGGATATTTAATCCGGAGACCACGGATGCCATTATCCTAGATGGTGGACAGTGGCTGATCGCACCCGTGGATGCCGAAGGCAACCTTCACCCTGAACTCGCCCCGGATGTGGTTAACAACTCCTGGGGTGGCGGTGCAGGACTGGACGAGTGGTTCCGACCTATGGTACAAGCCTGGCGGGACGCACAGATTTTCCCCGAGTTTTCTGCCGGTAATGTGAGACTGACGAATCCTGGTGGCCCGGGTTCGGTCGCGAACCCTGCCAATTATCCTGAAAGCTTCGCCACAGGCGCTACGGATATAAACGGTAATTTGGCTTCCTTCTCACTCCTTGGTCCATCTCCATATGATGAGATTAAGCCGGAAGTTTCGGCACCAGGGGTCAATATCCGTTCCTCTGTTCCAGGTGGAGTATATGAGGGAGGCTGGGACGGAACATCCATGGCCGGCCCGCATACCACAGCACTTGCAGCACTACTGCTTCAGGCCAATCATTCCCTGACTGTAGATCAGCTGGAACAGATCATTATGGATACAGCAACTCCGAGAACGGATAGTCAATATCCAACATCGCCAAACAATGGCTATGGTCATGGCATTATTAATGCGCTGGATGCTGTTGGCTCTGTACTTGAAGGGATCGGAACAGTGTCGGGACGAGTGGTTACCGCAGGTGATGATCTGGAAGAACCGGTACTCCAGCATACACCTGTGAATTCAGCTTTTACCGGACTCGATATTCCGCTGACGGCTCATGTAACGGATAATGTGGGAGTGGTCTCCGTAGAGGCTTTTGCCAAAACGACGGGAACAAGCCAGTATGTCTATCTGCCGATGAACCGCATAGCGGGGGACAGTAAGGATGGAACCTATTCCACGTCCATTCCGGCATTCTTGATCGAACCTGAAGGTGTGGAATATTATATCCGGGTTAACGATTACGGCAACAACGGATTTGACAGCCAGGTGTACAAAGTGGCTGTGTCCAATGGGGTCCAGCCTGGATATGTTCAGGATTTTGAAGAAGATCAGTTGGGCTTCACAACCGGCGGTACAGGAAGCACATGGGTTTGGGGTGCGCCAATCAGCGGACCTGGCAGTGCAGCCTCCGGCGAAAAGGTCATTGCCACCAACCTGGAGGGTACTTATGCAGCCAATAGCAACGCCTATCTGCTTGCACCACCTATAGATCTAACCGAAAGTCCTGAAGGGGCATTACTCTCGTTCAAACACTGGTTTGATCTGGAGAGCAATATTGACTTCGGTAAGGTATACATCGCGACGGAAGACAGTGACTATGTATTTGAAGAGCTGTTAAGCTTTACGGGCACAGGCGGTGATTGGAAGACTCAATATGTGGACCTGCGTGAATATGCAGGACAACAGGTGTTCATCCAGTTTAATCTGACCAGTGACAACACTGTACAGAAGGCAGGCTGGTATATCGATGACTTCTCTGTACAATCACCAGATGATATCGCTCCGGGTGCACCTGTAGAGCTGAGCGCTACAGCTGACGTTCTGGGTAATGTGGCGTTATCCTGGAATGGACCTGACGATGAGGATCTGGAATCTTATGTTGTGTATCGTTCGACAACTTCGGGTGCCGAATACGAGGCGATCGGAAATACAAGAGCAACAACATTTACAGATGCAGCTACAGTAACGGATGCAACGTACTATTACACCGTTGCGGCTTTGGATTATAGCGGCAATGAGAGTGAAAAGTCGAATGAGGTATCCATCTCGGTTGAGGTGCCGGAGGACATTTACGTCGACCAATTTGACGGTAGTGACGATAATGGCTGGACCCATTCTGGAACGAAGGATGAATGGGAACGCGGGGTTCCAGTTAATGGACCAGCGAGTGCCGTTTCTCCGCCAAATGTCTGGGCAACTGATCTGGACAGTACGTATGAGAATGGTTCAAACTATTCACTGGTTACACCCGTTGTGGATTTGACGGATACCAATGATGCTACCTTGACATTCAACCACTGGTATGAAATTGAGGGCGGATATGATTTTGGCTATGTGGAAGCTTCATCTGATGGTGGAAGCACATGGTCAGAGCTGGGCAAGTTCTCTCATAATTCGAATGGCAAGCAATGGACACCGGTCTTTTATGACCTGAGTTCGCTGACTGGAAACGAAGTTCAATTCCGATTCCGCCTGACCTCAGATAGCAGTGTGGTCAAGACCGGTTGGTATATTGACGATTTCCGCATCTTGAGCATTGCTCCAGAGACGGTTACACAGGATAGTTCGGTTGTGCTCAGCAGTGACAAGCCAAAACCGGAATATGACAACTCATGGTACAAGGTTACACGAACCGATAAGGCAGAATTCAATCAATCCAAGCAGCAGCAGCCTGAGGCTGAGAAACCGGAAACAGGCTCTGTTAATCCACAAAGCCTGCCGGCAAGTGCAACGGTTACGGTAATTGAAACCGGACGTTCGGTGAAAACAGATCCATCCACAGGGAAATACAGCTTCACTCATGTGGCGGGTGATTATACATTGAAAGCGGAAGCTTATGGTTATTATCCGCGCACACAAGCAGTAACCATTACCGATGGTAGTGGTGCAAAAGCCAATTTCAATCTGGAAGCTATACCTCATGGTACGATTGAAGGTATCGTTACTGATGAACGGACAGGGGAACCTCTGGCTGATGCTTCCGTTCTGGTACTGGAAGATGCCCAGGTAGGTGAGGTTCGTACCGGGTCGGACGGCAGTTTCGTACTGGATGTGTTGGAAGGAAGTTATACCGTCTCCGTCAGAGCTGCAGACTATTACAGTAAAACCGTTAATGTGACGGTACCAGGGAATGGTGCTGCGGATGCAAGTGTGGCATTGAAGCCGTTTATTGGTTTCCCTGGAGAAATCGCATATGATGACGGTACAGCAGAGAATGCAAGAGCCTTTGTAGCCGCAGATAATGCCTGGGCGGTCCGGATGACACCTGAGCAAGCAACCGCTCAAGTAACAGGCGCATCGTTCCGGTTCTGGAACACAGAGTGGCCTGTGCCTGGTGGAACCGCATTCCAATATGCTGTCTATGATGCTTCCGGAGCGGATAAAGCACCGGGGCGTTTGATGGCAGGACCGTTTGAAGGAACAGCACTGCGCAACGATCAGTGGACCAGCGTTGAATTCCCGGAACCGGTCATCACGAGCGGAGATTTCTATATCGTGTATATACAATCCGTTGCAGGAACAAGTGCTCCGGGACTGGCTACCGATGAGAACGGAACCAATGCCGGACGAAGCTGGCAGCGCGTAAGCGGCGCATGGAGCACAGCACCGTCAGAAGAAGGTAACTATATGATTCGGGCGGTGGTGAGATATCCGGTAAATGCACCTGTACTTACGGCACCAAGCAATACGTATTCCAATAAAACGACATTCACCGTATCAGGTACTTCTCCGGCGAATGGAGCTCAGATCAAAATTTATAATGGCAAAGATGTAGCAGGGACAACAACGGTAACCAACGGAACGTTCAAGTTTGACGCCAAACTTCGTTCAGGAGTCAATGCCTTTACTGCAGAGGCAATTATTGATGGTAAAGTAACGGATCGCTCACTTCCCGTTGTCATTATCCAGGATCTGACGCCGCCGCAATTAACTATTCTTACGCCTGAGGAAGGAAGCCGAACCAACGCTGAAGTGGTGCATGTTACAGGCAGCGCCGTGGATCAATTCCTCAACAAGGTTACGGTAAACGGCGAGACAGTCAAGTTGGAGAGAGATCGGAGCTTCAGTCATCGTATTCTCGTCAATGAAGGCGAAAACACGATTACAGTCATTGCGACGGACGTCGCGGGCAATAAAACAACGGTAACCCGTAAAGTCTACGTGGAAACAACGCTGCCTGAGTTGACCAATATTGCACCTGCCGAAGATGTGCGAATTGCGTCCGGAGAAACCGTAACGGTCTCCTTCGACAGTGCTCCAGGTCTGCAGGCTTCATTCCGAATCCAGCTGCCGCTGAATCTGAATGCGGAAGGCGGATCGGAGATTCCACTGGTGGAGACAGAACCCGGTCATTATACGGGCACATATACTACACCTTCCTCGTTAGTCCTTGAGGGTGGAGTCATTGTGATTCGCGTTCAGGATGCAGCGGGCAACAAAATCGAGACCGAAGCACCAGGCCGGTTATATGTAACTGCCGGGGAAGAGAACAGCCCTGAACCGGAACCAGAACCAGAACCAGAACCGGAACCGGAACCAGAGTCACCTGCCGAAGCGAATTTGCTTCCTTAAATCTCGAAAAAAATCATGAGTCAAAATCTCTTATTTGATCAAGACCAGGTGCCGTGCAAATGCATGAGCACCTGGTTTTTTTAATTTCCATGGCAAGTCTTGTAATCCAAACATTACGGCTTCTAACACGCAATATCGTGGGAGGGACTGCCTTCCTGTTTTGTTTAGATCGGAATGTCGATTCCTAATAGGATGTCGTAATTTTATATATTTGTTGTCGCTTGTTTCTATTAAAATGAAACGAAGTCTGTGATAACTTATATTTAAATGTCAGGATATTATATACTAGGAGGTAAGACATCGTGACCATTCGAATTGGTAAAATAAGCTTGTGGCATGTGCATGCATGGGATTATATCAAGCAAGTCCAGGAACATGAAGACACTGAAATTGCAGCTGTATGGGATGACAATGTTCAGCGCGGGCAGGAAGCTGCCGAACGACTGAATGTGCCTTACTTTGCATCTCTTGAAGAGATGCTGGCACAGAAGGATATCGACGCCGTGATTGTGGATGCACCTACTCGTGACCACCAGGACGTTATAACCGCTGCTGCAAGAGCAGGTAAACATATTTTTACGGAAAAAGTCATTGCTTCAACGGTAAAAGAGGTGAATGCCATCCTGGCTGAAGTCCGTGAGCAGGGAGTCAAGATGACCGTATCCTTACCTCGCTTAAATGATGGATATACGCTAACCATTCAGGATGTGCTCCAGCAGGGTTTGCTCGGAAAAGTGACTTATGTTCGGGTTCGCCTGTCTCATAACGGAGCGATTGCAGACTGGCTGCCACAGCATTTTTATAACTTGGAGGAATGTCAGGGAGGTGCTATGATTGATCTGGGATGCCATCCAATGTATCTAACAAGACTCTTTCTGGGCCAGGAAGTGACAGGCGTGAGTGCCAATTTCGGCTATGTCACTGGCAAAGAGGTAGAAGATAATGCCGTTGCAACCCTATTTACGGATTCTGGAGCGATCGGCGTGGTTGAGGCTGGTTTTGTGAACAGTCACTCTCCATTTACCATTGAGGTTCATGGAACGGAAGGGACCTTGTTGTATGGTACACCTGACGGGCTGTTGATCCGGACCAATGCGGGTACAGAGGCGGTTAAGGAGTGGACTGAGCTTCCGTTGCTGGAGAAAAGAGAAAGCGCATTCAGTCAGTGGGTTTCCCATATTCAGCATGATTCCCTGGCTGCTGAGAATCTGCAGATTGCCGCCGAGCTGACACGCCTGATGGAAGCTGCCAACACCTCTGCCAAGGAAGGACGCAGGATCTCCCTCAGTGATTTGCAAGCTTAGGCTGGTTGGGGAGGTACGATATTGAACCGATATCCTTTTGAAAAAATGCTTGAACGACAGGATCTCCTTGAGCGTTTGGACATAACCATTGCTTGGGGACATTACGAAATACGGGTTTTACGATTTCACTTGACGTCATTCCCGGCAGGTCGAATCGTTGATTTTCATAACCATGCGGAATTTGAATTTCATTTTATACCGCGGGGCAAGGGGAAAGTTATTCTGGGAGACCAGATGCATTCCTTGTCCGAAGGCATGCTCTATTTGACCGGGCCTGGCGTCGTTCACTATCAGGAGGCCGATGCCGATGAGGACATGGATGAACTATGTCTTCATGTGGATATTGTCGAGCAGCCTAGAGAGGATGTAGATCCTTGGGAAGCCGCAGAATCCGAGGAGACGATCGCCAAACTCAAGGCGCTGCCCCTCGTTCCGGTGCATGATTATCACCGGGCCATGAACTGTTTTTTGGAAGCGTATGAGGCTTGTGATCGTAAACTGATCGGGTATTACACATCCATTAAACAGCTTGTGATCAGCATTCTGCTGAGAACCGTTCGTGCCCATGATAACGGCGAAATCCGGGTTGAAGCACCGGAACGGGATATGTCCATGTACAGGTATGAATATGCTGTGCAGTATATGGAGGCCAATTATTCCAATGTCGTCACACTGGAACATGTGGCAGAGAAGCTACATATCAGCACCAGACAACTGCAGCGGATATTTTATCAGGTGCAGCCAGGCATGCCGTTCAGCCGTGTGCTGGAAGATATTCGCCTTGACGCGGTGTGCCGCAATCTGGAGGAGAGCAACGGATCGATTGAACAGATTGCACTTGTCTCCGGTTTTACCAATGCCAACTATTTGCATGCCGTCTTCCGCAAGCGCCTGGGAATGACCCCGACCGCTTTTCGGAAGATGAAACAAACCAAATCAAAAGTGAGGGTGAATGGATATGAGTAAAGTGTATCGGATCGGAATTGTTGGATGTGGCGGGATTGCGAATGGCAAGCATCTGCCAAGCTTGAGCAAGCTCGATAATGTTGAACTGGTTGCATTCTGTGATATTGTTCCTGAACGGGCTGAGGAAGCCAAAGAGAAATATGGCAGTACCGAAGCTGAAGTATATACGGATTATCAGGACCTGCTGAAGGATGAATCGATTGACATCGTTCACGTACTCACCCCTAATATTTCGCATGCCGAAATCTCCATTGCAGCACTTGAAGCCGGTAAACACGTCATGTGTGAAAAACCGATGGCGAAGACATCCGCCGAAGCACGGAGCATGCTTGAAGCAGCTGAACGCACAGGCAAAAAGCTGACCATTGGATACAATAACCGCTTCAGAGAAGACAGCTTGTACCTGAAGCAGATGTGCGAAGCAGGCGAGCTGGGATCGATCTATTTTGCCAAGGCACATGCGATTCGCAGAAGAGCCGTACCGACGTGGGGTGTTTTCCTCGATGAAGAAAAACAAGGCGGCGGACCACTGATCGATATCGGTACACACGCATTGGACCTGACACTCTGGATGATGGACAATTACAAACCCAAAGTGGTTCTGGGCACGACGTATCATGAGCTCTCCCAAAAGGAAAATGCAGCAAATGCATGGGGCCCGTGGGATCCGAAGAAATTCTCGGTTGAGGATTCGGCCTTCGGCATGATCGTAATGGAAAATGGTGCGACCATCATGCTGGAATCCAGCTGGGCGCTGAATTCGCTGGATGTGGATGAAGCAAAATGCAGTCTTAGTGGAACGGAAGCCGGAGCCGACATGAAGAATGGCCTGCGCATTAACGGCGAGAAATTCAGCCGTCTCTATACGAATGAGATCTCGCTTAGTGCAGACGGCGTAGCGTTCTACGACGGGAAGTCGGAAAGTGCGCCGGATGTGGAGATGAGAAAGTGGATTGAAGCTATCGATAAGGATCAAGAGCCTGTAGTTACTCCTAAACAAGCTCTGGTTGTATCGCAAATTCTCGAAGCTCTCTATGAATCTGCCCGCACGGGAAAAGCGGTGTACTTGAACGAGCAAAACTAATTCTTTCGAAGCAACACCAATTAAACGATGGGAAGACGCTGCTGTTATTTGGCAGCGTCTTTTTCGTTATTAAGTTAAGCATTTTCGTCGGATTAAAAAAATATTTGTGATATTTTGAAAAAAAATGATTGCATATCTGTTTACTCGGAATTATATTACGAATAAGAGTTTAATGGTATAAGGTTTAGACATTATATCGATCGGAGTGTTGATATGTTCAACCAAGCGACTTTCCAGTTTGAGAAAGTTTCTGCAATAAAGGTCAGTGAATTTATCAGAGAACAGTTAGAGGAAGCTATTATTCTTAAAGAAATCATGAGTGAAGATCAGCTCCCTTCGGAACGTGAACTTGCCGAAATGTTCAATGCAAGCCGAATTACCGTTCGTGAAGCCTTATCTGCTCTTGAGCGTAAGGGATTGATTGAAAAACGTGTTGGTGCCAAGGGAGGAACATTCGTACTTCCCATCACGGCTAATGCACATAAAAGAACCAAGGAAGAAATCATGCGTGACTGGGATCAGATGTTACATGTGTTTGAATATCGGACAATCGTGGAGCCGGAAGGTGCTTTTCTGGCTGCTGAGCGGATCACCGCAGGCGAACTGGAGCTGCTGGAAGGTTACATCAAACAGAGTACCGAGCCAGAATGTACTCGGGAATGGTTCAGGGCACTGGACGTTAAGTTTCATCTGACGATTGCCAAGGCGTCAGGGAATCCTTACCTGGAAACGGCAGTCAGACAGATTCGTACCAAGATCAATCCTGCGCTGGATCTGATGCCATACGACGAAAACATTCGGGTTCTTAATCAAGAGGTACATACCGAAATTCTTGAAGCACTAAAATCCCGTGATCCGCTGAAGTCACGAGATACGATGAAACGCCACATTGCATATTCCGCTGATGCCATCTACTCAAGGTTGGTCACCATGGAACAAGAAGGAGATGAGCACTAATGGAACAAGCAAAACTTTTTGAACTAGCACAGCAGCTGCAGCCGAAGCTCACGAACTGGCGTCGGGACTTCCATCGCCATCCGGAAATCGGATATGAAGAGGTGCGGACCTCAGGCATCGTGGCAGAGCATTTGGAAAGTCTGGGGCTCGAAGTCATACGAAACGTTGGGAAAACCGGAGTTGTAGGTTTGCTCCGTGGAGAGACTGACGGCCCAACCATTGCACTCCGGGCAGATATGGATGCTCTTCCGATCCAGGATCAGAAATCGGCGGAGTATCGTTCCCAGGTTGAAGGCAAGGCTCACTTGTGCGGTCATGATGCTCATACTACCATTTTGATGGGGGCGGCTGAACTGCTTACCGGTCTTGGCAGACCGAAGTCGGGTAACATCAAGTTTGTGTTCCAGCCAGCAGAAGAGGGGTTAGCCGGTGCACGGGCCATGATTCAGGACGGTGTACTGGAGAATCCGAAAGTGGATGCGATTGCAGGGCTGCATGTGACGCCTGGCCAGGATGCGGGTACCGTTGGTGTGAGTAAAGGGGTTGCTTTTGCTTCAGCAGACCGTCTGGTAATTCGTGTATTCGGCAAAGGTGGACATGCTGCACGGCCGCATGAAGGCATCGATGCGATTGCCGTATCAGCTCAGGTCATCACAGCGCTGCAGAATATCGCCAGTCGTTTGGTGGATCCGCTGGAGCCCGTTGTAGTCACCATTGGCAAAATCACTGGCGGGTATATGGGCACAGCCATTGCGCCAGAGGTGGAGATGATCGGTACGGTCCGCACACTGTCACCCACTCTTCGTGAACGCATGCCTGCATTGATTGAACAAGTCGTTAGCGGGGTGTGCGCTTCCTTCGGCGCAGGGCATGAAGTTGTTTATGGCGATGGATATCCGGTCGTGGTGAACGATCATGCGATGGTGGATTTGCTTACCGAAACTGTCGATGGATTGGATTGGGCAAAAGGATGGAGCAGCATTCCGCCTTCTACCGGCGGTGAAGATTTTGCCTTCTATTGCGAACAGATTCCTGGCGTTTTCTTCCGTCTTGGTTCAGGCAATGAGGAAGAGCGGACAAGATATCCGCTGCATCATCCGATGTTTGATCTGGATGAAACGGCAATGCCTTATGGTGTAGGCATGCTGTCATCCATAGCACTTGAGTTTTTGGCAAGACACACGACTTCTGAGGGGGAACGTTCCAAATGAAAAAAAGACAGTGGACTGGCATGTGGATTACATTACTGGCTGTAGCATTGGTGCTCAGCGCATGCGGTGGAACAGGTACAGGCACAGACAGCAACTCGGCATCAAGTGGAACCGAAGGAGGCGGAGCTGCCACCACAACACTTACGATTGCAGCTGCTACCGATATTGAGAGCTTCGATCCGCATAACAACAACAATACATCCAGTGAGGCGGTTCTGGTTAACGTATTCGATTATCTGATCAAAAACGACAGTGAACAAAATAAAGTGCCTGGACTTGCTGAATCCTGGGAACAAGTGGATGACACCACCTGGCGCTTCAAGCTGCGTAAAGGGGTTACGTTCCATAATGGCGATCCATTCACTTCAGCAGACGTCAAATATACAATCGAGCGTGTAGCCAAAGATGAAACGCTTAAACAAAACAGCTATTTCAAAAATATCGTTGAAGTCAAAGCGGTTGATGAGCATACCGTGGATATCATTACGGACGGACCGGATCCGCTCCTGCTTAACCGCCTCTCCAAGATGGGAGCAGGCATCCTGCCTGCCAAATATATCGAGGATAACGGCATGGATGCTTTCCTGAAACAGCCAGTAGGAACCGGACCTTATAAATTCAACAAATGGACCAAAGATGATCGTGTGGTACTCGTGAAGAATGAGAATTACTATGGCGATGAACCGAAATGGAATGAAGTCGTATTCCGCGTAATCCCTGAGGCTTCCACACGGGTATCCGAACTGCTCGCGGGTGGAGTTGACGTAGCTGCATCGATTCCATCTACAGACATCGCCCGTATTGAAGGTGAAGCAGACAAGAAAATTGTCAAAGCACCAATCCAGCGCGTGCTGCAGCTGATCTTCCGTCAGACAGAAGGCAGCATTACAGCTGATCCGAAAGTCCGTGAAGCCATTGATCTTGCCATCGACAAACAAGGTATTGTCGACAGCATTGCTGGTGGAGCAGGTATCGTCACCCGTACATCCGTAACGCCAGGTAACTTTGGTGCAGATCCTTCATTATACAAAACATCGCTTTATGATCTGGAAAAAGCCAAGCAGCTCCTGAACGAAGCGGGTTACGCTGAAGGCGAAGCCGAGATGACCATTTCCGTTTCATCGCAATATAAAGAACAGGTTGAAGTTGTTGCTGCCATGCTGGAGCAAGCAGGCTTCAAAATCAATATGGACGTGCTTGAGCCAAGTGCTTTCAGTGAACGTTACAGCTCCAAATCCTTCAAGGAAATCTTCATGATCGGTATCGGCAACTCCTTGTTCGACGCTTCCAATAACTACAACCGTTACATGTTGGAAGAAGCTAAAGGAGAATCGGATTACAATAATCCGGAAGTGGAGAAATTGCTTCAATCTGCACTCGTGAACATGGACCCTGAGGCTCGTGAAAAAGAGTACCAGCAAGTACAACAAATCTTCGCAGAGGAACGTCCAGCCGTGTATCTGTACCAGATGGAAGGGGTCTACGGAACGAATGCACGCGTGAACTTCACGCCGCGCAGTGATGAAATGTTCTATGCCGACGAAATTACACCTGCAGCACAGTAAGACCCGGCAGAAGAACTGGTCATTGCAACGATAGGCCGTGAACGGCAGGGACTGGGTAGACCAAGTTCCTGCCGTTCTTTTGTATCGCATGGAGGTGAATGAGGATGGGAAAGTACGTATTCAAATCTTTACTGCAAGTCATACCGGTATTATTTATTGTATCGCTGATTGTGTTTATATTGGTCAGGGTTACGGGTGATCCTGTTGCCCTGATGCTGCCCGAGACTGCCACAGCGGAAGATCGCGCGGTGCTTACAGAAGCGCTTGGGCTGGATCAACCGCTCTACACGCAATACATGAAATTCCTGGGCAGTGCATTGCAGGGCGATTTCGGTCAATCTTTTCGCTACGGACAACCAGCCCTGCAGCTTGTTCTGGAGAGATTGCCTGCCAGTTTTGAACTGGCTGTAGCAGCCATGTTTTTTGCCGTTCTGATGGCAGTGCCGCTGGGTGTCATTTCGGCGGTTAAACGTAATACGTTTACCGATCTGATCATTTCGGGGATATCCGTGATCGGCAAGGCAATGCCGAACTTCTGGATGGGCATCATGCTGATCCTGTTGTTCTCCGTTATGTTGGGCGTTCTGCCCGTTTCGGGTCGGGGTGGTCTGTCGCACTTAATCTTGCCCGCATTTACCCTTGGTGTAGGTCTGGCCGCACAGATGACTCGTCTAATTCGTTCCAGCATGCTGGAAATTCTAAGTCAGGATTATATTCGTACGGCACGCAGCAAGGGGCTTGGCCGGATGGTCGTGATTGGGAAACATGCGTTCCGGAACGGCTTGATCCCGGTTGTAACCATTATGAGTTTGCAGTTTACGAGTCTGATCGGCGGAACACTGATTACGGAAACGGTGTTCTCTTGGCCGGGGCTGGGACAGCTTCTGGTTGTCGCCGTTAATACACATGACATGGCGATTGTACAGGCAGCCGTGTTTGTCATTGCACTAATCGTAGTTATAACCAATATTCTGACGGACGTAGCTTACCGGCTGCTTGATCCGCGCATTAAATTCGACTAGAAGGAGGTGCAACCTATGACAGGGAGCAATGAAATGCCAATTCCGGGTGCGGAACAGGAGAAGGAGAGTTCACGTACGCAAGGGGGATTTCGCTATATATGGAAACAACTGATCATCAGCAAGACCGGGATGCTTGGCTCTGTGCTCGTTTTGTTGGTCGTTTTGATCGCCATATGTGCACCTCTGCTAACGAGTCACGATCCTGCAGCTGTCGATCCGCTTAATCGCCTTAAACCTCCTGCCTGGCTGGACGGAGGAGCCTCGGAACATTGGCTTGGTACGGATAATCTAGGCCGAGACATGTGGAGCCGAATCGTGTATGGTGCACGCGTTTCATTAATCGTAGGTATGGGGGCAGTCATTGTCTCAGGAGTGATCGGAGCCATCCTGGGACTGCTATCCGGATTTTATGGGAAATGGCTGGATGCGGTTATCATGCGGGTGGGAGATGCCTTCATGGCCATTCCTACCATTCTGTTCATGCTCGTTGTGATGGCCATCGTTGGCCCGGGAATAACGACCTTGATCTTTGTCATCGGCGTAACCAACTGGGTTCCGTTTACCCGTATCGTTCGAAGTGAGGTTCTTAGCATTAAGGAGCGTGACTTTGTTCATGCTGCTAGGTCCATAGGAGCCAAGAATGGACGGTTGATTGTAAAACACATTCTGCCAAACATCCTGTCTTCATTTATCGTCATCTGCGGTATGAACGTCGGAACGACCATTATTATGGAAGCTTCGCTCAGTTTCCTTGGTCTGGGCATTAAGCCGCCGGACGTTTCATGGGGAGGCATGCTCAGTGATGGAAGACAATATGTAGCCACAAGCTGGTGGGTAGCCACATTCCCGGGCCTAGCCATCACATTCACAGTGCTTGGCGTTATTTTCCTCGGGGATTGGCTGCGCGATGTACTTGATCCACGTACGGAAACGAATAAAAAATAACAGGACTGGGAAAGGGGACCTTCATATGAACAAACGACCGATCATGCCGGAGGATTTATATAACTACCGTTCCATTAGCCAACCCGTAATCCATCCGAATGGACAGGTGGCTTACGTAGAGCAGACCATAGATCGGCAAAAGAACGAGTACAACACCCGGATCCGGGGAATCTCGCTGGATGGCAGCAATGATGTCGAGCTCACGAATGGCACCAAGGACACAGCGCCGAACTGGACACCGGACGGAACACGGCTTGCTTTCTTGCGTTTGGAAGAGGGCGGCAAAGGATTATGGACGCTTGCGGCAGGAGAGGACGAACCTGTTAATCTTATTCCGCCAGAGCAAAAAATAGTGGATTACGCTTGGTCACCTGACGGCCAGTATGTTGCCTTCACCTGCAAAGTGCAGATAAAAGACGCAGTTGACAAAGATCAGCCGAAGAATGAAACGGCATCTGAGCTGCGTGGCAAAGTGTATGAACGTACAACGCCGAAAGCAGAGGGATCCGGCTGGTGGGACGGTCTCTACAGCCATCTGTTCGTTTATGATGTGGAAAGTGGAGAGATCACTTCAGTGACCACCGGACCTTGGAATGTCAGTGGACCCACATGGTCCCCGGATAGCCGGAGCATTACTTTTATCTCGAAGCAGGTGGAGGATAAGGAGGCCGATGCGGATCTGCTGTACTTCACTGACGTATACACTATTCGGCTGGGAGAAAGTGAGCCTTCCAAAGTGACAGACTCCAGTCTGCTGGTGAGCCAGTTCTCCTATTCTCCCGATGGTCAGGTACTGAACCTGATTGCCAGCGACCGGGAATTCGGCAGTGGCAGCCATAACAGATTATACACAGTTCCGGTTCAAGGAGGAACGCCACAGCCGATCACAACGGGACTCGATATGCAGTTAGGCAACGCGGCACTCGGGGATATGAAGTCCGCCAGTCCGACTCCATCTCCGCTCTGGGATGCCAACCATCCTGAACGAGGCATGTTTGTACTCGGTACGCATGATGGAAGCGTGGATGTATACCGCATCCATGAAAATGGAAACTGTCAGTCCGTGACCGGAAAAGGTGAAAAGGATGTGTACCAATACACATTGTCACCAGATGGAGCCACACTCATCGTTGCTGCTCTGACAGTCGATCACCCTGCAGAGCTGTACCGTGTGGATGTGGAGACTGGCGAAATGGTCCAGCTCACCCGGAGAAACGACGAATGGATCAACGCGCTCCAAGTGAATGTCCCTGAACGGATTGAATTTACATCCACAGACGGCTGGCGCATCCAGGGATGGCTGCTGCAGCCTGCGAGGCAGGATTCGAGTGCCAAAACTCCACTGATTTTGCAAATCCACGGAGGCCCGCATGCAATGTATACAGGCACTTTCAGTTTTGAGATGCAGACACTTGCAGCACAAGGGTATGCCATCTTATGGGTGAATCCGCGAGGAAGTATGGGATACGGACAGGAATTTACCAGAGCTTGCCGTGGTGATTTCGCGGGTGGAGACTTCCGAGATTTAATGGAGGCGGTCGACCATGCCCTGGACACATACGAAACATTTGATGAATCACGCCTGGGTGTTGCAGGCGGCAGTTACGGAGGGGTTATGACGAACTGGATCGTTGCCCACTGCAATCGGTTCAAGGCAGCTGTTACCCAGCGCTGCATCTCCAATTGGCTCTCCATGTACGGTACCAGTGATATAGGCATATCTTATGTGGAGGGAGTCATTGGGGGCAATCCGGCAGAGAATGCCGAGCTGTTATGGTCCCGTTCACCGCTGGCTCACGCACATAAGATCGACACACCGCTTCTTATCATGCATGGGGAGCAGGACTATCGGACTCCGATTGCCCAGGCGGAGGAGCTCTATACCATGCTCAAACGTTACGGCAAAACAACCAAACTGATTCGCTATCCTGGTTCCAATCATTCGCTGCTGAAAAGCGGCAAGCCTTCACTACGAGTGGACAGTTTCGAACAGATCAATGCCTGGTTCAATCAGTATCTTCGAGAAGAGGCGGTCTGAGCATGAGTCAGGTGCGGCTTTCGATTCCTGTAGGGATGCTGGTGGAGAATGTTTTGACGAGTAGTGAACCGATTGAGATTATTATCGATCGTTTGCAGCGGAGAGATCTCGCACCTTTGCTGTCCAAGATCAAGGAACCGACCATGGATTTGGAAGAACGGTTGCAGACGGCAGAAGAAGCTGGTGAGGATTGGGCCAAGGCCATTCGCAGCGGATACGAGTTTAAGTTTTTGCATATCAACGGACTGAAAAGGGTGCTGGACTTTCGGTTTGATCGTAAGATTGATCTGGACTATAGCCAAGAGGAGCTAACGCTGAGACATATCCGATTAAGCGCTCAAGAGATAGAATTGCTGCGCATGCTTATTAACCGGCAGTGGGACGTTGTTGAAGAAGAAAATAATGAGGCAGGTGCAGCGCTCTCAACCGATACTCTCACTCTCGTGGGGATAAAACTAAAATATCAATAATTCTACCTAGATAAATCGCAATCATATATATGGAAAGGTCCTTGGGAATTTAACAGGGCTTTTTTTGTTTTGTTAAGCGAAAGGCAGATGCGCACGATTAAGCGCTGCATGAAAAAAGGAACAGGATCATTCGATGAGGCACTTATATTAGCCGTGACAGTTGATAGACAGGAACATAGTATAGTCTAATCGGAAGAATTGTACCTTTTTTCTGCAGAGAAGGGAGTGAAATGTTTTGCCGAATAGTACAGGTCTTGTCTATAATCCCGTAACTGGAGCTACACAATCTACCCAGGTCATTGTAACTTGTATCAACGATTCACTTAATGCTCCCGTCAATATTGAACTTGAAGTATTCAGGTGGGACACAACCCAAACTACGCGCTTTACAGTTGGTCATGAGCTGTTTCAATTGGCTCCCCAAGCTACGAGAACATTTATCTATCCACTGATTAACGCTGCTTTTTTTGAAGTGCAAAGTGATTATTTCAGTGCTACAAGCACTATTATTCATGTGTATTCGGTTAACTCTACAGGTCAAATTATCCAGCGAATTCTCCAGTCGGAAATGACGTTAATAGACCGATTTACAAATATCCCTTAAAGGAATCGAGGTGAGCATATTGCCAGTAGTGAATATTACCGGTGCCTTGGGAGGCAACCAGTTTGAACCTTCCATTGCTGTAAATACGCTAAATCCGAATATTATGTGTGTTGTTGCTGTGGATACCAGTACGGGGCCCACGCTAACAGGTTTCTATCGTTCAATCGATGGTGGAAACACATGGTCGACTACAGTGCTTCCACAGCCAGCCGGATATTCCGGGGCAGAGGCACCTACCATTGACTATACTTTTCCAAGTACTTTTATAGTGACCGTTCATGTGTTCAATGGAATCAACGATGGGACAATCGTCAGTTATACTTCGTTTGATGATGGCGCAACATGGCAACCTCCCGTAATCGTGCAAGCAGGATATGGGACAATTGTTCATAATGATGAGCCTTTCATTGCCGTGGATCGGTCTCCAGGCAGTCCTTATCGTGGGCATGCCTACGTGGGGTATACACCACTCGCGACAACATCGTCTGCTATTTTTACGCAGAGATCGGTGAATCAGGGTTTGACCTGGGAACCACCGGACAGACAGTCCAACCCACGTGGAATACATGACCGTGCAGCGTTAGCCGTTGGTTTTTCTGGTGAGGTCTATGCCGGGTATATCATTACAGGACCTGCCAGTCCTTCTGCATTACTGAGGATATCATATGATGGAGGAATCAATTATCAGCCTCCCATTGAACGTCAGGCTACGTTTATCTCCTCAGTTGTACCAGCTCCCTCGCCATTGCCTGTGCCCAATTATGCTTTTCGAGTTCAAACCAACCTGTGTCTGGGGGCCGACATATCCATTGGACCGAACAGTGGAACCGTATACGGGGTCTGGAACGATGCCCGAAATGGTTACACGGATGTGTTCCTCAGCCAATCTCCCGATGGACTGCTCTGGTCAGCTCCTGTAAGTATAACGGGTGCCCCTCCAGGTACACAGAACTTCTTCCCATTTATAACCGTGTCCCCGTTTGCCGGAACGATTCGGGTCATTTATATGACCAACCGGATCGACGGATTCCTTCTGGATGTATTCGTTGCTGAATCTTTTAATGGTGGGGTTACGTTCAGTAATCGGAGACTCACGACGACTTCTTTTAATCCGAATGGAAATAATCCGGTTCCAACACCGCTCATTGGGGATTATATTACGGCTGCTACCGCCGCTCCTGATAATCTGGCTGCCGTTTGGATGGCGACCACGCCACCAACAGGAAAACTGGACGTGTATTTTGGTACGTAACCATGCTTGGGGAGCCTTGGCAGGTCAGCCAGGGCTCAATCTATAATTCTTTTCTATTAGCCTACACCTAATCTATTCTTCTACATATGATGAAAGATCATTCATAGAAGAGAGGTTAAGCCTTGAACAATACAGAGGGTGGACATGGGGTTTCCATTATTGTATGTACGAACCGGTCACAGTTTTTTGATAACATTCTGACGAATTTTAAGAGACAGCGGTACGGGAGCAAAGAGTTGATTATCATTCTGAATCATGACGGCATGGATCTGAAATCATATCGAAACCGTGTTCGAGGCCACGCCAATATTCATGTATATCAGGTTCCTGAGAGAATCTCATTGGGACAATGTTTGAATGCAGGGATTGAACGTGCCCGCTTCTCGTTAATTGCGAAGTTTGATGATGACGATTATTATTCTTCCTATTATTTGAAAGAACAAGTAGGTGCATTAAAACGGACCCGAAGTGATATCGTGGGCAAACATTCCTGTCTGGTATATCTCGGCGCTTCGAAAAAACTACTGATCAGATCCCCTAAGGAAGCCAGTAAATTCGTAGAGTTTGTTCAGGGGGGCACGATCCTGTTCAAAAAGGAAGTCCTCAAGAAGGTTAGATTCACCGACCGTTCCGTGGGCGAAGATGTTACCTTTCTGAGGCAATGCAGGAAGAAAGGGTTCAAAACATATGCAACCTCACCCTATAACTATGTCTATCACCGGAGGCAGAACAAGAAAAGCCATACGTGGAAAGCGGATGATGCGTTTTATCTGCAGGGCAGTAAACTACTCACCGTTACAGACCAGTTTCGCCCATTCGCAGACAAGGAAATCTAAGAGGGCAGCATCCATGAAGTAAAAAGGCGCTCTAGTGAGCGCCCCTTATAACTATCGGATGGTTGAAGATAAGTCTGAAATAAAACTTGGTGAACACACCAGATCAAAGCTCACGGATTCAAACATTTGCAGGAATATCATATCTAATCTTGAAGTAATCTGTATGAAGTCTCATTTAAGGAGGATGAAATGACGACAGCTTCAACGATCGTAATCATTGGTATAGTCATTATTTTGTTCGGGCTGACCACAGGATTGATTCTCGTCTTAAAAGTCACTAAAAGGCTGCGAACGGGTCAAGAGAAGATGCAGAACAAAAAGGAGATTTTGAAATTCGGAATGCCTGCAGAAGCAATCATCCAGGATATCGCTGAGACTTCATCCAGCATGGATGGACGGCCTGGCGTGCGTCTTGATCTGTTAGTTACCCAGGAAGATGGTCAGATCTTTCAAACCATTGTGAAGACGTATATTCCAATCATACATGTCCCCAAATTTCAGAGAGGAAGCGTAATAGATGTGAAATACATAGAGGATGGGGCAGTGAAAAAGGTAGAGGTTGTGGACGCTTACATCCCATAACAATTCATTTCAAACAAATTATCCTATAAAACCGCAGCAATGCGGTTTTTTCTTATGTCTATGAATTGTCATCATTGCTCATGTCGAATCCAAAGAATGCTATAAAATGATTTTCTTGAAAAATAACAAAATGATAAATATTATTTATCGAATAACAACTAAATTCCTTTCATGAAAGTTTCACAACTTCGTTTACATCATAGTGAAAAAGTCATATAATTGTCATCGGAAGGTTAACAACTAACTTAAAGTTACCTAGTGTTAAAAAGAAACTAAAGAGACATCATGAAAGAAGGCTATTCGTAATGAACACATTTTTTGTTGATCCGAGCGGGAATCTGAAAACACAATTAAGAGGTAAAGAAGTTCTATCCAATCCAATTCTGAACAAGGGTATTGCCTTTACCGAAGAAGAGAGAAAAGAACTGAACCTGAACGGCATCTTGCCGCCGATGGTTTTAAATATTGAAGAACAGGTGAGCCGGGTTTATCAGCAGCTGCAAAATGAGTCTGATAACTTGCGTAAAAGCATCATGCTAAATGACTTGTTTAACCGAAACATTGTTTTATTTTATCGATTATTGAAAGAACACCTAAGTGAAATGCTGCCAATTGTATATACACCTACGGTCGGGCAAGCAATTCAGGAATATAGCCATCAATACCACAGACCTGGTGGTGTCTACCTCTCCATTAACGATATGGACGGCCTGGAGGAGGCATTCCGGAACAGTGGTCTGCAAGCTGGAGATGTGGATCTCATTGTGGTAACCGACTCGGAAAGCATTCTCGGTATCGGAGACTGGGGTGTGGGCGGCATTAACATTGCCATCGGTAAACTGGCGGTGTACACCGCTGCCGTAGGGGTTGATCCTAGCCGAGTACTTCCTGTGGTACTTGATGTTGGAACGAACAATCCTACTTTGTTGAATGATCCATTATATGTAGGGAATCGTCATGAACGTATCCGCGGTGAGAAGTATGATCAGTTTATTGAAGCTTTTGTGAAGGAAACGACCAAATGGTTCCCCGACGTTCTGCTTCACTGGGAAGACATGGGCAGCGTAAATGCCAGAAACATCATCCATAAATATGGAGAAGAGCTGCTCACCTTCAATGATGATATCCAAGGAACGGGTGCTGTCACACTGGCTGCTGTAATGTCAGGCGTTGAGGTTACAGGTGTACCACTTCGTGAGCATCGCGTACTGGTATTTGGCCCAGGGGCTGCCGGGATTGGTAATGCGGATCAGATCAGAGATGCCATGATGGAAGAAGGACTTACGCAGGAGGAAGCGGAAAACCGGTTCTGGGCATTCGACTATCGCGGTATTTTGACGGACGAGATCGAAGGATTGTTTGAGTACCAAAAGCCATATGTACGCAAAGCGGACGAGATCCAAGACTGGAATCGGGATGAAAAGGGACAGGTTAATCTGCTTGAAGCTGTTACTCGTATTAAACCGACCATTCTCATTGGTACATCAGGCGTTACAGGTGCTTTCAACGAACAGGTTGTGAAGGAAATGGCCAAGCATGTGGAACGTCCTATCATCATGCCGATGTCCAATCCTACATCCCTTGCGGAAGCAGCTCCAAAAAGCCTGATTGAATGGACGGATGGCAAAGCATTGATCGCAACAGGAAGCCCGTTTGAACCTGTAATGTATAATGACATTCAGTTTGAAATCGGTCAATCCAACAATGCGTTTGTTTTCCCTGGTCTGGGACTGGGAGCGATTGTAGCCAAAGCTTCGAAATTTACGAAGAATATGTTTACCGCAGCGGCAATCGCGGTAGCAGGTGCAGTAGATTCTTCTGAACCAGGAGCTCCACTCCTGCCAAGGGTGAAAGAATTGCAGGATGTTTCTTACAAAGTGGCGGTGGCTGTAGCGAAAGCAGCAATCGAAGACGGTGTCGCCCGCCGTCAACTCGAAAACGTGGAAGAGGCGATTAAGGATGCCATGTGGCACCCTGTATATAGACCGATCCTTGCAGCAGTTTGATAACTGTGAACGCGCAATAATTTGAATATGACAATACGTCACACCGAGAGAATACCTGTCCATGCGTACAGGTATTCCTTGGCTGTGTCCAAAATTGAAAATAACATATCACATGATCAAAATTTTTGTCATTTGTTGAAGTGTTGCAAATGCTCAGATCATAAATGGAGGTTTGACCAACATGTCAGTAAGTGACATTTTTATTATATTAATTCCTATATTTTTCGTAATTTTACTCGGTTTTTTTGGAGGCTATTTCAAAGTATTTAACTCCGCATCCTCCAAAGGCCTGAATACACTGGTGACCAAGTTTGCGCTGCCGGCGCATTTGTTCATTGGTATCACGACGACGAAAAAAGAGACCCTGATTGACAAGTGGCCATTCTTCATGACCATATTCCTCGGGATTATCGGCTTCTATGTTGTGCTGCTGCTGGTGATGCGTTTCATTTTTAAAGTCAATCTTAGCCAGTCATCGATCTTTTCATTGAATGCTACACAACCTTCGTTTGCATTTATGGGGATTCCGGTGCTGGGTAACCTGTTCGGTGCCGCTGAAGTCACTATTCCAATTGCAATTACGGGGATCGTAGTTAATGCGCTGCTTGATCCAATCGCGACCATTGTCAGTTCTGTGGGGAAGAAAACGGAAGAGGGCAAGCAGAGTGGTCATGGCGAAAGCTTGTTTAAACTTACAGTCCATTCCATCATCCATGGTCTGAAAGAACCGCTTGCCTGCATTCCGCTTCTGGGTGTGATCCTGACACTTGTTGGCTTCCAGTCACCTCAGCTGCTGCAAAGCTCCTTTGATCAGATCGGTAGCATTACATCCGGTGCAGCCCTGTTTGCAATCGGGGTAACGGTGGGCATTAACCGGATCAAATTCAGCCTGAATGCCATTAGCATTTCGCTGTTGAAGGTGATTGCCCTGCCATTGTTTACGTACATGTTTGCATTATTGATGGGACTATCATCAACCGACATGACTATGGTCATCCTGCTGGTATCCTTCCCAGGTTCAGCCGTAGCTGCGATGATTGCATCCAGGTTCGATACACTTGAGGTGGAGACAGCGTCATCCTTTGTCATGAGCTCCGTGCTGTCATTGATCTCACTGCCAATCCTCATTTCCATATTGGTTTAATTCAGAAGAAGCCGCGATATTCGCGGCTTTTTTTCGTTTCTGAACTTAAAAAAGTTGCGTATACGATGAAAATTATGAATAATGTTTAGATGTGCGAAAGGGGGGAGTTTTTTGAAAAAGAAGAAGAATAGAATTCCGTTTATACTTCTCGTAATATTTGTTCCTGCGATGATCCTGACGGTACAGATCTGGAATGATTATCGAGGCGGGGTTATGCGAGTCCAAGATCAATACTCCAATCTGACAGGCATGTATTATCTTGATGGCGGGAACAAAATTGCAGCTTTAACGGATGAAAGGGACGGCATGTATTCGAGGCTCCACATGTATGAGGCTAACACAGGAAACCTGATCAAAGAACAAATGATCCGTGCCAATTCTCAAGGTCCATTAGCAGCAGCTACATATCAGAATAACGGTGTGATCATCCCAACATTAGATAGCAGTCAGAGCTTACAGCTGACTCACGTACGGGATACGGGAGAAGTGACAGAATTAGCCCGAAGTACAATGCAGCTCGATACTCCTTGGGCAGGTGTACACGCATGGCGTGGCAGGCTCATTGTGAATGGAGAAACATCAGGTTCAACGACATACCTTGCAGAGGTCAGGGACGCAGAAGTAAAAAAAGTGATTCTTAATAGTCCAGATGTACTTCCATCGGATCCGGAAAATATCTCTGACTTAGACAGGAGCTTCAAAAACGAGCTGCCTGTTCCTTTATTTGAAGTGGTACTTGAACATGGCCAAAGGGCCCATGTAAGTGGAATTCTTCAACAGGATGGCCTTCCGGCCGTGAAGATCCAGCCTGAGGATGTAGGTATTACCCTCGCACAGGAACAGGCTTCCAATGCGTTTGCCAAATCATTTGGCATTGATAACACCCGGTTGGTTCGCGCCGAGGATTCCAATCCCAAACAAGTCCGTTTCTATAACGCCAAAACGAATGAGTGGGGATCTGTCGTTGGTACTCCCAAACCGGTATACCAAGCCAGTGTATTCTTATTGAATGACCAGGAGGTTTTCATTGTTGGATCTTCCATGATGGATGAGAAACAAGGTGAAGTTCGCGGTTATATCTATAATGAAAAGAAAAAGTCTTTCATGGATGCAGGAGCATTGGTTGGGCAATTAACATATCAGGATCTGGAGAACACGGACGTTCAATTTTACAAAGCTCTTGAAGATGATACGCTCTATTATTCCGCCGGTGAACAGGTGGCAGGCGCCATGAACGTGGAGACAGGACTAGTCCATATGCAGACGAAGGACCAGATGCTCGAATGGATCAAAACAGCGAATGAAGGACAGTTATCCTTCCGTGGTTTCCTAGGTCATATCGGTGAAGGTGGGGTTCTTGTCCTCAACTGGGCAGTTTGGCTCGCCATTCCGCTGTTAGTAATCATCGTGCCACAGTTCGTCCTGCCACTAATATTTAAAAGGCGAACGCAGCTGATTAACGAGGGTGAACTGTTGAATGGTACGATCATGGAGATGGCAGAGACAGGCACCTACGTCAACAATCAGCCGCTGGTTCGCTTCAAAATTCGTTTCGAGTTGGAAGGCGAACAGAAGGAGGTTGAACTCAAAAAGGTTATCTCTCTCCTGAATGCTAATCGTATCGGCGATCAGGTAGTTATCAGCTATAATCGGGAAAAGGACAAGGCCATGTTGATATCCGATGAGGATTTACAGCGCCAGATGCCATCAACCATACATCATGCTGTTCTTGAACGTATTGATCATTATGGATTCCTCAATCGCGGCAAGGTCCTCCTGCTCCATTTTACAGCGGATGAAGAAGAATACGAGGTGCCGGTTGTGCAGCCTCCGGGCTTCAGCTACCGTGTAGGAACCGAGGCAACGTTGATTCTGGTTGGAGGCCAGGCTCGCCTTCAAAGTTATGGTGTGGGTACTTCGGAACTTGCCGATCAATTGGCGCTGGAGGCAGAAGTTGTCCGACTGGAGAAGAACCAGACGGAGTTCCTGGATCGGGAGCTGCTCGTCATGGATTTGATGATAACAAGCGGTGAGGACAGTATACGCAAAACAAACAGCCTGTTCGTACCATCGGGTACTGTTGTTCAGAACGGAACGCGGATTCCAATGCATATGAAACGTGAAGATTATGAGCGTGATTTTCGTTTAGCCAAAGGCAAACAGGGTGCAGCCACGATTCGCACCGTCATGTATGAAGGTATAACAGCCGGCGAGCGCCCCTTGGCGCAGATTACTGTGGACCGAGGTGGACAGATCTATGAAATTTATCAGTCGATCGATCCTGTATTCGGTGTAGAGATCGGCGACGAGCTCTGGATCAGTTATGATGAACAGACTGGTGAAGCTCTTATCCTAAATTATTCATCAAATGGATAGCATCTCTCAGCTAACGCTTGTGTTTAGAATTGTATAGAGCATATTCAAAAAGCCGCAGATCTGCGGCTTTTTGAATGTCTATTTACTGTAGTTATTGATGTGTCTAGATTACTGCGTTACTGCTCACCATGTATTGATCCATCTTCGCTTTTAATTGCTCAGATGCCGGCATCAGCGGCAGGCGCAGTTGATCGGAAGTAATGATTCCTTGATTGACAAGCAGCCATTTGATCATGGCAGGGGCGGGCTCTGCAAAGAGATGGTCAATAAAAGGAGCGACTCGAGTAAACAGCTCACGCGAGCCCTCTTTGTCCCCATTTTTAAAGCGATCGTACACCTCAATGAATTGCTCCGTGTTAATATTGGCAGATGCCAGCATGCCACCAGCAGCACCTTCACTTAACATATCGTAAAAGAATGCATCATCTCCGCACAGGATTGGTTTGGATCCGCTTCGTACCAGCTCCGACATTAATTCCACACCATTGGTACTGTCCTTAAGGCCAATAACCCCGTCTAAGTTCATTATTCTTTTCATCGTATCCACCGAGACACGGACACCCGTGCGTGCAGGGATTTCATATACGATAACGGGTACTCCCACTTCGGCAGTCACACGAAAATGCTCATAAATGCCTTCCTCTGTCGGTCTGTTGTAGTAGGGAGTGACAACAAGAACGGCATCCGCACCGAGTTCACCAGCCATTTGTGTACGCTTGACCGTTGATGCTGTATCGTTGGTTCCGGTCCCAACGACGATGGGTATTGTTTTATTTATGCTTTGCAAGGTTTCCTTCGTGACTTGAACGAGCTGTTTCACTTCATCCCATGAAACCGTAGGTGACTCTCCAGTAGTGCCGTTAATAACTAAACCGTGAATTCCGCTATTCGCCATATGTGTGATGTAGTTCCGAAAGGAAGGGATATCGAGCTGATTATCCTTCGTAAAAGGGGTGATTACCGGTACATAAATACCTTGAATCTGTTGTTCGGTTAGCATAATATGGCCTCCATTTATGTTGAAATGACATTAAATTCACTTTACCATGGGAATTGGCATCATAGTTAACTATAATAGATGATGGGTGTTATCGATTATTTTGATAAGGAAGGTACAGGAACATGGATTTAAATTATTTTCAAACCTTTCGTGAAGTGGCCGTGCGGCAAAGTTTCACCAAGGCGGCAGAAGAGCTTGGCTACGCACAATCGAGTGTAACGACACAGATTCAAAAGCTGGAAAAAATCTATCAGGTCAAATTATTCGAACGTTACAATAACAATAAAATCCGACTTACTTCAGCAGGGGAAGAATTGTTCAAGCTCTCCGGACAACTCCTGGAGATATATGAACATTCGCAGGAAAAGCTGACCAAACAGGGCGGAGGTTCGCTTACCATCGCAACGATGGATTCGCTGGCTTCCTATTTTCTTCCTGCCCCGATTCAGACGACGCGCAAGCAGTATCCTGAACTGGGTATTCGGCTGCAGACCGATCGGGAAGACATGATTTTGCAGAAAGTAAAAGAGGGAGAAGCCGATGTAGGACTTATTCTCGCGAATGCTTCATCCGAATCAGGCTTGCAGTGGATCACCATCCGGGAAGAGCCGCTGGTGCTCATCGTTAACACAGATCATCCCCTTGCGAAGAAGCAGAAAATTGAACTGAGCGATCTGGCTGACGAAGAATGGATTATGCCCGAGGATACCTGCAACTATAGACAACTCCTGGAGAGAGTACTCAGGGCGAACGGTATTCCTTACAAAGTAGGTCTGGAACTCGGAAGCCCTGAGGCGATTAAACGAAGCATTATGGCAGGATCGGGTATCTCGCTTTTGCCTCAAATGATCGCCCTCGATGAGATCCGGCGGGAGGAACTCACCGTATTGCCACTGGAGCATGGCGAATTCAGACTCGAAATCCAGTTAGTCATTCACACCCGAAAATGGGTATCTCATGCATTGCGCCAATTTGTCACAAACCTCGGAGCCAAGGAGACTGAATGGTAACCCATTCGGTCTTTTTGGTGATGGAATATTTCGAAAACGTTTAGCAAAACAGCAATAGTTGAAATGTTCTATTCCAGCATATCTTAAGGTTTAAATATCAAGATTTTGTTCTATCAAAAACATGATTTTGTATATGACGTACAACGGAAAACTCATGTTACCATGATGATGGCGCTAACAAGCACCCAGTAAACTGTAAGCGCTTTAATTATTCCCGGCCGGGGATCCTTTCTCTACGAATTCGTGTTACACCAATCATGAAGGAGGCGAATGATCTTGGGAAAAAGCAGGTTCTGGAAGATAGGCGCCGCTGCAGCATTGCTCATATCTGTACTGCCAACGAGTACCGGTATGGCCGCAGCAGCACTCACGGAGGTACCTTATGCCATGGATTCTAGCAATCAGGCGGGATGGTGGACGCCGCTTGAGACCTATGGCACGGGAAATGAGTATGCTTACTTGGCTTACAACGGACCGGGAGGCTCAGAGAACACACATACGGTAAATATCGCAAGACGGGATGGATCGGGAGCGTGGTCCAACATTCCGGTGATGAATGGCAGTACCGTTGCCCAGTACAGCGATGACATTGGGCACAACCAACCTTCCATAGCCCGCGACGGCAGCGGTCGATTTCATGTCTTTGCCTCCATGCACAACGATAGCTGGCGTTACTTCAGGTCGGATACCGTAGGAGGCGCCCCGCAAAACCATTCTTCCGATATGCCTGCCTTCTCTACGTTTAAGGGGACATATCCCGTGTTGACAACGGCACCAAATGGTGATGTCTATCTTTTGATTCGATCAAGCGATGACACGACTGGATATCGTCCTGGAATTTTGTATCGCTGGAACAATGCCCAGTCCAGCTGGAGCCAAGTGGCGATCGTCGGTGCGAATGCGGGTCGTTCATTCTATCCCAATGATCTGGTTTTCGATGCGCATGGCGACTTACACATCCTGTTTGAATGGTCTACTTTTGTTTCGAGCGCACTCCGTCATGATTTGTCTTACGTGAAATACAGACCTTCAACTGGTACCTTCTATAAAGCAGATGGCAGTGTCATAGCTTCACCGGTTTCGCTTAGTAATGTGGATATCGTCCAGCCGTTTGCACCAACTGAGGCCTATGTCAAGGATGGTGGCGATCCAGGCGGTCCAGGGATCCAGAGCGCGAAGCTGGCTGTAGACTCAGCAGGCAATCCGAAGATTGTCTACCGGTACCGTGAGGAAGGAAGCACGAACTTCTCCGTGAAATATGCTTCTTATGATGCAGGTGGATGGACGCAGCAGACCGTATATAATGCCACGGCAACAAGAGCGGGAATTGATATTACGTGGACGGGGTCGAATGTTCGGGTCTATTATACAAAATATAGCGGCACCGACCGTGCATATATGGCGGTTCCTGACGGCAATGGCGGATGGACTCAAACGTCGATTGCTCCAGGCAAGCCGATTGAGAGGCTCAGTGTTGAGCGTAATGCCAATGGTGTCGACATTCTGTACCTGGTGGATATCACCAATCGCAAGCTGTATTACGGCAGAAACTAATCTGCTTATACACATCTGAAAAGTACCTCTGGAGATCAACCGCACAGGCAGTGCGGAATCACTCCAGAGGTGTTTTTATGTTTGTTCATATTCAAATATTAATAGAGTTCAGAATTTGAGATTTCATAATTACAATAAATGATATAAATTTCTAGTAGACCCAAACATTTACCAAATTAAGACAGCAAATTCGGAACAAGGAGGCTGGTATCCGGACATATTTTCCAGAGTTAACAGCTTGATCGCTTTCCATCACATTCAATAGGAGGGATCCCATGCTTTACACAATTATTGTGCCAGTTAACCAGGACTATAACATTCTGAACCTGTTCACCGATTCACTGCTTCGGACGGTTAGCCCGTCCACACAGATTATCTTCATCAACGATGGTTCCGGCTCGGCAGTCTTTCAGCATCTGGAGAAGCTGAAGCAGGAAGTTCGTGAAGGGGTAACGATTGAAATTCTGCAGCATGATTTTCCACTCGGTTGCGCGGTATCCATTAATAGTGCACTGCGGCGAGCTGAGGGAGATTATATTTTCTTCCTGGATTCCGATACGATTTTACAGCCGGATTGGCAGTCCATGATGAGAGAGACGCTGGATAGCGATATTACCATCGGCATGATTGGCGGTGTGCTGCTGTATCCGCAAACCGGGGGCGTGCAGCACTGTGGTATTGCTTTTGCAGACACCATCGGCAGGCACCTTTTCCTGAATGCATCCCCTGAAGATATTCCGAAAGAGACATTCTCGGTGCAGCTGGTTGTATTCGCCATGTTCGGCATGAAGCGGGAAGTCTACGAGACGATCGGTACCCTGGATGAGAAATTCTTCAATGGATATGAAGATTTTGATTACCAGATGCGTGCACGTGCAGCCGGATATGATACGGTCATTAACCCGAACATTCGCGCTTATCACTGGGAGCGCAGCAGCGGCATTCATCGGAATTTCAACCGGAAAAATAATTTGGCCCGCTTCTGGAAAAAGTGGGGGAGTGAGATCGAGGCCGATGTTTGGCCGTTTGTGTTCAGTCACTTGAAAGAACAGCTGGGTAACCAACCCGAGCACCAACATCTGCCGATCGTCGGCATTGATCTCGCTGAAGTACGTAGTGATGCCGATACGTTCTGGACCAAGCTTGAGGAAGCTGAGATTGCACCTATTACAGAGGTACGTGATTATTCCAACCGCTTCAATTCAAACGGGGCCATTTGGCTGCCGCAGGTACTGGGCAAGGAACTGATTCATAGTGAGAACCGGTTGCTGTTTTTGGTAGACAATTTCGCCCGTTTGCTGGAAAACCGGTACTGGATCGAGATGAGACATGCGCACCGGGCCAAGGATCTGATTATCGATTTGTATGGCAATGTCATTACGATGGATCGAATCTATGATGGCTGCTGGCCTGGAACCAAGGTTCGTTAACCATTAAACCTAGTATACAGGGAGGGACTATAGGTGAAATCAAAAGAGAGCACGCTGGACCGTGCCGTAAGGTTTACCCGGAATCTGGAGTGGCTTGCGCACGTAGAAAAGGTTATTCCGAGCGGATGCAGTACACTTGCCAAAGCGCCTGAACGGTTGTTTCCAGGCTACACGCCCGTGTGTTGTGCGGAAGCACGGAATTCCCGCTTTATCGATATTGATGGGAATGAATGGCTGGATTGCGAGATGGCCATGGGTACCGCTCCTTGGGGGCATGCGCGGCATGAAGTTCAATTAACCGTCATTCATCAGTTGAAAAAAGGGACAAGCTATTCCATTCCGGCTGACATTGAACTGGAATGTGCTGACTTGATCCTCCAGCGGTTTGGAGGGCGATACCCTTCACTGCGGTTCACGAAGAGCGGTGCGGATGCTGTCAGTGGAGCCGTACGTCTGGCTAGGGCAGGAAGCGGCAAAAGCAAAGTGATTGCAACAGCCTATCACGGGTGGCATGACTGGTCAGCCTATGGTTATTATGGTCGGGAAACGAAAGAGCGCGGTATACCAGTAGATATTGAACGTACAACGATCTGGGTGGACAAGCCTTCACCAGAGCGAATTGAAGCTCAGATCACAGCGTCACCCGAAGACATCGCATGCATTGTGCTCTGTCCCAATGAATGGAAGCGTGAACAGCTGGAGCAAGTCGTTTCCCTTTGCCGATCATTGGATATCATTGTGATTTTTGATGAAGTCACTTCGGGCATTCGTATGGGCAAGCAGGCCACAGCAGGAGAGTATGACATCTGGCCGGATCTGCTCTGTATCTCCAAAGGAATGGCGAACGGACTGCCCCTCGCTGCCGTGATGGGACCCGAGCATTTGATGTCTTTGGCAGGACAAGTCAGATTCAGCAATGCGCATTCCAGTGAGACCACTGCACTTGCAGCAGCCATCGCATGTGAACGATTGATGCAAGCTGCAAAGGTATGGCCAAGCTGGAGGGATGCCACCATCCGAATCATGGATCTGATCGAGGCAGAACTTGTGCTTCTTGGGCTGACGGACCAATTGGCCTTGAAGGGTACCTATGCAAGCTTCTACATTCACTCGATTACGGAGGATAACTTCCAATCGGATCCCTTCCGTGAGTTTATCGTAAAGAAAATGGCACACTTCGGCATTTTCACTAAAGGATACTTTATTTTCTCGGATGCCCATACTCGGGAAGAATTGCTATGGGTGGAAGAAGCACTCTTGCAGACCCTTTCGGACTGGAAAGAGCTGCGTAAACAGGAGCATCTTGCTCGATAACGTGTTCGAAAACGTTTATAACTTCATCCCTACAGGGAATCGACTAGGAGGAATCATCCATGAAAGCACTCGTATATCAAGATCATAAACAGGTAGCGTTACTTGATGTTGAACAACCAAGCATCCAGAAACCGAACCAGGTTAAAGTCAAAATTTATGGTTCAGGCATCTGCGGCACGGATCTGAACATTGTCAAAGGCAAAGTCCCGGCAAACAAGGGAACGATTATCGGCCATGAAGGCGTGGGTACGGTTGTGGAGGTGGGCCCTGAAGTCCGTGGATTTAAGGTAGGGGACCGCGTTCTGATTGATCCCACTCAATCCTGTGGAACCTGCTCCTACTGCCGCGAAGGATTGTTCATCTATTGCGAAAACTTCGATGACTATCAGGTAGGCATGACCACGCACGGTACATTTGCGGAATATTACGTGGGAGATGAGAAATATATCTACCCAATTCCGGATTCTATGAGCTGGGAGACAGCGATGATGATTGAGCCGCTTGGTTGTGTGCTGCAAACGTTTATGAAAGCAGGGGTTAAGCCAAGTGATTCGGTGCTCGTTCTGGGTTCAGGCGCCATTGGTTCCCTGTGTCAGCTCGTAAGCAAACGATTGGCACGGCTCACCGTTGGCACCGAAGTAGATCCGTACCGCAAAGAGTTTGCTTCAGGCATTGCTGATCATGTGTTCTATCCTCAGGAACTGACTCTCGATAATGTATATAAAATCAATAACAACAAAAAGTTCGACATCGTAGTCGATGCGGTAGGGAATCAGCTTCATGTTGGATTTGAGATGATTGCCAAAGGGGGAAGAATCATTCCCATGGGCTATGACGACAGCTATAAGGTGACATTCAAATCAACGGATGTTATTAATGATGGAATCAGCATTATTGGCGCCGTAGCCGTACATTCGATGATTAGTACGGCATTGAAATTCGCGCAAAGCATTCCGGAACTGGAGCGCATGGTGACAGCCAAGGAGCTGCTGTCTGATTACGAGGAGGCATTCAACGGTACAGTGGGGTATCATCTGCGTACTGGTGAACCCCTGCCGATGAATTCGGTCAAAACAGCTCTCATTTTATAGGAGTATAGAAGTCTCGGGATTGCCGCTGCGATGCATAACCATCCGCAGCGGCAAGGTCCGCAGAAAGAGGGGGATATGGAGTGAAGCTGCTTCAGGATTTGCCGAGAAACCCGCGGTATTCCATTTTACTTGAACCGGTATGGGCCATCCCGGGCACGATTGTCCTGTTTTATGCTCCTTTATATATGAAGGAAGCCGGACTTTCGGACATCGAAATCGGTTTGATCAATTCGGTGAATCTATATTTTGCCTTTATATTTCAATTGTTTGCCGGTTCAATTACGAACAAGCTGGGCCGGAAACGGACGACGCTGATCTTTGATCTGGTTGCGTGGAGTATTCCGATGTTCATCTGGGCGTTTTCTCATAATTTCTGGCTGTTTCTAATTGCTTATCTTCTGAATGCCACTTCAAAATTCGTGACGGTATCCTTCAACTGTCTGATCATTGAGGATGTCGAGGAACATAAGCGATCCAGAGTGTTCGGCATTCTAAACATGATTATCACGGCAGCGGGGGTATTAACGCCGATTGCCGGCGTAGTTATTGCCGATTTTGGTATTGTGCCAACGCTGGCCAGCATCTATTTCGTCGGAGGAATTCTGATGACCGCGATGTTCTTCATTCGCAACCGGTATACCGATGAAACCGAGGTTGGAAAAGAGCTGATGGGCATGCATAGTCAAACGAGGGTGCTGCACAGTCTTGCTTCAAGTTTGCGACTGTTCGGCAGATCGTTTTATAAACGAAGACTTTTTCCGATCATATTGATTACTGTGCTTTCCAATCTGATTCTGCAGCTGAATTTTTTTCAAGTCATCTTCTTTAAGGAACAGCTCAAGTTTGATGATCGTGTGATTTCGTTTATCCCGGTAGTGACGGCATTAACAGTCATGCTGCTGTATCTGGTCATCATTCCACGCCTGAAACAACGATCAGAGGAGAAGTATGTAGGGTTTTCCATCATATTAAGTACAATCGGAGCCGTGCTGTTTCTGTTGATACCTGTTGGAAACATAGCGATGCTGTTCCTGACCCTGATTGTGCTTGCAGCTGGTAATTTTATTTTGCAGACGTATCGGGATTCCCTGCTCATGAACAGACTGGGCACACATGAAAAAGCCGATATGTTCTCTGCCGTACAGACGGTTATGACACTGACTGCCATTCCATCTGGTTACCTGACAGGGCTGCTATATCATCATCATCCCGTACTTTTGTTCAGCGTCATTCTTGTACTGTACGTTATCCTGATGGTCATTATGTTATTCCTGCCTGATCCACAGAAACATACCCAAGTGATCGAAACTTACAAAAATATGTAGGAGAAGGGGTTTTCTGTATATCGGAAGAATATGTAATACAGAAAACAAACTTGGGAGGTTACGAGATGTCTAACGTATTCACAACAGAAAAGCGAAGCCAAATGAACTGGATGAATGAACCTGAAAACTGGTCTTTCACAGAAGAGGGGGTACTTATTGTGGAGGCTCAGGCAGATACAGACTTTTTCCAAGACCCTGCGGGCATTAACGTCCGTGCATCCGCACCATTTCTGGCGATACCAGTTCCGGATGATTTTGAACTTACCACTCAATTAACCGTGAACATGAAACATCAGTATGACTCCGGATGTCTGATGATCATGGCAGATGAACGCAACTGGTGCAAGCTTTGTTTTGAGTATGATGGAAAAGCGGCTACCATTGTGTCGGTGGTTACCCGGGACGGTTCTTCTGATGACTGCAATTCGGTTGAAGTTCCCGTATCTGATCCATATCTGCGCATTCGCAAGGTGGAGGGCTGCATTTCATTTTTTTATTCACCTGATGGGGAAGAGTGGAAACTAATTCGCTACTTCGGCATGCCGCTTCAGGGGGAGATTCAGGCTGGCGTGGTTGCACAGTCACCAACGGGAACAGGTTGTACCTGCCGCTTTTTGTCGTTGGAAGTTACAAGCCCTGACTTGACTGCACGCTTCTAAGCCATTTCCCCTGCCGATTAATGGAGGGAGAAGAGGTTAATGATAAAAGCCTTTATATTGGATTTTGACGGACTGATCCTGGACACGGAGACGCCCTGGTATTATGCCTTCCGGGATATTTACCAGGAGCATGGAATTGAACTGGGACTGGATCTCTGGTCCAAAAATGTGGGAACGGATTTCGAAGAGTTTCATCCGTTTCTGTACTTGGAACAGGCACTGCAAAAATCGATTGATCATGATCAAATCAAGCTGTTATCGGAACAAAAATATACATCCTACCTGGGACAGGCAACCATCCTGCCAGGAGTGCACGAATTACTTCAGTCAGCCCGAGAGAAAGGGATTCAGCTTGCCGTTGCTTCGAGCTCCACACGCGATTGGGTGCATGGTTATCTGCACAAGCTGGGTATATTCGAACAATTTGCCGTCATTCACACGGCTGAGGATGTCAAGCGGGTCAAGCCAGATCCGGAATTATATCTTCTGGCTCTGCACAGTCTGGGAATTGAGGCTTCCGAAGCGGTTGTTTTCGAAGATTCGCCTAATGGGCTAAAAGCAGCCAAGGCTGCGGGGATTCGCTGCGTCATTGTGCCGAACGAGGTAACCCGCGATCTGGAGTTCCAGCTGCATGATCTGCGGTTATCCTCGCTGGCTGAGATCGATGTGGACATTCTCTAACCCAGGTACTGTTTGCGTAACTCAATTGGAGAGATTCCTTCGTATTTCTTGAATACGGAACCAAAGTAACTGGCACTGTTGAAACCGACTGCTTTGGCAATATCATGAGCGGTAATGGCATCATTCTGGATGAGCATTTCCTTGGCTTTCAGCAGACGATAACGTGTCAGGTACTCAAGCGGAGTCATTTGAAATTCCTTCTTGAATATCCGGTTTAAGTGCTGTTCGGTGACGTTCATCTGCTGGGCCAGCATGGAAAGCGAGATATCCTCATGATAATTCTGTTTGATAAAAGTAACGAGTCCGCCAAGCTTTAGGCGTGCATCGGAGCGTTCATAAGCACCATAACGATCTCCTTCGATCGTCAATCTGACCAGAAGCATGTAGAGCAATGCGGATACGTGCCAGATCTGATCCTTGTGCCGGGACTGCAGCGCCAGCGTTATTTCATGCAGCAGGATATGAAGCATTCCATCCGGCTTGAAGGCGCGCAGCTCCCCGATCTGCAAGGTATGCAGAAAGCGGGGCAACAAATAGCCATTAAACGTAAGACAATCAAACAATAATGAATCACTCAGATTGTGATAACGATAGGCAACTTCAGGGAACATAATAAGAGCGGTTCCTTCACGGATCAGGAATTCATGATTTTTGGCTGCGATTCGCCCGGTTCCTCCGATGCATTGTACAATGGTGTAATCCCGTGAATGGTCGCTCCAATGCTTGAATTCATCAGCATTCATCTGGATCTGCCCTGTAATCATTAGTGGCATATCGGCATCCAGCGGATTCTCCATGCTAGGTTTCGGCATCGTTGTGTAATTCCTCTTTTCGTTAAAGGATCTTGTGAATTAATGGCGTGGATACAGCATTAAAAGAAACCTAACTTGAATTATATTACATAATTAACATTATTTTAAACGACACGATTGAAACATGGCATCATAGAGCGAAAACCTTTTAGTTTGCCGTACTGAAATGGGCAACTCTTGCTAATCGGATGCGAAACAGTATACGCTATAATGGAAGCAGTGATAGAGGAAAGGGATGCAAGCATGAAGAAAGTCATCGTAGTAGGATCAGGAATACTGGGGGCTTCGACAGCCTATCAGTTAGCAAAAAGGGGTGCGGAAGTCATCCTCGTGGATCGTGGTGATATCGGACAAGCTACGGATGCTGCCGCAGGTATCATCTGCCCGTGGTTGTCGCAACGGCGTAATCAGGATTGGTACCAGCTTGCCAAGGCCGGTGCACGCTTTTATCCCGGACTTATTGAAGAACTGCAGAGCGAGGGAGAAACGGAAACCGGGTATGCCCGAGTGGGGGCATTGAGTATTCATTCGGATATCGAAAAGATCGGCAAGATGGAGGAGCGTGCCCATCTTCGAAGAGCAGATGCACCGGAAGTTGGGGACATTACAAGGCTTAACGAAGAGGAAACGCATGCACGATTTCCATTGTTGGATCAACAATATCATTCGGTATACATTAGCGGCGCAGCGCGCATAGATGGTCGTGCCCTGCGAGATGCCCTAATTCGATCCGCGCAGCGGAATGGAGCCGTTCTCGTTCATGGGGATGCTGCTCTTCTATTTGATTCTGGTCGGGTAACAGGAGTGTCAGTGGATACAGAGCGTTTCCTGGCAGATGAAGTAATTGTATGTGCTGGTGCATGGGCCAATTCGATCATGAAGCCTCTGGGTATTCACTTTAAGGTTCATTACCAAAAAGCACAAATTATGCATTTGCAGGTATCCGATCAGGAAGAGACAGGAAGCTGGCCAGTGGTTATGCCACCTTCTGATCAATATCTTTTGGCTTTTGGCGAGCACAAAATCGTGATCGGGGCCACACATGAAAATGAAATTGAAGGCTACGATACCAGAATCACGCCGGGCGGTATGCAGGAAATCTTGAATAAAGGGTTGGAACTCGCACCTGGTTTGTCGAACAGCACGTTTCAGGAGGTCAGAGTTGGTTTCCGGCCGTTTACGCCAGGTTTTCTTCCGGTAATGGGGTATGTTCCTGGATGGGAGGGATTGATCACAGCCAACGGACTTGGTGCTTCAGGCTTAACGATGGGTCCTTTTATCGGCAGCCAGTTAGCGAAGCTGGCTCTGAATCAGGAGCTGGATATTGATATTCAGCCATATGATCTTGCTAAAGCGATGGATGCATTCTAAAAAGGAAAAGTGGAGGTGAACCATGACCTATTCACAGCGATTAACCCAAGCTAGCTCGTCCGATATATCCTATCTGGAGTATCAGATTGGTGCAGAGGAGGATGAATTGAAACAAGCCGAAAGGCAGCAGATCAAATACGAATCTGAAGTGAATCAGCTGAGGACATCCCTAGAGGATGATTCAAGTTCAATCTCATCACTGGACACCGACATGGAGCTAAAACTGCTGAATAAAATAGCCGAAGTGAAGAGTCGTATGGAAGCAATCCGTACACGGCTAATTCAATTGCAGGATGATATGGAGAAGTTGGCAGATTGAGAGGTCCTTACCTAATGAATAAACGGAAACAACTGCTATTGGACACGGCACTTATGCTTTTTGAGAAAAATGGCGTGTCTAATACAACCATCCAAATGATCCTTGATCATTCAGGTGTATCGAAAGGCACATTTTATAAATTTTTCAATTCCAAGGATGATTGTGTTCTTGCGATCCTTGAACAGCGTATCCAGGAAGATATGATGATTCGTCAGGAACTCGAGGCACAAAATCATAACTCTGACTTTGACTTGCTGGTAGAACAGATCGTGGTGCCGATGATATCCCCGGATAAACAGCGAGTGGTTGAGTTGTTCTGGACAGGATTTTATTCAGGGGAATTTGATGTCGAAAATCTCACACGAATCCAGTTGAACTGGCTTGCTGGACGACTTGTGCAGTTATTTGGTGAAGAGGTAAGGCCGTACGCCTGCGAAGGGGCCATTTTTTGTTTCGGCATGGTTCACCAGATCTCGAATACCTGGAGAAACTTCCATCTGAATCAGCCTCACTGGAAAGCACTCGTGCCCAAGCTCCTAAACTATACCGAGGTTCTGCTGAAAGACATGGTGGACAAGCAGGAGCATATGATTGATGCAGCGAGTCTGGCTGTTATCGATCCTGAATTCAAGCAGACTGTACCGGATAAGCAGCATCTGCTTGCTGAGCTGGAGAAGTTCAACCGATCTATTCAGAAATCGCACGTATCCATCCAGGCCAAGGAATTAACCCAAGGACTATGGTCCCTGTTTCGGGAAGAGACGCTTAATTTTTCAATGCTGAGGATTACATTAACAGCCTTTCAAGCTGCTTTTGATTCCGAATCTGAACAGGTGCAATCAAGAACGATTGCTCAATCATGCTGGTGGTTTATTGAAATGAACGGAATGATCAAGACTGCAAAATAGCTGGTAAACAACATATCAAACTACTTAATATACGAATCGTATAATTTAAACCCTCTTAATATAGAGGGTTTTTAATTTAGTTCAAATGGTTTATATCATAAAATAGACGAATTGTATAAAATTTAACTAGGTGCTGAACTGTCAATTCATGTACCGAAGAAGGAGGAGTGGCCTTTACGATAATTCCAAGGCAAGAACCTTTACTCTACTACTAGCATTCAATCAAAAAATATTCCAGGAGGTGGCATCAGCATGTACAAAGAAGTGATTCGAGTTGAGGATATCACCGGATTTCAGTCCAGATCCGAGGAGTTTTTTCCCATCCAATGGTATCAAAAAATGTTGTCCGAAAGCCCAGTGCACTACCATGAGGATACCGATACCTGGAATGTATTTAGGTATGATGATGTTAAACAGGTTCTAAGCAATCATGAATATTTCTCCGCTGAGGGAACCCGAACAACCATAGCTGTTGGGGCGAAGAACAAGGAAGGCACGCCTCCGGACAAATTAAACATTTCAAGCATTGACCCGCCAAGACATCAAAAAAGCCGCTCATTGTTATCCGCAGCCTTTACACCCCGCAGTCTCAAAAACTGGGAACCCCGAATTCGCAATATTGCGAAGCAGCTGGTGGAAGACCTAGAGTTTAATAAGACGATTGATATCGTTGAAAAGCTTGCTGCTCCACTTCCTGCCATGGTTATGGCGGATTTGCTCGGGATCCCACTCTCGGACAGCCACCGGTTCAAAAGCTGGGTAGATATTCTCTTTCAACCTACCACACAAGAAAACGCACAAGAAAGTGAAATAAAGAAACAGGCTGCTGCTCAGGAATACTATCAATTTCTGTATCCTCTGGTAGTGAAGAAGCGGGAGAATCCCGGTGAAGATATTATTACCGATTTGTTGAATGTGGCCGTTGAGGGAGAGAAATTCACGGATGATGAAGTCGTCCGCACAACGATGCTCCTTCTTGGTGCTGGTATAGAAACGACAAGCCATATGGTTTCAAGCACATTTTATTCTTTCTTGTACGACGAGGGGAATCTATACAGCCAGTTAAGACAGAACCCGGAACTGGTTCCGCTTGCTGTGGAAGAAATGCTACGATACCGATTCCATAATGCGAAAAGACATCGAACCGTCAAGAAGGACAACCAGCTGCTTGGTGTGGATCTGAAAAAAGGGGATGTCGTCATCTCCTGGATGAGCGCGGCGAATATGGACGAGCGTATGTTCGAAAACCCGTTTGAAATTGACATTCACCGTCGCAACAATAAAAAACATCTCACTTTTGGCAATGGCCCACACTTTTGTCTCGGGGCACCGCTGGCAAGGATGGAGCTCACTCTTGTATTAACTGCTTTTGTAGAGAGAGTTGATCGTTTAGAAGCTGTGGACACGTTTGAGCTTGAACGAAATCTGTCCACTTCTGCTCCAGGACAGTCCTTGACGCATTTACCGCTGAAGATGTTCAAATAAGGTTAGGCTAACGTTAATTCAAGTAAAAAGCGACAGACAGGACATAAAGTTCGTCCTGATCTGCCGCTTTTTTTAGGTTACTATCATTCCCAATTTAATTCGAATTCATGGAAACCTTTTGTCTAACAGGCATTTTCACTTCTTCTTCAGTGGCCTGCTTCGTACGTTTGATAAAGAAAGAGAGTGCGAGCCCTACTACTGCTATGCCGATAATAACGACATAAGCATCGTTGATTCCCTGAATCATGGACTCCATCGCCAATTGTTCGCGGGACAAGCCGTTCGCAGCACCACTCGCGATCATATCCTGTACATGTGTCGTTGTACGACTGGTCATGACACTTACGAGCAATGAAGTACCGACCGCGCCAGCGACTTGTCTGACCGTATTGGAGATGGCTGTACCATGAGGACCGAGTCTTGGTGGCAGCTGGTTCAGACCTGCTGTTTGAATTGGCATCATGAGCAGAGCCATACCAATCCGGCGTCCAGTGGACATCAGAACCAAGTATGTGTAGCTGGTCGAATCGGTCAGATCGATGAAGCCAATCGTCGTTACGATTGTAATGACCATACCGATGATGGCAAGCCATTTCGCTCCGAAGCGGTCGAATAATCGTCCGGTTACCGGCATCAGGAATCCCATGACGAGAGCGCCTGGAAGCAGCAATAATCCGGATTCGAGTGCGGTGTAACCACGTGCATTTTGAAGATACAGAGGCAGCAGCATCATGTCTGCATACATGATCATCGTAATTGCGATATTAATGATCGTGGTCAAGGAGAACATATTATACTTGAACGCACGAAGGTCGAGCAGCGGGGATGCAGAAACGAGCTGACGCCAAGTGAACAAGGCGAGGGCCACGATTCCTGCCGCAAGACAGATGAGCACTTCCGCACTGGACCATCCCAGGCTTCCTGCGCGGCTGAAACCATACAGCAGTGCACCAAAACCAATGGTTGATAATGTCACACTAAGCGTATCGAATTTGGTGTCCATGCGCTCTGATACATTTTTCAGATAGACAAATGCACATCCGATAACAATGACCGTCAATGGGATCATGCCGTAAAACATCGTTTGCCACGAATAGTTTTCGAGCACGTATCCAGCGAGGGTAGGCCCGATTGCCGGGGCGAAAATGACTGCGAAGCCGACCATCCCCATGGCAGCTCCTCGTTTCTCAGGGGAGAACAATGTGAGAATGACATGCATCAGCAGCGGCATGATAATACCTGCTCCAGCAGCCTGCACCATACGACCTGTTAGCAGTGTACCGAAGTTGGTCGCTAATGCGGATATGATCGTACCGATCAGGAAAATGAACATGGAAGCCTGAAAGAGCTGCCTTGTGGAGAAGCGCTGCATAAAATACGCAGTAATTGGAATAAGTACGCCATTTACCAGCATGTAGCCAGTGGTTAACCATTGCGCCGTTGTAGCGGAGATATTGAAATCACCCATCAGCTCAGGCGTGGCAACACTCATTAGGGTTTGATTCAATGTGGCCAGAAATGCACCCAGAATCATGACAAACAGTATGGGACCTTTTTTGATGTTTTTCTCATCATCTAATCGAGCCTGACGCAAGTCCATTCCATCCTTTCAATCTACACGTGACTAAATTTACAACGTGTTGTATAGTTTACATTGTATTTATTGAATTATATACATATTCCCACGGATTACAATTTACACTTCTGGGCATAATCGTTGCTTATTTTACAGAAATGTTAATTATGTAGCTTATTGCAAAAATAAACGACTCATTATTTAAAATTGTAATTTTCTCAAATTGAAGGAGTGATACGTTATGAAAAACGATAACAAGTCAGCTACCGATCCGCGAATACTTCGCACCAGACAGCTTATTCGGGATGCCTTCGTAGATCTGCTGCAGGAAGTGGATATCGAGAAGTTAACGGTGAACCGGATTGCCGAACGTGCGACTATTAACCGGGTGACCTTTTATCTTCATTATCGTGATATTACGGATATGATGGAGAAGATGGCGGACGAGATGAACGAACATATTGAACGGATCGTTGATCAATACCACCGATTTGATAATAATGAGACAGAGGAAGCCTGGCCAGTTCTGGTGAAAGTGCTTGAGCATTTTGCAGATCATCCCAAATTCTATCGTGTCGTGCTCGCCTCCAAACGAACCCCTATTTTCACAGAACGGTTGTTGAAATTGCTGACTAGACTCGTTACAGAGAAAATAGAGAAGCAGGAGATGGAAAGTGTTTTTGCGCAGGCAGGCATCCATAAGGAAATTGCAATTTGGTACAGCTCTTCGGCACTGATTGGAACCATTGTGGCCTGGCTTCGCAATGACATGCCATATGCCCCTCATTTTCTGGCCAAACAATTTTCGTTGATTCGCTCGTATTCGTACAAAGGTTTCATGTAAATAACAACGAAGAATGGATGTGGGATAATTGAACATCATCATATTTGGAGCGACCGGAAGAACGGGAAAGGAGCTGCTGTTGCGTGCACTTGATGAAGGGCATAGCGTAACTGCTTTTGTCCGCAATCCTTCCAAACTCGGCATTTCTGATCCGAAATTAAAGGTTGTACAGGGAGAAGTAACCCGGTATACGGATGTCGATCATGTCCTGAAAATAGAAAAATTTGACGCAGTCTTTTCTGTTCTTGGTGCGAAGAGCATGTTCAAAAGAGATCTCGTTCTTATCGATGCTCTGAAAAATATCATCCAGGCGATGGAAAACAACGAAGCTGGCAAATTGATTCATGTGTCGTTTATTGGTACTCACAAAGAGGCCGGTAAGCTCGGTTTCTTATATAAATATGTCATCCCGAACGTCATGACCAATCTGCTTCGCGATTACCTGGACAAGGACAACCTCGTAACCAGCAGCAAGCTAAATTGGATACTCGTTCAACCTCCCATGCTCACGATGAATAGTTATAATGGAAAGTATATTCACGAAGCGGAGATCCACTCCGACAAGTCTCGGAAACTCAAGCTGTCGCGTGCCAACTTGGCTGATTTTATGCTTAAACATGTGAACGATAGGACGTATGATCGTAAAGTCGTCTTGGTTACAGAGTAGGTCATCCCTTAGTAGGGTGGTTAATCAAGAGAGTGGATTGTGTTCAGTTTGGTTATTCGATAGAATGATGCTAATTTATATTTTCAAAAGGAGAGCGGTTACATGTTGCAACTCAGTTTCAATGACCCGGATAAACTGGTAGGTGTCACCCATGCATTGTCGACCCGTTCCCGAATTGATATTCTCCAGCTGTTACATGTGAACAAGTTAAATATTATTGAAATTGCCGAGGCGCTAAGTCTGCCGATATCAACAGTCGCGAATCATATCAAGGTGCTTGAAGGCGCGAGCTTAATACATACAGAGATGCTTCCGGCATCACGCGGAGCCATGAAATTGTGCAGTCTCAATTATAAGGACATACACATAGTTTTGAATCAGGTGGCGGCTGATACGACGTCAGAGATGCATCTGTATGAGGTGCAGATGCCCATCGGACATTACAGTGACTGCGAGGTGACACCCACGTGTGGCATGGCAAGCGGTGAAGGAGTGATTCTCAAAGAGGATGACCCGGCAAGCTTTTATCACCCCGAACATGTGAATGCTCAGATTATCTGGTTAAGTGAGGGCTACCTGGAATACTTGCTACCAATGGATATTCCTTCTGATGCAACGATTGAATCGTTGGAATTGTCCATGGAAATGTGCTCTGAAGTTTCTCATTATAATAACGACTGGCCGTCTGATATTTCCGTTTGGGTGAATGGGATTAAGATCGGTATGTGGACAAGTCCGGGAGATCTGGGCGACAGACGTGGCAAGCTGAATCCGGATTGGTGGTACAACGGCTCTACGCAGTATGGAATTCTCAAGACATGGCAAGTAGACCAGGATCGGACCACATTGGATATGAAGAAGGTCTCCGATATTTCTCTGACTAATCTGGCACTGGAGGGCAAACCCAAATTGCGCCTGCGCATCGGAATTGATCCCAGTGCCAGACACCAGGGCGGAATGAACCTCTTTGGTAATCAGTTTGGCGATTATGAGCAGCATATCTTGATGCGTGTAAAGTATACGCTGAATCCGGCGTAACTCCCCTGTTATGGGCATGCTAACTATAGAAGGACACCATTACATAACCGCCCATGGGCGGTTTTTTTCTAGAAGGCGAGGAGGAAACGTTTTGCTGATAGATTCTATCCAACATAAACGTCAGATGGAGTTCATGAAGTCACTTCCCCTGAAACAGAGGTACACAAAAGCGGATCTGTTAATTAATGATCTGAAATTGGGAGCAGCAGGAAACGTTGAGATGTACTATTCTCCCCATAATGACTACATCAATTCCTCCGCCAAAGTCATGCTTGTTGGCATTACACCGGGTTGGCAGCAGATGGAGATTGCTTGCCGCACAGCCATCCAAGCCTTGAAGCATCAGGCAACCTACGAAACAGCTTGTCAGGAAGCAAAGTTTGCCGCCAGAATGGCTGGAACGATGCGAACGAACTTGATTCAGATGCTTCAGGAAATAGGGTTGCATGAATTTTTAAGCATAGCTCATGTGAAAGAGCTTTTTGATTCAGAGTGCACCATTCTACATACCACTTCCCTGATTCGATATCCCATCTTTGTGAAGCAACAAAATTATACAGGACATCAACCTGCTATTACCCACAATCCTTTTCTATATGAAGCTGTGCTTGAGTCTTTTCTGCCTGAATGGAATCAGTTGGATGAACCTTTAATGATTCCGCTTGGTAAGTCGGTTGAGGCTGTGCTTCGTCAATTGCTTCATGAGAAACGGATGCAGGAAAAGAGCATTTTGTGGGGATTCCCTCATCCGTCCGGTGCTAACGGTTATCGGTTGAAACAGTTTCAGCAGAATAAAGCTGACATGCAGCGTATACTGGGCAATCTCAATATCACCGACCCTTCTCCTTAAAACAATGGCAATGAGGCTTATGAACGGCTTCGAGCTAGACATTCAACAAGTGAGTCAGCAGAGTGAATTAATAGTATAATGGTTGAAACTACTTAGATTGCATTGGAGGAAAAGGAGAAGCACATGCCGACAATACTTGTTGCTGACGATGATGCGAACATTCGCGAACTTGTCTGTTTATTTTTGAAAAATGACGGATTCACCACGGTAGAAGCTGCAGATGGCAAGGAGGCCTTGGCCGTGTATGCATCGACACCTGTGGATCTGGTTGTGCTAGACATTATGATGCCGGTTATGGATGGATGGACGTTATGTAAGGAGCTGCGCAGGGCCAATCCCGATCTTCCCCTGCTTATGCTGACTGCACGAGGTGAAACATGGGAGAAAGTAAAGGGATTTGAACTGGGAACCGATGATTATCTGACCAAACCGTTTGACCCCATGGAATTGACGGTTCGAGTCAGAGCGCTGCTGAAGCGTTACCGGATTGGCTCTACACAAACGATTCAGCTCGGGAATCTCATCCTGAATAAACAAACCTATAAAGTCACTATGGGCACGGAATCTCTTGCGCTGCCGCTCAAAGAATTCGAATTGCTGTACAAGCTTGCTGGTACACCAGGACAAGTATATACGCGCGAGCAGTTAATTGATCAAATTTGGGGAATTGATTACGCTGGAGATGATCGAACGATAGACGTACATATTAAACGTTTGAGAGAAAGGTTTGTCGGTTCAACTGATTTTAGAATTGAAACGGTGCGCGGCCTTGGTTATCGGCTTGAGGTTAGTGAATGATCAGATCTCTGTATATCCGTGTGGTACTCACCTTTTTAATTTCGGTCATCGCGGGTACGATCATCGCTTTCGTAATTACCTTTTTGGTATTCAGGGGCAATATGAATGAGAATGTCCAGGAAGAATTATTGAGTTTCGGACAGGATATCGTGCGTATCTATGAAACTATTCCATTACATGAAGCAGACAAATTTGTGGGAGGGATGAAGCAGCTCGACTCCTATCATATCCGCATTTACGACGAGGATAATACTGAGGTCCATTCCTATGGAACACTGGGTGACCAGGCTTCTGCTCGGGTGTCATCGGATCAAGTAAAGAGCGTACTAAATGGGGAGATTGTTCGTGCTGATTCGTCCAACGAATCTACAGGTTTTGTCGGATTGCCGTTAAAGACGGAAGCGGGGGCAAAAGCGTTATTTATACAGCCGCTTTTATCACCTTACACTTCTTTCAACGTAAAATGGTTATCCACTTTCCTGATATATTCTTTGGTCATAGGAAGTTTGTTGATTTTGATTGCTTCCATATACGTCGTAAAACCGATTAACAAACTTACCATAGCAACCAAGCGTCTGGCCTCAGGTGATTTCAATGTCAGGCTGAATATCAAGCAGACGGGAGAGCTTGGAACCTTGGCTCGAAGTTTTGAGGAGATGACACATGATCTGCAGCAGCTTGAACAAATGCGCAGAGAATTTGTAACGAATGTATCGCATGAGGTTCAGTCGCCGCTGACTTCCATATCTGGTTATGCTCAAGCGCTCAAGCAGGTCAATCTCGCAGAGCATGAACGAAGCCGCTATCTGGATATCATTATTGCTGAAGCAAAGCGGATGTCCAAAATGAGTGACAGCTTGCTGAAGCTCAGTTTGCTTGAGTCCGATTCTCAGCCATTGCGATCTGTCACACGCAGTCTGGATGAACAAATCAGGCGTGTAATCGTGGCACTGCAGCCGCAGTGGACTGCGCGAAACATCGCTTTTGAGTTGGATCTTGAACCGATCAAAGTAACAGCGGATCATGATCAACTGGACCAGGTCTGGATGAATATTATAGGCAATGGTATCAAGTTTTCCGAAGATGGTGGCATTATTGGTGTAAGCATCAAGCGGAATCTCTCGGATGTAATAATTCGAATATCCGATAATGGAATCGGAATTGATCCTGAAGATCAGAAGCGTATATTCGAGCGCTTTTTCAAGGCAGATCGTTCCCATAGCAGCAAATATGAAGGAAGTGGAATGGGGCTTGCCATCGTTAAACAGATTGTTTCGCTTCATCGAGGCGACATTCAGGTGGAGAGCAATCCGGGTCAAGGTACTGCATTTGTCATCACCTTGCCAATCAATCCTGCAGGAAATTAATCATAAGTAGGTCATCGATGAACATCAGTTTATATAGCATGAAGAGAAGCTGCGACAACATCGCAGTTTTTTCTTATTGGATGGCAATTATGTTTAATTCTAATGTTGATATTTGAGTATAAGACAACCGCCTTGGTGAGTAATGCGGATGTTCATGCTCGAAGCCGTATTCTTGCATGCCTTGCAGTCTATGTAACGGAACCAAGCCAGATTATGTTGAAGTATCTGGTTGCAGCATCATTAATAGCCTATTGGATAAAAAGGGGTGTTCACATAATTGGAAAATAACGGTTGACAGGTTGCTTCATTGCGTATACAATCGTATACATATTGAATCGTATACAAATGTATACGATGTGGAGGTGTTCTTTAAATGAGAGAACCATACGCAAATGAGTCTGCAGAACGTCAAAATGTTCGTTCAGGACGTGGACGCGGAGAAGAAGAGCAGCGTGGTGAACGGTCCAGAAGGGGCAGAGGACATGGTGAACATCACGGTAAGCGGGGGAACGGAGCGCAAACGTTTCGGCGTGGCCGCATTCTGGTTTTTCTGGAGCAAATGCAAAATCGAAGAACGACTTTGGCCAGACAGCTGGGTCAAGCGGAATATGAGCATATTCGTCCGATGATTAGTGGTGAACTGAAAGCCATTGACCAGGTTATAGATGAATATATTCATCTCTTCGAGCTGCAGGATGAACATGAGAGCCCTAATAAGGATTTGGAGAGTGAATAAGAATGATTCGTCGTTTCTTTTCGTATTATCGGCCTTACAAGAAGCTGTTCGTCATTGATTTTGGATGTGCAGTTATCGCAGGTCTGTTGGAACTGGCATTTCCACTTGCCGTGAGCAAGTTTATTAATGAATTATTGCCAGGACAGGACTGGCCGCTCATTATCCTGGCTTGTGTTGTATTGTTGTCCATTTATGCACTTAATACAGCCTTGAATTATGTTGTTACATATTGGGGTCACATGCTCGGTATTAACATTGAGACCAACATGCGTGAGAAAATGTTCGCTCACTTGCAGAAGTTGTCTTTCCGTTTCTTTGATAATCGAAAAACGGGCCATCTGATTGGTCATTTAACAAATGATCTGAACGATATCGGAGAGGTTGCTCACCATGGACCAGAGGATGTCTTCATCGCCGTTATGACATTGATTGGTTCATTCTGGCTCATGGCGAATATTAATCTGGAGCTGGCATTGATTACATTTATTATTATTCCGATCATGGCCTGGGTCATCATTGTGTTTGGTGGCCGCATGACCAAAACCTATCGGCGTCTCTTTGGCAACGTGGGAAATTTCAATTCCCGAATCGAAGATAACGTAGGCGGAATTCGTGTTGTTCAATCCTTTGCGAACGAAGAGCATGAGAAAAAACTATTTTCTGTCGACAATGAAAACTTTCGTCAAACCAAACTGCTTGCTTATAAAACGATGGCGAAGAGCATATCGGTCAGTTATATGATGATGAGACTGGTCACTGTATTTGTGATGATCAGTGGTGCATGGTTCTTCATTGACGGCAAAATTGATATGGGTGACTTCATGGCATTCCTGCTGCTCTCCAACATCTTTTTCCGTCCGATTGAGAAAATCAACGCAGTCATCGAGAGCTATCCGAAAGGAATTGCCGGCTTCAAGCGCTACCTGGAAATTATTGATACGGAGCCTGAAATTGCGGATGCCAAAAACGCAGTTGAGCTGAAACATGTTCGGGGCGATATCCGTTTCGAGAATGTATCGTTCGGTTATGAATCCAGCCGCCGTATACTGAATAATATCAGTCTGTCTATTAAACCGGGAGAAACCGTTGCTTTCGTTGGACCTTCCGGTGCAGGAAAAACAACCATCTGCAGTCTGCTCCCAAGGTTCTACGAAGTGGAAGAGGGAAGAATCACGGTGGATGGCGTTGATGTTCGGGATGTCCAGCTGCAATCCCTTCGCAAGCACATTGGTATCGTTCAGCAGGATGTATTCCTGTTCTCGGGAACCATCAAGGAGAATATCGCCTATGGGGATCTCACGGCAACAGATGAGCAAATCTGGGATGCTGCACGCCGGGCATCGCTGGAGGAATTACTTCTCACATTGCCGGAAGGCATCGATACGATCATCGGTGAACGTGGCGTTAAGCTATCCGGAGGGCAGAAGCAGCGTTTATCCATCGCCCGCATGTTCCTGAAAAATCCACCGATTCTGATCCTTGACGAAGCTACATCGGCTCTGGATACGGAAACGGAAGCTTTAATTCAGAAATCTCTCGCAGAACTATCTGTGGGCAGAACAACGCTGGTCATTGCACACCGCCTGACAACTATCAAGAATGCCGACCGCATCATGGTCGTGAACGCGGATGGCATTGCTGAGCAGGGAAACCATGATGAGTTGGTTGCAGCTGGTGGAATCTACAGCCGGCTTCATCAGGTGCAGTACAGTCATTCATAGAAAAAGGTTATTGAAGCCGAACCGCGCATTTAGCGCGGTTTTTTGCTGTTCATCTTTTTTGACTGAATAAGTGGATTTGTAGCCACATCCTGTACGTGAGCGGTATATAGTGTGATTCTTACCCTTAAATAGAATATAAACGGGGGAAGGGGACAACATATTCATGAAAAACGGAGGTGACGAAATGACCAACCCACCGGAACACTTGGCCGGACATGAATCTTTGGATTTGCATGAAGTTATTAATTTTAAAACGCTATGCCTGGCAAAGTCCAAGCTGATGCAGGGTCTTGTTTTCGATCAGGACTTGAAAAACTTGATGCAAAAGGACGTCACACAGTCCATGCAGGCGCTGCTTGATTTGCAGGCTATGTATAAAAAGGCCCCTTTTGAAACGGAAGTTCCTGCTCACAGACCAACACCAATACTAAACTGAGGTGATTCACTTGAAAGAGAAAGCGATTCATCCCGCAAAGATGGATGCATTGGATCCAGCCAATGCTCTTCATATGCCTGAAATGGCAGATATGACGTTTGCGATGGATTTTCTGATCCGTGCCAAAGAAGGGGTTCGCAATATAGCGATCGCTCTAACTGAAACGGTTTCTTCAGATGCCAGAGCACTATTGAAACAGCAGCTTCATCAAGGGATTGAGCTACATCAGGAAATTTCGGAGCTTATGGTCCGCAAAAAATGGTTTCATCCGTATGAACTTCAAGAGCAATACCAGCTCGATCAATTGTCTGCGAATCAAACCGTGGATATTGCCAAGCAGCAAATATTTCCGGATGATACCCGGCGTAAAGGTTTATTTGATCGTACGCCGGATGAGCACATTGGAGGAGACAAGGCATGAAGGCAGTGACCTACCAAGGTATCAAAAATGTCGTTGTTAAGGATGTACCTGATCCCCAAATTGAAAAGCGGGATGATGCGATCATCAGGCTCACCACTACAGCTATCTGCGGATCGGATCTGCATCTGCTCCATGGAATGATTCCCAATTTGCAGGAAGACTATGTCATCGGGCATGAACCGATGGGTGTTGTTGAAGAAGTGGGGCCTGATGTGACGAATTTGAAAAAGGGAGATCGAGTCATTATTCCTTTCAATATCGCGTGCGGCCAGTGTTTTTATTGTCAAAACCATCTGGAGAGTCAATGTGACCAATCGAACGAACATGGAGAAATGGGTGGATTCTTCGGCTATTCAGGAACCACTGGGGGTTATGCAGGAGGGCAAGCAGAGTACTTAAGAGTGCCTTTTGCCAACTTTACACATTTCAAAATTCCCGAAAGCTGTGAACATGAAGACGAGTCATTATGCCTGATATCGGATGCGATGACGACTGCTTTCTGGAGCGTAGATAATGCCGGAGTGAAGGATGGAGACACCGTAGTGGTTGTTGGATGCGGTCCGGTTGGTTTATTGGCTCAAAAATTTGCCTGGTTTAAGGGTGCAAAACGGGTGATCGCAGTTGACTACCTGGACTACCGTTTACAGCATGCCAAACAAACCAATCAAGTCGAGATTGTTAACTCTGGAACGATTCCCGGCGCGGGAGACCATATCAAGGAGTTAACCAAAGGCGGCGCAGATATTGTAATTGACTGCTCTGGCATGAGCGGGAAAATGACCCCTCTGGAGTCTCTGGCCTCCGGACTTAAGCTGCATGGTGGAGCTTTGGGGGGATTCCTGATTGCATCCCAAGCTGTTCGCAAAGGAGGAACCATTCAGGTAACAGGAGTATATGGAGGGAAATATAACGGATTTCCGCTCGGGGATATTTTTCAGAGAAACATTAACCTTCGAACGGGACAGGCTCCGGTCATTCATTATATGCCTTATATGTATGAACTGATTGATACAGGGAAAGTGAATCCACGTGATGTGGTTACCCACGTGATTCCGTTAAGTGATGCCAAAAAGGGATATGAAATATTCGATACAAGGCAGGATCACTGTATTAAGGTGGTTCTCAAACCATAAGGTATACGGAAAGGAAGCGTGACTCTACATGAAATATGCGCTGCATGAAACTCTTGAAGTCCAGGAGATGGCTGCTTTCAGAACAGTTAATTTAACGAAATCCAATATCATGGTGCTGCTCGTTTCAGATCCGGAGCTGAAGGAGATATTGAGGCAGGAAGTAAAGCAATCGGTAGAAGCCGTCCAGGAGCTGAAAGAGATTATGAAAAAGGCCGAACAGCAGGAGATGATGACATGAATCCAATCCTCGAACATTTGATGGGTATGCAATCCCTGACAGACCAAGTCATCGCAATGGATTTTTTGATTACTTCGAAAAGTGCAGTGAGGAACTATGCAATGGCCGTCACGGATGCGGGTACTCCAGAAATCAAAGCGGTATTGATTCGCCAGTTGGATGAAGCAATTCTTGCTCATGAACGCATTGTGACGTATATGCTTGAACATGGATGGTATCATCCATGGGATACCAAGCAACAGCTGCAATTCAATATGCAGAATATAGATACCGCCCTAGGGCTGCCTTTAAACTGAATAGATTGGAAGTATTTCGAGGTTGAGTCACAGTCCATGCCGAGAGGTGTATGGGGTGTGGCTTTTTGTCGTACAGCAATCATTATGTTGACAACGTCCACTAATCAACTTATTATAATGTTGACAATGTCCACTAAAAGGGAGGGTTTCACATCGACTCTCAGCATATACATTCTGATATTCTGGCTGACATGCGGCGTTTCAACCGTTTTTATACCAATATTCTTGGCGTACTGGATAAGCACATCCTTGGTACGGGGTATTCGTTTGCCGAGGTAAGGGTCATCATTGAAATTGGTATTCGTGGAGAAAGTATCGCCAACAATCTGGTGGATACACTTACCATTGATCGCAGTTACATGAGCCGGATTGTGAACAAGCTGTCCAAGGAAGGCCTGCTTATCAAAGTGAATTCGGAAGCTGACAGCCGGGTCAGTCTCATTCGCCTGACAGATAAAGGTCAGGAACTTTACGCTGAATTAAACGATCGGTCTGACCAACAAATATTGAAGTTAATGCAGAATCTGGATGAGGAAGAGATCCAAGAGGTCTATGCTTCCATGATGAACATACAAGAGAAGTTAACGAAGAAAGCAGGAGAGACAACACGATGATACGATTCGAATGTGATTATAACGAAGGTGCGCATGAACGCATTCTGCATAGACTGATCGAGACCAATATGGAACAAACGAGCGGTTATGGTACAGATCCCCACTGTGATCGGGCGAGAGCTCTGATTCGTCAAGCGTGCGACAGCGAGCAGGCTGATGTGCATTTTCTGGTCGGAGGCACTCAAACCAATACAACGGTCATTGCATCCATCCTGCGTCCCTATCAAGGTGTCATTGCAGCGACTTCGGGTCACATCGCTGTTCACGAAACGGGCGCAATTGAAGCAACTGGTCATAAAGTACTTACCGTTCCCAGTGAAGACGGGAAGATTACAGCTGGCCAAGTGAAGGCAGTCTATGAAGCGCATAGGAGTGAGTCTTCTCCTGAGCACTGCGTACAGCCAGGAATGGTGTACATATCCCAGCCAACAGAGAACGGTACGATGTATAGTAAGGCCGAATTGCAGTCATTATTTGAGACAAGTAAGAAATGCGGACTCCCGTTATTTGTGGATGGGGCAAGGCTCGGATACGCCCTTGCATCCTCCGATTGTGATATGACCCTTGCCGATCTGGCCCGTCTATGTGATGTGTTCTATATTGGAGGAACCAAGATCGGTGCACTGATGGGGGAAGCTGTAGTCATCCTGAATGATGCACTGAAGCCTGATTTTCGTTACATGATCAAGCAGAAGGGCGGTCTGCTCGCAAAAGGCAGATTGCTGGGCATTCAGTTCGAAACGTTGTTCGAAGACGGATTGTATCTGGAAATTTCACGTCATGCCATCGATATGGCCATGCGAATTCATGATTCGCTAGAAGAACAGCATATTCGCTTCCTGTACGAATCACCAACCAATCAGCAGTTTCCGATCTTGCCTGATGTTTTGCTTGAGAAATTACGCAGTCAATATACCTTCACATTCTGGGAAAAGGTAGACGCCACACATAGTGCAGTCCGTTTTTGCACCAGCTGGGCAACGGAGCAGGATAATGTGGATGCGCTGGCTCGTGATATCGCTCGATTAATGCAAGAATCAATTGAAGCACGGGTACCTGCTGAAGCACTGGTTTAAACAGTGAAAATGTAGGATGAATAGTTGCGATATACTGAAAAAGGACGACATATTGTCGTCCTTTTTTTGTTGAGTTTTCATTGAAACAGTGGAGAAGCTATTCACTCAAGATGAGATCGTATTTTTCCTTCAATCGTTTAATATCACTTCTTGGTGGTGCGCCGAACATGCGTGAATATTCACGGCTAAACTGGGATGCACTTTCGTAGCCAACCCGAAATGCTACATCAGCCGCATCGCCAGACTCAGCCATCAGAAGGCGCCGGGCTTCCTGTAGTCGCAGCTGTTTTTGGAATTGCAGCGGGCTCATGGCCGTGATCTCTTTGAAGTGCCGATGAAACGAGGATACGCTCATGCTGGCGGTCTCTGCTAGATCTTCAATGCGCAAAGGCTGCTCCCAGTGATGAACGATATACTCGATGGCTTCCCTAATTCGGTACGTACTGCTTCCTTCTACCGCGATCTGGGCCAACTCGCCTCCGTAAGGTCCCTGAAGAAGACGGAACAAAATCTCCTTTGTGTACAATGGAGCAAGGAAAGGGATTTCCTCCGGCGTATCCAGTAAACGGATAAGGCGAAGCACAACATCTTGAATGGAAGATTCCATCTGTCCCACGAACATGGCTCGTCTCGCGTTTTCTTTGGAAGTGACTTGGATATTGCATTCATTCAGTACTTCCAGAATTTGATTTTTCGTAAACTCAAGCTTAATACTTAGATAGGGTGCATCAGCGGATGCCTTGATAATCTGCCCGATTACCGGAAGATTCATGGAAGCAATCAAATAATTGGATGGTCCATATTCAAAGCGCTCCTGTGCCAGCAATACTTCCTTTAAGCCTTGCACGATAACACAAAAAGCAGGCTTATAAACTCTGTATGCCGGTTCAGTAATACTCGTATGATGATAGAAAAACAGGGAAGGGATCGGCGTTTCCGTTGCACCGTTACGTACGGAGTGACGCTCAACCAACTCGCTCAGTTCCCTTTTCTGTTGAAATAAATCCTCAGTCATTTGGACTCCTCCTCACGGCTCTAACCTCGTTTCATTATACGACCTAATCATCGAATTCAAAAGAACCCCTGATAGGATTAGGCAATCAATTAAGATAAATGATATACCGCTTGGTGAGCACGCTTCGGCATAATGAGATTAAGCTTACAGAATCAAGCAAGTGAGAGCGTGTGGGTAAGAGTACTTGAATTGTCTTAGATGATAGATATTCAAATGAGGAGGAATGATGAATGATGCAAAAACGCAAATTGGGAAACAGCGGTTTGGAGGTTTCGGCCATTGGCCTTGGTTGTATGGGAATGAGCTACGGGTATGGTCCTGCTTCCGAGAAGAATGAGATGATCTCCGTTCTTCAAAAAGCTGTGGAACGAGGTGTGACGTTCTTCGATACCGCTGAAGTATACGGTCCATACACCAACGAAGAACTTGTGGGCGAAGCACTAAAAACTGTTCGAAACCAAGTCGTCATTGCTACCAAATTTGGTTTCGATATACAGCACGGCAAACAGGGCGGTACGAATAGTCGGCCCGAACATATTCGCAAAGTGGCGGAAGAGTCGCTGCAGCGTCTGCAGATTGAATCGATTGATCTGTATTATCAGCACCGGGTCGATCCGGATGTGCCAATCGAGGAAGTAGCAGGAACGATACAAGATTTGATCCGGGAAGGAAAAGTAAAACACTGGGGACTGTCCGAGGCAGGAGTGCAAACGATCCGTCGTGCTCACGCCGTGCAGCCTCTTGCAGCAGTACAGAGTGAATATTCCCTTTGGTGGAGACGCCCTGAAGAGGAGTTGATCCCTGCTTTGGAGGAGCTTGGAATTGGTTTCGTCCCATTCAGCCCTCTGGGTAAAGGATACCTGACAGGACGTTTCAACGCGGGAACAACATTTGAACAAGGCGACCTGCGTAACATTCTACCTCGTTTTACGCCTGAAGCGTTGCAAGCGAACCAGGTATTGGTTGATTTGCTTAAAGAAAAAGCAGAGGAACTGCAAGCCAGCCCGGCCCAAGTTGCACTTGCGTGGCTGCTTGCCCAGAAATCTTGGATTGTACCGATTCCAGGCACGCGCCAATTGAGCAGATTGGAAGAAAATCTGAACTCGGCAGATCTTCAGCTCAAGTCTGAAGATGTACACAGCATTAATGAGGCAGCGTCGAAGATCACTTTGGTGGGTGCCCGATATACAGAAGAACTGGAGAGAAGAACAGGTCTGTGACAGTTTTGAGATGGCGGGAGAATAATCTGCTGCCCTTAAGTTAAAGGTGATTTGATAAAAAAAGTCGGGTGAATAAAGTGATCAAGGAATTACTGAAAAGCTTGAAGCAGATCTTAACCGACAGACTGGAGTGCCAGATCAAAATGGAAGAAAATCCAGTTTTCAAGGATGCTTACCTTAGTTATTGGTTTAAGTTAAGTTCGGAAGAAATAAAAGTTACCTCAGCGACAATAAAAAAATGCTAGGAGTGCGTGAGACATGGAATATGTTAAACTTGGACGAACAGGTCTGGACGTTTCGAAATTATGTCTTGGCTGTACCAGTAGAAATCAGTTACCTGGAGGAAGCCTATATCCCTCATCCGGTGACGGGTAGCCTAAGTTAGAACTGAAATAGATTGAATGAAGTCGCCTTACTGGCGACTTTTTCATCGTTAATCCTGGCTCACACATGAGGAGTGGAGAAAAGATTCAGTAGAACTTAAGCGTAATAGCAATGGTTTCTGGATATCAGTCATATGAGAATCATAGCTTATAAAGGAGCGGGGAAGACACATGAAAATAGATAGTCCGAAAATTCAGGAACAATCGATGACGTTGGAAATCATTCAGGTATTGGAGTCCAAAACGGAATACCGAAATCAAATCATTGAACAGATCTCACTGGATAACCAGGAAGCACTCAAAGTATCCTTTGAGAATGTCATTTTCAGAAATGTGATGATCTCTGATTCCTCACTGGAGCAATTTGAATTTACAGATGTTGTTTTTGAAAATTGTGATTTCTCCAACGTCAATTTCTCAGGTGCTATTATGCACCGGGCCGCATGGACCAACTGCAAATTTGTCGGCACGGATTTTTCCACCAGCAGAATGCAAAACGTTCAATTTGCTCAGTGTGTGGGGGATTACTCCAATTTTAGATTTGCCCACCTTAAACAAGTCGCGTTTGCTGAATGCTCATTAATTAGTGCTGACTTTGCCTATCTAACCTTGCAAAAAATCCTGCTGGACCATTGTAATATCGATCAGGCTTTCATGTCAGGTACAAAATTAAAGGGCTTGGATCTTAGCAATTGCCAATTTGACTCGCTCGTATTGAACATGGAGGATCTGAATGGCTGTGTTATTTCCCCTTATCAAGCGGCGACCTTCGTCGGATTAATGGGGATTGTGATCAAATCATAAAAGAGACTTGCCCTAAGGGAAGAAGTGTGTATAATAGGTAACATAAAATCATACGACATGCTTTCTAGGGTTCCGCGGGTGAGATCGGTCTGGTCCGAGAGAAAGCTCATAACCTAATGGTTGTGCCACGGAGGGATAAAAGCCTGGGAGATAAACTGCTTGAATGCAGTTTGTTTCCCAGGCTTTTTTATTTGTCTCTAAGACACACACTAAACGTTGTTGTATGAAATTGGATACCAAAAGGAGTAGGTCGAAATGAACAAAACCTGGTTGTCTGTTGTGATTGCAGCCCTTTTTGAAGTGGGTTGGGTGATTGGCTTAAAGCATGCGAGTGGACTGTTGGAATGGGGAGCAACGGTGATCGCCATTGGCGTCAGCTTTTCATTGATGATTGCGGCTTCCCGTACACTTGATGTCGGAACGGTATACGCAGTATTTGTCGGTTTGGGTACGGCTGGTACGGTGCTGGCAGAGATCCTGTTATTTGATGCTCCTGTTCAGGCCGGAAAAATGATACTCATTGGTGTGTTACTGCTCGGTGTAATTGGACTAAAAATGGTAAGCAAGCAGAAAACGAAGGAGGCGCATCATTCATGAGCTGGATATTTCTTATTATGGCAGGTCTATTCGAGATGATGGGAGTACTGATGATTAATAAATGGAACAAGGACCGTAACCTGATATCCATTCTGTTGTTAGTTGCAGGTTTTGGATTAAGCTTCTGGCTGCTGTCTCTGGCCATGAAAACACTGCCGATGGGCACGGCGTATGCTGTGTGGACAGGTATAGGTGCTTCCGGAGGAGCGATTCTTGGCATGATTTTCTATGGGGAATCCCGAAATGCACTTCGAATATTGTTTATTGCCATGGTGCTTGGATCTGCGGTTGGGTTGAAACTGGTGAGCTGACATTGGGATTAAAAGATAATATACAGATCGTCTTTTTAATGGTATCCTTATACGTTACGTGTGATAACAAGATAGATCTAATAGATATGGACGTCATGAAGGAGACTCAATGAACTTTAAAGACTTGAATATTATACCCCCAATCTTAGAAGGATTGAACAAAGCGAACTATACGAACCCTACACCTATTCAGGAACAAGCAATCCCAGCCGTATTGGCAGGCAGAGACTTGCTTGGCTGTGCACAGACAGGAACAGGGAAGACGGCAGCATTTTCGGTGCCGATCATTCAATTATTAAGCGAAAAGTCTGGTGGTCCCAGACAAGGACGCCGTATTCGCTCCTTGATTTTAAGCCCAACCCGAGAGCTGGCTATCCAGATTGCGGATAACATGAAGATATATAGCCGATATACGGATATTCGCTGCGCCGCTATTGTTGGTGGTGTTTCACAGAAGGTGCAAGAACGAGCGCTGAGCCAGGGTGCAGATATTATTATCGCCACGCCAGGCAGATTGATGGATCTGGTTAACCAAAAACGGATTGATTTGAAATCCATTGAGATTTTGGTATTAGATGAAGCTGACCGGATGCTGGATATGGGCTTTATTCATGATGTGAAGCGAATCATCTCCAAGATGCCGAGCAAGAAACAAACCCTTTTCTTCTCAGCTACGATGCCTCCGGAAATCACAAAAATGGTCAAAACGTTACTCGTAGATCCTGTGAAAGTTGAAATTACACCGGTGTCTTCTACGGTAGACCGAATTGAACAGTCTGTGTATTTATTGGAGAATGGCAAGAAACAATATTTGTTAAATCATATTTTGCAAGATAAATCCATTGTTTCGGCACTGGTGTTCACTCGCACGAAGCGCGGCGCTGACCGTGTTACACGAGAGTTGACCAAGGTAAATGTGACTGCTCAAGCCATTCATGGTGACAAGTCTCAGAATGATCGACAAAAGGCGCTGAACAATTTCAAAAGCGGAGTCACACGAGTGCTCGTAGCGACAGATATTGCGGCAAGAGGAATTGACGTGGAAGAGCTTTCGCATGTCATCAACTTTAACCTGCCTAATATTCCGGAGACCTATGTACACCGAATTGGCCGTACAGGCAGAGCAGGACATAGCGGTATGGCAATTTCTTTTTGTGATAAGGAAGAAATGCCGTTCCTCAAGGATATTGAGAAGGTAATCAAGAAGAGCATTCCCGAAGTCAAAGATCATCCTTATCCGATGACGAGTGCTCCTGTGTTTATAAAAAACAGTAAGGGATCGAAGGCTGCAGCCAACAATTCCATGACCAATAAACCTGCTAAGGCGAAGAAGAACCCCGCGCGCAAACCGAAATCCGAATGGTTTAGCAAGCCGGGGAAAACGAGTCATAGCAAAAAAACGAACGAAAGAACAACCAGAACAAGGACAAACAACAGCAAGATCAGCAAAGGTTAACAAATGAATGAACGTATATTAGCTCTTCGGGGCTAAACGATATAACGATAGACATGCCAATCACCGAAGAGCAATTTAACAATGTCCTTGGTGATTGGTGTGGAATAGTAAAACAAAAGCATTAGATACGTATAAATCGTATTTAATGCTTTTTTTAATGCGAAAATAGTAGAGAGTCGGATTTGTAAGCGTTGACATATGATTGCGGTCTCGCTATAATCCCGGTATAAATACAATAAATACGTAACAATTATTTAATTGATTCATAAATATTGAAACAATTAATCCCACTATGTGAAGATCGGAGAGAATCAAATGACAACGAAATCGTATATCAAAAATTATCCCAGACCGCAATTTGTTCGCAAAGCATGGCTGGATTTAAACGGAGCATGGGATTTTAGCTTTGACGACAACCAGGTAGGTGTACGAGAGCAGTGGTATGATGAGGCTCAATTCCCGAAAGGGCTCACTATTCATGTTCCCTTCACGTACGAAACCAAAGCCAGCGGCATTGGTGACGAAACATTTCATCCGCGAGTCTGGTATCACAAGCAGGTGACAATTCCTGCAGAGGCGCAAGGGAAAAGGACTATACTACACTTTCAAGGAGTGGATTATCACGCAAAATGCTGGGTGAACGGAACGGTTGCGGGTGAACACGAGGGAGCTTACGCTGCGTTTTCCTTCGATATCACGCCTTACATCCGTTACGGTGCGGAGAACAGTATCGTACTCGAAGTGGAAGATAGTCAGAGCTGTGCCCAGCCAAGGGGTAAACAACGCTGGGTGGATCAGAATTTTGAATGCTTCTATGTACAAAGTACTGGGATATGGAAAAGTGTCTGGATTGAAGTTGTTCATGAAACAAGAATCGATTCAGTTAAAATGACACCCGATATTGATCGGCATATGATCCGTTTGGATTTTCAACTGAGCGGAATCGAAGGTCGAAGCCATTTGCGTTTGGAGACACGTATAGAGCTAAAAGGTCAGCATGTACAAACGGTCAATTTCTCCCCAGACAGACCCTGGACCACACTTGAGATTGATGTGCGGCACGAGGCAGGAGGTCCATGGAAGCAGCTGCTCTGGGCTCCGGGATCACCAAATTTATATGACATTGAGTTTGTCATGTATGACCATGATCAGGAGATCGACCGTGTCCAGTCCTATTTCGGCATGCGGAAAATATCGATAGAGAACGGGCAGATACAATTGAATAATGGTCCACTCTATCAACGATTGATATTGGATCAAGGCTATTGGCCGGAGAGCCATCTAACCGCACCTTCAGAGGAAGCCTTGATTCTGGATATTGATCGAATGGTTGAAATGGGTTATAACGGTCTCCGTAAACATATGAAATTGGAAGATCCCCGCTTTTTGTATTGGTGTGATGTAAAAGGAATGCTGGTCTGGTCCGAGATGGCATCGACGTTCGAGTTTAATGACGAGGCGGTTGCCCGATTTACGAAGGAATGGCTGGAAATTGTGCCGCAGCAATACAATCATCCAAGCGTAATTACCTGGGTTCCATTCAACGAATCATGGGGAATTCCAACCATTGCCCATGATGTTAGACAGCAGCAGTTCACGCAAACCATCTATCATCTGACCAAAACAATTGATCCATATCGCCCGGTTGTAACGAATGATGGCTGGGAACATACGGTTTCGGATATTCTGACACTTCATGATTATGTCGAAGCGGGCGAAGTGTTTCAGCAGCGGTATCAAGATAAGGAACGGATTGTAAACAATCAGATCTCCTTCAATCAATGGAAGTATGCCTATGCCCAAGGACATCATTACAAGGGCCAGCCCATTATTGTTAGTGAGTTTGGCGGCATAGCTTTTCAATCAGACAAAGGCTGGGGATATGGCAATCAGGTGGATTCAGTTGAGGCCTTTATTGAACGTTTCCGTTCAATTACGGGAGCAATCAAAGCGGTTCCCTATATCTCGGGTTATTGTTATACACAGCTCACAGATGTGCAGCAGGAGATTAATGGTTTGTTAAACGAAGAGAGAGAGCCAAAAGTACCTTTGGATGTCATTCGCAAAATCAATCTAAGCTAAACTAGCACATATTCAGAATCGACAAAACATGTACTGCGGATCACGTTGTTATGTAAGACGTGTGCCGGAACGAAATGTATTCACGTGATCGGGAGCAGTTCATCCAGCGATGGCTGGATGAACTGCTCCTTTTCAGGCTCTCTTGAAGTAACCAATCTTCTTCCTACATTTCTTATAAAATAGGGGGCGCATGTCCTGAGCTTAATTATCAATCAATGCGCTTAATTCGGCCTGAAATACTTTTTGATGATTTTGATTATAAGTTGTGAGTAGGACGGTAACAATGCCATTGCCTCTCCGTCTTGGGAGAAGCTCAATCACTTCCGCAACTACGCGCAGCTCATCATCCGGAAATACAGGCTTGATAAACTGGATATGATTCATCCCCGTACCTGCGACCACATTCTCTCCATAAACGCCTACTTCAATCCACAGCTTGAAGGAGATGTTCATCGTTTGCATGCCGGAAGCAATCAGGCTGCCGAAACGTCCTTTTTTGGCCTTTTCCTCATCCAAATGCATGTACTGTGGATCATAAATCTTCGCAAACTCCATAATATCGGACTTGGACAGTTTAATTGATTTGGTTTCGTAGCGCTGACCTACGACATATTCACTAAATTTCAATGCGGGCACCTCGTTCTTTTCGTATGTTTATTTATATATCATTCATCATGTCACTCATGGCAAATTTCTGAAGAGACTCTGTGGCCGTTTGTTTATTTTTGGCATAGTCCATATTGTAAATGCAGGAGAACAACACATTTAACACATATTCTAGGGCAATCTGCGAAGAGAAGGTTCCAATCTTGGCGAACTTCTCCTCGTCGTTGGCAACCTGTAAACATAAAGTACTCCATTTTGCCAACTCACTCTGGGGGGTTGCTGTTATTGTAACAAACGGAATACCTTCACGTTTGAAGTGACGTGCTGCCTTGATGTAGCTTAATGACTTCCCGTGATATGTCAGGAACATGGCACAGTCTTTTGAAGTTACATTGATGGTATGGTGCGCCCACTCGGAAAGTTCTGTTGCAATGATTGCATACTTGTTGAGTTTAAACAATTTATTTTGGAAGCTTTTGGCCCGGATCTGCGAATCGCCCAAGGCATAGATGAAGATTCGATCTGCTTGGTTCAGCAGCAGTGCCGTTTGGGTAAGCAGGCCATCGTCCAGAATGGCAGCGTTTTTTGAGATCGTTTCTTTTCATCAAATCGGCAATCTCTGCAGCCACCTGAAGAGTGGATTCACCAACACCGAATGGATAATTGGCATCCACGTGGTTGGAACCATTCTGGGTACTTTGCTGGAATTCACGGGCAAGGGTAATGATAAATTCCTTGTAACCCGTCATCCCAAGTTTGCGCGTTAGGCGGTTTATGGCAGAATGCGATGTATATGTAACTTGAGCAAGCTCCTGAATATTGCAGTGAAGCATGCGATCCCGCTGACTCAAAATATAAGATGCAATGCTCTGTTCGTTAGGTGTAAAATGCCGCATTTCTGACAATTGCATCAGCAGTTTCAATCGGTTCACCCCGGATTCTATCATTCTTTTGAATCAAAATGATGTTTAATTGAACATTTTGCCCAATATTAATGTGCCATAGTAACTGAACTTTGGTCAAATGTACCATAATGCTAGGGCAACCTTTACGCACAGTACTCTTCTTCTATAATAAAAGAAAATGAGCAGCAGGGGGGAACAACCATGTTAACGATTGGTTATATTGGGAATGGCAAAAGCACAAACCGTTATCATCTTCCTTTTTCATTGAATCGGGAACATTTAAACGTAAAAACGATCTATGCCCGGAACCCGGACAAAACGGATTGGCATAAGGTGCCGGAGATTCACTATACGAACGATATTTCGAGCCTGATGAATGATGAAGAGATTCAGTTAGTTGTAATCTGTACGCATACAGAATCTCATTATAGTTATGCCAAGATGGCACTCGACCATGGTAAACATGTGCTTGTTGAGAAACCGTTCATGTTAACCAAAGAGGAAGCGGAATCCATATTTCAATACGCCAAAGAGAAGAACCTGGTCATTCAATGTTATCAGAATAGAAGATATGATTCGGATTTTCTGACAACTCAAAAAGTTATTGAATCCGGGAAGCTTGGGGATCTGCTTGAAGTGGAGATGCACTATGATTATTATCGCCCGGAAATTCCGAACGGCACAACGCAGTTCTCACCTTACAACAGTTACCTATACGGACATGGAGTGCACACGATTGATCAAGTGATATCCTATTTTGGTCAACCGGACAAGATTCATTCTGATGTGCGTCAATTACTGGGTGCTGGCAGAATGAACGATTACTTTGATCTGGACTTTTATTATTCAACCTTGAAGGTATCCGTTAAATCGAGCTTTTTTCGTTTGAAACCACGCCCGAGCCTGGTTGTATATGGTAAAAACGGAGTGTTTGTCAAACAAACGGAAGATCGTCAGGAGGAACATCTGAAATTATTTTACCTACCGAAAGGACATGCTGATTTTGGTGTAGATTTGCCCCAGCATTATGGCACACTAATCTATATAGATGAAGAAGGTGTGTACCATGAAGAGAAGGTGGTCTCTGAAAGGGGAGATTATGCCCGTGTGTACGATGATATCTATGAGGCCATCATCCATGGCAAGGATAAAGTCATCAAAGATGAAGAAACATTAACGGTGATGGGCATTCTGGAAGAAGGGATAAGAGGTTTAAAGTAATGACTCACAGGTACTGATCAAGTAGAAATTACGGATCGGTACCTTTTTTCTATAAACAAGGATTGCCGAGGAGACATGCACCAGTTAGCATGATAAAATGCAGTGAATGATTCATAAGGTGTTGTTTCTAATAACAAAAGAGATTGGTCTTTTGAGGAGCATTATAATGATAACCATTAAAGATGTAGCAAAAAGGGCTGGTGTGGCCAGTTCTACCGTATCTTGTGTGCTTAATGGGAAGGACAATGTTAGTGAACTAACAAGACGGAAGGTACTCGGTGCAGCCAGTGAACTCAATTACGTTAAACATGGACCAGCGTCGGAATTAAAACGTAAAAATACCCAAACTATCGGCGTGATGGTTCATGACATGTCCAGTCCCTATTTCTCTGATTTGGTACCCGGCATCGAATCAGCGATTAAGAGTCATGGTTACGATCTAATTGTATGCAGTTCAATAGGCGGTGAGAAATCCACGGCGAACCGATATATTCGGGAAAAACGAATCGACGGTGCCATTGTGATTGCGCAGGATATTCCGGATGAATTGCTAACGGAAGCTGCAGCCAGGGAGTTTCCAATCGTGGTGATGGATCGGGAACTTGCGAATGAACATATCGTAAATGTGCTAATGGATGATGAGCAAGGGGGATATTTGGCAACAAAATATCTGATTGATCAAGGTCATCGTAATATCGCTTACATTAACGGACCGTTCAGTTCAGATTGTAATCTTCTTCGTTATCAAGGATTTTTGAGAGCGCTGAGCGAAGCCAAGATTGAAGAAAAAAGTGAATGGAGACTGGTTGGACAATTTTGCAAAGAGAGCGGTTATCATGCTGCCAAAATGCTGATAGAGAATGGTCTCCCCTCGGCTGTATTTTTTGCAAATGATGACATGGCGATCGGAGGTCTGGAAGCATTCCGCGAGCATCACATTTCAGTGCCGGAGCAAGTATCTGTCGTTGGATTCGATAATATCCATGTATCACAATATGTTTCTCCGCCGCTAACGACGTTTCGACAACCTAAGACAGATGCTGGATTGCTTGCCGGACATTTGCTCATTCAAATGTTGAACGGGGAGAAGGTTAAGTCGGTATTTACCTTGGATATTCAATGTGTGGAACGACAGTCCGTTCGTGCAGTGATAAACGAGTAGTCTTTTTTAGCCGCCCTATAGAGCGGCTTTTTTCATGTGTGGAATTTTATTTTCCTGCTCCATTCGAAAGGAATCCTGCTCTTTATGCATAATATGATTACTAGGGCTTGGAAATTGGAAAATATGGAAAGGGTGATCTGATGGGAGTACCAACGTTTCTTGAAACAGGTCATATGACAGAAGGGTTTCCGATCCGGGTAATTCACACGGGTGAACAGTTTAATTTTGCTGCACACTGGCATGAAGAGGTTGAATTGGTCGTTGTGAATGGAGAACACGCGAGAATTGGAGTGAACAACGAGGTCTATGAGCTTGTACAAGGAGATGTTCTGCTGATCAAGCCGGGGGATGTGCACTGTTTTTTGCCAGGCACCGAGTATTTAACCATTATCCTGTTTCGGCTGGAGTGGGTAACGGGAAATGTGGCAGCAGATCCTGAATCCCATGAACTTCGTGAACTTTTTCATAAAACGGCCATGATTCCGTCCCCCATCTGTAATGAGAAGAATCTGGACCGATATATCAAGGCCATTTCCGAAGAGGAGAAAAGAAAGCAGCCCGGATACCGCTGGTTAATGGTAGCAAGACTGTACGATCTCATTGTCCACCTGCTTCGGACCAAGGAACCAACCACGGAATCATGTGCTTCGAAAGAGACTTGTAACGGAGCCAAAAGATTCGAATTCCTTGAATCGGTCTGTGAATATTTGGAGGAACATTACGCTGAACCCGTCAAGCTGGATCATGTGGCTGAGCATATTAAATTCAGCAAATTTCATGTATGCAAGCTGTTTAAGGAGACTAAGGGAGTCACGTTGATGGAGTACCTGAACCACTTTCGTATTATCAAATCGGAATGGGCATTATTGTTTAGTCAGACCTCCATTTTGGATATCGCCATCGGGCATGGATTTAACAATGTGAACTCCTATAACCGACTGTTCAAAAAATATAATGGCTGTACACCTTCTGAATTCAGGAAGAAGCATCAGACTCATATCACAAAATATGAAGGATGATTCACAATATTTGAGGAGAAAGCCCTCTGCAAAATCACTATACTCGAATAAAATGTAAGCGTTTCCTTTTATCGAAGGAGGGGGCCCATGAAGACATTTAAATTGAAGTATCTCTCCATTATTGCACTTGTAAGTGCAATGATGATCGTATCCGGTTGTCAGTCCAAGGGAGAGCAGGCATCCAAGCAGGAAGAAATTACGGTGTGGAGTTTTACGGATGAAGCCGGTTATGCCATTGAGAAATTCGAAGAAAAGTATCCAGACATCAAGGTGAATTTCGTCAATATCCCCGGAAACTTTTACATTACCAAATTAAAATCCGCACTGCAGACCACGTCGAAAGCACCTGATGTATTTATGATTGAAAATGCAAACATCAGAGAGCTGATTGATGTACCTTATCTGGAGAATCTGTCTTCATCCCCGTATAACGCGAATGAGCTGATTCCAGAACAATATCCATTTGTGCAGGCGAATGAAAAGGACAGTGAAGGCCATATTCGTGCTATTGGGTATCAGGGGACACCAGGAGGCATTTATTATCGCAGGGATTTGGCCAAAGAATATTTGGGAACGGACGACCCCGTGAAAGTGGGCGAGCAGATTGCTACATGGGAAGACATATTTGAGATTGGAGAGAGGGTGCAGCAGGAGAGTGGAAATAAAGTACATGCACTGGCAAACTGGAATGCCATATCTAACTCCTATGATGGAATCCCTTGGGTTAAGGATGGCAAGCTTGTCATCGATCCAACGTATATGGAGGTACTGGACCTTGTGCGGGAAGCGCGTCAGCGCAAGGTGCTTGCGGAGTATGAAGAAGGAAGTGCGGGGCACGCCGCTTCGATGCAAAAGGGGGAAGTGATGTTCTACCCTGGTGCAACCTGGGCTTTGCAATATACCTTCAAGGCGAATGCACCGGACACCGAAGGGTTGTGGGGGCTTGCACCTGGTCCGTCTTCATTTAGCGCAGGAGGCACTTATATCGCGATGTATAGTCAGAGTGAAAAAAAGGATGCAGCTTGGAAGTTTATTGAGTTTTATAACTTTGACCATGATTTCCTGTCTGAGCTGGCGAAGGAACAGGATTATTTTACAAGCAACATGGTCGTGAATGACCAGCTGGCACCAGCCGTTACTTCAGCTTATTTGGGAGGGCAAAAGCATTTCGAGTTTTTCTCCGAGGCAGCCAAAAAGGTTCCGGTCTACGAGCGAACAAAGTATGACTCCATTATTAATAATGACATTTATAAAAATGTCCTACAGTTGTATCTCAATAATGACATCCAGACCAAAGAAGAAGCGGTGAAGCGAATCAAACGCGATGTGAAATTGAGATTTCCTGAGCTGGAAGTGGATTAGCCGAGGAGAACGAAACCTTTTAATCATCCGATGACTGGAGGAACACATCATGTTTGCCAAATCGATCCGCAAAGACCACTATGGCTATTATTTTATCGCTCCATTCTTTATCATTTTCGCTATTTTTGGACTCTATCCTATTCTTTATTCCCTGTATATCAGTTTTACCAACTTTGATGGCATTACGACTCCTGAATTCGTTGGGATCGGAAACTATATTGCTGTTCTGCAAGATCCGCTGTTCTATAAAACGCTTTTTAACACGTTGTTTATCTGGGGAGTATCTGTCGTCCCGCAGCTTACCGTCTCTCTTGTTCTTGCTTTTATCCTGAACGACAAGCTGCTTAAGGGAAGAGATTTCTTCAGAGCCGTATATTTTTTCCCGAATATCGTTACGGCAGCATCACTCGGATTGCTTGTCAGCCTGATCTTTGATTGGCAGTCCGGTGGTCTGAATCACTTTCTGGTGCAGATTGGGCTGATTGATGATCCGATCAACTGGAAAAATGATCCGTGGTTTATGAGACTCATTGTGTCAGCTATTCTGTTCTTTCAATACTTCGGATATTCAATGGTCATTTACCTTGCAGGGCTTCAGGGAATAGACCCGGCACTACAGGAAGCGGCACAGATGGATGGGGCGAAGAAGAAGCACATTTTCATTCATATTATCGTTCCAATGCTGCGACCGATCATTCTGTTTCAGATGATTACCTCCATTATTGGAGGCATTCAGATTTTCGACCAACCGTTCACGCTCACCAATGGAAATGGTGGACCGGACCGTGCTGCCATGACAAGTATTATGTATCTCTATAATGTAGCATTCCAAAGCACACGCTTCGGTTACGGCGCAGCTATCGCCTTCTGTCTGTTCGTTATCATCATTCTCTTATCCGTTGTATCCTTCATCATGACCAGTCGGAAGAGTCGTTCATAGGGAGGGGGAAGTACTATGCAAACCGCAAAATCGATAGAGCAACCGAATGCAGCCATCCAGCAATATGCCAGTACGAAGCAGCTTACGATCGGCAAAGTTATTATTTACTTGTTCCTAACGGGTCTGGCTGTGATCTGCATCATTCCGTTTTATCTGATGATTATCTATGCCACGCATAATAATGCGACCATTGCATCCACCTTTACTTTCCTTCCCGGACCATTTGTAGCGGATAATTACTTAAACATGGCCTCCAAAATCAACATTTGGCGCGGATTTGCGAACAGTCTTTTTATTGCCGGCACTTCAACTGTACTATCGCTGTATATCGGTTCATTAACCGCATATGGATTTGCCAAGTTCAAGTTTAAGGGACGTACCTGGCTGTTCATGTTTTTGCTGGCCACGATGATGGTGCCCGGGCAGCTGGCTCTGATCGGGATGTACCGGCTGTTCAGTACATTGGGGCTGTTGGACAGCTATGCGGCCATTATTTTACCAGCGGCAGCGAATGCTTTTAACGTATTTTTTATCAAACAATTTATGGAGAGCAGCATCCCTGACGAAATCATTGAATCGGCACGTGTGGACAGTGCAGGAGAGTTTCGGACATTCAATCAGATTGTGCTGCCCATTCTGGGACCTGCCATTTCGGCACTTGGCATATTTACGTTCATCGGCTCATGGAACAACTTCCTCACACCGCTTGTTCTGTTCTTCTCATTGGATAAATACCCGCTTCCGGTCCTCGTTGCTCTGGTTCAGGGCTATTATGGTATGGATTATGGTTTGTTATATCTGGGAGTTGCAATTTCCATCCTGCCGATCATCATCGTCTTTGCAATCTTCTCCAGGCAGATTATAGGGAGTGTTGCGTTGGGAGCTGTGAAGGGATAAGTACCTTAAATGTATGAATTGTCTCTGGGCCTAGTGCCCTTTTTTTGTGCTTTTATAAGAATGAAAAAAGGAAGACAGCAAGCATTATGCTCACTTACTTGAAATGAGTTATAATGAGTAAGGCCAAAGCAACGTTTTACCAAGTCGCCATATGGCGGCTTTTTCCGGTCCTGCACCATTATTTAAAATAATTAATGATTAATTCGAATTAATTGCGACAAAATGGAGCTATTCAGAGTAAAATAACCTATACGATGCAATCAAGACAAGGTGGTAGAAAAATCATGAATTCATATCAGTTATTAAGCAAAACCCTGTTTGACAACTTTCACGAAGACCGCATTCGATATTCCGAACCGATCCGAAATTATACGTACACGCGACTCGGCGGGGAAGCAGATATTTTGATATTCCCCGAGACCATAGATGAAGTAGCCACCATCGTGAAGCTGGCGGTTCAGCATGATATCCCGTTGACTACACTGGGATACGGCTCCAATATGATTGTCAGAGATGGCGGCATTCGGGGGATTACCATGTCGCTGCAGAATCTTAATCAGGTCAATGTGAATGGTCATACGATGACTGCACAGAGCGGTGCAGCAATTATCGATGTATCCCGCCAGGCGTTAGACGCAAGTCTTACCGGACTCGAATTTGCCTGCGGCATTCCGGGCTCGGTAGGTGGCGCACTCTATATGAATGCAGGAGCATACGGAGGACAGATGTCCGATGTGGTCGAGTCTGCCATTGTCGTGACTGAGGCAGGCGAAATTATCACCATGCAGAGTGAGGAGCTGCTGCTGGCCTATCGCAAGAGTGTATTTATGGGCAAAAGGGATATCATCATCGAGGTGAAGTTCAAGCTGCAGCCGGGAGATCCGGTAGAGATCAAGGCGAAGATGGATGAACTTACTTATGCGAGAGAGTCCAAGCAACCATTGGAATACGCCTCTTGCGGAAGTGTCTTTAAACGTCCTGAAGGCCATTTCGCTGGCAAATTGATTCAGGATTGCGGACTTCAGGGGACTCGCATCGGCGGTGCCGAAGTATCTCGCAAACATTCGGGTTTCATTGTGAATGTGGATAATGCTACGGCGCAGGATTACATTGATATGATTGCACTCATTCAGGAGAAGGTGCGAAGCCAGTTCAATGTGAATTTGGAAACGGAAGTCGTCATCATTGGCGATGAACTGAATAAATAATTGGACGGAAGTCCACACTTTTTCGATAAGTCGCCTTCGGGCGGCTTCTTTTTTTACACTTTCCCGAAGAAGAGCACCTGAATGGAGAATGTGGGTCAGCATAACCCATATAAATAAATATATAGGATACGACAGATTACAACGACGCTCTTAAGGGTAAGTGTTGTTAATTAAAGGATATCTCTTATCCACCATAGGAGGTTTAAAATGAATCAACCCTTGTATAACCATACGGATATCGCCATCCTGGGCATGGGAACTGCGCTGCCTGTTCATGAAGTTGCCCAGTCCGATATTGCTGAGCTCATTGCCTCATCGCTTGAGGATCAACAGGATTTGGCCCGGTTTGCCAAAAGAGTGTTCAGGTCCTGCGGCGTAGAAACACGCTATACGGTTGAACCCAGCTATCTTGGGACACTTGAGGACTGTCGTTACCTGCCTTCGGGGGACCATTCTCAGATTCCGTCCACGCAGGAACGAATGGATACATATAAACGGGAGGCGCTCCCGCTTGGGATGGAGGCTGCCCAGAAGGCATTGAAGGATGCGGGCATGTCTCCTGAACAGATAACACATATCATTACGGTCAGCTGTACAGGACAGTATCTGCCTGGTCTGGATGTCATGCTTATTCGCGATTTGGGATTATCTCCACGCGTAAACCGGTTACCGCTTATTTTCCAAGGCTGTGCGGCCGGATTAAAAGCCATTCAGATGGCTCGTGATGTCGTCCAGGGAAGGCCTGATGCACAAGTGCTGGTCGTGTGCGTTGAACTCTGTACCCTGCATTTTCAACCAGTTAAGGAGAGAGGGGCGCTGTTTGCAGCCTCATTCTTCGGGGACGGGGCTTCTGCTTGTATCATTGGAGCACCGGAATCCGAGCAGCGGCATTATCTCGATCTTGGAACTGGATATTCCGTTCTGCTTCCTGATTCAACGGAGGATATGACATGGGAGGTGGGCAATCAAGGTTACGATCTGTACTTATCGCCTCGCATTCCTAAACTGTTGGGTGAGCACTTGGAGAACGAGCTCTATCAATTGCTCGGGAGCGACAGTTTACCCGAACTATGGGCTATTCATCCAGGCGGACGGGGGATCGTAGACTCTGTCCAGGAAGTTATGAATTTAAGAGCAGAACAGACAATGTACAGCAGAGAAATCCTTAGAACCGTAGGCAACTTGTCATCCAATACCATTATATTTGTACTTCATGCCATGCGTGAGGACATGAAAGCCCGTAATCAATCTGTAACGGAGGGTGTGGCGATGGCTTTTGGACCTGGGCTGACCGCTGAGCTCATGAAATTTACTTACGTTCCGTCCTATAGGCCTGCGCTGAAGGAGAAAGATCATGTCCTTCTTTAGAAACTTGTCGATCCGGGCGAAGGAAGATGAATTGATGGATGATTTCTCCATGGGCGGGGAAGAATTGCGTGAAGCACTGCAGCACCTGCGTCGTCTCAATAAAATATTTGCTGCTCCCGGCCCTACTCTCGATGGTGTGGAGAAATTATGGATATCGGTCGGTAGACCTCTTAAGCTGAGCATTATGGATGTAGGAGCAGGCTCAGGAGACGTGAATCAGAAGCTGCTTCAGTGGGCGAAGCAGAAGGGGATTGACCTCACGATTACGTTGGTCGATCTGACCGAGGAAGCTTGCGAAGAGGCAAGACTGCTCTTTCAAAATGAACCAAGGGTCAATGTACAGCGTGCCGATGTCATGAAACTGTCGGATGCTTCGGCAGATATCGTTACAGGATCCCAGTTTGTACATCATTTTGACGGACAGCTGCTGCTGGATATCGTTTCACATATGCTGCGTGTCTCTAGGTATGGTGTTGTGATTAACGATATCCACCGCCACCCGGTATCTTATACCGCGGTCTGGCTAACAACCCGGATGATCTCGCGGAATCGTTATATCCGTCATGATGGTCCGCTGTCTGTTGCCAAAGGCTTCACGGCAAAGGATTGGCAGGAGTTAAAAAAGCAATTGAACCATGACACCATGACCTATGAATGGAAGCCGCTGTTTCGCTACTCTGTCGTGATACCGAATCACCCGGCAGTTTAATGAAGGTGGCATTATAGTCACGGCTGCGCAAAATTCAATTTAAAGGCAGGGGATGCTATGTGTCCGAATCATTAGATGTCATTGTACTAGGTGCTGGAATCGCTGGCAGTTCGTGCGCCCTGCAGCTGGCCAAACAAGGTCATCGTACGCTTCTATTGGATCAACAGTCATTTCCCAGGCACAAAACCTGCGGTGAATTCATGTCACCAGAGACCAAAGAAATGCTGGAGTATCTAAATATTCAGCTTCAGGAAGTGAAGCCCAGCACGATGGATCATGCACAGATCATTATGCCTCAGGGCGGTCAGATTGAAGCTCCCTTGCCCGGATCCGCTTATGGCATCAGTCGACATGAACTGGACCGCATTCTCCACAAGCAAGCTGAGGCTGCGGGAGCCGAAATTATAACAAAAGCAAAGATTGTTGGTATTCAACTGCTTGAAGATGATCATTACGAGGTACAGGTCAAACAAGGGAATGAACGATTAAGCTATAGAACGAAGGCTGTCATCGGAGCGTATGGAACCAAAAAGCCGCGTGGAATGACGTCTCCGCCTGAAACTCGGGATGATACTGTATACGTTGGGATAAAGTCTCATTACAGTGGACTTGATATGCCTGCTAGAGTTGAACTTTATTTCTGTGAGGGAGGATACGTCGGCATTTCACCGATCGAGAATGGCTATGCGAATGTTGCAGCCTTGTTAACGCTGGATACGGTGCAGGGAAGCGGCAAGTCTGTAACCGATATCCTGCAGGCGGCCTCCGAAACGAATGGAAGGCTCGCAGCAAGACTGGCAGCTGGAAAGCCTGTTCAGGGAACTCAGGTTTCCATCGCTCCACTTCACTTGTCGAACGTGCCTGAGCCTTGGTCGCAGTTCCCGCATATTGGAGATGCGATGCTGATGATTCCTCCCCTGTGCGGTGACGGCATGTCCATTGCGCTGCGTTCTTCCATCCTGTGTGCAGAGTGGACCCACCGTTACTTGCAAAAGGACATCGGATTTGCGGAGTGGAAGGAAGGATACGCAAAAGACGCGAGCGATGAATTTACAGAGCTGCTTCGGCGTGCACGGAGAATCCAGAAGCTGGCTTTTGCCAGAACCAATAAATATTACCCCGCGCTAGCTCGCTTATTTCCTGGTTTGGCAACATATCTGGTCAAGGCTACAAGGTTATCAGAGATGAATGCTGCTCGCGGGTAATGTGGGGAAAAAATGCATATTGATGGATCTGAAAGAGGCGGCGTATGTCGACCTCTTTTTTATTGTTTTTGACGAATTTGAAGCAGACCATTTTGAAAACAGAGAAGTACTCGTATAATAGAAAAGAATGTAGAAGTAGTATTGAGCGTCAGATTTGAAGCAGGGAGGCATTATATTAAGATGAACTATTCATTTTCAAACCGGATTGCTGCGCTGCAGCCGTCCATTATTCGAGAAATCCTGAAGGCATCCTCGGGCCAGAACGTTATTCCATTCTCTGCGGGAAATCCCGCTCCGGAGACATTTCCCATTGAAGCCATTCGGACATTCACTCAGTCCATTCTGGAGCAGGATCCAGTTACGGCTCTGCAATACGGGATAACTGAAGGTTACGCCCCGCTGCGCGATACATTGACCCATCACCTGAAGACGAACTATAACACAGGCACAGCATCGGACGAGCTATTTATTGTCTCGGGTGCACAGCAAGGCATTGAGCTTGCCTGCAAAGTATTCTGCAACGAGGGAGACACGATCATCTGTGAAAGCCCAAGCTTCATAGGGTCGTTAAACTCCTTCCGGGCTTCAGGTGCAAGGCTGGTTGGCGTTCCAATGGAAAGCGACGGTATTGATATCGGCAAGCTGGAACTGGCACTGCAGACGGAGCAGAATGTGAAATTGATCTACCTGATTCCGAGTTTCCAAAATCCGACGGGAGTAACGACAAGTCTGGAGAAACGCAAAGCCATTTATGCTCTCGCCAAACAGTATGGTGTGATGATTCTGGAAGATAATCCATACGGTGAGCTTAGATTCAGTGGAGAAGATGTACCTACTATCAAATCCATGGACGAAGAGGGACTAGTGATCTATGTGGGCTCCTTCTCCAAAATCCTGTCTGCCGGCTTGCGTGTTGGCTATGTGCTGGCACCGAACGAAGTCGTGCAGAAGATGGTGGTTGCCAAACAGGGAGAAGACGTACATACGGCGATGCTTCCTCAGATCTTGGCATACAAGTTCATGGCAGAATACCAGTATGCAGAACATATCAGCAGTATTCGTGAAATATATCGCAGAAAATCTGCCTTAATGATGGACAAACTCAAGGAACACATGGGGAATTCCATTACGTTTACCCAACCGGATGGTGGTCTTTTCCTCTGGTGTGATCTGCCGGCTCATATTCCGATGCTGGGTTATGCCAAGGCAGCTGCAGCCAGCGGCGTAGCCGTTGTTCCAGGCACGGCATTCCTCGTTGATGAGAGTGAACCTTGCAATGCGATCCGATTGAATTTCTCCACACCTTCCGATGAACAGATTGTGAAGGGGATTGAAATTCTGGGGCAGGTATTGAAGCAGTATTCTTAATAACGTCTGATCTGGGTAGCTCCCTGTACAGCTGAAGTGGCATCTAGCCTTTCAACTGTGAGGGGGCTTTTCTTCATTCAAAAACCCTACCGCATTTGCAGCGGTAGGGTATGAATGGAAATCGATCAATGATCAATCAGATACGAGGAAGCCGTCAAAATTTTCGGGTCCGACTCGAACCGTTCCGAGCAAGTTCGTACTGATAAACGCTGAATACGTTAGTTGTGATGTAATGGGAGGGTTAAAGTCATTCGCTGAAAAAGTAATGATTTCAGGTGCGAGTAAACCGCTCAATCCATAGGTACTATTTGCCGAATAGATGATAGGATCTGTCGCCAGCGTACCTCTCACAATGGTAACTCTCACTACAAAAAGCGCCAGAGGTAACTGAACCGTAATCGTCCCTTTGAGTTGAACCCTGGGATTAGCCCCTGTACCCGCAGTAATAAGACCAATTTGGGCAAATAACGTAGGGGTATTGATTACGGGGATGGGTACAGAAATGGAGTTGGTCGACGTTGCATTGATTGAGACTCTTGCATCCAGAAACTGAGTCATTCTGCATACCTCCTATCCGATAAGATAGAATAGTATATTCATAGAAGACAAGTTTGCGTGGACATACTCCTGCAGGGCAGGAGATCCTTCATCACATCCTGCTCATAAAAATGAATGTCTTTTACTCTTTGATCACTGACGAATTCACGGCTTCTACCATATTATTGTTGAATTCACGGAATAAGCCAAGGCGCCAGAATGCTGCCCCTTTGAGATCATATCTCTTGGCTAATCCAAGCTTGTCATCAACGGAGGTTCCCGTTTCGCTGTTTAAGTTAATGCCAAGCAGCAGCTTGTCTTTTGGAACACCTGCGTTAAGTGCAAGCTGGATGGCTTGGTCAACGAGACTGTTGGGCTCAGGAATCTGTGCCTTGGTACCCGCAGGGTTATATTGATAAGCCATAATAATAAGATCGTCTGCCAAGAAAGCGAGCGTTTTGTAATCATAGCCTTTATATGCACTGTTCAGAGGCGGTACAGCCAGTGATATCGAAATGTCAGGAGGCAAGGAAGCTTTTAACTGTTTGACATAGTCGTTAAGCAGCTTCTGCTGCTGCTTGGCATCCAGTTTGAAACCCAAGCCTTCAAAATCAAGAACGACGCCGCCGAATCCATTCTCCGTAACTGCTGCGTTTATGCCCTGAATCGATTTCTCGCGCAGACTGCTGTCACTCAAAACTTTGGTTAGCTCGCCTTGACCATCCAGTGCGTATACCATAAGGTACGGTTTGATATTCTGATCTGCAGCATCCGCCACGATGGTCTGGGGGGTCACTTCACCTGCTGCCTCAGGGAAATAATACTCCTTCCCTTGAAGCGTGAATTGGCCATCCCGGTCGATTCGACTCCAGCCAAAAGCTACGGAGTTCATGGATGGGACCAGATCGATTTCATGAAATGCCCGCACAGCATAAAAGGCTCTCAAATGCATTTCACGTTGTGGGGATACGAGAGAAACTGTGCGTGTGGCCTGATCCCATTTCACACCCACGCCGAATTGGCTGCTGAACGAACTGAGCGGAATGAGTACGCGTCCTTCTCGCTGAACCGGGGCTGCGGCAAGCTTCACTTTGGTGCCATTGACGGTGGCTGTGGTATTCCCCACTTGAAGAAGTACCTCTGTAGCCTGACCTTTTACTTTGCCTACGGCTTTGACGGTTTGGGTTTTACTGTTCCACGTAATCTGGATTCTCAAGGCTTCACCTACGGTACGGAAGGGAACATAAGTAACGCCTTTATCAATTCGCGGGGCAGCATCAAATTGCAGTGCAACATTATCCAACTTGACCGATATGGCAGGTGCTGCATGCACATCACCGATGTTTACCGTCGTTCCAAGCAAGGACAAACCAATCAAGGTGGCAGCAATGGTTTTACCTATGTGTTTACGAACCATGTTTGTATATTCCTCCACATTCATAAAATAGTAGAAAAAAGGACGTATGGACAGTAATCTAGCATAGTGTAGTATAGCAAAATTTTCATAGAGTTCCAATTACAAGATGAACTAAACTTGGCTTTATTGATAATCATTTTCAATTGGGCTACAATAGTGGAAAGAGTAAACCAAAATGCGGTTAGGCTGGAGGGTAACCAGTGTGACTGCAATCAGGAGGAATAATGATGTTGATTCAAACGCGCAGTATGGTTATAGAAAAAGGGCATAGTGACAAGGTACTGGAACGTTTCAATGGCCCAACCCCAGTGGTGGATATGCCTGGTCTGATTGATTTCAGTGTCATGGTCAACAAGAAGAGCAAGGAACATGAAGAGGTTATGGTTATGATTCGTTGGGAATCGGAGGAAGCGTGGAAAAACTGGGAGAAAAGCGATGCACACATCCAGGGCCATCGCAACAAAAGAGGGCAGGAAAAACCTGAATATCTGATCAGCACAACCGTAAATATGTATGAAGTCCAGACTGTAAAAACTGGCAAAGGTACGGTTCAACAATAGGTTCAACAAATAGTGTTTATATGACGATCATCAGGACCTCCACGGGAGGTTCTTTTCATTCAAACCAGCAACGAATAGAGCGCACGTCTATATAGAAAAATTAACATCCTTGGCGGCTGCCGAGCGCCTTTCTTGCCGAAACGATACGTAAATTGCTATTATGAATGATAATATATACTTGAATTAATCAATCTGGAGGCATATCAATGAATCAGCGTTTCCGTATCACCCGAACCATGCAAGAACAAATTGGGGAACCAGCCATCACTCTGGAAGAGTGCAAGGCATACTTTGCAACCCAGCCTGACTTTACGTATTCACAGGTTTACACGGTTCAGGGAACCGAAAGTACCATGTCCATTGATGGAGATTTCTTTATGTGGAAGCAGGATAACGTGGACATTCCTTTCCGGCTATATTCAGGGGATTTGTACGTGGCCATTTCCAGTGAAGCTGTGGTTCCCAAGATGATTGAAGTCGCGACTGCTCTGCAAGCAGATACTGTAGAGGGATAGTTCATTTGAAGCCTGGTCCTTAAGTGGATCAGGCTTTTTTTATGACAATATGATGATTCGTAGCCACCTAAATGTTGGAGTATTATCAATAAAATATGTAATGGACTTGCCGAAACGACAAGAATGTGTTGCAAAATGTAATAATTTTGTTCAAAACGTAAATTTAATCTCCAATTATTTCATTTATCTTGTTATGATCTAGAGGATAGATTTGGTAACACACAACATAAGACAAGAGGTGAAAGGGATTTATGAAGCATCGTAGTAAGCTCAGCTGGATTGTCATCATGGTTTTGGTGTTCTCTACTCTTTTTGGTGGAATTGCGGCTGCCGAGACGTACACCGTTAAAAAGGGAGATACGTTGTGGACCATCGCCAAAACAAATGGGACAACCGTAGCAGAGATGCAAAAGCTCAATCGATTGAAAAACGTAAATGTCCTTCAAATTGGCCAAAAGTTAAAGCTTCCTGAGAAGCCGTCCACAGGGAGTGAGGTTCCTCAAAAAGAAGAGGAAGCCGACTCCACTACAATCACCATTCTGGGCACCTCTGACGTGCACGGGAATCTGTGGGGCTATACTTATGAAGATAGTGCGGAAACAACGAATAACGGGCTCGCACGGATATCTACATATGTCAATGAAGTGAAGAAGACCTCCCCTAACGTGTTGTTGATTGACAATGGGGACACATATCAAGGCAATATTTTAACTGATGATATTTATCGTAAAAACACAGATGTCATTCATCCTGTTTCCAAAGCCATGAATGCCATGAAGTACGATGCCATGGTTTTTGGTAATCATGAATTCAATTTTGGACTCGATCATGTGGATCGAATTATGAAAGAACTGAACTTCCCCGTACTTGGAGCCAACATCAAGACAGAAGATGGCGGGACACTTGGCGAGCCGTACAAGATTATTAATGTAGATGGCATAAAAGTAGGAATTATCGGTGTAACGACACCCAATGTACCTCGTTGGGACGGCGATAAGGTAGACGGCCTTACGTTCGAGCATATGGGTGAAACGGTGAAGAAGGTTGCACAATACCTCAAAAATGAGAAAAAAGTGGATGTACTTATCGCGAGCGCTCATGCAGGCATGTTTGCTGAGTTCGACGAAGACGGAGCTTCAGACTCGGCTGAACGAATTGTAAAGATGGTGCCTGAACTTGATGCCATGCTGGTTGGGCACATGCACATTGTGGTTAACGAAAAAATCGGACAAACCGTGATCGGTGGCCCTCGTAACCTCGGCCGTGACATTGTGCGTTTTGATATCGAAGTGAAAAAAGATCAAGGTAAAAATAAAGTGACGGACCGTCAGGTTCAAGTGGTAGACATGGCTTCCTACACCCCTGATCCGGCGATTCGTGACCTGGTGAAGGAAGAGCACGAAGCTACGATCCAATTCATTACAGGTGGTGGTTCTGCCGGAGCGGAAGGCTCGTCGGGTGGTATCTTCGGTCAGGCAACCGAGGACTTCCAGCCTGTGAATGAAATTAATGGGATTCCTGAAGGCAAACTTCAAGATACAGCCGTGGTTGATCTCATCAACAAGGTTCAGATGGAAGTGAGCGGAGCGGATGTTTCGGCTGCTGCACTCTTCAAAGACACCTCCAATCTGAAAAAAGGTAATATCACATATGCGAATATTTTCGATATTTACAAATTCGATAACGTGCTCTATACCGTTAAGGTTACGGGTAAAGAACTGAAGGCGTATATGGAATGGTCTGCTTCCCATTACAACCAGTGGAAAGAGGGAGATGTTTCGATCAGCTTCGATCCTGAGGTTCCAGGTTATTTGTATGACATGTTTGCTGGCGTAGACTACAAAATCGACCTGTCCAAGCCTGCAGGGCAGCGTATCGTCGATGTAATGTATCAAGGCAAGCCTCTGGCTGATACACAAGAACTGAAGCTTGCTGTAAACAACTACCGATACAGCAGCGCACTGAAAGCTTACAAATTGGTAGAAGCAAACCGCGATTGGGAATCACCACGCAGCATTCGGGATTACCTGGTTGAATATATTCAAGAACATCAGGAGATTTCCCCGGAAGTGGACAATAACTGGGAGATCGTTGGAATCGATCTCGCTAGCCCTTATCGGGATGAGATCATTAAACTGGTGAATGAAGGAAAGATCGATGTTCCTTATGACCAATCACTTAATGTGAACGAGCTGCTCAAGCAAGGAATTATTAAGAAATAATAGGAAGTAAACCTGCTTCCAAATTGCAAGATAAATCAGTCGCCATCATGGCGGCTTTTTTATTTTGTGAAGGCAATTCGGATGAGTCAGTTTATGTAATAATGTGGTTTTGGTTATTCTTCAAGTTGACATGACCAGGAGATTAGACATCTGGTGAACGAAGGAGTATTCTTGTTTATACTTATGATTAATTGAAGGAGACCAAAAGATGAAGCCGCATTCCATAGAACGTATTAAGATTCCAGCCGGATTCTGGGCAGGCTTGGAGCAATTGGGGATCGACACCCATGTCGTAGCCCGCAGAGCACAACTGCCACTCACCAAGATTACGAATACGATCGTCAATACAGACGAATATTTTGCAATCTGGCAGGCTTATTCCGACCTCATGGGCGATACGGCTGAAGGAATCATCAAACTGGCAACCGCTTTTGAAACAGCCCACTATCCACCAAGTGTATTAGCCACCTACCATGCTCGTGACTACCGTGATGCGCTATATCGGATGGCTCGGTACAAACGGATGTGTCCTCCCGAAGGCTTGCACATTACCGAGGAGCATGATCGCTGCATTATTGAACTGGAGTGGATGAATGGTGGACCGTCCGGACCTCCCGTCCTGGTTGGAATTACGCTGGCCTTTCTTCTGGAGCTAGGACGTCGTGGTACGGGGCTGTCTTTGAATGCACTGCAGGTCGAATTCTCACAGCCCATGGGGGATGTGAAGGCTCTGGAAGCTTACTTCGGCTGCGATATCCGGAAGGGTGCAACAAGCAATCGATTGATTTTGCGTCAAAAGGATCTGGATCTGCCCTTCATCACGTATAACGAAGAGCTGCTTGAGATGCTGACGCCCATACTTGATCGCTCGCTGGATGAACAGAAACAGGCTCAATCCATGACAGAAGCGGTCGTATGGATTCTTAAACGGAGCCTCACAGGTGGACGTCCCGATGTCCAAATCGTAGCGAAGGAGTTAGGCGTAAGTGATCGTACACTACAGCGCAGACTCACCGATGAGAACACCAGCTTCAAGCAGCTGCTGACCCAAGCCAGACATGAGCAGGCTCGAGTATACCTAGCTGATCCGTCACTTGATATCAAAGAAGTGGCCTTTCTTGTAGGGTATGAAGACCAGAATTCATTTTATCGGGCATTCCGGCTATGGGAAGGGGAGACGCCTTCGAATTGGCGCTCAAAGCAAGAAAGCTGGCCTGAAAGGCTAGTCACGAATTGATGGATAATCTATTAGATACAAAAACCACTGAATTAGGATTCAGTGGTTTTTGGTGTTAATGAAATAAATGATAGATTAGTGCCTATTCTTCATAAGGAAGGATGGCATAGATTTTCCAGCTGTTATCATTCATTTTCTTGAGTTTATACAATCCGTCCATGGAAACCGTTTCTTCCTGTTGTTCTTTACCCGAATGGATCGTTACTTTCATCTTGCCGCCTTCTGCTTCTAATACAGCCAAACGGTTAGAGGTTTCGATGACAGTAAAATTCGGTTGGGAGAGCATTTCAATATCCATTGTGGTTTCTTCATCTACTGCAGAAGTAATATCTTCCAGAGACGTAAAATTGGATGAAAGCTGATACCCTGTGTAATAGGTTGCATAGGTTACAGACAACTGATCATATTTATGATCCGTCATAGCTTGAATCTCCGACTTCGTAGCAGTGGAAGCAAGTGCCGTCAGTTCAGATGTATCCGGCAGCTCGGTTTGCTCCAATTGTAAAGCACGTTCAAGCATGACTACAGCTTGAGCGCGTGTAGCTTTTGCGAAAGGTTGAAACGTAGTCGTTGTCATTCCTGAAACAATACCAGCCTGGCTCGCTTTAGTAATAGCGGAAGCTGCATAGTAGTTTGGGACGTCCTTGAAGGTTTTGGATGGACCTTTAAACTCTACCGTATCGGAGAACGCACGTACGACCATTACAGCGATATCGCCGCGCGTAATCGGGAGGTCAGGTCCGAATTCAGTGCTGCTTACACCCCCAACGACGCCGAGTGAACTGGCAATCCGAATGGACTCAGCATACCATTTGCCTGCTTTTACATCACTGAAGGATTTTCCTTGAGCTGTACTATGTAGTCCTGTAGCCTGAACAAGAATAGCTACGAATTCTGCACGAGTGATGGGATGATTGGGCTTAAGAGCGACCTCGCCATTGCCCAGGCTGTAACCGTTAAGGAGGTCAGCGTTAACGAAATTGTCAAGCGTATCGTACGCCCAGTGGCCATCAATATCTGTCGGGAAATACAAATCTAGCGATTTGTACGAAGCGGCAGCATGGGCTTTGCTCCACGAAAAAGGGAATACCACAAGGGTCATGGCGAAGAAGAAAAGAGTGAAGCGGTTAATCGTTTGTCTCATCTAGGAAGTTCCTCCTGTAAATTGAAATTTGCCGTCATTCAGCATAACAGAGAAGGGGATGGATGGCTAAAGGAAATCTTTACTAACGATTGAATCGATTAAATTTGAGACTAAAGATCCATTTATATACCATTAATTCACTTATATTATATATAGTGTAAATTATATTTTAGGAGAGTGAATGATGTGAAAAAGAGTAAATTGTTTTTTGCCATGGTCATGAGCATACTGATAGCCATTTCGATACCTGGTATTGGTCAAAGCTCAAAGACATTCGCTGCGACAGAACGGACACCTGTTGTCTTTGTTCATGGATTAACAGGTTCTGATAGCAATTTCGCTTATATTGAAAGTTATCTGCGTGGTCAAGGTTGGTCCAGAGATGAGCTGTTTGCGATTGATCTGCCCAGCAAGCAGGGGAATCAGCTGTTGAATTCGGCAGCTATCAGTCAATTCGTAGACAATGTACTTCGGGAAACAGGCCATAGCAAAGTTAACATTGTGGCTCATAGTATGGGCGGGGCTAATAGTTTATATTACATATTGAACCGCGGGGGCTCTACCAAAGTGGACAAGCTGGTCACCTTGGGGGGCGCCAATCGTTTGACTACAACTTCAGCCCCACAGGGAGTTGAGGTTACTTCCATCTACTCTACCAGTGACACGATCGTTTCTCCTGCACTTTCCCGTTTGAGCGGAGCGAATAACATACAGGTTTCGCTAGTTTCCCATATCGGTCTGCTCTTCAATTCACGGGTTAATGCCTTGATTAAGACAGCATTGAATGAATAGAGAGACAGCGGCAGCTGAATGAAACATGAGTGATCCCATAGATCACTCGTGTTTTTTTTGTATTTTGCTAACAGATGAATTTATAATAGATTGTATTGTACATTGCTGCGTCCATACATAGAATTTTGATTGCCCAAATAGACACAACAAAGGAGCTTACACGAATGACGATGACCGAGAAAGAAAAAGCACAACAAGGACTCTTATATGACAATAACAACGATCCGCAGTTGGTAAACGAACGCCTTGAAGCAAAAGAGCTGTGCTACGACTACAACCAGCTTCGTCCGCGCATGATATCCGAAAGAGAAGCCATTATGAAAAAACTTTTGGCAAAAACAGGAGAGAAGTTTTGGATAGAACAGCCTTTCTATTGTGACCAAGGATACAACATTGAGATTGGAGAAAACTTTTATTGTAATCATAATGCGGTAATGTTGGATGCAGCGAAGATTACCTTTGGCAGCAATGTGTTCATTGCACCGAATTGCGGATTTTACACTGCTGGTCATCCTTTGGATGCTGAACAGCGCAATCAAGGGTTGGAGATTGCACTCCCGATTACAGTAGGGGACAATGTCTGGATTGGCGGAGGCGTATCTGTGCTGCCAGGTGTAACGATTGGAGACAATACGGTGATTGGCGCGGGAAGCGTAGTGACGAAGGATATACCGGCAGGAGTCATTGCTGCAGGCAACCCATGCAGAGTCATTCGAGCGATTACGGAAGCAGATAAGAATAAATACCCTAGACGGTAAATGGGTCATAACCCAAGAGAATAGAAGGGAGAACGGGAGCCAGTTTACTGGAACCCGTTTTTGGTTTCATTGATTTGGCGTTGACGGATGCATTCCCTTCAGAAGAATGAACGAAATGATCACATGACTTGAGCTTCAGAGCAAAGTAAATCTTGCAGAAAAGCGTTATGGTTATGTTTGCAGCAGATGACAGAAGGTAGGAAGAAGAATGGATGTACAACGAACTGAAAAATTAATTCATGCTCCAAAAGGAATGGAACAGGCACCAGACAAAGAGGGAAGCTTGAAATGGAATGGGCTTACAGTCATCCAATTTTGTTTGCATACGCAGGGAACCAGAGGAAGCTTTTTTCTGAAAGACCATCTACTGCTGTTCGTTAAATCAGGCGTATACACGGTTAAATTTAGGAATGAAAAGTATACAGTGCGTTGTAATGAAATGATATTCTTGCACAAAGCGATCAAGGTAGACTACGAAAAGTCGGGTGAGCCCGGTACTGAACATTTACTGGATTATATGATGTTTTATATGAACGGGGATATACTTCAGAAGTTCGCAGATTTTGCAGATTGGAAGACCATTCATTCCATCAATGAGGTCGCCCCGGTATCTGTCATTTCAGTTAACGCCCCAATGAGAGCATATATTAACTCCCTAAAATCATATTTTAACCAATCTGATTCGATCAGCGACGGATTGGTCGGCGTCAAGTTCATGGAGCTGCTGTTTCATCTTGCTGAAGCAAACACAAATTTGCTGCAACAGCTGCTGTATCCTCATCCTACTGAACGGAGTCAGATTGAACAGGTCGTTGAAGAGAATGTGACCAATCCCGTTTCCATTGAAGATCTGGCCTATTTGTCTGGCAGAAGCCTGTCAACATTCAAGCGTGAATTTCGGACATTGTATAACTCTTCTCCATTAAAATGGATCCGTAATCGCAGATTGGATCTGGCCAGTCAGCTCCTGCTCGAGTCGACACAATCGGTAACGGATATCTGTTTCGCCTGCGGCTTCGAAAATACGACCCACTTTTCCAAGGTGTTTAAAATGCGCTTTGATCTATCGCCAACTGAATATAGACGACGGAACTTAAGAAAAGAATAACGAGGAGGACGAGAAAATGGAATATGTGAAGCTGGGGAAGACAGGGTTGGATGTGTCTAGAATTTGCCTCGGATGCATGGGATTTGGCGATGCCAGCCACTGGATTCATCAATGGGTACTAGACGAGGGGAATAGCCGGCCAGTCATTAAGAAGGCTCTGGAGATCGGCATCAACTTTTTTGATACAGCGAATGTCTATTTGCTGGGTGCAAGTGAAGAGATCCTTGGGCGGGCCTTGAAGGACTATGCCAAACGAGACGAGGTTGTTATTGCGACCAAGGTGCATGGACGAATGCATGAAGGACCGAACGGCGCCGGATTGTCCCGTAAAGCCATCATGAGCGAAATCGATAAGAGTCTGATGCGGCTTGGAACGGACTATGTGGATCTGTATCAAATTCATCGCTGGGACTACCATACCCCAATCGAAGAAACCATGGAGGCATTACATGATGTAGTCAAAGCCGGAAAAGTAAGATATCTCGGTGCTTCTGCAATGTACGCCTGGCAGTTCCAAAAGGCCTTATTTGTCGCTGAGCGTAATGGCTGGACCAAATTCGTTTCCATGCAAAATCATCTGAACTTGCTGTACCGTGAAGAGGAACGAGAGATGCTTCCCCTATGTAAGGAGGAAGGGATCGGAGTCATTCCTTACAGTCCGCTTGCTTCAGGAAGACTGACGCGTGACTGGTCGGAAACAACGCATCGCTCGGAGACGGATCAGGTCCAGAAATCCAAATACGACTCTACTGCCGATACGGATCGCTTCATTGTAGAGCGGGTTGCAGAGATTGCAAGCAAGCAAGGTGTTCCGCGGGTTCACATTGCTCTGGCATGGCTTATGCAGAAGCAGCCCGTAACAGCTCCCATTATCGGTGCGACGAAGATATCACATTTGGAGGATGCCGTTGCAGCCATAGATTTGAAGCTGACAGCAGAGGAAATTGCGTGGTTGGAAGAACCTTATGCGCCACATCCGGTTGTGGGTTTAATTCCAATTCAATAATCTGTGTAAATATATTAGCGGATGAAGGGCTTGCCCTATCGTTCGCTTTTTTTGTTTCCCGTCTTCAACATGAAAAAGGGTCAATTGGGAAAGGATACCTTAAGCGGTCCAAAATATTACAGAAGAGGAATGAAGAAATGAGTAAAGCATCAGAGGCCTCAACGGAGGAAAAGAAACTAAAGTGGTGGCAGCTCAGCTTGCTTGGTGTAGCAGGCACCATTGGTACAGGATACTTTCTGGGCTCCAGCCTCGCGATCTCGATCGGTGGCCCTGCAGTATTAGTGGCTTACATTTTGGCTGCCCTCGGTACATATGTAGTTTTTGATGCCTTGGCGAGAATGACATCGGATCACCCTGAGCAGGGATCTTTTCGTTCTTATGCCAAGAAGGCATTCGGAAGCTGGGCAGGCTTTGCCAGTGGATGGGTGTATTGGTTTTCGGAACTGCTTATTATGGGAAGTCAGTTGACGGCCTTGTCCATTTTTTCGCGTTTTTGGTTCCCGAATGTTCCTCTCTGGATATTTGCTGCCGGATTTGGAATTGTCGGTCTTTGCATCGTTTTCTTCGGGAATAAAGGATTTGACCGGGTTGAAAATGTACTTGCCATAATCAAACTCGCAGCAATTCTTATGTTTTTGGTACTTGCCATCGCGCTTCTCGCAGGATGGATTGGGGGAACAAAATATGAGCATAACGTACCGCTGAGCATGACTGAAATTTTCCCGAAAGGCGGGATCGGTCTGTGGTCTGCGTTTCTATTTGCCTTTTATGCCTATGGGGGAATTGAGGTGCTCGGAATCATGTCTTACCGTCTTCAAAAACCTGAAGAGGCTCCCAAGGCAGGCAAAGTGATGCTGATCTCGCTTTCAACGGTATACGTTGTGTCGATTGGACTGGCTCTGACCATGGTCCCGCTGGGGGCCTTTAATCCCAAAGAGAGTCCTTTTGTACTGGCACTGAGCAGTGATCATTTGGCATTTGTTCCGCATTTGTTCAATGGAGTGTTAATTGTAGCAGGTTTCTCTACCATGACGGCGTCACTCTATGCGGTGACCTCCATGATGCTGACCTTGGCCCAGGAAGGAGATGCTCCGCGGTTATTCTCGCGAAAATGGAAAAAGAAATATCCATTATTCGCGCTCTCACTGATCGGATGCGGGCTTATCGCAACCATCGTCATGTCTTTGCTGCTTCCTGGCAAGGTGTATGAATATGTAACAACTGCAGCCGGATTGATGCTCATGTACAATTGGTTGTTTATTTTGTTATCTTCTGGCCGTCTCCTGAAAGCAGGGAGGTTCAGCGTTGTCAAACGATGGATTGGGCTTGTACTGATTGGCCTCGCTATAACAGGTACGCTTTTTCACCCGCTGAGTCGACCCGGATTCTTTATCAGTCTGCTGCTTGTCTTACTTATTGGAATTAGCGATATGATTGTGCAACGAGTTCACAAGAAGAAGAAAAATGAAGAGTCTTCCACCACAGATCAGGAAGAAAAAGAATCACACAACACCCTGGAAAGTCCGAGCTTCCACATTACCGGGATTCGACTTCGAAAGAACAAGATCAAATGAAAAACAGAAACTGAACAGCTTTCGCTCCAAAATAACATCCGAAACCGACAAGAGAGAGGCCGGAAATGATGGATATGCCCTTAAGGACGCCTAAAGTAAGATACTTGCGAAATAAACTCGCAGCGGCGGCCATGAATATATCCCAGATCAGGATACCCAGAATAACGGCTCCACTGTTGATTAGCGTCTGCTCCAGGGATGAATCATTCACCGCCTTGGCCAGAATGGATCCGTAAATGCCAAGCCAAAACATAATGGATAGGGGATTGAACAGTGACATCAGGAATCCATTCATGAACGATTTGGATAGCGCTGCTTCGTCCCCTCTCATATTCGACTGCGTAAGGGTTCCTGCATTTTTGATGCTTTCCACACCGGTATACACAAGCACAAAAAAACCAAATAGCCATAAGAAAGCCTTTACAAAGGGCAGATCCAGCAAATGAATGATGCCGAAATAGACGAGCAGCATGTAAATGATATCAGCAGTGATCGCGCCGAGTCCAACAAACCAGGAAGGCATGAATCCACCCCGAACACCCTTGTCCAACTGAGCAGCATTGATGGGACCGATTGGGGCTGACAATGAAATCCCCAGTAAGATATAACCTAGTATCATGGAACGTTGTCCTCTCCTTTCATGTACTTTATCAGCTTATTCCAGGGAGTACTTAAATAGGACAATGTCTAGATTTTGGCATAATCTTGACGGATATGATCCATATTAAACGGAAAATAAAGGATGTGAGATGATGCTGTTCCGCTGGATGAAAAGAGTATTTCAATCACAACCGCTACCTCAGAAGAACGAGAAATCCTTTCGAAATCAAACAAAGCCATATGAAAAATTGGATCCATCACTTTCGAATACACTTAGCTCCATTAGAGAATCTTTTAAGGACAGTCCAGATTTTGTGGTTCGTGAATTTGCTGAATCTGCAGCCTATAATACCCCACTAGCGGTTTGTTATATTGAAGGTTTAACTGACCCAGTCCTTCTCGTAGAGCTAATGGAACATGTAGTTCATTTTGTCAATACAGCCGCATCTAATGAGGAATTACGAGCGGACGATGTCGTGAGAAGGATCTTACCTACGGGTCATATTGAAAATCTGGATTCACCTGATCTGATTTACCGAGCAATTTTAACCGGATATGTGGTTGTTCTGGTTGATGGTGTACGTTATGCCATGGCAGTTCCCATTCCTGGAGGAGCAAGAAGGTCAGTGGAAGAGCCGACTTCTCAGACTGTGGTTAGGGGACCGAAAGAAGGTTTCACAGAAGAAATCAATACCAATATGACTTTAATTCGGAGAAAAATAAGGACTCCTGATTTGAAATTTCAAATGCATTATATCGGAGACTACACACAAACATCGGTTGCTGTAGCTTATATTCAGGGCATCGCCAAGCCGGAAGTGGTAGCAGAGGTGACGAAGCGTTTGAGCTCCATTCGTACGGACAGTATACTCGAGAGTGGTTACATAGAGGAATTCATTCAGGACGCTCCGATCACCCCTTTTCCAACCCTCATTAATACCGAGCGGCCTGATACAGTAGCAGGCAGTTTGCTCGATGGACAAGTAGCCATACTTGTTGACGGGACACCATTTGCTCTTATTGGCCCCGTGACTTTTTTTAATTTTTTTCAAACGACAGAAGATTACTACCAGCGTTATGATATTTCTACTTTTTTGAGAGCCATTCGATTATTGTCTTTTTTGGTCTCTTTGCTGCTTCCATCTACTTTCATTGCATTAACCACATTCCAACAAGAGATGATTCCTACCACCTTATTGATTTCACTTGCCGCACAGCGGGAGGGCGTGCCGTTTCCTGCGTTACTTGAAGCGTTGCTTATGGAAATTACGTTTGAGGTCATTCGTGAGGCAGGTGTTCGGATGCCACGAGCGATTGGGCCAGCGATATCCATTGTAGGTGCATTGGTCATTGGCCAAGCAGCAGTGGAAGCGGGATTGGTTTCCGGGGCGATGGTTATCGTGGTATCGTTCACGGCCATATCCAACTTTGTTATTCCTTACTTCAGCATGGCAACAGCAGTACGTTTGATGCGTTTTCCATTCATGCTGCTCGCTGGTACCCTTGGATTGTTCGGTATATTGGTAGGTGCAGTGCCATTGTTGGTTCATTTGATATCGCTCAAGTCATTGGGTGCGGATTATATGATGCCTTTCAGCCCATTTTACAAGTCAAATATGAAGGATCTGATCTTGCGGGTACCTTGGTGGGCGATGAAGACGAGGCCGAATGAAAAAGCGGCACCTAACAAAACAAGGCAATCTGCACATCAATATCCTTCGGGCTCCAACAATGTTGTAGAACATATTCAAGAACCTGAACCTGACAGATAAGAGGGAGGCTTTTTTGTGATCCGGTGTTTCTACACACTTATACTCCTCGTTTCAGCGATCTCTATTGCCGGGTGTGGTAATCGTACGGAGCTGAATGAACTGGGCATCACGACAGCTGCAGGATATGACAGACAGAATGGTAATTGGATGATTACCTATCAGATGATTGTTCCTCCTGCGAGTAGTATAAACGGAACTTCAGGTGGATCTCAATCTGCGGTGACTACCTTTTCCTCTCAAGGGAAAACGATTCGGGAAGCGGTATCTAAAAGCAGTCTGGAGAATCCGAAAAAGTTATACTTTTCACATACCAATGTCATATTAATTGGCCAAGAAGCCGCACAATATGGACTGTCAGAGATCTTGGATGATTATTATCGCAATATCGATGCAAGGGAATCGGTTAAGGTGATCATCGCAGATGGCCAGGCGAAAGACTACCTGAAGAAACTGGTGCCACCTGAAAAACAACCTGGTCGGGCACTAGCTCAGATTATAGAACGTAACCATGAGCTTGGATCCTATTATCCGGTCATGAATCTGCATGAAATTGCCTTGAAAATAACGTCCGACAGTGGTTCAGCAGGCATTCCCATCCTCACAGTAAAAGGGCAAGATACAAGACAACTGGAGTCCATCGATATTTTTAAGCAGACATCAACACCAAGTAAGCTGAGATTACAAGGATTAAGTGTATTTTATAAAGATAAGGAAATCGGTGTATTGAATCAAAGAGAGAGCATGGGCATTTCGTGGCTAACTGACCGGGTGAACAGGACTAATTTAAGTTATGTCAATGCACATGGTGAAATCAATTCTTTTTTGGTTCAAAAAGCAAGTGTCAAGGTTGAGCCCGTGAAGTCGGGTCATCATTACAGCGTTCAGGTGAATGCTAAAGTGAAAGCTGAACTGAATGAGAGTACAACACTTGCAGATATAACAAGCCCCCATATTATTGACGAATTGCAGCTGCAAGCTGAGCGAATCATTACCTCACAGATGATGGAGGGGTGGAACGCAAGTCAGCGGCTCCATGCCGACATGTTAAGCATTGCTAACAAAATTCATCAAAGACATCCAAAGGACTGGAAAACATTAAAAGAAAAGTGGCCGCAGGAGTTGGCACAGATGGAGATTAACGTAAATGTCGACGTAAGCCTAAGACGAACCGGGCTGCTGCAGGATTCATTCAGTCGGTTGCTTCATAAGGAAAGCGGAGAAAGTGAAGGGGAACATTAACGCCAAGGAGATGTGTAAATATGAATTCAGCTGGATCCGTTCGTGTATCCGAATTGGCCGCTGGTCTTTCCCTGTTCGAAGTTGGAAGTACAACCTTGTTTCTGATGGGCGGAGAAGCGAAGCAGGACGCATGGTTAGCGATGCTAATTGGAGCATTTGCTGGCCTATTGCTGCTAATTATCCATCTTTCCATTCATCACCAGGAACCTGAACTGGATTTGTTCCTTCTGTTGAAACGCTACATGGGCAAGATACTGGGAACAGTAGTAAGCTTATCATTTATCGGTTATTTCGCTTATGAAGCTTCCCGGAATTTGCGGGATCTGAGTGAGGTTACCACGTTGACGTTGTTGAATAAAACACCCATGTGGTTGATCAGTATAATCAGTTTGCTGGTTGTAGCCAACACCGTGCGGTACGGATATCGTGTGCTGTTCCTCATTTGCATGATTTTGTTCCCTGTAATAGTTTTCGGTTACGTGTTAATCAGCATTCTTATTCCTGCCACTGGTCTTTTTCATACTGAATTGAGTTTGCCTGTATTGGAAAACGGGTGGGGAAACATATTCAAGGCTGCTATTCCAGAAATTATCTCCTTTCCATTCGGACAGGTTGTTTTGTTTTTGGTCTTTTATCCTTATGCCCGTAAAGGAAAGAATCTGAACAAAGTAGTGATCATAGCATATATGGCTACCGCGGTCAGTTTAACATTTATCAATCAACTCATTATTTTCGTTATGGGACCGGACATCGCAATGTTTAGTACGCTCCCTCTGCTGCAAACCGTTCAATTGATTGACATGACAGAGGTGCTTGAACGGATGGACGCCCTATTCACGCTGCTCCTGTTCTTGGGATTAGGGATTAAGATCGCTTTTTTTTTCCAAGGTGCTGTAATTGGGCTTGAAAGAATCACCGGACCCAGTTATCGGAAATGGATACTGCCAGTAGGGTTTACAGTGTATGGGCTGTCATTCTTATCTCCGAATTTTACAGAGCATCTTGAAGTTGGGCGAGGCATTACGTTGATCTATTCTTCACCGATATTTCAAATTTTTCTTCCCCTCATATTATTAATAGTTATTCTACTGAAAAAAAGAATGAAGACAAATAAGTGATGCTTCAAGACGATCAAGAAGTTGGAATGAATATCAGATACAGATTGGTAATAGTGACAAATGTGGAATAGCGAATAATAAAACGACTCAGTAAACACTGAGTCGCTTAACTTTAACATTTTATTTGGAGTCCGCTAATTTCAACGCCGTATCCGATTTTTCCAAATCATGCTCGACTTGTTCTTCGATATTGTAAGGATGATACATTTCGTTTTTGATCATATAATCGGCGATTTTTTGATGCGTATCAATTGCGGTGTCCAGTTGGGCCTTAAGCACTTTTCGAACACGTGGTGTTGCCGTTTCGGTAAGAGCAATCGCATAAGTGCGTACAGCTGACTTGGCGGACAGTAGCATATCGGTGGCAATCGCAAGATCATCCATTGGCTTGATGGCCTTTACCAGCATTTCCTTGGTCATCGACGTAGACATAATAAGAATCCTCCTTATTTCAATAGGGATTTCAACTCTTCAATTGCTTGGGAAGAATTGTTCAGATCGTCTTCAATCAAGGATTTTAGTTTCTCGTCTTGGACCAGCTCCAGCATGGTAACCGCTTTGGTAGCACATGATGTTTTGAGCGTTAGCAGTTCATGAATTTCAAGTTTCTCGTGGACAGCAAGTTCCTTCGTCGCCATCGTGAAACACCTCCAGATATCGATATCTATTGATTAGTACCCAAAATAATAGAGCAGAAACGTAAATGAAATGATAAATATAATGAATATTTCAATGGGTTAACGATTACTTATCGCTCGCTTTCCCATCGAGGTCGTGATGAAGTTCTGTGGCAGGAATGACAGGCTCGTAGACTTGTCCTTTTGGAACCGGGTTGGATACGTACACAAAATCACCAGTACCATCTGGAGCACTTCCTTTCGCCCACAAACCTTCACTGGATTCTGTACCTTCGGAAAGATTCCAGAACTCATAGGCTTCAGGTTGAGATTCCTGCTCGGCTTCTGGTGGGAAGGAAGCAGGAACAACGACGCCGTTCTTTTCTTCCAATTCCTGAATGGCAGCCATCCACTGGTACTGATGGTAACGGTCACGTGCCAACATTTTGCGGAACGTCGCCCGAACGCCTTCATCGGTAGTCATGTGATAGAGTCTTGCAACCTGGAGACGGCCCTGGCTTTCGGCATGAAGGTTAGAACGCATATCTGCAAGAAGGTTGCCGCTTGCCACAATATATGAACCGTTCCAAGGTACGCCGGTAGAGTTCGTAGGTAAGCCGCCGAGCCCGCTCACCAGCAGATGTTGAGGATTGATTCCTCCCATAATGGCTGCAGTAACAGGGTCCTCAGCTGCTTTTTGCTGCTCAGCAGGTGTGGCGCCATCCAGCAGCTGGCTTATCAAAGCGCAGAGCATTTCAACGTGGCCGATTTCCTCTGTGCCGATGTCCATAAGCATATCTTTATATTTTTCTTCGCCACGACAATTAAATCCTTGAAAGAGGTACTGCATCATTACGGTCATTTCCCCGAATTGTCCTCCCAATACTTCCTGGACCTGACGGGCGAATACGGGATCCGGGCGATCTACTTTTACTTCGAATTGTAATTCCTTTTGGTGTCTGAACATGTGAATCCCTCCATTGGTATGGTTGATTAATTCTAAATCTATATAACCTGTCCAATTAAATTTAAACAAAAGGGAAACACAAAAAAGACAAAGAGGGAGCAGAACAACGGCTCCTTCTTTGTCTTGAACGGGCATTGAATGTTCCTTAAATTAGGCGATGTTTAGGCTTACTCCGAATCTGGTCTTTTGATTTGCAGAGGAGGAGGAACAAGCCAGCCTTTTTCTTTGACTAATTGCAAAATGCGCACGCCTAATGCCGTCTTGGTTACGTGATATTTGGCGAATAATGCACCGATATCTTCCCGAATGGATTGTCCCATGACCTGGCTCGCTGCAACCAGACCTAACGAGGTGTCTGCTGCGATTTTGGCTGCGATCTCAGGATCAGTGAACCTTGCGCCAGCGGGGATATCTTCCAATTTGACAGGAGGTCTTTCGGGCAGCATTGGAGCTGGAGCGATGCCATTTTCGGTTAATAAAGCATCGCACTCTTTGATTTCCAGTTTGGCCTGATCCAGCAGGTCATCAAGGATTTTTTTCAGATCCTTATCTCCGGCATGGTTCATGTACGCCTGATAACAGGAAATGGAGCCTTTTGCTACCATCGAGCACTGCCACACGCTGAAGATTTCTCCGTAGTGCATCGGTTCGTCTTTGGGATTGCCACTTAAAATACCCATTTATCGTATCCCTCCAAATATTCAGTTGTTTTACCGGGATAGGTTCTCCTTAATAAAAGAATTATATTCTTGCTCCGAATCCAATCATTGGGTGAGCTTGCTATCACATAAATCCAGGAAGAAGGCAGAAACTAAGGCTGTAATTTACTTGAATGGAGGACAACCATGTTTTTTTATAGAGAAGATCTGATTAATATGATTGTTCCGGATAAGCCGGATCCGGCAGCAGCCAAAGTGTTACAAGAAACATTGGGCGGACAATTTGGAGAAATGCGTACAATGATGCAGTTTTTCTTCCAGAGCAGCAACTTCCGCGGAAAAGCAACACAATACAGAGACCTGCTTCGTGGTGTATTTCTGGAGGAATTAAGCCACATCGAATTGGTACAGCAAACGATAAATCAATTATTGACCGGAGCAGGAGCGGAGGGGGCAGGCGATGCCGGCCTGGACGGAGCTCCACTCGACGAAGCCATCAAGCATGCGAATCCGCATCATTATATTATGGGGGCTCAGAGTTCTCTGCCTGTAGATGCAGCTGGTAACCCATGGCTTGGGAATTACGTCTACGATCATGGCAATCTGGTCAGCAATTTGCTTGACAACGTTGTATTGGAATCGACGGGAGTGTTACAAAAAACAAGAATCTATGAAATGAGTACAAACAAAGCGTTTCGTGAAACGTTGGGTTTCCTGATCGTTCGTGATAATGCACATCAAAATGCATTCGCGAAGGCCCTCGAAACGTTGGGGGTGAATTGGGGAAAAGTGTTTCCAGTGCCGAACTACGATATCAACAAATACCCGGAATGCCAGAAATACGTTGACCTCGGCTTCCATAATGCCCAGTTTAACTTCCGGTTGGACAATACCCGGATTGCTGAAATATATAGCGGCCAATCACCTAGTCGTAATGGCGGCGAACTGAAAGTTACTGACCCTCCGCAGGGATTCCCGCTCCCATATATGCCGGAGCTTCCTAATGAGCATAGTCCGGGCCTGCATGACTTGAATGCCTGAGCACTTCCTTACATGTAATAATAGCTCCAAAAAAAAGAGCCCATATCCATGGGTTCCTTTTTTTTATACATATGTTATTGACGATGCTGGTTTGGAAACTGTCCGAACGTTTGCCCAGTAATACCGACATTCGGGTTGTTATAAGGTTGTTCTAAGTATGAAACATGTTGAGAAGTCGTGCTCACGAGCTGTTGAGCAAGATTGGCGATTTGCTGCAATTGCTGGATAGCTGTTTGGTGTCCTTGAAGTGCTGTTTGAATCATATGAGCCGCTTGCTGCTCGCGTTGAGCCAGTTGTTCGAGCTGCTGAGCATTGCTCTGCTCCTGTCTCAGCAGTTGTTGATACTGCATAGAAGCTTGCTGTGTTTGCTGCGTGAGCTGCTGAGCCAGTTGGCTAATTTGTTGGGACTGTGAAAATTGATTCAAGTGAGTAGCCTCCTAAATGTCATTTGGATTACTTGAAGTAGTATGCAAATCAGTTTGGTGAAATATTCATGATTTACTAAGAAAAAGGGAGCTTAAACGTTACTTGAAGATGATCTAAGTTGAACAAAATACAGACTAGATATAATTTGTTAATTGCTCCCAGATTAATCCTCTTGTATACTAGATTCGTTCCAAATGTTTACTTTTTACGCAATCAAGATTTAGTAGATTTAAGAGCTTTACACTAACAAGAAGGAGGATTTTCATGCTGAACAAGCAGACCAAATCACAAACGGAGAAACGAAAATATCATCCCTACGTTCGCACCCTTACAGGGCTGACTGCTGCTATGATCGCTGTTAGCGGAGGGTACGCCGCGATGCCTTCTCAGGCACTGGCGGAGAAAGCGGATATCTCCATCTACGATTGGAATTCATATTCCAAATTAACGGTACCTGAACTTAAACCTTCCTGGACAGTGAAGGTAGACTCTTATACGAATCAGAATGAAAGCTTTCAAGGACAACAGGCTGTTGCAGAAGACGGTAAAGTATTTGCCTTTTCTAATCGCAAGCTGATCGCCTTGGATGCAGCAACGGGCAAACAGCTCTGGGCATTTGGTAAAGATCTGACCCCGAGCATGGTTTATGACAATGGCGTTCTGTATGGTCTAACCTCCAGCCATAAGCCATATGCGGTAAATGCCAAGACAGGAAAGGCTGTATGGCAATCTGGCACTTCCACATGGATGGATACGCGTGAGCGGACCGAAGCATTAATTCCTACTGCAGATACACTATATGTCATCAAGGGAAGCACCACGTATGCTTTTGATCGGAAGACAGGCAAGCTGCGGTGGAAGGCGGATGAAGCATTAGCCGAAGGCAATGGTACATCGTATCTACAGGAATCGGATGGAGTGGTGCTGCGAACCTTCTTCGTGCAGGGGGCACTGACTTCTGTGCAATTGAATGCTTATGACAAGAAAAGCGGCAAAAAGCTATGGAGTGAGTTTGGACAGGGAGAGGCACTTCAAATTAAAAACGGATTGGTCTATTCCGTCGATTACTATACTCCGCTTCTTCAAGATTATGAATCTGTCCCGGACCGGAAAGTACAGGTGAATGCCTTCAATCTCAAGACAGGGACACGTAAAGGAAGCATGGACTTCACTTGGAAAATGTCCGGCGACCCGCCGTATGAGCGCGGCCAAGGGAGTATATTGGCTAATGATGGGAAGATCTATATTGAACAGGCAGGCAAGATTGCTGAATATGACCTGAATACGTACAAGAATGGTGATGCTCCGACGAGGACATTTCAGCCTCCTGGTGGGGTAAGTGGCGAGCTGGTAGGGGTTGTTCAGGAACGTCTGATCTACAGGGACTCTGTTACAGATAGTGAATTAAAGGGTGTCAAGCTGGTAAACGGCAGTGCGGTTCAATGGAATGGCGATGCTCCTGTGTCGCAGGTTAGCATATATGGCAAAGGAATCTATCGTGCGCAGCGTAACGGAACACTGCTTGGAATCAATATGCTGACAAGCCAGCCTGTATTCCGTGTGAAAACCGGGGCTGACTTGCACGAGGCAACGCTGAAGACCGGCAGCATGATTATTGTACAGGCCGAAGGCAAACTGATTGGCGTCAAGCTACCAGCATCGCTGAAATAGTGGGCGATTGAAGAGTGGTGCTATGAGGGAAAATAAATAGAGCTTAGAGGGACGGATATTTTTCGTCCTTCTTTGCTGTGCATAAGTGTCTTATAAGATAGGCAAATATGGATTGACGAATGAGTGCATAGTGTATATATTATATATACACACTATGCGCTTAATAAACACCAATGAGGTGAATGACCATTAAAATTCTGATATCCAACGCTTCGAGCGATCCTATCTATATGCAGATATTAACCCAGATCAGGCAAAGTATTTTAAGCGGGGAGTTGGTTGCCGGGGATAGTCTTCCCTCCATCAGGCAGCTCGCCAAAGATCTGCAAGTCAGCGTGATTACCACCAAACGTGTCTATGAAGAGCTGGAAAAAGAGAAATTAATTGATTCCGTCGTAGGCAAGGGCAGTTTCGTCTCAGGAGCCAATCAGGATTTTATTCGGGAGCAGCGGATGAAACGGCTGGAAGAGAAAATGCTGGAGATTATTCGGGAAAGTAAGGAATTAAGTATGACGGAGCAAGAAGTAATTCATCTTTTTACTATGTTGTCTGAGGAGGAAACTTCATCATGAATGCAATTGAACTGCGTAATTTAACCAAGGTGTATCCCTTATTTAAGGTGGACAATGTATCTCTGGATGTAAAACAGGGGTATATTACTGGGCTCATTGGACAGAATGGGGCGGGGAAAAGCACCCTGATCAAAATGATCATCGGCTTGATCCACCCAGACTCGGGTACGATCAGGACACTGGGACAGGGGATGCCCGCTCAGGAGGTAAACATTAAGCAGCGTATTGGTGTCGTATCTGATGAATGCTTTTATTATGAACATCTGACGATCCGAGAAATGAAAAAAATGATTGCACCCTTCTATAAGAAGTGGGATGAGCAGAAATTCAATGGCTACCTAGAGCAATTTGAATTGTCTCCGAAAAAGAAAATCGCTGATTTGTCCAAAGGGATGAAAATCAAGTTCTCTCTGGCCATCGCTCTATCACACGATGCTGATCTTCTCATTATGGATGAGCCGACATCCGGTCTTGACCCTGTATTCAGAAGAGAACTTCTGGATCTGCTCTCGGATCTGATACAGGATGAGACAAGATCCATTATTTTCTCAACACATATCACGACGGATCTGGAGCGTATAGCGGACTATATTGCATTCGTCAATCAGGGAAAACTTGTTTTTAACGAAACAAAAGATGATGTGCTTGAGAGGTATACGATCGTTAAAGGAGATATGGAGCTGCTAGATGGGGATATCCGGAATCAATTTATCGGACTTCGCGAGACAGCTGTTGGTTTTGAGGCACTGGCAGACAACAGGGAAGAGGCTGCACGGTTATTTGGAAGTTTTGCCCTTTTGCAAAGACCAACTTTGGAGGATCTGATCTACTTTACGGCAAAAGGGGGACGCAAACATGCTTAACCTGCTTCGCAAAGACTTCATAGCATTAAGAAGTTCATTATGGACTATAGGATTATATCTTGTTGTGTTTAGCTTGGCCTTTATACCCAATATTGAAATGTCGATGTATTTTGTGGGGATCTACACCGCATTTGGTTCGGTAATCTTGGCAACCATGATCGATATCAAAAACCATAATCATAATTTCCTGGTTACCCTTCCAGTCAGCCGCAAAAATATCGTGCAAGCCAAGTATGTATCGGCCATCCTATATACCTTATTTGGCGTGCTGGCCTCGTTCGGAATTCACTGGCTGGTTAACTTGAATTTCCCAGAACTGAACAAGCCAAGCTATACCTTCATGGACATTATGGTTTCCATAGGCATGGTAATGGTGCTGGTATCCATCTATATGCCGCTCTTTTACGCACTTAGTAAAAAGGGAGCCGGAATAATCAACGCCATTTTCATGGTTACACTCATTCTTCTGGCGCAGCCTTTTGCTGTGCTTATGAATATGGTCAGTGAGAAGGGCGTAGATGGCCAAGTAATAGCCATGATATCGATTGGGATAATACTCATCTTCGGTGCATCCTATGTTTTAACCACTCGTTTGTTTGCGAGAAAGGATTTATAGGAATTTGATCAAATGATATGAAGAAAACCCCGCCGCCTGATTCGTCAGGTAGCGGGGTTCTTCATTATTTTGGATCGGATTTCGTAACTTCAATCTGAAATTGATCGGAATATGATTTGAGGTTGCCCGCAAGGCCGGCGAGCTGACCGGAAATGTTCGATAGTTCGCTCGCGGATCGCTGCTGCTCCTCGGCACTGGCCGTGACTTCTTCAGCCATGGCTGAAGTTTCCTCTGTTGCAGAAGCGATATAGCTTAGGTGCTGTTCCACTTCCTGACGAATGGAATGCATATTCATTGTGCGGTTCTCCAAACGCTGAGCAAGCTCGTGCACTTCAGTCGATAATTGGCTAACCTGTCTGAACGCCTGAAGGCAATCAGCAATCTGTTTTTCCTGCTCTTTGACCGCTACCATATTCGCTTCAAAATGACTGCCCATCCGTTGGATTTCTTGAACAAATGAACTCAGAATCCCATCAATCTCCTGGATGGAATGTTCAGATTGCTGAGCGAGCTGGCCCATTTCACCAGCAACGACGGCAAAACCTTTACCAGCCTCACCAGCACGGGCTGCCTCGATGGAAGCATTCAGTGATAAAATCTGGGTTTGTTTCAGGATATTATGAATTTGTCCACTAATGGAAGCAGCGAGCTCTGATTGAGTGGTTAAAGACTTGGAAATTTCTTGCTGATGCTCAACCCGCTTGGCATTCTCCCGGCCCTTTTCAAGCAGAACCTCATGTTCGCGTGTAACTTGTACTTGTACGGCAGATAGCTGCTCAGAAGTATGGGTGAACTGCTGCACGTATGTACCAACTTCATCCATAATCTTGCCGAGGTTCTCTGAATGCTGGACGGAGTGTTCTGTCTCTTCCGCCTGTTTCATGGAGCCTATGGCGATTTCCTCGATTGCTCTGGAAAGTTCTTCGGTCTGACGCTGATTTGTCTGAGCGGTTTCCGCAATATTTGCCGAGGACCGCTGCAGCGTATCAGACCCTTGCTGTATTCCCTTCAGTATGTTCGTCAATTGCGAAGCCATGACGTTAATCAGGTCACTGATGTCACCGAGCTGATCGTTGGACAGATGTTTGGATACCACTGTGAGATTCCCATCCGCTACCTGTTCGAGGCTTGACTTGATATCGCGCACTTGTCTGAGAATGCCTCTTACCACCAATAGCATCATGACCAGCGATAGAATCAATACAACCACAAAAATCGGAATAATGGTCCGATACGCATTATTCACCGATTCAGAGGATACTTGATTCACTGCTGCAGCAGAAATATCAATGCCCAGATAACCAACAATTTCATCTTGTGAATCCTTGATTGGTGTAAAGGAGGAGAGCAGCTGTCCCCAGGTTGGATCATCCACAATGCCTGTAGTAACGACTTCACCGTTTAGCAAGCGTTCCTGAATCTGGGGATTGAATTCCATTGCCGTTCCGTAAGGGCTATATTCCGTATCGTCCCAATCTGCTCCATCTATCGTGTACATCCAACCATCTGGCGTTTTGTTATACATATATACATAGAGGGCTCCCGATTGAAGCCGGACTTTAGCGAGTTCGTCTCTAAGACTTTTGTATTCATCGCTTTCCTCCGAAGCCGTAGAGTATAATGTCTTGATCGATTCCGATTCCTTGCCCAGCAGGGAGGCGGTGTTTACTGCTAACTGCTGATTCTTTTGCTGTATGGTCATTACAGATGCATTTTCACTGGAATGTATGGTCGTCCACATGATGAGACCGCCCATGGCTAGTAATGGCACCAGAATGATTAAATACAGTTTGAGTCTTAAGTCCATCTTTATCTTGCGGGTCTGTCTCACGTTCTGTTCCCCCTTGGAAGTAGTTAAAACAACGGGTTTTTCGTATAACCCCATACTATTTATCGTAAATTGTGAGGAAGAAATGAAGATCAGTCCTAGATTTAGATTGACATATGTGAAGATGAGCTGCTCAGAAAACGGCGAAGACCCGGATATAAACCGATTTCAACTGAAGGATCTGGACCTCTGAGATAAAATGGTAAAATGGGTGCTGTACAAACAAAAAAAGACCTAATCCGGCTCGATTGGTCTTAACAGCGTTCATGAAATTTACTAGTTACTCAAATGCTGCACCAGCATCTCAACGAATCGTTTGGCGAATTTCAGATCGCTTTGAACGGTAACGTGATCTTCTTCTGAAGCCAGACTCATTTTCTGCAGCATACTCATCATGGATACAAAGATAAAATGGGCTGTGTTAAGGGGATCAGGATCAGGCTTCAGCGTACCATCTTTATATCCGGTCTCCAGAGCATCTAACAGGAAATGTTGTTCCTTTTTACGTTTGATAAACAGATCGTATTGTTCTTTCAATTCTTGGCCTGAATCATAGGCGTCATAATGCAGGTCGAATAATAATACGAATTTGATATAACCGAGATGAGTGGAAGCGTAATTTACCCAAGCTTCAAGCATGGAAGCAAGCATCTCTTGGCCGCTCATTTCTAGAGAAGAAGCATTTTTCACGTATCCGGTCATACTCTCCAGAATCTCCACTTGTACCGCCAGAATAAGCTCGTCCATGGATTGAAAGTGCTTGTAAAAGGTAACCCGGCTTATTCCGGCTTCGCTGCATATATCTTTGATATTCACATTAAGGAAGCTTTGCTTCATGCATAATTCTTTGGCTGCTGCAATCAGAGCTTCCCGGTTTTTGTTTTTAAAATTTTGGTGCCAGTTCTCAGTCATAGGAAATAACCTGTTCCTTCACATGGTTTTTTTGCATCGTCCGTACAAGGGCGGGCCCAAGGATAAGTGCACCAACAATATAAGGAATATGAATGTGTTTGTCAAACAGCAATCCATCAAACAGTGGTCCAATAATGTTCCCCATGCTGGAGTAAGGTTGTATTAATCCTGCAGCATATCTCTGACGATTCCGGCATAACTGGCGACCATAGTTCTCAATAAATATGAATATATTTACATGTAATTTACATAAACATGCAAAAATCAACATATTCCTCTCGTATGATATAGCTGGCTAATCTAGTAATCATTCATGTAATAGCGCTAGATTCACATTATTGCCAATTGAGAGGAGAATATGATGATTAACCCATTGTACAAAAAGGTTCTGGCCATCCTGCTATCAACCGCACTGGTTATTGGATGGTTTGGGGGACTGGGCTCCGCACCAGTAGTCAAAGCAGCGGAGACAGTTGAACCTCAAGCAGACATCTTGCTTAGCAAAAATTCAACGTGGAAGTATTTTGATCAAGGTCAGGATTTAAAATCGGTATGGCAAGCTGTCTATGAAGACAATACTTGGGCAGTAGACAATGCTCCTTTTGGTTACAAAGATAATGGCAAAGGCATATCAACGACATATTTCGGACCGCTTCAGACAGAAGTGGGCTATGGTGGTAACCAAGATCTGAAACATCGCACTACATATTTTCGCACAACACTGACAGTTAACCAGGAGCAAATCCAAAATTATGGTCAAATTCTGGGTACCTTTGGCATTGACGACGGTGCTGTTCTATATGTAAATGGCACAGAAGTTCGCCGGTTGGGTATGCCTGATGGTGAGATTAACTACTCTACCAAAGCAACATCTTCTATGGATCTGCCGGTTATGTATACCGATGTGGATCTGACCGAACCGCTTCAAACGCTCCTGCATGATGGGGAGAACATCATTGCAGTGGAAGTCCATCAGCAAAGCGATGGAAGCTCGGATCTATACTTCGATATGGAATTGAGAGCGTTAGCTGACGCACCAGCAATCGATATTAGCAAAGTTACAGCGACGTTCCATGGTGACGCCAAATCGAGCAAGGGATTTACCTGGTATACTCCGCTTGCTTCGACCAATAGTCAGGTGCAAGTGGTCCGGAAACAGGACGGAGCTCCTGATTTTAATGAGGCACAAACGTTTAATGGTGAAGCCATAATCTCCAGAAACTCTCCGGGAGAAATGGTTCATAAAGCAGAAGCTGCAGGACTTGAAGCAAACACTTCATACTATTATCGTGTAGGTGACGAGACGCTTGGCCTCTGGAGTGAAACAGGGGAGTTCAAGACAGCTCCAGAGGGTGGAGCATTTACCTTTGTTGACTTAACGGATACACAAGCGAAGGATGAGGAAGAGGCCCGTTTATCCGCGGCAACGCTGTCAAAAGCATTAGCTACCGTTCCAGATGCAGAGTTTGTCGTTCACAACGGTGATGTTGTCGAGAATGGGACCTCGGAACAGGAATGGAACTGGCTGCTTGGTTATTCTCAAGAGGATTTGATGAGAACGACACTTGTACCATCTGCAGGCAACCATGAGAACAAAAACTATGCATTCTATGATCATTTTAATGTAAAACAGCCGGAGAATGCGGCGACGGTCACAGGTGCTTATTATTCCTACGATTACAGCAATGCACATTTTATCGTTCTGAACTCCAATGAAAATTCGACGAATTATGCCAACTTCTCGAACGAACAAGTGGAGTGGATGAAGCAGGATGTGGAGCAGGCCAAATCTGCTGGAGCTGAGTGGATCATCGTCAATATCCATAAAGGACCGTATACAACGTCTAATCATGCGACCGACAGTGATATTATGGGTGATAACGGGGTTAGAAATAAAATCGCTCCGCTTATGAATGAGCTTGGCATCGATCTTGTGCTTCAAGGACACGATCACATCTATGCTCGCACAAAACCAATTAAGCAGGATGGAACAGCTGAAGAAGTTTCCACAATAGAGGAAACTTTTAAAGGACAAAGCATTAAATACACCGTTAACCCGGATGGAACTATTTACATGATTCCAGGTACAGCAGGGGCCAAAGTATACTTCAAAAATACGAAACCTCAACTGGGCGATGCATACTTTAGCCTGTTTGAACGAGCAGAAGAGAATCATGCCCGTGTGTACGGAGATACAACGAGTGCAGCAAGAGGTCAGGTGCAGAATTTTACCTCATTGACAGTTGATGGCGGCAAGCTTACAGCGATCGTTTATGAAATCGATCAGAATCGATTTAATGCTGAACCTTTTGTCGTAGATACATTCGGAATTACCAAGGACACACAATCCAATGATGAGCAAGTGAGCAAGGTTACGGTTACGTTTAATGGAGATCCAACCACTAGCAAAGGATTTGCCTGGTACACATCCGAACAATTCACAGGAAGTGACCTACAGGTCGTAGAAAAAACAGCAAATATCGCTGACTTCTCCAGTGCAATCTCTTATGAAGGACGTTCCGACCGCTCCGTGAATTCCCCTGCTGAACTTGTACACAAAGCGGAAGCAACGAATCTGAAGCCAGATACGCTTTATTCCTTCAGAGTAGGCGAAGCTTCCAGCAATACGTGGAGCAAGACGGGCACGTTCCGTACAGCGCCGAAGACAGGAGCCTTTACATTTATCGACCTGGCCGATACGCAGGCGAAGGAAGAGGATGAAGCGATCCTTTCCTCCGAGACACTGGACAAGGCACTTGCAACCATTCCGAATGCACAATTTGTGATGCACAATGGAGATATTGTTGATAAAGGTGTCAAAGAAGAGCAATGGTACTGGCTTCTCGGACATTCTCAATCAAGTCTTCTGAATACAACCATCGTTCCATCGGCGGGGAATCATGAAGATGAAAATTTCGCTTTTATCGATCATTTCAACCTGGATGTACCGGAGAACTCGGCGACAGAGACAGGGGCTTATTATTCGTACGATTATAGTAATGCACACTTCGTGGTGCTGAATTCGAATGAGGATTCAGAAGAGTATAACAATTTCTCAGCAGAACAGGTACAGTGGCTGCAGGACGATGTAAAAGAAGCTCGCAAAAACGGAGCTGATTGGATCATCGTCAATATTCATAAGGGTCCTTATACAACGTCCAATCATGCGACAGATTCGGATATTATCGGAACAAACGGAGTACGTAACAAAATTGCTCCGCTGATGGCAGAACTGGATATCGACTTTGTGTTACAGGGGCATGATCATATTTACGCCCGCACCAAACCGATTGATAAGACAGGAAAGGCAAAAGATGCTGTCAAGATTACGGAAACATTGAACGGTAACAAGATTGAATACGCCGTGAACCCGGATGGTACCATTTATCTGATTCCAGCAACAGCTGGACCGAAAGTATACTACAAAAATCAAGATCCTGTTCTTGGGAATGCGTATTACAGCTTGTTTGAGTTGGCAGAAGAAAATCATGCTGCAAAGTATGGACCAGATCCAAAGGACGATCGTCGTCCGAAACGCGGGCAGGTTCAAAACTTTGTGGGCATCACCATCGATGGGAACAAGCTTACAGCGGTAACGTACGAGATTGATCAGAATATAAATGATGCAAAACCGTTTATTATTGACCAATTTGGAATGATCAAGAAGTCGAATACAGAAACGCCGAATCCAGGACCGGGTACATCTAATCCTGGCTCAGGTGGCAGTTCTGGAAACAGTGGCGGGTCTGGAAGCACTACCCCAACACCTGGAACAGATTCTGAGACGACGCAGCCCGGAACAGAACAGGGAGGTAAGCCGGATACCAGCAATCCGGGTCAGTCTGGCGGTGGCAACAATGAGAATGTACCACAGCTGAAAGATACGGAAGGACACTGGGCGAAGTCGCTCATCGATCAAGCTTTGACTGCAGGATTTGTACAAGGATATGGCGATGGAACCTTCCGTCCGGATCAAAAAGTAACTCGGGCGGAGTTCATTACCATGCTGGGCAGAGCCATGAAAATGAATACAAGCAGCACGGCAACTACGTATACCGATGCGAAACAAATTCCAGTCTGGTCTGCTCCATACATTGTGGAAGCAGCTTCAGCAGGCATTATCAGTGGATACACGGATGGCTCCTTTAAGCCGAATAAACCACTGAACCGTGCTGAAATGGTAACCATGATTGCTCGTGCAAGCGGCACACCGGAAGGCTCCAAGGCTTCGCTTTCTTTTGAAGACTGGAATCAGATTCCTGCATGGGCAGCGCCGTACGTGGCTTCCATGGTTGATGCCGGCTTGATTGACGGTATAGGCGGTAATCGATTTGCACCAATGCAAACGGCAACGCGGGCTGAATCGGTCAAATTAATCTTAAGTCTTCTGGACGAAAACTAAATATTCGTTGATAGTCAGCCTGACCCTGTACGGTTATTTACCTGGGGTCAGGTTTTTTTGCGTAACAGAAAGATCCTTTTATTTAAATTTCACAGATAGGTAATCCATTCTCTGATACAATGATAGACAAGTGCGGTTAACCCATAATTAGGAGTTGAAATCATGTTGCCCATTATTAACTTGCAAGGAGTCTGGAGAATGCAGCTTGACGAGAACAAGCTGGGAATCAATAGTCCGTATGACGACACGATAACCATGCCAAATACAACGTCCCATGCCAGAAAGGGAAAGAGAAACGAGCTGGCTGAGGTTGGGGCGCTCACGGACGAATACGCTTTCGAGGGATGGCTCTGGCTGGAGCGGGAGTTCGAGGTTCCGGAGGAATTGGAAGGAAAGTATTGCTGTCTGCACTTGGAGCGTACACGGGTTACAACGGTTTGGATAGATGATATTCCACTAGGTACACGAAACAGTCTCAATACGCCCCATGAGTATGTTCTGAATGAAGGGCTCTCTGCAGGTACACATACCGTTAGGATCAAGGTGGACAACACGAGCTACCCAACCAAAGGGGGGCATATGACCTCCAAGGATACACAGACCAACTGGAACGGCATTACGGGTAAACTGGAATTGAAATTCAGCAATGAAGCACGTATGAGTGATGTGCAAATTTACACTGATGCGATGCATAAATCGATAACGCTTTCGGTAAAATTGGATGGAGTGCTACGGAACACCCAAATTGCAGTGTCTGCCAAAAGTTTCGCCATTGATGAACGAACTTCCGACCCAGAAGAAGCGGCATATGAAGTTGCCGAGCGGATGTACCCCGTTGATCATAACGAGATGAGTATCTCTTATCCGCTCGGGGATAAAGCGCTCTTATGGAGTGACGATGCACCTCATTTATATAAGATTGCCATCACGTTGCGCGAAGAGAATGGGAGAATCATTGATGATCGTGACATCGTAATTGGACTGCGGGATTTCAAGGCGAGTGGAGACAAGTTTACAATCAATAATCGGCCAACCTTTCTGCGCGGCAAGCATGATGGGTTGATCTTCCCGTTAACGGGCTATGCACCAACGGACGTAAACGAGTGGGTGAGAATCCTCGGCATTTCGAAATCCTACGGTATTAATCATTATCGTTTCCATACCTGTTGTCCACCTGAAGCAGCATTTGCTGCAGCCGATCTGCTGGGAATCTACATGGAACCCGAGCTGCCATTTTGGGGAACGATTACGGATGAGAGCGATGCGAACCATAACCAGGCAGAACAGGATTATTTGATTGAGGAAGGCTTCGCCATTCTGCGCAGCTTCGGGAATCATCCTTCATTTGTCATGATGTCACTGGGGAATGAGCTGTGGGGGAGCAAGGAAAAGCTAAGTGCTATTCTGAAAGACTATAAGGCATATGATCAGCGGCATCTATACACGCAAGGCTCCAACAATTTTCAGTTTACCCCGGTTATTCTGGAGGAAGAAGATTTCTTCAGTGGTGTGCGGTTCTCCCGCGACCGCTTGATCAGAGGTTCCTATGCGATGTGTGACGCTCCGCTGGGTCATGTTCAAACCGATCTGCCTGGTACAATGAAGGATTATGATGAGCACATCTACCCGCAGCAGCACTCTGGACTAGAGGATTCCCATTCGCAGGAACAGGAGATTCAGATTCAATACGGGACAGTCTCCAAAACCGTGAAAGCGGCTGCAACGCACAAGGAGCTTATTCCTCATCTTCCTGTAGTCTCTCACGAGATTGGACAGTATGCCATGTATCCGGATTTTGCGGAGATTGAAAAGTATACAGGCTCAATCAAAGCACATAACTTTGAAATCTTTCGAGAACGATTACAGGCCAAGGGCATGGGGCATCTCGCTGAATCATTCTTCCGTGCCTCAGGTCAATTGGCCGTAGACTGTTACAAGGAAGAGCTTGAGGCAGCTTTCCGATCCGAGCGACTTGCAGGCTTTCAACTGCTTGATTTGCAGGACTTTAGCGGACAAGGGACGGCCCTTGTCGGCATATTGGACGCATTTATGGACTCCAAAGGTTTAATTAGTGCGGAAGAATGGCGAACCTTCTGCTCGGATGCTGTCCTTTTGGCTCGCTTTGAGAAGTATAACTATGCTGCTCGTGAGACATTTAACACTTCGGTAGAATTGAGTTACTATCGTCCGGTCCCTCTGAATGGTGAGACGTTGCGATGGGAATGTACTCAAGGAACCAACATTATATCCGAAGGAGAACAGCTCATTACAGAGGATCACATGAAGCCCTACCAGAAGCTTGGGAACATCCTTGTAACTCTGCCAAGTGTAGAGAATATGACTCAGGTAACGTTAAAGTTGTCCATATCGAATACGGACATTTATAAATCCTATAACATTTGGGTCTACCCTGAGCAAGAGGATCGTCAGTTTGCTGACGCGCCTGTGTACAAGGAGCTGACAGATGCAGCGCTGCAGAGGTTGGAAGAGGGAGGCTCAGTTCTTCTGCTGGCTTCTCCCGGACAGGTTAGCAACGCTATTGAGGGCTTATATAGTACTGATTTCTGGTGTTATCCCATGTTCCGGTCCATCTCGGAAAGCATGAATAAACCTGTTCCGGTGGGTACGCTTGGTTTGCTAATTCAGAATGATCATCCGGCTCTTCAGCATTTCCCAAGCGAGATGCACTCCACTTACCCATGGTGGAATATTGTCACCCATTCAAGCTCCATCATTTTGGACGACCTTCCGGCCGATTTACAGCCGATTGTGCAAACGATCGATAACTTTGAGCGTAATCATAAGCTCGGACTGTTATTTGAGTGCAAAGTAGGCAGCGGCAAAGTGTTAGTTGGGGCGCTGGATTATGACCAGCTGCTTGGTCAGATCGAAGGGCGACAATTTATTCACAGTCTGCTGCAATATATGGAAAGTGATGATTTTCACCCGATGCACGAGATGACTGCTAAGGCATTGAATCAGCTGTTGTTTAAATAAACGCTAAAAGGTGATAGAGGCCGTCCTTAAAGGACGGTTTTTATTTTTTTGTGCACTTATACATTGGATTGTAGAGACTCATTGAGCGTACATTTGCATTTTTTTCGATGACAAGCAAGTTTGCAGCGTATTCGACATAGAATCAGCTATCCCAACAAATGAGGTGATGGTTTGTTTTTTAATATCAAAGAATTGCAGTATCATGCGAAACCGGATCGTCCGGATCCCGTATTTGCGAGAAAACTTCAGGAAGTCCTTGGCGGACAGTTTGGTGAGATCACTGTTGCTATGCAGTATTTATTTCAGGGCTGGAACGTACGCGGGGATGGAAAATATAAAGATTTACTTATGGACACGGGGACAGAAGAACTCGCCCATGTGGAGATGCTGGCTACAATGATTGCGCGTTTGTTGGATAATGCACCTCTGGCAACATTGGAGGAAGCCGCTAAAGATCCTGTCATCAACGCTATCCTCGGGGGGAGCAATCCTCAACATGCCATTGTGACTGGATTGGGAGCAGCACCAACAGATAGCAACGGTTATCCATGGAACGCCAAATATACAATTGCAAGCGGTAATCTGCTTGCTGACTTCAGACATAATCTGGCTGCGGAGTCTCAAGGGAGGTTGCAGGTTGCCAGACTGTATGGAATGACCAATGATCGCGGGGTCAGAGATATGCTATCCTGGTTACTTGCACGAGACACGATGCATCAAAATCAATGGATCGCAGCTATTCAGGAGCTGGAAGAAAAAGAGGGTGTTGTTGTTCCAACAACCTTCCCGAGAGAATTGGAAAAACAAGAGGTATCCTACGTGCTGTTTAATTTCTCGCGAGGAGACGCAAGTGCAACTGGACGTTGGGCTCATGGACCAAGCATGGATGGTCAAGGCGTGTTTCAATACGTGCAGCATCCTCAGCCGCTTGCAGCTGCGCCCAAATTGCCTCCTGCACCTCCATACATTTATAATACACCGGCGTATGCTCTCAGGAAGGAGAATGCGGAGAGCCTGCCGCCCATGGTTTAGCCGGTACAATTGAATGGTTCGTATGTATTCGCAATATATACAGCGAGCAGGCATTCGAATCCCCGGAAGGCCTGCTCAGCGTTACCGTGTTCCTGCTTATAGCGAAATTGCTTTGTTGGCCATGGCTACATCGTTCGCCAGCAGCTTCGGAAGATCATAGGAAGGGTAGAATCCCTGCTCAAGCATAAAATAAAACACTTTGCCATGCAGGTTAATGGCGCCGTTTAATTGTTTTTGTAACGTTTCCCGTAGTTGGGGAGTGGCCGTTTCAGTAATTGCAATGGCATAGCTCCGAACGGACGTCTTAGCGAATCCGAGCAACTGGCCCGCGTAGAACGCGGTCATGTCCTGATCATTTCCGCTGTTTCTGTTTCCTTGGGGGGCTAGAGGGAAGTATTGCAAGAGCTCCTTCAGGTTCTGTTCGATGCTCATGATGGCCTCCTTGTACAAGGCTTGCAAGGTAGGGTTCTTCACATCGTTAACTACCATTTTAAAATGTGTTAATTGGTTGCTCTGAAATGCAGTTAATTCATGGAGCTCGAGTGTCTCGTGCCATGCTAGATGCTGTTGCCGGTTAGCTTCATAAGTATACAACTAAAATCCCTCCTAAACGGTATGCATTAGCCTATGCACGACATTAGCAAGGGTTACTGATCCGTTGAAATACATAAAAAATGTAAAAAAGCCTTCTGCATATCCTTGGTCCATAAAATCAATAATAAACTTCGGACTGCGCCAAAAAGCAGACAAATATGAGGAGGTTACACGATATGCAATTGCAAAATCATCAAAACATTGAAACAGGTACGATCCCACCACAACTCAACCATGGCGGACATGAGATGTTTGATGTCCATGAGGTGCTTGCTGGAGCCATTAATACGTTAAATACCTATACGATGCTGAGTCAGCATGTCCAAGATCCGGAACTGCGTGATATTTTGCTGCGTCAAAAACAATTTATGTCCGAAGAGTACAACATTACGCTGGAATGCTTCAGAACTGGACAAGATCCATCCAAACCGACGCAGAGCTATAAAATGTCACAAGACAACGACTTCACATATGGCATGAAACCAAGCCAACCGAAGAAGCCAATGCTCTCGGCAACTGAAATTTCTGACCAAAGCATCTCTCTGAGCATGTTGAATGCAGTGAAATCGGGAGCAGTAATGAAAACAACGGCTGCGCTTGAATCAACAAACCCGGTGGTGCGTCGTGTACTGGCAGATTCACTGCCAAACTGTATCGAGATGGCATATGAGATCTCCATTTATCAAAATAAGAATGGATTCTATCAGGTGCCACAGCTCCCGCAGCAGGATATGCAGCAAATGCTGAACGGGTACGCACCATCCATGATTGCATCCCAAACAGGTGGAAACTTGCCACACTAATCTTTAACGTGTAAAACCGTACCCCATAGAGGACATGCATATGTCTACTATGGGGTTTGTCTTGCACTTTGTCATATACAGAGACATATTAGATATTTTCTTGAGCAGTTTTTGATCAGAGGTGATCGATAAAAAAAGAACACCGGGCTAAACGCCAGATGTTCCATTAAAGGTATAGATCTTAAAGTTACAAAAAGATAAGTAATAAGGTTCCGGCAATAAAACAATAGTAGGAGAAATATTTTAAATTTCCTTTGGCCATAATGCCCATGAACCATCTCATTGAGAAATACGTGACTACGAGTGTCGTTATGAAGGCAATCAGATAAGGAATGGCAAGCTCTGATCGATTGGGGTCGTTTGCGATGTCGGATGCTCCCATGACCAGTCCACCCAAGCTAATCGGGATGTAGAGCATAAAGGAAAACCTGAGCGCAGTTTCCTGTTTCATACCGACCGCTATGGAAGCTATTACGGTTGCTCCGGAACGGCTGATCCCTGGAATCAGGGCTACAGCTTGAGCCAGTCCAACGAGAATCGCATCTTTGGTAGACAGATCTCCATCACGTTTACGGCCGCGCAGATTGCGAATGAGCCACAAAGCAACTCCGGTAACTAAAAGAGCAATGGAGACGGTATGTACGGAGGCAAAAACTTCTTCAATTCGATCCTTCAACAGTACTGCAGCGAGCGCGGCAGGAATCGTCCCGATAATAATGTATAACACAAACATAAATTCTGCCCTGTATTGTTGGTCACGTGTACGAAGGTATTGAACTGCGCCAACAATCAGCTTTTTGATATCTTCACGAAAGATAAAAACAATAGCTATTAGTGAAGCTGTGTTGGTTAGAATTTCAAACGATAATCCGTTTTGTTTCATGCCCATCAGCCGCTGTGCAATGATCAGGTGTCCGCTAGAAGAAACTGGGATTGGCTCCGTTGCTCCTTGGACCACACCCAAGAACAAATACTTCAACCACAAAATAATGTCTTCCATCTTCTCCTCCTTGACGTTATTTCCAGAAAATATACATAGGTTTTCATTCTATCATGATCATAGCTTGTTCTCTTGTTGGGTTGCAAGTTTTAATATCTAACCGTCATGATTCACTTGAAATAATTGGTTGATTTTAAGGGAGGTCAACGATTATACTAGACCATATCTTTTGAATTGAGGTGAAATGAATGTCTTACCGTATCGTTCGAAGTAACTAGTTTTCGGGCCGGATCAAAACGCGTACCGGCTATCAAGGGGTTCGTATGCCCATTTGATCGCATGAAACTAGAAACTTTGGATGGTGCCCAGGCAATCATTTTGTTCGCAGGCCAGGACACATCAGATCTATGGAACCTACAATGACCTTCTCATAGAGAAGGTCTTGCACAGGTCCATGTCTGGAATCGTCCTGGCTTTTTTCTCATTTTAAAAGATAAAGGGGCAGGAAAACGGTGTTAAAACAATGTTTATTTCAATTAAAATGGTGGATTTTCCTATACATTGCCTTAGGCTGGGGCATTCAACTATTCAGCAGTTTGGGGATTCTTTTCTTCCAGAAAATATTGGACACGGCTATAGAGGTTAATCAGATGGATGAGATGATCCATATGATCATGATCTACGGAGCACTTCTGGTGGGGACGGTCATTCTGAACTACGTGGATGAGTATCCAAGTGTCTATCTCTCCAAGCGGTTAACCGAGCAATTGAAGATCATGGCACTGGCCAAAATAGCAAAAATCGATTATCAGGCTTATCAAAACGTGGGAACTGGACAAATGATCAAAATCATCGAAAATGGTTCAGAGGCAGGAAATGAGATCATTTATGGTTTTTACCTTAAAACATTGCATGAACTGCTGCCAACGATTTTGTTCAGTCTGCTGTTTATCAGCTTCTACGATCCACGGATTATGATTATTATTGCGGCTGGTTATGTCGTCGTTTTTGGAGTAACAAACCTGATCTTGAAATTTCTGTACCGAATGAAATCAACGATATTGAACGAACAGGAGTCCATCTCCAGATACTCTATACGCGGATTCATGGAACTGGTTGTATTTCGGACGAACAAACGATATGAGAAGGAAATGGCGAAACTCAGCGCATCAGCACGGCTAATGATTAACAAAAGCGCGCAGCTGCGGATGATTCATGAAGCTTTTTTTGCGATATTTGAGGTGTTTATCACCGTCATTAAGCTTGTCATCCTGTTCTTTGGGGTTAAGAGCGTTATTACAGGAGACTCTTCCATTGGCGTGATCGTGGCATTGTTTCTTTTTATAGAAAAGATATACACACCTATCGCCATTTTCAACGTGCTGTTCGTGGATTATCGGCTGAATCAAGTGACCTATAAGCGCTTTGAAGCGTTTATTCAAGCTCCGGAGGACCGCAACCTGGATCGTGGTCATGAAATGATGGGGCTGAAGGGGAAGATGGAGTTTCGCGACGTCTTATTCGGTTATGGTGGGGATCGTATCTTACATGATATCTCGCTGACCATTCCCCAAGGTTCCTCCGTTGCACTGGTTGGCATGAGTGGGAGCGGAAAATCAACGTTGATCAAGCTGTTAACCGGCCTGTTAAAAAAGAACAGTGGCAAGCTGATGGTGGATGGCGTGGATATCGACGAGCTGAAGCTGAATAGCTACTATGACCATATCTCATATTTGTCACAGGAGACGCCAATCTTCGATGCGACCATCCGGGACAATGTTTGCTTTGATCAATCGATTTCGGATGAAGCTATCTACCAATTGTTGGATAAGGTTCATCTGAAACATACCATTCTGAAATGGCCGGAGGGATTAAACACGCTTGTTGGTGAGAGAGGGTTGAAGTTGTCTGGCGGGGAACGTCAGCGGCTTGCCTTCGCCCGAATCCTGTTACAGCGCAGAAACGTGTTGATTCTGGACGAACCAGTGTCGGCTCTGGACAATATTACGGAGAAAAGCATCATGGAAACGATCCTGAAGGAGTTCAGCGGCAAAACGGTCATTATCGTCGCACATCGATTGAACTTCATCCGGCAGGTTGATCAGATCGTGGTTATGGACCAAGGAAAAATTGTCGGTCACGGACCTTTCGACAAATTGATTCAGAACTGTGAACCATTCCGGGAACTGTGGCTAAGAAAGGACGTAGAGCAAGCTTTGCAGCCGACTTGAATGATGGTGGTGGGTAGATCCATTTCTTATATAGCTTAGGTTCGGATTGTTCCAGAACAGATCAGAAGATAACAATAAAAAAGGATTTCCGTCATTGGACGGAAGTCCTCTTTTTATTTTACTGCTTAATCCATATCTTAGAAATGTCCATAAAACCAAAGTCCGACGTCTGAAGGCCTGAAAGGCTCTGATTAAGCTGAGCCCTTTTGTTCACATGGGCCCCATGCAATATCCAGCAATTACGGCGTAATATATCCTCTGCTTCATTCAGCAGGCTTATCCGATCAGGTTCATCCAACTGTGCAAAAGGCTCCAGCTTATCATCCAATATGGACATCTGCTCAGGTGACATGCAGGCATTGAACTGATTGGACGACGTCTTGAAATAGTGAATCATGCCGTATTGCCAATCCTGCTCCAGAATCTCCTCCGCCATGATCAAATCCGCAAACGATGTCTCTTGAGGCTGGAGGTTGTCGATGGAAGCAGCCACCTCAATGTGCAGTCCAATTGCTGCTGCACGTTGCTGTATCCAATGAGCAACACGCATATCCTTGTTAACGGTACAAGACAGAATCAAGGTTTCGCCCTGATAACCGCTGCTGTCCAGCAATTCATGTGCATGATCAAGCGATGCTTCGGACCAGTGCTGCTGCGCACTTCTCCATGGGAAAAAGCTGCTAGCGGGTGTAATCAGATTCTCTCCCAGTTCAGCGACTAGAGCTGCAGAGTCATACACCATTCTCAGTGCTTGCCGAAAATGGGGATGATGGTGGATACCAGGCTTCTGGAAGTTAAACAGCAAATACTGACATCCGAGTGCAGGATAATCAATATCTTTCGTTGCTTCATCATTTGAAGGTTTATTCAAGCGTTCGGTTCCTTGCAATTCGTAATGTCGGTATTGGCTGCCCAAATCCGGTACAAACCAGATATATACCTGATCAAGGAGGGGACGAAGTCCATAATAGCTGTCAAATGCACGAAGTACGAGCACTTCATTATTCAGTTCATCAATCTGGAAAGGGCCTGTACCGATCAGTTGGTTCGAACTGTCAACATCATAGGGGAGAATGGTCATGGGAATGCAGCTGAACAGGTGCAGAAAAAAACGATTGGGCCGATGAAGATAAAAACGAATGCAGTAATCACCCTCTAATTCAGTGTGATCGATATCCCGGTACAGCCATAGTGAAGGGCTTTGGACATCATGCAGACGCTGCCACGTTGACTGCACATCTGCTGAAGTCATGATGCGTCCGTGATGAAACCGGACACCCTTACGCAGATAAAAGACCCACATCTTATGGTCCTCACTGCATTCCCACGAATGTGCAAGACTTGGCTGAAATGTTCCTGACTGAGCATCGAAGGTAAGTAATGTATTGCAGATCTGACCAAGCAGATAAGTCTCAAATGCCGTGTAGACAGAAGCCGGATCCAGGTTCCCCAGACGGCGCGAACGCATCATTCGAAGTACATCCTGACCCGAGCTTGTTTCCATATGGCTGTGAAAACCCATCTGCTGGTTCAACAAACGCAGCAATCTCTGCCTGACCATGCCATTCAGGTCCCAAGATTCCAGCGAACCGATGAGTTCGACAGCTTCCTTCATTTTGCCATTGCTTATTAAGCCAAGAAAGTGATCTTCCATTACTTCATCCATACTCTTTAGAAGTGTCAATTTGGAATGATGTCCCCTGCCGATTCCCGGCTGCCAAACAATGAAACCACCTGCTTCCAGCTTTCGCAATATGAATTTGACATTACGTGGAGTACAGAATAGCGCGATCGAGAGGTTTTCTATAGTTATCGCAGCAGGTTCATTCACATGAAGTGCAAGCTGCTCTGATGTGACAAGCCGAAGGTAGTGTGTGATGTATATATCCATAGGTCTTCTCCTTTAAAAAAAGGTGAAATGCAAAATGAATTGCTTACACTTTTATTTCCCCCTTTGATCCTTACAATTATAACTAATGAAAGTGACATGCGCAGTCCTTTTTTAATCACCCGGAATAGGAGATATACCTTATGAAGCATCTTCTCAGGCAAATACACCCTTTGGCGTGGACCATCATTATCGGTACCATGTTCGGACGTCTGGTGACATCCATGAGCATTCCGTTCTTATCCATCTATTTAACTCGCGTATTGGAGGCTTCGCCGACAGAAACGGGTCTAACCGTTGCAGTAAGCTCGCTGGCTGGCGTACTCATTAGCTTCTACGGAGGATACGTCTCGGATCGGATTGGTCGTCCAATTGTTATGCTGGTCTCGGTGTTTAGCTGGGCAGGCGTTTTTTTTATCTTTTCATCGGCGCAGCATTTATGGGTATTTTTCATTGCCAACACACTAAATGGCTTATGCCGTGCTTTTTTTGAGCCGACTTCACGCGCGTTGTTGTCGGATATTACTCCTTCACAGCACAAGCTGCTCGTTTTTAATCTGCGCTATGCTGCGATTAATCTTGGTGTTGTTTTTGGTCCAATTATCGGACTTTACCTTGGATCGGCTGAATCGACGTTTCCGTTTATCATAGCAGGCATGGTATATGTGATGTACGGCATGGTCTTGTTGTTTCAGTTTAGCGTTAGGTATACCGATCTCTCTAAGCCAGTCAACACGCTTGCACCAAGCCTGAGGGCTGCTCTGAGTACAACCACCAGAGACCGGGTATTCCTGATGGTCCTCATTGGAACAACGTTCTGCGAACTGGGTTTTGGACATTTCGGTTCAACATTAGCTCAGTATCTGACCCTGAATCCGAATGTAGAGGACGGAAGCCGAATTTTCTCCTACATGTTCTCTCTTAATGCCATGACCGTGCTCCTCGTCCAATACCCGATTGTTCGGACAGCCAGGCATTATTCGCCAATTGCCTCTCTTATTCTTGGTAATATTCTTATTGCTGGAAGCTTGCTGCTGTTCGGTTGGGCGGACGGTCTGGTGCTTTTATTCATTAGTGTCATTCTGTTTACCATTGGAGAAGTGCTGCTGTTTACCATGATGGACTTGTTCATTGACCGGATTGCTAAACCGGAGAACAAAGGGATCTATTTTGGAACCATTGGCTTTAATCATTTGGGCAGTGTGATAGCACCTGTGTTTGGAGGTCTGCTTCTTGGCCATTTTGGGGCAGCGAATGGGGTTTCCGTCTTTGTTCCGCTGGCTCTCGCAACTGCATGCGGGCTTCCTTTTCTATGGAAGGCACGGCAGCATCAATTATCGAGAGAGCGTAAAGAAAAAATGTTTCAAGCGAGTGCTTAATAAGGTAATGGAAGGTGCGGCTGTTGACAGTTATAAGTACATGGTTGAGACAAAACATTTTTGATTGAAAGAGGGATTATTGTAAATGATAAACATATTGCGAACGAATCCAGCATGAAAAAACACATACTCACCTTTCACCAAAAAATGGTTTGGGTTAAGGAATGAAAGATATGAGGAGTGCGCTTTACAACGGTAAATAAAGAGTCAAGGCAAAGCATACTTATGTAGTGACACCGTGAGCATCATCATTGGAAAAGAAATCAATACTTAAAATTTAAATTGTTTATTTTCACAAAAAGATTATGACTGTATAATGAGCAATACGTCTGAAAAAAATGTAACACAGTAACGTAGTAGACCGAGAAGGGGAGGACATATGAAAACAACAAAGGTCTCGTTTTTTGTACTTTCGCTAATGCTGCTCTTGGTGACCGGATTATCTGGTTGGGCCGGAGCGGCTGATGCAGAGTCCAACACCAGCAAAACTTATGTCATCGGCACAGACATTACCTTTGCTCCGTTTGAATTTCAGGATGTAAATGGTGATTTTGTCGGAATCGACATGGATTTGCTTGATGCCATTGCCAAAGATCAAAATTTTAAGTATGAAATTAAAGCGCTCGGATTTAACGCCGCCGTGCAGGCACTGGAGTCAAACCAGGTGGATGGCGTTATTGCGGGGATGAGTATTACCGATGAGAGAAAACAAAAGTTTGATTTCTCAGATTCTTATTTCGATTCAGGCGTAGTTATGGGCGTAAGCGCCAATAACGATACCGTGAAAAGTTATGAGGATCTTCGAGGCAAAAAAGTTGCTGTTAAAACGGGAACAGAGGGTTATACTTTTGCAGAGTCTATTGCCTCGAAATATGGCTTTACCATTGTACCGTTTGATGATTCTTCACAAATGTATGATGATGTCAAAACCGGAAACTCCGTAGCCTGTTTTGAAGATTATCCTGTACTTGCTTACGGGGTGAAGCAGAATAACGGTCTTAAAACGGTTACAGAACCCGAAATAGGAGGCTCTTATGGGTTCGCCGTAAGCAAAGGCAAGAATCAGGAACTTCTGCAAATGTTCAATGATGGACTAACAAATATCAAGGCAAACGGGGAGTATAAACGTATTACTGAGACCTATGTTGGTGAAAATGCTTCGACAACTGCCAATATGGGACGCTGGGAGTTGGTTCAGAAATCCCTACCATCCCTGATTAAAGGTCTGGGTAACACGCTCTTATACACCATTGTTTCTTTGTTCTTTGCCTTTATTCTGGGTCTGATCTTCGGATTTATGAAAGTGGGACAAAATAAATTCCTTCGCGGTGTAGCCACGGTATTTGTGGATGTATTCCGCGGGATTCCATTGATCGTCCTTGCCTTCTTTATTTATTTCGGGATTCCGCAGGCGCTTGGCTTCACGATGCCTCTGTTCCTGGCAGCCATTCTGACGTTAAGCTTGAATGCCGGAGCATATGTTACCGAAATTATTCGCGGGGGGATTCAATCGATTGATCGTGGACAGATGGAAGCTGCCCGTTCACTTGGTATTCCTTATCGCAAAGCGATGATGAAGATTGTTATCCCTCAGGCCATCCGGGTTATGATTCCTTCATTCATTAATCAGATGGTTATTACACTGAAAGATACGTCGATCTTGTCCGTCATTGGTCTGGTGGAGCTGACGCAATCAGGTAAAATTGTCATCGCAAGAACTTTCGCCTCTTTTGACATCTGGTTAACGGTTGCGATCATGTATCTGATTGTCATCATCACATTGACTAAAATCGCTGACCATCTGGAGGTGAAGGTTCGCCGTGGGTAAAATCAAGGTTGAAGGATTGAAGAAAAGTTTTGGCTCGAATCAGGTTCTGAAAGGGATCGATATGACGGTCGCCGAGGGCGAAGTGGTCTGTGTCATCGGCCCGTCCGGTTCGGGAAAAAGTACGTTTCTGCGCTGTATAAACCAATTGGAAGAGATCACTGCAGGCCGGGTTATCGTGGATGACCAGGATCTGAACGATCCGAAAACCAATATCAATAAAGCTCGTGAAAATATCGGCATGGTATTTCAGCACTTTAACTTGTTTCCGCATTTTAGCGTGCTCAAAAATATCATGTTCGCACCAAGAGAGCTTGGTAAGCTCAACGAGCAGCAAGCTAGAGAAACGGCTCTTCGTTTACTTGATCGGGTAGGTTTGTCAGACAAAGCGGATAGCTATCCTAACAAACTTTCGGGTGGTCAAAAACAACGTGTCGCAATTGCTCGCGCGCTTGCGATGAATCCAGACGTCATGTTGTTTGATGAACCGACTTCCGCGCTTGACCCTGAGATGGTTGGTGAGGTTCTGGGCGTAATGAAGGACCTCGCCAGCGAAGGAATGACGATGATGATCGTTACCCATGAGATGGGATTTGCTCGTGAAGTTGCAGACCGGGTTATCTTCATGGATGGCGGATACATTGTAGAGCAGGGCACGCCTGCCGAAATATTCGGTAATCCGAAGCATGAACGCACCATCAGCTTTTTGGAAAAAGTTCTTTAATATTTGGCGGAAAAACCTTCAAGACACTGTTCTTGAAGGTTTTTTTGTTATATATATATCAGAAAATAAGAGGTTAAATATGGTAATATTAGAACGGTTTTATTTTTTGGTAAGTTATTTTAAATAACAAGGGGGTTCGGAGATATTGAAACTTCAAATAAAACGACGGATCGGGATATGTTTTGTTGTGATTATTCTCTCGATCTCCGCATTGTTAACTTATGTCTATCTTAACGATAGACCTGGAGGGTTCTCAGATCAACGGATGTCCAAATGGTTGGGAGTGGATGAGACCATACACATCCCTATCGGGAAGACTCCCGAAAGCGCGATTCAAAAGTTTAGAACAGAACAGTTATCATCACATATTATCCATGAAGAGCCAGTGGAAGGCGGCATGATTGTATTTACACAAAGAGCAAGCTCTGAATCCAGTAACCTTCAGATAGAATATGTACGAAAGCGGATTTTCGGTTGGAAATGGGGATGGGGTGGAGGATACGGGATTAGTAAATCTTCTTCAAATTCACCCGAAATGGACTATATGAGTATGCCTCGCTTGGAGCATATCGAATCTCCTTTTCCCATCGTATACGGAAATGTACTGAACCCTGCAATCAAGCGGATAACGGTCGAGACGAAGGGGAATGGAACACAGATTTCTACTGAAGCTAAATTGGTTGAGGTGGGGGCTGAAAGAAACATATGGTTTGTATTGCTTCCCTCGTCTGCAAGCACTCCATTCGAAATAAAGGCATTTAACGAAGAAGGCGTACGTATCGCAATTAAGGAGATTAATGATCCTAACGACATCGGAGCTCTACTGATTGAAGACTGATTACACTCAGCCTGATAAGAAATGCAACCCCAACAAAAGCATAACTGCTGCGTATCTTAGGTCGCCTTATATGGCGGCCTTTTTGATAATTATACCCGTACCAACCGATTCTCCACCGAATGAACCGATCCTGCAGAAGCTTGCGGTGTAAGCGATTGGTTCATTGTTTGGCCGATTGCACGATTGTTGATCATGCTGCTCGCCCATATGATGTGAACAGAGGATCCTGCTCATCATTCACACTATTAACTGCTAAAGGGGGCCCGAGATCGTATGGCTGAACTGACGGAAACACCTGCCCGGCAACCCGGAGTTACAGTCGTCAAACGTGCCAAAAAAGGATATTTGCGAAACATGAGGAAACATTGGATGTTGTATGTCATGATCCTGCCCGGCATTTTGTTTTACATTATTTTTAAGTATATCCCTCTGGGAGGAAGCGTCATTGCATTTCAGAATTTTCAGATCATGAAAGGGATCTGGAGCAGCCCGTGGGTGGGCCTGGATAACTTTAAGTTTATTTTTACGTATCAGGACTTCTATAATGTACTTCGAAACACAGCTCTGATTGCGTTCTACAAGCTGGTTGTCGGATTTCCAGCTCCCATCCTGCTTGCGCTGCTGTTTAATGAGGTACGGAAGATGCTGGCCAAACGTTTCCTGCAAAGTCTGTTCTATTTACCGCATTTCCTCTCCTGGGTCGTAGTGGGTGGAATCGTCTTTGAAGTTCTTGCCTCGGGTGGTTTTGTAAACGCTGTCCGTGGATGGTTTGGCTTCGAGCCCATTCTGTATATGCAGCAAGAGCAATATTTCCGGCCCATTGTTGTCTTGTCTTCCATATGGAAGGAAGTGGGGTGGGGGACCATTATTTATCTTGCGGCCATCAGCGGCGTTGATCCAACCCAATATGAAGCTGCCGTCATGGACGGAGCTAATAAATGGAAACAGGCGATTTATATTACACTGCCCGCATTGTTTCCAACGATCCTGATTCTGTTCCTGCTGAATATCGGAAATTTCCTGGAGCTTGGTTTCGATCAGGTCTATAACCTGCTGACGCCAATGACCTATTCGGTAGGGGATATTATTGAGACATATGTATACCGCTCAGGTGTGCTGCAGGGGCAGTATAGTGTCACCACGGCGATTGGACTGTTCCAATCCGTCATCGGGTTTATCCTGCTCTGGGTCTTCAATCGATTGGCCAAAAAGACAGGGGAGGGGTTGTGGTGATAAAACAAACCTTTGGTGAAAAATGCTTTCAAGTCGCCAACTATGTGTTCTTGACAGCTGCAGCTTTAACCATGATCCTGCCATTGCTTCACCTGCTCGCTGTATCCTTAAGTTCGCCGGTTGCCGCCGATTCCAAGGAAGTTTTTCTGTGGCCGGTCGGCTTTACCATGGCTTCCTGGAAACATATTTTACAGAGTTCGGGCCTTTGGCAATCGTTTGGTGTAACCGTATTCATAACGGTAGCAGGGACAGCGCTGAGTATGCTCTTTTCCGTGCTGACCGCCTTTCCGTTATCACGCAAAGAGTTTCTAATTCGCAAACAGGTCATGCTCGGAATTGTCATCACGATGATCTTCAATGCGCCGATGATTCCCTTCTTCCTGACGGTCAGAGAGCTGGGGATGATGAATTCCATATGGGCACTGATTATTCCGGGGGTCATCGGTACGTTCAACATGGTCATTCTGCGCACGTTCTTCATGAACTTGCCCAAGGAATTGGATGATACTGCCCGGATTGATGGCTGCCACGATTTTAGAATCCTGTTCCAGATCTATCTGCCGCTGTCCAAGCCGGTTCTTGCCACAGTCAGCCTGTTCTATGCCGTAGGATACTGGAATACGTTCCAGCGCGCCGTACTCTTCGTTCGGGATCCTGATCTATGGCCGCTTCAGATGAAGCTGCGTGCCTATTTGACCAGTCCGGAAGAACTGGCTCAGGTCAATATGTTCCTTGATGATTACGACTTCAACACAACCACATTGAAAGCAGCGACAATTCTTTTTGCAAGCGTTCCCATAATATTGGTGTATCCTTATTTACAGAAATATTTTGTCAAAGGTTCGCTGCTTGGATCGCTGAAAGAATAAATCATGATCAAGGGGATGATTCGATGAGAAGACGACTGACCCAAAAGTTTGTACCGATTGTGCTCAGTATGGCCATGCTGTTAGTCGCCGGCTGCAGTTCCAATACCAGCGATTCAGGGAGTGGTTCTGTTGAAGGGAGCTCCGGTATCCCAATCGTAAAAGTATTCAAGAGTCATATGGGCATCGGGAGCATGCCCGCAGCTGATGATCCACACGTGAAATATGTTGCTGATAAGACGGGTGTCCAATACGAGCTGATTACGACGCCTCCTGGCTCGGAACCCTCGGAATATCTGAACCTGATGATCGCTTCCGATGAGCTGCCGGATATTTTGCGCCCGATCGGAGGCGTGGAACAAACATTGATTCAACAAGGTGGAGCGCTGCCGCTGGATGATCTGCTCCCTGAGTACGCTCCGCATGTCTGGGAAAGTATTCCTCAAGAAGCCTGGGATATTGTTCGCTCAGCTTCTCCCGACGGCAAAATTTATTATGTCCCCAAAGTATTCCTTGTCCCGGAACGGGCACCTTTGATCCGCAAGGATTGGCTGGATAAGGTGGGTATGGAAATGCCAGCAACCGTTGACGAATATGTTGAAATGCTTAAAGCCTTCCGTGACAAGGACCCGAACGGCAATGGCAAAGCAGATGAACTGCCCACAAGCGGAAGGGAATTTGGAAGGTGGATGGACCATCTATTTGCCATGTATGGAGTCGCCATGTGGGAAGGATATCCGGAATGGGATGAATACAACGGCAAGATTCAGTATGCCGGGACAACGGATAACATGAGAGAAGCAATTAAATTCATTCGGATGTTATATGAAGAAAAACTGCTCGATAATGAAACGTTTTTGAACAAAGGGGAAGTATGGCAAGCCAAAATTAACAATAACCTGGTGGGCAGCTGGTACCACTTGCCGGCGAATGTTCGCGATCGTCTTAACGCTATGCTGACACAGGCACCGAATGCTTATATCGCAGCGATGCCACTGCCCAAAGCCGAAGGCTTCGAAGCGTTTGTGACGCAGAAGAGCATGGGTGAGCCGGAATGGATGATTCCAGCTGTGAAGCAGGATAATGCACCCAATGCATTGAAGCTGCTTGATTTCTTCTACAACCCTGAAAATGATGAATTTGTCCGTTTTGGCCTGGAAGGAGAGCAGCATGAAGTCAAAGACGGACGAAAAGTCATTCTTCCGCCTGCCGACAACAAACCGCTTGCCTTGGGTATGAAGAACCTGACTACTGCAGAGGACATGAACAAACGTATTGAAGAGACCTATCCGGAGGACCAACAGCAAATGGTGAAAGACATGTTCGTTGTGAGCACAGCCGATGCCCGGCAAATTGCGGGTGATGGTCTCCCGGCTTCCGTGTACGAAGGGTTCCCAGATATCCAGTCACATAAGCTGTTTCAGGAAGTATTGACCAAGATCGTTATCGGAGAACTGCCTCTGGAGGCTTATGATGAATACGTGAAGAAATGGAATGCTTCTGGAGGCGAAATGGTTACCCAGCGGGTCCAGGAATGGTATGAGAAGGTGAAGAAGTGAAAAAAAGATATGCTATATGCGGAGTGAGTGGCAGAGCTTTGGGGCAGTTCGCTAAGCCTATACATGAGTTGTTCACCCACAATTCGGAGATCGTGGCATTGCTGGATACGGATCCCGCGCGTTTTGAAGCTTATCGAGCGCGCTTTCCGCATCACTCCGAAGTTCCTGTGTATGGAGTTTCTGATTTTGCGTCCATGGTGGAGGATACCAAGCCAGACTGCATTATTGTCGCCGGCAGGGATGATACCCATGTCCACTATATAACCGCCGCGCTGGAGCGGGATTTGGACGTAATTACCGAGAAACCAATGGCGACAACCGGAGCGGACGCCAGGCGAATACTGGATGCTGAAGCGGTGAGTAAAGGTAAAGTCATCGTAACATTCAACTACCGATATATGCCCATTCACATGCGGATCAAGGAATTGATACAGGAAGGAAAGATTGGCCGAGTCACTTCCATCGATCTCAACTGGTACATTGATACGCATCACGGCTCCAGCTATTTCAAGCGCTGGAATCGTGAGCGGGCTTATTCGGGTGGACTGTCAGTTCACAAAAGCACCCATCATTTTGACTTGGTTCAGTGGTGGATTAACCAAAAGCCTGTAGAAGTCTTTGCTTATGGAGCACTGAATTATTATGGTGCAGATGGGGAGTGGAATCCGGCACGGGAAGATGGTCGGCATTGTCGTACGTGCAATGTCTCGGAAGATTGTGCGTATTACTCCCGTTGGACACCGCGCAGTCGGCAGATCCGCGTACCGGATGATCATCTGAACCTGCTAGGCTCGGCAACTGCGGACTTTCCATACACAGCATACCGTCCGGATCAATGCATTTTTGATTCTACCATTGAGATCGAAGATACGTATACAGCATCTGTGAGATACAGTGGCGGCGCACTCATGAGTTATTCGGTCAATTTTTCCCTTCCTTATGAAGGTTATCGGCTGGCAGTGAACGGTACGAAGGGGCGCCTGGAAACACTTGAATACCATATGCCTGCACGTACTCCTTTTCCGACTCCGGTTCAAACCATCGACTATTTCCCCCTGTTTGGTTCCAAAGAGACCATACATGTCGTACATCGGGAAGGCGGACATGGCGGAGGGGATCCATTACTTCTAGAGGATATCTTTCTTGGAGAAGATCAACACCGCCCTTTCCGGATTCTGTCCGGAGCCGTGGATGGAGCTTACTCTGTCGCAGCAGGCGAAGCCGTATGGCGTTCGGTCTCCGAGCATCGTCCTATAACCATAGAAGCGGTGCTAGGAGGCTGGGGGGATAAGGTGTCAGTGCAGAATTCGAGAAGTGAGTGAACATTTAATTACGTTAAATGATGGTGAAAACAGCCAAAACAGCGGGCAAGTGTGAGATCGAGATGCTTGAAGAAGTCAAAATAGGCTGTTGGGCCGGGTCGCACCAGGCAGGGCGAAACTGTATAATTGCGGTATATTGCACATAAGGTGGGAGATAACTGTGACCCTTTCCTTTTTGAAGTGGTTAAAATTCAATTTCACCAATACCCAGACCCGGCTGCTGCTTATTTTGACCATTGTTGTCTTCATGATTATTATCGCAGTAGGCATGACAACGTATTATTCGGCCAAGTCGGTATTACAGCAGGAGCTCAGTGAACCGCAGCACCAGATGCTGCGCATCAGTATGAATGATATTGATGAAGTTATTCGGGAAAGCGACCAGATTGCTGTGAAAATTGCACTGAATAACCATGTGTATAAATTTCTCACAAGTGAGGTGCAGGGGTCATACCGCAATGTCACCGAATTGGTACAGTTTCTTGAAACCTTGACTAGCAGTACTCCTTTTATTAAAAGCGCTTACATTTATGATGTGGAAAGGGAGAGCATGGTCGCTTTTCCTCAGGGATATAGTTCAAGCAAAGTCAATTTTCCCGATTCGGGCTGGGTAGGTGTGGCTGCTGAATTAGATGACCGCCCCATGCTGGTGAAGCGGAGGGAGATTGCTGCAGGTTCAGGGGTTCCTGCCTCCCAGATTACACTTTATCGCAAGATTATGCTGGCGGGTCAACTTAAAGGGATTATTGCCATCAATTTCAAAACAGATCAAATGTTCAAGCACATGCTTCTTTCTTCCGTCTCTGATCTCGATAATCATCGTTTCATTCTGGATGCCGACAATAAACCATTATATGACCTTGGTAATTATCCAGTAGGAGAGGAAGCGGTGGACCAGGTCCTCGCGACTCTGGAAGGAGAACAGCTTGGTGAGTTCAAGCACGAGGGTCAATTGCTGCTCGCTTCACAGACGATGTCCCCGTATACAGGTTGGCGCTATCTTTCAATTATTTCCCAGGAAAGTTTACTGTCCAATGCCCAGAAGATTAGGAACATTGTATTCTTCGTTTCACTGTTGGCACTTGCCGCAGGCGCCGCTACGATAGCTTTTTATAACAGAGCAGCCTTTAAACCGGTGAAACGGATGAGACAACTGCTTAGCGGATATGACCGTCACCGTATCAGTCCAGAGTTGATTGATCTCGAGAAATTAACAGGACAACTGCTGACGGACCATGCACAGCAAGCCATTAATCTCAGACAAACACTTCCTGAAGCATCCTCCAAATTTCTGACCGACATTTATGCGGGACACATGACGGGTTACCGGGAAATTGGTGAAAAGTGGAATCGATACTTCAAGGAATGGAGTGATAGTCCGCTGACCGTTGCTATATTGTCTATTGATAATTATCACGCATGGTGCGAAAGGTTTAAGAAGTCGGATCAATCCCTTCTGAAGTTTGCCATTGCCAATATCATTGCAGAACTGCTGTCAGGGGAGTGGCGTCTCACTCCTGCAGATCTGGGCAGGGACCGATTGCTAGTCATGCTGCAGCCGCTTGATCCCGTTAGAGATACGGATGCATCCACTTCAATTGGTGAAGCACTGAGAATGATTCCGAAACTGCTCAAGTTCCAGGTTTCCGCAGGCGTAAGCGAGGACCAAGGCGGACTCAAGGACCTTCAACAGGCGATGCAGCAAGCGGACAGCGCTCTGGGTTTCAGGTTGTACCACGGATATGAACAAGTGATACGGTTTGAGGACATTTCTGGTCACGAAGAACCTGGACGTGCAGAGGAAAATGAATTCATGTCCCAATTGACTGAAACGATCGAAGCCGGCAGTGGTGAAGATGTAATCAGGCTCATGGATAAAAGATTTAACCGCATGAAGAGTGAACGGTGGCACCCGTCCTCGGCGATATCCTTTCTTGAATCTGTAGCGGAGACGCTGGAACGAATTCGCATGAAACGGGATCCTGAAGCTTGCGGGTTCCGAGTTTATGGTTTGCGGACAATGAATCTGGAGTCTGCATGGTCACTGCTGCGCAATGAGGCAGAAGCGCTCGCAGCCTGGTATGACAGCATGCTGCTCAGGAAGGATTATATCGTTTGCCAAACGATGATTGCATTCATGAGTGACCATCTGGAAGACCCGGTTAGCATTCAGGACATTGCTGAGCATGCGGGTATCGGTTCCAGTTTGGCAAGTCAGCTGTTCAAGCAAGAAATGAACGACACCATTCTTGGTTACTTTACGAAGCTCCGTATGGACCGGGCTTGTGAACTCCTGCGGGATACCAACTACAGAATATCTGAAATCGCTTCCATGGTGGGGTATCAGCATGAGAATAGTTTTATCCGTGTATATCGCAAAACCAAGGATATTACACCGGGGAAATACAGGGAGATGATGCGGGCCCGGAGGGGGTCCTTATTGGAATCCTAGTCCCCCATTCGAATGAAGAGAAGGAGGAACAGCTTACATGAACCGTAAAACGATAGTCACTCGAAACCATCCGGTATTGACCCAGCTTGAGCCCAGGTCTCCTTTGTCTGTCGGCAACGGCGAATTTGCATTTAGTGCTGATTTTACCGGCCTTCAGACCTTTCCGGAAGCATACGAAATCCCTCTTGGCACACAGTCCAATTGGGGGTGGCATTATACCGGAGGGCATGAGGTTTTCGGCGATCAGGATATCGTCTACCAGTCGTTTGAAACGTATGGACGGAAAGTGGCGTATCCCATGAAACCTGAGAACCGAGAAGAAGCCTATCACTGGCTGCGGCAGAATCCGCATCGTCTTCAACTGGGGCGACTCGCGTTTCGCATACTGAAAGAAGATGGAGAAGAAGCAGATCTGTCACATGTGAATCCGGTACGACAGGAATTAAATCTGTGGACAGGTACACTTCACAGTGAGTTCACCGTAGATGGGTTCAGGGTTCAGGTGGAGACTGCCTGTGATCCGGAGAACGATGGCATCGGCATTCGTGTACATTCAGAATTAATCCGCAAGGGGCGTCTGCATTTGTTCCTTGTTTTCCCCTGTCCGGATATGACACATCGGAGCTGGTCCAAGTCCGTTTTTCCCGATTGGGAACAGGACAGCAGACATCACACCGAGCTAATGGCGAACGATTCGGTTTCAGCTTCACTGAAACGGATTTTGGATGAAGACGAATATGGTGTGAGGTGGATCTGGGACAAGGGGCGTCTGGAGCAGACCGGAGCACATGAGTTTACGCTTATTCCTGAAGTATTGGAGCTTTCAGATAGCTGGTCTTGCAGTGTTGCTTTTGCTGCGTCGAACCCATCAGTTCAACCAGCTGAGGCCGTAATCCACGCCAGCTCGGTCTACTGGGAGCAGTTCTGGAACAGTGGAGCAGCCATGGATGTATCCGGCAGTAAAGATCCCCGAGCAGCAGAATTGGAGCGACGAATTGTGCTGTCCCAGTTCCTATGTGCTGTACACAGTGGCGGCTCCATGCCGCCTCAGGAAACGGGTTACATGTATAATAGCTGGTTCGGTAAAATGCACCTAGAAATGCACTGGTGGCATGCTGCACATTTTCCCCTGTGGGATCGTACAGATCTGCTTCGCAAAAGTATGGATTGGTATATCACCATTTTGCCCAAGGCTCGTGAACTGGCACGTTCACAGGGATATGCTGGTGCGCGCTGGCCCAAAATGGTTGGATATAACGGTGGGCAGAGCCCTTCACCAGTAGCACCAGGGTTAATCTGGCAGCAGCCTCATCCGATGGCACTTGCCGAGATGTGTTACTTGGCCCGGCCTGAGAGGTCTGTATTGGAACGGTATAAGGACATCGTATTCGAGGCAGCTGATTTTATGGTTTCCTTTGCCCACTGGGATGCTGAAAAAGAGGCATATGTACTTGGGCCGCCGTTGATTCCAGCTCAGGAGAATCATGCCATGAATGAAAGTCTGAATCCGCCATATGAACTGGAATACTGGAAATTTGGCTTGGAAATCGCCGCTATGTGGGCGGAGCGGCTGGAGCGGCCTGTGAATCCGGAATGGAAAAAGGTTGCGTCTCATATGGCAAATCCTGTGCATGAGAATGGAGTGTATCTTGCGCACGAGAATTGTCCAGACACATTTACTGCCAAGAACCATGATCATCCTTCCATGCTCGGAGCGCTCGGCCTGCTTCCCGGCACGCTGATTGACGGCAAAATCATGAAAAATACACTTCTCAAAGTGAAAGAATGCTGGGATTGGGAATCCGCATGGGGGTGGGACTTTCCGATGTGTGCGATGACAGCGGCAAGGCTGGGAGAACCTGAGCTGGCCGTTGACTTTTTATTGATGGATGCCACCAAAAACACCTATTTGCCCAATGGACACAATTATCAAAGGCCAGGATTATGGGCGTATCTGCCTGGGAATGGTGGACTGTTAACTGCGGTAGCAATGATGGCTGCCGGATGGAGCGGTGAGGAAGGCGGGAACAATCCGGGATTTCCGCAGGACGGGAGTTGGTCAGTTCTATGGGAGGGGCTGCACCCCCTGACCTGATCCGATTAGGTGATCGTATGTTCACACGTTGAGTAGTCGGGATTGGCTTGAGCAATAATACGCGAGCGAAAAAGGAGCGATTACGTTGGTTGAAACGTTAACAAAGGTCTCTACTCAGAATCGCAGAATGTCTGCCAAAATTGCGGATACGCTAGTTTCCGAATGCCTGGATGGGAATCATCCCAAAATTGCCGGGAAATGGGGGTACGTTGCCGGAATGACGCTTCTGGCCCTCGAACGTGCCGCCGTTTGGAATAGTGAACCTCGATATAGTGAACTGGTTCTCCATCATATGGATGGCCTGATCGATAAAGACGGTACCATCAGGAACTATCAACTTGAGGATTATAACCTGGACATGATCAATGAAGGCAAAAATCTCTTTTCTATGTGGAAGCTTACTGGGGAAGAGAAATACCATCAAGCCATCTTGCAACTGGTCGCCCAGTTGAAAGGGCAGCCTCGAACCAGTGAGGGCGGATTCTGGCACAAAAAAATATATCCGTTCCAGATGTGGCTTGACGGGATCTATATGTCTTCCCCGTTTCTGGCAGAGTATGGCCATATGTTCGATCACCCTGAGAGCTTCAATGAAGTCGCGCGTCAAATTCTACTGATTGAGCGGAAGACCCGGGATCCGCGAAGCGGTCTGCTGCACCATGCATGGGATGAGAGCAGGGAACAGCGCTGGTGCGACAAAGACACGGGTCAATCGTTCCACGTCTGGGGCAGGGCGATGGGGTGGTATGCGATGGCGGTAGTGGATGCATTGGAGTTTTTTCCAATTGATCATCCTCAGCGCGGTCAGATCATGGGCATCTTCGAGAGAATGGCCTATGCAATCGCCCATGCCCAGGATCAGGAGAGCGGACTGTGGTATCAAGTTATGGACCAGAACGGCAGGGAAGGCAACTATTTGGAAGCGTCGGCTTCCTGCATGCTGACCTACGCCTTAGCCAAGGGTCAGCGTCTGCATTATTTGGCTGAACTGGATCGCAAAGTTGTTGATCTGGCGTATGCTGGTATTCTCAGTCACTTTGTTACGGAGGATGAACAGGGGGTACACCTGCACCGCATTTGTCATGGGGCTGGACTCGGAGGAAAGAAATATCGTGATGGTTCTTATGCCTACTATATTAGCGAACAGATCGTCAGTGATGCTCAGATGGGAGTAGCACCATTCCTGCTGGCCAGTATTGAAATGGAGATGCGGGGAGCAGAAGGTGCGTGAAGAAATTAAACGGATCTCAAGCGGGCAGACCCGATAGGAACAAGATGATTCTGAAGTATCCCGCTTCATGGTGGAAGGGGATGTGGCGGGAGGCACTTCCTTCCGGTAATGGGATAATTGGTGCCTCTGTGCGAGGTGGTATACATCAAGAAGTGATTTTACTGCAGCATGGTGAACTATGGCACTGGGGAAGAAAGGATGAACTCCCCGACGTCAGTCACACATTGCAGGAGACCCGGCGACTTATGGACGCTGGGGAATTTTCGGAGGCCAGCTGGCATCTGACCCGTGCCGTGCAAGCAGAAGGATATGCTTCCAAACTATCCTCCCGTTTTCCTTTGGCTGAATTGACACTTACCATGAATTGTGACAATGCTTTTCACCATTATCGCAGGGAACTGGATATGGAAACGGGAGAAGTTCATGTCTGCTGGGAGGAAGGGGGACGAAAGATTTCAAGAAGTCTTTTTGTCTCTCGTGCAGATGATTGTGTGGTGTTCAGAATAAACGCTGAAGTACTGAACACGAGCGATTCGGTACAGGTTAGGGAATCAGGAAGTACGCCAGTGATATCGGGAAGTGTTGGTCTTCAATTTCCGCCGGGTGACCGTGAGCGGGATGATGAAGAATTTAAGGAACTGAAAATATCCGTCACGGTTAGAACGGATGAAGATGAGCAATATGTATTTTATGGTGGCAGAAATGACGATGGAGAGGATTATGGCGCTGTAATGCGTCTAATGTGTGTGGGAGATGATCATGGGGCTGGAGTGATGCCTTCCCATAGAGCATTACATTTCCCGGGAAAAGGGGGTACCATTCCAGACACGGATCAGCGAGATGACAGCGGAAAACAAGCCATTCACGCAGAGATCCCGTTCGAAATGTCGGGCGAAGTGCTTGTTCTCGTTAAGATGTTTGTTACAGGCAAGCGGGAAGAGGAATGGTTACGACTGAAGCAGGAGCTTGCAGGGCTGGAGACTGATTATAATTCAATGCTATCCAGACATATGGAGCTACATCAGCCGCTGTTTCACTCCGCAGAGCTTGATCTGGATGATGCGGCTGATGACGGGCGCAGTAATGAAGAGCTTCTGTTAGATGCTTATGAAGGCGAAGCTCCCTTGGGGTTGATTCGCAAGATGTGGGCATTCGGTCGATATTTATTCATTAGCGGAACCTCTGAGGAAGGCAATATGCCTTTTGGTCTTTATGGGCTATGGGGCGGAGATTACCGATTAATCTGGGGTCATCACATGGCTAATGAAAATGTTCAGATGATGTATTGGCATTCGGCTGTTGGCGGTTTAACCTGCATGAACCTGTCTTTGTTTCGGTATTACACCGATTTGATGGATGTCTTCAAGGAAAATGCACGCAAGCTCTATGGCTGTCGCGGGATCTACATCCCTGCTGGGACTACGCCAGGCATGGGCATCCCAAATCAGGTTGTTCCTGTCATCATGAACTGGACCGGAGCAGCCGGGTGGCTGGCCAGACATTATTATGAGCATTTTTGGTATACCGGTGATATGCAATTTCTGCGCGAGCAGGCGCTGCCCTTTATGAGAGAGGCCTTACAGTTTTATGAAGACTTTCTGGTGCTGGACGAAGAGGGATGGTATATGGTATACCCATCCGTTTCACCCGAGAACACACCGCAGAATTTCATGCCTCAGGATGGTAAACAACTCGCACATCCCATGCCTACAGCCATTAATGCCACAATGGACGTCGCCATCATCAAGGAATTATTGCAGCATACCATACAAGCGAGTCGGATAATCGGTGTTAATAGCAGCAAAATACCAGAGTGGGAAGATATGCTTACACGTCTGCCTTCCTACATGTTGAATAAGGAGGGGGCTGTCAAGGAGTGGCTTCATCCTGCTTTTGAGGATCGGCAAGATCATCGTCATCTGTCCCATCTATACCCTGTTTTTCCAGGACAGGAAGTCAGTCGGGAAGAAGACCCACTGCTTTTCAAAGCCTTCGAGAAAGCAGTACACCAGCGAAGACTTGGAGCACAGAGTGGGTGGTCCCTGGCTCACATGTCATCGATCTATGCCCGGCTGGGCGACGGAGAACGGGCTTTGGACAGCCTGGATCATCTTGCCCGGTCCTGTGTTCTATCTAATGGTTTCACACTCCATAATGATTGGCGCAGTATGGGAATTTGCCTGACGTTAGATGCTGCTCCAGTTCAGCTTGATGCCAATATGGGCTGGGTTAATGCCGTACAGGAAATGCTGCTGCTGGTCTCGCCTCAACGGATCAAGCTGCTTCCGGCACTTCCTGTAAGAATGCTGCGTGGAGAGCTGCAGAATTGGCGTATACCCGGAGGCGTTCTGTCGCTTGCATGGGACCGCAAGTCAGGGACATTTCAAGCTGAGTTAGCCGCCACTAGGCGGATGTCCTCGAAAGTTCAGCTCCCGGACTGGGTCGACATCTCTTTATGTAGACAGTTTGGCAAGAACAAATATAAACCACTCCCCATGGAGAATGGTGCATTCCTGCTTCATTTAGAAGAAGGGGAAAAGTGGTCGGTGGAACTGAACACGGAGTAATATGAGACACTTAAGAAGTCGCCCAAGTGGCGGCTTCTTTATTCTTTTTATATATCATAAAATCTCGGGTGGATTTGTAAAAGTTAATATTATTAATATATTTCTATTGTTTATATTAAGAAAATAAATAAAAAAGTAATTATAACTTTATATTGTTAACTTTTAGATTGTCTGTTATACTTCGGTTCATAACAAGTTAACTAATATGACATGAGAAGATGACAGGAGGAGTTATGAATGGGAAATCGATTAAAATGGAAGGTTTTCGCTGCGTTATCCATTGGTTCACTGTTAATGCCAGGTATGAATGTAGTCAATGCTGACATTGATCAAGTGTCCGTGAAGCCAAAGACACATGTTCTGAAGGCAAATTCCGAAAATGTCCGGTGGGGTAATATCGGCATGGGTGAAGCAGTACTAACCGTCAACTCCGGAGATATCGTTACGGTGGATGCGATTACTCACCATTCTGGCGATGATTATGAACGAATGATCAAAGGTGACGCTGGCGTCGAAGATATTTTTCATTGGACCGAATCCGAGAAGACGGAAGCAGATCGTGGTCCGGGAGTACATATCATGACAGGCCCAATCGCGGTTGAAGGAGCGGAACCGGGAGACGTACTGGAAGTGAAGATTTTGGATATGAAACTTCGTCCTAATGGTAACGGCGAATATGCAGGAAAAACATATGGTTCCAACGTGGCTGCAAACTGGGGGTTTCTATATGGAGAGATGGAAGAAGAACCGGTGACACGTGAGGTTGTGACGATTTACGAAATGGATTCTGAAGGCGGTACCGATTACGCTAAGGCATTATATAGCTATAGATGGACTCCTCAAACCGATCCGGATGGAAATGTGCATCCTACAATAGATTATCCTGGTGTGGTAGTCGATCATACAACGGTGAAGGAAAATCACAATGTCCTGAAAGATGTTCGAGTGCCTGTTCGACTCCATTTCGGTACCATGAGCGTAGCTCCGAAGGAAGCGGATATCGTTGATTCGGTCCCACCTTCCTATTATGGCGGAAATATCGATGACTGGCGTGTTACGGAAGGAGCAACCATGTACTATCCGGTTTCTGTCCCGGGAGCGCTGCTGTCGATCGGTGATCCACACGCAGGGCAAGGAGACTCTGAATTAAATGGAACAGCCATTGAAACGTCTGTAACTGGAGATGTTCAGATTATTCTTCATAAAAAAGATAAGCTGGATAACAAATTAAAGTCGTTAAACTTCCCATTGCTGGAAAATGAGAACGAGTGGGTGGTCCATGGTTTCAGCTACGCCAACTATCTTGAAGAACTGGGTGAGGATGCCCAGAAGGAAATCTTCGATAAATCTTCCCTCGATAAGGCGATGAAAGATGCTGCGCATAAAACCAAGGCTTTTCTAATGAGAGGCATGGAACTAACCGAAGACGAGGCTTACTCTTTAATGTCGGTAACCACCGATTTTGGGGTTACACAGGTAGTGGATGGGAACTGGGGAGTTCATGCGATTGTTGACAAGAAGTTGTTTGGAGACGCTGAACGGAATATGACACCATTACGCAGCAGCTTTGAACAATTTGGTGCCAAGATTGAATGGGAGCCAAAAACGAAAATGGTTTCAATCCTGTATAATGGCAATACACTATCAGCGAAACTTGGAGAAACGAAGGCTTCATTCAATGGAGAAACCGTTAGACTGATTGCTCCTATTCAATTAAATGCCCAGAAGTCAGCAGAGGTAAGCGAGTACTTCGTCAATTTCTATCAAGCCAAGCTTTCCAAGACGAACTAACCCATTTCATAAAGCAATAATTCCTTCATATTAATAACAAGAACCGTTGGTCTTAATGCCTGACGGTTCTTGTTTTTTATATATTCAATCCATCCTGATTTTTGTGTCGTTTCATCAGAATCTGCGTTTCAGCACGGACGATACCTTTCAGCGAATATATGGATTCGTTCATGAATTGTTCCATCTCTTCAATACTCTCGACAAGAATATGTATATGGAGGATACAGGGACCAGTCATTTCGTATAACACAGCGACTTTATCGTTATGTTTCAACGCCTCTATGATCTCATTCAAATGTGCTGGCTCCACTTCAAGCTCCAAATAGGCAGATATCTTTTTGCCGAGCTTTTCGGCGCTAATTACAATGGAGAACTGTTCAATGATTCCTTGATTGACAAGCCGGTCTATGCGCTCTTTGACGGCAACACCAGACAATCCAACCTCTTTTGCCAAATCGGTATAGGATATCCGGCTGTTTTGAGCCAGTCTTCGTAAAATATGACTATCAATTGAATCTAACATGAGTTTCACTCCTTTCCGCTTCATATTGTAACAGAAAAAAAGACAGCCCGCCCGTGCGGGGTACATAATCCCTCAGATTTGGAACACACTAACAACCGTCGTGGGGTGAAGTGTCTCTGCTGAGTTGCTTCAATATTTCCGCTTAATATCCCTCGGCATGTTAACTAGTAAATATATAGTAACTTGACAATGCTCATTAAAAGGAATACGATTAATTGTGTCAAATAAACGACAAAACTTACATTATGACTAAATTATATGATTATGGTTACATATAAAATTATGTTAGTTTTGTCTAAAATTCAACAATTACTGGAGGAATCACCATGACTAATCTTAAAGACAAAGTTGCTATCATTACAGGCGGAGCTTCCGGAATTGGTTTGGCTACAGTAAAAGCCTTCTTGGATAAAGGGTCGAAGGTTGTTATCGCAGATTATAATGAAGAGCACGGCAAAGCTGCCGAGCAGGAATTAAAACAAACATATAATGATGATGTCGTGTTCATCAAAGTTAATGTTGCCGACGAAAAACAAGTTGAAAACCTGGTAGCAGAGACAGTGAAGCAGTTTGGTAAACTGGATGTCATCTTCAATAATGCAGGCATTGGTGTTCAAAAGCCTTCACATGAATTAACGGACGAAGAATACAAACGTGTCATCGCAATCAATCAGGACGGTGTATTCTACGGTGCGAAATATGCGATCCGTGAAATGCTGAAAACGGGCGGAGGATCTGTAATCAGCACTTCCTCGATCCTGGGTTCTGTTGGTGAACCAACTTCCATGCCTTATGCGGCTAGTAAAGGTGCGGTCAACCAAATTACGAAATCACTCGCTCTGGAGTATGCGGATCGTAACATCCGCGTCAACGCAGTTGCTCCTGGATTTGTGGAAAGCGGCATGGTAAACAAAGAATCACTGGGTGAATTTTACGACGGCCTGGTTGCCAAACATCCGCTTGGACGTCTGGGTAAACCGGAGGAAATTGCTCACGCTGTTGTATTCCTGGCTGAAAATGATTTTGTTACTGGAACAACCGTCTTCGTTGATGGCGGATACCTGGCAAAATAAGATTCTAATAAGAAGAGGCTCCCTTAAAGGGAGCCTTTTTAATTTCTGTTATTTCAACTTCCGGGCGGAACCGTTAGAGTTGTTGTTATTGAGGAATAAGCTTTAAGAAAGCTTTGCTGTCGAAATTCATCAGCTTGTATTTGTCAGTCTTAATATTTAGTTGGGGCCAGTGCTCGTTCGATTGGCTTTGACATATTTAAGCTGAGCGACAATGATGACGCTAATGATTACGAGCAGGAACCAGGAGCTGATTTTGCTGAAACTAACCAATTGCCAGGCATCGTGCTGGTCAGGGTACTTCCAGCCATTAAAAAATGTAGCAATATTCTCGGCAGCCCAGATGAAGAAGCCTACAATGACAAAAGCGAGCGATAAAGGCATTCGATATGTCTTGGTCCGTACCCGGTAGATGATCCATGTTTTCCAAAATACGATAAAGACCAGAGCAGTCAGCCACCAACGAAAATCAGGAATGAAATGGTGGGTGAAGAAGTTGAGATAGATGGCTCCTCCGAGCAGAAAGGAGGGTGCAAAACCAGGCCATCCAGTCATGTCCATGCGTAATCTGCGCCAGATCTGGCACATGAAACTTGCCACACTCGCATACATGAAGCCGCTGTACAGCGGCACTCCAAATATTTTGGTGAATCCAGGCTCTGGATAGGACCAAGAACCCATGCTTACTTTGTACAGTTCAAGAACCAGGCCAATCATATGAAACACACATATGACTTTAATTTCATCCCAGGTCTCCAACCCACTTCGGTACATGAGATATTGGACACCAAGCAAGATCAGTAGAATGGCATCATAGCGATGAAAGAATGGAACCTCGATCACGCTGGTGATGGCTAGGGTTCCGAAGATGGCCACAGGGAAAATGCAGCTCATCGCCTGATGATAGCCGAAATGCAACAATTGAATAAAAGCTTTCAAATCGGGAGATCTCCTTCCGGTGCTTTGTTCTAAAAATGATGTAGAATTCAATTTGCCTTCTATAAGTACATATGTAGAGCTACCGTTAATCATACAGAGACGAAACCAAAGAAAAAAGAGAAATTAAATGATGAATCTCTTCTAGTTTTCGTGTAGGCATATACGTGTCAAATGACCTAAAAAGGTTTAAATCTATATACAAAAGTTTCTTCATGAGAGAAAATTAGGATTTATACATACGAGAGAGAGGAAGATTAGGTTGAAGAAATGGCATTACCCTTTATTAACATTCATGCTATTCGGATTACTTGTTGCTTGCGGAGGGCAAAAGGGGGTAACCCCGGAAGTGTACAAACAAATTCAGGAAGGCATGAGTCAGCCCGAGGTAGAAGAACTAGCAGGTCAGCCAGCTGAGAAAGAAACCAATAATCCCTATGATGTATGGATCTATGATGGCCAAGATGGAATTGAACGAGGCGCAACGGTGCGAATTGAATTTTCCAAAGAGGATCTGGTTCTGTTCAAATCTCAGAAAAAGCTGTTTGAGGCGCCCACGGCCGAAGAGAAAAAATACACTCCGGAAGGAGAGCTGAAGGAGTTCATCACCACATTCAATAACCTTGTCATTCAAAATGAAGACGTGGAGTTCCTTCAGCCGATTTCGACGGAAGGCCTGGATTTTAAGAGAACAACCTTTTACGATGGACAAGGCACAATTATTACGGTATCCGACCCAGCAATGATCAATGATGCCAATCAATATTCGAACAAGATGCATTTTGAAATCCAAGAGGATGGGACATTAAACGAGATCTATTATATTGGTGCAGATCTTGAATATCCTGTTCTGGTGTTACATGCGCTGAACGTTAGTGAGGAAACCATTGATCAAATCCTGACAAGTTATAAGGACATTGATGTGGAGACGTTGGAAAGTAAAAGCTTTAACTTTAATGAGGGTCGCTATTCAATCGACGTTAAGAACGGGACACCACGAACGTTAGTTGTGACCATGAATGATAAGTAACGCAGTTACGATAAGGAAAGCTGGTCCGGGCAATCTTGTTGTCAGGATTGTTATTTTTGGACAAAACATATGGCAATAATCTCCTGTATTAGACGGGCCGCCCCGTATGCTACAATTCTCAAATGTGCCAATTATTGCATTCATATTCTGGTATATAATATCTCTAGAAACGGCAGATGATCATTTGATTAAAAAAAATTCTAAGTTGGTCTGGATATTCGTAGTCCTTATTTTAATCCTTATTGGATTCTACAACTATCAACTCAATACGGCGAGAGAAGAATCGGAAAATTTGAAGAAACTTTATCAAGCTAAAAATAATAGTGGTTTTCTGACACTTTTGAGACAAGGACATTCGGTTATTCCCTTGGCCGAAACACTTGAGAAAATCAGCAAAGTAACCGATCAGGAAGATCCTGCTAAAGTGCAGAAGTTTATCGAACGGGCCAAGAGCCAAGCGGACGAAGCTACACAATTTCTGATTACGCTTGTAGAGTTTAGTGATAATTATGTGAACGATTCTACCCCTCAGTTTATGGTGAATCAAACAGTTATGACTTCCAAGGAGCAGGAGGATTTATTTATCCTTGCAATGCAAGCGGATGTATTCAGGATCATGTACGAAGTCAGTTACAGTTATTGGAAAGATAAACCAAAGCAAATCCCGCAGAAAACAAAAAATACGCTTGCTTCCATAGCCAAAGAGTTACAAGCCATGGATGTCACCCTTTTACAGTTCAAGGAAAAGGCCGCACACGAGATGGTATGGGGACAGTTTGCGACCACGGAGCAATTGAAGATTCTAACTATGAGAACAATGAAGCCTCATTTTGAGGAATTGATTAAAATCATGACAGAGTTCAGAGAATAAACAAGGACAATGTTATTGCAGGATATATGATGTCCAATAAGCAACATTAAGCAAAGATAGCTACGATACAAGTCGCCGATATGGCGGCTTTTTTTCGATTACGTCGACAGTTTCGTATTTTTTCCATAATAGATGTGACGTATGAATTTATATCCTTTATAGTAGAAAATAAAAGCAAGATCCGAGGAGTCCTTATATGAACAAACAAGCAGTACCGTTAAATTCGTTGACCAGTGTCACGGATGGAGGCCATATCATTTATTTGTTCGAGGATTTCGATCGTTATGTTGATAATGCGGTATCCTATATTCTAACGGGTATAGACCAAGGTCATCACATTTTATTGATAGAAGAAGCAGACACATATCATGATATTTATAACAAGCTTAATGATGTTATTTCTGGTGACCAGCTTCAGTATCTTCATTATGCTAACAACGTGGATTATTACGGATCACGGGGAGATTTTAGTTTTGAGCATATTCTTACTCATTTTCACCAGGTAATGGGGATGGTACAAGAGAATAACATGTCCATTCGTACGTGGGCCAATGTAATGACGTGGGGGGAGCATAGCGAGGACAAGATCCAGGGGAATTTGGTGGGTTATGAGCGACAGACTTGCGGCGTAGTCCGTGAATACGGGATGGTATCTGTATGCGCATATAACGCATCCGCCATTTCTTCGTCCTTGCAGCTTAAGATGATGAGAGAGCATGAGTACATGATGACTGACGTGGAATTTGTGAAATCACCCTTATATAGCCATCTGTCTTCGGACGAGGTTGTATTCCCTTCCCTTTCAGTACAGAGGAGATTGCTTAACGAACAGAAGCATCTCTTAATCGAGAAGGAAGCCATGGAAATGGCCAACCAGGTGAAGAGCGAGTTTATAACCACGATGAATCACGAGATTCGGACCCCGATGAATGGCGTGATGGGAATCACGGATCTGTTGGCTGCAACCGATCTTACCAATAAGCAGAAGGAATATGTAGCTACACTGCAAAAAAGCGGGAAGTCTCTACTGCGTATCGTCAATGATATTCTGGATTACAGCAAATTGGATTCAAATCATGAACAGCTCCTGAAGGAAGCCTTTAGCATCAGGGAAGCCGTAACGGATACGCTGGATATCCTTGGGGTTGGAATTCTGAATAAGAAACTGCAAGTTAACGTTTCCATTGATCCGGATATTCCAGAGATTCTGATTGGGGATGATGGAAGATTCAGACAGGTGATTCTTAATTTGCTGGGAAACGCCGTGAAATTCACGGATGAAGGTGACATTTCCTTGGAGGCCAGACTGCTCTCCATAGATGCTGGTAGCATCCGGCTTCAATGTACGGTCAGGGATACAGGGATCGGAATTCCTCAGGATAAACGGAGTCATTTGTTTATTCCATTTCACCGAGTTGATAACAGTGTTACTCGCCGGACGGAAGGTACAGGTCTCGGATTAGCGATATGTCATCGGATTGTACAGTTAATGAATGGTGAAATTACTATTGAAGCGGAAGATCCGACTGTGCGCGGGTCCGCAATTACATTTACTGCGGAATTCGGTACGTATACAGCATAAGTAATGCAATACTTAGAGGCTCATTTAGAGGGAATATTTGTGCTCACCGATGTAAAGTAAGTGGTCAGGTGATTTCGAATTGTTAATTCTACATGGACATATGGTAAAATGGATGAAGTATTTATCTTTCAGACCACATAAGGAGATCACTATGCAACTTATACAACCTCAAGATGTCCAAGCCCGGCTCAATGGTTTCATTGATCAGGATCTATACTTACACCTCGAAATGACGACAGGTGCGTACGCCAATCACTACGATAGTACACGTCACCCTGCCTCGGCTTTCATTTCCAATGCGGCCATTCGATACACACAGGGATCCATTTCAGGCACGAACCCATACCGGGTAGGCTTAAAAACGACGACGGGTTGGGTTTATGCGGAAGGCCTTACCCATATTGATGAAAATGAAAAGGATCGACTGATTTTAGCGGGTCATGACAGCCAGGGGAAATTGGTTGTCGCCTTTCAACTTAGTCGGGAGAGTTTCTGATGGAAGCGGAGGATCGAAACAGCATGAACAATAAATCATACGAAAATGAACGCATTTTGGTAATATATCCCCATCCTGACGACGAGGCTTTTTCCGTTGCCGGAACGCTCGCAAAATATATTGATGGCGGTGCGTACGTTACGTATGCCTGCCTGACTTTAGGCGAGATGGGCCGCAATATGGGCATTCCGCCATTTGCGAACAGGGTCACTCTGCCTGCCATCCGCAAGGTGGAGCTCGAAGAGTCTGCTCAGGCGATTGGTATTCATGACTTGAGAATGCTTGGTTTTCACGACAAGATGATCGAATTCGAGGATGCACATCTGCTTGATAGCCGCATCATGGATTTGATAGAGGAACTCAAACCAACCATCGTATTTACCTTTTATCCAGGTTATAGCGTGCATCCCGATCATGATGCTACGGGTGCTGCAGTCATACGGACGATTTCCCGGCTGCCGGCAGAAGAGAGACCCATCGTATATTGTGTTGCTTTCTCCAAAAACCATGAGCAAGCCATCGGAAAGCCAGATGTACATGTTGATGTAAGGGGATATCTGGAGCAAAAAATGGGAGCCATTCAGGCTCACCGTTCGCAATTTCAGGCTGCAGAGCTTGTCGGTAACCGGAAATTGGATGATGAAGAAATCCAGCGCAGATTCGGCAGAGAAGCATTCTGGACGTATCGCTTCGAGTAAAATAGCTTACCCTACCAACGGAAGAACAGTGGGCCGCCTTCAAGGCGGCTTTTTCATTTTTAAACGAGAAAGACGTATGGCTCAGAAACATTAGATTGACAAAGGTTCAAATTAAGGATATTCTTCTTGAAGATTATTAATAGGCTATGCTAGTATCTCGGGGAGGGCTTAACCTGATGTCAACTCATCAAGACAAAGATCCCATTGGATTGCTATTATCCAGAACTTATTTTGTCCACAAAAAAAGAGTTACCCATCTACTGCAGGATTACGGCATAACACCTGAACAATATGGGATGCTCGAACAGCTGTATCAGAACGAAGGCATTACACAGAAGAAGTTATCCGAACTCCACGGTAAAGATCAAACAAGTGTCGGCAAGACATTGGAGCGGTTGGAACATAAGGATCTTATTATTCGAAGCACCGATCCTGTTGATCGGCGAGCCATCCTGCTGCGGCTTTCCGAGGAAGGGAAAAAGCTTTATTTACAGGTAGTTCCTCTGATGAATGATATGGATCAGTCATTGAGGGAGTTAATTACCCCGGAAGGGGCAGAACAACTTGCCGTACTCCTCAACAAAATTTATGAAGGAATCTCCAGCTGATTCGTCAGCTGACTTTTTTTGTGGATATACATGCATAGCCTATTATATGTTAGCCTATTAATTTGAAATTGGAGCCATATCCAAGAAGGAGAGAAATACATGTCTGTTTTTTCAGTATTAAAAGATTTTATGAGGATTCTACAAACCAAGATTGGATTGGTCTTTGCTTTGGTCGTTCCATTGATATTCACCATTGTCTGGTTGACGGGATACAACGGAGCAACGGAACGAGTGGACCAACTTAAAATAGGTATTATTAACTTGGACGGAGCGAATGGACAGAGAATAGAAAAGATCATTCAGGAAACAGTCCCTTTCAAAACAGAAAACTATTCATCTCTTGAGGAAGCTGAGCAAGTCATGAATGATGGGGATATTGGTATGATCGTAAGCATTCCTGCCCAATTCGCTGCGAACCTGGACAAAGGGGAAGGGCAATTAACGTATTATGTCAATCAGGCAGCTTCGGAAGTTTCCAGATCCATATTGGAAGGATCAGCTGAAGGGATATCTACCAGCGTAGGTGCTCAGCTATCAGGAATCGTTCAAAAAGAAGTAGTCACGACAAATGTGGTCAAGTCTAACAACATCACCAATTTTGCACTCAGCATGCTGCCCATGATCCTTGGGTTTATCACATATATCGCAGTGATGACCATGAATATTCAATTGAATCTGTCAACCATGATCCTAAGTCACAAGTACGACCGATGGAAAATTTTCTGGGCCAGACAGCTTCTGTTATTGATGGTGTGTATCGTAGCGCCTCTCATTATAACGACTGTAGCCATGTTGTTTGTCACACCTGTCGCTTCCTTCTGGGAAATGTGGGGATTCCATATTCTCGTATACATCGCCTGCGTATGCCTGACTCAAATGTCATTTGTATTATTTGGTGGATTGGGCGCACTGTTCAACGTAGCCTTGATTCCTTTCCAGCTCATGACAGCAGGCAACATTATCGCAACCGAAATGCTCACACCATTCTATCGTCATATCGGGGATTTCCTGCCTGCATCCAACGCTGTCCGGGGATACGTCCGACTTATCTATAGCGGAGCACCAGTGACTTCAATCGTGATTAATCTTATTTTGATTGCACTGGTTACATGGGGAATAAGCTGTGCACGTGTGGCTTTGCATAGAGCACCAGCACCTGGCGTTGCAACCACTAACGCTCATTAAACATGACAAGCAATATATACGAACAGAAATAAGAATATGTTTGCATGATAAGTCGCCTTGCAGGCGGCTTTTTTTGCTAGAATGACAGGTGTCATTTCAAAGGTTTTTCACTGTATTCAGTTCAAATGGCATACTCCATCTAATTCTTGGGTACGATTGACAATTAACGTTTACATATGTAACATTTAAATAGTAACAAACAAAAATATAATAACTAACGGAGGGATTTTCCTTGGCTAAAGTAAATGTAGGCGAAGAGAATGCACAACCAATTGAACTGTATTATGAAGATCATGGCGCGGGAAAACCCATCATCCTTATTCATGGATGGCCATTGAGCGGACGATCCTGGGAGAAGCAAGTACCTTCCCTGATCGAAGCAGGCTACCGTGTTATAACGTATGACCGTCGTGGCTTTGGTCAGTCTTCCCAACCTTGGGATGGTTATGACTATGATACCTTTGCTTCGGATTTACATAAATTGATTCTGCACCTTGATCTGCATGAGGTTACACTGGTTGGGTTCTCCATGGGAGGCGGCGAGGTAGCTCGCTATGTGGGAACTTACGGAACCGAACGTGTTTCCAAAGCCGTATTTGCGGGAGCAGTTCCTCCTTATCTCTATATAACTGAAGACAATCCTCAAGGTGGATTGGATGATGCAACGATTGCAGAATTCCAAAATGGCGTAAAAGGGGATCGTCTGGCATTCCTGGAAGGCTTCACAACTAACTTTTTCGCCGCAGGAGACCGCAAGGACCTTGTGAGCGAACCGTTCCGTATCTATAACCGGGACATTGCAGCTCTGGCTTCTCCTAAAGGGACATTGGATTGTATCGCTGCCTTTGCTCTTACCGATTTCCGTCAGGATCTGGAGAAATTCAGTATTCCGACACTGGTTATCCATGGTGATTCCGATGCCATCGTTCCGCTCGAAGTGAGCGGACAACGTACACATGAATCGATCCCTGGCAGCCGTCTGGTGGTTGTAGAAGGTGGGCCACACGGATTTAATGCGACTCACCCTGAACAATTTAATGCAGCATTGATTGATTTTTTACAGGGTTAAGTTTAACTGGACTGAAGGCTTCTGAAAAAAGCAAGAAATGAAAAGAGCAGGACACTCCATATGAAGGAGGGGCGTCCTGCTCTTTTTAATTTAAACTGCTTTGATGGCATGATGTTGTTCACGTGCGATTTGGGTCGCTTGAACCATGTTGCGCAAGGAAGCGACCGTTTCTTCATGTCCACGGGTTTTCAGGCCGCAATCGGGATTAATCCAGAACAGCTTGGGATCCAGCACACGCAGGGCGCGCTCAATCATGGTTGTCATTTCTTCCACGCTCGGGATACGAGGACTATGGATATCGTACACACCAAGCCCTATGCCGAGATTGTACGTATTCAATTCAAAGCTGTGAATGAGCTCGCCGTGACTTCGTGATGTTTCTATGGAGATGACATCAGCATCCATGGCTTCAATGGAATCGATCATGTCATGGAATTCACAGTAACACATATGGGTATGAATTTGCGTTGTATCTTGTACCGTACATGTGGAGATGCGGAAAGCTTTGACCGCCCAGGCCAGATAATCAGCTTGCTCATTTTGCTTGAGTGGAAGGCCTTCACGAACAGCAGGTTCATCCACCTGGATCATGCCAATACCCGCCTGCTCAAGGGCTTCCACTTCCTGTCTGAGTGCATATGCCAGCTGATAAGCAATGTGCTCACGCGGAATATCATCCCGGACAAAGGACCAGTTCATAATGGTTATCGGTCCGGTCAGCATGCCTTTTACCGGTCGCTGGGTCTGTGACTGAGCGTACTTGGTTTCTTCAACCGTCATTGGCTGAACGAACGCAATGTCACCGAAAATGATCGGTGGTTTTACACAACGGGAACCATAGGATTGTACCCAGCCATACTGAGTGAAGGCAAATCCTGCGAGTTTCTCACCGAAGAATTCCACCATATCTGTACGCTCAAACTCTCCGTGAACGAGGACGTCCAGTCCGATCTCTTCCTGAATTTGAATCCAGGCATCAATTTGCTCGCGAATAAACTGGGCATATTGCTCGTTGCTCAACTCACTCTTGCGCCATAGCTGCCGGGTCTTGCGTACCTCTGCAGATTGAGGAAAACTGCCGATCGTAGTTGTCGGAAAAAGAGGCAGATTCCATTTTTCCTGCTGAGCAATATGACGTTTAGCGAACGGGAGCGAGCGCGAAGGCTCTTGCAAACGGAGGGCTGCGACAGCCTGCTGCACGTCAATGCGATTACGTTCCTGTGACTGCTCAAGAGGCAGCAGCGCCTCATCTGCTTTATCAATCGCCTCCAGAATGTCGGCATGTCTTGATGTGCATGCTTTTGTCAGAAGAGCAATTTCCTTCAGCTTCTCATCTGCAAAGGCGAGCGAGCTCTTGAGCGCAGGGTCGAGGTTCGACTCGCGTTCTGTTGTAACAGGCACATGCAGCAGACTGCAGGACGATTGCACTATTAAACGTTCAGGTGCGACCTGCTCAATCAGCACATCAAGCAGGGACAGTTTCTCTTGAAGTGAAGCCTTCCAGATTCCACGACCATCAATAATGCCTGCGCCCAAAATTTTGTCAGCCGGGAAGCCTTTAGTTTTAATGGATTGCAGATTGCCGGAGAGCCCTTGGGCGAAATCCAGTCCAATTCCTTGTACCGGAAGGGTTATAATGTCGCTATAATTCTCCACAGATTCAAAGTAAGTCTGCAATAAAATGTTCAAGTTAGGGACTGCGTCTGCAAACGTCGTATAGATGTTTTGCAGAAGCTGTAAGTCATCCTTGCTTAATTCGGTAACCAGAACAGGTTCGTCAATCTGAACCCACTGTACACCTTCTTCTGTAAGTTCCCGAAGCACCTGCGTGTAGAGTGGAAGCAAACGTTCCAGCCAGGCTTCCGTCTCGGATTTGTCGTAACCTTTGGAGAGCTTCAGGAAGGTTAAGGGTCCAACGATCACCGGCTTGCCTTCAATCCCGAGCTTTTCTTTGGCTTCGCGGTAAGCGATAAGAGGTTTATTTTCGGTAAGTGCGGGAGTTACGTCATTTAGCTCTGGGACGATGTAATGATAGTTAGTGTTGAACCATTTCGTCATTTCGCTGGCTGCAGCGTCCTTGGTGCCTCGTGCGATGCCATAATACACCGACAAAGGAACGGCCCCGCCATCATATGTAAATCGTTTGGGAACGATACCGAACATCACGGCAGTATCAAGAATGTGATCATAATAACTGAAGTCGTTGACTGGAATAAGATCAATTCCTTGATCATGCAGCTTGCGCAAATGGCCTAACCGGATCTCCTGTAAACGGGTGTGAAACGTGATTTCATCCAGTTTGCCCGACCAGAAGGCTTCCAGAGCTTTTTTCCATTCCCGATCAGCGCCAATTCGCGGGTAACCCAATACACTGCTTTTAGTCATTTACATAACCCCTCTTCAAATGTGTTACAGAAAAGTTATCACAGTTGTGAAGTTATAACGTAATTCCATTAAATTATATCTAGCTATAGCCTGAGACTATATCAGAAGAGGGGATATTGGCGAAAAAAGAATTGGAAGTTTACTCCATATGGTATGATTACCTAAACACATACACAAAAATTGGCTCTGGTGAGAGTAAGTCATCGATCTGAACCATTGGAGGGGAAATGATGAACAAAGATCAAGAAACTCCCGAGATGATGAGAGAGCGACTACAACGAGAAGAGCAGCACGATCATGCTGCGGGTACGTTCAAGAATGGATTGGAGCGTGCGCAATTCGGTAATCTGGGGGAACTGGCAAGCAGTCTGGGATGGGTCGGTACAGGCGTGGTTATCGTAGTAATTATTGCTGTTTTTGTATGGTTGAAATAATTGTCTTACTTATACAAAAGATCTATCGATAGAATGATTGACGCTGCGATCATCAGGTGTTATTTTATACACATCTGTAATGCCTATAAAACCAATAGAGTAAAGGGGTTTTGCACATGTCGTTGGTTGTGCAAGCGGCTGCTGAGGACGTACGCAGCGAAGATTCAGTGCAGTTGATCCGGGAATTAAGCAGTGAGCTGGGCTTGTTATACGGCGGGGATGGAACCGCAGGCTTTCAACCATCGGACGTCGAAAATCCTCGTGCTGCCTTTATTGTAGCCAGATTGGATGGGCATCCGGTTGGGTGCGGAGCCATTAGGCGGCTGGATGATCAATCCGTTGAGGTTAAGCGTATGTACACCAGACCCGGTTATCGCCGTAAAGGAGTTGCTCAGGCCATACTTGCGGAAGCGGAGCGCCTTGCTGCGGAATTTGGTTATACCAATCTGAAGCTTCAGACTGGGCCACTTCAGCCAGAAGCTGCAGCGCTATATGAAAGAGTAGGGTATTACAGCATTCCGATTTTTAGTGGCGACTGGGACAGGGTTCTGGCTTTTCAGAAAGACCTGGTGCATCAGCAAGTGAATTGAAAAATATAAATAAAGCACCTTCAAGGCTTTTAGCTTGCCGTACGACAAGTAGAAGCCAAGAAAGTGCTTTATTTTGGTTTGAAAACTGCTAATAAATACAACAAACAAAGTGTAAATAACCTACGAGATTAGCCCAGGAATGACACAGTAGACATGTGAAATCCGATCCTAATTGTCCTACTGTTTTTCCTTAGCATTTAGTTCAGCAATAAGCTTGTCACCTTCAACATCCAGGTTAGGAAGCGAACGATCCAGCCATTTTGGCAGCCACCAGGCTTTATCCCCGAAGAGAGACATGACTGCCGGAACCAACGCCATTCGAACAACGAATGCATCAATCAAAATACCCAAGGCCAAGGCGAATCCAATCTGCTTAATCATAATATCATGCGTGAAAATAAAGCCTGCAAATACGGAAACCATGATAATGGCAGCTGCAACCACAACGCGGCTGGCCATCTGATAGCCATTCATAACGCTTTGGTTACCACGATTTCCGTGTACATAGGATTCTCTCATCGAAGAAACAAGGAAGACCTGATAATCCATAGCCAGACCGTAGAGAATTCCTGTTACCATGATTGGAATGAAACTGAGCAGAGGACCGCCCGTGTCAAAATCAAACAACGCCTTCGCCCAACCCCACTGGAATACGGCAGTGGTCAGACCGAATGTAGCCAGAATACTAAGCAGGAATCCAATCGTTGCCTTGATCGGAACCAGGATGGAGCGGAAGACCAGGAGCAGGATGACCAGAGACAGAATAACGATAATTCCGATATATACCGGGAAGACTTCAGCCAATTTGGCTGACATATCAATATTGACCGCTGTAAGTCCGGTAACGCCAAGCTTCATATCGTGATTGGTTGCAATGGTAGAGTCAGGAGAACGCAATTCTTCAACCAGCTGTTTGGTTGCTGCGTCGGTTGGACCCGAATCTGGAATAAGACTTAGGATGGCCATTTTGCCATCTTCACTCACACCTGCTGGTGTGACAACAGAGACATGTTCAAATTGTTGCAGATCCTGGGCGATGGCGCCCAATGTTTGTAATGATACGGTTTGGGAAGCGTCAGTAGGTTCAGCAACAATGAGCAGGGGACCGTTGAATCCTTCACCAAAACCTTTCGTAATAGCATCGTAACTTTGCCGTGCAGTAGTATCCAGGTTAGCGGTAGCGCCAGAAGGCATCCCCAGTTCCATTTTGGCGACCGGGATTGCAGCCGTACCCAGAACGACAATAACAGCTACAATGACAAGCCAGCGGAATTTAACGACACCAGAGATCCAGCGATTGGCAAACCCGTTTGATTTTTTGTGTGCGTTGTCCTGATTTTTCTCTCTTGCTTTACGAGAGCAGATGCGCTCACCGAGGAGACCCAGCAATGCCGGGAGAAGAGTAAGGGCAATCAGTACGCTGAACAGTACGGTAACCGAGGCGACGATAGCCATCATGCTCAGGAAGGTGATACCAATAACCAGCATTCCACAAAGTGCAATAATAACCGTTAATCCAGCAAAGAACACGGCACTTCCTGCTGTTCCAACAGCTCTGCTGGCCGCTTCGCGTGCATTCAGGTTCTGGTCGAAAATAAGTCTACGCTGACGATTGACGATGAATAATGCATAGTCAATACCAACGGCAAGCCCGATCATGAGAGCGAGTACAGGTGTAAAGGATGTCATGCTGACAAAGTTGGAGACAGCAAATGCTCCACCAACACCAGCCGCAACCCCAAACAGGGCAATGACAATCGGCAAACCTGCGGCAACAACGGATCCCAGTGTCATGAACAACACAATTGCCGCAATGACCAATCCGTAGATTTCGTTGGTTCCAATCGGTATGCCCACTTCTTTCAGGGAATCACTTGGCAAAACCGAGATGTTTGTACCTTGTTCGGCTTCGCTTACTGCATTCACAACCGAATCCGTGACACCTTTAGGCAGGGAGTTTTGCTGCACTGTGAATTGGAACTGGAACAGCGCAACATCTCCAGCGTTTGAGATCAACACGCCAGGTACTGGCATTCCTTCAATCATGAGTGGTCCATAAGGAGGCAGGTTGCTTGGATCCGCACTTTGCGCGCCTGCTCCAGCAGCACTCTGACTCGCCTGTTCCTGCATAGCTGAGGCATCGGCGCCACTTGCAGCAGCGAGCTCAGCAGGGTTAATGACATAATCCAGTTTGTAAACTTCACTTACTGCCTTACTGATGGCTGCCAAATTCTCAGGCGTATCCAAACGCTCGCCTTCAGGAATATTAAAGATTACGCTGCCCTGACCACCAGAGGCTTGAGGAAGCTCCTTTTCCAATTTGTCCAAGACGTTCTGGGATGCGGTTCCTTCAAGTTTGATGTCTGAAGACACGTGCACACCGTTTATGCCAAGCGCCGTTCCGACGATGCCAAGCACCAAAATCCAACCCATAATGAAATACCACGGTTTATCGTAGGCCGTTTTCCCCAGCCTGTAGAGTAATTTTGACATCGAAATGATTTCTCTCCTTCTATCTCTAATGTTCGCCTCTTCTAAAATCCATCTCGCAAATACGTAAACATAGAATCTATGTACTCATCGAATGAAATAGATTCTTCCTTATCTCCTGAAGGAAGCCCAGGAAGTTGTACGTGTACACTCCCATCCAGCATAGGGATAATTGCCGCACAAACAGCGCCAGCAAGAAAGTGATTATAACCCGCGGGGTAACGATCTCCGAATAATTCACTTAACATCAATTTAGCACCGTTTTGCAAGCGATTCAGCAGGGTGAGCGTATGAGGCATTAAGCTTGGATAGTTCTTTGACAGTTCTATAATCTGATAAATTCTTCGAAGGACTTCTTCAGTCAACTGCATCTTAATGAACTGATACATCACCTCAAGCGGTGTTGTATCCTCAGGCAGCTGACTGATCATATCGAAGTATTCCTCCATCCTGTGAAAGTGCTCACCGGCCATGACGACGGCTTCTTCCTTACAGGAAAAATGATTGGCGAATGTTCTTCGCGAGTATCCGGCACGCTGCACAACGTCCTCAACCACAAATCCGTCCATTCCATGCTCTAATGCGAGTTGGAACGCAGCTTCAGATAGGGCACTTGCAGTCGCTTCCTTTTTAATGGCTCGTAAGCTTTGTTTCAAATGGTCTCACCTCCAGTTCCACATTGAATGTGTGAATGGTACTATCATATCAACTGATTGCCCATTGTGCAATTTTACCCAAAGGGTAATTTTGCGCAAAAGGAATTTAATCGTTTTGTTAGGAAGATGCTTGATGAAATTTGTGGACAGCGATGTGAAAAACAATTATGTTAATACTTAACGAAAGTATTTTCATAAGTGTGAGGGGCGAGAAGGATTACAAAAGGACCTATTACTAACAACACCATGCGAGTGAAGAAGATGAATGAGGAATTGGTGCGGCAAACATTAAGGACAATGAGACAAGGTACCAAATCTATGGTTGCACAAGCAACAGGGTTGAGTATTGCTACCTGCCGCAGCATATTAATCGATCTCTTGAATGCAGGTGAACTTGTGGAACTGGATATGGAGGAATCGAGTGGGGGCAGGCCTGCTCAGATCTATAAGTACAACGAAAACTATGCCTACATTGTTGGTCTCATCGTGAAGGCAGGAATCAGCCATCACTCCATCACCTATGGCGTGGTTAATCTGACAGGGGAAACTGTGGAAAAAGGGGAACTGCATACGGAAACGGATCAAATGAATGAAGCATTCATCATTCAGCTCATTGATCGCCTCATCGATAACCATCCGCAGATCCGAGCTGTGGGTATCGGTGTCCCAGGTGCAGTTCATCAAGGCATCATTAATGTGTCGGATATCCCCAACCTGGTCCATGTTCCACTGGCCGATTCCATCCGAGAAAGACATGGGGTCGAGGTTATTGTAGAGAATGACATGAACCTGACGGTGTACGGTCTATATCAGAAACAGGAATATGAAGATGAGGAGTCTATCATTGTCGCGACCTTCATTGAAGGCTCCTTACCAGGTGCAGGAATCATGATTGATGGGCATATTCACAGGGGGAATACCCAGTTTGCCGGGGAGATCGCCTTTTTGCCATTGGGTCTCTCCCATGATGAGCAGTTTAGATTACTCCATAATCGGAATACATTCCATTCGATTGCAGCACGTGCCGTGTCAAGTCTGATTGCTGTGATGAACCCTGAGACCCTTGCATTGACTGGTACGTTGGTACAGCCGGAGGATGTAGAGATTATCCGGAATGAATGTTTGAAGTACATACCAGAGATGCATATGCCTCAGATGAGGCTATTGAATGACCCAGATGAGAATTATATGTTTGGATTAATATCGATGACTCTGGAAAGCCTCTCGTATTCGCTGCAGCTTGTGGAAAAACGGAGGTAACGAAGACTATTACAATACGGAGAGGATGCTGGATATATGGATACGAAAACGGAAAAACAGAAGATGCTGGCTGGAGAGCTCTATAAAGCTTGGGACTCTGAACTGACGCGTGATCGAGCGTACGCAAGACGGATGACTCGTATGTATAATCAGAGCACCGAAACAGATGAGGAACTTCGAACAGACATCTTGAAAAAATTGCTGGGCACAACGGGTGAGCACTTGAGCATGGAGCCTAACATCCGGTTCGATTATGGCTACAATATCCATGTGGGTGATCACTTCTACACCAATTTCGATTGCACCATCTTGGATGTATGTGAGGTGAGGATCGGCAGTCACTGCTTGTTTGGGCCAGGAGTTCATATTTACACAGCGACACACCCGATTGATCCTTTCGAGAGAAATGAAGGGCCCGAATATGGTAAGCCGGTAACAATCGGAAATAACGTGTGGGTAGGCGGACGAGCGATCATCAATCCTGGAGTCACCATTGGCAATAATGTAGTCATTGCATCCGGAGCCGTGGTAACCAGGGACGTTCCAGACAACGTGGTTGTTGGAGGAAATCCAGCCAAGGTGATCAAGAACATTGAAGTTTCGCAGTAACCTCCTATGCTGTATTGAAAGCTGAGAACGCATATCTATGTAACAGCTTGTTGATTTTTGAGATTCGTGGTAGACAGCTAAATCTGCATGATGGGATGATAGAAATAAATCAAAGCCGATATGGAGAGCGTTCCATATTGGCTTTTTTGCATCTGGGCAATTGAATCCATCTTGTGTTAACATGTGCACTAACTAATCCTATACCATGCTTATAAAGGGGAACCCATGTCCATTCGAATAAAGATGCTGCTGTCCTTCACGGGCATGCTCGTGATAAGTTTGCTGTTTATCCTGCTTACGGCAAGTCTGTATACGATTGCGGCAACAGGAGATCTGCAGAGTTTTCGTGATATTTATAAGGTGCATTATCAGATTAACCCACTGACTGAACAGGGAGAATCGATCTTTCAAGAGATGAAGTTTATGGCCAAAAATGAACCGGATGAGCTGCAAAACAAAGATTTGCTGCGTGAATACGACATGAAACTTCGAGCCGAGAAATCAGGTCTCTATGTCAGACGCGAGAACAGCCAGATCTTCGAATCGCTGACCTTCAATCAGCCTGAACTGAAGCAGGCACTGCCTGCCTATGATCTGAATAACTATCAGATACGCAGTACGTTTAATATTGGTGAACGCTTTTATGCCTATGCCAAATTTGACTTTAAGTACACGGATGGGGAACGGGGAAGCATCTTCGTCATTCGTGAACGGAGTCCTTTTGCCGAATTGACCCGTAAGCTGCTGCCCGTGATGTCAATCCTGCTCATCGGGGTGCTCATTATTGCAAATCTGCTGCTGTTCCGCTGGATTACTCGCAGCTTCATTAAGCCGTTGAATCAGCTGAGGAACTCTGCAGAGCAGATAAAGGAAGGGAACCTCTCCTTCAAGCTCCAGCTTCATTCCAATGACGAGGTAGGCCAGCTTAGCGAAGCGTTTGAGAGCATGCGTAACCAGCTGCAGCGTTCCAATGAACTAAGGCAGCAGGACGAAGCCAATCGCAGAGAGCTCATCTCCAACATTTCGCACGATCTCCGGACACCGATCACCAACATTAAAGGCTATATTGAGGGGATTCGTGATGGAGTGGCGAACACGCCCGAGAAAATGGAGACCTACGTCAATATCATTCACTCGAAGGCAGTCAGCATGGATAAGTTGGTGGATGAGTTGTTCCTCTATTCCAAGCTGGATTTAAATCAGGAGCCTTTCCTGTTCAAGGTCGTAGACCTTGTTGATTTCCTTGAAGACAGCATTGAAGAGCTGAGATACGATCTGGAGGATAACGGGGTCGCACTCGATTGTGATAACCAGTCGTCAGGTCCTGTTATGGCTTCAGTGGATCTCGACAAACTAAAACGGACTGTCGTCAATATAGTCGATAATGCACTGAAGTACATGGAGAATGAACACAAGCGATTCGGCATTACACTTCAAGCAGATAACGAATGGATTACGATGGCGTTTAAGGATAACGGCAAGGGAATACCGGAAGAGGCGCTGCCTCACATCTTCGAGCGTTTCTATCGGGCAGAGCAATCTCGCAATTCCTCAACCGGGGGAAGCGGATTAGGACTGGCGATTGCCCGTCAAATTATTGATGGACACGGAGGATTCATCTGGGCAGAAAGTATGCCTGGTGAAGGTACAACGATTTATATTCAATTGAAAAGGCTGATGGACAAGGGGGAGTAGCGGCAGTGACAAGCATATTAATCATTGAGGACGAAACAACAATTGCCGAACTGGAACGCGATTATTTTGAGCTTAACGGATTCACGGTGGAGCTCTGTCATAATGGAGAGGAAGGCCTGAAGCTCGCTCTGGAGGGAGATTACAGTTTGATCATTGTTGACCTGATGCTTCCGGGGCTTGACGGCTTCGAATGCTGCAGGCGTATTCGCGAGGTGAAGGAAGTACCGATTCTGGTCGTCTCTGCCAAAAAAGAGGAGATAGACAAGATCCGAACCTTTAATTTGGGCGTCGATGATTTTATTACCAAACCGTTCAGCCCAAGCGAGCTGGTTGCTAGAGCAAAGGCTCATCTAACCCGCTACGAGAGACTGCTGGGCATGAGCAAACCCGTTGAGCAGGATGAGATTCACATTCGCGGACTGCATATCGACAAAGGATCACGCCGCGTTTTCTTGAACGGGGAAGAGGTCGCGATTACAACCAAGGAATTCGATCTGCTCGTATTTTTGGCGAGTCATCCGAACCGTGTGTTCAGCAAATCCGATCTGTTCGAGCGGATCTGGGGCATGGATTCCAGCGGTGATATCGCAACCGTTACGGTTCATATTCGCAAGCTGCGCGGTAAGCTGGAGACAGATCCCAAAAATCCGGATTACATTGAGACCGTATGGGGTGCGGGCTACCGGTTTACGGTATAAGTTTCGATAAAAATTAGCTTCAGTTTATATTTTGTTAATCATTTTGACCTTGGGAGTTTCTTTTTGTCCTCTATTCTATAGATACAAGCAAGACCAACCTATAGAGGAGGAATTCAACCATGAATCCGACAACCCGAAAAATCGCTGCATTTCTGACCATAACTGCATTAGGTACGGCAGTATTACCGCTTGCTGCGAACCAAGTACATGCAGCTACATACGTTACAAACGCTGCCGCAACAACGGCACAGCTTAGCAGTCAGCAGATCGACACTGCCATCAAGGAACTGAACAGCTTGGGAATCATGAACGGATATGCCGATCAATCCATGGGTGAACAAAGAGCCATTACTCGCGCAGAACTAGCTTCACTAGTGTATAAAACCTTTAGTTTGGAAGACAAGACGGGAGAGAGCGTAGATTTAACAGACGTTAATCCGTCTGCATGGTATGCGCCTTATGCAGCAAAGCTCGTTGAACTGGGCATCATGGAGGCAAATGACGGTCAATTCAATCCGCAAAGCCAAGTTTCCGATGCCGAACTTGAGCAAGTTGTATCCAAAGCGATGCAGCGTGACGTGAAATCCGTTCACCATTGGATGAGCACGTTCTATGCCGAGAATGGGTCGTCTACTCGCGGTGAAACAGCGGTGCTGCTGAACACGGCCCGCCAGGCCATTCCTTCCGAGCAGGCTAAGATCGAGAGTGTACGATCACTGAATGCCATTACGTTGATTGTGACTTTTGATAAACCACTCACAGCAGCAGATGAAGTATTTGCCAAAGCACAAAAGGATTTTGCGCTTAGTGGCGGTTTGAAGTTAACCAACATGCCTCGCCTGAAAACAGGATCCATCGCAACTTACATCGTTCCAACGTCTGTTCAAAAAGCGGGTGAGGTGTATAACCTTACTTATAAAGGACAAGATGTGGGTTCCTTCGAAGGCAGTGGAACCAAATTAAACATGACGAAGGTTAGTCAAGTCACGAACGATACGTTCGAGATTGAAGCATTGCGGGAAAACGGTGTCGTTGATTATGGCTATATTATTTCGGCATACAGCGGTGGTCGAGGAGCTAATGCGTTCGTGCTGGATGAGAAGGAACAAGCTGGAGGCCAAACGTATCAGATTATCTCATCCATGCAGGCAAGACAAGTCATAATTACGCCGGAAGGCGGAGAACCGATCGTTGCCAGATACGTTCCGTTTACGCAATCAACAGACGGCAAACAAGAACCGAAGTTCAGATTGCCTGAAGGACAAACGCTGCAATCCGGTGTCCAATATACCGTATCTTCGGATTGGGCGAACATCGATAATGCAACATTCACCGCACAATCGTTTGATGCGCTGCAAGTTGCCAGTGCACAGGCCGTGAGTGAAACCTCCATTGAAGTTACACTTGCTCAAGATCCTGGGGATGAGCTGTTTTCGGGCCGAAGCGTAACGTTAACCTCCCCGAGCGGTGACACCCTGACGGCAACCTATAAATATTCAAGCCGGAAAGGCGCAACAGGAGTTTTCGACCTCGTTAACGATGGCAAATTAAATCCGGACACGACCTATGAAATCAGTCCAGTGGGTGATTGGAGTGTCGCTTCGGAGGTAACCGTAACGCTACAGTAAGGAGGCAGTATGAGTAAGTCAATCCTAATAGCTATTCTTATCAGCACGATGTTCGTCGTCCAAGGCTGTGCTCCGGCAGTAAATAACAACTCCATGGTGAAGGAGCAGGCAGCTTCCCTGAATGAACAGCTTCTAGAGGCAGCAGGAGGATCAGATCCTGAGAGAGTCGAAAGACTAATCCAAGAGGGTGCCGATATCAATGCTCAAGATGATAGCGGAAGAACAGCTGCGATGATTGCGACCTACAACAATGATCTTGCATCGGCTCAATTGCTGATTGAAGCTGGAGCAGATGTTAACATACAGGACGAGATGAAGAACAATCCGTTTCTGTACGCTGGCGCTGAAGGATATTTGGATATTTTGAAGCTCACAATTGATGCGGGAGCCGACCCAGCCATGACGAATCGATATGGAGGAACAGCGCTGATTCCCGCTGCAGAGCACGGATATGTGGATGTGATACGGGAGCTTCTGACTCAAACGTCAGTAGATGTGAATCATGTGAATCGATTAGGCTGGACGGCATTGCTTGAAGCGATCCTATTGAATGATGGGAATACACGGCAGCAGGAAACGATCCAGCTGCTCATTGACCATGGAGCAGATGTGAATCTTGCGGATGCTGATGGTGTATCGCCTCTGAGTCATACCAAGAAAAAGGGCTTCAAGGAAATCGAGGAGATTCTGCTTCAGGCAGGTGCGAAATAAAGTATATGGGAAGATCGATAATATGAAAAGAAACAGCATAGCAACGTAGCATGTGGAATATCTATTGTGCATATGATTCTAGGAGAAGTCGCCGATATGGCGGCTTTCTTTGTTTTAGACATAGAAGTTTGAAAGTTGAAATGAATTCATTCCAATCCACTCGTTTTCCGGCTTTGCAATCGCAAATGTTAGGCTGATGGGTGTTAGATATACCTTTTCATTTATAAAAATATATCTTTATTGGTGTAATATGGGTTATCATTTGAGAAGATTAAATCTTGCGGTGTGAATTTTAGGCGGAAAGGAACGGGAAAGTGGAAAGAACATTTAATACGGTTTATTCAAGAGTGAAGTGGAATTTGATAACCATGACCTTATTGGGAATTTTTTGTGTATTTAATTTCAACATCAGCGATGAGCGGTGGTCTAAAATTTTTTACGCGTTTTTTACTATATACGTTTTGACTTATATCATTGTGCTGTTAAAAATGTTATTTACGAAACTAACGTTTACGTTCGGAACAGATTATGTTGTTTCCTCGAAGGGAAAGCAATTCGAAGCTTCTCAAATCAAGTGTATCTACATGAATAACCAGAGAATTGGTTTCAAACTGCATGGCCGGTGGTTAGTGCCAATGGAATTATGTTTCTTTTTTGATAAGAATGAAGAACGCGAAGGGTTACAGCAGCTTCACCAATGGGCACAGCACAATAAGATAGAAGTGAAAAGGAAATTCTTTCAGACATGGACGTAATATATCGGATGATAATAGTGTCATTCAGCTCAATCTTAAGGAAGTAGGTGTCAACATGGATCGAGACCGTATTTATCTTCTAAAAGCATTTGAACAGGCTGAAATGGCAAGAGCTGAAGGAACCTTTCCCATTGGTGCAGTCATTGTTGATAACCATGGTGAGCTCGTCAGCATTGGTAGAAATAAAGTATTCTCCCAATGTGACACAACCGCTCATGCGGAAGTAGAGGCAATTAGAAAAGCAGGTTCATTCATGTTGGATATGAAAAGCAAGAGATTCAACCAGAATAACTTTTTAACGTTATATACAACTTGTGAACCTTGCCCTATGTGCAGTTGTACCATAATGATGACATTCTCAATCAAGCGAGTGGTGTGGGCTGCCAACGATGTAGCAATGGGGGCAATGCGCAAGTTTACAGAAGAATCTTTATTGTTGGATCAATTCAAAGACATATCTATTGAAGCTGCACCATATAAAGATCTCGAAGTGAGGCAAAGAAAACTAATGGCGGATTTCAATACAAGTCGTGGTTATTTAAGCACAGACTGGCACTTGGAAAAGATGTAGCAAAAAATCTTCAAGAAATCGTCAAGACAATACACATAAACCTATGTCACCTTTAACTAATAGATGGTTGAAAGGATTTTTCATGAAAAAAATGCTGCTCTCTATACTATTGCTACTTTTTCTTTGTGCATGTAGTAGCAATCACTTTGATCAAGAAACATGGTTTAACGAACCAGAGAAAAGAAATAGCATGGTGCATAGCTTGCTAAAGCATTTTGAACTAATAGGCATGACGGAGACGGAGATTATTGACTTGCTTGGAGAACCTACACAAAAAGTAGACGAGCTTTCTCGTCAATATGTTTACTATTTGGGAAGAGCAGGATTAGGAGTAGATGATCGCTTGTTACGACTTCATTTTAATAAAGAAGGTGGAATTGAAAGTCATGAGGTTACTAACGATTAGATCGTTTGCGACATAAAGTCATGGAAGATCTAAATTATGAAAGGAGGGGTAAATCAATTGTGATTACGCTCAGAAAGATTACATTGGATAACCGACGTGCAATCTTTAACCTGGAAGTTGCAGAAGAGCAGCAAAAATATGTGGCATCGAATCTTTCAAGTGTAGCTTCATGTTATGTTTTAGCGACCAATGGAGGTTCGCCTTTTCCGTTTGCAATCTACGCAGATGAACAACCTGTTGGGTTTGTAATGATTACGTATGGAATTACCGGTTATGATCTCCCCAACATTGCTGATAATAACTACTGCATATTACGGCTCATGATCGACAAGCAACACCAGAATAAAGGGTATGGCCGTGAAGCACTGAAGAAGGTAATTGACTTCATTCGCACTTTTCCGGCTGGTCCGGCCAAACTTTGCTGGATTCCCTATAGCCCAGAGAATCTGGCTGCGAAGAAGTTATATGAGAGCTTAGGCTTCAACGAGAACGGTGAAGTGTGTCATGGCGAGCTTGTAACGGTATTAGAACTCTGAAAAGTTAATATAGTTAGTTCTCATCGGGGTTGCTACGAGACATGAATCTAGCGAAAACATATCAAGAAAGGAACACTTAATGAAAAAACATCCTAAACATAGAGTAACTGCTGTAGCGGTCGTATTAAATGAGGAAAATAAGATTTTACTAATTAATGGGCCAAAAAGAGGTTGGGAAATGCCAGCAGGCCATGTTGAGGAGGGAGAGTCACTTTCTTCGGCTGTGATAAGAGAAACGAAAGAGGAAACTGGAATAGATATTGAAATCATTGGGTTTTCTGGAATCTTCCAAGATGTAAAGGGATCAATTTGCAGTACATTGTTTATGGCTAAACCAATTGGAGGGGAATTGAAAACATCAAGTGAAAGTATTGAATTAGGTTATTTCGATATTGAGGATGCGAAGAAAATGGTGACTTGGCGATCTTTTATAGAACAAATTGAGTATTGTACTCATCATAAAGATCCGTTTGTGTTTGAATTCAATCACTAGAGAGCAGAGCGGAGCGGAGGGACCATGGATTATATAAAATGGATCAGAAGCAAGGTCGGAAAAGATATGATTATTCTAAATTTTTCAGGCGCGATCATAGAGAATGAGGCACAAGAGATTTTACTCCAGAGAAGGCGGGATCGAAATGCGTGGGGGTTTCCCGGAGGTGCAATGGAGCTGGGAGAATCATCGGTAGAAACAGCAGTTAGAGAAATAAGAGAGGAAACGGGTTTAATCATATCCATAGGGGAACTAGTTGGCGTTTATACAAAGTATTTTGATGAATATCCTAATGGAGATAAGGCTCAGACCATTGCATTTATGTATCATGGAAAAGTGATCGGAGGACAATTAGCTGCTTGCAATGAAGAGAGCCTTGAGCTGAAATTTTTCCATCCTGACTTCATGCCGGAATTGTTTAACCAGCAGCACAAAGATGCTTTTGACGACTTTAAAAATAACCGTATAGGGGCTACTAGATAGCCTGATGATATGAAGTTACATAAGATCTGATCGTATAAGAAAATCTTTTCAATATGCTTGAAAAATAAAACCATGACAGTCCTAATGTCATGGTTTTTCTCATGGTTTGAGGAATATATTAACCCCCTGACAGGTAAAAATCAGTTTCTAATGAAACGTTACCTATATCCCAAACAACAGGATACCTATAATTATTTATATGAGGAACATGACCAATTTAACGAATGAAGTGGAGTGAAGAAAACAAATGAAGGACTTTTTTCGCTATGACACGATGGAAGAAAGAGAATCTCTGCTAGCTAGAGCCAGAAATGTGGCACTAACTGCATTACAGCAGTATGATCTGGCGTGGGAACGCATTCAGTTTATACACTTATCCGATACGATCACGTACAAAGTTGAAACAAATACACCCGATTCTTATTTGCTTCGGATTCATTCCGATCGTTGGAGCAAGGAAGAAATACAATCTGAACTTCTATTTCTTCAGTCCTTGAATACAGTGGATGACATTCATGTCCCAGTGGGGATCACTTCTCTTACAGGCTCTCGTGTAGTAGAGATGGATACGATTGAGGGTTATAGACGACCGTATGTTACGGTGATGAAATGGGTCGAAGGGGAGCATATACATGGTGAAATGACGGGAACTATAGTTACTAGAATGGGAGAAATGATGGGAAAGCTTCATGAAGCTGTTTCGGGCGTTCACTTACCTCCCAACTTTGTGCGTCCGGTCTGGGGAGCAGACTCTTTTCGAAGTGAGTTGGTGAAGCTTGATCGATATTATAACCGATTTTTGTCCGATCAAGCCTGGACGGAATATCAACATGCTGTCGAGAAAATATTGAGTAGACTTGCTGATATGGACAACAATGAACAAAACTACGGAATGATTCATGCTGATTTGCACGCCGGTAACATCGTTTTCAAGGATGGTTTACCGTATCCAATCGATTTTGGAAGATGTGGCTTTGGTTATTTTCTATATGATCTGGCAGGCAGTTTAATTGGACTCTATCCCAGAGAGCGAATGACTTTTATCCAAGGTTACGAGAACGTGAGAAAACTGGGAACTGATTATCTTCGAGACTTGGAATGTTTCTTCATTATGTTCATGATTGAGAACTACTGTCATCACGCCTCTAATCCAGAAGAAACGTCAAATTTATTGGATGAACAACCCTATGCTCAAGCATTAATCAGAGAATTTTTAAACGGAAACCCGTTTTTGTTTGTTCCGATTGAACCAGTGGACGTAGATAAGGTTCAACAGTGAATTTCTAACATACGTGTTATGGTTGGTTCTTAACTCCCCATTCACATAACTCTTCCATAATCGGCAGCAAGCTCTCTGCCTTGGCGGTGAGACTGTACTCGACCTTGGGTGGAACTTGCGGGTACTCCTTCCGGTTCACCAGACCATCGGCTTCCAATTCTTTGAGTTGTGAACTTAGCATCTTATAGGTTATCGCTCCAATCTGCCTCTTCAAGTCATTGAATCGAACGGTTTGACCTTCAGCCAAAAGGTAGAGGATCACCATCTTCCATTTACCCCCGATGACAGACACCGTATACCCAAAAGGGGTATCCTGAATGTTCTTCACTTTACCTTTATAATCAGTCATGCTCATACGTACACTATCCTTCCGGGTAGTACCTATCATTAAAGTGCGTACTACGATTATATTTTCGTTCAGTTTATACTAGCCTTACTTTCAAGTAAAGGAGAGTATCATATGTCTACAAAAACAATACGCTTGCTCATGCCGCAATGGCAGGGGGGCAACAATCCTAACTATTCTTTTGGAGCCGAACTGTTAGCCTGGCTGGCACCAGATAATGATCAACCCCTAATTAAGGTACCCGTTCATGCTTATGATGGAACACCACTTGTGAACGAGAACGGCATGAATGGAAGAACACAACTGCTGGAACAGCTGGAGGCTGCCCAGCATATCATCCAGGCTCACAAGCCGGATCGTATTGTTATGTTTGGCGGCGACTGTTTGGTCGAACAAGCACCCTTTGCCTATCTTAACGAACGATATGGAGGGGACCTTGGGTTAATTTGGATTGATGCACACAGTGACCTGGTTCGATATGTTGGCTATGATAACGGACATACGCTGCCACTCGGGAATCTTCTGGGTGAGGGAGACGAGGAGTTCTCGAGACATGTGAAGGTTCCTTTGAAGCCCGAAAATATCTTTATGGCGGGATTGGCAGTTCCTACAGAACAAGAGATGGAAGTGATTTCGGAAGCATTTGAAAGAATGGGTGTATACGCTGAGGAATCAGATACAGAAGTCATTCAGAGACTGGGAATCAAAACAGCCGGAACAGAGGAGCTCTCGAGCAGCACTGAAGTGATTAAGAAATGGATCAGAGAAAGTGGAATCAAACATCTTGCCATTCACGTGGATCTGGATGTGCTGGACCCCAAAAAATTCCGTTCTCTACTATTTGCTAACCCTGACGAACCATATGTTTTCTCACCTGCCGGAACCATGCAGTTACCTCAACTTCTGCATTTGCTTAAGGAGCTGTCAGAAGAAACAGAGGTCGTGGGACTGGGTATAACCGAGCATATGCCGTGGGATGCGATTCATATGAGAGATCTGCTCAGCGAGATACCGATATTAAATACGTAAGGTGCAAAGCTTCGAACATAGGTGTGGCTAACATTCTATCGGAATATTTGATACGATGTAGGGAGTCTGAATTAATTTGATAGAGAGCTAAGAAAGGCAGGCTGACCATGAATCTTATCTTTCCGAAAGTTAGTACACCCGAAGAAATCGCTGCACTGTCCCGCTTGGCCGCCGAAATTTGGCAGGAGTACTACGTATCCATCATTACGCTTGAACAGATTGATTACATGATTCAACAATACCAATCGGTATCAGCTGTTACAGAACAAATCCAAGAACAGGGCTATGAATATTATTTCATGCAACGTGATGATACGCCTGTCGGATACATGTCTGTAAAAGTAGAGGAAGGCAAAATGTTCCTGAGTAAGTTTTACATCGGCAAGGAACATAGAGGCCAAGGCTACGCCAGCCTAGCGTTCGCTTTTCTGGAGCAGCAATGTATAGAACGAGGCATTAACCTGATCTGGTTGACCGTCAATCGCCATAACGAATCAAGTATTGCTGTCTATGAGAAAAAAGGATTCCGGACTGTCCGGGAGCAGGTTGCGGATATCGGCAATGGGTTTGTTATGGATGATTTTGTTATGGAAAAGGCAATCCACGTTTCTTAAACGAAGCTTCCAGGTCAGTTCAATAGGATGAGTCAGACAATGAATGATTTATTGATCAGCATAAGAGGAGAAGTCGCTTAAATAGCGGCTTTTTTTATTGCATAAAACACGGATCTGAAATTACGCATATAAATGAAAGCCCTTTCTTCATTCTATGATATACTACGTTGTAACTGACAACCCATGAATAACGGAAGAGATATTTGTGCTAGTTATCCTCTCACTTTCACGCGCAAAGGAGATGTCTGAATGTTTAATGTTCTTGTTGTGGATGATGAGTGTGTTCAAAGAGAAGGAATCAAGGATTTGATCGCCCTGTATGGATTTCCTTTTCACATCATGGAAGCGGAGAACGGAAAGAAAGCAGAGCAGCTATTGATACGAAATGCAATTGATATTTTGATTACCGATGTCAAAATGCCGCTCATGGACGGACTGGAACTTAGCAGGATCGCACGCAAAACACAGCAAAATATCGATATCGTTATTTGCAGCGGATATGATGAGTTTGAATACGCACGCAGTGCCCTAAGGCTCGGTGTCGTCAATTATTTGCTTAAACCGCTTATGAAGGAAGAGTTTTTGCAGGTGATGGTGGATATTACGAAGATGAGTCCGTATGCGGGGAAGCCTGAGCCTGAAACGATGGAAATGAAGGTGATCCGGCAGGTGAAGGATTATGTGAAGGATCATTATCAGAAAGATATTTCACTAACAGAAGCAGCTCACGACGTGTATCTGTCTCCAGGATACCTAAGCATTCTGTTTAAGAAAGAAACCGGAGAGAACTTCTCCAAATATCTCACGGATTACCGGTTGAGCCGTGCGAGCCATCTGCTTGTTCACTCCAATATGAAAATTAATGATGTTGCGGTGGCTGTTGGTATAGACAACCATTCATATTTTGCCAAGCTGTTCAAAAACAAGTTCGGCGTTAGTCCGTTACAGTTCAGAGAGTGCGGGGTGCTTCATGATCGGGTGGATCAAGAGCAGGTTCAATGATATCAGGTTCCGCAACAAATTATTGCTGTCTCATCTGGTCATTGCCCTCATTCCCATTCTTCTGCTTGGAATACTCTCCTTCATTCAATCCTATCGTATTCAGATGAGAGAGCTGCGAAGCGAAGCTGAAGCAAGCATCGAGCAGGTAGCCAGCATTATGGATTACAAAATCAATCGTTACAATACGCTAAGCGAGTTTATGGTACTTAATCGGGATTTCTCTCAGATATTCACCAAAGACTATGATGAAAATTATTATCAGATGTACCTGGATTTTCGTGACATTATGGAGCCGATGATCTCGAACATCAAATTGATGGACGATGATATTGAAGGGATCACCTTCTACACATCGGGAGAACTGCTCGGAATTCGCAATAACATTTTGCCCATAGGGGAGCTAAGGAGCAAGGCTTGGTACGATGGTTTTCGGGGCAGACGCTGGATTGTGGACGGAGAGAAGCTCTACCTGGTTCAGGAACTGATCAGCAATCCAAAAGACAGCAACTTTATGGTCATATCCATACAGCATGACAGCATCTTTGGAGATCTGGATAATCTGTCTGAGCACATATCCGTTCATATGGAAGATCCGGAACAACATATCATTTTTCAGGAAAACAGAAAGCGGATTGGTGCTGTTGATTTGGAGAAAAGGGAAATGACAGACCTGAGTTTAAGTCGATCCCTTGCCAGCAATGGCTGGACGATCTATTACAATTTGCTGAATACCAATGCCTACGCGAATGCAATGAGCATTTTTCAAATCACGCTATTCGTCATCATCCTCAGTCTGATTATTACCTTTCTGCTGATATATATCATCTCCACTAACTTTACACGCCGAATTCTTCGCCTCAAGACCAAAGTTGACAAGGTGGAACGAAACAATCTGGATGTGATCATTCAGAGTTCATCACGTGATGAATTTGGTGAGCTGACGAATGGGATCGGGAAGATGCTTAGAAGGATCAACAGTCTGATCTCACAGGTCTATCGCGCTGAGATTGCCAAGAAGGAAAGTGAGTATAACAGGCTGATCAGTCAGATTAACCCTCATTTTCTGTATAATACACTCTCTTTTATCAGATGGAGGGCCGAGAAGAAGGCCGATATTGAAACAAGTTATATGGTATCTGCATTAGCACGTTTCTACAGAACGACGTTGAACCAAGGAAGGCATATGACCACAATTGAGGCTGAGATTCAGCATATTAAGGCATATCTGGACTTACAGCTCATTATGAATGATGGTCTGTTTGACGTGGATTATGATGTTGATGACGCGGTGCTGCAGGAACAAGTCATTCATTTTGTACTGCAGCCCATTGTGGAAAATGCCATCAAGCATGGTTTTGTGGGAGCAGCAGCGAAGGATTATGGCATTCAGATTACAGTTCAGCGAGTGGGTGAAGGCATCAGTTTAGCCGTTACGGATAATGGCGTAGGCATGACTTCGGAACAGATCACACAGCTGTTAACCAGTGAAAATGGGGGATGCGGTGTGCGCAATGTGAATGACCGAATGAAGCTCTATTACGGGCAGGACTATGGGCTCGTGATTCGTAGTGAACCCGGTTACGGAACAGAAGTATCCATGGTGATTCCGGCATCTTCACCGTAAGCAGCAGGAAAACGTCAAATAAAATACTAAGAAATGAAGGCGGTTGCTGCGGCAGCCGCTTGTTTGGTTTCCGAGTTAGAAATGACAAGGCCCACAAGATCGTTGAGGTCATGAAAAAAGTGATACATATCCGAAAATAATTGCATATACGCGAAAAATGAAGACGTATACAATTTGATTATTCAAGTAAATCACATAAAGGGGATGACAGGATGCACAAACGCAGCAAGATCGCTTCAATGCTGATGGCCTGTATGGTGCTCGTTATATTCAGTGGCTGTAGCGGGGGGAACAGTGATACCACACAGCCGCAGATATCAGAGCAGGACTACGAACCTTACGGCAAATATGAGACGCCAGTCGAATTCACGATCGGCCGTAATACCAATCATGTGAATAACCTGCCTCCTGGTGACACCATTGAGGACAATTTGGCCACACGGTATGTAGAAGATCGCGTGAATGTCAAAGCGAAGGTGGCTTGGGAAACAGACGATATGGATCAGAAGCTGTCCTTATCCATGACCACAGGTGAATTGCCTGACGTCATGTTAGTTAGCCGGGAGATATTTAATCAGTTGGTAGATAATGATCTGATCGCCGATATGACTGAGGTATATGAGAAGACAGCATCCGAAGGTGTGAAGAACATCTATGGCTCCTACGGTGATTTGCTGCTTGATCAAGTGAAGGTGGATGGCAAAATTATGGGGCTTCCGATGACAAACATCGGTAATCAACACCAATTGCTGTGGATTCGTAAGGATTGGGTAGATAAGGTGGGTGCCAAGCTGCCGGAAACGGCCGAAGATGTGTGGAATCTTGCCAGAACATTTGTGGAAAAGGACGTATCCGGCACAGGCAAGACGGTGGGTATGGTCATGGATTCAAATGCGATGAATTTTAGCCCAATGTTCGCGACGCATGGCGCGTTTCCAACGAATTGGATCGAGAAGGATGGTCAGGTGGTATACGGGTCCGTTCAGCCCGAGATGAAGCAGGCACTTGCTGAAGTTAGCGCCATGTACAAAGAAGGCTTGATTGATAAACAATTTGCAGTCCGGTCGAGTGAAGAGAAGGAAGCGCTGGTGATCAACGGACAGGCGGGAATCGTTTTTAATCCATGGTGGATCGGCTATACCAATTACAAGGATTCCATCAAGCAAAATCCCGAAGCCGTATGGGTCGCGGTATCTGCACCACTGGATCAGGACGGCAAGTTCAGAACAATTCGTCAGGATCCTGTGGGGGGAGGAATCGTTGTTGTGAACAAGAATTTCGCCCATCCAGAAGCCATAATGAAATCGGTCAATCTGACTACGGATTTCCTTTATTCCTTAACGGATGATGCGATCAACTACAAGAAGGAACATCCCGATGAGATGCTGACTGATGCGAGCCGCTGGAATAACGATCCTACTCAGATTCCAATGCAGGTCGATTTTGACGATGTGCTGAAGCGCTATTACGAAGATCTCATGAAAGCCGATGAGTCCGGAGATGCTTCCGCCGTTCAGGAAGACCGGGTTGTCTCGTTCAAGGCTTATCAGGAATTCAAAGAGAAAGGCAATGCCGTTGACGTCAACACCTACGGCGAATATCTATCTCGGATTGAAGGACAACGAGAAGCAAATAACCCCAATTTGGAAGTGACTCCTGCAGGCTTTTACGGGACGACAGAGACGATGAAGCTGAAATGGGCGAACCTGCAAAAGCTGGAAGAGGAAACAATTCTCAAGATCATTATGGGGCAAGCTCCTATTGATGAATTTGATACGTTTGTCGATACATGGAAGCGCACAGGCGGAGATGAGATTACGGAGGAAGTGAACGAGATGGCTCAAAGGTAATACAGGCTGTGTGAAGCAGGACTGTAGCATAGCGGAAGCCTGATACCAGACTTCCGCACCTGCCTTTAGCGATATGACATGCCTATAGATATAGCAAGATGGAGGTGAGAAGGCAATGGCGCAAGCAGAAACGACGATACCACCCAAAAGGGAACTACGCTCAGTCCAGAAGAAACGTAAGCGATTTGACGAAATGACCTATCATTTTATGCTCCTGCCTGGCATGGTGATGCTGTTTATTTTCTCGATTGTGCCCATGTTCGGCGTAATCATGGCGTTCCAGAAGTTCATTCCTGCCAAAGGCATATTCGGTTCCAAATGGGCGGGGCTTAGCAACTTCACCTATATGTTTCAACTGCCGGACGCGAAGCAGATTTTTATCAACACGCTGGTCATTGCTGTCGGGAAAATTGTGCTGGGATTGATTGTTCCTATTGTATTCGCCCTTCTGCTTAATGAGGTTCATCTGAAAGTGTTCAAGAGTTCGATTCAAACGATTGTGTACTTACCGCATTTCATGTCATGGGTTGTCTTGGGCACGATGCTGACCATGATATTTTCTTTTGACGGCATGATTAACAACTTCCTTGAGCTTCTCGGCTTGGAACGCATTATGTTTCTGGCCAGCAACGATTGGTTCAGACCGCTGCTGATCGTAACGGATACCTGGAAGGAGTTTGGTTATGGAACCATTGTCTATCTGGCTGCGTTAACGGCCATTAACCCTGCCTTGTATGAGTCCGCTGCAATGGATGGTGCGAATCGCTGGAAGCAGACGCTCCACATTACGCTGCCAGGCATGTTCCCAACCATTATCCTGCTGGGTACATTGAGTCTCGGAAACGTACTCAATGCCGGATTCGATCAGGTGTTCAACCTGTATAATCCGCTCGTATATGAAACGGGTGATATCATTGATACCTTTGTGTACCGCATGGGTCTGATCAATATGCAGTATTCGTTCGCAACAGCCATTGGTTTGATGAAATCGGTGATCAGCTTTGTTCTGATTGTCATTTCGTATAAACTGGCTTCCAAGTATGCGGGGTACAGAATTTTCTAGGAGGGTTAGCATGATTCAATCCAAAACACTCGGTTCCAGGCTATCCCGACTATTGATTATGTTCACGTTGATCCTCATTACATTCATGTCCCTGGCCCCGATTGTAAATACGATTATGGTTTCCATCAGCAGCAGTACGGCAGTGAATGCAGGCCGGGTTTATTTTCTCCCGGTGGAGCTGAACTTCTCATCCTACGCACAGATTTTGAAAGATACGAAGTTCTGGAATGCGTTTCTGATCTCGGTTGAACGGGTGGTGCTTGGTGGTGCGATCAATATGATTTTGACCATTCTTATGGCCTACCCCTTGTCACGCAGTATTTCACAGTTCAGATCCCGGAACACATACATGTGGATTATCGTGTTTACGATGTTATTCAGCGGAGGTATTGTTCCTTGGTACATGGTGATTAGCAAGCTAGGGCTGATTAACAGCATCTGGGCATTGGTTTTACCGGGTGCGGTACCCGTATTCAATGTGATCCTGCTCATGAACTTCTTCAAAGGCATACCCAAGGAACTCGAAGAGGCTGCCTTTATTGACGGAGCGGGGCCGATCAAAATTCTGCTTAACATCTTCATCCCGATTTCCATGCCGAGTTTGGCGACTATTATGTTATTTGTCATCGTTGGACATTGGAATAACTTCTTTGACGGAATCATTCTCATTAACGACAGCTCTAAAATACCACTACAGACTTACCTGCAGCGGCTTAGTCTAACGCGAGACCAAATGCAGAATCTCTCTGTTGAACAGCTGCAGCAGTACAATAAAATTTCGAACACGACATTGAATTCTGCCAAAATTCTGGTCTCGATGATCCCTATACTATTAATCTATCCTTTTCTACAGCGTTATTTGATCCACGGTATCGTCCTCGGGGCAGTGAAGGAATAATCTGATGACTTTAAGAAAGGAAGGATATGCAAATGCGAAAGAAAAAAATCGTAAGTCTGACGGTGGTTCTCAGTATTATTCTGGTTACTACGATGGGTGCAAGTGGTGGAGGCAAAAAGCACTATGCCAGTCAAGCACAGTGGGCGCAAGAGAAACTGGATGAATATTACTGGAACGATGAAGCACAAATGATGAATAACGCTTATCCTTCGACACCGGAAGGTGAAGAGCCTTTGAATTATTGGTGGAAGGCTCATGCTGTTGATGCACTGGTAGACGGATACGAACGAACAGGAGACGAAGCGTATACGGAACGGGCGGAAAAGCTGGTGCGCAGTATTATTGAACGCAATGGTTCGCTTCATAATGAATTTTATGATGATATGGAATGGCTGGCTCTTGCTGCTCTCCGTCTTTACGATGCCACAGGCAGTGAAAAAATGAAAGATTACGTGCTGGAACTCTGGGCAGATATCAAGACAGCCTGGTGGGAAGATGACCTGGGAGGCATGGCTTGGAAGAAGGACCAGCGATACAACCGTAATGCGTGTTCAAGTGGTCCGGCTTCGATTCTGGCAGCAAGGCTGTATGAGCGTTTTGGTGATCCTCAGGATCTGGAATGGGCTCAAAAAATATACGAATGGGAAAAACGCTATCTCGTTAATCCGCAAACAGGACTCGTCGCAGACGGCTTGGTGCTGCGTGAAGACGGCACACTTGATGTGAATGAAGCGTGGATCTTCACCTATAACCAGGGCACATTCATAGGTGCCGGCGTGGAGCTCTACCGGATTACGGGAGACCAGGTGTATTTGCAGGATGCAGAGAGGACAGCTGCAGGCTCCCTGAAGTCCTTGACGAATGAGAAAACCGGAATTTTCTTAGAGGATGGGGATGGAGATGGTGCCTTGTTCAAAGGCATATTGATCCGTTACATGGTAGAGCTGTATGATGCCGGGCAGAACAAGACTCTGAAGCAAGCGATCTTCCGGAATGCAGATGCGTTATGGAAAGGCAGCCGGAAAAATGGATTATTCAGTCAGGCCTGGGGTCAACCGGCCCAGAATCCGCTGCATCTTACGGCCCAGCTAAGCGGTGTCTTTCTGCTTGAGGCAGCTGCGAAGCTGGAGACAGGTAAACGTTCCAAGTCAGGAAAACAACAGAAATAGCAGCAGTTAAAATAAGCGTTTGTTTTGAAACCTTTTGATCATAAGCAATTCGGGTTGTCACACCACGGAAAAGAAGCATCGTATCCCTATTAAGGGTTACGATGCTTTTAAGCGTTGGGGTACTATACCGTATGAAGTATGAAGACTATTATGAAGACTATTTGATAGCAGGCAAATGCTTACTTTCTCGAATGAGGGAGAAATAGTCATCCGCTCGAACCACTTCAAATTCTTCTCCCAGCTCTTCAGTGAGTGCAAGTGCATCGGATGGAGTCATGCTCCAGGCAAGCAACCCAAGAGAAATGAACAACGGCGACTTTCCATCCCAGTTCGCTTTTGCTTCATTAAGGACCTGTAACCCATCCTGGGCTGTACTTATCCCGCGAATCGTAGATACCGGCAGACTCTTGCCAACGATCTCGACGCCATAGTTATCTTCATAACTAATGAATAGACCTGGTGAGTGATAGTCTTTCTCGTAAGCGTTTGCTTTAAATGGGGTGAGTGGTATATTTTCGCTGTCTGCCCGGTTTAAAACATACGAGATCGTCATGCCAGTCTTTTTGAGATATTTTTCGGTTTGTTGCAAAAATTGCCGGAAGCTCGAATCTGGCCATGCACCCGGATAGAAATATCCGGCACCGGATGGTCCGGCAATCAGCAGATCATTGGCAGTCGCCGTATTCACATAATGATTCAATATCGCTGGTGCGCCCTCATAGAGAAGCGGGCTTGATGTCCAGTTGAGTGGAACCTTGCCTCTCGCCGGATCGTCCCACATCACGCGCATGCGATGCTGATTGTACTGAAAATTATCGCCTTCAGTAAAGGTATACGTTACATAAATTTTGTTCTCCAGCTGGGGACGTGGAGATTTTTTGACAGGCTTGAAATTCGGCTCGGTTCCCGAGAATACGGTCAGATTACTGAACCAGTCGGCAGCGAGTACGTAAACGCCATAACGGGAGGCAATCTCAACAGAGCTGAATTCACCTTCCACATCATTGCTGAACCAGCCAAGGTAGGGGGTTCCCGATTTTACATCAGACATGATTTTCTCAAAAAGAGCTTTTTGTTCAGGTACATTAGAGTCAAGCCAAAACACCATCGCTTTATTGGCGACCGCATAGTCCCGTAAATAACCATAGGGTTCACGCTGTTCTGCAGAGAGAGGACGGATATTCCCAGCGGATACCTTATACTGGTTCCACATGTCCACTTCAGCCGTCAGTTCATTCGTCCCTGCAGGAGGGCTGAATTCATACACAAAATAATTGCCATTATCGGCGAACCGATGACCGCCTTGACCCTCAGCCACCTTGGAATTCTGTCTGTCATACAGAAATGCTTCTTCTTCAGGGGTGCCTGCAACGAAGTTTGCAATGACTTTGCCATCTGCCTTCACTGTAACTTCATGTACCGCCGGTCCCCAGCCATCCTGGGTTACGGCGTCATCAAACCTAAGGTATACCTCGGACTTGCCAAGTAGGGAAGAAAGGTCAAGGGAGTATGTGTCTCGGTTGCTGGCATCACGTATTGGCTGCTTTTCCTCAGCAATGGTCACAAAGGACTCCGGAAGGCCAGAGGGGATCCGAATCGCTGTATCCGGACCAAGTCCGACTAACATCTGCTGGGTCGTTTTCTTCCACAGGTTCTCATATTGCCAGGTATAAGCATCAAGCCGGCTGCTGAATTTGCCCTGCAGATCATCAAGGATCTTCAGTTTATACGGAGCTTTGGACAATTGGGCGGCAAGCTCTGGACTGGCAACAACCGCATCTTTCAGACCAGCAAGAGTGGTGGCCACATTAATTGAATCAGGCAAATTCGGGTCATACACAATCATGCCTTTGACATCGTTACGGTATGCCGAGAACACTTTCCAGTAATCCTGATGAAGCGTATAGGGTACATTGAGATCATTGAGCCAGGTCATTTTTCCTTCTTCCTGGGACTCGATCAGATAAATCCGCGGTTGTTTCCTGTTAACGATCCCCTGCAACGTTGCAAAGAGCAATTTGACATCACCTGGCGCATCATAGATATCAGCTGCATCCAGATGCTTCGGCTTCTTAAAACTGGGTAGTTCCCGGTTGACTTTGGAATCCACAGGTTTAGTGGTTTGTACAACGGTTTCCGAAGCAGACGCCGCTCCAGCAGTTAAGGAAAAAGCACATAGGAAGGCTAAACAGAACATCTTGAATCTACGAGCCATGGCGATCTCACTCCTTGTTTGTAGTCAAAAATTAGAGCGTGTGTATCCCTCAGTTATCTCATCCTCCTTTTGCGGCCAAAAGCCAGACACACATCTCATTTCAAGATATATTAAATATATTCATATATGTTATTGCAAGGGTTTCGACAAAACTTCCCATTTATTTAAGGAAAAGCGACATTCCGATCCCGATATTTACCTGGAAGAGTTATAGTATACTGCGGTTAAGTTCAGCTTGTTTATTGCGCTTGCTTGTGAAAGGATATATTATATATCTCAAATATTATGAATGAATTGGTGATGTGATCCGAATGAGTACAAACGAACGAATTCCGTTGTATCAGCAAATCCAGGACTATGTCAGACATATTATAACTACAGAAAAGATGAAACCCGGCGATCGCATACCGACAGAAAAGGAACTGATGGATCAATTCCAGGTCAGTAAAATCACCGTGGCCAATGCCTTGACCGGATTAGCGAATGAAAAGTTGATCGACAGGGTGCCCGGCAAGGGGAGTTTTGTGGCTGAAGAAAACGATATCGTACCTGCGCCGCGAGCAACGGCGATCGCATTGAAGGGAAGAGAAGGTATACTGGCAACCGGGATGGTCGGTGTGGTTATGCCTTCAATCCATGATTACTTTGCCATAAGACTTGTTGAGGGAATTGAACAGGCCCTTAGCGAAAAAGGTTATCGCAGCATGGTCATGTTTACACAAGGCAGGCTGGATAAAGAGAAGGATGCCATCAAGGAACTGAAGTCACTCGGCGCTGAAGGCCTGTTAATTTTTCCTGTCGATGAGGAAAACTATAACGAGGAGATCCTCGGCATGAAGCTTTCCGGTTTTCCTTTTGTACTGATCGACCGCTATTTGCCTGGTGTCGAGACACACTATATTGCGGCGGATGGACGACGTGGTACAAAACTTGCCGTAGAGCATCTGTGGGAGCTTGGCCACCGCGATATCGCCATCTGTTCGGATTCGCCACTGCAAACCGTCACGGTTCAGGAGCGGATCGAAGGTTATATCGAGGCATTGAAAGACAAAGGATCGTTAATTAATCCAGCGCATATGATTACAGATTTCCAACCCTTAAGTGTGCTTAAAGATGCGGAAACCCACCCCTTATACAGGTATATTGTAAACCGAATGGTCACGGCATACATTTCGCTCAACGGAAGGCTAGGTGTGCAAATTTATCAAATGGCGAAGCAAGCAGGGCTTCGGGTGCCTGAAGATGTATCCATAGTAAGCTTTGATGATCCCACATCCATTGTGGAGGAATTCAGCATTTTTACCCATGTGAATCAGTTTGAACGAGATATGGGTTATCAGGCTGCGGTTAAATTACTTGAAGTGTTGCATGGTCATGAAGAATCGAAAAGTTATAGTAAAATACTGATTGAACCTGAACTTATGATACGCCAGACCACTGGCAAGGCTCCTCAAACCTGATATGGATGAACATGAAAACCTTCTCCGTCAACGACGGAAAGGTTTTTTATTTTATCAAAAAACATATTGAATATATTCAATCCATATATTATAGTCTAGAAAATGATGGATAATCATACAACACAGTCCAAACCACATTTCACAAGGGGGTTAGAATGTGTCACGAGACCGCAAGGAAGAGCGCACCGGATTTCAGGAGTCTGCTCCGTATCATCCCGATTATGATTTGCAGACTGACTTTGTAATGGTTTATGGCATCGACGAATCCATGCCGGAACGCATCAAGCAATGGAAAGACAAAGGATATATTGTGCATCTCATGACCGGGGTTGCCTGGGGAGAATACAACGATTACCTTGATGGCGAGGTAGATGGCATACCCCACTGGGATGAGGCTCAGATGGATCGTCACCAGCAGATGATTCTTCATGGAAATAAACCGGTTATTCCGTACATGGTACCAACCATTTCGTTTGGACGTTATCTAGCCGAGCGCATTCGAATCGCTGTAGATGCAGGCGTTGAGGCTATCCATCTGGAAGAGCCTGAATTCTGGGTGAATGGTGGATATTCCGAAGCTTTTAAGAGGGAATGGCAGCTATATTACAAGGAGTCCTGGATTCCGCCGCATGCTTCGCCGGATGCCCAATATCGCGCTTCCAAATTAAAGGCCTATTTATATACCCGGGCCCTTGATCGGTTGTGTGCCGAGATGAAGGATTATGCATTGCAGCGATATGGCCGTGTCCTCCGCTTCTATGTTCCAACGCACAGCCTGATCAATTACACGCAGTGGCGAATCGTCAGTCCGCAATCACAACTTGTTGAGCTGGCTTCCATCGATGGATACATTGCACAGATCTGGACAGGGACATCGCGTACAGCCAATGTGTATGAAGGAGTTCGAGCGGAACGCACTTTTGAAACCGCTTACCTTGAATACGGCGTGATGCAGGAACTGGTACGTGGAACCGACAGGCGCATGTGGTTTCTGCATGATCCGATCGAGGATAACCCGAATTACACCTGGGCGGATTACAAACAGAACTATCTAAAGACCGTTGTCGCCTCGCTTCTGCATCCCGGGGTTGCCCATTACGAAGTCGCGCCATGGCCACGAAGGATCTTTCAAGGGACTTATCCCACGGAAGAAGGTTCCGGCAAGGAAAGAATCCCCGCAGACTATGCAACAACCCTGCTTCAAGTCATGCATACTCTGGGTAACCTGGACCAGAATGTGACCGAAATGGATAAAAATCCGCTGCAGGTTGGTGTTCTTATTGCCGATTCTGCTATGTTTCAGCGAATGAAGCCGGATCCAGAGGCGCCTAATCCAGGAAAGTATGATGGAACAGATCCTGAAGGGTTTCAGGAAGAGGGGGATACCGAGCTGCTCGATTTCTCTCCTTTTTATGGTCTCGCGCTTCCACTGCTAAAACACGGATTGCCCGTCCGTCCCCTTTTGCTGGATAATGTGCGACGGTATCCGGGTTATCTGGCGCCCTACCGTGTACTTGTCCTGAGCTATGAGTTTATCAAGCCACAGTATCCGGATGTTCATTATGTGCTGGCACAGTGGGTGCAGGATGGCGGGGCGCTGATCTATGTTGGCGATGATAGTGACCCCTATCATGATATTCGCGCGTGGTGGAATCTTAATCAGGAAGAGGGAAGGTCTGGAACCAAGTATCATTCCCCGCGTGAGCATTTGTTCGAGCAACTTGGTCTGAAGGAGAAAGCGGGCGGCGCCGACCGGATAGGCAAGGGAGGGATTGTCTGGCTGAACGAACATCCAGCAGAATTTACACGATCCAGGGCAGCTGCTGATCGCCTTCGTCAATCGGTTCAAGATATCATTGCCGCGCTCAACCCACCAGCTATCCGGTGGGAACCGAGGCCGTATTTCAAAATGAGGCGCGGCCCTTACATCATCGTATCTACTTTGAATGAGTCGGTAAGCGAAGAACCTCTGGTCATATCGGGCCCGGTGGTGGATTTATTCGATTCGAAGCTCTCTGTACTAAGCCAGGTGGTTCTGAAACCTGGAGAGCAGGCGCTGCTCTATGATGTTGAGTCAGGACGTCCAGCAACTGGAGAAGTTTCTCTCATCGCGGCTTCCTCCAGAATCGAATCTTTGTCCGAATCGGGTACAGGTTTTCAATTTTTGGCGAAAGGACCTGCCCGTCTGCAAGCAACCGCTCGGCTGTACAGCAAGGTTGAGCCTGTATCGGCCCATTACATTGTTGAAGGTCAAGCGGTATCCGCAGCTTGGGAATGGGATCCGGATTCACAGACCGTGCTTGTTCAATACGAGCATGGAAATGAAAACAATACAGAGGTACATGTGAGATGGTCTTCCTGATTTCATAGCCCAATCACCTTAACAGAGAGGAGCAACGATCATGCCATACGAACCGATTAGGCCAGAACGGTTAATACAGATGATAAATAAACTTCGAGAAGCCATATATGAGCCGATTACCGAGCTGGAAGTAAAAGCTTGGGTTACGCCAGAGCCCGTATCCTATGAATCCCGGATGTCGGGAACGGAAGTTACGCTCCATCCAGGAGAACGCTGGGGAGAGCTATGGGACTGTGCCTGGTTCCGTTTCACGGGCAAAACGCCAGCCCATAAAGTCAACAGTCATGAGAGCATCGTTCTCTTGTTGGACGTCAGCGGCGAACTATGTCTGGTCGACCACGAAGGAACGCCTGTTCAGGGGTTGACGACCATTAACTCCGAATTTGACTTCTCCTTGGGCTTGCCTGGCAAGCGAGTCGTTCAGCTCCGTGAAGCATGTATCAGAGGAGATGAGATCGAAGTATGGGCAGAAGCAGGCAATAACGATTTGTTTGGCAAGTATCAGGGCGGCTCTCTGAGAGAGGCTGTTATCGCAGTCTGCCGAGAAGACATTCGTAGTTTGTACTATGACACCGAAGTTCTACTGGAGACGGCAGAACATCTCCCAGCGGGTACAGCTCGCAAGGAAAGAATCTACCAGACACTCTATGACGTGTCCTTGCAGCTGACCGAATTCTCCGAAGAGCGTATCCGACTGGCGAAGAGACAAACGCATGAGCAGCTCAGTTTTCAAGGGGGAGATTCGGTCTTAACCCTGAGTGCTGTAGGTCATGCACATATCGATTTGGCCTGGTTATGGCCGATCCGTGAGACGATCCGTAAAGGGGCTAGAACGTTCTCGACCGTGCTTCGCATGATGGAACGTTATCCGGACTATGTGTTTGGAGCGAGTCAGCCCCAGCTGTACGATTGGATGAAGCAGCATTATCCCAAGTTATATGATCAGATCAAGGGACGAGTACGTGAAGGAAGATGGGAGCCGCAGGGAGCCATGTGGGTGGAGTCGGATACGAATGTGCCGGGCGGAGAATCCCTTGTACGGCAGATTCTGTATGGCAAACGTTATTTTCAACAAGAGTTCGGGATGGAGATGAAATCACTTTGGATGCCTGACGTATTTGGTTATTCGGCAAGCTTGCCCCAACTATTGAAGAAATCCGGAGTCGATTATATGATGACCCAGAAACTCTCCTGGAGTGAGTACAATAGACATCCCCATCATTCATTTATGTGGGAAGGAATTGATGGCTCAGCGGTATTAACGCATATGCCTCCCGAGGATACGTACAACAGCCCGGCAGCACCCCGTTCTATTGCCAAGGCTGAGCAGGGATATCTGGATAAAAATGTATCCGGACACGCGCTGATGCTCTTCGGGATAGGCGATGGGGGGGGAGGACCGGGTGAAGAACATCTGGAACGGCTTGAACGGACCAAGAACCTGCTCGGCTTGTCTCCCGTTATACAGGAGCCTTCATGGTCATTTTTTGAAAAGCTCAATGAAGAACGAGAGAAATTCCAGACGTGGCGCGGGGAGCTGTACCTGGAAAAGCATCAGGGTACCTTGACTAGTCAAGCGCGTAGCAAGCGGTATAACCGGAAAATGGAGAAAGCGCTGCGTGAATTGGAATTTGCATCCGTTCTGGCTGCAGCCCAGTTAGGTCACTCTTATCCCTCTGATCTACTTGAAACCATTTGGAAGGAAGTCTTGTTGTACCAATTTCATGATATCCTTCCGGGATCATCGATCAAGCGGGTATACGATGAATCGCTAATCAGGTATGAAGAGCTGTTCATCCAAACAGAGAACATGATTGCAGATACCTACAGCCGTTTGGCAGATCAGATGGCTCCAAGCGAGAAGTCTTCCTCCGCATCTGCAGTGGTGTTTAATTCATTGCCTTGGGAGCGCCAGGAATGGCTTTACATGCAAGGCCGGTGGATGAAGGTTCAGGTTCCCTCCATGGGATACACGGTTGTTCCTGAATATTCGAACCAGAACAGCATGGATGAGTCCGGAGCCTGCATTGAACAGGAATCAGGGATACTGGATTCAGAGTTACATGTAAATGTGGAAGAACGTTTCATAGAAAACGACTTATTCCTCGTGAAATTTGATCCGAACGGTGCCATTCTCTCTATCTTGGATAAAGCAGAAGCACGAGAAGTCATTCCACAGGGACATCAGGGAAATAAACTGCGTGTGTATCATGATGAAGGAGATGCATGGGATTTCAGCCATGATTATTCAGAGAAGGCCGGAGTGCCGCCAACATTGCATGAAATTCGTGAACTTCGCGAAGGGCCTAGGATTGGACTCATCTTCCAATACAGCTATGGCGAATCCGAGTTGACTCAGAGCGTTATTCTTACTGAGGGCAGCCGGAGAATCGATTTTGTAACCAAGGTGGATTGGCGAGAAAACGCCAAAATGCTGCGTACGTCTTTCCCGGTGAATGTTCGCACAGATCAGGTGCATTGTGAGATTCAGTTTGGCAGTCTGTCCAGACCGACCCATCGCAATACCATGTGGGATTTTGCCAAGGATGAGATCTGCGCACATCAGTGGATGGATATATCCGAGCCTGATTACGGTGTGGCGTTACTCAATGATTGCAAGTATGGTCACAGAGCCTTTGATAACGTGCTTGACCTGAACCTGCTGCGCAGCAGCTCGTACCCTGATCCGGAAGCAGATCGTGCTGAACACGAATTCACTTACTCGTTATATCCGCATCAAGGGAATCACGTTCAAGCCGAGATCTATCGAAGAGGCAATGAATTGAACATCCCTTTGCGTGTAGTGGCGTTACCCTCGGTAGGCGTTAAACATGATGGAAATCTGCCTTTCTCAAAATCATTTCTGCAACCTGACCATACACATGTCATGGTGGAGTCCATCAAAAAGGCTGAAGATGGTGACGAGATCATCGTTCGGCTGTATGAAACGTCTGGAACACATGCTCATACGGTCATTCACCTTGGATTCGATACCGCTGAGGCCTGGGAAGCTGATCTGATGGAGAACATCATATCGCCACTTCCGATGACAGATCCATCCCAAATATCGCTATCATTTAAGCCATTTGAAATCATGACTCTGCGTTTGAAGTTGTTGCAGGTACAGCAGAGGTAGCAGATGTTCGTCATTTGGAGAAAGGAGAGGTGGGAATGTGATCAAGCCAAGAGCAACCAACAATCGATTGATGAAGCGAATCTGGCAGCATAAACTTTTTTATTTGTTCATGCTGCCAGGTATTGTCTGGTTTTTTCTTTTCTCTTATGTCCCGTTGTACGGAATCCAGGTTGCCTTCAGGGACTACAACTTTATGGGTGGATTTACCGGAAGCCCATGGGCGGGTTTCAAGTATTTCGAACAGTTCTTCAATTACTATCAATCCGGTGACATCATCCGCAATACGATCATCATCAGTCTTATGAAGCTGCTGATCGGTTTTCCGATGCCCATTATTCTTGCACTCCTGTTAAATGAAGTCCGCATGATCCGGTTTAAGAAGACTGTTCAAACGTTATCCTACTTGCCTTATTTCGTATCCTGGATCGTAGTGGTCACGCTGATGCAGAGGCTGTTGACACCCTATGGTGGACCAGTCAATGACTTCATGGGAACGATGGGGGCAGAATCAATCCAGTTTCTGAACAATCCAACCTGGTTCTATCAACTAATTGTTGGATCGGACATCTGGAAAAACATCGGCTGGAACTCCATTATCTTCATGGCCGCCATCGCAGGGATCGATCAGCAGCTCTATGAGGCTGCCAAGATTGATGGTGCAGGACGCTTCAGGCAGATGTGGCACGTGACACTTCCCGGCATTCGCAGTGTGGCGATCCTCTTATTCATTCTTGCCGTAGGCAGCTTGATGAGTGCAGGATACGAGCAGCTGCTTCTTCTGAATGGACCTGCTACCGCGAGCATTGGCAGCGTACTGGATGTTCATGCCATCAACTCAGGGATTCGCGAAGGGCGCCTCAGTTATGCCGCAGCTGTTGGGTTATTCCAAAGCATTATAGGACTTATTTTGGTACTGACCGTCAATCGCATTGCCCGCAAAGTCAGTGATGTATCCCTGTTCTAAGGAGGTGACGATATGGAACGAAAATGGTCTGTATTCTCAGTGTTCAACTATACTTTTCTTGCGTTGGTCGGTTTCTCCATGATCTACCCCTTTATTTATATTTTGGCCTACTCATTAAATGAAGGTAAGGACTCGATGCAGGGGGCAATTTATTTTTTACCCCGAAAATTCACTTTGGAGAACTATGCCGAGGTATTTGATAATGCACGCATCTGGAAGGCATACCAAATTACCCTCATGCGCACCGTGCTGGGTACGTTCCTGCACGTGATATTGTGTACCCTTATGGCTTATGCACTTTCCAAAAAAACATTGCCTGGCCGTTCCTTTTTTACCTTTTACATTTTTTTGCCCACGATTTTCAGTGCGGGTTTCATTCCGTTCTTTATAACACTTCAAAAACTGCATCTGATCAATACCTTTTGGGTGTACGTTTTGCCTCTGTTATTTAATTTCATGCACATCATCATTATTCGTACGTTTCTGCAAGGCATACCGGAGGAATTGGAGGAGTCTGCCCGTATTGACGGCTATGGCGATTTCCAGATCTTTGTGAGAATCATCCTGCCTCTTTCAGGACCTGTGCTCGCAACCATTTCGCTATTTATCGGAGTAGCTCATTGGAATGACTGGTTCTCTGGTGCCTATTACGTATCCAACAAAAATCTGATCCCGGTGCAGACCTTGCTGCAAGAAATGCTGACGGAAGCAGAAGCATTATCCAATTCCATGCAGCGGGCAGCGCAGCAAGGAGGCCAGACGATAGGTGGAGTCGGCGGGGCAGGAGCAACACCGGAATCCATGCGCATGGCCCTGCTTGTTATTACGGTTTTTCCAATCTTGTGCATTTATCCGTTTCTTCAACGCTATTTTGTCAAAGGGGTCATGATCGGCTCGGTTAAAGGTTAATCATATCAGTTCTATCTATCAGGCTTAACCTTGATTCATTGATATCCATATCCAGGAGGCGATTGGTGTGAATAGGATTTGGTCGAAAGGCATTTCCGTATTACTCGTATCCATTATGACTGGAAGTTTGCTGAGTGGTTGTATGAATTCATCAGGGAACGGGGAAGGCGATGGAGAGGGTGGCGGAAACACGCTAAAAATATTGCATAATTGGAATGGTTCGGGCGGATCGGATAATGGAATCACCCCTTTAGAGGAAGTCATTAAGGAAAAGACCGGAGTGACTCTGGAATGGGAATATACCAAAGGCAGTGAGACCGAGAAGGTGAATCAGATCTTTGCCACACAGGATTTGCCAGATATATATACTGGACCTGCTTGGGGAGGGGAGCTTGATGGGATCATCAAAGCCGCCAAAGAAGGTCAGTTAGTCGACATATCCGATAAGTTGGATAACTATCCCAACCTGGCCAAGTCGATTGCGGAAGAAAATGTGCCGCCAGCATTATATGAAAAAGCGATCAATGCATATGACGGCAAAAAGTATCTGCTTTTGCAGAATCAGCCCGCTACAAACGAAGACGGTATTGATTGGCTCTACGGGTTCTATGTACGCAAGGACATTGCTGAAAAGGTAGGTGTGGACCCGCAGTCGGTGGTAACGAAAGAGGATTTTTATGCATTTCTCAAAAAAATAAAAGACGCCAACCTGCAGGAAAACGGACAGCCCGTATTTCCACTGGGCGGATTCAGTAACGGTTGGGCAGTAGGTATTGGCAATACGATGTTCTATTCTGGAGCAAGTTACGTAGACAATGGCGATGGTTCCCTAGAGCACAGTTTCTTCACTCCAGGTTATGAAGAATACATGCTGTTCTATCGTAAACTGTTGGCGGAAGGCCTGCTCGATCCGGATGTATTTACCCAAACCGACCCCATCGCCAAAGAAAAGATTAATCAAGGCCGGATTGCCATCCTCGCCGCACATTATCCGGCCATCTTGGATGCTTCGAAGGAATATGTCACCTCTCATCCCGGAAGCGATTACATTCCGGTTGGACCGTTAGAGCGTGCTGATGTTGATCCGAGTCGCCCCGTGGACCTTGGCATTCAGGGCAACAACGTAACGGTTATCACCAAAAGCTGCCAAGGTGCATGTGTGGATGCAGCACTTAAGTTTCTGGACTACATGGCTTCTGACGAAGGCTTTATGCTGGCCAGATATGGGGTGCAAGGCGTTCACTGGGATATGAAGGATGGCAAACCTGTAGCCAATCAGGAATGGTTTGAACAATTTGCAGCTGATCAATCTGGTAAAGTTCGCAAGAGTGTAGGTATTGGCATTGGTTTGGAATCGCTAACCGGACTTGATCGCATCAACTCATATGCCGGAGGAGATATCTGGGCAGATCAGGACAGACTGGATGCCATGGATCATGCTCGTAAAATACTTCGTCCAAACGGTACTCAGGTTATTACCGCCTATAATCCGGGGGATGTCATCACCAAAGCACCTGAATGGGAAATGTTGAAGCCTTCCATGGACAGGATGGGAGATGCCTGGAAGGAAGCTGTTTTTGCAAAATCGGATGAAGATGCCTTGAGCATCATTAACGAATTGAGGGATCAGCTGAAGAATACCGGATACGATCAAGCGATGCAGTTTACCAATGAAAATCTGAAAGGAAAAGACGTCGTGACCGTCCAGATGCCGAACTGATCTTTCTAACTCGTAAACTAATATGAGAGAATCCATGGGCTTTGTATTGCCCTGCCAGGCAGGCAAACGAAGCCCTTATGGATGAGTAGAGCAACGACCTGTAGAAGTTTAACGTGCGTATACATTTTAATATTCAGAAAAGACAACCAATCATATGAAGGAGTGTAGCGTCATGACAACAAGTTTCAGGCCGCCAGCGGTGCCGCTTGTAACGGTCGACCCGTATTTTAGCGTATGGTCTACAGCCGATCATCTCTATGAAGAACACACTCGGCACTGGACCAACAAAACTCAAGGCATGGTAGGCATGGCAGTGATCGATGGGAAAATCAGAAGATTTATGGGGAAAATGGATATACTCGATCGTTCTGCAGATGTGGAGGAAAACACCACACTTGTACAGACGAATCTGACTATCGAACCTGTGACGACTCGTTACACGTTTGAAGGGGAAGGCATTGAGCTTCAGGTTGAATTTACCACGCCGTTACTACTGGATGATCTTGAGGTCTTATCCAGACCCGTGACGTATGTTACATTCCTTGCTCGTGCGGTTGATGGCCTAGAACACCAATTGAAGATTTATTTTGATGTAACAGGAGAATGGTGTGTGAACACACCAGAGCAGCAAGTGACCTGGTCTTCTTCTGTAATCAATCAACAATTGCATGCATTGACTATGGGAACGGTTGAACAGCCCATATTGAAGCTTGCTGGTGATGATACAAGAATAGACTGGGGATATATGTATCTGGCCGTTCCCCTGTCCCCCCAAAGCCAATCGGTTGTTCAATCGGTATCAGGTCGTGAGCATTATGCTCGAACAGGAGAGTTGAAAGTAAACGAGGATGGCCATGAGCCAAGGGCAGTATCTGATGATATGCCTGTCATGGCAACCGAGATGGATATGGGTCACGTCCATGAAGAAACGATTTCCGGTTATCTGATGTTGGCGTATGATGACATTCACTCGATTGAATATTTTCATCAACCATTGAACGCCTATTGGAGAAAAGATGGAATGACCTTTCATGACATGCTGATTATGGCAGCTCAACAGTATGAAGAGATTAGGAAGAGATGCGACAGCTTTAATCATGAACTCCTGCAGGAAAGTCAGGAGGCGGGCGGCGCTTCTTATCGAGACATTCTGGCGCTCACTTATCGTCAAGCCATTGCTGCGCATAAGCTGGTTGTTGATGAAGCGGGCGAAGTCTTATTTTTCTCCAAGGAAAACTTCAGTAATGGCTGCATTGCCACGGTGGATGTAAGCTACCCGTCGATTCCGCTGTTTCTGAAATATAATCCTGAAATGGTTAAAGGCATGATGCGTCCCATCTATAAATATGCCAAAAGCAGTGAGTGGTCGTTTGATTTTGCGCCCCATGACGTCGGGACTTACCCCAAAGCGAACGGGCAAGTATATGGGGAGAACAAGCTGGAGTACCAGATGCCGATCGAAGAATGTGGCAACATGCTTTTGATGGCGGCGGCGGTAAGCAAATATGAGGAGCATGATGAATTTGCCCGAGAGCATTGGGATCTTCTGACGAAATGGGCGTCTTATCTGCTGCAGCATGGTTTGGACCCGGACAATCAGCTGTGCACCGATGACTTCGCAGGCCATCTAGCACATAACGCCAATCTTTCCATCAAAGCGATATTGGGCATTGCTGCCTACGCATATATGTGTGATCAGCTCGAGATGCAAAAAGAAGGAGCCGTATACCGCGAAGCGGCTGCAAAGATGGCAAAAGAGTGGGTGTCCATGGCGGATGCCGATGATCACTATAAGCTGACGTTTGACAGCTCCAATGAATCATGGAGTATGAAGTACAATTTGGTGTGGGATCGTCTGTTAGGCTTCAATCTGTTCCCAAAAGAAATTGCTGTGAAAGAACTCAATTATTATGCACGTCAACAAAATCGATATGGAACGCCTCTGGATAGCCGGGATACGTATACCAAATCCGATTGGCTTGTATGGTGTGCCTCCATGAGCGAAACACAAGAGCAGTTTGAACAAATGATTTTGCCACTATGGCAATTTATGAATGAGACAACAAGTCGTGTACCAGTAACCGACTGGTACGATACCCTAACCGGTAAACAGCTGAACTTTCAGAATCGATCCGTTGTTGGGGGATTTTTTATTCATCTGTTAAAATAATTCCTTTTTCACAGACATACGCTCTCTCGAGGTAAAGTTAAAAAGGATTGACGTATCCTCATCTGGGAACTAATGTAATAATGTAATGAACCGGAATTCCCGAGGAGGCATTATGAAATTACGTTCCCTTTCTTTTTTGTGGAAGCTATTGTTATTCTCTATTGTCATAGGAACTCTCCCGGTAATTGTTCTGGGTACCTTTTCATACTATAATTCCTCTTTGTCCGTTCAGGAAAAGGTGAATGAAGGAAATAAATTGCTGCTGCAGCAAACGCAGATGGGTGTAGAGCAAATGCTGAGAACCGTTGATAACTCGGCGACGCAATTCTTGCAGTCCCCGATCGTTAGACAGGCATTCAGCAAGCCGATTACGAATGAGGATTTTGAAATGGTTCATGAGCTGTATAAGGGTATTGCTACAATTCAAACGTACGAGCTGGGGATTAAGGAGATCTATTTGTACAGTTTGAACAATAAATGGCTGGTCACAAGCACCGGTGTGAATGAATACAGCTCCCCTGAATTCAAGTCACAACTCGAGATGTTTTCTCGTGAACAGGCTGGATCTTTCTGGAGCAGAGGGCAGGATAATCTGAATGATTCGTCGGAGTCTGTCTATTTCGTCAAAAAATATCCTTTTAACGCTGCGAATCCCAAAGGCCTGATCAGTGTAGCGTTGTCTCCCGACGTGATAAGGAGAACGTTATCCGTTCAAAACGGGAAAATAGCAAGCGCTTTCATATTGGATCGCGATTTAAATCTTATTCATCGAAGTGATGAAGGTGCGTCACCAGGAAGCAATATGTCGGGGGAGTCCTATCTTCAACAGCTTCAAGAAACCGAATCCACCACCGGGCAGTACATATCCAAGCATGAGGGGGAGACGGTAACCGTTACCTATCGTAAATCTTCCTACAATGGCTGGGTTTATGTTTCGGTGGCCTCTAATGAACAAGTGAACGAACAAAATCAGATCATTGGCTGGATTACCTTGCTCGTTTGCTTTTTGATCTTGCTCATTACTCTAATTCTGGCGTGGTTTGGTTCGAAGAGAATGTACAGCCCGATTCGATCCATCTATTCGACCCTTGCAGCTGTAGCCACCCCGGAAGCAGGGCGGGAGAGAGCTTCGGGAGAACTGCAAGTGATCGGTGAACGGGTAAACGATCTGATTCGTAACCACTCTGTTGTCATGAACGAGCTCCAGGGCCAACAATCACAGCTGAAAGAGTTCTTCATGCATAAATTGCTAAAGGGTGAGATTGCTCATACCGATTTTGAAGAGAAATTGGGTCTGTATGGCGTTAAGCAAACATGGTCGTCCATGAGCCTGATTGCGATCCAGATGGATACCCTTATAGGTACCCGCTATGAGGAGAGGAATCGGGATTTATTATTGTTTGCAATCAGTAATATGGTCGGTGAATTGATACCAAGTGATAACAGGTTGGTACCAGTAGTAGCCACTGATTACCAAGTTACCCTGATCGGCTCATCGAACGTGGGTGCAGAGCTTAAGGAAGAGTTGTTCATGTTATCTGTTGACGTCCAAAAGGCAGTTGCCCAATATCTCGGGATCCGGGTTAGTATCGGAATCAGTCGTCCATTTCACGTTTTTGACCAAGCAAGGAATGCACTGCATGAAGCCATGACATCACTGAAATTTAGTGTGGGACTTGGGCAAGAGTCCATTCTGTTTATAGAGGATGTGCAGCCGCAGAAAAATGATCCGGGCAGGTTTCCACATCACCGAGAACAGGCGCTGTTCGATGCCATACGAGCAGGAGACCTGGCCCAATCCGAGATCGAATTGGAACATTTTATGGAGGAACTGTTTCCGGCCCAAACACCATTTCAGCACTATCATTTGTCACTTTTGAGGCTGCTGGTGAATTTCCTCAAATTCGGTCATGAGCTTTCTATTCCAATGGAAGGCATTGAGGGAGATGAGTCCTCTTTAATTGATACATTATTTAAGCTGAGGAACGTTACGGAGATGAAGACCTGGTTTTGGACATTATTTGTTGTGCCATACGCCAAGGAACTGGAGCATCGCCGAGAATCGCAGTTTAAGCATATATCGGAAGCCATCGTCGACATGATTCATCGGGAGTTCGATTCGGAATTAACCTTGGAAAGTTGCTCAGCTCGAATCAATTATCACCCCCATTATGTGAGTCGGGTGTTTCGACAGGAGACGGGGGTAAACTTCGGGGAGTACCTGACAATGTACCGAATGGATATGGCCAAGAAGTGGCTGAAGGAGACGGATATGAAAATTGCTGAAATTGCAGAGCGTCTGCAATATAATAATTCGGCCAATTTTATTCGCTCCTTCCGGAAAATTGCTGGAACAACCCCCGGAAAGTACAGAGAAGAACAATAACTTGTTACCATACTTTTCTTAGACAAAATTAGCCCCTAGGTGATGAGATAAATCATCGTCCTGGGGGCTATTTGTGATTTTATGAGAATGTATCCGATATTACTTATTCACAGATTTGGCGTAATCTGCATTAATCTCTTCAATAATTTTGCTTCCGCCACCTTGCAGCCACTTATCCACCGCCTGATTCCAATCCTCTTCGCTGGCGGTACCCATAATGTACTTGACTGTGGCATCCTGTATGATTTTATTGAGTTCATTACCGAGCTCAATGGCAGTATTAGAGATATAAGGAGAGGCAGGATTTTGAATGGCAAAAGTGGCGTTGTCTTTGAACAATTCTGTGCTGAGCTTCTCCAATTCGGTACCGAAGTTCTCCACCTGATCCTGCAATATCATAAACTGGTTGCTATCCGTCATTTCTGACCGCAACTTGGGATCCGGGTTTTGTTTGTATTCTCCATTTTCAACCGAGTACTGCTTGCCTTCAACGCCATATTTTAAAAGGTTTTGCATGTCCTTCTCCGATACCTTATCGAAATAAGCAAGAATTTGCTTCAATTCATCTTCCGTTTTGACACTTGTTTTCGGAATCATGTACATTCCCAAATAACCTGTGCCTGCTCGCGTGGCATTTCCGTTCGGGCCAGAGATGCGGTTAATCAGATTGATTTTGGCATCGGGGGCGACCTTCTTGACATTCTCTTCAATGTTCTTTCCATCCACCATGTTGTCAATCCACAATCCTGCCTTACCTTTGTACATCACCGATCGACCGTCCTGAACGAGCGCAAAATCCTGATTGATAAGCTTCTCATCATATAGTTTCTTGTAAAACTTCAAGGTATCCATATAAGCGCTGGTCATGTGAGCCGGGATTAACTGTCCGTCTTTCAGTTCCCATTCATTTGGGCCTCCCAGATAGACCAAGATGTCTTTGAATCCAGCGATATTATTTCCCTGCATGCCTACCGCAAGACCGACGGTATCCTGTCTGCCATTTTGATCCGGATCCTTTGTGGCAAACGCTTTCAATACGTCATAAAGTTCATCCACATTTTTCGGAGCCTCCAAATCCAGATTGTGCAGCCAATCCTGTCGAATCATCAGACCGAAACGGGCAATATCCCGTTCGCGATACAGGCCATATATTTTGTTGTCAATGGATGAGTTGCTTAACACGACATCAGACATCTTGCTCAGATTTGGATAACTGTCGAGATACGGTCCCAATTCCCAGAACATGCCTGACCGGGCAGCATTGATGATAAAAGAAGCTTTTGGCTCCAAAGCAACGAACGTTTTGGGCAGCTCGCCGGAGGCAACGGTAGCGCTTAATTTATCCGTGTAGGATGAGGAGGGGACCCAGGACACAGTTAGATCCGTGTTCGTTTTCTCCTCAAGCAGAGCCAAAATGGAGCTGTTCGCATTCATCTGTTCCGCACTGTACGTTGGCAGCATCATGCTCAAGGAGAGAGTACCTTGTGCACCGCCCGTACCTGTCTCCTGAGCCTCGTTGGAATTGTTGCTGGCACATGCTGTAATCATTAAGCTTAATGAAGCGATAAGAGCTCCAGTGCTAATCAACGACTTCCGATATGGTTTCTTCATATTCAAATCCCCCTAATCGTGATTTCATGATTTAAGTTACGATCAGCCTTTTACAGAACCAAGTAATACGCCTTTGGCGAAATGCTTTTGCAAAAATGGATACACGAGCAGGATCGGTAGAGTGGATACAACAATGACAGCCATCTTGATAGATTGCTCCGGTGGGGAAACATAGTCTGATTCCATGGCAGTGGAGTCCCCGATTCCACCAGAAGCCAAAATAACGAACTGACGTAATAGCACTTGAATTGGCCATTTGGTGTTATCGTTAATATAAAGCACAGCACTAAAGTAAGTATTCCAATGGCCTACCGCATAAAACAGGGAGAAAGTAGCGATTGCCGGCATGGAAAGAGGCAGAACGATGCGAAAAAATACGCTTAAATCATTGCATCCATCGATCTTGGCTGACTCTTCCAAGCTCTCGGGAAGCTGCTGAAAGAAGTTCCGGATAATGATCAAGTTAAAAGCGCTAATGGCTCCAGGTATAAGCAAGGACCAGTACGTATTAATCATACCTAACTGTTTGACCACGAGAAACGTTGGAATCATGCCACCACTAAATAACATCGTAAAAACGATCAGCATGAGTATCGGTTTGCGGAAGTCCATGTCCCTTCGAGCCAATGGATAGGCCATTAAACAGGTCAAAAATATGTTGATCAGCGTGCCGAACACGGTAATGTAGATGGTAACAAGCAAGCTTTTGACAAGTGTGGGGGTTGAAAAGATGTACCTGTATGCATCCAGTGTAAACTCTGTTGGAAACAAAATGAACCCACGTAGTAATAATTCCTTCTGGGTGGCGAAGGAGCCAGCAATAACATATATGAAGGGTAGTACAGTGAGCAGAGCAAATACAGTCAACAGCAGTATGTTCAGTACATCGAAAACTCGACTTCCCACGCTAGGTTTGATAGGCATTCCTTGATGAGCTCCTTCCTTAGTAAATTCCTTCTTCACCAAACCTCTTGGCCAGATGATTGGCTACAACTACGAGCACCAAACCAATCAAAGACTTGAACAAACCAACTGCGGTACTGAAGCTGTATTGCCCTTGGCTAATCCCTACGGAGTATACGTAAGTATCAAATACTTCCCCGACTTCACGGTTCATGGCGTTGAGCATCAGGAAGATCTGTTCGAAACCAGTATCTAGGAAGTTCCCCAGACGAAGAATCAACAGAATGATGATGGTGCTGCGAATGGCAGGCAGCGTAATATGCCAGAGCTGGCGAAGTCTGTTCGCTCCATCCATCCGCGCTGCTTCATACAACTGTGGATCGACCCCTGACAGCGCGGCAAGGAAAATGATTGTTCCCCAGCCCGATTCCTTCCAGATCACCTCAGCAGTAACGATGGTTCGAAACCACTCATTGCTCGCCAGGAAATTAATCTTATCCCAGCCAAAGTACACCAGAAGATCGTTGACGATACCACCTTCTGTTGTTAAGAAAATATAAGCAATCCCCACGACAACTACCCATGACATAAAATGCGGAATATACACCAATGTCTGAATAGTTCGCTTAAACAAGTGGTGGCGAAGTTCATTTAACATAAGTGCAATAAAAATGGGTAAGGGGAAGAAAAACAGAATGTTGAGCATGGCAAGCATGAGCGTATTCCGGAAAAGAACGATAAAGCTAGGATCGTTAAATAAACGTTCAAAATGTTTGAGCCCTACAAAAGGACTATCCCAGAAGCCTAGGAATGGCTGGTAATCCTTGAAGGCGATGAGTATTCCATACATGGGCCAGTACTTAAATATAAGAAAGTACAGCAGGCCTGGAAGAAGCATGAAGTACAACCATCGGTTTCTTACCATTCTGCCTAACAGCGTTGGTGTTCTGGAGGCGGGGAACATGAGTGTGGTAGCTTTTGTATTTCTTTGCATGTGACTTCATTCCTTTCCTCAAGAGTCTCATATGGGGATGCAACCTTAGCTGTATCATAGTGGCGGGATGAAATTACCGTCGATAGTCCTTGATTGTGGAGATGGTTCTTAGAGTACGGAATAGCGCGATGTTACAGCGTGTAGTCATCCGTTGCGCCGGTGTTCATTACTTGCTTTTTTCCGTATAAACAGCGATATAGCGCCATCAGGAAGCACATGTCTATGAAGACACAACAAAAAAGGAACCCTAAAAACGGGCTCCTTATCTATCTCGGAATTCTTTAAGATTTTGAGGGTTGTCCAACCAGCTGAGTCAATCACTGAATATATGTCCAGAGAGAAAGTACGAACTCATACAAAAAGTAAAACGAAAACCCGAGCAGAAGTATGCCTGCTGCAATGGAAACCCAATGGATCATTCTCCGGCTCATCACTTTTCGTGTGACGGAAACCAGAGAGACTAGACCCATGTCGTGGATCAGAATACCGCACAGCACACCACAAGCCGCAATAGCGAAGCTTTCCTTCCCGGCTGAACGATAGGAATCAGACAGTACGGCTCCGAATACGGAAACCCAAAAGATCAGATTACCTGGGGAAATGGCTACAAGCAGGCCGTTACGGTACGTTTTCCAAAACGATTTCTTCACCTTCTCGTCGGTTGGCGTGATATCCTGATCTGCATTTCTGATCGAATCATAGCCGAGGTAGGCAAGAAAACCGGCTCCAACAAGCCAGAGAGGAATCTGGACATAAGGTAGCGAAAGGATGGTGGCGAATCCAAAATACATGGCAAGGATCAATGCAGTATCCAGGGTCATTCCACCCAAACCAACAGCCCAGCCGTGAATGAAGCCATTCTTCAAGCCCTGTTTGGTCATCTCTACGGTGATTGCTCCGACTGGCATGGCGATAGCTAGTCCAATCAGAACATATTTGATATACAGTTCCATGTCCATAATCATTTCCCTTTCCTGAATCCGGTTAATGAGACGCTCCTCCTAATATCTGCAGAGTACAGCTTATTCGAAGGAGGCCTCATTTAGGACAAGGAAGGGTAAACTTCTATTCCTGAATCTTCTCCGCTTGGAGAGCACGAAGAAAAGGACAACGAGAAGGGGAGGTATCATCATCTCTAAGAAAGTACTGCTTATATTCGAGATTCCCATGCGATCCATATTGTTTTAATTCAGGATGAGCGGGTACTGCATCGTATTCGGCAAGTCGTTCACGAATCTTGGGCCCGATGGCAGCAGCTTTCTTGGGGTGAGCATTCCACTGGTCAAGAACCCAGCGAGGTGTCATAGCGAGCATAAAATATGGGAAACTTCGGCTCTGCCTGAACGTGTGAGCAGGTGTTCCGCAATAGACGAAATAACGCTCATCGTCATAACAGAACTCCCATAAGGGATTCTCCGGGTTCTCTGGTATATCTGACGGCCATGGCTTTACATCCAAATCACTGACCTGGCTTAACAGTCCCCAAAAAAACGTTTCATAATCCAAAACCGTTCTAGTTGTATCCCTTAATTCGAGAAAAATAATCAATGAAGAATATTCACCAAAAGAACGCGAGGCCCGGCCGTATTCCGAAATGATCTCCGCGAGTTTACGATCGGTGGGCTGGTGATCTGAGCCAGAAACAAAACCATACCGAAGATGACCCATGGCGAAAGCTTGCGTCGCCGGAATACAAGGGAAACGTGCTTCCCGATCACTCATTTTGGAGGCAAACAAGCGGTAGGCATCCTTTTTCCATTCTTCCAGAGGAGCATCGTTGTTCTCCAGTTCAGAATGTTGATACAAAAGCGACATGAACAGTCCTCCTTTTACTATAGGATATCGTCCAGAGGCAAATTGGTGACTGTCCCACATCACTTTGATAGGGTAGGCGGGTGAATATATTCAATAATTTAAAAGGCGCCCACCATCATGCCATTGTCCGTACATTTTGTTATCTCTTGTGTGTGTAATGAATTTATCCAATCTGTGATCAAACGTTGCAGGTTGATTCTTAACGCTCTGGATCGTGTCGATCCGTACTCTTGTATATAACGCGGGAAAAGCCATGAAATTTTCATAAGTTTGTGTATCCTCTTTGAGCCTGATCTCAATATCCTCAGCAATGCGTAAAGAATCAATGTCCATGTTCGGCAGCACCCGTCTTCCTTCATCCCTCATGAATCCCAGCTTTTCAAGACGTCTTACTCGTTCTTTGTTCAATTCAGTCCAGGAGCTGTTATGGCTTCGGGGTGACAGTCTCTGTGCAAGCGCTGTGTCAGAAATTTTCTTCTTCAGTCCATCAATCCAACCGAAGCAAAGGGATTCTTCCACGACGTCCAAATAAAATAGCGTATCCGACTTTGCAGTCATGCTTACAATAACCCAGCAGGAAGTTTCAGTCCTGCAATGGGTCTGAAACCATAATCTTAAGTCTTCTCTTGAGTTTACAGAGAGTAAATTGTGAATTTCCATAGTTCGACTGCTCCAATCATTACTAGCCTGATTCGTTGTTCATTTAATTGGACTGCACGGGTTGCTGATACCAATACAGACAATAGTCGTTCATGGTGGACGCATGCCCCAATTGACGCAGCATGGTAGATACATTGCCCCTGTGGTAAGTACCGTGATTCACCACATGAAGCAGCATGTTGGACAATGTTGTTTCGCGTATACCAGCGTATGGATTATCAAGTGTAATGGTTTGCTCCAAATCGGTTTGACGCTGTATCCATTCATGATATCGTTCTGCCAATTCCGCATAAGTGTCCATGTACTCTTCGACGGTAAGGAGTGTTTTTCCATTTAATGGCATGCACTCTTGCAGCGCTTCACCCATTTCCATACCTGATAAAACTCGATACCACATCTGATCGACTGCGTAGATATGGCTTAGGGCATGGGCGATGGTGGGGAAAGAGCTGTTCAATTTTTGACTTAGTACAGAAGAGGGCAATTCCTTGATTCTGCCCAGGATGGTTTGGTTAGCCCACGTGTGGTAATTCAGCATCTCCACTGGATAATTCGTCATTTGAAAGGTCTCCTTTTGTTGTACAATGATTTTTGTTTTTTGAATCTGTAGTGATTATAAAAAAAGAAGTATGACAACAGAGTGTCATACTTCTTCGTATAGCAGGATTGCTTGTTGCAGCTGTTCTTTCAGAATCCCTCGAAGTTCTCGAGGCTTCATCACTTCGACTCCACTGCCCAAACTCAGCAGAAATGATCGAAGCCACCTTGCCTGAAGAGGTTGGTAAACAGAAATTCGCATGGTCATGCTTCCATCCTCATTAAATTGCTTCTCTGCCTGATGAAAATGATCCAGCGCTTCCGCTAATACCTCAGGAGCAACCCGAAAGACAACGTCACTTATTTGATTTTGCCATTCCTCATTTTGCAAAGAAGTCTCTCTTGGCACCTCATTGTGCGGTAGGAATGATTCTTGGGTCAGCGAGAGATTCATCATTCGCGATAGACGAAATTCCCGGTAATCCTGACGTGTCCGACAGAAACCATATACGTACCAATTTCGATATTTAAAATAAAGCGTCACCGGTTCCAACTCACGGGTTGTGCGTTCATTCTTGTTATTAACGTAATCGAAGTGCACAACGATATGCTTCGTGATCCCCGACCGCAGCTCGCGAAGTGCATAGTGATCCATACGGTGAGTTTCCAAGTCAACCGCCAAGGTCGGGGTTTGCTGATCAGACCCGACCGTTTGCAGACGTTCAATCGTGCCCTGTGCACGCTCATCCTCAAATACAGTGGAGAGGCTGCGAAGAACCGTAATCAGAGAGTGAACATCGTACGACCCGAGCAGGCTTTTGTCCATTTTGTATCCGTCAATCATGCCATACCCGCCGTTTATTCCTTGATAAGAAACAACCGGAAAACCAGCAGCACAGATCACGTCGATGTCGCGATATATGGTTCTTTGGGATACCTGAAACTCTTCGGCAAGCATGGAAGCAGAGACAACTTCGTTGTTCAGCAGCTTATAGATCATAGAGATTAATCGTTCCAATTTCATGAGTAAGGCCCGCCTTGTCCACCGTTTTTATTCGTTATCGTTGGTCGTTATTATATCATAAGTGATTGCTTAACAATAATAAAACAATAAAAATCAATAATTATTTATTGTAAAACGATAAATTGTGTGATAAATTCAAATCAATTAAAACAAGTGAGGTGCTTTTTGTGAAACGAGGTTCAACGATCTTTCTAAAAATGGCTGTACTGCTTATTGGGCTTCCCATTCTAGCTTTATGCATCTTCGGCATACCTTGGTTAGCGAATCATCCGGTGAATCCGAATTATGCCGGTTCGCTATATCCTATTGTGGTCATTATGTACCTCTCTGTCATACCATTTATCATTGCTCTGTTCCAGTCATTCCGTCTCCTGAGCTACATCGATAAGAACGAGGCCTTCTCTTCAATTTCGGTCCGTTCTTTAAAAATCATAAAATATTGTGCTATTGTAATCAGTAGTCTATATCTCGTGATGCTGCCGTTCGTTTTTCTTGTAGCAGATAAGGATGATGCCCCTGGGCTTATTATTGTGGGGATGGTTCCTATTTTTGCTTCGCTGGTCATTGCGGTGTTTTCCGCTGTTCTCCAAAGACTGTTACAGGAAGCCATTGATATTAAATCCGAAAATGACCTAGTGGTTTGAGGTGAAGACATGGCCATTATAATCAATATTGATGTGATGTTGGCAAAGCGGAAAATGACAGTTACCGAGCTTGCGGAGAGAGTTGAAATTACGATCGCCAATATTTCGATATTGAAGAACGGGAAGGCAAAAGCGATACGTTTGTCCACGTTAGAGGCAATCTGCAAAGCGCTGGATTGTCAGCCCGGAGATCTATTGGAATATAGAGCGGATGAAGACGAAGACGAAGATTCCATTGAGCAGTCTTGATAACGATGAAAAAGACTCTGCATGTTGAGTGCAGAGTCTTCTTTTATGATAAATGTTCCTCTTTCATATGATTGTGAATATTTCTGAACTGCAGGGGGGTGACGTTTTCCTGACTTCGAAAACATCTAATGAAGTAGCTTGACTGGGAAAAACCTGTCTCTAAGGTAATTTGCTTAATGGAAAGATTGGTCGTAGCTAATAATTGCTTCGCATGCAATAACCTGGATTCCATTAGGAACTCCGGAAAAGAGATTCCAATCGTTTGACTAAACTTGCGGCTAAAGTATGGAGTACTATAACCGGCGATCCCGGCTGCTTGTTCTAGCGTGATGTGCTCATTACTATGGGAGCGGATATAATTTGCTGCTTCACGAATCCGCTCTGCGGTTGGATTCATGGAAACATTGATTTGGCTCGCTCCGGACTGTAATCTTGTCAAAAGTTCATACAACGTTGCGGCCATACTGTGCTCATCGTCAACCTGATATCCCCTGCCTATCTCCAGTAATCGGTCCATCAGAGCTGTAATCATAGGAAAGTTGGAACATTGAAACAGCCATGGCTCATCCACTCCCTTTCCATTCAATAATTCTTCAAGACGAATACCGTAGAAGTGAATCCAACGAATACTCCAGGGGTCATCAAAGTCCGAATGATATGTTTGCCTGAGACCCGGACCGTAGAGGAATCCCTGTGCACGCGTTAACTCATAAGAATTGGTTCCGCTGTGCAGAAATCCTTTCCCGTCATATACAAGATGCAGATTATAGCATTGATCCAAATTAATTTCTTTGGTCCGATACTCTCGATTTACACGATGCTTCGGAAAGTCACTGTAGCCTCCAATAAAATCGGGAAAGCATACATGCCGGGGAAAAACCGGCTTAGGAAGAAAGAGGTGTTCTTTCACGCGTATCCTCCAGTTGAACGCAATATTTTGATGTATTTCATTATAATAAAGCAAGTCATCCGTTGTATTGTTAGTTATTGATGACAATATTTTATTATAAGTCGCATAATCTTGTCATTTAATATACGCGATTGGTCCAATAGAATGGAGTTAGTAACGTAGTTAAAGGGGACAATGAGATGGCGAAATCAATACACGTGGACGAATTAAAACTGGGTGTCTGTTACTACCCCGAGCATTGGAATGAGCAATTATGGGAAGACGACTTCCGCAGGATGCAGGAGATGAATATTACGGTTATTCGGATGGCTGAATTCGCATGGTCCATCATGGAACCGGAAGAAGACCGATTTGATTTTAGTTTTTTTGGGCGGGTGATGGATCTTGCGCACCAATATGGTTTAAGTGTCATTCTGGGGACACCGACTGCAACCCCGCCAGCATGGTTAACTGAAAAGTATCCTGAAGTGTTAAATGCGAATAAGGATGGCGTCTTGTATCGGCACGGCATGCGACGTCATAACAATTACAGCAGTCCGATCTATCGGCAGCAATGTGAAAAGATAGTGCGGAACATGGTTCTGGCATATAAAGATCATCCCGCAGTCATTGGATGGCAGATCGATAACGAACTCAACTGCCATATCAATGTTTTCTATGCTGAGGCAGACCATATCGCTTTCCGTGAGTGGCTGAGAAATCGGTACGGGTCACTGGAACATCTGAACCAGGCATGGGGTACGGTATTTTGGAGTCAGACCTATACGGCGTGGGAACAAATATATCTCACACGGAACATGGTCAATTCATCGCCCAATCCCCACCTGGCGCTGGATGAAAAGCGCTTCATATCGGCGAATACCATTTCATTTGCCAAGCTTCAGGTGGATATCATTCGTGAATTGGACCCGGAACATTGGATCACGACAAACGGTACGTTTGGACATATAGACAATCATGAATTGACGGATGAACTCCTTGATTTCTTTTCCTATGATTCGTATCCGCAATTTGCCACAATATTTCCTGATGAGGACGAGAAGCCATTGCAAGACCGGGCTTGGAGCATGAAATTGTCGAATGTACGCAACATGTCGCCGAATTTTTGCGTAATGGAACAGCAGTCTGGTCCAGGCGGCTGGGTTGATAGTATAGGTATGGGCACGCCAAGACCGGGCCAGATCCGATTATGGTCATACCAATCCGTTCTTCATGGCACAGACCTACTTGTATACTTCCGCTGGCGTACGGCAACGTTCGGAACCGAGATGTATTGGCACGGTATCAATGATTACCACAATCAACCCAACAGGCGAGTGCGTGAAGTTGCACAAGTGGGCGAAGAGTTTGCCCAAATAGGACGAGTTATTGCAGGTACGACATATCAAGCGGACGTTGCCATCCTGCAGGATTACGATAATATGTGGGACGGAGAGTTAGACGAGTGGCATGGTCCGCTTCACCACCAAAGCACACGCGCATGGTTTAAGCAGCTGCAATACCGCCATATCCCTATAGATCTAGTTACTCTGCGACCAACGACCCTACTGGAACATCTGTCCAAATATAAGGTGATCATCTATGCTCATCCCGCAATCATGACAGACGAAACAGCAGAACTTCTTCGAGCTTACGTCAGCCAAGGAGGTACCCTGTTATTCGGCGCACGGACCGGATATAAGGATCTCAAGGGACATTGTTACATGAGGCCATTTCCAGGAGCTGTTGCAGCGTTATGTGGAGTAACTGTAGAGGATTTTACCTTAGTGAAAGGAACCGTGACTGGGGCCAAGTTGCAATGGAAGGGTACAAGTGAGCAGTGGTCTCACGGATTAGAATCGGTTGGATTTAACGAAATTCTTCATGTGGAACATCCAGAGGTACAGGTGGTCGCCGAATATGCCTCCGAATACTATGCAGGTAGCGCTGCGATGACGAGGCGTGCAGTAGGTCAAGGAGAGGTATGGTATTATGGGGCCGCTTACAATGAACCAATCGTTGATGCTCTCATGGATGAAATAGGGCTGTCTTCGCCGGTTGATGACCTGATAGAAGTACCTTCCGAAGTTGAAATCGGCATCCGTTCTGCCAAGAATAGATTATATCTATTCTTACTCAACTACTCGGACCAGGAGGTTTCCATCAAGCTCAAGAAGGAAACGAAAGAGTTACTAACGGGAACATCCTATAAGAATGAAATCAAAATGTCTGCATATGGTGTTTTCATTTTTGAGATAGATAAGTGATATAAGATAACAGCTGAACTTACTATGTTCGGCTGTTTTTTAGTTGGATAATAAGTAAGGTATAGTTTACCCGGGAATTAATGGAATTATCTTATGAACCTAATGAAGTCTTTGAGTATCTAATAAATAGATAGTTTGAGAAGGAGGGGAGATCTTCGTGGATTTAATTGAGAATGCAGAACTTGCGAGAAAAGGGGATAAGGAAGCATTTGTGTTATTAATACGAGCGGTACATCAGAGCCTCTTTGTTATCGCAAGATCAATTGTTAAGAACAACGAAGATTGTGCAGATGCGATGCAGGAGACCATTGCCAAAGCATTTTCTAATGTACATACACTGAAAGAGCCTGCTTATTTTAAAACATGGATAATTCGGATATTGATTAACGAGTGCAATCAGATCAATAGAAAAAAGAAGCGAGTATCCCTCATTCCTTATGATTTAAGAAAGACATCTTATAAGGATGAGTACGAGCAAATTGAGCTGTTTGAGGTGATTGACGAACTGGATGTACAGCTTCAGACCATCGTCACGCTATTTTATATCGAGGATATGTCGGTCAAGGACTAGAAATCCCCTTATGAATTCCGAATTGAAGGATTAGATCATATTCCAGAGGAGCTCACCATGGAAAGGGAAGTAGTTATAAACGATACAACGACCCTAACTGGTCTGTTTTACTAAATGAATAGCAAATAAACGAACTTATTCCCGAGATGGAGTAAGTTCGTTTTTTTTAGTGACTAATGAATGAGTTCAAAATTTGTGCCCATCTTGGGATATAAGATTTATGACACACCTTTCAAAGAGCAATTTCGTTAAACGATTCATTCAGATGACTTAATAAAAAATCAGATGCTTACCGATTCTTGAGTGGAGATTGCTTTCTCGATGGCGAGAGACAAACGCACATCCTTAAGAGCTTCGGTCAGGGGATAAAAAGAGATATTCTCTCTCACAAAGGCAGACATGCGCGTCAAAATTTCAACCATGGCCAGCTCTTCATCGGAAAACGGTACAGAAGAGAAGGGATTACGGTACAGGCACTCTTGTCCTGCGCGTAGCTCACGGAGGGAGAGCGGTCCCAGACTTCCTTCCATGCCGCTCTGAATCCGGTGGATGGAGTATGTATCATATGCATCGGTACCCAAGCTGATCGTGACTTCGTTATCCCGTATCTCCCCATGAGATCCGCGAATCAAAACCCGGTTTTGACGGAGAGGCGAAAAGTATTGAGAACGGGTGAAGTCCAGCACAGCACTCTTGCCGTTATGAAAAGACAACATGGCGATCTCTTGAACTTCATTCTCGATTCGATCCTGGACTTGACGACCGCGATAAGGTACTTCCAGAATGGGAAGTTCGAAGCGGCGGCCGACAATTTCGCTGCTGATATCGTTGAGCGACAGCCAGTTACGTATCAGACTGATCCCATGATAACCGTGTGCTACTGATGCTTGAACATGATGAACCTGCCCCAGTTTCCCTGACTGGATCAGGGACATCCGAGCGAGTTGATGCGGCAGCAGGGGATACTGTTCTGCAATTTGGATCTGATCGTTTTTCTCAGCAAAAGAGGACATTGTCCTCAAGCTTTCTTCATCAAAAGCAGGCGGTGTTTCAACCAAGAGAGGAACCTGTAGTGTTACAAGTTCTTCAAGGACGGCAGGAACGGATGTTTTGGACACAGCAACCAGAAGAAAATCACAATGACGGGCCATTTCAAAAGATGACTCGAAAAGGGTGACGCCCCAACGTTTGGCAGCCTCCACATATTTGGACGGATTACGCACAGCTACGCCGCTGATCTTGAATATATGGGGGAGCTGCTTCGCGATCCGCAGATAAGCTTCTGCTCTCCAGCCAAATCCTATAATCCCAAAGCGAATGGGTTTACTCAAAAAAATCTCCTCACTTTTTATGCTTCTTCTGATAGAAATATGTATGTGTATTCCTGTATTCTCTACTCAAGGATACCACGTAGCTAAGCATTTTCAACGAAAGAATTGGAGTAAGAAAGTGTAACTCGAATATCTATAAGAGTCTGATCGATGTTTAATCCTTCGTATGACTTAGTTAACCTACACAGCGATATGAGAAAAAGCCCTGAGTTGTTCGATTTGAACAGATTCAGGGCTTAATACGCTCTCTTAGTTGGAGAATGGGACGGATAATTGTCCAATCGCAGCAGTAGTTTTAACTGGATACAACGCGACTTGATATTGCGGAATGGCTTCAATGCGGCAGAATTCGGCGATCTCGACTCCCTCAAAGCGCTCAATTTGTGCCTGATTAACAAAGGTATGGACCGTCCCTCTGCGCTGGGGCGTTATGGATAAGTGCAATTCAGAGAATTCAAGCTGAGTGTAAAATTCCTTCAGGCCTATGCACCAGGTCTTACCGTAAGAGATATGATCTGTTATGAGCCGGCCATTCAGGAACGCTTCGGCCACATCACCTTCATAATCTACCTCAAGCCATACATCGTGAATATGGGATGGCCATTCTCCGGCAAATTGCAGCAAGGCCGATTTCTCCGCAGGTTTCTTCATCAAAACCTCTGGTGTATATTCAGGCAGGTCTATTGCATAGGTTGTGAAAAGAGTGGAACCCACGTGTTGACAATGGATAGCGCTGGAATGATGTGTTTGCAAATCTTGCTCTGGCTTGGGATACAGTGAAACAGCAATATGGGAAGATCCTGTCGATGTGCAGATAAGCTGATGATTACTGACCGTTACGGGACAATCGCTGATAACCAGTGTTGGTTGTCCCCATAGTTCAAAGGTGTATGCTTTTGCGCTTCTTCTCTTGAAAGCACCACAAAACGTACGGAACCACCATCTGTGGTTAGGAAGTTAACTGATTTATTTTTGTCTACGCTTGGTTGAATCACATAATAAGATCCGTGGTCCAATATTACACTTCCGCTGCACTGCACATCCTTTAGATTCGTTTTGGAAACGACGTATTCCGGTGTCATGCCTTCATGTGCATAGAAGAAAATCGTTTTGTCTTGATTTGTGTCGATCATGGTGAGCAATGGAGCCGTTGCACTAAGTAAGGACACGCCATGAAGTTCCAGATTGAACGGCAGCATCAATCCGATTCCTTCAGGAAGCTCAAGTTCACCTTCAGCGGGGAAGGCAACGCTGCCTTTGGATGTTTCCAATTCGATTCGTATTTTACGGCGGGGCAGGTCGATCTGGTCCTGAAAATTATTCAGAAAAACAAAGCCCGAGCCGTCCTGATGTCTGACACACCAGCGTAGTGTCTCTGTATCTGTCGGATCGATGGTAGACTGACCCTCAGGCAGTACCGTTTTCATCGGAGCAAGGACCGATCCGAAAGATTTAAGAAACAAGGAGATGGCGCGGATGCGGTCATAAGATGCACCGACTCTGCCGAACTCACCCAAGGGAGACTGGTAGTCATACGTAATTTTCGGCAAGAATTGCTCATTGAGATAACTCTTCTTGCCGACGGGGTTGGAGCCGCCATGATACATGTAATAACCGAGCAGATTGCTGCCGCTGGCCAGTTTGACAAGGGTCATGGCTTCAATACTGTTTTCCGGGACGTATGGCCTCACATTATAACTGACCTGCATACCACCAGCCATTTCGCAATACGCAACGGGATATTCAGGCGTGTCGAAATGAACGGGCTCCGCCGGAGTAATATGAAGATCGCGATACACGAATTCCTTGCTTGGAGGCTGGTCAGGCAGCCAGGACGTATAGGCGTAACCTGCAAGCATGGGCAAAAAGCCTTCCTCAGGAACGGCTGCCCCGCCCCAAGCGGTAGCTGTGAAGAACAGAGGACGAATGCCAGCTTCCTCGGCAATGCGGCGCAGCTCGGCCAGATGAGCTGTACCTCCGGTTCCGGAGGACAGAAACTTACCGGTTTTGTAACCCCAGGCATCATTCGGTGCTCCGGCGTGCATGAATTCATTTTCCAACTGCACAGCTATCACGGGTCCTCCGTCCTGATACAGGCTGCCTTTCATCTGACTGGCAATTTCCCGATACAGTCTGCGTGTCAGCTTCAGATATCCGGGATCATTGGAGCGGATCTCAATAGGCTTGGAAACTACCCAATCCGGAATTCCTCCATTGCGAACTTCACCGTGGCAGAATGGACCGATACGAAGAATGAGGGGCAGATCCAGTTTGGCACACAGATCGATGAAATGGCGCAGGTTCCGATTTCCACCCCATTCAAAAATCCCTTCTTCTTCCTCATGAAAATTCCAAAATACATATGTAGCGACGATATGAATTCCACCGGCCTTCATTTTCAGCAGCTCTTCTTCCCAGTACAAGTATGAAAACCTGGAGAAGTGAAATTCACCTACGATCGGGATGAAGGGCTCGCCATTACGAGTCATATAATAATTGGTGAATCCAAAGGCATCTCCTTTGGGATTGGTTCCACCATGCATACCCAATTTTCCCGGATGGATTTTCTTACGGTCTGCATCTATTAATGATAATTTTGAGATGTGACTCATTGCTGGGACAACCTCCTTGTGATATGTTCTTTACGATGAATTCTACTGTGTTCAAAAATAAAAGAAATATCGATACAGCTACATTTTATATGGAATAGATCATAGCGAGGTAGTGTGATAATGGCTGAAAAACATGCGGATTATGCTATAGTTGGACACAGGCCCTTTGGAATATTGATCGCAGGTCATTATAAGCAGTTGAACGGATATGAGATTCATCGACCAACAGGGAGCGTCGACTGGTTACTAATGTATACGCTTTCCGGTAAAGGGGAAATACAGCATGGCAAAAATTCAATAACCTGCACAGCGGGGGATGTGGCAATTCTTATGCCAGGGCTTCCGCACCATTATAGAACAAAGCAGGATCATTGGGAATTTATATGGGTACACTTCATACCCGATCCCCATTGGAGTACTTGGTTGAAGCTTCCCGAAACGTCTGCTCGTTTCATCTACCAGCGGATTGTTTCGGAAGACGTACAGCATGATATTCAGAATGCTCTTCAAAGATTGGTGCGTCACGGATTTTCGGAAGGCCGATCGGAACAATATCGCCGATTATCCGAGCTGGCCCTGGAGGAGACGTTGATACACATTCAACACACCTATCCACCGGATGTTCCGGCGACGATGGATCCCCGAATTGCGGAGATCATGCGGTATCTGCAGATGCATCCTGCGCAGAAGATAAGCATACCGGAACTTGCGAACCGATGCTGTTTATCCACCTCACGCCTCTCTCATTTATTTAAGGAGCAGGTAGGGGATACGATTCTAAATACCGTTCACAAGTTCAGGTTGGAGAAGGCAGCGCAGCTTCTCGCCGGCACGAACCGGCAAATCGCAGAGATCGCTGCGGATGTCGGATTCGACTGCGGTATACATTTTACAAGGAAATTCCGTGAAGCGTTTGGCGAGACACCGTCAGCATTTCGGAAACGAAAAAATAACCTTCAAGTGTGATTGTTAGATTGTTCGTATAAGCTGCTGAAGCGAAAGATAAATCCAATGAAAGCATTTATAATGTGTAGAACTTAAAATACGGTTACAGTATTAGAGGAGGACAAGTGCAGCATGAACCTTTTTCACATCCAATCCACCATACACGGAACTGATCGAACTGCAGCCTTCCTGGAAGATAACTTTATCGGGATCGATTGGCCAGCTACAGGGGATTTGGAACAACTGCCGGCTGAAGAATGGAAAGAGCAAATCAGGCAGTATTATGCAATACCTGAATCGGAACTGAGCGGAGTAATAGGTACCCTACAGACGTTTATAAACATTATACAGGATGGAGATCATGTCTTAATTCATGACGATGAGTGGGTATATGTTGGAGATGTGGGTGATTACTTTTACGATGACTCCGTTAGCATTGGAGAAGATTCGATATGTCATCGGCGAGGTGTAACGTGGTTGGGGCGAATTCCACTGACAGATATAAACGACAAGGTACGTGCTCTGATTTTGAATGCTTCCATCATTTCAACATTCGAGTATCCACTTTCACAGGCTCAATTGGATCCATGGCTTTCAAGAACTCCCGAAACGGAAACGGCAGTTCAACATTCGGTTGGCGTAGATGACGGGACGATACAGGAAGCTCTAGGTGTACTAAAGAATGCATTACAGAGCGAAGACGAGGAACTTCGTATTCGTGCGGCGACGGCCATTTTACAATATGCCAAAAAATAAAAAGAACCTTAACAATGAACAGATAAGTAGTAACGAAAATTGAATTAGCAGACGTACGAACTTTCAATGTACATTAGTCCTTACTTTTTTATAGAAAGAAGCACGCAAAGCCCTCATGAAAAAAAGTGAGCTTTGCGTGCTTTCGTACATATTATGATGTTTTTTTGGATTGCATGCAGGCTGATTTGATGGTGTGTTCGATCAGCGTAGCGATGGTTACGCGACCCACTCCACCCGGGACGGGTGTAATGGCAGATGACTGAAATGTACATCAATCCTTTTAACTTTTAGCTATACTTGGAACTGTGTGAAGATTGGTATATACTTTTTTGAGTTAAGAAGATTAAAAGGAGATTATAAGCAGTGTATATTAAAAAATGGCTAGGTGCTGTACTCATTATTCTTGCGACGATGCTGTTCGCAGGTTGTTCACTAGAATCGCTATCTGTAGATGATTCGACCCAGACTCATGCTGTCTTGAACCAATTTGACGAAGTGGCCAATTATCTTGCAGAGCATCAGGAACTTCCGGATAATTATATTACCAAGAAGGAGGCCAGAGCTTTGGGCTGGGAACCAAGTGAAGGAAATTTGCAAGATGTGGCCCCAGGCAAAAGTATCGGCGGTGATATATTTCAGAATCGGGAAGGCTTGTTACCCAAGAAAAAGGGAAGAACGTGGTACGAGGCAGATATCAATTATTCCGGGGGAACCCGGGGAAGTGACCGAATTCTCTATTCCAGTGATGGCTTAATATACAAGACAACCGATCATTATCGCACGTTTGAACAAATCAAATGACCAAAGGTAGGATGGTATGAAGACAGTAATCATTGATGGAAATGATATTCATGGAAAAGAAGAGCTGCATGATATTCTTCAGGCGAAGCTGGGGTTAGATGACTCTTACGGGCGGAATCTCGATGCGTTATGGGATGTCATTACAGGCTTCATTTCAATTCCACTAACCATTCAATGGGTGAATTTTGAGGCCAGCAGGGCTGTGCTTGGAGAATACGCTGATCAGCTAGTGGAGTTAATGCGTGACGCAGAAGAAGAGCTGGATCAGTTTCAATTGGATCTGAATATGTAAAAATTAAACGTGCAGTCCGCTGAGGACTGCTTTTTTTATTGTGCAACATGTTCAGTGAGGTTTCCGTTAATGAGTTTAGGAATCCATAGGAGGTGAGGGTCATCCCAAGGAAGTTGTTGCACTTCATTTATCTTTTGTCACTGGTTAATCTGACTACATCTTGTGCAAGCACGTTTACGAATACAGAGGCTGATAACAGTCTAAGTGGACTATATCTTGCAGCATTGGAAGAGGTCATATCAACAGATTCAGCTCTTAATCGATCGATGGAGTATATATCAATAGACTATGATCGGACACCTGCATTAAGTGATTCGGATGGACAACATATAATGAAGTTCTTACGAACGATATATAAGGTGGACGTTTATAACCTAACTTATGAACAATTGCTTAAGCAAGGTTTATATGAAGGTAATGAAAGCAATCTCCGGGGAATTTTACTGCGGATCGAAAAGTTTGAGCTGGCAGACGAGCAGAATGAGGCCACACTTGTGATAAGTAAATATCGTTCGAATGAGGGTTCCATCGCTGTAAAAATAACGCTGCAATATAGGGATAACAATTGGATGGTAGTTGATCATGATACCTTGAAAGAGAGCTAATACCGGATAAGGTTGCGAGGCTATAAAGTTCTCCGAACACTAAACAATCTGTCTTAAAAGTCGCCTTGGCGGCTTTTTTTGATCTGGGAATGGAAGTCTGTCTGCGGGATTAAACATTCAATTTAACTCATTTTAAAATGAGAACCAGAATTAGCTTGTCAAAATAGACTGCATCATGATAAAGTGATAACGATTATCAATATCAATTAAAAAAGGGTGGGTTTACATTGTTGAGACGATCTTATTCGATCTTGCTTATTCTGGCACTAACCGTGCTGCTTGTACTAAGTGCATGTGGTCAAGCCGCGACGACGAGTACAGCGACCGATGCAAGTGCTAACACGGCAGAGCAGACAACTAACTCAGCATCTGCAGCTGAACCAGCGACGAATGACGAAGGGGAGACGGTTACATACCAATCGGATGCGGGAGAAGTCGAGGTACCCAAGACACCGCAGCGTGTCGTTGATTTGACGGCGTTTACGACAGGATACTTTGTAGCACTGGATGTTCCCGTGGTGGGAGCTCTCTCTGGAGCAATGGGCAATAAGTATATTAAGGATCAATTGATAAGTGAAGGAACAACTGATCTGGGTGAGCAGCCTACAGCGGAACAGCTGGTAAGTCTCAAACCGGATCTGATCATAGCTTATACGGGCACAGAAGGCCTTGATCAATTGTCTCAAATTGCCCCTGTGGTGCAGATCCAGTATGGCAAACTCAACTATAAAGATCTTATGCTTGAATTAGGCAAGCTAACGAATAGGGAAGATGCAGCGAAAGCCTGGGTTACAAACTGGGAAGCGCAGATTAAGGAATGGAAACCCAAAGTTGAGGCCGCAGTCGGTGACCGTACTGTCTCCATTCTGAATCCATACGCGAAGGGATTGTACGTATTCGGCCATAACTATGGTCGTGGCGGTGAAATCCTCTATGGTGAATTTGGCTTAAATGCCCCTACCAAGGCTCAGGCAGAAGCGATCGACAGCGGAACAGGTTTTGCTTCGATCTCCATGGAGGTGCTGCCGGAATATGCAGGTGACATCATCTTTACAAGCCCGTGGTCGGGCGATACAAGTGATGCCGAAGTTGTATACAGCAATACATTGTGGGAGAATCTGCCTGCTGTTAAAGAAGGACTTGTCTTCCAGCTGGATAACACATCGGACACATATAACGACCCTATCACTTTGGAAGGACAATTGAAATTTATTACGGACAGCTTGCTTTCAGTGAAGTAAGCAGTAGAAGAACACTCCTGACCGTCACGAAGTGACAGAGGAGTGTTGTTTTTTTTATAGCTGAATTATAATACGTAGGATTCTCCATCCTCAGGAACAGCAATGTTACTGGTGATTCCTTTATCCTTCAAAAAGCTTCTTAAGTCTTCTCTGGAAAGACCCCAATGGTTAACTGCTTCCATGTGGACTACAATGATTTTCGCGTCTGGTGCTGCTTGGTATACTTTATAGATATCGTCTATGCCCATAACCAAGGAACCACCCTCCAGAAACTGATTATCTCCTCCATTAACAACAAGAACTTCAGGTTTGTGAGTGTGGATCACTTCTTGAACAGATTCGACCCAAACGGTGTCCCCTGCTACATATAAAGTCTGCTCACTAGTGTGTTTAAAGACCACACCACATACTTCGCCAGCAAGCTTCAGGACTTCTCCTCTCCCATGCTCCCCTTTTGTTTTAAAGAGTTGAATGCCCTGAAATACTGAATCTTCATGAAGAATCTCTACATTGTTAAAGCCAGCATTTTTAACTTCAGACGCATCAGCTTCGTTCTGTACAAACATTTTGATGTCTTTGGGCAGTGCTTCTTTTGCCGCATCATCAAAGTGGTCCAAATGAAGATGGGTAACGATCACCGCGTCGATACCACGGACTATATTTTCAACAGAAGTCGGAAGGTCGACCAATGGATTCTTCTGATCCTGCCTCGCAGAATTTGGGAATGGAGGATACACGCCCTTGTCAGCCAGGAATGGATCAATTAAAAAGTGTTGTCCTGCATATTCAACGATAATCGTAGCATTTCGGATTTGAGTTATTTTCATTGTAATTCTCCTTTGATCATAAATATATAAATAGCTTACACGCTCCGCATGTCTGCGTACATGCATAGAATCAAGTCTTTCTTCTCATTTACTTGAATAATGAAAGTATTTCTTTTCATGATGGGTTTGTATGTAGAATAGAGTAAGCTTTACTTATCTCATGAATTGGGTTTTCATTGGTGATGATACTAAAATTAAAAGGGGGAGGATAACGAGTGCTCGATCACATAGATGAATTAATTATTAAAGAGCTGTCCGAGAACAGTCGCATTACGATGAAGAAGCTGGGAGAGAAGGTTCATCTCACTGGACAAGCAGCTGCTTCGAGAGTGTTGAAGCTGGAGGAAAATGGAGTTATTGAAAAATACACCGTCCAAGTAAATCAAGTCAAATTAAACTGCTTAATCCATGCGTTTATCACGATCAAACTGACGAATCCACATCATCAGTCGTTCCTGTCTTTTGTTAAAACTGAAAATGATTTTGTACTAAATAACTATAAAGTGAGCGGAAACGGATGCTACATTCTGGAGGCCAGATTTCCATCCAATGAAGTGTTGGATCAATTCCTTGTTCGTTTAAACGAACATGCGAACTATAGTCTTTCCATTGTCATTAACAAGCAAAATTGAATAGAAAACAAGAATAAGGACGCCTGATCCCTCCAGCTCTGACCATCGGAGAGCACTGGATTTGGATCGAGCATCCTTATTATTAGTCTATACGTACGAGACATGATAGCGTTTTTTTTGTCCGAATCATCGACTTAGTCATCGGAATACACAGTTGCGTTGAAACTTTCGGGTCCGAGTCGGACATTGCTTACGCCGGTATCCGGACCATAGGAGAATGTCGCATAGACAGAATAGACGAGCTGGCCATTTCCCGGTGGAGTTACGTTATAATCGGAGCCCGTAAAACTGAGCACACACGGGCTAAAGAAAGGGTTGCCGATGACAGTCCTTTCTGCGCGGTACACCAGCTGCTGCGAGGCTCCCAAACCACGATATACCTCAATGGCAAGAGAACCGTTGTTAAATAACTGATTGGCGGTTACCGTGACTATACCTGAGAAAAGTGTACGGATGGTTGGTCCCGGATTACTTATTTGCAGCCCAACTTGGGCGAACAATAAAGGAACGCCGTTTGTGAAACTGGGAGTGAGAACGCCCTGACCCCCTTTAGAGCCTTGAGAAGTTCTTGCATCTAATGTCTTTACCATTTGAAGTCCTCCTTTCTTCGAAGCTAAGGAGTAATCGAAACGTAGAGTTAATCGTCGCTGTAAGCGACCGCATTGAAGCACTCCGGTCCAAGACGGGTGGCTTGTTCTGATGCGGATACAGGGACGAACGTTGCAAAGCAGGAGTAGATGATCTGCCCATTGGCTGGTGCAGGCACATTGTATTCTGAACCTTCAAAGCTCGCCAAAATCGTACTGTCGTTAGGAAACACAGGCTGGGAAACCACATAGATCGGTTGGCCCGTATAAGTTGCCCCTCTGAATATTTCAAAACGAATGGAAGAAGGCAAGGAAGACACATTGGACACTGAGATCCGATAGGTCCCATTAAATTGCGTTCGAATGATCGGCCCCGGATTTAAAATATTGAGTCCAACAACTCCGAGTAGGGTAGGTGTATTTGCGCCAAGCGGAACGTTGAGCGGGGTAATGCCTGCTGACCCCAGTGACGTACGGGCGTCAAGAGTACGAACCATAGCAATTCCTCCAATCTATCATTTTGTCATATGATATGTTGCTCAGTGGAAGGAGTTGTCCGCTTAGCGGCAAGAACTTTAAGCTGCTCCAGAGAGATACAGCACGAATCAAACGAATTTTTATTTGGAGACTTGAAATGAACGTGTATACTTGAGGAAAAGAGTAAGTTGCCAATTAAACCAACGGACTAACTATATTCTATATAGGAGGAATTTACTTGAAGGAATTTGAAGATTTTCTGGCACGGATGGATAACCCGGAACAGCGTGCTCGAGCCGAAGAAGTGCTGAATTGGGTGGCTGCGAGATTTCCTAACCTCAAGGCCAAGATTGCATGGAATCAGCCAATGTTTACTGATCATGAGACCTTCATTATCGGATTCAGCGTAGCCAAACAGCATATGGCGATTGCGCCCGAGAAGGCAGGCATTCTTCAGTTTTCAGATGAGATTGTGGAGGCTGGCTATGATCATACGAAGGAATTGATTCGAATCAAATGGAGTCAACCCTTGGATTTTTCTCTGCTGGAGAGAATTATTGCTTTTAATATTACAGACAAGGCAGACTGCTCGACTTTTTGGCGGAAGTAAAAGCAAAGCATGATATAACTTCGTTTCACGAATGACAATGGTTATGTAAAGGTTAAATAGAAAGGTGTGAGCCAGATGGGGCAACATGCAGGTAATCAAACTAAAGGTGATATCGAAGAGACATCTGCTGAAGAGACTGCAGGATATGGCTTGAGCGATACACCGGATTCATTAATGGAAGCGTTCATGGAGGCTGAGTATATCGTTGGCGGTCATGGCAGTCGCAAAATCAAGGTGCTCCAGAAAGCATTTCAGCACATTGACGGTGAGATGGACAGCGATCATTACGGGAGCGGAGAAACCATTGAACATTTTCAGCGGCAGATGGCTGAAGTACTGGGCAAGGAGGCGGCCATCTTTTTCCCGAGCGGGACCATGTCACAGCAGATAGCGCTGCGGATTTACTGTGATCATAAGGGACTGAAGCGTGTAGCGTATCATCCCCTGTGTCACATTGAAATTCATGAAGAGAATGCGTTGAAGGAGCTTCATCAGATTGAAGCGGTTCTGCTTGGTGACAAGGACCGATTGATACGACTGGAAGATGTACAAGCTATCGAAGGCGAGATAGCCTGTCTATTGCTTGAATTGCCCCAGCGGGAGATTGGTGGCCAGCTGCCTCCATATGAAGAACTCGAAGCCATTTCGGCTTATTGCCGTGAACGCGGAATCAAGCTGCATTTGGATGGAGCCAGACTGTTTGAGATCACACCTTACTATCAGAAGTCGGCAGCAGAGATCTGCAGCTTGTTTGATAGTGTGTATGTGTCTTTCTACAAAGGTATTGGCGGTATTGCAGGAGCCATACTGGCTAGAGATAAGGATATGATTAAGGAATCCCGAGTTTGGAAACGCCGGTTTGGCGGGGATCTGATCGGTCTGTATCCTTATATTCTAAGTGCCCAATATTATTATGATCAACGTATCAATAAAATGGGAATCTATTATGAACAAGCGAAGCAGCTCGCTTCACTGCTGAATCAATGTTATGGAGTACGCACGCTGCCCGAAGTACCCGTGTCGAATATGTTTCATGTATACATCGAACGAACCCCAGCTGAAGCTGAACCGATTCTCAGCAGAATGACGCAGCAGTTTGGAATAGGGTTAACTTCGTATCTAAACGAAAACAGTGAGACTGGGCATTGTTCATTTGAACTTTCTCTGGGAGACCGATATGAAACCGTACCGGAAGATAGGCTGCAATCTGCTCTGATATGGCTGGATGAACAGCTGCGTTCGCATGGTCCGAAGCGCTGAGTTGACTTCATTGCGAAATTTAAGGAAAACGTTCGAATTGGAAAAATCAGTCTTTAGTCGGAGGCGTGGGAGGATGATGTCCGTATAATTATGATTTGAAGGGAGACGTCAGATCATTAAAGTATGGACATCTTTATGACAAATGGAGGTTGAGGGGATTGAATAGGCAAGTCCAAGGCACTAATGCACCAAGCCTGTTTCGCAATCGGTTTCTTCAGACAATCTTGTTATCCAGCGTTCTCCTACAGATCGGCATCTGGGTTCGGAATTTTGCAATTCTACTGTATGTGGCAGAGACAACGAATAATGATCCATACGCCATTTCACTCATTAGTGTGGCTGAGTTTGCGCCAATTTTTGTGTTTTCGTTCATCGGAGGTACCTTTGCTGATCGCTGGCGGCCAAAACGAACGATGATATGGTGTGATGTATTATCTGCCGTATCGGTATTTGCAGTTCTCCTGACCATACATTATGGCTCATGGCATTCTGTCTACCTTGTTGCATTTATTTCGGCAATTCTGTCGCAGTTCTCCCAACCTTCAAGCATGCGATTGTTTAAGTATCATGTTGCAGAAGAACAGCTGCAGCAGGGCATGGCTCTATTCCAATCGCTGATGGCCATCTTTATGGTGCTTGGCCCGATGCTTGGCACCTTCGTATACAGCACGTTTGGCCTGGAAATATCCATCGCTGTTATGGGCATCGTTTTCCTGCTGTCCGCACTCGTTCTTGTTCGTCTGCCCGAGGATCAGATGCAGACACAAACGGCAGCGGTTAAAGGGCAGTTCCGAAAAGAATTCGTGGAAGGGTTTCGTTACGTTTGGCAAAGTCAGGTGCTCCGAATGCTCGGGCTGGCGTTTATACTTGCGGGTCTCTCCGTTGGCGTAGCTCAAGCGCTCAACCTGTTCATTGTTACCGAGCAGCTTGGCAGGAGCAAGGAATTCCTGCAATATCTTCTGATGGTGAATGGTGCAGCCATGCTAATTGGTGGGGGAATAGTAGCCACATTTGCGAAGAAGGTTCCACCACAAATTCTGCTGGCGATTGGAATGGTAGCCGGTGCGGTATGTACAGCCATCGTGGGTTATTCAACAAGTGTTCCCGTCACGCTGACTGTTCAATTTCTGAATGGACTGGTATTCCCTTGCATTCATATAGGGATCAGCACTATGATTCTGAAATGGTCGGAGGCTTCGATTGTTGGCCGTGTAAATGGCGTTTTGAATCCGATGTTTGTAGGCATGATGGTCATTTCCATGTCGTTCGCAGGGGCGCTAAAAGATACCTTTTCACTGAGCACCATCTACAGCGGAGCAGGGTTTTTATTTCTCATCGGTGCATTCGCCATGATTCCAATCATGAACCACAAAGCACCGGATAAATTACCGCAAGTGGCCCAAGAGGTGTAATACAGCAGCAGCTTCATATATGCAGTTCACAGGAATCGGCATGAAGTGCCGGTTCTTTTTTGTCCTTCACAATGAAGTAACCTTGCATATAACCAACGGTTCATACAAAATGGGATGGAAGGATTTCTATACTGAGCGTCGTTCGACTCGACTGATTCATTGCAGCGAGGAAAGAGTAAACTCAGAGAACGATAATGGAGGAAACAGATCATGACGTTAGAAGAATTAACGGAATACTGCTTGTCGTATCCCAGTTCATATGAAGATCATCCATTTGGAGAGGGATGGACGGCGATACGCCACCAAGGAAACCAAAAATTATTTGCACTCATATTGCACAACTACAACGGACAAGTATGTGTAAATCTGAAGTGTGATCCGGAACGTTCAGATTTCCTGCGAAATGCATTCCCGGAGGTGATTCCCGGTTACCATATGAACAAGGAACACTGAACACCGTTAATGTGGAAGGTAAATTGCCTGTAGAGGATGTGCAAGGAATGATTAAGCACAGTTACGAATTGACAAGGCCCAAGCGGGTCAAAAAGAAGAGCGAAGCTTAGTGCAGGATAGTAGATTCCCATAAAGTTGAAGTCAAAAGGTTAAAAGATAAAAACCCACCTTGTTAGGTGGGTTTCTTTGGGTGGCATTTAAGAAAATGAGCTCCGGTTGTAGAGCTTTTTAGCCTTTGACTGCTCCAGCCGTAAGGCCGCTTACGATGTATTTCTGACCGAATAAGTACAGGATGAATACGGGCAGCGAAGTCAGTACAAGATTGGCGAAAATCAAATTCCAGTCCCGGCTGTACTTGCCGTAAAAATTGTAGATCGAAAGCGGCATCGTCCACGTGGAGCTGTCTGTCAGGAAGTAAACCGGAATCGTGATGTCATTCCATACCGACATGAACACCATGATGGCCACTGTCGCGTTAACAGGCAGAATGAGCGGCGTGACGATCCGGAAGAATACGCCGAACACGCTTGCACCTTCCAGAAATGCAACCTCGTCGAGTGCTCTCGGAATGGTTTTGATAAAACCACTGTACAAGAATACACTGAATGCCGTATTCAGAGCGGCATAGATCAGGATAACACTTGTAATGCTTCCATAGAAGCCCAAGCCCTGTACAACTCGAATCGTTGTAATGATCGACATTGGAGCAATGAGTCCCATGAAGAAATACATATAGATCGTTCCGGAGACTTTCGTTTCTCTGCGAGCAAGAATGAATGATGCAGCTGAAGATGCCACGATATTGATTACCGAGGATACGCCAGTAATCCAGATACTGTTGAGAAAAGCCCTCGATAGGCCGCCTTCTTCGAAGACCCGCACGTAGTTCGAGAACTGCCATGTATCAGGTAAACTAAGGGAGAAGCTGAGCACCTCTGCGCTTGTTTTGAATGAACCGAAGATCAGAATCACGAGCGGCAGGAGAACAATCAGGGAGGCCAGAATTAGAAATCCTTCCACAATGTAATTGCGGATGGCAAGTTTGCGAGTATAGCCCATGTTATTCGGTAACCTCCTTACGACGCATAAAAATCAGCAGCGGAATGGCGATAATGGTGACAACGACGAACAGCAGTGTGTTGACTGCGGTACCGAGTCCCCAGTTGCCTTCACCGAAGGAACGCAGAATAATGGTACCCACAACCTGAGAAGCATTTCCCGGACCTCCGCCCGTCATGACGTAGACTTCCGAGAATACTTTCAGTCCACCGATCAGGGTCAGCATCAGGTTGATATTAATGGCTGGCAGCAGCAGTGGCAGCGTGATTTTAAAGAAGCTTTTCCATGAGCTAGCCCCGTCAATGGTAGCAGCTTCGTAGTATTCCTGGGAAATGGATTGCAGCCCGGCCAGATAGATGGCCATTTGAAATCCGGCGCTTTGCCAGATGGAGACGATGGCGATGGTCCAGATGACGATGGACGGATTGGTCAGCCAAGCATGGCTTAACGAGTGCAAGCCTACAGCTTCGAGCAAGTTGTTAATCGTGCCTTCGGTTCGCAGCATCGGTGTAAACAAAATACTGATGACGAGAATGCTCAGAATGGAAGGGGAGTAGAAGATGGCACGCAGCAGATTTTTGGTTCTTAATCTCATATTAAGTCCTACAGCCAGTAATAGACCGATGACATTTTTGCCAACGACAGTGACGATCGCGAAGATCGCCGTATTTTGCAGTGCCAGGATCAGCGTTTTGTCAGAGAAGATCTTCTTGAAATTGTCCCAGCCGATGAACTGAAGTTCCAGTCGATCCAGCCGCCAATCCGTAAATGAATAGTAGAATCCTGCGATGGCAGGGATGACGAAAAAGATGGAGTAGATCAGCAATGCCGGATAGATCATGTAGTACGAATACAGATTTTTAGCCCTTTTCATGTCTCACTCTCCGTTATAGCTCGGGCAGCATAGTAACAAGATGCTATGCTGCCCGGTTTTTTATCTTCTTAGAAACCGGCTACACCTTTGTCTTGCATCAGCTGGCTGAACTTCTCGTCCCACGCCTTCAGTACTTCTTCCGGTGTCAATCCGCCTGCAAATTGATCCTGCAGCAATCTGTACAGTTCACTGCGGTCCACGAGCATATAAGCATCAGTAGTTAGCACCGTTTTCTTAGGCGTAATGTAATTGTCTACGATATCCTGTTTATAGGCAGGCAGCTCAGGCGTAGTTACGTCACTGAAATTGGATACATAACCTTTCGAATCAACGATCTGCTGAGCAACGTCCTTCGAAGCAATAAAGTCCAGGAACTGTTTGGCTTCTTCCAGATGTTTGGATTTCTTCGGAATGAACAGCTGCCCGCCGAGTGGACTCGCACCCAGACTCGCATCCTGGGAAGACGGAATTGGGAAGACGCCGAGTTCCATGCTAGGATCCTGCTCGGCCACACCTTCGATCAGCCAGTCACCCATAAACATCATGGCGACTTCCTTGTTCAGGAATTTACCCACGGCCATATCGTAGCTGTCGCTAAGCACGTCTGTGTTGGTGTAGCCTTTGGTGTACACTTCGTACTGCTGCTCCAGGAAGGTTTTGAACTCCGGAATATCGGACCATTTTTTCTTATTGCTGTTCAGGTCATCAAAGAACGTAGGATCATTCTTGGCTACAAAGTCAGCAAAAGCTGCTGCGGGCCAGATGTTGGCTGCCCAGGCATCTTTGTAAGGCATAAATACGGGAGTGATGCCGCTCGCCTTGATCTTTTCGCATATAGCCAAAAACTCTTCATAGTTAGTCGGAATGGACAAACCAAGGTCTTCAAAGATCTGTTTGTTGTAAACAACCCCTTGCATGCCTGTATCCTGGCTGACATGGAAGCTGTAGAGATGACCGCCGGAAGAAAGGACGTCCTTGTTCACAATTCTGCTCGCCCAAGGTTCGTTATCCAGAATTTCAAAATTACGTTCCAGGTTCAGGTCCGTCACAGCACTCGCCAGATTGTATTGAATGATATCAGGCGTTTCATCAACAGCCAGCTTGGTTTGCAGTACGGTCGTGGTCTGTTCTGCTGGAATAAGCTGCAGATTCACACGTACATTTGTCTGTTTTTCAAACTCATCCAGAATGTCCTGCTGAATAAAGGCAGAGTCCTGCGAGCTTTTGGAGATGGCGAGTTCCAGTGTGACCTTGGAACCTTTGCTGTCTCCGCCAGCAGCTGTTCCGGAATCACTTCCTCCAGATCCGCATGCGGTTAATGATATGGATAATAAACTGGCCAAAACAATGGATGCTGCTTTTTTTCTTGTATGATTCTTCAATGCAAATCCCCCTCTAAAACGTTTAATGAATCCGTTTACAATCTCGATTATAAATTTTTATCTGTTCCCGGTACATGTCTGTGCTTGAACGTTCATGTGTAATATTCTGAACTTGAAATCGCTATCATTTCAAACGTTCACATGATACAGTAGGACATAAATGCTTGAGAGACGCATCATGTTGGGGGAACAGGAGGACATTTGGAAGGATGATAAAGCTGATACATCGGGCAACTCAATTCAGTTTGCAAACGAAGGTATTCTTGACATTTCTGGCCCTGCTAATGTTCGTGCTGGGCTGTTTTATCGTTTATGTAAACGTTATCGTTATCCGCCCGCTGAAACTAAAAACGGAGCAGGATATGCTAGTGACAGCGACTAAAGTCAGAGAGCAGGTTGATCTCTATGTTGAGCAGCAGAACCAGTTGTCCCAGCGAATTTTGGCCAGTAAGGATGTTTTTGCAACGATGGAGAAGAGTTCCGCGGCTCACAGTAATTACGAGAGGCTGAATCAGATCCGGAAGCTGAAAGACATCATGTTTCAGGCCATCGGACCCAGTATGAATATGAAGGACATGACGATCTATGACAAGGAAGGGGTGCTGCTCACCTCGTACCTGGGAAGTGGAGACCTTCCCGCCATGCTCAGCAGCATGATGGCTAACAGCGGCGATGGACGAGAGTGGGAAGGGAACGGATTCAATCTGGTGCGCCAAGAGGATACGATCTCCTTTGTCCGCACGATCAATGATCAGAACGGGAAGGTGTACGGTTATCTGAGTATTCAAATGGATCAGGCTTATATCCAAAAACTCACTGAGGGAATTGCTGCAGGCGAGGTGTATATTCTGAATCAGCAAGGTAATCAAATGACCGGATCGGAATCAGGAACCACGTTGTCGAAATGGACCAAGCCGTTATCCGACGAAGGATTGGACGTGGACAAACAGAACAACTACGTCACGCATTCGACCTCCCCCAGCACGGGATGGATTACCTATATTGTTACACCGAAACAGTCGGTACTAGGCTCAATCCATTCGGTACAAAGCATGTCGATCCTATTGATTACAGCCTTGATGCTGGTGTCTTTTGTGTACATCCTCTTGACCACACGCAATTTGCTGCTTCCGATCCGCAAGCTTCGTAGTCAGATCTGGCGTATCAATTACAGCAACATGAATCTGAAGGTGGATGAAAGACCGAAGAACAATGACTTGCTGCTGCTGAATGAAGCTTTTCAGGATTTGATGGAACGATTGCAGCAATCCATAGACCGGGAAAAGGCAGCCTTACATGAAGAAGTCATGGCGCGCAATTCTGCTTTGCAAGCTCAGATTGCTCCTCATTTTATACACAACGTCCTGTATCTCATCAGCATCGCAGCACAGGAGGGGAAGACCAAGGTAGTATCGGATATGTGCAAACATCTCTCGGACAGTCTGCGCTATATTGTCTCCTCGCCTTACGCACATGTGACTTTGGCAGATGAGTTGGAGCATACCAGACACTACTTATCACTTGTACAGCAGAAGTATGAAGAAGATCTGGAGTGGGAGATTCATGCCGACGCTTTGGCGAGTGAAATTCGACTTCCGAGGCTGGTCATTCAACCTTTTGTAGAGAATTGCATTGAACATGCCTTTTCTAATACGGCACCGCCTTGGCGCATTCAAATTACGGTGAAACAATATAACGGACTATGGGCTCTGGAGATTAAAGATAACGGAGAAGGCTTCACACTTGATAAAATTCAGGAAATCCTCGCGAAGGTTCAGGAATCCGCTGCTGGAGAGAACCATCTTATCAATCATCCAACGTCCCTTGGTAATATGGGGATGCTCAATAGCATCAACAGGCTTAAACTGATGTATAGCAATCGGCTTTTTTTCAACATTTTCAACAATCACGCACATGGCGACAACGGGGCCACCATTCAAATCATCGGCTCGCTGACAAAGGATTTTTACTAGGCAAAGGGGAGACATGTGATGTATAACGTCATGATTGTAGAGGACAGCAAACCAATACTGCGTAATATAAAAATGCTTTTGGATGCGCTTAACCTGCCCATTCATGTGGTGGCCACGGCAACAAATGGAGAGGATGCCCTGGCTGCAATTCAGCTTGAACCCATTGATCTGCTGCTAACCGATATTCGGATGCCGAAGATGGATGGGTTATCGTTGATTGAGCAAGCGAAGAGGGTGAACCCGGACTTGAAAGTGATTCTGATTAGTGGTTATAGCGACTTTGAATACACACGAAAAGCGCTCAATCTGCAGGTGTTCGATTATTTGCTGAAACCGGTGGAACAAGAAGCGTTAGAAGAGGTCATGATACGGGTGATTGACCAGCTTGATCAACAGAAATCCAAAAATCTGAATGACTTGCAAGAGATTGTCGACCCTCAGTGTTATGCTGAAGTGCAAAAGGGGGAGGATTTATCGCTGTTTTCTCAGATGATGATCATTTTGCGTAAGCAGCCATTTACACCAGGGAAGGAACTATGGACACAGCAGACGCTTCTTGGCTTCGTGGAGGTTCTCTTTGCCCCTCAGCCTTGTCATGTGTTACAGAGTCGAACGCCGAATCAATTTATCGTTTTCGTAAACAAGGGAGTGCTTGCTGCTTATTCCTCCATGCATGAATGTCTGGAATCATTACGGCGGCATTTGGTTACGTATCGAATGGATGTGATGATTGGAGGGCAGCTGCTCTCCTCTGATTCGGGACATCTGCCAGAAGTCTACCATCGAATAACCTCGATACTGTCTGCACAGCAGCGGTTGAACCAAGGATTGGCACTTGATACTGGAAACCCGGTTTCGACGGCCAGGCTGGAATCAGGATGTCTGGATTCCACCTTGGAATCCACATTTGTGCAAATAATACAGTCTTATCAGAAAGATCGGTTTGCTCTGAAGCTCTCCGAGCTGCTGGACCGATGGGCGGAGCAGCATGTGCATGTGAGAGAGGTGGAACGTTTCATTGGATTATTGGTGGATACATTCGCTCATTTGTACGAAGAACAAGGATCAGGGATCAGGCTTGGTCTTGAGCATCGGGCCAAACAGCTCTTGGAAGCAACGACATATGCAGACTTCTGCCAGGAACTACAGGAATGGACAGGGCAGTGTTTTGATATGCTGCAGTCGCATATCCGAAAAAGCAAGGAGCTCCTATTCGAGCAGATGGATGAGTACATCAAGCTTAATAAATATTCCCATTTATCCATCAGCGACATTGCTTTGAAGTTTCACGTCAGTCCATCTTATGTTAGCAGAGTGATCAAAAACGTAACGCAAGCCACTTTTGTTCAGTATTATACCCGGCTGAGAATTCAGGAAGCCTGCAGGCTGATGGAACAGCAACCTGATATGAAGTTTAAGGAATTATCGGACCTTCTATCCTTCAGTGATCAGCATTATTTCTCTAAGGTGTTCAAGGAGTATACAGGATACAGCCCTACGGAATACAAAGAATTGATACCTACCAATGGCTATCATCATTAAATACATGTACGAAAGAAATATAATGGAATCTGTAATTTTGCAGTGAAAAGTAGCAAAAAACCTAGCTCCGAAAGGAAACTAGGTTTTTGGTGTTTCTCTAGTTGGTCACCGATTGACCCATCTTATTCATTTTATGGATATCCTCCGTCCCTGCTGCGATGGCGGTTTTATAATAGGCACATTTGTGTTCAATGACTTCCATGGTCTTTCTCAGTTCTTCCATTTGTGCTTCTACACTGGCTTTACGTTCAATGAACATGTCGTATCTCTCCTGCAGTGTGGAGTCGCCTTCGGAACACCATTCAATGAAATCCTTGATATCCTTAATCGGCATACCCGTGAGTTTCAGGCACTGAATAATTTTCAGAAAATCAATGTCCGATTCTTTAAACTTGCGCACTCCGCTCGGGGTACGTTCGACAAAAGGCATAAGTCCTTCCTTATCATAATAACGCAATGTATATACGGTGAGATTCAATTCTTTGGCAACTTCGCTAATTGAGTATGTCATACAGTTCTCCTTTACTTACGGCATAGACTTCGAGTTAACTCTAGCTTCTGTGGGGAATCTTATCACGGTAAATACAGGATGTCAAAGTCAGCATTGACATAATGGGGATTTAGAAATATCTTTATCTATTTCTATAAAAAAATTTAGAAAAGATATTTGACCTAGAGTTAACTAGAGGGATTAAGATAATTTTGCGAGAGAAAAAGAAGGAATGATTGGTCATTGTATCAATTGTGATTCTTGCCCCTGAATGGGTGTGTTCTCTTGGAAAATGAACATCTTAGGAGGTTTTAATGATGATTACTGCTAAAGCACGTGCTGTGGACGGACCAGATCAATCGTTCCGGTCAGCTGAAATTAAACGACGCGATCTGGACACACATGATGTCCTGATTGAAATCAAATATGCCGGCATTTGTCACTCTGACATTCATACGGCTCACGGTGAGTGGGGTCCTGTGAATTATCCGCTGGTTCCTGGTCATGAAATTGCAGGAATTGTGACGGAAGTAGGAAGCGAAGTTTCCAAATATAAAGTCGGTGATCGAGTAGGCGTAGGCTGTATGGTTGACTCCTGTGGGGAATGCGAAAATTGTCGCCGAGGCGAAGAGCAGTATTGCCTCAAAGGCAATATTCAAACGTACGGTGGGGTTGATAAATACGGTGAACCAACACAAGGTGGATATTCGACTCACATCGTTGTAACCGAAAATTTCGTTATTCGGATTCCGGATAACATTGCACTCGAAGCCGCTGCACCGTTACTTTGCGCAGGTATTACGACATACTCTCCGCTTCAACATTGGGGAGCAGCTCCAGGGAAAAAAGTAGCGATTGTAGGTATGGGCGGTCTCGGCCATATGGCTGTCAAAATTGCACATGCCATGGGTGCCGAGGTGACTGTTCTGTCCCAATCCCTGAATAAAAAGGAAGATGGTTTGCAGTTTGGTGCAAACCACTATTACGCCACAAGTGAAGCTGAAACGTTCGAGAAGCTTGCGGGTTCCTTTGATCTGATCATTAACACGGTAAGTGCCAATATCGACATTAACGCTTATTTCGGATTGCTCACGCTGGATGGCACACTTGTAAACGTAGGTGCACCTGGTGAGCCTCTCGCAGTAAACGTCATGTCATTAATCGGCCACCGTCGTTCATTTGCCGGATCCATGATTGGTGGCATACGTGAGACCCAGGAAATGATGGACTTCTGTGCGGAACATGACATCACACCTCAAATCGAAGTGATCTCGGCTGATCAAATCGACGAAGCTTACAAACGCGTACTTGCTTCGGATGTGAAGTACAGATTCGTTATTGATACAAGCACGATGTAAGTGCTGAATTGAAACTAAACTACATGTAAAAGACTGCGAGGATGTCTCCAAAGTGTTAACTTTGAGGACATCCTCGTTTTTTTACTGGCAGTAGTCGACAGTTAGAAATGTAAATTTCTATTGTTTAACTTGTAGATCTGCTTTTATTTATAGTCGCACTTGAATTCTGAGAATTCTGCCACAGATCCTTCGCCATAGGCATATAAACCGATGACTACGCCTGTAAACCCACCGGCTACCTCAGAGGATAGATATTTCGTATGTGCACTGCCTAATTCGATCTCTTCGCCCTGGGTATCCAAGCTAAAGGTATAACGATCATTGGTTGCCCGGATCTTCAATGTGGCGTGATTACGGCTCCCGAGATCCACTTCGTTTTCAACTGATTTGATATCTCCAATATTAAGGCGCTCGATTACCTTGTATCCTTCAGCGTCTTTCCTTATAGCCAGATCATAATGATGGTGCTCATCCATATACAGGGTGATGCCTGCCTCTCCATCTGTAAGATTAACATCACAAGAAATATTGGCATTGAAGTCCTTTTGCCGTATACCGATGAAGGTTGGAGTGCCCGGTTGATCGAGTGAGACGTCTGTTCCTTTAAGCGTTAGCTTGTTGGATTGCAGCATATAATTCTCTGAATGAGGATGTCTGAGATAACACCAGTCCTTGTCCCATTCCGTGTTGTCAAAAGTAAAGGACTTCTTCTCCACCTGAACGACAGATTCGGATATCCGGTCTGTTTCAAAAGTTAATAGAGTCGTTCCATGGTGACCTGCTGTAAACCAGCCGTCTTCATCAAATGTTACAGGTGCTACAAAAACTTCGCGGCCCAGATGGTGAAACGTCTGCCATTGTCCGATCTGCCGGAATCCCAAGTGGAAGAGCCACCAATTTCCCTCAACATCCTGAACCAGATCGCCATGCCCAACACCCTGCAGCTCATAACCGCCCAGGTTACGGTTGGTTAACACCGGATTGTGAGGATAGGCTTCGAAAGGACCGGAGACAGCGGATCCGCGTGCGTACGTTTCCATGTGACCGTATTCGGTGCCTCCTTCAGCAGCCAGCAGATAATAAAGACCGTTGATCTTATACATATGAGGACTTTCCAGGTAACGTCCACCAGTACCTTGCCATATTGTCCGGCTCGGCGTAAGCTTTTTGCCGGTTTCAATCTCAATCTCACATTGAACGATCCCCGAGACGCCAAAATCGTCAGAGCCGTTACTCATAAAGTACGCTTTTTGGTCTTCGAAATACAAGTCCGGATCGATTCCGCCCTGGTCCACGAAGATGGGCTCAGACCACTCGCCATAGATATCGTCTGTCCACACATAGAAGTTCTGGCGGGTCGTATCATTCGTGGTCGTCATGTAGAATCGCCCGTTATGATGCCGAAGGGTAGGAGCAAATACGCCTCCTGAACTGTTTACATGTGCAAGCTGTACCTGACTCGTTTTGGTTAGACAATGACCAATCTGTTCCCAGTTAATCAGATCTTTGCTCTCGAAAATGGGTACTCCGGGGAAGTATTGAAATGAACTGCATATCAGGTAATACGTATCGTCTACTCTGCATACGCTCGGATCTGGATAGAACCCTTTGATGACGGGATTGTTAAACTGCATTCGTTCTTTCACCTCGATGATAAATTCATATAAATAAGAATTCTAATAATAGGAAGCTACTGAAATTAAACACCAACCCACGGTCTATTTCAATAGAAGGGACTTGTAATTTCTATTTATATTCTTTAAATTTATATAAATGTGATTTCACTGAGTGATCAGGAGAGTGAAAAAATGATTCAATCGAACGGGGAGTCCCAGTTTATGCCTTTATACGATGCGCTGGCCAGTGAAGTTCGCTGGCGGATTATGGAGTTGATCGCCGAGCAGGAGATGAGTGTCAAGGATATTGCCGCACAGATCAAACTTAGCCCGTCTATTGTCACGATGCATATTCGAAAACTGGAACAAGCCGAACTAATCGGAAGCCGAAGAGTCCGGCGTAATGGAGGAACACACAAAATGTGTTTTCTCAAACAAAAAAAGATCGAAATCGAGCTGCCCGCAGCTAGCAGAGTGACGAATATGAGGGAACAGACCATTTCAGTGGGTCATTATACGGCGTTTGATATTCATCCCACTTGTGGTCTGGGTACAAGGGAAAAGGAAATCGGAGTATGGGACGATCCTCGCTATTTCCTGGATCCTGAACGGGTTCAAGCTTCCATCCTATGGTTTGGGAGAGGTTATGTGGAGTATAAAACGCCTAACTATCTATATCCCAATCCCAATGCGGATGCTATAGAAATCTCCATGGAAATCGCTTCGGAAGCACCCGGTTTAAGAGATGATTGGCCATCAGATATTACCTTTACCTTTAATGGTATTAAGCTTGGAACCTGGACAAGTCCAGCGGATTTTGGCAGGGCGGCACGAGGCAAGTACACACCGGAATGGTGGCATCGCAACGTGAATCAATACGGATTATTAAAGACGATTCGAGTGGATGCTTCGGGGACAACGATAGATGGAGACTGGATGTCAGACGTGACGCTGAATGATGTGAAGCTGGGTGAACCGTTCTGGACACTCAGGTTTGCGGTTGAAGAACAAGCGGATCATGTCGGGGGATTAACGTTGTACGGAGCTGGTTTCGGTAACCATGATCAGGACATTGTGATCCGAGTATATGTCGATGACAAACCAAATTATGGTTAACATATCCGTTCGATCTATGCTATAATACAAAACAAATAAGGCTTGTTACTGATTTTAATCAGGCAATACCTGTGTATATGTATGCTCAACGTTTCTTTGAGTGTGCATATATATGGGTTTTTTTGCGTTTACATACGGTAATACATTAACAATTACAAGAATTACATCACTGATGCGACGTCGTTTACAGAGCAATTATTAGCTATTAATAAAATTAAATATATACCATTAATTAAATTATTTACTAGATATACCGATATATAGTTTTGTTCTTCATTTTATACAAGAGAGGGAGATCCATTTGAACGAAAAGAAGAAAAAGAAAAAAGGGTCATTATTCACGAGACTAGCATCTGTTTTACGTTTGATGAGTACCAGACTCATAGCCGCTTTCCTAACGGTTCTTATCATTCCAACAGCACTTATCGGATATTTCTCTTATCACAGTGCACAAGAACAGGTTCAAAAAAGCATGACCGATCCGATGAATACGATACTAACCATGGCAGGGCAGCATATTAATAATCTGGTAGGGACAAAAGCAGAACTATTAAGTTATATAGATGGGTTGTTAAGTTCTGATACCAGTCAGGTGAACATTGAAGCAGTGCAAGCAGAATTAAACCAGTTAGCAGATACATATCCTGATATTCTAGAAATTACTGTAGGTAACGATCAGGGCAGCTTTATTGCTTCTCCAGAGATCGGAGAGACAACATATGATCCACGCATTACGGAATGGTACACCAATGGTAAAAATAATAAAGGATCGGTCTATTTTTCTAACCTTATGAAAGACTCCGATTCCGGGGAGATTTATGTGGAGATATCCCAGGCTCTCTCAAGTGGACAAGGCGTAGCAAGCATAAAACTTGATCTGGCACCATTAGCAGAAGAGATCTCCTACGTGGATGTTGGGGGGAACGGAAGTTTAATTGTAGTCGACTCCAATCGAACCATCGCCGCCTGGGCTGGTGCTATTGTTGAAGGTGGTGGAGGAGAGCTTGGCGGGGCGCTTATTGACGGGATACCTGTCCATTCCAATACAGCATCTAGTCCTGATGAACCCATGGCATTCTCCCAATTTGTCCGAACGGACCTGGAATATGACTTGGAGGTTTACAACGGCGTTAATGCGTTAACAGGCTGGAATGTCATCGCTTTGATGGGGCATGAAGATTTCATTGCAGCAGCGAAACCAATATTGGTCACTAGTCTTACCGTAATTATCATTTCTACATTGCTGGCTGGAATGATCATATTCTTTATTTTGAGATCCTTCATGGTTCCTATGCAAAAATTACGAACGGCAACCCGTCGCGTTCGAGAAGGAAATTTGACAGAACGGGTTGATCTTAGGAATAAAGATGAGTTCGGCATATTGGCCAATGACTTTGACCAAATGACCATTTCATTACAATCTGTCGTGACAGAACTTAATCAGACATCGTCCCTTCTAAACCATACCTCACAAATGATACAGGAAAGCACCGAACAAACGAACGCTTCTGTTCAACATGTTGCTGAAACAATCCAGCAGACCGCTGAAAGGGCAGTCGCTGGTGCAGAAAGTTCTGAACAAACAGCGAACGCAGTGGAAGAGATGGCCAGAGGGATTGGTACCATTGCTGAATCTGCAAGTGCCATAGTAGATTCGGCTGAGGAGACACAGCGTGCTGTCGCGAACGGTGGGAAAACCATCAACCAGGTTGGCGACCAAATGGAGCACATCCTAGTGGCCGTCCAGGAAACCTCAGCATTCATTAACGAGCTGTCTAATCTATCAGCAGAAGCGAACAGAATGAACGAGGCGATTGCGGATATCTCTCGCCAAACGAATCTTCTATCACTTAATGCTTCAATTGAAGCAGCGAGAGCAGGAGAGCATGGAAAAGGTTTTGCCGTCGTTGCAGGTGAAGTACGCATGCTGTCCTTGCAATCCAAACAAAGCGCGGAGGAAATTGGCGCAACCATCGGCAAAATGTTCGACCTGATCGAGAAATCCACATTACTAATGAATGATAACGTTCGAAGTCAAGTCGGCGAAGGGATGCGCATCAGCCGCGAGGCTTCAGCAACCATCTCGAACATTGAACAATATACGGCTCATATTGTGGACCAAATTCAGGATGTATCTGCTGTATCAGAGCAGCTGGCAGCAAGTACGGAGCAAGTCTCTGCTTCGGTGGCAGAAATGGCCAATATCTCCAAAGTGTCTGCTGACAGTGCCCAGACCACTTCGGCAGCAGCCCAAGAGCACATGGCGGCCATGGAGGAGATTGCTGCATCATCCGTGCAATTATCCAAAACAGCTGAAAATATGCAAAACTTGGTCCGTCGATTCACGCTCTAGGTTAAATATAAGTTTAGGTTTGAATGACAAAGACGCTCCTTATCAGGAGCGCCTTATTGCATGTTATCTAAGTAGCCGTGATGGTGTGTTAAGGATTGACTAGATCAGGGAGATATCTCTTTTATGATGAATGGGAGGTGGTAGTATCCCCGAACATATCTTTTTGATTTCGCTTGCGAAAGCTTCGCGGCGATTCACCGACCGTTTTGGTAAAAAGAATGGTGAAGTAATTGGGGTTATCATACCCAACCAGCTTGGAAATCTCCCATATTTTCTTCTTGGTCGAGACTAATAGTCGGGTTGCTTCACCCATTCGTCGTTGGATCAAGTAATGATAGGGGGAGGTGCCGTAGCGATTTTTATACATATGAATGAGATAATAGAAATCGATATGAAACTGTTCAGCGAGTTCCTTCAGTTTAATGTTTTGTCGGTAGTTGGTATCCAGATAGTCCTTAATACTCTCAGCAAGGGTGTTGCTCCGTATAATCTGTCCAGAAGACTGTTGAAGGCCGGACATGCGTTCGATGATCAGTAGTACGGCTTTCAACACATGCTGGGAGATGCGCTCGTATCCATCCTCACGAATGGAGAATTCACTGAATAAGGTCTGCATTAACGAATGCAGCTCTTCCGAATACCGGTTTGCACGAATGATTGGTTCACTACCTGGAGGTACGACCCAATCGGCGTCGCTCTGAATATCCTCTCTGAAACGAAAGCCACAATAAAAGGTGGATAACGGATATTCCGGATCAGACTTTTCTTCGTGAAGTGTTCCTCTATTGTATATGAGCAGGTCTCCCTTTTGGGCCAAGTGCTTCGCACCATCAATGGTGAATGATCCCTTTCCTTCATTAACATAAATAATCTCGTGCAGATCGTCATGCTTATGCGTCGGAAAACTCCACTGCGGATTGCCGGCCAGCTTCCCGACATAAATTATGATACAATCCTGATCTTCATATCGTTGGCCTTGTTCGTGGCGTGTGTCCATCTATGTCTTCCCTTCGAGGTTCTATGATGAAAAATGACAACATACATCATGTTTTGAATCAAATCCACAACAACCTTGATTGTCGTCTGACACGTCTGACAGTACAATTTCACTATCCAATATGTACTATATATCGAAATCACAGGGATGGGAAAGCAGAAAATACATAGCGTAGGAGCTGTCTTAAGAATTGAAGCGCTTGCAACATTAGAAAGGATTAGTGAAATTAAATTGATGACCAGAACTAGAGAAAATCTACTTATTTTAACGCTTACGCTCGTCAGCTTTGTGCTCGGAACAACCGAGTATGTCATTGTGGGTGTGTTGAAAGAAATTGAGAGTTATATGAAAGTATCTCTCGCTGCTGCTGGTGCCCTAGTATCCGGATTCGCTATTGCTTATGCCGTGGGGACACCATTCGCCGTGGCATCCTTGGCCAAAATATCCAGAAGAAGCTCCATCTTAATTGGATTCGCCATTGTGCTTGTGTTGAATGTATTAACCGTGTTCTCAACAACGTTCCCTTCCTTGATGGCTATTCGCATCGTTTCGGCCGTTGCTTGCGGACTTACGATATCGCTTTCGATCTCTATCGCAAACGACGCCGTTCATCGGGAGCGGAGAGGGGAAGCTATCGCTTGGATTTTGGGCGGGTTTTCCATCGCGAATGTTCTAGGTGTGCCCCTTGGTACTTTTATTGGACAGCATCTGTCCTGGTCCATGACATTCGTAGTTACTGCTTGCATCGGTGTCGTGCCGTTTGTTTTCATGTTCCGAATCCTACCACGCCGCACGACTACCGTTACCGGTTCATTTGGTGATCAGATGGCTCTCTTTATGAAGCCTCGCATTTTGTTAGCCTGCCTAATCCCCGTGCTGGGCAACAGCTGTATCTTCGTTACTTTCACTTATATTACACCGCTTCTCAGTGAGTCTATGGGGGTGCCTGTACGTTGGATTAGCGCTATACTCCTGATCTATGGGGCATGCAGTATTCTGAGCAATTGGATCGGTGCGAAAATAGCAAAGGGTGATTTTCTACCCAAACTTAAGTGGCTTTTCGTCATCCAAGCGGTTATTTTCCTCGGACTGAGTTTCGCTGTATCCAATCTCTGGCTTGGTTTGACGTTCCTGCTTCTGATCGGCTGTCTGTCTTCGTCCATGAGTGCAGCATCCCAGTTATATCTGTTTGATGTATCTGGAACGATTGCACCGGAATCCAAAGCTTTTGCATCCACACTGCTGCCTGTGGCGGCCAATGTGGGCATTGCTCTCGGTTCTGGGGTCGGTGGACTTGCCGTTAACCTTGGCGGTGTGGCATGGGTGCCGCCGGTAGCCGTGGTATTAGCTTTGCTGGCTTTTGCAATTACAAGAGTATGCCAGCGGTCCATTCAGTTGAATGCAGATGAAGCGACCACTTCAAATGCTGCGTAGATAAATGAGCACCAAAAAAAGACCAGGTATATGGGCTTACCATGTACCTGGTCTTTATATTTATAATGCACCAAAGATTGCTTGAATTAACCTTTTCCGTTTTTACTTTTCGGAATAATGTAGAGTTCTCCGTCGTCACCATATTCTGCATAGGCGATATCCTTTATATTGTCATAGCCTTGCTTCTGAATTTCTACACTGACCATCTCCATATCGATATTTTTACCTTTCATGGACTTCTTAAGCAGCTCTCCTTTATCAATTACGGTTACCGCAAAACGATCTGGTGATGTCTCCATACCCATATCTTCTGCGGTAGGTGGTTCGTACTCGGGCCTGCGAAGCACGGATAACGATCCATCCGTTTCGAGGATGGCGTATTTCACTTCCTGAATAGAAAATACATTCTGTTTACGAAGCATGGAAAGCAGCTGTTTAAATTCAATATCGTATTTTTTTAACAAGCCTTGATTGACTTCTCCATTATCAATTAAGAGCACGACTCGTCCTTCCGCGACATATCCGAACTTCACAAATCTTGTTGTGGCTTTCTCGAAAAGGTAAGAGAGTGCAGTCCAGAGTGCTAATGCGAATAATAGATGAGATACCTTGATCTCATCATCATACAGCGTATTTCCCACAATCTCACTGAGCACCAACGAGGATAGGAAATCGAGCGGTGTAAGTTGGCTTAGCGTTTTTCTGCCGGTAATGAACGCAATGGCCCACAGGCCAAAAAAGCTAATGACTAGCTTAATGCTTAACTCCATGAACATTCCTATCCCTCCCAAGTTCGGAATCTTGATTAATCATTACCCGGGATATTCTATAAATAACATATTGAATGATTTACCAGTGAAGCTGAATCTATAAAAGATGTGCGGGAGTAGGCTGGGCATAGGGTAGGAAAATGCAATAATTTGGTGAGTTTGTATATGAGGAGATCTGATAAAATGAATGAAAAGATTTACCTTTTCTCACATAGCGATTAACATGAAAATGACCCCATTAGGAGGTAAACCAATGAAGAAGCCCATGATCGGAGTCCTGCCGCTGTATGATTCCAACAAAAAAAGTTACTGGATGCTTCCAGATTATATGAACGCAATCGAGAGTGCTGGCGGAATTCCAGTGATGCTGCCGATGACAACGAATCTCGAAATAATTGTAACTTTGGCGAATGAGTTTAATGGGTTCTTGTTCACGGGCGGACATGACATTAATCCGGAGCTTTATCATGAAAATGCAGAGGATACCTGCGGGGAGTTATGTATGGAACGCGATATGATGGAGTCCTTGCTATTTCAGAAAGTAATCGAACTCGATAAGCCTGCCTTCGGCATATGCCGGGGATTACAGCTGTTTAATGTGATACTGGGTGGATCTTTGTATCAGGATATTCCTACACAGCTTCAAGTAAGCAATACGGTTAATCATAAGCAAAGCCCGCCCTATACGAATCTGGTACACGATGTACATATTGAAAAGGGTAACTTGCTGCATGACATTATTCAAGCAGATACGATCAAAGTGAACAGTTATCATCATCAAGGGATCAAGACGCTCTCGGATAAATTACAAGCAGCTGCAGTCGCCGAGGATGGAATTGTTGAATCCGTCGTTATGCCGAACCAAAAATTTGTACTGGCAGTGCAATGGCATCCGGAGTACAGCTACACAATAGATGCATCTAGCCAAAAATTATTTTCAGCCTTTGTTCGTTCTTGTACATTCGTTGGTTATGATATCAATATTGACGAGATAACAGCATAAATATAGTAAAAGCAGTCGATCCGTGCGATCGGCTGCTTTTACTATTTTATAGGCAGACCTAGATATGCGTATTACGGAAAAAGGCGTAATGCTTACCTTTCCTCAGACCATGTCTGATACATTCCAGTTAAGATACGGGGGAGTGGAACCGATTTTTGTCTACTCAATCCAAATACTAATCTAATCAATGTTTTCGATAAGCCAATTACTTTCTTTGTTTTTTGTGAAGTAATACGTTATGGCTGTATTCTCCACACTTCCATCCTCATGTTTTTTGGCATATTGAACTCCAATCCGAATTTGTTCACGGCCATTAATGCTTATCTTTTCTAGAAGGTCCAGATCATTAAACATAAACTGAGCGTTTTCTTCATCGAAGAAGAGTGATTCTTTCTGTGAACCTTCATAGAGATGGACTTTGAATTTCTTCTTATCATTTTCAACAATACCTTCAAGATTGCCTTTGAACTTTGAAATGATGTCATCATTAAAAAAGTCTTTTTTATACCGTTCAAAATCAATGAACACGCCTTTTTTGAAATCCTCCGCTCCAATCTCCTTGAATTCCAACCCTTCGGGATCAATTAGTCTCTGCGATTCCGTTTTGACATTAGTTGAAGTAGGTGTTTGATTCACTGGTGTTTTGCTGTTTGAATGATTTGTTTGGTTAATTTCATTCATCGAATCTCCACCGGATGCTGTACAAGCAGATTGAAGCAAGAACACAGTCATTACAACAGAGAAAATACCATAATAACGTCTATACATTAGAGTTATCCTCCAATTTCTAATTTTTTCGAACCATCAACTATTCCAATAAATGAACAAAATTCATGGCAAAAAGGTTTGAAACCACGAAGTAAAGGTTTAAATTTAGCCCTAATTACAATATTTAAACATATGAAAAATTCACAATAATAAACACTTTCTACGTACTTTGCTTCTACATACCTAAGTGTTCATATCTGCTCACCCTCGTTGTTTAAAAAAATTCACGATGCTTAAGAAAAACACAAGCACTTTTTCTGAGAAGTTGAGTGATTCGCAGATTGATTCCTCTGGAATAGAAAAAGAAAGAACCCCTTGGTTGTACTCTACCAAAGGGTTCTTAATGAGGCTCGTTCGATGTCGTCGATTACATGCTGCGCTGCGGTTCTACTGAATTTGGCGGATCATACTCCATTTTCATTCCATCAAGGAAGGTTAACAATTCTTCGTTGAACTTCTCAGGTTCATCGAATAGCATGGCATGACCACTATCTTCAAATCTTACGATGCGGGAACCCGCAATGCTCTGTGAGGTTAGTTCTCCCAACTCAGGCTCCACAATTTTGTCTTTTTGTCCGTGGAACACAACCGTTGGGATTTCTATAGCAGCCAGATCTTCACGAAGATCCTCATCTCGTAATGAAGCAGCAGCTTTAATCGTACCATGGTGTGATGCCTGATAGCAGAGCGATTCCAGCCACACCAGCATACCCGGATTTGATTTTGTTTTGGTAAATTTCAAACCGAATTTGTTGAGCATGGCAGGTCTGTTCTCATAGGTAGCATGTATTAACTGCGCTGTTACTTCGTCAGGCTCCATCCCATACTCCATACCAGACTGGCGGGTAAAAACGGGAGTAGCTGCTCCTGCCAGAAGAAGTCTCTTAATACCGTGGCCGTTATGACGTGACATATACCGAGATGCTATGGCTCCACCCATAGAGAATCCAACTAAAGCTGCATTCTCCAGCTGAAGTTCATCAATAACTGCACGCAGATCATCCGCCATACGGTCATATGAATAACTTTCCCAAGGCGCATCAGATTTACCGAAGCCGCGAATATCCATTCCGATGCAGCGGTAACCCTGAGAGGCCAGCAAAGTATACTGGTATTCAAACATAAGATGGTTGGCTGGCCAGCCGTGCACTATTAAACGCATGTCTGTTTGGGCAAACCATAAAGTAACATCTTCATGAATACTAATGAGCAGTAAATAAATGAAATTGGGATCAGGGCGATTAATCTATAAATGGCTTGAAAAGACAAGGGAATAAGCGAAAACGAAATATGAGAACGATCGGTAAAAATAATTATTTACTGATCGTTCTCATTCTGTTAGGATGATTTTACAGGAAAAACAAACCAATGAGCATCTGTAGAATATTCTTTTAAACGTTATAAACACATTACAATCGGTGAAAGGGGGAACCTGAGATGGCAAGAAGCAAAGAATTTGAGGAAAACGAAGTTTTAGATAAAGCCATGAAGCTGTTCTGGGAGCAGGGGTATGAGAAAACGTCGATGAGTGATCTCGTTGAGCATATGGGTATTCATCGCAGAAGCATTTATGATACGTTCACCGATAAACGTACCTTGTTCTTCAAAGCAATAGAACGGTTCGGTAATCGTACCGATGCCAAATTGGCCGCAGGCGTCAAGCAAGCCAAAACAGCCAAGGAAGCTCTTCATTTTATCTTTGATTATATGAGCAGCACTGAAGAGGGCGAGCCACCTGGATGCATGTTTGTCAATTCTGCAGTAGAAATGGCGTGCCGGGATGAAGATGTAGATGCCAAAGCAGTAGGGGCCTTTGAAAAAGTGGAGCAGCTTCTTGTGGAGCTCGTCACCTGGGGGCAAGAAAATGGGGAGTTCTCAAGCCAGTATGGCGCGCAAGAATTAGCGGAGTCCTTGCATAATGCTTTAATCGGGATCAGGGTAATGGCCAGAACATCAGTGCCTAAGGAAAAGCTGGAGCGTATTTCCACAATGAGCATGCTTTTGTTAGAAAAATAAGATGAAGTGATGTCGTCTTGACGGGATATTAGAATGGTCATACTCAATAAAAGCAATGACGGATGGATAAGTGCAGGAGCCAGCTCCTGCCTTAACCAAATACAGAGCATTCTTGTGCACCATTTTTAGAACGATCATTCTCATATAAGAATTAAGGAGTGTTTAAACAAGCAGTGGTTCGACGAGGTGCTCGCATACGGCTGGGCATTCGGCCCAGGTGGGGAGCATCTGAAAAGGAAAGAGATCGGTATCGCAATTTCAACAGCAGGCACTGCGGCTTCATATCAGCCCGGTGGATACAATCTGTTTACAATTCGGGATATTGCAAAACCAATGGAGGCGCTCGTCAACTATGTCGGGGCCCATTATCTGCCGCCATTTGCTATCCATAACGCCAATCATATCACGGATGAACAGATCGCCATTAGCCAAGAAGCTTACGTGGATCATCGAAGAAGTGTAAGACATGTGCAAACAACGGGTTTGGTCACCATTAATAAATAATCATAAAATTTAGGGGAGGAACAAAAAATGACAAACAAAAAAATTGCATTGGTAACTGGAGCGAACAAAGGAATCGGGTATGAGGTTGCAAGACAGCTCGGGGAATTAGGCATTACGGTTTTGGTCGCCGCACGCAACCAAGCAACAGCTGATGAAACAGCAAACCAACTAAGCAAGAAAGGCATCGAAGCCGTGGGTGTAGAGCTGAATGTGACAAACCCGGAGCATATTGCGAAGGTAACCAGATGGATTAGTGACACGTATGGTCGGTTGGATATCCTGGTCAATAATGCAGGGGTATGGGCTGAAAAAGAGAATTACGAAGGCGATGCACTGCGTGATACGTTTGAGGTCAATACATTCGGTCCTTATCATCTGACAGAATCATTAATGCCATTGCTTCTGAAAAGTGAGGCTGGTCGAATTGTTAATCAGAGCAGTGCTCTCGGTTCCATACAATTTCTGCTGACCAATGAGCTTGCGCAGCGGATTTCCACACCTGCATATTCAGCATCCAAGGCAGCATTAAACATGCTGACAGCATATTGGGCTCAGAAAGCGCAAGGGACGAATCTTAAAGTGAATTCCGTACATCCCGGTTTGGTTAAAACACAAATGGGCGGTGAAAAGGCAGAGTTATCCCCAGTGGAAGGTGCCAAAACGGCTGTGCGTCTGGCTACCTTATCTGAAGAAGGTCCAACAGGCAGCTTCTACTATATGGATAGTCAGCTTCCTTGGTAACTCATTAAAGCCGCATATTGCGGCTTTTTTTGTTAATGGATGTTAGATAAAGAAGCAACAAAGGCTTCAATCTAAACGTCTACTAAAGTAGGTAGCTGTGTTGTGAGGAGGAATACAATTGAGAAAATCGCTCATAGGTGTGACGCTACTCGTTCTTCTATGTACCCTTAATGGATGCCAAGTATTCTCGACAAGTGAAGTTGGGGATTATATTCTTCAGAAGGAAGAAGATCGAATTCTTGTAGCGGAAAATATATCTAAAGAAGATGTGGATCAACCTTTTGGCGATCTTAGAGAAAAAAAGGTCACCCTAATCCATTATATTGTTGAAGATTCGGAGCTCCTTGAGCAGCTTGAAGTAGGGGACAAAGTTAAAATTACTCCCAAAGTGAATGAGGAAGGGTTCTATCATGTTAGAAAATCCGATCCACCTCAGATTATCGCAGGCGGGATTGAGAGAGAAGAATAAACCATAAACTTCAATAATTTCTATAGTAAATAAGTACAAAGAAAAGGGAGAACAATATAAATGAGTAAAGGTGTAAAGTTTCAATAACTTTAGTAACTATACTAATGTCTGTTGATAATCTTGATTCCATAAATAACTTATTGTATCCGGGAATGCAGAAAGGACATGCAATTCTTGCGAAAATGGTTCGTGACCTTATAAAAATGTTCTTTCCTCAGTGAAAAAGGAGATCACTCATATGTTACTGTTGCATTGTGCAAACTACAAGTAAGCATCGGAGCAGAAGTGAAACCATAATGAATGTCATGAACCAGCTCGGAAAGCTAAATGGAAAAGCCATATCTGATTAAAGGAATGTCTGGACCAGAATGAGGAAAAAAGTTTTTTTGAGTTATCCCTTGATTTTTTTAAAAGTGTTTGTTATTGTTTAACCTGTGATTTTGGAAAGCAGTTATATCAATTGGAACGAGCACTTTCCAGCAGATAATTTTTGACCACTTCCATGAGGGAGTCAAGGCCATACGGACAGCCGGGTCAAACGCCGATTGGCAACTTATGTTGCCTTATTGATTGAGTTAAAAGCTCAAATTTTATAAGTTGGTTACTTTACAACCAGTGCAATTGCACATCAACTTGTGAAACGGTCAATAAGAGTGGTAAAGGCGAATTATTTGCTATATAGACTCTGATCTGATATTGATATACATGAGGGAGCTTTCCACCAGAGGAGTTCTTTTGAACTTTTTTGGTTATGGAGACTTTACGTTTTTTCACGATGTATATCGACAAGCAAGTGTGATGATGCGCGGGTTGCGGCATTTATTCACCTTGCTTTTTTTGTTGTCAGGAATTGACGGAAGTTGAACAATGAGAAGACCTTGAAACGGACATTTGAATCAAAAACAAAAAAATCTACATATGGGATAGGAGAATGTAAAAATGGGAAAAGCACTAATTATCGGCGCCGGCGGCGTGGCTTCTGTGGCAGTACACAAATGCGTTCAAAATAGCGAAGTTTTTGAGGAAATCTGTATTGCGAGTCGTACCAAATCCAAATGTGATGATCTCAAAGCGAAGCTGGACGGTGGCAAAACAAAAATTACTACAGCACAAGTGGACGCGGATAATGTAGACGAATTGATTGCTCTGATCAACGAAGTTAAACCGGATATCGTTATGAACCTGGCTTTGCCTTATCAAGATCTGACGATCATGGATGCGTGCCTTGCAACCAAAACGCACTACATGGATACAGCTAACTATGAGCCAGAAGATACTGCAAAGTTCGAATACAGCTGGCAATGGGATTACAAAGAGCGTTTCGAAAAAGCAGGAATCACTGCACTGCTGGGCAGCGGTTTTGACCCAGGCGTAACTGGCGTATTCTCTGCCTATGCCCTGAAGCACTACTTTGACGAAATCGAGTACATCGACATCCTGGACTGCAACGGCGGCGATCACGGCTATCCGTTCGCAACCAACTTCAACCCGGAAATCAACATCCGCGAAGTTTCGGCAAACGGAAGATACTGGGAAAATGGTGAATGGATCGAAACTAAACCGATGGAAATCAAACGTGTCTACGACTTCAAGGAAGTTGGCGAAAAAGACATGTACCTGTTGTACCATGAAGAGCTGGAATCTTTGGCGAAAAACATTCCTGGCTTGAAACGGATTCGTTTCTTCATGACATTTGGTCAAAGCTACCTGACTCACCTGAAAGCACTTGAGAATGTGGGCATGACTTCCATCGAACCTATCGAATTCGAAGGCAAACAAATCATCCCGCTGCAGTTCCTGAAGGCGGTACTGCCTGACCCGGCATCCCTTGGACCACGTACTGTGGGCAAAACGAACATCGGCTGCATTTTCAAAGGCAAAAAAGACGGCAAGGACAAAACGTACTACGTTTACAACATCTGTGATCACCAAGAGTGCTACAAAGAGGTTGGTTCCCAAGCTATCTCGTATACAACAGGCGTTCCAGCAATGATCGGCGCAGCTATGGTCATGACAGGCAAATGGAACAAACCAGGCGTATACAACGTGGAAGAGTTCAACCCGGATCCGTTCATGGAAGAGCTGAACAAATGGGGACTTCCATGGGTAGAAGACTTCAACCCGGTTCTTGTTGACGAACTGCCAGAAGAAGTGAAAGAATCGGAGCTCGTTCGTTAAGATGCGGTTTGAGCAATTACCGACACCATGCTTTGTTGTTGATGAGGCGCTTATTGAGAAAAATGTAAAAATCCTTAACGGTGTCATGCAGCGTACAGGTGCCAAAATCGTACTGGCTCAAAAGGCATTTTCCATGACAGCGATGTATCCACTAATCGGACAATATTTGAGCGGGGCAACGGCAAGCGGGTTATATGAAGCCCGTCTGGGCCACGAGGAAATGGGCAAAGAGAATCATGTATTTGCTCCAGCCTACCGCGAAGACGAGATCGATGAGATTATTTCAATCTGCGATCACATTATTTTCAACTCTTTTTCGCAGCTTGCGAAATTTAAGGATAAAGCACTTCAGGCTGGCCGCAAGATTGGCTTGCGTATCAATCCTGAATGCTCAACCCAGGAAGGGCACGAGATTTATGATCCGTGCTCTCCAGGTTCACGTTTCGGTGCCAAACAGGAGGATTTCCGTGCAGAGCTGCTGGAAGGCGTCTCCGGTTTGCATTTCCATACACTATGTCAACAAAATTCCGACGATCTGGAAACGACGCTGAACGCAGTGGAAGAGAAGTTCGGACAATGGCTGCCTCAAATGGAGTGGATTAACTTCGGTGGTGGACACCACATTACACGTGAGGATTATGACATTCCAAGACTGGAAGCATGCATCAAACGCATGCAGGACAAATATGGCCTGGAAGTTTATCTGGAGCCAGGGGAAGCTGTTGCGCTTAACGCGGGTTATCTGGTGACTTCTGTGCTGGATTTCCACAAAAACGGAATGGATATTGCCATTCTGGATACGTCGGCCACTTGTCACATGCCAGACGTACTGGAAATGCCATATCGTCCGCCGCTTGTTGGCTCCGGAGAAGCAGGAGAGAAGCCTCACCTGTACCGTCTTGGCGGTCAAACTTGTTTGTCTGGTGATGTCATTGGAGATTATTCGTTTGATGAGCCTTTGAAAGAAGGCGATCGTCTGGTCTTTGAAGATATGGCGATTTATTCCATGGTCAAAACGAATACATTCAACGGAATGCCATTGCCAGCCATCGCTGTAAAACGCAAAGATGGCGATTGTGAAGTTGTCCGTGAATTCGGGTATCAGGATTTCAAAATGAGACTGGCCTAGTTAGCTATTATGTATATCATTAATAATAAAACCGGATTCCACGAATAGGAATCCGGTTTTTATGTTTTATCTTAGGAGTACTACAAGGACGATATGACTAAAGTGATTTATAATCTCGAATGATCACATCTATAACCCGTTTTCCCCAGTTGGATGACTCCGAACCTGGTTCATTCCAGGCATAAGTGATAAGTGCTTTCCATAATGCCCATCCTCTCGCACGGTTAATCATATCTTGGTCAGCATTCATTCGGCGGAGGAAAATATCACGACTACTACCATCAAAAAAGTTCCATGCCATCACCAGGTCGCTGGAAGGATCACCTACGCCCATCGTTCCGAAATCAATGACACCGCACAATCGGCCGTCTTGTACGAGCAGATTTCCTACAGCAACGTCACCATGCAGCCAGAGCGGTGTGGCTTCATATTTTGTGGCAAGGGCAAGCTCCCATATTTCCAAAAACAGCTTTGGATCGTACGGACTGGGTAAAACGTCAATGACGGATCTGGTGTCCTGGTCATAAACAGCCAGGTTTCCGCCGCGATGAAAATTTTGGATGCCTGCGGGTATACCTTGGCTTGCATCAATCGCTTCCAGTTCAATTAGAAAACCAGCGAGATCCTCAGCAAATGTGTTCAGATCCGTTATATTTTCAGCTGTGACTGTGTTGCCTTCAATCCATTGGTTAACAGACCAGGGAAGAGGATATGCTGCCGTAGGCTCACCTTTTGCAATCGGTGCCGGAACCGGCAAGGAGAGATAAGGCTTGAAAATGGGCAGCCACGTCAATTCTTTTTGAACAGCAGAGGCATATCGCTCATGACTCGGTAAACGAACAGTCATCTCATTTCCTAATCGATAGGTCCGATTATCGTGTCCACTTTTGTCCACGGGTGCTATGGTTAGGTGTTTCCACTCGGGAAATTGACTCTGGATCAGCTGACGTACCAGTTCAGTCGTAATTTCAATCATTTCACTCGCCCCCTGCGGAAGTCGTTAGGTGTTTGTTGATGCTGCTTTTTGAAAGACTGAATAAAGTGATTCACATGATTGAAGCCCACTCTATGGGCTATCTCCGTTATAGTATAGTCGGTCGAGCTTAATAACTCACAGCTTTTTTTAATTCGATACTTAATCAAGTAGGCATAAGGGGTCATATGAATTGTACGCTTAAAACTTCGGGTGCATTCCGAAACACTCAGATGAGCTGCATCCGCGATCTCCTGTAATGTAATCGGATCTGCATAATGACGGTGGATGAAACTGAGCATGAATTGAAGTCTCTCCTGTTGACGCTTCACGTTCACTGATGCTTCCTCTGTCGATAGCGAAAAATTGGAGATTATGGTCAGCCACAGCTGTACCGTCTGAATGGAAACCACGTACTCCCAGCCCCATTGTTTGGTCATCTCAAATTTACTCTTCATATTCCACAGCATTTCTAATACTTGGATTTCCCATGTAACTTCGCCTTTGATTACAAGGGATACGAAGGACGAATTGGTATAGGGGAGGACATAGTTTTTCTCCATGGCACTATCCGAGTAGAAAGCCAGCAATTTCTCCGGAAAATTAAAACTGACGTACTGTCCGTTATGCGTCAAATGGGTCGTAACATGAAGAATGCTTTTATTGATCAGAATGGCCTGACCTGTATGTAATTCATGATCCATCCCGTTAACCTGGATCACCAGTGTACCTATGGTAACCAATGTGATCTGTAGATCTTGATGCCAATGCAGGTCGTTAAACCCTCTTCCTTCAGGGATGCTATCGTGGACCGTATGCGTGTACATGATATAAGGGAAGGAAGTATCGGGATATTGGATGGTCTCATGCAAGGGTTTCTCCATGGAGTTGATTCCTCTCAAATGACGATATTTCGATATAAATGAAAGATTTAATTACACTAATGAACGATAAGCGGTGATATTATTATATCAGATCTTAAGGTTATCAATACAATCCTGTGCACAGACGATTGGATAAAACATCCTGGAGGATTTACATGTGAAAATGAAACAATCGTCGTTACCGCTCCATCCGAATATATTACTTTTGATCAGCATCCTGTCTGTTTCGATCTCATCGATTATGATCAAATCATCAGAAACGGCAACCGCTGTGGCTGGAATGTACAGATTGTACATATCCGTAATCATTATGCTTCCTTTTGTACCCTGGAAAGCCCTTCTGATCTCTAATATGAACAAGAAAGACTGGGTTACCGTAGGGGTAGCAGGGCTATTTCTTGGATTACATTTTTTATTTTGGATGGAATCCTTGGTCCATACTTCGGTGGCGAGTTCCATGGTCATCTTGTCATTGCAGCCTTTATTCGTAATGATGGGCTCCTATTTTATGTTCAGAGAACGATACAGCATGCTAACGATCTTTTGCTTAATTGCAGCCCTCATTGGTTCAATCATCATTGCTTGGGGGGATCTGGGGATTTCGCGAGAGGCGATATTAGGAGACGGACTATCCTTGTTGGGAACCATTTCGGTTTCTGCTTATATGCTTGCAGGGCAGAAGGTCAGCCGTAAAATAGACTCGAATTTATACAGTATCCTTGTTTTTTTGCTGGGCGGGACCGTGATGCTGGTTTATTGCTTGTTCAATCAAATTCCTTTGGTGGGTTACCGTTCTTCGGATTGGACCTATTTCTTGTTGCTCGCCGTAATTCCAACCATTTTTGGTCAGAATATTTTTAACCTGCTATTAAAAACGATCGGCGCTACGACAGTTTCTGTAGGGATTATTGGAGAACCTGTTCTGGCAATTCTTCTGGCTTATCTATTTTTGGGAGAAACGATATCTGCATTTCAATTAACAGGCGGATTGATTACATTGTTCGGCATGGGCATGTACTTTTGGATCCGCTCCTCAAGTCATTTCGCAGCTAAACAAGAATGGATTTAGTGTATGATATTGGAATAAAACAAAAGATGAGGAGATTATATACATGGCAACCATTGATGATTTTATGAAGCTGGATATCCGCATTGGAACAATACTTCATGCTGAGTTTTTTGCAGAGGCAAAAGTGCCGGCGATCAAGCTGGAGATTGATTTTGGAGAAGAGATTGGTATCAAGAAATCGAGTGCACAAATTACGAAAAGATATGAAGCGGAAGTGGTCATAGGGAAACAAGTTATTGCTGTTGTTAATTTCCCTCCGCGCCGGATCGCCGGATTCAAGTCGGAGGTATTGGTTCTAGGAGGGGTACCCGAAAAAGGGGATGTCGTGTTGTTAAAACCGGACATTGAATTACCACCAGGAACACCTATAGCGTAAAAGATTCTCGGGTTAGCGATCGAACTAAAATCGCACGATGTAGAAGCATCAAATAACGACGTTATAAAGAGGCTATTTCCAGACATGTTTATCTGTCTGTGAAATAGTCTTTTTATCATAGATAAAAGCTATATAAATGGTTGTAATATTGTCATGTTAAGCGTAATTGGATCATAAGATGGGGAAATAAACTGGACAAGCGAGTAGGAGTGAGGAAGTCTTGAGTGTTCAACTTCTGATCAGTTATATTTTCCTTGGTTTGACGCTTGCTGCTCCCATTGGGCCTGTCAATTCAGCCCGATTGGACAAAGGCATCAAAAATGGTTTTTGGCATGCATGGATGGTCGGAGCAGGTTCCATGATCGCCGATGCTGCCTTTATGCTGTTGATTTATATGGGCTTGGTTCAATTTCTCAATATCCCCTGGGTACAAATTCTCCTCTGGCTCGTTGGCGGGTTCACGCTAACTTATACTGGCATCGAGAGTATTCTGCAAATCAACAAAGTGAAGCTGCATTCGGCCAAAAATCGCAAGGATTCCCTCTTTCACTGCTTCATGCTGGGATTTTTTATGTCGATCACCAGCCCGATGTCCATCATTTTCTGGTTAGGCATTTATGGATCCATTTTGGCCAAAACGGCAGTATCATTCGGGACAAGTCATCTGCTGATATACAGCAGTATGATCTTCATCGGATTGACGCTCTGGGATTTGCTTGTGGCGGGGTTAACTACAGGAATGCGGCGTTATCTCAATCAAAGAAGCCTCTCCATCATATCCGTTGTATCCGGTTTGTCTCTGGTTGGGTTCGGCGTTTATTTTGCGCTTCAAGGGCTGCGTGCATTGTTCTCGTAAAGGATGGGCGTACACCCAAATGCTTCAATTCTGGAGTGGGACAACGCGACACCGCCATGATAGGCACATAGACTGCTCTCATCAGTTATGCAGAAAACTGCATGATAATCAAACTGAAGGGACGATGTACTTTCATGCTGCGAACGATTGTTGTACCGAACAAGTACCAACCGATGCTGAACCTAAGGGAAACTGCCGAGGCTATACATTTTACAAAAAAGAAGTTTCAGGAACGATTGGAGCAGCATCTAAATCTGATACAGGTACCCTCACCTGTTCTTTTGCAAGAAGGCACAGGAATTAACGATAATTTGAACGGAATAGAGCGGATCGTTTCTTTCGATGCATTGGATATGGAAGAAGGACAGATTGAGGTTGTTCAATCCCTAGCGAAGTGGAAACGGATAGCACTGAAGACATATGGCTTTCAGGTGGGTGAAGGATTATACACCAATATGAATGCCATCAGACGAGATGAGTGGATGGATAATCTGCATTCCATCTATGTGGATCAATGGGACTGGGAGAAGGTCATAGCAGAAGATCAACGCAACCTAACGACCTTGAAGGAAGAAGTAAGCAAAATCTATCGTTTGATTCAAGCAACAGAGCAAGAACTCTATACTCAATACTCATGCCTTGAGCCCATTCTGCCCGATCAGATTTTCTTCATCACAACACAAGAGTTGGAGGACCGATATCCGGATCTCACCCCAAAAGAGCGCGAAAATGAGATTACACGCCAATACGGTGCTGTGTTTATCATGCAGGTAGGTGGGCTGCTGAATTCAGGGATTGTGCATGACGGTCGTTCACCGGATTATGATGATTGGACGTTAAACGGAGATATTTTATTATGGTTTCCGGTGCTGGAGCAGGCTCTGGAAGTCTCATCGATGGGAATACGTGTTGATGCCGCTGCACTTGAAAAGCAATTGAAACTGAGTCAAGCGAACGAACGGGCCGCTCTTGATTTTCATCAATCTGTCTTGAACGGAGTACTTCCTTTCACGATTGGAGGCGGAATTGGTCAATCCAGACTGTGTATGTTTTTGCTGCGAAAAGCGCATGTTGGAGAAGTGCAGGCGTCGGTGTGGAATGACAGAACGTGGCGGGAATGCGAAGAGGGAAATATTCCTCTATTATAGATGCATTGAAGCGTTTGAAACAGGAAGAGGATATCCTTCGCGGGATATCCTCTTTTTTTGCTACGCCTTGACCTTATGTTTTTTCCACCATCTTGTCATGATCCAGGTGACCAGAGCTATCACAAAAATCATGATCAGACTTACATAAAAACCTACCCGGATGTCCGGTTTCATTAGTGTCCCACTTACCGCGCCTAATAACAGGACTAGACCGGAAATGCCAAGTATGACATCCCTGGCGCGGATCTGAAGTATCTTGAAGGCAGCGATAATGATAAAGGACCAGTTATACATCTGCAATATACCGGCTGCGGTAGTGATGTACTCATATATCTTTCCTGGAAGCAGCAGGGCTGTCACTATAGAGGCGCATAAGCCAACCGCAGCAAGCACAAGGGAAGGTAGAGGAAGTTGTTTGAATTTTAATTTTGCTTTGAACAGCTTAGGCGCGTCTCCATCCTTGGACATGGTCACCAGAAGGTTGACTACAGCAAACAAAGAAGCGCTCATGGCCGAAAAACCGGCCAAGATGATGGCGCCATTGAATACATGAGGAAAGAATTCCAAACGATACGACGATAGAGCCGTAACAAACGGGCTTTCCTTTTCATTCATCTTCGTATAGTGCACCATGAACACGGCCATGCCAATCGATAACATATAAAGGATGGAAAGGCCGGTTAACATCACCTTTCCGGCTTTTGGGGCATCCTTTTTATCCTGTAACTGGATGGACATGAGTCCGATGGTCTCTACACCGCCATATGCGTAAAATGCATAGAGAAGTGACGACCAGAAGGATGGAAACTTACCTGGGAACAGTTCAGCAGCTGAACTTGGCATGCCTGGCCGTTCATTGCTTCCCCCATGTATCCAGCCGAAGAGTGCTGCTGCAGCCAGTAGAATAAACATGACAATGGCTGCGGTTTTGACCACAGCGAGAACATTCTCAATCTTATCAAACCATTGTGTTCCAAGTAGGACAACAAAAATGGAGAGTATGGCATAACCCGCCGCAAAAACCCAGAGTGGAACATTAGGAAACCAAAATCGGGAGAGAATGGACAAAGCCGTCAGCTGGCTCCCCATGATTAAAATTTTGGTACTCCAATAGTTCCATCCACAGCCAAACCGGGCCCAACGCCCAAAGGCTTTGCCTGCATAATAACAGAACGAACCTTCCTGAGGATCTGCAGTCGTCATTTTGGCCAGGAAGTGAAACACAATGTAGGTACCCAGAGCGGCGATCAAAAAGGATAACACCATTGAAGGTCCGGTTTGTTTGATCCCTATTCCCGAACCCAGAAAGTATCCGGTACCAATCGTACAGCCGATGCCAAGCAGGGATAGCTGCCACCATTTTAAGTTTCCCTTCTCCTTACCTTCAGATGAAGAGGAAGCATCTTGTGCAGCACAACTTAAATCCGTCAAAGTAGGTACACCTCTCCTTCTCAGATATGGTGAACCATTAGGAGATAAAATATGCCTCAACTTGTTACGTACGCTTTTTCGGGAAAAGAATACAGGTTCGTTGACACAGCTCTAAATGGTGTCTTACAATCTAAACGTCATTACATGGTGTCTAATCCCACAACCGTCTACACCCATAGAAAATCAAGATGGATCCATCTCAATAAAGTTAAACTTGAATGTCCAAGTTATGGCTGTATTCTATGAATAAATAAATTGGAGGGTTCTAACGCATGAGCGAATCTAATCAGGAGTACATCGTACTCACTGGTGCAAGGGAGAACAACCTCAAGAACGTTTCTTTGCGCATCCCCAAGCGTAAAATTACGATCTTCACCGGAGTATCCGGATCCGGCAAGTCATCAATTGTCTTTGATACAATTGCGGCAGAATCCACTCGATTGTTGAACGAAAACTTCAGTATGTTCGTTCGTACGTTTCTGCCTCGTGTTCCCCAGCCAGATACCGATGCCATTGAAAATCTGAGCATGGCGGTGATTGTGGATCAGAAGCGGCTCGGCGGCGGATCTCACTCCACAATGGGAACAATCACCGATATTTCACCTATCCTTCGTCTTCTATTCTCTCGCGTTGGACAGCCTTATGTCGGGCCAGTAAACATGTTCTCGTTTAATGATCCGCAAGGCATGTGTCCTGAGTGCAACGGAATCGGACGCAGACTTGGCGTGGATATGAGCAAGGCTGTGGACATGGAGAAATCTCTAAACGAAGGGGCGCTCATGCTCCCCGATTATGCCGTGGATGGCTGGGATTGGAACATGGTGCTGCAATCAGGAGACTTTGATCCCAATAAGAAGTTAAGTGAATACTCGGAAGCGGAATTGGACCTTCTTTTATATGGTAAGGCAAGAAAAGTAAAGATGGATTTCGCTGGTAAAGCAACGAATATTACCGTAGAAGGTGTTATTGAGAAATTCACAAACAAGTACATCAAGCAGGATGTGAAGACGAAATCGGAACGTACTCAAAAAGCGGTTATGCCGTTTATCTCTGAAGGTCCTTGCTCCAGCTGTAACGGTGCGCGACTTAGTCAGGCAGCACTCAGTTGCAGAATTCATGGACTGAATATTGCGGAGATGTCTGCCATGGAAGTGGGCCAGCTTATTCGCACCATCCGGGAAATGAATGATGCAGTTGCAGCACCGGTCATTAAGTCTTTGTTGGAACGACTGCAGCATCTAGTGGATATTGGACTGGACTACCTGACATTGGATCGTGAGACAGATACGTTATCCGGCGGCGAGTCGCAGCGTGTCAAAATGGTGAAGCACCTAAGCGGCAGCCTTGTCGATGTCACCTATATCTTCGATGAGCCCAGTGTTGGCTTGCACCCTCGTGACGTACACCGATTGAATGAATTGCTTCAAAAGCTGCGCAACAAAGGTAACACCGTGATTGTTGTTGAGCACGATCCGGATGTCATCAAGGTTGCGGACCATATCGTGGACGTCGGACCTTACGCTGGTAAACGTGGTGGTACCATTGTATATGAAGGAAGTTTCAGTGGATTGCTGGAATCTGGCACTCTGACTGGCAGACACATGAAGCGGCCTTTGCAATTAAAACACGACTGCAGGCAGCCATCTGGCAAACTGCTTATTAAAGATGCAACTTTGCATAACTTGCAGAATGTGAGTGTTGATATTCCGACCGGAGTGCTTACTGTCGTCACAGGTGTTGCCGGATCGGGAAAAAGTACGCTTATCAACGAAGTGTTTCTCAGTCAGCATGCAGATGCAATAGTAATCGACCAGTCAGCAGTCGGTGTATCCACACGGTCGAACCCGGCAACGTACACGGGCATTATGGATGACGTGCGCAAAGCGTTTGCCAAGGAAAATAAGGTGAATCAGGGCTTGTTCAGCTTCAATTCCAAGGGAGCGTGTGACAACTGCCAAGGACTTGGTGTCTTATATACAGACCTTTCCTTTCTGGACAGCGTGAAGCTGCCATGCGATGTATGCGAAGGCAGAAGGTTCAAAGACGAAGTGTTGGAATACAAACTTGGTGGCAAGTCGATTGCTGAAGTGCTGGAGATGACCGTTGAGCAAGCGCTCGAGTTTTTTCAATTACAAGAAGTGGTACGCAAGCTTCAGGCGATGAGCGATGTCGGATTGAACTATATTACACTTGGCCAGCCGTTAAGCACACTCTCAGGCGGGGAATGCCAAAGAATCAAACTCGCAAGTGAACTGCACAAAAAAGGTAGTATTTATGTAATGGACGAACCAACGACAGGTCTTCATATGTCGGATATCGGTCATCTTCTGGAGATCATGAACCGTCTCGTGGATGCAGGCAACACGGTTATTGTGATTGAGCATAATCTCGATGTGATCAGCCAGGCCGATTGGATTATCGATATGGGACCGGATGGAGGAAGCAAGGGGGGACAAGTTGTATACGAAGGTATTCCTTCACAGATCATCCATGCAGAACAGTCGATTACTGGGCGATACTTGTCTATGAATTGAAACATTATTGGCTGTCCAGCCATATGAATCAGAACGTCTAATGACTGCTTACTTAAATGGAACAGAAACATACTTACGGAGGTTTGCTTTTATGTTGATCAGAGAGATTGAAGAAAGAGATAATCAACAGGTGGAACATCTGATCAGAACGTGTTTGATCGAATTTGGTGCGAATAAACCAGGGACAGCCTGGACAGATCCACATTTGGGAGACTTCTATCATCTGTACCAGAATGAGGGGTCTAAATATTGGGTAGTTGAGCAAGATGCTGTGGTCGTAGCGGGCTGCGGTATTGGTCCGATTGACGGTTATCCTCAGATTTGTGAGCTGCAAAAGATGTATGCATTCCAAGAAACCAGAGGTACAGGGATCTCAAGTGAATTACTGCAGGTTGTCCTTGATTATGCGAAAGATCATTATGAACAATGTTACCTGGAAACCCTGAGCAATATGACGGCAGCCAACAAGTTCTATGCCAAAAACGGATTTATTGCATTAGACAAGCCCTTGAATGGATCTGAACATTATGCATGTGATACTTGGTATTTGAAAACATTATAAGTGATCTGATTAGCTCGGATATGTGCGTTACCGATAGACCCTGAGAGATGGGGGTTATCGGTTTTTTTATTTTTATCAATTATTGCACAGGTCAACAGTAGCTAACTGCATACATTTACCTTTTTATGTATAATCAGAGTGTGAAATGGATTATCAATGAACTTGTAAATAAAGATCGAATGGAGGAGGGAATATATGCTCGCTATCATCTTAATTTTGGGTTTGCTCTTTATTGTTGTTTACTTGCGTGCGATCTATATGAAGCTTGAAAGAATAGTTGAGGTCTTGGATCAAAAAAATGAATTCTGAGAACAAATTGCCATGGGACTGCAATTATTATCAACAAGAAGGTACTCATCTTAGAAGGGTTACATAATAGAGATCAATGAAGAGTAGCTGCAGCGTGCAGCTGCTCTTTTTCATTTTGAAGCACGATTTTGATCTACTTGAGCTTATATGCATATATATGCTTAGTGGTTTCGGATAAAGATGACTTCGCTCTGCCTTCACGTAAGTTCTTAAATTTATAGCATAGGAAGCTTAAAAAAGTACATACAGACATTTCGTGACGAGTGGTATTCTAAATTCGATATGTGTACCAGATTGGCTAAGACAACTTCTCAAGAAGAAAGAAGGACTGCTATATGCTTACATTAGATGACAAAAGGGTATGGGTAGACCACGTTGTAAACAAAATCACAGCAAAAATGGATTGGGTCAGTGTTAAATCCAAAGACAAAATCCCATATACGACTATTGATGGAGAACATGATGACAGATCAGTCCATAATTCAACCCATTCAGCTGACGACGGAATATGTTGGTGGACGAATGGATTCTGGGGAGGCATGATGTGGCAGTTGTTTAATGCAACAGGAGAACCCAAATACAAACAAATTGCTGAAATCTCTGAAGTGAAATTGGATAGCTGCTTCCAGAAATTCGATGGGCTGCATCATGATGTAGGATTTATGTGGCTGCCGACGAGTGTCGCGAATTATAAACTTACAAGCAATCCGGAATCCCGCAATAGGGCCCTGCATGCAGCCAACCTGCTTGCTGGCCGGTACAATCCGGCAGGAGAATTCATCCGAGCCTGGAATGATATTGAGGGTGAAGACACAAGAGGATGGGCGATCATTGATTGTATGCTTAACATACCACTTTTATATTGGGCCACCAAGGAAACAGGTGATCCGCGTTTTCAGCACATTGCGATGAAACATGCCGATACCACCATGAATACCTTTGTAAGACCAGACGGTTCAGTTAACCATATTGTTGAATTTGATCCGGCGGTGGGTGGGGTCATCAAAACCTACGGAGGACAGGGATACGCGGAGGGTTCTTCTTGGACTCGGGGACAGAGCTGGGCATTGTATGGTTTTATGATGAGCTATAACTGGACGCAAAAAGAGGAGTATCTGGATACGGCTAAACGAGTAGCCCACTATTTTATCGCGAACATTCCTGAACACGGAATCATTCCTATTGATTTTAGGCAGCCTGCAGAACCTGTACTGGAGGATTCAACAGCAGCGGCCATCGCTGCCTGTGGCTTGATTGAGATCGCCAAGGTTGTTGGAACTCACGACAAACAGTTATATCTGAATGCAGCGTTGAAGCTGCTCCAAACACTAGAACAGCTAAGAACCGATTGGACTCCCAGCTGCGATTGTATTCTACAAAACGGTTCAGCAGCGTATCACGCCAAAAGCCACCATCAGTCTATTATCTACGGAGATTATTTTTTTATTGAAGCAATATTCAAACTAAAAGGCACAGATTTATATATTTGGTAGATTGATAACGATAAAGAAGAGAAACAACCCACAACCCAAAAAGTCGTGGGTTGTTTCAGGATTACTGAAACAATATCGTTGTATAATCTACGAATGAAAATTGTGCAGCACAAAATCTAAAAAGAACGTACAATGAGATGCAATAAGATCATATCTTCTACTGTGTGCTTATGTTCTTTTTGGTATAGATCGAAATTTAGGTTAGACCCTATGTTCTCTATGAAGAGTTGAGTTGTTCATATTCGGCGTAGTTAAGGAAGGTGATTGTATGGAATACATAAAGCTATTACTCGCAGATGATGAACCCATCATATTGCGTGGGTTAAAAAAGCTGATATCCTGGGAACAGCTTGGGATCCGGATTGTGGCTGAAGCTAATGATGGGACCGAACTACGAGATCTGATAGCCAGACATAACCCCCAACTTATTATTAGCGATATCAGTATGCCAGGTGGAAGTGGGATAGATGTGATTACGGAGTTGAATGAACAAGGGTACCGCGGCAAGGTTATATTTATTAGTGCTTTTCAAGAGTTTGGATATGCCCGTCAAGCGATTCAGTTAGGGGCACTGGATTATCTGGTAAAGCCAATAAATAAAATTCAGCTGGAGAGGGTAGTTAGCAAAGCCGTATCTATGATCCGAGAAACCTCGGACGGTGAACGGAACAAAAAGATGTTATCTTATTATGAAGAAAAAAATCGAGCCAATACCATTGAGCAGCTTCTTGACGGATTACTGGACGGTGATACGAATACCATAGCTGATTTGATACAGTTGGGTGTGATCGTAGTTAGCCGATTTATTACCGTTTGTGTTTTGGAAATGGACGATTATGCTGCCACCTCCCGGTGGGAAGAACGCGAGCGTCACTTGGTCAACTTTGCAGTGTCCAACATTATTCGAGAGACATTGGACCAGGAACCGTTGAAGGGAACCGGCTTACTAGTTCAAAAGGAAGGATTATTTACGATCCTGGTTCAGCATGAGGAGAAAGACTATCCTCTTCAATTGGCACAAGACCTTCGCCATAAGATTCAGCAATATTTGAAGCTAAGTGTCTCGTGCGGAGTTGGTACGAGCAAGGAAGGTATTGAGAAAGCAGAAGAAACATACCGCGAATCGTTGAAAGCGCTTAATAGTAAATTTTTTGTGGGATCAAATCAAGTTATTCGTTTTGGAGAAGCAGCGACGGAAGCGAATAAAGAAAACAGGCCCATAACCGTTCTTCAATCCCATTTAGTAAATGCATTAACGTGTATGGAACGAGAAAAGATCGAACCGCTGATTAAGGAACTCCTTGAACAAATCAGGATACAAGCGGGAAACAACAAAAACCTCGTGCTTACAGGAGTATATAATGCAGTTTTGACGTTGATTCAGGAATTGGAGAAATTCGGTGGAGAGTTAGAGGGTTACCAACGAGGCTTGCTTGAAAAATGGACTGACTGTGTCTCTTATGCAGATGTTGCTCAAGAAGTCGAAGCGGTGTTAACGGAAATGCAGCAGAAACTTGCGAGTAAGGTGTCAGGAAAAGAACGTGCGTTGCTTACGAAAGTCAAATCGTATATTGAAGAAAACTATGACAGTAACATCACACTGGAATCCATGGCTGCCCTAGTCTATATGAACTCCTACTACTTCAGCAGTTTCTTCAAAAAGCACACCGGTCAAAATTTCAAAAACTACGTCACAGAAGTGCGTATGAGCCACGCGCTAAAGCTGCTTATGGAGACGGAACTCATGGTTTATGAGATTGCCGATCGTGTGGGCTACAACAACGTAAGGCACTTTAGTGATATGTTCAAGAAAAAATATGGAAAGGTACCGCAAGACTATAGGCAGTCTTTCCGTCAGTTCGAAACATAACGAATAAAGAAGGTGTTTCCTTCATGCGTTTCTTGACCAAAAGCATTTTTGTCAAATTTTCAGCTTCTTTTATTTTGGTGGGGCTAATCCCACTTTTTGCGCTAAGTTATTTCTCTGTGCAAATCTTCTCAAGCTACGTGGAACGGTACACCACGAGTAATCAACAACAAATGATTATGTATATGAGTTACAATCTGAATTCAGCTTTTCAACAATATAATGATATTTCCAAGCTCATGTATAACGTTCGCTACGAGGGTTTGGCCGAAAACATAAATCAAAATCAGACGTTCAATGTCAATGAGCTGGAGCAGATCAATTCAATTCCCATCGACTCGTTTCTGAAGACATTATTGTTTAGCGACAATTATATATCAGCTGCTTATTTTATGAGATCGTCAGACGGCAAAATCTACTCTCAAGAAAGAGAGAATAGAGGCCTGACAGAGGATGCACTTCCGGTTCATGAATGGAAAGAAACGATGAGAAGCCAGCCTTCCAAGGCTGCGCTTTTTCCGACGCATAAGGATGATTACTTTATTGGTTCCAAACGCGAAGTATTTACACTTGCACGCAATCTGATTGATACCTCCGGACGTCTTACACGTGAACCTAAAGTGGTTGGAACGCTCTTCCTGGACGTCGATACCACCATGTTCCAGCAATTCCTGAATGAGCTCTCTCTCGGTACTCAGGATGAATTAGTTCTGCTCAATGATCAGGATGAGATGTACTTCAGCAACCAAAAGGATAGAACACTGGATGAATTCATCTCCAAAAGCAAGGATGCTGAAATGTTAGTACTCCGGGAAGACATCCCTTTTATTGAAGGTCAATTAGTTGCAATTATTCACCGAGCAGGGTTGTTTGAACAGCTTTTCTCCGCCAGGGCTACCGTATATCTGGCCATCCTCATTTGCACCGTTGTATTAATTGTCATGGGAGCTTGGTTTTCACGGCGGCTCGCAGCACCTATTCGCAAGCTAATCCAGCAGATGGCCGTAGTGGAGTCCGGGAAGCTGAGTGCCAGACTCCCTGTAACCAGCAACGATGAAATAGGCAGACTGACCCATGGATTCAATCGAATGGTTGAGCGGTTGCAAGTCCACATTGATGAAGCTTATATCGCTCAGATCAAACAAAAGCAAACTGAACTTAATGCACTAAAAAGTCAAATCAGACCGCACTATCTGTATAATACGCTTGAAGTGATTCGTATGAATGCAGTAGACAAAGATGCGGAAGAAGTCGCTGACATGATTCACTCTTTGTCCAATCAACTGAAATATGTCATTGACTACGGAGAAGATCGTGTAAGTCTATGGAGAGAAGTTGAACATCTGCATGATTATTTCTACATCATCTCCATTCGTTATGAAAACAGATATGTACTGCATTGTGACATTGCTCCTGACGTGCAGATGGAATGGCCGGTCTTGAAATTATGTTTACAGCCTATCGTCGAAAATGCCATTCAGCATGGACTTCGTCAAAGGAAAAAGGGGACGGTAGGGATAACGATAGAGAAGCAAGAGCGTAATCTGGTCATTGTTATTTATGATAATGGTATAGGCATAAGCGAAGAGAAGCTGAAAAGCATTAATGAAGGTCTGTATACGGCCAATCCGCATAACAAATCAGTGGGACTGAAAAATGTACATGAAAGAATTCGATCGATGTATGGAGAAAATTATGGTCTCTCTGTGAGTAGTCAGGAAAATATCGGGACGTCCGTGCAGCTCAGCTTTCCTGTTCCTGAATAGGTCCCTTGAAGAGCGAATGAACTTGTCCGCTCTTTTTTTATTCTTAAATTTACTGCACATGAGGCTTTAAAAAGTTCATACAAACCAAAACCAGGCAGTGCTATTCTAAATACGAAAACGCTTACCTATAAGGAAAAGCTGTTTGAACTTTGTTGATATGGAAGGGAGTTATGTACGTTATGCTGAAATCAAATTTCAAGTTATCGGCTTTGCTGCTTGCACTGACTATGACCTTAGGTGCTTGCAGCACAAGCAGTAGTCCGAATTCCGATGAAAACGGGTCAACAAGCAGCAATGACAAAGTAAGTTTCACCATTGGTTATGCTTCAGGGGATCCTGCTGCCAAAAAAGCGATCGCTGATTCCATCAAAAGATTCACGGAGGCTAATCCGAGTATTGAAATTAAGGATATGAGCGAGAACACAAGCAATTCCTATCTGGACTGGTTAAAAACTAAGGATGCGGTTGGAGAGTTCCCTGACCTTGTTGAGATGAGGGATACAGAGGTCTTTGCCGATGGAGGAAAAATCGTGGAACTTCCTTCTGACCTGATTGAGCTGTTTGATTCCCCACCTGAGGTTGACGGAAAGATTTGGAATGCTCCCATAGCCAATAATGTGCCCCAAGGAATCATATACAGCAAAAAGGCATATGCCGATGCAGGGATTAGTGAGCTTCCCAAAACGTATGATGAATTCATTGCTATCCAGGAAAAACTGAAGGCCTCTGGTATAACCCCGATCGTTGTTGGAGGCAAAGATATTTTTCATATGGGGTTCTGGGTGAACAAGTTTCTCATTGATGAGGTATATGCAAAAGATCCGGATTGGAATTCCAAAAAGACAGAGCAGTCTGTCAGCTTCGCAGATGAAAACGTCGTGCAGGCGATGACGGATTACAAAGTGTTGTTCCAAAATTATGTAGACAAAGGGTGGTTAAGTACGCCTGATAACCAAACAGCTTCTTTTCTAATCACAGGAAAGGCGGCACAACTATACTCGGGTACCTGGATGTTCTCACAGATCGAAGAAGCAGATCCAAGCTTTGAATACGGTTTCTATGCAGTCCCGGACCGGGAGGGTCATGTGAATGTGATCGGACTTCCGTCACCTGCCGGTTGGACACTTTCTGCTGAGGCAGCCAAGGATCCGAAGAAGACGGAAGCAATCAAGAAGTTCATTCGTTTCTTCTTCGAGCCGGAGCAGTATTCTCTGTATCTTGCAAGTGTTAACGGAATCCCCTCTACGCAAGCAGAAGTGACCTATGAAACCGGAGAAGCGATGCAGACGGCCCTTGATCTGATGTCAGATCCGAATGTAACAAAGTCCTTGGCGATTAACAATTGGTGGGGAGAGAACTTAATACCGCCACAATTCCGAAACTGGTTCTATAAAAAGCTGCAGGAAATGGTCCTGAATGATGGTGATGTGAAAACGTATATGGAACAGGTTGATACGGAATACGATAACCAGGTCAAGGCAAATTCGATGTAAACTAATTCGCGGGGGACCGCTACGGAGTGGTTCCTCCTTGAATAAGGAAGGAGTATATGAAATGGGAATACCTGCATCAACGGATAAAGCAACTTTGGCAGCTGTATCCGCTCGAAGACGGAAGAAAAAGCATCATCCTTTTGCTGTTGTTTTTATACTTCCGTCGTTAATTCTGTACACGCTATTTGTTATTGTGCCTACTCTGGGAAGTGCATATCTAAGCTTTACGTCCTGGGATGGCATAAGTGAAGATATCCGCTATATCGGCTTTGCTAATTTTATTGAGATATGGAGCAGCCCGAGGGTTCATAATGCCCTCAAAAATACGCTTATCATGACGGTGAGCCTGGTTGTGCTGGAAAATATCGCTGCGATCGCCATGGCCCTCATGGTGGACAAAGTCCGTTGGTTCAAAAATTTGTTTCGGAGCATATTTTACTTTCCTACCTTACTGAGCGGAATCGTAATGGGCTTCGTATGGGCGATGATCCTGAATTACAACTTTGGTGTGGTGAATCAAATTCTGAACCATATTGGCCTTGGGAGCTGGACAATGGATTGGTTGGGTGATCCCAAGTACGCTATGCTGTCCGTGATCCTGTCTACCGTTTGGAAGGGGGCTGGTTACTACATGATCATTTATTTGGCCGGACTTCAGAGCATTCCTGCAGAGCTGTCCGAAGCAGCCAATATAGACGGTGCAAATGGCTGGCAGCAATTTCGATTCATTACCTTCCCACTGCTTGCCGGGTCTGTTACCGTATGTATGGTTCTTTCAATGATTAGTGCGCTGAAAATATTCGATCAAATTGCAGTAATGACCGATGGAGGGCCTGGTTTCGCAACAGAAACACTGACATATATCATCTACAAAGTCGGTTTCGGGGAGTTAAGACAGGGCTTCGGGACAGCTCTTGCCATGGTGTTATTTGTGATTATTCTTGTTATCACCGTGATTCAAGTGAAAATCCTCCGCAAGCGGGAGGTGCAGTATTAACATGACTATGCAGACACGCAAAAAAACAACGGATGTCATTCTCTTCGTCGTTATTCTGATATTCGCTATCCTGTTCTTTTTTCCCATCTTCTTTAATTTAATGTCTGCCTTCAAAAGCAATGGTGAAATCATGCGAAATGCACTCTCATTACCAACTTCGTTGTACCTTGAGAATTTCAAGTATCTGTTGACCGAGACGGAGTTCCCGAGAGCGATCCTGAATAGTCTGATCCTGACCGTAGTCTCCATTGTGATGCAGATATTGATCATTCCTATGGCTGGTTATGCCATTGAAAGGAGAAATGCCAGATGGACGAATTTTGTATTTCTCTACTTCCTGGCAGGGATGATGATTCCATTTCAGGCATACATGATTCCTTTATTTAAAGAATTGAAAATGCTGGGCCTCTATGGAAGCCTCGCTGGGCCAATATTGGTTTATATCGCAGGGGCTATTGGATTTGGTTGCCTGTTGTATACCAGCTTTGTTAAGGGGATTCCAAAGGAAATTGAAGAAGCTGCGGAAATTGACGGGTGCAGTCGTTACAGCATTTTCTGGAGAATTGTATTCCCGCTGCTCGGACCGGTGACAGCTAGTATGATTATTTTAAACGGTTTGGGGATCTGGAACGATTTTCTCATGCCAATGCTCGTTCTTCCTTCAGGTGAGCCCAAAACCATGGTTGTTGAAATTTACCGCTATATCGGTGAGTTCTCCTCCAGATGGGATATGATATTTGCTGGAACTGCCTTGTCGGTGGTACCCGTGCTGATCGTTTTTGTTGCTCTGCAACGATACTTTGTGAAGGGGATCTCTGCAGGAGCAACCAAGGGATGAAATCAGCAGGCTTCTTGTAACAATTGAAGAACTAACGGTATGATAATAAAAACGGATAAAAAAAGAAATGAGCCAGTCGCCAAAATAATTCACGTGACTGGCTCATTTAGGTATGGAGATGCTCTAAACCAGGTAACCCATGATCAATAGAATCGATAGAGTCGTACGCCGTGCGAAGGAATATTCATCTGTAGAACGTCTTCAGTAAGTTCGGCTGGCGTTTCATTCCACAGCTCGGTGCCCGAGGTGAAGCCCGTAAGACCGATGTCATCAACAGACAGACTTACCGGGAGCTCTGAATCACCTACATTGAATAATGCAGCATAACGGGATTGATCAGCGGCTTCTGCTGTCCAGACAATGAGATTACCTTGGCGCAGCGTTTCCTTGGCTCCATGGCTATCCTGATTCATGCGCAGCACTTCCTTGTTGGTTAACAGGGATAGGGTCCATTCGTCACAGTCGCGAAGCTCACCGCCGAAAATGAGCGGAGAGCGGAAGATGCTCCAGAGCGACATCATGGTCAGCTGCTCATCCCGTGTGAAACGAGTCCAGCGATCCGCGCCACCTCCGTCAACGGACCGGATGCCGATATGGCCGAGCGGGAGCATGTCGCAGTCCGGCCAGCATCCCGCCTCAGGGATACCTTGCCAGGTTCGGCAGCGATCAAACATATCCAGCAGCAGTGGCCATTGATCCCAGAAGTCATCCGTGACCCGCCACATATTGGCATGTTCAGCGAAGAACGCGGAGTATTCCACAGGAGCTGGACCAGGAGAGAGACTCAGTACCATAGGCCGGCCGCAGCGTTCGATAGCTTTGGAGATTAGCTCGATCTCAGGCTGATGGGTATCATACAGCCTGGATGCAGCGATGTCGTCTACCTTGACCAAGTCCACGCCCCACTCGGCGTAGAGTTCAAAAAGAGAGTCGTAATAGGCCTGCGCACCTTCCTTCGATGCGTCAACACCATACATGTCCGTATTCCATGGACAGATCGAATTGGTATGTGCAATATCGCGTGCTGTAACGGTGGTATTCAGAATAGGGGTAGCTGCATGTGCAGCCTGCCTTGGAATCCCGCGCATAATGTGAATGCCGAATTTTAATCCAAGACTATGTACGTAATCGGCTAATGGCTTGAATCCTTGACCGCCTTCAGCAGAGGGAAAGCGGTTCTCAGCAGGCATAAGCCGGGAATATTCGTCCATCACCAAAGGAACAAAAGCCCGGTATTGAGAGGAATTTGCATAAGGTTCATACCATTGGATGTCGACGGTAATGTAGTTCCAGCCGAAGGGTTTGAGATGTTCAGCCATGTATTCCGCGTTCCCGCGAATTTCTTCTTCCGTTACGGCCGCACCGTAACAATCCCAACTGTTCCAACCAAGCGGTGGTGTGGGTGCTGCATGCTTGTGACTCATGTGTAATCTCCTTTGACTGATTAATTATTGCTCTGGTTAAGTTCATATTAATCAAGGAGATTAGCAATATCTATAGTAATCTTGGAAGATGAATTGTACTATATTGCTGTTAATCAAAGAACAGTTTACGATAAGCAAGGCTCTCGCCTCCGCTGCGGAACTCCCCTGGTGTAAGTCCGGTCATGGTACGAAATGCTTTAATAAAATAACTTCCGCTGGAATACCCGATACGCTCGGCAATCATGTCAATGCTATGTTCGGTTCCCCGAAGCAGTTCCATGGCTTTATCAATGCGAATGCGAGTTAAATAAGCTACGGGAGTAAGTCCCGTGCTGGCCGAGAAACGCCGAATCAGATGATATTTGGACAAAGAGACATGCTCGGCTAACTGATCAATACTAATCATTTGTGAATAATGCTGCTCTATAAATTCAGCTGCACGCTTGACGTTATCCGGCCATGTATGCTTGTTCCGCAGAGTCGTAACCTGTAATCTGGCCAGCTCCGTCATGAATTGATATACCGAGGAAGATGCGATCAAGGGATCGGAGATTCGGCCTGCTGCTGCATCATTTACAATCATTCGCAACAACTTAACTGGTGTACAGTCTGCTGGGAGATAGGGGACTTCCCCTGCTTCGCGCAAAAATTTACGCCAGTGAGGCAGAATTAGATTCGGCCGGAAGAGCAAAAACAGAAATTCCCACGGTTCTCTGGATTCAGGGTGATAGTAATAGCGATGGGGTCCAGGGATCTCGGCAAGAAAAGCCTGTCCGGCAGAGACACAGTGCTGCTGTTCTCTTGATTCGTATACTCCCTGACCAGAAAGCGTGTACTGGAAAAGAAGGAGAGGCCCATCGCTTCGTGTCAATCCATCCCAATGATAGGAAGGATTGCTGATGCTATCAGAGCCTGCCGCATATAATATACATAGTTGCAGTTCCGGATCTTCAGCGAATCGAAAGCCATATGTACCTTTGGGTATGTCCATAAATATCTCCTTATGGGTCTAAGAATATATGCGATCTAGCTTGTGGAATAAGTATGATTATAATAGAAATCGTGACCGTTTGTTATGTTTACTGTTCGCACGGGAGTATTTCATGAATTTGACCATGAGCTGGACTGATGGATGAAACGTTCCAAAATTCTTTTGGTCAAAGGCATGAAGATATTCAATATGAATCCGCCTAAACAAACGGTTAGGATCGTTCCCATCCCGATGGGTCCTTTTAGGATCAACGCTAATCCAAGAAAAATAAGATAAATGCACGTTCTGGCTACAAAGAGATTCGTTCGCATAAGTTCCTGTACAATTAATGTTAATCGGTCCAAAGGAATCGGTGCAAAATGGGTCAATAAGTATGTGGCAGTTCCTATTCCAATGAGGATCAGGCCGATGACCATGTATGCCCATTTAGTTAGCCATAACTCAGGTACAGTCCAGCTATGCAATAGAAAAAGCCAAATATCGATGCCAATTCCCGTAACTAATGCGGTCAACAATCCTAAAACTTCCGGTCTGCTTCTCCGTATGAGCGAATTACAACATAACAGAAGTAACGCTATGATAATCTCCCAGCTGCCTACAGAGAGCCCCACCTGAACAGATAAACCTACCAAAAGAGCGTCAAACGGGGATGTCCCGAGATCGGAATGGATTGTGAGTGAGATCCCAAGAGTCAATATCAAGATTCCAACGCAAAAAAATACATATTTCAACTTAATCCACCTCATTTTTATGTTTTTTGTTGCAAATACAACATGTTTGGAGTAGATTTAATATAACCACTTTTTATTGCATTTGCAACAAAAAAGTGAGGGTTCAAAGTGGAAATAGGACTACGAAAAAACTGTTTATTTCATAAAGGGGCGATATCTTTACATGACAATAAAAATTATAAAGTGCAGTCGTGAAGATCTGCAGACACTCCAAAAAATCAGTATAGACACGTTTCATGATACATTTAAAGATCAGAATACGCCTGAGAATATGGAGGCATATTTGGCAAAAGCATTCCACTCGGAACAACTGGAAAGGGAGTTGGCTAATCCATCTTCAGACATTTATTTTGTATATTTCAACAAAGAACTAGCTGGCTATTTAAAGGTCAATGTCGATGATGCACAATCCGAGAAAATGGGGGAAGAGTTCCTTGAGGTTGAGAGGATCTATATTAGAAGCCAGTTCCAAAACCATGGGCTGGGTAAGCATTTATTGAATAAAGCAATCGAAATAGCGATGGACAAGAACAAAACCAAAGTATGGCTAGGGGTATGGGAGAAAAACAGGAAGGCCATTGCTTTTTATCACAAGATGGGATTTATCCAGACAGGAGCCCATTCCTTTTATATGGGGGATGAAGAGCAGACCGATTTTATGATGAGTAAAACTCTCGTATAGCATAGCAAAACTTCGCAGTTCCTGCATTGTGAAATCAAAAGATGAGTACAGAAAAAAAAGAACCTGAATGCTGCATTCAGGTTCTTTTTTATGGTACACGCAGGGAGAGAAAGCTTACTGATAAATGAATGATTGATTTCACTCACATGGCCTCTTCAATCTCTGGCAACACCTTGGGCACTGAAGAGGATCTCATTCGTTGATTCACATACAGAACGAGGCCAAGAGCGATCCAGCCCGTACCAAGAAGCAAAGAGGAAGCTTCAAGTTGAGTGATAAGATATAGAATGAACAAGGCGCCTAACAAGGGAAAGACCATTCTCACAATCCAGTCCTGCACACTGCGTTTTTTCTCGCGAATGATGTAGTGACAGATGACGGAAAGATTAACGAACAGGAAGGCCGTTAGCGCACCGAAACTGACAAACATGATGGCTGTCTCCAGACTAATGAATAAGGCAGCCAGGGAGATGATGCTGACCAGCACAATGTTGAACACAGGTGTACGGAATTTGGGGTGAACAGAACTGAATTTCCGAGGAAGCAAGGAGGATCTACCCATGACAAACAGCAGCCTTGAAACGGTTGTCATGGAGGACATGCCCTGTGCGAGCACGGAGAAAATAACGACAAAGGTGAAGATGGATGCAAGCGTTCCTCCGCCTATAACCTGCATTAATTCGAATCCTGCAGCGTCCATATGTGTAAAAGTGAACGAGGGATACATTTGTTGAATTAAATATGCTGTTGCAAAATACATGATCCCGGCGACGCTAACGATAATCAGGATGGCCCGAGGTATCGTTTTTTCGGGTTTTCGCGTTTCTTCCGCCATCGTTGTAATGGAGTCAAAACCAAGGAAAGAGAAACAAACAAGAGATGCACCCGCCATTACGGCGGAGAAAGGAACCCCTTCTACGGAATGAAGAGGATTAAATCCTGCGGATACCCCTTGTGTCACTGCTTTGTATACAAGAAATGCACAGAACCCTGCTATAAAAATGATCTGCATCAGAACAAAGATTTTGTTGACGTTTGCTGACGTTTTGATGCCGATGATGTTGATGGTCATCACAATTAGGGTTAAAAGCACAATCCAGACAGGAGAAGGGATGGAGGGAAACTGAGCATGTAGATTAATGCCAAACATGAGTACAGCTACAATGCAGGAAAACAAATAATCAAGCAGAATCACCCAGCCCACCAGAAAACCGATAAACGGATTCATGGCCTGGCTTACATAGGTATACGCCGAACCAGACACTGGAAAAGCTTTGGCCATCTGCCCGTAGCTGCCAGCTGTAAATAAAATGGCTACAAAAGCAAGGACATAGGCAGCCAGGAGCATACCTTGTGAACCCTCATGCAGCACGCCGAAACTTGTGAAAAAAATCATGGGAGACATCCAGGCCAGCCCCATGGTCACCACATGGCTCAAGGAGAGATTTCTTTTTAGTGTTATATTTTGTGACATTATAAAACCTCCTTCAGAATCGAGAATGATACATCGTAATGCTATGTCATGACACTTCACATTTTTACAGGGGTTTTATCAAAAATCAAGTTATTTTTTTAGAAATATACGAACATTAGTGCATTTTCTATAGTACGTATTTCGTTATTTTGAGAAGAATATGAAAAAAGTGCAAGTGTAATTGGTTTTTTTATCGCATATTTTAAAAAAAGTATTGTGAAATGTAATTTTACGTGTTAGTATTCATAACATCAATTAAATAAAATGTTTTCTAGGGTTCCGAGCCGTCCACTGGCTGACTGGTCCGAGAGAAAACGCATTGGGAGATTAAAACCTGATGTACACGGCGGGATAAAAGCCCGGGAGAATCGATCAAAGAGCAATCTTTGATGTTTCTCCCGGGCTTTTTTCTATACTTTTCTACAGGAGGAATGAACAATGACAGCCCTATTTACAATGACGATGCAGCCTGGAAGCAAATGGTCTGCTCATGTAGGAAGAGGAAAATCCATTACATTAAAGGCAACAGGGGATCGAGCTAATGTGTCGGCATTGTTCTTCCATGCACATGATCCAGCGGAACGGTACAATATGCCGGATACGCTCAAAGCCCAACATACCGCTTTTTTGACAAGAGGCAATATATTGATGACGGATCAGGGAAAGGCGCTTGCTTCCATTACGGAGGATTCGGTAGGCTGGCATGATCCTTTATCCGGATATACAACACGAGAGGGTACGGATGAAAAGTATGGGAAGACCTCATATCAGGATCACCGTAATGACTGGCTTAGAAGCGGGGAAGAGAACTTAAAGGTTGAACTGTTCCGGAACAATCTGTCACCACGCGATATCGGGGTTCCGGTCAACTTTTTCTCCAAAGTCGTTTGTGAGCTGGACGGAACGATGAATTACTCGCTGCAGGAAACGGCAGAACGCTCAGTGACCATCCGCACAGAAATGGATATGCTGCTCGTGTTATCGAACACACCTCATCCACTTGATCCTTCGGGACAATACCCGGCCGCATCCATCGTTGTTTCCGTGACAGATGCCGAGCCTGTCTCTGAGATGGACCCGTGTGTACTGCACTGTGCAGAGAACCGGAGAGCCTTTGAAAATACGTGGAACGCATATGCTTTGCTGAAGGGAGCCAACTAATATGAGTACATTTCAACCTGTCCAGAGTCCATTACTGACCGAAAAAGCCTGGTATGAGCAAGTCATCGCTGCGGGTGATGGCTGGATACATGATTTGCTCCCAGGCCAGGTTCTTCGCATTGTTGATATGGAAGGCAATCAAGCTGTTGATACGCTGTTTTATTCCACGGAGGATCCGTCAGATCATTATAGTGCAGTGAGAACCATTACCCGCCAGGGCAATCTGTATTTGACAACAGGTTCAACGCTGCTCGCTGAATCAGGCCGAGAGTTGTTGCGGATAACAGCCGATACCTGCGGAAGGCATGACACAATCGGTGGCGCTTGCTCCGCTCAGAGCAATACCGTCCGCTATGCTCATGATAAATTGCCCATGCACAACTGTCGTGACACCTTTATGTTAATGCTCTCTCAGCGAGATGAATATACCAAGCGGGATCTCGCCCCAAACGTCAACTTTTTCATGAATGTGCCAGTGACACCGGAAGGAGAGTTAACCTTCGCCGATGGTCTATCTGCACCGGGTCGCTATGTTGAACTCCTTGCTTTGGCACCGGTAACCGTCCTGATCAGTAACTGCCCGCAGTTAAACAATCCATGTAATGCCTACAACCCAACACCAGCCAAAGTCCTTATATGGGATGCAGAAGGAGTGAGCGCCAATGTTTAAAAAGGTACTGATTGCGAATCGGGGTGCCATTGCAGTACGCATTATTCGGACTTTGCGTCTGATGGGTATCTCCAGTGTAGCCATCTACACTACAGCAGACCGAGATAGCTTACATGTTGAGCTTGCCGACGAAGCAGTACTGATCGGAGAAGGGCCCGCAAGAGAGAGTTACGTCAACGCCGAATTGGTACTCCAGACAGCAGCAGAGACAGGGGCAGATGCGATTCATCCCGGGTACGGATTTCTGAGTGAGAACGCGGCTTTTGCCAGAGCGTGTGCTGAGCGAGGTATTACGTTTATCGGTCCCTCTCCTGAACATATTGAGCTTTTCGGCTTGAAGCATACGGCACGAGCAATGGCTGCAGAAGCTGGAGTACCCTTACTGCCAGGCACAAGCCTGATACAGTCTCTGGATGATGCGGTTCAACAAGCTGAAATCATCGGTTATCCCGTCATGTTGAAATCCACTGCCGGTGGTGGTGGAATCGGCATGCGGGTCTGTGAACACGATGATGTGCTTAGGGAGGCATTTGAATCCGTAACACGTTTGGCATCCGCCAATTTTAATGACGGGGGCGTGTTCATTGAAAAGTATATTGCACGTGCACGTCATGTCGAGGTTCAGATTTTTGGCACAGGTAACGGTGAAGCAGTCGCTTTGGGAGAGCGTGATTGTTCAGTGCAACGGCGTAATCAGAAAATCATTGAAGAGACCCCTGCACCATGCCTGCCGGATGCAATCCGGCAAGAGATGCATGAGTGTGCCCGCAGACTGGCGATTTCGGCAGGTTACCGTAACGCGGGAACGGTTGAGTTTCTGTACGACCCTGATGAGCAGCGGTTTTATTTTCTCGAGGTGAACACCAGACTTCAAGTCGAGCATGGGGTGACAGAAGAGGTACTTGGCATTGATTTGGTGGAATGGATGGTCAAGGAGGCAGCTCACGAGAGCGATTCATTAAACGTTATGGTTCCCGTACCAACAGGACACAGTCTCCAGGTACGTCTGTATGCTGAGGATTGCATGAATGATTTTCGGCCGAGCGATGGACGCATTGATGCCATTCACTGGCCTGATGACGTGCGAGTTGAAAGCTGGATTCAGCCTGGATTGAACGTAACTACCTTGTATGATCCGATGCTGGCAAAATTAATAGTGCACGCGAGCACGCGCATGGAAGCTATAAACAAAATGAAGAGTGCTCTTCGTGAACTCCGGGTATACGGTGTCACCACCAATCAGGCTTATATCGAAGCATTTCTGGATAACGATGCTTTCGCTAATGGAGAAGTATATACCCGAATGCTTTTGGGCTTTAAACCAATGGAGCGTGCGATCGAAGTTCTGGACGGAGGTGTTCAGACGACTGTACAGGATAGTCCCGGCAGGATCGGCTACTGGGATATCGGCGTACCGCCGTCCGGCCCGATGGATCAGCTTGCCTTCCGCATTGGCAACAGACTGCTCGGCAATGACGTACAAGCGGCCGGAATGGAAATGACGCTGCGTGGGGGAACTTATCGCTTCCGGGATGAAATGACCATCTGCCTGACAGGAGCAGATATGAAAGCCGAACTGGATGGCGTTCATGTGGAACCTTACACACCGACAAATGCATCTCCTGGTGCAGTGCTGACTCTGGGTGAAGCCAAACAGGGAATGCGAACGTACCTGCTCGTATCCGGGGGGCTCGACATGCCGATCACACTTGGCAGCTCAGCAACCTTCACATTGGGGGGATTCGGTGGACACCGTGGGAGTGCGCTGCGAACGGGTGCAGTTCTCCGGGTGCATGAAAAAGAAGGAAATGCTCCGGCTCTGCTTGCTCCTCTCAGTACAGAACGCAGACCACAATACAACAATGAATGGACGATTGGTGTGATACCGGGACCTCATTGTACGGACGAATATGTTCTTCCGGCTTATCTGAATCAGCTGACGGAGACGACATGGGAAGTGCATTTCAACAGTTCCCGAACAGGTGTCCGATTGATCGGTCCGGCTCCGCTGTGGGCAAGAACCGACGGTGGAGATGCAGGACTTCACCCTTCCAACATTCATGATAACGCCTATGCCGTCGGTGCACTTGATCTGACAGGCGATATGCCGATCCTGCTCGGTCCGGATGGTCCCAGTCTTGGTGGTTTTGTCTGTCCGGTGACAACGGCAACGGCTGAATTATGGAAGCTGGGTCAACTCAGCCCTGGTGATAAAGTCCGTTTCAGACTCATTACCGTTGAGGAAGCCGAGCAGTTAAGAGCAGAACAAGAGTTGTACTTGCGGGAACTGGACGTTCCGCATGAGTTGCCGGTTTTAGTCGAAACATCAACTGGTGAGTATATGCCGATTCTGGCCCAAGCGGTGGAAGGCAGACGTTTCTCCATTACTGTACGCTGCTCTGGTGATGAAAATATTCTGGTCGAATACGGAGAACGCGAGTTGAACTTGTTATACCGATTCCAGGCATACGTACTTATGGAAGCAATTAAGGAGAATGGAAACATTCCTTATATCGAATTGACACCAGGCATTCGCTCTCTGCAGATCCACCTGGATGCTACCCGCATGACCGTAAAAGAAGCGGCAGCACGAATCATGGAGCTGGACCTGCAGCTTCCTGAGCTGGAAACGATTGAGGTACCCTCGCGAATTGTCAAATTACCATTGTCGTGGGATGACCCAGCGACGCAGCTCGCCATTGAGCGATATCAGCAAAACGTTAGACCTGATGCACCTTGGTGTCCCAGCAACCTGGAGTTTATCCGGCGTATGAATGGACTCGGTTCGCTGGAAGAGGTAGCGGAAATTGTATTCAACGCCTCGTATCTCGTCATGGGACTTGGTGACGTGTACCTGGGAGCACCTGTTGCCGTACCACTGGATCCACGCCACCGGCTCGTAACCACCAAATATAATCCTGCACGGACATGGACTCCAGAAAATGCCGTAGGCATAGGCGGCGCGTACCTCTGCGTGTATGGCATGGAAGGCCCGGGTGGGTATCAATTTGTCGGTCGTACAGTGCAAATGTGGAACTCGTTCAGAGAAACAAGCAATTTCGAGGCAGGAAAACCTTGGCTGCTGCAGTTCTTTGATCAGCTTCAATTTTATCCTGTTTCGGAAGCTGAACTGCTGAAAATGCGTGAAGAATTCCCGCGAGGAGGATTTGAACTTCAAGTAGAGGAAACCACATTCCATCTGGGGCCCTATCTGAACTGGTTGAAAACGATTGAGAACGAATCCGGAACTTTTCGTCAGCAGCAGCAGAGTGCATTCCAGGCTGAACGAAATTACTGGAAGGAACTCGGTATTGCGGAGTATGTATCTGAACCTGAAGCAGCGGCAGCGCTGGAAGAAGTCGAGATGCCGGAAGGGAGTCTGGGCATGAGCAGTTCAATGTCGGGCAGTGTATGGAAGGTACTGGTTGAGCCTGGCCAGGAAGTGCGAAAGGGAGACACTATTATAATAGAAGAAAGTATGAAAATGGAGTTTCCGCAGCTCGCTCCAACGGATGGAGTTATTGCTTCTATCTACGTCTCGCCGGGTGACCAGATTAAATCGGGAGACTGGATTGCTGCCATCATTCCAACGATTAAGGGGGAGGTTGCGCGATGACGGTAAATGCCATCCCGGAATTGATGTCGATCAGTGCTCTGCGTACAGGATATCTACGAGGAAGCTTCACACCAGCGGAAGTGGTGGAGAGCATCATCGAGCGGGCAAAGGATACGGAGGATTACCATATCTGGATCACGCCGCCGTCTAGGGAACGAATTACGCCGTACCTGGAGAAACTTCAGCACTTGTCCATTACCGAATATCCGCTGTGGGGCATTCCTTTTGCCATCAAAGACAACATCGAGGTCCAAGGCTGGCCAGTAACGGCTGGTTGTCCTGAGTTCTCATCGGTTTCGGAACACCATGCTATTGTTGTGGAACGACTTATTGCTGCAGGTGCCATACCTGTCGGTAAAACCAATCTGGACCAATTCGCCACAGGATTGGTCGGTACGAGAAGTCCTTATGGGGAGACACGTAACGCATTGCAGCCCGAACTGATCAGCGGAGGATCCAGTTCAGGCTCAGCCGTAGCGGTGGCACTGGGGCAAGCATCGTTCTCACTTGGGACAGATACCGCCGGGTCGGGCCGAATTCCGGCTGCACTGCATGGTCTGGTTGGTTACAAACCTGCAGTAGGCGCATGGCCTTCCGCTGGTTTGGTGCCTGCATGCCGCAGCATTGACTGCATTACCGTGTTTACCCATGACCTCGAAGATGCTGTTTCCGTTGACCGGATCGTACGAGGCCCGCATGCAGATGATGCTTTCTCCAAAACACGTCCTTTGGGACCAACCCGTGCACCTGCCAAATGGTTGTTACCCAAAGGAGAATTAACCTTCTTTGGTCCCTTTGCAGAAGCATACGAGGTGGCTTGGCAAGCCGCCAAACAAACCTTGCTGCAGTCAGGAGTACATGTCGAAGAGGTCGATATATCCATGCTGCAAGAAGCCGCAGCACTTCTGTATGAAGGACCGCTTGTTGCAGAACGATGGGCGGATCTGGAGATGTTCGCCCATCAGCATCCAGGAGCGTTGTTTCCTGTAACGGAGAAAGTGCTCCGAACAGGCAGCAAGGAAACATTTACGGCTGCTGCACTATTCCGGGCACAGCACCGACTAGCCGAAATTCGGCGAAGCACGGCAGAATGGCTGCATAACGCCATTCTTGTATTGCCAACCTGCGGAGGAACATGGACAAGAGAACAAGTGCAGCAGGATCCGATTCAAACCAACAGCCACATGGGAATGTACACGAATCATTGCAATTTGCTTGATTTGAGTGCCATTGCTGTTCCGGCAGGCAAGGCTGCAGAGGATATGCCTTTTGGAATAACCCTGTTCACATTGCCTGAGCAGGAAGCTTCCATGGTTGAAGCAGCAAGAATACTTGAGCCGCATCACAAACGTCTTTTGGTTGCTGTCTGCGGACTGCATATGAGAGGCATGTCACTGGAACCCCAGATGACCGGGTTAGGAGCCTTTTTTGTGGAGGAAACGCGAACCGCTCCAGAATATCGACTGTACAAACTGAACACAAGTCCTGCAAAACCGGGGTTAGTGCACTCCCTTGAAGAGGGGACATCCATTGATCTGGAATTGTGGAGCATGCCGCTATCCTCCTTTGGTTCATTCACTGCAACTATTCCTGCTCCATTAGGTATAGGGAAAATTAAGCTGCAGGACGGCAGGTTGGTATCCGGATTCATATGCGAAGCTTCGGCTGCTCAGGATGCAGTGGATATGTCTCATTTGGGAGGCTGGAGAAACATCGTTTCGGGTGATGCAGTAGACACGAAGTAGTTGTTCTTGTTTACGGAGGATAAGTAAGGCTAAAATGTGGATTAATCATTCATGGGTCACATCTCACATTAAAGTCGCTATTTATAGCGGCTTTTTTGTATAGCTTTCTTTTTTGTTTGAACATTATGGGGATATTAGTATAGAAAAGAGAGAGTGACTTTATTTAGAAAACACATCTTCAAACCTTGAAGTATTCATATTATTTATTATGTAAACCTTTATTATTTATATTGATAACTGATTCTATAAATTCTACAGATGGTAGACCCAATCTATGGATTTGATAAATACACTGGGGGATATATTCATCTCTGTACACTTTGAACGATTAACATGTCTGCACCTTATTGAATTGTTGAATAATCAAATTCAAATAGTTTAAGATCCTTGAGATGGTATCTAAATCAAGTGAGCTAGCAGCCTTATTTTCCAATAAATTTATACGATCCTTCACAAAATGAATAGAAGTAACACATTAAACATAAGGACAGCGGTTTCTTCTGTAATAGAGGTAACAATCATCTGTGTAAGAGGAATAGGCAAACATATGAGACAAATGAGATAACTGATATTATTTCATTTGTTGCATAATAGGATTAGGCGTTTCGTGGATTATCTATAGCTTGAATAGGAGGAATGAAGAATGGAGTATGTAACATTAAATAATGGGGTACAGATGCCGATTCTCGGATATGGAGTTTATCAAATTCCAGATCAGGACGAATGTGAAAAATGTGTGCTAGATGCGATAAGCGTAGGCTATCGTTCCATTGATACTGCACAGGCGTATCGTAATGAAGAAGCTGTAGGACGTGCCATCAAGAAAAGTGGAGTGCCAAGAGAGGAGTTCTTTATCACGACAAAAGTCTGGATATCCAATGCTGGCTATGAAAAAGCGAAAGCTTCAATTGAGGAATCACTGAAAAAACTCCAGCTTGATTATTTGGATTTGCTCCTGATTCATCAGCCATTCAATGATTACTATGGGACATACCGGGCAATGGAAGAATACTATAAAGCCGGTAAGATTAGAGCCATCGGGGTCAGCAATTTCTATCCGGACAGATATATCGATCTCGTACAGTTCAGCGAGGTTGTACCTGCAGTCAATCAGGTCGAGACGCATGTTTTTAACCAGCAAGCTAAAGCACATGAGATTATGAAGAAATACAATACGCAGATTGAATCATGGGGTCCTTTTGCAGAAGGTAGAAATGACCTGTTCACTAACGCTACTTTGCAGGAGATTGGGAATCAATACAATAAGTCGACAGCACAAGTCGCTCTGCGCTTCCTCATTCAACGCGGTGTAGTCGTAATTCCGAAGACGGTCAATAAAGATCGGATGGAACAGAACTTAAACGTTTTTGATTTTCAATTATCTGCTCAGGATATGGAAAAAATAACTGCTCTTGATACAGAGCAAAGTGCATTTTTCTCCCACTATGATCCGCAAACCGTTGAATTCCTGACAGAATACGGTAAAAAAGGGTTGGAATGAACCTCAAAAACGAATAGTACGGATAAAAGACCGTCCAACAAGGCGGTCTTTTTGTTTATGTGACTATGATTGCACCAGTAAAGCTACCAGCACGAAGTTTAGAACGTTTTGTTTTAATATTTGAATTAGTACCAATACTACATATCCAAGGGGGATTGTGGAAATGAAGTTACAACCTGAATTTTCTAAACAAATTCGCGAGAATGTCGATCTCATATGTGACTTCATGGGAAACAGTTCTGATTTTGTTGTTCGTGAGATCACAATTGGGAGGAATCAAGCGGCTCTGTTTTATTTGGATGGAATGGTTGACTTGCAAAAGGTTCAGGACAGCGTGATTCGTCCATTGCATGAATTCACCTTTTCCGATTCCAATGAGTTGTCTTTGCCATTTTTGAAAAATAGCATACTAGATGTCGGAGAAGCAAGTTTGGTTCAAAACTATGAAGATGCATTGGACCAGATTCTATCAGGCGGACTGCTCCTGCTAATCGACGGGATGGGGGAAGGGATAGTCGTTTCCATACCTGGTTGGGAAGAACGCGGTATAACCGAATCGAAGACGCAGCCTGTGATCCGAGGTCCTCAAGAATCGTTTACGGAGAATCTGCGTACCAATACAACGATGGTCCGTCGCCGAGTGAAGGATACAAGAGTTCGGCTAACAAACGTCAAGGTTGGCGAAAAAACAAAGACAGACATATCGGTCATGTATATGAATGGGGTGGCAGATCAGAAAATGGTTCTGAACCTGTTATCCAAATTAAAAAGCATGAGGATAGATCGAGTGCTTGAAGGGGAGTATCTCGAAGAATCTCTGACAGAGAAGAAACAGTTGACCATTTTCCCGATATTTTATAATTCGGATCGCCCAGACTCTATTGCAGCAGGTGTAATGGAAGGGAAAATCGCGATATTTATCGACGGAACTCCCTTTGTCATCCTTGCGCCTGCAGTATTTGTTGATTTCATTCAATCCGCGGAGGATTATTATCAATCTTTTATTTATAGCAGCATCATTCGAGTCTTAAGGTACATCTCCCTGGCAATATGTATGCTGGCTCCAGCAATATATGTGGCACTAACTACATTTCATCAGGACATGATCCCAACGGTTCTATTACTGAGTTTATCTGCGCAACGTGAGGGTGTACCCTTTCCTGCATTTGTTGAGGCGATGATCATGGAGATCATATTCGAGATCCTGAGAGAAGCTGGTCTACGAATGCCGCGAACGGTCGGTCAGGCCGTTTCGATTGTTGGATCCATTGTCATCGGCCAGGCCGCTGTAGAAGCTAACATCGTTTCGCCAGTTATGGTCATTGTTGTCGCGATTACAGCAATTTCAAGCTTTGTTATCCCGTCCTATACCATGGCTATTCCCATCCGGATATTACGGTTTGCTTTTATTGGAATGGCCGCCATGTTTGGCGTATACGGATTGACGGTAGGCATACTCATGCTCCTTGTGCATTTGAATAGTCTTCATTCATTCGGTGTGCCATATATGAGTCCAATAGCCAATTTCCAATCGTCGAAACAAAGCGATGCCGTACTGCGGTTTCCATTTAAGAACAAAGCAAATCATCACAACAAACCAAGGGAGTAAGCTGATGAACTCGTACCGATCCATCATGTCAACATTGTTAGTGTACATTTTGCTTATGGTTATTGTTACGGGGTGTTGGAGTAGTAAGGAGTTAAACGAAATATCCGTCGTGATGGCTATGGGTATTGATACTGTAGATGGCCAGTATGAGATTAGTCTGCAAGTAGTTGATCCGTCTCAGATGTCTCGTAATCGAGCGATGGAACGGTCACCCACAATCGTTTTTTCCAGCCGTGCAAACACGCTGTTTGAAGCTCTTCGAAAACTTACTACGGAGTCATCAAGGAAGATGTATCTGTCTCACCTAAAGTTTGTCATCTTTGACGAAGATACAGCAAAAAAAGGAATCAAGAAGCCGCTGGATTTCCTGTTTCGTGATCATGAAGTTCGGCCTGATTTTCATTTGGCTGTTGTCAGAGGCAGTTCAGCTAAGGATGCTGTTACGTTTGTGGCTCCAACCGAGGTTTTGCCTGCAATGGATATGTATAAAGCTTTGAATGTGTCTGAAAGGACATGGGCACCCACTTCCGCGGTTAATGTCAAAGACCTTCTGCAGCGTTTAAAGAAGGATGGCATTGAGCCGGTCTTGACTGGCATTCGGCTGAACAATCTGGACAAAGGATTGAAGGTGGATAATGTGACTAAATCGCCACAACACGCGAACTATTTATTTACCGGCATTGGTGTCTTTCAGGGAGATCGTCTGATCGGCTGGATAGAAGAGTCCAAAAGCAAGGCGTTTACCTACATATCAAACCGTGTTTCCAGTTCTGTAGCTTCCGTCATATGTCCGAATTCAGAAGGGGAATTTGCTTTTGAAGTCATACGTAACAACGTTAAAATGAAACCGGACATAAAAAATAATGAACCGATTGTCTCTCTTGTCGTGGAAACTGAAGCAAACATCGGCGAGGTTGGATGTGATGCTGACCTGAAGGATGACAAGACATTTAATGAGTTTCAGGCAGCAGCCAGAGAAGAACAAGAACAGATCCTGAAGGAAGGTATTGAAAAGGCGCAGCAGATCGGTTCCGACATATTCGGATTCGGAGAAGCCTTTCATCAAAGGTTCCCTCGTCAATGGCACCAATGGAGAGGGGATTGGAAGCAGAAATTTCAAAAGCTTGAGGTGAAGCTGGATATCCGTTTCCATTTAAACCGGGTTGGGAAAATTACCAATCCTATCGACTCTAAACCGCAACATTAGGAGTGAATGTATATGCTGTATGCGGTACTAATCATCTCGATTCTGACCATGTTCTATGAGTTTCGTCAATTGAAAGAGAAGCACTATGTGCGTGAAATGGTGGTTAGTTTAACATTGTTCACCGTAGGGACGACGTTGATCATTCTGGAGCTAGTACACGTTGAACTTCCGAGTCCATTAACAGGTATCCGGTGGGTTTTCCAACCGGTAAGCCAGTACTTTGCACGTATTTTATCTTAAAGGGGGGACGGTAGTGGGGAGCAAATTAACTGTTCGACAAGCCATCACTTGGTTTGTATTGTATCAGATTGGAAGTGCGTATTTGGTGCTTCCAGCTGCCATAAGTTCTGTTGCTAAACAGGATGCCTGGCTTTCCATCCCCATTTCCATTGCTTTTCATTTGCTTTTGATACCCTTATATACTTCTATCGTCAAGCAAATGAAAGGCAGATCCTTTGTTGCGCATCTCCGAAGCGTGTTTGGTCCCTTGGGCGGGACGATTAGCATCCTCTTTATACTTGCCTTTCCCTTTCTGGAGTGTATCATGACACTTCGAAATCTGGGAGACTTTGTGACGACCTCCATTATGCCCGAAACTCCCTATGATGCCGTATATTTTATTATGCTCCTGGCCGTCTATTTTGCTGTTCGCTCGGGTCCGGTTGTTATCGGGCGTTGTGCGGAGATTCTAATCTTTTTTCTTCTGGCCCTTTACTTGTTGGTCAGGATTACTCTTTTTTCAGAGGCAGATATCAAAAACCTGCTGCCGATGTTGGAGAACGGACTGAATCCTGTTATTCTCGCATCCATCCATCTCTTTGCTTTTCCATATCTGGAGGCAGTTTTGTTTCTTTTCTTTGCACATCACTTCCCGGATCCGAAAAAGTGGAGAAAATCGGTGATTGCAAGTGCTCTGATTAGTGGAGCCATGTACTTTTTCATGGTTATGCAGATCATCACAGTAATCAGCGCTGGTGTCGTGGCGGACTTGACGTTTCCTACTTTTTTTATTGATCGGACCATCAGTATTGGGGAGTTTCTTCAGCGGTTTGAAATCATCCTTGCCATTGTCTGGTTCGTCACGATTTTTTTTCGTCTTGCATTGCTTCTATACGTTTCAGCACAAGGACTTGCAGAATCTTTTCGTCTTCGAAGCATGAATTCACTATTCGTTCCTTTGATACTGATTATGTTGGCCATGGCCAATTTTATCTGGCCCAACGTTTCATATATCATTGAGATAAATCAGGTTTGGCCTTACTACGCCATGATCTTTGGCATTGGGTTTCCGATCGTGCTCTGGTCGACGGGTAAATTGAAGGGTTCATTGTATTCCAATCACAAGTAGAAAACTCTGGCTTCAAGAAAATGTAATGAGAAGGATTTGTTTTTATTGAAGTGGCACTTGCAATCTCAATGGTCTGGATTCAATGTAAAACACCCTAATTGCGCAATTAACGGCAATCAGGGTGTTTAATGTATTAGAAACAGCTGAATGAGCTAATCCGCTGCAGGTCAATGCCGCTGTACACCCAGAAAAATCCAGTCCAGCGGAAGCCGGCTACCGAATTTCTGCCGACAAATACGGGATACATCCAGAAGCCAGGACCTTGATTCGGCCAAATATACGTGTACCGGAACAGGCAACCGGATATTGCTCTTGGATCTACAGCATACAATGAAGGCGACTGCTGTGGAACAAATGAAGGCGGCGGTCCGGGAGGAGGCTGCACCCCTTGCGGTCCACCGCCCCCACCTCCGGGGAACGAAGGTGGACCTGATGGTCCTCCAGGACCTCCAGGACCACCCGGTCCGAAAATTCCACCAGGACCGCCTGGTCCACCAAACCCGCCACCCGGTCCAAAGGGAGGTAAAAATGTCATACATCATCACTCCTGTTCATTAGTCTAGGGTATTGTATGTAGGCATTTAAACAGGGGAATGGGTTGAAGCCTATGGATGCGGAAATTTTGTAGACTTTTCGTTCTATGGATACAAAAGAATGTAAGAGTACAATACATGATTGGGTTTGGAAAATGCCTTTCAATCCTATGAGACAGAGGCATTACGCATGCCCGCTGAATAAGACAATTTTAGGAGCTGTTCAAGTCAGGGTGGAATCTTCCCGTTCATAAAAAAACTACTGGCTAACTGAGAAAACGTAAAACACCTCATACGAGGTGTTTTTTATTTATAATTTGCTGTTAACAGAGAAGGAAGTCTCTCCGCAGCTAATTTTCAAATGTGTTGACACGACACCATTTGGTGTCATATAATCAATTCGACACCAAATGGTGTCTTAATAAAACAAACACAAAATATAAATTGACATTAAAAACAAATCCTCCGTATCATCCATGTTCCGATACAGTAGATTGGAGGGAAGTGGTGTGAGTGAGAACCAAAGATCACGTGATGTATTTGATGCCATTGCAGATCCAACCAGACGTCGGCTCATGCAGATGTTAACCGAAGCAGAGGAGGTACCTCTTCATGAATTAACCTCACAATTTGAAATGGGGCGGACGGCGGTATCCAAGCATCTGACCATTCTTAAAGAGGCGAATCTGGTCGTTGACCGAAAAGTCGGCAGGGAAACGAGGTATAGGCTCAATGCTTCACCATTACAAGAAGTTCAAGATTGGGTGGCTTTCTACAGCAAGTTCTGGAGTATAAATCTGATGCGCCTGGATCAACTATTAAAGGAGGAAGAAGAATGAGTTTAACATTGGAATTGGACTATCAGTATACGACGTCGGTCGAGAAGCTCTGGTCAGCCTTAACGGATTCAAGCAAGCTTGCCAAGTGGGTAGCCAATATTCATACCGGTCAGGGGATGGAGAATGATTTCAAACCAGTCGTTGGTCACCATTTTCAATTTCGAACGCAGGCAACGGAGTACTGGGACGGAATTATTAAAGGAGAAGTTCTGATCGTAGAAGAACCACTTCGCCTGTCCTATACCTGGGAAAGCGGAGAGAAACATACGGTTACGTGGACATTACAAGATTTAGGAAACGGTAAAGTGAACCTTCACCTTGAACAAACCGGAATTTCCAATCCTCAAGCACTGGCTGGTGCCAAGTATGGCTGGAGTAAATGGTGCGATGAGCTTGAGAAGCTTTTGGCATAATCTTAGGAGGGACATCGATGTTAAAAGGTGAGAGAAATACAAAAATTGATCCCTATTTCAACAAGCTGAAGAACTGGAAAGAAGAGTTCGAGCTGCTGCGGGAGATCGTTCTGGATTGCGGGCTGACAGAAGATTTTAAGTGGATGCATCCCTGTTACACATTGGACGGTAAAAATATCGTTCTGATCCATGGTTTTAAGGAGTATTGTGCCCTGTTGTTTCACAAAGGGGCGCTGCTAAAAGACCCTCATGGAATCCTGATTCAGCAAACGGAGAATGTGCAGGCAGCACGTCAGCTTCGGTTCACCAATGCTCAGATGATTCAAGAAATGCAGCTGATCATCCAGGATTATATCGAGGAAGCCGTTCAGATTGAGAAAGCGGGTCTGCAAGTTGAACTTAAAAAGCATGACGAGTATACCCTGCCTGAGGAATTAGCCAACAAATTTGTTGAAATACCCGATCTGAAAGCAGCTTTCGAAGGACTGACACCAGGACGCCAGAGAGCATATATTATGCATTTTTCTTCACCCAAACAATCCAAGACCCGAGAGTCGAGAGTTGAAAAGTACATCCCGCATATCCTTGATGGGAAAGGGCTTAATGACAAGTAATTGCGTGTTTGTGGGTATAAAATACGTCACACCTTAAGTCGCTAATATAGCGGCTTTTTTATTTTTTTTTTAAAATTTCATGACCGTACTTTTAAGGTTTGTCAGGGGATACAACGGGTAACAAGAACGAAAAAAAGCAATACTAACAGTCATAATGAATGCGAAAAATTTGTCAAGATGGTGATTATTAATATACACTATATTTTATGAGTTCTTATCCAAGGAGGAAATTGAATGCATCAAAGAAAGAAACCAAAATCGAATAAGGCAAGAATTTTTTCAAAAGTTATATTGATCATCATCGGGGCTTTTATTACGGCATATGGCCTTGAAGCCATTTTGATTCCCAACAATGTCTCGGACGGTGGTGTGACGGGACTGAGTATCGTTGGTTCACAATTGTTTGGATTGCCACTGGGGATGCTGATCGGTATAATCAACATTCCTTTTGTGTGGCTGGGATATAAGCAAATCGGTAAAAGCTTCGCTCTCTATTCCATTATCGGTATTGCTTCACTCGCAGTAAGTACCAGTCTGATGCACCATGTACCTACCATTATTGAAGGGGACACCTTGCTGGTTACCGTTGTCGGCGGGATTATCATCGGTTTCGGTATGGGTCTGGCACTTCGTAATGGCGGGGCATTGGACGGAATAGATATGCTCGCTGTACTGCTTTCACGAAAGGTTCCTTTTGGTACCAGTGATCTAATCTTGTTCCTAAACATGTTTGTATTTATCGTCGTTTCATCTGTGTTTGGTCTACAAGGCGCCATCTTGTCGGGGCTAGCTTATTTCATTGCTTCCAAAGTTATTCATATCGTTGAAGAAGGCTTGAGCGGTTCCAAAACGTTTAAAATCATCACCAATCAACCCGAAATCATGGTCGAAACCATTCGAGACCGATTAGGTCGTGGAGCAACCTATACGGATGCATATGGCGGATACTCCAATGAACAGTTCAAAGAAATCACTTGTGTAATCAACCGTATGGAAGAGAGCAAAATTAAAGAGATCATTCATGAAATTGACCCGAACGCTTTTGTAGTTGTGTATGATGTGGCAGAAGTGAAGGGCGGCAGCTTCAAAAAGAAAGATATTCACTAATACTTAAGCATGATGGAAAGACATAAACATAGGTACAACAAAAGGTCGCTAAATATAGCGGCCTTTTTTAATGCTCTTTATATTTTGTATTTTCAAACGTCAATCAAAGGCTTCCGATTCGCTTCAAATGGAAATAAGGTTAGTGCAGCCTCAATAAAGGCATTTACTGCAAGGGTACGTTCATTCTCCGGACTCGTTGCAACATGGATATCCCGATAGGCTTCAGGTGACAGGCGTTTCAGACAAATGCCCGGCGGCAAATCCAGGAGGGACAACTCGGACATGACAGCCAATCCTTCACCGGCAAGAATCATCTGAAGTGACGTTCTGTAGTTGTATAGAATGTATTCGACCTGTGGCGTGACTCCGGAACTTTCAAACCACTTAAGGACAGGCGGCTCGTATCCCGCTTTCCAGAGAAGCATGGGCTCCTCCCGCAGATCTTCAGGGTGAATGATGTTTTTCGATGTTAAAGGATGATCCTCTCTCATGACAGCATAAATGCCTTCACGATACAGAGGGAACGAATCTGTCGTCTCTTCGGAAGGAATGAGCAGGCCAACATCAATCTGTCGATTATCCAACCAATCCTGCACCTCCGCAATCGTGCCTTCCACGATACTGAACTCCAGGTTAGGGTATTGCTGCTTCATGTAACGGATCAGTTTTGGGACAAAGTAGGACGAAGCTACCGGGAAGGCACCAATCCGGACGGATCCAATCTCCAATCCTTTTTCACTCGAGATTTCTTGATCAATCTTCTCATAACCTTGCAGAATTTCCCGGAAGATCCGGACGATACGTTCACCGATCGGCGTGAGTGCAACACCGCGACGACGGTCACGGATAAGTAGTGTAACTCCGAGATCACGCTCCAGAGTTGTGACTGCACGGCTGACTGCGGGCTGTGTCATGTTCATTTTTTCGCTGGCGAGTGTAAAACTGCGGGTCTCTGATATCGTGACGATTAACTGCAGAAGAGATTTGTTCATATCAAATTTGGTAACTCCCTCATAAGTTATATTCATTTTATTTATATTTGAGTGTATTGTATCATGTTTATAGCAAAGCAGAAAAGAGAGGCAGTAACTAAAACGTATCGGATTCCACTGACACATCACACTAAAGATCCGGAATCTGGAATACAAGCGGATAGGAGGAAGATGATATGAAAGTAAGAGCCTGGTTGTTTTTGATCTTGGCTAATTTATTTTGGGCGGGAAACCTGATGTTTGGAAAGGCCGTAACGTCCGACTTTCCGCCGATCTGGGCGTCTTTTCTAAGATGGGTGATTGCGGCAATTGTATTGATTCCGCTCGCGCAGCTGGTGGAGAAACCAAACTGGCTGAAAGTATGGAAGAATAACTGGGGCATTTTGCTATTCTTATCCCTGGTAGGCGTTGTGTCCTATACACTTCTCACATACACGGCATTGCAGCACACATCATCTACAAACGGCAGCTTGATCAACAGTCTAACTCCAGCCGTGATGATCGTGTTGTCTCTGGTTTTCCTGAAAGAAAAAATAACAGGATGGCAGGGCGCAGGGTTGGTATTATCGTTCCTCGGTGTCCTGACTGTGCTAACGAAAGGTCATTTACTCGGGTTATTCAGTACGCATTATAACCAAGGAGACGGTATTATGCTGGTGGCCGTATTTTTATGGGCGATCTATTCAATAGTGGGCAAAAGAGGACAGCATCTCCCGCCAATTACGTTCGTTGCCTTTACTGCCTTTATCGGTGTTATATGTATGATTCCGTTGTTATTTTTCCAACCGCTGCGTATGGATAACATCACAACCTTTGGCATGAACGGTATTATATATCTGGGCTTATTCCCTTCCATCGGCTCATTTCTGTTCTGGAACCAGGGAGTCAAAGAGCTAGGGCCGGGGAAAGCCAGTATTACAATGAATTTGATGCCCATCTTCACTGCCATTCTATCCGTTGTGGTTGGTCAGGAACTGCTGATTTCCCAAATGGTTGGCGGTATTATCGTCATTGCGGGAATGTTGTTATCAGCAAATTTGATACGCCGGAAAGCAACGTCCAGAGCATTTTGGAAACGCACAGGAAGGACCGCTTAATATCGTCATGGTTTACCTTCTTCAGACACAAAAGAAAATAAAGAAGACAGAGACTGTTGTCCCTGTCTTCTTTGCGTTTTAGCCTATTTTGCTGCTAAATTCATCTCGACGCACATGAGTATGAAGGCACCTGCCCCGTGCAGATCGTTTTCACTGGTTGGCCGAGCAATATAGTGATCATAGTCGCCAATTCCTGTGCCAATACAGATATTACCGATGATAACCTTCCCGTTCTCGTCAAAGTGTAATGTATCAATAACGCCTTGGTAACCTTTCCATGCATACTGCAAATATTTTGGGTCCAGATAGCCGAATCGAACGGCTTTGGCAATGGCATGTGCAAAGAGTGCCGTACAGGAATTCTCATGCCAGTTATCCGGATGATCACCTTTGTCGATGACTTGATACCATAATCCGGTGGCAGGATCCTGGTAATTTGTCAGAGCGATCAGCAGATCCTGTACGATCGTTACGAGTTTATCTTTGTCCGGATGATCCTCAGGCATGTATTCGAACATTTCAAGTAGTGCTACCGGATACCAGCCAATGGCCCGGCCCCAGAATTCCGGAGCAAGACCCGTAACAGGGTCAGCCCATTTGGCTTCTTTTGTCTCATCCCATCCGTGGTAGAGCAGGCCAGTGACAGGGTCTTTTGTATGCTTTTCCATAAGCAGCGCCTGATAGGTCATCATATCGATGTAATCGCTCTCACCAAATGTTTTGGCGAATTGCACCGCGATAGGTCCAGCCATATATAAGCCGTCCAACCACATTTGGTTCGGATAATGTCCCTTATGCCAGAATCCGCCTGATGCATTTGTTGGCCAGGATTTTAGCAGAGGAACTAAGGTGTGAAGCGCCTTTTTGTACCGTTCATCTCCCGTCTGCTCGTAGAGAGTGAAGAGAAGAACACCGGGCTGGATATCGTCCAGTTCGTCAGACTTATACTTTTTGATGCTGCCATCCTCCAGAATCTGACTATCGACCCAGCCTTTCATGTAATCATAGAGCTTTTGTTCTCCGGTTTGTCGCCAACATTTCTCCATCCCGGATAAAAAGACACCCTGATGATAATGGAATCGGTCTGGCGGAAGATGCTCCGGCTCGAATGTATCCATAATTGCTTCACAGGCTTTTAACGCCCATTGAATTGGCGTCATGGTAGATGAAGTGGTTTGCATGGTTCCTTCCTCCTTGGTTGGTTGTACTCCCATTTTACCAACAGATTATGTACATCATTTGCGGAAATTGCCTATTTCTTCTTATTTCTTGCGATATAATATAAACATCAAGGACGGAACGGAAGGGAGCATGACTTTAATGGGGAATCTTTACTTTGAAAATTCGGAGAGTACATTTCTGGTATCCCACCGAAAAGCATTAAGCCATCATATGCCGGTAAGCCATTTTCACAGCACGTATGAAATCTATGTGTTGATGTCGGGGCAGCGGGAATTTTTCATCCAGGACCGGACCATTACCATCGCGGAAGGCGACGTGGTTATTATTGCTCCCAACGTTCTGCATCGCACGACCAATGCGGAACGGCCAAAGCATGAGCGGCTTATTATTAATATGCATGCACAATATTTTTCGGTGGACGGTGCCCATGAAGAAGTGCTTCAACCTCTACTTCAGCGGGATTATTTGATTTTGAAAGGTTCCCTGCGCAGTAGAGAGCTGATTGAAATGCACACAAGAGCCATTATGCAGGAGATGAAGGAGCGCAGAAGCGGCTTCGAATTGTATGCCCAGACACTTGCCGTGCAGCTGCTTATCATTTGCTGTAGACAATACAGGCAGCATGACGCGGAACAGCTGGTATCTCCAAGTCCCATGCATGAACGTATTTCAGAGATTGTCCGTTATATTAATGACCATTACATGGAGGAACTGTCGCTTCATTTGCTGGCAGATCAGTTCTATATCAGTCCTTTTTATTTAAGTCGATCGTTCAAAGAAGCGACAGGATTCGCTTTTGTCGAATACGTTAATAGTGTGCGAATCAAGGAGGCAAAAAAGCAGCTTGAGAGCTCAAATCTCAAGGTCAATTTGATTGCGAGGAAGGTAGGATTCGGGAGTGTGACCCATTTCGGTCGGGTATTCAAAGCGGTCACAGGCCATTCGCCATTGCATTATCGAAGGAAACGAGACTGAATTTCATGCATAAGCTTCGCTCTCTTATGGAACACTTCTGTAGTGCGACTAAACAGCACGGATTCCATTTTTGGGGAGGTGACATGTATGAGCAAACCGGATAACCGTGAAGACAACGTGCAGCATTTGCAAAATGCGGTTCAAAACACGATTGAAAATTACCGGGAAGCGGAGGACTATCTCGAAGAATTCGGAGATGAAATTCCAGCTCGGGAAAAAAGTCAGATTGAGGAAAAGAATGAGCGCCGCAAACATAGCATTTCCGGATTCCGTGAAGAAATTCAAGATGAATCCAAGCATCAGCAAAACTCATAATGTGGAGATCATTTTGATTTTGTAGGAGGGTTATCAGATGACGAATCAGGATCCACAAGAACTTCTTAAACAAAAACACGAGCTGGATGAGCATAAAAGGCAGTTCACCAATTTTGCCCGAAGCGTTTCAGGTCAAGGCGAAGTAGAAGCCGGGCAAGAATTCAGTCATGACCGGCAGGATGACGATCAAAACCGCATGAAATCTGTTGAGAACAAGCGTGCTTAACGGATGAAACCCGCTAATAAGCTGATCCATTATTGGATCGGCTTATTTGTTTCTTCAACATATTTTTATCCGGTTGTGACTCTCACCTGAATTTCGGTCAAGAATTGATCGGAAACGATGGTATCCCGATTATTGATTTCATAAATTTCAAAAAGCCAATTACTTCATTTTGCTCGTTCTAGTCAAGCTGGCTGGAATAGCTGTTCTAAACGGTTCAATTCTATTCTATAAATAAAATCGGCTCCTGCATGCGCAAAATGAAACGACACTTTTTTCCGAGCGTATCAGTTGTTTGAAGGCCTAAGATATCTCTATTGAATGGAGAATGCCCATGAGTGGAATGAGGTTAACTGACACCGGAATATCCGAAAAGTTAAACGCGACAGTAATGAATGCGGTGGTCTATGATACCTACGGAACGCCAGAGGTCCTGCGAGTAGAAAAGGTAGACATTCCGGCGCCCAAGGACAACGAAGTATTAATTGAAGTCCATGCGACTTCGGTTAATTCCTGGGATTGGGATCTCCTTCGCGGGAAACCGTTTGTTAACCGGATAGGTGCCTTTCGTCACCCGCGTTACCGGATTCTCGGTGCAGACATCGCAGGGAGAGTCATTTCGGTGGGATCGGGTGCCAAACGATTCAAACCGGGTGACGAAGTGTTCGGAGATCTGTCCGGCTGCGGCTGGGGCGGATTCGCGGAGTATGTGTGTGCGAACGAAGAGGCGCTGACTCCCAAGCCAGCGGGGATCACACATGTGCAAGCTGCATCCATTCCACAGGCAGCCGTTCTGGCTCTGCAAGGACTGAGAAATCAGGGGAATCTGCAAAAGGGAGAACATGTTCTGATTAATGGTGCAGGGGGCGGAGTTGGGACGTTTGCCATTCAATATGCCAAATTGCTGGGAGCAGAAGTGACCGCGGTTGATCGTAGTGAGAAATTGGATATGCTGCTTGAAATAGGTGCCGATCATGTGCTGGATTATACCAAAGAAGACTTCGCGGCAAGCGGACCAAGCTATAATCTGATTCTTGATGTCGTCGGCAACCGTTCTGCGTTCGCACTAAAGCAGGCGTTAGTGAAGGGAGGCACCTATGTCATGATCGGGGGACTGATGCCGCACATTTTGCTGAACTTAGTAGGGAGTCCATTCGTTTCTTGGCTGGAAAAGAAGAAATTAAGCCTTCTTATCCATAAACCGAACCATGGAGACCAGATGATCTGGAAGGAGCTTGTTGAATCAGGCCAGGTTACTCCTCGTATTGGTCGGGAATATACTTTAAGTGAAACATCTCAGGCCCTTCGTGACCTGGGAGAAGGCCGGGTAAACGGAAAAGCTGTTGTCTGCTTGAAGAAAGCTACAAATGATGATTGATGATGGCAATATGCTGTCACAACGTTTTTTCAAGAGACAGGAAACACGCATTTTATGTTATTAGAGATTTTTTCGTCATAGTTAAGCAGAGTAGGATGACCAAGTCGCGATTTCTGCGACTTTTTTTAATTTTGAGGTAATGGTTCGAATGATTGACCATGTACAAACAAAAAAAATCCTAAGTTGGGAGGTTTTTAGCTGTATGGCAGGTTCATGGGGCCAAGTTGCTCTGGAGGAAACTTACCTGTTGCTAAAATGGCATTCTATTGTACAATATTTTCGCAACGATTAGTTTAAGGTGAAAGGTAAGTCTTGTAGATCAGGAGAGGTTGATGAAGTTTGATTAAACGAATTCAATTCGAACCCGGAACGTTCAGTCGGTGGCTTCACGGCATCTCATTTAAACAAAGAGTTCGATTCGCCTTCATAATTATGATAACGCTTGCAATAGGTTCAGTTGGCATGACGACATATTGGATTGCTTCCAAAGAAATTCAAAAGAACGCATTTGAATCCAGCCAAGAGACGGTAAACAAAACGAACCAGATCTTGGACGATAAGCTGTCGGGAATCTCCGATTCGGTCCGTTCTCTTATGTTCAGTTACGCTTTTAAGGACATGATGCTGGATGTTCAGAGCAACGATATATCGAACTATTATGTGCACTTGTCCGAACTTCAGTATGTATTCTCCCAGGTTTCCTTTAATGAACCACTAATCGACAGCATCCTTATTGCTACACCCATCGGAGACTTTTATCCAATATCGCAGCGGCGTACGCCAAACCATTCCTTCTATGAGTCCAGCATGTATTACGATGTAAAGGAAAACTACGGGGGGATATGGATTAAGGGGCACATTGACAAGTTTTTTACCGGTAACAGTCGGGCACTATCCTTTGTGACGAAGGGAACACTAGATAACAATTCCAATACGAATGTGTTTATCGTCGTAAATGTGAACGAGAGCGGATTGATAGGTACGGTCAACAAACATTCCTTGAATGATGACAGTGACTATTTTGTCATTGATTCAAAAGGGGAGGAAGTAATTCGGACCGCTTGGTCCTCCAGCCATAATCTGATGAAGGATAGCATGCTTTTGATGAATTTATCCGAAGACACACAGGGCTCCTTTTTTCATTCATTCGACAATACCGATTATCTGGTGAACTATACCCGTTCTTCCGTTATGGATGACTGGAGTTTGTTCGGTATTCAGCAAAAGGATAAACTGCTTGAGCAAATGAATAATGTCAAACGAACCACCTTTTTTATTATGCTTTTCTTTTTACTTCTTACCTGGTTTTTATCCACCCGATTGACAGCACTCCTGTTAAACCCGCTTTATAAGCTGCAGCGCCTCATGAAGGAGGTAGAAGATAATCGCTTAAATGTCCGCTTCAATAGCCGTTCTACCGATGAAGTAGCTCAAGTGGGCTATCAATTTAACCGAATGCTGGATGAGATCAATCGTCTCATCGATGATGTGAAACTCAGCGAATCCGGGAAAAGGAAGGCTGAGATGCGAGCGTTAACCGCGCAGATGGAACCTCACTTTTTATACAACACCCTTAACACCATATATTGCAAATCCATACTAGGTGAAAATGATGAGGTCAGCGAGATGATTATGTCCTTGTCCCACATGTTCCAGTTAGGTTTAAGCGGAGGGAAAGACTGGAACACACTTGAGGAAGAACTGCTTCATGTGAAACAATACTGCCTCCTTCAGCAAAAATGCTATGAGGGGATGTTTGACTTTGAAGTTACGGTAACTCACGATTCGCTATTAACGTCGCTCTTGCCGAAAATTTTGCTGCAGCCCATTGTGGAAAACAGCATTCAACATGGCTTTAAGGATATAAGTTCAGGTGGCCGGATTCTAATGCATGTCACTCTCCAGGATCGTTTATTACATCTAAGCATAGAGGATAACGGAACAGGAATGGAAGTTGAGCAAGTAGAAAGGCGGATGCGGGAACCTCGGATCACCAACAAAGGGTATGCCCTGAACAACATTGTGAACCGACTCAACCTTTTTTATGGAGAAAAAGCCGGAATTAAACTGACCAGTCTTCCTGGAAAAGGATCAAGAACGGAAATATGGATGCCCATTCTAGAAGGGGAGGTAGAAGCATGATCCTTGAACAGCAAATGGTAAAGCTCTGCATCATCGATGACATTCGAAGCGTGGTCGATATGATCGCACGAAAGCCCCCTTGGGAGGAGCATCACATTGAGGTGGTTGGTACAGCACTGGATGGTGAGGAAGGTATTCGCCTTGTGCAGGAAAAGAGGCCCGAAATTGTGCTAACCGATATCCGCATGCCCAAAAAGGATGGTCTCGCCATGACTCAAGAAATCCTCGAAAAATCTCCTTCCACCAAGATCGTTATCCTAAGTGCATATACGGATTTTTCATTTACGAGACAGGCCATTCGTTTAGGTGCATTTGACTTCGTGAAGAAGCCGTTCTCGATCGACGAGATTGTCCAAGTCGTATTAAAGGCGAAGAAGGCTTATTTGGAGGAATGGCAGGAACATAGCAAAGTGTTGGAACTGAAGCAAAATATGATGCAAAGCCTGCCCGCTCTGCAACAAGAGCACCTGTCTCTCCTGATTCATCATCGAACTAATGCAACGACTGCCTATCTCCGATGGCAAACTCTCGGCATTCAGCTTGATTCTAGGGACTTCAATCTCTTTATCGTGGAATTGGATCGTTTCATGGACAAATATAAACAGCAGCCTGCGCGGGAAGTGGAGCTCATTCGCTTCAGTCTGCGAAATGTTCTGGAGGAAACGATTCGAGGTTTCACTCGTGGTGTCGTTTTTGGCGAGGCATTAAACCGCTTTGTATGTCTTATCAATTGCAGGGACATCGAGCTGGCTGAACGGATATCGGAAGCGTGCCGAACAAACATGTATCAATTCACGCATTCAACGATTTCCATTGGGGTTGGAACCTGTGTGGATACGATTGATGAACTGCCTGATTCGTACCAAAAGGCCTTAAATGTACTGGAGTATCAATTCTATACCCATGGTATGAATAGTTATATAAGCACCTCGGAGGATGAGAAAACGCTCTTGAATTATACGGTTTCGACGGAACAGGAATTGCTATTCTCCTTGCGTTCCGGGCATCGCGAAAAGTGCCGGCTCATATTGGAGCAGATTTTTAATGATCTATTACAGCGGGATCCCCTCCCGAAACCCCAGCAAGTCGAAAACATATGCTATGAGCTATCCTCCAAAATCTGTAGGGTGATGTCGGAGCACTATCCACCGGATCGGGTAAAAAAGCTTGAAGATCAATGGAATGCTGTAAGGCGTTCAGGTCATGTTTCATTTCAATTGATGAGGGAGACGGTAAAGGGAATATGTCTTGAAGCTTGTACATGGATTGAACATGAACGATCCGACGAATCCACGAAACTGATCTATCAGGCAAAAGAATATATATGTGCAAATCTGCATACGAATCTATCCCTTGATGTTTGTGCCAAGGAGTTTAATATCAGCCCCGGATATTTTTCAAATCTATTCAAAAAAGTACTGAATATATCCTTCCAACAATTCGTTGTTCACCAGCGGATGGAGAGAGCCAAAGAGATGCTGATCGACGATTATCAGGTTCAGGAGATCGCTCAAAGCCTTGGTTACGAGCATCGCCGCTATTTCAGTGAAATGTTTAAGAAGCATACCAATATGACTCCATCCGAGTTCAAGCTGTATAGTACAGGGAAAATCAGTACGCCTGCCGATCTGGTCTAGGGTTGCTCATTATAGATTAAGCCTTGTTTCCGAACGATATTTGGATGCAGGGCTTATTTTTTTGAATGATGGCACATTGATGAAGAAACCTGCCCTTGATGTGTGGTTACCCGCATTATGTGAGTGAAGAGCACCCCCTATACTAGAGGAGAAAGAACGAGATTGCAGATATGATGAGGAGGTTAGGTAGATGAAAATAAGCAAAAAATTTCTCATCTCGGCGATGTTTTTGGTGCTTACAGGGAGTTTGGCAGCTTGCAGCAGCCCCAAGCCCTCGGAACAAGGCTCGGGAACAGAACTGGATGCCAAGACAAAAATCACATACTGGACGGGAGATCGCCATGATTCCGAGTATGTCAAAGAAACGATTAATACATTTAACCAAACGAATAAGGACAACATCGAGGTTGAGCTGGTCATCAAGGGAGATGATTTCGATCAGGCGCTGGATATGTCTTACCAGACCTCAGAGCCGCCGGATATTATCCGTGTGAAGGAAAATACCATCCAGACGTTTTATAAAAAAGGATTTCTTGCCCCTATTGATGAGTTTTTGACGGACGAGATGAAGGATAAGTTCCCGGTCATGGAGGACTTGAACAGCTTTGAAGGTAAACGCTATAGCCTGCCTAACTATGGTACGACGATGCGATTGATCTATAACAAAGAACTTTTTGACAAAGCAGGTATTCAGCAACCACCCACCACTTTGGAGGAGCTGGTCGAAACAGCTAAGAAAATAACCGAAGTGGGGAAGGCCAGCGGAGCCTATGGATTCGCTCAGAATTTCAAGAGTCCTTCAAGTGCTTTTGGTCGCTCCGCACGAGTGATCGCAGAGGTTAGCGGGTTCGGGGGATTTGGATATGATTTTAAGACCGCACGCTACGATTTCAGTAGTTTTAAGCCCATTATAGAGGCTTTCAAAAAAATCAAAGATGATGGCAGCATGCTGCCGGGTGTGGAGTCGTTGGATATTGATCCACTGCGAGCACAATTCGCAGAAGGTAAAATTGGCATGTATTTATCCTTTTCCGCAGAGGCAGGAGTTTATCAATCGCAATTCCCGGCGAAGATTGACTGGGCCGCAGCACCCGTACCCTCCATTAATGGACAATTCAATGGCGCCTCTGGTTTCTTGGGTGGCCAGTGGTTGGCCATCAGCTCTCAGTCTGAACATAAAGAAGCTGCCTGGAAATTTCTCACGTACATGTACGACGAATCCATCCTGAAACAGTACCAGGAAAAAGGATTTGGCATATCCATGGTTCCTTCAGTTAGTGCGGTCGCCGCCAAGCCGGAAGTGAAAGGGATTGACGGATTCCTTCCAAATCAATACGACGGTGTTTGGCCAGTATATCCGTCTGTAGCAGTTCAAGGCATGAAGTCGGATGATGCGTTTTTCAGTTATATGCTGAGTGGTGGCGATCTGGATTCCATCATTAGCGATTTGAACACTCGTTATAACGCCGCCTTGGATGCTGCCATCGCAAGCGGGGATGTGAAGGCGGAACCAATAGCAGATTTTAATCCTCTTGATCTTGCAGGGCAATATGCGAAGTAGAAGCAGACCGGGGATGGTGCTTATACCATCCCTACCATTAAAAAAAGTGAAAGAAGTACAGGGAGTTGAGAGGATATGAATAAAGCGAAGAATGCTGCCTTCTCATACAGTTTTCTTTTGCCTAGCTTTATTCTGACCATGGTTTTGGGCATTTACCCGATGGTATGGGCGCTGAGATATATGTTCTACGACTACAAAGGATTTGGCACGGAGCGATTTGTAGGTTTGGCTAACTTCAAACGCATTCTGGGAGATCAGCAGTTCTGGGAGTCCGTTGCAAATACGTTCATTTACGCCGGAGGCAAACTTCTGCTATCGATTCCGCTTGCCTTAATCCTGGCTGTGATTCTGAACTGGAATATCAAAGGGAAAAATCTGCTTAGAGCCATTTTCTTCATGCCGACGATTATAAGTACGGCGGTCATGGCAGTCGTCTTTTTTACTATCTTCAACTCGTATAATGGCATTCTGAATCAATTTCTGATGAAGTATCTTTTTATTCAAAATGCCGTCGACTGGCTCGGCATGGATTATGCGATGCTGACCGTTATTCTTGTGGCGGTATGGGGAGCGATTGGAAATTACATGCTTTTATTTCTGGCGGGTCTCCAAAACATTCCCCATGATGTGTACGAGAGCTCTGCACTGGATGGGGCTAACAAATTCCAGCAGTTCAGATACATCACCATTCCAATGCTTGGTCCAGTCATGCAGATGATTATCATGCTCGCCATCATTAATGCACTCAAAGGTTATGAAAGCATCATGGTCATGACCGATGGAGGTCCGATCGGGAAAACGAATGTCATGTTCCTCTACGTGTACAAATTATTTTTCCCGCCGGCTGGCGGGGCTGCGGCGACGCAAATTCAGGAGTTTGGGTATGGGAGCGCCGCAGCCTTTGTTACGGCCTTGATTGTCGGCGTGATTACAATACTTTATTTCTACGGCTCTCGTAGAATGAGTCAGAACGATTAAGGAGGAACGTTCATGAAGATCGCCTGGAATACCGCACTATGGACGTTTCTGATCATCGTTGCATTCCTGACCCTGTTCCCTGTGGCAATCACCTTTCTTGGTTCTTTCAAAACCAATGCCGAGCTGACGGCCGGTGCCACATTTCTGCCGGCTGATTGGCAATTTTCCAACTACATTGAAGCATGGAAACAGGCGAATTTTTCAACCTATACGCTGAATAGCCTCTTCGTTGCCAGTGCCTCGACGCTCGGGACATTACTCGTGGCTTCCATGGCAGCGTATGTCGTGAACCGCATGGATTTTATCGGTAAAAAGATCTACGTCAGCCTTCAGGCATTCACGATGTTTGTGGCCATTGGCGCTGTTGTGCTTCGACCCCAATTTGACCTTATGGTTAAGCTTCATCTACATGACTCGCTGTGGGGCGTCATTCTGATTCTGATCAGCGCCCATGCTTCAGCCTTTTTTATCCTGCTTAGTTTCATGAACGGGATTCCCAGGGAGCTGGACGAAGCAGCTCGGATCGACGGCTGCTCACCGGGAAGGACATTTTGGAGAATCATCATTCCCTTGCTTACGCCAGGGCTGGGTGTATGCGCATTGTTTGCCTTCCGAGGCGCGTGGAACGAGTATCTGCTCCCGTTTGTATTTACGCTTAGCAAACCTGAATTGCAGACGTTGACCGTTGGTTTGGCCAATCTGAAATACGGGGTCGCCGCCGCTTCACAGACACACTTTATGATGGCTGGTGCGTGCCTCTCTATTCTGCCGATTCTAATCGCGTATATTTTTGCTAACAAATCCTTTATGCAAATGACCGCCGGTTCCTTGAAGGGGTAGCAGGAATCGATCTAACCAGGAGGCATATGCCATGAATTCACTTCATATCGGAGATTTGACCACAAGTTCTGTCATTCAACGTTATCCGGATAATCCGATTCTGGATGCATCCCGGGTTCCTTACCCGACTGCACTTGTATTTAATGCAGGAGTAACCAAATTCAACGGGACGTATGTGATGGTGTTTCGGAACGATTACGGCTCCACCGAACAGATGACACTTGAACCACATCATACCACGGACCTTGGAGTCGCTTTCAGTAGAGACGGTATCCATTGGGAAGTACGGCCAAAGCCTTGTTTTAAGCTGTGCGATCAAGAGATCATTCGGGCATATGACCCTAGACTTACGGTGCTAGACGGTCGTTGTTATATGTGTTTCGCCGTGGATACGAAGCATGGTATTCGCGGTGGAGTTGCTGTTACGGACGATTTTGAGAACTTTGAAATTTTGAGTCTATCCACGCCGGATTTGCGCAACATGGTATTATTTCCCGAGAAAATCGGAGGAAACTACGTGAGACTTGAACGGCCATTCACCGTGTACAGCCGAGGAGGAATGGACCGGTTTGATATGTGGATATCCGAATCTCCGGATTTGAAATATTGGGGCAATTCCGACTTGCTGCTGGCTGTTGAAGACGTTGCTTTTGCCAATGACAAGATCGGACCTGCTGCTCCACCAATCAAGACTAAGTATGGGTGGCTTACCACATTCCATGCCGTAGATATTGATCCAGCAAGGGGTAAGAATGGATGGGAATCATCCTGGAAGAAGCGGTATACGGCAGGCTTGATGCTGCTTGACCTGAATAATCCGAAGAAAATCATTGGCAGGGCCAAGGAACCCTTAATGGCGCCTGAAGTAAGTTACGAGATCGAGGGAGGGTTCCGGAATAACGTAATCTTTCCTGGCGGGATGATCCTCGAATCTGATGGTGAAGTGAAAATCTATTACGGCTCAGCAGATACGGTGGAATGTCTGGCCACGGCACATATTGATGATCTGATCAAGCTATGCCTAAACGATTAAAACGAGGTGGATAAACTATGACAGTATGGAACCTGCTGAAGGATCCGCCTGCTCGTTATCGAACAAAACCATTCTGGTCATGGAATGACGATCTGAATAAGCGCGAGCTATTAAGGCAGATTGAAGAAATGCATAAGGCAGGTATTGGTGGTTTTTTTATTCATGCCCGAGGAGGATTAACGGTACCATACATGGGTGAGGCGTGGATGGATTTAAACCAATTCTGTATCGAGAAATGCCAAGAACTCGGGATGGAGGTGTGGCTGTATGATGAAAATGGCTGGCCCAGTGGTTACGCAGACGGAAAGCTGCCTGCCCTCGGTCATTCCTATCAGCAAAAGCGTCTGTCATACGAGTGGGCACCCTTTAATCAAGAAGAAAAAATGACAATTGCCAGCTATATTCAGATTGAAGATCGGCTGCATCTCCTTAAACAAGATGATCCACGCAGACCTGACTTCCGCGTGTATTACGAGGTCAATCCGTATTATATTGATACGCTAAGCAAGCATGTGGTGAGCACATTTATTGAGATGATTTACGATGCTTACTGGCTAAGGCTGGGGCCAAAATACACTTCTGCAATCAAAGGCATATTCACGGATGAACCGCAGTTTGGTCGAGGTGATCTTCCGTGGTCACTGGAGCTAGCGGATGTGTTCGAGAGCCGTTACGGTTATTCGATTCTTGAAGCTCTTCCAGGACTGATTCTGGATACGGATAACTGTCGCAAAATGAGATATGATTATTGGTCTTGCGTTACCACGATGTTCACAGAAGCCTATGCGAAGCAGGTGGGTACGTGGTGCGGTGAGAGAGGGTGGATGTCTGTTGGTCACGTCGTAGACGAACAAACGCTTATGAGTCAAGTTACCTCGGTAGGCGACCCTCTTTGCTTTTATGAGTATTTGCATATTCCAGGGTGTGACTGGCTGGGCCGATCTGTTGGCGAAGATCCGCTGGTTCCCAAGCAGGTCAGCTCTGTTGTACGTCAACTCGGCCAAAAACAGGCCATCACTGAAAGTTACGGCTGTACGGGGTGGAATATCAGCTTTCGGGATCTGAAACGAATCGGCGAGTGGCAATTTGTTCATGGAATGAATCTCATGTGCCAGCACCTACAGGCATATTCGCTAAGAGGTCTGCGAAAGCGGGATTATCCGCCTTCTCTCTTCTATCAGCAGCCTTGGTGGGAACACTATCATCGCTTTAACGATTACTTTGCCCGGTTATCGATGCTTCTGGTCGAAGGCTCCAGGCAAGCGGAGGTATTGCTGCTGCATCCCATCAGCACCGCCTGGGTGGAACAACAGGGTTCAGATTCAGCAGGGATAGAGCCGTATCATCAATCGTTTGCGCAGCTGTCTCGCTGGTTGTGTCAATCGTTCATTGAACATGATTACGGAAGTGAAGGGATGTTGGAGCGACATGGAAATGTTGATGGCGGAAAGTTCGTTGTAGGGGAAGCCCGCTACTCGGTTGTAGTCATACCTCCATGCGTAACATTAAGCAGCAGGACAGTCGGTTTGCTTCATCAGTTTATCCTCCAGGGGGGGATGTTAATTGTACTTGAGCCTTATCCTCATTTGATTGATGGAGAACAGAATGAAGATATCAATCGTTTGATCCATACTGCCCTAAAACCCGCCAATACCCGTTTATCCATAGCCGAGATGATATCCGGTCAGGTTGCGCCGTCCATCTCAATACATGACAGGTGGGGAAATCCTATTGCATCCGATATGGTTAACATCCAGAAACTTAAGCTTGACGACTCTTACCTATACTATTTGGTGAATTCAGGTGACGAGTCATATTCGGATATTGAAATAACCATTCATCAAAAGGGGAAGCTTTGTCTTATTGATTTGGAAAGAGGTGACCTCTTATCAGTGAACCAAAGAACGGTTGATGGCGGTACGCGGGTTGCATTGACGCTCTATCCTGTTCAGTCCTATATGTTCCTGCTTACACAGCATGATGTGAAAAGTCACTCTGATCCAATAAATCTGCTTCAAACGGACATAAGCAATTGTCATATTTATCATCTGGATAACCAGTGGAAAATCGAGCAAATCGATGTGAATAGCATCACGCTGGATACCTGTAGGTATCGCGTGAAGAATGGGGAATGGTCTTCGGAAATGCCCCTTATTTTTATTCAGGAAAAGCTGCTGCAGATCGGTTCCTCCGTTCATATCGAGTTGGAATTCAGCATTAACCTTTCATTCGAACCTGCTGACGGACAAGAGATGTATTTAGTCGTGGAAAACCCGGAGAAACTGCAAATTGTTGTGAATGAAATAGATGTTGAATCAACCAGCTATGGTTGGTGGAGGGATATCTCTTTCCAAAAGATAAATATCGGGGGATGCCTTGTTAAAGGACGTAACAAGATCAGGTTCAGCCTGTACTTCTGGAATAAACCTGAAACGTATGCGGCGATGGCCCGGGCAAACCAATTTGAATCGGAAGCGAATAAGCTTACACTGGATACGGAACTTGAAAGCATATATATTATCGGTGATTTTGCTGTCATTTCCCAATCTGGTTATGTGGGTCATGAACATGGAGTGAGATGTACGGAGGGACCGTTTATACTCGCCAATTCTCAGCAAATATGCTCGCTCGAAGGCGATTTGGTAAGTCAGGGTTTACCGTTCTTCGCAGGAAGCATTAGAGTTGCGCAGACGATCCAAATTCAATTCGGTGATGGAGATTCCTGGCTTTGGGATTTTGGTTCACAACCAGATGCAACAGTCACCAGGTTAAGGATTAACGGAGTAGAGATTCGTCTTTTCTTATGGGAGCCGTATGTCTCCAATATCACAGAATTTCTTAGACCAGGAGAAAATCACATCGAACTCGAACTGACCGGTAGCTGCAGGAACTTGCTCGGGCCACATCATCATATTAAAGGGGAGCCAATTAAAGTAGGCCCAGACAGCTTTAAGGATAAGCCGGGATGGACGGATAAGGATCTGGATCCGAACACTTCTATTTACCAGGAGCGTTATGCGTTTGTACCCTTTGGACTCTCTGCCACTCCCAGATTGGTTCGTATTCCTGGATGATTAGAACTAAGGATAATTTTGCTGAAGAATTATTGTATGCGCTTTCTAAGGTGATGAAATGACTGGAGGCGATATGAAATGGCATGGGTTAGAACGCATTTTCGTGCAACCATTATTCTTACTATAGTTTTTGCTTTACTGCTGACACCCTATTCGAATGCTCACGTTAACGCATTGGAGAGTGAAGAACAGCATCTTCAGGGGAGTTCAGCGACAATTACAACCTACGAGCCATCGGTCCGGTATGCACGTTCCGTGAATTACACGCTTAAGGCAAACGGAGTGCCTGTTCCTGTTGTGAAGGGGTTCAGCGATTATGACTATGCGCATTTTTCGATGTCAGATGGCCCCGTCACTTACGAATTAACGATCCTGAACACGGACAAGGTGCATGAGTATTCGATAAGTCCGAAGAAACTCGGAATCCAAGCGGACAAGATCGAGGGGAGAACCATCACTTTCACGACTCAATCTGACGAATACCTTATCGTAATGATGAATAATCGCAAGACCCGCATGGTCATCGCTGCAGATCCACTCGAAACGGATGTGCCTGCTTCAAGTGGGGAGGGGATCTTTAATATCGGAGCCGCGCCGTATCATGTGGCATCCTCAGGTTCGTCAGCCACTGGAGTTTCAGCAAGGACCCAGGCCATTCAACAGGCCATTGAAGATGCCAGCCAATACGGGTCCTTAAAAGGCGGAGGAGCCCAAGGGATAGTTTATGTACCTGCAGGAACATATTTGATTGGCAACCTGGTCTTAAAAAGTAATACGGCGATTTATATGGCACCCGGAGCCACCTTGGTAGGTACGGGCAAAACTACAGATTACGTAGAGCATTGGTTCAAGGATTCGATGGGACGACCGGCAACCTGGTGGATCTCCACAGCTTTCCAATCCGAGAACATTCGAATATATGGACGAGGTACGATTGACGGTAATGGGCAAGCGCTGCATGATGACAAAAGTACCAACGGAAAAGGAATGATTAATAACCTGGTTGTTCCGATCGATACGACCCACTTTGAGATGGAAGGCATTGTCATCCGAGAATCAGCGGGCTGGGCTGTGGTTACGGTGCGATCAGATGATCTTGTCTTCCGAAATCTAAAGCTCTTTAACAGTTTGGGCATGGGGGAGAACGATGGTATCGATATTTGTGAATCTCAAGATGTCATTGTACAGAATAGCATTGGTATCTCGCTTGATGATCCCTTCTCTACAAAATCATGGAAATCGGATACGGATATCGCTTCCGGAAGAGTGCCATGGCCCGGTAATCCTGAGCCTGTTCGCAATGTGCTATTCGAGGACACGATTGCTTGGACGTTGTGCTATGGATATAAGGTTGGTCAAGGCGTTATGCAGAATCAGTCCAATATCGTATTCCGCAATGGCGTTGTTTATAAAGCAGCAGTCGGGTTTGCCATCCATCATAAGTACGGCACCGGTACGGTGAGGGATGTTCGCTTTGAATCCATGGATGTGGAAGACATTAGCGGGAAGAACGAAGACAATAGTGCCTGGATGACTCTATTTACGGTGAATGCTGGCAATAACGGTGTTGGGCCCATCAGTGATATCAAGATTAAGGATATTACGGTACGTGACGCTGGCGAAAGTTTTGCGAAAATGAAAGGCATGGAAGGTGCCAAGATCACGGATGTGACCTTTGAAAATATATATATGCCTGGAGCAAGCCAGCCGGCCACTACACTTCACGAGATGAACTTTTTGAGCAAGGAACATTACGATGATATTACAATCAGGCCAGTTCAATATGAGGAACCACTGCCCAGAACCAACTTGGCGCTTCATCGTCCCGCAGTGGCTTCATCTCGTGATGGAGTTGAAGATACCGCCCCATACGTAAATGATGGGAATTTCACTACACGCTTTGGTTCAAAACGGGGAGTGGACCCAGGTTGGGTATATGTGGATTTAGGCGAGATTAAAACGATAGATGAAGTGAGGTTGTATTGGGAAACTGCTTATGGCAAGAGTTATCGAATACAGGTTACCGAAGATCCGAGTCAAGAGGGGAATTGGCGAGATGTATACAGTACCACAACAGGTCAGGGTGGTATAGAGACCATAACCTTTGACGAAGTTCAAGCACGGTATGTTCGAATGTATGGAACCGTTCGGGCAACCATATACGGATATTCGATCTGGGAGTTTGAGGTTTACGGTCCCGAGTAGAATTCAATAGCATTGCGGCAGTCTCTATCATTGAATCAATGCATTCAGAGACTGCCGCTTTTTATATTATTTTGAGATGTGATCTTTATCCAAGCAGAGTTACGACGAAAAAAGCACCTCCGTTGCAACTGCCTTATGGATCGGGAGTGGCTGAAGGGCGGTTGATTGATCAATATGGACAAACGCATCATAACGGTCCGCCATGCTGGAAGGTACATAATTGCCGTAGCGTTCAAGCTTCGGATCATATACCACACCGATGGCGCGGTGACCAATGACTTTATGCAGTAACGAGGACGCTTCGGAGAGCATGACCATACCATTACGGCCACCTTCTGCCTGATGCATGTAATCCTCCCAGCTTCCCGGCTGCCCGGGTGGAACGACCATTTTCTCAACAGGATCTCCCCAGGCTCTTCCTGCAAGGACTTCTCCTTTATAGGTTCCGAAGCCAACGGCAAACACCTGATGTTGTGCATCCTCACGCAGCAGCTGACCAACATTCACCATGCCATCTTCCAGCATGTCTGTTGCTCGCGCATCTCCAATGTGTGTATTATGCTCCCAGACAATGGCCTTGGCAGAGGACCCGTAATAGGACATGATACGCTTCAGTGATTCCACCATATGCCTGTCACGTACATTCCAGGAATCCGAGCCACCGCGGACCATCGTTCGATAATAGGCTTCTGAGCTGGAAGTTACCAGCATGTTGACCTCTGCGTTCAATTCTTCTTCACTACCCGGGTGCGCCATGCGCCGTTGCTGCATCTGCTTCAACAGTTCAACCACTTCATTCTCACAGCTCTCGGAGAGTAACCCTGCTGCAATACCATAACTCTGATGATCCTTGTTGTATGGATCGAAGCAGGCATAGGTGCGGCGGGCCTGTTCCAATTGAGGAGATTTGGTTTTCTCCAAATACCCAATAATGGCCTCCATCGATTCCCATAAGGAGTACATATCGATCCCGTAAAATCCGACCTTCGAACGTTCACTGTGTCCATCCCGATTCGCTGCATTATGTTCTTTCAGCCATTCTGCAAAATCACGAATTTCTGTATTCGCCCACATCCAAGTCGGCCAGCGAGTAAAATCACCCAGTGCGTCTGCTGCCGAAGAATCGGCACCCGGTGCTCCTTTTATATACCGATTCAACCGATAAGCAGCGGGCCAATCTCCTTCAACACCGATGATGTTAAATCCCTTACTTGTAATCAGCTTTTTCGAAAGTTCAGCCCTGTATCGATAGAAGTCGGCTGTCCCATGACTTGATTCCCCAAGGAGCACAATATCTGCATCCCCGATCGCATCAACCATTCGGTCCAGATTCTCCATCTCGTCCAAAGGGATAAATAAGGCACCCAGTTCTTTTAAATAAGCGTCTTTCTCTGATTGAGAGTTAAAATTCATGAAGTTCTTCCTTCCTATAGGCGGTATGAGAAAATTATTTCCGAATTGTTCACTGAATAACCGAATCAAGCTGCTCAGGTGGGAAGCGTAAGGAAGTGAAATGATTGAAAATCGTCCTTGTCATCATTTAAAATGATAGGTGATTGGAATGAAGTGACTTGAGAACTTTCTACACGGTTGCGGAACGGGGCAGCGTAAGATGTCACTAGTTATTACCAAAAAAGGTTTGAGAGGGGCACATGGGGAAGGAAATGAAGAAGACGGAACAATTACAAGTACATAATAAACTAGCAGTACCTCGATTGAAAGATGTAGCTATAGGTTATGTGTCCTTGTTGTTCATATGCTCTGCGGCATTATTCGTATTCGTTCAGATGGATATGGTCTCCATGCAGCGTCTGTTAGCTTTTGAGAAACCTTTGCTTATGGTCTTTCTTGTTCTAGGATGCTCGCTTGGCCTGATCTTATTTGGTGTTTTGATGGCGTATCTGGTACCTGAGGAGTATATTCATGAGTCCAATAAGGAGTATGCCAATCAGTCCCTTTGTTACATTTTTATTTTTATGAGTTTGGCAGGTCTCTTTGAAGAGCTGCTGTTTAGGGGAATCATCCAGAATTTGTTATATGTCGTATTTGATGAGAAGTGGGTGGCAATTATTGCTTCATCAGCCTTGTTTGTAGCTTTTCACTTTTCCTATTTTAAAGCGCCCATCATGCTGCTCAATATAGTGATACCAAGCCTTTTATTTGGCTCATTGTATGGGGCAACCAATAATTTAATGGTTCCTGTAATTGTTCACGTAGTGATGAATGTGGGCGTGACACTGTTGTTCAAGTATAAAGTCATCGTTCTAAAAAAAAGATAAGTAAGACAAGGGCAAGGGATCTAATCGTTATAACCCATTACACCTGGATAAATTGAACGAAATACCCAAAAAAGGACCAGACATTTAGTCAGGTCCTTTTTAAATTATTGCATATCAATTAACACGATGGTATGATCAGTTCACGAGTAACTTTATGTATATGAGCATAGAAAGTCTATCTTATATTTTTATTTTAGCATGCCGCTAAAATCTTGTCAAAGGATTTTTTTCTCTATTTGATGATTAGGAGAGATGTTGAATGGGTTCTATGGTTCTCAGTTTCCAGGAGATCGAAAAGACACAGCTTTCACTTGTTGGCGGAAAGGGTATGAATCTGGGGGAATTATCCAAGAGGGAAGGAATTCAGGTTCCTGATGGCTTTTGTGTGACAACGTTGGGATACCAGAAAACCATCGAACAGAACATGACATACCACTCTTTGCTCAGTCGACTAACGATGCTTCATGTAGAAGAACGGGATCAAATTGGTGAAATCAGCAGAGAGATTCGGCAGACCATTATGAATTCAGAAATTCCTTACGAGGTTGTCGAGGCAGTAAGCCGCTACCTCAGCCAGTATGGAGATGAACATGCATATGCGGTGCGTTCCAGTGCAACTGCCGAGGATTTGCCACATGCTTCTTTTGCAGGTCAGCAGGATACTTATTTGAACATCATCGGCAAGGTAGCCATACTGGAGCATATTCGCAAATGTTGGGCGTCCCTTTTCACGGATCGTGCTGTAATCTACCGTATGCAGAACGGATTCGATCATAGCCAGGTATACTTGGCTGTTATTATTCAGAAGATGATTTTCCCAACGGCTTCAGGAATTCTATTTACTGCCGATCCCATGACGTCCAGCCGAAAACTCTTATCGATCGATGCCAGCTATGGTTTGGGAGAAGCACTGGTTTCTGGCTTGGTATCTGCTGATGGTTATAAGGTACGAGAAAAAGAAATTGTCGAGAAAAGAATTGCAACTAAAAAACTCGCAATCTATGCTCAAAAAGAAGGCGGGACTGAGACGCGGACAATTCATACTGATCAGCAAAAAGCTCAAACACTCACGGATCATCACATTTTGGAGTTAGCTCGGATAGGAAGACAGATTGAAGCTTACTTTGGTTGCCCGCAGGATATTGAGTGGTGCTTGTCCGATGGCACGTTCTACATTGTCCAGAGCCGACCAATTACAACGTTATTTCCGATCCCTGAAGTGAATGATCAAGAAAATCATGTGTATGTTTCTGTTGCCCATCAACAAATGATGACCGATCCCATCAAACCACTGGGACTGTCATTTTATCTCATGACGACACCTGCACCCATGCGTGTAGCGGGCGGGAGGTTGTTCGTGGATGTAACGCCTATGCTAGCCTCACCTGTTAGCCGAGAAAATATAGTGAATGTCCTTGGCAAATCCGATCCGCTTATCAAAGATGCTTTAATGACTGTAATTGAGCGAGGAGATTTTGTGAAAACATTACCGAACGACAATCAAGCTGAGAATTCCGGTAGAGGCAATAGAGGTTTGCCCCCAGCAGGCACTCAAACTCCAATTAATGAACAAGATCCGTCCATCGTTACGGATTTGATCAAGAACAATGAAGCATCTATAGAAGAATTGAAACAAAAGATCCAAACAAAATCAGGATCTGACTTGATTGATTTTATTCAGGAAGATATCCAGGAACTTAGAAAGATATTATTTGACCCGCGAAGTTCAGCTGTAATTACAACGGGTATGAATGCTTCATTCTGGCTCAATGACAAGATGAACGAATGGTTGGGTGAAAAAAACGCAGCAGATGCGATCTCCCAGTCTGTTCCAAACAATATCACGTCCGAAATGGGGCTCGCCTTATTGGATGTCGCAGATGTGATTCGTCCTTATCCTGAGGTCGTTCAATATTTACAACATGTACAAAAGGATCAATTCCTGGATGATCTTGTTCAACTCACGGGTGGCCAGGAAGCACAAGAAGCGATTCATGCCTATCTTGAGCGATATGGAATGCGCTGTGCCGGAGAAATTGATCTAACCCGAACTCGCTGGATTGAAAAACCATTGACACTTGTTCCCCTGATTCTGGGTAATATCAAAAACTTTGAGCCTAATGAAGGGAGCCGGAAGTTTGAGCAAGGGCGACAGGAGGCTTTGAGAAAAGAAGAGGAGTTATTAGGCCGATTGAAGCAACTGCCTGATGGAGAGCAAAAAGCAAAAGAAACAAAAGAAAAGATTGACATCATTCGAAATTTGAGCGGGTACAGAGAATACCCCAAATACGGCATGGTTCATCGTTACTTCATTTATAAGCAAGCTTTGCTCAAGGAAGCTGAGCGACTAGTTCAGGCGGGTGTTTTGCGGGAAAAAGAAGATATATATGATCTTACTTTTGAAGAACTTCGTGAAGTGGTGAGTAACCGTAAAGTGGATAACCAGATGATCCGCAGGCGAAAAGACGAATATAAACTATATGAAAAATTGACTCCTCCACGTGTGATCACGTCAGATGGCGAAATCATTACAGGTAAGTATAAAAGAGATAACCTCCCAGCCGAAGCATTAGTGGGTCTCGCTGTCTCTTCCGGTGTTATCGAAGGGCGTGCACGTGTGATTCTGGACATGGAGGAAGCTGAGCTGGAAGATGGAGATATTCTCGTTACTGCTTTTACAGACCCTAGCTGGACACCACTATTTGTGTCCATCAAAGGGCTAGTCACCGAAGTAGGTGGACTGATGACCCATGGAGCCGTTATTGCACGTGAGTACGGCTTGCCAGCAGTGGTTGGCGTGGAGAACGCAACGAAACGTATAAAAGACGGGCAGCGAATTCGTGTGCATGGAACAGAAGGATATATTGAAATCTTGTCGTTGTAGTTACAACCTCAAAAAGGCAGCATGAGATTGAGTTTAAGACAGAGTTAGTTGCAGTTGGAGACATGCATGTTACCTTCAAGCCGCTAGTTTAGCGGCTTTTTTTGTTTTTGTGGAACAAGTTATTTCGAATGGTAGTCAACGCTTACAAATGGTCGTATAGTAGTAATATGTGATTCGTGGCGTGACCATGGTTCACAGTGTGCAATAATAAAAGATTCTACATAGAAGGACGGATAAACATGGACTTTAAACCGCTTGCTTCATTTATTGATCGCATCACATCCTGGAGAATTCCATGGGCTGAGGTGATGGTCATCCATCAAAATGATACCGTTTTCCACTATCGTAACGGTTACGCTAATCTGGAGGAGAACACACCAATCACCGATGGGGCCATCTTCAATCTCTATTCCATGACCAAAATCATGACCTGCGTTGCAGCACTTCAACTTGTAGAAAGAGGGCATATGCTGCTCAGTGATCCAGTGTCCGACTATCTGCCGGAGTTTGCAGAGATGAATGTGAAGAAAATAATGCCGAATGGTGAGGTCAGATTGGAGAAAGCCACACGAGCAATTACCGTGCGAGATTTGTTTACTATGACCGCGGGCTTCTCGTATGACGTTGGTGCGCCATCTATCAAGGAAGCCGTGCAGAGCACCGATGGAAAACTGCCAACTCGCGAGTTTGCGAAAGCGCTCGCGAAGGAACCGCTTCTGTTTGAGCCAGGCACGCATTGGAACTATAGCATGTGTCACGATGTGCTGGGAGCATTAATTGAGGTGGTAAGCGGCAGACGTTTCGGGACATATCTGCAGGAAGAAATCACCGGACCACTCGGCATGAACGACACAGCTTTTGATCTGAACGACGATCAGCAGTCACGTCTGATTCCGCAATACGCATACAATGATGAACTCGAAAAAGCCATTCGAATGGACGGTAACGGGTTCCGTGTTGGTTCGGAATTGGAGAGCGGGGGTGCAGGACTGTTATCTACCGTACGCGATTATGCATTGTTCCTGAACGCACTCACTGGTCGTGGTACCAGTCCTGAAGGTGTTCGAATTTTGTCGCAGGCATCCGTGGAATTAATGCGGACAGATCATCTGAATGAGATGACTCGCCCTGATTACTCTTGGGATCATATGGCCGGATATGGTTTTGGACTCGGTGTCCGTACGCATATATCCAAGTCGGAGAGCGGTTCACTAAGCCCTCATGGCGAATTTGGATGGAGCGGGGCTGCCGGATGCATGGCGATTATTGATCCCGACTCCGGGCTCACCGTCATGTATGCGCAGCATCTGCTTAATAGCCAAGAGCCTTACATTCAGAGACGTTTGCGCAATGTTGTGTACTCCTGCCTATAATTTGAAGGTGAAGGCAGGGCATCAGTAATTAAACCAAGTTTACTGGAAATTGTAATTTTACAAGATAATCGTATATTAGATATTTCCGTATAACGAGAGAGACAGGGACGCGTGTAATGACGTGTCCCTGTTTCTTATTTTTTGTCTAATTGGTAACTGTAGTTAGTATCTACATTGGAATTGAATCTGAAGTTGGTCTCCTATGAGGCACCATCCATCAGTCCGTCAACCATGTGTCGGATGGCTTTAATCATCTGGTCCAGATCTCGCAGGAGATTGGACAGATCATTAAAGTGATTTCCGACATCTCAAGGCAAATTAATATGCTTGAATTAAATCATCGGGTGAAGCGGCCAGACCAGGCAATAATGTACACAATTACAAGTCGCTATGTTTAGTGGCTTTTTTGTTTCAAGTTTGGAGTGTGTCTTTCCAAAGCAAAATGCATATACACGAGAATAATCGTCATAATAAGGAAATGCTGCTTGAAGAAGGGAGTAAAGTGAAATAATGAACGAACCATCTGGCACAATCTCGAAAGATGATAACATCACACCAAAATTGAACGAATCCACCGCCAGAATTCAAGAAATCTTTACGAATACTCCCGACTTGATCATTCGGAAGCTGTACATTAAACAAACCGGTGAACAGGCTGCCATCATATACATGGACGAAATGACTGACAAAACGATACTTAATCATGATGTCCTTGCTCCACTTCAGCTAGAGTCCGGGAACCCCTCGGAAGACTTCATCACAACAGTCGGGTATGTAAAGCCTTATTCTAAATGGGAGGATCTCAAACGTTCCATTATGATCGGCTATAGTGTGCTTTTTATTGAAGGGCGAAGTGAAGCCTATGTACTGGATACCAAAGGTATTCCTCAACGTGCAATTGAGGACCCACAGCAAGAACCTTCACTGAAAGGGGCGCATCAAGGATTTATAGAGAACGGTTCTCAAAATATAGCCATGATTCGACGTTATATCGCGGATAAAGAATTGAAGCTTAAACGGTATATCGTTGGGAGACGAGGACAAACGGCCGTATCCCTGCTTTATTTGGAGGATGTGGTTGATCCTGAGGTCGTAAAAGTTCTTGAAGGACGCATTCAATCCATTGATGTAGACGCCATTATTAACACGGGCGAATTAGTTGAGTTTATTGAAGACCAACCGCTAGCTTTGCTTCCCCAGATCATCACGACAGAAAGACCGGATACTGCTGCTTCACAAATACTGCAAGGTCGGTGTGTCGTTGTCGTTGATGGTTCGCCGAGTGTAGTGGTAGCTCCAGTTACGTTTATGTCCTTTTTTCAAACGGTTGATGATTACAGTTCCCGATGGTCCATCTCCTCATTTCTTAGAACATTACGAATTTTTGCTTTTTTTATCGCCATCTTTCTGCCGGGCTTTTTCATATCCGTTATTTCATTTCATTATGAAATTATACCCATGAAGCTGTTGTTGACGCTTGGTGAATCAAGGGGCCAGGTTCCGTTTCCTCCTTTCGTGGAAGCGATCATCATGGAACTGACTCTTGAAATGCTAAGGGAAGCAGGGGTTCGACTTCCGGCTCCAATTGGTCAGACGGTGGGCATTGTCGGGGGTATTGTCATTGGTCAAGCGGTTGTACAGGCTGGATTGATCAGCAATGTCATGGTTATCGTAGTCGCCTTTACAGCCATATCCTCATTTATTATTCCGAATCAGGATATGGCTGCTGCGGTACGATTAATGCGTTTTATGGTGATGGTTTTCGCCACTTGGTTCGGGTTCATTGGACTGGTAGTCGGCATGATGACTATAATCGGCAGATTAATAACGATAAACTCGCTTAACACTTCTTATAGTACGCCTATTGCTCCATTCAGACCTGTAGATTGGAAGGATACCTTACTCCGGTTGCCGTTATGGATGATGAACACGCGCCCGATCAGTACGCGGTCACGCCAGACAAGACGACAAGGAAATAGCAGGGAATGGAAGGAGAAGAAGTAGTACATGAAGACATATCGCCCGATAACGACGCTGCAATTCATCCTTATCATCTCTACTTTCCAGATCAGTGTTGCCTTCCTGGCTCTTCCAAAAGAGCTTGCAAGACATGCTGGAACGGATGGTTGGATGACCGTCTTTTTAGGATGGGGGCTCGCGATGTTAGCCTCTATGGCAATGGTGAAATTAATGACCCATAATCCAGACAGTACAATACTTGAATTAGTTCAGCGTTATATGGGCCGATGGGCGGCAAAACTGGTTACTTTTCTATTTATGATTTATTTTTTGCTGCTCGCATATGATGGTTACGCGGTTGCTACGCTGGTCATTAAACTCTGGTTGCTGCCGACGACATTAATTTATATTCTGGCCTTGCTGCTTCTGATTCCCACCTATCAGATTGCGCAGCATGGATTTCAGGTGATCGGGCGGTACACCGAAATTGTTTCGATGCTCTCCATATGGATTCCCCTGGTTTATGTGTCAACGCTGGATCGTGCTCATTGGCTTTATTTGCTTCCACTATTTAAAGAGGGTTGGCTTCCCATATTTACTTCCATAAAAATCATGATCTATCCCTTGCTGGGCATTGGACTGGTTTTATTTCTGTACCCTCATTTAGTGAAAAAGGAAAAGGCTATGACGGCTATGTTAATCTCCAATTCCCTTACTTGCCTGGCATATTTGGGGATCACCATTATTTGCTTTGTTTATTTTAGTCCTGATGAGATCGGAGAATACAATGATCCAGTGATCAGTATTTTGAAGTCTATTGAATTTCAATTTATCGAACGGGTCGAAGTGTTGTTTATTGCATTTTATATGTTTATCTTCTCATGTATATGGATTCCCTCCATGCACATTGTTTCCAGATGCTCTGCCACATTACTGGGAAAAGGTAAGGACAATATTCACCTTGCTGCATGGTGTATTCTCATGGCAATCAGCTTTTTCATCTATCGTCCCAGTTTCATGGCAGCTACACAAATTAACAATTCACTCAATCTTATCGGATTTGTGATGGAATTCGTATTACCTGCAGCCATTCTTTTGTATGTCGTTATTTTCAACAAATGGAAGGGAGGGAAACGAACATGAAATGGATAAAAAAATTGGGTGTTTTTATTGCAGTTTGCATATGGTTGTGTGCAATTACAGGGTGCGGAAGTGGCAAAACCAACTTGGAAGATGCTACCGTTCCATTGGCATTGGGCTTGGATGTCGAAGACCAAAAGCTCCATTATTATGTCTCCGCGCCTGTATTCAGCAAAGACATTCAAAAGAAAAGCCGTGAAGCGGAAGGGTTAGCTGAGGGATTAAGATCGTCCAAGAATCAGCAGGATGCTCAATTTCCAGGTTCGGTAGGAGGACGGAATTTTCAGGTCATTGTGGTAGGGAAAGAATTACTTAAATACAAGGATTGGTTTAAAGTATTGGATGTTACCTTCCGTGATCCCCGGAATACAATTACCGACAGGATCATCGCAGTTGATGGTCCAGTTTCGGATATTTTTAACTTCCAATCGAAGGATCAGCCGCCAATACTCATCTTTTTAAAAGCGATTGTCGAATCAGGAAGCAAAATTTCGACTACGGTCTCAACAACTGCGCAAGAGCTTCATCGACAATTGTATGACCGGGCGATGACCCCTGCTATCTCGGAAATTAAGATTGAGAATAACAAGATCATGCTTAAAGGAACGACTCTCCTTTCACAGCAAGCCCAATACCGAACTTCACTTACCTATCAGGAGACTTCACTTCTTCAGATTTTGAAAAAGGAGGCGGGACCCGGTATCAATCTCACTTTTCCTGTGGATAAACTACAACAAACGGTTCCGTATAATATAGATAAAGTAAGTTTTACTCTAGGAGGCACCTCAGTAAAGATTAAATCTTCTCATGAGAACGGGAAATTTCGATATAAGGTAAAAGTAAAATCAATTATTGCCATCACGGAAAAGTTTCTTGAGTTTGAACTCCAGGATAATTTCAATGACATGGAAAAAAAATTGAGCGAGGGAATGGAAGTTGCGATTGAGAAGCTCATTGAAAAATGCCAACACTATGAAATAGACCCTGTTGGTTTTGGATTCTATGCCCGGGCATATCAGTACCCGTTGTACAAGGAAGTGCAGGACAATTGGGGAAAAGAGCTATCCCGTGCTCAGTTTGATGTCGAAGTTGATCTTCGGATCGCTGCCACCGGGGCAGTAGAGTAATCTATTAATAACTTGCTAGTGCGCGGTAATAACCACTATAAATAATGTCCTGATTAGTAGGTATACATGTTTCGGGTAAGGCTTGCTGCACAGGGAAATATGATATCGAGAATCCTCACTCAAGAGGCTTGGTACTTACACAGCATATTCATGCTCTCGCTAACGATGGATCAAGTCCATTCCTATGTTTATGGAATACCGCAATATTTGCTCGTTCTTCTGGTGGTTAGGTGATTGGGATGGAGATGAAAATCTACTTTCAGAGGAACAACTAAACGCAATTGATAATGTCGTTAAGCTCATTGAACGAGACGTACCTTTTGACGGATGTGAACATTAAAATTTAAGAAATTCTCATTAAGTTACGTAGTAAATACTATGTAAACCAACTGGGTGCGAAAATGGATACCTTAACTAGGTGTGCGTAATTCGGATCTGAAAATTGAACACACTTGCATAACGCAATGCTATTGTTACCAAAGTCGAACACACAACTAACTCCGTGACTCTTGATTTACTCAATTGGTCAGGGAGTTAGATTGTTGTCCTTTTTCTTTAACTTAGAAAGGGAAAAGCGGGTTTCCGCTCATTCCGATCCACAGTCCGGAAGCTTCCAATTGGCCAGCCAGATGGAGCAGCCAGTCTTCACGCCCTTTGGTTGCCATCACTTGCACGCCCATCGGCAAGCCATCCGCTGTGAGGTGCAGCGGAACACTCATTGCAGGCTGGCCTGTCAGGTTGGCGAGTTGGGTGAAAGGAGTGTAGGTGAGACTTGGTTCAAACATTTCATAAATCAATTGCTGCTGATGCACCTTATCCAATTCGCTAATCTGCATCAGATGCTGAATCTGCTCCTCATGAGGAGTTAGCTCTCCAACCTTTGGTGCAGGAAAGGCATTAACCGGTGTGATATAGAAGTCGTATCGCTCGAAGAGCGTAGACATCTGTGCGGCAGCCACGTCCCATTCGGCAAGACTGTGAACGAATTCTGCAGCCGATACCTTTTTGCCTGCCTCAGCCAGCACCCAGGATTCAATCTCCATATCGCCGGAAGTCAAAGATCGGCCCATAGCATGCTCCATGGAGGCGATCATCGCCGCCATTTCACCGCTGTTCATCATATAATAGTTCTCCATTAACCGAACACCGTTGACCGGACTCAATTTTTCCTCCACGTGATGACCTTGTTCCTCCAGCCACCGAACCAGCTTGTACACTGCTTCCTTCGCATCCTCACTAACCGGGGTGCCTACAGGTGAATCTGTGGTATAAGCGATCTTTAGTTTGCGTTGGTGCGGATAGTTCATATCGGCCAAGTAACTGCCCGGAAAGAGCGGGGCATGAAATGCGGCTTCAGGCTGAATGACCTGCAGGGTATCCAGTAAGGCGGCACTGTCTCGCACAGTCCGGGACAGCGCGAAGTCGATGGATGCACCTTGCCATTGACGGCCTATACCTGGACCAACAGGAGTCCGTCCCCGAGTAGGTTTTAGTCCGAATAAACCGCTGAAGGAGGCTGGAATCCGGATCGAACCCCCGCCATCACTGGCTCCGGCCATGGGTACGATACCCGAAGCAACAGCTGCAGCTGCACCGCCGCTTGAACCTCCGGGTGAATGATTCGTATTCCATGGATTACGACTCGGACCATGAAGACGTGGCTCAGTAATATTTTTGAGGCCAAATTCCGGTGTGTTCGTGTGTCCAATGATAACGAAGCCTGCATCCCGGAGTTTGGATACAAAGTTAGAGTTGCGCAAAGCTCGATGATCCTTGAGAAGGCGGGAACCGGAAGTCAGAATTTCCCCCTCCAGCGATTGCGAGATGTCTTTGAGGAGCAATGGAACGCCTGCAAAAGGCTGCTCACCAGGACGAACATAGCCGGCTTCCTCACGTGCGCGTGTTTCATATGTACGAATGACCGCATTAAGCTGCGGATTAACTTCTTCTAGGCGAGCGTAGGCCGCTTCCAGCAATTCAACGGGGGAAACCTCCCGTGAGCGAACCAGTTCAGCCAGACCTATGGCATCATAGGACGTATATGAAAATGAAGACATGACGATCGTTCCTCTCCGAAAATATGAAATAGTATAAATACCTGTCCATATGTCATCGTACCACTGGAATTATAAAAAGACAAAAGGCACTGCCGATCCAGAAGGATGTGCAGTGCCTTTAAGATATAAATAAGATCTTTCTTACTCTGTCCGAAGCTTAGGAGCTGCGTCAGCAGCTGTGGTAGATCGTTCCTGCTGTTTGGATATAGCGAACAAAGCAATCCAGATGAGAATGAATCCAAGCAGCTGTTCCCATGTGATGAGCGTTCGGAATGCAATCCAGTTCACAAGAACACCCGCCATTGGGAAGCTCAGCTCAGCCAGTGTGGCTACGGAAGCTTTGGTGGTCGAGAGACCTTTATAGTATAACAATAGACTCAGTAAGCCTGGCAGTAGCGCCTGCCCCAGAATGTTGAGCGCAACAGCTGCCTGTTCTCCTGCACCGGATGGTAAGGTCCACGCTGCGCCTTCGTTCCAGGTCATGAAGATCAGCAAGGGCAGAGCTACGACAAAGCGAAGGGAGGTGACCGTTTCATAACGGGTTTGCCCCAGCATCAGTCGGCCCATCACCGTAGAGCCTCCCCATAAGGCAGCAGCGCCAAGTGACAACAGGCTGCCCGCATGAATCCAATTGTTCCAGTTTCCAAGCGGAAGAGTAAATCCAAAAGTAAGCAGATAAGTTCCGATAAGAGCAACAACAAATAACCAGCCGAAGCGGCGCGGCAGTGTTTCCTTCAGTAAGATCTTAGCTAAAACAATCGCGAAGATGGGCTGCATTTTTTGCAGCAATAAAACGGTATTCGGATCATTGTGTGTCAGTGCGAGCGTGAATAATACCGTTGCCAGTGCAGAGCCACCCCATGAGATAAAGATAACGGCGATCCAGTGACGGGCTCGCAGATGTTTCAGGTCGGCGCGGAATTTCCATAAGACGGGTATAGCGACCAAGCTCACGATAATATGTTCCACCAGTACAATTTGAGTAGAGGTCATGGTTTGCAGCAAAATGATGCGGAACAATGGATCTACGCCCCATAGGGCAGCACCGAGAACAACGAGCCAAAATCCGGTATTGCTTCGTTCCTTGCGATAAACTGTTGATGCATGCTGTGTCTTTTCCATATTCAGGACTCCTTCGTCAGAACACGGAATCTTCAGTTGGCAAAATCGACAAAAGCCCCCGTTTTGGCATACACCAAATAAACGGGGGCTCATCCATGAACATATCGTCAGGAAAGAAACCTTCCCATAGGCGGTATGTCATGTGTTGATCTTCTCTCATCCGGACTGTACCGTCGGCCTTGGAGTCACACCAAGTCAGTCGCTGTTGTCCTAAGCAGTCAACAGCGAGTCGCGGGCTGGTTCCAACTGGAACATCACCGCCGGTCGGGAATTGCACCCTACCCCGAAGATCCTATTCAATTTATAGGTTATAGTACAAGTTGTAACATTAATAAGTTCATCTTATTCCTGTAAGCGCTAGCAGTTCAAGCATTTTTTTAGAAAATGATGTTCCAGCTTCCTTGCTGCCTGCGAAGAAGTACAATCTGACCCGCGTGATATGCGTCGTGAAGAACCCAGCGGGCAAGCGTTTGAGCCCAGTTCTGTTCGGAATCCAAATAGGCTTCTTCAAGTCTGGAATCCTGCAACGTAACCAGGTTATTGTGCAACTGCTCTGCAAGCTTAGTGGTTCGCTCTACAAGTTGGCTCCAGCCAACCTGGTCCAAGGGGTCACCGGGTTTGCCAAACGTAGCTTCATTCGATTCAGCAGCAGGTGTAGATGGAGCCCGATCTTGAAGACGCTCTAAAATCCGCTCGTTGTAATAATACATATGATTGACCAGCTGCCATATGCTTAGTCCTCCTGAAGGAGGGATCCAAGCTGCTTGCTCTGCGGTCAGCCCTTCAATCGCCTTCGACAAAGGGACGATCCAGTTACATTGATCCCAAGTATCTTCTTTTTGAATAACCAACACATCTAATGCAGTTGTAACAGACGTCATTTTTAAAATTCATTCCTCTCTTGTGGAACTCATCTCATGACTTGCGTCTTCATGCTTGTAACTAGCTAATATGGTTTGAAATGGTTACAATTAATATAACACAATTCAAAAGAAAGTAACCATCTTTTATGAATTTAGATAGTTACAATGCCGGAGGTATAGATGGATAGATTATGGACAGATTTTGTAAATAGCGACTATCATGATTGGCGCGGCGGGGATCGATCTGAAGACAGACTGGGAAAAGCAGGCTGGCAGCAGGATTTCTTGAATCGTTGGCAATTAGAAGCACAAGTTTCGGCATCGACTGAAGAGGAATCCGCTATGAGAATCTTTAGAGATAAGTTACAGTCTCTGGCTATCCGTTTGTCAGCGGGAACGCCCCTAACGGAGAAGGATCAAGCATGGTTAAATGACTCTATGCGGTGTGGTGGGGTAATCAGACAACTAATTGCAGAGGGTCAAAGACTGGATGTTAAGCTGGTTCCCATCCATGCGCATTGGTTTCAGGTGATGGCAGAAGTCGCTGCTGACTTTGCAATTACACTGGTGGAGGGCGATGGAAAGAGAATTCGATGCTGTGACAACCCGGACTGCCGCTGGATCTTCTATGACGATACTCGCAGTAGGACACAGAAATATTGCGATGATAAAATGTGCGGGAATCTAATGAAGGTGAGACGTTTTCGAGCGAAACGTAAGCTGGAATCCAACGGAGATAAGAATGAAGTTTAACGATGTAAGAATAGTCATCACTATAGATAGGAGTTTGGTGTCCATAATTGATAAATATTAACACCTGATATATAATGTATATATACTAGCGAAAATATAGTCATAAATCATATGTAAGGACAAGCAATGCGGATCAGATCATTTTACAAACCATTACGATTGGAGAGGTGTCTCATGGGGACAGGTTATCTATTGAAAAACGGTTGTGTATTATCGATGGATGCTCGTATTGGTCAGTTTAACAGGGCAGATGTACTTATTCAGGACTCTTTGATTGCAGCCGTTCAACCGAATATCATGGTGTCCGATGCAGATGTTGTGGTGATCGACGCATCAGACATGATTGTCATGCCGGGATTGGTGGATACACACCGGCATATGTGGGAATCTCTTGTGAAAACAGCTGGAACGAACTGGTCGCTGCCCGTGTATTTGCAAAATCTGTACTATGGTGCCATGGGAAGCAAGCTTCGACCACAGGACAGCTACATTGCCAATCTTCTAGGTTCTTTGGAAGCGCTTAACGCGGGTGTGACGACGGTACTTGATTGGAGCATGCCATATTCACCTGATCATACCGATGGACTTATTCGTGGGCTGCAGGATGCAGGGATCCGAGCTGTCTTTGCTCACGGTGTTCCAGGGGAAACCGCCTATTGGAATCGGGAAAGTACCCTTTCATACCCGGAGAATATCAGAGGGGTGAAGGAGCGTTATTTCTCCTCTAGTGACCAATTGGTCACGTATGGACTAGCTATTCGCGGCCCAGAGTTTAGCCACTGGGATACAACGGTGCAAGACATTCAGCTCGCAGAAGAACTGGATGCAATTTGTTCAATGCATGTCGGGTTTGGCAGCTGGGGATCTGCAGACCGTTCCATTAGCCGAATGTACGAGGCAGGGCTGCTTACCCCGCGTATTAATGTCGTTCACGGCAATACGATGGGCATGGACGAATTCAAAATGCTGGCAGACACGGGAGCCTCTTTGTCAGTTACGCCTGAAGTAGAGATGATGATGGGTCATGGCTATCCTGCTACAGGATATTTTCTAGAACATGGGGGTACGCCAACGCTTGGCGTGGATGTGGTGACTTCGACAGGTGGAGATATGTTTTCACAGATGAAATTTGCGTTGCAAGCTGAGCGTTCCAGAACGAACGAGTTATTGCTGGCGCAAGGTGAAATGCCGGGAGAGCTGAGTTTACAATCGAGTCAGGTACTGCGGTTTGCAACTTCGGCCGGTGCACAGGCTTTAGGGCTGGAGCGGAAAACAGGTTCAGTTACACCGGGAAAAGAAGCCGATTTGATTATGATTCGCACAACCGATCTGAATTTGTTCCCCGTTCACGATCCGATCGGTGCTGTTGTGCAATTCGCCAATCCATCCAATGTGGACACGGTTTTTGTTGCAGGAAAACTTGTGAAGCAAAATGGTAAGCTGCTGCATGTGAACCTGGACGACATTCGAAGCCAAGCGATGGAAAGTAAGGAATATTTATTAACCCAGTATCAGATGTCTGATGCGGATCGGATTGTGTTTTCTTAAAGGTTTCAAAACCAATCGTGGTTAAAGCAAGGGTTGTTGCCAAATAACAAGAACAGTTTCTACGGGTATAAAAAATGTGATTGAAACCAATGGACAGGATTTGAGCTGGGAGTAAAGCTCGTATAAATCTTTGGCCGAGAGACACCTGTATGACATAAGGAATATATTGCATTGAAAGGAGCCGCTAAATGTAGCGGCTTTTTTCTATATCTAAACAATAAGAAGTCGACTATCGACGAGAGTAGGGGGAGACGTAACCTTCAGACGAATTTTGGCGCGAAGTGACAGCGGAAAAAGACGAAAAAATTCTTTATTTATGTAAATGCTCATAACAACGGGTTAAAGTGATTTAAAGGCATATGAAAAGCACTAAAAAAACTGCGCATAATATAAATTATACGCAGTTTTGTTTTAAATCGATTTTCATTTAACGACCTATCCAACAGTTCATGATATTATTCGACTCAAAAGAACAAAATAGTAAAGTGATGAAAAAATAAATTTAGCATAGCAACGCGACAACGTGTAGAATACGCTAGATTTTTGTAGGTGATCGGTAATATAGAACAAACGACTTTTTTATAGAACAGATCGAGATGAAGCAGCTTGGAAGGTATACTTCATTCTACGTTTGTAATGAGAGGAACATGTTTATGTCAGAGAATCAGAAACGATCTTCGCTGCTTCGGAAAAAGCCAATTGCCTTCGAAGAAGAAAATAGTGCGTTAAAAAGGGCGCTAGGTCCTTTGGACTTAACAACGCTTGGAGTAGGAGCAATTATCGGTACAGGGATTTTTGTATTAACAGGAGTCGCGGCGGCAAATTATGCTGGTCCTGGATTGGTGCTCTCTTTTTTGCTTGCAGGCATCATCTGTGCATTCGCTGCACTATGCTATTCCGAATTCGCATCCAGCGTACCTGCTTCAGGGAGTGCATACACGTATAGTTACACTGCTTTTGGTGAAGTCATTGCTTGGATTCTAGGCTGGGATCTGATTCTGGAGTATGGATTCGCCAGCGCGGCCGTGGCCAGCGGGTGGTCCGGTTATTTTCAGTCGCTGCTGTCAGGCTTCGGATTACAGCTGCCGCATGCACTCAGCAGTGCATACAATCCTGAAAAGGGGACCTATTTCGATGTTACCGCAGCAGCCATTACGTTACTGATCACCTTTCTGCTCACCCGTGGAGTCAAGGAGGCGGCCCGTGCCAATGGCATTATGGTTGCGATCAAAATTATTGTTGTGCTGATTTTTATCGGAGTGGGCGTGTTTTATGTACAGCCTTCCAATTGGCAGCCGTTTTTGCCGTTTGGCATCTCAGGAGTAACCGCTGGTGCGGCGACGGTCTTTTTTGCCTATATTGGATTTGATGCGGTTTCCACGGCAGCGGAGGAAGTGAAACGACCTCAGCGCGACTTGCCGATAGGCATTATTGCTTCCTTGGCGATCTGCACCGTGCTGTATATCGTTGTATCCTTGATTTTGACAGGCATCGTGCCTTTCCACATGCTGAATGTTAGTGATCCAGTTGCTTTTGCGTTTGAATTCGTGAATCTGCATGGGCTGTCCTGGATTGTGGCTCTTGGTGCAATCACCGGGATAACAACCGTTCTGCTCGTTATGATGTATGGGCAGACCCGTCTATTGTATTCCATGTCACGTGACGGATTGCTCTCCCCGGTATTCTCAAAAATCAGTGGTAAAAGTCAAACACCGGCGACAGGTACATGGATGGCAGGTATCATCATTGCGCTATTCTCGGGGTTCATCTCACTCGGTCATCTAGCTGAGCTTACCAACATCGGTACTTTGTTTGCATTCGCAGTTGTAAGTCTGGGCATTATCGTTCTGCGAAAAAACAACCCTGATCTCAAACGCGGCTTCAAGGTGCCTTTTGTTCCATGGATTCCGATACTGAGTGCAATCGGTTGTGTATATCTGATGACCCGTCTAGCTGCTCTGACATGGATTACGTTTTTCGCTTGGTTGGTTATCGGTCTGATCATTTACTTCATGTATGGACGTCACTACAGTTACCTGAATCCTCTTCGGAGAGGATTCAAAGCTGTTGATCAACAGCCTTCGAAGTCAAAGGGAAACAAATAATAATATATATTGGCTATGTTTCACTAGATATTCCTGATGCAATCACTACCCCATACTGCCTAGCTTACACTAGAGCAATATGGGGTTTTCCATATAAAGTGAAGGGAGAAATAAAAAAAGAAAGTTGGCTTTAGACCTATATTCGGGTATCTATTAAAGTGCATGTCCATACTCGACTATACCCAGCTCAGGGTTGCGGTCAGTTCAAATATGACATATATTGAGGGATGTGACATGCCATCAGACATAGGAGAGGGGATGTATCATGAACACATCAATACATACGAATCAGCTTCATCTGAATCCGAATTTCGGGTTTGCACTAGCAGACTCTGTCGTACTTGCAGAGGCAAAAGTGAATATCTCACATCCTGAGGGAAAAAATGCCTCGCAGCTGGAAATGGACCCGGATCGCAAGCTGAAAGATGGACGCAAAGTATCCGTTATTGCACAGCAGCTTGATGCGCCGATTCACAGGGATGACGCTGCGATCATATATGGTCAGGAGCTGGGTTTCGTTCAATATCCTGTTTCTTTGAAATCTGAAAGCACGATTTTCTTAGATTCCATAGAAGGGATCGAGCAACCTATACCGTGGGGATGGACCGATTTTGCAGAGGGTGATTACGAGCTTCGGATTTCATTGCACCTGAAAACGCCCCGGATTGCCGAAGGTCCTCTGGAACCTGAACAAAAGGCTATGGTAAAATACGCTCAGGTCATTACGGTATTATTGAATTTGTTTCCAGCAGAAGCAATTCCGCATTCATCTGCCGTTTCATCTACATGGAGCAGAGATCATCATGTATTTGACGGGTATGGCAGTGGTGGATTTATATTGGCGGATCTGCCGCGCATGTCAGAACGAGTGGAAGAGCTGATTGGTTCTGGTGATCATAACTTGATTGAACAATTCGGTGAGGGTGACCTTTCGGACACTTTATTGGAAGAAGGACTGATGGTTATGGCGTGGGGCGTATCTCCGTGGTGTTACTCAATCTACTCCGCACCCGACAAGCAATCGGCTTCCATACTTGCAGTGGACAAGCTTGGTGAGGAGCCTGAGTTCAGCGGGGTTTACCGGATTGCACCAGCTGTACAGCAGTTAAGCATCGTACCTGCTCATGAACTGGCCAACTGGCCAGCATGTGCCACGAAGGATTGGCCCGTGATCGATGTATCAGGAGAAGGGGAGACTTTGCATATGGACCTGTATGTACAGATCTGCGAATCGGTTAACGGTTTGTATGAAAATCCGCTGCCATCCTTTGTGCTAACACGCAGCGAAGGTCGTCCGAAGGAGATTAGCCCACTTATTGATGTCGTCATTGTTGATTAAATGAAACGGAGTTTATTTCAAGAACATGAAGTGAGCGAAATGGCTCGCCTTACTTATACACTAGAATGAATCGTGGTGACGAATACCGATGATAAGCGAAGAAATTCAGGAGCAATATGCTGATGAGCTTGAAGCTTTTCACATATGGATGAAAGACGCCGGTTACACGGGACACACTGTAAAATCATATACAGGTGACGTCGCCGAATTTCTACTTTCTATTCAAGGAAAGTCGCTGGAGCAGGTGAAAAAGCTGCATGTCTTATCATTTCTGTCACGTGCCCGCGAACGTGGAGTTAGTGATGCGACAAGAAATCGCAAACATGCTGCGGTAAATTGCTTCTTCAAGTCGCTAATTGAATTGGAAGTGTTAACGAATAATCCTGCGTCAGGAATCAAAAAATCCAAAACCGAGAAAAATCGGGCCCCCGTCTTTCTGGATGAGAGCGGTCTGGAACGATTCCTGCAATCGGTAGAAGGAAAGTACCGTACACGTAATCTTGCGATCTTTCTGTTAATGGGTTATATGGGATTGCGGGTTGGTGAAGTCCATGCGCTCAACTGTAAAGACTATAATGCGGAGCGGCGCACGCTCGACGTCTTCGGTAAAGGCCGTAAATGGCGTACACTCCCTGTTCCGGAGATGGTTGCTGAGCTGTTAACATTAGCTGTAGAAGAGAGATTATCTCCATGGCGGGCGAAGGAAGAAGCTTTGTTTGTTTCGCAAAAAGGGAAGCGATTATCCATTCGCAGTATTCAGCTCATATCGACGGAAACCTTCGAACGTTTTCAACTGGAGTCTCCGACTCATCAGCGTTTCCACTATTCTAGCCATAAGCTGAGACACTCATTCGCAACCATGATGCTGCGGCGCGGTGCCGACCTGCGTACGGTTCAGGAATTGCTCGGTCACGCATCGATTCAAACCACAACCGTTTATACGCACGTTACCAGCCGGGAGAAGGAAGAGGCAATGGCTCTGCTGGACGTCAAACTTCCGGAGTTTATGGTGTCTCAACCACTCTATGATTAGGAGAGATGTGCGGAATGGGAGGGAAGAAAAATACCCCAACGATGGACGAGCCACAAGAAAAAACAGCCTCTCTTTGGGAAGTGCTCCTGGTGTCAACTAAACTGGGATTGACTTCCTTTGGAGGACCTACTGCACATTTGGGTTATTTTCACAATGAATACGTACGCAAGCGACAATGGATGGATGAGCGAAGTTATGCGGATCTTGTGGCACTGTGTCAGTTCCTTCCTGGGCCAGCCAGTAGTCAGGTTGGTATTGGAATTGGTGTAATTCGGGCAGGTATTATTGGAGGGCTGATTGCATGGATCGGTTTTACACTTCCTTCAGTAATTGCTCTGGTGTTGTTTGCTTTACTGTTGAAAGAATATGATGTAGGCAATGCCGGATGGCTTAACGGATTAAAGATTGTAGCTGTCACGATCGTCGCTCAAGCGATACTGGGATTGGGCCAAAAATTAACGCCTGATAAGAAGAGGGTTACGCTTGCTGTGCTGACAGCAACAGTTGCTTTATTATGGACAGCTGTATACAGTCAATTCGTTCTTATTTTGTCAGCAGGATTGATTGGTTTGTGGTTGTATAGGAAATCATCTGCTCCGCAGGTTCCTGATCTTGTTGTCCCGATAAGTCGAACGGTCGCCGTACTTTGTTTGACTACTTTTGTTGGTCTGTTCATAGCACTGCCGATATTGCATCAGGTTATGGGGATTCAGTGGTTAGCCTTATTCGATTATATGTACAGATCGGGATCGCTGGTTTTTGGCGGAGGGCATGTGGTTCTGCCACTTCTGGAGCAGGAATTGGTTCCCCGGGGAATGTTGTCAAAAGATGATTTTCTGGCTGGGTATGGCGCAACGCAGGCCGTACCAGGACCGCTGTTCACTTTTGCTGCTTATCTCGGAGCAATCACAATGGGTATATCAGGGGCGATTGTTGCTACGATAGCCATTTTTTTACCGGCTTTTTTACTCATCATAGGCACGCTTCCTTTTTGGAGTTTCCTCCGCAAAAATCAACACATGCAAGCGGCACTGACTGGAATTAACGCAGCGGTGGTTGGTATTCTGCTGGCAGCGCTATATCAACCTTTATGGACGACAGCCGTCAAGACAACTGCTGATTTTTCGTTGGTATGCATTCTATTTATCATGCTTGTTTTCTGGAAGTGTCCACCGTGGTTCATTGTCATTACCGGAATTATAGGTGGTATGTTAATTGAACTATTATAGAAAGAACCAACGATTCCTTGGATTCATTGGTTCTTTTTTTGTTATGAGGCGATTAGATAAAGTGGAAATTATAGAAATCTGCTTATTTTCTGATTTGTAGAGAGATACATGGAACAATAAAAAAATATACATAATAAATGTTATGTAAACTAAAATGAAGTGTCGGACTTCGTTCAGGCCACTACTCATTAATTCATACGAAAGAACCATCCGAATCAGCATGATATGCGATCCAGATGGTCCTTTGGTTATATTAAAATAATGACATTATTCCAATCCTGCAATCTGTTCCTTTAATTTGTTTGCTGAAGCCTGGAAAGCGACTTTCTCTGTCTCATTCAGTGGAAGCGGTAATATTTCACGTACTCCGTTGCGATCCACCACACATGGAACTCCGAGATAAACATCGGAAACGCCATTGTAGTCCTCCAGCAATGTAGATACGTTTAGGACCGATCCTTCATTGCCCAAAATGGCTGCTACAATACGATCCAAAGCAAGTGCGATTGCATAGGAAGTGGCTCCTTTGGCATTAATAATCTCATAAGCCGCATTTTTGGTGCGATCAAAGATATCCTGCTGCGTTTCCTCGTCGAGATCCAGATCTGTTCCCGCCACGTTGGCTAAACTCCATACAGGTACTTCGGAATCACCATGTTCCCCAATGATGTGTGCATGAATACTGCGGGGATCAATGCCTTTGTTTTTACCAATCAGGTAGCGGAAGCGGGCGCTGTCAAGCAAGGTACCGGAGCCAATCACCCGTGAAGCAGGCCAGCCGCTCTGTTTCCAGGACGTATAAGATAATATGTCTACAGGATTGGTGGCTATGAGCAAAATGCCATGAGAGTTCACTTCGGTAATACGTTCAATGATATCTTTGAATATGCTGGCATTTTTCTTCAGCAGATCAATGCGGGTTTCACCAGGCTTCTGGGAGGCCCCGGCTGTAATGATAATGATGTCCGCGTCTTTGCAGTCCGAGTAGTCACCAGCCCATACTTTGACGCCTCCGGTAAATGGAAGCCCGTGGTTCATATCCAGCATTTCACCTGTAGCCTTATCATGATTCACATCCACAAATACCAACTCGGATGAGCGCTGTCTTAACATCAGCGTATATCCCGTTGTTGTTCCCACCGCGCCCATGCCAATAATGACTACGCGACTCGGCTTGAGCAAAGCACTGTTTACCATGTTCATATCCTCTCCTTTATGGGTAGACTTCCATCCATATTAAGGTATAAATGTTTGAAAAGAAAGTGATGTCTATAAAATATTTCACTTTCGTTGTCTGTTTAAGGAAGATTGAGTCGAAAGTATGGCATGGGCATCCAACTATGGAACGAGTACTTGATACAGGTTCCCTTTTGACACCCTGTTACCCAAGATGAGCCTTTTCGACATGGTTTGTGGTAGAATGGGAGAAGTGGATTCGAATGAATCGTAAAATGTATACCGATCGGACAGGCATGCGCGCCTGCTATTGGATGAGAGAGGTGAACTCCACTTGCGTTTGCAATGGACCAAAATCGCGCAGACAGCATTGCTGTCTATAGGAATAGCTGCCCTACTGGCTGCCTGCACCGACACAGGTCAGACCCCGGTGGCAGAACCGCCCCAAGAGCAGGAAGAGATCGGAAATACCGGACAGACATTAACGGTTGTTCCACCTGATAACAGTACGCAAGCGACTACAGATACGGCGGAATACCAGATCCAGACACGTCTGACCGACTTCCAGCTGCTTAATGACAACGGAGGATTGGCGTGGGGGGTTACGAGAAACGCACTGCGTTTATACTACACTCAGGATCAGGGCGTAACCTGGACGAATATTTCTCCTTCGGAGAACGTGCAATTTCCGGCCAACCCGCAGTATGGGCAAAGCATTTATTTTGTGGATCGTACCCATGGATGGATCGTTCGTGAAGGGTTGGGTGGAACTGATACGATGGTCTTGCGCACCAATAATGGGGGAGTAAGCTGGAGCTTGTCTTCCTTGTCCCAGACGGACAAAGTCACTGCCATATCCTTTGTATCCCCGGAGAAAGGCTGGATTCTGACTACGGTGGATACCTCCATCGGGAAGCAGGATAAAAAGCTGTATGTTACTGAGGATGGGGGGATCACCTGGAAGGAGATGTCATCCAGTGATGAGGACGATCAGCCGGCTTCGGCCGAGATTCCGACACGTGGATATACAACGGGCTTGACTTTTTCTGATCCGAAACACGGCTTCTTGACAGCCCTTGAATTTGGAACTCCGAAGCTGTATGTCACAACAGATGGCGGAGAGAATTGGAAGACCGGACCGACATTTTTTGACCGGAACGACTTCAATGGGTGTGGCAATTTTAACATTGGTTCACCTCAGTTTTTTGGTCGGGAAGCGAAGGGGGCCTGGATGCCTTTAACCTGTTCCAGCGGAGATTATACCAAGTTCAACGGATACTTCACAGATGACGGAGGTAAGAGCTGGACATTATCGACCTTCGGCCTGAATAAGCAGAAGGGAATCAATCGCAACCTGACTCCTGCTTTCCTGAATGCATCAGAAGGTTGGGTAGTTCAGTCGGGCACAACATACCAGACCAAGGATTCGGGAAAAAGCTGGAAGGCACTTCCGGGCAGTAAAGTCCTGGACGGTATTCTGGAGGATTATCCGGAGATCGTGAAGCTGCAGATGGTTTCCTCGAAACTGGGCTGGATTCTGGTAGAGAATACGGATACCAAGAGATCCTTGCTCCTGCAGACTGTGGATGGTGGTATGCAGTGGAAAGTGCTGTAGGTAAGCTAAATATAGGCGTTATTTAGAAGAGAAACCGTCGTGTTTCTTCTCTTTTTAACTACTATGTGAAATAAATCACAATAACTTAGTTTAAATGATGTTATATTGAATTCAAGAAGAGATGGGAGTGATGAAGATGAGAACCAATGAACAAACTCAATTCACGCAGGCGGACGAACTAACGAGATACATGCTTCACTTATGCTACAATTGCGATGATGCCAACCGTTGCACAACCGAAGAAGAAGTGAAGGCCTGCATGGCACAATACGCACAGCCAGAAGAACCCGAACAAGCGGAGGGAGCAGAAGCAACTCGCGGTTTCATGAACCTGATGTATGCATAACAAACAATGCAAGATAGAGCATGGTAACAGATAGAATGCTGGTGTAGTGAATGTAAGCCCCTGATTAGGGGCTTTTTTTTGCAACTAATCTTGAACTTCAAGGTGCAACATGGAGGAGGTCATTCGCACGGGACATTTTCTGCCCGTTCCTTACAATTTGAACTCCTGATAACAAGTTCCATATTACTCGCGCATATACATGTACAGGAGACGGGTCAAGACTCTGGCTGTCCTAGGTGTAAGAACGGAGGGGAGAGACATGGGCATTGAATCATCCTGGATGTTTGACTTTTTCGGAACCGTCTTTCCAGTCGTATTTGTTCTGATTATAGGTATTGTTCTTCTGTCTGTGGGGAAAGAAGTATGGAGATGGGGGCGCAACAACGCCGAGCCTCTGCTTACCGTACCTTCGCGAATAACAGGCAGAAGGATGCAGATCAGTCAGTCGCAAGCTGAACCAGGCAGTTCAGCCCGTACGCTGTATTACATTACCTTTGAAGTAGAGAGCGGAGATCGGCTCGAGTTCAAGGTGAACGGAGAAGAGTACGGATTGTGCTCCGAAGGAGATGAAGGCCGTCTTTCTTTCAAGGGAACACGGTATATAGGCTTCGAGCGCTACAACCGCCTGTATTCAGAACGTGTACGCGGATAATCCGGCTGGCTTGCGCCATAGTGGCGTAAGCTTTTTTTAATGTTAATTTTCTTGGACAAGCGTTTCTTAAAGGTGGTATCGTGTTTTTATATAAGGAGAGGGTCTTTATAACGATAAGGTTTCTTGATTCGACATATTCGTATGTGATGACAGAAGCGTCTTAATAGAGGAGGAGTTCAAGATGTCATTTACAGATCAAGTCGTTGTTGTTACGGGAGCAGCTCAGGGGATCGGACGCAGCGTAGCCGAAGCTTACGCGGTTGCTGGTGCCAAAGTTGTACTTGCCGATTATCAGGAGGCGGAAGGAGCCGCAGCTGCTGCTTCGATTCGCAATGAAGGCGGTGAAGCCATCTTCGTTCAGTGCGATGTTCGCAAGGAGCAGGATATTACGAATTTGATTCGCACAACCATCGAAGAATTTAAACAAATCAACATCCTGGTGAACAATGCAGGCGTAGCCAGGTGGAAGTCTCCCTACGAGCTGACCTTGGAGGAATGGGACGATGTGCTTAATACGAATGTAAGAAGCTGCTTTCTCGCGAGTCGTGAAGCGGCCAAACATATGAAACAAAATGAACATGGAGGCGCTATCGTCAATATGGCATCGACACGTGCGTTTATGTCTGAACCTGAGACAGAGGCCTATGCAGCGTCCAAAGGAGCCATTGTAGCCCTGACACATGCGATGGCGGTCTCACTTGGCAAGGACGGTATTCGGGTCAATTGTATCAGTCCGGGATGGATTGAGACAGGCAATGTGGACGAATTGAAGCCGGAAGATCATGAACAGCATCCTGCAGGACGCGTAGGCGTCCCTTCGGATATCTCCCGCGCATGTTTATATTTGTCGGATCCAAGCAATACCTTTGTCACTGGGACCAATCTGATGATTGATGGGGGCATGACTCGAAAAATGATATATGAGGACTAGAACCGGGATTCCCTCGGTCTGTTGTACAAATTGAATCCTCTAGCATCCGTAAGCCCAAGTTAAGCACTTGGGCTTATTTGAAATTCAGAAATCGGTTGCTATAATGAATGTGATTTTACAACAGAACAAGAATGGAGGGAGTATATGTTCGGGAATTCATCCCGGAAGATCTTTGGTCTATTACTGCTGATTGGAGGGATCATAATGACAGGAATGGCTTCGCCTGTGAAGGCAGACACGGGCGACATACGGGCAGCCTGGGTATGGCAGGCCAAGTCTGTCCAAGATGATGGAGGAGACGAGCTGCTGGCTAACGCAGCTAAACATAAGATCAACAGACTCTATGTCAACGTGGATATGAATATATCCGATGAGGTATATCGCACGTTCATATCCAAAGCCAGTAAAGTGGGTATTGCTGTTGAAGCACTAGGAGGGGACCCGTCCTGGGCTGTTCGTGACCGTGAGGCACCAATGCTCCGTTTGGCTGCGTGGGTTTCTGACTATAATCAGGGAGCTGCTGCAGAAGAACGATTTGATGCCATCCATCTGGATGTCAAACCTTACGTTTTGCCTGCATGGAAAGACGATTCAGAGTCTTTGGTTCAGTCATGGGTAGAGAATATGAAATTGTTGCTTGAACAGGTCGAGGCGAATGGTGCCATCGACATTAATGTGGATCTGCCATTTTGGCTGGATTCTTATACGATCGCTGGTACAAAAACAACAGATGATACAGATAACCTGCCGTTATCACGCTGGTTCATGGAACAGTTTAATCATGTTACTTTACTAGCTTACCGCGATAACGCACAAGGGAATAACGGCATTATTCAACTCATTGAACAGGAAATGAATTGGGCTGATGCCAGCGGTGCTTCAGTCACCGTTGGGGTGAATACGAAGCCGATGCCTGGTGAAGAATTTACGACTTTTGCCGGAAAGGGAGCAGCGCAGCTGGAGAGTGTCTTGGCAGAGGTTGCGGAATCCTTACGTAATCATGCTTCATATGCCGGTTCTGCCGTACATGATATCGTGTATTGGGGACAGCTTGAACCCGATGGAGAGATTGCCCCGGAGAAACCAGGCCCTCAGCCTGAGATTCGCGGAACTTACATCTGGGAGGCCTCGCAGGTAACGGATGATGGCGGTCAGCATATTCTTGAATTCGCCGCAGCACAGCATATTAACTTTTTATATGTCCGGCTTGATCTGGACCAGCCCTATTCAAGTTATCGCAGTTTTGTTAAACGAGCGCAGGCACAAGGGATTGAAATTCACGCTATGGGCGGCCATCCCATCTGGGGTAGATCCGAGAACAGACCACGGATCGAGCGACTGATCAATTATGTGAAAAATTATAATGCCGAAGTTGAACCCGAAGAACGATTCAAAGGCATTCATCTGGATATCGAGCCCTACACACTGCCGGAATGGAATTCCGACCGCGATGCACTTTTGACAGAATGGGCTTCCAATATCTCCTTTTTCCAGGAAGAAACGAAAAAGGACAGCAGTTTGGAGACCAGTGCCGATCTCGCTGTATGGCTAGATAGCTTCCCTTTGCCAGGACAAGACATGTCTGTTACTGAATTTATGATCCGCACATTGGATCATGTCTCTCTCATGGCTTTCCGTAACACGGCCGAAGGGTCCAATGGCATTGCCGCAGTGGTCAGACAGGAGATGGAGATCGCCGACCGTTTGGGCAAGCCGCTGCTGATTTCGGTAGAAATGAAAGAGAATCATGAAGGCGCCCATATCTCATTTTATGAAAAGGGTGCTGCCGAGATGGACCAGCAGCTTGCGAAGCTGCCTGAACTGCTGAAGGATTATGAAGCCTACCAAGGTAACATGGTACATGCTTACGATTACTGGATTAATGCCAAGCCTTAATTAGGCTCGTTATATAGGAAATGTTTTATCTCGGGACTTCACATGGGGTGAGGTTCCGGGATTTTTTTGTGGAAAAAAGCTGGATTCGTGTCACCGAATAGGCTCCTGCACAATACGATGTACGGTGATGAAGAGCTGAAGCAAGGGAGGAAACAGAATATGGCTGTTATTAAAGCCAACTCAGAAGACGTCAGGCTGCTGGCAAGGTTGATGAGGGCAGAGGCTGAAGGTGACGGCGAACAGGGCATGCTGCTTGTAGGTAATGTGGGTGTGAACCGTGTACTGGTGGATTGCCTTGATTTCGGGGACATTCGTGACATTAACCGAATGGTATTCCAGAACCCCGGTGGATTCGAATCCACCCAAAAAGGCTACTTTTATCAGCGGGCAAGACAGTCCGAGATTCGTCTGGCACAACGGGTCATTAATGGAGAACGGATCTGGCCAGCCAGCAATGCCCTGTGGTTTTTCAGACCTGTGGGCGACTGTCCTCCGACGTGGTATAACCAGCAAAATACGGGTCGTTTCAAAGCGCACTGTTTCTTCAGTCCGACAGGTGAAGATTGTCCGGAAGTTTATTAAATTTTAGGAGGAATTACAATGATTAATCAACCATATCAACCAACAACACAGGCACTGGGTCAACAAGCCAACTCGCAAGTTCAAGGAACATCCTATAAAATCGGTAATGGCATGCCTACGACGTCGCCTACACCAGGCATGGTATCACCTAGCATGGTATCACCTAGCATGGTTTCACCAAGCTCCACAAGTGTACCACCGCTTGTATCCAGCGGCAGTCCAATGACACCAACAGGTGGAGTTGTAACGACAACTGCGCCGCAGTTTGAACAATCATACATCGAAAATATCCTGCGCCTGAACCTCGGCAAATTTGGTACATTCTACATGACATATGAAGGTAACAAAGAATGGAATGCTCGCATTTTCCAAGGAATTATTGAAGCTGCAGGTCGTGATCACATCATTATCAGCGATCCTAAGACAGGAAGACGTATTATGCTGTTAATGGTTAACTTCGATTATGCTACGTTTGATGAGCCATTGTTGTACCAATATCCGGGCGTTGTTGGAAACTATCCTCAAGCTCCAAGCAGATTCTAATTCGTTATTAGACGGGGGTTTCTGTAGAAAGAATGTTTAACCAGGCTGTCCCGCACGTGGATTCAAATCCACAAGTGGGACAGTTTTTTTCGTTATAATGGAGATTGTAGTAACCTTTACTCGCAATCATGGCACTTATACATATACAGGCTGAGCAAGACGCTCACAGAGAGGAGTTTACATCATTGAACGAGTGGATTGAGGGAGCCATCCGAGGCGAGCCTGAGGCATATGAGCAGTTAATGAAACAGTTCCGCGGAATGGCGCTTGCTGTAGCTTATAACAAACTGGAGGATGGTTACTGGGCTGAAGATATTGTACAGGAGGCGTTTACAGAAGCATTTGCTAATCTGTCGAAGCTGGAGACAGCCGAAGCCTTTCCAGGATGGTTTAAAGTGATTGTTGAACGACAGTGCTACCGTTGGTTAAGGCGCAAGCAGCACAGCACTTCCCCTGAACAGGAGTTACTGTACAACATCGATTCGAGCGAAGAAGTGCATAACCCTGAACAGCTTATTTTGCAAAAGGAACGGTATCGGATTCTTCGCGATTCCATATCCAGTCTGCCGTTATCCATGCAGCATGTAGTGGACATGTTCTACTTTCAGGGATATTCGCTTAAGGAAATTTCCGATTTCCTTAGCGTATCTGTTCCGGCATTGAAGAAAAGGCTGTTCGATGCCAGGGCGAAGCTGAGGCGTACATTACCTGTAGCGGACGTTATAACCGTATTTCATGAACTTTATGAAGGGGGCAAAGGCATGCTGCATATTACCAATGGAGATCATGCTGCAGATCGATTGCGGCAAAGCGGGGTCGAAGGAGAGGTTATGGTCTGGCGGGAACTTTACACCTTTGGTCCTGTTGTCCAAGATATGGGGAACGAGTTGGAGAGAAGCAAGCGCGCTGCCTATCTGGAACAGCAATTAGGGATTCCCCAGACGGAATATCTGCAAATTGCTGAGCTGGAGCGAAAACTGCATGCGTTTCATCAGTACAAGGAGATTGTACTCTGGTATGAATATGATCTCTATGATCAGGCGATGTTGTCTTATCTGCTGCACTATTTTAATGGTCAATCGCTCAGGGATACCAAGGTGAATCTGTTATGTATTGATGCGTATCCGGAAATAGAGAACTTTCGGGGGCTGGGACAGCTTACACCCGGACAGATCGGACGTTTGTCTGGTACGTGGCATGTAATGGGAACGGAGGAGCTTCAGGCGGGAAGTCAGTTCTGGCAAGCTTATACCTCTTCCGATATTCAGGATCACATGGATTATTTAAAACAAAACAGTACGGTTCTCCCATTTGCGCATGCTGCTTTTGAGGCTCACTTGACCCGCCTGCCTTCACAGTCGAATGGTCTGGGTGCAATTGAACAAGCGACTCTGGAAGCTGTGAGTCAAGGGATTGATCATCCATTTCCATTATTTAAACATGTGAGTGAACGGCTGCATCTGTTGGGGATGGGAGACTTGGAATATTGGGCACATCTGAGAAGAATGACCTTGGAGCCCTATGCCCTACTACAGATTAGCGGAGCAGATACGTTCCCTGATTTCACCCGGCACGATGAACATTTCCGTAATGCAGTCTTGTCTCTGACTGAGCTCGGCATCCAGGTACTCGCTGAAGAAGCAGACTATGCGGAATTACGAAGAGACGAAATGTGGATTGGAGGTTTGTGGAACGCACAAGGCGAAGAACCGCAGTGTCGATGGGATACGGAGTCCCGTTTCCCTGTCAAAATAAGCACATAAGGTTATGTCCCTTAACTCGAATTACCATCAAAGAGTATTCCTGAATTTGGATATCAACGGGAATACTCTTTTTACGTTTTACATTTTATTTGGAATTCAATTGTGACACCCACCGAGCACAAGATATAAACAATAAAACCGTTTGGCATCTGTTCAATATACTTAGTTAGCAAATGTAAATAAGACGGCGTATTCGCTACCTTTGTAAAGTAATTTGCTGGTTAGCATCATTTCGTTGTCATAGGACACGGATTGACTGTGTAGTTTAGAGTTATATAATAAAAGAAGCATATCCTTTTATTCGACACAATCCAGAAGGAGGTGGAAGCATTGGGAAGTTGAACCTGCAAATGAGCGGCAGAATGGCTAATATCCTACATTTTCGAAGGAGGTGGACCTATTTGCCGAAGAATGACGGCGAATAGGATGACAATTTGAGTGACCCCTTACCGAGTATATTAAATTTATTTTTAATTGCTTTGCTTGTATTGATGAACGGTTTTTTTGTCTCTGCAGAATTCGCGATGGTAAAAGTTCGCGGCAGCCGAATTGAGGCTTTGGTGGAAGCAGGCAACAAAAGAGCCATCTATGCTTCTAATATTGTACGTAACCTGGATGCCTATCTGTCTGCATGCCAATTGGGCATAACGCTGGCTTCACTGGGACTCGGCTGGCTCGGAGAGCCTGCCATTGCACACTTGCTTGAGCCCATGTTTACCGCGTTTGGACTCGGCCCGGTATATGTACACGGAATTTCGATTGTGATTGCATTTGTAATTATTACGATTTTGCATATTGTACTCGGGGAACTTGCTCCCAAGACGATGGCAATCCGCAAATCGGAGACGGTCACGTTATGGTCTGCGGTACTGCTTACGTTCTTTTACAAATTGATGTATCCCTTTATCTGGGCTTTGAATGGTATGGCGAACAGCCTGCTGAGATTGTTTCGAATGGCACCTGCTTCGGAGCATGACTCGGCACATAGTGAAGATGAAATACGCATTCTGATGAAAGAAAGCAATAAGAGCGGTTTAATTGACAATACTGAATTGGCGCTTGTTGATAATATATTTGATTTTACGGCAACAACTGCCCGTGAAATTATGATTCCGCGGACGGAAATGATCTGTCTGAACGCCAATCAGTCCATGCTAGAAAATCTGGAAATCGCCAGTGAAAGCATGCGAACCCGCTATCCGGTTTACAACGGTGACAAGGACCACATTATCGGCTTTATTCATATTAAAGATCTGATGCGGTCCCAGCTCACAGATACCATTTCTGTAATCCGACCAATTCTTGCTGTTCCAGATTCGACGCCAATCAGTGATCTACTGAAGCGTATGCAGCGCAGCAAGACACAGATTGCCATTCTGATTGATGAATACGGCGGAACTTCCGGAATGGTAACGCTGGAGGATATTATGGAAGAGATCGTGGGCGAGATTCAGGATGAGTTTGATCAGGAGCGTCCTGCCATTGAGAAAGTGGATGAGATGGAATACTCCATTGATGGCATGATGCTGATTGAAGAAGTCAGTGAGCGATTTGAACTGGATATGGATCGGAGCGACTATGACACGATTGGTGGCTGGCTGTACTCCAGAGTGGAGACCATTCCGCCTGAAGTCGGTCAATCGGTTGAATATGGAGGATATGTATTCGTCATTCAGGAGACGGAGCATAAGCGGATTTCACGGGTAAATGTAATTAAGCTTGAAATGTTGGTTGAGGAAGAAGGGGCTTAAGCCAAGCAGCTTCATTCCTGTCTTCAGTTATTCGAAGCAGTCTAGTGATGATATTTCATCCTGGACTGCTTTTTTCATGCTTATGAGATCTCAAACTTTGGGCTGAGGTGCATGGATATTTGGATAATATACTCGACTTGTTTAGTTTACCTATGGAACATTCCGTAAAGTTTCGACTAAGTGTTACAGTTTTCCTGATTTAGCTCAAAGTGATAATTATATCTGATTTTGCTCATAGGATGAGTATTGACAAAGGAACACCATATCCCGCATATTTAACTTAAACACTTTATAAAGTATATTTATTAATCAGGATGATCAACTACATCAAGAGAGGAGTTACAAAGATGGCAACCTGGTTTCTCACCGTAATCTATCTGGCTTTTATAAGTCTGGGACTTCCGGATTCACTACTTGGATCTGCATGGCCGGTCATATGGCCGGAAATAGGTTCCTCCGTAGGCTCAGCAGGTCTCATTTCCATGATTATTGCCGCAGGCACCATCGTCTCCAGTCTGGCAAGTGGGAAAATGATTCAGAAAATGGGCACAGGTAACATTACGTTGTTCAGCTGTTTGCTAACCGCAATTTCGTTGATTGGATTTTCCATGGCACCTTCAATGATATGGTTTATGATCTTGGCCGTTCCACTTGGCCTGGGCGCAGGAGCCGTAGATGCAGCGTTGAATCATTATGTCGCTGCAAATTACCAAGCGCATCATATGAACTGGCTGCATTGCTTCTGGGGCGTTGGTGCTACCATGGGCCCAATCATCATGGCTGGTTATATAGCGGATCAGAACTTTTGGAGAGGCGGTTATGCTGCCGTTGGTGTCATCCAGCTTGTACTGGTTATCGTACTTCTTATCACGCTGCCGTTATGGAAAAGAGTGGCTGCATTGCGTGAGACGGCACCAACAACTAGGACCGATAGCGAGACAAAATCGGAAATACGGATCCCGGGGAACGTCTTGAAATTAAGAGGCGTTAAGCCCTCATTGCTCGCTTTTCTGTTATATTGCGGGGTTGAAACCACAGTCGGATTATGGGGAGCCAGTTACTTGGTTGGAACGAAAAACATCTCAGCAGAGATGGCAGCGGGCTGGATTTCCATTTATTACGGAGGTATTACGTTGGGCAGGTTCATTACAGGTTTTATCTCGTTAAGCGTGCATAACCGGTTTTTAATTCGCTATGGGCAATGGACTACGATCCTCGGAGGACTCCTTTTACTGCTTCCGCTTTCTTCATCGTTTTCGGTAGCAGGCTTTATTTTAATCGGGCTTGGTCTAGCGCCAATCTATCCTGGACTTTTGCATGAAACGCCGGCTCGCTTCGGGAGAGAAAACTCCGTCAAGTTAATGGGATACCAGATGGCTGTCGCTTATAGCGGTACAACTCTGCTTCCTCCGCTATTTGGGTTTCTTGCAGCGAAGACCAGTACAGATTCATTTCCGGTTGTAGTGCTTGTTCTACTCATATTGATGTTATTTAGCGCGGAAACCGTGAATCGCATACTTCTAAGATCTCAGAATGTTGGGAGGTGAGAAAATGGCATATGTTATTTTAGCTGTTATCATCTGGGCGGCAGCCTATGCGTGTTTAGCATTGTCGAAACAGTCTATGGAAGTGAAACCGATGCGCTCCGTCGATGATTGGTTTGAGTAAAGGAGTACGATCCTAAATAAAGAGCGTTGACATGAAACCAGTTACATGGAATAGGCTTGTTATGTAGTTTAATAGCATACCGATTACCGTGAGAACATGATTATCGTATTTTTCTGTCCACTTTATAAACATACATTATAAAGATAGTATGAAAAGTATTATGAATTAGCCTTAAACAAAGAGGGGATTGCTAAATGATTAAACTTGTAGTAACTGACTTAGATGGAACATTCCTGAACAACAAGGGATTATTCGATATTGAATTATTCAACAAAGTGCATTTAGAAATGCAGAAACAAGGAATGACCTTTGTGGCATGCACAGGAAAACAGTGTGAACGGGTAGAAAAATTATTTGGAGAACATGGCAAGGGGATATGGGTACTTGGAGATAGTGCAGCAAGAATTAAGAAAGATGGGGCGATCGTAAAAGAATTCAGCATTGAACGAGAACTTGCTTTACAAAGCATTGAATCGATACAACGTTTTGCTCCAGACCTGACCCTCATTGTATGTGCAAGCGATGCAGCATATGTTCATTCTTCCATCCAAGAGGAGATGTACAACGTGGTTAAAAGCTCATACGAACAGGTTAAGAAGATTGACTCTTTCCAGGAGATCGACAGCCGCTTTATCAAAATAACAGTATACGATATCAATGAACGGAGTAGTGCCCTAAGGAAACATGTAGAGAAGACACTTGGCGGCCAAATCTATATTGTGGATTCAGAACCCAAGTGGCTTGATATCACGGCCCTGCATACGCATAAAGGAGAGACGGTTAAAAAATTGCAGGAGCTGCTCGGCGTCACTTATGAAGAAACGATGTCCTTTGGGGACGGAGAGAATGATGTAGAGCTTATGAGTATTGCCAAATACAGCTTTGCGGTCAGCAATGCTTGTGAAAACACCAAAAAAGCAGCGCGTTTTATTACGAAATCCAACGAGGAGAACGGTGTTCTCCTGACAATCCAAGACTGTATGGACCTTCAAAAAAACGTGAATTGAATGGGAGTTGATCACATGACGGAGGAAGAACGAATATTGAACGGGATTTTATTCAGTCCCAGCCACCCGGAACTAAAAGCCATTAAACTTCGTTCGCACAACTTAAGCCATCAATACAGCCAGATGTTCGAGGATCAGGCAGAGGAACGTGAAGCGATTCTGACACAGATTCTTGGTCGCAAAGGGGAATCCTGCTTCATTCAAGGGCCTGTATTCTTTCATTATGGTGTTCACACAGAGATCGGCAATCATTTCTTTGCCAACTACAATCTAACGGTTCAGGACGATGCCAAGGTTACCATTGGAGACCATACCAGTTTTGGACCTAATGTAACGATTGTTACTCCCATTCACCCGTTTATCGCTTCTGAACGCCGGCAAATGCTTGATCAGAACGGTGATCCGAAGTCTTTGTGTTACGCCAAACCCGTAACGATCGGAACCGATGTATGGCTATCTGCTAATGTAACCGTATGCGGAGGAGTTACCATCGGAGACCGTTGTGTAATCGGTGCCGGAAGTGTAGTGACCCAGGACATTCCAGCAGACTCCTTCGCAGCAGGTGTCCCCTGCAGAGTCATTCGCAAAATTACAGAGGCAGATAGTATGCGTTATAAACCGGAAGTCATGGCGGATTGCCGTGTTATCGAATAGCAACCATTCTAAAGGGAGCAAGTGCTTGTCCAGACTCGGATAAGAACTGGCTCCCTTTGCTGCGCAAGGATCCTTCTGGGAGCGCCGCACCATCATCCTTGACCCACGAATCCCATCCATGTTAAGTTTTCTGTATCTGAAAGTTGAAACCATACGATTTTAAAGGGGGATAGAGTTATGACTGAATTAGAGGTTGTAGATGTTTATGTGAACCTGTCACTGGATATGAACATTGGCATGGTTCACCAAATCATGAATCGGAATTCGGAGCTTTATCTATCCACGCAACGATTTACCTGGCTTTGAGTTTCTTTTTTGCTTGGATTCTTCCGAGAGTGGATACAATAAGGGAATCATGTCATGATCATAACCTCATTTATTTAGCATCGGAATATAAATGAAAAGGATGATCCCTTATGTCAATGATAAACGTATCAAACCTGACCTTTGCCTATGACGGCAGTTACGATAATATTTTCGAAAATGTGAGTTTTCAATTGGACTCCGACTGGAAATTAGGCTTTACCGGAAGAAACGGGAGAGGGAAAACTACATTCCTTAACCTTTTGCTTGGTAAATATGAATATAGTGGCACCATCTCAGCCCATGTTGATTTTGAGTACTTTCCTTTTCCTGTTGAGAATAAAGACTCGATGACACTTGATGTGATAAGTGATGTTTATCCAGACTATCAGCATTGGGAACTGGTACGGGAGCTTAACCTTCTGAAGGTTTCCGAAGATGTTCTGTATCGACCATTCGAGTCCCTATCCAATGGAGAGCAAACGAAAGTCATGCTGGCTGCCTTGTTCATGAAGGAAAATCAATTCTTGCTTATTGATGAGCCAACCAATCATCTCGACATGCATGCCAGAAAGCTCGTCAGCAGTTATCTAAGCAGAAAAAGTGGCTTTATTCTCGTATCACACGATAGATCCTTCCTGGATCACAGTGTAGACCATATCCTTTCGATCAATAAAACGAACATCGAGATTCAAAAAGGCAATTTTTCCGCCTGGTGGGAGAATAAGAAGAGACAGGATCAATATGAGCTTGCAAGCAACGAAAAGTTACAGAAAGACATTAAACGCTTATCCGACTCCGCCAAACGAACTGGCGGTTGGTCACATGAAGTCGAAAAGTCCAAAAACGGGACTAGGAACTCCGGTTCGAAAGTGGATAAAGGCTACATTGGACACAAGGCTGCCAAAATGATGAAACGGTCCAAAAACATCGAACAACGGCAGCAATCTGCCATTCAAGAAAAGTCCAAACTTCTCAAAAATATCGAAAGTGCTGAACGGCTGCAGATTCATCAATTGGACTTTCACAAAAATGAAATTGTCCAATTGGAAAATGTGTCGATTGCATATGGCTCCAATATTGTTTGTAAGGATATTTATTTAACGGTTGAAAAAGGAGACCGAATCGCTCTTTACGGTAAGAATGGTTCGGGTAAATCAAGCATTCTTAAATTGATTTGCGGCGAGGATATTGCCTACACAGGTCAACTTCGCAAGGATCCTCAGGTCAAAATGTCGTATGTATCACAGGATACCTCGGGTCTCGCAGGAAGCTTATCCGAGTATGCGATGACACAGGGCATTGATGAAAGTCTCTTCAAATCAATATTACGCAAACTGGATTTCTCCAGACTGCAGCTGGATAAGGATATTTCAACGTTTAGTGCTGGACAAAAAAAGAAAGTACTGATTGCCAAAAGCCTTAGTGAAGAAGCACATTTGCACGTTTGGGATGAACCACTTAATTTTGTTGATGTCATTTCCCGCATGCAAATTGAAGACTTGCTGCTTGAGCACTCGCCAACACTTCTTTTTGTGGAACATGACAGCGAATTTTGCTCGAATATTGCCACGAGTATCATTGAGTTATGAATAGCGTGGGTGTAACTCTTTAAAGCCTATACGAAATGGAAAATATTTAGGTTTCAGCTCACGCCACAGATTCAACAGTAAGAAAAGACGCTACCGACATGAAGGTCGGAGCGTCTTTTTATATTTTTGAAACCTATAACCTCCTCCGTCCGTTTATACCTTACACAAAATCAAATATGACGTTGGAGGAGGAATACATATGTTGAAAATGAGTCTGTCATCCTTTCTGAAAATTACCCTTGCTGCTGCATTATCGGTGCCTGCAATTCTATCTATTCCTGTTGGCAGCACTGCCGCAGCTAGTCCTGACATTGTATCTGGTGCACTCACCGCACCACCACCGCCGGAGGAGCAAACTGTTCACTCCCTGGCAGCTCTCAAGTATATATATCAGGCAGCAGGGAACGTTTCTCCGGGAGGAGGGCTGACAGCGAACGTCACTACATCAACAACCACCTACAAGGAAATGAAATCACTTCAGGTGGATTACCGGCTGGAACGCTGGACGGGCTCAAATTGGGTGACGTATCGGTCTGGGACCAAAAGCAAAACACAAACACAATCCCTGTCAGCACAGTCGAGCTGGACAGTCATCACAGGTTATTACTACCGGGTCGTTAGCACACATACGGCGAATGACGGAACGAATTCTGAAAATACAATCCATATTTCAAATAATGTATTATTTTGATTCATTGTCTCGTGCTGCCAGGGAATTTTTGTTCCTGCAGGTCATTGGCAATGGCAATCATTTCTTCCTTCGTGACCGTTCCGAACAAGCTCATGTTGACTGAACCCATCATCCACTGAAAAGTATTATATGGCGGGCCGATGGATACAAATGCATCACTGCCGTCGGCTAATTTGACTACACTGGTTTCACGAAGCATGGTCCCTTGGATGACCTGCCCTGGCTTAACGTGGTAATAATCAAATTGAATAATTTGTTCTTCACCATTCACAATATCGCCCGTGTAGCGTACTCTCATACGATCGGATTTATAATACTCATCTGAATCGACCGGAATTTCAGGATTCACGGTAAGTTCAAATTTTATCTCTTTAAAACGCTCGGGTATAGCTCTTGACAACAAAAAGTCACCATTGAATCCCGAGCGGGCTATTTCTTCCGTTACGACGATATCATCAAATAAAATATCTTTCTCCACGGGTTGTTTTGGCAGCTCCTCGGCCTCCTCGCCAGTAGCAATTGTAGGAGCTTCGTTAAGTCCGGGTTCAGGCGGTGGGAGTGTTTTGGCAGTAGAAGGATCTGCACCAAGCTGTGCGGTGCGATCTTCAATAATGATGGATTTCATACCATTGCCCCAATCCTTGATTGACTGAACAAAAGGGGAAACGGCCTGCGTTCCGGATGGCAGACTGAAAATGACGCCACCGATCGTTAGTGAGGCAGCTACCACAACGGACAATTTCAAGGTACGCATTCTTTTCTTTCTGACAGAAATCCGGGTAATTTCCTTTTGAACACGGAGCCAGGATTGATGCATCTGCTGGGAGTCAGACGCAGGGGGAGCAGAGAGAGCCTGATTGAAAGCCTCATCAAAGGCCATATCAAAGGCGGCATCAAAATACTCTTCTTCTTGCTCTGTATGATAATGCTCAATATGTCTATCTGACTTGCCTTTGCTCAATGGTCCCACCCCATTCCTTATGTAATTGCTTCTTGATACTACCTCGGGCCCTGAACAAACGTTGTTTCACAATTTCTTCCGAAGTGTCCAGCAGCTCAGCCATTTCCCGATAGGACAGACCTTCTTTCCAGCGCAGCTCTATTAATACCCGGTATTCCGGTTTAAGTTGCTCCAGATAGAACTCAATAGATTCCTGCATCATTTGCGTCTCCACGGTACTCTCTACGGAAGCTGCTGTCTGATTGATCGTCTCCATATCTATAAAAACACTATCCGTATCCAGTTGGTTACGGTTATTTTTATTTTTTCTAAGATAATTAATGGCGGTATTCCGGGTGACGACCTTAAGCCAGGCTTTCAGTTTGACTTCGTTCTCGAAAGAGGGTTTGTTTTTAATAATTTTAATGAATGCTTCCTGAATAATGTCTTCTGCTGCAGCACGCTCCTTGATGATATAAACGATGAGTCCATGAACCATATTATAGTATTCGTAATACACTTCTTCCTGAAGTGAAGGGCTCAAATTATGGAAATCTGAGGCCAAGAGTAATTGGAGCCGATTGGCCATGATGTTCTCCTTTCTGGTGAACAATCCACAAACATTGGTATCATTTCATTTTACAACATTATATGGAAACGATACAATGGGAGGTTGCTAAGACAACCTTAGAAGGTTCACGCCGAAAACCCAAAGAGACTGCCCGACAAACCATTCATTCAGGTTTGTCAGGTAGCCTTAAGATACCGATACAGTGTGATTATTCATTGGAAAAGAAGCTTAAAATGCCCAATCTCCATTCAGGAAGACCGCTTCCCGTTCTCCGCTTGCAGTAATGCCATAAATGTTGGTTTCCGGAGATCCTATCATGAAGTCTACATGCGTGATGCTGGAATTCATGCCACGAGAAGCAAGTTCTTCGGAGGACATGGTTTTCCCGCCTTCCATATTGAAGGCATAGGAACTGCCGATCGCGAGGTGACATGAGGCGTTCTCATCATACAGCGTCGTGTAATATAGAATGCCGCTCTCGGAGATCGGAGAATGGAAGGGTACAAGTGCAACCTCACCAAGATAGTGAGAGCCTTCATCCATGTTGATTAATCTTTCCAGCGTATCCTGACCTTCTTCCGCATGAAAATCAACGATTCGGCCATTTTCAAATGTGAGAGAGAAGCGATCGATAATACTTCCGCCATAACTCAGCGGTTTGGTGCTGGACACTGTACCGTTGACGCCGTGTTTGCTAGGAGCAGTGAATACTTCCTCTGTCGGAATATTAGCTACGAAGCGAGTCCCTTGTTCATTTACACTACCTGCTTGTGCCCAGATATGACCTTCAGGTAGTTCAACCGTCAGATCGGTTCCAGGAGAGACAAAATGGAGTGCTTTATACTTTTTGCTGTTTAGGGCAACTGCTTTATGTTCCAATCGATCGATATGCTGTTCCCAAGCTTCAACTGGATGATCCAAATCTGCTCTGACAGCGGCAAAGATGGCTTCCCAAAGCTGATTCATCTGCTCAGCAGCAGGCAGGTCGGGAAACACTTTTGCAGCCCAGTCCGGTGAAGGGCAGGCAACACCTGTCCAGCTCATTTTGTCAGCCTGCTGATACTGTCGGTATTTGGCCATGGCTTGTCCATATGTACGCTGATGGGTCGAAATTCGCTCAGGATCAATTCCTTTGAGCAGATCTGGGCTTGAAGAGAGTACGGTCAAAAAGGCAGCATTGTTCGCTGCAAGCTCTTCCAGTTCCGCAGCATGCCACTTGGGCGGCTCCTGGAATGACTCCAATGGAGCCATCTCGAATCTTAGGCGGTTGACGGTTTCATCTCCATATTTTACGATGACTTGTTTGGCGCCAGCTTCGTATGCTTTACGAACGAGCAGGCGTACAAATTCAGCGGTATCGATCATGGCGCTGATGACCAGAATTTGACCGGGTTGTACGTTGGCCCCCACCTTAACTGCCAGCTCGGCATAACGATCCAACTTTTGTTCAAAACTTAACATGGTAGTGACCTCCGTATCAATAATTTTGCCTGCTTACGCAGGAAAAGAGAGGAGTACTCTCCTCTCTTCATGTAGCGTAAAAATTAGAATGCCCAGTTACCTTGAAGGAAGATCGGTTCTTCTTTTCCTTCGGAAGTAACACCATGAATGTTCATGTCAGCTGATCCAACCATGAAATCCACATGGGTAAGGCTGGAGTTCAAACCATTATCGATCAGTTCTTGCTTCGTCATCGTTTTGCCGCCTTCCAAGCAGAATGCATAGGCATTACCGATGGCCAAGTGGTTGGATGCATTTTCATCGAACAGGGTGTTATAGAACAGGATGTTCGTATCGGAGATCGGTGATTTATGAGGAACAAGAGCGACCTCACCCAGATAGTGCGCACCTTCATCCATTTCGATGAGGTTTTGCAGGGCATCGTGTCCTTGCTCGGCAGTAAAATCAACAATACGGCCATTCTCGAATGTCAAAGAGAAACCATCGATCAGATTACCACCATAGCTGAGTGGCTTGGTGCTGCGAACGGTGCCATTGACACCCGTTTTCAGCGGAGCCGTAAATACTTCCTCTGTTGGCATGTTGGCGATGAAGACATGACCCTGTTCATTCACACTGCCACCGGATACCCAGATGTGTCCTTCTGGAAGCTCAATGGTCAGATCTGTTCCAGGGGCAGTATAGTGAAGTTTCTTATATTTTTTCGTATTGAGCAGATCGGCACGGGAATCGAGGTTTTGCAGATGTGTTTTCCATTCGGAAACAGCATCCTGCTCGCCAATACGAACGGTTTTGAAAATAACATCCCATAGCCTATCCACTTGCTGCTCCGCAGGCAGATCCGGGAATACTTTGGCAGCCCATTCCGGGGAAGGGACTGCAACGATGGACCAGCTGAATTTATCAGCCATCTGATAGGCACGATATTTCTCCAGTGCTTTTCCGCGCACTTTTTGACTGGTAACAATACGTTCTTGAGCCACACCATTCAAGAGGTCAGGGTTTTCCGCGATGACATGCAGGATGGCAGCCCCTTCTTCTACGAGTTCTGTCATTTCACCCGCAAACCATTTCGGTTCGATAGAGAATGCCTCATCCGGTGCGAGATCATAATGAAGACGTGTTACGGTTTCATCACTCCAGTTTACTTTGACCAGCTTGGCACCTGTTTCATAGGCAGCCTTCACGATCTTGCGTACAAAATGTGCTGCAGTGATTGGTGCATTTACAACGAGTGTTTGTCCAGGATGGACGTTTACTCCCACTTTAACAGCTAGTTCCGCGTACTGCTGTAAATGAAGTTCAAAATTATTATTCATGCTATATTCTCCTCCTGTAATATAAGGTTTCCGTAGCTCGTTCACTGGAACATGAAGCCCTCAATTCATGTATGTAAGGATACCCCCGAGGACCTTCATTTGAATAAGGTATACGTTGCTACGATATATATTGTACAATTAACCAATAATAATTACCAAACTAGGTTTACCATAATTGTTGTAGACCTGTTACTGATGAGAGATTAAAGGAGTGTATGTTGGTGAATATCGAAATTATTCGTGCTGAGATGCGTCGGGAAGACGAGAAATCCTATATAGGAACAACCGTTTTTCGTGCAGAAGGGGAAAAGTCCATTTATGAGGTAACGTTCATGAGCAAGAACGGCAAAGATTGGGATTATAGCCTCCATTTCACGGAGCAATCCGGTGATGAAGAAGAGCTTCTGCGGATGGACGAGCTGCTCGAAAAAGACGACGATGTATACGACAAGCTGCTCGACGCGGCTTTGGATGCTTTTCCTGCATAATCAGAACATAGGAAGTTGTTCTATTATGTGAATGAACAGACTATACTAGACGGTGTGTGCCCGAACGGGTATGCATCGTCTATTTTTAATTAGATGAAAGGGAATAGATATCCCAAAAAGGGGCAGTCTATGGATGGCAAACAGAGGGACAATCGCCTGAATGGGAGGTAACCGTGGATGACATCTGACAATCTGATCACAGCAGGAATGACGGGGCTTGAAGAAGTCACGCATGATATCCTCAGTCTGCGTACATTATTTGTTAATGTAGTATTCATCGGTGAACCGGGAAGCAGGAACTGGATTCTAGTGGATACCGGGATGGCGGGATTTACGGATCATATTGTGCGGATCGCAGCAGAACGGTTTCAGGGACCACCGTCCGCCATCATATTGACACATGGTCATTTCGACCATGTAGGTACTGTAATAGAGCTTGAACAGTTCTGGGGTGTTCCCGTCTTTGCCCATTCAATGGAATTACCTTATTTAACGGGCCTTAAAGATTATCCACCAGCCGACCCTTCCGTAGGTGGGGGACTGATGGCAAGATTGTCATTTGCCTATCCGAACGAAGCAATTAACCTGGATGATCGCATCTTCAGCCTGCCGGAGGATCATTCGGTACCTGGTCTGCCTGGATGGCGTTGGATCCATACTCCAGGACATACACCTGGTCATGTGTCGCTCTTTCGCGAGAAGGATCGTTTCCTGATTGCGGGAGACGCCATTATTTCGGTAAAACAGGAATCGCTATGGAATGTACTGCTGCAGGATGAACAGATGCATGGTCCACCTGCATACTTTACGACGGACTGGGACGAGGCTCATCGATCCGTTCATGTGCTCAGGAACTTGGAGCCACGCGTCGTGGTCACGGGGCATGGACATTCGCTGACAGGTGATTTCTTGCGTGATTCGCTTGAGCAGCTTGATCTGGATTTTGAACAGGATGCTGTGCCGGAGCACGGCAAATATGTCGATTAAACGATATGAAATGAACATTTGGAGGACAGCCGCGAACAGTGCAGCTGTCTTTTTTGTCGCCTGATGATGAAAATGTTCTATATCACAGATTGGTATTTTGTGCCCAGTCATGATATATTCGAGCCGTATAATATAACCCTAGTATGCAGGAGGTACATATAACAATGACACAGAATTCAGCGTATGAGGAGCAATTTGGCGGAATTCCGGCGGTATGGCTTCGATTCAATCAATTTGAGGCGGCCGTAATTCCAAGCGTGGGTGCGAACCTGGTTGCGTTTCGTGATACAGAACGCGGTCATCGCTATCTTCGTGAACCTGATTTGAATAATATGGATGCATTCAAGGCTGCTCCGGCCGTGTACGGCATTCCGGTTCTTTCTCCACCGAATCGCTATGAAGATGGCCGCTTTCCTTGGAATGGCGAAATCTATCAATTACCTGTAAATGAACCTGCTACGGGCAATCATTTGCACGGATTTTTACACGAGGCAAATTGGAAGGTAGAAGGATATGGTACGACTGAACTGGAGAGTTATATCCTGCTGAGCCAAGAGATAAAAGAAGGACACCTTTACCATCAATATTTGCCGTTCACGTTCACGGTAACGCTTCGTTACTCTCTTGACAGCACAGGGCTCCAGCAGCAGCTGAAGGTTCGTAATAACGGCAAAGAGCGCATGCCCAATTTGTTTGCGTTCCATACAGCCATTAATGTCGCCTTTGTACCCGACAGTGATGTGTCGGACTATACCGCCAAAATCACCATCGGTCAGCGCCGTGAGCTGAATGAACGTTCTTTGCCTACCGGGCAATTTCAACCGCTTTCACCGAATGAGGAGAAGTTGAAGACAGAAGGGGTTAGCCCATTCTTCGAATCCATGGATAATCACTATACAGCGGAACCCCAGAATGGTCGAAATTATATGGAGCTCACGAACCAACGTACAGGGGACAAATTTGTTTATGATGTTGGAGCTTCATACAAACACTGGATGATCTGGAACAACAACACGGAAGGTGGATTCTTCTGTCCTGAACCTCAGATGAACCTGGTTAATGCACCGAATGTACAAGGACTACCTGCGGAAGAAATCGGATTAGTCGGACTTGAACCTGGTGAGATCTTCGAACAAGCCAGTCGTTTGTATCCGATCTATTCATAATTTCATGAGTCAATAAACGATTGCGTGTTTTGACGTACGCTTACAATTTTGTCGAAAAGGTGAAAATCCGAACGATTATCATGTATAATATGACGAGATGATTAAATTTTCGAGAAATAGAATTCATCTTTTTGGAGGAGGAAAATCAAGTGGAATACCGCATTGAAAGAGATACGCTCGGAGAGATGAAGGTACCAGCGGACAGACTATGGGGGGCTCAGACACAGCGCAGTAAGGAAAACTTCCCGATTGGTCGTGAGCATATGCCGATGGAAGTTATTCGTGCACTTGCCATTTTGAAAAAGAGTGCTGCAGCGAGCAACCATAAGCTCGGCAAGCTGTCTGCCGCCAAATCGGATGCGATTGCCTATGCAGCGGACGAGATCATTGCCGGTCGGATTGACGATCATTTCCCGCTTGTTGTATGGCAGACAGGAAGCGGCACGCAGTCCAATATGAATGTGAACGAAGTCATCGCCAATCTGGGTAACCAGCTTCTTGAACAGAAGGGCAAGGAAGAGCGTTTGCATCCGAATGACGATGTGAACATGTCCCAGAGCTCCAACGATACGTTCCCGACAGCTCTGCATGTTGCAGGTGTACTAGCTGTTGAAGACCAGCTCTTGCCAGCCATTGCTGTACTCAAATCTACCTTTGCAGACAAATCCGAAGCTTTCAAGGATATTATCAAGATCGGACGTACCCATCTGCAGGATGCTACTCCTATCACACTCGGACAGGAGATCAGCGGCTGGGAAGCGATGCTGGACAAGAGTGAGCGCATGATTCGTGATAGTGTTCAATATATGAAAGAACTGGCCATTGGTGGTACCGCCGTGGGTACAGGCATCAATGCTCATCCTGACTTTGGCGATTATACCGCCAAGGAGATCGGCAAACATACAGGTAAGGATTTTGTATCGGCACCAAACAAATTCCACGCACTTACAAGTCATGATGAAGTCGTTTACGCCCACGGCGCTGTTAAAGCGCTTGCAGCTGATCTGATGAAAATTGCCAATGACGTGCGCTGGCTTGCAAGTGGTCCACGCAGTGGACTTGGAGAGATCCGCATTCCGGAGAATGAACCGGGCAGCTCCATCATGCCGGGCAAAGTGAATCCAACCCAGAGCGAAGCACTGACAATGGTTGTAACGCAAGTAATGGGGAACGATGCTGCGATCGGATTCGCGGCAAGTCAGGGTAACTTTGAGCTGAATGTATTCAAACCGGTCATTATTTATAACTTCCTGCAATCCGTACAACTGCTTGCGGACTCAATCATTGCTTTTAACGATAAATGCGCAGTGGGTATTGAACCTAATCTGGGTCAAATCGAACATAATCTGAACAACTCACTTATGTTGGTGACTGCTCTTAATCCGCATATTGGATACGAGAATGCAGCCAAGATTGCGAAGCTGGCTCATAAAGAAGGCTTGTCTCTGAAAGAGGCTGCTCTGCAGACCGGGTTGCTTACCGAAGAGCAGTTCGATCAGTATGTGGACCCAGCGAAAATGATTGCTCCGAAGGCTTAAGTTTTTTTATAGTGCAAAAACACTAGAGGAAGAAACGACCCGCATATGCAGGTCGTTTTTTCTTGTTAGGGATATATCCAAATCTTCTTGACTATGTCTGAATCCACCCACATGACCGAAATGCGTTTAACCCCAGAATGATAACCTTGTACTATGTCAATAGCGATATAAGCCTAGATTGGATATAATGCTTGTCAGACTTCATGTATCCATATAAACTACATATGCAGATCTAAATTGTTGTGCGTGAATTGATTGATTTCATTGGAGGTTTCCGCGTTGTCGAAGAAGAGAAGGTTTACGATACGCTCCAAAATTTTGTTGGGCTATCTAGTAGTTGTATTGTTATTTGGAGCTGCCTTGCTGGTTCTATCGGCTCAAATTAACGAATTGCAAAAAGAAAACGATTTTATAAGCCATCATGACCTCGAAGTACATAACCTGACCAATGCCATTGAGAAGGATGTACTCGATATGGAGACTGGACAGCGAGGATTCATGCTAACAGGAAAAGACAGCTACCTGGAGCCCTACATTCAAGCACTCTCGGAGTGGAATTCGAACTATGACCAGTTATACGGACTCATTAGTGATAACCCATCCCAGCAGCAGAGATTGCAAACGATCAAAACGCATATTCTACGCTGGATTGAGGTTGCAGCAGAACCTTCCATTGCATTGAAAAATCAGGGTGATCAGGAGCAAGTGATTACGTTTTTCCAATCCGATCCGGGTAAAAACGAAATCGATTTGCTTCGTTCACAACTTGCAGGCTTTCGCAATACAGAAATTGCTTTGACGGAAGCACGAGTAACCAGTCTTGCCGAACGCAGTTCCACCCTGCTTACGATCATGTATACCCTGTGGGCTGCCATTGCTGCATTTTCAATCGGAGCAGCGATCATGATTTCTGGTAATATTGTCAAAACGCTGCGTGACGTAAGACAAACTATTCGTAATATTTCTCAAGGCGGCAACTTGGCAGAACGGATTCATGTGCGAACCGAGGATGAAGTGGGTGACCTTGGACGGGAGACTAACAAGCTGCTCGATAAAGTGCAGGAGCAGAATCGCGTGAAGGATCAGCTTACGAATATCGCTACACTCCTGCAGAACCCGACTAATCTGGAGGGGTTGTCACGTCTTTTCCTGAACGAGCTTGCCATTCTGCTGGAGGTTCCCTACAGTGTACTGTACTACTGGAAGGATAATCGGCTCTTGCGCGTAGCTGCTTATGCAGCAGATGGAGACAAAGAGCACTCCATCGGCAAAGTGTCACTTGCACCGGGTGAAGGGCTCGTGGGACAAAGTGCGGTGGAGAAACGGATACTGCGTATGAATGACTTGCCACAGAACTATATTCGAATCTCTTCGGGACTAGGCCATGCTTCTGCAACATCTCTTACAGTCGTGCCTGTGATCTTCGAAGGACGAACGATCGCGGTCATCGAGTTGGCTTCATTAAAGCCATTGCAGGAGAACGAACTCGAACAGCTTCATGAATTAGTTGAAATATTCAGTGTATCTCTACACTCCACAGCGACACGCATGGAACTGCAGCAGTTATATGATGAATCCCAGGTACTGAACGAGGAGCTCCAAGCTCAATCGGAGAAGCTTCAGCTGCAAACCGAGGAAATGCTGTCACAAACAGAAGAACTGCAGATGCAAACCGAAGAGCTGCATATGCTGAACGAGCGTCTGGAATTGCAAAAACATGCAGCAGAAACGTCAGCGAGCGAGCTTGCGAGTGTAGCAGACCAGCTGCGAACAAGTTCAGGATACAAATCTGAATTTTTGGCTAATATGTCACATGAATTACGTACTCCCCTGAATAGTATGCTTATCCTGTCCGAGATTTTGGCTGAAAACAAACATGAGAACTTGAGCAGCGAAGAACAAAAATACGCATCGGTAATTCATACTTCAGGCAAAGATTTGCTTAATCTGATCAATGACATTTTGGATCTGTCCAAAGTGGAGGCAGGGGAGATGGACATTGATCTTGGCGAAGTTTATCTCGGCGTCCTGCCGGAGACGATGAATCAGTATTTCTTAAAAACCGCTGAGCAGAAAGGAATCGACTTCCGAATTCAGATGCAAAGCCATTTACCGGAAACGATCGTCACGGATGAGATGCGCTTGCATCAGATTCTAAGAAACCTGCTCTCTAACGCTTTTAAGTTTACAGTCGAAGGCGAAGTTGCTCTGACGATCTCCCGAATGAATCTGGCAAGCCCGGAAGCAGGTGGCTTAGAGACGGATGTTATTGCATTTTCAGTCAGTGATACGGGAATCGGCATTGCAGACGATAAGCTGCTGCAGATCTTTGATGCATTCAAACAAGCGGATGGCGCGACTGCAAGGAAATACGGTGGAACCGGACTCGGCTTGTCCATTTCCCAATCTCTTGCGACTTTGCTCGGGGGTTCCATATCGGCGACCAGCCGTGAAGGACAGGGCAGTGTATTTACTCTTTTCTTGCCAGTGAGACCAGAGGAGCCTGAGACAAGGAATAACTCACGACTATTCTTGAACGAAGCAGCTACAACGATTCCCATCGTGGGATCTCTATCTAATACATCAAAGGATGAGATTCTGCTGACACCTCTGGAAGAATCGTTATTAATGGGGCGCCAAGTTTTTGTCGTAGATGATGATATTCGTAACGTATATGCCCTTGCGAATGCACTTGAACAGTATGGCATGCATATCATTACTGCGCAGAACGGGTATGAATGTCTGGAGATGCTGGAACGCGGGGAAGCCAATCCCGATATTATTTTGATGGATATCATGATGCCGGAACTGGACGGTTACGATACGACTCGTCAGATTCGGGAGCGATTGAAGCTTACCCAGCTGCCGATCATTGCATTAACGGCTAAAGCCATGAAAGAAGATCGTGATAAATGTATTGCAGCAGGTGCCTCGGACTATATTAGCAAGCCACTGAATATCAAAGAGGTAATATCCCGAATGAAATTGTGGCTTAGTCCGGAAACGCTAGAGATTTAAGAACTTATTTACCGCAAATCAATCATTTCATACACGTTATAAAACCAATGATAAATTGCCAAGCTCACGCTGCAATGATGTCATTGGTTTTATTTTTGTCATGTAAGCTCTGAAATCAAATTTGATGTTATAATACTTAACAAATAGTTTGATTCCGATGAAGTGAATGGGTTGTGAACCCTGGGGAAGAGCTTTTCATTTCCATTATACGAGAAAAACATAACTCAATAAGTTATATATATGGGAGGTCGTGTCTATGCAGCTTACGGTTAAAGAGGCTTTGCAAGTATATCCGTTGTCTGAGGCCAGACTCGTTGCCGGCGGGGAGGGGACTTCACGGATGATGAAATCCGTTAACGTCATGGACGCCCCAGATATCGCGGATTGGATTAAATCCGGAGAGTTGTTATTCACAACCGCTTTTATCATGAAAGACAATGAAACAGATGCCCTTCGATTAATGCGCAGACTAAATGACCGCGGATGTGCAGGACTCGGCATTAAACTCGGACGTTTCTGGCAGTCCATTCCCCAAGGGATCATAGAAGAGGCGGACCGATTACGTTTGCCGCTGCTGGAATTGCCATTCCAGTTCACGTTTTCGGACCAAATGAATGCTCTGTTCAAGGCGGAACACGAGCGAAGTCACCGGCTGCTGCATGAGGTTGTACAGAAACAGAAGAAGCTGATGCATTTTGCATTACAACAGCAGCAGCAGCATCGAAATGTGTTTGCCGAGCTTGCGACCGTATTAAACTACCCGCTTGCAGTTATAGGCTCCAGGGGACATGTACTCTATGGGAGTGAGACGCTTGCCGGAGATGCACTGGTACAGGGGTGGCCATGGAAATCCGTTATGCATCGCGTGAAATGGAATCAGGGCAGTTGTCATCGGGTTCCCATCAAACAAAATGATGAAGAGTACGGGTTTCTGCTCGTGTTTACAGATTCAGCCCTCTCCCTGCGGGCAGAGGAAGAATTATTTCAGCAGGCTGCGGACGTTCTGGCATTTTATATGGATATGACCTATCGTGAACACATTAATCCGACCGTACAGGATGAGATGCGTACATTATTGACCCAATACCTCGATAACAAAATGACGGTGGAGGAGCTGACCAGACTCAGTGAGAACAAAGGCGTTCATCTGTTCCAGGGTACTTATCAATGCGTGCTCATTACGCTGGAACCTTCGGTTTTCGCCGAGGGGAAGCTGCTGAAGCAAATTCATCGTGAACTGCAATATAATCCATTGATGCAATTTACGGCGTCGCAGCATTTTCAGATGGAAGATGGCATTCTGTCAATATATACATGCCCGACAGGGCGCGACTATGGGGAGGAACTTTCGAGTTTTCTACTTAGTCGCTTCGCGGATGTATTATCTGCTCAGGAGGCAAAAGGAGCATCTGTGCCGAGATTCTGGATTAGCAAAATGAAACATGAGCCCAAATCATTACGTGAAGCTTATCAGGAATGCCTGGATACCCGGCAGCTGGCACGCCGCTTCGGAATGAAGGATCGCGCACTCCAGTTCGAGATGTTGGAGTTTGCCTATGTGTTCCAACATGTCCCGGATAACATCATGGAGAATTACTGTAATAAAGTGTTGGAACCTCTGCTGGCTAGAGATGGGGACCCTAATCACATATTAATGAACACACTCGAATCTTTCATTGAGAACGATGGACTGATCAACGAAGCTGCGAAGCAGCTGTTTGTTCACCGCAACACCATTACGTACCGCATGGAGAAAATCGGAAGTCTGCTGCAGATGGACTTTAAAAAAACGAATGACTTGCTAAAGTTAAAACTGGTATTTACGTTCCGTAAATTTGGCCGGGATAAAAGAACCGAAAGACCATAAGGATGCATTAGACAGAGAGTGAACAGATCGCAGATAGAAATACACCACTCGAACAGCTCCAGCTGCCGACTTTTGTGCTTCATAACTATCATCATAATTTAGATCAAAAACCGTACGCCCCTTATCTGGCGTACGGTTTTTTAGATTATGTGACATGAAGACCCTTAATCCCTGTGCACAGATAACAGTTCGTGAATATGATGTTATATTATATTACAAAATTGCGTACATATTATTGCTGCATCCTACCCTGGACCTTAAAATGAAGAACAACAATTCACAGAAGACCGGAGGTTCTGACATGAGCGATTTTATGAAACTCGTTAACAGCTGGTCTGTCACACAGTTCGTGCATACCTTTGGTGGCTTATTTGAGGAATCACCATGGGTGGCTGAACGTTCCTGGACTTTGCGACCTTTTAATTCATTAGAACACATGATGAATATCATGAAACATGTTGTTGAAACGTCTGACGATGAAGTCATCCTGCAGCTGCTGCGCAACCATCCCGATCTCGGCGCAAGAATCAGCATGAGCAGCAATTCCGTGAAGGAACAAGCTGGTGCTGGACTGGATTCTCTCTCCCCTGAAATGTATGACGAATTGAATCAATTAAACAAGGAATATACAAGCCGATTCGGCTTTCCATTCATATTGGCGGTAAAAGGTCATACCGCTCAGTCCATTCTCGAATCGATGCGTCAGCGTCGTTCGCGAAATAGGGATGAAGAATTTCAAACGGCTTTAAATGAAGTGTTCAAAATTGCAACTATTCGTCTGGAGAAGTGGCTGGTTAAAATTGGGCATGAACATGAAATTGAACCAAAGGCTGCTGTGGTGCCGAAACGAACGATGTATTACGGCAAAGGTGACGTGTGGTTGTACCGCTCCTATGCCAAACCTCTAACCGGGATCGGATCAATACCGGAATCCCCATTTACCGGCAGAAGCAATGTTATCTTCGGCATGAACATTAAGGTAGCTGTGCAAGGGGATGCATTCCTGCCTTCGTTTACGGAAGGGGATAATTCCAGCATCGTGGCCACGGATTCCATGAAGAATTTTATTCTCAAACACGCTGCGAGTTATACCGGTGCTACGGTTGAAGGATTTCTTGCGTATGTGAGTCAGCTCTTTCTTGAGACATACCCTCAAATGATGAAAGTTCAGATGACCGCGGATCAGATCCCTTTTGAAGATGTACCCATTGGAGCCGATGGAAGTTATCGATCAAGCACGATGGTATTCCGGTATTCGCAAAATGATCGGGGTACGGCAGCAATAGAGGCAGAACGAAATGGTAATCAAATTGAATGGAGTAACCATTTCAGTGGTCTAGCTGATCTGCGACTGATCAAGGTTAAGGGTAGTGAATTTGCGGGTTTTATCAAGGATGAATTTACTTCACTGCCTGAGACAAGAGATCGTCCCTTGTTCATTTTTCTGGATATCAACTGGAGGTATCACGACCCAAGAGATGGTATGGACGATACGCGCGGACGTTATGTGGCCGCTGAACAAGTAAGTGATATCGCTGCTGCCGTGTTCCACGAATGCCGTTCTGCATCCATACAACATTTGCTGTATCAGATCGGACTCCGTGTATTGAAGCGATTCGGGCAATTGAGTGAAGTATCGTTTGAATCCAACAATCGGACATGGGATACCGTGCTGGAAGAAGTGGCTGAAGGAGAAGGCAAGGTGTATACCGAGCCCAGACCACCATACGGGTTTCAAGGTTTTTCGATGACCAGGGAAGACCTTGAAGCAGATGACAATGATTCGAAGAGAGAAGGTAGATCGTAGTGGCAGAGGCTGGAGGACGCATAACAACACACGTACTGGATACATCCAAAGGAGTACCAGCCGAGGGAGTTCGGATCGCACTACATCTTGTTCATACGGCTGGAGAATCGGAGTCCAGGATAAAAGTTACCGAATCGGTGACCAACGGTGATGGCCGTCTGGATGCACCCTTACTGGACGGGGGCCGTCTGGAGCAAGGCATTTATGAGCTTCATTTTGACGTCGAAAAGTACTATGCAGCTCGTTCACCCGAACAATCGGTGCAAGCATTATGGACGGTTGTACCGATCCGTTTTGCCGTATCCGATACGGAAAGTCATTATCATATTCCTTTACTAATCGCTCCAGGAGGCTACAGTACATACCGCGGAAGCTGAACAATTTTGAACACAGGTTCTGACACAGGGAGGGCATCCAAATGGCAAATTTTGATTCGATCATCCGGGGAGCCCGGGTCGTGTTAAAAGATCGTGTTGAGCAGCTGGACATTGGTATCCAAGATGGGAAAATCACAGCTTTATCCGCTCAACTGAAGGTTGAGGAAGGAACTGAGGTAGTCGAAGCAGCTGGTTTCACCGTTATGCCTGGCGTAGTGGATATCCATGTTCATTTTAATGAACCGGGGCTGGCCAGTTGGGAAGGATTCCGTTCGGGATCGGCTGCGCTTGCTGCAGGAGGAATTACCACTTATGTTGATATGCCGCTTAATGGAGTCCCACCAACGACAAGTCCGGAAGCTTGGGATATGAAAAAGCAAGCCGCACAGGATCGCTCCTATGTCGATTATGCATTCTGGGGAGGGTTAGTTCCGGGTAATCAGCAGCAGCTAATGAACTTAGCTGAGTCCGGCGCAGCCGGATTCAAGGCATTTATGTCGGAGCCGGGCGGAGAAGGAGAGGACATCTTTGCGAGAGCCGATGAGCAAACGCTTTTGGACGGTATGCACGAGATAGCGAGACTCAATCGTGTACTTGCCCTTCATGCCGAAGATGAAGAAATGGTTGCACAGCTTGGGGCGAGAAGCATTGCCGAAGGAAAGACAGGGCCAATGGATTATGTGAAATCCCGTCCTGCAGAAGCAGAAGTCTTAGCCGTCACCAAGGCGCTTCAATATGGAGAACAAACCGGGTGTCCGCTGCATTTCGTGCACATCAGTACGAGAGAAGCGTTAGAACGAATTGCGGAAGCCAAGTGGCGCGGTCAGGACGTCACCTCTGAAACTTGCCCGCATTACCTGACGCTCACAGAACAGGATGTAGTTCGGTTGGGCGCTGTGGCGAAGTGTGCTCCACCTCTCCGCAGTAGCGCCGAACAAGAGACATTATGGGATGCGCTGGCATCCGGACTTATTGACGTCATCGCATCCGATCATTCACCGTGCCCGCCATCCATGAAACAGTCGGACAATTTTTTTGAAATATGGGGCGGTATTTCCGGTGCGCAGAGCACGCTGCTGATCATGCTGGATGAAGGTCATCTTCGCCGCCGTTTAAGCTTGCCTTTACTTGGTAGGGTTCTTGCTTTGCAGCCGGCCAGAAGGCTTGGACTTGAGAGTAAAGGAGAGATTGCGATCGGTAAAGAAGCGGACCTCGTGCTTATTGATTGGAATACGAGTACCACATTAAACGTGGACGATTTGCTATATACCCATAAACAGAGTCCATATATAGGACGTACATTCGCATGTGCCGTAGCTGAAGTGTACTGCCGAGGGATCAAAGTATATAGCGCAAAGGGAGGGCTATCCGCTAATCCTGCAGGTCAGTTTATTGCTGCTGGCTCGTATGGGAAAAATGGCACGCGCGGAACGGAGGAGTATCATGACAGAGTTTGAAACGTTCATGGGTTCCGAGACGGAAGAGCCGATTCTTCCCTTGCCGCAGCTGGAAGAAGTGAAGCTTCAAGGCATGCTGGATTGGCTGTCCACATTCGGAGCTGATGCCAAAGGCGGCGTAACTCGCCTGCTGTATGACAAAGCCTGGTGCGAGGCACAGCATGCCCTGGCTGCACGGATGGAGCAAATGGGACTGCTTCCCGAATTCGACCAGTCCGGCAATTTATATGGCACGTTGCGAGCTGCAGATTCTGCAGCAGGAGCTGAGCAGCTCCCCATTGTGACCGGCTCACACATTGATTCTGTCGTTTATGGTGGAAGGTATGACGGTGCCTACGGTGTAGCAGCAGGAGTACTCGCTCTGGAGTACTTACGACGACATTTCGGGGCGCCGAAGCGTACGCTTCAAGTAGTTTCGCTATGCGAAGAGGAAGGAAGCCGATTTCCATTTGCCTATTGGGGATCACGAAGCATTACGGGGATCACCTCTCTTGAAGACATTCAACATTTGACGGATAAGGATGGAATACCTTTTTCACAAGCGATTCGCGAAGCCGGATTCGGGTCAGACAGTGGCTACAGACCGGCTGCTCAAAAGTATGGTGCCTTTATCGAACTTCACATCGAACAAGGACAGGTGCTTGAACGACTTGGTCATTCGATTGGAATTGTATCCGATATCGTTGGTCAGAAGCGATTGAGCATTTCGATTAGTGGCGAAGCGAATCATGCGGGTACAACACCTATGTCATGGCGGAAGGATGCACTGGCAGGTGCAGCTGAGATGATTACGGCGGTTAGAACGATTGCTATGGCAGCAGGTGAACCCCTTGTGGCAACTGTTGGCCGGGTCACTGCTGAACCTGGTGTAGGTAACGTGGTCGCGGCACATGCCGAATTCTCACTTGATATCCGACATATCCGGCAGGAGAGTATTGATCAGTGCTGGCATGACATGCTTCAAGCATTTCTTCAGATTGCATCCAAACTGCAGCTTGAATTGAACTGGGAAGAACACTTGTCGGTTGCCCCGATTCCAATGAACGAACAGATCACAGCGGATATTCAGAATATTTGCAAACAGGAGCAGCTGTCCTATATGCATATGCCCAGCGGAGCTGGCCATGATTCACAGATTTTTCAGCCAGCCTGCCCGACAGCGATGATTTTTGTACCAAGTCAGAGCGGGATCAGTCACAGTCCCCTTGAATTCACAGCTGAGGAGGACCTGATGCGAGGATTTCGGGTTCTTGTTCAGCTACTTTATAAATACGGTTACGGGAGTTGATTGACCATGTCCAGCTATAGAGAACTATCTCCGTCCTTGCGAACCATCATGACCCCGGGACCAGTAGAAGTCGACCCCCGAGTTCTAAGGGCTTTGTCCTTCCCGATCCTAGGACAATTTGATCCGGAGTTTACGTCCCTGATGAATGAAACGATGGTCATGCTGCGTGAATTATACATGACGAACAATGAGTGGTGTTATCCGGTAGATGGCACCTCACGTTCCGGCATTGAAGCCGTGTTGGTTAGTTTGATCCAGCCGGGGGATAAGGTATTGGTCCCTATATACGGACGCTTTGGACATTTGCTTGTAGAAATATCGGAGCGCTGCGGTGCGGAAGTTGTATGTATTGAAACGACTTGGGGATCGGTCTTTGATCCGGAAGAAGTGATCAAGTCCATTCACACTCATAAGCCGGATATTGTGGCCATGGTTCATGGAGAGACATCCACCGGCCAGATGCAGCCCCTCGCTGAGATCGGCAAATTATGCCGTGAATTGGATCTTCTTCTCGTCGTTGATGCGGTTGCCACCATAGGTGGTACGCCCGTTATGACCGATACCTGGTATCTGGATGCGGTAATGGGCGGAACGCAGAAGTGTTTATCCGTTCCTTCCGGCATGGCCCCATTGACATATAACAGCCGCGTAGAGAAAAAATTGATGAGTCGCAAAACGGTCGAACGCGGACTCCGTGACGCGACAAGCGCGAGGGCAGAGGGACGAACCATTGCAAGCAACTATTTTGACCTGAGTCAGCTGCAGGATTATTGGAGTTCTGCCCGGTTGAATCATCATACAGAAGCTACATCGATGCTCTACGGTTTACATGAAGGTTTGCGAATTTTGCTTCAGGAAGGACTGGAAGCCCGTTTCGAGCGGCATCGGATTAACGAAAGCGCGCTCGTCGCCGGAATTCAGGGTATGGGGCTTCAAATTTATGGAGACATGTCCAGCAAACTTCCGGTAGTTACGTGTATCCATATTCCGGAAGGGATCGATGGCGAATCGGTACGAAGCATGCTTTTACATGATTTCGGCATCGAAATTGCGAGTTCATTTGGTCCTCTTAAGGGGAAAATCTGGCGAATTGGAACGATGGGCTTCAGCTGTCAGCGCAAAAACGTACTGCATGTGCTTGGTGCACTGGAGGCGGTTCTGCTCCGTCATCGCCACGGGTTACCTGCGGGTGAGGCAGTGCAGGCAGCACTCGATGTGTATGCTGGAAAGGAGGAAGCCTTATGCTAAATCAGATGCCCGTGTCCAGAGAGGTAATGGTCACCTCACCACATTATCTGGCGAGCGCGGTTGGAAGCTCGATTCTCCAGAAGGGTGGTAACGCTTATGATGCAGCTGTTGCGGTGAGTGCAGCACTTGGCGTAGTTTATCCGCACATGACTGGACTTGGAGGAGATGCCTTTTTCCTCATTCACGATGGAGCAAGCGGAGAGATAACCGCTTATAACGGAAGTGGCCGCTCGGCTGCAGGTATCCATGCCGATACGTTCAAAGCAATGGGCATGAATGCCATTCCCCAGCGCGGTGTGCTCAGTGCGATAACGGTTCCGGGAATGGTGGATGCATGGTGGGAAGTGTGGTCCCGCTACGGGCGATTACCATGGGAGCAGCTGCTTGAACCAGCCGTGCAGTATGCGGAGAAGGGATGTCCTGTATCGCGCAATCTGCGCCTGTGGCTGGAACGGGATGAAGATTTCATTATGGGGCATTCGCCGCTGCGAGCGGTATTTGCCCCTTACGGCACACTGCTTCAGGAAGGTGAGCTGCTCGTCCAGACCGAACTCGCTGCTTCCATTCGCCTGATTCAGGCGGGAGGACGGGATTCTTTTTATACAGGAGAGCTTGCAGATCGTCTGACTTCAGCGATTCGAGAAGATGGCGGCATGCTGGCACCTCAGGACTTTGCAGCACACAAGGGAGAATGGGTAAAGCCTGTCAGCACGGAATACCGGGGTTATCAGGTTCACCAAATGCCGCCCAACTCGCAGGGCTTCTCCATATTGATGATGTTAAATATGCTCGAACACATAGATCTCTCTTCCGTAGGTCGGACTTCGCCTGAGTTCTACCATCTGATGGCCGAAGTGGTGAAAAAGGCATTTCGTGATCGTGACCGGTACCTCACTGATCCTGACTTTCGCGAAATCCCCATGAATCAATTGTTATCGAAGACTTACGGGGATGAGTTATGGAATGAGATCCAATCTGCACCTCCAGTAGCACAGCCCTTCTTGTCCAAAACGATCGGGCAGGATACTGCCTACGCTGCTGTGGTCGATCAGGAAGGCAACGCCGTCTCGTTTATTCAAAGTCTGTACTTTGATTTTGGCGCAGCCTACGTTCCAGGAGATACTGGCGTAATTATGCAAAATAGAGGGTCCTTTTTCTCTCTTGATTCGACAGATGCGAATGTGCTTGAACCCAATAAACGCTCTTTTCATACGCTCATGCCTGGTCTTGTTACCCGCAATGGGAAGCCTTATATGCTTCTGGGTACACAAGGCGGAGAAGGGCAGCCTCAGACGCAGTTATCCGTACTTACGGGTGTTCTCGACTATGGTCTGACCATTCAGGAAGCAATCGGTCTGCCACGCTGGGTCTACGGACGGACGTGGGGTGAAGAAGGCGACACGATGCGGGTGGAGAATCGCTATCATGATGACGTATGCGAGACGCTGGCTCGCTGGGGACATAACGTGGAGATCAGAGCACCGTGGGATGACATTATGGGCCAGTCGCAAGGGATTGTCATCCGTGAGGATGGCATGATTAGCGGAGCTGCCGATCCCAGAGGAGATGGCATGGCCATCGGATGGTAACCACGCTTGGTTGCTGCTTGGATTGGTTTACATTTCTCATGAAAACAGCGTAAAAAATGACATAGATACGATAGGGGAGATTATCATGGGAACGATCCTGCTGAAGGGTGCACAGCTTGTCACGATGAATGCGGAAGAAGATATATTTACAGGCGATCTGCTGATTGAGGATAACAAAATCAAAGAGATTGCCGAGCATATCGACGTCCAGGCTGATCAGGTTATTGATGCCCGTGGCAAAGTTCTGCTGCCAGGCTTTATTCAGACACATATTCATTTATGTCAGACGCTCTTCCGCGGGCGTGCGGACGACCTGGAGCTCATGGATTGGCTTCGTCAGCGAATCTGGCCACTGGAGGCAGCACATGATGAGGAATCCGTCTATTATTCGGCGATGCTTGGGCTGGGCGAACTGATTTCGAGTGGAACCACGACCATTTTGGATATGGAGACTGTGCATCACACGGATTCGGCTTTTCAGGCGATGGCACAGAGCGGCATTCGGGTGATATCTGGCAAGGTCATGATGGACCATGGCGACGAAGTGCCTGAACCGCTGCGTGAAAATACGGCAACCTCGCTGCAGCAAAGTGTTGATTTGCTTGAGAAATGGAATGGTTTCGGGGGCGGGCGCATTCAATATGCGTTTTGTCCGCGATTCGTTGTTTCCTGTACAGAGGAGCTGCTCGTTGAAGTACGTGATCTATCGAACAAGTATCATGTGAAGGTGCATACGCATGCATCGGAGAATCGTGGCGAGATTGAACTTGTTGAACATGAACGCGGAATGCGTAACATTGTCTATCTGGATCATATCGGTCTGGCAACCCCACGTCTCGTCCTTGCACATTGTGTCTGGCTTAGTGAAGAGGAGAAGGAAATCATTCGTAAGCGAGGGGTAAAAGTGACCCACTGCCCCGGCTCGAATATGAAATTGTCATCGGGTATAGCGGAAATTCCCGACCTGCTTAACCGCCAGATCGCGGTGGGAATCGGTGCGGACGGCGCACCATGCAATAACAACCTGGATATGTTTCAGGAAATGCGTCTGACAGCATTAATTCAAAAGGTTCCTCATGGGCCTACGATCATGGATGCACGTACGGTTCTGCGAATGGCAACGATGGGTGGTGCCGAAGTGCTTGGCCTCTCGAAGGAAATTGGAAGTCTGGAAGTGGGCAAAAAGGCAGACATGGTGTTGTTGGATCTGGATGATTTCCATACGTATCCTTCGTATGAGACAGATGTTTATTCCCGCGTGGTGTACTCCGCAACTCGGAGCTGTGTGGACACGGTTATTATTGATGGAAGCATTGTGCTCAAAAACCGCAAGATCCAGACCATTGACCGTGGCATCGTGCTTCGCGAATCGGATAAGAGCATTGCACGTTTGATGAAGAGAATCTGAGTTAGTTTATTTTCAGAGGGAAATGTTGTATAACTGCTGCTCGCAGAAGACTTTTCGGAAAGGTGGAGACGAATATGGAAATGCATGATCTGTGTGCAATTGCAGCAGGTGAGGCCCGCTGTGTACTTGCAACGGCGGTCAAGGTGGAAGGTCATGCTTACCGTAAGCAGGGAGTCTCTATGCTCTTGACCGAAGATGGCAGAATGTATGGCAGCATAAGCCCAGGATGTCTCGAAAGTGACCTGCAAGCACGTGTTAAACATGTGCTGGACACGGGACACCTGGCATTTGCCGAATATGACATGCGCCCTGAAGATGATCTCTCTTGGGGAGAAACGATTGGCTGCGGAGGATTGGTCGTCGTCCTGCTGGAACCTGTTTGCGGCGAACTGAGAAGTGCATTAACTGAGATGCAAGCTTGTTTCAAATCCGGTTCAGCGGTGGAGTTTACCCGTTACTTTCAACATAATTATTCCCTTGTTCAGTATGAATGGCATCGAGTTGATTCAATCGATAGGAAACTTGTTCCTTCCATAGACGTAACTCGTATGTCTTTCGATTCATACAGGACAGAAATCGATAAGGACGTAAAATCAACTGAGGCAGAGTACTGGAACCTGCCTTTGCAGATAACGACCCTATACACTGCTAAACCGCGTCTTATTATAATCGGGGCGGGAAATGATGCCATACCTGTTGCCAGGCTTGCGAGGGTATCTGGATTTCATGTCATCATTGCGGATTGGAGAGAGGGTCTGTGTACGTCCGACCGGTTTCCGGATGCAGATCTCGTTCCTGGTTTTCCGGCTGAAATCATGTCTGTGCTGAATATACGACGTGGGGATTTCCTCATATTGATGAGTCATCAGTTCCCGCGTGAACGTGAATTCTTGGAGCTGCTGTCGGGAAGCGAGTATGCTTATCTCGGTATTATGGGTTCCAAAACACGGACAGCACGACTATTGAATGATTTACCACCGCCACCGAATCTCCATTCTCCCGTAGGTCTCAGTATCGGGGCAGATGGACCAGAAGAAATCGCCATTAGCATTGCTGCTGAACTGATTGCATGCAAGCGCGCTGCTGAGACCGAAGACTGCTCTGCTCAAAGGGGGATTACGCATGCGATTGACGGGCATTCTGCTCGCCGCAGGTAAGAGTACCCGTCTTGGCCGAGATAAATTAGCAGTGACTATGCCGGATGGGAGAGCTTTGGCGGCCTGGTCGCTTCAAGCGGCACTCGATTCTGAACTGGAACAGGTCATCTGTGTGGTGAAACCGGAGAATTCCTTGGAATGGCTCCCCGAGAATGTACTCCACGCATCAGTGAATTTAGCTAACTATAGGAGCGAGACTAAGCTCCGAATTGCTCTCAGTACAGAATATTCTTCTGGTATGGCCGCATCTCTTCAATGTGGCCTCAAGGAAGCCAAGGAATACGGGGCAGAAGGTGTAATGATTCTTTTGGCGGACCAGCCTTTAATAAGGGCGCAGGATATTAACCAGGTTTCGGCAGCACTTGCAGTGAACAAACAGTCTGATTATGCAGCTGCTGCGGACGGCCAAGGGCGGAAGCCTCCTGTTGCCTTTCGCTTTCATATGTTTGAACACCTCCTTGCTCTTGTCGGAGATGAGGGTGCGCGGAAGATTATGCGCAATGACACCTTCTCTGGAACTGAGGTGAACTTGCCTGACTTTTGTTTCTGGGACGCTGATACGGAGGCTGAACTGAAACGCATCATGGATTATGTAAATAAATAAGCTCAAATGAAGTAACTTCGACCAAATAACATGCCCCCTCAATTGAATACAACGTAGTCGTAGGTTATCTACTTATCTCTGCTCTCTTAACATAAACAGGTCATCCAGTTCGTTGGTTGGCCTGTTTGTGTCGTTTATATCATTCCAAGCGAGGAGCAGTGTTAGGTATGGTTACTCCTATCATGCATGAAGCACAAAACGCGGAACGTATTTATACATTTATCCAAATTGATGTGAAGCTAATTGACGCTAATCCTATAGTCTCATATGATTTGAAGAATTATCTGGATCCTGTAGGATGAATTATCTTCAGAGTCAGCGCCTATACGGATTGGATCCAGCGTCCTATATTGTGCTTATAAGGAGAGAGGGGATGGAACGATGGTAATACCAGCATATGGGTCAGGAGCGATGCCATCGGTATGGCAGCCGGAAGATCTGGAAGAACTCCGGATGTTGAGGAACAGGTTGAACGGAAGCTTCTGCTACGCCGCAGGTGCAACATTGCTGCGGACCCAGTGGGAAGGCGGTCTTGTACCTTCACCGGAGCATATGATCAGTCTGGCCCGTATTCCAGGAACAAGTGACGTATATATAGATGAAGATCGAATTGTGATCGGAGCCCTGACCCGATTGAATAGATGTATTACGGAGGAATTACTTCATCATCTATCGTTATTACAAGAGGCTGTGAAATCGATAGCTGCGCCATCCATTCGCAATGTAGCGACAATTGGCGGCAACATTGTATCTGGAGTCGGAGATACGTTACCCGCATTGCTCGCATACAACGCAGAACTGCAGTGGATGACGGACGCAGGGTTGGAAATCCGTACACTAGACTCCTGGTTAAAAGGGGGGCGTGACGGCAGTCGAAATCCAAGTGACGTATTAATCTCGATCCAGATCCCGCTGGATAAGTTGCCTGTCTCTGATCCGAAGAACCAAGGGCCTGAAGCGAGAGAAATTGCATTTTACCGCAAGCTGGGCAGGCGAGAGACGTTTAGCGCATCTCTGGTAACCATTGCTTTTCGAGGAGCGATTGATACAGATGGTCGTTGGAAAAAGGTTGCGATCGCTGCTGGCGGAGGGTCAGGTGTGGCCATGCGGTTACCTGCGTCGGAACAGCTGCTGCTTCGCGAAGAAGCTTCGCTTATGCAAGCAGAGCCGCTAGGAAGGACTGCCTCTGAGGAATTTGTGACCTATGGCGATGTCTTTGCAACTGAAGAGTACCGCAAGCAGACTGCTGGTAATTTGCTGGGGGCTGGATTGTGGGAAGCACTATACCGTTGATTCAAATCTTGATCAAAAAAAGGGGAGAGAGACCATGCTGCTGAATCGGAAACATAGCGGAAAACGGTGGCACTTGAGACCGGACGGAATTCCGAAGGTAACAGGACAACTCCAGTATCTGACGGATATGACTCTGCCCGGAATGCTTCATGGAAGAGTTCTGCGCAGCACCTATCCGTATGCTCGCATTCTATCTATAGATACTACAGAAGCAGAGGCCATGGAGGGAGTGTATGCTGTCCTTACCTCCAAAGACGTACCCGGCCTGAATCGTTTTGGAATTGCAACGCCTGACCAGCCTGTATTTTGCGAAGATGTTGTACGTTATGTCGGGGATGCCCTTGCGGCAGTAGCTGCGGATTCCCCGGAACGGGCAGCACTGGCACTCAGTGCAATCCAAGTGGAGTATGAGGAGCTTACCCCGCTGGACAGCACGGATGCAGCTCTCGCTCCTGACGCACCGGAGCTGCATCCACATGGACCGGGCAATGTACTGCATCGCACCGAAATTAAACGCGGGAATGTGGAGCAGGCTTTTGCGGCATGTGAACATATTGTCACGGAAACGTATTATACACCTCGTCAAATGCACGCTTATATGGAGACAGAGGGCGGCCTGTTTGTCCCGGATGACGAGGGAAGGCTTAATGTCTACGCAGCCACGCAGCACGGGTACAAGGACCGGATGCAGCTGGCACGGATTATCGGTTGTCCCGAGGAAGATATCCGTGTTGTATCGTCTCCCATTGGCGGTTCTTTTGGAGGAAAAGACGAACTAAACGTGCAGCCTTATGGCGCACTTCTAGCATTGACCAGCGGACGTCCCGTGAAAATGCACAATTCCCGCAAAGAATCCGTTCGTGCAGGTCTGAAGCGGCACCCGATGAAAATTGAAATGCAGACGGGAATCAGCCGCGAAGGCATCATTCAAGCTCACCGGGTTCGCATTACGGCAGATACAGGAGCGTACGCCACACTTGGAGCGCCTGTGCTGAACTTCTGCACGGAGCATTGTTTAGGCCCTTACTCCATCCCCAATGTGGATGTAGAAGGCTTGTCCGTGTATACCAACAATGGGTTATCAGGTGAATTTCGCGGATTTGGTGGGAATCAGGCTATCTTTGCTGTGGAAGGCCAAATGGATCGACTCGCTGAGATCATGAATATGGACCCATGGGAGTTTCGCAGACGGAACATGAGGGAAAAGGCTGACCCTGGTCCGTTAAATCAGAGAATTCTGACTACAGACGGACTGTCGCAAGTATGGGAAGCCATGGATCGTTCTGAATTATGGCAAAGACATCAGCATCCCCAGGCAGATCCTTCTCTGCCTCCATGGATCAAGCGCGGTGTAGGAGCTGCAATTGCCATGCATGGTGCCGGATTGGGTTACGGGATCCCGGACCCGGCAGGAGGCCGCCTATCCCTTAATTCCGAAGGGAAAATAGAAGTGGCTTTCAGTTACGAAGAATTTGGTCAGGGATTGATCGCTACATTGGAGATCATGCTCTGCGATCTGTTTCAATGCAGTACTTCGGATTTAAATATCATCATTGGCGATACGGATCGGGTTCCTCACAGTGGCTCGAGCACCGCTTCACGTTCCACAACGATGGCCTGGATGGCTTTGCAGAGATTGCAGACCCCTTTCCGTTCCAGAGTCCTATCGGCAGCTTCGGCCTTGTCGGGTATTCCGACTGATGAACTGGTGACAGGACCTGGCGGTGTATGGCGTAAAGGCCAACTGCCAAGTACTGATGTAGAGACGAAATCATTGGGCTTTGTTACTGCCTACTCAGATTTGGCGGGCCAGGGCACAGCGGAAGAATGGGTATTTGATACTTATTTCGATTATCCAACCACGCCAGACCATGTCGTGGGCGGACACTATCTATATACGTATGCAGCGGTTGCCGCAGAGGTAGAGGTGAACACGTTAACCGGAGAAGCCAAATTGCTCGATACACGTCATGTGGTAGCCGCGGGACCCGTCATTAATCCGATGGGCTTCATTGGACAGATCGAAGGTGGAAGTGTGATGGCACTCGGGTTTACGTTAACGGAGGATGCTGTCATGCAGGATAGTCGATATCTTACTACCAATCTGGACACGTATTTGATTCCAACGATTCGGGATATCCATACCAATCTCGAGGTTGAGGCTATTGAAGATCTTCCCGAAGGGGATCCTTTTGGACCTAGAGGGATTGGCGAGATTGGTTCTGTGGCACTCGCTCCGGCAATCACTGCAGCAATTCATCAGGCTACCGGGGTGTGGGTAAACCGATTGCCCGTTCCGCGCGAACAACTGGTTCAATCTCTACATGTACCTTTACAGGAAGGGGTGAGTCCCTCATGAGCAAGCCGCTTGGTAACATCTGGTCAGCAGTAGTGAATGGGGAAGAGAAGCGACTTAACATTGCTCAAACGACTCGGCTGGTGGATGTGCTTCGGACTCATTTGAACCTGACCGGAACCAAGTTGTCCTGTGAAGTTGGACGCTGCGGTGCATGCATGGTGCTTATGGATGGAGAACCGGTCAACTCCTGCCTGATTATGGCTTATCAATGTGAAGGAAGTGAAATTACGACCATTGAAGGGCTTCACGGTGAGCGGGAAGGGAGTCTGCATCCAATACAGCAGGCCTTTGTAGAAGAGGGCGGGTTTCAATGCGGTTATTGTACACCAGGGATGGTCATTGCCACCAAGGCACTGCTTGATCATCATCCCCAGCCTACACAGGAACAGATCGAAACGGGATTATGCGGCAATCTGTGCCGCTGCACCGGATATGGAGGAATTATAAGAGCAGTATGTAAGGCAAGTGAGAGTTGTGAGGAAACGAAGGCTACTTAGCCATGAGGTACAGGTGAGTGATCAGCTCATAATATTTTAATATCAAACGAATAAAAAACCGGACCTGAAGGGATTTCTCAATTCCATCACGTCCGGTCTTTATTTTATGAACAAACATAATAAATATTATGTAAACTTATTATTTTCGATAACCTCCATAAGCCTCATCTATATTGAAGAAGAAGAATATATGAACCAGCATCTACCAACATATTTAAAATTTAAATCAAAATTATGAAATAAATATAACCTACTCTCATGGATTTTCCGCTTCTTTATTTACTGGATAGGGTAGAATTATAATCGTTTTCGAATCTTGATAAAAAAGTAAGACCACTATAAACAAACATCTCGAATTTATCGATTGTATGTTGTTTGGAGAAGTTTGGAATGCGTAAACAAATGTTCCTTTTAATCTTCATCATTCTCGTGTTCTTAATAGCTAAAAGGCATGCTGCACGAAATCAAAGTTGGAGTTACCCTGCAGGTTATCTTTCAAAGAACCAGCTCAATATCGTTGGAAAATGATAAGAATTAGCTCCTTAATAGCGAAGGGGTTAATTCCAAAAAATGATCTTCAGCTGATTATAGATCATTTTCATATGGATTTGCGATGGATTTGGGAGTGCTTTCCATGTATGCTGTTGAAAACTGGAAAGGAAGTGGGAAAAATGGAACGCGAACTGGCGTTGGAAATTGTCAGAGTAACAGAATTGGCTGCGTTAGCTTCAGCCCCCTGGATGGGACGAGGTGATAAGAACAGTGCAGATGAAGCGGCTACTTTGGCCATGCGCGCCATGTTCGATTCCGTGTCCATTCGCGGCACGGTGGTAATCGGTGAAGGAGAAATGGACGAAGCACCCATGTTGTACATCGGCGAGGAAGTGGGTAACGCTGAAGGACCTGAAGTAGACGTTGCTGTAGATCCTCTTGAAGGTACAGAAATTGTGGCCAAGGGACTGAACAACGCTTTATCGGTTATTGCAGTGGCGGGGAAAGGAAACCTGCTCCATGCACCGGACATGTATATGGAGAAACTGGCTGTAGGTCCGGCACTGGTCGGCAAGGTCAGTATCGAAGACCCGGTTGAGGTTACGCTAGAGAAAGCAGCTGCCGCACTGAACAAAAACATTTCGGATCTGACTGTCATGATCCTGGACCGTACACGGCATGAGAGCACGATTAAAACGTTGCGCAAGGTTGGCGTACGGATCAAGTTCCTCAGTGACGGCGATGTAGCGGGTGCCATGGCGCCTGCATTCCCTGAGGCAGGCATTGACTTATACGTTGGTTCTGGCGGAGCTCCTGAAGGCGTGCTGGCTGCAGCAGCACTCTCTTGCCTGGGAGGCGAAATACAAGGCCGCTTAATGCCTGCCAATGCAGACGAGTTCCAGCGATGCCTGCAGATGGGCATTGATAATCCTTACAAAGTCTTAACGATGCAGGACATGATCGGTACCGAAGATGTCATTTTCGCTGCAACCGGTGTAACGCCAGGAGAGATATTGGGCGGTGTGCGTTATCTTGCAGATGACCGTGCCGAGACAGATTCCATTGTCATGCGTGCCAAAACCAAAACGATCCGTTACATTCGCTCCGTGCATTTCCTTCCCAACAAGGAAGTGCTTCACAAGGTACGGAAACTGCAAGCTACGCCGGAACCCTCAGACCGTATCCAAAGCCCGGCTAAAATAGTAGAACAGGCAGAATTTAGCCAATCATCGGTGAATCAGAGTGTGTTGACTTAGACAAAACGGCGCTTTAAAGGTCTAAAAGTCACTGCCAAACCATAGGTTATCTATTAGAATCATCCATAGTTCTTAGGACAAGATTTGTGCTCGTAGATTAATCAAACAGGAAGGGAATCTGCTAATAGAGATCCTCTTCCTGTTTTATGTTAAAAGCATTGACAACGGTTACAACACATGAGAAAATGTACGCGCGTACATAAAAATAATCTTCTACAAATAGTATCGTATTTAAAGGACGTAAGGGGGTGAAATTCGTGGCATCCCGCAAAGAGGTCGCTGACTTGGCAGGAGTCTCCGAAGCTACGGTCTCTCGGGTTCTGAACGGGGTTGGTCCGATCAAAGAGGAGACAAGGCGCAAAGTGTTGGAAGCTTCACAGAAGCTGGGGTATGTGCCGAGTGCCCTTGCACGCAGCTTCGCCAGAAGCAAAAGCGGCAACCTCGGGGTTGTTTTGCCTTATGTTCCGAAAGCGCATTTGTTTTCTGCTTATTTTTTCTCGGAAATGCTAAGTGGTATTGGTAATAAGGCCAGAGACAGCGGTATGGATCTACTGGTTATGTTCAGATCACCAGGTGAAGTCATGAATTATGCGGATCTGTTCCGACGTCAAAAAGTGGACGCCTGCATTATTCTTGGGGCCAGAGACGACCTTGGGGAACTGGCTGCGATGCAGCAGCTGCAAGAGGAAGGTCATCCTTTTTGCGTTATGAATCAACATTTTGCAGGAGAGGCCTTTCTGGAAGTGGATGCTGATCATGTAGAAGGCAGTCGGCTCGCCATTCGTCACCTTACCGATCAGGGTTACCGAAATATTGCTTTTCTCAATGGTCCGGACAGTTATTCCAACAGTCAGGAGCGGCTGCAAGGTGTTCGCGTTGGTTTGCAGGAAGCCGGAATGGAGCTGGATCCCAGCCTGCTGCTTGAGGGGAATTACAGCAGAAGAAGCGGTGTGGAGGCTGCAGCCACGATTGCGGCAAGGCTTGACGAGATCGACGCCGTATTTGCTGCCAACGACCGTATGGCTATTGGTGTTATGCACGGTTTGCGTGAGCGCGGGATTAGGGTGGAGGATTTCCCGGCTTTTGTCGGATATGACGACTCCGATGCTGCCGAGATGGCCGTGCCTCCGCTAACCAGCGTCAGGGTACCTTTTTATGAAATGGGTGAACTGGCCGCATCAAAACTCATACATGGTTCTCTGGATGGAAGCGCTTCAACTAAGGATTCAGATTTTTCATCGGAGTGGCACAGAGAGTTATTGCCTGCAGAGTTAATCGTCAGGGCTTCATCGATTCGTAAGTAGCTTAGAGCATGATTTTAGATTCCAAAGGAGGAAAAGAACATGTCACAACGTCTACGTGTCGGAATGGTAGGATACAAGTTTATGGGGAAGGCCCATAGCAATGCTTATCGCAGTTTGCCCATGTTTTTCCCGTCAGCACCGCTACAGCCTGAAATGGCAGTCATCTGCGGCCGGAATGAAAAAGGTGTCCAGGAAGCAGCGAACCAGTTCGGCTGGTCCGAAAGTGTAACCGACTGGCGTGAATTGGTACAGCGCGATGATATTGATCTGATTGATATTAACGCTCCGAGTGATGCACATAAGGAGATTGCACTGGAAGCAGCCCGTCAGGGTAAACACTTGTTCTGTGAGAAACCGCTGGCCTTGTCGCTTGCCGATTCGAGAGAGATGCTTCAAGCAGCAGAAGATGCTGGTGTTGCCCACATGGTTGGATTCAACTATCGCTTCTCCCCGGCAGTGCAGCTTGCCAAGGAATTGGTTCAGAGCGGTCGCCTGGGTAAGATCTATCACTTCCGCGCATTTTTCCTGCAGGACTGGATCATGGATCCATCATTCCCGCTTGTCTGGCGCCTGCAAAAGGAAGTGGCTGGCTCGGGATCGCACGGCGATCTGGGTGCACACTTAATTGATCTCGCACGCTTCCTTGTTGGGGAGTTCCAAGAAGTCATCGGAATGAGTGAAACGTTCATTAAGGAACGTCCGCTTGCTTCCGAAATGACTGGACTCAGTGCCAAAGGCAGCTCGAATGCGGACGCACCGAAGGGCGAAGTGACAGTGGATGATGCGACATTGTTCCTGGCCAGGTTTGCTGGCGGCGCACTTGGCAGCTTCGAGGCTACACGCTTTGCGGCAGGTCACCGCAGCACTAATTCATTCGAGATCAACGGCAGCCTGGGCAGTGTCCGGTTTGATTTTGAACGAATGAATGAACTGGAAGTGTATTTTACGAAAGATGAAGAGGACGTTCAGGGATTCCGGCGTGTTCTGGCTACAGATCCGGCGCATAAGTATGCCGAGGCCTGGTGGCCAGCAGGACATACCATCGGATTTGAGCATACCTTTACACACGAGATGCTGGAGCTGGTTACAGCCATTTCGGAAGGCCGTCAGCCTTCACCAAGTTTCCATGATGGTGTTGCCTGTCAGGCTGTGCTCGAAGCCGTGGAACGCTCTGTAACAGAACGGCGCTGGGTTTCCCTTGATGAGATGTAAGCAAAGTTTAGCTGTTTATACATGCTAGAGAATTTGAAATGAGAGAAGTCAAATGATCAGCGTGATAGCGATACACAGGCAGGATCTATAAAAACTATCCGAAAGCGAGTGATAAAGCGATGAGTAAGGCACTTATTGTATGGGGCGGCTGGGATGGACATGAACCGGAGCAGGTAGCAGCGATTTTTGAGCGCATTTTGAAGGAAGAACAGTTTGAGGTCGAGGTCTCGAACACATTGGAAGCCTATGCAGATGCCGACAAACTGCTGGGACTCGATCTGATCGTCCCTCTGTGGACGATGGGACAGATTGAACAGGAACTGGTCAACAATGTATCGGCTGCCGTTCAGAGCGGCGTTGGGCTCGCAGGTATTCATGGCGGGATGTGTGATGCGTTCCGGAACAATGTCGATTGGCAGTTCATGACTGGCGGTCAATGGGTTGCACACCCGGGCAATGATGGCGTCGAGTATACGGTAAACATCAAACGCGGTTCAAGTCCGCTGCTGGACCACATTGAAGATTTTCAGGTGAAAAGCGAGCAATACTACCTGCACGTTGACCCTGCGGTTGAAGTACTGGCAACAACTCGTTTCCCGGTCGTGGAAGGTCCCCATTCAGCGAATGGGCCAGTGGATATGCCGGTAGTATGGACGAAGCGTTGGGGTGCTGGCCGTGTGTACTACAACTCGCTTGGTCATCATGCGGATATTGTAGAGATGCAGCAAGTCACCGAAATGATGCGCAGTGGCTTCAAATGGGCTGCAGCAGGCAAAGCAGTTGCCAATAATACTACAGGCAAAAAAGCTGAAGTGTACACAGGCATGGCCGATAATCAGACTTAATTTCCTTTACTTTTTGTGATAAACCAAGTGACATACGTACATGAACACATCTTGACCAGCATTCTACAATTCCGATCCGTTTGAAGGGAGTCCACCCGCATGAAAACAATGAAAGTAGGCATTATTGGCTGTGGTAAAATCAGCAGTATTTATATGGAAAACTGTCACCGATTCGAAATCTTAGATCTGGTTGCCGTGGCGGATATTGACCGCAAGAGGGCTGAAGAGCAGGCAGCAGCCTATAACGTTCCGAATGTATACACGGTTGATGAGATGTTGGCCAATCCGGAGATTGAACTGATCATCAATTTAACGATTCCTGCTGTCCACGCAGATGTATGTTTACGCTCTCTTGAAGCGGGAAAACACGTCTACGTCGAAAAACCACTCGCCGTTACACGCGAGGAAGGGCAGGCTGTTCTGGAAACAGCCAAGCGCAAAGGATTGCTGGTAGGCTGCGCACCTGAAACTTTCTTCGGATCAGGCATTCAGACCTCACTCAAACTGGTTGAAGATGGCGTTATTGGCAAACCTGTAGCTTCTACGGCTTTCATGATGAGCCGAGGGCATGAACACTGGCATCCTGATCCGGAATTCTACTACGCTTCAGGCGGCGGACCGATGTTCGATATGGGGCCTTACTATCTGACAGCATTAGTGCAGCTGCTGGGTCCGATCAGCTCCATTGCTGGCATGACAGGAAAAGCGATGGAAGAGCGGACAATCACAAGTGAGAAAAAGAGAGGGCAGACCATCCCCGTTGATATTCCAACGCATGTGGCAGGACTATTGCAGTTCGAGCAGGGTGCCATTGGCACGCTGATTACGAGCTTTGATGTTTTCGGGGGAAGCGCACTGCCACCGATTGAGATCTATGGCACGCACGGCACGCTGCAGGTACCCGATCCTAACACATTTGGCGGCCCTGTACGTTACCGTTTGCTGGGTGAGCACGAGTGGACGGAGGTTCCTCTTCTTCCGGGCTATCAGGAAAATACACGCGGAATTGGTGTAGCTGATATGGCGTATGCTGCTAACAGCGGCCGCGCTCACCGAGCGAGCGGAGAGCTTGCCTACCATGTGCTTGAAGCAATGTGGGCATTCCATGACTCTTCCGATGAGCAGACTTTCTATAAAATGAGAAGCACCTGTCAGCGTCCTGCTGCTCTGCCAGAAGGTTTGGCTCTGTATAGTCTTGATCAATAGTTTTAGATATGCAGCATGAATACAAATCAAATAGCCCTGTCTTCCGCTCAAGGAAGCAGGGCTTTTCGTTCACTTTGATCTTTCAAATTGATCGTATAAACCACATTTAAGGCTCAAATCCTGCCTGACTGATCCAGATCTCATGTTCAGCAAAATGCTCTTTCATCCGTTCCTCGACGATCTGATAGGCCTCAGGTTGATACCAGTCTTCTACGCCTAACTCCTGATAGAGCGACTCCATGCCCAATCTGCGCGTGCGTTTCCCTTGACTGCCATCGCCCATGAAGTAATCATCGATACATACACGCTGAACCAGAGGCCGAAGGAGGGAAGGAAAGTTATCGCTGCTCGGAAGTACAGGGGCAATCGCAACCTGAGTAGCTATACCTGCATCCCTTAGTTTTTCCAATGCATGTAATCTACCAGGAATGGGTGGTGCAGCCGGACTAAAGTGTTTGCGAATATCATCCCGATCCGTCTCAATCGTCATGCTGACACGCACACGGTCACCTAATTGCTGCAGCAGGTCCATATCCCGTGTGACGAGAGGACTGCGGGTTTGAACCAGAATGAAATTCGGAGGATGCTGTATCATCACTTCAAGCAGTGAACGTGTAATTTGCTCCTTATATTCGACAGGCTGATATGGATCGGTACTGGATGACATAAAGATGGTGACTTTACCTTTGGAGCGAGCACGTTTCAACTCTTTGGCAAGTACGCTGGCAGCTTCCTGCTTCACATCAACCCAGCTTCCCCAATCCTGCTTGCGGAACAAAGAAACGGGCATTTGCCTGACGTAACAGTAAGAGCATCCAAAAGAACAGCCTGTATAGGGATTTAGCGTGTGCGTATATCCGTTAAGGAAACCGGTCCCTTTGTTCAACAGGGTCTTTGGTGTTTTATATAAATATTGGGTCTTCATCATTGCTGTTGCTCCTGTTCCCGGTAATGAGCAGGTGTCTCCCCTGTAAGCTTGCGAAACACGGCACTGAAATAGGCCGGATTCGTTATGCCTACTTGGCGACCGATATCTGAAATCGAGAGCGTAGTGCTCACAAGCAATTTTTTCGCTTCGGTCATCCGTGTGTTCTGAATATATTGCACCGGAGTTATGCCCGTAATCCGCTTGAACACACGATGGAGATGATACGGGCTACCATGGCTAATCTGGGCAAGAATATCCAGAGTAAGAGATTCTGAATAATGATGGGCAATGTAATTTGTTACAACGGAAACCCATTCCTGATCAGGAACACGCTGTCCTGTAGGTTTGCAGCGTTTGCATGGTCTGAATCCTTGTGCCAGTGCATCTTCAGGATGATGGAAACCCAGCACATTTTCGTATTTCGGATCTTTGGATTTGCATGAAGGTCGGCAAAAAATACCTGTCGTCCTGACACCATAATAAAATTTCCCGTCATAGGAAGCATCATTGCTGATAATGGCTATCCATTGCGTTTCATCTAATGAAAAAGAAGGGAACTCTTGTTTATCCCGAAGCTTCATAGGGATCACCTCACGACACATTATACCCTTGTACGAAAGATGTTCAACCAATTCTCGCATGAAATAGCAAGATCTCAATGGCAAGCAGACAACTATCCTTTCCGTTCAAAGGAATGAAATATGCTACAATGAGCAGGATGATGTACATGCGAAATTCATTCACGAAAGAGGTAGGTAATAATGGTTCGTTTCGGAGTTGTAGGTACTAACTGGATTACAGAACGGCTTCTTGAAGCTGCAGCACATGTGAAAGGATTCGAATTAACAGCTGTCTACTCACGGACAGAGGACAAGGCGAATGCATTTGCAGATCAATATAACGCCAAGCATCGATTCACTGACCTGGAGGAGATGGCAGCGAGTGACACGATTGATGCGGTCTATATTGCTACACCCAATACATACCATGCTGATCAGACGGCGCTGTTTCTGAGAAACGGCAAGCATGTATTATGCGAGAAGCCACTTGCAGCCAATGCTGCAGAGGTTTCTCATGTGATTAACACAGCTCGCGATAACAACGTTTTGCTAATGGAAGCGATGAAGTCAACGCTGGCTCCCACCTTCAAAATGGTACAGGCCCACCTGCACAAAATTGGACCTGTGCGCAAATATATCGCGGGGTACTGTCAGTATTCATCCCGTTACGACAAGTACAAAGAGGGAATTGTGCTCAATGCATTCAAGCCAGAATTTGCGAACGGCGCATTAATGGATCTTGGAGTGTACTGTCTGTACCCGCTAATCACCTTGTTTGGTGCACCAAATCAGGTTCAAGCTCAGGCCATCATGCTGGATTCAGGTGTCGACGGACAGGGCAGTGTACTTCTAGGCTATGAAGGGATGGAAGCCGTGGTGACTTACTCCAAGATCTCCAACTCTCATGTGCCAAGTGAAATTATGGGAGAGCGCGGCAGCATGATCATTGATAAAATCGGATCCCCCGAACACGCGGAAATACGTTACAATGACGGTACGGTTGAACTGTTGACAGCCGAGCAGACCTATCCAGCCATGTATTACGAGGTGGAGGAATTCGTTAACCTCGTTCAGCAGGGGAAACAGGAATCCGAGATGAACAGCTATGAACGTTCCTATGCCACCATGCAGGTAATGGATCAGATCCGCAAGCAGATTGGTCTGGTTTTCCCGAACGATTAATGGAATAACAGGAAAGTGAGCTGAGACGAGATGAGTAGAGAAGAGCAGCAAGAGAACAAGAGTTTAGGTCTTGAACTGGAGAAGATTATTTTTATTGGACGAACGTATGAGGAATATATGTCAATGTTCAACCTTACAGCAGAAGATCTCCATGGCAGATCCATTCTGGACTGTCCGGGAGGGGCTTGTTCATTCAGCAGCCATGCCCGCAGGCAAGGTGTAGATTCCATGGCAGCAGATATTGCATACGAACACGAAATCGACCAATTGGAACTGAAAGGGCAGCAGGACGTTGAACACACCATCGAGCAATTGGAACAGGTGCGTGACAGATACAGATGGGACTATTTTGGTTCAATAGATGGCCTGAAGCAAGCAAGAATGAGTGCACTTCGGGATTGTACGGCAGATATGAGGAGCTTTCCCTTGCAGTATGTATATGCAGAGCTTCCCGTGCTGCCTTTCACGGACGAACAATTTGATATGACGTTATCTGCACATTTCCTGTTTACGTATGCAGATCGATTGGACTTCAGCTTCCATGAGCGAACCATTCTTGAATTGCTGCGCGTAACAAGACAAGAGCTGCGAATTTTCCCTACAGTCGACTTGTCCGGGAATCGCTATGAACATATGGACAAGATCATGTCCTTTCTGAAGAACCTTGGATTCAGTGTTACAGAAGTCAGCACGACGTATGAATTTCAGCAAGGAGCCCATACGATGCTCAAAATTACAAAACCTGTATCCTGAGTGATGTGATAGCAGCTGTTCCATCCTTGAAACACAGGTTAACTGTTGCGTTACGGGGTATATTTGTTGTAATACTGCAAACCTCGCTATAATATACGAAACACCAGAAGAGGGTAGGAGGTCTATCGGATGAAAAAGGTACTCATTCTTGGCGGGACGCGCTTTTTCGGCAAACGTCTGGTCGATCATTTGCTGTGGGAAGGAAAATCGCAAATTACCGTTGCGACGCGCGGCAAAACGAACGTGGACTTCGGGCCGGAAGTGAACCGGATCAAGATGGATCGGGAGGATCCGCAATCTCTAGCTGAAGTGGCACAGATTGACCAGTGGGATGTGGTGTATGATAACATCTGTTACTCACCGAATGCGGCGAAGTCGGCGTGTGAGGCTTTTGCGGGACGTACCCAAAGATATGTACTTACATCAACGCTATCCGTTTATGGCGATCCCAAACCGGGATTCACGGAAGAGGATTTTGATCCGTACACGTATCCCGTGCAATACGGTAGCCACGAGGACTTCTCCTATGGAGAGGGCAAGCGGCTAGCGGAGGCTGTGTTTTTTCAGGAAGCGAGTTTCCCTGTCGTGGCAATGAGAATTCCAATTGTTCTCGGTATCGACGACTACACGAGAAGACTGCATTTTCATATTGAACATGTGCAAAAAGGAAGGCCAATTGGCATGCCGAATCCGGACGCCGAGATTGGATTTATCAATTCCACGGAAGCAGCCAGATTTCTCGCCTGGTTGGGGCATTCGTCGATTACCGGACCTGTAAACGCCGCTTCGAAAGGCTCGATTACGCTGTCTGCCATGATGAATCTGATTGAGACAGTCACAGGCATGCAGTCCCAAGTGTTACGCGAAACCGTTCAGGAGGATATGTCGCCCTTCGGTATCTCGGAATCATGGACGATGGATACAACCAAGGCAGAGCATGCGGGATATACCTTTGAAGCACTGATGGACTGGTTTCCGGGTCTCGTACGTGAAGTGGCACTGGCGCTGCAATCCGAAGGTTAAATTTGGTATATAAGCATAAAGGTAAAACAGGACGCATGGGAGTGAGTAACTCCTTGGCGTCCTGTATTTTTTATACTACTTAAAGTCCAGATATACGAAGCCTATCATGATCCCAATGGTTTCGATTGCCCTAATGGTACGGAAGCTGAAGCACGGATACGCAGTTCGGATGGGAGAATGACCGTTTGCGGATCAGTCGGTGCGGTTCCTTCAATTCTGTCGATTAGCATATGCATGCCTTTGGCTCCAAAATCATAGGCAGGCTGCGCTGCTACAGTGAGGAAAGGATCAAAAGCAGAAGCCAGATCCAGATCATCAAAACAGACGACGGAGATATCTTCCGGTACACGCAGCCCTCTTTTACGCAGCAGACGAATGACCCCAATCGCGAGCATATTATTTGCTGCAAAAATAGCCGTTGGCTTATCCGGCTGCATAAGTAACTGCTCCATTCCAGCCTCATCACTGAAATCACGATAGCCTGTCCGAAGGACAAGCTTCGCATCAACCTTAATCCCTGCTTCACGTAACCCCTCAGCATAGCCCTCTTCACGTAATCTTGCCGTAGAAACCTCGAAAGAGCCGTTAACGAGTGCAATGCGGCGGTGACCCAGTTCCGTCAGATATCGGATCAATAGAAGTGCACCTTGCCGGCTGTCCCCCGCAATGACATCCGATGTGATCCCTGGTACGGTCCTATCCAAGATCACAAACGGGATGTTTCTCTCATGTAACTGCTGCAGATGATCGAGGGAACGGTCGCCCGCAGGGGCAAACAGGACTCCGTCTACACGCGTTGACAGAATCGTCTCCACATAGTTCTTCTCCTTGTTGTAATCTTCATCACTATTCCCAAACAACAGACGATATCCACGAGCGTTAGCTGCATCCTCGGCTCCGCGTGCGAGTGTCGTATAAAATGGATTGGTAATATCGGTAATCAGCAGAGATAACATCTGTGTTCGCTGAAGTACAAGGCTGCGTGCATTCGAATTGGGGATATACCCGAGTTCATCAATAACCTGCTGTACGCGTTCCCTGGTGGCCGTGCTGATGCGACCTGTTTGATTAATCACTTTGGAGACCGTCATGGCAGAAACGTTGGCTTTCTTGGCAATATCATAAATCGTGATCAATAGAATCTAACCTCTCATAACATAGTCTTACCATTCTATAGGATAATGCCGATTGACAGCAATATGGGCGCGTGCTATGTTAGGGTTACCGATAACCCAAAGTGAAAAACGAACCATTTTTCAGCAAATCCTTTCACAGTACTCATTCTTTTTTTGCTTTATACATCCGTTTCTGCTGAGAGACAGGACTGCATTATGGTGATCCATACATAAAGTGGACTCTTGTTCAATTAAAAAAATGTAAACGCATTCATCCAATAAGTTGCTCTCTTGTCCAGGACAGGCGCACCAATGGGTATCGGGATTATATCGTCATGGTCTGACCGCTTTAACTGCATCCTGAAAGACAAACGTGAAATCAATTCGTACCTATCCAGAAACCACTTGAAGGAGGACGTTTTAGTATGACACATCAGGATTACCGTTATAAACAGGCTTTTCCCAAGATTGGTATTCGTCCCACCATTGACGGCAGACGCAAGGGAGTACGTGAATCCCTGGAGGAACAAACGATGCGCATGGCAACATCGGTAGCTGAGCTGCTTACGGCAGAACTTCGTTATCCGGACGGCTCCCCGGTCGAATGCGTCGTTGCCGAATCCTGTATTGGCGGTGTAGCCGAAGCAGCTGCGGCGGCAAAGCTGTTCAATCGTTCGAATGTTGGTGTCACCATTACGGTTACCCCATGCTGGTGTTATGGTACGGAAACGATGGATATGTCTCCATCCATACCTACGGCCATCTGGGGTTTTAACGGTACGGAACGGCCTGGCGCAGTCTATCTGGCAGCCGTACTCTCTGCCCATGCTCAGAAGGGGATTCCGGCGTTCGGAATCTATGGGGAGGATGTTCAGGATGGCGGGGATACGACCATTCCAGATGACGTCCGTGAGAAATTGCTTCGCTTCAGCCGGGCGGGTCTTGCAGCCGCTACGATGAAGGGGCGGGCCTATCTGTCCATTGGCTCGGTATCCATGGGGATTGCCGGATCCATTGTGAACGATTCCTTTTTCCAGGAATATCTCGGCATGAGGAACGAATATGTGGACATGAGCGAGCTGACCCGGCGGATTGAGGAAGAAATCTATGATCCGGAAGAGTATAAGTTGGCACTGGCTTGGGTGAAAGAGAATTGCATTGAAGGACCGGATAACAACCCGACCCATCTGCAAACAGACCGCAAGCGGAAAGAGTATGAATGGGAAACTGTCGTGAAAATGACTCAGATCGTACGTGATCTGATGGCCGGCAATCCGAGATTGGCAGAACTCGGTTTTACAGAAGAATCGATGGGTCATCACGCGATTGTATCCGGCTTCCAGGGGCAGCGGCAGTGGACGGATCATTCGCCTAATGGCGATTTCCTGGAGTCGATCCTGAATTCATCCTTTGACTGGAATGGCAAGCGCTCCCCTTATCTGGTCGCCACAGAAAATGACAGCCTGAATGGTGTGTCCATGCTGTTCGGTTCACTGCTCACTCATACAGCCCAGATTTTTGCAGATGTACGGACGTATTGGAGTCCGGACTCGGTAGCACGGGTAACAGGACATCAATTGGAAGGAAAAGCGAAAGACGGAATTCTCCACTTGATCAATTCGGGCTCCGCGGCACTCGATGGTACTGGACAGCAATCCAGAGACGGTAATCCTGCTCTGAAGCCTTTCTGGGAGATTACAGATGAAGAAGTTCAGAACTGTCTACAAGCGACATCGTGGAGACCTGCCTCAGTCGAATATTTCAGAGGGGGCGGTTACTCCGCTGACTTCCTGACCAAAGGCGGTATGCCCGTCACGATGACACGTCTCAATCTGGTTAAGGGTCTAGGTCCTGTACTGCAGCTCGCGCAGGGTTACACCGTGGATCTGCCTGATGAAGTGCATAATACGCTGGACCAGCGGACGGATCCGACCTGGCCATCAACATGGTTTGCTCCGATTTTAACAGGAACAGGCGCATTTACCTCCGTTTATGAAGTCATGAACCAATGGGGCGCCAACCACGGCTCGATCTCATACGGTCACATCGGAGCAGATCTCCTAACCCTGGCTTCAATCTTGCGGATTCCGGTGAGTATGCACAATGTTCCGGAGTCCGAGATATTCCGTCCACGGGCATGGGGGTTATTCGGGACAAGTGAACCGGAGAGTGCAGATTATCGTGCTTGCAGCGTGTTTGGACCTTTATACCGTTAGACGATCCTGTCAGACGCCATATTCTGCCTAATCAGAATATGGCGTTCTTCCAAAGGAGGAGGCAAGAGAGATGGGAAATAAGGCAAACCATGTGCTTGCTGCTGACTATGGTGCCGGAAGCGGCCGGGTGGTCAGGGGAAGTTTTGACGGTGAGATGCTTGCGTTACAGGAAATACATCGATTCAGTAACGATCCCGTTCAGCTTGCGGACGGATTGTACTGGGATTTCTTAAGACTGTTCCATGAACTGAAACATGGCATTGTAAAGGGCACTCAGGGATTAACTCACCCGGTGCGTTCCATTGCCGTGGACACATGGGGTGTTGATTATGGCTTGGTGGATGGAGCAGGAAGATTGTGCGGGAACCCACGTCATTACCGGGAATCACGTAATGCCGATTGGATGAAAGAGACGCTGCGTATCGTTAATGAAGAAGATCTGTATACCATGTCCGGCGTCCTGCCTCAGCAGATTAATACGGTGTTTCAATTGGTTGGAAGCTTACGGGAAAATGCTGAATTACGTCCGGATATACGGATGTTATTCATGCCGGATCTGTTTCACTTTTATCTCTCGGGACAGCAGGCCTGTGAATATACCATTGCCAGCACAAGCGGACTTTTGCATGCCGGAGAGGACCGCTGGAATGAATCCTTGTTTAGCCGCCTCGGTTTACCTGAAACACTTTTCCCACCCATTGTTCGGCCAGGCACTGTGCTGGGACGATTAACAGATGATCTGTGCGCAGAGTTAAGAATCGAACCCATGCAAGTCATATCGGTGGGCTCTCATGATACAGCTTCAGCACTTGCAGCCATTCCTGCGTCAGATCCGAATTTTGCCTTTATCAGCTGTGGAACATGGTCATTAATGGGCATGGAACGCGACTCCCCAGTACTCGATGAACGCAGCCGAGGACTTGGATTCACCAATGAAGGGACGGTCAGTGGCAAGACAAGAATTTTGAAGAATCGGTCAGGTCTATGGCTTCTGCAGGAGTGCAAAAGGCAGTGGGAACGGGAAAATCATATTTTCAGTCATCAGGAGCTGGTTGACCTCGCAGCATCGGCTCCAGCGCTACAAAGCTTTATCCTGCCGGGGGATGCGATATATCTAACGCCTGGTGATATGCCTGAACGAATACGCCAGCAGTGCAGTGCCACCAAGCAAGTTGCTCCAGAATCAATTGGAGCGATTGTACGCTGCATTTTGGAAAGCCTGGCTCTGGAATTCAGGCAGACTCTGGATGAACTTGAACTTGTCACGGGGAGCCGGCCGAGCGTTATTCACATGGTAGGCGGAGGTGTTCAGAATCGTTTACTGTGTCAGTTTACAGCGAATTCCACCGGTATTCCTGTGGTAGCAGGGCCAGTGGAGGCAACTGCCGCCGGGAATTGCATGGTGCAATTCCTGGCACATGGCGAGGTAAGAAGTTTGTCTGAGGTCCGGGAGATTGCCGCCGCTTCCTTCACTCTGGAAACCTATGAGCCAGAGAATAGCCCGCTATGGCAGGAAGCCTATGAAATCTATCAAAAACTGAATGGGCGGTTAACGAAGGGATTGAAATAAAAAGAAGTTAAGGGAGTGGAGAAACACATGACTGAACAGCTTGTAAGAGAAGAACTGACCAAATATGCCCGTAGATCGGTAGCGCAGGGTCTCGTGGTTGGGCCTGGAGGCAATCTGAGTGCCCGTTCGGAAGGGACGATGCTGCTCTCTCCGAGTGGTTATGCACTTGAGGATATTGAACCGGAGGAATGGATTGCGGTTGATATCGGGACAGGTGAGACCCGGGCGGGATCAACTCGTCCTTCCTCAGAAGTATTAATGCATTTGTACAGCTATCGCATGAATCCCGATATTCAAGCGATTGTTCATACACATCCTGCATTTACGATCGCTCTGAGCCTCGTGTACGATGAACTGCCTCACCTTTTTCCGGACCAGTCTGCACTTGTAGGGGACGTCGGTTTCATTCCTTACGTTCTACCCACGACCAAACTGCTAGCCGATGCAGTTGCTGCTAAGGTGGACTCCCATTCGGCCCTCATTCTTGTCAATCATGGACTGGTCACGACAGGAAAAAATTTGCGAGAAGCCTATTATCGAACTCAAGTGGTGGAGGAAAGTGCGAAAGTGTACATGATTGCCAAGGCAGCTGGAGAACCAAGGGTTCTTACGGCTGAACAATATAAGGAGATCCAATCTCTGGAGAGTGAAGCGTATCGTATCCAGTTGTTGCAACAGCTCAAGTCGTAATACCAAGAGTTCCATATAGAGTGTATTCGAACTATATCGTCATAATTCGACATCAACAGCAAAAAGCTGAACCTTATTCCGACACCTATTGCAAAACCTGAAAAACCGAGTATAATACTTGGTAAATAGACGAAAAGGGGATGCAATAAACGATGAAAACACATGCAGAATTGAACTCACTTCTTGTTGACGATTATCTGGATCTCCTGAACATAGCGACACAGTTAGGTGACGATGAGTGGAAGGACTCCATTTTGCAAGCACTTAAAGAAGAAGTGGACGCTAATCGTCACTTGGATTCTCAAGAAGTACGCCAGGATCTCTGGACCCAGTTTGAAGGGATTAATGAACAGATGCATGATCTCCTAATGCAGCTCAAACATGCGGATTCCGCTGAAGAGAAAGAGCAAATCGTTGAAATGCTCTGGGGGTTAAAAGTAGACCGTAATGCCATTACCCGCAAACTTGAAACCATAAGCCGTGCCAGTGCCGGTCAACAATAATCAGATATCATTCTCTATTATATAAAAGCCCGCTATGTGACCCTTATTCTTATTGGGGAGCATAGCGGGCTTTACTTTTTTTTAATTCATGATTAAAACTGCTTCGCTGCAGTTCGAGCCTGTTCAATTGCATCCTCTTTTAACTGATCCGCCCGTTCTCTGAATTGGTTGTGACCTTCAATAAAGATCCCATCCAGCTTGGGTACGCCCAGGAATGACATGATGATGCTTAGATATCGATGCCCGGATTCCGTTTGAGCTGCAGGACCTTCGGAATATATGCCGCCACGGGCCTGAATATGCAGTGCCTTTTTATTCGTCAAAAGTCCGATCGGACCTTGCTCTGTATAGCGGAACGTTTTGCCAGCCACACATATGGAGTCAATGTATGCCTTCAAGATTGGAGGAAATGAGAAGTTCCACATCGGAGTCACAAAAACATATTTGTCAGCTGATGCAAACTGATCGGACAGCTCATTCAGACGGCTTACCTTGGATTGCTCTTCCGCAGTGAGTTCACTACCGGATTGGAGTTTACCCCAACCACTGAACACATCGGCATCAATATGCGGGATGTTGGAGCGATACAGATCGAGATGGACAACCTCATCCGATGGATTGCTTTCCCGGTATGCATCTATAAAAGCTTGACCAGTGGCCATACTGAAGGAGGTCTCATGATCATGTGGATGGGCAGTAATATACAGTAGGGTTGTCATAGAATACTTCCTCTCAGTCATGTATTTTGGTGAATTCATAATTCCTCAAACGATAAAGTGACCGCTGTAGTATGCACCCTAGTGTTCTTTTTATGCTTGGCTTTCACAAATCTTCGCATATGTCACTAGCTACAGAAGGAATAGTGACCTGGTACTTCATGATGTATAATAAACTGGACTAGCAGTGAATTAAAATATGAATCAGTATGGATAAAGAATTGCAAACGATACCATGGATGAGTGAGATGATTGCAAATGGGAATGGATCTGGAGAAACAACGATTAAGCATTGAAGCAGCCAAATTGTATTATCAATCGGATTACAGCCAGCAGGATATCGCCGTCAGGCTGGGGGTGTCTCGTCCAACCGTATCCAGGTTGCTCCAGTATGCCAAGGACCGAGGTTATGTCCGTATTGAAATTATGGACCCGCTGGAGGACATTGATATCATTGCCGGAGAACTTAAAGCCAAATATAATCTGGATACCGCACTCGTCTGTTTTGCACCATTGAAGAGTGATGTAGAGATACAGAGGCATATCAGCAAAAGAGCTGCGGACTACCTGCAGGACACCGTACAGGATGCAGATATTATTGGCGTGACATGGGGAACAACGATGTACGCGGTTGCCAAACAGCTTCGGGCCAAACAGGTTAAAGGTGTTGAAGTCGTTCAGTTAAAGGGAGGCGTAAGTCATTCCCACGTCAACACGTATGCAGCGGAGATCGTGCATTTGTTCGCGGAAGCGTTCCATACCGTTCCGCGGTACTTGCCCCTGCCTGTTATTTTTGACAATATTGAAGTCAAGAAAATGGTGGAAGCTGACCGGCACATCGGACGCATCGTAGAGCTCGGCAGGCAGGCCAACATCGCCATCTTCACTGTGGGTACAGTGAAGGAGGACGCACTTCTGTTCAAACTTGGTTATTTCAACGAAGAGGAACAGCAATTGCTGATGAATTCGGGTGCAGGTGATATCTGTTCACGTTTCTTTGATGCTGAGGGTCAATTGATTAGTGAAGAGATCAACAGCAGAACCGTAGGGATTGATTTGGCCGAATTACGGAACAAAGAGAAATCGATCCTTGTTGCCGGTGGTCAACGCAAAATTGAAGCTATCCACGCTGCGCTCAAAGGGCACTATGCTAACATTCTGGTAACAGACCAGTACACGGCGCAGGCTCTGCTTCGATTCTAAATCTGAGGATGACAACATCTGCCACGGAAGAATGGTGGATGTTTTGCTTTTTTAGGGCAGAAGCTATAAGCATTGTTTCGCTCACAATAGCGGGTGAACGAGGGTGAACAAAGGTTCATATTGATTTTTACATATGTTCATGTTAGTGTAAGGCTATAAATAAACAGTTCAGATAAGGGAGAGATTCAATTGACTACAGCTCAATTAGCCAAAATGATCGATCATACCTTGCTTCGTGCGGATGCAACGCAAAGCGAAATCAACCAATTGACGGAAGAAGCGAAACAGTACCAATTTGCTTCCGTATGCGTGAATCCGGGATGGGTTTCTTATGCTGCAGAGCAGCTTCAAGGCAGTGGCGTGGATATCTGTACAGTAATCGGATTCCCTCTGGGAGCTTCCACTTCCGAGACCAAAGCGTTCGAAACGACAGATGCAATCGCTAAAGGTGCTACAGAAGTAGACATGGTTATCAACATCAGTGCTCTAAAAGATGGAAAAGATGATTATGTGGAGCAGGATATTCGTGCAGTTGTTGAAGCAGCTGCGGGTAAAGCATTGGTAAAAGTCATCATCGAAACGTGTCTGCTTACAGACGAAGAAAAAGTACGTGCATGCCAAGCAGCAGTTAGAGCAGGCGCCGATTTTGTCAAAACATCCACAGGTTTCTCTACAGGTGGGGCAACGCCAGAAGACATCGCCCTGATGCGTCGCACAGTTGGACCAGATATGGGTGTAAAAGCATCGGGCGGGGTACGCAGCCTGGAAGACATGCAAAAAATGATTGAAGCAGGAGCAACTCGTATTGGTGCAAGCTCCGGCGTGAAAATCATGCAAGGCGGACAATCTACGTCCTCTTACTAATAACCAGGTCGTTGATCTGTTCTCCATGTACCGGTATGTACACCGATCATGGGGAACAGGTTCTCAACCTCTATAAAGTGAATTGTTTGTAAGCGCTTCATAAACTTTCTGAAAGCTTAATTTTACTGTATGCCCTTTGAGCTGAATTCAACATCTGGCTTACTACCTTCAAAGGAGAGATCAAATGAAATTTCTGATTGCCATACTTGGTTTACTTGTTGTTTTTGGGCTGGCTTACATTGCAAGTAACGGCAAGAAGCAAATTCGCTATCGGCCGCTGGTCGTCATGATTGTTTTACAAATTATACTCGCTTATGCTTTGCTGAACACCAATGTGGGAACATGGCTGATTGGCGGATTTTCCACGATATTTAAAAACCTTTTGGACTATGCAAACGAAGGAATTACCTTTGTCTTCGGCGGTTTAGTAAACGTGGGAGCAGAAGGCGGGAGTGGCCCGTTTTTCCTGACGGTGTTGATGCCGATTGTCGTCATCTCTGCCCTGATTGGTATATTGCAGTATATCCGAATCTTACCTTTTGTTATAAAATATATTGGTCTGGTATTAAGCAAAATCAACGGAATGGGCAAACTGGAATCATATAACGCGGTTGCTTCCGCCATTCTGGGACAATCTGAAGTGTTCATCTCCGTAAAAAAACAAATCGGTTTGCTGCCGAAGCATCGGCTGTACACACTATGTGCATCAGCCATGTCCACGGTATCGATGTCCATTGTCGGTGCCTATATGTCCATGATTGATCCGAAATATGTGGTTACAGCGCTTGTGCTGAACCTGTTTGGCGGTTTTATCATCGCTTCCATCGTGAATCCGTATAAGGTAACCGAGGAAGAAGATATATTGGAAGTGCAGGAAGAGGAAAAACAATCGTTCTTCGAGATGCTGGGTGAGTACATTCTGGACGGTTTCAAAGTGGCGATCGTTGTTGCAGCAATGCTCATCGGTTTCGTTGCCCTGATTGCGCTCATTAACGGCATATTTAGTGCTGTTCTCGGCATCTCGTTCCAGGAACTACTTGGTTATGTGTTTGCACCCTTTGCGTTTATTATGGGCGTTCCCTGGAAAGAAGCGATTCAGGCGGGAAGTATTATGGCAACCAAAATGGTGTCGAACGAATTCGTCGCGATGCTGGATCTGACCAAACAAACCGCACTGTCTGCCCGTACGACAGGCATCGTGTCGGTCTTCCTCGTATCGTTCGCCAACTTCTCCTCCATCGGTATCATTGCCGGTGCGGTCAAGGGACTTCATGAGAAACAGGGCAATGTGGTGGCCCGCTTCGGTCTGAAGCTGCTTTACGGTGCATCGCTTGTCAGCGTGCTGTCTGCGATCATCGCCGGACTGTTCTTGTAAGCCGGATAATTGGAAGGAGTGCGTAAGTTATGTCAACATTTAAAAGAGTACATCTGATCGTTATGGATTCTGTAGGTATCGGTGAAGCGCCGGATGCGGCAGAATTCGATGACTTTGATGTGGATACGTTTGGTCACATTGCACGTGAACGCGGAGGTCTGAACATGCCGAATATGGCAAGTCTCGGACTGTCCAACATTAAAGAAATTGAGGGCATTCCTGTCGCGGATGCACCCAAAGCGTATTATACCAAAATGCAGGAAGCGTCCCGAGGCAAAGACACGATGACAGGCCATTGGGAGATCATGGGGCTCTATATTGATACACCGTTCCGTGTATTCGAGAATGGCTTCCCGGATGAGCTGATTCAGCGCATCGAAGAGAAGACAGGCCGTAAAGTCATCGGGAACAAACCCGCAAGCGGTACGGAAATCATTGATGAGCTTGGTGAAGAGCATGTGAAAACAGGAGCGCTCATCATCTATACATCCGCGGATTCCGTTCTGCAGATCGCAGCACATGAAGATGTCGTGCCGTTGAAAGAGCTCTATGAAATTTGTGAATTCTGCCGGGAGATCACGCTTGATGATCCATACATGCTGGGCCGTATTATTGCTCGTCCGTTCATTGGGGAAGTGGGTAACTTCAAACGAACAGCGAACCGTCACGACTATGCGCTCAAACCATTCGGCCGTACGGTGATGAATGAGCTTAAGGACGAGGGATTCGATGTTATTGCCCTTGGTAAAATCGCAGACATCTATGATGGTGAAGGGGTGACCAAGTCTGTCCGTACAGTGTCCAACATGGATGGCATGGACAAATTGTCCGAGACGATGGATGAAGAATTCACCGGGCTTAGCTTCCTGAACCTGGTGGACTTCGACGCTTTGTTCGGTCATCGCCGTGATCCACAAGGGTATGCTCAAGCACTTGAGGATTACGATGCGCGTCTGCCAGAGATTTTTGGGAAAATGACCAACGATGACCTGCTGATCATTACAGCTGATCATGGTAACGACCCAACGTATCGTGGTACGGACCATACACGTGAGTATGTGCCACTGCTTGTGTATTCCCCACGCTTCACTGAAGGTAAGCAGCTTGAACTGCGCAGTACATTTGCCGATCTTGGTGCTACGGTAGCCGATAACTTCGGTGTTCAATTGCCGGAGTATGGTACAAGCTTCCTGAAAGATTTGAAATAGGTTACCGTTGTTTACCGAAATCAGGTACAGTAGCTGATTTTAAAAAAAATTGGACAGGTTCACCGGAGCAGCTTAGGCTGCCCGGGACCTGGCATCACTATATTAATGGATAAACTGGAGGAGATTTAACCATGAGTACACATATTGGAGCCAAACCCGGAGATATCGCTGAAACGATCCTTTTGCCAGGAGATCCATTGCGCGCTAAATATATTGCGGATACGTATTTGGAAGATGTCGTTTGTTATAACGAAGTTCGCGGAATGCTGGGCTTTACTGGTACATATCAAGGAAAACGCATTTCGGTGCAGGGTTCAGGCATGGGAATTCCATCGTTCGCCATCTATGCCAATGAGTTGATTAGCGAATATGGCGTCAAAAACCTCATTCGCGTTGGAACATGTGGAGGTATGCAGGAGCACGTGCGTGTTCGTGACGTCGTTTTGGCTCAAGCGTCCTGTACGGACTCCAGCATGAATAAACTTGTGTTTGGCGGGTATGATTTCTCCCCAATCGCAACGTTCTCCTTGCTAAAAGAAGCGTATGACCGCGCGACAGCAAAAGGCATGAAAATCCACGTGGGTAACGTATTCAGTTCCGATTCGTTCTACCGTGACGACCGCTCGGTTACCGAAAAATTGATGCAGCACGGCGTATTGGGTGTTGAAATGGAAACAACAGCACTCTATACAATTGCAGCGAAGTTTGGCGTGAATGCATTAACGATTCTGACAGTAAGCGATCACTTGCTAACCGGCGAAGAAACCTCTGCCGAAGAGCGTCAAAAAACATTCAATGACATGATGGTCGTTGCACTGGAAACAGCAATCACGCTGTAAATTACGCTAATATCCATTGATTTGAATTAAAACTTTTGGTGAAGCACGTAGTGGAGGCACCGGAATCAATTCTGAAGAAGCGAAGCGTTCGCTTTTGTCTCCGAGTTTTTTACCACCACAATAACATACAAATTTACACGATAACGGAGAGGGCAGAATAAACCTGAAGAAGCGAAGCGTACGCCTTTATCACCGGATTTCCCCCTTTGAAGGAGGGAATCAAGAAATCCGGGGATAACAGCGGTCGGAAGGTTGTTCTGCCATCGGAGTGACCGTGTAAACACTCACCACAACAAAGGAGAGATCATCATGAGAATGGTAGATATTATTGCCAAAAAACGTGACGGAAAAGAACTGACAACAGCTGAAATTGATTTTGTTGTTCAAGGTTATACCAAAGGAGAAATTCCGGATTATCAAGTCAGCGCTTGGGCGATGGCCGTTTTCTTCAAGGATATGACGGACAAGGAACGTGCGGATCTAACGATGTCGATGGTTAATTCAGGGGAAACAATCGATCTATCCGCCATTGAAGGCATCAAAGTAGACAAGCACTCCACCGGAGGCGTCGGTGATACAACGACATTGGTACTGGCACCGCTCGTTGCTGCTCTGGATGTTCCTGTAGCAAAAATGTCCGGACGCGGCCTGGGTCACACCGGCGGAACGACAGACAAACTGGAGTCCGTTGCCGGTTTCCACGTTGAGCTGGAGAAGGATGAATTTATTAGACTCGTAAATGAACATAAGGTAGCGGTTATCGGTCAGAGTGGTAACCTTACCCCAGCTGACAAGAAGCTCTATGCACTTCGTGACGTAACTGCAACAGTTAACTCCATTCCGCTCATCGCCAGCTCCATCATGAGCAAGAAAATTGCTGCAGGTGCTGATGCCATCGTACTGGATGTAAAAACGGGTGCGGGTGCATTCATGAAAACGACGGAAGATGCAAAAGAACTGGCACATGCCATGGTCAGCATCGGTAACAATGTAGGGCGTAAAACGATGGCTGTCATCTCCGACATGTCTCAACCACTGGGCCTCGCGATCGGTAACGCGCTTGAAGTGAAAGAAGCGATTCTGACGCTGCAGGGTAAAGGGCCGAAAGATCTGGAAGAACTGTGTCTTGCACTTGGCCGTCAAATGGTATTCCTTGCTGGCAAAGCAGACTCCTTGGAGCAAGCGGAAGAGAAATTGAAAGAAGTGATCCAGAACGGGAAGGCACTCGAGAAATTCAAGCATTTCCTGGCCAACCAAGGTGGCGATGCGTCTGTCGTCGACCATCCGGATCGTTTGCCACAGGCGAAATATCTGATCGAAGTTGAAGCTGATCAGGACGGTTATGTCGCTGGAATCGTTGCAGATGAGATCGGAACTGCTGCGATGCTGCTTGGTGCAGGTCGTGCTACCAAAGAATCAGAGATTGATCTTGCTGTAGGCTTGATGCTGAACAAAAAAGTTGGCGACAAGGTCAAAGCTGGTGAATCGCTGGTAACGATCCATGCCAATCGTGAGGATGTGGCAGACGTGATCGCGAAGATCAAAGAGAACATTACCATCGCTGATCACGCCGATGCCCCTGTGCTCGTTCATGATATTGTTACAGAATAAACAATCAGAGCCCCCAAGTACAATATATCTTGGACTTGAATTGCAAAACCCGAAGCTGTGGATTCATGGCTTCGGGTTTTTTCTCGTTCAATGAATCTGAGACTCGGTCCGGGCCTTAACTTAGGTTTAAACCAGACCTTTCATTTCCCTTGGAGTTTATCATAAGCCATTACGGAATCTGCACTGGTATAAATGTAAGGCGTGGATGGCTCGGAAACAGCAGTAATTTTTGCTGCGCGGATCTCAATAGTATCTTTGCCATTCACCTGAGCAGAACCGATACTGCCATCAATCTGTACCCAGCTGTCGGTAGGGAAACTGTCGGCTTCGGGAATGTGGATCATTACACCAAATGGCGCTGCATCTGCTGGACAGCACATGACGAGGAACCGCCCAAGTGCAAAGTGTGATTCATGATCCATACTTTCATCCCGATAGACAAAGCCCGTAAGGGAGATCGGCTTCCCAGCAAATTGTCGTTGAAACATGTCAATGGTGCCAAGCGTTTCTGAAAAAATCTCAGGATAAACCTTGATGACTGGTTCTGCAATCAATTTTTCCGCTAGCTCAGCAAATTCACGGCTGTATTCATCAGGAGGTATGAATTGGACTTTACTCGCTGACCCAGATGCAGCAGATGATTGGTTCTGGGCAAAATCTTGAATATGCAGACTGGCAGCTTCCTCAGGTGCAGGTTCTTTACGCCGGATTTCGGGAGGAGCGTAAGACAGCGACATTCCTTTCTGACTGGCCATGGAACTGCCAAGTGCCTGATCCGGCAGCAAAAAGCCGAGCAGCAGTGGAAACAGGATTAAGCCGTACGTCACCAAGCTTCGAAGCACTCCAGACGGAGGTGGATGTTCACAATCGCAATGGACCTGGCCGTGACCGAACAGTCCATGCCAAACCATAATGACCGCGATGAACAGGAGTGGTATGGGACAGCATAACAGCAAACGCTGCATCGTAGGTGCCAGATAATAATGTAAAGAATCATTCTCCTTCAAATGGAAGATATATATGGCAAGACCACCAATCCATACCGCACGGATTAATGAATGCCACTGGATGGAGTGCCTCTTTGGAGTGTGACTGTGGGTGTGAAAGGATGCAGGATGAATCATCTAATCACCTCTTTTCAATTTATAATGAAGTGAGCATATACGCTATACCAGAAGGTTAACAAGCCAAGATCCAGCAAAGACAAGAACAATAATAGCTAAGCTTAACCCAATGACAAACCTTGTGCGGAAAGTGGACAGCAGCATCAGTGTACTTTTGAAATCGAGCATGGGACCAAGAACAAGAAATGAAATGAGTGGACCGAGAGCGAAGGTATGCGAGAACGCAGAAGCTACAAATGCATCGGAAGTGGAGCAAAGAGATAATACATAAGCAAATCCCATCATAAACACATAGGAGGCAACCGGGCCGTTTCCAAGCGCGATCAGGTCACTTCGACTAATAAACGTCTGAATGCAGGCTGTAATCAATGCACCAATGACCAAATACTTGCTCATATCCACAAATTCATTTCCAGCATGGATAAAGAAGCTGCGCCAGTTTTTCTCATGGTTATGGTCGTGGTCGTCATGCTTATGTGGGTGTGCCATTTTGAATGCGGAGTGAGACTTGACCTCTGTCACGGCAGCCTTGGCTCTGCGCAGAGGATTCTGCCGTACAAACAAATATACCAACAAGCCAATCGAAGCTGCGACGGCAAAAGCCAGTCCCATGCGGGCAATCGTGATTTCGGGATGAGATGGAAAAGCGAGCAGTGTCGCAGTAAACACGATCGGATTGACTACTGGGCCGCTAAGAATAAAAGTAACTGCAATGTATGCAGGCATGCCTTTATGCATTAAACGACGAACAACCGGTATCATGCCACATTCGCAGATGGGAAATATGATGCCGAGTAAACCAGCCACTAAAACTCCACCAATAGGGTTCTTTGGTGTAAGCTTGCGAACCATTTCTTCCGACACGAACCACTGCATGAGTGAAGAGAGCAGTACACCGATAAGTAGAAAAGGAGCAGCTTCGAGGAAAATACCGATGAATACGGTTTTTATATTTTGCAAAGCTTCGCTGCTCCACGCCTGTTTCAGATCAGAGGACATCGTGATGAGCACGGGAACAAGAAAGGCGCAGGGAACCAGGATGGACAGGAGCTTCATATTGGCTGCAAGCTTCATACAACAGACCTCCACAACCGGACTTTTAGTAATCTATATGCTTGTACCTTAAGCAACATACGCAGTTTGATCTTTTTAATCATAAATTTTACGATTTATTCGCCTGTGTTGAATCGAGAAGTTGACAAGCGAAAGTTAAGTCAAGTATAGTGATGATTGTTAATCGTAAATATTACTATTAACAATCAACCAAAAAACATATTGGTTCTTCCTTTTTATCAAAGAACCTTGGAGTGGAGGAATAGACATGTCTGAAAAACAAGAGAATCCCCGGGTACCCGTAACCGTACTAAGCGGATATCTGGGCGCAGGCAAAACAACCTTATTGAATCATGTGCTACATAATCGGGAAGGTATGAGAGTCGCCGTAATCGTAAACGACCTGAGTGAAGTAAACATTGATGCCGGGTTAATTCGAGATGGAGGCGGATTATCACGTATTGACGAGAAGCTTGTGGAGATGTCTAATGGCTGTATCTGCTGCACGCTTCGGGAAGATCTCCTGAAAGAAGTGGAACGTCTCGCTCTGGATGGTTCTTTTGACTATATCCTGATTGAATCGACGGGTATTGGAGAGCCTGTTCCCGTTGCACAGACGTTTACTTATATCGATGAAGAGCTTGGCATTGATTTAACAAAATTCACTAGGCTCGACACCATGGTAACCGTTGTGGATGCGGCGCAGTTCTGGCGGGACTTTTATTCAAAAGAAACATTAATGGATCGAGGTCAGGAAGCAGGAGAGGGCGATGTCCGGGGAATCGTGCATCTATTGACCGATCAGGTTGAGTTCTGTGATGTGCTGATTCTTAACAAGTGTGATCTCGTCTCTGAGGAGGAATTGCTCAAGCTGGAAAAGGCTCTGCATGCGATGCAACCCGAAGCCAAGCTGATTCGAACGTCTCACGGGCAGATTGATCCGAAGGAGATACTGAACACGGGACGGTTTGATTTTGAAAAAGCGAGTCAGTCTGCAGGCTGGATCCGCGAATTGATGAAGGAAGAGCACATCCCGGAAACGGAAGAGTATGGCATTCACTCGTTTGTATACCATCGGAAACGTCCGTTTCATCCGGAACGATTGCTGCGCTGGATTGCGAAGTGGCCGGAGAGTATTGTCAGGTCCTAGGGCTTGATGTGGCTGGCTACACGGAACCATATGGCTATTTCCTTCAGTCATGCAGGGACCTCCAAGCAACTTGGACCAGCTGGCTTGTGGGTGGGTGCGATGAGCGAAGAGGAACGGCAGATGCATTTTGGAGATACGTTACCAGCCATTCCGGATTGGGATGATACATGGGGAGACCGGGTAACGAAATTGGTATTTATCGGAATTGATATGGACAGGGCAGAGATTGAGCGAACATTGGACAATACTTTGCTTACCGAAGAAGAGATGCAGCTTAACTGGCGTGAACTGAAAGATCCCTTTCCATCATGGGGTTGACAATAGAAAAAGGATAGGATAGTATCATTAAACAGTAATGATTACGATTAAATAAAAGGAGGTCACAACCATGAGAGTCATTGTAACTTTAGCATGTACAGAGTGCGGGGATCGCAACTATACCACGACGAAGAACAAACGTAACCACCCGGAGCGTCTTGAAATGAAAAAATATTCACCACGATTGAAGAAAATGACGATTCACCGGGAAACGAGATAATTTTTTTGTCGTTTTTAAATCGTAATACTTACGAAAAGAGGACCTACCATGATTCTATCTTCCATGCGCGACGTGGTTTTTGGATATGGCAAAGAACCCGTCATTGATCAATTATCGCTGGATATTCATGTGGGCGAGTTTGTAGGCATTACCGGACCCAATGGTTCGGCGAAGACAACCATCCTGAAATTGCTGCTGGGGCTGTTACGGCCCTGGAGCGGCACGGTACATATGAATATTCAGAACAACAATGTCAACAAACTGGAGATCGGATATGTGCCCCAGCAGGTGGCATCATTCAACAGTGGGTTCCCCAGTACAGTCATTGAACTGGTGCGATCCGGATGTTATCGCAAGCTTGGTCTATTTCGAAAATTCACACCCGAACAGGAAGCCGTAGTCGAACGCAGTCTTAGGGAAGTCGGCATGTGGGAATATCGCAATACACGGGTAGGTGCGCTGTCAGGTGGACAGAAGCAGCGCATCTGCATCGCCAGAGCTCTGGCAGGTCAGCCTCAAGTTCTAGTTCTGGATGAACCGACAACTGGCATGGACCGCCGCAGCCGGGAAGGTTTCTATGATCTGATGCGCCACTATGCAGATGTCCATGGATTGACCATTATCATGGTCACCCATGGCCTTGAAGAGATGGGCAACCGATTGGACCGGACGATCACCCTGGAGCGTCAAGAAAGTGAGGAATGGCAGTGTTTGAGTACGAATTCATGCAGCGAGCCTTTTGGGCAGGCGGACTGATTGGCATTATTGCTCCAATTCTTGGTGTCTATCTGATGCTTCGGAGGCAGGTGCTGATGGCCGATACGCTGTCCCATGTTTCTCTGGCGGGTGTGGCCCTTGGTTCGGTCATGAATCTCAACCCGGTAATCTGCGGGTTTGCGATTGCTGTCATTGGTGCGCTATTGGTCGAACAGCTGCGGAGAAGCTATCGTACTTATAGTGAAGTGCCAGTGGCGATTATCATGACTTCAGGCCTGGCACTGGCTGTGGTGCTTATGAGTCTGAAAACAAATTTGTCCAAGACCTTCAGTTCCTATCTGTTCGGTTCCATCGTTGCAGTCAGCAATGTTCAGTTATGGATGATGGCAGCTGTATGCGTCATTGGGTTAGTTTTTTTCATCGTACTACGAAGACCGTTATATAATTTGACATTTGACGAAGAGACAGCCTCTATTGGAGGCGTTCAGGTCATAGGTTTATCGTTTGCCTTCGCCGTATTGACAGGTCTAACGGTTGCTTCGGCCATGCCGATTGTTGGCGTACTGCTTGTATCCGCATTAATTGTGCTGCCAGCTGCGCTGGCACTTCGAATCTCTCGCAGCTTCGCTGCTGCATTGGTCATTGCCGTCATTACCGGGTTAATCGGCATTTTTGGCGGGTTGACGACATCTTACCATTTGAATACACCGCCAGGCGGGACGATCGCACTCATTTTGCTGGCCTTTCTATTGACCGGAATATCAGCACAAAAGCTGATTCAACTATACAATCGTAAACGGCACCGCAAGGAAGTAAAACAGCAGCGCGCAAGGATATTAATACAATCAAGGGAGAATACACCACATGAAATTCAGTAAAAAATCAGCAATGGGACTGTTGTTCAGTCTCACACTTATTGTAGCAGGTTGCGGACAAACCAAACCCGCATCCGATTCGGATGCAGCTTCAACAAGTACTCCTGCGGCAACTGAGAAAAAATTGAACGTGCAGGTTAGCTTTTATCCGATGTATGAGTTCACCAAAAATGTAGCAGGAGATTTGGCTGATGTACATACACTCGTTCCTGCTGGTATGGAGCCTCATGACTGGGAGCCAACACCTCAGGATATTGCAAGCATCGAGACAGCAGATGTACTCGTCTATAATGGTGCTGGCATGGAATCATGGATCGATCAAGTAAAGGATAGTCTGAGTAATGACAAGCTGGTACAAGTTGAAGCAAGCCAAGGCATTGATCTGCTTGAAGGCGTAGAAGATGGTCATCATCATGGGGACTCTAGTGCAGATGAACACGACCATGATCATACAGATGAAGCAACGACAGAAGAGCATGACCATAATCACGAGCACGGGGAAGAAGCTGCTGCAGAAGAGCATGACCATGAACATGCAGATGAAGCGACGACAGAAGAACATGACCATGAACATGATGCCAGCACAGAAGAAGGGCATTCACATGATCATGGCGGACTTGATCCACACGTTTGGTTATCACCTGTTCTGGCTGTTCAGGAAGTGCGGAACATTGAAGCCGGGCTGGCACAAGCTGCACCGGAACATGCCGAACAATTCAAGCAAAATGCGGATGCTTACATCGCCAAGCTGGAGACACTTGACCAAGAATTTAAAGCGGCTGTAGCCGACAGCAAACGGAAAGATTTCATTACACAGCATGCAGCCTTCGGCTATCTTGCACAGCAATATGGTCTGCAGCAAGTACCTATCGCCGGGTTGTCTCCCGAGCAAGAGCCATCTGCAGCACAGATGGCCTCTGTAATCGATTTTGCCAAGGAACATCAGGTCAAAACGATTTTCTTCGAAACACTAGTATCTTCCAAAGTATCCGAAACCATCGCCAGTGAAGTGGGCGCCAAAACAGCCGTATTGAATCCCATTGAAGGATTAACCGAGGAGGAAATGGCTGCAGGTCTGGACTACATTGGTGTAATGGAGCAGAATTTGGAGGCCCTCAAACTGGCTCTGAATGAATAAATTAAAACCCATTTGATACCATTCATCGAAAAAGGTACAATGGTACAACATGCTGAGGAATGGCCGTGCCATTCCTTTGCCTTTTGCCACGCAGAGAGCACAGCGATGTGCTCTTTTCGTGATGTAAGATGCTATCGGAGGACCAATGGGGGTAGGAGGAGAAGCTTATGGGTCTAAGTGAAGAACATGAAGTATTGCTAAGTCAGCAGCCGCCTCATCTGTGGAGAAGACGCAAGCAGGAGCTGCTGCACTGGACGGAACGTGATAAATATACCGTGTCTGCGAAGAGAACGGTGTTGTGGAACGGTGTAGAAATAGATGCGGAACTGCTTGAAGCCTTATCCTCACTTCAGCAGGCCGGTGTTGGGACCGAGTTTTCATGTGCCGGAGTGAGTCCGCTAGATGAACCGATAGACCATTCGTTATATGCCTATGTTACACTAGTGCAAAGTGAAACCGCCGATCAATTCGTACAATATGCACTGAAGCATATGCGGAATCGCCTGCTCGTTACGCTTGAGGTCGAGAAGGGACGTTATGATTTGTCTTCTTTCTTCATTGGGCATAATCGCAGCTTCTGCTGGTGGATGGAATATTGTGCAGCCCACTTCTCCATGAGAAACGAGAAGAGGGTTGATACGTAGTATAACGATGGGCATGTTAGTCGGTGATGGGGAGGGAACACGGCATTGAATAAATGGCTCAAAACCATATTGTTTTTGGTGGCTTCCGTTTTTCTAACACGTTTTATTCCGTTTTCTTCGTTGTTCCGGAATCTGGACACGATGATTCATGAATTCGGTCATGCTTTAATGACCCTGCTGTTATCTGGGAAAGTATTACGAATCGAATTATACGCCGATCACAGCGGTGTCACATACTCATCCATGTTAACACCAGGCAGATCCATTCTGGTGTCATTGGCAGGGTATGTCACGGCCTCCCTTTTTGCATGGTTGTTATTCTATCTATACCGAAAAGGGCTGCAGTTGTGGGGGCTGGGTATCATAACTGCTGTAGCGCTGGTTTCACTTTTGTTATATGTACGAGGAGAATTCGGCATGTTATGGCTTACAGGTTTCATTGCTCTGAATGTCGTAATTATGATCTTTGGCGCTAAAATCGTGAAGTACTACTATTTGTTGCTCGCTTTCTTGACCCTGGAAGAGTCTGTGGTTAGTGCCATGTACGTCGGTTTCATGTCCTGGACACAGCCTTCACGGGCAGGGGATGCAGCAAATCTGGCTCAACAGACATTCCTGCCAGCCCTGTTCTGGGGTACACTCTTTGCCTTGTTTGCGCTGTGGTGTGCAAAGGGGGCGCTGAGTCTGTTTTTCCGCAAAGAAGGTACATCACGCAGTCAACGTTCACGTGGTGTACGTTCGCGAAACGCCTAAATGCGTTCAAAAGGCACTTCCTTTTGCGATAAAGGAGGTGCCTTTCTGCATCATTTGTTATTTTTATACCACTAATCTCCGAGATTCTCCCATAGGACGTAGAAATAATAAATCTCCTCCATAATCGCCTGATCATCTTCAGCGGCAACGCCTCCCCTAATTCGTGCAAGGGTACCCAGAATGTCGTAAATGGTCTCACGTTCCACACTAAACTGAATACGATTGACGATACGTTCCCAGGCTTGCATTGCATATTCAATTTGAGACTTGGCCTCCGTCCACTGTTTTTTCTCCACATGCTTTTCCAAGGTTTGTACGGATTCAAGCAAGCGATCCTGTGTACCAAATGGTTTTTTGAGAAATGACCCTGTGGCCATGATGGCTACAAACAGAACAAGCAATAATATGGGTAGTACATACAGCAACCAGAAACGTGTTTTCATTCAACCGCCTCCATGCAGATAGTAAAAGAAAATTTAGAAGGGTCCTTTATAATCACCCATATCCGTTTTTTCTGAAAAATGGTCTTCGAAAAGATCGACATACAATTTATCGTTAGGCAAAATTGCCGCAAAAGCAATGTCCTGGATCGTAATGTTTTTCTTTTTTAACTGTTCAGTTAGCCAATTCAGGTCCTTGTTTCTCTCTTTCAGGTTTTGCTTGATCAAGACACCATCAATAATGAGCTCGGTCATAAGTTTGCTTTTTGGAGGATGCATATGCATGTCCTTGGCTGTAACTGGCTGATTCTCGGGTTTCAAAACAACGGAGAGACTGCCATCCGGTTCAAGGATTGCATAATCCAGTGTCGTGATGTCAAATACGTCTTTTTGACGCAGCATCATGGTCAATTCATCGAATTTCACTCGCATTTTATGCAGGTTCTGTTCAAGGATTTTACCGTTCTGTATGACTACGGTAGGATCAGAATCCATCAGCTTGGAGATCGTTCGATTTTTAAGTGTTATGTACTGAAAGATAATCGTAATGATTGTAAAAATGGTAAGCGCGACAAAATGAATCCATGCCTTGGAAGACAAATCAGTAGCGAAGGTTCCCGCAATGGAACCAATGGTAATACCATTGATATAATCGAAATACGTGAGGTTACCCATTTGTTGTTTGCCGAGCACTCTTGTATAGATGATCAGGGTCAAAAAAGCAATTATGGAGCGTACAGCTACAACCCATGTTTCTTCCATCATGTATGTATCACCTTCCTACACTTGGCGTACTTCAACATCACTTTCAAGCTGCCAGTGGTTATTGTTGACTAGTACAAGCTTTTCCTCGGCTGGATGATCTTATTCGGAATATGAAAAACCCGAAACCAGGTTACGCACCTGGTTTCGGGTCCTTTTTGCATGTTAATAATTATTTTTAGCGCTTTATTATTAAGGTTGCCTAAATAGAAAGATCAATCAGGCCATTAGACGCCAGCATAAGCCATAAAACCTCCGTCGACAGGTATAACCGTGCCGGTGACGAATGCAGACTGCTTCTCATCCGCAAGCCACATGAGCGTGCCCAGCAGGTCTTCAGGCTTCCCAAACCGGCGCATTGGCGTATGTGCTATGATTTTGCTGGAACGTTCAGTAGGAGAGCCATCTGGATGAAGCAGCAAATTCCGGTTTTGTTCCGTAAGGAAAAATCCTGGTGCAATGGCATTAACCCGGATTCCCGATTCGGCAAGATGGACTGCCAGCCATTGCGTAAAATTGTTAATTGCAGCCTTGGCTGCACTGTACGCAGGCACTTTGGTCATCGGCGAAGGTGCACTCATGGACGAGATATTAATGACTGTTGCAGGCACATCTCGATCAATCATTTGTCTTGCAAAGATCTGGGTAGGAATAAGGGAGCCCACAAAATTCAGATCCATGACCTGGCGGAACCCATCCACACTGACGTCAAAGAATGTGGTGACATCAGGCTGCTCGAGATCTTCCATTCTGAAAATTTCATTCGTCGTATTGGCACTGGCGTGATTACCGCCTGCGCCATTGATTAGGATATCGCATGGACCCAGCTTTTCCTGTACCGTTGCCGCGGCGGCCTTCACACTGTCCACTTGGGTTACGTCACAAGCAACGGCAATGGCCGTTCCGCCAGCTGCTTCAATTGCTGCAACAACCTCTTCTCCTTTGGAAACCGTACGATTGAGAATGGCCACACGGGCCCCGTGACGAGCAAGTTCTTCGGCCATGGATCGGCAGAGGACGCCAGCACCACCTGTAATTACCGCTATTTTGCCTTCCAGACGGGAAGATGTTTCAAATACATAGTCGCTCATGCTTTTGTCCTCCTTTGTAGCGAATCCCAGACACCCCAGAGATACATGATACCGAGAGCACGATCGTACAGACCATAACCAGGTCTGCATTGTTCGCCCCAGAGGTGACGCCCGTGATCGGGTCTTGCATAACCTTCAAATCCAATGTCGTGGTAAGCTTCAACTACACCTGCAATATCCACGTTCCCATCCTGGCTGCGATGTGAAGTCTCAATGAAGTCACCGTTATCATACACTTTGACATTACGAATATGGGCAAACGGAATCCGGTCACGGAATTCATGAATCATACCAATAATATCGTTATCCGGGTTAGCTCCAAGAGATCCGCTGCACAGGGTTACAGAGTTGTAAGGGCTATCATAAAGATTCAGATATCTGCGCAGGTTATCCTGGCTGATAATGATTTTTGGTAAACCGAAAATAGGCCATGGTGGATCATCCGGGTGGATCGCCATTCGAATGCCAAGACGCTCAGCCGTAGGAATGATCTCCTGTAGAAAATATCGGGCATGCTCCCACATATCTTCCTCGGTCACATCCTTATAAGCTTCGAACAGACCCGTCAGGTACTGCAATCGTTCCGGTTCCCAGCCTGGCATCGTTAAGGCGGAATTTTCGGTTATGCGCCGCACAAGTTCCAGTGGTTCAATATCTGCGAGCTTGCTGCTTTCATAGAAGAGAGCAGTGGATCCGTCTTCCATTTCCTTATGAAGATCCGTACGCAGCCAGTCGAAGATGGGCATAAAGTTGTAACAGATTACTTTTACGCCGACCTGAGCGAGTTTTTCCATCGTTTTTTTGTAATTGTCGATGTATTTGTCCCGAGTAGGCAGGCCCAGCTTGATATCTTCATGAATATTGACACTTTCTACTACATCCAAATGCAATCCTGCACGATCGGCTGCCGCTTTGACAGCCAGAATTTTGTCCATGGGCCATTCTTCGCCTGCCGGAACATCATGCAGTGCCCACACAATGCCCTCCACTCCCGGAATCTGCCGAATATGATCCAGCGTCACCGTATCATTGCCTTCGCCAAACCAGCGAAAAACCATTTTCATCACGTTCACCTCATCAAGTGTAATTAGAAAAAGCCAGACATGTCATTGTTGAAAATAGGAAGGATATGTACTCTGAAGGATGGCCAGGTCTGTGACGGTCAGGTGAAGATGTTCCTGCATAATTCGTTCTGCCGTCTGGGCATCATGCTGCTGGATGGCCTCCACCATGGACCGGTGCTGCTCGATCAGATGATCCCACTGATGATCCGAAGACAAACGAAGCATTCGGCTTCGATTGAGGTGTACATTCATTTGCTGGATCACGGTCCATGTTTTGCTTTTGCTGCATCCTGCAAAAAGGGTGCTATGGAATTCCTCATCCAGTTGAAACATTCGTTCATCGTCCGGTTGCAGCAAACAGGCTTGCTGCTGAGCAAGGTTTTGCTCCAATAAAATCATCTCCTGATCCGGAAAGTGCTCGCATGCAAGCCGGATCACGGCCCGTTCCAGCTGCTCACGCATGAAGCGTGCTTCTTCAACGAGGTCTACCTGTATAAGAGAAACATACGTACCGCGCTGCGGATATACTTCAAGCAAACCTTCCTGTGCCAGTCTTACAAAACTCTCTCGAACAGGAGTACGGCTTACCTGAAACTCCAGCGATATTTCCTTCTCGGAGATAGCCATGCCGGGAGGCAATTTTAAACTTAGAATCAATTGCTTCAAAGTAACATAGACGACATCCCGGGTTGAGGAGGCTTGCTTATTCATGGACGACAGACCGTTTAGGGAAGACGACAAACCGGCTTTGGACGAAAACTTTGGGATATATTCCACAACTTCAACTCCTTCAATGACATACTACCATACTTGTATGGTAGTGTGGAAGCGCTTTTATCACATTTCAAATGGAATAATGAATGAATAATTGAGTTTTATCTGGAGTAGAGGTAAAATAGGGATCGATAGGTTTAAACTCTTAAACCAATGCATGTGAATGTATACAATGATTGAGTAGATTGAGGTGAACATATGGGTCAACAAGCGATAAGTATCTTTCAGTCCTGCATTCCATTATTCCAAGTCCTAAGCGATAACCACCGTCAAAATATTTTGTTAATCCTAACCGAGCGGGGTCAGATGACCGTAAACGAGATTACAGAACAATCCAGTCTGTCGAGACCAGCCATCTCTCACCATCTCAAGTTACTGCTTGAGAAAGGGCTTATTTCCGTGGAACAGAAGGGTACCCAGCGGTATTATTCCGCTTCCCTGAAGCCATCCGTTGAACTGTTGAAAGAACTGGTTGCTGCGTTGGAGAAAGAGTGTCTGTAGACAACGAATGAATCAAAACGACTAAGCATGTGTAGTCTTCCATTCAATACGTTCGTTTGTTTAAACGTTTCATCAATATAAGTAGAGGAGACATAAGATATGAGTACCCTACAGGAGTTAGATCGTCATGCGGTTAAGCTGATTTTGGAGCAGCAGCACCAGTTTTTCCGTTCCGGGGCCACGCGTTCAGCGGAGACTAGAATTGAGCGTTTAACCCAGCTGAAGCAGGCTATTCAGAACTATGAGTCCAAACTCACCGAAGCGCTGCATCAGGACTTGGGTAAAAGTGAGTTTGAATCCTACACGACCGAAATTGGTTTTATGATGGACAGCATCAAACACACGATACGGAAAATAAAAAATTGGGTCAAACCCGTTAAAGTAAAAACGCAGATGGCTCTGATCGGCTCCAAAAGTTACATTATCCCTGAGCCATATGGATCCGTGCTCATTATCGGACCTTTCAACTATCCGTTTCAGCTCCTGATAGAACCTCTGGTTGGTGCGATTGCCGCTGGGAACACCGCGGTGCTCAAAGCCTCTGAAAACACACCTGCCGTTTCGGCCGTTGTTCGTGAAATAATCGCCTCGGTATTCGAGCCGGGTTATGTACAAGTCGTAGAAGGTGCCAAGGACACAACGACGGCACTAATTAATGCTCCGTTTGACTACATCTTTTTTACGGGCAGTGTATCGGTAGGTAAAATCGTCATGGAGGCCGCTGCCAAAAACCTCGTTCCTGTTACCCTGGAGCTTGGTGGGAAAAGTCCTGTCATTGTCGACGAGAAAGCTGACATTAAAATTGCTGCTGAACGCATTATATGGGGTAAACTGCTCAATACGGGACAGACCTGTATCGCTCCGGATTATTTGCTTGTGCATGAACGAGTGAAGGAGCAGCTGATCTCGGAGATGAAAACAACTGTAGAGTCCTTCTTCGGTACAGATATTCAGCATAATCCCGATTATGGGCGCATCGTCAATCAGGCTCATTACAGAAGATTAACGAAGCTTATTGAACGGGACCAGGACAAAGTGATCTATGGCGGTCACTCTGATGAAGCGGATCGCTATATTGCACCGACACTGATTGACGCTGAATCCTGGGATACAGCCACCATGGAAGATGAGATCTTCGGACCGATATTGCCTATAATCAGTTACCGCAGCATTGATGAAGCCATTGATGGGATCTTGAAGCGTCCGAAGCCGCTGGCACTTTATTTGTTCACATCAGACATACAGCTTCAGGATAAAGTGCTCAGCGAGGTTTCTTTTGGAGGCGGGTGTATTAATGATACGATCACTCACGTAGCCAATCCACGGCTGCCATTTGGCGGTGTAGGACATTCCGGTATGGGCTCTTATCATGGGCGGTACAGCCTCGAAACCTTCTCACATATGAAAAGCGTGCTCAAAAAGAGCACGAAATTGAATTTGTCCATTTTGTACCCGCCGTACGATGGCAAGCTGAAGACAATCAAGCGTTTGTTGAAATAGTTTGTTGAAATAGTTTGTTGCAATAAGTACTGCTGCATCAGCAGAGGGATTTCATATTCATCTATTTCGCTTTACATTGTGACAGACTCACTGTGGAGCAAGCTGTTCCTGTCTGAATTGAGACGGTGACATGCCTGACCAACGCTTGAATTGACGGCTAAAGTGAGCGATATCCTTGTAACCAAGCATTGCAGCGATACTTTGAACGGACAGTTTCGGATTACCAAGCAGGACCTTTGCTTCGTGCAAAACCATCTCGGAGAGCGCCACGCGCGGAGACTGACCAAATACCTGCTTGAACACACGGTTACAATGAGAAGAGCTAATCCCCAGTTCAGTAGCAATGTCATCAATTCCGTAGTGGCTGTCGGTTTCATTGCCTTGCTTAAATTGCTGGTTTACCAGCCCTTGCAGTCGATTCCGGATCTGATGAGCGAGCTCAATCCGTTCATATCCTTCGGAGAACAGATGCGCTGCCTCCTGAGAGACGGCTTCCCACAAGTGCCCGAATAATTCGAATACAGCGGATTGCAGCTGCATGCGCTGAACCATTGTATTCGGTGTCGATTCTTCATTTGCAGAATTCATTAATTTGCTCAAAACCGGCTCAATCTTTAATGTAACCGGATTGTCTGCATGGAAGAGGGTCTGCTTGATTCGGGCAAGCAAGGAGAGGAACAACTGATCATCGATATCAAAGTGCATGCAGAAATAGGTAAATCCCTGACCGTCCTGGCTCTGGCTGGAATGAACGCTTCCTGGAGGAATGAGGAGCAGTTCGCCAGCCTTTTGTGTGTACATTTGTCCGTTCACCGACATGAGCTGCACACCTTCTGTTACATAGTTCAGCTCATACTGCGGGTGTTCATGTGCCGGATAATTCCAGTCCGCACCAACACTTCGCAGATGAATGGCAAAAAGATTGACGGTGGTTTGTACATCCGGGTAGAAGACCTCATGTACACTTTCACCCAGAGCGGGAGGCAAATAAGTAGAAGACATCGGAGACCTCCTTTATAATAGAAACAAATTAATTGGGCAGTCAGCTTACAAGGCTGGCATGCTCGAAAATAAATGTAATCGCTTTATTCCATTATAAACGACCAGCTTGATTTGGGTAAATATCCGATTGATTTGTCCATGGTCTAGGGCGGAATGAGCATGTTAGGATGAGGCTATGAAAACGCATGCAAACCATATTGAGAGGGGTCATCGTTCATGAGCACATCCAAATCAATCTTTTATAACGCCCACCACTCACCGATCGGGGCTTTTGCAAGTTTTACACTTGGATACAAAGGTGCCAAGGGGGGACTCGGCCTGGAGCTGGGAAAACCTGCAGACCAAAATATATATATAGGATTACAATCTCGCGATGGCGAACATTATGAGGCACTGCCTTTTTTTGCAGCGACCGAGGATGAGAGTGTTCGCTACGATGTAGAGAAACTGGACAATGCAGAAAACGGAATAGAAGAGGGAGCTGAAACACAGTCCCAGGCACATACTTCAACCCGATCGAAGCGTCCGCTCATTGCAGCATTTCGTGATGAAGAAATTACACGTGAATTCAAGTCCGGTACAGACACCTGGACAGCGGGAGATCTGACTTTCCGGATCTATTCGCCAGTTCGTCCTGTACCTGAACCGAAGCATGGTGATATTGAACAATTAAAAGATGCCTTGGTTCCAGCGGTTCTCGTGGAGATGACGATTGATAACACGCAAGGGCAGCAGTCACGAAGAGCATATTTCGGATACCAGGGTAATGATCCGTATTCGGCAATGCGCATGATCGGCGGACCCGAGGGCGGAAAGCTCACGGGTGTCGGACAAGGAAGGCTTACAGCGATTATGTCTGCAGATGATGGACTGTACCCTGCACTTGGATTCACGTTAGATAAAATCCTGCAGGAAAAACATGTGGAGAATCTGGCTTTTGGATTAGGTCGCACAGCCGCATTGCTAATGGAAGTCCCTGCTGGAGAGAAACGTACATATCATTTCGCAGTTTGTTTTTACCGCGGTGGCATCGTCACTTCCGGTTTGGATACGACGTACTGGTATACCCGGTATTTCGCGGATATCCAGGAAGCTGGCCAGTATGCCCTGGATCGTTTCGATGCATTGACATCATCTTGTGAGGAAGCAGAACAGCGTCTGGGTACCAGCTCACTGTCGGATGATCAGGCATTTATGCTCGCCCATTCCATCCATAGTTATTATGCAAGCACGCAGCTGCTGGACGCAGATGGAGAACCGTTCTGGATTGTCAATGAAGGCGAGTACCGGATGATGAACACCCTTGATCTGACAGCAGATCAGTTATATTTTGAACTTGCCCTGAACCCTTGGACCGTACGCAACGAGCTTGAATGGTTTGTGAAACGTTACAGCTATACCGATCAGGTTCGCTTCCCCGGGGAAGATCAATTGTACCCAGGTGGCTTGACCTTCACCCATGATATTGGTGTGGCGAATGTGTTCTCCCGTCCAGGACATTCTGCCTATGAGTTAGTGGGAATAGATGATTGCTTTTCCCAGATGAGTCATGAAGAGCTTGTGAACTGGCTGTGCTGTGCAACCGTCTACATTGAACAAACCCAGGATCAGGAATTTGTGAAGCAGATGCTACCTGTAATTCAGGATTGCTTCGAAAGCATGCTTAACCGGGATCACCCGGATGAAGATCAGCGGAACGGTCTGATGGGACTGGATAGCAGCCGCACGAAGGGCGGAGCAGAAATTACGACGTATGACAGCCTTGATGTGTCACTCGGTCAATCCCGTAACAATATTTATCTGGCAGGGAAATGCTGGGCTGTATATGTGGCTCTTGAAAAGCTGTTTGCCGCGGAGAAACTCTCGGATTTCTCCCTTCAGGCCGGACGTCAGGCTGATCGCTGTGCCGCGAGTGTTGCAGCCCAGTTGACGGAAGGAGGCTACATCCCGGCTGTTATTGCAGAGAATAACGATTCCCGTATCATCCCGGCTATAGAGGGGCTGGTATTCCCTTACTTTACAGGCTGTGAAGGTGCACTGGATGAACATGGCCGGTTTGGTTCTTACCTGCAGGCACTCCGAACCCATTTGAAGACCGTTCTAGTACCAGGTACTTGTCTATTCGAAGATGGGGGATGGAAGCTGTCCTCGACTAGTAATAACTCGTGGTTAAGCAAAATCTATCTGTCCCAGTTTATCACTAGAGAAATACTGGGCATGGAATGGGATGAATCAGGGCAGGCATCCGATGCCGCGCATGTGAACTGGCTGCTGCACCCCGAAGAGTCTTACTGGTGCTGGAGTGACCAGATCCTGTCGGGCGTTGCCGTAGGCAGCAAATATTACCCGCGCGGAGTAACATCCATCCTTTGGCTGCTGGAAGGCAAAGGTACACGTTTGGAACAGATCTATGCTAGCAAGGAGGCAGTACGATGAATCGTTCAATCGTTCAACAAAACTTAGCTGGCCCGCAGTATGATGCGTGGCTTGGATATCTCTCTGGTGAATACAGTCGTAAGGGTACTGCAAGTCAGACGGTTCCTGCTTGGGTGAAACGTATAATTACTATAGAGAAGCATGAAGTCATTGCTACAGCTCTGGAGGAGCTTACACTAGGATTGGAGAGATTGTTCGGTGAGAAACCAATAACAGTCTTATCCGGTACCGACCTTACGGATAAACAGGCTTCCCATGATCCTGGTATCTGGATTGGTACGTGGGCAGGCAATTCACTTCTTGCAGAGGCGTTCAGCGAGAGTGAACGTGCCGCTGTTCAAGGTGAAGGCTTCGTCATCCGTGAAGACGAGGAACTAGCCAGACTCTTCATTGGTGCTGAGACACCTCAAGGTGTACTGTATGGTACATTCCATTTGCTCAGAGAGCTGGTACTGGCACAGGGGAGTTCAAGTGAAGTGGATACATCTCCGAATAAGTGGAGTCATGTGATTGAGCAGCCACGGAATGCGCTGCGGATGATTAATCAATGGGATAACGTGGATGGAAGCATTGAACGCGGATATGCCGGTAAATCCATCTTTTATGAAAATGGAGAATTCACGCAAGATAACGTACGCATTCGGGATTACGCACGATTGGTCGCTTCGACTGGCATTAATGCCCTTTCCATCAACAATGTCAACGTGCACCAGCGCGAAACATTGTTTCTGACAGAACGATTTCTGAGTGATGTAGCTCGTGTGGCCTCTGCATTCAGAGCGTATGGTATTCGACTATACTTAAGCGCCAACTATGCAAGTCCAATGGAGATCGGCGGATTGCTTACCGCAGATCCACTGGATGAACAAGTACGAGAATGGTGGAACATTCAGACTGCCAAAGTGTATGCGGCCATCCCTGACTTTGGCGGATACCTGATCAAAGCGGATTCCGAAAATCGCCCAGGTCCATTCACTTACAATCGGGATCACGCAGACGGGGCGAACATGCTAGCTGAAGCACTTCGTCCATTTGGTGGATTGGTTATTTGGCGCTGTTTCGTCTACAACTGCAAGCAGGACTGGCGTGATCGATCCACAGACCGTGCACGTGCTGCTTATGACCACTTTAAGCCTTTGGATGGCCGGTTTGCAGATAACGTCATTTTGCAGATCAAAAATGGTCCGATGGATTTTCAGGTCAGGGAAGCTGTATCTCCGCTGTTCGGAGCGATGGATAAGACCAATCAGGTACTCGAATTTCAGATCACACAGGAATATACAGGTCAGCAGCGGCATTTATGTTATCTGATTCCACAGTGGAAAGAAGTATTGGATTTCGACACCTATGCGAAGGGACAAGGATCGGAAGTTAAACGTATTGCGGATGGTTCCCTGTACAACAGACCTCATAGTGGTTTTGCCGCTGTTTCGAATATTGGTGCAGATGCATGCTGGACAGGACATCCACTTGCTCAGGCCAATTTGTACGGTTATGGTAGACTCGCCTGGAATCCCGAACTGTCTTCCGAAGAGATTGCTGACGAATGGGTTAGACTCACGTTTGGGCACGACGAAGAGGTTGTTCGTCTCATCACTGGCATGCTTCTGGACTCTCTGGGCATCTATGAAAATTATACGGCACCGCTCGGAGTAGGCTGGATGGTTAATCCGGATCATCATTATGGCCCCAATGTGGACGGTTATGAATATTCCAAGTGGGGAACGTATCACTTCGCAGATTGTAAGGGCATTGGAGTAGATCGGACCGTACAGAGCGGTACAGGTTATACATCGCAGTATCATACTGAAAATGCGGAACGATATGAAAATGTCACGACCTGTCCGGATGAGCTGCTGTTATTCTTCCACCATGTTCCTTATACGCATGTGCTGCATTCTGGCAAGACCGTCATTCAGCACATTTATGATACACACTTCAAGGGTGCGGAACAGGCGCAAGCTTTAGCGGAAACCTGGAGAAAGCTTGAAGGTAAAGTGGACCCGGAAATTTTCGAAACCGTAGCTCTGCGTCAGGATAATCAGGCCGAACATGCCAAGGAATGGCGGGACATGATTAATACGTACTTCTATCGCAAGAGTGGTATTGAGGATGAGCAGGGACGAACCATTTATTAATAGAGAATTCAGCTACACATACCATTTTTATTGAATGAAAGAGCAGCATTGGCAACCAAGAGGAGGCGAAATCCAATGGGACAGCATCAAATACCCCAGACTATGAAAGCAGCTGTAATGACTGAACCTGGACGAATCATCATCGAACAACAGGCTGTACCGAAGCCTGCAGAGGACGAAGTTCTGATTCAGGTCATGGCAGTGGGCGTGTGCGGGTCGGATGTGCATTATTTTGAACACGGAAGAATCGGCAGATTTGTAGTGGAAAAGCCCATTATTCTGGGGCATGAATGTGCAGGTATTGTAGCTGCTGTAGGCTCGAACGTATCACGCTTGAAGGCGGGTGACCGGGTTGCCATCGAACCAGGCGTTACTTGTGGACGCTGCGTGGCGTGCAAGGAAGGACGCTATAATCTGTGTCCAGATGTACAATTCCTTGCTACCCCGCCTGTGGATGGTGCATTTGTACAATACATGACCATTCGTGAGGATATGGTTTTTCCAATCCCGGATCATCTGTCCTTTGAGGAAGCTGCCATGAATGAGCCCTTTTCGGTAGGTATTCACGCTGCGCGTCGTAGTAAACTTGCTCCAGGAACCACGCTGGCGATCATGGGCATGGGACCTGTTGGGCTGATGGCTGTCGCTGCTGCAAAATCATTTGGAGTCGACAAAATTATCGTTACGGACCTGGAGGAAGTTCGGCTTGAAGCTGCTCGGCGTATGGGAGCCACGCATACGATCAATGTGAGAAACGAGGATGCACAGACGGTCATTCGAGAGTTAACGAATGGAATCGGTGTGGATACGGCTTGGGAAACTGCGGGGAATCCCAAAGCGCTCCAATCTGCATTGTATTCACTGCGGCGGGGAGGCAAACTTGCCATTGTAGGCCTGCCGGCACAGGATGAGATTGCACTGAATGTTCCTTTTATTGCTGATAACGAGGTTGATATATACGGGATATTCCGCTATGCCAACACCTATCCAGCGGGAATTGAATTCCTGAGCTCCGGTCAGCACGATGTATTGTCCTTGATCACGGATCGTTATTCACTGGATGAAACTCAACAAGCGATGGAACGAGCTCTTCACAATAAGAGCGGCAGTCTGAAAGTGATGGTCTATCCCAACGGCAAGTAATTCTCTACTCAGGAAGTCCCGATTCAGGGACTTCTTTTTTTTCATTTTCACCAAATAAATGATTATACAAGCTCCCATAACATGGTATAATTCATGGAGATTTTAATATATAAATGGATACAAACCACTCTGGTTGGTAAGCTACTTAGCGAAAGGAACTGAAGGTTGTGAGAACACATGAATTTACGATTCACTCTGATTTTCACCGGGATGATCTGATGTCTATATCTTCTCAAGCGTCACGTTTTGCCTCGGATATTTCATTGTCGTTTGTTGAGTCTGAGCATGAGCATCGTGTAGATGTCAAAAGCCTGCTTGGCATGGCGCTTCTTCCGATTCGTCATGGCAGTATAGTCAGATTGCAGACGCGAGGAAGAGATGAATTGGAGGCTCTGGAGTACATGCTGGATGTACTGGAGAAGGGAATAACTTAGAACGTGATCAGGTGCAGATTGTGGCGAATAGGTAAATATTTATCGTTTCTTCAAATCCTGCTGGTACTTTGTCCAAAAAAAGAGTATAATAAAATTTAGTTCTATTCAAGGAAGTACCCATTTAAAGGAGTGTAAATAGATTATGCCAAAAGCTGATATCCATCCAAAGACACAAACGGTTATTTTTTACGATGCAAGTGCTGATTACAAATTCCTGAGCTCTTCGACTAAATTCTCGAACGAGACAATGGAATGGGAAGATGGCAACTCTTACCCTGTAATCCGTGTGGACACTAGCTCCGCATCCCACCCTTTCTTCACTGGTAAACAAAGAAACGTGGACATCGGTGGTCGTGTTGACAAGTTCAACCGTAAATACAACCTCAAAAACTAGTTTGTCCATAGATGACAAGATCAACCTCGGGAGTTCGTTTCCGGGGTTTTTCTATGTCTTAAACATCATTTGCAGGTCTACAAGGCTCCAAACTCTGACAAATTTGATTAAGGATTGCGCTTACATATCATTCAGAGGTAAACTAGGACATGAGTGAAATCATATTGGAGGAGGAAATAGAGATGAGTAGCATTACACATATGGTTACGTTTACACTTTACGCTGGCAAGGATACATCAGAGGCAGAAGCTTTTCTGAAGGAAAGTGCGGAAGCACTTGCAGTCATTCCGGGCGTGGAGAACTTTCAGGTACTGCGTCAGGTAAGCGCCAAAAATGAGTTTGACTACAGTTTCTCAATGGTTTTCGCCGATCAAGCAGCTTATGATGCTTATAATGAGCACCCGGTTCACCGCAAATACGTGGAGGAGCGTTGGGAGAAGGAAGTAAGTCGTTTTCAGGAAATTGATCTGATTAATCACGGAATATGATATAAGCCTTTAATGATTAGGTCAGGGAATGACACGTTTCGAAACCGTTTTAGGTCATCATGCTGCATTTGCAGTGTTTTCATTTATGGATATAGAACCAGAGAGGTGCTGTCGCCATGCAATTGGATCTTACAGGCAAGACCGCGCTGGTCACTGGCTCCACTGGACAACTCGGGAGAGTCATCGCCCGTACACTGGCTAGTTGTGGTGCCGATCTTGCGCTGCATTACATAAACAATGAAACGAAAGCTCTCGAACTTAAGCAAGAGATTGAGGCTGGTGGTAGACAGGCAGTTATCGTTCAAGGAGATATTACGAAACAGGAAACGGCTATGCAAATGCGGGATCAGATTCAGGCTGGTCTTGGCGTCGCTGGGGTTGATATTGTGGTGGCTAATGCAGTTATTCAATATGAATGGACCACGGTGCTCGAACAATCTCCCGAAGACTACATCAGCCAGTTCGAATCTTGTGTGCTGCAGAGTGTGTATCTCGCCAAGGCATTCATTCCGTACATGAAGGAAGCTAGAGGTGGTCGATTTATCGGCATTAACACGGAATGTGCCATGCAGAACTTTGAGACACAATCGGCATATACCGCTGGGAAACGTGGGATGGATGGACTGTATCGGGTCCTTGCCAAGGAAGTGGGAGAGTATCAAATTACCGTCAACCAAGTCGCTCCAGGCTGGACGATAAGCGATCGTGATCGTAACAGCGAGCCTGGACATGATGAGGGTTACACGCGTACAGTTCCTTTGAAACGCAGGGGTGAAGATCAGGAGATTGCCAATGCGGTAGCCTTTTTGGCTTCGGATCTGTCCTCTTTTATTACAGGTGCCTATATCCCGGTCAATGGCGGCAACGTGATGCCAGCTATTTGATTTGAAGATGTGTTAGAAGATGTGTTAATTGAATCAATTATATACTTATATCTTGTTTGAAATGATTCATTGAAACACCCCTAATCTTGCTCCGTGTAGACGGAATGGCTTAGGGGTGTTTTGTTTTATATATCCCAAAATACATATGATTTTGATTCGGTTTTCGAAAGATTGGGGTATTAGAATAGGTATATTAACCGGGTGGAAACATAACTCAAATTAAGCGATTAAAGGAGATCAGCTATGAAAAAAACAATCGCAGATGTACTGGTAGAAGCATTATTAAATGCAGGAATTAAACGAATATATGGCATCGTGGGTGATTCTCTGAATGCCGTACTGGATTCCATCCGGCGGTCGGGTAAAATCGAATGGATTCATGTTCGTCATGAAGAGGTAGCTGCATTTGCGGCTGGAGCTGATTCGCAGGTCAGTGGAAGTATCGCAGTCTGTGCTGGCAGCAGTGGGCCAGGAAACATGCATCTGATTAACGGCTTGTACGATTGTCACCGAAACCGTGTGCCTGTACTTGCTCTTGCTGCTCATATTCCTAGTGATGAGATCGGAAGCGATTATTTTCAATCGACTCACCCGGAATATCTCTTCCAGGAATGCAGTCATTATTGCGAGGTCATTACGACTGCCAAGCAAATGCCTCGATCGGTTACGATGGCGCTGCAAACTGCGGTCTCGCGTTCAGGCGTATCCGTCATTGTACTTCCAGGCGACGTGGCAGGTCTTGAGGCAGCGAATCTGCCTGTCCCCGAGCATGTATACCATGTGACACAGCCTGTTGTTCACCCTTCTGAGCAGGAATTGCGGAAATTGGCCGATTACCTGAATCAGGACAAAAAAATCACATTGCTCTGTGGTGCGGGATGTGCTGGTGCGCGGGAATCTCTCATGCAATTGTGTGATCGTCTGAAATCCCCAATGGTTATCGCTTTGCGTGGTAAGGAGTATCTGGAGTACGACAATCCCTATTCAGTCGGCTTGACCGGCTTGATCGGGTACTCATCCGGTTATCATGCCATGATGGACTGTGATGTTTTGTTAATGCTTGGAACAGATTTTCCCTATCGTCAATTCTATCCGGAGGATGCGATCGTGCTTCAGGTCGATATACAGTCATCCCATCTTGGTCGGCGTACGAAGCTGGACTATGGGTTGTGTGGAGATGTCAAATCGACCATTGAGGCTTTGATGCCTTTACTGACGCACGAGCATCATGACAAACATCTGCGTAAAAGTGTCGACCATTATCTGAAGGTACGTAAGGAGCTGGATGAACTTGCTGTCGGTAAACCCGGAAAGAAACCGATTCATCCACAGTATCTAACCAAAGTAATCAGCGATGCTGCTGGGGAGAATGCCATTTTCACCTGTGATGTAGGTACACCTACGGTATGGGCCGCACGCTACCTGGAGATGAGCAGTAACCGAAGATTACTGGGTTCATTCAATCACGGTACCATGGCAAATGCACTTCCACAGGCGATAGGTGCACAGGTAGCGAATCCGGGAAGACAAGTGATCTCGCTGTCTGGAGATGGCGGGCTTGCGATGTTAATGGGGGACCTGCTGACGCTCAAACAGCATAATCTCCCGGTCAAAGTGGTCGTGTTCAACAACAGTGCGCTGAGCTTTGTGGAGTTGGAGATGAAAGCGGCAGGATTCCTAGAATCTGGCACCGAACTCGTGAATCCCAACTTCGCCATGGTTGCACAAGCGATGGGCATCGAAGGTATTCGGGTAGAAGACCCCGCAGAACTGGAGGGAGCGGTGGAACGTGCACTTCAACATGATGGACCTGTCCTGATCGATGCTGTCGTGAATCGTCAGGAGCTGTCCTTACCTCCGAAGATTAATATCAAACAGGCAGAAGGTTTCACGTTGTGGATGATGAAGGCGGTGCTCAACGGGCGTGGCGATGAATTGATCGAGCTTGCCAAAACCAACTTGCTCAGATGATGTGCGTGTAATGCGTAATCTACTTGCACAATAGTACATCTCACATGAATGGAGAGCGTAAATTCACCGAATAGTGAATCCTCTCCTTCCTGAGATGGCAAGGTTGTGATCCAAATCATAGTATGTACTCATATGATATGGTTTGTTTTTACGTCGTAAGTCCATTAAAATAGATAAAGTCAGGCAGGATTTATGTCAGATTTAACCTACATATGTCGCAAATTGTTGAATTACATTTTTATCGCAATGAGCCGATCCGATGACAAGATGACTAACACAACTGGAGGAGATCAGAATGAGTCACACAGGTAAAGTAGCCATTATTACCGGAGCAGGAAGTGGATTGGGTCAAGCAGCTGCACTGAAGCTGGCAGAAAAGGGCGCATCCATTGTGGTTGTTGATCTCGTCGAGGAGACTGGTCTAGCAACAGTGAAGCAGATTGAGAAGCTTGGTGCCAAAGCCATTTTCGTACAGGCCGATGTTAGCAAGGCGAGTGACGTTGAGAATTATGTCAAAAAAACCGTTGAAGAGTTCGGACGAATCGATATGTTCTTTAACAACGCAGGGATCGCAGGGCCTGGTATTAAGCTCATCGAACACACGATTGAGCAGTTCGACCAGATTATCGATATTAACCTTAGAAGCGTATTTTATGGACTGAAATATGTCATCACCGAAATGCTGAAAACGGGTGGCGGTGCCATTCTGAACACGGCTTCAACGGCAGGTATTGTCGGTGTTCCGGCAGTTGCTCCTTACGCGGCTACCAAACACGGTGTAGTTGGTCTGACTCGTACAGCCGCCATTGAGTACGGCAAAGACAATATTCGTGTCAATGCGATTGCACCAGGAACAATCGAGACGCCAATGGTCATTCAATTCGGCAAGGACAACCCGGAAGTATTCAAAGCAACCGTGGACAGCATTCCGTCCGGACGTCTTGGTAAGCCGGAAGAGATCGCTAATCTCGTTGCCTTCCTGCTTGGTGATGAAGCTCCTTATATTAATGGTGCTGTGTATCCAATTGACGGCGCAGTAACTGCACAATAATATTGCATAAAGTGAAAGAGGTCCTGTCGTAGACAGGGCCTCTTTTTTGTCTTTACTCTCCAATTTTATATTTGTCACCACGTTGCGGATGCTACGTTAGCAGCATCGGTTTCAAGAGTTAACAAGCAAGCAGATCAGGATGAAGCACGATCTAATGCGTCTACATAATCTTTGGCATCTTTAAGAGAAAGGTTTCTGGCTTCACGAAGCTTTTTAATGGCCTTGATCTTATTGCCTTGTTGAATCATTAGGGTCAATTCCTGATCCAGCTCTGACAACTCAGTTGGGTGTCCGGACGAAGATGACTGGGTGGATGATGAAACAGGATAATCCACTGAGGAACGCGGCGTTCGTTGCGTTATGCCAGCACCATTCTCAATGCGTTCCACATCCCGTTTAAGTTCATTCAGTTGGCTTTGCAGACTAATTACTCTGATAAGTAGTATTACAATTAGAAGTAATACAACAATTAAAAAAATGGTGTTGATCTCCATGATGTAGAATGCCTCTCTTTCATTACGTGTGAATCATTTTATCATTTGAGTTGAACCGGGAGTTCCTTCAGTCCCCGAACAATCATGCCGGGTCTCCACTCCAGTTCGGTAACATCCGTCTGTAGCTGTATCTTAGGATAACGGGCTAGCAATGTACTGATGGCAATTTCGCCTTCCAGACGTGCCAGAGGCGCTCCAAGACAGAGATGAATGCCTTTACCAAAAGCGAGATGCTGGCTTTTCTCCCTTGTTATGTCGAAGATATTGGCATCCTTGAATTTCTCCGTATCCCGATTGGCAGAATCAAGCGCCACAATCACAAGCTCACCTTTGGCAATGTTCTGTCCACGGAATTCAACATCCTCCAGCGCCCAGCGTGACGTACTGTATTCAACAGGGCCATTGTACCGCAGCATCTCTTCAACTGCATTATGGATAAGCTCCGGCTTCTGAATCAGCAGATCTCGCTGCTCAGGGTGTTCTAGAAGGGCCAATACACCATTGCCAATCAAATTAACCGTGGTTTCGTGGCCAGCAATAATAAGCAGGGAGACAACACCGAGTAATTCATTTTCAGTGAGTTGTTGTCCGGATTCCTCTGCGATCACAAGCTGGCTTATCAGGTCTTTACCTGGATTCTCGCGTACTTTGGCAAACCAGTCGGTCAGGTACTCGGTAAACTCCTTTGCATGCTGTTCAAACATCTCCGCGTGATCCGAACTTGATGCATCAATGATCGAATTGGACCATATGCGGAACTTGTCCTGATCCTCAACAGGTACACCCAGAATCTCACTAATGACAATAATCGGAAGCGGAAAGGCATACTCATCAATCAAATTTATTTTATCTCTGGAGCCTATTTTGTTCAGCAGATCATCGGCGATGTCCTGAATGTGGCCTCTCATATCCGCAACCAGTTTGGGGGTGAACGCTTTCTGTACAAGTCCTCTCAGGCGCCGGTGATCCGGCGGGTCGGAGAATAGCATGTTATTCACAAAAACCGTTTGATTTTCGGGTCCATATCGTTTGGCTACATCCTTACTGAAGCGTTGATCCTTGAGTACTTCGACCGCATCCTCATACCGGGTTATAATCCATCCGAACTCACCATGAGGAAACATGACCTTGAAAACAGGGTCTGTCTCTCTCAACTTTTCGTACACGGGGTAGGGGTTTTGAGTGAATTCCTTGGTAAAGAATGCCGTTTGTGACGTTTCATTCGTATTCAATTCAATTCTCTCCTCTCATCCAAGAGCTCAAATATGAAGTCCTTTGCTAAAAGGATCATATGTCTGCTTCTGCGGCTTGATACCTAATGCCTGCACCCTCTATATATTCAATATGAAGAGCGTAGAAACCTTGTTTTCGTTGAAATCGGTTTTCCTGAAGAAGAGTCGAGAAGAAGACATATCCATGGATAGGAAGATTTTATTGGAAGGAGAAGGAAAATTCAGACTGAAGAGAGAAGCAGTAGTGAATCAGTACTAGTGAAAATTTCTAAGTTAGGAGCAATCTATCATGAATGAATCACGGCTTCCTCTGAATCGTCACCAGATTCCAGCGAGTCCGCTTGTATTAGGCTGTATGCGATTTGGAGGCGAGTGGGACGGACTTCCGATCACCGATGATCTTGTACATGAAGGGCACCAAGCCGTTGAGGCTGCTCTTGAGATCGGCATTAATCATTATGACCTGGCTGATATCTATACACGTGGCAAAGCAGAGCATGTATTTGGACGAATCCTGTCCGAGAGAAAAGGATTGCGTGATCAAATCATCATTCAATCCAAATGCGGCATACGTCTTGCCCTGGAAGACGAGGGTCCGCAGCGTTACGATACATCTGGGGCGCATATTCAAGCGAGTGTTGACGGTATTTTATCCCGGCTCGGCGTGGAGTACCTGGACATTCTGTTACTTCATCGTCCTGACCCTCTCGCGCACCCTCAGGAGATTGGTGAAGCACTGGCGAAACTTCATCAATCCGGAAAAGTCAGACATTTTGGTGTATCCAACATGGGTTCGGAACAGATTCGTCTGCTGCAGCTCAATAGTTCGGTGCCACTTATCGTGAACCAGCTCGAGATGAGTTTGGACAAAATCGGATTCGTGGAAGCGGGGGTTACCGTGAACCGTCCACAAGCCAAGGACCAAGTCTTTCCTTATGGTACGATGGAGTATTGTCAGGCCGAGAATATCCAGCTGCAGGCTTGGGGGCCACTTGCGCAAGGGAGATTTACGGGCAGGGTAGTCGAAGATCAGAGACCCGAGATTGAACATACCGTCCAGGTCGTGAATAAGATTGCCAGGGAACGGGGCGTAACCGCTGAATCCATTGTACTCGCTTGGTTAATGAAACATCCAGCGGGCATTCAACCTGTGATTGGTTCAATTCGTCCGGAACGTATCCGAGCCTGCCGTGATGCTACCCGGATTGAACTAACACGACATGAATGGTATGAGCTATATTCAGCGTCCTGTGGAAGAAGAATGTAAGCAGGAAACATATGGATTTCCCATAAGCGGGAACATCTTCTTTTAAATGAGAACGAAACACAGGCCGGCGGTCTGTGTTTTTTATTTGTCTTTGTATTGATAGATTCAATACGGGTATTGTCGTCTAATGAATACATAAATGCGCTATATTCCATGTCCATAGACTTAGTTTAGAGTTCTGATAAGAGGGACGTTTCAACCATTTTTCCCGGTTTCTAAGGTGGTTCAAGAACCACTGTGATAAAATAAGAGGAATAAGAACATACGATCTGTTTTGTGGAAGGAGATTAAGGATAACGATGGAAATGCTTAAGCCGCCGGCTGAGACATTATATGAGACTGAATTACGCGCACTTCGGGAGGAAGACAAGGGAAAACGGCCCCCCAACTGGTTATTATCCCCCGCATATGTGCGAGATTTCATTATTGGCAGGGACAAACCCGCCATGTTGGATGGAGAAGAAATTCCGATTACTCGTAAATTTTATGGAAATGACGTCTTAATTGAACGTGCGGTAGTAACGCTGGCGGGCAATCGCGGCTTAATGCTGGTGGGAGAACCGGGAACTGCGAAGACGATGCTCAGCGAGCTGCTGACAGCTGCGATCTCGGGAACCAGTCTGAACACCATTCAGGGTACGGCAGGCACAACGGAGGACATGATCAAGTATTCTTGGAACTATGCGGTGCTGCTTGATAAAGGTCCATCGGAAGAGGCTCTTGTTCCAGCTCCGTTATACAGCGGCATGAAGAAAGGCATCATCACCCGTTTCGAAGAGATTACACGTTGTCCCGCTGAAGCACAGGATAGTCTGATCAGTATTCTAAGCGACAAAGTCATGAGTATTCCTGAGCTCGATGGTGGTGTGCTGTTTGCCAAGCCGGGTTTTAACGTAATTGCTACAGCAAATATTCGTGATAAGGGTGTTAACGAGATGAGTGGTGCGCTGAAACGCCGTTTCAACTTCGAAACGATCAAGCCGATCAGCAGTGTGAAGATGGAAGCGAAAATTATTGAATCCCAGGCACGAAGCCTTTTATTACATAGCGATATTGATATTGAAATTAATCCGGATGTGGTCGAGCTTCTTGCTACGACATTCATGGAGCTGCGCACCGGCATGAGCCGCGAGGGATACAAGCTAGACACGCCCCAAGCTTCCATGAGTACTGCAGAAGCCGTTTCCGTATACGTACAGAGTGCAATGACTTCATATTATTACGAGGATAAGGGAGTTGGATTGGATCGTCTGGTTCAGAACATGCTTGGAACCATTGCCAAGGAAAATGACAAGGATCTGTCCGTTCTGAAAGCCTACTTCTCCAAGGTTGTGAAGGAGCGCTCCAAAGAGGAGGGAATTTGGAAGGATTATTACGAGGAGAAAAAATGGATCGGGTAGCGCCACAAGTGGAGCCGGATGTTACCCAGTTACAATCCCTCTTTGAGTCTCAGGTGTATAACCTGAAGAATGGTACGGTTTATTTTCCAATAAGGCACCATAGCCCGGTTTGCTCTTATCATTTGTTGCAATTGATTGAGGAATACAAGCCGGACAGTATTCTGATCGAAGGACCCGAGAGCGGGAATCCATTTCTCTCCGTGTTGGCTGATGAAGCAACGATCCCTCCGGTCAGCTTGTATTATACCTATGAGAGCGAGGATGACCGCGCGGCGTGTTATTATCCGATGCTGCGTTATTCCCCAGAATATGTAGCGTTACGGGAGGCATCGAGGCTTGGCATTCCTGCACAGTTCATTGATCTCGATTACTATCATTTCTCCAACAAGGAGCAAGCGGAACAGCATGAAATATCTGTTCAGGATGAAACGCTGCTGGCCAGTTCGGACTTTATCAACCGTTTGTGTCAAAAAATGAACTGCCGCAGCTTCGACGAGCTATGGGAGAAAGTGTTTGAGATCGGCGGCTTGGAGAAATCCACACAGGAATTTGTACAGGATGTGTTCACTTATTGTACGTTATCTCGTATGTGTTACACAGCTGATCGGTTATACCGTTCCGGTGACCTTGCGAGAGAAGAACACATGCGAAGCTGCATACGTGAGGCTTCCCTGAAATATGATCGCGTGCTCGTCATTACAGGTGGATTCCATACGTACGGGCTACTGGGCTTGGAAACAGACTCGGCTTCGCAGAAGTCTTCAGACAAGCCTGGGAAGAAGAATATAAGCTCTGAATCCAGGAATTCGGTGCATCAGCAGATGTATCCCATGGTGTACACCTTTGCAGAAGCGGACCGTCTGAATGGTTACGCGAGTGGAATGCCATATGTGAATTACTACGACATGATATGGAGCGAGCTGCTCCGCAAGAAAAGTACCGCATACAACGTAACGGCAGTAAATCTGCTGTCCAAACTTACACGTGCACTCCGTAAGGGCCATGAGCACGTATCGACCAGTGACGCGATTGAGGCATACAGCATGGTTCAGGGGCTTGCAGCGCTACGGGATAAAAAAGAAGGCGGAGTCTATGAACTGATGGACGCGGCAACGTCTTCCTTTGTCAAAGGTGAGCTTACACTGGCTACAGAAAAACCGCTGCAAGAGCTCCAGCTTCTTCTGACCGGAGATGCCATAGGAAGTGTGGCCCCCAATTCCTTCAACATTCCGATTGTTGAAGATTTCAAAGCCCGCTGTGCGGTATCGAAGCTGCAGATTCGTACGACTGGTCAGCACAAGAAGGTCCTTGATCTATATGCCAAACCAGGACATCGGCAGCTTAGTCAATTGTTCCAATGCATTACCTATCTGGTTCCCGAATTCGCGAAACGCCAATCCGGACCAGACTGGATTGCCCAGCGAGATATGAATTTGGTCAGGGAAACCTGGGTCTATACCTATTCATCAAGGATAGAAGCAAGATTAATCGAAAATTCACTCTATGGTGGTACCATTAAGGAAGCGGCAACGCGAAAAATGGCAGAACACATGCAGGATATTCCGGATCATCATAGCGGTGAGCTTGCTAGATCCATGCTCCAGGCTCTGCTTATGGGTTTACAGGATACGGCAGCTCAATTGTATGATCAGGTCCGCTCTGCACTGAGGAAAGATGGAAATTTCCTTTCCCTATGCGGGAGTCTGCACATTCTGGACCGAATTCATCAGCACCGAAGATTACTTGGATTATCGGATGACAGCCATCTTCCCGAGTTGGTTGCCGAAGCCTACAATAACGCAGTGGATAAATTGCTTCAGCTCGCGAGAGCGAATCCTGATGAGCATCAGCCTGTTATACAGGGGCTGAAGCTGCTCGCGATGCTGGCGGAATCTTCCGAAGAACGTTACCGCGATGAAACCTTCAGAGCTCATCTGAATGAGCTGCTGGCAGATCACAACCTTCCGGCTCAACTCGAAGGTGTATGCCTGGCCATTTCCTCGGGACTTGGTGATCGGTCAAGGGAAGAGATCGTTGATCGTGCTCGGGGATACATTCGCGGAACACCGGATCAAATGCGGCAGACAGCGCTGTATTTACAGGGCGTGTTTTCCGTGGCACGAGACGCATTTTTATATGAAGATCAGCTGTTATCTGAGCTGAATTACATGATAGAGCAGCTGGATCATGATGAATTTATGTTGATGATCCCGGAACTAAGGCTTGCATTCACCTACTTTACACCTATGGAGACAACACTGATTGCGGATCGGGTTGCGAAGCTGCATCAGGTTCAACCTGAAGAGATGGCGATACCGGGGATCGACGAACACACACTGATTCAGGTGAAATCCTGGGATGAAGCCATCAGGAAGGAGTTTGAGACATGGAAGTTGATCTGAACAGAGGGGCGAGAACTCCTGATCCATTGAAGTCCCTTCCTGATTCCAATCAGGCTGAAACGCTGAACCGATGGCGATTGATCTTGGGAGATTCTGCTGAAGAAGGGTTATCGAATACGGATGCATATGACGCGGAGCATTTCAAGTATACCGAAATCGATGAAATTCTGGGTTACCTCTACAATCGGGAATATGGCGAAGGACAGGGATACCGAAAAGAAGGAGGACGCGGCTCCTCTAATCTTACGGTTCCAAACTGGTTGCATAAGGTCAGGGAATTATTCCCCAAGCCAACCGTGGAGCTGCTGGAGAAACAGGCACTGGATCGTTATGGTCTAACGGAGCTGTTAACTGACAAAAAACTGCTTGAGTCTCTCGAACCCAACATGAACCTGCTGAAAAACATCATGCAATTCAAAGGACGAATGAAAGGGGACGTCCTGCGGAGTGCGAAGGAGATCGTACGGACTGTAGTTGAGGACCTTCAGCGTAAACTGGAGTCCCAGACCAGAGCCAGCATCATGGGAAAACGCAGCCGTTACACACCAAGTTCCGTAAAGTCCCTGCGTAATCTTAATTTCAAACGAACCATTACCAAGAATCTGAAAAATGTTGATCGAACCAACCGCAGATTGGTGATTGATCGTCTTTATTTCGACGGTAATATCCAGCCGCATAATAAATGGAACGTCATCATTGCTGTTGACGAAAGCGGCAGCATGATGGACTCGGTCATTTATAGCTCAGTAATGGCTAGTATCTTCTATCGGCTGAATGTGCTGCGCACCCACTTGTTTATATTTGATACCCAGGTTGTCGATCTCAGTGACAGGTTGGATGATCCGGTTGACGTGCTCATGAGTGTACAGCTCGGCGGAGGAACTCATATTACCAAGGCTCTGCGTTATGGTGAGACGTTAATTGATAATCCTGGCAAAACGATCTACATCCTTGTAAGTGATCTGGAAGAGGGATATCCGATCCAACAAATGTATACAGCGTGTAAGGATATTATAGATGCCGGTTGCAAACTGCTTGTGCTCACTGCACTCGATTTTAATGGGGATACCGTCTATAACAAACATGCCGCACAAATTTTAACCAATATGGGAGCGCATGTCGCTGCAATTACCCCTAACGAGCTCGCAGACTGGATCGGCGAGATTATTACGTAATGACTTTATAACAAGGTTTTTCACTCAAAATTTAAGGAGGAATGTGTAATGCTTACTACGGATCGCGCTGTTGAGGCGTTAGTTGAGAAGTTTGCTGAGATGTGCTCGAAGGATTACTCCCTAAAAACAGATCGGAGTCAGGAAATCATTGATTATGTGCTGGGAAACACAGACAAATTCCCTGAAATGATAGGGAATTCCAGCCATTATGTCTACTACACAATTGATGCACTCATGAAGCTTGCCAAGAAAGATGATGGAGATATATTTTTCCGAGCGGGGGCTATTGTCATTCACTTGGAATCCCACTACTCCAGACGCAATTCGTGGGCTACGGATGGCTTCACCATATGTCTCGGCAATGACTCTGAAGCCTACGGCTTGAGTGGAAAGAGCAAAAGCCCAGATCGGATCGGTGGTCTGCTGTCCCGATTGGAGAAAATACGTCAGTTTGCCGGAGAAAAAGAAATTGTAGATGAACTCAAAAGCAGGCTAAGCCGTGTTCAGGTATTTGTTGAGTCCAAAAAAGGCAATGGATATGGTAACCATGAGCGGGAAATTATCGACGCCTTGCTTCTACTGAAACTGTATTCCAAGCTGAACGCTGTTCCCTCACAGGCAGCACAGTTGCAATTATTAAGCAATCACCTGCCTGAGTTACTGCAACTGGTCGTTGCTGATGATGCAGGGCAGCTCCGCCCGGCGTTACATAAGCTTATTGAGCCACTGGTTGTGTGCTCCATGCAGAGCCGATCTAATCGGTCTGTGCATGATCTGAAACCGGAATTTCTTCAGCAAAAACGAAACCGCCTGATGGAGGAGCTCTACCCGAACACTTCATTGAATAAAAAAGAACAATTGTCTCAGAATGTGTTCCATCAGACCATGATCTTGATAAGCAGCTCGTTGTTGTATCTGATCAATGTCCATGGCGGGAAGGACCGGTTCCTCGAAAACAAAGGCGAAACAGGTCAAGCTCTATTGGAGGCAATTACTCAGCTGCATGAAATCTATCCGTTTGAGACGCGCATGTATCTGATGAGCATGGATTCCAGAGTCAAAAATGCCGACGGGCTGCTTGCTGGTCTGCTTCCTCTGGATGAACCATACCAACTGATCGAGCTTATGAATAACGAATTGAATATGTATACGATATCATGGCAGTCGATTCAGTCGGCCATTATGAGTGATCCGGAACAATCCATACGAGCTTATCATATACTCAAAACCCCATACCTCAAGTTGGTTATCCAAAAGATTTTGGAAGATCACGGTAGAGAAATCCCTGATGCGGACGGTACGCTTGAACAAGCCGTTTATGCAGTACTCCGGGAGCCATTGGATGGTGGTCGCAGTGGTCTTGCCATCACACGGTATCTGGAAGGTCAGACATCATTTGAAGATTACTGGAAAGACTCAAACAGCCGCAGTCTGTTTAACAATCTGAATCGTGACAAAAAACGTATTCAGACTCTGATTGCCATCAGCTTCCTGCCAGTGGATTCAGAGGCAATGCGCCGGTTTGTAATTCTGGCTACCTATCCGGAGTGGACGCTGGATATCGTCTCAGATATGTATCGTTCCTACGCTTTCAGCGGAGAGAAGCTGCTGCAGCGTTATGGGCAAGATCCGGAGGTACAGCAGGATAAGCTGTTGACCAGTTTGATCTCGCTAAACGGTATGACGGATTACAGGTACAAAGCAATGCCTCAGGATGAGTACCGCCGGATTATTCAGCAAAACCTCGACTATGCTCTGGGACAGTATAAAAAGCTCCCAACGGACACACGTATTTTAATTTTGGAGATTACCTTCGAGCAACGAAGTGAACTCAAGACGGAGAAACTTGCCGAGGCGATTCGCGCGGGACTGCAGGATTCATCCAAAAAAGCCAACAGTCTCGCATTATCCGAATTCAATCGTGTACCTGATCCGGAACTGTTTACAACAATCTATCGTTCAGAGAAAAAAGCAAGCGTGAAAGAAATGGCGCTTAGCGCCATTCGCAGCCTGGATCATAATAAAGAGCTATATCGTGAGCTTCTGGAGGGTGAGAAGTCGGCGGAATGGAAGAACTTGATTCAAATTCTGCTGGATACCGCAGATCAAAGCCCGGAATATGCGCATGCTGCACTTGCTGATCAGGCGGATGCCAAAAAGCTGGCTAGATTTAGTTGGTTATCCCTGAAGGACTTGCCTTCTCTTATTCGTTCCGAAGACAATCAACCTTTGGATGAGCGAATCAAGCAATATATTCTGGTCCAATCGGTAGATCATACATCTGCACCGAACGAAAGGCTGAATGAACTGCGGGAGTATGTAGACGAAGAATCGTTATCTCGATTCGCGACTGAGCTGCTCCAGTTATGGATTCAGGACGGTGCACCTGCGAAGGAGAAATGGGTGATGTATATCTCGGCGCTCTTTGGCAGTGTGCAAATCGTTCACATTCTGACGCCTCAGATTAAGGAATGGACCGAAAACAGCCGTGGAGCTATTGCGGCAGATGCTGTGAAAGTACTCGCTTACCTGAAAGAGCCATCTGCTCTCATGGCCATTGATAAAATTAAACGCAGCGTCAAGAACCGTCAGGTGAAAGGCGCGGCAGAAGAAGCGCTGCAGCTTGCGGCCGACAACTTGGGACTTACACCGGAACAGTTAGAAGACCGGCTTGTAACTACGCTTGGTTTTGACGAGTCAGGAACGATGAGGCTGAGTTACGGTGAGCGTTCATTCCTCATTAAAGTGAATGGGGATTTGCAGGTCGTCGTTCTGAACGAAGAAACGGGTAAAACAGTGAAAAGCTTGCCCGCACCAGCACAGAAGGATGATGCAGAGCTCGCTGCGCAATCCAAAGCACGTTTTACGCAGCTGAAGAAAGATCTCAAAACCATGGTGGGCATTCAGGCACAGCGCCTGGAGGAATCATTGTCCAAGCAGCGTCTGTGGTCCGCTGAAGAGTGGAAAGCACTCTTTGTTGAAAATGTGATCATGCAAAAATTCGCTGTAGGTCTGATCTGGGGGACATATGAAGATGGTCAGCTGAATAGCACATTCCGCTATATGGAAGATGGCACCTTTAATACGGTGGATGAAGATGAATATGAACTGCCTCTGAATACACAGGTGGGACTCGTACACCCTCTTGAACTTGAAGCATCCACCCTGGACGGCTGGAAAACACAGCTTGAGGACTACGAAGTGAAGCAGCCTTTCGAGCAGCTTAACCGAGAAATTCACCTGCCTGAGGAAGAAGACACCAAGCTTGAGGAGTACTCCCGACTTCCGGAATCGGAATTTTCACCGACCGCTTTCCCGAAAGCACTGGAGAAATTCGGTTGGATCAAAGGGCCGGCCATGGACGGCGGCTGGTATCATGAATTTTACAAGGAGTACGATGAATACGTAGCTGAACTGCGTTTCAGTGGTACCAGTATTACGTATTATGAGGGGATGGACGATATTACGCTTGAATCTCTCCATTTCTTCAGACCGGAGAACAAGAGAAGTTATTACTACAGCAATAACAAAAGCATTGCTCTGGGTCAGATTCCGGGACGCGTCTTCAGTGAAACGCTCTACGATATCCTAAGAGCGTCGGGGCGTTGATTGCGTGAGTGAATTCGAACATAAATTCAGGGCATTTTCCAAATTGTGCACAGAAGACTACCTCATAAGGTATGCAAATAAGGGATTGTACAAGAGGTCTTTGAAAGACATAGATAACGGTGTAAGTGTGAAATACTCGTGGAATGAATCTTCAGTCAGCTGTCAGCTGAGTGATGGAACTCTCTGTACGCTGGAAAGTACGCTCGATCACTGGGATTGCTCCTGTCCGTCAGATCACATCTGCAAACATGTTCTAATCTCGATTCTGTATTATCAGCGTGAATATCAGACGGATGAAAATGCTGCGGGGCAAGATATTCAGGCCGAGACAGTTCCATTAACTGAAGCGACTGACAATAAATCAAATTCCAGTTCGATTGCTATCGATGCAGAGGAGTTAACACCGGGTAATGTCTCCCGTTTCCACTGGATAACTGAGTCTGACCTGTCAACGTTAATCCAATCGTATAGCTCCTCGATGATCGAAGAGGTTTGGTTCCGGCTGAAGTATCCCGAGCAGATCGAAATTCTGGAGGATTCTCTTCTTACCGTGCGGCTTGTAAGACAAAACATCGAGGTTTCATTCACTCAGGAACCCAGTCTCGCAAAGGCACTGTGTAAGGTTAAACAAACGGCTGGAAATATGGCGAAGCTGGAAGCCTTGCTCCGATATCGCAGACAACAACATGTGGACGATGAGAATGTCTTGAGTGGACGAATATATGATACCAAGTTCTCCATTCAAACCGTCCGTGAATGCCGGAGCATGCTTGCCGATCTGTTAAAAACGGGGCTTGCCAGGCTGCCACAGTCCTATATGGCCCAGCTGGAGACACTCGCTGTAGCTGCGCATAGTGGTAACCTCCCTGATGTTGAACGAAGTTTACGGGGAATTCAGGGTGAATTAGAGCTATTTTTCAATCGACATATTCGTTTCTCCATGCAAACCATGCTTGATCGGGTGACCAAGCTGTATCTCGCATTGCAGGTTTTGGAGCAAGAGCGTACTTCAGCTTATATGCAGAGCCAGCTTATTGGCAGTTTTCGCAGTAAGTATTACACAGTTCCGCAGCTACATCTGTATGGTTTAGGAGCAGATGCATGGGAAACCAGATCCGGTTACCGGGGCATTACGTATTATTTCTACTGTTTTGAAGACGAAGAAATATACACGTACAGTGATGTGCGAGCTGTTTACTATGACGACAATTCATTTTCCTACGCAGAGCATTATGGGGCGTTTACCCCTTGGCACACCAACGTGACCTTCCGTCAATTTGCCGGGGAAGAGCTGCAGTTCCAAACGGTAAAAGTGAACAACGACCGCAGGCTCTCTTCAGGGGAGGGTGCGAAGCTGGAACTTATGACGCGAACCAAAGTGGAAGATGTGAACCTGGGTAAGTACATGCAGGATGTTCCTTCTCTACTTCTTGAGGATTCAAGGACATTTGAGCTATTTACCAACCCGAAGGAGCATCTTGCCATCCTTCGGGTTGCCCGGATCGTAGATCACAGCTTTGACAAACGAACTCAACAACTTATACTTACCATTGAAACGGAAGAAGGGGAGCTTCTTCAGCTAACGCTTCCTTACTCCATGGACTGGCACATGATGATCCACCGTCTTGAGTCAGGATACGGAGCCGCCTCGCTCGAACACTTTTATGCTTTTGTTCGAGTTGAACAGAGCAAATTTTACCCGATCAGCTTTTTGAAGGGACAACGGGTAATCAGCCTGAAATTGGATATAGGCTATGGAAGGACGGGTAGACTTGGAAGACTATAATCAGTTCATGCAGCAGATCGGCGGCTGGGCAGAAGAATTGCTGCTGCGCGGAATATCCCAATTTACCATGAAGGATGTAGGCGTGTTAGAACAGTTTCTAGTGGAGATCAAACGGATTCAACTGACATTCCTTGAGGAAATTGTAAGGCTATTGATTGCGGAAGGACGCAGCCTGGCTCTTGGTAATGGCAACGAGGAGCTTCTGCTGAACCATTATTGCCGCTTAACCCAATACGTACAACTAAGCATTCAGGAAACATCCTGAAGCATTGCGAAAGATTTGCAGAAGCGAGTGCCTCTGCAAATCTTTTTTATGGAGAGAGCATTACTTGGTTACTTCACTGGATTTATACAACTCCGTATACCATACACCTTGTTGCTCACGATTCAGTAGTAATATTCGCTTAGATGTCATATCCCGGTTTATGATGCATACCATTAGGCGAATGCGGTCATAAGGGAGGAAACAGACATGTCGATGAGCGAGCCACTGTTAACTCAAATCGTAAAACAACAACTTCCGGCCGGCGCTAATGTCGTCACTATACTTAAACCTGTCGAACATCCAGCCATCTATGCGGCAGATCTCACCGGAGACGGGATGCCGGAGATCGCTGCGGTTTATAAACTGGATGGAGAATTAACCTTGTTGATTTTGAAATTTGTGCAAGGACAATGGACGAAGATGTCGGTCACCAAAGGATTGGGGTATAACGCAACCTTGCTGACGGCTGCACCCGTAACATCCACGGCAAGAAACAATCTTATTGTCGGATGGCAGCTCGGTTCCATCTGGTCCAAACTTGCTGTATATGAATGGACAGAAGCAGGGTTAACGGACGTAGCACCAGCTGATCTATATTTCAGTCATGCTGAGATTATTGATATGCCCGGTCAGCATGGAAGAGATGGGAAAGTGGAGATAGCCCTTTGGACACATGATACCGGGGAGGCTTATCAGGTTGATATTATCCGGTGGCAACATGGGAAATGGGTACCTGCCACAGACGTATACATGTATTACTTTCCCAAGGTTGTGCAGTACTACGAACAATTAACTCAGCATTATCCGGACTACACCTTTTACTGGTATTATCTTGCCGACGCGCAGTATCGCGCCGGGTTATTACCGGCTGCTCTGATTTCAGTTCAAAAAGCGCTAAGTTTCAACGAGCCTTACCCATCGCGGGAAGCGCTGCTTGAATTGGAGAAGCAGATTAAACAAAGTATGGGAGGTAGTCATGTACGTGAAATCACCTGGTTATTCCCCATTTCGGTAAGAACGATCCAGGGAACCCGGTGGGGCTATATGGATGCACAAGGTCGGATCCGGCTGGAACCCGTACTTGATGACGCTCGTGATTTTCAGCCGAATGGCCTGGCTGTAGTTGTGAAGGATGGCAAGGCTGGTGTGATTAATCTGAATGGCCAGTATGTTGTTCAGCCTGTATATGATTCCATTAATTCATTCGAAGAAGATCGGGCAATTGTGATTGACGCTCAAGGCTTTAAAATGATCGACGAACAAGGTCATGTGCTCACGAAACGGGCTTATCCCTTTATCGCAAATATGAAGGATGGGCGAGCGCTTTTCTATGATACTTCCGGAGGTCAGGCAGGTGGAGATGTCAGTCGTTACGGCTACCTGGACGCTGCTGGCAATGAGGTGATCCGAGCACAATTCGTCTCAGCCTATGATTTCAGCAACGGAAAAGCCGTTGTTCAGATCAAAGACAATGAGTTCGCACTCATAGATCGTAATGGAAACCGACTGGCGACTTACCCTTACGCGTATGTGGGACCGCTAGGAGACGGTTTACTTGCTTTCCAGAAGGAGACACCCGGAAAATACGGATATATCGATGAACGAGGTCAGGTCCGAATTGAACCTAAATTTACTACAGCACTTCCTTTCAGTGGTGGGCACGCGATTGTGAATACAGCAGAGGACTATAAATCCACTTATGGTGTCATTAACACGCAAGGAGCTTTTGTCATTCAACCGGCTTACAATGATATCCGAGATTTAGGGGAGCAGCGTTTTGCGTTGGGGCAGGCAATCGATCCGGAGCAGCCTTTCATTGGCTCATTGTATGCGATTGCAGATGCTAATGGCAGGAGACTTACAGAGTTTATTTACCGGGATGTAGGCGACTACAAAGGGGGGCTCGCTTCTGCATCGGATGGAAGACAGACGGTTCTGCTTGACCTGAGCGGACGCCCAGCACCAGGATATCCCCGTGTAGAAGGTTCCGGTACACTTGAAGTAGTAGCGCCCGATTTGATCAAAGCAAACGTTGATCAGCGTCTTTTGTATGTCAATCGAGCCGGACAGATCATCTGGCGGCAAAATACGATCGTTCCCCTTCAGCCACCTTACCGTGTTCGTGAAGAGAAGTATAAACCCAATATCGATTATCTGGTTTATTATCCGCAGGTGGAAGGTTTAACCGACCAGGCCGCACAACTGGCACTTAATTTGAAATTGAGGAACTTGTCTCAGGTCAAACCGATTCCTGCTGACCAAAAGCTGGATTACAGCTACACAGGGGATTTTGATATTACATTTTATCAGCAACAGCTGCTTCAGCTGCAGCTTACGGGATATAACTATCCATTTGGTGCTGCACACGGTATGCCTACGATGATCTATGCCATTATTAATCTAAGCAGCGGGCAACTGTATGAATTAAAGGACTTGTTTAAGCCGAATAGTGACTACGTGAAAGTATTAAGCCAGATCGTTGGAGATCAGATCAAAAATGATCCTCAGTATTCATATGTATTTCCGGATACCTATGAAGGAATTAGTCCGGATCAGCCATTTTTTGTGACGGCAGACGCGCTGCATCTGTATTTCAATCCTTATGAGATCGCTCCCTACGCAGCTGGATTTCCGACGTTTACAATTCCTTTTGTGCAGATTAGGGATATCATCAATACCGAGGGTTCGTTCTGGAAAGCGTTTCATATGTAATTTTAAATTCATAGCGTATATATGTGAGGCCATAATGCTAATTATGGCTTCTTTTTTATTTCATGATATGGAAAGTGTGCAAAATGGTTTTTTATACGTCTATGCAGTATGTATCTTGAAGTAGGTGGCTGTCTGTTAAGTGCAATCCCAACCCACTGATAATTAATGGACGCTTGTTTTGACAACATTACCTCAGACGAACACTACACTAGCCTTGATGATTTAATGGAGCGTTTATTTATACTATCTGAAGATTTACGCACATAGATTGAATTAATGTCCTGGTAAAGGAGTTTTTTCAATTTTAACTAGTTTGGAGGAAACATCTTGTATAAAGCTGGTTTTTGGATAAGGCTAGGTGCAAGTATTTTAGATGGTATTATTATTGCGCTGCCTTTGATGGTTATCGCAGGGCTCATTACAGGAAACTTTGACAGTGATGAACCTATAGCGCAAATATTAAGTGCATTATATTCCATTGTATTGCCGGTATTCTGGTATGGGAGAACCTTAGGAAAACGCATCTGCGGTATTCGAATTCAAAGATACGATACACATGAGCCCCCTGGAATTGGAACCATGGTGATGAGAGTAGTTGTTGCTGGACTTGTATATGGAATAACTTTTGGCATTGGTTTTATTGCAAGTGTCATCATGGTTGCTGTTCGTGAAGACAAACGTGCCTTACACGATTTTATCGCAGGTACCGAAGTCGTTTGGGACTGAAAACCAGAATTCGAGCTCTTGCGGAATATATTCGTTATAAGTCAACATGAGGTTCAGAGCATAAAGCGTATCAAAATTTTCATTTGAGGCTTAAATCCTTCTTAGTGAATGGTTAAACTGTAGGGGGATGCTGTTCACAGGTATGGTCATACGATACCATATGGTACAACCGAAACACCGATCCTCTCTGCAAAACCAATTAAAGGATTCGAAGGATTAGCCGAGTAAAGCAGTACCGGTCTGAAGAGTCGCAGGTAAAACGGCCAGCGCAGGCGGAAGCGGGGAGTACGGCAAGTGTAAATGAATGGAATCTGCCGATTCACATGATCGACCTGTTCCAGATGGTCTGCAGATGAAAAGAGGAAATCCTTGCAGTTGGAGCTTGAGAAACAGACCGAGTGGGGCAGGTAAGCATTTTTCAATGTCTATAATGGACATACTCGACTTATTTTGATTTGGAAATTAATTAATGTTAATGTTTACCAATAGATATAAATTAATTTGGTCAGTCATAAACAATACGCTAAATTCGAATTTACACCGGCTATGGTCAAGGAAACGATCAATTCCTGGAACAGCATTATTAAATGTTAGGCAGACGAAAATTAAAAACAGATCAAATATTAATCCATATAAAATTAAAAATTTCTCGGGGGTCATAAATTTAAAAAGGCACATTTATCCATGTGAATGAATGGTTGTATGCCTGAAAGATTTGAAAGCAATTTTTAAAAGCCAGTAAAAAAAACAGACAGATAAAAGAAAAGACAGATTAAGAACAATAGTGAATTAGAATAATTGGTCGTTCCAAAACTTTTAATACTACTGTTTCACAAAACTCGTATTTTGTACATATGTATAGGAACATGATTCCAATGCCAATGCCATTATCTGTCTGTTCTGTCTGAGGACAAAAACATTGTTCCTTAAAGGACAAGAACATTGTGTCTCCTCTTTCTTACAACAAAATAACCGTTAAATCATCATACCACAAGATTTAACGGTTTTAATAATTTAATTTCTTCACATATGCTTTAATTGATTTTTGGAGTATCTTTTTATCCTCATCAGGTGTTCTGCCTCTGAGCATTAGCGCAACTGCTTGCTTGGTATATAAGAACTCATTTTTTTATGTTGAGTCGAATATTTACATTTTGATATATGCATTCCTATTTGTTAAACAGTGTCGTCTCAATATTTTCAACATGATGGTACTCGACGTAAGTTCTTAACTCATCAGTACTACATTTGAGAGCAATTTTCGGAAACGCCCGATCTCTCATTTTAATGACTTCTTTCCAAGAAGGAACACTGATCTCTTCACATCCCTTCCCTGCTATATCAAATCATGCACCGAAGAAATTTTCACTGAATTGGGTGACTAATTTCTCAAGAACCCTTTTATTAATACTATTGTGCATCTTTATTTGATAATTTATAAGTTGTGTTGTAAAGTGCTCTAAATGCTCTTCAATTAATAAAGGTACTTTAGTAGAAATCAATTCATTATTGTAAGGATTAAATCCATAAAAACTCTCCTCCATCAATAATGATTTTCTCCTAAAAACATAGGCATATAGCGACTTCAATGGGACCATGTTCTTGTCCCTCGACACTTTACGTTAAATCTACTGAATGCCCGAAAATATTTGATTTACGTGCTTTCTTAAGACCTGGTTTTTTACGCTCATAAAGAAGCACAGGCCATTATCAGCCTGTGCTCTATATTACTTCTATTAAGATAATCGTTTATCTACACCATATTGATAGGGCACACCAAGATTTTCTCTTAATGTCTCTCCATCATAATCTTCATGGAATACACCACGTTCCTGTAAGATAGGGACCACTTCTTCTACAAAACGTTTTAAGTCGGTTTCATAAGCATCTGGTAGTATCCAAAAGCCATCTGCTGCGCCACTTTCAAACATTTCAGTTAGGTAATCCGCAGTTTCTTTTGCATCACCTAATGTTGCAGGATGGTAATCAATCACAGAATGATAAATGATATCGCGTAATGTCCAACCTTCACGCGCCACCTTTAAAACATTCTCAGCACGAGGATCAGAGTAACGGCCGATTTTTACCTTATCTAAAAGTTCTGGTGCGATTGGGCGTTCTAAATCTTCAGGAGTGAAGCTGATTCCTAATATCATTCCGATATGAAATGCACGTTGTTGTACTATATTTTCATCCATAAAACTTGCGTGACGATCTATTGCTTCACGTTTAGAATTAGCAACAACCGGCATGAGTCCTGCGATAAATTTAATCTCATCTGGATTTCGACCCGCGTCTATCGCAGCCTGGCGTAGTGCATTCCTTGTAGCAATACCTTGTTCTATCGTCCACACTTCACCAATCATTGCACTCGCATAGCGTCCTGCAAACGCAATACTATTTGGAGATCCACCAGAGTGAAAGATGACCGGTTGTCCTTGTGGTGAAGGTGGAATTGGCAAGGCTCCATTTGCCTGTATATGTTCACCAGATATATAAACAGGTTTTACTTGGCTATAATCCGCAAATACACCGGTTTCTTTATCAGCTTTTAGAGCATCTTCTCCCCATGTTGCCCATAAGTGCTGTACAGTTTCTACGAACTCATAATGACGTTCATAACGTGATCTACTATCCATTAGTTTTACACCAAAGTTTTCCGCTACCTTTGGACTTGATCCCGTAACAGCATTCCAAGCAATACGTCCACCACTCATTAAATCTATCCCTTTAAATTGACGTGCTAAAGTAAAAGGATTATTCCACTGAGTATGCACAGTTGACGCCACACCAATGTGTTTTGTTTGTTGTAATATTGCAGTGGCAGTAATGATAGGTTCAAGCGTCATCGATGGCACCTCCCTGTTATCATCGGGTATTGCTCCAGGGAAATCACCTACAAATATAAATTGAAATTTACCTTTTTCAGCAAGTTGAGCATAGCGAATATCTGCATTAATATCTGGATAAGTAATCGCATTGACACCCTCACTTTTCCAAGCTTTAGCATTTGCACCGTATGCCCCTGTAAATCCTAAACCAAGCAACATTTTTTTTTCAGACATAAATAAATCCTCCTAATTTGTTTTCATATCGTATCTCCTTGCTAATATGACTCAAAAATAAATAGACAATAACGAGTCAAACGTTCTATAACTATCTACAATCTTTAATCTTATATTTCCTAATCATTTAATCTGATCTGATTCATTTAAAATACGTGGGTCAACGCCTAGCTGATAATCTAGATTCATATTTTCTCGGAGTGTGTTACCCATGTAGTTTTCTGGACGCAAGCCACGTTCTTGTAAAACAGGAATAACTTGATTTACAAAGTCGGATAAAGCATCACTAAGTCGATCGGGAACTATAACAAAACTATCGGCTGCGCCTGCTTCAAACCATTCTTGTAAATAATCTGCTACATCTTCAGCAGTCCCCACCACACCAGGCGTATTATCTAGAACACCGTGAGCAATAATATCTAGCGGTGAATAACCCTTTTTAGCGAGTCGAATCGCTTGAGTTGATTTATTAACGTGGGGATTCTGTTGTAGCGCGCGGAGTTGATTAGACTTTAATGGTTCGTCTACAGCTGATTCAGAAAGTGGGACACCTAAGAGCATTGAGAGATGTCTCAATCGTTCTGGTAAATCTTCTGGATTTTCCATTGCACGTCTCCGGTCTAGTGCCTCCCGGCGCGTCTTTCCTAGTCCAAATGTGAAAAAGGTCATAAATTTAATTTCATCCGCATTTCTCCCCGCATCTTGCGCTGCTGAACGAAAAATTTCTCGTAAACGAACAGACTCTTCAATAGTATTTGGCATTCCAATGATTGCATCGGCATACATACCAGCTGGCTGAATTCCTGAATTACTAGCTGCTGGCATTACCAAAATCGGTTGCCCTTGTGGTGAAGGAGGTGCCTGCAAAGGACCACGAGCCCCTACATATTTCCCTTGTAAATTAATTGGCTGGATATACTCATGATTTAAGAACACGCCAGTCTCCTGATTAGGCTCACCTGCTTCTTTCTTCCAACTTCCCCATAATGCTTGTGTAATCTGAACCACCTCATGAAGACGTTGATATTTATCTCTACTATTAGGTACACTTTGGCCATAATTGGCAAATGCATCAGGTTCAAAACTAGGAATGACTTGCCATCCCACTCTCCCTTTGCTGATTAGATCTAATGCACGAAGCTGTCGAGCTATCGTGTAAGGTTCATTAAAGGAAGTAGATAATGTTGGAATCAATCCGATATGTTTTGTGTGAGCAGCAATTGCCGATAATTGGACAATAGGATCGATCGGAAAATTAACAATACCGGTAAAACCAAGATGTAAAAAAACTCTGTCCGGCATAAAAATATAGTCAAGTCCCCCATTTTCAGCAATTTTTGCATATTTAATTTGTTCATCAATATTAATGTAAGTTAATGGGTCTGTTTTCTCAGAACGCCATGCATTTGGATGATTTCCATAGAAATCTGACATAGCAACTCCGATAGTCATGTGTTTTGTTTTCATAATAATCTCCCTTCAAATATCGCAATCATATTAATTCTCTAACATATCGTTAAATATCGATATGTTAGAGAAGTGAAAAACAACATGTCTTCCTCCTGTAAAATCAATAAAATTATTTTATAGTTTCTTTAATAGTTAAAAATTCACCGTAAGATTCTTGGATAGATTTTAACATTACGACCATTGATTCCAACAAAAGCTGTACCTGCTCAAAAGTTTTTGGCTCAATTCGTTCAGGTATGTCTACTTTCAAAAAGCCTTCATAAAAGCATACCCGTACGAAGACCGCCGTGTTATATTAAGGATTGTGTGTCTAGAGCTATTATGCTTTCATCAATTCAGCGAATAATGTGTATCCTTTTAATCGCGTAAGCTGATCTGCATAAAAATCCGCGACCATAATCTCGTCGATGAGTGCTGTACGTTCAAGTTCTTGAATTTGTGTTTTAACTTGCTCGGGATTCCCAATAATAAAGCGCTCTTTATTTTGTTCACGGATGGCTAGTTCAAGCGGAGTAAATTCATAGTTAGCAGCTTCTTCCACCGATAATAATTGCAGTTCTTCTGTTTTTGAACCCTTATACATTCTCATCCAGCTAATTTCAGCGGGTAATGCCGCTAGCTTTGCCTCTTCCTCAGTGTCAGCCACGAAAATAAATTTCGATAAAATGCTATATGGCTTTTCTTCATGACCTTGCGCTTCAAAGTGATGTTTATATTGCTTTAATAATTGAACGTCTTGACGAGGGTTTAATTGACCTGCAAAAGCGAATTTCAAACCAAATTTTGCCGCTAAGCTTAAGCCACCATCGGATGAGCCTAGCATAAACATATTTGGCTTATACGGTGCACCAGGAATGTTTAGCTCTTGTAATGGATGACCTACTGGGAAGGATTTCGTTAAATGATAGATGATCTCTTGAATCTGATCAGCTGTATTTACCTCAATCATTTTCTCCCTCGTCATTTGGAGTGCAATTTTTGCTAAAAGGTCTGTACCAGATGCACGTCCCATGCCTAAATCCACACGATTTGGAAACGCTGCTTCTAATATTGCAAAGTTTTCCGCCACTTTATAAGGGCTATAATTAGGCAACATAATGCCTCCTGCCCCGATGTTCATATTTTTCGTTAATGTACCTGCGAGCATCATTAATAAATCTGGTGCCATACTAAAAATTGTCGTTGCGTTGTGATGCTCTGTAAACCAGTAGCGTTTATAGTCTAAAGAATCTGCTAATTCCAATGTTTCTTTTGTATTTTCTAGTGCTTGTTGCGGGGTTTCTCCCTTAAAAATATGCACGTAATCAAGTATTGAATAATTCATATTGTCATCTCCAGTTTAACGGCCTTTAGTTAATTTAATTGCTTGGCTAGTTTTCTTAATTTTTTTCTGCATAATGTTACGGTATAAAAGTTAAATCTAAATTTCCTCTTAACGTATCTGCCTGATAATCAATTTTAATTCGGATTGATTTAAATTATTTAGCCTGCTAAATAAATGAGTTTAGTTAGCATACTAAATATGATCATAGGAGAAAACTTAGACTAAGTTACTCTCCATTTGCTTCAAAAGCCGCCTTAATAATAAGCGATCTTCCGGTGAAATTGACTGCAGTAATTTTTCTTGCTGCTCTCTCCATTTGGATTCAACCGGTTTCTCTAATTCTCTGCCTTTGTCTGTTAGAAAAATCCGCATAACCCTTGCATCATGTTCATCACGTTTACGGTATATAAACCCATTTTGCTCTAGTGATTTAACCATATTGGTTACCGTAGGTGGTTCGCATTTTAAATGTTCACAGAGTTGCATTTGTGTTACCCCATCGCCTAACCACAAACGAGAAAGCAAATTATCTTGACCTACATAAAGGTTAAGTTCCCTCAATGATTCGCTATAATCTCGACGCATTTGGGAAGAAACTCTATCTAACGACTGACGAATATCACAGTCCACTGTATCTGTCATTAATACATCTCCTCAGCCAGTCAACCAGAAATAGTTAGCCCACTAAATATAACACGGTGATATTTTTGTGTCAACAGGGGGCAATTACCTTAATTCAACAAGGGATCTGATGCCATCATCGTGATATAATAATTATCTGTTGCATCGTAGGCAGATATTCACATGGCTACAACGTTCCCCCTTCTTTTTCACCACCCACGTTATCCTGCCCGTTAGCTTAATTAAACAAATAAAATATTCTAATCGATATTGATACCATGTTCCCAATTTTTTCAGCAATGGAACTGAGTTCTTGCCTTCAGAAAGCGAATTGTGCTTTTAGCTCGTCACATTAGTTCTGTCATGATAGCATTTAGATAACAATCTAATCCAAAATGACACAATGTTCTTGTCCTTTTCGGCAAAGGAACCAAGTTCTTGTCCTTAGCTTGGGACAAGAACTTGGTTCCTTAAATCAAAAAAGCCGCTATATAAGCGACTTTGAATGGAACATTGTTTTTGTCCCGCGACACCTTCCGTATACGCCTAATCGGCTATCGGTACAAGTTCTTGTCCTTGGCTCGGGACAAGAACTTGCTATTGTTTCCAGTTAATTTAGTGAATTATTACATAAGCCTGCCTCCACAAGCTTCTCGTCCAGTCTTGCCTTTTGGCACAAATGATGCCTGCTGTGCATGCCAATCATCTCAAACCAATCACACGCGTTAAACCAGCCAAACCAGCCATGACGCACCTTGCAAGCCTGATTCGTTCCGCGAACGTGTTCCTCCCAGTACCTCATTTTTATTAACACCTGCTCTAGACCGGTTATGATCTCTTCCTTACTATTGGGGTTACGGGTCCTGTTGACTGGTTCCTCAAGTTTCACACGGACATCGGGCCACACTTTTTCGATAAACGCCTTCGTTCCGAATTCAGTCTTGCCTCCATGTTTTTCTTGAGTCTCCATCGTACAAGTTTGAATATGATCGATATACTCTTCTGCCACATCGATCACGTGAATATACATTTGTCCAATCGACCAAACGTCTTCCTGGAATTTATACCGCAACTGGTCTATCGTATATCCAGCCAGATTTCGCTTATATTGCTCGATAATAGCCACGGAATCATTTTTTAACATAAGGTTTTCACCCCATCAAATCATAGTCGTTAAAGCACCTCCGCTATCTCCCAAATATGCCCGTCAGGATCGGCAAAACAAGCCGTTCGCCGCCCCCAAGGACGCGTTAATGGCCCATTTAACAATGTAACGCCCCGTATTTCCAACTCGTTGCATACCCGGTCAACGTCGGGCACTTGGATTGTAAACAGGAACCTTGCACCATCCTCGACACGACCAAACTGAGCCGGATTAATCAATTCTCGTGCATTTGATTGACTTAAGAGGTTTATGCATGTATTTCCGTAATCAAATACAGCACAGTTTTCGTCTTCGTATTGGATTAATAGTTGAAACGACTCTTGGTAAAACGACTTCGACCGCTGCAGATCTTCCACAAATAATGTGATTTCGGTAATTTTATTCACCCAGCCAGTTATCCCCACCTACATCCGCTCCTATCATTTATTAGTAAACTCTCGAATCAGTTCGTTCCTTCTACTCTACATCCAGAAACTCAATTTCGCTTGGTTGGAACTTTCTGTATGTAATAAGTGTTTCGACGTTCTTATTCAACTAACCTGCCCGTTAGTTGAACAAAAGCAGCTGATCACATTGACCAGCTGCTTTGTTTATTTTATAACGCAATCGTTTCCCTTTAGCTTAATGAATGTGTGCGAAAACCAATTAGATATATGACTAATCGGTAATCTGACTATGTTCTTCTTGTCTTTCCGCATTATACACGCTGTTTGTTGTTAACTACTTTTTATTTAAAACGATGGGCATCATCAATTTATCGACAATTCTTTCTATATACTGAGCATTATTAGACTGATTCCTGGAGTAAAGATTATTATACATGACTAACGCAGGTCCAATATCGGAGATTAGCTCTATATCGTCGTCAGTAAGTTGATATTCTTTTACATAAGGTTGGAGAATGGATGTGATCATATTTCTGTAACTCCAGTAAAAAGCATCACGCATTCCTTGATCTAATTGTTCATTTAGAGCGTTACAGATCGCATTCATCGCTTTTTGGTATTTTTTATTATCCTGCATGAATAGCAGAGAAAGCAGATCAATCAATTGTCCACGCAAGTCCTGATTTGTATTTAATTTATTTATGGACACCTCAAGGGGATTCGTCAACATGGCAGCGTCAATGACAAGTTCCATTTTAGAAGACCAACGTCTGTATATTGTCCCTTTACCGACTTTTGCTTTGATAGCAACTGCATCTATGGTTAATAAGTCATAGCCTTTTTCTGCTAACAATTCTAACGTTGTCTCAAGAATGACCTTATTACGTGACAAATCGAGAGGACGCCCTCTTTTTTCTTCTGTAGGGTATTTTTTTTCATTTTCATGTGACATAAACCTTTGCCACCTTTCCTATAGGTAAAGCTTTGTATTTTAAAAATTAAGTATACCATTTTCTTTCCATAATACGATACTATTGCGTTCTGTAAATAACTTTGCTATGATCCTTTTACGGAACTGATCAGTTCTATATATAAACAATTTGGAGGAATATGATATGACAACACCAAGAGTATTGCTTATCGGAGCATCTGGCAAAGTCGGTTCAAAAGTTGTTAAAGAATTTGATAAAAACGATAAAGGCGTCATCTTGCGTCTGGCGACAAGTCGCCAAGAAACTGTTGAAATGTGGCAAACTGAGGGTCGTGAAGCCGTAGTCCTTGACCTTAATGAGCCAACAACCTTCGCTGCAGCTCTAGCGAATGTCGATCGGGTATTTTTATTGACTGGTTACACATCGGATATGTTAATACAAAGTAAACATCTAGTCGACGCAGCGGTCGATGCAGGCGTCAGTCACATCGTTCATCTGGGAGTCTTCACCTCCCGTCGTGATCTTATTCCTCACTTTAACTGGCACGACCTTATAGAAACCTATATCGAAGCCAGTGGAATTGCTTGGACACATCTGCATCCGAATGTCATCACTGATAGTATCTTCACACTTCCTGCTTTACAGGAAACGGGTTCATTTTCAGTCTTATGGAAGGAAGCGCAACAAGGCTGGGTATTCGCAGAAGATATTGCCGCTGTGGCTGCTACGGTGTTGCGAGAGGGTCCGGAGAAACATGCCAGTGTTAATTACTATCTGAGCACGGAAGTATTAACCGGTCCAGAAGTTGCTAACATTCTAACTGAGACTTCAGGAAAAAAAATCAATTGTTATACACTCGATCCATCTGTGCTGGAAGCGGAGGTTTCTCAAGTATTTGATGTTGGCGAACGTGCCTACATGGAGAGTGCCGTGATTACAATGAAATTAGCTGTTGCTGGTCAAATGACTGCTCAGATTGTTGTCCGTGACGACGTCTTGTCAGTGCTAGGACGTCCTGGAATTACCATGGCGGAATGGGCGCGTCAGAACTTAAATTGACGATTTGCAAACGGAATATGAGATAGTTGATCTGGGCCAGCCTAGTGGGAATAGCCCAGTTACATCTCTCATAACGATGTAGCCCTGTATTTCGCAATGTTTGCATGATATATTTTTTTTAAAGCGTTCTATTAAGAGTTCTCTGTTCAGCCGGGCAGGTTGTCCTGTGACATTACAAAGATAAAACTTTAGCTGAGACCGTTTCCCGGTATTCAACCGGGGAACGGTTGTTTAAGCGTTTAGTTTTTTAGGGGGAACGAATTGAAACTGACCTGCCCGTTAGTTGAACAAAAGCAGCCGATCACAATGTTCGGCTGCTTTCTTGTTGTCATTATACGCTAACGTTTCTCGTTAGCTTCACCACCTGCGAGTTTCCTGAACAAACGGGGTGGGAAGATCATGCGATAAAGTAAGGACGGAAGCCGGGTTGTACGTGCAGCTTCCGTCCCGATCTTCCTGGCGTCTAACTCAAGTACCGATTTCGAATGATCCCCATGTGATGAAGTTCGTGTCCCGCGCAGACATACGCAAGGGCACGCGCCGTAATGCTTAAGTTGCTGGCTTTGCCCCTGCGGGACCACGCCTCCGCCGGCAGCCCGCGCAGCAGCGTGATCGACGATTGACGTACAGCCCGGTAGTCTTCGGTCAATTGCGCAATTGTCCAGCTTCCGAAAGGAGGCATGAATAACTCCTGGTCAAAGCTGGGCAGAGTTGTCTGGTCCCCTCTTGAGAATCTGAGCAGGCGGTAGGTCATGATGCGTTCTACGTCCGTGATGTGGCCCACGACTTCTTTCAACGTCCATTTTCCTTCCGCATACCGATACGCGCCCTGGCTTTCGGTCAACGATGCCAGCAACTCTGTCATTTGCTTTTCCTGAATTAGCAGAATATCGATAATGTTACCTTCCGGCACCAACCGGATATACTCGCCGAAGTCCCCGGAGTATTCTTCTTCAGATGGTCTTTGATTCATACGTGGTCCCCTCTCTATGTAGATATAAAAAATCATAGTACCCGTCTTAATTATATGATATCGTCCCTTTAATTTGGCCTCCTTTTAAATGTCTCTTCTGAGTAAGTAGTTAAACTAACCTGCCCGTTAGTTTAAGGATTAACGGGCAAAATAACGATTAGATCTACGCCTATTCGGCAATAGGAACATGTTCTTGTTCAACACGGTAATCGGTACAGGTTCTTGTCCTTGGCTTGGGACAAGAACTTGTACCGATAAAATAAAAAAAAGCCGCTTAAATAGCGACTTCAATGAGAGTATCTTCTTGTCCCATGTCCCATTTCGATCGTCGTCAGCGGCTTGCTCGTCGTATCGTAGAAGACGTAAACATTCGGTGAACTGGCAAACGTTAAACACGTCACATCGAAAGCTCCGAATGAAAACTCGCTATTCAACACAAAGCAGTGAGTGACTTTAGAGTGCCCAAAATCCAACTTATTTTTCTATATTATATGTCATTCCATTAAATGTCCTCTACCAATACACTAAATAACAAGCAATTTTAGCACCCCTTAGAATGTACAGCGAGCAAAAAGCCAACGATAATAACCATGAACGGTGGACTTGTGTCGCCTTCGGAGGTGTATCTCAATACTCCGTACTCCTCTTTGGCAGTGAGACTCTCAACCTCGTGTAACGTTGAACTTACAATTTGGTAAATGATAAGGCCCGTGGTTACTAGCCAGGCAGCAATATGTGTGATAATGTGTTTTGTAAATTTGACGCTTGTCACCTTTCTATATACATTTTGGAGAGATAAATTATATTACGAGAGTAGTCAATAACCTTGTTAATTATTCTATATTCTTTTCCGCACCTAGTATTATTGGAAGCTTCGGCGGTACAGACTACAAAGTCCCTTGTCCATTCCTTCTTTGTGACGTTCCTAAAGTTTTCCAGGGCGGATATAATGCGTGATTTCTTTCTTATGCTCAGTCAAAAGTCTATTACCCACAATCACAGTTAGAAAAAGCGGTTCAGGATCTGTTCGATCTCATTTGGCTCTGTGATCTCAGGACCGAAAGCAGCTTTAGGTTGTTTATTGTTATTCCAAGGCTCCAACGTAGAAGCATCATGAACATTTGCTATTTTCCAGGCCAGTGCATTGGCAAAGGTTGTACCTGTGTTCTGTCCATGAATATGATTAATCCATATTGGTTCGTTGATATGAATGAATTCCCTGGGAACCTTAAATGCATCGCGCCAGGTATAACGGGCCGCTTGTCCTCTCAAATACTCATCCACTTTGATAATAGTTACACCGTAGCTGGGAAGCCAGAAAAAAAATTTTCCCAACCGCTTTTGTACCGAGTCGTAGATGTAACCGTATTGCGGTATTAAGGCAACCGTATCTTTGTGAGGTTTATAGGCGTGCAGCTTTTTGATGAAATCTTGGTGATACATATCGTCACTGGACAGATACACGCGGTACAAATACTTGAACTTTTCAATATCTCGGATAATATGAGACTGGTAATCTTTAGGTGTTACAAAGCAGATATTGGACGGCAGGGAAGGATACTTTTTAAGTATCTCATTTATAAGCTTCTCTGACTTCGGGTCATACAGCACATAGCAGGTAAAATCCTGAGAAGATTGCAGGAGTAGGCTTTTGAGTGCATATTTCATGAATAAATCTATTCTGTATTCTATCCATCGCATAGTCAGTCGATCCGCTGTCGCTCCCCAGTTATTAAAGAGCATTTCAACAATGAGTTTTTTTTCCTTAGACACGCGCTTAGCCCTCCTTTGATGTTCAGGGTGATCTAGGATGTGGAGAGCGGATATTTCCGCTCTCTTAGAATTCAAATCAAGTACACCTTTGGTCAGACCATGAATTCCCGTAATACCTGTTCTATCTCGCCTCCATTCAACCGATCTTTAAGTGGAACCTTTTTTACCGAGGTATTGCTGGAATGAACGACATTGATATAATTGCGTGGAGCCAGCAACTCATGTGGCAGATCGATGACATTCCCATGAGTGCCTCTGCCCGGTAACTTGATGCGGTATCCTGAGGCATATTGCTCCGTTTTATACAGATACACATAGAACTGTGGTGAACGATGGAACGTCGGTGCCATCTCATTATTGACGCTGTCCCACAGATATCCGTTCTGATTAATTAGTGCTATCGTCTCTGGCTTTGGCTGCACGCTATAAAGCTGCTGGACAAACGTTCTGTGGTACAGGTCATCCGAATCCAGTCTGGCAATATAGATATCTTCATGTCCTTCAGCAAAGGAGAGTATGGTGCGAACACTCTCGATATGCGTACCGAAACGGATATTGGCCGGCAATGGTTCCTGCTCTGCCAAAATTTCCTGCATCAACTCTCCTGATTCCTTCGAGAGCTTTACTACGGTCAGGAAATCCTGATTCGTCTGTGCCTTGAGACAGTTCAACGTATATCTGCGAAAAATGTCCATTCTCCGCTCCAACCATTCCCTCGTCAGACGCTGCGGGTCAAAACCGTAGTTGTTGAAGTTAATCTCAATCACGACTTTTCTTGTCATATTTCCGCCTCCTCTTAAAATCTTGTAACCCTTCCTGTCTAAACGAACTTACTGTCTTCATCCAATCCTATCACTCTATAAGTTATGAAAAACTAAACAAGACGAAACGGACACTTGAACTGATCTTGATGAAGGTATGGGGTGAATACCCCACAAGTTTAGACCGAGTGTAGAAAATTGCATGAAAGCTTCCAATTTTACAGCACTAAAATCGAAATGGGTCACCATATGCACCTACTTTCCAATCGGCTCTCTCTTTCTGTACATGTTAGGAAGATTCTCCTATCCGATGTAACAACATGGTAATTAAATCACAGTACATGAAAAACTTTTGCATAAGCTCCTACTGTTTGGTGCAATGTAGTGATACAGAGATTATAAAGATCTTATTACAACCATGGAGGGATCGTTTTGGCTAAGAGCAAACAGCAACAAGAGGCGCATGGAATCGGACAGATCGAACAGCAGCTGAATCATCAGATGGAGGCGGCTGCAGAAATTCAAGGACAATCGAAACTCGACCAAGAAATTAAAAAAGCGACGCACCGTCATCTTGATCAATCGAACAAGCTTTCAGAATAAGGAGAACTCTCATGAACAGACAAAGAGCGATCGAAATTTCGGAATCGGCCATTATGAAAAATGTAACTTACCAGGATGCCCCTATCGTAATCCAGCATGTGAATGAGGATGAAACGGCTCGAATCTATCCGATCGGAAACTCGGAGCAGGAAATGACCGTTCCTTTGTCCAGTCTGACTGAGAATCCTTAGAATGCTACGGATTAGGAACGCTATCACCTTTTCAACACACCCTTAAAACTTATTGGTGTACAATAAAACCGGAGCGTTTAAGCTCCGGTTTACAAAACATCTGATAAATTTATTTCATCATTAAAATGAATGTGAAGGCATCGATTTTTAAATTGTGCTATTCATAGTCTATTTTAAGAAGAACATACTCTTTCTTTGCCAGCTTAAACTGATTGAACAGCATACAGCCGTGCTCGGCGCGAATTTCCCTTCTGCAACAAGCGCTTTTCCCCATCCCCTGTGTAGCCTAATTCGCTTTCTCAATCCATTACTGTTTCATCTCTTAAACGATCTGACGAAGTTGGACGTTATAACCGGACGTATAGCTCAAGCGATAGCTATTGCCCAACAAAACGATGAAACGGCTAATCATTATCCGATCATGTAAATGTTTTCGTTTCTGCACACAAATGTATCAATGGTAATCCACTATACAGTCGATTTTCATTACACAATTGTATAATCATTAATCGGAACCAAATTCTTGTCCTCGGCTAGGGACAAGAATTTGGTTCCAAAACAAAAAAGTCGCCAAAATGGCGACTTCTTCAGGATAACTGTTTCTCTGGGCGAATTCTGAAAAACCTATGCTAAGTAAAGCTTTGAACTTTAGTAAAAGTATCGATATCCCCCTTGATAAAATCCTAAATGAGCGATTAGTTAGACAATAGTTAATTTAACTCAATTTGTATTTTTATCGTTCTTTACTAAATCCATGGTCACTGCAATTTTGATTTGATATATTTTACTGAGTCCCTTATATAAGCAATAACGAATATAAGGGATTTTGTACACCAAAAAAGCTACTGCATCACGATTCGGATCCAGTAGCTCTACATTCTTGATTATCCGCAGCAGGAATTTGATCCTACCTTTTCGTTTTTGAAGGAGAGCAGCAATTTGTAGTGGCTTCTTTCACTTGAACCGGTTCACAGCAGCTGTCCGTGCTACTAGCGCCTTGACTGCAAACCCCCGTCTCCGGCAGTTCCAGTTCTACTTTTTGTGCTGACTCCATATCTCCCACTAGTGCTGCTACAATGGATCTGACTTGCTCATATCCCGTTGCCATTAAAAAAGTTGGCGCTCTTCCATAACTCTTGGCACCTGCGATATAAAAATCCTTTTCAGGTTGGCGCAGTTCTTTTTCGCCATGTGGTCGAACTGTACCGCAGCTGTGCACATTGGGATCAATTAATGGCGCAAGCTCATAAACACATTCTAAGCTTGGGTCCGTTAATACCCGCACTTCTCGCACCATCGATAAATCAGGGCGAGAACCTGTGTTACCTACAATTTCATCGATCTGATCAATAACCACTTGTTCATCTTTAATGGTTCCGGAAACCTGGATCTGTTCACCTTGTTTTTGAAGCTTTTCAATATGAAATGCTGTCAGGACCTTTACAGCACCGGATTCAACCAATTTTTGAATCCGAGTACCCAGTTCACCTCTTGCCTGTAGCCCATCTAATTCTCGCCCGCCATAAACATCCTCGATATTTGATTTGCGAATAGCCCAAATAATCTCAGTCCCCGACTCCTCATTTTGAAGCTCGGCAAGTTCAAGCAACGTGTTAATCGCAGAATGTCCGCTTCCTACAACAAGCACCTTCTTGCCGCTATATCGATTTCCCTCTTTTCCTAATACTGCAGGAATACCGTATGAAATGTGGCTATGAAGCGCTTTTTCCTCTTCTGTAAATATACCGTCTGATCGAAGCGGGTTAGGATTGGACCATGTCCCAGAGGCATCGATAACAGCCCGCGCTTCATAAATAAACGAAGATCCGTTTTGTTCAGCATGGATCACAAACGGCAGTTTCTCACGTCCACTTGTTTTCACTTTGCTTAACCCTTTGCGGCTGATCGCAGTAACTTTCGTATTCAAATGCACATTTGGACTTAATTCAGGCAGCGCAGCCAAAGGTTTTAGATAATGCTCAACAATGTCCTTACCCGTTGGGATCTTTTCGTTTTGTGGAGCAACCCAATTCACCGATAGCAGTAACTCTTTAGCAGCTTTATCGATGTTATACTCCCATGGCGAGAACAGTCGTACATGTTCCCATTTTCGAATGTTTGCCCCAACCTCATCTCCAGCTTCAAACAACATAAATGGCTCACCTTTTGAAATGAGTTGTGCTGCTGCCGCAAGACCAATCGGTCCAGCTCCAATGATCGCAACAGGTAAGTTGCCCTTCTCTTGTACTGGTGCTTCGCAGCAGTTCACATGGTTCACAGGAATATTTTTAATCATTTTTAGTTTCCTCCTCTTAATTATTTGCATTTTGCAAATAATATATTAAATAAAGGGGATAATTATTTATTATCCCAGTGGTGTACAGCATACGCTGGATTTTGCCATACTTTCGTTTAGCAGTTTGACGGCGTTGATGACCATATCCCGTTCAAATTCAGACATATGCGAAAAGACTTCTTTTAAATAATCATTCATCTGCTCATCAATGACCGTAGCAACAAACTTACCTTGTGTAGTCAAGGATAATATGTAAATCCGTCGATCTTCAGGTAAGGGTGTTTTTTGAACCAAACCCAACTTTACGAGACTTTGAACCTGGCGGCTAAACGTCGTGATGTCAATGGAAAGTGCATCTGCCACTTGCTGAATGGATGGATTATGTTTACGATCAATTTCATAAATGATATGACTCTGAACAAGTGAAATATCTAGCCCTCCTGCAGTGCAACAGTTTTTATCCAATAATCCAAAACGCCGTGTCATGATCTGAAACATCTCTCTTACGTTGCTTTCCAATTACCTCACCTCTTGTTATAGTTATACCTTCATTATTTGCAGATTGCAAATTTTTTTTTTATTATTAGTCTTCTTTCCATTTCAAGTTACATTGTGATATATAAAAATATACAAAAGTAAAACGAAGGAGTGATCAACATGGTAATTCTGCGGCAAGCTACCGAAGTGGATCTGGGAAGCATTCTGACTATTTATAACCAAGGTATTGAAGACCGCATTGCCACGCTAGAAACAGCAATCAAAGATGAAGCTTACATGTCTGAATGGTTTAACAAGCACCATGGGCGTTACTCGGTACTTATAGCCGAAGAGAATGATCAAGTGGTCGGATGGGCTTCTATCAATCCATATAATGCTAGAAGCGCGTATGATGGTGTCGGTGACCTCTCCATTTATATTCGTCGTGATCATCGCGGTAAAGGAGTCGGAAAACAGTTACTTCAGAAATTAGAGGAAATCGGTAAACAGAATAACTTTTATAAGTTTGTTCTTTTCACCTTTCCATTTAATACGCTTGGTCAGAGCCTATATCATAAAGCTGGATACCGGGAAGTAGGTGTATTTCAGAATCAAGGCTTTCTGGAAGGAAAATTTGTAGATGTGATGGCTATGGAAAAATTATTATAAGTAGCCGATGGTTCACGAATTACTCGAATACGATACATTAAACTAACTTGCACGTTAGTTTAATGAATTGAAGGGCAAGATGACGATTAGATACACGCCTAATCGGCATTCGGACTATATTTTTGTTCATTCCAGCTATAGTACAAGTTCTTATCCTTGACTTGGGACAAGAACTTGTACCGATAAAGTAAAAAAGCCGCTAAAATAGCGACTTCTGATGTTCTTATCCCTCGACATGATCAATTAATGGTATGATTATAATATCCTATTTTTGATTTTTTTTATTTTGCCGACCGGTCGATAATTTTCAGTGAGGTCCAGCTATGGAGCCTGTTATTCGAGAACTTAAAACCCGTTTTGAAAGTCTGAATCCCTTTGAAATAGAGCAATCTGAATACCTGTGGTCCAGCGGCGAATTGAATCTGGCAGCGATCCGCAACAAGCGGCCGAAGCCCTGGAAACAGAGTTCAGACGGTATGATTCTCAAGCCATGGCGAACGACGACTTCTTTTGGCCGATGCGTTTATACGAGCTTTCCGACGACCTGTTTCCGCTCAATAATTTGCGTATAAACTTTTACCAATCAATCCTTGACTAAACGAAATGAGTACGTACCAGTTCCGTAAATCGCTCTCCATGAATGTTGCTAAAATGTCGTATTTTTCGTTTTTGTTTATTGTAAATAATCTTCTCAAAAACGAAAGCAGCGGCCATTTATTACTTATTCCTTAATACCTAATAGTTCTTTACTTTTGGAGATGATTTCATCATTTTCTTTATTTTCTTTTTTTAACATGTTGTATTTATACATCAATTCTTCCCTTAGTGGACTATCTTGTCTAGTATGCAAAACATCTTCGTTTCGCCATATATCAAACCAAGGAATGGCCTCATTCTCTACAAATAACAATATTTGATTTGCACATCTAAGGATAGAATCCTCATCTTTATGATATCTAAAGTTATAATGTATTGAATATTCATTTTTATATCCATTTGCTTGAATTCCATTTAAAGCTACGTAGTCCAGATCATCTAATAGAAATCGTATCCCCGTATGTACTCTATAGAAAGGACCAGATGTCAATTTATGCAGATGTATAAACTCAATTCTATCCTCGTATAGTCTTGTATAAAAGCTAGGCTTCGTTCTAAAAAAGCCATGAGGCAGTAATAATTCTCTTAGTTTCATTTTTACGAGTTCCCCATGCTTTTTCTCAAGCGACTTATCTTTCATTGTGAATTTCCCCTTCTTAAGTGACTCGTCTTTTCTTATTTATGATTACCTTTAGAAAGAGTATCCTCCAGCATTTAAGTACTCCTGGTTCCATTCGTGTACAGGAACCGGAGCAATGCAATTCATGTAATACTCCTTATACTTATCCAACCCGAAATTAACAGAGTATGACCAGTAAAGCCTATGCATCAGATCTTTAGCTGTATGTAATGCGGTTAGTTCATAACGCTCTAAACGTTCAAGTGAATTCAAGGGATAGATATCCGTTTCCACGATGGGATTGCCCATCCCCGTATCGCCAATTTTGGGATCTATGGACACCAGATTGAATCGACGATTCCCAAAATCCTGGCTAATATAATGTTTGGGTAGTTCCACATCTGTTTTAGGGATCATTGCTGTATCCTTCAATTTTTGCTTTGCTACCAACTTAACAGCTGACTTCAATACACGAATAACCCGAATTTCTTGAATATCCTGTAATTCAACCTTATCCCATACTGAGATTGAATTCTCCAAAAAAATATTAAACATGACAATATAAGGCTTTTGGAGTAATTGAACAACTGTTGAAACTGATTCTGTCACAGGTACAAAATAAATATCATTTTCTTTCCAGCTGAATCGATTTAACATAATGTCTCACGCCCCCTTTGATCCATTTTTGTAATGTAGAAGAGATCCTTTTCTACTAGTACATCATCTTCGGAAAGTTGAAGACATGCCTAGTCTTGTGCACCACTTGTAGATTTTCGAAGTTTATTTTAGCCTATATGATTTTTTAAATGTAATAGCCACATGGACTTCATTCGCTTGTTTTCAGCAATATTCTCATAGAGGATATGCTCCTTTCCTGCTTGATTAAACCAGTTGCGTAATGCTGCAATCCTTCCTTTATTAAAATCAATAAACCGAAAATCCAATTGTTGTAAGTACTTCATTTCAACTAAAGCCTCTAAATCCTTGGCTTTAATACTTGTGGAAATTTGCCTTAGTTCTAACATTTCAAGAAGTTGTGCTGACCACAAATGATCTATATGTTTTAACGCTTTCATATTATCCAGTTCCAGCTGTCTAAGGTTATGCATTTTAGAGAAATCACATAAAGCTTCCACCTTAGACAAAGATAATCGTAAATAAGTAAGATTATGCATTGAAGCTATATCATCCAAATTCGTTAAGTTACGTATATTAGCTAAGCTAAGCATTTTAATAGTAGAATTCGCAAGTACTGCAAGGGAACCTTTCAAGGTACAATCATGTATAAATAGACACTCCAATTGGGTTAATCGAAGAACAAAATCAACTTCATGAATAGTAGTACTCAAAATGAGTGTATCAAGTTCAGTTGCATCGCCTATCGGCGTTAAGTCTGCAAATTTTCCATTTAACGAGAGATATTGAAGATTTCTAAAGTTTGAAATAAAGTTAATGTTTACCGGCATGGTACTTGTAATTGATAAAAACTGCAATCGCTCTAGTTTACCAAGCATACTCAGATCAATATGGTGAAGAAGATTTAATTGTAAAGCTGTTATATGCTTTAAATCAGCTATAATCTGTAATAATTCTTCTGTGTAACATCCTTTCATATCAATTTGACGAACAGATAATACTAAATCCGGACGTTTAGCAAATACATGCTTATCTAACTCTTCTAAATCTTCGAGCTTATCTATATCAATTGCAAATGAAATAAGCGCCCGATGTCCCAGTTGCTTAATCGCTTTATTCATTTTCCCTTTAGTCCAAGGTGCACCATGCATAGAACTTGTCCATACATCTCCCATATTGATTCCCCCAATCCTTTTTTGCTACCCATAGTCTATCTAAAAATGATTGTTAATCAAGCTATCAGAATCTCTATCTGGGATAGTTTTAATTTTACTGCATTTTACAGGGAATCAATATGGTGAGCAAGTTCATGATTTTATTAGTTCTTTAACATCCTACAAGGTTCATATTTAGATCGTAAGCACAGCTTTGCCTGTAAAACGGCGATGGATTAATTGACGTGCCACGGAATCAATCTGCTCCCAGGATTCTTGGACCGCGATACCCGTCTGCAATTTCCCTGCTCCAACCAACCGAGTGAGCATGGCAAGATCTTGCGAAGGCGCATGGTGGTTCATTTCTTCACCGAGAAAAAAGCTATACAACGTCCTTCCGCCTAAACCGACCATGTGCAAAGTAGAGGTATCTGAAGAAGAATGACCCAGGGATACGCAGACGCCTTGTGGGATCAACTGTGGGAAAAGAGCCGCGAGTGTATCTCCGCCAACGGAATCGATGATAAAATCATACGGGCCATTCGTTGCGATGGCTTTCGTCACGTCTTCCCCAACAAGGACTTCATTTGCGCCAAAAGCCATAGCTTGCTTGGCCTTGGACTCGGAACGTGCAACGCCGATTGTATAAGCTCCAGATAAGGCACTCAATTGATGAGCGAATGCACCGACCCCTCCGGTTGAACCTGTAATTAACACTCGCTTGCCTAGCAAGAGTCCTCCTTTACGCAAGGCGTACAGAGCAGAGAGGCCTGCAACTGGTAAGGCAGCAGCTTGTTCGAAGGTGATCTCATCTGGAATTTCAGCAAGAGTCAGGGCAGGTACCGCGATTTGCTCCGCCCAGGCTCCCGTTAGCAATAAACCGACTACACGGCTTCCTTTCTTCGGGCCGACCCCGTTTAAGGCCTCCTGGCGTACAACACCGGAGAAATCCCAGCCGGGCCTGCTCGTTTCCTGGCGCTGGATGGCATCGACGACTTCGCCGCGATTAAGCGAGAAGGCTTTAACTTCCACGATGGTCTCCCAAGGTTGTGCTTGCGGTGTTTCTACTTCCTGAATAGTGAATGGATTCTTGTTGTGCGGGTTGACAAAAATCGCACGTATCATCATAATTCCCCCTTTTTTCAACACATGGTGAATTGGTATACTTTGTAGTATATCCGCAGGAATTTCATTTCCCAAGTGCAGAACTACACCTGTTTTTTGAAAGGGGAGAACAACATGCCGACATCAAGTCAAGATAGTAGTGCTGCTGAATTAAAGCGTGTACTAGACATGATTGAACGGCTTCGGATACAGCGGCAACAGAACCCGGGTAAGATTGCCTCCCGGATCCAGAACATGAAGCGATATACCCAACAGGAATTGAATGATGAGGCTTGCGGCACATACAAAAACTTGCTGACAGGACGTTCACAGCGCTTGCCTGATCGTCAAACCCTTATGGACATCGCGAATTATTTGGATTGCACAGGCGAAGAACGGAATGATCTGCTTCTATCCGCAGGTTATGTACCGATTCCCCTTCCCTTATCTGGCCGACAATTGGACCGGGTTCTGGACCAAGCCAGATCCATGCTGCATCAGTTGCCTTATCCGGGGATGATCGTGACCGATGTGCTGGATATCGTCGGATTTAATGAGGCTTTCTGTAATTTGTTTGGTCTGTCCAATTTTGCATCCAATCCGCCTAATATGATTGATCTTCACTTTAATGAGGCTATGCCTATCCGAAAGGCTTCTTCCTTTGACGAGAAGTCACAGGCCCGCTGGGAATCCCATGGAATTGTTGGCATTCAAGCCTTTAAGAGCCACCACCCAGCTCTATTTATTGACCCTAAATATGCGCGTTTTCATAGGATGATGGATAAATACGCAGAGCTGCGCGAATTTTGGAATAGAGAGGCATGGACGATTGAGCAGGATTTAAATACGGCGAAACACTTCCTCGCAAGGCAGCCGTGCTCAGCAGAACGTAAACCTATTCAGTATAACCAATTACACCTTGCTGTGACCTATCAAGCTTACCCGCGAATCGAATTCTTTGTACCGGCGGATGAATCCGCACGGCAAGTGTTTGCTGCTTGGGGTTGTGCTACTGATTGCTCATTTAAAAGTTGGCGCTAAGTATGATATAAATGGCGATTTGAACATGTGAAACAGTTTGTAGCTTGGGAAGGCCAGGTATGAAAGAGGGAGAAGGAACGTACGCATTAGCTCAAGAAAAGAATAGATGCAATTCCTAATATATTGAAGGACACAAATAGCAAGCCGTGCAAGAAATGCCGACAGCTTGTTATCTTCTACCCCACACCCAATCAACTAACTTGGCAAACTTGAAAATCGATGATTAGAGTTATAAATGTTTACGAACAGTAGCTGGTGAGATAGAACAGAAAGGAGCCCTCGAATGATGGTTCCTTTCTGTTACAACACTTTTCAAAAAAAATTATATTGTGCTTTTGAAGACTAAATAAAACCTCCGCTCTTCACTTTACCACTAATTGTGATACGGTTCACCGCGAATGATCTTCTACTATCCTGCCGTTAGCTTAATGAATTAAAGGGCAAATTACGATGAGATATATATCTATTCCTGCGTTTCTCTCATTCCTAGTTTACAATTCCCTCTAATCACCATAAACTGGCTGCAAAAATCACAGTATCTTTACTTGTTTCATCTATCTTCTGCATTACGGCATAGCCATGGAGAGGTTGACGTAATGCATGATTTCAGACAAAGGTAATAATTTTTGCTACATATCCGCACCCTCTATTCAGTACGACTATAGCTATACTGAATAGTCAACCACAAGGAATTCACATTTGTCAGATAAAGCAATCTGATATGTTGAGAGAATAACTGAGTACCCACACTAATATGAACTTGCACTTATAAACCGATCGGTTTATACTAACACAAACAGTATAGAAAGCGAGGAAAATGTAATGAATAATTTAACTCCCCCATTCACTCGTGAAACAGCAATCCAAAAAACGCGTATGGCTGAAGACAGCTGGAATAGCCGAGACCCTCAGCGTGTCTCACTTGTGTATACTGAGGATTGTTATTGGAGAAATCGGAGCGAATTTATAACAGGCCGCCAAGAAATTGTCTCTTTACTAACTAGAAAATGGGCAAAAGAACTGGACTACCGCCTGATCAAGGAGCTTTGGTCATTTACGGATAACCGTATTGCCGTTCGATTCGCATATGAATGGCATGATGATAGCGGCAATTGGTTCAGATCGTATGGAAACGAGAATTGGGAATTCGCTGATGACGGCTTGATGAAGCGTAGATTTGCTTCGATAAATGACATGCCGATTAAGGAAGAGGAACGAAAATTTCATTGGCCTCTCGGCGCGCGCCCTGCTGGACACCCAAGCCTAAGTGAGTTAAACCTATGACTCGCACTGTTTTTGAAAAATCTGATGTCATCCCTCTCATTACTGAGGTATTTCGTGAATTAGGCTATGAGGGGGCATCTTTGAGTAAAATTACGGCCCGGACGCGTCTATCTAAAGGAAGCTTATATTATTTCTTTCCGGGTGGAAAAGATGAGATGGCTGCTGAAATTCTTGCTCATATTGATCAATGGTTTATCAAGAACATTTTTGAACCGCTCGAACAGAATGAACCCCGGGCAGCCATTGATCGTATGTGGCAAGAGGTCGATACTTATTATCAATCTGGTCAGCGTATATGCCTTATTGGTGCATTCGCTTTGGACGAAACAAGAGATCGATTCGCTGCTGTAATTCGGCAATATTTTATACGATGGATTCAAGCCTTAAGCGCGGCACTAGTTCAAACAGGTATCTCCAAAGAGACGGCTGAACAAATTTCAGAGGAAACAATTGCTAGTATCCAAGGGGCATTAATTCTAAGTAGAGCACTTCATGATGAATCCTATTTTGAACGTGCTTTGGCAAATTTATCACAACGAGTCTCAACTTCTATTTCTAAAAGCAACGCTGGTCACTGACGTAAAAGTGTTTTTAGTAAAACTGGTTGAATTTCTTCACCCAAAAAACAAGTGATTTTTTCTTAACGATTCCTTAGAGACTTTATAGGGGGGTAATACCATGAGCAATGTTATCGCAGATCAATTGGGATTTGTTCGCCGTCAGGCAGTTGAATATGTGAGGACTATAAATGACTCTGCCTCGGAAATCATTCCACCAGGTTTAAAAAACAATATAAAATGGAATCTAGGCCACATGTATGTTATACATGAGAAGTTCGCTTTCCAACTTGCAGGGGAAGAAACCAATTATCCTGCTAATTTTAGCAAGTGGTTTGATCCAGGAACGCAACCGTCTGACTGGAATATAGAGCCTCCATCGTTGTCTCAAATAATCGATTTGTTAACTGAACAAATTGAAAGGGTTGAATCGGTACTTTCAAGCAAATTGAAAGAAGAAATCAAACCTCATTACAAGTCTTCTACAGGACTTATCTTTTCAAACGTAGAAGAATTACTGGCTTTTCTGATTTACCATGAAGCAATGCACTTTGCAACAATTAAAAATATCAAGAGCATAATTGACAGTTTGGATTCGTAAAGAATCTGTTAAAAACGAATGTCTCACTATGAGATACTGAGTTATCTTATTACATTATTAATTAGTGTCATTGCATTAAACGAACAAACCGACCTTAAATTCGACTAAAAATCGGATTAAGGTCGGTTTTTATAACTTCACCTTTCTAATCAGAATGGGAACATGTTTTTCCATTCAGGCAATCTATTTACACGTTTTGCACTGCCAATTCATAATAACTTTAAGCCTTGCGAAGCATTTGTCTCTCGCTTAGCTGCGAAAGCATATCCTTCGTCATGGCCTTCAAGTCGTAGCGGGCATGAAATCCCCATTCTGTTTTCGCTGCCGTCGCATCAATGGAATGCGGCCAACTATCGGCAATTGCCTGTCTTTTCGGATCAACCTCATAATCGAGGACAAAGCCGGGTAACTCTTCTCGAATTGCTGCAGCGATTGCTTCCGGATCCACGCTCATTGCAGTAACATTAAATGAGTTTCGGTGCGTCAACCGGGATGAATCCGCTTCCATTAAATCGATGATCGCATTCAGGGCATCGGGCATATACATCATGTCCATGTTTGAGTCCTTGGCAATATAGGATGTATACCGGCCAGTCGTTACGGCTGCATAATAGATTTCCACCGCATAGTCTGTCGTTCCTCCGCCGGGAGGCGTCATATAAGATATCAAACCTGGGAAGCGCAGCCCTCTGGTATCCAGGCCGTATTTGTGAAAATAATAATCACAAAGCAGTTCACCGGACACCTTGTTTACGCCGTACATCGTATTGGGCCTCTGGATCGTATCTTGCGGGGTATTGTCTTTTGGAGTCGAAGGACCAAAAGATCCTATGGAGCTTGGAGTGAACAATTGGCAGCCGAGCTCTCTGGATATTTCAAGTGCATTCATCAATCCGCCCATATTCAAATTCCAGGCAAGCAGCGGTTTCTCCTCTGCGGTAGCCGACAGCAGCGCTGCCAGATGGATGACAGTATCCACTTCGTACCGCTTGGCGATTTCGAACATCGCCTTATCATTCGTCACGTCCAGCAGCTCGAATGGTCCGGATCGGGTAATTTCGTGGGCTGATGGCCTGAGGTCCGTAGCAACGACGTGGTCCGCACCATAAATCTCACGTAATTTCATAACTAACTCAGAACCAATTTGGCCTAGTGCTCCAGTCACCAAAATCTTCTCCATAAGGCATTCCTCCCGAAATAGATTTCCGCGAATGCATCTAAATCAGTTTCATTTCCTTGCCAACTTTCTCATAAACAGAGATCACCTGGTCAAGCATCTCCCTAGTATGGGCAGCCGTCGGCATGTTCCGTATTCTCCCGGTCCCTTTCGGGACTGTCGGAAATACGATTGCCTTGGCGTACACGCCTTCTTCATAGAGCCGTTTGCTGAACTGTTGAGTAGTTACTTCATCGCCAATGATACAAGGTGTGATCGGTGTTTCGCTTTGGCCTACATCATATCCAAGCCGTCTCAAGCCATTTTTCAGATCATGACTGTTCTCCCAAAGCTTCTCGATTAGCTCCTTGTCATTCATCAAAATATCAACAGAAGCGCTACAAGCAGCGATTGCAGCTGGAGGTAGCGCTGTCGAGAACAGAAACGGACGACTTCTCTGCTTCAACCATTCGATTAGTTTTTTCTTCCCCGCCACATAACCGCCAACAACGCCGATCGCCTTGGAAAGAGTACCAATTTGAAAGTCAATGCGGTCGGACAATCCAAAATGTTTCACGGTTCCTGCTCCTGCTCCCAGAACGCCCGAACCGTGTGCATCATCGACATAAGTAATCAGATCGAATTCTTCTGCTATTTCCACGATTTCGGGAAGCTTTGCTATATCACCATCCATGGAGAATACGCCGTCGGTAATGACCATAATTTTCTGGTACTGACCGGATGCCTTAGCAGCTTTCGCCTGCTCTCTTAAATCGTTCATATCTGAATGCTTAAATCGAATGACCCTGGCTTTCGACAGGCGGCAGCCATCAATAATCGAAGCGTGGTTCAGCTCATCGGATATAATCGCATCATGCTGGTCCATCACCGCGGATATAGCAGCCATATTGCAGTTAAATCCCGATTGATATACGATAACGGCTTCTGTTTTTTTGAAACTTGCCAGCTTCTCTTCAAGTTCATTATGCAAATTCATCGTGCCATTAATTGTTCTCACAGCCCCTGCGCCTGCGCCGAATGTCTGCGACGCTTTAACTGAAGCATCAATCAGGCGAGGGTCTGTTGCCAATCCCAAATAGTTATTGGAAGACAAATTGATTAGAGACTTTCCATCGATAATAATTACCGGACCATTTGCACCCTGGAGCGTATCAATGACGTTATATAGACCTTTATTCTTTAGATCTTCGATGTTCGAACTTAAAAATTGGTCCAATACTTGACTTGACATTCGATTCCCTCCTCGATATACGTTCGTCCTCATACAGGAGACATTTTATTCTTCGAAAACCTTGTTATAAAGGGGTTTAGACTGATTTCAATGTAGCATCTTTTTTATTCATTGTACACATATGGAGGACAAAAATCACAAAAATACGCAAATATACATAGTGATTATCCCCCCATCCCCAAAAGCAATCGCTATTAAAATTTTAAGCGCTTGCCGAGGTTAGGCTCCCTTGACCACTTAGATAGTTATCTAATCGGTAATCGGACTATGTTCTTGTCCATTCCGGCAATCGATACAAGTTCTTGTACTTGACTCGGGACACGAACTTGTACCGATAAAATAAAAAAGCCGCTAAAATAGCGGCATTAATGGGAACATGTTCTTGTCCCTCGACATATTAAAAAGCATATAAACAAACGTAAAACTTCTCAAGATCAACCCATTCTTCTGATATTACATGTGTAAACTTTAACTCTGGAACTTTCAAATGTCCATCTTCCTTTTCCATTTAATTCGTACTGCTTTAAAATAACCTGCACGTTAGTTGAACCAAAGCAGCTAATCATATTGATCAGCTGCTTCCTTGTTATTTATTGAGCTATCGTTAGCGTTTGTTTCAAACGCATTTACTGTGTAAAAAATCAGGCCCCCATCCACATCGGACGGATCCCAACTTCATTTTATAACTCCTTGGCAGGCCTTTAATCTTCTCAAAGTACGGGGTCAACTTAAAAACGCCGCATAAGTCTGTGAGTCAATAGCAGGGTTCCGTCCCAGCTTTTCTCTATAACTCAATCTATCTCCATTAGGCATCAAACCGTTTTAACTTCAATCGTCATCACGCCATATTCTTTCGTTAAAAATCCCCAAGTTTATTTATGAACTTTACGGATAAAATGACGCTTGCCACACCCAATACACTGAAAATGACATATAGAAAGTCCGGACTCAAAGTAATCCGCAGCAGCCCGAGAAAATTAGGAAACTGCATCAGGAAAACTGCACAAATGACTGTCGGGATGACCGCCCTCTTCCAAATTCCGAACAAAAATAACGGAATTAATGAGGCAAGCGCTGCGGCGATGGAGTGTATAATCATTCGGATCGCATAGTTCGCCAGGTCAGCTGCTGTTGGCGTTCCCGGAATAACATCCATAACCTGGTTGAGCGCAAAGGTCACAATACCGCTAACTCCAAAGGACACCAGGGTACCGATGAAAACCGCCAACACAATAAACAGCACCTTGGCCAAAACAAGTCTTTTTCGGCTGAGTGGATATCCGAATGAAAGAGCTATCGTCTTATTCTTGTATTCTTCAATAAAAACATGATTGATCAGGGACGCTCCGAACAAAATAATCCCCATCTGAATGGCTATCATCAGGTCCAAAGCCGCAGCATAACTCTCTCCAAAACGAACGTTTGGCATATCGGTAAAAACGACCTTGAGAAAAAATACCGGCAAGAACATGAGTATAAGCCAGTACGTTATCGCTTCACCAATCACTTTCTTACGCTCCAGCTTCCTCCATTCCAGCTCGATTAATTTCAGCATATCGGATTCATTCCTTTCCCTGAATTTGATGATAGAAATAGTCTTCCAATGTACTGTTAACTTTTTGGATCTCCTCGATTTCAATCTCATGCGCAATCAGCAGCTTTGTAATTTGACTGGTCGATACGTCCGTATCATACACTCGGATTCGCTGATCTTGGACGATTTTGATATTGGATATTCGAAGCTCATGTTCAAGTAAAAAGGCGGATTTCTGCACGTTCGAGGTTAAAAGTTCAACATAGCCGGTACGCTGCCTTCGAATATCGGATAATGTGACTTCGTCGACCAATTGACCGCGTTGAATAACGCCGATTCTATCGGCCACCTGCTCAATTTCCCCTAGGATATGGCTCGACAGGACAAACGTAATCCCATATTCCTGGTTCAGCGTTCGAATCAAATCCCTCATGTTTTTAATACCGATCGGGTCCAGCCCGTTCGTGGGTTCATCCAGCACGATCAATTCCGGTCTGGTGATTGTGGCCCTGGCAATGCCAAGACGCTGCTTCATGCCAAGCGAGAAATCCTTCACTTTTTTATCTTCAATCCCTTCCAATTTCACCAGATCCAAGGCTTTACGTATTGCTCTCTTATCGTAATAACCTAAGTATTCGCAATGAATTTGGAGATTCTCCATGGCCGTCATGTGCTCAAAAAATATTGGATATTCAATAATGCTCCCGACCCTCTTGAGGCCCTCTTTCGAGGTTTCTGAAAATTTCTTACCAAACAGCATAATCGCACCGGATGTCGGAAGAATGAGTCCCGTCAGCATTTTCATGATGGTTGTTTTACCTGCGCCGTTAGGACCCAACAAACCATAAATCTCGCCCTTTCTTACATTTAGATTGACACGTGATACAATGGATTTCCCTTTTACGGTTTTGCTCAAATCCGTAGTTTGAATAATGAAATTCATGAGGACCACCACCTGTGTTGACAATTTGATTTCTTTTGTTATTTATCTCCATCTTAGACCAGAGAATGGACTTATTCCTTTCCCATTCCTTACATGTTTCTTAAGAATGAAGTGAAAAGAGGGCGGCTGAAATAAAAAAGAGACGTTGAACAAAAGAACAACATCTCTTGGATGAATCGCTAGAAGGGTAATTGCTTGAATTTGCAAGTGAAAATGGTCTTTTGGTACGGCTCCGAGCTGCTTAGACTAATCCACCCGTTCATTTCTTCCGTTAGGCGCTTGGAAATACTGAGTCCCAGGCCGCTTCCTTGAAATTGCGGATTCCGTGCATCGTCCAAGGTATAGAGTCTTTCGAATACACGTTCCTGATGGATCTCTGCAATCCCTTTGCCCTGGTCCCACACGTCTACGACCACGTACTTCCCTTCTTCACGAACCGTTAACCCGAACACACCGCCGTCGCTTCCATACCGAATGGAATTTGATATTAGATTGCTTAGTATTCGATGCAGCGCATCCTTGTTACCATGAAAATAAAAGGGTAGCTCCGGTATGTCTATCTCAACCCGAAGATTTCTGGAAACCAGCAGATCGTAAAACTCAAGAACGCTGTTCCGGCAAACCTCGCTCAATGATATTTTGCTAAGCGGAATATCATAATCCTCCGACTCGATTTTGACAAGATCGAAAAATTGGTTAAGCAAGGTGATCAGACTGTTTACTTTTGTATTCAACCGTTGAATGACTTGCTCTTCTTCTTGTGCGGTTAATGCATTTTTATCATTCAGTTTTTCCGTGTACCCGAGAATCACCGTTAGCGGCGTCTTCAAATCATGAGACATGTTCGAGATCATTTTTTTTTGGCTGTCCTTCGTTCTTGCATAGTCCGCAAATACCTTTTGTTTGTTATCCAGCAGACGGTTAATTTGTGTGAGCAGCTGCCTAACGGCATGGTCGCCTGTGGGTACTAACACTTTCTCGGCCGTATTCTGGTCCAAAATATCGGATATTTTATTCGTAATCTCCAGGATGCTTAGATTTCGCTTTTTTTCTCTATAAAATAGCACTCCAATAATTCCAACCAATACGGCAATAATGACGGATAAAAGAAGGACCACGTACTAATCCCCCATTCTATATCCGATTCCCCAAATCGTCCGAATGTATTGCGGAGCTGATGGGTCCTCTTCGATTTTCTCCCGGAGTCTCCGGATATGTACATTAATTACGTTCTCATTCCCGTAATAATCTTCTTCCCAGATAAGTTGATAAATTTGCTCCTTGGTGAACACCCTGCTCTGATGGGTTAGGAACAGTTTTAAAATATGGAACTCCTTGGCAGTGAGCGGCATGCTTTTTCCTTTTACCTTTACGGAGAACGAATGCAAGTCCAGAATGAGATCCTTAAACGTAATAACGAGGGGCTCGCCAGGTTTGTTTTCCGTTTCCGCGTATAACGTTGCCCTCCGAATGGCCGCCTGAACCCTGGCTGTCAATTCGATCATGGAGAAAGGCTTGCTTATATAATCATCCGCGCCAAACCCAAGGCCCATGGCCTTGTCTAGGTCGCTGCCTTTCGCAGAAATAATCAAGACAGGAACTTTGCTGGTCTCTCGGATATGTTTGAGTAGTTCCATGCCGTTTACCTTGGGGAGCATCAAATCGAGCAAGATCAGATCGAATTTCTCTTTTTGAAAAAGCGCGAGTGCTTCCTCGCCATCGCGTGCCGATGCTACGCTATAATGATCCTGTTTTAGCTGTTCTTCAATCAACAGATGGATGTCGTTGTCATCTTCAACGAGCAGAATGCGTTTTTCCATATCCTAAGACCTCCTGATCATGCTCTGATCCATTTCACTTCACGGTTCAATTGCGGTCCCAAAACCAACAGCCTGCTTTCGATTTTAGCACAAATTGGCATATTCTAGTAATCAATGTGGATTAAGAAATTGCAAAAAAACTCCCTTATCATGCCGTGGCTTAATTGGTGAAACAAATAAATCCGCGGATTTTTAATACCATGTATTTTGACGAATTTGCTACTGTTTTTGTTATTTCCACCTTGCAGCAACGTGATCAGATTTCAGAGAATATTTCGAAGGAGGTATGTTTTCTTTAGAACCATAGTTAGTTGAGGTTTGGTAAAACATATAATATAAAATATTTATTTATTCAAAATTAACTCTTGTCCGTTTCTATTTTTCCATAGAATCATAGTATTTATTTCGTAGAGTATATATTTACAAAAGTGAGTGGTTCTCATGAATAAAAGGAAAAAAAATGATTTCAGCCTTATTTAATGGATCAGCCTTTAGAGCATTAGCTTAGTATCAATCAATCGATATTATCGTGGTCTAGAACTAAAATTCAATTTGCGAACGAACAATTTGATATAAATAATGAATAGACTCCAAGTTCAAGTATGTTTGTTCCAAAACAAACGCAGCTTCATGCTTGGATTAAATTGTTCTTGATTCACTTACATTTATACCTTTGTCCAAGCAGTTAGAATAACTTGGAATAAGATGAGGGTATGTAGAAAGTGAGGTGAACAGTTTGCCTATTCAATTTCTAGATTCACGTATGTCTCTTAATAATACCTTTAGTTTGGGAACTGCAATTTTAACGTCAATTCCTACATTACTGGGGGATATCGGTCTTCAAACTGTCGCTGCAATAGGGACCCCTAATGAGAGTGATGTGCGTATCTTACTATGGGGAACAGTTGGCGTTTCTAGATCTTCAATAAACTTAGTCAACATCTATGTTGAAAGAGGTGGTACTGGCATATTCGGTTCAGGCGAGTTGATCTTTAACTCAACAATTGATTTAACCTCGGGTCCCGGTACCAGGCTCTTTACTTTTACTGCTGGAGATTTTCCACCAGTAAGTAACGTTATAACAGGTCAGATTCGTTATACCATGTATGTTGCAAGTGCTGCTGAGACTCCTGTAACTATCGTTGGTCCTGTGTCCTTTAATGGTTCGGCTCAAGCAGGAACATCATAATCATTTTAGTAGTTAACTATAATTAGAAAATAACTTACAACTCACTATTTAGTGTTTATGACATTGTGTTTTTTCACGTTTAGGTTACCATCGGAAGAATTTTTATTAGATACCGTTCCATGAATATCTAGTCATTGCAAACGTCACATCATACGCAGATTCTCGCCAATCCCACCAACATCCACCTTGTACTTATGCTGCATTTTATCAAGGACCTGCTTTACTTGTTGTTTAGCAAGTTTCCCGAAATCGTTCTCCAATTTGTGAAGATATTCTTCGTTCCCAGTTACTTCGGGAACGGTCCAATCTTCCATGAACCACCCTTCTGATTCCACCTTAACAAGAAACGAAATATAGTAATCACGGACTGTAGGATTAATTTTGCCTTTGGAACGCTTAATCTCATAGATTACTTCCGGTTTGACTTTCATATGTTTTTATTACACCTCCCTTAGGTCTCTCCTGAATCCAAGATAGTCCTTCGGATCAGTTTGACTAAACGTTCCAACAAGACGTTTGCTTCGAGTGAAATATTCCTGCACTTGAAAATTGATGTTCTCCCTTATATCTAATGACATTTTAAAGGAGAAAGCTCTGGCCTGACTCCATGGTAGCATCCAGCTTGACTAACGATTCGGCAGGCATACTTCATACTTTGTTGGACAAATATGAATTGTCTACAAGACCTGTTAGGTAAATGCCGGGATTTCACTAGGGTCATTGGAGTGCAGTGCATCCTCCGAATTTATTAAATACAAGTGCTTTCAAATGAGCTGCCTCTTCTTATATATTTTTTCAAGAACACACTTATTTATGATATGATTCTCCGGGTTAGCTGAAGCGGCAAATTTTAAGGCAACTTACCACTACTTGTGTTACGGTTCAGCGTATTATCTGTACTGCGAAATTAAAGGCACCCATTAGGGTGCCTTCGATGTTCTTACTGTCTCTCTTTTTTGTGACACTCGTTCACTGTACAGAACGTGCAAGTGCTGCAACAGAGCCGCAGAAATCGGGTCTGCCGTCATCCGTCCACAAAAGCTCCGTCACAAATGTATGGCGATTCGGATCGTACAGCGGATCTCCTATAATATTCTTGTACGTCCTTGCGTGAAACACAAATAGCGTCTTTTCGTCGTCCTCTGACACCGTGAAGGAATTATGACCGGGACCATACATCGAGATGCTCTCATCTGTCGACAAAACCGCTGCTTGCGACTTGCGCCATGAAGCGGCATCGAGCAAATCAGCATCCGCATCGGCTTCAAGCAGGCCCATGCAATAATTGAAATCGGTGGCGCTAGCCGAGTAAGTGAGGAATACCCGATTACCCTTGCGAAGAAATGCCGCGCCTTCGTTCACTTTATAACCAATGATCTCCCAGTCATATTCCGGCATCGAAATCATCGTTTGCGGACCAGTCAGCGTCCACGGATTGCTCATTTTAGATATATACAGATTAGAGTTACCTTCGATATTCGGATCCTTTTGTGCCCATACGTAATAACGGCTGCCATTATGCTCAAAGGTAGTGGCATCGAGGGCGAAGCTTTCCCACGCGGTACGAACCTGTCCTCTTTCCGTCCAACTGCCTTCGAGCGGATTGGCATTGTCATTCTCTAGCACATACATCCGATGGTCGAACAAGCCTTCATTCGTATCCGTCGTGTGTGCGGCAGCGAAATACACGTACCATTTGTCATCAATAAAATGCAGTTCAGGCGCCCAAATGTTGGCACTAAGGATACCTGTCTCGCGTTTTCTCCAGATCACCACAGGAGTTGATGTAACAAGCCCCTCAAGGTTCTCAGCTCTACGGATTTCAATCCGATCATACTCCGGAACGGATGCTACGAAGTAATAATAACCGTCCGAATGTCGGTACATAAAAGGATCTGCTCTCTGCTCAATTAATGGTTGAATGTCGTGCAATGCTCTTTGTTGGATTTTCATCTTATCACCTACTTCATCATAATATTTGCTACCCTTTAACAGCACCTGCAGTCATACCGTCTATAAAATATTTCTGGAAAGCAATAAACAGTATGAAAATTGGAATGATGGAGAAGAAGGAGCCTACGATCAATAGGTCATAGTTATTGCCATAAGGAGTTAACAACGTTTTCAAACCGATTGGAAGTGTATATTTACTCTGATCTCCTAATACCATGAATGGCCACAACAGATTATTCCAGCTATTCATACCATTAAGAATGGCCATTGCTGCAAAGGATGGCTTCATAATCGGCATAATGAGCCTGAAATAAATTGCATACTCGTTTGCGCCATCAACCCGCCCAGATTGAATAATCTCTTTGGGTATGCTTCTTAGATATTGCCTGAAGAAAAATATGGTCGCGGCATTGGCCACACCTGGCAGAATAATTGCCGAATAGCTATTCACCATTCCCAAATCATTAATTAGGCTGTACAAAGGAACCAGCAGTATTTCGAAAGGCACCATCATAATGAGCAAAACACATATAAAGAGGAAGTTCTTCCCTTTAAAATCATATGCTGCGAAACCATATCCAACAAATGCGCTTACAAAAAGTGTTAAAACCACTTGAACGATGGTTAAAGTCATACTGTTCCAAAACCATACAAAATAATCATGTTCTCCAGTAAACAGATAGATGAAATTGTCAAAACTCATAATACTAAAATCCAAACTTAGGTTAAGACCATATCTAATTAAGGATTCACCTGGTTTAAAGGAAGATAGGGCCACTGCATAGAATGGAATCATAATTATCACGAATAGTATAATGAACAAACAAATAATAACTATTCTGGAAATAAAATTATTCCTCGTCTGACTTTTGCCCACTTTAATCCTCCTCCTTTTTGAACATTCCACTTAATTTCAACTGCGTTAAATTGATAACCATAGCAATGACTAACAGAATGATACCAACTGCAGCTGCGTAACCCAGCTTATTCTTCTCAATCCCTTGTCTATACAGAAATCCAACAATGGTTAAGCCAATATTTTTGGGTGAATTGTTACCGTTAAACATCATCAGGCTCTCGGTAAACATAGCTAAACCTGCATAAACACTAATTGTCGTAACATATACCGTGGTCGGCTTCAATAATGGCATTGTGATCGTTCTAAACTTCTGCCAAGCCGATGCCCCGTCAATTGAAGCAGCCTCATAATATTCATTGTCAATGCTTTTCAAACCGGATAGATAGTAAAGCATATTAACACCTGTCCATCTCCAACATGCGAGGATTAACAGTGCTGCCATACTCCATTCTCCGTCTTTCAGGAATTTAATAGGCTCTACACCAAAAAGACCTAGGAAACTGTTCATTAATGAACCTTCCATTTCACCAAATGTAAGGCGGAAAATGGTGCCCGCAACTGCGACAGATGTCAATGCAGGGAGAAAGAACGAAGATTTAAAAAACTCTCTTCCCAGCATTAACTTACTGTTGATCATAACGGCGAATAACATGGGAAAGGGAATTAACAGCACTAAGGTTCCTAACATGTACACAACGCTATTTTTAATAGCCGTCAAAAACACTTTATCTGTAAGTAATTTCGAATAATTCGCTTCACCAACCCATTTAGGATCCTGTCCCAACATCTTATCTTGAAAGCTCATTACGAATGAATTTACAAGCGGATAGAACCAGAATAACAAAAATATGAGTATAAATGGCAATACAAAAACATAAGGTGCAACCTTTTGAGAGTATACAAATTTCTTTATCATATTCTCAATCTCCCTTGACTATGGTTAAACCTGCCGACTACTATACCTGCCGACAGGTTTAATTAAATCATTTACTTATTGAATTTATTTCAATTCTTGTTCAATTGCTTCTTGTGCTTCATCCAGCGCTTCCTTCACTTCTTGGCCATCTTCAAAGATAGCATTCAACGTAACCGTATTGAATATATTGCCGATGGTCGGTGAAGCTTTAACGGACTTGATTGCTCTAATTTCGTCCTTGATTTCATTCAAAGTATCAAATGCATTTGTTTTGAAGTATTGGACGTATTCATTATCAGGGTTTTTCGTTACTGCATCATCTTGCCATACTTCCATGTTGATTGGGTCAAATCCAAGTGTATTCCAGATTTCAGTCGTAGCTTCTTTCGAAAGCTTGGCAAAGGCTACAAATTCTTTGGCCAACTGAACGTCTTTACCATTCTTAGTAACAACTGTGCCAGTACCGCCCAAGCCAACGGAACGAGGATTACCTTCTTCAAATACAGGCAATGGAGCAATTGCATACTTCCCTTTAAGGTCCTTCATTTCGTTTACAAAGCGGGACATGTACCATTCAGGCATCAATGCGCTTGCGTAGTTGCCTTTGTTGTATTCGCCTTTTGCTTCTTCTGTGTCGGGTTGTCCGCCAGGGATCGTATGAATAACATTGTTCTTCTGCAGATCGACTAACATTTCATACGCTTTAATCATTTCAGGCGAGTTCACTTTTGGATTACCATTTTCATCTGTAAAATCAGCGTTTTGCTGAGCTAGCAGCAGCGATGCTTGCCACGTAGCTGATGTATCAGCAGTACCTAAGTACTTGCCTGTCTTTTCATAAACCTGGATACCTGCTTGTTTGTAATCTTCCCACGTTTTGATTGTCTTGTAGTCAACGCCTGCTTGTTCTAAAATTTCAGTGTTGTAGAAAGCAAGCGTAGCACCTACGTGATAATCAAAGCCATAAACCTGGTCGGCTTTGGAGTAAATCTCGACACGTGAAGGAACAACAACGTCTTTGTATGGTGCAAATACATCATTCAAAGATTCCAGTGGAACGTTGTCACCTTCCAAGAATTTAGGGAATTGACCAAGCTCGATATCCGCGATATCAGGAGCACCTTTTCCGCTTGTAACTGCCAATAAGAGCTTGTTGTGCATATCATCGTAAGGCATAACCGTTACATTCAACTTAATCTGTTTGTCTGGGTTCTGTTGGTTCCATAACCCCAGCATTTTGTCCAAATGCTTGCCGTGCAAATCTACGAATGTCCAAAATGACAATTCTGTTGCATTCTCTCCGGCATTAGCGCCTAATTGCTGTGTTTCCGTTTTTGTTTCAGAAGGAGTACCACAAGCTGTAAAAACAAGTGACATAATAAGGACTGTAACGATGGAGATTATAGTACTGCGTTTTTTCATTTGTTCGTCATCCTCTCTTTTTTTGTTAATGCATTTGAAAAGTCGGCTGACTAGTTAGTTCTGTTAATTTAAGCGGGTTCAATCCACCTTGGCACCACCATCCTTAACATAAAATCTAACCGTTCAAAGAAAAGACCCCTTCGCAACAAATTCTCAGATTCCATATTGTAAGCGCTTTACATGCCGTATTATAATATACATGAAATATGCTTTTATATAACCAATTGATTATAAAATCATAAAGTTTATGGGGAGATGCAACTTTTTGAAAAAGCTGGCGCTCTACAAACAAATTCGAGAAGATATTCTTCAGAAAATTAAATCAGGACAGCTTCGGCCGACAGACCGTATTCCTTCTGAGCAAGAACTAATGGACGAATTCAGAGTAAGTAAAATAACCGTCAGGAATGCCCTAACCCTACTAGCTGACGAAGGATTAATTATCCGAGTACAAGGCAAAGGCTCATTCGTCTCTTCTAGTCTTGTTGTTTCTAGCATCAATTCTCTGCCATCCTCATGCAGCGCGTCCTCCATGCCGCTCATCGGCTTCATCATTCCAACGATGAGGACCCGTGTCATTCAGAAGCTCGTTGACTACACGGAACAGTTCCTTCAAGAAGCCGGCCTCAGCATGATACTAAGCATCACGCGCGAGTCCTCCTCTATCGAAACAAACGTCATTCGTACACTAACGGAGCTCGGTGTGAAGGGGCTGATCGTTTTTCCGACAGAAGATGAGAAGTATAACGAATCATTGCTGCGTCTGTCGCTCGATAAATTCCCGTGTGTGTTCATCGACCGCTATCTGCGCAACATTGAGACGTACACCATTACATCCGACAATTACGGCGGTGCGTACAAGGCTGTCTCCCATTTGCTATCCAAGAGTCATCAGCAGATTGCGCTCATCTCACCTGAAAATGCCAATACAGCCATCGAGGATCGCACGCTCGGCTTCGAGCAGGCGTACACAGATCAAGGCATCTCGATTGACAAGAGCTTGTGGTGTCACATCCCTCTCGACATTCTACGCGGCGATCAAGCATTGGACTATGTAAGCGACTTCTTGCAGGACCACAGTGGAATTTCGGCAGCCTTCTCCCTGACTGCAGAAACCGCACGCCTTACATCGGCCGCTATCAGTCGTCTGAACGATCACGCAAATATCGAATTGCTTTCTTTCGATAATCCACATCTCTCAGGCGTAGCTTATGTGCAGCAGGATGAACAGGATATGGCACGAACTGCCGTAAAGCTGTTACGTGAACAAATGGAATATATTTATTCTCCTAAGAAAGCCGTCATTCCCGTTCAACTCATCTTCCCTTGACACGACAAAAGTTATAGCCAGGCGATCGAAGAACTGGGGATATTGATTGGTTTTACCGGCGATGTTGATCATGATTGTCTGCCCAGTTATTTTAAAACACGACAAGATTTGGACGTACTTCACCTTGCAAAAGCACTTCCAACGGCGCTGGGAGACCAAGAATAGCGAAAAAGCGAAAGTGCCGCCAAAAGCACGTTCGCTGCCAGCATCGACACTCCTGACACTTTTCTTTCCCAGTCTCGGGGAGTCTCCTCCATTCACGAAGTCCTTTTCCCTCCGCGGGATGTGACGAGGATGCTCCACTCAAAAAGCGATAGCCCTAAGCACAAAGTACAGTTTGACCACAAAATATACAGTAGTGTATAGACAAAAACCACTCCCGATTTTTAAGGAGTGGTTTCTTTGCTTAGAACTTCTCTACTGTTGCGAGTTAGATACACGCTTAATCAGCAATAGGACTATGTTCTTGTCCAATATGGTAATCGGTACAAGTTCTTGTCCCTCGACAACTTTGCACCATTTGTTTTCTAGAAATGATTTGTACTGTGTTAGATGAAGATAATTGAATTCAATACTAGCGATCACATCATTGAACTCACCAATTATTATTCCTTTACTATCCTCTTTCAAGCTTATCTTTAGTCTGTTAATTATATCTTCTAAAAGATTGTTCATCTTAAGTAGTACTCCATATGTACCTCTTATTAACAGACAATGAATTTTTCTGAAATATATCCATTAAGCAACTTAAACATTTCAAGAGAGATCTTATTTTTTCAAACTAACCTGCCCGTTAGCCGTCCATGCCCCTCTCGGGGCACCACAGCGTAATAAAATTTTGATGCGGCGTTTTATACTATTCTTACGGCTGGTGAGGAAGGTTGTTAAGCACTCTTAAATGTTCTAATTTCTCATACATCCTGAGAAGCACCGTTTTTAAAAACCACTAAAGCTGGGCTTAGTTTCATGCTGCCATTTCTGGATTTCTGCTAAGAGTAATTTTAGGGATAAATTCACTTTTTTCGCAAAATTCTATGACGACAAGACGGCTGCCAAGTAAGGTTATCTCTCTATCGTTATGATTAACAGAGAAACGTTATTTTGTTTTTTTAGCAGCATGGCGGAAATATTTTATGACCCTTCTATACATTGTCTTGTCCTTTAATTGGTTGAAAATATAAGGGTCCGGTTTGACGTTCACCTCAATAATCCAGGGTTTCAAACTCCGGTCCAGTCCAATATCAACGCCGATTTGCTTAAGGTACGGGTATTTTTTCTTCATGTGGCGTGCAATACGTAATCCAAGCTCATTCATCTCCTGGATGAGTTCATTTCTGCGTTTCAGGGATGCATGAGATTCCAGCAGTCTGTGAACATCCATTGGTTTACCACCGCTGTGATAATTGGTCACGATTTTTTTCGGATGACCGAGCCGGCCGATGATTCCCGTAGCCTCCCACTGATTGTCGGGACTTAACTGTATCATGACTCTGATATCAAAACGCCTCTTGTTGTGCTTAAGCAGATCGATTCCTCTCTGAATGAGATAGCTTCTTTTGTGCACCAGACGTACAAGACTTGCATGGAACGAGTCAAAGTTATCAAACGACAGTCGTTTTTGTTCAATCTGATAGGCGAAATTCTGATGACTCAGCATCTCAGCCTTTATGACACCCATTCCATAAGTGCCAATCTCGGGTTTAATATAAACCATACCGTATCTGCTGATCATGGACCACAGGCTGGCTTTGTTAAATCGCTGCGTATCAGGTATAAATGGTTGGATAGAACCATTATTGAGGATCACTTTTGTTTTCAACCATTTGCTTCTTAACGGCTTCAATTTATCAACCCCCATATAACACTTCTCCCTTCAACAAATGAACCAAACCCTGATGTTTCATCAAGATCATGCATTATATGTAGTACCGATAAAACAACCCTAAACAAATGCCCTTGTTCGTAAAAATGGTATATTCGCACATGCCCTGACCAAACCAATTTTGCACACATATCATGAAAACAAGATGTAACCATTTGTCCAGGGAGTTGAGAAGATGCCAGTTCAGCATGGAAAACAGTTAAATCGTGGGCCTATGATCGATGTTCTTATACCTGCGATCGAAAAAGATTTGAGCACCCTTCCTCAGGTTATCGATAGTATTCGCCGTTATGTGCGGCACCCGATTGGACAGATTTATATTGTTTCCCCGACCAGCAACAAAATCAGAAACCTTTGTTCCCGCAAACACTGCATTTTTGTTAACGAGCGGTCAGTCCTGCCTATCACCAAAAACGATATACACTATCAATCATCCCGCTGGGACCGCTCAGGCTGGTTATATCAACAACTGCTTAAAATGAACGGGGATCACATTGTGAGAGCGAAACACTTTCTGGTGATGGATGCGGATACGGTGCTCATTAAACCTCATTCATTTATTGTTGAAAATAAGACGGTATTTTACTGTCGCGACTGGAGTCAGCCAGAATATTTCAACACCTATCGCAAGCTGTTAAACATGAAAGCGCCGCGCCCACGCTCTTTTGTCACCCATTACATGCTGTTCGAAAAATCGAAACTCTCTGCTTTGAAAAAGAAAATTGAAACGATCCATCAGCTGCCATGGTACAAAGCGATTATCTCGAATATCAATAAGAAGAAGCAGTTTGGGTTCTCTGAGTATGAAACCTATGCCAATTTTATGTATTCGAACAACCCGGCCAGCATGATCCTAAAGAGTTCCATGAATAAAAGTCTGAACATGAACGCTTCTTCGTTAAAAGAACAACAAATTCGCAAATTTGCGCTTAAATACCGATCTCTTTCCTTTCACAAACGTAAAATTTATAGCAAAACTCCCCGAGCTTAGGAGGAAGCCAATGCATATCGTACTGCTATGTGGCGGCGCAGGTAAAAGGCTTTGGCCGCTGTCCAATGAGCTTCGATCCAAGCTGTTTGTGGATATACTTCCGTCACCTGCAGGCGGAAGGGAATCCATGATCAGCAGAGTATGCCGCCAGCTTGACAGCTCAGGCCTACTGGACTCAACCCTCATCATTTCACATCAGAATCAGACCGACATTACAGCCCGTCATACCAAAGGCAAGATACCCGTCATTGGAGAACCTTTTAAGCGTGGAACTTTTACTGCAGCTGCCTTGGCGACCTTGTATCTGAAATCCTCCGGAGCGACTGAGCCTGACGATATGATTTGTATCGCGCCAGCGGATGTGTTCGCAGATGAGGACTTTTTCAGGAGCTTCAAATTACTTCCGGATATATTGAAACAGACTCAGGCCGATATCATTTTAATTGGGACAAGGCCCACATACGCTTCAGAACAATATGGTTACATCCTGCCAGGAAAAAAAGAACCTAATGGTTATGCACCGGTTACACAATTCATAGAGAAACCTGAATTGGATGTCGCTGAAACCCTGCTACAGCATGGCGCATTGTGGAACTGCGGGGTGTATGCCTTCTCTCTTGCGTTTATGTTGTCCCATATTGAAAAAAATGGACTTCCGGTTCATTACGATCAATTGTTAACCCTGTATGAACAGTTGCCTGAACGCAGTTTTGACAAACAAGTTGCTGAACAATCGCAACGGGCTGTTGTACTGCCATATGAGGGTGTATGGCAGGATATCGGGAGCTGGGATGCTCTGTGTGATCAGTTGGATTCCAATGTATTGGGACACGGCAGAATATCCGAATCCTCCCCGAATTCCTACATCGTTAACGAGCTCCCCTACCCGATCCACGTCATCGGAGTCCCAGGTATTATCACTGTCGCAAGTCCGGACGGAATTCTCATAGCCAACAAAAAAGATTCAAATGAAATTAAAGAGCAATTGGGCAGTATTCCACTGCAACCGATGTACGTCGAGGCAACTTGGGGCAGCTATCACGTCATGGAGAGATCGGTAGAAGACGAAAATACAACCGTAACCACATTGAATATGACGCTTTTGCCTGGCAAACATATCGGATTACGCCAGCATCGATTAGGGTGCCGGGCATGGACTGTCATTTCAGGCAGTGGGCAGGTGCTTATTAACGGCCAGATCAGGCAGGTGACCACAGGCAATCAGTTTGCGATTACCTTGAATAGCCTCTTTTCTATTCTGGCCGAAACCAGGATGGTAATTCTTGAGGTCCAGCTTGGCGTACCGGAGAATGAGGACAGCATGCCTTATGAAGCAGAGGATTGGAAGGTCATGATTGATCGTGCAGGTTCTTATAAATCACCGGATTAATACAAGATGAAGAAAAAAGCAGCCCATATTGCGACTCCTTAGCTTTCTAGACAAAGGTAAGCCTTACGGTAAACTAGAACCAGGCATATGAATCTTGAATGGACCTCGGCGAATCATAATAAACAATGAAATCATCCATTTAGACAAAGACATTCCCTCCATTTTTTTGGGTAATATCATCCCCTGTTAAATTCAACGATCCTGCCCGCTAGTTCAATGAATTGAAGGGCAAGATTAAGATTAGATATACGCCTAACCGGCAATCGGTACAAATTCTTGTCCTTGGCTCGGGACAAGAACTTGTACCGATAAAAATAAAAAAGCCGCTAAAATAGCGACTTCAATGGGACCATGTTATTGTCCCTCGACATTATGGCCTTCAGCTTGTTGTTTACGACATTATGTTCTACCTTTGGCTCCACCACAGTAAAAGGCAACTTTCTTGCCGGCTATATACGCTCCGACAACCTCATGAATGGCATGATCCATTTTACTTACCTTCTTTCAAAAACTGCTCGATTCGAGCTTTAATTGAATCACGAACCTCAGCGAAAGTAGCTGTGATTTCTTCCTCTGTACCTGTTGCCTTGGCTGGATCATCGAAACCCCAGTGCCATCTTTCCGCTTTGTCATTACGTACAACTGGACAATTATCGTTGGCATGACCACAAAGCGTGATGATGTAGTCTGCTTGTTTTAAAATCTCAGGATCAATCACATCTGATGTATGACTCGAAATATCGATTCCAGCTTCTTTCATCGTTTGTACAGCACGAGGATTTAAGCCATGGGCTTCTAATCCAGCACTTCTCACCTCATATTTATCACTACCAAGTGCTTTCAAAAATCCATCGGCAATTTGGCTTCTGCAAGAGTTTCCTGTACACAAAAAGTAAACAAGTGGTTTGTTGTTCATAATTATTGATCTCCTTCATCTTTGGTTTGTCTTACTTGTATTTTTGCTTCGCCCATTTTCGGATTAATCAACGCTTTGGTGATCGCAACAATAACAATTAATACCACGGTTATTACGGCAATCATTAACCAAACGTTTATGTTTGTTGAATGAATCAAGTGCAGCCACAAATACAGGCCTGTTAACGTGATAAAGAGCGTTGGGACGGTGAGCACAATCCCAATTTTGAAATAACTTCCCCAAGTGATTTTTACATCTTTTCGGGACAATACATGTAGCCACAAGAGTGTTGCGAGCGATCCAATTGGTGTAATCTTTGGACCCAAGTCACTACCGATAATATTGGCATAAATCAGCGATTCCCGAATGGCACCATGCGTATTGGTTCCATCAATAGCTAGCGCATCAATCATCACTGTTGGCATATTGTTCATAACCGAAGACAATATTGCAGCTAGAAAGCCCATACCAAGTGTGGAAATGTAGAGACCCTTGTCGGCAATAGCTTGAATGACCTTCCCAAGTTCATCCGTCAGTCCCACATTTCGTAGCCCATAAACGACGACGTACATACCAATGGAGAAAATCACGACTGCCCATGGGGCTCCTTTAATGAGCTTCCATGTTTGGATAGCCTGACTCCGTCTTGCAGCTAATATAAACAAAATGGCTATAACCCCAGCAATAACAGACACCGGAACTTGAATGAACTCGCTCATCAAGTATGCAACCAGTAACACGGCTAAGATTACCCAAGATATGTTGAACAGTTTCTTGTCCTTGATCGCTTCAGATGGCTTTTTGAGCTGACTGACTTCATAGTTCCCTGGAATGCTCTTTCTAAAGAACAAGAACAGGACCAGAAGACTCACTAATATGGAAAAGAAATTGGGAATAATCATACGACTTGCATACTCTACAAAGCCAATGCCAAAGTAATCCGCAGAAACGATATTGACGAGGTTGCTCACGACGAGCGGAAGAGAAGTTGTATCTGCAATAAAACCACTTGCAATGATAAAAGGTAAAATCATCTTTTGATCAAATTTGAGCGCTCGGACCATGGCAAGCACAATAGGCGTTAAGATCAGTGCGGCACCGTCATTTGCAAAGAATGCTGCAACCCCTGCCCCAAGCAGCACAACATAAACGAACATCAGCTTGCCATTACCTCTTGCGAGCCTTGCCATGTGTAGAGCAGCCCATTCAAAAAATCCAATTTCATCTAAAATCAGTGAAATTAAGATAATGGCTACGAAAGCAAGCGTGGCGTTCCATACGATTTCTGTGACCGTACCTACATTGGATAGACTGACGACCCCAAAGAGGAGAGCAAGGACAGCTCCAGCTGACGCTGACCATCCAATATTAAGCCCCTTAGGTTGCCAAATCACAAAAGTCAGTGTCAGCAAAAAGATTAAAATCGCAATGATGGTCATGCTTCCTCCTGAGGACCGCAGCAGTTCTTCAATCCTGCTATTTTACCTTTCATGGATGGCAGAAACGGATACACACACCGAACATATGCTTCTGCATCTGGATTAAGAGAGTAGTACACCCACTGCCCTTTTTTCTTTTCGTTAAGGAGACCGGCTGCCTTTAGTTTTCGAAGATGCTGACTGGCGTTTGGTTGTGACATGCCAATAATGTCAGTGATATCACATACACAAAGTTCTTGTTCCTGAAGTAGCGCAATAATCGTCAAACGTGTTTTATCAGCTAATAACTTATACGCCTCAGCCATCGCCTGAATGTTTTGTTCCATATGTACACCCCCTGTGATTAGTCTTGTCGGCTTCCTTTAATGATATAATCATATAATAAATCACTTATATAAGTAAAGACGAATATAAGGAGGTTTAGATCACCGAAAAAGTCAACAATAAATATTACCAACTTTACTCTCGAACTAAAAATTCACATTCTGACTTAATAAAATAATGATGGTCTTTCATCTTAACTATATCTTTCGTTTGATAATCAATGACTCCACCTTAGATCTAATAATTCATCATTGGTGTATATTGGTTTTATTCATTTCAAATATGATTACAGTTCCAGTGGAAATACTTCCTAGTGTTGAAGCTGGTCTCTTGATGAAATCCAAGCTGTGGTCTGTTAATGTCGCTCGAAAAAGACTCATTGCTACAGATAGATATCCATCTACTTGGAAATGGGACCATGTTCTTGTCCATCGTCATTTTTTTCATATTAATAATGTCAGAACCCCCATTAATTATTGTTTACAGAGGTTATATCCTCAACTCTTCATCTATAGGATATTCCCATAGTCCCAGTTTTCCCTTCACTGGAATATAGGGCTTCAGCAGACGGAAACCCGCTATTTCCCACGCAAAATAACCTGGACTGTAATCGCCTAACAGGATGTCCTCACCCGACACAACCTTCCCGCAATCCAGAATGGCTGACGTATGATTAGCGTCGATGACTTGATAACAATTTAAAAGCTCGCAAGTTGCAAGGATAACCCCCGTAGGGAGGTTTTGTTCCGTATAGCTATTCTTGGCGAGTAAAGAACGCACGGGTTCATATTTGCAGGCCTGCTTATCGACTTTCCGGCTTGCATGAATGGCCAACGGACCGCGATACCGGGTCTTCCAGGATCTTGTTTCATAGAGAGTCTCGCCTTGGACAAGCAGAGTCGCCCATGGTTGAATCATAGATAATACTTTCATTCCTCTACGCTCCATTTCTGTTCATAATGAATTACTATTCCCCAAACATTCTCGAGACTTTCCATTCCCGCATGATGCGACTCTAGATATAAACTGAGATCCTACCTGCTTAAATAACATCAATTCAAATTAACAACAAAAAAACCGTTGATCCTCATTATTCAGATCAACGGCTTGTTAATTGTGCAAACAGCGGTTTTATTTCTGTTCCTTATACACGCGTACATAATCCACTTGCATCGTCGCCGGGATATCAGAGGCGTTCGGAATACGGCCACCGTCAAAGTTTCCGCCGATTGCCAAGTTCATAATGAGGTAAAACGGCTCATCGAAAGGTGCATTCGGATTATTCGGTGCAGCTGCGGAATACCACTGCTCGTTAGTAACTTTATAGAAAAACTTGCCGTCTACATACCATTTAATGTTGTCCTCTTCCCAGACTACCGAGTATACATGATAATCATTTGAGGTTACGGTAGTTCCCGCTGCCTGAACCTTTGAAGCCGGCAGTATGCCAATACTGGCCAGCATCACAACCACCAGGAACATAGCAAGTACCTTTTTCGTAAACCGTTCTCCTTAAAGTGAGATGGATTCATAATTGCCCTCCTTTAATAGAATAATAGCTTCTCCCAATCCATGCGCATTAAGGAAATCGCTTACATGGGGGCTATCTTTATTCTATCGAATAGGTTAATTTGCTGAAAATAAAGCTTTTGTAGCTTTCATAGCCAACCATAGCAGCCACCTCAACAATTTTATGATCAGTTTCAGCGAGGAGCCGCCGCGCTTTATCCAGACGCACATCTCGTAGGTACTCAGCAAAACCTTTACCCGTATTCTTCTTAAACAGATTTGAAATATAAGCATAATTAAGCGATACATGATTGGATACCATCGCGAGGTCCAGCGGTTTGTGGAAATTCTCGTGGATAAAACGAATGGCTTCATTCAGATCCTGCGTATGGCGATAGCTGCACTTATAGTCATAATAGAACTGATTCAGCCGAAGCAGCTGCTGCTGCAGTGCTTGTATATAATCACGCATCCCTTGATAACCAAAGAGATTACGCAATGATTCAAGGTCCAGCTTTTCTTCCCCCATGTAAGGGAGGATAACTCGTTCGTATTCCTCCATCATCTGAACGGTGCCTAAGCGAACAATTGGAAATATAAAAAAAATACGTAAGGTATGCATCATTTCATAAAACTAACCTGCCCGTTAGTTGAACAAAAGCAGCCGATCATATTGATCAGCTGCTTTCTTTGTTTTATAACGATATCGTTTCCCGTTAGTTTAACGACGTTTAGTCCTTAACTACTCCTTAGCTCTTTTGTGCTTCTAATTCTTTTAAGGTAGGATAGTCCGTGTATCCTTTTCTTCCTGCCGCGAAGAAGGTTTTAGGATCTGCCTCATTTAATGGAGCCCCTATTTTAAGTCGCTCCACTAAATCCGGATTAGCTATGACCATGCACCAACTGGTACGATATCAGCTATGCCGTGATCAAGATCGTTACTCAGATCTTCCAGAGCACGTCCTGCCCGGTTGACTAATAGTGGATTGGTCCAAATGGAGCGAACGTCCTGCAGCAGCTTTTCATTTCCAAGATGCATCACATGAAGGTAAGCCAAATTCAGCTTCGCTAATTCTTGGACCAGGTAGAGATAAAGTTCAGGACCTTGTTCTCCATCCTCAATTCCTCCAAGAGGTGTCCCCGGTGAAATACGGAAGCCTGTTCTTGAAGCGCCAATTTCTTCTACAACGGCTTTGGTCACTTCAATTGCGAAGCGGGCCCGGTTTTCGATCGATCCTCCATATTCATCCGTCCGTGTATTCGAGTTTTCACCAATAAATTGATTAATGAGATACCCATTAGCTCCGTGAATTTCAACGCCGTCTGCTCCGGCTTCAATAGCCGCTGCTGCTGCTTTGCGGAAATCTGCAATGGTCGTCTGAATATCCTCTTTGGTTAACTCGCGTGGAACAGGGATGTCCTGCATGCCTGTAGCGGTAAACATCTGAACACCAGGAGCAATCGCTGATGGCGCAACGGGCTGACGGTGATGGGGTGTATTGTCGGGATGAGACATCCGGCCAGCATGCATTAACTGGATAAACATAAATCCGCCTGCTGCATGAACGGCATCTGTAACATTTTTCCATCCTTCAATATGTTGTTCCGTATAGATCCCCGGCGACCACAGGTAACCTTGACCATCATCGGATGGTTGTGCCCCTTCCGTTATGAGAAGCCCCATCGAAGCTCTTTGTGCATAATACAGGGAGGTTAATTCACCCGGCGTACCGTCTTCTTCTGCTCTGCTGCGTGTCATCGGTGCCATAGCTAAACGATGCGGCAATTTCAGATTACCGACTTTGGTTTCACTCCACAATTTGTTCATTTTGAACACTCCTCTTTAATTTTAGTCCAAACCGTAATAGTAATTAAGAAAGATGCGGGTATAGAGTAGCAACGCCACCGGCAAGTCCAGCTTGAATCATTCGACTGTTATCATCGGCAAGAATCTCAAAGCTGCCGCTTTCGATGCCATCAATAGCCATTCTCGCAACATCTGAAGGGTTTGATTTGGGAGCATCAAGACCGGCTGTCATGTCTGTTTCCATAAATCCTACATGTAAGCCTGCAACTCTAATCTGACGAGGGTACAAATTCAAACGCAGATCGTTCGTCAATGCCCAAGCTGCAGCCTTCGCAGCAGTATAAGCACCCGCAGTTCCGCCACTGAACCAAGATAATGCGGAGAGAATATTCAGAACCGTACCTCCACCGTTGTTTTCAATGACCGGGGCAAAAGCGCGAACCATGGATAACGTACCGAAGAAATGCGTATCCATTTCCAGCTGGATTTTTGCCAAATCCCCTTCCAGGAGAGAAGCACCTGTAGATGATCCTGCATTATTGATGAGAAGGGTAACGTCCTTAGCAAGGCTGGCAGCAGCTGCTACCTCTTGAGGATTGGTTACATCAAGTTTTACAGGTATAACCCCGGGGATATCGATGGTCTCTGGATTTCTTGCCCCTGCGTATACCTTAGCCCCTCTAGAAAGAAGTTCAAGTGTAAGCTGGCGGCCAAGCCCCCTGTTTGCTCCAGTAACCAATGCGACTTGTTTAGAAATGTTCATTGTATTAACTCCTTTTTTTTTTGTTTGTTTTGAATTGTAATTATTCATAATAAAATCAGGGTCCAAAGGCTGAATGTTTGAGAACGATCATTCTAATAATGCTTGAATAAAGCACCATTTAGTAAGATTATTTAAATGAAGGATAGATCATTAATTCAAGAACGAACATACTAGAAAGTGCATAGGGAATGATGCAACCATACTTTCTTAGTCGGATCTTCAATCATTATTTAGTTAGCAGTTGAATCGATGTATCGGCTGTAAGTCAAGAAACCTTCATCAAAATTGTCTGTGAGATTGGTTTCCGAAATGAGCAGGCACTGAACATATCAGAATGGTTCTACCTTTCAATTTCATGATCATCACCCCCTTCCCTTAAAATCGGATAATGACTTTTCCTTTAGGATGACCTGTTCCAACAAGGATTAGAGCTTCATTGATATCTTCAATGCGAAACTCTGTAGGATCCACCGCGGGAACAATTCCGTTCTTTTCAATAATCTTAGTCATTCTCCGCAATTGCTCTCCATCGCTGCGAACAAAAACGAAATGATATTCAATCTTCTTTTTCTTTGCCTTGTGATCATACTTGGCTCCGGCAATGCTAAATAGCTTTTGTTTCCACCACGGTAAGCCCATTGCTTTAGCAAAACGTTTATTAGGGCCTGTCCTTAGCGAAAGAAGATGACCACCTGGTTTAATGACGGAGAGTTCATGATCGAATTCACTGGGTCCCAAGGTATCGATCACATAATCAAGATCACTAAGTTGTTCCCAATAGTTCTCTGTCGTGTAGTCAATGTATTGATTCGCTCCAGCGGCCATTGTACGTTCGCGTGCTGTTGGACTTCCACTAACGATGACCTTCAGCCCCATGCTTTTAGCGATAGGAATAGCCATTTGGCCAAATGAACCAGAGCCGCCGGGAATGAACAAGCTTTCGCCAGCTTTTGCAGCTAGCTCTTCATGCAAACTTTGATAGGCTGTTAATCCTGTTAAAGGCGCAGCCGCACCGGTTACAAAGTCCAGATTACCCGGTAAGTGAGCGATGGCATCCGCATGAATCGCCGCGTATTCGGCAAACGCACCGATTTTTTGCAGCGGGAGCCGTGTATAAATCGCATCGCCAACTTTGAAACCAGTGACGTTCTTGCCAATCTTCTCGACAATACCAGTGAGCTCATTACCGAGTGTCAGCGGGAACGCATAGTCCTGGATTAACTTCACGCTTCCGGTTGCGATAAGCAGTTCCAGGTGGTTGACCGCCGCAGCTTTCACCTTCACCAAAACTTCGTGATCCGTTATTTCCGGGACTAGGATATCGCGTACTTCAACTTTAAACTGTTTTGAATATTGGGTAATCTGTGCTGCTTTCATAAAATTATCCTCCTGTATGCAGTTCACCAAGTAACATTTATTTAATTTTGTAACTTACACAGCAAGCATAATCTTATTGGTTACAAAAGTCAACGTTTGTTACTCCATATTTTATATGCTAAAATAAATGGAAGGTATGATTACGGGTGGTAAAGACTAATCAACGAAAGAAGGGTTGGGCGTAACGGTGTGAGACTGGGGTATAGCAGTAACTGGTCGCTTCAAAGAGCCCCATATTCACCTGCCATAACAAATGGCTAAAATCACGCAGCAGCTTATTATTGAAACTGCCGAGGCATTAATGGAGCGCACGGAGAAATCTGAAGTGACGCTCTCACAAATAGCGGATGAACTGAATATTACCCATGCAGCACTCTATAAGCATTTTAAAAATAAACAAGAACTCTGGGCAGCTGTAGCTAAAAACTGGTTCAATCGGATGATTTCAGAACAAATCAGTATAAACATGGCGCATTTGGCCTCTTCCCAGGAAATGCTCCACGACTGGCTTTGGGCATTTGTGAATGCCAAAAAACGCGCTTATAATGAGAATCCCAAAATGTTCGCATTGAATACACAGTATGTGGACAGTAATCCTTTGGTATTACGGGATGTTCTCTGGGATTCATATCAAATTATTGATGGGTTTATGGGTTATAACGATCCTCACTTTGAACGGGCTGAGGCAATACTATCTGCTTTTGCGGTGTTTAGTCTCCCCTCTTTTAAGGAATCCTGGAATTCACCTGACTACCAAGATCGGTTTGAACGCATCTGGAGTTTAATCAAACCGGGTGTTTGAAAGGATATCCTATATTACAAGGAGCGGTGTTGCCTGCCTAAGGTACCTGCTCCTGATTCATTGCTGCACTTAATTTCTTATCTAAGTGGGAACTTGTTCTTGCACATGAGAGCCTGGGACTGGGGAGTTCTTTTCCGTCTTTTCCCCAAAAGAATATTCGCCTTTGTTCTAGTTCAGAGCAATTAATATTCAACTAAACTGTCCTATAGTTGAACAAAAGCAGCCGATCCCATAGATCAGCTGCTTTCTTAGTATATTAAATTAGCGTTTCCCGTTAGCGTAATATTCTGTACTTCTACCTATGATACGGATCATTGTAATGCGCTCCTTGTAATTCACTTTAGTTGATGCTGGAATTAACTTTTGTAACGGTATTCATTTTATTTAGGATGACCAATGCAAATATTGCAATCGCAATCCCTGCAGCACCAATCCATGTAATCGACGTGAGAGAGATCGTTTCAATAGCTATCCCTCCCACACCCGCACCTGCTGCCATAGCAAGCTGCATCATGGACTGATTAAGACCAAGCATAACTCCTGATGCTTCAGGTTCAATTGTCGTTAAATGATATTGCTGCGTTGGACCGGATGACCATGCTGAGAAGGACCACAACAAAAGTACGATCATTACACCAAGTAATGTATGGGTCACAACGGACAACAGGATCAGCATTACAATGTGGAGTGCCAATCCAACGGATAATGTTCGATGAACGCCCCAACGGTCCGTACTGAAGCCACCGATTTTGGAGCCAATCATGCTGGCTATACCAAATATAAGCAATGCGCCGCTGAGATATTTATCACCTAGTCCCGATACTTCAAGCAAATAGGGAGAGAGGTACGTATAAGCGATGGAGTATCCTCCAAGCCAAAAGAAGGTAATCGATAATCCTAATGCAACTTTTGGCTTTTTCAATAAACTTAACTGCTGTCTTAACGGAATGGGCGCGTCCCCCTTAATACGCGGAATGGCGAAAGAAAGAATGATCATTGCGATAATCCCCAAAAGTGCAATCCCCCCAAACACTGATTTCCAACCAAGTGTGTCGGCTGTGATTCGTCCAAGAGGTACACCAACGATTAATGATGCCGTGAAACCCATGACCACTGTGGCAATAGCACTTGCTTGTTTACCTGCTGGTGCAATTTTAGCTGCAATATTTAAAGCAGTGACCACAACGATTCCTGCACCAATCGCCATAATGATACGAGCAACTACAAACAGTCCATATCCTGGTAGGGTAAATGCGAGGATATTAGAAATCACAAATATTGCCAGGCCAATAATGATTAATTTTCGTCTGTCCATACTTGCGGTTACCGCCATTAGAATTGGAGTGAATAAAGCATAGACCAGAGAAAAAATGGTAATTAACTGACCCGCTGCAGCCAGTGAGACATCAAAAGACCCGGCTACCTTATCTAAAATGCCAGATAAAATATACTCAGAAGTCCCAACCAAAAAACTAACGATAGCTAAAATATAGACTTTCAAACTCGATGACATATGTAATACAACTCCTTTAATAAAGTATAATAAATTACATATTGCGAAATGTAGATATGTATAATCACAAATAAACATATAACGAATTGTCGAAATGATCAGCGAAGAAAAAACTGAATTCTTGGTAAGAACTCAGTAATAACTTACATATCATTCATCATATAACGAGCCAATTGCTTTATGGCTTCCTCGTCTCTCTGATAATACGTAAATTTGCCTATCCGTTTTGTTGTAATCAACCCTGCCCGCTGCAATATCGTAAGATATTGAGAAGCCGTTGACTGTGTCATGTTAAGCTTGTCGGTTATTTGACTTACACAAACCCCTACTTCCTTCATATCCACTCCTTCATGGGGTTTGAAATACACGTATGGTTCTTTGAGCCATTGTAAGATCTGTAACCTGGATTCATTCGAAATGGCTTTAAATACTTCAATTGGATTCATAACCCTTATTATATCGATCATTTGCGATATGTCAATTTAAATTTCCTATAACATATAGATCATGGAAAGTACCGATAATATAACTGCGGTATTAAGTATTTTGAGCTAAAATTCAAATTTTTAGATAGGATAAACTTTGTTACAGACAGAAAAGAATCGTTACAGGACATGTAACGCTGCTACATTTCAACATAAACGATCGAAACCTATGAAAAGTAGGTTCCGATCGTTTTGTTTTTTTCAATCTTATTCAGATACCGGATAAACATGTCCGGAAAGATCAATAACAGAACGAGGCTGCTATACAAACCATATGTATAACTACTCGCATAGGCCAAGCCGAAGACTTCACTGAACATAAACGTGATTAAATGAACCAACATATTCGTAAAACAGAAAGCATAACTTCGGATCATGTAATTCCGGTGTTTTACGATTCGTTTCTTTTTAATCTGCACAATCGCCATAACTGTCACTAGTGGCCAAATGATGTTGATTATGTTAAACGCGATGCTGTTGATCTTGCCTCCAGTGGAATATGGAGCCATGTAGCCGGATGTCAGCACAACCGTCATTACAGAAACGACATAGACATACCCGTTGATCCGATGAATTTTCCGGTGTTTCTCCAGTATGAAGCTTGAAAAATTGACTAACCCTGCTGCCATCGCTAAACATGCAAATGCAACATGAATGTACATAACTTTTAGCCATACCGGAAGATTCAATTCACGCTTCAGCCCGGTTTTGTGACTGAGAAATGCGGTTGCTTCCGGATCGAATACGTAATGCCTAACTAGCGAATACAGAATGAAAATGATGCTGACCCCGACCAAAACGCGGTAGGCCATGTTTGTTTTTTTCATGATTGAACCTTTCCGTTTCTAATATCATCTGTCGTTACACTGAATCTCAATCAAACTAAGCGATGACCTGTCAGTTTCGATGCTGGCAAGAAACCAGCCTTGGCAGTTCCATTCATCACATCCCCTTGTACGTTTACCTCAAAATGAAGCTGTAATTTCATCGGTTTGCTCACCCGAAGATCCCAGACTAATTTATCACCCTGATCCCGAGGATGGATGAGTTCCACAGTCTCACCGTCTTGCGTAGCTGTGCCCCGAATGCTGCCGTTATCTGTATGAATCACGAGACTAGTTTCAAGTTTACCAATTGGTGTTGAGATGACTACTTCCCATTTCCCTTCGTAAAGTGACGCAGAGGCATGCACCTTCTCTAGGATAGCCGGCGCGAATTTTATTTCCTCTTCTTTTCCTGTCGCGTCCATGTCATCCGCCCGCACCATTCCTTCTGCTTTCCATACCGTTCCCCGCCGCTCAAATTCAAATAGCTGTTCCACGGCATGTGCAATACGAGGGCCTAGTGTACGTTCCACTAAATATAACGCAATATCAAGCCCAGAAGTCACACCACCTGCACTCACCAAATTGCCGTCATCCACAATGCGTGCCTGAATAGGAAATACTCCGGTAGCGCCCAAAACTCCCATGCCCATATGATGCGTAACTGCATGTCTGCCTTCAAGCAAATCAGCCATGGCAAGCAGAAGTGAACCACCGCACACCGTAGCAACTAGAACGTCTTCTCGTTCCAATGCTTGTCTAATTTGTACAGAAATTTCTGTAGCAGCAGCACGGTTCAGAATGATTGGAATTGAATCAGGCTCCTCTCCGGAGACTTTACCGGATGCGCCCGGTACAAGGATTATGCCCCCACATTCAGGATCCAGTTTCCCAGTCGCCTCGATCTCCAGCCCTTGAATACCACTTGTGACGTGCCGTGGCCCTTCCGCGGTCACTAGTTCTACCCTCAGGGCTTCTTCAGTATACATTGATGCCGCAATAAACACTTCATAAGGCGCAATTGCATCCAAGAGATCAAAGCCATCAAACAACACAATTTGAACATGCAGCATAAATATGTCCTCCCTATGATTTCGATCTTGATGCAGGGGATTCTCCCTGTTCCTTTGATAAGGATACCAACAAAACCTCTCAAAAGAAGGTCCATACTCGCCACAAAACCATCAACAAAATATCACAAAATTATAAACATCCATTGGTTTTCAATACGACCATGTTACACTAGGTTTTGAAGGTGGGATACGTATGAACGATTCAATTACTGTGCTTATTGTTGACGACGACCTTAGCATTGTCGAATTATTAAAAGACTTTTTGGAACACGAACAATTTCGCGTCATCACGGCTTGCAACGCTACTGAGGCTTGGGATGCGCTCCAGCATTATGCCATTCAATGTATCGTTCTGGATATCATGATGCCTGGACAGAACGGCTTCGATTTGTGCCGCCAGATTCGCAAAGAAAATCCTGTGCCGATTTTGTTCTTAAGCGCCAAAAGTGATGACGTGGATAAAATTAGAGGGCTTTCGCTGGGTGGAGATGACTACATTGTGAAAACGGCTTCTCCTGGCGAAATTGTCGCTAGAGTAAAGGCCGTATTAAGACGTACCTCTTCTTCCCCACCTCAGACCTCGGTAGAATCTTTGCTGGAAAACGGTCATTTGCAATTAAACCTCATATCCAGAGAGGTATACGTAGAAGGCAACAAAGTCATGTTTACCCCCAAGGAATATGAATTGTTGCTGCTGTTTACCCAGCACCCCAAGCACGTATTTACATATGATCAATTACTGGACAAGTATTGGGCAGGCATTGGCGACAGACATACGGTTCGTGTGCATGTAAGCCGCCTGCGCGAGAAGATCGAAATCGATCCGGCTAATCCGCAATATCTGGTGAATGTTTGGGGCGTGGGATATCGCTACGAAGGAGGTTCACGTGAGAACGTTAAGGATTCGTAAACTCATGTTGCTTTTTCTGGTGTTCATCCTGCTGTTGCCTTGGCTCCTCTTTTTGACCGCTCATTATATCGAAACCGGAACCTTACGATTTTCCGCAGCTGCACTGCTGAATGAAGAACAACAAATGCAGCAGAATGAGATTATTGGGCAGATCGAAGCGAATATGGACCGCTGGAGTGTACCCGAATGGCAGGTGCAGTTGAAAGGCCTGTTGGATGATACAAACATGAATGTTTCCCTGGTCTCCGCTGCCGGACAGGAGATTTATCGTACTAATGCGGACCATATCAATAGATATACAACTGTTGAGCGATATACATTGCTCGCAGATGGTCAAATAAAAGGGAAAATCGAACTTTACATTCCTAAATCAAACCAGCTCCAAGTGTTCTCAATCTTTATCGGATTTTTGCTTGCCTTGTTTGTCATCAGCATGGCGATGCGGCATTTTTTGATCAAACCGCTTGAGAGTCTTAGTACGTCTGTGCGCTTGCTTGCTTCCGGGGATTGGAACGTGCCTATTCCTGCTTCACACATCAAGGAAATTGCCGATGTCCGGGATGCTTTTGACGAGATGGTGCAAGGATTGCAAACGTCTCACTTGAAACAAACGAGCCTCGAAGAGGAACGTCGTTTCGTCATTGCCGCTGTGGCACACGATCTTCGAACCCCGCTCTTTGCACTGCGTGGATACCTCGAAGGACTTGAACTGGGGATAGCCCAATCCCAAGAAAAAACAGCGAAGTACGTCGCCGTATGCAAAGAAAAAGCATTACAGCTGCACCGTTTGGTTGAGGATCTATTTACGTTTTCCAAAATGGATTATAGCGAATTTATGCTTATCGAAGAAGTCGTAAACCTGCACACTGTTCTGCAGCAATCGGTAGAAAGTGTGGCGCCCTCGGCTCAGCAAAAGAATATCTCAATAAATTTGCATTTAACAGGAGCATGCATTGTTCGCGGCGACGCTCATCTGCTAGAACGCGCGATCAGCAATTTATTGGATAATGCCGTCAGATACACCCCTGATTCCGGAAAAATTATCATAGAGTGCAACAGATTTACCGATCAAATCAGGTTTACAATCCGAGATACGGGTTCAGGATTTGCAAAGAATGAACTGAAGCGAGTATTCGAACCCTTATTTCGAGGTGAGATGTCCCGTAACCGTTCTACTGGAGGCAGCGGTCTGGGCATGGCTATATCCGAACGCATCATCCGGCGACATGGAGGCGAACTTTTGGCTGACAACGATACCCGCGGCGGAGCGCTCTTGTCGGGATGGCTTCCATCCTTGAAATAATCATGTAAGAGGCTCCCAATGGATTGATAGAGACCAGTCCATTAGTAAAAAAATAGCAGCCGATCATATAGATCAGCTGCTTTCTTAGTTTTATTAAGCTATCGTTTCTTCGTTAGTTTGATGACACTCTCTCTCCAATTAGTGAGACTGAGTATCTCTTGTCCAAAAGATCAATAATCTAACTCTGCTATTATACGATGCAAGATAGTTTTGCTATCTTCATCCTTGGGTCGAGGTTCTCTACCGATTTGTTTGTAAACCTCCTTTTCCTCTAAAAGTTGTCTCGGGTGTAAAACATGAGCTGATATTCCGTTTAACATATTGCTTTGTGATAACAACGAATCGGGGCGCCATACCCACTCCGGTAAACCATTCATAGTAATACTTCCATCATCTGTATTCGTTATGTAGGCAAATGTAATATCTACCCCATCTTTACTAAAATCAGACTGCCTCCCACGAAACTGCTCTTTCACAGAAGTCTGTTCATAACCCGCCTTCGCAAGAGCGCGTTCTAACTCTTCTCTGTTTTGTATCCATGCTATCAGGTCTATGTCGTCATGTGAACGGGTAACCTTGCCGAGCAAAAAATCTATTGCCCATCCACCACGCAACCAGAATCTGCATCCAATTGCTGTACAAATAATGCTTATTTCACTTAACAACTTTAATTGTGACTCTGTTTGTTTACCAAACGCTGGATCTACCATGATTATCCCCTTTCACAAATGTAACCCATACCTATTACACAAATAATACGATATGCTGAGCTACTGTGTTCTAATGTTATCGTTTGTATTAAAGTTTAATTCACTCATGTTAGTAACAGTGGGACACACCATTAATGAAACCTTTTTTAAAATTTTAACGTCTTATGTAATACGTATCGAACTCTTGATTGAGGTGAGCCAGATGAACCGAATCACCAATTATATCTTTTTAGCAATTTCCGTTTTCCTATCTTATGGCATCGGAGCCTGGCTTTATCAAAAGGGAAGTCAAGTATTATTCAATCAAACCATTCATCCTAGTGAATATAGTGGTATCGTTATTACATCATTCTTCCTCTATTTGATGATTATTGTACCGATAATAATATTGAGCATGTATGTGATTAACCAAACATCATTAAACACTGCATTAAAATGGTTACTTGCTCTCAGTATTTCCGTGGGTGCAGGACTCATCTTCCCATTTTTAGCCTCAGGTGGACAACTAGCTTCCCCTGAGGGGCAATTGTTATTATTATTATTCATTCCATCAGCAATTGTGTTGGGAATCATCTCTAATATCTTTTTCTTCAATAAAAAAGTTAAAAATTAGTATAAATTTCATTCTCAAATTGGTATTGAGCCTTAAGTTTAAAAATATTTTGACGCTTCCAGTAATCAATTCGATAAATCATATAGAATGGCTAGCGTCTCTTCAATTTCTTTAATTTAACAATATCAGCGGACCATGAGGGTCAACTGCTTCCCTAGTTTCCATGAATTAACTTTTCCCGTTAACCTAATAAACAGATTAGAGACTGTCGGATAATTAAATTGTCTATTTGGATATCGTCCGGAAATATTCTATAACTACCTCACGGAATTCGTGAGCCGCTCGCGAAATGTACCGACTCCTCTGCCATAACAAAGCGATCTCCCTTACCAATTCATGATTTTCTACTTTGAGATATTTGATATGTGCCCCAGAATACCTCGCCGTACTTGGTATAAAGGCTATGCCAATCCCAGCTTCCACTAGAGAACTTAGCCTTGCAGGTTCATCACCTTCATACACATATGTAGGTATAAATCCAGCCGATTTGCATATAGAATCCACCAGATCGCGAGTACCGTAGCCTCTTTTTACACCAACAAAACATTCATCCCTTAGCTCAGTCAAAGATATGTTGTTTCGGTCAGCAAGCCGATGCCCTTTGGGAACAGCTACAAGAATCGGGTCGACAAACATGATTTGACATACGATGTCTTCCCCTCGTATAGGAGGTGAGGACAAGCAAAAATCAACCTCTCCTCTATGAAGAAGCGTAACCATTTCCTGCGTGGTGAGCATTTGCACATGAAATTGGATATCAGGTCGCTTGTTCCGAAACTCTCGAAGGATCTGAGGCAATGTGCTTGCGGTAGTCACCGCCAATTCGAGTGTGCCATGTTCTGGGCTGGACAAATCGCTAATCTCCTGCTTCCCCTGTTCCAATTCAAACAACGCCCTTTCTGCACGGAGATAGAATCTGCTACCAAACTCATTCAATCGCAGTTTCCTCCCTACTCGATCGAATAACGGGACTCCCAAATCCTCCTCCAAGCGCCCAATCGTTTTGCTTAGTGATGATTGGGTGACGTGCAGACTTCGTGCTGCTTCGGTCATATGTTCCAAACGAGCTACCTCTAGAAAATATTTCAGTTGAAGAAGTTCCATTTTACACCCTCCACTCATTCTCTTGAGTCAATGAAATCATAACATAAAATGCATTGGAATAAATAAATGATTTCAAGTACGATGATGACACTAAGATACAGAGTGGGGGATTAAAATGAGTATTCGCAGTAGGTGGTTGATGATTTCCGTTGGACTAGGGATTCTATTGAACCCTTTGAATTCTTCAATGGTTTCAGTTGCTATTCCAAGGCTGCAAAATGTGTTCCATCTCGACTTTACAGTGGTCTCCTGGATTATTTTTTCGTTCTACATTGCGAGTGCTATCGCTCAACCGATTATGGGAAAAGCCAGCGATTTATTCGGTAGAAGGAGGATATTTCTTAGCGGACTTGTTGTATCCTTCGCTGCATCATTATTAGCTCCACTATCCCCAAACTTTGGATGGCTCATCGTGTTCCGCATTGTGCAATCCATCGGAACAAGCATGATGGTTGCGGTTGGAATGGCCATTGTGCGAATTCATATTACGGAGAAACAAGCAACTGCACTGTCAATGTTGTCCATATTTCTGTCCGGAGCGGCAGCGATTGGCCCCTTTATTGGCGGGGTCATCATTCACTGGTGGGGCTGGCCTGCTATCTTTTGGGTTAATATTCCTTTCGTCGTGACAAGCTTTTTATTAGCATGGAGGCATATTCCTAAGGATGATCCGTCTACCACATCAGTTGCTCGCAACATGTCCTTTCGCAAATGGTTTGATTTGATTGATGCATCAGGAGTTCTGCTATTTACCGTGGGTCTCGTAGCTCTGCTCGTTGGACTATTGTCCGCAAAATCATCTGGTCAGATTTCTTTTTACAACGTTATTGTCGGGCTGATTGGCTTCGTTGGACTGGGAGCTTTCGTGCGACATGAGCTAAAAGCGAAGGCACCCTTTATTCCTTTACGCACATTCGCTAAATATCCTGCAATGACTTGGATCAATGTCGAATTCATGGTCGTTAACTTGCTTTTTTACTCTCTCTTTTTTGGGCTTCCATCCTACTTGCAAATCGTACGTCATGTCAGCGAGTTCCATACAGGGATGCTCATGCTAAGCTTAGGCTTGTGCTCGCTCGTTGCTTCCCCAATGGCAGGACGATGGATCGATAAATCAGGACCCGGGCCAGCATTGCTTATGTCCGGAATACTAATGACATCTGGGTCCGTGTGGATCGTGACACTGGATCAGACTTCACCGGTTATCAGTGTATGTCTTGCTTTAGCTGCATTCGGTATTAGCAACGGGTTGAACAGTGTAGCTATGCAAGCGGCCTTATTCAAAAGCTCACCAAAAGAAATTATTGGTGTAGCATCTGGAATATTCAATACCTCAAGATACCTGGGAACCATTCTCTCTTCTTTACTGATTAGCATTGTAATGGGAGATCACTTCAGCTTCGAAGGATTTCGAGTACTTGGGATGATCCTCACGTTAATTGCATTGTCATTGGTATTCATAAATTGGCGGCACAAGGAGACAGGGCAGTTGCATGAGTCCTAGTTATCTCACAGATGTAAATTATCCTTTGTTACTCAACAGAAAGCGGCAGCTGATCGTGAAAATCAGCTACCGTAATTTCTTGTTGAATTAACGTTTCTCGTTGGTATAATGACGGCAGCGGCAGGGTAATCTTATCATCTGTTCATCTATTCTTAAGTTCCGAAAAAATAGGCGGTTCATATGACCGACCGACTCCTACACCACATTGAAGTAAAGTTCTCCCGTTAGTTGAATGAATTGAAGGGCAAGATACGATTAGATATACGCCTAACTGGCAATGGGACCATGTTCTAGTCTCTCGATATCCGCTGTCTATTCTTCAATGGAGATTTTTCAATACCACGACAATATTACAACAAAAAACCGTTAATATTAAACTTAACGGTTTTAAAAAATTCGATATGTTTTCATATGAATCAACTATTTTTTGAGATTTCAGTCGATGTAATTTATTTGCTTATTGATAACTATACTTGAGAGCTATTTTGGAAACGATTGATATCTCATCTCAATGATTTTCTTTAAGAGAGGAACACTGATCTCCTCACTTCTCTTCCCTGCTATTTTCCATAAGCGCAAAGAAAGACGCGTACGCCTTCTGTGATGATACGTTTGGTTTGCTCCTCCTCCAAATCGCTTGCTTTTATCGGTTGATCAAATACCAACAAAAACGTTAAGGCAGCAAAGTGCTTTGTAGCCATTACAGGATCTGGCACAGCGAGCAGTCCGGCTTGTCCAAACTCGGTAAACCTCCTGATAATCCCCTCTTCCGTTGCGTTATCCAGCTTTTCTAAAAACGAGCCTGGCAGGTTGGCGGCTTCCATAGTAACCAGACGGATCAAAGCGCTGTAATCGGACGAACCGTTCGCAGAAGCTACGAATTGTTCGCAGAATAAGATGAGGGCCTGCTCCAGATCCTCGAATTCCAAGAGGTAGTCTGATATCCCTTGCTTGATCATGTCCAGAACCGCCTCACTGGTTTCTTCCACAACAGCAAGCAGCAAGTTCTGTTTGTCCCCATAATAATCATAAACGGTCCGTTTGGAAACTCCCGCTTTAGCTGCGACTGCATCGACGCTGGAGCGATCAAAACCATCTGAAAGAAACAGGTCTCGTGCTGCCGCAATAATTTTGGCTCGTTTGTATAAGGAGCCTTTGCGGATTTTTTTGTTTACCGTATTATCCATCCTTATGTTTCCCCCCTATAGGTATACTATCAAAAATGAGTTCCACTTTACAAACTACACTGCACGGTGTAGTATAATCAATGCATCATATCAATATTAATGATCAAGGAGGAATTTATCCATGAAAACCGCTCAATCTTTTGTTGATGTTCTCATTGTCGGGGCCGGACCAACAGGGCTTACACTTGCCTGCGACCTTGCCCGTCGAAACGTCGACCATCGTATTATTGAACGAAGCGCCTTATATAACGTAGCGTCTCGCGCCAAAGCAATCCAGCCCCGCTCGCTTGAGGTTGTTGATGATTTGGAGGCCGTTAATTACATTATGGACACAGGTGTTGTGGATTTGCCTGTTCGTTACTATACCGCAGATGGCAGGAGTGTCGACAAGCCTGCTATTACCGTTGCAGCCAGCGCCGAACTGGAGACACCCTATCGTGATCCGGTCTGGATTGCTCAGTATGATGTGGAAAAAGCATTGCGCGACCGCTATGCGGCGCTTGGCGGTCAAGTCGAGTTGGGCGTGGAAGCTGTAGGGCTTGAACAGGATTTGGATGGTGTGACGGTAACCTTGAATACACCGCAAGGAGAAGAGCAAATTCGCGCTCGTTATGTCGTCGGCGCTGACGGGGGGAAAAGCAATATCCGCAAGTTTATTCACTTACCGCTGGTTGGGAAAACACACGATCAGGAGCGATGGTATCTTGGCGATGTACGATTGGAAGGGTTGGATCGCGATCATATTCATATCTGGACATCTTCGGAGGGGATGGTCGGGGTGACACCACTGCCGAAATCCGATATTTGGCAGCTGCAAGCTACAATTCCGGCAGATATCGAAGAACCAGAGCAGCCGTCACTCGAGGCGTATCAAGCCATGTTTGACCGCCGGGCCGGGGCAGGAGTTGTTCGGCTCACGGATGCTTCCTGGCTTTCTATCTACCGGGTCAACGTCCGTATGGTTGAATGTTACCGCAACGGCCGGGTCTTCCTTGCCGGCGATGCTGCTCATGTTCATTCGCCGGCCGGCGGTCAAGGCATGAATACGGGGATGCAGGACGCGTACAACCTCGGCTGGAAGCTGGCGGCTGTCATACGCGGAGCAGACACCGACCTGCTCGACACATACGATGAGGAGCGCCGCCCAGTTGCTCAAGCCGTGCTTGAGGACAGCACGAAGAAGATGCAAGGGGTCATAGGAACGGCGACTGAAGGCGGAGGGTTGTCCCAATCGTTGAGCACCATATCCGACGATCTGACAAGTGGGCTTCTCATTTCCTATCGATCAAGTTCTCTTACCCGCCCGTCTGCTCGCAGGAATGTTACCCGTTCATTGGCCGGGGACCGTGCTCCTAATGCCGAGGGTCTGCAAGGTATAGGATTTGCAGGAAGTGTATTTGACTTATTGCGCGGCCCACACTGGACTCTTTTGGCTTTTGTAAACCGCACAGATCTTCTTTCTTTGAAAAACTTCGCCTACGACGAACTCCATGTGCATTGCATCCTTCCATCGCATGTGGAAAAAGTGGAAGGTATAACGGATACCGGAGGGAATGCCTATCGGATTTACGATATAAAAAGTAATGAACTCGTATTGATTCGTCCTGACGGTTACATCGCACTGCGGGCCTACATTCATGATACCGCATCGATTTCGAATTACTTGAATTCCATTTATCGCGCAAATTGATTTGGTCAAGGCCAGTGGAATTCTTTTCAACATCTCATATGGCTATCGGCTCTTATATTCTTTAAATTTAGGTTATGGAAGGACTGTTACTATGGAAGATATTATTCGAACCGTTAACTTGACCAAGCAGTACGGGAATAAAGTCATTGTAGATCGCGTTTCGATTTCCGTTAAGAAGGGAGAAATCTATGGATTCCTGGGGTTGAACGGTGCAGGGAAAACGACAACCATCCGGGCTCTTCTCGGAATGAGTAAGCCTTCTTCCGGAGAAGTGTATTTGTTTGGTCAGCGCTGGGCGAATGGGAATCCTGATTTGTCAAGACGAGTAGGTTATATGGTGGAAGTTCCTTATGCCTACCCTACCTTTACGGTTAGGGAAAACTTGAGTTTAATGGCTAGATTGCGAGGATTATCGGTTCCGAGGGCAGTTAACGAAATTATGGAGCAATTGAATTTGACCCAATATACGCATAGTAAGGCAAGAGATTTGTCACTTGGTAACGCGCAGAAACTTGGATTGGCCAAAGCGTTAATTCATAAGCCTGACGTCCTGATTCTTGATGAGCCAACCAATGCGCTTGATCCAGCCGGAATTGTCGAGATAAGGGAGCTGCTGAAAGCTCTAGCTTCTCAACAAGGGGTTACCGTGTTTATATCGAGCCATATCCTTGAGGAAATATCCAAAATGGCTTCTCGAATCGGCATTATTCACAAAGGCGTATTGCTTGAAGAACTGACAACAAAAGACTTTGAAACCATACGCCGAAAGCAGTTGATAATCGGGACAAAAGATGATCGAAAGGCTCAAGCTATTCTTACAGAGTCCGGGTATGCGGTACATTCGACTTCGAACGGCTTTGCGCTACCGGACGATCATGCCGTTAAACATCCCGAACATATCGCGAGATTGCTTGCTCATCATGAAGTACCGCTTACCATGCTTAACATTGAAGAAGAGAATTTGGAGCATTATTTTCTCAATGTAATCGGAGCCGAGGAGGAAAAACGGATTGAGACCATTGTTGACAGCCTGTAGTGTTGAAGTTTACAAATTGCGTCGTTCCTATGTTTTATGGGGCACGCTTCTGTTTATATTGTTTGTCACCACATTGTTCTTAGGACAGCCCAATTGGCGTTCATTTTTTGAACGGACTGCATTTTTGTATGCATCTGTGTTTGGGCTGCTGGGGTTTGGATTGGTAACAAGTTGGACATTTGGCCGAGAGTATTCCGATCGGACGCTCAAGGATTTGCTCGTTTTGCCTGTATCACGTGGTAAAATCGCGATTGCCAAGTATGTTGCAATTATATTCTGGTGTTTAGTAATGATGTTGATCAGCTTTGCTTATGCCTTAATACTTGGTTTTGCAATCAGACTTCCTGGCTTTTCGTTTGCAATTGTTCAACATTATTTGTTCTTAATACTTATAATTGGTGCTCTCCACCTATTATTAAGTGCTCCTCTTGCCCTATTGGCTTGTATATCACGCGGTTATCTGGTACCGATCGGCTTTGCATTTACAACTTTAATGTTGGCATTAGTGTTCGGCCCAACCGCCCTTGGAGCTTATCTGCCATGGTCTGTACCTGCTTTGCATTTGCAGGAAAGCGGAGTATCTTTATTTCCCTTGTTGGGTACCAGTTATTTACTTGTTTTCTTAGTCGGAATCCTAGGTCTCATTGGAACGGTTAAATGGTTACAAAACAGGGAGCAGTGATGATTTTACAAGGAAGACTTCTGCGTAAAATCCATTTGGAAGAAGATGATGCACGAACAAAGTAATATAGCCTTTACGCAGAATCTTCTTTCCGGACGCTGGAAGTATTTTATATTATGGTATCTAAAAAATGAAACACGTCGTTATTCGGACATCAAAAAATTTCTTGGCGATCTCTCTCAGGGCTCGCTTACCAAGCAACTTAAGGAATTAGAGAATGATGGCGTTATTCAACGTGATGTTTATCCGGAAGTTCCTCCACGAGTCGAGTACTCTTTGACAGAAAAGGGAATGAAGTTACTTCCAATCCTTGAAAAGATGGAGGACTTCGGTAAAGAATTCGGTGAAAACAGGTAATTTGAATGGACGTTCCCTCAATTACTACGCTAAACTGCCCGTTACCTGAACAAAAGCAGCTGGTCGCTTTGATCAACTGCTTTCTTTATATCATTGAGTTATCGTTTCCCATTAGCTTAACGTGCTATAGTAATTCTTTAAATACATATCAACCTGAGGTGACTTTCTAGTTTTTATCATCGTACAACGAACGTAAGCAAATCAAAAAAAAACCGCCAGTAAAGCTGGCGGGAAAACTAAGAAGTGAACTCTTAAACTAAGAAAGCCTTGGAGATAATGACCAATAAAATAAACAGTACGAGTATTGCACCGATGGACGTAAAGCCACCATATCCTCCACTTACTCCTCCTACATTATCATTACCATATCCAACTTCACTCATGCTTCCATCCCCCTCTTTGTGGTATGGGATAGATTATTCAGGTATATCCATTTTGACAAGGCTTTATTAAAAAAAAGGCCACCAACCAACAGGCAAGTCTGCTTCAATCAACTATGAATGGGAGTCTTCTTAATCATAGCTGCAAACATAGTAGATTGTTCTTCAAGCTGACCATCCCTTCCGATCACTCTGCAGTTATTTGCTGGCAAACACCCTTCATCCTTCAGCATGTATCTGAGCTCTGTAGCATTGGAAGGCTCAACCATATGGTCGACAGGTCCTCCCTCCATTCAATTTCAGCGTCTGCGTCAGCATTTGGTCAGCTAAAAGGATATCGAAACAGCGGCATTGTAGGACACAAGGCCCTAGAATGCCGCTGTACGTTCCCCGTTCGTATATCAATACATCATCTCTGCAGCACAGAGGTGTTAATGTACAATGAGAACTGGGCAAATGGATAGCTGTGAAACCTTGTGGCTGACACTTCCAAGCATTATTTCTTTTATCCCGCTTAGTCCTCGGCTTCCAATAATAATGAGTTGCTGCTCAGTATCCCTTGCATATTTTAATATTTCATGTGCAGGGTTTCCCTTAAGATGAACTGTTTTCGGATTAATCCCCGCAAATTCTAATTTGGATTTGGCTTGTTGTAATTGTTCCAAGCTCGCCTTCTCCATTTCGTTCAATATTTCTTCCAAGAAATTCTCTGGTACATATGTCATGCCATTCGATACATATTCCTGGCTGACATTAATCAAGGTAACTTGAGTTGATTTGTTTCGGGCTATTTCAACGGGTTACCTACAAAACGATTTCTTGCTGCTCCTATACCAACTAAAAAGAGTAAAACCGAAGCACCAAGTAGAATGATAAGTGGCAGTTTCCAGCTATTTGTCGCATCATGCAGATATCCTATAAGGGCAGGACCGACTGCGGCAAGAAGATATCCGATCGATTGCGCCATGCCTGACAGTTCAGCTGCTTGATGTGCATTTTCGGTACGTAATCCAAAAAACATCATGGACAAACTAAAGGCGAAGCCTCCCCCAATTCCAAGTATTATGATCCACAACAATATGATATCGGAACTCCCATAAAGAAGTCCGAGCGTTCCCGTCAAAAGCAAAGTGGTTGTGATGACCACTAACAAACGTTGGCTAGACATTCGCCCAGCAATAACGGGAACAACAAATGTAAATGGAAGCATGGCTAACTGTATGATCGAGAGGTACCATCCTGATTGGTTGGAGTCAATTCCTTGTTGCTTTAAAATTTCGGGTAACCATGCGATCAACACATAGAAAACCATAGATTGTATACCCATAAATAAGGTTACTTGCCAGGCAAGAGGGGAACGCCAAACATTCACATCCTTGCTGTACCTGTGTTGGCTCGTCGTGGCTGTTTGCCTCGTTTGATTTTTTAATTGCGGTAACCAACAAAGGATCGATACGAAACTTAGAATCCCCCATATTCCTAGCGCTCCCTGCCATTTTAGACCTGCGTTCACGGCTAGCGGTACACTTATTCCTGATGCGATTGCTCCACTTAAACTCATTGAAATAGAGTAAAGACCTGTCATGGAACCCATTTTATTTGGGAAATCCCTTTTGATAATACTGGGCAATAATACATTACATACGGCAATTGCCAACCCAAGTATTGCAGTCCCAATATACAGATTAGCTGCGCCAGATAAAGAACGTATTACAATACCAACAGTCAGAAATATGAGTGCAATCAAAATAATGCGTTCAACCCCATACTTTCGTGCTAATTTGGGTACTAGAGGCGATAATAAAGCAAAGGCAAGTAAGGGTAGCGTTGTTATGAGGCCGGCTAATGTATTTGAAATTTGAACGTCATCCCTTATAAGACTCACCAAAGGCCCGACTGAGGTTAAAGGAGTACGTAAATTAGCTGCAATCACAATAATGCCGAGAATGATAAACCCTATAGAAGATGGTACGGCTTTTTTATTTTGTTGGTTCGGCATTCTTCAATTCTCCTTTCTGAATTCATACGTATGGTTTGTTTCCTGCTAATTGAAAAAAGAGGCAATAACATCCGCGCGGACACAAAAAGTATATTATAATGTATTAATATTTACAATAAGTATTATATAATTTATTTTAAATTGTTTAAAAACAAAAATACAACTCTGAATTCCCGTCATGGAATTCGGAGTTGTATAATAAGTAGAATTTTGATTTTTAGAAACCATACTTTAAGGAGATATGGAGCACTGTTTCGCTATTCGTATGATTGGTATAAGCGTGAGGACAATCTGCACGAAAACTGATCGTATCATATTGATTCAATGTGTGAATCTCTTCATTGACTTGAATTTCAATGGAACCCGTCATTACTGTTGCAATTTCAGTTGTGTTCACATGATGACCTTCAGGGTGATACGAGCTATTCGGCTGCAAGTAAGCCCGACACATTTCAATACCGTTGCTTTTAAAGACGGGTTCAATGATCCAATTTTTTTGATCATTAGAAAATCGCAGTCCTTCGCCTGCTCGATACAAACTAACAGGGTCTTCTGATTTGAACAAAGCCAATAGCGGTAAAGATATGCCTTTTGATATTTTCCATATAATCGCCAACGTTGGATTGGTCTCGCCACGTTCGATATTCCCCAGTGTAAGTTTGCTTACGCCCGTTAATTCCGCCAAGTCATCCAAGCTCATATTTTTTTCTTTTCTGTACTTCTTCAAGGCACTGCCCAATTGTAATACCATTTGTTTTGATTCATTGACTTCATCCATTAAATATTCACCTCAACAATAAAACTGTTATAGCTAGTATATTGTTTATCTGAATTCTTTTCCATACGATTAGTATTTATTCCGTCACTGGCTTCTGCTAATCATTGTGTAAGGAAAGCCTCCCTCCTCAATATATAGAAATAACTATATAGTTCAGAATTATTTGAGATTTACAACATTTTACTTTATGTTTTAAAAGAGACGAGGGATCAAATCCTTTTCACTGGAGAGTTCTCGTCCTGATCATTCACCTATCTAACGGGTTTTATTCGAAGAGTGGTATTATTTATGAAAGGTGGTTTAGCAATGAAGATTCTTATCGTTGGCTTTTTTAGCGAGACCTCAAAATCAAATATAGCCAGGTATTTTCCGCAAGACTGGAACGTTGTTATTGTCCCACCCGGACAAGAGATGTTGCATCATCTTGAAGATTGCCATGTACTCGTCCCTGAGCATATTAAAGTGGATCACAGCCTGCTATCTGCCGCAAAAAAATTAAAATTGGTACAGACGGGTGCAGGATTTGATAATGTAGATGTTCCTGCCTGTACTGAGCTCGGCATTTGGGTCGCTAATGCTGCAGGGGTGAATGCACAGGCAGTGGCCGAGCACGTAATGGCAATGGTATTGTCTTATTATAAAAACATACCGTTTCTTGATTCGTTCATGAAAAACAAGATGGATGAAAATCAATTGGACTATACAGGAAGTGAATTAAAGGGAAAAACAATTGGGATTATCGGTTTGGGCGCGATCGGAAAAAAGGTAGCTGCGTTTAGCAGGGTTTTTGATATGAATGTGCTGGCTTATGCGAGAAATGCCAATGTACAATCGGATGATTTTGTGAAAATGACGGATTTCGATACGCTTGTAAGCACATCGGACATCGTCAGTGTACATATTCCTTTTAATCAGCAAACCAAACAACTGATTAACAAGGCAGTATTCAAGAAAATGAAAAATACCACACTGTTTATCAATACAGCCCGCGGCGGGATAGTCAACGAAAGAGACATGATTGATGCTTTAAAAAACGGGGATATTGCAGGCGCATGTCTGGATGTTTTTGAATCTGAACCACTTCCTATGGACAGTGAGCTCCGGAATCTCGGTAATGTGATACTTACCCCCCACACAGCAGGAATGCCTGATGGTCGGAAGTTTCATAAGAAAAGATATGAATTCTTTATAAAGAATATACAACGTGTAGAGAATGGTGAAGAGCCTGAAAGCAAGCTCAATCAGATATTGTAGTTTTGGTGTAATAAAAATGGGCTGCCGGATTGTCATAACCGTACTTCAACGCGACATCAATGACTTTACAATCCGTTCCCGCTAACTGCTGCGCCGTAATATACCACTCTTTAGACGCTACGCTAACCTGTTTATTAATGTTAGATTAAAAAAGCGCCCTACATAGGCGCTTTTTCGCTTTTTGTTCTTAGTCGATTCCATTATAAAAGTTCAAGCATCGTTTTAATTTTGGAGTTTAACTTTAAAGTGTTAAGGATAAGTTGCAATGCTTCCGCTCTGGAGGCTGTACCTTTAGCATTGAGGTCCCCATTTCCATTCCCTTGAATAACACCGGCTTGAGCTACCAAATGAATCGGATTGGAGTTATCAATCTTGTTTTGGGTTACCCCCTGGAAATCAACGATCTTGGATAGAATCACGGCCATCTCTTCACGTGTAATTGCCTTGTTTGGTTTGAATGTTCCATTTCCGTTTCCACTAATAATACCTGCTTGTGTAAACTGTACAATGGCCTCTTCTGCCCAATGACCTTTTATATCTTTTAAAGTAACCTGCTTTGTCCCACCAACATCGAAAATACGTGATAATATCCCTACGAACTCACCACGAGACATAGCTTGATTAGGTCTAATCGTCTTGTCTTCATAACCTTTAATAATGTTCAACTTAGTGAAAATATCAATGGTCTGTTCGGCCCAATGGTTTTTTATATCAACCGGCTTAAATGAGTTGCCTTGATTTTTAAGGGCATTATTAATTTTTGATTCTAGAAGCTGTGTTGCACTAGTTCCAGGTTTAAATATATCTTTTTTATAACCACCATCGGTTGCTATTGGTGCCGGCGTTGGTTCCGGTGCTGGTGTCGGAGACGGCACTGGTGTTGGCGTCGGTGACGGCACTGGTGTTGGCATCGGTGACGGCACTGGTGTTGGCATCGGTGACGGCACTGGTGTTGGCGTCGGTGATGGCGCTGGTGTTGGCGTCGGTGATGGCGCTGGTGTTGGCGCTGGTGATGGCGCTGGTGTTGGCGTCGGTGACGGCGCTGGTGTTGGTGTTGGTGTTGGTGTTGGTGACGGCGTTGGTTCTGGTGTTGGTGACGGCGTTGGTTCTGGTGTTGTAGATTCGCCTGTAAATACCAACTTGTAGTGTACAGGATTCAGCAATTCATCTGTGGCAGTAACACTGTAATTTTTAATGAAGAACGGATATATTTTGTATACTCCACTAGTCATCATAATACCATTATCGAGAACCTGTAATGCTTTTGCAGTATACGTAACAATCATAGATTGGTCAGATGCACCCCGAGGTATATCGAACGTGATTGTCTTTTTATCTTCATCGATAACTCCAACATGGTCATCCAGCGAGAAAGAAGTAATGATTTTATCTCTATTTATATATCTAACGTTAACGAAGAAATCACGAGTTTCAAACACACCTTCCACATACACTCTTGCAGTCAATTTAACTTCATGATCCATATCATCTAGCGTCCGATACACTCTACCATCCGAACTAATGATGGAAGGGTCGCTTGATACCCAGGATATGGATGAGCCATATTTTCCTCCAATCGGTAATCCTACCTCCGAACTTCTAACCCCATCGACCGTATCCCCATTCTCATAACTGATCTGCAACTCGTCTAATGCTTCACGAAGCTTATCCTCTGGTGTGGGCTCGGCTTTCACAACGTTAAGGATAAACTCCTTCGTTACTGGAGCTTCACTTCCGGCTCGAAGTGTTGCCGTAAGCGTTACCTGCTTATCTCCACCTACATATGGAGGACGTTTGACGACACCCTTGTTAGTGATAATTGTTGGATCAGAAGAAGACCATGACACAAATACTTCATTTTCAATTTGAATAGGTAAATCAATGCTCCACGTTACATGGCCCTCAGTTTGACCACCGTTGAATGGTAATTGTAATGAATTCTTGGCATCTTGTAATTTATGGTATGTTGCCCAAGTTACTGTGACCGGGAATGTACTTGAGACTTTTCCATCACGTGATGCAGTAATATTTGCTGTACCCTCCGTTATACCCGTCACGATTCCTCCTGGAGATACAGTTGCAACAGCTTCGTTGTCAGAATTCCAAGTAGCTGTTGAACTAATATCTGTAATCGTGCCATTGTTCATCATACCATTTGCGGTCAGTTGTATCTCATAATTAGGCGAAAATTCAAATGGTCCTACAATATAGATTGAATTAGCCTGTGGTTCAGCAGCAAAGGCAATGTTACCGGCTCCATAAAAATCCTGGATACTAGCCGGAGGCAATACCAATGGTGATAACAGAAGAACCGAAAGAAATAATGACGCTTTTTTGTGCAGTTTCAAGCAGAAGACCTCCATAAGATGTTATATAATGACTCAGAAAAATGAAATAAATTCGCTTTAGTATAGCAAGGCTCACTGAACAAATTCTGAACATTATAAGAGGTTGAATACGAAAAATATATAAACGCTTTGAATGCTGCTTAGCAATGATTTAGCAGAAACCCTACAATTCCTAATGTCATACAGCGGAATGCGGCGTCCCTCTGCTTCTCTATGTTATGCTGGGCCATGGCTTCCTCTTTTATATTCCCAATTACTTATCAAGTTCATTTTCTTATTCAGCACAAAAAAAGAGCAAGCCACCTTTTGGATGACCTGCTCTTTTTCTTCATTTATGGCCCTCTTCTTAATGACATTGCCAAAGAGGGATCTTGATGTTATTAGTATTGGTTCGATTGTCCACCATCAATAGGAATGACAGCACCATTAATAAATTCGGATTCGCCGGATAGCAGGAAGGCAACAAGACGGCCTACTTCTTCAGGTTTACCAAAACGTCTCTTAGGGTTTACGCTAACAAATTCTTTGCCGGCTTCTTCCCATCCTTCTTCGCCACCGATTTGTTTAAGGGAACCGACAACCATCGCAGTCATAATCGCCCCTGGAGCGATAGCGTTGATGCTCAGGTTATATTGTCCGTACTCGATTGCTGCATTTTTCGTCATACCCGATACAGCATGTTTACTTGCGACATACGCCGCCTGATTCAGAACTCCACGAATCCCGCCAACAGAGGCAACATTGACAATGGAACCGGATTGTTGCTCTTTCATCACGGGAAGAACGTATTTCATGCCATAAAAGACACCTTTAAGGTTAATGTCAATGACTTTGTCAAACACTTTACTGTTATATTCAGCTGTAGGAGCCTGAGTACCTTCGATCCCCGCATTGTTGTAGAATCCATCGATGCGACCGAACTTTTGAACCGTATCATCTACATATTTTTGAACAGCTTGCTCATCAGATACATCAGCAGTAAGAAGAAGAACTTCTGCCTCAGGTGCAACTTCAAGAATCAATTTCTTCGTCTCTTCAAGTGCAGGTTGATTAAGGTCAACGAGAGAAAGCTTGGCACCTTCTTTTGCGATTTCAAATGCCGCTGATTGTCCAAGACCTGAGCCTGCTCCAGTAATTAAAATAACTTTTGATTCAAAACGTTTACTCATGATCCATACTCCTTTATTAAGTAAATTAACGAAATGTTCGTCTATTTTAGATGAGAATAGAATTCTCAATTAAAAACCTTACATTGGCAATAATAAATCACAAAAAATTCACTTGCAATAATCAAACTCCATCCCATGTGTCCGCTAAACAACGTTTTATATTCATATGTTCACCCAAGTAAGCAAAAATAAACATTTGTCATCGATTATGTTGAAACTGTCTCTGGATCCGCGCGAGCGCTCATCAAAAAAAGTCACTCAGGAACAAATCCTGAGTGACTTTCGGCTATTCTGGCAACCACAATGCAAGGACTTCGGAAGGAGTCCAAGTGTATATTGATGTATGAGCTTGACGGCAAATATAGATGACCTCTTTGTAAAGGACACGATCCCCGATGTGGTATGACGTATTCTCAGCCCAAGCTTCAGGTGCATCCGGTTCTACAACTGGCGGAGATGACTCAAATGTAGTAACTGTAATGACGTTACTCGCTACAGATACATTTCCAGCAGAATCCTTGGCTTTGATTGAAAATGTATATGTCGAGCTTGATTTCAGACCGGTTACCTCATAACTTGTCACGGTTCCATTGACAGTAGCGATCCGCTCTGATCCTTGGTAAATGTCGTAGCTGCTAACAGCCACATTATCCGTTGAACTGGACCACATCAGACTTACTGATGCTGCACTCACGGTATGTGCGTGAAGATTACTTGGAGCCGTTGGAGCTAAAGGGTCAGGTATGGTTGCAGAAGTTGTCTGCACTGTAATCTCCGAACTGAGAAGGGATCCATGACCTGCAGCATCAATCGCTTTTAACGCATAGACATAAGTTGTTCCTTGACTTAATCCAGTTACATCATAGGATACAGATGTTCCTGGAATAGTCGCAATCTTATGCCCATTTTGATAAAGTTCATAACTCATTACACTCACATTATCAGTCGAAGGATGCCAGCTAAGTGTAAATGATTTTGTCGTGATATTACTTGCTTTTAGATCTGTTGGAGCTGTTGGAGCTGTTACATCGGTGTTTGATCCACTTCCACTACCCGATTTCATTAGATTTACGTCAAGCGCTTGATAAAAGGCATTACCAGTATCAGCGATTTCCCATACGCCAAGAATAACATGATAACCGGTACGGTCTGCTGGTATTTCACATTGATGTGAGACCGATTTTTCTGGCAATTTCCCTCCATCACTGTAGGTACAAAACAGTTCTAAATCCTTACGCTCAATCGGAGCATTAGGGTTCCAGTCTTTCTTGGTTATGTAATATTTCCACTCTTTTGTTGCATGTGCTGCTGTCAATTTCCAGGTAAAGGTTTGGCTTCCTGTTTGCATGTCAAGCTTCGTCCAACGTTGTGCCGTTTGAGTATATAACTCCGGAAAAATACCTCCACCTGTAATTTCCCCATCGGACGGGCCTCCCACCGGAAAGTTCCCTTTTGCTTCCACACTCTGTGGTTCATATTGAACCTGACCGCAGTTACTATTGAGATTCTGTTGGCATAAGTATGCACGACTGGCTGGTGACTCTAGGTAACCATGAGCTGAGATGACATTTGCATACATTAGCAAAAACAATATACCCGTTGCAAATACCAGGATCGTTTTCGGTATCAAGGATATTTTCCTAACACCTGAGAGCGAGAGATAAGTTGACATAATAATCCTCCTGTAAAGTCTGATGATGTGAATAAGAAAATTTTATAAAATTTTACATGGAGCTGTAAGAGAACAAAGTTCTAATTTCTTTTGGATAAAAAACCCTTGTATTGATATTTGTTTTGTTGAAAAACAGGAGAAAAGTCATATTTGCTCTTGGTTTGAACATGTGATAACTGAGCCGATTAATGAGATTAAATGCTGGAGATAAAAGGAATATCCCTGTTATTAATTAGACGCGGCCCCAATGAACAAGCCGCTCCTCTCTTAGTAGATAGAACAAAAAGCCGCTAAAAGCGACTTTTCTGGTTGAATATACGTTATTTTAATTTGTCTCTTCGAATATGCACCTTGCACCTCACCTGAAGGATAAGAAAACTCGGCGATAATTATAGGAATACCTACCTGTTTGTTAATGGCAGTCACGATTTTTTATACATAACCATTTTAGTTTGTTCATTTATAATGAAGTCTTCCTTTATAGCTTATCTTGGCTAGTGATCTGATTAGGGTTTTGAGTATCAAATCGTTTCATACCTTGCTTCGTTGACAAATAGAATTGCAATTGTTAGCATAACCTGAGTTACAGAGACAAGGAGGTTATCCCTATTCAACCCCGACAACGCCAGGAGAATGAGCGAAGCGAGCTGAGAGAGAAACGCCGTTTAAGCATCATTGAAGCTGCCATTTCTATTTTCACACAGCAAGGATTCGAAAAGGCTACCATGCAGGAAATTGCCACGGCTGCAAGCCTCGGGGTAGCTACTGTATTCCGCTATTTTCCCAAGAAAGAGCATTTGATTGTTGCTGTTGCTTCATATATTGTTCAGTCCGAAGTGGTTATCTTTGAAAAGATTGTGCATGGAGAAGGAACATGTTACGAGAAATTAAACGAAATATTTGACACCCTGATTTTCTTTCAGCAAGCTGAGCATCAACAAAACTCCAAGTTGATTGAAGCCTTTGAATGTTACGTTGCGCTCTCCAAAGAGCCTGTAGAGCATATGGAATTGTATCAAACGGAATATAACAAAATTATTGCTCTGTTTACCGAACTGGCAGCACTGGGAGAACAGGATCGTTCGGTCCGTGCCAGTTCAAATTCCGTCAACATTCTACTTACAATGATGAATGTATTCGGAACATTTTCCAAGAAAATGTCCATGCTGGAAGGTATCGATGCATTCAACACTCGTGTTGACCCGTCCGAGCAATTCAACTTACTGAAAGGTCTTTTCCTAGAGTCTTTGAAACCTTGACTTCAATGACGTTTGAATGCTGCTAACTGATTCCTGAAATCCGACGGAGAAGGCGCTGCAGTTGTAGGCAGCCCTCTCATCCTCTGCCTTTTTACATCTGTTGAGTAGACGTAACTTAGCCATGTTTTTCACCAGAGACCGTCTTTCTAATGATGGTTTGATCAAAACCACTGGCGGCTTTATGGTTTTCTCTCATAACGGATTCACCTTCTACATCGATGTTAGGCAACAAGCGATCAAGCCATGCAGGAATATACCAGGCACTTTTTCCAAGAATGGTCATTACCGCTGGCACAAGTGTCATACGCACGATGAATGCATCGACAAGTATGCCAAATGCCAGGGCTAATCCCATGGATTTGATAATGGTATCTTCGGCAAAAATAAAGCTGGCAAACACGGCAATCATAATCAAGCCTGCAGCAGTAACGACTGGTCCACTATGGTTTATCCCGCTTTTTACCGATTGTCGTGCATCTCCAGTATGGGTGAAGTCTTCACGCATTCGGCTGACAAGGAACACCTCATAGTCCATGGCAAGTCCAAACAGAATTCCAGTGACGAGAATTGGAAGGAAACTAAGCACCGGCCCAGGTTCAGGAATACCGAACAAATTGGCCAGATAACCATCTTGAATGACCCAGACAATAAAACCGAGTGTTGAACCCAATGTAAACAGAAAACCAAGTACAGCCTTAATCGGTACAAGCAAAGATCGAAAAACGAGCATGAGCAGTACAAAAGCCAGACCAACAATCAATAAAGCGAACTTAGGTAATGCCTGTTGCAATTTCTCTGAAATATCAATGTTAACCGCAGTCCCACCGGTAACCATAATCTCGACCTGTTTATTGTTTTGTTGATCGGCTTTTTTACGTATAGTCTCCACCAGTTCAGTCGTACGAATGTCGTGCGGGCCTGTCTTAGGTAACACTGTAATGAAGGCTGCATTTCCCGATGGACTCGGTATTGCAGGTGTTGCACTAGAGACATTCGGTAGATCGCTGATGTAAGCCGTTGCTTGAGCGATTGCTGATTGAGGGTCCTCACTATTATTAGCTTTAGCTACAATAACGAGTGGGCCATTGAACCCTTCACCGAATCCCTCAGCCATTAGATCATATCCACGACGCTCAGTCGTTTCTGTCGATTTCAGGCCATTGTCCGGCAAGCCCAGCTGCATATGCAGAAAAGGCAAGGTACACATGATTAAGACGGCAATACATAGAATGGTAGTAAGCCAAGGCTTTCTAGTGACAACTCGACTCCAAGCGTTTCCGTTTGTTTTCTCCTTTTTGCTCCCAGACCATTTTCTCAGCCAACGATTTTCGCGAGACGGACTAATGCTGTCTCCTGCTGCAGCTAATATGGCTGGTACGAGAATGATCGCAATGAGGACAGCTACAAATACGCTAATAGCAGCCGCTAGTCCCATCATCGTAATGAAAGGGATTTGTACGACGGACAAACCCACTAGCGCGATAATTACCGTCAGTCCTGCAAATACAACCGAGCCTCCTGCTGTTGCATTAGCCTGAGCGATGGCTGTTTCCCTGTCAAATCCTTCTGCCAACTGCTGACGGTATCGTGACATGATAAATAGTGCATAATCAATACCGACTGCTAAAGCAAGCATGACTGCTAACGTAATGGAGAATGATGACATTGATACGAAATTTGAACCAATAATTATAGTCATTAGACCAATTCCGAGTCCAATGACTGCTGTTAGTATGGGAAGTCCTGCTGCTAGAAACGAAGTAAACGTAAACGCTAAAATCATGAAGGCAATAAGGATACCAATGACTTCTGATATGCCCCCGACTTCTATTTCAGAAAAAGCAACGCTGCCTCCAATTTCGGTTTGAATCCCTTCCTTATCGAGCCGCTCTGCAATGTTCAACACATGCTCCTTCGAGCTCTCATCCACTTCACTAGCGGGTTTAGAATACGTTATGTCTGCATAACCAATCTTTTTATCCGCGCTTAGAGTCATTGATTCAAATGGGCTCGCTACAGATTTGACTGACAAATCCGTTTTTACATCTTTCAGGGCTTGCCGAATGTAATTTTTGTTTGCTTCGGAAGTCAATGAATCATTCTTCGCTTTGAAAATGAGCCTGATCTGACCACCGTCATCTGATGATGGAAACTCTGAATTTAGTACTTTCGCTGCCTGATCCGACTTCGTTCCTGGTATAGTCATTTCACCCGTAAACGAAGTACCCATACCAAGTCCTAAAGATGCAAGCACGATAAGAAGTGTTAATCCCATCGTAATGACCATTTTCCGTTTTCTCGTCGACCAAGCCCCGAGACGATATAACCATTTTGCCATAGCTTTATTTCTTCCCCTTTCACTTCCACAAAAATCCTAGAGCTATCTAAGGAAAAGCTCTGTACCCCCATAGTAACGAAATAAAAACAAAAAAAAATCGTACGAAAGGGCAAGCCTTTCATGTACGATGGGGCATAGAAGGGATAGGACATAACGGGCAAACCATTTTTTTAACTTTGATTACGAAAGAGTACCTTACAAGTTACAAGTGTAAAATCCCCTTTTCGACGGCTACTGCAACTGCTTCTGATCGCGAATTCACTCCAAGTTTATTGTAAATGTTGGTGAGATAAGATTTTACTGTTCTCTCGGCAATACCCATATCAAAAGCAATATCTCTGCTCCGTAAACCACGAGCCACGGCTTGTAAAACGAGTAATTCTCTCTCACTAATCAGGGTTGACTCTTTGTCAATTAATAGTTGTGGTTGTGTTTTGGATTCTTGAGAAGACTTCGCATGAAACGCAAAGACTCTTGACGTTATTTCAGGTTGAAGCAGTGTCTCTCCACGAATGGCAGAATCCAGCGTACGAAATAATTGTTCTCGGCTTGTATCCTTGAGTAAGTACCCTTTGGCTCCAAGAGAAAGTCCCTCAATCATCAGCTCATCTTCGTTGTATGTCGTCAGAATAATAACCGGTATACTAATGTGTTGCTCGTTCATTCGTTTCAAGGTATCCAAGCCACTGAGCCCCCCCGGCATATTTAAGTCCAGTAGAATGACATCTGGCTGTTTGTCTAACATAATTCGGATAGCTTCTTCCCCTTCCTCAGCTTCTCCGACAATCAGATAGTTTTCACTGGTCTCCAATATTAATTTAAGTCCTTCACGCACCACCCAATGATCATCTACGATGAGTATGTTATATTTCATTCAGACTTCTCCTTTTCCAAGTGGAACGCGAAACAAAATAGTCGTTCCTTGTTTTCCGCTCTCAATTTCAATGCTGCCACCTATCAACCTGGCCCGTTCATTCATCCCGATCAAGCCATAGTGCCCGGCTTGTTTTCCGATTCGGTCTACGCTAAAGCCCCTTCCGTTATCTCGTATAATAAGATGGAAATCTTCATTTTCTATAGCCATATGAATGGTTGCGCTCGTTGCCTTGGCATGCCTGGCTATGTTCATTAGCGATTCACTTAAAATGTGCAATACGTGCTCCATTCCTACTTTGGATATGGAACTAGGAGCATTCCCGTCCAAAAGGACTTCGATTCCAGTCGCCTGTTGGAAACGTTGAATTTGTTCCTGTATTGCCTCTCCAAAGGTAATAGCCGGCGTTGCCTTGGTACGAAGATCATCAATGGCTTTGCGTGCATCAGCCAATGTTTTGCGTGCTTGGCCCATTGAACTGCGGATAATCTCGTGGGCGCGCGGAAAACCTCCTCGATTCATGTGCTCATCGACGGCCTCCAGCTGCATTATAATACCGGCGAGTCCTTGAGCTAATGTATCATGCAGATCTCTTGCCATACGTTGTCTCTCGCTTGTTAGTGTCAATTCCTCTACTTTTTGATGAGCCTGCTCCAGCTCATGCAGAAACGTTAATGTCCTAACACGGGCATTGACCTGACGATAGAAAAGCACCGCATAGGATACTACGACAACGATCATCATTAACAGTAATAGAATTAACAAGACGACATCCATACCAGATCGTGTAAACAGGGTTACCGTGCAGAATAATAAATATAATACAAACGCAAATAGTACAATTTTTGCCGTCTCATAGTATATGGCAAGGGTCTGTCCAATCAACACCGGAATCAAACCAATCAATACAGCAGGCATACCGTCTGGCATTAACATGGCACTACCGAAAATCAACCCTGATTGAAGAAGTATGTAGAGTAATTTGGATCGTTGTATAAGTTTGTTAACTTCCCAGTACACCATGGTATGAATTAACATTGCAGCTACAAAGATAATACTGGGTACTAATATAGGGGTTGACATCGTTTGCAGGATCATAGTAGCCATGGCAACAAGCCAAAGCCAGATGATTATGGGAATACGTGAAGACGCAATCGGGTCCGTTTCTTCATTTATTCCGGCCGGATTCGTCTTCTTCCGTACTATTTTCATGGGATCACCTCTTGTATAAGTCATTATAGTCCAAATCACGACCAAAAAGATGTACGATCGTGCATGCCCTTTCGTACATACCCTTTTGTAATGAAAAATCGTCCACAAGTTAGACTTATGGACGATAATTTCAAATAATTATGCGAAACTTCACAATGGGATCTCCCTCCGGACAGTTCCTATTGTTGTAGCGTTTCAGAATGTGAATTTGAACAAATAATTAGAGTGTGATGCCACCATCTGCGAGGATGATTGATCCTGTCATGTAACTGGAATAATCAGATGCAAGAAACGCAACGATCTGGGCGAGTTCTTCTGGCTCTGCATAACGCCCGATCCGCATATTCGGAAACTCTTCAGGCACGTAGCCGCTCTCCTGCAGCGATTGGGGAACCGCAGCCGTCAATGTTGTAGCTACACCTCCTGGACAGATGGCATTGATGCGAATACCTTTGCGTACATATTCAATGGCCGCCGCTTTGGTCAAACCCGCAACCGCATGTTTGCTTGCGGTGTATGCACCCAGACTGTGTTCAGCACGAATGGCCGTAGTGGACGCAGTATTGATGATATGGCCGTATCCCTGTTTATCCATAATCTGCAAGGCATATTTCATACCTAAAAAGATCCCTTTCACATTCACATCCATGATCCGTGTAAATTCTTCCTCGGAGATATCCTGGAAACGTTGGAATTTCTGGAGTATACCCGCGTTGTTGAATGCCACGTCAATTTTTCCATAGACTTCTACTGCTTTTTGAATATAGTTTTGCACATCGCTCTCTTTGGATACGTCAGCTTGTACAAAAGTAGCTTCACCGCCATTTTCGCGAACCAATGCTAACGTTTCTTCCCCTGTCTGCTCATTGAAATCAACCAGTACAAGCTTCGCTCCGCGAGAACCCATAATCACGGCGCTGGCTCTTCCGATTCCACTTCCAGCTCCCGTAACAACGATCACTTTACCTTCCAGAGAAATCCCTTCTTTATTTCCTTTCGGTGCACCATTTTCTTGCTTCTGGGCTGTTGCTCCTAATTCAATGGCTGCCAGTTCCTGCTTCAAAGTCTGAAGTGTAGACAAAGGAATGTCTACCTGAGGCAATGCAGCTAGTTGATCCAACGTAAAGTTAGTGGCCATCTTGAACGTTGGTTCCTTCACGAATTCCGGCAAATGCTTTTCCAGTACAGCAAACGATTCTGCGTTGTTCAACAATTCACCAATTCGGATATTCTCGTCATAACTCATTAGGTTCATCTCTCCAATATATTAATAATTTAGGTTCAAACTATTATTTCGATTAGTATACGACTGGAAAAGCTTTGAGTCCCCGGATGATCATACCTGGCCTCCACTCCAGCAGTTCCGCATCCGTATTTAACCGGATCTCCGGCAGCCGGTGAAGTAAAGCGTTGATCGCAATTTCGCCTTCAAGTCTCGCAAGTGGAGCGCCAAGACAATAATGAATTCCTTTACCAAATGCAATGTGATCATTGACTTTGCGAGTAATGTCAAACGTATCGGGGTTTTCATATTGACTGGAATCCCGATTCGCTGAGGATAATGCGACCAGCATCATATCTCCTTGGCGAATTTGTATTCCCTGAAACTCCACATTTTCCGCAGCCCATCGAACATTGCTAATTTCAGCCGGCCCATTAAATCGCAGCACTTCCTCAACCGCCGCTTGAATCAGATCCGGTTGATCCATAAGGAGTTGCTTTTGCTGCGGATGTTCCAGCAGCGCCAGCATGCCGTTCCCAATCAGATTCACTGTTGTTTCATGCCCTGCTATGATGAGTACGAACACAAGTGCATATAATTCCTGCTCCGTTAGTTTGTCACCTTCTTCCTCTATGCTGATGAGATCGCTGATGAGGTCCTGTTGAATATTATTGCGCCGCTCCGTGATCAGTTCTTGTAAGTAATCTACAAAAGCCTTCATCACTTCATCGCTCTCCTGGTTCATCTGCGGATTGCTGACACTCTCCATAATGGTGTTGGACCAGGCTCTGAATTTGTCTTGATCCTTCAGCGGAACACCTAGCATTTCACAAATAACGATAATGGGCAGCGGGAAGGCATAGTCCTCGATCAAATCAAACTCCCGAGTGTTTCCTGCCTGAATCTTGTCCAGCAATTCATCGCTTATTTCCACAATTCGTCCCCGCAGCCTCTCAATCATGCGGGGAGTGAATGCCTTCTGAATCAAGCGCCGCAGTCGACGATGATCTTCTGGACCAACACTGATGAGATTCCGTGAAATAATCGCCTGATGCGGAGGAATGGACTTCTCAGATTCATCGTTCCTGTTATCGAGAACACCGGTTACAAAGCGACCATCCTGCAAAATGTTGACGGCATCCTCATATCGGGTAACCATCCACGCAGCATGCCCACTGGGCAGTAATAGTCGATGGACAGGCTCTTCGGCACGCAGCTTTTCGTAGACTGGGAAAGGCTGCTGAATGAAAGAATGATCCAAGAAATCAACTTTGGACTTGGAACGACCTTGATTTTCATTGGTAAACATCGCGTCACCCCTCAAAATGATAGTTATAATATCACTACAATATAGAGACTATCACATTTCTCGATTTACTTTCAATTAAGTTCATTTAATCCCAGTAATACGCGATAACCGGTATCTTCCTAAGGATTCACTCGTTCTTCCAGTTCTTTTACAATTTGAGGATACTTCTCATCCAAGTCGTACTTGCGCAAGCAGATATACGTAAGAACGAATATCACTAAAGGAAGATATACTGTCAGAACCAGGATGCTGGTAATCGCAGAATCCGCCTGTGTTACTAACGCTCCGTCGTAGCTTCCTATGGCAAGAATCCAGCCGATCATCGCGGCAGCGAGGCCCGAACCAATTTTAACGCCAAAGCTGTTTGCGCTATTGACCATCCCAACTAAGCGTTTACCTGTCTTCCATTCACCGTATTCCACAGTGTTGTTCACCAACACTCCGCCTACAGCCATCATTGGAATGGTTGCCAGTGTTGCGATACCGCCAAGTACTATAGCTGCAATAAAGTTATATGGCATGAAGCAACGAATAAGTGATGAAACGATGCCAAGAAGCATGCCTATCCGTGCAGTTCTAGTAAGTCCGAATTTCTTAATCATGGGTCCCACCATAACAAATCCCAAAAAAACCGGGACTAATCCAACTGCCCCCATGATTCCGATCAGGTTCTCATTCCCGAGGATATACTTGGTGTAATAGATTCCTGTTGAACCATTAAGCGTATACAGCATGTTGATCAATAACTGAGCAAATAGCATGATGACCCAGTATTTGTTCTGGAATAGAAGCCTGATGCTTTCCCAGAAGGGAATGTTATCGCTTTCAACAATACTTGTACCAGCGTTGTTTTCTTTCGATGCTAAGAAGGTCAGGATTAAGGAAATGAAAGATACAATACCCAATACAACCGCAACGATAATCCATGCTTTTTGATCCCCACCAAGCATATTGGTTATTGGAATTAATGTGATAGCGATAATCATCCCAATAATATATCCAAAGATGGTTCGGGTAAGGCCCATCTTACCGCGTTCTTCTACACTTCTGGTACGGATCGCCATCAAGCTTCCGAAAGGAATCGCAATTCCCGTATACACAATGGCTGAAGCAAACGCTACTGTAGCTAACGCATAGAAGGTTTTTACCGTTGATGATGCCTCTGCCGGCACTGTGAACAGTAATATGATGGATGCCAGGGTGGGTAGAGCCATCCAAAGAATCCAAGGTCTAGCCTTTCCATATTTGGATTTGGTCGCATCAACGATTCTACCCATCAGCAAGTCTGCTATTGCATTGATAAATTTGGTGATGAGCATGATCGTACCCACTGTGGCAGCTGCAATCCCTACCTTATCTGTATAAAAATAAGTTAACATCCCGATCAGTCCGTTGATGGAGTTTAAAGCTACTTGGGCTGCTCCGTCGCCTAAGTAATGGTAAGGGCGCATTGTTTTCTGAATTCCTTGGGCATCAAGGCCTAATGCCCTGGACTTTTTACTTCCCTTTCCAACTGGTGGATTAAAAATATCCCGTTCTGCTATCATTACTGTTCCCCCTTATTCTTTCGCTTCATGGTACCGCTTTCAAACATTATTTTAGTCCTCCACAAAGCATAAATATGGTAACCTCATTATATTTTTAGTAATTTTATGTTGGAGCTTCGCTTTTTTTATGCGCTATAATTTCGTTATTCAAAAACGAATTTCTGTAATCCAAAAAGGCGCTGCTTGTTTCCTGCAGCGCCTTTTATATTCTATTCTTTCCCCTTTACACCTAGGAGGCATTGAGCATTTGAATGACTCTTCTAAATAACTGTTCGGTCTCCTCTGGCGTATTGGCGAGCAATTCGCTTACAGATAAATCATAAGCATATTGGATCATCGGGTGATCCAGCATACCGGGAGCGTGCTCGTTTAACATTCGAACTGCTGTGGGCTCTTCCACAATCTCTTTGAGTGTCGAATCCATGGTAAACCGTTCTCTTTCGAGACTGGTTTGCGTCGCATATTCGAAGCTGTAAGATCCGGAACCAACCTCCACAGGCACAGGTTTCTCAGGCAGTACAATAATTGCGGTTGTATTTGCTGGTATCGTTACATTTACAATAATGTTACCCGCCCTGCATGACCAAGAGCTTTTTATCTCTCCGTAGACCGAATCAAAAGCAGCATCTACCGAACTGATTCCTCGGATGAATTGAGGTTTTATTAGAATCTTCTTATATCCTGCTTCAATTGAATTAATTCCCGCGAGTTTTCTATACATCCATTCCCCAATGGATCCATAGGCGTAATGATTCAAGGAATTCATACCTGATGTATCGAAATCACCATTTGGCAGAATGGAATTCCACCGTTCCCATATCGTGGTAGCCCCTTTTTTTACGGCGTACAACCAAGATGGGAAATCCTCTTTCAGAAACAAGGTACCAGCAAGGTCATGCAGGTCATTGTCCGATAAGGCATGGCACAGATATGGAGTACCAACAAATCCTGTCGTGAGATGGTTTTTATGTTTCGCTATATTGTTTTCAAGCGTCTTGCGAATCCGATCCTTGTATCTCTCCTCGGCAAGGTTGAAGTGTAGCGCTAACACGCAGGCCGTTTGAGTTTCGCTGACCAGTCTGCCAGTTGAAGAGATATATTCTGCATTGAAAGCCTGTTTGATCTGGCTATGCAATTCTTCGTAACGGACGGCATCTTCGGTTTTGTCCAGAAGCTTGGCTGTCTTTGCAACCAGTTCGGTCGAATATGCATAATAAGCGTTTGCTACCAGATAAACATCTGTAGCCCCTGTTCTATCGTTACTAATCTCCTCTTTGTCCAACCCTAACCAGTCCCCATATTGATAACCAGTCTGCCATAATCCATTCGCTCCACAACGTGCAGTAATATATTCAATCCACCCCTTCATGCTGTCATATTGTTCTCGCAGCAATCGAAGATCTCCATAGGTTTGGTACATGACCCAAGGGACAATAACAGCGGCATCGCTCCAGGCAGCAGCACCTTCTTGATTTCCAAGAATGTTAGGAATGACATGGGGAACCCCATATTCCTCCGTCTGCTCAGAGGCAAGGTCGCGCAGCCATTTCTTGAAGAAGGAGGCAACATTCATATTGAACGCAGCGGTCCCGGCAAATACTTGTGCATCTCCTGTCCACCCTAGACGCTCGTCTCTTTGAGGGCAGTCCGTCGGTATATCCAGAAAGTTACCTCTTTGGCTCCACTGAATGTTGCTTTGCAGCTGGTTCACCATGGCATTGGAGGTCACGAAACGGCCTGTTTCCTCCAGACTTGAATGCAGCACGCAAGCTGTGAATTGATCGAGCTGGATCTCATCTACCCCTTCAATGGCGATATACCGAAATCCATGGAAAGTGAAATGAGGACGGAAAATTTGATCTTTACCGTTACAGATCAATTGATCAATGGATACTGCCTGTCTTAACGTATCCGGATAGAAATTTCCTTCCTTATCAAGAACCTCAGCATGCCGTATGGTTATCGTTTGACCTTTCCGCCCTTTGGTTCGAAGCTCTACAAACCCAGTAAGGATTTGCCCGAAATCAATGACACATTCTCCTTTTGGGGTTGTAATCAACTGAAGTGCAGGGAGCCTTTTTGTGATTTTGACAGGTTCACTTTCCTGAGCAACAAGGCGATTTTTATCGAAAGAGGCTGTTTCCACATAGAAGGACTGACTTTCATGAAAACATGAATCATAAGTCTCGCCCATGTAAATTTCACTTGAACGGATGGGTCCGGTAGTCACCTGCCAGGTTTTGTCGGTTGCAATGATCTCTTTTGTTCCATCCGTATAGACAATATGGATTTCAGCAAGTGCAGCAACTCTATCCCCGTAATGGTTCGGAGTGCAAGTAAAACCAAATATGCCTTTATACCAGCCATTCCCCACCGTAATCTCTATTTTATTCTGGCTCTCCAGCATCCCGTCCAAACGGTAAGTCTGATACTGCAATCGCTCGTTGTAATTCGTCCATCCAGGTGCAAAGTAGTCTTCTCCTACTCTTGTCCCATTGATCGCAATTTCATAAACACCGTGGGAAGTGGTATAGATTCGGGCTTGCTGAATTTCCTTTTCGACAGAGAATTCTTTGTAGAAAACGGGTGGAGCACTTTCTTCGCTCGGGAATGGATGTGTAATCCACTCTGCCTGAAAGTTGCTGCCATTCAGCAACCCGGTCTCAAAATGTCCTTCCATGACTGCGTGATTACCTTTGTTATCCCAAACTTCGACTTGAACCTGATACAAAGTCGTGGCCTGCAAACGAGGACCAGCATATTCCACTAAAACGGAGACGTCTTCATCCCTCTTTTCAGAATCCCAGATTTTCTGCAAATCTTGTGTGACACTTATTTGGTAAGCGGATTGCATTACGTCCTGTTCAGTAGAATCTAATTTCCATGAGAATCTTGGGTTTACTGTGTCCAGTCCAATCGGATTATGCATGTATTCAATCCGGAAATCTTTTAATTCCATGAGATGACCACCCTTCAACATAGATCTCACACACCTAAATGTTAACGCTTACTAAAATATCATAAAGAATTTTCCTCATACAATATGGTAATATCATTGTAATTTTATAATTTTGATGTGATAAAATGATTAAAAAAAGGAGTCACACACAAAATGGACCTAAAACGTCAATGTAAACTTATTGCAGAACTTTTTGATATGTCCATCTTCTTTGTAAGCTCCACCGGAGAGGTTCAATTCGAACTGATGGGTAATCGAATACTTAATCCGCTGTATAAAAATGATAAACAATTCTTTTTTTCAGTGTTGGGGTTTGATCCATCCGTGTGTAAAGAAGATCCTTCAGTTGTAAGAACGATGTTTTTTGAGAACTACATTTTAATTCGTATTGGTAACGATCTGAACGATGAAGGAACCATCATTTTAGGACCTTCCCTTCCATTTAGCTTGATTGAACATAAAATAAATGGGCTCATTAATGACACACATCTCTTTGCGAACCGGGAACAAGTATATCATTATTATCAGTCTGTTCCTGTGATAACCCATGAGAGGCTAATCAACATCACGATCTTGGTTAATCAAATGTTTAATCACGAATTGATCGAAGCTGAGGATGTAGTACAGGACTATTTGCGCGGTATTCATATCAAGGAAAAAGAAATACAAAGTTCCATAAATTCATCAAAAGGCTATGATGAGATGCTCCATCACAACCCGCTAAATGAAAAGAAATTGTTAACGATTGTTAAGGACGGTAAATTGGATATGCTCAAACACTTTACACAACTTGGTCATGAAAATACAGGAGTCCTGTCCAAATCAAGTCATATCCGTTCTAAAAAGAATCTTGGCATCATCGGTATAGCTCTTGCAGCCAGAGCTGCAATTGACGGGGGTCTCTATTCGGAGATTGCTTTTTCGGTAAGTGATGTTTACATACAGCGCCTCGAGGATCTACGGACCGATAAAGAAATCGATCAATGCTGCTTGGAAGCATTTTTTTCGTTGACCGAGAAAGTCTCTCAGGTTAAAGCATCACAGCATTCTAAAATCGTTACACTTTGCAAAAATTATATATATAACCACCGTTATTCCAAAATTACACACGAGGAAATTGCTGAACATGCCGGTATCAGCCCAAACTATCTGTCTGTATTATTTAAAAAAGAAGTTGGGGTTCCCGTGAATGAATATATTCAACAGATCAAAATTGAGGAAGCTAAACATATGATTCAATTTACGAGCACTCCTCTTTCTGAAATCGGGTCTCTTTTGAGTTTTACGGATCAGAGTTATTTCACTAAAATCTTCAAAAAACATTCAGGCAGAACCCCTAAGAAGTATCAACAAACACATCATATGATAGAGGAATAAGCCCGGGCTGCGCCGGGCTTATTCTAATGATGCATGCATTCAACGGTTAATAGCGGATAAGATGCTCTGCAGTGTTTCTTCTGTGAACTGACCGTTGCTCATAAGTGCTGCATTGTGCAATGTGGTACCCATGATTAAATCCTGCATTCCCTCACCCAGTCCTGCTTCATTCCCGTCATATTGCCCCATCGCACCCATAATTTCAGCACCAACGGGATGCTGCAGTAATTCACCGAATGTGGAATGCCTGGTAATGGGTTTGGTAACAATAACGCTCGATTCTACCTCGATCGTTTCAACGAGTTCAATCTCTCTTGAAGATTTTCCGACCATAATGTCGAATTTACCCGTCTCCACATGCCAGTCTTTCAGCTTAACATCGTAGTAAGCAAACGCTCTTTTGTCCAGTTCAAAATGTACGGTGGTCTCTTCACCAGGCTGAAGTGAAACTTTGGTGTACCCCTTCAATTCCTGAAGTGGACGTGGGACCGTTGATTCCACATCACGTACATATAGCTGAACGGCCTCTTTGCCCGCTGTTTCACCCGTGTTTTTAACTTTTGCTGTAACCTTTACACTGCCGGTATCTTTGATCTGTTTATGACTAACCTGTAGATCACTATACTCAAATTGGGTGTAGCTCAAACCGAAGCCAAATGGAAACAAAGGCTCCACATCTCTTGTATCGTAATGACGGTAGCCCGTAAAAATACCTTCTCGATATTCGGCAGTCTCGCCGTCTCCGGGGAAATTCAAGTACGACGGATTGTGGATCAGTTTTTTAGGAAATGTCTCAGCCAGTTTTCCGCTTGGATTTACGCTTCCAAAGAGAATATCAACGATCGCACCGCCCAAAGCCTGTCCTCCAAGGTACGCCTCCAATACAGCCTTAACTTTATCCAGCCAAGGCATTTCAATGGGACCTCCGTTGCTCAATACAACAACAATATTCTCTTGAACCTCTGCGACTGCTTCAATTAAAGTTCTGTGACTTTCAGGCAATTGAAGGTGTTTCCGGTCGAAACCTTCAGACTCATAACGTTCAGGCAGCCCGGCAAAAATCACTGCAACCTGTGCATTCTTTGCGGTAGCTACTGCTTCATGAATCAGTTCTTCGTTTACAACATCTTCGTCTAACGTATAACCTGCCGCATACGAGATGCTTGCACTGTCAGTAGCTGTTTTAAGGATTTCTTCATAGATGTTATCCAGCTTCGTCGGCATAATATGTGAACTACCGCCGCCCTGGTAGCGCGGTTGCTGCGCAAAGGCTCCGATAACCGCGATGGTATCTTCCGTGTCTAGAGGGAGAATGCTCTCCTCATTCTTAAGCAGGACCATGCATTCACTTGCAATCTTTCTGGCCAACTGGTGCTGAGCCTCTACATCAACCGATACTGACTTCCGCTGGCGATCTACAGCTTTGAATACAAGTGACAACAATCTCTCAACAGACTGATCCAGCACCTCTTCGCTTAGCTTTCCCGATTGAACAGCTTCAATCATTTTCTTGCATCCCGCACCGCTGCTGGAAGGCATCTCCAGATCCAGACCGGCAGCTATTCCCTGATCCCGTTCATTGACAGCTCCCCAATCCGACACCACTACGCCTGCAAATCCCCATTCTTCCCGGAGAATTTCAGTCAGTAACCGGCTGTTTTCCGAACAAAAAGCACCATTTACTCTGTTATAAGCGGCCATGACGGTCCACGGCTCTCCCTCTTTCACTGCATATTCAAAGCTAGCCAGATAAATTTCCCGTAAAGTCCGTTCATCTACCACCGCATCGACAGACATTCGCTTATATTCCTGGTTGTTTACAGCAAAATGTTTGATGGAAGTACCCACGCCTTGACTTTGTACGCCTTGTATATAACTAGCTGCCAAAGTTCCCGATAAATAAGGGTCTTCAGAAAAATATTCAAAATTTCGGCCACACAGCGGGGAACGCTTAATATTCACACCAGGCCCCAAAACAATGGAAATATCCGCTGCCGCTGCTTCTTGTCCGATTGCTTTCCCCATCGTATGGGCAAGTTCACGATTCCACGATGAGGCCACTCCACTTCCGGATGGGTAGCAGGTAGCTGGTACACTTTTGTTTAAGCCTAAGTGGTCCGAGCTTCCCTCTTGTTTTCTAAGTCCGTGAGGGCCATCTGTCATCATAATAGAGGGAACCCCAAGGCGGTCGATGGATATGGTATTCCAGAAATCTTTACCTGAGCAGAGTTCTGCTTTTTCTTCCAATGTCATTTGACTGATCATTTCTTTCAAATTAGGATTCATTCGCTCTCCTCCGTTGGTAAACGTTAATAATGTAATCGGTTACTTCATAAGAGTAGAGCAAATGACCCTGAATATATGGTAAGATCGTTTTCTTTTTGGAAAAATAATATCTTATTTATAATGTGTGAACTCCGTAAGTGCTAACCTTATTTCTGCTTCATAAACCAATTCATGATTACTCCAAAGATTAAACGAATAGAGTGAGTCCATATTACAATTTGACAAAAAAACTGCACCTCCAATCTGTTAGATGGTGTCTAACAATTGGGTGCAGTTCACACATTGGTCAGCTTGCTTTCTTATTTGTATTCAGTTAACGTTCTCGTCGTCTAACTTATGCAATAGGAGTACCGTTAGGGATTTCAGTATCCGGCGTTAATAGAATAACATCTCCTTTTGCCGGGACTCCGCCCAAAACTAATACCTCCGATTTGAATCCAGCAATGCGCCGAGGAGGAAAATTGACGATTCCTACAATTTGTCTTCCTATAATGTCCTCAGCCTTGTAACGCTTCGTTAATTGTGCACTTGAGGATTTCATCCCGATCTCCGGTCCAAAATCAATCTTAAGCTTAATCGCAGGGATCTTTGCTTCTTCAAAAAAGTCCGCTTCCTTAATCGTCCCCACACGAATATCTAGTGCTGCAAACTCATCGATCGTTGCCAATGCTTGACCTCCCCAGTGTTGTAGTTTAATGCGCTGGACGAAACGGTTTCAGGAGTCGAATCCCTTCCTCAATGGATCCCTCCATCAGTTCTAAGAGCTGAGGCACCAGTTCCTGCATCCGCGGGGCGTTCAGGTGTCGATCGAGAGCATCCCGGTTTTCCCAGCGCTCGTAGATGATAAATGTACCAGGCAGGCCTTCTACCTCGTGAGCTTCATAGTCAATGTTACCCTGGTCGTTCCGTGACGGGGTGACAGCTGCAGTCATAAACGCCCTCATCTCAGCTTCTCTCCCTGCCTTGGCTCTCGCCTCCCAGAGTACAGTAACGTAACGGTTATTGGTATCGTTCATGTTGATTCCTCCTAAGTTATTAATAATGCATGTTCAAACGGTTGTTGTGACATCAGTCATACTCCCGTTACTGCAGCTTCATCTGGCTGCGGAGCATCCGGTCGAGAAGTTTATCCGGGAGAATACGAACCAGTCGGGTCAGCAGAGCCGAATCTCGGCCAGCCGTATAGCGGGTGCGCGGATTACTTGCGTGGATGGCTCGTGAAACCACTTCTGCCACTTTCTTAGGAGGAATACCGCTCGTTGCCCACGATTCAGCCTGCGCCTTCACGGCGTCAAAAAGACGATCATGGCGTCTGTGCTGATCGGGAGTCATCAACTTGGACAGCCGATTGGCTGTCGTAACCCCTTTCTCCGACAGGCTGGTGCTGACACCGCCCGGAGTAATCATGATAACTTTGAGTCCGAACGAGGACATCTCTCTGCGGAGGCTGTCATTGATCGCTTCCATCGCGTATTTTGCAGCTGAATAAATTCCGAAACCGGGCATGGAGATTTTGCCGCCAACGGATCCGATATTCACTACGCGTCCGCTGCTCTTCAGCAAGGCGGGAGTAAGCGCCTGAATAACCGCAACTTGCCCGATCACGCTGACTTCGATCTGACGGCGTAATTCATCCAGCGGAACCATCTCAAGAGGTGCATTAACGGCAATGCCGGCATTGTTGACCACTGCGCGGAGCGGGCGATCAAGCGGATCTTGCTCCACTCGTTCGGCCAGCGCCCTTAGTGTGTCGATAGCGGTAATATCGAGAATCACCGGTTCGATATTTTTTTGTTTGATTTTGTCGGCATCTTCCTGACGGCGAACCCCGGCTAAAACGTGAAATCCTTCAGCGGCGAGCTGCTCCGCGGTAGCCCTGCCGATTCCACTTGAAGTACCTGTGACGACAACCATTTCTTGAGTTTTATATGGCATTGTAAACCTCCTGAGTTTAATAAGTTATGAATCACTGTATAGCACTGTTATACGGACATTATAGCACCGCTATACAGAGCTGTCTATAGCGGTGCTATATATTTTTTTATATTGTGATCCTCCTGCGACCTGAACATCATTAATGACGGGCGCAGCGTGAGTTACTTCGATGCTTACGAGATACCGTGGCGTGAGGAAAGAGATCATCGAATCCCTCTGAATTGAAAAAGATCGCCATCCTGCTTGGATAGGCGATCTCTTATGTGCCTCTATTTGTGGTCCTTCATCATTTACCATGAAACAAAACAAAGCCCACATTGGGGCTTTGTCTGGAGTCTCCAGGCTCTGTCATCGATCCCTCATTTTGAACCGGAGTCCGGCATTGGGATCAAGATGATCTGCATCACACTTTCTCGAATGAGATCAACGACGTGAGGCTGGGGTGGGGGTGCCTTGCGTATTTGGGACGTCACATACAGCCAAGAGGCCGTATTGGCTGAAGCCCAGACCAGATCTGCTGCAGCTTCGTCTGAAACAGCCAGTTTTCCTGCGGCAGCAACTCTTTGAACATTTTGCACCAGTGCTTGGTATGACTGATCTGCCGCTTCGATATGGGCGCCCTCAAGCAGCCGCCCCATCATTGCCGCATATATCCGAGGACGGGCTGCCGCGAAGCGGACATAGTCATCCCACCCCTGACGAAGCGCCATCTCTGGAATTGGGGACTCCACTGCGGCAATTTTGCTTTCGAATAACTGTTTGAACGCTTCCACTATAGCTGCACTCAGGAGTCCATCTGCATTACCGAAATGGTGGTAGAGTGTAGGTGCCGTAACCTGCGCGATCGAAGTGACAGCTCGCGTCGAAAATTGGGCTCCGCCCTCTTCTTCGAGTACCTTAAGAGCAGCTGCTAATATTTTGTCATATGTGTTCATAACCTCTATTATAGCAGTGCTATACACGTATGTCCATGACAAGGCTATACTCCTATGACCATGATCATCCCGTTCGAGATCACAACATGGTGAAACACTGCCTCATTTCGTTTTAATGGGTTCTATTTATCAAAAAGTAGGTGCAGGTAATTCATCAATTTTCAAACGTAGTAAACTATACGGTTTTATTCGCAGGTCTTTTCCATAATGAAATCTTGCCTGTCTATGTAATTGGTTCACAATTACATATAAGTATTGATCCGGTCCAATAGAAAACGTATCTGGCCATAAAATTCGGGGATCATGGGCGATGGTTTCCATGATTCCATTCGGCAATATCTTTCGAATACTATCGTTTTCATAATCTCCAGCATACACGTTTCCTTTTGCGTCCGTGATCATCCCATCAGATGCACCCTTCTCTCCCCAATACTGCACAAGATCACTTAACTTGAAATCCGGTATCGTTCTGTCTCTTAACGATTCTGTTGAGATCGAGTATAGCTGGCGACTGGTTAATGGACAATAGAATAACATTTTTCCATCAGGGGAAATGGCTATCCCATCAGAGGCCAAGCGAAAGGGAGATGTGGAACCATCCGCGTTTCGATTCATCAAAATTTTACCTTCCACTTTCGGTACAAAATACGGATCGGGTGAGGTTGAGCTTGCTCCATGCAACCGTCTATACGCATTGCCGTTTTCTAGATTTACGACGATAATAGCGCCGGGACCATTGGAAGAAGAATCCGTTATATAGGCGTAACCTGCGTTACCTACACGAAAGTCAAATCGGACATCATTCAGATACGTTGTCGGCAGGACCACATCATCTGCAAATGTATAAACTTTTCTTATTGTGTTTGTTTCTAAATCTACCGCGACTAATTTTGCCCCTCCTATAATTGGCTCAGAAAAATTTGGTGCAGCCGTGTCCAGTACCCACAGGGCTCCCCTTCCATCTGCAACAACACTTTGGACACTAATGAAGGACATCGCGAGATTCAATGGGTTGATCAAATTCGTTTCTACATTAGGATAAGGCTGCAGCTGTCCCTCAACAATTTCCGCAACCGTAAATCTAACGTCATCTCCCCATTTCGGAAAGCAAATAAAGATTCGCCCGGTTTCGGATACACTAACGCCTGTAGGCATAGCCCCGTAAAAGGAATGAACGAGTTCTAGCTTACCAAAATATTCTTCCATAGGTAACATAGGCTGTATGATGTCCTCCTCAACATAGTTGGATAGATATTACCTATAATTATGTTCAAGACTTTTTCTAATGCCTGGCCCTTAATCATTCTTTATCAACCGTGATTTTGAAATTGTCCGATACATCTAAAAATACAAAAAACTTCGGCGTAAGCCGAAGCATGTTGACCGTAACGATATGTGTTCTAGGAAAATTGCTTCCTCCGATCGTCAACGCAGAGTAAATCCCCATGCAGAGAGTATCGGAGAAAATACGGAATAGAAAGAAAAACGCTGCCAAGCTTATCAGTACCAGCACCGTTTTATTGTTGGTCCGGGAGACGTAATGCGTTTGCGGAAGTTTGCGCTTGATCTAAAAATTCATCTGCTCGGGTCAATTGCTGCCGGGCTTTTTCCAAAGCTTGTGAATTTGTTGCATTAGATTCATTTAACGAGCTTATTGCCTGATTTAAAGCCGTCTGCACCTCAGAAACCGCATTAGATGCATGCTGCTCCAGTGTATTTCCACTCGAGTTAAGGGCACCTTCTGCCGGTTTTCTTGCATTTTCGGTGGCTAGATCAATTTTGTTTTTATTGGGCACAGTGAGTCCTCCTCCCTATTTCAAAATCATTTAAAACAGAAATAAGTATCGGATTATGATTTTGTTTATATTCCTGCAACTGTATGGGAATATTCGGATCTCCCATATCCCGCAATCCATTTTAGTATAAGATCCGATTCGTTGGAAAATCTAACGCTAATGAAAAAGGAGGTGATCATTTCTCCATGAACAAACCAACACTAGCGCCGCACGAATCGATGGAACTGCATGAAGCTTTAAACTTTAAAACGCTATGCATCGCTAAGTCAAAACTGATGCAAGGCCTGGTCTTTGACCAAGAGCTAAAAGCTTTAATGCAGAAAGACGTCACTGAGTCCATACAACAGATCGCCGAGCTGCAAGCAATCTACGCGAAAGCTCCTTTCCAAGCACCTGTCCCGAGTAGTCCGACACCTATAACACATTAAGGGGAGCTCAAATGAATACCGATTATTTAGACCCGATTAACTCATTAAATATGCCGGAAATGGCAGATATGACTTTTGCCATGGACTTCCTTATTCGTGCCAAGGAAGGTGTACGTAATCTGTCTATCGCCCTAACGGAAACGGCTTCACCAGATGTAAGAGCCCTTCTGCACACTCAGCTTAAACAAGGGATTGCAATGCACCAGGAAATCTCGGAGCTCATGATTCGCAAAAAGTGGTTCCATCCTTACGAGCTGAATGAACAGTATCAACTCGACCAGCTATCGGCGAATAATACGGTAATGATCGGGCAGATGAATCTGTTCCCGGGAGATACGTCGCGTAAAGGGATGTTTGATCGGACCCCAGATGAACATATTGGAGGACATAATGCATGAAGGCGGTAACGTATCAAGGGGTTAAAAATGTCGTGGTCAAAGAGGTTCCGGATGCGAAGATTGAGAAACCGGACGATATGATCGTAAAGATCACCAGTACCGCCATTTGCGGTTCTGACCTTCATCTTATTCACGGGATGATCCCTAACCTTCAGGAGAACTATGTCATCGGACATGAGCCGATGGGGATCGTAGAAGAAGTAGGCCCTGGCGTGACCAACCTAAAAAAAGGCGACCGTGTAATCATCCCGTTTAACATCGCATGTGGAGAATGCTTTTATTGCAAAAATCAGCTGGAAAGCCAATGTGACAATTCCAACGAGAACGGAGATATGGGGGCATATTTCGGCTACTCGGGAACGACGGGCGGATATTCTGGCGGGCAAGCTGAGTATTTACGGGTTCCGTTTGCCAATTTCACCCACTTCAAAATTCCTGAGAACTGCGAACAACCGGACGAAAAGCTAAGCTTGATTGCTGATGCCATGACCACGGCATTCTGGAGCGTAGATAATGCCGGCGTAAAAAATGGAGATACGGTCATCGTTCTCGGATGCGGCCCAGTTGGACTCCTGGCCCAGAAATTCTGCTGGCTGAAAGGAGCAAAGCGGGTCATAGCCGTTGACTATGTAGATTACCGCTTGCAGCATGCGAAGCGAACGAACAACGTCGAAATCGTAAACTTCGAACAAGATAAGAACATTGGCAATACACTCAAGGAAATGACCAAAGGTGGCGCCGATGTTGTCATTGATGCAGTAGGCATGGATGGCAAGATGAGTGATCTTGAATATTTAGCCAGCGGTTTGAAACTGCAAGGCGGCACAATGAGCGCATTTATCATTGCTTCTCAGGCCGTCCGCAAAGGCGGCACCATCCAAGTCACTGGGGTATACGGTGGTCGATATAACGGCTTCCCGCTCGGTGACATCATGCAGAGAAATGTGAATATCCGTTCCGGACAAGCTCCAGTTATTCACTATATGCCGTATATGTACGAGTTGGTTACGTCTGGCAAAGTGGACCCCGGCGACATTGTTACTCACGTCATTCCGCTCAGCGATGCCAAGCGGGGCTATGAAGTGTTCGATACAAAAACGGACAATTGTATTAAAGTCATCTTAAAGCCTTAAATATGGATAGATACTTGGGAGGACAATCCGAATGAATTCCAAATACGCATTGCATGAGGTGCTTGAGGTACATGAAATAGCTACATTCAAGACAGTTTGCTTGACTAAATCCCAGACCATGCAAGCTCTGGTAACCGATCCGGAACTCATGCAAATTTTGCAACAAGATGTGACATTATCACAGCAGCAGCTTCAGGAGCTCGGTGAAGTGCTGTCTAAAGCGACTGTATAGGAGATAAAATAATGAACCCAATATTAGAACACATGTCAGGCCTTCATACGCTTACTGATGACGTGATCGCAATGGATTTGTTGATAAACGCCAAGAGCGGAGTCAGAAATTACGCCATGGCTGTAACTGAATGTGCCACCCCCGAAATCAAGCAAATTTTGATGAAACAGCTCGATGAAGCTATAGTCTCTCATGAAAAGATATCAAATTACATGGTACAGCAAGGTTTATACCACCCTTACCATATTTCAGAACAAATTCAGCTTGATCTGAAAAACATTCAAACGGCTATGAACATTCCGTCCTGACACCTTAACCACTACCGGAGACTTCAGAGTGCATAATATACCTGCGTCCATAATCAAGTAATGAAACAAGGGCGGATGCACTCCGCCCTTGTTTCTGCTGCGTCACTATACAAAACTTAAATAAGAGTTTCGTTCCTTTTCCTTCGCCAGTTTTCCTTTGATATTCCTCGCGATACTAGCGGGCACAATTCCATTTTAGAGCAACTTAATTAACTCTTCTAACTCATCAACCAATACTTTTGCAAGTTCAAAATTAGTATTTTTTAAAGCCAATTCTATTTTCATTTCAACTGATTTTTTCTGTTGTTCAGTTTCTAAATAATCTTTATTAAAATGACTAGCATAAATCATCTGTCTAAATTCTTGCATATTCATTTTGCTAATCGTTTTATCGTCAATGATTAAAACATAATCCATACCATTTACAACAGAATAAAAATCATGAGAAATCATGAGAATTGCACCTTTATAGTCTTCAATAGCTTTCTCCAGTGCAATTTGTGAGTAAGTGTCTAGATGGCTTGTCGGTTCATCAAGAAGCAACACGCCTGCTTGACTACCAGAAACTTTAGCCAGTTGAAGCATGTTTTTTTCTCCACCAGATAATGATTCAATCTTCTGATCAAGGATTTCTCCTTCAAATCCATAATCGGTAAGATGCGATCTAATCTCATCATACGTTTTAAACCCAGCATCTATGAAATCATGTAGTATGGTATTCGAATCTTTTAGCATTTCACCTTGAAGCTGAGATAAATAAGCCACATTAACATCATCATTTATTTCAATGGAAGCCTGATTGTTTTTATAGATTTCACGGAGTAAAGTGGTTTTCCCGGTACCATTTGGACCGATCAGGGCTACTTTATCTGTTGATTTGATCTCGAAGTTCACATTTTCCAAAAGCAACTCGTCAAAGGAAACGCTATAATTATTGACTTTAAGAACAACGGTGTCTTCGATTTCCTTATTGATACCAAAACGGATATTCGGCTGCTTGATATCGACAAACGGCTCTTTTATCCGACGTGCTTCCAATCTCTCTTGAAACTTGACTCTGGCTTTTAACGCTCTGCCTCTTGAAGCTTCCGAATTATACGTGGCGATCTCTCTAAGATTGTCGATGATATGATCGTATCTCTCTATTTCTTCAGCTTCAGCAACCGCGATTTCTTGCAGCTCGATCTTAGTCTGAAGCAGCGAGAAGTTGTACTCGATATATCGCCCGTCAAACTCTTGGATTTCCGTATTTTCAAGGTGAATAATTTTGTTGAAACAATGATTCAATAGATAACGGTTGTGCGTAACAACGAGCAGCATTCCCTTGTGGGAATTAATTAATTTTTTAAGCGAATTTAGGTTTTCAAAATCCAAAAATACATCGGGTTCATCCATAATCAATAAGTCTGGACGATTGAGCATTTCCTTCATTACTTGAATAAGTTTGAATTCCCCACCACTCACGTCGGATATATTGAGATCTTTGAGTTTCATGAGGTTGGCCAGGTTTAGCTGCTTATTAATAGTGTTTTCGAAATTATCCCCATCCATCGATTCGAATGCATCCAAAGCCAATTGAACCTTCTCCATCAGCGAATCCATGTCAGACGTGGTGGACATCTCCGCATACAGTGCTGTGATTTCATCTTGTATCTTAATAAATTCTTCTCCGATATATTCAAATACGGTTGTTTCTTTCGTTTTGTCGACTTGCGAGAACTGACTGACATACCCTATTCTGCATTCCGGGTCTATCTCAAACTTGCCCTCGAACAAATATCTTTCAGGATCTATCAGTATATCGACCAGTGTACTTTTCCCACTGCCACTTGTTCCTATAAAAGCGCAATGTTGTGCCTCTTCTAACGTAAATGAAATGTTGTTATATAGTTCTTTTTGCGGAAATGAGAAGGATAAGTTATCAACTTTTATCATCGTGTTACCTTTCTTTATAACCTAAATGGTGACTATTATTAAATAAATTATTGAACACAGACTTTCAGAGTAACACTGTTTACCAACTAGTTCAATCTATTTAACTTTAATCTTACCTTCCCAAGTAATATAACTGATGTATCATTTATTCACCATTCCCTTTTGCCATCGTGTGGAAAGGAAAACTTCCAAAGTTTCAATGCCTATTTAATGGTATTTTTGCATAGTGTAAAGCAATACACCTAAGCCTAGGATTAAAAAAAAGACTCCGCTCTCTAAGAGGAAGTCTTCAAAAATTTACCCATTAACTTATAAAAAATGGGAGGTAGAATACGAGACACACTATATCCTTAATACATCATTTCTATATGGAATTCATAAAAAGCTTTGGCCTTGCCTCTCGACAGCGCCTATTTTAATTTTATCTGCTTTTGCCAGTCACGTTTCTAAAATGTAATGACAATTTTACCTACAGCGTGGTGTGTTTCACTCAAAGCATGTGCATCATAAATCCCCTGTCTGCTAAACGGGAATGTTGCCCCTACAATGGACTTCATCTTTTGGTCTTCCATGAGGTCAGCTAATTTCTGTAATTGATCACCATCTGGCTGCAGCCAAATTCCCTTTGCTGATACGTGGTGAGACTTCGCCATTTCATGGTCGGGTTGACCAACAATGGTAATCAGTCTTCCGGTATTGGGTTTAAGCACTTTATAGCTGTTCTCAGCTACTACTCCACCCATCGTGTCAAATACTAAATCGATCTCTTTTAGAATCTCCTCAAATTTTTCCTTTTTGTAATCAAGGACTTGATCCGCACCCAATGAATAGAGAAGTTCATGGTTTTTTTCACTTGCTGTTGTAACAACGTGAGCGCCCGCATACTTTGCTAATTGAATGGCGTACATCCCTACACCACCTGCACCAGCATGGATAAGTACAGTTTCACCTTCTTTTAGATGGCCATGTGTAAACAAAGCCTGCCAAGCCGTCAAACCTGCTAAAGGTACAGCAGCTGCCTCCTCATATGAGATGGAATCTGGTATTTTTGCCAGTAGGTGCTCATCAACGGCTGTATATTCAGCATATGTCCCGAAACGAGTGGTTTCAGGACGACTGAATACACGATCCCCCACGTTCCACTTCGAAACGTTTGAACCTATTTCAGAAATAACTCCAGCTGCATCCCAACCTAAGATAATAGGGAATTCCCAATCAAACATTTGTTTTAAGTAACCTTCTCTTAGTTTCCAATCAATTGGATTAATCGATGTAGCCTCTAGTTTTACAACCACTTGATTAGCTTCAGCCCTTGGTTTATCCACTTCCTGCTCAACTAACGCATCTTTACTTCCATATTGATTAATCACTACTGCTTTCAATTTTTTATAACGCTCCTTTAAGCTAATAGCCCTTTTGCATGCTATTCCCGATTATTTATTTATATCTAGTCATTGCGTGTTCATAAATATTTATTTTTAGTCTTACTTATTTTTCAACAACTAATACAATATTATGCAAATAAACCAATTGAATGTTTAACTAAAGATCGGCCATCAATACTTTAAAGAACGCCCTTCCTCCCCTGCAGCGATGCGAATTTCCAATTCGCCCGGCCTTTGATGCGGTCAGTGAGCGCTGCCTGAGCTAAAAAGGCTACAATTTTTGCATATCTATAAGGAATAAAAAAGAAGCACATCTAAAAGACATGCTTCCTCTTTGACTTTATTAACTATTTGCCTCGGTGCTTCTTCTTAGCCTTTTGAACTCTTAGTTGGTATTTTCTCTCATTCTCTTCAAGAAGTTGTTGACGATTATGCACTTTTCGTTGGAGTTTCCTAGACTCAAGATCCAGCTTTATTGCCTCCTGAGCATGACTAGTCAAACCTCTCTGGGCAATCTCCTTAGACGCCTGGCGAGCTAGTCTTTTCGGATTTACTCGAGTGCTTTTGCTTCGGTTAGCATTCGTCTCTACCGTAATAAGGCTCATCAATTTCATCATTTTCTCACTTACGAACTCTAAAACCTCTGAATCCTTCGGTTCGTTACCAAAGATATAACGACAAGCTCTTAGACGTCCCTGCTCTTCCTGCTCTATCACACCGATCCAGTACTTACAACTTTCATCAAACAATACGGTAAGCTTCACAACTTTACTCCCCCTCTGTTTATACTGGAGTGATGGACATCCCGAGGGGGGAAGGTCACTGACACAAGGAATAGCCCTGTGCGACCGGACTACCAACCGATCTGTGTTTTTACACTCCTATAAGGTTATACCACACTTTTTACAATTGTTAAACTGCCCTACTATCTGCTCCTTAGTTTAATAAGTTTAATGAAATGACGCGATAATTACGATTAGTTATTCGCCTGAAACGTCAATCGTATACGCCCTTGTCCATTCTGGTAATCGGTATTGATTCTTGAACTTTCTACCATTATATAAACGAGCCCACAAACGAAAAAATACCTGCCCTCTCCCGGGCAGGTATTAAAGGTGAATCGTATGAATGGCTTACCAACGTCGATCACTAAATATTAGTCCAGCAGGCTGTAGATCTGAATGCTCTCCACCTTGGCATCCTTGATATGAAACGACATCACGTCCACATAATTGGACGGCTCGTAACGGAAGTCATCCTCCTCATCAGGGGCTCCATCACCAAGCAGTTTCCCCTCAGGGTAGGCGTTTTTGAGTGTATCCAGGCTGTCTCCTGCTTTAATGTTTCGTACTGTTGCGTACTTAGGATCTGTAATTTCGATATGAAAGATGGAGTCTTGTTTGCCCTCCGGTATGCTGATGGTTTTAATCTCAAGACCAGGATACGTGTACACTTTTTCTGTAAAACCGATTAATGTATCCATGTTTGTTCCATCGCCTGCACTGTACGTATGGGATTTCAGGTTATCCGGTTTGCCCAGCATCTGTTCCATCTGATCTTCATTCGCTGTATCAGAAATCGCAATGGTGTGCTCATTATAGACAAAAGCAAGCTCCTTCAACACCACATTGCCTTCCTTCTCCATCGAACCTTCCTTAATAGCTTCAGTACCCTTTTCTTCCGAATTTTCTGAAGCAGGCGCTGTGGAATTCGCTGCTCCTTCGCCTTTGCTTTGTTCATTCGCAGTGTTCTGTCCGGTTGCTGGAGATGTAGCATCACTGGACTGACAGCCTGTTAAGGCCACCGTTAGTAAAGCACCTAGTACGATAAAACTTGCAGCTTTCTTTGTTAACTTCATCTTGATCCCTCCATAAATCTGTGATTTCTTCTTATGAAGTGATTATAAAAAAAGCATTTGTTAGTCTCATAACAGAAATGTACCAATCTTGTAACGTTACCTATTTAGGCTTGGGTTTAGATGCAGTTCTACACACGAGGCAAAACAATCGTAACGGTCGTTCCTTCCCCAATCTGACTTTCCATGTCGATATATCCATTAAACCGCTCTACAATCTCCTTGCAAATCGAAAGTCCAAGACCTGAACCGTTCGCTGTGCTTGCATTTTTCGCCCGGTAAAAGCGTTCCTGCACTCTCTCCAGTTCATCGCTCGCGATCCCGATACCTTGATCACGTATCCGTATAACTACCTCGCTTGGCGTATGTTCCATCTCTAACTTAATCTGTGAATTATAGCCTGAATATTTGATGGCATTGTCCACAAGATTGGCGATTGCATGGGACATTAACATTGGATTTATGTTGGCGTAAACTCTTGTTGTACCCTCATCATCCGGTTCTTCCTCTCCTTTACTAACCATGATCTCAATCGCTTTATCCTTGGCCTTCGCTTCCATATTCATTGCGACTTGCTGAATCAGTTCGTTCATTTCCGTTTTCCGGGCTTCCAGTTCGTTAGAACCAGCCTTGTCGAATCGGGAGAGCAGCAACAATTCATTAATCAAGCGTGTCAACCGATCCGACTCCTGCAGCAGATGACCATAGATTTTTTGCAGTTCCTTGTTCTCATTCTCCCCTTCAACCAAGTATTGAGAGAAACCACGAATCGCTGCCAAGGGTGTTTTTAACTCGTGAGATACGTTGGAGACAAATTGTTTCTGGTACTGAATGTAATCATGCAGCTGACGCCCCATGGAATCCAGCCCATCTGCCAGCATGCCCAGCTCATCCTTCCGGTTAAGATGAACTCTTCGAAACTCTTGTCTAGAGAAGCTTTGCACTGCTCCAAGCAGCAGCTTAATCGGCTTGGTTGTGTTGCGGGCAATCCACAGACTGGCTAACGTAATCAGCACAATGAATCCGCCTGCACCCACAAAGAGGATATAACGAATTTGATCCATCATCGCATAAAAGTACGAAATGTCGTCCACGAACTCATACACATAAGCATTTTCGTAAAATTGATTCTGAATGGGAGTTGCAAAATAAAGCAGATGATCTTCCGTTACGGTGTAGGCATAACTGCCGCTCAGGGCTTTTTCAATATTTTTGTCAAAAATAAGCGGTTTGCCATCATTAATGATGATGCCATCCACAGCGAGGCCCAGCAGCTGCTTGGAGCTGTCGTAGATACGCACTTCCTTGCCTGAAGCTTTCAGCTTCTCCAGAGCAAGTCTGACGATTTCCTGAGTCTGTGGCTCTCCTGACGATGACCTATGCTGTGCCAACACCTCACGGAAGGACAACTCGGACAGATCGGCCTTCTCCATCATTTGCTTTTCAATGGTAATGAAGCTGTAGTAGTCGATGGCTTTATTCACCGCAACAATGATGATGCCAAAGGACAGCACCGAGAAAAATAAATAATTCAGCAGTAACCGGGTTGCATACTTCAGGCCTCGCCACCTCCAAGTTGATAGCCGAATCCATAGATCGTCCTGACATATTTCGGTTCGTCCGCGTTATCCTCCAGCTTCTTCCGCAATCGCATGATGGTCATATCCACACTTCGACTGTCTCCCATGAAGTCATACCCCCATCCGATCTGCAGCAGCTCATCCCGGGTAAAGATTTTGTCCGGCCTTTTGAGTAACGTTTCCAGAATTTTAAACTCTTTGGCCGTTAAAGACACGGGTACACCGTTTTTCAGCACCCTTCGGCTTTCCAGATCAAATGTGAGCTCTTCATGAACGATGCGCGTTGATTTCACCTCTGTTCCTTCACTGGCTTCCTCCTTGCTCTCGTTTCTTCTCAAAATCACCTTGATCCGAGCGAGCAATTCACGATTGTCAAAGGGTTTGGTCATGTAATCTTCCGCCCCCAGTTCAAGTCCGAGTACCTTGTCGATAACCTTATTTTTGGCAGAGAGCATGATCACAGGAACGGCACGTTTCCCGGTGATTTCCTTGCACAGGTCATATCCGGAGCAGTCAGGCAGCATCAAGTCAAGCACCACTAAATCGGGTTGAAAAGATTCAAGCAAATGCATTCCAGTTTTGCCATCCTCTGCCGTCTGCACATCGTAGTTTTCTCGCCTTAGCACCAGCTCAATTAAATCTCGAATTGCAATTTCATCATCAATGACTAGGATTTTCTTCATTGTACACCCCTATGTATCCTTATTCTTCAGCTTCAATTATATTTAACCCAATCTTAGCACAGACACTTTAGAATCCTCCACCAACTGGAAGATGAGGTATATTCCACTGAGCCCAACATAACTTGTAATAAACCCGAAGAAAGGAGAACAACTCAATGGATCTGCTCTGGGTACTCATTGTTGGTGGACTTATTGGCTGGTTAAGCGGCAACTTGATTGGGCGTGACGTACCAGGCGGTGTACTTGGGAATATCATTGCGGGTTTTATCGGTTCCTGGTTAGGAACAGAATTGCTGGGACCAAGGGGTCCGGTGATTGGCGGATTTCATATTATTCCAGCCATCGTTGGCTCGATTATTGCCCTGCTCATTTTCTTCGCTCTGGCACGCGGCGGAGCCTTCCGAAGACGTTAACGAAGTGAAGCGGAAACCGATACCGTCGTTTATTAGAATTTTGTTAAGATGATGTCACGGCATAGTAGGTAAAGGATAAAAACAAAAGGACCGAAAGCATTCATCGATGAAAGATGAACACTTACGGTCCTTTTTTGTTCTGAATTATCCCTTCTTCAGCGCAGCGATCTGGCGTGCTACCCTTTCGGCTAATGTTGCATCAGCCTCGAAAAAATAGCCTAACACAATCGTCTGTATCTCTTGAGAAACTGCCGATAAGTCATTAGCGAGGTTCTGAACAAGATGATCCTGTTGAACTCCTGTTAGCGACTGGTAGAATTGTCCCGCTTGGGTGAAATTATCAGCCTTCGGAATATCGGATCGAACGAGCCGACCAGCTACATAACGCCTTTCTCCGCTCGTTACCTGATCCGTCGGTGACCAGTTGGCTTGATGGTTAATCGGAATTTTGCGAAAGTCCGATCCAAGGCGATGGCGCTGTGAATCCCAATAAATATTACTGCGGCCTTGCAGCATTTTATCATCGGACAGCTCAGCACCATCCAGAAGGTTGGACGGGGAGAATGCCAGCTTCTCGATCTGCTCCTGATAATTCGTAGGGTTTTTATCCAAGACGAGTCGACCAACGGGCAGAAGCGGGAATTGACGCACATCCCACACTTTCGTGTCATCCAACGGATCGAACGGCAGCATTGCCTCATCCTGTGGGTTCATCAACTGCACATACAGCCCATACTGGACAGGTGTACCTTGTGCAATCGTGTCATATAAATCTTTACCCGAATAATCGGGGTTCTCGCTGGCCAAACGAGCCGCTTCTTCCGCATCGATATATTGCTCTCCAGCTAAAGGAATCCAGCGATATTTGACGTAGAAGCGTTCGTTTTGTGCATTTTTCCATACATAGGTGTTAACACTGTGTCCTGGCGTATGGCGGAGGCTCTTGATCGTCCCTTCGTCCGAGTACAGTCGTACAACGAAATGAGTTGCCTCTGGTGCTCTAGCAATGAACCCCCAGAATCGATTCGGATCAATGAGATTGTTAACGGGTGATGGCAGGAAAGCATGAATTGACTCAGGAAACCGGATCGGATCTCGTACGAGAAACACGGGGATATGATTACAAAGCAGGTCGAAAACGCCTTGCTCGGTATAAAATTTCGTCGAAAATCCACGCACGTTGCGGGATGTATCGGGTGTTCCTTTGTTGCTAACCGCAAGTGAGAAACGAACGGTAACAGCAACCTGTTGTCCTGGCTTTTGCAAGAAACACAGGTTCGTATAAGCGGCCATCGAGTGTAGGGTTTCAAAATAACCCAATGCTCCGAATCCCTTTACGTGGACCGGACGCTCTAAGATCTTTTCGTGGACAAAGTTTTCGAGTGTTTCATGCAGCATGCTGTCCTGCTCCAGAATCGGCCCCCGTTCCCCTACTGTCTGTGAATGGTGTTCTGGCGACTGCTTGGCATGCCACTCGGATTGTACATTGCCTCCCTTCCAGCTTCGACTGTTTCCCTGATTATTAGCATTGTTACCGTCCATTGTTCCGCCCCCTATACCTACATTCTCGGGGATATATATGCATGGCTAGGTACTCAATATGACAGCATGTCATATTGAGTGGCCGTGTCTAGAACTTACAACGAAAAACTACTAGGACAAACCTTGGTTTGAAACGACGATGCGTCTTTTTTATAACAGACTGGTGACAGGATGATTCTCACTGAACGTTCAGACTACTGAAAAATCGTTCAACAAAAACATCACCATATATTTTCTTCATATGTACTGTGTTAAAAATATATTGATCCATATGCTCAAGCTTGCGCAGACTGCGTACCAATATTTTCCGTTCATCGTCAGATAGATGAGGGTCATTTTCAATCTTCGGTATCGCATTTTTCACACGTGAGGATACCTGTTCAACATACAGATGATTTTTGGATTTTGGCGGAATACATTGCGTCAGATCACAGTTCACAAAACGAACACCTTCAAAGATGCAGTTTTCAAAATTGGCGATTAGCTTTTGTTTGCCATGTCCCTCAAATGTAATATCCACGAGCTTCCCGGTAAAGGAACAATTTACGATATTCGCTGCTTGTAAAATCCGGTCATTAAATCTGCATTTAACAAAAGTACAATCGATGAAGGTTGCATTCTCCAATGTCATGCCTCTCATATCGCAGGAGGAAAATTCGCAATTGGTAAAAACAGCTTCGCCCTTGGCAATGCCAACTGAGCGCAAGTCGGAACGAATAAATGTACAATGATCAATCGTACTACCGGCAAAAAATCTCGCATTGGTAAGATCGCAGGTATCAAACACAAGTTGATTCAGATTACAGCTCCAGAATATTGGTGAACCAACATTCGAGTTTTTTATGGTCGTTCCGCTTATCGTTACGTGCTCATACCTGACAATATCAGAAAATAATTCGTTATCTATGGACATACCAGACTCGAGTCTTTTCATCCTTCTCATCCTTTCATTTTTTCCTTCAGAATCTCTTATCATTAAAATACACTATACTTTCAAATGCTGCTTCTAAAAGTGATGATTCCCTCTTAAATTTTTCAAGTTATTTCTATATAACTAAAACCCGAAATTCTCAATCCACCATCTCAGTTTATCAAGCAATTTTAAATAATTTATTTATCTGGAGAGATCAAAACAAACCGACGGGTGTTTCAATACAAGGCTATTTGTTTTATTTTATCAACAGCTGGCATTCCGAAATATTACATGCTGGACTAGTACATACTAAGGAAATGTTGGATGAAGCTTACATATCGGAGGTCTCTTCATGGTATTTACAATCACAATTATCATCGTTGCACTATTTGCAATATGGGGAGCTGTCGCTCCTGATCAGCTGGCTGATGCGGCTAACGTAGCCTACAACTTCTCTATTCAGAATTTTGGCTGGTTTTATTTGCTGGCGACGCTGTTCTTCCTGATCTTCGCTTTTTATCTGGCATTCAGCCGATTTGGCAGTATCAGGCTGGGGGATGACGATGATGAACCGGAATATTCTACGGTTTCCTGGCTGTCCATGCTGTTTAGCGCTGGCATGGGTATTGGGCTGGTTTTCTGGGGAGTGGCTGAACCGCTGTCCCACTATTTATCTGCACCGGAAGGAGCGGTACCCGAAACAACGCAAGCCGCAAGACTTTCAATGCGTTATTCCTTTTTCCACTGGGGGCTGCATCCTTGGGCAATCTATACCGTCATCGGCTTAGCGCTCGCTTATTTCCAGTTTCGAAAAGGCTACAAGGGGCTAATCAGTTCCACCTTTATTCCTTTGATCGGTGAACGTCTTGCTGCAGGATGGCTTGGCAAGGTCATTGATATTCTGGCCGTCATTTCCACCATCTTCGGAGTTGCGACCTCGCTTGGATTGGGCGCCCTTCAGATCGGTGGGGGGTTGAATTACTTATTCGGCATTCCCAACTCAACGCTGTCCCAGGTTGTCATCATCGCCATTGTAACGGTATTGTTTTTAATCTCGGCAACCTCCGGTCTGGATAGAGGTATTAAGATTTTGAGCAACACCAACCTCGTTATAGCTGTGCTATTAATGTTGTTTGTTTTGGTGACTGGGCCGACTTCTTTTATATTTGACACATTCACGACCACCTTGGGAAGTTACCTGCAGAATATTATTAACATGAGTTTGAGACTGACGCCGTTCTCAAGAGAAACCTGGATTGGAACCTGGACGTTATTTTACTGGGCCTGGTGGATCTCGTGGGCTCCTTTTGTTGGAACGTTTATCGCAAGGGTATCCAAAGGAAGAACCATTAAGGAATTTGTAATTTACGTCATGGTTATCCCAAGCCTTTTCGGATTTATCTGGTTCTCCGTCTTTGGGGGAACAGGACTTCAGTTGGAATTGTTCAATGCCGCTCATCTGGCAGAAGCCGTCAAAGAAGACACGACAACTGCTTTATTCCTTATGCTGGAACAGCTGCCTCTAGGCACGATTACTGCATTCGTTGCTACCCTTCTGATCATGATCTTCTTTATTACGTCGGCGGATTCAGCTACCTTTGTGCTGGGCATGCTGACTTCAGATGGCAGGTTGGACCCGAGTACAAGAGTAAAATTAACCTGGGGAATCTTGCAATCCTCCATCGCGGTAGTTCTTCTAATCAGCGGGGGATTGAACGGCCTCCAGACGGCCTCCATTGTGGCCGCACTGCCGTTCGCTGTTGTCCTTATCGGCATGTGTGTCTCCCTACTTAAAGCGCTGCAGGCTGAGGACAGAGAGCGCCGTCAAAAGGAAAAACGGCAGCGCCAAAAATTGAAACGATTACTGGAGGAACAGGAACTTGCAAAATGATGTTCCCCATAGATAATGTATACTTGATCTCTATAGAGATGGCACCTGCCTATAGGCGGGTGCCTTTTGATTTGTCTGTCCTACATTATTGATATCTAAGTTTTCAGTACTACTTGACATGTGAATCGATTATCGATATGGTGTGAATGAGTTCACACTTTATATTGAGGAGTACTCTATGCCAAAAAAAACTTTCTTTCGTTTAGATGAAGCAAGACGCGAGGAAATATCTAATAGCGCTATGCATCTTTTTGTTAATAATCTTTATGAGGATATATCGATGAAGATGGTTTTGGATTGTTTGTCCATGCACCCTGGAACATTTTATCGGTATTTTGAAGACAAAGATGACCTTTATTGTCACTTAATGCGTAATGTGACCCAGAAAAGAGCTTCGTATTTTAATAACACGAATGAAGATTCCCTTTACCGGTTTTTCCTTACTGGCTTATTTGGTCATGTTAATGGCAAGATGATCGAGCCATTGAATGAGTTGGAAATCAAACTTACTGAAACAGTACTATACATTCCTGAGGACATTTTGCTTAAAATCTATCTGGATGTGCTAAAGGGGGAGTCATTCCCCATCATCAAGAACATTTTACGTCGAATGAGGGTTGATGGATCTCTCCGACCTGATATTGATGACGACCTGATTTCTTTTATGTTTGAGTCCATGCAGTTTAATCTTGTCATGTTTTTTCGAGAATTCGATATCAAGGACTCTAAGCTGCAACTGAAGATTAGCAAGTACTTTACTGACTTTATGGGTCATGGGCTGCTCGAAGATCATAAATATTCTGAAATGGTTAGCGATCTCAAGAAAGCTAAGGAGTAGATACGATTCCAACGAATATAGGGGGAATAAGAAAATGAAAACGTATGACGCATTTCCAGAACCCATTGGCGGCTATACGGTCGGTCGAACCCAGATGGATTTTGAGTACACGGCATCAGACCACTCAAAAAGAGAACTGACGGCGTTTGTGTACTATCCGTCCGACAGTAACGAAGGGAAGACGACATCAACGTACATGTTTCCTGAAGTATACGAGATGTTGCATGAGCAGCCACTTCTCACTGCGTTGAAGGATGCTTACTCTATCGATATCCAGACCCAGTGTTACGACGACCTTGCTCTCTCCGGGAAGGAAAAGCGCTATCCGGTATTATTCTATGTTTGCGGCGGGGGAGGTTCTCCAGAATGGGGTACCGTGATCTGTACAGACTTGGCAAGCATGGGATATGTAGTGGTCAGCGTCGGCCACCAGAATAGTACCATGTATAAGTGTAAAGATGGACGCCTGTTTAATGTATCAAAGGATTTTTCGGATGTTATTATGGCGTTTTCTGAAGATCCGGAAATGGTGGAGTTGGCTGGTAAGATGGAGATGCGGCCTGACGAAGAAACTGCCATTGAGATGTGCCAAAACGTGCTTACACTGCCGATACTTGCCAAGTTAACAGAGCATAGCGAATTACAGGCAGAAGATATAAGGTATGTAGCCGATTATCTTTACAAACTGGACTCTGGAGAACTGAATTCCATCTTTAAGGGCAGATTATGGCTTAACATCGGCATGGGCATAGTCGGACATTCTTATGGAGGACCTACGGCGGCGATTGTTTGCCGGGACGACAAACGGTTCGCCTGCGGGATTGGCTTGGATAGCGGTGCGTTCGGACTTCAGGACAGCGACCTTAAGAAACCCTTCTTGCTACTGTTTAGTGAACCTAACTATAATATGAATGCGATAATTGGCGCTAACAATAGCATGGAAACCTATTATTTCTCTGTTGATGGTGCTGCACATTTAGATTACTGTGACATCGTGTTTACCAATGTTAATGAGGAACTCAGAGGCGAACGGGATGCTATGGAAATGCGAAGTCTTGTAACAGACTATACGAAGAACTTTTTTGATCACTACATACTACAGAAGGCAGCAAGTGTGGAAAGTCTAGCATACGTTGGCGTGGATTTAATCAAGAAGACCTGCAGCAAGTGACATACCCGAGAGGCTGCTAACAAACGCATATCAAAGAACTAGCCATACAGATATAGAGCCAATAACCAATTACACGGTTATCGGCTCTCTCCTATTTCGGGCATTGTATTCTATTAGAAGTCTATCTCTATCAGGAAACTTCAGGGTTATTCAACTGTATGGGTCCAATGAGTCCATTTGGTTCCTGTTGGGCAAAAGAAGACAAGAAATTTCGTTGATTTTTTACCAACGTTTTGTAACTTCAATAATTCGTTTATCCCCCCCTTTCTTTAACTCCCCATGGATTTGGAATCGATAAGGCGGACAGATCCGCACGCCTATATGCTCACCATACCTGATGATAGTGAAATGGGCAGTCCCTGAGTAGATGGAAATCGTTTTCCAGTAAAATACAATTAGACGAGATAAAGCAAGGTCATGTATGGTGATTACACAACAATAAATACTGAGGAGTAATTTTACACTATGATTAATCGATTCGTTAGCCTATTTTCCATTCCTTCGTATGCTTTACTCTTTATGTGTATGGCATTACAGGGTATGGGCATTTCGCTCAGCACCCCCTTTTTATCAATTTATTTCACGGAAAAGCTTGGCGTATCTATTGGCATGTTTGGTCTTTATCTAGCCGTCACACTAATTGCAGGAATATGGGTCAGCACGCTAATCGGGAGACGTTCAGACCTCGGCCTAAATCGAAAGGGCGTTTATCTTTTCTCTACTCTCGCTAATGCCCTGGCCTTTAGTGGATACTTGTTCATTCATGATTTTCCGATTTTGTTCATTTACATGACTGTGTTTACTGCACTAGGTGCACCAGGGATGCCTCAGTTGTTCGCTATTTCCAGAGAAGCTGTGATAAAGAGTCATTTTACGGAGCTTGCGTTTGCTAATTCTACGTTGCGTTCTGCTTTCTCTCTCGGCTTTATTACAGGTCCCTTAATCGGCACTTTATTACTCGCTGCTATTGGATTTAAGGGGATTTTTTTGGGTACAATCGGAGCTTTCCTACTTGTTGCTCTGCTTGTTTTCCTGTTTCTCAAATCAAACACAGAAATGAAGAGCAATCAAGCTGAAGTGAAAATAAAAAGTTTCCGGCTGGCTCAAAACCGGGATATTTTAATTCCTTTTCTAATTCTGATACTCATGTATACCGCTCATTGGATGAGCAGCATTAACACGGCTCTCTTTATTACAAATAATCTTGGGGGAACGACAAGCGATGTCGGTTTAGTTAGTAGTATATGTGCTGCACTGGAAATTCCTTTTATGATTGTACTCGGTCTACTTAGTGCAAAGTATAGTAACCGAATCTTGGTGTTTTGCGGGGCTATTTTCGGAGGAGCTTATTATTTCGTTATACTTATATCAAACGCGATGTGGCAAATGCTTGCAGCACAAATCTTGCTCGCTGTTTTTGTCGCCGTCATTTCTGCAATTGGAATTAGCTATATACAGGACCTGCTGCCCAGAATGCCAGGATATGCTTCCACGCTATATTCCAATTCATCCACAATCGGCAGACTACTTGGCAGTCTTGTTGGTGGTGGAGTAGCCAGCATTGTCGGTTACCGATACTCATTTATCTTCTGCTTTATACTAATCATTATTGCTGTCATTATGCTTGCAGTAAGTGGACGACAGCCTGCAGATGAACCGCAAATCTCAACCTAACTATGCCAATTCAACGGGAAAATTTATATTTTTGAGCTTCTCCCCACGTATAGGATATTCCATCTTATCACTAAACTAACCTGCCCAAAAGTCGAACAAAAGCAGCCGATCATGGATTAGCTGCTCTTGTTCGACTTTTGAATTATCATTTCCTTTAAGCTTAGTTAAGAATTTCCGATTTGGTGCCATTTTGATTTAAAAATTTCATTAAATCGTTACTCAGCAGAACAATCTCATTAGTAGCATGGTTCGCATAATCCGGCAACATCATATCCCTAACCATATTCGTTCGTAGCCATGTCATAAAGAAAAGATCCAAAATTAAGTTTGGAAAGTTAAGCACCATTTTAAGCATTGGTGGATCAATTGAAACGCCAGCTTTTTGTATTGCCCTCAGATACGCTTTTAAAGTGATTGTTATTTTGCGTGCTGTCCTTCTGGTTCTGGATGTTTTTTTGTCCATTATCTTATTCTCGGATTGTAAAATGCTCAACATGGCAATGTCTGATACGGAATGTGTGATTAGATACGACTGCATATCCCTTTTAATAACGTAAGGAAGCTTTGCTGTTTTAAATATTTTTGCGAGGTTTTCTATGCGTTCTGTCACTACACCATTAATTTCTCCAAATGCTGTTGCCGCTATAATCTTTGGTAGAAATCGAGCATGCAATACTCCATCCTTAATCTGTCCGCCGAAGCCAGGAAAAGCTGGTAAAAGTCTATCCCCCACGATATCCAGCCACGAGGAAAATCCCATTGAATTACTAGTCATCGTAACTATATTTCTGCTTTGATTATCTTTTAGCGCTAACAACGCTGATTCGGACCGATCATAACGAACGGTAACGAAAATGAAATCGTATATATCATCATTTTCGAGCGTATCGATGACATTCACTTGTATCGATCTAACTGTACCTTTCCCCTCATATCGCAGGCCATTTTCTCTTAACGATTTATATCTATTAGAACGTGCAAACAGGGTAACGTCAAAACCTGCTTCAATAAGCTTAATTGCGTACATGCTCCCGATGACACCTGCACCAAAAATTAGAATTCGATCTTGTTTTGTTGACATTAAAAACACTCCTACTTATTAACAATTCTTTTAAATATCCGACAACATGTTGTATGATGTGATTATAAATTTTCATTATTCGTTGATCAACCATCAGTTTTTTATGATTTGTCGGATGATATTCTTATTCGCTAGTAGGAGGAAAACATGAAAAAGCAACCCCAAATAACGGAGAAAACAAGACAAACATTTGTTGAAGTTTTTTGTGAGTTATACAGCCAAAAACCAATTGAGAAAATTTCAGTTCAGGAAATTGCGAATAAGTCAGGATATAACCGCAGCACCTTTTATCAATACTTTACGGACATTTATGAATTGCTAGACTCTGTTGAAAATGAGTTGTTAAATGACATTAAAAAAGAATTGGCGAACAAAGAGCTATCGATGCATACGGTCCAAGATACGCTCTATTGTCTCGACAAAAGAGAACATCTCCTGGTTCTAAATGCTCTTTTGGGCGATTATGGAAGTGCACGTTTTTTGAAACGTTTAAAAAAAGAAATCACTTTAGAACAATTGGAAATGAACGTTCCACAAAACCATGCCTTAACGCCATACTTAATTGAGTTTTACCTGACAACTTCCCTTTCTTTATTTCGTCTATGGCTCCAGCGTCAAAAGGATTTATCGTCAGAAGAATTTTTCAAGTTAGTGGAGAACCTATATTCAAGAGGGATTACACCCTATTTTAAAGAATGAGTCTTTCATTCAAACCTTATCCAAAAGGTTGTTTAACTATGGAAAGCGCGCACAACCTTGTTTAAACAACCCACTTTCTAAAGAAAAAGAATAACCCACTCTTACGAATCCGCAGTCTGTAAATACATACTTCTCCAAGTTTTTTTCAGGAAAATTGCCTCTATTTGTGGTACGGTTCTCCGCGTTGTCTGTAACGACAAGTTTAAGGACCATCCTTCGCCTAATGGTTTCTAACTTCACAAGCCGTTATATCCCAATCTATATTGTTAAGCTCTCTACTTTAATTACTTTTCCGTCCACCGTTTCTGGCCGCCCCATGCATTACAGCAAGATTTGAAAAGTGTATTTGTAGTCCTCATGATATCTTGAGATCATTCATAATAATTGCAACAGAACGGAGGGCGTGGCTAATAGGCTGAATCAATCGGGAGTTTTTTGATAGGTGCATATATGTGGAAGGCAGATTGAAAATTGTGAATATCATCAAAAGTTTGAATAAGCTCGATATGTGAATCCTCCGTTTCCTGCCTAGAAATTTTTAGAAATCTGGCGTAATCAGTTTTAAGGACATCTCCTATTTCAAGGAGATCACCGAAATACTTGAATTTGGCACAGAAGAGCTGTGGCACGTCAATAGTAAAATAAAAAGGTTTGTTGATCTGAATGTCATATGGAATTCCAAATAGGACTTTAAAGCGGGTTGAATTAGGTTGGCAATTGGAATAGATGACATAACATGGACCGCTTACTGTTTTATCAATGTCCTGCAACAGTTTGTCAGAGTGCGAGCGAATCTTTGCCTTGTAATCATCATCAGCCAGATCAACTTCAAAAGCTATACCGGTTACCCGTATGGATTCGAAGTCTGTTAGGGTGAAGTCGGTGACAACATCACCATTGATGTTTTTAACGGGTCTTCTAACCACTGATGGCATGGGTATTTGAGGAATGTTCATGTTTTGTACTCTTAGAGCGCTCGGGGCTATTCCATATTGGCGTTTAAAAGCACGAGTAAATGATGATTGGGCTCCAAAGTTCAGCAGGTAAGAAATATCTGTAAGTGATAGCTGATCGGATTCAATGAATTGTAGTGAAGCGTTCAATCTTCTGGATAGGATGTAATTGTTTAAGGAAGAACCTGTTATCGCAGAAAATAGTCTGTGAAAGTAATATTTCGACATGTTAACTGTATCAGCTACAGACTCTAATGATAAGGGCTGGTCTAAATTGTTCTCAATATGGAGTAGAGCACTCTCTATGACTGCATAATGATCCATAATAACCTCCAATCCATTTTTTCGGAGTAACTCTTCAATTTTATACCTAAACAGTAACTAACTTAAGGAGGTAGGGTAATGACGCAAGACAGAAGGAACGGAATTATAATCGGCATTTTTTATATTGTAGCTGCAGTCACTTCAGTCATCGCTGTTATCTCATATGAGCCGGTTTTATCTGAACAATGGTATTTGTCCGTGGCAAATGGTTTTAGAACACAGGTCTTGCTTGGGGTATTTAACGATCTCATGCTCGTTCTAACTGCAGTTGGTACATCGGTCATGCTGTTCCCTTATCTTCGTCGGTGGAATGAACCACTCGCTCTAGGATATCTATGCTTTCGATTTATGGAAGCAGTACTTATTGCCATAGGTGTGGTAAGTATTTTAGGTTTAGTACAACTTAGTATACATTATGAAGCAAACAATTTAACAAGTGTAGAAAATCTTAACGAGATCGGTTACATGCTGCAAGCATTTCACCGCTGGACATCGATGTTAGGTCCCAATTTTATGCTGGGTATTAATACGGTACTGTATAGCTATTTGCTTTTTAGAACAGGTTTAGTTCCAAGAACGTTAGCGCTTTTTGGTATAATTACTGCTGTACTTGTATTTTTAGCAGGGCTATTAGAAATGTTCGGTATGATAGAACCTCTTTCTGCAGTAAAAGGAATGATTGCTCTTCCAGTCGGCATATATGAATTGAGTTTGTCTGTATGGTTGATTGTAAAGGGATTTGACAAGCGAAACCTCGAGGAAATAGGAGCGAATCAGGAGTTTTCTTAATCTTACAACTCAGATAGATCAATAAATACGAAGAATATCCAAAGAATCTGCTTTATAAACAGTGGCCTTGTCAGAAACATAAAATTAGTGCTATAGCGAAAGAGTTCCACTATTCCTTTTTTGATGATGTTCCCATCATGTTTAGAACAATACATGGTATTTACTAATGTGCTCACATTATCCTCAGGTTCCCATAGTTAATAAGGTTCATATTAAACATTGGGAACAGTATCATGCATGAAGCATTACCTGAAAAAGAAACCGACCTTGGTCCTGCATAAAACAGGATCAAGGTCGGTTTCTTTGATTATAGCTGTAAGAAAATCTTATACAAAACCTGAGCAGCCTCTGCTCTGGTTGTCGTTCCGCCAGGACTCAAGGTGACATTGCTTCGCCCGTTTATGAATCCCATTTTAACCATTGCAGCCATGTCATCAACTGCGTACTTTGCTACATTCGCCGCATCTGTAAATCTCTTGAGATCCTCAGCTGTACCGCTCTGCTCGGATTTGCCCACTGCCCGCAAAGCCCTCATGGTCAGCACAGCCAAATCTTGTCTAGCAATTTCCGTTTCCGGATAGAAGCTGCCGTTCGCGCCAAGGGCGATCCCGAGTGCTTTCGCGATTCCGACTTCCTCATAATAGAGGTCTGTTTGCTTCATATCACTGAAGGTGGTGTTGAACTCTGCTTTGAGATCCAGTGTCCTTACCAACCAAGCCAGATACTCACCTCTTGTGACCTTTTGCCCGGGATTAAAGCTTGTTGCTGATGTCCCGTCGATGAATCCTTTGGACGCCATGGTTTCAACCGCTGGTGCGTACCACGAATCCTTGATGACATCATTGAAGAATTTCTTCGTATAAACAACTGCATATTGACCTGTGTTTGCCGCTGGAAAAACCATGGCTTGTAGAGCACTGTCGTATTTGCCATTCAGTAGCTGAACAAATGTACTGTTTGCAGCCACGTACGAAACGGTAAGGTATTTGGAATTGGCCAATTCTTCAACATCAGGAGCATAAGGCAGTCTGATTTCGGCCGGTTCATTCAAGGCTACCACCTCTTCGCCATCTAATAGAACAGTGAATGCAATAACAGGTCTGCTGGTTGTTACGGATTTTACATCTGAATGAAGCTTTACAGTATCTAACCGGCTCAGTGACAGTTCCACATTTTTGGCACCTGATACATACTTCAGTAAATTAGAAGGTACTGCAACGGTTCCAAATTCCGTATTAATCTCGATCTTGATGTTGGCATGCGCTGCGGTTAGGACAGCCGCTGGAAGCTCAACCGCATAGGAATTTGCTCCCTCTGCTTTCGGAATGTCCACCATGATTTTTTTAATATTACTGCTATTCGCCTTTACATGCTCCAGAGCCTTATTTAGATCTTCCTGCCGGATGGGTGCTCCTTTAGCTTTACCGGTTTTGGGATCCGTCTTTGGTGCCACAATCTTAATTAAATTCCCTTCGACTTTGATGTTTTCAGGAGCCGGTGAAGGTGTGGTCACTGACACAGGTGCATCCGTTGACGGGGGTGTTTCCGTCGGCTTCGGATTGATGAATGGATTGCTGATAACGACAGTAAGGGATTGGCTCGCATAATGAGTTGCCGTTTCTTTATATCTTACTTCGTAGATTCCGTTACCAAGACCTGTAACCTCTTTGCCTGTGATCGCATTCCAGCTGCCAGCGTCCACTCCCACTTGCCGGTATTCCATTACAGGACTTACACCAATGATCTTGCCATCCTTGGCCCCAGCTGCACTAACATTTACAGCCTTGACCTCTGCACTGGACGGCGGACTTTGCTCCTGCTTGGTTCCGTCGGGCACAACGATCAGGATAGCAGGACTTGGATTGCTCAAATCCGTTCCGGCGTACCGGAGCTCGTAGCTGCCGGCCTCTAGGCCTTCAATGCTGGTTCCACTAACCGGCATGTAACTACCATGATCCGCCTTCCGGTACTCCATTTCGGCAGTCACATTTTCAATTCTGCCATCATTCCCGCCTGCTGCTGTAGGCGGTGTAATGACGAGTCCTTCCGCTGTTGGAGCCTCTCTGTCTGCCTTGGCTTCATTGCGAATGTCCACGGTTACCGGCGGACTTGCCTTTAGGCTGTCTGTGGCTGCATACCGGATCTGATAGCTGCCAGGCTTCAGATCGTTGATACTTGAACCTGTAACAGGCGTGTAGTCCTCTTCGCCCAGCTTCCGGTATTCCATCGTATCATTCAAGCCCTCAATTATGCCTTTTATGTCGGTATCCGAATTGGCGTGTGAGATTACCCACCCACTCGCATCGGGTGCAGCCTGCTCCTGGGCCTGCCCTTCCGGAATAACGACTTCCTTATCCAGGCTGGCGCTCAGCGAACCGGTCTTCATATACCGGACATAATATTTACCGGCGGTGAGACCTGTGACCTCAATTCCTGCAATTGCAATATATTCTTCTTCGCCTTCCTTCTTATACTCCATTTCTGTTGTCACACCGATCAGTTTGCCGTCATCTCCATCAGGAATGGACGGTGCCACACCAGCCGGTGTTACTGGAGCCTCACGATCAGGACTGGATATGGCCTGGTGGACTTCCCATTCCCATAGGCCTACACCGTTATCTCCTGCCCGCGATTGCTTGGTCAGGGTTACTCGCACTGCCTTTACATTCAGCACCGAGTCAAACGTGTACGGATTGGAGGATTCCGCTGGAGTATGTTCAACCACTTTGATTCCCTCCGTAACCGTTCCCGCTGTTACCCATTCATCAGTTGCGCTATCCGCCGGGATGTAGGAATATACAATTTGGGTAGGCGGCTTGATTCCGCCGCCATCTGACCACAGCAACAGATTCGAACCCAGGATAGATGCACCGTGCGGCCATTCATATTGCACCCACTCCTCTGCGCCTTCATGACCCCAGGTTCCCCAGTTGTTGCCATCTTTCTTTCCGTCGTTTACTGCAGCCAGACTCTCCCAAGGAGAGGTATAGCTGGAAGAAGCATTTGCGAGGAAGGCCATATTGCCGTCTCTCGGACTGAGCAGACGCAAATCCGTCAGCAGCTTCTCAAGCGCCAAGGTAACTTCTTCTTCTGTGGCATTCGTATTCTTGATCACAGCAGAAGCTTCCGCCTTCGCCGCTTCTATTGGCGCAAGACCAGGATCCGCAAGGTTCGAAGCATTTAATGTATTTACATAGTTATAGACCTTGACCAGTTCTGTCTTATCTACCGCTCCGGTATAGCCGTATACCTTCCATTCCAGAATACCACTGCCATTAACGGAAGGCTTCATGTCCATACGAACACCTGTAATATAGGCGGGCTCAAAGGTCGTTGTATTGTATTTATTAAGTTCATTGCCCAATCCCTTAATGTCCCGCGGGGTGTACCATTTCCCATCTTCGCCGCGAAGCATAAGCTGCATATCCTTCGGACGAAAGTTCCCGCCGTTGTCTTGAAATACATATACATCCATGGATGAGGCCAGGAATGGCTGATCCCATTCATACGTCACCCATGCAGGATCTCCTTCTCTTCCCCAGTTATGCCATGCACTGTTGGGGGCACCTCGGTTCGGAGAGAAATCTGCCGAGCTCTTAGGGTCAATGCCGTTATTCATCGCTTCCGGATAACCGTCGCCACCAGAGAAGCTAGCGGAAGCCTTGGCTGTCAGCGCCGCATTTTGCAGCGCAGTATTCACGACATGTACAGTAGCCCATACCTCCAAAGCACTTCCATTGACCGTTCCTCTGGCTTCAAATTGGCCTACACTAGCATAGCTACTTGGATCAATAGCATCCCAAGTGATTTCCTGCTCTAGATACCCTTCCACTGACAAAATATAGATTTGTCTAGGAAGTTCTGGTTCAATATCCTTCTTGGTCACAACGCTTAATGCCCGGTAAACGTCAACGGTATCTTCCTTGATCTCTATCGTTATATCCTTGCTGGACTTCTTATCTCCATCTGCCACACTGAAGGTAAACGTGTAGGCGCCTGCCTTGCTAACACGCGCATAGGCCACTGCTTTGTCACCATCCACAAATGAAATGTCCGCTGAACCTTCAGGCTTTTGCTTGACGGCCCAAGTGTACTTCAACTGGGGTTCTTCTGCCTCGCTATGCACAGGGTCAGGAATGGCTTCCCCGGACAATACTACGATACTGTTATTGGCAACATCCTGAACCGCTGTTACTTGGCCAATTGCTGGAGGCTGTTTATCCGGCGGTGAAGCCAGTTCGAAGATTACCTGGCCGGAGCCAGTCAGTTGTCCATCACTTGCGCTAAGCTTAACTGTATATGAGCCTGCTTTGGTACCCGTAGCCTGTGTAATACTTGCTTTTGGGTGAGTAAAGGTTAGCTTGGCGCCTTCCGGGGCACTGACCACTTCCCATTGATAAGACAGAGGCTTTTCCGGCGCACCATCATCGGTTACAATCCCATTCAGCATCAATGGAATCAATGCCTGTGGATGTTGTGTCACCAACTCTACAGTAATTTGCGGAGCTTCATTTTCACCGCCTGCTGACTTTTCAATGATCAATTCAGCACGCTGCACGCTACCCATCTGAAACATGGCAACGCCCTCATTGTTCTGAACATAGAACTGGCCGGCAGCTGCACCATTCAGCTTCATGGTATAGTATCCATTCTCCATCCCCACTCCATCGAACAATATCCGTGAAGTATGCTCTTTCCCTGATGGATTCAGGAGCTGAAGTGCAAAACCCTTACCATCTTTTTGAATTTGCGCGCTTTCTACTTTATCGCTTTCTAGCTCCAAATAGATTTTCTCATCGATCAGATTGATCCGTTTGCCGAAACCGTCTTTCGGCGTGATGTTGTAGCTATCTCCTTCGTCAGTTACCAACGCTCCATAACCGAACAGCCCGAATATCGGATCTGTAACTATGTCGGAGCTGATGCTGAGAAGGGAACCATAGAGGCCTTCTTCCGATTCGCCCGAAAAATCATTCCAGCCGTTACTCATGACGCGTGAGCCGCCATCGTATACGTCCTTCGTACCTGTGCCTCCTTTATACATCGAATATCTCCAAGAGGTGCTGCCAACTGAATTAGCCGAAATCTGTCCCATATTGACGGCGTTAAAGTTCGAAATCTTCGCGGCATAATTGCGCTGCTGTGCAATTGCCCTCTGCTCCACCGATCTGCCATCATTCTCATACCTAAGCCAGTCATCCATAATGTATCCTGCTAAAGACGCAGTATATTGGAAATTCCACCAGCCTTCACCGCCGCGGAAAACAGGCACGGAATAATGGAACCAGGTAGGCTGAATACCGCGCATGGCACGTGTTTTCCAATCGGCCATTTCCATACTTCTCTCAGCTGCACCTGTAAGTGCGTCTGTTGGATAGTACGTGCGCAGCGCCTTCGTTGCTGCATAAGCCCCTTCTTCGCCAGTATTATCATATTCAAATTCCGAGCCGTAAGGATAAGATGCTCTTGTCATATTCCGTCCCTTGTCGAGAGCGAATTTCTTCTGCAGATTGGCTGACTCGGTCTGCATTCCCTCTTCCTTCAGTGCTTCAATCATATCCGGGATTTGCTGCTCGCCATAGAACCCAATGGCTTCGGTGGAAACACGCTTATCGTAGATGTTATATGCTTTTTCCAGATAAAACTGAGGCGATTCCCGGTACTCGATCAGATTAGGATAAGCCTTCTGAATCCGGTACATGTTGAAAAATCCGGTAGCTTCCATGATTTCGGAGAAGGTACGTGTATAAGGTTTATCTTTGTCGGTGTACGCTCCAGAGTCTTTTAGCCAATTCGCAACGATGTAGCTATCCTGAGTATTCTTCATGTATCGTTCCCACATGAAGTCGATCAGGTATGTCTCGATAGAGCGAATTTCATCGGGACTTGGAGCCAGATAGTTCTTCATCGTCATGAAGTTGATGTTGTCATGGCTCCAGTCATCCCCCCAATGGCTTGTGTTAAGATCCATGCCGCTTGTAAGATACCAGTCGAAATAGTTACCATAAGTTGGACTTTCCGGATTCTTATCCTGAGTTTGCTGGACCATGAATTCGGAATGGGCATCCGAGATTGCATCCAGCTCGGCCAGAACATTGAATTCAAATTGAGTAAATTTATCCACCCATTCGTTGCCGTCCTTCAGCTTATATTCGATACGCACACTGTTATTGCCGATCGAATCAAACTGAAGCGAATAGATATGATGCTGTTCACCATTTACGATCTTGGTCTCCACAAACTCAACCGACTCGTTGTAGCCAGGGTTCCCGTCAGGCAGTCCACGTCCGGCCCGCGAGTTGTCAACCATTTCCTTTCTGCTCTTCCCAGGCTTGATATCCGGAATATGCGCTTCGTCAAATGGATCATTCTCTGCCACATTTTGAATATCGATGGATTGTACATCAACGATACTGTCGTCGTAGTGCAAGCCTAGCTTGACAGGCATATTGATCGCTGTCTGGAAGCCCGGCACCGCTACGGCATCAATCATGCCTGATTTATATAGGATGGACCGGAGATTGGCTTCACGGTCTTCCATCGAGGTCGAACTGTTATTTGGGCTTTCGGCACTTTCCTGCGGCGTGTTGTCTCCTCCACGGACTGCTGAGAATTTGAACTTATACGTCTTGGACTTATCCGGTCCTAGTACGAGGCTGGAAGCATCGGTAAAGTATCCGCGTCCCGTTTTTTGGATATCTTTGGAATGGATATAGAGTACGTTCAGCCCCGGATACCAGCCGCCACTGTCCCCTGTCCAGTTCTTAAAAGTATCTGCAGCACGCACCTCTCCTGCTTCATGCATCCAATAATCCACATACTCGATTCGAGCGCCGCTCTCCGGCACCGGAGTGAAGACCATAAAGTTCCCCTCACCACTGGTGCGGATGGCATAAGAATATCCACTGTCAGCACCTGCGAAATTATGCACCGTCACACGGTCATCATAGGTATCGGATAAGGTCTGGTATTTGTTGTTCCAAGGCATCGGTAAGCCGATATCCCCAAATTCGATATACTGATTACTTTTGTTCTTCACCGTAATTTCCCAAAGCATTGAACCGTCATCGGTCTCCATATCAAAAACGGATTTCACATCGAAGCCCTTCATTACCCGCGGGTCTGTAGAATTTAGGTTCTGTCCAATAAAGTTGACTTCTACCTTCTTGCCGTCTGCTGATGAGGTCTTGTTAATATAGGGGTTATCCGGATTAATGGTCGAAACTTGTGTAGATCCCCCGGCAGCCAATGTTTTATTGGTATCAACTTCTACAAAGCCGTCCCTGTTGTCAGGGAATTGTCCATTGGCGCCTGTACGGTAAGAGAAAATCATTTCACCCATCCACTGGTGCTCGGTACCATTCTGCGGCGATGTCGTGTTAGGTAGGACGAAATTAATTGGCTTCCCTTGTTTATTCGTAGGATTGTTGTTGATAAAGAGCTCTTCAATCTGGCCTAAATCGCCGACTTTGGCCGACAGGCTGGCATTGGAGATATCGGTTCCTACTGCAGCCGCCGTGACCTCAGGCAATGCGCTAACCTGCAACGGTAGACTTGGGATAGCCAGGAGCAGCGCGATCATCAGCGGCTTCCACTTCTTCGAAATCATTGTCATTATAACCTCCTGTATATATGTGATCATATCCATTAGGGGTTTAATTCTCTTAAACCGGTAAGTATAGTTTCTTCTACGAGATACCTTTGACCGATCCATCGAAAATGACGTTTATTCTTTCGCCTAAAGTAGAATCTCGAAGTCGTTTGTTAAGATAATCGAATCCTATAACCAAATCCTGAATCCGGTTAAGGTTAAAACTGAATTTCGTAAGCGCTTTATTTTCTATGTTACTTGCTATATCATAAAGAATAAATGCTCGATGCCAACGTGAATTTTAAATATTTCAACCTGTTCGGAGGTGCCGGATTGGACTCGCCCATCCTTCATTTCATCACCCCGCCCATTCCCTATTTTATTGATTGCGGACGTGCTTATTACGAAGCCGGCGAATATCATATTAGCCGTAGTGACATCGGTGTTTTTGATCTAATTGTCGTTACACGCGGTTCGCTCGCCCTTAGCGAGAACGGGACTGAGTGGCTTCTGAACCAAGGAGATGCATTGATCCTTAAGCCGGATGGACACCATTACGGCAGTGCAGCCTGTATGACGGAAACCGAAATGATCTGGATTCATTTTCAAACCTATGGCAGCTGGAGAGAATCTGCCAACATGGAAGAATGCCTCGCCAATCAAGCCGAGTTAATCGAGACACATAAGGTGAGCGCATATCTGAACCACTGTGACGTCTGTTCCATTTTCATTCCCAAACGTATGCATATTGCATCCAAAGACATGGAGCTGCTGGAGCATTTCTCTCAGCTTGATCAGGAGCCTCAGTCCATGCGCAATTGGAAACGACAGGCGACATTCCAGCAATTTATGCAGCATCTGGATCTTGGGCTGTCTTCACTGTCCGATGTTGCGGCAATCCGGATTGCCGAGAAAGTTGAACTTTACATCCGCCACAATTACCCGCTACCAATCTCCAATCCGATGCTGCAAAAGGAACTCAACTACCATCCAAACTATCTCGCACGCAGCATGCTGAAAGTGTATGGCATGACACCCATGGAATATCTGCTGCATTACAGAATAGAACAGGCCAAAAAGCTGCTGCTGCAAACCGCCTGGTCCGTTGCACGCATCGCCGAAGAGATTGGCTTCAACCATGTATCCTACTTCTCTTCCTGTTTCTCGAAAAAAGAGGGCATCTCTCCTTCCAACTTCCGCTCCAAGTTTACCAACTCAGATAAATAATCTGACTCAATCTGAACTGATGCCGTGAAAAAAAAAGCGTCCGCTCACTAAAAATCGCGTTATCCTGCAGCTCGCATTCTGGGTCTATCGGGCGCTTTTCTTTTTGCCTACCTTTTTAAAGCAGCACTAGTAGACCTCTTCTTATTCGCTCTCCCGAATCCAAACGCTCATTTCTCCTTCATCCCGATTGGCCCAAGTGAAGTAAGGAATAAACCGAAGCTCGGCTGGCTGTGTATCCCAGTGGACGTCACTGCGATACAGATGTATTCCCCAGTTTTCTTGGGATACGATTCGCTGCCCAATGGTTGTAAGTGCTGGAACCTCCAGAGGCATCCCTTCCCCGCTGCCGATATAAAACTCGGCATCCCGGGGCAGTTGAATGCGATGCAATCCGCGGCCATTATCTACTTCCTCGAGACAGTACATAAACGGTCCCCGCTGGATGGCTGCTTTTCCGAAAGTGGCTTTGATGTGGTCATGCCCTTTCATCCGAAGTACCTCCATAGGGAAGTGAAGCCTTATCTCATCACCAGCTCTCCACGTGCGGGTCACCTTTATGTAACCGCATTCAAAAGTGAACTCATCCTGTTCGGTCTTTTTCCCATTAATCCACAGCTCGGGAATCTTGCACCAGTCCGGTTTTCTCAGAGCTATCGTAAACGGCATTCCTGTCGGGGAATCGGGCCGCACGATCAGCTTCACTTCTCCGGTGGAGGTATAGTCAGAGACCATGGTCAGGGCTGCTCTCCTACCCTGAAGTGTGAATTCCCCTTCCCCGCCAATGTACAATTGCACATACAACGTAGCCTGTTCCACAGCCGGGGTATATACATATTGATCCAATGAGGCCAGTAATCGTGCAATGTTCGGCGGACAGCAGGCACAACCAAACCATCCTTGCCGGCGTGTTCGCACGTGGGCATAATTAGGATTCACACGTTGAATCTCCGGATCGACTTCAAGCGGATTTACATAGAAGAAACGTTGACCATCCAAAGACATTCCACTAATCACCGTGTTGTACAAGGCCCGCTCCATAACGTCTGCGTACCGGCTATCCTGCTCCATCTGCAGCATGCGCTTCGCCCAAAAGATCAGGCCAATTGAGGCACAGGTCTCTGCGTAGGCGGTATCTCCCGGCAGATCATAATCGCCTGTAAATGCTTCTTCTTGGGCTGATGAACCAATGCTTCCCGTAATGTACATTCGCTTGCTTACGGTGCTGCTCCACAACCGCTCACAGGCTTCTTTCAGCGGTTTATCTCCGGTCTTCGCAGCTACATCTGCCATTGCCGCACACATGTACACCAGTCGAACCGCATGGCCTTCTGCAGTCGATTGCTTCCTAATAGGCAGATGGGACTGGGAGTAAGTGTGTCGGTGAACCATATCCAACTCGCCAAAATGTATGGTACGGCCCCTTTGTTCCCATTCCTGTATAAAAAAATGCGGACTCGCTCCCCGCTGATCCAGAAAATAACGGCTCAGTTCCAGATATTTATCTTCCTTTGTCGTCTCATACAATTTGAAGAGTGCAAGTTCAATCTCCTGATGCCCATCATAACCTGGCAATTGTCCCTGCTCTGTACCAAACACGGTGCCTATATGATCCGCCAGGCGAATAACCACATCCAGCAGCGTGCGCTTGGCCGTGGCGTGATAGTACGCCACACCAGCCTCAATCATATGTCCTGCACAATAGAGCTCATGACACTCGGCGAGGTTCGTCCAGCGCGCCCCAGGTTCACGCAGGGTGAAGTACGTGTTCAGATAACCATCTTCTTGCTGTGCCCGAGCTATGGTCTCAATAACGGAATCCACCAAGACTTCCAGTTCCGGGTCGGGCTTCGCGGAGAGCAGGTACGAAGCTGCTTCAATCCATTTCGCAACATCGCTATCCTGAAATACCATGCCATAATGATCGCCCTCTTCTTCCCCTGCAGCGATGCGAAAATTCCGAATGGCGCGACTTGGTTCAGTTCCTTCGATACGGTCATTAAGCGCTTCCCATTGATAAGGAACAACCACGTTGCGAACAAGTTCAATATAATGCGACCAGAATGGATCATTAATTTTATGGCTATAACCTGATGTCTGCGGACGGTGCGGGACGTCTGGCTTTGTCATAGGAACCTCTCCTTGTTCTTTAATAAGCTTATTTTACAAATCATTACATCAGGGTGAAATCATCATTTCCAACTGAAATTTACATAATTACAACCTTGTAAGACCGCAGTAGCAATGCGGACGGCGAAAGTAGCTAGCAACTTTTACCATTAACATAAACTCTAGTGCTTCAAAAGTTTTTATCCTGCTCGTGTCTTTTTTGGTGAGGAGTTGGTTCGAACTCAGAAGAAAATAAACAACCGTCCCCCAGTAGGCTAACGGGAAACGGTCGCAGATTAGTTGTTTCTTATGTAAGAATAAAGGCCTGGGTGGTACGCACCCCTGACCTTTCACCCCGGTTCCAATTTACCATCCAATAGCCGCACCATCACAGCGGGGGTCTGTGCCCCCGAGCAGGAACCCATTGTCATCGATCATAATGGCATGCGCATGTCCCATGACTCTAGCAAAATCTTCAACTGTGTGTACCTCGTGTCCGGCTAACCTTAAACGCTGCTGTACTTCTGCCTCGATTCGGCCCTCCACTCTCAATTCTTGTGTTGCCTCTCCCCATGTTCTTCCCCACACCCAGCGGGGTGCACGCACAGCGGTCTGGGGAGTCATACCATAGTCCACCATGCGAGTCAGCAGCGCGGTCTGAGTCTGGGGCTGACCTTCTCCTCCCTGGGTACCGTACAAAATATATGGCTTCCCATCGCGGCAAGCCATCGCCGGCATCAGCGTATGAAAGGTTCTTTTGTCAGGTTCCAGCCTGTTCACATGCGACGGATCAAGGGAGAAGAATGAGCCTCGGTTCTGCAGCAATATACCGGTGTCTCCCCCAACCACAGCAGAGCCGAACTCAAAATAGAGACTTTGGATAAATGAAACGGCATTGCCCTCACTGTCTACTACAGCCGCATATGCCGTATCATGACCTACCGGCTGGGTATCCATCGGCAGGGCTCGCTCCATATCGATGCAGGCCGCCAGCTTCGCGGCATAGGATTTGGATAGCAGCTGGTCCAGAGGAATGGAGGAAAATTGTGGGTCTGTCAAATAACGATCACGGTCACGGAAGCTCAGCTTCAGCGCTTCCACAAGCAGGTGATAGTACTCATAAGAACCATGCTCTACACTCTCCAAATCAAACTGTTCTAGAATTTGAAGCGCCATTATACCGGTAAAGCCCTGTGAGTTCGGAGGGACCTGATAAAGATCAAGCCCTCGGTAACTCCCTTTGACCGGTTCCACCCATTCACCTCTGTGTCTCGCAAAGTCCTCCAGTGTCAGCAGACCTCCCTGCTCCTTGAGTGAGCGAACAATCTCCTGACCAACACTGCCTGAATAAAATACGTCTCGGCCCTGGTCCGCAACCTGCAGCAGGCTGCTTCCCAAAGCAGACTGCACAAAGCGGCTGCCTTGCTCCGGGACCTCGCCTCCAGGCAGATAGATGGCGGCTGTCTGCGGATAAGCTGCCAGCACATCTGAACGCTCGGCCGTATTGACATGCTGGTCCGGCGACAGCGGGAAGCCTTCCAGCGCATAACGGATCGCGGGCTCAAGCACCTCTGCCAGCGTCTTCGAGCCATATTCCTGTAATATGGCATCCCAGCCGTCCACCATACCCGGCACGGTAATGACGCTGCGGGGTCCCCGCTGCGGGATGGCTGATTCGCCCGCAAAGCGGGCTGCGGTAATCCCGCTGCCCGAACGTCCACTCGCGTTATATGCCCTGACTTTTCTCTCTTCGGTGCTATAGGTTAACCAGAAGGAATCTCCTCCCATTCCCGTCATATGTGGATATACGACGGCAAGACAGGCGCTCACAGCTACGGCGGCATCAAAGGCATTGCCTCCTTGCTGCAAAATACGCGATCCTGCCGCGCTGGCCAAAGAATGAGGACTGACTACCATCGTTTGTGTGCCTGTGACTTGTGGAACCATCTTGCCACCTTCTTTCTCTTCTATGTTCAACTGACGGTAATTCCTGTTTGTTGCTAATCATGTTACCCATTCAGACGCGAATGTCTGAGCTGTATGCAAAGCAGACTGCCATCTGCCGGAGGCATACACCCAGCGACTCATTTTAGTGCCTGATAGCAGCTGCGTGACATCCGAAGCATCCGTGACAACAAAGTTGCAGGCATGCCCTTCTTCTATTCCATACTCGTCGCAGCCCGTAATTTCAGCAGGTATATCCGTGATCATCCGCAGCAGCTGTACTAAATCTCGTTCACTGCCCATATGGGCCGCATATGATGTGATTTGGGCGATCTGTATCAGATCCCCGCGGCCGAACGGATGGAACGGGTCTTGAATATTGTCGGAGGCCGCAGCAAGTGGAATGCCTTCTGCAAGCAGCTCGCGAATGCGTGTTGTGCCCCGTCTTACCAGGCCGCGATCTTCCCGTCCCTGAAGATAGAGGTTCACCGCAGGCAGCGTTACCGCGTTCAGACCGGCTTCGTTCATCTTCGCCATCACATGCTGTGCATCTTTTTCCGTCATTGCAGACAACGAGCACAGATGATCTGCCGTCACTCTGCCCTGATAACCGTGGCGAATCGTATGCTCTGCTATGCTCAGCACGGTTTTTTTTCCGGGATTATCACTTTCATCTGCATGCAGATCAATGGGCACGCCGAAACGTTCCGCTAACCGAAAAATCCTGCCAATCTCACTTTCAGGCTCGTCTGCCAGATGAGGGGCTCCACCCAGTACATCAATTCCCATCCGCAGTGCTTCCTCGATTGCCTCATCCGCAGCTTCTTGATTGCCGCGGAACGGAACCATGAGCACATATTGGATAGCCATACTGTCCTTCAACTTCTCCCGTACTTCCAAGGCTGCCTCAATCGTCCGAAAGGCCACCTCTCTCCCCAAATGAACAGGGAAGTCAAGGTGGCTCCTTATGGTCGTGGTTCCGTAGCTCATTGCCATTCTGGCGGCAGTCAGCATGCGTTCCGCTAGCTGCTCCTTGCTGAATGTCTGTACAGCCTGGCTGTAATTAAGAATGGCTTCATGAAGTGTGCCGGATCGGTTCGACACCTGCTCAAGCGAAAAAGCTTTATCCAGATGCATATGACAGTCAACCAGGCCAGGAAGCATCATGCAGCCCTGCAGATCGATGCAATCCGCGTCTGAGAGCCGTTTTAGATCCGAACCGGCCTGGTGCGGGACCATCAGACGGGAAGCACCGCTTTCCCGTGCATCAAGGAAACGATCTTGAAGGCGGATACTAACCCATTTTCCAACCTCCGCCTTTAGTTCATAAAGGCAGAGGTCTTCCCGGTGCGGAAGGCATACATTAATGAAACGCAGCCCCGCACTCATTGTGCGGTAGCCAGCGCCTGCAGCACGGCCAGATCTTCCTCGTCAAGCTCGGCGGCCGGACCCGCTTTGATCATATCCGAGAACATTTCGTCCGGTACCATGGTCGTCAGACAATACAGACGCGTGCTGCCCGTGTTAATAATATCGTGATGGTTGCCCGGTGGAATAATAATGAATGAGCCTTGGCGGATCGGAGTCTCATACTCGTTGCCAACTTTGGCAAGCCCCTCCCCTTTTAACACATAAAAATATTCATAAGCCTCCCGGTGTTCATTGGATGGTGTTCTGCCTCCAACCTCGAAGATCTCCACAAATGAAGTGAAAGGAACCTGCTCCCTGTCACACAGCAGGATGAACTTATTCGTATCCTGTGCGGAAATTTTGTGGACGGGACAATTCTCAAAGTTACCAGCAACCAGACCTGGAATGTTCACCATATACATTCAACCTCACTTTGATTGATTTTAATTAATGCTTGCTTTTCATCTTTTTAACGGCAGCCTCAAACAGGATATATCCTGTTCTGTACTGCGAACAGCCGTTGTGGCAATCTTCAACCCACCCGTTCCCGTGCTGTTCATCTCGTCCGTAACACCGTTTGGATGCCGGGCGAATAACGGGAAGGCGCTGCCTGTCAACTCAAGCCGTACATACGAGCCAGCCGGCAGGGTGGCCGCCAAGGGACGCAGACGGATCCGCGCTGTTCTCCATTCATTGGAGGCATCTGCTCCTTCACTGCAGATTTCCGTGCGACCCACACTCAGTAGCCGGGCCGTCCCTTTCTCGGATACGGTCGTGAGGATTGCCACCAGATCCGTCGGACCGCCCAATGTTTGATACTGAACGGATAACTCCGGGGACCCAAAAATCGGGATATCCTCTGCAAGCGGTCCTCCCGTATATATCAGAATCTCTTGCCGTTCCTGAATGGCAGCTCTGTCGGACGGCAGGTAAGAGTCCAGACGCATCGGCAGACGCGAGTCGTATACGAATACATCCGGCACAGCTTCCTCCACATCTTCCTTATGCTTTTCCAGTCTCCCTCCTCCTGCCGCACCGTTCGCCGGGGTCTGTGACCCGGACAGATAAAACCATTCGGACAGAGAGGACCCATCCTCAAATACAGAAGGCAGCTGTTCCGCCGTATGCCATTCATGACTCAATTGGTCAAAATATCGGATCGGCCGTTCACCAAACAATTCCATGTCTTCCTTGCCCTTCAGCCAATAATCAAACCAGCGCAGCTGCTCCAGATGATGACCACCATCTGCCTGCTCGCCATGATCGATTCCGCCTGCTCTGCGCCCCCATGGAATGTGGGCCCACGGACCGACAATGAGCCGATGAAAACAATCCGATGTGGCCGTAGCTTGCAGAGCCTCGAACGACTGCAACGTGCCCATGAGGAAACCGTCATACCAGCCCCCAATATGCAACGCCGGCACCGGCTCCCGGGCGATCTCGTCGATCCAGTTCATCTGTTCCCAGTACTCATCGTACGTTTGATGATCGATCCAATCATAAAATGCAGGAAAGTATTGCTCCAGAATCGGATGCCTTTCATTCAATGGCATTTTCCAAAGCATCTCCTCGGGGCTGCGCATCAATCGGGAGCATTGCTCTGCCGTTTCGAAGTCACCCGCTCTTTGTGCCGTGTCACGAGCCAGCTGGAAAGCCCACGGCAAATGATTGCCAAGTGCAAAAGAGCCATGCGGGTAAAATAAGCCATGATACATGTCTGCCGGACACATGCTCGGTGCAATTGCCTTGAGCGCAGGGGGGTGAAGGGAAGCCGCTGCCCATTGTGTTAAGCCTTGATAAGAAAAACCGTACATGCCTACTTTCCCGGTCGAGCCGGACAGACCGGCTACCCATTCGATGGTATCAAATCCGTCCTCTGATTCCTGAACAAACGGATTAAATTCGCCTTCCGACTCTCCCCGCCCTCTGACATCCTGGACTACCACAATATATCCCTTACTTGCATACCAGACGGGGTGGGCATGCGTAACGGTAGATGCAATCGACCGTCCGTAGGGCTGGCGCATCAGCAGCACAGGATATTCTCCTGTCTCGTCCGGCAGGTATATATCTGAATACAACGTTATGCCGTCGCGCATCGTGCAAGGGACCTTTCGGCGGATGACTACATTTCCAAATTTCATGCAACTCGCTCCTTTGCTATAGATACGGATTGACTATTAAAATCCGCTTGGCACGTTAACTGCTGCAGGTTGCGCCATTCTTCCGTCACCCGTTGATCAGATACCGCTAACTGCCGAACGCTTTAATTTCTCCTGATTCAAAATTCCCCTCGGGTCGTTGTGGTGTTTGATTTCCCACAAACGATCATGGGCGTATGATCGCCCGCCTTCCTTCAAATCCCAAGTATGTGGATTATTGACTCTAACCCGGTTTTTCTCGTAACATTCCATCAGCTGATTCAGGTTTTCCTCCGTTGTGAAAGGGACCAGCGGCAGGCCGGAGATTAGCAAATTTCCGTTTTGCCGGGCAAACTCGATATGATTCATCACTTCCGGATATTCCTTTTTCATTGATGAGATTTGCTCAAGGGCACTGGATGGTTCAAAATTTAGCTGCAGGTAGGTCAAGCCAGGGTCTGCCTTGCGCGCCCACAATGTTGTATGATTCCATGTGAAATCGGAGACCCCTACACCTTTGTGATACTGTTCGGCAGAGACCTTCATAGCCAAGTGACCCCCATATTCCGATAGGATACGTTCAAGCTGGAGTTCGTTGGCTGTATCCACTTCCAGTAATGCGACAGCATGATCAGCGGGGAGATCAAGCGGGAGAAAATAGGATGGTACCGGCCATTCATGGATGGAGATTAGCCGTTTCACCAAGGAAGTGTCCTCAGCTACCGACTGCCCGAAGCGAAAAGCCTGTTCAAAACGGTCAAAGGTTACTGCCCATTGCATCCATTCCACTCGGGGAGCCAGATTGATTTCCACTTCGGACAAAATGCCGATTGTACCGTAAGTATGCAGGTAAGGCAGCACCTCGTCTCCCTGGAGCTCAATGGTACGGGGATGAACCTCAACGGTCTTGATTTTTAGAGAACGTACCAGCCCATCCCAGATCGTACCCCAGCTGATCGAACCGATGCCGCCAAAACCGCCGCATAAAAAACCGCCGATCGTCGCGGATTGAAAGGTGGAAGGCATCGTACGCAGCTCATAACCCGCCTTGCGGGCAGTGGATTCCATTTTGCCGAGTCTGGCCCCGGCCTGGATCCGCATCGTGCCTTCTCCCATTTCGAGCACCTTGTTGTATTTGGCCAGATTCAGAACGATTCCGCCTGTGACCGGAACGCATTGGCCATAGTTGCCGGTGCCGTTCCCCCTGATCGTCAGCGGAACTCCCAGCTCTGCTGCAATGGAGAGCAGATCGTCAAGCTCCTCCTCGGTGCGCGGACTGGCAATACACTCGGCGACCTTACCCTGCAGCTGACTGGCCAGCACAGGAGAGAAGTGATGATAATCCATCGAATATTTGGCAAGTGCTGCCTCCTCCCACTGCAGCAATTCCGGGTCCATGCGTTCTTTCAATACGGCTATCCAATGTTTATTCATTCGGTTCCCCTCCCGTATGTTGTATAACTGATCTCCCAAAGGAATCTCTTAGGAATTCGGCAAGAACTCATCCGTAAATACTTTGCTGACATCGGGCTCCTCTTTCAATGCCCCAATCTCCTTTAACTGCTTTCCGAGCTCCGTCCAGCGTTCCTCTGTCATGTAACCAACACCGTGTTTCACCGCATCACCTTCGTATACGAACGGGATAAGTGTTTCAGCGGCATAGTTCAGCTTTTCTTTCGTAAAATCAGGGTTTTCCTTTAAAATGACGTCATTCACGGTATCATAATTGGTCTTGTAATAGTCCCAGCCCTTCATCGAAGCCTCGACATAACCACGCACAATATCAGGATGATCCTGTATGTACTGCTCCGTGGTGAACAGCACATTGGAATACGGGTTATAACCGGCATCTGCCAGTAGCAGGAAATTAATGTCCACATTCTGCTGCTTCATCTCGTACGGCTCACTGGTTACATATCCCTGAATGGCAACCGTTTCATCGGCTACAAAAGGAGCAAGAGAACCGGTATAAGCCAATTCCTTCACGTTACCCAATTGGTATTTACTCTTCACAAAATCCCAGAACACCGAGCCTGTCCCCACGTATACGGAGCGGTTGTTCAAATCGGCCAGGGAGGACATGTTCTGATTGGCATGAACCATAAGTCCCTGCGGGCTTTTCTGGAATATCGTCGCAATCGCTACAAGAGGGATTCCTTCTTCACGAGCGACCAGCAATTGATCCGCTGTTGCCAGTCCGAACTGCGCCTTGCCGGAAGCCACGATCTGTGTTGGAGACACCTGCGGTCCACCTGCCTGGATGGACATATCGAGACCAGCCTCATTGTAATATCCTTGTTCCTTTGCCGCATACAGACCCCCGTGCTCTGCTTGTGCAAACCAGTTCGTCACCTGTGTAATTGCCGTGAGTTCCTCGCTTCCCCCTGTAGCAGAGGCATTCTCAGCAGTTGGCTGATTCCCGCAAGCCGCCAGCAATGTGGATAAGGAAAATATTGCTGCGAGTAAAACGACAGTTCCCTTTTGTCTGTACTTGTTCATCTCATTACCACTCCCCAAGGAAAATTACTGATGATTTATACGACTTCCCCTACCGGATTTCGAAGCGTCATAAAGCCACTGATTCTACACTCGGCCACATCTCCTTGCTGAATCCGGACGGACCCGGGTGTGCCTGTCATGATCACATCACCCGGATAGAGAGTCATCATCTGTGAAAAATACGAGACAATGAACCATGGATGATACATCATGTGTGACACCGTATTGCTATGAATAACCTCATTATTCAACACCGTTTCAACAACGAGGCTCTGCAGATCACTTATTTCATCAGGTGTTAATAGTTGTGGTCCAAGACTGAAAAATGTATCGAATACCTTGGATCGCTGCAGGAATCTGGGGTTCCGTGCGTGAATGTCCTGGTTAGTCATATCCAGCGTTGCGGCAAAACCGGCAATGACCTCCTGCGCACGTTCTTCCGGCACATTTTTGCAGGTTCGGCCGATGATAATGCCAAGCTCTGCTTCTGATGTCACATTCACATCCTGAGCCGTCAGCTGGATATACTCTTCCGGCCCGATCAGGCTTGAGTCCGGCTTCATGAAGCAGACTGGCTCACGCTCTGGAGGAGTCGATGCGAGATCGATCGCTTTTTGCACATAATTCATGCCAATTCCCCATATTTTACGAGGGTTACGGAAGAGAGGAGCAGGTACGGCTCCCTCTGAAGGTATGAAAGGGATCGATGAAACTGTTCTGTCCCCGTGCTTCTGATACCACTGGACAAGCTCCCCTAGCTGGCCTTGCTGCAAGATCTCCATAACGGAGGTGCCCCATGTGCTTCCTTCCGCCTTGTTGATCTCCTCCAGAAGAAAGAATCGTTTGCCATGTTCAATCGCGGCCTGTTCACCATCGCCGTGTTTCAGACTGACGAGCTTCACAGGGTGCTTCCTGCTGGCTGCTGAACCGGCTCAGTCCCGCGGACATCGGTGATCTCGAAATCACACAGTTCCTCCAGCGCCTCCGACAAAATCGTTGAGATTCGTTCCTGAATAATCCTGCCTTTCTCAGGCGTGGCCGTCGTAGCATCACCAGCAATGCCGGTAGCAGAGATATCAGCCATCTTCCAGGCGAAGCGAATTTTCCCTTCTAATGTAAGAAAGCGGTATGAGGACATATCAGGAAGCTCCTTGACGAGGAACTCCTCCTTCACCCAGTCCGGTTTGATGGACATTACAAGAGAAGTCTCATAATCGCCACCATGAATACCGAATTCCAGTTCCTCGGAAGTGAGGAGATCCTCCGCCACATTCAGACTGCTGGGACTGAGATAGAAAACCATCATCCCCGTTCTGATCCGTATTTCTCGGGATACCGTATTCAGCAAATCCACGTTGCCGCCATGGGTATTAAACAACAGTAACTTGCGAAAACCACTGGCCTTCAGACTTTCTGCAATGTCCAGCATGATGGCATGCAGTGTGCTCCCAGATAAGGAAATGGTGCCCGGAAGTCCGATATGTTCATTGCTTTTGCCATACGAGACCGGAGGCAGCAGCCAGATCTCCTTATCCGTCCGCACCCGCTCCAGCGTTTGTGATAATGTCGCTTCCCCAATCAAAGTGTCCGTATATACGGGCAGATGGGGGCCATGCTGCTCCACAGCTCCGACTGGGAGAATAACCAGCGCCTTATCCTTCGGCAGTTCTTTGACCTGTTTGCTTGTCAGACGGGGCAAAAATCGTTCCTCCCAAGCTGTTCCTTCATATCGTTGAAACATAACTGACACCCTTTCTCCTGCAGCTTTATTTTTTTAAACGTAGCTTCATGTCCATATATCGAATGATGCTCTTATCCTTTTACTTCTGAATTCACTACTGAAAGAACGGATGTGGCCCATTCTAGCAGACGTTGATCCTGTCCCGGACCTGCAATGATTGAAATACCGACCGGGCGGCCCAGTACATCCGCAGCTGGAATCGTAAGCTGCGGCAGACCCGACAAGCCGGAAATGCAGGTTAATCGCATCGTATTCACTCTTCGTTCTTCAATTAAAGGCCCGCCCAAGCCCAGCTTCGGGGCCGTTCCAGTCGTCGTCGGAATTACAAGCACCGTATCCGTTCGGAGCAGGTCAGACATGTGCTTGCACACCTCAACCCGCCGTTTGGCTGCCTTCTTCTGATCGGCACGTTCAACGGTGCCTGCCCAGGAGAATCGCCCGGCCGTATCTGGTCCGAAGGTCGGCTGCTCACGTTCAATCCACGCCCCGTGCTCCTGCCATATTTCATAACCCTGGATCGTCCTGAACATGGTCATCCATTCAGGTAGACCCTGCGGGGCGATGCGAACCGTTTCATGGCTCGCAGCCATGCCGCACAGCAACTTCAGGTAAGGGTTAAGCGCCTCTTTGCTCTCCGTGTCAGCAAGCTCCCATGCATCCTCACCGATGAGCACCCGGCTGAAGCCTGTACCCGGGTCTGTCTGCGGCAAAAGTACTTCACCTACCCGGCACAGTGTCTCGAGATCGCGTGCCATCCAGCCGACGGTGTCGAAGCTGGGAGCGAGTGGGATAACGCCTTTCTCGGAGACCATGCCATGCGATGGACGCATTCCATAAATTCCACAATACGAAGATGGCACACGTACCGATCCTCCCGTATCCGTTCCAAGGGAGAAGTCAGCAAGCCCAGCGGCGACAGCAACCGCCGATCCGCTAGATGAACCTCCAGGGATACGATCGGGAGCCCTCGGATTCACTGGTGTTCCATAATGGACATTTTCCCCATTCAAGCTGAACATCAGCTCATCCGTATGCGTCATGCCCGTTAGCCTTGCTCCTTGCTGCAATAGCAGGTTGAGCGTTTCCGCGTGTTCCTTCGCCGGCTCATGCGTCTGGAGCCAACAAGGATTACCCGCGCCATTAGTAATGTCACGTACGGCAAACACATCCTTGACCATAAAGCTGAGTCCGTTCAACCTACCCTGTCCTGTCGGTTCAACGATCACCTGGTTGACAATGGCGTTCCATAGGTCCTTCATTGCATCATCCCATCCTTCCGCTCAGCCTTCTAACGATGCCAGCTCTTCCGAGGTGTTTCTCTCTATAGGAGTCGCTCCCCCGCTCAGCTCTTGTACCAACCAAGTGGAATCCGTAACGAAGCCATAACATTGCTTGATATTGTACAATGTCGCTTCTATGCAGAAATCTGGGGAGCTTGTTGCCGAGCAATCCTCCAGAAGTATGCCGTCATATCCGAGACAAGCCGCGTCCTGCAGTGTATGCATGACACACTGATCGAGATTTACCCCGGCAAACAACACCGTTTGAATATTAAGATTGCGTAGAATACTGTCCAGTGGTGTATCCCAAAACCCGCTCATGCGATATTTATCCACATAGATATCATCGGGGGACGAATCCAGACCATCGACAATTGCCGTTCCCCAACTGCCTTTCTCCAGCACCTTGGAGCCGTTCCCCGGCAGCGGGTCCCCGATACCGTTGCCCCGACCATCCGAATTGTACACATGGAGCACGGATGGCGGCACGTTCATTCGGTCTTCCCGGTTGCCCCAGTTCACCCAAATAACAGGCACTCCCGCTTTGCGCAGCTCGGGCATCAGTCGGTTCAGCCGGCTGACCGGGTTTAGGAGCGGAGAGGTATCGACCCCAATGGAATCCAGCCATCCACCCGGTGTACAGAAATCATTCTGCATATCGATGACAATAAGTGCCGTATGCTCGAGATCAAATATGACTTCCTGCGGCTGTGCAGGGAGGGTTACTGACTTGCCGTACTTTTGCGTTCGCCTTAGATCCACCAGCGTTTCGGACACTTGCCAATAGCTCTTTCGATTTCCAAGTTTGAACATATTAAGTCCCCTCATTTTTTCTGAAATTTCTGTTTTGAAGCTTTAAATTACTTTGGATTCAGGTTATGGCTTCCTCAGATACTCCGTTGTAAACGCCTGGGTAACATCTAGTGCCTTCGTTAACCCTCCGCCCTTGATCATCTGATCCTGCAGGGTGCTCCAGCGTTCCTTGGTCATGTAACCAATACCGTTTGCCTCTGATTCCTTGTTCAGAATAAAGGGTTTTTCCTGCACTGCCTCGTAATTCATTGCTTCTACCGTCATATCCGGATTGTAGGTTTGAATAAACGGATTTACCTTTTCATAGTTGTCTAGATAATAGCTCCAACCTTTCTGACTTGCCTGCACCACAGCTTCAACGACATCAGGGTGCTCTTTGAGATAATCTTCCGTCGTAAAAAGAACGTCTGCATAATTCGCATAACCGGAATCGGCAATTTTTAGATAGTCCACCTCAACCCCCTGCTGAGAAAGTGCGTAAGGCTCATTCGTGATGTAACCCTGATTGAGCGAACTGGAGTCATTGATAAAATTGACAAGCTGTCCGTTATACTTCATTTCTTTTACATCTGTCAGATTGTATTGACTCTTGATATATTCCCAGTAAGGTACCGCTGTACCGATGTATACGGTTTTGCCGTTCAGGTCTGTGAAATCCTGAATGTTCTCCCCCTTGTGGTACATCAGAACCTGCGGTGTGCTTTGAAAACCGGCAAGGATACCGACGACAGGGATTCCCTGTTCCCGCGCCTTCAAAATTTCATCCGCATAAGAGATGCCGAACTGAGCTTTGCCTGCAGCGACAAGCTGCATGGTTGACACCTCGGGGCCTCCTGGCTGAATCGTCATGTCGATCCCCTTGTCCTTATAATAGTTCTGCTGCAATGCCGCAAAGTAGCCTCCATCTTCCCCTTTGGCGTACCAACCCTCGATCAGTTTCACCTGCTTCAAATCGGTTCCGGCTTCCCCACCCGCCGGGGCGGCGGATTCTAGAGCGGAGGAATTGGAGCATGCGCTCAGAAGCAGTAGGATCAAAGAAGCAGCAGACAGCAGCCATTGCTTGTAACGAAAATTCATATGATGTTTGGACATGTTGGATCCCTCCCCCGGTTCTGGTATCATTTCATTGCTGATTCATGCCAGGACTTCAAAAGTTTGTTCGACACCATGTTGATGATCAGGAAAAATGCGATTCCTAGGGCGGATGCAGCTAAACCGCAGGCGAACAGGTAAGGAGTTTGCAGGCGGGTTGCCGCAACGGTAATCCCGTACCCGAGTCCGCCTTGTCCGCCACCAATGCCTGCAATGTATTCACCCACGATCGCTCCGACAACCGAACTGGAGCATGAAATTTTCAGCCCTGCCATAATGTACGGGAGTGCCGCCGGAAATCTAAGCCTCCAAATGGTTTGCAGCTTGCTTGCATTATACAAATAGAATAAATTCTTCATGTTCTGATCCGTTGAGTTCAATCCGATCAGCGTATTCGATAAAATCGGGAAAAAGCTAATTAAGAATGAGATAATTACAATCGCATTTATTCCCGCTCCGAACCAGATCACTATGATTGGCGCTACCGCAACGACCGGAATAGTCTGGAGAATAATAGCGTAGGGATATACGCTTTTTTCTACCGTTTTGGACAAGGCCAGTAGAATGGCCAATGAAATACCGAGCACGACACTGATCGTAAAACCGATCAACGCCTCAACAATGGTTGTGCTTACGGACGTAATCAGATTTGCGCTGTTCTCAGCAGCGGCTGCGGCAATATCGGATGGCTTGGGCAAGATATATGGGGGCATTCCGAGTATCCGCACGATTAATTCCCATCCACCGATAAACAGGACAAACACGACGATTGGCGGCAGAATTTTTTTCAGCAGTCCAATGACTGGGCTCTCTTCTGCCGGATGATGGCTGCGGGCATTGTCCTTCCCGGAAGCTCGGATACCTGGTGTCGTTTCAACGGCTGAATTAGCTACCATCTCTTCCATGTTGCTTCCCTCTCCTCTCATTTCTGGCTATCAATGATTCAGTACATTGGACACGCTGCGTACATATTCACCGAATTCAGGCTGGGTCCGGAATTCATCATCCCTCGGATAGGCAAACGGAATATCAACGAAATCCGAAATTTTACCGGGACGAGGCGTCATCACTACGACTTTTGTTGATAGGAACACACTTTCAAACACGTTATGCGTAATGAACAGAACCGACATTTTCTTGTCCTGTTCCCAAATATTTAACAGTTCATTCTGCAGCGTCTGCCTGGTAATTTCATCAAGGGCGCCAAACGGTTCGTCCATTAACAGCAACTTGGGACGAGATATCAACGCTCGTGCAATAGATACTCTCATCTTCATTCCGCCTGACAACTCACGGGGCAGCACCTTCATATAATCCTTCAGGCCTACCAGCTCTAGTACCCGTTCCCCTTCGGTAATCCGCTCTTTTTTGGATACGCCACGTAAAGTAAGAGGCATGGTGACATTATCAATCAGCTTGGCCCACGGGAGCAGGGTGTGCTCCTGAAATACAAAGGCAATTTCATTCTGTTTACGTGCTTCCTTTGGGGAAGTACCCAGCACGGTCAGATGACCGGAGGTCGGTTCCGTCAAACCGGCAATCATATTGAAAATGGTAGATTTGCCGCAACCGGAAGGACCGACAAAACATAGAAATTCTCCTTCCCCCACATGCAGATTCGCATGCTGCACAGCTACAGTGCCATTGGGGTAGATTTTGCCGACATCATCGATTACAAGCATGGAACGACTGTCCTTATGGGCCGCTGCCTGTTGATTTTGGGTGAGCTGCATCTGAATCCCCTCTTCTCTTTGAAGTTGTGTCCTATCATATAGCCAAAAAATATTCGTGTAAATATTCCTGACACAATTTTGGTTTTTTATCTAATGGTATACGCTTTACGTTGGTTCAAAAACAGAATAATCTATGTTTTTGGTCATTTTATATGACATGTATATAACAATAGGGATTGCAGGGATTCGACAAGACCCTATATAATTGCTTAAAAAGTTACGCGGTGTCCGGTACCTGATTCAGATATGTATCGTTTAGGAGGATGGATTGACATGCATTTAACTATAGAAGATGCGTTGGCGGTATACCCGTTATCGGAAGGGAAGTTGGCAGCTGGTAAAAAAGGAATTTCTCGAACGATTAGCTCTATCAATTTGATGGATGCGCCGGATGTGATCAACTGGATGAAAGAAGGGGAGCTCTTGTTGACTACAGCTTATGCGATTAGGGATTCACCTGAGGAATTTGTTAATTTGCTGCAAAAGCTGAATGAACGTGGGGCCTCCGGGCTTGGCATCAAGCTTGGTCGATACTGGGCGGAAATACCAGAGATAGCCCTGTTGGAAGCCGATCGGCTGGGCTTGCCCCTAATTGAGCTGCCTTTTGAGTTTACCTTCTCCGAGCAGATCACCGCTCTCTACCAATCCGAGTTCCAACGCGATACCCGCCGGCTGAATGAATTGCTTGAAACACAGAAGAAGCTGGTTGATTTTGCGATGCAGGCTGATGATCACACCAATTATTTTCAAAGTATCACAAGCATTTTAGGGGTTCCTTTAGCCATCGTTACCTCTGACGGACAGACCTTGTATAATATGACACGCTGTTCCGATATGGAGCTGTTGAGCGATTGGCCCTGGAATCAGGACAATCGGTTTTACAAGTCGGCGAGCAACCTGTTGTATCGGGTCCCCCTGCTGAAAAACGGAAAGTCATACGGTTACTTGCTGATACAAACTGAAAATCTGCTGGAAGCACATGAAATGGAGGGCATTTTTCACCAAGCTGCCGTTATTCTTTCCTATCATCTAGAGGTCATTCAGAATCAGGAGGCTGCTGCGGCAGGTAGTCGTCTTGGCATGGCCATGGAACGTTACTTAAAAGGGAACGCCTCTCTGAAAACGGTGCTCGAATTTGCCGAAGCATTGGGAAACACATTTTGGAGCACGCCCTACGTATGCATGGTATCTTCCACAAGAGCGGATGCTTGGGACCATGAAAGTCAGAGGCGCAAACTGAGGGAGATCCAGAACAGACTTCAGGACCATCCCAAAACGTCCTCCTTGGAATCCCATCATTTTTATGTGATGAACCGCATATATTCACTCTTCCCCCTTCTAGAAGAAGAGACCAAGGATCGAAGGAAGTATGAGAATTCGGTACGTTTGTATGCGGATTTGATGCATTCATGGGACCACGGAACAAGGACATGTTTTATAAGTAAAGTGAGAACGGGCATGAAGGAGTTCATTGACGGCTTCCGGGAGTGCGGGGAGGCTGAGAGAATCAGTACAGAGCTTGGTTTGAGCGAACCGATTGTCATGTTTGCTGACCTGGAGTTTATTTATCTCTTTAAGCATATTCCACAGGAGGTTATGCTCCGGTATTGCTCTTATTTATTCCGTCCACTGCTGGACAAAGAAGAGGAATACACCAGCGAGATGATGCACACACTTGAAGCCTATTTCGCCAACAACGGGCAAGTGAATGAAACGGCACGTGAGCTATATATCCATCGCAACACCGTGCTGTACAGGCTGGAGAAAATTTCGGGGCTGCTGAATCTGGATTTGAAGAATACCGATCATCTGCTGCTCTTAAAGCTGGGACTTATGTTTAGGCACTTGATGTCGCCTGAGAGGCAAATTTAAAAAAGGGTAATTGTCGTCGCACTCTGTTCCACCCAATAAAGAAAAACCTCAGCAGGTTTACCGAGCTGAGGTTGATATTTTCATTATACTTGTTCACTTTTATCTTGAGCTGATGCCACTCTGGTGTCTTTTGATTCCGCTTGAATTTCGCATCAGGTGCTTCGAATACTCCCTAATTGACTACTAGAGCCGCACCTAGCTTATTCATTTAATAACTTCAACCTTTTTATCCCCTGCTGTCTTCGCTACCTCTAACGTTGTGGTACCTTGGATCGCGACGATCACGCCAGCAGCCAGCATAGAAACGATTAAAGCTGCGCTGAGAGTTGTGGACATTTTCTTCTTGACCATAATCATACCTCCGGTATCTATTATGTATTAAGCAACTCAAAATGGACGAGTCGAGGGTGACTACATGATTGCGAAAAAGAATTACAATATTTCGCGCATTTCTTGTGAAGTAACTCATTTGTTGATTGTATTATAACCTACTGTAAATGATTGTAAAGTTATTTATTTCTAAGTTTAGATAAACAAAATATTAGGCACGGAAAATAAAGTTGTAGACTATAACTCCGTTATTTGGACTCTTCCAGCACAACTATATGGCTAGAATGAGAGAAGAAACACTCATATTTCACGCCCCTCCGCCTTGGCCAACGACAAATATGCCCAATCTTCTCCGAGCCTGATTGGACTGCATCCATCCGCTTGGAACTTCATGACAGCATCATCATATTGCTTTTTCTGCGCTTCGCTTAGATTGGCAACGTATCGCTGTCTCGCCTGTACAAATTGTTCTTCTGTACCGTAACGATAGTAAAAATAAGGGCTGAGGATTCTTTTTGGCATCTTAGCATTTTCTTCTATGACGATATCAACAATTCCTGTGTTTTCATCTCGAGTGCTTTGCGGGATTTTACAACTTTGAAGCCAGCGAGTGGTCTCAAATCCCGCAGTGATTTTAACGTAAACTCTATCAACTCATGGGCTGATGACTGCTCGCTAAAAGCATACTGGCTAAGAATGGCGTTCATGTTTGCGTCTATACTTGATTCCGCACTTGCACGTTGACCTGCGTTTTTGTTCATAGTAGATCACCAGCAGAGGATGCGTAAAATACGTCTCCATGCATATGTTTAATTCGATCCCAGTTAGCGGGATTGGTTGTGTCTAGGGAGCGGTTCTCCATTATGGCTTGATATAAAGTGGTCTTTTCTTCCAAATGTGCCAAGTGCTGTTTGGCTTCTTCAAACTTAGCAAGAGCTGCTTCTCGATGCTCCATCATAAGTGTGTACCGTTGTGGGATCGTTGAATCTCCTTCGAGACAGTAATCAACATACATTTTAATAATATCAATCGGCATCCCGGATTGTTTGAGACATTTGATGCCATGTAACCAGTTGATTGATTCTTCGTCAAACATTCGAATATTATTCTGATTGCGCTTTACACTTGGAACCAAGCCTTTATCTGTATAAAAGCGAATAGCGTGCTCGGTGAGTCCTGTGATCTGCGCGGCCTCTTTAACGGTATGCATGAGAAGACCTCCTTGAAAAATATAAATTCCAGAGTATGCTTGCCTTCGTGTAACACGAAGGTGATAGGCTCATTGTAATGCAACTCGACCATGAAGGTAAACCCTGTTGAGGGGCCCAAATTCAAATCTAGGGCCATTGCATGATATTTAAATATTAGGAGGAATTACGATGCAAACCGTAACATTAAACAATGGGGTAAAAATGCCGATTATCGGCTTTGGTGTTTACCAAGTTCCGGATGCTGAAGAATGTGAGAATGCAGTATATGAAGCGCTGATGGCTGGTTATCGGTTGATCGACACTGCATCCGGTTATCTAAATGAGGAAGCGGTCGGACGTGCGATCAAGCGCAGTGGCGTGCCTCGTGAAGAGCTGTTCATCACGACCAAGCTCTGGGTCCAGGATGCCAGTTATGAGAGCGCTAAGCTCGCTTTTAACAAATCCTTAAATAAGCTGCAGTTGGATTATCTCGATTTATATCTTATACACCAGCCGTTTGGCGATTACTACGGTGCTTGGCGTGCCATGGAAGAACTGTACCATGAAGGTAAAATCAAGGCGATCGGTGTTAGCAACTTCCTGCCCGACCGTCTGATGGACCTTATCGTGCATAATGAGATCGTGCCAGCTGTTAACCAGGTCGAAACTCACCCGTTCTATCACCAAACCGAGAGTGCCACCTTTATGAAAGAACAAGGAGTTCAACATCAGTCGTGGGCTCCATTCGCTGAAGGGCTTAATAACATGTTTGGCAACGAAGTGCTGACATCCATTGCTGCAAAACACAGTAAGTCTGTCGCACAGGTCGTGCTGCGTTGGCTTGTCCAGCGTGGGATCGTTGTCATTCCGAAATCAGTAAAAAAAGAGCGGATCGTCGAAAACTTCAACATCTTCGATTTTGAGCTCAGTACCGAGGATATTGAACAAATTACGGCCCTTGATACGCGGAAGAGTCTTTTCTTATCGTATCACGATCCGGAAGTCGCCAAGATGATGGGAAACTGGAAAATTGATCTGTAAACCATACTGTTATGTGCAAAAAAGAATGTTGATCTGAAAGATCAACATTCTTTGTTTTTCTTAACCATCCGATGCAAAAGCAGACTATTTCAGGACTCGTAATTGAATCATTCTACATCCACATAACCTTGTTGTGTTTCGAGGTTCAGGTTGTATATCCCACAAGTTTTCACCCTGCAAGTTCCAAACCGATCTCAGCCATATGCTGGATGTATTAACTGACGGTCCCCATATTCGTTACCAACTTTTCAAGTTTATCAGCGTCATCCATCGTTATTGAATTGAACTGAGTATCAGCCAAATTATACAGATTGGGAAGTATACAATCTATTAAGTGTCTACCTTTATCCGATAGTTGTACGAATATCACTCGACGATCCGAATGACAAGGGATCCGAGCTAGCAGCTTTTTATTCTCCAATTTATCCAAGATATACGTCAAAGCACCACTAGTCAAAGAAACATGTTGAGAAATCTGTTGAATTGATTGTTTCTCTTCATGTTCAAGCGATACTAACACGGAAAGTTCCGTGAAATTGAGGTCTGCTTTCTTTAACTCGCTCCGAAATTGGTCCTGAATCATTTTTGACATTTGAATGAAATGAAGACATGCTTGATATCGGAAATTATTCATTGCTTCTCACTCCATTTTATATATCTCAGTTTTAAGATTCTTTATATAAATATTACTTGTTATATGTACTTTTGTCAATTTCAAACCAAGCTCAGGATCAAAATTTCTTGTTACTGATAACTAAAAAAAAGCCTCCATATTCAATTACCTACGATCCCAGATAAACGCAAAAAAACCTCCCAAGCTTCAATGAGCTCGGTTCGGTTTTTATTCACAGCATGATGACACAGCTATCTCAGTCCAACATCTTTAAAACGATTGCCGATGGTTTCGGGAAAGGCCTGCTTAATGGCATCAATGGCACGTTGTTCCGTTTCTCTCGCTTGATGGAGAAGCGCTATTACAGACTGAACACACCCCGGTTCTTTTACATCCCATAAATTGGACTGATCAACCCAACCAATGATCTCCAAATAAAGATCCGACAAGGATGTATATTCTTTTATGACCTGAACCATCTGTTCAGAGAGGTATCCAAGACCTGCAACATAGGAGGCAATATTCTCTCTTGATTTGCAATAATATCGGAGGACTGCAGCAGCTTGCCTCGGATCATAAACGCTTGTTTCCAGTGCTGAAGCAATGACAGAATATGCAGCAGATCCGCAGGCGTAATCTTGAGGTGGCAGCATGTAATCATGGATTTCCCATTTGTAGACGGCCTGAATCAACGATTCCTTGCAGACCTCCCATACATCTACCGCTCTACAGGATTCAAGCACCTGATAATACCAATAAGGCGTACTATTTCGCCCAAAAGAATCGTAAGGCAAACGAGTAACGTCATGTCCTTCGCAGTTACAGATGAGCAAAACTTGCTCCACATCATCATACCCGGCAGCAATAACAAATTGGTCATGCCATACTATGGCCCCCACACCCCGATCAATGGATGTCTTAATGTCCACCAATGCCTGTTTTTGATACAAAGGAAACGTCGCTGCAAATGAAAACCCTGCTGACTGACTGGCCGTTACTCCAATAAAATCAGCAGCTACAAAGTTTTCTGCCATCCAGTTGTAGGCTGAGATGGATTCTTCGGTCAGACGCCGATCTACGACCAATCGAAATACAGTTGCTGTCATACCCGCAATCATGTGACGCGGGAATTCTGTCCACTTCTTATGTATTAAAATGCGGTGCATCACATCTGCATAGGAGCCCATGCTGCTACTTATAATGTTTCGATCCTTAGAATACTGGGCTTGTTCGGCTTGAATCAGGTCCAGATAAACTTGTTTTGCCATTATCCTTCCTCCCTCTGTCTATCTTGCCGAGTGCGCTCCCCATCGTGGTACAGTAGAGCGCTTACGATCAGGGGAATTTACGGATATCATGCGAAAAAAATGGACCGCTTGCTCTTCTAGTCCTTTCGCTTCCATTAGAACTTGTGCCAGTTTTTCCGCTGCATCCAGCTCCAGGGTCCATTTGTCTTCCTGCTGAATCATGAATCCCCTCATCTGGTGAATTAACGTTCCAAGCTGGTCATAACATGAATAAGCTTGGTCCAGCTCATCCCATATTCCTTGCATATCCTGCAGGTACATTCGAATTTCATTTCGAGACTGACAATAAGATTCTAAAAGATAAGTTGCCCCTGATGGATCATAATCTCCACTTCGTAGAGCTTGCACCCATACGTCATATGCCAATCGGCCAGAAGCGATGTTTTGATCTGGTAATAGTCGATAAGGGATATCCCAATCCTCGATAGCAAGTCGTAAGGATTCCAACAACATATCCTGTTTGGGTATTGGAATCTGCTCACCAAAGATCTGACAATACCAGAAACCTGTGAAGTTTAGCCCGAAATTGTCATATAGCAAAATCTGAGGCTCCTTACTCGACCCATCTTGTAAATAAAAGATACAATCTTCGTCATCATATCCATGGATAACCCCGAACTCCGGAATCCAATAGATTACTCCTTTTCCCTCGTCCAGACTTCGCTTTACCCATTGCACTGCATCTAGCTGATAATAATCGAATGTAGAATGGCGTGTACGACCTCCATCCCAGATTGTGAATATTCCCAGGTTGTCAATTCCAGGGCGGTGTGCTTCTCCCCATTGTCCATACGCCGTTACCGACATGGGAAGAAGCCTGCGATGCACCGAAAGTTTAAAAGCCATTCCCGTATACCCGGAGAGCAAATGCTTTGCACCTTGAAACTGACCTGTATGGGTCAATATAGCATGCAGACTATCCACAAATGATTTAGACTCTCGCTTTACCACCAGGTTGTTTAACTGTACTTCGGCCAAGATAAGATCTCCCTCCATGGTCTTTACTTCACTTGAGCATGATTTGAATTGTGAAGTCTGTTAAGTATTGCGTCTGCATGGCTCTGCATCCTGCGTCTTAGCCACCCGGGAGATATTAATTCCTCCCAGTCACTTATAAATAATTGCTGCATGAAAGCCTCTGTGTCATAAAATTCAATAGCGTGGATCTGATCCTGTTTGTCCCGAATGGGGTACCCTTGCCACTGCCCTGTTTGCTGTACTTCTTTCAGACGAATCTCAGCTACAAATGGTTTTCGAACAGGTAGGGGTTCTTCCCATCCACTGAGCTGCTTGTCTGATTTACACTCGAATGTTTCATCCGTCAATCGGACATGAACGATACCCTCCAGACGTAGGGCACTTTGCTGTACAGGATCCGTTTCATAGCCAATGACGTAATCAGCATTATACTGGGAGATGATCTTCAATGGGCACCAAGAGAACTGCCTTTCTCCGGAAAAGTCTCTGTAATACATATGTACTTTAAGTGATTCTGTTATGGCATGGGATAATAATTCAAAATGCTGAAGAAGCTTCGGCGATGCAGCGAATGTGGGTAGTGGTCGGCTCAATATCTGTTGCTCTTCAGCCGTAAATCGCTCTAACAGATGCGCCACACGCTTTACCACATCAGATTGTTCGTGATTAAAATGCCGATAACGATGAGCCAAATACTTAAGGACGCTCTGTTCTTCTTCTGTCATATATAAATGGGGTAAACGATAGGTCTGGTCCTCATAACAATACCCTCTATATTTCGCAAGATATAGTAAAGGGGCACGTAATGAAATCGCCATATATTCAATATCGCGCTGTGCCTGACGCCGGGATATTTCAAATTCACGGGCAAGCCAGCTGCTGTTCGGAAAACGTCCGCTTCGAATCTGCTCGTCAAACCAGTGAATCCGATGCATATTACTCATTTTACAGGCCCCCATTGATTCCACATTGTGCTAAACGTAAACCCATTATACCAAACGAATGGCCCGCTCCGAAGAACAGGCCTGCTACGTTATACGGTTGCTCTATCCACTCTGGATTGCACAGCTTTGGAACATTTCTTGCATACTTTCAGACTTGTCCCATCTGTTTTCGTTTGCGAATACAACAGTTTTATACGTGTGCTGCTGCATACCGGACATGTTCCCCGCCCCCTGGAAGGAATACTCCACAAGACGCGTCCTCTTTTGGTTTTTGCCAATGGTGTGAACCTCTTTTCGATGTAGTTTGTGTGTTCACCGTTATTATAGAGGTCATGGTACGACATAGAATGTCGCAGCAGTTCGTATTGAAATCAGATCGATCTACAAAAAAGAAAAGCTCGCACAGGCAGGGTATGATGACTTCCCTGCCCAATACGAGCGTCTACTTCAATTTTGCATTCAAACGGTTGGATCCGTGTGAGTACGTTTAGCAATAGTTCATTTCATAGAGCGATATTCCAGTAAATCCGTCAAATTGGAGATCTTCTGCAGCAGCTTCTCCCCGATATTGGTTTCTCTCACCAGTTTCCGCGCCAGTTCTTTGTCCACCAGTCTTTTTATAGATAATACATCCGTTCCGTTACAGAGCACATCTTCTTTTGAATTAAATTTCTGATGGGCGACGAGCTGCATGCCGAAGGAATTATACAGCAAAGTATATCCCGCGATGCCCGTTGTGGATTGATAAGCTTTGGAAAAACCACCGTCAATGACGACCATTTTTCCATTTGCTTTTACAGGGCTCTCTCCACGAATTTCTTTCACTGGCGTGTGTCCGTTAATGATATGTCCATGATCCGGATTCAAACCAAACTCCTGCAGGATCTTTCGACAGATCTCTTCCTTTTCACGTAAATGGTAGTATGGGTTCTTTCTCTCCTTATGCGCATCCTTATCTTGGATAAAGTACCGTTCAAAAGTGGTCATTTCCCTCTTGCCAAAGAGTGAGGAACATTCCCCTGTCCAGATGTACCATACCATATCCGTCGCCAGATCATCTGTCTCTTCCGGATGCGCAAAGGCGTAACGTAAGTTATCCTCAAAAACATCGAGCAGCTGGCGACCCGCATACGTCTTGTCTTCAATCTGCATTTCTTCCATATTTCCTTCTTCATCCAAAGGAATACAGCCGTGGATTAACAAATTCCCATTGTATTTTAAATAAAGGCTGCCCTTTTTCATAAGGAAATTCATATGCCGGGCCAGCTTCTCGGAATGCTGAACGGAGAACAACAGCTTCTCCATCACCTGGCGTTCTTCCTCCAGCAATTGTTCAGGGTTCTGCGGATCTACGGTTGCAAAACAGGTGTTTTCCAGCTGGTACGTTTTTCCGCAGATGTTGATTTCATTGTTGTCGTAATCGATCTGCTCCAGCAGAAGTCTTTCAGACATATTAAAGTCTGGGCGTCTTTTGATAATCGGGATTTCAAGCTTAAACTGAATCATGGCAATGGCTTGGTGAATCTTGGTGATCTGCAGAATTTCCTGCTCCGATACATTATGGCCGCCCTGCAGCTTAGGTCTGAAAGGTGGATTATCTTCATAGTATTTCTCCGCCAGGTTTAACAGTGGGCGAAGATTGATTCCGTATACATCTTCGATGATGTCCAGATTGTCGTATCTCGCGCAGATCCGGATAATATTCGCAAGGCAGACCAGAGAACCTGCATAGGCGCCGATCCAGAGCACATCATGGTTTCCCCACTGAATGTCTACAGAATGGTAGTTGATTAACGTATCCATAATTTTATCGGGGTCTGGCCCACGGTCATAAATATCGCCAACCACATGAAGGTGGTCAACCACCAGACGCTGGGTCGTATAAGCAAGGCCGATAATGAGATTGTCCGCCTGACCCAAGGATATAATCTGCCGATATATTTCCTCGTAATAAGGATCCTTATTGTTGGTTGTATCCGTCTTGTATAGAAGCTCTTCTATAATATATACGTACTGTTTCGGCAGAGCTTTCCGCAATTTGGAGCGTGTATATTTGGAAGAAGCATAAGAAACAAGCTTAAGCATGTTTTCAATCGTTTGTCTGTACCACTGGTTCAAAGCCTGTTTATTGCTCAGGTCCCCTATAACCAGCTTTATTTTTTCTTCCGGATAATATACTAACGCCGCAAAATCATTAATTTCCTGCTCTGTCCAAATCTCACGAAATAATTCTTTGATTTTCTCTTTCACGGTACCTGAACCGTTTCGTAGTACATGCTGAAAAGCCTGGAACTCGCCGTGCAAATCACTGACAAAATGCTCGGTTCCCTTCGGAAGATTGGATATCGCTTCAAGGTTGATAATCTCTGTTATGATTTTTTCTTCCGTATCATATTTCTCAGCAAGTAGATCTAAAAATTGCTCATCCAAAACAGATGTCCCCTTTCAAGGAATGATCGTGATGTATAGTTGGGTCCAATCTTTGCAAATGCAATTATAACCACTCTATATATGTTTTTTACCAAACACGGAATTCCTTCTACATGCTATCCGCAAAGGTCATTATACTCCAGTTTCTCCTGGTTCAACAAATTTCATTGAATAAATGTACTTGGCGTTTGCTTTATCTACTGGACAACATCAGTCCATATGGAAGCAACGTCAAGCTATGGCTGAATTCACATTTATCGTTTAAGTTCATTGTAGTTATTTTGAAATAATAATTGTGTTTACGCTATTCATACTTATGAAACCAGGATTTAGGAAGGAAGCGAGATTATGAGCAATCTTTCGTTAATGGGGTTTGCCCCTGCACTAGGATGGAATTCATGGAATACCTTCACGTGGGACATCAATGAGCAGTTGATTCGGGATGTTGCCGATGTGTTTGTTACAGAGGGTTATCTGGACGCCGGATACGAGTACATCGTCATTGACGATTGCTGGAGTCTGAAGGAACGGAATGCAGATGGCAATCTGGTCGCAGACCCCGCCAAATTCCCGAGTGGAATGAAGGCGCTTGCAGATTATATCCACGACAAAGGTCTGAAATTTGGCATGTATTCCTGTGTTGGTACACATACTTGTGCAGGTTATCCAGGCAGCTTCGAGCATGAATTCCAGGATGCTGCGTTATTCGCCGAGTGGGGCGTGGATTATTTAAAATATGACTACTGTTTCAAGCCGCGACATATCTCAGGTGAGCTGTTATACAAGCGCATGAGCCTTGCACTCAAAAACTGCGGGCGGGATATCCTGTTCTCTGCCTGCAACTGGGGAGAGGACAACGTATATGAGTGGATTCGTGAATCAGGGGCTCATATGTATCGCTCCACCGGTGACATTCGCGACAACTGGCAATCGGTCAAGGACCTGGCGCTGTCTCAGCTCGGCAAACAAAGCTACACTGGCTCCTTCTGCCATAATGACATGGACATGCTCATTGTTGGCATGTACGGCGGAAGCAATAACGACTTTATTGGAACCATTGGCGGCTGTAACGACACTGAATACAAAACGCACTTCTCGCTCTGGTCCATGATGGGATCACCGCTCATGATTGGATGTGATGTCCGCAAGGCCAATCAGTCCACGAAGGATATTCTGTTGAACCCGGACCTGCTTGCCATCAACCAGGATGCAGAGGCACGCGGTGCCTATCGCATCAAACCCGAGCCTCAATGGTTCCATACAGATGATGTATTCATGCTGGTGAAGGTGCTGACAGACGGAGATCTTGCCATCGGATTCTTCAACCTGAGTGACAGTCAACGCGAGCTGTCTCTTCAATTTTGGGATATGGGGCTGCCTTACGCCGCGGGTTATTCCCTGTCACTCTACGATTGCTGGGAACATAAGGAGCTGGGTGTATTCCGCGAGCGTTATGCACCGGTGGTTGGGGCCCATGATTGTCTCGTCGTGCGAGCCAAACTGGTGAAATAAATGGTACAGAGCCGGCTCTGCACCACTTGCCAGGTTCCGCTCTCGTCGGATGATGTGGGCATTTATCTCAAACTGGTCTCTCGCACAGCCCAGCAATTCCTCTGTATCGACTGTCTCGGTGTGAAGCTGAATTGCGGGCGGGATCCGATTGAGAAGCTGATTCGTTACTTCCGTGAATCCGGAAACTGTGCACTTTTTCGATAAAAGCAATATGTAATCTGTCTATCCGTTAGTGTACCGACCGTATTCCCTTACAGTTCTGCTTGTTTCTGATGTAACAGCATGTAGGCTGATGGTGTACACGATGTTGCCTTTTTGAATACTCTCGAAAAATAAAGCGGATCATTATACCCAACCGAATAGGCTATGGATTGAATGGACAAACTGGAAGACTTCAGCAGCTCACAGGCGCGCCGGATACGGCATGCCGTTATATACGCCGAGATGGATTCGCCTGTAGCTTCTTTGAACTTGCGGAACAGGTAGCTCCGCTCCAGATTCACGGCCTGTACAATCTCCGCAACCGTCAAGGTCGATTTCCAGTAGTTCTGCTCAATATAGGTTCGCGACAGCCACACATAATCTCGGGCTTCCTCCTGCGTCTCGCGTGGGAAATACTCCATGTAATAGGATAATAACAGGTGCAAACGCGCATCTGCCCTAAACACTTCACTTGGTGATGCCCCCGCATTCCAGGCCAGGTGAAACCAGGGTTCCAAGCTTTCCGGCGCAGCTGGCAGTACGGGATGCTGGACCGAAAACTGCGTCAACTCTATAAGTCGTCCTGCGTCTCGTCCGTCGAACTCCATCCATACGTATTCCCAAGGGTCGGCCGGATCGGGGTAGTAATAGATTTCTTTTTGCGGAAAAATAATAAAGCTCTCTCCGGCACCCAGCCGAAATTGCTGGCCCCCGGTTTCCAGTGTACCCTGCCCTTGCATGATATAATGCAGCGCATAAACGTCACGCACGCCCGGTCCCCACTGGTGAAGATTGACGGGTTTATGGGCGCCGCTTATAAAATAAACCTGACTCGCCCTGCTCCCGTCTGTCCATAATGAGTCCACATCCGGCTCCTCCCTTCTTGATACCAGTCATTATATATGATTTTGTGGAGTTTTTGATTTATTTTGAAGCTAGAAACTACCTTTCAAGTTGCTTATGATCGAGATAGTGGTCTCATAACCCAACAGATATATGTAAGCGCAACCACAAACATCTTGGATCGACATGAATAAAAATGCTCAATTCAGAGAGGAGAATGTTGTGTTGCTTAGAATCGTTCAGGTAGAAAATGGCCAAGTTCAGGGACTGCCTGCCGCAGACCCACGTGTTACCAGCTTTAAAGGTATTCCATTCGCCGCCCCACCGGTAGGCCAGAACCGCTGGCGTGCACCACAACCTGCATCCGATTGGGATGGGGTGCTGCAAGCTTTTGATTTTGCCCCCACCTCGATGCAGGCCCCGACCGTCATTGACGATAATAACATCTATACGCGAGAGTGGTCTGTTGATCCCGATCTGCCGATGAGTGAGGATTGTCTGTATTTGAATGTGTGGACACCTGCCAAACGAACGGATGAGAAGCTGCCTGTGTTTGTCTGGTATTTTGGTGGTGGGCTTCAGGTGGGTCATACTGCTGAAATGGAATTTGATGGTGAGCGCATTGCACGCAGGGGCATTGTCGTGGTTACCGTGAATTACCGTTTGAATGCGTTTGGTTTCCTGTGCCACCCGGAGATTAGCGCTGAATCCCCACAAGCACCTGCGAACTTTGGACATCTGGATCAACAGGCAGGTACGGCCTGGGTGAAACGTAACATCGCTGCCTTCGGCGGTGATCCGGATCAGATAACCATTGGTGGACAATCTGCAGGCGGTGGCAGTGTGCTAAGTCAGATGACTTCCCCGCAGAACAAAGGCCTGTTCCAGCGAGCTGTCATCATGAGTGGAATTGCGACCGAACTGTATCCTAATGTGCGCGTACCATCTGTCCGCGGCACACTGCGGGATGCCGAACAGAAGGGCGTTGATTTTTTCCGTTTTCTGGGCGTATCCAGTTTAGATGAAGCCAGACAGCTGGACGCCGTCACGTTGCGGGATAAAATCCTGGAATATCAAAGCTTCTGGGGAACAGTCATCGATGATCAGTTCTGTACGGATGATCCGTTCATTCGTTTCATGCAGCATAAGCGCGAACTCGTTCCCGTTATGCTTGGGCATACCTCTTCCGAGTTTTGGACCCAGCCTGCGGTAAGCAGTATGGAGGAACTGAAGCAAATGGCGACTGAACTGTTTGGCGAGGATGCGCCCGCCTTTTTGCAGCGCTGTGGAGCCGATACTGAAGATCTCGATCATGTATTTCAGCAGGCATCGATCCGCATGATTGAGCATGCGATTCAACTTGTGATCCGCTCCAATAGTGGTCATCCATCCGAGACACCGCTCTATTATTATAATTTCGACGCGGAGATTCCGGGCTGGGATCAGCCAGGTACGTTCCATTCCGTTGATCTGTGGTTTTTCTTCGAAACTCTCGCCAAATGCTGGCGGCCTTTCGTCGGTAAACATTATGACCTGGCACGCCAGATGTGTAATTATCTGTCCAACTTTATCGCGACAGGTGATCCGAATGGTCTGGATTCCACGGGCAAACCCTTGCCCTATTGGATTCCAAGCAGTACCGAGCAGCCTTACCGCATGGAATTCGGTGATACGTCCCAGTTACAGCGTGCAGAGCCGGGGCCTGTACTTGAATTGGTCATTGAACAATATTTCAAAAAGCAGAATGAGCCTGTTGTGTAAACATTCATCCGTGTATATGAATCAGACAATGAAGAGCCATGCAAGTATGCATGGCTCTTCACGTTGTCTCGCCTTTTATTGCTTACTCTACTTAGTCAAACCATAGATGATTGATGCGTTTGAAAAAGTACGAATCTGACTGAAATCAAACCTTTTGCTTTTTGCGGGACCAAACGACAACTGGAATAAGCAGCAAGGAAAGGAACCCTCCGATAAAAGAAAGGGTTGTGTAACTGGATTGGGCCACGACCATACCCGATAATGCTCCACCAGAAGCACCAGCTAGTGCGATTAACACATCCACTGTTCCCTGTGTTTTTGCCCGTGATTGAGGGGGTGTAGCGTCAATAATAGCTGCTGTTCCACTAATTAATCCAAAGTTCCACCCTAAGCCAAGAAGTGCAAGACCAAGAATGAGAAGTACCATTGAATCGCCTGGAGCAAGCGCAGACACCAGGCCAGCTAAGAGCAAGGTTATACCTGAAGCGTAGGACATTAATGTACGCCCGTATTTATCGACAAGTGCACCGGTAATCAAGGAAGGCAGATACATTGCTGCAATATGAATACCAATGACAAGACCAACATCTCCTAAACCATGCCCATGATGCTTCATATGAACCGGTGTCATGGTCATAATGGCTATCATGACAATTTGAGTTAGTACCATCACTGTAGCTCCTACGATGATACCAGATTTATTAATAATTGGTTCTTGAGGAGTTGTTCCATCCACACTGTTTTGGATGTCTTTTGCACGCTGTGCTTCTGCTATAGCTTTGGAGACGATAAATGGGTCCGGTCGTAAAAAAATGAGAAGAACCACTCCGGCAATGATATAAGCCAGGGACGCGAGCATAAATGGTCCTGTAAGGGCTGGTGCCCCTAGTGAAATGGCCACTTGCCCCGTGATGTTTACGAGATTCGGTCCGGCTACTGCACCAAATGTTGTGAAAACCATGGCTGCACTAATGGCTTTGGCACGCTGTGTGGGCTGAGCCAAGTCTGTACCCGCGTAACGAGCCTGTAGGTTTGTTGCTGTACCAGCACCATAGATTAACAATGAAATAAAGAGCAGCGGTAAATTGTCCATTACAGCAGCTAGTACAACTCCGATTGCTCCAATTCCTCCTCCGATGAATCCGGTCGCTAATCCTGCACGACGCCCAAAGTTCTGAGAAAGGCGACCAACCAATAACGCAGCACCTGCTGAACCTAATGTAAATAGTGCTGCCGGCACTCCCGCGAAACTGTCCGTTCCTAGCATATCCTGGGCAAGCAGCGCGCCCACCGTCACGCCCGCAGCTAATCCAGCTCCTCCGAAAATCTGTGAAAGAATAACGATGATCATGGTTCTTTTATACAATTGACGCTGCTTCTCAGGCGACTCCACATATTTTGTTAGTGATTCTGAGATATTTGTTTTGCCGAAGGAATCTAATGAGTGTTCAGACATTTCCTGTTCTCCCTTATGTTATATCTAGCGGTATTCAGAGTAATTTTTTGTTTTCCCATGATCGACTATCCCTCCATATATGATTTGAAAAATCCAGAGTTCCCCGCATTACTTTCCCCAGACACCTCATTAGATTGATGTCATAAACTGACACAACTGAATGTAATGCTTATTAAAATCTATTATAAATTCGAATCTCTGGTTCAGCTTGAAGCAAGTCTTTCAGTCCAACAACAACATCATTCGTGAAAAGGTCACTTTCTAAGTATGCTTTAGCTTCAGCCTCGCTGTTAAAGCCATGAAGAACTTGTACATCTTCATCACGGACTAACAATTCCTTAGATACGGCACCAGCAATACCTGAAAGAAATGGCTCTTTATATTTTGTATAAACATTTACAGCCTCCTCGCGTTCCTGTGCATTAATTATGAGTGTAATTTGAAGATATGCTTTGGCCATAATTGTAAAACCTCCATTAAATAATGTATTGATTGCATAATTCAAATTATCAATCAATTAATTGAATTATATTTCACTATGAATTACTTCGTCAAGTAAATATCTTTTGACCGGTTCTTGATTACATGGAAGAACATGATACAATTTTATTAATCAATTGAATCAATTCAATCATTAAAGCTAATGATTGATGATAAACACATTTCATATCATGTCAGAATATTATTACTTAGAATAGAGGTTATTCACGATGGAAGATAAATTGGATACAGCAAAAGCATTAAAGGAAGAACTGTATAGACAGCTCGCCCGAATCGGCAAAAGTTTATCAAGCGACAAACGACTTGAAATATTGAATGTACTAGCTCAAAGTCCTAAGACTGTTGAAAAGCTGGCACAGTTCACAGGCATGAATATAGCGAACGTATCACGCCATCTGCAAATTTTGCTTGATGCCAAGCTTGTTAAGTTCACCAAAAAAGGGACATATGCCATTTATTCCATAGCAGATCCGGAAATTATTGATTTTATGTCTTCGCTTTGGCGTATAAGCGAGAAGCAACTTCCAGATATCTCGAAATTAAAAGATGATTTTATAAATAACCTCAATGATATTCAAACCCTCTCCATGGATGAAGTCATGGAGAAAGTTGATAATGAATCCATCATCCTAGTGGATCTACGTTCGAAGGAAGAATTTGAGACAGGACATATTCCAGGAGCCATTTCAATGCCCATGGACAAGCTGGATATCATGATGCGAGAACTCCCAAAGAACGCTGAAGTCGTTGCTTACTGCCAGGGACCCGTTTGTGCATACTCAGCAATCGCGGTAGAAAAATTGCAACAAGAAGGTTTCAAAGCCTATCGTATGGATGCAGGTATCAATGAGTGGCAAAGCCATTTCATCAATTAAGCCTTCTAAACAAAAACCACCTAATCATCATTTTGATGAATAGGTGGTTTTTGTATGCAAATAGACTTCTTGCTCTGTTTATTGAACTACCGATGATATATAGCCAGAGACGAGCGAATCATAGTATCCTATCTCACCCGAAGTTCTGGATAACAATTGAGCACCTTGTACAAATGCGATAAGTGTCTTAGCTTGTCCCAGAGCAGAATTAGAGAACGAGAATTCGCCATCTGATTTCCCTTGTTCAAGTACATCATGGGCCCAAACCGTATTGGCTTTGAAAAACTGGTTTAATTCATCACGAATTTCAGTCGGAAACGAATTCAGTTCAGCAGCCATCATGGAGCACAAACAGAGCTTGGTGTTGTTTTCCAAAGTTTCACGATAGAGTTTGAAAAAAGATTCTAACTTCTGCTTTCCACTCGGATCTTGAACGTTGATTTGTTGAAGTTTATCCATAAATTCTTTGCGGTATCGTCTCAAAACAGCCTGAACCAAGTCTTGTTTAGATGGAAAATGATAATGAATACTCGCTTTACGTATTCCAATAGCATCGGCAATGTCAGCATAGCTAAATCCATTATACCCCCGCTCTTGAACCAGGATGAGGCCTGTATCCATAATCTCCTGTAATGTATTTCTTTTATTAATCATTAACGATCTCTCCATTGTCATTTATTGAATGTACCGTTTAATGATTTCATTTGCGACTCTTTCGGCTGATTGTAGAGCGCCTTCAAGATGACCTCCTTGCTGTGATGCCATTTCGGTTCCAGCGAAAAAAATATTCTGTAACGAATCTTTTTTGTTTATTACGGGACCGTAATTTGGAAAATCGAGCAGCGGCTCTGAGTCCTTCTCTACTGCAGTGTGTATATCTGAAGACCAATCTTTGTATAGAATTGCTTTTACATGTTTAGCTGATGGGCCGAATAGATGTATCAGTTGATGCATCGCAAGTTCAATGATCTGTTCTTTTTCCATACTTAAACGCATCCTAGCAGAGAGGCCAAAGAAGCCAAAAAGTGCACCAGAACCACTAGAAGGTGAGGCATCATGTATTTCCTGTAGAGGACCTACTCTACTTGAAACAAATCCGGAAAGTCCTTGATCACGCCAGAAGGGGTTATCGTAAACCGCTACAATCTTCGCTTGACCACCCATCCAGGTCGGTTTATTTATTAAATTGGATTGTATTTCAACAGGCATTTTGGGTAAGAAAGAGATATTTTGTTCAATCACCCTAGGCGGGAGAGCAATGATAAGTGAACTTGCATGAAATTCCTTCTCATGCGTTTGAACTTTCACCTTGCCATTGCTCTGCTGATGAATAGCAGTAACTTTAGCATTCAAATGAATGGCTTCGGTTGGTAGTCTGGCAACTAATGCATCAATAAGTGCTTTTACTCCACCTACAAGCCGAAATGAATAATTCATCGCTCCTGCGGGCAAATCATGCTGTAATGGCGGCTCGGTTCGGGATCGTTCTACCAGCATCTTTCCTTCAGTGAATTGTTCAAATGTCTGCAAATCAAGCTCTTTGACTAAGCGGTCCATTGCATATTCATAACGTGGCCAGTACCAAGTCGGTCCCAGATCAAATGTTCCTAATGCCGGATCCCCTTCAACCGCTAAGCTCAGGACCCTTCCTCCAATGCGATCCCTCGCTTCCAAGACCATGCATGGGATTCCCTGTGCATGAAGTAAATGAGCAGCACGAAGCCCACTTAAACCTGCTCCGACGATGATTACAGACTCATCCTTGTTATACTGCATTTTCATTCGAATACCCCTTTATAATGATAGAAAAATCCAGACTACTCCATAAAGAATTAACGAAGGCGAGCAGTAACGCCGCCATCTAAAGGCATAACTACACCTGTAATCCAGGAGGCCGAGTCACTAGCCAAGAACAAAATGGCTTCAGCAACATCATTTGTTGTTCCGTTTCGTCCGATGGGATGAAATGCATTGAAACTTGGCAACACTTCGGCGACTTCTTCTTCACTCATAAAGGTGTTGTAAATTGGGGTTTCAACAACGGCTGGTGCCACTGCATTCACTCGTATATGATCCCCAGCAAATTCCACTGCCAAGTTTTTAGTCAAAGCATGTCTACCTGCCATCGCTGCTGAATATGCAGAGGATGGTGTGGATTCAACCGCACTAATGGCCCACATTGAACCGGTATTTACGATTGCTCCGCCACCTCTTTTTTTCATCTCAGGGATCACGGCTTGTGAAGGATAGAAAGTCCCTTTAATGATTGTATCCAAATATGATTGCAAATCATCTTCCGTGTGGTCCAGAAATGGGGTTGGGTTGAATTTTCCTGTGTTATTTACTAAGATGTCCACCCCGTCAAACGCTTCAACAGCTGCTTGAACCAATTTTTTCGAGGTTTCTGGCAAGCTTATATCCCCTGAGACAGCGATAACTTTTTTGCCAGATGGGTCAATTTCCAGGGCAGTCTTCGCTAAAACATCTTCACGGCGTCCATTAATGATTACATTAGCTCCTTCTTCAAAAAAACGTTGTGCAGTTGTTTTACCAATCCCTGTTCCTCCACCAGTTACAATTACCGTTTTATTCTCGAATTTCATCTTTCTGCATCTCCTTTTTTTATCTACCAGTAGGTAGTTTGAGTTTATATTTTCTGTCTTTCATATGTTTTAAAAAATAATCAGCAACAATGTAGGTTGCTGCTGATTCCCTTATCCATTAATTATTGGATAAGGTTAAGAATTTTGGTTTTGATTACATCTCTTTGATGGATTCCAATCATTGTTTCAATCAGTTTGCCATCCTGAAACAAAAGTAACGCTGGAATGCTCCGAATACCAAATTGCGAGGCAAGCTCAGGTTGTTCATCCACATTAACCGTAGCAATTGTAGCTTTTCCTGCTAGACCATCAGCTAATTCGTGAATGATGGGAAGCTGAACTTGGCATGGACCACACCACGCTGCCCAAAAATCGATAAGCGTAATGCCTGACTCTATTTGTTTTTGAAAGGTCTGACTATTTAATGAAACTGCACTCATAAGGAATACCTCCTATTATATATATTATTCAATCGATATTATATTCAATTGATTGATTGAATTATAGAACAGCAAAAAACTTATGTCAACATCGTTTTATATTTACTATTTATTATGAACTCCCCCCGTCTCAAGTTTGTAGACCATTCTTAAGTGAAAAACCACGAAGGGAATTCGTTCGAGGAACACAAAACATAGCAAGGTGATTTCACATTTTTATTCAGACATACTTAAGACTGCTCGAAATCTTGTCTTTGCTGATATCATTTTTTCATATGCTTCACTTGCCCGTTCTAGAGGAAACACTTCAATGATTGGCCGTACATCAGTCAAAACGCTAAACTGGACTGCTGCTTCAATTTCTTTAGACTTTCCAGTGAATGTTCCCTTCACAGAATGAGACCCCTTTAAGAAATCCATTGCTGATAACTCTAGACGATCCCGTGATCCCGCTACAATAATCAGTTCGCCGCCCGTATCCAGGCCATGAATAAGAGAAGAAATTACGCTAGCATTTGGTGCCGTGGCAAGAATAACTTTTGCTCCACCAAGTGTTTTTAGAGCTGTGGCGGGGTCTTCTTTTTCCGAATCAATGTAAATATGTGCCCCGAGTTCTCTGGCCAAGCCTTCTTTATCCCCTCCACGGGATATTGCCACTGTTCGGTAACCAGCTTTGTTCGCATATTGGACGGCAAGATGTCCCAATCCACCAATGCCCGAAATGGCAACTACATCACCTGGACGCGCCGGACTATTTCTTAACGCACTAAATGTAGTTTCACCGGCACACAGTAAAGGAGCCGCCTCTTCAGAAGAGACTTCGTCGGGTATAGAAACGAGCGCATCTTCATATGCGATCATGAACTCTGCGTACCCACCGTCGATGGTCAATCCTGTCACTTGATCGTGTCCACCATGATACCCCAAGCCTACACGCTGCCCAATCTCCCACTTTGTCGATCCATTACCTCGCTCATCAACTATACCAACGACTTCGTGGCCAGGAATTCGCGGATACGCTGGAGCAAATCCTTTGATTGTACTTGAATCCCCGCTACAGATTCCGCATGCTTCTATTCGAAGAAGTACTTGCCCTTCTGCAGGTTCAGGTACCAAAATTTCAACCAATTTCATAGGTTCTCCTTTGGCCGGAACTTGAATTGCTCTCATTTTCTTCAATCGTTTTTCCCCCTATTTCGGTTAGTAATAGTAGTATAGAGAAATAATCAATATTATTCAATTGAAAGATTGAATAATTGATCAATTTAACTTCTCGTACTACAAGTTCGAAATACAGCACCATTGTCTATATATCGAAAATGTTGATCAATATAGAGTGTTATCCTGTAAGTGATTTAGATCAGATAAAATGACCATCCAGTTTCAGCAGTCTTTCCGCGAAAACCTCGTTTGCTCTGGTAGGAATATGACCTATCCGGCGAACTAAGGAAAAGTTTCGTTCGATGTGGATATCTGGAATGGTGATTTCCTTCAACATGCCAGCGGATAACTCCCTTTTTACAACCCAGCGGGACAACATGGCGATGCCTAATCCAGAGAACACCGCTTCTTTGACGCCCTGACTGCTGTTGAACACGTATGAACGGTTTACTCGGAGTCCCGTCTGAGCCAGAAATCGATCACTAGACGATCTGGTGCCGGAACCCATCTCGCGAAGTATCCACACTTGATCTTGCAATTGTTCCAGATCCGCATTCACCGAAGTGTGAAGAGGATATCCTTCCGATGCCACAATAATCAATTCGTCCTTCATGAATGGTGTCACGTTCAGATCTTGGGCCTCAATGTCCTCTTCAATCAAACCAAAATCCATATGATTACTTCGAATAGCTTCAACAACTTGAGATGAATTTCCGATGAATACTTCCATGGCCACTTCAGGGTATTGCCTGGCAAATGACGAAAACAGGCGAGGTAAAACATATTCTCCAATCGTAAAACTAGCCCCAATCTGCAATGAGCCGCTAACATTATCCTGCAATCTGGCAATATCCAATTTCGCCGACTCGTATAGATTCACCATTTCCTTGGCACGTACATATAGCAGCTCCCCAGCCTCCGTCAGTTTCACCCATTTGGGCGAACGATGCATTAACTTTACATCAAATTCCTTTTCTAATTTACGAATGTGTAAGCTAACACCGGGTTGCGATAAATGCAATAGTTCTGCCGCTCTAGAGAAATTCCGCTGTTCCACTACAGTTATATATACTTTCAAGCTTTCCACGATCATATAATGCATCTCCCTGATAGTATTTAGCCCCAAATATCATTTCAATCATTATGATTCGTTATGATCAGCATTTCATTCCGGTATTTCTCTTTTCAATCATAACTAATTATAGTTACAAGTGAACAAGAAATAAAGAAATCGGACGTGATATCCATGAATTCAACTTCTGTCTTGCTGCAAGAAAAAAAGAATAAACAAGGGGTTGTGCTGGGAATTGGGCTTACTCTAATGCTTGCCCTTGCTGCCAAATATGCAGCCAGCTTACCTTTTTTGCACATCATGGGCCAGCTTGTACTTGCTATTTTGTTCGGCATGATCTGGAGAGCGGTCCGGAATGTACCTGATCATATGGTGAGCGGAATTTCCTTTTCAGCTAAAAAGCTTCTGCGATATGGAATCATTTTGCTTGGCATGCGGCTGAATTTGAAGGATATTCTTCATGCGGGGCCCAAGGTTGCCTTGATTGCCTTTCTGAACATTACCATAACCATTTTTGTTGTGTACGGCATTGCAAAATTCTTCAACGTGGAGAGACGTTTAGGGTTATTAACTGCATGTGGAACAGCGATATGCGGAGCTGCAGCAGTTGTAGCCATTGCACCTCAGATCAAAGCCAGAGACGAAGAAACCGCCATCGGTGCAGCTACTGTAGCGATTCTGGGAACATTCTTTACGATGGTTTACACCCTTCTATATCCATTTCTACACTTGTCTGCATCCGAATACGGCGTGTTTTCAGGCGCTACATTGCACGAAATCGCACATGTGATTGCAGCTGCAGAACCTGTGGGCCCAGATGCTGTGGACCTGGCTGTCATTGTTAAATTAACGCGTGTAGCCATGTTGGTGCCCGTCGCTATCTTGATTGGATTCTGGACGAATCGTTTGGATCGCTCCAAAAATTCAGGAAACAGCAAGATGAATAAAAGAAGCCTGAAATCCCTCCCGATCCCTTGGTTTATTTTCGGATTCCTCATGATGAGTGCTCTGAATACGCTGCAGGTTATTCCTTCAGGCTTGACGAATCTAATCATTCTTGCAGCTTATATGCTGATTGCTATGGCCATGGCTGGTCTGGGCCTAAGTGTAGATACAGTTACGTTTCGGCGATTGGGCCTAAAAGCTTTTGCAGCCGGCTTTATTGGCTCCATCGTTCTTTCCCTCATCGGATATGTATTTTTAAAGCTATTTCATCTTGGCTGATGAAAATAGTTTGCCATCTATCTCACTATATAACCCCATAAGCTGGACTAACTTTACTACGACAAATAGAAAAAAGCCGCTAATGATAGCGGCTATACATGAAAATTTCTCTTGCCTAGCAATATCAATAAAGCTTTGGCAGTTTGTCCAGTGTAATGGCATAGTCACAATGATATGCGCTGCGTAACTCATTATTGGTCGTAAACTTCTCCGTCTGTCCAAAATCACGGGACCACGTCATAAACCATAACCATGGAATACGCGATTCGGATAAGTTTCTGATGCTCGGTATGGGTCCAATCTCCCCGATGGCAGCCAATTTGGGAGTGCGTGTGACACCTATCAGTTCCTCATACTCCTCACGTAAATCGGTATGTTGATGGGCCGGGGGATACATATCCCTGGAAATGATGTCCACCACGTCATCTCCGACATAACCTTCAACTAAAGGTGAATTCCAAACCCAAATCAAATGATTCAAATTATGATCATACGTATATCGCTTATACATGATACGGTACAACTCTTTCGCAATAGCCGGGCCTTGACTCCCCCACCAAAACCAGGTACCTTCCGCTTCATGAAAGGGTCTCCACAAGATAGGGATGCGTTTATCACGAAATTCCCGGAGAATCACGGCCATATGATCCATGTCGGACAATAAGGCTTTGTGTTCTTGGGTCCCCTCTACAATGGCTTTCCTCACATCATAATCTGTATGTTCCGTATAAAAACTTTTGTCCCGTCCACCAAGAGGAGAAAACCAGTGCCATGTAAACGTAAGCAGTCCTCTTTTTTTCTCCGTCCACTCCCAGGCTTTTTGCAGTGTATCCTGATTTTCAGCGACTTCCAGCAAACACTCTTCACCACTATCGTCATAATTGATGTTTGGAGAATAACCGAGGAGCTCAAATCCACATAGCGCCGGCCATTTCCCTGTTACCCGATTAACGTAGTTCAATTCTTCCTGCGCCATGGTTTGTGTATGCTGTCCTGTAATGATGCCCTTTCCTTGAATCTCGCTCAAATAGTTGAGCACTGACCGTACTTCTTCCGATGCATTAGGATTGCAAGGTATCGTTTTCATCTTTGCCTGCCTTTCTGTCAATCATGGAAGGGTTATTGGCCGCTCCATAGTTTAACGCGGTCTTTCACATACTGACCAAAAGCCTCTTCCATCTCTTCTACTCCTGCTTTCTCCAATTCAGCCATGTACTCATCCCAGACTTTATCGAAATTTTCCGGTTTGGCCATGACTGCCTCAGGAATTCGTTTCCAAGTGATATCCTTCATTTTGGCCATTAGAATTGTTGCCTGACTATCACTTGGCAGTGTAATATTGTATACCGCACCAGCCTTCCTTTCAGGAAACTCCTCTTCTTTCGGGAAAAGATCTCTCCAGTGCTCGACTTGGTAAGCAGCCAAGGCTTCTTTTTCGGGTGCACTATAGGTGGCTGTCAGAAGATCACTGTTCGTTTTCGTAAAATAATTGCCTGTCGAGTCCTCAATGCCATCCCCATAATGAACCGAAAGGTTCCAATACAGGCCAAGACCGGATTCCTTCATGTAGGCACTACCTTCACGGTCCATCTTTTCTTGAACTTCCTTCGGTACAATTCTTTTTCCGTTCTCGACAATATAGTCTTGTCCCTCGATCCCCCAGTTCATCAGAATCTGACCTTCTTCCGAAGCGAGGTAATCCAAGAATTTGATGGCAGCTACCGGATCTTTGCATTCGCTGGAAATCGCTATTCCATATCCCCCATCAAAACCAGCGGACCAGAAATTTGTATCCTTATATTCCTCAGACAACGTTACTGGATAATGACCATAAGTCTGGTCAAATTTGCCCGCAGCTTTCAGTGCTTGTTGAGCATCGCCATAATCCCATGCAGGGTCGATCAGACCAAGCACACGACCGGATGACACTTTGGATTTGAACTGATCCGTCTTTTGCACGAAACTTTCCTTATCCAGTAAACCGATATCATTCATATGGTTCAACCAGCGGAAGTATTCTCTCTCCTCCGGACGTCGGAAATGGTACGTTACATCGAATGTTTCTTGGTCCACATAGTATTCACCATCATCCGGCGCGCCTGTCGTAAAGAATCCCATGTTCGTCACCTGATACATATGCCAGTCATCCGCATTAATGGTGAGTCCGATATTTTTATTGCCGTTTTCATCTGTTGGGTGTTTAGCCAAATAGTCTGTAATTACCTTTTCATAGTCTTTTACTGTACGGATTTCGGGATAGCCGGCTTCCTTCACCACACGGTGCTGCAGCTGGAAACCACCGTCGGCTTTGAACTTTCGTTCTTCGATGGCAGACCAGGTTGGAATCGCATAGATGGCCTGATCCTCTAAACTGTACTTGGCACGGACGATTTTATCGCCAAGCATTTTTTTAATATTGGGCGCATGTTCTTCAATTAAGTCAGTTAGGTCAAGGACTGCTCCTACATCCACGAGCTTGCCCAGATCAGCCTTTGCAGCTATAAGATCGGGGACTTCCCCGGTGGCAGCCATGATCGATACCTTTTGCACAGGGTCTCCCACTGCGAATTCAGCATCCAATATGACCCCTGTTTTCTCTGTAATGACTTTTCCTATACGGTCCTTCATATTGTTCCAGTTAGGACTCCCATCCTCTGAAAAGTAAGTAAGCGTAATCGGATCCGATCCGTTTCCAGTGGCGGATTCCCCTCCACTGCTTCCACTGCAAGCTGCGAGCTGACTGATTAACAGACCCGCTGAAAGTATGGCTGCCGTTGTTTTTCGGGTTCGCTTTTTCAAAACAAACACTCCCCATGATTCATATTATTTAAGGTAAACAGGCCAATAACATATCGCTTGAATACAAAGTCATTGACGTTTCAGTGTCTCATTAGCTTTTAACAGCACCCAGCGTCATGCCTTTAACAAAGTACTTCTGCAAGAAAGGATAAACAATGAGAATAGGCACGGTTGCGATGATGGTAATCGCCATTTTCACAGCGTCAGGAGACACCTGCGACATCAATTGGGACATGTTTTCCCCGCGTATATTGTTTGAATTCGTAGTTGTACTTTGAAGCACTTTCATAAGCTCATACTGCAAGGTCGTGAGGGAATCATTTGACCCATTATAAAGGTACGTATCAAACCAAGAATTCCATTGCCCCACAGCAAGGAACAGGGCTACGGTTGCAAGTGCAGGCTTGGTAAGCGGGATTATGACACGCCAGTAAATGGTGAAATCATTAGCCCCATCAAGCTTGGCTGATTCTTGCAGCGCATAAGGGATACCATCAATAAATGAACGGATGATAAATATATTGAAGGCGCTTACGAGTCCGGGCAAAATATACACCGCGAATGTATTAATCAGATCCAGATTCTTAATAAGGATAAAACCAGGAATCAACCCGCCGGACACATACATGGTAATCGCCAGAAATACGGAAACAAAGCGTCTTCCCTGAAATTCTCTCCGAGCCAGTGTGTAAGCAACCATTGACCCGCTTATAAGACCCGCGAGTGTCCCTATAAGCGTTCGAAGAACTGATATTTTAAAGCCGGTGATCAACCCTTCATAACTAAAGATGAGCTTATAATTTTCCAAAGTGAATTGTCTAGGAAAAATAGATATTCCCCCCCGTACGGTATCCACGGAGTCGTTGAACGAAATAGCAAGCACATTCAAAAAAGGATAAAGAGTCGCAATAGTGACAATTCCTATGAATACATAAACAAAGATGTCGAATATCAAGTCTTGGGGAGATTTTGCGCCAATCTTCGGTCGTTTGCGTTTGACAGAAGAAGGTGTCTGCTGGGATGCTTCCATGTCTGTTCCTCCTCTTACATAATGCTCTCGTTAGCGAATTTTTTGAAGAGGCCATTCACGACGAACAGCAAAATCACGCTAATTACCGAGTTGAAGATACTTATAGCGGTACCGAAGGAATATCTCCCCATGGATAAACCATAATTCAACGCATACAGATCCAATACTTCGGAATAATCACTGACCATGTGATTGCCAAGCAAAAATTGTTTTTCAAATCCGATTCCAACGAGATGGCCAATCGACATAATAAACAGTACGATAATGGTTGGTCTGATGCCCGGGAGTGTAATATGCCATATTTGTCTTAATCGACTGGCTCCGTCGACTCTCGCTGCCTCATACAGTTCAGGTCCAATTCCCGAAATGGCCGCCAAATAGATAATGGCATTCCATCCGGTCTCCTTCCAAACATCCGCTCCGGTCACTATTCCCCAGAACAAATTTCCCTTGGCCATGAATTGTATCGGCTGGTCTATCAAATTCAGCCCCAAGAGCAAATCGTTTATCGCACCTCCGTCGGTTGACAGCATTTTAATGACGATTCCGGCGGCCACGACCCAAGACACAAAGTGAGGCAGGTAAGAAACCGTTTGTACGAAACGCTTCATAAACTGAACCCGCACCTCATTCAGAATCACGGCGAACAGTACTGGAAACACGAATCCTGCAACCAGTCCCATAAGGCTCATGGCCAGCGTATTTCTTAACACCAGATAGAAGTGTTCATCCTGAAAAAGTGCCTGAAAATGATCGAATCCAACCCATTTCTGATCGAAAAACCCTTTGCCCGGTCTGTAGTTTTGAAATGCCATCGTCCAGCCCCATAAAGGCAAATACTGAAAAATAAACACCCAAATCACAAATGGAAATGACATCATGTACAAGTACTTTTGATTCTTGAACACTTTCCACTTTTGTGATTTTTTTTGTTGATGCATACGAAACCTTTTCTCTTGTGTTATTGCTTTCATTTCATCCCCCCCTTTCTTCTCTCATCATAAAGCGATTACAATTTTGGCAACATATCAGAGATCCATTACAATTTCATTCAAAAATCTATACTCTTTTCAGCAAATTCATTATTTTTTTCATAAAGTGATAAATAAAAGTCCTCTGCAGTTAAACAAAGCAGAGGACTTTTTAGGACATTGAATTTTATTAATTAAAAAATTATATATTTACTTGATTTTCTCAATGAGCAGCTCTTAATTTAAACCACACACTGGTGTAATCTCCTGTAAGAGGCGGGATAATCAATCCTGCTTGCATTAAACGGTCCCCATGGAATGATCCCACGTGTCCACTCTCTCCATTCACCTCATACATATACGAATGATCTAAGCCTCTGAGCTGAAGAACATCCGTAGCAGGATTGGGCTTGGCTAACACTTGAAAATAAAATACGATCGCTTCACATCGATCTTCCGAAACAAACATCCAGGAGGTTTCATTGCCTTGAAATGGACTTCGAAGTCTAAATAAATCACCCTTTTGTATGAGGGATCGATGTTCCTTATACATGGCAACCTGTTCCTTCACCTGGATTTTCTCAGCATCGGTGAACTGGGTCAAATCAAGTTCATAGCCAAAATTCCCCGACATTGCGACGTCTCCTCTGAATTTAAGGGAGGTTTCACGGTGTACTTGATGGTTCGGAACGGCAGAAATATGAGCGCCGATGGTACTAACGGGATATACCAGGCTGGTTCCGTATTGGATTTTCAGCCGTTCTACGGCATCCGTGTTATCACTTGTCCACGTTTGTGGCATGTAATAGAGCATTCCGGGATCAAACCGACCTCCGCCGCTGGAACAGCTCTCAAACAAAATTTACGGAAATGCAGTAGTCAATTTATTTATAAGTTCATAGAGTCCAAGTACATACCGATGTGCAATCTCCTGTTGATTTTCGGGTAAAGCCGCTGCAGAGCAGATCTCGGTCAATGGGCGGTTCATGTCCCATTTCACGTAGGAAACAGGTACATTGGCAAAGATATCAGCCAGTGCATTGTACAGATAATCACGGACCTCCGGCCGTGAAAGGTCCAGCACCAATTGCCATCGCGCTTCCGTCCGCCTGCGGCCTTCTGCGTGCAGACACCAGTCCGGGTGTTTTCGATACAGTTCACTGTCGGGTGAGATCATTTCAGGTTCAAACCATAAACCGAATTGCAGGCCTTGACGTTCAATTCGTTCAGCCAAGTCACGCAAACCGTTAGGAAGCTTTCGACGATCTTCAACCCAGTCCCCGAGAGAGCTGTTATCGCTGTCACGTTTGCCAAACCAACCATCATCAAGCACCAACAGTTCAATCCCTAGTTGAGAGCCAGTTTCGGCAATGGCTTCAATCTTATCAGCTGTAAAATTAAAATAAGTAGCCTCCCAATTATTCACAAGGATCGGGCGCTCCTTATCCCTATGCACTCCGCGGCATAAACGGTTCCGATAGAGTCGGTGATAGATTCGGGACATGCCTCCGATCCCTTCATTTGAATATACCAAGACAGCCTCAGGGGTTTGGAAGGATTCCCCGGGAGCCAGCATCCAACAAAAATCAAATGGATTCAACCCGATGCCCAAACGAACGACTCCAAAAGCATCGACTTCTGCTTCAGCATGAAAATTACCGCTATACACCAAATTCACTGCAAAAACTTCACCATGCTCCTCATCGGCACCCGGGCTAACCACAGCCGCAAAAGGATTGTGCTGATGACTGCTCATTCCGCGTCTACTCCCAAGGCTTGTACCTCCTGGGCCCAGCGGCCTGCGCTGAAGCTGTGCTTCTCGTGCCCAGTGTCCCGCAAGGTATAATAGCTCATAATTGCTCTTACCGTATAAATCGACATTGGCGCTAAGCGCACGTAAAAGTCTAACGGTACTCTGACCATTGTTCTTAAATGAGGCAGATCTGGTAATAGCCCCATCCATGAAGATGCTATATTGTAGTAAAACGGTCAATCCTGAATATGCATCCTCCAATTCCAGCTCCAAGGTATCTGCTTCATGATCCGACTCCGTGTACACATAAGGCAAACCTTCAATTCCCGGTTTACCGGCTCCTGTGGAATAGCCTTTGTAGCGAAGCTCTGTGATTCGGCTTCCGTCTGCAAGCTGAACTTGATAGGCAGGCGATCTGAAATCACCTGCTCCATATTGCGGATACTCCTGAGGCATTGAATCAGGTTCCTTTTTCTCCAACCTCGGTACAAGGTTCTCTAAATTCCCTTTCTCAGACAACCGTTGACCCCAATATACCAATAATGGAAAACCGTCTATGATCTGAATAACATAACTGGTTACACGGGATTGCAGATGAAAAATATGCTGTGACTCGTCAATATAAATGGCCATTATACTATTCACTCCTGTTAAACTGGTTTGTTCCTGCTCCATAATAAAATGGATGTTATTTCCATCTCGGACTGCCGTACAATCCCTTGGGAAGTTCATCCAATGTGATCACGTTGTCATGATTGTAGACTTTTTTCAAATGTTCCTTTGTATTCGTTTTTCCATCACGCAGAACATCGCCAGTCCATGTATTGAAATAGCTCCAATGTGCACCGTACGTCTGCAGCAGATCAGGATCGGGAATCGGCCCATTTTCGGCAAGTGCCACAAGTTTCTTATGCTTGCTCAGAAACAAGAGCTCGTCGTACTTGGCAATGTTCGGGCTGTGATCACCGGGTGGATTATAAATGTCGACACTTACCATATCCACCACATCATCTCCCGGGTACCACTCCTCCTTAACAGAGTTCCAAACCCAAATGAGATTGTTTAACTCATGCTTCTCCGTCAATCGTTCGTACATTAATCTATACAATTTTTTGGCAGGTTCAGGACCTTTGGCTCCCCACCAAAACCAGCCGCCCTCCGCTTCATGCAGCGGTCTCCAAAGTACGGGAATATGGTGTTCCTGCAGCCGTTTCAATTGAGCAGCGATCGCATCAATATCCCGGATTAAAAGCTTGTAATCTTCCGATTTCGGATGATTGAGAGCATATTCTACATCGAAGGTTGTGAATTCTGTATTAAACCCCCGCCACCACTCGTGGCCTGGTTCATTGCCGCCGATCCCTTTCGGCGCATTCCAGTGCCAGCTTAAGGAGACAATGCCTCCACGCTTGTACCACTCCATCATCTTCTCTACCTCATTCGAGGTGCTTCCGTTTTCCACACGGGATGGAGAATAATCCATTAAATCACTGGAAACCAGTGCAGGGTACTTACCTGTCTGCTGGTAGATCCACGCTGCGTCCTCTAGGGTTTGCTGCCCTGATATAATCTTTTTTCCATACTGGTTGGTCATAAATTTCATTAATGCTTTGGCTTGCGGGGATGCTTTGGAATTGCTTAAGGGATCCATCTTTGTTTTTTGCGTGGTTATGCGGGGTTCTACACGTTCAAGCTTGATATATTCAATGCCATAGTACCCCCACCCCCTTAATATTTGAATGGAGTTGTTACCGCTGTTCAGAAGCACCTTTGTCATCTTTTTTTCTGCTCGAACCGTCCCTGGCTTTGGCGCACTGAGCGTCAGCTCCCCGGCTCCCGAACCATTTACTTGGATGGAAGTCGCTTTATCCCCATTTCCTTCTGGGATGTAGTATCCCAAACTTAACTCATAAAGCCCATTTTCCGGTGCTTTAACCTGGAATGTAGCGCTTCCCTTCTGAGCTGTGGCCTTTTCATCCTCTTCAAAAAAATAAGAGATATAACCTGTGCCATCGTAGAGATCGTCCTCCGCTTTGGCTGCTGTCTCATCGCGCTTCTTAATCCCGTACCCTTCGATTGAAGCATCTTTGAATGTGGCAATTATGGCCTGATTTTGATCGGAAGTAGTATGGGTTTCAACAACAAATCCCGGTACCGTAATAGCGGCTTCCACCCTGGAATGAGTAAAACTCAACATGAGAATATACAGAACGAAAATGGCCGAACCAAACATAAAACAGGTTTTATATGATGTTGAATATCTAATAGGTGAACCTGATTTTCCCTTCATTTTATTGCCTCCCCTCTGTTGATGGCATTTCTGTTATCGCTTTCAAATGATTGTATTCCCTCCTTTCATATCCACTATATTGGCACAGGGACATCCAGGACATATCACAAATTTCAGATCCTTTCATTCTAAAATCATCTATGTTTTCAGAAACCCTCAATTCATTTACATACGAATAACAGAAAACTCCCCTACTATTCGTTAATTCCATTAGTAGAGGAGTTTTGCTCATTCTTTTTTCTGATAAAAGGAAGGTGATATTCCTTCCAGCTTTTTAAATTTACTATAAAAATAATTGACGTTTGAATATCCTACCCTTTCAGCGACTTCATAAACCTTCATATCCTGAGCAAGTAATTCCTTCGCTTTTTGGATCCGTATCCGGTCAAGATATGCGTTAAAATATTCTCCTGTATAACTTTTGAAAAGTTGACCCAGATAGGAGCTGCTGTAGTTAAACAAGACGGCAAGCATTTCCAATTTTAGGTTATCCCCATAGTGGCGATCTATATAATCCAGCAATCGCTTCATTTCATTGTCCTTGCTGTTATAATCTGCACATTGAGCCAGCCTCTCCATGACAACTGATATTCGGTCAACGAGATCCCGCATATAACGGGAATGATATACTTCAGCAAGAAATTGGGCCGGCTCGCCTGGATAACCACTCATAGACCAGACACGTGGATGGACTTTTCGAACCGTTTCATTGGCCAGGTAGAAGAAGCGGTCACGAATATGCTTTTCCTCTGCTTGAGCAGCCACTTGCTGCCATGCTATTTCGTTTAAAAAAGAAGAGATCGCACTTGCATGTCCAACATCGACCAGGTAATGGAGCCTGAAGGCCTCTTCTTCTTTACTGGATAGGGAAGATCCTGAATGTTGATCCGTTTCCTGTCGATAAGATTCTGGTGTTTCCTCGGTCAGGAGCCTTCCCCTATCGTAAAAGAAACTTTGTTCCAAAAGAGATCGTGCCGTTTTGAAAGAATGAATGATGTCATCTAGTGACCGAACAGGCTGACCCAACGCTACGTCCATTTCGAATCGAAGCTCTCCGGATAAGAGTTGAAGGTTCTTATAGAGTTCACTCCACCCTGCTTCGCTTACAGGAGAGCTGCCAAGCAGCAGAACGATGTATGGAGCGAAATATAATACGACTCCTTGACGTCCGGAAGCATAGGTTCTGCTCACCATATCCTTGAAATTCTGAATTTGTTCGCTTTCTTCTTGGTCTAGGGCAGAGAAGGCAATTAAAACAATTTGATAGGTTGTCCATTTCACTTCAAATGAGTTTGACCATTCACTCAGAAGGGAATCATCTAACGCATGTTTACCGGTTAGTAATGAGTAAAGTATCCATTCTGGCGTATTTGTTTGTTGTAACAGGCTTTTTTCGTGCACCTTCGAGAGCTGTTCGTGAATCTTTTGGAGAGATGCCGACAGTTCTTCCTTGTTCACCGGTTTCAACAGATAAGCATCGACGCCGAATTGAAGGGCCTGGCGTGCATACTCAAAATCCGCGTAACCACTGAGAATAATGACATGACTGGGCCAGCCACGGTGGCGGATTTGCTGAAGGAGTTCAAGTCCGTCCATTCCCGGCATACGGATATCCACCAACAATACATCAGGAATCGTTTTTTCAAATATACGAAGGGCTTCATTCCCACCAGCTGCTGTTCCAATCACTTCGAACCCCAATTCCTTCCAAGGTATTAACGTTTGCAACCCCAACCGTAGTTTGGGTTCATCATCAACAATGATCACTGAAAACATTAAGTTCGACCCTCCTTCGGTATGCAAAATGTGATACAGGTGCCTTTCTTCTCTATGCTATTGATGGTGAGCCTTGAAGCTGTACCGTAGGTGAGTTCCAATCGGTCATTTACGTTACGAAGACCAATACGATCCCCTGACTCATCGGAGCCCGTTAACTGTTTTTCTAGCTGGCTCATTTTCATGGGTGAAATACCTGCGCCATCATCGTGGATTTCGATCAAAAGCATATCCTGATCATTAAACTTAGTCCGAATCGTGATCCGCGTTGGACCCTCTTTGCGATCTAGCCCGTGGACGATCGAATTTTCAACCAAAGGTTGAATGATCAGCGGTGGGATTTCTATCTGTTCGGTTTCCGGATCGATTTCCATACTGTATTGAAGCCGGTCTTCATATCGAAATTTTTGTAGTTCCAAGTAACAACGTACCATATTCAACTCATCCGACAACGGAATCTGACGGCTTCCGACCTCCAAACTGTTTCGGAGCAACATGCTTAGCTGCCATACGACTTGGGCCAGCCCCTCTTCCCCGCGAAGATGAGCTTCCATTCGGATGGATTCAAGTGTATTAAACAGAAAGTGGGGATTCACCTGACTTGCCAGCATCTTGAATTTGATATCATTTTGTTTTTGTAATAATAACTGTTTCTGCTGATTGCTTTCTTCCACTTCAAACATCAGTTCACTGATCCGGTGAACCAGATCATTGAATTGCCGAGATAGTTGTCCAATCTCATCTTTTCCGTCGAGGTCCAGGTATGTATCCCAGGATACCGTGCCTACTCGGGACATATGTTTACTGAGTCGGAGCAATCTCCTTGCTATAAAGGATGCGGAAATATAAACAAGCACTATTGCAATGATGAGACATCCACCTATCACCAAAGTGGCCAAACGTATGATAGCGTTTGCATCTTGCAGAATGTCCGATACCGTAAAAACGGAAATAATGCGAAATCCATTCCAGCTGTTTTGAGGAGTTACATTGGCTATGACCACCTTGGATTTCTTTCCATCCATGACAGCTTCGTAGCTGCCCTGGGTTTGAGACATCATGTTGCTCCCCCCGTGTACAGAAGCGAGGTTCTTACCGTAAAGATCTGGCCGATTGGCCGCAACAATATGGTTGTTATCATCCACAATCATTGTGGAAAATGTCTCCTGAGATAGAATCGAATTCAGCAAATCGGAATTCACGTTAATAACCAAAACACTCTCATTTTTCAGATCATCCAGATTGATTTTTCGAACGAGGCTCAGGTAATTTTTTTGATCACGTTCATCCTCAATATAGCCCCAACCAGCCAGCCCCTTTTGACTTAAGGCAGACTTGAACCAATCAGACTCTTTTGTTCGGTCATCTGGCTGCATAAATTCCCAGTTATTAAGCATGGTTGGATTGTCCGTGTATAACCGGATTGACTTAATCTCTTTATACAGCCGCATATAATCTCGAATGTCCGTGTATTGACGATAGGTTTGAATAATTTCGTTATAGCTTTCATAGCTTCGGCTTACTATGGACTTCATCCGGTTATCATTGGAGAGTTGATAGGAAATATCTATGGCAACATTGATGACCTCCTCGGTCCTTTTTTGGACACGTTCTACATTATTCGTTGCTTGCTCAAAGGCGTTCAGGATCATGACTTCCCTCAACTTGCTTGTTAGATAGATACCACTTACTAAAAGCGGGAGTACAGCCACCGTTATAAATATCAAGGACAGCTTACTTTTAAGTCTGATGTCATTTAGTCTTCGCATAAAACGCATAACACGATCCTCTTTCCTACATTTAGTTCTCCTTTTAGCATAAAACCAAATGTACTATTCTCTTTTTGGATAGTCAATGAAACATTTCGATGAGGTCTGGTTAGCAATGACCTAACGTTCTTTTCCATTTCGGCAAAAGGTACACGCTTTTACACGAGTCTTACCCACTGCATGGGACCTAAACGAAGTTTCTTAAAAACAAAAAAGCCGCTAATAATAGCGGCTTCGATGGGACCATCTTCTTGTTCCTAGACAATTGGTCTACGAAATAATGACTTACCCTGATCTCTTTTTATACTTCTTTACCAAATACGATTTCTTTAACCTCTGCAATTGGCATGTCTTCCCCAGTAAAAAGTTTATAAGCAAGTGCGCCCTGCCATAGGAACATACCGAGACCATTGATTGCTCGGGCACCATTTGCTTTTCACACCTACCTGTTGTTCTTCTGCAACTCATTCACACATATAGAGAAGTTGTATCAAGGCTGACGTTTCCAGCTTGTCAATTGCTTCACTGTAGTGGGTTATATCACAAATTTTCCAATGGCATTAGCCACACCATCTTTATCATTTGAATCGGTTATGTAAACTGCGCATTTTTTCAGTTCATTGATCGCGTTCCCCATGGCTACAGGAAATCCGGACAGATGGAATAGGCCTACATCGTTAAAATCATCCCCAAACACCATCACATTTTCTGAATTTACCCCAATTTCACTTAACACCCATTCCACGGCTTTTTCCTTTGAAGCTGTTTTATGCATGATTTGGATTAATGCTCCCCCATCCGTTGCGATGACATTCACATGATCACCAAATTGCTCGCTAAGATCCTTCCATGTGTTACAACCTAGAACTAATATTTTGGTCGGGGATAGAGAGTCTATATAGTGTTGGTCAACAACCTGAGGTTTCAGATCATTCGGACGGATACCGAATTGAGCGCATTGCGAGTCCAGAATTGGCCTACTTGTGTACCATGAATCATTAACCTCGTATGAGATTATGGATTGAGGCATGTTTAACTCGATGAATGTATTAATCTGTTGGTTGATCTCCAAAGGGATCCGAATATGGCGCTCCTTCAGTGTGGATTTGCATTTAACTAAAGCGCCATTGTAATAAATCATGTAATCTACAAACGGAAACTGCTTCACAAATTGATTTGCCGCTCTAGGCGGCCTTGCCGTGGCAACGATAATATGTATCCCCGAATCAAAACATCGTTTAACAGCCTGAACATTTCTGGGAGATATCGATTTATCACTTCTGAGCAAAGTTCCGTCCAGGTCCAGTACAATGGCCTTAATCGTAGACATCCGATTCCTCCCACAGAGCTAAATTGGTAAAATAATACTACGCCTCAAAAGGTATCGTCAATGGGAATAGTTATTTTTTCCGCTGCTGAATAACTATTGATCTTGGCCTTATTTCCATCGTTCGTTTCTACGGAGTACAGAGCATTGTCGTTTCTTGATTTGTAGTTTCATTCATTATTCAAAAAGACTTAATCACTGCATTGCTTACTTGCTTAAACTATCCCAGAAGATTTGGAAAGTACCTTTCTCCACCTCAAAAACGACGGGTACATTACCGTACCGCACCAGTCCTTCTTTGAACAGAACCAGTGGGACTTGCGTCTTGTCTTCAAGCGCTAGGTAGATGATCTTACGGTCTTCCTGACCATAAAGATGCTCTTCCAAGTCTGAAGTCATGGCTAGTGGTTTGGACTCATATAATGCGTAAATGAATTTCACTGATTTTTCGGACTGGATAATCCTCGTAATAATACAGATGAACCACCGCTTTATACTTGACGGGCAATGACAGCACGAGTTCGATTAGCACTCGATCTTCAGGGTCATCTGTGGTTAGGAATTCTGCTCTCTCCAGATTGACCTCCCGTTTGCGCCAGCCTCTACCTAATAAGGATTTGCAGTGATTGGTGATGACTCGGATCAACCATGCTTTCTGATGCTCCGCATCGTTGAACGCAGGGGCTTTTTCCATTAGCTTGATGAAGGTATCCTGAGTAGCTTCCTCCGCGTCCTCTCGTCTACCAAGGTGTACCATGGCTATTCGGAACAGAGTATCCGCATAAGTCTCATAAATGTCCATCACATGATCGCCCGGTTGGGGCACGGATCGCCGCATGGTTGTTCAGCCCTCCTTTATACCTCTAACACTCTTAAGGACGGCATTTGGTCACATTTTGTTGAAAAGTTTCAGGATGTTGAAGAAATGATTGGATTCGGCATTCAAAAATGCAGACAAAAATACCGACCCTCAAATTTCAAAGGTCGGTTTACCCATTCGGGAGAAGAAAACAATGGTTATAACTGCATTATGGTCCATCCTTTGCAGTTATATACCACCTTCTGCTCTAACTCTAGTGTTATTTGGACAATTCAGTAATATCAACGTTCATATGTTCCGTAAGCATTAAGGTAACATCCACTTTCACTTTGCTCCATAATAATGTCATTTTATGAATGTAACCTCTCACCGAATAATTTACCGTTAGACTTAGCTCGGATCTCTGTTCATCAATGATTTTAATATGGTGCTCCTTTAAGCTTTGTTTCGATTTGTACATCTCTAAGGCAATTTTCTTTTGGGTACCGTCTAAGTAATCAACATACACCGATTTCATCTTAAAGTTTGAAGCGTATATTTTATGCTTATCTACCTCCAGAGCACTTAACAGATAGGGGAGCTCTACCAGTCTCTTCACCAGTGCAAGTTCCTCAGAAGTCTGTCTCACCGTACACGCCTCCCTCTTCAAGTTTGACCGTGACCAATTGATCAAAATCGACCCATTCAAATCCATTGTCCATTTCAATTTTGATTTTCTTTCCAACGGTACTGACTGAAGTAACGATTCCGTGTATATATCGATTGCCCGACTCATTAAACACTTCAATGGTGGCTTGTAAAGTATAGTTGAGCGACATATCTACATTTTGAGCAATGATCTCCCACTCATCTTCATGAATTAGCGGTTTGGCTTGAACATGAATTTGAGTACGATGCTGTATGATTCGCTCTTTATGTTGTGGAAGCATCATACGGCTCGATTCCCATAATCCATTGGCCTCAAGTTTTTTGCTCATTTGTAGTGCCCCCCAATTTTAGATGCTCTATCTATTGCTTGACCAGCAGCTGTAATGGAGCTTGCTCGAAGTATGGCAATGTCGCCAAATCGATCCTTAATGTCGTCCATCACCTGATCAATAGCCCGTTTGTGCTCCTGATCATCAAAGAAGGATAGTTGATATGTATCCGCGTCGGATAATTGAGAAAGGGATACGCCTACACGGCGCACCGGTTGCCCATCCCAGTGTTGATGAAATATGCGTTTGGCGATCTTGCACACATCAACGGTTATGTTTGTTGGATCAGACAGTTTAACCTGCCTGTGAAAGCCCGTTGGGTGATCGAAATCTGCTCCAGACACACTCACGGAAACGACACTACCCATCAGTCCTTTTTTACGAGCTCTTCGGCATACTTCAGTACAGATATCGAGGATTACCACTTCGATCTCCCAAGCTTCTGTGTAATCTCTAGGCAAGGTCATCCCGTTGCCAATATCCTTTTGTGTACTGTGTGTGTTGACGGTTACCGGAGAGTTATCGAGCCCATTGGCGATTCGCCAGATCACTTCTCCATTCACGCCCCATTTACTTTTGAGTTGGGTAAGAGGTGTATTCGCCAAGTCTCTAATCGTTCGGATACCCATCTTCCACAGATGTTTTTCCATTCTTGAGCCAATCCCCCACATATCGCGGATGGGCTTATCTCCAATGTGGAGGTGTAATTCTTCTTTCTTTAAGTGGAAAATGCCCCCTTTGACCTTTTTAGCGATCATATCGCAGCACAATTTACTGATGATTTTGTTTTCACCGATGCCCGCTCTTGCGTAAACCCCTGTTTCATTATAGATCTTATCTTGAATTTGCTTGGCTAGATCGACTGGATCGTTACCAAACAGATGCATAGACCCTGTAAAATCAGCGAATAATTCGTCTATACTGTACGGCTCAACCAGATCGGTAAACTCTTCAATAATGGACATGATTTGAGTGGATACTTCAATGTATTCTTGCATATGAGGTCTAACAATGATTAGTTCAGGGCACTTCTGAAGCGACTGCCAGAGTGGTTCTGCGGTGGATACACCCTTCGCTTTGGCTAATGGACAAGCAGCAAGAATAATGCCAGAACGTCTTGCTGGATCGCCTGCAACGGCGAGTGGTCTATTTTTGTATTGAGGCATTTTCGCCTTTTCGACTGAAGCATAAAAGCTCTGCATATCAATGAGCATAATGGTTCGCTGCTTAGTCAACACTGAAATCACTCCTGTACTTAAGAACGTATGTTTGTATATATTATAAACCGAACACACGTTCTTTATGCAAGAGGTAAATATTTATATTCAGCGGAGGGATGGTCATACTCAACTTTCAGAAGCATGTCTTATAACAAAGAAAGACCCTGAGGGAACAAACCCTCAAGGTCGATTAGAGACTTCTTCATGATTGATTTAATTAATATAAAGTGCATATCCCTTCTATATAAACAGGTTATGGTTTGATTTGTCAGCCTGACCCAGATAGTAACCTACCCCACCAATAGTAACCTGATCCATGATCTCTTCTCGCTGGATACCCATCAGATCCATAGACATTTGACAAGCAACCATTTCCACACCTTGTGCTAAAGCAGTTTGAATCAATTCCTCCAGAGAGGCAACGTTGTTTTTCTTCATAATGCCGCGAATAACTTTAGGACCAACACCAATCATATTCATTTTGGACAAGCCTAACTTGTGACTACCACGTGGCAGCATAAGATCAAACATACGGCCTATCATGTTTTTGGATACCCGTTCCGGCTGATGCTTGCGAATAATATTTAGTCCCCAGAATGTATAAAACATGGTTACTTTGCGCCCGCTTGCAGCTGCGCCATTAGCAATAATAAGAGAGGCTATTGCTTTATCCAGGTCGCCACTGAAGACAACCATCGTACTGGCAGGTTCAACATTCTGAGCTTCCGAAACGGATGATCTGACCGGCTCTGTCTGCTTGGTTAGTACTGCTTCAATAATACCGTTCTTACCACGTTCCAACTGTATGAGTGCTGCACCAGACATTGCTGCCCATGCCTTTACATCTTCGTAAAACCCTGGATCAGAAGCTTTTACCCGCAGCGTTTCTCCATCGGATAGTTGATCCATCTTCTGCTTTACTTGTATTAACGGACCAGGGCAGCTCAATCCGCAAACATCCAATTCTTCATCGATACGCAACGGCTGAGAAGAAAGTTGATCAGCCTGATGTAATGTATTTTGCTTTAGATGAGAAACATGATTGCTATGATTTTGATCATCTGTAAGCTCATGTTTTTGACCAGTATACGGAGCTGGTTTAAATTGCGCTTGGCGATACGTTTTGAATCCACCACTCAAATTTTTAACGGTGAAACCGTGCTGACGCAAAATTTGTGTTGCAGTATACCCCCGTAAACCTACTTGGCAGTATACCCAGATTTCTTTAGAGACATTTAACTCATGCAATCTCTCACGAAGCTCATCCACTGGGATGTTTAATGACCCTGGAATATGGCCATTACGATGCTCCAGCTCGCTACGTACATCTAGTAGTATGGTTTGCTCCGGCTGGCGCACAGAAAGCTGATCATAGGTGAATGTTTTGACACGTCCGGCGATAATATTCTCTGCTGCATACCCAGCCATATTAACCGGATCTTTTGCTGATGAATAGGGCGGTGCATAACTCAGTTCAAGTTCAGTCAAGTCGCTTATATGACCCCCAAAATGAATAGCAACGGCAATATCATCAATGCGTTTATCCACTCCTTCAAATCCGACTGCCTGTGCACCCAGGATTCTTCCTTCAGGTGAAAACAGCAATTTTAGAGTAATTGCACTTGATCCTGGATAATACGATGCATGAGAAGCAGGATGAACAATCACCGTATGATAATCCACGTTAAGAAGTTTTAATATCTTTTCATTGCTGCCCGTTGTTGCTCCAGTCAGTCCAAACACTTTAATAATAGAAGTCCCTTGTGTTCCTTTGTAGGTAGAATTTATGCCAGCAATCCGATCCGCAGCAATACGTCCTTGCTTGTTGGCAGGACCTGCAAGCGGAATCGCTGTCTTGGTTCCATGGATGTAATCACTGACCTCAATTGCATCACCAACCGCATATATATGCGGTATATTGGTTTCCATGGCCTCATTAACAATGATGTGTCCACGTGTCCCCAAGGAAATACCACTGCTTTGCAGAAATGAGGTATCTGGCGACACGCCAATCGCGAGAATCACAAGATCTCCTTTTAAAATATGACCATCTGCAAGCTCGACCCCGATGCCATGCTCCAGTGAACGAAAACCCTTAACACGCTTGGAAAACTGCAAATTAACACCATGCTGCTCCATTTCTTGTGCCAGTGCAGCTGCGAGTTCAGGATCAAATGGAGTTAGCACTTGTTCGTTACCCTCGACCAGCGTTACATGTAGTCCGGCTTCCCTCAAATTTTCTGCCATTTCAACACCGATAAATCCACCACCAATAACGATTGCTGATTCGTTGTTAGATGCACTTATTGCATCTTTGATTCGATCAATGTCTGGAATGCTGCGCACTGTATAAATCAATGGATTATCTATACCCGGCAAATCAGGGACCATCGGACGTGCACCGGGAGACAGAATTAACTCGTCATAGGTTTCTTCGTATTGACCGCGCTCCTCGCTGTTCACTAGAATCGTTTGATGCTGGGGGTTGATGGATATGACCTCACTCTGTGTACGTACATCAATTCGGAAGCGATCTGCCATTCCTTTAGGTGTTTGTACTAACAAACGGTCACGCTCAGCAATCGTTCCGCCTATATAATAAGGTAAGCCGCAGTTGGCGAATGAAATGTAGGGACCCTTTTCAAATATGACTATTTCCGCATGTTCATCCAGCCGGCGTAGGCGGGCAGCTGCTGACGCACCACCCGCTACTCCACCAACAATGACCACTTTCTTACTCATGATTAACATTCATCCTCTCCAAATAAAACAGTTATAATCTGTTCAATACGTTGGTTTGCAAGTATATAATTCACTTCTAGGCCATTTCGCTCCGTATCAACAATTCCTGCACTGCGCAGCTTCTGTAAGTGCTGGGAAACGGTTGATTGCGGCAGATCCAGACACTCCTGCATATAGGAAACATTACATTTCTTTTTACGCATCAACCCGCGCACAATGCACAGGCGTATAGGATGGGAAAGGGCCTTCAGTAAGTTAGCAGGTTCCTCAAACTGCTTCAAATCACCGCTATCGTTAAAACCGAGTTTATCCAAAGTTAACCCTCCTGTATCGTTATATTAGAATAATACGATATAGTAAAATGAAAGTCAAACGACTTTGTTTGTTATTATTATCCATTGTAGTGGATGTTCTCCTATATTAACTCACTCTTAATTCTATACTTCACCTTATTATTAGGAAAAAAAAGACACTGTCATGCGCTATGACAACGTCCTTTTTCAATTAACAAATTAACTATCCTCTGCCTTACTATTCTAATTATTACATATTCAAGCCTGATCGAGATCAGGCCCAGAAAAGCTCTTTATTCAAATAAAATTAAATTTGTGACACGAGCTGTATCAAAATTTCCGCATGTTCTTGAGCTAATCCCTTGTCAATCTTGGCTTGCACTTGATGGATAAATCCGTTGATTGCGCCTTTTTTTCCTCCCTCATTACCTGACTCATCGGCTCGTTCTACTTTGGTCAATTGTTCCTTCAATCGATCAGCCAGCTCTTGATCATTAGCGAGGAACTTGTCGATAAGTCCTGCCATACCTTTATAGGTAAGGATCACCTCATAAGAAAAAGAAGAATTTGTCGTGTTCCCAGCGATATCATGGGCGGAAGCATAGACCAAATGCTCCCCAACACCATTCAAATAGGCAGGGCGATCTGCAAGCACAGCATCACAATCACTTTTAGCTATACCTGATAATGCATCCTGAGCGGAGCATTCGATCCGAACTTCCTCATCCAGCTCGTAGACGGATTTTCCTGAAAATTCGATGATAGGAGCCGTTTTGTCAATCTTAACTTCGGTAGTAGAGGGTGCCCCGGGCACACCATAAGCCGATATAGACCAATAAGTTACGGCCGTCACCCCTTCTTCGCTTACGGTAAATTCAGTGGTACCGCCTTCGGTCTCACGCTGATTGATTTCCTCAGCCCCCGTAGTTTCGAAAAAGATGGAGCTTGCTCCTTCCGAGTTTAGCGTAATCGAAACATCTTCATGGTGCCAACCCTGCTCATTTGCCTGCGGATTAAGCGCAGCTTCAGTCAAGGGAGCCGTATTATCTTTAACCGTTACGGAAAAATCGTCATAGTAGGCTGTGGAGATATTATAGCGGCTGGTTACCGCAATTAGTCTGGCATAAGCCGCTCCTTCCGGTGCCGTACCGCGGAGAGTTACTTTTTGCCATTGGTGAAGTCGCGATTCATCAAGATGCGTTTCCAAAGTAGACAAGCTCTGTCCTTCTGCATTATAAAATCGGAACATGAAACCAGGCTGGCCTGACTCAATATATATTTGAGTACTTGCGGTATACTCCTCTCCAGGCACTAATGCGATTGGATCGCTCTGCACTGCAACGGATGCAGTACGAATAAGATCCGTTGTTTTCAGGCTGTAATCACCTGCATAACTCTTGTTGCTGCTACGCTCAAATTTAACATCCCCACTTGTCGCAAACAGTGAAGTCCAGCCCGGCAGCTTTCCGTTCTCTCCTGGCTGCTCCAACCCGGCATTGTTTACCGGCAAAGGAAGCCCTGGCGGTTCGGCCACAATCTCACCATCAATTTGGATTCGATACAGAACCGTATTGGTTGCGAGATCTGTGAAATACAGGTCCCCATCCATGCCAAGATCAAATCTCGAAGCATCCGTTAATGTTCTAAAATCCAGTGTTTCGGGATCAATCACCGTCAGCTTGTTGTTAAACAGGACATACAAAAGTCCGTCTTCCGACCAGCGCATCGGATGATGATGCCACTGGGTGTAATAGAGCTTCGGATAAATCTTCTTATATTTTACAAGTTGGTACGTATCCGGATCGATTGCAAATATATATTCGTAGGATGCTCCCCAGATCAATCCATCCGGCCCGAGAGACAGGTCCCCAATGAAAATCGGATCAACAAGCTCGGGAATATCCAGCGTAAACTCCGTTATTTTTTGCTCATTTTGAACATCCCACACAAAAATTTTGGCCTCCTGCTCGCTCGGCGTGGAGCCCAGTCCTCCCCTAATGGTCGTAGATCCAAAAATCTTCCCGTCTACATAAGCCGTACTGAGCACACTCTGATTCTGAACCACGTTTCGATGGACTTTGGTTTCACCTGTAGCAGTATCATGAACTGTAAGCGATCCTCCCAGCGTCCCGTATCCAGAGATGGTCGAAATAAACAGTTTACCGTCCCCTTCAGACATATGCACAAGACGTTCCTGATCGTTTCCGAGTACAGCGAGACGCTGCGGATTTGTGCTTCCCGGTTCTTGATTCAGATCATAAACGTACAAGCCACCTTCCGGGTAGACTCCCATATAGACTTTATTTTCAATTGGGTATACACTGTCCGCTTGACCAATGCTGAAAGGTTTTGTCGTCATGGTCTCTAAGTCAACTAACGAAGATCTAGCTTGAGAACCCGTTGTTATCAGCTGTGTATCGGATACGCTTTGGAGACGATTGACGACTCCCGGCAATCCCGGAATAATCGGCGGCTGTACAATGACTTTTTGGGTATCGATATTGAGCATGGCAACTCCGCCGTCATATCGTACCGTAACGAGCGTTTTTCCCGGCAGCTCGGGATTGTTCTGAAACTCGACCCAATCCGCCCCTCTGAACCCACTCTCATAGGTCATGCCGGTTTCCTCTACCTGATGTGTCGCGAGGTCAAAGGTTTTCAGTTTTTTCTCGGACATATAATACAGCTTTCCATCCACAGAGTCAGCTGCGTGAAGACCGGTTACCTGCTGGAGCTCCACATCAAGCCAGGATCCTGTTGTAGTATCGTAGATATAACCCTCACCCGGTACACCACTTCCATCCGTATAACGTGCGAACAAATAACGGTTATCAATCGTACTCAAATCGTATACTGTATCATTTTTGACGGTAAGCGAAGCGGCAATATTCGTTTTTTCACCTGTAGCCAAATCCACACGCACGATCTGTTCATGGGCTGTACCGGCATAAATATATCCCCCCTGGTAAGCAATGGAGCGGACATATTCCTGATCAAGCGCACCGATCACACGGCCATAATCCCTCACTTGCTTGGTCACAGGATCATACTGCCAAACCTTGCCGCCCGGATAAGTCCCCACGTACACTCTACCCTGTTCATCCGTCGTGATACTATTAGAGACAGACTGTCCTTCGAATTGAGCCACTTGAACAGCCTGATGGGTGACTGGCGAATACTCCCATAATCGTGCACCCGATCCTTCGGCAGCCACATAAAGCGTACCGTTCGGCGCAACGGTATGCGCCCAGGAGCTTTCCGATGGCCCAAGTGAAACCGTCCGAAGCAGTTTGTACTCTTCGAGGTCAATCACATTCAGGAAGCCGGGCTTGCCTTTACTCGTGGCATACATGACTGGTTTTCCATCCTCATAGCCTACAGTTCCGTTAAAGACAGCTACCGTGTAATTGTTGGGAACAAGCAGTTCTTCGGGGTCGCCGAAGTTTTTTTGAGTAAGCCTGGATTCCTCTGCTTGGGCAGGAGCAGACTGCACGGGAAACATCACAATAACAAGTAAACAACTCATGAACATGGTGATCAGGTTGAAAAAAGGCTTTTTCATCACACATCTCCCCTTCTTCATGCATTAAAAATACTTGATCAACGTGGCAAGTGCCCCTTGAGCCGAATCGGATTGATAATTTTCATAAGCTTCAGATGCTTCATCCAAGGCGAACATATGCGTGATGGCAGGACTTACCGTAATTCGCTTATCAGCAAGCAGCCTGACGTATTCGTCCATATTTCTTCCTTCCGTCCACCGCACGAAACCGATGGGATAATCCTGATTGTGCTGCTCGTACTGCAGATCGTACCTTCCAGGCCCGCCTGCTCTGGAGATAAGGACCTGAGCTTCTTTGCGAAACATCAAATCTCTTGAAAACTCCATGGACAAATCACCAACGATCACGACTTTTCCCCGGTCACGAAGCCACTCAAGTGACTTGTTGATCAGCACTTCACCAGGCCCGCCAGCACATAAGAGGATGGAATCAAATCCTAAACCTCCCGTTTCGTTCATCACAAAACGCTCCACTTCCTCTTCAGTTGAAAAGCCTGCTTGAATGCCCATCTGCTCCTGAAGCAGCTGAACCCGTGCTTTGCTCAGATCGTATGCAGCCGTGTGACATGCACCAGCAGTGGCGATTTGGGCCACAAGATTACCGAGAATACCCAGTCCAACGACAAGCACCTTGTCGCCGAATCTCACGTCAGCGGTACGAAGCGCATGTATGGCGATGGCTCCGAGCCCGGTAAATGCGGCCTCCTCTGGTTTGACATGTTGGGGTACTTTGGTTATCAGATTGGTCGGTACCGAAATGATTTCTGCATGTCTTACATAAGGCACACCATAACAAGCCACTCGGTCTCCCGGTAGAATATCTCTGACTTCACTTCCCGTTTTTTCCACAATCCCAACAGCGCTATAACCAAGGTATACCGGGGATACGCCTGATCTTTTAATCGCACTCATTTCCGTACCCGGACTAATGCCGGAATATTCGGTCCTCACTTGCACATATCGTTTGTTCAGTTCGGGTATATCCGCTTCCAGTATCGTGACCTTTCCTTCCTTCGCAGCAACGATTTTCATTAGATACGGCTCCTCCTTCAATCGATTTAGCCTTTTTCCGAACCGAGCATCACCCCTTTAGCGAAATACTTCTGAGCAAACGGATAGATGAGCAGAACGGGGATCATAGAAAGTACGATGGTTGCATTTTTAATAGACTGTGGGGCAAGGGCCGAACGATCCACAAGTCCCGCGTCGTTTTCTGCGCTGTAGATTAACATATCCCGCAGCACGACCTGCAAAGGATATTTATCCGGATCGTTCAAGTAAATCAGCGGTAGGAAAAAGCTGTTCCAGTGGCCCATGAAATAAAAAAGTCCGATGGAAGCAAGCGCAGGCTTGGATAAGGGAATGACAATGTTGAACAGAATCCGGTATTCGGAAGCTCCGTCGATCAGGGCCGCTTCGCGTATCTGGGAAGACATGTTTTCGTAAAAGCTTTTAAGAATGATCAGTTCCATTGTCCAGATGGCATTGGGAAGTACGAGTGCCCAAACCGAATCTGTTAACCCCAGCTGCTGCACGACCACATAAGTGGGAATAATACCGGGATTCAAAAACATGGTGAGGACAATGGCCATCATAAAAAACTTGCGTCCGAAAAATCCTTTTTGCGACAAAGGATATGCGGCTACAGCCGTAAAGAGTAAATTCACAAACGTACCGAATGCCGTATAAAAAATAGAATTCAGGTAGGCTCTTGGAATCGTGTCATTTTTAAGCACCTCGACATAAGCCTCAAGGTTCAGCCCTTTCGGAAAAAGAAACACCTTACCTTGAACGACCGCTGCTGTATCACTTAAAGAAACGGCCGTAATATACACAATGGGATAGAGTGTCGCTACAGCAACAAGACAGAGGATCAGCGAATTCAAGACACCAAAAACCGATATTTTGCGCTCACCTACCATAAGCCATTCCCTCCCAGCCGTTTGCTGATCGCATTGGCGGACAGCAGCATCACCATTGCAACGAGCGCTTCGAATAGTCCTACTGCGGCTGCATAACTGTAATTGGATTCAAGCAGTCCTTTGCGGTATACATACGTTGAAAATACGTCTGCAACGTCATAGGTCATCGGATTATAGAGCAGCAGCACTTTCTCATAACCGACGCGAATCATGGAGCCGGTTTTCAAGATGAACATGATAAGCATCGTGGGAAACAATCCAGGAAGCGTAATATGACGGATCGTATGGAAACGACTGGCACCGTCCACCTTGGCCGCTTCATAAAGCGTAGGACTGATCCCCGCAATGGCTGCCAGATAAATGATGGATTCATACCCTGCGTTCGCCCATATTTCCGAAATGATATAGATCGGACGGAACCAGCCCGGATCTACGAGAAAGTATTTTTTCTCAAAACCAAGTGCAGCCAGCATTTGATTCAAAATACCATGGTTTGGGGAGAGAAAATCGATAATCATGCTGCTGATAATGACCACGGACAAAAAGGCCGGCAAATAACTGAAGGTTTGAACCGATTTCTTAAACCATTTGGTTCTGACTTCGTTCAGCAGAAGGGCGAGCATGATGGGAAAGGGAAAGCCGAAAATAAGCGTATATAATCCCAAGAGCAGCGTGTTCCGGAAAAGCAGCCAAAAATCCTGGTTCGTAAAGAACGTGATGAAATGCTCCAGTCCCACCCATTCACTGCCAAGCACTCCTGTAAACACACTGTAGTCTTTGAAGGCAATAATCAATCCATATAGGGGCCCGTAACGAAAGATGACATAAAATAGGATGCAAGGAAGAAACAGCAGAAGCAGCTGCCTGTCGCGCTTAATATGATTCCACGTCTGTTTAAGCCGGCCTCTGAAGCTCTTCTTTGGCACTTCTTTATGGTAAGCTGCCGAATGTTCCGTGCCGATGTCTGCCATAAGATTATCGCCTCCAATACCATTTTCCCTAAGGAGGAAACGTTCCAGGCATCGCCTCCTCCAGTTCAATCATGTCTTAAGCTCATTTATTTGGATTCGTCATATCTTTTTTGAGCTTCATTATAGATTGCCATCAGTTCCTCCACACCGCCTTTGCTGATCTGACCTCTGAAATTCTCCCACTCGGCATCTCCGTAGCCGGCGTCAAGAATATATTTGGAGTTGAATTCTTCAGCTGATTTTTGCAGTGATGTCTGCAGCTCGGCAATCTTGGAGGTTTCGTCGTCCGTAAAATTAAGTATCGGATCAAGGGGCTCGAAGCGATCCTCATTCACGATTTTATCCTGTGCCTCCTGCTCTTTCTCCGAGAAACGATAATAGATGCTTCGATGGTCCGGTCTTAGGTAAGCTCCTTCGAGCCACATGGCATAACGATCCTCGAGCACGGTTATATCCACAAGGGGAAGATCCTTTAGTTCCGGGTACACCGGATATCCGTCCTCGCCCCATTCGAAGTTCACCGTTTCCACACCGATCGTCATTAACTCGCTCCCGGATGGACTGGTCAGATAATCGAGCAGTTTAAGCGAGGTTTCTGTATTTTTGTTTTTGGCAACGGCAACGCTGAAATCTGAAACCTCGGGCAGTGTTCTAATATTGCCGGTCGGTCCCACGGGATTGGCATACCTGAGGTCATAGTCTGGATTTTGCTCTTCGATCTGGTTGTAAAAGAGATCCAGGCGTCCAATCCAGTCAAACGTGACAAACGATTTGTCTGTTGTCATCTTGGTCGTCCAGGAATCCTGCGTATCTGTCAAAAATTCGGGATCAAGCAGTTTTTCATTGTACAATTTCTTCATGAAATCAAGCATGTCCTTATGGTCTTGCTGTACTGCGGCGTACTTCCATGTACCGTCTTTTTCATCGTAATAGGCAGGGTACTGATCCGTATTGCCGAGTCCCCAGCCGAAGGCCCAATCTCTGAAGATATTAGCCAAGCTCTTGGATGCATAGGGGTAAGAATCGGGATAAGCTTTTTTTACTTTTTTCAGAGCTTCATAAAACTCGTTCGTGTTCGTCCATTCCTTGATACCAAGCTCATCAAAGATATCCTTCCTGAACATGAATCCGTGATTGACTTTGCGATTGAGATTGTAAATAGGCCAGGTATATATATTGCCGGCTTCATCGCCGAAAGATTTGATGACCCAGTCGTTTTCTTCCATATATAGCTTTTTGAAGTTAGGGAGCTGATCTGCGTATTCATTGATGGCAACCACACCGTTTTGTTTGCCGATTTTCTTGAGTTCGGCCGGTTTTAGCCCTGTAAAAATGTCCGGCAGCTTACCGGATGCCACAATGACTTTTAATTTATCCTGGTAGGTTTGTGGGGAATACGTTTGGAAGTTCACTTTAATACCGGTCCGTTTTTCAAGCTCCTGAACAACCAGTTTGCTCGGACCCAGGTCTTTTGCATTGCTTGGCAGCATGTACGTGATAGTCGTCGGCTCATCAACAAGAGGCAAAGTGAGACCCCCTGTATCACCGTACTGTCCGGGTTCCTGGGGCGGTAGGGCGGTCGCACCGCCTTTGTCTGTACCGCTGCTGCATGCGGCAAGGATTGAGGTCAACAGTGTGATCGCAAGTAGTATGGAAATCCTCTTTTTCAGCTTCATCAAACATTCCTCCTTCAGATAGGTGGATCTGATTCACTAGAGCAAGGAGTCAAGCACGTATAAGGTTTGATCACATTTCCATGAGGATGGTGCATTTTTGTAGACGACTTTGCTCTGCGCACTCCAAAAACCGGATAACTTCCAGCGTTTCAGAAGGATGCACGGTGCACACGCCGTTTTTGAGCCAATTCATGACCGAATTCAGGAGCTCTTTGTAGCTCGGTTCAAAAGAGATATGCTGGGCAGCGTTTCTGGTGTGGAGCGTTATTCCAAAGTTCTCTGGACCATTTCGGATTCCGCGGATCATCCCCATCCTCCCCTCCTTCCAGGTTCCAGTAATGAGATCGCCATGATCGGTAGAGAATGCGGTCACTTCCCTGCATCCAGAGCCCATGACTTGAAAGAGTAGTTCTGCCGAATGGATGCCGTACCAAAAATAATGTCCCTGCGTAGATTCGATGTGCATGGGGCCGTACACGTCCGCCCCCAAGATGTCTCCTCTTGTGCATTCAGGCAGGGCTTCGGCATAACGCAAGCTTGAAGCACTCATTAAAGGGATTTGAAACTCTTCTGCAAGTCTGATGATTTCACCTGCGTCTGCTGAAGACAAAGCAAAAGGTTTATCGATAAATACGGGTTTACGGTAAGAACAGATCGCCTTGAACTGATTCAGATGTATCCTTCCGTCGGCACTCAAGATAAGGATGGCATCGGTATTTTCTGCAACTTGCTGCATCGTGGGCATCAGTCTCACTCCGTATTCTTTCGTCATCCGACCGGCAAACGTGTTAACACGGGTGATGCTGAGTGGAAAATCCGGAGATCCGCCCGCATATGCAGCCGTCACAGTCACATCTGCAAAAAGAGTCTCCTGCCTTTCGTGAAGAATACGGGTGAATGCCAGGGCATGAGAACTGTCAAGGCCGATGATTCCGATATTCATGACTGGGAAAGCGCAGCAACCCTAAGCCACTCATCCAGATGCTGCTTCACAAAATCATCATCATTCAGGTGAGGATACTGGCGGTATACACGATCGATTTCCTCATTTTGCCCGTCGGATAAGGTCTCCTGCGGATTCAAGCACCATATGCCTCTCATGAGACCCTGCCTTCGAAGAACCTCGTGTATCCCCGGTATACAGCCAGCAAACTGATGGGCAGGATCAAAAAAAGCGGCATTGGCATCTGTAATCTCCACGTTTCGCGTGAGCAAGTCCCGTGACAACGGTGATCCCTTGGGCTTGCGGAGACGCTTCACTTCTTCCAGCAGCTGGACCGCTTGATGTGTCCAGACAGCGAAGTGACCCAGCAGCCCGCCAACGATTTCTTTTTCCATGGGACCTTCTTCCGTTTCGAACCGAAAAGTTGTAAGTAGATCCATCAAGATGTTGTCATCGTTCCCTGTGTACAATGCAATTTCATTGCGGCGGCTTGAGCAGCAAACCGCTCGGACAACATCAATCGTTTGATATCGGTTAAAAGGAGCTATTTTGATGGCGATGACATTATCAATTTCAGCAAAAGCCTGCCAAAAATCGAAGCTTAGCCAGCGGCCACCAACAGAAGGCTGAAGATAAAATCCGATGACCGGCATCAATTCAGCTATCTTTTCCGTATGCCGAAGTAGATCCTGCTCACTCCAATCATGAAGTCCACCCATACTCAGCAGCACCGCATCATATCCGAGGGCTTTACTAATCTGGGCTTCTTCCTTCGCCTGTTCACTATCCCCGCAAACGCCCGCCACCTTGATGAAGGGCCTTTGCAGGCGAGCTTGCTCCGTTTCCTCTGCGGCCAAGCGAAGTACCCGTTCATAGAGGTTAACCTTGGGATCCCGAATCTCAAATTGGGTGGAATGCACACCAACTGCAATTCCGCCAGCTCCTGATGCGATGTAGTATTTTGTCAGCACCCGCTGATAGACTTCATCCAGCTCTCTGCTTTCATTTAAAGCAAGCGGATGAGCGGGGATGACCAACCCTTCATGGAATGCAGCTGCCTGTTCCGGTGTAAGTGAAGCTTGTTTATTGTGCATTCAGAACCTCCCCTTCCTCTCCGAAAAGTGGGTTGGTTTGTTCCACGTAGGTCTGCCGGATTCAACCCATTCGGCAATGAAATCAATCATTTCCAGCAAGCCTACTCTCGGATAACCGAATTCGCGAAACGCCTTAGCTGCATTGCTGAGCAGAGCCGTTTCGGATTCACTTCCCTCAAACGATGCGGTAAGACCAAACCTAATGGCAAACTGCTGTGCTGCCCAGCGTACGGACATGGTTTCAGGTCCAGTCACATTCAAAATTTCGGGTGGACTTTGGCACTTAAGCAGGCTCCTTAAGGCAATCTCATTGGCATCTCCCTGCCATATCACATTGGCATGCCCCATCGTAAGTGATATTGACTTGCCTTCATGGACCTTTTGGGCAATTTCGAGCAGCACCCCATAGCGTAAATCAATGGCATAGTTCAAGCGGTACAGCAGCATCGGCGTGCCATACGTATGAGAGAAGTATTCAAACATTCGCTCTCTCCCCAGAGTGGATTGTGCATATTCACCGAGAGGTTCCGGGGGTACTGATTCATCTACTCCGCCGAGAGCCACCGGGGAAAAGGGATACACGTTCCCGGAAGAAAAAACGACGATACGCGAATCTTTATACTTTTCTGCCACTCTTCCCGGCAAATACGTATTCATTGCCCATGTATAATACTCTCTGCCCGTTGTACCAAACTTGTTGCCAGCCATATATATGATGTTGTCCGCTGCAGGCAGCTGCATGAACTCGTGATCGTCTAGAAGATTACAGGAAATCGTCTTCACTCCAGCGCTTTCAAGATCGTTCTTCACCTCCTGATCCTGAAACCGGGATACAGCAGTCACCTTCTTGTTCATTCCTCCCGCTCTGATGGCTTGTGCGGCCAATCTCGCAAGACTTGGGCCCATCTTCCCGCCTGCGCCCAAGATAAGAAGATCCCCGTCCACTTTATGTAAGTCATTGATTAGCCGATCTGATGCCTCCGAAAGCTTTGCTTCCAATTCAGCCACGGTCTTCATCCGAATACGGTCACCTCTCCCTGTTAACTTTCATAGTTGGATCATATGTGGTTCTTATTTTCAATAAGAAATTAGCATACGGCACGTTTTCTGTCAACTGGTTCTTTTGTAGTTCATATAAAATAAAAAAGGCACTACCTGATGGCAGTGCCTTTTTAAAGCTTCTATTCGTTTTTTTATAACTTGAGACTTTCAGACGGAAGCAACACTTCAGCGAGTCCCTCTTCATCCATTAAATAAGACATGTACTGCTTCAGGTTTTCTCCGAAACGAATCTGAGTTTGCATGGAAATCGACAGATCCCGATACGTCATGTATTTCGAACTATAGTCTCGATGAAGCTCCAACCTGGACGGTTTGTTTTTAAGCTCCACTGCACATGTTTCGGTTATATATCTGCTTGCAGGTAGACTGTAGGTCTGCTGCCTAATATAGGTCTGTGCCTCATCTGAATTAAGATAATTCACAAAACAGGCTGCCGTGTCCTTTTGGCTCGATTCTGCACTGAGAGCAATGGCCGTTGACAGAAGAAGTGTCCTATCATTCTTAAAATGTGGTAACTGTGCAATATCAAAGGAAAAGTCCGCATTTTTAAGCTCATTCAGCATGTAATATGTGGTTAGCATGACGGATATCTTCTGCTCCTTAAACAACTTCTCGGCTTCAAATTCACCTTGGGCCAAGGCAAGCGGAAATATGCCTTCCTCCGTCACAAGATCCCTCAGCCATCTTAATCCTTCTGTAGGAAAGCTAGTTCCGTTCGGAGCTGGACTGGAATCCGTCGAAGATAGATCGTCCTCGTTTTGCATCCAAAAAATTGGCCACCGGTTCATGGAAAATAACTGAAAAGCGATACTGTAGCGATGAGGCGCCTTAAGTTCTCTGAGCAGCGCCGCCAGTTCATCCCAGCTCCAGCTGCTATTGGGTTCCCCCAGTCTCTTCTCTCTCAGATGCTCCTTGTTGTAACACAAAATAACAGGTGAATATATGAAAGGCTGTGCTGCCAAAACACCCGATTCCTTCTCAAAATAAGTTGTCAGAAAAGGGTAAATTGTATCGTCTCGATCCTGGTCGACCAACAAATCAAGGTACTTTTTTTCTTGGAATTGGTACATATCCTGCAAGTTGATGGTTAACGCATCGACAATCCCTAGTTTGACAAGATTAGCGATACTGTCTGAATTCATATAAGGAAGCTCAATGGTCTCCACATGAATATGTGGGTGTTTCTCGTGGAAACGCTTAATAAGCTCCTCCATCCCTGCTTCTTTATAAAGTGAGGGATATACACCAAAACGAATGGTTTCCCTCGAAGCAGGCTTTGCCACCTGCGTGCCCACCCTGGGGATTTTAACGATCAATCCCTCCTGTACAAGCTCATCCAGTACGTATCTCACGGAATTTTTACTTAAATTGTACTGTTCTGTTAGTGCCAACTCAGAAGGCAGAAATTCTCCCGGGCTGTAAGATCCGGAGTTAATTTTTTGCTTCAGGTCGGCAGACATATGTCTGGTTCTGGTCTGAAAAGTATGACGATCTATTTTCGCCATGGGCCGTTCCACCTATCCTCTTCATCTTTTTTTATAATTTACCTATATTTTCATTGTATTTCCTGATTATTATTTTTATTATACCAGATATGAACCAGTTTTACACATAGTAAGTAAATGAATTCACAACCACATTCACTCCAAGTTTCTTGGAAACAAGAAAAATCCAGAACTGGTTGTCCCGGATTTCCTTGTGGTTAACTCTGCTGCCCATAAGTTTTATCCCTATATACTTAACATAATTCCAAGTGAATTCGCGCTCCCTGGTGGTTAGGCTCCAGCTGTAACGCTTCATTAAATCGATTTTTGGCCTCTTCTTTGTTCCCAAGACCCAGTAATCCAAGGCCAAGCATAAACAAGCAGTGGGTTTGATTCCGCATATTCAAATCATCCTCAAATACCAGAAAATCGGGCAAGGATACAGCAAAGTAGTCGATTTTCACATCATCAAACAGATGCCTTTCAGCGTAGTCGATCAGCTTGTTAAATCGGCGCTTCGCTTCTTTCGAATGGTTTAATTGATCCCACGCAAGTCCTTGATAAAATATCATCTCCGGTGGCTGATCATTGTAATACATCGCACTCGCTGGTTCCTCCAACCCCTCTGAAGCGAGTTTCCAATGATAGACAGCCTCTTCTAGCTGTCCAAGTCCCTGATAGGCCATGCCCAGCTCATAGTGAATATTGTTCTCTTGCGCGCCTTCAAGCTTGCCCTCACCCAGATTCTCCGGATATTGAAGCGCCCGTTGAAGCAGCAAAATGGCTTCTTGATAGGATTGACGTGCATTCTCCTGCTTGGCAAGCTCAACGAGAGCTAGTGTATATTGTCCCGTTGCTTTTCCCTCTCCGCCTTCCCAAGGATGAAAGCGGCGACTTAATAATAAAGACAGTGCTTCATGATGGTTGCCTTGCGTGTTCAGCAGTGTAATATATTCCAGATAAAGATCGTCGCGTTGCTCGACCAGGTGCATATGTTTCTGAAGCTTCGATAAACGTTCCTGTGCAGAGACGCCCGTTTTTTTATACAACTGATCGAGTTCGTAGAACACCCGGGCATCGTTTGGATCACATTCAAAAGCTCGGTTAAGAGATTGCAGTGAAGCCTCTGCATCATGGCGCTTGTTATAATAGGCCAGCGCAAGATTGCGATGAGCCGTGGCGAATTGATGTTCAAGGCCAATGGAAATCTCCCAGTGCTTTATGGCCTCTTCCGCTCGTTTTTTATCGTAATAGAGGTTTCCTAAATAATAATGGGCCTTACTGTCTGATGGATTTTTATTGATTGTATGAAGCAATACACTTAGATCAAACAGGCTGTTCGGGAAACAGTAATCCGGGGCAGCAGTGCCTCCAAGGTGACGTTCATGTTCTGCTTTCTCAATGAGTCCCATCTTGTCATAGACATAGGCAAGTGTGTAATGAGCCATAGGATACGCCGATCCATCCTGATGGGATGAAACTTCTTCTAGTAGACGTGAAGCTTCCTCATAGAAGCCGCTTCCTACATAATCCCAAGCCAGGTTCAAGTAATTATGCGCGTCATCTCTCAACAACCGGCGGAGTTCCGATTTCACCAGATGAGCCTCTTCGTTTTTCCCCATGGCTTCGAGATTCATGAATTTCTCATATCGGGCACCAAAATCCGCAATGTCCATTGTCAGCGTTTCGTCTGCAAACCTAATAGCTTCCTCATAACGACCTAACTTGCGAAGCAGCGCCGTTTTTACTAGCCTTGATTTGTAGTTTCTTGTATTGCGAATCAATGCACGTTCTACCAAATCCAGTGCTTCTATATATGCGCCCTGCTCGGTAGCAATTTGGCTTAATGCGTAGTAGCCACTATCCTGATATGCTGCAGACCACACTGCTTTATAAAAGGCTTTAAAAGCCTCTTCATTTCGTTCTTGGAGTCGGAGCGTCAAGCCAAGTTGATAGTAAGCTTCACTGTCGTACGGATTGGGATTTCGCCAGGTCAATGACTTAATTGCCTTACGGAAATGCGTTTCCGCTTTCTCCAAAACCCCTCTGCGAAGCAGCAGTGTACCATAAGCAATGTTGAGACGAATGTCAGAAGCATCTCTTCTCAATCCTTCTTGGTAATAGCTTTCCGGTTCAAACGTAGCGTGCCTGTACTGCTCCAAATGAAGACCGGCAAGATACAACTGTTCTGTACTCTTCAGTTCTTCTGGGAGAGGAAGCGGTTTGGCGGCATCCGGTATCTGTTCAATGGATGGTTTTGCCGGCTTGTAGCTAATGAGCAGCTTTTGCTTGGCATCTCGCACTGTGACAAGTAAGTCATGCGGTTGATCTTCATCGTCCAACGTAATGATTGTTTTGTAAGTCGACTCGGGCGAAAGTGTAACAGTATCATTGACATACGTACGCTTACTTCCCTTCAATGTTATGGTTGCTCCTTCAAAGACCGATGTAGCGTAAGCCATAACCGTCGCCACTCGGAGCTGTTCCTCTACTTCTAAATTCACTGCCGCGTCCACGGAAGCATTTTTGACGACTCCAATGTTTTTGTACGGCATGAAATATTGGGTAAACGACTTTTCTTCGTACGGCTGGAGCCAGGTGAAATCGGGTTGATTATCGGTGAATACGCCAGTCATCAATTCGATATAAGGTCCGTCTTCATCCGTCAGACTTCGGTCCCAGGCTTGGCCGAACTCACCGTTGCCCCACGTCCACTGCTTCTTGCCTGGGGAGATATGGTGGTTGGCTACATGCAGCAATCCGGCTTGCACGCCATGGTCATAACCGCCTACAAAGTCATATTCTGATTTGTAGGCCATATAAGAAGTCGGGACCGGGATATTTTTATACCTGGAGATATCGACGCCTTCGGAATAATCCATTTTGTAATAAGTTCCTGTAGCAATCGGGAATTTGGATACATCCCTTTTTCCGTGATCAAAGACTGCTGTGACATCAGGTGGAAATACGGTCTGTGTATGATCATTGACAGCCACGGCCGGGTTGGCCCACCACAAAAAGGTTTGCGGCTCGGAGGTCCGGTTATACATTTGCGCCTTAATTTCAATATAAGCCTTACCTGGATGCAATGTGAAACCCGTAGTTACTTTTGTGCCGTACATGCGATCAATCTCACTAACCCATACGGTTGCGCTGCCGTCCTCATTCTCCGTTGCCGTGTGCTGTACAGGTCCAAACGTATTCGGTCGATGATGCTGCGGCCAGTTAAATTCGATACCTCCTGAGATCCATGGGCCAGCAAGCCCAACGAGAGCCGGTTTAATAACACGATTGTAATACACGAAATCATAGTTGTTTGTTTTATCTAATGCGCGGTAGATCCGTCCGCCGATTTCAGGCAACATTTCGACGCGAATGTATTCGTTTTCAAGAATGGCCATGCAGTAGGATTTGGATTCTTTTTCATCCAGGATTTTATCGATGACTGGATGCGGGTAGACTCGTCCGGAACTCCCCTGGTACACGCGCTTCTCCAGAAACATGGGATTTTTGTAAGGTTTGCCCGTTCCGTAAGTGGGAATTTCAACCTGTTCCTCCCATACCCGCACCTGATTAGAAACGGCTGATAAATCTGTTGTACTCATATCGAGATCCTCCTTTGCGTTATACGTTTAATCCTAATGGCGCTCCCCCTTTTATACAATTAACGAAAGTCGGTAGTTGATGGATTATATTCTTAAACTTGATTGTACAAATGTAAGTAATAAAATAACCGCTCTATTCAATAGAGCGGTCTCTAATAAGTTTATATAACAATTAAATAGTGTGTTATTCTGAAGCCATGGCATCAGCTTTTGTTGGATGGACGGTGCCAAATGGATGTTCCGGTGGAGCGTAAATTACATACACTTTAAGTGGTTTGTTACCTGTGTTTGTTATGTTATGCCACTTGCCAGCAGGTATCATGATCGCATAGTCTTCGAAGGCATTCACAACAAAATCGAGATTCTCTTTACGATTCCCCATTTGAACCAGTCCTTGACCTTCTTCAATCCGTATAAACTGATCCGTATTCGGATGAACTTCTAATCCGATATCTTCACCTACATTTATGTTCATAAGAGTTACTTGGAAGTGTTCCCCCGTCCATAAAGCTGTACGAAAATTATTATTAAGCTTAGTTACTTTTTCGATATCGACCACCAAAGGTCTCTTCCCATAATCCTTTAGAAGCATCACTTGCTGCCCTGTATTTTCCATACCCATTTGAGATCCTTGGTCTAGTGAATGATTGTTTCTTTCTGTATAAGCTGGATAATAATATGGATTATGTCCAATTGTGTATCCACCATATTGATGTGCTGGTGTGTGGTAGTAATACAATTTGCACCATCCCTTTACAAATATTATGAAGTCAGTATATGACTACATACAGGGAATGTGCCTAGCGAAACAAAGGGCTGAACTGGTTCCTCAGTTTTCATGGATACTTTTTTCGTCTAAAAATTGATTAGATACATCTTTAAAGTGAAGTTGCATCAATTCCTCCAGGGTTTTTCTTCATTATCCCGCGAATCACTTTAAGCCCCACACCAATCATGTTCATTCTGGACAAGCCAAGCTTGTGACTATTTTCTGAGTCAAATTTCATTTCTATTTCTAATCTCCACCTTGAAGTAAGGAAAGAGCCGCTAAGGTAATATCGACTCTAATAGGATATATGTTTTGTCTCTCGACAGTACCTAATATGAAATACCTACACGATATCTGATATAAGAGTCATCTTTAACTTGCTTATAGGTGAATTCTGCTGTATCACTCACGGATATCTCCGTACCACCTTCAGGCAGAACATCACGCTCTACACGGTATACACCTAAATGTTCCCCATCCGGTAAGTACGTAGGACACACGATCGTCCATTCCAATGTTGATTCTTGAAGCAGCGAGTACACTCGGTGATGTTCCTCGGCAGCACGGGTGGATTTACGCCTCTATTCACTGGATTGATATCGTAGAATATTTGGATTGAATCTGCTTTGCAGAATACCCGCTGTCCCTACAGTAATGATTCGATTTAACCCTTCTTCCCGCATTGCTTCAATGATTAACGGCATACTTTCGGATAGTGTATTGGTTCCATCTGTGTTCAGTGCACTAATAACGACATCGGCACCACGGATAGCACGCATAATATCCTCTTGGTTCAACACATCCCCTTGAATGATTGTTAAATGTTCATCATGAACCTGGCATTTTTCAGGATGACGAACCAATACAGTTACATGATGCTGATCCTTAAGTGCATAGGCAGTGATCTGACTGCCGACTCGTCCAGTTGCACCCAATACTAGAATTTTCATATTTCTAATGCTCCTCCATCTTCTGCAGTGTTCCTCGGTAACAACATTTCTGAATAAAAGTATCAGACAGTATATAACAAAATCAATAGAAGACATCTATTAAAAAGAAAAAAGCCGCTGATCAGCGGCTTATTTATCATCAATTGAACCGTATTACATCCTCATCACCATCATCATCAATAGAACGTAGGAGCTTAATTCTGATTTACTTGTAGTCCACAAGTATACGAATTAATATTCGGACAAGCTTCCTCAATTGCTCAGGATCTGCAGTTTCACAACGGCTCTGAAGGTAACTGTCCGTCTACTCATAGCAGACCCTGCTATTCACTGGACACGCCAAGCGCTTTGTTCCGTTCCTTAAACCTCTCGTTATGTGACGATACATAAGCCATTTTAGGCGCCTCGGGATCGATATAAAGTTTGGCGCTGTTAAGTGCTAAGGCGGCATCCGTAAATGCCCCTGAAATCAGGTTGAGCTTGCTTTCGTAATTGGCGAAGTCACCAGCCCCGAAGATACCCGGCAAGTTCGTCTCCAGTTTCGGGCTGACAAATATGTTCCAGTCATCCATATCCAGTCCCCAATCCTTGATCCCTGTGAAATCGGACTTCAGTCCGTGGTTGACGATAACCTCATCTACTTCTAGCTCACGTGAATCCCCTGATTCGATGTGGCTAATGGTCACCCGTTCAATCGACTTTCCGTTGCCGCTGTATAACTGCGTAACTTCATATGGCGTAAGCACATCGGCAGAAGACTCCCTCATTCGAACAACGTTTTTTTCATGCCCACCGAAGTGGTCGCGTCTATGCACGACAGTGACCTGAGCAGCGATGGAAATCAGCTCGTTGGCCCAATCGACAGCGGAATTTCCCCCTCCCGAAATAAGGACCCGTTTTCCTCTAAAAGGCTCCAGTTCTTGCACCGTATAGTGCAGATTGGATACCTCATAGCGCTCAGCCCCTTCCAGCTCCAGCTTCGCCATTCGCAGAATACCGCGGCCAATGGCCAGAATGACCGTACGTGTCCAGTGCTTCTCCCCCGTTGCCGCCTCCAGGATGTACGTCGAATCCGCTTGTTTCTCCAATCCGACAATGTGCTGGCCGAATACAAGGGTCGGGTCGAACGTCCTCGCCTGCTCCGCCAATTGGGCGATTAATTTCTCGCATAAGATCGGCGTAACCCCTCCAACATCCCAGATCATCTTCTCGGGATAAATAAGCATTCGCCCGCCCAGCTCGTCTTTCGCTTCGATTAGCTTTGTCTTTAAATCACGCATTCCACTATAAAAAGCAGTATACATTCCCGCAGGACCACCGCCAATAATTGTCACATCGTATAATTCAAGCTGCTCAGTCAATTGATGTCCTCCTCCAGCCGGCTTATGTAACATCCGTATTTATGATAATCATTATCAATAACATTGTAGTCTCGACAGCTTGACAAAAACAATGGACAAAACCGACGGTTGCTTTATACAAAATGGAGGATGCAGTTCCGCCAGTCACAAGGGAAACCAAACTAAGCGAACGTTTGCAGGATATCATCAATTTTTTTGCCGTTGGAGATCATTCCGTTATTCATTCAAGAGAGATTGAACTTTCCTCGCCGGTTCACTTTCAAGCTGCTCATAACGATTCATAAGCAAGACACTCAAGAAATACGACTAGCTTTGCTACATCATTCGAGTTTTTATTCCATTTTTCAACATCCATGTTAAAATCGATATAACTAAATAAACGCTAATAAGGAGTATATTTTTAAATGAAAGCTATTCTTATTGACGATGAAGTTTTAGCGTTGTCTTATTTGGAGCTTCAACTACTGAAGATGGAAAACTTCAGCCTTGATATTATCGGTAAATTTACAAACCCATACGATGCCCTGGATATCGTTAAACATGCCAAAGTGGATATCGCCTTTATTGATATAGAGTTACCTGAGATCAATGGTATTGAACTGGCGGAACGCTTGTTGGAGTATGACCCTGACCTGATGGTGGTATTTGTTACAGCCTACCAGGAATACGCTGTGGACGCCTTCGAATTAAACGCCATAGATTACATTGTGAAGCCGGTCCGCTTTGACCGGTTGTCCAAAACAATGAATCGGATATTGGGCAAGAGTACCGCCAAATTGGATACCCCTGATCCCCATCAACCTCTCAGGATGACCATGTTCAAACAAGTCATGATTGAGGAGCCACAATCGCCTGGACAATTTACGTTGATGCAATGGAGAACCTTCCGAGCGCAGGAGCTTTTCCTGTACCTGCTTCAGCATAGGGGACAGCTTGTTCGTAAATCGTTTATCGTTGATTTATTATGGAGCAATACAGATGTGAACAAGGCCTACTCACAGTTATACACAACCATTTATCATATTCGCAAAACTCTTACTGCGTATGGAAACAGATTTCAGATTAAGAGTGCAAATGAAGGATATTTATTAGAGCTGGACCATATCATTTTGGATGTATCACTGTGGGAAGACTCTATGCAGACAATCGATATCTCAGAGGACAACCTGGAGCTTCATCTGGAGAAGTTAAACAGCTATACGGGTGAATATTTGCAGGAATACGATTATTGGTGGGCAGAGGCAGAAAGGCATAGGCTCAAACAATTATGGCTAAACACAGCTCTAAGTGTTGGCAGTTGGTATGAAGCTCAGCAGAGATTTGGCGATGCGTTGACTACATACTTGCAAATTCACCGCCTCTATTCAATAGAGGAAAAGTCTTCGTTTGCCTTGATGAAGCTGTATGACAAATTGAACGAGCCACAGAAAACGCTGGAGTGTTATCAAGAACTCACGACACGACTAAAAGAAGAATACGATATTCTCCCAGGGAACGATATTCAACTATGGTTTAAGGAATGGCAAGAGAAACAACTGCCCTCTTAATCCGCATTTTAAATGTATAGCAAAAAGAGAGGCCTATTTACTAGCCCACTATAACGTATGATAAAGGATTGTTCATGTTGCCCTCATTCACAACTATTAAGAAATTCATATCCAGACACAGGATGGCTTGGCTCATCCTCATTTACTTAGCAGCTTTAATTGGAGTAAGGTTTTTCTGGTATACGGAGTTCTCCCCTCCTAATCAGCCACATGCAGCCCAGGGAGAACTTGATCTGTCCCACTGGAAATTTACAGATCAACAGACGATCACACTGAACGGGCAATGGAACTTTACCCCGGGTACCTTCATTCATCCAAGCACATCCTTTAGTCATACATCACATTCTGCTCATTTGACAGAGGTTCCCGGTACTTTTAATGATACGAGTCCAGAATCCAATTTCGGAACTTATCGACTTCGTGTACTTTTGCCTACATCTAATGCGTCTTATGGCATTCATATTCCTGAAATCAAGACTGCTTATCGCTTATATGTTAATGGAAGCCTACTATACGAATCAGGCCATCCTGATGACAACCCGGTTGGAACGATCTCTAAGGTTGTACCCTATACAGGTAACTTTACCGTGGAGCAGTCCACCATGGATATCGTCATTCATGTCAGTAATTTTCACTATCATAACAAAGGTGGTATCATTCAATCCATTAAATTTGGAACTCCTTCTGCTGTCCTGAATGAAAAACATTTTAGCGAAAATATGCAATTATTAGTCGGTATAATTCTGCTGCTTCATATGTTATATATCGTTATTCTTCTTTTCGTAGGGCAGCGACAGAAAGAGCTTCTTTATTTTGCCGGAATTATTTTATTTGCCTTGATCGTTACGTTAATAGACGATGACAAAATGCTGCTTCAGTGGTTACCGATTAATTTTGAATGGGCGATACGTATGAGAATTATTGGATACTCCGCTCTTTCATTTTGTCTAGTGTTATGTACAAAGCACCTGCTAAAAGTACACAGCTTTAAAAGACTGATTTTTATCTTTTCTATTATCTTTTACACCTATGTATCCATTACACTTTTTTTTCCGATCAGTTGGCTGGATTATACCTCTAAGATTCTAGGTATTTTTATGCTCACAGCGATCTTACTCGTACCTATTATTTCAAGACAGGCCGTGAGAACTGGTAAAGAAGCAGCCACTTCGATATTACTTGCGGGTATTGCCGTATCGTTTAATATGGTATTCAGCGGATTTTTCAAGTCATGGTTTAATAAAGACCTGCCTTATTACCCGATTGACCTGATTGTAGCCTTTGTTGTGTTTGCATCCTTTTGGTTTGTACGTTTCACCAAAACAGCAATACGTGCCGAGAAACAAGCGGAAGCGCTCAAGAAAGTGGACAAACAAAAAGATGAATTTCTCGCGAATACGTCACACGAGCTTCGCAATCCGCTCCATGCCATCATTAATATGGCTCAATCCATCATCATTCGGAGGAGCAGTAAGCTCGATATATCTGATCAAGAAGATTTGATGCTAATTACCAAAGTTGGACAACGCATGTCACATCTGCTTGATGACTTGATTGATATTACCCTACTGAAGGATAGCCGGGTTACGCTAGAACCAACAAGTGTCTCTTTACCAGCAGTGGCCAAGGGGGTAGTCCATATGCTGAACTATATGACGGTAGATAAGAACGTGAAACTGCAGAACGAGATTCCTGATACATTACCTAACGTAGCAGCTGACGAAAACCGGCTTACCCAAATAATGTTCAACTTAGTGCACAATGCATTGAAATATACCAAGGAAGGCTGTGTTTCTCTTCGTGCGGAGATCCTGAATGAAGCTGTTTATGTTCATATTATAGATACGGGTATTGGAATTGACGAAGAACTGCAGCAGCGCATATTCTCCCCATATGAACAAGCGGATTCCAGCATAACTTCTCCAGGCAGCGGCTTAGGGCTGGGACTTAGCATAAGCAAAAATTTAGTAGAACTTCATGGCGGAACATTAGAGCTGACGTCTAAGATTGGACAAGGATCCGTCTTCACATTTTCCTTGCCTCTGGCAGGCGCCGTACCGGCTGTTAAGGGTGTACAGAACGGTGAAGAAATAGAGTTTCATTTCAATCACCTGGGATCCGACGTGATGGATGCAGCGATGGAAGCAGCTGTTTCTTCAGAGAATAAATACAAGGTGGATCATATCAAGGGGTCTATTCTTGTAGTGGATGACGATGCCATCAATCTGAAGGTTATAAAATCATTGCTGGAGCTGGAAAACTATGAGGTTACCGCTGTAAACAGTGCTGAAGAGGCCCTTAGACAAATTAACCATAAACAACAGTGGGATCTGGTCGTAACCGATGTGATGATGCCGGAAATGTCCGGATATACCCTGACTGAAATGATACGAAAGAAGTTTACCATTTTCGAGCTGCCTATACTGCTATTGACGGCTAGAATCAGACCAGAAGATATTCATACCGGGTTTCTTGCGGGTGCTAATGATTATTTAACAAAACCGGTTGATATGTTAGAGCTTCAGTCAAGAATTCGCGCTTTAATCCATTTTAAACAGTCTGTAGACGAGCAATTACGTATGGAAGCTGCGTGGCTCCAAGCTCAGATTCAGCCTCACTTTTTGTTTAATACAATCAATTCCATTGCTTCGCTTAGTCTATTAGATCCAGACCGCATGATTACGCTGCTCGAAGCCTTCGGTGATTACTTAAAGGGAAGCTTTAATTCAAGGAACTTAGAGCGCCAGGTCCCTCTGTCCCATGAACTTGATTTACTGCGAGCTTACTTGTATATCGAAAAGGAACGATTTGGAGAGCGATTGGAAATAGAGTGGAATCTGCCTGATCCGTTGGAGGCTAAGCTTCCTCCACTTACGATTCAACCTATCGTAGAAAATGCCATCCGACACGGAATATTGAACCGTACCAGTGGCGGCAAGCTAACTCTATCTGCTAGAAAAGAAGCGGATTACATCCAATTCATCATACATGATAACGGAGTGGGTATGGATAAAACCAAGCTGTCCTCCCTATTAGATCGTAATAAAAAAGCGGGGACCTCTGGTGTGGGATTAACGAATACCGATCGACGGCTCAAAAAAATGTATGGACAAGGCTTAACGATTCAAAGTAAACCTGGTGAAGGAACTACAGTTTCCTTCATCGTACCGAACCCATAGAATATTAAAAGAAGGAGCGAGCATGATTTCATGCGGCTCCTTCTTTTATTAATTTCAAGCCAAAAGCTTGCCCTTTACGATATCTCTCGCCGAATGGCGCCATTGGATGCTTTTCTTATAAATAAACCATGTTAGATACGATAATCTCAGTCTACAGACTAGGATAACCTGGTTCCTCATTTCCTAAGTACATCTCGGTTTTTTCTCCATTGAATAAAAGCTGAATTTGCTTTCGCAATTTGGAAGGATACAATGGTTGCCCGATCAGATTATCGATATCAAGCCATTCATAACGGACGTGATGTCTGTCACCTTGGAGAAGTAAATGGTCCGTTAATCCTTTATATTTGCATAAAAACACAAAATCCACACGGTGAAATGCCTCACCATATACGCCTTCAATGACAAATTCCAATGAATTAGGAATAATCTCTACTCCGATTTCTTCTACGACTTCACGCTTCAATGCCTCAGTTAATGTCTCCCCCGCACTTTGACTTCCACCAGGCAGTGTATAAAAAGCATCGCCATCATCGTCTATCTTAATTGCTAACATTTTTCTGTCTTCAATGATTAAGGCCTTTACGGAATTTCTTATCCTTCTCTCCATCTTATCTACTATCCCCTATATTCCTATTGATTTGATCCTCAGGTTCAGTTGCGCTTAAAACGAAGTTAACATACCAGTCTCAACATATTCTGAACACCTCTAATGTATTTTTCGTCAATATTGGCGTAGAGATTTAGTCAACGGGCGATGCAATTTGTATTGGTAATGAAGGTGAAGGCGTTACTCACGTATACATTAACGCCCGCACAGGCGCTGGCGAAGGCATTGACTACAACCTGTAACCTATAACAAAACGAGGCAGCCCCGCGAATACCATCGCTGTGGACTGCCTCTTTTTTTTGTGCTACTGTCACATTAGAATAAATCTCACAAAAACACACTCTGACTCTTTCTACAGATCACGCTTACCGTTCATCCGCTGCACGATGAGCTGGATATTCTGCTTCTTCTGAAGCAGATCAATTTATTAATCCGATCATTGGGTTTGTGACAACATTTCAGACGATGTCGGTGTAAACGTATATGTTCCGCCAGCTTCTGCGTTGAAAGAAATCGGCTTAAGGCCAGGACCTTCCAACTGACAAAGTCCAGCAATTGTACTTTTTACGGTGACTTCAGTAATTTCCGCTTTCGCCCAAGAAAATCCAATGGTATATCCGCCTCGGGCCCTGAGCCCCTCCACACTCCCTTCACACCAGTTGTCTGGTAAGGCAGGCAGAAGCTTGATCACATCGGTGTGGCTCTGCAATAACATCTCAGCAATTCCAGAGGATCCCCCGAAGTTGCCGTCAATCTGAAACGGAGGATGATTGTCAAAAAGATTGGGCAACGTGGAGTGCTCCAGGAGAGCTCTTACATTTTCATAAGCCTTCTGCCCATCCTGAAGTCTTGCCCAGAAGTGAATGATCCAGGCCCGGCTCCATCCGGTATGCCCCCCACCATTCTCCAATCTGCGTTCGAGCGTTTTACGTGCGGCTTTTGCAAGTTCCGGCGTGTGTTCTGGAGTGAAGCTTTCTCCAGGGTACAAACCAAATAGATGTGAGATGTGCCGGTGCCCCGGTTCCACCTCTTCGTAATCCTCCATCCATTCCTGGATTTGTCCGTATTTGCCGATTTGAGTCTTGGGAATTCGCTTCAGAGCAGCAGCAAGTTCTTCCCTGAAGGTATGGTCCCTTCCGATCAACTCGGCACTTTGAATGCATGCAGTGAACAGAGCCTCAATGATCTGAAAATCCATCGAAGCGCCAGCGCATAGCACCCCAACCTCACCATTTGGCAGTCTGTAACTGTTCTCTGGAGAGACGGATGGACAGGTAATCAGACGGCCATCTGCATCCTCAATCAGATAATCAAGGAGAAATTGGGCCGATTCCTTCATCGTTTCGTATGCTTCTGCCAGAAAAATGATATTCTGACTATAGCGATAATGCTCCCATAAATGCAGGCATAACCACGCAGCACCCAGCGGCCAGAAGGAAGCTGGCAGGTAGGTATCCTGAGGGGCCGTGTCTGCCCAAATGTCCGTATTATGATGTGCGGTAAATCCACGGCAGTCATACATCTTTCGTGCCGTAATTCGGCCAGGCTCCCGCATTCGCTCAATCAGATCGAACAATGGCTCATGGCACTCGGCTAGATTGCAGTTTTCGGCGAGCCAGTAGTTCATCTGGGCATTAATGTTGATCGTAAATTTGCTGTCCCAAGGTGGAGTGAAACTGTCATTCCATATGCCTTGAAGATTAGCAGGCAGGGAACCTGGCCGGCTTGAGGATATCAGCAAATAACGACCAAACTGAAAATAGGTTTCGATCAATTCGGGGTCTTCTTCTCCCCTTTGGAACTGTTGTAATCTCTCATCCGTCGGACCATCATGACGATCAGAACGTTTGGACAGGTTCAACGAAACCCTGCTGAACAGTTCATCATAATCCGATGTATGCCGTACAAGCAGTGTTTCATAAGGAATCCGGCTGAGCTCTTCTAAACGAAGTGTATTGTATAATTCCGGATCTTCCTGGCGGAAAGTCGTTTCCGCAGCAAGCAGCAGCGTGACCGAGCTCGCGTCCTTCACCAGCAAATACTCGCCAAGGAGCTGACAGGCACCTCCGTCTGGTATCGCTTTCAACACAGCTGCGAAGGAACTGCCGTCTTTACCACCGCATTCACCACGCATAATGAGTCCATTCTGCTCCCACTTCTTGGTTTTCTCCAGGTATCTCCAATTCTGACGATTGAATCGGGCTTTCATGGACAAGGCATTCTTCTTGTCTGTTGAGATTCGGATGATGATGGCTTGATCCGGATGGCTGGCAAACAGCTCACGAGTATAACGGACACCCTTAACGTTATAGCTAACCTTGGAGATGCCCCGGTTCAAATCCAGCTCACGTACATAGTCCTCAACAGGACCATCATGATTGCCGAATGATAACTGCAGCTCACCAAGTGGCACATAATGTCTCTGGGCTTCAGGAAGCCCGGCCATCGTCATGCTGGCCATCTCTTCAGCCTCTTGGAGTTTCCCTTCCATGATTAACTTGCGGATATGGGGCAGATTGGGCAGTGCATCTTCGTTATTCCGATCCCGGGGCCCCCCATACCACATCGAGTCTTCATTTAACTTCAAACGTTCCTCCGCTACGCCTCCAAATATCATTGCCCCAAGCCGACCGTTCCCGATTGGCAAGGCCTCATTCCATATCTCTGCTGGTTTGCTGTACCACATGCGATGATTGTTCCGATTGGATTCTTTCATTCTGAACCTCCACTATGAATTTCAATGAATGATAAGAGATTAATCTCATATTAACATCCCGACAAAGAATAAAAATAACGTATTCATGCAGATCCATACTCTTTCATGATATGAGAATCGAAAAGATCATGTATTCGGAGATTTTCTTCGATAAACATCAATAAGATTGGCAGCCTGCCATAAAAGATTACGGACCTGATTCGCAAGAATGCGAACCGGCCCGTGTTTGATAATAATGGATGAAATTGCCGCCCAGTATTGGTATATACCTACCTATTCTCCTTACTTGGAAATGGATGAAGAATCATATGCTGCCTGCATAATTTCCAGATAACGCTTGATGTTGAGGCCTTCCAGCCCTTTCACATAATCGTCCCAATCCTTTTCCAGACTCTTTGCTCCTGTGATGAATTGCAGGGCATTCTGGTCAATATAATCCTTGAGGTTCGTCTGCATCATGCTAGTTTCGTCTGCATTTGCCGGGTCCACCCATAGTGCCCAATGCGGAAAAACTTCCTCGGGCTCTTTGCCTTCCATCAAGAGTGTTGCCTCATAAAGTCGGCGCTCATATCCGTCACCTGCATAGATGTCCTTGCCTTGTACTTCGGCATCGCGGTATGCTCTGTGGTGATTATACTGACTCAGCGCACCCCAGCTGTCATTACGAGGCTCCTCCCCTGTGGGGAGGGGGATGGCTTTGTAGAGCGGCTCTACCTGATCATTAAGGGCTACGTCGCCTTCCTCCGGCTTGCGCCAGCTGGTGCCCTCCTCACCCAAATATGCACTCATGGCTCCCTCTTGTGTATAGAGATAATCCAGCATTTTTATGGCTGCAATCTGTGTCTCTTCACTTGCCTTGTTGGTGAGTACAAACGATGCTCCAGGGTCAATTGGATAGTTATAGGTCGCATAATTGGCATGCGGCCCTTTCAAAGGAGCAATCGGATTATAATCCTTACCATACGGAGCACCCTCAGCTGTATTTACAAAAAGAGATGGGTGCATGGCTGCACCTGCGCCAAGAAGCTGCGCATCCGCATTATCTCCGATTTTTTTAAAGGCCCCCACATTTTGCGTGAACGCACCAGGGTCAATCAAACCTTCATCATACAGCGACTTGATATAGGCCAGTCCTTCCTTCCACTCCGGTTTGTTCGCAACCGTATCAACCCGGCCATCCTTTGCAATGAGATAGGTTCTGTCATCGTCGTAGATAAACCCGTTCATCAAATAGGGAATGATGTGCACGCCGAAGTTTTCAATGGAACCGCTCAGAGGCACTTCATCCGCTTTGCCATTGCCGTTCGGGTCCTTGGTTTTGAATGCCTTTAGCACTTCCCTAAATTCTTCCGTCGTTGTAGGCTCGGATAAGCCCAGCTGCTCTAGCCATTTCGTATTCATCCACATTTTGTTCGGATATGAGCAGTGGAAACATTCATTCAAGCCCGTCAGACCGTAAATATTGCCGTCGGGCGCAGTATTCATTGCTTTATAATACTCACTGCTGTCCAGTACCTTTTTGATATTCGGTGCGTATTGCTCAATTAGATCATTGAGCGGCACAATAACACCTTGCTGGCCAAATTTTAACAGGTCTGTTTGAGAAAAACGGTCCACCCATGGAATGAGCAAATACAGATCCGGGTAGTCCCCTGAAGCCAATGATATTTGTCTTTTTTCAGCTGCGCCGTCAAAAGGAACCGTCGTCCAGTTGATCTTCACATTAAACTTCTCTTCCATCTTTTTTGTAAACTTGTTCGTTTGAAGGTTGGTATCTGAACTTTGATGAGCAAACACATTCATGGTCACGTTGTCCCCCGATGAAGGGTCGCTCCCCTCTTCTCCGCTGCCACCATTAGAGGATGAACATCCCGCAAGTACTACAGACAGCAGCAGTATACAAGCAAGTACGAATGACCCTGTTTTTCTCAAATAGACCCTCTCCCTTATGAATAATTGTAGTGAATTAGCCCTTGACGGAGCCAATCAACATGCCCTGAACGAAATATCGCTGCACAAACGGATAAATGACGAGTACCGGCAAGCTGGCCATTACAATAAGTGAGAACTTCATCAACTCAGCCATTTGCTGCTGTTTCACCATCTCTCCCACATCCATATTTCCCGTGCTGTTACTCAGAATCAGAATGCTGCGGAGAATCAACTGAAGCGGATAGAGCGATTGCGTTTTTAAATAAATCAGGGCATCAAAATACGCATTCCACTGCCCCACGGCATACATCAATGACAAAACAGCGATAATGGGTTTGGCGAGCGGCAAAATGACGCTGAAAATGAAACGGATATCACTGCAGCCGTCAATATCTGCTGCCTCGGACAGCTCTTCCGGGATGGAGTTCTGAAAAAAAGTACGTGCGATAATCACCTGCCACACCCAGATGGCATTAGGAATCAACAGAGCCCAGCGGGTATCAATCAGTCCCATGGATTTTACCACCAGGTAAGTTGGAATTAATCCGCCTGAGAATAGCATGGTGAATGTAATAAACATCATGAGAGGGCTGCGCCCAACAAAGGTTTTTTTGGAAAGCGGATAAGCAATCATAATGGTCAGCGCTACACTAATGATTGTTCCTATTGTGGTATAAAATAACGAATTGGCGTAACCCATGATAACCTGATCGTTGCGCAATACAGACTTATAGCCGTCGAGTGTCATATCAACGGGCCACAGCCAGACTTTCCCGGATGTAACTGCTGCCGGGCTGCTCAGAGAAGAGCTAACGATATAGATCAGTGGATAGAGTACTGCAATCAAGACAACCGTCAGAATGAGGTAGATGATGGTTATAAACACCCGGTCCCCAAAAGATTCTCTGATGGTGCTCCTCTGACTAACCACTGAACCGGCTTGGGACTGCAACTTGCTCATCTGATTCCCCCCTTTCCTTTTGCCGCTTTACCATAAGCTTGTATTGGACAGACGCTTGGCAGCAGCATTGACCGTTAACAACAGAATCAGGTTAATAAGCGAATTAAAGAGGCCAACTGCGGTAGCAAAGCTGTAATTGGCATTCAGCAAACCCATTTTGTACACATAGGTGGAGATAATCTCGGAAGCGGATAAGTTCAATGGATTTTGCAGCAAATAAATTTTTTCAAATCCGACGGCCATAATATTGCCAACGCTCAGAATCAGGATAATGACTGCCGCCGGCAGCAGGCCGGGCAGATCGATGTTCACCATTTTCTGAAATCGGTTAGCTCCATCAACCTTGGCTGCCTCGTACAATGAAGGATCAATACCTGCAAGTGCTGCCAAATAGATGACTGCGGAATATCCCATGCTCTGCCAGACATCCGAAAATACGTAGATCGAACGAAACAGCCCAGGCTCTCCAAGGAAATTGACCGCTTCGAAACCAAGCGCTCCTGCGATGGTGTTCACAATGCCCAGCCGCGGCGATAGGAAAAGCATGATAATGGATACCATGACAACGGTTGAAATAAAGTAAGGTGCATAAGTAACCATCTGTACCGTTTTTTTGAATTTCGCGTTCTTGACTTCGTTCAACGCCAGTGCTAGAAGTATCGGGACTGGAAAACCCACGACCAAACTGTAAAACGAAATATACAGTGTGTTTTTGATCAGGGTAGCGAACGCCGGGTTTTGGAAAAGCAGCTCAAAATATTTGGTGCCCACCCACGGACTTCCCCAGATTCCCTTAATTACGTTGTAATCCTTGAAAGCGAGCACTGCATTAACCATAGGCACATACTTGAAAATAATGAAATACGCGACAGGAGGAATCATCAACAGATAGAGCTGCCAGTGCCTCCTCCAGCTTCTGGACAAGGCCAGCTTCACTGCAGACCGCCTGCCTTGTTTTACTACCGTTTTGCCATTCGAGATTGTTGTTCTCAGAGTCATCCCCCCATGAGGTAGCCTATATGAATAAGGCCCTCTTTTTTTGATAGCGCTTTCTTGTTCGTAATCATAAGAGGGATCTCTTAGCCACGTAAAGGTACACTTTACTCGATGAGGTACGATCCAAGGACAAAAAGGCTGAGAAGCCTGATATGGCTTTATTTTCGTAATGATTTTTTTGATGTTTCTGCTTGATTTGATATCATGATTGTGCCAGCTTCATTCCATTTTGTTCTCCATCTGGCGAAATGAACTAGGCAAGACCCCAAGGACTCGCTTGAAGGCTCTCCGGAACGAATGTGCGCTGTTGTATCCGGTAGTTAGAGCAATCTCATCGATCGTACGCTCAGTCTCACGGAGCAGTTCAGCAGCTTTGTTAATTCGTACCTTCTCCACATAGTCGGAAAGGTTCTCTCCGGTATACTCTTTGAATAATTGCGAGATATATTTTTCCGGTTTACCCATTTGTTCTGCAATGCGATATACCGTTAAGGTTGCATCCGCATAACGTTCCTGAATGAAAGCCATCGTTTCGTTGATAATTTCAGCATGCATATTGGATTTTTTGCGTTGTATGTCCAGGCAGACGTCTTTCGCCAGTTGATGAAACTTGTCCCGGAGTACGGTAACACTGTCCGTTACCTGAATAGCGGCAATCCGATTCTTAAACTCATCGACAAGTGCTTCGTCCAGCATGATTTTGGGTTCCAACTTCAGAAATGTTCCCTTCAATTCCACAACGAACTGCTGTGTCATGTCATAAGACAGCTCCCGCTCGGTAAAATTGCGGTGGAACAACTGATCCAGAACCCGATCCGATTCATCCATTTCACCCGCCTTCAGCGTATTGAGCAGACGCTGTTCGGACTCCATCGGATAGTAATACAATTCGGTTTCCTTGACGGTGTCCTCGAATCTCACCAGATGCTCTGTTCCCATATGAATGGCATATTCCATTGCTTGCCTGGCCTCGTTAAACGAACGGCCAACATCATTCCACACCTCATAAGAAGCACCCATTCCCACAGTGGTCGATACCCGGTATTCCCGGTAAACTGCATCCATCTGTTTGCTCAGTTCGGAAACCGTTGTGTGCATGGCTAAATCCGAGGGTTCAACACTAAGCGGTTGTACAAAAGCAATCTGGTCTGTTCCCCAGTCTGTTATCAAGATATCTGAATTCCATGTCGTCAAAGCTTCACGCACGATAAGCCTCGCGACGCTTAGTTCTTGAATAATTTCTTCACTATCGGGACTTCCATAACCGTCTACCTTCACAATTCCTACAACCCCTCGGCTCGTATGAAGAGGTATATCGGTCTGGGAAGAGAGCGCCTCCAACTCGGGGATGGTGTAAAACTCACCTGTCAGCAGACGTTTGATAAATCCATCCCGTAACATGGGAATCTGTTCATTTAATGCATTTTTAAGTACATGGTTATTGGTAATTAGGCTGGTGATATTGCTTGCCAAAAAATCATATTCGTTGCTTGTCTTTCCAGGCAGCCCTATATCCTGTTCCCGGAAGACCGACAGAAGCCGGTGAATCGGTGCGCTGTGTCGGTAAGCCAGCATTAGCCCAATCAATAATCCAATACCAAGTGTTGCTAGCGTAAAGGTTAAGGTAACCTGCTTGATCTGATCGGCCTTGACCATAAGCGCACCTTCGGGGATGCCAGCCATGTAATTCCAGCCATTTTGATTGGAGTGAATGGAAATGAGTAGCCGCCCGTCGTCCATTGGCATCACTTCATCGTTCTTATTAGCAGGCATACCTTTCAAGTTTTCCGCCTCGGCTTCATCTATACCACGCGAAAAAATAATCTCCCCACTCGAATCTGTCACCAATGTCCACCCCCCATATTGCTCCACAATAGGTTGAGTCAAACTCGCCATCTGATTCTCATCAATCATGACGCCAATGGTAGCCTGCGGCTTGTTGAAGCTGTTTAAAGGAAGCGACTGAAGAAACGTGATAGCTGGAGCGTTCGCAAACACATCACTTCGAATCTCCTTCTTATAATTTTGTAGGGGAATGATTTCATTTAAATGCGGCTTTTTTAATACGTTCTCTTTCCACTCTGCAAACGTGATGCCTTCCAGGCGGTTGGCAGCAAAATAATGTTCAGGTCGGTAGTAAACCGTCGTAGGCGTAATAATGACATTATAGTTAGGGATATAGATGAAGAAATGAGACAAATAATCATTCGTACTGCTGTACATGGACAGGCTGCGCTGCATGCGGCTCAAACCATAGACATTATTAACGTCATGCGGCTTGGGATCAGCTATTAAACGGTTTAAATCCTGGTTAATGGCCAGTTGTCTCGTGAAATCCTCAACCAGCATCAGATTTCGTTCAATAATTTCCTTGCTCAGGTTGAGCGATTTGAGGCTGTTCTCAATCGAGCTGGTCCTCGCTGCTTCAATGGATGTTCGATAGGAGGCATATCCGGCAATTTGAGGAATCATGAGAACAATAAGATACGAAATCATAAATCTGCGAAACAAAGGCGAGAATTTGGACCATAAGCGCTGCATATGTACCCCCTTCTTTCGTAAGCGTTTACAAAACTGTTTTGTTAATGATACACCTATCATTTGCACAAGGTGAAGGTACAACTTCTGCTTTTGGGTACAAATCCTTAAATTCCTACGTAAGACCGGCATCATTCACTGAAAAGTCCCTGCTATCTCCAACCTGTTGGTTCGTTAAGATAGTCCACTTTTATAAACGTTATTGCATTGTGTGGCGGTATTTTGTTTCTCACGTTTCACGCACTCAACCGGCCTAAGCCATAACGAAAAGAGCCGATCAGCTCGATCGGCTGTCTCCTTGCTTTTTTATGCAATCATTTGAGTTAGCTTAATCATGTATCACACTAACTCAATTAACTTCCTATCTATTTCTGCGATGTCACCTATCTCCGCTGTACCATCCCAAAGAATAATTGAAGAAGCTTCATCGTTTTCAACAAAATCATGAAGTTCGCACAGTTCTCCCATAAACAGAGCCCCATATTCTGTCCGTTCAGGTCCATGGAAACTTGGCTGAAGTTTAAACTTCATTAACCCTTTAAATTCAGCCGTGTCCATAGGTTGATTGGTTTCCTCAAACAATTCTCGAATGACACATTGCTCAGCGTTCTCACCGGATTCAATCATACCTCCTGGCAGTTCCCAGTTGTTTCTCCACTTATTATGCATAAGGAGGAACTTCCCTTGGCACTTCACCACAATTAGAGCATGGGTTAGTGGAGCATCCAGCTTCATTGTAATGAGCTTATCATACTCAATAGGATTAAATTCCAAAAGAATGTTGCCTTTTGAATCCGTCATGATTGCCATGTACACTCCTCCATTTCTGTTATAACAAAATAAAAAAACGCGCCAGACCTAAGTCCTGCGCATTGTATATCGCAGGATGGGAAGCGCATATAGCGTTAACCCATCCCCATTTTTTAAGGAATGGACTAACGCTCTTCATGATAATGATATTGTTTTAATTCTAAAATGAACATGGTCCATTCCCCTAATCACTGACGTATGGAAAGAATACCCACCATTGTACTTCAGAGTCAAGTATAAGTTTTGATGACCTATTTTTTTCTTTACGACCACCCAATTATGTGTTAGCTTTTATAACATTACCATTACGAAAGCGAGTGGGTTGAAGATGGATCTGCAGCATTTATTAACTATCCCCATTCTATCCAAAGCAAAGGTTATCGCCGGGCATCACGGCCTCAATCGCTTGGTACAATCCATTAATATTATGGATGCACCGGACATTGTACAATTCCTGAAACCAGGAGATATGCTGCTTACGAACGGCTATATACTGAAAGACCGCCCCGATGCTCATCTTGCATTCATTACGGATATGCATGCGATTGGATGTGCGGCACTTGCGATCAAGACACAACGCTTCTCTTTTGAATTATCTCCGCAACTGCTCGAGACAGCCGACAAGCTGGGGTTCCCGATTATCGAACTGTCTGAGATCGACAATACACTCGGTGAAATATTCCAGCATTCGATCAGCTCCATCCTTCAGAACAAAACTGATGAGCTCCACTACGCCTTGTCTATTCACAAGCAATTCTCCACGATGGTTATGCAAGGAAAAGGCATTCCATCTATTGTCGATACGTTGTCCCAGCTGCTATCTTCACCTGTATTGCTGCTGGACTCAAAGAAGCAGATTACGGCAATCTCCCATCATGCACAACATATAGATCCCTATTCTCTCGCTGCGCCTATACTGACATTTATACATGAGTACCCTTCCTTCCAGATTGCATCCTCGATCTGCCTGCTTACTGCCGATAAATATAGGCATACCGAGCTGCATCCCATCTTCACCGACCGACACGAGGGCTATTTGATTGCGATGTACGACAGCCCTGCAACCTCGAAGCTCTCCAGTCTGGCGTTAGAGCAAGCCGTTAATGTCATCGGTCTGGAATTAACCAAGAAACAGGCGGTCAAGGAGCGTTCACGCCGGTACAAGAATGAATATTTCTCCGATCTCATTCAGGGTTTCTTTCGTTCTGAACAAGAGGCGCTCCATCGCGGCAAAAAATATGGACTGAAGGCACAAGAGAGTTCGGTTCTCATCCTTGCCAAGATGGACGAATCTCTAGCGGCCAGGCCTAATCCGAACCTAGCTCCTATTAAGGAAGAGCGATACATCTCGGAACGAGACGCTTATTATGAGCTGATTAAACAGGCGTTCGCCAGACTGAATCTTACCTTCGTCATGTTCACGAAGAACGATCAGTTCGGCATTCTCGTCTTTTTGGGTGAATCGTCTTGGGATGAACAAACGGTCGTCCAGCAGCTTGAGAAATTAGCGAGTAATCTGTATACGGATTCGCAGCTCAGCGTTTCATTCGGAATAGGCAATCCCTATACAAACGTATTGGATATCGGACTTTGCTATAAAGAGGCAGTTAAGGCACTCCAATCCGGCTATCAGATGAAAAAGACCCGCTTCGTTCATTCCTATCAAACCATGGATATAAGCCGGTTGCTGCGCATGATTCCTTACGATGAGATTCTCCAGTTTCATCAAGAAACCTTCAAACCCTTCGCCGGACGGGATTCAAACGAACGTAGTGAACTTATGAAAACCTTATCCTCCTTCTATGAGAATCATTGCCAAATCGGCGATACAGCCAAAGAGTTGTTTGTCCATCGAAATACAGTTATCTATAGGCTGGAGAAATGTGAGAAACTGACGGGCAGGAACATCAAGGACCCGATGGAAAGTCTGCGCTTTCGCCTCGCCTTCGCACTTGAGTCTGTGTTGAATGCTAACCCATCCCCTAACGAAGCTCCCCATACATTTTAAATTGATAGCGTGTCATTTATAATGACACGTTTATTTTTGTTTTTCTCGTTTCATCGGTCACACTCTGTGCATTTTAACTGATTTGATTCTATTTTCATGTTTAACATGACTAATGACAATTGAAACGACAATCTTTATGATAAGAATACATCCAACGATGTTATATTAACTAACACAAATGAGAATCATTCATCAACGCTGGAGGAAAGGGGCTGCCCATTATGGCTATTCAAATACAAAGCGTCTCCAAATCATTCGTCAATGCAAACGGAGAAGATATTCAGGTACTGGCTGAGGTTTCAATGCAAATTAAGAAGCAGGAGTTCTTCAGTATCGTTGGGCCGAGCGGATGCGGCAAGAGCACCATTTTCAATATTATTGCGGGTCTGCTGAAGCCAACGAACGGCAAGGTTATCGTCTGCGGTCAAGAAATCGATCAGACAACCGGACATGTCGGCTATATGATGCAAAAAGATCTACTGCTTCCTTGGAGGAGTATTCTGGACAATGTCACGCTAGGCTTGGAAGTGAAAGGCATGCCCAAAAAGGACCGCGACGGTATTGCCATGGATTATCTGGATCGTTACGGGCTGGCTTCATTCGCCGGTGCTTATCCCTCCACATTGTCCGGCGGAATGCGCCAGCGTGTAGCCCTTATACGTACTCTCGTTACACAGCCCGATATTATATTACTGGATGAGCCCTTCTCCGCACTGGATTATCAGACCAGACTCATTCTGGAAGACGAAATCTTATCTATCCTGAAATCCGAAGGCAAGACCGGAGTTCTTATCACTCATGACATCGAGGAAGCGATCGCCATCTCCGACCGCATCGCTGTCATGAGCAAAAGACCTACGACCGTGAAGCAAGTGTATGACATCGGTCTCGCTTCACAGTACGGTTCAGCACTAAAAGCCCGTTCCGACCCCAAGTTCAAGCAGTATTTTGAATCAATCTGGTCGGAGCTCGATATTCAAATGGGGAGGATCAGCTAATGAAGAGTACATCACCTGAAATGTCCCTAACGAAGGACCATACTGGGGTTGCGAAAAATAAAACCAAACGCAAACAATCGCCTTTCACCAAAGAATGGACGATGACGATGATATGGCGGTTCATTATTGTTGCAGTCATCCTGGTGATATGGGAAGCTGCAGTCCAGCTAAAGCTGGTAAACGGTTTCCTGATGGGATCGCCGAGTGCCATTCTTGATGCCGCTATCACCATGTTCAGCTCAGGTCAACTTTTTACAGATGTTCTAGCCACGGTTAATGCCACCATTATCGGATTTGTGGCGGGAAGTCTATTTGGCTCTTTGGCAGGACTACTCATGTGGTACTCCAAGACCGTCGCCAGGGTGCTTGATCCATTCATTGTAGCGCTGAACGGCATCCCGAAGATTGCTCTAGCTCCCATGATTATCATCTGGTTCGGTTCGGGCATCTTTTCCAAGATTGTTCTTGCCTCCGTGGCAACGTTTATTGTAGCGTTGTTATCCGCTTATCAGGCGACTCACCAAATTGATGAATCCCAGATTAATCTCATGAAATCCTTCGGAGCGAAGAAATCACAAATTTTCCGCAAAATTATTATTCCCTCCTCTCTGCCTTGGATCATCTCCGCCTTCCGTATCAATATTGGCTTGGCACTCGTATCTGTCGTAGGCGGAGAATTCATTTCTTCAGACAAAGGTCTCGGCCATATGGTATTTGTCGAAGGCAACTTGTTCAACCTTCCGGCCGTGTGGGTCGGCGTGTTCATGCTTATGCTCGTTGCCATGCTGCTCTACACCTGTGTCAGTTATATGGAGTCACGCCTCCTTCCATGGAATGACACTAAAAACAGCAGCAAGTCCACATCCGTATAAACAACTTACACCATAAAAGGAGCCTGATGACCAATGCAAACTTTCAAAAAGATAGCTATTCTATCAACGATGACCCTTTTATTGACTGCACTACTCAGTGCATGTGGAAGCAATGCGAAGTCTGTGAATGGAACAGACGCCATGGCGAGCGGAGGGCAAGAAGATAACAAGTTGGATACGATCATGGTTTCCGAGGTGTATCACAACCTGCTCTACCTTCCACTGTATGTAGCAAACAATCAAGGATTCCTAGAGCAGAATCGCATTGAGCTATCCTCGATCCGTGCTGCCGGAAGTGGGCCAACCGCCTTGTCTTCGGTCATCTCAGGCGAATCCGCATTCTCCTTTCACGGTCCTGAGCATGTCGCATTTGCTAATGCAAAAGGTGGAGATGCTCGCTCACTGGTCCTTCTATCGGGCAGCGCTCCCGTATGGGCGGTTGCGCGTGAAGGAGTAACCGTGAGCTCGCCAGAGGAATTCAAAGGTAAAACCATCGTTGTTGGGTTGGCACCCACAAGTTCCAACAGCTTAATGCGAAAGCTGTTCGAAGACAATAACATCGATATCGACAAGGATGTCACGATCACGGAGGTTCAGAATGGATCCGAACTTGGTGCCGTATTAGCCGGCAAAGCCGATATTGCATTCGTGTATGAGCCTCAGCTTGATCAAGGAATTGCTGAGGGACTGCACATCGTCCATGATTTCACGAAGGATTATCCTGACTTTGCTTTTGCAACAATGAATACAACCACAAGCTTCATTGAGAAAAATCCAGATCTCACCAAGCGCTTCGTCACCTCTATAGAGCAAGCATTGGACTACATTCACTCGAATCCTGAGGGCGCTAAGGCAGTCGCGGTAAAGGAATTCCCAAATCTGGACAAAAAAGTCGTGGAGCAAGCCGTACAACGCATGATTGAGAGCAAGGTATACCCCGCTGATGGGCATATCAATGAATCAGCCTTTGAGGCCGCGATCGGTATGCAGCGCTTCATTGGCAATCTGAAAGAAGACCTGGCTTACGAGGATATTATCGATGCAAGTTTCACCAAATAGAGAGAGAAAGGTTGATTACTCTGAATCAGGACGACTATCTCACCCACCGACGCACTGAAGATGCCAAATATGCGAATGGAGTTATTACGAGCGAGGAGCTTGCCCTTTTCACAGCAGACTTGAAACTGATTCGCAGCTTCAAGCTGCCTGAAGTAATAGGACCCAATTCCCCTTACAGGAGAGTGCCTCTGCGATGATTACGAAACCACTTAACGAGCTGTCGATCACCGAATCGGCCGAACTGATTAAGAACAAGATGATATCTCCTGTCGAGCTCACACAGTCCTATTTGAAACGGATTGAAGAGGTGGAGCCAGCTGTGCAAGCCTTTGTTACTATTACTGCTGAGCAAGCCTTGCAGGCCGCAAAAGAATCGGAACACAAGCTGATGAATGGCGATTATCTCGGTCCACTGCATGGCATCCCATACGGAGCCAAGGACATTATCCATACTGCAGGCATACGTACCACGGCTGGATCAAGCACTTATCCAGACTTCATACCTGAGACCAATGCAACGGTGATTGGTAAATTACAAACGGCTGGCGCTATCTTGCTCGGCAAGACCACAACGACAGAATATGCCTTTCAGGGGGGAGAGCCACCAACTCGCAATCCATGGAATATGGAGCATACCCCAGGCGGTTCCAGCTCTGGCTCTGCCGCTGCAGTAGCGGCTGGCATGGCTTCCTTCACACTTGGAACTCAGACCTTCGGTTCCCTGCTAAGACCTGCATCTTACAACGGGTTAACCTGTATGAAATCCACATATGGCAGAGTTAGCCGCAATGGTGTCATAACCGCAAGTTGGAGCCTTGACCATGTGGGCGCCTTCACTCGATCGGCACAAGATAACGCAATTGTTCTTGAAGCCTTAGCCGGACAAGATGAGCTGGACCCTTTCACGCTGCCTCACGGCAAGCCGGATTTAACAAGCGCTCTTATGCATCCTATTTCGGGAATGGTTATCGGTTTGCCAAGCAGCTTTTTTCACACGGATGAACCGGCGATCATGGCAGCCATTGAGTCGGCAATAGCTGTACTTGAGAAGATGGGCATGCACACGAAGAAGGTTGATCTGCCTCCTTATATGGAAGAGACTTTTGCTGCTCACCGCACGGTGATGCGGGCAGAAGCTGCCGCCTTTCATCAGGAACGCTTCGCAGAAGCCGCTGATCGTTACGGCCCTACGATGCGGGAGCAGCTTGAGCTCGGCTACCAGACGAGTGCCGTTGATTATTTGCAGGCACAGCGCATCCGAACGTTATTCCGCAGCGAGATGATGAGGCTTTTCGATGAGGTCGATGTTCTATTAACGCCATCAACTCCGTATGTGGCTCCCTATGGCTACAAGACAGGCAGCCCGATCTTTAACGGACCCTTTACCAATACCGGTCTACCGTCCATCACGGTTCCTATCGGATTTGATTCAACCTCCGGGAAGCACTTGCCTATCGGCATGCAGCTCTCTGGCCCACACATGAGAGAAGACCGTTTGTTGTCCATCGCTCATCATTATCAGCAAACTACGGAATGGCATCTTGCAACGCCAAGCCTAAACTCGCACTAGGAAAGGATTGATAGCTACGATGTCTACCATCATACACACAAGCGCAGCACCCCAATTCCCGCTCCCCTTCTCACACGCTGTCCGCGCAGGAGATTTTGTCTACGTCGCAGGTCAGGTAGGCGTTGATCCGCAGACGCTTGATCCAATTGGCGGCATTAAGGAGCAGACGGAACAGTGCATTCGCAATATAGAAGTTATCCTCCAGGAAGCGGGCCTCACACTCGATCATATCGTTAAGGCAACTACTCATCTGGCGCGAGTAGAAGATCAGGCCGAATACAACGAAGTATACAAGCGAATGATGAAAGAGCCCTATCCTGCCCGTATTACCGTATTCAGCGGATTAGGCCCGTACTTGATTGAGATGGAAGTGTTGGCGTACGCCCCTTCGGTGCGGGGAGAGTAGTACACCGCCTAGAGATGCCCCAAAATCTTCAAAATTCAATTAAGGAAAACAAAAAAATAAAGAAGGATTTAAAAAGGGGCGAAGCATTGCTCTAAGCTGCTTCGTCCCTTTCACGATATACGAAAATTCAGTTTGGCGTTCATCTAAGCTATACGTTTCTATAGATATGAATATCTATTCCAGTATTCGAAGGTATGCCTTCGCCCATTAGTTCATCATTGTTCAAATAGGACAGTGCTTGGCTGTTCGTGATGATTTTAGGAGAGGTTCGAAACAATATATTCTCCAGTTTCTCATCGAACATTCCATTATTCTCGACATACATTTTACAAGCTTCACCTGTAAAATCCTTACCTTGAAGCATGTATCTTGCAGATAAGCTATGCCGACCGCCATTCGGGCCAATAATTTGAGTATCTACCCCTCCAGGAAGAATGTCACCTTCGAAATATTTTCCTGTGACATGGCCACCAAAAGAAATCATGACTACGGAGTCGCCATCATTATTGTTGGAGAGATCCATAGTATCCCCTATCGCAACATGTACCGTGAATACTTTTTCCCATGCCATGAAATTCACCTGCTTTTTAAGTATAGAGTCATCTACAATTTAATCGTTAACAGCATCTGTTGAACTGAAATGTCCTTAAATGGCCGTTATAAATGCGTAGACAAAACCTTATAACATATCTTCTTATATTAAATATTAGATCACAAGCAAACTTCAATCTTCAATTTAATGCCACACAGCGGAAGGCACTGATTGCAATTCGATACTAGAGGACAGCCCAATTTTATCAATTCAACATAATGGTGTACCATTCCTCCAAATGATTACAAATCTATATTTTCTGTTTCTCCACCATCTTGTAATATATCCCCTTTCGAATCTGTAACTCATCCGGACTGCCTTGCTCAACAATTTGTCCCTTTTCAATCACCAGGATGTAATCAGCATTCTTTACGGTGGAGAGTCGGTGTGCTATGACCAATATCGTCTGCTTCCCCTTAAGGTTTAACAAGGTATTATTCAAATCACTCTCCGTCATGGCATCCAGAGCAGAAGTGTACTCATCCAGCATCAGGATTCGAGATTCATTCATAAATGCCCTGGCCAATAGAATTCGTTGGATTTCTCCACCTGAGAGATTCTCTCCATTGTTCTCCACCATTTTGTCATATTGTTCAGGTATGGCTTGTACAAATGACTGAACATGAGTAACTCCAACAGCTGTATTGAACCTTAACCAAGCGTCATCATCCATTTCTTCTTTTTGCAGCGGATAAATAATGTTTTCTAAGATAGTCTTATTCCACAGCACTCCCTTTTGCGGAGAGTAGCCAACATATTTTCTTAATTCATGTATATCCAGTTCTTTAATTGAGACTCCGTCCAGTAAGATCTCCCCGTCATCTGGCTCTATGTACCTGTGGATAAGTTCAAAGATGGTAGATTTCCCTGAGCCACTTAATCCAACAATACCGACGAAATCTCCTGGTTCAATATTCAAATTGAAGTTGGAAATACCGAAGGAGTCCTCGGTGGCATAACGATACGATACATTTCTCATCTGAAGGCGCGGGATTCGGGTATAATCCGGAACTTCAGCCCCTGATTGGGTCTTTTCTAATTCAAGTATTTCATTCAAGTTATTCACGATCACTTTCATACGGCTCATATCGATATTTAACGTAAAAAGCGTCTTGAATATGCCATACAACCTTGGAAGTATAACAATAAATGCCAGCAACGTACCTGGTGAAATTTGACCGTTCAGAATCAGGTACAGACTATAGCCATAAATGATACCTGTAATCAAAGAAATAACCGTGTCAGCAACAAGATTTATGATGATATGATGGAAAACCCTGGACTGCTTTGAAACCTTCCAGGCTTCGTCGTTCCAGTTGCTCCACCTCTTTTTCTCCGCCTGAAGCCCGTTAGACATATGTACCGCTTTTAAATTATAAAATAGATCATTCAAATAACGTATTCCCTTTTCCAAAATGTCATAATAGTGCTTATCCAGCCTTTCCGTCTTGTTTCTGAAACGCTTGAAGCCATACATAAACACAGGAAATGAAATCATCGCAACTAACGTTAGTTCAACACTCATAGAGAGCATAATCCACAAAGTAGCAATCAACAATATGCCATTTGATACGACCGACATGATGGTGTCTACCACATAAATTTCACATAACACCCCCACTTGTGAGGTGATCCGGTTAATAATTTCTCCCCTTCCGATGCTGTCCACATTTCTTGGTCGGGTCTGCAGTAATTGAGAAAACAGGCGGAGGCGAAGGTTCTTGGATAAATGATTCCCCAACTCATTGTTATAATATGAGGTAACGCCGTTCAAAGCGGCAAATACAATGGGAATGAGCATAAGCAGCACAATATAGAGTGCAGCCTTCCCGATTTGCTTTCCTAGTAGGATACTGTCAAATAAATCTTTAAAAAGGAGCGGTTGAGCGATGGAGACTACTGAAGCCGAGATATTAAACAATAAAATTAAAAAAATCATTTTTTTACTTTTAAACAATATCTCTACAATCTCTGTCCGAGTTGGATTCATAGGATAGCCCCCTATGGATAGCTTGTCTGCCTCATCGTGATGGAAAAATCACTTTAAAACTTAGTAAAACCTCCTATTGGAACAAGTAATACTAGCTTGCTTGTTATAAGAGGTTTTAGAATCGGGTTAATGATCTCGTTTCTCGTTAGCTCAAAGACTCTGTAATCGATATTAGCCAATCACGGCTGCTTTCCTCGGCCGCGACTTCACACTGTAACGCCTTCCCCGTAGTCGGTCCTACCTCTGCCCAAACCAATCTCTGTAATTCATTGTCTCCGATGTAAATGGCTTCGCTCGAACGAATTGTTAACTTCTCAATCGTTTGTTTCTCTAGATCAGGTACCTGAATACGACTTTTTGTCGTTCCAAAAATCCGGAATTGAAATACCGTTTCATCTTTACGATATAATAAACTGACACCAACCAACGTGTCATTTGGTTTGAGATCTCTCACAACGTCTTTGCCGGTTTCCGAACTCTCCATAGCCATTTCATCGATTTCTTCCTCTGTCAGATTGTCAAATCCATAATAAACCTGAATATCCATCACATTAGCATCGGCAGGAAATACGGGCTCCCATGGAGATAGTTTTGCCATTAACTCTGTAACACCTCCCGACCACTTCACTGCTCCGTAATTTGTTTGCTGACTGATTTTTTTATCACCGGCTAGATATATCCCTTTTCCCATCCCAGGTTTTAATTGGCGAACAATGCGTTCAATGGTATTCTCCTCTTGAGATGAATCGATATTTACAATGGCTAACACTTCTCCCTCTTCATTCCTCATTTCCAAAGTCTACACTCTCCTTGTAAGGTAGTAAGCACGCAGCTTCAAAATCATGAGTAACCCCCATCCCAGGAACCGATTAGCGATTCCTGGGATGGGGGCTTGGCTAATTATTCTCTACATTGTCATAACAGTACACTTATTGGACTGCAGTGACATTAATGTTATCAATATTTGGCCCTTCTGTACCGGTAGTGACCACTTTAATCGTATTGGTTCCCGCGTTCATGGGGACCTGAATGATTTTTTCACTCCAGGTCGACCAGCTGCCTGTTGCCGGGAAGGGTTCGTTGCTGATGACTTTGGTTCCGTTAACGAAAATGTCGAGATTACGCGTTCCGCTTTCCTGGGCGTAACGAAATTTCACGTTTTTGGTACCTGTTATCGTGTTATTGATGGCATTCCATTGAATGGCCGAACCTGTATACGCATTAAAGTTCACGTATCCAGTACCAGTGTATCCCGGGTAGAGAGTCTCGATAACGGCATCAGTAAGTGTAGTGCCCGTTTCCGCCTCGTACGTGGTTCCGCTGCCTGGAGTGACACTACCACCGGTAATGTTGGCTACAAACGTTGTTACGCTTTGGGCGGGCAGTTGTGCTGTAAAGGCTCCGCCTGACACCGTAATCGGTGCTCCGCTTGCCAGGTTTCGGCTGCTATCTGTAACCCAAGAGGATACAGTGGAAGCGTTACCATTCTGCAGGACAAATTTTTGGCTTACAGCCGAGGTGCCGCGATTAATCGCCACAATGACTGCCTTATTATCGCCTTTATAGGCTGAAACGAAAGTATTGGTATCCGGATTTTTGGTTGCATCGACTCGGTAATAGCCTGGTCGCACGAATTTGGAGAAGTGGGCCATATTATATCCACGTTTGCTAATGCTTCCATCCTCATTCATTGGGCCATACTGTCTCCGAATGTACCACCATACATAAGCCTGGAAATCCCCTTCAACCATGGCATTATGCATATGGTAAGATACGTCCAATGCCTCAGGCCAACGGTCTGACGAGTTGTTATCGCTGTTCGGGTAATACACTTCGGTCATCCACAGTTCTTTGCCGGCTCCCTTTTGCTTAAAGAGCGGGTATGCGAAATCTTTGAACTGTGTCCCGTACGTATGTGCTCCCAGAATGTCCATATTGGCGAGTGCCTGAGGATCATTCAGAATCGGGTCAGACATGTTTTTCAAATACTGGAACGATTCGGGTGCCATAACCTTGGTATTCTGAATGGATCCCGCATTCTCCTTCATGAAACGAAGCATCTCCTGCGGTGTCCACCAGGTCCATTCATGGGCATAATCCGGCTCATTTTGTACCGAAATGGCATACAGATTTACACCGTTATCTTTCATATAAGTGACAAAGTCGTTCAGATGCTGCGCGTACGCGGCATATTTGTCGTATCTCAATCGTTTGGCGTTTGTATCCCCGTTGCGATTGAAGGTTTCGACCATGTCGCTTGGCGGATTCCAGGGAGAAGCGAATACGAGCGCGCCTTGCTCTATGGCTCTTTTCGCGGTAGCCACCTCCCTGTACCAGTTATTTCGATTTTCGTCGACATAGATTCTCAGTATGGAAAAACCCAGCTGGTTCGCTCCGTTGCCAAAGGCGGTTTCACGCTGAGCTGCCGTCAAGTCGCCAATCCAGGCTGGGTGGTTAATGCCTCCAAACCCCTTGATAAGCTGTTTTTCGGAAGACAAATTAATGTTGGCATCACTTGCTGCTGATACGTGTGTCGGCGTTAACATTAGAGGCAGGGCTGTTAAACAGGCCAACAGAACATGAACTGATTTTTTTAAATTCATCTTAAATTTCAATATCTTCACCTTCCTCAAATTATTATAAATTGAAAGCGGATACAAGAAAATCAACTTGTCCAGCAGCGAATAGAAATTCCCGTACCAACCCCTTTCAAATCAAAAACAAAAACTAGATTTTATTTGTAAATCTTACTATATTATTCATTCAGCTAAAACCTGACAAATTATAGGATATTTCTTACAGCATAAGTTGCAGATATAGTAAATCACTAGATCAGCAGCTTGGCAGATGTCAAAGCTATAAAAAAAAGACCCCTAAAAAATTTAGGAGTCATCTGTTAAGCACTTCACAACCTCAAGGTTGGTTCTCCAACTGTTTACTACAAAGGTCTTAATTCAGCATTGAATCGGTCCAATTATGTCGTTTCGTTGCTTGTTTTCTTATACAAAAAGTAATCAAAATCAGCATGCTGGCGGGTACCGCCAAGATCCTGCACACAGAGACCAATATAAGTTCCCGTAAATCGGATGTATTCCGGAGATTCATCGGACAGATGTGTGACATCCAACCATCCACCTGCAGGATACCAGGATGGGTCATCATCACATGCATAGTAAAAGCAGGCACGGTCATACTCATACGCCACCTTCAACCGAACCCGACTCACTGATTTCAAGGGAATATCCTCCAACAGTTCATCGTATATTCCGTATCTCGACTGAAGAATTCCCAAGCACGTTCCCTTCTCTTCATGATAGGTGACCCGTAAATAGAGATAGTCTTTGGTATCGTAGTACAGGATTAGTCCTGCCATTTGCTGTGGATGGTCTGGCGCAAATTCCAGGCAAGTTTCAGCTTCACACCTGAAATCCTGAAGCCTCCGGGCGACCATGCTTTGTCTGTGTGTCGAGCTCATGGACTCCATCCCGCGCAAGCGCAAGTAACCTGGACGTTCCGTCAAGCTGAGCCAAAATGGATCGGGTGGGATACGAAGGGTATTCCAATCGTTTCGGAGCTCTGATTGATCGAAATGGTCCAGTTCCGGTACCGGTTCAAATGGAACCGATGAGATTTTCGGTGCAGGCACCGAAACCTCCGGATGCCGACCACCGTTTGAAAGCTTCAGCCAGCCTTCATCGCTCCAGGTACACGGTTGAAGAGCAGTCTCACGTCCAAGGATGCAAAATTTCTCCTGAACTGGCCTTCCGACCAGATGGGCCATATACCATTCACCCGTGTGAGTTTCGACCAGACTGCCGTGACCAGCCTTTTGCAGATCTAAATCCGGTCTGCCGTATGAAGTGAGAATTGGATTAGCAGGGTCCACCTCATAAGGACCTTGCAGGGAACGAGAGCGGGCAACCGTAACGGCATGTTCATAACCCGTACCGCCTTCAGCCGTAATCAAGTAATAATAGTCTTTGTATTTATATAGATGAGGGGCTTCTGTCAGCCCCAGTTCTGTTCCCTTAAAAATATTAACGGCAGGTCCGATCAGCTTTTGGTCTTGAACAGAGTATTCCTGCAGCACGATGCCTGCAAACCGATTTTTGCCCTTCCGATGATCCCAGATCATGTTAACCAGCCACTTGCGACCATCTTCATCGTGAAACAAGGAAGGATCGAAGCCGCTGCTGTTCAGAAAAACCGGTTCGGACCATGGCCCTTCGATATCTGCTGCGGTCACAAGGTAATTGTGAGTATCTTTGAAAGCCCCTACACGGCTTTTGACATCTGTGTAGATCAGGTAAAATACACCATTATCGTAGCTAAGGCATGGCGCCCATACCCCTCCGGAATTGATATTTCCTTCCATGTTCAGCTGAGTGCTGCGGGTCAGCGGAGAAGTTATCGGCCGCCAATGAATCAGGTCCTGGGAATGGTGAATTCGTACACCAGGGAACCATTCGAAGGTGGAAGTGGCGATATAATAATCTTCCCCCGCCCTGCATATGGACGGATCGGGATGGAAACCGGGAAGAATGGGGTTGGTAATCATATTCATTATAGAAGCAACCTCCGGTATTAAAATAATGGCAGATTCAACAAATGATAAAAATGCATCACCATGCCAGTGCTTTTTTGCCAGCTTCCAGGGCAGTTATGATCCGGTCTACGTCATATATATTCCCTCTCCATGTTCCGCCGCTGACAGCTTGCAGCGCAGCCCAAAGCCTGGTATCATCCGGTAAATTTTCATCAGGACGCATATCTGGATGAAAGGTCCTTTGAGCCAGAATGAAAGCTCCTTCTTCCGGCGAAAACTCCGTATCTCCTTCTCCAATGAAGTTCACGCTGCCCTCCAGCTTGCTCCGATCCACAACGATGTCAATCAAGTCGCCGTTTCGGAGTTTGCCAATGGGCCCTCCTGCCAGTGCTTCGGGCCCAACATGGCCAATACATGCTCCAGTTGAAACTCCCGAGAAGCGGGCATCGGTGATGAGCGATACATATTTCCCAAAAGACAAATGCTTGAGCGCAGAGGTAAGCTGATACGTTTCCTCCATCCCGGTTCCTGAAGGCCCACGACCGAGCAGTACAACAACGTCGCCAGCTATAACCCCTCCAGTCTTAATGGCACGGATTGCCTCACGTTCAGTTGTAAATACCTTGGCCCGGCCACGATGCCGATACACGCCATGTTCATCCAGCACATCAGGATCAATCGATGTGGATTTGATGACAGAGCCTTCTGGCGCGATATTCCCGGTTGGAAAGGTCACGGTCGAAGAAATCCCAAGACGCTGCGAGTGCTCCAAGCTCATAATAACACTGTCCGGATCAATCCCGTCCTTCTCTTCCAATTGCTTGCGTATGAGACGGCGACGTTCTGACGATTCCCACCAATCCAGCACTTCACCCAGTGACGCACCTGTTACTGTAAGTACAGATTCATCCAGCAGGCCAAGCTGTCTAAGGTGAAGCATAACTTCAGGAACACCCCCAGCCTGGAAAACCCGTATGGTCGGATGGAAGATCGGTCCGTTCGGCAGAGCGCTAACCAGTCTTGGAACGTTCTTGTTCACCTGTATCCAGTCCTGTACCGTTGGCACAGTTAAACCCGCTGCATGGGCAGCAGCCGGGATATGAAGAAGCAGATTGGTAGATCCGCCGAATGCGGCATGAACGACCATGGCATTGCGAATGGACGCATCTGTAACAATGTCTGCCATCTTGATCCCTTGGGATTCCATGTTGATCAGTGCACGCGAAGATTGGCGCGCCATCTCGAACCAGATGGGCTGCCCTGAAGGTGCCAGAGCGGCATGCGGCACCGTCATGCCCATTGCCTCTGCTACCACCTGGGCGGTTGCCGCGGTCCCTAGAAACTGACAGCCGCCGCCCGGTGTAGCGCAGGCCCTGCACCCTAGCTCCGATGCCATTTCAAGAGAGAGCTCCCCATTTGCGTACCTTGCACCTATGGTTTGAATTTTACCTGCATCCTCCCCATCCGTAGGCGGAAGCGTAACGCCGCCGGGAACAATAACTCCTGGCAGCTGCGGCATACCTGCAAGTGCAAGCATCATGGCGGGCAATCCCTTATCACAAGTTGCAACGCCGAGCACGCCTTTTCGCGTGGGCAGAGATCGAATCAATCTGCGGAATACCATCGCGGCATCGTTCCGGTACGGCAGTGAGTCGAACATGCCTGTTGTTCCTTGAGACCTGCCGTCGCAAGGGTCGCTCACATAGCCAGCAAACGGGATCCCTCCGTGGCTGGATATTTCTTCTGCGGCAGCTTTCATCAGCAAGCCGACTTCCCAGTGTCCCGTATGGTAGCCAAGAGCTGCGGGACTGCCATCTTCATTGCGGATACCACCCTGCGTACTTAAGATCAGAAACTGTTTTCCGTTCAATTCTCCAGGCTTCCAGCCCATTCCGACATTCTGGGACATGCCGAACAAGTCGCCGCTTGGAGCATTCCGCAGCAAATCATCGGTTAAAGGCAGACGTCCTGTTGCCCCTGGAGCATGCGCTATAATATCATAGCTGCTTGACTCCTTCTCCCCCATAATCGACATTATCTGTTCGTACATGGTAGCCTCCCACAGTTTATGACTTCACAAAGACTGTTTTGATCGCCGTAAAAAACTCGATGGCCGCTTGCCCCTGTTCTCTGGAGTGCGAGCTTGACATCTTCATTCCACCGAACGGTGCCTGCAGTTCTACGCCGGCAGTTTCCGCATTAATTCTTACGAGTCCGGCATCCATATCCCGGATGAAGGACAGCATGGCCCCGACATTTTGTGTATAGATTGAAGCACTCAAACCATAATCGCTGTCATTAGCCGACGCGATGGCCTCTTCCAAGGAATCCACCGGAATCAAGGCCAGGACCGGGCCGAATATTTCTTCTCGGGCAATGGTCATGTGCGATTCGACACCTTCAAATACGGTTGGCTGTACATAAAATCCTTCTGCGAGCTCAGGATTGTCCGGTCTTTTTCCTCCGGCGAGCAGTACGGCACCTTCATCCTGTCCTTTTTGAATGTAACCAAGCACGGTACTCAGCTGGCTTTCACTCGCACATGGACCCATCCAGCTTCCGGAAGACATCCCGTCCCCAAGACGGATTTCCTGGATTTGCGAAAGCAGTTTTTCTTTAAAGGCATCATATACTTTTCGTTCAATAATGACCTTGCTGGTGGCTGTGCATTTTTGGCCAGTTGATTTCAAGCCGCCGCTGATGGTGGCCTCAACAGCCAAGTCCAAATCAGCGTCTGCCGCGATGATAATCGGGTTTTTGCCACCCATTTCAAGCTGATACTTGGCTCCACGAGCAAGTGCTGCGGCGCCGACCCGCTTCCCGACTTCATTGGATCCAGTAAATGTTATTCCGTTTACATCGGGGTGCTCAGCAAGTGCGGAGCCGATTACCGAGCCTTTCCCGCTCACGAGATTGAGAACACCAGCCGGGATGCCGGCTTCCTCGAAGCATTCCAAAACCTTGGCTGCTGTAACCGCCGTTTCCTGAGCTGGCTTCAATACAACGGTGTTGCCATAGATCAGAGCCGGTGCCGTTTTCCAGATGGGAATAGCCACCGGGAAGTTCCAAGGTGCAATTACACCTACAACGCCCAGCGGCACACGGGTCGTGAACATTAGTGCCTCCCGATCTGTGGAGGGAATCACATCACCCGTTTTTCGCATGCCTTCCCCTGCGTAATATCTCAAAATGGCGACGCCGCGCATCGTTTCTCCCTTGGATTCCGGGAATGTCTTCCCCATTTCTCTGGTCATGGCTTCCGCCACCTCGTCGGCCCGGCGCTCCAGCACATTAGCAGCTTGAAATAGATAATTCCCCCGTTCCGCACCCGTTAAGTTCCGCCAGGCCTTCGCAGCTTCTTTTGCCGCTGCGACTGCATGGTTCAGGTCCTCTACACCCGAGGCTGGCACATAACCCACGATTTCTTTTCGATTCGCCGGATTAATGCTCGGTTCCGTCAATCCAGACGTTGGTTTTACCCATTCCCCGTTAATAAAATTGTTATAGGTCTGCTCTAACTGAAATGCGCTCATCGCATTCATCCTCCTTCTAAACTAGTTTGAAATGACAGGATTGATCAGTGTCCCGATATCACTTATGGATATTTCAATGCGGTCTCCTGGTTCAAGGGTGAACTCATTCGGAGGCACGATGCTGGTGCCTGTCAAAAGTACCGTACCGTCATACAAATCGTTATCCCTTGCCAAAAAGGAAACCAGTTCATCCAGCTTGCGGTTTAATTCACTCGTACTCGCTTCACTTTTCACAACCATTGATTCATCCCGATAGATCTGGCAAACAATACTGAATTCATAGGGATTCTTGACCGTTTCCGCTAATCGAATAGCTGGACCTATGGAACAGGAATTGCGCCATATTTTGGCTTGTGGCAGATACAACGGGTTCTCCCCCTCGATATCGCGGCAGCTCATGTCGTTTCCGGCGATGTATCCCACAATGCTGCCATCCGCGGCAAGCACCAATCCCAGCTCAGGCTCCGGGATCTGCCAAGTAGAATCGCTGCGCAGCGTGACAGCCTCATTTGGCCCGACAGTACGCGCTGCTGTGGATTTAAAGAAGATCTCCGGTCTCTCTGCGTCATAGACCTTATCGTAGAAGGTTTCCGCATCCAACTTTCCATCCGTAGCTTCATAATTCCGCGCTTCCCGGCTCCGCTGATATGTCACACCTGCTGCCCACACTTCCGGTGCATCTACTGGTGTGATCAGGTGCAGAGAAGTCCAATCATCGGTCAGCTTGTTTACCGGTTTAAGAGCGCTTTCAATCCATTGAACCGGAGTAACACCCTTCTCCCTCGCCTGATAGATTAAAGTCATAAAATCTGCTTGCGGCAAACGATACGCTTGTTCATCATCCGTAACGGCTGCCAACCACTTCTGTTGTCCATCCAAAAATCGAATAATTCTCATTCCAGCTTGCCCCCTATCTCCCTACCGGGTTGATAACATTACCATAGCACCAGCAATGTTTCATGACGATGTACTTATCACTCCGACAACTTACCCTTTTCACGCATTATTTTTCTGTTAAAATAAATCTATTCGTATTTGGAATACAGAGCGTTACGAGGAGGTAGCTGTGACCAAACTTTCAGAAGCCGTATATTTAGGCCGTCTGCCCGATGTTCGCATGTCTTTTCAATTGCTCGGACTGCATGCAAGACAAGTAGATTCCAACTGGACGTATCCGTCTCATGAGCATTCCATGTATGAAATTCACTGGATGTTGGACGGCGAGATGAACATGGTGGTCAACGGTCAGTCGTACAGTCAATCCATTGGAGACCTTCTGTTTATCCGTCCGGGTATGACTCACTCCTGCACAGGTGCCGGACCGCAGGGTTTCACGTACTTTTCCGTTCATTTCAGCGTACACGATACCTCCTTCTGCAGAGAACTCAACCGCTGCAAGGACATTTATTATCCGGCAGATTCGAGCCTGGCTTCAGGACTGTCCTCTTCACTGTGTACCTTGTATGATCTGGCCACAGAACACTTATCCATGCCGTTGTCTTCCTCCAAACAGATGAAGGTCCATGCCGCCGTATTCGAACTTCTCGGCTCCCTGGTTGGCCAATTATCTCAGAACGCATCCGTTACCTTATCGAGAAAAGAAACCATCGCCCACCAAATTGCCGAGCACATTGAGGACTCCGTAAGATATATCCATCTTCATGGTGACGTTCGGGAGAGCGAACGAACCTGGATCCAAGACATTGCGAGGTCGCTGAACATTAGCCCTTCACAGATCAACCGGATCTTTCGGGAGGTATATGGTACAGCCCCGCGCAAGTTTTTATCAGAAACCCTTCTGAACGAAGCCCAGCGGCTGTTAAAACAAACAGACCTGAACATTGACCATATTGCGATGATGCTTGGATACAAGACCAATGCGCATTTCAGCCGTCAGTTCAAGCGATGGACGGGCATCACGCCAAGCGAATTTCGCATCCATTCCCAGCGGACTGCTGCAGCGGAGCATCTCGGTGATTGAAATACTTTTCCACATGAAATAAGCAGCTGCCGGGTTACCAGCAGCTGCTTTACTTTGTCTTAATAGTGTTTCAATCTGTGTAGCCGTTATTCTAATGTAAAAGAAGCCAGGCTTGCGCCTCCTGCTCCCCTGTAAGTCAAATACAAAGCCTGCCTGCCGTCTGGAACGGTAATGTCAGCCGTGTATTTTTTCCATTCATTTGTAAAATGTACCGGAATCGTTCCCAGTACAGGACCGTCCCATGCGGTTTTAATCTCAAATTCTCCATTGCAATATCCCCGGACCTTTACCGTGACCTGGCGAAGCCCATCACAATTGAAATATTTAAAACCTGCTGTGGCTGAATCCACCATATTGGCAATATATCCGACCTCTTCATCACCGTCTCGCCCATCCTGGGTAATCTTCGGAAAGCGGCTGTCCAGCCAAGCACCTCCTCCAAAACCGCCGGTATACATTTGATCATCTTTTGCAAAAAGATTACATGCAAGGTATGCGGGATATTCCCCTTTTCCTTCAAGCGGGCCCCCATTCACGCCGCAGGACGTCATTTCTACCTGAGATATCATTCCATGCTCGTCAAAAGAAATACGTTCAATGCAGCCCTGACGGTTGAATGCATCCCCATTGGTATGACGGTGATAGAAAATGTACCAGTCTCCATGGATCTCAACGATGCTGCCGTGATTGTTCCCACCATAATACATTGGCTTGTCAGCTGGTTTATAGGAGTCAATATGTAGATCGCAGTTGCTTATGATTACACCCTGATATTCAAACCCTTTGTTAGGAAATTTGCTGATCGCATAACATAATTCATGCATGACAATGGAGGAGTAAACCAAGTAGTAGGTATCCCCTCTTTTCCGGATGGAAGGAGCTTCGAAAAATTCATGTCCTTCGAATCCGCTGCCTTCGCTGTATGGCTGACTCGGCGCTATGAATACGGGCTCATCCACAATCGTCAGCATGTCAGGACCAAGCACCGTTGCCATCGCTCCGTGTCTCGATCGGTCTCCTGGCGCACAAAATCCGGTATAAAGATACGTACGCTCTCCTTCGGTCAGCACGCCTGGATCGAATTGGGGCTCGTCCCCTTCCCTTTCCCCCAGCCTGGTGCCATCCGAATATTTCACGTATCCGTAGAATTCATATTTGCCTGCTGGTGTATCGCATACAGCCACAGAAACAACCGGCACTTTATCCAGCACATAATAAAGATAATATCGTCCGTCAGGACCAACCGTAACGTCTGGGGCGTAAAGGCACATACTGCCGTCCGGATTAAGCGGATCATCTGACTTATGGTAGATTACACCTTCATTGCGCCAATTTCCGAGGTCGTCCACAGGCGCGGACCAACATACGTAGTCGTTTAGACAAAAGACATGTCCGTTAAACCGGTCATGCGAACCGTACACATAAACTCTATCCTCAAATACATAAGGTTCACCATCAGGGACGTACTCCCAGGATGGAAGATATGGATTTAACCCCTGTTTTTTCATAAAATCTACACTCCTCTTCAAAGTAATTAAGCAATATGAATCAAAAACGAATTCGGTATAATAGAAAAATAGCCCGTCTGACAAACTTACATGATATAGGTGAAAATCAATGACAAATATATTTTACGTTGAATATGACGCAGCACATCATAGCAATTTTGTTTTTGATATTCCCCAAGGACATCCCTGCTGGCTTTTGGTCATTACACAGACTCCCGCTCAGTTCTGGGTAGATGGAAAACTCAAGGAATACCCTCCTCATTGTGCTGTTCTTTTCGAGCCCCATCAAAAAATTTACTACCGAGCTTCCGCAGGGAATTATATTAATGACTGGATCCGCTTTGAAAGCAATGAAGCTTACGTAACCGAAACCTCGCTTCCCTATGGCAAGCCTTTTCCTTTGGATGATCCTGAATATTGCCACAAGCTGTTCCAGCTGCTCGTCGTAGAGAATTCATTCAATAAGGACTACAGAGAATCCTCCATTGATTGTCTGCTCCGAACCCTGTTCAACAAGCTGCTGGAGTCTTACTTCCAAGGCGAAATTAGTCCTCAGCACTACAACCTTTTAAAGCTGCGTGCGGCCATCCATAACAATCCAAGCCACCCCTGGACCATATCGGAAATGGCTAAAATTATTAGCATCAGTCCGGGATACCTGCAGTTGATTTACAAAAAATTGTTTGGCCTCTCGTGTATGGATGATGTTATTCACAGCCGGATTCGCCTAGCCAAAGAATATCTCAGGCATGATCAGTATACGGTTGCGGAGATTGCAGACCGGTGCGGTTACCGCAATGTGGAGCATTTTTGCAGACAATTCAAACAAATGACCGGTTCATCACCCAAGAAATTCCACAAACGCACGAGTAACTTAACTCCCGGCCCTGCAAATTCCGAAAAGGTCATCCTTTGATTCCGGTCATTGTAATCCCCTGAATAAAATATCTCTGTCCGATGAAGAAGAGGATTAGCACAGGAATAACGGTAATTAAAGAAACAGCCATCAGCATCTGTATTTGCGAGGAGCCAAAAGAATTCTGGAAGAACTGCAAACCGATAGCGAGTGTGAAATTCTGATCGCTGTTCAAATAGATCAGCGGAGACATGTAATCATTCCAGTGAAAGGTAATCGACATGAGACCGACTGTAATCAAAGCCGGTTTGATTGCGGGCAGCAGTATTTTATAATAAATCTGGAATGCATTGGCACCGTCGATATATGCGGCTTCATCCAAATCTTTCGGAATCGTTTTGAAGAATTGCCGCAGCAGGAAAATGTTAAACGCGCCTCCCCCAAAAAAGGATGGAACAATAAGAGGCATCAAGGTATCGAGCCAACCAAGTTTGGTGAACAAGAGATACGTAGGAACGAGAGTTACCTGACTGGGAAGCATCATGGTCGCAAGCACGATCGTAAATAACAATCCGCTGTATCGAGATTTAAACCGTGCAAAGCCATAGGCTACAAATGAAGCGGAAAGAACCGTTCCAATCGTCGCAAGTCCTGTTACGATTAAGGTATTCCATGTATAACGGGTGAAATCCGCATATTGCCAACCCTGAATGAAGTTATCCCAAGTGAACGTTTCCGGGATGATTTTGGGAGGCAGCGTATAGGCTTCCGAAGGGATTTTGAAGGCGGTTGAAAGCATCCATATAAACGGAAAGATAAACACGACTGCTATGATCGTCAATATCACATAACTCAGACTGACTTTAATCCGGCTGCTGGTTTTTTTACTTTTGTAATAAGCCTCCATGGTTGCACCTCCCCAATTTTAGTTATCGTAATAAACCCAGTGTCGGGAAGTCCGGTTTACGATGAGCGTGATGATCATAATAACGACGAACAATAACCAGGCCAGCGTTGACGCATAACCCATTTCGTTGTATTTAAATCCGCTGTTATAAATATGCATCATGTACGTGTAGGTGGAGTAGCTGGGGCCACCCTCGGTCAGAATGTAAGGCTGCATAAAGATCTGGAAACCACCAATGATCCCCATAACCAGATTAAAATAAAGCGTTGGCGTGATCAGGGGCAGGGTAATCTGCGTAATTTTAACGAAACTGCTCGCTCCATCAATCTCAGCGCTCTCATATAAGGCTTCCGGAATATCCTGCAGCCCCGCCAGTGTAATGATGATGGAATTCCCGATGGTCCAGATCGCCATAATAATAATCGCCGGCATGGCCCATTTCGTATCGCTTAACCAGTTAGGACCGGTAATACCGAACAGAGAAAGGAAATAATTGATAAAGCCAAACTGGGCATTAAAAATCCAGCCCCAAAGCAAGGTAACCGCAACCCCTGATGTGATATACGGAATATAGAAGCTGGTTCTGAAAAAACCAACTCCCTTTATTTTTTGATTGAGCAGAAGAGCAATCAGAAACGACAGGAGTAAACTGGCCGGAACTGAAACCAACACAAAATATAATGTGTTTAACAAAGAACGGTAAAAAAGTGGATCCTGTGTAAAGGCCCTGACGATATTATCGAAGCCGACAAATTGGCCTGAGCCGGTCATATCCATATCGGTGAAAACCAAAAAGATAGAATAACCCATTGGATATAAGGTGAATATGAGAAAACCTAAAAGCCATGGCGAGATAAAAAGGAAGAATTGTTTCTCCTCCCTGTTTGCAATGCGGTTGTTTCGCGCCTTCATTCTTTCGCCTCCAAAGCTGCCTCCTATTGAGACCGGATTAGGATAGAAGGGGGAAGATCACTCCCCCCTCGTTGTAACCGGGTGTTCATTATTCGTTTATTTACTTTGATGAATGGAGTCGAGAGCGGACTGAATTTGGGATGTATAGGCTTTGGCTGCTTCCTCAGCGGATTTCCCTTGAACAGTGACCTGCTGCCAGGTTTGCTCATAGAGGTCCCCCGCCTTTGCAATGGAGCCACCCCACGGGAAAGTTATGGCATCCTGCAACCCTGTTACGAAATCCACCATGGAGATATCTGTGCCTTCAATTTTCAAGTTGGCAAACGTACTATCCGCCGATTCTTTGGCCGCAGGAAGGTTTACCTTACTGTACAGATCTCCGACCTCTTTATTCAGAGAGACGGTTTTAATATAAGCCCACGCAGCTTCTTTATTTTTGGAATCCTTGTTCATGGCGAAGCCTGTCTGGAATTTAATGTTGACGGTTTTACCGGATGGATCTTTTGGAGGCATCACGATACCCCATTGAAAATTGGAACCGATATTTTTGGCAATCGTCGAAGCTTCAAACACACCCAGCGGATACATCGCAGCTCTGCCTGCAGCGAACATTTGGTCCATAGGCATGCTCTTGGCAGCCGCATCATCCGGCATTGCTTTTGCATTCACCAGGTCTCCGAACAACTGGTACCCCTTCAGCGTATTGGGATCATCCAGAGTCTGTTTGCTCCAATCCTCGTTATATGGCATCCCGCCGTATATAAAAGGAGCGAAACTTTGCAAGATCCAGTGAGACACAATACCATAGACCCGGTTGGCACCTTCACCCGAAGAGACCTGTTTGGCTGTTGCCGAAAAATCATCCCATGTCCAGTCATTCGTTGGGTACGGGATCCCTGCCTTGTCAAAAATGTCTTTATTATAAGCAATCATAAAATCCGAAGCGGTTGTTGGCATGCCTTCGCGTTTTCCGTCCGCATCGACATATCCCCCATCAACCCCCTGTGTTAACAATGCCTCGAGGTCCAGTTGATCCTTCTCAATATAGGGGTTTAAATCTTCGAACCATTTGGATCTCAACCCTTTCCAGTCTGGAGACATCATGATCACATCACCGGCATTCCCAGCAGCCAGAGCTGCATCCAGCTTGACATCAATGTTATCTGCCGGGAGCCAAACTTCATGTACCTTCACTTTTGGATACAATTTTTTGAAAATTTTAGTTGCTTCCTTTCGAGACTGGAGCTCCTCGCCGCCGCCCCACCCAAATACGGTAAGGTCACCGGAAATTTCTCCATTACCCGATGAATTTTCCCCTGCCTGATCACTGTTTGCCGAGCAGGCGGTGATCACTGTCACGAATATTCCGATAAGCAGAATGATTGCAAATTTTCTCATATATATCCTCCTTTTTATACTTAGGCGAGCGACTGGTGTCGTAACCCGAAGAATGAATTTGGATTCTCAAGTGGCAATCGAATAAAAAGGAAATACTAATCTATCCTCATGTAACGCCAAGGATCTACAACCTTCCAAACCTGAATTTGTCATTACATTGCAAGGTAAAATTACAGTTAGCGCATACTAAAACACCACTCTTTCTGCCTTGTTAGCGTTTCCATCGTTATTTAAAAGTAAGGTTTCTTCGTGCTTGATACAATGACATATCCTTAAGAATTATTGATGAATAATCATATTCTGAATTTGAAATCCAGGGCTTCAATTCAATGAATGCAAAAAAAGACGACTCTGATCTCCGCTGTTCAAAACGGTTAGAGTCGCCCTTTTCTCTTTCTATTTCTTTCATTTTGTTGAAAACTATGATGTGCGATAACGGCTTGAATAGTCCAAAGTAAGAAGGCTATCAGCAGACGCATTGGCCTTTTCTGCATCAAGCAGACGGCGGAACAGGAACACCAGATTTAGCAGCAACAGGTTTTCGGTTTCTTTAAGCGGAATACCTATGAGCCGTTCCAACTTCTCCAGTCGGTAAGCTGCTGTATTGCGGTGAATGTACAACCTGGAGGACATTTCATTGATGTGGCCATTACAAATTGCGTACGTTTCCAGTGTCTGTAGAAGCTCAGGGTCATAACCTTCTACTGTAAGCAGGCTGCCAATATAGCGGTCGACATATTGTTGCATTTGCTCTCGTGGAATATCTTGAACCAATCGGAGAAGATCTTCCTGAACGGCAGATAATCTACCAGCTTTTGCGGTCATGGCTTTCCCTCCTTGAAATGGGACCTACTCTTTTCAAGATCAAGCATGACTAGCTACTTATGTTCACTTCTCCCGGGCAGACAATACTGAATTCCCTGCCGGTACCATGGTTAGGAAATGGCGACGCTTCACTATACGTCAGCTGGCCACGCAGCAGTGTCATCTTAACTTTACAGCCAAAGCTGCGGCCAATGTAAGGGGAATGACGATGCTTCTGATAGAGGTCTGATTCTATAAGTGTATAAGGAGCATTTAGGTCAACCAGGGCCAGGTCGGCATCGCAGTTCAATGCAATTCGTCCCTTCGCTTGATCCAGTCCGAATCGTTCGGCTGGGGCACCAGACAACAGACGCGCCAGCATTGGAAGGGAAACTCCCCTTTTCAGATATCCTTCATCCAGCATCAATTCGAGCGTGCTCTGTACACCGGCAATGCCGCCCCACGTTTCAAACATATCATCCCCTGTCTTCATGCCTGCTGGGCAGGGTGAATGATCCGAAGTTAAAAAGTCAATCCAGCCTTCCTGTAACCTGTCCCATAGCTTCCCCTGTTCTTCCGCATCACGCAAAGGAGGTGCACACTTCGCTACAGCACCCATGACTGCAAAATCATTGTCAGTCAGACATAGATAGTGCGGACAAGTCTCCAGGGTTACATCAACTCCCGCTAGCCGGGCTTCACGGATTCGTTTTGCAGCAGATTCACTGCTAATGTGGACAAAATGCAATCGGCATCCGCTCTCGGATGCATAACGCAGCGCCGTTTCCACTGCTTCCACCTCTGCCTCTATCGGACGTGAAGCTGTATAGCTCGCGGGGTCGAACCGCCCCAAACTGCGGGCCGCACTAGTGAGTCTTGCAATAGTAGGTTCATGTTCAGCATGGAGTGCCAGCAGTTTGCCTGTCTCCGCAATCATTCGCATCCCTTCTCTGAGGGTTTCGTCGTCTGACCGACGAAATCCGTCCTTGTCCTTGTCCCCCGGAGAAGACATGAAGGCTTTGAAACCGATGACACCGGCGTCAGCCAACAGCGGCAGCTCTTTAAGGTAACCGGGCATAAGTCCACCCCAAAATCCATAGTCCGCATACGTTTTACCTGCCGCGCGGTCTCTTTTTTGCTGAAGTGCACGAACTGTAATTGTAGGAGGAACAGCATTGAGCGGCATATCCAGAAAGCACGTTCCTCCTCCGGCAGCAAGAGCAGCGGAACCCGTCTGGAATCCTTCCCAGGATTCCAGACCCGGCTCATTAAAATGTACATGAGTGTCTATAACGCCAGGCATCACGGTCAATCCATGTGCATCAATGATTTGGGCCCCCGAAGGATCAATGTTATCTGCGATTTCAGCAATCAATCCATTCCTAATACCGATATCCTTTCGCTCAACGGCTGCTTCCGTAACGATTGTTCCGCCTGTAATGACCAGATCATACGATGTTGCGGATTTCATGCTTGCTCCTCCTTATCCATACGTAAGGTTGTAACAGCACATCAGCAATCTTCTATGTGTTCATGCCGATAAGCCTTGCCGGATTTGTCGCTACCATCCGGTAAATATCATCCGGAGCGAATTGATAATCGAGCATGCTGGCAATCATTGTTCTCATCCCTTGCACAGGCGTTGAGGCCGCACGAATCCCATAGTCCGTCCCAAGAACGAACTGATCGATTCCCACTTCACGGATGGTATTCATCCATTTCGTCGCATTCGAGAATCTGCCGAGCTCAGCTCCCATATCCATGTATTCTCGTTCCACATAGTAATGGGTTCGGGGGACATCAGGATACAGCCAATCCACAAGGCATGCCTCTAGAAAAGCACCCCTGGCGGCAGCAGATTTTTGCTCTTCGATTGTCATTTGTCCACGGACGGGATGAGCGATTAACACCTTCGCTATGCCGTATTGTTCTGCAAGGTCCAGCAGACGGAGGGCTTCCGGCACAGATACATGACCCGTATTCAGATAGACCTCCGGATGTTCTGCCACCATGCTTAAGATCTCATCCAGCGCTTCTGGAACAGGACCTTCCAGCGGTATTGACGTCGCCACAGACAGCTCTTTCTCCACGAATTTCGGATAGGCATCCTTAAACGGAACAAGCTTCCCATCGATCAGTGTGGACTCACGCTCAGCTGAATGGCGTGTACAATGTGATCCGAAGCTGATGAAGCGGCAGCCCTCTTCCATATGCAGTGCGGTTTTTACGGAACGCGGATTCATACCGCCATGGCAGGAATTCATCAAATAACCCCCATACGTGTGAATGCCCGGTACATGACGGTTCACTACCCAGGCCATTCCTGAAGCCCAGCCGAATACATCATAGTACACAATGCTCCTCATACCTGCAGCTGCGGCTTCTTGCGCTACCTGAATCGGGTCCAGATGCCCAGGGTTAGAGTTCAACACCGGCCCTGCATGTACATGACTATCAATGGCACCAATCAGAAGCTCATCTGGCAGTTCCATTGACCTCCGATAAAAGGATTCATTCCATTTCGTACGATCTGGTGTCCGCTTCTGTGGTTGTTCTTGATTGGAGTCAAAAGTAAGCATAGTAATCCCTCCGTGAACGATGAATTTTTCGCGATTATCCCTTGATAGCTCCCGCCATAACGCCGGAAATAATCCGCGAACTGAATACAAAATAAATAATCGTGACAGGCAGCATCGATAATATCATTCCGGCCATCAACTGTGGATAATTGGTGCTGTGCTGGGACTTAAAATAGGACATCCCGAGCGGAACCGTGCGCAGCGACTCATCATTAAGCAGGACGAGAGCAAATGAAAATTCATTCCAACAGGAGAAAAATTGTAAAATTGCGACCGTTGTCAGTACAGGTACGGCTATCGGCAGGATAATACGGTACATGGTTCCACTGAAGCTAAGGCCGTCGATTGCTGCTGCTTCCTCCATTTCTCTTGGAATGCCCATCACGTAGCTGCTGACCAGCATGATTGGTAAAGACAGGTTAAAGGCAATATAAGGGATGATGAGCGTATACCAGTGATCTGCCAGCCCCCAATTTTTAAATAGCAGGTAGATGGGAACAAGTAGAGCGTGAATGGGTACCAGCATACCGAAAAGGTAATAAAAGATCATTGCTCTCTTCCCCTTGAAATCCAGCCGGGCCGTAATATAGCCTGTTACATATGCAATTGCCGTAATGCCAATGACCGACAGGAAGGTAATCCTCGCACTGTTCCACGATAGCTGCAGCATATTCGTCAGCTTAATCGCTTCCCAATAATTACTAAACTGCGGTGCACTTGGCAGACTAAGAATATTGTTGGCAAATTCTGCTTGTGTTTTCAATGATGAATAACCGATCCAGAGCAGCGGTATGATACAGCTCGCGGTAAAGAGCAGTAATAAGGCGTTCACTGCGAGCTTGGCTGGATTGGGAAGGAACCGACGGGGACTGCGCTGGGATTGTAGTTCCAGTTGTAACTCCATTTTTACACACCTCCCTTGGAGTGATTCCGGCGCTGGAGTAGAAGTGTGGAGAGCAGGATCATAAGCATGGTTAGCGTAATGATGGCAATGGCGAGCGCAGAACCGTATCCATACCGGAAACGCAGGAAAGACGTTTCATACGCATATAACGCCATCACCGAGGAAGAGTTGCCCGGACCGCCCCCGGTCAGTGCGTAGATATGCTCGAATCCGCGCATATTGTTGGCAATACAGAGCAGTGAAGCAACGACAAGGGTAGGTTTGGCCAAAGGAATGATGATATACCAGGCTTTGCGAACACCTGTTGCTCCATCCAGTTCAGCAACCTCCAGAACTTCCTTATTGATTGACGATAGCCCTGCCAGCATAAGCAGTGTGAAGAACCCGATATTCTGCCAAGACAGAGGTATGGAGGCCAGCAGAACGATTGGGCCTGTCAGATCCAGCCAGGATTGCACCAATGCTCCCAAGCCAAGTTTGGTTAGTCCGGCATTGAGTAAACCGTAGTTATAGTTGTAGACCAGCATCCATAGAAAAGCGATAATTACCGGGGCAAGTGTAGAGGGGAAATAACTCATTGTCCGATGCAGCCCTTTTAGTTTTACCATTTTGGACATCAGCAGCAGAGCAAAAACAAAACCGAACCCTACTTGTCCAATCAAGCCATAAGCTGTCATCAGCACATTGTTCAGAAATGAATGCCAGAACACATCATCCTGAAGAATTTCCTTGTAGTTTCCCATGCCGATATACGTTTTTTTGGGACCTCCTGTCCAGGAGTAGAAGCTGTCTCGAAGAGCAGCAAGTATGGGAACCAGCACGACAAATGAATAGATAAGAAGACCCGGAAGCAGATATGCCATAAGCACCCAGCCTTTCGGTCGCAGCGCCTTGCCCATGTTCTCACTCCTTTAATAATAAGTTATGGATGATTTAAAAAAGTCTCATAGGCTTGTTGTGTTTCCTCAGCCAGCTGCTCGGGTGTTCTGGAACCAGCCATTACACCTTGAATCCCCGTATTTAGCACTTCTACGATCGAAGCATCAAACCAGAGGTCAAAGATTTTAGTCGCGTCAGCTGCCGCGCTGGCCTCGTAAGCAGCCAGGGCTACCGGATGCAGCTTCGCAGTATCGAAGTCTCCGGGATCATAGGCTGGAAATCCTCCGACTTCTGCCATAAGCTTGGCGCTATCCGAACCGGTCATATACTCTAGCATCGTCATGATGGCGTCTAACTTTTCTCCGGCTTCTACCCCAGAGTTAACGCTATAATAGACACCGGCGCCCCCGGAAGAACTGAGCGGATTGCCAAGTCCGTTCTCGACGCCCGGAAAGACGGCAACTCGTGTACTGGCCTTAATCCCATCCGGTGCATTGTTTACGATATTCATTGCTGACCAGATTCCGCTGACAAAGGCAGCCGATCGTCCTTCAAAGTAATAGTTAACCATGGTGTCGTTGTCGACAGAATTCAGGTCCTTATTCAGATAACCGGCTTTCGCCAGCTCACTCATGATGCCAATTCCCTGTATGAAACCTTCATCGGTAAATTTAGCACCATCGCCGTTCAAAATGGACTCCGTCCATTCCGGGCCATTGATCCGATCAGTCAACGCACTGATCCAGCTGGACATGGCGTATCCTTTGGACTTGTCTCCGTATGAGAACAGGTTAATGCCTTTTTCGGCCAGTTTGTCTCCGGCATCCATCAGATCAGGCCAGCTCGCTGGAAACTGGTCGTAGCCGATGCTTTCGAACATATCAGCATTATAGTAAATCAGATGCGTAGGCCCTGCTGCAATGGGTATCCCGTAAATTTGACCTTCACGGGTTCCGGCATCCAGTGTTCCAGCACGGTAACCGTCTCGCCATTCAGGGCGCTTGTCCAATTCCTTGTCCAAAGGGAGTACGATTTCGTTGTCCACAAAATTGGTCATCCATGAGCCGGGTACGATGAATACATCAGGCATATCGTCAGCCGCTGCCAGTGCCTGTGCCTTAATGGAATAGTCCTCGTTCTGAAGCTGCTCCTCTATGATCTCGATATCCGGATAATCTTCCCTGAACCGCTTCAGTCCATCAAGTACTGCGGTATCTTCCGGACTTTTGCCGATATTGGATTCCTGATACCTGTGCATGAGCGATATCGTAATGGTATTGCCACTTTCAGCTGCTGATTCCCCGTTCTCTCCACTGCCGCAAGCACTAAGCACAGACGATGCCACCACCATTAACCCCAGCATGAATGACCGTTTATTCAAATCTCTCCACTCCTTTGGATGCATTTACAGGTAATTTAGAATCCAAAATTGGATACAATCCTATCCAAAAAAAATCACTTTTGAAAGATCTCTTTAAAATTCAGGACATTGGGCGCCGTTTCAGTGAAATTTAGTGAACGTTCGATTTGCCAGAGATGCTCTGTCATAATGCGAGCTGCCTGCTCACCATCTTGCTGCTGAATCGCCGCTAGCAAGTCTACATGATCATGGCAGAAGCTCTGATCCGTCCCATACAAGGCGATGATGACAGAGGTGAGTGAGATCAACTCCTCGAGAAAATGATAGTAGTAATAGTTATCCGATAGTTCTGCCAGCTTAAGGTGTATATCTACCGTGACATCCAATGCGCCAACGATATCACCTTCATGGCTAGCCTGATGCTCCTCCCGGATCAGAGCCTCGATAGGGAATAACTGCTCCGGCTTCACGGTTGCGCATAACTTTTGAACCATTGAGGTTTCGATAACCCTACGCATTTCAAAAACTTCTCTTGCTTCATCAACACTAGGACAGGAGACAAAAGCTCCCCGGTAAGGTATAACCGTGACCAGCTTCTCCATTTCAAGCCTTCTCAGCACGTTTCGGATTGGAGTGCGGCTGACCTCAAAAGCCTCGGCCAGTGCATCCTCCACCAGTTGGGAGTTCGGCAGCAGCTTGTGCTGTGTGATCGCCAGTTTGATGTCCCGGTAGATTTCCCTCTCCTTTCCTTTAGTCATATACGTCACCACTCCATCTCTTCTTAGGGATACCTACTAAATTAAGAATGAATGAACTCTTAATTGAATATTATGATAGTTTTAGTCCTATTGAACGTCAATATATGTAACCTTATTTCGGAAAAATGCACAATAAAACCGAACGATATTCCTGTCCCTTCATTTATACGCCCTATATAAGTTAATACCTAACACAATAATGATATGTATTATAGCGAATACCTAGCTAAAAAAAGATAATAAGGAACGCACTCTGCACCTTCACCCTCGCTGTTCCAGCAGCTAAATTCATATTTGTTAGTGTGTAATCCCACGGAGCTTGACTAGAAATTGTCTCGATAAAATAAAAAAAGCCGCTAAAATGGTATTATCCCCTTTTAGTAGACATGAGAAAAAAGACATCTGTTAAGATGAACTTAATCATGTAAACGAAGGGGATTTTTTCATGGCTAAAAAAGGTCAAACATTCCGGCGGTACTCTTTGGATTTGAAATTGGAGGCAGTTCGGCTGGTCAACGAAGAACATATGAGTATACGTGAAGTAGCGACACGTTTAGATATTCAAAATAAATCTCAGGTACAAGTGTGGGCAGCCAAAGCTAAACAGGGAATGAGTCTAGAACCTGCTACACCCAAACGGGGACGCCCTAGAACCAAGTTTTCCAGTATGGAAGAAGAGATGGCGTATTTGCGGGCGGAAATTGAATACTTAAAAAAGCAGTATCCAAATCTACACAAGGAGTGACGAGTAAAGCAGCCAGATTTCAAATCATTGAGGACCTGAGAGCACGCCATGGTCTGGCTCGGCTCTTGAAGTTAGCTGCGGTTTCCCGCTCGGGTTATTACAAGTGGAGAAAAAGCATAACAGCAGCAAAAGAGCGTAGACATAAGGAACATGAACTAGAATCCCATTTGCTTGCCATCCATCGCGTGCATCCTTACTTTGGCTATCTTCGAATGACCGTAGCTTTACGACGGGAAGGCCTTCGAGTCAACCACAAAAAGGTGTACCGATTAATGAAACAATTAGGCATCTGTTCTGTCATTCGAAAAAAGCGTCGATTCTTTGGAAAACAAGCCTCTGTGGTGAACCCGAATCGGCTGGAGCGTCAGTTTCGGGCGGATACACCACGAACGAAGCTGGTTACGGACATTACCTATATTCGTGCTGGAGAACACTTTGTGTATCTCTCTGTTATTCAGGATTTATACAATAACGAGATTGTAGCGTGGCATCTTTCTGAACGAAATGACCTTGCTTTGGTTCATGAAACGCTGGATAGACTCCGTCAGCACGTGGATCTGAGTGGTGTAATCCTACACTCGGATCAAGGATTTCAATATACTTCGAAGCCCTTTAACCGTAAACTGAACCAGCTCGGCATGCTAGGCAGTCATTCCAGGCGTGGAAATTGCTTAGATAATGCTTGTATTGAGTCTTTTTTCTCTCATTTAAAGACCGAGAAAATATACTTGAATAAGGCGGCAAACAAAGCAGAGGTTGAGCAGCAAGTGAGTGAATACATACTGTTTTACAACCAAAACCGATTTCAGAAAAAACTAAACGACCGTTCCCCGGTAGAATACCGGGAAACGGCCGCAGCTTAAATTTTGTCTTTTTAGAACTGTCTACTTGACAGGGTTATGACCAAAATAGCGACTTTCATCAGGATTGTATCCTTGTCTCTTGGTCAACAATGCTGCATCTGTATGACAGTTAATGCCGAGGGTTTATCCATTACGTCAGCAATTCGATATATCCTTCAGTACCGTGTAGACGAATTCGCTGCCCATCTTTTATCAATTTGGTCGCATTCTCCACTCCAACAACGGCAGGCAAGCCATATTCACGTGCGATAACAGCCCCATGAGTCATCAGTCCACCAACCTCCGTAACCAAGCCTTTTATGGATAAAAACAATGGAGTCCAGCTGGGATCGGTAAAAGTGGTCACAAGTATATCTCCATCTTCCAGATCCGCGTCCTCCATATTCAGAATGACACGCGCCCGCCCTTCGATCACGCCTGAAGATACAGCCAGACCAACAACAGCTTCAGCAGGGACGTTCCCGCGTCTGTACTTGCCTGTAATAATTTCGCCATCAGACGTGATCACGCGTGGCGGAGTTAGTTTTTCATACAATTTGTAATCATTTTTCCGTCTGTCAATGACCTGGTAATCCAATTTCATCGTGCGTACGGCTTCCTGCAGTTCTTCAAAAGTAAGATAGTATATATCCTCCTTATCACGAAGAACATCGGCTTGGACGAGTTGGTCCGCTTCCTTTAGCAAAGCCTGCTTATAAACAAAGTAACGACTAACAATGTCGTATTTCGGATATTCACGATAACCGATGAAATTACGGATCAGGTCGATCATTTGTTTTGTTTCTCTAGCTTTCTGTTTGCCGTCAGGTAATAGCTTCAAACGAGCTAATATGTCCTGTTCTTTTGACAAAGCTTCCTGTCGTCCTTGTTCAAACTTCCGTTTACTGGCTCCAGGCTCAAGGTTCTTGATATTACTGAGGATCATAGGTATCAGAATACTCGGTTTTTCACTCCATCGAGTCCTTGTAATATCGATCTCCCCGGCACATCGCATTCCATATTTATCGAGAAAAGCAGAAATAGCTTCATATGCTTGCTGGCCGCCTTCGAATTGAACCAGTTTATCCATAAAATGATCATCTCTTACTTGTTGTAAGTACTCAATGATTACCGGATAGGGACGAATCACATCGGCAACATCCAGCAGCTGCATACCCATCTCTGAAGTAATGTTATGAGGTACAGACAAGGACAGTGTGTCTGCTGCGTTTTTCTCACCTAACCAGTCATCCATCTTTTCATTGATCCATGCGGATGCGTGAAAAGCGGCCATGATCACACTCAAATTTTTCGAGTCAGAAGAACGCTTCTTCCGCTGCTGCATATCTTCCAGAATGCAATCAAATACGTCCAATCCTGCTTTCGTTTGCATCGTATGTTTCAACGCAGATACCGATGTCGCGCTGCTCCGTATCAAAGCAGCAACAATGGCTGGATCGCTTCCTGCCTCTTCTAATATATCCGCAGGAGACATGCCCTGATGGCTTTTTATAGGTCCCTGTTCGCTTTTGTCAGTCGGGTCCAATGGAATAAAATCTCCCCGCTCTATAATGGTCATTAGTGCATCTTTTATGAGCGGGTCGGAGTGTCCCAAGACACCCAGCAAATTCTGCCTGCCCGCCGAGGTAGACAGACCCTTTGTAATATCGACAAATAGCCTTCCACCCCCCATTTTAAACATGGAGGGGTTGCCCGTTAACTTCCAGATGGACATTCCCAATGGTTTGATTGGATCTGTCATCATTTGCTGATGACCAACAGATACATACACGTGATTTTCCTCATCTTGTGCTTCAGGAATCGGAAACAAAGTGGTGATGGGCCGGCTCTGAACCATGTAAAATGTATCATCGTCCATACACCATTCGATGTCTTGGGGGCATCCGAAATGTTCTTCGAGCTGTCTACCCAAACGTGCGAGTTGTAAAATCTGTTGATCCGTAAGTGTTTGCATCTTTTGCTGCTCAAGCTGGAGCTGCTTGGTCTCTGTTCCGCCTTCCTTCCGCCCATAAATCGCTACTTTTTTGGTTTCAATTCGCTTGCTGACGATTTCCCCATCCTTAACTTGGTAACCATCAGCAGACACTAGGCCGGAAACAAGCGCCTCGCCGAGTCCGAAACTGGCATCGATCGAGATCAGTTTCCGATTGCAAGTGATCGGATCCGCAGTAAATAATACCCCTGATGCCTGCGGGAACACCATTTTTTGAACCACAACAGATAAATATACCTGCCTGTGGTCAAACCCATTCTGCATCCGGTAAATTACCGCGCGTTCTGTAAATAGAGAAGCCCAGCATTTACGGATATGCTCCAAGATGGCTTCAGTGCCGATAATATTTAAATACGTGTCCTGTTGACCAGCAAAAGAAGCATGGGGTAAGTCTTCAGCAGTTGCACTTGAGCGCACCGCATAGGCATGATCCTCACCAAAGCGAGAGAGAGATTGGACGACTGCTTTCACAACATCGGAAGGAATGGCTGCTTCCAAGATGACCTGTTGGATCTCCTTACGGATTTGATTAACACGTTCTCGATCTTCTACCTTAAGCTCAGACAGCTGATCCAACAAAGCATGAACCATTTTATTCTGTTTGATCGCTGTTTGGTATCCGACCGTTGTGACACAAAACCCTTCAGGCACATGAATCCCTTCCAATTTGGATAGTAACCCTAAGTGCAGCCCTTTTCCACCAACCAGCCAAAGCTGAGTGTGATCTATTTCTTGAAAATCGAGAACCAGTGAATTCATTCAACCTCTCCTCTGTCCGTTAAAATGAGAAAACAAATATAATCGTATAAGTCTTATCTCCCCTCGAATACCTCCTTTCCCCACCTTTCAAAAAATTAGCATTGACAAATCAAATTATAAGATGTACTATAAATATAGGAATAATAATACGTACATACTTTTTTTGATTGGTATCAATGACGTTTATCGATTATATCATAGCGTTTTTTTGTGTTCAATTATTTTTTTGCTAAAAAGAGATGACCTTTGTTTTTATGGGATCCTCTCTTTTTTTCACTTACAGTCTGAATAAATTAGCAAACTTTCTTATGTATAAAGAATAGACGCCAGGAAAAATATAAATGGATCTATTAAACAAGTGATCAGAACAGAACTAGGAGATCTCACCATCTCCTGATCGACCCTAACTCCAAACTCCTTAAAAAAAGGAACTGCCATATTAGCAGTTCCTTTTTTTTATATTACAGGCGAAACTCCGCAAGCATACCACTTTCGTTTAAGCCGCTGTTTAATTTTGAAGGTTTACAAGTTCTTTTCTCTGCACCAGTTGCGGATTATTCAGTAATCGTTACACCAAGAAAGCTTTGGAGATGATGACTAACAGAATAAAAAGTACCAGAATAGCACCAATGGACGTAAAACCACCATATCCCCCACCAATTCCTCCTACATTACCATTGCTGTATCCAACTGAACTCATATTTCTTCCCCCTCTTCTGTGGTATGTGTTAGATTATTCAGAAATGCATCATTTGACAAGGCGATGTACAAAAAGGGCTTATAGCAACGCTCCCTTTGCCTGTTTTCTGTTCGTTCAAACAGCCGATCACGATGTCGGCTGCCTTATTCTTTTATTCAGTTATGTTTACCCCATTATCTACAGACACGCTACTTCGATACAGGATATCACTATGCGAGCATCCGCTTAGGTTGCACCCATTGTTCGTTTGTTTCGTGGCAATAGATGCTAGGACTAAGGATTCGGAGGTGTTGGAACGGCTGGTTCTCCTTCGCGGCCAAGCCGCCGGCTTGCCGTTTCTTTACGCCCCGTTGCCGAAACGTGGGCTCCCGCTTTTGCCAATCCAAAGGTCGGCATATTGTTGTAAACACATTCATATTGCCCTTCAGGAACCAGATAGGTCTCGTGAAAAATCCCTACATCTCCCCCAGTTCCAACTTTGCGGTTGAAATCCCTCCATGCCTTCAGGTGGTTAGCTCCGTGGCGGGCATAATGCTCCAGGTGTTCAAAGCTCCTCCAATATTGGATGAGTGTAAGTCCACGGCCTGAAAAGTGATAGGAACCATCCATGAATCCGAGCTCCTCTTTGTTCCGATACAGCTCCTGAAGCATCGGGGACATGGAATTCATAACAGGCAGCCATTTATGTATCGCCCACCATTTGTTAATCCGAAAACCAATCACGAAAACAACGAAGGAACCTTCCATCTGTGCGGTATATCGACCCGCAATCACTTTAGCCATATTTACTCACTCCTTCTCCTATATTTCAAGCAGACCCAGATGCGTATCATAAAAGCGGCCAATATCCGCTGAATTGTACAGTTGAGCCGTCAGAAACGCACCATAGAAAATGGTGAAACAGATCTGTACCGATTGCTCCAAGGTGAGAGATTTGTTGAGCTTACCCACTTGTTGTTCTTCCTTCATGAACTGTTGAAATAAAACAAACATATTAGGCGATTCACTCCCCGCTTCCTCGTGACCTGGAAAAAGCAGCGATACTTCCGCTTGACTCAGTTCAGGCATACAAGGCTGCATGTTCTGTTCTGCAAGAAAGGAAATCAAACTCGGCATCATCCCCGGCCTTAATTGATGCTCCTTAGCAACCTTGGACAGCAAATGGCGGAATGCCTGGAATCCTTTTTTCTCTTCCTGTTCGATCTCGATCATTCGTTCAGTAAGCCAAACCCGCATAAAATAAATCAGCAAATCCTCTTTGCGTTGATAAAACTTAAAAAAAGTGACCTTGGATATTTCAGCAGTCTTGCAGATGTCCTCAATCATGACCTGACTGAACATTCGATCCTTCATTAAGGATAATCCCGCTTCATACAGCGCGATTTTGTTCTTGGCTTTTTTTAATTCCCTTAGTGAGATATCCTGATTCATATTAAATGCATCTCCTCGAAGTTAACTACAGTTAATAAATTAACACGAGTTAACTTATTTAGTCAATACGGCTAAACAGACAGACTAAAAACCCCTAACATTTGCTACACAGATGCAGGGGTGCAGCCCTAGTGAAATAATTTTTTATTCCCATTGGGACGCATATTAAATTGTTGTACCGATAAAAAAAAAGCCGATTATCACGGCTTCTATAGTTCTTGTTCCATCTTCCCTTTTACGATCTCGATAGATTTCACATTTAAATGTGCAGTGCAATTATACACCGAACAGTCCCATCGAGGTTGTGCTGTTTGCAGTATGGTGATAGATGTGTTCATTAAACTTTCTGTCATGTCGATATGCGGGATCAGTTTCTTTAAAGTCATTCCAAGGAATGCACCGTGACTCACGATTAATATATTCTCGTCTGGGTGTCTGTCTGATATGTCGGCAAGGCACTCCCTGCCTCTTTTAACAATCTCATCCTCTGATTCGATGCCGAGATCCAGTCTAAACCATCCATACCCCCATCGATTGACACGCTCTTGTTCTGTCGTCCCTTCTATAAGCCCACAGTTCATTTCTCTCAAGCGTGGGTCGGTTCTCACTTCAATATTGTTGATTTTGCCGATGATTTCCGCTGTTTCAAGTGCTCTGGACAAATCACTAGAATAAATATAATTCCACTGCTCTGTGCCAATTCTTCGGGACAAGAGTTCAGCTTGTTGTCGCCCCTTTTCATTGAGCGGGATATCTGAATGGCCTTGTGTCCGATATTCGTCGTTCCAATCCGTTACTCCGTGTCGGATCAATCCTAACGTAGTCATTTGGTATCCTTCTTTCCCTTGGAATTATGTAATCGGTCAAGAGAAAACCTTCTGTTTATTCAACGAATGTTTCCCCTAGACCAATGATGCTTAGCCCCGTTTCCTTTTCTTCCTTGCTCTCATGATGAAGACGGCACTCACCACAAGGATTATTGCAAGGACGATATACAAATCAAAATCCTGCTCCACCATAAACCACATCTTGGATTCCAGATTGACTTGTTGTTTTGGCTCGAATCCCTCACCGAATTGTTTAGTTGCTTGATTAAGGTTATTCATTTCAATGGTCGTGCTGCACGGACTACTGCTTAATTCGCCATCCATTTCACTAATAAATATGAAGTATTTACTGCCTTCCTTGAAGTTAAAGCCCCAAGTGTAGTCGGTTGCGACAATGACCTCAGAATCAACTTCCGTTTTCCAGCTTCGCTCAACTTCCACTAGTATATATCTAACTTTCTCTTTTGTGCCCGTTATCCCTTCTTGCTTCAGATCAACTTTAATTTTCTTTATTTCACCGTAAACAGCACCCGTATATCCGTCTAGTTCTTCTTGAAGGCTTCCCTTCTTCTCAGCACAGGATAGAGCTTTGACTTCTTGACCATTCGCAAAAAAGAATAGGGTAGTGAAAAGAAAAATGATCGTGAGTAAACGATGTTTCAGTTTCTCCACCTACTTCTCATCATATTATGACGTCCATCTTACATCTTATTGACTTTCTCAGCAGACGAAATGTTGCACTCATCTCCCAGCTAGTTGAAACAAGAGCAGCCGATCACATTGGTCAGCTGCTCTCGTATCTATGTTGCTGTATCGTAATTGATTAAATAAAAACTAATTACTGAGCGCAAGTTTCATCCCATCATGACTAGCTACAAATCCAAGTCGTTCATAGAACCTGTGAGCATCTTTTCGCTTTTTATCCGTTGTCAGTTGAATCAGCTCACACCCCATGGATTTGGCTTCATGAATAGCGTATTGAAATAAAGACTCTCCAACGCCTTGACCACGATAGTTCCGGTCAATACGAACACCCTCAATTTGACCACGTGTTGTACCCAATCTTGCAATCCCCGGAATAATTGTAAGCTGAAGACAACCAATGACTTCGTTGTTATCCAGGGCAATGATTATGGAATTACCGATTTGCTGTTCAATTTTTGCAAAAGCTTCAACATATTCTTTTGGTAGTGGATCTACGAAACGCTCTCGGGTAGCACCCATTTCATCATCAGCTAATAAACGAACAATGGCAGGAAGATGGGTTAACGTTGCAGTTCTAAATTCCATGTAGACCTCCAATACTGAATTCAAGTTATTTTATTTACATATAGAATACCAACAATCTCGCTCCAAACACCATCGAGAGAAAACATTAGTTTCTTAAAACAAAAAAAGCCGCTAATGGCGACTTTAAATGGAGCATTTTTTTGTCTACGACAATCCACGTCTCTGCTTAATTTACTGCCGTCTGATGCGAGGTCTCTATATAAGAGACGATTCCAGCTGTATCTGTAACCATGCCAAAATACGTATCCACTGTTTTCAGCGTCATATCATGTTCTGCTTGTGAAAAAGCTGCGCAGGCATCTTGTATAAGGACAATGTGATAATCAAGCATAAAACCTTCCCTCGCTGTAGACTCAACACACAAATTCGTGCTAACTCCTGTCATAATAAGGGTTTCTATTTTGAGCGTTTGCAGAACGCTCTCCAATCTGGTGTGGACAAACCCGCTGTAACGATGCTTTTTGACAATGATATCATTCGCCTGTGGTGTCACTTCGTAAAAATTTGCTCCCCAGCTTCCTGTACGACAAATAGGGTTTACCCCATCCGGAAAACGTGAAAGCCATACTTCGGAATCAGTAGCATCTTCATGGTTCGTTTGCAAAAAAATGATGGGAATTGAGCTTCCTCTTGAAGCTTCCAATAAAGAATGCAAATGAGGCATCATTTGTTTTACTGAGCTCACATCAATTCCGCTTTTGGAGATCGCCCCATCTGGATGACAGTAATCGTTTTGAACATCCACGACAATTAGAGCTGTATTTTTTCCCTCAAGATGAATTTTCATTTTATCCATTCATACACCCCCGGAACTTAGTATTTAGTAGGGTGCAGCCTTTTTATACAAAAAAAATGAAGTTACAGACCTAATCATTGACAGATGCTTTTATTTCTGGTTAGATGAAACAACTAAAAAAAGAACTATGTTATCAAGGAGTCACATCTATGAGAATGATCTATTCTTTCGCCGGAAGCGTTGCCGTTGCTTTTTCAATTATTTTGGCTTCATTCAACGTACTAGGGCTAGCAGTCTTCTTTGACGCAACTGGCTCATGGCAAGATGATCCACTGTCCGAACTTGCTTATGTTATTTACGGATTAATCGCTTTTCCAATCATCTCACTCGCTCTTTTTCTAATGTTTATCTGGATCTATCCCGAATTGAATATTCGAGGTATCGCAATCGCAGGAGGAATCGGCATTTGGTTGTTTTTCGGCATCTATATATTTTCTATAGATATGGCTAAATACGTCATGTGGCTTCCTTTGGCATTCATCGTTCTAGGGTACTTCTCGATTAAGCGTAAGTATGATGATATTAAATTAAGAAATCTACTGTTCGGAATGATTGTGGGATGGGGCGTTAGTTATCTAATGGTACTCGGAAAACGATTGTTTCAAAATTCGCTAACCTCATATTTTAACTTCGATCTAGCTGAGCAAATGTTTGTCATTATTGTTATCGCATCCTTTGGGATAACAGGGTGGTTATTCGGAAAATATAGCAAACGTTCCTTATCATAGATGTATTGAATAATATCTTTCTTTGCACTAAGTAAACAGTGTATGTGCTATCTAATATGTTGTTACCGAGCGTCTCAATAGGGGGAACATATGAATGGATGTTTCATTATGTAAAGCTAATTTAAATGATGCAGTGACTATTCACAACATGAAAGTTAAAGCGTTTATGCCCTTGTTGGAAAGATATCAGGATTTTGAAACAAGCCCCGCCAATGAAACCATAGAAAGAGTTCTTACTCAAATCAATCAGTCTTTTACTGATTATTTCATCATCTATCATTTTGATGTTGCCGTGGGAGGGATAAGAGTCGTCAAAAAAGATGATCAGATCTATAGTGTTAGCCCCATTTTTATACTGCCAGAACATCAAGGAAAAGGCATTGCTCAAAAAGTCTTTACAGTCGTAGAGAAGAAATATGATGATGCAAAGTCATGGAGACTGGGTACCATCTTGCAAGAGAGAGGCAACTGTTACTTGTATGAAAAGATAGGCTATAAAAAGACGGGTGTAACCAAAGTAATTAACGACAAAATGACAATGGTATTTTATGAGAAACACCTATAGAGGAATGGCCCTTGGATTAAGTTAACCGCCCATTGAAGAGCGGTTAACTTTCGTATGAGCTCCCAAGCCCAGCTACTTCATAAATAAGGCACTAAAAATAAGAACATCCTGCAAGAAATGAATCGTCAACGCCCAGAAAAATCCTTTCGTTTCTAACATCGATTTGGCTAAAAACCATCCGATAAACGCTGCCATGATTACACCCGCTATCCCGCCTGGATGTCCAAAATAATGAACGGCGCCAAAGATTGCAGCCGCCAGTCCTTGAGCTACATACGGGGACAAACCATATTTGCCTACAACAGCAACAAATGAAAACCGAAAGATGATTTCTTCAGAAAAAGCATTCATTAGTGCAAACATTAGGATGAGGATAACACCGGGATACAGCTCCAGTCTGACGGCTTCCCCGTGCACCACTTGGAAGTAGATAACGACAGCCGTTACCAACGTAATGATGACCGCAAAGTTTAGACCCAAGTGTTTCCATGTCTCTGTTTCCTTCGGCTTAATGCCGATCCACGGTTCGGGCCGAATTTTTCCATCTCGATTTCTCAGATTTAAATACCGAAGTCCCCCCTTGCCTGCCAACCCGTATACAATGCCAATCACAATAACAGCTAATAACAACACCGTAATCTGATAACTAATCTCCAGGTTGTATACATCGCTGTCGAAGACCTTTAATGGGAGAAGCGGAATGCTTCTAAACCATAACAGGAGAGGTGCGCAGGCAACCACCACGATCGTGATCAATAGGATGGGAATGCGGGTGGATCGTTTTTTATTCATTATATTCTCCCCTGTTTGGATGACTTAACGTTTCCAGCGCGTGCTGACACCATTCCATGGTCATCCGAAGATATCTCTCCCCATAGTCCAGGGTTAACAACCAGAGCTGGGCCTGCCTGCTTTCCCCTTTAGGAACACTCGCTTTAATTCCTGCCAACATCGTGATGAGCTGTTCATTAGCTCTTAATTCCTCTTCAAGAAAAGTGATGAGCTGCGGGATATGACGCTCATCAGAGACAAAAAGCTTCATCAGCAGTTCATTTCTCATAACGGGTTCTTCAGGTGGCAGAGCCAGCCAGGAATCAAGTTGGTCACATCCTTGCTCTGTAATGCCATAGACAATTTTACGTCTCCCCGTCTCTGCTTCTTCCACCACCGAAACTGAGCCTTCTAACTGCAATTGTTTGATACTCTTATGAATATGTCCGTACGATTCGTTCCAAAAAAGGCCGATGCTCTCCTTCGAAAATTTAACCAGCTCATAGGCGCTCATGGGCTTCAAGCGAAGCAAGCCGAGAATTGCAAAGTGGGTAGTATTGATTCTTCTCATATGCCCTCCCCGTTCACAATGTATCTTTAAGATATATATAATTAGCATATTACTCCATTAGGATAAAGATTACAATTCATTTCTAGCTATCTTTAATTCTGTTCTCCAATACAAAAAAGGAGTGATTACCGAAGGTAACCCCCCTATCTATCTATAAAAATGCAATATGCCTCGAATCATTTTTGAGTGCTGCTTACACCTTTTAATTCCATCCCTCTTGTAAAGAACACAATTCCAATAGCAGCAAACGTTACGTAATTACTGATCTTGGCTATAACTTCTTCATCATCCTCATAATTAATCCAGAACAGTAAAACGAACGGTGATATTATCATTAAACCTTTCATAGCTAACATAAATACATAATGAACTCTTTGCTTACGCAAATCCCCTTGTTTTGAGTTAATTCTAAAGCTAACCTTAGAAGAGTCATAGATCGTTATTAATAGTGCGATGATGCTTGAGTATGCCGTTATTTTCAAACCAATCTCAATCCATGGAACAAATGCTGCAACGGCGATACCCAGATAAATCCCAGCAGCTACGTAAAAAAGGTTAATCTTAATCTTTCTGTGCAAAATCTCTCGCCCCTATCCTATCACCTGTATATTCTACCATCATTATACAACAATAAGTGTTTGTTTACCTTTGTTTTATGAAACACCGTAGATGGGACATAGGGCATATTCATCTTCTTTTACTTTGTGAAGAATCCCTTTCTATGCAATCGCCACTTTTGGTTTTACCAATTCTATTTGCCCAGTGTTGAGCACAATGGACGAGTTCGTTTACACAGATTTCCATCGCTCAAAGACTTCATTTTGCCCCCTCTTTTTTCGATATATTAGGTACAGATTTAATTTAAATTTTAACTATCTGGTTCTGAGTTAGATCTGTAGATTGACATACTTAGGGGGAACTGAAGTGAAAACAAAGATAGGATCCATGTTAAAAATGAGAACGTTAAGGGCCAAGTTAGTCTCTTTGTGCTTGGTTATACTTATCGTGCCCACAATCGTTATAGGGTTCAGTTCTTATACCGTTTCAAAAAATGAAATGAATGAATCCGGCAAGGCCGCACTTGAAAATAGTGTACGAATGGTCATTGGTATGATTAATCTCCTCAACGAGCAGGTAGAGAACGGAAGTTTAACATTGGAGCAAGCGCAGGAAAAGCTCCGCGTAGAGCTGCTCGGTGAAAAGAATGCAGATAATAAGCGGCCTGTAAAAAGTGAATATACTGTAGGGGAAACAGGATATCCATGGGCTGTTGGCAAAGATGCGCATTCCGTAATGAATCCATCAAATGAAGGTCAGGATTTGACAGATGTCGTTACAGAAGATGGCGTATATTTGGGAAAAGAAATCGTTAATGTTGGAACAGCCGGAGGCGGATTTATCACCTACAAGTGGGCTCTACCTGATACAGGTGAGGTAGAAACGAAAGTTTCATATGTTGAAATGGACCCGCATTGGGGATGGATCATCGGTTCGGGTGCCTACTTAAGTGAGTTTAACAGTGGTGCCACACAAGTGCTGTATCTTGTTCTTATCGTTACGGCTGTGGCGGTTGTTCTAGGATCCTTTATCGTTAGCATCATCTCAGGACGCCTCACGAAGCCCATCCTTATGGTCGCTAAGCGATTGAAATCCGTTGCGGACGGAGACCTAACTGTTGAAGAAGTCAAGATGAAGTCCAAAGATGAGATCGGTGAGCTTTCACAGGACTTTAACCATATGATTAAAAACATGAGAACACTTATTAGTCAAGTCGATCTCTCTACCAAACAGGTAGCCTCATCTTCCAAAGAGTTGACTCTTGGAGCGGAGCACACCAGTCAGGCAACTGAGAATATCACCATTTCGATCCAAGAATCTGCAGCAGGTGCACAAGAGCAGCAAATGATGCTTCAACGGACAACCAACTCACTCGAGGAAATATCGATCGGGATTCAGCGAATAGCGGAAAGCTCATCAACCATTGCCGATTCTTCTGTTGATGCGATGGAGCTCGCGAACATAGGTGGTACGGCGGTAGAGCATACGGCGAAGCAAATGAATCTGATCAACAAGTCGGTTAATGAAACGGATGTAGTCATGAGAATGCTAGATGAACGCAGCCAGCAGATCGGTACCATGCTGCATGCCATTACGGATATTGCGAAGCAGACGAATCTTCTTGCTCTGAACGCCTCGATCGAGGCAGCCCGCGCAGGCGAAGAAGGCCGCGGTTTCTCGGTAGTGGCTGCTGAAGTAAGAAAACTTGCTGAACAATCGAACCAGTCATCCGGGCAGATTTCCACGTTGATTCAAGATATGCGTACAGATATTGAACAATCGCTCAAAACGTTGAATCGAGTTAAACAGGATGTCGATTCCGGCATACAGATCGCTAATGAGACGGAACAACAGTTTAACAAAATCGTAGGGTCCACCAACTTTATCGCCCAACAAACGGAGGAACTTGCCAGCGTTACACAGCAGATCACGGCAAGCGTCCAGGAAATCACAGCAGGTCAAGAGCAAGTCTCCAATCTTGCACTTCAAGCTGCAGACAACTCCCAAAACATAGCTGCTTCTTCAGAAGAACAACTGGCTTCCATGGAACAAATTACGAGCCTAGCCACAACCTTGTCCGACATGTCTCAAAAGTTAGAGCGTTTGACGATTCAATTTAAATATTAATTTTGATTCTTCTAGGTCAAAAAAAGCAGCCGACCCCTTCTACTTTGGTCGGCTGCTTTCTCCGTTTTAATACACGACTATTTTGCCCCCAGCAAGCTACACCGATCAAGCTCGCTTATAATTCGAGATCTGCGGCCCGGGCGTTCGCTTCAACCTGCTCCGGACTTTTGCATCCTGGAATGACGCAGCTAACTGCTGGATGCTTCAGACACCAGGCAAGGGCCCACGAGGCCATGTCGACACCTTCAGGGACTTCGTTCTTCTGGATTTCACTTACCAGCTGAAGTTTCTCATCGATCTCTTGACGCTCGCGTCCCTTTCTGACATTGTCATTGAACACTGCGCCCGGCTTGTACTTGCCGCTCAGATAGCCGCTGGCCAGTGGGACTCTTGCGAGCACACCAAGGTCCTGCTCCTGACATGACGGGAATACCCTCTCCTCGGGCTTCTGGTCCAGACGGTTATATACGACCTGTATAGCTTTCGCGTTTAACCCACTCGCCTTGCTCGTCTGATGCAGATTATCGTTGCTGCCAATGGAGATACCAAGATTTCGAATTTTACCGGCTTGTACCTGCTTGTCCAGCATGGTCCACAGCTCGTCGTTATCAAACACCTCATCTGATCCGGAATGGAACTGATACAAATCGATATAATCTGTTCTTAGCGCTTTCAAGGATTCTTCCAGTTGAACACGGATCTGATCCACGCTCCAGGCATTGGTCCAGTGATCATGCCACTGATGACCAAACTTCGATGCGATCACCCAATCCTCACGCCGGTCACGGGACATAAAATCGCCGATAAAGTTTTCCGACATATGGTGAGGTCCGTAACATTCCGCTGTATCAATCAAATTAATACCAAGTTCTTTGGCACGGTAAAGAATATCATCGACTTCTTTCTGGGTATAGTCTTTACCCCAGTCCCCGCCAAACTGCCAGGTGCCCACACCTACGACGGATACATCCAGCTCAGTCTTGCCCAATCTTCTGTACTTCACTCTACTCACCTCGAGGTTTAATATGTTGGTCAAGTGACCGAATGGTACAATAGCGATTCAATTTACGATAACGCTTTCATAATAAAGGATAATTAACAAATTATCAATCTGAAGGCAAAATAAATAAAGCCCCTTAGAAATGCATTGGATAAACGGTACTTATTCCAATAACTTATCTAAGGGGTTCACTTGTTTGAGGTCAGAAATTAGTGAGTGAATTCTCTGTTTACTTCATTGGATACCTGTAGGAAAATCAGACTTATTCTTTATCACTTAAACCAACGATCGCTTCATACGGTCGCAGCATCCTTGGCAGCTTGCTATCTTCGTAGTTGGTAAGCCAGATGTCGGAGAAGTTAAAGCTATGTTCTTCTTCCTTAAGCTCTACGGCTTGATCAGAGAGATTGACTACGACCAGCACCTGCTGGTCTGCCAGAGTACGTGTATAAGCAAATACACTAGGATGTTCCGGCATAAGAAGCTCATAGATACCATATGTCAGCGTGTCGCGTTCTTTTCGCAGCTGAATCATTCGTTTATAAAAGTGAAGGATGGAACGCGGGTCCTGAAGCTGTTTCTCTACATTAATATGAACGTAATTATCATTCACCTTAAGCCACGGCGTACCATTGGTAAACCCTGCTTGTTCTGCAGAAGACCACTGCATCGGCGTTCTGGAGTTATCGCGACTCGATGCCCAGATGATGTTCATGATTTCCTCATGCGACATCCCTTCTTCACGTTTAATCTGATATAGATTCCGGTCAGCTACGTCGTTATAGTCCTCTATGGAAGGATAAGCCACATTCGTCATACCTATTTCTTGTCCTTGGTATATGAACGGAGTGCCCTGCATGAAAAAGTACATGGCTCCAAGAGCTGTTGAACTTTCATACCAATACTCCGCATCATTTCCCCAGGATGAAACTTTACGTGGCTGATCGTGATTTTCAATAAACAGTGCATTCCAACCGATGCCTTCCAGTGATTTTTGCCACTTGGTCAAGACGTTTTTCAGTTTGGGAACATCGAGCTGCCGGTCTGTGCTGTTTTTCCACAGGTCAAGATGTTCGAATTGGAAGACCATATTAAATTTGCCTCTGACTTCACAGATCCAATCGTATAGATCTTCCTGGTCCTCTACTTTAACTCCATTGGCTTCCCCAACGGTTACCACGTCATATTTGGATAACGTTTCCTCTTTCATTTCCTGCAAATAACGCTGAATTCCTTTGACATTCATGTGCTTCTCAAACGAAGAGATATATTTAAATCCTTCTTTGACTGGCATATCCAACAGGCCCTCTTCTTTGTGGATATGGCTGATTGCATCGACACGGAAACCATCAATACCTTTATCCAGCCACCAGTTCATCATTTCATATATGGATTTCCGTACGTTTTCATTTGCCCAATTCAAATCCGGTTGTTTTTTGGAGAACAGATGAAGATAGTACTGTCCGGAGACTTCATCATATTCCCAGGCAGAACCACCGAAGATGCTTTCCCAGTTATTCGGTTCTTCTCCGTTCTTCCCATCTCTCCAGATGTACCAGTCCCGTTTCGGACTATCCTGCGAAGATCTCGATTCGATGAACCACGGATGTTCGTCACTGGTATGATTGATCACCAAGTCCATGATGAGTTTCATGCCACGGTGATGTACTTCTTTTAATAATTGATCAAATTCAGCCATCGTGCCGAATTCATCCATAATGGAACAGTAATCACTGATATCATAACCATTATCATCATTAGGAGACTTATACATCGGGCAGATCCATATCAGATCAATACCGAGGTCTTGAATATAATCCAGTTTTGAAATGATTCCCTTGATGTCGCCAATCCCGTCCCCATTGGAATCCATAAAGCTTCTAGGATAGATTTGATATGCTACTGCTTCTTTCCACCATACTCTTTTCATTTGATGTAATCCTTCTTTCTCAACCACGATATAAACTGCACCAATCGATCACACAAGGGCACTACGAGCGCAGTACCATCTTCCGATCGCTGTTATCCCCAGATTTTTTGAATCCCCTTCTCTAAGGGGGAAATCCGGTGATATGCCTATGCTTCCGATGCAGCTTTCCTTCGGAAAGCTTTTAAGCGAACGCTTCGCTTCTCCAGATTGGTTCTGCCTCTCCGTTAACGTGTGTCTGTTTAAGCAGTTTATATAGACTTTATTTATAGTATTATTCTTTACGCATGCACAAGGTACATTCTCGCTTCATATGGACGCAGTTCGTCCAGAGGCAATTCACCTGCATAATTCGATATCAGCAGCTGATTCGTCTCTGACAAGTGTTCCTGAAGCGGGAGCTCGATCGTATTCCCCTGAAAATTACATACAACAAGGACTTTTGTTCCATTCAGCGTTCGGGTATAAGCAAACACCTCTGGATCATCCGGGAAAACCAGCTCATAATCTCCATACACGATGACTTCATGATCTTTTCTTAATTGGATTAACTTCCGATAGTAATGAAATATGGATTCAGGGTTATTCAAATTGTCTTGGGCATGGATATCGATATAGTTCGGATTCACCTTAATCCATGGTTCGCCACTTGTAAACCCAGCGTTATCGGAAGAATCCCACTGCATCGGTGTTCGCGCATTATCGCGTCCCTTGGCGAAGATCGACTCCATCACGCTGCTTTCAGGATATCCTTTCCCCATTCTTTCTTTATAGAGATTAAGCAATTCAATATCCCGATAGTCTTCAATCGCATATTGAACATTCGTCATGCCTAGTTCTTCACCCTGATAAATATAAGGTGTGCCTTGCATGCCATGAAGAAGGGTCGCGAGCATTTTAGCCGATTCGATCCTGTATTCTCCGTCATTTCCCCAACGGGAGACGATTCGTGGCAAGTCGTGGTTATTCCAGAATAAGCTGTTCCAGGCATCGCCCTTGAGCTCTGTCTGCCATTTGGACAGCACTTTTTTCAATTCCAGCACATCCAAAGGCTTGAGATCCCACTTTCCTTTGCCTTCTTGTTCATCCAAGCCGATGTGTTCAAATTGGAACACCATAGAAAACTCACTGCCGTCCGGGTTGCTGTACAGTTTTGCAATCTCGGGAGTAGCGCCCCATGTTTCTCCAACGGTTAGGAGATTTTCTGCTTTTTGAAACGTTTCCTTGCTTAGTTCCCTGATATATTTATGCAGATTGGGCCCATTCCCCGTAATCTTCGCATCCGGCTCTTTACCGATTAAGTCGATTACATCCAGTCTAAACCCGCCGACTCCCTTGTCGATCCACCAATTGATCATGTCGTAAATCTCCTGCCGGACTTTGAGATTTTCCCAGTTGAGATCTGGCTGTTTTACGGAAAAGAGATGCAAATAATATTGTCCAATTTCAGGAACCCATTCCCAGGCTGAGCCACCAAATGTGGACCCTAAATCGTTCGGAGGCGTTCCTTCCACACCATCTCTCCAGACGTAGTAGTCATGGTACGGATTGTCTTTGCCTTTTTTAGCTTCTTGAAACCAAGGATGCTCATCCGATGTGTGATTCAACACCAGGTCCATAATGATCCGAATATCTCGTTTTCCGGCTTCATGAATTAACGCTTCCATATCATCCAGAGACCCGAACATGGGATCGATATCCTGATAATCGGAGATGTCATACCCATAGTCATCTTGAGGTGACTTGCATACAGGTGACAACCAGATCGCACCAATGCCGAGTTCCTGCAAATAATCGAGCCTTGACTCAATACCCTTCAAGTCGCCAATTCCGTCTCCGTTACTATCTTGAAAACTCCGCGGATAGATTTGATATACAACGGTTTCTTTCCACCATTTTTTATTTTCCATGTCATTCAACCTTTCTACCTTCTCCAGTTTGGTGTGCCTCTCTGCTAAGGTGTGTTATAACCTCTCATTATTCTTTGACTGATCCAACGACAATGCCTGTTACAAAGTATTTTTGCAGCAGCGGATAAATCAACAGCAGCGGAATGACTGCGACTACGATTTTAGCTGCATTCAGGTTTTTATTCGAAATCTCAGTCAGGTTGCTGAGCTCGCTGGAATTCGTACCGGCTTGCAGCAGATCGGCAATATTTACGTTAAGGGACTGAATATAGGTCATAAGCGGATAGTTGCTGACCTTGGTCATATAGATCAAACCGCTGAAGAAGTCGTTCCATGTACCCACGATACTGAATAGGGCAACGGTCGCCAGCGCAGGAATGGACACGGGAACATATACTTTGAACAAGACTTGCAGCGGATTCGCCCCATCGATAAACGCCGCTTCTTCCAGTGCTTTAGGAACTGCAGAGAAGAAGTTCATCACAAGAATGACACTGAATATCGGGACAGCGCCTGGCAGAACAAGTGCCCATATCGTATTAAGCATATCCAGGTTTTTGATCAACAGGTAACTCGGAATCATGCCTCCACTGAACAACATGGCAAAAATCATGATATTCATATAGATGTTTCTGCCTTTGAATTCCCTTTTCGACTTGGATAGCGGATAAGCCATCAAAATAATCAGAATCATGTTAAGCACAAGAGCCAGCGCAACGCGCAGAACAGATATGCCGAATGAGCGCCAGAACTGTGCATCATCAATAATTTTTGAATACGCGGCAGTCGTAAAATTGACCGGAACGAGACCTACGGCATTCGCCGATACAGCCTCGCTGCTGCTGAATGAAATGGCAACAATATTCCATAACGGAAGAAGGCAAGCCAATGCCAGCATGATTACGATGGCATAGATGACAAACCGGCCAATTCGTTCTTTAACGTTTGCAGAATAGGACACGGACGTTGCCTCCTTAGAAAATTTTTCTGTCAGTATATTTTTTGGCGAGTTGATTCGCAGACAAGAGCAGCACGATGCCGATCACGGATTTGAACAATCCAACAGCCGTACCGAAGCTGTACTGTCTTCCAACGAGACCAATGCGGTACACGTAAGTATCCAGAATATCACCCGTTTCATACACTACCGGGTTATACAGGTTATAGATTTGATCGAAACCGGCACTCAAAATATTAGTCAAGCTCATTACACCCATGAGCAGAATAATAGGCAGCATACCCGGCAGCGTAATATGCCATACTTTTCTCCACCAACTGGCTCCATCCATTCCTGCCGCTTCATATAGACCGGGATCAATCGACGTGATAGCAGCCAAATAAACGATGGAACTATAACCAAATTCCTTCCAGACGTCTGTTCCGATGATCAGTGGCTGGAACCACGTGTTGCTGCCCAGGAAATTGATATGATCCAGGCCAAAGAACGCGAGCATTTGGTTCACGATTCCATCCAAACTGAACATGTTGACCACGACGGATGCGAGTACAACCCAGGATAGAAAGTGCGGCAGATAAACAATCGTCTGCACGGATTTTTTAACGTATTTAACACGAATTTCATTCAATAACACGGAAAATATGATCGCCATCAACGTTCCGAGCAGAATCTTGGCAATCGCAATGACTAGCGTATTACTGATGACCTGAGCGATATCCGGGAGTTTGAACATATAAATAAAATGCTTCAGCCCTACAAATTCGGAGCCGAACATGCCCTTGGCTGGTACATAGTCCTGAAAAGCCGTAATGACACCGACCATTGGTATATAGCTGAATACAAGCAAAAACAAAATACCCGGCAGCATCATCATATGGTACATGGCACCTGTGCCTAGCCGGCCTCTTGCTTTTAATTTCCCCTGTTTCATGGATGAACCCCTTTCCTGAAGAAAGGCTGCATATCGCAGCCCTGCTACTGTTCATGGATGTCTATTGTTTCGATGCGATCTCATCTTCGATTTCCTGAATGACTTGATCACCGCCTTGTTTCTTCCAGTTGCTGACGAATGTATCGAAGTAATCCAGCGGTTCGGAACCTGTCACAATTTTGATGAACGATTCCTGTTCGAGCTTCGTCAAATTGGCCCACGTTTGTTTCATGCTTGATGTCGTTCCAGAGAAAGCAGGAGTCATCCAAACGAATTTATTCTCCTGTGTCAGCTTGTCGATCAGTCCAACGCCGTTAATCCGTGAATGGTATTTGGACCAAGCGGTCACGTCATCCGTATCCATGTCGCTCAAATACGTTTTAATGCTTCCGATATTGTTCTTCGATTCGGTTGTGCGAACCTCATCCAGACCAATTTCCCCTTTGATTCCACGAACGACATCAGAATAATCATCCAGCAGCGATGTAGCGGAATTGACTTCGATATTAAACGGTCTCGTAGATCCGTCTACCCCAGTCTCCTGATATTTGGCAGCTTCCGGCATGGTTGTTGCCACATCTTTATCATTTGCCAGTTTGTCGTAGAACAGGTTTACAATCTTCACTGCCAGTTCAGGGTGTTCATACCCTTTTCTTACTACGATAAACTGATTGGATGGATTAGCATGTGCCACGTTTACATTGCCTTCTGCATCTTCCAACGTATATGCCGAAAATTTCGCATTTTTATCCATCTGTTTCACGCTGATCAATCCCCAGTCTGGGATATGCCACGGTCCAAAAGCGATACCGCTCTGGCCATTGGTATAGAGTGCAGTAATGTCATCAAACGTCCGAGTTCCGAATTGCGGGTCAATGATGCCTTTCTTGAACCAGTCTGCCATGATCCCCAGCATTTGCTTGGTCTCTTCTGTCGTGGAACCATACACAATTTTGCCGTCTTCCCCATTCATCCAATATTGCGGGAACGCACCCTCGGTTGAGGCAACACCCAGCATGGTATAGGCAGAGGCATTGTAATCTGTGGTATTCAATGTGTTGACAAAAGGAATACCGACCGGATTACCGGTTTGACCTGGATCTCTTTTCAGGAATTCCTGTGCTGTTTTCTCCACTTCTTCGAGCGAGATGGCTCCATCTCCGTCTGCATCAAGTTGGATCCCCAGCAGATCCAGCCAATCCTGACGTACCCAAACCATCGTTGGTGCGGAATCCAGGGACGTCGCCGGCAGGCCCATCAAACGGCCATCAATCGTTGCATTTTCTAATGCACGCCCATCATAGGAATCGTAAATCTGCTTGATGTTATCTGTGGCGTATTGATCGTAAATGGTTGTCAGATCTTCAATCAGGTCATTGTCCACCAGTTCTTTCAGTTCGTCTTTGGAGTCGACACGCATCATGTCAGGCAATTCCCCAGAGGCGATGGCGAGCGAAACCTGACGGCTGTAATCTTCACCATTGGCTTCAAATTGATCTGTGATTTTTGCGTTAAATGTATCTTTAACCAGTCGCGTATATGCGTTGTTCTCATAGGTGTCCCCAGCCGGCAGTTTCGGATTGGCTGTAGTCACCCGTCCCATGGTTACAGTGATTTCGTCTTTGTAGGCACTGAACGGATCCCCCGGTGTTACCTCATATTTGCCTGCTTCCTCCGCAGTAGGAGGAGTGGATGCGCCTCCACATGCCGCAAGAGCTGTAACCATAAGTGCAGACATCGACAGCACGGCCAGACGTTTCGTGAGCGGTTTGCTTTTCATGGACCATTTTGTTCTCATCTAATTCGATTCCCCTTATTCTGATTATCTTTTTTGTTTACGCTTTCATTATAAAATGGAGTGAGGATCCACTGAGATAGGGATTGCACGTTCGTTTGGATAGAGAAATGATTACAGTTTTCTACCGCGATCCTGGAGCATTGGTTTGCTCGTGAACATTTACCTTACCTGCTGACTTACATTCATCTATCTATCCTTATTTCCATTCAAAAAAAAGGCCGGCAGCTCCTCAAACAGGAAACTGTCGGCCTTCATTTATCCATAATCGATAAAATGTTTCTTGGACCATTTCCATGACGCCTCCAACGATTATTATGGAGACGGTCACTTTCCCTATGATGGATGTCTGTTCAATGGGAACACGTCTGTTATTTGACTCCTCTGCCTTGCTGCCGATATTCGCTTGGCAGCAGGCCAGTCATTTCACGGAAAATCCGGCTGAAATATTTTTCATCCGTATAACCCACTCGCTCGGCAATCCAGAAAATCGTGTTGTTTGTATTAAGCAAATATTCCTTCGACTTCTCTACCCGGATGAACCTGGAGTACTCATTAAAGGTTTTCCCCATCAGATCTTTGAAGCATTGACTGAAATAACTTCGGCTGATGTTGAGTTGTTGGGAAAGGCCTGAAGCGGTATACGCCTGCTCCAAGTCATCCTGCATGATCATCACTGCTTTTTTCACGGCATGGATGATTTCCTGGGAATACGAAGTCTGTTCGTCGGCCTTACGAATAACTACAGCAGTCTGTTTAATCCATTTCTCAACCTCATACCAGGAATTGAAACCATGGATCATCGAGATCCTTCCAAGCGTTGTTTGGGCAAACAGGTGATTCCATTCCATAACGAGGGAGTATAGTAATCCCATCAACTGGCCCTTGTTTAATCGTAATGATGTAAACTGTTCAATGAGTTGGTTGTAGTACGCGTCATGATGAGTCCATGGGGTTTGGAACCAGCTTTGCTTAATCCGGTCTATGTCCTCATCCTGCGGCTCTTTTAAAAAGGTCTCTTCCTCGTTCATCGAAACCGCAATGACTTGGTCATCAGGGTTGTACGCATAAAATAGAGATGCCTCGGTATAATTCATAATCCAGTTTTTGATTTGGGACCATGTCCTCTCTTGAACATCGGACAAAACCAATAACGTACTATGAGGAATTTGATTCAGGGATGCCTTCAGCTGATGAAACAGCGGGTCCTGCTCGTCATGGGAAGCTGCCCACATCCAGCTATTCCGTTCAACCTCCCACCGAATCACATCTCCATCGGTGGTCAGCTCCACGGGCCACTTCTGTTCGGATTTGCGATCTTGGGAAACAAGTGCATACACATTCGGGTAATGGACATTGATTTCATTGGAAGAAGGCATCTTTCGGCTAGAACTCATCAACCCAGTAATACGAGTATGGATCCGGTGCAGAACATGTTCGAACTGTTCCTTCTCCAGCTGGACTTTGGCTATATAATCAATAGCGCCCAGCCTCAGCGCTTCCTGGATATAATCGAAATCCTGATGCAAGGTTAACACGACAATATGAAGCTCCGGATAGAGCTGTTTCGTCGCTCTCATCAGTTCAATTCCTGACATGACCGGCATCGCAAGATCCGTCAACATGAGATCAACCGGTTGGGATTTCAGGAAATCCAGTGCTTTTGCTCCGTTACTCGCTTCTCCTACAACCTCCATATTGAACTCGTTCCATGGCATCGCTGAGCTAATGCCTTTGCGTACTAGCTTATCGTCATCCACAATCAATACCTTAATCATGCTGAGATATCTTCTCCTTTAATGGGCAGTATGAGCAGAATGCTTGTCCCCGTTCCCAATTCACTCTCGATGAGCAATTGTGCTTGGTCCCCATATTGTGACTTCAACATGCGGTGAACGTAATTGAGTCCAATGCCCATTCCTACTTTTTGTTGTTCAGCTACACGGTTGTTCAGCAGTTTATGAATGGTTTCCTCGCTCATGCCTGCACCATTATCCTGTATCATAATGTTCAATGATGTATTACATGTCACTTCAATCTGAATAAAGCCTTCGTCACTCAATCCATGATAGAGCGAGTTTTCAACCAGAGGTTGCAAAATAAAACGAGGCACAGGAATTTGAAGCACTTGTTCGTCAGCAGTAATCCGAACGTCAAATTCAAAGTCATACCGAATTTGCTGCAAAATCAGATACTGCCTTAATGCATCAATCTCCTCTTCCATCGTGGATACTTGCCCTAATTTGCCCAAGTTGTAATAGAGCAGCTTGTTCAATGACTGTACCAGCTTGTCGATCTCCCCTTGTCCGTTCATGACGGCCAGCCAGTGTACCGTATCCAGTGTATTCATCAGAAAGTGCGGGTTAATCTGATAGAGCAGTTTTTCCACTTCCAGGTCTGCACGAATTTTTTCTTTCTGCTGCACTTCCTTGAAGAGATCGCCAATTTGATGCTGCATGTTCGAAAATTCGCCGAGCAGAAAATCAAATTCGGGAATCTGGGTGCGAGCTCGGCTCCCCGTCGTTTGTGGATTTTTGGACATCCCGTTGATTTCCGAATGGAACAAACCAAGTGGTTTGTAGACCATCTTCCACAAGAGCCAAGCTAGAAATACGGTAAAGCCGAGAAAAAATAGTGCGACCAGCAATATTTGAAGTAACCACTGGTTTTTCTCCTGCTGATATTGAGCCTGCGAAATGACTGAAACGACACTCCATTTCTGTGATGAATCCTCCTTGAACCAGTGATACCCCCGGGATATCCCGTCCTTGGCAGGATCGGCTGTCAAGCTGGAGAAATTCTCCCCGACCTTCATCGCTTCCGGTATTTCACTGTACACAATGTTGCCTTCACCATCCAGGATCAGATGAGACAGAGCCCCATTGTACTGACTGTATCCCAAGTTATCCTGTGTGAGGCGAAAGCCCGACTCAACGTAAATGTACACGTCGTCCCTTTCGGGCAGTTGTACTCTTCGCAGAGCAGACAGAACGAGTTGGTCATCGAATCGGTTCATGCTGATATGCGGACCATAATATTTAATACCATAGGTCTGGAAGAGCACAGGCAGTGACTCCGGAGAAAAGCGATCCTTAATCGGGAAGTTGCCAAACTGTGTAGTTCCATCCTTCTGGAAGTAATATAACGTCAATCCAATATTCGGATTGGTAAACGTGACCACACTTAACTCGCTTTTTAATTCGTCTCTCGCCTCCATCAATAGGAAGATATCCGAGGAAGGCTTCAGGAATTGATCCAGCTTTTTGCCAATGGTTCCACGGTAGGACAATTGCTGTGTAACGTGATTCAGATTGGTGATTGAATTCTCCAGGGAGGAAGTCACCTGCTGTAAATTGCTGCGGATGCCGTCATCGATTTTATTTGCGAAAATGGAGTCAATGGTATAGTAGGAGATCGCAAATATGCTGATAAAAGGGATAAACGCACTGAGGAAGAACAATAAAAAGATCCTTTTTTTAAGTGTCATTCTGACTGAGTCTCCTTCAAAAAATAAAAACAGCAAGCCTCCTGGTTATGGAAGCTTGCTGTGAGTATACATACAGCTATACCGAATATCGTTATCCCCATAGGCTGAGGCCTACTTTGAAGCTTGTCGGCATTTCGATCCATTCAGGTGGATATATCAGGACACTTCGTCTGTTTCCGTCCTCGTCCAATTTCCTTCATAATTATAGATCGATATTCGAATAAGTCAAACGCTTTCATGCTTCTCGCCACCAAAACCAGTGGCAGGACCCTTTTACATAAGATAAAATCATCTTAATTGTTCTTATTGTTTATTTTTGAGCAAGGATTATATAGACAGATTGGTTGGCAATTTGGGTCGATGGGTAGATCGTATTAACGATGGTGAAGCCAGCATCAAGCATTTGCACTTCCATATCTTTGGATGAAACTCTCGGACCCGTTGAAGTCTCTGACTTTTCTAATTCGATACATAAAAATAAGCCTCTGTCTTTCAATATTCTGTTAATCTCTTTCAGAGCTGTTGCAAGAGGCTTAACTTCATGTAAAGAAATGGATGCAATAGCTGTATCAAGAACCTGGTTATCTAACGGAATTTCTTTAAAGTCACCTACAACAGATGTAATATTCGTAATACCTCTCTCCGTCGCTTGGGTTTCCAAATATTCAAGAACATCCTTGTCATTATCCAACGCATATACGGTGTTCACTCGTTCTGCAATGGACATTGAAATATAACCAGTGCCCGCTCCAAGGTCCAATACATTATCGGTTTTCTTGATAGGCAATAGCTCCAATAATTCCTCTGCAGGAAATCTTTCGATATTTTCTAAGTTGTTTATTTTCTTTTGTAGTTTTTGATTCATATTGGTCTCCCCTTTAATTACGGATAAAATAACTCTTTAATAACTATAATATACTCTCATTGAAATGTAAACTGTAATGTTCCTTAAGATAAGTGGGGAGATCGTTTTTTTGGCTAGTCATATTTTCAATTGATTTTTCTGGAAGAAAAGGTTATTTTATAAAGAGCTTAGTGATAAGCAAGTTCCTTACACGAAGGGAGATGTTTTAAATGGCTGCTACTTATATGGTGGTTTCGTCTTAAAACTGAATAGTAGGCATACACGAAAAAAGCGGGAATTTGCCCGCATTATTTGGTATGCCATCCAAAGTAACCTTTCGTGAATATTGCTGTTTGCAGATACGATGAATGTCGTATCTTTTTTGCGTCCTGATGCCGCGCGACAGCAGCTTCTTAAGAGGCTGCTTGTCCGTGGCATTTTTGCGTCCAAAAAACAACATTAAAGGAGCTACCCAATAACATGATTGATTTGAAAACCTATGGCTATACAGAGATAGATGCAATTCAAGATGGATTATTGCCCGGCAGAGTGACAGAGCTTAGGCGCGAGCGCTTCACGGTCATGACCGAGTGCGGGGAAGTAACAGCGGTTCTTAAAGGAACCTTTTATCAAGGCGCGGCAACACGTGTGGACTTTCCGTGCGTCGGGGATTTTGTCTTGCTGTACTACAACGAGAGCGGAGATTCTCTCATCGCTACAGTACTGCCCCGCCGCTCCAAATTCTCACGCGCGGATTACTCCGGTCATGCCACAGGTTATACCAAAACCGTGCTGGAACAGGTCGTTGCAACCAACTTCGACTATGTGTTTATCCTTTCATCGCTGAATGGGGATTTCAACGTTTCCCGCATCATGCGATACCTGACACAAGCCCGGCAGAGCGGCGGCCAGCCGGTCATCATTCTGACCAAGGCTGATCTCGCCCCAGATTATGCTCTCCCACTCTCCGAAGTTACACAAAGTATTCCTGGTGTGCCAGTTCACGCAATCTGCAGTCATACAGCCATGGGGCTGAACGAACTCAATGCCTATTTCATGCCTGGTAAAACAATTGTCTTCCTCGGTATGTCTGGTGTTGGGAAATCGTCTCTCCTCAATGCATTGATGGAACAGAACGTAATGAAGGTTCAGGCGATCCGGGAGGTCGACAGCCGGGGACGGCATACAACAACCCATCGTCAGTTGTTCATGCTCCCCTCCGGAAGTATGGTCATTGACACGCCGGGTATGCGGGAGCTTGGTCTTTTTGATGCCGATGAAGGCTTACGCACTAGTTTTACCGATGTGGAGGCATGGTTCACTCAATGCCGATTTACGGATTGCCGCCATCAGACTGAGCCCGGTTGTGCGGTTCTCACCGCGATTGCCGACGGCTCGTTGTCTCGTGAGCGGTGGGAGCATTATCTCGCCCAACACCATGAGAACAGGTATGTCCAGAATAAAACGAGTTACCTCATTAACAAGAGGGCGAGAAGCAAAACGCTCGCCATGTACGGCAAGAACATGAAGAAAAACGGGGGTAAGAAGATATGAATATCAAATCCGAAACGCTGAACGCTGTCTTACACAGAAGATTTGAGAGAGAGATCATCTCGGCTGATTACCAAACCATACCTCTACATGGCGGTACTGTGGGAAATGTAAACTTGGTGACGGGGGTTGCCGAAACATCCGAAGGCGAAAAATTGTCATACCGCATCGTGCTAAAAGTTCAGAAGCAATGGACTCGTTACAATGATCCAGGCTCATGGCGCCGGGAATATGACCTCTATGCATCTGACTTGGGTGAAACATTCTCCAATGCCTTGCGCTGGCCAACATGTTATTACGCCGAGATGAATACCGAAGAAAATGAATTCCATCTATGGCTGGAATATATTGATGGCGTATCCGGTTTGGACTTGACCGGTGACATGTATGAACAGGCCGCACTGGAATTGGGACGCTTTCAAGGCAAACTGTATGCCAAGCAACCTGCTGTACTTCAGAGCCTGACTAACCTGAGCCATGCGGACCTCATGAAAAATACCTATCTGCACTTCCGGTCATGGCCGGTTGTCTACGACTATATACGTTCAGAGAACTGCAAATTTCCGCAGCATGTGCGGCAAATGCTTATCGACATTGATGAGCACGCAGAAGAAATATTTGACCGCATTGAAAAACTCCCCCTTGTGCTATGCCATAGGGACTTCTGGGTGACCAACTTGATCTATGCTGATGGGAAAATTGCGCTCATTGATTGGGATACATCGGGATGGGGCTACTTGGGTGAAGATCTTGCAAGTCTGATTGCGGATGAAGCGGATGTTAATGATATGGTCGATTACTACAAGCGGTGTGTTCCCGCGTATTACCAGGGATTTTCTGAATATGCAGATGTCCCCCCTGTTGCAGACCATTGCGTCTATGAAATGATCCTTCTCGTATTTGGATACAGGTTTGTGGAGAGTTATCTCCACACAGAGGATGATGAAGAGAAGACAAAACTTGTTCAAATACTTCAAAAAATTCATGAAATGAAAAGCATCACTGTTTAAGTTGCTCTAACAGAGAAACTCCGAGACCCGTGAATATAGTGGGGTTCGGAGTTTCTTTTGCAGCATCAATTGATTTGAAGAATAAAATGAAATACTACTTTTTATCACTATTTTGACATCCTATATACCGGCCATAGCGCCCATCTCAAAATTTGGCGGCCCCAAAAAGCAAAGACGGTCGTACCAGTCCATAAGCTGCGTCTATTTTCGCTGTACTGATCGTTGATAATATAAGTCCTTGTGGATGCAGGGCTCTTCAGACCGAGCTTTTCCCACTCCGATGGATCATTTGAATCTCCAAGTCTTAGAAGCATCTTCTGAGATGCCTTATCGATTTTATACGGAATTTGCTCGTAGGCCTGGGTGATTTGCATATGAAATTGTTCGATTGGATTGCGGCTGGCTATGCTCTCCAAGTGGATGCTTTCGCGAAGGTAAGAAACATACGCCAGATGTTCCGCCCAGAACTCGTCCATATAAAAAAGACGTACTCTCTGTTCCGAGGGGCTCATCGGTATATCGCCTTTTAAAATCTGAAGACGCTCGGCGTATAGAATTCGTCTCTGATCTTCCACCATATCCGAATAACTGTTCAGTTCCAGATGAATATCAAAGTTCTGACCCATAATAACGCGCTGAATATGCTCGATTTTACTGAGAAGTACCGTGTCATCGAGTGCCTCATCCTGCCTAGGTACGTGAACCAATTTATGGATGCCGAACTGAACCATTAGCTCATCTTCCAGGCTTACAAAAAATACGGAGGATCCCGGGTCGCCCTGGCGGCCGGAACGCCCGCGTAGCTGATCGTCAATCCGCACGCTTTCATTCACATATGTACTGATCACGTATAAGCCTCCCAGCTTGGCGACCAATCCTGCCTGCTCAGGATTTCCGCCGCCAAGCCGAATGTCTACGCCTCGTCCTGCCATATTTGTAGAAACGGTTACGGCACCAATTTCTCCTGCTTTAGCGATGATTTCAGCTTCTTTTGCGTCGTTTTTTGCGTTCAAAACATGGCAATGTACATTAACCTTCGCCAGCGCTTCCGCCAGGTCATCGGACTCCTCAACGCTGGATGTACCAATGAGAATCGGACGTCCCGTCGCATGGACAGACGAGATTTCTTGTACAAGTGCTTTTCGTTTGGCTTCTATATGAGTGTAAATTCGGTGCGGTTGGTCGATCCGTATGTTTGGTTGATTCGGTGGAATTCTCATGACCTGCAGCGCGTAAATATGTTCAAATTCCATAGCAGAAGCATGTGCTGTAGCCGTCATTCCGCAAATGCCTGGATACAGGCTAATAAAGTGTTGAATCGTAATCGTGCCGAGAATTTTCCCGCCTACGGTCCACTGCAGCCCTTCTTTGGCTACAAGCGCGGCTTGCAGTCCGTCAGGTAAATACCTGTTTTGAGCCACTCGGCCAGTATATTCGTCAATCAACTCGATTTCACCGTCTCGGACGATGTAATCGACGTCTCTTTTTAGTAACGTTTCCACATGCAGCGCACAATTTAATGACGTTAACAAATGAGTATTATGGCTATTGTACAGATTGCCGCTTCTGAGCAGTGACTCTGCCTTCGCTGAGCCAGCTTCATTCAAGTAAACGTTCCGTTGGAACTCATCGAATTCGTAATGCTCTCCTTGTTTAAGCTGCTGAGCCACTTTTGCAAAACGAATGTCGTCATTCTTGGAAGAGCCCGACTCTCCACTAATAACCAGCGGCACCCGCGCTTCATCAAGAAGCAGCGAATCCGCCTCGTCGACGATGACGAAGTGGAACGGGCGATGAACCAGATCAACTTCGTTGAGCGCGATCGTGTCTCGTAAGTAATCAAATCCTGCTTCTTTAGCCGTCACGTAGGTGACATCGCTAGCGTAGGCATTCTTTTTCTCGTACAGATTCATGCCCGCTTGAACTGAGTTAACACTTAACCCAAGAAATCGATAGATCGGGCCCATCCACTCGGCATCTCGGTTGGCCAAATAATCGTTGAACGTCAGCACATGCACGCCTTGGCCTGTTAGCGCATTTAGATAAGCGGGCATAACAGCGGAGAGTGTTTTTCCTTCACCCGTGTGCTGCTCAATTAGAAATCTCTCATGCAGAGCGATGGCTGCCATGATCTGTACATCGTACGGGTTTAATCCGAGCTTTCTCTTTGCTACCTCGCAGACTAAAGCGTAGGCATCCACAAGCAGCTCACTCAAAGCGCTGCCTCCTAACGCTTCCTCTTTCAGTCGATGTGATTCCTCTCGAAGTCGTTCATCGTCCCAGGCCTCTAGATTCCTTTTTCTGATGAGTTTCACCTGATCGCGATAGCCTTTCAACTGCTGCCGGCTATCGCGATCTTTGAGTTCACTCATTAACTTGGTGACTACATTCATGGGTTAATCCCTCCTCGGTGGAAGTGCACTTCCTTTGCTCCATGAAGTGCACTTGGATTCGACATCATGAGTTCCAAGAACTACTCACTATCAGAGCAATTATTATATTCTTTTTCAAAATGAGAATGTGATTGCTGGGTTACTTTCCAATTCGTTTTGATTAGTATTCTAGCCGTGGCGGGACGCTGCTAGTAACATGTGGTATCCGAGTTAAATAACAGACTGTCAGAGTTCCAATTTATCGCTTCGGTACTCAATCCCTAATTCCTGAATTAAACGCTTCAGCCCAGACCAGAGATTTTCACAGAGCTGATAAAGCTCTTCCTTTTCAGACAAATCTCCACTGATTACTTTTCTCGCGAGCTCAACATATCCTTCTGGCTTAATCGGTCTATCTATAGATTCTTCGAGGGTAACGGCTCTACTCGTATAGTACTGCTTGTTCAACAGACCAATTAATTTTGCATTTTGCCATGTAAAATCAAAAACAGCTCGGGGTAAATAAGAAAGATTATTCGTAACTCGCATATTTCGTATCTTGCCCATCGTTTCGTAAGGCTCCCAAATGATAAATTCTGCGATCACTTCTCTAAATGCTTCTTCAGGTACGGAAAGTGCAGCTTCTTTCGTCCCTTCAAATATACCTTTCGGATCATACAAAGAAGTAATGTGTAATAAGCTTCCCGCTTTAATTGCCCATCCATCGTCTACTGAACGCGCTTGATCTAACCATTCCGATGCCTGCTTGGTAGAAATCTCCAATTTGAATGGATGATAGATTAATTCATGGCTAGGTATATTCGCTCCATCTCGACAAATTACATGTAATTCTATATCTGAATAAGGACCGTCTTTGCCTTGAGCAAGCGAACCATAGATACCAATGGCTTCAATGTCCCCATCATATTTATCCAACAACTTGTCCTTTATCTCATATACGAAATCCAATTTTTCTTGACGACTTGTACGGGCTGGAAAAGGCAGCATATAAACCCTCCTGTTATCATGGTCTCATTTATTTTAACATCCACTGAACTAAGCTGTCCGTTGGATTAGAGGGTTCATGGTTAATTATCCTCAGCTTAGTAAAAGATCATGTACTTTTTACGATTTCTCAAAATAAAGAAGTGCTACTCCTCAGATGGATGAGGAATAGCACTTTTTAATATATCTAATCTACTTCAGTTCTAAATCACTTGTGATAAAGGGATGGCTAAAACAATTTTTACTACTTTCGTACGGTTACATTTAACTTGGACGATCGGGTTTCCCCTGAAGAATTACGAAGTACAGCTTCATACTCATAGATTCCAGGTCCCCTTTCAGTAATTGCAGTAACCACAGACTGTGCGTTAGGCGTATTCGATTGCAGCGACTGTGTGTCGATCAATATACCATTTTCGTAGAGTTCGTATTCGGTCGCATTCGTTCCCCACCACAGATTCATGCTGACATTATAGTTGCCGTCACCGTCCCAGTTGTCGTGCGATAGAACGGCTTGCCCCGGAGAAGCATCGGTAACCGTGACTGTCAGCGGAACACTCAAGGTCGTACCCAGTGAATTGATCAACTCTCCGGTATAAATGTAGGTACCATTTTTCTTTCCAGTAATATCAACTTGAACAGATTGAGCGGATGGTGATTGATCGACCAGTGTGATTTCCTTGATCAATTCACCATTCTCATACAGTTTAAACTGATTGCCGTTATTGCCCCACCACAAATTCATCGTGACTGTGTAGTCCCCGTCTCTAAGACCCGTGTCGTAACCGTTATTGTCAGATAACACAGGCGTTCCAGGGGCCCCGTTCGCAAGTGGAGTTGCTTGGTTGAGCCATTCCTCCCACTTGATTAACACATTGGCCTGATCATCCGTAAAGACAGTTCCTCTAGCTGCTTGAACATCATTACCGTATGATGCAAGAAGTTGACGTGCCTTTGCTCCTTCATGATGGATAGCTGCCTGGTTGGCCTGCCCTAATGTGTTCGCAAGCTGCTCAGCAAGAGCACTTGCATTAGGATCGATCGATTCATTCGCAAAGGAGTTGGTCAGATTAATCAGGCTATCAAACGTAGCAATAACTCCAAAGCTATATTCTACCGTCTGTTCCCAACCAGCCAAATCGGATACGTTTGCCGTCACCTTGTTCAGGCCGGGTTCCAGTGTATAAGCCGGAGTGTTTAGGAGCACACCCGTCGGTTCTGTCACGCCGGATACCGAATCGGAGGCTGTATAACCGATTTCCACGTGCTGATCAATGGTATATTCGGTTTGACCCTGAATTTCAATGGTTGGTGGTACGAGATCAATAGATAGAGTCAGAGTCTGCTCACTCTCTTGGTTACCATCCACATCGACACTCCAGTAAGTGATGGTATGTGTACCTTCTTCGCTTAGAGTCAACTGTGTGCCACTCACTGCTTCGCCACCATTGATTTGATAATAGGTTCCTTCGATCTCGGAATCTTCATCATTTGCTGTAAAGGTTACTTGGACTGGAGAAGTAAACCACCCGTCGTGCTCATCCCCTTCCACGGATACCGTAGTATGCGGAGGTGTCTGTTCCGGTGTTTCCCCTTCCAGTGTCACCAAGGCTGACAGCGGTATATTCAGTTCTTTCACAAGACGTGCCACAAGTTCAGATACCTTGATTGCACCGTTCATCTGCAAATGTGTATTGTCTTCCGTTGTACCTACCCACATGAATATCGACTTGGTTCCTTCTGTCCCAAGCTCCTGGAAATACTCCCAGCTTGCCTGGTTCAGATCGATGATGAGTGTTTCCGTCTCCTCCGCCGTTTCTTTCATGGCCTGAACATATTCCGGGAAGCTTTTGTTCAGGGTCTCTCCAGTAAAATCACGACGGTTCACTGGTGTGACCAGAACCGGAATCGCTCCTCTTTGCCGAGCTCCATCAATGTATTCTATCAAATATACCTTGAATTGCTCAGGCGTAAGATAGCGCTCCGGGCGGGACGGTGTGGAATCGTTATGAGACCACTGCATAAACAGATAATCCCCTTCATGGATGTCGAGCAAAAGATCGTTGAGATATCCACCGACCAGGAAGGTCTTGCTGCTGAGCCCACCGACTGCCCGGTTATCCACGCTGACTTCATCTTGATCAAAATATCCGCCCAGCGTTTCGCCCCAGCCTGCTTGCGGACGATAGTTCTCCGCGTAATTGGCAACGGTGGAATCGCTCGCCAAATAAATGACAGGCTTATTGCCCGCGCCGTTTTCAGGCAGACGCTCAATCTTCAGTCCATTAATCTTCGGTGTATTTCCAGCGAAGTCAAAATTGAACACTCCGTCAATCAGAGCAATGTCATAAGTGATTTCTTTAAAATCGCCCTTGGCAATGGTTGTGAGCGGCAGCTTCGTCATCTGCTCCACAACGACACTTGCGCTCGTCGATTCCACCGCATCCCCAACAGTCATCGTTACCCGGTAATTGGCTGGTTCCATTTCCACCAGGAAGGAAGTTCCGTTTACCCGCGTAAAATCCTCCTTGAGCACATCTCCAGTTTCCCGGTTCACATCTTCGGTCAGCGCAGTATCGGCAAAGCCATATCCGTTGCCTTCGATGTACGCTCTCTTGGCATCTACCTTGATGTATCCATCAGCAGCGCTGCCGGAACCAAAATCAAACATGTACTCACGTACCTCTTCAGCCGTCTCTTTGGTCAATGAATCCTTGGCGACGGTTAACATGTTAAGCGCGTGGTAAACTTGAGCCTGAGTGGCTTCGGTATTGAAGATGGCTTCCGCAGCTGCCAAGGCCCGATTCACCACTGCTTTCGATGCGTCTGTATATTTCGACAGATCCAGTGCTTTGATCTCATCATAGAGAGCAACCAAAGCCGTTTGATCGCCGCCCTCGGAAGGGAGCTGAGTGCCTTCAATTCGCACGTTATCGATCTGAGTCGTCCAGTTCAGCGTGCCTCCACCGCCTTTTCTCGTACCCAAGAACCTAAGAGCTCTGACATTGTTCGCGTAAGCACCGGAACTCATCTGAATAGATTCGATTGTCTGTGTATCAGTCGGATCCGCCAGGTTCGTTAATGTAAGATCCAGCGTTTTCTTGGCAAAATTAACGGTTGCATCCACATTGACCCACTGGTTCTTGGAAATCTCTGTAGCCGTTCCCCCTTCAGGTATGGCTGTATCGCCTGTGCCGTAGTCCGGATTATAAGCACCGACATAATAATGAATTTTGGAACTTCCGGTTTTCGTATACAGTGTAAAAAGCGCATTTTCGTTAGAATCCATGATGGTAAGATGCCCCTCTGACGGATAGGCACTTACGTTGCCCGATTGCCAATCAAACTTCACATTAACCAGATCGCCGTTTACGGCATCGAACATACGGAACACTTTAGCCCGATGTCCTGATCCGGATCCCGTGACGGAGAGCACTTTATTTCCGCTTTGTTCTACAACCGTTCCCGCCATCGTTCCTGCAATACCCGTAGCATTAACCATCGCATACTGGTAATTGGCGGCATCGCCTTCAAAATCCTCTTCGTAGAGCTGAATTTCTGGCTCCGGTTCCGGCTCGGACATATCCGGGTCGATCACCAGAGAAGAAATACTCAACTCCATGTCTTTGACCGCGCCTGCAACCAGTCCGGCAATTTTCTGCGCGCCATAACGACTGAAGTGGGTGTTATCGTTGATACCATTCGGGTATTTCGGATATTCACCCGGATTAGCGTAAAGGAACACTTTCTCCGTTGCAGCATTACCGATTTTGTCGTAGTATGCAATGCTCAGCTTGCTGAGATCAATCAGCGGCACGTCAAGCTCCTCTGCCACCTCTTTGGCAGCCTGCACATATGCCGGGAAGCTGACGTTGAATTCCTGAGTTACCGTATTAAAATCTCTGCGTCCAACCGGAGTAAGCAATACTGGTGTTGCACCTCGCTGTTTGGTACCGTTTACATATCGGGCCAGGTACATCTTATAATCTTCAGGTGATGCATAACGGTCCGGTATCCCTGCACTGGCATCATTATGACCGAAGGAAATGAAGAAGAAGTCTCCCGGCTTGATTCGCTGCAGGATCGTATCCAGACGACCGTCTACCATAAACGACTTGCTGCTTCGGCCGCCGATCGCGTCATTCACGATCACTGCCCCATTTGAGAAATAACGACCGAATTGCTGACCCCACCCTTCTTGTGGTGCCTGCATCTCACTGTAAGATTGCATGGTTGAATCACCAGCCATATAGATCGTCGTTGCAGCACCGGCCGATTTATCCGGATATTTCTCAATGAGAATATCTTGAATGTCTATGGCTGTACCCGTAAAGAGGAAATCAAGCTGACCATCCACCAGGGCAATGTCATAGGAATACTCCAGCGGTTCTCCCGCTTTTACATTCGTCATAGCTAGCTTCTGGACATATTCGGATTTGACTCCAACGTTGGAGTCACGCGAATCGCTACCTAATCGCAGCGTCACCTTGTAATTTGCATTTGGCAGATCAACGGCAAATGTTGTGCCTGTGTTGACCGAAACCTGGTTTGCCCCTACCGCAATCCCGCTCGTATCCAAGAACCCGAATCCCGGATCTTGCGCGTAGAGCGTATCCTGTACATTCGTACTTCCTGAGGCTGTCTCGGTACCGAAGTCAAAGCGATAGATAGACTCCAGCATTTCTGCTTCACGCGTCAGTGACAGATCGGCTTTGGGGAATGCTGTAGCTTCCGCTCCAAGATAAAAGCCTGTATGAGGCGGCTGGTTGTAAGATACATTTTGCCATGCTACACCAAGTCGATATACAGGGTCCTGCATCAGCGTAGGAATACGATAATCGGAAGGAATGGTCGTCGTATATAGACGATATTCCGAGCTATCTTCGCTTCGCAGCAGAATTTCCTCTCGCCAGTCGCCCAGAATATCCGCCTGAAGCGCCGGATTTCCTTTGGTATGATTGTTCGTTAACGTACCGGTTGCCCGGAAGATTTCATCCAGCTTTTTGTTTTCGTAATCCCATTTGTAGATGAGTGGAATTCCTTTGGCGGTAATGTTATCCCACTCATGGTCAAACAGCTCCCGCTGAAGATCTCCATCCCACCAGATGGCAAAATTGGCGGTTTTGGGTCCTTCGTCCACCGTGTAGATCGCTTCTCCAGCAGCCGAATAGGTATTGGTTACAGGCACACTTTGCCCGTTGGTAACGGTCGTGGCCCATGATTCATAGCCCGGATAGTTCGGATCAATGTCCGCTGACATCCCTCGACCGGTGTCAATGCCTGTTTTCTGCCCCCAGATAATTTCGCCTGTAGCAGCATCGCGCATCTCCAGTCCATATGCCGCATCCGAATGCTCGTGCACACTCACCACCTGGTACCCGTCCCGGTTCGGATCGAGCTGGCCTGCATGCATGGCATCTCCGTGGCCGAGCCCGGTGCTGTACATCAAGCTGCCGTCATCGTCGATGGCCAAGGCGCCGAACATGATTTCATCTTTGCCGTCATTGTCGGCATCCAGCACACTTAAATTATGGTTGCCCTGCCCCTGATATTGTGCTCCTGCTTCGTTCGTGTCGAAGGTCCAGCGCTGCACGAGTTTTCCACCAACATAATCATAAGCAGCAAGCACCGTGCGGGTGTAATAACCGCGGCTCATCACCACACTTGGCTTCTTGCCGTCCAGATAAGCGATAGCGCCAAGAAAGCGATCTACACGGTTGCCGTACCCATCGCCCCAATCACTGACGTTTCCTCTTGGGGGATTGTAATCCACGGTGGATACGGCCGCTCCGGTCTCACCGTCAAACAGCGTGAGATACTCCGGCCCTGACAGTATGTATCCGCCCTCGTTGCGGTAATCCTTTGTGCCATCACCAATGACCGTACCCTGTCCGTCTTTTGTGCCGTCCGCTGTTTTCACAACGACTTCGGCTTTTCCGTTGCCATCCAGATCGTATACCATGAGCTGCGTATAATGGGCTCCGGCACGGATGTTGACTCCAAGGTCAATCCTCCACAGCTTCGTGCCGTCCAGCTTGATGGCATCGATATAGACATTGCCGGTATATCCTGCCTGCGAATTGTCCTTGGAATTGCTTGGACTCCACAGGAAGACGATTTCATATTCGCCATCACCGTCCAAGTCCGCAACGGAAGCATCACCCGCATAATAGGAATAGGTTCCACCATCCTTGGTCCGACCGTCAGCCGGCTTATCAAGTGGAATAGGCAGATAGTCGTTATGCCAGACCGATACAACCTCTGGCTGCATTTGCTCCTTGCCCGCAATAATGGTTGATATCTGATATTGCGAGCTGTCGAAGCCGGTTGTGTCCACATAGTTCGTCACGTCGCTGATCGGTGACGTGTTCACTTTGGTTCCATTTTTGTATATATTGAAAGCGATCTCATCAGGATCATTGTTCAGATACCTCCAGCTTAAAAAAACGCCGTTGTCTACGAGAACCGCAACGAGACCCCGGTTAAGATATTCTCCCTGGCGGCCCGTCAGGATGTCGGATGACTCTGCACGTGCCGGAGCCGGAGGTACAGCCAATGAAATAACCATAAGGAATGCTAGAAAAGATACAAATATCGATTTCTGGATGGAAACAGTTCTTCGGTCCATTGGATTAGCTCCTCCTTTATCCAAAAATTCATACTTCGAATCTGGGGAAAGAAATCTTTCTGTTTTAAGACAGCCCCAGGAATTGTGTTCAATCTGCCCTGCTTGATGTTGTCGCTCGTTGCACTTGTGTAGCACTATTCCTTTGATGCAGGAAAACTTCTTTTTCACTAACCAAAGGAACACAAACGATAGTCACCCCCTTCTTATGTTACCGCTTACAATTATCTTACAGGTGTAAAAAAAGGCAGACAATCTAAAAAATGTGACGTATTATATAATAAAATTGACTTTTTTAGGCAGGGGATGAAAGTATGGTCCATACGGTCTCTTATGCTTTTCGTAACGACGATACATCAATCATGACACTGGACTCTATAGGATGGCAGATCGTCTCCAGCGAGCAATATCGCTGTCCAAGTGACGATAGACCGGACCCCGGGCACGTTGTTTTTCAATACACCCTTAATGGACAGGGCTATCTGGATATTGATAATCAAACCCTTCCCTTACCGAAGGGACATGCCCTGCTCGTTAAAATCTCTGGAGAGCATTGCTATTACTATAAACAGGAGAATAATGAACCTTGGGAATTTATCTGGATAAACATTCGGGGGGATGAAGCGAACCGAATCTGGGATATGATTCATGATAATGAAGGTCATGTCATTCAACGAAACGCGGATTCTCCCTTGATTCAGGAGTTATGGCAAATCATTCATTTGATTCATCAAGAGAAAGTAACGGACAAGTATCGTTTGTCCATGCAAGTCTATCAGTGGTTGCTTATCTTGGTTCAGACGAGTCGGGATGCGGAGAGGGATATCGGCGTTCTATCGATCACCACGATTGAGAAATGCAAAAAGTTCATTCGGGAGAATTATGCTTCCCCGTTGACGCTGGATGAGCTGGCCAGCCATTGTGATATCAATAAGCATTACTTGTGCAGATTATTTCAAAAATCGGAGAAAACTTCACCGCTAGCCTATCTAAAGGACCGACGGATTGAGGTTGCAATCCGACTTCTCCGCACGACTGAGCTTCCGATTTCCCAAATTGGCCAACAATGCGGATTTGAGAGTCCCAGCTATTTTGGCAAAGTTTTTCGGCAATATATGTCCATGTCACCCAAAGAATATCGCTTGAATAAGTTAGCGTTTCCTTACGAGGCCATCTATTATGAGTAGCCAAACTCCCAAGTCGGCTAACACTGCATTCCAGTATTCTTTATCCGTATCTGTAATGATCTATGAACTGGGCATGGATTGCTAGAGCAATCACATTTTCAGGAATATTTTTGGTAACCAACGATCCTGAACTAATATTAGTCAATAAGAAACTCAACTTCTTGTTAAACGAGTATTTCAGTTATTTAAAGCGCAAAAATTTACATTTGTCTGAATGCTGCTGTTGGAATAACCCACATTCCTCCTATGTGGTGGAAGCTCGTAGTTCTTGATTTGTTGATACGCAATGACTTTAACCTCGCCGGAATTGTCTATATGGAATGTAATCAGATCTTGACCTACACTTAAGTGAGGACCAACGTACGGTTCAACCGTCACGTGGGCAATAATGTGTGACTCATGGTATTCTAACTTTAGGTCATTCCCACCTAGAAAAGGAGCAAGCATAGGCTTCTCTTTCAATCGATTTTTATAAAAAAGGGTTAGTTGTTCTTCTATTTTTGGACTTAAAAGAGTTAGAATCAGTCTTTGGTTCTTACCATTTGTATCCGATTCAGCATAGGTTTTGGTGGGTTCCAATATAAGGGCTAGACAGAGAAGCGATACAAGTAATCTTCTTTTCACTCTTCCAAACAAGGACTTCACCTCCGGTTAGAGATAGCGCACTCCAACATTTCTTCAATCTTCTCCCTTTACTTCGAAATCACTCGGAATTAATTCATACAATGCACGAACGTCACAACCGATAGAGTCGGCGATCGATATGGCAATTTTAAGCGGCATTACTCTTTTGTTTTCCATAAAGTCGTAAACTCGTTCCGGTTTAAAAAGCAATTCCTTTGCCAGCCACTCTGCTGACTTTCCGGCTTCCACCAAGCGTTCATTCAGTAAGCAGCGCCCTAGTTCGAATTTCAAGTAACGATAACCTCCTGTGTAACATTATATTTTAACCTTATGCGTCCGTTTATCAGCATGGGTCTTTCCTTACTAGTGGCTCCACATTGAGCCCGACCGATACAGTCCAAATTAAAATCAATGAAACAACCTGTTTAAACAAAGAGCACCCCCATCTTTTTTGTAGTATTGTACCCTTCGGTGAATTCAACTATCCCGTTCGTTCGCATATTGAATTTTGTTATTCTGTCACAACTAAAAAATGTCTAATGAACGAGTTAATCACTCATTCATTAGACACTTCACTTTTCTCCTGGCTACATATCAGCTTTATAACGTATTAATGGGAACTATATCGCCTCTGTGAATCTAAAGCTTTTGAAGTGGTGATCCAGATGGACACCATGAGGATCAGTTCAAATATATTGGTTACAGCTGTGCTTGCTACAGGTATTTGGATCGCTTGACCTACAAACAATAGCAAGGTTCCAACAAACAGCCATAGCCATTTTTGTTTTACTAGAACGATTATACCTATTAACAACAGCAGAAAACCAACGATAATCACCATGAATGGTGGACCTGCAAGACTTTCTGACGTATACCTCAAAACCCCATACTCTTCCATGGGTATAAGACTTTTCACTTCCTGTAAGGTTGAACTTATTTGGTAAATGATAAGGCCAACTGTTATTACCCACGCAGCAATATGTGTAATGATGTGTTTTGAAAACTTGACTTGCGAGCTGCGCAGGATGTAGAAGCCTACAAGTACCAACGTGGGTGTAGCGAAGGCATGAAGCCAAAATCGAACACTGCTAAGTCCCATGAGCAGCTCTCCTTCTCCTATGAAGCGACCTGCTGCAATAATTCCGTTATCGTACGCGAGACTGAACAATACAAAAATCTGGAAGATAGCGTAATTCAGCCATTGTCTTTTCCCAGATAATTGAGCAGCAATCCTGATAACAAGAAACAAATAAATTAGTGCCAGTGCCGAATAAATGACAAGATCCAAAAAGGTTCACCTTCCCTTATACTTTTTTGTGTAGCAGCTTACATTTTATCAGAATAGTCTATTCCCCCGTTATTAACCTGCATATCAACATTCTTATTCAAATAAGTTAAATAGCCTCCCCTTTATATAAGCTATGGTAAAAGTTACATCCAGTATGACTTTGTATTTAGGGTTCTTTTTAAGATGATCCGTGTAGCGCCCACTATTAGATGGAGATTTTATTATGTATAGTTTTTTGCTATGCTGATTTAAAAATGGTTAACGGGAGACTGAGCATTGATGCATAAAATACTAATCGTGGATGATGAAGCCGATCTTCGAAAGCTGCTGACCGATTATTTCGAAATCAATGGATATCATGTCCTAACGGCCAAGGATAGCAGAGAAGCGCTGCGGAAAGTCGAACAACAGCCCGACCTTGTTTTGCTAGATATCAACATGCCTGAACAGAACGGGCTTCAATTATGCGAGCAAATCCGTAATTTCGTCTCGTGCCCCATCTTATTTTTAACAGCTCGGATCGAAGATGCAGATAAAATAGCCGGGTTTCGGGCCGGAGGTGACGACTACATCCTGAAACCTTTCAGCATTCACGAACTGGGTGCCCGGGTTGAAGCTCATTTGCGCAGGGAACAGCGTATCCACACCAAATCCTCGGTGAGATTTAATGAGGATATAGTTATTGACTATACAGCACGGGTGGTCTACTACCAGGATAAGCAAATCCCACTGGCCAAAAAAGAGTTCGAGATCATCGAGTTGCTGTCTACACATCCCAATATCGTGTTCGAAAAGGAACGCATGTACGAAAAAATTTGGGGTTGGGATAACCAAGGTGATAGTAATGTAATCGCGGAACATATCCGGCGAATTCGTTCTAAATTAAAAGAATACGGATGCGATGACCGAATCGAGACCGTTTGGGGAGTAGGATACAAATGGCCAAGCACATGAATGAACGGCTATTCAAGCGCCTTACCTTGCGGCAATCTTTTATTTTACTATCTGTAGCCACAGTTATTGCTGTGCTCGCCGTCGTAACTATGGAGTTCGCCTGGGCGGAGAAGCTGCGGCAGCGTTTCGGAGAATCAGATTGGATTCTGCCCTCCCTCGTTGCGATGGTTATGCTTACCGTGGCAGCCGGAATTGTTATCATGGCCATCCTGTTTTACAGATGGAAACTAAAACGTCCGCTGGAGATACTCAAACAAGCTTCGGAGAAAATTTCGGCCAACGATCTAAATTTCCGCATCTCCTACGACAGCCAGGACGAGATGGGCGAGCTAATCGAAGCATTTGAACACATGCGCTCAACATTAGAGAAAAACGTAAGGACACTCTGGCGATCGGTTGAGGAACGCAAGAAACTGAATGCCATTTTTACTCATGATCTGAGAACACCGCTTTCAGTTTTAAAAGGAAACACCGAGTTACTTGCAGCCTATCTGCCGGAAAAGAAATTGTCTGAGGAAAAGGCGCTGGAACTGATCCACACCATGAATCTTCACATCGTGCGTCTCGAGAGCTATGCGGAGGCCATGAACTCGATTCAGAAACTAGAAGATGTTCCCGTACGCCGTCAGTCGATGGATATAATCACGCTTACGACGCTGCTGAACGACAGTGCCAAACAAATGGCAAAGCAATCCGGCAAAACCTTCGTCGCCTCCATGGAATATGATCATGCCCAAATCAATGTGGACCCTTATATCGTCATGCAAATTTTCGAGAATATGGTGGCTAACGGAATTCGATATGCTGCCAGCCAAGTGAATGTTCACTATGACATCCAGAAAAGCTATTTGATAATTAACGTCACAGACGATGGACAAGGCTTCTCAAAAGATGCCCTAGGCAAAGCTGTCCTGCCTTTTTACCGGGGCGAAGTGTGGGATGCAACCGAACATCGTGGGCTGGGCCTATACGTTTGTAAAGTGTTTTGCGACAACCATGATGGAAGCCTGTTGATTGAAAATGGACCTCATGGCGGTGGAAGCGTCACGGCAAGTATTGGGATCGAGTTGATAAATAGTTGAAAATATTCTGATAGCATTTCCTTATCATGAATGATGGGAGTGCTATGATGCTAAAAATGAAAAAAAGAATGTTTATTACAATCGCCTGTTCACTGTTGTTATGTTCAGTCTGGCAAAGCCCGGTTTCAGCCACAGAAGTCCGTGACAAATCGGAAATCCTGCAAGACATCGACGAATATATGCATCGGAGTATGAAAGCCAATCACATCCAGGCTGCCTCACTGTCCATTGTTAAAGAAGATGAAGTATTTTATGCAAAAGGCTACGGAACATTTGAAGATGGCCAAAAGGTTACGGGCGGCACTCATTTCCCCATTGCTTCGCTAAGCAAGTCTTTTACCGCACTCGCCATACTGCAGTTAGCGGACAACGGCCAGATTGACCTGGATGCGGCTTACGATTATTATTTTCCAATGCATTCTGTACGGGATCCCCGCGTTCACAACATCACGATTCGCCAACTGTTGAATCAGACTAGCGGTCTCAATGACAAAGTAAATCCAGATATGACGAGGAAACCGCAATTTCAAACACTGCATGAAGTAAACCAGCTATTAAAGGAGGTCCAGCTTGCCCATAGCCCTGGAACAGCCTACAGCTATCATAATCCCAATTACGTGCTGCTGGCGAACCTCGTGGAAAATGTGAGCGGAGAGCGGTTTTCAGATTATCTGAATAACCACATTTTTAAGCCGCTAGGTATGAACCATACCCTTAGTGTCAGTACAACGCAGCAATTTTATGGAAATGAAGCTATTCCGCTAGGACATTACTTGAGTTTGGGACGGGCGGTAGGACAGAAGGAACCGATATGGTTTATTGAAGGCCCGGCAGGCATCGTTTCAACCGCCGAGGACATGTCCCGATGGATGCTTGCTCAATATCAAGGACAGCTACTCTCTCCTACCCTAAAGAAACAATATCACGCAGCGGGGACCATTGGTTCCTACGGCATGGGCTGGCTTGCTGACCAAGAAGAATCTCACGGCCGAATCATCTCGCACAGCGGCATTTTCTGGACATACAAGTCAGAAGAAAAGATTTATTTGGACGAGGAGATGGGCATTGCGGTAATGTTCAACTCCGGGTTAAACGCTTCTGTGAATTACTCGACTTTTATTGATGACATCGCGAAGATCATGAGAGGGGAAAAGCCTGAAACCTCATTTGTGAATGGTCGAAACGTGGAAATGATTATGATTGCGCTACTCATCGCTACGCTTGTATGGGGCATATATGCCTACTTTCACATCTGCCTTAGAAAGAAACGCCTGACGACCAGCAAAATAATTCTGATAACGATTGGAAGGCTGACCCCGATCCTCATTCTTTTGACCCTTTCCCCATTGATGACGTTTATCGGTGGAGGACGTGTGCTACCTTGGTTTGGTATCTGGACTACGCTGTCGACTCCAATCATCTGGCTTGTTGTATGGTCCATCGTCAATGTTGTGCATTTGTCTTGCTATTATTACGTCTATGTACAGTATAAGAAGAACAGTCGGTTGAATTAACATCCGTTCATATGACTTCAATCGATAATATCAGGCATCCTGTCCAATTGTTAAACAAAAGCAGCCGATTTGATTGGCTGCTCCTCTGGTTTATTGAGCTACATCTCCCTTTAGTTTAAGGAGCTAGAACTCCCCATGATTCATTGTAATGTTACGAATAAGGAATCCCCTTCTCAATTAGTGCAGCACGCTCTTACGCTTTAATCTTTATCAAGTCACAAACAAGAAAAACAGCTGACAAATTCGACTGTAAGGTTCGAGTTTGTCAGCTGCTTCCTTGTTCCTATTCCATCTGTCGTTCCTATTATTCCTTGGCAGAGGATTCTGTATCCGTAGTCGAAGCTGCAGCAGCATCCGAGCTTTCATCCGCTGGCTCAAGTGTATTAACAATCGTAGCCTTGGAGCGCAATTCACTCATCCAATTGGTACTAAGTTCACCGACCTGTTGGTCAACCAGTATATTACGAATATCTTCCTTTTTGTCTTCCTCAGTCGGATTGGTTGCCTCTTTATAATCTGTCCTCTTGATAATGTGGTAACCATAATCGGACTTAATGGGTTCGCTAATCTCATCGTTTTTCATGGAGAAGGCTGCTTTCTCAAATGCTTCTACCATCTCACCTTCTCCGAAAAATCCAAGATCCCCGCCATTCGCTGCAGAGCCTGTATCTGTGGATTTTTCTTTTGCCAGGGTTGCAAAGTCTGCTCCCTCATCCAGTTGTTTTTTGATATCATCCGCTTCTTCTTTTGTCTTCACAAGGATATGAGATGCTCTCACCTGCTCCGGTGTGGAGAATGTTGCTTTGTTCTCCTTATAATAGGCACTGATATCTTCATCTTTTACAGTGGTTTGTGGTTCAAGAATTTTACGGATTTTCACTTGGACTTCCGTATTTTTCTTGAGTGAATCCATGGTCATGCCAGATTGGGAAAGAGCCGTGTTAAGCCCCTCTTCACCGCCATATTGGGTTTTTAGCGTCTCAATCTCGGCATTCACATCCTGTTCAGTAACAGAGACGTTAGCTTTTGCAGCTTCCTGGTCAATCAACTTCATTGTAATCATGCTGTTTAGTGTGCTCTCGCCACCAAGTGAAACCAATTCATTATACAGCTCATCCTTAGAAATGTCCGACCCATTGACCGAAGCCACAGACTCCCTGCCCCCCCCAAACGGTGGATATACAAGTACAACGATAAGTGCTGCAGCTAAAACTCCCGAGATTGCCATCCAGACCACACTGTTTTTCCCTTTAACCACTTGTGGTTGCACTTCGGATGAATGCTGTTGATTCTCCTCTTCTTGCATTTCGGGCACCGTAGTTGTTTCTTGCTGTGTTTCTCGCTCTTCGGTTAAAGAGTCTTTCATTTCTTCTTCATTGTCAGGTTGCGACGGCTTGTTGTTGTCCATTAAATTATGATCCCCCTTAGGTCTTTTCCTAAATCTACTTTTTAATTAAATATAATGTATTCGGAAAATAATACCTTAAAATAACATAAAAATTCTTAAATTCTTATTCATTTGATTCATCTATATGAGTTCCCAATCTATTTGATTTGATTAGATAAACCCGGTAATTTTATATCCAGACAATACATTTTTTTTGTTAACCAATCAACAAAAAGCCGCTATATTGGTCATAACCCTGTCAAGTAGACAGTTCTAAAAAGACAAAATTTAAGCTGCGGCCGTTTCCCGGTATTCTACCGGGGAACGGTCGTTTAGTTTTTTCTGAAATCGGTTTTGGTTGTAAAACAGTATGTATTCACTCACTTGCTGCTCAACCTCTGCTTTGTTTGCCGCCTTATTCAAGTATATTTTCTCGGTCTTTAAATGAGAGAAAAAAGACTCAATACAAGCATTATCTAAGCAATTTCCACGCCTGGAATGACTGCCTAGCATGCCGAGCTGGTTCAGTTTACGGTTAAAGGGCTTCGAAGTATATTGAAATCCTTGATCCGAGTGTAGGATTACACCACTCAGATCCACGTGCTGACGGAGTCTATCCAGCGTTTCATGAACCAAAGCAAGGTCATTTCGTTCAGAAAGATGCCACGCTACAATCTCGTTATTGTATAAATCCTGAATAACAGAGAGATACACAAAGTGTTCTCCAGCACGAATATAGGTAATGTCCGTAACCAGCTTCGTTCGTGGTGTATCCGCCCGAAACTGACGCTCCAGCCGATTCGGGTTCACCACAGAGGCTTGTTTTCCAAAGAATCGACGCTTTTTTCGAATGACAGAACAGATGCCTAATTGTTTCATTAATCGGTACACCTTTTTGTGGTTGACTCGAAGGCCTTCCCGTCGTAAAGCTACGGTCATTCGAAGATAGCCAAAGTAAGGATGCACGCGATGGATGGCAAGCAAATGGGATTCTAGTTCATGTTCCTTATGTCTACGCTCTTTTGCTGCTGTTATGCTTTTTCTCCACTTGTAATAACCCGAGCGGGAAACCGCAGCTAACTTCAAGAGCCGAGCCAGACCATGGCGTGCTCTCAGGTCCTCAATGATTTGAAATCTGGCTGCTTTACTCGTCACTCCTTGTGTAGATTTGGATACTGCTTTTTTAAGTATTCAATTTCCGCCCGCAAATACGCCATCTCTTCTTCCATACTGGAAAACTTGGTTCTAGGGCGTCCCCGTTTGGGTGTAGCAGGTTCTAGACTCATTCCCTGTTTAGCTTTGGCTGCCCACACTTGTACCTGAGATTTATTTTGAATATCTAAACGTGTCGCTACTTCACGTATACTCATATGTTCTTCGTTGACCAGCCGAACTGCCTCCAATTTCAAATCCAAAGAGTACCGCCGGAATGTTTGACCTTTTTTAGCCATGAAAAAATCCCCTTCGTTTACATGATTAAGTTCATCTTAACAGATGTCTTTTTTCTCATGTCTACTAAAAGGGGATAATACCATATTAGCGGCTTTAATGGGAGTATGTTGTTACACCTTTCAAACATCTAAAATTCCTGCTGCGAAAGCGACAGTCTGATGATAAGGATACCGTCCTAATTAAATAACCACCCGTTCCCAGGGCTTAATTTAGGTGTCATAACTGACCAGATAATGATGAAGCTCTGTATTATAGCAGCCGATACTGTGCTCTATTAGCCTTCCTTCCCCGTCATAGGAGTTACGTAGGCGTTTGAGCACATGCATCCCCGCGGGGATCTCCAGCAGCTGGCACACCTCTGGAGGTGCTGGCTCTACAAAGAAACGGTCCCTGAAGTTTTCCAGCATAATGTCGTTCTCCTCCAGTGAGTCGTACAGCGATTGAATGTCTGTATTTATTTCTTGTGTACCGACCGGCAGGGCAGCAGCAGCCAGGAAGTGTATGAGATGAATATAAGGCTGACCGTTCAGAATGTAGAGCCTCTCCATCCGCTGGCAATACGGACCGAAGCGGTTATATTCCTCCGTCCCTTCATCATTGGTGACTAATTGAGAGTTCAGCACTCTCTTTTCCAGTTTATGACCCTCTTCTACGAGCAGCTCCGTAAACCGCTTTCCCTTAGAGAGCTTCTGATGGGAGGTATTGCGCATCACAATCGTGCCAACACCACTTTTTTTCTGCACATATCCCTCTTGAGACAGCTCTTGGACCGCACCGCGAACCGTCATTTTACTGACGCCGAATTCCTTCTCCAGCTGTGGCTCAGAGGGGATGATGCTTCCGAGAGGATATATCCCATGGAGTATTCGGTCTTTGAGAATTTTTTGAATTTGCTGATATAAAGGACCTTGCTTGCGCTTCAAGGACACTGCTGTTCACTACCTTTCAACATCTAAGGTATGGTCTGACAGCGCCCGGAGCACCTCACTCTCGCTAAAAAGCGCTGTATCGCCTGGAGTGGTATGGGCCATCATCGCTGCCGCCACTGCCATATTAATCGTTTGCTGCTGCGGGTATTGCTGCAATTCCCCATGGATAATGGTGCTGGCAAATACATCGCCGGCTCCGATTCGGTCATATACCGGGAAGGTCAGTTTGCCGGAAAACACAAACGTACCTTCATGACAGATATAACCTGTAAGGGAATGCGTGTTGTCAGCGTTAATCTCTCGTTGCGTTCCCGCTGCCGTTCTGATGCCAAAGCGCTCCACAACTTCGGGAATCACTTGCATTAACTGTGTTATTCTATCATAATCTCCAGCACCAATGCCAAGAATATAGCGCGCATCCTTCTCATTGATCAATGCTATGTCCGCAAGTTCGAGCAGTTCTTCATAGTGTGGACGAGCTTTGGTATAGCCATCTGTTCCCCATAGCGCAGGACGGTAATTGCAATCAAAAACAACCTTTCCCCCAGCCCGCTTCACTTCTACAGCAAGTTGTTTCATCTGCTCGCGAACGCCTTCATTCATTGCCAGCGTAATGCCGCATAAATGAAGAACGTCGACTTTGGCTGCAAGAGCCGGCATGTCATAGTTACTCGCCGCCGCGGTATTGAAACTGCTGCCCAGCCTGTCTGTATAAGTGACTCTGCCGGGACGGGCTCCAAAGCCATTCTCCAGAAAGTACATTCCCAGATACTTGCCGCCACGGCTGATCAGTGAAGTATCTACTCCAAGCTTGCGCAGATAAGCTATTGCTGCTTCGCCCACGGGCGTTTCCGGCAAGGTTGTTATAAGCGCACCGGTATGACCATATTTAGCCAGTGCTGCCGTTACATTGACCCCGCTGCCAGAGAAAGAATATTCCAGCCTGCTGCTCTGAATCAGCGTTTCATAGCCCGGAACCTGCAAACGCATCATCACTTCACCAAAAGCAGCGATCCTAGGCATACCGGTCCACCAGTGATTTCATCATATTGAGAAGTCTGCGAACATCCTCCACGTTTGTATTCCCCGTCTCTGGATCGATAATAGAGGAATAGACATGCGGGATAACCTGGGGCACACCTGCCTCTAACGCAATCTCCAGTATGGCTTCAAAGTTATTCAGATCGATTCCACCCGTAGGTTCCAGTGCAAACCCGGCTTCTCCGCAGGCCTTGGCAACGGCTCGGTACTCCTCCTCCAGCTTCATACCCTGCATGGGATAATATTTGAGCGCATTGCCACCCATGTCACGAACCAGTGCAATCGCAGCTTGAACCGGAACAATCGCATGCGGAGTGGCCCCTGAACTGACAGGCCCCGTTGATATATCTACATAGCCGGGTTGCCCGCATGGAGAAACCAGGCTGTTAATCCAACTGTCCTTAGCTCCCAAGTTCGCACGGGTTGCCCCCACTGCCGGGAACACCTGGTTGATATGGCTTCCCGGATAACTTGCTGCAATCTCCGCCACAACAGCCGCCTGGCGATTGTCTCCGGCTCCGAGCCCGATGGATACGGCATCTTGAATAGCCTGACCATATGCAGTCATGGCAATTGCCGCTTCCTCCGCCGCATCGTAGTTTTTGGAGAGCACACCTATCAGTACATATCCTTCTGCAGCTTCGAATACTTCCTGAGCGTTCCCGATACTGCCAGCCAGTACATTAAGTGCGACCCTGTTCTTATACAGTCGCTGCTGAATATGACTCATGTACGCTCACCTCCCACGATTTCTTGTATTCTTGTGATAATCACCTGTAGATCATCACCTTGCAGCGGCCTTGGATCAATATCGAAATAACCTTGCTTAACGCCATAGTCTCGGGTATATACCGCAATTTCACCTTCACGCAGCTGATCATTCACATCCTTCGCATCCATTCCTGCAACATTGGAATCAACCTGGATGCGTCCACGGTAGATCGCTCTGCCCGCTTCATCTTGTACGATGCGAACTGAAACCCCATGAATCTCAGCCAGCAGCTCAAGATCCTCCAGCGCCTGCTTCTCCCGTTCGCTGTTATCGGCCTTATTCTGGTATTCCTCCAGCGCCTGAAGCAGCCCGAAGGTAGTCTCTTTACCAACCTTCATACTGCGGCCGATCCCGTGCAGCTGTATCTTCAGCCACTCGACGTATTTCTTTTTACCAGCGACAATCCCGGAGGTGGGGCCCTCAATCGCTTTGGATCCGCTGTAAATCGCCAAATCTGAGTACTGGACATATTTGGACAGGTCCTCTTCTGCTGCGGCATCAACAATTAGCGGAACTCCTCTGCGCTGTGCTACCTCCCAGGCCTCTTCTACAGAAATCATGTTCTTTTGGACAGCGTGGTGAGATTTGACATAGAGAATAGCCGCAGTATATTCACCGATGGCCTGTTCAATATGCTCCTGCCGGCCTTCATTGGCGTATCCCACTTCCACAACCCGGCCGCCGCCAAGAAATACCATCGTTTCAACAGGTGCTCCATATTGCACGTTATGCCCTTTTAGCATAATAATTTCGTTTTTCATTATCGGCTCTTGGTGAAGACGAAGACTAAGCCGCGGATCTCCGCCGGTCACCATGGCTGCCACTGACAGGGCTATGCCGCTGGACGCCGAGTTCACAACAGCTGCCCCTTCCGCACCAAGCAGGTGTGCAATATATTCACCCGATTTGTCTACAAGGTCCGCGATTTCCACGTACTGTTGTCCACCTTGTTTCATGGCCTCCATGACCGAATCCGTTGGTGCAGAAACGCCAAGAATGCTCATTCTACCACTGGCATTTATCACACGCTTCAGTCCATATCTAGCTTGTAATGAGTGATCCATTAGCATAGACTCCTTTAACCTTAATATAGTGCTGTGCAATTCGAACAACGCCTTCCGAGTCCTTAAGCTGCTTCTCACCTGCTTCCAGAGCAAACAAAGTCAGGTTCGCCTGCTGTCCCACCCTAATCTGTCCGAGCTCCGGCTTGCCGAGCCATGCTGCTGCGTTGATTGTAACCGCGCGGATGACCTCTTCCAAACTGTAGCCTAGAACGAGAAACTTGGTCAGCACATTGGACATACTGTACACTGGCCCGTTCAGACGGTTGCCGCGGTAAATATCCGTACTGATTGTATTCAGCTCAATGCCGGCCTCTTTGGCCTGTTCTGCAATCCGGAAAGAGAAGCTCGCTGTGCCATGGCCCACATCCAGATGAACTCCACGGGAAGCAGCATCCATCAGTCCTTGTAAGGGTGTGCCGTCCTCATGGAACAGGTTATTGGACTTGCCATTAAGATAATGGGTAATTACATCGCCCGGCTGTAATAGCTCCAATACTTCGGAGATTGCAGGCGGAGCGGAACCAATATGAACCATGAGCGGCAGCTTCGTTTCTTCGGACAATAGGCGTGCCAGCTTGAGCGGTTCAATGCCGTTGTCTTTGACGACACTTCGGCTTATGCGTGCTTTCAGACCAACGATAAAATCAGGATACGCCGTTGCTGCTGCGTGGGCTTTCGCCCGGTCTATCCATTTCAGCTGTGACAGCTCATCTGTCCGTTCAAGCCCGATCCTCGAAATATTTAATAGTGCAAACACCCGCGTCTCAGCCTTCAGGCTGGCAGTGTACAAGGCACCGATCCGATCTGCACCGCAGCTTCCGGCATCCACGAGCGTGGTTACTCCCTGCTTCACACCAATTTCGTCGATATCATCGCCGTAGGGATCAAGCTCCGGCACGGCATGCACATGCAGGTCAATCCATCCGCTAGACACATATAACCCGGAACAGTCTTGACCTCTCTTAGCTTCCCCAGCCTGGCCTGACGGTGTAATTTCAGTGATGATCCCGTCCTGAATGGCGATATCAATGATCCGCCCGTTAACAAGCTGCAAATTGCGCAGCACATTCTCTGTGCCCAATCATCCCATCTCCTTCTTCGACCCAGGTATACAGGCAAAATTCAAAATTGGATTCATTTCATGAAATCTGTACCTCCTTCTATTAAAAATAAACCTGACGTGTTACTTTATTCCAAAGATTATAATGTTATAATGTTTATGCTGACTTAAGTATACTCCAGAACAGAACATAAATTTATATTCCAGAATGACTAATTCGAACTTTTTAAATGCGGGAGGGACAACTATATGGCTAATTCGGCAATCAAGCCATCCTTGCTCAACCAATTCAGACTCAGCTGGAATCATTTCAAATCAAGACTTCTTCTGAAATATGCATTTTCCTACATTCTCATATTTCTCATTCCTCTAACAGGGGTTACTATTTTCGTATATGAAAACGCTGTCAAGGGCCTTCGTGTCGAAATTGAACAATCCAATGTCAATCAGCTGAATCAGGTGAAGAACACCATCGATACTCGTATGAACGAGCTTCAGGAAATAGCCGGACGAATCGCTTATGACAAGTATTTGACCCCATACATGGTGAAGGATCCCTACTACAGCATGGAGGCGATACAGGCCTTGGCGAATTACAAAGCCAGCAGCAACATTGCCGAGGACCTGCTTCTGTATTTCCATAACGACTCCAACATCTATTCTCACCGTGGTCTTGCTGATCTTCATGTTACCTTCGATACTCTCTATCAATTTGAACGCTGGACCCCTGCAGAATTGCGGCAGGACTTAAATGAAATCCGACAACCGCTGGTACGTCCCGCGGAAAATGTAACCATTAATTCCCGGACGGATCCAATGCTTGTCATGCTCGTACCCATTAAACCGAATGACCCCTATCCATATGGAACGGTTGTCTATTTAATGAAAGAATCCAAGCTTACCGGAGTTATGGATTCGATTTTGAGTGACTTCACGGGGAGCAGCTATATATTCGGTCCTACTGGAGAGGTGTTGACCGCAAACAGCCATGGCGTCACCCTTCCCCAGAACGAGCTTGAGAAAATATCCGGACTTGAGCCTGGAATTCATAATCTGAAGCTGGACGGGGAACAACACTCCGTCGTTTCGGTGCAATCGGAAGAAAATGGATGGACCTATGTGACCACGATGCCAAGCTTCCAATTTTTCAGCCGTGTGGCCCATGTTCAGACCCTGATTTTAATTGTCTTTTGTATTACAGTAATCACTGGAATAGCTGCAGCACTGCTGTTGGCCAAACGGCAGTACCATCCGATCAGGGATCTGATGGAATTCGCCAAACTGAAAAGCAGCGGCAAGGATGCTCCCAAGGTTCGTAATGAGTGGGAATGGATCCGGCAGACTCTCCACGATTACAGTGCCAAAATTGATTTACAGAAGCCTTTCGTCCGCAATCAGTGTATGCTGCTGCTGCTTAAGCACGGCAAACCGGATGACCCTGAGATTGAGCAGATGATCTTCAGTACCGGCTTCAGGCATCCTCAGGGAGAAGGCTTCTATTTCTCAGCTATACTGTCCTGGGATGACACCAAGCCGGGCAGCAAGTCCTGGCAGGAACGGCATCTCCTGCAGGAGATCCTCAGCAATGTGTGCTTGCCCACAGCTGGTGCACAGATCTTTGGTGTGGAATTTTCGGTCAAGGACCAATTTGCCTTGATCATTTCACTTCCCGGAGAAGCGGACATGCTGGTCCAGACCCGAATGGAGCTGGTTATTGAAGGCATTCAAACGATCATTCGCGAGCACTCGCAGCTGTCCTTAAGCATCGGTGTCGGTATGGCATACAGCGACCTGAGCCGTCTTAACCAATCGTTTATCGAAGCTGCTGCGGCACTGGAACACCGAATGATCCGTCGCAGCGGACAGGTAACCTACTTTGAGCAGCTTGCAGAGCTGAACCCTTCCGCCACCGAGAATTTCTGGATTCCGCGCAAATCCATGTTGAAGCTGGAGCAGAGTCTGAAACAGGGCAACGAACCCGTAGCCGTCCAGATGATTGCTGATACCATCGAGATGATCAAAGACGAGCCGCTGCAGGTTCATCTGCTGCGCTGCATCTGCTTCGAACTGCTGAACGCTTTTCTGCGCACGGCCTCCGAACTTGGGATGGACAGTGTGTTCGCCAATATGCCGGAATTGACCTCCTTTGAAACGCTGGAAGAGCTGGAGAGCCGCTTGCTCTCTCTGGCCGCTGATATATGCATGCAGGTCGAGCGGAATACGGAGACTAGCGAATCTTCGTTAATGGATGACATTCTGGCATACGTGGACGAGCAGTTCGCAGATTACACACTCAGCCTGGAACATGTGGCGCTTAAGTTTGCCATTTCAACCTCTTATTTGAGCCGGAGTTTCAAAGAAAAGACTGGCAGCAATTTTACACAATATATCTGGCATAAACGTGTGGATGAAGTTATCCGGCTGTTGGAGAACACTAGCGCACCGCTCAAGGAAATTATCGAGCAGGTCGGTTATTTGGATACGCCGAATTTCATCCGCAAGTTCAAAAAAGAAATCGGTCTGACTCCAGGGCAATATCGTAAAGAACATGCTTTGAAGGGGACTGTTGTGAAAAGGCCCATTTAATTCCGGGCTTTCTTCTTCCCCCGCAAAGCACCTGAATCACTAACCAAGTTGGCCCTGCTTACTGCCCTTCCCGAAGAATATGCTCTACCAGTTCATCCAAAGGAACCGTGGCGAGAGCGATCGCTGTATCCGTTACGCCGTAATAGATATAGAGCAGTCCGTCTTTGACCACGTTTCCTGTCGGGAAGATCACATTCGGAATCTGGAATCCAAATTTCTCGTAGTACGTCTCCGGCTCCATAATGAAATGATGGGTCCGGGCAATGATTTTCTCAGGCTGCTCCAAATCCAGCAGCATAGCTCCTACACGGTAGACGATTTCTTCATCAACGCCGTGATAAAGCACCAGCCAGCCCTTGTCGGTCCGGATTGGAGGCGTCGAGCCCCCAATTTTCCGCGATTCCCAGGACAAGTTTCCGGCGGTGGCGAGCAGCTTGGGCTCTTCCCAGTTCACCAGATCCTCGGAGTAGGTAATCCACATGGCCGCCTTATCCGTACCGTAGTCTTCTCCCACATATTCCTCGGGGCGGCGCAGCAGCACGAATTTGCCACCTATTTTTTCAGGAAACAGAATGTTGTCCCGGTCGTTAATATCAAGAGGCGTCGTATCCGCCACAAACTCCCAATCCAGGAGATTATCCGATTTCAGAATGGAGGACCGGGTCAACCAGTGTCCCTCCTCTTCCCCCCATCCGTCCGGATATTCGGGAATAGAGCGCAGGGGGACGCCTGCTCCGGTAGGATAATAGCTCATGGCACAGGGACGCAGGGCATAGTTCAGATAGAAGGTTCCATCAATTTTGACAATACGAGGGTCCTGCACACTGCCATAAGGAAAACCCAGCATATCGGGCGTCACAATGGGCTCATCCTTCACGTGAGTGAAGTTTACGCCGTCATCGCTCTCCAGCAGCCCCAGATAATTCTTGCATGGAGTCAGGGAGCCTGCAGTGCGCTCAATCATGTAAAATTTGCCGTTATCTATGATGACTGCCGGGTTGAAGACCGTAACCTTGCGCCATTCATAGCCGCCCGGGACGACTATGGGATTGTTCGGGTGTCTCGTTATTTGCATGTCTGTTCCTCCTGGGATACATGTTCAAGGGATAGTTTGCGCAGAGGCTTGATTAGTTGGATTTCCAGCGGTCATACGCAGCCTGATTAATTTCAGCCACACGCTCTCCGCCCATTTTCTTAACGGTAGCCACATAATTGTCCCAACTGGTAAGCGGCTCTGCACCGGTGATGAACTTCGCTTCCATCTGCTTCACGTAAGTGCTCAAATCCGAATTCAGGTTGCTGATTTCCGTCTGCTCTTCCACGGTCAGGAACAGTGTTGGGAACGGAATACGAGCGCCTTTATCGAGAAGTTTATGTTTAGTTTCCTCCTCTACCCAGAGATCAAAGTCTGTCTTCAGCCCTTTACTAATGTCATCCATGGACAGGGTCGGAGCAGGAATACCGTAGTTAGGTGTCAGAGTGGCCCGATAATCTTCCATTTCCTTTCCGTCCGGTACAGGCAAGTATTTCTTGACCCGGTTCTCTTTGTCTGTGTATTCCCAGAGAATGCCCTCTGGCCCTTTGTTGAAGAACATGGCACCTTCGTAGGAATAGAGATAATCCACCCAACGCATGGAGGCTTCCGGCGCCGGGTTGCTCTCTGTAATAGCAAAGGCACCCGTTGTAATGCCTCTATTCTTCGCAATCGCCGGAGCAGCAACCGATTCGCTGCGGACCGGTGCAAACATCGGATCTGCCGTCGAAGGCTCTCCGCCTTTGGACATGTAGGCATGCCAGTCGGAGAAGAGGGCGACCTGATTGTTCTGTGCCTTGGCCTTCTTTTGCTCCGCCGTCTGCGAGAAGCTCTCATGATCCAACAGCTCTTCGGACCACAGACGATTCATATAGGTTAAATATTCCTTATATCCTTCTTCAAGCGGTGTATAGTGCACCTTATCGTTATCGTCCACGTATACCTCTTCTTCATAAATACCGAAGGCGCCAAGCAGCCAGGTACGGATATCACGGAGGTTGGCAGCAGGTGTTGTTACCGAGGATATCGGAATTTCATCGGCGATACCGTTGCCGTTCGGATCTTCTTCCTTCACACGCTTCAGGTAGGTATACAGCTCTTCTGTCGTTTCGGGAAGCTTGTCAATATTCAATGCTTTCAGGAAGTCCCCGTGGTACCACATTGGGTTACGATACCAATGCTGACTGAGCTCTACTACCGGCAAAGAATAAATATGCCCGTCCGGTGCAGTAATGGATTTGCGGACATCCGGATTCTCATCCAGTAAGGCCTTGAAGTTCGGAGCGTATTCTTCAATCAGATCTTCCAGAGGAACGAGGATACCCTGCTCTCCATAATTCATCTGCTCCGCAGTGGTCAAACCGGCAGCATACAGAATATCCGGGTAATCTCCGCTGGCGAGCACCAGATTCTTCTTGGTCTCGAAGCTGTCCTTCGGTGCATTCCTGTATTCCAGCTTAATGCCCGTCTTCTCCTGCATCTGCTGGAGTACTTTCATGTTCTCCCAGTTCTGAATCCCTACATCCGGCGCCATAAGCGTAAGAGTTACGGATTCATTAACAATCGGGAAACCCTCTTTATTCACAGCAACGGCTCCGGTACTGTTATCTCCTGCTCCTTTGTCAGCATTGCTGCAGCCTGCCAGCAGTGTAAGAACTAGAGCCGAAGATAACAGAAGCTTCCATGGTTTGCGTGTGGTCTGCATGAATAATTCCTCCCTTGTTATATACACATTCTAATGGTTCAACCTTTAACAGAGCCAATCATGACCCCTTGGACAAAGTAACGCTGCAGGAATGGATAGACCGCCACGATCGGCAGCGTGGAGACCACAATGACTCCATATTTGATTAGTGATGCCGTTTCAGCCTTGTTATTCATGGCGGTCGCTACCTCGCTATTGATCGAAGCGCCCGTGGTTTCAGCCGACATCTCCTGAAGGACAAGGATCTGGCGCAGAACCATCTGCAGCGGATATTTGGCTTCATCATTCAAATAGATCAGGGACGGGAAATAACTGTTCCAGTGGCCTACTCCATAGAATAGAGCCATAACGGCTATAATGGGTGCTGACAATGGCAGAATAATGCGGATGAACAGCTTCAGATTCGTACAGCCATCGATGTGAGCCGCTTCCTGCAGCTCTTTTGGGATAGTTGTCTGAAAAAAGGTGCGGGCCACAACAATATTCCAAACTGAAGCAGCCACCGGCAGAATTAAAGCCCACATGCTGTTGATGAGTCCGAGATTCTTGACCAGCAGATACGTCGGCACGAGCCCGCCGCTGAAGAACATCGTAAACAGAATGAGACCCATGAACAGATTACGCCCGACAAAATCAGATCTGCTAAGCGCATACGCGGCTGGCAGCGTAACGGCGAGATTGACCAGTGTCCCTACCACCGTATAGATAATCGTGTTCAAATAACCATTCCATATCTTCGGGTTTTCGAATACAAGCTTGTAGCCATCCAGTGTAACATTCTTCGGAAACAGCCACATGGCTCCCGAATTGACGTCCTTCGGCGAACTGATAGAAGCACTGAGAATATAGATCAGCGGATAGAGAACAACGAGCAGTGCAAGAACTAAATAAATATAGGTGCAAATCACAAACAGCTTGTCTCCTCTGGACTCTTTCATGGCAGTAACCAAAGACCTCAACTCCTTTCTACCAGAGGCTATTCTCACTGGTACGTTTGGCAATCTGATTGACAGTAACAAGCAAAATCACGTTGATGACCGAGTTAAACAAGCCAACAGCCGTTGAGAAGCTGTACTGGGCATCCACCAGGCCGGCGCGGTAGACATAAGTCGAGATTACGTCGGAGGCTTCCATATTGAGTGAATTCTGCAGCAGCAGAATTTTCTCGAAGCCAAGGCCCAGGATATTCCCCATATTTAAGATCAGCATGATTGTAATCGTGGGTACAATGGTCGGCAGATTGATATGCAGCATCCGTTTAATCCGGCTCGCTCCATCCATAATGGCCGCTTCATGCAGCTGGGGATCTACGCCAGACAGAGCCGCAAGATAAATAATTGTACCCCACCCTGTACTTTGCCAGACGCCCGAGAAAACATAAATCGTCTTAAACCAGGCCGGGTCTGTCAGGAATTGTGCAGGTTGAAAGCCCAGGAATTCGATGAACCGGACGATCATTCCACTGGAAGGCGACAGAAAGGTAATGATCATCCCCGCCATAACAACGACGGAAATGAAATGCGGAGCATAGGTTACCGTCTGAACCGATTTCTTGAACGGACCGTTCCGCACCTCATTAAAGGCTAGCGCCAGAATTATCGGAAGTGGAAACCCGATTGCGAGTTCATAGAAGCTGATGCTGAACGTGTTCCAGAGCAGATCCCAAAAGAAATAGGAATTGAAGAATCGTTCAAAATGGTCAAAGCCAACCCATTCACTGCCTGTAATTCCTTTTGAAGGTACGAAATTCTTGAAAGCAATCTGAATGCCGTACATCGGGCCGTAATGAAAAACGAGGAAATACAACAACGCGGGAAGCATGAACAAATAAAGCTCCCAATTTTTCCAGATTCTTTTGCCAAGGGATTTGTTCTTTAATGAAGGTTTTACGGATACTGCAGCATGACTCACCTTCATTCTCCCACTCCTCTCTATGGTTTTTTTCGTTACATAAAATAAATTTGTATCCGCTTTGCATGTAGCTGACCTCTCCTATGCTAGCGCTTACAATTCAAATTGTAGTGAAACCTAGCTGACACCGTAAATATGTAGGTTGTGCATTGTCATATTAGAAAGCGCGTAAAACCCTGCTGCAGCGGTACTTTTCGGCTTGCCAAGATGTAAATACCCCTAGATGAAGGATGGCTATAATGTGTGAATTATGAACCTCCCTTCACGCTGCAAAAGTTACATATTGTGATCAACAGACAAGTATGCAAACATTTGCTACGAATGCCAAGGCTACCCCACGCACGGATGATATCAGAAGATTTCTAATATGAACCGTGCAGCCTTACCCTAACTACGTAGGAGGAGTTATGACTATGAACCTGCCATCTTCCATTACCGAGTATTTGAATGAGGCCGACGAACACCTTGCCCATCATCCCAAATTGCAAAAGCTGTTCCGCAACTGCTTCCCTAATACACTTGAGACGACAACCAAGCTGCTTGAAGACGGCACCACTTTTGTATTTACTGGCGATATCCCAGCCATGTGGCTGCGCGATTCTACGGAGCAGGTGCGCCACTACATTCCGTTTGCCAAAAACGACTCTGAGCTTCAACGGATTCTCCGCGGCCTGATTGCGCGGCAGATGTTCTATGTGAATATCGACCCGTACACGAATGCATTCAATGAAACAGCAAGCGACAAGCATTACCGGACTACGGATGATTGCAATTTAAATCCCTGGATGTGGGAGCGCAAATACGAGCTGGATTCCCTCTGCTTTGTCGTTCAGCTGGCTTATATGTACTGGAAGGAAGCGGAGCAAACCGATATCTTCGACACCGAATGCTACCAAGCACTCAGCTCCATTGTGAACCTTATTGAAACGGAGCAGTACCACGGAGAGAAGTCGTCCTACCATTTTATCCGGCAGACGCTTCAGGATACGGAGACGTTGCACAATAACGGACGCGGCATGCCTGTCAACTATACCGGCATGAGCTGGTCGGGCTTCCGCCCGAGTGATGACAGCTGCGAATTCGGCTACAACATCCCCTCCAACATGTTCGCTGTGGTGATTCTGGGGTATATCCGTGAGATCGCCAGCGTTATCTATAAGGACGAAAGACTGGCTGCCCGAGCAGCAAAGCTGCGCAAGGAAATTGACTTCGGCATCCGGACGTACGGGATTGTGAATCATCCGAAATACGGTCGAATCTACGCCTATGAAACGGATGGATTCGGGAATTATTCCCTGATGGATGATGCTGGCACACCGGGATTACTATCTATTCCTTATATTGGTTATGTAGGGGTGGAGGATGAAATATATCAAAACACCCGCCGATTTGCTCTCAGTTTCGACAACCCGTTCTACTTCGAGGGTAAACATGCCAAAGGCATCGGCAGTCCGCATACGCCAGGGGGTTATGTTTGGCATATGGCACTGTCTATGCAGGCACTAACAGCGGATAATGATGAGGAAATGAATGAATTAATCGATATGCTGATCAGGACTGATGCAGATACCGGATATATGCATGAAGGCTTCCACCCCGATGATCCCTCCGACTTTTCACGTGAGTGGTTCGCCTGGTCTAACAGCCTTTTTGCTACGCTGATCGTCAAAGCGATGGACAAGGGAATTATTTAAGCCCACTAAGATATACTCTCTTTTAGAGACAGCTACAGCGAGAATTATCGTATTCCAACAAAAAACCTCTGCACCGTCCTGTTTATAGGAAAAAGGCTGCAGCAGGTTTTTCGTTTTTTTGTAGGTTTCCTCACTATTGTATATTTAGTAGCTAATCCGAGTCCGATCGATTTTCACATTAGACACGCTGCCGCTTGCCTCATAATACGTGCTTTCACGCCGGCGTAAATGATTCACAGACAATACAGGAGCACCAATGTCTCAAGGTGATCCTGTTGAAAAAATTCTCATGTTATTTAATTTCTGAACTCATTCTATTATCCCGGTGAGCATTAGTACGTTCATTCTTGACAATGATAATCGTTATCAATAATGTGAATATAGGAAATACATTGATTAATTAACTTCAAAATTTAATCACAAACTACTATTGAAGTGAGGTCGCACTGTGAACATAAACATCAATCTACTAGCAGAACACTTTGCACAAATTCCTTTTCAAGTAGAAGGAGTATACCGATATAGTAATAAATCTGGAGTGCCCTACGCAGATTATACAGATTCTTTCCCGGGATTTGTGTTCCCCTTGACAGGGAAAATACAATTTCATTTTAATGGAATGCCTTATATTTTTACGCCAGGGAAAATTGTTCATGGGGGAGCGAAAATGAAACTTGAACAAAAAATGTTTGGTGACACTAACTGGGAGTATATTCTTGTGTTATACCGGACACATGATTCAAAATTAAAAGAGTCGTCCTTTTCTCATCAACATTTTGAATTGCCAACCGGAGATTCCCCCCGCCTAAGCGAATTAATCATGCGGCTTTGGCATGTGTATAATCAGCAAGGCGGAATTTCGATGTTTCAGACTGAAATGTTGTTTCGTGATGTATTGAATGAAGCATTAATATGTGCGGATAATAGGCAAACTAGCAGTGAATCACATGCCCTATTCCAACGTGTATCAAAATTCATACATGAACACTATTACCAATGTCTTACAATACCCTCACTCGCAGAGCATTATAACGTTAATCGAAATCGACTTTCTTATGTGTTTAGAAGACATTCTGGTATGGGGCCAGCAGAATATGTACTGAAATACCGCATTAACATGGCGCAAAAAAAGTTAATTACAAGTGATGTCTCAGTACAGCAGATTGCAGAAGCTGTTGGTATTACAGACCCCTTTTATTTTAGTAGAGTGTTCAAAAAACAATTTGGTCTCTCTCCCACCGAGTATAGGCAGAGATTCACCAATAATCCATGTTAGTTTCAACAGGTATCCATTTTAAACTGAAAATAAAAATTATATGCTAATAGCAAGCCAAGAAAACAAGATGTCGGGAATATTGCGTATGTAAAAAACGTAAATGTCTGATCATCCCAAAGTGCTATGGTACGAACCCCAGGTGGTGAATCGCCAGTTTCGGTGTTTGCATTCTTGTGAAGCAAAGTACATAAAAATAAGGAGTGATTACGATCCATTATCAAGTTATTAAACTGAGTGAGGAACTATCTACAATTCATGATCAATGGACTCCAAAATTAATTGGTGAAATGAATGACTATCAAATTAAGCTTGTAAAGATTGCCGGAGAGTTCGATTGGCATGTTCATGAAGAAACAGATAAGGTATTTTTCGTGATCGAAGGGGAAATGATCATTGATTTCCGTGATAGGCAAGTGAAGATTTACAAGGATGAGATGATTATTATCCCGAAAGGAATAGAGATCAAGCCATCCGCCATAAAAGAATGTCATATCATGTTGATGGAGCCAAAAGCTTAGCAAATACGAACGGGAATTAGGGCCGACTATACAGCCGTCAAAGGTCTTTGAACCTCATGGTTTGTTTGTGGCAAGAGCGTCAGTGAACTGATTTAGAACATTAATAACAATTCATTTACCTAAGAAAGGAGCTGGTAGCAGAAGCTCCTTTCTATTTTTTTCAACTCTTTGGTTATTAGCTGTTATTCCCCGTACTTATTTTTATTGAGCTAGCTTCAAGTGTTATCTCAAAGCCACTTCAATTCAGTCTAATGGTGATTATGAGCCGCCGTTATAGCCTCGCAAACGTGATGTAATCGATTGGGACAGGCTCTGCCGAATTAATTCGAAGCGCTTGGTTGATCTGTCCCCGGTGATATTGCCCATGTAAGATAACCTGTGACAGGATGTCCCGGACAGACGTTTGAAAGAGAACCCCACTCTGGTTCACGTAGTCAAGCATCTCGTCCAACCGGGATTCATCAAGTACTTCCATATAGACACGATATTGCTTGGCGTTTTCCTCGAACATCGACCGGATCACCGAGAGGTCTTCTGCCTCCTCCCACAACGAATACTGCCTGCTATCCTTGCCAAGCAATCTGGATAGCCAGACACGTTCTGCAACCGCGACATGCCTAACCAGCTTTAACAGGTCTTTGTTCTTCGTCTCACTTTTCTGAAGCGCGTCCAAGATGCGTCCGTCGGCCCAGTACAGATGCTCCATCATAGCCTTAATTGTCTTCATTTCGACAATCCCCTCTTCCTCTCATACTTTAAATTCGCCAAATCAATTCCAATCAACCACATTCGACAAACGCTTATTTTCTTATTGTGCAATTGAACAATGCATTAGTTCATCTCATATTTTGTAATATTTTAACATAATAAAAAGGTTGCAATGTTTCATGAATTTAATTATATTTGACATATCAACTATTGACTAGTCAAATATTGATGCATCAACTAAATAGACAAAGGGAGAGAAATGATTATGAAACCATCTCAAAAAACAAACGATTTTAATGAAATTATATACGGACGCCGCTCGATTAAGACGTATGATCCATCCGTCAAAATTTCCAGAGAAGAAATGACTCAAATGATCAACGAAGCAAGCACTGCTCCTTCCTCCATTAACATGCAGCCTTGGCGTTTCCTTGTTGTGGATACACCAGAGGGAAAAGACAAACTCGTACCACTGTCCCGCTTCAACAAAGAAAAAGTAGCTCAAGCTTCAGCTGTGATTGCCGTATTTGCGGACAAAAACAACTTTGATTATGCCGAAAACATCTATGGAAAAGCCGTTGAGCTCGGATTAATGCCGCAAGATGTTAAGGACTTTCAGTTGAATGCATTCAAACCGATCTATAACAGCATGTCTGATGCTGAAATGAACGATGTCATTATGCTTGACTCCGGTCTAGTTTCCATGCAATTAATGCTCGTTGCCCGTGCGCATGGATATGATACCAATCCAATTGGTGGATATGAAAAGGATCAAATTGCCGAAGTGTTTGGATTGGATAAAGAACGTTATGTTCCAGTCATGCTGCTGACCATCGGTAAAGCTGCGAGCGAGGGATATACCTCCTACCGCCTGCCCGCAGAAGAAACTACATTCTGGGCTTAAATCAAATAAGCTGCATGCATGATGCGAGCAGCCATCACATTGTGATATAGTTGCCTTTAGCTGCTGAATGTCTTGGAAGGGATGTGCCTTGTTAACCAGGCTGTTCTTCTAAGACATTCGGCACCATTCAAGGAGGGGCACAACATGAATTGTTCTTTGGAGCAAGAAAACCTATTAATTCTACTTAAAAATATAAGCAATCAGCTAAAACCCAAATTCGAACGTTGTACGGGGATTAGTTCCTCACGATATGTTCTGCTGTATCATCTCTATATTCATGAAGAGGTGACTCAAAGCCATTTGCAAAAAGCCATTCACATCGACAGTGCTGCCATTACACGCCATTTGAAGCAGCTGGAAGCCGATGGACTCGTATCAAGAAGACGAAATCCCATTGACCAAAGAGAAACCTTCGTTCGGTTAACGGAACAAGGACTCACGCATATAGCCAACTTCAAACAGGATCGTAACCAGTTCGTTCATCAGATGCTGCTTGATTTCAGTGAGGAAGAAGTTGCCATGATGACAGACATGCTCGCACGTATGCAATTCAATATGAAAGATATGTAACATTTAACGATGCCAGGCAACATTTTTGAGGAGCAATTTTTTCGGTTTGAACGATGCTTAACGTTTAGCCAAGTTCATTTTGGGTGGGATATAACCCAGATGCCGACCTTTTTTAAGATTTGTCCCTGATGATGAAATTCGTGAGTGATGGAGTGTGTAAATAACCATAATTCTGTTAATTCTACACTGTCACTATGCCAAGATTCCCGAACTTCAGGGTTCCATTCATTTCTAAAATCCCTCAAAAATTGTTGCATCAGGTCATCCGTCCTCTTGAATAATTGACGCATATCTCCTACATTTTCAATGGATTGCGGTTTCACTTGAGCAATTGATTGCTGAAGGGCACGTACACCTAACCAAACTCGATAGCAATCAGCTACATGCACATGCAAATTCCGTATCGATGCTCCGCCTAGTAGTTCAACCTCTCTCACGTAATCTTCTTGAGTAATCTCCTCACAATAGCTAATTCCCTGGTTTGCTGGATCATCCAATGCTGATTTTCGAATATTTCCATCTTCCCGCCACCTTTGCTTAACATTATCATTTCATTGCCACAATCCCTTTTTAAAATCCAAGATTATAGGTTTAGATTACACCAAGGTTTTTCACTCACCAATACAGACTTCGGATGTCTATTATAGCTTTAATATTTCCCTGCGTAAACCCACACATAATAGATTGTCATCCGGCTTGAATCATACCCAGTCTGTCTGTCCATAGTAAATGAAATGATACAAACTCTCTTGTTATCGACTCTCGCTTCAGAACTCGTACAGATATAGCAAAAAAAAGCCGCTGTAATAGCGACTTTCTTTTGGAGCATATAATAGTCCCTCAAAATTCATATATAAGACAACATCCTACTTCTCCATTGGCAGCGGTGTAAAGAGCAGGTTAACTGGCAGGTTGCTTCCTGGCGCTGCTGAGAAAAGGATCGTTACACTTTCCGAAGAGGATCCTGTTCGGTATAGTACGCTTTGTTCACTGGACGTGTTGATCGATAAGCTACCATCGACAATTTGTACAACTTGACCGTTCACAAGAGCTACTCCAAAGTACTTTCCTCCACGTGGGTTAAACGAGATCAGTGTACGCGGAGCAACATTGCTTAACGTGATTTTGTATAACACCCCAAAGTTACCTGCATTGGATGCATCGGTGTAAGCCATCGGATCCGTTCCAACCAAATTCGGGTCACTGGCATTGTCTCCAAGGGGCAATCGCGCTGGTGTGGCTCCCACTTGCTGGTCGTAGGTTATAACACGAGTTGCATTCGGGTATGTGCCACGGTTGTGCACACCGTCACGATCGAGTACAGGCAGCGTTGGTAACGCTTCGAACGGGTCTTTATTTTCTTCAACCAGAATAACGTTATAATCCAGGGAATAATCGCTGAATGCATCCGAATACAGTGAGATTACTTGTCCTTCTTTCATCGGAGTTTTATTGAGTTCGGTCAAAATCAGTTTACTTTCCCCTGGTTCAAAATATTCTTTCTTTTGATCCGCTCCAGTCTGTATCGACTTAAACCATTTATCAATAGACAATTTGCCGGCTACAGTAGCAAACGGTGTCGGTCCTGCGAAGCCCATATTTTGCTGCTCGAATACTGCTGGATATGGGTTGTTATTTGTTGCAATAACATACATTTTTACTCTTTTGCCTGTATTGTTTACATGGTGAATCATGAAGCGCGTTTGCCCTGAAGAAGACTCCTGGTACACAATGCCTTCCGTATTAACCGTTTCCGGACTGTTGCTGCGGATGAGCAGACTTGCCTCATCCCTATACGTATAAGGTACTTTCTCCATGGAAGTCACTTCGCCACCATTAAAGGTAAATTTCTGTCCAACCGGTGTGAAAAGTAAATTAAAATCCGAAACATTATATAACGTCTCATTGGTTATGTTTATGACTTTGGAATACGTATCAGTAGCCCCATGGTTGTCTGTGACGGTCAAGGTTACCGTTTTGGGTCCAGGTTCAAAGAATGCAAGCGGATTGTTATCCCAAACCGTTTTCTCAATCTTGCCTTCATCATCTGTACTTTGATCCAAATACGTTATTTTTTCGCCCATTTTATATTGGTCCTTGTCCGTTGTGAACATGGCTACAGGTGGAAGATTAGGCTGCAAAACTTGAATGGTAACCGAATAGGGATCACTCCACTGGCCGTTTGAATCCTGAACTTGATATGAAATGGTATATGTACCCGCTTGATCAAACGAATCCTGACGACCTGTCCAGCGTTCGCTTGTGATCTCCAGACCGTTTGGAGAACTATAGGAAGTCACATAATCCACAGTATCTCCCGCAAAAATTTCCTTTTGGGAAATCACAAAGCTTGCAACAGGTTTCTTATGTAGATTGAGCACAACGGTTTTTGCCGACTGATTCACTTTATAGGAAATGTTCAGCGCTTGAGTAATGGAAGTTAACGGCACCATAAACGTATTTTTTTGCTGATACGCAGGGCCTTTCATCGTTCTGGACTCACCATTAACGGTATAAACCTTGCTGTTTGTTTGGAATCGGAGCTCATTGTCACCACTGATAATGATGGTCTCCTTGGTTTTGTTATCGTATTTAACTCCGTATCCCACACGATCCACCAATGCACGAATCGCAACATAGGATACACCGTTTTTGACAGTCATTGGCTGGCCTGCAAGGTACGATTTTCCATCCTGCTCCATTTTATTGCTGTTCATGTACAATGTAAGGTCTCCACCTAATGTACCAGTAGTGGAATCTCCTGTTGCAGGTTGTTGCTCGACTTGAGCCGGAGTAGCTGGAGTAGCTGGCGCCTTGTCATCCTCGGCAGTTCCTTCCTGGTTCGCGGTACCCTCCTCGGATTCATTCGTTGTTGCTGCTTGATCAACAGCAGCCGGATCATTTTCTGCCGCCGGTGTTGTCTCAACGACTGCTGATTTAGAGGCTTCAGTGTCTTTTACAGTAGATTCAGCTTTTGATGATGTGCTGCTTTTTATTTTCACTTCATTCTCGGTAAGCGGCTGTTCTTTCTTCATGACCTCTACGGATTCCACTTTGGCAGGCGTTACAACTGCCGCTTCCCCTTGATCCACGGTTTGTGCGCTCGCTGAACCAACTGTAAAAGCTTGAAGTACAGCTACCGCCGTGATTATGGACATATTCTTTTTCAAATTCATTCTTTATTTCTTCCCCTTTCGCTCCCTCGCAAATTTCAATCTATTAAAAGTCATACTATTAAACGCTCGAATACGGAAAAAGTTACTAAATAAATTCAATATTATGGATTTGATACAGCTATTTTCAATAGGGATGCTATTCATATAACAAGATTATTGAGTCATCTCTAGCTCAGACGCTATCCTTTCGTTAGGTTAGAAACACATCAAAAACAGCTGATCATATGGATCAGCTGCTTTGATTCGGTAAACTAGAGATAGATTTTCAACCTCTACCGCTGAACCGTTTAATCGCTTCCTCGCTCACCGGCTGGAAGAGGTTAATGAGATTACCGTCGGGATCACGGAACAATATCGCACGATTCCCCCACGGCATCGTAGTCGGTTCCTTCACCCAGTCATCAACAATGGGCTTCAAGCGCTTGTATTCGGCATCGACATCGTGAACACGGAACTCGAGGATGACACTGCGATTATCAGCAGCCACTGCGGAGCCAACACCGAACAGTGGTACTGTCTGGGAGTGACCTATAGCCAGAGTGCACGAATGCAGAACGAGTTCGGCAAAGACTGGCGCTGGACGTTCCGCTGTGATGTCCAGTACTTCCTCATAGAACTCGACAAGACGATCCACGTCGTCGGTAATCACACGTACAGAAGTAAAATTCATAAAAGTACATCCTTTCTACAATAAAAGATACAATGCCAAAACAACTTTGGGGGTTAAAGCAAGCTTCACCCTTGTAAATCATAAATGAACGCTACTGACCACGGTATGTCAGTAGCGTTTACACCTCATATCTTCTTAGATCCTTAAATTTTTTAATCATACAAACAGATTCAAATTTTATGTATTAAAAAAGGCAGACTGCCATTCCGCAGACTGCCCGTGATTTTGAGTTTACCTTTTCGGTTCTTATTCTTAGTACATGGCATGAAATTACCTGCTTATATGGGTATGATCGGCTTGGTCCCGGAAAGCCCGGTAGCTCAGCAAACCTACCAAGAGAGCTAGAATGGTTAGTCCAGCCGCGAACAAATAGAGATTCACAATCCCGATGTATTCGGCAAGTCCAGCCATGCCCAGCAGCGAAATGCAAAATACGAGATGCATAAGTGAAGCTTGAGCAGATAACACCTTAGGCAGCAGCTGTTTGTCAACACTTTGCTGAATTAATGTGCGGCGGTTAATTACGGATAGTTCCGCGAATGGCCCCATTAACATAACTAAAATAAGAGCGACAAAAGGCAGCGTGTTAAGTGCATAAAGCGCGGTCAGCACTCCATATCCAGCCATACCAATCATCATCACCAATACATAACGGTTACCGATAATCCGTGCCAATGCCAGTACCAGCAAACCACCACCTATGGTCCCTGCAAAATAAGCTGCATTAATAAATCCCCACCATTCTTCGCCTTGACCAAGTGCAACTTGTACAAAAGCAAGGGTAAATGCGCCTACCCAAATGGATGCTCCGAGCATGTCGATAATGTCCATAAAGGTTAGCACCCTCAGGCGAGGTGTTTCCCATATCATTTTCCAGCCTTCAGTTAACGTATGCCATTTGGATGTGCCAATTTCCGATATGGGATTAGAAATTGCATTTAATTCCTTTTCGACGACTTCAGATCTCACGGGTTCTTTGACACCCAGCGTAAATACCGCGGCCAGACCATAAATAACAGCGGTGAGCAATAATGTGGGGCTAGCTCCCATAAATGCAACGATGATACCGCTTAGTCCCCAACCCGCAAATTGCACAATCTGGTCGCTGACGCTAAGCAGTCCGTTGGCTTTGAGCAGACCTTGCTCACGCAATACCAAACGCGGAACAAGTGCATTACGAGCCGGAGTTGTCCATCCATCGAGAAAAGACATCACGAATACAAGCAAAAACACCAAAACAAATGATGAAGCCTCTCCGTTAAACTGTAAATAAACCGCCAGGCCAATGAATAACAAAAATTGTCCCACTTGCGACATCAATAGAAGGTTGGACAACTTGAAACGATTAATCAGTAATGGCGCAATCAAACTGCTCAGCATTTGGGCTCCGCTGCGCATTAGCGGCATAAGCGCTGCCGATACAAGAGAGTCAGTTCGATCAAGGACCAGGACTGTAAGTGCCATGATGTAAAGCACGTCTGCTGCATTCGCAGCAGTCTGGGTCGTCCATAAAAAGTAAAATGGACGGGTTAAATCAGATGACTTCATCGAAGCTTATTCTCCATTTCTCAATAAGTTACTTTAATAACTAATATAATTGATATTTCAATCAAAATAAGATTACGGCACTTAAAACCGTTTTACAACAAAAATCAATATAAAAAATATAGATAGCAGCAGCAAGTCACCGTGATAGTTGTACACAATATTCCAATACATAGATATCCCCCTCCTAAAGGAATAGTCCTGTCAAAACAAAAAAGCCGCAAAATAGCGACTTCCAATAAATTGCTAAGGTACGACTAGAAAAGGGCCGTTAATTAAGAAGACAAGGATAACTTCTGGATCAGCGGTATCATACTCTATCAACTGTTTATGCAACAATAATGTACATGGAGACAAGTTAACTGCATATCAGAAGAAAAGTGCAGCTAACGAAAAAAAGGCGAGCCCCTAAGTTCGCCAACCTGTGACTTTCAAGCACTAAATGATTACAATAACTACTATTGTACCAACATCCGATCATTGAAAACGAACATACCCGCAACCGGGAATATCATCTATAATTCATTTCCAAGCCGTGGATTTTTAGTAAATTGTTGGGACCATTCCTCCATCCATACGAATCGGTGAACCTTTAAATGGCGCTGCATAAGGGCTGCATACGAATGTAGTAAGTCTGCCGATCTCGCTCGGTCTGATGAAACGCTGCAGCTCAGATTGCGGGAGATTCGCAGCCATGAATGTCGTTTCTTTTTCTTCAAAAGTCATGTTCTCATCCTGATAAACGCTCTCGATAATCTGTTGTACATTCTCCGAAAGTGTTGGTCCAGGCATGATTGTGTTGACCGTTACTTCCGTTCCCACTGTCAGCTTGGACAGGCTTTTCGATAACGAGAGCAGCATGGATTTGGTAACGGCATATTGCGGCATATGACCTGGCATCACGGCTTCTTCACTCGCTATAAAGACGATCCGGCCAAATCCGCTGTTCAGCATAGCGGGCATGTAATATTTGGTTAATGTATTTGCGGAAAGCACATTGGTCTGAATGTATTTTTCCCACACGGCGTCATCTACATCGTAATAAGACATGATCTCATAAATCCCGGTGTTATTTACCAAAATATCAACCTGCGGGAACTTTGCAAACAACGCTTCGCGCTCAGCAACATTGACGATATCAGCTGCCGCATTCTGAGGCGAAGTACTCGGGTACGCCGACTTGATCTCTCCGACGACACGTTCAACATCTTCATAATTCCGTCCATTAATCAGCACGTTGACCCCTTCTTTGGCCAACTCGATGGCAATCGCTTTGCCAATTCCTTTCGTGGAACCTGTTACCAACGCTGTTTTGTTATCTAATCCCATATCCATGATGCATTTCTCCTCTGTTCCGGTTGTTAATGAATATTCAATCTTTCTGAAGGCATATCTTCTGCACGAATCTAATGATACGCTCCACAATTCGAGGTGTAACTAGCAGAGAGCGACAACAAACTAGCAGATCACGCCTTTCTCGGAGGATACGTCCCTGAGATCAAACCAGGAGATTTAGGAGCCCGAATGCACTTGTTTACAGATCAAAGGTACACATCAAAAAACTGTTGATCTTGAAATCAACGGTTCATATAATATTTAGATTCTCATAACGGTTATGTTCTCCAATAATCTATAAAAGACCCTTCATGACCGAATCACTATGGATTTCATTTGAGAATGGCGTTCTAAATATCCCCCCCCCGACAGTTCCACTAACACTGGAACCAACATAATAAAAGAATAAAATACAGGGCATTTGCCTGCGACTGATGATTAATGTAATAAACAGAAGTATATCTTCTATCGAACATAACATCAGTCATTCTGACCAAATTAGTATGAATTGATTTTTTAAATGACATCTTATCTGATAAGATCATGGATAGGCTCCAAATTTAAAATAACCACCTATATTTTTTGAAAGGAAGAGATTCAATGGACGTTCGAGTGCTTCGTTATTTTCTTGCTATTGCACGAGAAGGAAATATGACGAAGGCTGCCCATCTGCTGCACCTGACTCAACCAACACTTTCCAGACAGATCAAAGAGCTGGAACTAGAACTGGGAAAGAAATTATTTGTTAGGAGCAGCCACAATATTGTCCTTACGGAAGAGGGATTGCTTTTGCGGAAAAGAGCAGAAGAAATTGTGGACATGATGGAGAAACTGGAATCGGAATTTCAATCCATGGAAGAAACCGTCCGAGGAGATGTATTTATTGGTGGCGGTGAGACCGATGCAATGAAGCAAATTGCACGACTCGTTAGGAATATACAAGCACACTTTCCTGAGATTCGATATCATCTCTATAGTGGTAATGAAGACGATGTTACGGAGAGATTAGATAAAGGTTTACTAGACTTTGGAATTTTAATTCAACCTGCTGACTTGTCTAAATACAACTATGTAAATATTCCAGCCAAAGATGTTTGGGGGGTAATCATGAGAAAAGACAGTCCCTTGGCTAAGAAAACACAAATTCAAGTGAACGATCTATTAGACCTCCCTCTTATTTGTTCAAGACAGGCTATAAAACAGACCTTTTCCAAAAATGAGTTTCGTAACTGGTTTGGTGAACATTTTGAAAAGTTAAACGTGGTAAGCACATTTAATCTGGCATATAACGCAGCGATCATGGTCGAAGAAGGTGTCGGTTATGCGATATCTCTTCATAAGATTGTCAACACCTCACCCGATAGCAACCTTTGCTTTAGACCGCTGGAGCCCAAGCTGGAATCGGATTTGAGTATTGTTTGGAGAAAGAATCAATTATTTTCTGCTGCTGCTGAGAAATTTCTCGAAGAAATTCAGGCAAACTTTCAGAATCCTGATCTCGTGCTTTAAAATAAAATAACCCCCTCTCTGGAACTTAAGAATTCCATGAGGGGAATTTATTTATAAGGACGCAGTCCATTTTTCGGCTGATTTATTCAGATAGCTTCTGATCAAAAGCATAATCAAACTTAATACAACGCTGAAGATACCGACTAATATAACATATTCCACCCCCATAGTGGAGATTAGTAAACCTCCAAAGGCTGAACCTATTGTTGTACCCACGTTGCAGGAGGTCACAAATAATCCATTGGCAAAGTCAGGAGCATCCCCTGCCACGGATGAAATCAGATACTGATTCAGATTGGCCATGATTCCCCCGGCCAAAACTCCCCACAAAATCGTCAGAAGCGTCACAGGTACTCTGTACTCTCCAATTGCAAAAAATACAATATAAACAATACCCAATAAGAGTGGAAACATAAGGACAGACTTCGCGGGATAATCCGTAAGCACCTTCCCAGCAATGATGTTGCCTAATATGTTGGCTCCTCCGAACAGAAGTAATGTCATGCTGGTCCATTGTGGTGACATATGAGTCACGGCGTATAAATATTCTGTCACATAACTGTACACGCCAAAAACAGATGCATTTAATAATAAAACTGCGATCATGGATATCCATAATACCGGTCTTTTAAGTACCGAAAATTGGGCGCCATACGAGAGTTTTTCCTTTACGGGCATGGAAGGCACAAACAGCAGCGTTGCGACAAACACAATGATGTTAACGATTGCGATGAACGTCATAGCCATTTCATAGGAAAAGGTATTATCGATAAAACTAACGATGGGCACACCAGCTACCATGCCTGCTGAAACTCCAATGAAAACTTTGGCGACTGCTTTTGGAGCTTCTTCTTGACTTACAGATGATCCAGCTACGGTGAAAGCCAGAGACATATAGATCGGATGAAAAAGAGCCGGAACAATCCGTGCGATGAGCAGAACTGTGAAGCTGGTGGTAAAGACGGAAACCACATTTCCAACAACGAAAATGCCTAGTACAAGCAGCATCACTTTTTGTCGGTCCAGTCCAGAGAATACCAACGGTAGAATCGGACCCGAGATAGCGATCCCTAGTGCGAACAGGCTTACTAGCAATCCGGCTTGCGTAACTGTCACATTAAAGTTCTGAGCAATGGTAGGCAGTATGCCTATGACTCCCATCTCCGTATTTAGGATACCAAAGACCCCTACTGTCAGAATAAATATTAATAATTTCTTATTGGTTAGCAAAAAAAACATCTCCTGTCGTGATATATAGGATGATCTGAACGACTATTTACAGTTCAGTTGGGATAAGGAGTTTAACAATAAGAAATCTCTTACTTATCCTAAAGTTTTTTCATGAATTTACATAAAACATTATTTTCTTTTTCATCTTTGAACTCAAAAACGGCATTGGGATTATTTCTTCTCCCAACTGGGGCACTTATTTCAGCCTGTGAATAACATCAACAAGCTAATTCGCTTTTATATCGAGGATAATGTTTCTTATTGGATCTTCGGTGCACTCGAATGATCGGATCTCCTATATCTTTATTGTATGGCGTATTTCATATAATACAAATACCTATAACTGATATCATGGAATGCCTATAAGGCATTTCTAAACCAAAAAATGATTAAACCATTTTGGACTTTCTATAATACGAATCCCTCATTTGTGTTGTTCATGATGGTTCAAATATTTAAATTGAAGTAAAACCGCAAAAGGGGCATTACCATCCATTGGATAGTAATGCCCCAGATGACAAAACCAATCTCTCCTGCCGTCAGTTAGCTTTCGCGAGTTTCGTGCCACGTACTGATGATATCGCATATACGATCAGTGAAGTCCAGATCAACGCGAACCCAACAAGGAGAACCGGCGATACTGATTCCTTAAATACAAATATGCTTAGGAACAGCATGATGGTTGGCCCGATGTATTGTACGAATCCGAGTGTGGACAGTGACATCCGTGCAGCAGCACGCGCAAAAAATAACAGCGGCAGCGCTGTTACCACGCCAGAAAGAAGCAGGCCGATGAACATAGACGAAGACAGCGTCCATGCAGTCGATTCTCCTACGACCGCCAAATAGATCCAGTAGCCTAGCGCGATGGGCAGCACTACACCCGTCTCCGACAACAAGCCTACAGAAGCGTCTTGCACCGTTTTTTTCTTCGCAAGTCCATACAAGCCAAACGATGCAGCCAGCGAGATCGCGACCCATGGAAAACGACCATAGTCGATGGCGATAATGAGCACCGCGGCACCTGCGATAGCAATGGCGAGCCACTGACCGCGGTTTGGCTTCTCATGAAGGAAAACAACGGCTAGCAGTACGTTTAGCAGTGGGTTCAAGTAGTAACCTAGACTCGTCTCAACAACGTGCCCATTGTTGACCGCCCAGATGAAAATAAGCCAATTCACTGCGATCAACAGTCCACTTGTGGCGAGCGATAACAGCTGTGACCGATTAGCAGCAATCCGCTTCATATCTCCCCAGCGGCGCTGGACAGCCACGAGAATACCCATGAAGACAAACGACCAGACGACACGGTGGGACAGAATCTCGCCTGCTGGCACATCGTTGAATAATTTCCAATAGAGTGGGAGAACCCCCCACATGATATAAGCTATTATAGCGTTGACTAACCCGTTGTTCATGAATCCAATTCTCCTCTTCTCTCTCTGATGTCTGAACGGATTATACGCCTTGATCCTAACCTAAGTAAAGGAAATAATCTTACATGCATGAAGCCACGCTTTTGACCTACCCTCCAGGTATCTTGCAAAGAACATATCAAAAAGCAACCGATTGTTAGCCAGCTGCTCACATGAATTGTTGCTGAGTCACTAATAATACGACAAGTGAAAAAATACAGCTTGCTATTGCAATGATTATTTGAAAACAAGTGAACGAGATTTTTTCCAGAACATTTCTTCACTTTTTTTGACTAACGTACGAGTAAATTAACACAGTAATCACAACAGGCAAATATTGATGAAGGTCTGGTCCCCCCCTACTCGGTAATACTTTTTGAATATACCCACCTATAGTCTCGTCAATAATCATAAAGCTATATATAATTCCGATGGTCGCAGAAATAAAAAACGAAAAAGCTACCTGAACTAGACCTTTACTTTGAGTGATAGGACCCCGTTTTCGGTGTAAGTCTTTTATCATAAACGATTACTAACCTCCTCCAATTTATTGATCGCTCCTTACTTTACCACAGTCTTCCAATTCATGCTGTCTTGGGAAGCAGCCGTAGAGTATAGTAAGTATAGTTCGAAATATATTCCAGGAGGCTACAGCCATGTCACAGGATATCTGGATTAACCTGCCAGTCAAAGACGTTGAGAAATCAACTGCTTTTTTCAATGAGATTGGATTCCATGCGGTGAGCGTTGGTAGCGAAAGAGCCAAGCTTACCATCGGGCAAACCACCATTCTGCTGTTCCCGGATGCGGCGTTTGAAAAATTTACAGGCTCAACCATCACAGATACTTCTCATAGTGCAGAAGTCATATTCTCAATTGGTGCTGATAGCAGAGAAGAAGTCGATGCTTTTATTCAGAAGGTTGAATTTGCCGGAGGAAGCATCTTTGGCAAACCAAGTGAACATGAAGGCTGGATGTACGGTGCAGGATTTACAGACCTGGATGGTCATCGGTGGAACCTGCTCTACATGGATGAGAGCAAAATGCCGAAACGCTAATAGAAAAACGCCGGTAACCTTCTGAAGGTCACCGGCGTTTTCGTTATACCTCTTCACTCTTACCCTCTTCACTCTTACCCTCTTGCCTCTTACTGATCACTCATGACATGGAGATAAAAGTTCAGGTCGTTTTCCAGGTGCTTTTTCATCAACTCTTCGGCTTTCTCGCCGTCTCTGGACTTGATTGCATTGTAAATTTCTTCATGCTCATCAATCAGATGAGGACGATTGTAGATGACAACGGTTTTCCTGAACAGATAAATAATAGCCTGCATCCGGTCTATAATATCGATCATGAGCGGATTATTACTCGCTTTTACAATGTCATTATGGAAGCTTTCATTCGCGGACATAATCTCATCCTTGGTCCCCGATCTCCCGATTTCCACATACTTGTACAGTTCCTCAATCTCGTTGTCTTTCAGGAAATTCGCCGCGCATTTAGCTGAATACCCTTCCAATAATATCCGAACATTGAACAAATTACGTAAGTCCTTTTCCGTTGGCTTAACCACTTTCTTTTGAACAATTAATCCTTCGTTCTCCAGTTTTCGTATAGAATCCCTTATGGGCGTTCTGCTAACTCCAAGCTCTGCCGCTAGTTTCTCTTCAACGATCTTTGTACCGCTAGGAAGCTCACCGTTTAAGATCTTGTCGCGGAGAATTTCGTAACACTGATGATACGCCGGTCGTGAGCTATTATTGTCATGCACTAACTTCACCTCAGTTTCATTTCTCATCATAAATATAGTACCAAATTATGTTCATAAAATCATTCCAATAAACGATGCCAAGCATTAAAAGTATACGTTAATTCATTAATTGTATACATTTTTATATTTAAATGTATACAATTTTTAATTTTTAGTATACAATGAAAACGCAAACAACGATGTAAGCGGTTGCTGAAGCAATCATTTTATATTCCGTAACTCAAGTTCACTTCAACGTTGTTTGAATCTAATCTGTGTACAGCATCCAATTCATAGGCATATAAGCCTTTCTTAGAAAAGTTATTAGGAGGAAAACATCATGGCAAAAAAAGTTGGCTTTATTGGACTCGGCATCATGGGGAAACCGATGGCTCTAAACCTCAGAAAAAAAGGACACGAACTAACCGTTAATGATCTGAATCAGGAAGCGGTTCAAATATTGGTAGAATCAGGTGCAGCTGCAGCTTCCTCACCTAGAGAAGTCGCTGAAAACTGTGAAATCATCATCACGATGCTCCCTGCATCCCAACATGTGCAAGCTGTTGTTTTGGGGGAACAGGGCATTTTATCCGGAGCCAAAGAAGGCTCGATTATTATCGATATGAGTTCCATAACTCCTGCTGTTTCCATTGCACTTGCTGAAGAAGCAGCGAAAAAAGGCGTCGGCTTCTTGGATGCACCCGTTAGCGGCGGAGAACCTAAAGCGATTGATGGCACATTAGCCATTATGGTGGGCGGTAAAGAAAACGTATTCGAACAAGCCAAGTCCGTATTGTTTGACTTGGGAACGGCTGTCACCCTAGTTGGAGATAGCGGATGCGGAGTTACAGCGAAGCTCGCGAACCAAATCATTGTTAACTTGAATATTGCTGCGATGTCCGAAGCCCTTGTCCTGGCTGCCAAAGCGGGCATCGATATTGAGAAAATGTATCAGGCAATACGAGGCGGATTAGCAGGCAGTGCTGTTCTGGATGCCAAAGTTCCGCTCATTCTGGACAGAAACTTTGCCCCAGGAGGCACGATTGCGATCAATATGAAAGATATTACGAATGTCATGGATACAGCTCACGAGATTGGCGTACCTCTTCCCCTTTCCAGTCACCTGTTGGAAATATTCCATGCCCTAAAAGTTGACGGGAAATTAATGGACGACCACGGTGGGATCGTACAGTACTATGAAAAATTAGCAAATGTCGAAGTTAGGGGTCTTAACCATGAAAACAACTAACCGGTCTGTTGAAGAAGTGTTCAGCAACATTCCTTCTGTAGATACCAGCCTTGTCCATGAAATGATCGATAAAGAGCTTCAACGCTTTACCCACAAAATTATCGTGCTCGATGATGATCCAACTGGCGTACAAACGGTGCATGGTGTATCGGTCTATACGGATTGGTCGTTGGAAAGCATCGACAGTGGTTTTAAGGAAGAGAATTCGATGTTCTTTGTTCTCACCAACTCACGTGGCTTTACAGCTGAGGAAACGACAAAAGCACACCAGGAAATTGCTGCAAATATCGTAGCAGCTGCCAAGAAAAACAACCGTGAGTTCACCATTATTAGTCGTGGAGATTCCACACTTAGAGGCCACTACCCGCTGGAAACGGAAGTATTGAAGGATACCGTTGAAGCCCAGTCAGATATCCGATTTGACGGTGAGATCATCCTTCCTTTCTTCAAAGAAGGCGGACGATTTACAGTTGATAATATTCACTATGTTCAATATGATACGGAACTGGTTCCTGCTGGAGAAACCGAATTCGCCAAGGACCGCACCTTTGGTTACACCAAGTCCCATCTAGGTGAGTGGGCTGAGGAAAAATCGAATGGTCGGTATAAAGCCGAACACATGACTTACATTTCGCTTGAAAGTCTGCGTGCCATGAACATGGATCTGATTGAACAGCAGCTGTTGAACGTTGATGATTTTAACAAAGTTATTGTGAATGCGGTTGACTATGCCGATGTACAGATCTTCACCATTGCTTTAATTCGAGCCATCAACAAAGGTAAACACTTTATGTTTAGAAGTGCTGCTGCCCTTACGAAGGTCATGGGAGGCGTCAGTGACAAAAGCCTGCTCACTCGTAAAGAGATGATGAGTGATCACACAAATCATGGCGGATTAGTCATCATCGGATCCCATGTTAAGAAAACAACGGAACAGTTTGAAGAACTGAAAAAGTCCGGTGCAGTAGAATTTGTTGAATTTAATGTTCATCTTGTTCTGGAGCCCGATCAATTCGAGAACGAGCTTAATAGAGTTGTGGAGACTACCAACCAATTCATTCTTCAAGGTAAACATGTGGCTGTCTATACCCGAAGAGAACGCTTGGATCTTGGAGAAGACAGAAAAGAAGAGGAATTAAAACTTTCCGTCAAAATTTCGGATGCCGTCACGAGTATTGTCAAACGCTTGGAAGTAAGACCATCGTATATCATTGCTAAAGGTGGAATTACCTCGAGCGATATTGGAACAAACGGCCTTGAAGTAAAACGAGCTACCGTTGCTGGACAGATTCGTCCAGGTATCCCCGTGTGGACAACAGGCAGTGAAAGTAAATTCCCGGGGATTTCCTATGTCATCTTCCCTGGTAACGTCGGGACCAAAACGGATTTGAAAGAAGTCGTTGAAATGTTGAGTTCGAAATCATTCTAATTCAGTTTAGTATGGCCAGACTGTAAGGAGTAACACTGATGAATAAATATAACAAAAATCAATCGTGCACTCCTTACATTGTGGTCTCTTTGATCAAGCCAATATAGAAAAGAGGACAAATACATGCCAATTATCTCTGTTACCATTGGGGTCATTTTACTGCTCATATTAATGATGGCTTTTAAGTTAAACGCTTTCATATCACTCATTATTGTATCCCTGGCGGTTGGCGTACTGGAAGGAATGACACCGATTCAAGCTGTCGAATCCATCGAATCCGGTCTGGGTGGAACGCTCGGACATTTAACGATGATTATTATTTTCGGAGGTATCCTCGGGAAACTAATGACTGATTCCGGTGGTGCGCAGCGTATTGCGACAACCATGATCGGTGCATTCGGTCAAAAACGGACTCAGCTAGCGGCAGTTATTACGGCAGCTATTGTTGGAATCGCTTTATTCTTCGAAACAGGGGTGGTGGTATTAATTCCATTGGTATTTACCATCGCGAGAGCTGCACGTGTGCCAGTTCTGTATCTGGGAATGCCCGTTATTGCTGCGCTGATCACCATGCACGGATTCGTGCCTCCGCATCCTGGACCAACAGCGGTTGCTAACGTTTTTGGAGCCAATATCGGATTAACGATGATCCTGGGTATAATTATTGCGATCCCTGCCTTTATCCTTGCGGGTCCTGTTTACACCAAGCTGTTTAAAAAAGAAGCATTGCAGATTGATATCCCTAAAGGTCTATTTAATCCGAAGGAATTCAAAGAAGAAGAACTTCCTAAATTCGGAATCAGTCTTTTTACAGCTCTTCTACCGGTCATTTTGATCGCACTTCAAACCATTGTTGAGATTTTTGCTCCTGAATCAGCAATTTCGCCAGTAACGGACTTTATCGGTAATGCAAACGTGGCTCTGTTAATTTCAGTTGTTGTGGCTATCTTTACTTTCGGGTTAAATCTGGGCAAAAAAATGCCTGAGATTATGACCTCACTGAGCGATTCTGTAAGCGGGATCGGAATGATCCTTTTAATCATCGCTGGTGGTGGTGCATTTAAGCAGGTTTTGATCGACAGTCATATTGACCAATATATTTCTGATCTCATGTCAGGCTCGACCCTTTCTCCACTCCTGTTAACCTGGCTGATCGCAGCAATCTTAAGAATTGCTGTCGGTTCTGCAACCGTAGCCGGTATGACAGCAGCTGGTATAGCCGCACCTCTGGTTGCTGCAACGGGCGTAAGTCCCGAATTGATGGTTCTCGCAGCGGGTGCCGGTAGCGTCACCTTCTCTCATGTCAATGATGCAGGATTCTGGATCTACAAGGAGTACTTCAATCTTAGTATCGGTAAAACGATAAAAACCTGGTCGGTCATGGTCACGATAATCTCACTTGTGGGACTTGCAGGTGTTCTTATTATGGATATGTTCATGTAAATCGTAATTACGTAACCAAGTAATAAAGGCACGTTCTTATCAGAACGATGCCTTTATTTTGTGATCATACATTGAGAAGGCCATTGATATGCCATGTGCCTGTTATCTGTATTTATGTCCTCAAGCTTTATAACATAAGGTACGATAATAAATAATTCGCCCATTTTCCATTCTTGAATATATTGTAGGAATTCGAATGGAAGGACGGATTGGCATATGAATCGTACTGATCGTGAAGCAATCCTTTTTAATTCTAATGTTGGGGGTGGTTCGTACGACATTTGGCTATATCACGTATTAACAGGTCGGACCATGAAGCTAACCCAGAATCTTGGTGAAGAATATTCAATTCCATATTGGTCCCCAGATCTTCAGCATATCGCCTTTATCGGCAAGAATAATACTGTGATGGTATTGAATCTTAACAGCAGAACATGGGCACAGATTGATCAGATTGAACCTTATACTTTACTGAGCTGGTCACCGGATAGTCATTACTTGACTTATGTAAAGGACCATCGGATTGTAATCTACAATATCTACACGCATATCAGCGGCTCGATCGTTCAATATGGAGTCACCGATGTTCAATGGTTTCCCTCTGGAGAAGCTTTCCTGTATGCAGCACCGGATGAAGCAGGCATCACTCAATTATATAAGATCAACCGGGATGGCATGAACAAACAGCAATTAACGCGTAATACGGAGGGGCCACTCCACAATGTCAGAATATCTCCGAATGGAGAGTTTGCTCTGTATACATCCCCAGGGGCCAGCATTTCCTTAATCACTACCGTGAATTTATCAACAGGAGTAAGCACCCAACTCCAAGGTGGACCTCAGGCCAAGAACTATTTTCCCGAATGGTCTCCAGACTCTACGACAGTCGCATACAGCGCCACAGATATTGTGAACAATCAATACGTTTCATTCATCCAGACTGACAGCCGAGCTGGCGGGCAGCAAAAAACATGGGCGGTCTCCACCTGTTTCTCCACCCCGCTTAGTTGGTCTCCGGACGGGAAACGACTTGCATACTTATCAGGATGCAGCAATCAAGAACGAGCAGACGAAATTTGGGTTATTGATTTAGATCACCCTAATCATCCGACTAAAATTGTTGAAGCCAAGTGGATTACATCTCTAGCCTGGTCACCACAATTCGATGAACATGATTCCTATAAATTATACCTAAACCAGGTATACAAGGTATCCTTCTATTATCCGCAAAACTGGCGCAAAGTAACCGAAGAACGATTCGAAGGATGGGACGGATTTTTTCAAATATCGGCCATATCTTCGGAAGAGGAGCTTCACGCAGTATGTAGAGCGGAAGCCTTCCATGTCCTGCAACCCTATGGAACCAATCCTCGAATCTTCCCGGCATTGGTTCAAGCACAGGAAGCCTGTTTCATATTCCCTTCTGAAGACCAACCCGTAGAAATGAGAAATCAGGCGGCACTTATTGTCAAATACCCTACTCCTGTTGTGATTCAAGGAAGTACGTATTCCTATTTCATCTTGTGGGCCGATCAGGATCACTTAATCTCACTGGTAAAGACTTTGACTTTCATTTAATCGCAAAAGAAAAGCCGCCTTGAAATAGGCGGCTGTTTTCTGTGAGGCATGTGATATGATCTACCTTGTGTACCTTTCAATATCGTTTATCTCCGAATGCGACTCTCTTCGATAATGATCTTCGTACTGACGAACATCATTCTTCAATTTTATTACGAATCCCCATCCCATTAAGGCAAGTAATAGTACAGTAATCAAGGCATAAGCGAAACTGAATAAATTCATGAAAAAATTAATAAATATTGCGCCCAGCATGAATCCCAAAATCCATAAAACCCATTTTGTGCTCTTTTTCAACCATCTTCCTCCTTGAGTCGATTCCTTATTTTCCCTTCTATGTATCATAGTACATACGAAGGTAATTATAAATAGTTTCAAATCAAGAATTGAAGATTCACAACTAGATATTAGCGATTTATCAAGTTAAACCATCCTTCGAGTCCAGCTACTACTTCCTCCAATTGCTGTTGCTCCGTGATTGCTGGTGCATGATCTCCTTTTTGTTCCCCGTACGAACCGAACTGTCCATGATTACCGCCTTTGATACTTAAATATGTCGTGTTTTGCGGAAGATTTATTTTGGATTCTTCCCATCGTTCGAAATTCAGTACTCCATCATCTGTACCTGTGATCTGTAATGCGGACAAGTCTGTATCCTTTAAGCTTCCACTCTCATCGGCGTAGGACGCTAAGTAAAAGACACCTTCTAGCGTGTCTGTATGCTGCGCAGCATACCGTGATGCAAAGACGCCTCCTAACGAATGTCCACCAATTACAAATGCTTCGTCAGGATGTTCCTCAATAAAAGAATCCGCCTTGTTTCCCCCAAACATGGCCAAATTGAAAGGCATATCCGCAATATAAACTCTATGTCCTTCTTCTGCTAACTTTCTGGCAAACGGAGCGTAACTGGTTGGTTCCACTAGACCTCCCGGATAGAAAATGATGTTGGGTTCCACGATCTCTGTACCCTCCGGTTCAAACCGAAAGCCATTTTTGATCTTATTAATGCTAACCTGACTATCCGGGTTCATGGCTGCTACGGCTCTTTCCGACGGACTATACGTGACGGATTGGAGATAAACGAAAAGTCCAATCACAACTATAATTACGGATAGACAAGACCAAATGAGTACCTTTTTCCACTTGTTACTGCGTTTTGCTGTCTTCAACTTCATTCCACCTTTATTCATTACTCGTTTTAGTTTCATATAAATTATACTTACCGGTAAGTATAATTACAAGTTGATTTTGCTTATGAACGAGGTTTGTCATAAAATATTCATGGAGGAGAGTGTGCAATGCCAGATAAATCACCCAAACGTTTACCCGGAAGACCCAAGCAAGCGGATACCCAAATTTCCGTGCAGCAAACGATCATTTTAACGGCTTCCAAATTGTTCATGGAATACGGCTACGAAACTGTCACGCTCCAACAAATTGGAAAACGATGCAATGTGTCTAAGCCGACCATATACTATCACTTTGCTAGCAAGCCTGAACTTTTTAAGGTAGCTATGATAACCATGTTCCAGAATGTACGCCGAGTAACTTCTGACTTTCTTGATCATGCTGAACATCTGGAGGATGGACTTATACGGTTGGCCGAGGCCAGGCTGGCAAACCCGCATGCAGAGGTTGAAACCATGATTAGAGAAGCTGAGCCTTTTCTTGAGAAAAATCAAATTCAGGAAATTAGAGAAGCCGAGGCTCGAATTCATGAGGTATTGGCGACCCATTTCCAATTGGCCATGGACGAGCAAACTCTCCGCGAAGACGATCCCATGTTCTTAGCTGAGACTTTTTCGACCCTGATGTTAATGGGGAATCGGGAGAACACCACGCAAAAGTATGAATCTAATCTTGCACTGGGCCAAAGGTTAGTAGGTATCTTTCTGAGAGGTGCAAAATCAACTTAAGTTTTTATTTCTCAGTGTAATTATGTTTTTTTAATTTCCTGAGGCAACTATTGCAGATCATTTCATAAACTGCATTATTATATTGTTACCCGCAGTCGAGCTTGATGCTTGGCTGCAGTTTTACATACTGTGTTGTAGTAAAAGCCACGAACAATATAATTACCTTACTTTATGCTTATAGATGAATTTTCAATTCTCTGATTATTTATTGGAGTACGTTTCTTTAGAGGTATAGCTATTCGTACACGTTTTTATTCCTGCATCAAATTTGGGATCTGGTCCCTATATATATAAAAAAAGCCGCTAAATGGTATTAGCGACTTTTCGAAGTACATTGTTTTAGGACTCGTATAACTACATGTTAAGATCGGACTGAACCTCTTGAGTATGATCGGGTACCTTTCTAACGAGTACGAAGTAAGTGATAATCGCAACAATACTCGTCCCTAACAAAGTAAGGCCCAATGGAACAGCCGTGTCTTCACCGGCAATCCCCACCAACGGAGCGACCAACGCGCCAAGCAAGAAGGGAACAACCCCAAGTAATGCTGCGGCACTTCCGGCACTTTTGGCTTGACTCTCCATGGCTAGTGGAAATGCTGCTGTTGACGTAATCCCGATAGAACATACAAAGAAGAACAGCGGTATAACCAGAGCAAACAGAGGGCCATGAGCCAGAGTCACCATCAAGGCAGCAATACTTGCCACTAGCGCAAGCCATAGTCCCGATAATAAGAGCGTCTGCTCAGAGATTCGCTGTGCCAACCGGCCTACAAGCTGAGAGCCGATAATCAGGCTGATCCCGTTGGAAGCAAATAATATAGCAAAAACCGTCGGCGTGACTCCATATATATTTTGATAGATAAAAGGTGTGCCTGCTACATATGCAAAAACTCCAGCCGTCATAATTCCCTGTGCCAGCATGTAACCTACGAACTTCCGGTCTCGTAGAAGCTGTCCATAGTTTCGCAACTGAAGTTTGAAGTTAGGAGCAACGCGTCGTTCCGGCGGATTCGTCTCTTTCAGACGCCATTTGGTCATTGCCCATAAGAAAACTCCCAGAACGGAGAGTGAAATGAACACACCAATCCATGTCGTAAATGAAAGAACGCCACTGCCTGCGATCGGTGCTGCCAAAGGCCCCAAATTTCCTACGAGCAGTAATAAGGAGAAAAACTTGGTAAGCTCATGTCCACTGTAAAGGTCGCGAGCTATCGCGCGGGAAATAACGATCCCTGCTGAAGCCGAGAAACCTTGAGTGAAGCGAAACAAAATCAAAAGACCAATATTCGGAGCGTAAGCGCACGCCAATGAACAAATGATATAGGCGGCCATGGCGATCAGTAACGGTGTACGTCTTCCATAAGCATCGCTCAGTGGTCCCATGACTAGTTGTCCCGCACCCAGCCCTAGTAAGCAAGCAGTAAGACTGAACTGAACAAATGAAGCGTTCGTGTTGAACGTTGCTGCAATCTCAGGGAATGCTGGTAAATACATGTCGATCGTGAATGGGCCCAAGGTTGAAAATAAACCCAATAATAAGGCCAAGCCTGCAACATTCCATTTGTTGCTTTTAATCATTGATCCATACCTCTCTCTAAACATTACTTTAAACCTTTAGATAGTATAGCTCTTAGAGTTAACTTTAGGTCAAGCTATATTTGAACGTTCATGATTCAATCGTTGTACGAACTGTTATTCGTTAGCCACCCTTCATGCATTAAACCAAGTAAAATAAAACCGTAAACCATTTTAGATTAACGGTTTTTAATCATTTACTATTCGTTTGACATAACCTTTAACCACAAACAACACAAAAAAAGCCGCCCATATAAACGGCAGCTCCGTTGCTTCTATTTCAATATAACGTTGGGACCGGAGAACAATTGTAGGAACGAATCTCACTCAATCCAATTGAATACTGATTCCATCTCCCGCCAAAAAATCTGTAGCCATAGGCTCTGAATTCACCGACCGCTGTCAAGAAAAACCAAAAGTTGTCTCCATTCCTAAGCCACATATACGTGAAACGATTAATGCAATTTTGAAGTCCCAAGGGATTAGCAGGATAGGGAAAAATGGATTGTGGGTATGCCATATTTACAGATTCACTCCTTATAGGTAATTGACCTAACACCACTTTATGCCCAGCGTTACGATTTGGGTTGGGTGTAAGCCCGGGAGATCAGCTGATTTACATCATTGAATTTGCTTTGATTTTGACTTATATGAATCGCGCACTCCTTCTGCTTCCGTATTGAAAAAACCAAAACCCAATTCCTGAGTAAAAAAAGGTTTAGGCATAAGTAAAATAAGTGCACGTTCCCTTCTTCTCCATTCTCCTATCAGCTTCAAAAGTAAAAAAACGAACGCGTTCTCGTCAATAACTTTGATATCGCGTTATCCCTTTCTAGATTACAATATTTTCAAGAATAGATTTGCGAAATATTGCTAATAAGGGGGCAAAGAAATGAACAAGAAAAGCAAATTGGTCATGTTGTCATTATGCATCTCATCCTTATTACTGGCTGCGTGCACGAGTGATGGCAGCGCCGGGAAAAGTCCAACGAACAACGACTCAGAAACCAACGAGGCTGGAACGGTAACTATTCACACGGTAACCTCTGAATACACCTCGGCCAAATACCCCAAGGGTGACGATATCACCAACAATGTGTGGATCAGGAGATACAAAGAGAAACTTAATATTGATGTAAAAACAGACTGGGTTAGTGATGAATACGAGACCAAACTGAATCTGGCCATATCATCGAACGATCTTCCTGACGTCTTTCGGGTGAACCCTTCACAATTACGACAGTTAATTGAAGCAGATATGGTCATGGATCTTACAGATGCATTTGATCAGTACGCCTCCGACCGCCTCAAAGGATATATGAAAGCGGATGCAGACAGCTTCGAATCGGGTAAAAAGGACGGCCAATTGTACGGGATACCCCAAATGCACTGGGGTTTAATTGATCAACCGGACTTCGTCTGGATCAGGAACGACTGGAAGGAAGAACTGGGGCTCGAAGATCCCAAATCCGTGGCAGACATCAAGAATATCGCACTGAAATTTATGGAGAAGCACGGTGGTTATGGCATGGCGGTAGATCAATCGCTGGATTATCTGAATCTGCTCGCCATCGCATGGAACGCCCATCCGGATATTTGGATCGAGGATAGCAGCGGAGAGCTCGTATATGGCTCAATTCAACCGGAGATGAAAGCAGCACTGGCTGAATGGGCCGAATGGTATAAGCTTGGCATCATTGATCCGGAATTCGCGATCAAAGACTTTAATGCCATGAATGCCGATATTGTCGCCGGCAAAGTGGGCATGCAGCCTTACTATCAATGGTGGGGCTATAACCCTGGAGTTGATACGGTAGCCAATTTGGGCAAGGACGCTATCTTCTATCCGTATATCATCCCCACAATCGACGGTAAGGAAGCGAAACAATCGATCTCTTTCGCGAACGGCAACTATATTGTCATGAAAAAGGGATTTGAACATGCTGAAGAAGTCATTAAAATCCTGAACGACTATGCTTATATCGTTGATGAAGGCCAAGGCAAGGAATCGAAAGAAACGTTATCCGCCTTACTGGACAACGATATCGCTCACGTGGTTGGAGCTTTCCGTGTACTTAATCCGAACTCCGACTATGAGCAGTTTGAGGCGGTATCCGCTGCGCTTCAGTCCAAGGACACCAGCGGGCTCACCACTTCGGGAATGTGGCAAAAATATAACAACAGTGTTGAATTCATGGAAAATGCAACGCCAGGAGCAGTCGGTGACTATTTACAGCAAGGGGCTCCTAAGAATGCTTATGGTCTTGCAAAAAAAGTGCTCGATAGCGAGAACTATGTCAAGACAGGTTTATGGGGAGTAACCCCAGAAGCGCTGGCGAGCTACGGCACAACTCTGGATGATATTCTGACCGAAGGATTCACCAAGATCATTATGGGTACGGAAAGTATCGATTACTTCGATGTGATTGTTCAGAACTGGAGAGCTGCCGGCGGGGATGAAGCGACTCGCGCAGTCAATGAAGCTTACGGGAAATAAATAGGTTTGGTAGCGGGGATGAGGAATTTTAACTTCTCTCCCCTTTTATTTTGCCGGAGATTCGATCTTATTACCGTGAACGGAGGAAAATGAATGCTGAGAAAATTAAAGCAGCAGAGTCCCTACCATTTAATGTTGATACCTAGCCTAATTTTGGTTTTCATCTTCAGTTACATCCCATTCTACGGACTCGTTATTGCCTTTCAGAAATACAATCCGGGGCTGGGGTTCAATTCTCCATGGGTAGGATGGGACAATTTCACGCACGTGTTTAATCAGCCCAATTTCGTTAGGACGATCTGGAACACACTGTATATGTCTGTCTTCAAGATTATAGGCGGCATTATTGTGCCTGTTATCTTCGCCTTACTGCTAAACGAGGTCGTAAGAAGCGCAGTCAAACGCACGTTCCAAACCCTTGTTTATATCCCCAACTTCCTCTCTTGGGTCATCATGGCTGGAATTATGCTCGATATTCTTAGCGCCGACGGCATCGTTAATTCGTTTTTAGGGGTATTCGGGATAGAGAAAATCTCATTTCTAGGCACACCATCCATTTTTCCGTGGACCATGATTATAAGTGATATCTGGAAGGGCTTTGGCTTTGGTACCGTTGTTTATCTGGCAGCCCTGACAAGTATTGATCCCGGGCTATATGAAGCCGCTGTGATTGATGGAGCCAAACGGTGGAAGCAGACCATATATATTACTCTGCCGCTTCTTATGCCTACTATTGTGCTGATGACCGTATTATCGCTTGGAAATGTACTAAATGCCGGTTTTGATCAAATTTATAACCTGTACTCCCCTGTCGTTTATCAAACAGGCGATATTATTGATACCTATGTGTATCGTTTAGGGATTCAACAGGCGCAATATTCCATCGGTACCGCTGTCGGATTATTCAAATCCATCATTTCCACGATACTGATGGCCCTATCTTATTTCCTGGCGTATAGGGTAGCAGGCTATCGCATCTTCTAAGGAGGACTATCACTATGATCAACGATAATAGTATAGGTAGACGTCTGTTTCATATCATAAACTACACCATATTAATGATCATCTCTCTACTATGCATTCTGCCATTTATCAACCTGCTGGCCGTTTCATTTAGCAGCAGTGCGGCAGTGTCTGCAGGCAGTGTCACCTTCTGGCCCGTAGAATTTACGACAAAAGCGTATGAATTTGCATTATCCGGCGGGGCATTTTATTCTTCCCTTTGGGTAGCCGTCAAACGTACACTGCTCGGAACACTCGTTAATCTTGTCCTGATTGTGCTTACAGCGTATCCGCTCTCAAAAACGAAGCAAAAATTGATGGGACGTAATGTATATATGGGATTTTTCATCGTGACCATGTTATTCAACGGAGGATTAATCCCAACATATCTCGTGGTGGTCAAAATGGGACTGATCGATTCGATCTGGTCACTGATATTACCTGGCGCTCTACCAGTCTTCAGTATGGTCATTCTCATGAACTTTATCAGAGGATTGCCAGAAGAGATTGAAGAATCCGCGATTATCGATGGTGCAGGTCCTTTACAAGTCCTTGTCCGTATTTTGCTCCCCCTTCTTAAACCTGCTCTCGCAACGGTCGGGTTGTTTAGTATCGTTGCCCATTGGAATTCCTGGTTCGACGGTATTATCTATATGAACAATCCGGCCAATTATCCGTTACAGAGCTATCTGCAGACGCTCCTGCAGAGCTTTGAACAAATCATGCTGAAATCAGGCTCCGATTACACTCAACTGCTCTCCATGATGAATGCCAGAACCGGACGCGCCGCCCAGATGTTTTTGGGTGCCATTCCGATCTTGCTCGTTTATCCGTTTCTCCAGAAGTATTTTACGAAGGGTTTGGTACTTGGTAGTGTTAAAGGGTAACGTAAGAGGCTTGCAGGATCACCTGCAAGCCTCCTTTTTTTAATCAGGTACACTCGCAATAGCAGGCAGCAGGATGGAGAAAATCGTACCTTCTCCCACCTTACTCTCTACCCGTACTCCATAGGGTTTGCCAAAATGCAGTTGAATGCGCCGCTGCACATTATGAAGCCCGATTCCATTAGAACCATTGCCCGGATCGACCCTTCCTTCCATAAAACTCCGAATGGCATGATGTTCCATACCGACACCATTATCACAGACTTCTATTGAAATATTATCGCCCTGCGGCTGAATACGAATCGTAATTACACCGTCTTCTTCGATTTCGGCTAAACCGTGAAAGATGGCATTTTCAATAATGGGCTGTAGAATCATCTTGGGCATAAGATAATCCAGCAGCTCATTTTCAATCTCATATTTCATCTGAATAGACCCGTAATATCTGACGTTCTGTATGGTTGCGTAATTCATGATATTATCCACTTCCTCGCGAATGGTTACCAGAGTTCCATCCGACTTGGTCGCATAGCGAAGCATCGATATGAGTGCATCTGTCATTTCCACGATTTTATCTGCTTGCTGCATGGATGCAATCCATTTTACGGATCCAAGTGTATTGTACAGAAAGTGAGGGTTGATCTGATCATGAAGTGCTCGCATCTCGGCTGCGGCTTTCTCTATTTCTTCTTTTTGCATTCGCTCCACCATACGTTTCAGTTCATGCGACATCTTATTGAAGCGAACCGACAAATGTCCGATCTCGTCTCGAGATCGAACCTCTTCAACCTGTTCAAACTGTCCTTTTTCAACCAGCGCGATATTACGCAAAAGTTTCTTAATAGGACGTGTGATCACATGCGAGAGAAAGATCGAAATAATGGCAGCAAACAGTGACATGACGATAGCCAGCATGATGAGATTACGACCTAGTATTTTGCCATCCGCAGTCAGCTCATCCAAAGGCATATATAAATAAGTGGTCCACTTTTGCTGACTAAGTGGGCTGGTTACGACAATATTCAATGATTCTACTGGACGAACGTTGTCACGGAACAAGGTCCCTATCAGCTGGTCATTTACGTTGTATACAATTTTGTCATCCTCATCGACGATCATAAATCTGGAGCGAAGCCCTTCCTGCAAGTTGCGATTAACGATCTCTATAAATCTAATATCGATGCTGACCACGATAACTCCGAGCAGTTTTCCATTGGTCACATCATGAATCTTGCGTGCGTGTGAGACGGCCAGAATTTTATTTTCCAATTGCTTATCAATCCTGGTGGTCAACGTAATCGTTCGATCATTGGAATGCATAAACTTTTTAAACCATAATTCGTTCGCCATCTTGAAGTTGGGGTCTATGGGCTGGTGTGGACTAACGAACAGATCCTGTCCTCCGTTCAAGTTATAGAGGTAAATGGAAAATACGCGATCCTTCATCATGATGTAATTCATTAGAAGATTATAGGCCGCAATCTCATTCTGCTCCGTACCATCCCGCAGGAAATCCTGTATCGGAAAGCTTCCATCATGTGTCGCAGACAAACTGTCGTTAAGACCATTGCTGGCCAGCAGCGAGATTTTCTCGATTTCTTTGAGAAACTCGTCAATGCGAATATTGGTCTGCTTGGCCAGATCGCTCAGCAGCTTGGTATAATTCTGTGCCAACAAGCGTTCAGAAGAGTAATATGAATTGATGGTCATCACGAATACCGGAAGGATGATCACTGTCATACAAATCACCAAAATTTTGTACTTGATACGGAAGAGCCCTGCACGCTTCATATGCTGCACCTCTATTCACGGGATAACCTGGACTCCATCTCTAGCTCACGGTATTCCTCTGGAGTTACACCTACTACCTTTTTGAAAATCTTACTGAAATACGTGTAATTGTGGTATCCCACCGTATCTGCGATCTCATATACTTTTAATTCGCGGCTTAATAGATAAGTCTTGGCATGTTCGATTCGAACCCGTGTCAAGTAGGAGATAAAGTTTTCTCCTTTCTCCTGCTTAAACAATCTGCTGAGATACGACGGGTTCACATTGATCTGGCCAGCTACGCTTTGCAAAGAAATGTCCTCGGCATAATACTTGTCAATGATCTGAATGGCCAGATCTGCATACGTAAGCTCCTGCATGATTTGGGAATCGGCTTGGAAGCAATATGCGATATGAGTCAGCATTTCCTGATGAATGTCCTCCCAATATTCTCCTCTTAGAACCCTTTCATAGGGCGACTCTTCTTTTAAATAAGGCTTGCTGCCTCGAGTATCGCGTGTCATATGGGAGTGGAGCATTTCCATTACCGTGATATATTGCTTACGAATACTGTTCTCATCCCCCCGCTTTGCTTCCAGATCCGATCGCACCATTTCAAGAAACTTCTCCGCCTCTTTGACGTCCTTGCTTACCCACAACTTATGAATGTCTTTTTGTTGCTGCGGACTCAGTATCCCATTAATTTCGTATCGTGCCGGAGCTTGAGCCAGATTCTCGTAAAACAAGACCTGGTTGCTGCCTGTGAAAAAACTCTCCCTTAGTGCGGATTCCGCCTCTTGACATGCCTTCCTAAGAAAGCGAAATCCGGAAACCGTTGTACTTACACCAGCGGTTAGCGATAGATTCATAAAATCCTTGATCGAGGATAGAAGCTTATTGCACAGTTTATTAATGTCGACCTGGCTGGACCCACTGCCAGAAGGGAGATTGACGATAACCCAATATTCGGATGAACTTTCAACTAAAATCTCCTTGTTCCACTTGGATGGAATGATCTCTTCCATAATATTCACGATCGAAAAACGGAGCAGCTTCTCTCCTTTCTCAATATATTTCCTCTTCACTTGCTCGTAATAGTTCACGACAAACTTGATCACCACAAGCCTGTCAGACCTTATGCGAAAATGCAGCTCTTCGGCTTTGGTAATCATATCTTTCTCACTTATGAATCCGCTTACAATATCCTGGAAGAAACTATCCTTGAGATGTCTTAAACTCTTCGAATAATCATGCTGCACAAATGGTACATTTGTCAGACTGTTCTGTTCGCTTTGCAGTTTTTGCCTGATTTTCGTAAGGAGTTCGATCAGGGATGTTTCTGTAATTTCACTTTTGATCAAATAATCTACAGCACCCAGCTTTAATGCTTCCTTCACATAATGGAGTTCATCAAAATTACTCAGAATGACATACTTGCAATTTTTCAGTACGAAAGACGCTTCTTTTATAAGCTTCAGACCATCCATAATGGGCATCTTGATATCCGTAATGATCAGATCTGGAGAAGCTTCGAGTGCGAGCTCCAGACCTTCCTTACCGTTTCCTGCTTCACCAACAACACAAAAGTCAAACTCCTCCCAGTTCAGCATGGAACGAATTCCAACGCGCATTAACAATTCGTCGTCCACAATCATCAGTTTATACATGAGAACCCCCAGTTTACGTTATTTCGTGATGAACCCTATTCTATTGATTTTGCTGAAAAATGCGAAAGCCCTGGAGCTTTTTAGCTATTTTACCATTGCAAAGTGAACGAGCCTATCTCCTTCAGAACTAAAAATGGTAGTCCATATGTAAAGCCAGGAGCTTATCTACTCTCCAGTCTAAATTGGCCCAATAAACTTTATGCAAATTGGCTCTGTTGAATCATCCAATTTGGCTCATAATTTGATGTAATTCGATATTTACAACTTTGAGGAGTGAAATGAATGTTTCATGGACTAGCTGCTTTTCCCCTGACCCCTATGAATGAACATCAAATTAACGAGAAAGAATTGGTGAATCTAATTGAGCGCTTGGTTACTGCCGGAGTCTCCTCTATCGGAGCTCTAGGATCCACAGGAAACTATGCTTACTTGAACCGCTCGGAACGTTTTCGGGTCTTGCAGCTTGCTGTTGGTGCTGCGGATAGCATTCCTGTGATGACAAGCATTAGTGCAATACGCACCGCAGATGTGCTTCAGTTAGCAGAAGATGCACAACGAGCAGGCGCTCAGGCAGTCCTGCTTGCTCCTGTTTCGTATCAGACATTGACGGAGGAAGAAGTCTACTCCTTGTATGAACACGTTACGGCCTCACTCTCTGTTCCACTATGTGTGTATGACAATCCAGTTACTACCCATTTTCATTTTACGGATGAACTACATGCACGAATTGCGGGACTCCCCCGTGTACAATCCATTAAAATTCCGGGCGTTCCCAGTGATTCAGAAAAAGCAAAGGAAAGGGTGAACAAACTTCGTGAACTTATTCCATCCCATGTTACGATCGGAGTAAGCGGAGACCCATTTGCAGTTACAGGCCTAAAGGCAGGTTGTGAAGTATGGTACTCCGTTTTGGGTGGCTTATTTCCCAAGCTATGCTTGAGAATGACTCAGTTTGCTCTGGAAGACCGAGCTGTGGAGGCAGATGATTACTCGGTTCTGCTCGAACCGATCTGGAAGCTATTCCGGCAATATGGGAGTCTTCGAGTCGCTGCTGCAGCTGCAGAAATTATTGGTTTGACTTCAGGCCCTGGCCTCCCTCTTCCCTTACAGCCACTTCACCCCACAGCAAGAGATCTGTTGAAGCCCGTACTTGCGGAGATTGAATCCTTGGAAAATTCTTTTTAAAGGCTCCCCGGTAAACAAAGACAATGGAGCACCTGCCGACTGACAAGCTGCTCCATTGCGGCTTTCTTTTCTTATCAAAAGAAATGATATTCAATACGATTGATCCCCAACCGCAAACTTGTAAGATTTTGAACTTTAAAATTGATTGGAATAGCATCATCTACAGTCCCAGTTCCTGTAGTACGGCCACCTATGGACGAACCGTTAATTTGGTTATAAACAGCTAAGTAATAAACTATATTACCTGAAAGAGGAGTCTTGACCATCAAAAGCAAGTGCCCCAATGGCCTGATTATTTCCGCTCCCAGCATTAAAAGGGATTAATGTATCGATGTCTCCTATTTTGAGAGTTTCAATAAACGGCGAATCGGCGCCAGCAACTCCAGTCGCGCCCGTTGTTCCGGTAACTCCTTGCGCACCGGCTGGACCGACACTCCCGGTTGCTTCTTTATCTCCTTTTATTCCTCTATATCTCTGTGATCCTCTCCAACTTCTACATCCTCTTTTGCACTTCTGCTCTTCTTCTTATTATATTTTTTAGAACATGCATCCCTACTACAGTAAGCGATAGCTTGCCTTTTTCGGTTGCTGTCGCAAGGAGTTTTCTTTTATGCGAGTAATCTGATTGAGGTCCAATGAAAAGGTCAACTTCAACACACCTCCTTATGCCTAAGAAATGCGGTGGTTGAAAACTGGGACTAGGTAAACTAACCAATATATAGCCTATCGTCATCTAGACAAGTGCTCATAGTAACCAAATCCCCCAAGCAGGCTAAGCCAAATACAGAAAATCTCAAAAGACAAAACTATGTATAACAGTTATCATCTTAAGTCTATGATCTAATAATTTCAGTAAAGGAGTTATCTCCCTGCTTTCGGGCAAACGATTATTTTGTTAGTCTACGATTAACTTGATATATTTATATGAAGAGCCACGTGGCAACTATAATAATAAGCGGAGTACAAGTTTGTGAGGTGAAGCACGTGTATACCATAAGTGAAATGCAATCTATATTGAATATCATTGCTTCGACTCTCAGATATTACGAAAAAGAGGGGATTCTCCCCGAAATTGAACGTAATGATGCTGGAAGACGAGTTTACAGGGAAGAGCATCTACTGCTTATGAAATTTCTCCTCTGCTTAAAGGAAACGGGAATGAGCATTGAAGACCTGAAGGCCTATATGAACTTAGGCTATCATGTGGAAACTATGCTTGAAGACCGAAGAGATATTTTAATCAAACACAAAAAAAGTGTAGAGCACCAGATCGACCAAATCCAATCCAATCTAGAACGCATCAATCAGAAAATTGGATTCTATGATGATTTGATTTCGAAGAAGAACCTTCCCGAGTGAGGATGCTTGACTTAAAGTTAACTTTAAGATGTATGTTATGTACACATCACGTAAAGGAGAATTACACATGCACTCAAACAAAACTTATCGTCGCACTCCTCAGGAGCCCATTACATCAGGTTATGGAAAACATTCCACAGCAAAAGAAACGCTCCAAGAAATCAATCTAAGCGATAAAATTTGTATTGTAACTGGTGGATACTCTGGTATTGGACTGGAGACCACACGTGCTTTGGCAGAAGCCGGTGCTACAGTCATTATACCTGCACGGACTATAGAGAAGGCTCGTACGGCTCTAGCCGATATCCCTCATGTTGAGATAGAAGAGCTTGATCTCATGGACCCCGCTTCCATTGATGCCTTCGCCAAGCGCTTCCTGGATTCGCAACGCCCACTTGATATTCTTATTAACAATGCTGGTATCATGGTTCCTCCTCTGACCCGGGATTTCCGTGGGTACGAATCCCAATTCGCTACAAATCATCTAGGACATTTCCAGCTCACTGCGCGTTTGTGGCCTGCCCTTAAACAAGCACGAAGCGCTAGAGTCGTTACGGTATCCTCTTCAGGCATTGTGTTCGGAGGAGTTAACTTTGAAGACCCGAATTTCGAACAAGAGCCATATGAGAAATGGAGAGCTTACGGACAGTCCAAATCTGCAAACTCCCTTTTTGCCGTTTCATTAGATGAATTCGGGTATAAATATGGTATTCGGGCATTCGCTGTCCATCCAGGTGCAATCTATACCGATTTGTCACGCTTCCTGTCCGAGGAAGAATTGAATAATTTGGACTTTGGAATGGACCTCAAGACAGAAGAGCAAGGAGCAGCAACGAGTGTATGGTGTGCCACAAGTCCGACGCTGGAAGGTCAAGGTGGTGTTTACTGTTTAGATGTGAACATTGCCAGAGCCGTACCTACTGTGCAGGATATGCCAGGTGTACTGCCTTGGGCCATTGACTCTGACTCAGCACAACGATTGTGGCAGCTTAGTGAGAAATTAACCGGTGTGAAGTTTGACCTCTAACCTAACCGGAAGTTTACGAAACGGTACCTTTAATGATCACGATTTCTACATTTGATTCCTCCACGCTAAGCCATAACTCCAGAGAGCAAGGCGAATAGGCAGCCATTTACCCCTTCTCGTTATGGAAAGGTGTAATCAACAAGAAGCGAGCCGTGCACTGATAGCACGAGCTCGCTTCTTGTTGTCCTACGACTACTTTTATTATGACCGCTTCGTAACTTCCATCCCTCCCCTCTTACCGGTTCCTACAGGACTTCACTCCATTATTTTAATTCTCTCGTAAACTCCTTGATTTTTTCAGAGATTTCTTGGGGATGGGAACGATACAAGTAATGTCCCGCATCCATTAGGAGCATTTCTGCATGTGTAGAATCCTTTATTTGCTTCTCATGTTCGGGAACCCATTGATCCGTTGCGGCGTTATTCGCTTGAACAAAGAGGAGAACCGGTAAGTTTTGAGGGAACGATAGCTTCTCGGCTTCAGTAAAGTTGGCATACATGTGCTCTGCCTCGTTCAACTGCGTGTTGTTATACATGTTTTTACGTATGAAGATGTCTATTTGCTCTTTGGTTTGTTGATCATATGGCAGTCCTTCATAAGGGTCCGTGCTTAGTTTTAACTGTATGCGGTGGAAGCCCAGGTTACGAAACCATTTAATCGGAGTGGTCACCGATGAATCAATGGTCTGTTCTTCTTTCAGCGTTGGAACACTGCTATCCAGCCCGATAAATGCTCTCACCTCGTCCGGATATTGGTTCACATAATCCAGACTATAGATCCCTGATATGGAATGCCCCATGAGAATGTACCGGTCAATATGGAGGCTTTGTAATGCTTCATGAATTTCACTTACGATATTTGCAGTGCTGCGCTCCTTCTCAGTCTGATCGCTCAATCCGTAACCAAAAGGCTCAACGACGACGACTTTGTAAAATGGGGATAGTTCTGTAATTAGTGGTTTAAAATCAAGGGCAGGTGCCGCAGTTCCATAACCGGGTAACAACACGACCGTCTCTTCGCCTTTCCCTTGAATCGAAACATTCATCTGCTTCCCATCCACAGATACAAGCTGACCGTAAGGTTCCGTTCTTTTTTGTTCTGAATAACGGCTAACCTTGTTAAACGTATACACGCTGGCTACAAAAAGCAGGATGGCTATAATGATTGCAGCGATGATTTTAAGTAAAATATGTAACACTTTCTTGAATAATGTACGTTTTCTTACTTCCCTTGCTACTTGTTGTGTCAATCTCTTTCAGCTCCTCTTGTCATCTGTACAATGGCCTTCCGGTCTACTGATGCAAGTCTAATCAACCAAGTTGTCCTCTGAATGAATACAATATGAACGGAGTATGAACAACGTAGAATAGCAAAGGATTTACGTTCCTAAACTCCTTTCAGGAGTAAGAAATCAGCCCATGAAATTAAAAAAATAGCGACTTTTCGTCAGGTGACTTTTAATCTGGTAATGTCCAATTGTTCATATCCCTGTGTACATACACATACCTAGTTCGAAGAAACAGGACATGACTTTGAAGCTCCTATAGGTCCAGAATCTAGTTTTCAGCTGATTTCCAAGCTATGAAAAATTCATGAACATTTCTGTATCGTTGATCACGATCCTGACTAACCGCTCGTAGAGCGACTTCGTATAGTGATCTGTTTGCTTCCCATTTTGCAAATGAATGATCCATCTCACCACCCAGCAACCCGAATGCAATGGCTCCCATGGTGAACACATTCGTTCTCGCATCAATAGGCGCACCCCATGTGAACTCTTCCGGTGCCTTTGAGCGTGCTGTTCCCCAAAAGCTCTCTCCCATGTCATTGACAGAAGGAGCGGCTCTGTAGAAGTCAATATCACAGATCTTCGTTTCATCCGTTGTAAAATCATACAGAATACTACCGTCATAAAAGTCAACAGCAACGTATCCTTTGGACTCCACGTGTTGATGAAACTCAAATATCTTATCCAGTGAATGCAGCCTTTGCTCAATAGATAATTGTTTATATTTATAAAAAGGCGACTCAGGGTGACTATGTTTCGCTTCACCTGCAAATAACCAGTGTGAATGCAGGCATTCACCAGTAAACCATTCAAAAATGGCAGCATAGCCATTTCTCGTTTCAAAATGATCTTTAAGTTCAATGAGATTGGGGTGAGCCAAGATTTTGTACAGCGGCATGGCACTCTTTAATCTGGAAATTGCATCTTCGGGATTACCCGAGAAAGCCATGGGTCTGCAACCCGCATATTTAACAAATTGCTTCTTGCCGTTATTCTCAATCCCAAAACTAATGTTACCCGAATCCTGCTGGTCAAACACGCTAAAAACGGTGCCAAGCGATTGCAGCCATGTGAAATCATGCTCTTCTTGAAGTTCAAAAGATACATAATCCATCTTGAAAGTAATCGGATTTTGATCCATATTATCTTCCCCTCACCATTTGGGGATTCACGCTGGTTATAGGGCTACTTAAAACGTGTTCCCCCCATTTTGATCTGCCCTGTTATCGTTTAAATGTCTTCTCATAAGACATCACTCCTCTCTAATCTTGTACCACTATTATCCATCTAAATGTAGTTTTTGCAAACCTTCATCAGGGTGAGGTAACTCCCCGTATTTTACTAACATAGAAAACAAGAAAAAGTCGCTTAAATAGCGACTTATTGTTCAAGCACTCATATTTAATTATCCAGAAAATTGAATTGGAGGCTCTCATGCTTTTCGATTAATACTGAAACACCGTCGGGAATTGTTGTACAATTCCCATTGTCATCATATCCGCCATCTCTAACGCCTGTTGTTGAATGGGATCACTTATTGCAACATTTCTTACGTAATCTTTCGCTATCCGCGTTGCCACCTCTTCCGTGAGGAGACGTAAATGTTCATGCATCATACGCTGCCATTCGATTTGAGACCAGTATGGATTAATTTGGGCCAGAAAGGCTGCAATTGCATCTGCATTCGCATACCACCGTTTCTGAGCATCTTCTGCAGCTGCTGTGTTACCAGACTTCAAGTTACTAACAAGTTCGGCAGCAATGGTTAAATGTTCTCTGAACAATGTTTCAAATTGCTTGGCGATAGCCGTCCCGTACAACGGTTCAAGCACCATGGCGAAATCACTTGGATTGCGTAAAAGTCTCGCGGTTGTTGGCTGGATATCCTCAAGACCATCGACGATACTGTTTACGGTTAATCTCGTCCAGAACACATGCTGTTCCCATAGTGATCTGAGCTTCCTGTTTAGATCGACACTGGCTGGCGTCCAGCTCAAATGATCTGATTTTCGATAGACAGGATAATAGTACGTTGGAACATAATTCATCATGATCCGTCAGCTCCTTTTCTACAACAATATATAGGCAATAGCCTTCAATTGTGCATTCTAATGAGCAAAGTTGATACTTTTGTCTTTCCTAAATATGTATGAAAAAATAAAAAACCAATGGACGAATCAACGTTCACTGGTTTACAACTTCTATATCGTTTACACAGATTCTTCCCACATCTCTGGTTCTACATGTACATGTACAGTATACACGTCGTGTTCTCGGAGCAATTCGTCTTCAACATCGGTGCATATATCGTGTGCTTGCTGTAGGTCCAGGTCAGAACGAACCGTAATAACGACGTCTACAACCGCATTATTTCCGTAGCTTCTCGCTCTTACATCTTTCACTGTCTCTACCCCATCAATCGTAGCAATGGTTTTTCTGTACTCCCGAATAAGCTCCACATCAAAGCCGTCTGTTAGATGGTGAGTAGCCTCTTTGAAAATATCCCATGCTGTTTTACAAATGAGGAAACCGACGATGACTGCTGTTACCGGGTCAAGCCAAGGCAGGCCAAACTGCGAGCCTACAATTCCTATGACGGTACCGGCACTTACCCAAGCATCGGATATATTATCACGAGCTGCAGCCATGACCGCCTGGCTCTTGATTTTGGTAGCAAGGCGTTTATTGTAGCGATAGACCAAGTACATCACACCTGCACAGAAAATGCCTGTATATGCGGCAATCAGATCAGGCGATTCATTTTCCCCTTGAAAGACGGAACCAATGGCTTCAAATAAAACTTGTAAACCAACAGCCATCATGATGAACGAGGCAACTAACGAAGCAACAGTCTCCGCTTTCCAGTGACCATATGTATGATCTTTGTCTGCTGGACGTTGAGCAAGCCTGAGTCCGATAAGGACGGCGATCGAGGCCACAATATCGGTTGCGTTATTTAACCCATCTGCTTTGAGCGCTTCTGAGCCTGCGATGGAACCGATAACCAGTTTTAATGCGGTCAGGCATATATAAGCAATAATGCTAATAAAGGCTCCTCGTTCACCCATTTTTAAATTGTCGTATTTCAGTTGATCCACGAATAAATCCTCCTGCATTCCCCAGTCTTCTAGCACGTTTTTGATAGTATCATCGCGAGAATGTGTGGGTCTAGAGAAACGTTTTGGGCACAGTGAAACATAATCTGAACGCGGCAAGACTGTTATAACAAACTAAAAGATTTGGAGCGGGTAAACTTTTCTCGTGTGCAGAAATACAATTAGAAAAAGCGAGCCGTATGCTCGCTTTTGTACAACCTTGCATCTCATCCCATTTTTTTGTTATTCACGTATCTAGTTCATGTCATGAGTCTTCATCTTGGTCAATTCTTTATTTTACTTTAGTAGTCAATTCTTCAAGGCAGGGATCTGTGTGCTCCACTCTTCCCCGTTGAGAGTCCCCTTGAATTGGTATACTGGCTGGTAATAACCTTTTGAATCGTAAGTGTAGGTCAGCTCATAACTCTTTACAATCAAATTGTCGCCTTTTTGCAGATCATTATACATGTAGAAATTCCCTCTGAGAACTTCTTCATACGCTTGCGCCGGACTGCTCACATCAACGGTACGAATATATTTATTTTTATTCATGGCATAGAACAAATCCTGGGGAATAATACCTTCTGCCGCAGGTACAATGATGATCATTCCGTTATCAAAGTCTCGCTGTTCTGTTAACATATCGGAGTTGGTCATATGCAAATCCCATCGAACGGTATCTTTATTTTGTGTACTGAATTTAGCTTTTTGAGGCAGTAATCCATGCTGACTTAGCCACTCACCATAGACAGTTCCTTTTTCTGTCAGAACCTCCGGCTGCATTGAGATCGTCGCATACTGATCAGGTGCCAACGACCAATTACCGCTATTCATGCTGTAATTAAAGGTGTAATCGGTCCCTCCGCTGTCATATAGATTCCAGATCCGGTTGAATCCGTCAATGGAGATGTGACCTCTCTGCTGCAGTTGAAAATGATCACTCAGTAATGAAACCATCTGCTTGGCATACTCCATGTTATGAATCTCAAAGCTTCGATATAGTGCAACAGGTTCAGCGTGGTCCGGCAGCTTCGTGTCTAGTGTCACATGGACCTGATTCATTTTCTGCGATGTGGCTGGACGAATGGCAAGGTTCCCGAGCTCTTGACTGGAATACATGATGAGTGCCCCTGTAAATAACAGTACAAAGGTCAAAGGAATACATAACGCACGAAACATAGCTTTGAAGGATATTCTCTTTTTTTGCCTGATATCAAGGATTGCACTCATCAACCCATATCCGGCTAAACTGCCGAGCGTATTGTGCAATATGTCATCCAGTTCAAAAATCCCTCTGCCTGTCACCATCTGAAATGTTTCTATACCTATTGTAATCATCAGCGATATGATTAATATCGACTTGAAGCCACGTGTCTTCATTCCCAGAAGCGGAAGCAGGAAGCCTAGCGGTGCGAACATCAACATATTGAAAATAATAAGCTGGAATTCGCTCAGGGACCATTGATTCCATGCACTTACATAGCCGCTGAACAACTCCAGGTTTACCCATCCGTCAAAATTAGCCCCTCTGCTAAATGTTGTTAACATCATGACCATGATCAGCCAGCCCATCAACGAAAATGAGGCTATAAACTGCCATAATTTTATGATGCGTTTTCCACCTCTTTTTCTATACAACATATACGTTATTAACACGATTCCCAAGGCTATGAGGCCGACTATTAATGCAACACCCACGACAGGTAATAGTTTCTGTACCACTTGAATGAAATCCATCTGTAACTCCTCCCATAATGATTGGCTGCACTGAGCAGCCCTTTATGGTTCAAGTATACCGACAGTGGAAAAAAGCTCCTATCTATCAAGCTTTCATGAATCTTTCAATCGTGTAAGATTGTGCTTGATATCCATACAAAATAAACCAAGAAGGAGAGCTGCCAGTATAATACAGGCCGCTCTCCTTCTATTTTAAATCGTTTTTTAGTGATCCAGAAATACAAGCTGGATGAAGAACAATACCGCAAACACGTAGAATACCGGATGAACATCCTTGCCTTTACCACGAAGCAGCTTCAGAACCGGATAGAAGATGAATCCTACGCCAATACCTGTCGCAATACTGTGCGTTAGTGGAGTAAGGATGATAATCAGGAAAGCAGGAAATGTTTCTTCGAGATCCTTCCAGTTGATTTTGCTGATAACACTGATCATGAAGTACCCTACAATAATTAGTGCCGGAGAAGTAATCGCCGGAATACCGGATATCACACTTACGATTGGTGTAAAGAATAGCGTAAGCGCAAGCAGTACACTGACCGTTACTGCAGTTAATCCCGTTCTTCCTCCTGCAGCTACCCCTGTGCTGGACTCGATATAAGCCGATGTTGGGCTGGTTCCGAGCAAGGCACCAGTGGTTGTTCCTACCGCATCAGCCAAGAGCGCACCGCGTGAGCGAGGGAATTTCCCGTCCTTCAGGAGTCCTGCTTGTTCAGCAACACCCAGCATCGTTCCCGTTGTATCAAACAGCGTGATTAACAGGAAGGTGAAGATGATCGTATACAAACCATTGGAGAATACACCTGCCAGATCCAGTTGGAAAGCCGTTGCTGTAAGCCCTTCTGGCATAGATACGATCGATTCCGGCATTTGAAATAGTCCCATTATCCAGGCAAGAATCGCGGTAACCACCATTCCGATGAACAGATAACCTTTTACATTGTAAGCCATCAACACAACCGTAATAATCAACCCAATTATCGTCAGATAGGTCATTGGCTCTGCCAAGTTCCCGATGGTGATCAAATTCGATTCCGAATCGGCAATAATTCCCGCATTTTGCAAGCCTACCGTCGTAATAAACAGTCCGATCCCTGCTGTAATCGCGTGCTTGAGACTCGCGGGAATGGCATCGAGCAGCATGTAGCGGAAGGAAGTAAGTGATAAAACAATAAACAAAAGCCCTGCGATAAATACCGCGCCCAGTGCAACCTGCCAAGACACACCATATCCCGCAACTACACTATAGGCAAAGAATGCATTTAGACCCATACCCGGCGCGATAACAATCGGATAGTTGGACCATATCCCCATAATCAGCGTTGCCACAATACTCGCCAGCACTGTCGCAATAAATACACCGTTAAACTCCATTCCCGTGCTGCTGAGGATTCCCGGGTTTACGATCACTATGTATACCATCGTGAAGAATGTCGTGATCCCTGCGATGATTTCTGTTGAAACACTCGTGCCTCTTTCCTTCAGTTTGAACCAATTGTTCATGGTAAAGCCAGCCTCCAACTTTCAAATTATTTCTGGATTAGATAAAAACAAAAAAATCCTAATCTTCGTATAGGATTGTAATAATTCCGCTCCTATATTCGTCATTAGGATTGAACAGCTAAGCTTAGAGACCCAAAAAGTGATCCTCATACCTGTTATAACCTGATGTCCATTTCGTATTTTAATAAAAGTAACACGCATTGTCAACGAATTAACCGATTTGTTCACAGTTAATTACGAACTATAGAGATATTTTATAGATTATTCATTCGTTTTTTCGACTGTAATACAGTTCCTCATTAGCCATGGGTATCTGCAAACGCAAAACAAAAAACAAACCACGGCACCGAATCCGGTACCGCAGTTTAAAATTTACCATACTACTTTATTTCCTTCATGTATTCCTTGAATTCCTGGGCAATTTCTTTGAATTTCGTATGATGCAGGTAATGTGCCCCCTCCATTGGGATCATTTTACCCTGTGCAGATTGTTTGGCTTGCTCCTCATGCAGCGGAATCCACTGCTGATTTTGCTCATTATTTGATTGAACAAAGAGAAGTACTGGCAGATCACGAGGATAGCTAAGATGTTCTCCATTTTTGAAATTGGAACCGAGATGCCTTAACTCATCCACCATCGTTGGATTGGTCGCGACCTGATTCGAAATCAAGTTCATCTGTTCTTTGGTATGTTCATCGAAAGCAAGGGACTGATATGGATCGGCGCTCACTGCTTTTAGCAATCGCATCAGACCTGAATCCTGAAGAAACTGCATCAATCCCAGCGGCAATTGGACATCCATGCCGGGTTGATTGGGAACACTGCTGTCAATGCCGACAAAAGCAAGAACTTCATCCGGATACGTGCTCACATAGGATACTCCATAAAGTCCTGTGATTGAATGCCCCATCAGAATGTAACGGTCAATACCAAGCTGCTGTACAGCTTCGTGATATTCGCTGATGATATTCTCCGTTGTTCTCTCCTTCTCCGTTTCGTCACTCAACCCATAACCGAAAGGCTCAATGGCTACAACTCTATAATCGGGAGACAATTCATCAATCAATAATTTGAAATCAAGTACAGGCGCCGGAGTACCCTGCCCCGGAAGAAGGACGATGGTCTGTTCGCCGTCTCCCTGAATGTATACATTCATCTTTTTCCCATCTACATGGACATACTGGCCATAGGGTTCGATTTTCTTTTTCTCGACTCCGTTACTTATAGCATTAACGACGAATACGACGCCCATGAACAGTACAATGACCCCAACAATTCCTCCAATTATTTTCAACCATAAGTTTCGTTTCTTACGTCTCTTCATTCCCGTTGTTTGCATTTCCACCGTTTTTGCCACGTTCATCTTCTCCTGTCTCTGCTTGTGAAGCGCCGCTATGGCGACGACATATTCCAAGTGTAATCAAGCAAGATGTCCGCTTCGTGACGGCAGTATGAACGGAGTGTGAACAAGTCCAAAAGAAGGCACTACACCTGTAAGATGTATAGTGACACTAAGCTCACTGCAATTCCCACGGAGACAATAAGGACCTAAACTAGCGATCAAATCGCTAAATTAACGCAGCTAGTAAATGCGCTCCACCTGCAGTGGGCTGTGTTTTATCCCTCGGCACGAAGTGCCTAGCAGATATCTCCCATGTCCAGGGACAAAACAAAGGGGCTAGCGGAAATTACCGTCTAACCCCTTTGCGCTATCATCATTGTTCTACTTACTCAACAAGGCATCTGCCTTCTTCGCTGCTTCGGCTATAGCTGCCTCTGCCGTAACGGACGAATCAACAACCGCACGAAGAATCTCATCCTTAATCATCTCACCAATTTCAGGATAAACCTTCTGCATCGGACGAGGACCTGCATATTCCAGTTGGTCTACCGCTACTTTGAACAGCGGCTTTTCTTCATAGAGCTTCTTCATTTCATCACTTTCCACCGCGCTGATTCGGCTAGGTAAATATCCCGTAAAGGAACTCGCATAGATCGTTTGCTCTTTGGAGGTCATCCACTTTATAAACTTCCACGCCGCTTCCTGCTTTTCGGGGGACAGGCCAGAGGTCATCACCAGATTGGCACCACCCGTTGGCACACCAAACGTATCATTCGCAGGCATAAATGTCGTTCCAAGTTCAAAGCCCTGCTCTTCTGCAACCTTCATATTATTGGTCAAGTCTGCAGTTGAAGCGAATAGCATCGCTGAACGCTGATTGTGGAAATCCGTCTTGGCTTGCGTACCTGCATCGTCGGTTGTACCGATGCTCATGATGCCTTCATCCTTCATCTTCAGCCACAACTTCACAGGTTCAATTCCTGTTTCATTATTGAATGCAGCACTTTTCCCATCCTCACTAATCATCGTTCCTCCGCTCTGTCTTACGAAAGCTTCATAGAACCAAATATCCACAGGCATCGAAATGCCGTAGCGCTGATCCTTGATCGTTAGCTTGCGTGCATAATCTTCAAATTCGGCCCAATTCTGCGGTCCAGCTGGATCAAGTCCTGCCTCCTCCAGCATCGTACGGTTTAAGTACAGAATAGGTGTACTGCGTAAGTACGGAAGAGCATACAGTTTGTCGTTCACATATGAATTTCCCATCAGACCTGGTATGAAATCATCCATATCAAGCTGATCCTTCTCTACAAAAGAAGTCAACTCCTGCGTCATGCCGGATTCGGCAAATACACCGACCGAAGCAATTTCATTTTGCCACACTTCGGGAGCATTGCCCGCTGCAAAAGCCGCCTGTGCCTTGGAATGCTGATCTGCATACGATCCCTGATATTCGGCCTTCACAATCACTTCATCCTGCGATTCATTAAACATTTTCACCAGGTTCTCATTGTTCTCGGCAATCTTGTCCCCCCATGAGTACCAATATGTAATCTCTACCGGTTTATTCGCCGTGCCATTCGAACTCCCAGAAGCAGCAGCATTATCGGTTGAACCTGCGGAATTGGAGTCACCACAACCAGCTAAAGCAAGTGCAAGCGTTCCTGCCAACAAAAGCGAACCAAATTTTTTCATGAATAAACCCTCCTATAAATTAAGAATTGAATTATTTCACACCAGAATATACGAATGCTTTAATAATTTGCCGTTGTCCGAATAAGAAAACAATCAGAATTGGAACGACCAAAATCATGTTTCCAGCCATCAAAATGTGCCATGCCGCCCCTCCGTCCACCTCGCGAAGCTTGGAAATCCCAATCGGAAGCGTTCTGGCAGCATCGGAGGTCGTCATCACAAGGGGCCAGAAATAATCGTTCCAGTGTGCTATGAAACTAAATAATGCAAAGGTTACGAGCGTCGGACGGGCCATCGGCACCATAATCCTAAGGATGATCTTCCATTCAGGCGTCTGGTCAAGCCGTGCAGCTTCAATAAGTTCTTCCTGTACCTGCTTGAATGACTGCCTGAGCATGAAGATCCCAAAGGCGCTGGAAGCGAAGGGCAGAATAAGTGCCAGCAAATTGTTAATGAGTCCCCACTTGCTGAGTAACAAATACACGGGCAAAAAGATGAGCTGACCCGGAATCATTAAAGTGACCATCGTAATTCCAAATAACAGCTTGTCTCCTTTGAAGGAGTATCTGGCAAACGCATAGGCTGCCAATATAATGGTCGTAAATTGAAGAAGAAGGATACTGATGGATACGACAACACTGTTCATTAGATATTTCAAGAAAGGTCCCGATTCCCATGCCGCCTGGAAATTGCTCCACATCACCTTAGAGGGAATCCATTGGGGTGGAAAGATCACGGTCTCCGGATACGACTTCAATGATGTTGAGATCATCCATAGAAAAGGGATAGCAAAAATCGCAACCAGTACGATTGTGGCCGTGACGTTCAGAGTACGCAGAATTGACTTACTTGCCATGATATTTCCCTTCTCCTTTCTATTGGTAGTGAACCTTGCGGCTTAGCAGCTTGAAGTAGACTAATGTAAGCAAACCAACGACAACAAGCAGGATAACTCCCGCAGCCGAAGCGTAACCGATCTTGAAGTAGCGGAATCCGTACTCATAAATGTAAAAGACGAGTGTGTTCGTTGAATTGATCGGACCTCCGTTAGTCATGATGGCTATGGTTTCAAATACCTGGAACGAACTGATCAGATTAATGATAATTAAGAAGAAAAGGGTCGGTGATAGCATCGGCAGCGTAATCTTGTAGAACTTCCGCCACCAATTGGCCTCGTCCAGAGCTGAAGCTTCATACACATCCTTGGGAATACTTTGAAGTCCAGCGATGAAGATAAGCGCGTTATAACCCACGCCCTTCCAGACCGAAACAAGGACAAGTGACAGTAATGAACTGTCTGGGCTGCTGAGCCACTCCAGCTTGGGCAAGCCCACCATGTCCAGCAAACCGTTAAGCAAACCGAACTTGGGATCCATCAGCCACATCCACACCAGGGATACAGATACAAGAGAAACAATATGTGGACTGAATAATGCCCCCTGTACAAACCCATACCATGCGCCTTCCCGATTCAGCCATATGGCTAGCAGCAGTGAAATTACAATGGATAAGGATACGGAAAGAAGCGTATAGTTCAAGGAATTGCTCAGGACCTGAAGAAAGGCACGATCCTTAAATAACTCGACAAAGTTGTTGAAGCCTACAAACTCCTTGACCGGATTAATGAAGTCCCAGTTATAAAAACTCAGGAAGATCATATAGAAGATCGGATATATGAAAAAGATCGAAAATATCACGATAGAGGGAGCAACCATGACATAGGGACGGAATTTGGACCAAACGGTCATGAATATTTCCCTCCCAGGACAATGAGCTCTCTCTCTTCGGATCTCTCATGCTGACGATCACGGACTCCGTCCCGATCAAAGTAGTACAGGTCCTGCATGGAGATCGTGATGTTCACCTCGGAAGCTGTCTCCAATGGCTTCAAAAAACTCTTCACAGACACAAGTCCAAGCGCGGATTCCAGTTGATAGATGATTTCTGCACCTAGTGTCTCACGTGTCATGATCCGGCCCGGGAAATGAACAAGTCCGGACTGCGGCCGGTTCTCAAGCGTCATCGTTGCTTTCTCCGGTCTGAAACCAACCTGCCCAATGTTGTCATGCAGCTGCCCATTCAAGTATGGCAGGATACGTTCACGATCAATGACATTCATCGGCGGTGTACCGATAAACTGAGCTGTGAACACATTATCGGGATCGTCGTAGATTTTCATCGGGCCATCTGCTTGTTGAATCATTCCTTTGTTCATGATGACGATACGATCTCCCATCGACATTGCCTCAACCTGATCATGTGTCACAAAGACAAAGGTTGCGCCCAGCCGTTTGTGAAGCTGAATTAACTCCGTTCGCATTTGATGACGAAGCTTGGCATCGAGATTCGACAATGGCTCGTCCATCAGGAAGACTGCAGGACTCTTCACCATGGCCCGAGCCAGGGCAACCCGCTGGCGCTGACCTCCAGACAGAGCTTGTGGCTTCTTGTGCAGATACTCTGCCAGACCGACAACCTCCGTGATTTCCTTAACGAGGCGCTCGCGTTCGGGCCGGGGGACCTTGCGATTTACGAGTCCGAATTCGATGTTCTCCTTGACAGTCATCATCGGATATAATGCATAGTTCTGAAATACCATAGCCACATTGCGCTTGCCTGGTTCTACGCCATTGACACATTGATCTCCGATCCAAATTTCTCCGCCCGTTTCTTTCTCGAGCCCTGCGATCATGCGGAGTGTCGTCGATTTTCCACAGCCAGAGGGGCCAACCAATACCGTAAAGGAACCATCCTCAATAGTCAGATCCAGACCCTCAATGACTTTATCCTGCTTGAAGCTTTTTTCAATCTGCTTCAGCACAATTTGTGCCATGAGCTTCCCTCCTCTTTCATTTATTGAGCAGCCGATGTGTATTGAACGGATAAAATAAGGTCTCTTTTTTCTCCTAATGCACCAGCGACAGGACCGGAGCCTGGCATATCACAGCAAAAGCTCTGAATATCAGCGAGGAGGCCCGCACCCTGTATCGGATGGTGAGTTATCTCTACCTGGCCCTCATGGACTTCGATCACACGGTATGCCGGCACGTCCAGGCAAGCTGCGGTCTGAACATAGTGCCACTTCCCCTGCTTCACAATGGAGTTGATGTGATTATGTCCGCAAAAATAGATGCCGCCTTCTCGTCGACTATTGAATATGCTCTTCAGTTCATCCTGTGGACGAATGTACAGCTTATCAAGCGTCGAGCGTGCAGTGGTATCAAATACCGGATGGTGCCCAAAGAGAAGTACTTGCTTATCATGTGAATTGTTAAGCTCTTCTTTGAGCCATGTCAGCTGCTCTTCGTCAAGCTCCCCTCCCCAATCTGCAGGATTCATCTCCTGGGTTGTATCCAGAAATATCAGCCTGGCATGAGGCGTGTCAATTGCCCGATAGCGATCTTGACCTGTTAATTTGGAGATTTCATGCTTTGGTATCGAATACGTGTCATGATTGCCAAGCACATGAATGAAGTTCCGTTCACTCCTGGAAAGGAAGGAGAAAATCGATCGGAATTCCTGAGCTGTTCCTTCATGCGTCAAATCGCCAATAGAGACATGAAAGTCCGCCTCAACCTCCAAAAAAGCCTGGAGCATATGTTCATAAGCACGAATTCTTGCAGCTTTCATCTCTTCCGTTCCGTGACTCATGCTTGAATAGTGATAATCACCAAGTAACGCTAAACGCATGAATTCCACCTCCATCATTTTTCGAAACTTATTGCTATTTACGTCCTCTTTACCTTCAATACCAATGAGTGCTTGGATTGGTAACCTTTTCCATGATGCATTCGTTAAAAGAAGACCATATATAGTCCGGAATGATCCCTGTTTCCTGGATATCCTCTCTTGAGGAGATACCTGTAAGCACGAGAGCCGTTTTCATTCCATTCTGTTGGCCAAATAAAATGTCTGTTTCCAACCGATCGCCTATCATGAGACAACTGCTGCTGTTCACATTCAACAGCTGGAATGCCTTCTCTGCATAATAAGGTGAAGGTTTACCCATCACGACGGATGCTTTCTGCTGGCTGGCTGCCTCAATCGAGCTTAGAATCGAGCCGGTATCCGGAATGATATCTCCCTGAACGGGACAGCAGCTGTCCGGATTCGTTGCCATGAGAACTGCTCCATGACGAACTGCTTTTGCCGCTAGATGAAGCTTATCGTAATGAAACTGCCGATCCATTCCGACTAATACATGCGTTGATTGAGTTGGATCTTCCGTCATAGTGATCCCGATCGCTCGAAGTTCACTCCGCAAAGCCTCCTCACCTACAACCAGTACCCTGGCATCAGGCGCACACTCTGCAAAATACATCCCTGACACGTATCCCGCTGTCAGAATTTCGTCAAGCTCGCATGATACACCCAGACTCAGCAGCCTCTTGTAGCAATCCTCCCTGGTATGTACGGGAGTATTCGTTAAGAACAACAGACGCTTGCCTTGTGATCTCAAGCTGCTTATGAAGCTGTTTACGCCAGGAAGGATCATCTGGCTAACATAAATCGTCCCATCTAGATCGAAGCAATACGCATCGTAATCATACACATTTTCCATAACCTTACCCTTGCCCACTCATACTGAGCTGGGCAGCTCCAACACATCCATGAAGGATTCGAGCTCGTCTGTACAGACCCACACAGACGGGTAATCTTGAAATTTCTTCATGATGGAAGTCTCGTTAATTGTCCAGGCCATCAATTGAATCCCCAGCTCTTGACATCGATGAATATAATGCTCGGTTACAAAAGCGTAGTGCATAGACAAGAAGGTCGCTCCCATCTCTACAGACCAGTCAAGAATAGCCTTCGAACAACCAAAGGTAATCAGACCGATGCGTACCTCCCTAGATAATTGTCTGATTTTCTCCAAGGCATCAAAATCAAATGATGTAATGACGACCTGATCCAGCATGTTGAATTCCTTAATCACTTCAAGTACCTTCTCCTCCAGCTGAGGATAGTAGGCACCCATCTGCTTAAGCTCGATGTTAAGCCCAATTTTCCCCTTCAAAGCTCGCAGTACCTCTTCAAGAGTTGGTATGTGCTCATCTTGTTTTATATTGAAAGATTGCAGCTTGGACGCTGAATAATCAGCTACCCTGCCCGTACCATTGGTCATGCGGTCAATCGTATGATCATGAATGACAACCGGGATACCATCTTGGCTGAGATGTACATCCAATTCGAGATGTGTGAACCCAAGTTCCACCGCTTTTAAAAAGGATGACAACGTATTTTCAGGATATTTCTTGGGATAGCCTCGATGAGCAACTGCTTGAATGATCATGCTCAATTACCTCCTGTTGTATTTTTTGGACAACACAAAAAACCCAGCAGCAAATCACCCTCCTTCAACATCAAGGTTGTACTGATTTACTTACCACCGGGTTTTCTCGTCGTCTCCACCCAAGGATAAATGTATGAAATTACGTCCAGAATTTCTCATGCCCTATTGAAACGAAATCTGCTCCGCTTTTTAATGCTTGCTGTATCTCTTCTTCGTGCCGGATTAGTCCTCCAACAATTAACGGCTGTGTGATGCGTTCTTTCAGTTCTTGGATGACTCGAGGCATAAGTCCTGGCATAAGTTCAACCTCATCAGGTTTATAGCTCTTAATCATCCGCACTGCAGTCTCAATGGCTGCTGAATCAATGGCAAATATACGTTGAATGCTTAATATGCCGGCTTGTCTGGCTGCTGACACCGCATTGCTCTTCGTTGTCACAATCCCATCGACTTTAAACATATCAGCAAGATATTGAATGGCAGAGGCATCTCGTCCAATTCCGGAAACCATCTCCGTATGTACATAGGCCTGTTTGCCGCTTTGATGCAACCTGTCAATGATGGAGCCAAGATTCGTAATGTTTCCTGTCATCAGAATAACTCGCTTCACATCGCTTGCTATAGCCTGTGCAATCTGTTCATCAACCGTAATGGAGGCGATGATCGGATAGTTCTTCATGATTCAGTCCTCATTCCCTCGTTTGTCATCTTAAATGTTAAAGCTGAAATATTTCTTTTGTTTCATGTTCATGTAAACGGGTTGTTAATTTCGCGTCTCAACATTCATCATCCGGAGACAGCTTAAATGCAAGAGTAAAATGGGTTCGGAGCAGCTTGTGTTAACTGAAACGCCTTCATAAAAAATAGGCCCGTATCGACGAAATCGACTACAGACCTATTCAGTCACGCTATTCGTTTGTTCTTAGTCCATGCCTATGCAACTACTCCTTCACCGAACCCAGTGTAATACCGTGAATGAAAAAACGCTGTAGGAACGGATAGACAATAAGTACAGGAAGCATGGCAATGAAAATTTTTGCGGCATTTAGTGTTTGATTAGACAACTCGTTCATCCGTTTATATTGATCTTCCGTCATGTTCGACGCATCGATGACCACAACGAATTGCTGGATTAATGTTTGCAGCGGATAATGATCCTGCCCTGAAGTCAGCACCAATCCATGGAAGAACTCATTCCAATGGTAGACGATGGTGAACAATGTGACAGTAGCCAGTACGGGTACGGCCAGCGGCACATAAATGGTGATCAGCATTCGCCAAGGCCCGGCCCCGTCCACGAGCGCAGCCTCGTCCAGTTCCTTGGGCAGATTACGGAAATAGTTCACGATCAGTATAACGTTAAATACCGGCACTCCCCCGCCAAGAACAAGTGCCCAAATGGTATCATACAGGCCAATCGCCTTCACGGTCATGTACCAGGGAATCAAGCCACCGTTGAACAGCAGCGTGAACACAAGAATCCACATGAATACATTCCGCATACGGAATTCTCGCGGGCTTCGTGAGAGCGGATAAGCCATCATCGTTGTCACAACAAACGTGATTGTTGCACCAAGCACAACCCGCTGAATGGAAATCCAGAAGGAATTAAAAAAGGAACGGTCGCCGATAATTTGTTGATATGAATTGAAGTTGAAGCCAACGGGCCATAACCATACTTTTCCGGCAGCCGCCGCTGATTTTTCGCTTAAGGACACGGCCAGCGTATACCATAGGGGCAGTATGCACAGGAATGCAATCAGGAGCAGCACAACCAGAAGCGTGACATCAAACACCCTGGATCGCAGCGTTGTTTCTCTAATCATCTCGCTCGACTCCTTCTCCTTATCAGAATATGCGGTAATTGGCGAACTTCGAAGCCAGCAGGTACGAGACAATGATAAGTACGAAACTGACCACCGATTTTAGCAAACCAACTGCGGTTGCAAGTCCGTACTGCATGTTCAGCAACCCTTCGCGGTATACCCAAGTATCGATAATGTCACCCGTGGAATAGAGCAGCGGGTTGTACAGGTTGAAAATCTGATCAAAGCCTGCGTTCAGTACGTTCCCAAGGCTTAACACCGCCAAGAGTACAATCGTGGTTCGCAAGCCAGGCAGTGTCACATGCCATATTCTCCGCATCCGGGTTGCTCCGTCAATCGAAGCCGCTTCGTACAGGGATGGACTGATGCCCGTCAGTGCAGCCAAGTAGATGATCGTGTTGAAGCCGAACTCCTTCCATACATCGCTGCCGACGACAATAAATGGGAACAAGTCTGCACGGGCGAAGAACAACACCGGTTCAATCCCCACGATGTTCAGTAATCCGTTGACCGGACCCGTGTACGAAAACACATCGAGCAATATGCCTGACAGGATCACCCAGGACAAAAAATGTGGAAGGTACACGATCGTTTGAACCCAGCGCTTAACCACCATAAGACGCAGTTCATTCAGCATGATCGCAAAGATTAACGGCACAATCAGGTTACCTGCTATTTTCATGACGGCAATGTACACGGTATTGAAGAAAATGGTCTTGGTATCGTTCAGGCTAAACATATATTCGAAGTTCTCCAGCCCAATCCAGGTCGATTTCCAAATGCCCTGGCCCGGGTTAAAGTCCTGAAAGGCAATGGCAATCCCGAACATGGGAATGATGCTGATGAACAGCAGCCACACCATTCCGGGCAGCAGCATGATGTAATAATGTTTGATGAAACTTCGGTTTCGCATCCGGTGTTCCTCCTCTGCAATCTCCCATCTTTGATCTTCTCAGGAAGAAGCGCCGGATGACTGACCCCCGGCGCTCTGGACAGTTTCTACTTGACGTACTCCTTCACTTCCTCGGTGATTTTGTCCCCGCCTTGCTTTTTCCAGTCGCTGACGAACGTATCGAACGTATCCAGAGGTGCAGCTCCCATAATGATCTTCAGGAAGGTTTCATCCTCCAGCTTTTTCAGATTCGACCAGCGGCTTTCCATCGTGCGGGTTTGGGAATAGAGCAAGCTGTATACCTTGTTGTAATCCTGCTGCAAGGACGATGATCCGACCAAGAGTGAATAGATGCGGCTCCATACACCAAGGTCTGCCTGAGGGTCCCAATACTGGATGTCCATATTGTCATACGGCTCTTTCTTCACCTTTTTGACGTTCTGAATGTCTGCAGCAAGCAGTTTGTAGCCTGGATCGGTGAAGTCTTCCGGTTTTTTCGTGCCAGCAAGTACTTCTTGCAAAGCTTTCGCTGAATATTCGCTCTCATCCATATAGGACATCGGTACACGCAGTGGATAGTGACCTACAGGCACAGAGATATCAAACTTCGATTCATCCCGAATGAGCAGATTCAGCATTTTGATGACCGCTTCGGGATGCTCATATCCTTTGCGCACAACAACGAATACGGTGGAAGGAGCGCCCATATGAGCATTAAATTGTCCATCAGTATCCAGCGGCAGCAAGTATGCCTGCCAGTTGGCCTTTGGATCGTTTTTAATCGCATCTGGAAGAGGTCCATATCCCATCCACCAGGGTGCGAAGAAGATCCCTGCATTACCGTTGACCACGGGCTCGGACGCGGCTTTGCGAATGCCGAGTTCCTTGTCGATTAGCCCACTCGCATACATGTCGCGCAGTTTGGCGAGCGCTTCCTTCGTTTCTGGCAGAATGGAGCCGTAGACCGGGTTGCCTGCATCGTCTTTTAACCAATAACCAGGATAAGCCTTGTAAGCCCCGAAGATTGGATCAAGTCCATACGTGTTGTTCGTTGATTCCAGGAAATTGGCATATAACCGACCTCCGTTCTGCTGTCCTGCAATCCCAATCGTATCGTTCTTGCCGTTGCCGTCCGGATCTTGTTCCACGAATGCTTTCGCTACATTCTCCAGTTCCTCCATCGTTTGGGGCGGTTCAAGTCCCAGCTTGTCGAGCCAGTCCTTGCGAATCCACATTTGGTGAACACCATCAGAGTGTACTTGTATACTAGGGATAGCGTACATTTTCCCATCAAATGTTACCGCCTCGGCAGACACACCGTTAGTCTTCTCCATATAACTCTTCATGGCTGGTGAAGCATATCGATTAAATGCATCGGTCAGGTCTTCCAGCTGGCCCGCCTTAACCATTGCCCGCAGCTGGGTATCCTTGACCACGAGGGCATCGGGTAAATCATTGCTTGAAATCGCGAGGTTAACTTTCTGCTCATAGTTCGTTCCGGTCGCCGCCTGCCAGGTGACTTTGGTATCAATATTCAGATTGTCCTTCACATAACGCGAATACTGGTTGTTCTCCGGTGTATCCCCGGCAGGCAAACTTTTGTCTGTTGGATCGACCTCTTTGCCATACCTTAGTGTAATCGTCTGATCGTACTTGCCAAATGGATCTGCCGGCCCTTCTTCAACAACGCCAGGCGTAGTATTACTTTCCGCCGTTTCATTCTCCTTGTTGCCCGCGTCGCTGCAGGCGCTCGTGAATGCGAGCAACAGCATCATTGCCACCATGACCATTTTTTTGCCCAAATGGATGCTCCCCCTTTAATGGAATGTCCTTCGCGTCCAGCACCAACAATATAACACGGCCGGAAAACGTTTATGGATAGAGAGCCGAACGAAGAACAGGAGGTGAAACGTCTGTTTATGTTAACGCTTACAATTCATTCATCCTACCTTCTCTCCATTCGTCTACCCTCTTCTTGGTGTATTGCGGTACTCGCTTGGCAGCATGCCTACCTGCTCACGGAAAATCCGGCTGAAGTATTTTTCGTCCGCATAGCCCGTATGTTCCGCGATCCAGACAATCGGTTTGGCTGTTTGTGTCAGATAGTCCTTCGCCTTGTCGATCCGAATTTTGCGCAGGTATTCGTTAAACGAATAACCCATCATTTCTTTGAAACATTGATTGAAATAACTGCGGCTGAGGTTGACCCGCTTCGATACATCGCTGGCGAATAGTGGATTCTGCAACTCGTCATGTATGATTTTGACGGCGGTCATGATACTGCTGCTGACCTCCTTGCGCAGATACTGTCCACCCGATAAACGTAGTGCTTCTGCACGAAAGTTCGCCATCCACTCCACCACATCGTTCCATGATGCAAAATGAACAGGTATCGTCATTTCCGTGCTGACGATGTTTTTAAACGTCCGGTTCCAGTCTTCCGTTACACCGTACAGCAACTGCATCAATCGGGGAACAGGCAATCTCATGGTTTTCAAATCATCTAAAAGTTCAATCATATAAGACTCTTCATGAACCCAGCGAAACGAATGCAACTTGTCCTTAACGCTCACATCGCTCGCTTCAACGACTGATGACTCGAACCGTTCACGTTCACAGCGCGAGTCACCGAACGATTGAGTTTCTTTTCCTTGCTCCCCATAAAATAACGCATCCTTTCCGGATTCCATCGTGGCTTCGTCATTGAACCGTTTTCGCCTGTCGGCCTTGATACGATCATGAATGCGCCCAAGCACTTCCTCGAACCGTTCTTTCTCAAGCTGTACTTTGGCAATGTAATCGATGGCGCCCAGACGGAGTGCCTCCTGAATGTATTCAAAATCCTGATGAAGGGTCAGAACCGCAATTGGCAGATCCGGGTATAGCTTACGAGCGGTACGGATTAACTCGATCCCTGACATGACCGGCATGGCCAGATCGGTAATCAATAGATCGACGTGGTTTTCAGACAGAAATTCAAGCGCCTTCTCTCCGTTTCCCGCTTCGCCAACGATCCTCATTTCAAATCTGTCCCAAGGCATTGCGAGCATAAGGCCTTTGCGCACGAGTTGATCGTCATCGACGATGAGTACGTCAATCATGATTTTTCCTCTCCTTCACAGTGAATTGGCAGCTCAATGACGATCCAGGTTCCTTGCCCCGGTTCGCTGGATACGTTCATACTGGCTTGGCCTTCATAATAAGACTCCAGCATACGCTTGACATAATTCATGCCAATCCCCATTCCGACCCGATGACGCTCGGCCTGTTCTTGTTCCAGCAGCGCTTTGATCTTTTCTTCGGAGATTCCCCTGCCGTTGTCTCTGATCGAAATTTCAAGCCTTTCGTTGTGCCTGCTTACTTCAACTTCGATTCTTCCTTTGTCATCCAGCCCATGGTACAGCGAATTTTCAACGAGCGGCTGCAAAATAAACCTCGGCACGGGCACGTTAAGCAGCTTGTCATCAATATGAATACCAACATCGAATTGAAAATTATAGCGAATCTGCTGCAGGATCAGATACTGCTTGAGCGAATCAATCTCCTCCCGTATGGTTGAGCTCTGTCCGCCCATGCGCAAATTATAATACAGCAGCTTGTTCAGCGAAGTAACCAGCCGGTCGATCTCCTCCTGTCCATTCATGACCGCCAGCCAGTGCGCAGTATCGAGCGTATTCATCAGAAAATGCGGATTGATCTGGTAGAGCAGCTTTTCAATTTCCAGGTCTGCCCTGCGCTTCTCCTTTAACTCCACTTCGGAATATAACCTTGCAATGTGGGACTTCATTCGTCCAAATTGTGTCAGCAGCATTTCAAATTCAGGTATGCGCGAGTTCGCGTCGACCACGTTAAAGTTGCTGTTCAGCATCAGCTTCATTTCCCGGTGAAATTGGGACAACGGCCGATATACCATTTTCCACAACAACCAGCCGATGGCCAAGCTGACTGCCGCGAATAACACGGTTAACAGAACCATCTGCATGATCCAGCGGTTTTTCTCCTGATCATAATCTGCCTTGGACACGAGCGACACTACGCTCCAGCCCTGGTTGCTGTATTGCTGGTACCAATAATAGCCCGAAGCGATTCCCGACGTTGTAGAAGGTTCGGAGAGCTCGCCGGAAACCGGGAAATTTGCGTTCTCAGGGAAAGCGTGCCTTAACTCACTGTAAGAGATGCGTCCGTGATTATCCAAAATGAGGTGGGCCGTGTTTTTACTGACATCATCCAGATCAAGAATGCTCTGTGTCAGATTAAACCCGGTTTCAATGTATACATAGGCATCCTCCCGTTCGGGCAGATCCACCTTTCGCAGCGCGGAAAGAACATATTGATCGTTGAACCTGTCGTTACTGATATGAGGCCCGAAATACGTGATACCGTAATAACTCGCCATGATCGGCAATTTCTCCGGATCGAATGAGTCCTTCACCCCCATGGTTTCAAAGAGATAGGTGTCGTCTTCACGAAAATAGTACATCGATAACCCGATATTGGGATTGGTAAACGCAATCAGGTTCAGCTGATTTTTGATCTGGTCGGTCAAATAACTGCGGTCATACGGTTGATCTGCAAGCATGAGCTGCTCCAGCTGTTTACCAATGCTTCCCTCGAAGGCGAGCTGCTGAGACACATGGTTCAGGTTGCTGAGAGTGTTTTCCAAGGAAAGTGTCACCTGTTTCAGGTTACTTTGGATACCGGATTGCAATTTCGTCGTCAAAATGGAATGGATTGTTCGGTAGGATAGATAGCAGGATAAAAGGAAAGGAATGAGGGCTACTGCCGCAAAAAGGAAAAGAATTCGATTTTTGAGCGTAATTCGTTCGATACGGGATCTTCGTACATGTTCTGGTTTCATGCATTCATCTCCGCTTCCGGGTTTCGATATGGCCAGACATGGCGGAAGTCCCTCGGGTAATATACGAGGGACCTTCTGTCCTGCCAATATTGAAACCACGCGTTATGTTCAGGTGCCATTCAACCTCTTCAAACAGTGGAGCTGCTTCGATGACCCACACTTCAGCTGCGCAGCCAGACGCTCATTTCACCCGGTTCACGGTTCCCCCACAGATAATAAGGAATGGCGGTAAAACGTACCGGCATGCGAGGTTTGCGGATCGCTTGGTACAGTTGATCCTCCGGCCATGCTGACCCATCCGTAGTCAGTCCGTCGCCCTCGACAACAACGCATCCGCCAAGTAATTCCGGTGCATCGCGCTCCGTTAAGTTCGCTGCTTCGGCAATGGATAATGAAGCCAGCGGCGCTCCGTTATCCGCCTCTTCCACGCAATATACAAGTGGTCCGCGCTGAATGGCTGCTTTGCCTGCATCAGCTCGAATCTGCGGATGAGCTTCTATCAAGTGTGTTTCAAATGGCAGTAACCACTCTAATGAATCTCCTTCCGACCAAAGTCGTTGGATATGAGCATAACCATTGTTCAATGTATATGCCTGCTCTTCGCCATTCACTCGCAAAACAGGCTGGACACTCTGGAACCAGTTGGGAATTCTGAGTGCGAGTGTGAATGCAGCACCATCTGAGCTGTCTGGAGCAAGCGAGATATTGAAGTTGATTTTTCCGTTCCATGGAAGCTCGGATTGTTGACTCAGCTTGACTTTCCTGCCTTCGGCAGACGTAAATTCTACCGTACTGCCAATGTATAAATGAACATGAACCGTGTTCCCTTCCGCAGAGACATCATAAATATAATCGTTCAGCGAGCTGAGCAATCGCGCGACGTTTGGCGGGCAGCATGAACAGCCGAACCACTTCTGACGGACCGGTTTCACATGATGCTTGTCCGGATTGCGCATGCTGGCCTCTGGCCATACTTCAAGCGGGTTGACATAGAAAAAGTGTTTGCCGTCCTTGGACATGCTGCCAAGCACGTTGTTGTACAGCGCACGTTCCATCACGTCCGCATACTCACTCTTCGCCTCCAGACGAAGCATGCGGCGAGCCCAGAAGATCAGTCCGATGGATGCGCAAGTTTCCGCGTACACCGCGTCATTCGGCAGATCATAATCGAAAGTGAATGCCTCGCCCAAATGTGTCGCGCCGATGCCTCCCGTAATGTACATCTGTTTGCGAGTTGTATTGGCCCACAGCCGTTCGCACGCTGCTCGCAAGCCCTCATCCTTCGTCAAACGGGCGAGATCGGCCATGGCCGTATACATATAAACGGCACGTACGGCGTGCCCAACGGCTGCTGTCTGTTCCCGTACCGGAAGATGGGATTGGTACATTTCCAAATTCGGCGAACCGTGCGACCAGATGTTTGTTCTGCCTCCCCGTTCCCATTCCTGGATGAAATAACTTGGGCTGCTGCCCCGCTCATCAATGAAATATTGGCTTAGATTTAAATAACGTTCCTCACCGGTTGCATGATATAACTTGACAAGAGCCAGTTCAATCTCCTGGTGCCCGCAGTATGCCCGTTTCTGGTTCTCTCCCGTACCGAAGAGATTGTCGATTAAGTCAGCGAAACGGCAGGCAATGTCCAGCAGCTTACGTTTGCCCGTTGCATCAGCGTAGGCCACCGCAGCTTCGATCAGGTGTCCGGCACAGTACAGTTCGTGGGCTTCATACAGGTTTGTCCACTCTTTGCCCGGTTCCTTGATTGTAAAATAAGTATTGATATATCCGTCATCCCGCTGAGCCTGCCCGATGAGGTCGATTGCCCCATCTGCGGTGTTCTCCAATTCGGGATCAGGATGACTCCGCAGCGAATAAGCAACCGCTTCCAACCATTTATATAAATCGCTATCCTGAAACACCCATCCGCCGAATTCTCCCTGTTCCAGACCGGCAGCAATTCGGAAATTGCGAATGGCATAGCTGGGTTCCGCCCCTTCGATACGATCATTCAATGCCTCCCATTGATAGGGTATGACGGTTTGACGTACCAGTGCGGAATAATCCTCCCAAAATGAGTCCCGGATATGAACCTGTGTTGTCTGCATCAGTAGTACCTCCTATATTAATTGACTCTTTACGAACTCAATTATATGCTTGGTATAACCGACTTAATAGGAATGGAATGAACCATTTTCTATAAAATATGACACAAGCGAAAGGATGCGAATGTTCTGGGTGAAGACACCATGATTGAACTTCATATGCCCCCGCTCCCCTATTATTTGGGATCAGGCCTGACAGAGTATAAAAGCGGGGACCAGCATCCCCATCGCAGCAACATCGGGGCGTATGATTTGCTGATCCTTGTCCGCGGAGAGATGTATATCGGCGAGAACGGATCACAATGGACACTAACCGAGGGAGACATGCTGCTGCTGCTGCCTGATGGAGAACATTATCCGATCCGACCTTGCGATCAGGATACCGTTTTTTACTGGGTTCACTTTGAGCATGCACCAAGACGGGATGCATTAGTGGCAGAGGAAGTGGAGAACCATACATCACCTTACACAACCAGGCCATTTATTAACCCTTACACGCTGCGATTGCCTAAATACATGCATTTGCCTGACTCACGTACCGTGTTCGGTATGGTAGAACAGCTGCTCACCCAGCCGTCCACGCTTTCCTTTTGGCAGGAACAGCAGCTTCTCGGAGAACTGCTCAGCTTGCTTGAAGAAGAATGTTTCGGCAGAACGGATTCGGTGACTTCCCGATTGGCTGAACGGACTGTAGCTTACCTTCAAGCTAATTATCGGGAGAAAATAACGAATGAAGCCATCGCGTCCGCCCTGCACTTTCATCCGAATTATATTGTACGATGCATGAAATCGAGATACGGATGTACACCATCCGATTATCTGCAGCAGTTTCGGCTGGAGAGAGCCAAACGACTTCTGGTCACAACCGACTGGTCCATTGACCGGGTCGCGGAGGAAGTGGGCTTCCGTTATTCCCCGTATTTCTCGTCCTGCTTCAAACAGGAATTCGGCTCTTCTCCGCTGCAATTTCGCAAGCAATACTTCAAATAGCAATAATCACATTCCTATCAAATTTGAAAGTCCTCATGATCAATCATGGAGGCAGCGATTGTCATGAAATCTTCCGCCCCAATTTCAAAGTGTCCTTTGCGGAATGTAAATCCCCAATTTCGATTTCCGCGTGTAAAGTCGAGTTCGTTTAATAGAGAGGCAATCTTTACTTCCCGACACGGAACATAACGGATATCCCGGCGGAAGGGTACAAATGATTCCGTCATTTGATATTTGTAGACCGGGCTGTCCTTCACCTGGCCAATAGCGGTAAATGCCTGGAGCGGCTTCCCTGTCGACATGTCTGTGCGCGGAGAATAGTATATCAGCCAATCACCTGGGGACATCAGACGCAGTGATACTGCCTTGCCGTGACACAACTGTGCAAATCCGCCTTCTATGGCTGCATTGACATGAGAAGCAGAAACAACGCCAATCCAATATCTGCTTGTCTGATTTGTTATAACCGACATTAGATTTCCCCTTCTCTCAGCCCAATGCCTAAATCCAACTTCAAACGATCCATTTGCAAAAAGTGATGTCTGTAATGCATTTCGATCAATAAAAACCATTCCTGAGCGTCCAGTGCGCCAAGGCTTGGATGAATGATCTTATCCGTTACTGGCGATGGACGTAAAACAGCTTCCATCTCCCTCATTCCTGCGATGACTTGATGCAACCCTTCAACCAATTGCTCCATGTTCTCCGGTGACTTCGGAGTGTACTGCGGTGAAGCAGGGACTTTAATTCGAATGGCCGGAAATTGTCCTTGCTCGAATACGCTTTCCCCCAGCTCCGTTTTTCCCTTATTCGAATGTACCGATGGTTCGCTCTGAACCAAACATTGTTTTATATTAGGCAGGTGCATAAAGAGTGCTGATTGAATTAAATGCATATACATCTGACCAATGGACCATTCCTCCTCATCCGTCTTTCTATGTAATTGCTCCATATCGAACTGTTTCAATTCAGCCAAATACCTCTCTACCGCATTTTCAAAAGATTTTAATACAATAAGTGTGTTTTTCATCTTTTCAGCAACCCCTTTTCATCTTAGATATAATCAAAGTATAAAAAAACACTACTGACAGGGGTATGTCAGTAGTGTTTTAGAATATTTTTCGCAGCTTCTTGAATTCGCATGCGCAGAGACTCCGGCTCAATCACTTGAACATCCCCACCCCATCCAAGCAGATGATGCAATAGTTCTTCCGTATGCCGGACACGAAAATGAAAATTCACACCGTCCACATGATCCTCTATGGCTTCAATATAGAAGTTGACTCCCTCTATAATCTTGTCTGCTATTTCAGGGTTTGCCCTGATCAATACCCGTACATTCCGATCATCAGACGGCCGATATTTGCTTAGGTCAAAACCATCCGGTAAAAGGAAGCGATCCTCCAATACGTGAAGTTCCGTCATTCGGGACAGTCGGAAATGACGAATATCTTGTCGCATATCGCAGTGTGCGATTAAAACCCAATGCTCATGCAAAAGGGATAATCCATATGGAGAAACCTCCCGGAGATTGCTTCGATTCCCGTCTGGCCCCGGCATTTTTTTACGGTACATAAAACGAATCTTGTGCTTTTCCAAAATGGCGCTGCGTATTTGCTTAACGTACGTTTTAACCGTCTCCCCAGTTAAGGGATCACTTCCATGAAGGAGTCGCATGGTTTCCCGAACACGTGTAGATTCATTTCGAACCGATTCTGGCAAAATAGCTTCAATTTTACGTTGAGCCGATTTGGCTTCATGTGCGTATGTATGATCCAATCTCTGTTCAATAAAATCTGCCCCCATGAGCAGGGCTACGGCTTCTTCGGCTGTAAAGCTAACTGGGGGGAGAAAATATCCTTCCATTAGAGAGTAACCCTGACCAGGTGCTCCTATTATTGGCACCCCAGCTTCGCTTAGTGCTTGCATATCCCGATATATCGTTCGTACACTTGTCTCAAACCGGGAAGCCAGATCTTCTGCCCTTAGCGTTTTGCTGCGCTGTAATTCAAGGGTAATTGCAAGATGCCGCTCCGTTTTATTCATACTTCTATCCTCCGCTTATCCATCATCCAAACTGCATTCATTTTATCATAGTAAGACGTTCACGGAATTATTTCTTTGGAGTAATGGATCGCAGAAAATCCTCGATTTCATCCATATATCCCTTCACTGTAATGTTACGCGGTGCAAACAAACTGATTAATAATGCACGCGCCGGTGATTCGGCCGTACAGACGGACAGCATGGAGTGCTCTGTGTCTGGCAGGAGTTTGACTCGTAATAATTCCGATGGCGATACATGCTCCCTGTAAACCCTCTCCGTTTCCTGCACGTCGACGTTTGTATCCTGATCGCCGAGCATTAGCAGGACAGGGGACTCAAAATTCGCGATATCGTTTGTTGCATCGGCAGTGTAGTTGCGGCTCACGAATCTCCAGCGTTCACTGGACATGGCATCTTCTTGCCCAGCGAGGCTCACATATTCTTCATAGGAACTGCCTGCGATCAGCAGCTTCTTAATCCGGTTATTCTCATTAACCTGTTGCTCAATCTCATTCATTGGGCGTCCTTCCTTAGCCATTTCACTCCGTGTGTTGTACTCTCCCTGCTTCAGCCAGTTGATTGCTGGAGAGACCAGAATGCTGAAGGCTAGCCGTTCTTTGCCAGCCAGCTTGGGAATGACCCATCCTGCCTGACTTGCGCCCCATACACCCATGCGACTCGCGTCGATTTCCGGTTGCTGCCTAGCCCACGCCAGTGCCTGCCGTGCTTCCTCTACCCGATCATCCATATGCTGGTCAAGCCAGCTGCCTTCTGATCCGCCGATTCCCCTCTTGTTCAGCGACAGTGAAGCATAACCAAGCCCAGCAAGCCGCTCCCACAGCGGTTTATAGCCGTCGTTGTGTGTCGCGTCGATCGGCCCGTCGCCATGTATGAATAATACTAAACCCACTTTGCCGCTGTATTTCACGGGAAGCGTTAACACCCCCGTCAATTGACCTTGGGGCGTATCTATTTGCACCGCTCGTTGGACCATGTCAAAGCTATTTTGCCATAAAATAATTGTACCCGTCCCTCCTATCAGCAGCAGGATAATCAAGAGCATCGTTCCCCATTTTTTCTTCACGTTTTTTTCTACATCCCTTCCTCTTAAAAATGGCTATCCTTCATGGATCATGTAATTCCATTCCGGTTCGTCAAACAACCATGTCATGAAGGAGCTGCGCTGTACTTCAAGCGTGCGGAATCCCATGCGCTCATACAGTCGTTTGGCTCCGAGGTTACTGCCTGACACATGCAAGCTTGCATATCGTACTCCCGTCCTTGTAGATGCTTCGCGAAGGGTCCATTCCAGCATCGCTCGGCCTACTCCAGTTCCCCGAAACCGTTCATGGACGGTTAGATCGGCAATATACATTTCTCCACGTACCGGACGATGGCTCAAACATGCCAATCGTAGGGCAAAACCGATTGCTCTCCGCCACCCAACGTCTTGAATTCCTTTCCACAAGGGAAGCAGTTCTGTTACTGTAATACTCGAACGGAACTCACCTGACCGAGCCTTTAACTGAAGGCTCAAGCTGCCGAGGATGGCGTCTTCCTTCATGGCAACGATGCGCTCGCTTTTCCCCTGTTGTTCATCCAGCGAGAGACACATTTCAAACAACATCATCATTTGTGCGTTATTCAAATGTGCACCGAATTTGCTGCAAAACCCTTGAAATAACAGCTGGCTGACCGAAGCTTGATGTTCCTCTTTCATTCGCTCCATCTGAACGACAGGACGGATGATCATCGTTTTCCGTCACCACCCACTGCATCGCTGCCTTTATGTTCAATACGTGCAAACAATTCATAATATAAGCTTTCTTGGGTGAACAGCGAGAGATATGACTTCTCCGCCAGAATCCGTGAACCATGTAGTATGAAGCCACTGCGGTCAGCAAAGGCCTGGAATTGACTGAAGTGCTGCTCCAGGTCTTCTTCGCCATGTACTGTAAACCGGTAAGATAAGTATTCGCCTGCTGGCAAAGCGATATCGCCTTTCACGTCATGCACTTCAGTGCATAGCAATACACGGTCGTCTCCCTCATAAACGTAATGTATGTCCGCTTCAAATAACTCTGGCAGCGTATCCCCCTCCTGAACCAACATTCGAGCATCCAATTCACTCTCCATGTGCGTCTCGAACCATGTAGTCAGGACAAGCTGATCACGTTGAATAACCTGAAAGGAAGTGCCCTCCTGTCCGTAGTGCTCGTTCTCGTCCAGCACTTTACGGATAAAGCCGCTTAACGATCGAAGCCTGTCTATTTCAGCTTCCAGCTTGGAAACCGATTGTACAAGCAATTGCTGCATATCATCCGGGGTACCTTCTTCACTCCATTCCCGGATGGCTTTTACCGGCAACCCAACTTTACGGAGAAGTAAAATATGCGCCAATCGGTAAATCTCATTCATCCCATACATGCGATATTGATTTTCATCGATATACGACGGCAACAATATGCCTTTTTCCTCAAAATAACGAATTTGATGGACCGACACGCCCATCAGTTTCGCTAACTCGCTGATCGTAATTTCCTTTTTCAATTGCTTTCCCCCTCAGTTACGTGGCATATGAACTAAGCATATACCTTAGGTCAGACCTAAGGTCAAGTCGTGAAAGATACCGTGAACTAAGCCTACCTCGGAGGGCAAACGTTCTGATGTATCATAGAGCTGCTGCTCCAATATAAAAAGACCATCATCAGATGGCCCGGTTACGTCACTATTTTTTCTGAATTACTCTATTCGTTTCTCGTATCTGAATAAAATCAGCTTTTGAGTGAGCTGAACCTCTTTAGTCTTTTGGTATCCAAACTTTTCATAAAAGTAATGATTACGAAAGCTTAAATGCGGTGTATATAAGGTCCATAATTTTGTATTCGGAAAATGTGATTCCACAAATTGAATTGCTGCAGTACCTACGCCCTTACTCTGATTAGAAGGAGAAATGAACACCTTATCAATGTGCATGCGCTCATCGTTGCCTCGTACATCAATTGCACCTATAATTGTTTTTTCCTCTACAATGGTAAAGTGTTGATATTTTCTAATATTTTCAGCTAATTTTTCATAGGTTTCACATGCCGGATTAGATTCAAAGTCTTCGTACTTTTCCAAATCCTCTTGAAACGCTGCTTTTTGAAGAAGAAGCAATGTTTCAATATCTTGTAATGTTGATTTCTTAAATGTTATAGACATCTTTTACTCTCCTTTTCCATAAGAAAGCCAGTATGCTTATCCGCTTGCCTAAAAGAGCATAGAGGTTCAATTAAGTAAGAATTGTACCTAGCTGTGATCGACATACATCCAAGGCACGATAGGCGGAGCGTTCCATGTATGCCAAGATCTCGTCTAATGAAAAAACACTCAACTCCTGCTGGACATGTTCCACTGGATAGTTAAAGTCCTCCAGCGCCTGTTTTTTCAATACGAATACATTCTTCTCATCGAGTTCATCCATAACTGGTATGTATACAGCGGAATTCAGTGCCTCGTACAGTCCCTCAGAAATAAACATCTCATTCAGCTTCGCATTGCACAATTGAAAGTCATGGTGATAGCGATTCGGAGGCTGCATCTGGCGCTATGGCGCCAAGGAGCATATCACCACGCTGCTTGATGGACAGCTCCTTGCCCACAAAATCTGAAATCAACAAATGCATCAACCTAGAGCCCACCTTATCATCCCCTTGATCATTTCAGATGCTCTTATTCCAATGATAGTACCACAAATTGGGATTAACGCTCAAAAAAAACAGCCGATCCATGGATCGGCTGCCTTGATGGAGGCTTTGGTATTAGTTAATCGTAAATGCAGACCCTAGTTCTGTGATGGTTTCATACCCACTAAAATCTTAAAATCCATCGTAATTTGTCTCAAATCCATCTGTAAAATCTGTTCTCTGGCCTCTTGTGAAGCCCCCCATGATAACGGAGTCATCCCAAGCAAAGGTGGAATGAGGTGCTCACTGAGGCTAACTTGATATTGAATGTCTTCAACCGCTATTAGATCGAACCGTTCGTTAAAATAACGAATGGTAGGTGTATTGGAATAGACCTGTTTACCTGTTCCTTTGTAGAGGATATCTCTGATTTCTTTTAGATAATGCTGCTCTGGAACCACTTTAATCACCAAACCGTGATCTGTGAGCAATCTCTGGAACTCGGAATAATTGGCTGGGGATAGAATGTTTATGATGAAATTAAATTGCTGGTTAGCTAGTGGGATGTTTGCAATGTCTGCAACACACCACATGGCATTTGAATATTCCGCTGCTGCAAGACTGATTCCCTCTTTTGAAATATCAATTCCTACGGCCAATATAGCGTTACGTTTTCTCTGATTAATTATGGTTTGTATGCTGTTCAAATGAGAACCTTCTCCGCAACCTGCATCCAGTAAACGTATTGATTCTTTGCTCATGTTTTGACTCAAGATTATTTCACTTACGGCAGCATGCAAGGGATGAAATAGCCCGCTCTGGCTAATTATTCTTCTCGTTTCAAAGGTTTGTCTATCATACTTAGATTTATTGGAACGTGAGGATAGATTAATATATCCTTGCTTGGCAATATCGAAACAATGCTGATTCATGCAGATTAAGCTCTGCAAGTGAATCAAGCTCATCGATTTACTGCATAACGGGCAACGAAACATCTCTTGCGACTCCCTGATTCTCTCAATACTCATCCGCTTTTTACTTTTGTTGAACACAAAAAAGCACCCTTTCATTCGTTTTAGGTTAACGAAAAAAGGCACAGTCAAACAAACCCCGTATCTTGTTCTAAAAATTCCGGGGTATCTGAGCTGTACCTGTCATTACCTTAAACGAATGAATTGGATGATCATATTTAAGCGCTCCTTATCATGATAACTATAAAGCACTTAAATACTACCATGTTTCTCTTGTGTGGGGAACGATTACATTCTCTTATTTAATGCTTATTAGCAATTTCACATGTACAGACAATGCGTATGCAACTCATCCATAGAGCGGCCCATACACGGAACAAGCTCTGAAGTCGGCTCCCTCCAGGTCTTTTGTTCCAAAAGCAGACCAGGCGCTAGGACGGAAAATGAGATCAGCTTCAATATTGTGCATATTAACCGGAATACGAAGCATGCTCGCAAGGGTAATTAAATCTGCACCGATATGCCCGTAACTTACAGCGCAGTGATTCGATCCCCATGCTTCCATCACACCATAGACGTCATCAAAGATGGGGTCACCCGCTAGCCGCTTGGGTACGAACCACGTGGTCGGCCATGTTGGCGTAGTTCGCAGATCCAATTGACGATGAACGTCTTCCGGCAACTCCACGGTGTAACCTTCCGCAAGCTGGAGCACAGGTCCCAAACCCGCTATCAGGTTAATTCGTGCCATCGTGACGGGCATGCCACCTCGCGTTGTGAAGTCGGTTGAATACCCGCCCCCTGCAAACTGATCCATATAGGTTGGTCGCCAGCTTACAGCATCCAGGCACGCTTGAACCTCTTGATCCTCAATTTCCCAATGCGGTTTCATCACAGGCTTACCTTCACGTTTCTGTTCCCCCGTCCCGTCGAGGGCAGCGGGCCCCGAATTGATCAGGTGAATGAAACCAGCAGCGGCCAGGCAGTCAGGCTGCCAGCCAGTAACCCGTTTCACTGCCTCTGGACTCCAGAATGCACGCACATCAGCAAAAATCTGAGCGGTATGCGACAAATAGTGATTGAACAGCATCGTGACTGCGTTTAGATTGTCATTCTCCGTTGCAACCATGTAAGGCTCACGAATGCCATTCCAGTCGAAGGAACTGCACAGGATAGCTTCCAAGACATCTGCACTGGGCTGGTAATCGGTCCACTCACGCTGACCCTGAAATCCCGATGCAATGGCGTTATAACCATAAGCCTCTTCCTCGTATCCCATTTCGGCAAGTTTGGGATTGCCAATCATCAGATCACGTACGATCAGTGTCATGCCAATGGAGGTTTCCCAGTTTTTCTTTTTGATCTCTGGATCAATCTGTACCGATTCCGGATTGGGATCCGGTCCTTCCTTGCAGTGCTGTGCAGCCCAGGCTAATGCTGACTGTAATTCCTGCTTGTCGTAGATATGATTCTCCAGCCTTCGGCTAACTTCGGTCATGTCGACGTAGGCGCTGCGCATCCCCAGATAACGCTGGTAGAAATGTTCGTCAACAATACAGCCTGCGATGCCCATGGAGACAGAGCCAATGGACAGGTAGGATTTGCCTCGCAGCAGTGCAGCGGCCATACCCGCTCGTGCGAACTGAATCAGCTGATCGCGTACGTCCTCTGGAAGCTTCCGTTCATCCTGGTCCTGTATATGCTTGCCATAGATCTTGAATATGGGCAGCCCTTTCTGATTATGTGCCGCTTGGAGTGCAGCCAGGTAGACCGCACCGGGTCGTTCCGTGCCGTTAAAGCCCCATACCGCGTGCGGCAGGGTTGGTCTCCATGGTTTCAAGCGGATAACACCAGCCGCTCGCAACAGTGACAAGCACGCCAACACCTTCCTTGCGAAATTGCTCAGCGCAGCGAGCAGCTTCGGTCATTCCGGAGATGCATGGTTCATAAATGACAACTTGCACTGGCGAGCCATCCGGATTGCGAAGAACGGAGGTGATCTCGGCCGCAGCCTCACGGGCAAGTTCCAGCGTACTTTCCGCCAACGCAGCCTTTACAAGCTTGCGGCGATCCACGATTGGACGAATACCGATTTTGGGAAATCCGCCTTCATAGCGATGTGTCATGTCCAGCATCACGTTGACCCCTTTACTGTATTTTTAGTCGATGGTTCACACGAAATGGAGAAGGAGTGACGTCCCGGTTTCAATTCGTGAACACGGGGCTGCTTAGCTGCTGTTACCAGATCATGTGGCAAGACAAGCGTAGCAACGGATCCTTCAGGAATCACGATCTGAATATGCAAATATTCGTGTTTCTTTTTCCAGGCTACTTCGATGGTTCCATATGCTGTCCTGAGCGAAGCACGTACCGCATCCAGTTTGGAAGGAATGACAGGTTCAATCCTTATCCTTTCATAGCCAGGGGATTCTGGTCTGATGCCTGCAAGTCGGGTATAAAAGGAAGTACTTATTCCGCCAAACATTGCATGATCGTGGGAATGCATGCCGCCCTTCTCGCTCCATTGTTCCCAGAGTGTGGTGGCTCCGCGTTCTATTTGATAGCCGAATCCGGGATACTCCTTCTTGTTCAAAAGCTCCAGAGCAACATCGATATGTCCATGATCAGCCAAAACGTCCATCAGATATCTCGTGCCATAAATACCTGTGTGAAGATGACCGCCTTTTTCCGCAATAGCTTGCACTAGACGGTCCACGGCAAAAACGCGTTGTTCTTCTGGCACCATGCCGAGAGCGAGCGGCATCAGCTGAGCAGTCTGGGAACCACTGCCGTAGACGCCTTCCCCGGAGTACCAACGACGATGGAAGGTATGATTAATCTGCCGGGCCAGTTCGTTATAATAATCACGATCTGCATGGACACCCAGAATTGCAGCCGTTTCGGCAACAATGGAAGTGATTTTGTAATAGATACTGGTATTTACAAGTTCGACTTCATGAAAGTAGTTCTCCCAACCATCGTCGTTAGGAGGACACCAGTCTCCAAAGCCATCTTTTACTTCATGGTCAGGCCATCGCTCATGCAGGTGGTCAATGTAGTCCTTCATGAATGGATAACTTTCACGTAACGTATTCAAGTCGTTATAGTGCATATAGAGATGCCAGGGAAGGGAGACCTTGTCTCCGCTCCAATCCGGATTGGTCATGCTGTCTACGATATCTCCAAGCCATTTACGGTAATAACGATGCGTGTTGAAATGGTGCATCCCCGCTTCCTCAACCACAGCAGAATCCATAAGACATGGGGTGCGCTCATCACGCTGGCAGCAGTCCGTTGGTATGCTCACCAAATTATTAAGATAGGACCACCGAATGTTGCTGTATAGTCTATTGATGCCTTGATCAGAGCATTCAAAGGTACCTGCCTGCTCTACATCTGCATGAACCGGAACAGCCTCTATGGAGAGCTGACCTGCCTCCCCGCTGACCTCCACATAACGAAATCCATGATATGTAAAGCGCGGTTCATAGCACTCCCCTTCTTCCCCGTTAAGGATGTATACATCCGTCGCTTTGGCGTTTCGATTCGTCCATGGGTTGATGTTGCCTTGTTCATCTACCAGCTCACTGTATCTCAGCCGAACTTCACTGCCTGCTTGACCTGTTACCTGAATACGGACCCAGCCTGCCATGTTTTGACCAAAATCATAAACATTCACACCGGGTACCGGGTTATATACGGCAACAGGTTGTATCGGGTCGAACGGTATGACAGGAGGTTGATGATTCGGCTCCAACTCACCCACTGGTGGGTCAGAGATTACTGCCATTGACCAGTCTCCGTCTTCCAGAAAGTCGGACTCATCCCAACCTAGACGCATCTGCCTAGCATCATAAGTCTCACCGTCATAGATATCGTTGACAAGAATCGGGCTTGCCGCAGATGACCAGGATTCGTCGGTTATGATTGTCCGCGTGCTGCCGTCCTCCAGACTAAGATCCAACTGCATGATAAATGCCTTATCCCGGTTCCACTTCCATCCCCAGCGGGAATAGTTAAAATGGTAACCGTTGCCCAGCCATACGCCCAGTGCATTTTCTCCATCGTGAAGCAAATGGGTCACGTCGTACGTGTCATAAAGCATCCTGCGTGGGTATGGTGTGTTGGCTGGTGCCAAAACTCGGGTGTCTGCCCGAACTCCATTAATGCGAAGCTCATACCAGCCTATCGAATAGATGCGGAGCCTGGCTTGGAGTAGGGATGAGGGGATGTCAAACGTTTTCCGAAATAACGGACTGTCTACCGGAAGCGGAGCCTCACAAATGGACAGCATATGTCCCTCGACCACCAGACCATTACCTGAAGGATGTATGGCACCTGCTGTGAAATGAGTTGTTTTCGGATCATAAAACCGGTTGGAATACAACATGCGTCCATCTTTTCCAGTAAGCCTCAAGTCGCGGAAAACAGCCTTCTGTCTACCTGTTGTGCGAAAACCCACCGTACCCTGATAATCCGCTGCCATGCAGCGATACGTGTACTGTTGATTTAGAGTGAGTCCCCACTCCCCGCCTTCCTTCTTCACTTTGAGTGTGATGTGTTCAGGCTGCTTTTGAGATGCAGGAAGGGTGATTTTCTGCAAGGTGTCGCGCACACCGGATTCGATCCGAAAAATGGTTGCCCGTATCTGCCGTGCAGCTCCTTCATTCGGATCACCCTCACTCAGTTCAATACCGCAATGATGATCTTCGTCCTGATAACCGAATAGAAAGGCCGCGCCTCCTTCTTTTACGGTAATCACAACCTCTGCCTGATACGAAGTCCAATCTAGAGGAAGGGATGTTGACCGGGTGATCCACTTGGCTATCCATTGATCTGAGGTTAAGCTTTCCTTGTGTTCCCCCATCTCCTTTGAATCCTGTACTTTCTTCATCACCTTCGTTGAATTCAGTGTTTCGGTTGCCTTCGATGATGTCATATCGCTGCTCCTCCTGTCATTCAATCCACATGTTTGCCATGGATGCGGCTCACTTCTGAACAACTCCTCTGCACCTCGGGTGCGTTCCAGGCGCTTACAGTCATCCTTGATAGCAGAATTTCGGATCCTGCTTCAAATGGAATACATCTCTCTTCCCCTGGCTGTATTCCAAAATCGTTATCCTCCAGATAACAGCTCCAATCATCGGGAAAATGGTGAATGATGACCCGAATTGCCGGCACACTCCCGGTATTGCGAATGGTAATAATACCACCGTTATCTTGCCGCTCGATAGACCATTCAAGCACGGTAGAGGGAAGCTCCCGAAGCGGTGCAGCAGGGAGATCAGCGTATAATGAAAACGCCTGCCTGGCTTGATCCCCCGGATACTCGTTTGCTTCATGCTGATGTTCTCTCTCAAACGCCAGCAGCTCTGCTGTCTTCGGCTGGGCATTGAACCAATACCACTGATCGGAGATGAGAGCTCCGCTGCTCGCATAGAGCATGATGGCTATCAGGAACGGCTGAATCGCTTCATTTTCCGGCAAGTTTACTCCCAGCTGATCGATGCAGGCTGCCAGCCCGGGCTTCACACTCAACGCAGGATACTTCCAAGTCATCACTTCGGTTAATTGACTGTTATACATCAACACTTGAACTGCCGCATTGTTAAGAGATTCACGAGAATCGTTCACCACATGCAATTCTGCGTGGAATCGTTCACCTGGCTCCCAGGTATTCAGCTTGGGGCTGGTGATAAAGGCATTTTGCGGCCGCGAAGCTTGCTTGGCGCGATAATAAGACAACTTGGCTGTGCCGTAGTAATCGACCACTGCCCACGAATGTCCAGGAAAACAATCCGAGAATTTGTAATACCAGAAACCACTTTTGTCTCTCCCTGTTCCCGCTCGCTGTATATCAGCAGTCCAACGAATGGCATCGCCTTGAGCTGTTTGGGAATACGTGATGTAATCCTGCCAGTTTCGGATCGGTCCATAGGCTGCGTATCTCATAACTTTAATAACATCCTTCAGACCGAACTGGTGAAAATGTGACTTCCAGCCCCTGCTTTCTTCGGTTGGGGGAAACAACTCGAGCGCTTCCTCTGGCATATAGCGGAGACAGCTTGAAACGTTCGTCTGGCTTGGAATGCCAAATTCGCCATAGAATTTCGAAGGCATCGCCAAAATTGCCTCATCGAGCGGCTCCCCGCCATGGTAGACGTTCCAGTTATGTGCGCTGCCACCCCATGGATCGGTTCGATGGAATGGACGGGATGGATCAAACTCACGACATCTTTTTCCGACCAAAAAGAGACCTTCATCTGCACCGCCATGCTTGCCATTTTCGTTGCCTCCGCCCCACATGACCAAAGAAGGATGATTTCTTAGTCTTTTTACTGAAAGTACCGTCTGACGATCTAGGACACCGAGGTCCGTCAGGGGAGAATCGGGCGGACCCCAGCAGAGCGGGAATTCCTGATAGACCATAATGCCTTTTTCGTCACACAATTTATAAAATTCATCACTTTCCACCAGTCCTCCGCCCCAAGCCCGGAGCATTTGCACATTTCCGCGGCGAGCCAGCTCCAGAAGCCGTTCATACTGTCCTTTCTGCTGTGTCAGCATGACGTCAGGCCAGCACCAATTGGCGCCTTTAATGAACATGGGTTCTCCATTAATAACAAATTGCCAGCGGTATTCGGTTTCCGGCGTTGTCTCGGGCATGGGACGCATCTCAACCGTTCGGATGCCAAACGAAGTGCGGACTTCGCCCACCTTAATGAGACCTGACACTGAACTGGTCGCAGAAGCAGATTCAATGTCAGATTCAATGTCCTGTGGGAATTCTGTTGTAGAGGTTCCTTGCAGCACGAGCTCATACAGCGGCTGTTCGCCGTAACCTGAAGGCCACCACACTTTTGGATTGGCCAGCCTAATCACGGTGCCAAATTTGCTCCGACCATAGGGCACCTCGATCGAAAAGGTAAAGTGTGCATCCTTTTCCCTATCCCCATTGGTATTTGAGTCAGAAGAGTTCATATCCCTCTCCGATTGTTTCAGCCGAATCAACCCCTCGATAGCTAATGGGGACCGATTGGTAAGATGGCTCTCCACTGTAAACTCCAGTTGAAGCAGAGCTTGATCGGAGGTACAAGACTGCGTTGCTATATAGGGATCAAGCAAAGCAATATCCGGCTGGGCCACAATCCTCACATCCTTCCAGATGCCGAACGAGATGAGGTGCCCATAATGCCAGCCAAAACCTGGACTTGGCTTCATCAGACCATTCCAGCTTTGAGGTGCGGGATCGATTCGGACAACTACCTCATTGGATTCATTCCATTGAACCATTTGTGTGATGTCGTGAACCGGGCCACCGAACATCCCTTGATGGTGCCCCAGTGATAAACCATTGATAAAGACCGTGCCCGAATAGTCAATACCATCGAACTCCAAGGAAAGCCTTCTTCCTTGCCAATCATCCGGCAGCTCGAACGTTACAGCGAACCACCATTCCTTGCATTCTACACGTGTCCTGCGGAACCAAACTGGGGTTTCTTCCGGTGTGCCATGCTGTTCCAGTTCATCCATGGTGTTGGTGTTCCAATGGGGATCGTCCATCAGCCCCAGATCGATCAGGGCTCTCTGCACCGTTGTGGGTACGCTAATCGCAAGCCAATCCTCTCGATTGTGATCGGGTTCGTACCAACGTTCCTGCATGCCTTCGCTGATCCGGGCTTTTCGTCCAAACCAACCGGTTGCAGGCGCCGGATCTCCAGCATCGGCCGGTTCGCCTCCCTTCATTCGCCAAACGCCGGATAACAGCAATGTTTCCTTGGTCAAGGATTGGTTATCTGAACCACCATGCCGAATATCTAGTGAATTCTGCCCTTCATTCGTTATGTAACGGACAGGAATACGGCTCTCCATCTCCACCCACGCGTCCCCATGCAGCGAGGATCGGGAGTAGGCTTCGTCTTGAACTTCATCCAGATACCGCTTGTCTGTATCGGGACGATAATATGAGATATGCTTCATGAACCTGAACCTCCGCTCTTAAACGAATTCATAATGTTTGGTGTATAAGCACTGGCCGAAACCCTTCAGGAGCCTCCATCACAATCGTAACTTCCTTCGGTGCACATACCTCCATTTGAAATACAAGCTCTCCTTCTTCTTCACGAATCTGCCAGGCTACATCAACTCTTCCGTCACCGGGAAGCGGCACGGCCCCTTTTGCCCATTGCAAATCACCAGGCTGCGGAGCAACAAGAATTCGTGTCCAACCATCTGCAATGGGACGAACCCCTAGTACGGATGCACCCAAAAAGTACCCCGGTGCTGCCGACCAGGCGTGACAATGACTGCGTGTCAAATCTTTGGGATTCGCCCGATTCTCGGTAAATCCGGGGTACATTTCCCAGCAGGTGGTTGCTTCGTGTTTCACCATTTCGCCGAATTGCTTCCTCATGTCCTGCAGCATATAATCCGTCGCACCGCTCATCACGAGAGCTTCATAATAGAAGAACGTCATAAACGGACTGCCGATAGCCACAAAATTCTCAGGCGGCAAGGTTAAATACGAAATAAGCTTTTCCCTGCGTTCCCCTGTTGCTATTCCGGTAACCAGTGCCATCACCTGGGTCTGCATGCTAAAGATGCTTGAACAAGCACCATTCGCATGGATGCAGTCCACATAAGCCTGATGCTCTTCACTCCACAAATGGGTATTTATCGCACGGGTTAAACTTTCGGATGCGGAAAAATAGAATAGACTCTCTTCTGTGCAGCCTGCCATTTCGGACAACTGGGCCGCATCTGCCAGCGTGCGCGCAAATATCGTATTTTGATGCGTGACCGTCCCGTCGTTGGGCTGCTCCATCGGTGCCCAGTCCAGCAGATTCCAGGCTTTAATGGTAAAGAGTCCTTTGGCATCGATATGCTGCAAATAATGATCCAGCGTGAACTTCACTTTGGGCCAGATCCTCGCTGCAAATTCCCTGCTCCCGGTATAGCGGGCATATTCGAGGCAAGCGGTGACCCAGAAAAAGGTCCAATTCGGGATTACGCTGCTCCAGCCGCTGGGCACCTGATTCACATAGAGCGGCGTTTGGCGGCTTGATCCTGGAACGAGCTGCAGACAATGTCGTACGATATCGGTTGCACCGAACACATAATAGTTGACAAGCGCTTCATTGCGGCTGTCGCCAACCCAGAAAACCTGTTCATAAGCGGGGCAATCCACAAAAGTATCCTCCATGCACAGCCGGGTGGTATGCTTGCTGATCTCCCAGATGTCATTCAAAAGCGAATCGGAGCAATGGAATCGACCAATCTCTGCAACTGGATAATTGCTCTGCGCGAGGGTAACACCAAACAGCCGCACGGGTCTCGTATTCCCGTGTATGGTAAGCATCAGATACCGCAGCCCTCTCCTCACTGGAGATTCATAGCTTTGTCTTCCGTCACGGCAAACGTAACGCAGCGTATTATCAACGCCAAAGGTATCCTGACGCCACCTACCCTCCATATACTCAAAACCGTATGCATCAATAATGGTGCCTTCCGAAGCATCCACTTCGAATTGAAGGTAACCGGACCATTCACGGCCAAAGTCCAGAATCAGCTCGGTACTTCTCCCGGCAGAGCTTGTCGGCACGATGGCAGGCTGCCGATTGGCGAAGCATACTTGCTGCAAATCCGCAGGAACGGGACGTGCTTGCTCCTGACTCTTCCAGATGCTGGACGTAAAGATTGAAGCATCCGAGCTGAGTCTCTCGGGAAACGGCTTTATCCAGGCCAGGTATGGAGCAAGCTCAGAGACAGAGGCCAAATTTCGGCATCGTAGGTACACTTCTGCATCCGGAAAGGCCTTTCCATCCAAAGGTTGATTACCGCCAAATCCCTGATATGCTCGGATGGGATCATGAGCCGGCTGATGGTCGATATGCACAAAAGTCGCAAATGGACCTATTAAGGCAAAGGGTGTTTTGCTCGCCTGTAAATCATCAAGTGGCGGTACAACTGTAAAAGGAACGTCGCAGTCGATTCCAAGGTGCAGCCCGCCGCCATGATCCGGTCCAGCCAGCTCGACCAGCAGCAGATTGTCTCCTGGCTGCAGCGTAACCCGCTGAATTCTACGTGGATGTTCCCCGCTCATAGCTGTCGCTGGATAATGTGTACCGTTGAGCGTTATGCCACGCAGCGCATGAAAAGCGCTGAAAAACCCAATGACAGCTTCAGCTTCGCCACTTGCCCGAATAACTGCTGCAGCATAACCGGCAAAGGATACGGGATTGGCATGCAGCCTGCTCCCCGGGTCCATCGCTTCTCGCACATCCAGCACATGCGTCCAGGATACGAGAAACACTTCTTTGACTGATTCCACTCGAATAGGCCATACTTCTTGCTCGGTCAATTCGGGTATGTCACTCGGAATCAAGTTTTCCCAAGGCGCAATGCCTGGTGTGCCAATGATCCGTGCAGCAGTCCAGCCATCATCCTCAGGATAAGACAACGCTTCTGCTCCAACCCAGCCTTCGTCCCAGCGGGATGCATCCACTTGTTCAGCAAAGCCAAGCTGACAGGACATGCGTGCTGACCGCCGTTCATAACCGGCATGAAGTGCAGTCTGCCAGGATTCATCCGAACCCACGATAAATTGTCTTCGCGGCTGAATACCTTCCGCTGCTGGGTGTACCGATTCCAGTTGAGCAAGAAGTCCTCCCCTCCCCGGCAGATACGTGAACGTAGCCACGCCATAGCTGATTACCAGAACTGCGAGAACATTACGCCCTGTCCGAAGCAGATGACCAACTTCATGCACATGGTAGTTCAGTTCAAAAGGCCAAGAGCGATTGGGTCCTCTGCCACACAGCACACCGTTGACATACAAGACATATCTGGCATCAGCCGTAATGGTTACCTCAGCGCTTCCATACTCCCATTCCTGCAATTCGAATTCCCGCCGAAAACAACGCCATTCGTTACGGGGCCAATCCTCGCCTTCTCCCCAGATCCACGAAGCTCGCCATGTGAATGCCTCTTCAGTGGTGACTTTTATTGCTGCTGGCAGGTCACTCCCGCCAGTTGATAAAATGTGATTCACTTCTGCATCAACTCCTGTCAATCCGAATGTTCAAAAGAAAAAGGAGCTAAAACTTCACAGCTCTAGCTCCCCACTCTGCCGCTTACCGTTACAGCCAAGTCTTATTACAGCCCATGAGCTTGACGAAGCCGCTGAACTTCAGCGTTATACCAGGCAGAAAACTCATCTGCGCCAGCTTTTTTGAATGCCGCAAGTGCAGCTTGTTTGTTCGCTTCAAATGCCTGATCATCCTTGGAAAGAATGATTTTGGCGGCCTCGCGTGCTGCCAACTCTTTGAGCTCGGACTCCTGTTTCTTCAGTTTGTCATCCAAGGTTACGCCTGGAACGGTATTGCGCTGTACAATCTCTTCGTCCGACATGCCGTTCATCCAGGTGGTAAACGTGTTTAATTTGCCTTCATCAATCAACTGTTTGAACACCTCTCCCGAGTAAGAAGCGCCATAGTATTCGGCAAAGTCCTTTTCAAGTGGTGTGGCCGCTTTGGATAACGCTTCCTCCCAAGTAAAGAGGTCGACCGGCATCTTGTCATTCGGATTGATCATGTTGCCACCGAGCCCAATGATGTTGCGGTCCAGCGACAGTCCGGTGGCTTCATACGGTGCACCGCCTGCTGCTTTGAGAGCGAGCGTTTCATCTGTAAGTGTCGGTTTGCCGTCCACGGTCTTCCAGTGCTTGCCTTCCACACCGTTATACATGGTTCGTGCACCCTCATAGGAGTAAATATAATTCAGGAATTCCATTGCTTTTTCAGGATTTTTGGACGTTTTCGAAATGCTGTAGGCTTTATCCTGCCATCCAAGCGGATTGACTGCTCCCGTCCATGCAAGTTTGCCGGCAGGTACAACCAGATATCCCTTGCCCTCGCTTGCATGCTGTGCATTGAAATCCCCCATTGCCCAAGTGGCTGGACCGACAACGATCTGTCCTGCAGTGGCTTTCGCCATATAGTCATTGTTTTTCATCGTAAGGGAGTCCGGATCAAGCAAGCCTCTGCGTTGAGCCTTGTTATAGAAATTCAGTGCTGTCCAGAAATTAGAGGACTCGTCGGTCAAATTGCTGATGAACTCACTGCCGCCAACTTGGGATGCTGTCAGATCGCTTGTAGCGCTTACACTCTCAGTGAAGATGACGGGTGGAATGGTATAAGGCCAGAGCCCCCAATCCTGCCACATGGACACGCCGTAAACTTTTTTCCCGTCTTCAGTCTGCGGGTGTTTCTCCACAATTTTTGCTACAACGTCCAGCAGGTCATCCATCGTTACCATTTCCGGTGCGCCGATTTCCTTATACCAGTCCCAACGTATCGTTGGACCAATCGTTATGGGTGCAATGGACGTACCTGGTTTGGATTGTACTTGCGGAGGCAGAAAATACAGTTTGCCCGTACCGTTACTCCAGTTCTGTTTGCTGTATTCAACTACTGTTCCGATGTTCGCCGTAATATCTTTGCCTGATGTGGCAAGCAACTCGTCAAGTGGAACAATGAGATCTCCCTCAATTAGCTGCTTCTGGTATTTGTTCACATCCGTACGCACCAGGTCGGGCAGATCGCCGCCAGCCAGCAATACATTGAATTTATTCTCGTCTGCTTCTACGTATTCAATCTTGACACCGATCTTCTCCGCAATAGCCTGTGCCACCTCGTTATGCTGTTGTGTATTCCATTTGGAGCCAGTTTCCATTATGAGTACCCGAAGTGTCACGAGGCCTTTGTCCGAGCCGGTGTCTGATGAACCCGCTCCCCCCGTATCCGTCTGGCCTGTTCCCGAGCCGCCACCTGTACAGGCTGCCAGCAGCATAGACGTCATGATAAACAGTGCCATTACACGGCGAAACGATTTTTTAGTTCTCATGTCATAACCCCTCCTGTTTATTCTTCTATGATTATCGGCAGATGCCGGATAATCCGGTTTGATTAGAGATTCATATAAACCTTAACCCTTCACGGCACCCATCATGATGCCTTTGACGAAGTAACGCTGCAGCATCGGGTACACCAGTACGATGGGTAGCGTGACGAGCATCGTAATCGTCATGCGAATGGACTGTGGTGTCAGTGATCGGACAACGTCCCCACGGGTCAGTTCTTCGGTCGTCATATTGGAAAGATTGCTCGACTGATTCAAGAAATTGTATAGCACGAGCTGCAGCGTTTGCAGCTTCGGATTTTCCACCAGAAAGAAGTTATCGAACCAGGTATTCCACTGACCCACGGCTGAGAACACCGCAATGGTGGCTATGATAGGCATCGACAGCGGAAAAATAATGCTGCGATAGATTCTGAAGTAACCAGCCCCATCGATCTTGGCCGATTCCTCTAGTGATGCGGGCAGCTGTTCAATGAACGTTTTGATCAGAATAATATTAAATCCAGACATGGCACTTGGGATAATGTATAACAAGAAATTGTTTTGCAAGCCGTAAGTTTTCATGGTCAGATACCACGGAATAAAGCCTGCATTGAAGTACATGGTAATCAGAACAAAGCGGTAAATGATTTTGCGGTACGGCATCTCTTCCTTGGTAATGAGATAGGCAAAGAATGAACAGCTGAAAACCGTAATCAGTGTACCCAGCACCGTTCGGGAGACACTTACAATGGCTGCGTCAAGGATGCCTGGCAGCTGAACTGTCGCTCTGTACGCTTCAAGAGAGAAGCCAGCTGGCCGGAGGTATACCCCTTTTTGAACCTCAATGGGATCACTGATGGAATAGATGAGAATATAATAAAACGGATATATGGTGATGATGACAAGCAGTGACAGCATGATGTAATTAAACAGGGTGAAGGTCAGATCTTTCCAGTCCGTGTGGCGCACCGGACGAAGCGTCTGTCCTGCGGGTTGTGTTCGCATCTCTGTATGTCTCCTTTCCCAGCGTGTCAGACAATGCCTTGACCGCGAACTTTCTTGGATAGAATGTTAACACTGAAGAGCAGCAGGACACTGATGACGGTTTTGAAAATGCCTACGGCTGTGGAGTACGAGTAATCTCCAGTCACAAGACCGAGCCGATATACATAAAGGTCAAGCACTTCAATCCGGTCTGCTATCATGACGTTACTGAATACGAGATATTGCTCGAAACCCGCGGAGAGCAGGTTACTGACCGAGAGCAGCAAGAGCACAATGAAGGTCGGCATAATGCTCGGCAGCGTAATATGCCAAATGGTGCGCATGCGTCCGGCGCCATCCACCTTAGCTGCATCATACTGCTCGCTGTCGATGCCGACGATGGCGGCCAGATAGATGATGGCGCTCCATCCTGCAGATTTCCACAGCAGCAGCAACGTTTGCACCGTCCAGACACGGTCATAATTGCCCAGGATATCGACTGGAGGACTGCCGATACCCGTTTTTAACATGATGGAATTGACGGCTCCCTCCGTGCTGAACATGCTGAACGCTAAAGAGAATACGATAATCCAGCTGATATAATTCGGAAGTGTGGACACGGTCTGCACCAGCCGTTTGAACCAGCCGGAACGAACCTCCGAAATCAGGATGGCAAGCAGCATCGGTATGGGGGCTGTTGCAATGGACAACAGGCTCAGTGCCAGCGTATTAGCCAGTACGGGTCCCATCCGCGGATCATCGAACATGTTGCGGAAATTTTCCAGTCCCAAAAACGGAGTTTGTTGAAGCGGAATGCCTGGTTTGTAATCAAAGAATGCATAGATCCATCCGAATAAAGGGACATAACTGAAGGCCAGCGTAAACAGGACGAACGGTGTGGCTAGTAGCAGGAGGTGTATGCCGTCCTTGCGGTTCAACTTGCCAGCTCTTTGCTTCACAGAGCTGTTCAGGGTCTCGGTACGTTGCATATGAATTTCTCCTTTGTGCGTTTGCTTTCGTTTGTGCTTATTCATATGGTAACGCTTTCTTTTCTTCGCTTGAATGAAGAATCCCTTGATCTGCTTGAAAAAAACAATTCTGCCTCACAGGCTCACTTGAAAAATTTTAGGCTTTTGCTTGAACAAATCCACCACCACTTTATAAAAAAACGCCCTCATGTGCTGCCTTCCGGCCAAGCTCACGAGAGCGTAGATCATTTTGTGTTCGAATGTTGCTGTACCCACATATCCAGACATAAGCTCCTGTTTTACAGTCGGTGAACTGGCAATGTAACGATCACCTTAGCCCCCTGCTCAGCAGGAACGAAGTGAATGCCGAAGTCCGGGCCATAATATAATCGAATCCGTTTATTGACGTTATTGAGCCCGATTCCACTTCCGCCAACGGTGGATTTGGGTGATTCACCGCTTGCCAGCTTTTCGTTTAGTGCATTGAGGCTCTCCTTATCCATGCCAATGCCGGAATCTGTGACGCATAACATCAGACGATTATGGTCGCCAGAGACACTGATCCTGATCTGGATGGCAAAGTCTTCGCTCTGTCTGCCCGATGCAATGGAATTCTCCAGCAGCGGCTGCAGAATAAAGCGTGGAACCTGACAATCCATCCAATGCTCATCCACGTCCATCGTGAATGTAATGTTATTGTTGAATCGCATGTTGATGATTCTCAAATAGTTGTCGACATACGACAGCTCGTCACGAAGGGAACACATCGAATCTTTGCTGGAGAATACAGGACGCAAAATATTGCCGAGTGCTACAATCGTATTAACAATGTTGTCAGCCTTCACGATGACAGCCATCCAGCGGATCATATTCAGCGTGTTATACAAGAAATGTGGATTGATCTGATATTGCAATGCCTCCAGCTCAAGCTCCCTCTTCTTCTCTTGAATCTCATTGTTTTTATCCACCAGCTCAACCATGCTGAGCGACATCTCATTAAAGCGGCGGATAACCCTGCCCAGCTCATTATTCGGAACATAATCCACGGTGACCCCGAGTTCACCGCGGCTCATATCTTTCATTTTGCTGGACAATTGGTTCAGCGGTTTAATGATTTTGCGCAACCAGAAGTATGAGGCGATAAATATGGCGAGCACACTAATCGTGAATACCAGTACCAACATTCGTTGAACACCCAGGATCTGATCCGCATACTGGCTGAGCGGAATTTCCTTCAGGAGATACCAGCCGCCGTCATGGAGTTTGTAATATACAACCTGCATGCTGCGTCCGCCTTTTTCGTCATCCAAACTTCCGTAAGCTCCATCCGCCAGCTCCACACCAGGTTTCAAGTGACTCTGCGTACCTACCCGATCCGCCTCACTGGCCGATAAAACCATTCCCTCAGCGTTCGCGATGTACATGTCTCCTTCTTCGCTGTTCAGCGCCGTAGAGTAGATGGATGACAGATAGCGTTCATCTATATTGATGATCAGTGTGGCACTTGTCGTTGGATCATAGATTGCACGAGTTCCTCGCATCAGACTGATTAGATAGCCGTCATCTTTGCCGGTGAGATAAGGGTTGTAGAACGATTTTTTGATCCCGGAATGGATAATCAGCTGAGGATACTGTTCAAGCGTCTGAAGAAAGGGTTCGGAGGTGAAGAAACTCTTCTGCCATGCATCCCGATCGTAAACGAGCGTCCGCTTCTGGCTTCCTCCAACTGCTCCCAGGTTGTTGGCCGTAATATAGATGGAATCGATATAATTGTAGTTGTCAATAAAATCAGCAATGACGCGCTGCACATCGTTTTTGGATTCGAGGAATTCTTCTTCCGTTTTCTCCGAAATTTTGTACAAAAATCGCTGAATGTGTTCATCTCGCAAAAAAAGCATGGATAACCGATCAATCTCCTTCACCAGTCCGCCGATATTATGGTCAAGCTGCTGAAACTGCTGGTAGAGCAGCCGTTCATTTTGAATCTTGATCATGTTTTGCATAAAGGAATAAATAAAATAAGAAGCCCCAGCCAGTACGGCGAGGCTGATGACCATAATATAGAGAATGAGCTGGGTTCTCAGCTGTCTGGAATCAAAAAGCGATTGGAGGGATTTCTTCATTAGGGCACCCTCTTGTCTTTGTTCGTCGTTTGTCTGCGATATTCATTCGGATTAAGACCGGTGATTTTTTTGAAAACCTTGCTGAAATACGTGTACTCCGGCGAAAATCCAACCAAAGCGGGCACATCGGAAGAACGCAGCTGACTTTGGGCAAGCAGCTCCTTTGCCCGTTCAATCCGGTATCGGTTTACATAGTCGATATACGTAATCTGCAGCTCTCTGCGGAACAGGTTACTAAGGTATCCCGGGCTTAATCCAACATGATCTGCAACCATTTGAAGACTAATGTTCTCCGTATAATGCCGCTTCACGTACTCAATGGCCCGGGTGATCTCATCACTCATTTGTAAGCGTTTGCTAATCAAGTCAACCAACGTATCCATGTATACGAGTACCTGGTCGAGCATATCCGGCATCGTGTCACAGGTTTCCAGATTCTCGGTCATGCTGAGCAGCAGCGTTTTTTCGTTGTTATGATCATATACATGGGTATTCACCCACTGTACGAACTGGTAGATGGTGACCTCCATGGATTTTCGCTCTTGGTTCATGCCACGTTCCATCTCATCCAGCCATTCATCATATTCTTTCTCTTTGAGTTTCGGCAGCAATTCCCGAATGGATGTGTGGTTTCGAATCTGTTCAAGCCTGGCAAGCACACCAGTATAGTCTGCCCGCCCTGTTCCTTGATGCTGCTGTCCGGAGCCTGTGATGAATTTGCGCTGCAATGCGCGTTGTGCTTCGGCGTATTGTCTGGGGAGCGAATCATACCCTCCGTTGACACTGCTGATCCCAAACGAAACGGTACTGTTAAAATAATGGCGAATAGTATCCTGAATATGTTCGAGCAGTTGACGAATCTCCTGCACGATGGCTTGTTCGGACAGCAGATCAGCAAAATGCAGTACAAGTGCGTAGTGCCGGTCGTTGATCTGAACCGCTTCTCCTCGTTTATAACCGGACATAATCTCGCTTAATATGTTTAACAGCGACATCTTGACCAGATGACCATGCTCATCCCGGAAACGTTCCTTGAGCGAAACATACCGGTCCACTTCCATCACGCAAACGACCAAGCGAACAGGCGAGAGCCGAAGGCCGCTGTCTGTAATGAAACTGGCAAATTCCTCCGCTGAAAAGATACGGTAGAACATAAAATCCTTAAACATCTTTTCCTTCACAAGCTCCATATCCGGGGATGCTGCAGCTGCTCTGCCCTGAACATGGGTTGAGTTATGCTGCTGATCCAGCTCTTCCCTGACCCCGGTCAACACTTGCTCAATCTCTTCTTCCGTCATCGTCAGCTTCAGAATATAACTGGATACGTCCAGTGTCAGTGCTTTGCGGGCAAGCTCGAACTCTTCCAAACAAGATAGCACAACGACACGTGTATATTTGTCCTGCTTGCGGATATTGGAGATCAGCTCCATGCCATCCATTCTCGGCATACTGATATCGGTAATGACCACATCGGGTTTCTCGCGCTCATAATAGTCCCATGCAGATTGGCCATCCGGAAAATCGGCGGACACCTCAAGCCCAAATTTGCTCCACTCGACGGAATTTTTCAGTCCGATGCGAACCAGCATTTCATCCTCGACAATCATTACCTTATACATGCATCAAACCCCTTTCAAAATCAAAATCCAGTCGTTCCCTCTTCCGCTGGTTGGGGCTGTGAAACGTTTAATGCCTTGGTTCGGTATTGTAAAATCTCTAGAAACTTCGGTCCTGCCTCCTGTTCTGGGGCAAAACCATATGGCTTTGACCTGTTTGCCCTCAATATACCCCATGACCACGTCAACATACAAGCCACTGGGCAGATATATGTAAGCGTTATATTTATTTTGTGCAGCAACAGCATAATTGGCACCTGTACGGTTGAGGTGAATCAGTTGTGAATTGGGTCTCCAATCCGGACCGATCTCCTCTTCAAGCAGTGTACGAGCATGACGCATCTGTTTCGCTCCTGGGCGATGCAGTGCTTCGCGCCAGGACATGATGAAATAATCGCCCATGCTGTTAGATTCAGCCAGATCATCCGTCCCCTGATACATAGACCATATTGAATGATGACCATATGTGTGACCCAGCGCGCCTGAGAATAACGCATAATATGCAGCTCTTCTCACATCGGCTGCATCAAAATAGCCTTGTTCACCTCTGAATCCGACGGGAATATCCTCGTAGCATGGCTCAGCATCCAGCGTCGGTTTAACGGGCACACGTTCATAATCTTGTTGTACACGACTGTTGTTGGTAATCTCTCGCTCTCCATGTCCAGACTGAATCATATTGAAATCCAGCCAGGACTCCTCATGAAGTTGGCGGGAAGATGAATCACAACCGGGCGGATGGAAGGTCATTAGTTGCCGTGCACCGCCTTGTTTGAGCCCTTGTGCCATGGACGTGACAATGTCAAAATGACGTTTCGTTTCCAGTGGACGGTCCCCTCCCAGCACCCAAACGATCTGATGGTAATCAGCATATCTCTCACCTAGCCATTTCCCGTAAATAAACGCAGTTTCTGGTGTGAATATCTCCGGCCCTTTCCCCCACTTTTTATTAAACTTGTCACCCCAAGTCGGCAGCAGCGCCACATAAAGTCCAAGGCTATCTGCAAGGTCAAGTATGTAATCCACATGATCCCAATAGGAGTAAGTTCCCTCGGTATCCGGTCGGGTTGGATCGGGTTCACCTTCTTCACTCATATACAAGGGCAGTCTACCCTGTGCATTTTCCGTTGTGACACCACTAAACTCCGCAAGCAGTACGGTCTGAATGACAGTGAAGCACTGGGCTGCCCTTGTACGTAAATACAGCTCGCTCTCTTCCTGGTTCAGGCGATGAAGCAATTCCCAAGCCGTGTCTCCCAGCCAGAAAAAAGGAACGCCCTGCAATGTCTCCAGATAACGACCGTTCGCAGCAACCCGAAGGGCAGTAAGGGTACGATTTTTATTTTCAAAGTTTAATGGATTGCATCGTTCTCTGTTCGCTTCGCTGTTTGACGAATTCATAGCATGTGTCACCTTCCTAACGTTTGTTCTCTTATCAAGAGCATAGAATGCATATTTCGTTTCGTAAAGACCGTTTCCGAGCAAAATCGTTCAACTGTGCTTTGTTTTGTTCAACCTGAGCGACTTTTTTTCAACCGTTTCAGTGGATAATTCAAATCCGAATTTTATTGAAAACGCTATCATTTTAATTGCCGCAAACAGATTGGCGTACAGAAGGTCTACATGAAATCCTGGCTTCTGCATTCGATCTTGCGGTATACCCCAATAAAGGAGAGCTGAGATGAAAAGTAAATCTGGTTATCGAACCTCAAGGTGGGGGATTTCGCTCCTCATTACCACGATGCTCACTTCGTTTATTCCCGTTTCTCCCCAAGCATATGCAGCTGTTCAGAACCAGAGCCAGAATGAGAACAGCACCAGTCATACCATAACGATTGATACAAATGATGTCATTCAGGATGATTTTCTCGGCGTTGGAGTCAACACCATTCCAACAGCACTCATGCCCGGTCAGACCCAATATGGGTATACGGAAGCTCACTGGGAGGTGGATAAAAAGCGAATACAGACCATTGAACCCAAGGTCGCCAGAGTATGGTTCCAGATCGATTGGATGGAGCCTACGAAAGGTACGTACACATGGGACAGTGCCAAAATGAAAGCTTTTTACAAATATCTCGACGCCTTTAAAACCGCTGGAACGGAAGTCGAATTGAACTTCGGCTGGAAAGTCGGATCGACCGTACACGATTGGTTCCCGATACCGGGAATTGATCCGTGGACAAGTGCACCAGCTGATCTGGATGCTTATGTTGCTTCCGCCTCCGCTCTGCTAGAGGAATTGATTCAGAACCGAGGATACGACAATGTGAAGTACCTGACCTTTTATAATGAGCCTAACGGAAGTTGGGACTTTGAAGCTCCCGGTGATCAGAAAGCCTATTACGCCGAGATGGTCAATAAAACAAGTGCCAGACTGACTGCGGACGGACTCCGCGATCTGATCGAAATCTGGGGGCCCGAAGAGACGGGTGCTCCTGCCTGGATTGAATACATGAAAGAGCATGCGGATGACGCCATTGATGGATACAGCTTTCACGTTTATGGAGAATCCTACGATGGACTGGGCAGCGCCTTCGCGCAGCGAAAAGAATACGTGGGAGATAAACCGCTCCATTTAACCGAATTTGGCTGGGCAGACGACAAAGCCAGCAACTGGGATGCCGGATATGCAAATTCAGTGATTCAGACAGCCAATATGGGTGTGAAATCAGCTCTGATGTGGCAGTTAAATGGGGTATGGACCAATGATCCTACAGGTGGAACGAACGGAACGTATACGATGTGGGATGCATTGCCCCTGGGGCTGAACCCTCGCAAAACATTTTACATCGCTGGCATGCTGAACCGTTATATTCCTGAGCACAGTGAGGTTTTTGCTGTAGATACGAACGGCTCAACCGACGTTCGCGCAGCAGCGTTCAGAGACAACGACGGCCATTATACCGTACTCGTCGAAGCAAAAGCAGGTACGGAAAAAGAAATTACCCTGGATTTTGGCAGTACTGCGGTAAACAACACGTTCCGTAAAATGGTATACAAAAACGATATCCTTCAAGAACCAAATGCGATCCTTCCTCCTGTAACAGCAACTTTTCCTGGGGGAGCAATGTTAACAGATCGCAATGTGAGCGATGATTACAATGTTATCATTTACACGACCCAGCCTGCAGAGACGCAAATCAAGCTGGATAACGCAAATCCTACTGTCCGCTCAGGTGATTCCATCACGCTTGGAGCAGAGGTCATTGATAACATCGGAAGTGTGACTTGGAGCGTCGTTGGACAAAACAATGGCACCATTAACAGTACTAGCGGCGTATATCAAGCACCTCAAGTGACAGACGAAACGTTAATTGCAGTTCGCGCAACGAGTACAGCCGATCCATCGGCATATGGCGTCGTTCTCGTACGCGTCCTTCCTTCGTCACTGGCCGGCAAAGTTGAAGTTCCCACCTTTAGCCTAGACCGTCACGTGTTCCCAAGCTCCGAAGTGCTCTATCTGGAGACAGCGACGAGCGGAGCTCAAATCCGTTATACGACCGACGGCAGCGAACCTACAGCTCAGTCGTCCCTTTACGTGAGACCCATTATTCTGAACGAAGGTTCACTCGCACTCTACAAGGCCAAAGCGTTCAAAACCGGTATGCAGCCTTCGGGCACCGTATCCTCCCTGTATCAAATCGGACAGGTCAGCAGTTCACCAGACGGTTACAAACTCTGCATGGTTGAAAATGGTGGTGATTGTTATTTTCAGGGAAAAGCCGTTGTTGCCTACGGCGCAGATGGGTTATTTAATTATTCCATACAGGAAGACGGCGTCGCCTGCACAAGTGCCATTCTGGGAGATCCCATTCCAGGTGTAAACAAACGCTGCTATGTAAATCCTGAAATTCCGGATGAACTTCCTGTGGTTACTTTTTTCAATGCTGGCTTTGAGAAACCAGCTACCACCTCAGCCCGGCCGGGTCCAATGACCAACGGATGGGTGTTCAACAGCCGCTCCGGTGTACAGCACAATAACGGTCCATTTCAGGCCCCTGCCGCGCCTCAAGGGGTACAGACAGGCTATCTGAAAACGGATGGCGGTGTATCGGGCACGCTAAGTCAATCCATCCATTTCAAGCCAGGAACATATCAAATGTCATTTGAGGCGGCTAAACGGACCAGCTTTGGGGGCACCCAATCCTTTGATGTTTATTTTGATGATCAGGTAATAGGCTCATATCAGCCCGAGTCCGGCAGCTTCGAAACGTTCAGAACAGATGCCTTCGAGACAACGGGTGGAAAACATACAATCAAATTTGTGGCAACTACGACTCAAGGGGACAACACCGCTTTTATTGATGACGTTAGAATTACACCTCCAATTACCCCTGAGGACCCCTATATCGGCAATTCAAGCTTTGAGTCACCTGCGGTTACTCATCCGACAGGTGTTGTGACCGGGATTACTGCTGATTGGAGTTTTAATGATCAGTCCGGTATCCTGCGAAATGGCAGCAGCATGACCACCATGACTGCACCGGCCGGGCTGCAGGCTGCTTTTGTTCGAAGCCAGAATGGTGTTCAAGGTTTATTTCTTCAGTCCGTAACGTTCCCGGCAGGAAGTTACGTCTTAAACCTGAAAGCTGCTGCACAGACTGCTGAGCAACCTCAGCCCGTGCAAATTCAAGTGGGCGGTCAGACGGTTGGTACCATTAGCCCATCCAGCACTACTTACCAATCCTTCACGACGGATTGGTTCACCGTTCCCGATGGCTCGCATACAATCACCATTACTGCAAGGGGAACAGGCACCCATGCAACCTTTATTGATCAAATAAGCGTAGAGAAAGTTGATGTACCGGATCAGGCTGTTTTGCAAAATAAAGGCTTCGAAAATCCGGCTATCACATCTCAGAATGGTGTAGCTGTGGGCAGTGGTGAGGGCTGGAGCTTCAAGAATAACGCGGGCAGAATTCGCAATGGCAGCGTGTTTGGCGCCTCTGATGCACCCGAAGGAACGCAGGCCGCGTATTTGCAGACCCTAAATGGTAAACAGGGTGAATTCAGCCAATCCCTGATCTTCCCTGCGGGCAGCTATGTCATTCAGTTTCAGGCAGCCAAGCGGACCAGCTTTGGTGGACAACAGTCCTTTGATGTCTATTTGGATGATCAGTCGATCGGTTCGTTTACACCTGGAAGCGGATCTTACAATGCTTATACCAGCAATTCCTTCCAAATCTCGAAGCCGGGGAAACACCAAATCCGGTTTGTGGGAACTTCAGGTACCGGCGACAATACGGCATTTATCGATGATATCGTGATTACACCGAATCCTTAAAAGGAAAATCAAGCAGAAACGTACCTGTATAATCCTATAAAAAGTGACTGACCATTAATCTACAACTATATGAAGAGAGGATAGGCAAAAAAGCCTATCCTCTCTTCATCATTTTCGATATTATTTTCGATGAAATACAGAATCGCAGCTTATTGGTCTGAATCCTGCATCGAGTTCCAGTGAGTTGCCCATACTACGTACCGAATATATATAAGGGAGAGACTCGAATGGATCTGCAGAGCGGTAAGTTATACTGGCCGACAACAATAGCTAATCCCCCCTCTTACCCTAAGTTGGAGGAGGACATACCCTGCGATGTGCTCATTATCGGCGCTGGCAGCTCCGGAGCTCAGTGTGCAAATTTCCTATGTGACCAGGGTGTATCTGTCGTTATCGTCGACAAGAGAAAGGTTGGAGAAGGCAGTACCAGCACCAATACGGCCTTGATTCAATATGCAGGTGAGAAGAGCTTTGTATCGCTTAGCCACTCTTTTGGTGAAGAAATAGCCGCTCGTCACCTTAAACTGTGCGAGCAATCTATTTATCATATTGAGCAAGTAAGCGGCCAATTACCCATCAATCCTGATTTTATAAGACGTGATAGCCTCTATTACGCAAGCTATGAAGAGGATGTTTCCGCTTTGAATGAAGAATATGCTCTTCTACAGAAGTATGGATTCAAGGTAGATCTGTGGAATGAAGAGAACATATCCGGCTCCTACCCTTTCCGGAAAAAGGCAGCACTGTACTATCATGACGATGCAGAAATGAACCCCTTAAAATTCGTATATGGACTTCTCGAGAAAGTAAAAGCTCAGGGAGGAAAGATCTATGAGAACACAGAGATAACTGGCAGACGATTCGAACAGGATTATGCCGTCTTCTACACCAAGGAACGTCGCGAAATCCGAGCCAAACATGTAATTATTGCAGCCGGGTATGAAGATAGTGATTTTAAATCCGAAAAGAATGCTACGCTGGCAAGCTCCTATGCCGTCATTACGAAGCCGATTAACGATTTTTCAAGCTGGCACAAACGAACATTGATCTGGGAAACTGCACGTCCATATGTGTATATGCGTACAACCCCGGACAATCGGGTTATTATCGGAGGAATGGATAAGGATACTTCCTTTGCTTCAACCCGAGATTCCAAAATCCTTGCAAGCAAGGACAAGCTCATTCAAGAGTTTAACAAGCTGTTTCCTGACATTCCGGCCGAACCTGAATACTACCTGGGCGCCTTCTACGGAGGCACGCATGACGGATTGCCTGTCCTCGGTCAATACGAGACATATCCCCACTGCTATATTTTGATGGCATACGGGGATAACGGAACGGTGTATAACGGTGTCCTGGCCAAAATTGTTTCGGATCAGATTCTTAATGGATCAAGTTCGGATCTCGATATCTACCTGCAAACCAGACCGCTTATCTCCAGGTAAATCAAGATAAAAAAGACTTTCAAGGCAAATGGTTGGTTGCAAGCTTGAAGGTACATGCTCAGGTTCTCGTTCGCCTGGAACAAGAACCTGAGACACAAAAAAGCCGATTTCACAATGGAAATCGACCTTCAACAACGCTCTTGTTCCCGTTATTCCGTGATAATAATCGGACCATTTTTGGTCAGGATAATCGTATGTTCGATTTGAGCCACATAGCTGTTTTTGGTAGCAAAGGTCCAGCCGTCATTTTTTTGGAATACTTCTTCTTCAGAAGTTGAAATAAACGGTTCAAACGCAATAACCATTCCATCTTTTAGCAATTCGTCATCCGATGTATCGTTGTAATTATAAATATGATCGGGTGCTTCATGGATTGTACGTCCAATACCATGTCCTGTAAGATTTTTGATAACCGTTAATTCATGCTGCCTGGCAGTTTGAAACACTGCTTTTCCGATGCCGCTTTTTTTGGAACCGGGTTTTGCTTTTTTAAGCCCTGCTTCAAATGCTTTTTTGGCAACGTCGCATATTTTGGTTAATACTTCTTCTCCCTCTCCAACTACAAAGGAGATTCCCGTATCTGCAAAATAGCTGTTCTTGGAGCCGGATACATCTATGTTTACGATATCACCTTCCTGAATAACGCGCTGTCCAGGAATACCATGCGCTACTTCATCATTAACACTGATACATGTGTACCCCGGAAAATCATATTCACTTTTTGGAGCTGACACTGCCCCTTCTTTGGCAAACAGCTCTCCGGCTATGTCATCAAGTTCTTTCGTCGTTATACCCGGAACGGTCCGCTGTACCAATTCATCGCGTATGGCGGCTACGATCTTACCAATTTCCTTCAAACCATTAAAGTCTTCTTCTGTCTTTGCAATCATTTTTTCTACCTCACTATCTTTTATCATCAGGGCATTTCATTAATGCTATTCTCTCGAAAAACGTACACAAAGTAAATGGTTTCCCATCACTCTTTATAAACTTACATGATGCGCTTGGCAATTGGATGATCCTTGTTTATTTCCAACAGGTCCCCCAGATTACCGTATAAATCTTTAAATACAGCAACGATCCCATAATCTTGTTCTTTAGGCTCTCTAACAAATTCTATCCCTTTGGAGATTATTTCATTATAATCTCTCCAAAAATCGTCGGTGTTCAGAAACAAGAACACTCTGCCTGTACTATGGACTGAATCATAGTTGGCCTCCAAATCGATGATCCCTCTATTGTGACACATTTGCTAATAATAACGCAATGAAGCGATCTTAATTATCCCGTTCAATATAGATTTTAATTCAAAAATATTATAATTTTTTCAAATTGGTTCATCCTATAAAGAGGAATCAAAGTATTTTCCAGAGAGAAGGGGATTGAGATTGAATGGGATTGAATGGGTTAAATGAATGGCTCAAGCAGATCGCACATAATTACGTACTGATTGTTATTGCGGCAATATTATTTTTTGCAGTTAAAGCCGTAATCGGGTTTATTACATATAAGCATTATGATAAAAAATTTACAATATTAAACCAGAAGCTTAATACCCTACTTGAGGAAAAAAATAAGAGGAACTAATGGATAAACTGGCTTTGTGCTAATGGTCGTTGAACCGGAGGAATGATCAACATGTTGGGAAATATTATTATTGGTTTTGTGATTCCTGTTCTAATTGGTGGATGGATATTACGGAGACAGCCCAAAATTCTTCTCGTTTTTTATCCGTTGGGCGTAGCCGTCTCTGCTTGCATCAACAGTGTGGGTTTCAACTTTTTCTGGAACATACTCCCTAACTCCAATAATCAGTCCTATACCGCTCTTCCAATGGATCTGGGCATCTACCCGATCTCAGGAAGTCTTATGATGTATGCCATTATCAAAAAAGGCAAAAAGCCCTGGCTCGCCATAGTCATTACATCCGTGGTTCTTACCCTCATTGAATGGCTGGCCAAAGAAATGGGCCGAGTAGTGTACTTCAATGGATGGAACATCTACTGGACTGCCGTTTCCTACCTTCTGCCTTTAGTTTTAGCATACGTTTACGGTCTTCTTTTCAGAAAGCTGTTCATACATTCAGACCTATAAGAAGAGATTTTACATGTCAACCATCGCATTTCTGATTTCTTGTCACCCGGAACACCAATCCTCTATGTCAAAAAGGAAAAGCCCCTTACATCTGTCTAAGGGGCTTTGTGTTGATTATGCTTCTTCCTGTTCGGCCTGACTCGGCCCGGCCATGAGACCTTGGACAGCACCCATGAACGGCTTGATGGACTTGATCATACCGTAGCCCATTTTCACGACGGGCACGAATTGCTGAATCATGCCGAATAGCCGCATTCCGCCGCCAAGTAATCCTCCAGCACCTCCAGCTGCAGCCCCGCCACCGAGCCCGCCAAACAAGGAACCCATCAGGGGCAGAAAGGACGAAACCTGCGCTTGCGACATTTGGCGCGAACGCGTAGACGGCTTACGTGTGCCTTTGCCCTGTTTTCTTTTATGAGAGGAGCCTCCCTTACTGCCTGAAACAGCCTTTCGGTTCCGGTTGGAACGATGGGAGCTGTCTCCTGGTATCGGTGTGCCCAATACGGTTCCTCCACCAGTTAGCACCACTCCACCGTTATTCACTTCAGCGATATAACCAATGTATGTTTCACCATTATGAAGAGTCACGCAGACGGGTTTGGCTTTATATCGCTTTGCCTTTAGGCGTATATCGTTGATTTTAGCCATAAAATTCACCTCGCTCTACTGAATCTCCTGTAGTTTACGCAATAAATGGACTGCTTGCCTGTGCGAATGGGGCATATGTAAGGTATTCTCAACGTGAAGCAAGATCAACCTGAATATCCTTGTTCAGGTTTAAGCGAGTTTGCCTCCCCTTCTATCGTATTCCGTGGTTTTCGCCTCTTCTTTTTCGGCTGCCCTCTCCAGGACAGATACGTCCAGATACGCAGAATGTATTCCAGGGGGCCACTCCGGAACATCTTGAGATAAATTGGGCTAAACCACAACTGAATACAATAAACAGCAACGGCGATCAGCGCCCCAACGAACACGCCAGCATGGCCAAACAGTCCAAGTCCATATCCATAGAAAATCGACGTACATATTACACTTTGTATTAGATAATTCGTGAGCGAGAGACGGCCAACCGCTTCAAACCTTGCTATTAAAGCAGAACGGTGGTTTCCCGTATACAGGAGTGCAAAAGCGTAAATGTAGCCCAGTGCAAGCAGCATACCTCCGAGTGTTGATCCAATACCGGTACCAAGCCAGCTTGCTGCACCCAGTTGCGGGGCTAATACGCCATATGCTTTAAGTAACAGTCCGACCGGCACAAGGACCGCTGTGCGGCGATAATATGTACGTCTCATTGCTTGTGGATTGTCAAATGTTCCGATTCTGGCGGAACGCATGCCGAGCAGAAACATCGGAAGCGTGATGATTGGGGCTAACACGATAACAAGCAAGATGAAATTTGTTCCCATTTCCGCAAATGGATCTGCATTATTGCGAAAGTCCTTGATCTCCATATAGCTGCCATTACCGTATATATCCTGGCTCTGCACAATGTAGTTGATCATGCCCTGTGATGTAGCAGCCATCGGGTCTGACGAATCAGAAGACGGGAGACCAAGAAGCCCTGCAATCGTAAGTAGTATGATGGCCCATACGAATAACGTTTTTGGCTTCCGGTTCAGGAACATCAACAGTAAGAAACCAGTAACTCCGTAAAATGCCAATATGTCCCCTTCCCACAGAAATGTCGAGTGCAGCAGCCCGATAATCAATAGAAGCAGAAAACGGCGGGCTAGATGACATTTCGGCCTTAGTCCCCTTGTTTTCAAGCTTTCTGATAGCTTAATCATCCCGAACCCGAACATAAACGCGAAGATTGGCATGAAGCTGCCTACCACCGTGATATTCAGGAATGAATGAAAAGCCAAGTCCGCCCCTTTAATCCCAAACAGTTGCGGTTCGCTCTCCCCAAACAGACCGTATTGAAAAATCAACATATTCGCCAATACAATGCCTACCAGGCTGAATCCGCGCAGTCCATCGATTAATTGAACGCGCTTTTTATATGTACTCAATTCAATCACCTCTGTATACAGCATAGTGCCCTGCCCTAAATGAGCGTTAAAGCCTACCTTAACATTTCCTTAACGCAGCAATGAAAACAAACTGCTTACTTTAAGCACCGTTAAGGTTTCTCTGGTACAATGACTAATGCAATATGAAGACAAGGAGGAATTTTCCAATGAATTCTGCAAAAATTCTAATCGTGGACGACGAAAAAGCCATCGTGCAGATGATCGAGTTCGTACTGCGCAAGGAAGGCTTCGAGTATATCTATACAGCAGACAATGCGGAAGAAGGAATGCGTCTTCTACTTGAATATGGCGCTGACATTATCCTGCTCGACGTGATGCTGCCTGACCGCACTGGTTTTGAGCTTGGACCGCAGATTCGGGCACAATCTGACGCACATCTGATCTATTTGACGGCTCGAACGACCGATCTAGATAGACTGACGGGCTTTGCTGTAGGTGGCGACGATTATGTTACCAAGCCGTTCAATCCCCTGGAGATAGCTGCCCGAATTAAAGCGCGCTTGAGACGAGGAATTGCCGAATCAACAGTCCAATCGTTAGCCACACCTAACGCGGATCCCCGTCAACGATATGATTTCGGCGGATTTATTCTTGATGAACGGGCAGGCGAGCTGATTGTGGGCGACCAAAACATGCCCTGCCCTGCTCAAGCCTACCAACTGCTACTGTTCCTGTGCCGCAATCCAAACATTGTCTTCTCCAAATCCCAATTGTACGAATCAGTCTGGGGCTTTGACGGACTCGGCGACGATAATACGGTTATGGTTCATGTCCGAAAAATACGCGAACGCATTGAGTCCGATCCGAGCTCACCACGTTATCTTTTGACTGTTCGAGGTCTCGGATATAAGCTCGTGAAGGGCGACAACGTATGAAAAAGCAAGCCAAAAAGATACATAGCCGCTTTAAGAGGCGTTTGGGGTTACATTTTACCATCCAGTTCTTCACCATTTGGCTGTTGGTTCTCGCCATCGTATTAATTTCTTTATTCACCATTATGTATCACATAGGTAACGAACAGCTGAAGACCGACATCCCCTCAGATGTGCTGGATTCACTGGCGATTGAAACCACCATCGAAGGCGACAGCGTGGAACTTCCTTCTTTCTGGCCAAGCCAGCTTGAACAAAAGGGATATTGGCTCCAGATCGTCAACGAAAGTGGTCGGGAAGTTTATAATCTAAACGTACCTGAAGAGGTGCCGGAGCAGTACTCTGCTGCTGATCTACTGCGCATCAGTGATACTAGAAGGCTGAATGAATACCAGGTTACGACCTTGTACGAAGAGATTCTGGGTGACCGAAATCTCTATCTGCTCGGGCGGAAAGACGTGGACGGAGCGAAGCTTGAAGAGTGGTACAAACTATACTCCGAGAATGGAAAGGTAACGGACTCCGCGGCTAGAAAATTAGAAAATGAAGTGAAATCAATCGGAGTTTCACTTGTTGTTCTAAACAAGAGCGGTCATATCGTTCAGAGCTTGGGTTTCCCTTCAGGCCATGAGGAATACGGGGCCTTCGCTCTGATTGAAATGAGCCAGCAACCAGCCAAATCCAAGATCGACGTCTCTTATCATTACGACCCCGCTTCCCAATATACATGGCTGATTGAGCGACCACGAGAGGAAGCAGAATCAACGAACCAGCCGATATTACGTACCATGCTAATTGTGTTGGTTACCATCGGCTTAGCGATATTATTGCTGTCCCTTGGTCTTGCTGTCTGGCACGGCTACCGGTACGGCGGTCCTCTGCTATTGTTCATGAGGGGTTTCGAGCGAATGGGCCGGGGCGAGTACGAGGAGGTCTTTACCGAGAAAGAGCGCAAGAAGATTTTTGGCAGAAAAGGCCGTTTTCGTGCCCGTTATAAGCTGTACCATGAGGTCATTGCGGGCTTCTCTGAAATGGCAGATAAATTAGCCTTTGCCCGCAATGAGCGCCTGCGTCTCGAGCAATCTCGTGAAGAATGGATGACCGGCATTTCCCACGATCTACGTACACCACTTACAACCGTTCAGGGTTACGGTCACCTGCTAGAGAGTGGACAGTTCAGCTGGAGTGAGGATGAACTGAGAGAGGTTGGAGGCACAATCCGCGAAAAGAGTACATATATGCTGGAACTGCTGCAGGACTTCTCGCTTACATTTGAACTGAAAAATCATACGCCAGGTGAAAAGCTGGAGCCGCTTGAACTTAATGAATTCGTTCGACGTGCCGTGCTACGCTATGTTAACGATGTAACGTTGCAAAACGTGGTTTTCGATTTCGAAGAAAGCCCGGCTTCTCTTCATATTTTAGCCAATCCAAAATGGTTCCAACGTTTGCTCGATAACTTGATCTCCAACGCTGTCAAGCATAACCCGCCAGGAACGGAAATCACACTGAGCGTTATAAGCGAAGGACAGCTTGCCTTCATTATCGTCCGTGACAATGGGGTAGGTATGGACGCGGAGACGCAATCCCGTCTCTTCGATCGTTATTACCGAGGGACCAACACCGACGAGGGAAGTGATGGTGCGGGACTTGGTATGAGCATCGCTTACGCAGTGGTGGCGGCGCACAAAGGAACGATCATGGTGGAGTCACGTATTGGCGAAGGTACGATGATCAAGCTGACATTCCCTAGACTTGCTTCTCCCGATTGCAACAGTAAACCGGAAACTCATCTCTAAAATAAGTGAAACGCTACTTTTTTACTTGAAACGATATGTAAAAGGCCCTGCTGAGAAACGGCAGGGCCTTTTACATCCTTCATTTTTTTCTAAATGGGCAGTATCCCGAATTCTACTAAAGTACTTTCAGTCCCCATACGTTTGTTATTCATCGCTCCATCTTCTACGTCGTCTGCCACCCTATAATCAGTTTCTCACTGTCTATCTGAGCGGTGCAAAATGGCTGATTGACGATAGAATCTTCTCCGTTCGTTCGATGATCTCAGAAGTAAGTTCCAGTTCGGTTGCTTTGATGTTTTCTTCAATTTGTGCCGGTCTACTGGAGCCGATGATGGCCGAACTTACAGCAGGCTGACGCAGAATCCAGGCCAAAGCAAACTGGGATAACGTTGCCCCAAGCTCATTGGCCAGTTCAGACAGCTGTACGGTACATTGGAGCACATCTTCACGCAAGTAACTGTTGATGACCCCATTGGTTTGATCATTGGAAGCCCTTGTTCCTACTGGAATCTGCTGTCCAGGTTTGTATTTGCCCGTCAACACACCTTGTGCTAATGGAGAAAATACGATAAGTCCCTGCCCTTCCTGCTCACATTGTTCAATAATACCTTCTCTCTCGATATAACGTTCAAACATGTTGTAAATCGGCTGATTGGATATGATTGGACGCAGATTCAGGCGTTTGCCGATCCCGGAGGCTTCCGCAATCTGTGCTGCGGTCCATTCGCTGACACCCGCATACAAAATTTTGCCCTGCGCCTGCAAGTCATCTAAAGCTCTCAGCGTTTCATCAATAGGTGTTTCGGAATCAAAGCGGTGGCACTGATACAAATCAATATAATCGGTACCTAATCGCTTTAAACTCGCTTCGCACTGCTCCATAATATGTTTGCGTGACAATCCACGATCGTTAGGACCCGGTCCTTGTGGGAAAAAGAGCTTTGTAGCCAGTACGTAACTGCTGCGTGGATACTGCTTCAATGTACTGCCCATTACCTGCTCCGCACCGGGATAGGAATTGGATGTATCGAAAAAGTTAATGCCCAGTTCATATGCCTGATGCATGCAGGCACGCGCAGCTTCCTCCGATGTAGCCGACCCGTAGGTCAGCCAGCTCCCCAATCCGATTTCGCTTACTTTCAATCCGCTTCTGCCCAATCTTCTGTACTTCAACCCAATCACTCCTTCAATGAATGTTAAAATGAGAGCTTTTCTCCTGAAAACGCTCTATTGAACAATCTTAGGATAGTGGTTAAACTTAGGTTTAAGTCAAGCCATTCAATCGATTTTTTGAAAGGAAGATTTGCTTGGAATTTACGATTAAACAAGTCGCGGAACGCACCCAATTACCGCCTTCCACGTTACGCTTCTACGACAGGGCAGGTTTAATGCCTTTGTTGAAAAAGACAGAATACGGCACCCGCCAATATTCCGAAATGGATATCTGCTGGCTGGAGTTAGTCCGCTGCCTGAAGGACAGCGGCATGTCCCTGGAGGATATCAAAGCATTTATGCTGTTATGCCTTGAGGGTTCTTCCACGAGTGAACAGCGAAAGGTTATGCTGGAGCAGCATCGACAAAATATACTGAAACAACTGGATGTGCTGAACTGCAGTCTTGGTACCATTGACTATAAGCTGGAGCATTATAACGAAATTGGCATCTTTCACATCGACTCTAAATAGCATATCGATTGCTTAATATTCTAATAAGAAAGAGGCCCATCTGAATCTGCTAGTTCAGGTGGGCCTCTTCATTTAGGTGAAAAGTTTATAGCAGATCGAACCAATCCAGACGGCAAAGACGATCCACGCAAGGATAAACAATCCTCCTGTAATCCAATTCGTGGGTTTACCTTTCTTTCGGATCTCCTCCGCTTTATCCCTACAATCCCGGATGACTTCTTGAGGAATCAGCTTCAAAGCTATTGTAATGCCGAGCGGCACTATAATCAGGTCATCAAGATACCCAAGTACAGGTATAAAATCAGGGATCAGGTCTATTGGACTGAACGCGTAAGCTACTACGCCGACAGCAATTAATTTTGCAAACCAAGATACCCGAGGATCCTTGTACGCCAGGTACAAGACGAATACATTTCGTTTAATCTCCCTCGCCATGGCTTTTACTTTATCGATCCATTTTATTTGTTTCATCTTCTGCCCTCGCTGCTTGTCATCGTAATGAATTGATCATAAACCATTCACCTCCGGTTTGATAGCAAATTATGAGTATACTTCAGGCATCACACTCACAGCATTTATCCACAGGGCTTCCTTCCATTCCCTGTCTGCACTTGCTGGTCCACTTTTTTTGTAAACTTTTTACACAACGATTACAGAGGACTGGGACTTCTTTTACAGTCGAATGATAATGTTCATATTGACGCACAAATGAATAAAGCTACATATGTTCATGTTTAATAATAAAAGGAGGAATTAACGTGAAATTATCCAAAAAAGTCCTACCTGCAGCTGCACTCAGCCTGGTCTTTGCTGCTTCTACCGTCTTGTCTGCCGGTCAAGCCCACGCGGTACAAGCCGTTAGTGTAGAGACAAAAAAAATCAAGAATATCATCTTCCTCATCGGTGACGGCATGGGAACGGCTTATACATCCGCATACCGTTATATGAAGGATGACCCTTCGACTAAGATCATGGAGAAAACGGTATTTGATCATTATCTTGTGGGCGCTCAAATGACCTATCCGGATGACGAGACACAAAACGTAACTGACTCGGCTTCCGCGGCGACCGCAATGTCTGCTGGCGTGAAAACGTATAACGCAGCTATTGCTGTTGATAATGACCATACTGAAGTGAAAACGGTTTTGGAGCAAGCCAAGGAAAATGGAAAGTCCACCGGACTTGTAGCTACCTCAGAGATCACTCATGCTACACCTGCTGCCTTCGGCGCTCATGATATAAGCCGGAAGAACATGGATGCAATCGCAGATGATTATTATGATGAATTGATCAATGGAGAGCACAAAGTTGATGTACTTTTAGGTGGAGGAAAAACCAATTTTGTACGTGAAGATCGTGACTTGACGAACGAGTTTCAAAAAGCCGGTTTTAGCTACGTGACTGATCGCAGTGCCCTTCTCAAGGATACAAATAAACAGATTCTCGGACTATTTGCTGACGGAGGTATGGACAAGTTGATTGACCGTACTAGCGAAACGCCTTCGCTGGCCGAGATGACCAATACAGCTATTGACCGCCTGAGCTCAAACGAAAATGGGTTTTTCCTTATGGTTGAAGGAAGCCAGATCGACTGGGCGGGTCATGATAATGACATCGTTGGGGCTATGAGCGAAATGGAGGATTTTGCTGCAGCATTCGAGGCGGCTATTGATTTTGCCAAAGAAGATGGAGAGACACTTGTCGTAGCAACGGCTGACCATTCCACTGGTGGACTTACGCTCGGGAAAGACGGAGAATATAACTTTTTCGTGGATCCGATCAAAGCCGCTGCACGCACTCCAGATTTCATGGCAGCTCAAATCGCTAAAGGGGCTTCCGTGGAAGAAACACTTAAGAGCTATCTCAAACTTGGGTTAACTTCCGAGGAGATTCAATCGGTAAAAACCGCAGCTAAAGACGCAGATGTCACGACGATCGACAATGCCATCGAAGCGATTATTGATAACCGCTCGTTCACTGGCTGGACGACAGGCGGACATACGGGAGACGACGTGCCAGTCTACGCTTACGGTCCGGCAAGTCATCGATTCTCCGGCCTGATTGACAATACGAATAATGCAGAGATCATTTTCGATATTTTAAAGAAGCATAAATAATAATCTATCTCTCACCAGTAGCCCTTCTCTATTTCCGACAGGAATCGAAGAAGGGCTTATTCTTTATCTTCATAAATTACCTAATGAGAGAATAATAAGAAATGATTCAACTATTGGTTTAACTTTTCAGGATTCTTCACTTTGATCGATACCACTTCTCCGCAGTTCAGACAAACGGTATACACCTTTTCAGATCCAATCGCTAGTTTCTTATCCACCGGACGGAGGTTGATAAAGTCTGAAGCTTGTACAAATGAATTTCCTCCACAATCATGACATCTCTTTTCAGTTGCTTCCATGTAGTCTGATTCCTCCTAGTCATTTACTTTGCGGATTCTTATGAATGAATTCTCCTATATATAGGAAATGAACCACTTTCAATATACCGTATTAACCTAATCAGGACAATATTAACACGTGCCATAAATGACAATAACACTGCGTGCGTTTGTAACCTAAATCTATAAGGATAACACCAGTTTGATTTTAAAGCTCGCCGACTAGAAACTGAGTGAGGGTAAATAATAATTGTTCAGATAAAACAAAAAAAGCCGCCATTCAGGCGACTTCCTCTGTGTGAATTACATGTGCGAGATGCATGGCAAGATGTTTATTCATGAATCAGCATATACACTATTTTGGCCATTTCTGCCCGTGTGACTTTACCTTTCGGATCAAAGCGTAGGTTCGCTTTGCCTGTCATCAGTCCAAGAGCATTGACATGCTCTACAGCAGCTTGAGCCCAAGCAGATACCTGGCTTTGGTCAGAGAATACTCCTTTTACCGTGGATTCCTGCTTCTCCTTAAATAATAATTGCTGTGCTTTCATCAGCATCACGGCTGCCTCCTCGCGGCTGATTGAATCCTTCGGCCTGAAGAGATTACCATTTCCTTGTACAATACCAAGTTCGGTCGCCTGAGCAACGGCTGCTGCATAATATGCATTCGCTGGTACATCGGCATAAACCTCGGTTTTTTCAGAAGAATTCAACCCCGCCGCACGCATGATCAGGGTAATGAAGTCGCCTCGACTTACCTGTAAGGCAGGACCGTAGTTCTCTTTGTCCATCCCCTGAATCAGATGTTTTGCAGCCAACGTATGGACATATCGTTCTGCCCAGGAGTCCTTCATATCCTTGAATTGTTTGTGATATTCCAGGATTGCGTACAAGCCTGGCTGCTCCGCCTCAAAAGTCACCTTTCCAGCTGCGAAGCGACCACCTTGATATTCCATTCCTTGACCAAGCAGATATATACCCGCATATTCAGATTGAATCTGTTTTTGCTGTTCAGCCGTCAAGATTCGATTAATCTCGACCGGACTGCCGAATTTCGTAACCTCCGTCTCGTTCTCCCCTTGGATCAAGAACATACGAAGCGATTGCACAAACTCCGTGCGGGAATAATGCTGCTCTTCCAATAGATTGTTATCCAATACCTGCTTCGCATTATTGTCATATACAGTACTGAGACGCAGCAGCAGATGGTCTGTCTCTCCCCATTCTTGCGGCAGGGAACCAGCCGGGAGCGTGACTTTTAATACAGGTGATGAGATCTCTATGGAGAGCCCGTCTGCTTTCACCTTTTTCACCGCACTGGCAGGTAGGTATACATCAAACTTCCCGTTCTTGTTCTGCTCTTGTATGCCAGCAAGTGTAATGACTACTTCCCCTCCACTCGCTGAACCGGCGGCTTGCTCCAGCGCTTGTGCTTCGGCACGATAACTACCATCCGAAGATGGATTAAGCGTAATTTGACCATTGCTGATCGGTGCTGCTGGCTTCGTCACACTATTATTATCTGCTGGAGCTGCCGGATTACTGTTACCTGAACCTCCTCCATTACCCGGAGTCTGTCCCCCAGGAGCAGAGGTCCCTGTAGAGAATCCCCAAATATCGGATAGAGCACTTCCACTATGCTGGTCTTCAGCTTTGGCGTACCATTGATAGTAGCTTTCGTTAGAGAGTCCCTTCCATACCACAGAGGCTTCTCGTCCACTCGCTACGTTCGTTTTTGAGCCTATCTTCTCATCTGTGTAAACTTTAACCCCGATATAATCCGTGGCTACTCGCTTTGTTGTTGGTGCCAAACCAAGATCAAGGCTAAACTCATCTTTGCCTTGTTCAATCTCTGGATCGTAATAGTTGTAGTCATCTAGATAAGGTGAATACGTTTTGATATGGAGCTTGTTGTTTGCCATGTCAAACTGCATAAGCCGGATATAACCAAGTCCACCTTCCGGAGCACCTTGATAATCTGCCAGCATTTGATAGACGTTACGGTCAGGAATGCCATCTCCGTTATCATCCAGCTGATCGACCTTAAGCTCGGCATCGTGATAGTGCCCGGAAAGAGCAGCAATCACGTTTTTGTTCGGTTTAACAACCTTCTCAAAAATCTGATCCGCAATCGGTGAACGGTTATTGGATACGAGCAAATACTCATGCAAACAGAGAATTGCTTTACGTTCCGGGTACTTGGAAACGATATCGTTCATCCATTCAATCTCTTTTTCACCAAGTCCCCATCCCATATACACAATGACAAAATCATTACCGTTCGCCGAAACCAAATCATAGTGTCCACGGTTATTCTCGTATGAACCACTAAATACCTGATTATTGATGAATCGATTCGCTCCAAAATACTGCTGGAACTTCGCATAATCGTTATCCTGGTGACCCACGTCGTGATTTCCTGCCAATACTCCATAAGGTATCGAAGCATCCTCGAGTACCTTCATGTTTTTGTCTGCTTCAATCCACTGGTACTCCTGGTCTGCCTTATCGACGACATCCCCGGTATGAATAACGTATTTGATGTTCATATTTTCTTTTTGCCCGGCGATCCAGTTGACGATGTTTTGATAAATTAGTGGATAGCTCTGGGAATAGTACTGCGTATCCGACATCCAAACAAATGAAAAATCGTACGGGTCCTGTGATTCCGGTGTAGGCTTATTGCCTGCAGCAGCAGCTGTTTCCGCTATTTCGTCCTGAACCATAAGCTGAATGACATCTTCGTTTTCATAATCACCCGCCTGTACCACAGCCTTTAATTCAAAGTCCTCTGTACCGGCAATAATCTGATCCAGCTGATCCCATTTTTGCTCGCTTATGCTCCAGGCATACAAGCTTACTTTCCTTCCTTCAAGCGACTTGCCCTGCCATTCGATTTCAACACGATCTGTACTTTTCACGGTTGAATCAAGCTTCACTTCGAAGCGTTGATAAGGAAACTGCTCAACCGAATCATTGACGAGATATGTTCCGTCTACCGCAGCAATCTTATTGTAATTCTCTGCATTCATGGCCTTTTCTCCGGAAGGAACCATTTCTCTAGGCGGCTCCGTAACGGAAGTATTCAGGTATCCTGCAAAACCCTCGGCTCGGGTTGCATCGTATTTATACCCTTTGTAAAAGGTTACATTCATGGCGTCTTTGCTTGGATCCTGAACTTTAACTGTCAGGTTCGCGTCTGTGCCAACATTGGTTTGATTTTGCTTAGGCGCCACCAATTCCGGTGGTAGCGGGTTCTCATCGGGCACTTCAAACTTTACCGTTCTCTCCGCAACGTTACCCACCTTATCCGTTGCCTGAATGTGCAGGACATGATTCCCACCTTGCATCTCTCCCGACGTGGTTCTTAACGGAAGAGTAATTACTTTGTCATCCAGCTTCACATCAACCTTGTCTACGCCGGCTATCGCATCCTCGATTTCGGCATCAATGACGAATTCTCCACGATATGTCTTACCATCTTCAACGGTCGGCTTAATGTCAGGTGCCGTATTGTCCACCATGACTTTGGCCGTTAACTGCTCTTGACCATTGGTTAGAGCGACTTGATGCGCTCCATCGCTGATGCGGGTGGTGTCCCATTCATAGGCTTTAGCCGTAAGATGTTCCGGTTTCAGCTCAAAATGGAAGCCGATTGATTCGCTTTTCCCGGCAGAATCACCCATTTTAATCTGTTTTTCTTTTTCAGCGTAGGCCGGATCCCATATTTCAGTCCCGTCAGCCAAAAGCAAGCGAACGTTTTTGACTTCAAAGTCATCTTTGTTCTCCTCCGGTCGCTGATCAAACGGCGAGGTTTTGGAACCTGCCCGGATGTAGATCACATTATCCCCCTGAAGCAAACGTTCCGAATCAATAGGAAAGGATAATGTCGTATAGCTTGTAATTGGGTTCATGAACGTATAGAGAATCGATTCGTCCCCCAGTTCCGACGGACCCATCGTTACTGCGTTTTTGAAATAATAATCGACGTTAACTGCTTCGAATACGAAGTATGCATCATGTTCAAGCGCAGCGAAGGTTTCACCTTCGGGTAAAGCTTTGCCGTCGATGGTAAGGCGAGCATCCATACCCTCCGTTTGCGAGGTTCCTTTAATTGTATGGACACCTTGAATGATATCCTCATCTTTAACATTCAGGCGAAGCGGTTCATCACCTACTCCACCGGTCACGGATATGCTGGTCGTTTCCGTTCTCGTTTCGTTAATGCCATCAGAAGCGACAAAGTAATACTCAATGGTATTGCGTCCGATGAGATCAGCTGATGTCATTTTATAATGGTACATCGTGTCATCGTAATCTTCCGTCAAACGATGCGCCGTGAATTCAGCCTGTTTGTCAGAGCGGACGAATACTTCCACAGACGTCACTTCGCGGTTATCTCTGGCATCGACGATGAGTTCCAATCCCTCGGATTGGTCAACTTCTGTCATGTTTGTCATGTCCTGAACCGTTGGCGGGACTGCGTCCGCCTCCACATGAACAGGTACGGCAGGAACCTGCTCCGGCGTGATACTGCCTGGCGATGGAGATTGCACACCCGAACTTGATTTGATCATCATTGTGCTGCCATTTGCAGGGTAGGCGTAAGTGATCGCCCTGTCTTCCTTCGTTTCATCACTTTTGGTTCCATTTTCATAAGTCTGATCAGCATCGTAATAGGCAGAGGATATTTCCTTGCCCGTATTCGTTTTGATCACGAGCGCTCTGCGTCCGGAATTCGCCATACCATCACTCTGGATCGATTGCAGTGTAACATTTGGGAGTAGATGGGTTTGGTAAAATTGGTTGAATTCCTCCACGGTATAGGCCGTGTTTAAGCTATTTTTAATCCAAAATACAACCGATTGCTGCGCTGGAATAACAAAATCCGGATTAACGACTCCCCATTCCACGTCGGCACTTGGTCCTTTATCAGGATAACGATAGTACAGGCTGTAGTTTTTAAAATTAACCGGTTGGTCCGTATTGTTATATACCTCGATATACTCATAGGCATCCGTGGACGTCCCCGGTACGTTCGCCGTATTCGGCACAAGCTCAGTAATAAGCAGCGTTGGTGCTTTGGACGGATTGAATGCATCCCATTGAACCTCTGCAGAATATGGCTTGTCCAGATTACCTGCTTGTATCCGGTATTGCAGCTCAGGCTCTGTAAGTACAGACGCCGGAATCGTTGCGGTATACTCGTCTGTGTCATTTACATTAGTCATGGTGATGACGGTGAATCTCTGTTGGGAAGGCGTTTTGTATAACAGCTTGACCGAAGGTTTGGTTCCATCCGCATTTGTCCCCAGGTTTATAATCTGCGCTTTCACCTCAAAATCCTGAATGGCCAAGGCAGCAGTTGGGACCGTATGCACAATTTCGGTTTGTGATCCTTCATCCACAACAGGCGGAACGGTTTGTTCAGGATCAATGACTCCTGGTGTGGCAGCAACTTTCCCGGAATTCTCCAAGACGCTCATCTGCATGTTTCCGGCAGCCGGATGCTTGAAAAAGATCCCCATATTCGCTTTAACCTGAGCCGGTTCATAAGCTGCGGCAACAATACTTTCGCTCATTTGATTTTTAATCACAAGTGACCTGGCGCTTCCGTTCGCCATACCACCTCCGCCCTGAATACGGAATAAGCGCTCCCCTTCTATTAGGGTTGTTCCGTAATTGTCATTGAATTGCTCTGCCGTAAGATCGTTGTTGCTTCCGTTCAAAATCCAGAATACGGCCGGACTTCGAGCAGGAATGATGATATCCGCATCTTCTTCTGTCTTCCAATTATCCTTATTATTGTAGAAGAAATAATAATCTTTGAAGTTAATGTCATGATCCGTATTATTGTAGACCTCAATGAACTCGTACGCATCAGAGCTGACGTTAGGCAAATTGGTCGTATCCGGTACCATCTCAGTAATCAGCAGCTCTGGTCCTGTGGACAGCTGCATGTGGGACATGGAAGGTCGAATGGCCGCCGAGTATCCTGTCGATTGAATGATTTTTCCTTCCTCATCCATGATGTCAATGGCATAGTTTAACTCACTGCCGATCAAATTCTCACCAGGAATGTTCCCCACATAGGTTTCCGGACTCTGCTCTAAGGGGACAAGCTCCACCGGAGCATACATTTGACCGTCTACCGAATAAGAGATACGCCCGGTCCATGACTGGTCAGTGCCATATACTATTGCAGTAACCGTGTAATCCTGCATTTCGTTAATCCAATCCGCCGGGGTGTGGTCTACCTGAACGTTTACGGCTTGAGTGACTTGTGTCTGTTCCTGGCTGTCTCCCTGCGGCAGGCTTTCTGCATAAACTGCTGGCAGTGATGTGAGAGGCATCCCGGTTGTCAAGATCATGCTGCTTAATAAAGCGATTGCAATACTTCGCTGAAGAATCCTTCTTCTGTTCAATTTAACCCGCATCTCCTTTTATTCCATTTTTGCTTGCTCCACTTTGACAAACATTGTTTTATCATAAGTGGGATTTGTTAGGAGAGTGCGCTCCCTAAGTAAATGGAAAGTTAACGATAGTACTCTTTCTCGATTAACTAGAGTTGAACAGGCTCGACAAAAAAAGCCGCAAATCGCGGCTTTTCATGGAATTCTATTCTCTATCAGGCAAGGAATTTATATCAACGCATTAACGTCGATCTACCAGATGTTTAAATTCTACAATGTTCGTCTGAAAATCAGGAACCGTTTGTGTCTCTTCAGCAGATTGGACCAGCTTAACAACCAAGTCGTTATACGGTGTCGCAATTCCTGTACTTTCCGCTTTGCTCGAAACGACTCCATTAATGTAATCAATCTCGGTTTTGCGTTTTTTCTCCAGATCTTGTAGCATGCTTGCTTTGAGCAGCCGGGAAGGTTCCATTACATATTTTAACGTTTTAATTCTCTCAGGAATGTCTTGTTCACTTTTGAGTTCAAGGGAGGCGATATCGAATCCGTTCATTTTGACAAATTCAATCCCATTCGCATGTCCGACCTTGATCGTTTCGTCTGCGATATGAACGGCACTTACAATACCGACTTCATCATCCAGAATATCTCCGTATTCTCCGTTCAATGCCGCAGACAGACCACTGAACGCATTATTGATCAGCAGCTTGGACCATTTGGTACCAACTAAGTTGTCGGAAATGTGTGTTCCACCTACCAGGTCCAAAACCGATTTTACACGCTGAATGCGATCGGACGTTTCTCCATTTAATTCGCCAATCTGAAAAGCATACTTTTTGAATTGGGCGTACTCCGTTGTAAGGCTTGATACACCTGGTTCCATGAACGTGGCGCCAAACTCAACGGACCCCGCAATAACGCGCCCTGCACCAACAATGGAAGCCACGTTTTCTTCAGGAATCCCATTTTGTAAGGAACACACGATACTCTCTTCATGTAAGAACGGAAGCAATTCCCGAAGGATGGTACCGTTGGATAATTGTTTGGTCAATAGCAGCACAAGATCATATGTCCCTGATTTTTGGTCAGGAGTGATGGCTTTAACTTTTGCATGAAACTCCGTTGTACCGACCACTTTAGCTCCCGTTTGATTCAAGGCATCGACATGCTCCTGATATGCATCAATTAACTCCACATCCATGCCGCCATTCGCCAGGTATGCTCCTACGATGGTTCCTAAAGAGCCTGCTCCTAGTATTGCAATTCTCATTGTAATTTCCTCCTTATTTCTGCTCAAGATAGTTATATACAGGCTGTGCTGCGTTTAAGGTCAGGTCTGTCAGGATATGTGAAGCTGAAACAACTTCCAATACAGGCAAGTCGGCAAGGGGTGCGAGTGCATGTTCAAAAAGCTGAAGCCGTGCTGGTCCCGTCCATGCTTCCTTCACTTCGATATCCGTAATTTGGGTTCGAATCAAATCACATATTCTTAAATTCCCACTGTAATCCGTAGCAATTTTCATCATAAAGTTAGGCCGGCAGATTTCATCTCTGGCGAGTTCCTTATCCATCGGAACATGCTTATATCCCATCGTTGCAGTTGCAACACGAAGCGTTCCGTAATCAAGCGTACCCACAAGTGTATCTGAATCAATATATAGTTTTGGTGCACCTAACTTTTTGGGATACGCCGTGAGCTCTCTGCCACTTGCAATCGCAGGAAAGTTATCCACGTACATGGAATGCACATAGTCACCATCCTCACCATAGAATCGCACAGGGATAACCTGCCCAGCTTCGGTATATGCACCTAATCCGGAGACATCCGGCATCCACATCACTTCAAATTTAACCAGCGGTTCAGTAATTTCCAGTGGTTCAGGTACCGCTGCCCGCAGAGCTTTTTCATCCGTTCGATAAATAATATTTAAGTATTCCCGATTCACAAATTTATAGGGTGGCATGGGGTAAGCCGGTGCCGTTAGGGGTGTATTCAGATTTTTGGCTATGTTATTCACATCGATTTTCATGAAGGACACCTACCTTTTATGTTATGTTTTTATCTCTCTCACAAATAAAATTCTACATTAATATTTAAATTTAATATAATACATAATAAGTACTATATATATTTATTGAAATAAATAAGGAGTGCGAAACGAATGGAATTGCTGCAGCTCAAATATTTTCAAACCGTTGCCTATACCGAACATATCTCCAAAGCAGCTCAACAACTGAATATTGCTCAGCCCTCCTTAAGCCTGACGATCAAAAGATTAGAGGATGAGCTTGGTACAACCTTGTTTGATCGAAAAGGAAGAAACATTCAATTAAATTCGTCAGGGAAAATTCTGTTGAAGCATGTTAATCGGATTTTCACCGAAATTGAAAATGCACAACTGGAGATCCAATCGGAAGAACAACACGTTTCTAACATCATTCGAATTTCGATTACGAATCCAAGATTCCTTACCGGGCTAATTAGCGAATATATTAATAGCAACCCGCAAACCCAGATTCATCAAGGCATTGGAACGAAGAGCGAAATCATCACAAACTTGCAAAAAGGGGACATCGATGTAGGAATAACAGGTCATCCGATCCAGGATGAGGAGATTGAGAGTTGTGTGCTGGTTAATGAGGATATTGTTCTTGTTGTACCTTCCCATCATCCGTACGCTGGAAAGGCAAACATCTCGTTACATCTTGTTGCAAACGAACCCTTCATATCTCTTGCCGATAATGTGGAGTACAGCAACTTTACCACCATGCTCTGCGGGAAAGCAGGCTTCGTACCCAATCAGGCCTTTGAAGTGGATTCACACACACTGCTTGAAATCATCAAGCTTGATCAGGGAGTTGCTTTGTTACCTGTTTCCGTATGTAGAAAACTGGGGTTGCACTATATAAAAATTGCTGATGATTCAGCGATCTACCCGATTAGTTTATCCTGGACGAAACAAAAAACATTGTCTCCTTCGGTTCAACATTTTCGCGATTTTATCTCTATGTATTATGAATTGAATGCTGACCTCTTTACGGTGGTTAAGAACAGAAAGAATTCATGACAAAAAGGCAGCGGGATTCACCCGGCTGCCTTCTTCATTTTTACCCATCTTCCATTAGTGATGATTTAATCAGCTACGGCTGTCTGCACCGGGCCAAGATTGGTCAGGCTGACACCAGACAACGTAATTGTGGTGTTACCGTCTTCGTCACCTGTAATATTCCCCATATCAAATACGATACGGCTGTTTGCATAGCTTGGTTCGGTTGTATCGAATGTGAAGGTGTACTCTTGTTCTTCCGTGGATAAGCTCACTTGCTGCCCATAAAATCCATGCCACGCGTATCCAGCGGGAACATCCACCCAGCCGATACCTACCCCCATTTTGCGCGCTTTATCCGCTTTGGCCTTGAACGTCAGCTTATACTTGGTTCCCTGCTGCATTGCAAAACCTTCATTAATAACCTGCCGGTCCCACGGATTCGTTCCCGCCTGACCGATTACAGCTTGCAGCTGCTGATTCTCAACATGAATCGCAAGGTCAGATTCAACACCGGCTGCATATTTGAACCAGCCTTCACTTCCTTTGGCAAAGTCCCCATTCGGGATCAGATTGACGTGTACCGGCTGTCCCCCCTGATCCGCACCCGGGTTCACCTCGAACAACATCACATTTTGAATGGATACACTGTGCTCTTCCGCTAGCGGTCTGCCAAGACCAAAGTTCAGTAAGGCCGCCGCATCCGCTGTTTCTCCCATTGTAAATGTGAAGGTGTAAGGCTGCTTAATTTCAGTCAGATCTACGTTTTCATCCATATACTTGGCTTCGCCGCCATTACCTTGCAAGACCACAGCCTGTATTGATTTAGGTGCAGAGGCTGAAGCTTCAAAGCTCAGACGATAGGTCTTGTCAGCCTCAAGAGCAATCGAACCCTGCTGGAAAAACGAATCCCACTCATCGTCGGTTGCAGCCGGCAACGTAATATTAATTCCATGGTCCTTCCCATACGTAGCCGAGAGCACGTCGGGAATTAGAGTCCAATCCGTTCCATCTGCGGTCAGTTCGCCATTCCTTACTTTATTCTGTGAAACGTCCAACCAACGTGTATTATATTCGTTCCCTTCAAAATTGACATAATATGATGTTCCGGCTTTCAGTGAAACTGCTGGCAGATATACCGTCTTATAGGATTGCCATCCCCCCGTATCTCCAAGCAGAAGTTCGGAGCTTGCAACCGTTGTGCCTTGTTCATCCTGCACACTGAATCGGACTTTTGAATCGGCTTTGGCACTTGCCATCCTTGTGGAGAATGCATATACGCCATCATTTGCTGCATCGATTTTGAATTGCAGCAGATCACCTTCGTCCATGTAGCTGACATGTTTGCCGCCTTCATCGGAATTTTCGAGCTGCAGACCTTCCATCATCCATGCATCCGTGGCAGGAATATGAGTGTAGCCTTGAATTGTTACCGGCTTACCTCGTTTGGTCAGCTTCACATTGTCGATGTAGACCTTCCCTTCGGAACTGCCGAATAAAAGCTTCAGTTCGGCTGTTACCGTTGATGCTGTCGTTGCGTTCTGTCCGATCACAATTTCACCCGAATAATTCTTGAGTTCCTGACCAAGTTGGATCTGCTGTCCTTGATTCACCTGCACATCATGACCTTCTGCGGTAGACAAATCCAAATCCATCGTACGTGGCGAATCCGCCTTTGCATCAAAAGAGAATCCGTAGGTAGTGCCCGCTTCCAGCTTCATTCCCGGCTGTACCACAGCCACCTGATCAGAATGGCCGTTCGTTCGTAGAACGTCGACCACGAGCTGCCGTTCCATGATCGGGAACTTCAGGAAGTTGTTCACGGTAATCTGCGCTTCAGCATCAGACTTAACCTGTTTGGACCAGAAGCCGAGGCGATCCTTCCCTTGATCAAATGTGCCATTAAAGACATAATTTCCATCCGGCAGTGCTTTGCGTTCCACCGGAAGAGAGTCGGCTTCACCGATATCTGTCAACCGCACATTGGTCACCGTAACTTCACCTTCATTCAATCCCAGATTGAATTCAAACCTTGCATTGTTGTCTGCCCCATTCCGCATGTTGAAGGTGTATTCATACGGTTGCCAATCTGTAGTTAATGAGAAGCTCTTATCGTCGGAGTAATTTGTCCAGCTTTTTTCAAACTGCGTTACTTTCGAACGAATGACACGATCAGCAGATGCCTTGGCATCGAACTGCACTTTGTATTTTCTGTTTTTCTTCATATACATCGGCATTTGTGTCAGTTGTACGGAATAACTTTCGGTTCCGGCTTGTGAGATCGTTACTTTCGCTGCCTTGCCCTTCTGCACATCATCAATAACCTCTACCTTACCAGCCCCGCCTGCATTCGTGAGGAAATTCCATTCGTTCGGCACACCATCTACATTCACACCTTCAGAAAAGCGATCATTGTAGATCTGGTTTCCATCCGCTTGCGGTTCCCGCTGCCATTCAGGTTCGATCGGATTAGAAGTTACGTCCGGCCATTCGCTCAGTTTCTTGTACTCGTAAACCCGAACGAAATCAACATTCATCTTCTCAGAGACAAAATCACTTTCCGGCGATCCCGGCCAGTCTCCCCCAACGGCAAGATTGAGAATTAAATAGAACGGACGATCAAATGGAGCAGGAAAGGTGTAACTCTCCGGCTGTCCCGCTGCAGTCGTCTCCCAGTTATTCACCTGATGATGCAGTTTGCCGTCAACGTAGAAACGAATCATGCCAGGCAGCCATTCCACCTGAAAATCATGATAATCATCTGCAAACGATTCACCTTGCGGCAAGGTAAACTTGCCTTGATCATGCCCGTGAGAACCATCTGGTTTTGGGGAATCGTAATGGATCGTACTGTATACTTCATGATCTTTGTTTGTACCGCCAATCAACTCCATAATGTCGATCTCCCCGGAAGCTGGCCATCCTCCGTAATGTGCTTCATCTGTAGGCATCATCCAGATTGCAGGCCACGTGCCCTGCTGCGCGGGCAATTTCGCTCGTACGACCACTTTTCCGTACGTCCAATCGCCCTTCTCTTTCGTAATCAGTTTACCAGAAGTATAATTTTTGCTGCCTTTCTGCTCCCGCTTTGCTTCAATCTGCAATACATTGCGGTTGCCATCCTTAACTATACGTGTGTTATTCGGGCTGTAATATTGCAACTCATTGTTGTACACAAGCTCCGTATCCTGAACGGTCCATTTGGATGCATCCACGGAAGGTGCATTGAATTCATCATTCCAGACCATTTCCCAATGCTCATCCGGAATCGTCGTTGCAGGAATCGGTTTTTCACCTGAAGGATTGCCCGGTACGGATGGTGTCGTTCCGCCTGAATTGGAAGAGCCGCCCCCACCTGTACTAGAATTATTGCCACCGTTAGAAGTACCTGGTGCAGCAGCGTTTGGTTGCTCGGACTGTCCTGTCCCAGGCGTAGTGCTATCCTTGTATTGTCCTGGTGCAACCGCTTTCCCATTAAGCAATACGTTGTCTGCATCTACGTCCAGCAGATTGATTTTACCTGTGCTGTCAATCATGGTATTACGGGCTTTGCTGCTTACTTTTAATGTATTAATCGTACTCTCGGCAGACAACTCAACTGTAGCCTTTTGTTCAATAAACAAGTTTTCAATTTGAGTTGTCCCTGTGATCTTCACATGTACCGGACTGGTGTTTTTGTCTACCACAACTCGATTTAGTTTGGAGTTATGAATATCGATTGAGTGGTTTCCTCCGCCCTTCACGATTACACTTCCAGTGACCGTTACCCCGTCGAGCTTCACTGTACCTTCTCCAATGGCTTCTGTAAGGAGCAAGTTGCCGTTAACTGTTGTATTTTTCAGTGTCACATCGGTTGAGCGGACAATCAGATTACCTTCTACGTTGGATTCATAGGTGCCGGGTTTGCTTTGAATATCTGCTATCAACGTAGACATGATCGTAGCAGCTTCTGCTCTCGTAATGTTGGATTCAGGTGCAAGATTTCCGTTGTATCCGTTTACAATTTTATTGTTTATAAAGTAGTTCATTGCATTCCTAGCATAATCAGCTACATCTTTGTCGTCTTTAAACGCAGAACCGAGCGATTTATTCTCACTGCCTGTCGATAACTGAAACGCACGATCTGCCATCACGACAGCATCCTGCCGGGTAATCGGAAGCTGGGGGGACAGATGTGTTGCATCAGTTCCCTGAATAATGCCAGATCCACTTGCTCGTATGATCGCATCATAATACCAGTCTTTTTCACTAATGTCTGTGTATGACGCCGCGCCGGGGCCTCCAGCGAATCTGAACACCCGATCGAGCATTACAACAAATTCGGCACGGCTGATACGTTCACTCGGTCTGAATGTGCCGTCCGTATAACCTTTAGTGAGCGCCATATCCTGCATACGCATCACTGCATTTTCAGCCCAATGTCCCTGTAAATCTTTGTACGGTGCCCGAAGCAGGCTTGACGCCTGCTCCTGCTCCGTTACCGTTTGCTGCTTCATCTGTTCTGCCCGGACTACGGCCGGAGCTGCCAGTGAAACGATCATGCTTCCTGCTACGAGACAAGCCAACCCTTTTTTCACTCATATTCCTCCCTAGAATGTGTGGTCAATTGCAGGACAGTACTACTCTTTTACTGCCCCAATGACGATACCTTTAACGAAAAAGCGTTGTAAGAATGGATATATGACCAAAATCGGCAATGCCCCGATGAAAATCTGTGCTGCGCGAACCGTACGCTGGGAAACATTCTCCAGCATGGATGGGTCCACGTTGATCTTACTGAGGTCTTGCTGCACGATAATGGTTTGTAGCAAGGAAGCCAGTGGGTAATTTTTGACATCGGACATATAGATCATGCCGTCGAACCAAGAGTTCCACTGACCTACCATGGTAAACAATGACAAGGTTGCAATCGCAGGCATGGATAGCGGTACATATACCAGTGCCAGCGTTTTAATGTGACCTGCTCCATCCAGATAAGCTGCTTCCTCCAGCTCTTTAGGCAGACCACGGAAGAAGTTCATCATCAGGATAACATTCCACACGGACAATGCACCTGGCAGCACCAGTGCCCAGATCGTATCCATCAGTCCTAGTTTCTGGACCAAGATATAACTCGGAATTAGACCTCCGCTGAACAAAATCGTAAATACAAAGAACCAGGTGTAGATCGAGCGGCCTTTGAAATTGAGATCTTCTTTCGACAGCGGGAATGCGGTAAGTAACATAATCACCATACCGATCACGGTAGCAATGACGGTTCGTTTAACCGAAACCAGCAAGGAATTAATGAAATTTGAATTGCCGAACGTTTTGACATATGCATCTGTCGTAAAGCCAATCGGCCAGAAGCCGACAAGATTGGCTGAGGCCGGTGCCATGCTGCTGAACGAAACGGCCAAAATATGAATAATAGGCAGAATGCAAAGCAGAGATAGTACGCCCAGAAAAATATAGTTCGCAACGCTGAATATTCGATAGCCTTTTGTTTTGTAATACAAGCCCTTTTCTCCTCTCTACTAGAACACGCGGTAATTCGCCAATTTGTAAGCCATGCGATATGAGATAACGATCAGAATGGTTGCCACGACTGATTTGAACAATCCTACAGCCGTTGCGAAGCTCATTTTGCCGTTCAAGATACCAAGACGGTATACGAAGGTATCGATGATATCACCTTTGTCATAAACGAGCGGATTGTACAGATTGAACACCTGATCGAACCCTGCATTCAAAATGTTTCCGATGGAGAGTGTCATGAGTACAATCGTGATCGGCATCAGGGCTGGAATCGTAATGTGCAGTGTTTGTTTGAACCGGTTTGCACCGTCCACTTCCGCAGCTTCGTACAGTGCCGGGTTAATACCGGACAGAGAAGCCAGAAATACAATCGTGCCAAAGCCAAATTCTTTCCACACATCACTAACAATCAGTGTTATCCGAAACCAAGTTCCATCCCCCAGGAAAAAGATCGGATCTCCGCCTAGTGCAACGACCAGTTTGTTCACCATACCGCCCTGCGGCGAAAGAATATCAAGCAATATTCCGCCCAGGATAACCCATGACAGAAAGTGCGGCAGATATACCAATGTTTGACTGACCCTTTTAAAAGCAGATAAACGAACTTCGTTCAACAAAATCGCAAACAGGAATGGAGCAATTAAACCTGCGATTATTTTGAAGAATGCAATGACCAGTGTGTTCCAGATGACCTGGCCTACGTCCGGGTATAAGAATAAATACTTGAAATTATCCCAACCTACCCATTTGGATTCGGTAAATCCGAGGTATGGTTTAAAATCCTGGAAAGCAATCACAATCCCGCCCATTGGTATGTACTGAAATACAATTGCCAGCAAAACCGCTGGTACGAGCATCAAATGCAAGGACCAATTCCGTTGCATGTTCCAGCGCTGTCTCGCCTTGATGGCACGCCCCTTGCGAGGCGTTTCTAACGTATGTTCCTTCACCCCTACATCCCCCATGTTCTAAAAATTTGTATTTTACAAGTGCATATGAACTTGTATATTAAAATTATAGCAACGGTTATTAGCAATCTATATCCTAATATTGCAACAACGATATCAATATTTTAATGAGTTGAGGGAGGCCCAGCATTGTTCGCACGTCTGAACGTCTTCACCAAAATTACACTGTTATTTGTAGCACTGCTTGTCCTGGTTTTGTTCCTGTACACCTATTCAAACCGGGAAAGTGTACGGGTGATCGAACACGAAATTCAGAACAATACCATGAATCATTTGTCCACTTTTGCTGACTCTGTAGAATCTAATATTTACCAATTATCTCTCTACGGAATGTCTATTGGACAAGATTCGAGTATTCAGGAATATCAGCGGCCGGATTACAAAGATGTGCCTTATGAACGTGTCAAAGTTGGAAGTGCCATTCTTGAAAAAATGAATCTGTATAATGCAGCCAGCAAATGGCATTCCACCATCACCCTTTATTTTCCAAGGTTGCAAAAAGTCATTTCCACCGATTATTATGCTTATATCCCGTATGCGGAGGATGAATTTTCCAAGCCGCTTTCGAAATCATGGGCATATAAGCAGAATCAATTTGTGTGGTACACGACCGATCCAACGACAGCGATCGACACTCCTGGGAAGTCAAGACTGATTACCAAGATCAGCTTTCCAGTGAATCATCTGACCAGCATGCTGGATCAGAACAAATTGAATAACAAAGGTGACCCTTTTATGTTCCATCCCGAGTTTGGCTTAATTAGCAACACCAGTGGGAATGGCACATTGACTGCGATTCAGTCCAAGCTGAAAGAGATGACTTTGCAGGGAAAAGGCGGATTCACCACGACGCTTGACCGTACAGAATACTATGTCTCGTACATACATTCAGACAGTCTGGGATGGTACTATGTAGACTACGTGCCTATGCAGCAAATTTTAGGGCCGATCACAAATAGTCGTAATCTCTTCTACGCTTCCATAGCCGTTTTGATTGCTATGAGTGTTGTGGTGTTGTATGTGCTGTATCGAAGTGTGCAGCTTCCATTGCTTCAACTCGTAAAGGGAACGAACCGTTTGTCGACTGGAGATTTCTCCGTTCGTCTGCATCATTCGTCACGTAATGAATTCAGTTTATTGTTTGCACGATTTAACATCATGGCGCAGCGAATTCAGGAGTTGATTGAGAACGTGTACGAAGAACAACTCCGAAGACGTGAAGCCACTTTGAAGCAGTTGCAATCACAGATTAACCCGCATTTCCTATACAACTGCCTCTTCTACATCAAAAATATGGCAAGGATGAAAAATGAGAAAGCCGTTGTGGCGATGGCGCTTAATTTAGGTGAGTATTATCGGTACATCACAAGATCCGAGAATGATCAGGCCACCATCAAAGAAGAGTTGAACATGGTGAAAAATTACCTAGAAATCCAGGCACTCCGGCTGGAACGCATGCATTTTACCATCGATGTACCGGACGATATGCTTCATAAAACGTTACCACGTTTAAGCTTACAACCTATCGTTGAGAACGCTATCATTCATGGCATTGAACCTCGTACTGAAGACGGTCATATCAACATAACAGGTTATCATAAGGATGAAATGTGTACGATTACCGTCGAGGACAGCGGGCTGGGTATGACCGAGAATCAGATGCAAGAGTTGGTCGACAATCTTAACAAACCGCTCGATGGCAACATGGGATGCGGAACTTGGAATGTTCATCAGCGTTTGTCTTTTTTGTATGGTGAAGATGCGGGTCTAAGTTATGAGCATACGCCTGGCGGAGGCGTTAAGGTAAGCATTACATGGTACAACAATATCAATGAGTAGGTGAAGTACATGTTACAAATGTTGTTAGTTGATGATGAACGTTCCGTTGTAGAAACGCTGGCGGAAACCATTCCGTGGGAAAGCTGTGGAATCGGTACTGTACACGAAGCCTTGTCAGGTGCCGTAGCACTGGAAATTATGGAGAATCATGATATTGATATCGTAATCACTGATATTCGCATGCCGGAGATGTCCGGTATTGAGTTAATCACAGCAATTCACGAAAAATGGTCGCATGTGCAGACGATTTTACTCTCGGGCTTTGCTGACTTCGAATACGCCAAACAAGCGATGGCTCAGGAAAGCTTTGATTATTTGCTGAAGCCTGTAAGTGATGAGGATCTAATCGAAACCGTACAGCGGCTTGTTGACCGGATCAAACAAAAATGGGAAGCGGCGGCCTCCTATCAACGTGCCTTACATGCATTCCAGGATAACTTGCCTTTATTGCAATCTACAATGCTCCATGAATTGCTGACAGGCAAAACCTATTCTCCCTCAACGCTCGCAGACAAGCTCGAATTGCTAAATCTGCCCTATTCGGTTGGTGAAGAGTTGGGCATGCTTGTCATTCGGATGGAAGAGCATCTATCCGAGATGGCTGACCATGATCTTTCGCTGATGCAATATGCCATTAGCAACATTATCAGCGAGGTGACGCAGCAGCATTTTCATATGTGGCATACGCGGGATGTCCATGACTATCTGGTTGTGCTGGTTAGCGTCAAAAAAGGCGGCACACCAAGTGTGAGCAAAGAGGAAAAACCTCAAGTGCTGCTGGAGCATTACGCTGCCCAAATTCAGACAAACGTTCAGTTATATTTAAAAGGGGCTATTTCCATTGCAGTCTCTCACTGGGGCAAATTCCCTAATGAGATTGGTGAAATTTATGAGAGTGCTGTCAGATCCATGCGGAAGCGTATGGGACATGCGCAGGGTTTGTTCATCACGGCTTCAGACGATAAGGATGTACACCCCCTTCCTGCCATCCGTTCTCTGTACAAGCCTCCAACCCTCATCAGTCTTCTGGAAGCTGGCCGCTTTGACGATGTGGAACAGAAGATTGAGGTCATTTTCGAGGAATTGCTCGAATCCGCGCAGCATCATGATATCGCGGAAACGACGATTGAGGTGTATCATGCCTTGGCTGGGGCCTTTGCTTATATCATCCACAAGAACGGAAAACAGATCTCTTCTGTTCTGCCTGCCGAAACGTACAAATACTTCCAGGCTCCAAGCTATGCTACCGCCCAGCAGTTGAAAGACTGGTCAATCCGTACACTTCATTCCATCAGTGAAGACGCAGAACAGGAGCTGAAGGACAATCACAGCACCATCGTTCGCAGTGTCAAAAGCTTTGTGGACCTGCATCTGGCTTCCGATGTATCTTTACCGGCTATTGCCGAACATGTCCACCTGCACCCTGTGTATCTATCCAAGGTATATAAGGCGGAGACAGGAGAAGCGCTGACAGCCTATGTCTATCGGTTACGGATGGAAAAAGCAGCTTATTATTTGCGATCCTCAAGCGCCAAGGTATTCGAAATTGCGGAGCTTGTCGGCTACAACAACACTGCGTATTTTATTCGGGTATTTAAAAAGTTTTACGATCTGACACCGCAGGAATATAGAGAGAATCTGCCGGTTTGAAGCAAAAAGGCCTCGCTGGAATGATTTCCAGCAAGGCCTTTTCTTTGTACTTTCCCACCTGCTTTAGCAGCTTGGTTAGGACGAAATAACGGATAAGATTTAATTACTTGGCTCGTACTTACTTTCCGCTCGTAACGGATTGGTACCACTCATTAACTTCCTTCGTATTTTGATCTCCACCTGAAGACTTCCACTTCTCTACAAACGTATCAAAAGCATCGATCGGAGCTTTACCATAGATGATTTGCGAGAACAGGTCCTTCTCCATTTTGGTTAAGATGTCGTTGTTCATTTGCATCGACATCGTTGGTGCACCTGTGAACATCTGTTTTAAAGCGATATCTTTTTGATCCTGAACAATCTTGGCCGCTTCCACCATTGGTACCGGTACACCGGACTTAAGTTTTTTCTCGAAAGGTGTTGTGGCTTCTTCACCGTTAGCAAACTTCGCAAGCGTAGCCATGTTCAGACTTGGGATACGTGCACCATCAAACGTTAATGTGTATTTCTCAGGTGCATAACCGCCTGTCACACTAGCATCCGTTGTTACTTTGCCGTCTTTCATTGCCCAGTCATATCCTTCAGCGAAGCCATTTTCGAATTCATCACCTGCTTTTGGATTTGCAAAGTGATCAAACAGATAGTTTTGATAAGTGAAAAAGACTTCTGGGTTCTTCATATCTTTGTTAATCAGAATTACACCGTTGTCGTTCGCGGTACCGCGTCTGCCTGCCTTGCCATCAGGTCCAGATGGAATTGGGTAAGCTTTGTACTCCGCTTCAGGATGGTTTTTCTTCACATCTTCAAGCGGCCATGACGGCATCCAGTGAGGGCCCACAACAATCCCGGCTTTACCTGCTGTAAACTCTTCTGCTGCTTTGGTTTCATCATATACCCCAGCCTCTTCTGGAATATATCCTTTTTTCATCCAGTCAGCCAGTGTTGCCAAAGCTTGTTTTGCTCCTGGATTTACAGAACCGTACTCCAGCTTGCCTTCTGCGTTCAGATTCCACTGGTTTGGCATCGTGCCGTAGGCTCCGAAGACCCAACCAGCATCAGACATCCATGTGCTGAGCCAGTTTTTGAATCCGATGGTCAGACCGTAGGTGTCTTTTTTACCATTGCCATCCGGGTCTTTATTCGTAAACGTTTCCATAATCACTTCAAGATCAGCCAGTGTTTCAGGTGCTTTCAAATTAAACTTCTTCATCCAATCCTCGCGAATCCACATCACTGGATCACTATTATAGGAGTAATCCAGAATCGGAATACCAATCCGTTTACCATCCTGCATGTACGGATACCATACGGAAGGATCTTCATTCACGGCAGCTTTCCAGGTATCACTTGCATATTGATCAAACAATTCACCAGCATCAACGAACTTGCCCGTTTCAATCAGCTCACGTGCCAGATTGAAGTCGCCGCGGTATGAGATGATGTCCGGCATTTCTGCATTGGAAGCCAGCGACAGGCGAAGCTTCGTTTCAAACGCATTGTTGGTCGATGGTGATACCCACTGATTTTTTAATTCAATGCCGAGCTTGTCTTTTGCCCATTTGGTGTGCACGTTATTGTCCTGATCTTCACCAGATTTGAATTTGATTTCGGGTCCCCAGGGACGTAAATAAGTAAGTGTTACGGGCGGATCATACTTCCCGTCCTTCAATTCCAGTGCAGTACTCGGTGTGCTCGGTGCAGCCTCTTTGCTTGCTCCACTGTTACATCCGCTAAGAACTGCTGTAAGCGCCAACATTCCTGCCAAAGCCAAACCGCCAATCTTTCTTTTCTTGATTGTTTTCAACTTGTGAGTCCCCCTGTATGTAGTGATGTTGTCTACAGAGTCCATCATAATGAATGAACCATATGAATGCCCATACTAATATTGCAACATTTATTGTATTAATTTAGGATATTAAAAAGTGAATACGGATGTTGTATTAGTACAACGTCTTACTCTTGTCTCTCTTGTTTATCAGGGTGACCGAAAGGTTCCAGCAAGGTTTATATCTGCTTGGCATCCTATGGTTGGCCTAACGGTTCGATAAACTGCTCGGGTGATCAATTGTTATTGGTATCGCTGCTGTTACTCATACTCATGGTTTTCCGTCCACTGTATGTCGAGTTCATTTCATTTCCACCCTTTTCCTTCATCATCTTACGTTACGATTGTTCTGTAAAGGTTGAAAATGATCATAAAAAAACAGAGGATTGCGGAAGTAATCCGCTCCTCTGTTTCTTTAAGTTTATGGCACTAGTTGGACCTGATCGTGAGTTTCTGTTAATTACTCGTATATTTCACCCAATCATATTCAGCATGCAATGGATTAGCACCATTATAAGACCCGAGCCAGCTATCCACACCCGTTCCATTCCAGATATTCATCATAATTTTACCTGGTGTTTTCGGAATATTGGTTGTAGCTGTATGTTTCAGCACGCCATCGACGTACCACTTAATGTGACCTGGTTGCCAATCAAACGCATACGTATGGAATCCCTGGGACGCATCGAAGCCCAGATTTACGATCTTCTCATGATTTCCAACGCCGTTTGTATAATAATTGAATTGTACTTTCGTTGTGTCTTTGCCAAGGAACTCGATATCAATCTCATCCCATTGTGTGCCATCAGAAGGACCGGTATAGGTGAAAAAAGAGGATACAATCCCTGTATTTTTAGCAGGCTTCATACTTACTTCATAGAGACCATAGCCGTAAGTATTCGTTGACCGATATTCTCCACAATCAAACTTGTTGTATGAAGGACTTGTCAGACTCAAGCGCAGCTTGCCATCATTCGTAAAATTAGCATTATTTGCCCGCCACGTGCAGTTGAACATGGAACCGTTGGAATACCCATCTGCCTTCTGCCAGGTACTTGCATTGTGATACGTCAGCGGTTCCCAAAACACCCACCCAGCAAAAGCGCTTACCGAAATAAATAATGAAACCACTCCAGATACCATTAATGTGAACCAAGTCTTCCTCTTCATCAATACACCTCCATTTCGTATTCCAACCGTGTAAACAATTTTCTGAAACTACCTTCGCTCCTAGATTCAACAGCCGTGTTTGATTTAATCAGTTATAAAAGCGCTTACATTGGTTGGTATTTCCATTTTAAATGGTCCATAATGGGTGAACTATAGCAAAGTTTAAAGAAAACATATTCATTTTTTAAGATCGTTCTTCCTTTTTCAGTTGTCATGTATAAAAGCCCATTTTTAAAGAATGGGCCTCGTTATTTACTACGTACGACTCGTAATCCCTGATCGGGACCAATGCCATTCGCATCGAATTTTCCTGGATAGGAAATTTCTGCTGTATTTACACTACTGACCCAGCCCCCACCCTTGCTGACTCTCCAGGTGTTGTCCGGGGTCTCCGGATGGCTGTGCCATTCCCAGCACCATTCTCTAACATTACCAGACATATCATAGATACCAAGTTCATTGGCCTTCTGCTGACCTACTGGCTTGGTTTGATTCCGATTGTTTTCAATGGCTGGCCAGTTCCAGTCTCCTGTTAACGGCTTTTCACCGGCATTCATCCAGTACCACGCCACTTCGTCTGGATTGTTGCCTCCGCTATAAGTAAAATTCTCACTCTTTTGTCCGCCACTTGCGGCATATTCCCACTCTTCTGCCGTTGGCAGACGATATCCATTCGCATCTTCATTGATGGTTACAGTCCATTTAACATTATCATTTTCATTCTTATTATTCGGATCCAGCGTTTCTTTATCAATGGTGTAATACGGTTTAAGGTTTTCCTTCATGCTGCGTGCATTACAGTATTCGATCGCATCATACCAGCTCACCCTTTCAACGGGCCGTTCTTCCCCTTTAAAACCAGAGGGATTGTCTCCCATAACGTCAGCCCATTGTTTCTGGGTCACTTCATATTTGCCGATATAAAAGTCAGACAGTATGATGTCTTTGCCACTATAATTGCTTTTACTGCTCTTGAATGCCCCACCCTCTACCAATACAAGATCATCACTCACGGTAGTACTGCTGCCTGTCGAACAAGCACTTAATCCAACAAAAGCTGCGATAAGCAGAAATATCATCCACTTTCTCATCTGTAGGTCTCCTTTAAAACGGGAATGGAGAGCAAGACAGATCCATAGACCTGCCTTGCCTAAGTTTTAGACTAGCCGATTGAAAAGAGAGCGCTTACCAAACGGTCACATTCGAGCTACCGCTACTTTGATATCCTTCGGTCGCCATCACTTGATAGGACCAGCTATTACCCAAGTACATGCCTTTGCTCGCCCACGCATTTACGTGATTCTGGAACGTAATTTGGGAATTTACACCGATTGGACGTTTGGATTGTCTAACACTCCAGTATTGCGGGAATGTTGAATATCCGTCAATGGATGGCTGATTGTATCTCATCGTAGTATAGATGTCATATGTGCCACCATCACTGTTTACTGTGCCTTTGTATGTTCCAGTTGGACGGTATGTTCCCCAGTTATCCACCACGTAGTATTCAATAAGTGCATTCCGTGTCCACCCGTAAAACGTCAAATATCCGTTGCCGGATGGAGAGAATACACCCGCATTGTAATTCACTACACGATTAGGTGTACCGTAAGTCCACCCTTTACCGACAACAAAGTTACCCGTGTTCTGCCAGTTTACACTGTAGTTTCCTCCCGAACCGTTCACGGCATTAACAGTACCCCCGCCATCTGTCCAGTTCTGCCAGTAATCTGTAGCACCTGTCGTAGCGGCGAATACACCAAAACTAATGGAAGCGGCAAGGACAACAGTTAACAATTTTTTTCCGAATTTAAACATGGTAAAAACCTCCTGATATTTGTATTAGGTTTTGAATAATTCGGTACTTTTTTCGGGTAGACACTGGAGTTGGAGTTGAATTGGTATTTATTTGAATAGACGTTTGGAAAACAGATACAAATCATTTTTCCACACTGGCCAGTCATGACCTCCGCTCTCTTCATACCAGATGTGCGGTACGTCCTGCTGTTCCAAATATTGATGTACGTCAACGCTAATTTGGATAAGGTTATCCTGATCACCACAGGAGATCCAAAGGAGCGACAAAAGCGAGATTGCTTCCTGCGGATTAGGAAGGAGCAGCTCTGGCGCTTTGGTGTTTGGAGCGGGAGAGAAGGCACCGACCCAAGCGAAATGGTTGAGATTGCCCAGCCCTATGTTTAAGGACTGGCCTCCGCCCATGGATAAGCCGGCAATTGCCCTATTATCCCTGGTTGTACTTGCGGGATAGTTGGATTCAATATAAGGAATAAGGTCATGAATCAAGTCGGATTCAAATCGTTCAAAGGCTTGTATTTTCTCCGGGTCAAATAGATCACCCTCGGCTCGATCGTTGGGCATGGCGCGACCGTTGGGCAAAACAACAATCATAGGCTCAAGCAGGTTATCGTTGTACAGATTGTCCAAGATGATCTGCGGGCTACCATGCTGCTGCCATTCCATCTCATCTCCACCGATCCCGTGAAGCAGATAAAGTACAGGGTATGTGTTTTCGGAAGAAAATCCTGGAGGTGTGTACACCAGTGCTTTCCGTGTATTCCCTACCGTAGTGGAATCATACTCTATCGTCTCTATTGCTCCGCGAGGTATATCATTGCGGTATTGGTCAAATCCAGCCGGTGCTGAAGATATCATGTACAGTACTCCCTTCATAGGTGCATTTAGCTATTGGATTAATCTCCGGCCTTTGTTTTGTTAACTGACATAGCCAAAACCAAGAATCGTGAAGTGTTTATTCTCGTGCCCTTCTGCCATTTCGATCTCGATCGTATGCTCGCTGACGTGCTTATCTTGAATCAGGAGCATGGCATGACAGCGTGTCCAATTTACTTCATGCGGATTGGCTTGTTTGGTGAGAACACCATCCACTTTGATCCGGGGTGTTCCAAACTCGTCGCTTCCAGAGTCTTTGAAGATTAAAAGAAGACATCTGCAGCGCATTTGCAGCTTGAACTTTTGCGCTTCGGCCCTCTCATCGCGGGTATACATCCAATTGTGCGGGAAGAGCGGCGTAGCATAATCGTGATCATCCATCTCGGCCATCTGCAGGTCGGTATCCGTCTGCGCGAAGCAACCCGGATCGATTTTGGCAAGCTGATTGCCATTTTTCCGATCCAGCAGTTTCACGTGCACGAAATCGTCCCCAATCAGAGGCGGCCTTCTCAGATCATGATCTTCCTGGTCCAGTTCGGCATGATTCACTGCATCAAACAGGTGACCCAGTGCATCGGCCATGATCTGATGTCCCAGGTTGGTCGGATGATATATATCATGAAAATATTGCTCTTTGGTTACGACGTTACCTTCTTGCTTGGTCTTGTGGAATTGCTCGACAAGAGCATCCTTCATACTCACCATGGGCAGATTGTAATGCCAGCCCACCGGAGCTAGACGATCCTGTAGATTCCAGTCATTCTCAAAGACACTGAACAAAAGGATGACTGCAGGCTTGTTATCTGCAGCAAGCGCTTTCAATATTAAACTTTCGTAACAGTTCCCCCGGGTTTCATCGTCCGCATCATTAACTGCAAACTCAATGACGACGATATCCGGTTGAATTTGACCATCTCCAAGCACATCACGATCATAGCGTATCATTCCCAGTTCGGAAGGCGTTCCGCCTACTCCGGCTTTAACCAGTTGAATGGAACGACTGTCTGATGGAGCAAACATCGCCTTGAACCGCTCATACGATCGATAGGCGTAACTACGGAGATGAATAGGAATTGCGCCAGCGCCGTGGGTGATAGAACCACCGATATAAGCCATAACAACAGGTTCACCCTGTCCAGCCTTCTGAATCGCCCGTTTTAATCTGGCATTGTGACCTTTGTTCAAAAGAGATTGGCTAATCATGTTGTGATATTCAGGGGAGCAGTAATCGAACGTTGCCTCGTTATTCGTCTCCTTCACTCCAACGGGATCGCGCGGTGCAGTTATCCCTTGGTGAATATCTGCTTCTGGTGTATCTCCTGCATCGCGAACCATGTTTACCACCATCCTTTCTTCGATCATAAAGTTCATGTCATTTGAAGGAATCCAAACGGGTAAAACTTTATGCTTGGTGGGTCCTTCCTCACGAGTTTAACACTTACATAATTTTACAGATACCCGATAAAGTATAGGACTTGCAGCAATCATATCATTTCATTTTGGTCATGATAATCGGAAAAAGGAAAGAACTAAGATTTCCAATGTAAACGCTTTAATTTATACACATTTACCGTGATATAATGGGTTTAACGTTTGCATTAAAAGGAGGAAAACCCATGAATATTACCGGTCAAGGCGCCTATGATACCAATACATATATCAATCTCTTTCACAAGTTTGGTTATGATGAACAGGAAATAAACGCACGGCTGGAGGAATCGTGGAACGAGCTGTTTTATGGAGAAGAGAATACGCGAATCTATTACCCGATGGGTGAGGACAAAGGCTATTTACTCGACACCGGTAATAACGATGTTCGCTCCGAAGGCATGTCTTATGGCATGATGATGGCTGTGCAGATGGACAAAAAAGAAGAATTCGATCGGCTTTGGAATTATTCCCATACGTTCATGCAGCATGCTGAAGGTCGATACAAGGATTATTTTGCCTGGCACTGCAAACCGGATGGAACCCGCTTATCTCAAGGACCTGCACCTGATGGTGAGGAGTTTTTCGCCATGGCTCTGTTCTTTGCTTCTAACCGCTGGGGTGATGGGGATGCCCCTTTTAACTATAAGGAACAAGCCAGAAAAATCCTCCGCGCATGCATTCATCAAGGTGAAAATGGCGAGGGAGATCCCATGTGGGACCCGGAAACCAAGCTGATCAAATTTGTACCGGAATCACCATTCAGTGATCCATCCTACCATCTCCCCCATTTCTATGAGTTGTTTGCATTATATGCGGATGAAGACGATCAAGCCTTCTGGAGAGATGCAGCGGCGGCAAGTCGAGCTTATCTGCATACCGCCTGTCATCCTGTAACCGGGCTTTCGCCTGAATATGCGAACTATGACGGATCACCCGCTCCTGTTCAGCCGCATGGTGATTTTAGACACTTTTACAGCGATGCTTACCGGGTTGCCGCGAATATAGCTCTGGACTGGGAATGGTTCCGCCAGGATCCCTGGCAGGTGGAGCAGTCCAATCGAATTCAGTCCTTCTTCAGCAGCATTGATGTCGCCGAATATCGCAGATATACCATTGAGGGTGAACCGTTCGATGAACCTTCCTTGCATCCGATCGGTCTGCTCGCTACCAACGCCATGGCCTCACTGGCTGCAGATGGTCCACATGTGGAACATTTCGTACGCCTCTTTTGGAACACCCCCCTGCGCCAGGGTGAGCGCCGCTATTATGATAACTGTCTGTATTTTTTCAGCTTGCTGGCTTTAAGCGGCAGATATCGGATATATTAATCACTCTACAATGAGTCATCGTACAAACGAGTTCATAAGCATCACAGCGCATTGCACAGACTGAAATCTCAACGTAAAGAGGACCTTTCCGGCAATAACAGCCGTGAAGGTCCTCTTGTGCAATAATGTTAATTGCTAACCGCGATAAATTTCCATTGTTGATTCGTTGCACCCGTGTACGTATTCTGCTGCAACTTGGCACCATCGGATGTGGAAGCGTTTTCCACTTCAATCGCTTTGTTGCTGTTCACGTTAATGATACTCCAATATCCATTCCCCAGATCGTTGACTTTGAAATGCTGTGCGGTCGTGTTCAGATTGCTCATGAGCTGAACCGCTTCACCGTTCGTGAGAGTACCGTTGCGAATATCAATCACTTTGTCCGGTGAGTTCACGCTGGTTAGGGTATAGCTGCCACCGCCGATGGAGGTCAGAACCCACTTCTGAGGATTGCCGCCCAGATCGCTCCATTGCTGAAGCTGAAGATTGTTTTGATTTTGCCCCCCAGGAACGTCAATGACCTTATTGGAATGTCTGGCCACAATTTTGTAGGTTGCACCTGACACTAGCCCGGTTGTGGGTCCACCACCATTTCCGCTACCTGGATACGATTGAGCACGTTCATGGTACCAGTTGAACAGGAATCGTCCCATGGCACTTCGTGAAGCATCGCCATCCCATTTCAGTCCAGCCGTTGGATCGGCAAAAGAGCTGCGCTGCCCCGGCTCAAGAATGAAGCCGTTCATGTGAGCCGCAATACTAACGTTTCCAGCCGCGTTGAAGATGGTTTTGGTATTGGTACCGAAACCTTCGTTGCTGCCATTAAACAGGTTCCAATAGGCCGAATCACCAGGCTTGTTTTTAAACCAGGTTACTTCCGTGATATTGATCGGATACTTGTCTGCAGCTGCTTTCACATTGGTATTCCACTGATCTTGCAATATGGAGAAGTTATCGTACGCGCCGTAACCCGGATACCAGTGAACCGCATATCCGTAGTTGTTCAGGGGATCCGTCAATGGATGGCTTGCCGTCAGACTGTAGAACTGGTTATACCCCAGACCTGCAGCCCAGATTACGTTATCGGCACCCTGGTTACGAATCGTGGAGATGATGGAGTTCTGGAAATTGCGCAGATCATTCCAGTGATCCACAAAGTCATTCTCCCCGTTGTATCCGCCCCAATGTCCATTCGCATACGATTTCACTGGCTCGTTAATGAGCTCAAAGTGAACGTTATCGGCACTTTTAATCTCGGGACGAGACGCAAGATATCCCCAGATTTGATTAAATTTCTGCAGGTTGGAAGCGGTGGTTGCCTGGTCATCCTTCAACGTAAAGTCGAGTCCCAGGACGACATACACGCCTTTGGTTTTGGCATATTGAATGTACGGGATAATGACGTTCTGCGTAACGGTCTGCACACCGGCAAAATTATATGTACCCGCCGCCACATCACCCATATCCTCACGATCAATGAACAGACGTACCTGATTCATGTTCCATCCATGATTGCTGCCGTATTTCGGACTTGTGTCCGCAAATGTATCGGTAATGTCTTTCAGGTAAGCCAGGGTAGCTGCATGACGATTGTTGCCGTGCAGATTAAGATAATAATTGCTGTTCTGATACGTCCAGTAGGCACCTGAAGGTTGATGAAAACCGTTCAGAAGCACAGGCTGATTGTTGCTGTTCACCAGATTCTTGCCACTTACGTGAAGCTTGCCCATAGGCATGCCAACCCACGCCTCTGCGCGGCTTCCTCCCCATGGAGCAATCGTAATCAGTAAAGCCAAAACGAGTAAAAGTTTACAAGACATCCACATCTTTTTCACTTTATATCCTCCTGTCATGATCGATTGCTTTTCCTCAATGCAATATCCGATGATTGCAGCAAAATCTACGAGTAGACTAAGCTTCAGTTGGCGCACGCTTCCGCAACCCGTTCCATACGTTCAGGCGCAAGACTCCTCCTCCTCCTCTCTTCAGATCGTATCGATCTGTTTCGGATCTTTCTTCATGGTTAGCCTAACGTTTTAGCCAACGATTCCTGTACGTTCTACACTCTCCACGAAATAACGCTGCACGAAGAGATAGATGACAATCAAAGGCAGAATGGCAAGCAATATTCCCGTATCCTGAATCATGCTTAGATAAAAAGGATCCGCCTTGGAGGCTCCATCACTTACTTGTTGGGCCAGATTATACGGAAGCGAAGACAGTTGGGTTGACATGACCTTACTTGAAGTCAGATACGTGGTCGTGTAGAAGCTATCATTCCACTGCCATACAAAGGAAAACAGCATCACGGTCACCATGGATGGAATTGCATTCGGGAGCATAATTCGGGCAAAGGTCCGCCCAATGCCTGCCCCGTCCACATATGCAGCCTCTTCCACTTCCTTCGGAATGCCGCGGAAGAACTGACGAAAGATGAAAATATACAACCCGGCTTTAAGCGAATTGGCCGTTATGGCGGTCAGAATGAACGGCCAGTAGGTATTCAGCAGGTTCACCGGTTTGCCGGTAATCAGTGTCATCAAGCCCATCAGGTCGAAGCTTTTCAGATTCAGATACACCGGAATCAAAATCGTCGTGGGTGGAACGAGAATCGTGAGAATCACGCCTGCGAACAGCAAATTGCTCCCCTTGAACTTCAACCGGGCGAAACCATACCCTGCAAGGGCACAGGACGCTGTCGTTAACAGTGTTGTTGTCGCTGACAGCGCGAAGGTATTGAACAGCGTCGCCCAGTAATCCATAACCCGGATAGCCTGCTGAAAGTTATCGATCGAGAAATTCTGGGGGATCCATACCACCACTGCGGAATACAGGTCACCCTTATCTTTGATGGACGTTGAGATTTTCTGAAATATTGGAAAGAGGATAACAAAGGAAAGTCCAGTAATCAGTACGAACCGAATCACGGACCAGAGCCAGCCTTTCCAGTGTTCCAGCGATAATAATCGAGAAGTCGTCACGCTGAACGTCCTCCTTTCTAATCTTGATAGAAGACTCGTTTCGAGAAAATAATGGATACAATCACGAGAATGATGGCAATCGCCAGAAAATACACCCATGCCATTGCCGAGCTGAGGCCAAAGTCGAATTTCACGAATCCGGTATCCCGGATCAGTTCAGTCATGGCGTTATTGGCAAACGAGTCGATAATGGTGTAGATCGCATTGACAAAGATCAGCGGACTGACCATCGGGAATGTAATCTTCCAGAATGCTTCGTACCCGGTAGCACCTTCCATTTTGGATGCCTCATAGAGCTGAGGCGAAATGGTCTGGATGCCAGCCAAAAAGATCAAAATCTGCACGCCCGACTGGCTGACAATCTGATAAATCCGATCAACGGCACTGCTCAGATACGTTACGATCCATTCGCTCACCCCGGCATCCAACATCAGATTTTCGAGCTCAAATGTACCTAGTGCGCTTCCTCCAGTACTGTTCTGGTTAACAGCATCAATCAAGCTGGTGCTCTCCAGTGACATGATGACACCGGATGCCAAAATAACGGGCAAGAAGAATATGGAACGTGCCACTGCCCGGCCTCTGAACTTCTGGTTCAGGATGACGGCGAGAAACAGGCTAAATATGACAATTAGAGGCACATTGACAAGCACATCGGTAATCGACTCGATCAACGCTCGGTTAAAACTGGTATTGACGGTGAGTGCCTGAATATAATTGGCGATCCCGGTGAATTGAATGGCAATGCCTTCCGCATTGGCCTGAATCGTGCTCATGCTGTAACGCAGCGACGCGAGCAGCGGGATGAAGAAAAATAATACAAATCCAACCAGCCATGGAAGCACGTAGATGACGCCCCACATGGCTTTCTGCTGAGCGTACGTACGACTTCCCGATTTCCATTTTAGGAGTGTCTTCAGAGCTGCTCACCACCAGTCACATAACCTTGGGCTTCCACGGATTGGCCCTCAACCTCTACAGGAAAATCATTATAATTCACGATCACGAAGCCACCGCCATCATAGGTTGTTCGGTACACACCTTCCGCCAATGCTTCATGCGACTGCATGAAACGCCCGGCAAATGGAAGATTGGTCTGATTGACCTCGTTGTACATCTCGGCAGCCAGATCCACCCACTGCTTGTAATTTGCCGCGTACAGATCGTCATAATCGGTCTGTTTGACTACATGATTAGGCGCATTAAACCAGGCAAAGTACGGACTTGCACCGTATTCGATCAGCTTTAGCACATATTGTCTCGGGTTCGTATACGTCGAAAGATTGTATGGAGATCCCGTGTAACTAATATTTCCATGAACCACCAATTGAAAGAATGGAATCTCCTCATCCTCCAGTTTGAACTGGCTGCTGTTCATTGGCGCATCCGTCAGTCCGGTAACATACGGCAGCGCGTAGCCATTTCCACCTTCGGCCACAACGGAGCCTGCCTGCTGTTTGATCTGTTCGAGGGCTTTGGTGACCACGCCCAACGCTTCCGTTCGATCCAGCTGCTTCTTGGGATTCATGTCGCTGTTCAGCTGTTCAGCCAGATCCTTCAGGCTCAGTGAATGCGCTTGCTCTTCTTTTGAAATCGACTTCATCTCATCCAGCATCTCTGTTGTAACCTGATCCAGCTTGTTGGGCGAAAGTACATAGGATGGTGACCTATCCCGATCACGGCGCTGTAAGGCTTGATTCATCGGATACACGACAGCCGGTTCCTGGGTTAACGTTCGTGAAGCCTCTCTATTCGGTTTGAATCCTTTCTTCGACTGCACATTCAGCAGAGCCACATCCGGATAAAATGCGATACCCGCTTCCCGTGCGTAATCACTAAAGTCACGCATACCTTTCTTGCCGCCAATGGCTCCGTCCACCGAAATGGAATCCGGCAGCCGATGGTGCAGTCCATCATTGAACCATCCGGCGTAGCGAACCTGAATGTTGGATACATTTTTCTCCGTCAGCGTGGACAGAATCTGCTTGGCTTCCTCAAAGGTCGTAAGCGCCTCTGTCGAATCATAAGGAATCCCCAGCATATGCTGCCTGGTTGTCATCCCGCCGAACAATTTCAGATAAAATGGAATGCCGGCCTGTTCTTTACCCGCTTGCTGCTCGGGCAGTCCGCCGGTATGTAACAGGTAATTCCGATAGAGTTCGGCCAGCCCCGAATAGGAAGCCTTCTCCCCGCCGACAAAGGCGTAACGGACAACAAAGTCTGACGCTGTCGGTTTTTTCTGGAATTTGGGAAGTGTTCGCACCATGTCACTTGCCTGAAGCGTTACATCGCTCTTATTCATGACATAGAAGCTTGGATATACGTTGTTATAGCTGTTCAGCTTGCCGCTGATATCCGCATTCACCGTTGCCACAGCGTCCCCTTCCTCGATAATGCCAAGGAAAGCTCCCTCTTTGCGAATTAGACCAAAGACTGGCAACCGGGCTTTGGCTTCCGCCGATCCGGCTTCCCGCAGCTTCATCGTCAAATCCGGGCCATAAATATCTTGTTGATACCCTGGATATTGGAGCTTCCCATTGTTAAAATGGATCAGTGCTCCCGAGCCGTCCGGTACAAATATCGCCCCCTCCTCTTTCATCCCTCCGGCTCCGAAATATTCCAGTACGGAAATGGTGTTGATCGGATATTCTTCCGGAAAATGAATGCCGGATGCTGGAACACGCACCAGCAGATTCTCTCCATCCAATTCATATTCCAAAGTCATCATGAAGAGCCGCGGTCCACTGCGCTCCTGATCAATCCCGTGTTCGGCGTGATCCTGTGCCAGGTCTTCTTCCGTATAACCAGCCGTGTCAAATGCCTTCAGGGCACGGGACAACTGGAGTCCCTGCAGGGCCTTGTCAATTCGAACATAGACACCCTCATCTTTATCTTCGGTATACCCGATTTTCAAGGCGCGTTCTCCTGCCTTGTCGAGCTGTGCTAACAACTTTTGCTCAAATCGTTCCTTGCTGATTTTGACCGGCAAATCTTCAATTGAGCGCTCGGTGCTCCCGAATTGATAGTGAACCCGGACCCCGCTTGGCATAGCCTCGTAGCTAACCTGCTTGTGACCGATACTATCCGTATAAGAATTCACCGTACTGCTCTGACCCTGGCTGTTGAAAAAGCTAAGTCTGGCCTGGGATGACAGAAGATCTTTGTTAATCCCGGCCGCTATCCCGTCCTGCTCTCGATCTGCCGGATTGCTGCGCCAGATCTGTCCGCTCTTTCTGTCCAGGACAGCAATCTCTGCCGTCTTTTCATCGATAAACAGCTGCAAGGCTTCATTCCTGGCAATACCAATCATGCCTTGCAGGCGAGGATCGCTGAAAGAAGATTTCAGTTGTTCTCCGGGAGGCAGGGAGGGAAGATCGGCCTGATCTACAGCTGCTGCTGCCTCACGAGCTTGCGGTGATAGCGAGAACTGGCAGCCACTTAGAAGCAGACTGCCAATCAGCAGCATTCCGGTTATTTTTTTTGCTACAGCATATTTCACTGGATGTCCTCCTTCCTTAGCCCCGAAGCACGATTTCTTGATAGATGGTTACGACAAACGATATGATCTGCTGCACAAGACTGAAGAAAAGCAGGCACAGAAAAGCCATAAAAGCCATGGCTACGAGGGTAAGCAGCATCGTAAGCACCGTCTTAGCCGGTGTGTACTGATGAACGGTCATGTTGCCTACGAATAACAGATACACCGTCCAAGCCACAGCAAGTGCATTGGAGAAATAATAAAAGGCTGTCTCCTGCGCGGAAATGACGAGACTCAGCCAGATCCACGGGAAATGAATCAGGAGCAGCGGCACCAGTGCAAAACACGTCGACATGAAAATCTCCGAAAACTTGCCTTCCCCGTCCATCAGGGTCGTTAACGACCAGTTGGCAACACACCAGAACAGTACCGGGATCATGACATACAACACTTCAAGCAGGCTGTTCAGATACTTGGGATTGTTAAAATTAATGAGAAATCCGCTGTACTGGGCATGCAAAATCTTGGTAACTGTCAGCAGCAGCATGATCATACAGGCAATCAGCAATGTCGTTCGTTGATTACGTTCATATTTCAGTTCCCAGTACCCATCGAACGGGTGAAAGATGAGGTGCATCGGATACTTGTAAAGCTGCTTACTTGGCGCTTGCATTTGTTGTCCTCCTTTTCTGCCTGCGAATGATGACGACGGTAACAAACGCAGCAACAGCAAGGAATAGACCGGACATCATCCACGAAAAATGCTCACGCATCAGCTCCTTGCGGAACAAGAGAAAAGCTTTGGAGTAACCCTGCCGCTCCATGCTCCGTTTGAAATATTGCGCAGATTCGGCGTAATCCTTCTGGCGAAGCAGCGACTTGCCAATACCCGCATAGGCATACTCCAGATTCGCATTCATCTCGGCGGCCTTGGCGAACAGCACCGAGGATTGATCTTCATCCCCGTTGTAATAACTGCGCACCGCTTCGTGCAGCGTACGCCCGTATTCCGTGATCTCGAATACCGTGATCTCACCGAGCGCCTTATCCAGCACAAGTATTCGGTCTCCTGCACGTTCCAGTGCAACTGGTGTGTTAAACTGTCCCAACCGATTGCCTATCCCCCCAAAAATATGGAGCAGGTATCCATCACCGTTATAGGTGAATATTCTCCCTCTGTTGGAGTCAAGCACCGAATACATGTCACTGTCTCCCACGTCTACATCAATCAGGCGCGATGGCCCTGCTTCATTCGTGTACATCAGATCACCTTGTGGGTAATGATAGCCTTGTCTGCGCAAGATATCGGTCCCCTGGGCATTCAGCTTCTTGATTGGATCTTTGCCGCGGTCACCACTTGTGGCATAGATGAATCCCTCTTCATCCATATCCAGGTTGGTGAATTCCGTCGGCGTGAACATGACCATCTGACTGCGCTGCTCGCGCGTGGCAAACCGTTTCCACAAATACTCTACCGGGTCAACTTGAACCCTGTTCGCTCCGATAAAGGAGGAAAATGTACCGTCGGCACTGAACTCCATGAATCCGTCAAATACACCCGCTGCCATGACGTAAATGCGGTCTCCTTTATCCATGACAACCCGAACGGGTTTGAATTGAAAATCCGCTTGTAACAGATCCGATTTCGGCTCTTCCACAACCTTGACCAATTGGCCTTGTTCATTCAGATGAACGACCCGTTGATTGTCGGTATCCGCAATGAGAAGATCCCCTTTTTCACTCACATACAGCCCTTGCGGATTATTGAATTGCTCCTTCTTTCCCTCACGTTCAAAGGAATCAATCGTCCGGACCAGCTTCAAATTACGATCCATTTCCACAATGCGACCATTGCCGGAATCCAGTACGAACACTCGCTGATCCGCGGTGACATGCATGTCACTTGGTTCTTTGAATGCACCAGCGTTCACTTTTTTTCCAGTAATGATGGACGTGGCCTCGTATGCTGCAGGAGCCGGAACGGAATCGCCCCAGTAGGAATATTGGTAAGCATCCTGCTTGCCATCTGCACTCGCGGGTACTGCTTCTTGGCTGAACCACAGGAGGCAGACCATGCCCATGATGATCCAGCCCTGCTTGTTCCATGTGCTTTTCCGCACCTCGCTGCCTCCTTTCTACTCTTTCATGCCCGAAGTAGCCATCGTCTGCATGACGCTGCTCTGGGAGATGATGAACAGGGTAATCGGTACGATCATTAGCAGCAGTGCTACCGCTGCACCAACTCCCGCTCTCGCTATTCCTCCCTGAACAATCTGGCTGAGCGCGTAATGCAATGTTTTGAGATTTTCACTGTAAATAAAACTTCCACCGTCTGTTCCCCAGAGGGCCGGAAACTGCAAAATCATCAGAGTAAGCCAAGCCGGCTTCACATTAGGCATCACAATACTCCAGAAAATACGGTATTCATTCGCGCCATCAATCTTCGCTGCCTCCAGCAGTGCATCCGGGATCTGTTCCATGAACTGTTTCATCAGGAACAGTCCCAAAGAGAACGCTAGGGACGGCACGATAATCGAAGCATGACTGTTAATCCAGCCGAGCCAGGACATAACCATGTAGTTCGGGATGGCAGTGACATGCGGCGAAAACATGAGGGACAGAATGACAATCGTGAACAATACCTTAGAACCGGGAAAACGATATTTCGCCAGTGGATAAGCCGCCGCAGAGGCCAGAAGGATATGTCCTGCCGTCCCCAGGATCGTAATGAGCAATGTATTGGCAATATAGCGGGATAGCGGTACCCACGAATTGCCCATCAAATTGATCAGATCCGCGAAATTCTCCGTTGTTGGATTGTTCACCCAGAAGCGCGGTGGAAAAATAAACAATTCATCTAGCGGCTTAAATGCGTTGTTAACAGCATAGATGAGAGGTAACACCATAAATGATCCAAACACGGCCAGCAGGGCAAACAGCATCAGGCTGACGGTAAATGACCGATTCAGTCTTTTGGGCATGCCGAACACGGCACGTACTTTGCTGGTCATTGTCATTCACCTATCTTTCTCAGCATTTTTTGCGTCAAGACGTTAGTACCAAGCATCAGTGCAAACAGCACCGTTGCAATGGCCGAGGCATATCCCATCTCGAAGCGAATGGTGCCGAAGTCCATCAAATGGGTAACGACCGTATGCGCTGCATAGTTAACACTTGGGAAACCGGCCAGGGCAATCGAAATTTCGGCTACAGCAAATGAAGCCGTAATCTGCATGACCGCGCCAAACATGAGTTGGGGTCTCATCGATGGCAGGGTGATATACCAGAGCTCCTGCCATCGATTTTTGATCCCATCCACTGTACCGGCTTCCACCAGGGAGCGGTCAATCGTCTGCAGACCTGCGATAAAAGCCAGGAAGCTGGTTCCAAGACTGAGCCATAGCTGAACGATAATGACGATGGCCAGCACGTATCTCTCATCTGCGAGCCATTGGATGGGTTCCAGGGTGACGCCCAGACGCATCAGGAAACCATTCATGTACCCGTAGCTGTCACCGGAGAAGATGATCAGCCAGATGAAAAACACGTTACCGGATATGGATGGAGCGTAGAATACCAGCGTCATGACCGCCCGGATTTTAGGCGACAGTTCATTGATGATCCAGGCAAACAAAAAGCAGGCAATATAACTGACTGGGCCGGTGATAACGGCAAACAGCAGCGTATTTTTCAGAGCAATTAAAAAGACATCGTCCCCCAGGAACAGGCGTGAATAGTTTTGCCAGCCGATAAAACGCGGCAGCTCCAGCATATTAAAATGGAAAAAGCTGAGCCCAAGCGAAATGCCGACCGGTATGACAGTGAACATGAAAAAGATCAACATAAACGGTGCCATCAATACGTAATAGTGTCTGCTGAGATACAGATCCCTCTTCAAAAGGGACCACCTGCCCGCTGGACGCGTATGGATGGCAGGAGCGGCTGCTGTCTTGGTTGTTTTGGCTTGCAACCGTTACCCTCCCTTCCTTCTACTTCAGATTGAATTCCTTGCGCTTTAACTCGATTTCATCATCGATATACAGGACATAGTCCGACAGGGCCTCACGCGGGTTTTCGTTGGCGTTAACCACCTTACGGAATGCATTGTCCAGATGCCTGCCAGTGAAATAACCTCCCGGAAGCTGCGGGATACCTTGTACCCATTTCCATTGTTTCTCCAGATTTTGATAATCCTTCACGGGCCAAGGCAGCTGCTGCAATGCCTTAATATTCGCCGTCGGGTAGCGGGCAGCCGCTCCCATCAGGCCTTCCATTTCTCTTCCGTATTCGATCTGGGTCTGCTCATCGGTCCACCATTTCATGAACTTCCATGCAGCTTCCTTGTTGCCTGCATTTTCAAGCATCATCACGGCGCTGGTCGCACTGGCTACCTCATGCCGTATAGAACCGTCCGGAAGCTCAGTACCCGGAACAATGGTAAAATCCCAGAGGTTGCGAATTTCCGGTGCCATAACCGTCAGCATGTTGTACGTGGTATAATCGGCGATGCCAATCGGCATTTCCCCAGTACGGAACCGGTTTGGAAAGTCTGCCTTGAGCGGAAATTTGTAATTGGTATAGAACTGGGTCCAGCGTTTAAAAGCATCCATTGAAATCTCCGAATCCAGTGCACTCTTCTTCTGATCTTCCGTATAGAAGGTGCCATCATTTTGATACAACAGCATGGCAAAAGTGGAGTTCGGTACAAGGTTTGCATTGTTCAACGTATCCTCGATGGGCAGATAGAACTCCATGTTGTGTTTCTGCAGCACCGCGATGGCGTTATAGACGTCCTGCCATGTCTTCGGCGGTTCAAGGCCCAGCTCATTCAGGATATCTTTACGGTAAAAAAGCATCGGGAAGTGCTGCTGCTCCGGCAGCGCGTAGACCCCGTCATTGTAACGGTAAGGCGTCAGTCCGCTTTCACGGAAACGTCCGGAAATCTCTTCGAAGTCCGGGAACTTGCTCAGATCCGCTGCTGCATTTCTCATCGCATAGTTCACGGGTATGTCCTCACCCATCTGCATGGCCACGTCCGGTCCTTCCCCCGAAAGCGTTGCAGGCAGCAGAATGTTGGGCGGAACAAGACGCAATTGTACCGAGACATCGGTATCCGGGGTAAACGAATCATCGATCAGACCCTTAAGCACCTGGGCTTGGTCCCGTCCAGTTGTAATCCAAACGGTAATCGCGTCTTTCTTTTGCTCCACGTTGCCGATACTGTCGTAATCTTCCGTATAGGAGGCCACATAGGCTCCCAGTTCATGCTTTACTTGCTGGATGGCCGAAGAATTTGCATCCGGCAGTGACCCACCTGGCTGGGATACGACAAGGTAATCCATCGTAATGGGCTGCTCTCGTACGGTCAGAATCCAGGTGCCAAGTCCGCCCACGTTAATCTTGAATGTATCCAATCGTTTCGGTACCGTCTCGGGTCTGGCCACCATATCCTTAAGCTGAACGACCATTGCATTCAGAATCGCGACTTTATCGCTCTGCTCACCCGTGGCCTGCTCCAGATAGGTTGCTACCGAGCTAAGTGTATCCGCCTGTCGTTCAAACACCTCGGTCATCTCCGGAATACGCCGTTCGAGCTGATAGTCCCGCAGCGGATCGGGCTGGTTCGAAGTAATCATTAATATTTTGCGGTACATCTCGTTCAGTTCCAGCACGCTGGACTCCACCGTACGGAGCAGCGGGGCAATATCACCCAGTGTGACCGTCATCCGAATACGGTGTTTCCCTTTTTCAAGATGGAACTGATAGGGCTGTTCTTCTCCGGCTCCAAGGACTTGCGTTTGCCAGGAAGGACTGTAATTAAAACGAATGCGTTTCATTTCCTTGAACGGTACCTTGCCGTCAATGGTCAGACTGCGGGTGGCATAAATGCCGCGCAGTTGGTCCTGCTTCACCTTCAGCGCGAGCTGATATAACCCGTCTTCCGGCACGTCGATCTCCCACTCAATCCATTCACCAGGCAGCTTCCAGTTTATCCCTCCAATGGCATTAATCCGAATTTTCGAAACGTGATATGGCTCCAGTGAAGGACTGGATCGATCCGAGATGGGTGACAGTGTCGGCGAGGACTTGCTCGCTGCCTGCTCTGCCTGAACCTTCAACATGACAGGCTCAGCCGGTTTCAAGCCACGTGTCTCATAACTTGCCTGCAAATCCGCATAGGAAGGGACGTCCTCTTCCTGATACAGTTCGATATAATCAATGGCCATGCTCTCTCTTAGCGAGGTGAGCCTTAAATCCTGTTTACCCTTTTCAAAATAAAATTGGAACGGCTCCTCGAAGTAACCTGCGCTATCCCTGAAGGAAGCGAGCTGCCACTCGGGCTGTTCCACCTGTCTCGGCCTGAGATCGTTGCCACGGTCATCCCGCCTGATGTCTTCTTCCCGATTGCCCCACACCCTGTCGAACAGCAAGACGTCAGCACCCCTGAATGGAACGTGCCCGTTTAGCTCCAGCCTGCGTTCAATCCCTGAACTCTTGCCTTCAACGGGATAATAGTGGATGCGGACATGGTACAGACCACTCGCTTGAACGGGCACATCCCAGCGAATGCTTCCGGTTTCAGGCGTAATGACGGCTTTGCCATCTAATCCCTCATATCCCTGTACAACTTCGAATGCTCCGCCTTCCGCCTGAACATAAGATTCACCTTCAATTCGTATGACGTTGTCCGGCTTGGCGCTGCTGGCATGCATACTCTGATAATGTTCATAGCTGCTTTCATCGTCCGTGTTCGAGACCGCTTCAAAATCTTCGAGCGCATGTACCGTTCCCGTGCTTTGATCACGCGATGGATAGATCGTCCAGATCGAGAACACTAAGGCCAGGACAAGCACCAGAATCAGCCCCATTTTCTTACGTGACCGCATGTTCGAATGTATCCCCTTTCCTGTAAGCGTAGCGACCATAAAACGGTTGACTAACTAATCCGGACAGACCGCACCGATACGGATACGTTCTGCCCGTGTATAGTGTAGGTGCTTATTTATATACCTCATCAATCGCTGCCTGGAAGGGAGCCTTGTATTTCTCAATCAGCGTAGATACGGATACGCCCTCTTTAAGCTCTGCATCAAAGTCCCAGAATGGCAAGGACGGGAATGTATTATGGTCGAGTACAAGCATGCCCTCTGCAACCTCTCTAGCGTTATTGATGTCTGCCTCATCCGTCAGGTGTGTCTCCAGCGTGGATTGGCCGGGATACTCGTAGATCGAATCAATCTCGTTAATTTTCTCCCAGATGTACATCAGTTGTTCCGGATTCTCCACCGCTTTAGGAATTGTAATTGCCTGGTAGCGTGATTCACCGGAGTGATACGCCGAAGCACTTGGTCCTTTGGGAAAAGGTACAAAGCCGATATCATAATCCTTCATATCCGTCATAATGCCTTCTACCTCGTACATTGCTCCTGCGTACATCAGTGTATTACCTTGACGGAAGAAGGTGGATGGTTCTGTCCAGTCGCCGCCTTCTGAAGCTCTGCCGACTTTCTCGGTTGCCATTTTGGACAGGAAGTTCAGCGCTTCTTTGGTCTTCGGATCTTCCAGGTTCTGCTTATCTTCTTTGGTCAGAGAAGCTTCGTTGGAATACAAAACGGGTTCAAGAAGACCTGTCTGAGCAAGTCCCCACGTATCCAGCTTGCCATCATTGTTTCGATCCTTGTTTGCTTCTTTTGCAACGCTGAGGAATGTATCCCAGTTCCATTCATCGGCATCCACATATTCCTGCAATGGCTTCAAGCCCAGTTCCTGCATAAGGGTCCGATTGTAGAAAATGCCGTTAATAAATGAAGATTGATCTTCGGTAAACCCGTAGCCCTTGCCTTCGTACTGCATGTATTCCTTGGTCGTTTTCTGGTTGAATACCTTGTCGTTTTTGATATAGTCATCCACTGGCCACAACAGATCCTGTTTGGTCAATGCGGGGATGGCGTAATCCTTACCGAGCCTTACAAAGTCCCCAAGCGGTTCACCTGCCATCAGGGAAGCCACCACTTTCTCCTGATACTCACCAAAGTCGATGGAAACATATTCGATGTTAAAGTTGTGTTTTTTCTTCAGTGCTTCCAGATTTTCGAGGCGCTGAATATTGTCCGGGTTATTGTCCTGAATCTCCATATCCCACCAAGCAACCACTTTGATGGTCCGGCCGCCCATATCAAAATCCATTTCCGGCGTGGAGTTTTCATTCTCGGGCTCCGTTTCGGCAGGTTGTTGCTCCTCCTGAGGTGCCGGTTTCTCCGGTTCAGGTTGTGCGGTTGGCGTAGAACTGCATGCAGCAATTAGTAGCATGACCGCGAATACCAGGCTCAGCAGCATAAACTTGTTTTTTCTCATCGTCTTCCCCCCTGATTGTCGTTTGCTCCCACAGTGTATCTCTCGGATGAAAGCGCAAACAACCCGATGAAACTTAGATATTTACCCTGTCAAATTATAGAAATGCAGGATTTGAAAGAGATACGCTGTCTTTTTAATGTGAATTGGTAAAGAAATGCACTGTCTGAAAAAAGTTGCACATTGTATGCGCTTTCTTTTATTCCCATAATAAAATTATGCCTTTATCCAGAGATGAACCGCCCGAACGAAATTCAGGAAGGTGAGGTCATGCTTCTTGTACAATATGCTGCTTGTCGATTACAGTCGCCGTTGGTGCAGAGAACTTCAGCATCTGCTGAACCATAACAAATCGCAGTATGTGATCGGTGAATGTGTCCATTCTGCTCCTGCAGCCCTGACTGCTTTGTCTGAAAGGCAATTTGTCATTGTTGTTGTATTTACGGAGCAGTATGATACGGCTGGGCTGTGGTTATGTCACCACATACGGAAAACCAGTGATATTCCAATCCTTCTACTGGGTGGAAGAGATCACTACCGACTTGTGCGGAAAGCACTGGCTTATCAGGTAAATGACTATTTGTCTGGTCCAGTCCGTCCCTCGGATCTGCTGAACAGTTTACTTGGCATGCAGAGCAGGCTGAGCTCTGAACCAGTCAAACAAAGTATGCCTAGTAAATCCCCTATTCCAATCTACGGAAAAGCAATGAACTCCAGTCATGTCATCCGCCTTGTCAAAGCCTATATCCGGGATCATCTGGGGGATGAAATCACGTTAAGGAAAATTTCCGATATGCTGCATTTCAATTGCGCCTACCTGGGCCAGAAGTTCAAGCTGGAGGAAAATATGTCTTTCACGGATTACTTGCTTCAACAGCGTATGGAGAAAGCCAAGCAGCTTCTATCCTCAACCCGTTTGCGAATATACGAAATAGCTATAGAGGTCGGTTATAAGGATATTGATTGGTTTTACAAAAAGTTCAAATCGTATACCGGTTCAAGTCCCAATGCCTACCGGAGACAGAAAACCCATACGGCATAGGTAGGAATGAATCTGTTTACTATTTGGAACTCTTCCAGTCAAACCAAAAACGCAGGAGCATCTGCTCCTGCGTTTTTATCATATCCGGATCCTTATGACATCTGATGAAGACAGTTAACCTATCGTAAATGTACAAAAGCATACTTGAATCTTGTAACCTGTCCCAGCCATTCATGTCTGTTTCTTACATAGCCACTATCGAACCAGTAAGGATTCGCGATATTCCTGCGGCGTCATACCTGTCAGCTTCTTGAATAGACGAGTAAACGAATGAGCTGCTTCATAACCGACTTGCAGCGCGATCTCCCGTACCATAAGATCCGTATGGGCCAGCAGCTCCTTGGCTCTTCGAATGCGGCAATCGTCAATAAACTCGGACAAGTTGATCCCGGTTTCCTGCTTGAAGAATCGGGAGAGATAGGATGGGTTGAAATGATTCAATTCAGCCAGTCGGACCAAGGATAAATCCTTCTCCAGATTATTTTTGATGTATGTGCATATCGTTTGGGTCACCAAATTAGCCCGTTCCGCTTCATTGGCCTGTTTGAATTGAACCAACTGATCAGCTGCCTGGTACAGGTTGTGTACGGCCTCCCGTATACTTCGATAATCTCCGTGATGAAGAAGGCTTCGCTGATCAGGGATCTCATGCGGAAGCCCCCAACGATTGAATGTGGTGTACAGCATCAGTGCCAAGTGATAGTACGTCTCCATCGCTCGCTCCATAATCATGTCCTGATGCAGCAATTCATTGATCAGCTCTTCAAAGACGTCATAAAAAGACTGGAACCTGCCGGTTTCCAAATAACCGATCATTAGTTCGATTCGGCTTGAAATGCGCAAATAATCCTTGGAAGCTCCCACTGCAGTTTCTTCGGTTTTATCTGTTAACACCATGGATATCCCGTCCCCGATCTTCATCCATTGCAGGAGACGCAAACGTTCGTATTGTCTAGGAATTTGGGACCATGGACAGCCCTGTCCGCTTAATGCAAATGCAATGGATACACCTAATGAGGACTGGCAAGCTTCTTGTACAAGTTCCAATGTCCCTTCGACATAGGTGACAAAATGATCGTCCGAGCTGATGTTCTCTCTATTCGGTTGAATCAGCCAGACCGCATCGCCATAATGATCGGTTACGCTGGCAGATATCGCATGTTCACGAATAAGCGAAGAGCCGATCACTCGAATGGATGCTTGAACATGTTCGAGATCAGCCGGGTTTACAGGCATTGTGTTAAATCGTCCAAGCACCAGGTACACCGGGGAATCGGCTTGCAATTCAATGTTTCTTCGAGTCAGTTCAGCTTGGATCTCATCTGCTGAACCGGCCGGCTTACACTGCTGAAGCAGCTTACGCACATATTCCTCCTGCTGCATAGCGGCTAATCTGGAAGTGATCTCATCAGACTGTTCCAGCACTTCATTCATGGTATGACTTTGCCGAATCTCTTGGATCACCTGTTCGACGACGGACATCACTTTGTCATAGCCCTCCGTTTTGAGTAAATACCTTACGTTGCCCATTTGAAAAGCCTTGTAGGCATAATCAAAATCACTGTGTCCTGTCAAGAATATAACGCGGCATTGTGGCCATCGGGCCTTAATCTCCTCGGTCAGCTCCAGGCCGCTTGTTCCCGGCATGCGGATATCTGTCAGTACAATGTCTATCCTGGAGCGCCGCATCCAAGATAACGCCTCCGCAGCAGAATAGGCTTTGCACACGTCAAGGTTGTCTGGCATATATCTGGCAAACGTCTCATACAGACTATCCGTGATAATCTCCTCATCGTCCACGATCAAAAGTCTATACATTCGTTATTCGTCTCCCCTTCCTTCCGCCTGAATCCGAACAGCGACCCTTAGCCCCTGCAGCTCACTCCTGGAGAGAAAAAGACCGCTTTTTTCCCCATAGGTCAGTCTAAGGCGCCGGTGTATATTCATTAATCCGGTCATTTCATCTGTACTTGTTTCATTCAGCAGCCGCTCCTGGAGGAGCTTAATATCTTCCATGCGCAGCTCGTTTCCGTTGTCTTCCACGACAAATTCGATATAGGATTCCTCCATATAGAAATGTACGCGCAAGAGACCTGTATCTGTATTTTTTTCAAGACTGTGCTCGTAAGCATTCTCAATAATCGGCTGAATAATCAGCCTGGGCACCTGAATCTGTTCCATCTCCAGGGGTACCTGCCCGAAGTCCACCTTGATGCGTCTGGAGAATCGCAGCTGCTGAATTTCCGTATAGATTCTCGAATGCTCCACTTCCTCCTTCAAGGGAACATGATCTGTCCCGTTTCGGGTGATGAAGCGGAAGTACTCGCCAAGCATGTTCGTAAATTGTTCAATGCGATCCGTATCTCCTGTTCTCGCCAGGGAATTTAAAATAAAGAAGCTATTGTACAGAAAATGCGGATTAATCTGGGATTGAAGCTGTCTTAATTCTGCCCGCTGCATCATCATGGTCATTTTGAAATCACGGTCAATCAGCTGCCGAAGATTTTCGATCATAAGATTGAAACGGCTGTACAAAAAACCGAATTCATCTTTTCGATGATGGTTGATTGGAATGTCCAGCACGCCTCCCTCCATTTTCTTGAACCTTTTGACAAGCAGCAGCAGCGGCATATGGATCAGCTTGTAGCTGGAATACAGATACGCTGCAATGGCGATAAATGAAGTGATGGCAAAAATCCAGGCCCATTGAACAAATCTGCTGAGAGGTTTAGTTACGATTTCCTCCGGCAAATAGGTGGCTACGGACAAGCCCAGCGTACTTATATGAAGCTGGTTCACATGATACACGGTATCGTCCACACTCACCTGAAAGTTGGTTTGCGAGTTTGTCAGGCTGGACTTGCGGTGACTGGACAGAATGGCATCACGCCGCTGGTCCGAGATGGCAAGCCCCGTTTTGTCCTCGATCAGCAATGTTGCACTCTCGGGATAAAGATTAAGCTGTGACAATTCATTCTGAACTTCCGCGTTATCCAGTTCCACTTGGACAACAAACAGCGGATCCTCACCTCTTTGGCCTGTTAGTCTAACAGCGCTAAGATTCAAGCTGTCACCTTTCACAGTAAAGCGAATCCCTTTTTCTTCTCGAGTTGAACTAAAGTAGCTAAAGGATTCCTGATCAAAGTCATCAATGCCCTGCACGGCCGATACGCTCTTGTTGACCGAAGGGATATGTACGTAAACGTTCCGGATGTAAGCACTGCTGTTTTTGAAAGCAGCCAATCGTTCCGATAAATAATTCAACGTTTCACGTCGTTCCACTTGATCCATCATGTTCCATAGAATGGCAAGCCGGTTCAGTTTGCGATCTTCCGCGATGTCGAACTGCTGCAGTTCCATCCATTCGATCTCCCTGTTCAGCTCCATGGCAAATTGGTTCAAGCGCCGATCAGTCGACAAGGATATTTCCTGGCTTGCCGTATCGTAACTCCAGTGATATAGATATACCCCAAGAAGAATCAGCGGAATGACAAAAGCCAGGTAAGTGATGATTAGTCTTGCAAATATGCTGTTGAGCCACGACTGGGCAGGGATCCTAAACAACCCTTTCACCTCCTGTAAGCCAAACCACGAAAGGATTGTGAATTAATTCGAAGATGCCAACGAGCCGTGATCCCCTCCACCATTGGTTCTGAACCACGCATTCACCTCCGATGTAATTTCTTCCCCACCGAGCTTGTACCAATCGTCGACGAACCGATCAAACTCTTCGAGGGGTGAACCAAGGATAATATTCATGTAGGCTTCAAGCTGGAGATCTCGAAGAATAATTTGCCGGTCAACCATGCTTTCAGTTATCCCACCCGTATATTCGTCGTACATCAACTGTCCGTTCAAGTCATAGGCATCGGCAATGCTAAAAGCACCCGAAGGGCCATAGGTCTGTTTCCATCCCCATCCACTCTTTACGCCTTCGGAGTCATAAGCAACTATTCGTTTGTGGATCGCAAGTGCTTCATTCTCCAGGCTGGAGTAGTCTCCTTTTTCTGTGGCGTCACGAATATCTCTGTAAGCATCTATGTTTTTGGTTCCTGGAAACGGAGTTACTGGCGAAAGCTTCCACACGGCAAGTGAGTCATCATTGTAGTACTTTTCATACTCAGCTTGTTCACCCCAGTTTTTGTCCAGATGCAGATTCATAAGCTTAACGATGACCTCAGGATGGGCAAATCCTTTTTTTACGGCAAAATATTGTCCTGTATTGGAACGCAGCGGGACCCGTATGTCTTTTCCAGACTCGGCCACAAGAGGGTATGCTTGCCACTCTGCGCTCGGGTCCTTATCGCGCGTAGTCTGAAGCATGAATGGGGTCCACTGTTCACCATACAGCATGCCTATTTTACCGTCCTGAACCAGTCGAGACTCCTTGCTTCCGTTTTTGTAGGCAAACTCGGGATCCACCTGGCCATTAAGGTATAAGTTTCGCAGCATCTCAAGCGCTTGTTTGACCTCTGGTTGTATGCCACCGTAAACGAGATTCCCCTTCTTGTCCTTGATCCAGATATTCGGATAAGCCTCGTAACCCGCCATGAATCCGGATACACCCATGACGGGATCCCACAAATAACTCGTCATCGCCATTCCATAGGTGTCGTTTTTCCCGTTACCATCAGGGTCCCCTTTGGTGAACGCTTCCGATATGTTTAGGACATCCTCCATCGTTCTTGGGGGCTGTAGATCCAGTTTTTCCAGCCAATCCTTTCTGATCCACAGATACTGCGCGGTTTCAATGGAAGATGACGATTCAGGGATGGCCATCAGTCTACCGTTTATGGTAGCAGCGTCGAACGCACCTCTACCCTCAGCCTCCAATATTTTTTTGGTAAGAGGAGTGGCTTGCGTTTGGTACACTTCGGTTAGGTCTTCAATTAATCCGGCATTGCTTAACTGCCTGAGCTGGTATGGGTTTACTTTGACAACGTCAGGGAAACGGCCTGAAGCAAGGGCTACCCCTAGCTTCTGATTATAAACATCACCCGTTGCGATCCAGTCATAACGAATCTGAATTCCCAATTCTTCTTCATACAAGCGTGTCCAGCGATTATCTATCAGACTTTCACCCGGTAACTCCTCAACCATTCGCTCCAGTTCCTCCTCTGTTTCCCTGACAAAAGTGACTTGTATGGACGGAACATATTTTCCTTTCTCCTCGGAAGGCTCTCCCTGCTGCCCCGTGGGTAACGGTTGCGTCTGCTCAGACATTCCTTGCATAAGGCTTACAGGCATGAGCACCGCAAGGAGCAGAATCAAGGTCCATCTTGTTCTGTACTTCCATCGATTAGACACGACAACTTGCCCCACTTTCTATTGGAATGAATCATGCCATTTATTTTATGGATCATCCGGAATTCAATCATTCTATACCTAAAGATCTGTAGGCGTACAAAAAGCCGCCACCAGGCGACTTTATGCATACCATTGTGTGTTCGTTGCCTAGATGACCCGGTATTCGAAATTGGAGAAATCGGCTATACCTCCAATAACCTTCGTTGAGTAGAGGAATAAGCCAATCCGGCAGCCCATGAAATGATCCAGTTTATAGAACATCTTGTGGGGAATGCCTAGCGACTTCCACTCTGTGCCATCGAGGTAGGCAAACGAACACTCATCCTGATTGTTCACAAAATGACCTGACGCCTGGAAAGTAACGACCGGCCCGGCTACGGGGATTCGAGCATGTTCCGTGGCAGGCTCCTGATCAATCAAATTCCCGAATATGCTGGAATCCTCACTTTCCCGTGCATGCATGACAAGGTAGAACTGTCCTTCATCCCTAGTTAACGCAATCAGACCGTAAGTTCCTATTAAAAAACATATGCCTGCATAATCACCATCGTTTAATCCGCTGCCGTCCAGTGTCACGTTAGCCGTACATGCAGGTCCCATCGCGCGCTGGGTTAATGTGTTTACGGCAAACGTTAAGTTCGGACTGAGCTGACCGCTCCGAATACGATATGTACCAGGCTTCTCGGTTACAGTCCAAAGTTCATCATGGGGCGTATGATTCCACTGCCAAAAATCACGCAGGCGTAATCTACCGTCTTCTCCAATGTGATAACTGAAATCGTCGCTGCCTACCAGTGGGCTGTATTGATAATCCGGCCTTGTGCTAGGAATATCAATTTCTTTTGGTGCCTTGCTTGCAAAAACGGGTATACCGCCTTCGAAATGCATGGGAACAAGTACCGGAATCCGACCCACGGCTCCATGATCCTGAAACAGCATGGCGTACCACTCACCATCCGGAGTATCGACGATCCCTCCTTGAGCAACACCAGAATTGAAATACCCCATATCGTCGTTAAAACATTCTCCACCGACAAATTCACCATCTAACGAATCCGCCATAAAGTATGCCTGGGTTCTTCGTCCCGCCTCTTTGGAAATGTGAATCAGGAACACATAATACTTTCCATCGATTTTATAGAAATGGGCACCCTCGTACCCCAGATGGTAAGGCTCTCGCTCTTTTACGATTAAACGCTGCAATCCCCCCGGTTTAGGTCCTGACAGATCAGTCTTTAACTCGATCAGATGAATTTCGGTATTGCCATGTACCAGATATACCCGGTCGTCATCGTCAAAGAAAAGAGAGCAATCATGATAAAAGCCATCAACAATGCGTTTGTTCCATGGCCCCAATATAGATGAAGAGGTGTACAAATACGTCTTTCGCGTATCGTTCGCTACAAAGATTACATAAAAAGTCCCTTGATGATACCGAAGTGAAGCTGCCCACATTCCTTTACTATAAATCTGCTTGCCGTCTTCCAGTCTTTGGGCGGGCGTGTCATCCAGTCTATCATACACGTGAGTTGCCACTTCCCAATGCATCAGATCATATGAACGCAGGATGACACATCCTGGCATCATATGCATCGTCGTACTCACCATGTAATACGTATCTTCAACGCGGATGACATCGAGATCCGGATAATCGGCCCATAGAATGGGATTGTGATGAACCATGCCTTAATACACCCCACTTATTTTGAATATTGTAAAAATATCGTTAAAAATAGCAATTCAAACACTGACTCCTCAGTCAAACCCATTTTACATGTTTTAATCCAGAAGCAACAGAAAAAAATAACATCGTTCTCCACTATAATGAAGGTTGATACCACTTCCGCATACAGCATTATAAATTCCCATGCAATCGTTATATGACAAGAAGATTAATCATGAGTTGACGAGTGCTAGCCCGCTTGAGCAGACTGATTATGTGATTTTATGGATGCAAGAACAATCACATCCTATAGTAAAAGGTAGAGTAATAAAATCATTATTTAAGCGCTTTCAAAAATAAATAAGCCAATGTGACCTTCTCTTTAAAACCAAATACATGCCCAAAAAAAGATTTAAAGGGCGACTTCAAGGGATGATTATATAAGTAGGGAGGCCCGTGAGGCCCCCCTTAAACTTGTTATTTTTCCGGGTATGGGTCAATCATGCGAATGGTTCCATCGGAGTTATACGTCAGTTCGGCAAATTTGACACAGCGTTTGTAATCGACACCGCCGGAGAGGGAACAGTCATGATAAAATAAATACCATTTATCCTCAAATTGAACAATGGAATGATGTGTGGTCCATCCCAAAACAGGCGGTAATATAGTGCCCTGGAACGTGAATGGTCCCATAGGATTGTCACCTGTAGCATATACCAGCTTGTGCGTTGTCCCCGTGGAGTAAGACAAGTAATACTTGCCATTATACTTGTGCATCCATGGTCCTTCGAAATATCTGCATTCTTCGTTGCTCGCGGTAAGTGGCTTGCCTTCCTGATCCAAGATTACAATTTCCAATGCTTCCGTAGACATAGAAAGCATATCCTCGCTGAGCTTAGCAATTCTTGGGCCAAGGGCAGGCGCATCCGGAGCAGGACCTTCGGCATCTTCCACGTAGCTTCCCGTCTGCCACTTCTCCAACTGTCCGCCCCACAGCCCGCCAAAGAGCATGTAGGCCGCGTCGTCCTCGTCAATAAATACGGCAGGGTCAATGCTGAAGCTGCCTGGGATGTACTGCTCCTCAGGTTGGAATGGACCTTGGGGAGAAGAGCTTGTTGCTACGCCGATCCGGAAGATGCCGTCATGATCACGTGCGGGGAAAAACAGATAATATTTTCCGTTTTTGTATGCAGCATCTGGCGCCCACATCTGACTGGATGCCCACGGGACATCCTTAACGTGAAGCACTTCACCATGATCCACGACCGGTGAATTCAGATCGGCCATGGACAATACATGATAATCCTCCATTTTGTATTGGTCTCCGTTGTCATTCACCGGACCGTCATGATCCAGATCATGAGATGGATAGATATAGATCCGATCTTCAAAAACATGTGCTGATGGATCTGCAGTATAGATGTGGGTGACTAACGGTTGATGCGGTTTAGGCACTTCAGACATTCAAATACTCCCTTTCAAAAAAGATGATTCAATTTCAACATTTTTTCGGACGCTTTAACGATAAAAGTATCACTTTTTCTCCATTGCAGCACGCTTCGGAATTTGAGCGACGCGCTCATAAGCCGGTTTGGGAGCATGCGACTCATCGAACAAAAATGGCCAATTTTTCCTGCCTCTGACCGGGAAATGATCAAGCCAGGTATAATCATCGGCTGCTCCCCAGAATGTGACGGCACTGATGTGTTCACGATATTCGTAAAGAAGACGGAAAATGGATTCATAACGCTGGGCTTGAAGTTCCAGCATTCCCTTCTCAGGACGAGTCAGGTCCGTACGTCGGTCGTCAAAGCGAAATACCGATACGTCAAGCTCAGTGAGCTGAAGCTGAAGGCCAAGCTGGGCATAACGCTCAATGGCAGCACGCATGTCGTCCAGCGTCGGGTCGTATAAATTCCAGTGTGCCTGCAAACCTACCCCATGAATCGGTACGCCTTGATCCAGCAGTGAACGAACAAGCCGGTAGATGCGCTCCCGCTTATGCGGGTTGGACTCGTTGTAGTCGTTATAAAACAAGAGAGCCTGTGGATCTGCTTCATGAGCAAACTCGAATGCTTTGGCAATAAAGTCCTCCCCGACAATATCCAGCCATTTGGAAGGCCGCAAAAATGCACTTTCATCATTCTCATCAGAGATGACCTCATTCACAACATCCCAGCAGTAGATCACATTCTTATATCTGCCGACGACAGTCTGAATATGCGAGCGAAGCCGTTCAAGAAGTAAATCCCGCTCCGCCTTTCCGCCCGTTTCGTTTTCGAACAACCAATCGGGAGTCTGATTATGCCAGACCAGCGTATGTCCTCGCAGTGCCATGCCTTGCTCTCTGGCAAATGCCGCTATGACGTCTGCGTTCTCGAACGTGTACAGATTCTCCTCTGGGTGTAGGCTTGAAAATTTCATTTCATTTTCTGCGGTCAAGCTGTTGAAGTGGTGGGCCAGCAGTAAGCGCTGGCTGTCGATCGTCAAGGGATTAACCGCTGCACCGATATGAAAAGCATCCTTATATAACGCCTTCAATGATTCCTCTTCACGCCTGGATTCCATAATTCCCCTCCTCCTGATTACCAAATAAGTAATATTAGTTCGTCTCGTTAGATCAGTTAGCTAGATTTCATAATCGAACCAATCGAAGCATGCAGGTGTATGACTTGCCTGGCCGTTGCCCGTGGCATATAACCCGACTACCGCTCCGGTAAAGCACATTTTATGCACAAAGTCCTCCGGAGAGATGGCCCGTGCCGAACCCGTGCCAAGAGTTACCCAGTCCTGTTCATCCAAGGAGCAGCTCAGGTTATAGTCCGTCTCCGTTGATTCAATTCGAAGAAACAGCTGCTCTGCTTCAGTCTCATTCTCGTACACGATTTTCGACTCTCCACGTACCGTCAGACGGGCAAAAATGAGGTTGCGTCCTTCCGACCTTTTAACACCAAGCTCATAATGTGCATCCTCATCCCGGCGAATGCACATGCCCGCTTCTTCTCCATCAGCAGTCGGCACAAATGTCATGCTGGTTGTGTAGCTGGCCTGAAGATGCTGCTGTCTACGGCCAATAAACGTAATCTGACCAACGTCGCTGAGATTTGCCTCTTGCCCGTAAAGTGTCAAAGAACCCGGATTATCCGTTATGGAGCATGCTCCTTCTGACGGATTGCGCACAAACATCCACTGCGGACCCAGTTCTTCATTGAAGTCATCCCGGCCTGCAACAATTGCTGCATTACCATCCGCTTGAGAAGGAACTGACATCGGCATACGCTGAATCGTCATGTCCAGGCTTACCGTACCTTCATTGTTGTCAATGTGCGGCCAGCCCTCATTCCAGACAACCGGCGCAAGGAATGTTTCGCGTCCAAGCACGCTATATCCGTCTTCTGTCAAGCGGACGCCAAGGAATACAGCCCACCATTCTCCGTGATGATCCTCCACCAGATCGGCATGGCCCAAATACTGAATAGGGTGGTCCAAATGGCGGTGAGTCAGAATCGGCTCTGGATACCGTTCGAACGGGCCATACGGATGTTCGCTGCGACCGATGATTTCGCGATGCTCCTTGGCCGTCCCTCCGGAAGCAGACATCATATAGTACATCCCGTTGATTTTGTACAAGTGCGGCCCCTCGGTCCACGGTCCACCGTCTCCGTGCCATACCACCTGCGGTTCGGACAACGCCTCTCCTGTCGTGATGTCGATCTCATATTGAATGGCATGAGAATCGTAGTCGGCTCCTTGCTGCGCCGTAACATACACTTTTCCGTCATCGTCAAAAAACAGAGAGGGGTCGATTCCCCCATACGGAATGCGAATCGGATCAGACCACGGTCCGGCAGGGTTGGTTGCCGTAACATAGAAGTTCCCGATACCTCTAACATCTGTCGTGATCATATAAAACGTACCTTCGTGGTATCGCAGCGCAGGGGCATAAATCCCGTCCGAGCTCTTCTGACCAGTCAAATCAAGCTGGCTCACCCGATCCAATACGTTGCCGATCTGCTCCCAGTGAATCAGATCCGGGCTCCGAAAAATCGGAACCCCCGGAAAATACTCAAACGAACTGCAAACAAGGTAAAAGTAATCCTCTGCCTTCACAATGCTCGGATCCGGATAGAATCCGGGAAGAATCGGGTTCGCATAGCGAATTTGTTGTACTTGAAGCTGTGACATTTATTCCTTCACACTCCCTACATTAAGTCCTACGACAAAGTATTTTTGCATGAACGGGTATACAAGCAAAATCGGAACGGAAGCCACGATGGTCACGGCCGCACGAATGGAAATTGGGGTTACCTGAGTCGAATGCTCTGCTCCTATACCATTGGCAACGGAAGGATTGCTGTTGGCGTTCATGCTGGAAGACAACAATTTCATCAATTCGTATTGCAGTGTGCTGAGCTCTTGACGAGACGATGTGTACAGAAAAGCATCAAACCAGGAGTTCCAAGCCCCGACCGCAACGAAGAGCGCAATGGTCGCCAGTACAGGTTTACATAGCGGGAAAATAATTTTCCAGAAAATTCGGAAATCTCCCGCACCGTCTATTTTCGCAGATTCAATCAAGCTTTCAGGTATCGTGTAAATATAAGTACGAATGACGATCAGGTTAAACGCACTTACCAGTGATGGCAGGACATACACCCAGAAGGAGTTAATCAAATGCAAATCCTTCATAAGGAAGTATCCCGGAATCAGACCAGCGTTGAAATACATGGTCAGTACAAAAACAGTTGTAATCAACTTACGGAAGATATAATCGCGCCGGCTCAGCGTGTAGGCCAGCATGGTGGTCAAGAAAATATTAAGCAGAGTAGAAAGTACGGTCCGCGCAACTGAAATCAAAAATGCATTATAGATCGTGCCCGAAGCAAAAACTGCTTTGTAATTTTGCAAGGTGAAATCACGAGGCCATAAATATAAGCCGCCCCGAATGGTGTCATTCCCTGCATTAAACGAAACTACAATGGTGTTTAAAAATGGATACAGCGTCACAATTACGAGCACGATCATGAAGATCGTGTTAAAGGTGCCGAACAGAAACGGTTCAAGTCCTCTGGCACCAGGACGGCGTACAGAAAGCGCCGATGTATTTCCTAAACCGGACAATGGTGTTTTTTTCATCTTATAAGAGCCTCTCTTCCCCAAGCCGCTTGGCTGTCCAATTCGCTACAAGCAACATCGTAATGCTGACCACGGTCTTGAATATACCGCCTGCAGTCGCAAGCGAATAGTTACCCTGTGCAATCCCGTATTTGAGCACAAAGATATCAATCGTTTCTGCCCAGTCAACAACCAATCCGTTACCCAGCAAATATTGAACCTCGAAACCGGCCTCTAGAATATGCCCGATCGACATAATCAACAGGATGACAATGGTAGGCTTGATTCCCGGCAAGGTGACATTCCACATTTTTTGATAACGGTTAGCTCCATCAATGTCGGCAGCTTCGTACTGTGCCGGGTCAATCGAGGCCATGGCCGCCAAATAAATGATGGTACTCCATCCGACTTCTTTCCAAATGTGGGAGCTTGCAACAACGCCCCAGAAATACTTGCCTTCCGTCAGCCATAGAATAGGCTCATCAATTAAATGCAATTTCATCAGGATATCGTTGACAATACCGTCAGAAGCAAGTGATGTTGCCACGATTCCGGTAACGATAATCCATGATAAGAAGTGAGGCAGATACGAGATCGTCTGTACCGTCCGCTTCCACATGACCTTTTTGATCTCATTAAGCAGCAATGCCAGAACAATAGCGGTTACGAAACCCAGAATCATGTTGATGATACTCATGGCTAGCGTATTGCGAAGCACTCGCAAAAAATTGTCATCGGTAAATAAAAACTGGAAATGCTTAAATCCTACCCACGTCTGCTGTGAGAAACTCCGGGCCGGTTTATAATCCTGAAAGGCCATCGTCCAACCCCATACAGGTACGTACGCAAAAACAATAATGTACGCAAGCAGAGGAACAGACATCCAAATGAGTTGTCTCTGTGCTTTAATATTCTGCCAAGTTATCCGCCTAATTTTCGGTTTTTTCTTCGGGCGGAGCGGCTTGGTACCCACTACAATTTCCTCCATAATATCAAGCTCCCTATCCATCTTTATAATCAAAGGAAAACGTCGAAACAACCAGAACACATCTGCCATAACCATGTTTCAAAAGAATCAGGAAGGAAGGTGATCTTCCTTCCTGACATAAGTTGTTTTTATTTCACAGACCAGTTATCAATTCTCCACTTCAACACTTCATTGATACGATCTTCATATGCCTTGATGTCAAGCTTTTGAATCTCGGAAACGTATTCGTTCCAAACATTGTCAAACTCTGATGTACCGGCCAAGATTGCTTTTGGCAGATATTTGGTCGACAATTCGTTCAACTTCGTATTGGCAATCTTGGCTGGAGATCCCTCTACCACATCGACAGACCAAGCAGGGTAAGTTACCGGATTCTCTGGTGGAGCACTGAAGAAATCGACATAGCTGTTGAAACCATATGCATCCAAAACTTCCTTATCAAACGGTTTCAAGCTTGCCTGGTATTCTTCTGGCTGATTACTTGCCGAAGTTGCGTTGCCATCGCTAAAGTACCCTTCCGTTTTCGGCGCAGTTCCATAAAATGCGTCAGCTTTGTTGGCAAGCTTCCAAGCAGCATCCGCTGCATTGTCGCGTTGTTCTTGCGTCTTCATGAAGCGGCCTTCTTCATTGACATAATAGTCTTCATCCACAATGCCCCAAGTGAGTGTTTTTTGCCATTCTTCCTCCATCAGTTTGTCGAGTACTTTGAGGATTTTTACAGGGTCTTTGGCACTCACGGTAATACCGAAACCATTGTTGAGATTCAGTGCTGCGCGGTCACGATAATAGTCTTTGGTACTGCTGTCATACACAAGCGGGAAACCTACATAAGTGCGTTCAATTTTGTCTTGTGTTATGAGTGAATCTTCCGCGCTTTGGAAATTCCAATGTTGATCAAACATGCCGAGTACGGAACCACTGGACAATTTGGCCATGTATTGATCGTAGTTCTGTGCAAACGCTTCCTTATCAAGCAAGCCTTGGGCATTGATTTCATTTAGCTTCTGATAGTACTGTTTGGCATAATCCTTATCGGCGAAGATCTCCGCCTTGCCATCGTTAACGACCACTCCGCCATCATTCGGATGACCGATCAAATGCTGAGGCGGGTTCAACAAGCCCCAGTTTTTCCAGTCATAGTTCAGGACCTCAAAACCGATGGTCGGCTTGCCGTCAATCGTCGGATATTTCTCTTTGTATTTCGCGATCAGGTCGAAGTATTCATCCAGTGTTTTTGGAGTCGGGTAACCGAACTCTTTCAGTACGGCTTTTTGAATCCAGAACGCGGGACCGCTGTAATAGGTGTCTGCTACTTCGCCGTTATATGCACCATAGTTTGGCAGGTAGTAGATATGTCCATCATTTGGATCCTTCATTTGATTCCAGTACTTCTCGTAATGTTTTTTCAAATTCGGGGCGTGTTCCTCAATCAGATCTTCAAGCGGAATGACTGAACCTGCAGCTGTCAGTTTGGTATCAGCTGAGATCAGGTCTGGATAATCCCCACCAGCAATCATAACGCCAAGCTTTTGGTTTTTGTCACCGGCCAGAAATTCGAACTTGAATGATACGCCAAGCTCATCCTTCATTTTCTTGTAAATCTTGTTGTCAGCGGTTGGCTGCTGTCCGGCCTCGTTAAGGAATACCGAGATTTCTATCGGATTGTCAGGCCCTACCTCTGTACCACTTCCCTCTTCTCCGCTGCCTGGGTCATTTGTACCGCCGGAACAACCAGCCAGTACAACGCTCAGTGACAACAACATGGTTGCCCCCATACGGAAAAACTTCTTTTTACTTTCCCCCATAAAGCACCTCCAAAGTTTGATTACGCCTTCATGAAAGCCCTTTCATTTGAATAATTTCATTATAAATTTAATGTTAAATGGAAAATACACCCGAATTATAGCTCTTTCCGAGAAAAACTCAGGTTTTCATTCTATAATCTATAGATTCAAACGTACGCGATTTTCTAAAGGTATTTTGTTAGACATGTTTCTTATATTCATTCGGAGACATGTTCAGCCTTTTCTCAAACTGCTTCAAAAAATGATGGTAGGTGGAGTATCCAACTTTTTCCGAGACCTCGCTATTTTTGTATTGATTCATTTGGAGTAAACGGCAAGCTTCCTCAATCCTCAAATTATGTAGCAGTTCATTGAAACCAATGCCATTTTTTCGTATAAGCAGCTGTCCCAGGTAGGCTGGATGCAAAAAGAAACGCTCGGCAAGCATTTTAATGCTCAAGCCTTCCCGGTAATGCTCATGAATGTAATCGTTGATATCCTGTACTATACCCTGCGCTTCGGAAGCATTCTCCTTAAGCAAAAGTTCAAAACAGACTCTCCCGCACGACTGCAGCATGTCGACCAGATCAATCCATGTCAGCAGGCGTTCATCCAGATTGGGAATATCGAACAGACGATTGGGAGCACCCGTATCCTCTGCCAGTTCGGATCTCATATATGCTCGAATCTCATGAAGTAGGTAGATCACGTATTTGCGGGCCTCCTCCGGGAGAACTCGTAACTGGCGAAAAGATCGCTCAATATAATCCACTGCTGACCTGTAAGCACCGTGATCAATGAGTTGAAATGCCCCCAAGATTCTCGCTGTGAGCTCTACCTGATCATCATGTCTTTGGAACGTAAGATCCTTAAGGCTCTCATAGTCCATAACGCTGTTCCTATTCGTTTCATAAAAGGTATGCAGGAGCGCTTTTTCTGCTGTGACCCTGGAATGATTAATGAAAAGAAGTGAAGACACCGCTTCACCAATGGCCATAAATGCGCGAAAGTTCGCCAAACGGCGTGCCAATTCCTCCAATCGGTGTCTGGCTGTGCAGCTAGAACCATGGGAGGCTGATTCAGCACTGCCAAACACGATGGAAACCAGATCATTTCGCAAGCGAATCACATACATGGCTTTTGACCTGTCCAAAAATTCCGCAGCAACCGTGCTCCACCTGCAATAATCCTCTGCCGCGATCTGAACGAGGCATACATTCCAAACATGAGAGGAGCCAGACAAGGACTCCAGTACACCAGCAGCTTCTGTGGACAATCCTTTGCCAATCAGAGCCTCCTTCATCGCCAGATTTTCCTTCTCTCTCTGTGCCACCTGCCCGACGTATAGTTGTTCCCGCTCCTTAGCCAGTTCCTGTCCCACCTGACGGATCTCTAGCTCGGCCTGTTCCTCATCCAGCGGTTTAAGCAAATAGCGTGAAACTCTATATTTGAGTGCCTTTCGTGCATAATCAAAATCACTGTACCCTGTCAGGATAATGAATTTGGTAGACTCATTGCCCCTGCGTCTCCACTCCTCAATCATCTCTAGGCCATTCATCACCGGCATATGAATATCAACCATGACCAGATCGGGCTTCAACTCCTCCATTTGCTTCAGGCCCTCCGAACCGTTTCCGCAGACACCGCACACCTCAAAGCCAAGGTTCTCCCATGGTATCCATAACTGCAGACCCTCAAGCGCCAAAGGCTCATCGTCAATTAACAACACTTTAAATGCCATCGTCCACGCCTCCTTTTACATCCTGACGTTCCAGCAATTGCAACGGGATTTCAAAGGATACCTCAGTCCCCTCCCCAATCCTGCTTACCAAATTAAAATTCACTTTATCGTCGTAGTACAATTCAAGACGGCGATACACATTTCGTATTCCAATATTGTATCCACCGCTCTCTTCCTTGCTTCGCATGTGATACAGAACCTCTTGAAGCCGTTCCTTGTCCATACCCTTTCCATTGTCAGATACGACAACACGCAGATGCTCGTTCACAATTTCAGCCTGAATCTTCACATAGCCAAGCCCCTCAATGGCCTGGATGCCATGTTTGCAAGCATTTTCCGCCAGCTGTTGGATACTCATTTTGGGTATTTTATATCGCCTTGCCTCTTCAGTGATGTCAATATAGTATTCAAACTTGTCCCGGAAACGGAATTTCTCAATTCCCAGGTACATGACCGTAAAGCTCATTTCCTCCTCCAGCGTGACCACATCGTCCTTCCAGTTCAACAGACGGCGAAGCAGCTTGGACAGATCCTTGATAATATCCTTCACGTCCGCATAGTTATTTTTCGTGCTAACTACAAGCAGCGCATTCAACGTATTAAATAGAAAGTGAGGATTCATCTGGCTTTGCAGCAGATTAAGCTCTGCTCGAATGCGCTCAGCCTCCTGGCTTCGCTGCTGAATTTCTAGCTTGTACACGTTGTTGATCAATGAATGGATTCGTGCCGTCATCATATTGAAATTGCTTATCAAATGCCCAATCTCGTCATGTCCACCATCCATGTTGATTAGTTCGAATTTCTCGTTACCCACCTTCTGCATATGTCTCGACAGCCGCTTGACACGATAATTGTAGGAACGGAGCATGACATAAATGAAAATGGAAGTGATCAGGGTAATAATCCCGGCCAGCATTCCGAAATAAAGCTGCATGGATAACATTGCTTGTTTGACACGTGTTTCCTGAGGAACACCAATAAGCTTCCAGCCTTTCACATAACTAGCACTGCCGATTGGAACGATATGCAAGTCTTTGTCTGCCGCTTTGCTCATATCAAACAAAGCATAGCTACTCTCCATCTCGCCCTGATACTTGTCATCCGCAGATACAATAATTTGATTCTGGGCATTCACCAGATACAGATCCAGAGAACTCTTTTCTCTGGCAATCACATCATAGAAGCGACTAACGTAGAAATCGATGCGTACCAATTTCTGATAAGAGTTGTCGGCGTTGTAGTAATCCATTTTTTCAATCACGCTTAAATACGAAGAGGTTGCTGCACGATCATTCGTTGCCTGATCACGGTATGCAAGCACTTTGAGTGTTTCCCCAGCGGCCTTCCACTGCTCGAACCAGGTTCCGGAGCGTACGTCGTTGTCCAGAACATAGTAATCCCCGCCAGGCACAATGGTCGGATTTTCGGTGTAAACCCCTATTCGCTGAATTTGGTTGTTCACAGGAATATAGGAAGTCACCCGGTGACGAAGCTGATCATCGAGTGTGTTATAGAAATCCAGCTGACTGTCATACACCCGATCCATGGATTCGGTCAACAACTTGTCCGTAATCAAGGCATGACTGACGGCGACGCCACCATCAATCATGGTATGAATATCCTTTCTCGCACGCTCCAGTGAGATTTGTAAATTCTGCTCTTCCCGTTCCTTGATCAACCCTGACATACGATCCATAAACAAAACATTGCTTACAAAGATAGGAAGCAAAATACCAATGACATATATCAAGATAAATTTGTAATTCAAGGGTATATCGTTCACGATGCTGCGAAAACGGAATGTTCTGAACATGTTTGCTATCGCCATCCTTCATTCGTACTTCTCATCTCTCGGGGGATCTATTGCTGCTTACGATATGCCGAAGGCGCCATGCCGGTCATTCGCTTGAACTGACTTACAAAATAGTCTGCATTCGGATAACCAGACTGTACCGCAATGTCAGCAACGCATGCGCAGCTTTGACGTAATAGTCTTTTTGCTTCCTCAATCCGTTTATCGTTTAAATATTCCCGAAACGTTTTGCCCGTCTGCTGCTTGAATGCCTGCCCCAAATAATTGGCGTTCATGTGAAATTGATGTGCGAGCTCCTGAAGCTGCAGCTTCTTACGGAATTCCTGATTGACATATTGCACCACACGAAAAATGGTGCTGCATTCCTTTTCTTTTCTCCGCTCCTGCAGCGCCTCCAAAGCGTTTAAACTTAACACACGTGCATAATCCCGAAATGCTGGATAGGAGTCGATTTTAGTAATGCCGCCTGCCTTATTTTGAACGTGAAGCATAAAACTGCCCATATCTCCATCCAGCTCTTTCAACTCCTTGAGAACACTCATTTCAAGGGCAAGCAATTGAACCCGGACGTATTCCATATTGGAGAAGGGCAATCCTAAGTCAGGATCAGCAAGAAGTGCTTGAATCTTCCCTTCCAACCTATCCTGTTCACCAGAAAGAATGACTTCCATCAGATTGGCTAAAGCTTTTTGATTTACGCTGGCCAATGGGTCACTCTGCGGCAGATCCTGATGTTGAACAAATCCGCCCCCTCCCTGATAACGCTTCCATTTTAGAGCGAACAAAGCTTTCTCGTAGGCTGACCGCATACCGATTTGTGTGCCCGAATGATGTCCAACGGCCACAATCATGGAGGAATGACCAGCATAGGTCTCCACAATATTTCTGCCCATTGACTCAAGCAGGTTCAAAGAATTATCGATATCGGCAGCGAACACACCTAGGTTTCCTTCAGCATCCACAAAAGGTTCCGACCAGTGGACACCACCAAAAGCGTGTATTCGCCCTTTCACGTCATCTTTACTGGTATCCGTGGCAATTAGAAGACAGGCCATATCCTCATGACCTTCCATTTGCAGCATGGTATTCACTTCGTCCTGCAGCTCCATGCTGTCTTCCCCTTGAATCAGGCGATCAAACAAACAATTCACATACAGGGCACGATCACGCTGGTGTACTTCTGCCGAAATCTGTTCTTCCTGGATTTTACGGCCCATCTGTTCCAATACGTTTTCTATCTCGATCTCATCAATAGGCTTGAGCAAGTAGTCCTCTACTCTCTGCTCCAACGCTGTTTTTACATACTCAAAGCTGTCATATCCACTTAATATAACGAATCGGGGTGCTTTGGCCAGTTCATGCTTGGAACGGTCAATCAGTTCCAGGCCACTCACAGAGGGCATATGAATATCTGTAAACACCAGATCCGGTTGAAGACTTTCGATCATGGACCAGGCGGCATTGCCATTCTCCGCCTCACCACAAATGCGAAAACCGTATTTGTCCCAATTCACCATGGTTCTCAATCCTTCGAGCACCCACGGCTCATCATCCACCAACAAAACATTCATCATTTATGTTTCCCCCTCTCCATTAAATGAAGCACGTATCGTGTTTGATAGCGAACTTATAATGTTTCATTTCTTTCAACCAATACTATCATATGCTTAGCATCATTAAACCTAAAAAATACGTCGATCTTCTCTCCTGATGGAGAGAGATTCAACACATCTGGCACTATCCTCAGGTCTAAGTGACTATAATAATAACTGTGTAACATTCTAATTATCCAGAGCTTTTAGCACATATACAACATACAATACTTGATTTAGCATCCAAAGCTTTACTATTTAATAGTAAATAATGATACTGCGACATGTTCACAGCGTAATGAAGAGATCTGCATGTAAATTGTACAGAAGAAATAAAGGATATGATCAGCCCTAATCACTTTGAGGCCTGCATGCATAAATTAGCTTCATAGCAACACATGGTTATGGAGGGCTGAAAAATGAATGAAATATGTAAAAATGCCAAATCGACAGGCACAAATTCTAATAAGTCCCGTTTCTACAGGGACATTTGGGAATGGGGAGCTTCCGTTTCCTCCGGCGGGGATGAAAAAGTCTCCCCTTTTGATTTTGGTGAAGCCGCTAAATACGAGGTACCGAAAACCCTTGAAACGAAAATTCATCGTTATCTGATGCCCTATACCGTTCATCCGGAAGGCGGGTATGTTGCATACATATCGAATGGTCGTGTTTGGGGAACATCAGGTTCTGTCCTGACATCAGATGAAAAACTGATCTTCGACCTTTCTCCCGAATACGATGGAAGACTTAACAGAATGCTGACACTGGAAGAACACCCTGCTTTGTATCGGAGTAAGGTACAGGAGCAACAGTATCTCCATGGGACTTCGGCCGTTTTGACTTTTTGCGGGAGTCATAATTATTTTCATTGGTTATATGATGTGCTGCCGCGACTGGGTATGCTTCGAATTCTAAATGTTCCTTTTCAATCGCTGATCATGAATCCGAATCCTTATGCATCATTTGTAGAAGAAACGTTATTGATGTTTGGCGTATCGAAATCGTCCGTGAATCGTACTGGAGACAATCGGGAACTTCAGGCTGACAGGTTGGTCGTGCCTTCCTTAATGATGAACTCGCACTATCCGCCTTGGGCTACATCTGTCCTTCGCATGTTTATGCTACCTGAACGCGACACAACGCTGCATTCACCGGAACGCATTTTCATTTCCCGGAGCAAAGCCGCTGCACGACGGATAGCTAACGAGGGTGAAGTCATCCGGCTTTTGGAGACGTACGGGTTTGTTCCGATCTATCTGGAAGATTGGAGTGTTGCCCAGCAGATTCAGCTCTTTGCTTCCTCAAAAGCGATCGTTTCACCGCACGGAGCCGGGCTGGCCAATCTCGCTTTCTGCATGAAGGACACCCTTGTCGTAGAAATTTTTCATATCCGGCATGTAGTGCCTACTTACTGGATGATCAGCAACCATAACAAACTTGATTATTATATGATGTATGGGCAAGATGACCGAACGACACCGGACCTTTTTCCGGGATTAGAGGACTTCACCGTGGATCTGGATCGACTGGAGCAAACGCTGCGTATAGCTGGACTGAATAAAAGGGATACCTGAACAGCCGTTCAGGTCCCTTAGAGCCACTCATCACTAATCGGTAAGGAAGCGGGTTCCTATATGGTCATTACTTAAAATATAAAGGGCTACTGACTAGGAAGTCAGCAGCCCTTTGTTGAACTCGGGACATGCATCAGACTGATGATTATGGACCGATGAATTTGCATATAACATCATGGATTATTCATGTGACAGCATGAAAGAGAAAGAATTTTATGCTCTCATAGTTGTTTTCCCTTGTCACAATATTCGGTTCTTGGGATCGAAGGACGATCGTTTAAGCGAACCCGCTTTCTTCATACCTATCTAAGTTTCTCCATCCTCCGCAGGCGGATATATCCTCTGCCCCTTCTTCAGCGTAGCCCTCGCATATAAAACCAGACACCTCTGTCCCGTCCTGCAATTCAATTTTACCTATACCAAGCGGGGCCGGAATTAATGCAGCGAACGCGCCAAAAGAAGCGGCAGGAATCTCCCACAATTCAAGCGCAATAGCAGTGCCTCCTACCTTTTTCTTCAGCAACCCAGGCTTAGCCGGAACTGTAGGCAGTTTCACCATTTGATACTTCTCTGCCGTATGCGACTCACGAACAAATTGACCCCCGTGTTCCAGCATCTGCTTCTCCAGTGGATAACCTCTCATGTGCAGGCCGCAGACGGCAACTAGGATCGTTTCTTGCCTTTTTGCTTCCAGAGGCGGCAAATTTACTTCAAGAAACGCGGCCGCAGCGTTTTCCATCAAGTGCTCATTGCCAGACAGCGAAAATAACGTAATTCCAAAAGGCATCTGAGACGCGGCATCACCCGCTGGTACAGCCACCGCACATAAATCTAGAAGATTACAATGGTTCGTATACCGCCCCATGTCCGAATTCGTAGCTATCGGACCGGCTTCAACCTGTCCTCTCGTCCATGTGCCTCCACAGGTCGGCATGATTAGAACCGCTTCCTGGAGAAGCTTGTTGCTTATCATTCGCAGTTCCTGAAGCTTATGCATCGCGGTAAATACGGAAGCTGCGTCATGCTTGCCTGATCCGCCTGATCGCAAGACTTGTTCCGTCACCGGGAAAGTGACTCCTGGACTTGATTCAATGAATTCACCTACACTGGCCCAGCGCTCAGCTACCCAAGGTCCATCATACAGAAGTGCGGCAGCCGCCTCGAAGAGAGCGTAATCAACATACTCGACTGGCAGCTCCAATCGTTTGATCCTCTGGACGGCTGAATCCCATGCCTTGCTGTATTCCTCCGCCAACGGACCAAAAAACGTTAATGGTTTTTCAGGCAGATACAACTTTTCGGGAAGCTTATCGACCAATCGCGGCATTTCCTTGGACCATGGGTCTGATGATTCAAGGCCTCGTACTTGCATATCCACAATCCTTGCTTCGTCTATTGAATGGGTAAATACAGTTACACAGTCCAGACTGGCACAAGCGGGAACAACACCTTTTGTCGACCAGGCTCCGAGACTCGGTTTATAGCCGATGAGACGGTTCAATGCCGCAGGAACCCTTCCAGAGCCCGCTGTATCCGTGCCCAGGGCGAATGCCGCCTGTCCCCTCGCTACCGCTACAGCCGATCCCGAACTGGACCCGCCGCTTATCCATTCAGCGCTCAATGCGTTATGTGTCTCACCGTAAGGACTCCGGGTGCCTACAAGCCCGGTTGCGAATTGATCCATATTGGTTTTACCTACAGGAATCGCACCGGCATTTAACAATCGTTCTACAACTGCAGCAGGCCTGTCTGGAACATATGCATATTCGGGACAGCCAGCCGTTGTTGGTGTGTCAGCCAAATCGATGTTGTCCTTAATGGCGAAGGGTACACCCCACAGTGGTAAGGAAGTATCCATTGTTTGGAGACGGTCCAAATACGGCTTGATTCTCTCCAGCACAGGCGGAGTGATCCAAATATTCATCCCTTCGTCCTCACGGGAACGGCGGATGATCTCTTCAATGACCTGCTCCGGCTTGAGCTTCCCGCTCCCATATTGCGCTTGCAGCCAGTTTATTGTCAGTTCACGCGGTATTTTCATATCCAGCTTACTCATCCGTCATCCCTCCTTGACGCGTACATATCAATCAGGCTGGTCTCATTTCATTCAGCTTCATCGCTAGATGCAGCTGCAGCACATCATCGCCATTATCCATGCTGATCCCCAGCAATTCACACACCCGCTCTACCCGATAGGAAACCGTATTATAATGGGTAAAAAGCTCCGCTGACGTCTTTTTCACATTACGATTATGCCTAAAGTATACCTTCAACGTTTCAAACAGCTGGGAATTATGCTTCGCATCGTACGCAAGCAAGGGCAGAATGAATCGATCACGATACTCCTGAACCTCCTCCGTATCAGGCAGATGGTATAAAAGCTGAAACACGCCTAGCTTCATATAGTCCACATAAGGTTCACGGTAATCGCAAATGGAGCTGATATGATGAATCTTTTTGGCATCGTTATAGCTCTCGTACACCTTCTCCGCAGCTTCGGTTCGATTGCCGATACAGAGAGAATAGCTCTCAGCAGGGAAAATCACTTTCATATCAGCGATAATGGCTTCCATCGCCACATTCCGAATTCCATGCATTTCTTCTGCGAAAAGAAGGACAAGCTCTCCCTCCAGTATGGTTGCCTGAAGCCCCACACATCTGGATTTGGTTCTCAATCTTTTAATCGCCTGCTGCATGGTCCTGATGCTAGGTTTGACGTTCAGAAATCGCACTAACGCGACATGCCGCGTTTGATCATCATCAAGTGGATGCCCGCACGCTTCCGCTCGCAGCCTCAAATCCTCAATGGTTACAATTCGGCCCGTAACCCAGTCCTGCAGAAACTGATCGACGTACTTCAGCTCTACTTCCCGCCTGGCGTTGGTATTGATCATCTCGAGTCCTACCAAAACACCTACGCGGTCGATCGTCAGTCGATCGACAACCGAGTGCTCCTGATTCCATTCCAGCAGAACCAGCAAGCATTTGTCGTATTGCTTGTCATTAACGGCTGATACATATACACGAATTCGGCGCTCACCTAGTGTTATGAAACTCACACCGAGGCTGCTCTCCTCCCGCAGACCGGACCACAGTATCGGATTATCTGCCTCCACAATCTCCTCTGCCTGGGGAGAGAGGAACAGATGATTCGAGTCATCAAGCAATACAATGGGATTGTTCAATATGCCATCCAGCGTTTGCAAAAATTCCTCTAAACCTTTCCCGTACAGGAGCTGTTGAGAAAGCTTTTGAAAACGGCTTTGCAGCAGCGAAAGCTCTCTTGCCTCCTGCACAAGGACCCGCTCCATAATATCCCGGACAACATCCGAAAATACGGTCGCGGCCGGAAGCTCGAAGATCGGAAAGCCCAATTGGTCAGCCAGCTCGAGTGCACGGGCAGGAATATGATCGATGAATCGTTTGGTTTTGATCCCCAGCGCCGATACACCTTTCTCCACCAGCTGCGGTATGATATCCGCAATAGCCTCCGGCTGATCACGAAATGGAAATCCACTGGTAATCAGAAACTCCCCCGGGCGTACCCAATCGATCACATCGGGCACTTCCATCACGTTGACACGATTAATCATTCGCTGCATGCCACTCGCTCCAGCCAAGACGACAGCTTCCTTAAAGTCGGGGATCAACAAAACATCACTGCACGTGAATCCTGCCTTCTTGTGATCTGCCATCTCCCATCCCGCCTGACTATTTCAATTTGGTGGTAAAGACATCTTCTACTAATGTCGTATTAAAAAAGGAGTTAACCGGAGCATTTTCTTCAACCGGCAAAAAAATACTGATCTGCTCTGTCGCCTGTACATCGTCATTGGCTACCGAATGAATAACACCTGCAGGGACATGGAATGTATCTCCTGCCTGGTAGCTCTTCCATTCTCCATTGCACAGCAGTTTCACTTTACCTACCGTGATGTGAATGATTTCGGCTACATCATGATAGTGAGGCAGTACCTGACCGCCGACTCCAATCTTTTCCCACAAAACAGAGCTGGCACGAACCCCCATCTGATCTGCCTGTTCCGCAGACACAATCTCGCGGTGATACAGGTGAATATGATTCGGCATTAATCCCCATTGCATGTCTTCTCCAGTGATAACCTCAGTTTTCTTGGCTGTAATCATCGTGTTATTCCTCCATTTGTTTTTTATGGATGTATCCCTTCTAATCCCTGCGTTTAAAAACGACCGCCACCGGCCCGCCGCCTGCCGGCCCCTGATGTTCGGCTCCACCAGACACATAGATCATTGGATCACCACACACCGAAGCAAGCACACCTCCGACGACAGCTCGCGCATGTCTCGTATGGTTGATATCCGAATCATCAAGCATCGTGTGCCGGTGCCCCCGGATGAATCCGGTGGGATCAGCCTCTGCCTTAGCCATCACCTGCACCATTTCAGCATCTGCATGAACATCCAGCAGGCGCTTGAGCGCAGGAGCGTCAATAGAATCGTTCATTACAGCATGGTCGATAAAAAACGGACCTTCCGCAAAGTCAGAATTGCCGAAGACTATCACCTCACAATACGCCAGCTCGCTGCCTGCCGACGTGGAGGCTACACTGCTGAACAGATGCCATGAATCGCAAATGTCAGTATCTTGAAGTCCAGCTCGTTCCACCTCACCGAGAGCAACTGCGGCACCTAGTGCGGAGGCTCCTCGTGAATATCCCATGGATTTGTAAGTATCTTCTGTCACAGTGGTTTGTGATCTGTTCAAAGCATCATGCACGCCCTCGGACGTTAACAGCGGACACTTAATTTGCACAAAATGTACATCTGCCGAAGATTCAATGCCGGCTTCCGCTATGGCCCGCTGAACGGCAGCTTCCACCTCGTCCACTTGAGTCAGCCTTCCTATTTCCTCTGGAAGGAAATCACGTGTTTTCGCGACGCCAATGGCCAGCGATTTCTGATCTTGTCTCTGACCATCTTGGATATAAGCACCTTTACGGCTAATCACTGTAAAGTGAGGGCTCAATATGCCCTCGGTTCCTCCAGACATGACATAGGATATGGAAGAAGTTGATTCTTTCCGATATTCGGCAAAAAATTGCTTTAACGCCAGCACAGCATAACCGCGGGTAAAATCGTTCACGCAGCCATTGCCCTCTGTTTTGCCTAATACTGCAACCACATCTTGAGGATCAATGATTCCCTCTTGGATCGCTTTCTCCATTGCAGCCGTATCGTTAGGCGAACGGCTTGGAATACGGTTCACCGTGCATCTCATCATAGGTCATCCGTCCTTTGCCAGAATATAATTCTTCTCTCAAGTAAGCTGATGGCCCAAAAGAGAACCAGTCCGCATAGTGCGGATGCAATAATTGCGGAGAACATCACAGGTGTATCCATATGGTATGAAGATACCAAGACGACATAGCCGAGCCCTTTGTTAGCGCCGACAAATTCACCGACAATGGCACCCACGATAGCCAACGAGGTCGAAATTTTCAACGCTGAAAACACATAGGGTAAACTTGCAGGCAGCCGTAATTTCCAGAAAATTTCCGACTTGGTGCCTTTATATGTGGAGAACAGCTCCCATGCTTCGTGCTCAATGGCTTTCAGACCCTTTACGCTGTTGACCAAAATAGGGAAGAAACAGATTAGCATGGAGGCTACGACCTTGGAGGAATATCCCGTCCCCATCCATACGACCAGAAGCGGGGCCAGAGCGACAAGCGGGGTCGTTTTGAGTGCAATCGCCAGCGGGAATACTCCCTTTTCAATGGGTTTGGAATGCACGAAGATCACTGCGGTAATCAATCCCAGGACATTGGCAAGCACGAAGCCTGCCAAAGCTTCCAGCAGCGTGACCAGCATATGTGACCATAAGGAGCTGTCCATTACCGATAAGATGCCTGTGGGAGATGGAAGCAAATAAAGGGGAATGTCGAAAAGGCGTACAATGAGTTCCCATAATATAAGAAAGGCAACGGCGAATACGACAGGATACATGGCATCTTTGATCTTAGTTTTCATAGGTGTTTGACCCGCTTTCTTAACTCATTGACAGTCTGGTGGAAGGCCGGAAGTTCATCCATTCCAATCTCCCTTGGTGAAGGCAGGGGAACCGAAATAATATCCTCCACGCCGGCAGGCCTTGGTGACATCATGATCACGCGGTTGGATAGCAGCACGGATTCCTGAATCGAGTGGGTAACCATAACAACTGTACTTAGGCTCGTTTCGGGACTCTCCCATAGACGCAGCAGCTCGAAATTCAGCTTTTCTCTCGTAAATTCATCGAGCGCCCCAAAGGGCTCATCCATAAGCAATACTGTCGGATCTGCTGCAAGTGCCCTTGCAATCGCAATCCGCTGCTGCATGCCGCCGCTCAGCTGATGCGGAAAATTATTCATGAAATCCTGAAGTCCAACCAGCCGCAGCGAGGATTCCGCTTTTTCCTTGATCTCTTTTTTGGTGAACTTCTTCTCTCCGATGGTGAGAGGCAGGGATATATTTTGGATTGCGGTTAGCCAGGGCATCAATACAGGCTTTTGAAACACCATGCCGAGCGAGAGATCCTTCGATGGATAAACGATCTCTCCTCCTGCATTGGGTTGAAGCAGGTCGAGCATTAACCGAAGCAGCGTTGACTTCCCGCAGCCGCTTGGACCGAGAATGGATACAAACTCATTTTTATAAATATCAATCGACACATTATTCAATACGTTGACGTCACCAAAGGATAAGGAGCAATTTTTCAACGTAACCGCGATGTCGCTTTTGGAAGAAATGGTTGTCTGTTGTTCATGCAGCCCTGAAGCTTCTTTCTCCAGACCACTGGCCGTTGTTAGCATAAAATCACACCCTATTCGATAAATTCGTTTGAAAATACGTCTTCAAGGTTTTGCTCTTCCTTCAAGAATTCCAGATCGATCAAGTTCTGTTGCAGTACGTCCCATGCCTCTGATTCCATCTTGCCGAGGGGAAGATTCTCCGGCTCCAGCAAAGGAATGCTTGCGTTCATCATGCTAACTTCATGATCAATGGTCAATTTATCCCCGTATTTCAATCCAAATTCGGCAGCCTCTTCCAGGTTCTCAATAGCGTAGCTCCAGCCCTTCATGGAAGCCTGTACGAAGCTTTTCACCATTTCGGGATCACGCTCGATGATGTCCTCTGTCGTAAACAACGTATCCGCATAAAAGTTAATATCATAATCGCTCGGCTCAATAATATTGACTTCATTCCCCTGCTCCTGTACGGCGAGGACCTCATTAATGACATAACCCGGCCATGCTTTTACCTGTCCGCTGAGTAATGGGCTGAGATCATATTTTGCTGGCATTTCCTCCACCTTGGTTCCGTCTATGCCCGCATTCTTCACCATCGCTCGGTAAGTCAACTCTTCATTCCCTCCAAGCTTCACACCGATCTTCTGGCCGACCAGATCCTCCATTTTCGTGATCCCTGAATCCTTGAGACTAAACAAAACAAATGGCGTTTTTCTGTAAATGGCGGACAGCGCCTTCACGGGAACCCCTTTCTCCCTAGCCATCAGTATTTGATCTGCACCCGTCACGCCGAATTGCTCCGCGCCTGATGCAATCATCTGTACAGAAGGAAAATCCGCGCCGCCTGGTCTGATCTCAACATCCAAACCCGCTTCTTTGTAAAACCCCTTCTCTACGGCGGTATAGAAGCCGGCAAACTGTGCTTGATGAACCCATTTTAGACGCAGAACCACTTTTTTCAGTTCACCGGATTCTCCATCTCCTGAAGCAGAGCTAGGCACATCGTTCGACCCGCAAGCTGTTAGTGCGAGCAAACAAACCGACATTACGATAAGCAGTGACTTTCTGGACCATCTCCACATATGATTTCCTCCCATGCTGTTGTTTTTCTATTGCTATGGCAGTGTTGCTTAAAAGGCAGCTAGCGCCTTTAAAACCTCGCTGGAGTTACTGACGCTGCCGAACACGCCTCCCTGCATTTTGACCATCTGGAGCGCTGCGCGATGATTATCAGGGTCGGTTGCTCCCGTGCAGTCTTCCAGAATCAGACATTCATATCCTCTGTCGTTGGCTTCACGCATGGTTGTGTGCACACAAACATCCGTTGTAATTCCCGTTAAGATCAGATGAGTGATGCCTTTATTCTTGAGGATTAGATCCAGGTCTGTAGCATAAAAACTGCCTTTACCCGGCTTATCAATGATCGATTCACCTTCGATGGGAGCGAGCTCCTCTATAATCTGCCAGCCCGGTTCACCTCGAACCAAAATGCGCCCTGCCGGTCCGGAAGAACCGATCTCGGCCCCGATCTGTTTGCTACGCCATCGTTTGTTTGCAGGCAGATCGGATAGGTCCGGTTTATGTCCCTCTCTCGTGTGAATGACGTGAAAATCTTCTATCTGCCTGACCCGATGCAAGAGCTTTCGAATAGGCTCAATGGGTTTGGCCGTCAGAGACAAGTCATACCCCATCTGTTCCACATACCCGCCTTTGCCGCAAAAATCGATTTGCATATCAATAATGATTAATGCGGTTTTACGGGGATCAATGCTCCCGTCGTAAGGCCAACTGTAAGGTGCTGCTGTAATTTGCATAGATATTCTCCTTTCAGAACAGAAACTGAGATCCCTGTGTTTATTTAGATGTTATATAACCTTACTTATTCCTTCATTTATTCTTCTTGTGTCATATTATATTACGAACATTTTTGAATGTCTTTGTAGTTTTCCATAAAAAAGCTTCATTATTTTTTGTTATTTTTCACAACCATTCAATCCATGTGTTATAAATTATCACATAACCATTTATCTCCTGGCCTAAAGAGCAACAAAAAAAGCCGCTGATTCAGCGACTCTTGATTGGTATGAGTTGTTAAGATGATAATACTACCTATCTTTGACCTTATAGAATTGTGCAGTTATGTAGCCACTCCCTGGTTCAGGATCATACTGTATTCGATAAAGTCGATCCGTTCCACGCGATAGAGGTCATAAATCTGCTCCCTGGTATTGATGGATCCGTATAATTCAGAATGCGAAACATTGGCCAGTTTTACATAGGGCAGTTTTTGTGCAGCTTTGCTCGACCGAATATTTTGTTTGCGAATCTTCAAAAATACCGTTTCTATGGCATGTTCGAGAAATAGTTCACTCAAAAAGATGGATTTCGCCCGTTGACTGTATCCGTTACCGAAGTAAGGTGCTCCAATCCATGTGGCCAGAAACCCTGTATGGTTTACGATATGATACAAATCAATGGTTCCAATGGGCAGGCCCGCTTCGTTTAGAATTGTACGGGAAATCGTGGTTTTCTGTTCTTCCTCGTCTATCAACTGTTTGGTCAGGAATACATATTCCTCAGGTGAATGACATTGGTAACGAACATAAGGTGACACTGAGGGGTCGTTCAATAAGCAGTACAGTGCGTGGCATTCATGCAAATCGCGTTTTTTTAACATTCTGTCTACCACCTAGTCCTTTTAGTTCGCTATATAAGCAAATTAAGTATATAAAAGGTATTGTGGCGTTTAATGAATTCTGTATGTGGCTTATGTAAAATTCATTTAGCAATATGATATTTGTGTTTGAATGATACCAAACGAGTAATGCATAAAAAAAGGCATGTCCTTTCTTATGAGAGGACATGCCTTTTATACGATTAAACGCATGATTGGATTACTGCATACCCTGCATAATGGCATTAATAATCCCTTGCTGGGTAACCGTATTGTTTGAGCGGTTAAACAAAGCGAAACCATGCTGGCCGTTATGGCCATTGTCCCAATACACCGGCACGGCCCCGTACTTCTTGGCAGTTGCCGTTACCGCCTTGGCATAAGCTTGACGATAAACGTTATTGGTGGAGTCATACGTCGTTTTGTCGATGGATCCGAATTCTCCAATGACAACCGGATAGCCCTGCGTTACAAACTTATCGTACATCGATTTGAACTGTGCATTCAGATAGTCTTCCTGACCCCAGGTTGATTTCTTCGAAGGATTTGTTGCCGCTGCGCCCCACTGCGTGATATTTCCGTTCTCCTCACCAGCAAAATCCCACGGAGAGTAGTAATGTGCAGAGATCATAATTCTCTTCTGAGAACTCGGGATTGCCGAGGATCTGAAATGATCTGTAGGAAGAGCAAAGCCATAATTACCCACCGTATAGTCAATATTCGTGTTCCAGCCTGGAATCAGTAGCCATCTGGCGTTGTTGTTGCCCCCAGTCTGCCTGACCGTGTCCACAAAAATTTGATTATAGGCGTTCAAGTTAGCATAGTATGCCGCATTCGGATTGCCGTAATTTCCGTCGAACACTTCATTCATCGATTCAAAAATAAGACGCTCGTTATAATTGCTGAACTTGGTAGCAATCTGCTGCCACACCTTTTGGTATTTTTCTTTAATTGCAGCCTGATTGCTGCCATTCACAAGAAGCCATCCGCCCGGGATGGAATTATACCCATCTCCATGAATGTTAATAACGACATATAAACCTTCATTATATGCATAATCAACGACGGTTTGGACTCGATTCAACCACGCAGCGTTAATCGTATAATTGGGAGCGCTTCCAATATGATTGAAATAGGATACAGGAATGCGAATGGTCTTGAAGCCTGCTGCCTTTACCTTTTTAATCAACTCTAGAGTAACGACAGGATTGCCCCAAGCCGTTTCACTAGGGACGCCATTCACCGTTGCTTCAAGCTGGTTCCCCAGATTCCATCCTGCACCCATCTCCGATACGATCTGTGAAGCGTTCAATGATCTGAAATCCGCTGCCGATGCTTTCGTACTCCACCCGGTCAATGCCGCAGCCGCAAACAATACAAGTGCCAAACTGCAAACGCCAAATTTCTTCATTTTTTTGAGCATAACCAAACCTCCGCTTATTGTCATTTTTTACAAGCAGTGCCGTTACTCTCTTTATACCAATTGAAGGAATCGAGCAGATGTCCCTCCCTTCTATATCGATCACACCAATGAAATGGTCGCCTATCATCAACAGAATAACACAAAAATGGAAAATAAAGAACAATATTCTGCATGGAATTTTCGACGAAAACAATCTGTCCCAATATTGGCTATATCCCGTCATACTCAGAAATTCTTTAGAAAAATCCTGCCCAAATATTCAGAGTTTTTCTCTATTATTGCTGTGACCTATTTACCAATTAGACATACCATTCAACTTTTTTTCGGAGTGATGTAGACATTGAAGGATTATTGGCTTTTGCAACAATTTCAGCTATTTCTCGCCTACCTATTTCCAATAATATTCACATGTTTTTTCGTTTTTTTATACGGTTTGGTGATTTGGTGCATGGTTAGGGATATCGCGGCTTCGGAAAGTGATGTACACCTTATTTCAGAAGAATTGGATCAATTCCAGGAACTGGTGACACAGACGTGTAAGGACGAAAGCGCCAATTGGAGATGGCTTGGAAGTTTAACGAATGATGTGGTTATTGCTTTGGAAGAATTGATCAGGAACATTGAGCTAATCCAATCGATATCCCAAGAGGACAAGGAAGAATACATGCAGGTTGTACGCAAAATGTATGCAGCAGTATACCAATTGCGAGAATTGCTCAATGACCATCGTTTCTATTAAAACAAATCAAGCCTAGCCAACTTTTTGGCAAGGCTTTTTTAGGTTGAATGGAGATAAGTTGTTAACTTACTTAAACAATCTTTAGATTTTCTTTAGAAATATACTCATTAATTCCTTAGTTTATTTCATTATGATTTTGCTATCGACAAGCGAGGAGGTAAAACCATGGTCAGTAATACAATCTTAGAGCTGCTTCATCAGTATGGATATCTGATTTTTTATTTTGCCTTCTCCCTGGGTCCGTTCGGAATTCCCATTCCGAATGAGATCACGATTATCAGCGGGGCCATCCTGAGCCACACCGGTGCAATCAATGCCGGGATCACTTACTTCTGTATTCTATCCGGACTTTTAACAGCGATCACTGCTGCCTATGTTGCAGGTAAATTGTACGGCGCCAAGAACCTATACCGATTTCAACATAATAAACATTTTATCAAAGCCGAACGAATGCTGAACCAACGGGGCCATTGGGCGATGTCAATCGGTTTGTTTATTCCAGTCGTACGATATGTTCTTCCTCTGGTGATCGGGCTGAGCGGGGTACATTTCAGAAGATTTGCAATGATAACCTATTCCAGTGCTTTACTCTGGACCTTAACGTATTTTGCTGCAGGCATTTACTTTGGAGATCCACTTCTGTCTGTGCTTCAGTTATTACGCTTTTGAGTCCGTCTTGCATTTGCAAAAATCGATACGAAACCCTTGGAGGAACTTAACACATGAATTCCGATGAAACGATTTTGTTTTTGAAAAGCTTTGTAAAGAATCCCAAACATGTAGGCAGCATCATACCAAGTTCTCGCTTCCTGGCTAGCAAAATGGTCAGACATGCACCATGGCATGAATTCCAGGCCATCGCAGAGCTAGGTGCAGGCACAGGGGCCATCACCCGTTATATTGAAAAAACGGTGCAGGATTCTACCAACGTATTCGTGTTTGAGTCGAATCAGATTATGAGGACCAATTTACAAAAGGCATTTCCCACATTCTCCTTCTATCCGAATGCTGCTCAATTAGTAGCTTCGATGAAGCAAGAAGGCGTTCAGCAATTAGATTGTATCTTTAGCGGATTGCCGTTTTTCAACTTTGAGCCTGAGCTCCGAAACACGTTGGTAGACCAAATCGATCAGGCTCTCAAACCTGGAGGTTTATTCATCGCCTTTCAATATTCGCTTCAGATGAAAAAGATACTTTCCAAACATTTTGTCATCGAGAACATCGATATCGTGCCATTGAATATCCCTCCTGCGTTTGTTTATGTCTGTCGCAAAAAGGAAACAATTTAAACATTCTGGACGATGGATTACACTGGTAGATGTCACGAATTCATTATATTTATTTTAGAGTGGACTAAAAAGGAGCTAGATTTATGAACACCGTACTCGTTGTCGATGATGAACCCGATATCCGCGATGTCATTCATGTCTATTTACGTAACGAAGGATATCACGTCATTGAAGCAGCCGATGGTCTGGAAGCACTCAATATTATAAAAACAACATCGGTTCAACTCGTCATTCTGGATGTTATGATGCCCGTCTTGGATGGAATTCAAGCCTGTCTTAAAATTCGCGAAGTATCCAACACTCCCATCATCATGCTGTCAGCCAAAGAAGAAGACATTGATAAAATCACTGGCCTGACTACCGGAGCCGACGACTATATGGTCAAACCGTTTAATGCATTGGAATTACTCGCTCGTGTCAGGGCTCAGCTGCGGCGTCAAACCCTGATTGGAAAAGCTGAATATAACTCTTTAATTCTCGTTAAAGACCTTGTCATCGATAAAAGTAAACATTCCGTGAAGTTGAAAGAGAACGATATTCCGCTTACACCGCTGGAGTTTTCAATTCTTGAGCTGCTTGCCAGCCACCCCGGACAGGTATTCAGCTCCGAGAAGATATACGAAACCGTGTGGAAAGAACCTTACGGGTATTCGGATAATACCGTTATGGTCCACATTCGTAATCTGCGCGAGAAGCTGGAAGCGAACCCAAGAGAGCCTCAATATATCAAAACGGTATGGGGAGTAGGTTACAAAGTTGACTAAACCGCAATCCAAGCAAACGAAAAAGATACAGCTTCACATCCTCAATCGATTGGTGATCAGTTTTGTTATTTCAATTGTTGGTTCCGTTTGCGTGAATAATATTCTTATTATGACGGCTTCCAAAATCAGTGATGGATTAGAATGGCACTGGCTTCTTAACTTTTTCCCTTATGTCATTACGCCTATTTTTATATTGATCTTCACATTCACTTTTTTGATTGCCACGCGAAAAATAGTGAGAGATCTGGTCTCTTTGGAGCAAGGTCTTCAATTCATATCGGAGGGTCATCTGGATTATCGGGTAGCCGTTAATCGCCAAGACGAATTGGGACGGGTCGCCACCAACATTAATCTCATGACGGAGCAGCTGCAACAACAAATCATGAAGGAACGCGAATTGGAAAAATCCAAAATGGACTTAATCACAGGCATTTCGCATGACCTGCGTACGCCTCTTACGAGCATCATTGGCTACATTGAGCTTCTGCGGACCAATTCCTTTCAAGACAAGGCTGAATATACACGATTCGTAGAAAACACCTATAACAAAGCGACGCACTTGAAAAAATTGCTGGATGATCTATTTGAATATACTCGTCTTACCTCCGTTGATACCCAATTGGATCTGAGAAAAATTGATTTATTTCAACTTTTAGACCAGATGTTATTCGAGTTTGAACCTCTCGCAATGGAAAATGGCATCCACATCGAGAAAGACATTGGCGATTCACCAATAATGACCTATATCGACAGTGATAAGATGGCTCGCGCCATCGATAATCTGTTGATGAATGCCCTGAAGTATTCCTTCAAACCGGGTACGATTCATATCCGGATGACCATGCAGCCTGAACATGTAATCATTGAAGTTGAAAATAAAGGAACTCCCCTAACGGCAGAACAGATGGACAAGCTGTTTGACCGGTTTTATAAGGTGGATTATTCAAGAAGCAGCGAAGGCATTCAATCGGGATCCGGGCTCGGCCTTTCGATTGCGAGAAATATTGCAGAGCTGCATCATGGCACCCTAACCCTTCAGCATGAGGATAATGTGTTTAAGTTTCGGCTAAGGCTGCCTTCCGGCATCCGGTAGATTTTACAACAATGGAGGATTAATGATTGAAATACCCAACTTTCTTCTTTTTCTGCTAGCTTTCCTCAAGAATCCGAAAAGAGTAGGAAGCATCTTCCCCAGTTCAGCATTTCTGGCACGTAAAATTGTTCAGTCTGTGTATTGGAATGATGTTCGAGCCATAGCAGAGCTTGGGGCAGGAACGGGTGCTATAACACGCATCATGGAAGCTAATTTACCGAGCTCTGCAGCAGTACTTTTATTTGAAAGAGACCGAAGAATGCGGAAAGCTCTAAAAAAGGAATACCCTCATTTCAAGCTTGCTTCCAATGCCTCCTCTTTAGTCAAGAAAATGAATCAGGAGCAGATCCAACAGTTGGATTGCATTATTTGCGGATTACCTTTTTTTAATTTTTCCAAGACAATGAGAGATCACATTCTTGCTCAAATATCACAAGCTCTCCGGCCAGGAGGCATGTTGGTCTTATATCAGTACTCACTTCATATGAAGCAACTACTGGCTGAAGAGCTGATTATTGAGAACACCCAATTTGTCACCAGGAATTTCCCACCTGTCTTCGTGTATACCTGCCGAAAGAAAGACAACAACACCTGAAAAATATCCACACATGATCAACTAAGTTAATCGCCCCTGACTCATAAAAATTCGATCATGTTTCCTTTAATCAAGAAAAGCCGCTTAATTCAGCGGCTATTTTCATTAAAGCTCAAGTTCATAGGTTTGTTCGATGTGGCGAACTCCCCAGGCATCGTTCTCTTGTTCTTTTATTTTGACGAAACCTTGCTTGGTATACATGGCTATAGCTGTTTTTTGGTCCTCCGTCGTTTCCAGAAAGACATCGGAGTATCCCTTCTGTTTACAATAAGCCATGGCTTCACGAATGAGTTTCTTGCCAATACCCATACCTCTGTAGTCCGGATGCAGAATAAACCACCGGATCTGGGCTCTTTGGCCTGGATGCTCAATAACCGCGATACAGCCAACGATTTCATTATCGCATTCGGATATCCAGAAACGGTCCTTATCCGGATTGTACGTCTGGAGCAAATCATAGAACGTTTTGCAGACATACCCTTCAAATATATGATTATAGCCGCACTCCTTGGCGTATACCCAGCCGTGAAGATGAATCAATGCTCCAACGTCACCTGGTTTCAATTCAGTCCGGACCTCTATGCTCCGATCTTCTGAATTGCCGGATAACTTGTTCTGAATCGTGGTCATGCTTTTGGCAATACTTAACTGACTCTGTTCAGGCAAATCAACAATCATATTGTGTATCTGTTCATCGGACAATTCATTCAAGTGGGACAACTTTTCTTCACCGAGCTCCGATAAATACAGCAAGGACGATCTTCCGTCCTCCTTGGACTGCACGCGGTAGGTCAATCCCATTTTTTCAAACCGTTTTAACATTCGGCTCAAATAGCCCGGATCGAGTCCTAGCTGCTCAATGAGCATGCTTGCCTTGCATTCTTCGGATTGACCAATTTCATAAAGGACCCGGACCTCCGATAGAGAGAACTCGCTATCAAGCAGGTGCTTATCCAGCAAACCCAGCACCTTGGTGTAGTATCGGTTAAATTGGCGAATGATTGGAATAACTGATGTTGGTAAATTCATGGTGACCTCCTGCTTATAGTGAATATTATTTGACTAAGTCAACTAAATACATCATATCCATTTTAATTGACTGAGTCAAATAAATAAAGATGGTGTAACAACAAAAACCGACTTATTTCCTGAATAAGGGTGATAAGTCGGTTTCATAACATAACCCAATATTAGTGTTTTTGTTTAGTACGAGACCAAACGATTACAGGAATAAGGAGTAGAGATCCCCCCCACCTAATAATGAAAGTGTGGCATAGCTTGTTTGTGCCATAACCATTCCCGACATGGCGTCTCCCGTGGCCCCTGCCAGAGCAATTAGCACATCCAACTTCCCTTGTGTTTTCGGACGACAGTTTGGAGGAGTTGCATCCACAATAACCGCAGTTCCACTGATTAGACCGAAATTCCATCCCAGTCCAAGTAGAGCCAAGGCCAGAACAAGAAGAATCATAGAGTCAGCCGGCGAATATGCAGCCAGCAAGCCTGCGAACAATAATGTCACGCCAGACGCGGTTGACCCGTTCCCAGCATTTCCTGAGCAAGCAGTGCTCCCACCGTAATGCCGGCAGCGAGACCTGCACCACCGCATATTTGGGATGCGATAACAATAGCCAATGTTCTTTTCTGCAGCTGACGCTGCTTCTCACTTGATTCTATGTACCCCTGAATGACGGCTTCATGATGCTCAGTCTTTTGTTGATCCCTAGCCTTATTTAAAGACATCTAAATACGCACCTCATTTTCTCATCTGCTCATTTCATATAAAAGAGTACGATAAGTCTACAATCCCATAACATTGGGATATTAATGTTGAACAGGAAAGAAGTGTGAACAATCATCTATTTAATACTTAAGAAGTACATAGAATCCCTATGCCCCGGAATCAGACCACAGCCAAAAAAAGCCGCTACATGTAGCGGCTTCTTCGGCTGTTCGGGTCATCCTACCATTCATAAACGCAGCGTTGATTGACTTATCCAAAATCAGATTTTGATCAGTCCATCCGAATACCAGACACCTGGGATCATTTCACGTTCCAATTCCAGAAGATCTTTGATGATCTGATCCGCGTCACCGATGGAACTCACAAGCGGATCCGTCAACATCGCTCTTCTTAGCTTCTCGTAGCTCTGCTCCACAACGGCCTCTGCCGTAAGCTCATGGGTATCCAGTACAAGCTCCTGCATCCCCCGAATTCCTCTCGGCATCTCACCAACATGAACCGGCTTCGCTCCCTCCATACTTACATCACATAACAGCTCCAGGAACGAATCATCATTCATATTTGTCACTGCCCCATTGTTGAGCGTATTCACGAAGAAGCGTTTCCCCAGATTGCCCACCATATTTTCAATAATGTCTGTTGCATGATCCGGTCCGAAAGTACTCATGTAATCGGCAATGGGAATGTTCCCCGAAAGGAAGCCGTCGACTTGGTTCCACATCTCGTCGTGACGCTGATAACGGTCCTCTGTCTCCCAGATCGATAACGGCGGGATACGATCCGACGATTTACCATGACCTTGCCAATAACGGACATATTCCTTCGTATGTGCAGTGCATGTAGGGATAGATCCAAAAATATCGTACAACTCATACGTAATGGCGTCGTTATGGAGAGCTTTGGCACCTTGATCACCACCGTTGTTCTCCTCACCGGCGGATTTCCGCATAGCCTCCGCAATCGTCGGCATGACGTCCTTGCCTTCGAACTCCGCTTTTAGAAGCCACGTAAAATGATTGACCCCAGCAATGCGGAAATCAAACTTCCGATCGATTTCCTCGGTAAACTCTTTTCTGTCGCCGATGATCCCTGCTCGCACAGCATAATAAGCCTTCTTATGCGGCATATGATGACTGTCACAGAGTGCAAATGATTTCAGCTTCGGTGCATAACGGTGCAGCGCTATACCGTGGACGGTAGACGGATTGATATAGTTAATTACCCAGGCATCGGGACAGAGCTCCTCAATGTCTTTGGCGCATTCCATAATGATCGGCAATTCCCGCATCGCACGGAAAATTCCTCCTGGCCCGATCGTATCCCCCGAGCACATACGGATACCGTATTTCAACGATACCTCGCAATCAATCCCCCGATATTTCACCGATTGCTCTGCGAAGCTGAGTACAACGAAGTCGGCCCCCGGAAGCACCTGTCTTCGGTCTGTTGAGCCCTCAATCTTCAAGGATACATTGTTCTCCCGAGCAACCATCTCCGCAAGTTTCACCATTTTTGCCAGCCGCTCTTCGTCCGTATCGACCAGAGCAAGCGTTCCTTGGTTCAAGTAAGGGGAATGAACCATCTGCCATATGGACTGACGACCAAAGAATAGACTCCCTGCTCCGATAACGACAACCTTAGGCTGCGGCATGTTCGTCGTGTTCATGAATAACCCTCCTCATGTGATATAAGTTCATTATAGAAGAGTGGCTAATAATCGGAATGTGCAATAGTTTTCAATACATGTCATATCGTACGATATTTAACAACGTGTAAAACCTTTGATATAATGAATTAATTTTTAAAGATGTCATGTGGTAAAGGTGGATGAGGAAAGCGGATGAGTGAAAACAGATTGAATATGAGCATCCTTAACGAACTTTCGGAATATATTCATCTCCGGATGAACTCCTATCTAGAACAAACTCACAATCAAAACTGGACTGAACACAAATCGCATCCTGATTACGATCTTTGGTTCATTCAAGAGGGCTCCATTAAAATGATGATCGATGGGTTCGAATATACGGCAGTCCCGGGAGATGCCATATTCTTTTATCCGGATATGCCCTATATCGCCTCGACGTCCGAGGACGTTTGCCGATTCATATACATTCATTTCGACTTTGGCATCGGCGAGCAGCAGCGAATTCTGGGCGGTTTTCAACTTCCGGGAATTGTGCCGGGCAACCTGATTCAAGAGGAAACCATGCTGTTCACCAGGACATTTCGTCGATTGAAACAGGAGAACGGCACGTCAGGGAACCAACTCTACTTAAAAGCCTCTCTTCTTGCCGTTATCGCAAAGATTATCGAGCTTTACGGTCAGGGCGCCTATGTGGGTCAATTCCTGAACGGCAAGAAACCCAGAAAATCTGAAGGTAGCCTGGACGTATTACAAGACGTATTTCAATATGTCGATGCGAACCTGCATTGTCCCATACGAATGAACGATCTCGCAGCGATGACAGGGATCTCCGAGAAGTATTTTATTTCCTATTTCAAGAAAACCGTCGGGATCACCCCGGGTCAGTACATTTCCCAGATCAGAATGAATCGCGCGAGGGATTATCTCTACGAGAAAAAGTATACGATCCAACAAATCGCCGGCTTCCTGGGCTATCCGGATCCGTTTACCTTCTCGAAAGCTTTCAAAAAATACTATAACGTGCCTCCATCCAAGTTTGAATGATTAGGTTACATTGATGTAGTGTGCAGAAAAAACGCAAAAAAGCCGCCTCATGGCGGCTTCTTATCCTAGATGTGCTCCGATTGTATGCTAATCGTTCTTTCCCTACCCTATTTATTCTTCATAGACTACAACGGTTCTGCTTTGCTCTTCCCATAGGACAGTTGCTCTCAATGCCTCACTCACAAAACGAACAGGCACATAAGTACTCCCTTTGGTGATGGTGGCTGGCGCATCCAATGATACGTTTTGACCATTGACAGTTGCGGTCTTACTGTCAACCACAAGTTTGATGCTTACTCCATCCTTGGTGACAGTTATGGAGCGTTCTTCAGGGTTCCAGGTGACTTCGGCGTTCAAAGTCTCGGCAATGGCGCGAAAAGGAACGAATGTGTTACCTTTTTTGATGAACGGTTCGGCATCTGTCCCTTCACCATTCACATACAGCTTCACTCCATTCTTTTTACCTGCCTTTTCATTCAGTTTCCCCAATGTTTTGTACAGATCCAGGTTTTTGAAATTAGCCTTTATGGCTTCTTCCTGCAAATACACAGCATCCGTTACACTACCATTATTCTCAAGCATCTCTGCTGCGGCTTCCAATGCCTTATCCTCTTCCATGATAGCTTCCAGTTCTTTTTTCTGTTCGTCCGTCAATTCAGCTGCATATTTTGTGAGCAAAATATCGGCCAAAACGGTACCCGCCGGCTTGTCTTTTACATTTTGAATGGCTTTTAACAACCCTTTGTATCCTTTTGGTCCTTTTTTACCGGGTTCAGATGAATCGGTTGTAGGACTCTCTGTATTCTCTGCCTCTGATCCTGAAGGCTCCTTCACTTCATCTTCTTCCGTGCGGGCCGTTTCAGAAGGATCCATTTCTTCGGTCTGTTTCTCCTCCACTTGCCGTTCCTTGTCCTTAGGTGCTTTTGATGATACTTCTTTACTTGGTTTTCCGGGTGGAGTGTTTTCCGGTTTGGCTGAGACTGTGCCTGCAGCGGTACCTAACATTAGCGCTAGACTTGTTAACAAGATGACCGTTTTTTTCATCGATGATTCCTCCTGAAGTAAAAATATATGCACCTTCATTATCGGCAGAATGCATACGTTTCGATAGGGAGTTTACAACACCATCAGTGAGAAAAGTACTCTTTTAACTCGTTTAAATCATCGATAACGATATCAGCCTGTGAAAGTTCGTCACTTTTGGCAAAATCAAAATTACATCCGATCGCTACCAAACCGTTGTCTTTAGCAGCAAGAATATCCGATAGGCGGTCCCCTATTACAGCTCCATTCGAAATTCCATATTTTACGATAATCTGCTGAACAAGATCTGATTTATTCAACGATTGAATTTGCTGAATGCTAAACGTCTCCGTAACCCAATGGTCCAAGCGATAATACGCAACAATGGCTCTTAGATATTCAGTCAAACCATTACTTGCTATGTAAATGGAGAAACCTCTCTTTTTAAAGTAGGCGAATATTTCTTTTACGTTAGGGTATAGAGCCCCTTTACCATTTCTTATATTATGTATTAATCTTTCTAGGAAATACGCATCCGTTAATTCCCTCACCTCTGCAGAATGCTGGGGTAATAACGTTTCCCATACCTTAGGCAGCGGCACCCCCATAATTTCTCGATATTGATCAATGGGTGTAGAAGTAAACCATTCATGTCGTGCTCTTAAATGATTAAACGTATCTTCAAGTGATAATTCTAAAATTTTATCTGTTTGAAACAACGTTCCATCCATATCAAATATAAGTGATTGTGACATAGCTGCATCTCCTTCGGTTAAATTACATTATATAATATTATACATATATTAGGTTCTCACGGTGTGACTAAAAATGATCTCTCTTAATAGCTATTGAAAAAAGAGCAGTTTGCCTATTGGCAATCTGCTCTTGTTAATTTCCAACAGATATATCCCTCTACTCTTCATTCGGCACAGTTAAAGTCGTCCTGAAGTTAGTTCAGTGTCACTTTTTCGTAAAACTTACTTATGCGGGGAAAGAGACGAAAGGCGTTGCCGTAAGCAATAGCCTTCATGTTATCTTCGCTAACCTGCATGGCTTCATGGAGTACCGACTCCCGCTGCATGCGTAGTACGCTGTCTGCCGGCCAAGGAATATCCGCACCAAATAGAATCCTATCAGGCCCAATTAACTTTTGGATTGTGCCGAGGTTCAGCGTGGAATCATAGTAGAGATGGTCCAATTTGGCCATTTCGGCTTCGAATAGTTCCGGCGTTGCTTCCACTTGGATGGAATCCTGCCCAATGGCTGCAAGGGCAATCCTCCATTTGATGTACGGAACCATGCCTCCTGTATGAGGAAGAATAAACCTAATTGAAGGATATTGGTCGAAAATGCGATGAACCGCCATCGTAGTGACAGCACGCGTCGTATCAAAGGTTCCTTCAAGCAGCGCAGGACTCAGTCCGGCAATTTTCTGGGGTATGAGAATCGGGTGAAGAAACACAACCGCACTACGTCGATCCAACTCGCTTAGCAGTTCAGCGTAATCTGGATGACTTAAATATTTCCCTTGATAACTAGAGAGCATTGCAACTCCATCCAGTCCAAGAATATCTAGCGCATATATGGTTTCTTCCAGGGCAGCTTCGGCATCAGGGAGCGGCAGCGTAGCAAATGCACCATATTTTTCTGGATACAGCTGAGCATACGAAGCAAGCTCTTCATTCATTTTCCGCGCAAGTGCATTGGCAGATGGCTGGTCAATGAATGTCAGATCTGACGGGGCCGAAAGAAACGAAAACGAAATGTCGGCTACACCCATTTTCTCAAGTCCAATCTCGGGCGTCCACTTCGGCATAAAACTCGGAATCTCCATGCCCAGCTCCTTCTGTTTCCTTTGCATTTCTCTAGAAATGATATGATGATGCACATCAATAACGGGATTAAACATATATGATCAGCTCCTTTTATTTGTTTTCAAGCCATTGGTTTAACTGGTTTTGCTTTTCTGCCAATATTTTGTCAACGCCTGCACTCTTTAATTTTTCGATATAAGCTGGCAATTCTGCCGGGTCAAACGTTCCTGTCTGAAATCCAGCGTCATACTGATTCTGGACATTGGTTACCGATGTAATTTGCGTTTTGACCGGATTGATATCGAAGCTGAATCCCATCGCCCTTGATTTTACGGCACTTTCATTTTCACTCTTTAACACCTCCCACATATCAGGGTCATTCCCTTCCCAGATATAGGATAGAAAATTGTTGCCAACTGCGTATTGATTGGAATCATAGCCTGATGAGCTCACACCGTCCGGCTTGGCAATGAGGCCATCGCTCTGTTTAACATAGTGCTTGCCCTCGATTCCATTCGTAAACAGATTAATGACCGCTTCATCCGAGTAGAACAGTTCCAAAACCTGAATGGCCTTATCCGGCTGCTCACTATTTCTCGCCAAAGACATCATGTTGGAAGCTACGCTATTTCGCGTCATATAGGAATCCTCCAGGGGAACACATGCAAGCTCGGTCCCTGCCGCCAGTGATTCCGAGTAACACTCATTGATATTCCGGATATAGGAGAAGGCTTTGCCCGCCTTAATCAGGTTGGATCCCGTTTCCTGGGATGTTGCAACATCTTTGCTAAAATAACCTTTCTCGTACCATTCGCGCATCAGATCAGCCATCGTTGAGAAGCGTTCGGTAGCAAAGAGATTCTGTACGGTGTAATCTGTTCCATTGAAATCCAGTACGCCAGGGGCTGTTCCCAAAGGATCGAAATTCAGCATGGCCTGTCCGGGAGTCTCTTGCGAGGTATAGCTGACGATTGGTGTGACTCCCGGCTCTTCATCCTTGATACGTTGCAGCACACCCGAGATATCACTCCATGTCTTTATGGACGCTAGGTCGATACCATGCTTATCAGCCAGCTCCTTGCTCATCACAAAACTTGGAGATAGTGCCCAGGCTTTGATGCTTGGAACGCCATAGGTTTCACCATTCATTCTTCCGGCTTCCGCCGCTTCTCCCGGAATGGTCTCCAGAATCTTTTGGCCGAATTCATTCAAATGTTCGTCCATAGGCAGCAGCTGCCCCCTGCTGATCTGAGACTCCAGACCAAACCACACACTGGTATACACCAGATCCAGTTTATCGCTGCCAGCCAGCATCAAGTTCATCTGATTCGCATAATTGGAGCCATTTACAGGCAGAAGCTTTACCGTTGCACCTACTTTCTCAGCTGTAATTTCACTAATGGCATCCTGAACTTCCTTGACATCCGTCACGTCGCCAAAAGCCGGATACGTCATGACCACTTCATACAAGCCAGTTTCTGCGTCATTTCCGCGTACCGATTCTTCCTCACTGCCCGAATTTCCACATGCTGTTAGTAAAACACCAAACAAGGAAATCACCAGCGTGAAACCTACAAACCTTTTTTCTGTAAACATCTTACTTCACTCCCCCATGTTTGCTATTGGAACAACCTATTGGATGCCGAGCTCTGTTAGCCTTTTACAGCACCAATGGTCAACCCTTTTACAAAGAACTTCTGGAAAAACGGATAGGCTGCGATAAGCGGCAGTACACCGATGACAGCAATCGCCATTCTCACGCTTGCAAGAGGTACGGATGAAGCGACAGCCGTCTGGCCGGACAAACTGTTCTGCTGCAAATACTGAACATCGGACAACATGCGGTTAAGCAGGTTCTGAATACTGTACAGGCTTCCGTCATTGATGAAGATCAGACCGTTAAACCAATCGTTCCAGTACGAAATCATGAGCATCAGACCAATCGTAGCCAGGCTGGGGAGCGCTAGCGGGAGAACAATTTTGCAATAAATGACCCATTCACTCGCCCCATCCACGTAAGCCGACTCCACAACTTCACCGGGAATTGACGTGGAGAAGAAACTGCGCATCAATAAAATGTAGAAGCCATTAGTCAGTAGATTCGGGATGATCAAGGACCAGATGGTGTCTTTCAAATGAAAGAGGTCCGTATACACCAGGTACATGGGCACGAGCCCGCCATTGAAAAGCAGAGTGAAAAATACAAAGAAGGACAGGAACGAACGAAACGGAAGCACATTTCTCGATAATGGATAAGCGATGAGTGTTGTAATCAGAAGGCCAAGAATGGTTCCCACAATGGTGATGAACGTGGTAATTCCGTACGAGCGCAGAATCAATGAATACTGATTGAACAAGTACACATAAGCGTCGAAACTGAATTGATCTGGAATCAAGCTATATCCATTTCTAATGATGGCTTGTTCCTCGGTAAGCGAAGCGGATATGAGGAGCAGGAACGGAAATGCTCCAGCAATTGCCATCGCGATGAGCACGAAGTGAACCGTTATTTGATAAACTCGATTTGAATACAAGTTGGCCACCCCCTTTTACTAAAACAGAGCCAGATCCTTGTCTTTTCGGCGAACGAACGCATTGGTCGTCAAGACTAACACAAATCCGACGATGGACTGGTATAGTCCTGCTGCAGATGACATCCCGAAGTCCCCGAAAGTCATCAATCCGCGGTAAACATAAGTGTCAATGACATCCGTAGTAGTTTGCAGTGCACCTGAATTCAACGGAACCTGATAGAACAGTCCAAAATCGGAATTGAAGATGCGTCCAACCGAAAGGAGAACCAGAATAACCATTGTGGGTTTAATCAGAGGAAGGGTGATGCTCCAAACTTGCCTCCACTTGGAAGCTCCATCCAGCGTAGCTGATTCGTAGTACTCCTGGCTGATGCCTACGATGGAGGCCAGATAGACGATGCAGGTATAACCAACATTTTTCCACAGGTACACGACACTTAATATGTAAGGCCATTTCCCAGCGTCTGCATACCACGACACCGAATCGATCCCCAGCCAAGGAAGCACGTAATGGTTGACGAACCCGTTCTCCTCGTTTAGCAAGGCTAGTACCAAATAAGCGACTATAACCATAGAGATGAGGTAAGGGAGTAAAATAATGCTCTGATACAAGCGAGAGAGGAATCTTTTTCTTACTTCGTTTAGCAACACCGCTACGGCTATGGAGAGTATCGTTCCGAGCAAGATAAACGCGCCATTGTACAATAGTGTGTTTCGGGTAATCACCCAGGCATCCTGCGTTTGGAACAGGTAGGCAAAGTTATCAAGACCTACCCAGTCGCTTCCCCATATCCCCTTTGCGAAATTAACATTTTTAAATGCAATGATAATGCCAAGCATCGGCAAGTAGTTGTTGATGAACAGATAGATGATACCTGGTAAGATCATGACCAATAGCAACCAATGCCTTTTTATGTTTTGGATGCGATGTGCAAAGGTACTACGACGCATGCCCTTCTCCCCCTTTTCTACGTAACGATACTTGGTGTCGTAAATCAAATATATCCCTCCTTTTCTCTTTCGCGTAAGTTTATCTAACGTTATTTTCTTCTTACAAGAATAATACGCTGTAAATACCCCCTAGTCATTGGTGTTATCGTCTAAAAAATTCAACGCATCTTGGACTGATACACCAAAAGGAAACCAGTATCCCGGCATCCGTGTCAACAATAGTTACGTGACAATACAACATGTCTAGTTTTTCATACATCCTACTTCCGCAAACAAAAAAAGCAGCGCATCAAGGACGCGCTGCTTCTTACTCCTAGCAGAAAATAGTTATGAATGAATTTCTGCCATCAGCCTGCTGGTTGGAAACGCACGGCCTCCAACAAGCACACCACCCGAGAATACCGCTTCTCGAGGAGGTACCGATGCCAGCGCATGCATCGCATTCAAGGCATGTACTAAGGAGAAATCGCCGCGATCACCCACTTTTGGAGTTAACGGCGCATTGGAAATCAGCTTGTATGTCTCAAGTAACCAGTGATCTTCTACCCAACCGGATGCTTCAGCGAGACGTGACCCACGTGAGAGCATATCGCCATTGCCGAATGGACTCCACGAATCCAGAATATTATCTGAACCGACATGTACAGCTACTCCCGCTTCCAGCAATAGCTTAATGGGCGGCATAGGTCTATCGATAGGTGCACTTGTCATGATGGATACGCCTGTCGCACACAGCTTTTCTGCCAATGAACGTACCTCTGCTTCAGTAACCTGACCCAAACAATAGGCGTGGCTCACTGAAGTGCGGCCGGACATGCCTGCTTGTTCCGTTAAATCAGCGAAACGATCGAACGTGTATGTTCCGAGGTGATCCGGGTCATGCAGATGTAAGTCGATTCCCGCAGCAAATTCTGCCCCTAGCTCAAACATCGCTTCCAGGCTGGCGTCCACTCGGCGGTCCAGCCCGGCCGGATCCACACCGCCTACATAGTCGGCTCCAGCGCGGAGTGCTTGCCGCATGACGGCTACAGATTCGGATCGAAGTAGTCCTTGTTGAGGAAACGCAACGATCTCTATATCCATGCGGCCCCGATATAATTCACGAACTTCCAATATCTCCTCCAGATGCGAAAGACCGATTTGCGGATCAACGTCAACGTGCGTTCGGATCTTGGCTGTACCTTGGGCCAGCATTAAATCGAGCAACCGTTTAGCGCGTTCTCCTGCTCCGGTCGGAAGTTCTCCCAGCATGCGTTTCTCGAATTCCAATTGGCCAGGCAGGGTGACAAAGGGCTGCAGTGTCTTCCACGGCTCGCCAAGAAAATGTTTGTCCAGGTGGATATGCATATCTGCCATGGGTGGAACGTAATGCAGACCTCCCGCTTCGAAGACATTTGCCCCGTTATGGTTGGTACCTCCAGATGCAAACTCCGCATCGGCTGCAGCTGTTTCAATGCTGATGATCGTTCCTGTCGTTCGATCAATCGTTAGATTAAACAGATCATCTGCCCATTTTACGTTTTTAATAATGGTTAACTGTTTCTCCATAGCTTCATCCCCTTCACTCGTGTTCCAATATCTATAGCTTGTGATTCCCGCAGCCATTCTATTGCTTTTGAACCACACTACCGACCTGCACACCCGATTTCCAAACGATTCGCGTTTCCGGCTTATCCAGCAGCACATCCCTTTCGGATTGTTCCTGGAATAACACCATATCTGCCGGAGCGCCTACCTTTATTCCATAATTTTCAATACCCAAAGCCTGAGCTGCGTTATACGTCAGCATCCTGATCAACGCAAGGGCATCCCGTTCCCCGCCCATATACGAAGTTACGGCCAGAAGCCAGGCAACCTCTAACGGATCCGCTTTGCCAAACGGTGTAAATGCGTTGCGGACATTATTGACGCCAATTGCTACATTCACACTGCATTCCTGCAGCAATTGCACTGGTGCCAAGCCTCTGCGCGGCCCTTCCGCATCTCCTCGACCATTCAAAAACAGGTCGGTCATCGGCAGCGTAATAACGCTGATCCCGGCACGATGCAGAAGTTCCGCGATATCCATGGCTTCATGCTCAGGCAGAGAACCGAGCGAGGTTACATGTCCGGCAGATACCCGTCCCTGCATTCCTGTGATGAGTGTTCTTCTGGCTATGTCCGCGATGGCACGGTCCATGGGATTGTCCGAAAAATCCGTATGAAAATCCAGCGGTTTTCCGTATTTTTCTGCCAGACCAAATGTAAAATCCAAGTGATCTTCCAGGCATTCATCCTGATACGTGATTCCTCCGACGACGTCAGCCCCCATACGCAGCGCTTCCTCCATTAACTCTTCCGTCCCAGGACTACTGAATACGCCTTCTTGCGGAAAGGCAACCACCTGCAGATCCAATTGATCTCTTATAGATTGTTTCAGATGGAGAGCCGACTCCATTGCTTTGAGACCCAGAATCGGATCAACCTCGGCATGGCAGCGCATATGAGTAACACCGTTGCGGACGGCTTGACGAATGACAGCAAGCGACCGCTTGTACATGTCCTCGTCTGTAAAAGAACTTTTCAGTTTAGCCGTTATCTGAATTGCGTCTTGGAGAGAATCTGCATCCCGATCCATGACATCCAGTAAATAGGCTTTTTCCAGGTGAATATGCGGCTCGACAAAGCCGGGCAGCAGCAAGCCTCCTTTGGCTTGAACGACATTCATCGCTTCCGATATCCCTTCACCGGATGGTGAGATAAATGCAATTTTACCTGAGGATACCCCTACATCCATTCGCCTTCCATCCTTGGATAACACGGTATCGGTGATAAGCAAATCAACCATGACAGCCCTCCAATCATGTACGCTTTTGTTACACATTAAAAACAATTCAAGCATATTCCACTCTGCAGGGGGAAGTCATTGGATGATAAAGATAAAAATAATTTGGATTATTGGACGAACAAGCCAAAGATATTTACTCGCAAGGATCATAATGTTATATTACTTAACAATAGTTTAACTTGTTCCAGAAAGGGATGGGTCGATGTGCTGCTAATAGATTTGCTCAATAACGGCATTTACGATGATGCCAGAGTGATTACTGGGCACAAGGGTCTTACGCGCGAGGTTCAAACCGTTAACATTATGGACTGTCCTGATATCATACGGTTTTTGAGGCCAAACGAGCTCTTGCTGACCAACGGCTATTTCATGAAACAGCAACCTGAAGTGTTCATTCACCTGATCAGGGACATGCAGCGGCTTCGCTGCTCCGGCTTGGCCATCAAAACCAAGCGTTTTGAACTTCCGATCCCTGATGAAATATTACATGAAGCCGACCGTATCGAATTTCCTATCATTGAAATTTCCGATGTATGTCTATCCCTTGGTGAGATTTTGCAACGATCGACCAGTGTTATTCTGAACAATAAGAGCGACGAACTTCAATATGCACTTAGCATTCACAAGAAATTCTCCGAAATGATCATGCGCGGCAAAGGAATTTCCGGCATTATCCAGTCCTTATCCAAACTGCTCTCCTCCCCAGTCATCCTGCTAAACAACAAATGGAAAACCATTGCTGCCACCAATCAAAATACAATTATTACTGAGCTTACCGCAGCAGCAGTTACTGCACTTCACAACTTGTCCGATACCTCCAGCCCGACTTCATTGTGCTTAATCGACTCATCTCTTCGGGAACGCAGCTGCATGCTGGTATACCCTGTAAAAACGTATCGTCACGAAGGCTATTTGTTATCTTTTCATACGCCAGATCAATGGACTGGTCTGTACGGTTTAACGCTTGAACAAGCCTCCAACGTTATTGGAATGGAGCTGACCAAATCCCAAGCAGTCAAGGAACGTTCGCGCAGGCATAAAAACGAGTTTTTTTCCGATTTGATCGAGGGGTATATTACTTTCGAGCAGGAAGCGCTGAACCGCGGCAAGAAATACGGGCTTAGAAAGGGTTATTCTTGTGTCGTGCTGGCTATTCGTAACGACGAGGAGGCGGCTCTAAAGGGAGACAACTTGACCGAACAAGAGGAGCAATACGAGCATATTAAACGTCATTTTGGTGCGTTGGAGCATTCTTTCACCATGTTTACCAAACATGATACCTACTGCATTCTACTATCCATCCCGGAGTCAGGCTGGGACGAGGCGAAGCTCACCGAGCATCTCACTGGAATGCTTAAACACCTCCATCATGAGAATGGAATGAACATGTCGGTTGGCATCGGCAAACCTGCAATGAATGTGCTTGGCGTTCGCCATTCTTACACAGAAGCAGTCAATGCGCTGCAATTCGGCTATCGATTTAAACGCAAACAATTTGTCCAATCCTATCAAGCCAAGGATATCGGATATTTATTCCATATGCTTCCTCACGACGAACTAAAACAATTTTACGAATCGACTCTAGATGGATTATTGCAAATCGCCGACGAATCCGAAAGAAAAGAGCTGCTCCGTACCTTGAATGCATTTTATGAAACACAATGCCAGCTTGTCGAAACATCCAAACAGCTTTTCGTGCATCGGAATACGGTGGTGTACAGATTGGAAAAGTGTGAAAGATTCCTGGATGTAAGACTCAAAGATCCCGCTGAAAGTCTACGAATTCGTATAGCGCTAGCGATCGAACCTTTATTGCTGCAAAAAGATTAAGAGACACATCTTCATGAAGGTTCTTGTTTCGCCAAACGATCTATGGGAGAGTTCCCGCAGTTCTACCGGTATTTCACAAAAAACAGCCGCTCTCAGGTTCTCTGTGAACGGCTGCAGATTATTTTTTTAATGAACGCTATCATCTACATGAAACGATACTTACATTTATGGCCGAAACACGAAACGAGAAGCTATCGACAAAAGGAGGCCCATTATTAAAAGTGACGCCCACGAGTCATGAGCAAACATTTGAACAAGCTCCCATACGTTTGAAGGGCCAGATTGAGGTCCATCACACTTCTCCCCAAAATATCTCCGTTTCATAATCAAAAAGAACCGTACCCTCCCGTTTATTTCGATCAAATATGTTCTGAAGCTCAGACATCATCGGCGTATAATTGGGATGACCGGGCACAGGACTGTAGGAAGATGATTGCAATCTGCCTCTCAAGCCCTCGAAGTCGAACTCCTGACTCATTTGAAAGTTCGCTTTCTGCATCGTGCCTTCCTTGAAAAAAGAATGAAGTACAGACTCGGAAATATTCTTATGATTCACTTTTTCATAGTCGGTTCCGTACGCATGCAGCAGCTGATCGTATTCTACCCGAAACGAGTTACCGCTAGTAAGACGGGAATTCCAGATTAATACCACTTTACCTCCCGGCTGTAAAATTCGCCTAAACTCGGTCTGCGCTGCCAAGCGGTCAAACCAGTGAAACGCCTGTGCGCACACAATAAATTCTACCGAATGATTAGGTAATCCCGTAGATTCTGCAGAGCCTGATATCGTCTGAAAGTTCGGTTCATTCTCTAGCATCTGCTCGGCGGCTGCGCGCATGGCCTGATTCGGCTCGACGGCTATAACATAGCTTCCACGTTCCAGAAGTAATCTCGAGAAAATCCCTGTCCCTGAACCAATATCTGCGATCTTACTGTTCGCATGCAAACCAACGGAGGTGTATAGATAATCAATGGCCTCTTTCGGATAACTCGGGCGGTAGTTCGTATAGGAATCAACCCGGTTTGAAAACCGTTCTTCATGTTTCATCTGTCATCAGGTCTCCTTTGAATTAGAATATCTTAAGCACAGCATATCACTACCTTCTTTATTCACCTCAGAAACCCTTCCTGATTATTCCATATACTTACTATAAAAAAACAGACCCCGGGCAGCGTGTGCTCGTGATCTGTTAATTCTATTGAACTCGTATAATGTTACCCGCGTTTATTTTAAATGGATCTTGAAGACATCTCCAGCTTCACCACCAAAGACGATAAAGCCACCTTTGGGAAGCTCAATGGATTGTTGAGGGGTTGCAATGGAAAAGTGAACCACTTCGCCCTGCTCATTATATACCGCATACCCCCCGCCATTCGGCGAATCTACAGTCAACGATTTGTTCGCAGAACGAGAATCGATAGCAAACCAACGGGCTTGACCGCTCGCCGGTATGGTGGCCTTACCTGTCTTGCCGCCAAAGATCGGTGTAATCGCATCCTCTGCAATATATTCCTGCCCATCCTGAATCAAAATCTCAGCATTATTCTTGGTGTAAAATTGCAGATCGAAAGCATCTCTACCGTTCATCACGGGAATCTCTGCCACATTCACTGCATGGTCTGAATCTACAATTTGAGTGCCGTTTGCATAACCGTTCTCCGTATCCACGCTCAGATTTTTGATTAGCATCGAAGGAAGCAGATAAAAAATCGATGTGATTTTTTCATCTAGTGCGTAATATTTGGAGCCGCTGCGATCTGTCCATTTCTTTTCTGTGGCTGTGTTCAAAGGGTTGGGTTCCAATTTTTGATAATCATACGTGTTCATCACCGTTTGACCTAAACCCGGCAATGTAATCACTGCCTGCACCTTAACATATACTTTACCGTTCTGTTCCTTCACGAAACTGGCCTTCACACTTCCATCCGTACTTGTGAATTGGCCCTCTCCAGTGTAGACATACTTCTGCTCTGGAATGATTCCGCCCTGCAAAGCTGGCAGTGTGATTTCGTCGTTTTTGACCTGAATATCCAGTGTTGTACCTATTGTACCGTACAGACCCGAATACGCATTAAGCTCCGTAGGCATCTTCACTTTTACGGGTGGGGAGAATGTCTGATCTTCCTTGATTTCCTCGATGACACCCTGATCCTCCAATACCTCCAGCAGTACTTTGCTCGCAAACATCTGATTGTAGATGGAGGACCCACCTGAGGACAGAACCGCCATTGAAATATCATGCTCAGGTATGGTAATTAGTGATGCATGATACATCATGGTGTCTCCACCTTTGGCAAGTGCAGTAATACCATAATCGCTAAACGGGGCAAGATCCACAGCATCCCATCCCAGGCCATAATTGAACGTGTTTCGCTCATCTGATACCCATATTCCTTGTCGATATTCATGATTTTGCATAGACTTGACCGAGGATTCGGACAATATGTCCGGTCTATTACCCATCAATACTTCAGCAAATTCGGTCAATTCTTCGGATGTGGAGTATATCCCACCTGTACCAAGAATGTTCGCATTTTCAACTGGCATTTTGGTTTCAATCGTGGGCCAATACGCTTCAGATAATTGATCTCTATCGAATGCATCCAGCGGTGTTTTGGTTGCTTTCAGCTGTAACGGATTACTGATAAACTTGGCGACATAATCGCTGTAGCTTAAACCACTCACGCGTTCAACCAGGATCTCAAGCAATTGAAAGCCATCGTTACAATATACGGAATATGAACCAGGTTTCGATTTTAACTTTTCAGTTTTGAGTTTAAGCAATAGTTCATCGTGGTTGCGCATGTCATTGTCGTCAAACAGCATGCTGTTCCCGTAATGTGAACCGTAGAGACCCGATGAATGATTCATCAGCATCCGCGGGGTAATTTGGGTGTACCTGGCATCCGCCATCTCAAAGTCCTGAATATAGGTAGTAAGAGGCTCATCCAGATCTACTTTCCCGGAATCCACCAACATCATGGTGGCTGCGGTGACAACCATCTTGCTCACCGAGCCAATGCCGTACATACTTTCCTTGGTGACCGGTGTCTCGGATGCTTTGTCGTGAAAACCAGTGCTGCCCGACAATATGATTTCTCCCTGATCCCTAATCGCATATTGTAGACTTGTGACTCCATAATTTTGCACCAGATTTGTGGCCATTCGTTCTACCTGCTTTTCAATTGAAGTGCTCTTATTCGCCTCTGCCTTGACGTCTGTCATCGGAGTGATCACAAGCACCGCTGTAAATAACACACTGAACAGTTTCTTCATCCTCAGCTTCCTCCCTCAGTACTTTCGATAAGATGAATTCATCATATCTGGGAAGAGACACTCTGAACGTGAACAAACCCTGAATGGAAAAAAACAATCCCTGAACGGCATGTTCAGAGACTGTTGACTTCAAAGGGCAGCACGACCATGTTATTGAATGTCCGATGATGATGTTCAATCGTCATATGCCCACCGTATTTTTCACACATCCTTGATATATTCGTAAGGCCGATTCCGTGAAACTCCGGATTGGGCTTCTCACTTTTCAAATTGGTTAGTGATTGCTCTACATGATTCAACACCTGGATGACAATCGCAGATGCAGTAGAATGAATGGCAATCAGGATATACCTGTCTTCTGCCTGCCTGACTTTCTTGGAAGCCTCGACTGCATTATCCAGCATATTGCCAAGTACAACACAGAGATCATAACGATCGATATGGACCTGTTGAGAATGAAGCTGAATGCGGGCGTCAATCTTGATTCCGTTTGCCTGTCCTACGGCAATGGTATTGGTGACAAGCGCATCGATCACGAGATTGCCCGAGTTTACCCGCTGGTACACGCCTTCAATCTTATTTAAGGTAAGCTTTATATGATCAGAAGCTGCTTCATGTTTGTTTTGCTTGATACATTCTTCAATGTACAGAAACTGCTGATGAATATCATGGATGATGCCTTTCACATTTTTGAAACTGTGCACTGTCTTCTCGTAGTTGGCATCCTGATAATCCATCTGACGCTGCAGCTGGGCATTCTCATTCGCAAGCTGAACCTTCTCCATCATATTATCGAATACATAGACAATGAACACATTGAGAAACAGCGAGCCCATCACGGAAATGATATAAAAGATGTTTTTCTCACTGTAGTTCGAAGCCACATTAATCTGATATAACGTAATGATCGGTACAATGAGAAATAAAAGATAATAGCGATAGTGCAGGGCGAAACTTCTGCGTTTGGCAATAAGACGAACGACTTGAATGACAATAAACATGAGACTGCAGCCAAGCAGCATCACCTTGTAGAACACCCCATGATAACCCTCGTTGAAGTGATCCCATGTGGTGTAATCCGTAGCGTCCCAGACACTCATAATATATACAGCAATATAATTCACCATGGTGACCAATACGGCATATAGGACCGTGAAAACCAGTTTTAGCTTCAACTCCACGTCATAGGATTGCGCCAGACTGAAGATAAATATTAAGACAACCAGCGACGAGATGACCGAAGGCAATGTAGAAGCCAGATAGAAAAAACATAAGACAATAAACAGAGCAAAATAGACCACTCTCTTCGGCTTTTGCCTGGACTTGCCCAGTACCGAATTAAAATAAAAATTCACCTGGAATGCCATAAGCAGCGTAACGACGATGACAGACAAGATTGTAAATGGTTCCATATCATTGAATCCTCATAATCATATATTTGGTGTAGGCATCCTTGACTTCCTTGACTTTTGAACGACCAATGGGCAATTCCGCACCATTTAACATGACGACCTGGGAGCCGCTAAACTTCTGGACATGCATCAGGTTAATGACAATTGAGCGATGAATTTGCAAGAAGCCATGATTCTTCAAAGCATCCGCATAATTCGAAATAATACCTTTACTTTCATGCGTGCTTTCATTAGTTACAAAACTCAGTTTGTTTTTGATTGTTAGACTTTTCATCACTTCAATCCAGAGAATATCATCGTATTTCAATAACAATTCTTCATAAGCTGATTTGATTAATACAAACTTTTTGTCCATTGATCTCAAGTACTGGCATAGTTTAATCATTTTCTCCTCGAAGATATGTGTCTGGATCGGTTTGATCAGATATTGAAAAGTAACCACATCGAAGCTCTCTACCATATACTCCGGATAGCTGGTCAGAAACATGATTTGCACATCCAGAAATTTCATCGTTCTGATCTCTTTGGCTGTCTGTATGCCGTTCATTCCGTTCATCTCCACATCCATAATGAGAATATGGAAGGTATTCCCAGCCGTTTTGTAATGAGAAATCAACTCTTCACCGGATGCAAATAAGGTAACTTGGAAATCAATATTCGTTTTCAGAGATAAGGAGATCAGCATCGCTTTCACGAGCTCTCTTTGTTTCTCCTCATCATCACAAATGGCAACATTAAACATGATTAAACATCCGCCCTTCATTTGACGACAATTCTGAGTTTCACTCTCAAATATACTACTTTATCATACATTTCAGGGGGAAATGGGATGAAACGTATGTTTCAAACCCTAAACTGCATGGAGACCGGTTGGAACAGTTAAAATTCCTGAAGTATCGAACCACTATTGGTTCCTATTCGTGCCATTGATAAACTTTGAAAAACGTTTTTTCCATTGATTGCTAATCGTACTCATAATGAGACAAGAAAAGGAGCCAACTCCGAAAGTTGGCTCCTACTTGAATGTGAAGATATAATATCGTAACACATGAATTATATAAATTAGGTTATATTACAACCCCATATCATCAGCAAGGTTCTCAACACCTGTGAAGATGGAATCTCCGTAACCCCAGAAATTGTTGAAATCAATAACATAGATTTTCTTGTTTTTCACTGCGTTAATACTTTGCACCTGCTTGTTGGCTAGCAACTTGTCAATCGTTTCTTGCGGATCAATACCGCCAGCATATTTGGAAATGATCATCACATCCGGATTGATCTCGATGAGCTTCTCCAGACTGAGTGTGCCTGTTTCATTGATCAACATATTATGTACGTTGATTAATGACATTGCACTTTCGATAAATGTATCTCCATTTCCGTTGTAAACCGCAATGGTTCCATCACCATTATCCGAGAAGGACGCATAGTTGATCGTTTCAGCACTAGCACGAGCCTTCAATGCTTCCTCGCGTACTTTAAGCTCCTCAATATATGCCGCCGCGGTAGCTTGTACGTTAAAGATCTCGCCCAGCTCGGTGATATCCTTATACAGACTATCCAACGAAGCATCAGTAACACTCGTGCTCTGCACAAACGTTTTGATACCCATATCATTCAAGCTGTTGACTGTACCCACACCCCAGTCGGCATCCTCAAACAGTCCGCCACGTCCCATAATCAGGTCAGGTGAAGCGCCAATGGTCACTTCCTTCCCAACATATCCTTCGGCCAGAACAGGGATTTTCTTAAACTCATCAGCAATATCTTCAGGCACACTGCCAAACAAAGCCGCTACTCCCACGAGCTTGTCCGTCAATCCAAGGCGAATCATCAGCTCGGCTGCACCTTGGGTATTGGCAACAACGCGTTCAGGTGCCTTGTCAAATGTTTGTTCCTTGGCGACCCAAGTTCCGTTCTCTGTAGTATAATTCGACACGGTTACCGGGTAAGTTGTTTCAGCTGCAGCTGAAGCATCAGTCTGCTCACCATCTGCTGCTGCATTCGTGGCGCTGCTCTCCACAGCTTGCTGTGAGCTGCCCTTGGCACCGTCGCTGCCACCGCTTGAACACGCAGCAAGCACCAGAATCATTGCAGTAATTAAACAAAGAAACATCCCTTTTTTTACGGACACCAACATGTAAATAACCTCTCCCTTTTCCATTCTAGTCTGTCTTTTTGACCATTATGTAAAATAACTATTGTCAGTATACAGTAAATGTCGGAGCGTGTAAATGAGAACAATAATCAATATCATTAAGTCGAGAACAAAAAAGCCGCTTTACAGCGACTCACCATACAGTTCTATTCTTCCCTCTCCATGACATCCGTTCATGAGGCTGCACGAACAAATGATCAATATGATTGCCAAAAACGTTCCTCAACCCCATTTAAACTTTTGATCATGGTAGGCTTTATCCAGATTGACCTCTCCTCCGGACCATACTTTCCGTGAAGTCCACTCGGCCTCTCCCTGCCAGAAATCAGCCTCAGGTGAGAGTCCTAACGCAAGGAATACGGTCGTGCACAGATACAAACTGCCCGTTGATATGTAAGCTTCACCGATTTCCGGCTGGCTTCCTGCGAATCCAATTCGCAGCCATCCGGCATCGTCAAACGTCCCTGGCATCTGAATCTGCCGCTGGATCACAGCCGTAAGGGCACAGCGAACTTGAGCTGGCTCCACTTCTACCGGGAGTTCCTCTCGGAGTGCCATGAGAGATAAATGCTGAAATGCTCCGAAACGATAGGCAAGTGATCGCCCAATGGGCGGGAAGGTGCCTTCTGGTGAAATTAGGCGTTCCAGGATGGCAGCATAGCGAATGGCTCTGTCTAACACCCTGATCCTTATCGCCTTCCAATCGTCGAATTGATCTCCTAACGCGTCCAATGTATCTACGAGCATGGGTTGAATCACAAAGCTGTTATAGTAATCCCAATGAAAGTCAGGCCCGTCACCATATGCACCATCACCCATGTACCATTGGTCATGCTGCCTTACCGCATAATCCACTCGCATGCGATCCCAAGTCTCTACACCCATTCGGGCAAGAGCCGCTTCAATGATGGCACTAAACAACAGCCAGTTGCTGAATACAGGGCGTATAATCCGTGTGGCGAGCAGAGCTGATTTCAGATTATCTTTTGCTTTCTCGTCCAGCAGCTCATACAGCTCATGTGGAGCCCGAAGCACCGCATTCGCAAGAAAAGCAGCATCAACAACAGGCTGGCCGCCTTGCGTGAAATTCATAAAATCGGGCGAAGCTGGATCTGTCGCCACTCCGATTGCACGCCTGGCCAGATCTGCCATCCTGGCTCGAATCTCCCCTTCCTCACCTGAACGAGGGCCATGTTCAAGCCATGGTGCAATTCCTGCCAAAGTCCGCCCCAAAGCTTCCAAATAGGCGTAGTCGGTACGATCTCCCCCCTTTGATTCGACAGGCATATCGATAACTAGTCTGCTTTCCGATAAGGAACAGAGCACAGGATGCGCTATGCGAACCAACGTATCGACCCAATACTTTCTGTCAACCGACACTTTCTCCTCCTCCTTCAAAATAAACATTTTTAGAAATTATAGATGGTTGTTTTGACGTAAACAATAAACTATAATCATCAAAAACTGACCTATTGTGCTAAGGAGGATAAGGCATGCTTACGTTACTTTCTTGCGGCTATCGCACCATTCACCATGAAGGGATTGTGAGAAACCGGCCAAATGGTTCGGGAAATTACACCTTTGTGTTTTTTAATAGCAGAGCAGAAGTGAGATTGCATGACAACACGAGCACGGTGGAGAAGAATACCTTCATTTTGTTTCAACCTCAAACGCCTCATTATTACCGTGAGCTGGAGAGTCCATTTATTAATGATTGGTTCCACTGTAACGGCAGCGATTTCCACGAATTTCTCCTAAGTATTCAATTTCCTGTGGACACGCTTATGGAAGCTTCAGATCCCTTGTTGATTTCCAGAAGCATCATGGAACTTCAGAATTGTTACAGACTGGATGGAAAGCTGCGTGAGAAAATTATCGATTGCGACCTTCAGTCTTTCTTCATGAAATTGAGTGACTTGCGAGCAAGAACTACTCCCCACCAACTTAGCCGTTATTACATTCAATTTACTGAACTCCGCAACGATATCTATCGCTCTCCTCAGCAAAACGTAACCGTAACAGAACAAGCTTCACGATTAAATATGAGCAAATCCTACTTTCAACACATCTATAAAGAGCTATTTGGTTGTTCCGTAATGACGGATATGATTCATGCCCGGCTTGAGCATGCCAAATATCTTTTGGATCACAGTGAGCTCTCCGTTAATCAGATTGCGGATGCATGTGGTTATGAAAATGACACCCATTTTATGAGGCAGTTCAAGAAATTTGCTGGTGTTTCGCCCAGGAAATACAGATTCAGAATCGAGCCCAGTTGAAAACGATTTTGTTAGACTTCAGAGATTTAACCAATCTGCCTTGCGAAGCTGGTAATGGTTGTACTTCTCCTCTTCAATTTCAATCTCAGCAATGAAGAGAAAATGGTTTTTCAGAATGACTTTATTTGACGACCCGTTCTCTAAGAGTGCAATTGCATTTAATTGTTCAACTTCTGTATTTTCGAATACATATTGAACAATCCCTCTAACAGCTTGAGAAGCATAACCTCGATTTCGATGTTCTTTTGATATTGCGTACATGATTTCTCTATTCGGATTCGGTAGTTCATCTTTTATACCAGAACAACACCATCCGATAAGTTCTCCTGTCTCTTTCAAAACAATCCCTAATCTTAAAATGAGTTCCTCCACAGGTTTGCCCTCTTGCACGCGTTGAATAAATTCATTGTTGGTTGGGATTTCGTAATGTATCAGCCAATCTTGGCGAACTTCCTTTGGAACATTCCACCCTGGTAAATAGCCATGAATTTCAGGTTGCCATGTGAGTTCATGAATACGCTCCAGGTCAGAAAGCCGATATTCCCGAAGAATAATATCTCCACATATAATGGAAAGTCTGTTATTTATGGTGTTATTAGATTGCATGATATCCTCCTATAATTTTATGTACAATATCCATTTGCGAGCGCAATTCTAGTAAAGATAGCCTAGTAAGTCCAGCTCCCCTTCATCCCACCTCATCTCACTTAATTCCTTGATCATGATTTCGCTTATCGGCTCGTGACCTATTCCGTTCGTCATTTGTAAGCAGCTGACTCCTCCTAAACGAAAATATGGATTTAAACTTTATCCATTGCATTTCTACACTGGTTCTCTAAAACCTTCTAATATTAACGCAATAGATTTCTATAAAAGCAACAAAAAACACCCTTACGGGTGCCTCTTTTGTTCAGCTCAAAACTTGTGGTTCATGAGAATCTGGTGGTTCACTTCGTCGCACTATCGTAAACTTCATCCGTGACAGGTTCAAGCCATTCAGGTGTACCTGCAGTGATCGCTATATGTTCAAACCAGCTGTCTTTTGCGGCACCATGCCAGTGTTTTACACCATCATGCGTAACAATAACATCGCCAGCTTTCAGGAATTGGACAGGCTTGCCTTCCTCCTGATACCACCCTTCTCCACCGGTAACTAATAGTATCTGAAATCCGTCACGGTGAATATGCCAGTTGTTTCGGCAGCCCGGTTCAAAGGTCACGTTCCCTACGCCAACATTCACTTTCGGATCTGCAACCAGAGCTTGAAGATAGCTTTGTCCCACAAAATATTGGGCATAAGCTTCATTCTTCTCTCCTACCGGAAATATAACGCCGTTCTTTACCTCTTCATGTTTTGTCATATTTGATTTCTCCAATCTGTTGATTAAAATGATTTCTCTTCATTTTCCGGAATCACTTCATTGATGCAAGCAAGTGCATTGAGTGTCCTTGGAAAACCCATATAAGGCAGACAATGTGTGATCGCCGCAATCAGCGTTTCCTTGTCATTTCCCACATTTATATTTCCCTGTACGTGTGCCTTAACTTGGCCTTCGGCTCCTCCCAATGCACTAACCATAGCCAGTGTTAACAATTCCCGGATTCTCAAATCAAGTCCGTCACGGGTATAGAAATCCCCGAAGCAAAAAGCCGAAAGATACTCCTGAATATGCTTCTGGTTCGAAGGTGCACTTGCTCTCATTGTTTCAATGACATCACCAAAAATCTCAATCTGAACAGCAAGCCCTTTTTCCAAACGACTATGTTCTGAAACCTGGCTTTGGCTTTCAATAGGCAATGCAATATTATGGAACGTGAACACCTCATTCACTTCATGAATGGCGTTTAATGTTTTCGGAAAACCGATGTATGGGGCACACTGGTAAACGGCCTCTTTAATTTCAACCGGAGTCACCCCAACATTCAATGCCGCACTTACATGAGCCTTAAGCTGAGGTAATGTCTGATTGACCGTAAGGACGACCAGTGTCAGCAGCTCCCGCTGAATGTCCGTCAGCGTACCTTGATCGAACACTTCTCCAAAGATAAAACGGCTTAGGATGTCCTGAAATTCAGGATCTGTTGCATAAGAAGAAGGAACGCCTTCACCAAACAGTTGTTGGTATTTTTCCTTGCTCTTTTCAATTCGATCCAAGTGCTTCGCCTCCCTGCAGGTTTCTATTCTATTATTTCTGTGAAGGAAACATAATTGATTGGGATAATACATATTGATGCGTTACCGCACATGTGTATAATATAAATGGAAAGTGATATAGCTTCAATAAACAAACCGTCTTCATTCGTGCGCTATTGCACAAATTTGAAATAATGTGCGACTACCCTCAGGAAAGGTGCGAACCCCATGTCCAAATTGGATCGAAGAGTACAAAAATCACAAGAAGCCATTAAGAATGCATTCACCCAACTAATGTCTGAAAAAAATCTGGATCAAATTACGATTCAGGACATCTCCAATCGGGCAAACGTCGGTCGAAGAACGATCTATGATCATTACATGGACAAATTTGATTTGCTCGACAAACTTATTGAAGAACACATTAACGAGCTACGAAGAATATGTGAAGCCGCATCTGACTTGAGTTTTGCAGAGGGAAATCTCCTCTGGTTTGAATACTTTGAACATCATCATCCCTTCTTTTCAGCCATGTTATCAAGCAAGGGCGCCTCTGTATTTCGTCATCATTTTCTTGCATTTGTTAGTGAAGAATTAGAGGGCGAAGTGAATATAACCGAAGGAATAAATCAGGGATTAAGCAAGGTGATCATTCTTAATTTCTTTGGAGCGGCAATCGTGGAGATCGTCGAAGCGTGGCTTACCAATGGAATTTCGGAGTCAACTCAGGTTATTGCAGAACAAGTAGGGGTTTTGTTAGATCGGAATTTCTAGGAACAGATTAAAGAATTAGATATCACAACAGAAGGGACATTGAACCATGATTTTTATTACCAAAAAATTGTTGAATCGGCTAACTCAAACTCATAGAGAACCTAACATGTTCATATGTTATTCCACTCCGCAGAGCTGGTCAGCGAAGACAAGCCGGGCTATATTGCTCATAAATGAAGATAAATTAATCATCCTTTTTCTCAATTTTTTCTCGACTAAAGTCATACATAAAGTTGAATTCCAAACAGCTGAATTACAAGATCAAACCTATCATTCTGGAACCTTATTGTCTGCAACATGGTCATTCCATGTTCAAGGCCGGCGATGGAAATTCATGATTCCCAGGAAGATCCTTACGCTGGGCTCGATGCAGAGCGACTTTTTGAATTTTATGAAACTTCGTATCTATCATTAATATTGAAAACATCACATCAGTCTCCGGCCGTATGAATAAGAGCAGTCGATCCAACGAATCGCCTGCTCTCCTGTGTCCAATCAACAGCTGTTCAACCAATTGACGCTTGAGCATCTGCACATAACTTTATTCAACGGCAAGCACCCGTACAGCTAAACATGTCGATGAAGCTTGGTGTTACACTCCGATGTTGTCGCAGTGACATACTCCACGTAATTCACTGAACCTTGAAAATTCAGATACGCTTCATAACGCATGCGGATAGCAGGTAGTGTAATATAATCCAGCACCTGTTCCTTGGGAACCCACCTGCACTCGCTCGTTTCCTCAGATGCAGCTAATTCTCCACCTTCTAATTTGCACACAAAATCAAACATGACCTTTGTCGGTACATCCGTCACACCGTCATACCACTTATGTACTGCTGTATTCGAGACCACACTAATCAAACGACTAACACTGGCCTCTATCCCACTTTCTTCCTTGATTTCACGGATCACGCCATCAATCAGGTTTTCTCCTACTTCGGTAATCCCGCCTGGGTAGACCCAGCCATCGTCATGGGCCTTTACTAACAGGACATTTCCGTGTCCGTCTTCTACAATTCCGCCTGCCGATACAATATGCGTTGGAAAGACCATCTAACCACCTCCTTTACAGTAATCTGTATATATATTCCACATCCTTCATACAGCCTCCTGCTTAAACAGAGTCCATTCAACTTTTGGATACAAGCCGCAGGAAATGTGATATGGTCTAGAATGTATTTGTTGCATCACATACGCACTACAATTTGAGGAGAAGATTAAACGTGAACGACAGTAACGCAATTGAGAAACCGCACAGATTAACAGATCCACTGGTTGTAACCCTAATTGCAAGCCTATGCTGCTTGTTATGGGGAAGTGCTTTCCCCTCTATTAAACTAGGGTATATCGCTTTTAACATCATGCATGAAGATATTGCTTCCAAGTTTGTATTTGCAGGGTATCGATTTATACTCGCAGGCTTGCTGCTTCTAATCCTGTACCGACTGATTGGAAAACGAAAGTTTGCTCTATCTGGACGACAATGGACCAGCCTCTCTATGCTGGGCGTCATGCAAACAGGACTGCAGTATATGTTTTTTTACATAGGTGTATCCAATACGACAGGTGTTAAAGGCTCCATTATGAACGCGACAGCAACCTTTTTCAGTGTGGTGCTAGCCCATTTCCTGTATCAAAATGACAAGCTAAGCAATAAAAAAGTCATGGGAACTGTGCTTGGATTTATCGGAGTCATCATTGTGAACTTCAACACAGATCTATTTGCATTTTCTTTTACATTTACAGGTGAAGGCTTCGTGATTGTGGCTGCTTTTATATTTTCCATTACTGCCATCTACGCAAAGCATCTAACATCTTCCATGGATGTATTGGTCGTTACGGGATTCAGCTTGTTTGTCGGCGGATTAATGCTTGGTCTGCTGGGCCTCTTGCTTGGCGGGCAGGTTACACATTTCACCCTGGAATCCACCAGTAACTTAATTTATTTGGTTCTGTTGTCATCAGCGGCATTCTGTCTATGGAATCTGCTTCTGAAATACAACAAAGTAGGAAAAGTGTCGGTGTATAACTTCCTGATTCCCGTATTTGGCGCATTACTTTCTGCTCTATTTTTGGGAGAAAGTATTATGGAACTAAAAAATCTGATTGCCCTCCTGTTCGTGTCGATCGGCATTTACATCGTTAATCGAGCAAGCTCTGCATAACATTCGGCTGCTCGTAAACGGTATGTCCCGGAACGATAGAAAAACCAAGTTCATGTCCTTTTTACGGGATTGAACTTGGTTTTTCTTTACCTTATCTATTATTTCCGTGCCTGGTTGACCTTGGCGATAAGTTCATGAATAATTTCATCGGGCGAACGTTCATCCATCCATTGTTGACCGAACATTTGGAATACTTTGATCATCGGGAAATCTGCCCAGAATCCCACAAACTCCTCGTTAAGATATACCTTGTCCGTAACGTGCTCGTTCATTTCATTCAGGCAATGCTCCAATTCCTTTTTCCCTGCAGGATCACTCATCCACTCACTGAGCAGACTGAATTTGTGGAACGTGATTTCTTCCTTACCAAAGTCACAATGCAATCGTTCTGTGATTCGGAGATCTTTGGACGAGCTGCCAAGTGAAATTTGGAAAAAGCCGGTCTCTGCCACCCAACGGTTATACTTGGTGTTGTAGTATGCAAAATCTCTCTCTTCCAGTTCAAAAGTAATCTTACGTTTTTCACCTGGCTCCAGTTCAACTTTGGCAAAAGCTTTCAATTCTTTCTCTGGACGGGTCCATGTGCACTCTTCATCGTGAACATACAGTTGAACAACTTCTTTCCCCTTGCGCTTACCGGTATTTTTCAATTGGAAGGACACCGTAACACCGGTATGGGTCTGAGCCACTTCCAGATCCGTATACAAAAACGATGTGTAAGACAATCCGTGTCCAAACGGGAATTGAGGTGCCAGTTCTTTCCGGTCATAATATCGATAACCCACGAAAAGGCCTTCGCGATAATACAGCTTGCCGTTCTCTCCGCGAATTCGCATATGTGAAGGGTTGTCCGACAGTTTGACAGGGAAGGTCTCAGACAGCTTGCCTGATGGGTTCGTCTGTCCGAACAATACATCTGCAATCACTTTACCCATGCCTTGACCCGACAACCACGAATGAATCACCCCAGGTACATGCTGTACCCATGGACGCATCGCCAGTGCGGAGCCGCTGCTCGTCACAACAATGCACTTGGGCTGAACCGCGGCTACCGCAAGAATCAATTTTACCTGATGCTCGGGAAGATCAATGCCTTGCAGATCATGCATCTCTGATTCGGCATATTCCGGTTGGCCAACAAACAGTACAGCAACATCGGAATTCATGGCTAATGAGACGCTTTCCTGAATTAGCTCATCATTGATAGAGTCATCCTCCGGGTACCCTTCTGCATAGTTCATGGTCATGGCATCACCAGCCAGATTCTTTATCTCGTCCCATGGAATATCAACTTTTGTAGGTGTTACCTTCGCACTGCCCGCTCCCTGAATTCTCGGTTTTTTGGCAAACCGTCCGATCACGGCAATCGACGAGATGGACTCCTGCCCTAACGGAAGAATCGCGTTCTCATTTTTCAGAAGCACAATACTTTCGGCCGCCGCTTTACGTGCGAGTGCATGATAGTCCGCATCTGGAGAAGAATCCATGTCTTTTTTGCCCGTTACCCGCTCAACCAGCTTCAAAATACGACCCACGCTTTGATTCAACTGTTCTTCGGACAGGCTTCCGTTCTGAACCGCTTCAATAATCGCTTTGGCATTGTAATTGGCGGGACCCGGCATTTCCAGATCAAGCCCGGCCTTTAGTCCGCGTATACGATCATTGACAGCTGTCCAGTCGGATAGGACAACACCTTCATAGCCCCACTCTTCTCTCAAAATGTCATGCAGCAAATGTTCATTCTCACTCGTATATGTTCCATTCAATAAATTATAGGAACACATGACCGTCCATGGGTCGGATTTCTTAATAATCCGTTCAAAGGCGCTCAGGTAAATTTCGCGAAGCGTCCGCTCGTCGATTTCCGAACTGGTTACCATTTTCTCGAACTCCTGATTGTTGCCGGCAAAGTGTTTGACAGAAGCGCCCACGCCTTCGCTTTGGATCCCGTTTATAAACGCCGCACCAAGCTCGCCCGTCAAGTATGGGTCTTCCGAGTAGTATTCGAAGTTTCTTCCGCCAAGCGGCGTTCTTTTCATATTTACACCAGGTCCAAGCAGAAGCTCGACGTCCATCGTTTTTGATTCACGTCCCAGTGCCACACCGACTTCATACAACAATTCCGTATTCCACGAAGAACCGATGGCTGAACCCGTAGGATAACAGGTTGCGGGGACATTTTCCGTTGTAATACCCATTTCTTCATCGCTGTTCGTTTTACGGATGCCGTTTGTCCCATCGTACATATGAACTGGCGGAATGTTTAACCGCTCAATTCCTTTCGTCATCCACATATTCAAGCCTGCGCAGAGTGAAGCTTTCTCGGCCAGCGTCAATTCCGATAACAATTCATTGATTGATTTATCCATAGTACTCACCCTTCTGTTATCAATTTTGTTCCTGTTCTTTCTTCAGTTCCTGTGCATCATACAGTTTGAAAAACGGAAACCAGACAATAAATACAATCACCAGGACAACCGCCAGCAAGATAAGCCCATTGAATCCGGACATAATGTAGGTGGACAAGCCGATCGGTGTATACCATAACTGGAAGATCTGGCTCGGAATTCGTACCCAACCCCAGTCGAGAGCCAAATAAACAATCACTGGCGTGATAAGTGCGTTAATCCACATCGGCACCATGAGTAATGGATTAAAGGCAATCGGTGCTCCGTACACGACAGGTTCATTAATGTTGAACAAGGACGGGATAATAGTCGCCTTGCCGACAGATTTCAGCTTTTTCGAACGTGCCATCAGGAACCAAACAACTAATGGCAAGGTCGCACCCATACCGCCAATACCAAGCCAGCCGGAGAAAAAGGTTTCAAATGTGTTGATATTGACCGGATCTTGTCCCGCTGCGACAAGAGCTGCATTTTCTTCAATTGCTGGTATCCAGATTGCGTACCAGATCGGTGTCATGACCCACGGGCTTACGCCGAAGGAATACAGCACGACGCCGATAAAGTTGAACAATAAAAATCCGGTTAAACTTTGTCCCACGGCATTGATTGGCTCAAATACGTTCACGATCAGGCCAAAAATATCAAAATGAAGCTGATATACAAGCACCCATCCTGTTGTTAATACCAGGGCGATCGGGACGAGAAAATCGAACCAGTCCATAATGAATTCGGGAAGTGAAGATCCCTTTTTGAAGAACGAAAATTTGTTGCACAGGATCATGACAAGAGCGACGAATACACCTACCAGAAGTGCTGTAATCATCCCCGAGGGCCCAAATCGTTCAAGGATGAACTGAATGGTACCGTCTTCGTTTACCGTCGGGTTAAGCAGCATGACGAACAGAGATATCCCCGTCATTCCCGCCAGCAGCTTGATTTTGTGTCTTTCTCTTTTTTCCATCACCACATAAGGCGTCAAGAAAGCAATAAACAACCCAAGCAAACCGAAACTGAATGTCGTGATCGGTGTCAGGTCCGGCATACCAGGAATGAAATCCTGCAAAATCGAAATCAATGTAATAATTGAACCGATGAAAATCATCGGAATGGCGACCATGATGGCTTCTTGAATCGAAGAAACCCAAATATTGTTCGTAAACGCCTCCAATCTTGGCGCAAACGAATCTGTCATCCATTTCATGAAACGCTTCATCCAAAACTCCCCCTGTCTTCCTCTTAGCTGCCACAACCATAGTATATCGATTTGTGTGAACGCTTTCTTGTTGGAACTTGCCTCTTCATGGTTCGTTTTTTGCCCATTTCTAATCCTTCTTTCTAGCTTGCCTGCCTGTACAAGAAATAAACAACAAAAAACATCCCTCCATTGCTGGAAGGATGCCTTAAGGATACTTTTTTTTAATATTGTCTATTCAAAATGAGCAGCGTCACGCCATGTGGCGGGAGCAAAATCTCCCTGCGCCAACACTCATCCCTAATGATCTCTGTCCTCATGAAGGGTCCGCTCCTGCCTTCCAGATAAGAGATCTCTTCTTCCGTTAAAGAGTATGGTGATCCCATGCGTGTCCACTCATCAAAAACGGAGCCATGATCCCGATCGAGTTGATAACTGGTGCATTTATAAGGCCCTGGAAGCTTGTTAAGCGTGAGTTCAAAGGCTTTGCTGCCCTTCTCCTCAAATACGTCATAACGGGTTGAACAGGATAATTCGGACCAATCTCCACTCGCAAACAACTGATCTACATGCACATAATGATAGAACAGAAATTGCATGCTTCCGTCACTTTTTCGCGTTCCGACATAACCGTCCCCCTTGATTAGCAGCTCATCACCCAGCTTCTCCATAAGCTCAAATGCATAATAGCTAGGTTTCTTCAGACCATCGCGATTGATCAGGCCAAAGCCCCCATAGAAAGGAGAAGTTGGAACGATACTTTCTTCGAATACATCGGTAAAAGACCAAAAAGCCATGGCTTTCACATCACCGAGTGTATTCATCGTGTGATAAATGACGAACGGAGCCATGAACATGGTATCGTGCAGCAAGTTACGGTCATACAGCGAAAAATTCCACTCGGTGACATGGAGTTCAGCATGTCCGTACGAAGACGCCTTCATTTTCTGCCGAAGAAGATCAATGCTTTCCTTATAGAAAGAAGGCGGCATGATTTGAGTTAATCGATCCTCTTCAACTTTTAGCTTGGGATACTCCGAATAGATATGGAACGAGAAAAAGTCGAGGGCAGCTTCATGCTTCCTGCAATATGATAGAAACTCCTCAGCCCAGGTGTCGTTCCAAAGAGATCCATAACCCATAGCTGGGCCTCCCACTCTCAGATCGGGCAATACCGTTTTGATGGCATGGGCGGTCAATTCGTAAAAAGCGAAATATTCTTCCTTGCTTCCTGCCCAACAAACACCAGCCAGGTCAGGCTCGTTCCAGACTTCAAAGTACCACTTCTTCACTTCTTCCGCCCCATAACGATTCAAGCAGTGCCTAATGAATTCACGAACAAGTGCCTGCCACTTGGTGGGGTCGGATGGCGGGCTAATATTCCCCCTCCACCAAAACAACGTTTCCTTGGATCTCGCCAGCTGGCTCGGCATAAAGCTTAATTCCACGAATGGCCGAACTCCCTGATCCAGCAGGAAATCATACAACTTGTCCACATAAGACCAGTTATAGACAGGAGTGCCTTGATCCGTTTCGCTGTACACCATCATCTCATCATTAAATATGCCGTGAAATCGAATGTACTTAAAAGGTACTTTGCCTTTCAAAGCAGACAGCTGCTTCCGCCAATCTTCACGCAAACCTTCGATGGCTCTTCCCGCCGTCATGGTGATATTCCAGTGCTTTTCGTAGACGAACGATGTCTGATCCGCACGAACCTTGATGCTAGTTTGGTCTGACAGATGTGCAGGTGATACAGGGAGCATCTCCTGATCTGCGTCGCCTTTGGGATCCAAATATCGATACAACGAGCCAATCGCATTCAACGTTTCCATCTCGTAATAATCTCCGCTAGAAGATTCCTCATACGTTTTGGGCTTGCGGTTCACATTCAACTGATGAGGTTCCGGTGTACGCGAAGCTTCCCGATAGGAACCGGGCGTGCAGCCATACTTTTCCTTGAAGTATTTGTTAAACAGCTTCACATTGGCAAATCCGCAATCCAGCGCGATCTCCGAAATATTTTTATCGTTTGCTGCCAGTTGCGCCTGAGCTTTCTCCAGGCGAATGAGGGTCAGATACTTTTGGAAAGGTATCCCGATCTTGTCCGTAAAAAAGTGGGAAAAATAATGCAAGCTTAAATGCTCGGAATCTGCCATATCCTGCAGCGTAATCTTCTCATTATAGTGAATATCAATATATGTGAGGACCCTGTTCAGCCTTTTATAGTCATAGTCCCTGCTTCCTTCTTCCAACGTCGGATTCGTTCCATTTGAAAAATACCTCTGCAGGAAGCCGCATAACATCTGTAATCTGCCCATGGTGAAATTTTGATACCCCGGCGTTTTTTTGTTGATCTCCCACACCATCTGCGCGAGATGTTGTTTGATGCTAAGCAGCCGGGGAACGTCCTGCTCCACGTTCAGGGCAGAGTTACAGGAGATAAAAGCATTATTGTTCATCAACTCCGGACCAAACTGCAATGTTAATAACACGTTGTCCTGATTGGTTCGTTCTATCTTGTGGACGGACATGCTGTTTACCACAATCAAATCATCTTCATGCAACGTATACTGCTGCTGGTCCAGATACATGTTGATTGAACCATGGAGAACATAGACAACCTCCACTTCCTTATGCCAATGGAAATCAATATGTTTCACTGAGTTCACGAAGAGTTTCATAGGCAGATCGTCGTGATGTTGAATAAACTCATATAGATAGCGAATGGTCTGCACCTTCCTTCATACCGCTTATTATAGACACAGCATTTTGAAGATATCAATGTGCAGGTCAATTTCACGTCCGTTACATTCATTGTCTGCCTTTTGGAACATCCGTACAATGTTCTTTAAGAATAACAAAAAAGCCGATCAATTATACTCAACTGATCAGCTTTTTTCCTCACTATTCAGACTACCTACTACTTATCGAAATCCCTTATATCTTACCAACCGCGGTCGGACATGCGCTCATCCGCAGACAGTTTGGAAATCTCGATCCCTTTCATTGGCGCACCCAGGTTTTTGGATACTTCGGCAATCAGTTTGTAATCCGTGTAATGTGTTGTCGCTTCGACAATGGCACGAGCGAATTTCTCAGGGCTATCCGATTTGAAAATACCGGATCCAACGAATACGCCGTCTGCGCCCAAATGCATCATAAGTGCAGCATCTGCCGGAGTGGCTACACCGCCTGCAGCAAAGTTAACGACTGGAAGTTTGCCATTCTCATGTACTTCAAGCAAAAGCTCATAAGATACACCCAGGTTTTTCGCTTCAGCATACAATTCGTCCTTGGACATGTTTTGGGCTTTGCGGATTTGGCTGTTAATCAGACGCATATGGCGAACAGCTTCCACAATATTGCCTGTTCCAGGCTCACCTTTGGTACGAATCATGGATGCTCCTTCACCAATGCGGCGAAGAGCCTCTCCCAGATCTTTGGCTCCACATACAAATGGTACAGTGAACTCATGTTTATCAATATGGAATACTTCGTCTGCAGGTGTCAGTACTTCACTCTCATCGAGATAGTCCACGCCAAGGGATTCAAGCACTTTAGCTTCGATGTAATGACCGATACGCGCTTTGGCCATCACCGGAATGGATACCACTTTCATAACCTCTTCAACGATTGTTGGATCTGCCATGCGAGCTACACCGCCGGCTGCGCGAATATCAGAAGGTACCCGCTCAAGAGCCATAACAGCTGTTGCCCCAGCCGCTTCCGCAATTTTAGCTTGTTCTGCATTCATGACGTCCATGATGACGCCACCTTTTTGCATTTCAGCCATTCCTCTTTTAACACGATCTGTACCTGTTTGCATGATTGTAATCCTCCCAGTTTAACTTTTGATAATTTCAAAAAGGACATCTTATTTCAACAAAGTAAATGATCTATTTTTCGATGCCACTATTGTTTCCCCTTAAACTATGAATTAGTATAAAATGAGAATGGATACATAAAAAGATCCAATATCACCGGATTTTATTGTACCACTTTGAATATATTGAACCACTTTATACTACCATTGGAGGATCTATGCAATTTCATCTAGCGTACAGTTCATATTTGAACCGACAATATACTAAAATGAAGGCTCTCTATCATGCGGTTCGGGACGCTATTCATGATGGTAATCTCGTATACGGCGAAAAGTTACCTTCCACAAGGGAGTTAGCAGCGTCATATCACATTTCCCGAGGAACCGTGAATCAGGTCTATGATACGTTAACTGCCCAAGGTTACCTTCAGTCAGAGCACGGAAGAGGTACCTTTGTTGCTTATCAAGCGGATTTAAGCCATGAGGAGTACCAGGTAAAATCCTGTACTCATCACTTGTCAGCTTGGGGAAACCGTATCCAGCAGCTTGAGCAGCAGACCCCTCAACAAACGGTACAGGTTCGTGATCATAGCAAAGAGAATAGGGAAGTGATCGACTTCAGCAAATATCAGCCGGATCTTTCCAAGTTCCCTTACGATGAATGGAATAATCGATTGTATGCAGAGATACGGCATCGTGAGGAGAACGTTATCCATGCTTCCGCCTTTGTTAGCTCAACAGGAGACCCGAAATTAAGAGAAGCCATTGCTGCCTACCTGCGGAGAATGCGGGGGATTCATGTAGATGCGGATCATATCGCCGTTACTGCAGGTTCCATGCAGGCTATAGCGCTGCTCACTCAATTGCTCGCAGACCCTGGCGACCATGTTGTGACGGAAAGCCCTTGTTATGTCGGGATTTCTCAAGCCATTATGGCTGCAGGCGCCAAGTTGATTGAAGCGAGTCTCGATGGTCAGGGACTGGTCCCCCAAAACTGGGATGCACGTATGTTGTTTGTCACGCCGTCAAGGCAATTTCCAACAGGCGAAATGCTTAGTCTTGAACGCAGACAAACCCTGCTGGACTGGGCGCATCGCCGGGATGCCATGATTGTCGAAGATGATTACGACAGTGAGTTCCGATACCGCGGTATGCATGTTGAACCTCTGAAAACACTCGATAAAGAAGGGCGCGTCATTTACCTTGGAAGCTTCACCAAAACATTGCCTTTTGAAGTAAGGCTGGGTTATGTGGTCCTCCCTCCCACCCTGGCAGATACCTTTAGAAAGGCTCAGGCTTTATATGAGCCAAGACCTGTCAATCTAATTGAACAGCGGGCGCTCGCATCATTTATGACAAGCGGTCAGTATGAACGTCATCTGCGCAGGATGAATCGTCTGTACAGCCGCAAGTTCCATATGTTACTCAAACTGTTGAACCAGCAGCTCTCTACATGGTTTGATTGGGTGGAAAATGAAGCGGGTCTGCACGTATTCGGCTGGTGGCGAGGAGAAGCCTCAGCTTATGAAGCCTTTCGGGCATCCGCCAGATCGGAAGGGGTCCACTACTCGGAAGTCAGCAGCTCAACCTCGGATGGCATAAAGGTTGGTATTTATTTATCATTTGCCCATTTGTCAGATGCACAAATACAGGAAGGTGTAGCGAGATTACAAAAAGCTGTAACGGACTAGTCTCATCATGAGGCACTGTCTCTTTACTAACAGTAAAAAATCCCCTCATGTGTGGCAGGAAGAATTCACGATTACGTGTGCTTTCTGATTGATCCTGTCACCCCGAGGGGATTTTTTGATTAATGCTAGGCATTGCTTAATGTATAATGTGCCTATTTCCTATTTCATTACATTCTCATTGCTTATTTGTTAAATGTTACCTTCTCCAAACCGTCTTCAAGAATGATCGACGTATCCCGTGGTTTCGTTTCCGCGATTTTGCGGCCGCCTCTGAACGAGTAGAGCACGCCAGCTTGTTTGCGGATGGCTTCATATTCATTCTCTGCTTCCAGAACGATGAAGTTGGCTGGCTTGCCTTCTTCAATGCCGTACACATCCTCGATGTGGAGCGTTCTTGCGCTGTTTTTGGTAATCAGGTCAATGGAATTCACGATCTGATCGTAACCAAGCAGCTGCGAAGCATGGATACCCATATGCAGCACCTGAAGCATGTTACCCGTACCGAGTGGATACCATGGATCGAAGATGTCATCGTGACCGAAGCACACGTTCAGACCTGCTTCCTGCAGCTCTTTGACACGAGTCAGTCCTCTTCTTTTCGGATACGTGTCAAAGCGTCCCTGCAGGTGGATGTTAACCAGCGGGTTGGATACGAAGTTCAGGTCAGCCATTTTCAGCAATCTGAACAGCTTGTACGTATATGCATCATTGTATGACCCCATTGCCGTCGTATGACTCGCTGTCGTACGGGAACCCAGTCCACGTTCGTAGGCTTCCTTGGCAACGACTTCTACAAAACGGGATTGCTCATCATCGATTTCATCACAGTGAATGTCGATTAGACGGTCATATTTCTCAGCAAGGTCAAATGCAACCTTCATTGAATCGACGCCGTATTCTCGTGTGAATTCGAAGTGGGGAATGCCTCCCACGACGTCAACGCCCATTTTCAGCGATTCTTCAAGCAGTTCCACACCGTTGGGATAGGAATGAATACCTTCCTGCGGGAAAGCGACAAGCTGGATGTCAATGTAAGGCGCCATCTCTTCTTTTACTTCAAGCATCGCTTTAACTGCCGTCAGGCTTGGATCCGTTACGTCCACATGTGTCCGCACATGCTGGATGCCCTGCGCCATTTGCCATTTCAGCGCCGTTTTGGAACGTGTTTTAACGTCTTCCTGCGTCAGAAATGCTTTGCGTTCGGACCACCGCTGAATGCCTTCGAACAGCGTACCGCTCAAATTCCATTCCGGCTCACCTGCCGTTAATGTTGTATCCAGATGAATATGAGGCTCAATGAACGGTGGCAGTACAAGCGAACCGCCTACGTCGATAACTTCCTCATTCGCAGTAGCAGCTGGCTCCTGCGTGATTTGTTCGAATTTCCCGTCCTTTACAACGATATTCCATAGACCGTCTTTACCCCGCAATTTCGCGTTCTGTATAATCATTCATTTTCCCCTTTTCTTTGGATTCTTTCGCAGAAACGATCAACATGAGTACAATGTAAGCCACCGCTGTACCAAGAAGTGCATTCAACGGCGTTACTCCTGGTGCCAATTGAGCGAATGCCACGCCGATCGCCCAAGCGACCATCGCTATCCAGTTTACCGTTTTAAAAGTCATCTCGGCAAATGGTTTATAATTTCTGCGCTTCACGAAGAAGTAGTCTGCAATGATGATGGCTCCTATAGACGGTACGGCTGCGCCGAGTACATTCAGGAAACCAACAAAGTTGTTGTACATCCACATCGCAAAGATGGTACCCACGATACCGTTGACGACGACGAAGAATTTTTTCGAAATTTTAGTGATGTTGGCAAAACCAAGTCCCGAAGCATACAGAGCATTGTCGTTTGTTGTCCAGATATTCAATCCCAGAACGATGATCGCAGGAATGATCAACCCTTGCAGGAACATGACTTCCGAAATGTCTGCCAGGTTATAGGCCATGGCGCCGACTGCACCGAACAGAAACATGAGCGAGTTGCCCAGGAAGAATGCAATGACAGTTGCGGTAACTGCCTGGCGTGACGTACGGGCAAAGCGGGCAAAGTCTGGCGTTAATGTTCCACCGCTGATAAATGATCCGATACAAATGGTTAGTGCAGCTGCTGCAGTGAGCGACTGTGCCGGCGTGTAATCAAACAATCCTTGCAGACCACCCAGCGTATCTGCACCTTCGAACATGGAGTAACTCCCTAGAATGGCAATGGCTGGAACCGCGATATAACCCAAAATGACAAGTGACTTCATACCGAAGATTGCAGATGCCGTCATAGCGAGACCAAACACAAAGATTAACAGGTACACATTCCAATCCATCGCTTTGGCGACGGGAATTGCGAACATCGCTACGCCGACACCGAACCATCCAACCTGTGTGAAGCCGAGCAGGAAGGAAGGCAGATACGACCCTTTCTCACCGAATGCATATTTGGCCAGCAAATGTGTGGACAAGCCTGTCTTCGCCGCGATATGTGCCAGTGCTCCCGTATAGATCCCGAGCACCAAATTACCCGCAAGCACGATACCAATGAACTCCATAAACGTTAAGCTAACACCAAGCGTCCCTCCTGCCAGCATGCTTGCTGAGAAGAACGTGAACCCCAGCATAACGGACAACGTCTTCCAAAAATGGTTTCTCTGCGTTTTTGGCACTGCCTGCCATGAAAATTCTTGATCTTGTTTGCTCATCAGAATACCCCCAACTTAAAGTGTCCTGATACCAAAAAGCAGAAAAAAGAGGCTACTCGTCAGGTCAAAACTGACAAGTAGCCTCTTTTTTGCATCATAACCCGCGCGAAGACGCAGAGCATCCCTGAACGGAATATGCCCTGTTTCACGCGTGATTATAAAAATCCGCTGCCCTTGCCAGCCTCTCTGGACTGAATTAAAGGTACCAGTATTCAATTACGTTCTATTATTTTGGAAAATGCCGAAGATGTCAATGTCATTATTATCCAAACACAAAAAACAGTCATATAATTAACTTTTCTTCTTAGACCTTTTTCATGTTTTCACCATAAATAGCCCTTCATATCTTCCGTTAACAATTATCCTTACAACCTTGTTCTCAACAGATCCATCCTGTGATAAACTGGCTTTGCTTGATCTGGTTAAAGTCTGAAAGGTGTGATGACCATGGCATATAAACTTGATTCTCTAAACAAAATCGTTCATGGAAGCAGCAATGCAATCTAAAAGGAGATGTCACATTAAAATTGACTATGGAGAAATTTGATTATAGATCAGAGACAGAGCGATTAATCATCAGACCTTTACAGAAAGACGATTATATCAATTGGTTGAATGAATTCGAACACCGCCTCCCCTCCCAACACCGTCATGATCAAGGGAAAGTGGACATGACTGAATGTACACGGGATTGGTTCCATCATCTGGTAGATCGACATCAAGAGCTAGCATGCACGGATGCGGTTTATGTATTTGGGGTGTTTAGAAAGGAAGATGGTACACATCTGGGTACAATTGATATTGCAACCTTAGCAAGAGCTAATTTTCAATGGGCAAGCTTCGGCTATACAATCCATAATCAATACTGGAGGCAAGGATACGGCAAAGAAGCAGTAAAAGAAGCTCTGAATATGGCATTTGAACATTTGAAATTTCACCGTATAGAAGCCCATATTAACTTGGATAATACCCCTTCGATGAAACTTGCTGAACACGTAGGTATGGAATTTGAATGTATACGTAAAGGCTTCATACACGAATATGATGAATGGACGGACCATTTGGTTTATTACAAAAATATCAATTAATCATTTCCACTGGTGAATCCAAAGATCAAATTCAAAAGACGGACTCCGTATGCTGGAATCCGTCTTTTGATTTTTTTTGATAATTATCAGTATTTTTAATTCGTTTTCACTGGCAATTTGCCGGTAGCTTCTTGATGCCCAAGCAGCACATTGATTCCGGCTTCCGTATTGGGCTCCTGCTTGCCATAGACAGCAAGTCCTGAGCGAATGTTCTTCAGATATATCGTTTCATAAGGGTTGCCGAGTGACAACAATGTGTAGCGCTGATTTCGAGTGTTCATCTCATTGATTAAGGCTTGATAAGCGGTCCATCCAAACTGGCTGGCCACGTTACGGAACTGGTAGGAAGTCAGGATGACATAATCGGCTTTGGCAACCGTCTCTTTCATTTGTGCTTGTCCAATTAGGGCAATTTCCGTCTTTAACAACAGGTTACTTGAAGCCTGCTTCAACTGTCTCTCAAGCTGCTTGGCTTGCTCTTCCTCCGCTGCAACAATGACAACCCGATCTCCTCGTTGGAATGAATCCGGATGCATACCGTCACGGCTGGCCAACAGGGTCACTGCTCGCTCTGCAATTTCCCGCTCCACCTCGCGATGTCCCTGTGAACCGATAACATTGTTAAGCTCGGCCAGCTTAGACGTAAGGCTTTCACTGCGTTCAAACAAGCCATACTTCGCTTTCAGCTCCAAAATACGCTCGACTGAAGCATGGATGGTTTCCATCGGAATCGTTCCGTTCTTCACCGCGTTCACCAGTGTTTGATGAGCAGCTGCAGAATCCTGCGGCATTAGAATGATATCCACACCTGCGTTGACCGCCCGTTCTACCGCTAGGTCTTCGCCAAAATGCTCCGCTATCCCATCCATAGTGAACGCGTCTGAAATGATGATCCCCTCATATCCCAGCTCTTCCCGAAGCAGACCATTCAATACCTTTTTGGATAACGTGGCAGGAACAGGCACGCGTTGTCCGTCTTTAAGCGATGTGACCTGTTCGCTATCTATGGCAGGAAAAGCAATGTGTGCAGTCATGATCATCTCCACGCCGTTCTCGATTGCAGCCTGAAAAGGTTTCAGCTCCACCGCATCGAGCCGCTCGCGGTTATGCGTCAGGACTGGCAATCCGAGATGGGAATCCACCGTCGTGTCCCCGTGTCCTGGAAAATGTTTAACTGCTGCAATGACGCCCGATTGACGCAGCCCTGTTATCGTTGCGAGACCAAGTCTGGTGACCAAATCTGCATCTGAACTGAATGATCGCATTCCAATGATCGGATTGTCCGGATTGCTGTTAATATCGAGTACTGGCGCAAAGTTGATGCTCAGCCCCAGTGCGTTCAGCTCTTCTCCCGTCAGCTGTCCGGCCGCTTCGGCCAGGGCTGAATCTCCGGTTGCGCCTAGAGCCATTTGACCCGGCAAATTGGTGCCGCCAGGGATTCGCTTAATAACGCCTCCCTCCTGGTCAATGCCAAGAAACATCGGAATGTCCCCAGCTTCCATTTGCAGATTGTGCGTAAATGTTGTGACCTGCCGAGTGTCTACAATATTTTTATCAAAAAGGATTAAGCCGCCCAGATCCTGATTATGGATGCTGCTTTTCAACCCTTCATTAACTGTCGTGGTCACTCTACCATTCCACTGCCGAATGTCAGGCATGAGCATTTGACCGACCTGCTCACTCACGGTCATATAAGAAATCAGCTTTTCCCAATCCTGTGCCTGAATGGCTGACTGGCGTTCGAACTGAATTAATCGTGACATAAATACGGCATATTCTGCTCGCGTGACCGTTTGATTCGGACGATAGGTGCCATCTGAATATCCGCCGACCAAACCATTGGAGCTCATGACGAGGATGGGCGCTGCTGCCCAATGATTTTCCGTATCGGACCAATTGGCGGTTTGCTTGCCTTCCGATAGAGAATATGCGCGTGTTAAGAAAGCTGCAGTTTCAGCGCGGCTTAGCGGTGCATCCGGACGGAAGGAGCCGTCCGGGAATCCGCTGGCAAGTCCATTTTTAGAAGCTATCGCTATTTCTTTATTAAAGGCGTGTGTCTTTGGAACATCCGAGTAAGTCGTACCTTCAGCGGGCTTCTCAAGCTGTTCCGGATATAGCTCCCGCACCAGGAAGGTGACAGCTTGGGCCCTTGTGACAAGCCCTGCGGGTTTAAATTTCCCATCTCCATACCCTGCGACAGTTCCCCGCTTCGCCATATATTCAATACCGTCTTCTGCCCACTTCGAATACTGTAGGTCGTTAAACCGCTCTTCCGCTGCTGCATTCCCCGCCCATATGAGCATAGAGCCGAGAACGGCGCCGAATATGCCTATCATTTTTAGCTGCATTTGTTTCACTCCTGTTGCTGTTCTATGTAAGATAAATAGACGCTATTGATATCCGTTTAGTTGCGTTTTATAGCCATGGACTTAATCATCGCTTATGTACACTTGACTGTAAATGACGCATCTAAGATAATTAGGGTTTCACTAAAAATAGCCGAAGAGGAAGATTTTACATTGGAAGTGAGGTGATTGTTTTGAACTGGTTAAATGAACTCTCTAAAGTACAGAAACGCAAACCGAAAAAGGACCTCGAACGCTCGCTTGTGGAAGGCATCTTTCGGGTGTATGACCGTTTTCCCCGAATGGGTCTTCGCGAGCGGATTGGGCAGCAGGATATGTCTCTGGATATAACGGATGCCTATGTTAACGGGCGTAATGCCATGATTGAAGCTGGCGTGGGTATAGGCAAGTCTTTTGGATATCTCATCCCCAGTCTGCTCATTAATCAGGTTTCACAACAGCCCATTATTATCGCCACATCCTCCATTCAGCTTTCGGAACAGATACATAAGGATCTTCGCGTCATCGGCAGCCGGCTCGGCTTCACTACAGTTCGCTCTGTCGTAGGGAAAGGCATGGGCCAGTATGCTTGCCGAAACAGGGCTGCGGAGTTGTTCAAGCCAGATGATCCAAATTCCCCCTTGTCCGCCCTTGCTCAGCGAGTAATCAATTATGAAATTGATGAAAGAGCAGACATCCAAGGTGGAATTAGTGATACTGAATGGTCTAACGTGTCCGTAAATGATTGCCAATTCGAACGTTGTCATCATAAAAATGGATGCTTATTTTACGAAATGCGTGCCAAAATTAATGCAAGGCCAAGCGAGATTGATTTTATAATTGTGAATCAGGACCTGCTTATCCGGGATCTGATGAAGAAAAAAGAAGGAACACGGGGCATCATTACCGAAAGACCGGCTCTAATCATTATTGATGAAGCTCATAATCTGGAGGCCAAAGTTAGAGACGCAAGAACGCTCGAGTTCACGTTAAGAGGCATCTGCCGTACCATGGACGACGCTGTGCAATTGCTCATGAAGCAGTCTATGGACAAGACTCTCCTTTCCCAATCCAAATTTATCAAAAGATATGCTCAGCATATTTTCAAACAAATCGACGCTGACCTGCTCCGAGAAGCCAAACAGGATAGTGACCGTATCCAGATTTCTGAGATGCAAGGCATACCATTTCGCCAAGTCTCCCAACATTTGAAGGACCTTAGTCTTCGCTTAGCGGTTCTGACCTCACGCAACGAGCGGGAGATTGACGAAGTTTATGAAGCTATGAACGGGCTTATATCTCTTATGGATGTCTTGGCTAACACAGAGGAAAATCATCTTAGTTGGGCAAGCAGGACACTTCGCGCAACCACGATCAGCATCTGTCCCAAAGATATAAGCCAGTTTCTGAAACACACGTTATTTAACGGCAAGACGTCTGTGATTCTCACGTCGGCCACGATGTGTCAAGGCGGAGAAACACTGGAGGAACAATATTCTTATTTAACACAATCGCTTGGTTACAGGGGCGATTATATGGACCGCAAACCCTCTCCATTTGATTACACGAACCATGCCATGATGTACATCTCGAACAAGGTTCCAACCTATCATTACGATCAGCGCGAGCTGTATCTTGAAGCAGCCTACCACGAAATGATTCAACTCTGTAATCTAACCCAAGGTAGAACACTAGTCCTTTTTTCTGCCAAGGAAGACATGAAGTATGTTCATCAGAAGTTGATCTCAGATAAGAGTAAATATCCATGGGCGGTACATGTTCAGAAGGAGGGATCTTCCCAAGATGGGGTAATCGCTGAATTCCGGGGAAGTAAAGGTGTGCTGCTTAGTACAGGCGTTTTCTGGGAAGGTGTAAATATCGAGGGTCCTGACCTGTCACAAGTCATTGTTTTTCGTCTGCCCTTCCCTGTTCCGTCCGATCCCATCTATGAGTATAAGTCCACTTTATCGGACAATTCGTTCATGGACGTGTTTGTACCGGACATGCTTCTTCGGTTACGGCAAGGAACGGGACGATTGATTCGCAGCGAAACGGACCTTGGCGTGCTCAGCATCCTTGACTCTCGTCTTAGCGCAGCAGCCAGGAAGAATTACCGGGAACAGGTGCTGGAAACTTTGCCTTTTAAGAAGGTGACAGAGGATTTTTCGGTACTGAAGAAATTTGTCCACAAAAAGGGCATTAAACGTTAAGGTTGAAATGGGATACTACTGTTAACGATTGGTTGCGGACACTCATTAAAGAGTCGAATTATGGGCGTTCAACATAAAAAAAGCTGATACGGTCTTATCACCCGCATCAGCTTTTTCAGTTTACAATCCAACAAGGGAATGTACCTTGGCAATCACTTCTCTAATATAGATGTCTCTATTTCGTTGCACGTTATGCGCAGCGCATCGTAAGGACTGCCGGGGCAACTTCATCCCCAGATGAGCTGTGAATATCGATTACTTCTCATGCTCCTTGATAACCTGCTCAATCCCCATCAGAATCAGCTTCAAACCAAATTCAAAAGCCTGATCGGTCCCCATTACCTCAAAAAGTCCGTTTTTGTACATTCCTCGGAATAGTCCCGCTTCTGCCTCAGTCATGGAGTCCAGAAGTTCGTTCATCTGCCCGCCCGGAGCCACTCCCTCATCCTCCAGCATCACGGTGATATTGCGCTGATGTTGATAATCATCCAAAACGAAATAGAACACATAGTTTGTAAGCGTTAAAACGGCTTGCAATTTCTGCTCTTGCTCAAGCGGGGTCGATTCGACGCAAAGCAACATACGGTTGGTGAACCGGATCATGTCAGGTTCATGGGGCAGCGTCATCATCATGAGCTGCGTCGAGCAGGGGTAACGACTCAACACACTTCGAATGGTTATGGCTAGTTCCTCCAACTGCTCTTTCCAATTCCCCTCCGAATTGAAATCCTGCAGAATGATTTTCGATATCTGGTTAGCCAGACGTTGATAGAGATTCTGCTTGCTCTTGAAATACCAGTAAATAGATGGTGCCTGAATCCCCAAACGATCGGCTAATCGTCTCATGCTGAATTTCTCGATGCCCTCTTCCCCCAGAAGTTCCCACGAGGCTTCCAATATTTTATCTTCCGAAATTTGTGGCTGTTGTTTTTTCATTTATATCCGCCCTTTATCTAACAGTGTAAGTTTTACTTTACAGGTTCATACGCTCATGATATCATCTTACACTGTAAGGCACAAACTAACACTGTTAGATTGTCAGCAATACCAAATTACATGAAGAAGGTAGTGACCCACATGGATGCAGAAAACCTCCATTATTTCGAAAAGGCACCAATCACCAAAGCCGTAGCTCACTTTGCCATCCCCATGATGCTCGGCACGTCAATGAACGTTATATACTCCATCTTGAACGCCTATTTTCTCGGTACGCTGGGCAATACTGCGATGTTAACCGCTCTTGCGCTAACCTTGCCTTTGTTTGCCGCCATCATGGCGTTAGGTAACTTGATTGGCATAGGGAGTGGCACCTTTATTTCCCGTTTGCTGGGCGAGCAGAAATATGATGACGTAAAACATGTGTCTTCCTTTGCGTTCTACAGCAGTTTAGCTCTCGGTTTGCTGGTCATGGCCATCGGTCTTCCATTGGTCGATCCCATCGTTCATGGCCTGGGCGCAACAACAGAAGCATTTGGATTCACAAAAGAGTATGTCACCGTTATGCTGATTGGCTCGCCATTCGTAATCCTGTTTTTCACACTGGAAAATATCGTACGTTCCGAAGGAGCGGCCATCACGTCGATGGTCGGCATGATCCTCAGTGTGGTCGTCAATATCATACTTGATGCGGTAGCCATCTACGTCTTTCACTGGGGCGTTATTGGTGTAGCCTCTGCTACCGTGATCTCCAACCTGGTTGCGAGTGCATTCTATGCCTTTCATATGGGGAATAAAAGCCGTTTACTAACCATTTCTGCCAAATGGTTCAAGGCAAGCAAAGACATCCTGAGCAATGTATTCAAAATTGGTGTTCCTGTCTTTATCATGAGTATCTTTCTGGGGGCCATGTCGCTTTTCTTAAACCATTTTCTTGCCGACTATGGGGATCAGGCTGTAGCCGGATACGGGATAGCATCACGTTTGCTGCAGTTTCCTGAATTTATTCTAATGGGGTTATGTGAAGGAGTTGTGCCATTAATTGCTTTCACGTTTACGGCAAACAAGCTGCGTATGAAACAAACCATTGGATTTACGATTAAAAGCATTCTCGTTCTAGCCGCCGGGTTCGGCATCATCGTTTATCTGATCTCTGATCATTTAATCGGACTATTCACGAGTGATCCGCAGCTCATTGAAATGGGAAGCTATATTCTGCATGTGACATTTTTGTCCCTGTTCATCTCAGGAATGACGACGCTGTTCACAGGCATTTTCCAGGCAACTGCCCAAGGAACCGCTGCTTTTGTTATGTCCATTATTCAAGGAGTTACATTGATTCCTGTGCTTTTCATTGCGAGTCATATGAACGGCTTCCATGGCGTGGTCTGGTCACTTGTTATTGCGGATGCTGTTGCTTTCCTCGTTGGTGCGGCCATGATGTTTATTCTGCGGAATAAACTGCAGCCTGAACTGGAACACCTTGTACAGTAGAAAATATTATCGGGTATTTGTGTGACTAGGCCAGAACGTTGCAAAAACAAAAATAAGCCGCTTAAGCAGCGACTTATTTTTGTATTCCTAGTGTACATTTTTAATTTTTACAATGCACTTTTGCTTCTATCCATTTACGGATTTGTTGACCATAGACCCGCATGCTTCAACAATACGCGTGGGTGCAGCTTCAGTTGTGCCACAATCAGGTCTGCAAGATCTTCAGGCTGCATCACCTTGTCCGGATTGCCGTCCGTCAACTTGAGCTCGACTGCCATATCCGTAGCAACGGTACTAGGAGTCAGAGCCGTGACACGAATGTTTTTCTTGCGTACTTCAAGCATCAAGGACTCGGTGAGTCCATTTACAGCCGCTTTAGATGCAGTATACGCGCTCGTAAGCGGCGCCCCTTTTTGTCCAGCCGTAGATGAGATGTTAATGATATCACCTGCGTTGCGCTCCATCATCTCTGGCAATACCGCACGGGTCGTGTAATATACACCCTTCACATTGACATCAATGATATTGGTCCATTCTTCCGGTGTTAACTCCATGAATCCGCCGAATTTGCCAATGCCCGCATTGTTGATCAGAATATCGATCGCTCCGAGCTCTCCCCGTACAGACTCTACTGCTGCTGTAATGGAATCCAGATCGGTCACATCAGCTGCAGCAATCGCTACGTTCACATTGTACGGTTTAAGTTCTTCCTTGACCTTTTGCAAATTCTCAAGCGTACGGCCTACAAGACCTACGTGAATGCCCTCTTGTGCAAATGCAATGGCAATCGCGCGACCAATCCCGCGACCCGCTCCTGTAATTAATGCTACTTTTCCTGCTATGGACTGCATATTATTGTTCGCTCCTTTGAATCTTAGATAAGTTAAATTGAATTAAAACCTAGCGTTAAGAACAATCGTTCTCAACTTCTATTCCATTCTAACTGCCCTTACTTTAAATGAAAAGCATGCACTTTTTGGTGCGGTGGTTACCAAACGGTAACTGCCACATCCATTTACTTAATTTCTTCCTTAAGCTGACTTAGCCGATTCAGACCCCAAGTATACATCATTTCAACGATGGGCAGTATGCTCATTCCTACTTCTGTCATCGAATATTCAACCTTGGGAGGGACATCCGGATAGACTTCTCTATGAACTATGCCATCCTCAATTAGCTCACGCAGCTGGCTTGTCAACATTTTATGTGAAATTTTAGGAAAGAGCTTTTGCAAATCGCTAAACCGATGAGGTCCTTCGACTCCCAAATGCCATAAAATAACTACTTTCCATTTGCCGCTAAGGATCGATAACGTATACTCTTTCTCGCAATGGTAATCCTTTTGGGCTAATCGATCCCGGATGTCCTGTCTCAGCGAATCTGTCATGTAATCATCATTCCTTTATTGAATTAAAAACTGCAACCTTTGTATTATACCACCACAAGTTGGAATGGACGAAGATCACGTGTCACTGATGTGCACAAGGACCAACTAATAAACGCAAAAACAAGTCAAACTCCAACTTTATATTCCATATATTTACAAAAATTGTTTCCTATGTTATGTTTTTTATGAAAGCGCATCCATTACTGGTTTTATTGAGAATTCTTGATCTTATTTCACATGAAAAGGGAGATGGGAATGAAAAATCAGCTCACAAAGGCAAGCGCAATGCTGTTGGCATTTACCCTCTTGTTCGGATGGATGAACATGCCTGTTCATGCAGACCCTCCACTCTTCACCATGGAAAGTGAAAACGCTCAGCTGACGTCCGATCTGCATGTCGTTACTGAAATTTACGGACAACCCAAACCAGGCTTCTCCGGAAGCGGATTTGTCTGGATGCAGAATTCCGGCACGATCACATTTAATGTGACTGTTCCAGAAACCGGCATGTACGCTATCTCCACTCAGTACATGCAAGAACTGAGTCCTGATGGCAGGCTGCAATACCTAACTGTTAATGGCGTTACCAAGGGCTCGTATATGCTCCCCTACTCGACAACATGGTCCAAATACGATTTTGGATTTCATAAGCTGAACCAGGGAACCAACACCATACAAGTTAAAGCAGGCTGGGGCTTCACTTATTTTGACACCTTCACTGTGGATCATGCCGATCTAGATCCTCTAGATGTGCAGCCTGTCCTCACCGATCCTCAAGCTACACCGGAAACCCAGCTTCTAATGAATTATTTGACCGATGTTTACGGCAACCACATTATTTCGGGACAGCAAGAGATTTACGGAGGCGGAAATAATGGAGATACCGAATTGGAGTTCGAATGGATTCATGATCTATCCGGTAAATATCCGGCCATCCGCGGCTTCGATTTCATGAACTATAATCCTCTGTACGGCTGGGAGGACGGGACAACTGATCGCATGATCGACTGGGTTAACAACCGTGGCGGGATTGCAACAGCTGCATGGCATATCAATGTCCCGCGCCAATTCGACACTTATGAAATTGGAGATTCCGTCGATTGGAAAGAAGCAACCTACAAACCGACCGAAACCAATTTCAACACAGCGAATGCAGTCATCCCCGGGACGAAAGAATATCAATACGTGATGATGACCATTGAGGATTTGGCGGAGCAGCTGCAGATTTTACAGGATAATGATGTACCTGTCATTTTCCGGCCCTACCATGAGGCTGAGGGCAATGGCGGGTTGAATGGCGAAGGAGCTTGGTTCTGGTGGGCTTCAGCTGGCGCAGATGTGTATAAGCAGCTGTGGGACCTTTTGTATACCGAGCTCACGGAGACATATGATCTGCACAACTTAATCTGGACCTATAACAGCTACGTGTACAGCACATCTCCTGCATGGTATCCTGGCGACGATCAGGTGGACCTTGTCGGTTATGACAAATACAATACGATTTACAATCGCTATGACGGTTTGTCCGGCGTTCCCAATGAAGATGCCATTACATCCATTTTCTATCAGCTTGTTGATTTGACAGGCGGCCAAAAAATGGTGGCCATGACGGAGAATGACACGGTCCCTAGCGTGCAGAATCTGGTGGAGGAGAAATCGGGATGGCTCTACTTCTGTCCCTGGTATGGCGAACATCTTATGAGTTCTGCATTCAACAATCCGACCACGCTAAAAACACTCTATCAAAGTGATTATGTCATTACGCTGGATGAGCTGCCGAATTTGAAGGTAGACAATGGAACCTTAGGCGCTTCCATTACACCTGCAAACGATAAATGAATGAACCTGTACGAAGAAGAAATGAACATCTGGAATATGTGAAAAGGCTCTTACAACGAGATCGGACACGTTGCAAATGAGATGCCAGAACCCAAAATATGCCCTTCCGCCCACTAAGCGGAGGGGCATATTTCAAGCATGATTATAATCTCGTCGTAATTCTACTTGACCCTTTATCACCCTATTAAATATTAACCTCATTAAATAGCAGAATCCTGCCAATGAAAGGTTGAGAATTGGTTCAAGCCTATACTACAATAAAACCCAGAGCTAGGAATCCAAAGGAGGCGCCAACATGCTTGAAAGACCAGTGAAAGAGGAGTATGCAGCATATTATGAAGGGTACATAAACCTTGTTCCGGAAGGGAGCATCCTCGAACAGTTGGAGCAGCAGTCCAATATCGTACAAGCTCTTCTGTCTTCATTGACCGAGGAGCAAGCCAACTACCGTTATTCCGAAGGCAAGTGGAGTGTGAAAGAAGTTATCGGCCACCTCACAGACAACGAACGCATCATGAGCAGCCGGCTCCTGCGCATCGCCAGAGGTGATCAAGCGAATCATCCCGGCTATGACCAGGACGTCCTGATGCAAAGTCACCCATTCGATACGTACACCGTGGCTGATCTGAGAGAAGAATATGCGGTTGCACGCCGATCTACTATTCTTATGCTTCGTCACATCGCGCCGGAAGCATGGCTTCGCAAAGGAATTGTTAGTGATAACCCAGCTTCGGCTCGATCCATCGCTTATGTTTTGGTTGGACATGAACTGCACCATCTGTCGATTCTTCGTGATCGGTATGCGGTAGATGTAAAATTATAATTAACCCGATCTGCTGAAGTGTATTTCCATTTGTGTGAACGGACAGACGCTGAACCTTCGTTATCCGAAAGTCAGCTTCTGTCCGGCAACCTTTCATCCGTCCATCCACTCTTGCGTTGATTCCTTAAAATTTACTTTTCAAAAGTAATCGAATTTGCATCCTTACTCAAAGTTAAGGCGGAGTAATTATTCAGTATCGGCATATCGCCTTCAAATTCAATGGGTAGTGCCACATAGCTGGATTGAAAATAATCTGCTGCATTCCAGCGATCCGCAAAGTAAAGATATTCCTGCTCCGATCGCTTCAATACAAAAGAAGGCTGTGTTCGGTATGTCGTATCGTCCCCGAAATCACGAAGCATCCCCCATGGACCATCCATAGTATCCGCCATAGCTACCTTGCCTTGATTCGGCTCCCAACCTGTACAAAAAGAGGTCAGCATATAGTATTTTCCGTTCCGCTTGAAGACCGCTGGCGCCTCCCGGTATTCTCCCTGCCACAGCTTTCCGATTAGACTTTCGACATTAAGATAATCTTCCTGCAGACGATAGATATGAAGATCCGCATTGTCCCTGGCAGCTGAAATAAAGTAGGCCGTCCCGTCATCATCCTGAAAGAGCGTGCAATCACGCGACATATAGCCATATGGGTTGAAGCTGCCATGATAGGTAAAATGGCTATCCGGAGAATCGGATGTGGCAATGGCGCATGCAGCGTCATTGTAATTTGTCCCGTTCTCATAGTGGACCCAAAGAACAAATTTTTTAGTTTTTTGATTAAATAGTACTTTGGGTCGTTCAAGGTTCACCTTTCCACCGCTGTCATTCATCAATTTCGTATTGCTCCTTACTCTGATCGGGGCAACCGGAGTTGAAGTGGTAAGGATATGGTTTCGAAACTCCCAATGGAACAGATCTCTGGAACGGTAACAACTCACATAAATATCGTCTCTACGATCTTCCCCGTACCAGTAATAATACTTGTCGTGGAATATAATATGTCCGCCATGGGCATGGATCGGCTGGCCCCTTGTATCCTTCCATAGAGTACCATTGATTAGTCGATGATTCACAACGCTACCCCACTCTCTTCTTTTATTATTCACGTTGGACACCTCGTTACTCTGCACCTGCTCCAAATACCTTCACTTCCCACAAACGTGGTGTATACCAGTTGTTAGGGTTATTGTGAAGCGTGGCATTCAGCATATTGATTCTTACATACCTGGCTGTACCTGATAACGTATCCGAGGTGAAGCCGTAAGAGGTATTATTGGTTCGGTCCAATGCTTCGGTCCAATTAACATTGTCCGTACTCGTCTCAACTTTATATTTATAAAATCCTTCGGAGCCCTTCTGCATCCACCAGGAGATTTGCACGTTATGGATGTCCTGGACAGAACCAAGATCAACCTTCCACCAATGTGGCCAGGAACCGCCTGTACCGATCCATTCCGTTTGATAGCTGCCATCGTTCGCATAACCCGCCGGGTTAGTTCCGGCACTTGTTTGCGCTGTTGCAGGTTTGCCTTGAGACAGCAGCCTTCCGTTCTGGACAGGGATTACGACATCATCGCTCGCATTGTACAGGATTTGGTCAAAATAATCATAGAATGCGTAACCATTCGAGAACCAAACGGGAAGCAGCCGCTCCTCTGTTGTCCCGTTTTCCGTGCCAGCCCAACCGAACATCCATCGATAAGCTATCATTACCACATGGTTGCCCGTATTGGGTTTTACTCGCATGACCGAACCCGATTGCGCCGAGAAGGTTGACGTGTTGCCTATTGTCCGCAGTTCGGACCACTCCCCATCCATGCTGGTTGCTGAAGAATACATCGGTATGCTCGGGTACCAACCTGCCGCTTGGGAAGAGAACAGATAATAAATGCCATCTTTCTTGATCACCTTGGGCAGTTCCCGATGCTGATTTTCATATATCACCGAAACTTGGGATGCCACATCCAGCCAATCAGAGGTCAACTTGTACAGAATGGTGTCAGAATTATTATTGGCTGTCGAAATCAAATAAGCCGAATCGTCGTCATCCTTGAAAATGGAAATATCCCGTGACTCATTCCCTTCCGGACGGAAGCTTTTGTGAAAAGTAAAGTGCTCTCCAGGCGTGGCCGATGCCACCGACACTCTGGCCAGTGTATAATCGGAGCTGTTCTCATAATGGGCCCAAAACACAAATTTGTTGGTAGGCGCATGATACAGGATATTAATTCCTTCAAATTTGGAATCAGCCAGATCCGGATGATCCGTGTAGGAAAGTACCACCTTGTCATTCCCATAAGTGATATCGTCGGTCGACGTCTGTTGTATCATTTGGCCAAAACCGCCTGATGACTTTTGAACAAAATTAAATTTGTAGTAGGTATCTCCGACTTTAAGTTCATTCGGGAGATTCAAGGTAGACTGCACTGTGTTGTCAAATGTGGTGAGGTTACCCGGGAGAGTGTAAGGTGCATATTCGGGTGAGACAGCAGAGGTTAACAAGGAGGTTCCCTCATATGCTTTCACTTGATACCTGTATGTGCTGCCTATGGCAAGGTCATAATCATCTGCCGTTGTTCCGGTCAAGTTCTGCAATAACGTAAAGGGCCCATTGTTCTCCGATCTGTACAACTCATATTCGTCAGCTCCCCCGACAGGCGGCCAGTGTATTTTGGCATTGGATACCTCAGAATCATTCTTAAGCATGAAAAGTGTTGCTGCAATCTGGGTCTCCTCGCTATCCGCAGCGTGAACGTTTTGAGTAGAGAACAGTAGATGGCAAGTCAGCAATATCAGTGCAGCGACGACAACCATTCCTTGTTTACCTTTAACCATGTCTCATCATCTCCTTTTTTAGTAGACCAACCTTCCTTATTCGGAAGGCTGATCTTGGTGGAATATGACTTTTATTTCAGCTTCATCAATGCCATGACATCCGTCTCGCTGGTTTGGGTGTACCACTCGTTCACTTCTTCAATGACTTGGTCTCCGCCTTTTTCGTGCCACTGCTTCACAAAGGTATCGAAAGCCTCAATCGGCTCATTGCCGTATATAATTTTGGTAAACGTTTCTTGCTCCATGGTAGTCAATTGCTCCCACACATTCTGCATCGTTGGGGTAGGCGGACCGTTAAACTCGTTTGGAAGCAGTGCCTCACGGTTTTCATAAGAGATACGATATCCGTCTTTGGTCGTTTGATCCTTGGAATCGCTTTGGATGAGAACACCTGTATCGGGCTTGGCGCCATTCGCCAGATCGTAGTACGATTTGCCGGGGCCATCAACACTCGGCGTATTTTTGGTAAATGCCATTTTCCCAACACTTTGTATTGCTTCCAATGGCTTATTGAACTTTTGCGGATCGAACGTCACCTCGTCATTGACGATATCGTAATCGTATCCCTGAGCGTAGCCATATTTGAATTCACCGGTGCTGAACGCAGCATCGTACATCTTATCGTAGTACAGGAAGAATGCCTCCATGTTTTGAAAATCCTTGTTGAACATGAACACGCCATCGTTGAGCTGAGCGGACTGATACGTCTTATCCCCGTTTACGCCTTGAATCGTAGGATAAGCATTGATTTTAGCGCCCTCAATATTTTTCTCCACATCCTTCACGCTGTCATACAGCCAAGGGCGGCCGATGATGATGCCTGCCTTTCCTTCCGTAAAATCGGAGAGTGCGTCCCATGCCCCCTGAGTGGCCAATTCCTTGTTCAGATACCCTTCGGCATACCAATCCCGCAGCTTGGCAAGTGCCTCCCTGTTTCCTTCAGCCACGGATCCATAGGTTAACTTACCATTGTCGTTAACCCACTGCCGCGGAAGGTGCTTACCTGTGTATGCGCTGAAAATCATGACCGGATCACTGACCCAGCCCGTATTGTAAGAATCCTTACCCGAGAAAGTAAACCCGTAGGTGTCCTGCTTGCCATTCCCATCCGGGTCCTCCGTGGTAAATGCCGCGATGACGTTCTCAAACTCCTCTATGGTTGTTGGCGCTTTCAATTTCAGGTTATCCAGCCAGTCCTGGCGGATCAGCATGACTTCGCCCTCCGTCAGATTCGGTGCGATTGCCATTCCGTAAACTTTGCCGTCCCTGACCACAGGATTAAACGTCGTTGGATATTGTTTATAGATCTCTCTCATCCGTTCTGGCATGTAGGTCGCTATATCTTCCGTTATCTCCTTGACCCGCCCCGATTCGATCAAATCATTGACCAGCATGGTGTCATACACCGGCAGAACATCAGGCAGCTTCTCGGAACCGGTTAACGCCAGCCGGAGCTTGGTATTATATTGGGAAGCATCGCCACCCAGCAGCGTAGTTTCGATCTTGATGCCGAGATTTTCTTCTCCCCAGCGGGTTAGTACATTGTCATTCAAACTTTCACCATTAATATATTTACCGGCATTTTCATCCTGCTGCTTCGCGATCGTCATTTTAAAGGGCGGATCATATTTTCCATCCTTGAGCACGGATGCCGGTGCGGTCTCAGATACACTCTCCTTGCTGCTGCAACCAGCTACAACCATCGCCGACAGGATAACCACACTAACCATTTTCCATAGATTTCTTCCTTCTTTCATAAAAACATGCCCCCTCGCTCATATCGTACAGTTTTCTATTCATTCATTTGTTCATGATCATGATGAGAATTACTCTTTGACAGCCCCTAACACAATCCCCTTCACGAAATATCGCTGCAAAAAAGGATAGACCAAAATAATAGGCAGCGTACTGACAAAAATTTGGGCGGCCTTGATGCTTTGTTCCGACATCGCTGCGACCTCAGACTGGCTCATGGCCATATTCTGCATGTTGCTTTGCACTACGACCGTCTGCAGGAAGGAAGCCAGCGGATACCTGCTCGCATCCGACATATACAAAATTCCGTCAAACCAAGAATTCCAGTGTCCAACCATGATGAATAAGGATACGGTAGCGATTCCTGGCAGAGATAGCGGCAGGTAGATTTTGCTGAGGATCACGAAGAAAGATGCTCCGTCAATGAACGCCGCTTCTTCCAAAGCTTTTGGAATCGTTTTGAAGAAATTGACGAGAAGAATGAGATTATAAGCTCCGAAAGCTCCCGGGAGGACAAGGGCCCAGATGGTATCTTTCAACCCAAGACTGGTCACCAATATGTAAGAAGGTATCAGTCCTCCGGAGAACAGCATGGTGAAGATAAAAAACCACATGAGCGCGTTGCGGCCCCTAAATTCTTTGGAAAGGGCATAACCTGCGCAGGTCAGGACAAACATGCTGATGGTCGTCCCCAATACGGTTCGGGTAATCGATGTCAGCATCGAACCGATGAAATTGGAATTGCTGAACGTTTTTACATAGGCATCCACATTGAACCCGACTGGCCAGAACGACACCAGGTTACCACTAATGGCTGCTTTGCTGCTGAGCGATTGCGCCAATAAATGAAGCAGTGGAAGAAAACACGCCAGTCCCGCCAGTATCATGAAAGTATAATTAAATATGGAGAATACTCGATAGCCTGTCGTTTTATGGTACATGATCGCTCTCCCTCCTTGTTAGAATATTTTATAATTGGCATACTTGTAGGCCAGCCTGTAGGATACAACGATCAGGATCAGGCTGATCCCTGATTTGAACAGTCCTACTGCTGTCCCGAATCCGTATTGCCCGTTTAACAAGGAAGAACGATATACATACGTATCGATGATATCTCCCGTACTGTAGACAAGCGGGTTGTACAGATTGAAAACCTGGTCAAAACCGGCATCCAGAATGTTACCCAGGCTGAGTGTGGATATGACGATAATCATCGGCAGCATGCTGGGCAAGGTGACGTATCGAATCTGCTGCCGGCGTGTCGCTCCGTCAATCTCGGCCGCTTCGTAATAGGAAGGGTTGATTCCCGCTATGGTAGCCAAATAGACAATCATACCGAAGCCAAAGCTCTTCCAAACGTCACTCACAACGACGGTGTACCGAAAGAGATCCGGATCACCCAAAAAGTAAATCGGATCGTTCCCGAACATCCAGGTCAATATTTGATTGACGCCTCCGTCCAATCCCAGAATGTCAATCATCAGTCCCGCGACAGTAACCCAGGACAAAAAGTGCGGCAGATACACCAAGGTCTGTACACTCTTCTTAATCCCGATATTTCGTATCTCGCTCAGCAAAATCGCCATGATGATCGGAACGATAATACCGACGATAATTTTGGAAACCGCGATAATCAGCGTATTGACGATCGCTTGAGTCGCTTCATCATACTGAAAGATCCTTTCGAAATTGGCTAGTCCGATCCACCGGGAACCTGAGATGCCAAGCCATGGTTTGTAGTCCTGAAATGCCATGAGCAAACCAACCATGGGTCCATACGAAAAAATACAGACAAATACGAAAGCGGGAATACACAGTACGTACAAAGGCCAGCTTTTCTTGATTTCCGTTTTCCATGAACTGCGATGGGAAGCCTTGGATTTAACTTTTTTTGCGGATGTAACAGAACCAATCTCGTTAATGCTGCATACCTCCTCTACGACATTCCTTGTAATCAACCCTCGCAATTAAGCTTAACAAAAGCGCTTTCACTCCAAAATGCCAAAATTTCAAGATCATCACCCCATCCTGAACTACTTTAAACCGCTTTCATTTTAGTGCTCATGCTGGTCTTCCGCTTTTTGGTCGTTTGGCTTATATTAAAGTAAATCTAAATGGACTTTTAACTCCCAAGCTTCTCGTTAGGAAAGGGAAACAAACATGCTAAGAAAAATGTACATGAAGCGATTTATCTATTTTTTTGTTTTCTTTCTGCTGCTGACGTTGAGTTTATTCTTCGTAATGAACCGCTTAAGCTCCAAGACGCTGGAGGATAATCTGATCCAAGCCTCCAAGAACCAGCTCGATTATGTGAAAGGCATTCTTGACGGAATTATGTATGAGGCTAATATGTACGGGGTCCAGTTTGCTGCCGACAGTGACGTCCGGTTTTATCAGAGCCACGTGATCGAGCTGAGCAACTACGATTCCCAAATGAAAAAGAATGAAATTGTCGATCGCTTGCGTCAGATTCTGCTTTCCAGCCGTTCTATTGAATCCATCGGCATCTACTGGAAGTCTGAAGGATCGTTCCTGTCCACCAACAATACGCTGGAGGCAAGACTTCCGTTTAAGGAGGTTGTGGATCGTGGATGGCGTATTGTCGAAGGCAGCTTGTATTATTTTGCCGTCTACCCTTATATCCAAAAATCGGGAATGGCTGAACCTGCCCAGTATGTGGTTGGCGTGAAACTGAAAACCGATTATTTGAAAAGCCTGCTCAAGAAGGCAGTCAACAATGACAGTTCAAATGCTTTTTTCCTGTTTAACCAACGGCAATTATGGACCGAGAAAGAAGTCGACCATGATCTATTGAAAGCGGTTACCAACATGCTTACGCCTCAAGTGGAGTCCACTGTAAAGTATGATTATCATACCAAATCGGATGATTACTACGTTCTTTCAAGGTACATTGAACCAATCGACGCCTATCTGATTACATACACACGAACGAATGATTTTCTGCAGCCGCTGGACCGCAGCCGTAAAGTTTTTCTTGGGAGCATTTTAGCGGTTTTGACACTCGGCCTGTTTGTTATTTTCACGTTTTACCGGAATTACTACCGTAACATCCGTTTACTGGAGAAAAAGTTCCTGCAGGTGGAGCAAGGCAATCACAACACACGTATCACCCAGAACACAGATAAGGAATTTTACAGCCTGTTCCGCAGCTTCAATCATATGGTTGCTGAGATTCAGGATCTGTTCGTATCCTTGAAAACCGAGACAAATCTGAGAAGAAGTGCAGAATTAAAACAACTACAAGCGCAAATAAATCCTCATTTTTTGTACAACAGTCTGTTTTATATCATGTCGGTCGCCCAGTTTTCGCCGGATGCCGTCATGCGAATGAGCAAGCATCTGGCAGAATATTATCGGTATTTAACCAAATTGGACCGACACGAGGTCACGCTGGAGAGCGAACTCCAGTTTGCTGAACATTTCCTGGTTATTATGACGCTCAGCAAAAAAATGGAGTACAAGATTGACCTGCCGCCCGAACTTGCCTCCCTTCCCCTGACGCCGCTGATCATTCAGCCCGTAGTCGAGAATGCCATTCAACACGGAATTGAAGGAAGACAGGGAGCCCATCGGGTAACTATCGATGTAAACCGGACGGAAGCTGCAGTCACGATCAGGATCTCGGATGATGGAAAGGGGCTCGGACCGGAGGAAATCAGCAGGCTGAAGCTCAGATGGAGAGCGACACACCACCTGAGGGAACAAAAGGCGTCGGGCTCTGGAATGTAAACCGGCGTCTCAAAAATACGTACGGCGAGCTGAGCGGTCTTCAATTTTTCACCAATGACTGGGGCGGCTTGTCTGTCCAGCTGCTAATCGATATTTCTGCGGAGAAAGGAGAAAACGTATGCGACTATTAATCGTTGATGACGGTCACTACGTACTGGAGTACATGAAGCACTTGCTTGATTGGAGATCCTTCGGAATCGATCAGATCGAGACAACAACCAATTCTATTGAAGCCAGAGAATGGTTGAATCAGCACCATATCGATATATTAATTACCGATATCCGAATGCCGGAGGTGTCGGGCATCGATCTACTTCAACATATCCACCAGAAAAACTTGCTAACCAAAGTTATTATTCTTTCAGGCTACTCCCAGTTCGAATATGCACAGCAAGGAATTCGTTTGGGCGCACTAGATTATTTGCTTAAACCAGTAGACAAGGATGATGTCGAGAAAGCCATGTCCAAAGCCATCAAGAATATTAAGAAATCCAACCCAAGTCCACCCATCAGTTGGGAAAAATTCGATGGTATGGGGTATCTGCTTTCCCTGCTTGGAGGAAACGAGACTTTAAGGAAGGAGTTTGAGGTTTATAGAGATTTTTTAGGAAAACACCAGTTTTGCTGCTTGAGACTGGAACATTACACACCAGCTGAGGTAGCCGAAGTAAAATGTATGGTTGGAAGCAATGGGGACCGTTTCATCTGGTCTACAGGAACGCAACTGGTCGCTTTAGTGCCGCAAGAAGCTGCTGAGATACTAACCAGCAAACTGCACCACTTGATCTTGTCCCGACCGTTTTCGCTGAGTGACCGAAACGAAACCCGCCACCTGTTTTACGAATTCTTCCTGAATGAACATGTGCAGCCCGGAGACTTCGACCGAACATTTAACCTACCTCCATCATGCGGGGAATGGGAGTTGGCAGGCAACATTATGAAAAGCTATGATCCAATCAGTCTGCGAAAGGAAAAAATCCTCTTCCTGATGGAAACCATCGTTTATGTATATCTGGTGGATAAGGAACGGAGTACTTCTGAAACGGCGGATTGGATATTCCATCGGCTGCGGAATCCAGACGAGTTATGGCCGACGCTCATGGAGACCGTCAGCGAGATCAGGAACAACAAAGAGATGTCCATTCAAACAATCGTGGGTAAAGTGCAAAAGTACATCGAAGATCATATTGCACATGGCCTCAGCCTGGATGAACTGGGAAAAGTCGCACATCTTCACCCTGTCTACCTTTCCAAACTGTTCAAACAGGAGACCGGAGAAAATGTGTCCAACTACATTTCGCGGAAACGGTTGGATAAAGCCGCCCGGCTGCTGCTGGATTCTGAACTCCGCATAGCCGATATATCCCAAATGGTCGGGTACAAAAAAAATCAGTATTTTATCCAGTTGTTCAAGGAAGAGTTCGGAGTTACCCCTTATCAATACCGTAGGAATATGATACACCAATAAAAGGATCAAACAAGTGACCAGACCACTTTGGAGAACCGAATCCCTTCCCGGTATAAGCACCACGCTTCTGATGAATTTTATATTCATTTCGATGAGCTGTTCAGAGCTGATTTCAGCTCTAAGTTACAGCTCATTTTGTGTTGGCTTTTACCAATTTTCTAGGTATCAGGGACATTAGTTATAAAAGGTCTCAACCCCTTCCTCTATCGCAATAACCTCCCTTGCCGCTTCCAGGAAAGATAACAGAATTGGTGACAGCCACTTGTCCTTATGCCATAACATTTGAGTATATACGTGCAAATCAGCAATTCCCCATGGAAGAGCAACAAGTTCCGCCCGATGTACTTCAGCTTCTGTAGTCAATTCCGGCAGGAATGCAATACCTATTCCGGCCATGGCACATTGCTTAATCGCTTCGGCATTCTGAAATTCCAAATGTGTAATGGTGTCTATCCCCTTTTTCTCAAATGCCCGGTCAAACATCGTTCGATATGTACAGCCCTTCTCATTGGTCAGGAACACTTGACCGTGAAAATCTTCAAGCTTTAATACCGTATGCTGCGCAAGTGGGTGATCCGGCGCAGCGTAGAAACGGAATGTCTCTTCCATCAACGGTTCCACTGCAAGTCCTGTAGAGCGGATGGGTTCATCCAACATAAATACCACATCTGCGGTCCCCTCAAAAAGCGTTTGCTTCAGTTGTTGGTTGGGAACAGAGCGGAAGATCAGGCGAACTCCCGGATGCCGTGAGCGGAAAAGACGAAAGACCACCGGAAGCCGGTAGGCACATAGAACCTCATTGGCACTAATCGTTAAGGTTCCACTTAATTGTTCATCGTCATGAACGGCGCTTCGAGCTTCATCCAGTTTATCGAGAGCACTCTGAATATGATTTAAGAAGCGTTCTCCCGCTCCCGTGAGAACAAGCTGCTTGCCCAAGCGGTCAAAAAGCCGAACACCGAGCTCATCTTCCAAAGCCTTGATCTGCATTGTGACATTCGAAGGTACATAACCCATAGCTTCAGCTGCCCGGCTGAAATTAAGGGTCGATGCGACAGTCCGGAACATATTTAATTGGCGTAATTCCATCCGTTTATCCTCCTCTTACTATCAATAATATTGAACACTATATTAATTTTTAATCACTTTTATTGAGAGTACCACGGTCCTATACTGAGTACAAGAAACACACTTAAGGATTGGTTATATTTGAAGGGAGAGATTAAATCATGGACTACGACATTTTTAATTTGGGTGATGTAACCTTGCAATCGGGCGTGACGTTACCAAATGCTTTTCTTGCTTACAAGACTTACGGTAAATTGAATGAGGAGAAAGATAATGTTGTCGTTTATCCAACGGCTTTTGGCGACCAGCATGTACAAAATGAATGGTTAATCGGAAATGGCATGGCACTCGATCCGGAAAAATATTTTATCATCGTTCCGAATCTGTTAGGTAACGGATTGTCCTCGTCTCCCAGTAACACGCCTCCTCCATTTGACCGGACGAATTTCCCCAGAGTAACCATCTATGACAATGTTGTTATGCAGCATCGGCTGGTTACCGAACTATTCGGCATTCAAAAGATTGCACTCGTCGTAGGGTGGTCCATGGGAGGGATTCAAGCATTCCAGTGGGGGGCAAGTTATCCCGATATGGTGGAGCGAATCGCGCCTTTTGCCGGCGTGGCCAAAACATGGCCTCACACGTTTGCGGTCATGGAAGGAGTATGTGCCCCCCTCCTGTCAGCCGTGCAATTTGATTCGAATCAACTCAATCATTTGACCACTGCAGACATGCGCGGGGCTGGCCGGGTTTACGCGGGATGGGGATTTTCACAGGCTTTCTATAGAAGGAAACTCTACCGTGAGCTTGGTTTCGACTCATTAACAGATTTTATGGCAGGCTTCTGGGAAGAGGTCTTCATGACTATGGATCCGCACAATGTTCTCGCCATGTCATGGACAGGCCAACATGCCGATATTAGTGATAATCCCCTCTATAACGGAAATTTCGAGCATGCGCTAAGCAGTATTAAAGCGCTCGCCTGCATTATGCCAGGTAGCACGGATCTCTTCTGCACGGCGGAAGACAACGAGTACGAGGCTGGCCTTATTCCTAATGCTGACTACAAGCCGATTCATTCGATTTGGGGACATTTCGCCGGTCGTGGGATTAACCCTTCCGATAACAAATTTATTGATGACAATCTGAAACGGTTGCTGACGTTAAGTCCAGTCGGCTAAACCGACTCATCTTTTAATTCATCTCTTATCATTTCATTACTCAATAACAAGTGAAAAACCAACCTCTCCTATCGTCATGATTACATGAACGTCAAGAGAGGTTTTTTCATGTTTATCACTCCCTCTCTACTCTCAGCCCATGCACCAATCCATGTCGGGATAATTTCTATAACGAAAAGGAACGATTGAATAACATGATGGGATAAACGTACAATTTTCCACTCAAGGTAATTTGATTATAATACTACCTTGACAGTCACAGTAGTATGACGTATTATACAATTGCGAGGTGATTACATGAGCCAAAACAAAATTACATCCGACCTACTACGCGGCCATACCGATACAATGATTCTAAGGCTCTTATCCGAAGCTGACAGATATGGGTACGAGATTGTCAAAATGATTGCCGAGCGCTCAGGCGGTGAGTACGAATTAAAAGAAGCCACCATGTATTCCAGCGTTCGGCGACTTGAAGCGGAGGGTGATATCGAGTGGTATTGGGGCGATGAATCTCAAGGTGGACGCCGTAAGTATTTCAGGATTACCGAAAAGGGCAAGGCAACACATGCCAGCAACAAAGAAAACTGGGAGTACGCGAAGCGCGTGCTTGAAAACTTATTATAAGGAGTGTTGAGGTTATGAATGAAAAGCTCACTCACTATTTGAACGGAGTCTTTGCACCGTACGATGAGGTAAAAAGTGTCACCGAATTAAAAGCAGACCTGCACTCCGATTTGCAAGAAAGGTTCCGTGACCTCAAGGCTGAGGGCAAAGATGATGAAACTGCTTTTGAGATGACCATTGAAAGCATCGGCGATATTGAACAGACCGTGCAGGAGGTTGCCAACCTCTCCCGTTCACTGGAACGGCAGGTAGTGACAAACTTTAACGCAAGTAACCTGTCAACAAGCGATTTTGCTGGTGTTACCGCGCATAAAGGACAATTCAAGTCCAGTGCGCTGCGAGGCTCCAATTTCAGGGATGCAGATTTGACTGGTAGTTCTTTTATTAGCAGCGATGTCCGGGATGCCAATTTCGACCGCGCCAATCTGACGGACTGCACCCTCTCTACACTGGACCTAGCAAATGCAAGCTTCAGTCAATCCGTTCTTGTACGCACGAACTTCAGCAAGTCGGGTATGGACGGGGCCAAATTCACAAATGTCAGACTGACTGACGTTGTGTTCTCCTTAACTGATCTGAGAAAGGCCATTTTCCGTAACTGTATCTTTGACGGTGTGGAGTTCAAGTCCTCCGATCTGAGCGGGCAGCGTTTTGATGGGCAAACCTTTACCGGGGTCAAGTTTGACAAGGTGGCATTGAACGAAGTTTCATTTCAAAACGCTACACTCAAAAACGTATCCTTTCCAACGTCTTCATGGTCCAACAAGTATTATCGGGTGATCAAGACCGTCTGCTTTGACGGTGCAATGATGGATAAACTCACTTATGCTGCTCTCAAAGGTATGGAAGCCAATGTGTCCAAAGTTACGGTTATCTAAGGAGGAGATCCTGTGCAAAACAAGTCCATTCAAGTGATTGGCCTGCAAAAATCCTACAAACAGCTGCACGTCCTTAAGGGCGTGGATTTCGAAGTGGAAAAGGGCAGCATCTTCGCCCTTCTCGGTTCCAATGGTGCTGGCAAAACAACCGTTGTCAAAATTCTCGCCACACTGCTTCAAAAAGACAGTGGAACTGCGACCGTGAACGGATTCGATGTTGCAACCAATCCCGACCATGTACGGCAGGCGATCAGCCTGACCGGTCAATTTGCCTCGGTGGACGAAATTTTAACCGGACGGGAAAATCTGATCATGATTGCCAAGCTGCGATACCTTCAAAATCCGCGTCAGGTTGCGGAGGATTTGCTGACACGCTTCGGCCTGACAGACGCTGCCGACCGCAGGGTGTCTACTTACTCGGGTGGCATGCGTCGGAGGCTGGACATTGCTTTGAGCCTTGTAGGAAAACCACAGATTATCTTCCTCGACGAGCCAACCACCGGACTTGACCCCGAGGCACGCATTGAGGTCTGGAAGATCGTAAAAGAGTTGTCGGATGGCGGTACAACAGTGTTCCTGACCACGCAGTATTTAGAGGAAGCGGAACAGCTTGCCGACCGTATTGCCATTCTGCATGAAGGAAGGATTATCGCCAGCGGCACACTCTCGGATCTTAAAAAGTTGATCCCCTCCGCAAAAGTGGAGTATGTCGAAAAGCAGCCGACACTCGAAGATATATTCCTCTCCATCATCGGCAAAAAGGAGGCTAACTAAATGGAAACGGTGAAAAAACATTTTTTAAGCGATATGAGTGTTATGCTTGGACGTTCCATGCGGCATATCTTCCGCAGTATGGACACCATTATTACGGTTACCATTATGCCCATTGCGTTTATGCTGCTGTTTGTCTATGTGTTTGGCGGTGCTATTCAAACCGGAACGGATAACTATGTCAATTATCTGCTGCCTGGTATCCTGTTGATTGCTATTGCCAGCGGTATATCCTACACATCTTACCGTCTGTTCATTGATGTGCAGCGAGGCATATTCGAACGGTTTAACTCCATGCCGATCTCCCGTTCCACCTTACTTTGGGGACATGTGTTGACCTCGCTGGTATCCAACTTTATATCGGTTGTTGTCATCCTTCTCGTCGCGCTTGTCATGGGCTTTCGTTCGCCGACTGGAATACTGGCATGGCTTGGCGTGGCGGGTATACTCGCTCTGTTTACGCTTGCATTAACCTGGGTCGCAGTGATTGCGGGGCTGTCCGCCAAATCGGTGGATGGAGCAAGTGCATTCTCCTACCCCATTATCTTCCTTCCTTTTATCAGCTCTGCATTTGTGCCAACAGAATCGATGCCTTCGGTCGTTCGCGTTTTTGCCGAAAACCAACCGGTAACCTCCATCGTTGAAGCGATCCGTGCACTGCTGCTGGGCCAGCCGGCAGGCAATGAGATATGGATTGCTCTCGCGTGGTGTGCTGGAGTCCTTGTGGTTGCCTATATCCTTGCAATGAGAGTTTATAAAAAGCGGGTATGAGAACTTATCAGCTCAGCTTCTAAGTATGACTCAAGGTCACACCCCTAAATAATCTAAAAACCTGGATTGTACCTTCCTTCGATAACATTATTAATTTAATTATCTTTAGCAGATTAATCTCTTTACAATTAGCTTCCCAGGTTCAATTTCTGCTGCTGCGTTTTTTCCATCCTTTGCTCAGGTATAAATAGCCCCTTGATTTACTTCCCTTCTAAATGCTTTGTTGAATGCCAATGAACAACCTTTATTGCTTCATGCAAGCATGCAGCAATACAACCAAAAGGCCCACGTATGCTCTTATTAAGCAGCATATGTGGGCCTTAAACTTACACATAACCTTGAGTTGAAAACGAGTCACATGTCGATGATATTTAAATGGATTCATTTTCGCCGAAGTGCAGTAAAATATCCTTCACCGATTGCTCTGGTGACTGCTCCGAACTGTCCAGCCAAAATCCGATTTTCGGTGTTTCCTTCAAAAAATCCGAATACAAGTTTTCTACCGTAAATCCGGTGTACCCGACTTTTCCCCTTCCTTTTTCACGCTCTTTTACCACCTCAACATTTGGACACAGCACAACCACCTGAAGCGGGTAATCTTTTAGCTGCTCCATCATATAGGATAGTGCCCCTCCATAGTAATTATCTTGCAAAATAACAGAAAATCCATAGTCATAATAGGTCTTTGCGGCATTCGCAGCTAACCGGTAACGTAAATATAATTGACGGACTGCTTCTTCGGAAGGCTCAGCGGACATTTCTTCGCGTCCTGAACTAATCATGCGACGGAATACATCCCCACGTAGATGAACACCTTTTCCCAGCTTGGAAGCCAGCAGCTCCGATACCGTTGACTTGCCAGAGGCCATTACTCCTGTAATTAAATAAATGGCTTCTTTCATCATATACCGCCTCCGCCCATATTTTAAAAGATCACCTTTGTTAGACACCTAATTTCGACATCAATACATACCTGCTTACTACCTTGATTATACAACTTATGGAACTATCCTTGCCCTAAGTTTAAAGTCCTTTTAAAAGAAAGCCTTCGCATGCAAGTTCGCCCGAGACAAGGACAGTGACTTGGTCCTTAATAACAAAAAGCCGCTGTATTAGCGGTCTAAATGTTTATTCCAGAATTTTCATATGGTTTGTTTTAAAACTGAGTACAATCCATTCATATGGGTATATTGGATAATAAAGTATTTTATTGGTGGAGGTGAATGATCATGCCGAGCAAAACTCAAAACGAAAATTCGGACCCGAAGATAATGAATCGCTTCGTTTATTCCAATCGTAACCTATGGTCTGGGATTCTCTTCGGCATTGGTTTGGTTGCCTTTATCGATGAGACCGTTTTCCATCAGCTGCTGCATTGGCATCATTTTTATGACAAGGCGACCACAGAGGTTGGTCTAATATCAGATGGTCTTTTTCACGCTTTTAGTTGGTTCGCTACTATCGGAGGATTGTTTATGTATGCAGATCTTCGAAGACGAAACGCATTTTGGCTTACGAGATGGTGGGGAGGCCTTCTTCTTGGAGCGGGTAGCTTCCAATTGTATGATGGACTCATTCAACACAAACTCATGGAAATCCATCAGATTCGTTATGTGGAAAATGTTATTCTCTACGACCTGGTATGGAACGTCCTTGCTGCTCTTATGGTCTTGACGGGGCTCAGTCTTATGTACCGCACAAGAAGCAGACCATTCTCAGGGAAGGCTCACTCCTATGAACATTAATACTCACAATCATTATCACCATGGAACTGAGCTGGATCATTTGGCCGGGATCGTACCTCAGCTGATTCTGGCACTACCTTTTGCACTTGCGTTTGGGATGTATATTTATGCTGCAGTACGTTCCATTCGTAAGAGATCCTGGCCAATATACCGGACTGTTCTCTGGTCCATCGGCACTCTTTTGGCAGTTATGGCCGTTGCGGGACCTCTTGCAGATCTGGCCCATACTGATTTCGTGGCCCACATGATCAGTCATTTACTTTTGGGTATGCTTGCACCACTGCTTATGGTGTTATCCGCACCGATGACTCTGCTGCTGAAATCGCTAAGCACACCATTAGCCAGGCGTCTTACACGTCTTCTGCGAAGTTGGCCGTCCCGGATATTGACTCACCCTATGATCACTTCGCTCCTTAATATTGGAGGACTCTGGATACTATACACTACAAACGTATACTCATTCATGCATGAGAATACGCTTCTGTATCTCGTTGTTCATTTCCACATATTCGCAGCAGGTTATCTGTTTACCATGTCCATTACTTACATAGACCCCATGCCCCACCGGCTCTCCTTTTTGTACCGCTCCATCATACTAGTGATTTCTTTAGCGGGTCATGGCATGTTGTCCAAGCTGATCTATGCATACCCACCTACCGGTGTACCTTTGGATCAAGCCAGGGTTGGAGGCATGCTTATGTACTATGGTGGAGATGCTGTTGATATAGTCATTATCTTCATATTATGTTTGCATTGGTTTAGAGCAACTCGCCCTAGAACTGGCTTGATCATGAGCTAGAGATATCCTCCAGCTTACTTTCCATCAATAGTACCTCCCTTACGTCGCCCATTTCAGACAAATATCATGAAGAAGAGCTTATAAATCAAGCACAGCCTGCATGCGAAGTGCAGACTGTGTTTTTAATTTTGGAATTAAGATGTGCGATAACGGCTTCTGTAAGTCCAGAGTTAGGAGGCAATTACCGGAAAGCTCCCCCACCTCTGCTTCGAGCAGCCTGCGTAATGGTGAACGTAAAATTCAGAAACATCTGTGAGTTGGATCTGAAGCTTGAAATGATCAATCTATTTCCTATGTTATAATGAAGCAAAGTAATTCTTGGATAATATTGGAGGGGTATCATGTTTAGTAGTATTGGTTTTCCTGGAATCATCATTCTGCTCTTAGTCATTCTTTTATTCATATGGTTTGTCCGCAAACTGATAAAATCCTTACGGTAATAGGCACACATTTCTGCACTCAACCCGGGAAAAGAACTTCGTTATAACTCAACAAAGAAAGCCACTATATTAGTGACTTTCTATGAGAATCAACAGAATTTGGGCATATAAAAGAAGTTCAAAATTACTTATCACTTTGTACGGTTGCCAGGGAAACAAGAACGGGTCCGGCAAAATCGGGGGCTTCTTCCCCTTTTGGATTATGAAGCCGGAACAGAAAAACATCTCCCGCTTCAGACTTCCATACCATATAATCACTTATTCCTTCCTCTCCGGAAGCTTGAAGATAGAGTTCCGCGAAACCTAGAGGATGTTCAACTAGTTCACCACTGTAATCAGATACCTCACCAACTGTGCTGAGCTCCTCCTTGCCTTCGGCTTCAAGCTGAGTCACATCGTAATCGGAGGGCAGCGGTTCAATGTCCACATAATAATCGGGATTACTTCTTAACGACAAGCGACCTGCTGTCTCATCGAAGGCAAACTTTTCAAAGACATACAAGGAAAATCCTTCACCCTGATGCAGGACCGCCCCCATGGATTGATTACCTTCAGCGGTCATTAGTTCAAAACTTTCCGTCTCCGGGCGATTCGCTTCAACGGATTCTTCCTGTCCCTGTTCTGATGTAGGTGGCGATACGGCTTCAGCCTCTGGAGCAGCCGTTTCCGGGGTGGCGACAGGTTCTGTCTCACCTGTACAAGCGGAAATCATGACGACCATGATAAAAATCGGAATGTTTAGCCGGAAGGGATAGCGATTTTTCATAACAACGCTCCTCTCAAACCTGACCTATTGGTCTGGATAGGATATGTGTTCAACATGCCAAAAACACCAAAACTTGCTTATGTTGCCTACAATAGACTATTACCCATAACAATATAGTGCACTCAACCATTTTTACCAATCCTCTAGATTTTATCTTCTGCTCCTCTACTTACTAATTTAATTTTCTCTGGTGAACTTGACATTGTTCCGTAAAAACAAAAAAAGCCGCTCGTTTGCGACTTTGAATAAATCCGTTTCTTGAATATGATAATGCTCGCTTGCTGCGCCAAGCATTTGTCATCTTCAGAGTTTGATATTCGAATTGAGAAGACTGCCAGCATTGTCGCCGGCAGTCTTACATTTATACTGTAGTATTCTTCTCGTCATATTCGCTCGATATTTCTTTAAGCGATCTGATTTTACCATGAGGATGCTGTTCTTGCTTTCGTGACTTCCAAGCAGCTTCCTGCCTTTTCTTCTGGCGAGCCATAAAAGATCTCCTCCTCAGGAAATTAGAGTGATACTACTTTTCTATGATGTGAATTATCACTGACTTTCATTCATGTACAGCTTCATCTCAATAATCCACTATTCAGAAGTCACCAGCTCTTATTGAGCAGTGTATCCACCATCCACGATCAGGCTGTTTCCTGTCATGTAAGACGAATCATCGCTGGCCAGGAACAGAACGGCTTTAGCCATCTCTTCCGCTTGACCAAGACGTTTCATCGGTGTTGATGCCGAAAGAGCCTGTTTGCTCTCTTCAGGAATAATCGGTGTATCGATAAAACCTGGGCATAGTGCGTTGACGCGAATGTTTTTCTCTGCATATTCCAGCGCCAGCGAACGAGTCAAATTCACAACGCCGCCTTTGGCTGCATTGTAAGCTGCAGAACCAGGTGAACCAACCCATCCATACATGGATGCCGTGTTAACGATTGTGCCTCCACCGATTTTGAGCATTTCACGAATGGATTCACGCGCAACCAGGAATACTCCATCCAGATCGACATTAACCGTATTACGCCACTCCGCATAGTCCAGCTCGTGCGACGGATGAACACGTCCGATTCCTGCGTTGTTGAATACGATGTCCACTTTGCCAAAAGCTTCAACGGTTTGTTTGAAAATCTCAGCAACCTCTTGTTCGCTTGTGATGTTGGCTTTGATAAATAGAGCCTCCGCGTTAAGCGCTTTCAGCTCCTGCTCAAACGCTTTGCCTTTTTCTTCATTCAAGTCAACCAGGACGACTTTGGCTCCTTCGGAAACGAATAGACGAGCTGTCGCTGCACCAATTCCGGATGCTCCTCCTGTGATAATTGCAACTTTGTCTTGTAGTTTGCTCATGACTATATCCTCCAGTATACTATTTTGAATAGCGCCTATATCAATAGTGCTATATGATGTTTACAAAACTAATTGTATGCTTAAAATTGTAACAATCCAATCATTAAGATAAAGCCAAGTGTCTACCTTCTAGACACTTCTCTACACAATGTCTAAATATATAGGAGATTTTTTGAATGAATGATGAACTTATTGTGACTTCTCAACATCGTAATCGTACCAAAGAGCATCTCAAAACGGCTTTGATTCAGCTTATTAAGAAAAAAGGCTTCCATGCAGTGTCTGTCAAAGACATCGTCGACCAAGCGGGCTACAATCGAAGCACGTTTTATTTGCATTATCAGGATAAGTATGTCCTTGCCGAAGAGTTGTTGATCATGAAGCTGGAAGGCTTAAAAGAAGCCACAGGCAAACCCTACTGGCACGGTCACAAGGTCTTTACAAACAAACTTAACGTGGAATCTTTCCAAATCGTGGATTATATTTATGAACACCGTGACTTCTTCGAATTAATCCAATACGATGATACATTACCTGGTCTGCATACAGGCTTTCCACAAACCATGCTCAAAATTTATGAGGAGCAATTTGTATTCGAAACGATCAATAACACCCCGGTTAACATGGAGTATTTCAAGTACTATACTGCATACGGTTTTTTTGGACTATTGAACAATTGGATTTTAAGCGGATTTCGTGAGTCACGGGACGCGTTTATCCATAACGTAATTGAACTCACCAAAACGCATATTCAATCTTTTTATTATGTGGGAGATAAACTGAATTAAATACGTTGTCTTGCGGTTCAACTAAACAAGACATTTTCGACAATAGGCTTCGGTTAATGAATTACATAAGACTTCAGATTTAGCGGATTCAACAAATATGTTCCAAACAAAAAAGCCGCAATTAACAGCGACTATAACAAGAAGTATTCTAGTTCAGCATCAGGGTAGTCCCCTTTGGTGGCTTGTTTGCTCTCTCCAGAGTTTGGCCGGATGACTACGTTACCCGAGAGTTCGACCAGCGGCTGGCTAGCCGCCGATCTTCTCCTTCAGTCCAGCGAAGCTTCATTGCGGTTTGGGAATCTCTCTTGGCCATTATCATTCACTACATCCAGTTGATTGGGAATTACACCTTCACCGGTGTTTGTTCAGATGCTGCTCCGGCCGTTTTTGAAGAGAAGGAAAGCTTCGGAGGCATCACATCATCAGGAAACGGGCTAACGTACGACTCTCCTTCCAGTCGTTCCGATAACTCTGCCTTCGCCTGCTCAATGAGGGCGGGATCAAGCAGCGCTGCAATGGCAGTACACGCCATCACTTTGCCTGCGAGCAGCATGCCTTTGTGTGCATAGCTGCTCTTGCCTTGCGCAACAGTCTGCCAGGCATGGATCGGTGTCCCATAAGCCCAGGTCGCAGTACCGCATTGTGCGGTCGGGACGTTCCAGCTGACGTCTCCTACGTCCGTTGACGCTGGCATAACCCTCATTGTGTCCATAATTGGAGCAACGAAGTCCGCAAGAGGACGGGCCGAGAGCATGTCATGGGCCTGCTTTCCAGTCTGTCGCGATGCACTTGTCTTATCCTCTTCAGGGATCATAGCAAAGATCTCTTGGGCAAAGGCCAATTCATCCTCGGTATAAACGGGAAGCTCAAGTTCACTCAGGAACTCGTGCATTTTGCCTTCCAGAGCCGCATTAGGGATGAGATTGGAAGCCCCGCCCTCATAGTGGTATGACATTTTCGTCCCCGTCATCAATGCAGCCCCGCAAGCCACATCGAGAACCCTTTCAAACAGTTCAGCAACCTGGGAAGACTTGGGCGCCCTAACCAGATAGTTCACTTCTGCTTCCGCCTGCACAACATTGGGTGCAAAGCCGCCTGTATTCGTCACGGCATAGTGGATTCGGGCATCCGAAATCATATGCTCACGCAAGTAGTTTACTCCCACGTTCATCAGCTCAACCGCATCCAGCGCGCTTCGCCCCAGATGGGGAGCGGCCGCAGCGTGGGCGCTTCTGCCCGCGAACTTGAAGTGCACATGCAGATTGGCAAGGGAGGACATATGCATAACCACGTTCATTGTTGCAGGATGCCAGCAGAATGCGACGTCGACATCCTGGAATAATCCCGCTCTAGCCATGTAGGCTTTGCCGGATCCACTCTCTTCAGCCGGACATCCATAGTAACGAACCGTGCCGGAGAGACCATGCTGCTGCAGATAATTCTTTACCGCAAAAGCAGCCGCAAGAGAGCCTGCTCCGAGCAAATTATGCCCGCAGCCGTGTCCGTTTGCACCCGGTACAACAGGATCGAAAACTGCCGTTCCCGCCTGCTGGCTGAGGCTGGCCAGAGCGTCAAACTCTCCAAGAACAGCAAGGACTGGCGAACCGTTCCCGAAACTGCCTACAAATCCGGTAGCAAGTCCGGCAACACCCTTCTCTACTGCAAATCCCTCCTGTTCCAAGGTCTTGCAGAGCAAATCCGCTGATTCGAACTCTTCGAATCGTGTCTCAGCGAAGTCCCAGATCGAGTCGCTTACATCAATAAATAATTCTCTCGTACCTTCGATATAGGCGGTAACCTCTTCAATAATGTCTTTTTTCATACCAAACACCTCTCTCCTTCGTTTTGGCCACTTATTATTGGGATGCAATTTTCGCTAGAAAGCAAAGTACAGACTAATCGTCAATTAAATGCAAAGCAGGCAACAGCATGCTCGTGACCTTTAAGCTCCGGTTCGAATTCGCGACAGATTGCTTTGGCGATTGGGCAGCGCGTGTGGAAACGACAGCCGCCTGGCGGGCTGACCGGATTGGGTACATCCCCTTGAATCATTATCCGTTTCCGTGAACGGAGCTTTGGATCGATTACCGGATTGGCACTTAACAAAGCGTTTGTATAGGGATGCTTCGGCACCCTGAACAGCTTCTCCCGGCTTGCGATCTCCACAATTTTGCCTAGATACATCACAGCGATTCGATCACTGATATAGCGGACTGCGCCGAGGCCATGTCCAATGAACAGGTAAGCGAGGCCTTTCTCTTTTTGAAGCTTCTTCAGGAGATTCAAAATCTGCGCCTGAATCGAGACGTCCAGAGCGGAAACGGGTTCGTCGCAAACGATTAGCCTTGGGTTTAGAGATAAAGCTCTCGCAATGCCAATACGTTGTCGCTGTCCTCCGGAAAACTCATAAGGATAACGGCCTTTTTCTTCTTTTGGTATTCCGACAGTTTCCATTAATTGATCTACCCGTTCCGCAACGGACGAACGACTTTCAATTCTGTGCGCCAGCAGAGGCTCTGCCAGAATATCACTGATTCTCATTCGAGGGTTTAGCGAGGAATAAGGGTCTTGAAAAATCATCCCCATGCTCGCCCGAGTTCGGCGAAGTTCCCTCTTGCCGAGTTCTGCCAGTTCCCGGCCCGCATAGAAGACCCTTCCGTCATAAGGAGTCTCAAGTTGAAGCAGGGTGCGACCGACACTCGACTTCCCACACCCCGATTCTCCAACAAGACCAAGCGTTTCTCCTTCGGGAATGGAGAAGCTGATACCATCGACCGCCTTGACATGGTCTGTGACTTGCGAGAAAATGCCCTGCCTGATGGGATAATATACCTTGAGACCTTCTACACTCAGCAGTGGTGGCCTTTTGCTACTCATATCCCGCATCTGCAGCCCTCCCTGGACCGAAGCTGGTCGTTAATCAATCAAGGGGTAAATTTCCACTTGGCGACGTTGTTCGTCAAGCCCACCGTGCTGGTATCGAGACTCTTGCCAATGTCCAGGTTTTTGGCCGCCGCATACATTTGCTTATCCGCATACAGGGCAATTGCCGGAACATCGTCGTGCAGCTTTTGCTGAACCTGCTGGTAAATCTCGAAACGCTTGGATGGCTCCAGCTCTTCTGCTCCTTGGGCCAGCAGCTCGTCGACTTCGGCGTTCGAATAATCTGCAAGATTAAAACTAACCCCCGTTTTAAACAGACCCAGCACGGAGTTCGGATCGAGAATGAAGCCAAGATTGAGTACCGTCAAGTCGTAATCGTGCTTAAGGGCTCTTTGATAGGTTGTCGGAAAATCGAGCTTTGTCACTTGCACTTTCAAACCGGCTGCTTTCAGATTCTCAGCGATGATGTCAGATGCTTGCTCGCGGATTTTGTTGCCTGTCGGGACGACGAATTCAATCGACTGGTTGAAGTCCCAGCCCGCTTCGTTCAGCAGTGCTTTCGCTTTCTCTGGATCGTAGCTGTAAAGGGGGATATCTTTATTGTAGTAAGGGTGTTTTTGGCCGAGCATGCCATCCACGAGTTCACCTTGTCCTTTGAGCAATTGATCTACAATGAGCTGGCGGTTCATGGCATAGGCCATGGCTTGACGCACTTTGGGATCCGGGAACTTCTTCGTATTGATGAACATGATGTTTGGATTATTGGCATCTCCATAACCTGTGGTCACATTCGCCATATTCGCTACCTTCTCAAAATCCTGTACCGGAATGAGACCTACACCGGGAGAAGTCAACTGTATGTCACCTGTCTGAAGCTGTGCTGCGAGATTCGTCGCCGGCATCATTTTGATATAAATGTCCTTAATATTCGGCGCACCTTCGTAATATTGCTCATTGGCGGTGAGTTGCACATACTGGTCCTTGGCGAATTTGACAAATTTGTAGGCTCCGTTGGTGACCGTAGGATTCATCATAAATTCGTTCTTGTCCAGATCCACCGGGGCCACATCCTTCAAAATGTGCTCTGGCAGATATCGGAAGTACGTGCCGAACTGACTCTTGAATTGGTTCGTTTCCATCGGGTTTTTCGTGGTAATGACAAAAGTATAATCATCCACCTTTTCGAAAAATCCCAGCTCCGTTTGCCCCTCCCCTCTCTTACCCGCTTCATTCAGTCCAGCGACGAACGTCATGTTGAGAAGGGTCTTCACGTTAACATCCGTGAACATGCGGAACGTGAACTCGATGTCGTCTGCTGTAAACGGTTCCCCGTCGCTCCACTTGGCGTTCTTGTTCAGCTTGATGGTGAAGTTCAGATTGTCTGTCGTTTCGATCGATTCGGCAAGCTTCGGATCGAATTCATAATCGCTGTTCATGGCAACAAGGGTATCGCTCATCAACGAGTTAACGAAGACACCTGCATTATCCAAATTAAAGATATCGAATGTCGTCACGGGATTTACAAGGCCGATATACAGAGGCTGACCGGCGCTTCCGGAAGCAGAAGTACTTTCGCCACCCGAGCCCGGAGACGATGATGTATTGCTGTCAGAATTCGTACCGCAGGCCGTGACCAGTACCATTAATAATGTCAATACTCCGCAAATCCAAGCTTTACGCACCCTTTTCATCGGATCTCCTCCACTTAATATCTCGTTTTGTATGTCATCATTGAGAGATGCAATGTAGCTTATTGTTTCGGGTCAAGTGCGTCACGTAAGCCGTCACCGACGAAGTTGATCGCGAGCACCGTCACCAGGATCATGATGCCGGGAGGCAGCCAAAGCCAGGGTTGGTCCGTCATGACGCTAATAGATTGAGCATCCGTCAGCATATTGCCCCAACTGGCCGTTGGTGGCTGTACGCCCATGCCCAAAAAGCTTAGCCCGGACTCTGCCATGATTGCCGCCGCAACACCAAATGTCGCGTTCACGATAATGGGAGCCAGCGCATTCGGCAGGATGTGACGGAAGACGATGCGCGGTGTGCTCAGCCCCAAAGCCACTCCGGCTTTGATGTAATCCATTTGCTTGAGCGTCAGTACGCTCCCCCGAACCAGTCGGGCAATGGATGGCCAGGAGAATAGAGCAAGAACAAGTACCAGCGTCCAAAGTGTTGGTCCAAGCACACTGACAACCACGAGAATAACCATCATATAGGGGAATGCCATGAACATATCCGTAATTCTCATGACCAACATATCAATCCAGCCGCCAACATAAGCAGACCAAAGACCGATGATCGTTCCAAACGCGACATACAAGGCGACTGTTCCAAATCCTACCGTTACAGCAACTCTCGTCGCGTATAGGAGACGGGACAGAACATCCCTTCCCACCTGGTCGGTTCCAAGCCAATGGGAAGAGGAAGGTGCAGCAGAAAATTCGGCGGTTACAGCATAAGGGCTATGCGGGGCTAGCCAAGGAGCGAAGATGGCTATAAGGATAAGCAGCAAGGTAACAACCAGCCCGGCAACGGCCAGCCGATGCTTCAGGAACCGTCGGGCCATTTGCCGGAAGACGCTCTCGGGCTCTGCTTGTTGAATCGGCAGGATAACGCCTCCGGCAACTGGGGTTTGTACAGCAGACATCGAATCCGCCTCCTCTCATTCGTGGTTTGTTTCGTGGAATATAAACCTTCATTCACTGATATTGGATACGAGGATCAGCAACTGAGTAAAAAATATCTGTAAGTAGATTGGCAGCCAGTACAATCATGGCAGCGACCAGATTTAGACCCATGATGGTCGAATAGTCTCTGGACATGATCGATTGAATGGTCAGCTGTCCGATGCCAGGCCACTGAAACAATTGCTCGACAATGACGGCTCCACCGAAAAGCATCGGAATTTCCATCCCGACAACAGTAATGATCGGAATCAGAGCATTGCGCAGGGCATGCTTGTTGGTAACATAGAACTCTTTGAGCCCCTTGGCTCGAGCGGTACGCAGGTAATCCTGCTTCAATACGTCCAGCATACTGGCCCGGATATAACGCACTTTGCGTCCGGCAATACCGACTGCCAGTGCTATGGAAGGTAGCACCAAATGTCTGATCCGGTCGACTAACCCTCCACCACCACCAAGATCCTCTGTTCCGCCGACGGGTAGCCAGCCCAGTTGAACAGCGAAAATATAAATGCATAAGAGACCAAGGAAAAACTGGGGAATGGACGTTCCGACGAATGAGAGTCCAGTCATCAGATAGTCGAATTTCGAGTTTTGCCGGACTGCACTCATGATACCGATTGGCAGCGCGATCAAAAGGCCAATAATCAGAGCACAGATGCCGAGCAGCACGGTCTGCCCCAGACGCTCACCGATGAGTGAGACAACCGATTCGCTGGTGCTGAAGGAATATCCCAAATTGCCGGCCAGCAGTTGACCGAGCCATTTGAAATATTGAACGATAATCGGATCGTTTAATCCAAGCTGCTCCTTACGTAACTCGAGCAGTTCCGGAGGTGTATCCGGGGTCATGTACATGTCAATGGGGTTACCAGGCGCAAGGTTGATGATGACAAAATTGATGATCGTAATGCCAAACAAAACGGGAATCGCAATCAGAATGCGGCGAATGACGTAAGTAAACATGCTCTTTCTCCTCTCTTGCGATTTAACCGGCAGTCAGTGGATAATGACAAGCCACCGCGTGTTCTTCTCCTTGCAGAAGGGGCTCCTGCTCCTTGCACAATGCTTGGGCGTACGCGCACCGGGTATGAAACCGGCAGCCTGACGGGGGACTAGCGGGACTGGGGACATCTCCCTGAAGAACGATCCGCTCTTGTCCACGCTTGCGGGGATCCGGAACCGGATAAGCATTGAGCAAAGCTTGCGTATACGGATGACGCGGGTTCGCAAAGATCTGCTCCTTCGTTCCGATCTCAACCACCTTGCCAAGATACATCACCGCGATACGAGTACTGATATACTTGACGGCCCCGAGACCATGAGCGATAAACAAATAGGTGAGTCCCAGCTCCCGCTGCAGCTCCTTTAGCAAGTTCAGAATCTGCGCCTGAATGGAAACGTCAAGCGCGGATACCGGCTCGTCGCACACGATGAGCTTCGGATTTAGGGAAAGTGCACGAGCGATCCCGATGCGCTGCCGCTGACCGCCTGAAAATTCATGAGGAAATCTCTGCTTATAGCTTCGGGGTATACCGACGGTATCCAGCAGGTGGTCTATCCTTGTCTCCAGCTCCGCTCCGGTGGCCAGACCATGCACCCGCATCGGCTCGGCAAGCAGCTCCTGAACCCGCATCCGGGGATTAAGTGAGGAGTATGGGTCCTGAAAAATCATTTGCATTTTGGTCCGTTCCCTGCGGAGGTCCATCATTGTGCTTTTCGTAATATCCTGCCCTTCAAACCAAATTCTTCCGTCCGTTGGATTCTCAAGACGGATGATGCTCCGGCCGATGGTCGACTTGCCGCAGCCCGACTCACCAACGAGTCCTAGCGTTTCTCCTGGGTACAGCTCCAGCGAAATATCGTCCACCGCTTTGACATTTCCAACTGTGCGAGACAGCAATCCTCGTTTAATAGGGTAGTACGTCTTCAAACCTTCGATTCGAAGTAGAGGTTCTTGGGCCACTCTGCGTTCCACAAGCGTCATATAGCTTCCTCCTCTCGCGCATTCCAGGCACCGGGTTCCTGTTGTGCCATCCAGCAGCGCACGTGGTGGCCTTCCTGAACCGGCAGCAGCGTCGGTGCTTCGGACAGACATTTCGCTTCGGCAAACTCACAGCGAGTATGGAATCGGCAGCCCTTCGGCATGTTCGTAAGTGGAGGCACCGCACCAGGGATGGAGGCCAACACCTCCTCGGCATCGGATTCAATGTGGGGAATGGATCTCATCAATCCTTGTGTGTAAGGATGAAGCGGCTTCTCAAACAGGGTAAACACGTCAGTCTCCTCGACCACCTGACCGGCGTACATGACGATGACCTTGTCCGCCATCTCTGCAACAACGCCGAGATCATGGGTGATAAGCATGATTGAAGTTCCCATCTCTTCTCGAAGGTCCTTCATCAGATTCAGGATCTGCGCCTGAATTGTCACGTCCAGTGCGGTCGTAGGCTCATCGGCAATGAGCAGTTTCGGCTTGCAGGAAAGTGCCATTGCGATCATCACGCGCTGTCTCATTCCCCCGGATAGAGAGTGCGGGTAGCTCTTCATGATTGCTTCAGGGCGGGGTATTCCGACCTTTTCAAGCATTTCGATTGCGTATCCCTCAGCTGCCTTGCCCCTCAAATCAGTATGCAGCCGGATGGCTTCCGTCAATTGATTTCCAATAGTGAACACCGGATTGAGAGAGGTCATCGGTTCCTGAAAGATCATCGCAATGTCTCCGCCGCGAATCAGACGCAGGTCAGCCTCTGACAGCTTCGCGAGATCCTTGTCCATGAACCGAATCTCCCCCTCCCTGATGCTGCCATTCTTGCCGAGCAGTCTCATGATTGAGAGGGAGGTAACACTCTTACCACAGCCCGATTCTCCGACGATGCCTATGGTTTCCCCCTTCTCCAGCTTAAGGCTAACCTGGTCCACCGAAGTGACTTCCCCTTTGTCCGTTTTAAAAACGGTCCTTACGTCCTTAAGCTCTAGCAGCATGCGCAACCCCTCCTTTGTCTCAATATTTGGTCTGCCACCAAGCTTTAATGTTATATTTACTTACATCGTTATTATCTTACGAAGCCCTCATAAGGAGGAGAATGTGAAGTCCCACACTTTAATCTCTTATTCATTGGGAGAATCAACATACAATTCACAAAAAACTTATGCTATATTTCAATTATCGTATTCTTCTTTTTGTAAACTCCCCCTGACATCTCAGTCATGTATCTCGCCTTGTAACTTTATTTAACGTTAATATGACGATTAATTAAAGACACTTTTCATTAGCATTTGGGATCATTTCTTGGCATCAAAGACTCCATAGGACCAAAAAGGTATCAAATTTTAAGAATACAAAAAGAACGGGGTGTGGGCCGTGTACAATCTTCTAATCACTGATGACGAAAGCGAAATTCGCAACGGTCTAAGTAACTATTTCCCATGGCATGAATTTGGGTATCAGGTTGTCGGTCAAGCTAGCGACGGAGAGGGAGCCCTCGCCTTTATCCAGGAGAAGCCTGTGGACGTGCTTCTCTGTGACATCCGCATGCCCTCCCTGTCGGGCATTGATGTAGCCGAACGGCTATATCGGCAAGGCTCAGAGGTCAAGGTCGTTCTTCTAAGCGGCTTCAAGGAATTTGAATATGCACAATTGGCTGTACAGTATGGAGTTAAGCGGTATTTGACAAAACCTACTAAATATACGGAAATTGCCGAAGTGTTCGGACATCTCCGAAGTGAAATGGACAATGAGAGATTGCCTGTCCCTTCCCCCTCTGCATCGTCCGCGGAGAACAGCCTGGCGGACCAGACCATCGAGAAGGTTAAAGCTTACTTGCAGGATAACTTGTCCGCCGCTACCCTGGAGAACGCTGCAAAGCATGTTTTTCTTAATCCCTTCTATTTAAGCAAATTCTTCAAAACCAAGACCGGCGAGAACTTCTCCGATTATGTAATGAAGCTTCGCATGCAGCGTGCGGCCGAGTTACTGAAGACCACCCACTGCAAGACGTACGAGATCAGTGAAATCGTCGGGTATAGTAATGCCAAGAATTTCACTAGGATGTTCCGGAGCTTCTTCGGGGTGACTCCCAGAGAATACAGGAACGAAGAATAATGTATGGTCACGACTACTGTTCGCTTTTTCATCAAGAACCTGCTGACCTTTCTTTTGCCCATGCTGATCCCGCTCGTTGTTCTCAGTGCTCTGTCCGCTTTCCTAACCCAGCAGTACGTCGTTCAAGGTATCAAAAGCAACAACATGAACATGCTGAAGCAAACCAAAGAGAACATTGAACTCCTATTCAATGAACAGAACGCTTTGAACCTGCATATTATCGCCAGCACGACCCAGTTCATGAACCTTAAGGATATGCTGAACAAGCCCCTGCCATCGGCAGAGGATTACCAACAACTGGCCGTCCTAAAAAACTTTATCGATTCACCCTCCATTGCCAGCTCCTATATTGATTCTATCTATATCTATCTAAATAACGACAACCAGCGCTACATTTCGTCCGTTACCGGAGGCTTTATCGAGCTTGGAGAGGACCCAGATCACTTATGGTACGACAGCTATCTACAGCATAAACATTACGAAGCGATCTGGACGGAAAGCCGGAAGATTCCGCGCTATAATTTGAACGAAGAAATCGATTATGCAGATGTCATTACCATGTACCGCAATTTTAAGGTGTCGGACGACACTACCGGCGTTATCGTCCTTAATATCAAACGTGAGTATATTGAACGCAGGCTGAACGATCTCGCTACCGCAAAAGGGCAGCTCCTCGCCGTTGTGGATCAACAGGGCTCTGTTATATTTCAGAATAATGCCAAGTACGAGCTAAGCCCCGAGGAACTGAAACAGGTCATTTCGAGTAAAAACAGCTCTATTACGACGCAAGCTCCGAATGAGGAAGCCTTGATCAACTTGATTAGCTCTGAGACTTACGACTGGACATTCATTTCCGTCACTCCGAAGCAATCTCTATACACCGCGCTCAATCGTCTGCTTCGCATTGGGGCTGTTTTGATGGTCATGGCGTTGGTCGCTGCGCTTCTGCTAGCCTTTCAGCTGACGAAGAAAAATTATTCAGACCTCCAAATCATCATGTCCATTCTGGACGCCGCAGAGAAAGGCCAGCCTCTCCCTTTACACCGTTCGAAGGGTAACAGTGTGTACAGCCAAATTATCCGCAGCCTGTTGCAGAATTTCATTGAGCACAACTACATGCGCGTTCAACTTTCGGAGAGCCAGTATAAAACGCAAGCTGCCCAGTTCGCTGCCCTACAGTCACAGCTTAATCCTCATTTTCTCTACAATACGCTGGAGACAATACATTGGAAGGCAGCCGGATACACCGACGGGCCGAACGAGCTAACGAGCATCGTAGAGCATTTATCCGATATTTTGCGGTATTCTCTGGACGGGCAAAACGGACTTGTGCCGCTTAACGTGGAGATCACTAATACGAAGAGCTACATCGCGATTCAGAAAACAAGATATGGGGAGCGATTTGACATTTGGTGGGAGTACGACGCGGAGCTGGAGAAATACCAAGTGCTCAAACTGATCTTTCAGCCGCTGATCGAGAACAGCTTGCAGCATGGCTTGAGCCGTTCGGATCAGAAACTGGCCGTAAAAATCAAGATTCAGCGCTGTGGTAACCTGCTGCGTTTGGCCGTCATTGACAATGGCGATGGGATATCGGAGGAACGGATGGTCGAGCTGCGTAAAAGGTTGTTTAGTGACACAGGGGATGCGAACCACATAGGTCTGATTAATACACAGAGAAGAATACAGCTCGCCTACGGTCACCGAAGCGAGCTGTGCATCAAGAGCAAGCCCGGCTGGGGAACGCTGATTGACATCAAGCTTCCAATCAGTTAATTCGCGGGCTGTCAGGTGGGACGCTACTACATTTTTTCGCATGCTTCCGTTTCCAGGAGTTTGAGACTTCTCGGAGAAAGTCCTGGCTAAAATTTTCCGTTTAAGTGTCGCTCAAATGGCAGGCCAGATAAATTTTCAGCCATTCGTCCGGCTCGTCCAGATTCAGTCCAAGAAGTTCTTCGATCTTGCGGAGCCGATGATACAGTGTGTTAGGATGTATATGAAGTTTCTCCGCTGTAAGGCCTGCAGCACGGTTTGCGGCCATGTAGGTTTTGAGCGTTCGCTCCAGCTCGCCCGATTGCCCGCGCTGTGAGCGAAGCGGTGCAAGCACGTCCCGCACGTACGTCTCGATTTCATCCGGATCTTGATTGATGAACAGACGGTTAATGCCGATGTCCCCGTAACGGATAATTCCCGGCCTCTCCCTCCGAATCAGGTAAGCGAGTGAACGGTTGGCTTCGTCATTACTCTTGGATACGTTCGCAAGCCCTATGTACAACCCTCCCACCCCACCGAACAACAGAGATGTCTGTAAGCTGGACCAATTATCCACCACCGACCTAAGTTTCTGCACGAATCGGTCTTGTATCTGCTCATCGGCGGCGGAAGCAAGAAGCGTAATCTTGTCTTGCGCGCTGAACAGCAGCAAGTTTGTTCGGCCAACCTCCTTCTCTATCCCTGAGATCAGCCTGCGGAACTCGCTGTCCTGCCGCTTTGAATCCGAGTTTTCTTCCGTCAGCTGTAAGATGCAGACAAACAGCGGTGCGTGATTGGAAAGTCCGAAACGTTTGAGCTTCATTTCTAGCTGCCTCGGCTCCTGGTGCAGCACGATCTCGTTGAACAATTCCTGATTTCCACGATAGTACATCTCGGTCAGGGAGTGCGTGTTTATCATCTCCAGGGCAACGACTGCGCTCCCCTGCTCCAGTACAACATAATCGAGCCTCTCCAGAGGGCGCCCGAGTTCGACGACAAAGCATCCGAGTAGCATGGAACGGTTCCAGATCGGATAGAGACAGTGCTTCCTTTCATCTTGACTCTCCAATGTTTGATATGTCGCTATGCTATTAAACAACTTGCGCAGCCTCTCCCCGGAGAAGTATTGGGATGACTCTGAACGGGGATACCATTCATCCTTGACCAGATCCACAAAGAGGACGGACAAGCCAATCATGCGGCTCATCGTTTGCGTGAACATTCCCAAATCGTTGCCTTCCACGGATAATTTTGTGAAAATATCGTGGATCTCGTTGCGCTTTGTCAGATAGCGATTCTTTTCCTCCAGCTCGTTGAACAGACGGGCATTAGCGATCGCAATCGCCGCTTGATCCGCGAAACCTTGGAGCCGATGAAGATCGCGCTCTTCCATTTGTTTATACTTCTTAGTTTGATGGACGAGCATGACCCCAATTTTGTCTGTGTTCATGGTTACAGGAACAGCCATGACCGCGTTCACCTTTTCTGGAGAGTCCTCAAACGCTTGGGACAAGCTCGCCATATTGTCCATAGCCACGTTATCCATTGCTTTTATGAAAGAGGGCGGCGACAAAAATATTTCTCCCTTTCCACTGTTAAAAATTTTCCCAGTAATACCTTCCCCCGGATGGACCCTAAACGCATAAATTGATTCTCCGACCCCCACGCTTGCCCTAGGAACTAGCTTGCCCGACTCCGAATTAAACATCATGAAAAAACCGCAATCCGCAGAAGGAATCACCTTCAGGGCACTGTGCATGATACGCAGAAGGAGCTCGTTTAAATCTAGGGAAGAAGTCAGCTCCCTGAGGCTGCGCAGCCATAACTCATCTTCTCTGCTTCGCTCAATGACAAGCTCTTCCAGCCACCATTCCCGGATAATCCAATGCAACCGGTCCTGCCAATCGACTTGAAGATCCAACTCTTTGGGATACAGAAGCAACGCCTCCCGGCACAGTGGCTCTTCATATTTGAACAGGATTCGCTTAGTTCCGTCGCCATGTTCGTCCTGCAGCTCCGGATCCATGCCAGGAGAAGTGATCCCAACCCCTTCAATAGACTCTCCTCGTCTCCAGCGGCGCCAAGGAGCTTCTGATCCAGAACGTGCCCATAGGCCATACTGTGAAGATTTCATCCAAGCCTCCAAATTCGATCTCAACTCTCGATCTTTCACATTCATCCCTCTTTTCATGTAATAATTCCTACCACACATTCTTATTTCATAGTGTATTCAAACAATAAAATCTTGTAAAGATCGTTGGATGAGACAATGTATTTGCCAATAAAGAGAGCTAAAATGTAACTATTCTTAACAAGGAGTTGAAGCCCTGATGAGCAAACAGGATATTCTCAGCTGGATTGATGATAACTCTGCAACCTTTACCGAAATGGCTAGGAAGATATGGGAGCATCCGGAGGTTGGATATACGGAACGTTTCGCCTCCTCGTTACAAGCGGACACGCTAACGAAGGAAGGCTTCAGCATTGCTTGGAATATCGGAGAAGTATCCACGGCATTTATCGCTGAATATGGGAATGGCAAGCCGATCATCGGCATTTTGGGTGAATTCGATGCTCTGCCGGGTCTGTCCCAGGAAGTCAGCTATACGGAAAGCCCTATCGTTGCAGGAGGTCCAGGGCATGGCTGCGGTCACAATCTGCTCGGAACCGCGGGTGTTGAGGCTGCGATTGCACTGAAGAAGCGTATGGAAGAGGAAGGTCTACCAGGAACGATCCGCTATTATGGCTGTCCGGCGGAGGAATTATTGTCGGGGAAAACATATATGGCACGAGAAGGGGCCTTCGACGACCTGGACAGCGTGCTGACCTGGCATCCCGGCAGCTCCAACATGACGGCCAATTTTAGCATGCAGGCGCTGACGGCGGTCGAATTTTTCTTTTCGGGTCGGACCGCACATGCGGCCGGAGCACCACATCTTGGGCGAAGTGCCCTGGACGCCGTCGAGCTGATGAATGTAGGTGCAAACTACATGCGTGAACATGTGCCGGACGGGTCGCGAATCCACTATCAGATCACTAACGGTGGTCTCGCGCCGAACATCGTTCCGGACAAGGCAAGCGTCTACTACTTTCTGCGTGGTAAAACCCGTCTGGCCGTTGACCAGTTACTGGAACGTTTGATCAAAACAGCACAGGGCGCCGCCATGATGACCGAAACAAGTGTGGATTGGGCTATTCGTGCCGGCTGCTATGATACACTCCCGAATGTGGCACTCAACGACCTCATGCACACCCAGGCTGAATTCGTCGGACCGATGTCCTTCACGGAAGAGGAAGAGCAGTTTGCCGTTCAACTTCGCGGAAGTATTCACCCCGAGGTGCTTGCCACCGGAAGCGCAATGACTCCGTCCAAGGAGAACCTACCTATCGGCTTCTTCAATCTCAAACAGACTTATGGAATGTCCTTAGGGGGCTCCAGTGACATCGGTGACGCTTCCTGGATCGTGCCAATGGGCCAGATCATGACTACGTGCGCTCCTGCCGGCGTCCAAGTGCACACATGGCAGGCAACCGCCGCCTTCGGCTCTTCCATCGGCATGAGAGGCATGCATTACGCAGCCAAGCTGATGGCGTTATCTGCGTATGACCTGCTCCTTAACGTTGATGGCATCATCGACAAGGCCAAAGCCGAGTTTGCATTAAGTACGAAAGGTGCCACATATAAGAGCTGCATTCCATTGGATGTGAAGCCGCCGTTCTTCAAGGAGACAGTCCCCGCCGGATAATAACCATCCAGACAACCAGCATGGGAGGTTGGCGATACAACTAGATCAAAGATTAGCTATTTGGGATTGTTGATAGAGTGAGCCCTATTAGCCAATAAGCCTAGACAAAGGATTCCTCCTATGTCTAGGCTTATTTTCATTAATCACTCCCCAAAAACGAACAACGCTGCTAATATAGTGCTACGAGGGGAGAGAATTTTGCTTTTAATTAAATAAAACTCACCTTCATATCGGTTATTCTTCTATGGTTTTTATTACTTTTGCCGGTATACCAGCCACAATGGTGTTGGCAGGCACATCTTTTGTTACTACCGCTCCTGCTGATACAATGGAATTTTCACCGACGGTTACTCCTGGCATAATGGTTGCTGCAATGGCAATCCAGGCTCTTTTTTTGATGACGATCGGAGTCGAAACGGTGGATCTTCTATGAGATGGCGAGATTGGATGATTGATGGTGACGAGATTGACCTTAGGGGCAATCAACACATAATCTTCTATGGTTATGCCACCTCGATCCATAAACGTGCAACCTTGGTTGATAAATACCTCTTTTCCCACCCGGATGTTTTGGCCGTAATCGGTGTAGAACGGTGGTAGTAATTCAAACGTTTTATCCACTTTTTCCGGTTAACTGGCTAAATAAGTCCCTTACTTTATTGGTGTCATGGTACCCCGAATTTAATTCTGCAATTAGCTTTTGTGCACGTTCAATAGCTTCGGGAATTTTATAAAACTCAGGGTCACTGATCGAAATGATTTCTCCTGAACGATCTCTCTCAAAAATATCTTTGCTCATTGGCGCTCTCCCTTCTTCCTATATAGCGTTGTAAGTATTTTTACCGTACCACTTCGATTTAACTCTAGGTCAACATCTATTTTAAGAAGGAGCAATTTCCTTTATTTAATCCTTCATTCGATCTACGGTACATCTACTTTTCATTTTCCTTCGAATGTCTCCAATCCAACTTACCAACAAGGTGAATTCGGCAATTCATACACCCGAACCGAGCAGAACAAAAAAATCCCGCCCTGGCGCTTAGCCAAAACGGGATGTCACGAGTACTAGTTGTTTGCATTTTCCTTGGTTACCAGCTTCAATTCTGCCGGGATGGACTTCTCCACCTGTTTGCCGTCCAGGACATCCAGAGCAGCTTGTACGGCCAGCTGGCCAATCAGTACCGGCTGCTGAGCGACGGTTGCTGTCAGTTTTCCGTCCTGAATGGATTTGATTGCATCGTCGTTGCCGTCAAACCCGATCACTGGAATGTCTTTGCCCGAGCTTTGGATCGCTTCGATCGCACCAAGTGCCATCTCATCGTTGTGGGCAAATACAGCCTGTACATCCGGATTTCCCTGCAGCAGGTTTTCCATCACATTCAAACCTTTGGAGCGGTCGAAATCGGCCGACTGTTTGGCAACCACGTCAAGCTTCTGGTCAGCTACCTCGTGGAACCCTTTACCCCGTTCACGTGTAGCGGAAGCCCCAGGCACTCCTTCTAGTTCAATGACTTTAGCACCTTCACCGAGCTGTTCAACGAAATATTCTGCTGCCATCTGTCCGCCTTTAACATTATCGGAGGCTACCAGAGCCGCTACCTCACCTTTGTCTGCGGAACGATCCAGTGTAATTACGGGAATGCCTACGCTGTTGGCAGATTGAACTGCTGTAGAGATAGCCGCGGAGTCCGCTGGGTTAATCAGGAGTGCATCAACACCCTGCTGAATAAGGTCATCCACATCGTTGGTCTGCTTGGCCGAATCATTTTGTGCATCCACCACGATAACCTCAATGCCTTGCTTTTGAGCTTCGGCAACGACTCCGTCTTTCAATGAAACGAAGAACGGATTGTTCAGTGTTGAAATCGAGAGACCTATTTTCTTCTGTCCTTTATTTCCGGCACCGTCCGGCTTTGCCCATTCAGGCGGTTCCAGAGAGCACCCGGCCAGAACAATAATCATGATCATGCTTACAAGTGTTAATGTCCATTTTTTCATAATTGTTTCTCCCCTTAAGCCGTTTTCTTGCGGTCCAGCAGGACAGCAATCGCAATGACGACACCTTTGACCACCATTTGATAGAAGGAGTTCACGCCGAGTAGGTTCAAACCATTGTTCAGCACGCCGATAATCAGAACACCAATTAATGTGCCGACAATCCGTCCGCGTCCGCCTGTCAGGCTTGTTCCGCCCAGAACAACGGCTGCGATCGCATCCAGTTCATAAGAAGTACCTGCTGTTGGCTGTGCGGAATTCAAACGAGATGTCAGAATTGCACCTGCTAGAGCTGCCAGCATACCTGCAAGGGAATAGATCATGATCTTCACACGTGTGACTTTGATACCCGAGATGATGGATGCTTTCTCATTACCACCAATAGCATACGTTTTGCGGCCAAAAGCCGTTTTATGCAGAATCGTCCATAGAATCACGAAGGTAATCAGCATCGTTATGGCAGGTACCGGAATACCCAACAGATAGCCGCGTCCAAACAGTTGGAACAGAAGACTGTCCCCGAGTCCTGTGATCGGATTACCATTCGTATATACAAGCGTTAATCCGCGGAATATGGTCATTGTCGCCAATGTTGCGATAAATGGAGCCATTTTACCCTTCGTAATCATGAGTCCGTTCACCATACCCATCACACCACCAAGTGCTACCCCGATGATGATGGACAAAATCGGATCCAGGCCAGATAACATCATGTTTGCGACAAATGCGCTGGATAAAGCCAGGATGGAGCCAACGGACAAGTCGATCCCGCCTGTCAGAATGACAAAGGTCATACCGAAGGCAATCAGTGCATTAATCGATACCTGACGCAGCAGGTTCAAGATATTAAGCGGCTCCAAGAAGCTTGGATTGAGTACGGATACGATAATAATGAGAATGATTAAACCAAGCAGCGGTCCTAATTTCTGTGTTACGCTCGATAAGCGGAATCCCGTTCCGGTTGTTTTGTTGTTCTGCATTGTTGTCATTTCACTGTCCCCCTGTGGCCAATGTCATAATGTTTTCCTGTGTTGCTTCTTCCCTGGCCAGCTCTCCGCTGATCTGCCCTTCATGCACAACCACAATTCGGTCACTCATACCCAGTACTTCAGGAAGCTCCGAAGATACCATGATGATGGCGACACCGCGTTCTGTTAGTTCATTCATCAACTGATAGATTTCACGCTTTGCTCCAACATCCACACCTCTCGTTGGTTCATCCAGAATGAGCACGCTTGGTCCGATACCTACCCATTTGGCAATAACAACCTTCTGCTGGTTGCCCCCTGATAGGTTACGCGCAGCTGTCTCCGAAGATTGCGTCTTGATCTGCAGACGCTTGATCAGGGTATCGACGAAGTCCTGTTCTTTTGGAGCTGAAATGAATCCTTTACTTGAGAAGCTGAACAGATTGGTCAGCGCCATGTTTTCCCGAATCGAGAAGTCCAGTACAAGCCCTTCATCCTTACGGTCTTCTGTGATGAACCCGATGCCGTGTTTCACTGCATCCGAGGGTTTACGAATGTTCGCTTTTTTGCCACGGACCAAGACTTCTCCACTGTCCAGGGTATCCAGACCAAAGATCGCTCTCATGATCTCTGTTCGCCCCGAACCCATAAGTCCGGAGAAACCAACAATCTCACCTGCTCTTACGTTGAAGCTGACATGTTGGAACAATCCCTTAATGCTTGCGTCCCGCACTTCCAGAACAACTTCGCCATAGGAAGGATTACGGGCCGGATAGCGCTCGGTTAACTCCCGTCCAACCATTTTCCGCACCACTTCATCGAAGCTTGTCTCAGGAATCGGCTGGGTATCTACCGTCCTGCCATCCCGCATGACCGTGATCCGGTCGCAGATGGTGAAGATCTCTTCCATACGGTGAGAAATATACACAATGGATACTCCGTTTTTCTTCAGTGCAGTAATCACATCAAACAACTTCTGAATTTCGCGTTCCGTTAACGCTGCAGTGGGTTCATCCATAATAATGACCTTCGCATCCGTCATCAGCGCCTTGGCGATTTCTATCATCTGCTGCTGTCCAACGGAGCATTCTCCTGCGGGCCGTTCGAGCGGGATTTGTACCGACAGCTTGGCGAATTGTTCTGAAGCGAGCGCTTTCATTTGTTTTGTATTGAGGAATCCTAAGGAAGATGTCATCTCCTTACCGATGAAAAGATTATCGAGCACCGTCATTTCGGGCCAAACGTGAAGCTCCTGATGAATAAATGCGATACCTAACTTCTCTGCTTCCTTCGGACTGCCGAAATAGGTTTCCTTTTCATCAATGGAGATCGTTCCCTGATCACGCTGGTGAAGTCCGATCAAAATGTTCATCAGCGTGGATTTGCCAGCTCCGTTCTCACCCATCAGGGCATGAACTTCACCTTCCCTCAGTTCGAAATCCACTCCGCTTAGCACCTGGTTGGTGCCAAATGCTTTATGAATGTTGTGCATCTGAATATGCATCATGCAACCTCCTTTTAACCAAAATGGACTCCTGCTTGTAAAATGCAATTGGCATAGGGTGTAGCTTCACCTGTACGAACAACCGCCTTAACCTGCCGGGTTAGTGCTTTGAATTGTTCGTGGTTGATGGAAGCATCAATGGCATCGTTGCCAAATTTATCTGTAACGAACTGCAGAGCTTCCGGATTGTCTTCCTTGATCTCTTCTGCCACAATTACTCTCTCAATGACCATGTCTTCTGCGATCAGTTCAACCACTTCCTGAAAACTTGGCGTTCCGAATTTCAAAGCCACATCAATCTTGAGCACCCCTTCCGGAACGGGGAGACCCGCATCCGCAATGGCAATCATGTCCGTATGACCCAAATCAGATAGTATTTTAGAAATGTGACTATTTAGTATGCCGTTTTTTTTCATGATAAACTCTCCTCCACTTCGTCTCTCGTCGGCATGCCGCCTTGTGCTCCAAACTTGGTCACGGACAACGATGCGGCACGATTGGCGAACCGGATGCTCTCCTGCAGCGGCTTGCCTTCCGCTAAGGCGACCGCAAATGCAGCATTAAATGTATCCCCTGCACCCGTGGTATCCACTGCCTCCACTTTATACGTTGGCACGAGGATTTCTTCCGCCCCGTCAAAGTAACGAACCCCTTTACTGCCTTCCGTTATGAACAGTTTGTTTGGGTATTTGCGCAATGCCTCAGCCGGACTCATGCCTTGAAAAAGGATTTCGGCTTCATGCTCGTTCGGCGTGATGTAGGCGGCATTGTCAATGACTTCCTGCGGCACCGTTCTCGCTGGAGCCGGATTAAGCAGCAGTGGCGTTCCGTATTCAGCACACAGGCTGCTCACACGGACAACGGTTTCTTCCGGAATTTCCTGCTGGATCAGTACGATATCGGCGTCGCGAAGCACCTCGGCCGCAAGATCTACATAAGAAGGAGTGACTTCGCGATTTGCCGCCTCGACGACTACGATACTATTATCACCTTCTGCCAATATGATATGAGCCGTTCCGCTTTCTGAATGTGTAACCGGTTTCACATTTTGCGTATTTACAGCATTTGCTTTGAAATTATTCAAAATGTCTTGACCAAAAGCATCGTCTCCTACCCGGCCAATCATCGTTACCTCACCACCCAGTCTTGCAGCAGCAACTGCCTGATTGGCTCCCTTACCGCCAGGTACTGTTTTGAAACTTTCCCCGAGGACGGTTTCACCCGCCCCAGGACGTCTTGAAGAAGTAACGACCAGATCCATGGAACTGCTTCCGATTACGCATATTTTAGCCATCTGAATTCACCTTTCTCGTTGTGCCTCGTTCGATAAAACTGACGGGCATCTGTATGTTTTTGTTCTCAATTGGAGCTTGTTCCACAAGCCCGATAAGTAATCCCGCCGCTTCCCTGCCCATCTCGTATGCAGGCTGGCGAATGGTGGACAATGCAGGTGATAACAGGCTGCTCATCGGAATGTCGTCGAATCCGATCACTTGCACATCTTCAGGAACCTTTCTCCCGATTCGCGAAGCCTCATGCAGTACCGCCATAGCTGCAATGTCATTGCTGGCAATGACTCCATCCGTGTCAGCAAATTTGCTGAACAGCTCTTCTGCCCATGATCCCGCTTCGTTAAAAGAGAACGAGGTCGTCTGGATCACATGGTAATCCAATCCGGCATCCTGGATAATTTCTATGGCTCCCTGGAAGCGATCCTGTGCTGGCTTGATATGTGACGGACCCTGCATAACCGTTATCCGGCGACTACCGCGCTTGATGATTTCTCTCGCTGCCAGTCGTCCGCCCTCTCTTCCGTCCGCATAGACAGAAGGACTATCCAGTGCAGTCCTGTCAAGAAACACAACAGGTATTTTTAATTTTTCATATATTGGAGAATGAGGGTAGTTCGTGGATGAAATCACACCTACTACGTTATTTTGGATAAACGTCTGGATGTAATCCTGCTCCTTCGATTCATCCTCATCACTATTTCCGAAAATGAGCCTGAAATCCTGCTCCTGCATTCGATCTTCTACACCCCTAGCTAACTGAGGAAAGTAAGGGTTTGCAATATCCGGCAGCAGCAGACCAATCAGTTTGGACTTACGTTTATATAATGAGCGAGCTACTTCATTAGGGGAGAAGTTAAGCGCCTTCACGGCATCTTCTACTTTTTTGCGTGTATCCGCATGTACATAACCCCTGTCATTGATGACCCTTGATACGGTGGCTACTGATACGCCAGCCAGATTCGCTACGTCTTTGATTGTTGTCATGATTATGTTCTCCTTATGTGTAACCGGTTACAGACATTAAATTATCATAGATCTTTTTATTTGACAATCATTTTCTTGCTGGAAATTTATCCAAGTTGTTCTGCGTTTACTGCTGCTATTGAATAGTTGAAGCCAAAAAACCACGGCAAGCGCGGCTTTTTGGCTGTTATATTATTTTTTTAACGTTTAATTTGTGTTGTCGGTGAGTGTAATTTCAAATGCTGAACCGATATCACCAGCAAAAACAATGATTCCATTCTCAGGAAGAACTACCTCGTTTTTACCGCTGACCACGGTGTGATTAATGGAAATACCTGCTTGGTTATACACGGTAAATGCACCTTTTGAAGGCATTTGGACCGTCATAACTTTACCTGCGGCTGTCGCAGGGATCGAGTACCAAGTGGCATAACCGTTCGCCTGGATCGTTGTCTTCGATTGATTTCCGGAATAGAGCGGCTTCACCGCGTCTTGGCTTGCGTATACCTTGCCCCCTGCTGTGACATATTCCACTCCGTTTTCCTTGAAGAATTCGTATTCCATCGTATCACGACCGGCCAAACCGGGAATTTGCAGCTGGTTCACAGCGAGGTTGGCATCTAGGATTGTATTGGTGTATACCAAGCCTGGCACCTCGTCAAACAGGTGAATCGGGATGATCGGTGTAGCACTGTCATATACCGTTGAAGTGTATTTCTCATTCACAAGAAAGTAACTTTTGCCATCACGTTTCTGCCAGGCCGCCGCAACATTCGGGGACAATTCACTCGTTTCCAGCTTCTCAGCCTTGTATTCGGAAGAAGCAATCTGTCCAAGTCCAGGCATGGATTGATACGAGCGTGACCATAAATAGATTTTTCCGTTATCCTCTTCAACGAATGCTAATTTTTCCGTACCTTCGTTGTTGGCGAAAGTTCCATCCGACGTATACATGTACTTTTGTTCAGGACTATTCGGTGTTAAAGGCGAGGACAAAATTAGTTGTCCATCAGCCTGCACATCAATATTCAGTAGCGAGCTGGCTCCCCCTCCATAGATACCCGAATACGCTGATAACCCGTTAGGCATCGTTGCGCTTACAGGTGTCCCAAATGACTTATCCGGCTTTCGTTCCGTAATGATATCCTTCTCCTCAAGTGCACCAAGCAGCAGTTCGGTTGCAATCAATTGATCCGTCGTACTTGTTCCTCCCGAAGAAGTAACGGCTGCAGCCATGTTGTATTTGGGAAGTACAATCAGAGAGGAATGGTACGAAATCGTATTTCCGCCTTTGGCAACGGCCTGGATGCCGTATTCATTGAAAGGAAAAAGGTTTACACTATCCCAGCCCAAGCCATAAGAAATAGATGAATCTGCGTCTTCCGGCCACAAGCCATTCTTGTATTCTTCTTCTGCCATCGCTTCTGCTGATTCATGCGAGAGAATCCCTTCGACCTCACCCGTAAAAATTTGCGCAAACTGAACCAAGTCTTCGGCTGTGGAATAAATGCCTCCCGAAGCAATCATGTTTGTGTTTTCCTGTGGAAGTTGTCCATTATGCAGGGCTGAATACGTCATGGCCATTTTGTTGTCACTAATCAGATCCTGTGGCGTTTTGGTGTTGTTCATACCCAGAGGCTCGGTAATATAGCGGTGCATAAATGCAGTAAAACTCATTCCACTAATTTGCTCAACCAGAATCTCGGCTAACGAAAAGCCGTCGTTACTGTAAACCGAATATGCTCCGGGATCTGCCTTTAGCTTTTGCGTTGCGAGTTGATCCAACAATGTATCATGTGCATACGTATCGTTATCCCCGAACAGGATGGCGCTGCTGCTTGAAGTTCCAGGGAGTCCGGAGGAATGATTCAACAGCATTCGCGTTGTGATTTCTTTGTAACGTTCATCCTCCATTTTGAAATCAGGGATATAATGTATGACTGGTACATCCAGATCGATTTCCCCTTCATCTACCAACTTCATCACAGCAGTAGTAACTACCATTTTGCTGGTTGAACCTATGCCATAGATCGTATCTGCGGTAAGAGGTACGGTGTTATTCTGGTCATTCTTGCCGGCTTGCCCGGAAATTACGATTTCACCATCATCTATGAGTGCATACTGTACGCTTGTTGTGCCATAGGTTTCGGTAAGAATTTGGGCTTTCTCAATCACTGCTTTTTTAGTCATCTCGTACGTAACATCATTGACGTTACTTACCGGAGCAGCCATAGCAGACATTGGACTAAGTATGGCAAACACCAGCGTTACGGCTGTAATTGAAGTTCGTTTCTTGATGGACAATCTTATCATCTCCTGTTTTTCTGTGTTGGCTACCATCAGGTGGCTTCAAAATTAGTGTACTTAAGGAAAATGTACTGCCCGTGTCATCCATATGAACTGAATATGAACTGCAAAAAGCCGCGAATGCGGCATGATCAAGACACCCATCAACGACGTTATTAAAGTTCCAAAATATTGGTACAATTTACTTTCATTCTACTTTCGTTAGACTCTCGAATATTTTTCTTGACTTTTACTCATGGATAATGATGTTCGTTTTAACTTTTCGGGAGCGCAAGTGCAGCTTAATTGTAGGTCGCAACAAGGTACGGAAAATGGTTTTATTATTGTGAATTTTTCATATGTTGAAATATTATAGTTATATAGCAAAAAAAGAACCTTCGGACTCACATTAAAGTGATTTGAAGGTTTTTGAATTTTTACAAATACGCATCCTACTAGTTTTCCATTGCGTTTTCCTTCGTTCGTTGCTGTTCCCTTATCTGCATGCGTTGATATGCAATCCATAAAAATGGAACACCACATATGGCACTTATCGCAATAGGTGCAAAGACTAGCATTGGTTGGTTAGCACCGAAGCTGTCCAGCAAAAAGCCGCCCAGGATTGGAGCACTGACGTTGCCCAGATTGTTGAATCCGATCATGCCGAAATATGTCCCTTTCAGTTCCGGCTTCGCAATCCGATCCACCAGAACATCCATCAGCGTAAACATGAGTACTTCTCCTACCGTAAAAATAACAACTGCCGCTACCAGCATCCATGGGCTTTGCGCCAATCCAAACAGCAGCAGACTGACAGATACCATAATATTGCCTGTAATAAGCGGCACTACAGGTGGAAAGCGACTCGCGATACGAACCACCGGAAATTGAACGGCAAGAACAACCACTGCGTTTAAGGAAAGCATGTATCCAAACCATTTCGCACCATCAGTCATATTCGGGTTAATCGCCATGAACTGAGGTAGCGTCGAGCTAAAGTGTCCGTACCCGAGCACACAAAAGATGGTACCAATCAAAACAAACATAAAAACAGGATCCCCACTTGTTATGCGGAATGCTTGTTTCAAACGGATCGGCTCCGCCGTCCCCGTACTCTGCTCGTTCTGCTTCAGAGGATGAAGAATAAACTGAACAATTAATAGAATACCGTAAGCTATGTATACTCCTCCAGCGACCAGAAAGGACAAATTGGAATCCGATAATCCCAAATACAGTCCCAGCAGCGGTCCAAACACAACACCCAGATTTATCGCTGCATACCTCAGATTAAATACTAGCAGTTTGCTTGACGGTGGTGTGATATCCGATAACAACGCCCTGGATGTCGGTTCAAATAACGCCCGGCAGATGCCGTTGAGTGCATTCATGATAAAGAACAGCCATATCTGATCCGATAGGGCAAACCCAATAAATACGAGCGCCCAGCCAAATACTGACATGAACAACACTTTTTTACGACCAATTCGGTCAGAGATGTATCCACCATAGAAGCTGGCAAAAACACCAACGAGCGCGCTCACGGCCACGATTATACCTGTCTGGGTTGGAGACGCCCCCATCTGCTGTATCAAATAGATGGACAGAAATGGAATGCTCATGGAAGTCGCCATACGTCCAAAAATGGTACCTACGATAATCGTCCATGCCAATGGATGAATTTGTTTTAACTGTGAAGCCATGCTGTTCCCCCTTGTTGACCACTCCTGATTTTACATGTTCTTATCAACATATGTATGAATTCTATTATACGGCCCGTCGACTTACTAGAGGGACATTTTATTTGAAAAACGGACTTGACTTTTTACGTTTAGGTTTAATCCTCACCCTTTTTCTCGTAACTGGCTTTCACAGTATCTATATCTAGTGCGGATACACAGAGAGCGTTTATTATTGTGAATTTTTCATATGTTGTAATATTATAATCATTATATTTTCAAATTTTTCTTCTATTGTTTTGCCTGTCTCCTTTAGCTTGGATGCCTGGATTCCACTAAAAAAAGCCGCTCAAGGGCGGCTTTTCTAAAATGGACGGTTCTCTGTCGAACCGTTTGCTCTATTCTTCCATTACGTACGTCCGGTCCAATCCGCTCCGGCGACTTCTTTCCATCGTGCCCTGATTTCATCGTACAGCTCCTGCGGAAGTGATCCTTTTGCGACCAGATCAGCATTTTGCTGCCACCGGTTTGGCTTCGTTGTTCCAACAATCGCTGTATCGACGCCCTCCGTACTTAACGTGAAACGAAGGGCCGTTTCAACTGCCGCTTGCACATCATTACCTGTCAGAAAACCGTAGCCCAGCTCCTGCAACCGTCTCCAATATACGAATGGATAGGCATCTTCGGGGAGCGTGTCAAACGTCCATGCTGCATTGGCAATCGGTCGTTTGGCAATGACACCCATGTTTCTTTTTCTCGCCTTCGGCAGTGTCAAATCAATCGCTTCCTGGTCTGCAATATTTAGCGAAGTTTCCAAACTGTCGAACACCCCGGTTTCAATCGCGTACAACGCGTCCGTTGTGTCCCCGCTGTACCCGATAAACCTGGTCTTTCCGGCTTCCTTGGCTCGCTGCAGCACTTCAATTACCGCCCCTTGCCGGAGAACTTCCTCAGAGCAGCTATGCAAATGAATGACATCCACATATTCCGTTTTGAGTCTTCTCAGACTGCGGTCAATCGTTTGCTCCAGCACCTTGGGATCCCAATCAGGTCCATCTACCCCGGCAGCATGTCCGCATTTGGTAAACAAATAATAGTCATCACGCCGATGCGAAAGTACATCCCCAATCAATTCCTCACTGTTCCCATAACATTCGGCGGTATCAATGACATTTAAACCGGCATCCAAAGCGGTATTCAAAAGTGTTTCCACGTCTTGTTTGGATACGTTGCTTCCGATTTCGGATCCACCAAATCCGAGCGTGCTTACTTTCATGCCTGTGTTTCCATATTCGCGCAGTTCCATGATTGATTCCTCCGAGCCTCGTTAATATAGGTACAACTTATGAAAGCTTGACAACTCTATGGGTTATTACCCGTTAGACGAACATCGCACCCACTTTAGATCTAATTTCTCGAACAAACATTTAAAATCCGTATAAGAAGAGTGCCCTCTTTTCTTGCAAATGACAGATAGGATCTAATCGTGTCACACGCTCCTAATTCAATCCAATATGTATGAATGACAGTCGATTAGTTCATCACCTGCGGTTACGTTACAAAAAACTGGCTCGGATTACCGAGCTCCGGATGAAATTTCTCACGAAATCTTCCTCCTGTGTAGGCTCCGATCACTTTCCTCCAGAACGCCTGAGCGATCACATTGTTGCGCACCTGCGTTACTTTCCATCTTCCCGGAAAACGATGAAACAGCTCGTGTGCCGCTTGAGTCCCTATTCCGCTCCGCCGATATTTTTGCATGACAAAGAACTCAGTTAAATAATAATCGTTATCCTTGCTGCCAGGCTCGAAGCGCTCCACCAGTGCAAAACCGGCCGGGGCTCCATCACACGTGATGAGAAATGCAAATTTACGGTCTTTCTCCTCCCAAAATGCTTCCAAACCGGGATACTCCGGAAAAATGCCATTGCTGTCCACATCGATATTCAGATATTTTGTAAAATCATATAGATAAAACTGCATTAAATGCCGAATTACCTGACTCCGTTCCCGAGGAACCAGCTCGATTTGCATATTCATCCGGTTCACCTCCTCTGCTTAACTTATACTAGTTACTTTAAAGGTTTGTAAAGCGAAGGGCAAGAATACAGCCCTCTTCTGTACTATTCCGTGAACAGGCTGTGACCAAGCAAATTATGGTACACTAGGACATAGAAGATTCGAAGAAGAATTAACCAGGAGGTGCCGAACTTGACCAATGTGCAAAAAGAGATTGATCGACGCAAGCTGGATGACAAACTGCCTTCCATGCCTTGGTTCGTTCAGCAATTCATTGATTATAAGCTGCCCGATTTATCACCCTCTACCCTGCTGGAGTACTTAAGGGACTATGATACTTTTTTCAGTTGGCTGCGTGCTGAAGGATTATCCCAGGCAGAATCTAACCGGGAAGTGACGTTAACTGAACTTGAAGTGTTACGGATGGATTCGGTAACCTCGTTCCGATTGTTCCTCGCTACTAAACGCGAAGGAGCCAATTCGAGAATTACGGTATCCCGCAAACTGTCCTCTCTGCGATCCCTCTTTCATTATTTGAGCCAAATTGCCGAAGATGAAGATTTCTATCCGCTGCTGAAACGAAATATTATGGCCAAGATTGAGATCAAACGCACACACAAGCCAAAGGACACTGCGGCGAAGCTCAAAGGGAAACTATTAGAGGATGAGGAGCTGCTTGAGTTCATCGGATATATCCTCGAAGGATATGCAGTCGACATGCAAAAAAACAAACAAGCTCTATACTCCCATGAACTCAACAAAGAACGGGATGCTTGCATCGCCAGTCTTATTCTCAATTCCGGACTGCGGGTATCCGAAGTGGTTAACCTAAATGTCGATGATCTGGATTTGAATAATAAACTGTTATATGTTTACCGCAAAGGTAACAACGATGAAACGTTCAAAACACCCGTATATTTCAGGGAGCAGGCCAAGGATGAACTGGCCAACTACATGCAGCTCCGGCAATCAAGGTATCGCACACCCAAACGGGAAAAAGGATTATTCATTGCGCTTCGTAACGGTGAGTCTGAAGGCAGTCGAATGACCAAACGTGCGATTCAGGCCATGATTATGAAATATGCCAAATGTTTTGGCAAACCGTATCTGACGGTGCATAAGCTGCGGCATTCCTTTGCGACAGACTATTACCTGCAAAATGATATTTATAAAACAAAGGAACAGCTTGGGCACGCCTCGACAGAAACGACCGAAATTTATGCACATCTTACGGACAAAACGATGTCTGAAGCCATTGAGCGTCGTTCAGAAGGTACGGGTTCATAAGATGCTCCCATACCAAAAAACAGCGGATACTTTTTACTGATAACCAGTAAGAATATCCGCTGTTTTTTCGTTTATTCAAAATTATTTTTGATAACGAACTGTAGAGTTTGCTGAAATGAACCTGGATTACTCTTTCGATCACACCAAGTTCTTCCACGTCCTTGACTACTCTTTATTCACATGTTCCAGCAACCATCGAGCAATAAATTCTGGCTCCTGCACAGAATGCCAAACCACATCGCTGAGCGGATCAGGTTCACTGCATGAGGATTGCAAGGATTCTCTCGGAAACCAGGAAACAACTGCCATCACTCCCTTTAGCTTCTGAAGTATAGCTAGATGTTGTTCTTCACGAATCATCACCAGTTTGGGGTAAGGTGCCGCTTTGTATCCTTCAATCAGAATCCAGTCGTAATCCGATAGACGAGTCAGCATCGTCTCCAGACTGGTTGGCTGCTGCTCGATGATAGCCGTTCGCTTTTCCGACATTACTACCACGGCGGAAGCTCCCGCCTGATTGAAACGAAATGAATCTGTTCCTTCATGATCCATCTGGAAATGATCGTGTCCGTCATGCTTAATGACGGCAACCCGTAACCCTTCCGAAGAAAGATATCTTGTGAGTTCTGCAGTTAAGGTGCTTTTCCCCGTATTTTTGTATCCCACGATCTGCACAATATGTGGAAGTGTCCTTTTGTTGACCATGTGCCCTACCTCACCTGTCCACTTGGCAGCTTGAGTATGCGTACCTGTTCTCCTGCAGCAATCCCTTTCTTGTCAGGCGGAATGATGATCAGACAATCACTGTCCTTGATCGTAATCATGACGCTGGACTCATCCACTCGTGACGCAGCGGGCTTCGCATACACCCTGCCATCCCGAATCTCTGTGCGCCCCCGTACGAATCGCGTAAAATTGTTCACTTTCGTATATTCTTGATCCAGGGTCGCTGTCCACTCTTCCAAATAAGGCCGGGCATCGTTTTGCATCATACGAATGGTTGGCCGCACGAACAGTCCGAATCCTACAAAACAAGCTCCCGGGTTACCGGATAGGGCAAATAGTAACTTCCCACTCACAACCGCTGCTGTCGTAACACTTCCTGGTCGCATCGTCACTTTATTAAACAGCATCTCCATGCTGCCTTCCCGTACCAGATCCCCCATAATGTCATAATCCCCAACCGATACGCCCCCAGTGGTCACAACGATATCGTTATGCTCGACTGCTTCTGTCAGTTTAGCACGAGCCGTATCCACATCATCGGCTATAGATCCATACATCACAGGTTCGCCACCTGCCTCCACGACCAAGGATCGGAGCATATGACTGTTGCTGTTACGAATGCGTCCAGGCTGCAAAGGCTCATCCACCTCCAGCAATTCCGTTCCCGTTGCAAATATGGCGACTTTCGGACGTCGAAACACCGGTACATCGGCCACGCCAAAAGTAGCCAATACGGATTGTTCTCCTGCCTGGATGATCGTTCCGGCTTCAAGCAGCAGTTGTCCTTCCTGAACTTCCAATCCAATTGGCGTTATATTGGCATTGGGCTGGATATGGCGCTTTAATGCAATCCATTGTTCTCCATCCTGTTCCCTGCTTTCGGTCATCTCCAGCATAACAACGGCATCTGCTCCTTCAGGTACTTGAGCACCCGTCATGATCCGCGCGGTGGTACCTGGAGTGATGAGTAAATCCGAAGTATATCCACATGGAATTTCATCAACGACTCGCAGCCAGATCTGTTGATCGCTGGACGCGTGAGCTGTATCGCTGCTGACAATCGCATAACCATCCATACCTGATCTTCTGAAGAAAGGGTATGGATGCGGCGCATGAATCGTTTCTGCCAGCGTTCGTCCATGCGCAGATTCCAAGGTTACTTTTTCAACTAAAGCTGTAGTAACATGAGGTGATATTCTGGCCTGAGCAGCTTCGACCTGCACGGCTGTACGGTTAAATTTGGGACTTGTCATATCATCTGAATGTGTATTGATTCTCAAAATGGAAAGAACCTCCTTTGGGACAGAACTTGTTTAAGAAAGTGTAGCGTGAAAGCTGGGGTGTGACAAGTACTCGCCTCGCGGGTAACATGAAACTGTGAGCTTATGCCCATAATAGGGGTAAGAACGGAGGAGCAGATATGAGCAGCCGATGCGAATTATGCGGTAGAGAGCCTGTGGAAACAACAGTTCATCATCTCACGCCCAAGGAACTGGGCGGTACTTTCATGCCTACAGCTGATCTATGTATCCCGTGTCATAAACAAATCCATTCGCTATTTACCAACCAGGATCTCATAAGGCTCCATTTAACAGAACTTCAGGCACTACGAGAGAATGAACGAATGGCCCCTTTTGTTCGCTGGATTCGCAAACAGCCACCTTCCACCATTCCCCGGACACGCAAATCCAATCATGTTCGCAGATCCTAATTAAAACGATACCTCCTACTATAAAACAAAAAGAACAGCCACAAGGTGAGCTTGCGCATGGCAGGGTTCATTCTGCCTTACCTTGTGGCTGTTCTCTATATACTCTTCAGGCTGGCAAATCTCATCTTTACCTTCGCCTCATGATTCGTCCGCCGCCTACCCTTGTTTTGGGCTTCTTATAAGAGCTCTTTGGTGAATTGAACAATCCACCGCTCTTGTTACGTTCGACGGTACCGGTGCTCGGTTCCTTTTTACGGCTAAATAATCCTCCGCCTGAACCTACACTAGTATCGGTGTCTCCTCCCCGCCGGGTAATGGATCCTTTTCGGTCAACCGTGATGGGTGGAGCTGCTTTTTTGTCATTGCTTGTTGGTGCACGATAAGTACCTTGATTCGGTTTGTACGTATCACGATCGGTGTACCCTCTGTACTTTCCGTATCCGCTGCCGCCAAAGGAATCAAACAAATTGCCAATGAGCGTTGCGGTCAAATACCCCTGTAAAAAGGAAGAATCATAATTCTGACGTACATATTCCTTGGAATCCACCTCAATTAAGGTATCTTCCTTCTTGTTCGGGTCCTGCTGCAAATGATAATACTGGTCCTGATACACCAGGAACATCCGCTCTTCATTTTCCGCCGAGATCTGATCAGGTTTACGCTGTTCGGATAACTCCTGAGCAACTTCCGGAACAGTACGGTCGGCAGCCCGATACACGTAGGATGTCGTATTGCCACTGCCACTTACAGACTCAAGCGGATAAGTGTCCTGAACGGAAGGCATCCCGCACGCGGACAACAGGGACATGACAAGGCTGAGGACCAGCATTAATTTTAATCCAAGTGCCATGCGCTTTTTCATTGGAACCTCTCCTAGCTCGAACGAATCACTTTGATATCCGCAGGAAGAATGGACTCACCTTCATACAGAGTAAATCTTCTGTCTTGCCATTCCACACGCAGAAGCATGTTATCATCAGACTGATACTGCCAAACCAATTGCTCTCCAGCCTGACCATAAGGTGTCCTGCCAGCAGTGGTAACCATTCCTCCATATTCTTCCTCCAGATGATACGCGCGTCCGTCCAGATCAAGTAAGGTTGGTACTTCGTCTGGTGCGTCAAGACGCCCATCAATTGGCGTATAGAGGGAATAACGTGTCAATTCTCTTTCTTCTACATGCAGATGTCTAAACGTTGTACCGTCCTGCAGTGTTAGTACCACCGCTCTTCGGGCACGATGCTGCACCCGCCCCACGACTTCATACGTAACGAGCGAGACCTCACAGATATCTCCAGGCTCAAGGTCCAGCATGGTTTTCTCTGCTCGTGGTGGTTCGGGTTTGGCTAGTATTCCTTTAATCCGTTTCCATACACTCATACCCATTACTCCCGTTCGTTATCTTATAAACAAGCTGCAATAATTAATGCGCCCACGATGTGCAAGGCACCGGAGAACAAGCCATATCCGGTCTTCCCTTGCTGGATTCCTGTGTCCAAATCAAGATTGGCCCATGTGCGAATCATAAAGTGCACAACGCTCTCCAGAATAAGCAGGATGACAAATGAAACAACTGATACAAGCAGCGCTTCACCCAGATGACCCGCTGTCGAAATCGAAGTTGCAAGCACATACCCTTGAGCAAAGAGCTTCATGACCATCCGTGTCGTAACCGCCATGTTCCCTGCCTTAACTTCCGCAAAATCCTTATACTTCGTAAATAATGAATCCACATACATCAATACAAAAAGCAAAACCGAGCCAGATAATGTCCAGACCAGCATCGCCAAAATGTTCAAATCCATTTACACAGCCCCCACTTATCAACATGAACCGCATTTAAAAGCGAAGGAGAAACGCTGTCTCTCCTCCGCTAGTGAACCCTGCCTAAGATGCAAGGTTTAGTTCTTATTTTCGTACTGCTTCATGAGTGCCGCCAGTTCATCCTCAACGGCCTGATCCTTGCCAAGTTTCTCGAACTCTTCATCCAGTGATTTTCCTTTGGAAGACATTTCGTTGCTCGCTTCAGCCTGTGCTTCCATTTGCATCATTTTTTCTTCCATACGTTTCATGCCAGCACTAGCTGTGTCGGAACTAAATCCGTTCAGCGCTTTGTTGATTTCGGTTTGTGCTTTTGCTGCATTGTAACGCGCTACCAACGTTTCACGCTTGTTTTTCATTTGTGTCAATTGCTTGCGCATTTCATCCAGCTTGCCGCGCAAATTGTCTGCCGAAGCCTTGTTTTGATCATAGCTTGTTTTATATTCTGCCATTTTTACTTCAGCAGCTTTTTTCTCTTCCAGAGCCCGGCGCGCCAGATCCATGTTCTGTGCACGTGCTGCGGTATGAGCTTGCTCCTCACGTTTCTTCACCAATGCTTCCTGTTCCTCGAACAGCTGCTTGAATTTTTTCTCAATCGCGATTTGTTGAGCAACAGCCTTCTCTGCATCTTCCAGATCTTCCTGCATATCACGGATATATTGATCCGTCATTTTGATTGGATCTTCTGCCTTGTCAATAATGGCATTAATGTTAGACATCGTTAAATCACGCAAACGTTTGAAAATGGACATTATGGTATTCCTCCTAGTCGATATTACATCCTTGTATATAATCATACATACGTGGTAACTTTCATCCCGTTTCAATTTTACCAAAAAAAATCATAAAACACGATTCCGGGTCAACCAAAATCTACTATTTTATATCATTCACCAGGGTTAAATGGTCGCCCAGCAGCTTCTCCGCAGTCTGTACGATCTCATCGATCTGTACACGTGTAATGGCATCAAAATGAATGCCCATAATAACGGTTACGGTCACCTTGAGGGAATTTGCGGCCTTACGTGCAAGGCGCTCACATAATTCCTGTTCCTTATGCCCCGGAATATGGACTGCCGTTCCCACCACGCGTTCTCTTTCGGGATAAAAGGTCGCCACAGCCCCTATATGAGCTTTCCCACCCGTGATCAAAAATATCTTATCCTCTCCAGCTTCAATGACCTGCAAACGAACCGATTTCAAATCATACGTACTCATCCTAGTCCACCCATCCTTTGTGTGTATATGTAATGGTGGAATTATGAGCTTATCGACTGAATTGGACAATGAAACTTCTCACATTTATGCATAATGGACCATCACCGCGGGCATACCAAAGAGAACGCAATTTGACAAAGGAGGCTGTATCATGCGTATTCGCCTCATCGCATTCTCCATGTTGATCCTTATGTTTATGAGTGGAAGCTATTCACCTGGACAACTGCTGGCCAAACCCGTTCCAGAGAGCATGCCTGCTGCAAAGCCGGATCTATCTGAGGATGAACAACTGACACTCGGTCAGCTAAGGCAGAAATATGCCGATACGTTCAAGACCAATGGACCTTCAACCAGACAGGTAGCACTGACTTTTGATGATGTGCCTGATCCGCGCTTCACTCCGCAGGTATTGGATATTTTAAAGAAATATAATGTAAAAGCGACTTTTTTTATTGTCGGCAACCGGGCTGAGAAACATCCCGACCTCGTCAGACGGATCGTTAGGGAAGGTCACATTGTTGGGAACCACAGTTACAATCACCCTGAATTCAGTAAGCTGTCTTTGAATGCTTTTCGCAAACAAATTCTACATACCGGCGACATTATTCGTAAACTGACCGGGTATACACCTAAAATGATTCGTCCTCCATACGGGGACATTAATGAGAAACAGCTACAATGGGCCGCAAGACAGCAATACAGCATCGTCAACTGGAATGTGGATTCGCTCGATTGGAAAGGCCTCAGCAAAGAGCAAGTGAAGCAGAACGTTCTATCTGCAGTCAAGCCAGGCTCCATCATTCTTCAACACGCGGGCGGAGGCGTGGGCTCCAATCTGTCCGGTACCATTGGAGCACTTCCGGAGATTATAGATGAACTTCGATGCAGGGGCTTTAATCTGGTGACTTTGGACGAAATGCTGCAATTGCCAAAAAGCAAATAATACTCGGCTTCGTAAACCAAACACACAAGTTATAGAACTACCAATCTTGCGCGTTTTAATAAAGAAAAAGGGTACCCTTATTTCACGTTAATCGTGTCATAAAGGCACCCTTTTATTGGCGCTGATACTTATTTCAAGATATAAAGTTCAACATCCTGAAAACCAAATGTGCTCACAGACTTCTGGCTTCCAGGAATGAAAATATCAATCCGTTTCCCTTTGATCGCCCCGCCGATATCCCGGGCAGTAGCCACAAATGCCTGCTTAGGCAGCCCCGGATGGGAGTGACCTGTAACAAGAACCTTCGTACCCAGTGGGATCACACTAGGGTCTACTGCAATCGTGCCGAGTTCAAGTGGATTACCGAAGTAATCAACAGGACCCCATCCACCATTTTCGGAAGCGGCTGCAGAGTACGCTGTTGCTTTCACATCAATGGATTTACTGTAATCAAACGTTTTGCCCCAGGCCTGAACGACTTTATCATCAGCATTCACATCAAGGCTAGCTGTCGTAATCGTCTTAGCACCCGTCGAGCTTTTCGCTGCTGGAGCAGCTGAGGCCGTGTTTGCTTTTCCAGGAATCGTAATTTTCAAACCACCATAAATGTTGTAAGGTGAAATATCACTGTTTGCTTTAACCAGAGTGTTCAGTCCAACTCCATATTGTTTCGATAAGGTATAGAAGGTATCCCCCTCTTTGGCCACGTGAACAGAATCAGCGTGAGCTGGAACGGCCTGAATGAGCATTGCTGCTGTCAGCAGGGCTGTTGCTGTTTTGGCTATAGTTCTCTTCTTAATCATGGTCTTCCTCCCTCATTGTGCCTGCGAAGTTAGTTGTCGGATTCGGATGGAGGAAACCACCCTATAGGTCTCTGTTACATTCGTCTTGCGTTATGTACCCCTAATTCACCCCAAGCAGCGTGCGTTACAATCTTCCCCTCCACGGTCTGCATCATTACATCCTCCACACTTCCTCCTCAGGAAGTTTCGGCAGGAACAATATATCACAATTTTGTAACCAGGGTCCGTAGTAAATGTTACCAACTGTCTATAACAACACATTATGATGCTTAAAAAATAAGGATTTTTCTTAAAAAAGAGCGATCAAGCAGCTCTGGAACAATGACAGAAACGTTACTTTTACGACACTGGATCCTTATCCATGCACAAAAAAACAACCCTGCTAACGTGACGTGAGCAAGGTTGTTTAATTTCGTTTTTTTGTTCATTCTATTTAATCCGGTTCACTGACTGGATCATGCTCAAAGGCTATGACAAAACTTTACCGAGAAAGTCACGCGTACGTGGATGCTTAGGTTGACCAAATACTTCATCTGGTGTTCCCTCCTCCACAATTACACCGCCATCCATAAAGATGATGCGATCACCGACTTCACGGGCAAAGCCCATCTCGTGGGTAACAATAACCATCGTCATGCCGCCTTCAGCCAGGCGCTTCATAACGTCGAGTACTTCACCAACCATTTCAGGGTCAAGTGCAGACGTCGGCTCGTCAAACAGCATCACATGCGGCTGCATCGCAAGCGCTCTGGCAATGGCAATCCGCTGCTTCTGCCCACCAGACAGCTGACTTGGATAAGCATCTTTTTTATCCAATAGCCCCACGGTTTTGAGCAAGTCTGCGGCGATCTGCTTGGCTTCCTGTGCAGACTGCTTTTTGACTTTGATCGGGGCAATGGTAATGTTTTGCTCCACGGTTTTATGCGGAAACAGATTAAAGTGCTGGAACACCATCCCCATTTTCTCCCGCGTTGCATTAATGTTGTGTTTGGGATCCGTGATCGATACGCCTTCGAAATTAATTTCACCTGAAGTAGGCTGCTCCAACAGGTTAAGACAGCGAAGGAAGGTACTTTTGCCTGATCCTGAAGGACCAATCACGACAACGACCTCGCCCTTGCCAATTGAGACATCTATGCCTTTAAGTACTTCATTTTTGTCGTAGGATTTGTGTAATTGTCTAACGTCTATCACTTGCACTCAACTTCCTTTCCAGTCGACCCAGCAGCTTGGACAAAATGAATGTCAATACAAAGTATATGGCTGCTGCAATAAGGAACGGATTCATTCCTTGGTACGTAATGTTTTTGACTACACTTGCCTGATACATGATATCAACCATACCAATGACCGAGATAATGGAAGATTCCTTGATGATGGTTACGAATTCATTACCGATGGCAGGCAGTACAGCTTTGAAGGCCTGAGGCAAAATAATAAATCTCATGGCCGCGGCTCTACCCATCCCAAGCGAACGGGCTGCTTCCAGTTGACCACGGTCAACGCCTTGAATCCCTGCACGGAAGATCTCTGCCAGGTAAGCACCACTATTGATGGAAAGTGTTAAAATACCCGCCTGAAGAGGCGAGAACGTAATACCAAATGTCAAGGCAAGACCATAATAAATAATCATCAATTGAACCAGCATCGGCGTACCGCGTATGACTTCTACATATGCCGTACCAATCCACCGCAAAATTGCTGTATCATGCATTCGGAATAAACAAATGATCAAACCGATGATTACCCCGAAGATTACCCCAAGTGCTGACAATAGGAGGGTATAACCAACCCCCGTAGCATAGAAGCTTTTGTATTGCCAAAATACTTCAAAAATATTTGGCGATTTGACCTCACGGTCTGCCATCAATTGACTGGCTTCGGTTACCATCTGATCAATTTTATTTTCACTTTTCAATCGTTCAAGCGTACCATTAACGGCATTCAGCAATTCCGTATTGCCTTTGCGAATACCGATCGCTGCTGCTACCTGCTCTTCGTCCGGAACAGCAGGAGCTAGTCCGATCATATCATCCAGGTATCCTGCAGCAACGGTATCTTCAACGATTGCAGCGTTGATCCGTTTAGTTTGCAGTTGAAGCACAATGTCCGAGATTTTATCTAGAGACGTCAGCTTGGCTCCAGGAATCTTCTGTCCGATTGTTTCCTGAATCGAACCTTTTTGTGCTCCGATCTTTTCATTTTCCAGTTCAGCCATGGTTGGGTATTTGTCTTTATCCTCATTGCGAACCATGATGACTTGTTTCGATTTATAGTAGGTATCCGAGAAGTCGATACTTTTTTTGCGGTCCTCTGTCGGTGTCATGCCTGAAATAACGATATCCACGCGTCCACTCTGCAATGCAGGCAGAAGGCCGTCGAAACCCATATCTTCTATCACAAGTTCTACGCCCAAATCGGCAGCAATCTCTTTGGCAATGGCAATATCAAATCCGACAATCTCATCCTTGCCATTAATAACTTTATGGAATTCATATGGTGCAAAGTCGGCACTCGTGCCGAGAACCAATTTTTTACTGTCTGAAGTGCCCGTAGTTCCACTTGCCAGCGCCGAAGGAACGGCAGCTGTCAATAAAACGACAAAGGTCAACAGCATCATGGTGTAACGACTAATCAATTTCAACCCTGTTCTCCCCTTACAATACATTATGTGCTTCCTCATGTTGATGCCTGAGTCATTATAAAGTACAATGCATGATTATGCAATGAGTTTTCAACTTACAAATCCTGACTTGTTTCTGAAAAAACCAAGCAAACATGATATAATGACTAAATTATTTTCATTTTGCACGAAGGAGTTCACGATGACACATACCAAATCACAAATTTTGTCGGTTATTGATCAATATGCTTCCCGTTTTAAGGAGATTTCATCATACATTGGTGCCAATCCCGAACTCGGGAACGAGGAATACCTTGCTTCTGCCCGCCTAAAGGAAGAACTGATATTTCACGGTTTCGAAGTAGAAGCTCCCGTACTTGGATTGGATACGGCTTTTTTCGGCACCTACGCTGCTGCCAAAAAAGGACCAACCATAGCGCTGTTATGCGAATACGATGCACTTCCCGAGATTGGTCATGCTTGCGGCCATCATCTGATCTGTATGATGAGTCTGGGTGCTGCTGTCGGTCTAAAGTCCATTTTGGATGAAGTTGGAGGAACGTTAAAAGTATTCGGCACACCTGCGGAGGAAACTCGTGGCGCCAAAGTTCCAATGGCTGAAGCAGGTCTGTTTGATGATTGTGATGTCGCGCTAATGGCCCATCCTTATTATGCTTATGAGAAATCGGGCAGCTCTCTGGCCATTGATGCCGTGCAATTTGAATTCCACGGCAAATCCTCCCACGCCGCGGCCAGTCCGCATGAAGGGATCAATGCACTCGATGCCGTCATTCAAACCTTTAACGGTATTAATGCATTCCGCCAGCAAGTGAGAAGTAGTGTCCGGATCCATGGTGTTATTAATAGCGGTGGTCAGGCTGCCAACATCATTCCCGACTATGCTTCAGCCCAGTTTTACGTACGTGCCGCAACCAGAAAAGAGCTTAATATACTAACGCAGCGTGTCATACAAATTGCCGAAGGTTCTGCGCTCCAAACAGGCTGTCGTCTTGTGACTTCAAATTATGAAACGTCATATGATGAGATGGTAACCAATGAATCTTTATCTGCAACATTCACTGAAAACCTCATGGAACTCGGTATTCCACAAGAAGAGATCGTTAGCGGAGATGATCATGGCTCCATGGATATCGGTAACGTATCCTTACGCTGTCCTGCAATTCATCCTTACATTCGGGTCGTTGATGAGGTTCACACCCTGCACTCCATCGAATTCCGCGATCTGGCATTACAGGAACGGGCACTGGATGGCATGGTCTTGGGTGCAAAAGCACTTGCCACAACAGCTTATGATGTGCTAACGAAGCCTGAGCTGCTGCAAACGATTCGAACAGAGTTTGAACAGGCCCTACGATAATATAAGTTTTAAGTAATAGAGACAACCAAAGAGGTGTTCTCTACAGATTGAATGGACATCACCAGGTCTGCAGAAAACACCTCTTTTCTTTATTTTGCATACGTATATTCAAGCCTAACCTGGAGATGCTTGTGAAATGAAATCGATGAAAGTAATGAAAATTTTACTAATTATGTAAACCTTTTATGGTTCATTTGCTGTCTAGCTTGGTTATGTAATGCTATACTCATCTTGATACAGGAGGTGCCGTCATGCTGCTCGAAGCGATGTATCACGTTCCCCGTGACAAGTGGGCTTACGCCTACAACACGTCTACGATTCATCTGCGTGTACGTACGAAGAGAGATGATGTAGACTATGTGACTGCACTGACTGGTGATAAATATGATTGGGACGGAACCTACAGGGAAATTCAACTGGAAAAAGCTGCTTCGGATAGGATGTTCGACTACTGGGAGGCTGCGGTTAAACCCAAATTCAAACGACTTACTTATATTTTTCGAGTCACAGCGGGTCATGAAAATGTCTTTCTGGCCGACAATGGGATTCACCGCGATCCCCCTTACCCTACTGGAGGATATTACGAGTTCTCGTACATTCATGAAATTGATGTGTTTAAGGTTCCCGAATGGGCCAAAGAAGCTGTGTTTTACCAGATCATGACCGAACGGTTCGCCAATGGCAATCCAGACCTCAATCCCGAAGGAACTCAAGCCTGGGGAGGTACGCCCGAGCTGGATAACTACTTTGGCGGAGACCTGCAAGGCGTCCTCGATCATCTGGATGATCTAACCAAACTTGGCGTAAATGCTATATATTTCACCCCCCTCTTTCAAGCCAACTCCTACCATAAATATGACACCATTGATTATAAAAAAGTAGATCCGCATTTTGGAGATAATGATTTGCTCAAAAAAGTCACAGAGGAATGCCACCTGCGTGGTATCCGCGTTATGCTTGACGCCGTTTTTAATCATTGCAGTGAAGATTTTCCGCCTTTTCAGGATGTGCTGCAAAATGGAAAACAATCAAAGTATGTAGACTGGTTCCATATCAATGAATTTCCTGTCAGTATTAAGAACGGTATACCTACCTATGATACCTTCGGTTTTTATGGAAATATGCCGAAATTTAACACGGCCAATCCGGAAGTGAAAGCGTATCTGCTCGATGTCGCCGAATACTGGATTAAGGAGATCAAGCTCGACGGCTGGAGATTGGATGTAGCGAACGAAGTGGATAACCACTTCTGGCGAGATTTCCGCAAAGTAGTTAAAACGGCGAACCCGGAAGCCTATATTGTGGGCGAGGTTTGGAGTGATTCCCTGACATGGCTGATGGGTGACCAGTTCGATTCCGTTATGAACTACCCTTTTGCGGACAAGGTCTTGGAGTTTTTCTGCGGATCCATGGATGGCTACAACTTTGCCAATGAGATGGGGTCCCTCATTATGCGGTATCCCCAGCAAACCAACGAAGTGATCTTCAATATGTTATGCAGTCACGATACCCCTCGTCTGCTCTCCCGATGCGGTGAAGACAAACGGCGATTAAAACTGTCCGTTGTATTCCTGTTTACCTACATCGGTACACCGTGTATCTTCTACGGAGATGAAGTGGGCATCAGCGGTGAAGGAGATCCCGATTGCCGCAAATGTATGGAATGGGACCCTGCCAAGCAAGATCGGGAGCTCTATGACTTCTACCGGCTGATGATTGATCTGCGCAAAAGCAATGAGGCACTTCGCAAAGGGCGCTTCCGCTTCCTGAAAGCGGATCACAACGACCCCTGTATCGTATACGAGCGAATGGATGATCAGCTTCACTTTACCGTTTGGATGAATAACACTCCCGATGTACGCACCCTCTCTCACCCTATGGAGACCAGGGACTGGAGAGATGCACTTACCGAAGATCCGGTTATTCCCACAGATGGCATTATGAACATTAAGCTCGATCCTTACGGTTATCGAATTCTATACAGACAGCTAGATCCTTCATAAAGGAATCTCCTAATTCATCAGATCCATGCACCCTTCATCGATCTGGTGTTTAGGAGGTTTTTTTATGATAAATGCTAAACCTTGGTCCCCTTAATATTCCCATTGGCATCGACAGTGACTCTCCAGCGGGTGGAATTGGGTCCTGTCAGTACAAGGTCGTTCACCAGTTGGTAGACAGAACCGTTGTTGTCCTTAACCACATCAATCACGACGTTTTTTCCATTCGAAAAGGCGCTGGACCCGAATAAATATCGACCAGTGGCACTAGACGATACCAGCAGCACATTATCTTTGATAATGTTATTTTCCACAACCCGATTGGCATTATCAAAATGGACTGCCCACCAATTGCCATCATAGTTCATGCGATTGCCCGTTATAACACTGTTTGATCCACGAATTTTCAGTGATGTGCCTTTACCCGAAATGGAATTGCTTGTGAATGTCACATGATCATTAATGCTGACCATCCGGTCAGGATTGGTCGTGACAAAACCAGGCTGAATGATATTGCCGGTGGCGACTACCCCATTACTCAAGTCCATAGCAATACCTGCTTTGGCAATATAATTGCCTTTGATAATGATGTTTCCATCTGCAATGATCCCCCAATGATTGCCATTAGGAATCACGATATTATCGGAGATAACGCCAATATCCATGCCTTCAATCCCGTTATTGGTTCTTGCCTCAATGGCTGCTGTAGGATTCGACCTCAAAATGGTATCAATATAATTGCCCTGAATCACAAAAATATGGTTGCTCTCATCATTTGGGTTGAATTGGGAAGGGAGAAAGGAGACAGAAACTACAGAGCTGTTTCGAATATTACTGAAGAAGTTGGAAGTGACAAATGCGCCTCTAAAACCGATAAGTCCTACGCCAAAAGCTGTTCCAATCACACTGTTATCATGAATATGCAGGCTCCGGGCCCCTGTCTCGCCACCTTCATTGTTACATGTAATGCCTCCACCTACTTTGGGCACATTAGACCCTTGCTGGCCTGCTGTAAACGTAGTATAGTCTGCATCGGTTGACAATACGGGTGTATGAAGAAAGTTTGTCGTTACAAATACGTTCCAGGTTGCTTTAATGAGGATCCCATCACCCAAGTATCGGTAGCAGTCATTTTGGCTAATGATGACAAAGGCCAGATTGGTCCTCACTGCAATGGGCTCTTCACCCAAGTGGTGAAGCTTGTTGTTTCTAATGATAACATTTCTTGAAGGATTCTCCTGACTGGTTGAACCATTCACGCCAATGCCGTCCGTAAATTTGCTAATATCATTATTCTGCAATATGACATTGCTGGAATTCTCTACGTAAATGCCTGTTCTTCCTTTGGCCCATCCAGCCTGAGTTGTACGCCTTAACGTTAGACCGCTTACTTCAATGTGGTTGCTGTTCTCAAAGCGTAAACCCTGATCCGAAACTTCCAAGATGGCTCCCGGATGAGCTCTAATGGTTACCGCTTTTCCATTAAACGTATAAAACCATCCCGATTTTATGACTTTGTAGTGTCCCGGCGTGAATAGTAAAATATCACCTTCTTGCGCTGAGTCAAAAAAAGCTTTGATCTGTGCGGATTGGTCAGTTCCATCCCCCGGAGCGAAGTTTCTAACGTCAATGATATTTCCAGGGATAGAAGATTCAACTGCTGCAATATTCCCCAAAATCTGACTAAACATTGCGTTCATCTTGAGAGGATCAAATGTTTCATTCCCACCCCATGCCTCCAAATTCGGATTATAAGTGGAGGTGAAATTAATATGATTGGCCATTTTACCAACTCTCTTTCATCCCATTTTCAACCTCATTCACTTCATTCGACCTCTACAGGGCATCCAACATGGCTCCGGATTTATTCTGCAAAAAAGCCACAGTACGATATATACTGCGGCTCCGTGGTTTAATTATTATTTTGTATTCTCAACAGTAATGCTGCGATAAATGTCCATGTATTCATCAGCCGAAACATCCCAGCTGTAATCCCCGTTCATGCCATTTTTCACGATCTTCTTCCAGTGGTCGGGCTCACGATACAACTTCTCTGCACGACGGATCGTATTCATCATGTCATGTGCGTTAAAGCTGGTAAACGAGAAGCCGTTCCCTTCACCGCTGAACTCATTGTATGCCTGCACCGTATCGTTAAGACCACCCGTTTCACGGACAAGCGGCACACTGCCATATCGGAGTGCTAACAGCTGACTTATGCCGCACGGTTCAAACTTGGAAGGCATGAGAAATATATCACTTCCTGCATAGAAACGACGGGATAATCCATCGTTGAACTTGATTTGGGCTGACATTTTCAGTGGGTAACGATAGGACGCCTCCCGGAACCAATGCTCATAGGCAGGATCGCCAGTTCCCAATACGGCAAACTGGATATCGTCGTAGTACAACAGCTCATCCAATATGCGACAAACGAGATCAAGTCCTTTAGAGTCAACAAGACGGGTAACCATTACCATCAATGGTGCATCCGGACGGACAGGCAGCCCAAGCTCCTTCTGCAGCTCAATCTTGTTCTCCGTTTTCTTCGATAGGCTTGCTCTGTACTTAACCGGGATTTTGTTATCCGTCGCCGGATTGTAACTCTTGGTATCAATACCATTCACAATTCCGGTAAAACGTTCGCCTAGCGAGCTAAGCAAACCGTCCAAGCCATAGCCATAATAGGAAGTTTTCACTTCCTGTGCGTAGGTGGGGCTTACTGTTGTTACATGGTCTGAATAGACAATACCTGATTTTAGAAAATTGACATTCCCATAATACTCTGCGCCATCCATGGTGAAATATCGGTCGTCCAGTTCAAGCAGATCGCTGAATACCGAATGCGGGAATACACCTTGATACAACAGATTATGTATGGTGAATACGGTACGTATCTCACTATAGAATGGCTCATGTGCATAATGCGCCTGCAGCAGCAGCGGAATCATTCCCGCATGCCAGTCATGACTATGAAGCACATCCGGCTTGAAGTCCAGCAGCGGCAATACCTCGAGCACCGCGCGATTAAAGAAAGCAAATCTCTCCCCATCATCCATATACCCGTAGACACCGTCACGGCCAAAGTAATATTCGTTATCGACAAAATAAATCGGGATTCCGTCATGGACGAGCATTTCAATGCCGCAGTATTGTCTGCGCCAGCCGAGTGGAACATCGGTCACGATAACCGGCTTCATGGCCTCCTTATATTCGTCAGGGATCCCTTTATATTTGGGTAAAATGACACGAACATCTGCCCCAGCCTTTTTCAAGGCTTGAGGCAAAGCTCCAATAACGTCAGCGAGTCCACCCGTTTTGATAAATGGATGGCCCTCGGCAGCAGCGAATAAAAGTTTCACGCCTTTTTCCCCCTTTTTGATTTGGCAGTGGTCTTATTTGTATTTGTATTTTTGAGTGCTTTTGGTCTGACAGAAGCGACTTCATTTGCTGTCTCATCCGTTTTCCGACGTGTATTCTTTTTTAGAATAACCACGCTTAGCGGAGGCAAAACAATCTCCAGACTGTGGGGATGGCCATGAAAAGGAATCTTTTCGGTAGCTATCTGCATATCATTCAATATACCTGATCCCCCGTAATCGGGATGATCACTGTTCAGAACTTCGGCATACATACCGGGACGCATGACACCAATCCGGTAACGCTCCCGCTTGACCGGCTGGAAGTTAACAAGCACAAGGAGTGTATCCGCAGGTTTTTTTCCTTTGCGTACATATGAAATGACACTTTGGCCATGGTCATCCGGAGTGATCCATTCATATCCGTCCAGGGAATGATCAAGCTCCCACAAAGCTTTTTCGCTCAGGTACAGCTCAGACAGGTCACGTTCAAACTTGTGGAGTTTGCGGTGACTGTCATAATCCAGCAAGAACCAATCCAGTTCATCCTCATCTTTCCATTCAATAAACTGGCCAAATTCTCCGCCCATAAAGAGCAGCTTCTTGCCTGGGAAAGTCATGAAGTAACCTAAGAAAGCTCGCATGCCATCAAACTTTTGTTCGTACGATCCAGGCATCTTGTCCAGCAAGGACTTTTTGCCATGTACGACTTCGTCATGCGACAAAGGCAGCACATAATTTTCAGAGAAGGAGTAAACCACAGGAAATGTCAGCAAATGATGCTTCGACGGACGATCGTGGAAATCGGTTTTCATATAATCCAGCGTATCGTTCATCCAACCCATGTTCCATTTATAATTGAATCCCAGTCCGCCTACGTCCACAGGAGACGTGACCATCGGCCATGCACTGGACTCTTCGGCCATCATCAGCGCATAAGGATAGTACTTAAAGATCGTTTCATTGAGTTGCTGCAAGAAGGCAACAGCTTCTTTGTTTTCCAAGCCTCCGTCTGCATTGGGACGAAATTGGCCAGAATGCTTTTCAAAGTCAAGCCTTAGCATGCTGGTAACCGCGTCTACACGCAGACCATCAAAATGATACATTTCCATCCAATACAGCGCATTGGAGATAAGGAAGGAACGAACTTCCGGTTTCGAATAATCAAAGCTTAGTGTACCCCACCCTGGTTTCTCAGCCAGCAATGGATCTGCATATTCGAACAGCGGTGTGCCATCAAACAAACGCAGACCGTGGGCATCCTTGGCAAAGTGTGCAGGCACCCAATCAAGCAGTACACCTATTCCAGCCTGATGCAGTGTATCCACTAAATACATTAGATCCTTAGGACCTCCAAAACGGCTTGTCGGGGCGAAGAAGCCTGTACTCTGATACCCCCAGGAAAGGTCATAAGGGTGTTCACTGAGCGGCATCATCTCCACATGTGTGTATTTCATTTCTAATAAGTAAGGAACGAGCAGATCCGCGATCTCTCTATAACTGTATAAAGAGCCGTCTTCCTTGCGCTTCCATGTTCCGATGTGCATCTCATAAATATGTAAAGGCTTGTTATATACAGCCCTCTGTTTCCGTCTCCATGCACCATCGTTCCATTTGTATCCCTGGATGGAACTTGTAATGGAAGCCGTGCGAGGCCTAACTTCGGCGTGAAATGCATACGGATCTGCTTTCAGCAGTTCTACTCCGTTTTCCGTTAAAATACGGAATTTGTATAAAGTTCCTTCACTGATTTCCGGAAAAAAACGAGTCCAAAATCCAGAATCGGGTATCTTATATAAAGGTGCCTGTTCACCTTTCCAATCATTGCGGTCAAGAGCCAGCCCTACTTCTTTGGCATTTGGAGCCCAGACGGTGAAGCGATACCCCTGACGATGATCCTGAGTCTCAGGCTGTGCGCCTAATATTCGATAACTGTGATGAAGGTTTCCTTCATGAAACAAATAGATATCCTCCGGCGAAATGGCCGGATCTGCCAATGGTTGAATGGCCAAGAGATCACCTTCTTCCCCTAGAAAATAGATATAACGTTAATCATTACCCCATTCTAGCCAAGTTGAAAAGAAAAATGACGTGTTTAAAAAAATGTTGTAATTTTACAGGAATTTTACAGTATACATCGTTTCAACAGCACCACTTTGCGTTTATGTAAGTACTACACTGGACAAATATCTTGGGAGGGAAACGATTATGTTTAATAAAGATTGCATCGCTATGCTGTTGGCGGGAGGAGAGGGGAAAAGATTAGCCCCATTGACCTCAAGTATTGCTAAACCCGCTGTACCGTTTGGCGGGCACTACCGGATTATCGATTTTCCTCTCAGCAACTGCGTAAACTCAGGAATCGATACAGTTGGAGTATTGACGCAGTACCAAGCTGAATCTTTACACGATCACATTGGTGGAGGAGAACCATGGGGACATGGGAATTCGGAAGAGGCAGGAATCTCCCTGCTTCCATCTTATCATACAGGAAATGACGAATACTTGGGAACGGCGGATGCCATTTATAAAAATATCGACTATATTGACCAGCAAAACCCCGAAAATGTTCTAATTTTGTCGGGAGACCACATTTATCACATGAATTATCGCGACATGCTGGAATCCCATAAAGCCAATAAAGCGGTTGCGACTATTTCAGTCATGGAAGTTCCTTGGGATGAAGCACATCGCTTCGGAATTATGGCTGCGGATGAAAATATGCGTGTGACCGAATTTGCAGAAAAGCCAGCTGAACCAAAAAGCAACCTGGCTTCCATGGGGATTTACATGTTTAATTGGGAGTATCTGAAACGCCATCTTCTGCTGGATGCGGCTAACCCGAATTCCAGTCACGACTTTGGTAAAGACGTTATTCCTCAAATGCTTAATGAAAACAACTCTCTTTTCGTGTATAACTTCGATGGTTACTGGAAAGATGTTGGTACTGTAAAAAGCTTGTGGGATGCTCACATGGATCTGCTGCATAACGAAGAAAACTGGAGCCTGCACAAAGAACACTGGCCGATGTTTACTCGTGACTGGAAAACCAAATTAAGTGCTCACAAAGCTCGTCATTCCCGTGCTGAGCATGCCTCCTCCATGGTCCATGAGTCGTGCGCCATTGAAGGTCGTGCAGAGCGCTCAGTTATCTTCTGCGGTGCTGAAGTAGGAAAAGGTTCTGAAGTCAAAGACAGTGTTATTATGCCAAACGCCCGTATCGGTAGAGGTGTTCATATCGAACGTGCCATTATTGGTGAAGATGCCATTATCAAGGACGGCGCCATTGTCAAAGGCACTGCTGATGAAATTGTCGTTGTAGGCCCTAATGAGGTTGTATCTGCCAAACCGGCAGTCCGCACTCAGCCTGCACGTATTCTGAAAGAAGTATATGAGAAAACCGGTCGCTTGCGCGCTGGCGAACTCTCTTCATAATATACCAAAAAAGGCAAGCCGTTAATGGCTCGCCTTTTTTGGTGCATTCAGAATGTGTCTATGGTAATCGGGTGTTTATTCGCTTTTGCCTGTATCTGAATCCGGATTAATATGTTGTGACCCGCTTCCTTGTTGCGTTTCTGAAGCGAGTTCATTCACCTGATGCTCAGTTACGATCTCTTCTTCCGGCAAAGCGGGCAGTTCTATCGTGACGGTTGTACCCGATCCGAGTTCACTTTGTATCGTAATCGTTCCTTCATGCAGTTCCACGAGTTCTTGCGTAATGGCAAGCCCCAATCCTGTTCCACCATTCTGGTGATTGACCTGGAAGAATCGATCACGTACTTTGATGAGATGCTCCTCGCTAATCCCGATCCCGGTATCCTGCACAGCTGCTATGATCTTCCCGTCCTCTTCTTTTACCGACAGATAAATCCACGAATTTTCGTGTGAGAATTTAATTGCATTATCCACGATGTTCAGGAATACCTGCTTGAGGCGATTTCCATCACCATGCACGTTAAAAGCACGGGTCTCATCTGTGTCCAGCTTCAAATGTATTTGCTTTTGTTCCGCTTTGGCCCAAACGTTCAACATCGTTTCCTGCACAATCTCACGAATGCTGACCGTACCTTTGACCAGCTTCATCTGATTTTGCTGCAGTTTGGAGAAATCCAGCATCTCTTCAACCAGCCCGATTAAGCGTTCTGTTTCTTTCGAGATAATGCTCATGCCAATACGTGTCTCATCCGGATCATATCCGCCTGAATCCAGCGTTTCACTCCAGCCTTTAATGCTAGTCAGTGGTGTTCTGAGCTCATGAGAAATGGATGAGATAAAATCATCCTTGATCTGGTTACTGCGAACAATCTCATGAGCCATAAAATTCAGTGTGGATGCCAGTTCACCAAGTTCATGCTTATAGTTCCCTTTGACTCTGACATCCAGACGTCCTCTCGCCATCTGGGCAGATACCGCGGTAATATTGTTAATGGGACGGACGATGGAGTTCGCCATACCAATGCTGATAATCAGAACAATAGCCATAACGGCAATCCCGACGGCAACGGCAAGCAATCCCATGACAAGCAGCTTCGAGTTTACATTTTCGAGTGAAGTCAGATATCTAACAATGTACGTATTCTCCCCACCCAGATCAAGTTTGTGCGAAACGGCCATGACTTGCTCACCGGTGCCCGGTTGTCTGCCTACCCACCGTCCCGTATTGCCATTTATGGCCTGCATTATATCACTTGTCTGCATTACAGCCCGGTCAGACTCGAAGGCCGCAGAGCTGGCAAGAACTCGTCCATTGAGATCAAGAATTTCGAGCTCTGTGCTGGATAGTTCCAGGTTCGAAAGCAACTTCGACAGATTACCATTATCCGCATTATCCTCGCGGGCGATGGGCTCCAAAAAGTCTTTTGACATGGAAATATGAGAGCTGATGGTATTGTAGATACTCTCGTAATAATACCGCTGCACCGCAAGCATAAAAATAAATTCCACCAATAACAGAGCAAGCAGAACTACGAAAAAATAATGTAGTACGATCTGCCTGGTGATGCCTTTTTTAATCATTGCTCCCGGCCCTTCCATTTATAACCGTGACCCCATACAGTCTGCAGGTATTCAGGTTCGGAAGGATTATTCTCGATTTTCTGGCGTAAGCGGCGAATGTTCACATCCACAATTTTGGGATCTCCCATATATTCCTTGCCCCATACATGATCCAGGAGCAAATCACGGCTAAGTGGTGTATTCTCTTTTTCCAGGAAGAATTGAATAAGTGAAAATTCGGTTGGAGTCAATTCAATCAATTCATTTTGTTTTTTAAATTGTTTGGAGATCAAATCAAGAGAAAACGGCCCCGATTGGAATGTGACCTTAGCTGCAGTCTCCCGATGCACATTTACTCTGCGCAGCAAGGATTGAATTCGTGCGATCAGTTCAGTTGGGCTAAATGGTTTGCTTACATGATCGTCTGCTCCAACAGAAAGAGCATATACCTTGTCCTGTTCCTGAACCTTGGCCGTCAAGAAAATGATGCCCAAACGTTCATTGGTTTCACGGATGCGCCGACACACTTCAAAACCGTCAATTCCAGGTACCATGACATCAAGAAGAGCCAGGTCAATATCTGGTACAGTTTGCAAGATGCGAAGTGCTTCATGCCCATCTCCTGCTTCAAGCACTTCGAACCCGTTTCTCTTCAAATTGATAACGATAAAACTGCGGATGGATTCTTCATCCTCAAGAATAAGTACTTTACTCATTTAGTTCTCCCTTTCTGTTCAGCTGAGACATATTATCAAGTAATCCATCATTACTATCCTGCGCATTACGTGAAGCAATCACCCGGTCGTTTGTTCGGGTAATTTCTTTCCATCTCTTTCCTTTGTCCTGTTCCCACTGAGAAAGCGTGAAATATTTAATTTCACCCACGGTTTCATCCGTGTCAATCATTTTAAATCGAATATATTTTTCCTTTTCCGATTTGGTGTCGATTGTAATCTTGCCGTACCACTCAGGTTTTAAGTTTAAATGAAACAGATTGGCATCATCACGGTACTGGAATGAGACAAATTCCTTTCCATCCTTGCCATCCCATTGATAAAAGGTATAAAACCACATGCGGGAATCAAACACGTAATGTTCCCAGCCTTTTGGCGTTTCCTTTAGTCCAAACTCAATAATACCATCATTGTTGAAATCACCGCTTAAAATTTTGTCATCTCTATAGGTTTGATCAGGTGATTTGAAGGCATTTACCAGTTTGTTATCCTTCACATAGATCAGTTGTGAGAAAGAACTGCGGTCATCCAGCTCTGCGTCCAGCACAATACCCATCTTATCCTTGGCGATTTCTCCTCCAAGTGCATTGTAGATCTCTTTAACGGTATAATCGGTCTGCAGCCGATCAACTTCCTTAAAGCTGCCTTCGTCATACTGATACAACGCTACACTTGCAAACCCACTGTTATTTAGGGCTACAATGGCAAAATCGCTTTTTCCATCCCCATTCAGGTCCAGTGTGTTACCTTGCAGATCATCAATAATAAACTGGTTATAAGGTACTCCACCCAATACCTGCTCAAGTGCACCGCCATTATATGAATACGCCGTCAGTGCTTTTTGCTCTTGCAGACTCACACCGAGTATGATATCCGGGTTCCCATCGTTCGTGATATCCAACACTTTAAAGGATTGCAATTCACTTCCCGGAACGTCAAACGTCAGTTTCTTAACCCACGTATCTCCCTGTTCCTCCAGAAGCATGCCGTGGATACGCACATTCTCATTGGGTGTTTCGTAAAATACGATAGCTTCGCGCGTTCCGTCCCCGTCGAGATCTTCAACACGAATCATGCTGGTATTGTTCATGTCTTTGGGACGAATCAGATTGCTCTCTGGCGGCTGCTCCTTCTGAACAACGTAAAACAATTTTTGTTTGTCCGTGGACAGCATGGGTTTCTTCATCAAGCCCTTGGGGTCGCTTATGACCGTACATCCGCTAAGAACGGAGCCGAGCACCACCGTCACTGCTCCACACGCTAACAGGCGCCCCCATCTTGAGTTAAGCAATTTCATCACTCATTTCAATAGTTTAAATCATGTTTTTTTCCTTCTGTGTCAGTCTACGTCCACGTATATCAAAGGCAATCTTGCCTTCTGCAAGACCCCAGATGCGAGCTGCATGCTTCTCCGCCATCTCGATTGGTAAAACGGCAATAACGGTTGCCCGTTCCTCTTCGCATAGTTTCCGCAGTGTCTCAAGAACGGTATCGGCAGTATGTGGGTCAAGCCCAATTACTGGTTCATCCGCGAGAATGACTTTGGCCCCATGGGCGAGTGCACGGGCAATCGCTACACGCTGCTTCTCACCGCCGCTTAGTTTTTCTGCGGTTTGATGAGCTTTATCCAAAAGACCGAGTCCTTCAAGATAATCCATGGCACCCATATAATCATCGGAACGGACCATTCCAGTCACCATTCTCCACCAAGGCGTCTGACCAGACCGACCAATTAATACGTTTTTGAGTGCTGACTTTCTAGGATAGAGCTGAGGATTCTGTTCCAAGTATGCCCATTCACGCTTAATTTTCCGTTTGCCGGACCAGCCTTCTTTCAAAATTTCGACACCGTCAACCGTAAATCGGCCGCCATCCCATTTCTCCATCATGGCCAGGCACTTGAGCAGCATGCTTTTTCCGCTGCCGCTTGAACCGACTACTGCGATCATTTCACCTTGCTGCATATCAAATCGTATATCCCGCAGAACCGGAACACGGTCCGCTCCAACGGATTTACTCAAATTCTCAACTCTGATCATCGCGATGTCTCCTCTTGTCCATGTTTTTCCCTACTATATAGTGTACTCGGAAATGGACATCAATTTCCATGCGAACACCAGCTTCTATTTTAACACAGAATGAGAACTTGGTTTATGTTGGAACAGGACACCTGCGGCACCAAAAAGCAAATAAAAACAACCAAGCAGGATAAACATGCTCCCGGGTGAGATCCAATTGATCATCTGACCACCCAAATTCGGCCCCAGAATACTGCCTATCGTAAAATGGAACGAGGCCACGACGTTTGCTGCAGGAAGAAGTGCCTTTGGCAAAATATCTGCTGCATAGGCAAGTCCAAGCGAGAAAAAGGACCCTACCAGCCCACCTGCTACGGTCAGTAATACCAGCGTCCACCAGAAGTGAGTTCCGGCTACAGGTACCAGCATGAACATAACCCCGCCTGCAATACCAGCAGACATTAACACTTTTTTACGTCCAAAGCGGTCGCTGAGGATGCCCAGAGGCAGCTGCAGAAACAATCCTCCAATTCCCACAAACGGCAGTAAAGATGAGATCTGATTGGCGTCTAAACCAATCCGTAATCCATATACCGGAAAATTGCTGTTCATCCCGGCTTCCATATAGCCATAAAGTAGAGCCGGTATTAATGCATACCATGCCCAGGCCCAGCTACGACGGAATCGGCGTTCCGGAAGCTGACCATGCTCTGCTTTTTCCGGTTTGGTATCAGGAAGCTTCATTAATACAAGCAGGAGCACAGCCCCCATACAAACGAAAAGAACCCAGAACGGCACTGCCTCGCCAAATCCGAGCAGCTTGATGCCCAAAGGCCCGATACTGAAGCCAAGTCCGTAGGACATGCCATATGGGTGCCGTCACGAGAAGGACCCAGAGCTGAGCAGCATAATGTAAAGCACTATCGCCTATACCAACGACGAGACGAAGAATAAACCATATTTTAATATCCGGTAAATACGGAAAAAGAATCAGGGGAAACATAACAAATAGCAGGCCGCCGACAATCAGCTTTTTAAAACCAACCGCTCCGAGCAGCCGTTCAGCGACCAGAGTCATTGCAAAGGAACCTACATACAGCGCTGCTGCATTAAGGCCATTCAACCCTGGTGATACCCCTTTTTGCTCCAGAAAAATGGATAGTACGGGAAGCAATAATCCCTGGCTAATCCCTGCTACAACTATAACGATGATCAGGATGAAATAGTTGGATGTAGAATGTGATGATTTTGCGACATTAATAGATGACACGAATTTCATTCCTCCTGCGGACAACCAAAAGAAAAATCGCCATCGCTGACGACTTTTCGCATGTTATTCATATTCATATGATAAAGCGCTGCTTCACCGGTACATTTGCCCCGGACTTGAACATTATAGTGGACAACGCCCTGCAAAACAAGCCATAATAGTACATAAGTCGCTGCGTACATTTAGATGTGACGGGAGGATTCTGCATCGTTATGACTTATCATGTCAAGATTGATGTTTCACCGATATATGAAATGCTGAACAGTTTTCTTGTATATGTCACGAAAAAATGGATTCAACATCTGGATGTTGGACCCGAATGGATTCTTGAAGTGGAAGGCAAACTAAGTTCCAACGTACGTGCTGCTCTGGCACCTGCGTCGACTTGGCCTTTTGATGATTTTGATGTTTTGTTCGCATGGGCTGCCTACCGGACCTGCTCTTCAGAGAATCAGGATTTTCTTCATATGCTTGCGAGTCTGCCTGCAGAGGAATTGTTTGCACGTGTATCTCCTCTTCTGCCGAGTATTACTATAGAAGAAACAAATCGTATTCGGGACAGTTACGTGCCGCTTCTACGTCTCTGGGACCAGCATTACTGTCAGAATATAAGTGACGATTATCGCACCTGGCTGGAAGAAGACGCTCATGAGAAGCGAATTCTTTTGGAGAAAATGGGACCTGAACTGCTTATCGAATATGCTACAGCAGGTGTTATTGTGGAGCCAATGCCCGGATTAGATGAAGTGATTCTATTCCCCACAGTACATAACCGTCCGATTAATATTTACTGCTTCTACGAAGGCATGATGATTATGCAATACCCGGTTGATACTCCTGAAGAGAATGAAGATCAGCCGCCAACCTGTCTGCTGCGTTTTACACATGCATTGGCTGATCCCGAACGCCTTCGCTTGCTTCGTTACGTATCCGATGAGCCAAAGTCGCTTGCGGAGATGTGCGAAGAATTGAACAAAGACGAAGACATGGTTAAAGATCAGGTTATGGCGCTACGTGTCGCAGGTTTGCTGCGAACCCATCTGCTCGGCAGTAACCGCAAAGAGAAATACAGTATCCGGCCGGATGGCGTGTCTGAATTGAACATGTTCCTGGAATCCTATATTCGCATATAAATGAGGATGTAACTGGAGTTGCCGGCTGCAAGGAGTGATTTTGAAATGAACACGATTAAACAGCATATCATTTTCGATCTGGACGATACGCTCGTCTATTGCAACAAATATTTCAACTTAGTCCTCGGTGAATTCTTCGAGAACATGCAGGAGTGGTTTGACAAACATGCATTAACCGTTCAGGACATTCGTGATAAACAACTGGAGATTGACGTGACCGGTGTGAACCAGGTCGGATTCGCCAGTCACCATTTTCCACAGTCTCTTATTGATACGTATCGCTATTTCTCTCAGAAATATGCAAGAGCCACTTCCACTGAAGAAGAAACGTTCCTCACGAAGCTTGGCATGAGTGTATATGATCGGGAGGTTGAACCTTACCCTCATATGGTTGAAACACTGGAAAGCCTGCAATCAGCCGGACATGCCCTCTATCTGTATACCGGAGGCGAAACGGTGATTCAACAACGGAAGATTGATCAGATGAAGTTATCCGCTTATTTCGATGACCGTATCTATATAAGGCAGCATAAGAACGTCGAAGCCCTTGAAGGCATTTTATCTTCCGGCCCCTTCGACCGCAAAACAACATGGATGATCGGAAACTCATTACGCACGGATATTTTGCCAGCGGTTACGGCTGGAATCCACAGCATATATATCAAACAACCAAATGAATGGCAATATAACATTGTTGAACTTCAGCCCAATCCGGAGACTACGATGTACACTATCACCGCTCTCGAAGAGGTTCCGAAGATCATACATGAAAATATTCAACAACAGCAACAAAAAAGGACCCTTGGTTAAGGGTCCTTTTTTGCGTACATCGGTGATAATTATTAGTTCGTTCTTTATTCGATTCATTCGTTCACTCGATTCTATGACTCCTGCCTTTCAGCTGACAGCTTGCCCGAAGATTGATCCTGCAGGATGATCCGGGCCTTAACCGTACTCCCGTCCTTACGTTTGAAAGATAGCACCTGTGTGCTTCCTTTCTCAATTAAAGACTTTAACATCGTACTGGTTATTTTTTTGCCAACGTACTCTTTCCAGATGACAAACCCACAGCCTTCCTTAAACCGCGTACACCCATAGCCCTTTTTTCCCTCAATAATCTGACCGGTGCATCCCGGCGAGGGACAAGATGCCAAGGGCTCACGAACACCAGCATTTGCCGAGCTCGCAGATGCAGTCTTTGCTACTGAGACTGCTGTGTTACTCGATTTGGAGACAGATCCTGAAGACTGCCGTGATGATTTGGCAGCTGATGCTGCTGTTCTCGCTGTTGTTTTCGTTCCTGATTTTGAGGATTTTGCTCCCTTGCCTTTGCCACGTCCCCCGCGTGAATCTTCACCAAAGGCATCTGCAGGTGCAGGGGCTTGTACACGCACCTTATCAATGATGGACATGGTGAATTTCTTAACGTTCTCCATAAATTTGTCCTGACCGGCTTCCCCTTTGGAGATCTGATACAATCTTCTCTCCCATTGTCCAGTCATCTCCGGAGAGGTTAACAAATCAACTCCGGCTCGCCGAATCAATTCGATCGCTGTTCGGCCTTTTAACGTCAACTGCATCTTTTTCCCCTGCATCGTGATATAACCAACATTTTTGAGCCGCTCGATGGTTGCAGCTCGTGTTGCTGGCGTGCCCAGACCGCTGTCCTTCATGGCATCTCGCAGTTCCTCGTTTTCGATCTGCTTCCCCGCACTTTCCATCGCTTTCAGCAAAGTTCCCTCCGTATAACTTTTGGGAGGTTGGGTTGCTTTCTCCTTGAACTCGCTCTTGCTGCACTGCACTGGAAGCTCTGGCTGCACAGAGAACGACTTATCCGTCCATTCTTCGGATTCTTCTTCCTCATTATTGTTCTTCTTCGTTTTTTTCTTTCCCGAGCCATTCTGCTCTTGATCTGTAGAAGGCAGAACGACTTTCCATCCGAGTGACAGCAGCTCCTTCACAGAAGTTTTGAACTGATGCTGCTCAACTTCAGTCAGTACGGTATGCTGTTTATACTCTGCAGGCGGATAGAAATGAGACAAAAACCGTCTCACGATCAGGTCGTAGATGTTCTGCTCATCCTTCGATAAGGTACCTGGCCTTTTTAACGTAGGTAAAATGGCATGGTGATCTTCTACCCTGGAAGGATTGCAGACTCCCTTGTTATTCTTATGAACCAATTCAGGTTTTGCACCAATGGCCAGTTCACTATAGGGCCCATTCTTCAGCAGGTTTAATGTTTTGTGCATACCCTCAATATTCTGTTCCGTAACATAGTTGGAATTCGTCCGCGGATAGGAAATAACCTTGTGTTTCTCGTACAAGGCCTGTGCAATGTCCAGCGTCTTCTTCGCTCCGTACCCATACTTGGCATTGGCTTCACGCTGCAGCAGAGTCAGATCATATAGTCTGTACGGATACTCCTTCGTTTGCTTCGCCTCATACTTGGTAATATGTCCGGTCTTGCCCTTCACACTGCTCGCTATCGCTTCAGCAGCCTCCGCGTCTGTGAGCTTGTCTCCTTGGCGTAAACCTCTGTACTCTATACCCTCCTGACGGAACCATGCGGCGACTTCATAAAATGTCTGTGATTGAAATGCTTCAATCTCCATTTCCCGATCATAGATCAACGCAAGAACGGGTGTCTGTACACGCCCCACAGATAACAGCGCGTTATGCCGAGTCGTAAAGGCACGTGATGCATTCATGCCAATCAGCCAATCGGCCTCACTTCGGGCGCGAGCAGCATGAGTCAGATTTTCGAACTCTGATGCATCCTTAAGCCCGTCAAAGCCACGTTTAATGCTCTCTGCAGTCAGGTCCGAAATCCATAGTCGTTTAACCGGCTGACGCAGCTTCAACTGCTGTTGAATCAATGCAAAAATATACTGGCCTTCACGCCCGGCATCACATGCATTTACGATCGATGATGCTCGTTTGGCAAGCTCTCCAATGATCTTCAGCTGATCTTTTGTTCTGGGATTCGGCACGATTTTGAACTGATCCGGAATAATGGGCAGATCCGCAATATTCCATCGTTTGTATTTCGTATCATATGCATCCGGTTCAGCAAGCCCGAGCAGATGACCAATCGCCCAAGTGATAATATAATGCTCACCTTCAAGATAACTGCGATTGTTCTTGGCTCTTGGTTCTATGACGGCGGCAATGGTTCGACCCATATCAGGCTTTTCCGCTATAACCAATGTCTTCATCCGTCCATCTCTCCTCCTTCACCGTCTGCATGACGGCAAAAAGGGGCCTTCCGCCCACGGAAGCCCCTTGCTTCTGAATCCTATTATATCAGATTTTGATTCCGGGAGCATCCTCCGTGGAACAATTAGCCTGCAGCTTGTTCATTTATGGCCTGCTTTTCCCGGCATTCCCTGCATACACCCTGAAAGTCAAGACGATGATCCGTCACGGCAAATCCGTATTGACGTTCAATCTGCTGCTCCAGACGAAGCAACCCATCTTCCATAATTTCTTCCACGGTTCCGCACTCTGTGCAGATCAAATGATGGTGATGATGGGAGCCATCTGTACTCCGCAGATCGAAGCGTGCAGCACCATCTCCAAAATTTATTTTCTCTACAACCTGAAGATCACTTAGCAGCTCTAATGTCCGATATACGGTTGCCAGGCCGATCTCAGGAAACTGCTCCTTCACCAGCAGAAACACTTCCTCAGCACTGAAATGATCCTTTTCATGTTCAAGCAGCACACGTACCGTCACTTCACGCTGTTGTGTCAATTTATATCCTTTGTCTACCAATTGCTTTTTAATGTCAAATATTTGTTCTGAAATGGACTTCTCCCGGTTTCTTGCCATAGCTGTCGCACCTCCGGATTTAAATTCTCTATTTAACAATGTCATTTGTTATCTTATTTATAATTATTATAATCTAATAATAAATCTTTACGACTTAAAAAGCAATGCTATACCGCACACTAGCCCAAATTATTTGCTGTGCAATAGAGTTATGAAATAAAAAAACAACTCCCACTATAAGCGAGAGTTGTTTTTTGTATCACATCTTTTGTTCCGATATAATGTATGAAATTATTGCTTATTACAAATTAAGCAAGAACGGTGGCACCCATCAGGTATTTGTCTACTTCACGAGCGGCTTCGCGTCCTTCATTGATTGCCCACACAACCAGACTTTGTCCGCGACGCATGTCACCTGCAGCGAATACTTTATCCACATTGGTATTGTATTTGCCGTAGCGAGCTTTAACATTGGTCCGACGATCTGTCGCAAGTCCCAGCTGTTCAACCAGCGTTTGCTCCGGACCATCAAACCCGATCGCGATCATTGCCATTTGTGCCGGGAAAACGCGCTCTGTTCCAGGGATTGGCTGGTAGATCTTACGACCTGTTTCATCGACAATACGCTCGATTTGAATCGTATGCAGCTCTTTGAGGTTGCCCTCTTCATCTCCAACAAATTTGGTTGTCATGATGGAGAATTCACGCGGATCTTGCCCGAACAATGCTTTGGCTTCCTCTTGTGCATAGTCCAATGTATAAACGTTAGGGAATTGCGGCCAAGGGTTGTTAATACGATCACGTTCCATTGGTGCTTGGGTATGTGTACCAAATTGAGTTACGGTACGACAACCGTGACGGAGTGATGTAGCCACACAGTCCGAACCAGTATCTCCACCACCAATAACGATAACGTCTTTATCTTTTGCAGAAATGTAGTTTCCGTCCTCCAGGTTGGAATCCAGGTAACTTTTGATACTGCCATTCAGGAAGTCCATCGCGTAATGTACGCCTTTCAAGTCGCTTCCTTCAATATTGAACTCCCTCGGCTTCGTAGCGCCACCACACAGAACGACTGCATCATACTCGTCCACCAATTGCTGAGCAGGAATATCCTTGCCAATCTCGGTGTTTGTCACGAACTGAACGCCTTCCGCTTCAAGCAGATCCACACGACGCTGCACCACTTTTTTGTCCAGTTTCATTGTAGGAATACCATACATCAGCAAACCACCGACACGGTCCGAACGCTCATATACAGTTACCGTATGGCCTGCTTTGTTCAACTGAGCTGCCGTTGCAAGACCTGCAGGGCCAGAACCAACGACCGCTACGCGCTTACCTGTGCGTTTCTCCGGAGGTTGGGGAACCACCCAGCCTTCTTCGAATCCTTTTTCGATAATAGCTTCTTCAATCGTTTTGATGGTAACCGGCTGGCCGATCAGGCCAACGGTACAAGATCCTTCACATGGAGCTGGACAGACACGACCTGTAAACTCCGGAAAATTATTTGTTTTGTGCAGACGATCCAGCGCTTCTCTCCACAATCCACGATATACAAGATTATTCCATTCCGGAATCAGGTTATGCACAGGACAGCCCGACGTTCCGCCAATCATATCTATACCTGTATGGCAATACGGGGTACCACAATCCATGCATCGTGCACCTTGTGTTCTGAGCTCTTCTTCAGCCATATGTTTATGAAACTCTTCCCAATCCTTAATCCGCTCAGCCGGCTCCCTGTCCGCAGGCAGCTGCCGTTTGTATTCCATAAATCCAGTAGGTGTAGACATCTTACGTTTTCCCCCATCCGTTCTCGTCTTAATCCTTTCATTGGCATGGTTCTATATGAAATGGATTACTCATGCTGAGTTTTTTGTCTATTGTATCACAAAAACTTCTCAAAGATATTTCAATTATAGTAGCATTTCGACAACTGAATATTAAATGGATTATCCGCATAATTATTTGTATTTTATACATCATATCGTCAGGTTTACCTGTGGTCAATACCCTTATTTTGGAGCTGAAAATAATGATCAAAAGTCTGATCTAACGTTTATTATGTCGAAAAACAAAAAGAGCGTCATGTAAATGTGAGCTAATTTGCCATTAAATTCAGCAAGTCAACCCTACACACCTCCCAATTCCGAATATTCACTCGAATTTAGGGCTTTACAACGGTAAAAGCCCATAACTTTTATACTTTTTTACTAATTATGTTGAAAAGCTTAATTTTGAGCTCCAATTTCTCATGGTTACAAATGTTATATTCGTGTAAACCACAAATCATGGCAGAGGGCAACCTACATTTTTAAAAATAATAAAAAAAAGACGCTATTCACGAATATTTCGTCAATCAGCGCCTTTTCTATTTTTCATTTCCACACATCAAATTTCTAATGAATTATCAACTCTTACAGGTTAGCTTCAGCGTTTGCGTTCATAAAACTCAAACGTATAGGCGTACACATTTTTCTCATCCTGCTCGCCCTCAATCTGCTCCTTCAGCTCCCATTCGGACCAATCCACATCCGGGAAAAAGGTATCTCCCTCAAATTCCTCATGGATCCTGGTAACCACTAATCGGTCCGCCAGCGGGAGGAACTCACGGTATACCTGTGAGCCACCGATTACACATAATTCCTCTCCTTTGGTAGCCTCCAAACCTTCTTCAATGGAATGCACCACTTCTGCCTGCTCTACCTTGTAGTTCAGATCTCTGGTGACCACAATATTCCGGCGCTGCGGGAGCGGCTTACCACCAAAGGATTCCCACGTATTGCGACCCATAATAATCGTTTTATTTAACGTACGTTGCTTAAAAAAAGCCATATCTTTGGGCAATCGCCAGGGAATGGAGTTGTTCAAGCCAATAACACCATTTTCACCCATAGCCCACACAAGTTCAATACTCAAAATGCTACACTCCTTTTTCGAGTCTGCTTATACCGCAATTGGAGCTTTGATCCCCGGATGATGCTGATAGTTCTCAAACTCAAAATCCTCAAACTTATAATCAAAAATCGAATCCGGCTTACGTTTAATGATCAACTTAGGCAGCGCGAAAGGCTCTCGCTCAAGCTGTGTTTTCACTTGCTCCACATGATTGGAATAGATGTGCACATCGCCACCCGACCAGATGAAATCTCCCACTTCAAGGTCACACTGCTGGGCAATCATATGTGTCAGTAACGCGTAGCTGGCAATATTGAATGGCAACCCCAGGAATGTATCAACAGAGCGCATCGTAAGCATACAGGATAGTTTACCCTCCGCCACATAAAATTGAAACGCAAAATGACAAGGTGGAAGCTTCATGTTGTTAATCTCTGCCACGTTCCATGCACTTACCAGATGCCGGCGTGAATCCGGGTTATTTTTAATTGAATCGATAACTGCTGAAATCTGATCAATTTTCTCCCCGTTTGGTGCTTCCCATGTTCTCCACTGCGAACCGTAAACCGGGCCTAGATCGCCATTCTCGTCTGCCCAATCGTCCCAGATTTTCACTCCGTTTTCTTTCAGATAGGCAATATTCGTATCCCCACTTAAGAACCATAAAAGTTCATGAATGACGGATTTAAGATGGATTCGCTTCGTGGTTACAAGCGGAAAGCCTTCGGACAGATTATAACGAAGCTGTCTGCCAAACACCGATTGTGTGCCCGTTCCGGTACGATCCCCTTTATGAACACCGTTATCCAATATATCTTGTAATAAATCGAGATAGTTTTTCAAGTTGATTTCCCCTCGCATCTCTATATATGTTGCCACTCAGTTCCAGATTGGTCTGAGTACCATCGTGACTGATCATCTTAACAGTTTATCACACTGTGCACGATGGAAAAAGAGTTGAAAACACATTCAATTTTGCCCATGTTTACAACACAATGTACGTGATATAACTCTACGGAAGCCTTCAACACTCACAAAAAAGAGGCGAATAACGCGTTAGCGCTATTCACCTCTTGATTTACGTATGATGCCGGACGAGTCCGAAGCTTAGACGATATTAGCGGGAAATGATGTGGATCGGGTGACCCATAACCAGTTCCGCAGCTTCCATCACGATTTCGCCCAAAGTTGGGTGAGCGTGAATAGTCAGAGCCAGATCTTCCAGAGTAGCACCCATTTCGATTGCAAGACCAAGCTCAGCAATCAGGTTGGAAGCTTCCAGACCAACGATTTGGCAACCCAGTACAAGGCCGCTTTCTTCGTCAGCTACGATTTTCACGAAGCCTTCAGCATGGTTCAAAGATACTGCACGGCCGTTACCCGCATAAGGGAATTTACCTGCTTTAACTTTGTAGCCTTTTTCTTTGGCTTCTTTTTCAGTGTAACCTACGCTGGAGCACTCTGGATCTGTAAATACAACAGCTGGCATACATTTGTAGTCAACTACAGATGGTTGTCCTGCGATTGCTTCAGCAGCCACTTTACCTTCATAAGAAGCTTTGTGGGCAAGTGCCAAACCGGATACGATATCACCGATTGCGAAGATGTGAGGAATGCTAGTGCGGCCTTGGTGGTCAACTTTAACGAATCCACGCTCGTCAACGTCAACACCGATCAGGTCCAAACCAAGCTCACCATCCGTGTTTGGACGACGTCCAACAGTAACAAGCAGGTAGTCTGCAGTTACTTCTTTGGACTCACCATTTACGGAATATTTAACAGTTACATCTTTGTCCGTTTGCTCAGCACTTTCAGCTTTTGCACCCGTTACGATTTCGATGCCTGTTTTCTTCATGTTTTTAGCCACAAGGCTAGTCATGTCTTTATCGAATCCTGGCAGTACAGTATCCAAACCTTCGATGATCGTTACTTTAGCACCGAATTTGGAGTACATTTGACCAAGCTCAGCACCGATATAACCGCCACCGATAACGATCAGGCTTTTCGGTACTTCAGGCAGGTTCAATGCTTCTGTCGAAGACAGAATGCGTCCGCCAAATGGGAAAGGCTTCAGTTCGATTGGACGGGAACCTGTTGCAATGATTGCATTTTTGAATTTGTAACGCGGAGATTCGTGATCGTTGAATACACGCGCTTCGTTTTCGTTGATGAACATGCACTCACCGTTGAAAACTTCAACTTTGTTGCCTTTAAGCAAACCAGCTACGCCGCCAGTCATTTTCTTAACAACGCCGTTTTTGAATTCTTGAGTTTTGCCGAAGTCCACTTTTACGTTTTCAGCAGAAATACCGAATGCTTCACCGTGAAGTGCATTTTCATATTGGTGTGCAGCAGAGATCAGGGCTTTGGACGGGATACATCCACGGTTCAAACAAACGCCACCAAGCTCGGATTTGTCTACAATCAATACGCTTTGGCCCAGTTGAGCAGCGCGGATGGCAGCTACATAGCCGCCAGGACCCGCACCAATTACTAATGTGTCGATATTGAGAGAAGCGTCGCCTACTACCATATCTTACACCTCCATAACAAGCAGCTCAGGGTTAGCGAGCAGCTGTTTAATGTAGTTCATAAAGTTTTGTGCTGTTGCGCCATCGATGATACGGTGGTCAAAGCTCAAGGAAAGAGCCATTACAGGAGCTGCAACAACTTCGCCGTCTTTGATAACCGCTTTTTCGCTGATACGTCCAGTTCCGAGGATTGCAACTTCAGGGAAGTTAATGATCGGAGTGAAGAACATACCGCCAGCAGAACCGATGTTACTGATGGAGATTGTGCTTCCTTTCATTTCGTTAGCGCTCAATTTGCCATCACGGCCACGAGCTGCCAGATCACGAATGGAATCAGCGATCATCCAGATGGATTTGCGATCAGCATCTTTGATAACAGGAACGATCAAGCCGTTGTCTGTATCTGTTGCGATACCGATGTTGTAGTATTTTTTGTAAACAATTTCGTTAGCTTCTTCATCAATCATTGCGTTCAGAGCAGGGAATTGACGGGAAGCTGCAACCAATGCTTTAACGATGAATGGCAGATAAGTAACTTTCGTTCCTTTTTTCTCTGCGATTGGTTTCATGCGAGTACGGAAAGCAACCAACTCGGTTACGTCCACTTCGTCCATGATTGTAACGTGAGGTGCAGTGTAAGCCGATTTAACCATAGCATTGGAGATTGCTTTACGGATACCTTTGAATGGTACGCGCTCTTCTTCAAGGCGTTGGTCAGCTGCTGCCGCTGCTGGTGCTGCGGATTTTTTCTCTTCTTGAGCAGGAGCTGCGGAAGCTGCTGCGGATTGGCCGCCACCATTTTTGAAGGATTCAACATCTTCTTTGGTTACTTTACCGTTGTTTCCAGTGCCGTTAACCTGAGCGATGTCTACACCTTGCTCACGAGCAAATTTGCGCACGCTTGGAGTTGCCAGAACGTCCTTGGCAGGTACTGCCGGAACGCTGTTGTTGCCGCCTTCTTGAGCTGCATCCGAGCTGGAAGCTGCTGCAGAAGAACCACTAGTGTCAGCTCCGCCTTGAGCTGCGTCTTTCTCTTGTGCACCTTGGTCGCCAGCAGGAGCGTCGTCTTGCTCAGGCAGTTCGCCTTCTGCATCGATAACAGCAACTACTTCACCAACGTGACAGATTTGACCGTCTTTAGCGAATACTTCAGTAACTGTTCCGTTAACCGGACAAGGTACTTCTACTACCGCTTTATCGTTTTGTACTTCCATGATGATATCGTCGTCAGTTACTTTGTCCCCGACTTTGATGTGCATCTTGATGATTTCGCCTTCGTGAAGGCCTTCGCCTAGTTCAGGGAATTTGTATTCAAATTTAGCCAACTGAAAAACCTCCTTGATTATGTGCTCAATCCTGAAAACAACCCTTAGCTCCAAGAACTAACTGTTACTGCTAATGCAAATAACTGTCAATCAAGGGGCTAATGGCTGTTTACAGTGCAGCCTGTGCTGCGATGTGAATCACCATACTGCGCCTTGCGGCATGTCAGATGATCAAATTAGAAATTTACGACTTTGTTAACCGCAGCAACAATACGTGCTGGGTTAGGCAGCCATGTATCTTCAATTTGTGCGAATGGATATACAGTGTCCGGACCAGCCACACGCAGAACCGGAGCTTCCAGGTGAAGAATTGCTTTTTCATTGATTTGGGCAATGACTTCAGCTGCAACACCTGCGCTCTTTTGAGCTTCTTGTACAACAATTGCACGATTTGTTTTCTTAATGGAAGCAACAACGGTATCAATGTCGATCGGGCTGATCGTACGAAGGTCGATAACTTCAACTTTGATTCCTTGTTTTTCAAGCTCTTCCGCTGCTTTAACGGAAGTATGAACCATCATTCCGTAAGTGACGATCGTAACGTCGGAACCTTCACGAACAACGTTTGCTTTACCCAGTTCAACCACGTAGTCTTCTTCAGGCACTTCTGCACGGAAAGCGTGGTACAGGTTCAAGTGCTCCATGAAGAATACAGGATCGTTGTCGCGGATGGAAGCGATCATCAGACCTTTTGCATCGTAAGGGTTAGAAGGAACTACTACTTTAATACCCGGAGTTTGCGTGAGCAAACCTTCCAGAGAATCTGTATGCAATTCTGCCGCTTTTACACCGCCACCGAATGGTGTACGGAATACGATTGGAGAATTGTATTTTCCACCGGAGCGGAAACGCATACGAGCAGCCTGAACTACCATTTGGTCAAGTGCTTCGAAGATGAAACCTACGAATTGGATTTCAGCTACCGGACGGAAGCCTTGAATACCCAAACCTACAGCCAAACCACCAATAGCGGACTCAGCCAGCGGAGTATCAAATACACGCTCTTCGCCAAACTCTTTTTGCAGACCTTCCGTTACACGGAAAACGCCGCCTACATTACCTACGTCTTCACCGAAAAGCAGAACGTTAGGATCACGTTTCAACTCAACGCGAAGCGCATCACGGATTGCTTCTTTCATGTTCAATTGTGCCATTTGCTTCATTTCCTCCTTAAACATTGACAGTTCACATTTGAATTCATACATGTATACCGAGACACCAGAGCCGGCGCCGGATGTTTATGCTTTATCGGAAAAAACTTATTGGAAATCAGCTTTTTGCTCTTCCAAGTGCTTAGGCGTTTGTTCGAACATGCTGTCGATCAAGCCTGAAATCGTCATTTTCTCGGTTTTTTCCGCTTTTTTGATCTCTTCATTTACTTTAGCTTTTGCTTCTTCTTTCACACGAGCTGTATCTTCTTCAGTCCAAAGACCTTTTTTCTCCAGATACTTAGCGAAACGTGCGATTGGATCTTTTTCGCTCCATTCAGCCTCTTCTTCTTTTGTACGATATTTGGAAGCATCGTCAGAAAGGGAGTGAGGACGGAAACGGTAAGTTACCGCTTCGATCAATGTAGCGCCTTCTCCGTTACGTCCACGTTCAGCAGCTTCCTGAACCGCTTTGATAACAGCGAAGATGTCCATACCGTCAACTTTAACACCTTTGATACCTGCTGCTACCGCTTTGTGAGCGATGGACAGAGCTGCTGTTTGTTTAGCAAAAGGAGTTGTGATGGCATAACCATTGTTCTGTACGAAGAAGATAACTGGCAGTTTGTATACACCAGCGTAGTTCAGACCTTCATAGAAGTCACCTTCAGAAGAACCGCCATCACCTGTGTACGTAATAACAACTTGCTTTTGTTTCTTCAGTTTATAACCCATAGCAATACCCATTGCGTGCAGAATTTGTGCACCAATGATGATTTGCGGCATCAATACGTTAACGCCATCAGGAATTTGTCCACCATGTTGGTGTCCACGGGAGTACAAGAATGCTTGATAAAGAGGAAGTCCGTGCCACACGAGTTGCGGAATATCGCGATAGCCTGGAGCAATAAAGTCTTCTTTCTCAAGTGCAAACTCACTACCAACCATTGTTGCTTCTTGTCCAGATACTGGAGCATAGAAACCAAGACGACCTTGACGGCCCAGGTTTACTGCACGGTCATCCCAAGTACGGGTAAATACCATGCGGTACATAATTTCTTTTAATTGATCGTCGGAAAGTTTAGGCATCATGTCTTTGTTTACAATTTCGCCGTCAGGAGACAGCACGGACAGAGCTTCTACATCCTCCGTATACACTTCATAAGGAACCTTGCTCATTTTTTTCTTCACCTCAACAAAAAATTTGAATATCAAGTTCCGCTGTTATAATATTATTATACACCTGTTTCACTGCATACGTCAAAGATATCCGTAATTTTTTTATGTTTCCTTCCGGATTGTATGTATAACAGGGGCTTAATATTGGTATAACAGCATAATACATGATTGCGTGTTTGACCTATCCCCGCACCAGGTTAATCTTACCGTATTGCGCGGACGAATGCAAAAATAAACCGAGAAAGGTGACGTTTTATGACGGATTCCCGCTATTTGAAACGTACGATTGTAAAGGAAGAAATCGATAGCCGCTATCTTGGAGAGAAGCGCACACTTCGAATTTATCTTCCACCAGGCTATAACGAATTACTCAGCTACCCTGTCGTTTATTGTCAGGACGGCGAAGAATTCTTTAACTTTGGTCGTATTGCTACGACTGCCAACCGCATTATTCTGGATGAGGGTGCTGAACCTTTCATTATTGTAGGTGTTCAGGTTGATGTCTCCGTTCGAACCCAGGAATATGCTCCATTCGGTAATCGATTCAAAGCATATACCTCATGCTTTGCTGAAGAGATTATTCCCTTTATTGAAGAGAAATATCCGGTAAGACGCTCTCCACAGGAACGCGTTCTGGCTGGCGATTCCCTTGGTGGCAGTGTTTCATTGCATCTGGCCCTGCTCTATCCGGATCTGTTCACACGGGTGATCAGCATGTCTGGTGCCTTCTATTCTGCCTCCCAGGAAATCTATGCAGCTGAAGAAGACTTGTCCTGGCTTTCCATCTGGATGATCGTCGGTTTACAGGAAACTGCCTTTGAGGCAGATACCGGCACTTATGATTTTGTTCAGCTAAACAGGGACACACGTGATTTACTGGAAAAGCGCGGTGCTAACGTCTCTTATCGGGAAAAGGATGGCCATCATCAATGGGGATTTTGGCAAAAGGAACTGCCTGAAGCATTATTATATTTCTTGCAAGAGAACTAGTGTGCTTCATATTATAAGCGGCTGTATTGGCCGCTATTTTTTTCTTTTTTATTTGATAACGCTTACAAAAATCCTCTTAAAAAAAGCAGGAATCCCCTGCTTGTCTATAACCTCATTTTTGAAACGAATCCTGTACCTCTTAGGATTAGGCAAGAGAATGATCTTTTTGAATTTGCTCCAAAAGTACATTGCAACCCGCTTCTACCAGCTTGTACACTTCTTCAAAGTTACCTGTAAAGTATGGATCGGGCACTTCCCGAAGGGATTCATTCGGCAGAAGGTCCATGAATTTCATAATATCAGCCTCTGCTCCGCCAGTTATCTTACGCACATTGGCAACATTGGAATCATCCATGCAGACGATATAGTCAAATTGGTCAAAGTCAGCACTTCCGAATTGCCTAGCAGCCATGTTGGCATAGGAAATTTGGTACGAATCCAGCAGCTTGCGCGTTCCTTCATGCGGAGGCTTGCCAATATGCCAATCTCCTGTACCAGCCGAATCCACCTGAATCAGGTGCTGAAATCCTCTTTCCTCTATCTTGTGACGCAATACCGCCTCTGCCATAGGTGATCGACATATGTTACCAAGACAAACAAACAAAACACGAATCATGATTACTCCCCCTTGCTTAACGTACGCTTAAGCGCTGACTGTGAAGACTGTGATGGAACTGCTTCTGCGCTTACCAAGGAACGGCGAGGAAGCTTCCATTTATAATGTACAGAACACATCCGGAAAAATACAACTGCTGCAAAACATATCAACAGTCCCGCATTCGAGGTAAACCATCCCATACCTATAACAAATCCGGCTGTCATAGCCCATACCGCATAGATCTCGTCGCGGAGGACAAGTGGCTTGCGGCCTGCAAGCAAATCACGAATAATTCCTCCACCGATCCCCGTCAGTACTGCAGCAACGATTACCGCGCTGATGGGATGTCCCATATTAGCAGCATACAGTCCACCCTGGATGGCAAACGCCGCCAGTCCGATCGCATCAAATAGCGCTTCTGTTCTCTTCCAGTGACCGATCCACTTCAGAGGAAGCAAGAACGCTACAGCAACAGATACCAGTGCTAGCATAATTAGTCCACCCTGACTCCATAGCGTAGTAACAGGCACCCCAATCAGTACGTTACGAACAACCCCGCCACCGAAGGCGGTCACCAGCCCCAATACGAGCACGCCCAAGATGTCATATTCCTCTTCCATCGCTACGAAAGCACCAGACATTGCAAAAGCAACGGTGCCTATAATGCTGAACACTTCAAAAATGTGCAAGTCCAACCTGTTCAAACCTCACTTTTCAAGTCATCTCCATGTCGCTCTACCCATTGTATCCGCGAGGACTGAAATTGTGCAACCACATTTTGTGTTTTATACTGAGAGCATTCGCGAATACTGTGAAATGATGTTATACGTTCTACATTAATAGAAAGGATGAATGGAATGACTACGAAACGCATTGTGATTTTTACAGGCGGGGCTCTCTCTCCTCAATTTCTCAAAGAAATTAGACAGGATGATATGGTTATCGCTGCCGATCGCGGAGCACTGTATTTAATTGAACATGGCGTAAAGCCTCATATAGCAGTTGGAGATTTCGACTCGATTACAGAGCAGCAATGGCAAATGGTGCGTGAAAACAGTGAGCGCATGATCACGGTTGATCCTATCGCAAAAGATTGGACAGACACTGAAATGGCCTTTGAGACGGCACTAGACCACGAACCCACCCATATCCTGATGCTTGGAGCTACAGGCACTAGACTGGACCACACCTTGGCCAATGTACATATTATGGTTCGTGCCATGCAGCATCATATCGTCTGTACCATTCAGGACGAACACAACTATATGATGCTGACAACATCAAAATTAGAGGTGGAGGACCGGGGATATGAATACATTTCCTTACTCCCCCTCACGCCAGAAGTTACGGGTATTACATTAGATGGCTTCCTGTATCCTCTTGATCAAGCTACCATACGGATGGGACAATCTTTGGGGATAAGTAATAAACTCCTTGGAGCATCAGGAACTGTATCCATAGACAGTGGATTATTACTTATCATACAGAGCAAAGATTAAACCTATATCCACGATAGTTATTACGTTTTTGTAACCTGTAAAATGTACGGATTATAAGATCATAACTAGAAAAGACCCTTGATTATCAAGGGTCTTTTCTAGTTTTCTGTCCAAACATATAAGTCAACGATTAATTTTTTGACATTTTTAATTATTTTTTAATAAAGAAACCCAAACCTAGGCTGTACAAGGGATTATAGCGGTGTATCCAATTTCTAGGCTGTTACAAACCTGTTATACTCGCTTTAGCAACTTAACGAAAACGAATTTTGGAGGTAACAAACAACATGAAAACAAACATCTTAGTCCAAAAGGCCGTAACCGTCGGGTTGTGCGCTACATTAGGTTTTGGAGCTGTATTAATGACAAATGCACCTGTTGCACAAGCAGCAACTGCATCCGTATCTACTGGACAACAAATTGTAAACTACGGCAAAAAATTTACGGGAACACCATATAAATTTGGCGCGTCAACGTCCACTACGAAAAATTTTGACTGCTCTTCTTTTATGAAATATATCTTTAAGAAGTATGGTGTAGATTTGCCACGTACGTCTGTTAAACAATCCAAAGAAGGTAAGGCTGTATCGAAGGCTAACCTGCGTGTAGGAGATCTGGTATTCTTCTCGAGCGGTAGTCGTTCCACAGGTTCAAACATTACTCACGTAGGAGTATACGCTGGCAATGGCAAAATTCTGCACACTTACGGCTCTCCTGGTGTAACCATCTCGGATCTGAATTCCGGTACTTGGAAAAGAACATATATTAAAGCTCGCCGCGTACTGTAGTTATACTTTAACTTCTACTATAGACAGGCAGTTGGGACCGGATCTTGGATCCGGTCCTTTTATATTTACCCGGATTTCTCAGGATTACAAACAGGCGTATTTTGGTAACTTAAGGTCATATTGATGCTGGGAGTCATTCATTAACTGGTATGAAGCATGTAGCCGATGCCGCGTACGGTATGGATCAGTTTAATATCCCTACCTTTATCAACCTTAACACGCAAATGTTTAATATATACGTCAACTACATTGGTATCCATCGCAAAATCATACCCCCAAACTTCCCTTAGAATTGAACTCCGCGTACACGCCTCATTCACATGCCTGGCCAAAAATTCCAGCAGTTCATATTCTTTTGGTGTCAACATGAGGTATTCCCCTGAACGACTTACCCTGCGTGAACGCAGATTCACTTTAAGATCATGCACAACGATGACCTCCTCATCTGTTCGGGCTGCATTCGAGAAGACGCGGAGTAAATTTCGAATTCTCGCCATCACGATTTTCCACTGAAACGGTTCAACAATGACATCATTCGCGCCTTGATCAAGCCAAGCGACGATCTGTTCCGGGGTTGCCTGTGGTGTAATCACGATAATAGGAACGACGCCTTCCTTATACTCCATTAGCCATTGCAGTTCCTCCACAATTGAATTGTCGTGATCCTCATCCACTATGCCAATAATCATGCTGCAGCTTTCCAGCTGGGCGTCCTGTTCCTGATACAGTTCTTCCCATTTAATATCAAATACGGAGTAGCTCTCGGTACTTAACACTTCCTTAATCGAGTTCGTTCGGTCTTTGGCACCAATAAGTAAAATGGACGTTTTCATTTCGTTTCACCCGGCCTGTCTCAACCGCTGTCAAGGTGAATTCGCTTATCATTTCCACCTGGAGTACAGCAACCTATTGTTTGCTTAGCATGCCGTAAAACGAAAAAGTCCATTCCCCTATAGGGAACAGACTGTTGAATTTAATCATTTAGCCAAAATATCGATGTACGAGTGTACGAGCTTCTGCAGTATCTTTTGTGCCGTGAACCAGAACACGTCCATCCTGAAAAATAACCAATCGATGCAGCCCTGTCGTAAAAGAGATCAGGAACGGATTGACTTCAACGGGTCCTTCATCAAGTCTCCTCAGACGCTCAGCCGTATCTTGAAGATTCAGCTTCATCGAGCGAGAAGGACGAATCTGAACTGTATCCCTACCGCATAACACATCCGTTTTCTCCAGATTTGCAGCGGAAAGGTATGGATAGGAAGCGGTATTTCCGCAGGAAGGACAATCTGCTTTTTTGGCACCATCCACATTAATGGATATGTACTCATTCCGCCATACATCAAACGACAACAGCTTACGCCGCAGCGCACCTTCATTACCGCTAAGCAGCTTCATCGCTTCTGCTGTCTGGTTCGCCGTTACCATCTGCACAGCCTGGGGTATAATCCCCGATGTATCGCAAGTATCTCCACCGAGCGGTACCTCGCCAAGTAAACAGTTCAGACAAGGGGTATCCCCGGGCAGGAACGTATACGTGATACCATAACTTCCCACACACCCTCCATAAATCCAGGGAATGCGGTATTTCTGGGACATGTCATTAATCAGCAGCCTTGTATCAAAATTATCCGTGGCATCCATGATAAGATCTGCATTTTGAATGAGATCCTCCAGCTCGTCTGCACGGACATCCATCACCTTGCCTTCAATGACAACCGAGGAGTTGATATCGAGCAGGCGTTTTTCGGCTGCCATCGCTTTTGGCATTCGCTGAACTGCATCCTGTTCAACATAGAGCTGCTGTCGCTGCAGGTTGCTCCATTCCACATAGTCCCGGTCCGCAATGGTAATGTGTCCAATACCTGACCTGGCGAGCGTCTCTGCAATGCCGGTTCCCAGTGCACCGGCACCCACGATAACAACCCTGCTGTTGTTCAGTCTGCGCTGACCTTCTTTGCCAAGCGGAGCGTATCGTTCCTGTCTCGAATATCGATCACTTTGCTCCGTTGAATTTGTTTCTTCTATCATGTATGAACCATTCCTTCCGCCGGACTGCTGGCTGCCGCATAACGCTTAACGGGTATCATGCCTGCTTCATAAGCAAGTCTTCCCGCTTCAACTCCCATTCGCATCGCTTTTGCCATTTTAACCGGATCTCCCGAACCGGATACCGCCGTATTCAACAGCACACCATCCGCCCCCAGCTCCATGGCATATGCAGCATCTTTGGGGGAACGCAATCCGGCATCCACAATTACAGGAACAACCGCTTGCTCCATTATAATTTCCAGGTTGTACGGGTTGATAATGCCTCTTCCTGCTCCGATCGGTGAAGCTCCAGGCATGACTGCATGAACCCCAAGCAGCTGTAGCCGTTTGGCTAAAATCACATCATCCGAGATATAAGGCAGTACGATGAATCCTTTTTCCAACAGGATCTCGCAGGCCTTGTATGTTTCGATCGGATCTGGCAGCAGTGTGATCCCATCTCCGATCACTTCTACTTTTATCATATCACAAAGTCCTGAGGCACGGGCAAGTTCAGCGATTCGGACGGCCTCTTCTGCCGTGGAAGCACCCGCGGTGTTAGGGAGTAAAGTGAATCGCTTCAAATCGAGTGTATCCAGGAAGTGGCGTTTATCCCGATCTTCCAAGTTCAAACGTCGAACGGCAAAAGTCAACACTTCGGTTCCTGACGCTTCTACCGCTTGACTCTGTACATCCAAATCGTCAAATTTGCCCGTACCCAACAACAATCTAGAATGAAATGAATGGTGTCCTATCTTCAGCATGTTTTAACCGCCTCCCACAAAATGTACGATCTCAATTCGGTCTCCGTCTCTTAATACGGTGGATGCATGGTGTTCCCTCATCAAAATCTGACGATTTAACTCAACCACCACAGTTTTCACCTGCAAATTAAAGGATTGCAGCAACTGATCCACATGATTCAAATCGTCGTCAATGTTCATGCTCTGCCCGTTTACGATGATGTTCACTGCATAATCTCCTTTCTGCTCAAACGCTCTGGACGCAATTCATCAATGCCAAGCTCCTCCGAAGAATGGCCAGCCATCAAATCAGCCATCAGGCTGCCGGTAATTGCACTCAGTAAGATGCCGTTTCTGTAATGTCCAAACGCGGTATATAACCCGGGTATGCTTTTACAAGCTCCCAGATAAGGCAAACCGTCAGGGGTTGATGGTCGAACCCCTGCCCAGGCACGGATAAACTGGGCTTGCTGTATTCGAGGGACCCACCCTGCTGCGGATGCAAGCAGCTTTTGGATGCCTTCAACAGTAACTTCTCGATCTGAGCGTCCCGGTAAACTGGTAGCTCCGATCCAAACTTCGCCGTTTGCTTTGGGGACAATGTATACATTATCTGCATAAACCGTCTTGTCAGGTCTGTAATCTGCATCATGTTTCGGAAATTGTATTGCTGCAATTTCACCTTTTACGGGAAGAGTGGGCAGGTTAAGACCCACCTGCTTCAACATATCTCCACCTTGTAATCCAGCTGTGATAACCACATGTTTACACGTTAATCTTCCAATCGACGTTTCCACACCCTGGATTCCACTCGAATCCGCAGTTAGACTAACATTGTGTACACCTTCGATTACTTTAGCTCCCATTGTTTGAGCTGCTCCCGCATAGGCACGTGCCAAATTGACAGGGAGAAGTTCACTTTCTGAAGCCCTATATAGAGCCCCGAAAGTTTCCTTGCTTATCCATGGGGCTTCACGTTGAAGCTTTGAATGATCCCACCACATTTGCTCTGTAGGCAAAACTGTACTTCTTCTCGAATCGCTATACGTTTTCATCTCGGCTTCATTCCGAAATGGTGTAATAAATCCACTCTGCTGCAGGCCAATTTCAATGCCGCTTAGTAGTTCAAGCTGTTCTTTTTGCTGATACAGTCGTTTTCTACTTTCATATGCTAGCTTTGACATCACAGTAGTATGAAACGTCTCGCTGTCTGCAGCTAACATGCCCGCTGCCGCAGAAGATGTCTCACTTGCAATACGCACACGCTCGATTAAAATCACTTCTTTACCTCGTGAAGCTAGCTCATACGCGATGGCACAACCTATAACGCCGCCTCCCACAATAATAGTTTCCGCATGAAGCTTGCCACGAATATTTCCACGTATTTGGGTCGTACAAGCTGCTCCATTTCGGTAAAGGCTGCCACTTCGTCTTCGGCCTCTTGCTTCTCCGTTCAATCATTCACCTCCGTTATTCATTCTTTCTTTCTATCGTTCAATAGCCCACCTCAAGGCTGCTGCCGCACTTTCCGGATTATCACTGGTCCAGATCGAAGATATTACTGCCGCACCATTTGCTCCGGCTGCACGTACAGCAGCTATGTTTGCCGGTTCAATTCCGCCAATGGCAATTACGGGAATGGAAACAGCTGAGCATATTTCAGACAGTGCATCTATCCCTCTCGGCTTGATCCCAGGTTTACTGCTGGAGGAAAATACATGACCATAAAAGAGATAATCCGCTCCCCGTTCTTCAGCTGCTCTAGCTTCGTGAAGAGAGTGAACAGAGATACCGAGACGAAGTCGATCGCATTTGTTCAGGCTGCTGCCTTGAGTAGTCGCCATATCGGACTGACCCCAATGAATCCTCTCAATGAAAACATGTTTCTCCAACTTATTCAGCTCACATAGACCATTGATTACGATCCTGTCAGATGGAATTCCTGCGTTCAGCAAACTGTGAGCCCATTGAATTTTTTGTTCGGTGGTTAGATGTTTTTCCCGGATGTGGATATAGTCAAGCCAAGGCCATGCATCCGCTGCAATCTTCAGAAAACGTTGTTGATCCCCTACCCCTGGTGAAACAGCATGCAGTTCAAACGATAGTGATTTCACAGGTTTTTTAAAGGTATCCGTTTGGTTTCACCTTCCTTGCCGTCACAATATGTAAGCACAAAAAAGCCACTCCCGTAGGGAGTGGCCGCGATAACATGTCCAGTTAGTTAAATGAGCTTCACATGCCAGTTGTCAGGTATACAAGCTATTAAATCATAGCCCTGATATATACGAGATACCTTCATGTTCCACTTGTGAGCATTCACATTCGCTACAAAATCGAATATTAATTTGCCCATATCATTAACTAAAACGCGCCACTTCCCTACGCTGGTATAATCCAGATCAGGTGCAAAGGGTCCGGAATCGCATTATTCCATCTCAGCCGCATCGAGCGGCCCCCCTAGTGATCGTATGAAGTTGTAGCCTATGTTACCATAGTCACCTTTTTTTGTCACCGTTGATTTTCAAACTCATGTGGCTGAATGTTTTGATTGTAGAGCACTAGATTGCTCCGCAACAACTAGTTTTTCTCAGACCAGGCTTCAACGTCCCATGTCTTGGTGACCCAATCCTGATAAAATTCAGGTTCATGCGAAACGAGCAGCACTGTACCTTTAAACTCTTGTAAAGCTCGTTTTAGCTCCGCTTTTGCTGTTACATCCAAGTGGTTTGTCGGTTCATCAAACAGGATCCAGTTGCTTTCACGCATCAGAAGCTTGCACAAGCGAACTTTCGCTTGTTCTCCCCCACTAAGTGCACTCAGCGGACGAGTGATATGCTCGTTTTTCAAACCACAGCGGGCCAGATGCCCGCGTACTTCATTCTGAGTTAGATGGGAGAATTCGTTCCACACATCTTCAATTGGGGTAATGTTACCAGCCCGAACTTCTTGTTCAAAGTAAGCCGTTTCCAGATAATCCCCCAGGAACGTTTTACCGCTGATCGGCGGGATTTTGCCCAATATGGTTTTAAGAAGTGTCGACTTACCTACACCGTTACATCCAACAATGGCTATTTTCTCACCACGTTCAATGGTCATTGTCATCTTAGGCAGCAAAGGGTAGGAATAACCAATCTCGAAATCAATTCCCTCGAATACTGTTTTGCTGCTGGCACGGGCATCTTTGAATTTAAATGTCGGCTTTGCTGCTTCATCCGGGCGATCAATTCGTTCAATCTTGCCCAGCTGTTTCTCACGGCTTTTGGCACGTCCGGAAGTGGAGGCTCTTGCCTTGTTACGCTGAATGAAATCTTCCTGTTTCTTAATATATTCCTGCTGTTTCTCATAAGCGTCGATATGTTGTGCTTTTTGCATATCGGCCATTTCAAGAAACTTATTGTAGTTGGCAGCATAACGCGTCAATTTAGCAAATTCCAGATGATAAATGACGTTAACGACTTCATTCATGAACTCCGTATCATGTGAAATCAGGATGAATGCATAAGGGTAATCTTTCAAATATCGCGTTAACCATTCAATGTGCTCCACGTCCAGGTAGTTTGTTGGCTCGTCCAGCAAAAGAGCCGTCGGTTTCTCGAGCAACAACTTGGCGAGCAATACTTTGGTCCGTTGTCCCCCGCTTAGAGCAGCGACGTCACGATCAAGCCCAATAGCGGATAATCCGAGGCCATTCGCCATTTCTTCCACTTTTACATCAATCAAATAAAAATCGCCCTGCTCAAGCTGCTCCTGGATTTCACCCATTTCTTCCAGCAGTTTTTCAAGCTGGTCTGGGTCTGCATCAGCCATCTGGTCTGTAATGGCCATCATTTCTTTTTCCAGTTCAAGCAGGGGAAGGAAGGCATCTTTTAAAACGTCGCGGATTGTTTTGCCCGGAGTCAGCTTGGTATGCTGATCCAAATATCCGTAACGGACTTTTGGTGTCCACTCTACTTTCCCGCTGTCTTTCAGCAATTTTCCGGTCAAAATGTTCATTAAAGTGGACTTTCCTACACCATTTGCTCCGACCAAGCCTACACGCTCTCCTGCAAGTAAACGAAAAGATACATTTTTAAATAACGTGCGGTCACCAAAATTGTGACTGACGTTCTCCACTGACAATAAACTCATGAGATGAGGTTGCTCCTATCTATTTAACATTACTTTTTATTCGGTATTGTTGATACCGGTCAAGTTCTGAACTGAAACCCTATTTTAGCACAGGACCTGCCTTTTCTGAAAGCAATGTAGTAAGCGCAGCAGTCTTACTTAGTGAACAACCTTGTTTATGAAACAATTCCCCTCAAAATACCCCGCCGCCGCGGCCTGCTTCGCATCGGTAAAAACTTCTTCAGCTCGGAAGTTATTCTTACAAGTTGCTGGATAATAATACTTTATGCCGGTAGAAGGTTCTATCCCTCCAATGACTGCTGTTCTTTTAACCAACCTTCCTCCACCGATGGCATAGGTGTTTACCTTCTGGATCCCTACAGGCAAGCCTTGAATAAAGGCCATGATCCCCGTATCATTAATCGTATTGTACCAATCCTCCTGAGAAATAAGAGGCAAGGTAAACGTATAGGATATCCCGTTTCTTCTTGCAAACTCATTATGCCGATTAATGACTTCAGCGAGATTCTCCTGTACGCTCATGACGATGCGAGTTTGTCTGACCTGCTCAAACGAATCTGAATTTTGCAGCAATGGAATTCCACTAGTCGAAGCGAGTTCCCTTTGAAAACCTTCAATCCATTTACCCTGAACGGCATCATAAGCATAAACATAACCGTCAAGTGTAAAATTAATGCTGCTGCCGTCTGAATCTGAATATGTATAAGGCATTTTAGGACTCCATACCTGGTGGTACGAATCATCAATCTCACCAGTCATCTCCGCTTCCTTAGCTAAGATATAATAACCATCGTAATCCAGTACAACTATGGCCGGTATGTAATCAAACAGTGCTTGTATTGCCTCTGGATCGTCATGTATGCCCATATTTAAGGCCATCGTCTGAGTGAATGTCTGAAGCGCCAGTTCCTTATCTGCCTTTACGAATTTGGTGGAATCATATCCTGCTTCACTGTTTTGCTTCTCATTCTGATGCATTACGTTTCCCGCGTCCAATACAGCTGTTTGGAGGGCTGATCTATACCTTTGATTAAGAAGCTGAACTTCATCCGCATCATGGGTATTCCGAGAAACCATCCAAAAAAAGGGTAGAAATACGAGAACAAACACAATGGACAAATCAGTAATCTTCATTGAGAACCATGCCTCCATAAGTGGTAAACACTGCTGCCGCAGGAGCCGTACCATTCAGCCACTCGCGAATCAGCATGGCTGATGTCCGATTGGTATTTTTAAGTGTAATCGTGAAAAAGTCACCCACGGTCAGCGTGTATCTACGAAGCGGATCATCGGCTGCGTACGCGCCCGAGACAGGGAACATTTTTTCTAAAATTTGCGCTGAGTAATATGCATCCTGTACCGTCTCATATGTTCCTGTAAATGTACCTTGATCCATCGGATCCGTGTAATGAGGAACATATTTTTTGTGCAGATGCTCCATGGAAATATCATAAACATTGCCTGTTCGCGCCAGCTGTTCTTCAAATTCGGCATACATCCCAGGAGAAATGTAACCTTTCGTTCTGACTGAATCCACAAAGCGGGTAACCGTCTGATATGTGACCATTCGCGCTATATCGTCTTGTCGATCTGCCGTTTCCGCAGTCGGATATACATATAGCAGAAGTACTGCCAGCATAACTGCTAGCAGCTTGGATACAGCATTTATCAATTGATACTGGCCTCCCTCCAAAATGCAATTCGAAGCAATTCCCCGCTATCATCTCTCATAAACTCCGGTTTATAGGAAGCGGACACGTGAACAGGTATGGTCGCACTTCGGTTGATAAGCGGGTCTATCGTATACTTTTTCCCGTCAACCTGCACTTCCACCGCTGTACCCGTCATTTGTCTAACCGTATGTAACACCTCAGCTCCGCTGTAACGAAGGGGTTTGCTTATTCTTAATGTCGTATTTATTCTTCCTTCCATGTCTTCATTCGTGTGCACGCTGGAACTCAAAGCACTGGCCAATACGCTAACGCTTTGTTGTCCATATAGACAGGCTGTTACAAACAGGACAATTGCAGTACAAAACAACATGAGCTGCTGAGTATTCTGGGACAATGGAAACCAACTCCTGTCAGGATTGCTGGAAGATTAGTCCTCTCACCACATTTGATTTGTCTTTAACGATAACGGCCTTGAACTTTCCACTTGGGTTAACGTATTGATTGTCCTTTTCGCTCATCGTCTGATTAATACTGCCCACTTTGTTATCTGGAGCAACGACTGAACCGTAGTCCGCATTATTAATATCCTGAGAAATGTTCAACTCATTGCCATACCACTGACCACCCTTGTTTTTTCCTGTAATGACCTGGATACCAAATTGATCCTTGTCCGCATATTTTCGCAGTGCGTTAGTAACTTGGGAGCCACTGATCGTAGTCCCGTCATACACCGTAAATGCGGCCTGAGACAATTCTGTCTGAATGTCCGCAAAATTGTTTTGCGCTGTTTTGGTCGCCTCCTGAGCAGAAATAAACAGCAGCACTACAATCGTAATAAGGGCAATCGTCAAAAAGATCCCTGCGGCTACCTTTAAAGCACTTGAAGCATTATTCATGTTAAATCCTCCTAAGTTTTGATAAATAAATGTACATCAGCCTGAACGGGTTCAACCTGAACCGCTACAGCTTCTGAATTTGTTCATAATAAATGTTCATTTGCAGGAAGCTCATACCAACAAGCGGGATGACCAGATAGAGAAAAATAAGGGCATACATCGGGGTAAAGCCAATCATTCTGCCCCATGAGGCTTTTACATCTATCATTCTGGTATACTCCTGCTTCCGCTGATCAAAATAAAAAGTCATCATGCTGTCCAGATCATCAAACGCTTCACGAATCGATATTTTACCGAGTGCAAGCTGCAGTTTGTCCACCAAACGCTGAAATTCAGGCAACCCTGCATCCTCTTTCAGCTGCTCGAGTGCATTTTCTGGTCCATGTTCAAAGTGAAGCAGACATTTTTGAAGGGGTCGTTTGAAAATGACGGCAAAGCGATTAAGCCATTCCAAAATCTCTTCAACAGACATCCGGTCCATCTCACGCAAAATGAAGATCACCGTCTGATATTGGTAAATTTCGTGTTTCATGTCCATACTTCGCATTTTACGCTGGAACATCATGAGCCATATGGGCATGTAATATCCCGCCGCGCCGATAAAGATGGCAATCAGCAGCTCCCACCAGTGCAAATACTGCTTGTTGTATACTTCGAGCTTTTGAATAATGCGCAGACTGGTCTCAGTTTGTGTAGCAGAGTCTAGTGGGATGGAGGAAACCTGTTGTAACATGTTAAACACGTCATCATAACTAGTTCCACGTTTCATGCCTAACCGCTCCATTACCTCTCGGTCCAAAGCTGTTTTTTCTGCAGCCTGATTCAGTTCCGCTTCGGCCATTGCTCCAAACATGCGGTCATCTCTTACCGGATCGTATAGAACATGATTTCGTTCAATATGATGAAGCAGTAATATACAACCGATAGCCAGTGCAAAGGAGCACACAAACAACATCAGTCTGCGGATCGCCAGCCACTCGTATTTTAATTCAGCGCTGCTCTCCCTCATCAGCCTTACGGTCTGGGTATAATTTGTACTTCCTGGTTTAGCAGCAAACAACATGGCCAATTTACGAATGAATTTTTGGTTGTACAAAAAACGGTCCATGATGGAAGGTTTGTGCCCTGAGCGGAATCGCGTTTCATCGTAATGCTGAAGTCTCTGCAACAGCAAGTAGGCCAAAATTATGATGATATAGATGGATATTTTGGTTATGAATCCAAGCTTGCTGCGGTAAAACTCATCCATGGTCGGGAAACTGCCTCTCGCCCAGCGTTCAATGGGAGCCGTAAATAATACCGGAGCCAGCGCAATCATGTTTAATCCTTTTAAAAGGTAATCCAACTTGTCCCGCCGTAAAATTTCCAAATGAATTTCCTGAGTCAGGTTTCCCAAACCTTTCAGGTAGATTGAACCTTGAGCTCTGTTCTTGTCCCCAAACTCCATTACCATATAGGAGATGCCAGCAAAAGCCTTAAGAAATCGGTTGGGGGCTATCTCGTAATACCTTTCCAACGCTTCATTGGGATCTGGTGAAGTCAGTGCCTCATAGATTAGCAATACCTGATCGGCTGCTTCACCCACACCAGCTTCTCCAGCTTCATAGAGTGCTTCTTCGATCATCCCGTGCTGGTGGTATCGATGTCGAACGTCCGCAAACAGATCCAACATTTGGACTAGCAGACGTTTCTCTGTGCGATTCAGCCACAAGTCCACGACAAGACTATGGATTACGACAGCGCAAAGTACAGACAAAATGACGAAAGCAATACCTGGTTGCATGAAGAACAGCACAATACTAATACTTCCATATCCTCCCACAACAATCAGAACAACAGTCATGGTCATACGTCGTAAAGATGCTTCGTCTCCAACATGTCTGAATGAGATCCGCTTCTGAATTAAATAGATGTAAGATGCCAAAATCGGCACCCTCGTACCCCAGCGATAGGAGTGCAGCAGAAATGACCTTAACCGGACCGTTCGATTGGCAACAGGTGTTGTTGCTCCAGGAACTCTACCGCTTAAGCCCTTCCCCCTCTTTTGAAAGAATTGGAGAGTCAGGAGCGTAATCACGAGCCCGGAGACACATATACCCAGCAAAAGGATAAGCCACGATTTAGTTGTCATGCATATCACCCCAGTGCCGCTCAATAAACTGTTCAAACTGTGCAGCATCGTGCAATGTCATTTGGTCCCGCATATCCATGATGCAGCTAGGTGACAGGGGAGCGGTTACCACATATTCGCCATCCTTGTATTCAATGACATTCCGAAAAGCAAACCCTGCCCGTTCTTCCACACTGTCCACCTGATCAGCACGAGGCAGGCACTCTGTAATTCGCTCTATGTATCTGCGACCTTCAGGATCCTTTTTCATGTGCACATCAAAATTGATGACACTGACGACCTGTTCCTCAGCAATGTGCTCATGTTGAAACATGCCTGTTTTGAGCAAAGAGTTGCGGAGCGAGAATACCAGATCCCGGAATGTCTTGGCATGGTGGGTAAACAGAGTGAACAAACTCGCCACCTGCGACATTTGAATCATCCAGGCAGCAACCTCATCACTCGCAACCTCTCCCAGTATGTTGACTGTTCCATCTGTTTTTTTCTGCAAATCCAGTCCTTGTTGACCTGAAATATGTTCCGTCTCCCGAAAGCTCAAAATATTACGACGACTGTAGATTCGACGCAGCTGCAGCTCGAATGCCATTTCTTGTACACGCAGAGTGTATGAGGCATAGATATGCTTGACCATCGCCATCAGCAGCGTCGTTTTACCAGATCCCTGAGCACCAGTCACAGCTGTAATACGACTTCCTTTCATGAGGTACTTCAGTAATGTGATTGGCAGTTCGGCATTGCTGCCGGTTATTAATTGCTCAAGCGACGCATTGGGAATATCGAATTTCCGGACAAAAAACGCCCATGATTCTGCAAAAGGAGGCCGTACCACAACGACACGAGAGCCATCCTTCATTTCGTTAACCTTATATCCATTCGCTTCAGATAACTGACCAGGATAATTATATTTATAAATATTCTGACAAACCCTCTTCAGCTCCCGTGTACTGCCAAACGATAAAAATGAAAGATGGATCGACTTCCCCTTGTAAAAAATCCAAACACTCTCCATACCACTTAGCGGAACTTCAACGGGTGTATCCTCCAAGCCATCTTCTAACAGATCATTCCAGGAAGCCGGGTGCTTAACTCCGATATCCTGCATGGCATCCAGCATACCGCTAACCCCACCGCTAACCCCGTCAATTCGCTGGTCTCTGATTTCATCTACAACCGAGAAGCCTTTGTAATGCTGGTATATCCGCTGGACGATAATATCCGTTTTTTCTCTAAATCCGAGTTCACGGTACTCGCATTCAAATACATACCGGATATCTTCCTCGGAAACATAATATCCACCGCCGTCCTCAGCACCATCCTCCAATCGGAGTTTGCCCAGATCGTAAGTGTCAATCAAGCGTGACAAGGCATCGACGCCGAACTGCTGTCGGTACAGGTAAAAGACAATTTCAAACTGGTCTTGAACGGATAACAGCTCGGGTTCCGCAAAAAGGATGACTTCATCCACATTGGTTTTATTCAGACCTATGCTTCGAGTAAGTAAGTCAGCGATCAGGTTCTTTACATAGGTTTTGTCACTTATGCTGCCAGAGACGCAGCCTTTCAGCGCTTTTCTCATCTCGGCACGCTGATTGATTCTCCTGCGATATTCTTCTTCATGAAGACCGATATCCGCAAGCTGACTATGACTTAATTCATGCAGCGAGTTCTTCACCTGTTCAGTCAGCGTTCCAATCGTAAATGCCTCGCGTTCAGGAGTTCCTGCATTTTTTTGCCGATGGAATGATTTCGTTTTGATCCAGATGTATGTCAAAACAGCTATTACAATAAAACTGATCGCTATTGTATTCCAGAGCATTAGAGGTTCAGGCTCCCCTTTCCAGCCTTTTCAGAACAGTGCGCATACCTGCACCGTCCATAATCAGGCGAGCAAGTTCAGCCATACTGGCGGCCATGCTTCCTTTTCGAAGATCTCTACTGTCACTCAATCCTTCAAGCTGCAGATACGTAGCCGTATCCCTCCGATTCACAGCATCCAGAAATGCAGTCGTATAAGGCACAATAGATATGGATCCCTTGTAACGGAAACGTCGGCGAATGTTGTTAAGAGTTGCCCTTGCTTGCGGATCATACTTGTTGATGACAACATGCATGTTTTGATTACTTAAGTGATCAGGTTTGTTGTGTTCAAAAAACAATTCCAGATCACGCATATTTTGTGTCAAATTCACTACAACATAATCAGCTTGAGCCAGCAGAACGGTCGCATCCATTCCCTCACGGTCCACATCCAGCAAAACCATATCGTAGTACTCATTTGCCACTTCCAGCAGTGCTTTCAACGTTTCAATGTGTTCTTTGGGCGTACGTTCCATCTGGTTAATTCTTCCGGTCAATAAATCCAATCTATCCCGTAATAGCGGCTTCGCGTAATCCTTCAAATTATGCTTATTGAGGCTTCCGCTTATATGTAGTCGTTCTACTGCATCCCAACCACCCTCTTCAAATCTGAACAGACTGTCAGCCTGCCCTAATTCCATAGATGGAAGCGGTGCTTCAATACCACTGCCGACTGGACCTGTGTTCACTAATAAAACTCGGGTCCTGTATTGAAGTGCCATGGCGTAGGCGCTAATTATTGCACTGGACGTACTGCCCGAACCTGCAAAAGGACTCCAAAACAAAATGTTGCTCATGCTCTCATCCTTTCCGCTTCCTTTATCGCTCTTCGACTACGAACACTTTCCCATCCAGTCAATTGTTCGAACAAACGACATAGTGATTTCTTGTAGCTCCGTGACAAAGGCCCTAACCGCACCCGACGGTGATGTTCATTTTCCAATTTCACCGCAGCAGTCAGTTCATCCCATGGAAGTATCAAAGATTCGCCTGTCCAAACAAAAGGACTTCCTTCCAGATAGGCCCATAGGTAACGTTCTTCCAATTTGCAGTCAACTGCATTAATCAGAATGCGCTGAAATGAAAGCTCTGTTGGTAATGATTGCTCTTCAAAAAGCCGCCTCAACCAGCCTTTTCCTCGTTCCAGATTGTAACGTTCATAATCACTCACCCAGACTCGAATATCAGCCGTGAGCCATAATTCTCTAGAGGCGAAATGGGAGGTTTCCATGTCATACAGGACAAAATCATAGGATTCCAAACCTTCTCCACTAGCCTCCAGATGACTCTCAACCGCGGCCGAAGTTACAAAGTGACAGGCAATATCAAAACCCTCAAATTCGGTGATACGTAGAGCATGGTGTCCTTCTCCAACCCCGTACCCATACTTTTGTTGTAAAGTTCCGTCAACCAGTAACACCCGCTTGCCTGAAGTGGCTAAAATTTTGCACAGATATAACATAAGATCATTTTTTTCACATAATCCAGCGAAAATCCAAGTGTGCACGTGACACTCAACTCCTTCCTTTTATGCATTAATACGTTGTTATCAGCATTATATTTTTGCATTTCGAATGTCTATTACTCTCCTCCGGTCAACAGGTTTTTCTGTTCATCCGTATATGCGGAAGACTCCGTGGATTGATTGTTTCCATTTGTCGTTTGCTGATTGCTTCCTGATCCGTCATTCCATATGACTTCGTCCGAAATATTGTTAGAGCGAGGTCTGCTGTTATGAGAAACGGATGATTGTGCAACATCTTGCTCAACGCTTTGGGAGGGCGCTGTCATGGAAGCAGCCAGAGAGCTCTCAAGTGAACTCCGTACCTGTCTCGACAACTCCTGTTCTGCCCTTCGAACAATGTTCGGGTCACTTTCAAGCAGTTTCAGCACTTCACTATTGGCAGGGTACGTTGGAATTGCAGCTGTCTGAAACTGAGGCTCAACATACGTTAGTGCATAAATTGAAGCTTTATGTAAATAGGCATCTACGATTGCGCTGGACAGCGACAAAATCTCTTCCTCGGTCATGGTAATCCACAACGTCGCTTCATTCAGGCGCTCTACTTTCTTCTTGGACAGAAGGATATAGTCCTGACCTGTTGGAAATTGGATGCGAATGTCTATATTATCGCCTTGTGCAAGTGAAGTGGGTAATAAAACGACCTGCAGTTCACGATTTCTTAGATCTGGCGGTGCTGGCGTGTCTTCATAAACCATTTCGGTTGTTATGGCTGTTCCTTTTTTCAGTTCTATTTTGGCTACTTGCCCATCCATCTCTTTGGTGCTGGACCATAAATTACGTGGCGCTTGAGCATCAGGTATCGCGATAAGCTTAATATCCTGGGGTAAGATCGGTTCTCCTGCTTCAACGTCACGTACCGTTACCCAGCCTTGTGCTCCTGTGTTCCATTGCTGCAGCAGCTCAGCTTCTTTTTGTTCGTAAGCTGAAGCATACTGGGACTCCATTTCAGATTTGGTGTCATTCATTGTAATCACGTTGTAGATGACATATCCCCCGAATAATAATCCTACTGCTCCCGCACCGGTTAATCCGGCATAGATCATTTGTCGGCTTTGTTTTCTTAATTTGGACAAAAAAGGCTCTCCTTTCACAAGCTCCTCTAATCATGATTTTATTCTTCTTGCAAAAAACGAACGCTTCTTGGGCTGCTGCCCGATCAAATGATTCAATATCTGGGCTAATACCTTGTCTGTCTGAGAATCCCTATCAAAAGGATCAATGTGCAATGGAAGTCCGTACACACTTGATGTATTCAAAGTTCTACGTACACGTTGAACAGCATCTGTGGCTGCAAGCGGCAAACAATAAATCCATTTGTCTCTCGGATAACGATGATGCGAACGAACAAATGCATTAATCTCTGCCTGCTTCCACTCAGCACCTGAGCCCACAACAATAGGCAGGTCTGCTCTCAGAAATTCCTCCAGTCGATTCTGATCCTGACCACTACCCAGATCCATAACGATGAATTGGTAGCTGCCACCCAACAGAGACAAAATGTCTGCTCGTCCGGACTGCTTCCAATAGTGCACTCCGTCTACTGCAAACTGTCTTCCTGCCGATAATGGTTTCCCAGCTTGGGCAACTTGCTGAATCCTTGCAAACGATTGGGAGCGCGGCGACATCTCGATGACTGCCACCTTAAACTGTTGTCTCTCCAGGTAATGGCTAATGGCTATGGCGGTATGCGTCACCCCAACACCGGAAGATGCTCCTGTCAGAGCAATAACTCTAGTTCCACCGCTAATTGTCAATGTTGTCGAATCATTACTCTCCGTTATTCCAGGTCTTCGAAGCAGTTCTTTGCGGACTTCATCGGCAGATTGGAAGCGTTCCTCAGGGTTCTGTCTCAACAATCGCCGTACAACCGGAATGTAAGTGCGAGGTACATCACTGCGTATGGAACTTTCGACGCCTTGTATCCATTCTGTATATGTACCACCCGTCATGAGGTAGAGCAGCAGTGCTCCGAGCCCATACAAATCCGATCTGGCATCCGTCTGTCCGGTACCGTATTGTTCGGGAGCAGCAAACCCTGCCGTACCCAGTTTCACCGTATCCTCTGTATGCTGAGCCTTGAAGCTGCGAGCAATCCCAAAATCAATCAACCTGACTTCATGGTCTGGGGTTATCATAATGTTGGATGGCTTCAGATCGCGATAGATCACTGCTGGATTCAGACCATGCAAATAACTGAGCACGTCAAGTAATTGGAGCACAAAATCTGTCATATGATCGAGGGGAATCTTTCCGCGACATTGCTTGTGATAATCACTCAGTGTCTGACCTTCAATGTATTCCATTACCAGGTACGTGTAGCCCTCTTCATCCGGTACAAAAAAATCAACAATCAACGGTAATCTGGGATGCCTGAGTGAGGTCAAAAGAGCAGCTTCCGTCTCCATACTCGATTCATATGGTACCGTAGCAACACTTTCTTTTATTGCCCAGGTTTTACCTGGCAACTTCATATCTTCTGCCTTATATACGTGACTCATCCCACCTGTACCCAGTACGGACTCGATTCGATATCGTCCTCCCAGCAGGCTTCCGTGTTCCAGCCTCGCCGGATGTCTCATGTATAATCCTCCTTTCTGCATAACAAAAAAGGGAAAGCTTACCGAAGTGCAACAGTCCGGTTATCCGGACTTGTCCACCTCGGGATGCTTTCCCTTGGATTCATTATGGTTAATATTGGTATCATTATAGTATACGCCACAAGATGTTGTAAAGTAGTAAATTTAAAATCTTTACCCGCTTAATATTTAATCATATAAAGTGTTATTTCCTCACGATTGTGAAACAATTGTTTGGATCGTTGAATCTGCATTCGTGAACGCTCAAACGTGTCAATGACTTCCTTGATCAGCGCAAGTGGTTTTTTATGAAGCAATTTTACCGTAACAACCGCTGTTCCACCGGATTGAAGACTGTATAACAAGTCCGAAACGAGTCGGCTCATCAATTTGGGACTCCAGCTCATGTCACAGACAAGCAGATCAAATTCACCTTCACGGAACCGAACATCACCTGCATTCTTTTTCAAAAACGTAAGTTTGGGCGATTCCAGAAGTGTGGCATCCATTTTGGCCGGGTCCACTGCTGTGACTTCTAGTCCTCGTTCCAGCAGAAAGGAAGTCCAACCACCAGGGGCCGCACCAATATCAAGCGCCTTGTGAAACGATGCAAAATCGATGCCAAATGTCTGCTCTGCCTCAAGCAGCTTGAATTTGGCTCGTGAGATCTGGCCTTCCTCTTTTTGAAAGCGTACAGCTCCCCCGTTCCAGTCGGAAAGGTTCTGTTCAGGTCGTGATATGCCAGCATACAATGCATCATCTGCCGCAAACACAGAAATAACAGAGTCTGCATCACGAACAACCCACTCACAGCCTAGTGTATCCAGCTTTTCGGTCAACCATTGCTTCAATGAAGCGGCGTTCTCCAGCCAAAATGAACCTTCCGTTTTACGAACCTGTAATGCCACTTTGGTTCCGGTCAACTCCGTATGGTTTGTAATAAAGGCAATCAGTTTCTCCATCGCCTGATCAGAATCTTCCGTATTCTCCTGAAACTGAACAGGCTGAATGTGACGTAAAAACGTTGGATTTTCCTCAAGGAGTTTGATCGATACCTCTTCTTCTGTTACCGGTAAGCCGGCAAGAAGGACTTCACCCGGTACAAGTACCGTGCTCTTAACAGCACCAAATGTACGGCGCAGTTCTTCCTGAGCATAGGGTGCAAAGCCATGATTGGCTGTGCAGATAAAACGGGAGAAGTTCCCTTCTCCGCTAGACGACTGTGTACTCAACTTGTGTTACCCTCCAGAACGTACGCGAATCCATGGTCGATCGTGATCCCACTCAATGTCGACCGGAATGTCATACGTATGCATAATTGTATCCTGTGTCAAAACTTCATGTTTGTTTCCTGCCGCAGCAATACGACCTTCGCGAATTAATGCTACATGTGTAAATAAGGGCATGATCTCTTCTACATGATGTGTTACATATACTACTGTTATATTGCGCTGACGAAGTCGGTCGATTTCAGCCAACATTTTTTCCCGTTCGTACAGATCGAGTCCAGCGCACGGCTCGTCCATAATTAGTAACTTAGGGTCCGCCATCAGTGAACGTGCCAGCATGACTTTTTTTCGCTCCCCCTGGGAAAGTGTACCGAGCGGGTGATTAGCCAGTTTAGCGAAGCCCATGTCATCCAGAAGATTCAAGGCTCTCGTCTTCACTTCATCGGGAATGGTCTGATAAAAACGCAAAAAGGCAAATGCACCTGTCGCAACTACCTCCCAGACCGGATCTCGCAATGTCAGTTTTTCAATCAGCGTTTGACTGATATAACCAATCTCTTTTCTGACTTCACGAACGTCACATTGCCCATATAAGTTCCCCAGCACCTCAATACGCCCTTGACTGGGGAACATATATCCATTCATCATTTCCAGCAGCGTTGTTTTGCCTGAACCGTTACGTCCCAGAATGACCCAATGCTCGCCCTGCTCAATATGCAGATGAACGTCATCCAGGATCTGATTATCCTCACGGCGGAGAGAAACATGCTCCATCGAAATAATCCTCATTTCAGGACCGCCTTTCGAATTTCATTTAGCAGGTGCTCCACCGAGGACATTCGGTAAATCATTTTAGGTACCTCCTGCTCTCCATCAAACAGCATCACTGCAGGTACGCTTGAAATTTTAAACTGCTGCACAAGATCCGGAATATCATGAATGTTCATTTCAAATAATGTGTTCTCAGGCAACAAATGCTCCGCGATTTCCAGCATTCTTCTCGCTGCAGCACAAGTACCGCATAAAGGGGTGTAGATAAATACAGCTTGAGGAATACCTTCCCACACACCGCGCATCAAAAGCTTCGAATGAATGGGCTTCATCAGCTAAGCTCTCCCGCAGCAACCCGAAGCATAACCTCACCTGTCATCGGACCGTTGTGTACCTTTACAGTGTCAGGTTTATTGGTATATAACAATTCGTACATCTGACGTTTGCCATACATGCTGGAGGTGTGTAAATAAATTTCGCGCGGAAACAGCCCTTCCCGTACAATGGCAGCTGCAACTTCTCCACCATTAGGCGAATCCGGACCCAATTCATAATCCAGGGACAGGATATCCACGTCACCTTCCCTGAGCAGCATCAGACATTCTTCAGCATTGGTAGCCAAGACAAATCCCTTGGGACATGACCGGTAATCATCCAAGAAAACATGCATACGACCACTCCTCTCCCCGTTTACAACCAGGAACGCATGACCTCAATATCATCTTTGTGCGTCCCATCCTCACCTGTCTCGGTTTCCAACACAACGACAGCCCGTTGGAACTCAGGTGAACTCAACAATTCTTGCATCGCTTTGCTTCCTATAAATCCCTGACCGATTCGCGCATGTCGATCCTTGCACGAGCCGGAAGCATATTTGGAATCATTAAAATGCACAGCAGCAAGTGCATCCCAGTACCCAAGCTGTCTGCCTTTCTGAAGCATATCCTGTTCACTATTGCTGTGCCACATCCCTGAAGCAAAAGCATGACATGTGTCAAAACAAAAAGCAATATGCTCCGGATATTGGCTCAGCTTGCGAATCTGAATCATTTCTTCCATGGTCGTGCCCATTGAACCGTGGTCACCTGCCTGATTTTCGAGCAAGATCTTTGCCTCTCCATTCCAGTCTTCCAAAACCGTATCCAAACAATGAATGAGATTCTGATATCCTTCAAGCGGCTGATCACTCTTAAGATGACCAAAATGAACAACCGTTCCTACTGAACCGCACACATCTGCAATGTGCAGATCATTCCTTATGGAAGCTACGGTAGCATGAAACCCCGCCTCTCCACGGGTCATGCCCAAAGCCGGATTCGTCGGATAGGGTGAGTGTGCAATGGACGCAATGCCATTCTCCTCACACCACTCCCGGCACAATTCAGCATTTTTAAGGTCAGGATCTTTCAAACCAAGGCTGCGGGGGTTCTTCGGAAAATATTGAAATGCCGTTGCCCCCATCTCATATGCCCTCTTGGCTGCTTGTAAAAATCCACCTCTCGTGCTGACGTGTGCGCCGATTCCGTAATTAGGCCTCATGCTGACAATTCGGACAGAAGAAAGCCTTCTTCCCCGTAATTTCCACTCGTGCAATCGTGCCTCCACAACGTGGACAGCTTTCCCCTTCGCGATCATATACCCTACATTGCTCATCAAAACTTCCTGTTTTCGTGTCCCCTTGCATCAGCGGCATTTCCATATAACCACCCTCCGAAGCTGCTTCACGGAGCACCGACTGCATAGAACGGAACAAACGCTCTGTGAGTTCTGGTGAACTGGCGATGTTCTGTGTTTTGGAACTAGGTCTCAAACCTGCAGCAAAAGCAATTTCATCCGAGTAACAATTGCCGATACCAGCAATAATGTGCTGATTAACCAGGGTCGTTTTGAGCGTTCCGCGGCGTCCTTTCAGCAATGAAGCAAAACGCTCAGGATTCATGCGTCGATCAAGTGGCTCAGGTCCAAGATCGGCCATGGCTTCTTCCGTTTCCTTGGATGTAAGCAGGTGCAAATAACCCAATCGGAGTCCACTAAAGAACAAGATATGATCACCAAATTGAATCTCAACTTGTGTCGACCGATCGGGACGATCTGCCTCAGTCCCCCAGTAAATCATGCCTCCCAGCATGAGATGGAGCACCAGTCGTTTACCGTTTGCCAAATGGAAAATAAGATGCTTCGCCCGGCGCTCGACAAAAATAATACGATTGCCTGTAAGTTCGCGCGTAAATTCCTCTGGCTCTTTATTGATGGATTTTTCCCGATTAACGACAACACCAGTAATAGGTAAATCAAGTATTTCTGCGGACAATAATGTCCGGTAGTTTTCCATTTCCGGCAGTTCCGGCATCTGTATCTATCCCTTCTTGGATGCTTGGCTCGCTTGTTGCGACAGCCACTCAATCAGTTTATGCAAATCATCAAACACATGATCAGGACGTATCTTGGTCGCGCTAATATGAGTGTCCATATTTTCTTTCGTTGTGACTCCGGTCAATACGAGCAATGTCTCGCATCCAGCTGCTGCTCCTGCTGCAATATCTGTACGCATATTGTCCCCGATCACTGCCACTTCATCAGCCCTTAAATTTAATCGATCAATCGCTGACTTCATAATAATGCTGGAAGGCTTGCCGATTACAGTTGGTGAAACACCTGTAGCCGCTTCGATCGCAGCACCAATGGTACCCGCTCCTGGAGTCAAGCCATCATCAGAGGGGAGCTGCAGATCTGGGTTGGTCAGAATTGATTTTGCTCCATCATTAATCCAGCGCAGTGCCTTGGTTAGTTTTTGGTAGGAAAATTCTCGGTCAATGCCTTGAATGACGTATTCCGGCTTTTCTTCCGTCCTTTGCAATCCTGCTTCATCGATAGCCTGAAGTAAACCAGCTTCTCCAATGCAGGCAACTCTTGCCCCAGGAGATTCTTCAGCTACATATTCAGCAGCAGAAACTGCAGAAGTACAAACTTGAGATGCTTCCGCTGGAATTCCCATTTCGTTCAAGTGATCTGCTACTCCTTGCGGAGTACGTGAAGAATTATTTGTTACAAATAAATAAGGTACTGCCTGTTCATTCAGTGTCTGAATAAGCTTGTCTGCCCCATCAATACGATGTCTGCCATGATAGAGTGTTCCATCCAGATCGATTAGATAGGCCTTAATCATACAGAGCACTTCCTTTCTTTTAGACCATTAACAATTCATGTCCTTAATTACATTTTGATGTTTTTTGATCCATAGCTATGTATTTCAAAAATAATACGGGCTTGCTCGTATGAGCACGCAACACGTCGAACCGAATCGAACCCAGACGTTTTCACTCGCGCGCCTTCTGTACAAGCTTGTCATTTCCTGCGCTTTCCCGGAAAATAATTTGGTTCATTTCCCTGCTCATATTGCCCATCCTACACGCTTTCCGATCAGATTGCAAAAGGGACCTCAGGGCCTTTCCCCTTCAGTCCCGCCTGAATTGCCGTCTTTAAACGAACATTTTTTGAAGTCCAACTGCCTTAATTATAACTGAGATCCATTCTGATGATGAATGACAGGAATTAACTGATGCTCATTCGCCAATCTGGAGTTGGGAAAAACGGCCTTTGCCTCGTCCAAAAGGGGCTGCAGCTGTTCATCATCCTTATAACGAGAGCTAAAATGAGTCATAATCAATTCTCCAACATCTGCTGCTCTGGCCGCCTCAGCCGCTTGCTTAGCAGTGCTATGATAGTACTCATGAGCGGTATCTGCCAAATCGTCCATAAATGTTGCTTCATGTACAAGTACATCTGCATGCTTAGCGAGGGGCAATACATTTGCACACGGTCGTGTATCTCCCAAAATGGTTATCACTTTGCCGCGTTTGGGAGCTCCTAATACATCCTCCGGACGAACAGCTTTGCCGTCATCCAGGGTAATCGTCTCACCGCGTTTAAGACGACCAAAAAGAGGACCCGGCTTCAAACCATACTCTGCCAGCTTGGCTTGATCGAGACTGCCTGGACGATCCTTTTCCGTAATTCGGTAGCCGTAGCTGTCGATCCGATGTTCCAGTAAAGCAGACTCTACAATGAAGCTCTCGTCTTCAAACAGCAAACCACCTGTATGCTCAACAATCTTCAACTCATAGTTAATCCGAGACTGACTTAACTCCATTACGGTTGTAATCATACGTTCTGTCCCAGGCGGTCCATAAACCGTAAGGGGTGTAGTCCCCCCCTGGTAAGCCCTGCTCGAAAGCAGGCCGGGAAGCCCGAATACATGGTCCCCATGAAGATGGGTAACGAAGATTTTCTCCAATTTACTCAGTTTTAGCGGTGAACTCAAAATTTGGTGCTGGGTTCCTTCCCCGCAGTCAAACAACCACAAAGCTCTTCGCTCATCCAACATGCGGAGCCCAATGGAAGTTACATTCCGCTGCAGTGTAGGTACACCAGCGTTAGTTCCCAGGAAATATAGTTCCATCCGGATTGCACCTCTTTCTGTTGCCAGCAAAAAGCCTCCGACGATGCGGAGGGCTCTGCCTGACCTCTTATTGACTATGCTTTTTCAACATTAAAATATTTGGCTTGCGGATGACTGAACACCATCGCGGATACGGAAGCTTCCGGCTCCATCATGAAGCCTTCCGTCAGTTCCACACCAATATCCTCAGGCTGCATCAGCTTGAAGAGTGGCCCCTGATCTTCCAAATCCGGACAAGCCGGATATCCAAATGACACCCGTATGCCTTGGTAACGCGCACCATGACGCTGTTTCATGGTCATGTTCGCCGGATCCGGGAAGCCCCATATATCTCTCATCATATGATGCACTCGTTCAGCTAATCCCTCAGCCACTTCAAGCGCTACAGATTGCAGAGCATGTGATCGAAGGTAGTCCCCTTGCTCCTTCCATGCCGTGGATAGTTCACGAACACCGTGACCGGCTGTTACAACCATGAATCCAACGTAATCCATTTCTCCGGATTCCACAGGCTTCAGGAAGTCAGACAGGCACAGGAACGGTTCAACCTTTTGCCGCGGGAATGTAAAGGTATGCAGAATATTGCTTGTATTCTCGGGATCGTAAATGATGATGCTATTGCCGCTGGATTGTGCTGGGAAGAAGCGATACATCGCATGTGCCTGGATAATTCCATCCCGGACTGCTTCTTGCATAATTCCGTCTACAACCGCTTTGAGATCGGTAGCTTTGGGATCACCCGAAGCGAGCAGCTGCTCCACAGAACCGCGAAGGCCAAGATGATGACCAAGCAGCATCTGCATGTTTACATACGGCAAAATGTGCGACAATGGATAATTACGCAGCGTGTGCCGCTCAAGATCCGGAGGAACAAGAACAGGATTGTCGATTGCGATATCCGACCGCTCTACTCGCGTAAGCTCCGGTAGCGGTTTAACCGCTTCTGTGCTGGACGCATCCGCTTCTTTTTCAGCCTCCATCTCCAGCTGCATGGCTTCACGGGAAACCGGGTTCATCAGCTTGTTAGCCAAATCCAGACCGTCCATCGCGTCCTTTGCGTATACAACCATTCCGTCATATTCAGGACGAATCCGGTTCTTGGTGAATTTGCGCGTAAGTGCTGCTCCGCCCACCATGATAGGTACGTCGATACCCGCTGTACGCAAATCTTGCGCGGTGACAATCATCTGCTGTGCCGATTTGACAAGCAAACCGGATAAGCCGATAGCATCCACTTTTTCTTCTCTATATGCTTCTATGATTCGTTCTGGTGGTACTTTTATACCCAAATTAATGATTCGGTAACCGTTATTGGACAGGATGATCTCCACCAGGTTCTTCCCGATGTCGTGCACATCACCCTTAACTGTTGCCAGAATGATTTTGCCTTTCACAGATGTTTCATTTTTCTCCATGAATTGTTCCAGATAAGCAACTGAGGCCTTCATTACTTCCGCACTCTGCAGAACCTCGGCAACGATCAGCTCGTTGTTGTTAAACAGTCGGCCTACTTCTTCCATCCCCTGCATAAGTGGCCCATTGATGACTTCAAGCGCTGAGTATTTGGCAAGAGCCTGTTCCAAATCTGGCAACAATCCCTCTTTGCTGCCTTCGACAACATAAGAGGCGAGACGCTCTTCTAATGAAAGATTCGAAATTTTCTCTTTCTTCTCAACCTTTTTGTTCCGGAATGCCGCTACGAATGCAGCGAGTGTTTCGTCATTCGTATTATAGAGCAGCTCTTCCGACAATCTGCGTTCTTCTTCAGGGATGGAAGCATAACGTTCCAGCTTCTCCGTGTTTACAATCGCGTAATCGAGTCCTGCCTTCGTACATTCATACAAAAAGACAGAGTTTAGGACTTCCCGACCGGCCTCAGGCAATCCAAATGAGATGTTGCTGATACCAAGAATCGTATGACACTCAGGCATAGCTTCCTTGATAACCCGAATCCCCTCAATGGTTTCCTTGGCAGAACCAATATACTGCTCATCCCCGGTGCCAACAGGGAACACCAAAGTATCAAAAATCAGGTCCTCAGCCTTCAATCCATACTTGTTCACCAGCAGATCGTATGAACGCTTGGCAACCTCCAATTTATCTTCCCGACTAATGGCTTGTCCACGTTCATCGATGGTACCCACTACAACGGCTCCGCCATATTTGTGGATAAGAGGAGTTACAAGCTCGAATTTCTCTTCCCCATCCTCAAGGTTAATGGAGTTAATTATCGCTTTACCTTGAGAGTACTGAAGAGCAAGATCGATGACCTTTGCGTCGGTTGTATCAATCATCAGCGGAACTTTTACTTTTTTGACGACCAGTTCGAGGAATTTTTCCATATCCTCAGCTTCTTCGCGGTCCGGGTCCTGCACACAAACGTCGACAACATGTGCTCCATTTTTCACCTGAGCGCGTGCAATTTCCGAAGCTTCCTCATATTTCCCTTCAACGATCAGGCGCTTGAATTTCCGAGATCCAAGCACGTTGGTCCGTTCACCAACCATATATGGACGATTATCCTGCTCTATATATACGGGATCGATACCGGATAATGCTGGCGGATGTGTTCCGTTCATTTCTCTTGGGGGGTACTTGGCAAGCGTATCACGCATCGCCCGAATATGTGCTGGAGTTGTACCGCAGCAACCTCCGGCAATGTTTAACCATCCCTGTTCGGCAAATGCTCCAATTTTCTGAGCGAGTGAATCAGGTGATTCATGATAATTACCATTTTCATCAGGTAGACCTGCATTCGGATAACAGCTGACTGCTACTGAAGCCATTCCGGAAAGAGAACGGATGTGGTCACGCATAAATTCCGGGCCTGTAGCACAGTTTAGTCCCACTGAAATTGGGTTAAGGTGTTCTAGGGATATATAAAAGGATTCGATGTTTTGACCCGCAAGGGTTGTTCCCATCGGTTCAATTGTCCCTGAAATCATCAAAGGGAGCTTAATTCCGCTCTGCTCGAATGCTTGCTGGATACCTATGCTGCCTGCTTTGACATTAAGGGTATCCTGCGAAGTTTCAAGCAGTAGCGCATCAACGCCTCCCTCAATTAAAGCGAGCGCTTGCTCGGAATAACTGTCGATGAGCTCCTGAAACGTTACGCCGCCCGTAACCGAGAGCGTCTTCGTTGTTGGTCCCATCGCACCTACCACATACCGTGGGGACTCTGGAGTCGAGAACCGATCTGCCGCAGCTCTCGCAATTCGAGCAGCTTCGAGGTTAATCTCGCGGGCACGATCCTGGATATCGTATTCGGCCAATACAACCGAAGTAGCTCCGAATGTATTGGTTTCGATTAAATCTGCACCAGCTTCCAGATATTCTTCATGAATGCGCTGGATGAGTTCTGGACGTGTAAGTACCAACATTTCATTACAGCCATCCAGATCCTCTCCGCCAAAATCTGCACCAGTGAGATCAACTTGTTGAATCATGGTCCCCATCGCACCGTCGAGGATTAATATTCGTTGTTTTAATGCATCATGTAGACTAAGCTTATCCAATAACTTCACCCCCGCAAAACGTTAAATCTTAGTTTAACAGAAACTTACTTATTGTGAAAGATCGGTTTTATTCAGCTGTATGGCGGGTTTCAGACGATTAAGGTCGAATTTGCGAATCGACAAAAAGGTAGACATCCGATATAATATCTATTAAACCAAGTGGAAAAGAGGGAAAGAACATGGCTGAAATTGTGATCAGAAATACGAACGAACGTATCACTGGAGACGAAAATGTTCGAAATTTCTTGGACAAATATGAAGTGCTCTATGAAAAATGGGACGCATCCAAATTAAGTGCTGAATTGCAAAATAACTTTGGATTGACTGATGATCAGAAAAACCAGGTCTTGGAAACCTTTGATTATGAAATCAAAGACCTCGCTGCACGTCGCGGATATCAAATCTGGGATGTCATCACCCTCTCCGAACAAACGCCAGATATCGAAGAAAAATTGGCCAAGTTCGAGGAAATCCACACACATGCCGAAGATGAAATCCGTGCCATTGTCGCTGGTAAAGGGATCTTTGTTATCAAAGGTACTGATGATGTAGGTTACTTTAATGTAGAATTGTCTCCTGGAGACGTCATTTCCGTACCCGAAAACACTCCGCATTTCTTCACTTTGATGGAGAACAAGCAAATTATTGCTGTCCGTCTCTTTATCGAAAAAGACGGCTGGGTTGCTGACCCGTATCCGGATCCTACGTTCATTAAGCAGGCCTAATCTTATATTACGGATATCGTTCATTCAACAAACCCCTGTCCATTTGAACAGGGGTTTGTTGCGGTTTGGATCAATATACAACATTAGATGGATTATATAAAATAATGTGGATACTTTGCTTTGACCGTCTCCTGTTCAACGACGACAAGTCTAAGGTGAGCTTCCATCACCTTCATCGCTTGTTCTGTTTGGCGCTCCTTGATGAGCTGGTAGATTTCCTTGTGTTGGGAGATAATAATTTCGGAATTCATGTCTTCGGACAAGCGAAGGATACGCAGACGATTAAACGGAATGTTAAGCTGCTGGAGCATTTTCCACGTTCTCATTTTTCCAGTTCCCTGAAACAGGATCTGATGAAACTCCTCATCCAGTTCAAACAGTCGATAGAAGTTATTCTTATCCATGCACACTTCCTGCATGGCGATATTGGTTTCCAATCTGAATTTGAATTCTTCTGCAAATGAGGCACACGCCAGCGCTACAATTTCCTTTTCTATTTTTTCTCGCATAAATCTGCCTTCTTCCACATGCTCCAGATTAATATGTGAGACGATTGTTCCACTCTGCGGGATAATATCCAAAAGTTCCTCTTCAGCAAGCTTCATAAAAGCTTCACGAACGGGTGTTCTGCTAACCTCAAGTTCATCCGCTATTTCTTTCTCTGAAATCTTCGTACCAGGTTTAAGCTCAAGGTGCAAAATTCTTTCCTTTATCAGCTCATATGAATAAGCCCGGGTCGAACCTCTAATCTTTTGATTAAGTGACATGCCTTAACCTCTTCCTCTCAGCCGTATTCATTCATCTTAGCATAAATTGCCGTTTCACTAAAATGAGCTCAGCGAAACGGCAATCGATTAAACTTTGTCTATCATGCTATTGCTGTTTGTTCTCTTTATACTTTTTGTACGTATCGTTGGAAATCTGCAAGTACTGAGACAACCCTTGTCCTTCCAGCTCCTGTACAAATGCATCGAACTCGTCAAGACTGCGTTCGCCCAGAATAAATTTAAGTGTATTTTGGTCCGAGTAGTCCTTAAGTGGAGTACTAAGCAATGTTACCTGCTCACGGTCAATGTCTGAGTACGGAATCGGCGGTTCAGCAGGAATAACTTCCTTGGTATCCTTCATGTCCTGCTGGAATTTCAATTCTTCTTCACTAAACATGGAGTGCAGCAGATCCGTTGTTCCACCATAAGCAAACACGCCACCAGAGAAACCGTAATCAATACGCAGATCTTTTGTGCCTTTAGGATTCAATCCATTATAGTTCACATCATCCGCAAGCTTGCGAACCCCATCCTGTTTCGTGAAGGTCTCTCCTTCAACTCCCCATTTGGCAAACTCCTGTCCTTCATCACTGTAGTATAACCAGTCAATAAATTGCATTGTTGCTTTGAAATTTTCACTATCTTTGATTTTACCGGAAATCATGACACCGTTTTCAAGTCTTGATCCAGACATTAATTGTCCTTTCGGACCACCGGGAACCGTAATTTTAGCAATGGAGAATTTTCCTTCACCCAACGTTTTATTCATATCATTGCGATGCAGCACTAACGTTTGAGAGTTACCGTTAATGATAAACGACTTGCCAGAGACAAATTTTTGTGTCGCTTGATCATCATCTTGAGTGAAACTTTCCTTGTCCAGCAATCCTTCGGACACCATTTTGTTGAAGTAAGTCAGCATTTCTTTGTACTCAGGAGTAGTGGATGTATATACGAATTCATCCTTGTCTTCCTTATACGTAAGACCATTGCCGAAGCCCCACCCGCCCTTGGTTCCAAAACCAGCAGCCGCAATATTCAACGTACTGTTAAATTCAAATCGGTCAGAGAACGGAATCGAATCTGGGTAGATCTCTTTCAACTTCTTGGCAGCATCATATAGTTCATCCCAAGTTGTTGGGATAGGAATGTTGTTTTCCTCGAAGACATCCGTTCTAACAATCAGTGTATAGTCTGGCCATACTTCTTCATGCAAACCAGGGAGAACATAATACTTCCCGTCTTCCTGACGGAGACCCTCCAGTTCATCCTCAAGTCCCCATTTCTCTATCTTGTCCTTGAAATTAGGCATCAAGTCAACATAGTCACTTACGGGTAATATGGCTCCAGAAGATACGAAGGCAGATTCTTCACCCGGATAGGTTTTAGGGATTACGAGAGGTGCATCTCCCGAACTGATCAAAAGAGATCTTTTTTGCGGATAGTCAGACATCGGTACAATGGTAGGATCCAAGGTCACACCCGTCAGCTCGGTGATTTTTTGGAAAAGCAACCAATCTTTCTTATATGGATATGCTGGCTGATCACTATAAAGTATGGATAAGTTGAATGGCTCCGAGGCTTTAAACGTTTCACCCACTCCGTAGGACTCCATAGCCCCTTTGGATTCAGGTTCGGCCTTCTCGGTTCCCGCTCCGCTGCTGCATGCTGCCAAAACAACACTCATCATTGTTGCCAAAACCATCTTGCCTACAAGCTTGCGTGGTCTCTTTTTCATTCCATTGTCCCCCTGCATGTGGTTTAGATTGGCCTTGCGTCTAAGAGATGTTAACTATATGCACTTGGAATTACTGCTTGACAGATCCCAACATGATACCGGTTACAAAGTATCTTTGCACAAACGGATAAATCGTAAGGATAGGCAGAATTGTAAGTACCATCGTTACCGACTTGATATTGGCTGAGATTTGAGTCAAATTATCAGCCGACGCTCCAGCAGAAGCTCCTCCTGTTGCACCTGCAATCATGTTCCGCAAATAAATGGTCACAGGGAACAGTTCCTTTTTGTCGAGATATAGGAATGCCGGGAACCATGAGTTCCAGTGTCCCACTGCGTAGAACAGAACCATTGTAGCCATTACAGCCTTACTTAGCGGCAATATGATACGAAGTAAAATACCATATGTGTTTAAACCGTCGATGGCTGCTGCTTCCTCCAGCTCCTCAGGCATGTTTTCGAAAAATGATTTCATAATTAACATGTTATAAATGCTGATTGCTCCAGGTACAACTAATGCCCACATCGTATTGTTCATGCCAAGGGAATTAATCAGGACATAGTTTGGAATCAATCCGCCACTGAAAAACATGGTGAACACGGCAAACATTGTCCAGAACTTGCGTCCCATTAATCTCCTTTTAGAAATCGCATACGCGAATATGGTTGTCATAAACATGGATATCAACGTACCTACCACGGTGTAGATAACTGTATTTTTATAATTGGTCCAGAACATGCTGTCACGCGAGATGGTCTTATAGGTTTCCACATTGAACCCTCTCGGGATGATACTGACTTTCCCGGAATTGATATAGGATTCGCTACTGAAAGATTGTGCTACGACATTCAGGAACGGATAGAGTGTGACGAATACCACGAGCAGCAAAAAGATGGCGTTGAACACTTTGAACACTTTGTATGATTTTGATTCCTGCATGTTGCCCCTCCTTTACCACAAGCTTCGTTGTGTTAGTCTGCGTGAGATTGCATTTACCGAGAATACCAAGATCAGTCCGATGAGTGATTCGAATAACCCAATCGCAGTAGCGTAACTGAAGTTGCTGGATTGCAAACCTACACGATACAGATAAGTGGAAATCACGTCTGATGTATCATAGATAAGCGGATTGTAAAGGAGGAGAATTTTCTCAAATCCGACAGCAAGAAAATTACCCATATTCAGAATTAACAATGTAACAATCGTTGGCAAAATGCCTGGGATGGTTACATGGATCGTCTGTTTCCAGCGATTAGCACCGTCAATCCGTGCAGCTTCATACAAAGAATCATCGATTGTTGTTAATGCGGCAAGATATAAAATGGCTCCCCAGCCCATGCCTTGCCAAATTTCAGAGGTTATATAGATCGTTCTGAACCATTCGGCGCGCTGCATAAAAGGAATGTTGTCTCCAGTAAAGAATGCAACCAAGCCATTAATGGATCCATTCACTGCCGTAAGTTGCAAAATCATACCGGCTACGATAACGATCGATAAGAAATGCGGCAGATAGGATGCAGTCTGAACGAACTTTTTGAAGCGTTTACTTTTTACTTCATTCAAAAGCAGAGCAAAGATAATGGGAACCGGGAAAGTGAAGAGTAATGCAAGCCCACCTAAAATGAGTGTGTTCCCAAATACTTTCCAGAATGTAGGGTCCTGAACGAACATCTGAAAATACCTTAACCCAACCCAGGTTTCACCAAAAATGCTGCCTCCGGGTACAAATCTTCTAAAGGCAATCACATTACCAATCATGGGCCCGTATTTAAAAATTATCAGATAGATCACTGGAAGTATTAATAGTGAATACAGCTGCCAATCTTTGCGGAGTAAGGCTCCAGCCGTTCTCAACCTGCTTTCTTTGCGTAATGAGGTCATCGTAAGCGTGGTTTTAGCAGTTTCTGACTTCATATCTGATTCACTCCGATCAAATAAACTTGATAAAATTAAAAGTACTTCATGACAGCTCCCATCTTCACTTCTTTCTATCGAAACCCTTTCAGAAATTTCACCCCCACTGCATACTAAATATTTTGAATGTAAGCGATATCAATTTAAAGTAGTTTAATGGATACACTTAGGTACAGATTGTTTTCTTATTGCTCAATCTCATAAATACCTGTTGTATTCCAAAAATTAATATTTCCCAAAACTATGTAAAGCGCTTACAATATACATAAAAATAATAAAGCAATAACTTCTGATTCCATGACCTGGATATGCCAAAAGAGTACTGCTTTTAAATGATTCCCATACTAGTCATACTAGTATGTTAGTTACATTTTAAAACAGCAGTCCCAACATTACAATACCTTTTTTTATTATTTTTGATATTTCTTCACTACACAGTTGTTTGAAAGTTTCAACCAGATCAAAAAAACATTGATAACCCATGAATGATTTTGCATCGTTCAACGAGGTTATCAATGTTTTAAAATGCACTATTGTTCAATTCTGAAATAATCAGAAATTAGCAATAATACGATCTAATTCTGATAAGTGCTTAATCTCATGATCAGGTACATACGACTCCGAGTTCACTTTGTTCTCACGATTAATCCAGACAGACTGGATTCCTGCTGATAAAGCTCCGCGGATATCCGTCGTGAGTTTATCTCCAACCATCAAGCCTTCTTCTGGTTTTACTCCAAGTTTGCTGAGCGCATGTTCAAAGATTGACGGATCCGGTTTTCCCTTTCCAAAAGTACCCGAGATGATGATCTCATCGAAGAAAGGAGCCAGTTCAGGCACACCATCCAACTTCTCTTGCTGCAGAGCAGGACAACCATTCGTCAAGAGCAACAGTTTGAATTTTCCCTGCAAGTGACGCAAAGTGTCCATTGTTTCTTCATATACATGAGGTCTGGATCTTCGCTCTGCTCCAAATTGCGAAGCAAGACGTTCGGCCAAATCTTCACGATCCACTCCCAGCTTCAATAAGCCACGACGCCAGGACTCCTTACGATATACAGGGGCAAGCTGCTCCAATTGACGGAATTCCGGCTGGTCACCGCCTGTAAAATTAGCCCATAGTCCTTCAAACGGATTGATACCAATCATTTTGGTGAATGCATAGGTTTCATAGGATTCATATAGACTACGAGCTTCATTACGAACAGCTTCTTCCAATGCCTCAGCATCGACGCCGGTTTCTTGTGAAGCAAGCAGGCAAGTTTCGTGGAATGCTTCTCGCACACTGCGTTCATCCCACAACAAAGTATCATCCAGGTCGAACAAAATCGCTTTTAATGCCATTCCGATCATCTTCCCCTTTGTGAATAATTACTTTTTCTCGTCTGTTTCTACAGTAATCTGATGTGCTTTAGCAAATTTCAGAAGTCGTTCAGAGATGGCATCTGTGTCATAGCGGTTCAACAGTTTAGTGAACACCCATCTTTTGCCACGGCTGTTATGTTCGATAACTACCGTTCCCTGTTCGAATCTAAACTTAACGATGTCATCTACTCCAATGGAGCGTTCCCGATTCCCTTTGGTTGTTATAATCCGGTTGCTCCCGATTTTGATGTAAGGACGGCGAAGCATAAAAATTACAGCCAAAAATACATACAACAGCATCGTAACCCAGTCCCATGTTGTCATTGGAGCTTTAACAAGAAATGTGCTCATAAACAGATACAAAAACGCAAGTCCAATGAGGAAAATAGGAAACAGAAGACTGCGTCCTTTGAAAATGTCCTCACCGGGCGTACCCGAAATCGGTTGACCATTTTTTTTACGCTGCTGATTCAACTGCTTTGAATTTTTCCGAACCGTTCTCTCGAACGAACGAGCCATGAGAATCCCCCTTATGTCATCTTTGTATCGGCTTACAAAATTCGCAAACCGACATTCCCCCTATAAATTTGCATTCTCAAAATAAAAGGAAGAAACCTAAATATCATTACGATATCTTTAGGTTCCTTAGTGTTTGAGTTTGCCTTGGTGGCCTTGATCGTTCTCATCATCTACAATTTCAATGGACTCCAGTTGCTGTCTGAAGTTACTGCGGATGTTGTTTAAGTAAATTTCTCTAAGTTTAGCACGTTCGGCAAGTTCTTCCTCTGAAAGTCCAGTGGACTTTTGTTTACGAGCCAATTCATTGATGCGTGCTACCAGGCTATCTATATCCAAGCTTGTCCCCTCCAAAAATACAAAGTCATACTAACTTTGACATGATCGAGGCTGCTTGTCAAGGTTGCTACTTACTCGCTCAACTGAATCGTGGTTTTAAGGGGTAAACTGAGGCAAAGTTAGGACTTGTCCAGCTTGAATTGAAGTGGTTTGAAGCTGGTTTACTTTCTTTATTGCTTCTATATATACACGTGTATCCATATTTTCCGGTTTATGTTCCAAAGACAAGCTCCACAATGTCTCACCCTGGGATACTGCTATTTTGCTGCCGGGAAGAACATTGTTCTCGTCTCCTGCAAACACAGTCAATACAGTGCTGCAGCCAATAAATATGATTAACGATGCCATAATCAATTTCAACATCCATGTTGGCATCTTGGCTTCTGCAAACCATTGTTTAATGTTACCTATGTTAGACTTGACCGCTTCCGAATTCACCGGTTCGTAAATACTTTGATAAGTTGAATATCTCATATTAATCGTCCTCCAAACGTTTGTTCCTATCTGTTAAAATCAATATAACACGAACACTTGTTTTGTACAACAGATTTTTAGAACAATTGTTCGCTTTATTTTAAACTCCAAATTTCCCGTAAATCTCTAGGTGAATCCAACTCGTTTTTTTACTATTGTTAGATTTGAAGGACTATATGAGTAAAAGACTCAGAAACATTGATTTTATCGGATTTATTTAGAACTTATGTTTGTACGAACGGAGGTTCTATGTTATAATTTTCCCAAACGTTACTAAAATGGGGTTGATACGGTATGTCGAAGATATCCAGCAGGCAGCAAGCTATTCTGGAGTTTATACGTAATGAAGTCCGGTTGAAGGGATATCCTCCTTCCGTACGTGAAATTGGTGAAGCGGTTGGACTGGCTTCCAGTTCTACGGTTCATGGACATCTGGACCGTTTGGAGAAGAAAGGTCTCATTAGACGTGACCCTACTAAACCAAGAGCCATTGAGTTGTTAAGCCAGGAGGAATCAGAACACTCCCATCAGTTTGCACACAGTGTTGCTCGCATTCCTGTTGTAGGTAAAGTTACTGCAGGGGTTCCGATTACCGCAACAGAGAACATCGAGGATTATTTCCCGCTACCGACACACTATGTTGGAGAACAGAAAGTATTTATGCTCTCTGTTGTTGGTGACAGTATGATCGAAGCAGGAATCGTTAACGGAGACTACGTTATCGTACGCCAGCAGCAAACGGCAGATAACGGAGATATTGTCGTTGCGATGACAGAAGATGATGAAGCTACAGTTAAAACATTCTACAAAGAGAAAGACCACATTCGTCTTCAGCCTGAGAATGCAACATTTGAACCTCTTCGTTTAAAACATGTTAGCATTTTGGGTAAAGTGATTGGCCTTTTCCGTGATATTCACTAGTCTTTCTTCCAACAGCAAGTCAGCTGAACTGTAATGACAAAAAGAGGTTGCCCTGTTGAACAGGACAACCTCTTTTTACATGCTAAATTTCTACTTCGTTAATTCCATTTCTTATCGTTTGAGAATGCTTTTGTGATGTGAGAACACTTCAAAGCTTTGCTGACCATGATATGACCCCATACCACTCTCACCTACACCGCCAAAAGGTAAATAATGTGAAGTCATATGAGACAATGTATCATTAATGCACCCTCCACCGAAGGACACTTGATCCAAGACCTGATTCTGCAGCTCCTCATGCTGCGTGAACAGGTACAGCGCCAGCGGTTTGGGACGGCGCACAATCTCAGCGAGCAGAGGATTAAGATCATCGTAAGTCATTACCGGCAGAATGGGACCGAATATCTCTTCTTGCATAACAGGTGACTGCCAATCCACATTTCCTACCAAGGTAGGTTCAATCAGCAGCTGATCCCGATCAGAGCGACCACCAATCAGAGCATGACCCTCTTCTAAGAATACAGACAGTCGATCAAAGTTACGTGTGTTGACGATATGCGGAAAATCAGGATTTTCCATGACATCCTTACCGAATTTATCTTGAATCTCCTCACCAATCTCTTCAAGGAGTTTATCGTGTACGTCCTGATGTACAAGCAAGTAATCCGGAGCAACACAGGTCTGACCCGCATTCAGGAACTTGCCACGGACGATCCGCTGAGCTGCCAACTTCAAATTTGCGTCTTTATGAACAATTACAGGGCTTTTACCACCTAATTCAAGCGTTACCGGCGTAAGGTGCTCTGCTGCTGCCTTCATAACGATGCGACCCACACCCGTGCTTCCTGTGAAGAAAATATAATCAAACTTCTCTTTCAACAAGGCAGTGCTCGTTTCGACTTCACCTTCCATGACAGCTACATATTCCTCAGGAAAAATATCTGTGATCAGGTCATACGTCAGACGTGACACTGCCGGCGTTAATTCAGAAGGCTTAATAACAGCACAGTTACCCGCTGCAATTGCACCAATCAATGGACCAAATGCCAGTTGGAACGGATAGTTCCATGGCGCAATAATGAGAGCAACTCCATAAGGTTCTGGATAGATCATGCTTGTACCATCAGGTATAACAGAACTTGTAGGCACTGCTCTAGGAGCCGCCCATTCCTTAAGGTGTTCCAGTGCAAAATCCAGTTCACCCAAAACGATGCGAATCTCAGAGTTATAGGCCTCTGTTTCCGATTTATTTAGATCAGCATGAAGTGCGTCCAATATCCGTTGCTGATATTTCTCTATGCCTTGTCTTAATTGCTGAAGAGCATGAATCCGATACTCAATATTTTTAGTTTGTCCTGTATAAAAGAATGCCCGCTGTCTTGCAACGAGTTGTTTCGCTTGTTCCATATTAACATCTCCAATTAATGTTTTAAAATTAAATTGCTAAAAATATATTTGAATTATATCTTGTTTATATGAAATTATCAACATATTAAAATATCTGTTATCAGGAAAATATGTATCTTCTCTCTTACTATTATATGTATACTATTCAATGCTGGTATTTTTTTAGAAAACTACTCACTTTTGTCCCCTTATGTAATTCATCAAAAAAAGCCCTTGGCACTATTGCGCCAAGGGCTTTCCTTATTAGTACAACGTGATATATTGATCGCGTTCCCATTGGTGGACTTGTGTACGGTACATATCCCACTCAATTTCTTTCAGCTCGTAGAAGTGAGCCAGGGCGTGATCGCCAAGTGCATCACAGATGACTTCGCTGCGGATCAATTCGTTCAATGCTTCTTTCAGATCAGCTGGCAAGCTTGGAATGCCTTCTTCCACACGCTCTTCTTCTGACATAATGTAGATGTTACGGTCAATCGGAGCTGGTAAGGAAAGCTCACGTTTGATTCCGTCCAGACCTGCTTTCAATAAAACAGCCAAAGCCAAGTAAGGGTTAGCAGCCGGATCCGGGTTACGAACCTCAACACGTGTACTCAGACCACGGGAAGCTGGGATACGGATCATTGGGCTACGGTTACTGGCGGACCATGCTACATAACAAGGGGCTTCATAACCTGGTACAAGACGTTTGTATGAGTTCACAGTTGGGTTAGTAATTGCTGCAAACGCACGCGCATGCTTCAGCGTTCCAGCCATGAAGTGACGTGCAGTTTTGCTCAGTCCCAGCTCGTCCGACTCGTCAACGAATGCGTTGGCACTGCCTTGGAACAACGATTGGTTACAGTGCATACCGGAACCGTTCATACCAAACAGCGGTTTCGGCATAAAGGTAGCATGTAGACCATGCTGACGTGCAATCGTTTTAACAACGAGTTTGAACGTTTGGATCTGGTCTGCTGCTTTTAGAGCATCAGCATATTTAAAGTCGATCTCATGCTGCCCTGGAGCTACCTCATGGTGGGATGCTTCGATCTCAAAGCCCATTTCTTCAAGTGTGATAACAATGTCACGACGACAGTTTTCACCAAGATCCGTAGGCGCAAGGTCGAAATATCCACCTTGGTCATTCAGTTCGTTAGTCGGGTTTCCTTTTTCGTCTGTTTTGAACAAGAAGAACTCTGGTTCAGGACCGACATTGAAGGAAGTGAATCCCATTTCTTCGGCTTCCTTCAGGTTTCGTTTCAAGATGCCGCGTGGGTCTCCAGGGAATGGGTTGCCATCCGGCAAATAAACATCACAAATTAGGCGAGCTACACGGTTCTCAGCTACCCAAGGGAAAATCAGCCAAGAATCGAGATCCGGATAGAGGTACATGTCGGATTCTTCAATACGCACATAACCTTCAATGGAAGAACCATCAAACATCATTTTGTTATCCAAAGCCTTGGTCAATTGGCTTACAGGAATTTCAACGTTTTTGATAGCTCCAAGCAAGTCGGTAAATTGCAATCGAACGAATCGTACGTTTTCTTCTTTAGAGATGCGGAGAATGTCTTCTTTTGTATAACTCACGATACCTCTCCCTTTCTTTTCTGCTTATTTGGCTTGCATGTTATATTTGTACATTAGAAAGTTCCACGGGTCAAGGAGTCTGCCATCACAACTGCATGATTTCCCCTCACTCGCCAAGTTATGCGAACTTACTTTTTATTAAAAAATCGGGAAAGCTCTCCCTGAATGAGAGATACTTGTCCAGGTCTCTTACCCGAAACAAGCTGTTGCTTCAATAAACGGTGCAGCTGTGTATCCGACAGTTCTCTGCGCTTCACTTCAGTATCTGCGGTGATGACTGTCGCTTCTTCGGATTCCTTGGATACCGGATTCATAACCTGCTTGATGCCGGCAATATTAACACCTTTTTCGATCAAAGCCTTGATCTCCAGCAATCGTTCTACGTCATTAAAGGAAAACAAACGTTGGTTACCTGACGTTCTTGCCGGTACAATCAAGCTGTGCTGCTCATAATATCGAATCTGACGAGCGGACAGATCCGTAAGTTTCATAACAATACCTATCGGGAATAAGGCCATATTTCTGCGAATTTCGTCACCCATGTTCATCAACCTTCCAGTCATCTATTCTTCACCCTATTGTACATTTAGTTATTACTAAGTGTCAATGACGTGTTAGATAAACTCACAATAATTTACGATCTTTCATTGTCTGCAGCGCCATCAAAACGCCATATTTAACATGAGAGTAGGTTAATCCCCCCTGCATGTAGCCGATATATGGCTCTCGAATAGGCGCATCCGCTGACAACTCCAGGCTTCCGCCCTGTATAAACGTACCTGCCGCCATAATGACGGGATGTTCATAACCAGGCATGTCCCATGGCTCAGGAACGACATGACTATCCACTGCAGCAGCCCGCTGAATTCCCTGTACAAAAGCGATCAGATGCTCCGCGGAGGAGAACTGCACAGCTTGGATCAAATCTGTTCGTGTCTCATTCCAAGCAGGTTTGGTTACAAATCCCGAAGCAGCAAACATTGCAGCGGCAAAGGTACTGCCCTTAATGGCTTGTCCCACAATTGTCGGCGCCATGTAAAGTCCCTGGTAGATCCCCCGGGTCGTTCCCAACATGGCACCAACCTCACCACCTATGCCAGGTGCAGTCAAACGATACGCTGCCAGTTGAACATATTTTTCCTTCCCGCATATGTAACCCCCGGTTTCAGCAAGGCCTCCGCCAGGGTTTTTAATTAGTGAACCTGCCATCAGATCTACCCCGACCTCTGTCGGTTCGCGTTTCTCCGTAAATTCGCCATAACAGTTATCCACGAACACGATAACATCTTCTTTGATAGCCTTTACCCGTCTTACCATATCAGCTATCTCATCAATACAGAAGGAAGAACGCCAGTCATATCCACGTGAACGTTGGATACCGATGACTTTGGTTGAAGCAGTAATATTCCCTTTCACTGCGTCCCAATCGACACTTCCATCTGCCAGCAAAGCGGTTTCACGGTATCCAATACCAAAGTCCCGAAGAGATCCGGTTCCATCTTCCGGACTTCCAATGACTTTGTGCAATGTATCATAAGGTTTACCTGTGATGTATAACAACTCGTCACCTGGGCGCAGTACGCCAAAAAGAGCGGTAGCTATCGTATGTGTACCTGAAGCAAAATGGGGACGAACCAACGCAGCTTCTGCACCAAATACGTCCGCATATACTTCATCCAGCACTTCCCGGCCACGATCGTTATATGCATATCCCGTTGAACCGGCAAAATGAAAATCACTGACTTGTTTGCGTTGAAACGCATCAATGACCTTCCACTGGTTGTAATCCGTAATACCGTCAATCATTTTCATCTGTTGTTCAATCTGGGCCTCAACTTGTTGTTGCAGCTCCACAATCTTTGTATCCAAGCTTGCCATCTTACTTCATTCCCCTTCATTGCACTAATCTAACGCATAATATCGATTATCGTGTCAACTTACCATACCAATATGTCATGTATATTACAATTCAATGAAATCTTCAAGTAAATAACCGAATTTTTCATATTCCCCTTTTTGCAGCTCAACTTGATAGATCACATCGTTTTCTTCAAATGTTGTTTCAACAACATCTCCAACCTTATAAAGAACGGATGTAAGATCGCCCCGCTCTGCAGGAATACGGAAGCGCTTCGTATCCCCCGTCAGCTCTTCCTGAATTCGCTCCCGAATCTTCAGCAGGTCAGCCTCTTCCAGTGCACTTACCTTCATATGGTCTTTGTCCAAAGGAAGCATTTCCAGCTGCTCCGGTGTACATGCATCTTTTTTGTTATAGAGCACCAATTGAGGCTTGTCGCCAGATCCGAGCTGCTGGAGAATGTCGTGTACAGTTCTCATCTGATCTTCCCTCATTGCAGAGGATGCATCTACAACATGCAAAATCAGATCAGCTTCGTTCACTTCCTCCAATGTCGCACGGAAAGCGGCAATCAGATCATGTGGAAGGTTTTGAATAAACCCTACGGTATCCGTAAGTACAATTTCTTTACCGCTTGGAAGCTCCATCGTACGTGAAGTTGGATCCAACGTAGCAAACAGCTGGTCCTGAATATATACATCAGCGGCAGTTAATTGTTTAAGCAATGTGGATTTACCTGCATTCGTATACCCTACAAGTGCAACCTGTACAATGCCAGTCTTTTTACGACGCTCGCGATGAAGTTTGCGGTGGCGTGTAACCTCTTCCAAGTGCCGTTTCAGATCATCAATGCGACCCCGGATATGACGGCGATCCGTCTCCAGCTTGCTTTCCCCCGGTCCACGTGTCCCGATTCCCCCTCCAAGCCGTGAAAGGTTTTTGCCATGACCCGATAATCGCGGAAGCAGATAGCTAAGTTGGGCCAATTCGACTTGAATGATACCTTCTCTCGTATTTGCACGTTGAGCGAAAATATCCAGAATCAACTGGGTACGGTCGATAATTTTGAGATCCAGTGCCTCTTCCAGGTTACGAACCTGAGCTCCAGACAGCTCTTGATCAAATATCGCTGTGGTCGCGCCTAATTCCTCTGCAATCGCACGTAGCTCCTCCACTTTACCTTTTCCGATAAACCACTTCGTATCCCGGGTTTCACGGTTCTGGGACAATACACTCAGCACCTCAACACCTGCGGTCTCTGCAAGCTTCACCAATTCCTCTAAAGAGTACTCCGGATTAATGCCTGACCGCTTAACTTCATCTGTAATCAAACTAACTAAAACGGCGCGGTCTTTCTTAACCTGATCTGTATCATGGGTAACTGTCATATTCAATATGTCCTCCTTATCAAACTCAGCTTCATCTATTACGGTTATTGTTCCCTCATAGCGTACTTTAAGCCGAACCGGTTAACCCGGCCGGCTGCTCCAAAAAAACCATTATCGCTTACTTTCGCTCAAACTTCAAATCCTCTGTTCGAATCGTCATCAGTTCCAATTTTCCCGGACTGCCCTGGGTATACTGTTCCAGCAATCGTACCGCCTGATGACGTATGGACCGCTCAATTGCATTTCGAACGTACCTAGCATTGCTGAAGGCATGCAGAGATTCATTTTTTTCCTGCAGCAAATGCTGCTTCAACTTCAGGATGGTCTGTGGCATTAAAATATAATCTCGCTCTTTCGCCATAATCTCTGAAATCTGTATCAATTGATCTATACTGTAATCCGGAAATTCAACCTGGATAGGAAATCGGGATGGTAATCCCGGATTGGTTTGCAGAAAGAAATCAATTTCTTCTGAATACCCTGCCAGGATCAAAATGAATTGATTTTTATGATCTTCCATGGATTTTACAAGTGTATCAATAGCTTCCTTGCCAAAGTCCTTCTCGCCACCGCGAGCCAAGCTGTATGCCTCGTCGATAAACAAGATGCCTCCAAGTGCCTTCTTCACCAGATCGCGCGTTTTCTGGGCCGTATGCCCAATGTACTCTCCGACCAGATCGGCCCGCTCCACCTCAATAAGGTGCCCTTTGCTGAGCACACCCATCTTTTGAAACAGCTTTGCCACAATCCGTGCAACCGTTGTTTTCCCGGTCCCTGGATTTCCTTTGAAAATCATATGATACACATGTGCTCCACTGATCAGGCCTGCCTCAGAACGCATCTGGGCTATTTGTAAAAACGCATAGATTTCAAATACGAGATCCTTGATATTTTCCAGCCCAACCAACTGCTCGAGCTCACCTTGAATTTCTTGAAAGTGGCTGTGCTTGGCTAATCCCTTTACTGCCTGAAGTGGTGTCTCCTCTTCCTTCGCCAACATCTGAGGCTCTTGGTTACGCAATACAACATTAATTTGTCTGGATGGTCTGCCTCCCGGTTGCCCTCCTGCAGCCATGACCCGTCCGTTCATTCGCCATCACCTCTATTTTATCGGGCTGATCTCTCCTGATTATTAATGTATTCTATCAGATGCTCCAATATTAGAAGGATGGCGAAGTAATTCTCTGCTTGGTCAAAACTCAGATTTGAACGTTTTTGCGAAACTCCCCGTTCTCAAACAAGGTTTGCCGATGCTTCAATGATAGCTGAAAATAAGGAAACACATGCGCATCAATGGCATGCAGCAATTCCTTGGCCGTTCGGTTAGCCAGATCATAATCGCCGGTTGTAATATGCTTACGCGAGAGGGCGTCTTCAAGCTCATCTTCATCCAGCAAGAATACCTCTCCATCTTTCAGGACGACGACATCGAGATAGAGATCATCAAACCAGGGAACCCCCTGATCCGTGATGCCCTGGCTTCGACAGGTATCAATGTACCATTCAACGATCCGTTCCTGATCGTCAAACATGGCTGTCACCACGAAATGCTCTCCCTTTGGGTAATACTGCAGCCATGAATACCCTTTATCTGCGATGCAAAACGTACTCCCCCCATAGGTTTTCCACAAGGGTTCTTTCAAATCCTGTATGGTATACAACGTAATGTAACCTGTAAAAACTTTGGATTGTACGAACCGGCATGTAAATTGTCGGTTCGTAATCCGGCGCCAGTTCGCGCGGTCCCCGAATTTCCGTTTCATACGAACCCCTCTTTGCCGACTACAGGCCCTTGACCTGTTCTCATATTGGTGAACACTGAATAACGTCCGCACAGCCGATTCCATGACTTACGAATCAGTTTTGCACAACGTATTACGATAGCTACAGCTTACCATATTTAAGTTATACACTCAAAATTAAGCTTTGCCTCACCAATTAATCGATATGAATGGAGTTAAATTATCGCTGTCTAAAACAAAAAACCTGCTTCACCGATCATACGGGAAGCAGGTTAAGAACTGCGATAATGATATTTAGTTAGAGTTAACCATCGTTTCCGGTCTGTGTTTCAACCGAACCATCATTTTCACCTGTGTTGCTTTCTGTTCCGGCATCCGGCGGAACAACTTCACCAGGAGTCGTAACCGAACCTTCGCCGGATCCATCATTATTCCCACCGGGATCTGTGGTTCCCGTTCCAGGGGATGTATTTCCATCACCAGACTGGCCGTTTCCTTGCCCCGGTCCTCCATTGTTACCATTACCGTTTCCATTACCGTTACCATTATTGCCATTGTTTCCATTACCATTTCCGTTGTTACCGTTGTTTTCACCCGAATTCCCATTATCCGGTGAACCGTTATCCGGATTCTCGGTACCAGGCTGTTCCGTGCCTGGATCCGTTCCTGGATCAATTCCTGGGTCTGTACCCGGTTCTGGTTCCACTGGTTCGATCTCCTGCGCCTCAATCATAAGTGAGATCGTATTGGACGGATCCGTTTCAAGTCCAGAGGCCAGATCAAAGGCAGTAACATAATACTCGTATGTCAGGCCTGGAAGTGCACTTAGATCCTGTGCACTAGTCGATCCCACCGAATCAATCAGATGGGTGAATTGCGCTTCGGACGTCTCTTTCCGATAGATCCGATATTGAGTATTCGCGTCTCCTGTTCCTGTCCAGTTAAGCGAAACCGTCTGAGAATTCGGATCATACGCCCCGCTTAATCCACTAACCGATAATTGCGGCTGCTCCGGCTGCGTTTCTTCCGGTGGTGGTGCCTGTGCACCTTTAGGTGCTTCAAAGTCCTTTACAGGTACACCCTTCAGTGCATCAGTCATGACTTTTGCAAAGAAAGCAGCAGATAGCTTACTGCTGTTTTTGAGCATATGGGTTGCGTCCGGATTATCATATCCCATCCAGACTGCAGCAGTCCATTCAGGTGTATATCCGACAAACCATACATCACGGTTTGCGCTGTTGCCAGCGATGCCGCTCTGCACCGTACCGGTTTTACCTGCTACCGGGCGATCCAGTCTTGCTGAACGTCCTGTACCATCATTGACTACGTTTTGAAGCATCTGTGTCAATGCGTATGCATTTTGTTCACTCATGACACGTGTCGTGTCTGACTTGTCATGTTTGTATACGGACTTATCCGAGCTGTCCTTGATCTCCTTGATCGAGTAAGCCTCTTGATATTCACCGAGGTTGGCAAATGCACTATAAGCTTGTGCCATCTCAAGGGTATTTGTACCTTTGCTCAGACCACCCAGAGCAATCGCGAGGTTTTTATCCTCATCTGTAAGCTGAATGCCTACACTCTTGGCAAACTGTACGCCTGTATTTACACCTATTTTATCAAGCAGCCACACGGCAGGAATGTTCTCCGACTTCGTGATGGCCTCGGTCATACTGATGGTTGAAGAGTATCCATGCAAGTTTCCCGGGCAATAATTGCCAAAGCACTGCTTCTGATTGCTCAGCGGCGAATTGGCGTTATAGTCCCCAGACTCCAATGCAGGCGCATACGATACGATGGGCTTGAATGCCGATCCCGGTTGTCTACGGCTCTGTGTTACCCGGCTGTACCCCTTCGTTTGATAGTCACGTCCACCCAAGAGAGCAACCAGACTACCATTTTCATGGTTCATGATAACCATGGATCCTTGAACCTTCTGGTCGTCTTTGCTTTCCTCAAATAAACTGTCATCCGAGAAGGCACTTTCCATGGCCGTCTGCGCCTGAGCATCCATGGTTGTATAAATCTTGTATCCACCGATGTTCAGATCATCTTCTGTTTTGCCTGTTACCCGTTCTGCTTCACGAAGAACATAATCAATAAAGGCTTGATATTTTTGCTCTTTCTCCGGTGGTGTATAATCGTAATCCACCGCTTTGGCTTCATCCATTTCTGCCTTCGTGATGTAGCCTTGTTCGTACATCAGCTGCAGCACCACACCGCGGCGTGCTTTGGAATCGTTCGGATTGCTCAGCGGGTTATAGGCGGATGGCCCTTTAGGCATCGCTGCGAGCGTGGCAATTTCCCACAGATCAAGATCCTCAAGCTTATCCTTGCCAAAGTAAAATTCCGATGCAGCCTTAATACCATAACGCTGATGACCGAAGAAGATTCGGTTCAGATACATTGTGAGAATCTCGTCTTTTGTGTACTTGCGCTCCAAAGCCATCGCAATGGATACTTCCGTCGCTTTCCGGAAGAATGTTTTGTCACGGGACAGGAACATGTTTTTCGCAAGCTGCTGGGTTAGCGTACTGCCCCCCTCAACCATGGAACGGGCCATGATGTCTTTTAAAGCTGCACGTCCGATGGACCAGATATCCACACCCTGATGCTCATAGAATCGTCTGTCCTCTGTTGCCACAAAAGCTTCCTTTACCAATTCGGGAATCTCATCTTCATCAACGGGTTCCAGCTTCTGAATCGACAGCTCCCCCATTAATTGGCCATTGCGATCATATACTTTCGATGTCTCATTAATTGTTGTTTTGTCCATGTTGGCTGTAAGCAGCCGCTCACCACTGACCATGATGAACAGATAACCGCCAAGTGCACAAAAGATGGCGATTGCCATAGTGAAAAACAGTGTCCACCCAACGCGTTTACCCGTAATTTTTTTCTTTTTAGAGGTCTTAGGCTTCGCTTTCTTGGGTGACTTGTTATTGTTGTTGCGATTGTTAGACCTCGACAACGGATCGTTTGGCATGTTACCTCCTGACTCCCTTTCGGTTGCTCAATTTCTATTTGCCTGTATAGGCTAATGCTTATCATAACCCTTTTTTGCCCGGAATGAAAAGAACAACCCTTGTTAAGGTTGCTCTGCTTCAATTCCTATACTTGTAGACGAAATGGTTGTAGAAAAGGTTTCGTAATTTTTTAAGCTTCGCCGCTGTTATCCTGCTGCATCAGCGATACGCTGCGTTGCGGCGTGAACGTGGAGATGGCGTGCTTATAGACCATTTGCTGGCGTCCGTCGCTGTCAATGACGATCGTAAAATTGTCAAATGCCTTGATCGTTCCACGGATTTGAAAGCCGTTGGTCAGATAGACCGTAGCAGGAATGTTTTCTTTCCGCAGTTGGTTCAAGAACGTATCTTGGATGTTGATGGACTTGTTCATTAGCCGTACCCCCATTGGTTCATTTGAATTCGTGTTTAAGATAGTATTCAATATCGCTGAGTAGCTTTCGTGCTATTATATCATGAACAGTTTCATATAATCCACAAAAACCCCTGTCTACTAATTTGCATCTCGGAATCAGCCTGACGTGCAGTTAGAAGACTTATCCATTATACACCGCTTGTCTAAAATGCAAAAGAGGGACAAAATCATCGTTTTAGAGCGCTTTATTCCTGCCGTTCCTGGCCAACCAAAGGGTTCGACAAAGCTTTCGTTAGCGGAATTTTCTGCCGTTCCTTTCGATCATGAATCAGCATTTTCAGGTATGTATTGGTATTGGACAGAACGATAATTACCCAAATTAGGGCAATAAGACCTAGAATGGCAACGGCAACTCCGAATAATCCGGAAAATAATAGATATAAGCTCGTTCCTCCACTATCACTTGAGTCCATTAAAGCTCCTCCTTTCTCTTTGGAACACACGGTTCATCATTTTGATGTTGTTATGTGTTTTCATTTTATTAAAAATGTTATTTTTTTACAATAATTTTATTGATTCAATTCCTTTATTTTCTCTGTTTTGCACTCAAAATAAAAAACCTCTACTCTTTTTTTGAAATCAAGAGATAGAGGTTCAAACGTCCCATAGGGGACCTATTTCACACGTTTCGCAATCACTTGAACTTTTGATGAATTAATGCACATACCCTCTCATAGTTCCCTGCGAAATCTTCGGTATCTGTCATATCCACCCATTCAATGTCCTTCATATGCCGGAACCAGGAAAGCTGGCGTTTGGCAAAGCGGCGGGTATCCCTCTTCAGCCATTCCACCGCAGCATCCCAGCTGACTTCGCCTTGAAGATACGCCGCAATTTCCTTGTATCCCAGTCCCTGCATGGAGATATGGCCTCTGGCCACACCGCGTTCCAGCAGCGACTTCACTTCTTCTACCAAACCTTGCTCAATCATCAGGTCAATACGTTCTTCAACCCTGGCGTAGAGCTTTTGACGATCCATTGTTAAACCTATAATACTCAGATCGTACGGGGATTCTTTCTTCTGCGACGCCAGTTGTTCAGATAACTTCTCCCCTGTCAGGTGGTAAATCTCAAGAGCCCGAACAATTCGCCGCTGGTCGTTCACATGCAGCCGTTCCGCACTAATTGGATCGATTTCCCTCAGCTTGTCATGCAGCGCATGAGCACCGTGTAACTCCGCATAGCGGAACTGTTCCTCCCGAAAGGCCTCATCCGACCCGCTTTCCGAGAATTGAAATCCGTAACAGACCGACTCTACATAGAGACCGGTTCCCCCAACAATAAAGGGCAGCTTACCGCGATCCTGTATTTCACTGATCAGCCGGGTACAGCTCTCCTGAAATTCTGCAACCGAATATGGATATTCCGGTTCATGAATATCAATGAGATGGTGGGGCACTCCTTTCATCTCTTCACGGGTAATCTTGGCCGTCCCGATGTCCATTTCACGATACACCTGCATCGAATCTCCCGAAATAATTTCGCAATTAAACGCTTGTGCGAGCTCGATACTCATCCTTGTTTTGCCTACTGCTGTTGGTCCAACCAGTACAAGCAGTTTAGGTTTAGCTTCCGCTTTCAACATTTATCACTCCGTACAGTGTTTTTGCATTGGCGCGATCCAGCACCTCGAATCCGAGCCTCGTAAACTCCGCGCTGCCGCGCTTTTCTTTCATCACAACCCGTTTGCGGGCTACCCGTTTGGCCTCCATGATACTTTGAATATCCAGTGCATGGGAGTTTGCATAATCCCGCAAGGGCTGAATCGCACTTGAATCCATCATCGGTTCGCGGAACATGGGGTCGAAGTAAACTGTGTCGCAGCTTCGATCCGGCATAGAACGAAGAAGATCCAGATGATTGGCATGTCTTAATTCAATTCTGCGAAAGGCTTCATCGACTTCGGGCTGATTACTCTCGTAATAGGACATCCCCTCAACCAACAGTGTATAGAGCTGCAGAGAGCTCTCACAAGCAATAACCTTTCCCTGCTTACCTGCTGCGACGGAGAACACAAGCGCATCCGTACCTAATCCGGCTGTACAATCAATGATGGTATCTCCTTCAAGTACGGCTCCCGCTTCCAGCATAGGATCAGGTTCTCCCCGCAATACACGCTTCGCGCGTACGAATCCCATGCTTGGATGAAATTCAAGCTGCGGCGCATTCTTGCGATACAAGCGCGCCTTGCCTTGAAGCACGACCAGGATTTCGTTAACGCCATAACGTTCAATCAGCTTGGGCAATGACTTTTTATTGCGCGGCACATAGGTGCCACCCGTCTTTTCCGCGAGCTTGCGCGCGCGTTCCACAAGCGAAGGCGCCTCTGTATCACCGGTTGTAATATACATAACTTCCTCCTAAACAGCTACATGACCCTTTTGAACAACTTCTCCAGATCATAGGTTGAAAATGAAACCACTATCGGTCGCCCGTGTGGACAAGTGTAAGGCTGTCTGCAGGAACCGAGTCGCTGAATTAGCGTCTCGGCTTCCTGTTCTGTCAGCTTCTGATTGGCTTTAATCGAGGCTTTGCATGAGCACATGATGGAAGCAGCTTCCCGCATTTTCCCCACATCTATGCTGCGCTCGCTGAGCACCCATTCAGACATTTCCTCAATAATATCCTTCTCGTCCCCTTTGGGAAACCAGAACGGATGGGAGCGTACACGAAACGTCTGTCCACCGAAATGCTCCAGATAGACTCCAGCCTGTTCAAACCAGGCCAGCCTGGACTTGAGTTTTTCCGTCTCTGACGGTGTAAATTCCAGCGTGATCGGCAGCAAAAGCTCCTGTGATGCTTGAGCCGGATTACCAAACTTTTCATAATAATATTCATAATTCACTCGCTCATGAGCGGCATGCTGATCAATCAGATAGAGGCCGTCTTCATTCTGGGCAATCAGATACGTACCGTGATGCTGACCAATCAGGCTGAGCTCCGGAAACGCCGGCATCGTTGCATCCGACTTCACCGCTGCTGCCAGCTTCGCAGTATCAGGTAAACCTGAACCCTTCCAGCTGCGTTCCATATTGGAACGATTAGAAGCTTGATATGACGGCCGGTTTTCTCTAACTGGAGCATTCATGTTGGTTGGTCGATATGTCGGCGCTGCGTCCTGAGTTGGCACCTTGCGTTCATCTGCCTGAACCCGCTCATCAACAACAAGGGCTGCTTGAAACGGATTTATCGGGTTGAGCTGATCTGGCGGTGGAGCGTCCGGCAAGGGAGGTACCTCTGAAAAGAGTTCCGCAGCCTGTCCCGGTTGAATATCAGCGGGGGCATCCAGATCGTCCTCTTCCATGGCCGTGTTTCCTGGCACAACGGTGTTATTCTTTTTGGGCTGTGCACCATCATCTTCTATCGCTGGCTCATCCTTGTATGGTCCACGCGGAAACAGAAACTGTTCCTGTATAAATGAACTGTCGTTCCCACGTCTGATCTGCTGTTTGGTCACTTGGGGTATAAGCACTTCCTGCCGCAGTATTCCCCGTACTGTCGTTTCAATAAATTCGTACAACTCGGCTTCCTTGCTGAACCGCACTTCCAGTTTTGCCGGATGCACGTTTACATCTACGAGTGAAGGATGCATCTCAAGCTGCACCACAACAAGCGGGAATCGATTGATCGGCAGTAACGTGTGGTACGCTTTAAGAATGGCTTGATTAAGACCATAATTGCGAATAAATCGACCATTCACAATCGTTGACATGCCGCCCCGATTAGCACGTGTCCATTCCGGGAGACTGATTAATCCACTTACCCGATAATCCAGATTCTCGCCTTGGATGGGCAGCATGGCTTTGGCTGCACTCGTACCGTAGATTGCTGCCACCACCTGAAGCAGGTCGCCGTTTCCGAGCGTCTGCAGCAGCACATTGGCATTATGCCGCAGCGTAAAGGAAATATGCGGATGAGACATAGCCATCCGGTACAGCACGTCCGAGATATGTCCCAGCTCGGTTTGGATCGTTTTCATATATTTCAGGCGGGCAGGAGTATTATAAAATAATTCTTTGACAACAAACTCTGTCCCTTGAGGTGAAGCAGCATCCTCATGTGTACACAGTTTGCCACCCTCAATCACAATCCGCCGCCCCCGGCCGTCGTCTACGCTAGCCGTTAGCACTTCGACCTTGGAGACAGCCGCGATACTCGGCAGAGCCTCTCCCCGAAAACCAAGACTTGTGATCTGGAAGAGATCACGCCCGTGTGTAATTTTGCTCGTTGCATGACGATAGAATGCTGTTTCCAGATCCTCAGGCTCAATGCCTGAACCATTGTCTTTCACACGAATGCTGAGCAATCCGCCCTCTTCCACGGAAACTTCAATTTTGGTAGCCCCAGCATCCACGGAATTCTCCAGTAATTCCTTAACAACCGAAGCAGGCCGTTCAACCACTTCACCTGCTGCAATCTGGTTGGCAATATGTTCGTCAAGGACATGTATTTTCGCCACAGGTTTCCCCTCCCATCATATCAGGATAATTGCTGTGCCTTTAACTTAAGCTCGTTCAATAATTGCATCGCCTGCAGAGGCGTCATATTCATAACATCAATGTCTTTCATGTTGCGTATAAAATCTCGCGCGGGTTTGTCCACAGCGACCACATCATCGGGCTTGCTTCCCACGCCCGGCTCATCATCACCGAATATCGACAGCTGGACAACGTCCTGTGGTTTGGAACCAGATCTATTCTTATTACCTCGCTCCTTGAACGATTCGCTCTCCACGTAAGTCACCGTATCGGGTACCGAAACCACAGCTTCCTCTCGTATCACTGTGGCACTTTCGGCATTTTCCATTCCAGGTGTATTATTGTAGTCCGATCCCGGAATGCGGCTTCCCTTCCCAGCAAACTCACTGCCGACCGCCACCTGTGCAGCCGCATGTTCGAAGCCGTGCAGTAAACCATTCGCTCGTTCAATAATACTATCCGGCAGACCGGCAAGTCGTGCGCAGTATATACCATAACTGCTGCTGGCAGCACCCGGAATCAACTTGCGCAAGAAGTTCACTTTGTCCCCGCTCTCCTGTACGGCCATGGAGTAGTTTGCCAGCTTATCCAGACTTTCTTCCAGGTGAGCCAGTTCATGAAAATGCGTCGATACGAGTGCTTTACAGCCTATAATGTCGTGCACATACTCAATGACGGATTGGGCAATAGCCATCCCCTCGCTTGTTGACGTGCCCCGGCCCAATTCATCGATAATGATCAGGCTTCTCGGCGTTGCTTTGTCCGTCATTACCTGAATATCCGCCATCTCCACCATAAACGTACTTTGACCGCCAATCAGATCGTCTGCTGCCCCAATTCGTGTGAAGATGCGATCCATGATTGGTACCTCTGCCTGACCTGCAGGTACAAAACAACCGATCTGCGCCATGATTGAGATCAGGGCAACTTGTCGCATATACGTACTTTTCCCAGCCATATTTGGACCAGTAATCAGAAGAATCCGTGCTTCTTCCTTTTTCATTGCGGTGTGGTTGGCGATAAAGGCACCATCCCTCATAACAGCCTCCACCACAGGATGACGTCCTTGTTCCACAACAAAGTCATAACCATCTGTCAGTGTTGGTCTAACAAAATTCCGCTCTGCACTGATTACCGCGAAGGATTGATACACATCGATCTCCGCAACCTGTTCAGCCAGTTTTTGCAGTCTTGCAATTTCCTGATTCAACCGATCCCTCAGCTCAGCAAATAATCCGTATTCAATATCGACCATTTTGTCCTGTGCTTCGAGAATCAATGTTTCTTTTTCCTTAAGCTCCGGCGTAATGTAACGTTCTGCATTAGCCAACGTCTGTTTTCGCTCATAACGGCCTTCCGGCAAGGAGGCGAGATTGGACTTCGTAATTTCGATATAATAGCCAAACACCTTGTTGTAGCCGATTTTCAGGGAGCGGATGCCCGTAGCTTCACGTTCTTTTGCTTCCAATTCAGCGATCCATTGTTTGCCATTCACCGATGCTTCCCTTAGTTCGTCCAGTCGTTCATGGTAACCTTCACGGATTAATCCTCCATCCCTTACGGAAACAGGAGGCTCGTCCACAATGGCACGGCCAATGGCATCCCTTAAGTCACTACAGTCATCCATCATCTCCGCAATATTCTGCAGCGTGGTAGAAGAAGACTCTGCACAATACTGGCGCAGTCCGGGTATTTTATCCAGCGACAGCTTAAGTGCGTTCAAATCGCGCCCGTTGGCATTCCCAAAAGCAATCCGCCCCACCAGTCGTTCCAGATCATAAATGTCCTTCAGTTCAGCACGCAAATCCTCACGCAAAATAAACTGATTGTATAGTGTGTCCACTGCTTCTAGTCGCTCATTAATTTTCCCTTTTTGAAGTAAGGGTTTATCCACCCACCGCCGCAGCATCCGCGCACCCATAGATGTCTCCGTTCTGTCCAGCAGCCAGAGCAATGAGCCTTTTTTGGAACGCTCACGAACCGTTTCCACAAGTTCCAGATTACGTCTGGTGAATGGATCCAGAATCATGAAGTGATCCGGCTCGTAAGTCGAGATTTGTGTCAATTGCCCCAGAGAACGTTTCTGCGTTTCACTCAGATAAGAGAACAGTCGTGCAACACAAACTTGACGTTCAGGCTCCAGTCTTGCCCATGCAGCTTCACCGAATTGCTGCCGAACGAGATCTTCCTTGCTTTTGGTCCAGGGCGTGTATACAACAGGTCTCCCAATTGGTGAAGATTGCGCAGCGACGGTATCAAGAAGAGACGCATCACCGACTACTTCGGAAGGTTCGTAAATGCCGATCTCGTCCTTCAGCCATTCCTTGGAATATGGCACGGACGTCACGTACAATTCACCCGTTGACAGATCACACGCTGCCAGCGCCAGTGTATTTTGGTTTCCTGTCAGGCAGACCATATAATTGTTGGATTTGTCGCCAAGAGTCTTGCCTTCCATCACCGTTCCAGGCGTGATAACACGTACAATCTCCCGGCGTACCATGCCTTTTGTTACGGTTGGATCTTCCATCTGCTCACAGATGGCAACCTTGTATCCTTTTTCAATCAGACGCTGTATGTAATTGTCCGCCGAATGATAAGGCACACCGCACATCGGAATTTTCTCTTCCCCACCGCCTGCGCGTGCAGTCAGCGTAATTTCGAGCTCACGTGCTGCATTGACAGCATCATCGAAGAACATCTCATAGAAATCACCTAATCTAAAAAAAAGAAAAGCGTCTTGCGCTTCGGCCTTCACTTGCAAATATTGTTGAATCATTGGCGTATACTGAGCCATGAATATCCTCCATCCGTTCCTATGTTGTCAGGAAGAGTCCCTGCCCTAGAAGGAACAATAAGGCGGTCAGGCACATCTTCGTGCCTCCGCCTCATGTTTCGGCCACCTGCCGCTTCCTTCACAGACCAGTGTCTGCATGTCTTCCATAGCTGTAATCAGATCCAAAATTGACTTACTTTCTATTATAACAAAAAAACATCTACTCTTCATGAACCTGCACGAATATTCCAGACTTTGCGAATGTCCCGGCTCTCATCCCACGTCTTCCCTTCTCTCAGGTGACGTATGAGCGGAGCTGCATACTTTTCATATCTTGCGTAGTCCTCCAAGCCGACCAGATCTTCCAGAAGCGCTGGAATGTATTCCTTCATTCGTTCCCGGTCTCCTTCGTAAAAGGCAGCATGCACGGTTGTGTTCATCAAAGGACGAAGTGGAAGACTGGTGTAGGAGGCGGCAATAAGACCTGCGAGAGCGACCACTCCTTTGGCAACGAGTGGAGAGATCAGGAAGCTGGGCAGTGTTCGATATTCGAATCCACCATAGTGCTTCAATCGAAAATCACCCAGTGCCCCGTACCTTGGACGCCTGCCCGAACCACGCGGGTCCTGCAGAAACGCAAGCGGAAGGGCCAGATAATTGTCAAGCACACGCAGCAAATCCCCGTTAAGCGTCACTCCGCTGAAATGAACATGTCCCCCGAGCGGCAATCCACGCTGCGGCATTCCCCCAGCCTGCCAAATGAGCGAATGGTCGGTTATGCTGCGGGATGCCAGGTCGAAAGCTTTAAGTAAATGAGTTAGCAGCTCTCGCGGTTCCGAACTGGGGGCAGGACGAAGTTCAGCAACCGGATAGATCCGCCTCCCCCCGATGGTCACAGAATCGCAGCCTACCATTCCTGTGCGTCCGAGAAACCTTGAAGCAGGAATAATTTTGGACTCCGGCATCTGCACGAGTAGAAACTCCGGGTCCATTCCAAGCACGGGCGTTACTTTATTCTGACTTTCCTCATCCAGTTGAGACTGCAGCTGCTTCCAGCCTTCCCGGTACATGACAGATAGATCTGTCATGCCCTTCCACGGACGCGGGTCAATTGAAACAACAGTGCACCCGTTTTTTCCCGAAGCTTCCAGCCGTACGGCGCCGTGATCCAGTCCAAGGGTATATAAGGTTTTAACAGCGAGCCGTTCGATTCGTTTGAACAGCGTCGAAGCCGCTTCCCGGTCCAGTACGCTATCCTGTGCACTGCCCATGCCGCTCGTATCCCGCCGTTTAATCCGAAGTGCGTACAGGCAGCATATCTCTACATCGTAACGTACTCTCAGGCCAGGCTCCCTTTTTTGCCTGTCACGTGAGGCAAGCACTTCAATGCCGGCTCGCTCCAATCGTCCTGCCCGTTCTCCCGCCGACATGCGTTCGTAACGTTTAACCGCTTGCTCTGCCTCTTCCATTACATTCATTCGGTCCCTCCTTTCCATCGCCCAAAAAGAAAAAAGAGGGCTTGCGCCCTCTTCACTGCCGCTTGCGGCGCATATAATACCTTAGCTAAGGATACAAGAGACGAAGAAATTACAGTTCCTCGTCAAGCAGGTCCGGATCAAGATCATCATAATCTTCATCCGTGCTGCCAAAGTCATAATCCTTGTCTTCGTAGTCTCCGCAACCATCTGTGCATACCTTCACGCATACTTTGGTTTCGGCAACCAGTTCAACAGCGAATTCCCGTTCTACCCGGATAATTACGCTGCCTCCGCCTGCGGATACAGTGGCTTCCACACAGCTTGGTTCCTGCGTTGCATCCGCAGATACCTCTACTGTGGAAGCCCGGTGTTTCGGATCCAGGTAAGACAAAGGTACATGTTCTACATACGACACCGTTTCTTTGGCTACATCTGTCTGGGAATTTTTGTCATAGGAATACCAGATGTTGATATCGTAAGTACCAATAACTTCAATTCCGTCCCCCGCTGATACGGCTTCATATTGGTGGTTGATAATCCAAGCCCCCAAAATACTGGTCGGACCATTAGGCGGAGTCACGGTATGTGTTACGGTAGAGAACTTACGACCTTTGCCGCAGATCGCCTTCGTGATGATCTCTCTACATTGATGTTTATGACTCAATGACATCTTTAAACCTCCTCCATACAATCATTCACTACAAGTGTATGCAGGGCATCCGTCTAGGGTGACAACTATTTTCTATTATTCGTTTGTAGATTGGGACCGGTCCGTAATCGGCGACGGTGCTTTGTCCTTTTTCGCAATTTTCAGATACAGCGCGAGTTCCCGGCACAGCTGGAGAATCGCAGAACGAATCTCGAATTCTTCCCTTGTATCTGGCAGCTCCATTCGCCTGAATTCTTCCTGCACATTTGCGAGAAGTTTTTCGGTTCGTCCAGTGTAAGACTCTGTGAGCACATCCTGACTGAGCTGGTCAAACAGCTCCGACACCATTTCGGCGTGTGGCATCTTCTGATAAATTTGAGATACCAGATGCATCATATGCTGAATGGAGTCCAGCTGGGTTTTTCGCATGTAAAAGTATACGCTCCATTCTTCGTTCGGATGAATGACCTGATTCTCCAGTGAACGCTTGGCTGCTTCAATGCCTCCAAGAACAGCCTTGTCCGCTTCAATCAGTTCCTTCCCTGCCCAGACCTCATTCGGATTACGAAGAGTCGCAGCAAACTCCTTGAAGATCACGGAGAATAGTTCATCAATCCTTTTGCGAATCTGAAGCATTTGCGGGTCCGCTGCCGGCATATATGCCAGATTAACGACCATTGCAGAACCCAAACCAATCAGTAGCAACCCGATTTGCACCAAAATGACTTGAACGTCCATCTCCCCGCCACTGAAGACACGAAAGACCACGACAGACCCCGTCACAATGCCTTCCTTGAATCCGGCCCGAACAATTACCGGAAACGCAATCAGTATGTACACGGCCAGAACCCAATAATGGAAGCCTAGAAAGTGAAAAAGTACACTTGCAAACAAAAGACCTACCACGGAAGCAAAGAATCGCGCCGAAATCGTGCGAATGCTTCTTTTTCTCGTAACATCGACACCCAGAATGGCTAGCAAGCCTGCCGATGTTGGCCCGGGCAAGCCGCACCAGTCCGCAATCAGCACAGCCATCAGTGCAGCAATTGCGGTTTTAATTACTCTAAAACCCATTTCTCATTACCTCTCCTCTAAGCTGCTTATCTGTCCAAGCCAGCTCTTCGTCCCATCCGGATGAATGCATGTCCTGCTTCATACCTCTAACCAATCTGCGTTAGCCTGGTTCTGCAATACGTAGTATTACACACCCTTAGGCAAACCATTTCCCGTTTTACAAAAAAAGAAGCTATTGAAGGGATGCATGGACATATGCAGTCACATCAAAATCAATAAACGGCATCAACCGACATGCCCATGCATGCCGGTCACAACATCGCGTCCCGGATATGGGACGCTGGCAATTTTGATTTGATGCGGGCGGAAGACATATAAGTCCCTAATCTCCAATCTCCGCATACATGAAGGACTGCACGGAATATTCGTATTAGTATGGTACTTGATTTTTGGTTAGCGGGCAACGTGACACCCCTTGTGAAATTGTATACATAACACGATCTAGCAAGCTCTATTAACCTTTTTCATGGCACTACCTGCGACCTGCCAGCAGTTTTTTCTCTACGTACACCACAAGCTGATACATCGCTGTAGCTACGGCCGCGATAATAAGCAGGCTCGATAATATCAGGGTAAAATTGAAGACCTGAAATCCATAGATAATCAAGTACCCGAGCCCCTGTTTGGCAACCAGAAACTCACCCACAATTACACCGACCCAGGCCATGCCCACATTTACTTTCAATGTAGAAACAATCGCGGGAAACGAAGCCGGCAGGACAACTTTGGTAAAAATCACGGACCTGTCGCCACCGAACGTACGAATGACCTTGATATAATTGCTGTCCACTTCGTTGAAACTGTTGTACACAACCAAGGTCGTAATGATCACCGTAATGGACAACGTAGTCATGACAATAGCCGTAAAGCCCGCACCGAACATGACGATGAAGATGGGGCCGAGTGCCACCTTTGGCATGCTGTTGAATACGACCATGTAGGGATCAAGCACTTTGGACAAAAAAGGAGACCACCAGATCAGGACCGCAAGCAGCGTTCCGACAAGCGTCCCCAGCAAAAAGCCAACTGCCGTCTCCCCAACGGTGACTGCGACATGGATCCAAAGTTCACCACTGGCGATGTCCTTGCCGATCTGGGCAAAAACTTTGCTCGGATAACTGAACAGCAGCACATCAATCCAGCGCAGCCTGCCCGCCAGCTCCCATAACAAAAACATGCAGACCAGCAGGGACAGCTGAACCGCAAGTACCTTGCGGCGCCACTCAGCAACCTGCTTCATGTGGCCCTGGTGCAGTTTCTGCATCCATTCATCACGGCGCATTTCCTGCTTCTCTCTCGTCTGATTCACCCGTTCTTCTCACCTCCTCCGGACTGTTCCAGTTCGCTCCATAACGCCTGAAAAAGCTCATTAAAACCTTCCTGTTCCCTTGCGTAGAAGGGCTGGGATTTCCGAATGGCTTCCGGAATGATAAACTCTTTCCGAATTCGTCCAGGATTGCGGTCCAGCACAATAACGCGGTCACTCACTGCAATCGCTTCGGACAGGTCATGGGTGACCAGCACCGAGGTTTTTCCCGTTTCCTTGAGCGTATCTGACACCAGATCCTCCAGCTGCAGCTTGGTCTGGTAGTCCAGTGCAGAGAATGGCTCATCCAGAAGCAGCAAGGAAGGATCGGTTGCTAGCGTCCGCACGAGCGCGACACGCTGCCTCATGCCCCCAGATAGTTCGGAAGGATACAAATTGTCTGTTCCAGCAAGGCCCATCTCTGCAAGCAGCTCGCTTGTTCGTTTACGACTCCGTTCATCCAGCCTGCCCGTCAATTCAAGTCCGATCAGTGCATTGTCCAAAATGGTACGCCATGGAAACAGATAGTCCTGCTGCAACATATAGCCAATCTGGGCAGAAGGACCTTCAACCAGTTTCCCTTTAACATTCACCTCTCCCGCGGTTGGCGTGAGCAGCCCGGCGATGATGGACAACAATGTCGTTTTGCCACACCCGCTCGGACCAACAAGACTGACAAATTCGCCTTGTTTAACCTGAAGGCTCAGGTCTTCGATGACCAATGAGGCTTCACGCTCATTGACATACACTTGCGAAATCCCTTCCAGTCTAATCACCGTATCGGATTCAGGCATGGCGATCACTTCCTTTCCTGAATGCCTGGTTATTTCACAGATGTTGCTTGTTCCGCATAGGTGTTATCGACAATCGCTTTGGAATCCACCCGTTGTTCGAGTTCTCCAGCCGCACTCATGACGTCCAGCAGATTGTTCCATTCTTCATCATCAATAATCGGATCTGTTGCATACGTCCCCTGCTCTTTATAGCGATTAATACTACTTACGAGAATGGATTGATCAATGTCTTTAAAGTAAGGGAGGATGACCTCGGCAATCTCTTCAGCCGAATGGGAATCTACCCAGACCTGTGCTTTGTGCAGCCCATTTGTAAATTTCTGTACCATTTCCTTGTTGTCGTTGATGTAGCTTTGTTTTGTCATGAACACCGTATAAGGCAAATGTCCACTCTCCGTTCCAAACGATGCAACGACCTTCCCGCGGCCTTCCTGTTCAAAGATGGACGCCTGTGGTTCAAACAGCTGTACATAATCTCCGGTCCCCGACGCAAATGCAGAAGCAATGTTGGCAAAATCGACATTTTGGATCAATTCCAGATCATTCTGCGGATCAATGCCGTGTTTGTTCAACGTGAATTCTCCAGCCATTTGCGGCATACCGCCTTTTCGTTGACCGAGGAAAGTAGATTGTTTGAGCTGATCCCAATTGAAGCTGCCTTCCGCACTCCGTGCGAACAAAAATGTTCCGTCTGTCTGGGTTAGCTGGGCAAAGTTAATGACCGGATCTTCCGCTCCCTGCTGATAGACGTAGATAGATGTCTCTGCTCCGACCAAGGCAATATCCACGGAGCCCGCGAGCAAGGCAGCCATCGTTTTGTCACCACCAGCCGTTGTCTGGATCTCGACCTCCAGTCCCTCTTCTTCAAAAAAACCTTGAGCTACGGCTACATACTCCGGTGCGTAAAATACCGAACGCGTCACCTCGCCAATCGTAATTTTCGCTTCGTTTTTCTCTCGGTTGCAGCTCGTGAGCGCTACAATGATAATCAGCAATATAACGATGGCACGGATGAACCAGGGCGTGTATTTCATGCTGTTTCCCTCCTTCGCTGGTTTCAGCAGTTTCTCTCTACTATGAATATGCCGCTGCCCATCAAAAGGTTAAGAACTTGCACACCAAAAAAGAGCCGGGCATATGCCCGGCTCTCTCTAGTACCTGCTTCGTGTTATGTGATTATACAACTACAGTTTGTAAATCTCGGTATACTTTGCTTCCAGATAGTCCGCCAGATAATCCGGGTTTAATTCCTCACCTGTCACAGCGAGAATCAATTCGGATGGAGTACGGCTCTTGCCGTAACGATAAATCTTGTCCGTTAACCATTCCTTGATTGGTATCAGATTGCCTTCAGCAATATAAGAGTCAAACTCCGGCAGTTCCTGGCGCAGCGTATGTAGAATCTGAGCGGCATACATATTGCCGAGTGAATACGATGCGAAATAACCAAAATCGCCACCGGACCAGTGAACATCCTGAAGCACACCTACACCATCGTTTGGAGGAACGATGCCCAAATATTCTTTGTACTTGGCGTTCCAGGTTTCCGGCAAATCCTTGACTTCCAGTCCCTCATTGAACAGCATTTTTTCAATCTCATAACGAATGATAATGTGCAGATTATACGTCAGCTCGTCTGCTTCAATTCGAATCAGAGAACTTTCGACGCGGTTGATCGCACGGTAGAAATCTTCCAGAGCCACATCGCTCAATTGCGGAAAATGCTGCTGCAAGTCTTGATAATAGCGAGTCCAGAACGGACGGCTGCGGCCAATCATATTTTCCCACAGACGGGACTGGGATTCATGAATACCCATCGACGTTCCTTCAGCCAGAAGGGTACCTGCCAGACTTTCGTCAATATTTTGCTCATATAGCGCGTGTCCGCCTTCGTGCAAAGAACTGAATACCGCGCTCGTCACATCATCCTGCAAGTAATTCGTCGTGATTCGCACATCCCCCGGGTTCAGTCCTGTCGCGAACGGATGAACACTCTCATCCAGTCTTCCGGCATCAAAGTCATAACCCATTTGTCCCAAAATGAATAAACTGAATTTTTCCTGTTGATCCTTATCAAACAGCTGGCTTAAGAACTCCGTATTCGGCTTGTTTTCGGAAGCATTGATCCTTTCCTGCAGCGGCACCAAACGTGCTTTCAACCGGGCAAATACCGCATCTACTTTCTCTACGGTCAGATCCGGCTCATACATATCAAGCAGCGTATCATAGCGTGTGTCTTTCACACCCCAGTAGTCGATGAACTCCTGTTTGAGTTTCACGATCTCTGTCAAATACGGAGAAAAGCCTTCAAAATCGCTGTTATGCTTGGCATCTTCCCATGCCGTTTCCGATTTGGCCGTGAGCACCGTATATGCTTGAACCTTCTCGGGCGGGACGGATTGGCTCCGGTCGTATTCCTTCTGGCAATCCAAAACCAGACGACGATTTATATCTTCAAGTTGATTCAACACCTCTGGTTTTGTCAGCGTGTCCAAATAGGTTTTCATCTCAGCCGAAGTTTGAAGCTTGAACGCTTCGGTAGATAACATGCCGATGGTTTCCGAACGAGTCGGAACGCCTTTCTTCGGCGCACCAGTGCGCAGATCCCAATGAAGCAAACCAATGGCTTCGTGATAACTTTTGATTTTGCGGGCCAAATTAAGGAATGATTCCAGATGTTTCAGGGTTTGTTCTTCCATTGTTATCGTTCACCTCTCCAAAAAAAGTTTAGACTCCCTATTGATGATACTTTTTGCAATGCGTATAATCAACTTTTAACAGAGGTAAATGGCTTGATTCTTATTTATAAGATATCGTGCCGTTTGCTGACCGTGGTATAATCAAGGGCAGGGCTTAGGACAAGCTGCATACCGATGCAAGCAGCCGTGCTCATCGTATTGGATAACAGGAGGCAATGGACATGAACAACATTCAAGAGATTTTGGCGTACAACAAATCATTTGTCGAAACAAAAGAATACGAAAAGTATACGGCCGGTAAGTTTCCAACTAAAAAAATGGCAATTATCACATGCATGGACACCCGTCTGGTGGAACTGCTGCCAAAAGCGATGAATTTGAAGAATGGTGAGGTTAAAATCCTTAAAACTGCAGGCGCCATTATCTCTCAACCTTTCGGTTCTGTTATGCGAAGCGTGCTTGTAGCTATCTATGAGCTCGGGGCAGACGAAGTTGTTGTTGTCGGTCACACCGAGTGCGGTATGGCATCTTTGCAAGCAGACACCATGATTGGTCACATGGTTGACCGCGGCGTATCCAAGGAAGTCATAAATGCTCTGGACAACTCCGGAATCAATTTGAACAATTGGCTTCGAGGGTTTAACAGTGTTGATGAAGGGGTAAAACATACTGTAGGAGTCATCAAAAATCATCCTCTGTTTCCACAGGGAGTACCCGTTCACGGCATGATTATCGATTCCTCCACAGGCCAGCTTGAGCTTGTAGTTGAAGGGTACGAGTAACAGGCATCTCTCTAAATGGTTTTGGGTGCGGACCTCAGGGTCCGCACTCTTTTTTTGTCTAAATTGAGGCAGTTATGCTGTCAGGTTGTCAAACCATACAGTTTCAGTGTACACTTTTATGAAAGCGGTCATTGTTGGCAATATCCATTGTTTTCACTGGCCTAGCCCTAATATTAAGGAGACATGTGCATGAACATACTTTCCTACGGATTGCTCGGGCTGCTTACCCGCGAGGAGTCGTCTGGTTACGATCTGATGCTGAAAATTCAGCCTCATTGGCAAGCCAAACACAGTCAGATCTACCCGCTCCTGTCCAAGATGGAAAATGATGAACTATTATCTTCCCGCTGGGTGCAACAGTCTGACAAACCGGACAAAAAAATGTATGCAGTCACGGAAAAAGGTATTGAGAAGCTGCTCGGATGGATGATCACTCCTGTTACCGCTCCGGTAACGCGTGACGAGTTCAATTTGCGGATTTTGTGTGTCGGCATTGCCGAAGATGGGAGCATGAGACGCATTCTGAATGAGCGCAAAAACTGGTTTATGGAGCGCATCCGTTATTTCGAGGATCTGAAGTCCCGCATCCCTCAGGATAACCTCCGCGTAGGCAGCCGGGAATTTGGGAGCTACATTTTAGTTCAAAAGGGATTAATGAATGCCCAGACCGGCCTGGAATGGTGCAACTGGGTGACGCAGCTGCTCGATGGTCAGGCAGCCATTCAGGACCCTTGTCCGATTATTTCGGAAAATTAAACAAAATTTGAAACGTTCCTGCTTTTTGACCGTATTACATGAGTAAGGCCCATTTTTAGGGCTAATCACACAATTTAATCGGGGGGTTACGATCTTTACAATGAAGAAAAAATTTGGAATTAAACATCTGATGATGGTTTTTATGGCTTTCACTCTGTTGTTCGCAACAGTTGGCGTAGCAAATCCGGATTCTGCTGATGCAAGACGTGGTGGCGGTTTCAAGTCAGGTACGAAAAGTTATACCAATACACCTAAGAAATCCGATAATAATGTGAGCCAATCGAACTCGAACAAATCGGGTACTGGTGCAGCTGCAACGAACCGTGGGGGATTCTTCGGCGGTGGCGGTGGATTCATGAAAGGCATGATGCTGGGTGGTCTGGCAGGTATGCTGTTCGGCGGATTGTTCGGCGGCATGGGAGCCCTCGGAAACATTCTTGGATTGCTTGTCAACGTTGCTGCAATTATGCTGATCGTGATGCTGGCAATGGCACTCTTCAGAGCGATCACGAATCGCCGTAAACCGGCTGCAGATGGTCGTTATGACCGCCGCAACGATCGTGATGATGATGACCGCAACAGAAACGGACGGTACTAATCGTTATGGTTCTAAGCATGGATGAGATTGTTAATGCAATCTGTCTTCACATGGCTGAACGCAAAGGTGTGCGCCCGACCGATGTCAATGTTGAACTGAGCTGGGAAGAAGATACGGGATACTCCGCTGAAGTCTGGATTCAAGGCCGTAGTCAATACTTGGTTGAATCCAACATGATAGAAGCGATCCTGCGCTACTTGCATAGCGAATACAACATCCGGGCTTACCGTGAAAACGTCAGGCTTGATCTGGACGAAGAGATTACAGCCATTGTGAATCAATAATCAGATCAATTATTTGCGGATGAATTGTTAAAGGGCCGTCTCCCTAATGTCATTGACATTAGTGGAGACGGCCCTTTTGTTTACCTTAAGAGTTATGAATATCCTGGGAATTTAAACTAACGTTGTTCTTCCCTAGATATTCATGATACGGTACGTTCCTACTTCAATTTCACAAGGCTGTAGTTCTTCTTGCCTTTACGAATAATGATGAACTTGCCACCAATCGCATGCTCCGCAGACACTGTGAATTCCAGCTCTGTAATCTTCTCTCCGTTCATAGAAATCGCACCTTTGGTGACATCCTCACGGGCTTGGCGTTTCGATGGCTCAAGGCCCAGATCCACCAGCCAGTCCACGATGTTTTTGGCTTCGCCGTCAGTTTCAAATGTCGGCATTTCCTTGAAGCCCTGCTCGATCTCATCGGCTGTCAGGGAGCGAATATCTCCACTGAAGAGTGCTGCGGTAATACGTTTAGCTTGCTCCAGCATCTCTTCGCCGTGAACGAATTTTGTCATTTCTTCGGCGAGTGCCTTCTGCGCTTCACGTTTGTGCGGCTCAGTCTCTACCTTTTCAGCCAAAGCTTCAATCTCCTCTTTGCTCAGGAAGGTGAAGTATTTCAGGTATTTGATGACATCGCGATCATCCGTGTTCGCCCAGAACTGGTAGAATTCGAATGGTGTCGTTTTGTCCGGATCCAACCAGATTGCACCGCCCGCGGTTTTACCGAATTTTGTACCATCGGCTTTGAGCATCAGAGGGATCGTCAAACCGTATGCTCTTGCTTCAGATCCTTCTTTTTTGCGGATCAGATCCAGACCGCTCGTGATGTTGCCCCATTGATCCGAACCACCGATTTGCAGCTGCACATCCTCGTTTTGGAACAGGTGATGGTAATCCAGAGACTGCAGGATCTGGTAGGAAAACTCGGTGAACGAGATTCCGCCTTCCAATCTGCTTGCCACGACATCTTTAGCCAGCATCGTGTTAAGATTGAAGTTTTTCCCGTAATCACGCAAAAACTCGATGACGTTAATTTGATGGGTCCAGTCGTAGTTGTTTACCATGCGAACCTGGTTGTCGCCTTCGGTTACAAACAATTTTTTCATCTGTGCTGTCAGCTTATTGACGTTCTCTTGGACCTGTTCCAGTGTTTGCAGCGAACGCTCGGATTGACGTCCACTTGGGTCACCAATTGTACCCGTTGCCCCCCCAATCAGGATTACCGGACGATGTCCCGCTAGTTGAAAACGTTTCAGCATCATGAACGGAATCAGGTGACCGATGTGCATACTGTCTCCAGTAGGGTCAACCCCACAGTACAAGGATATCGACTTGGTTTCGGTCAGCTCACGCAGCCCCTCCGCATCCGTCTGTTGGTTTATGGCGTCACGCCATTCAAGTTCATCAATAATATTCAACCCAAACAACCCCTTTCTCTTCTAATGGTTCTTCAGTCATGGACTACGTTAATGGTTAAAAATACAGATCTGAGCAGCTTTTTTGGACACAAAAAAATCGTCTCCTTGTCTTCACTAGACATAGGGACGATTATCATAACCGTGGTACCACCCAACTTGCATGAACAGATGCTTACGCATCATCCACACCGCTTTTGGCAATATATCGTTTGCCCATTCCGCTTGGCATTACCCAAGTACTCCAGAGTGTAATTCGCAGCCCTTGTATGTATCAGGTTCCATCAACCCCTGACTTTCTGTAACAGGGACAAAGCCGCTACTGCGCTCCATCAACGTAATTCATGTATTAGATTATAGCCAGTATAGCCGAACGTTCAACCCATTGCAAGAGCCTGTATTTAATCTGCTCACCGTACAGCAAAAGAGACTCTGATCTTTTATACTATGCCTCTATATTCAGCTTCCTATGATAATGCGTGTATGCCTTCTCCGCAATTTGATCCTCGTTATCCCACAATCGCTGATCCAGAGTATCCAACCTTAGTTCCTCTTCTGTCGTGAGTAAACGGGGAATGTCCCATAATGCTGTAAGCCGTTCATCATCCGCTAAATGCTCTATCAAGTTATACTGCTCTTGAATATTGCCCAGCACCTGGTTCGCACCAATCGTATGTAATGCCCGCAAAACATGAAGATATGCTTCTTCTCCCCAATTGCAGAAAAATTGAATGAACCCACCGTTATATACGTCTACTTCCAACAGCCATAGGGCTGCAATCTCCTGTTCCTCGGATGTGAATCCCGACCATCCCTGTTCTTGTTTGTTCTTTTTGTCTACAAACTTCAACGCATAATCATACCATACATCATTAATATCTTGATTAGTCATGCCCTTCATCCCTTCCCCTAGGCTGCATGCTCTCCAGTTCATGGCGTTTACCGGTTTGATGCCAGTGCAAATAGGGTTCTCCCAATTGCTGAAAAGCGTTCGTTACGTTGCGATCCATTTCCTGTATCACTTCGCTTGTGTATTTCAAATGAGTATTGATATTATCAACATCATATTTTTTCAACATCTCCACATGCACCGTGGTAAAAATAATATCCTCCAGCAGCCAGTAGATAACCATCTCGGTCTGCTTCAACTTTTTCTCCAACATGGGCATTCCACGTTCATAGATGGTGACGATATAGTTTCCACTTTCCATTTCAACATAAGGCACACCTTCCCATTTGAAAGGCTCCAATAGACGGTTAACATATGTATTGCTCTGTTCCTGGTCAAAGTCTGTTAGGGATAAAAGTTCAAGCAGCTTGACTGCTAATTCCTGTTTGGTTAAAACATCTGACATCGCAGCTCACCACCTGTAATTCATTTAAATTGCATTCCCCATGACATGATCATGAAAAAGCTGCCGGTGGCAGCTTCTTCGTGATCACCAGGTTGCTTGTACTCGCAAGGTACCTATTGCAACTCATGATTGTATTTTTTAATCTGAAATGTTCAATCTGAATGCTGAATCTGCACTCCCATCAGGTTCCGCAAAATGTCCGATAAGATGGATCACAGGTCGCCGGCAATGTGGCGTATTCTTCCTGTTCCGGTGTATGTGCGTAAGGTTTCCGGAGAACGGCTAGCAGCTGATTCATTACGCTATAATCCCCATCATTCTCTGCCCGTTCAAGCGCCTCTTCCACTCTATGATTCCGTGGGATGATTGCAGGGTTGCTGCTCTTCATCAATTGCTCTACAGCCTCTTTTGATTCAGACTGCCGGCCCAGTCTAACTTTCCAGCGTTCGTTCCATTCCACAAATTCCGGTGCTTCGTTCAGATTCGAGTTCTCCCACTTATCAAAAGTTAAAGCTAAGAACGTATTCGTGAAGTCCGCCGATTGCTTTTCCATCAGTTCCAGAAGATCTTTCATCAGCGTTTCATCTTCGTCCTCTTCTGTCAATAATCCCAGCTTGGCACGCATGCCGGATAACCATTCTTGATGATACTGCTCCGAAAATTGGGAAATGGCATCCTGTGCAATCTGTATGGCCACATCTTCATTATCATGCAGCAGCGGCAGCAATGTCTCCGCAAGACGAGCCAGATTCCAGCCCGCAATATAGGGTTGATTGCCGTAGGCATAACGGCCTTGCGTATCGATTGAACTAAAAACTGTAGCCGGATTATAAGCATCCATAAAAGCACAAGGCCCGTAATCTATCGTTTCTCCACTGATGGCCATATTGTCCGTATTCATGACGCCGTGTATAAATCCAACATTCTGCCATTTGGCGATCAGTGAAGCCTGTCGTTTGATGACTTCCCGGAGGAAGTTCAAATAACGGCTATGATCTATAGGAATGTCAGGAAAATGCCGTTCCAGCGTATAGTCCGCCAGTGCTCTCAGTTCCTCTACAGTTCCCCACCTAGCTGCATACTGAAAGGTTGCCACGCGGATGTGACTGGAGGCCACTCGGGTTAATATGGCACCCGGCCGTTCAGTTTCACGAATAATGCTTTCTCCAGTCGTTACTACCGCCAAACTTCTCGTAGTAGGGATACCCAGTGCTTCCATGGCTTCGCTAATAATATATTCACGCAGCATCGGTCCAATCGCCGCCCGACCATCCCCTCCACGGGAGTATGGCGTTCTGCCCGAACCTTTGAGCTGAATGTCCACCCTCTCGCCCTGTGGCGTGATCTGTTCACCCAGCAGTAATGCCCGTCCATCACCAAGCATGTTGAAATTGCCAAACTGATGGCCTGCGTAAGCTTGAGCCAGAGGCTCGGCTCCAGGCGGAATTTCATTGCCTGCAAAGATTGCTGCCCCTTCCTCGCTGTTCAGCGTTTCAGCATTCAGTCCGAGGCTGGCCGCAAGGGTTTCATTTAAGATGACAAGCTCAGGTGACTGTACCGGTACTGCACCCTGACTCGTATAAAAGGTCTGCGGCAGCCGGGCATAACTATTGTCCAAATTCCAGCCTGCGCCTAACTTATCCTTTTCCATGTGCACTCCACTCCTTTTCCTCAACAAAGGAATTCCTCTGTTTGTATTCATGTAGCCTGTGTGAACCAATGCTCATTTATGTAGTCGCATGGAATTTCGAAATGATGAACATATCATATGTTCATAAGGAAACTTTAGCATATTTGTAGGGTGTTTGCATTTTTCATCGTGTAGGGCAGCCAAATAAGCCCACAAGGTATTCATTTAGGAAGAAGGATATTTTCCACTCTTTCCAGCAATGAATTTTATGTGGGCTTACTCGTTTAATTCGCTATTATTCAGTTAAGATGGAATCAGGTATGTGCCTCCTGAGTCCCCGCTACAGGCTGAACAGGCAAGCTTTCCTTTTTGAAACCAAGATTGAAAAAGATATTAAGCAGAATCGCTGACAGACTTCCTGTAATAATACCATCGCTCACAATGATCCGAATGCTTTGTGGCAGCTGGGCAAACAGGTCTGGTACGGCTGTGACACCAAGCCCGAGCGAAACCGAACAAGCGACGATCAGCAGGTTGGACTGCTTGCCAAAATCGACGGTTTGCAGCATTTTGATTCCAGAGGATACGACCATACCGAACAGAACCACTGTCGCACCGCCTAATACTGCACTTGGGATAATGGTTGCAAATGCCGCTACCTTCGGAATGAGTCCGAGGAAGACCAGTATGCCTCCGGCTGCAACCACGACATTTGTTGTTTTCACCTTGGACAATTGAACGAGCCCGACATTCTGCGCGAATGTATTGTATGGAAAGGCATTAAATATACCGCCAAGTACAAAAGCCAAGCCCTCTGCACGATAACCGCGAGCCAGATCCTTCTCATTGATGGGCTGATCGCAAATTTTGCTCAAAGCCATAAACACACCCGTTGACTCGATAATCACGACAGTACCTACGATGATCATTGTAATAATCGGGCCAAGCTCAAATGTTGGCATTCCGAAATAAAAGGGTTGTGGCAAGTGGAACCATGATGCTTCCTGTACAGGAGAGAAATTCACTTTTCCCATGAGGGCCGCAATGAGAGTTCCTGCGATGATGCCAATCAGGACGGCAAGAGATTTAACGAAACCCCGCGCATACCGGTTCAGTACCAAAATAAAGAGCAGTACTCCGAAAGAAAGTGCCAGATTGTCCAAGCTTCCGAAGTTCTCACTGTTTGCCCCGCCAGCCATATTCTTAATACCGGTAGGAATAAGTGCTAGACCGATAATGGTTACCACGGTACCAATAACAACGGGAGGGAACAGCTTGACGATTTTGCTGAAAAATACGGCACAGATGACGATAAATAAACCGGCTGCTATGATGGACCCATAAATGGCTGGAATACCATACTGAGATCCGATGGCGATCATGGGCGTAACTGCTACAAATGAACTACCGAGTACTGCTGGCAAACCAATGCCCAGATACTTTCCCTTCCGAGCCTGCAGCCACGTTGCAATACCGCATGTGAGCAGGTCAATGGATACCAGATATGCCAGCTGCTCTGCAGTCAGATTCAAAGCTCTTCCCACGAGTAAAGGTACCAGAATAGCCCCGGCATACATTGCCAATACATGTTGAATCCCCAGTGAAAAAATTCTCATCTTTTTTGTTTCGTTCATCCGCGCTCGCCCCCGAAATTAGAATCAACCTATCGCACTGAATAATCATGTTATGTTGATTCACATTATATAAACTATTTCGAGAACTTCCATGATACATGACCGAGAATTGTTACAGGAGATAAAGAGATCGTATCTTTTTGGGCAAACGAAACAAAACACCTGATTTTGAGTGTAATATTATTTAACATCTCACTACATTTTTACTGAATATCAGGAGAAAAGAAAAAAGCCAGCACCACATGTGCCAGCCTGCTGTTCAATCGCTTTAATCATGATGGACATTTTCATTGGAGGTATCAGGGCTTCTAGGTGGCTAATTGGGAAGCGATGTAGGCCCATCCCTCCTCCACACTCCGGAACACCCATCCGGCAGATTCGATTCCATCTTTACTGCCAACCCCAAGCAGAAGTGTTCTGACCGCTTCTTCAGATTTTGGTCCAACGGTAAGCGCAAGCGGAAATGGACGGTACCGGGAGATCTCACTACCTACGTCAAAAACAAGATCCAACTCATCTCCCCAATCATACTGCATGTCCGACAGATCAATAACGAGCCCGTCCGGCCTCCATGCTTCCAGTACAGCTTTGCCGATTGCACTCATATAACGGGCATCCGAATTGCCGCTACTGCCAAACCCGTAGACACCTATAAATTTCAAAATCATGATCTTTCTATAGGAATTCTCTAACACGCTCCCGATTCGAACTTCGTACTCCAGGTCGCTTAAATCTTCCAAACGATATGTTCTGGTATTTATACTCATACTTAGTGTTCTCCTACATGACCTGTCTTATTTCGAAGGGATCGGAAAGTCAGTTACAATAACATTCTCTACCCATCCGTTAAGCGAAGCTACAAAGGCCTGATGCGCAGGATGCGGACCATATGCACGCAAGGCTTCTTGGTCTTCAAACGTCACTCTTAATCCAAGCGTGAATCCCTGAATATGATTCGTCTCTTCTGTTACATTGATTCCGGCAGTCAGATCGATGATCCCAGGAATCTCGTCCTGTAAGGCGAGCAATTGTGAGACAAATTCCTGCTGTTTTGCCGGGGTAATTTTATCGTTGAATTTAAATACCACCAGATGTTCGAACATGAAATTCCCTCTCCCTCATTACAAAATATTCATTTACGACATAGTTCAGATTCTATAGGTTTTTTCCATATGTTTCAATCCAGGCTCCTGATTCTGCTTCGCACTTTAAAGGAAAAGAGGTGCGTTCAAAGCCAGACTGTCGCTGACCTGACGCACCTCTTCGCAGGCACGGTGACGTAAAACGCGCTTAGTGCCTTAACGCTCTGCTCTGAACATGGTGAAGAAGCTTCTCCAACCATGCAATGTTGCTCTCAATCGTGTGATAAGCATGATCCCTCATCAGCCACAGAGCATCCATCAAATCCTCACTTACCTCGATCTCCTCCGGTTTCTGCTCGTCAATATAATCGAGTTTTTTTCTTTGTTTCACGATGATATCTTCAATAAGGTATGCAATCTTCTGATTATCCACCTTATCCAGATTAACCAGCGCTGCATAAAGGGACTGAATGGTCGTGAATTTCTGAAACACTTTATAGATGCTCTCTTCCAGCGCGAGCCGCCCTTGATCGGTGATCCCATACATCGTTTTGTCTGGTCTATTCTCACTCTGAATCGTTTCAATCTTCTCGATTAGACCCTTCTTATGCAGCACTTCAAAATTGTAATAGATCGTCCCTTCCGTAATTCTAGCCTCGGTCTGATCCAGATGTTTGCCTATTTGCTTTTTAATATCATAGGGATAACAATTCCCTTCACTTAAAGCACCAAGAATAAATATTTGAATTGACATGTGACTGCCCCCATTCTGCTCTTACCAAGGGCACAGCTTCTTACAAATTCGCCTGAGCCCTTTTATTACTTATTTTATACGATAGCGGGCTGTTGTGAAGACTCTTGCAGCGGATTGGTTTGCTTGGCATGTTTGAAAAGGTGAATCGCTGCATTGAGAACGAAAGCGACCAGTCCAACCAGCGCTAATCCAATGGCGTAATGGGCCGTTCTGCCACCGCCGAAAAGAATATTGTAATCCAAATGCGTGGAATAGAACATCGGCGTGATCTGACTCACGAATTTGAAATACCCAGGCATCATTTCGGTTGACATGGACGTACCGTTGGCAATGGATTGACTAAGCACGAATACCATGTTGATCAGCATACCTCCTTGACCGAGAAGCATGATGAAGATACTTGTAAACTCAATCGACACGAATAATTGCAGACTGTGCACCAGCCACATTTTCAGAAACACCTCCACCCCGTATCCTTGAACCATGAAGTAGATGCCTACTCCAACCAGAGGAGCAATCAGGGAAATGAGCAGGTTCGCCCCCCGCAGGGCAAAAAAGGCTTTCCATTTTCCCATTTGTGCACGCAGCTGCTGCATTCCTCCCACGCTCTGCATGGCATAGATCATAGCTCCAACATAGAGCGCCATCGTGATAAACATCGGTGCCATCTGATTTTGCATACCGGCAGGCTGCGGGTTGCTCATGACGATATTGGATGAGACCTTGCCCGTGGTTGATTCCACAATCTGTTTGGATTGATCCGCAGGAACCTGCATTCCGTTCAATACCGCTTCGAAGCTTTGAGCCTGAACCTGTGCGCTGATCTGAGCGGTAATTTCTGCTGCTGCACTTTTCATCGAACTGGTAATGGTGGTTGGGTTAGACTCATTAATCAAATATTCCAGCTGCGCTTTGCCGCTCTGTTCAGACAGTTTCTCCGTAAAGTCACCAGGTATACGTATCACCATATGAATATCACGGTCTTCCAGACCCATCTTCGCCTGTTCCAGCGACTCATCGGTTACGATATGGAACGGGAGCTGCTCTTGCAGCTTCTGAACAAATTCAGTACCGGATTGTTGATCCTCATTAACGATGGCCACCGTAAGATTCGTTACGTTTTTGGGGATCGCGCTATATCCGGACATGAAAACGGTCAGCATCACAATCTGATAGAACACAATCATGAATATCCCCGCTTTGACTCCCTTATGTTTCAGCATACTCTTCACTCTCTACTCCACCTTATTATTATAATTTAAATTACTTGAATTAAAGTACTCTTGTTTGTTATATTTGTCAATGACCCCAACTAAGGAGGTAAGATGAATGAAGAAGAGTACGATTATATCTCTGTCTGAAATCACGAAATTCCAATCGAAAGAAGAAGAGTTTAGCCCTTATCGTTGGTATCGCCACATGCTCAAACAGGAACCTGTCGTTTACAATGAAGAGACGGATTCCTGGCATGTGTTCAAGTACGACTTGGTCAAAACCGTATTGAATGATCATGAACATTTCTCCAGTGTAAGAGAAAGATCGATTGTGAACGTGGGGTATTCAAGTGAGGGAGAAGGTGCGGACAGCGAGCACCATATTCCGGACAAGCTGGATATTCACAACGTCGATCCTCCGGAACACCGCAAGCGAAGATCATTATTAGCAAGTGCATTTACCCCAAGAAGTCTCAAACTTTGGGAGCCGCGCATTCAAGCCGTAGCAGACGAGTTAGTCGCGGAATTTTCTCAGCTTCCCGAGGTCGATATTGTACAGGCCTACACAAGTATGTTTCCAGTAATCATCATGTCTGATCTGCTTGGCATTCCTTCCAAAGACAGGCTCTTATTTAAGAAATGGGTAGATATTCTCTTCATGCCAACAACGGATGCAACCTTTAGCCATATCAATGAAATGAAGAAAATTGCGGGTCAGCAATATTTCGAATACCTTTACCCTTTTGTTGTGTCCAAACGAACGAATCTTGCCGAGGACATTATCTCGGACCTGATCCAGGTCCAAGTGGATGGTGAACATTTTACGGATGAGGAAATTGTACGTACCACCATGTTCATTCTGGGCGCAGGAATAGAAACCACCAGCAACCTGTTGGCCAACTCCTTCTATGCGCTGCTCTATGATCAGCCTAAACTGTACACGGAGCTGAGAGACAATCCAGAGCTGGTTGGAAATGCAGTGGAAGAAATGCTGCGGTACCGTTTCCATATCAGTAAAATGGACCGCATGGTCAAAGCGGATACTAACCTGCTTGGGGTTGAACTCAAAAAAGGAGACGCCATCGTAGCCTGGATGAGTGCAGCCAACATGGATGAGGACATGTTCGAGGATCCATTCACATTGAATATTCATCGTCCGAACAATAACAAACAGCTCGCTTTTGGCTTCGGAACACACTTCTGCCTGGGTGCACCTCTGGCTAGGCTGGAAGCCAAAATTGTTCTGACGACATTTTTGAGAACCTTCTCAAGTATTGAACCCGTCAGCGGGTTCATTCTGGAAGACCACCTGATCCCGTCTGCAGCAGGACAATCTCTGACAAGCCTTCCCTTGAGGTTATATAAGTAGTACGCTATAGAGGAATATCAGAAAAAGAGCAGGAAATCTGCTCTTTTTTGCTGCTTCCCTGCTATTTATAGCATGCGCGAGCGCAATATCGTTCAAGAAATTGCCTTCTTTTCAGTTTATACTGACAAGAACTTACGAGAAAGAAGGTGCAGCATGAATCGCGAAGTACGAACCGTTGTATTTGATACCGATCTGCAGCTTGAAGCTTATCAATTCCAGGGCATCATGCAGAAATTCCCCAATCACTTTCATGACTATTACGTCATTGGTTTTATTGAGCAGGGCAAGCGACATCTGGTCTGCAATAATCAGGAGTATGTGCTGAATACCGACGACATGATTATATTTAACCCTCATGACCCCCACGCCTGTGAAGGGATTGATGGAAGAACACTCGATTATCGCTGTATTAATATCCAACCAGAGGTCATGAGAGAATACACCCGCGAAATTACCGGACAAGACTATCTGCCGAACTTCACAGCACCCGTACTCTATCAACACGAATTGGTCGGCTCTTTGCATGACCTGCATTTGATGATTTTGGAGGAGCAATCCGATTTTGGCAAAGAAGAGCTGCTGCTCCTGCTGCTGGAACAGCTGCTTCGGGATTATGCAGAAGCTGAATCCTCCGTCTCTTCTCAAGATGTCACGATCGAAGTCAAGTGTATCTGCGAATACATAGAGTCTCATTACATGGAAAGTATATCGCTGGGTGAGTTAGCTGAACGAAGTGGAATGAGCAAGTATCATCTGGTACGTCTATTTACTCGCCAAAAAGGCATCTCACCATATCGGTATCTGGAAACGATTCGTATTAATCAGGCCAAACGCTTATTGGAACAAGGAACGCTGCCGCTTGAGGTATCCGCCCAGACGGGATTCAGCGATCAGAGCCATTTTACGAACTTTTTCAAAAAACTAATCGGCTTGACGCCCAAACAATATTACCGAATCTTTAACCATGAAGACGAGTCCCAACGACTGCAGGACCGTGTTTCGCGATGAGTGAAAATAAACATACGGCTGGTCACCTGCTCGCCTTGCTTACAATTTTGATCTGGGGGACCACCTTTATCTCCACTAAAATTCTGCTCATCGACTTCACACCTGTGGAAATCCTGTTGTTTCGTTTTCTGATTGGATATGTGGTGTTGTTTCTGATCTACCCTCGTGTGATGCGGATATCAACGGTCCGGGATGAGATGCTTTTTATGGCGGCCGGACTGTGTGGAGTCACATTGTATTTTTTGATCGAAAATATCGCGCTTGTATTCACACTGGCTTCAAACGCAGGTGTCATTGTGTCCATTGCGCCCTTCTTCACCGCTGTGCTTGCGCATTTCTTCCTGAAGGATGAGCCGTTATCTCGGCATTTTGTCGCCGGTTTTGCTATTGCTTTGACAGGCATTGTGATCATTGCGTTCAATGGGCGTTACAGCCTGCAGCTGAATCCGCTGGGCGATCTGCTTGCTTTTGTGGCTCCTGCTGTCTGGGCAATCTATTCCGTCCTTATGCGTAAAATAGGCGATCTTCACTATCACACCATTGGTGCAACACGCAAAGTGTTCTTTTACGGGCTTTTGTTCATGCTCCCTGCCTTATTCCTGTTCGAATTCCATTTTGACATGGAGCGGTTTGCCGATCTGACCAACCTTTCCAATCTTCTTTTTCTCGGGGTAGGCGCTTCTGCGTTGTGTTTTGCAACCTGGAATAGGGCGGTAAGCCTTTTGGGAGCAGTGAAAACCAGCGTTTACATTTATTTGGTGCCTGTAATTACATTGTTAGCTTCTGCACTGCTGCTGCATGAACCCATTACTTGGATTACCATGCTGGGTGCGGTGTTAACACTCCTGGGTTCAATCATCTCAGAACGAAAAGTGCGGAAGCACGCCTCCGGATCGAAGTTGTCCGAGATCCATTAGGCTCTGGTCGTTTGGAACGCAAAGAAGGCACCATCCATCCTTTCAGGATTAGTGCCTTCTTTGTGTTTGCGTGGGATGACTCACCTTTTGTACAAATGTTCTTATCCAAGCTAGGAAAAGTTAGCTAGTTCAGCCTGGCAAGCAGCGTACTCAGCTCATGCTTCTCCAGATGCCTCCATTGTCCTCGTTCCAGCTGATCCAGTGTTATATTCATAATACGGATGCGCTCTAGTTTCAGGACTCTGTACCCCAGGGCTTTGCACATTCTGCGAATTTGCAGGTTAAGCCCCTGTGTCAGAATAATCCGAAAAACATTCTCGCTGTGGCGATATACTTTGCACGGCTTGGTTATTACGTCCAGAATTTCGACTCCTTGGGACATCATTCTTAGGAATTCATCTGTAATCGGTTTATCCACGGTCACCACGTATTCTTTCTCATGATTATGCTCTGAGCGCATCATTTTGTTAACAATCTCTCCATCATTCGTAAGCAAAATCAAACCTTCCGAGGCTTTATCCAGCCTGCCAACGGCAAAGATACGTGATGGATAATTTACATACTGTATAATATTCCCCTCGACTTGTTGTGCTGCCGTACAGACGATACCTATTGGTTTGTTGAGAGCCAGGTATACAGGCTCACGATCAACCTGCGGGATTTCCTTGCCGTCGATCAGGACGAGATCTTCTGTTTCAATCTCTGCCCCTTTTACACATACCTTACCATTGATCGTAATGCGCCCAGCTGCAATTAAGCGGTCTGTCTCTCGCCGTGAGCAGAATCCCGTTTCACTTATGTATTTATTAATTCGCATGCTTCACCGCTTCTCATCTGTAATATAGCCATCATCTCATTTATAATGAAAGGAAGCAATGAAGCCTATACGAAGTCTTAGGATAAGCAACTAACTTATGAGGAGATGCTCATGGACAAACAATGCATGAGAGTACTTAAGAAGCTGTATCATCATGCCAATGGCAAGTACGACAGCGAGCGACAGGTGATGGTGTATCAAACGGATACACTAACTGCTGACGAACAAGACATATTACATACGCACGGCTGGGTTCCTAATGATCTGGAGCTAATTTCGCATGACGAGATTATTCAACAATTAATTGATTTGCAGCAAAATGAGCATCTATCCTGGACCACGATCACCAATGCCTTTGTGGCCGGTGTTGGTGGAAGTTATCCCCGAGGCATAACTACACTTGGAAGCTATCATATGATGGTTCACATGCAGCACCATGCTTATGAAGAAGCGGAACAATTCCATTGTTGTAAATGCTGCGGTTTAAGCCGTAACAGCAATGACGCATGGGATAATTTGTCCTTTATTCGCTATGCCGTTCACTTGGGACATGATTACAGCTCGAATAGTTTAGGGACATATGCTGATTTGACAGAGTTAGTTTCCCTGCTTGAACATGAATCCATTACACCGAGTGAAGAGGACATTCACACCTTCAATCAACTGCTTCATAGTTTGGATCAGGCAGAGAGCGATGAATCTCCGGGAAAATATGAGAAACGGCTCACAGCCGAGAAATTGATCAAAGGACAGGCTGGCATCCGCCGAGGCATATTAAAATCATTATCCCGAGTAGGGGTTCTGCCAAACCAGATTCTCCCCCTTCGTCCCGATCATTGGACCAATATCGAAGAGCTGCTGAATGCCGAATTACAGCTCAGCAATACGAAAGGCCGCTCCGACATGGAGATGCCTTGGGCTGGATGGCAAGGTAAACTCGGTGTGGATTGGGACAAGGCCCGTCAGCTTTTTGGAAATATGATCCTCCATCATTCTTAATCGAAAAAACAACCCAAACAGCTTCAATTCGATGAATTGAAACCGTTTGGGTTCGCTTGCTGCAATTGTTTTTGAACATGCATTTCTTAGAAAACGTCTAAACTGAAATATCCAGACTGCTTCCTAGATTCGGATGTGGGGCTGGAACAGATTTTAACATTTCCGTAAGCTGTAGACCTTGTTGTTCTGCCATGTTTTTCGACATTGACATCACCTGCAAACTCGCCGACTGCGCCAGCGACGTTTGACTCAAGGCCATTGATAATGCTGCAATATCCATGTTCTGCACTCCTTTATGTTTCTAGTAAATGAGCGTACCTAATATATATCGGATACTGTACAGGAATTATGTAATCTAACACACGCCATGATCTTACTCTATGTTACAACTCAAGCGGGAGGGATCTGATGAAAGGGAAAAAATTTGTATTTCTTTTTACGCTCCTATGCGGACTGTGCGTGGGAGGTTTCGGCGCTCTCCTCTTATGGATCCTGACCCTTGTCTCTGAGTCTTAACATTGCAAACAGACATCTCCATTACAGGAGCTGCCTGATCGCCCTACTATTTTAATTGGCAAGAACACTAGGACTGGATCAAGCCATACTTCACAAAACTGTGATACAACCCGTCTTCCTCAATGGTTCCGGTAATGTCATCGGCGAGGGCTTTCAGACCGGGCTTCGCATTGCCCATGGCAATGCCTATATTGCAAAATTCCAGCATCTCCGCATCATTCATGCCGTCTCCGATGGCCAGTGTGTCTTCCTGAGACATGCCAAGGTGTTCAAGCAGATCCGCAATCGCAATTGCTTTGTGAATGCCAGGAATCATGAGCTCCCCGCTTCCCTCTCCAAAGATAGGTACGGTGCACTGGATAACCTCGAATTTGCCCTGAAACACCTGTTTGATCCGTTCGAACGGAACCACAGCACTTTCCAGAAAACAAACCTTATTGACATCATCCTTATATAAGTCGGCTTCACCGTAGGTTAGACCCGTAATAAAGGGATGTGGCTTCTGTTCCTTTTTCGCTCTGGCTGCTGGATCATTCTCCACATCACCGTATATGCGACGTTCGAGATGGGTTTGAAGATTGCTACTTGCATAGAGGGCCGAATTGGATTCCAGATAGAAATCAATCTGATGTTCATTGAAAAAATCGACCATATGCCGAACGTCTTCAGCCGTTACCTTTTTATGATAGAGAACTTCATCACCAAACTCCACGTATCCGCCACCTGCACCAATCAGACCGTCGAATCCAACTTCCCAGATGGAATCATAAATTTCCGCCTTCGAACGCCCTGTGCACAAATAAAGCAAATGTCCATTCGCGCGTGCCTGCCTGCAAGCCTTCTGAGCTGAAACAGGTATGTTCCCATCATTATCCACAAGTGTTCCGTCAATATCGATAAAGACTATTTTCTGTGTCCGTGTGTTCATCTGCATCTGCCCCCATTATGTCTCAGCCATGTTGTAACCAACCATTCATTCATTCATTCATTCATTCATGCAAAACATGTATACATTACATATCACTTCTCAGCAGGCTTCTCCATATGCACAATTTGCCACTCATTATGCTCTTCGGTCACAATTGTAAATCCTTGACGCTGCCAGAAACCCACAGCCCCAGGCAAAAAACGGTGGGTATGTAGGTATAAGGTGGTGTATGGCATTTCTTTTACCACCCGCTCCAGCTCTTTCACCAAAAGTGAACCAATACCGTATCTGCGATAGGCAGGATCGACATAACATTTTACAATTTCAGCCGCAGTATGTTCCGGATAGCGACCTTCGATCACCTGAATCCGTCCATCATATGGCACAATGCCGATGGAGCCTACAATGCCCGCTTCCTCCGTTACAGCTACTAGAAAAACAGCACCTGCTGTCTCCATATAATGTTCCCTGAATTGCATCAGATCCGCAGGTATGTGTTCATGATTCATCATTGGAAATACTTCTCTGCGGACACGCATGGCAAAATCAACAGCTTGCTCAATCTGATGGAGCTGAACCTTCATTACCTTGGGTACTGTCTGAAGCTGTTTCACCATATTTTCATTCCTATCCTGTAGATTAGAGCCTGGCTTATAGCAGTTATCCCGAACCCGTATTCTTAGTGAGTTCGCTCTCTTCCATCATCTTACCTAATTAAATTTCTTCTATCAATCTAGCTGTACTCCTATCCAAAATGATAGATAGCCCGCGCGATTTGAGAGACTCTGCATACGATAAGACGTGTTATCAAATCAAACTCACAAGGGGGGAAAAGCGATGTGGCTATGGCTTGGTATCTCTGCTGCATTTCTGCTCATGCTGGGATTTGTATATCGTTACGTAGAAGACATCCTTGAAACGCGAAAGTTTCATCCACATGCTCCCAAGCAGCTCTTGATCAAATTTAAGGAAGGCACCACGGCAGATCAAATGCACACTCTGCATAAAAAAGGAAGATGCAAAGTTGCCGAAACGTATGAGGATCTCGGCTGGTATCGGGTAGAATCAAACAGAATCATGCATCGCATGCTAAAGTATTATAAGGATCATGAACTCATTGAACATGTAGAACCCAATTACCTCGCTCAGGCATCCTATACCCCGAATGACCCCTACTTCCCTTATCAGAATAACCTGCAAAAGATTAACGCACCTGCGGCTTGGGATATTAGCCAGAGCAACAGCTCCATCAAAATTGCCATTATTGATACCGGAGTACAGCTAAACCACCCCGAGCTTGCCAGCAAGCTCCTTCCAGGTTATGACTATGTCAGCTATGACACCATCCCCGAGGACGGGAATGGACACGGCACACATGTGGCCGGAATTGCGGCTTCCGTCACGAATAATGGAGCTGGCATCGCTGGCATTGCTCCGCTGGCGTCCATCGTACCCATTCGTGTGCTGGATGATAGCGGGATGGGAACCATGGGCAATGTCGGCAACGGGCTGGTCTATGCTGCCAATAACGGTATACAAGTGGTTAATTTGAGCTTGGGAGGACCTGTAGGTGATGCCTTCTTGCAAGCTGCGGTACAGTATGCCTGGGACCGCGGGGCAGTCATTATTGCTGCTGCCGGCAATGACAATACTTCTTATCCAATCGTGCCCGCTTCCTACCCCAATGTGATTGCCGTCGCTTCCACCAATCCTTCCGATCTGAAATCCAATTTCTCCAACTATGGTGCATGGGTTGATATGGCTGCTCCGGGTGACAGCATACTGTCGACATATCTCGGCAGCTCGTACGCTTATATGAGCGGTACATCGATGGCTGCACCGCAGGTTGCAGGTGCGGCTGCCTTGCTTGCCGCCCAAGGCAAAACCAACGCCCAGATCCGCGATGCGTTGTGCTTTGCCTCTGATCCTGTATCCGGGTCCGGTGTCTATTGGCAGTATGGCAGGCTAAACGCTCATCGGAGTCTGCAAGTCCCATAATTGGTTCTTCTCTAAGATGACCATATTAAAAGTAAATTTTCCAACGTTCTGTTTAATTGAAGAAAAGAGGAGCAGATCCGTCTGTAACACAGGATTGCTCCTCCCTTTTTAAAATTTCACTTAATGGACAGCACTTAGAAGTATTGTGCCCCATGAGTAGCAATGATGTCTTTGTACCAGTGGAAGCTTTTCTTTTTCACTCTTCTAAGCGAACCCGTACCGTCATTGTTTCGATCTACATAGATGTAACCATAACGTTTCTTCATTTCTCCTGTACCTGCACTGACCAAATCAATCGGGCCCCAGCTCGTATATCCAATGATCTCGACTCCGTCCTGAATGGCTTCTGCCATCTCGGCAAAATGACGATTCAGATAATCAATGCGGTAATCATCCTCCACTGTATCATTATCCAGCAATACATCCGTAGCACCAAGACCATTTTCCACTATGAATAATGGCTTGCCGTAGCGGTCGTGCAGCTGATTGCAGGTAATTCGCAGACCTTTCGGATCAATGGTCCATCCCCATTCCGATGCTTCAAGATAAGGGTTTTTCACGGACCCAAATACATTGCCCGCCGTTGAATCCTTCAAAATCTCCGGATCTGTGCTTGTGCAGCGGCTGGCATAATAGCTGAAGCCGATATAGTCCACCGTATTCTGCTTAAGAAGTTCGGTATCTTCTGGCTGCATCTCAATATGAATTCCGTTTTCTCTGAAGAAACGCTTTGTGTAGCCCGGGTATGCCCCCTTGGACTGAACATCAATGAAGAAAAAAGACTCGCGATCCTGCTCCATTGCCTTCCATACGTCCTCCGGATTGGAAGTGTAGGGATACACCGTACCTGCAGCCAGCATACATCCGATCTGTGCACCGGGAATCATCTCGTGACACGCCTTGACGGCAAGTGAACTGGCTACCAGTTCATGATGCGCCGCCTGATACAGGACCTGCTGCTTGTCCTCCCCCTCTTGCAGGACGATACCTGCACCAATATACGGAAGATGCAGAAGCATGTTGATTTCGTTGAACGTCATCCAGTATTTCACTTTGTCCTTATATCGATGGAATAACGTCTTCGCATAGGTTTCAAAAAATCCAATCATCTTGCGGTTCTTCCAGCCGCCATATGTTTGCACGAGATGTACAGGTACATCAAAATGACAAATGGTAACGACTGGTTCGATATTGTATTTCAACAATTCATCGAAGACATCATCATAGAATTGCAGGCCTGCCTCATTTGGCTCGGCGTCATCCCCGTTCGGGAAGATTCGGGACCAGGCGATCGAAAGTCTGAAACATTTGAACCCCATTTCGGCAAATAAAGCAATGTCTTCCTTGTACCGATGATAGAAATCAATGGCTTCATGAGAAGGGTAGAACTCGCCTTCCTTGGGTTCGAACGAGTCCAGGTTACCCATCGCAATGGGGAAACGCCTAGACCCGGTAGGGATCAGATCGACCGTAGTCAATCCTTTTCCCCCTTCCAGATAGGCACCCTCCAGCTGATTCGCTGCTGTTGCTCCTCCCCAGAGAAAATTCTCCGGGAAGGAAGTTGGCTTGTCAAACATAAAGCACTCCTCCTCTTCATCGTAACTTGATTTAACCAAGCACCGTCAGCAATTTGTCTTTTTCGTTCACCGATGCATTCTCTGTGCCCACAACATCCAGGTAATTTGAAGTATTCGTAATAATAATGGGTGTAACCGTCTCATAACCGGCATCCTTAATGGCCTGCAGATCAAACTCCATAATCAAATCTCCAACGTTGACCCGGTCACCATCTTTCACATGAGCGTTGAAATGTTGACCTTTCAGTTGTACCGTATCTTGTCCAATGTGGATCAGCATCTCTACACCATCATCTGTCACAAGTCCAATGGCATGCTTTGTGCGGTAAACCGTTTGTACAACACCTGTGATTGGAGATACCACTCGTCCACTTGTTGGTCGAATCGCAATGCCTTTACCCATATGCTCACCAGCAAACGTAATGTCGTTAATTTCCTTCAATTGAATAACTTCGCCAGCCATCGGGCTGAAGATTTCGTATTTACTGTTCGGATTGGGATCGAGTGCAGGTGCTGGTGCAGCTGAAGGAGCTGTTACAGGTGCAGCAGCTTCCTTGAAACCAACGACATACGTGAGAACGAAACCAAGTATGAACGCAACGGCTGTTGCAACAAGTGCCATGTAGAATGTTGAATCAACACCTGTTGCCGGGTTAATGAAGGTCGGATAACCGAATACGCCAAGTCCGCCAAACATGTACAATTTCGAGCCGAAGAATCCCAATATGGCGCCGCCAATACCACCTGCAATACAGCTCATGATAAACGGTTTTTTCAGTGGAAGGGTCACACCATAGATTGCCGGCTCGGTAACACCGAAGATGCCTGAGATGAAGGCGGGAATACTCAAAGATTTCAGTTTGGCATTTTTAGTTCTCAACATTACGGCAAGTACCGCACCAATCTGGGCAAAGGAGGCAGCGAACGACATGGCGACCACCGGATCCGCTCCGGACGTACTGAGGTTCAGAAGCATGACTGGAACCAGACCCCAGTGAAGACCGAACAGTACAAACACCTGCCACAGACCGCCAACGATAAGTCCTGTAAGAAGTGGGCTCAGATCATAGATCCCGGTTGCTCCTGCACCGATTAACTGTCCAGCCCAAGTGGATACTGGACCGATCACAAGGAACGTTGCGGGAACGATAACAAGCAGCGTAAAGAATGGAACAAGGAATGTGCTAACCACTTTAGGAATAACATTTTTGAAGAATCTTTCGATTTTCACGGCAAAGAATGTAGCAACAATAATTGGTATAACCGAAGATGAATAGTTCATCAGAATAACAGGAATACCCAGGAAAGTAATATGGATCGGTGATTCAAACAACGTACCCGCGAACAACGTGTACAATGGATCGCCTGCAGTCAAACCGGACAGCGTAGGATAAACCAGTGTAGCCCCGATGGCCATACCGAGGAACGGTGAGCCGCCAAACTTCTTGATCGCCGTATAACCAAGGAATACCGGGAAGAAGTAGAACAGACAGTCACCCGTTGCATTCAGCAAATGGTACGTTCCGGATGTGTCCGTCAACCAGCCGAAGGATAGAAACATGGCTGTAAACCCTTTGATCATCCCTGTTGCAGCAAGCAAGCCGAGAAGTGGAGTGAAGACTCCCGAGATCATATCGATAAATCGGCTGAACAGTCCTACCTTTTTCCCCGAATCTTCCTTCGACTCTTCAACCTGACCTTCTGTCGGCAAGTTGCCCACCTTCACAATCGCTTTATATACATCCGGCACTTCATTGCCGATGACTACCTGATATTGGCCACCACTCTGCATAACCGTAATAACGCCAGGCAGATTTTTAATCTCTTCTGTTTTAGCAACGTTTTCATTTTTTAGTTTAAAACGTAATCTGGTTACACAATGGAAAACGCTGTTCACGTTTCCAGAACCACCTACACGGGATAAGATGTCTTTGGCCAGTTGATCGTAATTCATAGTTATTCTCCCTCTCTAAGTAGACTCCCCATGCTTGAGAAACAAAGAAAACCTGAACTACTGAACATACACAACGTGCCGGATGATCCGGAAACAAGTCGTGTTATTCAGCAATTCAGGTTTTGCCCTTAATGGTTGCAACCCTGTAAGGCTGTACACAGCGATATTCGGTTGTTACTTCAACAACTTCATCTTAAAGTAAGTTGCAACCAGTCTTTACTGACCTGGAGTGATCGGCATTGCCTGATTGAACAGTTACAATCCAATTTTGTATGCGCTTACTTCATGGATTCATAATAGTATAACTTCTGATCTTTTGCAAGCGTTTTTTTAAGAGAATATTTCGGTTCAAGTGAACTACTCTGAAGTAGCGTGCACCACGCGTTCAATATGAATCGACAGATACATCATTTCCTCGTTAGTAAGTTGATACGTGTAGTTATTTTCAATGAATTTTTTAATTTTTTCGGAGCACTTGTGCGCTTCGGGATATTTCTTCTGGATCAGTTCAAACAATTCATCATCATTGTTATTTTTATAGTGCTTTCCTTTGACCAGACGCTGGGCGAAAAATTTCAGATGTGTCACAAATCGGTAATAGTTCAGCGAGTTCTCGTCAAAATCCATTTTGAAATGGTACTTGATGATCGTCAGCACCTCTTGCATCACCTGCGTCATGCTCCGAATATTCGGCATTTCTTCGTTAAGTGCTGCATTTACAAAATGCAATGCCATAAATCCGGCTTCATCTTCTGGTAACAGAACACCAAATTGATCACAAATCATGTTGAGGGCCTCAAGTCCCACTTCGTACTCATCCTTGTACAGCTGTTTCGTTTCCCACAGTAATCCATTTCGTATAGGCAGGTTGTTGCGATATCGCTCAATGGCGAAATGGATATGATCTGTAAGATGGAGATAGATGCTGTCATTCAATTTTTTGCCCAATTTCAGTTTGGCATACGCGATGATCTCTTCGGAAACTTTCATGTATTCCAGCGGTATGCTGGCGATTAATGTTTTGAAGTTTTCCTGGATATCTTCGTTCTGCAAAGTAAAGATCTTGTCAATATGCTCCTCGGAGACCCGATCACCTGCCCGCTTCTGAAAAGCTATTCCTCGGCCAATGACGATGACTTCGCGCCCATCCTGAATGGCAACTACAGCATTATTGTTCAGCACCTTCTCTATTTTCACTTTATCCACCCCAATATACAGAAAAAGACAAGCCATACCTTCAACGAGGTCATAGGTCCTGCCCTTTTCAACTTCAATATCTACGATATGTGCGTTCATGGTATTACAATTATCTACAATGTGCAACAATAAATTTAATTTGGTTCCATCTGTTTTATTTTATTCAGTCTCTCCCGTAAGTGCTTGAAGGATTTGCATTAATTCCTCTTAAAATGATAAAAGACTTCCAAAAATGAAAATCACAACTCATCTAATTGTCGGTCTATTACAGCCAATATTTCATGAAATTCATGGTTAATTAGGGAACGTTAAATGTATTATTTTCCCGCCCGAGGAGATTCATCTACTCTTTGCATTATATAGCAGGGCGAAACGGACGCGCACGCCTATTTTTTCTTATTTCTATTTTCCTTCTCCAGTTCAGCTTCAATCCTCTTGTTAATCACACTCATCTCATCGGAACTAAGTTGATCCACTTGCTTAATCTCTTTATTGAATTCGTACTCTGTTGATTCCTTATTGTTCATTAGCCCCAAATGATTTTTAATCGCACGAACATCTTCCCGAATATATAAGGTATTCCGATAATTATCCACCACAAGACCGAGAATAACACCAATGACGATGACAGTGCCATAAGGAAACATAAGACTAACAATGGCTCCTGCAATCATCAAGATGAATACAAACAAAATGATTCAACTCCTTAGACTTTGCAAATATTAATACAATCGCTTCTCATACGATTCTTGCATAGAACGGACGACATCGTCCTCCGTAACACCTAATTTGCTAGCATGCGCAGCGATAATACGTGATGGTTTGGGTAATTCCTCCTTGGCGAGCCAGTTCTCAGGTTCCCATGTGTGCGAACGTTTAAAAGCTTTGCCACAATGCATATAGCACTCTTCAACCGTTACAGCGATACCTAGTTTGGGCGTTTTGCCCTGCGCCTGCATTTGCATCATCATGTCCATATCCCGAATAATCATCGCTCTGCCATTGATACGCAGTGTCTCTTCAAGTCCAGGAATAACAAAAATCAATCCAATGTGCGGATTGGACAAAATGTTTAACAGAGAGTCAAAACGTCGGTTGCCCGGCCGTTCCGGAATGACCAAATGATGCTGATCCACGACATGTACGAATCCTTCTCCGTCACCACGGGGAGATACATCACAAGAGCCTGATCGATCACTGGTTGACATAAAGAACAGGCCAGAACGGGCAATGAATTGCTGACAATGCTCATCCAGATAGGCAATTGATTTATTCTTCACCAATTCTCCCGGTGTACCGCAGATTTCTCGAAGAACGTCCTCCGATGTTACGATGTCTTTAAATATGTTGTTGGTCAATATGACCACGTCCTTTCTATACTTCTAAATATCTGGTTGACTAGCTGCTTATAGATCAAATCTTTTCTTAATGGCTTCTGCCACCTCTTCAGGACTTTTATGTGTGTTATTGATTCGAATATAGTGCTCATGTGTAAATTCTCCAGGGACTGAATTCAGTTGGTGCTTGTTCATGCTATCCAGCAAATCCTGTTCGGACCATTCTACGTTTCGCTTCGTTGCCTTATGCAGCAGCCGGTGAGGACTCCGGTTACGCTTCAAACGCTCCGGCATATCCGCCTCCAATTCGACATAACACACCTGTCCGCCATGAGCAGTGAACAGCTCACTGATTTTACGTATATATTCTGCATCTTCTTTAGAATCAAACGCCCACACGTATGTAAAGATCAAGCCGGGAAGATTGCTCTTCGCCACTTCCTCAAAAATTTCCTGACGAAACAGACTCACCAGTCGTTTACCTTGAGGTGTACCATAACTGAAATAAGGAGATACCAGTTCAATGGTCATGTGATTATGAAACAACTTCAGATCCGTGATCTTCTCCAGTTCCTGGCCGACGGTCATCTTCCCGACTGCTTGTGGACCAAAAATGATGACAAACTTCATCCCACCACTCCTCATTTGGATATAAATGATTTGAATTTTCTGGACATTCATCCATAATACCTCTTTAAAAGCAAATAAAAAAGAGATTCAAGTTCCCCCTTTTTCATCAGGAGCCTTAGAATCTCTAATTCATATTCTTAAATATAATAATCAAATTTAGCGCCCAATCAGTGCCCAGCCCCATTTCATTCGCCGTAATCCAATCGCGACCACCCATGAGAGCAGCAGGGCCACGACGTATGAAAGTAGTATGCCAAGACTAAAATGCCGAGCCAGTTCCACCGAGAACTCCCGTCTCCAGAATAACAATACTAATGGATGCATTAAGAATACGCCGAAGGCCACTGTACCCAGTGAGTCGAAGAGACGATGAATCCGATGTGCTTGATCCCGCTTTTTTGCCGCTATTCGTTCACATCCCATCAGCAATAACAAACATGCAGAAAGTGTAAACAAATTCCTAAACAAAAACAGCAGAGTATACTGCATGATTGGAATTGCGGTTAAGGATGTTTTTATGTAGACACTGCCATATATAACAATAAAAGCTCCGCTTAAAAAGGCCAAAATTAAGACATAGCGGTATGAACGCAGTTTCTCTAGAGAAACGTTAAAGTTCAGGCCAATCCATGCGCCAAACCCAATAACGATCAGGTAACTCGGCAGTAGACTTCCCATTCGTTCGAAGTGAAACTGAAGATGCAGCACATAAAAGACAGCCTGAGCTGCAATGAAGAATAAGGGCAGATAACGCTTAAATAAACGAAACCGGGTTAGTGATAATAGTAACGGAAATACCGCATAAAACTGAAGAATAATAAGAAAAAAGTATAAGTGCGTATGGGCTGTTCCTGTGAGCAATTGTTTAAGAAAAAACGTAAAATGAGACATTGGATCATGACGTGCCAGCAGCTGTTTGATCCCAAAATAAATGAATGACCACATCACATAAGGCACAAACACATAGAGCAGACGCTTTTTATAAAATCCGAACATCCACCCTGTTTCCTTCACTCTTGCACTATAATTGTAGAACAAGACAAGGGAGGACAAAAACAGAAACGCAGGCACCGCAAATTGCAGTATATTGTTCCAGAAAAAATAAAAATCACGGCCCTGCGAATGAGTGGGATAATGTGTAACTGCTGTGGATGTTGCATGGATGCCAACCACCGCCATGATGGCAATAGCCCGAAACAGATCCAGATATTCAATTCGCCGGGGCCGATTAACCGGTTGATTCATTGATAAAACCTCACTTATGACTGATATGGGATGATAGTTTCCGGCCGCAATCCAGATTCTACACTTCATTGTAATCAGCCTGAGAGGGTTATACAATCGATATCCATATTATTTTCGTCAATTCACACCCATATTCAACATCATTCGACATTATCAATCCAGATCATCATATAAAATGAAGAAGGACCTGCGTTCATGCAGCTCCTTTTTTCACAATTCTCATATTCCTCTATCTATATTACTTTATGATTACGGGCTCCGATTCCTCTACACACTTGTATGTGAACTGGTAACTTCCCGATCCCAAATCAATCTTTACATGAGATTCTCTCGTTTGAACATCCTGAAGATGCGGCACCTTGTGCAAAGGAAGACCACCCTCCATAACTGTCTGAAGGCTTGCACCCGGCAAAACAACGGTACCAGTTACATTTGCGGGAATGGTTACGTGCACTTCCATCTCATTGTGTTCCCGGCGATACCAGTTTGAACCCACACGTCCATACATCGTATTAAGACTTGCTTCCACCCAATCCAGACCCGGACCAGGCTGCGGCTCAATATGCACAACATGGAAACCCGGAGATTGCTCATCGGAACGAATGCCTGCAACATAACGGTATAGCCACTCTCCAATGGCACCGTACGCATAATGGTTGAATGAATTCATATCTGCACTCCATAGGCTTCCATCTTCTTTTATTCCGTCCCAATGTTCCCAGACGGTCGTTGCCCCTTTCGTTACCTGATACAGCCAGGACGGATAGTCTTCCTGAAAGAGCAGCGTGTAAGCCAGATCATGATGACCCGTTTCGCTGAGTACCGGATTCAGGTATGGCGTTCCAACAAAGCCGGTTGTCAGATGATTCCCTGCATCTGTAACCAGTTTTCCCAGTTGGTCGATAGCCCGCTGTCTTGCCTTGGAATCCAGTAATTCAAAATGCAGGGCAAGAACATGGGCTGTTTGTGTAGGAACCGCCAATTTCCCCGCAGGCGTAACAAATTCCTCACGGAAGGCCGTTACAATATGTTCATGCAACTTTGCATAGTATGCTTCATCTTCGCCCTTCCCAAGAACTGCGGCCGCCTTTCTCACGAGTGAGACCGAATAGGCATAAAACGCAGTTGCCACAAAATCCTTGTCCGTGGCACCAATGTAGCTGTCCGGCTTGGAATCAAGTCCAAGCCAGTCCCCAAAGTGAAATCCCGTGTTCCACAAGTATGGATCGTTACCTTGCTCATAAATATAATGAACCCAACGTTTCATGCTATCATATTGCTCGGCAAGCAGTCTGACATCCCCATACATCTCGTAAATGGTCCAGGGACAGATGACCGCTGCATCGCCCCAAGCAGCAGAGGAATGACTGGAATCTCCCCAGCCCTCGGAAGTTGAACTCCTTAGATCCGGAACGAAAAAGGGAATACCACCGTCCTCGCCCTGATCTGCCTGAAGATCCCGCAGCCATTTCGTGAAGAAGGGGCCCGTGTTCATTAGATATGAAGCTGTCCGAATAAACATCTGGGCGTCGCCGGTCCAACCAAGACGTTCATCCCGCTGAGGACAGTCTGTCGGTACGTCAAGAAAATTCCCCTTTTGTCCCCATAGTATGTTGTGATGAAGCTGATTTACAAGCGGGCTGGAGCATTGGAAATCACTTGTTCGCTCCATATCGGAGTGCAGTACCACTCCCCTAAAGTCATCTAGATTTATGGATTCCGCGAAGCCGATGAGTTTAACATAACGGAATCCCTGAAATGTGAAATGGGGTTCATATGATTCAACCCCCTCACCTTTTAAGGTATATCGGATAGACTGCGCTGCCCCGCGCAGATTCTCGGTATAAAAATTACCCTCATGATCCAAAATTTCAGCATGTCTTAACTCAACGGTATGCCCTTGTTTACCCTCTATGTTGAATTTCACCCATCCCACCATATTTTGCCCCATGTCCAGCACGCGGTCTCCCTGTGGGGTTGTGATCAAGGCGATAGGTTTAAGCTCCTGTACCTGGGTAACAGGTACATTCTCCTGAGCAACGATAATATTCTTGGTATATTCCAGAACGTCAACAGGTGACCAACGGGTTGAAGTGTCATCTGTCCAATCTGTCTCCAAGCGTGCATCATATGTCTCCCCCATGTAGATATCCGACATACGTATGGCACTACTCGCCTTCTTCCAATCCCCATTAGACAGAATGCTTTCTACCGTTCCATCCGCGTAGTGAATATGGAGTTCCAGCAGTAAAGCTGCTTGATCTCCGAATATCCTCTTTTCTTTATTCCATCCCAAATAACCTTTATACCAACCGTCACCAAGGTATGCACCCAGAATATTCCCACCTGCTTGCAGAAGATCAGTGACATCATACACCTGGTATTGCAACCGCTTCCCATAACTGGTCCATCCAGGCGTAAAATAATCCTGACCCACTCTCTTGTTATTCAGGTGCAGTTCATAGAGTCCAAGAGCTGTTACATATATTCTTGCACGAGTTACCTCTTGTTTCAGTTCGAAAGTCGTACGTAGGCGAGGACAGGCCGTATCATGCTCATCTTCGGGTCTTGACGTAATCCAATCAGCCTGCCAAGCATTCTTGCTGTCCATCAGTCCCATCTCGAAGAACGCTGCTGCTGACCAGGCAGATTGCTCTTCAGCAGTGTCCCAGACACGAATGCGATAATAATACCGGGTTCGTGCCTGAGGCTCCCAACCAACCAGTTCCACATGAATGGACTGATCGGAGATTACTTTCCCGGAATCCCATACGGTCTCTTCATGGCCATCCGTTAGTGACAATTGAATTTGATAGGCGGATTGAACACAGTTTCGCTGGTCCGACTGCAACTGCCAGCTTAATCTGGGCGACTTCACATCCAGTCCAATCGGATTCACCTTATACTCGCAACGAAGATGATTGATGGTCAACATAGGATCAACATTCCTTTCCATCGTGGTTTCCAACACAGGCTTACGCTATAATTATACTGATCCCGCTCAAGGAAATACCCGGTAATAAGGACTGTTTAACCCGGTAATTCGGCCATGACATTAAGGAGGTGAAGACATGAACTCATCTGTGCACCTGTTAAAAAGTGAACTCTTCTTCAACTCCGAGCTGCAGCTCTTTGTTAATAGATGTACCGAGGACTTCAACCTCCCTTTCCATGCCCATGATTTCTTGGAATACAGTTATGTTGCGGAAGGCGCAGGTTTCCATCACATTGATCAGGACATTGTCCCGGTTCAAAAAGGCATGCTCTTTGTCATCCCGGTCGGTGTTCCCCATGTATTTCGTCCATCATCCTCCAATGTCTCAGAGCATCCGCTTATCATATATAACTGTCTGTTCCATACGGAGCTGATACATAAACTGTCCCTCACCATTCAGGAAGAGGACATTCGAAGCCACCTGATCGATTTGGCCAACAATGAGGTCTCTTATATATCCATTGGTGATCAGAATCGTCAGATTGAAGAGTTGATGGTGAAGCTCTACCGCGAAACCTCCCTTGCGGGAATCGGTTCGTCCAGTATGTTATTCACACTCGTTTGCCAGCTTATCGTAACGACCTACAGACAGCTGCATCAGAAAAGACACGGTGAACAAGGGCCCTCTTCCGATTTTGAATACATTCTTCAATATCTGGATCAGCATCTTAGCATGCGCATTCGCATGAGTGATCTATCTCACCAATCAGGTTGGAGCGAAAAGCAAATTGGCCGCATGTTCTTGAGCTATACAGGCCAGACGTTCAGCTCGTACCTCCAGCACCTGCGCATACAAAAAAGCCGTGAACTCCTAAAGAATTCACAGCATAAAGTTAGCCTCATCGCCGAGCTTGTCGGCTACCGGGATGTAGATACATTCTACGCCGTTTTCAAACGAATTACAGGGGAAACTCCGCTGACATACCGCAAAAAGTCCAAAACCTGAAGTCTGGACCTTCCTTTTGGTACTTTGACTAGCCCCTTGCAGTTTCAAACAAGTCATCTATGTACGCCTTGGCACCTTTCCAACTGGACATCAAGGGAAATGGATATTGTTCACGCTCACTCCCATTCCATGGATGAGGGATACAAATGACTTTCTTTCCCGCTTTCCAAGCCGGAATCAAATTATGTGCTCCGTCATCAATTAACAAGTCAAAGTTAATCAAATTTTTCCGTTTGCATGTGATAAACTGCTCCGGCGTGATAAAGGGCATATGGCGCTGAAGCCAGTTCCACTTTTCCACCACGGTCTTCGGGTCTGCTGCCGTTACAATAATAACATCATAAGCTTCATTCAGCTTCTGCATTTCATCCACAACGTACTCGTCATACAGCTCCAATTCCTCGAATAGTCCCGGCCGACCATAAAAAACATCATGAGTACTCTCCGGATGACGCAAGTGAGACGTATCCCAATGAGTCATATCCTCATAACGCAGCGGATGGGTCGGGAAGTTGATGTTGTTGTGGTAAATGGCTCGCCGGACCAGATGACAGATCGTATCATCCATGTCTACAGCAATAATTGGTTTCTTCATGTTATCCCTCCCCAGTACGAACACAGTATATCACCCCGGGTGTCATGAAGCTATTCTTTTTACCATCTCCTCTATGGGTAAAAAAAAGCGCCCCATGCGCCGCTCATCCGCTGCGCATGGGGCTGCCATTATGAATTAAGCCAAATCTTCTCCGTTGGAAGCAATGACTTTTTGATACCAACCAAAGCTTTTTTTCTTATAACGGTTCAATGTACCTTGTCCGTTATCGTCCTGATCGACATAGATTACGCCATAACGCTTGGACATCTCGGAGGTGGATGCACTGATGATGTCGATCGCTCCCCAGTTTGTGTAACCCATGAGGTCCACACCATCCATAACGGCTTCCTTCATTTGCGTAATATGTTTTCTCAGGTAGTCAATCCGGTAATCATCGTTAATGGAACCGTCAGCCTCAACCGTATCCTTGGCACCTAATCCGTTCTCCACAACGAATAACGGTAATTGATAGCGGTCATACAGCTCCTTGAGCACTACGCGAAGACCGATTGGGTCAAGCTGCCAGCCCCATTCTGTACGTTCCAGATTTGGGTTCTTGATCGTGCTGTACAGATTGCCACCGGTCACTCCATATTCCTCAGGATTTACGGCAGATACAAGAGAAGTGTAATAACTGAATGAGATGAAATCGACTGTGTGCTTTTTCAACAGCTCTTCATCGCCTGGTTCCATGACAATGGAGATTCCATGCTCAGCCCAGTAACGTGCCATGAAGGTTGGGTAACTTCCGCGAACCTGCACATCGGTATGCAGCAGATTCAGTTGGTTATCAATCTGTGCCTGTAACACATCTTCCGGTTTCGAAGTGGCCGGATAGTGAATCATGCGAGCAAGCATGCAGCCAATCCGGAACTCCGGATTAATCTGACGAGCTTTTTCCGTAACCAGACTGCTGGCCACGAATTGGTGATGAAGCGCTTGATACGAAGCCTGCATCACGTTGTCCACACGATCTTCGATAATGCCTCCACCTGTGAACGGCTCGATGATGGTTGTGTTGATTTCATTAAACGTGAGCCAGTATTTCACTTTGTCCTTGTAACGGGTCATTACCGTTTCGGCATATCTGAGAAAATGACCAATGACTTCCCAGCCAGCCCAGCCGTTATATTTCAGTACCAGTGCCATTGGCATTTCATAATGAGAAAGTGTTACGAGTGGTTCAATGTTGTGCTTGCGCAGTTCATCGAATACTTCGTCATAGAAGCGTAGTCCTTCTTCATTAGGTTCCGCATCATAACCGTTCGGGAAAATACGCGGCCAGTTGATTGATAGACGAAATGTCTTGAAGCCAAGCTCAGCGAATAGCGCAATATCCTCTTTGAAGCGGTGATAAAAATCAATGCCGTAGCGTTTCGGATAACCCTCCGCACTATGGTGGGACATCGCTTTCTCAACGGTTGCAGTCGTCACATGCATGAGCTCTCTTAGATTGGTGTAGTCTTTTTTCTCAAAATAAGGAACCATGTCCGCCGTGGACCAGCCTTTGCCACCTGCATCGAATCCACCTTCAGCCTGATTGGCGGCAATGGCGCCGCCCCACAGAAAGCCTTCCGGAAATCCTTGTCGATTAATCATACGTATCTCTCCTCTTCTCGTTGATTAAGATTAAATTTGGGCTTTCAATACTTCTTGCCCCATCGCAATTTCACCCAAGTTCATTGGCTGAATGTCTTTGTAGTCAGCCGTGTTCGTAACAACCATGGCCGTTGTAATGTCATATTCTTTTGCAATTTGATCAAGTTCGAAGGAAAGCAGCTTGTCCCCGGCCTGGACGCGAGTTCCGGCAGCAACATGGGATTCGAAGTATTGTCCGCGCAGTTTGACCGTATTGATCCCTACATGGATCAGAAGTTCCATGCCGTTATCACTGCGAACAACGATCGCATGTTTTGTTTTGAACACATTCATAACCGTTCCTGTAACTGGAGATACAAGCTCACCCACGCTTGGAACAAACGCAACACCTTTACCCATTAATTCATCGCCAAACGTTGGATCATTGACCTCTTTCAGCGGAATTGCTTTTCCTGTCATCGGGGCTACAGCTCTCGCATCACTTGTTGGTGTTGGTGCACCCATATCATCCACGTTCACTGCTGCCTCATTGGAAGGCGCTGCTGCTGGCGTAGAAGAAGCACCAGGGGAGAATTGAGCGAGCGCTTCTGCGTCTCCTTCTTCTTCCTTAATTCCAAATACCGTGGACATAATCGCACCTACCACGAAAGCAAGAATCATACCAATCAGGGAATACCAGAACGTTTGTCCAATCAGGGAAGGCAGTCCAGGAAGTCCGCCGTTACCCGCAAGTACATAAGCTTTGGCTCCAAAGGCCAGTGCGAATCCGCCACCTACAGCACTACCGATCATGGCTGCAGCAAATGGCTTTTTGTATTTCATGTTTACCCCGTACATTGCCGGTTCAGTTACACCCATGAGGGCTGTAAAGCTGGTCGATAATGCAACGGTTTTGAGCTTTTTGTCTTTTGCCCGGAAAAATACGCCGAGAGTTGCACCGGCTTGACCCATATTGGAGATATACGTCAGCGGCAAGAATTTATCAAAGCCCAGTGTAGCAATGTTACTCAGGATAATCGGAACAAGTGCATAGTGCATTCCTGTCATAATAATCAGCGCCATTGCACCGCCAAGTACGATACCTGCAACCAATCCGCCTTCATTCAGCAGCCAGTTAATACCGCCGGACAATCCATTACCTACGAATGTACCCAATGGACCGATCGCGATCAGCGTAACCGGAACCATAACAAGCAAAGTAATCAAAGGAACAAGCAGCAGCTTCAAAGCGGCCGGAATTACGCGGTCAACCCACTTCTCAACATAGGACATGAGCCATACGGCCAACAAGATTGGGATAACCGATGATGCATAGCTTACTGCCGTTACCGGGATGCCGATAAAAGCAACGGATTCGCCGCTGGAGAGCAGTGTGCTCATATCCGGATACATTAACGCCGTACCTAATGCAATCGCAACAAACGGATTACTGCCGAACTTGCGGGCAGCACTGACTGCAATCAGCAGTGGCAGGTAATGGAAGACGCCATCACCGATGGCTGAGAGAATGCGATAGGTGTCCGTACCTGCCGACATCCAGCCGAGAGATACAAACAGGGCAAGCAAACCTTTGAGCATACCTGCAGCGGTGATCGCTGGCAGCATGGGTGCAAATACGCCTGCAATCGTTTCAAATATTTTAAGAATTACATTTTTTTTGTTATCCGACTTGGTCTCTTTCTTTTCCGTGCTCTGCTGCAGTGCTGGATGCTCTTTGACCATCGCATCAAACACTTTTGGTACATCATTACCAATGATAACCTGGAACTGGTCGCCGGAAATGTTGGTCCCCATGACCTTGTCCAGCTTCTTGAGTGTACCGTTATCCACTTTGTCATTGTCTTTCAATTCAAAGCGAAGACGGGTAATACAGTGGTACACCGAGTTGATATTATTGGTGCCCCCAACGGCTTTGATAATTTCCTGTGCCGTTTCCTGATGGTTCATGATGTTTTCCTCCTCATATTTTCCAATAAAAAATACCCGAACGAATACGACACGTCATGTGCGCGTCATTTCATTCGGGTATTGCCTGATTGAACAGTAACAAGCCCATGGGTTATTCAGTTAACATCTAATTTTCTCGCTTGGTTTTCATTAACCGCTCCAGATGGAGCGTGAGATATAACTGTTCCGAGTGTGTCATGTCGTATTGATAATTCTTATGGATAAACGTTTCGATCTTGCCGATACACTTGAAGGTTTCCGGATAGTTTTTCCGAACCACCTCGTATAAATACTCCTCTGCATCATCATGAGTTGAATGCGTGATGACTCTCTGGCAGAAGTACTTCAAATGTGTGATGAAACGGAAATAGTTAACGCTATCTTCATCCAACTCGACATTGAAGTGATATTTGATAATGTTCATGATTTCCTGAAGCAGCTGCATGAGATGAGTCACATCATTCATGGAATCATTGACTTCCGCATTAATGAAATGCAGTGCAATATTACAAATCTCATCTTTGGGAAAATCAATATCCAGTCTTTCCTTGAGCAGCGTGAGCGCTTCTCGGGCGACATCGTACTCCGCCTTGTAAAAGTGCTGCACTTCCCAGGAAAGCGGATTCCTTGTAATCATGCCCTTTTCCATTCGCTGGACAGCAAAATGAATGTGATCCGACAACGAGACATAGATCCCGTCACTGATGGTTTTATTCAGTTGCGTACGTGCCAGCGTTACGATATCATCCGTTGCCTGCAGAATTTCAATCGGCACTTCTGTGACGATGGACTTGAATTTCTCATAGATAGATGCATCCTGAAGTCGGAATACTTTCTCTATCCGTTCCTCATCAATCTCATCACCGACTTTGAACTTAAACCCGATACCCCGGCCGAGGATCAGCAGTTCCTGATTTTTGTCATCCACGGTACTGACAATATTGTTATTAAATATCTGTTTAATAATCATTTTGGACCACCCGTTTTTTTTGAGGATTAAAAAAGGGCAAAACCAAAATAGAAATAATAAAATCATTTCCATAGTGGTTTTGCCCGCATTACCGGTAACAAGCCTCGGATATAATTTATCACAACCTGAAAACGGTGTCAACCAAAAATGCTACCACTGTCTTATTTACATCGGCTAATTACATAGAAAAATCCTTTTTATTAGGGCTTTAATCTTAGCAATTTACTTTCTATCAGCTATTTACCTGTTTACCCCTATAGAGTATTGCCATCGTACAGTGGTGTGAAACCTTAGATGAGAACGAATCGATTTCGTTTTCGGGAATGCCTTTTTGTGTTCAATTGATCATCTCTTTCTTAGAAGTATGTATGTTAATATCCTAGTTTCCGAAATATATAAGCTCTAATTATATAAACACAGGTTAGATGCTTTTGGTTTGCTCAAAGCAGAGACACTTCAATAAAAAAAGACCCTTCCTAGGAAGGGCCTTTTACTATTATTGTTGGAATGTCACATGAATCTGAACAATTTCAGAGCGACTGCTTGTGCGGATTGGCGGTCCCCAGAAGCCATAACCCGAGGTCACAATGGAATGCATCGCACCTTTTTGCAAGTAACCCCAATCGTTCTCGTAGATCGCCTGCGTGATGAATTGAGCTGGTGCAATCTGGCCACGGTGGGTGTGACCGGACACAACCAGATCTACATGATTCTGCTCCGCAATATCCAGATCATACGGCTGATGATCCATCATCAGCACCGGCTTGCTGAGATCGGTATCCTGCATCAACGTTGCCACTTCTGCACGATCGTCTTCCGTTCTGTCTTTCCGTCCAATCAAAGTGATTTTGTCGTCCAATATGATCTTATCATCGTAGAGAACCTGCATATTGCTCTTCTCCAGCGCAGCAATCAGATCTTCAATCGGACCGTCGAACTTGTCATGATTGCCCAATGAAGCGTAGACTCCGTAAGGCGCCTGGATACCACTGATAATATCTGCGATGCCACTACCCAGGTACATGTCCAGATTGTCATCGATAATATCACCGGGATAGAGGACCAAATCAGGCTTCAAAGCGTTAATTTCCTCCACCATGCGCTTGGCATGTGCCGGTCCTGATAGAAGTCCAAAATGCATGTCGGCAGCCATAACAATGTTGAGACTGTCGATTCCTTCCACCTTTTTATCAATCTGAATGCTGTACTCTCTCACGACCGGACTATACGCATTGTAAATCCCGTATGCCATCGTAGAGAGAAGTAACACCAAAGTAACTACACCAGCCCACTTCTGCGTGTGATGTCTGGGAATCCGCGTTAATCGGAGCAACCACAATGTTAAATGAATAACGGGCAAGATCAGCAGCAGCAACGAAAAAATCGCAAGCCAGTAAGAACCAATTACACTTAAGAAGGATATACTTCCAAACAGCCGGGCCAGAATGAATGAAACTGCAAGAAATACAAGGGCCACAATATAGAACCATCGAAATCTGGCTGACACGACAGGCTTCATCCAGCTCCAGCCGCTCCAGCCTATGTAAAACACCAATAAACCGTATACCACCAAAAACAAAATGCCTGCCAATACGAACATGCTCCGGTTAACCTCCACGTCAGTAAGTTGATTGCTGAATTTACATCAAACATACGATAACTAGTAGTCTGTCTGAACCAGTATAACGCAGTTTGCAGGGTCGAGGCATCACCTTCACCAGCATAGATACGTACATTTTATTACAATTTGGGAATGCTTAAATTCCAACCACTCGCAATCGATACTATTGAGTAGTATGGTACCTAGTTAAAATAAAAAAACATGCCTGCATTCGTCTAGAATATAACACTTCTAAACGATGCAAGCATGCTTGCTTGTTCTGTTCAGTACATTGAATCAACAGATTTACTCGTTTGTATCCATCCATTGGAAGTGGAATGATCCTTCTTTGTCCACACGTTTGAAGGTGTGAGCACCGAAGTAGTCACGCTGCGCTTGCAGCAGGTTTGCAGGCAAACGCTCTGTACGGTAGCTGTCGTAGTAGGAAAGCGCGCTGGAGAAGCCAGGTACCGGAATACCTTGTTTTACAGCAGCTGCTACAACTTCACGCCACGCATCCTGGTAGGATTCAACGATATTTTGGAAGTATGGATCCAGAAGCAGGTTTTTGAGTTCTGCATCTTTGTCATAAGCTTCTTTGATGTTTTGCAGGAACTGTGAACGGATAATGCAGCCGCCGCGGAAGATCATGGCGATGTTACCGTATTTCAGATCCCAGCCATACTCGTCGGAAGCCGCACGCATTTGGGCAAAGCCTTGTGCATAGGACACGATTTTACTTGCGAACAATGCTTTGCGTACACTTTCAATGAACGCTTTTTTATCGCCAGAGAACGCTTCGGCTTTCGGTCCATTCAGGATTTTGCTCGCAGCTACACGCTCGTCCTTCATCGCGGACAGGAAACGGGAGAATACGGATTCTGTAATCATGGACAACGGTACGCCGAGATCCAGCGCGCTTTGGCTTGTCCATTTGCCTGTACCTTTTTGTCCGGCCGCATCCAGAATAACGTCAACCATCGGTTTGCCGGTTTCCGGATCGTATTTGGAGAAGATATCCGCCGTAATCTCGATCAGATAGCTGTCCAGTTCGCCTTGATTCCACTCTGTGAAGATTTCGTGCAGCTCCTCAACGGAAACATTCAGAACCGATTTGAGCAGGTGGTAGGCTTCACCAATCAGCTGCATATCTCCGTATTCAATACCGTTGTGCACCATTTTGACGTAGTGTCCGGCACCATCTGGTCCGATGTATGTGCTGCAGGCATCATCGCCAACCTTGGCAGAGATCGCTGTCAGAATCGGTTCAACCAGTTCGTATGCACTTTCTTGACCACCTGGCATGATTGCCGGGCCTTTCAGTGCGCCTTCTTCGCCGCCGGATACACCAGCGCCAATGAAACGGAATCCTTTCTCTTCCAGCTCTTTGCTGCGACGTTGCGTGTCAGGGAAGTAGGCGTTACCTCCATCAATAATGATATCGCCCTCATCCAGATGAGGCAGCAATTGTTCAATCGTCGCGTCAGTCGCTTTACCGGCTTGAACCATGATCAGAATTTTGCGCGGGGATTCCAGGGATGCCACGAACTCTTCAATGGAGAACGCACCAGTCAGGTTTTTTCCCTCAGCTTCTTTCAGAAGATCATTCGTTTTCTCCGGCGAACGGTTGAACACCGATACGGAAAATCCCTTACTTTCGATATTCAGGGCCAAGTTTTTGCCCATTACTGCAAGTCCAATAACACCAATCTGTTGTTTACTCATTATGTCCTCCCCATGCTCTTTGTTTTATAGGAAACGTTAAGTCTGATTGAATTCGCTAATCAGAAGTTACCCTTATTGAACTGTTTTTTTCCAGTCCGCTGCGAATTTATCCATGCCTTGATCCGTCAGTGGGTGTTTGGAAATTTGTTCAATGACAGAGAATGGAACCGTAGCAATATGTGCTCCAGCCATAGCTACACGTGTAACGTGGTCTGGATGTCTTACGGAAGCTGCAATAATTTGCGCATCCAGGTTATGTGTACGGAACAATTCAGCTACTTTGGCAACCAATTGAACACCATCTTCCGAAATATCATCCAGACGTCCGAGGAATGGAGATACATAAGTAGCGCCTGCGCGTGCTGCAAGGAGTGCCTGATTCACAGTGAAGATCAGCGTTACGTTCGTTTTCACACCTTTTTTGGTGAGGTAACGGCAAGCTTCAAGTCCTGCAAGTGTCATTGGCAGCTTAATTGTAATGTTTTTGTCGTTATTGTTGATTTTGATCAGTTCGTTCGCTTGAGCGATCATTTCTTCAGCTGTAAGGGCATCCGGTGTTACTTCTGCAGATACGGATTCAACTTCAGGTACTTCACGCAAGATTTCCTCAATGCGATCTTCAAATTTAATGCCTTCTTTGGCTACCAATGATGGGTTAGTTGTTACACCGGACAGGACGCCGATTTTGTATGCTTTTTTGATGTCTTCCAAGTTTGCTGTATCGATGAAAAATTTCATGTTAAAACCCTCCAGTTAATTTGTTTTTTGAATTACAAGTTTGAATTTACAGCGAGTGGTGCAGCCAGTGCATCTTCAGCGAATTGTTCTGACGGCTCATCGAACCACCAATGATGACCTTCGGCAGCAAGCATCTCGTCTGATTCCACAGGACCATAGCTGCCTGCAGGGTAGAGATGAAGCGGCAGCAGATTTTCCTCAAATGCCTCCAAGATTGGTTGAACCCAAGCCCAGGACAATTCAACTTCATCCCAATGAGCGAAGAACGTTGGATCCCCTTGGAGGGCGTCACGAATCAGGTTCTCATATGCTTCGGCCAGATCTTCCCGATCAGGTGCCAAATCAATGTGAACCGGCTTGAATTCCCCTTTGTTCTGAGGGTCGCTCGCATTGAGCTGAAGTGTCATGCTTTGGTCAGGACTCATTTCAATGACAAGCAGGTTTGGCTTAGAGCCATTACTCTTCGCTGCATTGGATTGACCAGACGGTTCCTTGAATTCGATGACGATACGTGTTGATTTCTCCTTCATTCGTTTACCTGTGCGGATGTAGAATGGAACCCCGCGCCAGAAGAAATCATCAATCTGCAATTTCGCAGCAATAAAGGTATCGTTCATTGTATTTTCGGCAACGCCCGGCTCGGCAGCATACGCGCTTACCGCTTTGCCTTGGATGGATCCTTCAGCATATTGTCCACGAATCACGCTTGCACCCACATTTTGTTTCTGCAGCGGCTCGATCGATTCCATAATATGCTTTTTCTTCTGCCCAACCTTTTCGGTCGTGCTGTTGTATGGAAGCTGGATGGCCATCATCATGAGCAATTGCAGCATGTGATTCTGGAACATATCCCGCACGGCTCCTACATGATCATAATAAGAAGCACGTTCCTCCACGCCAACAGTCTCGTTAGCCGTGATTTGCACGTTGGAGATGTAACGGTTGTTCCACAATGCTTTCATGATCGGATTGCTCTGATGCAAGGTTTCCAAACGCTGTACCATCGGTTTGCCGAGATAATGGTCAATCCGATAGATCTCTTCTTCCGTGAACGCCTCACTCAGTTTGCGATTAAGATCACGGGCCGATTGCAGATCATGACCGAACGGTTTCTCAATTACGAGTCTCTTCCAGCCTTCAGTGGATCCAAGTCCGCTGCTTTGGATATTTTCGGCGATCGGTTCGAAGAATTCTGGGCCGACAGACAGATAGAACAGGCGATTGGACGGAATGCCCAGCTCTGCTTCTCTCTGTTCAACCAATTTTAACAGCTGTATATAATCTTCCTTATGGCTAATATTCAATACATTGTATCGAAAAGCCTGCACGAATGACTTCACACGTTCTGGATCCGGTTTGCGTCTAGAGAATTCATTCAGTGACTTTTCAACTTGTGCCTGAAAAAATTCATCAGACCATTCTCTGCGGCCCAGGCCAATCAGTGAGAAGGTTTCAGGAAGTTTCTGCTCAATATATAAATTGTATAAGGCAGGATATATTTTTCTTTTGGCTAAATCGCCAGTAGCACCAAATAAAATAATGCTCGTTGGTTCCATTTCACCGTTCTCCTTCCAAGTAACTCTGGTTTCTTTTCTGTAGTTACACTATAATACGTTTTATAGCCATACAAGTAATTAATATATTTCACAGGAGCTATAGACAATATCTATGACAACAAATTATGAGTTATATAAAGTCTTTTATTGGGCTGCCAAAACCGGAAGTTTGACTCAAGCTGCCAAGGCACTCTATATCACTCAACCCAGTGTCAGCCATGCCATCAAGCAGTTGGAGGAAAGTTTCGGCCTTACGTTGTTTTATCGGAATTCCAAAGGGGTGGCATTGACGCAGGAAGGCGTTAGCCTATATTCCTATATTGAACAATCCCAGATTCTGATTTCTCTAGCAGAAGAGAAAATGGCTGCATTGAAAAGTCTGGACAGTGGAGAGCTTCGAATCGGCGGCAGTGACTCCTTGTTCAAACATTACATGCTTGCTTACCTGGAAGAATTCCATACACTCTATCCCAACATTAAGCTGCATCTAAGTCATGGAACAACGCCGGAAGTCATTACGTTTCTGAAAGAGGGCAAAATTGATCTCGGTGTTGTACGGATGCCCATTGTTGATCCACAGCTGGAGGTCCGTGAAAGCATACAGCTCAAGGATTGCTTCGTCGCGGGCGAACGTTATGCCCAGTTGAAGGACAAAGTGATGACACTGGATATGCTGCTTGAACATCAGCTTATTCTCTTCTCGCGGAACAGCCGGGTTCGTATGGCCATTACGGAATTGTTTAATAGCTACGGTTACACACTGAAGCCTGAAATTGAGGTCGGAAGTGTGGATCTGCTCATTGAATTTGCACGGCGGGGATTGGGTATTTCCTATGTAACCCGTGAATTTATTTCCAAAGAGCTGGAAGAAGGTTCACTGTTTGAAATTCAGCTCGATGTCCCTCTTCCCCCTTCCCATGTGGGGATTATGACCAAACGGAATATGCCTATTTCCCTGGCGGCCAACCGATTTATGGATCTCATTTTTAAAAGTTAAATAACTCCTTAACACAAACAAGTGCTTCTACTCCTGATTAGGAAAAGAAGCACTTATTATTGATCTTGATCGCGATTATTGCTTTAGTTATTTTTTTTGTTATACTCTTGTAAAACTTTGCGCTGCAGAAAGCTCATAATGTTCCATACATTTGCTCCAGCTCCAGCAGACGGCTCCTGATTCGCTGTGGAATTATCTCAAATAACTCGTCCCATAGGATGAACTTCTCCGGTCCAAGTATGTACTCCTCAAACTGCATTGTCGGCACAAAGGCTTTGGTCTGGAGATATTTCCTTACCCTTGCATCAATGACTTCATTGGTCTCATAATCATTTTGGAACAAGTCGTTTACCAATAGGCCGTCACATCCGGCTTGGATACCTGCAGCTGAATACAAATCGGGAAGCAGCTCAAACACGACAGGAAGCGGGGAGAACGCGTGCTTACCTGGCTGTGAATAGAGACAGACGTGACGATCAACCATATTCACCCGATCCTTCAGCATTCCGCGCAGTACTTTTCCATGAAAACTGGCTTCACAATCCACTACCTCTCCATCATGACCCACATAGATCCATACATGTTCCATTTCATACAGGTGCCCAATCTCATAATCCCACCATATCGCATACTCAATCACAAATTGCACCGCCTCAACCGGGAAAAGGATCTCCCGCCTAAACGAAGGTGAAGGACCCGGTTTCTCGAGCAGTGAAATACCAACCAGATCCGGATAAAACGGTTCGTTCTGATCAAACATCAAAATAGGCGCATAACTCATCGCTTTTTCCAGCAATACCGTATCCATTGTCGTCATCCATGTTCCCCTCCTTTAACCCTATGTATGGTTATAAGCTAATTCTATATTAACCAAGAATCTTGCATGTGTATATTTGTGCAAAACAAAAGCCCGCAACCAGACACGTATACTGGTCGCAGGCTTTGCCATAATCTGCAATGTGACTAAATTCATCCTTTGGTTTTGGATGCTGGGCTCACTTGGTCCGAAATGGTCTCCCCACAACCAATTGGCGGCCCCAGGATCGCATCATTTTGTATGGATGCAACCGATTGGGCATAGGCTTCTTCGTCAATGCAGTAGGCTCTATGCGCCACTTCAGGAGGTGTTGCAGCCAGGAAGTCCGCTCCCAGCACAATATCAGGCGTCGGCTGATCAAAGATGGTCAGCAAGTGAACATCGTCTGTATCTGCCACAAACCAGTGAAACCATCCTTTGGGGAAGATGGAGACTTGGCCGGGTTTCAAATGATAATTAATTCGCCTGCGGGCAAAAGGATCAAACACGGATGTTGTAATCTCTCCACTAATCAGAACAATCATTTCCGTCGTATTGGTATGCCAGTGAGGCTGAACAATAATCCCCTTGCTCATGTGCACATTGAAAAAGCCATTCTGAATGGTTGGCAGTTGTTCCCCGAATAACTGCGTAACATAATTTCGCGGATCTCGCTGATAGTTCAGTACAGCAGTGGAATCACCCGCGAGCTGAATATTCGGGATTTGCAAAATCGGATTGATCATGCTAATTTTTTCCTCCTTATGGGCGAACATCTCATTGTTGTAATGTATGCCCGGAGTACTGAGATCATGCTGTTAAAGGGGGGGCTGTGCATATCTTTCTTCCTTGGTCTGTTTGTATTTTCTTGTGAGTCACGGCGTATATGCGGGTAAGAACATATAAGGACGGAAAGGTGGGATTATCATTTGAAGTGGAATACAATCACATATCTCGCACTCGGGATTATCGTCACTTTAGCTCTGGCAGCCTATAGTTCAGCTCCTGATGAGCGTTCGGAGATTCAAACTACAGATAATATGCAGAAGCAACAGGAAATTCAGATGGACAGCAATCCAGTGGCGGAAATTGAAGCATTATCACAAGGAGTCCGAACTAACAAGAAGTCCAGTGAACCACAGGAGGGTCAACCACTGTCCGTTACTGAAGCATCCACAAGCATTATTAAAGCTCTTCAAGAAAAAGACATGGAGACTGTAGCTTCATGGGTTTCAGAGGATGGAGTCCGATTCTCCCCTTTTGCCAACATAGACCCAGTTAATGATCTGGTGTTCTCACCAGATGAGATTAGCAACCTACTGAGAGATCCGACCAGATATGTATGGCGAACCGTACCTGATCATGATGATGATAAAATCAAAATGACCTATGCCGATTATCATCTTAAATATGTGTATAATAAGGACTTTATTCATGATGGCGAAAACGCCGTGAATGTCCTTCTTGGCCAAGATGCTCATCCTGGCAATTTACACGAGATATATCCTGTGGCCAATCATGATTTTGTTGAATTCCATGTTAAAGGCACAGACGCCGAGGGAAGAGATTGGCATACACTGCGTCTGGTATTTGAAAAGATCGGGCAGGACCATATCCTTGTCGGAATTGTCCATGATCAAGGAAGAACATGATCTCTCCCAGCATTGATTGGCTATGATGGCATTCCGGTCTTCACCCCAGAAGCTTGATATACAAACTGGTCAAATGGCTGAATAATAAAAAAAGCCTGTTTCTACTAAGAGAATCAGGCTCTTCCAATTACATATTATTTAAAAATTCAGATATTTTCTTCCCAGAATCAACAACTATATCAGAAAGGGGAGCTATATTCCCATATTCCTGATGTTCTATATCAACGAAACCAATAAGCTTTTTACTGGGATTCCAGACCAGATGAATATGGGAGTATTGATCTACATCCGCGGATAAACGAAGTAGTTTCTGTCTGCCCAACTTCATCTCTACAGTATCTAACAGACTAAAGAAATCTACATATGTAATCCCTGATTCGTTGTCCGGCAATTCCACTCTCCGCGGCCCTTCGTTAAGAAAACGAACAAGTTCCTTCGGCAGCTTGTAAGGCTTTAACGCATGCAACTTGTTACTTAAGTCATGGAAATCCTTCGGTTCGTGAGCCTTTAAGTAATCGGCCATCTCGTCATTTTTTTGACTAACCGCAATCGTGTATGCCCGTTCCCCGTCCTTTTCCTGAATGGTCACATCTGCCCCCTGTTCCACGAGAAATTGCACCATCTTCATATTGTTGTTGCGAGCAGGGACAGTAAGCGGGGTTGCCCTATAAGGGTACACCATATCCGGTTCATTATAGTTAATGTCTACCCCTTCATCCAGCAAGTACTGTATCGTTCTCATATCATGGCCAGACACTGCTGTGCGCAATGTTTTCCCACCATATTTCCGAATATCCAGTCCAAGCTCGTTCAGTACAGCTATATTCTTTTTGTTGCCGTAATAGGCTTCATCGTACGCACTCGATTTCACCTTGTTTAAACCGGTCAACTTCGCACCCTTCTGATGCAGATACCGGATGACCTCCTCTCCGCCATATCGGGCTGCGGTAAGAATAGCCGGCTTACCTTTCATATTAAGGTTGACGCCGTTCTCTACGAATAGCTCTACGATCTTCTTTTGATTGGTGATCAGAGCAAGCTCTAGCGGTGGCAAAGCTATGTATTTGCTGAGGGCAATAGGTTCTTCCAAGTCCATACCCCCTCTAATCCTTTCTTCTACGGCAGGATTGTCTCCCTTATAGATCGCCATGGCAAAATCAGGCAGCGTTTCAAACGTTCCTTGACTTCCAATTTTGAACAAAGGTGTACCCTCCCAGTGGTTATTATTGATATGAGAACTACTTTAATCATCTACTCTATTATACCTTTGGTCTATATTTTTGCCTAAATGGATCTCATCTCCTTTAGCACATTTGAGCTCTGCACTTTCCTATGCTAATATTATGAACACCTATTTTATAAACAACCTCAGAAAGGAACATTATGAATCCTTCATCCGTACAATCTATTTTTCAACAACAGATTCCATCATTGGATCTGCGAAGCTGTCTCGTAAGCATGCAAGGGGAGAACATATACAAGCACTATCGTAATCAGGAAGCAGCAAGCCAGATCGCCAAAGTCAATTCTTGCACCAAAAGTGTGCTGTCTGCACTTATCTGTATCGCTATGGATCACGGTTGGCTGCCAGATGCATCAACCCCACTGTCCGCCTTTTTTCCGGCGCTGGTTTCAGATCCTGACCCTCGCAAATCGCAAATCACCCTGGAACAGCTGCTCACCATGACAGCCGGCTTCAACTGGGATGAGTTTGGCGGACAGAATTCGTTTCCACGTATGACACGCACAGAGCATTGGGTGAACTTTGCATTGGAACAACGTCTCAGTCATACACCCGGAACCCATATGGAATACAATTCGGGGGTCTCCCAAATTCTTGCGGCCATCCTTATGCAACATACTGGAATGAGTGTAGCTGGATTCGCAGAACGTTATTTATTTGGTCCATTAGGGATTACGGAGTATCATTGGGAGTGTGATCCTCAGGGTGTGCATACAGGAGGCTTCGGGTTAAAGATGCTGCCCGATGATTTGCTGAAATTCGGTCAGCTCTTCTTGCAGGAAGGCATGTGGCATGGTGAGCGTTTGATTTCAAGTGAACTGGTTAACCATTCTACAGAAGCTTTCATTACCGTGACACCACCGAATCATGGGAGCTACGGCTGGCACTGGTGGGTCGATACTTGCAAGAGGGATGAACGATCTGAATTTTGTGAAGAACGTACACCATCGCATTTGTCAGAGTCTACATCCATTAACAGCGCTGACCGAAACATAACTGTACTTGACTATTATTACGCCCGTGGATTCGGCGGTCAGTTTGTATACATTGTTCCTGAGCTGGAGCTTGTTACGGTCCTGACGAACGACAAACGAAAAAAGGAAAAGCCTCCGCTGGATGTTTTCCCTAGATTGATCGCTCCACAGCTACTTAGCCTATTGTAAACCGCATCTATCCGTTTATATGTAACCCCGTATAAACCCCAACCATGACCGGATATTTTCCGATCGGTTGGGGTTGCTCGCGTACATTTTTACTTCGTTACACCTCAAAAAGTGTCTCTTCAATTGCACGTGTTATCGGATATGGACCTGACTCCTTATTGGAGAGAACGACCAGTTGCGCAGCATGTTCAGGATATACCGAAGACATGAACGACACGCCAGGATCAAATCCCATGACATGTATTTTGAATATCCCTTCATTTTTTTGATCAACCCAAACACCACGTCCATAGTAAGTCTCGCCTTCTTCATGTACATGAGGTGTAATCAAATGTTGTGTTGTCGATTCACTCAATAACTGATAAGTTAACAGTCCATCCCAGAAACGAATCATATCAGGTGCTGTTGTATACGCCCCACCATCGGCCCCGCCCTTGATTGGGATTGAGAATATGTTGGTGTTCCAGGTTCCATCCTCGTTGTCGATATATCCAATTGCTGTGTTTCGTGGAAGCTGATCGGTCAAAAAATAACCGGAATTCGTCATTTCGCAACGTTTAAAAATGTGTTCCTGTACATATTCCGTGAAAGGTTGTCCCGATTGTTCTTCCACAATTAAGCCTAACACGATAAATGCCGCATTATTATAGTGGAAACGTTCACCCGGAGCTGCCTTCATCGGCAGATGCTGGAACATCGGTAAAAAGTCGCTCCCATTCCGCATGGAAGAGACGGGCCGCTCTTCCCACAATTCAGCGAAATCCTCCATGACCTCTTCGTCAAAGTAATCCGGTATGCCTGAGGTGTGCGTTAATAGGTGATGAACGGTAATCTCCTTGTTCCACAGAGGAAAATCAATAGTAGTTAATGCATCCACAAGCTTTGTGTTATATGACAGCCTGCCTTGTTCAATCAGTTGACATATGCTCACTGCCGTGAAGATTTTGCACCCTGATGCAATTCCAAACCGGGTATCGATCTGGTTGAAAAGCTCATCGCTGCGATTCGCGTATCCCCGGCTCAGATTCAAGAGTGTCTGTCCGTTTTGTTTTAACAAAACTACACCTGAAAAATCCTTAGAATTCATGAGTTCTTCCACTTTACGTGCTGCATCCATTATATCGGTCATTTATTATTCACCTACTGTATTAATTTTTTCAAAGAAATATACCGTCTTAATCAGCCTTGTTATAAATTTCATATCGGTTATCAGTTACAAATTCAGCACCCTTTTCAGAGCAAGCGCCATACTTTTCGTAATTACTCCTGCCTTCTGACAAGGTCATATGGTTGGGTCCACTATACCTGCTGGGGTCATTGTTACCATCGTCCTCCCAGAAGCAAACTGGACAAATATCATATTCCCCTCGTTGTTCCAAGGTTTTGTAATGACAACAGGGACAGGGTAATAATTTCTCTACGTAGCCTTCAACTTCAATATGGCTTCCTACGATTTCTGAGACGAGTTTAGATAAATATTCGTTAGGGATTCCGTAGAAACTGCCTTCTGTAACCTTCAATAACAATTCATTGTAACGGTTATCCATTACATCATGTGTTGGTACATCTGAACTTAAGAGTTCCTCCTGCAACTCCTTTGAAAAATGATGAAACTCAGGGTCATGTTCATCGATTCCCCAAGAATTCCATAACATGGCCTCACGTTCATCCCTAGTAAGTTTCGTAATATCATTTTCTATGATTATCTTTATAGCCTCTTCCCTTAACACCATATCACCCTCAATATGTAGCTATTCACTATCCTATTATGATTCCGCTATAAGCCCCTTTACTTTTGATTCAAATACATCCCACTTTAAATCAAACCCCTTTTCAAAGCTCCACCCGTTTGAACGGAGTTTCTCGCCTAAATAAATGAAATTAGCACGCTGCTCATCATTTAAGCTCACATCAAAAAGTTCTTCACTACACTTGAACTTATCCAAGTACTCGAGCAATTCCCAGAACGTATCATCTTTATTATTGTCTTCCTCCATTCCGTGATTTAAGAGAATAGAATCAAGGGCATCATCAAGTTTCTCTGTAACAAGGGTTTCATTTTGCCAATTATGATCGATTTGGTACTGTATCGTCTCTTCAAGTTGAGCTAGATCTCTGTAAATGGAAGAATTCAATAATTCATTTTTAATTTCTTGTTTCCTGCCTGCACGTTCATGATTTTGAAAAAACGCCAAATTCCCGAGCAGTGAGAATATTAAAATTACTTTAAACCAGTCTGATTTTTTCATATTTTCCTCTTTTCATCACCACTTAGATATTCCCGATTCTATCTTTCTATGACCTTCCTTTCGAAGACGTAAAATAATAAAAAACCGAATATAAGCCCACATATGGTATGAGGTGTTGTTCCAGAAGTGATCAATAGATAACCCAAGGTTAAATCATAATAAGAAATAGGTAGACTAGACCAATACAACAGCGGAACTAAAGAGACATAGAGTGTAGGTATGCCGAATATACAGAGTTTAATCCAATTTATTTTCCATTCTCCAGGCTTTCGCATTAAATCTAATAATCTTATCAAACCGAGTAATACGCCAATGAACATTGGAAACAGGACAGAAAAAACAATACTAGCTTGAAGTTGATACGTCTTCCGAGCTTCTAACTGTAAATATTGTTGATATTTTAACCCGAATATAAAGACTAAGATCATTATTAGTAAAAATCCCAAATAAACAAACAAGTTATTTAACAATAATTTTTTCATATATTCACCTCATTTAGTTTAATCACCCATACTATACAAGTATAGCTTTATTAAGAAACAATATCATTTAATAAACGCTATTTCTTATGGATTTGTTTGTTTTTTTATCACTAAAATATCCTGCTCTCTGGGTGAATGTTTCCGATAAAATAAAAAAGCCGCTAAATTAGCGACATTAATGAGAGTATATTCTTTTCTCATGACATCTGTAGAAGGCTCCGGCAGTTAATTATCACTTTTTATATGTAGAATTTGCATTAATGAGATAATACAGCGTCACGTAGATAGCGAGAATAAATACGCCAAAAAACAGGCAAAACGCAAGCGATGGACGACTGATACTTTCTATCATTAAGTTAAACAGTGTATCACGGTTAGTTAGTACATCCCAGCTATTAAGTCGGTAGACCCTGCCGAGCAAGACACCGTAACTTCCCAATGCACAACCTGCCAATACAAAGACCCATGATGCCACATTTCCCATTTTTCGATGTATGACCTCTTGGAGCTGATACATGGACAAAAAACCAAGCAGCAGCCCTGTCCAGACAAACATCAGTAAAACAATCAGATCGTACCAGTACTTGTAATCCAGACCGTTGCCAGCATAATAACGGGAGCTTCGCGCCGTCAGATGAACAAGATCCGTTACGATATAAGACGCATTCGGGAAAAACAATAACCATAAGAGTCCACTTGCCACCGCAAGCCATGGAGCAGCTCTCCACTTCGATGCACTGAAGCCATATGATATGAAAGAGAAAACAAAAGGAATCCAAGCCAAAAACAGATTCCAGATGAGAAACCGGTAATATCGTTGGTTCAGCCAGTCTGCAGCTGCAAAGTACAGTCCTACTGTCACTACAGTAACTACGCTTAGGAAAATAAAAACTTTAAAATAATTCAGCTGTCTCAATAGAGCTTCCCCCACTTATTTTCGGAAATTCCGAATAATTGCTTCCATATTGGTCCTAGAAATGACATCAAACACACATTAGAATCATACCACGCTCATAACGAGAATCAAATTCACACCCATTCGGGTTTCACTCCGAAGCACGTTTAAGGCATTATACCTGTTTTGAATCTGATCTTGTATAACAGAAAAAGCGGCTGTTCCTTTTGTAGGAGCATGCCGCTTTATTCATTATCATTATTACTGAATTTCTGCATTCTGGTTCAATGACTTCTTGCTGCAATTGTCCTGAGTTTATCTGGGTTAACGACCAAATAGACCCCGTCAATGCGTTGTCCCGATAAGTCGGACTGAAGGCATATGACCTCGCTTACCTTGCCATTGTTCAAAAGCGCAACCTGAACCTCTCCATTGATGATGGTTGGCACCCACTCCCGCTCCCTTAATCGGGTAAGCACACGCCGAGAAGTCAGAAGAGCTAGGACACCCTTGTGAACCTTCATCGTTCTCATCACCGTATGTACTCGCCCACCACCGTCAGCAGTAAATACAGGTTGTTCAGAGAGCAGATCGAGCATGGCCGTCACATCATAAGCAAGAAAGGCAGTCGTGAAACGTGCGAGCAATTCTTCTTTGGTAGCATCATCTGTGGTGGTCTGGACCTTATCGGGAAGTTGATCCGGCAGGTTACGTCTGGCCCGACTAAAAATTTGTCGGCAATTGCTCTCCGTTTTGCCAAGCCAATCAGCAATCTCCCGGTACTCATACTGAAAGGCTTCTCGAAGTACAAATACAGCCCTCTCCACGGGCGTCAGACGTTCCAGCAGTACCAGATAGGCATAGGAGATCATCTCTTTCTGCTCATAGGTTTGCTCAGGCAGATCCACTGCCTCGCCTATCGGCTCCGGAAGCCACTCACCAACATAGTGTTCTCTTTGATTGCGCGCGGAATTCAGCAGATTCAGGCTCCGATTTACTACAAGTTTGGCAATGTAAGATTTTGGATTACGGATAACCTCGTCAGATTTGCTTTGCAGCCCTGCAAAGCAGTCCTGTACGACATCCTCGGCCTCTACAGCACTCCCAAGCATTCGATAAGCAATGGAGAACGCATACGCTTTATAACGGAGATACAGTTCACCAACTTCCAGAGAAGACTCTTCCGGTTCAGTGGTGAGTTTATCAGGATTCATATGAAGGCCTCCTCTGGCAGCGGTTATTGGAAAGGTTTAATTAAAACAGCCGGGATACATGCCTGTCGTGATTGCTATTCGATTCCAGTTGTTAATGGTATTGATTGCCATAACCAGATCTACCAGTTCCGCTTCACTAAAGTGTTCCCGAACCTTGTTGTATAATTCCAGAGGAATCCCCTGTTCAGCAATTCGGGTCACGGCTTCAGCCAGTTCAAGCATAACACGTTCTTTTTCTGTAAACAAAGGAGCTTCGCGCCAAACGCTAAGCAGCAGGATATGATCTGAGTAATCACCAAGCTTCATCAGATCTTTGGCATGCATATCAAGACAGAAGGCACAGCCATTAATTTGTGAAACTCTGATTTTTAACAGTTCATATAATACTTTATCTTCAAATTGACCCGATACAAACTGCTCCATGGCCATTAATGCCTTGAAAGCCCCCGTATTCGCTACTCTGTAATTCATTCTCAAACTCATCTCATTCGCCTCCGTATTATAGTGTACATACTGAAGACAAATGAACAGATGAATCTGTGACATTCATTTCAAAAAATTATGGGGGATAATTAGTATCTCCAACCGTTACCAATAATAGGACGCTGTACAGTGTACGGCATATAATCTGACTCTGATGGTACATAAGCAGCATTTGGATTTTGCCCATACGTTGGATTCATTGGATCAGGGTAAATATATTCCGGACTTGGCGCGTATTGCATCTGTACATAAGGCTGAATGTTTGGTTGGACATTTGGTTGGACGTTCGGCTGGCTGTTTGGTTTAGGCATGTTATCGGCAGCTGGTGACACTTGAGTTGCACAATCTGCAGGCGGTCCAATGAATACCGTCTTTTGAATAGGAGCTAAAGTCTCTTTAACCTTGTTCTCATCCAGACAATACGTATGGGCCAGCACACTTGCAGGCGTCAAACGCAGAATGTCTGAACCAAATATCGCTTCTGGGACCGGAGCATCGAAAATGGCCAGCAGGTGAGTCTGATCAACTGTCGCAACTTCATAATGCCACCAGCCTTGGGGAACATTCGCTACCTGGCCAGGGTTAATAGGAAAGTTTAACAATTCGTTGGTAAAGGGATTGATCAGGGAAACGACAGCAGAACCACTGATACAATAGACCAGCTCTGTTGCATTTTGATGTATGTGAGGTTCAACGACATTGCCAGTACTTAAATAAATATCCAGCAGAGATGCATTCCCCAATGTGTTTAACTGTTTAATGGATAGGGAATTGATGTAGTTATTTTCATCCTTTTTGAACAATTGATTCTGGTTTACATCATACGTGAACTGTGTGGTTGGTAACGTATAATCCATATAAGAAGTCGCCAAAAGTTAACGCCTGCCCTTCGCTCATGGTTTAGGTATAAACCTATACGCCAGCTTATGCCCTGGGCATTTATGCGTGAGCCCATTTCTACATGAACTGATTTTCGGGGCGATTAAAAACATGAAAAAACCCTTGAACCATATCAAGGGTTTCTAAATATAGACAGACAGGATCTAGAGTAAAGCAAGGTACTTACCTTACATACTCTTGATCCTGTCTGACAATTCAGAGATGCGCGTGGAGGGACTTGAACCCCCACGTCAAAGACGCTAGATCCTAAGTCTAGTGCGTCTGCCAATTCCGCCACACGCGCATATCGTATTATGGTGCCGGCGAGAGGACTTGAACCCCCAACCTACTGATTACAAGTCAGTTGCTCTACCAGTTGAGCTACACCGGCGTTTTATGGTAGCGGCAGAGGGGATCGAACCCCCGACCTCACGGGTATGAACCGTACGCTCTAGCCAGCTGAGCTACGCCGCCACATTATGTAGTTTAAAAACACCCAAAAGGGTTTCGCTTGGCAGCGTCCTACTCTCCCAGGACCCTTCGGTCCAAGTACCATCGGCGCTAGAGGGCTTAACGGTCGTGTTCGGGATGGGTACGTGTGGAACCCCTCCGCCATCGCCACCAAACGAGCATTTGTGTAACAAATGCATTCGCGTCCCATTCGGTCCTACAAATCAGTGTGGATGAATGGTTAAGCGTCTGTGGAACTGAAAATCATACACACATTGGAGTGTTGTACCGATTTTCATTTCAGAGATCATTCTCTGAAAACTAGATCCGAAACGAAACTTGCGACTAAAACCTGCTATTTGGATAAGCCCTCGACCGATTAGTACTGGTCAGCTCCATGCATTACTGCACTTCCACCCCCAGCCTATCTACCTCGTCGTCTTCAAGGGGTCTTACATACTGGGAAATCTCATCTTGAGGGGGGCTTCACGCTTAGATGCTTTCAGCGCTTATCCCGTCCGTACATAGCTACCCAGCGGTGCTCCTGGCGGAACAACTGGTACACCAGCGGTACGTCCATCCCGGTCCTCTCGTACTAAGGACAGCTCCTCTCAAATTTCCTACGCCCACGACAGATAGGGACCGAACTGTCTCACGACGTTCTGAACCCAGCTCGCGTACCGCTTTAATGGGCGAACAGCCCAACCCTTGGGACCTACTTCAGCCCCAGGATGCGATGAGCCGACATCGAGGTGCCAAACCTCCCCGTCGATGTGGACTCTTGGGGGAGATAAGCCTGTTATCCCCAGGGTAGCTTTTATCCGTTGAGCGATGGCCCTTCCATGCGGTACCACCGGATCACTAAGCCCGACTTTCGTCCCTGCTCGACTTGTAGGTCTCGCAGTCAAGCTCCCTTATGCCTTTGCACTCTTCGAATGATTTCCAACCATTCTGAGGGAACCTTTGGGCGCCTCCGTTACTCTTTAGGAGGCGACCGCCCCAGTCAAACTGCCCACCTGACACTGTCCCCGTACCCGCTAAGGGCACCAGGTTAGAACCTAGATACGATCAGGGTGGTATCCCAACGGTGCCTCCACACAAGCTGGCGCTCATGCTTCAAAGGCTCCCACCTATCCTGTACAGATCGTACCCAAATTCAATATCAAGCTGCAGTAAAGCTCCATGGGGTCTTTCCGTCTTGTCGCGGGTAACCTGCATCTTCACAGGTATTAAAATTTCACCGGATCTCTCGTTGAGACAGCGCCCAAGTCGTTACGCCATTCGTGCGGGTCAGAATTTACCTGACAAGGAATTTCGCTACCTTAGGACCGTTATAGTTACGGCCGCCGTTTACTGGGGCTTCGGTTCACAGCTTCGGGATTACTCCCTAACCGCTCCCCTTAACCTTCCAGCACCGGGCAGGCGTCAGCCCGTATACTTCGCCTTACGGCTTCGCACAGACCTGTGTTTTTGCTAAACAGTCGCTTGGGCCTTTTCACTGCGGCCCCCTCGTGCTATTCACACTACCGGGGCACCCCTTCTCCCGAAGTTACGGGGTCATTTTGCCGAGTTCCTTAACGAGAGTTCTTCCGCGCGCCTTAGAATTCTCTTCTCGCCTACCTGTGTCGGTTTGCGGTACGGGCACCTTCATCTGGCTAGAGGCTTTTCTTGGCAGTGTGAGATCATGACCTTCGCTACTGTAATTTTCACTCCCCATCACAGCTCAGCCTTACGATGTGCGGATTTGCCTACACATCAGCCTTACTGCTTGGACAGGCATCCATCAGCCTGCGTCACTACCCTACTGCGTCCCCCCATCGCTCGTAACGATTTACGGTGGTACAGGAATTTCGACCTGTTGTCCTTCGACTACGCCTTTCGGCCTCGCCTTAGGTCCCGACTTACCCTGAGCGGACGAGCCTTCCTCAGGAACCCTTAGGCTTTCGGCGGATCAGATTCTCACTGATCTTTTCGTTACTCATACCGGCATTCTCACTTGTATAATGTCCAGCGCTCCTTACGGTACACCTTCAACCCTTATACAACGCTCCCCTACCCCTGATGCAAGCATCAAGCCATAGCTTCGGTGGTGTGTTTAGCCCCGTTACATTTTCGGCGCAGAGTCACTCGACCAGTGAGCTATTACGCACTCTTTCAATGGTGGCTGCTTCTAAGCCAACATCCTGGTTGTCTGTGCAACTCCACATCCTTTCCCACTTAACACACACTTGGGGACCTTAGCTGATGGTCTGGGCTGTTTCCCTTTTGACAATGGATCTTAGCACTCACTGTCTGACTCCCGGAAGTAAGTCTATGGCATTCGGAGTTTGACTGAGCTTGGTAACCCTTGCGGGCCCCGCACCCAATCAGTGCTCTACCTCCACGACTCTGTTTTCCGAGGCTAGCCCTAAAGCTATTTCGGGGAGAACCAGCTATCTCCGAGTTCGATTGGAATTTCTCCGCTACCCCCACCTCATCCCCGCACTTTTCAACGTGCGTGGGTTCGGGCCTCCAGTGCGTGTTACCGCACCTTCACCCTGGACAGGGGTAGATCACCCGGTTTCGGGTCTACGTCCACGTACTAACTCGCCCTATTCAGACTCGCTTTCGCTGCGGCTCCGGCTCTTCA
>NZ_CM179500.1:4082500-6487334 GCF_058792755.1 Paenibacillus sp. MT124
GATCGTCATGAACAAAGGCATGACATTTCAACAAAAGGACCGCTTCTTCAATTCTCAATGAGCTTTCCCCATTTCTGTTTGCATGTTATACAGCCCGCCACTCTACCATCGTAAAGGCTGCTCTCCACGCCACACAACAAAACGCTCTACTTCACGAAGTGATCCCGTTCCAATACTATAGTCATCCATCTGCTCAGCATGCAGATCAAGAATATGCACCATGCCTCCAAACGTACCTACTGCTAGTCTGGATTGGTCAGGCGAAAGCGCCAGTGAATAGATGGTGCTGCCTACAAAATGCCTCCAAACTTCCTGACCCTTCTTATCTATACATTTGAGATAGCCATAAGCATCACCAAGAACCATGCCTTCAGGTATTTCTACCGAGGCATAGACACGAGCAATTTCATCCATTATCGGCCAATCTTCTCTGGATTCATTGCCTTCCACCTCACTCAATTCCACCTGCATTGTAACTCCATTATAAAAATGACATGCATTAAACCATACCTTCCGGCTATCTCCGGAAAATAACGCATGATGCGGATAGCTCGATTCCGGATAGAGCGAATACGAATGATGACGTTCACGATCCAGAAGCATATGGTCACTGACCTGACTGCCAAACGCAATCCATCGACCATCCAGTGATACCGCAGCGTGACCCATGGAAATTTGTGTATCCTCTAATTCATGCTCCTCCACCTCTGCAGGATCAGGATGAATTGGAGATACCTTGCCATGTTCCACCAGATAAATGCCGTAAGTGGACAAAATGATGAGTGCCTGACCTTCATTAAATGGAATAAGACCTTCAAGTGTACGCTCCGGGTATTCACAGTCTGCGAGAGATTCAATTCGAGGCAGCACCTGATGAATGGCCGATTGAATATCTTCCCAACGGAACGTTGCCACTTCTTTTCCTTCCAGATGACGATCCGGATGTGTTATCACCCGAATACCTTCACTACCTGCCAGAGCATACTGTGCAGCATCCGGGGACTGGCCCGCAAATTGATATTGCGGAAAAGAAAGTACTTGCTCGGAATTCGCAGTATACACACAGCCTTGATCCGTATGAAAACCACTATTGATTACAACGGTACTGTTGTTCAGATATCCGGCTATACGCACGGCCTGCATGGATGACTGGAAGGTTTCACTGAAGGGCCATGTCGCTGCAGGCAACTCCGTGCGCAGCCTTTGCAGATCGTTCTGCTCATTGGCCTTCTTCACCATGTCCCATACTTGCGCACTGATTTCGGCTCTTCCGTCGTCTGTCAGTTCGGATTCATCCGGCTCTTCTCCCGCCATACCTCTGCGCACAAAATCATTTACACTCTGGGCATAGCGTCTCCCTTCCTTCCTCCACCGCTCCGCGATCTGTTCGTTTAACCAACTCATCCATGATTCCTCCACTCCGTGTCAATTCATGATTGTACAGTGATGTGCGAGCAAAAATTGTTCGATGTCGTAATCCGTAGTACCTCGGTTCCCGTCCGTTTCCTCATAGAAAAGCGCAATTTCACTGCCGTATGCATAATTAAAACGCAGGTATCCACCGATGGAAGCCATAAACAGCTTACAGGTATATTCATTTTCTATTACAGCATCCCAATTGAACTGCAATTGGCATAACTTGGACAAATGGTGAAGGGAGACCCCTTCCACATTATCTAGCAAGTGGTAAAAGGTATGATTCCTCAGCTCATTCCACGGTTCATAATACCATAGTGTGATCGGGGCATTTTGACGGTAGTATCCACAATAGATCTTATCCAGCATATCTCCAAATTCCGATTCGGTATGTTCCCATAACATAATCTGTTCATCGTGGCGAGGGAGCCACAATAGCCCGTCAATGTCAGGATGAATGGCCAGAAAATCACCATCCACAGAACTCCCTATGCTAATGCACTCCTTCAATTGATCTAGACTGACAGGTGTATCCTCGGTATGCATCCAAAAATCATACTCTGCAAAAGGCTTCAATACCTCCTGATCTGGACGCTGAATATTCATCCACCCCGAATAAGTCCCCTCCCCATACTGTTCGAGCCACTCTCGATAGGATGCAGGCAATGATACGGAATACTGCTGCTCAAAATGTCCAAGCTCCTCCGCTGATACCGGTTTAAGCGTATGACTTACCACATACATGAACGACATCTCCTATCTTCAAACTCAAATCCCTGTCTTATAACCCATATGATGAATCAGGCAAGCTCCTCCTGAACAATTTCCGTTATTACGCCTTTACGATTCACGATACGAATCGAGAATGCATCATATCCATCCCGTTTAACCTGATCAAAATGCATAGTCTCGCCCGTAATCAACTCGTAGGTTCCGTCTTCATCCACATCTTCTCCGAATTCCTCATCCCAAGGAACGTTATAAAAGGCGGACAAGAGAACTTCAAACGTATCTTCTCCTTCTACGTCCAGATAAGGCCGCAGCGACCTTTTGTTCAGCTCTTCCTCCGGATATGTTTCACACAGCATCGCATCATAGCCATGTTTAGCTGCATCAATAAGCAGGTAACGCTCTCCGGTCAACGTGTGCTCGGCATATACGATTAACGGTGTCGAATCCTGCCAGGTTATCAGATCATCTTCCATCAAGTCACCATAATAAAAGATATGGAACTTGTTATGGCCATCACTCGTTTGCAGCTTGCCTTTCCACTCCACTTCCTGGTTCTCCCCATCCGTTACTTTCTTAACGATCCCTTCCAGATATGCAGGTCCATTATGTACGCCAAACAAATTCATGATCTCGCCTCCGCTTTATTCATTCGTATCCATACGATTTTCTGTTCTTCATCCACTGTCAGGTTGACATCCACATTCAGCTTATTATGAAATAGTGCCGTAATGTTCAGGTACGGGTCACGTGCCGGTTCACTTCCTCCGTTACGAGAGCGAGTCATCCCTTGGTGAATAATGGATTGTACCATATTCCCATCGCCTTTGCCCGTAGATTCATAGGTATAAATCTCCTGTCCTTCTTTATTGTAAAAATGAAGGAAGGTAGTGTTGTCCTTGGCATTGGAATATTCCATTTCCGATTTCACATACGTGGTTTCAAGGCTATGGAAGTCCACCTTCCCTGCCAAATAGGGATTCTCGTTGTCGGGTGAAATGTCATACTCCTGATAAGCCAATTGAAAAAGGTAGTTAATATCACTCATATCCACCCGGTAATACAGCTGGCGATGATCTCCGCGCTTATCCATGGCAGCGAAACTGTTGATCAGCGGCCATGCATCATAAGGTTTTCCATTTACATCGATCGCGAGCGCATAGTCTGATAAAACTTTTTCTTTTTGGAACACACCGAACATCTGTAAAATAAAAAAGGCCGGGATCATCAGGATCCCTAAAATAATAGCCAACGTAAGCAGCTTGCCGCGCAATTTCATTCCTTTCCTCCTTCAAACATGTACAGCATCAACCTTAGCCCGTCTTGTGCTGAAGCTTGGTGAGTGTACGCACCATTTGATCCCTGTTTTTTGCTTCTTTCATATATACAGGTAGATAGTGTGATGCTGTTTTTAACGGCACATTTCCACGTCGTACGCGCAGATCGGCGGAAACATACGAAATCAGATAATTTAAATGCGCCCGATTAACAGCCCATACCAATTTGCCTCGAACGTAGTCCAGGAAATACAACTCCATCCCAAAAACGGGGTCTCTCCCGTCACGGGTGTCCATAATATATCTTCTGCAAACCGGCTTGCTATGCAGCTCGGCTTGATTGTCTGCGCCGCAGTGTGGACAATGAATGTGCGTTGATTTATGTGATACTTTTTTCTCATCTGTCACTTCAACATTGAACCAGCGTTCACAGAGAGTACAACTGCCCTTGGCATGATATTGATATACTTGTTTCTCCACCCCATGTGCATAACATGCTGAGCACTTCCACGTGATTTCATCCTGACATTCTTCAATATACGCATGACCACCGCATGATTGACATGTGACATCCACACGCTCACCTCGGCGGAGTACCCAGTAAAAATTATATTTATAGGCCCCTTCGTCCTCAAATCGCTTCATTATTAAATCGACTCCTTTCTTGACTGAAATTAATTCGGCTTTCATCAGCATGGCAGTAAACATAAATTTCAACCATCAATATTTTCCATCCAAGGCTACCTAAAATTATAAGTAACTCCATCGCGTAGTACAAGAAACGTGTCTATGTCTGCGGAAATTTTGAATATCGAGCCTCTGGGGATTGTGTTTCACGTCACACCTGTCTCCACTGAACTGTCGTACACTAGACATGGCTGCAGCAAGCTATTGATTAGTTTGTGAATGATATCACTTAAATAAGGTTGTGTTCCCATGTTCTCCTGGATGAGTTTCATCAAATTGTCTTTCGCATTGGCATTAAGTACGGCCGTCCTCTCCCATTGCAATGCTGCAGAAATAGATAACCCGGATCATCACGACACTGCTCCTGTGGAGTCAATCCGTCATCAACCTGTTGACCCCATTATCCGTAGAGAAGGCACAAACGTATACATCGAGATGACAGCCCAAGTGACCGATATCGAGATCTCCGCAGGTGTTGTCTATAATGCCTGGACTTTTAACGGCACTGTACCTGGACCCGTTCTGCGCGTCATCGAAGGTAACACATTGATTTTCACTTTAAAAAATAAGGATTCTGCCTTGCCCCATTCCATGGATTTCCATGCCGTACACGCTTCACCAAGCAGCAAATTCGTTGACGTTATGCCAGGTGAGGAGGGTACATTCACTTATAGCACATCGTCGCCCGGAGTCTTCATGTATCATTGCGGAACCAGTCCGGTACTTGCCCATATTGCAAACGGTATGTATGGCATGATTATTGTTGAACCGAAGGCCGGCTACCCTTCTGACGGACAGATTGATCGTGAATATACACTCGTACAAAGTGAATGGTACAAAGAGCATAGCTACGATGCTTTTATGAATGATGAGCCGGATTATGTTGTCTTTAATGGCAACGACTATGGTCTGGTCAACTCCCCTTTGCTCGCTAAAACGGGTGATACGGTTCGAATATATGTCAGCAATGCAGGGCCGAACGAAGTTTCGTCCTTCCATGTGGTAGGGACTATTATGGACCGGGTTTACATGGATGGAAATCCTCGTAATATCCAATATGGATTACAGACCGTTATGCTTCCTGCGAGCGGAGGTGCAGTCGTTGAGTTTACCGTAACGGAAGAGGGCGATTATCCCATTGTAACCCATCAATTCAAACATGTTTCCAAGGGTGCTTCTGCAGTTTTGCGAGTTACCTCTGATGGCAAGGATCACGGTGGTAAAGCGATGCAGCATTAAGTCCGTCTCCGTGCTCAAGCAAATAAATAATTGAACCCTGCGAGGTGAATTTTGATCATGATATGCAGTTCTCAGGGCAAGACTCCCTGCCATGTCAAAGTCCCCCTTTTTCAGCACCTTGGACCTGAAGCATCTTCCCTGCTCGTTTCCCTGCTGCAATCGCAGGTCTTTCACAAAGGGGAAATGGTCGTGAAGGAAGGAGAAGGCTCAGCCAAGTTATACATGGTTCATCAGGGATGTGTGAAATTATCCAAATACACCGAGAACGGGAAGGAGCATATTGTCCGTTTCCTGTTTCCTGGTGATTTCTTCGGGCATGACGCACTGTTACACCAAAAACCGTATGGAGTTCATGCAGAAGTATTGGAAACATCCACTTTATGCACCCTTCATAGGCAGGATTTTGACCAATTGATAGAACATGACCCAAAGCTTGCTTATCATTTTCTTCTAGCTGTTTCCGATCTTCTTGAACAATCTGAAGAATGGAATACTGCCCTCAGTTCCATGAACCCTGAACAACGAATCGCTAAGCTATTATTGAATTTTCATGTGCGAAATATAGAGACAGACGGAATCAAGCTTCCTGTTTTTAAAAAGGATCTGGCATTACTGGTAGGCATTACGCCCGAAACCTTGAGCCGCAAACTGGCCATTATGCAGTCCGAAGGTCTGCTCCAGGTAGCTGGGAATGTCATTCACCTTCTTCAACTGGAAAAGCTTCAGCAACGAACCCAATAACTCGGCTTAGAGAATCCTGACAGGAACGTTACATCTTTCACACAATATGTGAGTATCGTCACAGTGCACCATGGAGATCAGGTATACAGTGATACGTAAGAGAAACCACTTTACAGGAGGTTAACAAGATGAATACAATTGTAAAAATGGACAAACAGGCGATCATGCTTAAAATGGAGGAGTTATGCTCCGTGTTATTACAGGATGAAGGTTACCGTGAGATGCGGGAGATGATTGATCAATTTGCCGCAGATGAGCAGGCTACAGCGCAATACGAGCAGTTTATGGAGAAGCATCAGGCTCTGGAGGAAAAAGAACGTCAGAATATTGAATTGCTGACATCCGAAATGCAGGTGTACGAACAAGAAGAACGCGCCCTCTATGATCACCCGCTTATTCGCAGATTCATGTATGCACAGCGTGAGTTTAGCCAGATGCATCAGCAGATCAGCCAGTATTTCACCAAGTCCGTTGAATTAAACCGACTACCCAAACCGGGCGAAGTATATAAGGAAGCATGTGGTTGTGGAGGGAACTGTTCAAGCAATCACTAGTCACTGGTCACTGGGGAACAATGTAGATGCATTGGTAAGCAAAAGAGTATCCGTACCTCAACATTTTGAGCGGATACTCTTTTGCTATGTTTCTTTTTTCGTGGAGATCTTACAGATCAAGCAGTAGGGATACAAGAAGCCCCATGGAAGCAATGAAGCCCACGACAGGACCACCTTCTTCAAAAGCTTCAGGCATCATGGTAGAACAGATCATGGCTATAATACCGCCGCCTGCAAATGCCCCAATGGCCGCAGCCATCTCATCCGGAAGCTGTTCGAGAAAAAGATATCCGCACAAGGCTGCAAGCGCAGATATCAACAGTACACCAAGCCACATCCATATGATTCTGGACTTGGTGTAATGATTGCCTTGCAAACCCACCGTGCTGGACAAGCCCTCCGGGATGTTGCTGACGAATATGGAAACGATGAGCACCACACTCACGCCTTTTCCGGCCAGCAAGCTAGCACCAAGCATGATGGATTCAGGAATGGCATCCATCACTGTCCCCGCAAAAATGCCGAGCCCGCTTTGGCTGCTGCCTCCGGGTTTCGGATGTGCTGAACGTTTACGTCCGGCACCACCCCTACTGGAAATAAGCAGGTCGAACAAGGTGTACACTACAGCACCCGCCGTAAACCCTATGGCTGTCGGGACAATCCCGCCATCATTCAAGGCATCTCCAATGAGCTCAAATGAAGCTGCCCCAATTAATGTCCCCGTACCGAAGGCCATAATCCAGCCAATCACTCGTTTCGGAATCTTGAGAAACAGTGCAGCAAGTGCACCAATAACTACCGCTGAAGCGGAGATGCCTCCCCACATGAATGCAGTCCACATTCGGGTCATCCCCTCTCATGTCTATATCATATCTATCCTTTCATTAACCTGGCTTGCTGCCGCAAAAACATCCGGTAGCACTGCTGCAAGATACAATCTATCTTGTCTGATCGTCAGTATTCCTCATCACATCCCATGTGATCTATGTCACTCATGCATTTCTAATATCGCGTTATGATAATATGATGCTGACTAAAAGAGAATAAACCAAATCAGGAATTGCACCGCTCCAGCAATCTCAATCATACCCACTTTCATCGGACGCAAAGTGCGACCAGCATATACAAATGCTCGAACAGCTGAGTAGATATATGCTAAGCTCATCCATGGATATCCGGCGATGACGGGAATGATGAGCAGGATAATATGCAGCAGACGGGTCATTGTTACCCAGCGTTTGTTGTTTCGCTCCCGGAAGACAGATTTCACAAAGAACGTACTTCCTGTAAAATGTAAAAAGGAAAACAACAGCACGATCACCATCCGGTAATCCCATACTCCCGATCCAATGAGATATGCTGCTGCACCTCCAAGCGAGAACATCAACATGGCGCATAGATCATTCGTGAGCGAACGCTCAGCCTTGTGTCTGACATGCCAGATATTAACGAGCAATAATAGGATCAGAACCGGGGCAAATGCCAGTATGGAAGGATGCCCGATTAACGGGGGGACCAGGCATACCACTGCACCCACGCCATATATCACTGCCCATGTGTACAAACGTCGAAGATCCGCTTTTCTTTTAAGAGATTGCAGCAAGGGGTAAGCCGCCAGGTATAGTCCAAGCCACGCCATGAAGAGTGGCAAATGCAGCCACTGTGGGCCGCTGGCCATTACGCCTGCCGCAAAAGGTACACTTACCATGGCCCAGCCGCCATGTTCATGAGGAATAACCATTTTATGTACTGTCACTTCACCAATGACCTCCTAATTGATATGGATATAGAAAGGAAGAATCATAATGCGCAGGGAAAACAAAGATACGGCAGCAGAGTTTCTTCAACAGTTCCCCATTTTTCAGGATCTAAGTGCTGAGGAATTGAAGCAGGTTGAGGATATCGCCATTTCCAGAAGCATTCATAAAAAAACGGTTATTTTTGCCGAAGGCAGCGAGAAGGAAGCTGTATTTTTTATCCGAACCGGCATTGTAAAAGCATACAAAACGGATGAGAACGGGCACGAGCAGATCGTTTCCTTCCTGAAAACAGGAGATATGTTCCCGCATACGGGGTTCTTCAATGCTCACCCTTATCCCGCTACAGCAGAAGCCATCACTCCAGCGGAACTGATTGCCATTCCGGTCAGACTGTTTGAACGTCTTATGCTTAATACGCCATCCATTGCAATCAAAATTATGCGCGTCCTGGGCGATAAAATCCGCGAACTGCAGGATAAACTGCAAGTGCTCTCCGGCCAGGATGTCCGGAACCGCGTGCTGTCCTTCCTGCTGATGTTGGCAGAGCAGCACGGTCAGCCTTCCGGTCACAAAATCATTATTAACCTGCCCATGACGCACCAGGAATTCGCCAATTCCATTGGTACGACCAGGGAAACCGCCAACCGTTTGTTGAATCAGCTCACCAAGGAAAATCTGCTCGAAGTCGATCGGAGACAGATTATCATCCATGATCTGCAGGCCTTGAAGCATCAACGTGACACTTGAGCAGATACCTAGACTCTACCTCTAATGCTGAAATTCTAATAAACATAGCAAGGCATACATCTCATTACGTATGAAAAGACCTTAACAAGAGTCGCGTGTTGTTAAGGCCTTTTGCTGTATTTATCCTGCATATGGCTACTATGCTGAAGGAAGATCCCTTTTTCCCATATCACTGAACATGCCCGCGTAGAACTTTACCTCCCCTGCTTCATTGCAGATCGCTGTAATACTCAGCCATTCCAGATATATCTCCCCGTTTTTCTTCCGGTTCCAGATCTCTCCCTGCCAATACCCTTGCTGCTTCAGATCAGCCCATAGCTGTTCGTAGAACGATTTATCCTGTTTACCTGATTTCAGCAAGCTCGGCTTCTGTCCCACCGCTTCATCGGACCGATAACCGGTGACTGCCGTAAATGCGGGATTCACGGAGCGTATAACGCTGTTTGTATCCGTAATCAGGATGGCCTCAATTGTATTTTCCAGTATGCTTGCGGACAGCTGAAGCTTCTCTTCGTAAAACATCCAGAAGACAAGTACCAAGCTTACCAGTGCAACCATGGAGAGTGCCATGAATCCAATCGCATAGTGACCTGTCATGCTATAGAGCAGCGTCAACATTAGTGGCGGGAAAAAGCCACCAAGTCCCCCCATTGCAGATATAATACCGTTAGCGACACCTGGTTGTTTAACGAAATACATTGGGACCAGTTTAAAAATAGTTCCGTTTCCTGTACCGGCGCATAAGGCTACGGTCAGGCAACCAACCGTGTACATGTAGATTGACGGCGCGAAGGATAATACGATCGCCGCTACCGTTAAACCACCGAATACAAACATCAGTATTTTAAAAGAATTAAAGCGGTCTCCAAGCCAGCCCCCGACCGGACGCATAATGGTAGCAACTAGGATAAATCCCGCTGTGCGTATCCCTGCATCCACTTTATCCATCTGAAAGTGACTGACCAGGAAATTGGGAAGGTACACGGTGAATGCTACGAAGGAACCAAAGGTCAGGAAGTAAAATAAACAGAGCAGCCATAATTTAGGGCTTCGCGATACCGCTTTTAATTGTTGAATTAGCGGCACGTTAACCCTTGTTTCCTGTTTGTCGCCCAATACAAAATTCAAAGCGGCCATTCCCAGCAGCAAAATGCTGTACAGAAGAACCGTTTTGGACCACCCTATATGATCCGCAATCAGCGGGGCACCAAAAGCAGACAATGCCGTTCCCAGATTACCGATACCATAGATCCCGTTAACAAACCCATGTTTCTCTTTTGGGTAATATTTGGGTAGTGAAGTTACGCCTACGGAAAATACCGCTCCGCCAATCCCGAGGAAAAAACCACCTATAATCAAATCCAGAAAAGAAGTGGATCGGCTGATCCACCATACGGGCTCGAGCAGCAGAACAAAACTGATCATAAAAATATTGCGTGCTCCATATCGGTTCGTCCAATAACCAATGGGGATACGGGCAACGGATCCAATGAGGACAGGGATGGCTGTAGACCAGGCTAGCTGCGAAGAGGTTAACGCAATATCCTCCTTAATAAATGGCATTAGGGAAGACAGTATAACCCACACCATGAAGCCCAGAACCAAACTGGCCGTCTGCAAGGGCAGTTGTACTTTGCCTTTGTTTTGCATCTACATCGCCCTTTCTTTGTTCGGATTTGATTTTGAATCCGGATAAACAGATCCGTCACGTCTACGGTACAATACGTAGCTTCGCTTGAGGTAGCCGAGCGGCATGCTCAGCATATGCACAAGACGCGTAAACGGAAAAACGCAGTACAAGACAAACGAAAGCAGGATGTGTACTTTAAAGTTCATAGGCACGGTCTGCATCAGCGTTGGATCAGGCTGAAATACCATCAAACCGCGCAGCCAAGGGTTAATTGTCGTACGGTAATCAAAACCAGTATGGTTCACTGCATTTGCAGATGTCGCCAATATGCCGGTTATGATGACAACAAGAAGCATGATGAGGGCCATCCAGTCTCCTGCACTGCTCGTCGCTCGTACTTTGGTGGCCACGTATCGACGCACCAGCAGTATGACTCCCCCGGCAAGTGCGATAATCCCCGCAGGCAACCCGCCTGCTATGGCAATCAGATGATAACCTTCGTCACTTAGCCCGATCCAGCGATAAAATTCTACCGGAACAATTAATCCGGCAATATGGCCGCAGATCACTGCGAATATGCCAATATGAAACAGCAAGCTTCCCCATTTCAGCATGCGTTTTTCTAACAACTCACTGGACTTGGATGTCCAGCTGAACGGATTCGTCACGTACCTCCATATGGTCGCAGTGATACAAAAAATGAGAACCATGTATGGGAGAGCCCCCCATAAGAACAACTCCGGTGTACTCATCGGCCTCCCCTCCCCATCCAGGTTGGCATGGTTTGTGCTGCTGCAGAATGGTCATGAACCTCTTCGTCAACATGAGCTGGCTTAGGCATAACCTTCAGAACTTGCTCTAACAATGGACCGTAGGGACTGTTCGCACCTAATACACTATCTGTGATCGTTACCAAAGATTTATAACAACTCGATATCACTCCATAAGCATCTTCAGAAGGAGCCTCCGCTATAAATTCAAGCACCATGGGTAAATAATCGGGCAGTTCATTCAATTCCATGTAGAATCCCGCAGCTTCGTATCTGCGCTTTAATTCAATTAATGCCGGTCCACGGTCTCTTTCGTCTCCATAGAGAGCATAAGTTAAGTACAGATTTGATTTTTTGTCAAAATCAAATGTCCGTACGTATTTGTCCTGCCAATACGTGGGATCCACTGATTCCGCTTCTCCCACAAAGGTCAGAAGAACTTTTTTCATTGTTTCATCCGTGAGGGATTGTACAGCAGTTCGGACACCCTGCAGTCCGTTCCTCCAGGCAGGATCCGGATATTGCAGCAGGTAGGAGGTCAGCTTACATGCTTTTCTGGCCTCATCCATTTCTTCATCCGATGCCTGTCTCCATTCCGTGTTCATATTGGTCGCCATCGTAGTCGTTGTCTCCTCTCCCATCAGAATACACCGCAGGAACCTGGGCCCCCTGCAAAATCAAGCCCGCAGTTTCCTTGTTCCTTGAAGAGATCCGCTACTTCTTCCCGATGAGCAGGCGGGATCACGAAGCGGTCATTATATTTGGCAATGGCGAGCAGTCGGTACATGTCTTCAACTTCCTGCGTGTCCATTCCCACAAGGTTAAGCAATTCAGGATCACTGGTTTTTCCGGTTTGCTGATTCCGCATGTGAATCCGCATTACCGCCATTTTGCGCAGTACATCACGAATGCGTTCCGTGTCTCCTGCAGTGAGCAGATTGGCCAGATATTCCACAGGTATGCGCATATTGTCAATGGCAGGGAAGATATCACTCGCATCCAGCGAACTCCCCTGTCCTTCAACCCGATTCGTGATTGGACTCAGCGGCGGAATATACCATACCATCGGCATGGTCCGGTATTCCGGGTGAAGCGGAAGCGCTATGCGCCAGTCCACAACCATTTTATAGATAGGCGACTGCTGAGCAGCGATGATCCAATCTTCCGGAATGCCGGCCTCCCTTGCTTCACGAATTACGTCAAGGTCATGCGGATCCAGAAAGATATCCATTTGCGATTCATACAAATCCTGTTCCTTCTCCGCTGAAGCCGCCGCTTCGATGCGATCTGCGTCGTACAACATCAGACCGATGTACCGGATACGACCGACACAGGTCTCCGAACAAATTGTTGGTAACCCGGCCTCAATCCGCGGAAAACACAGGGTACATTTCTCGGCTTTGTTGGTCTGCCAATTGAAATATACTTTTTTGTAAGGACAGCTGGACACACAGAATCTCCAGGCACGGCATGCGTTTTGGTCGACCAGTACGATGCCGTCCTCTTCCCGTTTGTACATCGCTCCTGAAGGGCAGGAAGACACACAAGAAGGATTGAGGCAGTGTTCACAAATTCGCGGAAGGTACATCATAAACACCTGTTCAAAATCCATTTTGATCGATTCCTCGACACCCTTCATGTTGGGATCTTCCAATCCCGTTACATGGGCACCTGCCAGATCATCCTCCCAGTTGGGTCCCCACTCCAGGTTCATGTATTCACCCGTAATTTGGGATTTGGGTCTTGCCACAGGCTGATGCTTTTTCTCCGGACTGCTCGTCAGTTTCTCATATTCATAAGTCCAGGGTTCGTAATAATCGTCGATGGTCGGCTGATCGGGATTGTGGAAAATGTTAAGCAATCGTCTGGCACGTGTGCCCGACTTTAACTCAAGCTTGCCATTTTTCATTTCCCAACCGCCACGATACCGCTCCTGATCCTCCCACTGTTTGGGATAACCTACACCTGGTTTGGTCTCCACGTTATTCCAGTACATGTATTCCGCGCCCGGCCGGTTCGTCCACGTGTTTTTGCACGTTACGCTGCACGTATGGCATCCGATACATTTATCCAAATTCATGACCATGCTGACTTGTGCTTTAATCTTCAAGCCAATCCACCTCCTGCAGTTTTCTTATGATGACATTCAGGTCACGCTGGTTGCCTGTTGGGCCGTAATAATTGAATCCATAGCTTAACTGGGCGTACCCGCCAATCATGTGGGTCGGCTTCACATGAATCCTCGTCGGACTGTTGTGCGTACCTCCACGGGTTTGCGATATTTTTGTTCCGGGAACGTTAATATGTCGATCCTGGGCGTGATACATGAACGCCATTCCACGAGGAATGCGGTGGGTGACGACTGCACGGGCAACGACTACACCGTTCCGGTTAAAACATTCGATCCAGTCATTATCGACGAGTCCTGCCTCTTCGGCATCCTCATGATTCATCCAGATCGTCGGGCCACCTCGGAACAGGGTCAGCATGGGCAGTGCATCATAGTACATGCTGTGAATTGACCATTTGTTGTGTGGAGTCAGATAGTTCAGGACAATTTCCTTGCCACCTTCGATTGGACGTTTGCTGCTTGGATGGAAAGGAGTATGTTTCAGTACAGGTTTGAAAGTGGCCAGTGTCTCTCCGAACTCGCGAAGCATCTCATGATCAATGTAGAATTGCTGTCTGCCTGTCAACGTGCGCCAGGGAATAAGCCGTTCCACATTGGTTGTAAATGGCGAGTAGCGTCGGCCTCCCTTCTCCGAGCCGCTGAATGCGGGTGACGTGATAACCGTTTTGGGTTTGGAAGTAATCTCATCAAAAGTAAAACATTCTTCCGATCGCTCTTCAGCCAAATCCTTCAGATGTAAGGCCGTTTTTTGCTCAAGCGACTCCCATGCACGTACCGCCATTTTGCCATTTGTTGTTGTGGAGAGCGTCAGAATGGCTTCCGCCACATTTCGGTCTGTACTCAGATCAGGACACCCTTGCCCCACTCCCGCTTGCCTGCGCGTACCCAAAATACCCTTGAGCTTCTCATATTCTTCGCTTGCTGACCAAGAGATCCCCTTGGTTCCAATGGGTTTATCCTTAACCACAGGACCAAGAGTGATCATCTTGTCATATACCGCCGCATAATCACGTTCCACAATCTGAATGTGAGGCATCGTTTTGCCCGGAACAGGTTCACATTCTCCTGCACTCCAGTCCCTGATCTCGCCATACGGTTGAGCCAGCTCATCAGGTGAATCATGCAGCAGCGGTGTCGCCACAATCTCATGCTGGGGTCCGTCGAATTGCTGTGCAGCCATTTCCGAGAAGACACGTGCAATCTCCTTGAATGTGTCCCAGTCCGAACGGGACTCCCACTGCGAGGCAACTGCCGGATTAAACGGATGTACAAATGGATGCATATCCGTGCTGCTCAGGTCACTTTTTTCGTACCAGGTTGCCGCTGGCAAAACAATATCGGAATACATCGCTGTTCCCGCCATGCGGAAATCCAGGTTAATCATCAGATCCAGCTTACCCTCGGGTGCTTCGTCCACCCACTCCACGTGTTCTGGCCGGAGTCCGTGATCATCATCGTTCAGCAAACCGTTCGTCGCACCAAGCAAATGCTTCAGGAAGTACTCATGGCCTTTCCCAGAGCTGGAGATTAGATTCGCTCTCCATACGAACAGCACTCGCGGGAAATTCGCAGGGTCATCCGGCTGCTCAATGGAGAACTTGAGTTTTTGACTTTTTAATTCGGATGCCACATATGCACCGATTTCGTCTTTCGTTACAGCTCCGGCATCTATAGCATCCTGATGCAGATCAATCGAACTCCGATTGAATTGTGGATAGGACGGAAGCCAGCCCATGCGAGCAGCCATGACGTTATAATCTGCAACGTGCTGGAATCGGGGTTCACCCTCCAGTGCCGAAGTCAGCTCGCCTACTTTCGTTTCTTCGTATCTCCATTGATCTGTTGCAAAATAGAAGAATGATGTACCGTTCTGAAGACGGGCTGGCCCTGTCCAGTCACGGGCAAAGGCAATTGTCTGCCACCCCTCCGCAGGACGAAGCTTCTCCTGTCCGACATAGTGAGCCCAGCCCCCGCCGTTCACGCCCTGACAACCAGTCATGAGAATCAGATTGATAATTGCACGGTAGATCACGTCCGAGTTGTACCAATGGTTGATTCCGGCTCCCATAATAATCATGGAACGCCCCTGGGTATCAATCGCATTCTGGGCAAATTCACGTGCAATCTGCACTACGGTTTCCTGCGGAACGCCTGTAATCTGTTCCTGCCATGCGGGGGTAAAAGGCTTCTCGTGCTCGTCATTCAGCTGACCATTCACTGCATCATACGCTGTAGTTCTTCGAGCACGCGGCATGTCAGAGATTGCGATTACTTCGGCAGAATCTGCGGAACGAGTCATTTCACGTTCTACTCCGTACTTGGCAAGAACCAGATCATACACCGCTGTAACCATAATCCAGCGATCCTCAAGCCAGATTTGACGAACAGGAATTTGACGTTCCATAACATGTCTTCCCTCGTCGTCAAAATAAGGCAGCTGAATCGTGACCAAGTCATGATGCACCCCTAGAAGAGATAACCGCGGATCAATGGGTTCGCCATTCTCGACCTGTTCCATTTTCAGATTCCAGGTCCCTTCCTCCCCCCAGCGGAACCCTAGGCTTCCTTTCGGCATTGCATATGTCCCGCTGTTTTCGTCATAGACAAGTGTTTTCCAGGCCATATTGTTGCCCGTAATGCCCAAGTCTTCTCCGACAAGAAATCTGCCCGCTGTGTGAACCCCGTTCTTCTCCTCAACGATCAGGAGATTAGGAAAATCCGTATATTGTTTGGCATACTGCATGAAGTATTCCGTGGGTTGTTCGATATAGAATTCTTTGAGAATCACATGTCCCATAGCCATGGCAAGAGCTCCGTCGGTCCCCTGTTTGACTGACATCCATGTATCCGCAAATTTGACATATTCGGCATAATCCGGACTGATGGATACAACCTTCGTACCCCGGTAGCGTGCTTCAGCCAAAAAGTGAGCATCAGGTGTACGAGTCATTGGCAGGTTGGAACCCCAGACGAGAATATACCCGGAATTGTACCAGTCGCTGCTCTCCGGCACATCGGTTTGATCACCCCAAATCTGCGGTGAGGCCGGAGGCAGATCGGCGTACCAGTCGTAGAAACTGAGCAGCGGCGATCCCATCAGGGATAGGAATCTTGAACCTGCAGCATAACTGACCATCGACATGGCAGGAATAGGCGAAAAGCCGATAATCCGATCAGGTCCGTACTGCTTGATCGTATGAATAAGGGAGGCCGAGATAATCTGCGTTACTTCACTCCATGACGCACGAATCAATCCGCCCTTGCCACGAACAGACTTGTATTTTTTGACTTTATCCGGATCATCCGCAATACTGGACCAAGCCTTGACGGGATCACCATGCAGCTGAAGTGCCTCACGCCACAGATCCAGCAATGCCCCCCGAACGTATGGATATTTGACACGCAGCGGACTGTAAAGGTACCAGGAAAAACTCGCTCCGCGCGGACACCCTCTTGGTTCAAATTCCGGCATATCCGGGCCCGTGGAAGGATAATCGGTAGCTTGTGTCTCCCAAGTGACAATCCCGTCTTTCACATAGATCTGCCAGCTGCAGGATCCGGTGCAATTCACGCCATGTGTCGAACGCACAACTTTGTCATGCTGCCAGCGTCGCCGATAGACGTCCTCCCAGTCCCGGTTTTCGGGTGACATCTCGCTCCAGCCTTCTGCATTCTTTTCACGTTTCGCAAAATATTTAAGTTTCCCCATCCACGGTGTGCTTTGCTTACTCATTGTTTTCCTCCTGCTAATATGACATGTAGTTTCAGATCGGAATAACATCCGTTGCCGACATTTATCACTTACATCCAGCTAACCTCCAATTTGGGACATATGCCGGAGAGACGGAATTCCTCGAATTTCTTCGCCTTTAAGAGCTTTGAGCATGTCATGCGTCTCGGGCTTAACCCCCAGCGCTCTAAGAAACATGGCTTGAACCGCACTGGCATTACCGACATGTGGACGTACGTTGAATTCATCCGACCAATAAAGGCAGGGCTTGATATTGCCGTCTGCCGTCAGTCTCAATCGGTTACATGTACCGCAAAAGTGACTGCTTACAGGATGAATCAGACCGAATGTGCCCGCCGCTCCTTCAATACGGTAACTATCTGCCGGACCATGGCTATAGACATCACAGCCTGTGTAATCCCAGCTGTTCTTGCATGTATCCAGTACATGCTGCAGTGACATAAAACCCGATTTCCAGGCTTCTCCGCTCTCCCCTATGGGCATGTATTCGATGAAGCGAACATGTATCTCTTCATCGAGAGTCAAGCGCAAAAAATCCTCAACCTCGTCATCATTCACGCCTTTCATAAGCACCACGTTCAGTTTGATTGGCTGCAGACCAGCTTTTTGACTGGCTCTTACACCATCCAGCACCCGTTTCAGCTTGCCTCCCCTGGTAATTCGGGCAAACCGTTCAGGTTGCAGGGAATCCAGACTGATATTTACTCTTGTCAACCCGGCTGATTTCAGACGATCCGCGCATGCGGCCAGATATATGCCATTGGTTGTCATAGCGATATCCTCAATGCCAGGAATTTCGGATAAACGGGCAATTAGCTCATCAAGACCTTTTCGAACAAGAGGTTCACCGCCGGTCAAACGCAATTTCCTGATCCCAAGCGGAGCAAGCGCCTGAACAACCGAGACAATTTCTTCATGTGTCATGATCTGATCCGGTGGTTCAAACTGCATCCCTTCCTCCGGCATGCAGTATACACAGCGCAGATTACAGCGGTCCGTAACCGAGATGCGCAGATAATCATGAACTCTTCCAAAAGGATCAACCAGTCCAGCTTGCATCTCAAACTCCCCCTTCCTCTGGGTGTAATCTCACTATGGCGGGATGGAGGGATTCATCTTTCCTCTCATCACTTGTCATCTTGTCGCTAAATATAAGGATGTCTTTGTAACGTAACTGTGCAAAATATCACAATGAGTGAAACATAATGCACATGACCTATTTCCAAAACTCCCGCAATCCGGGTTCCAAGCAGGAATCCGTAAAAAATGAGGCAAGATTATGACAAAACAAAATGTGTGAGCACGCTCACACAGGGGACCGTACATATTTTCTATACTCAGTTTGCAACACCACACTAAACCGATCCAGGAGGAACAACCTATGAACACATATGCAGCAACAATTAACGCAACCGAGTATCCACCGCATCTGAAACATAAAATCATCTTCGAGACGTTTGAACAATTGCCGCAAAATGAGGCCATGCTGCTTATCAATGACCATGATCCAGTACCTTTGCGATTTCAATTTCAGTCCACTCACCCAGACGGCTTCACCTGGGAATATATCGAACAGGGTCCGTCTGTCTTCCAGGTCAAAATCAGTAAATTGTAAAATGGGGACCAAACAGAGCACGAACTTACAGGAATGGATGTGAGCCATATGTCTTCAACGGATGACCGAATCATTGAACTCGATGTCCGGCCGCATTTAAGCAAAAAGCTTGAGCCGTTCCAACTCATCATGAACACCGTCAAGGGGCTGGACCCCATGGATGTTTTTGTGCTCCACGCGCCTTTCAAGCCGACACCCCTGCTCGGCATACTAAAAATGAGAGGTTATTCCCATTCAACGGAACGAGTCAATGCTGAGCACTGGCGTACCACGTTCGTACACCGGAAAAATAAAACGTGGTCCAAGGAAGGGACGTTTCATACTGCAAAAGACCTGAACCAGGAAGAAATTCCTACTGGCTGCATCGGAGAGCCTGACTCAACTGAATTTACTTACAGCTCTGATGAGGCGCCCCTGTCCCCAACCATTACACTGGATAACCGGGGATTGGAGCCGCCGCAGCCCATGATGAGAACCCTCGCCGCACTAAAGCGCTGTGAGCCTGGGCAGATGGTTCTCATTCATAATGACCGTGTTCCTGTGTTTTTGATGGAAGAACTGAATAATCTCGGATGCTCTTACACCGTAGAGGATCAGGCGGATGGTACAGCCAAGCTTAGAATCGTAAAAGGATAAGGGAGGGAAACGCCATGTCCAGGCTGCCATTTTGGTTTATCGTTACAGGCATCCTCGGATTTATCGCGTACCATGCGTTTTCCCTTCTGTCCCTGACAGGCTGGCTTGGTGATGAGTTACGAGGGCCGGAAGGATGGTTCCATGCCCATCTGTTTGTCTTGGGATGGGCTACCATGCTGGCCATGGGGGCTGTATATCAACTGATTCATGTGATTTTGCAATCGGATATTTACAGTACGAGGCTTGGTTACATCCATTACGTGATGTTTGGCATTGGCGTCACTGGTATGCTGTATGGATTCATTCAGGCAGATGTACGCTGGCTTGCAGGTTTTGCTACCTGTGCCCTGATTGGAATTCTGTTGTTCGGATGGAATATGGCGGTCACGTTATTTCGAGCATCGCAATGGAATCCGATTACGGTAAGTACGGCTTGTGCTTGTCTTTATTTGGTCCTTACCGGTCTGACGGGTATGTTAATGGGCTTGAATTTTGCATTCGGACAATGGAACGGACTGCATGAACGAATATTCGGGGCTCATATCTGGATGGGGACGATCGGCTGGTTCGGCATGTTAATTACAGGATTCAGCTATAAAATGCTGCCCATGTTCTATCTTTCACATCATTATCCGGTTCGGCTTCAAAAGATAGTCCTGTTGTTGTGGAATGCAGCTGTCATTACAGGCGTTGTGGCATTTCTAGCTGATATGAAACGAGGCTTGCTCTGGCTCGCACTCCTGCTGCTGACAGCAGGTATGCTCGTCTACGTCTACCATTTGGAACAAATACAGGAGAAACGTCACAAAAACAATCCCGGCCCAGGCATACGCTGGTCAGTCTATGTAAGCCGTGCACTGGCAGCTTTGATGGTCGCTCTGTTGATCTATGCAGCGCAAGGACCGGAACTGCTGCTTCATCCGCGGGTAGTCCTTCTGGCAGGCTGGGTCTATCTTGGTGGATGGGTCTCAATAACCATTCTGGGTTATGCTTCGAAGATCGTCCCCTTCTTATGGTGGACACACAAATATGGCAAGCAAGCCGGAAAACCAGGAACACCTCTTATGGCTGGTATGTTAAATCAGCGTTATGTGAGCTGGGGTTTGATTGCCATGGCTGCTTCCAGCCTTCTGCTTGTCAGTGGTGTATTGATCAATCTGGCAGAGGTGATGATGGTCGGTGGTACTCTTTTATCGATCTTCTCCATGGCTTATATCTTCATGATCGCAAGGGTGTTCCAACATTAAGAAACAGAAATGGAGCGTGGAACATATGGAACAGACGCAACAGATCAATCCACTGTTTGAGTATCTTAAGGAAGTATACGACCCGGAGCTAGGCGTTAACATTGTTGACCTTGGGCTCGTATATGAAATGCAGGAGGAGCCGGAAAGGGTCTCCGTCCGCATGACCTTGACCACACCAGGCTGCCCGCTGCATGATACGATTCTCGGTGCTGTGAAATGGGTACTGTTGTATGGGAACCTCAGTGGTCTCCCGATATGATGTCGAATGAAGCCAAGGAAATGCTCGGATATTTTTAAATGAGTAATCCAACTGGCTCCTGATGAACATATAGACACGATAAAAAACGTACTACAACTCTGCATTCAAGAGAGTGTAGTACGTTTTTTGCTTGGTATGCGTTTTGATAACTCTTATAGAAATCTACAGGCCCTGAGTGACTCCGAACCATTTTATATGTCACGGGCGTAAGATTCATCGGGCACCTTGTTTAATACAACAAACAACCGAGCTTCACGGTTTCCCGTGTTATGGTAAGCAAATGTGTCTTCTCCACTACAGCAGATTACATCTTCCTGTTGTACTTTCTGTTCGACTCCATCCAATATAATTGTTCCTTCTCCTTCAATAATAAGAACCAGCACATCCGATCCAGGATGTTTATGGACAGGCAGTTGTTGTCCGGGCAGAAAATGCAGCGCAAACGTGACCCCACCGTTATGATTAAACAGAATTCGTTTCGTAAATCGTTCGGTCTGAAACTCCTTAACGGCTTGCAAAGAAATCGTACTCATGATGATTCCTCCTTCTGTAATCTTGAGATGAATTCATCATAGAACACCATGGCGGGATTTTCCTTGATTGAGATCAAGAAAACCCGAAGTGGAAATAATTGATCAGACGACGAGACGTCCACGCTTTTCTGCAAGACCAATGGTGGCTTCCACTCCGGAATTGAATTCGAGAAAGTCCTGTTCCACCCCATCGCTAAATATGACCCCATCCTCGGGCATTTGCGATACGATCCGCAGGGGCTGTTTCGGATGAACCTGACCAAACACCAGGTTAACTGCTGTTGTCCGGCTCGGGAATGGTTCACGAACTGTAAAATACAAATAGGGTGCATCCCACCCAAAGTTCTCCATGTGATGTCCTCGGGTAACGGGGCTTTCCGCGTTAACATCAACACCATTGATGTGCATATGCTTCCATGCTTCGGACCCCACAATGCCGGCTGCTCCAGCCAGCACACTCTTGAACCAGCCTGTCGATCCGAGTCCTGTGGAAACAATAATACCGCTCGATGACTGCTGTTCTACCGAGGAACCCAAACGGACTTCATACCTGGCTGAGACATGGGTCTTCCGTCCGATGAACAAATCGTTAACCCCGTACAGAAATTGTCCGTCGTTAAGTTCCACTTTTGCCAAAGTTACTTCTTTCAAGGAACGCTGCTTGCGCATGACATCCGGGATAATCATCTTCAGGTCCTCCACCGTAAAAGGAAGAAGTACGCCATCCCATCGCATGGGATCGGGATTCACGCCGATGAGCGGCTGTTCCGTCACATATTTGAGCGTATTCGCCACCAGTCCATCCTGCCCTACAACCACAACGATGTCCTGTTCTCCGAATATAAAATTGGGGACATGTTCCCGGTCAATGGTCTGCACCCGGCCGAGTTGACCCAGCTGATGCTGGGCCTGCTGCACGGCATGTCGATAACGTCGATCCTCTTCAATATAATCACTGAAATCGGCACCAAGACGTTCAATGTAAAATTGAGCCTGCTGCACCGTGTTATAACGCACCACCAGTTCTTCCAATCTTGTTCTGCGTTTGACCAGAATCAGCTTGGCATCGCCAAGATAGTTTTGGTCAGCATGTGGTGTACGTGAAGACTTATTGGAGTTCCCCAGCCTCATCGTACATGGCCTCCCTTCTCTCTTCCAGGTGTCGACATTAATCCTTGCAGCAGATCAGGCGAAATGTTGAGCTGACCAATTTTCCCTGCATTCTCCGCCAACTCCTGAAATGCCAGCGCAATCAGTTTATCCGAATTCATTCCCATATTGGCCATTGCCTGAAGTACATTCGGTTCAACATCCTGCAAAGATCTCATAACGGCAGCAATTTCATAGGCTTTCGCATCCGCTTCAGCATTTTGGTTCGCAATGGTCAATTCAATAAGCTGCTGTTTCCGTTCCTCCATGGCCGTGTTGAACTGAAGCTGCTCCTGCGCCATTTCATTTTCCTTCTGCTTGACTGAGCGCTCCGCCTGTAATTGTGTCTCCCTGATCTGCTGCTTTTTCGTTTCCACGGCAATTTCCGTATTGAGCTCGTTCTCCTTCACTCGTCTCTCCTGCTCAATGGAGGCATTGCGGCGCACATATAATGCTTCATCCGCTTGACGTAAAATCTCTTCCCGTGCCTGTGCCTCCAGCGCCCGCATCGTTTCCTTATTCGGCAGAATGGCCAGGATGGATAGACTCATCAGCTCAACGCCCAGTTTCTCAAGTTCTTCACTTTGCACGACTTCACGTTTCATGCTGCTTGCAAGCCGTTCACTGGATTGAATGGCCTCTTTCAGTGGCATCCGCTCCAAATGCTTCTTGGTTAATACTTTGGCCGTCGTAATCACACGTTGATCAAGCTTGCCAGGATCGTCAGAGATATATTTGTTTTTGCGTAAGTTGTACGTGTAATTCAAACTTTGCGTTATTTTCAGGTAGTCCACGATGCGATAGCTCAATTGGCCCTGAACCGTCACCGTTTGATAGTCCGCCGTAATTTCTTCGAACATAAACGGAACATCGACGGATGATACGGGCAGGACAACAACCGACGTTGTAGGCTCATAATAATAAAAGGATAGTCCTACACCTTCGCGCTGTACCTTGCCATTTTTAATTTTCATTACATATTCACTGGGTTGAAACTTCACGAATCGGAATCCAAACATCGCTCATTCCCCATTTCTTAATATTGTCATTATGATATTATCGAAATGATAACAAACGAAATTGATAATGTCAATATGACATTAATGATTTCCAAAAAAATAGACCCGTCTCTAGGCCGCAGCCTTAAGACAGGTCTGTATTTCATTGTTTTACTATTTCAATATAGCAGTTCCATCATTCTGGCAACGACAACAGCTCCTTGTGCACGGTTAGCCGTCTGTTTCGGAGCGAAATTTCCATCGCCCAAGCCCTTCAATAATCCTAACCGCTGCATGGATGATACGGCTTGCTTCGCATAACCTGCGATATCTCCGTTATCCCTGAACTCTGTACCTGTGGATACATCCACACCGGACGTTTCATCCTGCTTCACAGCTTGCATGACACGTTCCAGTATAACCGCCATTTCTTCACGGGTAACCCGGTCATGCACTCCAAAAGATCCGTCAGGGCGCCCCTGAATAATGTTCATCTGCAAACCAAGACGAATCGAATCCGTATACCATTGTCCTTCGGATACATCACTTAGCAAATATCCGGTTTTGTTCGGAACATGAGACTCACCAAATCCCTGCACAACCATATGCAAGAACTGGGCTCTGGTCAGTTCACCCAACGGATCGAAACGGTCACCGGATATCCCTGAGACGATTCCTTTACCATGTAAGCTCTTGACTTCATTCACTGCCCAAGAATGTGCTTGTATATCCGTCAGAGTCACATTCACCTCTACTATAACGAATGAACCGGATTGAAGCGGCTTGAACGTCATTATTTGTGCAGACTCATCATATGCAGAATACAGGACTGTCTTCATCTGACCATCTGGCGATAAGGATTGAACAACGGGAACTGTATTCGCTGTCGCCGGTGTAGCTATACCCGAAAATGCGATCTCAATAGCTCGATCCGTCCAAGGCAGCACTTCGCCATCCACCAACAGTTTGACATCGATCATGGAATGTTTACCGATCGCTGCTTTTTGCTGCTCGGACAGATTCGCAGTGGACCCCTTCGATATCACCACATCCAGTGTTTTGGCGTTCGATGCATGGATCTCCTGAAGTGATTTCATCGGTATGCGTACCGAAGTCTGGCCCACGCTCAGCTCCAGTGACTGTAACGCCTGCGTCTTAACCCATGCTCCGAGTGAACTCACAGGCAATTGGAATGTGACAGGTTGGTATGGCTCAGCAATGTCTGCAACCAAACGCAGCTGTTGGTTACCTGCTTCCAGCCCTTTCACCAATTGAACGAGCTGCTGTTCATTCAGTGGAACAGAATACTGATCTTTCCCGGTCAAAACTCCTTTGATTAGGGTAGATCCCTTTTCGGTCTGCTGTTCCGTTTCAGGTGCAGGTACTGTAACCGCTGGATTTCCAGGTGAGGATGGCGGTGACGGTTGGACTGGTTGCGATGGTCCAGGGGTTGACTCCTGCCGGACCAACTGACCCATGGCTTCTTTTAATGCGTTGTCAGCTTCACTGATTTTCTGAACGGAAGCTTCGATATCGTCCATCCATTCCCTGGCTGCAGTCAGCGCCTCCACCAATCTGCTCCAGCTCGCAGCCGTGTATTGATTTTGCTGAAGCTTAGATGCTGAGTCCACGGTCATCCGAAGAGCAGTTTTGTCTGCAGGAAATGTTCCATATGCCTCAAAATCCATGAATCCTACCCATGTCGAACCGGCCGTGATAGTAACTCGAATGTAACGTGCCTGAGTGTTTTCCGGCAGTATGTGTCTTGGACTGGTGGATACAACGACATCACTTGTGGTATCCACCACCGTGACATAATTTTCATTGTCTTCAGAGACTTCGATTCTGTATTTGATGCCTCCGCTCCACATGGACATTTCTAACTTTCGGATATTGGCAACCGCACCGAGGTCCACTTGCCACCAGCTGCCTACACTTTGATCCGTTCCCCATGATGTATTCGGGTTGCTGTCAATTGCCCCGTCAGGTGAGTTGCTCTGTCCGCCGCCCGTTCCTGCACTGGTGGAGGCTGTTGCTGTCATCCCTGTTGTCAAGGCTTCGAGTTGAACAAGATCACGCCCGGCTTGCTGAAGCTGTTCCAGTGCTTGATTCACTTCAGACTGGATGGCATCAGGTTTGTCTCTTACCACAATGGCTGCCTGCAGCGCCGTCTGCAAAAGGCTCCAGCTTCGGTAAGTATACGATGATTCACTCTGCTGCTGAGTCTCTTCGATGAGCTGTATCAGCAGAGTTTTGTCTACATCGGACAAACCCTGAATGGCTTTCTCCAAATGAATCACTGCCTGATTCACTTCGGTCTGGGTCGCTCTGGGATCAGCAAGTACTAGTTTAGCCTTGGCGAGTGCTTTGCTAAAAACGGCCCATGTTGCCATTGACCAATCGGCTTCATGATATAATTCAGCTTCTGCAATTTTGCCTTCAAGTGTCTTACGATCAGCCGGGATAACTTCAAGCTGCTGCATAACGGCTTCGAGAGATGCTGCAGCCTCATCAGTCTCCTGTTGCGTCAGAACCTCTGAAGTATAGGCTTTGTGATATGTGTCCTTCGCCGTCTGAATGGCAGGTGCCAGGGTTATCCAGCTAGACGGGGTATAATCAGAAGCCACCATTTCACTCCCACGTTTAATGGCTGCCCATAATTGCTGGCGGTCTACAGGCAGGGTATCCATCCCTCGTTTGTACACATTCAGTGACTCCAAGGCACGACCTTCGAACGAGTACCCTCCATTGGCAGGATATTCATCATAGTCGAACATGGCATGGTTCTCCCACGCATCTCCCTCTGAAGCAATCCAACCCACATTGGCGGCAATCCATGCCGGCTCCCAGTAGAAAAAACCCGCTCCGCGGCCATCAGGAACTTCTGCAATCATATCCATAATGCCGGCAATGGCATCATGCTGACCTTGCACCGTAGCCGGGAACGTCGCACCTCCCACATGCAGCGCCTCTGGACTGCCAATGATGTTGCCGTGGGCATCTCCATTTTTGTAGGAAAACGGGTATGAGGTCTCGGCAATGATTACTTCTTTTTTATATTTGGCAGAGACTGTATTCATCGTCTGCCGTACGTCTGCGAAGGTTCCATGCCAGAACGGATAGTAGGATAGCCCAATGATGTCATACTCCAGTCCGCGCTTCTCCACTTCTCCAAAGTACCAATCAAACAGCTCCGGCTTGCCGCCTTCTGCCAGATGAATCATGATCTGAACCTGATCTCCACCATCGACAGCGCGCACACCATCTACACCACTCTGCAGCAAGGCAACATTTTCATCAAAATTGACATTGCTGTTCAGGCCGTTCAGAACACCGCTGTTAATTTCGTTCCCGATCTGAACCATGTCCGGCATGGCACCGGATGATTTCATCTCACCTACGACCTCAGAAGTATAATCGAATACCGCTTGTTTCAATTCTTCAAAGGGCAAGCCCTCCCATGCCTTTGGCCGAAGCTGCTGACCAGGGTGAGCCCACTCATCGGAATAATGGAAATCCAGCAGGATCTTCATTCCCTTTTCCTTAACACGTTTAGCTAGTCGAATTACATCAGCTTTATCATTATACCCACCTGACTTTTGTGGATCATTCCACAGTCGGAGACGAACATAATTGACGCCGCGGTCCTTAAGGATGTCGAGCAGATCCCTTTCCGTCCCATTACTGTCCAGATATTTACCGCCATTGTCTTCAATTGCCGTTAAGGTTGAGATGTCCACCCCACGTACAAAATCATTCCGGTATCCCCCAACCTGAATATCAGCTGCCGGTTGAGTAGGCGCTCCATACACATCCCCCGTAACGGTGAAGCTTCCAACGGAAGAATACTGAATCGGATCTATCGCGTTCCATGATACGGGAACATCTGTCGTTTTTCCATTTGAATAATGAGCCTGCACTTCAGCAGGCATTACGGGTGCGACCCCTTTTAAGGTGGAAATAGTCATTGGTGAATACGATGTAATGAGTTCTGGCGTAAGCCCCTCTTCTTGTCCCCAGACTTTCAATTCGGCAATGCCTGGCCACCAATCTGGTCCAGCATAATACGGAATCGTAACCTTCACATACCTTACGTCGTTAGCCTGAAAACTCACCTTCGCGATGTCTTCGGTTATTTCGTTCGTTCGATGATCCGCAGCCGTTGTCCATTCAGCGCCATCTGCTGACACTTCAACATGATACTTTACCACCTGGCCTTTATCTTTCCATGTCACTTCAGCTCCCGATATCTGGTACATTCCTCCCAGATCGACCATTAACCAATGAGGCTGCTCCGCTTCATTTCTGCTGTCTGCACTCCATTTGGTATCGGCGCTGCCGTCCACGGCATTTTCCTTGTTGCCATTGTATTGCAGATCCTCTGCACTCACGGTAACCTGTTTATTCAATGCAACGTTTACCCCAGCTGCCCCAGCCGGACGTACCCAGAAGCCGAGCTCACAGAACAGCATGAATAAGACCAGACAGCCGCTTATGTATTTCTTGTTCACTCTTGATCTCCCCCTTTTTTATTACACCTGAACTTCATTGAATCATTGATGAAATCTATATTATTGTAAGCGCTTCATATCGGAAGCGAACACGGCATTTTCCAAAGGAAACAGCAGTTATTCAAACAGTTTAATATCATTTGCTGCTAGCCGTACCCTTCGAAACCGTGAAGTCTCTCTGCTCCTCCTGTGTTAGAACAACGCCTTAACGCAAAAAAACCTGCCCCTTTGCCTACGGCATCTGGGACAGGTGTATTCATTGTATTATTCCTTCCGATGAGATCGGAGCAACAGTAATCCTATTTAGAATCAGGATCCGTGCCTCATTTTTTCACACACAAATCATTTATTTGTCAAGCTTCAGTTCCAGTTGGACCTGAATATCATTCTCTGTGGATAACACAACCGAGTGAGGATTCTCCATACCGAAGTCTTCGAAAGTAACTGTGGTCGTTGCAGACAGCAGTACCTGATCATTTTCATAGGCAGCCTTTGCATCAAAAGTAACCTCTTTTTCGACACCTTTAACCGTAAGGGTACCGTTCATTTTAAAATCCACGGTTTGTCCTGCAGTCCATTCCGCTGGAATTCCTTCAAAGGAAGTTGCCGTAAAAGTCGCTTGCGGATGTGTGCCAACATCGAAGAAATCAGCTTCTTTCACATGACCATCGCGCTGACCGTTACCCGAATCAATTCCGCTCATCTCAATCTGACCTTCCGCTTTCATCTGGGAAGCATCGTCCACATTAATCGCCCAGGTTCCACTTACCTGCTCGTCCACAAAATTGACAGTCTCCTGTGATGTCGTTACCGAGAAATACACCTTCGAGCCTTCGCTGATGGTCCAATCCCCGTTTAATTGCTCCGCGCTTGCTGCTTCATTTGCAACCGCCGTACCTGTGCCTGCATCCGTTGTGGATGCTGCGGTGCTTGCTGGTAGTACCTGCTCAATATCTACGTTATTCCCCATATAACTGTTAGCGACATAGTAACCTCCGCCCCCAAGAATTACGATTGCAGCAACGCCGGATATCACCCATGTTTTTGTCTTTTTATTCATCTTTATCTCCTCCAATTGGTCATTGTATATGTTGGTTGTTGCAAGAATCTTATCAACCCAATGTGTCAGGATGACGTCAAAAAGGATGAAAGCCTCATTTTTTTTCTGAAAATATTTGCCTAATTGGCTTTAGGGCCCTGCTCATGTAAAATCAGTACACAAGCTTATGTCGTGAAAGGAGACACCTTCTTGAAATCCATACTTATCGTTGAGGATGAGCAGGCAATTGCTCGTGTGCTGGCTGCTTATCTGAGAAAAGCGGGTTTTGATGTCCGTCATGCCTCAGATGGACCCACTGCTCTCACTTTATTTGATTCTGACGTACCCGCCCTGGTTCTGCTCGATGTCATGCTGCCAGGGATGGATGGTTGGGATCTGCTGCGGGTGATTCGTGAAAAAAGCCCTTGCCCTGTCATTATGCTAACGGCACTGGACGACATTCAGGACCGTCTCAATGGGCTGAATGCCGGTGCCGACGATTATATGAGCAAACCCTTCGTGCCGGAGGAAGTGGTTGCAAGAGTTAATGCCGTACTTCGCCGCAATCCACATTGGACAGCAGAAGGGGAAGGTAAACGTTATTTCGGCAATCTGGTCATTGATCTGGCAGCTAAACAGGTACTGCTGAATGGTGCAGAAGTGGCGTTAACGCCTCGCGACCTGTCGCTGCTGATGTTCCTATCTGAATATCCAAATCGAACGTTCACCCGGGAGCATCTCATTGAGCAGGTATGGGGCATGGACTATGACGGAAGCGACCGGGCTGTGGATCTTTCCATTAAACGGTTGCGTCAGGCCCTCTCCCACTGGCTGCCAGAAACAGGAGAAATCCGGACTTTAAGGGGAATGGGGTATCAATTTTGGATCGCAAACTGAGCCGTAAAACGCCAAAACGAAAAACTTCCATTCTCTCCTATTGGACACTTCAATATTTTCTGATCCTCTGTATCGGCTTCATCATAATTGTGGCAGGGGCACTCTACTGGATCAGGACCACTTCCCTGGAGAAAGGTCTCAAAACCGCTGAGCTTCTGGGTCTTGAAATTGCGGAGAAGGTATCAGGGACTGAAAACAAACTGCAGATTCCTCCTGATCTGGATCGATTGGTGGACAAGCGTACCAAGCTTTTTAATACCGATAATCATTTTTGCATCATGATTCTCGACAACAACAATCAATTGATCTATTCCAAACCGAAAATGACCCAGCAGGAAGTTTACACTAGACTGTCAGATGATCTGTCGGAGCCGCGAAACCACAAATTTGCGGGTGTAACCGTCAATGTAGTGGATGCCGACCAGACGCTGGGTAAAGTATGGGTGCTGCAGTCCAAAAAAGCCATAACTTACAGTCCCGACACTCTGCTGATTGTAGGTCTGCTGTTTGCTGCTCTCATTCTGTGTGGCTGGTTTACCATCTACCTTCTGTCCCGCAAGCTGTCCAAACCCATTCGCCAGGTTGCACATGCCGCAGAGCAGATTCGAACCGGCAATTATGATGTTAACCTGAATCTGGATACCAAGGAGCAGGAATTGAATGAACTTGTCCATTCTTTTCGTGAAATGTCCTTGCGATTACAGCAGCTGGAGGAATGGCGTAATCTCTCACTGGCAGGTGTTACCCATGAGCTGAAAACCCCGGTTACCTCCATCAAAGGACTGGTTATGGCTGTTCGAGATGATATTGTTAGCCCGCAGGAAGGCAAAGAGTTTCTCGATATCGCCTTAAAAGAATCCGAACGTATGGAACGCATGGTGGCTGATCTTCTGGACTATAATGCCATGAGTGCAGGCAGTGTTGCCGTACGCCATGAGCGCGTCGATCTGAGTCTGCTGGTTGGGGAGATTATTTACCAGTGGAAAATCGCTTACGAGGATCAATCACCGGAAGTTGCAATGCATGTACCTGCGGGGGCAGTGTATACAATCGGTGATGCATTGCGGATTCAGCAAATTATCGTCAATCTGCTGAATAATGGTTTGCAGGCCACTGCTTCGGGACAAACCACATTATTCGAGATTCGCCTGCGTGCTGAAGAAAACTATCTCTACGTAGACGTACTGGACAACGGAACAGGCATTGCCGAGGAAGATCAATTCAAAATATTTGAACGTTTCTACCGAGGCGAGCTCAAAAAGCGTCAGTCTCGGGGATTGGGACTTGGGCTCACCTACAGCCGCCTTCTTGCTCAAGCACAAGGTGGAGATCTGACCCTCACCTCAAGCAGCCCAAAAGGAAGTCAGTTTACGCTGAAACTGCCACGCTGGAAGACACCTGAAGCAACCACTCCCGAAAAAACGTACCGTTCACCAGCAAATGCTTAAAACATCTTAAACAGCAGAACAGCCCGGCCCGGGTTCCTGAATGGATCCCTGGCAGGGCTGTTTCATTATATTTTGTTTATCGGACAGTAATGTTCCGCTCAGCTTCTATGTAGATAATAATCGCGGCATATACTCATCATATGCATCAGTTATCAATTGTTCATGCAATGGGCTGTCCATAATAATCGCTTTCCGTTTGGCTTTGAGCACAATCTGCTCCACATCGGCGTAACTGCACCCTTTTAACTGCTTGCACATATAGGTTTTCAGGTCTGGCTGATGCTCAAATTGTCCAACCAGTTTGTTGATATATCGCTGCCTGCTCTCTTCATCCGGCATGGCATACGTTATTTTGGTATCAAATCGACGCCATACGGCATGATCCAGTTGGGTTTCCAAATTGGTGGCTGCCACCAGTACGCTATCGCCATCGAATTCATCCAGACACTGCAGCAAGGTATTAACTACCCTGGCCATCTCTTTCACTTCATCATTGCTCTCCCGGGTGCGGCCAATGGCATCGAACTCATCCAAAAACAACACACAGGGATTCAGACGTGCATACTCAAAAAGTTTACGTACATTCGTAGCCGTCTCTCCCAAATGGCTGTGAATGATTGCGTCCAGACGTACTAAAACCAGTGGGAGATTAAGCCGAGAGGCCAGGTAGGATGCCGTTAAAGTCTTCCCGGTGCCAGGAGGACCAAACATGACCAATTTGTTTGGCATGGAAACATCATGCTCCACAAAGCGTTCCTTCATACCGAGAATGGTCAGGAATTCCTCGATGATACGCTCGTTCTCCTGTGAGAAGACAATGTGCTTTACTTTGCGTGTACACTCTTTCGGTGAATAAAAAGCAGCCATATCCATTCCCTTGGCACGGGGAATACGGTTCATATGATTTGTTTTGCTCATGTTTTGTTAACTCTCCTTCGTCCATGCCAGGAGAGTAAACTTCGAATCTCCAAGCCTTAAGTAATTGATGTTTGAGAAACCGAATAAAGAGGTCACGATCAACTATGATTTATAAACATCACTTTAAACGACTTAATAATAGTTTTATGGGAATTTGTTGTGAGTTTATTATTGAACTTCCGATTAATCGTAATCATTACTATTTAATCATAACATACGACCGCCTTTTTGCAAAGTCAGTCTTCCTCGCTCGCGCAAAAAGCGTTGTATATGCATTGCACATGTTGCATGCGTTGCCCAAATTTGCTATTCTGAAAGTGCATCGTTGTGTATAACGCAAATAAGCCCTCTTTATTAAGAGGACAAAATGTTCCGAACTTCAAGCGGCAACTTGGTAAGTCGGAATTATCTTTATACCAACGAATGTAATCTAACTCAAAAGTGAGGTTATTAATCATGGCAAAAGACGTATTGTGTGAAGTAAATTCCTGTGTTCACTGGGCTGAAGAGAACAAATGTAATGCTGATTCGATTTATATCGTGAGCCACAGTTCACAAGAAGCAAGCAAGTCTGCTGAAACAGACTGCAAAACCTTTGAAGTAAAATAAAGACTTTACCATTGTTTTAAGTTAAAGGAGCCCTGGCCGGTTCCTTTTTCTTTTTGTATTGTAACAAGAATGATAATTATTATCAAGCCCTTTTTGCCAAGTTCGTTATTCCTCTGTCAGGATGCACATAAAGAAGGCTGCCTACGTAAACTACGAGAGCAGTCTATCTGCCCATGAACGATTAGATCCAAGAGGTGAATAACGATGCCTGTTAAAAGTGGCAAGCAGTACATTGAACGAATCAATTCCCAGAGTGTCCCCTGTTGGTATAAGGGAGAACTCGTTACGGGTAAAAGATCAGAACATCTTGCTTTCAAAGGCCTCATGGAGACACAAGCGCAACTCTACGACATGCAATCAGATCCGCTGCTTGCAGGTAAGATGACGTACGAATCCCCCGTAGACGGGAAACCGGTGGGACTGTCATTTCTGCCGCCCACCACAGTTGATGATCTGCGGAGACGGCGTGAAGCGATGAGTGTCTGGTCAAACGCTCATCACGGGTTTCTGGGTCGGTCACCCGATTATATGAACACGGCCATCATGTCATTCTACACTGCAGCGGAGCTCCTTAACGAGTTATCTCCGCAGTACGCTGAAAATCTGAGGAACTACTATGCCTTCTGTCGTGACAATGATATTACCCTCTCTCATGCCTTTATACAACCACACGCCAGCAAAATATCCGGGCAGATGGATGCTACCGAGGATGCAATCGCAGCCAAGGTGGTTGAACGTACTGAAGATGGTCTTATCATCACCGGGGCATTCATGATGGCTACACAGGGTGCTACATGTGATGAAATTTTTGTATACCCGTCACCCTCACCAGCCCCATTTGACGATGAAAATCCGTTTGCCTTCGCGTTTGCCGTGCCTAACGATCTTCCAGGCATCACCCTCGTATGTCGGGATACCTACGCATCTGAATCCCGCTTTAATTTCCCGCTCAGTTCCAGATACGAAGAGATGGATAACATCGTCATTTTTGATCATGTCTTAGTGCCCCATGATCGGATTTTCTTTGCTGGAAACGAAGAAATGTCCTCGCGTTTATTTAACGGAAGCAACTTCCACATACACGCAGGACATCAGGTTTTATCCCGATATATTGCCAAAACTGAATTCATCCTGGGAACACTTCAGCTGCTCACCGATACGCTTGACCTCGCCTCCGAAGCACACGTCGTTGAGAAAACGGCACGTGTATTAGCCGGACTCGAGTCTCTTAAGGCGTTAGCCATCGCTGCTGAAGCTGGCGCCGTGCCAGATGGTCGAGGTTTTATACTGCCTGCACCACAGCCATTGATGGCTGCCAATATTCTATATCCGAAGCTGTATCCCGAGATGATTGAAATCATCCAGCTAATGGCCTCAAGCGGGATGATTATGGTGCCTCAGGAGGAAGAATTCAAAACGGATGCAGCAACGCATTTGGACATCTACCTGAGAGGAACGGATATGACAGCACAGCAGCGCACTTCCCTTTTCCGTTTGATCTGGGAGCTCGGTGCAGGTTCATTCGGTGGCAGACAGACCCAATTCGAACGTTTTTTCTTCGGGAACAGTATTACCGTATCCAACCGCTTGTACTTGACCTATTCTGGCGTAGACACGTACCGCCAGCTAGTTAGCCGTTTTCTGGAAGACACGCATCGTTAATTTCTGTTCGCCTAAGAGGCAGCGTTTTAAACTAGATGGTCGTAGACTGTCATCAGTTCAGAGGCTGGTCTGCTAACATCCACATCTCTTAATGCAGGCTGGTCTCCGTAACCGATGTGAAAGACTCCTAATACCTGCTCTTCACTGGTTAAGCCCATCAGATTCATAAAAACGGGGTGCTGCTGATAATCATTCATTTTCCAAACGGCATGCAGTCCCTGTTCTGCTGCCAGCATGGAGAATCGCCTGCTCCAGGCTTTTGCAGGCAGTATATGATCCTCTTGAGTGTTGGTTGGTGCAACAACAATCAGATGCGCAGGGATGGCTTCTGTATATTGATATGCGGCCCAGTCACCATATCGGTCTGCCAAGTGAGGAGGATAGCTCTGTCTGACCGCTTCCAGATAGAGCTGGCGCCCTTCTCCAGCAAAAAGCATAAATCGCCAGGGTTTAGAACTCATCACGTACAAGGAAGGGTCTGCCTCATCCAGCAAACGTCCAATCACCGATTGTGGTACCGGAAGCGGGCTGAATTCGCAGCTTCCTGCACGCTTCTTGCCACTCCCCAACTGATTCACACCGGTTAACATTGTGTCGCTCCTCCTTTATCTTCACTTTCTGTCAGACACTCTTCATGCAGATCTACATGAGCCAGTTTTTCTTGGGCTCTACTTCACTTCTTTTTCGGTCCACTTCCTCATGTATCCGGGCTTTATCACGGGAGGTGAAATGTTCCGTTGCCGAATTTTCCGTTTGCGGGATACTGTCACGAACAAGCCTAATGTAATCCATTGAACGAATCAGGGATTGACGTCCCGGAATGAATCGAATTTTACGACCTTCGAGCAAACAGTAAATTTCAATCATGCCAGGCAGCTTCCCGAAGGCTTCCCAGCAAAACACACTGGCCATATGCTGAAAAGCTTCAACTACGTTTGGATCGTGGACCACCATGAATTTCTGAAGCAACAGAGAGTCCCACCCTTCCGGTTGCCAAGCTGTCTGGAAAATCATCGACAAGTGCATGGAAAGTGCAGGAATTTCGGTTTTCCACTGTTCAAACAGAATCATGGGATGCTTCAAGTCATCGTTCATGGCGATTGCCAATGATAGTTCATCAATGACTTTATTTTTCACATCCCAGTAATGAAGGATGGAGTCGAAACCTGCTGCCTTTTTCGGCCACCACTTTTCCAGCAGATATTGTACCGGAATCTCCTTGCGCACATCGGGGTCCATACTATAAAAGGCATTAACCGCATGACTGACCGCATACTGAACGCGGTGTCTCCATTGCAGAGGGGCACGCTCTGCAGCCTCCGATTCTGGGCGAATGAATCGATGCGGGCTGCGAAGCATCTCCTCCAATTTATAATCCTCAAGCAGTCTTTCCGAATGGTCCGTACCTCTCGGCTGAACGGCTGCCTGAACATTAGGTTTCAACATGGTTTCTAGGACACCTGTAATCCGGCTGCAGCGAAGCGTTTACCGAATTCACGGCATGTATCCTTCTCCTGCTCCATCGGACTGTACTCAATCTTCAGCATCTCTGGAGATACTTCCGCCCCGCGCTCCTGCAGCTTCGCAGCTGCAAGATCCACTGCACCGCAAAATTGTTCATAAGATGTGTCACCGCTGCCGAAGACAGCCGCTCGTTTGCCACTCAGGTCCAGTTCATCCAGTTCTTCGTAAAAATCAAGGAATTCATCTGGCAGTTCCCCGTCTCCCCATGTGTATACCCCTATCAGGAAACCATCATATTCAAGCACGTCCGCTGCATTGCAATCCATTACATCCTTGAGGACTGCCTCATGCCCTCCCTGTGTAATTCCTTCTACAATCAGCTCTGCAATTTCTTCTGTATTTCCAGTCATGCTTGCATAAGCCACCAACAATTTAGCCATCTATTTTTCCCTCACTTTAATTTAGTCATCTAGATCATGCAGTTCATAAGGATATCTGAATTATCAAAATCATATGTGATAATGATTATCATTGTCAAATTAAATTTTCATCTTTTCTTCATTTTCCGTATATGGCTACACAGCAAATTCAACACAACCAAAGTCCCTTCTGCCCACCCCAACTGGCGTACAGCCCCTTTTTTGTTGTACAATAGTATCCAAATGACTTTTGAAGGATGGATAAACGACTATGTACGTAGCATCGAACTGGAAGGACTATGAAGTAATCGATACAGGAGGCGGCGAGAAACTGGAGCGTTGGGGCGATGTCATCTTGCGCAGACCCGATCCACAGATTATTTGGCCTCTCGAAAAAGAAACCAATGAATGGCGCCAGGTGCATGGTCACTATCACCGCAGCTCTTCCGGCGGCGGCAGCTGGGATATGAAGAAGCCAATTCCGGAACGCTGGACCATCGGATACGAAAACCTTAAATTTCACATCAAACCGACCAGCTTCAAGCATACAGGCCTGTTCCCTGAACAAGCTGCCAACTGGAGCTGGATGATGGATAAAATCTCGAATGCAGGACGGCCCATCTCCGTACTTAACCTCTTTGCCTACACGGGCGGTGCGACGGTTGCTGCAGCTTATGCCGGCGCTTCGGTAGTTCACGTGGATGCAGCCAAAGGCATGGTGCAGTGGGCCAAGGAGAACGTTCAACTCTCCGGTCTTGCAGACCGCCCTGTTCGTTTTATTACAGATGATGTATTCAAATTCGTACAACGTGAACAGCGCCGTGGTAACCGTTACGATGCGATTATTATGGATCCTCCGTCCTACGGGCGGGGACCTAACGGAGAAACGTGGAAGCTGGAAGAGAACCTCTACCCCTTCTTGAAATCTTGCATGAGCATTTTGTCGGATAACCCACTATTCATGCTGGTTAATTCCTACACTACTGGCATCTCATCCACAGTTCTGCGCAACATGCTGACGATGACGATGTCAGCTCAATACGGAGGCAGCATTACTGCAGGTGAAATCGGTCTGCCGATTACACGCAGTGGTTTGGACCTGCCTTGCGGCATTCTGGGCCGCTGGGAGTCATGATGTCTGATCACGTACAGCCATCAGGTGATATTCCTGTACTATATGAGGATAATCACCTGTTAGGCATTACGAAACCTGTTAATGTCCCCACCCAGGAGGATGCGTCGGGAGACCCCGATCTGCTCACGCTCTTGAAGCAGGATTTGAAGGAACGGTACAATAAACCTGGTAATGTATATCTCGGTCTGGTTCACAGGCTGGATCGCCCCGTTGGAGGCGCAATGATTTTTGCCAAAACCTCCAAGGCGGCTTCCAGATTGTCTGAAACGGTCCGCGGACGACATTTCCGCAAAATATACGCTGCCGTCGTTCATGGTAAACTACCTGCGCAGAAGGGTACGTTGAGACATACGTTGCTGAAAGATGCGCGAACCAACACAGTAACAGCTGTACCAAAAGGTACCCCCGGCGGTAAAGAAGCTGTTCTGGATTACCAGGTTATCGGTCAAACGGATCAATACAGTCTGGTACACATCGAACTTCATACCGGAAGATCGCACCAGATTCGAGTTCAAATGAAAGAATCTGGCTGTCCCTTATTTGGAGATCAGAAGTACGGTGCTGGTGTGAACAAGCCCGGCCAGCAGATCGCTCTCTGGTCTGCCATCGCGGCTTTTCCGCACCCGGTAACCAAGGAAGAGATCACATTAAGATCGCTGCCTCCCCGCGAGTTCCCATGGGCGGAATGGCCATCTGGCGTGTATGAGGATGCGTTTAAAGAATAATGGACAAACCGTGTATCCGAATCTATATTCTGGGTACACGGTTTTTTTAACAATGTATCTTGATCGAAACGACAATGTATTACGACCATTCAAGATAAAACGCAGATCTATAGAGAAAAGAGCCATTACTCCTGAGATGGAGAAAGGAAGTTTGCATCCTAATGACACCGTTCACTAAACAAGTCGTGGCCATTATTGCATCTATACCGGAAGGCAAAGTCATGACCTATGGCCAGATAGCCGCTCTTGCGGGCAGCCCCCGTGCTGCAAGGCAGGTTGTGCGCATTCTTCACTCCATGAGCCGCAAGGAGCGACTTCCCTGGCATCGTGTTGTTAACGCCAAAGGAGAGATAGCCATTCCGGATGAACACTCTCGCTTGATGCAGGAGACCGAGCTCATCAGCGAAGGTGTTGAATTTCAGCTGAATGGAACCATTAACCTCCAGCAGTTTGGATATGATCCTGGGCCTGTATTTCTTGACGGTTTATCAGATAACCAGGAATAATTCATATTGACTCTCCAATACAAAAAGAGCCCCAGCAGTTCAAACTGCCGGGGCTCTCTCTCATTCAATCGCTTTGTATAAAGCGTAGATCGTATGAATATTAAACGATAATACCAATAATATTTTTAAGCTGTTGCATTCGCTTTTTGATGCTGTTCCACCGGTGTCGGTTCAATCGCCGGCTTCGTCTTACGGATAAAGAACGCCAGAAGCATTGCGGCAACGGTCATCCAGGTAGCTACCGTAAATGCGTAGTTTACCCCGTAGATGGTTGCATCTGCCGTAGCACCGAGCATAGCAGCTTGATCCTCAGGATTAATCTGTCCCAAAGCAAGCGCATCTGCCAGGTGGGATTTCAATTTACTGCTCATGATCGTAACCAGAATGGCTGTACCAATCGCACCAGCAACCGTACGAAGTGTGTTGGACATCGCTGTACCGTGTGCATTCAGACGCTGTGGAAGTTGGTTCAAGCCGGCAGTCTGAATCGGCATCATCAACATCGACATACCGAACATCCGTGCAGTATAGATAAACATCATGTAGCCATAAGTTGTATCAATCGACAGGCGGCTGAGTCCCCATGTCGTAATTGCAGTAATCGCAAGACCTGCAACGGACAGCCAGCGAGCACCAACTTTGTCAAAGATACGGCCTGTGATTGGAGACATAATCCCCATCAGAATCGCACCAGGCATCATGAGCAAACCTGATTCAATTGGTGAGAAGCCGCGAATATTTTGCAGGAAAATCGGAAGCAAAATCATGCCGGCAAACATCGCCATGGTCACAAGCATATTAATAATCGTAGTTAATGTGTACATGTTGTATTTGAAAATACGGAACTCCAGCAGTGGATGATCCGTTGTCAGTTGACGAATTACGAACAGGATCAGCGATATGGCACCTACGACCAGACAGCTGATAACAATTGCGCTTCCCCATCCATCTGTACCAGCATCACTGAAGCCGTACAACAAGCTACCAAATCCAAGTGTGGACAAAACAACGCCTGGATAATCGAGTTTCGGTTTGGATTGACGGGTTACATTTTTGACAAATGCAATACCGATTGCTGTTGCAATCACAGAGAATGGCAAGATGATGTAGAACAGCAGTCTCCAGGAATAATGTTCTACGACATAACCGGAAAGCGTTGGTCCAATGGCCGGAGCAAGGATCATGGCAATCCCCATTGTACCCATGGCCTGACCGCGTTTCTCGATCGGGAAAATGGTCAGGAAAACGACAGTCATCAGAGGCATCAGAATACCTGCGCCTGCCGCTTGAATCACACGACCAACCATCAGAATGGAGAAATTCGGACTAATTCCGCAGACGAGTGTTCCTAATGTAAATAACGTCATTGCCGTAATAAAGATCTGACGTGTTGAAAATCTGGCAATCAGATAAGCCGTAACCGGAATTAACACGCCATTGACAAGCATGTATCCCGTTGTCAGCCATTGGGCTGTATTCGCCCCGATACCGAGATCTTCCATGATTTTAGGAAGAGCCACGTTCATCAGGGTTTGGTTCAAGAAGGCTACAAATGCACCAATTAGCAGCGCGGCTACAATCGGTCCCTTCTTAATGTTGTCCATCGCAGAGGATGGAGCTGCAGCGGTAGTACTCATGGGTTGTTCATCTCTCTTCCTTCTAACTTTTCAATCATTTGAGTATGAATTCTTAGCAGATGCTCAAGATCTTCTTTTGGAATATCCAATATGGGAGATACTCTTTCCATCCACAACTGGTGTGTTTCCTGCTGTGCCTTATCTCCTTTTTCCGTAATTTGCAGCATGACGGATCGGCGATCAGAATGGGAACGTGTCCGGACTATGTATTCACCCTTGACCAGACGTTCAACCACAGCACTCATGGAACTGCTGCCCATATGGCAAAGCTCAGCCACCTCGTTGATGCCAATGGAAGGACGCTCCTTCAAAATGGATAACACCATAAATTGAATCGAAGTTAACTCAATCTGCTTGTTTTCATTCCAGAATGCCCGAAACAGCATTTGATTCACTTGCCGGAACGAATTGATAATGTAGAATACTTCATACGTATCAATCATTAATTCACCCTTTTTACTTTTGGAATATAATATTTCGCACACGAAATATCAGGGGAACAATTATTTATTATAACAAAAATAATGACATAGTCAACTCTTTACATATAAATTTTCTGAAATAATTCATTGCCCTATGAAACAGACAAATCAATTCACTCCAGCCAAAATAAAATACCATAGCACTCCAGCTTGTATCCGCAGGAGTGCTATGGTATAGCATTAATTTTAAATCATATCATCATGAATTAGCCCCTGTCCATCATTGTCATTAGGATGTGGAGGACAACGCATGCTCCTTTGTTTTGGGTGCTGTCATCTTACCCAGTAGATAGACAAGCAGCTGTTGGTTGTGCATTGAAATATTGCTAAGTACGGAATTCATGAAATCATTTCGAATGGCAACGCCACGTTCTGTCTCCATTCGTCCCTTGTCAGATAAGGATACCCACACAATTCTTCGATCGTTATCATCCCGATCTCTGCGGATCAAATTGTTTTTTTCCATACGGTCAAGCAGCATGGTTACGGCCGCAGGTGTTGTAGCCAAAAAAGGAATCAGATCGGATGGCTTCATTTTCTGATGATCCTCAAGAACCTCCAATACAGCCAGCTGTGCCTCTGTTAAAGAGGGGGCCAGTTCCTGATCCATATGCAGCTTATAGTCCTTGGTGAGCCTTGACCAGCACTTGGCAAAATCGGAATTATACATCTTGAATCGCTCCTCTCTGCAACCCGGTTTTTCACTTCACTAGCTTAACTTTTCGCTCTAAAAACCCGCATTCCTGCTGCATTTTTTCAATTTCCCAGCGATCGACCGTAATCGACGAAGGTTGTTAAACTTCGCATGGACAGCCTCTTTTAATCCGAGTTTGAACAACAAAAAAAGACTCTTTGCACGACAGAGTCAACTGCTGTGCAAAAAGTCTATTTACTCATTTTACGATGTTGATGCTGGCTGATTTTCATCGAAATTCATGAGAAGTTCCACGATTTCATCCTGTTTATCCACATGAACCAGCAGCTTGCCAATATGTTTGCGTTCCGTAATCGGTACACCTTCAGAAGAAATCGGATACGCCTGCCCTTCTTTGGTCATTACCGTTACGTTTCGTTGTTCCCTGCAATAGAAGGCCCCAGCTATGCGGCTTCCGTTCGGTTTCACACGCTTGCCTTCTTTGAATTCGAATGTGGCAATACCTTTGCCTCCGCGACTTTGCAATGCATAGTCCAGCAGCAGCGAACGTTTACCGTAGCCCAAGTCGGACAGCACGGCAATCTCGCCCTCATCTCCTTCTACCCATAAGGCAGAAACGACCTCATCCGTCTCTTTTAACTGAATACCACGAACCCCTCCGGATACCCGTCCCATTGGATTGACCTCATCTTCACGGAAACGGATCGCCATCGCTTCCTTGGTGATCAGCATAATGTCCTTGCCACCTGTGCTTAGATGTACCGACAATACCTCATCGTCCTTACCCACTTTGCAAGCAGCTACAGCTCCGGAACGTTTGGTGATGTACTCTTTCAGCTCAGTACGCTTCACCTGTCCCTTACGTGTAACGAAGACGAGACTGTGACCTTCTTCTTCGAAGGACTTGACTGCGAGCACACTCGCGATACGATCATCCTTCGCTAACGGGATGACATTGACAATGGCTGTTCCGGGATCTTTCCACTTGAATTCCGGCACCTGGTGAACAGGCAGCAAAAAGTACTGGCCTTTTTGCGTGAACACGAGCAGGTTTTCAAGCGTATTAACTTCAAGCACCTGTGAAATATAGTCGCCTTCCTTTACACCGCTTCCGTTGCGCTCGCCGCCTGAACGAGTAAAGGACTGCATGCCCGTACGTTTCACATAGCCCTCTTTGGATAATGTAACAAATACATCTTCCGCGTTGACGAGGACTTCCAGATTAACCTTAAGTTCTTCCACCTCACCCTGAATGGCCGAACGACGGTCGATCCCGTATTTCTCCCGGATCTCCATCAATTCTTTGCGGATGACACCAATTAGCTTGCGATCGCTATCCAGAATGGAGCGTAACTGGGCAATCTTTTTCATCAGATCGTCAAGCTCCTTCTGGAGGGATGTGATCTCCAGATTGGTCAAACGGTACAGCTGCAGCGTCAAGATTGAATCCGCCTGGCGCTCCGAGAATCCGAACATCCACATCAGATTATTTTGCGCGTCCTGGCGATTTTTGGATGCCTTGATTGCTGCGATAACTTCATCAAGAATGTTCAGCGCCTTGACCAGACCCTCCAGCACGTGTGCACGGTCTTCCGCTTTCTCAAGCTCATACTTGGTCCGGAATGTCACAACCTCACGCTGATGGGCAATATAGGCTTCCAGAATGGATTTCAACCCAAGCTGTTGAGGTGCCTTGTTCACGATGGCAACCATGTTAAAATTGTAGGTTACCTGAAGATCGGTTTTTTTCAGTAAATAAGCCAGAATACCTTGCGCATCCGCTTCTTTTTTCAATTCAACCACGATACGCAGACCGTCACGTCCACTCTCATCGCGAACTTCGGCAATACCTTCTACTTTTTTCTCAAGTCGAATATTCTCCATGGCTGTAACAAGTCTGGATTTTACCACCTGATATGGAATTTCGGTGATGACAATCTGCTGTTTGCCACCGCGCATATTCTCGATATCCGTTTTCGAGCGAATGTAAATTCTTCCTTTGCCTGTCCGATAAGCATCCAGAATACCTTCGCCACCCATGATTAAGCCGCCTGTAGGAAAATCCGGGCCTTTCATGAACATCATGATCTCGTCCAGCTCAATCGATGGTTTTTCCATCACTGCGATGCAGGCATCAATGACTTCACGCAGATTATGCGTTGGTATCTCGGTTGCAAAGCCGGAAGAAATCCCACTTACGCCATTAACCAGTAGGTTGGGATAACGAGATGGCAGCACAACCGGCTCTTTGGCTGTATTATCGAAATTGTCCTTAAACAGAACGGTCCGTTTCTCGATATCTCGCAGCATCTCCATGGCGATCGGCGACAATCGGGCCTCTGTATACCGCATCGCTGCAGCCGGGTCATCATCCTGTGATCCCCAGTTACCATGACCGTCTACGAGCACATGGCCCATTTTCCAAGGTTGTGCCATCCGCACCATACCATCATAGATGGATGAGTCACCATGGGGATGGTAGTTACCCATCACATCACCGACGGTTTTTGCAGATTTACGATAAGGCTTTTCAGGCGTATTACCGGAATCGTACATGGCGTATAGAATACGACGCTGCACGGGTTTTAACCCATCCCGAACATCGGGAATGGCCCGATCCTGAATAATATATTTGGAGTAGCGACCGAACCGGTCACCGACGACCTCTTCGAGAAAGGCCGGCAAAAATTGTTCTGATAGACTCATTCCAAGCACCTTCTATTCTTCGTACTCTGTAAAGTCGACGTTCTCTACAATCCAGCGTTTACGCGGATCGACCTTATCACCCATAAGTGTTGACACACGGCGCTCCGCTTTGGCAGCATCTACAATCTCCACCTTGAGCAGCGTCCGTGTCTCCGGATTCATCGTCGTTTCCCACAGCTGGTCTGGATTCATCTCACCCAGACCTTTATAACGTTGAAGTTCGACGTTGTTTCCAAACTCCTTCATGTAATTCGCCAGCTCATCATCCGTCCAAGCGTAGCGAACACTTGCCATTTTACCGGACTTGCGGGTGAGCTTATACAATGGCGGCTGTGCAATAAACACTTTACCTTGGTCAATCAGAGGTTTCATATAACGGTAAAAGAAAGTCAGCAGCAGCACCTGAATATGTGCCCCATCCGTGTCCGCATCGGTCATGATTATGATTTTGGAATAATTGCTGTCTTCAACGGCAAATTCAGTCCCAATCCCCGCTCCGATTGCAGCCGTTATCGCACGATATTCCTCGTTTTTGAGGATATCCGCCAGCTTTGCTTTTTCCGGATTGAGTGGTTTTCCTTTCAGAGGCAGTATGGCTTGAATCTTCGAATCGCGCCCCTGTTTGGCCGAGCCTCCCGCGGAATCACCTTCAACAATAAACAGCTCGTTTCGGGTAAAATCCTTGGATTGAGCCGGAGTCAGCTTGCCGTTCAGGTTGGAACTTTCACTGCGCTTTTTGCCTGTACGCATCTCGTCACGGGCCTTGCGTGCAGCTTCTCTTGCCTTCGAAGCCTGAACCGCTTTGCGAATCAACGTCTGAGCCACCTGCGGGTTTTCTTCCAAAAACCGCTGCATGTTCTCCGAAACGACCGAATCGACCGCACTTCGAGCGGAAGCGCTACCGAGTTGATCTTTCGTTTGTCCAACGAATTCAACTTCGGACATTTTTACGCTGATGACAGCCATCATGCCTTCTCGCAGATCATTACCCTCAAGATTTTTATCTTTTTCCTTAATCATGTTGGTACGTCTTGCATAGTCGTTCATCACACGGGTATACGCCGTCTTGAATCCGGTCTCATGTGTACCGCCGCCCCTGGTCGGGATCGAGTTAACAAACGAAGCCAGCGTTTCGGTATACCCTGCGTTATACTGGATTGCCACTTCCACCTCGATGTCGTCCTTCTCCGCATAGAAGTGAATGACATCATGCAGCACATCTTTATTTTCGTTCAAATACGCAACAAACTGGCTTGCTCCGCCTTCATACATATACTCATCCTGATTGCCTGACCGTTCGTCTTTCAGAACAATTTTCAGGCCCGAGTTCAGAAATGCAATTTCCTGAAGCCGTTCTGCCAGTGTATCATAGTTCAATTGAATGCCATTTTGGAAGACTCGTATATCGGGTTTAAACGTTACTTTGGTCCCTGTCCGATTAGTATTCCCGAGTACTTCGAGTCCCGTTACCGGCTCTCCAACATGTTCGACACCCTTTTTGTCCTGCCAATATTCAAAACGTTGACGATGAATCTTGCCATCACGGAAGATTTCGACTTCAAGCCACTCTGACAAAGCGTTCGTAACCGAAGCACCTACGCCGTGCAGTCCGCCTGATTTCTTATATCCTGATCCACCGAACTTTCCGCCTGCGTGCAAAATCGTAAACACGACCTGGGGAGTAGGAATCCCTGTTTTATGTATACCTGTCGGAATTCCCCTTCCGTTATCCTGAACCGTAATAGAACCGTCCTTATGCAGCGTGATATCGATTTTGGAGCAGAATTTGGCGAGATGCTCGTCGACAGCGTTGTCCACAATTTCCCATACCAAATGATGCAGACCTGAAGTACTGGTGCTGCCGATGTACATCCCGGGCCGTTTCCGAACCGCTACCAGTCCTTCAAGTACTTGAATGTCGTCCGCGTCGTAGCCTGAAGACCCTTGTCCTCCGCCTGTCGAACCTGCCGACATATCGATTTGCTCGACCATTCATGCTCCCCCTTCTTAACTTGCAACTGAAAAAATACCTAAAATGCAAACAGATGTTTTCTTATCCTTGTCCATTTTAATTCAAGATATCCCGTTTCGTAAAGACAAGGAATGACACAATGAGTGAGGCAATGCCCCAAACACTAAGCACAATAAGGGAAAAACCCAAATTCATTCCTTCAATCGGTGGCAATCCGCCGGACAAATAATCCGGAAGTTCCAGATTAACCATGAACAGGTATTTGGCTGACTGCCAAGAGGCAGCCATATTCGTGAGAATGGTTCCTGCGATAAGCGCGGCCATCATAATAACAATACTTGCAGCCGTGCTGCGAACCAGTACGGATACCATGAAAGCCAGAATGGCCACAATGACGCTCACAAACCATATCAATCCAGCCTGCATGAGAAGATACAGCCATTGATCCACGGCGTGTACGGCAGACAGATCCACATCGGTACCCACAACCTTGAATCCGGTAAAGATCGGCATGCCGAAACCTTTATATCCGAATACTGCACCTGATATAACGTAACAGATAATATACGCAGATACGACGATTATAGACACAAACATAATCAGGGTGACCAGTTTGCTGAGCAGTACCTTCCAGCGTTTGACCGGACGAGTCAGCAGCATCTTGATGGTACCTGTTGTGCGCTCACCCGACACCAGATCCGAGGCAATGGCCATAATAAGCAGTGGAATAAACAAGCCAACGGCATTATTCATGAATTCCCGGGTAAAGGTTACACCATTGGGCTCCTCTGGATTCACATCATTTTCCAGATAATATTGCATCTGCTGGATATAAACCGTGCGGTACTTTTTGTATTCCTCAGGCACCCGGTCGCTGCCCAGTGAATTTTGATTATCCGTGATTGCCTGCTGAAGTTCAAGTCTCCAGTCGCCACCAAACTTGTCGCGGTTATTTTCCGCAGATTTCATCTGGGCATACGTAAACATCGGAACCAGAACCGCAAGTACAATAAATATAATATAAAGACGTTTCTTCTTCACCATCTTAATCGTTTCATTTCGGATGAGCGGCATGATATTACTCAATGGATTCACCTTCTGTCATCTTTAAGAATAATTGTTCCAGTGTCGGCTGAACCCGCTGTACACCTTCAACCCGAATCCCTGACTGTACCATCTGATTCACTAGACCCGATATGCGATCCTCGTGCATTTCAGCAACAACCGCATTGGATCCGAGCCCTGCGATAATGGTATCATCCATCACCTCGGCAGGGCGATCCACTAACGCAATACCTGCGTCAAGCAGCATTTTTCTGCCCTCCTCCAGAGGTGAGAGATGCCAAATGGCGAATTTGGAGTGATCTTCAATTAATTCATCTACGCCTCCAACGGCAAGAACGCGGCCTGCACTTATAATCGCGACCCTGTCACACAGAAGCTGAATTTCACTCAACAGGTGACTGCTGACAAATACAGCCATCCCTTCGCTTGCAAGTTGTTTGATAAACACCCGAAGCTCCTTAATCCCTTTGGGATCAAGTCCGTTGGTAGGCTCATCCAGAATCAGCAGACGTGGGCGTCCAAGCAGGGCCTGGGCGATACCCAACCGTTGGCGCATGCCTAACGAATAGGTTCTCACTTTATCATGAATTCGTTGATCCAGACGGACAATATCCACCACTTCCTGAATACGTGCGTGATCAACACCAGGCTGCATCCGGGCAAAGTGCTCCAGATTCTCCCAACCTGTCAGGTATGTATACACCTCCGGGTTTTCCACGATGGAACCGACATATTGAAGAGCACGCTCAGGATCGCGATTCACATCGTAACCACAGACTTTAATATTGCCTTCTGTCGGTTTGATCAGATCAACGAGCATCCGGATGGTTGTTGTTTTCCCCGCTCCGTTCGGGCCGAGAAAACCAAAAATTTCTCCGGGCTTCACTTCAAAAGTGACATCTTTAATAATCCATTTGCGTCCTATTTTTTTCTTAAGATGCTGCACAGACAGTACATAATCGCTCTGCGGCTCTGCCATTAGTTCGTGCTCCCTTCTGCCGGTGTTTCAGCCTGATATTCCTGCGCGATCCGAACCGCAATCTCCTCGTATCCTGCACCATTCGGGTGAAAGTGATCGGATGAGAGATACTCGCCCAGATGATTTTCAAACAGATCAAAGGTGGGTACAAGCGTCATCTTATCCTCTTGGTTCAAGATTTGGAGCGCAGCATCATTCCATGCAGCTACAACCGCATTACCGGGAACCTCCAGCTCCTTCACATCACCAAACGGGTTGTATAAACCTATGTACGCAATCTGTGCTTCCGGATTGATCTCCTTAACTTTCTTCAAGATTTCCTGGAGACGCTTGGACGTTTCAGGCAATGCTGCAGCCAGCTTTTCGGCGGTCGGCGGATCCTCCCCCTGCAATACCTGTCCACCCTGAAAGAGATCATTAGCTCCGATGGACAATAAAATAAAGTTGGACTGCTGGAGTACATAGCGTACACCCTGTTCATCCAGTTTACTTAGTAATGCATCCGTTCTCAGGCCATTGACTCCCAGGTTGTTCAAAACCTGAACATCATGTCCCTGTTCCTTTAAAATATTCCCTGCACGCCTTACAAAGCCCAGTCCTTCATCATCCCCCGTGCCCCTAGCCAGAGAATCACCAATAACGGCCATTCGAATTTTACCATCATCAACTGGAGCTGCAGGTTTGCTGGCCTCATCAGCCGGTGTTTTAGTCGACTGCCCTGTCCCTAAAGCTGAATCCCCCTCAGGATAGATGACGTCTTTTATGGCATAACCAAAACCGAATAATAGCAGAAGCGTTGCCAAAATGGACACCGTACTGATTATTCTCCAGATCCATGGCGCTGAATCAAGGGTTTTTCTTTTCATGCATCACATCTCCGCTCATGTACACCTGGTTGGGTGCTTATAATTTAAAATGGTTTTACATTAAGATGACGCTTTTTCTAAATAACATAAATGTTCTGTCGTTAATTTGCAAATTTTGCCGCTCTATTCTTTTTTAATTTTATAAATGGAAAAAGGCTATGCCTCACACAGATTTCGCTGCGCGGACATAACCTTTTTCTTCGATTTAAATCTGAACGTTATTCATTCAAATGACTTATTTGCCGATAAATTCTTGAGCCCAGTAACCGTTGTAGTACCCAACACCGATTTGAGTAAAGTTTTTGCTCAGGATATTCGCACGGTGTCCTTCACTGTTCATCCATGCAGTAACTACTTCCTGAGGCGTTTTTTGACCTTTGGCGATGTTTTCACCAGCGTAGCTGTAAGTCACTCCAAATTGTTTCATCATATCAAAAGGAGAACCATACGTTGGTGATTGGTGATCAAAATAGTTGTTGTTGCTCATGTCTTTTGCTTTGGCAAGTGCGACTTTATCTAGAAGTGCATCGGATGCCAGTGCGCTCAGACCTGCTTTGGCACGCTCAGCGTTCACCAATTTTACAACCTGTGCTGCAAAATCGGATTGAGCCGACTCACTACCACTGTTGCTTGTGTTGTTACCTGTATTACCTGTATTACCTGTGTTGCCTGTGTTGCCTGTGCTTCCGCTGTTCTCAGGTTTTTCCGTTGGTGCAGGAGCCGGTTTCTCTTCTTGCGTTGGTTGAGACGGTTTTGTTGTTTCTGGTTTTGTTGTTTCTGGTTTTGTTGTTTCTGGTTTTGTTGTTTCTGGTTTTGTTGTCGGTTGTTTAACAACCTGACCATTCGATACCGTAATTCCGTTATCCTTCATCCACTTTTCAAGCAATGTTTTCAGGCTAGTTGCATCCGTAAGTTTAATTGTAGCTTTATATGTGGACACCTCTGCCGCAGAAGCAGAAGCAGGGAGCATAATTCCTACGGCCAGTACAGCTGTCAGACTTCCAGCGACGACGGTTTTCAACAAGTTCTTTTTCAAATTCATTCATCTCCTCGAAAATTAATTAGTTACAACTTTGTAATCAATACTCTAGCAGTATACCAATTCATACGAGTGATGTGAACCTATAAATTATGGAAAAGTTACTTTTTTGTAATCTTTAGCTTCGTTTCAAAAGCATCAAACTGGTTTAAATGTTTAAGTCACGCTTTAAGGACATGAACCTATTTACGTAGGTGCAGTTGGATTATCGTTTTGCTAGGTACCAAATACATGATAACCTCATTGCCTGTCCCAATTGTATAAGGCTTAACAGTTTTTTCATGCGAACAGCCTACTAAACTATCATATATGAAAACCATCCTTTAAGGGGCGTCCTTATTTAACCAAAAAAAAGACATCCGGAATAAATACATCTTGTCCGAATGTCTCGAGTTACCTGTACATCAACGACCTGGTTGAGGAGTAGGTACCTTGTTTTGAAGAATCTTTTCTATAGAAGGACTTTACTGAAACGATATCCTCTCTTTTGAAAGCCAATGTGCTCATAGAAAGAATACGTTGATGAAGCAACTTCACGATTCGCACCGGTGACAAACAATTGTTTCCCACCTTGCTGTCTGCCCCAGTCCTCAGCACGAGCCATCAGACGACGGCCAATTCCGCCTCCACGGTACTCTTGCCCTACAATCAAGGACGTAATTTGAGCGGCAGGTTCTGGATAGGCATGACTTTGCACACATTGCAAGCCGATCATACCAATAATTTGTTCATCCACTTCGGCAACAAGCATGCACGCGTTTGGATTACTCTCCAAACCTTCAATGCGCTCTTTCATAACATTGGCTGTTGTCGGATAGCTGACCTCTCGCATCAGTCCCGTTACCGCTTCAGCATCTCGCAGTTCACACTCTCGGATCGTCAGTACAGGGGCCTGGGCATTATTGGACATGATTTACCTCCACTTTCAGCATATTTGCGGCTTGAACCGCCGTTTTTCGAGCTTCTTCCACATCGTGACCAGCACTAAGTGCCACAGCCATCCGGCGTCCCACTTTGACCTCAGGTTTGCCAAATACACGAACCTGCGTACGTGGAAGAGCCAGTGCTTCTTCAATCCCGCCTATAGTAAAGTCGGATGTTTCATGATTGGCCTTCAGCGTAGCTGAGGCTCCAGGTGTAAGCAGATGTACATCTGTTACAGGGAAACCCAGAATTGCACGCACATGCAGCGCAAACTCGGAGCTATCTTGCGTTACCATGGTAACCATACCTGTATCATGCGGACGAGGTGATACCTCGCTGAACACAACACCGTCCGAAGTCAAGAATAGTTCGACACCGAACAGCCCATAACCACCTAACTCATCGGTTACAGACTTGGCAATATGACAAGCTTGCTCCCATTGCTGCGGAGTCATTGCATGCGGCTGCCAAGATTCGACATAATCTCCATCCTTCTGAATGTGACCAATCGGAGGACAAAATACAGTTCCTGATACAGATCTTACGGTGAGCAGCGTTATTTCACTGTCAAATTTCACAAAGCTCTCCACGATGACACGTACAGATTTGCCGCGAGCTCCAGAAAGAGCGATATTCCAGCAATTCTCCACGTCATCCGGCGTGCGGCATACACTCTGCCCTTTACCGGAAGAACTCATCAATGGTTTGATCACACAAGGTGTACCCAGTTCACGAACGGCTTCTTGAAGCTCTTCCAAGTTGTTCGCAAATAGATAGGCTGCTGTCGGAAGTTTCAATTGTTCTGCCGCCAAACGCCGGATGCCTTCGCGATCCATGGTTAAACGGGCAGCACGTGCCGTCGGCACAACACAAAATCCCTCTTCTTCAAGCTCCAACAAGGCTTCTGTCGCAATCGCTTCGATCTCCGGTACGATGTAATGAGGTTTTTCCTTACGGATCAATTGTTTCAAAGCTTCGGCATCTAACATGTCGATGCAGTAAGACCGGTGTGCTACCTGCATGGCAGGTGCATTGTCATAACGATCAACAGCGATCGTTTCAACTCCCAGTCGATGGGCCTCAATAACGACCTCTTTTCCCAATTCTCCGCTACCCAGCAGTAGCATTTTTTTGGCTTGAGCCGTAAAAGGAGCACCCCACATGTTCTTTCCAATCCTCCCAAAGAGAAATCTTCTATATCTGTCTCTCTATTTTCGGGGTTTTGGTTAAAGATTGCAAGGGTGCTCCCTATTTTTCTTGTGAATTTTACAAGATTTTTTGTGTTTTTTCGATCAATTTTTACAATTACCGTTCACAGATTCGATACTCTTTCCATTCCTCCCAAAATCAAGGATGTGATTGTAATATTGATCAGAGATCGTCAATGAACCTTATCTTGCCTTCTTCCCAAGAGTTCAGCAGCCTGTAATATGCCGATTTTTCTCTCGGAAGATGTCATTATGTGAAGAAACATAGGCCATCTTGGGCGCCTTCGGATTCAAGTACTGTTTCGCACTGTTTACTGCCACAATCGCATCATTAAAAGCACCGGCAATCAGTCGTACTTTACTCTCATGGGTTGCACAATCTCCTGCCGAAAAAATACCGGGTATGTTGGTCTCTGCAAGATGGCTCATTGCAATCATGCCTTCGCTCATCTCCAGACCGCAACGGGCAATGTCACTGACGTGGCTTGTGTACCCATGATTAACCACGACTTCATCCACTTCGAGCAAATCATTCTCCCCGGTGTCTACGTGAGTTATAACCACCTGATGTATGCGTTCCCCATTCCCCTGTAACCGTGTAATTTGATAAGGTGTACGCACATCTGCTATGTCTTTCATGTGTTTCACGTTTCGTTCCATGGCGCGAAATTCCGTTTGACGGTGAACAACCGTTACTGTTTGAGCTTGTTCCGCGAGTTCGATAGCCCAGTCAACAGCACTATTGCCTCCTCCCGAGATCAACACATGTTTACCCTTAAATCGTTCCGGATTTTGCACCGTATAATGGAGATTGCTCCGCTCATATTCACTGGCTTCTTCCATGTCGAGTCTTTGAACTTCAGCGATTCCTCGACCTATTGCGATAATAATGGATCTTGTATAATGCAACTCGCCATCGTCAGTTTGCATGGCGAATAGTCCGCTGTCCAGACGAGTGAATCTGTCTACACTACGCTTCAACACAACAGTCGGTTCAAAAGTGGTTGCCTGCTGGACGAGCCACTCAATCAATCGGGAGCATTTCATAGGTGGCACTCCGCCCACATCCCATATCGTTTTATCCGAATAGGTATGCAGAAACCCGCCAAGCCGATCTTTGCCTTCAATCAGTTTCACTTTCATTTCGCGCATACCCGCATAGAAGGCCGCATACATGCCTGCAGGGCCGCCGCCAATGATTGTCACATCATAAATGTCTTCTTCATGCATTTCGGACACATCCGTTCTGGTTTTATCAATCGAATGCAGCTCTGGCAATAATACCGTTAACCTTATTTGTTTTTCTCCTTAAAAGCAGCAACGATATCATCAATCACATAACTGTTGGCAAGCGGAGACATTCCCAGATTGAACCATTCCTTTCCACCGACCATATAGACATGATCATTCTTGACCGCCTTTAGATTCTTCCACAGTGAGGTGGTTAACATCTCGTCAAACCTGCTTTTTATTTCCTTGTTCGTCTCATCATCCAGTTGTACGATCAGATGATCTGCATCGTATTCGGGCAATACTTCCAAGGATACGGACATTGCATTTTCTGATTCAGGAAAGTTAGGGAGCGGTCTCAAACCCAACTGCTTATGGACAAATCTTCCCCGATCAATGCTCTCGCCGTGTAATATAATTTCCTTCTCCATCACTCTGATGTACAGCACAGTCTCGTCACCAATCAGGGTGTGCAGCGTTTCGGCGCCTTGTTTCTCATGCTGCTCCAAGGTTTGCATCACCTGTTCGGCCTGCTCCTCTTTCCCCAGAATCGCTGCTATCCCACGCAGTTCATCCCGCCAGTCATCTTGCTCTGGCAGCAGCACGGTGGGAGCAATCTGCGATAGCTGATCATAGTCCTTTTTCGACCACCAGACAGGAGCAATAATCAAGTCAGGGCCAGCATCAAGAATCGCTTCAAAGTCAGGTGTTCTTGCTATGCCCATCTTCAACGTATTGGAGAATGGCTCTTGCAGATATGCGGGAAACTCGGAATGATAGTTCTGCACAGCCACAGGTACGATACCGAGTGCATATAACAACTCCGGGTATACAACCGACAGAGCGATTACCCGTTGTGGTGATTCTGGTATAGTAATGTCGCCCATCTCAGTATGGACCACTTTAACCTTGTCAGCTCCTGCTGCTGATGGATGAGACGCTCCTGTTTCTTGTGCTTCACTTGAAGACACCTTCTGACTGTTCGGAATACAGGCGGAAATCATAAGTAAAATCAAAATTGCACACACCACTGTAAACCCTTTGAACTTCACTTCGTATGTACCCCCTATATGTCAATGAGATGTGATAATGATTGATTAATAATAATTATCATTATCATTTAGATATAGGAGTAGTATATTAAATTTCGTTCCTGCATGATATTGACGATTCGGACTTTTTGCTATGGACGATCTTGCCAGAGCTTTAATATCTCATCCAGCATCAGTTCATGAGTAAACGCAGTGTAATCCAGCAGAACGCTCGGCATGAGTATATCGATGCATCCATTTTGGACTGCTGTCGTATCATTCCATGCTTCAGAGTTTTGAAGAGCGCTCCACGTTTGTTTGGACTTTTCATCTTCTTCCACGATCAACAGCATTCTATCTATTGAGAGCTTCGACAGCTCAGTAACTTTCAGTGTTCCCAGCTCCCATAATGCCTCTATCCCTTCAGGACCGTTCATTTGCATGTCCACATAAAATACAGAAGCTATGCTCCTCGGCCCCAGCACCTGCAGCACTTCGCCATGGACTCTCAGTACAAGAAGCCGTTCTTCTCGAATGTTGCCTGCAAGCTGTGTTCTAACCATCGCTGACTTCTCATCATATCTTTGCAGCCACACCTCCGCAATATCCGATCTGTCCAAAAAACGCGCAACATATCTCAGGTGATCCCGCCAATCCCCCTTGTCCTGCGGAATGATGCATACTGGCGCAATGGAACGAAGCTGATGAGCCAAAGTGTCCGACATTTCTCCCTCAACGGTGATGATATAATCCGGATCAACCATGCGAAGCTGCTCCAGCCAGATGGCTTCCAACTCAGCCAGCGGTATGACTCTGTCCGTTTCATATTTGCGTCTGTAATAATCAGTCCATGGATGACTTGCCTTTGCGGCACAAGGAATAGTCTGCAAGGCAAGGAGAGTTCCTATGCTCAAGGAATGAACAGCTGCTATTTTTTGCTTGCTGGCCTGTATAAATGCTGCTGGTGGAATACCCGAGATTTGCTTGAATTTACGACGGAAGTACATTTCATCCGGATAGCCCACATATGACGCAACATCCTTGAGTCGATGATTGTGATCGTTTCTCATTAAAATCTGAGCTTGCTTGATTCGGAAAAAGGTCAAATAGTCCATCGCACTGCAACCATATCTTTTTTTGAATAGGCGCATGAAGTGACGAGAGCTCATTCGTGCAACGGTCGCCAGCTCCTGAATCGTTATTTTGTTCATATAATTTTGTTCGATGTAGTCCTTCACATGTTCTATGGGTGAAGCGGAAAAAAGCTCTTCTGCTCTTAACACATCGTTGAACATTGTGTGCAGTAATTCCTGAAAACGAATTTGACCATCATACCTTTGCAGACCATTCTTACTCAGCGCTTGCTTATAGATCGTCTGACAGAGCACACGAGCCGCAACCGTCGAAGCACACATGACCTCAACGTTAAACTGATCCCCCAGAAGCTGCTTCATAATATCGAGAACTGCGTAATCATTTTGTTCCTCCAAGTGCATCACTTCGAAGTTCATATGATACACCCCTCTCTCATCCAGTGAATGGACATTTGCCTCAACCAACTGCCCAGGCAGTCCGATGTACCACGCTCCTGCGCGCAATTCAATAAATTTGCCATCTACTGTTAACCAGCCCTGTCCACTAGCCATAAACAATAACATATATGTGTCCAGGAAGTGTTTTCTCAGACACCAATTTCTTGCATAATCGCTTGTGTCAGGTTGATCCACATGAATGAGCTTAAAGTGAAGATGATCCAGTTTGTCAAAACGTTTTAATTGGATTTCGCTATGTACTGCTTGCATCGTTCTCCCTCCAGCCGTCCCGATACGTTTTTTCGGTAATTCTTAGAATATAACACAGTTCCGTGAATGAACTAAGCGCCTGTAGGAGCAGCCATACACGTTCCCCTTCGCAAATGGCCCGCACAGCACCTTTTGAATAAAAAAAGACACTCCGGGCATTCCTATTTCCTGCCTTCAATGAAACCATTTGCTTATCTTGAAGGAAAACCAGGGTTATAGGGTGCTGGAGTGTCATGTGCATCAGTCACAAAAATCTAAAGCATACATAAGCCAGAATTCATTTTATAAAAATTTGTATTGCGCTTCGATGAGACCATTATAAACGCCTTGTTTCTGAATAAGTTGCTCATGGTTTCCTTCTTCCTTGATTTCACCGTGATCGAGCACAATAATGTTATCTGCATTCCGGATCGTCGAGAGTCGGTGAGCAACCATGAAAGAGGTTCTGCCTTTAAGCAGCACTTTCAGTGCTTCCTGAATTTTGAGCTCTGTCTCGGTATCAATGCTTGCTGTTGCTTCATCCAAAATAAGAATCCGTGGATCCGCGAGCAAGGCACGGGCGAAGGACAACAGCTGCCGTTGTCCCATGGACAGCACGTTTCCTCTTTCTTCAACCTCCGTATCATATCCACCAGGCAGCTTCATAATAAATTCGTGGGCATTGACCGCCTTCGCAGCCTCCTCCACTTCTTCATTTGTTGCATCCAGTCTACCAAATCGAATATTGTCTCGAATCGTTCCGGAAAAGATAAAGGTATCCTGCAAGACAATGCTTACCTGACTGCGCAGACTCTCAACCGTAATATCCTGTATATCATGGCCGTCAATCGTTAGTCTTCCTCCGGAAATATCATAGAAGCGGCTAATCAGGTTGATAATTGTACTTTTTCCTGAGCCGGTGTGACCAACCAGTGCAATGGACTCCCCTGCTGCAACCTTAAAGCTGATTCCCTTAAGCGCCTGCCTGCCTTTCTCGTATTCAAAAACGACATTGTCAAAAACGATATCGCCTTTAATAGAAGGAATCGGCTTCGCACCCGGTTTGTTCGCAATGCTTGGTTCCTCATCCATGAATTCGAAAATGCGTTCGGAGGAAGCCATGGCTACCAGCAATTGATTGTACATCTGACCCAGACGGTTAATCGGATCCCAGAAGTTACCGACATAGTTGGCGAAGGCTACAAGCAAACCTACAGTTAACTGACCATCTTGAATCAGGTAGGCACCAAACCAGAACAGGATCAATGTACCGAAACCGCCGGTAATTTCAATAAGCGGTCCAAAGCCCTGGTTCATGGCTGATGCTTTGTCCCATGATTTTTTGCTGGACATGTTCATGTTGTCAAAGTATTTCATGTTTTCTTTTTCCTGTGTATACGCCTGAGTCACGCGAATCCCCTGAATGGATTCATTCAAGTGGGAGTTGATGCGGGAGTTCTTCATGCGTACATCCTGCCAGGCACGACGGATCAATACGCGCAGCTTGGTGGAGATAATAAACATGATCGGTACCGTAATAATAACGGCAAGGCCGAGTTTCCAGTTGATGAGCATCAAGATGACGATAATTCCCAATAACTGCACGCAGTCGATCATGACGTTGACTGCACCATTGGTGAACAAATCCTGTAATGAGTTGATATCATTCGTGACACGAACGAGTACGGACCCCGCCGGTCTTTTGTCAAAAAAGTTAAAGGACAGTTTCTGAATATGTTTGAACAGATCCGATCGAAGGTCATAAATAACCCGCTGTCCTATAATATTGGTTAATTTGATCCGGTACGTATTGGCAGCCCATTGAATGAGATACAGCAGGAGTACCGAACCCCCAATAATATATAACAGGGTCATGCTTGGCAGTCCACTCTCCGGTGCTATGGCTCTGTCAATCGCCAGACTGATCAAGAAAGGAACCGATAATTTCGTGATCGTACCCAAAATCATCATCAATATGATCAGCGGCAGAAGCTGCCTTGCGTAAGGTTTCATATAGCCGAACAAACGTCCAAATTCTTTCCAGTTAAACGGTTTCTCAATGATCTCATCGTCCTGATAGACGAATCGTTCATTTATATTCTTTTCAGAGGTCCCTTTGACCTCGCGCCTGTCTGCTACCGTTTCGGCACTCATGAGTTCACCTGCTCCCCAGCCTCCCGCTTACCGCGGGCGATGTAGTCTGCGTATTGAATTTTGTAAACATCCTGATATGGTCCAGGTTCTTCAATAAGACGTTTGTGTGTACCGCGCTGAACGACACGCCCTTCATCCAGTACCAGGATCTCATCTGCATGTCGCAGTGATGATATCCGGTGTGCAATGATAAAGGTTGTTCTTCCTCGCATAACTTCCTGGAAACCGGACTGGATCTCATGCTCGGTCTCCATATCGACCGCACTGGTCGCATCGTCAAGTACCAGAATTTTCGGATTTATGAGCAAAGCTCTAGCGATCGCAATCCGCTGTTTCTGACCCCCGGACAGGCCCATGCCTCGTTCACCAACAACCGTGTCATATCCGTCCGGAAACTCCATAATGAAATCATGTGCTTTGGCCAGCTTCGCTGCCCGAATAATCTCATCCATGCTTACATTTTTGAGACCATACGAGATATTGTTGCGTATGCTGGAGGAGAACAGGAACGTTTCCTGAAAGACAGAAGCGATCTGGCTGCGCAAGCTGCGTATCCCCATGTCCTTAATATTTTTGCCATCCAGCTTGATGGTTCCCGAATTCACGTTATACGCACGCATCAAGAGCTGAATAATGGTGGACTTACCGGAACCTGTGCCTCCCAGGAAACCGATAACCGTACCCGGAGGTGCATCAAAATTGATATCGGTTACGGCCGCCATTTTATTGCCATACGCAAAGGTTACGGAATCAAACGTTACATGCCCCTTAACCTGATCAGCCTCGACAATGATTGGATCTTCTGTCTCCTGCACGTCCACCGGTGTATTCAACAGTTCCAGCACCCGTTCGCCAGAAGCTTTGGATTGTGTATAGTTATTGATATGGAATCCAAGGTTCCACATAGGTCCGATTATGTACCAGATCAAACTGAAAAAGGCAACGAGTTGACCAAGTGACAACGTTTGATTAATAACCATTCTTCCTCCGATGACCAGAAGGAGTACAACGCTTACAGAAGCAAGAATTTCCATAATGGGAAAATAGCGACTCCACAATGTTGCAGCATGGATCTGATTCGTTTTGTAACGCTCGTTGCGTGTGGAAAACTTCTCCACTTCGTAAGGCTCACGTGCAAAAGATTTTACGGTACGCACTCCAGTGATATTTTCCTGTACGGCTGTCGTCAATGAACTGAGCGCCAGTCGCATCTCCTGGAATGCAGGGTGGATCTGGGATTCAAATCGTAGCGCAACAAAGGCAAGCAGAGGAATACATATGAGTGTCAGCAAGGTAAGCTGCCAACTCATCGTCATCATCATAATTGCGCCGAATACGACCATCAAAACCATGTTGAGAATCTGTGCAAAGCCAAATCCGATAAAGTTGCGGATGGCTTCCAGGTCTCCCGTGAGGCGGGACATCAGATCACCCGTCTTGGCCGTATCATAATACCGGAAGGATAAAAACTGAAGCTTTTCGTAACATGCGTTACGCAGTCGGTACGCCAGGAAGTTACCAAGGCGTCCTCCATAGAATCCGTGTAAAAACTGCATTCCCGCTTTCAAAATCACAACACCTAACACGGTTAAAGCAAGTATGGGAACGTCTTCAAAATTGCGCGGTATAATTACATCATCAATCAGTACCCTGAGCAAATTCGGATACACCAGCCCGAGCGCAGTCGCTATGGCGAGGAACAAGATTGATACAAATAAATACGTGCGCTTTTCCCAAAAAAAGGTTTGCAGTTGCCTGAGAACATCCATGTTTCTCCTCCTCTTGTCTCGTTCAAAAACGGTATGAACATTTATGAAGTTTATCACCGTCCCCCATTCGCGGCAAAGCGAATAACTGACCATATTCAGGCTACTTTCTCCTTAATGCGTCATTAACAGGAATAAAAGACCACCTATCAATCAAATGTTTGAATATTCTCTTTGTTTCAGGTTGTTCGGACAAAAAAAGGCTCCCTGGTTGACCTGGTCGGTCAGGAGCCTTTTTGCAGATACATATGCATACACTCTACGTGTATACTTATTCGTGTACGAATTGCTGCATTTGTGCTGAAAGACTGTGCCATTCCTCTGCTGGAACGCCACTTGTCAGTGTCTCATTCAATGCGGCAACAGCTTCTTTCAGTCGATCTTCCAACTGGCTGGCTTGATGCTGCAATGACTGGTGCAGTTGGGCATCATAGAACTGGACCAGTTTTTCCTGTGCAGCAGGAAGAGCGTTAGCCACCATTTGTTTGATAACCGGATCGAGCGCTTCCTGGAGTCGTTGTCTCCCCTCACCTTCAAAGAATTGCTTCGGGTTGCGGAAGTAACTGAGATACGTTTTCCATCCTGAAGGTTCCTCCAGCCGGATTTCCTCGAGCACAGGTGTACTCCAGTTCTCAATAAAAGCAAGTGAAAGATCCATTCCGCCTGATCGCTCTTTAAGTTCCTGAACGCAATCATCGATCTGTCTCATTAACCAGCTCTTCCCTGCCTGTTCCAGTCGGAGTGTCGTCGCAAGCAATTCCTGTTCCAGCTCTACAGCGATCATACGCAGCAGTTCTCGTCCGCATGCTGCAAATGCACCTTTTAGATTACCACGGTCTTCCCGCAGAACGGAAGGATGGAACGCTTCTGCCATAAAGAGCCCCAGTCGATAACCCAGCCGCTGTCTGACATGAAAGAGCAATTCAGCCGTCTCCTGAGCAAGCTCTTCTCTCATGGAGCGCTCGGCAAGGGTTCGGATTCGCACGAGAGACTGATCCATGACAGCATCCAGTTCCTGCCTCCGCTGCTGCAGCACTTCTTCACCCTGAACTGCATCGTGGGCACGCTGATCTAACCGCTGGATAACCCTCGACAGCTCTTCGGCAGCACCACCAACCGCAAGGTCAGCAAGTTCTGTGCCAGCAAACCGATTGAACTCTTCCTCAAAACGAAGGAAACCCGATTGCTCAAGCATATCCGCATCTCCCGTGCTTTTGCCTTCCATGGCAAGCAGGCTGGAAACCGGAAACAATCGTGGGGCCCGAATCCCATTCGTTCGAAGCTGCGTACTGACATGCTCCAGTACCTGTTCAAGTTCATCTTCGGATGATGATAAGTCACTGGCATTCACCACGAAGAACATCTGGTCCATGGCCGAGCTGTCTTTCACCCGTCCCAGTTGGTTGAGAAACTGTCGATCTCCCTGAGAGAAAGCATGGTTGTAGTAGGTTACAAAGATAAGCGCATCCGCATTCTTCATATAATTGAATGTAACACCCGTATGACGGGCATTCACCGAATCGGCCCCAGGTGTATCGACCAGCACAATGCCTTGTTCGGTAACGTCACAGCTGTAGTACAGATCAATGCTGTCGACAAAGCAGGATTTCCGTTCATTGGCCACAAAATTTCGGTATCCGTTAAGGTCTACCTGAACATCTTGACCAAGCTGATCCATCGTATCATCCCAGCCTGCAGCTGCTGCCTGCAGGAAGCTGTAGTGCGGCCGTCCTGCGGGATGTACATCTTGTGGCGATAAGGACTGGACCCGTTTCTGCCAATCCGCTCCCGGTTCGCCCAATCCAAGCAAACGGAAGGAATAGGCCAGATCTTCCTGAAACGCGGCCAGGGTCTTCATGCGGACCCGGGCCGTTCCATGCTCCGCGCCTCCGGCCGGAGCCATGATCCGGTTAATCGCCGCTGTCGTTGGATGCGGCGATACAGGGAGTACAGCTTCGCCCAGCAGCGCGTTGGCGAAGGAGGATTTGCCTGCGCTGAAGGCTCCGAACAGCGCCAGGGTAAACGTGCCGCCCGCAAGCGAAGCCGCGCGTGCACGCAGATCCCGTACCGCCGACCCCATGGCGGGGTACGGCTCTACCAGCGCAGCTGCGGCTTCCAGCCGTGCCGCAGCTGCGTCCAGGCGCCGGCGGCGCTGTGCGCCAGCCGCCGGCTGCATGTGCGCCGCAGCTTTGCGCGGCGGCGCTTCTGTCTGTGGCTGCGCAGCCACAGACGCGGATATGCCCGGGTCAGAGCCGTGAGCTTCGCTCGGCTCTTGCGCGGGTACATGCGGGCCCTGCACCTCCGGCAACAGCCCGGATGGGAGAGGGCCCGCAGGAGGCAGCAGGCTGCGCAGCCCTGCTGCCTCAGCGGCGGCGGCGCGCTGCAGCGCCGTATAGCGCGCCGCCGCCGCGGATTGCGCCAGCACCGCTGCGCGGCTGGCGTCCAGCGCCTGAAGCGCGGCTTCGCCCTGCGCGCCCAGCGCCTCAAGCATCCGGTCGACCAGCATCATGGCCGACCTGCGGTAGCGGGCCTCAATCTCGCCCCGCACCTCCTTGCTGAATTGAAGCACATACTCGGGAGACACCTCTGCGCCAGCGCTTCGTTTCATCTCTAATAGTGCTTCATCCAGAACAGGCAGTTCAGTATTCAATGCCTGTTCCCAGTCCGGGTTCCACAGCTGATGGGCTTCTCCCAGCTTCCGAAGCATGGTGCGAATATGCACTTCCACTTGACCCGAAGTTTGATCCTGCAGCATTTTAACGAGCTCAGCTGCACGGCGCTGCTTTTCCTGTTCGGTCTTCCCACCTGAGAAAAGCAATCCTACCCGAAATCCAGGTTTCCGGCTCTCAAGATAGGCTGCGGCCGAAGTACGGATATCTGCAGGAGTGAGGTTGGCATTCGATAACAGGGACTCCAGCTCCCCCCGGAACTTCTCACGCTCCCGTGAGGGCTTAGCACGAAGCTCGTCTTCTTCAGCCTTTAACTTATCCAGCTCTCGTTCAAGTCGTTCAATGCCTTCCTGTCCTCCGATTTCGTCCAGCAGAGCTGCCTCTTCGTCCTCTCGCCGTTCAGCCTGTCTGATGATGTGCTGCTCGGTGATATGACTGGCCGAACTTGCAAGACTATGACGAATGAGTGCTTCCTTCTCGTTCAACATGTGTTGAATCAAATCAGGGAGCACATTCCATTGGTTATAACGATGATCCTTATCGCGAAGCGAAGTGAACAAGAGCCCATCATATCTGACTTCCCACGCGTCAAAAATCGCCTCTACACCTTTCACATACTCATCAAACGCTAGCTCACGTTCCCTATGCTTATCAATCTGATTCACGATGAGAAACAGCGGCTTCCCCCAATCCGATAGGCTTTTGGCGAAAGACAAATTGCTCTCAGACTGAACATGGTTATAATCCATCACATAAAAGACCACATCAGCAAGGTGAAGCGCCGAATGTGTTGCCAAGCCATGTCCCCGGTCAGTCGAGTCCACACCTGGTGTATCCAGCAGCACAGCATCATCTGCCAGCAAAGGGATGTCATCCCACACTTCAATGGAACGATATGCACCACCATTCTTGCAGTACTCTTCCAGTTGCTCAGGAGAGACTTCAAGCGGATCTGCGAGTACTTCCTGATTGTCAGCGCTTTCGTTAGCTGCCGTATAAATCAGCGCTCGCGGCGCGCCATTACGAATGGACACCACATTGGCACTTGTCGGCACAGGGCTTGATGGCAGCACCCGTTTCCCACATAAACTATTGATCAAACTTGATTTTCCTGCAGAAAAGTGTCCACAAAACGCGATTGTCAATTGCTTCATCTCTGCCTTGCTCATCAGATCTGTTAACGCATGTACAGCAGTATGGTCCTCTGTCTGCTCCATTGCCTTGCGCAGCGAAAGCAGTGGTTCAGCCAATTCTACTGGGTAATCTGTTCTGGTCATGTCTGGCCTTCCCCCTGGCTCCTCTTTATTGTACCTGTCATGTCTTTATCTCATAATAAATGTATTTTAACATTAGACAAACCGAATTTGAACGGTTTCGTTCATTTAAAGCTAAGCGTTACAGAAAGAAAACATCATTTTTACTTAAAAAAAATAAAACCGATCTGTCGGTTTTATCTGAATAATGGTTCTATTGATTACACAATGCTGTTCATTGTACGTAGCTATGTATGCTGCATTCAATGCCCGCATGAACTTATGTGATAAGCTCAACGCCAGCATTGATGCAACATGTCTTGCATTGACCAGGAGAATTAGCTAACAGCATTCTCCAGGGAAGGCAGCAAAATTTCAAATACTTGTCCATGCTGCAAAATCGTAATGTCTCTTCCTTTGTCTCTCATAACCACAACTTCCGGTTTGGTAGACATACGCTCCAAATAATGCTCAGGCACGTCGCCAGAGTGGCTTACTGTGATGCCTTCGACTTCTTTCTCTTCGTTCTCAGCCATTTCCTGTTCTACGATTTGCTCAAAAATATCGGAGAAGGCCTCAAAATTGTCAGTGTACACGGAAATGCATTTCATCATTACTCATCCTCTTCTGGTCATTAATTTATTTTTCGTTTTGGGCTTGTAGCACGTTCCTTATCTTTCCTGATTTGGGACGTTTTCATACGCTTTTTCCCTTCCCGGCATACGTCCAGCAATGGACAAATATGACACGCGGGATTTTGCGCCTTGCAATGGTAGCGTCCAAAGAAAATAATCCGGTGGTGAGTTAAAGTCCACTCATCCCGGGGTACGCGCTTCATCAGTTTTTTCTCGACTTCAAGTACGGAGTCGTCCCAGCCTGCCAGCCCGAGCCGTTTGGATACACGTTCAACATGCGTATCCACCGCAATGGCCGGTACACCAAATGCATTGGAAACAACCACATTCGCGGTCTTCCGCCCTACACCTGGCAGCGTCACAAGCTGATCATGTTCCTGCGGTACATCACCGCCATACTGCTCTATTAAAATACGGCACATGTTCTGAATATGCTTGGCCTTGTTCCGGTACAAGCCAATACGCCGGATGTCCTGTTCCAACTCTTCGAGGGGAACCGCCAGATAGTCGGCAGGACTGGTGTACTTTTGGAACAAGTCTGCAGTCACCTTGTTTACCGTTTCATCGGTACACTGAGCAGACAACAGGACAGCTACAGTCAATTCAAACGCATTGCTGTGATTTAATTCGCAATGTGCATCAGGGAACATCGCTTCCATCGTATCGAGTATGTGCCTAACCGTCGCTGCATTCATGAAGAGCTACCTCCCACAAAATCACCACACGGTGTGGAGACTTACTTTCCAAGCTTATTTCGAGTGCTCTGCGGGGACGCCAAAAAGCTTGCAAAAAAAACGTCCTGATGGGGGAAAGATCCCGCATCAAGACGGTCATTCTTTTGATCCTCGAAAAAAACGATTACTGTTTTTGGATCTCCATGACTACGTTATTCAGGAGATACAATACAATATTATCATTATCTTTGAGAGATTGCACGCTTAAAGTGTTGTCACCCTGGTGAACAAATACGCTTGTACCAAGTGCAAAACGGTAATTTGTATCTGAGGTGGACTCACGTTTAACCAGGATTTGGTTACCAACGCCATCATAAGACCAGAACTGCTTACTCATAATGGTCATCACTCTGAAACGAGTGGAATTATCCGTATCCTTGGTCATTTCAACACGGTCACCCACTGTAAGGCTGTTTAATGTGGTTAACGTAGAGCCAGACTTGATTACTTTTACAGCACCGCTAACAGGTACGGTTTCGCTCTGTCCATTAAACAACTTCAGCGTTACCGAAGTCGCATCAACAGACGTCACTTCTGCCAAAGTCCGTTTCACGACCTGAACCGCTTTAGGAGTCGTTCCTTCGAAAGTCACGTTAATCAGATTGCCGGCAGTCAGTTGAGAAGCTGTAATACTTTGTCCACCTTCACCTGTCAAAACAGCCTGATCCACGTAAAACTGACTTGTCAGGGAGTCCGATTTCACGCGAACACGACCATTAGTCTCTACAGATACGACTTCAAATTGTGCCACGGTGTTCAATGACACTTTTTGTACGTAATCCTGATTGGAACCAAGCGTAACGGTTACTTTATCACCAATCTTCAGGTCACTCAGACTTGCTCCAGACTTGTTGTAGATCTCTACTGCCGGAACGGTAGAATAAGGAACCGTGATGGTTTGATTACCAGACAATACGCTGATGGTTTTTTTATTTGTATCCATGCCGCTAAGCGTACCTTCGTATTTGTAAATGACTTTTACGGACAACGCTCTGGTTCCGACATACGTCAGATCGAGTTTGCGCCCTTCGTTCAATAGCGATTCCAATCCTGCAAGCGTAGGCTTGGTTGTATTGTAGTCCAGCTTCGTTTTGTCATCCAGCGTAAATACAAATGGTTTTTTGTTACTGTCCAGTACAGTCAACACTTTGGTTTTGCTGTTGTAAGAAACTACTGAAGCACCGTTCATCGGTTCCATCTGACGTCCAATAACCTGAATTCGAGTTACACGATCTTCACCATTTAGCGTCAGCTCAACCTGGTCACCATTCGTTGCATCTGTAATCAGATCTGACAATGATGCGTCCTGGATTCCGTTGATTACTACCTCCGGATTTTCCGCCAGCAGTTTTGCCTCAAGAGAGCCACCTTCACGTTTAAACGTCAATGTTGACTGATTGCCACCAATCTCCACCAAAGTACCACGTACAGACTGCTCTACACCCTGAGACAATTCGATGGTTTGCAGAACACTGTCCTTCACTGTGTATTTCACGGTACTGCCTGCTTTTAGCTCAGCCAAAGACAGAATTCGATCCTGATAACGAATAATCAGGTTATCACCATACGTAAACTGCTCTGTGGTTCCTGCTGCATTCGTGAACTTGATCGTTTTCCCGGTTGTGCTCACTTCCGTAATCACACCGCTGTCACTTTTGTTCACAATACCGGACTTCACGCGGATGGCCACCGTTTTTTTGTCAGCGGAGAAGGTCTCACGCTGTATTTCAATAATGCTGTCTGCTGTAATATCAGCAAGCTTGATCGCATTTCCGTTCTGGTCGATAAAAGCAGTTGCTTCATCATACCCGTAAGTTTCATAGTTTTCGCCAACAAAGATCCCAATTTTATTGCCCGACAACGAACGCGCAAATGTACCTTCGACGCTCTCCACCTGCGGCGTCGCATCGATAACTTCCACATAAGCTGCATTTCCAGCAGATCCAACTACCTGTACTTTGGTATAGAGCTGAACATTCGGTTCTGCCGCACGTGTCTCACTATCTTTTGTAAAATATGGAGTGCTGCTGTTCACCGTAAAGTTTGTTACTTTACCATTAACCAGCAGGCTGATCTGACCATCTTTTAATCCAGTTACATAACCCGTGTACGTGTTCGGGTAAGCTGTATCTGTTAACGCTTCTCCTCTGCTAAAGAAAGTCGCTAATTGGGCCCGGGTTACCGATCCGGTTGGATTAAATTTGTTGCCTTCCACACCTTTGGCAAGCTCCAGGCTCACTGCCAGATTGACGTAACCTTTGCCATCTGTGGAGATGCTTGCATCATCGGCGAAGCCAGTGGACTGACTGTTCTGAGCCTTCGCTTCAGCCTCTTTGTCCAATGAACGGATCAGCAGCTTGGTAATCCACTCACGCGATGCAGGCTTTTGTCCCCATGTTGTTTTAGATACGTCTGCTGTAGCTTCTTCCGTTTTATCAATCAGTCCCAGTTGAAGCGCCAAAGCCACATATGGCTTGAAATAATTCCCCACTTCCATATTTGTCGGTAATGCCGTAGCCGTGCTGTCGTTCAACTGGCCTTCCTGGTTCATAAAACGGATCGCCATGGTTACAGCTTCCTGTTGTGTTACCGCATCTCCAGGACGGAACAGACCATTGTTACCGAGAAGGATACCTTGGTTTGCCAGCTTATATACATGCTTCTCAGCCCAGTATCCAACCTTGATATCACTGAACAAACCTGCAGGTGCAGTCGTGTTGCTTACAGCCGCAGTCTGGCTCTGCTCCGCTTCTGTTGATTCCGCTGCCATGGCAGCTCCGCCAGCGCTAAGGGCCATCATGCCTGCAAGCACGGCTGATACTACTTTTTTAGAGTGTGATGGATTGTTATATTTAAAAGTCACCTATGATTTCCCCTCTCATGTAAAACGGTCGATATCCATTGGAAAACGGTAAAACAACATGCTGCAGCCAAACTATTCGGATCTTGTCATTGGATGCTCAAGATCGACATGGCCCATCAAGCTCTCGGATTGCTGCCCGTCCACCAGCAAATCAAGCGATTTAACTTCATCAAACTGGAAGAATGTTTTCTTCAAGGCATCAATTGCATAGGCTTCTCCACCTGCACCAAGACGTGCAGTATCAGGCATATGAATGTCCAATGTAAGTGCACCTGCATCAAATTTCACGGATTTCAATTCAATATCTTTGGCCCACAGTGGAACAAGTTTGTCATCAGACGTTTGTTGTAAAGCCGCAAATGCTTCCTTGTATTTATCATCATCTGCTGCGTAGGAGATACTCGCAGTGGCTTCATGCAGATCCAGCTCTTCCGGATCGGTATAAAACACCTTGATCGTTTTTTGCTCTGTACTCTGTGAAGTGCTGCTCGAATCCGTAGAAGCTCCTCCCGAAGAAGTTGTTCCTTCCGAACCTGAGCTGGAAGGTGTTGAATCCGGTGTAGATGTCGTACCTTCTGTTTCCACAGTTACAGGATCAGTAATTTCTGTATCATTTGTCTCATTCTCATTCGTTTGATCCTCAGGGACACTAACTTCCGTACCTGCCCCTTGAGTCTGACTTGGAGCAGGAGCTGCTGTTGGCTTGCTTCCGCATCCGGCAGCAACTGCCATAACCGTTACCAGCAGTGCTGCAATCCATATTTTTTTGTTCATTCTAACTCCGCCTCCTGATCATAAGGGAAACCCTTATTTAATTCCCAGATACTCCTTGATTCCTGCAACAATACCCTTGGCAACACTGTTTTGGAAACTTTCAGTGAACAGAGCTGCTTCATCACTCTTATTGCTCAGGAAACCGCCCTCCAGCAGAACAGCTGGCATTGTCGTTTCACGGGTAACATGGAGGCTTGCCGTTTTCACGCCACGATCCTTTAATCCCGAAGATTGCAGAAGATATTTGTGCATGATGGTAGCCAATTCCTTACTAGTGGATCGAGTATAGAAGGTTTCTACACCGTTCGCAGCAGCAGGTCCACTATTGGCATGAATGGAAATGAAAATATCCGCGTTTACCTTTTCGGCAATTTTCACACGTTCACTCAAAGCAAGAAAAGTATCATCGCTGCGGGTTAACACAACGTCAATTTTAGACTCTTTTTTCAGCAGTGCTTCCACTTTCAAAGCCATTGCCAAGTTAAAATCCTTTTCCCGTTTACCGGTAACACCAATTGCTCCAGGATCATGATCCCCGTGTCCTGCATCAATGACGACAACTTTCTTGCCATTATCTCCAACTGGAGGAGTAGGTGTCGAGCCTTGCTTGTTCAGATCAACCATAATCAAACCAGAATCGTTTTGAACGTCATAACCTTTGGCACTCGAAAGGTCAATGACAAAACGAACAGTAGAAGGGCTGTTGCTGTATAACGAATACCGAATCTTGGAAACATCGGGATAACCGCTGACTACAAGCTGTCCATTCTGGTTGCTGTCAAGAGCTTGTCCCTCACTGAAAGAATCAGCAAATGCTGTATTAGGTAAGTCGATAACAATCCGATCCGGTCCTGTCATCGTGAAGACGTTCGGCTTCGTTTCTCCGCTGGTTGCAATAAAGAAGCGGTTGTCACTGAAGCTGATGCCGTTCACCAGTACAAGACCTTCCTCATTTGTACTCCCGCCATTATTGCCGGAGTTTGGAGGAGTTGTAGTCCCGTTTCCGGAACCTGAATTCTGGGTAACTAATGTTACCGTCTTCGTAGTGTTGTTCCAACCCACCTTAAGACCCATTTGTTCACCGATAAATCGGAGTGGCACAAGAGTCGTACCATTTTTTACGAGTGGCGGGGCATCCAGGTTCACGTTACTGCCGTTCACCGTTGCCGTCTTCTGTCCTACAATCATCTGCATGGCAGTGTTGTCTTTGCTTATCGTCACGGTGCTTGTACTTTGCTTCCATTCCACACCGTACCCCAGACTCTCGGAAATAACCCGAATCGGCACCATCACTTTGCTATTGATGATTTCCGCTTTGGCATCCGATGGCTGCACAATTTCTTTCCCGTCTAGGATAATTTTCGTATCCACAGCTGCATGACTATAGCCCGGGAAAACGAGCCCAAAGACAAATAACAGTACCAAAAAACCGAACTTCTTCATCCTTCACCCCTACCATTCTCATATTTTTTCGCCGCATGTTGTGACTTACAGCTCCGACTGACCACGTGGGCATTACCAGACACCTATTAGACGCCCCGTACTCTCAAAAGTTGCGAATATATTCCAACATAACAGAAAAAAAACGTTGTCAAATCAAGCTTTTTCTACATTTTAATGTCTTTTTATTTCCTTTTTTATCAATTAAACATCTGAAAACAACGAGCTTTCCTAAACTGCGCATTTACGAATAATCGTACTTAAAGCCCTAAAGATTCTATAATTCCATCTACAATTGCTTCTGCACAACGGTTCTGATAATCTTCTGTGAGCATGAGTGCTTCATCTGTTGGATTACTCATAAAACCTAGCTCAAGCAGAACTGCTGGCATGGACGTCTCACGAGTTACATGCAGGCTGACCATTTTCACACCACGATCCTTGAGCCCTGCAACTGGCATGATATGTGTATGAAGCACATCGGCCAGCGTTTTGCTCTCCATCCGACTATAGAGCGTTTCTATTCCGTTCGGATCAGCAGTCGTAAATTTGTTCCCGTGAATGGATATGAATACGTCCGCCTGATTAAGTTCTGCCATCTCGACTCTCTGCTGCAAGGAAAGTTCAGTATCATCCTGACGCGTGATCACCGTTTGAATATCTTCATGCTTCTGCAGCAGTGCTTGTACTTTCAAACCCACTGCAAGATTAAAGTCCTTCTCATACTTTCCGGAAATACTTACTGCTCCCGACTGCCTCCCACCGTGCCCGGGATCAATAATCACTATTTTCTTGCCATCATCCGTTGGTAAGGCGGGTTGACTGGCAGACTCCCCATTACTTGCTGTCAGATCAACAAGCAGCACATGGTTATCTCCAAGCGACCATTTAGCCGTAGCAGATTGTTTCAAATCAAATACAACACGAACCGTGGATGGTGAATGGCTGAACATGGCGTATCGCACCATGGATACCACAGTGGAATCTGTAACTACAATGCTGCCGCTGCCATCCGAACTGAAATCCTGTCCTTGGATGAAAGACTCAGAGAACGTGGTTTCAGGCATATCCACAATAATTCGATCCGGTGCACCGAGAGTGGACATTTTCGGCTTGACTTCTCCACTTGTCGTTATCATCAATCGATTACTGCTGAAACTTATACTCTGAAGCTCAGCCTTCAAGCTGGGAGAAGGAGCTGTGGTAGCCTCATCCTCTTCCTCTTGTTCTGCCACTGGTGGAGCGGTGCGTAGGCTGACTGTCTTGGTTCCATTGTCCCATCCTACTTCAAGCCCCATGCCTTCTCCGACGAAACGCAAGGGGACCAGCGTCGTTCCTTGTTTGACCAAAGGTGGGGAATCCAGTTCTACAGGGCTTCCATTGACTGTTGCTGTATCTTTACCGGCCGTCATTGCTATACTGCGGCTTCCTTTTTGAACCAGAACAGACTTGGTTTCCTTTTCCCACCTCACCTGATAACCGAGGTTCTCTGAAACAATGCGGATTGGGACCATCACGGCATTTCCGACATTTTCTGTTGGTGCACCGGATCGCTGATCAAGGGTTACTCCATCAAGAACAATTGAGGGCACGACGCCTGCTTGGGCTGCGATAGGAAATAAACACATGAACAGAAAGATAACGACTGCAGCCGACCATTTCTTCATAGATCATCCACCATTCTGTTGTGTTCTGTACCTTCGTATTGTCCTCTATGTAACTTTCCATAATATACTAATCAGTTTATCAGATAATGGCTTTTCATCCGGTTACAACGTTGTCATATTTAGTCGGAACCAAGATGAAAAAAGAAATCAAATTGGAGAAATATCTTCTTTTTAGTCAACACGAATTGGATATCTTGTCAAAAATATCATCTATTGATGCTATTATATTTTATGTGGCACCATAAGAAGATCCTCATCCATAGCAAATTGTCCAATCTACTTTGTATCGTAAGGAAAGAATGAAAGTCATTTTATTCATAGGGGGGAAAACAGTGATCACTTTGTATAAACAGGCATCCAATGGCAAGCTGCTCTACGCAGAATACTGGATCGAAGAGGATCAGGTTGTGGAGCATATCGGCGAAGTCGGTACGGTTGGTACAACGACCAGAATGGATTTTCCAGCCTCGTTTAGCGATGAGGACGAATTCAAGGTTGATTTTCTTCATCGCTACTCAGACCAAGGTTACAAAAGAAGACGAGGGTTACATGCTGATTATTCAATATCCGATGAAGAGTCTTACAGGCAGCAAACGTGATCTATGGCTCAAGGATAAAGCCAGTGAGGCACTGACAAGTGAGCTAGGTTGGAAAGGGCTCGGCATTGTAGATGGACATGATATGGGCCAAACGTTAAATCCAGTTACGCAGTATGCTTTGAATATTTACTGCTTTGTAATGGATGAGACACTTGGAATTCAAGCAGTTAAGCGTGTGCTCCGAGAGACGCGACTGGACTATACCAAGATCAAAATCGCATCAAGAGATTTAAAAAATGACGGGGATTACATATTGAAGTATTCAGCAAAAAACAATCAGGAATTCTACGTATAGATCACTTGATTTAAATGTGTCATTCTAACAAGATAGCAAGATTAATCAGCACTGAATAATAGAAAAAGCTTCTGTCTCTCATCGGAACAACGTTCCTACGGAGAAGCAGAAGCATTTTTATTCGATATGTCAGATATTATCCAAACAGTTTTGCGGCATGACGCTGCTCATACGCTGTAATCTCATCATCATGTTGCAATGTCAGACCGATATCGTCCAGACCTTGCAGCAAGAATTGACGACGGTGCTCATCCAGATCAAAATCGATATGCAGTCCGTATGCATCGGTAATCGTTTTGTTTTCCAGATTGACGTTCAGTTCATAGCCTTCATGAGCAGCTGTACGCTGGAACAGATCTTCTACTTGCTCTTCAGACAATTTAATTGGCAGGATGCCGTTTTTGAAGCAGTTGTTATAGAAGATATCTGCAAAAGATGGTGCGATGACACAACGGAATCCATAGTCCATAATTGCCCAAGGTGCATGCTCACGGGATGAGCCGCAGCCGAAGTTTGCACGGGAAATCAGAATGGATGCTCCTTCATAACGGGATTTGTTCATTTCGAAGGAAGGATTGTTGTTCCCCTCTTCATCGAAACGCCATTCGTAGAACAAAAATTGTCCAAATCCGGTACGTTCAATCCGTTTCAAAAATTGTTTTGGAATGATCGCGTCAGTATCTACATTGACCCGGTCTACCGGTGCAACGATGCCTTGCAGTGTTTTAAATTCTTCCATGTGATCCGTTCTCCCTTCTGTCCGTTACCTGTTAGATAACTGCTTCCGTTTTAAAATTCCAGTCACGTACGTCAACGAAGTGACCTTTAACCGCTGCCGCTGCAGCCATTGCCGGAGATACCAGGTGGGTACGTCCTCCACGTCCTTGACGTCCTTCAAAGTTACGGTTGGATGTTGATGCACAGCGTTGTCCTGGTTTCAATACATCCGGGTTCATTGCAAGACACATGCTGCATCCTGCATCACGCCATTCAAATCCTGCCTCCGTGAAGATTTTATCCAAACCTTCTTTTTCGGCTTGAATTTTAACACGGCCTGAGCCAGGAACCACGATTGCCGTAACATTGCTGGACACGGTATGGCCTTTGGCAACCTTGGCTGCCGCACGCAGATCCTCAATCCGTCCATTCGTACAAGAACCGATAAATACATAGTCTACCTCAATTTCAGAAATCGGTGTTCCAGGTGTAAGACCCATATATTCAAGCGCCTTTTCAGCTGCTTTGCGTTCATTTTCAGTTGGCAGTTCTGCCGGAACAGGCACTTTGGATGAGATATCCGTTCCCATACCCGGGCTGGTACCCCAAGTTACTTGCGGAATCAGGGACTCCACATCGATCTCTACAACACGATCAAACTCGGCACCCTCGTCTGTAACAAGCTCTTTCCAAGCTGCAACAGCTTCATCAAACTTCGCACCAGCAGGAACATATTCACGTCCACGCAGATACTCAAATGTCGTTTCATCCGGAGCGATCATACCTGCTCTTGCTCCACCTTCGATAGACATGTTGCATACGGTCATACGCTCTTCCATGCTGAGTTCACGGATCGATTCGCCCGTATACTCAATAACATAACCTGTTGCAAAGTCTGTGCCATATTTGGCAATCACTGCGAGGATCATGTCTTTTGCTGTTACGCCCGGATTACGCTTCCCGACGAAGCGAACCTCCATGGTTTTTGCTTTTGCTTGCTGCAAACATTGAGTAGCCATGACATGCTCTACTTCACTTGTTCCAATTCCGAATGCCAGTGCACCAAATGCACCGTGTGTGGACGTATGGCTGTCACCGCAAACAATGGTTTTACCTGGGTGAGTCAGACCAAGTTCTGGTCCCATAACGTGTACAACACCTTGGTCAATCGTATCCAGATCATACAGTTTTACGCCAAAGTCGCGGCAGTTTTGAGAGAGTGTATCAATTTGTTGCTTGGAGATTGGATCGGTAATATTGTAACGATCCTTGGTAGGAACGTTGTGATCCATTGTCGCAAACGTTAATTCCGGGCGACGTACCTTGCGTCCAGACAAACGCAGGCCTTCAAATGCTTGTGGAGAAGTTACCTCGTGTACAAGGTGGAGATCGATATACAGAATGCTCGGTTTTCCTTCTTCCTGATGAATTACGTGATTTTCCCAAATTTTCTCAAACATCGTTTTTTTACTCATCATTTTCACCTCATCATAAGTTCGGTCCTTGGAAGAGCCTCTGTTTTTGTCTAAACGGTGAAGCTCTTGAATGACATAAATATATCACCCTGTCCTTCATTGTTCCAAGATATAATATCTATAGATGTAATAGGTTTGACCTATAATGAGTTGAAATACAATAAACCACTGTAACCACAGCGGCTCTTAATTGATAACAATTATCATTATCATACAATGCTTATACTACGTTGCTTCACCACGAGTGTCAATGCTTTTTATCTATATTCATGATAGAAAAATGATTTATTTATCCATGATGATATAATGGTGGCATAACGAAAGGAATGACAAGTGCTTATGGAATTCAGACAACTTCAATATACGCTGCAGATTGCTGCAGAACGGAATTTCTCCCGGGCGGCAGAGAAACTTCATATTGCTCAGCCTTCGCTCAGTCAGCAATTGTCTAAACTTGAGAAAGAGCTTGGCGTTCTGCTCTTTCAGCGTAATACCAGCACGGTGGAGTTGACCCATGCTGGGGTCACCTTTGTGGAGCAAGCCCAAAAAATTGTAGATGCTGTGGAATTACTCAGACAGGAAATGTCAGATATCTCCCAGCTGCGCAAAGGCAAAGTCGTTGTGGGCAGCATGCCGATCACCGGTTCCCACCTTCTGCCGCATGTACTCCCTGCTTACCAGCAAGCCTATCCGGATATCGAGGTTACATTGCTTGAAGACGCCGGTCTAACGCTGGAGAAGCTGACAGCCAGCGGCAAAGCTGATCTCAGCCTGCTCTCCTTGCCCTTGCAGGAACCAAGCCTGTCGTACGTTGCCATCGGCGAAGAGCGAATCGATCTGGCCGTACCTCCTCAACACCCCCTTGCCGTCAGAGGCAATCCGGATCATCCGATCCCTGTGCATATGGAGGAGCTTCGGGACGAGTCGTTTGTTGTATTGAAAAAAGGACAAGGCTTCCGCAAGCTGACCTTTGATCTGTGCCAGCAGGCAGGATTCGATCCGAGTGTCGTATTTGAGAGCAATAACATTGAAACCGTGCAATCCCTTGTAGCTACAGGCATGGGCATTACCCTCGTTCCACGCTTTATAGCCAGGGCACCACGCAGTGAGTTTGTGCCTGTCTATGTACCACTTGCTGAACCTGTCCCAAGTCGTACTCTAGTGGTCGCTTACCGTCAGGGACGTGTACTTTCCAAAGCGGCAGAAGCTTTTATTGAGACATTTAAACAGACGGTTGCCAAGCTTTCCGAAGGAGACTATGAGAATCCTGTCTCTGTAAATTAATCATTTCAAAGGTAACAAAATAAACAAAGGCTTGACCCATATGGGTCAAGCCTTTGTTCTATACTCTTCTCCCGCATAAGCAGGATCAAGTTCTTGCATGAAATCGCAGTACATCGTTACATCACAATGTTGCTGATATCATGATCTAAAGTTAACGTAGAAACGTACATAAGAGATATTCATGTCTTGTTGTTTATTTTCGCAAATTACGTTCACTCGTCAGCCTGTTCTGTTGATTGACCAGTCGGCCTTCGTCCTGAATGTTTTGTTCAGGCGGTGATAGCCCTCCTGCTCCATTCTCTAAGAATGGCCTCAAGTGATCTTCCCTAGTGTTTTCCTGTTCCAGTCTCCTGAGCGTATCTTTCACATGGTTGTCCATTGATTGATCATCCTCCTTGGTGACGGGATAGTTATCATTACCCGCCTCCTGGAAGGATAAACACTTTACTGGAATTATTTTTTTATTATTTTGCACCAAAATAAATACCAGGTCTGCGGTCTTCAAAAACAGGAATGCGTCCCCGCACTTCATCAACAAGGGAAGGGCGAATCAGCCCGGTCACAATCTCTTCCCCTTCTCCTCCCTCAGCCACAATTTCGCCCCAAGGATCAATAATGAGAGAATGCCCAAAAAATTCGGTGTCTCCCCCTTTACCGACCCGGTTGCACGCGATCACATACATCTGATTTTCAATCGCTCGTGCTGTCAGCAGTGTGCGCCAGTGGTGCAAACGTGGATTCGGCCATTCTGCTGGTACGATCAATGCTCTGGCCCCATTCAATGCAAGCGTACGGGCTAGTTCTGGAAATCGGATATCATAACAGATGGACGCCCCCGCTGTCAGACCGTTCTCCAGTTCGAAAATTTCAGGATCTGCTCCAGGCTGCAAATATTTCTCCTCATCCATCAGGCGGAATAGATGCAATTTATCATAACGTGTAACCTGCTTACCTTCACTGTTGTAGGCATACATAGTATTAAAAATTTGTCCATTTCGCTTCTCTGCTATGGATCCACCGACAATTGAAATCTGATGCTTCTCGGCAAATGCCGATAACCACTCCCGTGATTTTTGCCCTTCCGGGTCAGCGAGCTCATGGATTTGTTCCAAAGCGTAACCTGTATTCCACATTTCCGGCAGCACGGCCAGCCCCAGATCCGGATATTGTTCAACTGCTTGCTCAAGCAGATTCTGCATATGTTGATGATTGGCTTCAGGATTACCAAGCTGAATGTCACCCTGAATCAGGGCAACACGCATTTCCCCCAATGGTTGTTTTGTCATGACGTGCACTCCTCCGAACTGTAATACCTGTTATCATAGCTTGATCCGAGCGAAGCCTGCAACAAGGTTTTGATCAACCTTATTTATGACTTCAATCGCTGCTAGTTAACGATTATAGAGGATGGGTCAGTTCGTTTCAGCAATTCTGGGAACAGGCTCTGCAATCTGCTGTACGATAAGGCATCTCCCATATTCCACACCTGCTCATCCAACGTGTACACTTTTCCTTTTTTTACAGCGGGCAGTTCCTTCCACTCATCACTTTCAAACAGCTTCTCCGTTGCTGCCCTGGCCGCATCGCTCTCTGGCAGCATGACAAAAATATGGTCCCCCGCATACTGACTTATCGACTCTGTTGAAATCTCCTTGTAGGCCCTCCCGGCAGCCAGAGCTTCCTGCACTTTGCTTACAGGCACAAACCCCTGCGGGTGATACAGAAACGGAGCCAGTCCGATATTGCCCATGACAAACAAGCGGGCACCTCGGTGATGCACTAGCACCGAAGCCGTTTCGCCAAGCTGAATCCATGGTTTTATGCTGCTCCACATCTCCTCTGTTCTCCTATGATAAGATGCAATCCATGTCTCTGCATCCAGCTCCATGCCAAACCAGCTTCCCACTTTGCGGATGCGCTCTTCCAGGTTCGCATGAGAGTTGTATATCAAAGTAGGAGCAATGCGGGAAAGCCGCTGGTACAACTGTTCATTCGTGCTATCGAACAAAATCAGATCCGGCTGCTTCTGCACGGTCCATTCCAAATCAATGGAAGGTAAAACATCATACGCTTTGCCATCAAGCACGGGAAGCCCCAACGCAAGTAAGTCTCCTGCAGAATCTCCATAGAATAGAATCCGCCCAGGGTGTCCAGGAATGTTTACTTCATGTCCAGCCCAATCTTGAACAAGCGTATGTCGTTGAAGGGATCGATCATATTGCCGGGGAGCCAGTCCGGTGTGCTGCCTGAAGCGTCTGCTGAAATAGTACTCATCCCGGAAGCCTATACGACCCGCAATATCGCGCAGAGGTTCATCAGAAAGGGAGAGCCATTCCTTCGCCTGTTCAATGCGTACGTGGTTCAGGTATTCAAGAGGCTTACGGCCTGTAATTTGCCTAAACAAAGCTGTAAACTGAGCTGGTCGAAGATTTGCGAGCCGCGCTAATTTCTGTACAGTTATATCCTGAGCGTAATGCTCGTCCACGTATTGAATGGTGTTCTGTACCCTGACATCCGGGCTTTGTTCTGTTTTGGGCAGCGTATAGCGGGACACTACTAGTTCCATCAATTTTTGAAAATGTACATTTAACCGGCTATATTCCGCATCCGTTTGATAGAGGCTGGCCGATTCCAACAAATCCAGCATGCCGAATAACGCGCCGGGTGAAAAGTCGTTCATCTGGTCCCTTTCTTCAAATAAAGAACGTGTGTAAAGTTCCGGATCTCCTGTTACCATGTGCACGGCATCGTAATGAAGCACCGTATATCTCAGCTCACCAGAACGGTTATGCTCCAGCTGATAATTCTCTCCTGGTGCCATGGGGTATATCTTGCCAGAGATAAATGGGTGTAATTCAGATCCGATATATATGCGGCCTTCGCCCTGTTCACAGAACAGCAGCGTATGCCGTTGACCGCTGACTTCAAGCATAACTTGGTCAGAAGGATCAATATGACGCTTGATATGAACATAACGGAACAGGAATGCGGAGAAAAATAAGGGATTACCGTTTGCGATCATTTGCTGCACTTCCGTTTCACCTCATACCTACTGTAAATGAGAATGGTTATCATTAATCTATTCTGATTATAAGCCGCAAAGCCTCATTATTCCAGCATATATACAAAAGACACTGGTTCACGATTAGAAACATTAATAAGAGCCCTCAACGATACGCTGAAGGCCCTGTACAGGATATGAATGGTCTTTTATTGAATCATTTGTTTCGGCAATTCCTGCAGAAGCCACTCTCTTGATGTAGCATCGCTCGATGCTTTGACGATATCAAATCGATAAACCTTGCCTTCCTTGACTGCAGGCAGATTATTCCACACCACACTATTCATCAATTCCTCCGTTGATTGCTGTGCGCCTTGATCTACTGCATTTAAAATAAATATGCGGTCTCCAGCGAACTCTGCCATTTTTTCCTGTGATATCTCAACAAATCCTACTTCTTCATCCAGTACCTTTTGGATTTCAAGGGTTGGCTTCATACCACCAGGTCCGTACAACAGCTGGGGCAATCCTGCACCCGCCATCACGAACAATCGATTACCTGGATACATGGTAAATACCGATGCGGTTTCGTCTTCCTTCAGCCCATTTGCACGCAGCTGATCCCACATTTCCTCTGTTGCCTTGGCATGTGCAGCAAGCCAGTCTTCAGCCTCCTGTTTTTTGCCGAGCAAATCTCCCAAGAATCGCATCCGTTCTTCGAGTGGCCAGAAGGAGTTGAACGTCACCGTCGGAGCAACTTTTGAAATCTGCTCGTATTGCGTTTCATCATCATTCGAGAAAATAATCAGGTCAGGATTGAGTGATAGCGACTTTTCAACACTGATTGGAAAACCAACATCTTCTGCATCTTCCACCTGATCATCGAATACCGTACCTTCATTTTTAAGAATACCTACTGGAACTACCCCGAGAGCCAAAAGATCCCCAGTAACCTCGCCGTGGTATATGACACGCTGTGGATTAGTCGGAACTTCGACTTCGTGTCCAGTCCAGTCTTTAAATATTTTCGATTCACTCGTATTGTCTGCGCCTGCCACTTCTTCTTGCCCGGTGTTCTCTGCTGCTGCCTGCGAGTCATTGGATGTTGCCGCAGCAGTTGTCTCTCCGTCACCTGAACCGGTCGTGGATGAATTGCCGCAAGCAAGCAGCAGTACGGATAACGCTGCAATCATGAATGTCGTGCTCATCACACGAAAGCTGTTTTGTTTCATTTTTTTCTTTCCCCCTAGATAGTTAAGCGTTCTTTCAATGATATTGATTATCATTATCGTAAATGATCATAAGACAAAGGCTCTTCTTCGACAATGGACAAACACGAATCTGGCCAATTCGGTTTTGTACAAAAGCTATTTTCACGGTAGATAAAAAGTCTTCAATCTCTTATCCCCTCTATACAGCTCGGGATTAGCGTGATAAATTAATGAATACTATTCCCACTTTTATGAACCGGAGTGATGAAATTAATGAGTAATTTACAGCAAAATTCGGGTCGTTCCGCCTTTGATATACCTACCTCAGACGTTATGACACAGCTGCCAACGCAATTTTTTGCAACACTCGTGCAAAATGTTAACCGTGAAATCGCAAGTGGTCACGACGTAATTAATCTTGGTCAGGGGAACCCGGACACTCCTACACCACCGCATATCGTAAAAACATTGCAGGAGTCTGCCGAAAATCCGCTTTATCATAAATATTCACCCTTTAGTGGACATGCCTTCCTGAAGGAAGCCATCGCCAAACGTTATCAAGAAGATTACAACGTTGACCTTGATCCGGAGACTGAAGTTGCCATTTTGTTTGGTGGGAAAACGGGGCTTGTACAGCTGCCGCAAGTGCTGCTTAATCCCGGGGACGTATGTCTCGTTCCTGATCCGGGTTATCCGGATTACTGGTCCGGGGTGGCTCTTGCCAAAGCGCAAATGTCATTTATGCCTCTTTTGGAGTCGAATGCATTCCTTCCTGATTATGAGTCCATCTCGGATGAAGTTCGTGACAAGGCCAAGCTGATGTATTTAAACTATCCCAACAATCCAACATCCGCGACTGCCCCGCTGTCATTCTATGAAGATACCGTGGAATTCGCCATCCGGAACAAGATTGTCATTGCCAGTGACTTCGCATATGGTGCAATAGGGTTTGACGGACATCGTCCGGTCAGTTTCCTGCAGGCGCCTGGCGCCAAGGAAGTCGGTATTGAATTCTATACGTTATCCAAAACCTACAATATGGCAGGCTGGCGGGTAGGCTTCGCTCTGGGTAATGCGGAGATTATCTCCAAAATCAATCTGCTCCAGGATCACATTTATGTTAGCCTATTTGGCGGCATTCAGGCAGCGGCAGCTGCTGCCCTGACTTCCTCCCAACAATGTGTTACTGATCTGGTTGCGCGGTATGAATCCCGCCGTAATGCATTATATGAAGCACTTTCCTCCATCGGATGGCAGGCTTCGAAGCCCGGGGGTTCTTTCTTCAGCTGGCTGCCTGTTCCTTACGGGTTTACCTCAGCCGAATTTGCAGATTTGCTGCTTCGGGAAGCCAAAGTCGCTGTAGCACCGGGTATCGGGTTTGGCACACATGGGGAAGGTTACGTCCGCGCAGGTTTGCTGAGTGACGAGAAGCGATTGGAGGAAGCTGCCAGAAGGATTGGCAAGCTGAACTTGTTTAAGTAATTAAGGCCGCATACCCCTTTGCATCTGCCAAGTTTCCATGGTATGTTATTAACAAATATCGAACGAAACGTGATGACGGGACCAGTACGAGAGAACAAGCCGCGCCCAGAGAGTAAATTCCACCGGGCTGCAAGAATTTACCGCGGCTTCTCTCCGAAACCTACCCCTGAGCGGCCTGTTTATGCAGGACAGTGCCTTCTGTTACAGGGCGAGAGCCGGATGATGCAATCATCAATAAAGGTGGTACCGCGGAAGCAACAAACTTTCGTCCTTTTTACAACAAAGGACGGGAGTTTTTTTTGTACCTGGATAACGGCCCATTGGTATCTCATTCATTATGTTTAAGGAAGTGAAAGCATGTCTTCACGAATAGTAGTCAAGATTGGGAGCAGTTCGCTTACCACCGAGGAAGGCGGCCTTGACCGCAGTTCCATATCATTTTACGCCAGTGAGATCGCTTCGCTCTATGAACAGGGCCACGAAGTTCTCCTGGTCACTTCCGGAGCCGTTGCTGCCGGATTCCGTGAAATTGGTTACCCTCAGCGTCCCAAAATGCTGCATGAGAAGCAAGCGGCAGCCGCAGTAGGTCAGGCATTGTTGATGCAGGCATATCAACAGGCTTTTGCAGCGCACCGCGTTACTACAGCACAAATTTTGCTAACCAGAACCGATTTTCACAGTCGGAAACGGATGGGAAATGCAGGCATGACCGTGGAAGAGCTGCTCAGACAACGCGTCATTCCCATTTTCAACGAAAATGATACGGTATCAGTAGACGAGTTGAAATTCGGGGATAATGATCTGCTCTCTGCGCTCGTTGCCAATTTGGTGAAAGCCCAGCATCTTGTTATTCTCACGGATACCAACGGACTCTATACGGCAGATCCCCGGAAGGATCCGAGTGCTGTACGTTATGATCGAATTCCTGAAATTACAGAAGAAATCTATGCGTATGCCGGAGGTTCAGGTTCATCGGTCGGTACAGGTGGCATGCGGTCCAAGGTTGATGCAGCCAAAGTGGCAACACGAGGAGGCGTCCCTGTCTTTGTGGGCAGCGTCAAGGAACCCGGCGACTTGCAAAACGCGGTTGAGGGCTGCGGCAAGGGGACGTATTTCGAAACTCGTCTGGCCGCACTCTCCCGCAAGAAACAATGGTTAGGCTTCATGTCAACACCTCTCGGTACAGTTGTCGTGGATGCCGGTGCCGAAGATGCCCTCGTTCACGGCGGTCATAGTCTGCTGCCAGTAGGCGTCAAACGTGTGCTTGGCACATTCCACGCAGGTGACGTTGTCGAGGTCATGGGTATGGATGAAACACTACTTGGCCGAGGCATTGTCAATTATGATGATGATCAACTTCGCCTTATCGCAGGTTTGCCAAGTGGAGAAGTCATGAAGACCCTGAATGCCATCCACCGGCTTGAGGTCATCCATCGAGATGAATGGATTACGTTAAAATAACAAGTAATTGGTTGTATAGGTTAGAGACATGGACTTGCATAAATGAAGGAGGAATTTCAGATGAGTGAAGTAAGACAAAAAGCCAGCAAAGCTCAATCGTCTGTTCCACAGTTAAACCGTTTGAGTACGGACCAGAAAAATAAAGCCTTGCTTGCCATGGCGGATGCGCTTATTACGGAATCGGAATCCATTATTACGGCCAATGCGGAAGATCTCGAGCGTGGCAGAGAGCAAGGGACACCAGAATCCATGCTTGATCGTCTCGCTTTAAACAAAGAGCGTATCGCGGGAATTGCGGAGGGTTTGCGTCAGATTGTTGAACTCCCAGATCCAGTTGGTGAAGTACTGGAGTCATTTACGCGTCCAGATGGACTCCACATTGAAAAATTAAGGGTGCCGATTGGCCTGATTGGCATCATCTATGAGGCCCGTCCTAACGTTACGGTTGATGCAGCTGGGCTATGCCTCAAGACGGGCAATGCCGTTCTGCTGCGCGGGGGTTCTTCTGCCCTCTCTTCCAATCGTCGTATTGTAGAAGTACTCCATCAGGCACTAGCCAAAACAGACTTGCCGCCGGATGCGCTGCAGCTCGTGGAAGACGCTAACCGCTCTTCCGTCGATGAAATGCTCAAGCTGAATGGACTACTGGACGTCATTATTCCAAGAGGCGGTGCTTCACTGATTCGCAACGTGGTGACCAATGCAACGGTACCTGTCATCGAAACAGGCGCAGGCATCTGCCATACGTATGTGGATGAAACGGCGGATCCGGTCATGGCATCAGAAATTGCGATCAACGCAAAAGCACAGCGCCCATCCGTATGTAATTCCATGGAAACCCTGCTGATTCATGCTGCTTATGCAGAACAGCATTTGCCTGCCTTGGCCGAACAATTCCGTGAGGCGAATGTCGTATTGAAGGGTTGTGACACGACTCGTCGTCTGATCCCTACTGCCCTTCCCGTGACGGAAGAAGACTACGGTACAGAGTATAATGATTATATTTTGAATATACGAGTTGTGCAGGGTCTGGAAGAAGCCATGCAGCATATTGCCACGTATGGCACCAAACATTCCGAATGCATCGTCACCCGTGATACAGCTCATGCGGAACGCTTTTTGCATGACGTGGATGCTGCCGCCGTTTATCACAATGCTTCCACTCGCTTCACGGATGGATTCGAGTTCGGTTATGGAGCCGAAATTGGAATAAGCACACAGAAGCTGCATGCTCGTGGTCCAATGGGACTGCCTGCCCTTACTTCTACCAAATACCGCGTTACCGGCAATGGACAAATTCGGCAATAATATCGCAGCCACAGCCATATAGGAGGAACGATAACCATGAGTCAAGAACAACAGACGTTATTACAACAAAAGATTACTTTCCACGGAGCAGGTGCCATGGCAGAAGCCATTGTGCGCGGACTGATCTCCCGCCTCGTTGTACGCCCGCAGGATATTACGATGCTGAACCGGAGCAACCAGAAACGTCAGGAAGAGCTGAGTACTCGTTATGCCGTTCATACAGGAACAGCCTCCCAATCATCGGAAGTACTCTCCGCTTCTCCCGTTATTGTACTGGCCATGAAACCAAAAGACGCTGCGGCAGCTCTTCGTGAGCTTGGTCCCCTCCTGTCACCGGACCAGCTTATCGTCTCTGTCATCGCCGGATTATCCATCCGCACGATGCAGACACTGCTCGGCCGTAAACAACCGATCGCTCGATCCATGCCGAATACATCCAGTACGATTGGACTTGGTGCAACAGGACTTGCCTTCTCCGCTGAAATTACAGATGAGCAGCGCAGTACAGTCATGACGATGTTTGAAGCGGTAGGCATTGTCACCATTGTTCCGGAAGAGAAACTGGAAGTGCTCACGGGTATTTCCGGAAGCGGCCCAGCTTATGTATACTATTTGATGGAAGCCATGATTGCGGCGGGGATCCGCGGCGGACTGTCCAGCCAGCAATCCCGCGATCTGACTGTTCAAACTGTACTTGGTGCGGCGAGAATGGTTCAGCAAACGGGAGCGGAGCCCATGAAACTTCGCAGTGATGTTACCTCACCTGGAGGCGCTACACAGGCAGCACTCAAAACACTGGATGAGGGCGATTTCTTTGAAAACGTGATTGCAGCCGTCAACCGCTGCGCAGAGCGCTCACGGGAGATGGGAGCTGCTTTGGAAGGAGATTTACGATGAACAACATGTGTACTGCCACATATCGTCTGTATGATGATCGTGCAGATTTCCGCAAAAAGGCTGAATCCATTGCAGTCGGTATGACTGTCGGCAGTTGGACTGAATTGCCGCAAGCCAAGCGCGAAGCCATGCAGAAACATCTTGGCGAAGTGATTAGCGTAGAAGTTCATGAACATGAGGGCATGGCTCCAGGAGAACGATATGCAGATATTACGATCGGATATCCTGATGTGAACTTCAGCCGCGATATTCCGGCTCTGCTCGTTACCGTCTTCGGTAAAATTTCGATGGATGGTCGGATCAAGCTGACAAGACTGGGCTTCTCGGACGGATTCCTGGGTGCATTCCCTGGTCCCAAATTCGGACTGAATGGGGTTCGTGATCTGCTTGGTGTTCATGATCGTCCACTGTTAATGAGCATCTTCAAATCAGTCATTGGTCTGGATGCAGATGAGCTGCGCGAACAGTTTATCCGTCAGGCTCTGGGCGGAGTTGATCTGATCAAGGATGACGAAATTCTGTTTGAAAACAAGCTGACACCTATCGAGAAAAGAGTCGAGGTTTGCATGAAGGCTGCTGAGCAGGCCCGCCAGGAGACTGGCAAGAAATTGCTCTATGCCGCCAACCTGACTGGCCCAACTTCGCGCTTGAAGAAGCAGGCTGAACGAGCGATTGATGCGGGTGCCAATGCCCTGTTGTTTAACGTTTTGTCGTACGGATATGACGTTCTGCAGGAGCTTACAAGCGATCCGGACATTAACGTGCCAATCATGGCGCATCCTGCACTTGCTGGCGCACTGTACCCTTCACCGCATTACGGGATATCCGCTTCGGTGCTGCTGGGTCAACTAATGCGTCTTGCCGGAGCGGATCTCGTTCTCTTCCCTTCGCCTTACGGATCGGTGACCATGCCAAAAGAAGAAAATATGGCCATTACGGAGCAGCTGCTCTCCAAAGAGCTCCCGGTCAGAAGCAGTATGCCGGTTCCATCCGCTGGGATTCACCCAGGACTTGTGCCATTAATTCTCCGTGATTTTGGCACGGATGTTATCGTGAACGCCGGTGGAGGTATCCACGGACATCCAATGGGTACTGAGGCAGGTGGGCGTGCATTCTTGCAAGCCATTGAGGCGGCACAGCGTGGAATTCCGCTTGCAGAGTATGCATCTGAGCACCCCGAGTTGAAAAGTGCACTGGACCTGTGGGGTGGAGAACGATGAGAAGTGACAAGAAAACGGTCATTTTCTGTGATTTTGATGGCACGATTACCCTTTCGGACAATATTGTGGCGATCATGAAGCACTTTAAGCCTGAAGGATTTGAGGCAATCATGAAAGATACGGTGGATCAAAGCATTACCCTGCGTGAAGGGGTCGGAGCCATGTTTGCTCTGCTGCCTGCATCACAAAAGGATGAAATTGTTGAATTTGTGCTTGGACAAGCAGGCATCCGCGAGGGATTTGGCGAGTTTCTGGAATATGTTCGGAACGAAGGCATTGAATTTAATGTGACCAGTGGCGGTATGGACTTTTTTATCGAACCACTGCTTGCACCTTTTAACATTCCACATGATCACGTCTATTGTAACGGTGCAGACTTTACAGGTGATTTTATCCGAATTGAATGGCCTAATCCATGTCAGCCCCCTTGTGAGAACGGCTGTGGTATGTGCAAAACGACGGTCATCCGCACATTCCCGGAAGAACAATATAATCGGATTCTGATCGGAGACAGTCTAACCGATTTTGAAGGTGCCAAAATTGCCGATCTGGTGTACTCCCGTTCCATCCTGACAGACAAGTGCATCGAACTTGGTGTAGACCATGTCCCATTTGCTACCTTTTACGATATTATGGAAGACATGAAACAGAAGCAAACACAAGGAGTGCTGTAAAAATGGGTTTTGAGAAGATTACATTGGAACACAAACGTCAGGTGCTGGAGGAACTTGCTGAGATTAAAGCCCTCTTTGCCAGCCGCAACTGGTTCCCTGGAACAAGCGGTAACCTGTCGATGCGTGTGGGAGAGTTTGATCCCGAGCAATTTTATTTTGCCGTTACGGCTTCAGGCAAAGACAAATCTCTTCGCACGCCGGAAGATTTCCTTTTTGTCGACAAGCATGGTAAAGCGATCGAAACAACAACCCTGAAGCCAAGTGCAGAAACACTGATTCATTGTGAAATCTATCGGTTGACTGGCTGCGGGGCTGTATTCCATGTACACACTGTATTTAACAACCTGATCAGCGAGTTCTTTGGCGGAGAAGGTCATGTGCCGATCCAAGGCATTGAACTGATCAAGGCTTTTAACATTTGGGAAGAAAATGCCGAGATTCGGGTGCCGGTACTGCCTAACTTTGCTGATATTCCATCCATTGCCGAACTGGTTCCAGGTGTACTTGACCCCAAAGTGCCGGGAATTTTACTGCGCAATCACGGCATTTATGCCTGGGGCAAAGATGCATTTGAAGCCAAAAGGCATCTGGAAGCATTTGAGTTTCTGTTCGAAGTGATGTATCGTCAGCTGCTGCTGAAAGGTATTTCGAAATAGCTATCATTCCCTCATTGTTATTCAAGACCAAATCAAAAACACGCTATGACTGATTGTTCAGCTCATAGCGTGTTTTTTGGTTTGGGGCTCCGACAAGCCCGAAATTCACCTTAATTTACAATCAATTATCCCGATCCTTGAACAGGAACAGATTAGCCGAATCGTCTTCTTTCCCGTTTAGTCCGCTATGCTGCGCAATCGGACGCTGCTTACCAAAGAGCAGCTTCAATCCACCAAAAATAAGCAATAGCGAAACAATAATCGTGTTCACATAGGAACGGATTTCATATGTCATAAACAGATTAGGGAACATTTCGTTCAGTTGTGGAATGACAAGCCGGATTGCCAGATAATACACGCCAAGTGCTGCAATACCGAATCCAATCAGACGCTGATGTCTAGCCCAATCCTTAAATATCGGTTGATCCGTAAGCGGTTCGCGGCCATAACGGCTTGAACACTGTAGCCCATCAAAGAAGCTGTAGAACCAAACGAGCGGAATCATGAACAGGAAAACGGACAAATGCAGCAGGTCCAGAATATAAATGCTGCCGAGGAACAGGAACATTAATTGCATTCCTCGCTTCTGAAGACCCAGATACAGATGACCTGCCCCTGGAAAAGCTGACAAGAGGGTAGCTAACACCTTGCTGCGTCGTCCAGATGCTCTGCCCATTTCCAACTCTTCGAACAACGTACGGTCCTGCAATACTTCTCCTGCCTGCTTTCGATGTGCATGCTGTACAGCGTCAAACATGCAGTAAACCCAAATGACTGGCAGAATAAGCAGAAACATCAGAAAGGTCTCTTCATTGGTAATGGAAGCAACAAAGACCATCATCGCGAAAGAGCCAAAGAATGCGATCAAAAAGGATAGTCCCCGATGCAGCAGCCCCAGATGAAGATGTCCCAGACCTGGGATGAATGACAGTAAAATGGTAAAGAATCGTTCACCTTCACTGCCTTTGCGATACACAGGTTGGCCGTATGTACCCTCAGGAATACCATAGCCACCTGCAGAATGCTGACGCATCTCTTCCCCATTCATTGGCTCCATAACGCCATTTGGATCCGGATAGCCCTGTTCATATGGACCTCCTGGATATGGACCATATTGAGCCTCGTAGCCCCTGTAATGAGCATTACGTACAGAAGGGGTACGCAGCAGAACAATGATGATGTCCAGCATGTTGATGCACCAGAAGAAAAAGGCAGCGAGTGCTCCGAATATCATCAGGTCACGTTCATCTCCAATTACTGCCAACATGAAGGCACCTATCAAAGAGCCAAAAACGAGTAATGGGTAAATCATCGCCTTAGCGGTTCGACCCCAATAGAGAAAACCAAGACCCGGGATCACATTTAATAAAAATGCAAATATTTTGTTGCGATCTGATTGCACAGTCGTCATCCTTTCTTTTCAGGCAATGCGTATGATTTATGGTTTAGGCTTGAAGTTATCCAGCCAATTGGTGGCGGCTTCCGTCCATTTCTGTGTAAAAGATCCCCGCTGCTCGCCGTCATGGAACTTGTGATAGGGCGCTACCTTATCAAACACTCCGGAGGAGAGAAAGATTAGCGTCAGGCAAGCCGCTACAGCATAATGAAACACCTTGTGCTCCAGCCAGCGTCTGCTTCGGCCTGAACGTGATTTGCGCTTGCTTCCTGACTGGTTCAGATCCGTAATACGCTCCATGATGGAATCAGCAAAGTGGGCCGGGTTCTCCAGTTGTGGCCATGTTTGGTGAATCCCCATCGCTTCCAGATAGTTATCCATGGCTTCCGGATCTTCAATGATAGCCTTTTCCATGTTAACAGCTTGGTCACCGGTAACTCGTCCTTCAATATAATCCGTCCAGTCCTGCACACGGTACATCTCGTTTTTACTCACGCCACTCATCCTCCTTCCAATGACTTCTGATCCACTGCCGGGCACGGTACAAACGGGATTCCACGGTTTTGACAGCCACCTGGGCATCATGTGCGATCTGCTCATAATTTTTTTCGCTTAAATAATACGCTGTAATAATGTCCCTATGCTGGGCAGGCAGTTGATTAATTCGTTCACGCAGGGTTTCCTTGCGTTCTTCCCGCACGAGCCGGGCCAAAATATCTTCCTCGCTTCCAGGCAGGTTGATTATTCGTTCTTCTCCACCCAGATCTTCACTGCTTCGCCGGCCTAACTTGCGTTTTGCATCAATGGCTTTGTGAAAGGCAATTCGGGTAAGCCACGTTTTGAAGCCTTCGGAACGGTACTCGGGGAGAGATTTATACATCTGAATGAACGCCTCCTGAGCTGCATCCTGCGCCTCCTGATCGTTCCTGAGTACGGAATATGCCACATGATAAACATGCTGGCTGTACTTATCGATCAACAAGCGAAACTTGGATGCATCTCCTTGACGGATTTGTTCGATTAAGCGCGCTTCATCAATGACTCTCCCCTCCTCTCCACTACAATAGACGACAACGTTCTGGGCTGCCCCTGCGTATTTATTTAAATTTTTTTAAAATTCTTATCATAACAGTGCCTGAATAGATGATGAGTTCATCAATCACTTCATTGTAGAGATCTTCATTTCCTTCCGGAATCAAAAAACAGGCTCAGAATGTTTCTGGCCTGTTCCTTGATTTTCCTTTGCACTCAGACTAGCGTCCACCGCTGCGAAAACGCTGCGTGTATGCCTTCGCGTCCTGAACATTCTTCACCCGGTTGCGGCTCCACTCCAGCAAGATGCGGTCAATATAGCGGAAATGTACTTTACCGGCAAATACGGCTTCCTTCAGGGCCATCAGTATCAGTTCTTCCTGATAACGGTCCTGATCCAGCCAGCTGGAGATCGTTTCGCATTCCATGGGTGAAAGCGGGCGACCAAATTCTTTCTCAAAGATGGAAAACATATTACGTTCTCCCTCTTCTATTTGAACACTGTTCGAATTAGGACGTGCTGTCATGCTCATTTGCTGTTGCCTTGCGGCTGCTGCATCTTCAGCAACACATGTTGCGAGTTTGGCATACAATCCATGCAGATCGTAACGCTCATACTGAATATCCCGCTCTTCGTCCCGATGCTCATCAATGGATATATACCCATCCCTCATCAACCGTTGGAGCATTCGGGCAATACCTTCGGGGGCAAGTCCCATTCGTCCCGCCAGCTCTTCCAGGGTAGGAAACTCATTGAATTCTGCCTGACGGTAGCCGAGCAATTGAATCAGCAGAAGCACTTCGGCATCTGATAATCCGAGTTGGTGATAAAAACGCAACAAAGCATACGGGAGCTGTGCTGTCCCAGACGTTAACCCGTAAGCTACGCCACTGAGCCACGCTTTGGATCCGGTTTCTTCCATAGATTCGTGATTAATCATTAAGGGTACAGACGGTAGAGCATACGCGGGAATGCAATTGTCTCACGTACATGATCCAACCCGCAGATCCATGCTACTGTCCGCTCCAATCCCAGACCAAATCCGGAGTGAGGTACCGATCCGTATTTACGCAGATCCAGGTACCATTGATACGCCTCGTCAGACAACTTGTGCTCTTCAAAGCGCTGCTGCATCAACTCGGGATCATCGATACGTTGGGATCCGCCAATGATTTCGCCGTAACCCTCTGGTGCGATCATGTCAGCGCAGAGAACCACTTCCGGGCGATTCGGGTCCGGTTTCATGTAAAATGCCTTGATGCCAGCTGGGTAATGCGTAATAAATACAGGAGTATTATACTTCTCCGCAATCGCTGTCTCGTGTGGAGCACCGAAATCTTCTCCCCAAGGAATATCGAAGCCTTGTCCATTCAAGAACTCAATCGCTTCATCATACGTAATACGAGGGAATGGAGCTGTGATCCCTTCCAGTTTGGATACGTCACGCCCGATGGATTCCAGTTCGGCACGGCAGTTTTTCACGACAGACTGAACGACGTGTGCAATGAACTTCTCTTGTACTCGCAAACTTTCTTCGTGATCCACAAATGCCATTTCCGGCTCAATCATCCAGAACTCGATCAGATGGCGGCGAGTTTTGGATTTCTCGGCACGGAACGTTGGTCCGAAGGAATATACTTTACCCAGCGCCATTGCTGCAGCTTCCATGTACAATTGGCCACTTTGTGTAAGATAAGCATCCTCATCAAAATATTTGATGTGGAACAGGTTGGTTGTTCCCTCAGCGGACGAAGGAGTCAGAATCGGAGGATCAACCTGAGTGAATCCGTTACCATCAAAAAACTGCTGAACTGCACGGATAATCTCTGCACGAATCACCATAACAGCACGTTGCTTCGTAGAACGCAGCCATAGATGACGATGATCCATCAAGAAGTCCACACCATGCTCTTTCGGTGTAATCGGATAGTTTTCAGTCAAATGAATGATCTCGACGCCCGTAACCGTCATTTCATATCCGGATGCGCTGCGCGGTTCTTCACGAATAATTCCTGTTACATACAAGGAACTTTCTTGCGTGAGGCTTTTGGCATCATTCCATACCTCTTCGCTAACTTCACTTTTTACGACAACACCTTGAATATATCCGGTTCCATCGCGCAGCTGCAAAAATTGAATTTTGCCGCTGGAACGTTTGTTATTAATCCAGGCACCGATCTTCACGGTTTCGCCCACATGCTCATTCACATTACGAATTACACAATCCGTACTCATGCCCATATCTCCCCTTGGTTCCTAAATTTGAAAATGCAGCGGGCAGGCCTCAGCCTGTCCCCTGCACTTCCTTGACATGCTATATTCACTTTACAATTAGATTACTTAGAATTCAATACGATTCGGTGTGTATCACGTGCAATCACCAATTCTTCATTGGTAGGTACAACGAGAACCTCAACCTTGGAGTTTGCTGTTGTGATTCGGCGCGGTTCGCCGGAACGGATGGCATTGAGAGCTTCATCCACTTCCACACCCAGGTAAGTAAGCTGCTCGCATACTTTTTGGCGAAGAACGACGGAGTTCTCGCCCACACCTGCTGTAAATACAATCACGTCCACACCGTTCATTGCTGCTGCATATGAACCGATGTATTTACGCAAACGATATTCGTACATTTCGAATGCAAGGGTGGAGTTCGCATCACCGTTCTCCATTCCTTCCGTAATCTCACGCATGTCACTGCTGATGCCCGAGATGGCAAGCAGTCCGCTATGTTTGTTCAACATGGAGTTCACTTCGCTCACGCTCAGTTCTTCCTTGTTCATTACGTAAGGCACGATGGCCGGGTCAAGGTCACCACTGCGCGTTCCCATCATCAGACCTTCAAGCGGAGTCATACCCATGGATGTATCTACGGATACGCCACCTTTTACTGCCGTTACGCTGCCGCCGTTACCGACGTGGCAAGTGATGATTTTGAGATCTTCTACTGGACGGCCTACATACTCAGCTGCCGTCTTGCTTACGTAGTCATGGGAAGTACCGTGGGCACCGTAACGACGCACTTTATATTTTTTGTACAGTACACGCGGAATCGCGTAGAGATATGCTTTCTCAGGCATCGTCTGATGGAATGCTGTATCAAATACCATGACCTGAGGTACACCTGGCATATTAAGTTCAGCCGCACGAATACCCATCATTGCTGCTGGGTTGTGAAGTGGTGCCAAATCGAACAAGCGGCGAATTTCAGCCTTCGCTGCATCGTCAACGAGTGCGGATTCCTTGAAGGCTTCCCCGCCGTGAACGACACGGTGTCCAACAGCCTGAATCTCATCGACTGAACCGAGCACGCCGTTTTCTTTATCTGTCAAAATATCGATAACTTTACGAATTGCCGTAGTATGCTCCAGAATTTCACTGACTTCAGTAACATCCTCACGGCCCGTCGGTTTGTGCGTAAGAATGGAGGAATCCATCCCGATCCGTTCAACCAGTCCTTTAGCGAGTACGGACTCATCTGTCATGTCATACAATTGATATTTAAGCGAGGAGCTCCCCGCGTTGATTACGAGAATTTTCACAGCCGGTCACCATCCTTGTCGTACTTGAAGAATCCTTCGCCCGTCTTAACACCGAGATGTCCTGCACGTACCATTTTCTTCAATACGGTAGAAGGACGATATTTGAGCTCTCCGAACTCACGGAACATTCTTTCCAGCGCAGCTTCAACGGAGTCCAATCCGAAACGGTCAGCCATTTCAAGCGGGCCATGCTGGAAGTTGTATCCGATACGCATTGCATCATCAATATCTTCAGCAGAAGCAACGCCTTCTTGAAGGACATGAAGAGCTTCATTGATCAGCAAGCAAATCAGTCTGGACGTAACGAATCCAGGGGATTCATAGATCATTACACCTTTTTTGTCTACAACCTCTTCCACAAATCTTCTTGTTTCATCGAAAGTGGAATCCGATGTTTTCAAACCACGAATAATTTCTACAAGGTCAACCCGGGAAACCGGGTGAATAAAGTGCATACCAATAACACGCTCTGGGTACTTGGTCGAGCTTGCAAGCTCGGTCAAACTCAGCGTGGATGTATTACTTGCAAGAATAACATTGCTTGGGCAAACCTGATCCAATTGGCTGAATACCGCCTTTTTGGCTTCCAGATCTTCAGAAATCGTTTCGATAACCATATCGCATGATCCCAGTTCTGCCAGATGAGCAACTTTGGTAATACGGGATAAAATCAATTTTTTCTCGGCTTTGGTAATAGCCCATTTCTCTAATTGCTTATCGAGGTTTGTTTCAATCATGTCATATGCATGGTTAAGCTTCTCCGCTGTGTGCTCCACCAGAAGCACATCAAGTCCTTTGGCTGCAAGCATTTGGGAAATGCCTTGTCCCATGGTGCCGCCGCCGACAACTCCTATTTTTTTAAAAAACATGGTTCTGCTCCATCCTTTCGGTTCTCTATTTCTCTATTGTACCCTGTTCGCCGAAAATTACAAATTTCGACCCAACATATAATAATATCTTAGCACGAGTGAAAAGTAAAAAAAAATAACCGGCATAAATAAATTATGCCGGTAAAAGGGCGCTGTCACGAAATTGACAACGAAATTGCTCCCCAGACAAAACTTCTTCTCTCATCAGCGTATCCAATGAATTGTCGAAAATTGTCCGTTGTTCTTCGAGCAGACGTTTGGTCTGATCCATCAGATCCTGCAGAATCATTTTATTTTCGCGCATGAGCTCTTCTGTTGTAACCATATCCATGTTTACAATACCAAGCGAGGTCAGACCCGAAGCCATCATCGTCTGTACAACATTGGTCGCCTGTTCAAAGTCATTGCGTGAACCGGTACTGCGACCACCGTAGTACATTTCTTCTGCTGCTGCACCGCCAAGTGCAATCATGATCTGTTCTTCCAGAAAACGCTTGGTGTATAGGAATTGCTCCTGCTGCGGATTGTGACGTACATAACCGAGTGCCTGTCCACGCGGGCTGAGAGCAACCTGGCTTACGCTGCCAGGACGTACGAGCTCTGCCATGATGGCATGTCCCAATTCGTGAATGGCTACCCGTTTTTTCTCTTCAACACTGGATTCACGATCTGTCTTCTCACCCATCATGACTTTATCAATCGCCAGAGACAAGTGGCGCTGTTCAATGTTGAGCAGTCCATCTCTCATGGCGTAGATTGCTGCTTCATTCATGACACTTTCAAGCTGTGCACCTGAAAAGCCGTAGGATTCCTCTGCTGTTTTCTCCAGGTTTACACCTTCCATAAGAGGTTTATTCACCGCATGGAGCTCTAAAATATGTTTTCTGCCTTTCTTATCAGGCAGGTCCACCTGGATATGACGGTCAAAACGTCCCGGACGAGTTAAGGCGCTGTCCAGCATTTCCTTACGGTTTGTTGCTGCAATAACGAGAATACGCGGTGTATCAGATGTATAAATTCCGTCCATTTCCGTTAACAGCTGATTGAGCGTCTGGTCATACTCACGCTGCTGACCGCCTTCACGTTTACCACCAATAACATCAATCTCATCGATAAAGATAATGGCGTTCTCTTTGTTTTCTTTCGCGGCACGTGTTCTGGCATCACGAAACAAATCACGAATTCTTCCAGCACCTACGCCGACGTACATTTCTACGAACTCACTGCCTGAAGCGGCAACGAATACGGAATCAGTATAATGTGCAGCCGCTTTGGCCATCAGGGTTTTCCCTGTTCCTGGAGGGCCTGTAAGCAGGATCCCCTTCAATGGGCGAATCCCGAACTTCTGAATTTCTTCATGTTTGATGAGAAAATCAAGAGCTTCCCGCAGCTCCTGCTTGGCACTATCCTGGCCGCCAATTTCTTCAAACGTCAGCTTGGTGGGTCCTTTTTTCTTGCGCTTACGTTCCTGACCCGCTCCAACGGTAATGCCACCCCGCATCTGCATCATAAGCAGCAATCCGCCCACAACCGCTGCTGCGATCAGAATCGGAAAGATATTCACACCAATAAAAGCGAGAAAGATAATCAACACGGGGACAAAACCAATGGCAACTTCCTTCGTCCATTTAGGCATTAGGCCACACTCCTATCTGGCCGGGTACACGCGGCAGAATAATAAACTTGCTGGCATCTCCGTCTCTAAGACTTACATATACGTTATTGTCATCCATGGCTGTATTCACTTGAATACCATTGGTCGCCATCTTGGATAATGTTGGTGTAATTTCGGTGTACTGCTTGTTCTCCATCGCCTGAGCGACGGTAAACATTGCATCGCCCCACCAGTTCTCCAGGGCTTCATTCGAATGATCAACGACATCAAGTTTCAATGAGCGCGAGCCGATCAGGGTCTGTCCTTCTTTCTGAATATATTGAACCAATCTGCCCAAATCTACATTTGGTTGCAAATCAAGTTTCAATTGTACATCATTGCGGTTAATAGTTAACTGAACATCATTAACCCCTTCATACTGGGTTACCATTTTTTCAATCGGATTCTGCATGGCCACCTGACGATACACAAACCAACCTCCAAACAACACAACGGCTGAAATGACGGCAGTTAAAGCAATAGGCAATACTTTTAGCTTCAAGTGAGTTTCCCCTCCCAAATTTTTGGCCCATCCCTATAGCTTATAGGCATAATATGAATTGTGTACGAATGACCTGTGATGTGCCCAACAGGTTTTATTTCCTGTTTGATGTAACCTTGAATACATATTTGAGTATATCACATCGTATATACAATTTCGAAGGCGAAAATATGAATAAATTATTAATTTTAACTATTCAAATCCAGAATAATTTTCGAGATACGCCAAAAAACCGGATCAGGCGGGGTTCCGTCTGCCGGTTCTTTGAAGATTTTACCTGAAAAATCTCTGAATATCTGTTTAACTGTTTGGAATCGTATAGACCAAATCAACCTGTTCTCCATTGCTGAAGCGATAGAATCGATAATAGTTGTGCGTATCATCTTTGTAATAAACTTGCCATACATAGACGCCATTGACGACTCCAGGCATAATTCGTTTGATCTCTCCGCCCGGTACTTCAGAGCTGAATCGATTGCGAACTTGTGCTTCCGATAACCCGTTCTGCAGCAATTCACTGTGCACAGCGTTGCTTCCTGTGACCGGTTTATTGGTTGCATCAAACTTAACCCAGACGGCGATGTCCTGATTATTTTTATTTTTGGCCATCATCGTCCAGTAAATGTTATCTTCGCCTTCTTTTTGACCCCAGACGTATTTTCGGAGATCCTCATAAGAAGTTATCCCGAGCTGCTCCTGCGCCGCTTGAATAGCTAGCGCTTCTTCGTTGCGCTGGTCCTGGGTAATATAGACATAGAAGCGCTGTAATCCAAACAGAATCAAAACCAGGATGAGCAGCGAGATCCAGATCCATTTCTTTTTTCTTTTCAAAAGCCGAACTTCCTTTCCCCTATGACGCTGCTGCTATTCTGAAATTAACGGGCGAGCAGTCCGTCAAATGCAAGTTGAGACTCGCGCAGAATGCGCTCTTCATCCATAGTAAGACATTCACCATGTTTCACCAGCTGTTTGCCGTCAACCCATACATGCTCCACATCCTTGGCTGAAGCGGAGTAAATGGTATGAGAGATTAGATCCGTGTGCGGATAGAAGTGTGCTTGTTCAATATTTAGCGCAATGAAATCAGCCTTCATGCCGACTTGAAGTGCTCCCGTATTGTTCAGGAAGATGGACTTGGCACCATACCCCGTTCCAAGTAGCAGCGCTTCTCCCGCTGGAACCGCTGTTGGGTCACCGGATACTCCCTTATGAATCAAAGCAGCCAGTCTCATCTCTTCAAACATATCCAGGTTGTTGTTGCTTGCTGGTCCGTCTGTTCCGAGAGATACGGTTACTCCAGCTTTCAGCAGATCCGGAACACGCGCAACACCCGAAGCAAGCTTCAGGTTGCTTCCCGGATTGTGAGAGACCGCTACATCATGGCGTGCCAGAATTTCAATCTCCTCATCATTCAAATGTACGGCGTGAGCTACAAGAGAAGGTCGAGAGAAGAAACCGAGCTTTTCCAGATGTGCCACTGGACGCAGTCCATAATCCGTTACATTCTGTTCGACTTCGCGAAGGGTTTCCGACATATGGGTGTGCAGCGGCAGATCCAGATCATGTGCAACCTGTACCAGCTTCTCTATGTAATCCGGAGGGCAAGTATACGGCGCATGCGGTGAGATGATCGTCGTAATTCGACCACCAGCCTGTCCGTTCCACTCGCGTGCAAACGCAGCCGATTCTTGCAGTTTGCGCATTTGCTCTTCTTCGGAACAGAGACCAATGACACCACGTGCCAATGCGGCACGAATCCCGGATTGTTCAACCACTTTTGCCACCTGGTCCATATGATCATACATATCCAGGAATGCCGTTGTTCCGCCTTTCAGCATTTCTAATACAGAAAGCGAGGTGCCCCAATACACGTCCTCAGACGTCATTTTCGCCTCCATAGGCCACATTTTCTCCTGAAGCCATACTTGCAGGGCCAGATCGTCCCCGTGACCTCTCAGAAGGGACATGGCTGCGTGACCATGCGTATTGATCAGACCCGGCAAAAAGACCAGTCCTTTGCCATCAACCTTCGGCAGGCTCTCATCTCCATCCGGCAGTGTCTCACCAATATGCACAATCTTGTCATCTTCAACGACCATATATCCTTGAACCACGGTCCATTCCGTACCACTATTTACAGCAAATTTGCCGTTATGAATTACCCATCTATTTGTCGTCATCTTCCTCGTCGTCCTTTCCGTTCTCCAGATAATAAGCAAGGCTAAGCAGATCCGTTGTAAAATCAGCATGATGAATACGGACGTGCGGTGGTGTTTTCAAGATGGTTGGTGCAAAGTTCAGAATCGCTTCAATGCCGGATTCCACGAGCTGATCGGCTACGTTCTGAGCTTCGGTATCCGGAACGGTAATGATACCAATACGAATATTATCTTTTTTGACCGAGTCCGTTAGTTCATTCATGGGCTGTACTTTCAGGCTGTTAATCTGACTGCCGATCTTAGGACCGTATGCATCGAAAACAGCAACAATTTTCATGTTGTCTTTCAGATAGGCGTTGTAATTGGACAATGCATGTCCCAAGTTACCAGCTCCGACCAGAGCAACATTGATTTGCTGATCAATTTTCAATATATGACGGATTTTCTCGATTAGATACGATACGTCATATCCAATGCCTTTGCGACCGAAGTCCCCAAAGTATGCAAGGTCTTTGCGAATCTGGGCAGGATTAAGATCCAGGCGTAGTCCCAGTTCCTGTGATGACACCGTGCCCACCTCACGTTGATGCAGTTCATTCAAATAGCGCAAGTAAACAGGCAATCTGCGTACCACAGCTTCCGAAATTTTATCTGATTTCATTACATTACTCCCCCTTACCAAGGCCACAATAGATAAATAAAAATGTAGCATCCCGCATAACCTTTTTCGTTTCCGAATGAAATCATGCAAGATGCCTTATAAGATATCAAGTTAAAAGTGCTTCAAAAATAATTCACACTTTAATAAAGTTTACAGCGAGAAGCCCTTATTGCGCAACGATGTCACTCCTGATTCGAAGCAGACGCGTCCTGAGCCGGCGTTTCCAGCCACTCGCTAATCCGTGGAACCATCTGTTCAGTCAGCATATGTTCCATTTTGGGACCAGGTAATGAATATAGGAAATACTTTCCGTAATAAGACTCAATGACCCGTGTATCGTAAACGATGACTATACCCCGATCCTTAGCCGTACGAACAAGCCTGCCGAATCCCTGCTTGAAACGAATGACGGCCTGTGGAACAGACAGCTTCATAAACGGATTCTTTTTCTGTTCCTGCAGCAGTTCACTCTTCGCCTCGACGAGTGGATGGTTCGGTGGCTGGAAAGGCAATCTGACAATGGCCAGACATGTTAAAGCCTCTCCAGGGATATCTACTCCTTCCCAGAAACTGCTGGTGCCCAGCAGAACGGTTGCTTTCGCATCCTGGAACCTGCGGGTTAACTTGGAACGACTACCACTATCAACGCCTTGACCGAGCAGCGAAATATCGTTACCCGACAGCGCTTCTTTTAATGGGTCATACACCTGGCGCAGCATTCGGTATGAAGTAAAGAGCACCATCATACGGCCCCTTGTCGCAATAGCCGTTTCGGCCAGAGATCGTACAAGCATGTCGACAAAGTGAGCATCCCCCACACTGCCTTTTACGCTTGGGAAATCACGAGGGATGACCAGCAAAGCCTGGTCCCTATACCGGAATGGCGATGGCAGCATGGACGTCAGCAAACGGTTATTATCGGCTGCTTCCTGCAAGCCAAGCTGTTCAATCATGAACTGAAATGACTTATCGACCGATAGCGTAGCCGAAGTAAGGACAACGCTTTTCTTTTTATCGAAGAACATGTCCTTCAACTGTGCACTAACATCGACAGGAACGGCATACAGCTGCAGTGATTTGCTGCGGAACTGGCCGCTTGCCTCCATCCAGTATACCGTTTTGGCATCATCCATTCGCATGAAGAAACGTAGGTTTTCTTTGAGCGTTGCCAAATCCTTAAGCAGACCTGTAATGTCCGTGATCAAGCTATCCGATTGATAATCGTCCTGGTCTTCTTTGACTTCAAGAAGCAGCTTGTCTCCCTTGCGGATCAAGTCCCCCAGTGTGACATAAATCTGGTTCTCGTAATCCTGCAGCTCCTGCCACTTTGCCGGTTTCATTGAAGGCTTCAGTCTAAGGGAAAATTGCCCTGTTTCTCCGGGAGAAGCATCACTCCGCTCAGGCAGCAGGTTAAACAAGGCATCGCTCAAACGATCCCACATCTCTTTGACTTCAACAGCAAGCGGGAACATCTGGTCAATGACTGAGCCCCACTGCACCGAATTTTCATGCCCCGCAAGTTGTGTTCGCAGCATGGGAAGCTGACCGTTCCGACTATCCTTAAACAATCGGGTCAGGGTATGAACCAACGTGAAATATTTCATGTGAAGACCCAGGTGCTTACCCGCCACATCCTCGAGATGATGAGCCTCGTCGATTACGAGACTATCGTAAGCAGGAAGAAGCTGATGAGCTGCTTTTACATCCGTAAACAATTTGGAATGATTCGTAATGACGATATCAGACAATCCTGCTTCATGCTTCGCCCGATGGTAGAAGCACTTCCTGAACCAAGGACAAGAACGTCCCAGGCAGGATTCCGATTCGCTCTGTACCGTTTCCCAGAAGTCCCCACCGCGCGCACTGAGGTTCAGCTCCTCGTCATCTCCAGTCTCTGTCTGGGTGAGCCACACAATCATCTGAGCCGCTGTAAAGTAATCTTCTTTCGGTGTAGCAAACTCACGTTTGTTAATCTTGTGCTCAAACTTTCGCAGACACAGGTAGTGCCCCCGACCTTTAAACACGGCAGCCTTAAACGGAAAAGGCACCACTTTGGTCAGCAGCGGGATATCACGCTCCCGAAGCTGTTCCTGCAGGTTGATGGTATGCGTGCTAACCATTACTTTTCGTTCCTGCTTCACACTTTCATATATGGCCGGCAGCAAGTACCCCAGGGATTTCCCCGTACCCGTACCTGCTTCAATTAACAAATGCTTTTCTTCGTCCAGCGCTTGCCTTACACTGCTGAACATCTGTGTCTGTGCCTCGCGTTCTTCATAGTGATCCAGGGTATCCTGCAGATTGGCCCGGACCTGATCCATATACTGCTCAAAACTTACACCTTCGAGCGGATTACCTTCGCGTTCATCGCGTGGAGCACCGATCTCAGTCCAATCACTCACATTCAAGGCCAATTGGCGGTAATACGTATGTCCATCCAGATCCTGTATGGGCTCTGCTTCCTTCTCACTGCGCATGCCGTCGAAGAACCAGCCCAGATCGCTGTCCTCAGGTGCAAACAGGTCGCTGAGACGCTGTATCGTAATCAATGGCAGTTGACGCAGTTCATCCAAACACTTCAGGAGCACATAGGCCGTTGCCAAAGCATCACTGTCTGCCTGATGAGGACGGTCGTGCTGGAATCCGAATTCTGAAGATACATACCCCAGTTGATAAGAACCAAGTGAAGGAAATGAAATTTTGAGAAAATCAATGGTATCCAGAATACGTCCGGTGAACGGCAAGTAGCCGCATCGGTCAAGCGCATTCTGAAGGAAATGAAAATCAAAAGCCACGTTGTGTCCCACAAGGACAACATCGTCAAGCAGCGGAACCATCTCCATCATCATCTCTTCGAGTGAGGGAGCGTCCGCCACATCTTCGTCAGTAATCCCGGTTAATCCCGTAATAAATGGAGGAATAGGCACACCAGGTTTTACATAAGAACTATATATTTGAGTTATGCTGTAGTCATGATCTATGATGGCAAGTCCGGCTTGGATAATCTCACCGTCGGACTGCGTGCCGGTTGTTTCGAAATCCAATACGGCAAATTTCATTGCAATGTACAAGTCCCTTCCATTCCAGTCTATGTTACAGCATAGCAAAAAAACGGGCATTTGAAAATTAACTGACAAAAAAGGCGGTGTTCCCTCCATGATCTTAAAGGAGAAAACACCGTCTTGATGCCGCTGCACTGCACTTGAATTTCAAGTACGGTCAGCTTATTCCATATTGCAGTTGTCCGCTGTTCAGCCTGCAGGCTTCCATATTATACAACGGTTCGGTCAACGTCGGGTCATGCTGGAGTGCCTGTGCAAACAAGGAACATGCTCCTTTGGGATTCGCCATCTTGGCTTCGAGGCAGCCCAGTGCATTACAGGCTAACCCCTTCAGCCTCGGAGAACCATTCAGGTGCACGATGAGCCGCAGGTGACTTCCCGCTTCCGCGGTTTGATTGAGGTTCATATGCGCAAGTCCCAGATAGTACCGAGTCAGTGCACTATCCGGATATTCGGCAATAATTTGTGAGAACTGCACAATCGCCTGTGGATACATCTGTAACTTGAAGTATCCCTGACCGCGACTAAAGGATTCCAAATGGATTTCAGGCAGAGCCGTGACGGCTTCCTGTTCCGGTTGGAGTGCCACCGGCTGTTCTAAATCCCTGACCTGACTCATCTTCTCCTCAAACATCAGCCACTCATCAATCATCCCGTCACTCATCCGCTTCAGCAAGTTCCACTTTTGCAGCAGTTCCTGTTTGTTCAGACCTTCAGCGGAAGGGTAGCGCTTGATAATTTCATCTAACATGTCGTTCATTTCGGCGAAAACATGCTGGAACATCGATGCATCCCCACCCTTGAAAAAATGGATTAGTGCGTGACCTGTACTCATTTTTTGCAAGGTGGACCGATTTCATTCCCCTTACCAGTGGATTACATAATTGTCGCGTGAACTTCCTGCTTCATGGTTTGCACAGGTTTGTTTTGACCGTCCACAAAAACCACAGTAGGTTTGTGCGTATTCGCTTCTTCCTGAGACATCATTGCATATGAAATGATAATAACCGTGTCTCCTGGCTGCACAAGCCGTGCAGCTGCACCATTCAGACAGATTACTCCGCTGCCGCGTGGTCCGGGAATTACATAGGTCTCGAGCCGTGCACCATTGTTGTTGTTTACAATTTGTACTTTTTCATTTTCCATCAGATCAGACGTTTCCATCAGATCTTCATCAATGGTAATGCTCCCCACATAATTCAGGTTGGCTTCAGTAACGGTGGCACGGTGAATTTTGGACTTCATCAATGTTCTAAACATGGGACAGTACCTCCGCTCTTTGCAATCTTGTATTATCAATCAGTCTCGTTTTGCCAAATTTCACAGCCAGCGCAATCAGGATATCATCTCGTCCATGCACTTTTTCATCATCAGCAAGCGGCTCCAGACTCGGAAAAGCCTGAATCTCGGCATAATCAATAACAGCACGGGAGGAACGCCCGATGTTCTCACGCAGAATACGCCGTATATCCGCAGCAGTCGTATCAGCACTTGTATCCACTGCTTCTTGAGCCGCACGCAGCGCCTTGGACAGGACCAAAGCTTCCTGACGATCTTCAGCACTCAAATAGACATTACGCGAACTAAGTGCCAAGCCATCCTGCTCCCGTACAATCGGACATGGAACAATCTCAACAGGCATATTCAGATCATTAACCATTTGCTGGATGACTGCTACCTGCTGTGCGTCTTTCATTCCGAAAAATGCGCGCTGTGGCTGGACAATGTTAAACAGCTTCGACACCACTGTTGTCACTCCGTCAAAGTGTCCTGGACGGGAAGCACCGCACAGCCGGTCAGTCAAACTTGACACCGATACTGTTGTTTGTGTCTGCTGTGGATACATCTCTTCAACGGAGGGAATAAATACGATATCCACTCCCTGCGCACGCGCCGTCTCCACATCTCTGGCTTCATCCCGAGGGTAGCTGTCAAAGTCTTCATTTGGCCCAAACTGAATCGGATTTACAAAAATACTTAATACGACAATATCACTTTGCTGTTTGGCAGCATGCATCAGGCTTGCATGACCTTCATGAAGATATCCCATCGTAGGCACCAAGCCTACAATAGACTCTCTGGATTGTGTAGCTTGACGCTTCAAACCAATTTCCTGTCTAAGTTCTGTGATGGTCCGAATCACTTTCATGAGTTGCTCTCCACCTTTTCTTTGCGATGTCCATACAGCTGCTCCACAACGCCGTCTGCGGCAGTAAATACATGTTCCTCCGCAGGGAAGGAACGGTCTTTGACTTCCTTGACATAAGCTCCAATGCTGTTACGAATCAGCGTACCTACATCGCCGTATGTTTTAACAAAGCGTTTCGGCATGTATGGAGAGGCATACTGAACCACATCATGGAATACCAAAACCTGACCGTCACATCCACGTCCTGCTCCGATACCAATAGTGGGAATGGACAGTTCCTCCGAAATAGCTCTTGCCACTTCTTCGGTAACGAGTTCAAGCACAATGCCGAAGGCTCCCGCGGCTTCGAGTGCCTTGGCTTCATCCATTAATCTTCTGGCATCTGCTGCATCCTTACCCTGGATCCGATATCCCCCGATCTGATTCACCGATTGCGGTGTCAGTCCAATGTGTCCCAGAACCGGTACGCCGGCTTGCACTACAGCCTTAACGGTATCCGCGATCTCCACGCCGCCTTCCATTTTGACTGCATGCGCATGACCTTCCTGCATCAAACGACGAACACCCTTCAGCGTTTCATCCACACTGCCGTGATAGGTCATGAACGGCATATCCGCTACGATGAATGTGTTTCCTGCACCCCTTACAACAGAGCGGGTATGATATACCATATCGTCTATCGTCACAGGCAGGGTGGAATCATAACCCAGCACTACATTGCCGAGCGAATCCCCGACCAAAATCATGTCAATGCCTGCTTCTTCCGCAAGCAGGGCCGTTGGATAATCGTAAGCCGTAATCATGCTGAGGGGCACGCCATCCTGCTTGTATTTTTTCATTTTCACAATATTCAACGCTTGTTTGTTAGCCATTTTCTTCATGGCTCCTTTCTCCTTTTCAATTCAGAACGCAACAAAAAAACCTTTTAGTTTTCCACTAAAAAGTCCCGAAAAGTCAAAAAAGAGTCACTTGCGATCGTCCCTTCTGTCTCGGTCCTCTTCGGCTCAGAGCAGAATCCAACAACTCACTTAACACATTTTCCATTTTGCTATGCATCTGTTCATGATCAAGCCAATCAGGCATACTGTTGCTGGAGTGCAATTCGGTCTGCAATAGCCGATATCGCCTCACGAACACAGTATACCAAAGATCAGCCCAAACTTCACGTGTTATGTTCATTATTTTAGTGGAAATTCGACAATTTCCTTAATCGATCAATGATATTTCTCCCGATACTACAGTTATCCTTTCGCCACTTCTCTTCTCTACAATCAAAGCCCCCGAAGGATCTAGCCCAATGGCTGTTCCCTCAATATCTCCCTGCGGGTTCGAAACCTTCACTTCCCGATGAATCGTAACGGAGAGAGCTTCCCACAATGACGCGATTACACCGAAACCTTCCCTTTGATACAAAAGGTAAAGATGTTCCATTTCATTCAAAATGGCAGCAGTTAATTTCGTTCGATCCACCTGCTGTCCGGTCTCGACTTTGATTGAAGTCGCAATGGACGTCAGATCCTCCGGGTAGTCCGTAAGTTCAAAATTCACATCTACCCCAATACCTGCAATGCAGTAACGCAGTTCATGATCTTCTACCGCTGACTCCAGCAGGATGCCACACATTTTGCGACCGTTAATCAGGAGATCGTTCGGCCATTTGATGCCTGCATCGGCCCCCGTATGGGCCCGAACAGCCCGGCAAACGGCTACACCTGTCAGTAATGTCAGCTGTGGCGTATTCCGAAGCGGCTGCTCCGGACGCAGCAATATGCTCATCCAGATCCCTTTGCCAGGAGGTGAGAACCATTTACGCCCGAATCTTCCCCGTCCACCTGTTTGTTCCTCGGCAAGAACTATCGCACCTTCTGCCTGACCCTGTTCGGCCATTTGCTGAACATCGCCTTGCGTAGACAAGGTTGAATCTAGGATGAGTGCTTTACGGCCAAAGACAGACGTTTGCAGAGCCAGTTGAAGGCCCGCTGCATCAATGCTGTCTGGTCTCGTGAGTAGGCGGTATCCTTTGCGGGAGACAGCCTCGAATTCGTATCCGAGATCGCGCAGCTTGTTCACATGTTTCCAGACTGCTGTTCTGCTAATGGACAGGTTCCGGCTGATCTCTTCCCCTGATACAAATCGTCCATCCGCATTCATGAGCATATGTAACAGTTCTTCATGCTTGGTCATCTGCAGCCACCCGTTTCACTTCGGCGGTCAGCGCTTCATGCTGATTCGCTATATTTCCAATCGCTGTTTCACGTAACAAATGCTTCATCAACTGGCCAAGCCAAGGTCCACCTTTGCGCTCGAGTAGCCCAAGAACATTCTCTCCGGTAATATGAAGATCCTTCAGCTCATGCACCGGCATGGATCGACTCCAATCCGCTGCGTTAGCAAGAATCGCTTGGTATGATGCCTCTGCTGAAGCGGAAAGGAGATGGCCAGCAGGGAGAATAAGTTGAATCTTGAGCCAATCCGCAGCGGCTTGACGTCCGCACGTCAGTTCAGCACTAATCCACTCAGACCGTAACGACACTTGATCCTTATGGTTTTGCACAACCGTCTTCAGTAACTCATCAAACTGTAAAACCCCGGTAATGCGCAAACGATCATCGTTGGAAAACGTCCACTTGCGCAGTAAAGCATCGGCTTCATCCTTCTTATATTGACCTGCGATCAGCAAGAGCGACCAGCGCAGTAAGGAATCATTATCTTTCAGTTCCCCGATTCGAAGTAGTAGATTCCTATTGAATCGGCTGCCATGCACCGGAGCCTTGATATATTCCAGTATTTTACTGTGCAGCAGCAAGTCCAAACCTCGCAGCGGATGAGGACCAGCCATCATCTTAACCATCTCGGTACGAACTCGCTCCATGGCAATATGTTGCAGCAAGTCTCTCTGCCTCATGAGACCTTTCCATGTGTTATAGGCAATGCTGAAGTCAAAAACCGAAGCAAACCGGACACACCGAAGCATGCGAAGCGCATCCTCACCGAACCGCTCACTCGCTGCGCCCACACATCTGACTCGTTCTTCACGAATATCCACTTGTCCACCAAAAGGATCCACGATTGTACCCCTTCTATCCATGGCCAGGGCATTCATCGTAAAATCACGACGCTGAAGGTCTTCTTTGATATCCTTGACAAACTGGACTTCAGACGGTCTTCGATTGTCTTTGTATTCCGATTCCGTACGGAATGTTGTGACCTCGAAGTAGTACCCCCCTGAACGTACAGTAACCGTTCCATGCTGGAGTCCTGTCGGAATACAGTCTGCAAACAGTTCCATCACTTGTTCAGGGGATGCCGAGGTTGTAATATCCATATCATCTACATTGCGACCCAGCAGCTCGTCCCGAACACAGCCACCAACCCAAAACGCATCATAGCCCTCTTCATTCAACTTAAGCAGCACCTGTTCACTCTGCTCAGCCATCTCGAGATCAACCCTTGTCCATTGCACCAAACCAATCACCTCATTACTTGCCTGTTGCTTGATCATTCTGTATCGCTGCTTCTATTGAATAAATAGAAGTTCAACCGCAAACGGGTTTTAGATTGGGAGCTTCTCTTCCCAGTACCCGATAGTATATTTGTTCATATTCATGACGGATGGCATCATTGCAAAAATCATGATGTGCCCTATGAAGACAAGCTTCTCTGAAATCTGCTGCCAGTCGATCGTCGGTCAACAAGCGAATGGCATTCTCAGCCATGGACTGTGTATCGCCGATGGGTGATAAATATCCGGTTTTCCCGTGTAATACGAGTTCAGGAATGCCTCCTGCCTGTGATCCAACGGTCGGCACACCGCAGGCCATCGCTTCCAGGGCCACAAGTCCGAAGCTCTCTTTCTCCGAAGGAAGCATTAGGATGTCTGCCATGGATATGACTTGTGCAATGTCATCCTGTTTACCCAAGAAATGAACTTTGTCATTCAAACCCAATTCATTAATTTTCCATTGGATTTTAGGCAAATCCGGCCCCTCTCCAACAAACAGCAATTTGGCTGGAACCTGCTCCTGAACCTGACGAAATACTTCAACAACGTCCTGTGTCCGCTTTACCGGGCGGAAGTTGGAGATATGCATCAATATTTTCTCATTTGGAGCCGCAAAATCCCTGCGCAGACTGACCGCATCCCGAGGATAATAAATTCGTTTATCAATAAAATTATATGTCAGATCAATTGGACGTTGAATGTCCAGAAGTTCAACCGTCTCCCGAATCAAATCCTGTGAAACCGCGGTTACAGCATCACTTTCGTTGATCGCAAGCCGAATGAGATCTTTCAGGGATTCATCCTGTGCCAGTACGGTAATGTCTGTACCATGCAGAGTTGTAACAACCTTCAGATCGTCGCCCACCATCTGTTTGGCCAGGAAAGCACATACTGCGTGCGGAACTGCATAATGCACATGCAGCAAATCAAGCTGCTGAGCTTTGGCCACTTGAGCCATCTTGGTTGCCAATGACAGGTCGTATGGCGGATAGCGAAATACATAATAATCATTCACTTCAACTTCATGGTAAAAAATATTTTTCTGAAAAGTTCCTAGTCGGAACGGAATACTATTCGCAATAAAATGAACCTGGTGACCCTGTTCGGCAAGCAATTTGCCGAGCTCCGTTGCGACAACGCCAGACCCTCCGAGGGACGGATAACAGGTGATACCAATCTTTAGCTTTTGATCCATCCGGTGGACGCTCCTTTCATCTCCCGCGTGCGCGAGTTGATGTAATGCTGGCGGAATTTATATTCATATTAGGGTAAGAGCTTGCACAGCAACGTATTATCTAGCTGCTGCGCCAAACTGCCCAACGACATAAGGGGTAATACTCGCAAATCCTTCTGCGAAAGAAATCAAACTCCGCTGACCCAGCAAGGAGTCCCGAGCTCTTACGCGTTCGATATACCCCTGATTCAACGGAGTAGACACCGTTCCTGCCCCTATTTCAAATTGGGAACGATAACTGAGCAGCGATTTTTCCTTTTGCTCATAGTGTTCCGTAATATCGACAATCAAATCCACCGGTCCCATATCGTTAATGAAGTAAAAATACAGCTCCTTCACTTGGGTGGCAGGCATGTCCGGCATATAATTGCGCAGCTTGGCATTGAATACCGCTTCCTGCACAAGCTTGCTGCACATGACATGATCCGGATGACGATCTTCCCAATAGGGTGCAAATACAATTTTCGGGGCATGCCTGCGAATCTCGGCCGTCACTGCCTGTATGTGCTCAGGGGTTATGTATAAACCACGATCTGGCAAGCCCAAATTGGTTCGACACGAAAGACCGAGGACGCGGGAGGCTTCCTCCGCTTCCTCGGCTCTGCGCTCTACAGTCCCGTTGGACGACATTTCTGCTTTTGTCAGATCACACACGCCCACTTTCATTCCAGCTGCAGTATGTTTGGCGATTGTTCCTGCCATTCCAATCTCTGCATCGTCTGCGTGTGCTCCGAAAATCAGAATATCAAGACTCATTCGGAATCACCTGTTGTGACTCCAGCTTCCGGTTTGTATTTATGCACGAGCTCTCTCCATGCAAAATCGCCGCGATCCAATGCCTTAACCAGAATTTCAGCCGTTGCAATGTTGGTTGCGAGCGGAATACCCTGTACATCACACAAACGAAGCAGGGCATTAATATCCGGTTCGTGTGGCTGAGCCATCAGCGGATCACGCAGGAAAATAATTAGATCCATCTCATTCTGAGCTACTAAAGCACCAATCTGCTGGTCTCCTCCAAGAGGACCTGATTCAAACCGGTGAATCTTCAAGGAAGTTCCTTCCATAATGCGAAGTCCGGTAGTGCCTGTCGAATACAATTGGTGATCTGTGAACACTGGTTCATAAGCTGTTACAAAGTTTACCATCTCTTCTTTTTTGCGATCATGGGCAATAAATGCAATTTTCAACATGACAATCTCCTTTAGTCGATAAAGTGATCAAATCCATAGATGAGTCCTGTATATTCCATAACCTTCTGTACACCGATTTTTACACCGGGCATGTAACCTGCACGTTCGTATGAATCATGACGAATTTTGAGCGTTTGGCCAAAATCGCCAAATACCACTTCCTGCTGCGCAAATACGCCTGGTAAACGAACACTGTGAATCCGGAATCCGTTATAATAGCCTCCGCGGGAGCCTTCAATGGTTTCCTCTTCATTAGGGTTGCCCTGACGGATTTCCTCACGATTGGCTGCAATCAGCTCAGCCGTTTTAATTGCTGTTCCTGAAGGCGCATCCAGTTTTTGATCCCCGTGGTACTCAATGATTTCAACGTTAGGCATATGTTTGGCCGCTTGTGCCGCGAATCTCATCATCAAAATGGCACCAATGGAGAAGTTCGGGGCAATCAGACCTCCGATCCCTTTGTCCTGACACTGCTTGTCCAGTTGTTCGATCTGCTCCGTCGTGAAGCCGGTAACTCCCATGACGGGTCTGACTCCATAACGGATCGCAAGTTCTGTATGAGCGAAAGCATATTGAGGTATTGTAAAATCAACCATGACCTGCGGTTTCGTCTCTGCAAAAGCCATTTCGATATCGTCGGTTACAAGCACTCCGCATTCCGGAAGACCGACCAGGGTTCCGGCATCAATACCCGCGCCGGAGCGGTTAACCGCGGCAGCAAGCTCCAGTTCTGGGTCTTGAAGAACCAGCTTCACCACTTCCCGGCCCATTCGGCCAGCCGCTCCGATTACGGCAACTCTTATTACTTCACTCATCTTGGCTGCATCTCCTCACTGTATGTTGGTTCAGTCACTAGAAAATTCATTTCGTCAGCTTTCGCTTCAGATGAAATGAATTTCTTATTGAATAGAATTCTTACGCTGCTTAATTTGTTGGTACATTTGATGCAATTGTGCGTTCTGCGGATCCAGCGATATCGCATCACGAACAGCCTTGATTGCACGATCAAATTCATTCAAATCGCTATAGGCCAGCGCAAGCATCACATGCGCTTCGACAGACAGCGGATCAAGCTTAACCGCTTCTTTCAGCAGAGCAGCAGCCGTAACATAACGTTCGTGTGTTCCGCTGCCAGCCTGTTCCAGCAAAACCTTCGCCTGTGTACTTAGCTGTTTGGCTTCCAGTGTCTGCAGATGCAGAACATATTCTTCTGTGCCATTAGACAGCTCAGCTGCCTTACGGGCATGTTCCAGTGCCGGACCAAGGTGCAAGCTGCGGGCATGTGTAATGGAACAACGGTAGTGAAGCTCCGCATGTTCCGGGTAAGCAAGAATAGCCGATTCAAACCAACGGATCGCTTGCTCAAAATCATTTTGCAAAATACAGCGGTAAGCCTGCTGCATATACTCTTCCGGCTTCATCATCCAAGCTGTCCCTCCCCAATCGGGTGATGGTACAGCATATGTAATCTACGCCTAATCGGTGTTTTTTGGAGTCCACCGATTTGCATCGCGTGTATTAAATTTATGCATGACTTTGTCGTGTGCCTGTGCCAGGTCAATCCCGAGCGAGTTGGCAAAACAAATCGTGATAAACAAAATATCCCCGAGCTCCAGCTCAATGGAATTGTCTGCCTCAGAAGCCTTCTTCGGCTTTTCACCGAACTCGTGATTGACTTCCCGAGCTAGCTCTCCCACCTCTTCCGACATACGCGCCAGCATGGCCAGCGGACTGAAGTAGCCTTCTTTGAACTGGGAAATGTAGAGGTCAACCTCGCGCTGCATTTCTGCGATGCTTTTCTCCATGAGAACGGATTCTCCTTTTGAAATTGTGTCGTATTTGTTCCTAATATATCAGTTATTTAGTTTGACTTCCACCATCCTGACGCACAAAACATTTTTAAAGAATCAATAAATAGGTATACTAAGATGGCAAGTATTGCTTCATCATTAATTTACATATGGAGAGGGATCTAATGAGCACTGCCAAAACTTGGATTCAAATCAAACTGATTCTCCCTATTTTGCTAGGTACTGCTTTGTATGCTTTTGGACTGCTGTACTTCATTATCCCTAATCAACTAATGGAGGGCGGTGTCACCGGGGTTACCGTACTGCTCAATTATGCGTTTGGCCTCTCTCCGTCTCTGACGACCCTTGTTATCAATGTCCCGCTATTTCTGATCGGGCTCAAGATATTGGGCGGCAGACAGATGGTCTATACTGGGGTGGGCATTGGTGCCCTTACGGTGTTTCTGTGGTTGTTTGAGAAAATGATTCACTCGGGATGGATTGAGCCTCTGCACACGGAGAATGATCTCCTGCTGGCAGCCCTTTATGCAGGTGTCACTCTCGGGGCTGGTTTGGGTATCGTATTTCGCTCAGGCGGTACGACAGGTGGTTCAGACATCATTGCACGGATTCTCAATCGAAAATATGGTTGGAGCATGGGCCGAATTTTGCTCGGTATCGATTTTATTATTATCGGCATTTCACTAATCTACATTCCAAAAGAAAAAATACTCTATACGCTGGTTGCCGTCTTTATCGCCTCCAAGGTCATTGACTTCATTCAGGAAGGGGCTTATTCCGCTCGGGCATTCATGATCATTAGTGACCACGCCCCTGAAATTGCCGATCTGATTACCCGGGAAATGGACCGCGGTGTAACTCTGATTCCAGCCATTGGCGCCTACTCCAAGCAAGCCAAACATGTTGCTTACTGCGTTATTTCACGTCAGGAGTTCAGGCGACTGCAAACTATTGTCAGATCTGTTGATCCCCGAGCCTTTGTTATCATCAGCGATGTTCATGACGTCCATGGAGAAGGCTTCAAGGAATCCTAAAAACCAACTGAAATATATACAAAAAAACCTCTAATCCAAGGACAAGCCAGTTCGCTTCCTTGCGGTATAGAGGTTCTTTGGTTTGGATGGTTTGAAGTTGATGATCAGCGCCGGAATGGAAAGATGCCTTGCTGTTGTGCACGATATTTACGATATCCTGCATAAGTTAGTGCGGCCACAATCACGGAAGTAATGAATAATCCTGCAGCTCTCCGGTTCGGTCCCTGAACAAATGGAACAAAGGCACTCTCATCCTTCTCGCGACCAAACAATTGATTAACCAGTTCTTCGCCTTGGGATATCATGCTTTGCAGCTGAGTGATATCTGGCTGTTTGGCTCCAGTCAGCCCTTTGGTATGGGATAACCAGGCATCCAGCTGAGCGATCTCGTAGGGTTCACGGCGAATCATCGCTGCCGGTCGAATGGTTTCATAGTGTTCTTCAAGCAAAGCATATCGGCTCGTGAGTGCTGCTGCTTTCTCATGCTGACTCACAGCAGTGGATATGGCCTGAAGGTCATCTTGTACAATTTTATAATATTGGAGCCATAAGGGTTTGGATGGATTCGCAAGACTGTCAGCAGCGAGCCTCAGCTTGGCAGAAGCCTGCTGAAGACCGGTATCATCACTTTTGACGCGGACGGCTGCTTGTTTGACTTCCACAATCGTTTCGGATAAGGCATGGATGCCTTCGACCGTCGTCTGACCTTCAAACGAAATATGCTCCAGTCGTTCGCTAATTCGCATAATACCGTTTCTGACTTCTTCGATATTATGATCCAAGGCATGCCTGTAGAGCGATGTCGCTTCCTGATTAAGCTGCTGAATGGAACTGTTGACAAGGGCTTGTTGATCCGCTTCCCCTTCATTCCCTTCACTTTGTGCAGATACACTGTATGACAAGTTCGTCCAAAACAACAGCGCCATGAACGATACTACCAATAACCCGGTTTTGTTCCAGAACATTCTCTTCATGGACATCCCCCCCCATACCAATGTATGGCAGGGCACAGCCACTTAGAACAAGCTTGCGAAATCAGGCTCGTTTAGCCTGTCTTAATGCCAGCCACGCACACAGAATGCTAACCAGGGTAAGCCCGAAAGTGAAATTGCGTACGCCATCCAGATGCTCATAGAGGGCACTAGGCAGCCAAGGGAAAATATTATATGTATAGTCCATCGTATCGTTCAATAACGTCCATAGACTGGCAATAAGCAGCGCTACCCATCTGAAACCAAAGAACCTGACATAAATCAAAGCTTCAATGGCCATGGCACTGTGTGAGGCGATCAGCATCCAGTCCTGCCAATGCGGCGACCCACCCTGCATCCAACCCGCAAAAATAATCGAAACGGCCCAGACCCCATATTTCACCGATGTAACCACAGCAAGAGCTTGAATAACATGTCCGATTCGGTTGAGCACCACAGACTTGGGTTTATATAGAACCCATAAAAGACCAAGGGTAAAAAACAAACTCGCTGTAGGACTGTCCGGAACAAACAAAACCTGCCATATGGGCTGTTCCGCCAGTGTTAATTTCAGCTGATCTCCGTACCATATGTACCCATACACGGTACCCACTGCATTACACCAAAACAGAAGCCACAGAAAATACCGATTGGTCAGAAACTCCCGGCTCCAGAAAAACGATAAAGACACGTTCGCTGCCCCTTCCTTCATACTATTTCTATTGTCTTTATGAAGCGTTGATTGGTAAATCACTCAAAAAAACCTGACCGCAACAACAGTCAGGTTTTTGGCTTAATTTGATTTTACTGTTCTGCCTTCTGTTTCGCAAGCCATTCCGCCAGGTGATTGATATCGTCGTCCGTAAGACCTTGGGCGATAGCTTGATCATACATCGCAGGCATTGAGTTATATCCTTCTTTGATAATGGTCAAGATCTCTTCCTGGCTGTGCTTGTCACCCACACCACGAAGTGAGGGGCCACTTGCACCCTTCATATCTGCGGCATGACATGCCACACAACCTGCCTTTTTAAACGTTTCCATTGCAGGATCATCCTTCTCAACGATGGCCACTTCTTGTTGTTGGCCCGGTGCATTGGACGTTGGCAAACCTTGTGCATGTTTCTCAAGCGCCTCTTCCTCACGCTGAATGTGCTCAGGCTTCTGGCCCGTCGCTTCAAGCTCGTGCTTGTAGTGTGTCCAAGCCACATTCGTGAGATAAAATACAGAGAGGATTGACAGAACCATGAGTGATGATGCAATTGGACGTTTGTAAAACCGTCGTTCCTTGCCTGTATCCAAGAACGGGGCAAGCAGCAACGCTCCAAAAGCAACCCCGCTGACACCCAGAACACCGAGCAGGACATAATCGCCTGACGCATAAGGATATTTCAGATATTGGTACAGAAATAGGAAATACCAGTCCGGCATTGGAATAACGGATGCGCTTGGATTGGCTGGATAACCAAGCGGCGCAGGTTCAGAGATGGTCAGTACCAGGATACCCACCAGCACCACAACACCAACCATCCATTCTTTCAGCAGAAAGTTAGGTATAAATGCTTCTGATTTGCCTGGATACGCTGTATAATCCGGCGGGGTAATAAAACCTGCCCCTTTTCGGACGCGTGAATCACCGACAAAGATAATCTTCTCCTGGTCATCAGGCTTGTGTCCGTGAGCCATTGCGATTCCTCCCTTCTCAAGTTATAGTGGTCCCGAAATGCCCTGTCTGCGGATCATGATGAAGTGTCCGACCAGAAGCACCAGAAGCACAGCGGGAAGGAAGAAGACGTGCAGGGCAAAGAATCGTGTTAGCGTCTGTGCACCGACAATGGTTCCACCTTGAAGGAATTCTTTAATAATGGGTCCGAGCCATGGGACGGTATTGGCAATTTCCAGGGTTACTTTGGTTGCAAAATAGGCTTTGTTATCCCATGGCAGCAGGTACCCGGTCAATCCAAGACCCAGCATGACGAAAAAGATCAACATGCCAACAACCCAGTTCATCTCACGGGGCGCTTTATAAGAGCCTGTAAAGAATACACGCATCGTATGTAAAAACATCATTACGATTACCAGACTGGCTCCCCAGTGGTGCATGCCGCGCACAATTTGGCCGAAAGCTACCTTGGTCTGCAGATACTCGACACTGGCATAAGCATTGATAATATCAGGTACGTAATACATCGTAAGAAACATTCCTGAGAGAATCTGAATTACGGTGATAAAGAACGTCAAGCCACCAAAGCAGTAGACGAATGCGGAAAAGTGGTGAGCCGGGTTTACGTGCTCTGGAACTTCATGATCCGCAACGTCCCTCCAGATTGGCGTGATATCGAGACGCTCGTCAATCCAGTCATAGACATTTTTAAACATCTGCGTTCACGCCTCCTATTTCACTCGGGTGTTCGGAACAATCTCGCCCAGGTATACCCAGCCCTGTTCCTCCTTGACCACATATTCATCCAGCGGTTTCGGGGCTACGGCAAGATTTTTCCCTTCCTTGTCATAGTGCGCGCCATGGCACGGGCAATGATACTCATCAGGATAATTTTTGTCACTGTTCCAGCCGACTGTACAACCCAAATGTTTACAGATCGGTGAAAGCGCATAAATTTTACCCTGCTCATCCTTACGAATCCATGCCACAAGCGAAGCATTACTCAGGTACCAACCATCTTGCTGCTGCAATTCAAATGTGAATTCTTGAGGTTCGTTCGTGATTTTGCTGATTTCAGCTACTTTGACAGAAGTGCCTTCTCCCTTGTGCTGCAAAATTGGGTCCACCGCAAAACGGACCATGGGAAGAATCGCACCGGCGGCCATATAGGCTGTAGCTCCACCAAGCGTGTACGTTAAAAACTGCCTGCGCGACATTTCCATCCGACTTGGTGGTTTGTTCGAGGCTTCGTGCTGGTCATGCTCACTGCTCATACTGTCTCCACCCCCCTTTTTCAGCCAACTCTCTCATACGTTTTCATTATCAGAAATTCCACGACTTACTAGAACATACATAATCATATAGTAGCCCTAGAACACCGTCAAGAATTTGTCACACATTTTTAAGGTTCTATTGTAAGCGTTATTAAAAAAGTGTTGATAAATTGTCACATTTCCAGTCAGATGTTAATTTTTCCACATCTCGCGCACTTTTTCCCCGACATACCCTGCTATTTTCGCTTCATCTATTTCCTCAACCATTTGAGAACGATTAAAAACCAGATCTGCAGATGAAATTTTGTCTCTGTCCAAAAAACCATCTGATGTCATTATCACCACATATTTGAATCCTGAGCGCTTCAGCTGCTCGCATATGGTGTTTAATGCCATTGACATTTCCGGAATAGCGAAATGGAATGCTGGATATGTCATGATCCTCCCTTTAAACGGGACTTCAATCAGATCCAGAAAATCTCTAAGCCTCTCTAGTGCTTCCGTGGCTTCAGCCGGCGAATGATTTCCCGTAAGACCGGTGAATGGAATAAGGCATGTATCCAGATAGAGTTGCAGTTCAGCCCAGCTGTCTTGAGTCATCTCACTGAATTTCAATTCCCTATTTCCCCTCTCTATCCATTTTATTCCCATATTATATATGAGCAAACGATGTAAATCTATAGAGTTATTCGTAAATCCCTCCCTAAAAACACAAAAGGAAATGCGTAATCACGCATTTCCTTCTTATATGGTTGGATCATCAGTTCATCAGTTTATGGTTTTCAGTTCATCCGTCAGACTCCGGAAAGCTACTTCGTCTCCGGTAGCCAACGCCTTGTCGATTTCCATATACAGCTTCTCGCTACGCTGTTTACGAAGCGCTTCGTCCCACACCATCTCAGCAGCCAGCCCCAACATGACTTCATACGTAACTTTCATTTTATCCAATAGGATGCACCTCCAAAACGGATTTAAGAGCTCCTATATTCCTTACCTTTGGCAACATAACCAAGTGAAGTCCTCGACATCCGCTCAAGGTCGGCATCCGTCAATTCACGGATCACTTTGGCTGGTGTTCCCAGAGCCAGGGTATAGGGCGGAATTTTAGTATTTTCAGTTACAACAGAACCGGCCCCAATCAGTGTGTATTCACCAATTTCAGCTCCATTGAGAAGGATGGCTCCCATACCGATCAGTGAGCCTGTTCCAATGTGACAACCATGAATAATCGCGGCGTGTCCCACTGAAACGTCATCTCCCAGAATCAAAGGTTGATTCGTATTCACATGTCCAACAGCATTGTCCTGAATGTTACAACGTTGTCCGATCCATATTGGCGCCAGATCAGCCCGTAATACGGCATTGAACCAAACCGTAGAATCTGCACCTAACTTCAGGTCACCAATCAGTTTGGCCCCTTCAGCTACATACACCGAAGAATGAAGCTGCGGTTGTTGACCCTTGAATGGGATTATCATATCAGTATCACTCCTTAATTTGGGAGTGATTTTAGCAACTTGTCCCCTAAATGTCAAACACCAGAGGAGTCGTGTCACCAGATAGCGATCGGCAGGTTGCAGCGAGCCGCAAGCCCCATGCTGTCATTTGCACGGTACTCTCACCCTCCTGCTCTCCGATGCGAAGCATCCCCAGATGCAGCATCATTTTGACAACTCTCGTTTCATAGATCGTCTCCGGTGTGTCGTAATAAAACGGCTGGATTAACGGGCCAATTTGTCGGAACAAGGACGCTGCGGTGGACCAACCAGGCGCACATTCTCCTGTCCAATACACAATGGAGGACAAGTTCGGAATAGCACCTTTATAAAGTCTTAACCAAAACCGAAATAGCTGTATCATCTCGCCTGTATTCTCTGCACCCCGTTTTTCCTCGCCGGCTGCAGTCAATTTCAGCAGCCCCTGTTCCTCCCGAACAAGCCGGTGGTGGAATGCATAGTCATATAGCAATGCAAACCGGTCAGGGTAATCCTTGAAGGAACGACCGTAGCCAAACCTCCATCCTGCTTTTCCAACCAATGTTTCACTGACATGAAGATGATCCATCACCTGCTGCTGAGAACGTCGGTACATCATGCCTTCTGCGTTCAGCGTAATTTCATGCTGCTGCACAAACTGCAGGAACAACTTCAGATCGTCTACCAGCAGATGGTATTCATCTCGATACATCGGTGGTTCATTTGTCGTTTTAATACCTGCCTTCAGGTGAGCGGATAACACATCCCGGAACCTCATTTTCAAATCCTGGGGTACCTGGTATAGGTACTTCGTATGCTGTGTTGTTCCATTGAATAACCATCCACTCTTGGTGAACCGAACGATAAGATCTCGCGGACTTGCGCCGGACTCGCTATCTTTTTTGTCCATCGATTGACGGGCAATGGCGACAAGCTCCTCCATACCAAAGTATTGACGAGGATCAAATAGCAGGTTGTTCAGGAAACGCAGATGCGCCACATTAAGTTCGCTGACCTGTTGCTCAAAAAATCGTCTACTTCCCAACGTTGTGAGAATACTCTGGATGAGTTCATGTTTGGAATTGGGTTTGCACTCACATTGGTAATAGTCCGCTATACGATTAAGCTGGCCGATATCGGCAAAAGTTAGCATATCCGCTAGATTCATGGGTCCATCGCCTCGCCGTTAACTACTATTGGGCTACTGATTCGGGGCCGGAGTAGTTTGGTTTTGTAAACATGTTTGACGGAATTCCCATGATCTAAACCTCATTTACCAAATCTTTTATCTTTTTATTCATCCTATGCCCGAACTTGTCTGCTCAGAAGAAAAATGAGAGGCACAGAATGATACCAAACGACAGTTTCGCTCTTTCAAAACAAAAAAACAACCTGAGTCCAATTACTCAGATTGTTTAGCTGCATCCAATGATAGATGTCGTGTGCAATTATATAACAAGGGACTCCAGTCATCCTGTTCTTTTTCCAGGATCGTAAGCGACAGGTTTCCAATTCGTTCCGTATAGCGGTCTTTGAACAAGGCAGACAACAGGTTTGCGAGAAAAGCGCCATGAGTTACAATCAAAATATTTTTGTCCTGATATGCAGCCCACAAATCTTCTAAAAACGCTAAAGCGCGAGTCTGTATATCAATAATCTGCTCCTGTCCCAGATCCAGCGTCTCCCAGTCCGTTCCCCAGCGGGTGATTCGTTCATCCGAGGTCAAACCTTCGATCTGACCGAAACCTCTTTCTTTTAAACGCGCATCTGGCTCAAGCATAGGCACGTCTAGCAATCCAGAGATAATCTCTCCTGTCTCCTGGGCCCGCGATAAACCACTGGTAATGATATAGTCCCATTGATAATCCTCTGTCAACAGACGGTGTCCCAGACGTTCTGCCTGCTGACGCCCTTCGGCATTCAATGGTATGTCTGTCTGCCCTTGGATCCGCCCTGCAGCGTTCCAATCGGTAAGACCGTGACGAATAAGCCCAATTCGCATCTCATCCCTCTTTTCTATACGGCGAACGCCTGGTTAACTACGCACGCGCACCTTGTTTACGTTTGTTGGTCGTTCGATGCATCCGCCCCAGCGAAAACAAAGCCATGCCAATAGCGAGTAATGACAAGGCCATCCAGTATCCCGGATACGCAGGTCCCATACTTACGACAAAGGGTTCAATGATGCTTCCTCTGTCGGCCCCTGGCATGTCGTACTGATACATACCTGAAGCAGTCAGATCGCTTCCAGCAACAGCTGTTTCGAGAATCCCCGTAGAAACGACGCTTTGCTGTTCAGCTTCTGATACCCCAGACTTAAACATCGCCATGTATAAGAAACTGCATAAAAAAATGGCCAGAAACGCAGCAATCCACAACGTCATATGCTTGCGGATCGCAGCAGAGAATCGATTCACTTTTGCCTCTTCAGGCAAAAGCCACGGGGACTCCGCATAAATGCGGTCCATTACGTTGCGATTGACTCTCTCTGCCTGCTGCTCTGTCACTGGTTCCGGTATGCTGTGCAGCAGCACTTGGGCTTCTTCCCAAACTTCAAACTGCTGCGAGCACTCCTCACAACCATCCAGATGAGCATGAAAAGCAAGCCGCTGAGGATGATTTGCCGGCAAGTCCCAGATCAGTGCAAACAAGTCCTGGGCTTCATTGCAATTCATCGGTTCTTCATCCCTTCATATGGCTCGTACACCGGTTCGAAGAAATAAGGTTCCAATTGGGTTTTTACGCTTGATCTTGCTCTGAACAATAACGATTTTACAGAACTGACGCTCTGCCCAAGAATATTCGCAATCTCCTGGTAGTCTAGTTGATCATATTCACGGAGTATGATGGCAGAACGCTGCTTCTCCGGTAAGTTGTTAATGGCATCTCTAACCAGCATGACCCGCTCACTGCGCAGTACAGCATGCTCTGGAGCGTTCTCGGAAGGAGCAATGGGTACAACCCCGCTCTCTTCTAGAGGAACACTGCCACTGCGCTGTTTGCGCAGCTCACTCAGTACCGTATTTCTGGCAATGGTATATAACCACGTCGAGAATGAGGCATCCACCTCGCGGAATGAGTGTAAACTGCGGAACGCCTTATAGAAAGTCTCAGAACAGAGATCTTCCGCAAGCAGCTCCATATTGGAACTTTTCAACATATGATATACGAAAGCCAGTATTTTACGCTGATAACGACGCATCAGCTCGGAATATAACTCCAGGTTACCTTCCTTGATCTCTCGAATCAACTGGGAATCCGTCATTTGAGTGCGACCCCTCCTCGCCCATCCATGTGCTTCTCCCCGTTCGACTCTATCCATGTATTACCGAACAGGCACAAAAAAGTTGCGGTTCTCACCGCATAAAACAGCGTAAAGCCATATCAGGCATCTACGCCAAATTCCCCTATGTAATGGCAATTTCCCCAACGTTTCTACATTAACAGTATTTATTGTACAACGGTCAGCAGCCTCCTGGCAAATTCTTTACGATTTACAAAAGCCCGACCTGTCATTCTTATGCCTCTTATTTCACGAGTATGACGACATAAGACCCAATTGGCAAAATTGCACATTGCACACTCATTAGACGCAGAGTTATTCAAAAAGGTTTCAAATTTTTAACCTTTTTTTCGATCCTTTTTTGGAGGATTTTATTTCCTGAATTTACGTAAGTTATAATTTGGTTTAACAAATTTTTATAAAGTGTTGACAAAATGAAAACGTATACATATAATAAAAGTACAGTATGGTTTCTCTCCACTCCTATCCAATAACTGTATTGCTCCACGTGAGCAATGGCCGCTTATGTAAGCGGTCTTTTTTTTGCCCTTCTTTAAGGACGTATCGTAACAACTGTTTATCAACACAAAAAAAGGAGGGCATTCGCCCTCTTTTTTTCTATCCTCATACCCAGACCTGATATCCCAGGGAATCCAATAAAAACTTCGCACGTTCCATATCCTCTTCCTGACGGAATGACAAACGCATGATGCCTGGCACATCAACCCGGTTCTCGATAATCTCAAGGTTGCTCAAGTTGATATCATGTGTCCCGAGCTCTGTTGCAATCTTCCCAATCATCCCTGGCGCATCCTGAACGTCTGTATACAAGTCAAACAGCGGCGAGATCATGCCTTTACGCCGTTCTGGCAATACGCTGCGAAATTCACGGGCCTGACGAAATGCATCTTCGATTCCTGGGCCATTCTCGTTCTCCAGCATATCCGTAAAAGCAGACATCTGGCTGTTCCAGTCCTTCAATAGACCAAGGAGTACTTCACGATTGCTCAGCAGGATATCACGCCATACAATCGCATCACTGGATGCAATACGTGTGATATCACGGAACCCGCCTGCCGCCAACATTTTATACAGGGGATTCGATTCATTATATTCACGTACCTGATTCACGAGCGCTACTGCGATGACATGTGGCAAATGACTGATAGCTCCCACAATATCATCATGTAATAATGGCTCAACTCTGACGATCTGAGCCCGCGTATAGGCTAGAAGCTCGGATAATCTGACATATGCCTCTTCAGGAACATGTGCAGACGGAGTCAGAACATAGTACGCATTCTCGAAAAGTACGGCCGAAGCCGCGTCCACACCAGCACGCTCAGATCCGGCCATCGGATGACCGCCAATGAAGTAGGCATCGGTCATGCGTACATGCTCAGCACAAGCAGCAATCGAAGCTTTGGTGCTGCCAACATCCGTAATGATGCATCCCTTTTTCAAGGGCAGCTTCGCCAATTGTTGAAAATATGATTCAAGCAAACCTACCGGAACGCACAAAAAAATAAAGTCGGCATCGTGCACCGCTTCTTCCAGAGAGAGTGTAGCGTCGTCCACTACACCACTCGCTATGTACTTTTCTTTCAATTCAGGTAGATGTGCATAGCCCATTACAGATACTCCCGGCTTGCCTTTGAAGCAAAGCGCGAGAGATCCTCCAATGAGCCCCACACCAATCATTGCAATTTTTAATTTCATGAGACCTCACTCTTTCATCGCCGGTTTTAGTGGCTTGTTGTCGCCTTCTCAGCCAGCGTGTTCTCCAGTGCCGTCACAAAAGCACGGTTCTGTTCTGGTTTGCCTACAGACACACGGATGTATGTTGGATAGACTTGGAACCCAGGGCGGACAATGATCCCTTGTTTGAGCAAGGATTGGAACGCATCCTTAGATGGCATATCCAAATCGACCAAAATGAAGTTTCCTTGTGACGTGAAGAACGGCAATCCAAGACGGGCAAACTCGTTTTGCAGATAATCACGTTCAGTTGCATTCTGATTCGCACATTCCTGAACAAATGGTTGGTCCAAAAGTGCAGCCGTTGCTGCTACCTGGCCAAAACGCGACGTGTTGAATGGTTCACGTACACGGTTAATCAGGTCAATGACCTCCGGACGTGCAATGCCATATCCAATTCGTAGTGAGGCAAGGCCATAGATTTTGGAGAATGTCCGTAAAATGACCAGGTTCGGATAACGATCCAGCATGGAAACGGTTTGTGGATAAGCCGCATCCGTTACAAACTCATAATAGGCCTCATCCACCACAACCATTACATGAGCAGGTACCCGATCCATAAACGCTACAAGTTCCTGTTCAGAGACAATTGTCCCTGTAGGGTTGTTCGGATTACATACCCAGATGACTTTGGTTTTATCGTTAATTTCTGCGAGCATAGAGGACAGGTCATGCGTTCCATCTTGAAGCGGAACTTCAATTGTCACTGCGCCCTCAATGTCTGCATTGCTTTTGTACACGGAGAACGTCTGATCCGCCATGATTGTCTCATCGCCGGGAAGGAAGAAGGCACGGGTAATTAATGCAATAATCTCGTCTGATCCGCAGCCAAAAATAATGTTGTTCCGTTCCACGCCCAAATGCTTCGCCAGCACCCCTGTCAGCTCGACGGCGCTGCCGTCAGGATAGAGACTAACATGGGCCAACTCTTCCTTAATGGCTTCCAGTACGGCAGGAGAGCTGCCATATGGATTTTCGTTGGAGGCCAGCTTGATCACTTGCTCAAGCCCCAGTTCACGTTTCACTTCTTCAATCGGTTTGCCCGGTTGGTACACAGGCAGATTGACAATCTGGGATTTCGGTTTCAACCCGACCGCCTCCTGTAGTTAAGTTATAAGTTACATGCCGAAACATGCAGGGCAATAACACGTCGTTATCTCCCTATCCTTTTAATTGTGCCACAAAGTTGCGAATTTGCAACAGTCCTGCCGCACGGGTATCCGGATTCCCAAGAAGGGGAATCGCTTCTTCCACCTGACGAACAATGGCACTGCCCACGACCACCCCGTCGCAGATGCGGGAAAAACGCTCTACTTGCTCATGACTGGATATGCCGAAGCCTACTGCAACCGGAATATCTGTCAGACTTTTCACAGTCTCAATAAAGCTTTCTACTCCTTCAAAGAAGGAGGCTCTCTCCCCCGTTACACCTAGCGAAGATACGCAGTAGATAAAACCTCTCGCTCCAGTAACGATACGCTCAATCCGCGCGTTGGACGTAGGGGCTACCAGCGGAACCAGATGCACACCTGCTGCGTCCGCCCTGCGGCGCATCTCTTCTGCTTCCTCAATGGGAAGATCCGGAATAATCATGCCGCTAATATCGTGTTTCACAAGTTCATCAAAGAACAAATCAAGTCCCGTTTGCAGGACAGGGTTGTAATACGTAAAGAGAACAAACGGCAGCTGTACCCCTGCCTCGCGTGCTTTGGCGGCTGTTTCCATGCAGGTACGAATGGAGATTTGGCTTTTCAGTGCACGCTCGGATGCACGCTGGATGACAGGACCATCCGCAAGCGGATCGGAATAGGGAACCCCAAGCTCCAGGATGTCAGCTCCTGCCTGTTCAAGCTCCTTGATAATATCAATTGTCGTCTCCACATCGGGGTCACCAACGGTCAGAAACGGAATAAGTGCTGTACGATTTTGTTCCTTTAAACGCAGGAAGGTCTGGTCCATTAGGTTCATGACAAGTTCCCTCCCGTATATTTCATAATGGATTCAACATCTTTGTCTCCCCGACCGGACAGACAGATGACAACGATATCCTCTGCTGTAAGTTCAGGTGCAAGCTTAACGACCTGAGCCACGGCATGTGCAGATTCCAGTGCAGGAATGATACCTTCTGTACGACTGAGCAGCTGCAGAGCATCCAGCGCCTCCTGATCTGTAATCGGTACATATTTAGCACGTTCAATGTCTTTTAGATAGGAATGCTCCGGACCAACGCCAGGATAATCCAGACCCGCCGAGATGGAATGTGCAGGTTGAACCTGTCCATACTCATCCTGAAGCAAATAACTCATGGAACCCTGAAATACGCCATGTGTCCCTTTACTCATCGTCGCTGCGTGGAATTCAGTGTCCACACCTTTGCCCGCAGCTTCAACACCAACCAGCTTCACATCCTGATCCCCGATAAACGGGTAAAACATACCAATTGCATTACTTCCGCCACCGACAGCCGCAACGATCACATCAGGAAGACGCCCTTCGATCTCCTGGATCTGTCTGCGCGTCTCATCCCCAATGACTCGTTGAAAGTTACGCACCATCATGGGATATGGATGAGGACCAACGACTGATCCAAGCACATAGAATGTATCCTCCACGTTGCTGACCCAGTAACGAAGAGCCTCATTCCCTGCATCCTTCAGTGTCCGTGTGCCCGACGTCACCGGAATCACTTCCGCCCCCAGCAGCTTCATTCGGAATACATTCAGTTGTTGACGCTCTGTATCTTCTTCGCCCATGAACACTTTACACTCAAGACCAAGCAGTGCAGCAACAGTTGCCGTTGCAACGCCATGCTGTCCGGCACCCGTTTCGGCGATGACTTTCTTTTTACCCATACGTTTGGCAAGCAAGCCTTGTCCGATCGCATTGTTAATTTTATGTGCGCCGGTATGATTCAAATCTTCCCGCTTCAGATAGATCTTCGGTCCTCCCAGATGGCGAGACAACTGTTCCGCATGATACAGCGGCGTCTCCCGTCCCGAATACTCACTTAGCAGATAATTTAATTCCTTATTGAATTCCTCGTCTTGAGAGTAACGATCATACGCCTCTTCCAATTCGATTAGAGCGTTCATTAGTGTCTCAGGAACAAAGCGGCCTCCGAAGGGACCGAATCGCCCGTGTTGATCCGGCAATTGATGTGTCATGCCTGCTTCACCCTTTCTACAAATGCTGTGATTTTTGCAATATCTTTCACGCCATCAGACTCTACGCCGCTGGATACATCGACGCCGTCTGGTGCATAGGTCTGTATCAGTTGCTCTACATTATCCGGATGCAGCCCCCCTGCTACGAACAGAGCAATTCCATGTTGAATGGCCCAGTCGGCATAAGCGGGAATACGATCCCACGCAAACGTCTTGCCGGAACCTCCTCCGTATAACGGATCATAGGTATCCAGTAATATGGCATCCACAACGTTTTGATAAGGATCAAGTGCCTTCTTGGCCGTATCGTTCACTTCTGCAGCTGCTTCATCTTTGGGAAAAGAAAGAGCCTTGAACACCTCGGTGCCGAAACGCTGCTTCAGCAGTCCGCAAAATTCCGGAGACTCCTGTCCATGCAGCTGAATAACATCCAGGTGAGCTGCTTCCATGACACTCTCCAGCTCTGTGATTGAAGGATTCACAAATACTCCCGCCAGTTTCGGACGATGAGAAGCATTCCAGTCCATGAGGACCGCTCTTAACTCGGCAGCCTTACGCGCATCAATTTGGCGACGGGACTCGGCAAAGACAACACCAATGTAATCAATCGGCAAGTTTATCATCGATTTTAGCACTTCAACGTCCTGAAGTCCACAAATTTTTACTGCCGCTGCCGATTCCCTAGGCGCCCCGTTATCTCTGCCGCCTACACCGTCATTCATAAGTTTATTCATCCTCTTGGCCCCATCAGTTCGTAAACGGCAGCTTCCACATCATCCTTACGCATCAGATGCTCACCCACGAGGATTCCTTGTACTCCGGCCTCTATTAGAGATCCTAAACGCTCTGGACCGTCAATTCCGCTCTCACTGATTAACGTTACGCCATCCGGAATCAGCTTCATCAGATCAAGCGTTGTACTTAAGCTGGTTTCGAACGTCTTCAGATTACGGTTATTGATCCCAACAAGAGTTGCCTGCGGAATCTCCAGTACCTGCTCCAGTTCCGTTCGGTCATGGACTTCAATTAAGACATCCAGTCCTATACTTTTGGCAAATGACAGATACTGACGGATCTGCTCTGGGGACAGGATGCTTGCAATCAGCAAAATGGCATCTGCACCAAGCAATCTTGCTTCAGCGATCTGGCGCTCATCAATAATAAAATCCTTGCGCAAAAGAGGAATATTTACAGCTTGATGAATGGCCTGCAAATATTCTCCACTGCCTTGAAAGTAGGAGATGTCCGTCAATACGGAAATACAATCTGCTCCTGCCCGTTCATAGGCTAATGCAATCTCTACCGGATGAAAGTCAGGACGTATAAGCCCTTTGGATGGTGATGCTTTTTTCACTTCAGCAATAAGTCCCAGGCTCCGATTACGATTCTTCGATAGCGCCCGTTCAAACCCGCGGGTAACCGGCAATGTTTCAATCTGTTTTAATGCCTCTTCCATCTGAAAGGTCTGGGCCAATACTTCAACCTCTTGCTGTTTCGTTGCTACAATTCGATCAAGATACATGACTGTACGCCTCCGTTGTGTGTATTAGCTGTTCCAATTTCATCGCTGCCTTTCCGGAATCCACAGCATTCGCGGCCATGGTCACACCTTCCGCAATGGTCTCTGCAAGACCCGAAAGGTAGATGCATGCTCCAGCATTTAACAGAACGACATCACGATACGCGCTCCGTTCTCCGTGAAAGATTCGTTTTATGATTTCGGCATTCTGGAGAGCATCTCCTCCAAGAACCGTCTCCAGCGGATGGAGCGACAACCCCATATCACGCGGGTCAATGTCGTACGTCTGAACTTCACCATTACGCAGTTCAGATACCTGAGTCGGTGCGGATATGCTGATCTCATCCAGTCCATCATGACTTGCAACGACGAGCGCTCTCTTTAGACCGAGACGATTGAGAACTTCTGCAATCATCGGCGTACGACTGCGGTCATACAAACCAAGGAGCTGCCGATCCGCGCCTGCGGGATTAGTGAGAGGACCAAGCATATTGAAGATCGTACGTACACCAAGCTCTTTGCGTGGTGCCGCCGCATGTTTCATGGAAGGATGGTACACCTGAGCGAAACAGAAGCAAATTCCGATCTCATCCAGACATTGTCTCGCCTGTTCTCCATCCAGATGAATGTTAACCCCCAGCGCTTCAAGAACATCCGCACTGCCTGCTTTACCTGAAGCAGATCGATTGCCATGTTTCGCCACACGAACTGAAACTGCTGCAGCAATAATGGCTGAGGCTGTCGAGATATTGAACTTGTGAATCCCCGATCCACCGGTCCCGCAAGTATCGAGCAGCCCGCTGCCATCAGTAAGAATCCGGCCACCCTGTCCACGCATCGCCTCGGCAAAACCGGTGATTTCGTCCACCGTCTCCCCCTTCATTCGGAGAGCCATCAGCAACCCTCCGATCTGGGCCGGAGTCGCTTCCCCCCTCATGATGGAGTACATCAAGTTACGTGCTTCCGTCTGCTCGAGATGGTTACCCTCCAAAATTTTGGCAAGTCCGTCCTTCATTCCTTCGTTCTGGCCTAGGGCAGATGCGGATCTCTTGGAATCTTCATTCATCACAGGGTTCATATTCATATTCGGTCTCTCCTCTCTCAGTTCTGTTCAGCCGTGACTGGCGTTACAAAATAATCTGCATTAGCAAGTGTCAGGTGGTTATCTTTCCCCTTGGGAGGGAACATGGCCTCCGCTGTACGGATTGCTTTAAGTAATGCTTTCGCCTTGTTGACTGTTTCCTCGTATTCACTTTCAGGTACCGAGTCCCATACAATGCCTGCTCCGGCCTGCACGTACGCTTTTCCTTTTTTGAAAATGATGGTTCGAATCGTAATGCAGGCATCCATGTTACCGGAGAACCCGAGATATCCGATAGCGCCTGCGTAAGCACCGCGTGCTTCTTTTTCCAGCTCTGCAATAATTTCCATCGCACGCAGCTTTGGTGCACCCGATACCGTTCCAGCTGGGAGACAAGAGAGGAATGCATCGAAGAAGTCCTTGTCTTCTCTGAGCTCACCCGTCACATTCGATACCATGTGCATGACGTGAGAATAACGCTCAATCTCCATGAACATGTCACACTTCACACTGCCAAATTTCGATACACGGCCGAGATCGTTGCGGCCCAGATCAACCAGCATGAGATGTTCCGCCCGCTCCTTCTCATCCTGCAGCAGATCAGCTGCAAGAGCACGATCCTCCGCTTCTGTTGCACCTCTTGGGCGTGTGCCGGCAATTGGCCGTGTCTCCACACGATTTCCGTCCACCTTCACCAGAGCCTCTGGTGAGGTCCCGACAATGATTTCATCATCCATTTTCAAATAATACATATAGGGCGATGGGTTCAGTGTCCGAAGTACACGATACACATGAAGCGGGGAAACTTCAGTATCGATGTGGAAGCGCTGCGACAGCACGACCTGAAAAATATCACCTGCACGTATATATTCCTTGGCTTGCTCCACATTGCCGATAAACTGTTCCTTTGTTAGGTTAGAACGAATATCCCCCAGATCAACGTCTCCCGGAATGGATCGCGGATTCAGGTTTTCCCCTGGTCCCTGCTGCTGCAAGCGCTCAGCGGCCTGCTCAAGCTTCTCTGATGTCACTGCATAAGCTTTCCGGATGTCCTCATCCGTTGCTCCTTCTTTGACATGAACGTTCCCGACAAGCAGCATTTGCTGTTTCACGTGGTCAAACACAATAATCTGGTCACAGAACATGAAGCGAATATCATCCATATTCAGATCATCCAGCGCATGAGCCGGAAGCTTCTCATAATATTGCAGCAGATCATATCCAAAAAAACCAATCGCCCCGCCTGTAAATGGCGGCAGTTCGTCATCTTTGGGACTACGGTACTTGCGCAGCAGCGCTTTTAGTTCTTCAATGGGTTTGCCTGGCAGCTCGCGCTTCTGGCCAGCTTCTTCCACTTCCATCCGACCCTTTTTGGCCGAAATCATCAGAAACGGATCCGTACCAATGAAAGAATACCTTGCCCACTGAATACCACCCTCCACACTTTCCAGCAGGAATGCCCGGTCATTCTCAGCATAACGGCGGAAAATCCGGATAGGTGTTTCCATATCAGCCAAAATCCGTTTGACTACCGGAATCAGATTGTATTCATTCGACATTTTCAGTACTTGATTAACGTTTGGCGTTATCATCAGATCACGTCCTTTCAGATTAGGTAGAAGAAAGTGGTTGTATATAACAAAAAAACCTCTACCATCAGGTAGAGGTTCTGGGTTTATAAGCTGTAATTAACAGTTTGGTGCTTCATAAATAACAAGTCCCTATACTTCCATGCTGGATCACAGACCAGTCTCATGAATGAACGTTCTACATCCACCAACCTGCACGTCTTGAATATGGATTCACTAACTCTTCCTGCTTGCACGATTCCATCACAGAAACAAAATGGGATCTCAGCAAACAAAAATGAGCTTATACCAAAACAAAACGGTGTCACTGGACACGTTTCACAATATGAGGTTCCTGTTCCTATCAATCCTGTAGCACGACGTACCGCGAATCAGTTGGCCGACCTTGTTACTCCGGCTACCACCCGCTGGACTCTGCTATATACTCCACTATCTCAGCTGCTCTCAGCTCAACTCATACTCTACTCAACTGGTTCTCACTATACAGCATTCAGAATGGTTTGACAACCACTCTATTTCTTATGAATTTGAAGGTGCAGCCAAATCAGGCCGCAGGGATTGTGCACCATTCAGGTACACATGATTGATTTCATGTTGTTCTTTGGTTGTGTTCACATGCACCATGAAACGAATGCATTGCGGCAGGGCACCCTTAACGGGTACTTCCAGTGCGCACATCAAAGGTACCAATTCCCAGCCTTCCAGTTGACGAATGGCCTTCGCTGGAAAGGCAGCATCCAAATCACCCGTCATCGTAATCCAGACGCTGCAGATATCTTCCGGTTTAATATCGTTGCGGTCCACAATCTCCTGCAGCAATACCGCTGTTTCCTTCAAAATCTGTTCTTCGTTGTTTTGCGTGACTGTTGTAGCCCCGCGAATTCCACGTGTTACCATCGTTATTCTGCTCCCTTCTTAAGCAATTCAATGACATCCCGAACTGCCGATACGGGCACGTCTTTTACAATTCGCGCTGCTCCAATCCGATCCGGAATAATGAAAACCATATGTCCTTCACGGAATTTCTTGTCATGCATCATGGCATCCATCAACGCATCCGTTTCCAGATGTTTCGGCATAGTGACTGGTAATCGCAGGGAACGAAGCATCCGCACCGTATCGTCATATAGACCTGCAGGTGCACCAAGCTTCTCGCCCAGCAAAGCCGATCCGGCCATCCCGATAGAAATAGCTTCTCCATGCAAAAACTCCCCGTATCCAGCTATCGCTTCAATTGCGTGACCAATGGTATGGCCCAAATTTAAAAGTGCACGCTCGCCGTTTTCCCGCTCATCACGGGACACAATTTCAGCCTTGATGCCGCATCCGCGTTCCAGTCCGTATCCGAGTGCTTCCGGATCAAGCGCGAGCAACGCTTCGGCATGCTCTTCACACCAATGTGCAAACGCTTCGTCGCGAATCAGTCCGTGCTTCAGCATTTCCGATAGTCCGGCTGAAACATCACGCGGCGGCAAGGATTGAAGTGTATCCACATCATAGAGCACAAGCTCAGGCTGATGGAATGCACCAATCATATTTTTGGCCAGCGGATGGTTGACGGCTACTTTACCACCAACACTGCTGTCATGTGCGAGAATTGTTGTAGGTACTTGTACAAACTTGATTCCACGCATATATGTAGCTGCCACGAATCCAGCCAGATCTCCCACAACGCCTCCGCCTAACGCAATAATAGCGGAACTACGATCCAGTTTACCCTCAATGGCAGCTGTCATCATGTCTTGATAAACCGATAGGGATTTGGAGGTCTCTCCCGAAGGAACCACTGCCGAGACGACTGTATAGTCAGCCGCTCGGAGGGTCTGTTCAAGACCAGCCAAATACTTGGGAGCCACATTCTCATCTGTAATAATGAGCAGCGGACTTTTCTTGGTCAATCCATATTGTTCAAAGAAACGAGGCGCCTCAGTGAGCAGACCACTGCCAATCAGAATGGGATATGAGCGTTCCTCCAACTGAACTGTCAGCTGACGCATATTAATAGCTCTCCAATTGAGCATTATAGTTGTTGTAGTTCGCGCGAATTTCCTCCATGGAATCCCCACCGAACTTCTCAAGGAATGCCTTGGCAATCTCCCATGCCACCACATGTTCCATAACTACGCTTGCTGCTGGAACGGCACAAGCATCTGACCGTTCGACTTGGGCAGTGAAGGCTTCTTTGGTATCAATATCAACACTTTGAAGTGGTTTGTAGAGTGTGGGAATAGGTTTCATAACCCCACGAACCACGACCGGCATTCCGTTGGTCATGCCGCCTTCAAATCCACCCAAACGATTGGTTGCCCGGTGGTAACCACGTTCCTCCGTGTGAAGAATTTCATCATGTACCTGGGAGCCACGTATCGTTCCTGCTTCGAATCCGATACCGATTTCCACACCTTTAAAGGCATTAATGGACATGACACCTTGTGCAATCCGTGCATCCAGTTTGCGATCATACTGCACATGGCTTCCGAGACCGACAGGCACACCTTCAACAATGCATTCCACGATTCCTCCGATGGAGTCGCCTTCCTGCTTGATTTGATCAATGTAGGCTTCCATCTTCTTCTCCGTCTCTGCATCCGTTACTCGAACCGAGGAAGCTTCGGTTACTTCAATCAGCTCATCGATAGGCAGGTCTTGGTAAGGTGCTTCGATCTCTCCGATACGCAGTACACGCCCCGCTACCTTAATGCCAAACTCAGCCAGAAATTGACGAGCGATCGCTCCACAAGCTACACGTACCGTTGTTTCACGTGCACTGGAGCGCTCTAGAACGTTGCGCAGATCTTTCAGGTTATATTTGAGTCCGCCGTTCAGATCCGCATGTCCAGGACGAGGGCGATGAACGCGGCGTTTCTCTTCATCACTGCCTTCAATAGGCTCAATATTCATAATGTTCTGCCAGTGTTTCCAGTCATTATTTTGAACGACCAAAGCTACCGGAGCTCCAGTTGTATATCCGTGACGGATGCCACCCACAAAATTGGCCTGATCTTTCTCAATCTGCATCCGGCGACCACGGCCATATCCTTTTTGTCTACGGTGGAGCTGGAAGTTCAGTTCCTCAAAATCAATATTCAGATTGCTTGGCAATCCTTCGATAATTGCGGTCAATTGGGGTCCGTGCGTTTCCCCTGCGGTTAAATAACGTAAACTCATAATACGTTCCCCCTTTAAACTGTTAAACTGCACATTGCTAAAATCCCATAATTTCTTTGCTCATTATAGTATAGCTGACCCGCTTTGACAAGAAAGCCCGTCGTTTCCTACCCAAAAACGAAATTTTGGTCAGCTTGTGCTGGGACAATTCGGAGCTGAAATTACACTCATTTTATCCGGGAATACAAATAACCGTCTGGACACATGTTCGTGTGTAATCCAGACGGTCACCAATCCGTTAACCTTATTTATTTTTTGCGATAGAAGAACGTTTCCGCTGTCTCCAGACCGTATTGTCCAGGGGAGAAGATCTGTTCTGTGCTGCCTACGAATAGAATGCCGCCTGGCCGTAAACTTGCTGCAAATTTATGATACAACAGATTTTTGGCTTCCTCGGTAAAATAGATCATTACATTTCGGCACACAATCAGATCATACCCATCATCAAACGGGTCCAGCAGCAAATTCTGCTTCATAAACTTGATTGAGCTTTTGAGCTTGTCATCGATTCGGTAAACCAACCCGTCCTGTTTAAAATAACGACTGGCTGTCTCTTTGGGGACATCCTTGAGCGAACGCTCCATATAACGCCCTTCCTTGGCTTTGGCCAGTGCGCCTTCGTCCAAATCACTCGCCGTAATGGAACTGTCCTTAAGAATGCCCATCGTATCCAAAATCATGGCAAGTGTATAGGGCTCTTCGCCAGTTGAACAAGCTGCACTCCATACCTTTACCCGGCGCTTTGGACCAATCAATTCAGGAAGGATCTCGTCACGGAGCACTTCCCAGCGGTTAGGATTTCGCCAAAATTCCGAAACGTTAATCGTCATCCGATCGAGAAATTCGTAAAACAGCGACTTATCCTTCTGCATGGCATCAAAAAAATTAGAAAATGTATGAAACCCGTTTTTGTTTCGAAGTGTGGTCAGCCGTCTTTTCATCTGGCCTTCCTTGTATTGAGCAAGATCAATGCCTGTGCTCTCTTTGATTTTCCGAATAAAACCGGCATAATCCGGGTCTAGTTGTTCCTGCTCCAGCATCGTATCACCCTTCTGGCTAATAAATTACAACCAGGCTGCGATGCTCTTGTCGTACGTCACCAATTCATCTGAAGTAAAGAAGTTTGCTGCTTCACGAGTGGCAGACTCCGGGGAATCAGCTCCATGAATCAGGTTATGCGGTGTGTGGCTCGCAAAGTCTCCGCGGATCGTACCGGGAGCCGCTTCCTTTACATTGGTTTTGCCAATAACGATCCGCGCAAGTGCCACAATGTCATCACCTTCCCAGACCATCGCAAATACAGGCCCGGATGTGATAAACTGCACCAGATCATCAAAAAACGGCTTTCCTTCATGTTCCGCATAATGGCGCTTTGCCTGATCCTCTGTCATCTGAACCAGTTTCCCAGCCACCATTTTAAACCCCTTGTCTTCCAGACGGCTAACGATACGCCCAATCAAACCACGCTGCACACCATCCGGCTTTACCATCAAAAATGTACGATCCATACGCTCACTCCTCACTCACGGTTCAAAGTTAGTTCATTATGTAGACGCAATCACTTTGATTGTAACATACATGTCCAATTCCTCCCAATGAGGAATATCACATCTATGTCTTTGGAGTAAACCCGAGCAATAAGCAGCATGATCATATCACTGCACTTTAATGAGTCCGCTTGACAACAAAATGTGCAATATCGCGCAAATTTTTGCTTGTCTTGATATTAGGCAGCTGTTCCAGAGCATCGAGCGCTTTCTTCATATATCGGTCAGCCAGTGCTTCAGCTTTAGCGATTCCTTGACTTTGGCGAATCATTCCAATCGCATCCGAGGCACTTGCCCGTCCGTCTTCACGCTGAACACGCGAAATCTCGTTAAGCAGCGGCTCACGAAGATCACGCTCCTGTAGAGCGTATAGAACTGGCAGCGTAATATTGCCCTGTTTCATATCACTACCCGGAGGCTTGCCCAGCTGTTTCTCTGTTCCCACCAGATCAAGTACATCATCCTGAATCTGGAAGGCCATGCCCACATTATATCCGTAAGTATACAGGAGCGAGGAAACATGTTTTGGTGCACGTGTAGCCAGAGCTCCAAGCTGGCAGCTGACCGCTATCAGCAGCGCCGTTTTGCGACGGATCCGCAGCAAGTAATTGCGAACACTCTGTCCTGTATTGAAAAAGTCACGAATCTGCTCCATCTCACCGATGGACATCTGCACCATGGCCTTCGCCAGAATACGATGGATGTCCGGATCGGACAGGCCAGCTGTCATCTGAAGTGCTTTTCCATAGATATAATCACCGGTGTACATGGCAATACGGTTATCCCATTTGGACTTTACCGTAGGTTTGCCTCTCCGTGTCTCCGCATTATCAATCACATCGTCATGTACCAGCGAAGCGGAATGAATCAATTCCAGCGGTACCGCAATCAACTTCAGGCGTTCAATGTCATATGTACCATATTTACCGCCGAGCAGTACAAATACTGGACGCAAACGCTTCCCGCCGGCTTTAAGCAGATGTAGTGAAGTTTCACTTAGCAGTTTCTGATCTCCCTGCACACTGCGATACAATTCTTTTTCAATGTAATCCATGTCTTTTTTTAACAACCCGAAAATATCCAATAGTTTCATTCGTTCACCCGTGTCAGCGTATTATCAGTCCAAAAATCCATGCTTACCTTCCCCTCCAGCAAGTCGGGCCTGCAGGTATAACGAAAAACCAGGGCTTACCGTTCCTGCTTGTGTTCTACTAAGTCGTACTTACTTCATCGAATGTCAAGGCTGACATCCGGGAATTAAACTCTTCGACTTGTTCTGAAACAAATCCAGAAGTTGCCGGAGCATGGGTCAAGGCTGTGGTTTCACAGAAACTCTACCATCAGCGCTCACCAATACCCCGGGATACCGGGGCGAGCAGGTCGTATCCTGCATAAAGTTCAAACCGTTATAGAAAAAACGGCTAGCCCCGTTGATCCGGTTCTCCCCATCTTGCGAACAGTTGATGCTGAATGCGCAAACTATCCAGCACTTTACCTACCAAAAACAAAATCAACTCTTCCATCGTCTGAGGTTTGTGATAAAAAGCCGGCATGGCCGGAATCATTCGAACACCCAAGCGAGAGAGCTTGAGCATATTCTCCAAATGGATCGCATGCAGTGGAGTCTCCCGTGGTACCAGAATTAGTGGCCTTGCCTCCTTCATCATGACATCCGCAGCACGAGACATCAGATTATCTGACGCCCCCTGTGCGATGGAGGAAAGTGTGCCCATGGAGCATGGCATGATGATCATGCCATCAGCCAGGTAAGATCCGCTTGCAATCGAAGCCCCTATATCACTAACAGGATGATAAACCAGCGAACCGCCGAGGCCGCCGAATTTCTCTTCCAGCACACCTTCACGATTCGTGACATCCCAATCCACTTCTTCTTTTAAAACCCGCCAGCCGGCATTAGAAATCACCAGATGAACCGTGAAATCCAGGCCGAGCAGCGTTTCAATAAGTCTTATGCCATAAATACTTCCGCTGGCTCCGGTAATTCCGACAACAAGTCGTTTATTGTCCAGCTGCTGCATGTTTATTTCACCGCCAGGTCTATCAAAGTAAAGGTAAATACGACCAGACTCAAAACACTATTCATGGTAAAGAAAGCCGTCTGTACACGACTCATATCGTTAGGCGATACAATATAGTGCTCATAGAAAAGAATACCATATGTAATCAGCATGCCTGCACCATACCACCAGCTCAGATCCGTCATCAACAGAAGCGCCAAAAATCCGATGGCTGTAATAATGTGAAAGAACTTAGCAATATTCAACGATTTAATAAGTCCGAAACGGGAAGGAATGGAATGAAGCCCCTCTTCCTGGTCGAACTCCAAGTCCTGACATGCATAAATAATATCAAAGCCTGCTGTCCAGAACACAATCGTAACGTACAGCACAATGGCTGTCCAATCCATGGACCCCGTAACAGCTACCCAGCCTCCAAGTGGAGCAAGGCCAATAGTCATTCCTAGTACAACATGGCAGAGCCATGTGAATCGTTTGGTGTATGAATACAATACCAGCATAAACACTGCGATTGGAAGTAATTGCATGGATAACACATTAAGATTGGATGAAGCCCAGAATAACAGTACAAACGAGACAATAATAAAGATAACAACCTCGCCATTTTTGAGCAGGCCCGCTGGGATGGCACGCATAGCCGTCCGCGGATTTTTGCCGTCGATCGCTTGGTCAATCATCCGGTTAAGTCCAAATGCCGCACTGCGTGCACCAACCATGGCCAGCAGCACCCACATAATCTGCATCCACGTTGGGAACGCTCCGTTCACGACCATAGACCCGAGAATGGCACCCATAAATGCAAAAGGTAAAGCAAAAAGCGTATGTTCAATCTTGATCATTTCTAAAAAGATGCGAATTTTCCTAAACATGCTGATTCTCCTTGGTTCCAATATGCAATGCCGCGATGCCTCCGGTCAGAGGATAGGCCTGCACTTGCTTCAATCCGGTTTCTTCAAAAATGGTAGCCAGTTCCTTCCTTCCCGGAAATAATGCCAATGAATCAGGCAGCCACTTATACTGCTCATAACGTTTGGCGAACAATTTGGCAAGTCTCGGCAGTACTTGTTCAAAATAAAAATAATAAATACCTTTAAACGGTTGCCATGTCGGCTTGGACAATTCCAGGCACACAACCATACCACCTGGTTTCACTACACGTTTCATTTCCGATAAAACCTGTCTCAGATCAGGAACATTACGAAGGCCAAATCCAATGGTAACATAATCAAATGAATTATCTTCAAAAGGAAGTGACATGGCATTCCCCTGAACAAGCGTAATCTGCTTTTGTCTGTTTACGGCATTAACCTTGTTCTGCCCGACTTCAAGCATGTTGCTGCTAAAGTCCAGTCCATGCATGTGACCTGTTTCACTTGCCTCTGCCATCGCCAGCGTCCAGTCACACGTACCGCAGCATAGATCTAAGCCTGTATCCCCTTTGGACATGTTCATTTTCTTCATTGTGAATTTGCGCCAAGCTTTATGCCTGCGGAAACTCAGGATGTCATTCATGACATCATATTTTCCGGCTATACTCTGAAACACCGAATGGACAAACTCTTCTTTTGGTTTCGACTCTGCGCTCCCCATTTGTCTCCCCCTCAATCTTCCCTTACTGCTGCGTGTGAAGGCTCCAGATAACCCAAATAGGTTTCCAAGATGGCATACAGCTCAGCTAATCCCCGCTGGTCTTGTTCTTCCTGAAGCAATTGCTTTATGCGGTTTGTACTTTCACGAAGCCTGTCCAGCAGAAGCCCATCAATTTGATACTTCACTGCCATGGCCCCACATGCCCGCATATCTGGCTCCGGCTGGACAATCAGGTTCCGCTCATCGGCTGTACCTTGCTTGTATATATGCCAGAAAGCATAGCTATGGCTGAATTTCTTCGCGTCATTCATTCGCTGCAGCTCTTCCACAACGGTCTCGCACAAGCTGAATTCGGCAAGAAGACTCTCCCATAGCTTCTGTTCCTTTGATTCGATCATGTCCGCAAAAGAAAGAAACAGCTGCATCTTCAGCTGTACCGTTTCACGCAAGTATTCTTCAGCCGAAACGAGAAGCTTTTTCATCCGATCATACAGCGTCATCTTGCGCACGTTGACTTCAGATACGGCGCCACTGAGTTTGCCGATCATCTCAATACGACCCGCATGGGCAAGCAGCTGATAAAAGCGACTGCTCAAGTAATCACCAGCAAGAACGTTCAACTGGCGTGAGCGCATATCCTGCTCTTTCCGATCCCCGGAGATCGTATCAATTCGATCATGCGTATCCATGGCCAGCTGGACGAGCGAGGTAGCCAGAGCATACAACTCATCATGCTCCTTTTCATCTGTACGGCCCACAAACGCCTGCAGCAGACGAGCCCGGCTATCCGGAAACGGTGGTATTTCCGTATGTTGTCGAATCATGTCGTAATCCGTATATTTTTTTGCTAGTTGGGGTACGCGATATGAATTCATTCTCAGCCTCCGAGCCTTTGCATTGTTAAACCATTTCTGCACTACAATCTTATATATTATAGCATATGTTGAACAGACACGCACTGAATCCTGCTATTCTATTACCCTTCGTTCAACAATTCGAATTGCTTCTTCCACAGATCGGTCTCCATGATGTGAAACCATTCTTTTATTTCACCGGATAGGACGGGGCTTTTCCAATTTCGAAGTGCTTCGATTGCATCTGTTGGCCACTCATTTCTTCGTATATCTGCAGCAAGCAGCAGATGCCTTTTGTGCAGCCACTCATCTTCTGCCATGACACGAAGCAGTATTTGCTCTACGTTATCAAGACCGTGAAATCCAAGCTCGGCCACTGTTGCCATATTATCATAGATTTCGGTGTAACTTGTTCCGGTACCTGTCACCTTCAGATCCAGTTTCAAAATGGACTGCTTCCACTCCACTTTTGCAATCGGTGTAGTCAAATGCATGGAGCTCAGCACGTCCACCAAATTCTCGTCAGACAGTTCCAGCTTTTGCTCAGCTGCAGATACCGGCTGTACCCGCTCTCCGCCCAATGTTCGCATATGTAAGGTTTGCACAGCAACCAACAGGAAAACTGCTGCAACCGTTGCCAGCAGCGAAGCCGTCACGATCATCCGCGGTTTCATAAACGCCTCCCTGCCTTTACATGTTAGTGTAGTCTGTCCGGTAAAGGCTCATACCTCATTGTACAATGAAAAAAAGCAGGCTATGCCTGCAATTTTTCGTTCATACCCAAAGTATCGGCTCTACCCCAATCCACTTCGTGAACAGGCAGGAGATTTCCGTAAAACGACGCTTAGCTCTGATGCAACAGACTCTTAACTCGTCTTTTTATTCTGATTCTATTTGGCCATGCTTTGTAATCATGGTAGCCTTGCCGCGGATTTTGATCGCGGAAGTATGATTCGTAAACTGGGCAATCATGACTTCACCTTTGTCCAGCTTCTCGGTATGATGAAAACGCGTGTCCTGTCCTCGCGTCAAACCGATGACCTGAACTCCGTTTTCCTCTGCCTTAATGACAATGTAATCACTGCCGGTTGGATGGTCCATTACGTAGCGTCCCCTCTCCTAATTGTTCAATAGCGTTAATGATGATTAAGATTGATTCATTTGTCAACTGAGTTTTGCTTGTTAAGCTGCAATAATCTATGGGAACCGGGTCATACTACAGTATACATTCCATAGAAAGGAGCCTCTGCATGAAGTACACCCCTGCAACCTTGACAGACGAGCACATTCATCAGCTACAGGACATTGAACAGCACCTTTCGGAATCAGCAGGAGAAGATCTGATATTGATCGCTTATAGCAAGCAACCGGACGACCCTGAGGACACAAAAAACAGCGAGGCATATCGTTAGAAGACAAAAGAAAAGGCCGTGAACGAGTCACGGTCCTTTCTTTGACATATGGAATATGTAGAAATCTTATTTAATTCCGTCTTTGAGCGCTTTACCTGGTTTGAATGCAGGAATTTTGCTCGCAGGAATTTCGATTTCTTCACCTGTTTGCGGGTTACGCCCTTTGCGTGCAGAACGCTCGCGAACTTCGAAGTTCCCAAAACCAACCAATTGTACTTTGTCTCCGCTTTGAAGAGCCTCAGAGATTGCTTCGAATACGGCATCAACCGCTTTCGTTACATCCTTTTTGGACAATTCAGTCGCTTCGGACACGTGTGTAATCAAGTCTGATTTGTTCATTTGTTTTCACCTCCTGAATCAATGTCCTGAATGTTATACTGTGTTTCCGTTTTAAAGCGAAATATACGTTCATACGCAAAAAATCTACGTACATCTTGAGCGTGATGAACACAATTATCCGCCTGCGGTCAACAGTCATTTCCGGCAGAATGCCGCCTGAAACCAAGCGCGTTTCAGACGCGGAACAAATTTTATACTAATACAGACAGCACACAATTTCAAGTGCGGTTGCGGTTTAGCACGTAAAATGTCACCGCCAGGGCAAGCACGAGGACGCCACCTTTTACAATGTCATGAGTAAAATACTGAACATTCATCATGGTTAAACCGTTCACCAGTACCCCTATCAGAACTGAACCAATGAAGGTTCCGATAACATTTGGTTTCCCCGCACCGAAGACAGAGAACCCTACAAACACAGCTGCTACGGATTCCATTAACAACGGAGATCCTGCATCAATCTGTCCTGATCCCACTTTGGAGGCGTAAATAATGCCCCCTATTGCAGCAAACACGCCAGCAGCCACATAAGCAAGCGTACGCACCTTTTTCACCTTGATTCCGGACAAGCGCGCCGCCTCTTCATTGCCTCCAGTAACGTACATCTGGCGTCCGTATTTCGTATACGTCAAAAAGATATGAACACCAATGACTGCAACGAGCAGGAGGATAACCGATATAGGCATGCCGAGCCATTTTCCTTGACCAATCAGCAAGAACGTAGGATCCATCTCTCCGGCTGCCTTGCTGCCATCAGGAAATTGCATATGATTATAAATGGTGTACCCTTGCGCGTAAGTTTTGTGAATACCTCCAATGATGTACATGGTCGCCAGCGTGGCGAGCAGATCAGGAATGCGCAGTTTTACAATCAGCAAAGCATTCAGGAGGCCAATGACTGCACCGATCACGAGCGGAACAATAATGACAACGGCGAGCGGCTGCTGATACCAGATCATTAACGATGCCGTTACAACGGTCGTCAATGAGACGGTAGCCCCAACCGAGAGATCGAAACCGTCCACAATGAGAGATAACGTTACACCGATGGCAACAAAAGTCACAATCGATATCGATCCCAGAATGTCAGTCAGATTACTGTAAGTAAAAAAATAAGGCAACTTGATGCCAAAAAAAGCAATAACTCCGATAATAACAATAATCGCCCCGTAACGGAACGCAAAATCCATAGATTTGTCCTTCATACCTGCACCTCTTGTCCACCGCTTGCGTAGTATAGCAGCTGTTCTTGGTTGGTCTCGCCACGCTTGAATTCTTTTACGATTTTCCCTTCACACATCACTGCAATGCGGTCTCCTATACCGAGCCCCTCGTCCAGCTCACATGTGAAATAGATGACCGCCTTGCCTGCCAAAGCCAGCTCGTTAATGATACGGAAGATGTCACTTTTGGCTCCAATATCCACGCCCTTGGTAGGTTCATCAAATATAAAGACATCAGCGTCTGCATTCAGCCATTTGCCAATAGCTACTTTCTGCTGGTTACCTCCGCTCAGATACTTCACTTCCTGACGTACCGAAGATGTTTTAATGCCAAGCTGTTGAACCAGGGATTCCGCGTTCTCCCGCTCCTTTTTGCGACTCACGAATCCGAATGTACTAAGACGTCCGAGCAAGGGCAGGCTCAAATTTCGTTCCACATTTTCCTGAATGAGAATCCCCTGCTTGCGACGTTCCTCGGGTACGGAAACAATGCCTGAAGCTGCAGCATCCGCCGGCTGTGAGAAGCGAAGCGGTTTATCGTGTAAACGAATATCCCCTTTCTCCAGCTGGTCTGCTCCAATCAGAAGACGGGAGCATTCCGTTTTGCCCGCACCGACCAGACCGACAACAGCCAGAACCTCACCACGGTGTACAGACAACTCAACCCCCTTCACCTTGATCCCCCGGTGCAGTCCACGTGCTTCAAAGATTACCTCGCCTATAGGTGCTTCCGTCTTCGGAAATTCCTCTTCGAATGGCTTGCCCAGCATTTGTGTGACCAGATCATTGACAGTTAGTCCACGCGCCTCACCCGTAAATACATGCTGCCCGTCTCTCATGACGGTCACTCGATCACAATGCCCAGTCACCTCAGCAAGCCGGTGGGTTATAAAAATGCAAGCTACTCCCCGTTCTTTTAACAAATGAACAATCCGGAAAAAGGCATCGGTTTCTTCCTGGCTCAGCGGAGCAGTCGGTTCATCAAATATAATCACCTTGGCATCCTGAATCAGGATGCGTGCCAGCAGGATCATCTGTTTCTCTGCAAGGGTAAGGTCTGCTACCTTTTTCTGAACTGCAATGTCTGCTCCCAATTCTGTGAGTGCCTCAAGAGCACGCTGCTGGAGCTTACGCGGGCTTTTCCACCATCCACCAACTGGAGAAGCCAGCTGGTCCAGCATAATGTTCTCTGCAGCCGTCAGCTGCGGTACCAGTGCAGCGTCAACCTCCTGATAGACACAGTGAATTCCGTTTGCCTTAGCGTCCCCCGGTGAATTTAGACGTAAATGCTGATCATTTAAACGAATCTGGCCCTGATCCAGTTGATAGGCACCCGACAGAATTTTCATCAAAGTACTTTTCCCTGCTCCATTGGCGCCAAGCAGTGCATGAATCTCTCCACCTTTTACAGAGAAATCAACGTCTTTCAGCGCAGGAACGCCGGCAAACTGCTTATGAATATGTTCCATTTGAAGCAAAATCGGTGCTGTTGTCATCATGTAGACCTCCAATCCCTCCTCCAGGGAGTCATGCTATCCTACAATTCTTTTGTTTTACATACCTGCCTGCGAAAAAAGCGCACCTTCCGGCGCGCCTTCTAACGCTGCTTTATTTAGCAGTGATTCCGTATTCCGCCATCCAATCCTTGATGCCCTGTGTACTTCCTCCCCAACCCTCAACATATTGGGACAATTCGGAAGTAGAGATTTGTGTCTCAGGCAGTGCTTCGCGTTGAACATAAACCGGATTAAGGACCACCTGATCTTCAGTCTCATCACCATTCAGTTTCTGATAAGCGTAACGTACCTGAACACGTCCAATGTCTGTCGGGTCTACCGCTGCGGAAGCAACCCAAGGATTTTTCGGATCCTGAATCATTTGCAAATCCTCATCACTCATATCGATGCCGTAAACTTTAATTTCGTCACGACCCGCTTGCTGGATTGCACGTGCAGCACCTTTGGCAAACTCATCCCACGCAGCCCACACGGCTGTGATTTCGCCTTTCGGGTATTGTTTCAGAATCGCTTCCATCTTGGCTTGTGTATCCAGAGCAGGGTTTTGCGCTGAGCCAAATGTGGCAATCTCCTTGATGTCCGTATTCTCCTTCATGAATTCGCCGTAAGCAATCTGGCGGCGTTCCATAGGAGCGAATCCGGCCACCCATACTTTCACGATATTCCCCTGGCCGTTAATATCCTTTTTCATTTGTTCCAGTGTAAGTTCCGCCATCTTCTGGTCATCCTGAGACAGTACGGTTGCCCCTGGTACTTGGATGGCTGCATCGAAGACTACTACCGGAATGTTTTGTTCTACTGCTTTTTTCACACCCGGTTCCAGAAGCGAGTCCCCGTGATCCGTCAAGATTGCATCGAACTTCTGGTTAATTGCGCTGTCCAGCAAAGAAACCATTTTGGCTTTATCATTATCAGCAACAAACGTAGTTAGCTCACCGCCGAATTTCTCAATTTCCTCTTTTACGCCTTGTACATACTGCTGTGAGAAGGTGCCCGTGTTAAATTCCATGATTAGGGCAATTCGTTTACCACTAAGCGGGCCCGTCACTGCCTCCGTCTTGGGCTTGTCCTCTGATGCTCCGGAAGCTGGAGCTGCTGCTGGTTCTTTTTTGATCCCGCAAGCGGACAGTGCCAATGTAAATACAAGCAGAACACTTAACCATACCCATTTTGTATCTTTCTTTTTCATCTCTGTCTCCCCCTATTCGTGCACTCTCAGTGACCTTGATCACAATAGTTGAATATTAATATAACGGCTAATCCCCAGTATGTAAATGGGTTTTAACAATTTAAAGCTAAAACTCGCTAAGTTTTTCTTGTAGCATGTAGTATACATCCAGTAGTACCGTTTATAGGAAATTAAAATCATACAGCAAAAAGACCACAAGGATGGCCTTGTGGTCGTCTTTTGTCTTACAGAATGATGGCAATCAAGCCGCCTGAACCTTCGTTGATGATACGTCCCAATGTCTCCTGCAATTTGTATCTTGCATTGTCCGGCATCATGGCGATCTTGCCCTGAATCCCTTCGCGCACGATGGAATGCAGTGAGCGACCAAACATGTCTGAATCCCACACCTTGATTGGGTCGTTCTCGAAGTCCTGCATCAGGTACCTCACCAGTTCCTCACTTTGCTTCTCCGTACCGATAATCGGTGCGAACTCGGACTCGACATCGACCCGGATCATGTGAATGGATGGTGCAGTTGCTTTCAAACGCACACCGAACTTGGTGCCTTGGCGAATAAGCTCGGGTTCATCCAGTGCCATCTCAGCAAGCGAAGGTGCCGCAATGCCGTATCCGGTCGTTTTGACCATCTCCAAGGCTTCAGCGAAGCGATCATATTCCCGTTTGGCATGAGAGAATTCCTGCATCAGCTGCAGCAGATGATCCTTGCCTCTGATTTCAATGCCGACCACTTCCACGAGGATCTGATCGTATAATTCATCAGGTGCGTACAGATCAATTTCGGCCACACCCTGGCCCATGTTCATGCCGCTGAGTCCTGCGCGGTCAATGAACTCATACTCCATGAACTGGGATACAACCCGGTCCACGTCACGCAGTCTACGAATGTCCTTCACCGTGTCGCGCACGGAATTTTCGTAGTTGTTACGCAGCCAGTGGGTTTCATTCAGGACCATAACCCAGCTCGGCAGATTCACATTCACCTCATGAACAGGGAACTCATACAGGACTTCACGCAGCACGCCTGTCACATCATCTTCCGTCATGGTGGCCGCGCTTAATGTCATTACCGGAATATCATATTTAGCTGCCAATTCGCTTCGCAATTGAAGAGCCTCTTCACTGCGAGGACGGGTAGAGTTGATGATCAGTACGAACGGTTTGCCAACCTCTTTCAGTTCGGCAATGACTCGTTCTTCGGATTCCACGTAGGAACTACGGGCGATCTCGGCAATGGTGCCGTCTGTGGTAACCACCACACCCAATGTGGAATGCTCCTGAATGACTTTTCGCGTGCCAATCTCCGCTGCTTCCTGGAACGGGATCGGCTCTTCGAACCACGGCGTGGAGATCATGCGTGGACCATTTTCATCCTCATAGCCCTTCGCACCCTCCACAGCGTACCCTACACAATCCACCAAACGTACATTAACATCGAGCCCTTCAGCCACTTTGATCTGGACTGCGTTATTCGGTACGAATTTCGGCTCGGTGGTCATAATCGTTTTGCCTGCTGCACTCTGTGGAAGTTCATCCACTGCACGGGCACGATCAGCCTCGCTTGCGATGTTTGGCAGTACGATCGTTTCCATGAATCGTTTAATAAATGTTGATTTCCCCGTCCGGACTGCGCCGACAACCCCGAGATAGATATCCCCTCCGGTCCGCTCAGCTATGTCCTTAAAAATGTCCACTTTCTCCAATGAAATCCCCTCCCTAAATTACTCCGAAGGAAAAATGCTAAAGAGCATCCGCTTCGTTTTTTCAATCAGAAGACTGAAATCCCTGCAACGGTAGAGCCGCCTTTGTGAGTGCCCGGAAGTCGTCCGCCGCCGAACGTTGCATTCTGATGAAACCGGCGAAAGCGGCGTTAACTCGTACATGCAATTGGACTAGTATCATCTTATGTATCCGTATGCAGCAATATGACGCGTTTTTTTGTTTTTTTCTCAGGTCTTCAGCTCAGGGAAGTCGCCCCGCTCTCGGACTGCGCGTCATTATTTCAATCTACTTTATGAACACCTGGTCGCATTTATGCTGGTTTCATTCATTTCTATTTGGGGTATCGTACACTTGGAGTTAGAGGTATACTGTGAAGAAAACATGGTTTTAGAGCCGAGCTGAGTTAGATTGAAAACGAGATGAGAAAGGTGAGATGAGCATGGCACAGATTAAAGTTTTCGGTATACGTGAGCAGTTAAATCCAATGAAAGAACAGCTTGCTATCGTAATTCATTCCGTTCTGATGGATGTGCTGGGACTGCCTGAGAACAAAAAATTCCAACGTTACTTCCTCATGGATTCGGAGAACTTTCAGTACCCGCCAGATCGATCAGCAGCATACACCATTGTTGAAATCAGCATGTTCGAAGGAAGATCTATGGAAACAAAGAAAGATTTAATCCAGCAGTTATATAAACAAATACATGAAAAACTCCAGTTGCCTTTCCATGATTTGGAGATTACTATTTTCGAGACACCACGTGCACACTGGGGCATTCGTGGAATGTCCGGCGATGAACTTATGTTGAATTACAAGGTTGAGGTCTAACGTATTATCTGATCTGGTTCTTTGAAGCTCCTGAGAACGTAATGCAACAATAAAATAGAAGAGATACTCCTTAATAAGGAGTATCTCTTTTTTGGTGCATTTCATCTATGGTTTTTCTTGTGCCACTGGGGCATTATTCTGCCACGTATAACTAACCGATTTTACAGGAACGAAATGGGAGTGCTCCAGCAAATACTCGCGCACATCATCCCCCTCCACAGGAGAACGATCCGATTTTTCTACCGCCTGCATGATATCGAAGGCATAATCTACGTACACATTGCCTTCACCGTCCATGATAAATGGTAACTCCTGACCGGAATATACACTGTTCAGTGTAACCTCTGGAGCACCTGCCTGAGCAGCTTGTTTCATATCTACAGCATACAGACCGGTATACAATTCCTCTCCGACAGGCAGTTTGCCGTTATGTACTGATTTATACTGGTTAACCATGCGCTGTACATCATTGACCTTCTGTACCGTCTGCAAGTCCATTACTTTTACAGTGGGTGCTACCTCTTCATTTTGAATAAGGAAGTAAGCGCTCCCACCACTTTCAAAGGCAGTACCCGGAATCTCGTCCAGATAACCTTGCTGTTTCAGCTTCGGCAGATCCACTCTGAATTTTTCATATTTTGGTGTATCCATATCCGCATTAATCATGGGCAGAATCCCCTGATCCTTCTGAAATGCCTCTACAGCACTCTGTATCCGGTTCACACTCTCCCTGTATGCAATTTTGGGATCATCGTTACCCTGGGTTGGATACATGCAGCCACTTACTATAGCAAGCATTAAAATCAAGAGAAGGCAGCGGACTCCCTGAATCCCGTACCTCTGCCCTAAACTGATGAAGAGTCTATCTTTGTTTTCGCTCATCCGCATCCTCCTTGAATCTGAAGAGACCAACGGGACAACCCATTCCAATTGAGCTCCATTCAGGTAAGTTTCAGAACCAATCGTCATTCTCCTGCTGCTGGCGTTCCAACTGCTTACGTATCGCAGCTTTGAGTGGATCCTCCGGAACATGAACAGACACTGATCCCCTCACCTTGGCCTGACAAGCAAGACGAGTTCCTGCTTCCAGCAGGGAACCCAGTTTCCGTTGTTCAGCATCTGTAGGGGGGTGCAGCGCCTGCAGCTGATCACCATCTACTTTGACCTTGCACATTAGACAAGCGGCTTTTCCATCGCAACGGGTTGGAATCTTCACTCCTGCACGGCGTGCGGCACTGAGCAGGTTCACTCCCGCTTTTAGGCGAATGCTCTTATTTTGCGGTAAAAATGTAATCGTGTGCTCCATCCTCTTGCCTCCCCAGCTATGAAGTCCATGTAAAACCAACCAACTCTTCTACCTCAGCGGAGAATCGGCTTGTCCACACATTATGCTTACCCAATGAAGCCAGTAAGGACTGATGAAGCTGTGGATCTTTCCGGATTGCTTCGGCAATAGCCTCATAACGGTCAGCTCGACCTCTCAGCAGATTAAAAAGCAGCTCATGAGCAAGGGGCATCAATCTTAACGTGTAAGAACCAATTTGAGCCTGAGGCGCATGATGAATCAGCAGTTGTTCAATCTCAACCCGGTACCAGCTCTGCCTGGACCATACTTCAAAGCCACCTACGAGTTCAAGCGAACACTCTCCGACTTGATAATGACTCAGCAATGAAGCGTATGGCCCTGTTCGATCTATCAACGGTTTATCCAGGGCAATTCCTGGGGCAGCATGATGCAGCCCATGTGCAGCAGCCAGATCGGCGTACACATCAATATCTCTGGGAGCCTGCTGCAACTCGACCTGCTGCAGCAGCAGTCCACAGCTCCCCCCAAGAAGCCAAGTATAAGGTACTGTATTCCAGGTTTTTGCCGTTTCCAGCAACGCAGCGTGCAATTCCGGATAGCGCTCTGTAAGGCCCTCTGTTCCATGCGGTCCCAACCGGCTCACCTTCCCTTCATCCGTTTTCATTGTGTCAGTTCTCTGGTGTACATATGCGGATGTTAAAGCTGCACGCAAGAATAAGATCAAGTGAGCGATGCAATTCCGCCGAAAAAACCAATCAGCATAATCAGAAACGCGATTAATGACAGGATCCCTCGCACAAAGCCTTTGGTTTTGGCTCTCGCGAAGGTGATCAGGAATACAGACAATCCCATTATCAGAATTGCAACCAATGACAGCCACATCTTGTCCATTGCGCTCATAATCCAGCAGTCTCCCCTTCAATCTGTTATTCATCACTGACACGGTGACAATTGAAATTATTATAACACGAAATTCAGAGGACTTTTCCAAAAAAAAGACAAAAAGAAAGCCAGCCTTAGCTGACTCATCTTTTTGTCTTGCTTACCCACGTTGCAGAAGCAAAAACGATCTATTATTTTTTCATCATCATCTTCATTAATGATTCCATGCTGTTTGGATTCAGTCCACTTTTTTTGACCGCACTTACAATATCCTGAACCGTATCTTCAGATACCGGAACTTTCGCCATGGCGGATACTTGTTTAATCAATTGGCGAAGCTGAGCTTCATTTTGCATGGTGGACGGTTTTACTGTGCTCGCCAATTTCTTGACAGCACCTTCTGTAATTGTTTTGCCCGTCTTTTTATTGATCGCTTTCAGTGCATCCTTAGAAATGTTGTTACCCATTCGTCTCCCCTCCTCCGGCAATACTCATGTGTATAGTATGAGTGTAGCGATGAAAAGGTGAATGAGCTTCTTTATTTCTGGTGAGTAAAGCAATGGAGAATCAGGAGTGCCACTGTTCCCATGTTTCCAGTTTCATAACTTCCATTTCGGTCTTGGGATCTCTGCCCATAAGTGCCTCAACCGCATCACGCGGCTCACGATCCTGAAAGAGAACATGGTATAGTTGATCCGCAATCGGCATCTGCACTCCGTATTTCTGGGAGATAAAATAGGCTGCTTTTGTCGTACGAATTCCTTCTACGACCATTCCCATGGAATTCAGTACATCCTCCAGCTTTTGTCCTTGTCCCAGCATGGAACCGGCCCGCCAGTTCCGGCTATGTTGGCTTGTCGCGGTAACGACCAAATCACCGATTCCTGCGAGGCCCGCAAACGTAAGCGGGTTTGCTCCCATCTCCACGCCAATCCGGGTGATCTCTGCCAATCCACGAGTCAATAGAGCGGCTTTTGCATTATCTCCGAAGTCCAGGCCATCCGACATCCCTGCACCAAGTGCGATAATATTTTTGAAGGCACCTGCCAGCTCCACGCCAAGCATATCCCGATTCGTATACACACGGAAATAGGCATTCATGAATAATGCCTGAGCAGCATCTGCTGCGGCTTTGTCGAGTGAAGCCACAACCACTGTTGTAGGACAGCGTTTGACCACTTCCTCCGCATGACTCGGACCCGAAAGTACAACGATATGTCCTTCTTCGCATTCAAGTTCCTCAGAGATCACCGTCGACATCCGTTTGAGGCTTTCCGTTTCAAATCCCTTGGTTGCATGGATTATTAACATGTCTGACGTATAATACGCCTTGAATTGGTTGACTACCGAACGCATGGCTGAGGAAGGCGCAACAATCAAAACGGCCGATGCCCCTTGAACGGCATCCCCCATATTAGTCGTTGCCTGAATGCGAGGTGATAACTCTGCACCAGGTAGAAAACGACTGTTCCGATGCTGGTTGTTAATTTCGGCGGCCTGCTCTTCACCACGTGTCCACATCGTCACTTCCAGCCCATTGGCGGCCAGCACACTTGCGAGAGCGGTCCCCCAACTGCCTGCGACCAGGACGGCAACTTTTTTAGACAACGCGTTTTCCACCCCCAGGTTTATTAGCTCCTAATTTATTTTCCTGTCCTCTGGCGAGCTTCGCAATGTTGGTGCGATGTCTCCAAAAAGCAAACAGACAAATAATCAGACTTCCCCAGAATAGATTCATGGAATATCCCGGGAACACTAGGATGAAGATTGGTGTTAATGCTACAAAAATAAGAGAACCCAGTGAAACGTAACGTGTCAAAACGATGGACAGGATTGCAAAAATTCCGGCAGAAACTGCAGGAACGAATGCAAGAGTGGCGAGTACGCCAATTGCTGTTGCAATTCCTTTTCCCCCACGGAATCGGAAGTAGAGCGGCCAGTTATGTCCTGCAATCGCTGCTATACCGCAAATTGCAGGAATCCACTCGGAGCCGTTACTGAGCCACACTCCGATCCATACAGCTGCAATACCTTTAAGGACATCCAACAGCAGCACAAGAATAGCCGGTCCTTTACCCAATATTCGCAATGTATTGGTAGCGCCTGCGTTTCCGCTGCCATGCTGACGAATGTCGATCCCCCGTATTGCCTTTGCAAGGAGGACACTAAAGCTGATTGAACCGAGCAGATAGCTCAGTACAATCGCTGCGATTGGTAAGATCACAAACTTCTCCCCTAACCTTCGTCGGACTTCCTCCGAGTAAATATGCGAATTGGCGTACCTTCAAAATCAAACGCTCCGCGGATTTTATTCTCCAGGTAACGCTCATAAGAGAAGTGCATCAATTCCGGATCGTTTACAAAAATAACCATGGTCGGCGGTTTGACAGCAACCTGTGTAACGTAGTTAATCCGCATTCTGCGTCCTTTGTCTGTAGGCGGTGGATTAATAGCCACGGCATCAGATACAACATCATTAAGCAAATGCGTCTGAACACGCATAGCATGCTGCTGGGCTACACGAGTTACCACAGGAAGCAATTTTTGTAAGCGTTGTTTTGTTTTGGCTGACAAAAAGACTACGGGAGCATAAGTCATAAACAGGAAGTGATCCCGAATTTTTTTCTCAAACTCATTCATCGTTTTATCTGTTTTATCCACCACGTCCCATTTATTCACAACGAACAGGGAAGCTTTACCGGCTTCAAATGCATAACCTGCAATGTGCTTGTCCTGTTCAATGATGCCTTCCTCGCCGTTTATAACGACCAAAACAACATCAGCACGTTCGATGGCACGCATAGCACGCATAACACTGTATTTCTCGGTAGTTTCATACACTTTACCACGTTTACGCATACCTGCTGTATCAATCAGCACGTAACGCTGCCCATCCTTTTCGAACGGGGTATCAATGGCATCACGCGTCGTTCCGGCTACATCGCTTACGATTACGCGTTCCTCACCCAAAATGGCATTCACCAATGAAGATTTACCCACGTTTGGACGTCCGATTAGAGCAACACGGATGACGTCTTCATCGTATGTCTCTTCTTCAAGTTCAGGCAATTTTTCAACGATCGCATCCAGCAAATCACCAATACCCGTACCATGACTCCCGGATACACCGATGGGATCTCCAAATCCAAATCCGTAAAACTCGTAAATGAGCTCACTGCGCCCAATATTATCCACTTTGTTAACGGCTACAACAATGGGCTTGCCTGAGCGGTACAACATCTCTGCGACTTCTTCGTCAGATTGCGTAATTCCTGCTTTTGCATCACACATGAATACAATAACATCCGCTTCTTCAATAGCGAGCTCTGCCTGCATCCGAATTGATTTAAGAATGACATCCTCGCCGTCGATTTCGATACCACCTGTATCGATAATACTGAATGGTTTACCGTTCCATTCACCGATTCCGTAGATCCGGTCACGGGTAATACCCGGCTTGTCTTCCACAATGGCCAGTCTGTCGCCGATAATCCGATTAAAAATAGTGGATTTACCCACGTTCGGTCGCCCGACAATTGCCACAACGGGTCTTGCCATACATTCCACTCCTCCTGTCCATACTTACGTTACTCATCATAGCAAAAAACACATGTCTTGGCTAACCTTTCATGCCAAGAATGCTTACAATAACAACAATCGGCGAACCCGCTGGGGCTCGCCGATCTTGCTTTTATTGTTCAGCAAAATATGCAGTATAACTTAGAACCATGCATGAATAACTTATTTGAATTTGCTGAGTTTGTCACCGAAACGTTCGCCGAGTGTGATGCTCATACCTTGATTGCTCAAGGAAACGTTCGGGTTGTTGATTTCTTCACGCGGAGCGTTGTTTCTAGCAGGTCTTTCAGCTTTTGGCGCTTGGGCAGGAGCTTCTTCTGTTTCTTTGATGCTCAGGCTTACACGTTGCTCAGCAGGATTCATGTCGAGAATCTTAACTTGAACTTCCTGACCTTCTTTCAGCACTTCGTGTGGAGTGCCGATGTGTTTGTGGGAAATTTGTGAAATGTGCACAAGTCCCTCAACACCAGGAGCGATTTCAACAAAAGCTCCGAAATCAACCAGACGTTTAACAACACCTGTTACGATATCACTAGTGTTGAATTTCTCGCCAGCTGTTTCCCATGGTCCTGGTTGAACAGCTTTCATGCTCAGGCTGATTTTGCCTTTTTCAGGGTCAACTTTCAGCACTTTAACGCTGACTTTATCACCTTCGGAAAGGACATCGGATGGTTTGTCCACATGAGTCCAAGCGAGCTCGGAAACGTGAACCAGACCGTCAACTCCGCCTACATCAACGAATGCTCCGAATTGAGTCAAACGTTGTACTGTACCTTCGATAACTTGGCCTTCTTGCAGACCAGCCATAACCTCAGCTTTGTTAGCTTCGAATTCTTGCTCCAGAACGTCTTTTTGGGAAAGGATCACTTTGTTGTTCTCACGATCGATCTCTTTCACTTTAACGCGCAGTGTGCGTCCTTTGTAGTCGCTGAAGTCTTCTACGAAATGGCGCTCAACCATGGAAGCCGGGATAAATCCGCGTACGCCCACGTCTGCTACCAGACCGCCTTTTACCACGTCAGCTACAACAACTTCGAAAACATCTTGGTCTTCAAAGTGCTTTTGCAATTGATCCCAAGCGTTTTCGCTGTCGATTGCACGTTTGGACAGAACGAGTTTTTCTTTCTCGTCGTCGATGCTAAGTACTTTAGCTTCAACTTCTTGTCCAACTTCTACTGCATCAGACGCGCTGTCAACATGCAATGAGGACAGTTCACGAATTGGAATTACACCGTCATATTTATATCCAATGCTCACATAGGCTTGGTTATCTTCCAATTTGACGATGGTTCCTTTTACAGTATCTCCTTTTTTCAAGGAAACGAATTGATCCAACTCATCTTGGGTTGCTTCTTGATTTTTCATTTCTTCCGACATGTCAAATACCCTCCTCAATTCAAAAACCCCATTATATTCAAACCTGCCTGTAGCAGAGTTCAAAACACTTTCAACGCTGAATGGCTTGGATTAGTTTCCCTCAAAAATATGGAAATAATGCATTCAGACTTTCGGCGAAGAGCAAATTATTTGCTCGGTACACCTGTTTTCACCATCTCATTAATTTTGGACATAATCTTTTCAGTTGCTCTTTCCAGTGCATCACCAGAAGGATCTTCCTTAAACTCGTCCAAATTCACCGGTGCTCCATACACCACTTTCATCTTACGAAATAGCTTGTAGTTGCCGATAATAGCAGTAGGGATAACGGTAGCACCACTCCGAAGAGCAAAGCTCGCTGCACCTTTTTTGCCGATGCCTCCATCGTTGTGCCGACTCCCGGATGGGAAAATGCCGAGCACTTCACCATTGCGCAAAATGTTTAGTGAAGTTTTGATGGATTCCTTGCTAACGCCTCCACGCTTAACGGGAAACGCGCCCACAGCCTTGATGATCTTGCCAAGTACCGGAACATCAAACAATTCACTTTTGGCCATGAAGCGTACCTGCCGGCGAATTTTAATACCTACCGTTGGAGGATCAAAGTTACTGATATGATTGGAACATAAAAGTACGCCGCCCTCTTGGGGGATATTCTCCCGTCCAACTGCTTCCAGGCGGAAAAGAATGGTGTAAATGATCCGCAGTACTGTGCTGCAAAATGTGTAAATCATAGACCAACCTCTCCTCTGACCATTGTGCAATAAGATACGATTTTGTCAACCACTTCATGAATACTCATCTTGGTTGTATCAAGAACAGTTGCGTCCTCGGCACAGCGAAGTGGGGATATTTCCCGCTCTTCATCCAATTTGTCACGTGTGGCAATGTCTCGCTCTAATTGCTTCAACGTCAGTCCTTCAGAGGGGTCCAGTTCTTTGAAGCGGCGAAGTGCGCGCTCTTCCACACTGGCAGTCATGAAGATTTTCACTTCCGCATCGGGCAATACTGTCGTTCCGATATCGCGTCCATCCATAACGACGCCCTTGCGCAAAGCCATTTGCCGCTGAGTATCCACTAATTGCGAACGCAGCCCCTCGATTTGCGCATATCGGGACACGATCCCCGTAACTTCACGGGAGCGGATTTCCGAGGTTACATCTTCCCCGTTACAGAACACTTTCTGTCCGCCCGGGTCCGGCTGTAAATCAATGACCAGTTTGTGGGCTTCTTGAAGTACCTCTGATACATTATCCGGAGAAATCCCTTTCCGAATCATGTGTAGGGTTACCGCACGGTACATTGCGCCAGTATCGACGTAAATATAACCGAGCGCCTCTGCAACCAATCGGGCCACGGTACTTTTCCCGGCACCAGCAGGTCCGTCAATTGCAACGTTCATCTTCCCGTTCTCTGATGTGTTCTGGCTTGCCAACGGGGCATTCCTCCTCAAACGATAAGCCTCAATAAAAAAACAGGCATTGCCTGCATCGTGAAAATTATACCACACTATACACATGGATGCAAAAACAGCCAATTCAGTGATGTTCTCTTTTCGTTGAAAACTCCATGTGAATTGGTGTCCCCTCCATTCGGTCTATCCGGGTCACATTTTGTTTGAAATATGGAACCTGAAGCAGCAATTGGTATACCACCAACAACAAGAATAAAACGGCAATAAGCTGAAGGAGTCTTCTTTCCATTCGTTTGGAGAACACGTAATACAGACGCTCATATCTTCGGGATGTACGTCGGTGATTCATACCCAAGCACCTCCGTTTTTCCCCTTACGTTTCCCGCTACATTTCCTTTTTATTCAAAAAACGTGCCCTTACTTCGTACGATAATCCAGCTGCCGTTCAAAGCAGAACTTAATGATTTTTTGCCGCTCCGAATCTGTGATCTGAGTAAACTTCAACATACAGAGCTGTCTTCCAGACTCAAGGGTTTTAATACGAACCACTTCAGCTTCGAAAGCCACATGCTCAATCGTTGAATTCCGATAAGGAACGAGCAGCCAGCAATTCAACTTTTGCCCTTCCGCAATCGGGAAGTTTGGTTCTCCATATATGGACAATCCCCCGCCACCTATATCCTCGGTCAACCCCACGGCACGAGTCAGATCTTCTGCTTGAATGGCTAGTTCAAGATTCGCATGAACACGAAGGAAGCTGCGTCGTTGTATTTTCGAGATATCATCAGGCAGCGGTTTGCGTATACGCACAAGCCTTACCACATCTTCTTCAAATCCGGTCACGTACGTATTGAAATAATGTCTGACGCCATCTTCAGTGATATAAGAGATGGACAGCTCTTCGCCGAAATACAATCTTTTCAAACGACTGCTACCTTGCTGCATTGGTACTTCAATCAAAAAACTGTGATCATCCATGTCTGCTATACGGGATTTGTATTCCTTGCTCTCTTCTTTTTCATCGGCTGAGGCAATTTGGATGTGTAAAATTTCATTAATTTTTGGATACAAGCTCTTCACCGCCACCTTACTATTCATCATCGTATGTACAAGGACTATTATACCATGACCTTTCTCATAGCGGATAACAAAAAACAGACCACGAGGTGGTCTGTTTGGTAAAATTATTGAGTTTCGTTTTCCCTTTAAATTCTAGGAAGTCGCATTCACAGGTTTAATTTCTTCAACTGCTTCTTCGACTCCTGTATTAGCGTTGATATAAATTCGGTATTTCGTCCCGTTGATGCGTCCACCGAATTCATAACATAATACTTCCTTGCTGTAATCATTCTCAATTAATGACTTACGTGCATAGCTCTCCTCAAATTCAGGATTGAGCTTTTTGCGAGCCTGTGCTTCGGTAAGAGCCGCTTTTGGTATTTGCCGTTGTTTCTGATGCTCATAGACATAATCACTTGCCTGGAAACCAGTAACGTCTCCTGTATCCAGACCGACGCGTACAGACATTTTCTCCGGATAAAGCAGGGTATCCCCTTGTTTACGCACGTACGTTAAGTTTGCTAGGTTACCATACTCATCGTAGTTTACTGCTTTCATATCTTTGTAGCCCTTATTGACGAGAAATTGATCCGCTTTGGCCATGGCATCTGAACGTGAGACCTTTTTCGCGCCAATCGGTCTAGTATCGCTGTAGGAAATCAGCATTCCCCCATTGCGGGTAAAATCCATCATCAACTTGCTTTCTTTGCCTTGATTGATCGTAGCGGTATAGGACTCCCAGTCCGTACCTTTACCATTCTCCTGTACATGGATCTTATTGGTGTCTGCATTGGAGAATTTCGCTGCTTTGCTCTGAATTTGCTCTTTCGATACTGGAACACCATCCAACTTCTTGACTGAACGTTTTGCATAAATGCTGGATACTGAAGGACCCCAATCAAGTTCAGGATACTCCTGTACTTTTTTGTTCACTGTGCGAAATCCATCGACAATCGTGTTATCCATCGTTTCTTCTTCTGTCGCCATAGCCGTTTCGGCATCCATCCAGCGCAAGCGGTCAGAAAGAACTTTTTGCTGGACTTCCTGCAGGTTTTTAGTGATCTCGGAGGAATTCTGGTACAGCCTTTTCAGGTTGCCCACTTCCTTCTCACTTAGTGGTTCATTGGTTAAATCACGCATGGAAGCCTGATAAGCAAAGTTTGAGATACGAGAAAGAAATTCCTCCGTCTCGTTAAAAGGCAGCATCGTCAGCGGCAGTTGGTTAATCTCATTTTGCGCCTCGCTGGTAAGCCGCCACACATTCATCAGACCTTTACGGTGCATGCCCTGGGAAGTGGAGTTCACCGCCAGTGTATTACCGATTTCAGAGTGCAGCTTGTCCATATGGAAAGACAAATCATGAAATGCACGCTGATACTGATTCTCCGCTTTGATCAAGATCGCATTTTTCTCCTGGTTCTCCTGGTATCCCCACACAAGGGCACCGATCAGCAATACTGCAAATATCGGAAACATGACTGAACTTAAACGTTTATACATCGGTAGAGTCTCCTTTCATCTGAACCACTATCTATATTGTGGATCGAAGAAAGTCCTCTTATGCATCGGTTTTCCAGCCGGCACAATGTTTGACTCTTTACGAGCTATTTAATTCATTTGAATCCAAGACGTACCGCCATCTTCCTCAATCTCAAATTGATCCCGATTATCACACAGACACTGCTTGAATCCGGTCTCAATTCGCCCTCTTTCTTTTTTACCGCGCAGCGTAAACCGCTCTCCGCACTGTTTGCATCTGATTTTTATTTTTATTCTCATTACGCTGTCCCCGTTTCTGTTGTTCATTCCCCGGGATTCTTTAGGTCAAAAACAAAAAACACACCGGGGCATCAGGCGCAGTACGCGCTCCATGTCCACCAGTGTGTCCGTATTTCTATAATTTAACCTCTTCCTCCCGTTTCACAAATCGAAAAGGAGAGCGGTTATTAGCCCGCGTAATTTTGCCTATGGCTCCATACCACAATCCCGCCATTAGCGGTGCTATGAACCACAGCCAATAGTTTACCATTGTGTTCATGATGACATCGTACAGTGCATGCCAGAAAAATGGAAGCAGCAGCGATAGCATCAGGAACCAACGTTTTTTCTTGCCGTCCGTAAACCTGGCCCGCCCCATGTAATATCCCATAATTACCGCAAACATGGCGTGTCCTGACACAGGAAGTAATGCACGGAGAAACATGGCTGAGACGGAGGCATTCCCCGCAAAGGCATACAATACATTCTCCACTGTTGCAAAACCAAGTGAAACAGCAACAGCGTAAAGAATACCGTCATATGGCTCATCAAATTCCGTGTGATTATAAATGATGTGGTATAACACAAACCATTTAACGAATTCCTCAACCCCGCCGGAAATGAGAATAGACTCAACATAAGGGTTATCTCCGAGCCACAGCATCATACCTCGCTGAATAATCATCACAGGCAACACCATCAAAATACCCATAACGAATACTCTCAGTACCATATGAAGCGGCTCGGAATCATAACGGTCTTTCAGATAAAAATATGTTAACAAGGCGAGACCCGGAGCTACTGCTGCCGCTAAAACCGAAAACAAAAGCACCGAAATTCCCTCCTCTGACTAAGACGCGTTTGCAATTGAATTTAATCCTGACGTTTGAAATGGGTGCAGATCACTTCAATGGCCTGTTCAGGCATAATCACTTTACCGTATTCTTCCATAACCGCTGGCGTAACCGAAGAACCCTCACCAAATTCAGCAAGCAGTGCTATTAGAGCAGCATGTTTGGTGCTATCGACTTCGTCCGGTTCCAGATGCAGGAACCACTTATCTTTATAGGAATAGAGTCTTCCCGCATTGGTTACATGTTCACGCAGCATATGTGCAGCCTCGATCAAGATTTCAAAATCCTTAAAGGCATATACAATGGAATCGCTCTGCTCCAGTGTAACTTCCATCTCGTATACTTCTTCAGGCAGATCATCCTCATGGCCGGAACCATATTGTTGCGGATCATATTTCCCACGCGTAACAATGACCACCATTCCTTGAGCGGGAAGTGCGAATACTTCGACAGCAAGAGGACCTGTAGCATCGAACCCAAGTTCGGAATATGCCTGATCCATCATTTCAGTGAACAGTTCATGAACTTTAGGTATTTCCTGCCACATATCTTCTTTTTGTATTCCGCGCTCGCTCAGATCGTCAAAGGTCAGGAAAATCCGTATCTTATCGTGACTTAATCGTTCTATTTTCATACAGGATCTCCCCTTTATAAGCAAGTCTTATAACAGATTATGAAGCACAAAACAATATGTGCTGAAAATAAATCTATGTAGTTATGTTATCATTTTATACCTGCAAATGCACGAAGTAAAATCGACAAAAAAAGAATCAATCCACATCCAACAAGACTGTGGTTGATTCTATTCCAGTAGTTTTGGTTTATAAACCGGGTACTGTTGTGTTTGTTTGACTCAAAATTTGCTCAACTTCATGTTTAACATCCGGATTGGTGCGAATAAAATCTTTGAGCATGTTCATGTTTTCTTCTTTTTCCTGCGGGGTAATGGCTCTTGCTGTTTTTTTCAATGCACTTTTGTGGGATTCACCATGCTCATTATTCTTAGGACTGAATCCATCCATGCCTGGAAAAGTCATTTCCATCATCTTGTGCTTGGCTTGACCCATCATGTTGCCGGACGAGAGTGAAGACAACATGGGAATTTTGCCCTTGGACAGATATGAACTGGCAGCAACACCAACTACAATCCCCCAAAAAAAGGATGACGCCTTCATTACACCAACCTCCTCTTATGTTAAGATCACAACTAGTGTTTGCGGAAGCACGAAATCTCATTCCGCATAAATACAGGAAAGTGAGTTGAAATTATGTTTAAAACGACTGCCGCAATCCTTATTTCCGCATGTCTCCTGTTGTCAGCATGTGGGGAGCAAGAAACACCTACTGCCGAAAACACCGCTCCTGAAAATGAAACAGTCTCCTCTGTACCAAGTGAAGAAAGCAAAACTTCAAACGCAGTGGAAGATGACCTACCTTCGTCTCAAGACAGCTTAGAGCAAACACAAGAACAAGAGACGACCGAGGATAAAAAAGAACAACACATTGAGAAGACATATCATATGAATGAAAATTATTACATCAAACCCAATGACGAAAACGGTGAGAAGAAGGTCGTTCTTCTGACATTCGATGACGGCCCTAAGGAAGCAGAAATGATTAATGGATTAATTGATACACTTGACAAGCATAATGCTAAAGCCATATTTTTCGTTAATGGATATCGCGTTAAAAGCCATCCGGAATTGCTAAAGCTTATTTACGAGCGTGAGCAGATTATTGGTAATCACGCTTGGGACCATGAGGATCTCAAAAAAATGTCCGCTTCAGAAGCTTCCAAGCAGGTAACGGATGTTCAACACATCGTCAAAGAAACCATTGGTGTGGAGCCTGAATTCTTCCGCCCTCCCTTTGGTTCTGGTAATGACGCTTTGAAGGAAACCGTCAAACAAAATGGCATGTTATACATGACATGGTCCAATGGTTCGCTGGACTGGGACAAGAGCACTCAGAACAAACCCGATAAAGTCGTTCAGAATGTGCTTGATCAGTTAAATCCCGGAAGCAATATATTAATGCATGAGCTTCCCTGGACTGTAGAGGCATTAGATGATTTGTTAACGAAGCTGGAGAACAAGGGATATTCTTTTGTTGACCCTCGTTCGATAGAGCTCGAGGCCAGGTGAGGATATAGATAAACAGCCCTGATCCATGTAGATCAAGGCTGTTTTATTTTGTTTTTATCGATTTTAAAGTAATCTTGTGCATCTCAGCTGGACAGCATAATCTGAGTGGCAAATGATTCGTTCCATAACCTCTGCTGACGAGCATTTTGCCATCAGGATCACCGTTCATCCGTTTCAAGGTGTACCATCCGTTCGACACATTTCGGTATGCTTGGTTAAGGAAAATCGGTCCAAGAAACGGGATCACGAGTTGTCCCCCGTGTGTGTGCCCACATAAGATAAGATCAGCATCATCATGAACACTCTTCGCCTGAAGCGGATCATGAATTAATACAATTAGGCAATCATTTCTGTCCTTTTCCCTTAGGTGATTGCTAAGTTCACGAGACCGATAATCCGCTCCAGCCAGCTTTATGCGGGAATCCCTTTTTTGAAGAGACACAACCTGATCCTGCAGAAGCCGAACCCCAGTTTCCTCAAAAATCCGTGTCAACTGAGCCGTTCCGGCATGTTTGTCATGGTTTCCATAAACCGCATAAGCAGGTGCAATATTGGTCAGTAGTTGCATATTGTGTCTGACGATGGACCATGAAATTCCCTTCTCTGCCACATCTCCACCTATCAGAACCCAGTCCACCTGGCCCAATAATGGCCTAATGTCCTCCTGCCTCAATCTCCTCTTATGAAGGTCAGATACATACAAAATGACGCTTCCATCGAACGAATGGGGTAAGGCGTTTATTTCAACCTCATCCTCCACGACCCGGTGAAGGTGCGCTTCACGCCACATATGAACGATCAATATGAAAACCACCATCAACACAGATGCGAACCAGACCATGATTACCAAGGCCAAGGAAGAAATGTGTTTAGTGGCGGAGCCCCTTTTATGCCCCACCAGACCAAGCTGATCGTGAGTAAAACAAAAATAATGATGAGTGAGTTGACAAACCGTTTACTTAACCGCAATCGGCGAGAAGGATGAAGCTCAGTCCGGGTAGGAAGTGAACCTGCTTCCGTGACCGTTTCATCGGTCGCTTTTTGCTGAGATTTGGAACGTGCCGGAGCCCGGCTGGGGAGCACTGGGCTTTCCAGTGCTGATGCATACGACTTGCGTTGTGATCTTGGTACGGATACGGTGGACAATGATGCCCCCGCCCCCTCCAGTGCAGCTGCCGGTTCAGCAACCAGGTTCACTTGAGGAGCCGTAGTCCGCTCGGTCTTCTCTGTTTTGTCCGAGTGGCGGTGGCGCTGACTGCCATATGTCTTCATTCTGCTTAATTGCTGGTTCATGATCCCCTCCGAAAACGTATCGCTAATCCGGACACCAAATCAATAATAAAGTGACATAATATTGGCGCCCACAATGTGCCGGATTGCAAATAAATCCAACCCAATCCATAGCTAGAAACAAATACCCAACCTGTAGGAATCCAGTGGCGAAGATATCGAATATGAATTACTGCAAACAATATGCTAGTCCAGTAAGGGCCAATGGCATGCTGTATGGCTCCGCGAAACAATAATTCTTCACAAACAGCGACAATAGCTGCTATACATACGATATGCCAGATGGGGCGTGACCTGAACAGCATATCATTGATTCCTCCGTCATCCATGCTCTCCTGAGGAATGACATAAGACAGGACCAAATCCATGACGAGCATAATGCCTGCAAGACCAAGCCCCCACCAAATAAAATGAACACTTTCCGGCCAAGCAAGCACGTCGAACAGATTTCGCTTCTGCAATAAAATCCATACAACTCCAATGATCAGAGTTAAACCTTGTGTAATGTATAGATTGATCAGAAGCAAGCGCTCGGTAAGCTGCTGTGGTTCAGCCCTCTGAATCTTGAACTTGGAAAACTTTGATTTTTTCATTGCCTGCGTCTGTCCTCTTACTAGATATTTGATGGATAACCTACTTGGCTGCCCAATCGGATAGTATACTAAATGATAGCCAAAAATCCAAATTGGTTCAAGACCTGCCTCAAGTCCTGGTTTCCTATCCTTTGTTACCCGAAATTCACTCTCATCGTAACGTCTGATTTGATTTTTTGAATCTTGATTTTTCTTCGACTTTCAGTTATATGATTCAGGCATCTTTCATAGTAAACCGCTGATAAATGAACGTGATCCAAGTTATCTGCATTAAAACATTTATGCCTATTGACATGGTCATGTTAGCCATGATACATTATGAAAAAATTAGTCACGTTAAACACGATGATGGAAAAAAGATGTTGCTTTGTTCTTACAGAGAGCCGATGGATGGTGCAAATCGGTGGCAGGCAATGGATCTTGAGCGTTCCTGAGTTATTGCATTGAAATTGGAGTAGGTGCAATCGGTTTAGACCCGTTATCCTCTTCGGTCTTTATTGACCGTGAAGACTGTCGTTGCGAAGCGGCAGTGAATTAGGGTGGTACCACGACAACTCTCGTCCCTTATTGCGCAAGCAGTATGTGGATTGAGAGTTTTTTGATTTATTTTTAGGAATATACGTGGGTCCACTCTATTATTACACCCCTCTCCTCTGCTGCGACACCGCGTTGTTGGGCGGAAGGATGAACCCGGTTTTAAGGAACACCTCATTGCAGAGGTAAGTCCTTGACGATATAGATACACATACTAAGGAGGAAGAAACCATGTACAAAGTGTTAGTATCGGACCCAATCAGTGATCTGGGTATTCAGCAACTGGTGGATGCAAATGATGTTGTAGTTGAGAAAAATACCGGTCTTAGTGAAGATGAGCTTGTAGCCATTATTGGTAATTATGACGCCCTTCTCGTTCGAAGCCAAACTCGTGTTACAGATCGTATTATGGCTGCTGGAACAAATCTCAAGGTCATTGGCCGTGCAGGGGTTGGGGTGGATAACATTGACCTGGAGGCTGCCACTCAACGCGGTATCATCGTTATTAATGCGCCAGATGGTAATACCATCACGACATGTGAGCATACATTTGCCATGATGATGGCATTGGCACGTCACATCCCACAGGCCTACGCCAAAACCATTCAAGGTACATGGGATCGCAAGACCTTCCTGGGTGTGGAACTCAGAAATAAAACTCTGGGTGTACTCGGAATGGGACGAATCGGCAGTGAGGTAGCCAAACGCGCCAAAGCCTTTGGTATGGATATTCTGGCATACGACCCGTTCCTGACTCAAGAACGTGCAGAGAAGCTTCAAGTTAAACTGGCCAGCGTGGATGACATCATTCGCAATGCTGACTTTATGACCGTACACACTCCATTGACACCTGAAACTCGACACATGATCTCCCGTGCACAATTTGAAATCATGAAAAAAGGTATGCGCATTATCAACTGTGCTCGTGGCGGAGTCATTGATGAGATGGCCCTTGTGGAAGCAATCGATGAGGGTATTGTTGCAGGTGCTGCCTTTGACGTGTTTGAAAGCGAGCCACCAGCACAGGATCATCCTTTCCTGAACCATCCAAGTATCATCGTTACGCCACACCTTGGAGCTTCCACTGTGGAAGCACAAGAAAATGTAGCGATTGATGTATCGGAGCAGGTACTTCATATTTTGCGGAATGAACCGTTCAAAAACGCTGTGAACATGCCAGCGGTTGCACCAACCGTGATGAATAAGCTCCAGCCGTATTTTAAGCTGGGTGAAACCCTGGGTAGCTTTGCAGCCCAAATTACACAAAATGCCGTGCAAGAGATTCGAATTGACTATGCTGGGGATCTTTCAGAAGTGGATACGTCGCCACTCACTCGTTACATTGTCAAGGGAATTCTCGCCAGACATCTGGGCGGAGAAGCAAATATAGTTAACTCCATGCATCTAGCCAAAACCCGTGATCTGAATGTAGTTGTAAGCCAAACATCCACAACTAAAGGGTTTACCAACCTCATCACTGTTACGTTGGTAACAACACAAGATGCAGAGGAACGCCGTGTAGCCGGAACGCTCCTTGCAGGTTACGGAGAACGGATCGTACGCCTGGACAAATTCCCGGTTGATATCGCTCCAGAAAGTCACCAAATTTTGATCTCCCATAACGATAAGCCAGGTATCATCGGACGGGTGGGTACACTGCTTGGTCAAAATGATGTCAACATCGCCTCCATGCAAGTGGGACGGAAAATTATCGGTGGTGCTGCAATCATGATTCTGACCGTGGATAAAGCAGTTCCAAAAGATGTCCTTGTCCAGCTTACAGGTCTGCCTGAGCTTAATACAGCTGTTGAAATTGTTCTTGAATAGATGCCACATCGTGCATAGATAGTCAAAAGAGACGAACCCACAAGGATTCGTCTCTTTTTTTGTACTTAGCTTAATCGAATAATGTTGAGTGTGGCGCCTGGAGGTGACAATACTGCTGTTGCAACCAAACCGAACAATTGCAGTTGAATGGTTGATCCAGCCGTGACAGTTACAATAAAGTCTGTTGCTAATTGGCTAAGAGAAAGTACTGGCGAGATTACACTTGGTGGAACTACAGCACCATTTAGCAGTATTCGAGATTGGACAGCGAGCGCTGCTGTAAGATTGATTTTGTAACTAATATAATAACGTCCTGCCGTAGCAAGAGTAAATGTATCACTGGTTCCATTTACGGTAATTCCGGTACCAATGTTTTGATTATTAGGCAGAGGTACAACCGTTCCGCCCAAAAGAACAAGAATTGTACCACTTGTATTCTCTGCGTATGAAGATGCTGCTGTAACTGAAGTTCCTGTTACACCTGTAGCGCCAGTTACTCCTGTGGTTCCGACACCTGTAGCTCCTGTTATGCCAGTCGCACCCGTCACTCCAGTTGCACCTGTAAGTCCCGTTGTACCTGTGGTACCTGTGGTACCTGTTGCTCCGGTACTTCCCGTTATGCCTATTCCAGTAGCTCCCGCTATACCCGTCTCTCCTGTTACTCCAGTTGTTCCTGTCGCTCCAGTACTTCCTGTTACGCCTACCCCAGTAGCTCCTGTTGCCCCGGTACTGCCGGTTACACCTACACCAGTTGCTCCTGTTACCCCGGTACTTCCCGTTATGCCTACTCCAGTAGCTCCCGTTATACCGGTTTCTCCTGTTACTCCTGTTACTCCCGTTGCTCCGGTAATTCCGGTTACCCCTACCCCAGTAGCTCCTGTTACACCTGTCGCACCAGTTGCACCTGTAAAACCTGTGATGCCTGTAGTCCCTGTAACTCCGCTCGCTCCGATTATCCCTGTGGCTCCTGTTGCGCCAGTTACTCCAGTTTCACCTGTACCACCGGTTACTCCGGTGAATCCTGTAACACCTGTTGCTCCTGCGCCAGCCAGTAATGTGTAATCTGGGGAGGTTCCTGGTGTCCCGGTCGGTGCGGCAACATTGGCGATATACGTACTGCCGTTAAATGTAACCACTTGACCTGCCGGATACGTTGGAGCCACAGCCGGATCGAATGGTACCACTCCGCTCAAACCAACCCCTGTCGCACCCGTGATACCTGTAATTCCTGTCGCACCAGTTGCACCTGTAAAACCTGTGATGCCTGTAGTCCCTGTAACTCCGCTCGCTCCGATTATCCCTGTGGCTCCTGTTGCGCCAGTTACTCCAGTTTCACCTGTACCACCGGTTACTCCGGTGAATCCTGTAACACCTGTTGCTCCTGCGCCAGCCAGTAATGTGTAATCTGGGGAGGTTCCTGGTGTCCCGGTCGGTGCGGCAACATTGGCGATATACGTACTGCCGTTAAATGTAACCACTTGACCTGCCGGATACGTTGGAGCCACAGCCGGATCGAATGGTACCACTCCGCTCAAACCAACCCCTGTCGCACCCGTGATACCTGTAATTCCTGTCGCACCAGTTGCACCTGTAAAACCTGTGATGCCTGTAGTCCCTGTAACTCCGCTCGCTCCGATTATCCCTGTGGCTCCTGTTGCGCCAGTTACTCCAGTTTCACCTGTACCACCGGTTACTCCGGTGAATCCTGTAACACCTGTTGCTCCTGCGCCAGCCAGTAATGTGTAATCTGGGGAGGTTCCTGGTGTCCCGGTCGGTGCGGCAACATTGGCGATATACGTACTGCCGTTAAATGTAACCACTTGACCTGCCGGATACGTTGGAGCCACAGCCGGATCGAATGGTACCACTCCGCTCAAACCAACCCCTGTCGCACCCGTGATACCTGTAATTCCTGTCGCACCAGTTTCGCCTGTAAAACCTGTAATGCCTGTAAGTCCGGTAGCCCCTGTAACGCCAGTTGCACCGGTTATTCCCGTGATTCCTGTGGCTCCTGTGGCTCCTGTGGCTCCAGTTTCGCCTGTACCTCCGGTTACTCCAGTTAATCCGGTAACACCTGTTGCACCAGCTCCTGCCAACAACGTGTAGTCTGTAGATGTGCCCGGTGTTCCCGTTGGGGCTGCAACATTCGTAATATACGTGCTGCCGTTAAACGTAACCACTTGACCTGCAGGATACGTTGGAGCCACGGCCGGATTGAATGGTACCACTCCACTCAATCCGATACCCGTTGCTCCCGTGATACCTGTAATTCCTGTCGCTCCAGTTTCACCTGTAAAACCTGTGATGCCTGTAAGTCCTGTAGCCCCTGTAACTCCGGTCGTTCCGGTTATCCCCGTGATTCCTGTGGCTCCTGTTGCGCCAGTTATGCCAGTTTCGCCTGTACCTCCGGTTACTCCAGTTAATCCGGTAACACCTGTTGCACCAGCTCCTGCCAACAACGTGTAGTCTGGAGATGTGCCCGGTGTCCCAGTCGGTCCGGCAACATTCGCAATATACGTACTTCCGTTAAACGTAACCACTTGACCTGCCGGATACGTTGGAGCCACGGCTGGATCGAATGGTACCACTCCGCTCAAACCTATTCCTGTCGCACCCGTGATACCTGTTGCCCCGGTTTCACCGGTAACACCCGCTATACCTGTGACACCTGTTGCCCCAGCTCCCGCCAACAACGTGTAGTCTGCAGATGTGCCCGGTGTCCCAGTCGGAGCGGCAACATTCGCAATATACGTACTACCGTTGAACGTAACCACTTGACCAGATGGGTACGTTGGAGCCACAGCCGGATCAAATGGTACTACTCCACTCAAACCGATTCCTGTTGCACCCGTGATCCCTGTTGCCCCAGTTATACCAGTGTCTCCGGTAATACCTGTGACCCCAGTCAATCCAGTAACTCCAGTAACTCCTGTCGCCCCTGCTCCCGCCAATAACGTATAGTCTGGGGATGTCCCCGGTGTTCCCGTTGGGGCTGCAACATTCGTAATATACGTGCTGCCGTTAAACGTAACTACCTGACCTGCTGGATATGTTGGTGCCACCGCCGGATCGAATGATACTACTCCGCTCAAACCGATACCCGTTGCACCCGTTATCCCCGTGATCCCTGTTGCTCCAGTTTCACCTGTAACTCCAGTTACTCCGGTCACACCTGTTGCACCAGCTCCTGCCAACAACGTGTAGTCTACAGATGTGCCCGGTGTCCCAGTCGGTCCGGCAACATTGGCAATATACGTACTTCCGTTAAACGTAACCACTTGACCCGCCGGATACGTTGGAGCCACGGCTGGATCGAATGGTACCACTCCGCTCAAACCAATACCCGTTGCTCCCGTGATTCCTGTGGCTCCTGTTGCGCCGGTTACCCCAGTTTCGCCTGTACCTCCGGTTGCTCCAGTTAATCCGGTAACACCTGTTGCACCAGCTCCTGCCAACAATGTGTAGTCTGCAGATGTGCCCGGTGTCCCAGCCGGTCCGGCAACATTCGCAATATACGTACTTCCGTTGTACGTAACTACCTGACCTGCTGGATATGTTGGTGCCACCGCCGGATCGAATGATACTACTCCGCTCAAACCGATACCCGTTGCTCCCGTCACCCCCGTGATCCCTGTTGCTCCAGTTTCACCTGTAACTCCAGTTACTCCGGTGAAACCTGTTGCCCCAGCTCCCGCCAACAACGTGTAGTCTGCAGATGTGCCCGGTGTCCCAGCCGGTCCGGCAACATTGGCAATATACGTACTTCCGTTGTACGTAACCACTTGACCTGCCGGGTACGTTGGAGCCACAGCCGGATCAAATGGTACTACTCCACTCAAACCGATTCCTGTTGCACCCGTGATCCCTGTTGCCCCAGTTATACCAGTGTCTCCGGTAATACCTGTGACCCCAGTCAATCCAGTAACTCCTGTCGCCCCTGCTCCCGCCAATAACGTGTAGTCCGGAGACGTTCCTGGTGTTCCTGTTGGGGATGCAACAGTAGCAATATACGTACTTCCATTAAACGTGACCACCTGACCTGCTGGATATGTTGGCGCAACGGCCGGATCAAATGGCAAGATCCCGCTTAATCCTACTCCTGTCGATCCTGTTGGACCTGTAGCTCCCGGACTTCCTGTGCTTCCTGTTATACTCACACCCGTTGCTCCAGTAACTCCTGTCGCCCCTGCTCCCGCCAATAACGTGTAGTCCGGAGACGTTCCTGGTGTTCCCGTTGGGGATGCAGCAGTAGCGATATACGTACTTCCGTTGAACGTGACTACTTGACCGGCGGGATATGTCGGAGCAACGGCTGGATCAAATGGCAAAATCCCGCTTAGTCCTACTCCTGTCGATCCTGTTGCACCTGTAGCTCCGGGATTTCCTGTACTTCCTGTTATACTTACGCCTGTTGCACCAGTAACTCCTGTAGCTCCTGCTCCTGCCAACAACGTGTAGTCTGGAGATGTCCCTGGTGTCCCCGTTGGGGATGCAACAGTGACGATATACGTACTACCATTAAAAGTAACGATCTGACCGGCTGGATATGTCGGGGCAACGGCCGGATCAAACGGCAAAACGCCAGTTAAACCTATTCCTGTTGCTCCCGTTGGACCCGCTGAACCAGTAGGTCCGGCACCCGCAAGCAATGTATAATCTGGAGAGGTATTTGGCGTTCCAGTCGGAGATGCCACATTCGTAATATAAGTACTGCCGTTAAACGTAACCACCTGACCTGAAGGATATGCCGGAGCCGCAGCAGGGTCAAATGGCACCGATCCTTCCAAACCTACGCCTGTTGCTCCAGTCGTGCCAGTTACTCCTGCACTCGCAAGCAATGTATAATCCGGAGAGGTATTTGGCGTTCCAGTCGGAGATGCCACATTCGTAATATATGTTCCACCTGCATAGGTTACAATTTGCCCGGAAGCATACGACGGAGCAAGCGCAGGATCAAAAGGAACGATGCCTGTTAATCCTGCACCTGTTGCTCCCGTAGCACCAGTTGTTCCACCCGATAACAATAATGTAAAATCTGGCGAAGTTCCCGGGATACCCGTTGGGCTATTTACATTAGCTGCATATAAATTCCCATCATAACTGACAACTTGGCCTTGAGAATAACTTGGACCTTGTGTTGGATCATATGGCGTTACATTATCAAACCCTGCTCCCGTTGGTCCTGCTGGACCCTGAGCACCTTGTGGTCCAGCGGGACCAATCGGACCTACAGGACCTGCTGGGCCTACTGGACCTGCTGGACCCGCTAAGCCCGCCTCTCCAGGAGGCCCTGCCGGCCCCTGTACTCCAGGCACACCTGGCACTCCGGGGACTCCGGGCACCCCCGGTGGACCAGCAGGTCCGGTTATCCCGGACGAACCAATTCCTATGGTTGAACGGCTAAGTGATATAGACGTATTCCGAATCAATCCTACAAGCTTATCTTTCTCTGGCGGGGGTACCTCAAGCAACAAAGTCACACTCAACAGATCATCAAGCAGGTTCTGCAGATTGCCAGACAAGTTGACTAACGCAACAGGTACGACCTCTGAAGCTGCAATGGTTAATTCCAATACAGCTTGAAGCTCGGCTTTTACGCCAGCACGAAAACCTGACTCGTTCACAAAAGTAAGTACATTCCGTAATCCTGACTGCAGCGCAAGTATGTTAGCAGATGTAGGCTGACTAACTGCAGCGGGGATGGTGATTGCCAACGATTGAAGTAACGTTTCAAATTGCTCCTGCTCACCTGTTGTTATAGGAATGAAGGGCGATCCCGCCCTGAACGATCTACCTTCCAAAAAAGCTTTGATATTTACCCGTTTACGCCTATCGGACATGCTTTATCCAATCCTCCTTTAACTACCTTGTTTTTCAAGCTTATGTCACGTTGGAGGGAAAATTATCTTGGACAATAGAATTGTTTCGTTAATTTATCAACTTTTATATGTTCCACGTTGAACAAGATTAAACGGTACACTTCAACAAAAAAACACCCTCCTCAGGAGGGTGTTTCCACAATTTTCGTATGAAATCCGGCTATTTCGGGGAATTCACCGGAAATTGTAATATAAACTCTGTACCTTCGCCAAGCGTACTGTTCACATGAATGATACCATGATGTGCATCAACGATATTTTTCACGATCGCCAGACCCAGTCCAGTACCCACACTTTCTCCACGAACCCGAGCCTTATCCGCTTTGTAGAATCTTTCAAAGATAAATGGCAGATCGGAAGTAGGGATACCTGCACCCTCATCCTTAATCGACACTTTAGCCATGGACGTTCGATGATCTCCAGCCAATGTGGCCGCAATAATGACATTTTTGTCGGGAGGTGTATGACGAAATGCATTATCAAGCAGATTGGTAAATACCTGCTCAAGACGATCCTCATCAGCCTGCTGAAGCATAATGCTTGACTGACTACATTCAAAATGAAGCCGGATATCCTGTTCTTTGGAGCGTACGGAGAATTTCCGATACACCCGTTCCAGAAGTTCCACCAAATCGACTTCCTTCATCGCCATATCCGTATGCCCCGCTTCCATCCGGGCCAGATCCAGCAGATCCTTAACCAGTCTGCCCATCCGTAGGGATTCATCATGAATGACCTGAATCAATTCTTCACTTTCCTCGGGTGAAGCTGCCATGCCATCCAGAAGAGCTTCACTGTAACCTTGCATCATGGATAACGGCGTTCGTATTTCATGAGACACGTTGGCGACGAAATCACGACGCATTTTCTCCAAACGAACCTCTTCAGTCACATCACGCAAAACGGCAACCGCACCTCGAACAACACTATCTGCATATAGAGGTGTCATCTGAACAGACCACACTCCCTGCTGAACATGCACATTCGAGCTCTGATCGCCGCCATGCTCCATAACCAGTTTGAACAAAGGAATCAGTGGTTCGGGAACTTCCCGTGAAGACACACCCCCATTGTTTACTTCCTGCCCCTCTTCGTCCTGTGCCCAATCCAGGTCACACCAAGCCTGCATGATCTTTTCCCCTGGAGGATTCGTCAGAATAACCTTACCTTCACCATCAAAAGTAACAACGGCATCCGTCATGCTACGAAGCACACTCGCCAAATGCTCCTTTTCATGGTTCAGGTTCCGAATGTTGTCCTCCAGTTGAGCCGCCATGTGATTGAATGTGTTAGCCAGTTCACCAATCTCGTCGCTAGTCACGAGAGAGAGCCTAGTCCCATAATTTCCTTTGCGAATTGCGTTGGCTGCCTGAATCAGCTGCTGCATCGGCTGAGTGATCTTCGTGAACAAAAAGAGGGCGAAGAATGTCGTTAAACTGAACCCGATGATACAGACATACGTGAACAGGCGCTTGATGTCCCTGGACTCCGATTCCGCAAAGTTCGTATCGATATACGGTAGCAAAAAAAGACCCAGCGCGATGAGCACACAGCCCACGAGACATATAATCGTAATCCATAACTTCCCGACCAGTGATCTCCAGAAATTGAAACTATTTCGGTACTTCCAGTTTATAACCCACACCCCAAACTGTCGTAATCATAGCCGCCGATTCAGGCGACACCTTGTTCAGCTTTTCACGAAGACGCTTGACGTGTGTATCCACGGTGCGGAGATCACCGAAAAACTCATAATTCCAAACATCCTTGAGCAATTCCTCTCTGGAGAACACTTTGTCCGGAGAGGTCGCCAGGTAATGTAATAACTCATACTCTTTTGGTGTAAGACTTATCTCTTCCCCACCTGCAGTTACCCGATGAGCGTCATGCTCAATAACCAGATGAGGGAATACGATATTGTTGCTTGAGTTACTTTCTTTGGACAGATATGCAGTTGCCGAAGAACGACGCAGGATTGCCTTCACCCGATAAATCACTTCACGTGGGCTGAAAGGCTTCACCACATAGTCATCTGCGCCTACTTCAAATCCTTGAACACGGTTAATTTCTTCACCTTTTGCAGTAAGCATTAATACCGGAGTCGATTTCACCTGACGAAGACGAGTGCACACTTCTACACCATCCATGCCAGGCAGCATAACATCGAGCAAAATCAGGCCATAATCTCCAGCTGTTGCTTTTCGCAATGCTGTCTCGCCGTCTTCCGCTTCATCAATTTCATATCCTTCTTTTTCAAGATACATTTTCAAAAGTCTGCGGATCCGTTCCTCATCGTCCACGACCAGTATCCGGTTCTCATGTTCTGCCATTCCACTCCAGCCCCTTTGCAATAACTCCAATCACTTCTATTATGTTCGATCTGGCGAACAATATTTGAATGCCCACTTTTAATGCAGGGGCAATGCATGGTTTCATGGATTTTTCTCCAATACTTTAGCGAAACTGCCTATCCTAGTCGGCTCCTGCATAAGAGTGCAGTCCGGCAATGATCAAGTTCACACCTACCAGGGTAAACATGACAACAAGGAATCCGAGCACGGCAAGCCAAGCAGATTTTCGGCCCTGCCACCCTTTGGATAAACGCAAATGCAGGTACACACTATAATAAAGCCATGTAATCAATGCCCACACTTCTTTGGGATCCCAGCCCCAGAAACGGCTCCAGGCAATCTGAGCCCAAATCATGGCAAAAATTAATGCCCCTAATGTAAATATCGGAAAACCGATGGCGATTGCACGATAACTGATTTCATCCAAATCATCAGCATCAATGCCGTCCAGCATAGGTTGCAGAGCTTGTCCGAGCGGTCTTCTTACGATTAATCGTATAATTCCGTAGAGAATCAAACCTACAATCAATGACCAGACTACCGTATTCAATTTGCGTCCGGCGTTAACTCCGTTCATCCAGGATGGCGTCTCAAGTAGAGGTTCCTTCATCCCAAGAAACGGTGTCATACTCTCCACTTCACTCTGATAAGGTGCAAAAATTGGAGGCATGCGATAAATCACTTTCTCTATTGTACTATCTTCCTGTACCTCTGTGTCAATGCTGGCCGTTTTCTGGACAAAAACTGTCTCGTACCCCGTCGCACGAAAGGCAAATACGGTTCCAATAAACCCGATTACAACGACAATCGTAACGAAGGTAAACTCCACCCAGCCGCGCTGACGTCTGGACGATTTGTCTTTCCCACTGAAATCAACGGTACGGAGCAAATACATGAAGCCTGCTGCAAACCCAACCGCGAAGAAGGCTTCACCTAGAGCAGCAAGCGTTACATGGATTTTAAGCCAAATCGATTGCAATGCGGGGATTAAAGGCTGTACTTCCTGTGGGAATACGGCGGCGTATGCCATAATAATAATGGTAAGTGGTAATGCAAACAGTCCAAGCAATGATTTTCGATAGATGGCATATACCACAATAAATGCGACCATGATCATCATGGATAAAAAAGTCATGAACTCATACATGTTACTGACAGGAATATGGCCTGCTCCAGCCCAGCGCGTAAAAAAGAAAACGAAATGCGCCGCGAGTGCAACGATCGAAGCGATAAATGCTCTTTTCCCCCATCTGGCTACATGAGCCTGAGGATCTCGATTACTCCACTTCTTGCCCATAACAGCAATAGCATATAACAAAAATGCAGCACAATAGAGAAAAAAAGATACAATAAATGCGTCGCTGCTGAAATCCAATAAACTCATCCTTGGTTCCCCCCGTTATCCAACGACTTCTCATCCACTTCAAGATTCATCTGTTTTAACACGGCTGATACTTCACGTCTGAAGCCAAACCAGTTTTTGTTGGTGTGTCCTCCCAGTGTGAGCTGACCATCATCAATTCGGATCCAGATACGACGGTGATGCCAGTAGAAGCCCATGACCAATCCCAACATCACAATTCCGGCTCCAACCCAGACAAATGGCATGGCCTTATCTACACGTATATTCAGATAACTTACGGATTGGATAATATCAACCTTATCCATGCTGTCCACTTCAAGCTGCAGAGGAATTTCTCCCCCTATCAGCTGCTGGTTTATTGAATCCTGTCTAAAACGCTGTTTATCCACCTGTTTTGCGAAATAAAGATATTGAATCCCTTCTTCAGGCAGCTCCGGGCCTTTAATTACAAATAAAAAGGCTGGAGCATTAGGTGAAGGGGACAAGGATTTGGGCTGACCGTTTTCATCAAGTCCAAAATCCATAAACTTGTCTTTTACGGTAAGTGAATATGGACCTACCTCGAAGGAGCGCTCTGTATCGACCATGTCAATCTGGAATGAACCGTACTTCTCCCCCGTTTTGGCATCGACCAAATCAGGAGTTACAGAGCGAATGGTAGGTGTAAGGTCGTAATCGAACTGATACGCTTTCAACCCATGATAGTTTAATGGATGATTCACCTTTACATCATGACGGGCAACCTCATTTAATTGAGGCTTCTTGGATAGATCCGAGCAATCGGCGGTGCATTCATAGAGCACAACTTTGGTTTCGAACAGTTTTGGAACAATTTTGTTCAAATTTCGAAATTGCTCGGGAACTTCCTCTTCACTGTAAAATTCAACATTGAACTGTTCGTTTTTTAAGTACATAGAGGTATTAGGGATTTTCTTAATCTCGCCTTCCGGGAAGGCAACATGCTCGTCCAGATTAAGTCCGGGAAGGCCACGGGCCAACACAGCCAGAAGAAAAATAATTAAACCAATGTGAATCACATAGGGTCCCCACCGGGCGAATCGTTGCTTCTCGGCCAGCAGCGCACCTCCCTCTGTATGCACTCGATATCCCTTCTTTTTAAGCGGCGTAACCGCTTTCGTAATCCATTCTTCTGCCCCCTCTTCAATGGGACCTTGATATACCAGACGCTGCCTCGTTAGAAACTGCATGTGTTTACGGATTTTTTGCTTGTTGAGTGCCTTATAGAGCGGAAGCACCCGGTCTAAACTGCATATGACGAGTGAAGCCCCGATCATAACAAGCAATAGGATGAACCACCAGGATTCGTATGTATGGGACAGACCCAGCAGGTAATAGATATGGCCCAACTGTCCATAGGTTTCTTTGTAATACACAGATGGATCAATGTTGAGAAACGTACTCTCTTGAGGGTAGATGGTTCCCAACATGGACCCTACAAGGGTAAATACAATCAGATAGACCGCAATCTTCACGGATGAAAAAAAGTTCCACACACGATCAATGATATTCGGGTTGCTGCGCTGCGAACGACGGGCCCTGCCATCATAGCGCATTTCCAGAACTTCTTTCGATTTAGCCTCAGCTTCGAGCAGCGGTTTACCACATGCTTCACAGAGTACGGTACCGACCGGGTTCTGATGTCCACATTCACATTTGGTATTCTGGAACACGACTAGACCTCCTGTCAGGGCTGCTTCGCCAGTTGTGAAATTTGAGCGTCAAGCGTATCCAAATCAAGTTGACCGATATGAATGGTAGAGATTTTGCCCGTATTCGATACGAAAAAGGTTGTAGGCATCGGCGAGATTCCGAAATCCCGAATCGAAGTTTTGTCCTGGTCGAGCATAATCGGAAAATTGACGCCCACCTGACGAACAAAATTATCCACGGTCATCTGATCTTCTCCAGCATTAATGCCGATAAATTGAACACCCTGATCTTTCCACTTGTCTGCTTGAGCTTGAAGCGCTGGCATCTCTTTCACACAGGGCTCACACCAAGTGCCCCAAAAATTGATCACCATGGCCTTACCTTCATATTCTTCAGACGTATGCACTTGACCATCCAGGCCCAGCAATTCAAAAGAAGGAGCCTTGTCCCCTTCTTTCGGCTTGCCATTCGAGCCGGATACCGATGTGGTGATCGCATATCCGCCCAACACCAGGATCAATAACAAAATGACGATTTGCACCGTTCTTCTTGATTTCCCCATGTGCTGCTCCCCTTTGCAGTGACTGATTCGTAATTGTTCATCGTCTCTCCCAACTGTGAACATCCTATGAACAATTATAGCGAATTTCGTCACAAAACTGCGGCGGTTTTATGAAAATTATGTGTCCTCAGATTACCTTTTTTTCATTTTTTTGGCGGGTTCCGATTTTGCGAGTGTAATCAGGTTATTGACTTCCTCTTTGGTTAAATTACGAGTTAGTCCCCGTTTCAGGTTTTGCAGCAAAATACCTCCAAAGGAAATCCGTTTCAAGCGAGTTACCGGGTGGTTAATCGCCTCAAACATACGTCTTACCTGGCGGTTACGACCTTCGTAGATGGTAATGGAAATGACAGCTTCATTGTTAGCTGTGTCCACATCCTTGTACTCCACCTCTGCCGGAGCCGTCATCCCGTCATCCAGCATAATGCCTGTCTTTAATTTCTCCAGGGCAGTACCATGCGGAACGCCTTTGACCGTTGCCAGGTACGTTTTGGGTACATGGTGTTTTGGGTGCGTCAGCAAGTGAGCGAACTCACCATCATTGGTCAAAATGAGCAGACCCTCTGTGTCGTAGTCCAGTCGTCCCACCGGATATACACGTTCTTTGACACCTTTAAGATAGTCGGATACAATTTTCCGTCCTTCCGGGTCAGATGCACTCGTGATCACACCTTTGGGCTTGTTCAACATCAAGTACACTTTCTTTTCACTGCGAATCGGTTTTCCATTAACCGTAATCATATCCTCTTCGGGGTTCGCTTTTGTACCCAGTTCGGTTACGACCTCCCCGTTAACTTCCACTTTGCCGGACAGGATCAGTTCCTCGCTCTTACGGCGAGATGCAATACCTGCCTGTGCGATAATTTTTTGTAATCTTTCCATGTTTGTCATGTCACCTCACACTAATGATACCCATCAAGGCGGGAAATCACAAGGATAATCCAAGGAAAATGTAAACAGGAGGCGATAATGCCCTTTTTCAGCACGATCTCGTGCATATTTAATTAAAAAAGGCCCATCTTCCCATTTCCTGCACCATGACAGGAACTACGAAGATGAGCATGTTTAGTTTTGTGAATATGTATATTCACTTGACGTTAACGACGAAGAATTAACTGGTTACCTTGCCTGCGACAGCAATCTGTTTCTTGGCAGGTGATGTGGTTTCTTTGATGAAAGACTGCAATGTTTTCGACGTAATATAATAGGTTTTTCCGCCATATACAAATGTCATCATACCAATGACCCGATTATTCTGATCGAGTACTGGCCCTCCGGAATTGCCTTGTGCCATGGCTTTCACAATACTGCCAATTCCCTTTTTGCCCGGCACATCCGAAGCTTGGCTGCTGTATACCCGGCTTTTGGCAATCGTATTATAGGTTGAAGGAAACTCTTCGTCCAGCAGCACCAGATCACCGGCAGGATTCTTCGGAAATCCAATTGTATATACAATCTGGTTATCCCTCGCGCTTGCAAACGTAACCGGCTCAGCATCCATATCCTTGTCCAGCTTCAGCAAGGCCATATCAGTTACGGGGTCTGTCTTGATAATCTTTGCTTTAATGGGGCGTTCCAAGTGACCTGGACTCGCTACGGTTAACGTACCTTCGTCTCCATCCATTAGTTCAGCAAACTCCTGAACTACATGGTAGTTGGTCAGAACTTCATCCTTGGAAATCAGTATGGAAGTTCCCACGTCATAGTACACCATATCCGGCTCATCCTGCTTGACCAGACGAACGTTCACCACAGGGAATGAATCTGCAGTAACGGCCATTTGTGCACGAAGTTGTTTGTCAAAGTAACCTGTAAAATGAATCGTGTTGACTGCCTGAGCAGCCGCCATGCCTGTCTGTCCAGCAAGCAAAGAAACGGCAATGATGCTTGACATACCTAAGCGGAGCATTTGTTTTATCCTTTTATGCATGCGTCACTCTCCTCCTCCGCTATCATTCTAGCATATCTAGTATATCGGAAGGAGAGTCATTATATTTTAACCAAAGACAATCAAACAAATAGCCAGAGCAGCAATAAATCCGACCAGGTCAGAGAACAATCCGACTTTGAGTGCATATCGGCCATTTCGTATGCCAACGGCTCCAAAATATACCGTCAGTACATATAAGGTTGTATCTGTGCTCCCTTGGATTGTGGAAGCCATACGTCCGATCATAGAATCCGGGCCATATGTTTTGATTAGATCCGTTGTAAAAGCAAGAGAGCCTGTCCCGGTTAACGGACGTAATATGCCGAGTGGCAGTACTTCTCCGGGAACGCCCATCCAGGATACAAGCGGAGCGAACAGACTGATAACATAATCCAGTGCGCCTGAAGCCCGGAAAACACTGATTGCTACCATCATTCCCACCAGATGCGGGATAATGGTGATCGCCGTGGAAAATCCATCTTTTGCTCCATCAACAAAGGATTCATATACCGGAACCTTTTTAGTAAACGCATATAATGGAACGAACGCGATAATAACCGGAATGGCCCAGACGGAAATCCAGTTGATGAAGGTTAACATGATGGATTCATCCTTTCATGCTGGAATTACCGCTCTTTATAACACGTGGCGGTCTGTTTAAGGTCCTGTTCCTATACCAGCGATCTGCCAAAATGGCGGCGAGCGTGGCAATAATCGTTGCCATCAGCGTGGTGCCCACAATCTCTGTTGCATTGGCTGAATGGTAGTTCAAACGAATGGCGATAAGGGTGGTCGGGATAATGGTTATACTTGCCGTATTTAGTGCGAGCAATGTACACATTGCAGGGGAAGCTGTTTGTTTATCGGGATTCAGCTCCTGCAGCTGCTGCATGGCCTTGATTCCCATTGGCGTTGCCGCATTGCCGAGACCAAGCAGATTAGCGCTCATGTTGGACAAAATATAACCCATAGCTGGATGATTCCGGGGCACATCAGGAAACAAAAAGGCAACGACCGGACCGAGCAGTTTGGCTATTTTACCAAGCAATCCTGCATCTTCTGCCATTTTCATCATCCCCATCCAGAACACAAGCACACTAATTAATCCAAAACATACGGTTACCCCCGTTGCCGCCCCATCAAAAGCAGCCTGGGTAACAACCTCAATATTTCCTTTCGCCGCTGCAAAGCCAAACCCAACAACAATCATCATAAGCCAGATTACGTTAATCAAGACGTTAAAACCTCCTCTGGAAGCACAGTACATCCCAGATTCACGTTGAATGAGGTACTTATGCTTCCTGATCATTATGGAGATAACAAATGACTCAGCACCGCCCGCCATGCAGTTGCCCAGGTTGAAACTTTACCGATCTCGCCAAGAGCTGCGTCATCTGACTTCGGCTCAGGTGGAATGTAGCTGCCTTTGCGATACACCGGGATTGAACCAATAAACTCCCCTTTGAGCTTCAGATCAATGCGCCCAGCGAGGCCGAAGGATGGATCCAGTTGCTCCTCATTCTTTTCGCCTCTTGTCTCCGCTGGATTGGTCGTTAACACCAGCCTTTTGGTTACGCCCGACTTCTCACTCTCCGCAAGTGGATACGTAAATCCACGCCCCGTAATAACATCCGTGTTAGCCACTGGCTGCTCTTTTTGAGCAATCTCCACCAAAGGGAAATTCTCAAATCCAAAATCAAGCATGCGCGCATGATCATTCCAGTCATTTCCATCATTTAACGTGACAGCAGCCAGCTGCTGACCATTCCGAGTTGCGGAGCTAACCAGGCACCGAAACGCCTTTTTGGTATATCCGGTTTTCACCCCATCAGCGCCTTCATACAATCGCAGCATTTTATTTTTGTTGTGCCAGGAGTACTCCCAACTCTCATTCGGATTAGGCGCTGATTTGTCCTCGGTAGCAACGATTCGTTTAAAAACAGGATTGTGCAGTGCATAAGCCGTTAAACGGGCCAAGTCATTGGCTGTGGAATAGTGTCCATCTGCATCAAGACCGTGTGGATTCATAAAATGGGAATGCTTAAGTCCAATTTCCTCTGCCTTTTGGTTCATTAACAGGACGAAGCCTTCTTCCGAACCCCCAACATGCTCTGCGATAGCAGAAGCGGCATCATTGCCTGACCTCAGCATTAAACCGTATAACATGTTTTCCAGTGTCATTTCTTCTCCCAATTTGAGATAAAGGGATGACCCTTCCTTGGCAAAAGCGGTTGAGGATACTTTTACTTTGTCATCAAGTTTCCCTTGTTCAATGGCGACAATGGCTGTCATGATTTTGGTCAAACTGGCAATGCGCAGTTCCTTATCCCCGTCCTTGCTGTATAGGATTCTTCCAGAAGTCACATCAATGAGCGCTGCGCTCTGCGCATGGGTTGATGGGCCAGGGATCGTTCCTTGTGCTTCAGCAACCTGTATGAAAGGCAGAAGCAGCAATGGTACAAGCAAACTAATCATTACTTTCTTAAACATTCGCATCAATTCATTCCTCCGGGTCACTGGAATCTTGTACTAACTTATGTTCGGACAACCTAAAGTATGTCCCATCTTTCCAAACAGCAAAAATCCCTCTCACAAAGATCTGTGATAAGGGATCCAGATAAAACGGCTTAGCTGTAAGTGGTATGATCTGGTGTAACACGTACGCCAGAGTCATCATTCTGCGAAGTATTACGCTGGAACATCCCCTGTATTCTGTCAAGAACATAAGGTGTAGAATCAATGAGTTTCTCAAACAGATGAGTGGAGTTGTCCAGTGGCACGATGTGCACGCCTTGTTTTCCAACAACAAGGAAGGCAATCGGACGGATGGATACGCCGCCACCACTACCTCCACCGAATGGTGAAGCAACGTTGGCTGAATGAGCACTCTCAGTCTTTGCACCAGGAACGGAGCTGCCTTCTTTGCTCTTTCCATCATTCACATGAAAATCGCTGCCTCCAGTTGCGAATCCAAAACCGACTTTACTGATCGGCAGAATAACCGTGCCGTCTGGTGTTTCGACCGCATCGCCAACAATGGTATTAACATCCACCATGGCCTTGATATTCTCCATTGCGGTTTCCATTAAGCCTTGAATTGGATGATCTGACATTTGAATTCCCTCCAGTTTCAATTTAAACTAGGTTTGATCTAACCATATCATCCCCAAACCTGATCAGACTATGTAAGTCTCAGTGCAGAACAAGCAAGGAAACAGCACCCAACATTCTTGGAGGACTATCAAACAAAAGCAACCGAAATAGCATGTTACTGGGTTTGCCCGCGTTCAACCTTGCTGTTTTTTAATTTTTGCTTATGTCTGCGCCGTTGTTCCCGCAGTATTCTCAGCCACATTCGCCATCCGCCATCCACTTCAAAAACCCGTGTCATCAGCCTCACTCCTGCGAGCATAACCGCCGTAATGCGAATTCTCATTCTGCAGTTCAGCTCGGTTTGAAACTCCATTTCATCTTCCCAAACAGGAACCACTTCAAGCATGGGCGGACGTTTAAATTGAATCTGATACGACAAAAAACCGATGATAATCGACTTGATGCTCCATACCCAGCCTGTAAGAATAGCAGTGTGCGCTGCATCTCCGATACCTATTCGGGTTGACCAGGACAGCTGGGTCATATGTACACGGCTTAGCGTTTGTTGAACCCAAATTTTAAGCGCATCCGTAGCCCTCATCATGATTTTTACTTCTTTTGCCCACTTTTGGACTTTACGTTTGTTGACACGCTCGTGACCCTCGGCTTCTCCGTGCTTATGGTTCACATGCTGTTCGGTTTTTACCAAAAAACCTTCTTTCATATTACGAAAGACGATGCTTGGTATTTCATAGTTAATTCGCACAATACCGTAAAGGAGACGAACATTAATCCGAGCGTAATCATCACTTTTATGTTTACGGAACGTAAAATGCACATGAACATTCGAGATGAGAACAGCGGCAAGCAGCAGTGCGGCGAACAAGCCGATTCCTCCAAGCCAAATCCACACAGGCCTTACCTCCAAGCCCTCAATTCTTTACACGTCTAGTATGACACTCTATATAGGAAATAATTCACGGCTGACCTGAAAATTCCATACATAGTTGAAATTCCCCACGTTTGCTAAGGGTTCATGGTATGCAAAAAAACCGCCACCTTATCAGGCACCGGTTTATTACTGTTTCCTATGGACAATTCGAGCTTACGAGTCCAGATCCTCGTCATGAACCTCATAATTGTTATCCATATTTTCATGGTCAAACTCATTCTGATCCGTGCTTCCCGAGTCCACCTGTTGTCCATCCAGCTTGTTGAACAGCATCTGTGTCTCTTCTTCCAGATTCTCAGAATCTTCAAACAAACCCGGTTCAGGAAGATCTTTAAGTGAAGCAAGTCCAAAATAGTCAAGAAACGATTTGGTTGTTCCGTACAATATAGGTCGTCCAATCGCCTCAGCTCGTCCTACTTCTTCAATTAAATCCTTATTGACCAGTGTATGGATGGCCCGTTCGGATTTCACACCGCGAATCTCTTCGATCTCGACCCGTGTAATGGGCTGACGATACGCCACAATGGCTAGTGTTTCAAGTGCAGCCTGAGATAATGAGGTCCGTGCAGGAGAGTAAGCCAGCTTTTCAAAGTACGCAGCATGCTCCGGCAGCGTTCCCAACTGGACCACTCCCGCTATTTTGAGAATTTGAACGCCTCGCCCCTGGTTCATGAAGTCAGCGATCATTTCCTCTACGGCATCGGATACCAGTTCTACCCGCTGATCCACGATCTCGGCAATTTGTTTGATGCTTAGACCTTCCTCTCCGGACAAAAAGAGCAGCCCCTCAATAATCGACTTCAATTTCGGAAAATCCATGATTCCTTGCTTCCCCTCTCCACTCCATAACGATATCCTCAAACATCCGCTCCTGGTAACAGACAATCTGTTTCATCTTCATCAGTTCCAGTACAGCCAAAAATGTGACTACAATTTCATGCCGGTAAATCTGATCATCCAGCAGTTTGGAAAATAACAGCCTTCCTCCCGGTCCCATACTCTCCAGAGCTCCAACGACATCACGTATACGATCCTTCACCGAGATCTCATCGCGCTGAATTCGTGTAACCGTTGTACGCTTCTCTGCCTTGCGCAGTGCCTTCTGAAAAGCGGCAATCAGATCCGAAGTATGCAATCCCTCTACCGGATTTGATTGGGTCTCCACAGGCATATACGGCCTCAGGTCCTCAGGCTCTTTGGAGAAGATAAGGCTCCGTTCCCATTCCCGCTCATGCAGATGACGGGCTATTCCTTTGTATTTGCGATATTCTATCAGACGTGCAATCAGCTCCGCACGTGGATCATAATCTTCTTCTTCCATATAATCATAATCCTCAAAGTCTTCAATCACCGGTGGTTTGGGCAGTAAAAGTTTGCTCTTGATGGACAGAAGCGTTGCTGCCATTACCAAAAACTCACTCGTAATATCCAGCTCCAATTCCTGCATCGAATGCAGATACGCCATATATTGATCGGTAATATCGCTGATGGGAATATCCTGGATATGAATTTCTGCCTTATCGATCAGATGAAGCAGCAGATCCAAAGGCCCTTCAAAAGTTTCCAGTTTATATGTAACTACCGTCACTAGACGAATCCTCCCGCCAGAAAAATACAAAACCCCGCTAAGCCGCCGAATCCGGTCTCCCGAATTCGTCTGCGCAGAGCAGGGCACTACATTAAATAAGCACTATTTTAGCTGTTTCGTCAAGTTCGCCATTTCAATTGCAGCCGTGGCAGCATCCCAACCTTTGTTACCAGCCTTCGTACCAGCACGTTCAATCGCCTGTTCAATATTCTCCGTTGTAACCAGACCAAAGATCGTTGGCACGCCAGTTTTGAGGTTAATAGCCGCCACTCCTTTTGCCATTTCATTGCACACATAATCATAATGTGTCGTTGAGCCACGAATAACCGTTCCCAGTGTAATGACAGCGTCATATTTGCCGCTCTCCGCCATTTTCTGTGCAATCAGCGGGATTTCGAATGCTCCTGGAACCCAGGCTACGTCGACTTCACTGTCCTGCACCCCGTGACGTTTGAACGCATCAAGTGCTCCGCTGAGCAATTTGCTTGTAATAAATTCGTTAAAACGTCCTACAACCACTCCATATTTTAAACCTTCCGATACCAAATGTCCTTCAAAAAAGTTCGGCATTTAAGTCATCTCCTCTAATGTATAATGTAATGTAATTAACCGATTTGTGAGCATTTATTTTTCCATAAATTACATGAGAAAAAAGATTAATTTTTCTCTTCGTTCTGTTCGATATCATCGAACTTCAACATATGCCCCAGCTTCGCCTGCTTGGTATGCAGGTAAAGCGTATTATCCTCGTTCTCTTCCATCTGGATGGGAACACGCTCCACTACTTCAAGACCATAACCTTCAAGGCCTTTGATTTTGCGGGGATTATTCGTTAACAGACGAATTTGGCGAACGCCGAGATCCTTCAGAATCTGTGCACCAATACCATAATCACGCAGATCAGCGGCAAACCCCAGTTTCAGGTTGGCATCTACAGTGTCCAGACCTTCCTCCTGCAGCTTATAGGCTTTGAGTTTGTTAATCAGTCCAATGCCCCGGCCTTCCTGTCTCATATAGAGCAGAACGCCATTGCCTTCATCATGAATCTGTTTGAGTGCTGCATCGAATTGCGGTCCGCAGTCACAGCGGTGGGAGTGGAATACGTCGCCTGTAAGACATTCGGAGTGAACACGAACCAATACGGGCTTGGAAGAGTCGATTTCACCTTTGACCAAGGCTACATGCTCTTTGTTGTCCACTGCATTCGTATAGGCCACTGCTTGAAACTCGCCAAAATCCGTTGGCATGCGGACAGCCACTTCACGTTGAACCAGCTGTTCCTTCTCATTACGGTAACGGATCATGTCCTGAATACTAATCAGTTTCAGGTCATGCTTGCGGGCAATCTCCTGCAGATCAGGCAGTCTCGCCATCGTGCCATCTTCCTTGATGACCTCACAGATCACACCAGCCGGATAGGAACCGCACATGATCGCCAGATCAACAGCAGCTTCCGTGTGCCCGGCGCGGCGGAGCACTCCTCCGTCTTTGGCAATGAGCGGGAACATATGCCCCGGCTTGCGGAAATCACTGCTTTTGGCTTCCGGATCAATTAGACCCTTCACCGTAATGGATCGTTCATGTGCAGATATGCCTGTTGTTGTATCCTTGTGATCCACGGAAACTGTAAATGCCGTTCCATGGAAGTCCGTATTTTGCTGAACCATCGGTTTCAGATTGAGCTCATCCGCACGCTGCTGCGTAATGGGAACACAGACCAGACCTCTGCCCTCGGTAATCATGAAGTTGATGACTTCAGGTGTAGCCTTCTCTGCCAGCGCAATAAAGTCCCCTTCATTCTCCCGATCCTCATCATCCACAACAATGACGGGTTTGCCGCGCATCAAATCGTATATCGCTTCCTCTATGGGATCTAATATGGATTGATCTGACATAAGTTCCCCTCCAGTCTCTCTTTGTAATGGTTATGCTCCTTATGCAAAGCCATGGTTGGCCAAAAACTCTTCACTGATGCTTTTCGGTTTGCCAGCACCCGTTTCGGGATGCCCTTTGCCGTAATGGAGCAGATGGTCCACATATTTCCCCAAAATGTCACATTCAATGTTGATGGTATCCCCCGGCTTTTTCACCTGAAGCACCGTTTCTCCAATGGTATGGGGAATAATCGATACGGTAAACGAGGCTTCTGTCGTCTTCACCACGGTGAGACTAATGCCATCGAGGGTTACCGAACCCTTTGGAATTAAATATTTGAACAGTTCGTGGTCGTCAGGTTTGATCTCAAAAACAACCGCATTCTGATCACGTGTGATCCCGCCAATGACTCCCGTACCATCTACGTGTCCTTGTACGATGTGGCCACCAAAACGCCCACCCGACTGCATCGCCCTTTCCAGGTTCACTTTACTGCCCGATTGCAGCTGACTCAGATTGGTATGACGGTAGGTTTCAGGCATGACATCTGCGGTAAACCCTCCGCTTTCCAGCGTCGTTGCCGTAAGACATACTCCGTTTACAGATACACTGTCACCAATCTTCAGATCGTCCATGATGGCGGAAGCTCCGATATTCAGGACCAATGCTTCGCCTTTTCGACCGATACGCCGAATCTGACCGACCTCTTCCACCAAACCGGTAAACATGCTGCCGCCTCCTTATGCTTATATCTTGCCTTGCTTATTCGATCCGTTATTCAGGCCAGACAGGGATTCCGCCAATACTGATATTATCTCCAACTTGCTCAATTTCCAGCTGATTCAATTGAATGGCCTGACTCATGCGCTCCACCCCTTCAAATCGGAAGCTTCCCGGTGTGTCGTATCCGCCCACAATCTTTGGAGCGATAAACATCAACAGCCGATCGACCAATTTGGCTTCCAGCATGGCACCATTCAATGTGCCTCCACCTTCAAGCAGGATGGAGCCGATTTCCCGTTCTCCCAGCTTGCTAAGCGCACTCAGCAAATCCACACGTGGTCCAGGACCACAGCGAATAATTTCAACACCGTAGGCTTCTAGACGTTCGGCCGCCTCAGGGCTCGCCTCATCGGTCGTAAGTACCCATGTCGGTGCTAGTCCATCCTTGACCATCTTGGCCCCAACCGGGAGACGCAGCTTCGAATCGACAACAATTCGCACAGGACTGATCCCTTCCACTTGGAGGCGGGTGGTCAGCTCCGGATTGTCTGCAATAACCGTATCTACACCAACCATGATGCCCTGATGACGATGGCGAAGTACATGTACGATTTCCCGTGCGGGTTCGTTGGAGATCCATTTGCTGTCTCCACTGCGGGTTGCAATTTTGCCATCCAGCGTGGATGCCGTTTTTAAGGTGACAAACGGCAAACCGGTGGTAATGTACTTAATGAATTTTTCATTCAGACGTCTTCCGCGCTCACGCAGAACGCCAACTTCAACCTCAATGCCTTGTTGACGCAGCATACTGATTCCTCTGCCGGATACCTGCGGATTTGGATCCTCACAACACACCACGACACGCTTCACTTTCTCGTGAATCAAACGTTCGCTGCATGGCGGCGTCTTGCCATAGTGGCTGCACGGCTCCAACGTAACATAGACCGTACTGCCCTCAGCATCGCTGCCAGCCATATTCAATGCGTGTACCTCCGCATGGCCCGTACCCCGCTTGAGATGACTTCCCAGACCTACAACCCGGCCTTCTTTTACAACAACACATCCGACGACAGGGTTAATCCCCGTTTGCCCTTGTGCACGTTCTGCCATATCCAACGCAAGCCCCATATAAAATTCATCATTGATTATTTCCAAGTCCGGTCACCCCACGGTTAGAATCTTAGATTATAGGCCTCCCATCGAGCAGAGAGGCGGTTATACCATATCCAAATAAAAAATCCCCACTCGAACTATCGTTCGGGTAGGGATGATGAGAGACATGTGTCACCAGCAGGATGTCGTTGATACGATTGCCAACAGCACTCCGCCATAATTCCATTTCAGGCAAGTGAAAGCAAACACATACCTAAAGATCACAATTACAGGTAAAGAGCTTCTATGATGTGGCATATGTATGGAAACCGCCGGATAACCGACATTCCCTGCACAGAAATAAAACCTCGTCTCATGCTGTGCAGCAACGCATCTGCGGAATGCAGTCCAATTAGGGCTGCATCCTCTCCTTCTCCCATCCAGACTATACTGTCGGTTCTGGAATTGCACCAGATCAGCCATCTGCCACAGGCAGACAGGTCACGGACTTTGCAACAGTGCTGGATAAATATCCTCACACAGGTGCATCACCGCCGGTAGGGAATTTCACCCTGCCCTGAAGGATCGCTTTCGTTATTAATTGGATGTTAGCACTTTAACGCCGAAAAATCAATTGTTTTTTGTTCCTTTTTGTCACATACTAACTTTTAATAAGCAAAAGGATATAAAAAAACCGCTTCGTCTTATCAACGAAACGGCCATTTTTATCGATTAAGAAAACGATTAAACTTCTACGACTTCAACAGTTTCCATTTTGTCGCGACCTTCGAAAGCATCTACGAACTCCATACCTTTGGTTACTTTACCAAATACGGTATGTTGTCCATCCAGATGCGGCTGTGGCTGGTAGCAGATGTAGAACTGGCTTCCACCTGTGTTACGGCCTGCATGTGCCATTGCAAGTGTTCCGCGCTCATGTTTGTTCGGGTTGATCTCACAGTTGATTGTGTATCCTGGGCCACCTGCACCCGTTCCGTTAGGGCATCCGCCTTGTGCGACGAAGCCTGGAATTACGCGGTGGAATACAAGACCGTTGTAGAAGCCGGAGTTAGCCAGCTTCTCAAAGTTTGCCACTGTGTTTGGAGCTTCTTGATCGAACAGGTCGATTAGAACTTCTCCGCCGTTTGCCATTTTGATTTTCGCTTGTTTCGCCATATGTAAATGACTCCTTTCGTATTGACCATCGTTAGTGGTGCCATCCTGCATGACCCTGGGCCAAGCTCTATAGCACTTTTCTTAGTGTACACCGAAATGAGTCCAACCGCAAAATAAACCGCATTTTTTTTCGAAAATGTTGGGTCTAAAGGCAAAAAAAAGACAAAAAGGACTGTTCCTTTTTGTCTTTTTTACTATTTAGTATTTCTTAACATTAACGGGTTACAGGCTGTTTAGCGATACGCTCAGGCACGAGGTCATTCTGAATGATGTCCTGGTACGTTTCGCGACGTACAACAACATCACCTTGGCCGTCTTTAACAAACACGACTGCCGGACGGCGAATTCGGTTATAGTTGCTTGCCATGGAGTAGTTGTACGCACCTGTGCAGGCAACGGCAAGCAGATCCCCGCTCTGAACTTTAGGCAGGTCCAGATCCCAGATCAACATATCGCCGCTCTCGCAGCATTTGCCGGCAATCGACACGGTCTCCTGAGCAGACTCATTAGCGCGGTTGGCGAGTACAGCTTCATATTTGGATTCATACAGTGCTGGACGCGGGTTGTCCGTCATCCCGCCATCAACTGCAACATATTTGCGTACACCAGGGATATCTTTGCTCGTACCAACGGTGTACAGTGTCGTACCTGCTTCACCAACAATACTGCGGCCTGGTTCTACCCAGATTTCCGGAACGTCATATCCAATTTGGGCAAAGTGATTTTTAACAGCATCCGTGATGGCTTTTACATACTGAGCCACTTCAAGCGGAGTATCCCCTTCTGTATAGCGGATACCGAATCCACCGCCCAGGTTAACCACTTTGAACGCTACGTTAATACGCTCATATACACTCGCAGCGAATTCAGCTACACGCTGAATCGCCATTTGGAAACCTTCCACCTCAAAGATTTGAGAACCGATGTGGGAGTGCACACCCAGCAATACCAGGTTGGACTGTTTGGAAGCGAGTTCAATCGCTTCAAATGCCGTTCCGTTACCGATATCGAATCCAAATTTCGAATCCGTTTGACCTGTGGAAATATATTCATGCGTATGCGCCTCAACACCAGGCGTCACACGAAGCAGGATGTTCACTTGACGATTCTTCTCTGCGGCTACAGCCTGCAGCAAGTGCAATTCATTGAAGTTATCCACAACGAAGCAGCCGATCTCGGCATCAAGTGCCATTTCGATCTCTTCCAATGTTTTGTTATTGCCGTGGAAATGAATGCGTTCAGCAGGGAATCCTGCTTGCAGTGCTGTAAACAGTTCACCGTCCGAAACCACATCCAGTGAGAGCCCTTCTTCCGCAGCCAGAGCACACATCGCCATTACGCAAAACGCTTTGCTTGCATATGCGACTTGGAAACCCAGCCCAGATGCACGGAATGCATCCATGTATTCTCTGCAGCGGTCGCGAACCAATTGCTCGTCCACAACATACAGTGGTGTTCCAAATTGTTCTTTCAAGTCCGTTGCATCTACTCCGCCAATTTCCAGATGGCCTTGAGCATTTATTTTACTTGTACCATGTAAATACATAATCAGCATTCCTCACTTTTTTATATACTGGAACAGCTTCTTCTATTCCAATGATTTTACACCAGTATATCAAATTCGTCAGCGAGAAGAATGGATTTTTAGGCAGATCATTTGTGTTTTTTACTTTTTCGCTTTTCACCGTCCGGATCATCGGGCATTTTGGTGTTATCTCTTGTTTTGTTGAATGATGGACGTTTCTTATTTTCAAGCAGAGGCATACGGAACAGGAAGTTCCCCAGGGCCTTTGCATTAAAAGGTATAAACGGCCATAAGTAAGAGGAATTATAGGATCGGTGTATAGTCAGCGCTATAACAAGCAGTGTTGTACCTACCACAAACCCCGGCACCTTAAAAATGGCAACAGCGATCAGCAGAAACAGCCTCACCAGCCGATTCGCAAGCCCAAGCTCATAGCTTGGTGTCGCAAACATACCGATGGCAGCAATAGCCATGTACAGAACGACCTCATTGACAAAATATCCTGTTTTTACAGCGATATCCCCGACCAATATTGCTGCAATCAAGCCCATTGCCGATGCAAGAGGTGTAGGAGTATGAACTGCCGCCATACGTAACAAATCGACCCCAAGCTCAATTAACAGGAACTGCAAAATGATGGGCAGCTTCACATTCTCTTGTGGACCAATAAAATCCAGTCCCGCTGGTTTGAGCGCAGGATCAATAACCATCAGCATCCATAGCGGCAGCAAAAACAACGAGATTAATATGCCAGCAAAGCGCACCCAACGCAAGTAAGTCCCCATAAACGCAGTCTGTCTGTTCTCTTCTGCATGTTCACACAGATCGAAGAAAGTTGTAGGCAAAATCATCACACTTGGCGATGTATCGACGAAAATGACGACCCTGCCCTCAAGCAGATGAGATGCCGTAACATCAGGCCGTTCCGAGTAGCGCACCAGAGGGAAAGGGTTCCATCCCTTATTGATAATCGCTTCCTCCAGCTGTTTATCTGCTGCCGGTATACCGTCGATATCTACCCGTTTGATTTTTTCGCGGACTGAATCCACCTGCACTTTATCGACGATATCATCGATGTACACCACGCAAACATCGGTTTGAGTTCTCCGGCCCACTTGCATGATCTCGAACTTCAATCCAGGGTCGCGAATCCTGCGTCTCACCAAGGTCACGTTGGTCAGAAGTGTTTCGGTGAAGCCGTCCCTTGACCCCCGGACAACGCGTTCGAGAGAAGGTTCTTCGGGTGAGCGAACCGGATAACTCCGTGTATCCATCACTAATACCGAGCGGTCCCCTTCAACAAATAAAGCACTCATACCCGTAAGAACCTTGTTGATGACAGCACTCATTTTATCGACTTTCTCTACCTGGATATGTGGAATGTAGCAATCGAAATACGACTTAAGCGCATGGCCTGATATTTGATCAGGGGTTAGATAGGTCAACCTTTTCAACACTTCCAGCAAAATTTCATCTTTTGCAAATCCTGTCAGCATCAATAATCCGACATTTTTGCCTCCAAGGGTCATCTCTCTCATATTGACATCAAAGGACTCCCCGAGGCCCAAAACCTGCTTCAACGTATACTTGTTGTCACTCATACGAGCGGAGATATCATCCCTGTCCTGCCAGTACTGCACCGATTCTTCAACACTATCGGACATCTCATCCTGCTTCTTTTTTTCGTACGCCCTGCGCTCCTCTTCCTTTTGAATTTCATAGGGCGTCTTGTGCATCAGCTCTTCGGGTACTCCCTCACCTGAACCATGTCCAAGATTGTCAGATCTCACATCCATTTTCTTTCCTCCTTCGATTCCTTGACCTAACGCTGATATACAAAAAAGTCAAACAAGGAACCTGTCATTTTGCCCAAAATCATGGCCAGCAGCAGTCCAAACAAATACGATTTCATGCCCAGACGTTTAGCAAGTACTGGCAGCACATTTAATACCTCGGTCAGTGCCGCGGCAAGCAGGCCGATAAACACACCGCAAAAGCACCCAATTATTGGACTCAGGATCAATATTCCATGTACCTTCCAATGCCAGAAATCAGCAATGGTTCCAACGAGCGACCCTCCGATCAATGCTCCCTCATACCAATGCGTTTTGTCATAAGAACGGGTGAGCTGCGCCAATCTGGGGATCATATCAAGCACGAGAATGAGGGCGATCACGCCGCTTCCTACGGCAACTCCTCCCGCAATCCCAAGTACAATACTGATCGCTCCATTAAGAACGCTCATCGGCATTCATCTCCCCGCGTTCCTGCTCATGCATTCGTTCGGTTTCCTCAATGACGACAAACTTGTCTACATTTTGCTGATATAAAAACATTTCCACTTCAAGCGGAGTAGGTTCCTCATTCCACTTTTTCTTGAATAAATGATTAAAGAATACAGCCATACCAAACCCGATTCCGATGGAGTATGCCACCTGAAACAAATAAGGATGCTCGTCCCGGCGACCCGTTATCATTTCCACGATTCGAATCTGAACTTCCTGCATGTTCACATCTGCATGGAAATTCATGATGGTCAGGGCCGATCCAAAGAACAACAACAGCCAGACCAGGATGAACAGCGATTTGGAAGGTTTGCCCGTGCCCGCAACGACCTCAACCAGCGTATGCCCCGAACCAATGAGTTCGACGGTAACTTCCGGCAGCAGGCGCCGTATCTGAGGGATGATCTGCAAAATGTCAATCAGGATCAGATTGCCGTCCTCCGGTCCCGGGCGCAGCAGTTCAAGCTCAAGCAGCCTTCGTTCCCCATCTTCCGGAGAGGTTAACACATGAGCGATATCACCAAGCTTGACGCCTCTGCCCCTCTGGATGCGGATACGGCTGCGCAGACGAATATAGACCGTTGGAGTGGGTGTCAGAGACATCCGAAACACTCCTTTACTGCGTAATTTAGGTTAGTATTTGAAGAATGTGCAAATTTATTACATTCCGGTTGGAAAAAGGTTCGGTAACCTGCTGACACTCCGGGATGGATCGGTCACTGGCCGCTGTTCTTCGAATGTTAAAGAATAGAACTGACACGCGGGCACTTCGGCGGCAGACCAACCTTGCGATCGCTGTTGTCTCCAAATTTCCCTTATTAAATTTTCTGTTGTAGAAATTCGGAGTCAAAGGCGAACGCTTCGCTTCTTCAGGTTTATTCTGCCGCCTGCGTTGCTAGTGTAAGCATGAAGTAAACCTCCTGCGCTTCGCTCCCTTGACCGATTCCATCCCTCCGCTGCATGTGTCCCCGCTTTCCAAAAGACTGAAAAAATATGCTGGAGGGTGGGTAGTCGAGAGGAAGACTGTTTTCAATTGATCAACACTTTAAAAGCTAGCCTATTCCACAACAAAAAAAGCCGCCATCTGGCGACTGGACTGGATAACCTGGCAGAAAGACGGTTAATCGATTCGTTCCTCTTGTTTCTTCTCGGCGAGCTCTCTTCTGAATCGTAAAGGCGTCTTTTTCATGCTTTTCCGAAACTGGTTAATGTAATAGCTCGTGCTGTTAAAACCGACCTCATACGCGATTTCGGTGATACTGCGGTCGGAGAGCCGCAGAAGTTCAATGCTTTTCTGGATCCGGTAATCCATAACATATTGCATGGGTGTAGTTCGCAGGATTTGCTTAAAATACCGACATGTCTCCGATCGGCTTAACTGTCCCATCCTTGCAATATCCTCCAACCTGACCGGATCGGCATAGTTCAGATGAATCCACTGCAGCATATCCTTCATTCTTCTGCTCCTGGTCATCTCGGATGCATCATGCTCCAACGCATATCCGTTCTTAATGAGAAGCGTCCACATATCCAGCAGCGCTGAAGCAACCTTCAATTCGTAATAGGGCGCTTGACTCACAAGCTCCGTTCTAATTAACCTGATGGTCTCCAAAATCAGTGCTCCCCAGGCAATGCCCCCATCTATATAGAGAAAAGGCAAATTGGTAGCCGTTATATAGGGGTGTACATACTTTACGTACAGATCTGAAGGCGCTGCAAGTTGGGGCGTCAAATTCAGACATAGATATATGCAGTTATTGTTCCCTCCATGATCTTCGGCCATATGCAGAACTCCACTGTTAATAAAAATGCCATCACCTTTGGATACTTGAATTATTTGGTCGTTAATATGGAACAACACTGTCCCCTGGAGAACCGCAACAAACTGCAATTCATCATGCCAGTGCAGGGGGATGTGTCCGTGTATATTATTCACAATGGTTGTTTCATAACAGGCAACAGGTAAAGTATCGGTCCGATGCTTCGTCATTTCCTTCAAATTTTGATCAATGATAAATTCAGTCTTTTGCATAAGCCTCATCTCAATATATTTATATTTTTACGTGTAATATTGATATTAATATATCGCATTTCTCCTTAATATAGCACTATTCTTATATTTAAGGTGAGGCGATCAAGAGTGACAACATCTGCAAGTTCCAAGCTATCGGGTATCCTGCTCGTTCTAACAGGGGCCATCTGCTGGGGGATCGGAGGAACCGTATCCCAAAAACTGTTTCAACTGGATGGTATTGAAGTCAATTGGTATGTAACTGTTCGATTGCTGAGCGCGGGTACCCTGCTTCTGGTTATTCAATCTTTTACACACAGCAGATCTCAGATTATTGATGTATGGAGAAATAAAAAGACAGCTGTACAACTGATCCTATTTGGATTAGCAGGTATGCTCGCCGTTCAGTATACGTATATGGCTTCCATTAAACACGGTAACTCGGCTGTGGCGACTCTGCTTCAGTACCTTTCCCCCATCATGATCATGATTTACATTGCACTGCGGAAGCAGTCTGCACTCACGCGCAAGGACCTTGTATGCGGCATCCTCGCACTCCTGGGCTGTTTTCTACTGCTGACGAATGGCTCGGTTACACAGTTATCTGTCTCCTGGCTTGCGGTGATCTGGGGGTTATTGTCCGGGGTAGCTGCTGCATTCTATACACTTTATGCTGTACAGCTGATTAAGAAATTTGACTCACTTGTTATCGTTGGCTGGGCCATGATTATTGGTGGTCTGGGCCTTAGTTTGATTCACCCGCCATGGAAAGCGAACTTTGCCAGCATCTCTACTGAAACATACGGGTATTTGGTATTTACGGTTATCTTTGGGACGATGATTGCTTTTTGGTTCTACATTGCGAGTTTAAAAAGCCTTACACCCAAGGAGACCAGCCTGCTTGGAAGTGCTGAACCTCTGGCTGCCGTTGCTACAACCGTCGTATGGCTCCATGAACCCTTTGGTTTCTATCAATGGCTGGGTACTGCCTGTATTATCGGGTTGATTCTGGTCATGCAATACAATCGCTCAGGATCATCTAAACGGTTGAATGACAAACAACCTCACTCGCGTTAGGTGCGCGATGAAAGGTTGTTAGTTGTCGTATATTGGCGATTCGGCAACCGTGTTGGAGTCCGCACTCCATCATCTACTGCGCGATCTGATCGCGAATCGATTGAAGTATCTTTTTCTCCAGCCGGGAAACCTGAACTTGAGAAATCCCGAGCCTAGTAGCGACCTCCGACTGCGTCTGATCCCTGTAATACCGTAGATAAACGATCAGTCGTTCCCGCTCACTAAGGCCGCCGATCGCTTCATTGAGCGCCAGCTTATCAAACCAGCGTTCCTGAGATTCGTCGGCAATCTGGTCCATCAATGTAATCGGATCCCCGTCGTTCTCAAACACGGTCTCATGAATAGACGTCGGCGGTTTGTTCGCTTCCTGGGCAAAAACAACCTCCTCCGGGGTCACCCCCAGTTGTTCAGCCACTTCCTTGATCGTTGGCAGACGGTCAAGGTGTTTGGACAGTTCGTCCCTTTTTTTGCGGACTTTATTCGCCATTTCTTTCAGGGAACGACTAACCTTGAGGGTTCCGTCATCCCGCAGGAAACGTTGAATCTCTCCGATGATCATCGGTACCGCATAGGTAGAGAACTTCACATCATAACTAAGGTCGAATTTGTCCACCGATTTGAGCAGGCCGATACAACCAATCTGGAACAGATCCTCCGCTTCATATCCCCTGTTCATAAAACGCTGAACGACAGACCAGACTAGTCTGATGTTGCAGTTCACCAGCGTATCCCGTGCGACATGGTCACCCGACTGACTGAGCGCAATCAGCCGTTTGACCTCGGCATCGTCCAAATAGGTCTGTGAAGATGGTTTCACTTCAGCATCCATTAGACCAACCCCTAATTATACATTGCTTTCTTGGATTCAATCCTCTTCTTCATCTTGATGGAGGTGCCTCTGCCGGGCTCGCTGCTGACTTCGAATTCATCCATGAAGTTTTCCATAATGGTGAAGCCCATGCCCGACCGCTCAAGTTCGGGTTTGGATGTATATAGCGGCTGTTTGGCCAGTTCCAGGTCTTCGATTCCTTCTCCGCGATCTTCCACAATAATTGTAATCATGTCTTCGCGAATTTGCGCCTGAATGGACACGACACCCTCGGGATTGTTGTTATACCCGTGGATGATACTGTTCGTCACCGCTTCCGAGACAACCGTCTTCAGATCGCTGAGCTCGTCCATTGTGGGATCAAGCTGGGAGATAAATGCCGCGACAGTCACCCTTGCGAACGATTCGTTCTCCGACTTGGCCGCAAATTGCAAATTCATGAAATTTGTTCCCGTACCTTCACTCATGAGACGACCTCCAGACCCGAGAGAGCTGTTCCCTCATTTTCGTAAATCGGCATGATCTTGAACAAACCCGACATTTCCAGCAAACGATAGACCGGCGGATTAACATCACATACAACCATCTTGCCGCCTTTATTTTTAATGAGTTTGTATCTGCCCAATATAACACCCAGACCCGAACTGTCCATGAATTGAAGATCTTTCAGGCTAAGCACCAGATGTTCACACTGTCTGCGTTGGATGGCCTCATCCATTTGCATTCGAACCATATCGGCTGTATGGTGATCCAGCTCCCCGGATAATCGCACAATCAGAATCCCGCGGTGATGTTCCATTTCCACATGCAAGTTCACGTTTGCTCACTCTCCTCCCAGTCTTGAACAAGGATTTCTACGTTTCCGAAGGCTTTTCCTGCCCCCCGACAAAACTAGAAGAAAACCCCTATTTAACTACAAAATACGTTCAAGGAATGTATGCAGAACGCGCAAATCGGCGTTTAATCAAACAGGTTCGATGTTGTTCGTTTAAACAGCTTCCACCAGCCAGCCTTATTCACATCCTGAGGGGCCTGGATATCGAACTCCTTGATGACCTCGTTTCCTTGGTATACGACAAGCTTACCTACGCTCTGACCAGCCTTGACGGGTGCTTTCACTTCTTTTGCCATTAACAGCTCATGGCGGAACTCATCGGATTTGGCGCCTTTGCGCATCAGCACACTATAATTTTGCGTAGCCGTCAGCGGCAGCTCAGCGACTTCCCCTTTTTCAATTTTAAGACTGCCGAGCTGATCCCCTGCTTTGTACAAAGGTTTCATTGTGTATTGTCCGAACGCATAGTCGAACATCGAAGACACTTCAGCATTTCGAGTTTTCGTATTCGGTTCACCCAGCACTACAGCAACCGTACGCAGTCCGTCCTTCATAGCGGTAGCCGACAAGCAGAATTTGGCTTCTGATGTATAACCCGTTTTCAGACCGTCTGCGCCTGAGTAGAAACGGACCAGTTTATTGGTATTCACCAGCCAAAAGGGCTTTTCCGTATCTTTACGAAGGTAGTCCTGGTATGCTCCCGTGTATTTGGTAATGCCTGAATGTTTCAGCAGTTCACGACTCATCAGCGCAATGTCATGTGCGGAAGAATAATGATTCTCCACTGGCAGTCCGTTACAATTGGCAAAGTGAGTATCTTTCATACCGAGCTCTTTCGCCCGTTCATTCATCAGCTGTACAAAAGCTTCTTCTGATCCGGCAATTTTCTCTGCCATTGCAACAGATGCATCATTACCGGAAGCCATGGCGATTCCTTTTAACATGTCATCAACTGTCATCTCTTCGCCAGGTTCAAGGAAAATCTGTGAACCACCCATGGATGCAGCATATTCACTAGTTCTCACCTTATCCGTCAGCTTCAGCTTGCCGGAATCAATGGCTTCGATCGTCAGCAGCATGGTCATAATCTTTGTAATACTCGCCGGAGGCAGCTGATCATGACTGTTTTTTTCAAAAATAACCGTTCCCGTATCGGCATCCATCAATATGGCAGAACGAGCGGACGGGGCAAGATCTGTCCCTCCTGCCGTTTTGGGTGCTTCCTCCGCCAGCGCTGTTGTCGCCATAAGGGGTAGCAAAATACATAGGGTCATGAACGATGCCATTATTCGTTTCTTCACTAGGGTTAACCTCCTCAAATGACTTGCTTACTGCATGCTCCATGCATGTACTGCTAATCATTGTCGGCGCGTTTTCAGTAAATTATTCCATCCCATGAATGATTTCCCGAACTTTTTCTATTCTCAAACAAATGTACAAAAAAACGTGCCCCTCCTGAAGAGAGAACACGTAAGCTGCCCACTGTTGTGTAACGAGGGAATCATCCCCCTAAATCCCAGGAATAGATATTCCAGAAGATAAGAAACGAAGTTAATACGACAGATATACGGATGTTCCACTTTGTCGGAGCGGTATAGGTTTGATAGATCATGATCAAAACGATAATGATACTGGCAGCCAAAAACGCAATATTCGTTTTAACAAAGAAAAGCAGCAGCAGCACTCCAATATGTATGACTCCGATAAGACGGTCAATATTCATATCAAACCTCCTTACATCACATATAGATCGTTATAACTCCACTGAATGTTTTTTCCTTAGGCAGAACATTTTCATGTTACTCTTTCTATATTTTCTGAATTTCACTTTTTTGTAAAAAAATAAAAAAAGACAACCTCTTGAATGATCCCAAGGACCACCATAGGTTGTCTTACTGTAGCTTACGATTTACATTTGCGGAATGACGGCCAGAACAAGCGCAAGGAATGATTCACGAACACGCTCAGTCGTTTCCATGACCTCATCATGGGACAGCGGCTGATCAAGGATTCCAGCTGCCATGTTACTGATGCAGGAAATGCCGAGCACTTCCAGACCAGCATGACGTGCCACAATAACCTCGGATACCGTAGACATCCCCACCGCGTCTGCACCCAGCGTACGCAGCATCACGATCTCAGCAGGTGTCTCATAGTTAGGACCCAGCAAGCCTGCGTATACACCTTCACGCACATTAAAGCCTTGCGAAGCCGCTGTATCTTTCGCCAGTGCGCGCAAACGGCGGCTGTAGGCTTCAGACAGGTCAGGGAAGCGCACGCCCATTGCCGGGTCATTAGGTCCGATCAACGGATTTTTGCCCGTCATATTCAAGTGATCCGAGATCAGCATCAGATCGCCTGGCTCGTACGAAGTGTTCACACCGCCGGCCGCGTTGGTTACGAGCAGTGAAGATACACCAAGTTCTTTCATGACACGTACAGGAAACGCTGTGAGCTCGGGGCCATATCCTTCGTACATATGGAACCGGCCTTTCATCATAACAACCGGGCGGCCTTTAATGGTGCCGACCAGCAATTCCCCTTCATGCCCTTCTACCGTGGAGACCGGGAAGTGAGGAATATCCTGATAGGCAATACTTACGCCATCTTCGATAAGATCGGCCAGAATGCCAAGACCCGAACCCAAAATCAAACCGACTTCCGGCTTAATGGAGCTTTTGCTTTGAATGTAAGAAGCAGCTTCCTGAATCATCTGTTGATTTAATGCTGTCATTTCAAATGTTCCCCCTTGAGTTGAAACTTCCGTCTATGTCAGCTAGGTGCATCGTTCAGGTATATTCCTCCTGACCGATGCACTCGCTTATGTATAACGGCGTTTAAATGTGTACAGTTTATTTTATCCTAAATCAGCTATATGTTCCGCATCTATTATTGAACTTTTAGCGTTAAAGCCAATTATTTTGCTCGCGGATGATGCGTTTCATAGATCTCCTTCATCGTTTTGCGGCCATGATTCCCATATTGTTGTCCTGCCTGCTCCACATGGCCCAGCATGTCCTGTACTGCACGAGTATCCGCCCCGCTAGCAATCAGGTGGGCCGCAAAGGAATGGCGCAGCGTGTGCGGTGTAATCTCTTCCGAAATCCCTGCATCCATCGCCGCTTTTTTGAGCAGCTTCCAGAAGCCCTGGCGGGTTAAACGTCTTCCGGACACGTTGACGAACAGGGCCTGCTCGTCCGAGTCTGTTTTGAGCAGGCGGTTACGAAAATCGTTAACATACACACTTGCCCAATGTGCTGCCGGTGCGCCAATCGGCAAAATCCGTTCTTTGCCTGCACCTCCGCATCGAATAAACCGCATGCCAGGTTGAACATCCCGTATATCCAGTGCGATCAATTCCGAGACCCGAATACCGGTAGCATACAAAAGCTCAAGCATGGCACGATCACGCACCCCTTGGGCAGAGCGAGTATCGGGCGAGGCCAGAAGGAGTTCAATTTCATCCACCGTCAATACCTGTGGCGGCGTTTTGTCTGCTTTCGGAGCCTCGACATCAAACGTTGGGTCCTGCAGAATCTCGCCACGACGCATTAAAAAATGAAAATAGGAACGCAAGGATACCACGCTGCGAGCAATGGTCGCATTGGCACGCCCCGCCTGCTTCAGCTTGCCGATAAACAAGATAACATGAGTACGACGCACCTGCCCTGCCTCACGAATACCGTATTCCTTATCTGCAAATTCGATGAACTTGTCCACGTCCCGAAGATACGACTCCAGCGTACTGCTTGACATCCCTTTATCTTCTTCCAAGTATAAGGCATAGGGGTGTATCGTCTGTCTCATGTACAACGCTCCTCATCTGACAGCATTGCCGAACTGGCAACCTGCTTCCGTATTTGCATCCCTGGCTGTCCGGACTACTCCCCATACCAATAAAACAAACGGAGTCTCTCCGCCAGCGTAAGACGTGCTTCTCCATTGCCTGGCCAAACCGTCTCCTGAAAGACTTTGACTGCATTTCCTGTGGGCATCTGATACTGATCCACAGGTGAGATCCAGCCGTTGAACAAATCCAGAACATGATAGAACAGATAAACCAATCCTGCAAAAACTATAATAAATCGTATAAAACGAAGCCCTTGGCGCAGTGAAATAATCATGGGTTGTCCCCCTCCTGGTTTGAATCCCTTCATCTAGAATCAGGGTATGACGACAAACGCAGGAATATGACATTTGAGATGACATCAGAGGTAACCTCACATCATGTACTGGACCAAAAAAGCTCTCCCGTCAAAACCGCCGGTGAGAGCTTGAAGATATGCTATGTTATTCTTCATCTTTGGGCTTCTGGTCATTTTTAGCTTTGCAACGATAACAAATCCCATGAAAATCCAGTCGGTGATCTACTACCGAAAAGTTAAATTCCCGCTCCAGACGCTCTTCAAGCGGTCCAAGCCAGTCTTCACGTATTTCATCCATACTTCCGCATTGAACGCAAATTAAGTGATGATGGTGATGCTTGGATGTATCTCCGCGCAGATCATAACGCGCTACACCGTCGCCGAAGTTGATTTTCTCTACAACATGCAGCTCACTCAGCAGTTCGAGGGTACGGTACACGGTTGCCAGACCGATTTCGGGAGCTTTTTCTTTAACGAGCATGAATACGTCTTCCGCACTCAGATGATCTTCTTCATTCTCAAGAAGTACTCTTACGGTGGCTTCCCGCTGGGGCGTTAATTTATAACCTTGGGACTGTAGTTGCTGCTTAATTTTATCGATCCGTGCTTCCATTTTCTCCCTCCCCCTAGGAAATCACTGCACACTGCAACTTAACCCACTTCTTTCATTATAGGGGGAGTGCGTAATTAAAGTCAACATTTTACACGGTCCGTTACGGCGCTACGCCGGGAGCAGCATTGGCGTTACCCAGCGCATCATCGCAGGTGTTACCCAAGTTTCAAAAGACGCGACGCCTAACAGCAGTCCAGCCATAACCAGTGTCAGCAGCACATAAGAGGCAAACGGCCTTTGTCCACCCGGCGCCCGCTGCATGAGTACACGATTCCGAATGATATATAAGGAAAAGGTCATGGCCGACACACTGCAGATCAGCAATACCGGAATGACGAACAAATTATGCGGCGCGACGGATACCAGGGCAAACAGCAGCCCTTTCCAGGAATACTGTCCGACGAGATATCCAACGGTAAATCCGATCAGCACTCCTTTTAGAAAATCCAAAACCAATATACCCGGCAATCCGATGACGGACAGGCCCAGTATCCAGATAAGTCCAACCCATTTCAGATGTAGTATCGCTATATCCCAATAGGTTCCGGATTCGACGATCTGCCCGCTGTGCTGGACTGTCATGAAAAAATTGCCCAGATAGCCCTCCAGATCCTGACGCTGTTCAAGAGACAGGGCATTAACCATCAAGGCGCCAAAAATGACACCGACCAGAAACAAGACAGCTACAAATACATATAACGAGGTTTGACCTTTGAACGTGAAGTAGGAAGAACGCATACAGGAACGGGTCCCCTTTCCGGTTATCATGCTGCAGGATCTCTAAGAAATCCACACAGTCATTCTATGAACCGAAGTACGTGGGTATGACTCCTTGTCCCGATACGCTCCCTATCCTTCCCTTCTACCTGTCTTAGTCCATTTCCTTACCAGAGACCTTGCCATAGGTTCCCCCGCCTCCGGATGACAACTCCAGTCGACCATTTCGAGCAGAAACGATAAGACTGGCGAGAACGGGTCCCACAACACTCGCAAGCTCCTCTTCACTTGTTCTATGAAGGACATTCATTTCGGTGCCAAAGTGTTCCAAAAGCTGACGCAGCTTTGCCTTGCCCAGTCCCGGGATAAACTCAAGCGGTACCTGATAGTGGTACGGTGGCCTGAATTCTGGAACGTGAGGGCTCTCCCGATCTGCAATGGCCAGTATACGATCCAGAACGCCCTGCACCAGCTTCGTACTGCCGCAATAGGGGCAGCGTTCTGCTGACATCGCCTGTTCATCCATGATGCTGCCACAGGCTGCACAATACGTGCGGTGGTATTTGCCAAGCCTCGGGTTCAAGCCGTAATTGGCCCTGATACTTCTTCCAGCCTGCCCCTTCAATGCCATGCTGAATTCTTCAAATGAAGGATGGGCAATCTGCAGCTCATTATACTCGCGTCCGATTTTACCAAGGGAATGTGCATCCGAATTGGTTAGAAAAGGGAGCTGGTCAAGCTCCTGAATGTAGCTGGCCATAGATGAGTCTGAGCTTAATCCTAGCTCCACCGCATCAATCAGGCTTGTATCCAGCACATCTGCCATACGCGGAGCCGTGCTGCCATAGATGCCTTTATGAGGTGTAAAGGCATGTGCGGGCACGATGAGCCCGCCACGGGCTTTTATCTCGGCCTGCATTTCGAGGGATGAGACATATACCCGTTGTGAACTGAGATTCACATTTTTCATATAACGCTGCATCCACTCCGTAAATGACTTCATCGTTGTCAAATCACGAAAGTAGGCCAGCATGTGATATTCTCTCATCTCCGGTTCGCGCAGCTCGATTTCGGTACCGAGAAGAATCGTGGTGTCCTGGTAGGCAATGCCTCCATCCTTCAGCTCGGACATCGTGCCATTCTCAAGCAGCTGCTCGATATCCATCTGTACCACTGGTGAATGGCAGTCTATGACGCCGAGCAGATGAATTCCCTTGCGCTCTGACGCTTCACGAGCAATATTCTCGAAGGTCAGATCCCGGCTGCCACTGATTTTAACAGCTTCACCGCGGGACGTACGCCCAATGTGGATATGCAGGTCTGCGTAACAGGAATCCCACGTGTTAGACGTTGTCTGCTGATCTGCCATCATTAAAACCGCCCTGTTGTTCTGTACAGATCCCATGCGTACACAGCCATCATCGTTTTTGCATCACTGATCCGGTTCTGATCCATGAGCTGATAAGCTTCCTCAAGCGTGATTTCAGATACCTCGAGAAATTCGTCTTCATCCAGTGCCATGTCTCCGGCTTCGAGCTCCTCGGCAATATACAAGTGAATGATCTCGTCTGCGAAACCAGGTGATGTATAGAAAGAACGCAGATGACGCAGCGACTTGGCTGCATAGCCGGTTTCTTCTCGTAATTCACGAGCGGCCGCAGCCTCCGGCTCTTCTCCCGGATCAAGTTTGCCTGCAGGTATTTCCACCTCGGTACGCCCCATCGCCTGACGATACTGATCAACCACCAGCATGCGATCCCCATTCAGGGCAAGCACAGCTACGGCCCCGGGGTGACGAATAATCTCACGTGAAGCTGTCTGTCCATTAGGCAGCTTGACCGTATCGACCTGAAGAGAAATGACTTTTCCTTCAAAGATTGGCTTCGTCGAGACTGTTACTTCATCGAGCTTGGGATTAGACGGGTGGTTAGAGCCCGTTTGGTTGGTAGGATTCATATAGGATCAACTCCATTTTTTAAGATTTTATATTCACAATACGTATAATCCCCCGTTTTTTGGCATATCGTGAGCCTATAACCTTTCGAGAAATATAAAACAAATCAGGGGGATATCCAATGAACAGTTATGTGACATCTCAATCGGTACATGTGGTCGGACAAGCAAGGCAAGTCCAGCTTATACTCAAGCAATGGCTGCGTGAATGGGGTCCTGATGCCAAACTAAGTGAACTGATTGCGGGACGAAAGTAATCCTTGTTTACTTTCATTTCTCCCATGAAATATAACATGAATTCACAAAAAGTCCGAATCCGATGCTAACCGGTTTCGGACTTTTACGTAGAGAGGTGCTTGCTCCCAAATAAATACCTCTCAATATATGCTTACTTGCTGCCAGAAGCGGTCTCCTGAATGATGGCTACGACAACCTGGGACAGTTTAACGATATCTTCCGCACGAATGCGCTCTTTTGTCGTATGAATATCCTCATAACCTACCGCCAGATTGACGGTCGGAATGTTGAAGCCATTGAAGATGTTGGCATCACTGCCACCACCCGAAGCAAACGTACTTGTTTCCAGACCCAGGCCGCGAATCGCACGCTGTGCAAGCTGCACAACCTCATGCTCATCGTGGAACCCGAAGGCAGGATACAAAATCTCGCTGCGGAATTCGGCTGTGGCACCGTATTTGCGGCAGGTTGTTTCAAGAGCTTCACGCATCTGAGCAATTTGCTTTTCCACTTTTTCCTGTACAATACTGCGTGCTTCCGCTTCAATCTGTACAAAATCACACACAACGTTCAGTGCAGATCCGCCCTGAAACTTGCCAATATTGGCTGTGGTCTCATCATCAATCCGTCCCAGTGTCATTGCTGCAATGGCCTTCGCCGCCACTTGGATGGCACTGATGCCATCTTCGGGGTTCACACCTGCATGTGCAGATTTCCCATAAATGTTCATCTGAATCTCGGCTCTCGCCGGGGCAGCCACACAAATTGTTCCCACTGCACCATTGGAATCAAGTGCATAACCGAATTCAGCCTCAATATCTTTTGGATTCATTGCACGGGCACCGACCAGACCGGATTCTTCGCCAACGGTAATGACGAACTGAATTTTCCCGTGTGGAACCTTGTTCTCCTGGATCGCCCGAATCGCTTCAAGCAGAGCAGCAATACCTGCCTTGTCGTCTGCTCCGAGGATCGTTGTTCCATCGCTGCGAATCCAACCATCTTCCCCAAGCTCGGGTTTAATTCCCTGTCCAGGAGTTACAGTATCCATGTGGCAGGTAAAAAAGATCGGCGCTGCCTCCGGTGCACCATCCGCTTCCCAGGTAACAATCAGGTTACCTGCTCCATGCCCGGTTTTCTCCATGGTGTCGTCCTCATAAATGCTGAGACCCAGCTGGGTAAACTGCTCCTTCAATACGTTGGAGATGTTATGTTCATTCTTCGTTTCACTGTCGATCTGCACCAGTTCCATAAACTGATGTACAACACGTTCCTGTTTAATCATAGGACTTTCCTCCCTCTCATGGATACGGTACAATACAATTAATATGCTTGTTTATTTTTCATTTGTTGAAAGGAGTTCTCTCTTCATGCAAAAAAAGAAATGGTTCAAAATCGTGATCTATCTCATGCTGATTGCCATGATCGGGTCTACCCTTTTCATTGCTCTTGAACCTCTACTATTTGGATAGAATCTGAAGCCCTTGACTGTCTGAACTAGAGACGGACAATGGCTTCTTTTTCGGTTCTCCAAGTCATCTCGTATGGAAAAATACGTCCGAAATAGGGGACAATCTGCTGGGCAACTTGCTCCACGGTGTAGGTTCTGCCGGTGATGTCCTCGAGAGAGGTTACGCCGTACTGCTCTATGCCACAAGGGATAATCCCCTGAAATCCTTCATCCTGAATACCTGAAGTAATATTAAAAGCAAAACCATGACTCGTCACGAATCCTCGCCGATGTTTACAACGGTTGAACTTTACCCCGATGGCAGCGATCTTCATATCTCCGATCCATACTCCGGTGTATGCCTCTTTCCGGCCTGCCTCAATTCCCTCATCTGCCAGGTAATCAATGATGACCTGCTCCAGATTGCGCAAATACCCATGTAAATCAAGAGCTTCATCACGGCCGAGAACGAGCAGCGGATAACCAACAAGCTGGCCTGGACCATGATATGTAATATCACCGCCACGATCAATTTGAAACAAGGTAATCCCCTTTGCCTCGAGCTCCTCCTTGCTGAGAAGCAGATGCTCCGGATGATTCTGAGATCCGATTGTATACGTGGGAGGATGCTGCAGCAGAAGCATCTGCTCGACTCCCTCACCTTCGTCCAGCTGCTGTACAATTGCTTTTTGGCGGTTCCAAGCCTGTTCATAATCAAGCATCGGTATGTATGTCACATCCAGCGGCTTGTTCATGATTTCCCCACACCCTTCCGCTTCATTGTCCAAACCATATTTGATCGTTTAACCGCAGACAGTGGGAAAAAGTGCACGGCCTTTGGCACATACACTTTCCCTTGACAACTCTATTTCATTAATACACCTTTGTTTCCATATTATAACCCTCAAGGTTTTCCTTGACCCGCTGCAAGAACCTGCCGCAGATGACGCCATCCAGTATCCGATGATCCAGAGACAGACACAGGTTGGCCATCGAACGAACGGCAATCATGTCATTAATGACTACAGGCTTCTTCACGATCGACTCAAACGTGAGAATTGCCGCTTGTGGATAGTTAATAATCGGTTGCGAAAGAATTGAACCAAAGGAACCGGTATTATTGACTGTAAACGTACCACCTTGCATATGATCCAGCTTCAGGGTACCTTCACGGGTTTTGCGTGCCAAATCATCGATTTCCCGGGCCAGACCTGCGATATTACGCTGATCCGCATGCTTGATCACAGGTGTCAGTACAGAGTCTTCCGTACCTACCGCCATGGACAAGTTAATATCCCGTTTAACGATAATTTTGTCGACAGCCCAAACCGAGTTCATAATCGGGTAATCCTTAATCGCATTTACAACACCCTTCATCATGAAGGAGAGGTACGTCAGATTAATGCCTTCTTTACGCTTGAACTCATCCTTGAGCTTATTGCGCAGCATGACCAGGTTGGTAACATCCACTTCAATCATGGTCCATGCGTGAGGGATCTCCGATACGCTCTGACGCATGTTCCGGGCAATGGCATTACGCACAGGAGTAACATCGATAAAATATTCCGATCTTCCCTGGCCGCCACCTTCTACTTCAATCTGCGGGATTTTCGGAGATTCCGTCAAATGAATCCCTGAATGTCTCACGGGAACGCCAGCATCCTGCGCAGAAACCGCTTCTCTTGCGGAGATTCCCGTTTCTGCCCCGTTTTTGTTCAAACCGCTAAACGGTGAAGCAGATGGACTAGCTTCAGAGGAAGGTTGTGCTGACGGTATACTTGTTTGGCCACCTTGAGCGATAATAGCAAGCACATCCTTGCGTGTGATGCGTCCACCTGCTCCTGTTCCTTGAATGGCCTGCAAGTTGAGACCATGTTCTGCTGCAAGTGACTGTACCGCAGGAGAGTAGCGATTACGCATAGGCTGATTGGGATCATGACCTGCTGGAGTCACGGATCCTTGCTGTGCATTGTTCTGCTGGGATACTTGTGTCACTTGCTCTGCCACTTGCTCATCATCCGCAGCTGCTACCTGCATCCGGCAGATGGCTTCGCCAACAGCAATCGTCGTACCTTCTTCTACCAGAAGGTCGCCCATGATTCCATCCACTGTCGATGGAATCTCTGCATTGACCTTATCGGTGATTACTTCACAGATTGGCTCGTATTGTTCAACCCGGTCGCCCGGTTTTTTTAACCATTTTCCAATGGTAGCCGAGACCAGCGATTCTGCCAGCTGCGGCATAATGACCTCGATCCATTTCATACGTTCAGCCATTTGTTATATCACTCCAAACTTTGCTTTTAACCTTTTTTTCGAACAGATTGTCGAAACTTATGATCAACCGAATTAATACTCCGCAAGGGTGCGCATCGCTTCCTTCGCTTTATCCTTGCTAAGCATGTAGAATTTCTCCAGTGTCGGGCTGATTGGCATCGCCGGTACGTCCGGTCCGCAAAGACGCTGAATAGGTGCATCCAGATCGAACAGGCACTCTTCGCTGATAATAGCCGCAACTTCGGCACCAACACCACCTGTTTTGTTGTCCTCATGAACAATGAGCACCTTGCCTGTCTGACGAGCGGAAGCAATGATCGCTTCACGGTCAAGCGGCTGCAATGTACGCAGATCCAGAACGTGGGAAGTAATCCCTTCTTCTCGCTCCAGCTCTTCCGCAGCCTGCATTACAAAATGCAGCGGCTGGCTGTACCCGATAACCGTGATATCCGCACCTTCGCGAAGCACATTTGCTTTGCCGATCGGAACGATGTAATCATCCTCTGGTACGTCTTCTTTAATCAGCTTGTAACACTTCTTATTTTCGAAGAACAGTACCGGATCCGGGTCGCGGACGGCAGCTTTGAGCAAACCTTTGGCGTCGTATGCCGAGTAAGGAGCGATGATTTTCAAACCAGGTGTACCAAAGAAAATGGATTCCGGACATTGTGAATGATACAATCCTCCGAAGATCCCTCCGCCAATCGGCGCACGGATAACAATCGGACAGCTCCAGTCATTGTTGGAACGATAGCGGATTTTGGCCGCTTCACTAATGATCTGATTGGTTGCCGGCAGCATAAAGTCTGAATATTGCATCTCCGCAATTGGCTTCATGCCATACATAGCCGCCCCAATGGCTACCCCTGCAATGGCGGATTCGGACAAAGGTGTATCCATCACACGCATCTCGCCGAATTGCTCTTGCAAGCCTTTGGTTGTGGTAAACACGCCGCCTTTTACACCGACGTCTTCACCCAGTACAAAGACATTCTCGTCTCGCTCCATCTCTTCTTTCATCGCAAGACGGATCGCATCGATATATTCCATAACCGCCATGATTACCGTCCCCCTTCTTCGCTGTCCGCGTAAACGTGCGTCAGAGTATCCTCAGGTTTCGGATATGGCGCGTTGTCTGCATATTCAGTCGCTTCTTTCATTTCCAGCGCGAGCTGGGAAGCCAGATCCGCATCCCGGGCTTCGTCCCAGATGCCGCAATCAATCAAATAATTTTTCATCCGAAGAACGCCGTCCTTCTTCCAATTCTCGTCAACCTCTTCCTTGGTCCGGTAAGCCAGATCATTGTCGGAAGTGGAGTGAGGAGATAAACGGTACATCATGGCTTCAATCAGGGTAGGGCCTTCACCGGCAATGGCACGGCGGCGCGCTTCTTTGACGGCAGCATATACTTCAAGCGCATCATTGCCGTCAACCCGTAATCCAGGGAAGCCGTACCCCAGTGCGCGATCCGATATCTTGCCGCTAAGCTGCTTATGGACCGGAACCGAGATGGCGTACTGGTTGTTCTCACACATAATAATGACAGGCAGCTTGTGAACTCCAGCGAAGTTAGCTCCTTCGTGGAAGTCTCCCTGGTTGCTTGAGCCTTCACCAAACGTAACAAATGAAACAAATTCTTTTTTCTGCATTTTTGCTGCCAGTGCAAAACCTACGGCATGAGGTACTTGAGTAGTAACCGGGCTTGAGCCCGTAACAATTCGCAGCTTTTTATGACCAAAATGCCCTGGCATCTGACGGCCGCCGCTATTCGGATCTTCCGCCTTGGCAAATGCAGAGAGCATCAGCTCGCGAGGCGTCATGCCTACCGCCAATACGAAGCCGTAATCGCGGTAATAAGGTAAGTAATAATCGTGATCCCGGTCCAGTCCAAAAGCAGCACCCACTTGCGCAGCTTCCTGACCTACACCGGATACGTGAAAGTTAATTTTGCCGGCCCGCTGCAAGAGCAAGCAACGTTCATCGAACTTGCGTGCAAGCAGCATGTATTTGTACATGTCCAATACTTCTCCATCGCTAAGTCCCAGCTGTTCATGGCGGTGGACCGCATCTGCAGTACCTTGTGAACTCATATGAGGTACCTCCTTTTAATCAGAGCCTGTGCCCGTCTTACAACCCGATCTTATAACCTGGTACTAAGACTTGGCTTAACCTTATTATAATCCCTTTTGCCCAAAAAAGGAAAGGACCTTTCTTATAAGCCTGTTCAGACTTACATTCCAATGGCCTTTCCGTCTACGGCCAACATCGCTTCACCCATAATTTCGGAAAGGGAAGGATGGGGATGAATCGTCTGGCCTACTTCCCAAGGCGTCGCGTCCAGCATTTGTGCAAGTGAAGCCTCTGCAATCAGTTCCGTCACATGGGTACCAATCATATGTACACCCAATATATCATTCGTCTTGGCATCGGCGATTACCTTCACAAAACCGTCCCTGTTTCCATGAACGAGCGATTTGCCAATCGCCTGAAACGGAAACTTGCCGGTCTTGACATCGAAGCCGCGCTCTTTCGCTTCACGCTCCGTGAAACCAATGCTTGCAGCCTCAGGACGAGTGTACACACACCGCGGAATACGGTGGGATTCGACTGCATGAACGGTTTCACCTGCCAGATGATTCACGGCCAGAATGCCTTCATGACTCGCTGCATGCGCAAGCTGTAATCCACCAATAACATCTCCAATGGCGTAAATATGCCCTTCACCGGTCTGCAGATGTTTGTTTACCGCGATGAATCCACGGTCCAGTTTGATATCCGTGTTTTCGAGTCCAATATTCTCAACATTAGCCTGCCGCCCGACGGAAATCAGCATTTTGTCCGCACTGAGCGTCTCCTGCTGATCGTCATTAATCTGAACATCAATTCGAACGCCTTCTTGACCAGCCTCATATGATTCTGGCATGATTTTAGCCTTTGTCAGGAAGCGTACTCCGCGTTTGCCGAGCAACCGCTGCATCTCCCTTGCCACGTCCTCGTCTTCTGCGGGTAACACATGATCTGCAGCCTCGACAACCGTAATGTCCACCCCGAAGTCATTCAGCATGGATGCCCATTCCAGCCCAATCACGCCACCACCCACGATGATGAGTGATGTTGGCAGTTCATCCATCCGCAGAGCTTCGTCACTGCTCATGATATACCGGCCATCCGGCTCCAGGCCCGGAAGTACGCGCGGACGTGACCCGGTAGCAATGATGAGATTGGTCGGCACAACCGTATCCATCTCTCCATCTTCAAACTCTACAGCTACGGCTCCGCTCTGCGGCGAGAAAATGGATGGTCCGATGACACGGCCTTTGGCCTGTACGACCTGAATCTTATTTTTTTTCATCAAATATTGAACGCCCTGATGAAGCTGTTCTACAATGGCATCCTTACGGGCCTGCACTTTGGGAAATACCAGCGTTGCTCCAGCTGTCTCAATTCCATACGATTCGCTCTCTTGAATCTCTGCGTACACTTCTGCACTTCTTAGCAGCGCCTTGCTAGGAATACATCCGCGATGCAGGCAGGTGCCCCCAAGCTTGTCCTTCTCGATAATGACGACCTGTTTACCCAACTGGGCAGCACGAATTGCGGCAACGTAACCTCCGGTTCCTCCTCCGAGAATGGCAACATCACATGTAATTGGCATCTTTTATGTTCTCCTCTATCAATATGATTTCGTTATGAATGGAACGATGTTGATGATGGTGAAAAGCCTTTTGCAGAACTTTACTATATTCCATTGTACTCCCCTTGGGCAGTCAACTCAAAGTTTGTCCTAACACATGGACAGCGTGCACAAACCAAGCTATGATGGAATCAGGCATGACCTGTAAGCGCAACCTTTATTTTACGTCGACATTTGGCAGAAGGGGTTAAATGGTGATGAATACTAGACTGGTCTTTGCACGGTTTTTGGCGATTTTGGTCCTGGTTATTCCCGGACTAATGGCCATGAAAGGTTTTTTGATGATGAAAGACGCCCTTTTCCTATATTATGCTGAGCACGGGAATGATCAGATCTCACCAGGATTCCAGTGGCTTTCCTTTGGAGGCGGGCTTCTCTTGTTTGCTGCAGGCATGAGTTTCTTGGGGGGCTGGATTTTGTTCCGTGACCGTAAACGCAATTATGTGGGTCCCCGTTTCCGTTCCAAAAACACAACCGAACAGGCAGAGACACCCGGCAAGCTTTCATAAGTCCGGGCTTTTTGCTGTTCTCCCCAGCTTTATCATTCATGCAGGATCAGGTATAATGCTTATTTATTCACATGGATGTCTCAGCATCATCCCGTACGTAACTAGAAGAAAATGATGCGAATGATCGACATCAAAAAAAGACAGGATGGTTTAACATGATATCGTTTCTCATGACGCTGCAAAGATTGCTCAAGGGCATTTTCCACGCGTTCAAGGACCCCAAGTTTCTCGCACTCTTTATCTTGACTGCAGCAACACTGCTGTCAGGAACGTTGTTCTATACCCGTGTGGAAGGGCTGCACTGGATCGATGCGCTTTATTTCTGTGCCGTGACTCTGACGACGGTGGGGCATCCTGAATTTGTGCCTACCACTGGTTTCAGCAAAGCATTTACCGTGATCTACATGTATGCTGGCATTGGCCTTACCTTTGCCATGATTGCCAGAATTACAGCAGGTATTCTATTTCCTCGCAAATTGCAGACAGAAGAGAACCCGGAGTGATCTCCGGGTTATTCGTATAATGCATCCCTCAGCTTTGTTGACATCCGGGACTCTTTGGAAGAAGACTTCAGAATGGTTCTGCGCAGGGTTAAATTGCTGGCCTGCAGCCGCTCTATTTCCGCAAACAGATCGGCAATCAGTGCCTCCGCGCCTTCATGAAGGACAGCCTGTCCCTTTAATTCCTCATACCGCTGCTGCATTTCATTTATCGCTTCATTCACTTGTAAAACACCTCTTTTCCAATACTACAGCTTCACAACTGCCGTTACCAACAGTGTAATAATCCATATAGTAACACAAAGCAGCTTGGATTAGTTCTAGCTCTGAACGGAGATTTTGTGGTACTCTGTAATGGTCGCTTTTTTTGTTGAATCCGTATGTGAGAGGAGTAGCAGCACCGTGCAAACAGGACGTATTACCGTAATTACTGGACCCATGTTCAGTGAAAAATCCGGTGAACTCATTCGCCGTTGTCAGAAATTGATTCAATTTGGCCGTAAAAAGGTCGTTGCTTACAAACCAGCCGAAGATGATCGGTTTGCTCAGGACGAGATTGTCAGCCGAATCGGATATCGCCTTCCCGCCCATTCCATCCCCCGACAATTAACTCCGGAATCCGTGGAGATGATTCTTGCCCAGACCAAAGATGCTGATGTGGTTGCTTTTGATGAAGTGCAATTTTTCAGCAGTGCCATTATGGACCTGGTCTCCGAGCTTGCCTATTGCGGCAAACACGTGATTGTAGATGGTCTTAATATGGATTATCGAGGCAAGGAATTCGGATATATTGGGGGTCTGCTCGCCATGGCCGATGACATTGAGAAACTCTCCGCATTCTGTGCAGTTTGCGGAAGCCCTGATGCTGCCTTCACTCAACGTATTGTGAATGGAGAGCCAGTCACTCTTGGCCCGGTTGTCATGATTGGCGATTCGGAAGCTTACGAACCACGCTGCCGCTGCTGTTTCATTCCTCCTCACAAAGTAGAATGCTAGTTCAGCTTTTATTATATATTCGGCAGGTTCTCTGATACAGATCTCTGAGTCAGACCTGCCTGTTCTTAAAAAGCCCTGAAGGGCTTTTTTTGCTTAACCACTGCATTCGCTCTACCCGGTTCAACATTCATTACAAAAAAGCACCGCTTCAAAGCGATGCTCTAATTCGTAGTCTCCCACTATTCGCGGGAAACAAAATATTTGTTGGTCATGTAGTATGCGTCACCGCGGGACGTTTCTACCATTCCTTTTTTGGCGTCCAGAAATACGATCTCTTTACACTTCGTACAATACCATTTGGTTCGCTTATATGGAGATTCCGTTACATATGCCGTACCGCATTTGCAATCAATTTTCATCAATAGCTCGGTTGATTTATATGCACTGGACAAGCGTTCCAGATTATCCTGCTGCTGTGTGGGCATGATGGTCTGTTGATAATCGGATAAATGATTTTGAACTTTGAAATCTGCCACGAGGCCTGCATTCAATCCAAAGAACTCTTTCCCAATCTCGGTCACGAAGCGCTTCTCATTTCTGTAGCAATCCAGCCACTCAACAATCTGCTTATTAGACAGTGGAACCGTACCCTTGATACCGCTGTTTAAGGTGTAGGTCATGATGTATAAAGTATCGTCTTGTCTACCTGAGTACATTAGAATCCTCCTTCGAATACATTTGCTAATGTACTACAAAAATGCTCATAAATCAAAGCAATGTTATTTCCTGAGCATGATTCTTCCTATTAAATGGGGTACATTCCACGTTCATCCGCCAACAGCTTACAGGAACTGCATACACCTGCAACATTTCCCTGAGGCGCTGCGTAATGAACAACTGATTCAACTTTTTTCTTGCAAATGGAGCAGTAGTGCCTCCTTTCTTTTTTAGGTATGTAGTCCGATAGCTTCACTACGTTTTGTTTGCGTCTGAATCCGCGTAAGAAGCCCAGCCATTTCATCTCACTCTCACTCTTTCTCTAGACTTAAATTGCAGCCATTCTTCGTCGTTCTCCGGTCAAATTGAACTTGCCGGTATTATGTATACCATTCCCAGTTGTGCACGTCTATCTCATAATCTATTCGACGTTTTAGAGCCTTTTCCTGTCTTTAATCGGTACACATATCAAAAAAAACCGACAAAAGCTATCCTCCCTGGACACAGAACGAAGGATAGCCCTGTCAGCGTTAATCTTTATTTATAAAACGTACCCAGCACTTCCAGCGCCGGCGAACGCTCAATTCGAAATGGATAAATGTATCCTTGATTCAGCCTGGTAAACCTGCGGCTCCACAAATCCAAGCCGGAGGTAAATTGATAGGCCTGGTATACAAATTTGGAGCAATAATTTCGTTCAATGCTTCGCAAATTGGTCTGCAATCGATAAAACTTAACCTGCTTGTAGTGTTCGTGCACCCACTCGGCCGCACGCTGCCCAGCCTGGTTTAAACGTGAACGAAATACAATGAAACGATCTCCTTCATAGAACCTGGTAAGATACCACTCTAGGGAATCGGCGAACACGGGTCCATAAGGATGAACATGATACACTTTGCCGTCCAGTCCAATAATCCCCATGTGTCCTGCATAATAGGTCGATTCCGAACTTGGCGTGTAAACGATATCTCCCGGTTCCAGCTTCATTTGCCCAAGTTCTGCGACAGGAAGATCCTGCTGCAGTCGTTTGGCTGCGGATCGCTCACGCCTACTCTCAACCAGTAATCGATGCAAAGCACCGGCAACAGCAAGATAAATGGCTGCGTATTTGATTCGTTTCTTTCCTTTGGTAACCCTGAGGACAGAGGAAATGAAACTCCGAAACATTTTAGACATACCCCACCCCGTATTCTCCACTCTGTCAGATTTATTCGTCTATTTTCATATTATAGTTTTCACTTCGGAACTGATCAAACTGCCATACATCTTAGCTGCTGCATGTTTCAGTGTCTCTTAACAGAATAACCCAAAATTCCGATATTATAATAAGTATGATTAAAAAATCATGCGACTATCACACCCAGGAGGAATATCCTATGTTATCCGTTTCATCATCGAACAGAAGCACCGGAACCAATCAGAGCAGCAGTAATACAGCTACCAAAACGGACAAGATCATCCAGGACCTAATGAAACAAAAAGCAAGACTAAGCGAAGAAATTCAAACAGTGAGATCCAATGAAAAACTGGATACTAAAACGAAAATGCAGCGCATTCAAACCCTGAACTCCAGTATCCAGGAAATTGACGCTCAAATTGCTCAAATTAAAGCAGAAGAGATTCAGGAAAAGACACGTCAAAAAGAGAATGAAAAGCCCAAGAGTTCTGAATCTCAACCTGAAGATACGGTCTCACTCGGTTCTGTAATCAAGAATAGCAATACATACGATCAATTGGGAAAGCTGGTTGGATCCCGTGAGAAAATGCAAGGTTCAATCAACACGCTTGAGGGCGGCGTTCGATTTGATCGCACCTTATTAGACAGTAATCCTCATGCAGATAACGGCAAATCGGTAATGCTTGAAAATGCAGAGCATACCGTTTTTCAGATGAAACGAGAAATGGTTCAGGAAGTTAAATCCCACATTAGAAGTACGGATAAGAAAATTGGGGAATTACTCCAAGATATAAACGAAACAGCTCCACGCAATGAACCGACTGCTGAGAAAGCTTCTACAGAAGAGGTGAAAGCGGAAAAGGAAAATAAAGACCATATCCTTTCGGATAACAACGAGGTTACGGACAACAACAAACATTCCAATTCTTCAACAATGTTAACCCCCAATACATCAATTGACATTTTAGCTTAATAAATTTAGACACACAAAAAATAAACCACAACCCTAATACCTGATGTTCAGTCAAGGTAATTAAGGTTATGGTTTTTTGATTTGGTATTTATTCTTCTACAACACCGAGAGCTTTGTTTTTCTCTTTGAATCGGCTGTTATGAGAAGATACATAGGCAACTTTTTCTGCCTCAGGATCCATGTAAAGTTTGGCACTGTTGACCGCTAGGGCAGCATCCGTGAAAGTTCCTGCAATAAGATATAGCTTGCTGCCATAATCCACAAAGTCGCCTGCCGCGAATACACCCGGAATATTGGTTTGAAGCTTCTCTGTTGTGGTTACATGCCACTCTCCAAGATCCAATCCCCAGTCCCGAATGGGGCCAAAGTCACTCTTCATGCCGTGATTAACGATAATTGCATCGACTTCCAGCAGTTCACTTTCACCTGTTTCCACGTGGGATATCGTCACTTGTTCAATTACTTCGCCACTAACACTGTGCAGCGTATTCACTGCATAGGGTGTACGAACATCCACCGAGGATTCTCTCATACGAATGACATTTCGCTCCAGTCCGCCGAAGTGATCGCGTCGATGTACAACCGTGACTTGTTCTGCCAGAGCTTCAAGCTCGTTGGCCCAGTCGACTGCAGAATCGCCTCCCCCAGAGATAAGCACACGTTTGCCCCGGAAAGGTTCCAATTCCTGCACCGTGTAGTGCAGATTCGTTACCTCGTAACGGTCAGCTCCCTCAAGTTCCAGCTTCGCCATTTTGTATATTCCATAACCGATTGCCATAATGACGGTCCGAGTCCAGTGTTTCTCACCCGTAGCAGCCGTCAGAATAATCGTACCGTCAGGCTGACGTTCAAAACCTTCAATTTGCTGTTCAAACACAATCGTAGGGTCAAACGTTCTCGCCTGCTCTTCCAACTGCTTAATCAAATTTGCGCATAAAATCGGTGTTACACCACCCACGTCCCAGATCATCTTCTCCGGATAAAAGAGCATGCGTCCGCCGAGTCTGTCCCGTGCTTCAATCAATTTTGTTTTCATATCCCGCATACCGCTATAAAAGGCAGAGTACATCCCGGCGGGACCTCCGCCGATAATGGTTACATCATATAGTTCCAACTGCTGATCCATATTAAGGTTACCTCCGTTAATTCGATCCATAACATCGATTATTTGATATCGATTCTCATTATCACTTAATCCCTAGTTTAATGGGAATCTTATCAAAATACAATGGATAAAAATAAAACAATTTTCTCAAAACAAAGATGATCCAATAAGGGTCATTTTGTTTTTACTGTATCCAATAAATGTTCCACAACATAATCGAGCTGTTTGTTGATGGAATATACATCCGAATAATAGAAGAAATCAAAGTCAATTTCAATTAAACGTCCTTCTTTTACCGCGGGTACACTGCTCCAAACCGGATTATCAGACAGATCGTCTGCTCCTTCATATACAGATCGGAACACGTACTCCCCCAAATACTCGGGGAGAACTTCCATGGATACAGTTGAACCTGCAGCAGCGGTTACTGTATCTATTTTTTGCTGAACAGCTTTTGGCGCTTTCATGCCCAAGTACTCATAAATCACCTGAGAACCCCGTCCATATTGCTTGCTTTCCGCAACGGACATCTCCTTCAGACCACCTTCGACGATGGAAACCGTTTTGTCCAGTATGCCTGCATCAGCAAGTTTTTTCTTGCCTGCTTCAACTTTACTGTTTAATTCAACAATTAGCTTCTCGGCTTCCTGCTCTTTCCCAAAAATATTTGCGATATCCCGAAGTCTTTCTTCAGTGGTCATTTTCTCGTATGGAATGTAAATCGTAGGTGCAATATCTTTTAATAACGTATACGTTGCTTCCGAAGGTACAATAATCAGATCAGGATCCAGATCAATGACAGCCTCCGCATTTGGTTCAAACCAGCTCCCCAGTGAATTTACCCCGTCAAGCTCACCTTTGTACGCCGCTCCATCGAATACTTCCGAAGTGCCGATTGGTTTCACCCCAAGAGCAACAACATCTCCCTGGAGATAAAGCACCACGACACGTTTGGGATTTGCAGGCACAACCACTTCTCCCTTCACCGTCGAGATCGTACGCGTTTCGTTATCCTGATTCGTCTGTGCACTTGCATCCGTGGTGGTTGAGGCTGCAGTGTTAGTGTTCGAACTGCTACCCGTTGCTTCGCTGGCAGTCGGCGCTGCTGTTGATCCTGCCCCGCAGGCGGATAACATCATGGTCAAACTTAATATGGCAATGAATATCATGCTGGAGCTAGCTTTTCTTTTTTTCATTCGTGTAGACCCTCCGTTAACATATTGATAATGATTATCATAATCAATATATCTTTGGTTACGTCTACTGCCAATGGACAATTCAGAGACATCTAATGGACGATCCTCTATTATCCTTTGTTCTCTAACTTTTTGCTGATAACGGATCGGCGGCATGCCTACATGTTTTTTGAATAGGCGGCTAAAATAATATACATCGGAGTAACCGACCTCTGCTGCAATATCCCTCAAGGTAGTGTCCGAATAACCCAGCAATTTTTTCGCTTCTGTCAGCCGTAACTGGATCAAATAATCGATCGGGCTAGAACCTGTCTTCCGTTTAAACTGCATGGACAGATGACGTGAGCTGTAATTGAAATGATGTGCCAACGTATCAAGGGTCATGTGCTCCCTATAATGGGCTTGTATGTACTGAAGCACCTGTTTCACTGGATCTGGACGTGCTGTGCGTATTTCCTGCTCTGCCAGTTGAGACATAAGTTCGTAGACAAATTGATAAAATAGGCTTTTGAGCTGAAGTTGATCCAGATGGCTTGCGTGAATCCAGGCCTTTTCCATTTCATTAAGATAACGCAGCAATAGAAGAGGTTTGTCCGGCAAAAATGTATATTGAAGCGCAAATGGTGTAACCGAAGCCTGTTCTAAGCGCCATACATACCTCGGTTTCGGGAAGGCAAGAATTGCTCTGTAAAACAGCATAATATATTCGAACTCATCTTTGGCTTCGATATCAAGTCTTGACCCCTTAGTTCCATGCAGCAAGTTAAATTCCTTCGTCACATGCTTTTGTCCATCCATTTCAACGAGAGCATTTCCCCTCAAACTGTACATAAAACTGTTCGCAGGGAGATAATAGGCTTGAATTCGCTCTCCTGCTTCCAGAACAACCCGGCGAACATCCAGAATTTTGACCGCAGCCTGATTCCAAAGTTGTATCTGATCATTTGATTGCATGAATCTCTCCCCAATCTTACCTTCCAAATCAAACTTTCTAATTATCTCTCTATTATAAATGATAATAATTTTCATTATCAATAAAAAATAAATTAGAAAACAAAAAATAATGCCGCAATCTATAGGACGCTAATCGACCCGTAAATCGCGGCATTTAGTATGCTGTTGCTTTCATAATTACCTAACTACTCCCGGTCCTTTCAAGACACCTTATGCTCGATTCTCAGCTTGTCGGCAACCATCGCGATGAACTCGGAATTCGTCGGTTTCGACTTGCTGATGTTAATCGTGTAGCCAAACAGGTGGCTGATGCTGTCGATGTTTCCGCGTGTCCATGCCACTTCAATCGCATGGCGGATAGCCCGTTCTACGCGGGACGGCGTTGTTTTGAATTTCTCGGCAATCGCAGGGTACAGCGTTTTGGTAATCGCACCTAAAATTTCGATATTGTTATATACCATGGTGATGGCTTCACGTAAATACTGATATCCTTTAATATGCGCTGGAACGCCGATTTCATGTATGATGGACGTGATGCTGGCATCCAAATTTTTGTGTTTGCCCATTGGCACTACATTAGATTTGTTGGTCATAAACATGGATGAACCACTGTTCGTGCTTGAAGAGACGGTTGTCTGGGATCCTACAAGCTGGCGAACTCGGTTAGCGAGCACTTCCATGTCAAAAGGTTTGAGGATGTAATAAGAAGCACCGAGCTGCACGGCACGCTGTGTGATGTTCTCTTGACCGAATGCCGTAAGCATGATCACTTTCGGTTGTGGATTCAGGTTCAGGTTGCGCAGACGCTCCAATACACCCAGCCCATCCAGATGAGGCATAATAATATCCAGAATCAATACATCCGGCACATCACGGCTTTGCTCCAACAACTGCAGTACTTCTTCCCCGTTGTAGGCAATTCCGGTAACTTCCATATCTTCCTGTTCGGATATATATTCGGCAAGCAAATTCGTAAATTCACGATTATCATCAGCCAGCAATACCTCAATTTTTTGCAAAACGGTATCCTCCTTTGGTTTAACCACTGTTTCGTACATTTCCTTACAGGTTAAATTTTCGACACAGGCGAGGAAATTCCTTCTGTCGAAAATTATTTTTCTTTATTTTTTTTTCGCATTGCTATATAATAAATAATTTATTTCATTATGTGATAATTATCTTTTCCATTCGACAAAAAATCTTAAGGCGGTTTACCCAGCCTTAAGATTTTTTGCTTTTTCCTTTTTGATCATCACGCCGGCATCCTGTAACATCCACTCGATGAAACACCCGTAACCTGATTTAGGGTCATTAACAAACACATGTGTCACAGCGCCAATAAGCTTGCCATTCTGAACGATTGGGCTGCCGCTCATTCCCTGAACGATCCCACCCGTTTTATCAAGCAGCTTAGGATCTGTAATGCGAAGCACAAGACCTTTGGTTGCAGGCTCCGATTGATCGGCCACATGGACTATATCGATGGCGAAACGTTCAACCTGCTGACCATCGACAACAGTCAAAATTTCTGCCGGTCCTTCCTTCACTTCATGTGAGAAAGCGACAGGAATTCCTTTGGTGTATAAACTGTGATCGGGATTGTCGGACATCTTACCGAATATGCCAAAAGCCGTATTACGTTCAATATTGCCTAATATTTTGCTTTCCTTAAGAAAATGTGCGCGTTTTTCACCCGGATCTCCGGATTCACTTTTGGATATAGACGTCACATTTGACTGGACAATCTGTCCACTGCCTACAACAATGGATGTTTGAGTGTTCATATCCGTAATCACATGCCCCAAAGCTCCATACACGCCTTGGTCTGGTGCGTAGAACGTTAAAGTACCTACGCCTGCCGCAGAATCACGAATGTACAATCCAAGCCTCCAGGCCTGATCCTCGGCATCGTATGCTGGTGTGAGTCGTGTTTTAACGGTTTCCTTCCCACGTTGCAATACCACATCGATCCCTTTTTTACTTTTTCCTGCTTGCTCTACGGCTTCAGCAACGCCTGCAACACCATCCAGACGTTTGCCATTCATATGGGTTATCAGATCCCCAAGTTTAATGCCTGCTGTTTCTCCTGGAGAGACTCTTTGGTCTCCTTCAGCATGGACCAAGTGATGACCTACAACCAAAATCCCAGCGGACTTTACTTTTACGCCAATGGTTTGACCCCCGGGTACAACTCGCAAATCCGGAATCACGTTCACATTAACCGTTTTGACCGGAATTTTGCCCCACAGCTTCAAGGTTAATTTCGCTTGCCCTGTCTGCTGAGGATGAAGATGCAACGGTTGCTGCTTCGTGACATGCACTGCTTGCTCCTGTCCATCTAAACCAACAATATCCGGTCGGTCTACAACGGCGCTGGAAGAAGCCGGTACAGCGAGTCGTACATCTGCTTGCCTGCCTGCAAATACCTGTAATTCGTCAGGTAAGGAGGCATAACTCTGCACAGGCTGAATGGCCTGGCTGATTACACATAGAAAGAAGGCAAATAAAAGACCTAGCAATTTCTTCCTGAGGGGGGAATTCAATGGCTGTCACACTCCCTTTGCTTCTTTCGCTTGACGAAAGGTGGTCGCCAATTGCGTACCTATAAGATAACCTTGCCCCCAGGCTTTTATTACTGTCAATCATTACGCCGGTCGCTCGTTTCCTCCTTTTTTGGCTTCCGCCAAATTCAGCATTTCCTGTGCATGATGCAATGTTTTTTCTGTAATTTCAACACCACCGAGCATACGTGCCAATTCCTTCACTCTGCCCTCGTTTGACAGCGATTCCACCTGCGTCATTGTACGCCCGTCAACGACATGTTTTTCAATGAGGTACTGGTGATCTGCCATACAGGCGACTTGTGGCAAGTGTGTAATCGAAAATACTTGGCAGGTTGAGGATAAACGGAACAGTTTCTCTGCAATCGATTGTGCTGCCCGTCCGCTAACTCCTGTGTCAACCTCGTCAAATATAAGGACTGGAATTCGATCGTGACGCGCGAAAATACTCTTCATGGCAAGCATTATTCGGGATAACTCACCACCTGATGCAATTTTACCTAATGGGCGCAGCGGTTCGCCCGGATTCGGCGAGATGAGAAATTCGGCATTGTCCGCTCCCTGACGACTCAGCCGGAGCCTGCGCCCGTTCCATTCAATCCCCTTCGGATCTTCTGATGGCGTTATTTGTACACGCAGCGTTGTACGCTCCATTTGAAGATCCTTCAGCTCACTCTCCACCTGAGCAGCGAGTTCATCGGCACACTGCTTGCGTACCCGGCTCAGATCCTCTGCAGAATCCATCACCAGCACCAGGAGCTTGTCACGCTCAGCACGCAGTTTCTCCAGGCGCTCGTCCTTGTTTTCCAGCTGGTCTGTTTCATGGCTAATCTGTTCATAATAATTCAAAATAAGGTCAACACTGTCCCCGTACTTCCGTCTTAGACCAGAAATCAAGTTTAAGCGCTGCTCAACCTCCTCTAGTCGACCGGGGTTAAACTCTATTTTTTCACGGTAATCCCTTAACTGGAATGTAGCATCCTCCAATTGATAAAAGGCCGACTGCAGCTGTTCCACGATAGGCTGTAACCCTTTGCTATCGTAACCAGAAATATCTTCTATCCGGGAGAGGGCAATGCTTACTGCCTCGAGTCCGCGCTGACCACTGAGCAGATCATATGCACCGGCAACACTGTCCATCATTTTCTCACTATGGGATAGCTTGACCCGTTCCTCTCCAAGTAATTCATCTTCACCGCTTGTTAACCCGGCAGCAGCAATCTCCTCCAGTTGAAAACGATACATATCCAGCAGCTGATATGCACGCTGACTTGACTCCTGAAGGGCACGCAGTTCTTTCTCAGCAGTAATGAACCGGCTGTACCTTTCCTGATATTCCGACTTTACTGGACCAATGACAGCTGCTCCGTAGGTATCCAGTAAGCCCAGATGGCTTTCAGCACGCAGCAAACTTTGGTGCTCGTGCTGACCATGAATATTAATCAGTTTTTCTCCCACTTCTCGCAGCATCGTCAGATTGACTAACTGACCATTGATGCGGGATGTGCTCTTACCCTGTGTATTCAGCTCCCGTCTAATCACGAGGTGTTCTTCAGGTTCACAATGAATCCCAAGCTTCTCCAGTGTTTCCCACACCGGATGACCCTGTTCCATCTCGAACAGGGCTTCCATCTCCGCTTTGTCACAACCGTAACGGATCAGATCGGCCGAACTCCGGCCACCTGCGATCAAACCGAGCGCATCTATAATGATTGATTTACCTGCACCTGTTTCCCCTGATAACACATGAAATCCTGCGTGAAATACTACATCCACTTCTTCTACAACAGCCAGATTACGAATCGATAATGTAACTAGCATCGGCCAAAGCACCTCCGGATGACAAACTCAGCAATTATGTTTAAAATCGGATTTTAAGAAATGTAACCCATAATTCGATCGATAACCGTCACGCTATTTTCTTCAGTACGGCAAATGATGAGAATCGTATCGTCACCACAGATTGTACCCATAACTTCAGTCCATTCAATATTGTCCAGCAAGGCCGCAATGGAGTTTGCCGTTCCTGGCAGACATTTCATTACAACCAGATTATTGGTGTGGTCAATATGGAGAAAGTTATCCACTAGTGCCCGTTTCAACTTCTGGATTGGATTATACCGTTGGTCTGTTGGCAGTGAGTACTTGTAACGACCATCATCCATTGGAATTTTGATCAACAGTAATTCTTTAATATCACGGGATACCGTGGCCTGTGTCACCTGAAAACCGGCTTGACGCAGCGCTTCAACCAGATCATCCTGGGTTTCTATTTCATTCTGACTAATAATTTCACGTATCTTAATGTGTCGTTGTCCTTTCATACATGCCTCCAGTTTAAATAGTTACCATTGATTCCCTAGCTTAGATCATCCCCATCATATACATCTTCCTCATAATCCATCAAACGGATGATCTTCACGCTGGATTCTTCCGTATCCACGTACAATATACCTTCACAACCTGGATACAACAATAAATAGTACAAAAAGCGATCCCGTATGGCAGGACCTGTGAATTCCACCGGCTGTCTACGCCTTGACGTCTTGACCAAATATCTGATCTCATCACGCTCGGCAACATAATCAACAAACAGCCGACTATAAAAAACGGATTCATTGACCTCAAAGGCGAGCGGTATTTTCATTTTGCCTCCGATGACTTCATACCCCTCTGCTTCAAGCAGATCAACAACCGGGGAATGCGGTATGTCGGAATTCAGCTGCATGCCTGACAAACTTACCGGTACCGGTCGATTCAGCCAATTACGCAAACCGTAAAAGAGCCATATGATTAAAATGACAGCAATTACACCTATAACGATTGTGTCGGATTGCCCTTTCATCATCGTTCACCTCGAAGACTTATTCGAGGTCCGGCAGTCGATCTCCTGTTAATAGGATCACCTTTCCAGCGAAAAGAAACTCATCCTATGATGAGTTTCCCGTAAAAGTATGTGCGGCTTCCATAGCAACTTGCTGGGCAAGTGCATCGAGTGAAGCCAGATCCTTCTCTTGTTGTGATGCATCCGGTTCTTCCAGACGCCAATGAGCGAGAAATTCGATATTGCCCTCTCCACCGGTAATAGGCGAGAAGGTTAAGCCCCGAAGTTTTAAACCAAGTTCATTCGCGAAGTGAAGCATGGTTTCCAGTACTTCCTTGTGTACTTTTGGATCCCGAACCACACCAGACTTACCTACCTTCTCACGTCCTGCCTCAAATTGAGGCTTGATCAATGCTACAATATCTGCCGGCTGCTTCAGGAGAGCAAGCAAGGGCGGCAGTATAATACGCAGCGATATGAAGGATACATCAATGCTGGCAAAGTTTGGCTCAGGTCCAATTAAATCCGCAGGCGTCACATATCGAAAATTGGTTCTTTCCATCACGGTAACCCGGTCATCATTGCGTAACGACCAGTCCAGCTGATTGTAACCTACATCAATGGCATATACATGCGATGCTCCATGTTGTAATGCACAATCCGTAAATCCACCCGTTGAGGAACCAATATCAAGCATGACCAGGCCGTTCATGTCAAGGACGAAGTGTTTAATTGCTTTTTCAAGCTTCAATCCACCCCGCCCCACATAAGGATGCACCGAGCCTTTAACCTTTAGTTCAGCTTCCCGTGGTATTTTCATGCCTGCCTTTTCTATTCGTTCATTGTTGGCATACACCAGTCCAGCCATGATTGCCGCTTTTGCCTTCTCACGACTTTCATAATAACCCTGCTCGACCAGTAGAACATCAATTCGTTCTTTCGGGAGTGACATGTCTTTCTCCTATCATATAGTTAATTCATTTATATAGGTAAAGCAATCCATTGATCAAGAAGGAAAGCGGGTTCTGGACATGCCGTAAGAGGTTTGAGCTGCCAAACTGCGCAGCTGCACACATACGTTATCTACCGTAAGCCCAACTTCGGCCCGTTGTTCATTGATGCTGCCATGTTCAATGAATCGATCCGGAATCCCCATAAGATCAACATGTACATCATGCAGACCCTGTTCAGCATAGAACTCAAGCACCGCGCTGCCCATACTGCCTGCTTGAGAAGCTTCTTCAAGCACAATCAGTTTGGTACCACGAATCGCGAGATCACGAAGCATTTGCTCATCCAGTGGCTTGAGGAAACGTGCATTGATCACTCCGACTGTAATGCCTTCCTTTTTCACGGTTTCAGATGCTTCTTCAGCAACTTGAACCATGGAACCCGAAGCGATAATGGCATAACCTTCAGATGGGCGCAGCTGTTCCCAAGTACCGATTGGAATCGGTACGAGCTGCTCATCCATTGGAACGCCTACCACATTGTTTCGAGGATACCGGTAAGCAATAGGTCCTTCATTGTAATCAAGTGCCGTTTTCATCATGTGACGCAGTTCATTCTCATCCTTCGGCATCATAAGTACAATATTAGGAATATGTCTCATAAACGCCACATCATACACGCCTTGATGCGTCTCTCCATCAGGTCCAACAAACCCCGCACGGTCAATGGCAAAGATCACATTGGCATTATGACGGCAGATATCATGCACGATCTGATCATAAGCCCGCTGCATAAACGTAGAATATACAGCAAAGACAGGCTTCAGGCCTTCCATGGCCAGTGCAGCACACATGGTTGCAGCATGCTGCTCTGCAATCCCTACATCAATCATGCGGTCCGGGAATTCCTTGCTAAATGGAATAAGCCCCGATCCTGTCGGCATAGCAGGCGTTACAGCAACAATACGCTGGTCTTCTTTCGCAAGTTCAACGAGTGTCTGACCGAATATTTCGGTGTACATTGGTTTGCCAACTGCCTTGAGCACCTGACCGGATTCTATTTTATAAGGAGAGATACCATGCCATTTGTGTGAATCTGCCTCAGCTGGCTGGTATCCCTTACCCTTGGTTGTTAGAACATGAACGAGAACGGGTCCCTCCACGTTATCCGCTTGCTTGAACGTCTCAATTAATTTGGGAATGTCATGTCCATCGATAGGTCCCAAATAAGTGAAGCCGAGTTCTTCAAACAAAACACCCGGAACCATCATGTATTTGACGCTATCCTTAATCCAGCTTGCCGATTTAGCCAAACGGTCTCCAATGGCAGGAATCTTTTTGAGCATTCCTTCCACATCATCCTTGGCTTTAAGATAATGGCGATCGGAACGGATTTTGCTTAAATATTTATGCATCGCCCCAACATTGGGTGCAATGGACATTTCATTATCATTCAAAATGACCATCAGTTTTTTCTGCTCATGACCAATATGATTAAGTGCCTCAAAGGCCATACCACCTGTAAGAGCTCCATCACCAATCATGGCAATAACCTGATTATCTTCGCCCTTCAAATCACGTGCAAGAGCCATACCCATGGCAGCAGACAAAGATGTACTACTGTGTCCAGCCTCCCATACATCATGCTCGCTCTCATTACGCTTGACGAACCCGCACAATCCATTGTGCTGACGCAATGTATCAAAACGGTCCATGCGTCCAGTAAGAATTTTATGCACATACGCTTGATGCCCTACATCGTAAATCATTTTGTCTACGGGACTGTTATAACAGTAGTGCAGGGCTACCGTGAGCTCAACCACGCCTAAATTCGGTGCCAGATGCCCCCCCGTTACGGACAATTTCTCAATCAGAAATTGCCGAATCTCTGCGGATAATAAAACAAGATCATCCGGAGACATCGATTTTAGATCACTGGGTTGTTTAATTTGTGGAAGCAGCACGAGAATCTCCCCGCTTTCCTAGATTGTTTGATTAATTGGATAACACTTTTCAAACTGAATTTTATTAAATAACATTAAATCATTATAACATAAAAGAACAGGAATCATAATTTACGGCTTCATACTCCAGATTGCGAGCTTTTTCGCCAGCAAGACAAGTGAATTGAACCATTATTATGTATCCGTTATGTCAAATGTAATCACCGTGCAAAAAGCACATTAACATTATTACACCGATCTAAATCTTACGAAACAGCCGCAGGGCAGTTTCATTTACTTTTTAGACTAATGATCTCTGCGCATTAAATAATCTGCGATCTCCATCAACCGCGATGAATCTGACAAGTCAGCTCTGCCAAGAGCCTCTTTTGCGGATTGGGTCAAGGATTCCACCTGTTCTTGAGACGCTTCCATACCTATGAAATATGGATAAGTCACCTTTTGCTGATTTACATCACTTTGGGTTTTCTTGCCCATTTTTTGCTCATCCCCAGTCAGATCAAGGATATCGTCCTGAATCTGAAAAGCTAGACCAAGATCACGTCCGAATACACGCAGTGCATCAAGCTGTCCTTCTGTTGCACCACCAATACGGGCACCAGCCAGCAATGAGAACACGATCAAATCACCGGTTTTATGCAAATGAATGTACTGCAGTTGTTCCAGATCCGTCATCCCTTGCTCACCTTCCATATCGGCCACTTGCCCACCAACCATGCCACGGGCACCAGCCAGTTCGGAAAGATCCTCCACAATAGAAAGCAAAGCTTCTGCCGGAACACCGTTCTTGCGGCCTGCTTGCACCACACTATAGAACGCATGAGTCAACAAAGCATCCCCTGCAAGAATCGCGGTGGCTTCACCGTAAACCTTGTGATTCGTTAATTTTCCCCGACGATAGTCATCATTATCCATTGCAGGCAGGTCATCGTGGATAAGAGAATAGGTGTGTACCATTTCCACGGCGCAGGCTACCGGTAGCGCAGCTGCACGCTGTGCTCCGAGGGCTTCAGCCGCAGCGACGACCAGAAGAGGACGGAGGCGCTTGCCTCCAGCCATAAGTGAGTACTGCATCGCATCACGCAGGGATTGAGGCACATCCCAGTGAACTGGGAGAATCTCTTTTAAAGCTTTCGTAACCTCATCTGTAGTCTGTTGGAGATACTGTTCAAAGGAAGGACGACTACTCATTGCCTTCACCGCTCTCAACTTCCGAAGCACCGAACGGCTTCTTCCGAAGTTCCCCATCTTCTTCTACGATCATTTCAATCTTGCGTTCCACTTGTTCCAGCTTGATTCCACATAACTGGGAGAGTTTCATTCCTCGCTGAAACAGATCAATGGCCTGTTCTAATGGAACATCCCCATGTTCCAGCTGAGCTACGATATCTTCAAGTGCTGCCATTGCCTCTTCAAAATTCAGTTCCGGTTCATTCGCCATGGATGTTGTCATCCTCCTTCATTCCCCAAACCTGACAGTCCAGCTGTCCGTCTGTTAATTTAATCTTAATTGAATCTCCAGGCTGCACTTCCTTCAACGATTTGATCAGTCTTTGCTCCTGCTCGTCATACACCAGACTATATCCCCGAGACATGACTTTTAGCGGGCTTAGAGCATCGAGGTGGCGCACGGAAGATTTCCATTGCTGCTGCTTCGATCTGACGATAGACCTCATCGCAAGTTCAAGCTGACGCCGCGCTGCGGCATTTTCCCGTTGAGCCGTATTCACCTGTTCGCGCGGATTAAACCGCTGCAGAGCAGCACGAAGACGCTCCTGTTTCTCCGCGGTCCATTTCATTCGTGTATCTACTGTCCTCAAAAGCCGCTGTTGCAGCATGTCCAATCGTTCTGTATGCTGCATCAATGTCCGTCTTGGGTGAACAAGTACCGGCGAACGCTGTAATCTTGCAAGTCGTTCACGGTTATGTGCAGCCCGTTGACGTAGACTATGCTGTAGCTGACGCTGTCTTAGCGCAATCTGCTCAAGCAGCTCTGCACGGTTTGGCACAGCCAGTTCAGCAGCCGCTGTTGGCGTCGCAGCCCGCAAGTCTGCAGCAAAGTCTGCAATGGTAAAATCGGTTTCGTGTCCGACTGCAGAGATCACTGGGATATCTGAATCAACAATGGCTCTTGCGACCATCTCTTCATTAAAAGCCCACAGTTCCTCCAGTGATCCCCCGCCCCGGCCTACAATCAGCACGTCCGCTTCACCAAGGAGATTCAGGTTGCGAATGGCTTTTACGATCGAAGGTGCTGCGCCTTTACCCTGAACCAGAACAGGATATAGAAGAACTTTCGCAGAAGGGTATCTGCGCTGCAATGTTATCATGATATCCCGTACAGCTGCTCCTGTAGGAGACGTAACTACACCGATCGTTTTGGGATACCTCGGAATAGCACGTTTCCTGGACGAAGAGAAAAGCCCCTCATCCTCGAGCTTCTTTTTCAATTGCTCATAAGCCAGATAGAGGCTTCCGATTCCGTCAGGCTGCATCTGAGTAGCGTAAAATTGATATTGACCGTCCCGCTCATAAACCGATACATTTCCACGAGCAATAACCCTTGCACCCTCCTTTGGCACAAAGGGCAATCGCTGATTATGGGACGCGAACATAATAGCCTTAATCCGGCTGTCCTTATCCTTCAATGTAAAATACATATGGCCGCTAGAGTGATGTGTGAAGTTGGATATCTCCCCACGCAGCCAGACGTCCGACAGGACCTGATCGGATTCCAATTTCATTCGGATATACCGATTCAGGTCTTTGATGGAGTAGATCTGCCGATCTGCCACAAATGTACCTAGGCCAATCCGTGAGCGCGTTTGGCAGCGATCAGTGTATTTTGCATCAGCATGGTGATCGTCATTGGTCCAACGCCACCCGGAACTGGAGTAATAGGACCGGAAACTTCCTTCACACTTTCAAAATCCACGTCTCCCGCCAATTTACCATTGTCCAAACGGTTCATACCCACATCGATGACTACAGCACCCGGTTTCACATAATCGGCATCCACGAAGTTTGCACGACCGATTGCTACGACCAATATGTCGGCTTGACGCGTAATTTCTTTCATGTTTGCCGTACGTGAATGACACATTGTTACAGTTGCATTCTCACGTTGAAGCAGCAAAGATACCGGCTTGCCCACAATATTGCTGCGTCCGATCACAACAGCATGCTTACCTGACATTTCCAATCCTGTCCGCTTGATCAGTTCAATCACTCCAGCAGGTGTACATGGCAGCAAACTGTCATCGCCGATCACAAGGTTACCCACATTGACCGGATGGAAACCGTCCACATCTTTTTCAACCGCTATTGCATCAATAACAGCTTTCTCCTCAATATGCTTCGGTAATGGGAGCTGAACGAGAATCCCGTTGATCGAGCTCTGATTGTTCAGCTTGTCCACCAGAGCCAGCAAGTCCTCTTGGGACGTATCTGCATCCAGACGATGTACTTCGGAGTAAAAACCGAGATCGTGACAAGCTTTTTCCTTATTTCGCACATAGACTTGGGATGCCGGATCTTCCCCGACGAGCACAACAGCCAGACCAGGCACAACCCCCTGTTCGCTAAGCTGCTTCACTTCTTCAGTTATGCCTGCGCGGATCTCCTGGGACACTTCTTTACCGTTAATAATAGATGCTGTCATTGTACTCTCTCTCCCTTATGTGAACATTTAATAAGTAACTCGCTATTTAGGACAATTTCGCTTTGATCGTGTCAACTTCCTGGATCATGCGTCCAAGCACACCGTTAACAAACTTCCCGGATTCTTCTGTACCAAAATGCTTGGACAGTTCAATCGCTTCGTTGACCGATACTTTCGCCGGAACGTCTTCCCGAAACACCATTTCATATGCGGCCAGCCGCAAGATCTGACGGTCTACCCGAGATAGACGGCTAATTTGCCAGCCCTTGAGATAATCCACCAGCAATCCGTCGATGGCTTCCTTGTGATTCCATGTTCCTTGAACAATTTCCGTTACATAACTGCGCATTACATCTGCATCGTGAATAACGACTTCCGTTTCATTTTCCTCGGCCGCTTCGTTAATCAGCATATTTACAGCTTCAGCTGCACCTACTTCATTCATTTCCATCTGATACAGACTTTGTACCGCAATTTCCCTTGCCAAACGTCTTTTCATGTCCTGCCTCCTGCAGCGCTCATCCGAGCGTCATCATGCTTATTTTAAAATAAAAGAACCATCCACGCATCATGTTTGTGATGCTAATCGAAGTGGCCTTTACGATATGGTTATTGTTATCCCTTTTCACAAAAAAACCTGCAGTACGTTTCCTCCAAAAAACGGGCATATTAAACTAAGCTCTTTTCGGAAGAAACATATTGCAGGGTTCAGGTGGCTCACTTAAACGGACGCCAGCGCTCTCCGAGCCATTGTCCCCATTCCCTCCAGGGAATGAACAAGCCCAGCTTCGAATCGCTTCGTCTGCCTAATGTATAACCGATGAACACCAAAAGTGCAAAGAACAACATATCCCAAAACCCGGTAAACAAATAAAGAAATCCAAAAAAGATGCCGCCCACAATTCCGGTTATCCGGCCTCTGTGACTATCCCAAATCTCTCTCCACAGCATCAGTGAAACTCACCTCATTCCACTCGACTCTTGTAGTTAGGCGACTGGGTAACATTGGCAACATACACGGTTACATTCGAAACCGGGATCCCCGTAATCTCGTGTACATGATCATGTATGGCCTTTTGCAAATCCGAACTCAGCGTTGGAATTGGCGTCTCGCCATCGACCACTGCACGGATCATTATCTCCAATCCTGACTCAACCACACGAATACGTGCCTTAACATCGCGTACTCCCCGGAAGCGGGAAGTTGCTTTCAGGCAGAGATTTTCAATGGTCTCCATTGAGATCTGCACATCACCGTATTCCGTACGCTGATCTACAGATGGCAACGAAGCCCGCCCACGCCGTACCGAGATGTAAAAAAAACGCAAACTCAGGATAAACAAAATCGCAGCTGCAACAACGGCTGCAACAATGACGTTCTGTTCCTGCTGGTAATTCAATTCGTAAGGCAGTACTCCACTAATGAGTAGAATGACAACTGCCGATATTGCTCCAACGCTTATGCTGTATATAAACAACAGAAGCCGATCCAGTATTTTCGCCACGAACTGCACAGCCTCCCTTGCTCACTAACGTTGCTGTAACCTGAACACATACATATCATGTCAACACGTTCTATCCATATGTCCCAATGGAAAATGAAGACATGTCCAAGACGGGATAACCCCCGGCAGTCATGCCGGGGGAATCTGTCTTCTTTTATTTTACACGCTGACTGTTCAGGTCAATCTCTTCCACTTTTTCAGTGCTTTTGAACTGAACGTCATGAATATGCACGTTAACCTCGTTCACATTCAATCCAGTCATATTCTCAATGGAGCGTTTAACATTTTGTTGGATTTCAGTAGCCACTTGGGGAAGACGATAACCATACTCGATGATAACCGATACATCCACTGCAGCCTCGCGTTGGCCCACTTCCACTTTAACGCCTTTGGAGAGGTTTTTGCGACCAAGCAATTCAGCAAATCCACCCGCGAAACCACCGCTCATGCCTGCTACTCCTTTAACTTCAACCGTAGCCAGCCCAGCGATTACTTCAATGACTTCAGGTGCGATCTGGATTTCACCGATATCCGTTCGTTCAAATTCTGTCGGTAGTGTACTCATAACTGTTCAACACACCTTTCGCGTAATAAGTTTGCGGCCATCCGTCAGGGCGCTGTCCTACAGGCTTGATGGCTTTGGACACCCTGCCGGCCCGGGAAATTCCGGAACCCCTGCAAGCAAACTTCACCACGAAAAGTGTGGGCTTATCCCTTGCAGGAGACATGCGCTCTTATTATTACATACTATATCATTTGGGCTAGATTATGACAAACAAGCCCAATATGCTTGTTAAATCTCGTTTTCCTCGAGGAATTTAATATCAAAATCGCCCCGAATGAATGTTGGATGTTCCAGCAATTTCTGATGGAAAGGAATCGTGGTAGAGATGCCTTCAATCGCAAACTCAGCCAGTGCACGTTTCATTTTGGCAATCGCCTCTTCCCTGTTCGCACCCCACACAATCAACTTAGCGATCATGGAGTCATAAAACGGAGAAATCGTGTAGCCCGGATAAGCTGCGCTATCCACGCGGACCCCTGGACCACCTGGTGCAAGATAAAAACCAATTTTACCTGGTGAAGGCATAAAATTGCGATCCGGATCTTCAGCATTGATACGGCATTCGATTGACCATCCGTTGATGACAACATCTTCCTGACGGAATGACAGCGGGTTGCCTTCAGCTACCGAGATCATTTCGCGTATCAGATCCACGCCTGTCACCATTTCGGTAACAGGATGTTCCACTTGAATACGCGTATTCATTTCCATGAAATAGAATTCTCCGTTAGGGCTGAGCAAAAACTCAAGTGTTCCTGCACCGGAATAATCCACAGCCAGTGCTGCACGAACCGCAGCCTCGCCCATCCGTGTACGTACTTCCTCATTCAGCACTGGACAAGGTGCTTCTTCGACCAGCTTCTGACGACGGCGTTGAACAGAACAATCACGCTCGCCAAGGTGTACTGCGTTCCCATGCTTGTCGGCAATGATCTGAATCTCGACGTGTTTCATGCCTGTCAGGAATTTCTCCAGGTACACCCCGCCGTTGCCAAAAGCCTTTTGCGCTTCCTGCTGAGCAGCCGTAATCTGTTTGATCAGGGCTTCTTCATCTTCCGCGATACGAATCCCCTTACCTCCGCCACCTGCAGTAGCTTTGATAATAACAGGGTAGCCAATATCCCGGCCAAGCATGATCGCTTCTTCCATGCTTTCGACAAGACCGTCGGATCCCGGAATAACAGGAACGCCCGCGTCCTTCATCGTTTGCTTGGCGACAGCTTTGTCACCCATCTTGGTTATGGCTTCAGGGGAAGGACCGATAAAGGTGATGTTGCAGGAATCACAAATTTCCGCAAAATCGGCGTTCTCCGCAAGGAATCCATAACCAGGGTGTATTGCGTCACATTCCGTCAATGTCGCCACACTCATCAGGTTGGTGAAATTGAGATAGCTGTCTTTGGACAACGTAGGCCCAATACAATAGGCTTCGTCTGCAAGACGTACATGCAGAGAATCCTTGTCCGCTTCCGAATAAACCGCAACTGTCGAAATACCGAGCTCACGACAGGCACGAATAATGCGTACCGCGATCTCTCCACGGTTCGCAATCAGTATTTTTTGAAATTTCATTTCGTTATTGTCCTCCTTCGAAGCTAAAGCGGTTGCCTCTCCCCGGCGATTTACCGTTATTCCGGTTTAACCAGGAACAGGGGCTGTCCATACTCGACCAGCTGTCCGTTCTCAACCAGCACTTCAACGATTTCTCCCTTGATGTCGGCATCAAGCTCGTTCATCAGCTTCATCGCTTCAATGATACATACCGTTGTTTTATCAACAACCTTATCACCAACGCTCACAAAAGGACCCGCTTCCGGTGAGGAAGCTCTGTAAAAAGTACCCACCATCGGGGATACAATTTTATGTAAATGGCTTGTAGTATCCACTTGCGGAGCAGCTTCTGTTACAACTGCAGCAGGTTGTTGTGCCTGCGGAGCAGCAATGACTTGCGGTTGAACCGCAGCTGCCTGAACGTATTCGGTTTTACCCGGTTTGCGGATCGACAGACGTGATCCTTCATTTTCAATTTCCAACTCCTGAACGGAACTTTCATCTACCAGTTTGATCAGTTCTTTGATCTCACTCAATTTAAACATTTCCATTATTCACTCCTTCGGCATCATGCCAGTCTCACTAGGACGGTCATATGGCTTTATGTATTATATCATAATCGTTAAAAATGGAAAGAGCCCGAGACTTTAACAAGCTCCCGGGGCACTTCTCCATGGATCAGATTACTGTTCTGTCACGTATTGCACGCTGATTCTGTTTTGCGTAACGGCGAGCTCTTTCATGACTAAGTCCACGATAGAAACTGCCTGCTTAACGTCCAGTTTATCACTAAGCACGACTACTTTATACTTGTCAGCATCTTCTTGTACGATCGCATTGGCGAACTGTTGGGACAGCGTTTCTTCAATGCCGTTAATTTTGGCTTCTTTTTCCTCCAATGCACGGAGCTCTTCAGTCGCTTTCGCATTTTCCTCTGGCGTTTTGCTCAGATCGCCGGCAATGGTCATAAGTTCCTCATACTTGCGATTGTTGCTCTCTTCGCGCTGCCATTGATAATTTTGGAACTGACTGCTTGCGGATGCCGCCGTATTTTGTTCTTCCATCTCCTTCAGTACTTCTTCATCCGTTTTGGTTGCATTTCCCTCGGTTTGACTGCTGGCATCAGGTGTGGTGGCCGTTCCTTTATCTGCTTCTTCATTCGTTTCAGCCTTGTTCTCACCTGATTCTGCTGCTGGAGTTTGCTCTGTTTCAGCAGCCTGCTGTCCTTCAGCAGCCGCAGGATTCTCCGTTTCCTCGGAAGCTGTCTGGCCTGCAGGATCAGAACCGGTTACTTCGCCTTCGTTCACAACTTCATTGATAACCAAACCTTCTGTAGGATCAAGAATGCCGGCTGTCTCTTTGACTTCCCCCTGATTGATACCATCCACTTGCTGGCTCTCCGCCACTGGGGCATTAACTGGACCAGAATCTTCAGTGAACAGATAATATGCGGACAAAATGACCATCAGACTCAGCATAGAAACGAGCCATACCGTTTGGCGTTTGTTATTCATTAGAACTTCCTCCTCAAATTAGCTTGATTCGTATAATAACTGGGCCATTCCACTCGGATTGCACTTGACTAGTCCTGCTTACGCGGCACGACCGATATTCGGTATGCAGCGACATTCAGTCCTTTTTCCACAGCATCGGTTATCAAATCCTTCACGACTTTGTTTTCGGCACCTTTGGCAACGACGAGCACCCCCCTGATCTGTGGTTTGAGCTTTTTCGTAACAATCGGTGTCTGATCCCCTGAAATTTCATAAGTAATGATCTCGCCATCGCGGGTATATTGGGTCATGTGCCTCTTGCCTCCGTTTGCATCCGTCTCCTCGGTCAGCTGCTGCGAATCTTTTACGTTTCGTTGCACGACCAATTCCTCGGTGGAATCGACAGTGACCATGACATCCACCGTTCCTACACCAACGATGTTTTCAAGTACACCCTTGATCTTGTCTTCAAATGCGAATTCTATGGCCTGAAACGGATTTTGATCTGCCGGATCAGTTGGTAAAGACGCCATCGATGCTACCGGATCCGGGGGTTCTCGTCCGATGTTCTCGGAATCAATCTTTTTCACATTGACGAAGGAGTTAAACAGCATAATTCCTACTCCGATCAGGCCCAGAATGATGAGCCAGCGGAACGTCTGGCTTCGTCTGGCTCCGCCTTCGCCTCCACCGAGCAGGCCTTCAATCTTTTTAAGCCATTGCTTCATCGGATACCCTCCTTTTTTTACAACGCCTGAGCGCTTTTCTGTTCCTTCACCTGTACGTTGGTGGCATCAATATCCCACTTTTCGGTGAGAAGTGTAATAATTTGCACAGCTTGCTCGGAGCGGGACGTCCCTTGTTCTTTTTGATCATTGCCTCCAGAATCTCCATTCACAGGCTCGGATACGGTCCCATTCGTTTCATCTTGGTCCAGAGAACCTTCATTAACTGCATGTTGGTTAACATTCTCTTTGCCCACCTCAATCTGTACTTCAGGCACCTGTACCTGTCCAATCTCGATTGGCTGCGGAGATGAAGCTGCTTCGGAAGAATCCCCAGCTTGTTCAGATTCGAACACCGGGCTGGAGTTTACCGCTGTACCTTGCTGCTCAGTATCATTTCGCTTCCCGCTCCCAGGAGGGGACATTTGCACGATGACACTTTTAATCACGGGCAGATCCCCTTCGGAAGAAGCCTCTGTATCGGCCTGGCGTTTGGACATGACCAACTGGACTTCAACGGATTGAACCCGTTCTCCCGTCGTTTCCTCGATCTGCCCTTTCATCACACTCGCGAGTTCCCGTGCCGTCCACTGCAGGGATTGTTCCTGCTCATTCGATTGCAGCTGCCTGCCTTGAGCCAAGATCTGTTCCAGTGTGACATTCGCATCCGATGGTGATTCCATGGCTGTCATGGCCCGCTTCAGTTCACCAACCGGATCACTCCGCAGCAGCTTGGTAATGGGCGACAGGAGTGTTAGGAGGATGAGGAGGCTCAGCACAAGCTTGACGTAACGCTCCATGGAGCGGTTGGGTAACAGCATATCCACGAATGTTGCCAGCAGCACGATCATGATCAATTCCCGGAGCCAAGTGCTCAGCCACCCCATCCTTCCAGCTCCTTTCCCGAGATCACCTGCTCATCTCATCATGATTGTCAGGTTGCCTGCAGTAAGCAGTATCGTAATTGCCAGAAAAAACATCAATCCCACGGCAGCCAGAGCTGCGAAGACATAGATCATCGATTTCCCTATGGCTTGCAGGCAACCAACGATCGGCGTATCTCCTAACGGCTGCATGATTGCTCCTGTAATGTTGTAGATAAGGGCAAGTGTCAATATTTTCAGCGCAGGAAACGCACATAAAAACAGGATGATAATGACACCCGTTAGGCCAATGGCGTTTTTGACCAGCATGGAAGCCGTGATAACCGTGTCTGTTGCATCTGCAAATGTTCTTCCCACAATGGGGACAAAATTGCCTGCGATATACTTGGCGGCTTTGAGGCTTACGCCATCTGCAACGGAGCTTGAAGCCCCCTGTACTGAGATAACTCCGAGAAACATCGTCAGCAGAATGCCGAGTAATGCAACGCTAATGTTGCGAAGCAGATCTGCCAGTTGAGTCAGCTTATATTTGTCTGATATTGAACTGACAAGGTGCAGTACAGCCGAGAAAAATAATAGCGGAAATACAACGATGTGAATCAGCGTGCTGACCAGATGGATCATGAAAATGATCAGCGGATGCGTAACAGAAACGGTAATGATGTTTCCCATGGAGGCCAGGAGTGTGAATAGTAAAGGCACCATAGCCATCATAAAGTTGACCATACCTTCAATGGCTTCCTTGGCATATCCAATGGCTACGCTGAAGCTGTTAATCGCAATGACGATGATGACCATGTAACAGAGGGAGTAGGCGATTTTACTTATGTTGTTTTTCTCAAATGCGGTCTGCAGTGTTTCCAAAATCATGCTCAGCACACTCAGCATCACGATGGTGACGAGCAGTTTGCCGTTATATAAAATCTCATGCAGCATGAAAGTGCCAATGGCCACAAACACTGATTTTAGACTGAATCCCTCATTGCCCGGGATAAGCATATCCATGAAAGAAGGGGTCTTCCCATCCGGAAAAAAGCCACCATATTGCTGCATGAGCTGATCCCAATATTTCTCCACTTGATCCTTGGGAAGCTGATCGGCCTGCTGCTGCATCCATTCATCCGTGGGTGAGCTTGAGCCTGCTGCAACCTGTCCCATTATGGCAAACAGAAAACACAGCACCAGCACGATTGTAAGGCGCCATCGCTGCTTGTCTTGCATCATGTTCATTTGCTGTATGCACGCCTCCTTCTAGACCGGCATCAGCTTCATGACGGTTTCAATAATAATGCTGATGATCGGAATAGCGAGTACGAGGATCAATACCTTACCGGCAAGTTCAATCTTGGAAGCGATGCTCTCCTGCCCGGCATCCCTTACAATCTGAGCACCGAATTCGGCAATGTATGCTATACCAATAATTTTCAACACCGTTTTCAGATAGATATTTTCCATGCCTGAATTTTCGGCCAGCCGCTTCAGCACCTCAATCACAGCGCCAATCTTGCCAATGAGCAGCATGAAAATCACAATGCCTGTCGCAGCCGCAATCAGAAATGCAAACATCGGCTTCTGTTCCTTAACGATGAGAATAAGAACTGTTGCAATCAGGGCTAGACCCACGACTTGGATAATTTCCACAGGTCACCACCATCCCGGCTTCATGACCGTTTTCATTGAAACAGAAAGATCGATTTGATCTCTTGCAGCAGGCTGTCCAGCATGCGAACAACCATGAACAATACAACGACAAATCCGATCACGGTCACCCAGTGCGCCATATCTTCCTTTCCCATTTGTTTCAGCACCGTATGAATCATCGCAATGATGATTCCGATGCCCGCAATTTGGAAAATTGCGTTCACTTCTAGATTCATGACCTTGGCACCTCACTATCGCGGCAATTTCAAAAGATCAGAATGACGATTAACGCTCCGACAAGCATCCCGAGACTGCGGCTCATCCGTTCGTATTTCATTTGATCGGCTTGAGCACGGGATTCCTCATGCATAAGTTGTTGAATGGCTAGCGAAATGTGTTTGGTCTGATCCTGACGGTCGCTGGTGCCAAGGCTGTAGCTTAATTGCAGCATGACTTCCCTCTCATCTGCTTTCATCGCTGATTTTCCCCATGCTTGTTCGATTCCGGACTGCAGACTCTCTCGTGCTGTGTGACCCAGCGGAGGCTCCATTTGCTTGGCTGCATGAAGAAACAGGGTTTTGACAGGCTCCCTGGTTTGAACTCCCATTTTCCCCATCGCATCGGGAAGCGGGGTCAGTCCGTAGTTGATCTCCGTCATCAACCGCTGCAGGGCAGCAATCAATTCTCGCAGCTGTCTAGGTCTGAGCGCATACTGTTTGGCACGGTAAAAACCCGCGAGTGTGCTGGCAAGCAGAATCATTACAGCACCCAGCATGTTAACCAAAGGCTTCACCTCCTGCCTCGGTCTGCTGAAGACCTCGCATTTTGCCATCGGCCACCTTGAAGCTCATGCCTCGGCTCGTCCGCTGCAGCTGAACATAACGCTGAAACATCTGTGCTGCGATTAAGGTGCGTAATGCAGGCCTGGATGACAGCTCGGACAGATCCCGGCCGTGGGCAGTTGCAATAACCGAAACACCGGAATGCAGTGCCTCCATCACAGCTTCTGCATCTTCCGGACGACCGATCTCGTCCACGATAAGCACGTCTGGCGACATGGAACGAAGCATCATCATCATGCCTTCCGCCTTGGGACAACCATCCATGACATCGGTTCGGGGACCGATGTCAAACCCGGGTACACCTTTATAACTTCCGGCGATCTCGGATCGCTCATCCACAATGCCAACCTTAAGACGTGGCCTTAGCCCCTGAATCAGCTCACTGACACCTGTTAGCTTGGTTCCACTACTGATTTGTCTGGCCAAATCTCGCAGCAACGTCGTTTTCCCTTGCTGAGGCGGTGAGAGTATCAACGTGTGGAATACCTGTCCGCTCTTCAGATCCAACAGGTGGGGCAGGATTCGATCAGCTACCCCATGTACTTCCCGAGCTACCCTGACGTTGAAACCATTAATATCACGCAAATATTCCACTCGGCCGCCGCTTAACACCGTTCTGCCGGCCAATCCAATTCGGTGGCCTCCCGGAATGGTGATGAATCCTTTGCGCAGCTCTTCTTCCAGCGTATAGAGCGAATGATTGCTGATCAGATCCAGAAGCCGGTGTGTTACCTCTTTTTGAGGAATATAAGCTTCTTCAGGCTTCGCTGTCGTGCTGCCTTGTGCAGTAAGGAAGTGATAGGCGTTCCCAGCATTGATCTCGAGCGGCCTTCCTTCGCGGATACGTACTTCCTCCACTTGTTCCAATATAGCGGGCGGCATCCTTCCCAGAATGGTTCGAATCGGTTCCGGAAAGAGATCCTTCCAGTTCACCTTCATGAATAGGCCCCTCCAACCCTAAAATCGTATTTACCGCGTATCAGGTGCTTGTTCCTATCTCAAGTCTATGCCTGTACATTCAATTTATGACGCTGAAATCTAGCATTTCTTTCAGAACAGGCTTGAGAGTCAAATATCATAGATCCAGGCTTCTTCTAGGCACCCGTCTATATCATCATGCATATAGTGCTTGCAGACAGGTGAAATCCATTCCGGAGGGAAGAAAGTACCATCTATCCCCAATTGAAGAGAGGAGTTGTGGGGAGTGCAAGTCGACGTGGTAGGCAATGTGAATGAAGTCCGAAGAATCGATATCGCAGGGCGAAGTGCCGTTGTAATCGACGTGCTGCGTACAACAAGTACAATCGTTACAGCCTTGGCCTATGATGCTGCGGGTGTCATCGCGGTGGAGACCGTTCCTCAAGCCAAACAGATGACTGTTAAAGATTCGATTCGCGGAGGGGAGCGGTTCAACAAAAAAATCGCTGGATTCGAGGTGGGCAATTCCCCCTATGAATATATGACGCAGGAGATCGCGGGTAAAACCGTGATCCTGACCACTACCGACGGGACACGTGCGCTGATCAAAGCTGCCAGGGCAAGACATGTGCTGGCGGGTTCATTTTTGAACGTGCAGGCTGTTGCAGCTGCTCTCTGCCTGCTCCGAAGGGACGTTCTTTTGTTATGTGCAGGAGATCAGGATGAATTCGCACTGGAAGATGGATTGTGTGCAGGATGCATTATTGAAGAGCTGTACCGTCAATCCCATTACCCTATCAGGCTGAACGATCTTGGCAAGGTACTGCATCAGGCGGTTACCCAGTGCGAGGACACTTTACCGGATCTTGTCCGTGTATCTACAGGTGCAAGGCGGCTTGACAAATTGGGCAGAATGCATGACGTCACTTACTGCTCCCAGTTAAACGTGCTCGACTGTGTACCAGAGATGAGAGAAGATCATCGTATGGAATTGTTTCGGGGCTTGGAGGGAGAAAGGATATCCAAATTACTGTAAAGCACAAAAAAAGGTGTTCTGTCGCCTGGATGGGGCGATACAGAACACCTTTTGATCATTTATACATAGGCATCAAATTATCTGCGAACTTGTGGACCGCCAACGACAGCCTGCTCTGCCGTGTCGAGATCATACGCTGTGTGCAGTGCTTTGATCACATCATGAAGTTTGTCACCATCGATGACGCAAGATACCTTAATTTCCGATGTGCTGACCATTTTGATGCTCACACCTTGAGAAGAGATCACTTGGAACATTTTGGCTGCAACTCCTGGATGGCTGACCATGCCAGCACCCACGATTGATACTTTAACCAAATTATCTTCCGATGTGACTTCACGGTATGGCAAACGGCTGTGAAGGCCCTCTAGGACACGCAGCGCGTTCTCGCGATCAGACAGTGCCACCGAGAATGAAAAGTCTGCTTTACCGTCCATCACACCACTTTGTACGATAATATCGACATCGATCTGTTCAGATGCAAGTGCACCAAACACCTCGGCAAGAACTCCCGGTACGTCGGGAACTCCCAAAATACTGATACGAGCCACATTTTTGTCATAGGCAATTCCGCTTACCACGACACCTTGTTCCATTGCTGCTTCCTCCTTCACAACCGTTCCTTCATTATGGTTAAAGCTGGATCTTACAATCAAAGGCACACCGGAATGCTTCGCGTATTCAACCGCACGCGGGTGCAGCACTGCGGCCCCCAGGTTTGCAAGTTCCAACATTTCGTCATACGAAATTTCCTTAAGCTTGCGTGCGACTTTGACAATCCGGGGATCTGTCGAATAGATTCCGTCTACATCCGTATAGATTTCACACGCATCCGCCTTGATGGCTGCTGCCAGCGCTACTGCCGTTGTATCCGATCCACCGCGACCAAGTGTTGTAATTTCTCCATCTTCGGTCATGCCCTGAAATCCTGCAACGATTACAATATTGCCGTCCGCAAGCGCTTCATTCACACGTTCCGGATGGATATTATTAATTCTTGCTTTTCCATGTACCGGTTCAGTACGGAAGCCTGCTTGCCATCCGGTAAACGAAATTGCCTTACGTCCCAGTGCCTGAATGGCCATGGATAATAGCGAAATCGAGATCTGCTCTCCTGTGGTCAGCAGCATATCCATTTCCCGCGCAGGCAATTCACTGTTCAGCAGCTTCGCCTGATCAATCAGATCATCTGTCGTATCTCCCATAGCCGAAACCACAACCACACACTGATGTCCTTCATCAGCTTTCTCTACAACACGTCCGGCTACACGCTTCATGCGTTCCGTATCTCCGACCGAGCTGCCCCCAAACTTCATGACGTACAATGACAACGCAAATCCACTCCCTACCTTGTGCAGTATGCATAATTATGTCCATCGCCATTATTCTCTCCGAAAAATGACTTTAACCCAGTATATTACGAAAGTGACTGATAGGCTAATCTTTTTTCGAAAAAACCCTCTGCCAAATCATTGGCAAAGGGTTGAAATCATTGTGTATTTTGCTAACACCCCGTGAAAGTTACGCGCGGGAAGAGTATTTACCTTCACGTGTATCGATCAACAGCACATCGCCTTCGTTGATGAACAATGGCACTTGTACGTTCAGGCCAGTTTCCACTTTAGCGTTTTTGGTAGCACCTTGAGCAGTGTTACCTTTTACGCTTGGCTCAGTCTCGATAACTTTCAACTCTACGCTTGTCGGCAGGTCAATACCGAGGATCTCACCTTGGTAGCTAACGATTTTTACGTTCATGTTTTCTTTCAGGAAGTTCAATTCCCATTCCAGTTGGTCGCTTGTCAATGTGAACTGATCGTATGTTTCGTTGTCCATGAATGTATGCTCATTGCCACTTGCATACAGATAAGATACGCCACGGTTTTCGATGATCGCACGGCCAATCGTTTCACCTGCACGGAATGTACGCTCAACGGTGTTACCGTTACGCAGGTTTTTCAATTTGGAACGTACGAAGGCAGCGCCTTTACCTGGTTTAACGTGTTGGAAGTCAAGTACAGTGAAGATATCTCCATCCACTTGTACGGTCAAGCCTGTTTTAAAATCGTTTACTGAAATCACGAAAAATCCCTCCTGATATGGTTGAAAAGTAGGCGATATAAGACGATGGTTAATTTATAGGTCGGTTCATCTCTGAATTGCTGACCATGTGCTAGAGTGGCCGTTACGGGTTCGGATCGTTCCTCTGATCGCTGTTGTCTCCTCATTTTCTTAATTAGACTTAGCTTAGGTTGAAAATGAGGAGACAAACGCGAACGCTTCGCTTCTTCAGAATCGATTCCGCCCCTTCACTACTTTTGCAATGATCCAGAACAATCAGCAATAACCTGTACCTAAAAAATAAAAATCGTATTATATCGCTAGTGGCTAGAATGTTAGCCGATAACGGTGAACTTCTTGTCCGACTTCGTTAAGATATGAATGCCTGTTTCCGTGATAACCACGTCATCCTCAATACGTACGCCGCCAAGTCCATCAATGTAGATTCCCGGTTCAACGGTTACAACCATGCCCGGTTTCAACACATCGTCACTTAGTTTGGACAGGCGCGGAGCTTCGTGAACTTCCATACCCAGGCCGTGGCCTGTGCTATGTCCAAATTGATCTCCATATCCGTATCCTGCAATGATATCACGTGCCAGCGCATCTGCTTCCCGTCCGGTCATGCCCGGTTTCAGGTTTTCAAGCGTATGTAACTGGGCTTCCAGTACAATATCATAAATTTTACGCAGCTCTGGTACAGGTGTACCCGTTGCAATCGTGCGTGTCAGATCTGAACAGTATCCGTCAAGCAATGCACCGAAGTCAAATGTAATTAGCTCATTTTGTCCGATGACCTTGCTGCTCGCTACACCATGCGGCATTGCGGAACGTTCACCCGAAGCTACAATGGTGTCGAAGGAAGAGGATGTCGCTCCATGCTTGCGCATGAAAAACTCCATTTCCAAATCCACTTCACGCTCAGTCATGCCCGGTTTGGCAAACTGTAAAACGTGGCTAAACGTAGCATCGGCCAGATCAGCAGCTTTTTGCATTACAGCGATTTCATCCTCATCCTTGAAGATGCGAAGTTGTTCCACGATGCCTGATACAGCTTTCAATTCAATGGATTGAAGTGCTTCAGCATAAGCGGAGTGCGTGCCAAATGTGACTGTATCCTGCTCGAAGCCAACCTCATTGATGTTTGCTGATGCCAGCAGTTCCCGCACCGATTCCATCGGTTTTGGTCCATGCTCCACAACGGTAAATCCTTTTGCTTGCTGCGGTGCCTGTGTCATATAACGAAAATCAGTCAGCAGATAGGCTTCCTGTTCCGTAATCAGCACATATCCCGCTGACCCTGTAAAGCCCGTCATGTAACGACGGTTGATCGGGTTCGTAATCAGCATTGCGGTGAGTTCGCGCTCACGCATGGCCTCACGCAACTTATTTACTCGTTTGTTTTCCATCGGTAACCCTTCTTTCTCTCACATTCCCGGGTCCCCGGCTCAGGTTTGTTTGTCCAGATGACGCACGAGAGCCAGCAGCCCCAGTTCATAGCTTACATCGCCAAATCCGGCAATCTGCCCGATTGTTTCTGCAGCAATCACTGAATGATGTCTGAAAGCTTCGCGTGCATGAATGTTGGATAGATGTACTTCCACGGTAGGCACTTTGACTGCATTAATCGCATCACGTATAGCATAGCTGTAATGGGTGAACGCTCCGGCATTCAGCATGATTCCGTCTGCATCGTCCATCGCTGCATGAATACGATCAATGATGTCTCCCTCGTGGTTGGATTGATAAAAAGCGATGGAGACGCCAAGCTCCTCAGCCTGTCTGCGAATCTTGTCCTCAATATCCTTCAGACTAAGCGTTCCATAGATGCCAGGTTCACGTATACCAAGCATGTTCAGGTTCGGGCCATTGATCACAACAATCCGTTTCATAGCTGCTCCATCCTTTCTGCAAATAACCATCTGCTATTTTAACACAGCCATTGCCGGATTGAGAAGCTTTTTTGCGGCTATGCTCCCGCTTTCTCGGGCTCGCGTTTCCGTTCGTCCGTGTACTCCATGGCTACGGTATAGCCGATGAACAGCCCCCACAGCAAAAAGAAGCAAAACTCAGTGATAATGGAATCCCAAGTCAGACGGTTTATCGGCTTCACCATGTCCAGTTTGGGGCCAACCAGTACAAAGATGATCAGCCACCAAACGATCCCGTAACCGATACCGGGCAAGGGGCCTTTCCATTTTCTCAGCGTATATGTGTAAATTAGTGCAGCCACAATGGAGAACACAATGAAAAACAGCCAGCCTGTCAGATGCCCTGCAGCGGTATAGATGTACTCATGTTTGAAAAAGGGCTCCGCCAAAAAGCCCAACGGGATGATACTGAAGTGAAGCAGGTAGTTTAGCCAATGTATCCCTCCCCAAATAAAGCCTGCAAAGAAACCAAGCTCCACTGCAAAAGAAAACGGTTTGGTATAATAATGCTGCCCCTGGCGCTGCTTGGAGCGTCTGCCCTGATTCGCCTGAATTTCCGCATCCCCATGCTTTGTATCCACATGAGAAGCGTGTCTATCCGTATATTCTGCCATCTATATTCTCCTTTGCCTCAGTCATCTGTGTCTAAATAAAACCAGATTTCGATCATTCTCTACCGGGTAGTATGTTCAGAACAGGACAAACTTAACAACAACATCTCAAGGTTTGTCCCTGAAACTAGAAATCGGTCTCAAAATTCGATACAATAGGGGTATAAAACTACCTTTGAACCTGAGGGTATAGAACAGAATAGGAAGGTGAATAATTTGCCTCAACAATCCAAGCCTGTCAGCTACGGGGGGCAAGCTGTCATTGAAGGCGTAATGTTTGGCGGTAAACATGTCAACGTTACAGCTGTTCGAAGAAAAGACGGCGAAATTACGTATCTGGAAGTTCCCAAGCAAGACAAGACCTGGGTCATGAAATTGCGGCGGATTCCGTTACTGCGCGGGATTGTCAGCATTATAGATTCAAGTGTCAAAGGAAGCAAACATCTTAATTATTCTGCTGACGCTTATGCTGATGATGAACTCGAACCTGAAGAGAAGGCGAAACAAAAAGAAAAAGAAGGTTCCGGCTGGAGCCTTAGCATGATTATTGGTGTTACAGCGGTAGCCATTCTATCCTTCCTTTTTGGTAAAATTGTGCTCACGCTGCTTCCTGTCGTCATTGAGAATTTTTTGTTTAAAAATGCATTCGACAATCAGTTTTTGCATAATTTACTGGAAGGCGGCATTAAGCTGATTCTGCTTCTTGCTTACCTGTGGTTGATCTCACAGACGCCAATGATTAAACGACTATTCCAATACCACGGAGCGGAGCATAAGGTCATTAGTGCTCATGAAGCCGGTGAGGAACTTACACCTGAGAATGTTCAGAAATACAGTCGACTGCACTACCGCTGCGGAAGCAGCTTTATCATGCTGACGGTGATTATCGGTGTTTTCCTGTATTCCCTTTTCACCTACGACAACCTCTGGGAACGGATGGGACAGCGCCTGCTGTTACTGCCTGTTGTCCTCGGGATTTCATTCGAACTATTAAAGCTCACCAACTCGGTGCGTGACATTCCCGTACTGCGTTATCTCGGATACCCTGGACTTTGGCTGCAATTGCTCACTACCAAGGAGCCAACCAACGAACAGGTGGAAGTGTCCATCGCTTCATTTAACCGCATGCGTGAACTGGATGCGCAGCTTGCCAATGTATCAGCTACGTCCGAAGTACCTGTTGCAACACTCGATCCTGTGAAAGGGTGATTGATATGAATAAGCAGGCGGTCATGACTATCGTTTTTTGGGCAGCCATTGCTCTAGCTGCATTTGGAATAATACGCACACTGGGAGACAGAGGTATTCTCGGGTTGATTATTCCTGTTGTCGTTCTTGGGGCTATATTCCTGCTCTATAAGTTCCCACCGGGGCGTTGGGCACGTAAAACCAAGCCCAAGATCAAACCTTCTGCACGCACCATGGCTAAAATGAAGGCTCAATCCGGGTCCGGAGCAAGAAAAAGCAGCGGTTCCTCCAAAAAACGGAAAGATTATCCCTTTCATGTCATTCAAGGAAATAAGGGAAAAAGCGATGACGATATTCCCAAGTTTCACTAGTTTTTATCTGCAAAGTAAAAAGCACTGCTTCGTAACAGGAAGCAGTGCTTTTATTTGGTTATACAGGCGTTAAAGGGGGCGTTTGAGTTTTTTTTCGCTCTTCTCTTTTTTGTTTATCCAACTGCTCATCATAGAACTTCGTGTTCCATCGACTAAAAAACTCCGTACCTGCGGCAACACCCGATAAATACAATGCAGTACTTTCCTGTACGGACAGATTAAACTGTGTCGGCTTAACGCCCAGGGTGGGTATTTTAATCGTTCGGAAACGGTTAATCTGCTCAATATATCGCTCATCATGCGCTGTGAGCATCGTCTCAACCAATGCCTGAAGCATGCTTAAAGGACCTTTGATTCTGCTAGGCTCCCCCTCCGTCTTGCCAACCAGCTTGAAACCGATCGTGGGAATGATGTCTCCATCGCGCGCTGTACGTTCCCCGTCAAACAGCCATAACGGAAAATTACTGAGCAATCCTCCGTCCACGACATACACGAACTGATCGGGAAAACGCATGCCTTTGGACATCACAGGCGATCTGCGTATAGCCACCGGGTCAAAAAAATAGGGAATACTGCAGCTCATTCTTACAGCCTTGGCTACTTCGAACTTATTAGGGTCAATACCGAAACGCCGTATATCATCTGGAAGTACCAGTATAGTCCCGTTCGAGATATCCGATGCGGTAATCAGAAGCTTACCTGGTGGCAGGTCTGCGAATGTTCGAATTCCTTTTTGCTTGAGCATGTTCCCAATCCATGATTCAAGTGCTTCACCTGAATATAAACCCTTTTTCAAAAACAGCCTTGCCGCTGGTCCAATCCAGCGTATATCAAATATAGGTGAACGCCGCAGCAATGAGGCAAATGGCGTATTCTCTATGATGGATTTCATCTCTTCCGCTCGATATCCTGCGGCAATCAATGAAGCTACGATCGATCCGGAGGACGTCCCTGCCACACGATTGAACTGGACACCATAGTCCTGTGCACTCTGCACGGCACCTGCAAGCGAAATTCCCTTTACGCCTCCGCCTTCAAACACCCCATTGATTAACATATTAAAAACCCCCGTTCTCCAGGCAGTCCATTCCTACTGCCACTCTATGAGAACGAGGGTTGGTCATATTACGCTAAAATGAACTAAAGTCCATAATATGCTTTTAATTTCGCAATCAAGCCCAGCGGATTCTTCGTCAAATACTGCGAGCTAAAGTAAATATCGCCTTTGATCGTATCGTATTTCTCATTGTACGCGAGCTGATCAATAATTTCCTGGGAAGTCTGCCAGCCAACTTCAGGCGTACCCAGCTTATAAGGCGAGTGCCCAATATACAGTTTAACGTCGGTATTAGCGACTTCGTTTGCCCACCAATCCACCACTTTGTCATAGCGTGCTGCACTTAACGTCATGCTCCAGTATACTTGAGGTGCGACATAGTCAATCCACTCCTGTTTGATCCATGTACGTACGTCCGCATTCATGCTGTCATAGGCAGTTACTCCCGCTTTGGTATCGGAACCGGTGATATCGACAGCCTTATTGCGCCATACACCAAAAGGGCTGATTCCATACTCTACACCAGCTTTTACTTGGTGGATGCTCTCACCCAGCTGTTTAACAAACTGATTGATATTATCCCGTCTCCACTCGGCACGGTCTTTGGTATTCAATGTGTTATAGGCTTTAAAGGCAGCGTCATCGTTAAACGTTACATTAGAAGGATAAAAGTAATCGTCCAGGTGAACACCATCAATATCATATTGGTTTACCACTTCCATAATGGTGTCGATGATATGCTGTCTGGCTTCCGGAATTCCTGGATTAATGTAAAGTTTACCCGATGCATTCACGATCCAGTCCGGATGCAGTTTGGAAACATGATTGGCAGCAAGTCCGGTTGTGCTCACCGAGTTGGTTGCCCGGAACGGGTTAAACCAGGCATGGAATTCCAGTCCCCGTTTGTGAGCCTCCTCAATCATGAAGGCAAGTGGGTCATATCCTGGATCCTTGCCCTGAGTCCCTGTTAGCACACTATTCCATGGTACAAGACCTGAAGGATAGATGGCGTCTGCATTGGCCCGAACCTGAACAAATACGGCATTAATTCCCATGCTTTTGAGCGTATCCAGCTGCTGAGTATACTCCAGCTTCTGCTTTTCCACATTGCCTTTGGCACTGGAGGAAGGCCAATCACCGTTCACTGTTGAAATCCATGCACCACGCATGTCATCCGAGCTTGGCGTACTACCTGTTCCTCCTGGATTTGCCGGGGTAGCCGGGTCTGGCGTAGGAGCGTCTCCTGTCGTCAAACGAATTGTCTGTTCTGCCTGATTCCAATTCACTGTAATTCCAAGGTTTTCACTAACGAATCGAATTGGAACCATAACACGGCCCTTCTTCAGTTCAACCGATGCATCCAAATCGACTGCGATACCATCTACCGTCGCTTGCTGGCGTCCACTGGTCATGGTGATGACCGATTCGGATTTCTTGATCGTTACGGTCCTCGAAGCTTGTGACCAAAGGACGGACGCTCCCAATCCTTCACTAATTACACGCAGCGGAACCATCGTCACATTCACTTTGGGCAAAATGTAGGGCGATACATCGGATTCCAAACGTTGACCATCCAGATAAATATCAATCTCTTTTTGTGCAGCCTGCGCACTCAACCCAGCTGTCTGTAAACCCAGCACGAAAATGAGCAGCAGGATCAAACCATTACGAAGCTTCATCAGTACAATCCTCCATCATCATTAAAATTCTCGGCAAATTCTGCTAGTTTAATAGACGCTCCAAAGGATTGGTTAGTTGCGATAATTCACCAAATTATGGACAACAAAAAAACAGAGAGTATCTCTCTGCCATTTACAACGACAAAGATACACCCTCTGTTTTTTGAAAGTTTAAGCTCTTAAGGACCTCTGTGAATGCCCTATGCTGCCTCAGGATTCGGTATTGCTCATGAGTTCCTGAATATTTTGCAGATCACGCAATCGGCTCTCGTCCTGACGGAAATATTCTACCAAAGACTCGATGCAGGTAATGGAGTCCCAACTTAGATGATGCTCGATTCCTTCCACATCCTTGTAGATATTCTCTTCCTGGACACCGATCGTCGTCAAAAATTGTTCAAGCAGATGATGGCGTTCCATTAAACGTTTCCCCATCTTTTTCCCTTTTGGAGTAAGTACCAACCCGCGGTACTTTTCGTAAATCAGGTACTCGTCTTTGTCCAGCTTTTGGATCATCTTGGTCACCGATGAAGGATGCACTTCCAATCCTTCAGCTATATCTGACACACGAGCATAGCCCTTTTCATCAATCAGTTTGTATATACGCTCCAAATAATCTTCCATACTGGGCGTTGGCATCTGCTTCCCTCTCTTCTCTCTGACCGGCAATATTCTTGCCTGATCCCTATCTTATAATGATACATGTTATCAATACGCATTGGCAAGTCTTGTACGAATCAATCGCTATGTCGTTTGTAACACATGGGCGCTTCTGATCCGGTACGCAAGTATTGGCAAGGGTGACTTCTGCCCGTGTGAGGCAAACTAAGCAAGTTCCTATTGAAAGGAGTGATTCCGTGAGTACAAGTGTAGCGCAGCCCCCGGTTCGCAAAGCAAAAGGTACTAAACCCTTTATTCCCGATTTGGTCTATTTTGAACCCGGTGCGCTGGAATATGAGAAGGGCAAACGGATTATGGAATGGGTCACTTCCAAAGAAATTCCATATCAGATGACGACCTCCCATAACCGGATCACCAATCTGCCTGGTGAAACAGAGCAGGAAAAATACCGGATGGCGAAGCGGACCCTGGTCGTAGGTGTGCGCAAAACACTCAAATTTGATCAGTCCAAACCTTCCGCTGAATATGCGATCCCTATCTCAACGGGATGCATGGGCCATTGTCATTATTGTTATCTTCAAACCACGCTTGGAGCCAAGCCTTACGTCAGGGTGTATGTAAATACCGATGAGATCATTCAGGCGGCTAAAGGCTATATCGATGAGCGAGCACCTGAAATCACCCGATTTGAAGCAGCCTGTACTTCCGATCCGGTAGGACTCGAGCATATTACCGAAAATTTGAGTGATTTGATCCGTTTTATGGCGGATGAGGAATACGGACGTTTGCGGTTTGTGACGAAATATCATCACGTGGACCCATTGTTGAACATCAAACATAACGGTCATACCCGTATCCGGTTCAGTGTCAATTCGGATTATGTCATCAAGAACTTCGAGCCTGCTACTTCAAGGTTTGAAGAACGTATTGAAGCCGCAGGCAAAATCGCGCATGCGGGGTACCCGTTAGGATTTATCATCGCACCCATCATGTGGTATGACGGATGGCAGGAAGGATACGCGGAGCTTTTACAGAAGCTTGCCGACACGCTTCCGGAAGATGCCACGAAGGATCTAACGTTTGAAATGATTCAGCATCGATTTACCAAAACGGCAAAAGCCACCATTGAGAAACGCTACCCCAAAACCAAACTCGAAATGGACATCGAGAAAAGAAAAATGAAATGGGGCCGTTGGGGGCAGTATAAATATGTGTACAAGGATGACCAACAGGACGCACTGCGTGAGTTCATCACAGAGCAAATTTTTGAACACTTCCCGTTAGCGAACATTGATTACTTCACCTAAGTACTGACATCATATCCACGGTAGTGGCGATCAAAAAAGCAGGTTACATGGGACAGAATGTGCTCTGGCCTTCATGTAGCCTGCTTTGCTTATTTTCATACATTTAGTAGATCAATGGCCTTAACTGATACTTTGCTCAAATAATCATCCAATCGGGTGTAATCTGCTGCAGCCAAATGGTGATTTTGGTCATTTGATCCGTGAATAGCAGCACACCCAAAAACAGCATAAGCGCTCCCCCGGCTTTCATCATCACATTGGAATATCGCAAGATCCAGCGTGTTGAACCAATGAAAAAGGCTAGGATGAAGAAAGGTAATGCGAATCCAGCCGTATAACCGGTGATCAAGGCCAGCCAGGTTGTCGGTTCACTCGCAGCCATCGCAATAATCGCTGTCAGGATAGGTCCGATACACGGCGACCAGCCTGCGGAGAAACCAATCCCGAAAATAAAAGAGCCCAAGTAACCTGCTGGCTTCCATTTTAAATCCATCTTGCGCTCTTTCATCAGAAACTGCGGTTTGAATACCCCTAACAGGAATAAACCCATGAGCATAATTAAAATGGCAGATAACTGACGAATCAAATCACGGTTATCATTGAAAAATTGCCCAAACAATCCTGCTCCAAGTCCAAGCGAGTAAAAAACAGCCGAGAATCCCAAAATAAACGCCAGCGTGTGCGTTAACGTTTTAAGCCGTACTTCACGCTGATTGCGATCGTCTTTTAATCTTTGTACTGTCATTCCCGTAATGTAGGATAAATACGAAGGGTATAGTGGAAGACAACACGGTGATATAAATGAAGCTAATCCTGCGATAAAAGCCAGCCACACATTAACATCAGGCATGAAGCGGTGGTCTCCCTTCCCTGGGGCTCACTTGCACGCATATTTCTTCAGGCTCGGAACCCTTTTTTTCCAATCATCGTAAGAATCAGCATCATGATAAGCAATAATACAATCGTTGCTCCTGGAGCCAAATTCCAAATTCCCGCTACCACCAGACCAATAACTACTGCAATCTCCCCGATAACAACCGAGAGAATAATGGCTGACTTGAAACTGCGAGCCATAAGCAAACTTACGGCTACAGGAATGGTCAATAGTGCCGACACCAGCAGTGCCCCCACGATCTTAATCGCAGTACTAATCACCAGAGCCGTCATTACCGTTATCAGCATGTTAAGCAATTTTACAGGCAGACCTGTAACTGCCGCAGCGTCTTCCTCAAAACTGAGCAGGAAAAACTCCTTATGTAGCAGCGCAACAACGATAACTACAATCAGCGTTACCACTCCAACTAACTTCAAGTCGGTAGAGTCCAGTGTATAAATGCTGCCGAACAAGTAACTCATCACATCCGTATTGTACCCTTTGCCCAGTGTAAAGAACAACGAAGCAAGCGCGACGCCACCTGACATGATTATAGCAATGGATAACTCGGCATAAGTCTTATATGCCTTGCGCAGCTTCTCTATAGCAAAGGATGCGAGCACAGCAAAGACAAGTCCCACTGCAATCGGATAAACCTCAATCAAAAAACCGAGGGCAACCCCGGCAATCGTAACGTGAGATAGGGTATCCCCGATCATGGACAAACGCCGCAGCACCAGAAACAGTCCAATCAGTGGAGCTGTAATACCGATCAGCAATCCTCCTGCCAGTGCACGCTGAAAAAAATCACTCATTAAAATCTCCAAAACACACGACTCCTTCAGCCTTGTCTAATCTAGTTGTACAATATCATTATCGTACCAGGGCAGTAGTATGCTGCAAATTGGTCTCGGCACAATCCTCCACCTCATGCGAATGACGAACATGAAAGTTGATTTTCCCGTTGGTTGCTGCCGCTTCTGAACCAAGATAATTCTCCATCCGGTCCATATCATGTGAAACCATCAGGAACGTCATCCGGTGGTGTTCATGCATATGGGTAATAAGCTCAAAGAAACTTGCTTGAGACTCGGCATCAATCCCCACTGTAGGTTCGTCCAAAATCAACAAATCCGGGTGATTGATAAGCGCACGTGCCAAAAACACACGCTGCTGCTGTCCTCCGGACAATTGTCCAATCCGTTTGTTTGCCAGATCCTCGATACGCATAACCTCCAGTGCATCCGTGCACTGCTGCTGCGATTTGCGCGTTATCCGGCGGAACATATTCTTATTGTTGTACAAGCCAGACATGACCACTTCCCGCACGGTTGCAGGGAACAATGGGTTAAATGCATTTTTTTGCGGGACATAGCCGATCCGTTCCCAATCCTTGAATCTGCGAATCGACTGTCCGAACAATTTGATATCCCCCTGCGCTGGAGGCAGTAGTCCCACCAACATGCGCAGCAGTGTCGTTTTTCCCGCTCCGTTTGAACCGATAATACCGACAAAATCCCGTTCCTTGACCATAAAATCAAGATTTTCGATCACTCGCTGGTCACCGTAAGAGAAAGATAACTTCTCAATCTCAATGATTGGATCATGACATAGTGGCATGATTTGCTGCATGGCAAAGCCGCCCTTCATTATATATAAGGATTGCAAAAGAATCCTTCAGTCTATCTTATTTTAATGCGATCAGCAGATTTTGCAAATTTTTCTCCATCAGGGTGAAATAATCATCCCCATTAGCTGCCTGTTCCTTGGTAAGTCCTTCAACCGGATTCAGCACCATCGTTTCCACACCGGCTTCGCCAGCGAGTGTTTTGGCCAATTTGTCGGAGACCAGCTCTTCGAAGAAAATGTACTTGATGCCCTCTTCCTTCACAAGCTTGGACAGATTAACAATATCCTGACCTGTTGGTTCGGCATCCGGGGATAGCCCCATGATGGCATGCTGTGTCAAACCATAATCACGTGCAAGATATCCAAATGCTTGATGGGACACAACAATTTCTTTATTGGAGACTTTGGATAATTCGTCCGTAAAGCGCTGATCGAGCGCTTCGAGTTTGGTACGAAGTTCCTCATAACGCTGTTCGTAACCATCCTGATGATCAGGATCTACTTCGACCAGACTATTTTTGATATTTTCAGCCATCACGATAGCCGACTTGGGACTTACCCATGTATGAGGATCCACGTGATGGTCTGCAACGTCCTCTGTGCCTGCTTCTTCTGCGTGTTCGTCTTCATGCTCTTCTCCATGGTTATGCCCATCATCACCTTCAGCCGTCAGCAGGCTCACTCCATCACTTACAGCCACAGACTTCACTTGAGTATCGCTGTTAAGGGACTTGAGAAAGTTAGGTACCCATCCTTCTAGGCCAGCACCGTTGTATAGGAACAATTGTGCCTTGGAGGTGTTTACAATGTCCTGGCTCTTTGGCGTCCAGTCATGGGGTTCAACGCCGGTTGGCAGCAAATTAATAACGTTTGCGTCTTCACCGCCGATAGCTGTTGTAAACGCATATACAGGATAAAAACTCGTGATCACATTCACTTTGCCTTCCTCGATCTTGGCACTTTCCGAATTACTTTGTCCACACGCCGATAACATGAGCAAACTGAGAATAAGCAAGCTGCTCCATAACCATTTCGTTCTGGTTTGGCCACGTTTGCTTGTATGCTGTATCCGGGTATTCCTGGTTAGTGTTGTTTCATTATACCATTTCACTATTGCTTCACTCCGCATCTCTTAATCGTAAACATTACTGAAAGAATTATAGGTAACCTGAACGTGGTTGTCAAGCGGTCGGGTCCTATTTATTCTCCCCTGGAGCGCAGAGTTCATAACAGTATATGCTTGTTTTCCTACGTTATTAGCGGGGCAATCAAGACGAAAGAAAAAAGCGACCCGATAGCATCGGGTCACCTTCATTCTTCATATAATCAAGCGTCGGACTACATGTTCAGCAAATTTATTTTACTTGAGCACCATTAGGCATATTGTCCGGTACCGTAGCCAGTGTTAATTGGTCTCCATGAGATGCCGCCAAAATCATTCCTTGGGACAGCTCACCGCGCAATTTTACTGGTTTGAGATTCGTTACACAAATGACTTTGCGTCCAACCATCTCTTCCGGGGAGTAGAACTTCGCGATCCCTGATACGACCTGACGCTGCTCATAACCGAGATCCAGCTGCAATTTGAGCAGCTTATCTGCTTTTTTGACCGGTTCACAGGCGATAACCTGTGCTACACGCAGTTCCACTTTGGCAAAATCGTCGATGCCGATTTCTTCCTTGCTCTCAGGTGCAGTCACAGGTTCGGAAGCTTGCGCAGAATCACCAGCATTGCCTTGTGCGCCATCCGCTTGCGGTTCCGCTTTTTTGCCTCCGGTCATGGCTTCAGCAATATACGCAACCTCCTGCTCCGAGTCGAGACGAGGGAAAATTGGGTCACCCTTTTGCAGAGCATTACCCGCTGGAATGACACCCCACTGCTTAGACGTATCCCAAGCTGTAAGTTCGCCTTCCTGAATACCAAGCTGTTCCCAGATTTTATGCGGAGCACGAGTCAGGAACGGCTGGAGCAAGATGGAAGCAATACGCAGACTTTCGATCAAGTGAGACATAACAGATGCGAGTTCATCCCGTTTCGCTTCATCGCGTGCCAGAGCCCAAGGCTGTGTCTCATCAATATATTTGTTACTGCGGCTAACAAATTGGCTGATCGCCGTCAGCGCAACGGAAAATTGCAGATTTTCCATCGCCTGCTCCACTTTATCCACCGCAGCAAGGCCGGCTTCTTCCAGTGAAGCATCGAATTCTGTTACACCCGAAGTAAATGCTGGTGCCTTGCCTTCAAAGTACTTATCCACCATCGCAACGGTACGGTTAAGCAGGTTCCCCAGATCATTGGCCAGATCCGAGTTCACGCGCTCTACAAAGCTCTCTGGAGTGAACGTACCATCCGAACCGAATGGAACTTCACGCAGCAGATAATAACGCAGTGCATCCAGGCCGTAACGGTCAATCAGGGTCACTGGATCAACCACATTGCCCTTGGATTTGGACATTTTGCCGTCCTTCATCAATAACCAGCCATGTGCAAATACTTTTTTCGGCAAAGGCAGGTCAAGCGCCATCAGCATGATTGGCCAGTAGATGGTATGGAAACGAACGATTTCCTTACCTACCAGATGAACATCTGCAGGCCAGAACTGGTCATACAGTGATGAATCGGATGATCCGTAGCCGAGAGCCGTAATATAGTTGGACAATGCATCAATCCAAACATATACGACGTGCTTCGGATCGCCTTTGACTTTAACGCCCCATTCAAACGTTGTACGGGAAACGGCCAAATCTTCCAGACCCGGCTTGATAAAGTTGTTGATCATCTCGTTCTTGCGGGATTCCGGCTGAATAAAACCAGGATTCTCTTCATAATATTTCAGCAAACGATCTGCATATTTGCTCATGCGGAAGAAATAGGATTCCTCTTTGACAAGTTCTACCGGGTGTCCGCTATCTGGACTTTTGGCAGCGACAATTTCACCCTTCTCATTCTTTTCCACATCAACCAGTTGGGTTTCCGTGTAGTACGTTTCATCTGGAATGCTGTACCAGCCCTCGTACTCACCCTTATAGATATCTCCCTGTTTAAGCAAACGATCGAAAATATCCTGTACAACCGTTTTGTGGCGTTCTTCCGTTGTACGAATGAAGTCGTCATTGGAGATATCCAGCTTGTTCCACAGCTCCTTGATGCCTACAACGATGTCGTCTACAAATGCCTGTGGTGTCTGCCCCTTCTCCTGAGCCTTGCGTTCAATTTTCTGTCCGTGCTCATCGGTTCCTGTCAGGTAACGCACTGCATAACCGCGCAGACGTTTGTAACGAGCCATTGCATCTCCAGCTACCGTTGTGTACGCATGCCCAATATGCAATTTGTCACTCGGATAATAAATCGGCGTCGTCAGATAAAATGTTTTTTGATCAGTCATGAAAGACTTCTCCTCCTTCATATGTCATGCTTACTTTCGCGTTCTTAACTAAAAAAGAACACAAAAAACTCCCGCCCCTATGGGACGAGAGTAGATCTCACGTGTTACCACCCAAATTCCCCGTGCTTTTTGCAAAACACAGGCTCTGCCGGTCCTTCGACCGCCCATTAACGCTGGATCACGCCCCAACCTTACGACAGCGTCTACATACACGTCTGCACGCTCGGAAGAGGTTCCTCCGGGACCATATTCCATCCTCCTCCCAGACCGGTTCTCAGCTCATCCGGCTCTCTGCACTGGGGGTGTGTCTGTACTTATCCCTTCACTGGAAATCATTATACGAAAAATATACTGAAATGCTGCCCTCTTTGTCAAGTCGGCAGCTGCACAACTACGACCATGTCATTTGATCAGGTGGTTAATGACTCCACCTTTATCCCTCATCATGTACCATGACCGTTTTTTCTGTCTTTGGCGGAACCAGATCAACGCCTCCCGGATGAAACGGATGGCATTTTGCGATACGCTTGGCAGCCAGCAGCGAACCTTTGAATGCGCCATGAACCTCAATCGCTTCCATTGCGTATGCCGAACAAGTTGGATAGAAGCGACATGTAGGTGGCTTCAAGGGAGAAATATAATTTCGATATACCCGAATGGGCGCCTGTGCCACTCTGCGGGATAGCTTCATGGTTAGTGTTTCCCGTGATCGTGTGAATGCCCAGTGGACACTTTCGTCGGAGCATATTCCGCACAATCTTTGCAGTATCCGAACACTTCAAATTTATGATCCACAACCTGAAACTGTTCTGGAGCATCTGCCAGCTGCATCGGACAAAAAACGATCGGATAGGTCTTCTGACATTTCAGACAGATCATATGATGGTGATGGTGATCTTCACTGCAATGCGCTCTGAATTTTACACCGTCTTCAAAAATGACCTGCTCCAGTACACCCAAATCCTGCATGACACGCAAGTTCCGGTATACCGTGTCAAAGCTCAGTCCGCTGTAAGTCTTACCCATATATTCATAGACGTCCTTGGGTGTAAGATACCCAGGAGATTCGGCAAATAACCGGGCCAGTGTCTTCCGCTGATCCGTAATGCGAAGTCCCTGTGAGGACATAGTATTAATAATCTGTTCTGTCGACAGCATGACTTCAAGCACCTCCTGTCATACAAGCATTATGCATACATCCTAAGAGCAAATCCAAATTAGCAAAAAGCTGGATTACTAAAGTATATTCGTCCAGATGCTACCCATTGGACTTCATGTGAATTACAATTATGCAACACTGATACCATGCTTGTTATTATAATTCTAATAATGCCTCAAATTCGGATTAGAGTCAACGAAACGGCTAGCTCACTATTCATCGTCAGTTTATTAAGAGTTTCATTAAAAAGGACCCCATTCACATGGAGTCCTTCTCTGACGGTTCAGAAGATTATTTCTTCGGGCGACTTTTGGGGTGATCGGGTATATAAGATATAAGCTTTCACTCCAAACCGTCCGTTCCTCGTTGCCTGGTCAAGATTACTTCTCAGCTGGAAGCGGCGTGAACAACAGATTGACAGGAAGATTGCTTCCTGGGGCCGCTGAGAACAGAATGGTAACACTCTCACCATAAGAGCCTGTACGGTAGAGTACACTTTGCTCGTTAGGAGCACTCAAGGATTTACCCTCGGATATTTGCACAACCTGGCCATTAACAAGTGCCACACCGGAATATTTACCACCACGAGGGTTGAACGAGATCAGCGTACGCGGTGCTACGTTATTCAGTGTAATTTTATAAAGCACACCAAAGTTACCGGCGTTGGAAGCATCTGTGTAGGCCATCGGGTCTGTTCCGACCAGGTTTGGATCACTTGCATTGTCACCAAGCGGAAGACGGGAAGGCTTCGCACCTACTTCCTGATCATACGTAATGACACGTGTTGCATTCGGGTATGTTCCCCGGTTGTGAACACCATCACGATCCAGTACAGGTAGCGTAGACCATACTTCCATCGGGTCTTTGTTTTCTTCAATCATAATAATGTTGTAGTCCAGTCTGTAATCGCTGAATACATCGGAGTACAGGGAGATTACTTGGCCCTTCTTCATCGGCAGAGCACTAAGTTCTGTAAGAACCAGTTTGCTCTCTCCAGGCTGCAGGACAACGTCCAATTTGCCAGTGCCTTCCTGCATGGATTTGAACCAGCGGTCAATCGATAGCTTCCCAGCTACAGTAGCAAACGGAGATGGACCCGCGAAGCCCATGTTTTGCTGCTCCAGTGTTGCCGGATACATATTGTTGTTGGTAGCCACAACGTACATTTTTACGTTTTTACCTGTATTATTCACGTGGTGAATCATAAAACGTGTTTGTCCAATCGAAGATTCCTTGTAGACAATTCCTTCGCTGTTGACCGTTTCCGGACTGTTACTGCGAATCAGAATGCTTTGCTCATCATAGTAAGTGTATGGAACTTTCTCCATGGCAGGTACTTCTCCACCATTGAAGGTAAACTTCCCACCAACCGGTGTGAACAATTGATTGAAATCAGAGAGAGTGTACAACGTTTCGCCCGTGATATTGATGATTTTAGAATAGCTGTTACTCAGACCGTGTTTGTCTGTAACTGTAATCGTAATGGTCTTCGGTCCTGGAACAAAGAATGCCAGTGCGTTGTTGTCCCACTCTGTTGTCTCAATAGCATTCTCGTCGTCTGTGCTTTGATCAATGTAGGTTATCTTTTCACCCATTTTGTACTCTTCCTTGTCTGTAGTGAACATCGCTACAGGAGGAAGATTGGGTTTTTGGACCTGGATTGTGACAGAGTAAGGATCACTCCATTGACCGCTTGAATCCTGGACAGCATACGTTACCGTATATGTACCTGGTTGGTCGAACGAATCCTGACGGCCAGTCCAGCGCTCATCCACAATATCCAGTCCTTTGGGAGAACTGTATTTCGTTGTGTATGTTACGTTGTCACCGGCAAAAACTTCTTTGGGTACCGTGAAACTGGCTACCGGTTTGGTACTCAGTTTCAATACCACCGTTTTGGCGGATTGGTTCACTGTATAAGTAATGTTGAGTGCCTGTGTAATTGAAGTCAGCGGCACCATAAACGTATTCTTTTGTTGGTAAGCAGCGCCCTTCATCGTTCTTGCTTCACCATTAACGGTATAGATTTTGCTGTTGGTCTTGAAACGCAGCTCATCTTCCCCGCTAATAATGATCGTTTCCTTGGTCGTGTTGTCGTACTTCACATCATAGCCAACTCGGTCAACCAGCGCGCGGATCGCTACATAGGATACACCATTTTTGACAGCCATCGGCTGTCCGGCAAGGTATGTCTTGCCATCTTGCACCATTTTATTGCTGTTCATGTACAGCGTCAGGTCTCCGCCGGCAGTTCCGGACTGACCACTAGTGGAAGGCTGCTCAACCTCTACAGGTGTAGGTGCTGGCGCTTCTTCCTCTGTACCTTCTGCATCTTCAGATTCAGCAGGAGCTGCAGGGTCAACTGGAGTAACGTCTGTACCTGATGATTCTGTGGATTCAGGATTCGTCTCCTCCGTTGTATCGTTATCGGAAGTCTGTGTACCTGATTGATCTTTTACTTCGGATTCCGCTATGGTTTGTTCTTTCTTAATAACCTCAACGGATTTAACTTTGGCTGTATTCACTGGTGTCGAATCGCTTTGATCAGCTGCCTGTGCATTCGCAGGAATGGCTGCAAACGCCTGAAAAACAGCTAAAGCGGTAAGTATAGACAATTTCTTCTTCAAATTCATTCTTTTTCTTTGGCTCCTTCTGCTCCCATTTTATTAATATCCCCCTCAAAAAGTCATACTATTAGACGCTTGTCACCGGGAAAAGTTGCTAAAAATAATAGATTAGAAATGTAAAGTTTTAATAGAGCGAAAACACTATGAAAATAATTAGTTATCATTTCATCATCATTCAAAGATTCAAATGATATATTCAACAAAAAAACCTTACCATTATATGGATGAATATCACCACATAATAGTAAGGCCGTCTTTATCACTTTAAAGTTAACTTAATCGGACGGGCAAGCTTCCACTCGGATTCAGTTCACCCGTAATTAACAAGGAGAGTGCACGTACCACGGCAGGTGTATTTTCGTAAGTACATACGTAAGCTCCCGGCCTGGGTATTTCCAGCAGATCATAGGGATTACGCAAAGCTACAACAATTAATGAATGGTTTACACTCAGCCGTTCAATCAAGTAACGCTGACCTTTGGGAAGAACCCCAGCCGAGGTGTACGTGCATACAATGACTTGTTCTCCCTCCATTACACTTTTCGTAATTCGTTCTGCTTCTTCATATGACGGCTGTGTTGTTATCTTATGCTCACGAACATGATTTTTGTATTGTCCAAGCACCACCCCAAGTGAATCCGAATGGGACCAGGGTTCATCTACCTCTGTTCGCTGTACAACCTCAGGCCATACAACAAACACATTTTGTTCAGGCTTTAATGGCAGTACACCGTCATTATGAACTACGGTAATGCTCTTGCAAGCAATTTCATCTAACAGCATATTCTCCGGAACGGATGAAAACGAATTTTGTTCACTCGATTGTTCACTTGATTGATTACCGCAGCGTTTTTGCTTCCAATCCACGACACGCTCCAGCGCCAGGTCAATGATCTGCTCGTCGATGTCTCCATGGCGGACCGCTTCCACCACAGCATCTATAGCTGCAATTTGCTCCTCCAGGGTATGACTGACCAGAATTAAATCTGCTCCCGCCTTAACCGCACGAACAGCCGCATTCGCAACCCCATATGGTTTGGATATTGCGTGCATCTCCAGACAATCTGTAATAATAATTCCTTTAAACCCCATTTGTTCGCGCAGCAATTCATGTAATACGTTACGGGACAACGTTGCTGGAATAGGCTCAGGTTCAATTGCCGGAAAGATTACATGTGCGGTCATGATGGCATCCACACCTGCCTCAATGGCCCGGCGAAAAGGCCGCAGCTCCACCTGCTCCAGTCTTTGCCATTCATGCGGAACCGTTACCATGCCAAGATGTGAATCTACGGCTGTATCTCCATGCCCCGGAAAATGCTTCGCTGTGGCAGCTATGCCGCTGGACTGATATCCAGCAATGGCTGCCGCACCATGGACCGCGACGTTCTCGGCATTTTCCCCATAAGATCGCACGCCTATCACCGGATTAAGAACGTTATTGTTCACGTCAACAACGGGTGCAAGGTTCATATCGATCCCAATCCGCTTAAGCTCAGCCCCAAGAATTCGCGCACATTGATACGTATAGTCCGGATGACCTGTTGCACCAAGAGCCATGCTTCCCGGTACTCTGGTAATCCCGTCCTTATCAATTCTCGCAACCATACCGCCTTCCTGATCTACCGAGATCATAAGCGGCAGCTCACTGCTTTTTGCGGACAAGCTCTGCAGCTCGGCAGACAAACGGGTCAATTGTTCCACACTTTCCACGTTGCGCCTGAAGTAAATAACACCCCCAACATGGTAGTCCTGTATCAACCGCGTAATCTGTTCGTCCACTTGCTGTCCATGAAAGCCGCACATAAACAGCTGACCCACCTTTTGCTCCAGTGTGAAATGTCCCCATGAGCTCATGTATGCATTTCCTCCTCCAATGAAGTGGCTATTCTATGGCTTTGCCTGTATTCGGACGGTTTCATATGAAAATGTTTATGGAATACCTTGGAGAAATAACGCCGCTCTTTATAGCCCGTGGCTTCCCCAATTGACGTAATGCTCCATTCCGTTGTACTCAATAACATCGCTGCTGTTTCCATCCGTTTCTGGGTCATATATTCAACAAATGTAACCCCGACATGGCTTTTGAACAGCTGACAAAAATAACTTGAACTAATACCAAGCCAATCCGCTACTTCATCTATGCCAAGATCATGATCCAGATGTGTATCCATATACTCACATGCGGACTTGATCCATTCCGAAACCGAAGGACGCGAGGTGCTTTGTTTCTGACAGTGCCGGTATCGCTCAATAATCTGGTGGTCCAGACATACGGGCGTATCATCCAGAATAATCCTTGCCTTCATTGCTGAGTCAACAGCAAAGATGGCATTAAGTCTCTTTTGAATACGCTGAGCTAGTTGATCTGCTCTGGTCTCCCATCCAAGCGAAGCCTTGAGCAATATCCCCCATTCTCCCTTACGGACGTGAGTTATGATGCTTCCTTCGATTATTTCGGTTAGATCTCTAAGATTGGTATGAATTTCATCATGCCACTGCTGATGCTGGTCAGCTGTCCATCCGATGGAATGGCGGAAATAACCTTCTGCATCCACAAGAATCAGGACATAGCGATCAGCAGAGGGCAACGTTTCCGAGGATTGCACGGGGAAGCATGCCAGGTTTTCCTTTTCACCCCGCAGCAAGTCTGTCACATGTTTGTGCCTGATCCAGTTTTCCATTTCTATACTTCGATGGCGTTCAGACTCACTAATTACTCTCTTCTGAATAATTTGTTCAGTTAACTCACGTAATTTGTTCTCCAGATCCGAGTAATCAATGGGTTTACATATGTATTCATGTACATTGTAACGGATGGCCGTTCGGGCATATTCGAACTGCTGATATCCGGTCAGCAAAATAATTTCACATGACTCGCCCCGCTCGCGCAGGATTCGAATAAGTTCCAAACCATCCATGGTAGGCATGCGGATATCGCACAGCATAATGTCAGGATGGCAATCAGCCACCTTATCCAGTGCTTCTATTCCACTTCTGGCCGTGCCCGTAATTTCAATCCCCATGTCCTCCCAGGGCAGGATCAGTCTCAAATTTTCCAAAATCGGCAGCTCATCATCAACAATCATTGCCGTCAGATTCATCTAGGCATCCCCCTGCTCATATCGTGGAATTATGCATTGAATCACTGTCCCATGTCCTGGAGCAGAACATATGAATATGCCATATCCCGCCCCGTATCGAATTCGTATCCGATCCGCTACACTTCGTAAGCCGAGTCCCCGGCGTTCAGCCATGGAGGATAGGGAAAGCTCCCCTTCCTTTGCATGCGAATGTTCCGGAGGATCCTCTGCCATATATTCGAATCTCCCCATTATTTCCTGGGGAATGCCAAGTCCGTTATCCTCCACTTGCAGTATCAGATTATGGTGGAGCTCAAACGCACTGATTCGAAGTACTCCCTTGTACTCAATACCCTCGAAGCCATGCTGAATGCTATTTTCTACTAAAGGCTGCAAGGTCAGTTTAAGTACGGAGGATGCATATAAATGAGTAGGAATATCCACTTCGTACGTAAACAATTCGCTGAATCTGTATTGCTGAATTTCAAGATAACTCTGGAGATGCCTTACTTCCTCGCCCAGTGGAATTTCTTCCTGATCCTGAATACTGATACGAAGAATATTGCCAAGACGGTTTACCATTTCGCTGACTTTCCGTCCCTCTCCTCGCATCGCAAGCCCGTTGATGGATTCCAATGTATTGAACAGGAAGTGTGGCTTGATCTGAGCCTGCAGCACACGCAGTTCAGCCTTGGCCTTTTGCTGCTGCTCTGCCCGCACACGGCGAAACAGACTTCCAATCCTGTCCAGCAGTTCATTGAATCCATGGGCAAGAAGCTGCATCTCATCGAATCCCTTACCCTCAACCCGTGCGTTGAAGTCACCATCCTCGACTCGCCGCATGAAACGGACCAGCACCGCAATATTGCCGGTTATCCGATTCATGAAAAACAGGTTGAAGACCATCGCAGCAAGAAGACAGACCAGAATAATAATCACCGACCAGCCTGCAAACACGTTCGTTTCAGCCGACAGCGCTTCCCAAGAGGTGACACTGATTAAACTCCAACCGTAGTTTTTCAGATGATACTGGGACAGGATACTCTCCGTGCCATCAAATACGGTCCGGATGCTGCTGAAGCCAGGGCCATAACTGGATGCGTTCACACCGAGGTTCTCCATCTTCTCCCCACTGTATCGCCCGGATGGGTCATAGACTACCAAACCTTCTTCATTAATTAATAGAAAGGACGTATTTTGAGCAGAATCACTGATCTGCAAATGCCGGAAGATGCGATCGATCTCCCCCTTTTTGATTTGTACCACCAGAATTCCGATATTTTGAAAATAACTGAGTTCCTTCACTAACCTGATCTGCGTAAAGACAGGATCGTTACCGGTAAGTTCGGGATACTCAAGCGGGGCAAGCCATTTGGGCACGCCATTAAGCTGATGGATTTCCTGAAATAAAGGGTGTACCTTGAATTGCTGAAAAGGAAGCGTTTCAAAATTTTCCTTGGTAAATATGGAGACGATCTGATTGTTCTGGGACGAACGCAGATCATATAAGAAAGCATAGCTAATGAACGGATAGTTATATAGAAGAGATCGGAAATTGCGCTGGCTGGCATTGAGCGATAATTGATTACCGGTCCCGAGATCCTGCTTGGTCGGATCTTTGGCGTTAAGTGCCATTTGAAATACCGACGTGGCGATCCCGTTATCCGTGACATTGTTTATCTGCTGAAAAACATTTTCGATATTGTAACTAATGGCCTGGAGGGCATATTCGGCCTGTTGGTTGTATTTCTTCTCAATTGTATGTGAGGTAACCAGAAACATCCCGATACCCAGTGCACACATCGGTACAATAATTAACAGCAGAAATGCCAAGGCCAGCTTCATGCGCAAGTTCATATCCGTTCTCCCCAATAACCGCTTAGGCCATCAACCCTTGACGCCGCCTGCGGTCACACCTTCAATGATTTTCTCCTGTAGTATGGCGTAAATAACAATGACAGGCACAACACTATATACAATTCCTGCGGACATCTGGGCATAGTTCATCTGGTACTGATCACGAAACTGGACCATGCCTACAGGCAGGGTGCGCAGCTTATCTGTAGATAGGAAATAATTGGCGAGCAAAAATTCGTTCCAGTTGCCGAGGAAATTCACGATAAATACCGTAACGATGGCTGGAACTGTAAGAGGTATCACTATTTTAGCAAAGATCCCTGGGGCCCTCAAGCCATCCATTACCGCTGCTTCCTCTATCTCTCCGGGAAGTGATCTCATAAAAGCAGCCAGTATGATAATCGTAAAAGGAATGGCATTCGCTACATAGGGAACAATCAGAGCCAGATGCGTGTCCAATATGCCCAGCTTGCGGACGAGCAAATAAATGGGCAGCATGAGCGCATTGTTCGGAATAAGCATGCCGGCCAGTATAAGACTATAGAGAAACAGGCTCCACTTGCGGTGTCTCATCCGGGTTACAGCAAAAGCAAACATGGCGCCCAGTATAATGGTACCTGCCGAAGAGAGCACCGAAATGTACATGCTGTTCCAGAAATACGTACCAATCTTGGCGTTGACCCAGGCTTCCACGTAATTGCTAAACACCCAGTTCGTTGGCAGACCAAAAGGATGAAGAGCAATCTCATTGTTATCCTGTTTGAATGAAGAGAAGATAACGAATAAAAAGGGAAATAAAATAGCGATCAAATATAACATCAACAACACATGAGGAATACTGGCTCGTATATGCTTTACCATCAATACTCCACCCTTTCGTTGTGCCTTGCCACGAGCAGTTGGTACACAGCCGTCAGCACAAGTGTCAGAGCAAAGATCAGGACCGCTACCGTATTGCCGTATCCATATTTAAAATTGGTAATCGCATATTTGATCATATACGTAGCGAGCACCTCGGTGGAGCCGGCCGGTCCGCCTTTGGTCATTACAAGCACAATATCTGCTGCCTTCATCGCTCCGGCAATGGACAGCATGATGACAACCGAAATAATGGGCCTGATGAGTGGCAGCGTGATTCGGGTGGCCCGCTGCACTGCCGTCGCACCATCGATGGCTGCCGCTTCATCCAGGTCACGGGGAATGGCGAGAATGGCCGCCAGCACCATGACAATGTAAAATCCGGTCCACTGCCAGGCATTGGTCACAAGAATGGACAGCATCGCGAAACGATTATCCGAAAGCCAATACACCGGCGGAATGCCAAACGTATTGAGCAGTTGATTCAATAGCCCGATGTTGGGCTCATAGATAAATCCCCACAAAATACCGATGACTGCCGTCGACATAATGGAAGGTAAAAAAACAGCCGTTTTGTATACTCCCTTTAATCGTTTGACATTGGCAATAAGCAATGAGAATAATACAATCAGTGGGACCTGAATCAATACGGAAAATCCGATAAAAAAGCCATTATTGCGTGTGGATATCCAAAACCGTTCATCGGTTAAAGCCTTGGCGTAATTCGACAAACCCACAAATCGTGGGTCTGTCGAAACGCCATTCCAGCTGGTCAAGCTATAGTACAGTGAGCTGCCAATCGGATACAGGAAAAACATGACAAACAAGATCAATGCCGGTAATACAAACAGCGTGTAAATGAGTGGGCTGCGGAGTGAAGTATTCATATTCAGCCTCCTTCAGTAACTTCAGTTGCAGCTTGAGGTAGAGTAGATCTATTATTCCACAGAAGCGTTGGCTTCCTCCTGAACTTGCTGCAGCTCCTCCGCCATCTTCTCCGGCGTGGTCTGTCCACCAATTAGTTTTTGAATCTGCAGATTGCTGATCTCGGTGGTCACATCCGCCTGTACCAGCGCATCAAAGGCTGGGAATGATGTCTGGGATGCATTCAGGACAGCAACGATTTCCTTCATCAGCTCGTCGGTAATGCTGTCCGTTAATACCTTCTCATCCAGCTTCATGGCAGGAAGGACTCCATCTTCCACAAGTCCACGCACCTGCATATCTTCATTATAGAAGTTTTTGATGAACGCTTTTACCGCTTCCAGCTTCTGAGGATCTTCCGCTACAGATGCCGAGAAGCCATATCCATTATTGACGTCACGCATAAGGGAAGTCTGATCTCCCACGCCATTCTCTACCGGCGGCATATTGAAGAATCCAACCTTGCCGATCAACGATTCCCCGCTCTGTCCTTCCTTAAATACTGATGATTTCCATGTTCCGTCATACATCAATATTGCTTCACCACTTGTGAATTGAGTCGTATACTCTGCGTATTCGAAGCCGAGCTCGCCTTTTTTGAAATACCCCTTATCGACCCATTCCTTATGCTTCGCAAAACCTTGAATCACACCCGGATCGGTCCATTTGGCTTCACCAGTTGCAAACTTCGCAGTAATCTCGGGACCGGCATAACGGGACCACAGATGATTCGTCAACATCAGCGGGACCCAGCCCGCTTTGGAAGCAGAGGCAAGTGGCACTTTCCCATCCGCTTTGATCTCGGCCAGCATGTTATCAAGCTCAGCCATGGTCGTTGGTGCTTGCCAGCCCTTTTTTGCAAAATATTCTTTGTTATAGAAGAAACCTTCGCCTGAACCACCAATCGGCAGTCCATACACTTTGCCTTCATACGTGAATGGTTCAAGGGATGTATACTGATCCTGAATGCCCAGCTCTTGCAAAATCGGTGTCAGATCCAGCAGCATGCCTTCCTTGGCATACACTTTGGAGTCCGGGCTGCCGAACAGTTCAAAAATATCCGGTGGATTGCCGGCAGCCATTTCCCCGCGAAGCTTTTCCTTCCGGTTTACATCCGATTCAACCCCGTCCAGCGTAAAGGTCAGATTAGGGACCTCACTTTCCACTTTGTCGACGACGTCCTGCAGAATGGCCAGCCGTTTCTGTTTATCCGCCCCTACTTGGGTGTGACGCAGCAGCATTTCCACCGGTTCCTTGCTCGTCTCCGGTTCGGAGCCAGAAGCTCCCTGCGGATTTTCGTTCCCTGAGCCCGAACATGCAGCCAGCGTCCAGGACGTAACCAGCAGCAGTGAGAGCAGCATTATCATTCTTTTTTTCATCGTCGTTGACCCTCCTCGGCATATTGCGCATTTGGTTTTACACTCTGATTATAAAAAGCCGGAGCTACCATCGTAAGGATGACAATTCATCAATAAGGGGATAAAATCCTTCACTGAACAAGCCTTTTCGTAATCCTCATGTAAAATGCAACAAAAAACAGCCCTTGCGACGTTTGTCGCAAAGACTGTTTGAAGAGTGGGTTCATTTTCTATCGGACCCATGGATATGGATCATTTTGCCCGAGCAAGTGTGTCTGTCGTTTCTTTCCGCCCCTGTTCAATCAAGCGATAAGCCCGTTCCACTTCTTCTTCGGTAGGAGACGGAACGCCTTCGAGCGGATATACTTTTCCCAGTGCCTGCCATTTGTATATGCCCATCTGGTGATACGGTAAAATCTCAAACTTCTCCACACCATTCAATGTTCCGATATAGCGTCCCAGGTTAAGCAGATCTTGTTCATCATCATGAATGCCTGGCACGTATACGTGCCGAATCCACATTTTCCGGCCATGATCCGATAACCAGCGGGCCATCCGAAGTGTTCTCTCATTGGATTTCCCGGTAAGCTTGATATGCTTTTCATCATCGATATGTTTCAGATCCAGCATGACCAGATCCGTATGGTCCAACAAGTCAAGAATACGCTCAGGTTCATTATAGCCATTGCTGTCCAGGGTGGTGTGCAGTCCCCAGCGCCGCTTCACTTCCTTGAAAACCTGGCCGACGAAATGAGCCTGCAGCGTCGGTTCGCCTCCCGATACCGTAAGTCCGCCACCCGAACTGCGATAATAGGTCAAGTATGGCTCGATCTCAGCAAGAACTTCCTCCACGCTCATATCCCGGCCTCCATCAAGCGCCCATGTATCCGGGTTGTGACAATATTGGCATTTCAGGTGACATCCCTGCATAAAAAGCACGAAGCGGATGCCTGGGCCGTCAACCGTCCCGAAAGTTTCGAGTGAATGAATATGTCCGTTAACCATGCTGCCTCTTCCTTTCTGTATCCGCATCCGCTGTGCGTTTATGATGGTGATCTACTCCTGTTTACCGTTTTATTACATCGAACCGTGGAAGGTCCGGTTAATGACATCCAGCTGCTGCTCACGCGTCAATTTGATGAAGTTTACGGCATAACCGGATACCCTAACGGTCAATTGTGGATAATTTTCAGGATGCTCCATGGCGTCAATCAACTGCTGACGATCGAACACGTTCACGTTCAGATGGTGAGCACCTTGACCGAAATAACCGTCCATCATGGCAACCAGATTGGATTTGCGCGTATCGGACTCTTTACCGAGCGCTTTAGGCACAATCGAGAATGTGTTGGAGATACCGTCCAGGCTGTGTTCGTAAGGCAATTTGGCTACAGAACCCAGGGATGCCAGAGCTCCTTTTTTGTCACGTCCATGCATCGGGTTGGCACCTGGAGCAAACGGTTCGCCTGCTTTTCGTCCATCCGGTGTTGTACCGGTTTTTTTGCCGTACACCACATTGGATGTAATGGTCAATACAGATTGGGTTGGAATGGCATTGCGGTACGCTTTATGTTTGCGGATCATGCCCATGAAGCTCTCTACCAGTTCAACCGCAATGCTGTCGACACTGTCTTCATTGTTACCGTAACAAGGGAAGTCTCCTTCAATTTCAAAATCAACGGCGATTCCTTGCTCGTTACGAATCGGTTTAACTTTTGCATATTTAATTGCACTCAAGGAGTCGGCTGCAACGGACAGGCCGGCAATACCACAGGCCATGGTGCGTACGATATCGCGGTCATGCAGAGCCATCTCGATCCGTTCATAACTGTATTTGTCATGCATGTAATGAATCACGTTAAGGGTATTCATGTACAGTTTAGCCAGCCATTCCATCATCGGTTTGAACCGTTTCATGACCTCATTGTAATCCAGCACTTCGCTTGTAATGGCCGGATATTCCGGTCCGACCTGTGCTCCGGATTTCTCGTCACGTCCACCATTAATCGCATACAGCAGTGCTTTCGCCAGGTTGGCACGAGCGCCGAAGAACTGCATTTGTTTACCGATCTTCATCGCCGATACGCAGCACGCAATACCATAATCATCTCCGTAGATTGGACGCATCAGATCATCATTCTCATACTGGATGGAGCTGGTTTCAATGGATACTTTGCTGCAATACTCTTTGAACGCCTCCGGAAGTTTGGTAGACCAGAGTACGGTCAGGTTAGGTTCCGGTGCGGGTCCCAGATTGTGCAGCGTGTGCAGGAAACGGAAGCTGTTTTTCGTTACGCGTGTTTCCCCGTTCACGGACATCCCGCCGATGGACTCGGTTACCCATGTCGGGTCACCGCTGAAGAGCTCGTTGTAGTCCGGTGTACGCAGGAATTTGACGATCCGCAACTTCATGACGAAATGGTCAACCAGTTCCTGAGCCTGCTCCTCGGTGAGATGACCTTCCTGCAGGTCACGTTCAATGTAAATGTCAAGGAATGAAGATACACGTCCAAGGGACATGGCCGCACCATTTTGCTCTTTGATGGCAGCCAGGTAACCGAAGTACAGCCATTGGAATGCTTCTTTCGCTGTGGTAGCCGGCAGGGAGATATCAAAGCCGTGCATTTCGCCCAGCTGCTTCAATTCCTGCAGAGCCCGGATTTGTTCGGATAATTCTTCACGCAGACGGATGACATCTTCATCAATGACATCCACTTCAAGAGCGTTCAATTCTCCTTTTTTGGCACGGATCAGGAAGTCCACCCCGTACAGAGCAACCCGGCGGTAATCGCCGATGATCCGGCCACGGCCATAAGCATCAGGCAGACCGGTAATGATACCTGCTTTGCGTGCTGCACGCATCTCGGATGTATACGCATCGAATACACCCTGATTATGTGTTTTGCGAATATTAGTAAATATATCAATGACTTCTTGAGGCATTTCGAAGCCGTAAGCCTGACATGCATCAATCATCATGCGAATTCCGCCTGTTGGCTGAATGGAGCGTTTGAATGGAGCATCAGTTTGCACACCGACGATCTGCTCTTTGGATTGATCCAGATACCCGGGTTCGTGAGACACGATCGTTGCCGGAGTATTTACGTCCACATCCAGTACGCCGCCGTTGTCCCGTTCCTTTTTAGTCAGATCGGATACGATGTCCCACAGGTCTTTCGTATTCTGTGTTGCCCCTGCGAGGAATGACTCATCCCCATAATACGGAGACAGGTTATGTGCCAAGAAATCATTCACATCCACGGATTTGGTCCATGTGCCTTTGGTAAAGTTTCTCCAGCCTGTTTGTTGTTTTACGTCTTTTTCGATCACCGACATAGTAATCCCTCCACAAATTTGGATTTCCGGACACATGACAGGGTGCAGCAAAATCGTCTCATCTGTGCCCAGAGCCGCGATTAATGTGAACTTTTTCACATATCAGCCGGAACACGTTCTCTCTACATGGGAACCGGAACCGCGGGATGGATGTTTTTCTTACATTTTCAGTATACGTCTTGCGGGTTTCACCATCTGTGATTTTTATCACAAAGTTAGTGAACTTCCTCACTTCACCATCGCAGGATCATGATGAACCCAATAATTATTCACACTTAGCCACTGCGCGGGCCAGAACAACTTCCGATCGCTGTTATCACTGGATTTTTTTCATTTCTTATTCTAATTGGAAAAATCCATTGATAAAGGCGAGCGCTTCGCTTCTTCAGTTTTTTCTGTCCTCTCCGTTAATGTGTGAATACCAAACCGTTCAACGGATCCCCAAAGGATTCCGTCATCGACAAAAGGACGGCAATGTGGGCTCCCCTTTCGGGGAACCCTGAACCTATTGCCTAAACCTTAAACTCATTTTTGCTTGTTAACGATACTGTTTATTCAAACCGTCCGTAGAAGGCATTGCGGTAAACGTCTGCCAGTTCAGTCACCAGCGGCAGTTTTGGATTGGCGGTTGTACATTGGTCTTCGAAAGCACGATCGGCCAGGTAATCCACGTGAGCTTCAAAGTCCTTGGCATCAAATCCGATTTCCTGGAACGATTCCTCAATACCGAGTGTTTTGTTCAGTTTGCGAATTGCATTGATGAGGCTGTTCACCCCTTCTTCTGTAGTACGTGCAGGCAATCCCAGAATTCGGGCAATTTCAGCATACCGCTCATCTGCTACGAAGTGCGAATATTTCGGGAATGATGCAAATTTGGTCGGTTTTTTCGCGTTATAACGAATGACGTGCGGCATCAGGATTGCATTGGTACGTCCATGTGCGGTGTGATACTGTCCGCCCCATTTGTGCGCCAAGCTGTGGTTAATGCCCAGGAACGCGTTAGCAAAAGCCATACCGGCAATCGTCGAAGCATTATGCATTTTCTCACGTGCCAGTTTGTCACCTTGCAGCGCCGATTGCTCCAGGTATTGGAATACCAGCTGGATCGCTTTGATCGCCAGACCATCGGTGTAATCATTGGCCATAACCGATACATACGCTTCGATGGCATGTGTCAGTACGTCCATACCCGTATCTGCAACCGCTGTTTTTGGCAGTGAATAGACGAATTCAGGGTCTACGATGGCTACATCTGGAGTCAGCTCATAGTCTGCCAGTGGATATTTGGTGTTGCCCAGATTTTTATCTGTGATTACGGCAAACGATGTTACTTCCGATCCTGTACCCGATGTTGTCGGTATCGCTACGAATTTTGCTTTTGATCCAAGGCGCGGATATTTGTAGATCCGTTTACGGATATCCATGAATTTTTGCTTCAGATCATTGAAGTCCGTGTCCGGATATTCGTAGAACAACCACATGGCTTTGGCAGCGTCCATTGGTGATCCACCACCAAGAGCGATAATGCAGTCAGGCTGGAAGCGGCGCATCATTTCTGTACCACGGTCTACCGTTGTTGTTGATGGATCGGGCTCAACATCCGAGAATACTTCGATTGCTACCGGCATTTGGCGTTGACGCAGATAATGCTCCACTTTTTCCACATAGCCCAGTTTGACCATCATGGCATCCGTAACGATGGCTACGCGAGTAATATCAGGCATTTTGGCCAGATACTGCGTTGCTCCTTTTTCGAAGTACACTTTGTTTGGCACTTTGAACCATTGCATATTCACGGTACGGCGAGCCACCCTTTTCACGTTAATTAAGTTGACGGCAGTGACATTCGATGAGGTCGAGTTACGGCCATATGAACCGCATCCCAGAGTCAATGACGGCATGTTCGTGTTGTAGATGTCCCCAATGGCGCCGTGTGTCGATGGCGAATTCACGATAATCCGTCCCGTTTGCAGACGATCCGCAAATTTGCTTATGACTTCTTCATTATTCGAGTGAATAACGGAGGAGTGACCCATGCCGCCAAAGGCAACCACTTCCGCAGCACGCTCAATCCCTTCAGCTGCCGTTTTTACTTTGTAACAAGCCAGTACCGGACTTAATTTCTCTGCAGACAGCGGGAACTTGGTGCCGACGCCCTCAATCTCTGCTACAAGAATTTTGGTACCAGCCGGAACCTCAATTCCACACATTTGCGCAATGGTTACTGCCGATTGACCGACAATCGCCGGGTTAACCGCACATTTCTCCGCATTAATGGCACCTGCTGTCAATTTCGCAGCTTCATCCTTGTTGACGAAATAACACCCGTTCGCAATCATTTTCTTTTTCACCTGATCGAAGATCGGTTCTTCGATGATGACCGCTTGCTCGGAGGCGCAGATCATACCGTTGTCGAATGACTTGGACAAGATCAGATCCGTTACAGCCTGATTGATATCTGCCGTTTTCTCGATAAAGCAAGGTACGTTCCCTGGTCCAACGCCCAGTGCCGGTTTACCACAGCTGTACGCTGCGCGTACCATGCCTGATCCACCCGTTGCCAGAATGAGCGCCACATCGTTATGATTCATCAGTGCATTCGTGCGGTCCATGGAAGGATCATCAATCCACTGGATACAGTCGGCCGGAGCACCATGCTTCACCGCAGCTTCGAGCAGAATTTTGGCGGCTTCGCGGCTGCAGTTCTGAGCGGAAGGGTGGAATCCAAAGATGATCGGATTACGTGTTTTGATGGAAATCAACGCTTTGAACATCGTCGTGGATGTCGGATTAGTCACCGGTGTAATACCCATGATAATGCCTACAGGCTCCGCTATTTTCTGGAAGCTCTCATACTCGTTATCTTCAATCACGCCTACGGTTTTGTCATATTTGATGCTGTGATACACATATTCTGTTGCAAAGATATTTTTGGTGATTTTATCTTCATACACTCCGCGGCCGGTTTCTTCCACTGCCATTTTGGCAAGCATCATGTGTTTGTCCAGACCTGCCAGTGCCATGGCTTGCACGATGCGGTCAATCTGTTTTTGATCCATGGACATGAATGCTGCGTGTGCTTTATTCGCTTTGTCAATTAACGTTTGAATATACTGACCTGCTGTCGGTTCTTTTACTGGGGCGACTTCGTTCTTTACAGCCATCTCCCTCATCCTCCTAAAGGTTCGTATTGTTTTTTTGGTTTGTCTCTCTTCTTTACGTACACATCGTAACATGTCGAAAAGGTTAATTATGTGATTTTTTTCACAAAGTATAACAAATTTAATTTAAGTTTTTTGGAGTTCCTTCTGAAGGTCATTTTCACTTCCTATTTAAAATATATAGCTGTCAAATGCAGCCTTCCCTCTCCAAAGTGAATTTAATCACAATGTTTGAAATTTCGCCATTTTTGCCCCCTTTCCATGCCCCTCAAACGGTAAGATTAGGTATATACTGAACTTAAAAATTGAACCACCGCAATTTGTACCGTCCTCCCCTGCGGAATTGACCCTAATCAGGACGGTAACGGTTGCGGCGAACCACGGAGCGCGGACTGCAGCATGAATGTAATCCCCCTCCGGTGGATACAAAGGGGAGATAGACTTATGAGAGAACAACTGAGTGTCATGGAAAAACGCGGCAATACCAACTGTTTCTCGGAAGTGAATTTCAATCATCTGCTCGTAACCATGAAAGACCGTACCTATCCTGAAGGGACCCACCTGTATTGGGAAGGTGATGTGTCCGACAAACTTTATTATATGAAAAGGGGCCGTGCCCAGATCACCAAATCCACGGATGAAGGCAAAGAGCTTATCATGTACATGTACCAGTCCGGTGATATGATTGGTCAGGCAGATCCGTTCTTCGGTTCCAAGCATACCTTCTCGGCGGAAGTGCTGGAAGACAGTGAAATCGGTGTACTGGAGCACAAAGACCTGGAAATGCTGATCTGTCAGCACTGTGACTTCGCCATTGATTTTATGAAATGGATGGGCATTCATCACCGCTTAACCCAAACCAAATTTCGTGACCTCATGTTATACGGCAAACCTGGTGCGCTCTGTTCCACCTTGATCCGATTGTCCAATTCTTATGGCGAGCCCCACGGCGATCACGTGATTATTCATAAAAAAATTACCCACACGGATCTGTCCAACATGATTGGAGCTACCCGCGAAAGTGTGAACCGCATGCTTAGCGATTTGCGCAAAAAAGATGCCATTGAATATGATAACGGCATGATTGTTATCAAGGACCTGAAGATGCTCCAAGGCATCTGTCATTGTGAATTATGTCCCAATGAGATCTGCCGCATCTAAGCATTAAGCACTTGAAGTCATCACCTTCCGGTAATGAGCTTAATCTATAAGTGACATGAAAAAAGCCCGTCCTCCTAAAGAGGTGCGGGCTTTATGTTTATGTTTAAGATGCCGTTAACTGTAATTTAACCGCATCCCGTGGATTCAACTTCATATCCAAACCGTTTTCCATCAGTTCCTTGTCATTCACCATGATCACCCAACGCTGATTCATGCGTGGAACAACATTTTCAACCGAAACGACGTATTTGTTATTTTCCGACATTCTGACGATGCCGCTGGACTTAAGTACATCGCGAACCGTGCACTCCTTGATATAGACACCCGCATATTGACGATTAAGGTCTGGCATAATATTGCCGCCGCTGATCTTGAGCAGGGTTGTCTGATATGCAACACCTTCTCCTGTACTGTCGGCGGCTTTTACGTAAATGATCACTTCATCCTTGGCATGAAGCTCCATGCCCCAATTTTCCGGATCAATATCCTTGCCGTTTAGCTTAACTGCCCAGCTTAGCGAGGAATCAAGTGAAACTTCCCCTACGGATTGAATCCGCTTGCCGTCGGCCGTAAAATCAACCAGACCACTGTTCAATAGCGCCTTCTTAAGCGTGAGTCCTTCACTAAAATCCCTCTTGATCGACTTCGTTGCATCAGGTAAAAAAGTGCTTCCATCGACAGCAACGGTAATGGTATTGGAAGTATCGGTCTCCTTGACCACCGGCTGTTCAGAAGGCTGTGTCTCTGTACATCCGGCTAGAATTGCCATGATAAGCAAACATAAACCGATGTAACCGGGGAACTTCTTCATCATGTCGGTAACACCACCCTGCTTAAAATCTTCACCCTGTTGTCCATAACCTCTATTATGGCACAATATTCATCCAAAAAAAGTGTCAATGCCGTTACTTTTCTTCCATATTCCATCCTGCAGCACAAAGAGCCCGCTTGCGGGCTCCTTCGTTCGGATCGTTCAACCCTTATATTTAATTCCCCTCTATTGAACACACGCCTGCATATAAGTCCGGCCCCCGTCCCCATTTTTCAGGTACGGATTAAGCCCATGGAACTGTTCCTCCGACACATACACACCTGTCAAAAGTCGCCCTTCGAGCAGCTCTCCATCCATCTGTACACAGAATGTAGGAGCTGTTACGTATTCCTGATACAGCGGGATCTTACTGTACGGATGGTGAATCTTGTAGAGCTTGCCCTGCTCATGCAGGGGACGCTCTGAGAAGTATGTCGGTACAATGTACCGGGCGATGACATCCAGCTCTTGTGTGGTATAAAAAGCTTCATCACCAAGCCACGGTGCCAGCAGCCTGATTTTTTCATACTGGGACCATACAATGGCTTGAATTAGCATTTCGGGTTTTACATATCTTCGTTTCCCGGAAGCTCCAGTAAGCTGGCCACGTGGAAAATCATCATCCAGCTTATCCTGCACAGACCCCGGGTATCTTATTTCACAACCAATGCATTTCCAGCCTGACGATGTCTGAATCCACTTTTGCAGGACGACCGGAGCCAGTTCTTGCCCATTGCTGTTTCCAAGTGGAACTGCTTCCCCTGGGTCCTGGTTACCCACGCGGGGATTAAAATAATATTTAAACAGTTCCGCAGCTTTTTTGTAAATCAGATGAACCTGAATGGATGCGCTCTCAAGTTCCGCAATATCTTGCTTGCCGTAGCGTACTTCACGGGATAAGCTTTCTTCTCTCATGACAAGTGGCCTCCTCGCTCCGGCCGCCTGCGGCCATTTTTCTTAAATTATACTATAACTTCTGTCAATATGTGCAAGGCCTGCAGGAAAAAGGTGGTTTATTTCTACATTCCTGTATATTGAACAGACAAGCCATGATGACTAAGTAAGCATATAAGACAAAAAACTCCTGATTTCATCGAAATCAAGAGCTCTCTGTTGTCAGGTCACATCATTGAGCCTGGACATATGAATCGTTTAATCTACCCATTGCTCTGCCCAATCCTGAATTTGGTTCATGACAGGCTGCAAAGCTTTCCCTTTTTCTGTTAGCTCGTATTCAATACGAACCGGCGTCTCGGGATAAACATGACGAATCAGAATACCTTCACTCTCCAGATCCTTCATCCGTTCAGATAACATCTTGTCACTCATTGACGGAATCAGGTTGGAAATATCCTTGAATCGCTTAGACCCACTCATCAACGTTTGAATAATCAGACCGTTCCAGCGTTTGCCCAAAAACGAGAATGCCGTCTCAAAACGCGGACACATCCGTAAATCTTGGCCTTCCACATTAATCACCTCTTTAGAGATCACTGAACTTACATTTAGTTAGTATATTTCATAATAACACATTTACGTCACAAAGAAAACGTCTGCCGTAAAAAAGTTAAAATTTAATAGGCTTCTTTGCAATTTGACTATACAACAAGTATACCTCAGGACGATTCGATGAACCATGGCAAATATCGTATAACTCCCATGTACCTATCTTACCCAAAAAGAACCCAACTGCCACAGTCATACTTGACTCGGAGAAGGGTTCTTAGGTATACGTTTCATTTGCCCATCAGATACTACTTTTGCGGCCTAGACCAGCACGCCACCAAATGGTCTTACAGGTTCGCTCTTGCCAAATTGCGGCTTGAAGCTGCGGGCAGGATATGCCCATTTTACTGCATTGCTGATCACTCTCAGAATTTCCGGCTTGTAATACGTCGGATACGTTTCATGGCCTGGACGGAAGTAGAAGATTTTGCCTTCGCCGCGACGGAACGTACAGCCGCTTCGGAATACTTCCCCACCCTGGAAGTTGCTTACGAACACGAGCTCATCGGGTACCGGAATATCGAAGAATTCACCGTACATTTCTTCCTTTTCAAGTACAATCTTGCCTTCAATCCCATCCGCAATGGGATGAGAAGGATTGACACACCATACGATCTCCTGCTCGTCAGCAACACGCCATTTCAGATCACAACTGGTGCCCATCAAGGCCTTGAACGGTTTGGAGAAATGCCCGGAATGCAGAACAATCAATCCCATGCCGTTCAGTACTCGCTGTGCAACCTTCTGTGAGACCTCGTCGCTTACACGATCATGTGCCATATGTCCCCACCATATCAGCACATCTGTGGAATTCAGCACCTCATCACTTAAGCCGTGTTCAGGCTGATCCAGTGTAGCTGTCCGAATCGCAAATCCTTCGCCGCCGAGTCCGTCTGCCAGCGCCCGGTGCAATCCGTCCGGATAGACTTCCCTTACTTCATCGTGAATTTTCTCATGGACAAACTCATTCCAAATGGTGACGTTAATCATATTCAATTTCCCCCTAGTATAGCTCTAAACCCACCACATATCGCCCAGCGGTTCCTCAATCAATACTTGCCGGAGATTTTGTACGGCTTTAGAGAATCCTTCTTCAACCGACATCAGACCGTCTTCGTGTTCAATACTTACAACATAATCGTAGCCAACGAGACGCAGGGCACTGATAATATCTGCCCAAGTCTTGTTATCATGACCATAACCTACCGAGCGGAACTGCCAAGCGCGGTCAAGCATGTTTGTGTAATCCTGCATATCTGTCAAACCATGTTTGTTTACGTTTACCGGATCGATCGTTGTATCTTTAGCATGGAAGTGATGGATCGCGCCTTCACGTCCCAGAATGTGAATCGCTTGTACCGGATCAATTCCTTGCCACCACATGTGACTTGGATCCAGGTTCGCACCAATGACTTCGCCTGCAGCTTCACGCAGTCTTAACAATGTAGCTGGAGTATGCACTGAGAATCCACCATGCAGTTCCAATCCTACTTTCACATTGTGATCTGCTGCATACTTGCCCCACTCTGTCCAGTACGGGATCACTTTGTTCTCCCATTGCCATTTCAACACTTCCTGGAAATCATTCGGCCACGGTGCAACAGGCCAGTTCGGATACTTCGCATCTTCATGGTCTCCCGGACATCCGGAGAATGTGTTTACTACAGGAACTTCCAGCTTTTGTGCCAATTGGACTGTTTTCACGAAATCATCGTGGAAACCTTTGGCGATATCTTTTTGCGGATGAAGCGGGTTACCGTGACAGCTCAGTGCGCTGATGGTCAGACCTCGTGATTCCACTGCATTTTTAAAGTTTTTCAGTGCTGCTTCATTGTTCAAAAGCTCCTCCGGGTTGCAATGTGCATTGCCTGGATGGCCTCCAGTTCCGATCTCTACTGCTTTCAAACCCTTGGATGCTACGTAGTCAAGTGCATCCTCCAATTTACGTCCTCCGAATAGTACCAAAAATACGCCGAGTTTCAAGTGCGATTCCTCCCTGGATTAAATATCGAATAATTGCTGATTAAATGAACCAAGAACTGCAAAAATGTACCGTTCAGATCACCAGTTTGTTTTAATAGTGTGGAAAATCTAGAGCAATTCTATCCTGAAATTAAACGTAACAATACTGGTTATTCCAGATGGAAAAACCATCTTCCTGTGTTGCCCTAACTTCAACTTAAATCAACTGAATTACCTTAATTCGATTGCACAATTTCTGTCGGATCCTCATTTGCTTTGGTGGCTGCATTTGGATCGTAAGTACTCTCAAGCATAACGTGCTTGCCCTCCAAAGAAGAGCGCTGGAATGCATGCATCGCTTCTAGCACGTGATACGCGAGCTTGCCGCTGGCTTTGTGTTCCCGTCCGGCACGAATGGATTCGACCATCTCGGTAACACCAATTCCGCGTTCATTCTGACTGCTCTCGAAGACAGGGGTTACCGTTTCCCAGGTGTCCTGACCGAATCTGCGCAGCTTCACTTCCCCATTGAAATAGTTAGGATCCGGTACACTCAGCGTGCCTTCGGTTCCGTAAATCTCAATTCGAGGTAAGTCCGAAGCTCCACGAATATCGAAGCTGGTAATCATCGTTGCAATGGCTCCGTCGGTAAAATCGATGGTACCTGCCAGATGCGTCGGAGTTTGTACCCGGAGAGGCGTTCCTTCCTTCGGTCCCGAGCCAATAACACGATCGGTGATCTGAATGCCTGCAGAAGAGCTAATTCTCCGAATGGGTCCCAGCAATGTAACCAGCGCTGTCAGATAGTATGGTCCCATGTCAAACATAGGTCCTCCACCTGCAATGTAAAAGAACTCGGGATCGGGATGCCATGCCTCAGGTCCGCCACCCATGAAGAAGGAAGTCGCCGCAATCGGTTTCCCGATCAGACCGTCTACAATAGCCTGACGTGCCGTCTGAATGCCTGATCCAAGGAAGGTATCCGGTGCGGAACCAACATACAATCCCTTCTCTTCAGCAAGTTCAATGACTTTGCGGCCGTCTTCAAGCGAAATGGCCAGTGGCTTCTCGGCATAGACATGCTTGCCTGATTCGAGCACAGCCAGATCGGTCATGGCATGACTGCCAGGCACCGTCAGGTTCAACACAAGCTCGATTTCCTTATTTTGCAGCAACTCATCTACATTGTAAACGTTTGCGATATTAAATTCATCTGCCCGTTCCTGAGCACGTTCACGGATCAAGTCCGCTACGGCTACAATTTCAATGAGCGGGCTATTTTTCAGATTCTCCAGATAGATGGCGCTGATGTTACCGCACCCGATGATGCCTGCTTTTAATTTCTCCAATGTGACGTTCATCTCCTTACGCATGGTGAGAAGCTGTGATGAATGTTTTGTGCCTTGAATTTAATACTATGGTATTCCGTTTTGGGTTCAATTAAAATGAATAATATGATCGAAACATGAACTATCTGGTCATAATTTTCAAATTGCAAGGAGTATGCCAATGCCGACCGATTATTCCTGCCAGGTTCTTACAGCAGGCTTCTCATTTCATCGCAAACCCTATGCTGGTATTCATCCCGACGGGGTTAAGAACTACCTCCTAAGGCTGCAGACCGACGGTCGCTGCCGGGCACGAATAGACGGCGAGATGTCACTCGTCGATGCGGGCGATCTGCTTCTTTTCAGTCCGGACGAGCCTTATGAACTCAAAATAGACAATGAACGGAATCCGATGGGAGAACGACTCGTAGAGAGCGGTGACTACCATATCTTTTTTAATGGTTCCTGGGTGGATGAATGGTGGGAACGCCACAAAAGGCCAAACCGGATTAAGGTCGAATTGACCGAAAGCCTGCTGACCCTGTTCCGTCAACTCGTGCTGGAGCAGCGCCGAATCTCCAATCCATATCCCGAGATCTCCAGTTACTACATGCGTATCTTATGTCTGGAGGTGGATCGTCTTCTCTCTGAACATCCGACGATAACCAACACCAACTATGTGGCGTATGAAATAAAAAATTATATCGAGGAGAATGCTTCCTCCCTGTTCAAACTTGAAGATGTAGCAACCCATGTTGGTATCAGCGTTTCACGCGGGGTTCATCTGTTCAAGGAAGCGTTTGGCAAAAGTATCATGCAGTATACCCTGGACGTACGGCTGAACATGGCCAGAGAACGGATCATCTTCAGTCCAATGACGCTGGAGCATGTCGCCGAATCGTCGGGGTTTAACAATTACACGTATTTCCACCGCGTATTCCGCTCCCGGTTCGGCATGTCGCCCAAGGAATTCCGGCTCATACACCGAGAACAGATGTAAGGTATTATACGTAAATTCTGCTTATTTGCGCGCGGCGATTGCCTCCGATACCACCATGGCCAAGTCTTCGTTGCCAAACATGGACAACACACCCAGCACCGTATCATCCGGAATCTCTCCGGCTTCCTCCTTCGGCACAACCAGCTGCAGCACTTGCTGCAGCCGTTCATTGCTCTGCTGATCCGGGTAAGCTTGCCGGTACATCTCTTCTGGGTCCAGTCCATGATTGGCACACCACTGGGCAAATACAAGAATCATCATTTCTTCTTCCTGTTTATAGGTTTCTACGACCGCTTCCTCGATCTGTTTTCTGCGTTCCTTTTCATATTCGTCCATTGTGTCATTCCTCCATATGAGTTATGTTCTTTATCCCGTTTTCACAAAAAATCACTTGCGAATCAGCTGCTCTGCCAGCTCATGGCTATCCATTACGTGGCTGGAGCTAATGATGCAATCGTCCGGCGTGTCCAGGTTAGCCAAGAAATGATTGACGGCTCCGCTAAATCCTCTGCGCGTTAATATGGAGTCCCAGCTGCCGAAAGTTTCTTTGCGCTCAAGCTCTCCGCGTTCGGTATATCTGGCCTCTTCCATATTCACAACTTCTACCGATCTGCCTCCGCCGTGAAGTTCGATCTTCTCCAGGTCAGCCCCCGCCTCGCGCACCATATCGAATCGTCCGATGGCCTTTCTTCCAAGCTTGGCTGATCCGGCAGCATGAAGAAGCTGGTCCAACTCATTCGTGCGGACCCATTGATGAACCAGCTCCACATGATGATCCGAATACCATAACATCAGATCCAGCATATGAATCAGATCATCATAGATCGTTTTTGCTGCAGGAAGATGCTGAATGCCTGTCCGATGCTTCGTTAACATCAGGGATTCAAACCCCTGCCCCCGTTGCATCCACGCTTTCGCTTTCTGGTACATCGGTGCAAATCTTCGGTTAAAACCTACCGCAAGGAGCAGCCCCTGTGCCTCAGCAAAAGCAGTCATTTCTTCGGATTCCCGCAAGGTGTAGGATAGCGGTTTGTCCACATATACAGCCAGTCCCCGTTCCAAACATTGCATGACAATATCAAAATGTGCTTCCGTTGCTGTATGTACAAAAACGGCATCCAGATCCCAGGACAATAGTTCCTTCAGATCCGTCGTTCCGTTATCTAATCTATAAGCATGCTGAGCAGCCGTTACCGGCTCTGGAGAACGGTTCATAATACCGGCAATTTCCACATCAGGATGCGCGGTTAACAGGGGCAAGTATACTTTGTGAGCAATACCCCCAAGTCCGATGATCCCAGCTCGGGTTCGCTTGGTTGTTTCCATGATAAGCATTCCACCTTCAGATGAGTTCTAAGTTCCACGACCTATAGTGTAACCCTTCAGCCAGCAACATGCCAGTTGATCAGCACAAGAAGGATTGAATTATCCGGTTCCCGGTCGAACGTGGTACACTTGGGTAGAAAGGCATATAGGATCAGGAGATTGGAGTAGTGCCCTGACCTGAAAGGAGCGTTTGGGGATTTGCGGAAATGGTTATGGCTCCTCTTGTATGTTTTGCTCGCCGGAGTCACGTTTATTAACAGATATGAATTGCTGGCATGGACCGATCAGAATCAGTCCATACCCCTTTTAATTATCATAGCAATGCTTTTTGCGTTGGTACCTGTGATTCCCTACAAATTTGTAATCGCAGCTTTGGGGTACAGTTACGGCACCACAACAGCAGCTTGGGTATGCTGGGTGGGGACCACCCTCGCAGCACTGCTCGTTTATGCGGGAGCGAGATATGCTTTTCGTCATCAGGCCAGAGCTTACCTGGATCGCATCCGTGGATTGAGTCGTTTTACCACCTGGATGGAGGCGCATCCCTTAATGGGCATTATGACGCTTCGCCTGCTTCCCGTTGTGCCTCAAACTGCGGTTAATATCTATGCCGGCATTACCTACACCCCTTTTTGGGTGTTCATGGTGGCTACGGCCATCGGAAAAATGCCTGCCATCATAATTTTTGCCTATGCGGGCGCGCAAGCGGAAACTTCCATCTGGGCGAGTCTGCTCATTTTTGTGGGATACTTTGCCATTATGGGCCTCGTTTTACTGCTGTTTCGTGTTCGCTCGCAAAAAAAGACCTGATGATTATTCATCAACATGACTAATGAGCTTCATCGTCCCTGTCCGGCTTGGTTGGCTTGCCAATTCAGGATATAATAGAAGTGTAAGCCAAATTCATTAATCTTCATCAGAAATGGAGTGACTATAGCATGGAACAACATTCAAGCGAAAAAGCAACATTTGCAGGCGGATGCTTCTGGTGTATGGTATCCCCCTTTGAGGAACTGCCCGGAATCCACAAGATCGTATCGGGTTATACAGGAGGACATACCGAGAATCCCACATATGAGGAAGTCTGTTCGGAGACGACAGGACACGTAGAGGCCGTTCAAATTACGTTCGACCCTTCCATCTTCCCTTATGAGAAGCTCGTCGAGTTATTCTGGCAGCAGATCGATCCGACAGATACGGGTGGACAATTCCATGACCGCGGATCTTCATACCAGACGGCCATCTTCTACCACAGCGAAGAACAGCGTCAGATTGCAGAAGCCTCCAAGGCGGCTCTGGAGCAGAGCGGACGGTTTGATAAGCCGATCTTCACACCCATTTTGCCTGCCAAACCATTCTATGAGGCGGAAGAACATCATCAGGACTATCACCACAAAAATCCGGCTCACTATAAACGGTATCGCAAAGGCTCCGGACGTGAAGACTTTATCGAGCGCAACTGGTCCGGCAATGTGGATAAAAGCAATCTGAAAGAGCGTCTGACTCCACTTCAATACGAAGTGACCCAGAATAATGCAACGGAACCTGCGTTCCACAACGAGTTCTGGGATCACCACGGTGACGGAATCTATGTAGATATCGTTTCTGGCGAGCCTCTCTTCAGCTCAACGGACAAGTACGATTCCGGCTGCGGCTGGCCAAGTTTCACGCGTCCATTGCGTGATTACAATGTGAAGGAAAAAACGGATCTCAGCCATTTCATGATTCGTACCGAAGTCAGAAGCCGTGAAGGAGATTCCCATCTGGGGCACCTGTTCAACGACGGTCCTGTCGAAGCCGGTGGTATGCGGTACTGCATTAACTCCGCCGCTCTTCGCTTCGTACCGAAGGAAGACTTGCAAAAAGAGGGATACGGCGAGTATGCAGTCCTCTTCAAATAAATTAAATACGACTGCCTGACCGTAGAACCAATACACGGTCCAAAAAAGCAGGAGCAGCGGGTTATCACCGGTGCTCCTGCTTTTTTCATGTTCCTATATGAATCAGATACGACATGTAAAGAGTTCTTGACACCCACACTTTTTTCCATTTACAATACAGCTGTAAAGAGTTCTTTACAACCTAGTAGCACGGAAAGAGGTTGATTCATGCAAAACCGCATTAAGCTGCTGCGTGAAGAGCTGGGCATATCCCAGGGCAAACTCGCCGAGTTGTGCGACGTCAGCAGACAAACCATTAACGCCATAGAGAATGACAAATACGACCCCAGCCTTCCGCTCGCCTTTGCCATTTCCGAGGCGCTTGAGGTCACCATCGAGCAGTTATTTCAGTACGAAAGGAAGAATTCAGAATGAAAATAAAGCATTGGAAAATGACACTTACAGGTGCTGCAGCATTTATTGTGCTTGCTACCGTTATTTATCGTACTGCAACAGGAAAGGACATTGGATTGAACGATATTGCTTCACTTGGTGCAGTTACGATTCTTTTCCTGTCAGCCCTAACTTGGGGCAGCAAAGAGGATCGTGATGGGGTGCGTGAGGATGAGGAACTGGGCAGACGTATTACGGAGCAGAGCTCGAAAGTGGGATATTTTATACTGACCCTGTTCATTCTGGTGGCCGTTGGCATAGATCAATGGGTCCATGAAAAGCCAAGCCTCCTGCTATTATCGCTGCTCGGACTTTCCATGGTTACGCTGCCTTTTATCGAATGGGTTCACATCCGCAAATACAGGACAACAGAGGATTAACGTATCTGCGCAACGTCCCTCCCCTGATGCCCTGTTCCATTTACTTCTTCACATCCAGCTGACGACCCAGCCGATCCAGTAGGCAAATGGAATGAGCAGCAGCTGAGCCACAAGCGTGCCGAATAAACGAGATACCAGCATGCAGCCATAAATCTGATTCATTCGGTCCAAACGGATTTCGCCTCGCAGGGATTTGTCACTGAGCAGAGAAATTCGCGGATCGATCAGGATCGTTAGCAAAATGGTCGCCATTCCGTTGATCAGCCCTGTCGATTGAGACGCAGCCACTGCCTGCCCTGGATATAGATAAGCTGCGTACAAACTGGATAATACGCCCGTTGTGTAAATGGCTGTGACCGCTACATTAAGCGTCATTAGACGTCTTGGCATTCCATGCTGTACTAGCCGCTTAGCCATCTTCCAGGAAGGCGGTGTAATATAGTAGGCTGCGTTTCTGATCTTGGTGCCGTTCAGCAACCTGCGTACCATCACCGGAATGGACCCCGCTGCTTCAAAATGCACAACCATTCTGGACGCAAGCTTGACCATCGTTGGAAAACACAATATGGCGATTGCGGTTCCTGCTGTTGCCGCCCCCATCAGCCAGTGCAGCTGCACGGCAAAATGTGAGTTCCCTCCACTTGTTGCGGTATCCACCAGATTCCCTACCATCGGTCCCTGAGCCATGTTCGATGTACGCGATACCAGCAGCAGAATCCCGGACAAGGAAAGGGCCAGCGCAATTCTGCGGGTTCTTAGCCCGCCAAGACGAAGTGCATAAGACAGGCTGTCTGCAGCATGAATAAGCATGGTAAACAGCATCGGAATTGCCAGACTCAGACTGAACATATGATTGTACTCCTTTTATTTTCCTATATTGGACTTTTTGTACATGTGACAGCATTATACCCCTCCAGCTTGCAAAAGTATAGGAATGCCATCCCTGTATGACAGCTCATTCCCACTTCACAGCCTGTCCATTTTGTCGTTTATCCCTTCTCCCATAGGGTAATATACAACTAACCATGATTACTCTATAGGAGGGATTCAGGCATGCCTTGGAATAAGAATGATTATCCGGTATCCATGAAAAATCTGGAGCCCCGTATTCGAAATAAGGCGGTTGAAATCGCCAATGCCCTGCTGGATGACGGGTATGAGGAAGGACGCGCAATAGCGATAGCCACTGCCAAAGCCGAAGAATGGGATGAGAACCACCCTGAAGCGGGTTCAACGGATTCGAGCCGATCATCTGATGGTAGCGGTTCTGCTTCTAAACGTCGCCATTCAGAGCCCGTCTCCTCTTCCAAAAGCCATGACAATATTCACGTCGTACCCACGGACTCGGGCTGGGCCATTAAGGAAGAAGGCCAATCCCAATATGTATCCACGTTTGACACCAAATCGGAAGCGGTGAACGCCGCCAAAGAAATCAGCAACGAGCAGAACATTCGGGCCATTATTCATAACCAGGATGGACAAATCGCTTCTTCCATCAAACCCTGACAGGTTTGTGAATCGCCCTGATCTTGAATCCATATGAAGAGTAACTTCCCAGCTTAGAAAAGCATCAAAAAAAGTCCTTTTCACCGCCGCTCAGGCAGTCAAAAGGACTTTTTGGTTAATTTCATTTAATGTGTGACTCCTCTCGCCACCGAAGTCCGTGATGCAGGGGCAGTCACCGCCTTGGCTGCCGAAGGCATCGATACCTTCACAGCTGAGGTCGTAACAGGCCGGCGTACCGGAACACTGACCACGTACGTAATGACTTTGCTGGCAATCCACACGGCCAGAATGGTATATAAAGTTTCTTTTACCGGAAGAAAGAAAAGGGATAAGCCCAGTACAAACGCATCACTGACAAAGAAAACTGTTCCCAGCTTCCATCCCTTCCAGCGGCTAACGAGCACGGCGAGAATATCGTCTCCGCCTGTCGCCCCGCCGAATCGGAGCACGATCCCTGCCCCTACACCCGTCAATACGCCGGATAGGACTGCGGGAATCCACAGGTTTCCGTTGAATGACATCTGCAATGTGGAGTATCGTTCAAAGCCGTCATAGAACAGGGAGAATGCGCCGACGCCAATCAGCGCCTGAATCATGAACTTCCAGCCCTTGATGAACCAGGCCAGAATCATGACCGGGATGTCGAGTAACAGCATGCCAATGGCAGGCGATAAGCCCGTCGCGTATTTTCCGAGCAGGGCCAGACCGACAAATCCGCCCTCCGATAAATGATTCTGAAAATTAATGTGATAGTAGGCAAATGCCAAAATAAAAGTACCGAGCAGCATGATGGCGAGTTTTCCCGCCTCAGCCTTAATGTGTTGTTTGGTTAACGATGTTCTCTTCATTCAGGTTCCCTCGCAGTTTGTAGGTTGGTTTTTAGACCGACCGTACCCTGCAAAAGGCAAGCCTGGAAGAAATCATCGTATTTGTCCTTCGAATATTCATTCCAATCCCCTCTTTCGCAGAGTCAGCCGTTTTTTTGAATACGGTTGGTTTACTCTACAAGGGGCGCTAAGTGTATGAGAGATCGTAACGTTTCCAGATCGTCCTTGGGGAGATTGTCCTTCGGGAACTCATGGTATCCTGATCCTTTCTGTCTGTTTGTGGTTAGCTATTTCAATTAAACTGGCGTACATCACACGTTTGACTCATGAACTTTACACTTAACCACATCGATTGCAGCTCCCTCTTCCGATCGCTGTTATCCTCGGAATTTTTTTGATTCCCTTCTCCTAAGGGAAAAATTCGGTGATAAACGCGAGCGCTTCGCTTCTCCAGATGGGTTCTGCACTCTTCGTTCCGTGTAAATGACAATCTGATAAAAACATGTAATTTCTCTATCCAGTTTAAACTTCTATAGCTAACTTGCTTGTTCTTCTATTATATAACACCGACGTGGACGGGTCTAAACAGCAGACCCTTCAAAAATGCGCATAAAGCATGCTCTGGGCGGCTCCAGCAGGCAAACAGCCACACCAGGACAATCAATGCTTACTAATGGTGCAACCTGCTCCTTCATTCTATGACCAATGATTGCGAATATAACTGTCCAGTCACCCAACTGTGACAATTTGGGGCCATTTTTTATTTTTGTGCGAATTTTGAAGGAATCATTGGGAGCTTTCACATACACTATAGCAAACGAAATCGGCTTATTCTTGACCAGCGTGGACGTTTTCCAGACTTACTCTGCTTTTTATGGTATAATATAACAATTGAATCCCACTACCGTTTAAGCGAGGCGGATTGATGAAAACGTTGAAGCCAAGAGTCTTTATTGGCTGCTCGCTGGAAGCGAAGCCGATTGCAGCCGCAGTACACGAAAATTTGCGTTTCTCAGCCGAAGTTACTCCTTGGTACTCCGGTGTTTTCAATCCAAGCAGCTATACGATGGACGATCTGGAAACAGAGGTGCGCACGACGGACTTTGCCATTTTTATTTTTCATCCGGATGATATATCCAAAATTCGCGGGAAGTACTATGCATCTGTCCGGGATAATACAATGCTGGAAATGGGTTTGTTTATGGGCCGTTTGGGACGAAAGCGTATTTTTTTCATTCTTCCGGAGGATATTACAGACATCAAGGATGCTGCAAAAATTGAGGGATTACGTATGCCTACCGATCTGCTTGGTTTGAATCCACTGGTCTATGAGATTCGTTCTGATGGCAAGTGGGCGCCAGCCGTGTCGGTTGCATGCTCCAAAATCGCTGACAGTATAGAAGAACAAGGACGATGGGTAGATCCAGAATTGGAGAAAATCATCAATCAGCATAAAGTGACTGAAGGAGAAGCACGGTTACAATTGCTAAAGCTTCTGAGGTTCTTCAGAGAGCTGCTGCGGGTTCGCAAAGCTGATGCCGTCATGCTCGACCGAATGAGTGATGCCCTCCGTACGGCATTTGTGTCCCATCCTCCATTCGCAGTACGTGGTACAGCCATATACCGTACAGATGACAGTGGTTATATCGAGCAATTATGTGGTAATGTAGGGGAACCGGGGAGAAAATATGAGTTGTCTGCCAATGACGACAAAGAGCCGGATGACCCCAAGCGCATCCTGGTCATTGATTCTTACCGTGAAAATAAAATCAAGATTAACCTGTATGACGATTACCTTGAGAAAGAATATCTGCTATGCTATCCTGTAGCCAAGAGGTATGTGATTACGGTTCATATTATTGGACATATAGAAGCGGATGAGGCGGTATTTCAACAGATTGACCTACAGAATCGTCAACTGTTTAACGCCATCAACGATTTGTTAGGAGGCGAACCGGAATGAAACCGGAAATGAAAAAAATAAGCAAGCGCTGGGGCAGCGAAAAGAAGGTACGCCTCAGCTCTGCGCCTGAATCATCACGACCGGTTCCGGAACCTAAGGAAGAAGATCGTTTCCACAAACCGGCCGTCCCGCTAATTACGATCGGCCCCTCGCTTAAGGGGAAGGAAAGACCTTATAAGGTCATCCTGGAAAAAGAAGCTTTGTACGAGAAACCTCAATATTTAGCTTAACTTTCTATGCATTGTTCTCGATTCTGCCGCTGTAATCGGCAGTACGTCCAGGCCCCGCCGCCCAAGGCAGGGGCTTTTTTGTTGGCATTCTCCCGCAAGTAAACCAACCAACCGGAACATCCTCTCCCCACTAACCTCGTAAAGCTTAAGAATCCAGTCCTGCAATTGCATTAGGCCATTTCTTACGCTCTTAGGTTTCCTGCAAAACCCAGAAATTATACCTAAAATTTGGAGTATGCTTGTCCTGTTCAATCATCCCCATAATGAACGTACATGGCCCTGCCGAAAGCCCAATCCCATTTTTTTCTTGTTGTATTCCGTATCACCGTTGCATATATTGATTATAATATAAGAACACATGTTCTGTAAATATATATGTTCGAATTCAAGGTTAAGGAAGTGAATGTATGTCATCCTCCCCTTCCGCCCCATCCCCTACGGATGAAGACCATCAATTGGTTAAAAGCCTTGTTGTGCGTACCCTGCTGCTGGATGTGCTTGAACGGGATATTCACACCCTGGATACACTACTGCTGAAAATGCCCGAGGTGTACGTCCTATCCCTGACCCGCATACAAAATCAGGTACTTCAAGAAATGCTGGCAGTTCGGCAGCAGATGCGGAAACGCGGTGTCAAAATTGTTGAGGAGAAACGTGAACAGGAAGGCATCGAAACACTCTACCTGTGCAGAGGATATTGGCAGCGGTTCTACATGCTCTGGACGTTCGCACGTAATGAAGTTAAGCAAGAACTCAGCCGACATCTGCATATTGATCTGACGCAGCGCTTGTAGCTTGGACCAGAATACAGGTTGACCCGGAGTGGCCGGGTTCATTAAGATGGAATAGAACGTTATCGTTATCAACGATGAGACTATATTAGACGTGAAATGAATTCTTCCTAAAACAAAAAAGCCTGCCGTCTATAATAAGGCGAACAGACTCTATGATTAGAAATTCCCTCAGACGTCTCATTACTCAAGGAGTTGTACTTCATGAATTCAAATTCGGGTAACCAACCATCCACCAGATATACAGGCATTGCTGCAGATATCACCGAGTTGATCGGACAGACGCCGGCGGTAAAACTCAATAGGCTCACAGGCAGCGACTCTGCTGACGTATATGTGAAACTGGAATATTTCAATCCAAGCGGCAGTGTCAAGGACCGTGCCGCTTACAATCTGATCGTTCAGGCTGAACGGGCAGGGCTGCTGCTTCCCGGAGCAACCATCATCGAGCCGACCAGCGGCAACACCGGCATCGGTCTGGCCATGAATGCAGCCGCCAAAGGATATAAGGCCATTCTCGTCATGCCGGACAATATGTCCAAGGAGCGCATCAACATTCTGAAAGCCTATGGCGCAGATGTCGTACTCACTCCAGCGGCTGAACGGATGCCCGGAGCTATCCGCAAAGCCAAGGAGCTTCACGCTGACATTCCGGGAAGCTTCATTCCTCAGCAATTCGAGAATCAGGCCAATCCGGATATTCACCGGGTTACCACTGCTCCCGAGATTATGCAGCAGATGGAAGGCAAGCTGGATGCCTTCATTGCAACCGCGGGCACAGGCGGAACCATTACCGGAACCGGTGAAGAGCTGCGCAAGCAGCTGCCAGATATCCGGATCTATGCGGTGGAGCCCAAAGGTTCACCCGTGCTGTCCGGCGGCGAGCCCGGTCCCCACAAGCTCGTCGGTACAAGTCCGGGGTTCATACCGGACATTTTGAATACCGACGTGTGGGACTCCATTATCCAGGTGTCCGATGAGGATGCACTGGATACCATGCGGCAGCTTGCTGCCCGGGAAGGGCTGCTGCTCGGCCCTTCATCTGGTGCTTCGGCCTGGGCCGCACTGCGCATTGCGCGGGAATTGGGGCCAGGCCACCGAGTGCTCTGTATTGCGCCGGATACCGGGGAACGGTATTTGAGCATGGGTATTTTTTAACACAACATAATCTGTACTCCCAAAAAAGGCTGTCCCTTAAGTCATCATGTTGACCGAGGGCAGCCTATTCACGTTCACTTACTCCATGAACCGGATACACGCTTAGCTAGGAGTAAGGGAAACTCCACTTCAGGCACCCTCAACATCATATCAAAATCAAAATAAGCTCCTGCTCACCTGCAGATGATTCATCCGCAGAGAACAAGAACTTATTCGATAAGGAATCATTTTAAGAACATTTAACCTAAAGCAATCAGTGTGTCAACGTGGTCCATTCCACACCTTTGGGAAGCAGGGCCGCAATGCGGTCTTTGGCTTCCTTTTTGGTATACAGCGATTCATCGAGAATAACCGCAGAACCCGAGTCACTGCTTGTGCGAATCAAACGTCCCAGACCTTGCTTCACGCGCAGCAGCATGTATGGAAGATCAATCTCTTCGTAGGGTGCCGCCGATGCACTGCGTTTAGCATTAAATACAGGATCCTGCGGTGGATACGGAAGCGACCAGATCATGACATTGGATAATGAAGGCCCTGGAACGTCCAGTCCCTCCCACAGATTGACGGAGCACAGCACACTCTCCTCATCCTGCTGGAACGCTGCAATCAGATCACTGATCTCCCGGTCGCCTTCGTACATGAATCGCAGTCCCTGCGCTTCCGGGACATGAACGATGTCCTGTTTAAACGTTAGCAGCTCTTCCATGGTACGGAACAGAATAAGCGCACGACCGCCACTTTCCTGAAGCATCGACACAGCATCGCGCATCCGATTTTCGTTCTCCGGGTGACCTGGTACAGCTTGATCTGTAATCTTCATCTGCATTTTATCCGCATAGTCATATGGAGAAGCAACCGAGAATGATACAAAATCATCAATCCCCAGACTGTCTGCTACATAACGGAAGGAATTGTCCACAGACAAGGTTGCAGACGAGAATACAATTGGAATCCCGGTATTGAACACGCGCTCGTTCAGGATTTCTTTTACCGTGCGAGGCATGATGGACAGTGTCGTCTCGTCCTCATTCTCTTCAGCCCAGCAAATGTAGCCATCTTCCTTGCGGAACAGAGACAATGCTGTCTGGATCATATCCAGATGTTCTTCCACTACTCGCATTTGATACCCATCCAGAGAGAACAGTCCGCTCTCAAACACCAATTCTTCACCGATGGCATCCAGCACACTGGTCAGACGTTCAATTTCACGCAGCAGCGGTGCTTCTACCCGAACTTCCTTCCGTTCCGATCCAGGGATAGCTACCGTGTAGGTATCCAGCAGCTTAAACAATCGTTCACTGCTCTCAATGGCTTCGTCCACACGTTCTGCAAGGGTTTCACGAATCTCCCCTTCCAAAAGCCGGGTTACAAGTTCCTCAAAGATGCGGTGTTTCAGTTTGTAGCTGAGTGCGTTCAGCGCTGCCTCTTCAAGCAGATGTCCTTCATCAAATACAACCGAGCTGTGATCAGGCAGCAGCGGCAGCTGTCCCTCGCGTTTGCGGGCCTCATAGGTCCACACATGCTCCATGTAATAATCATGGGAGCAGATGATGATGTCCTTGGAGCGGCGATAGTGGTCACGTGATAACGTCAGGCCGCAGCGCTGTCTTTTTGGACAAACAAAGCAATCCTGGAATGGGTCCCAGTTGATCTTGTTCCACTGGCGATCGTTCAAATGCGGATACTGTTTGCGGTCACCATAGGGATGGAAAGCCTGAAGCGTTCCAGGTGTATTCACGAAGTCCGGCAGGCTCTCATGCACTTCTTCAATGACAGGTGCATCCTCATCCGCGAATCTCACTGCACTTAATTTGTTCAAACAAACGTATTGATCTGGTGATTTACCGAGACGAGCGTCCACCTGAAGATCCAGATGTTCAGCCAGCTTCGCAATATCTCCGCCCGGCTTCACCAATTGTTCAATCAATGACTCATCGGCGCAGGCAATCACTGCCGGTTTGCCCGTATAACGTGCATAACAGACCGCATAGAGCAGGTAGACTAACGTCTTGCCTGTCCCTACACCAGCCTCAGCCATAATAGTCTTTTTATCTCCATAGGCCCGTTCGAGCTGGTACGCCATAAAAATCTGTTCATCCCGTACCTCGAAGCCGGACTCAGGCAAAATATCGTAAAAAACATCGGCTACCCACTCTCCCAATCGGGATACAAAGGGCTCTGCCGGGTCATATGCAAAAGGATAACGTTGTGTAGACAATCCTTGGTCAGCCTCCATTCTTATACAAGCGGTCCTCAACATTTCCCGTTCAAAAAAGTCCGCTGGGCAAAAGTTAATTATCTCATACCATGAGGTAAGTGACAAGCTTTTTTTTATTACAAGAAATGTATAGAACAAGGATGCAGGGAAAATATATATTCGAATCCATCAAAAGGAAAGGCGGTGCTCCATGGATCATCATTCTTCACAATCAGAGCATTCCCCAGACACGTCACCAGAGACTTTAACGGATCGTCAGGGCCATCCCATCACCGATAATCAGAATGTCCGAACCGTCGGCAGCCGGGGACCGACTACGCTGGAGAATTATCATTTTCTCGAAAAAATTACGCATTTTGACCGCGAACGTATTCCTGAGCGGGTGGTACATGCACGCGGTGCTGGTGCTCATGGCATATTCGAAGCATACGGAACAGCGGGGGATGAACCCGTATCCAAATATACACGTGCTCGTCTGTTTCAGGAGAAAGGCAAACAAACCCCTGTGTTTGTCCGTTTTTCCACGGTAATCCATGGTGGGCATTCACCAGAGACGCTCCGTGACCCGCGCGGCTTCGCTGTGAAATTTTATACCGAAGACGGCAACTGGGATCTGGTTGGCAACAACCTGAAAATCTTTTTCATTCGTGATCCGCTAAAATTCCCGGATATGGTACATGCCTTTAAACCGGACCCGTTGACCAATGCACAGGACATGGAGCGGTTTTTCGACTTCGTTTCGCTTAGTCCAGAAGCTACCCATATGATTACGTTCCTCTTCTCTCCATGGGGAATACCGGCCAATTATCGCCAAATGCAGGGATCGGGCGTCAATACATACAAATGGGTAAACCAAGAAGGCACGGGCGTGCTCATTAAATATCACTGGGAACCCCTCAAACAAGGGATACGGAACCTGCTGCAAAAAGACGCGAGCGAGATTCAGGGACAGAATTTCAACCATGCCACCCTGGATCTCTATCATGCGATTGAACAGGGAGATTACCCGGAGTGGGAGCTGTGCGTTCAGATCATGGAAGACGGCGAACATCCGGAGCTGGACTTCGATCCACTCGATCCGACCAAGCTGTGGCCGCCAGAGCAATTTCCATTCTTGCCTGTTGGAAAAATGACCTTGAACCGCAATCCTGAGGACTACTTTAACGAAGTGGAACAAGCTGCGTTTGGCACTGGTGTTCTCGTGGATGGGCTGGATTTCTCGGATGACAAATTGCTGCAAGGGCGCACCTTCTCCTACTCGGATACCCAACGTCACCGGGTTGGTGCGAACTATCTGCAGCTGCCTGTGAATGCTCCCAAAAATCGCGTAGCTACCAACCAAAGCGGTGGTCAGATGCAGTACAAGGTGGATCGCGCGCCAGGACAGAACCCGCATGTGAACTACGAGCCTTCTTCTCTGGGGGGTCTTTTCGAAGCGGCTCCACGCGGCAAGGAGCATGAACCTCTTATTGAAGGTCGTCTGGTTCGGGAGAAAATTCCGCGTCCTAACGACTTCGGTCAAGCCGGTGATACATACCGGGCGTTTGAAGATTGGGAGCGAGAGGAACTGGTCAGCAACCTGGTTGATGCACTCTCCAAATGTAAACCGGACATTCGTGAACGCATGATCTCACACTTCACTCAGGCCGATGCCGACTACGGTCGCCGTGTAGCTGAAGGACTGGCATCTGTGCCGACCGATGACAGTGCCACGGTTCAGCCGAAACATGAACCAAGCGCGGAAGAAGCATCCCGGCGCGGGCACGAAGCAGATCCGTATTAAAATTCGAAACAAGGACAGCTGTGACAGAAGAGGTTAGCAAGTAGTACCGTATCGAAATTCATCCTTGGATCTGACCACCATGTGGCAAGGGTCCCGATGGCATCTGCCTAAAGCAGCTGTAATCGGGGCTTTTTTTAGTTATATCCATGGACAAATAATCTTCTAATTAAGTCCTTCTTTTCCAAGTTTAATGTGAAGTCCAGGTGCATTTCGGTGGATCAACCTTGTTTTCATGCCATTTTGTCATCCAGTTGACCCCTTCCCCGCGTTCATTTCAGATGATTGCTCGTTAAATTAAGGCGATCTGCCAATGTAAGGATTATGCATCACCTTTTAAATAGCAGCACTTCAGACCTCGACGTCTGACATACCGGCTTGTATAGCTGACCCAATGAAATGATTATTGTTGATAACGCTTACACGTTTTACGATGAACCTGTGCCTTACCGAAATGCACTATCCCATAACCAAGGAGGTTTCACAATGAAATGGTTCCCTTCTGCTTCTAATTATCCATCTGTACGCTCTGAACGTTCGTTGAAATCGAAAATGGCCTGCCTCTGCCTGTGTGCTGCTTTTCCTGTATTGTTATTTGGCGGGGGATCCGCTGGAGCGTTGGAACTCATCGAGAATGGTGCACAAAATTCATCAGAACAGGCTGCCTCGACAACTACCGCTACAATTGCTGCTGGTGATTTATATGTCGCTCCTAACGGATCAGCAAACAATCCGGGAACGCTGGCAAGCCCGACTACACTTGCGAATGCACTGACCCAAATTGCTCCGGGGAAAACCATTTTTTTGCGCGGCGGAACCTATAATTTCTCGGAAACCGTTACGATTGAGCGCGGCAACAGCGGCACGTCTGGACAGCGCAAAAATCTGGTTGCTTACGGAATGGAAAAGCCTGTCTTCGATTTCTCGGCCCAGGCCTTTGCGTCCACGAATCGGGGCTTGCAAATGTTCGGGGATTACTGGTTTGTTAAAGGGATCGAAGTGAAAGGGGCAGGCGATAACGGGATTTTTATCGGGGGCAGTTACAACCGTCTGGAGCAGATCGAGGCTCATCATAATCGGGATACGGGGATTCAGCTGGGACGATATGCTTCCACCGCCGCCAAGAGTGAATGGCCTGCTTACAATGAAGTCATCCGCTCCTACTCTCACGACAATTATGATCCTGATAACGGCGAGGATGCAGACGGTTTTGCCGCGAAATTGACTGTGGGCCCGGGCAACCTCTTCGATGGCTGCATTGCAGCCTACAATGTGGATGATGGATGGGATCTGTACAGTAAAACAGATACGGGTGCTATCGGTGTGGTCACGATTCGTAACAGTATTGCGTACGCCAACGGCGCTACTTCCGACGGTACATCCACCACTGATAGTGATGGTAACGGCTTCAAGCTGGGCGGCGAGAAAATTGCCGTGAATCATATTGTGGAAAACAGCATTGCCTTTAATAATAAAAAACATGGCTTCACGTACAACAGTAATCCCGGTTCCATTCAGATGAAAAACAACACGTCCTGGAACAACGGCCAAAGCAATTTTGCCTTCGATGTAGGCACCCATCTTTTCACCAACAACCTGTCCTTCCAGGGCGGCGCCAGTGACAAAACAAGCGGAACGGACGTCAGCAGCACCAACGTCTGGTGGAAAAACAAAAAGAGCGTAAATGACAAAGGCCTGCTCGCGAGTGCAGATGACTTTGTCTCCCTTGTACCGTCTGTAACTCGCAGCAGCGATGGGACGCCTGTACTGGGTAATTTCCTGAAGCTTGCTGCAGGCAGTGATCTGATTGGCTCGGGTACGCCAGCGGGTACGAATATTGGAGCAAGATAAGTGGTATGTAGTTTTGAGTTAGAGTAAAATGAAACGGTTTAAAGAAGAACCCCCTTCACGATGCCAGCCAAATTTGCCGGTGTTGGTGAAGGGGGTTTTTGAGTTGCTGTGGGATCCGGTTGACCTATGAATTTTCGCTATTTCTCCTGTGGATATATAAATACATAATTATTCTCATCCGACTTCTCTTCGGAGAAAACAAAATCTAACCGATCAAAGTTTCTAATCTCCTTGACATCTGTAATCTTACGTTCTGCCATGTACCGTACCATCTCACCTCTGGCCATTTTCGCCCGGGTTGCCTTTTCAACCATCTTCCCATTGACCATTTGTCCAAATACACAATTGATAAATCGGGTTTCCTCGCTCAAAAAAGGAATGATGTTTTTACTGTACTCTTTGGAAGCCAAATTTAGAATACAATTGCTTTCTGATTGAAGCTGATCTGCCAGCTTGCTGCCCCAAAAATGATAGAGCGAGCTGAAACCCGGACCTTGCAGCTTGCCCTGCATCTCCAACCGATAAGGTGTAACCCCGTCCAGAGGCCGTAACATGCCATAAAAACCAGATAATATGCGCAAATGCTGCTCCAGATACGCCAGTTCTTCCTGCTGAAAAACACCCGCTGCCATATACTGATACTGAATGCCCTCATAGGCATAGATGGCTGGCGTAAGATTGGCTTTTACATTCATTTTTCGAATCCGTTCCATGTTCTGTTCAGCGATTGCATCATTACACTTCCATAACGCCTTGAGCTCGTCATAGGATAACTTTTGGAGCACACTCAACAGTTGTTCTGACTCGTTTATAAAACGCGGCATCTGCGCGCTGGTCATCAGATCGGTATCGATCTTCATCTTTTTGGCAGGTGATATGATAATTCTCATCGTGCTAATCCATCCTTAATCTACCGTTGTTTTTATCGTTATCCATTGTACAGGATTGGACAGGCGAATCCAATGATGAAGCATATTTCCCTCTCTTGCCTTTGTAGAATAACTTGGAACAAACAGACTGTAGTCTAGGTTACATTTCGACATGAACAATCGATCGAACCCGCTTTGTCTGGCATAGGCCCTTGCTACTAGACCCAAGCAAGAACTTATCAATATGCTATTAGCTGAAGTTGGGCCCATATTCTCATGGTCACCATGAACTGTTTTGTTATGATTATGTACGATGTATTTGTATTGCTATTTTCCAAAGAGAAAGGGTGCCGCATTTTATGTTTGTTTTTCATTTACTACTCGCTCTCGCACTTTTGGGCGGTTCAGGCAGCTCCAATGATGTCACATCTACACCACTGGAAATCAATCCGTTACAGCCTCATCCTGCTGATTCTGAGCTTGTCTTGGAATCCGGTTTAAAGCCTTTCCGTGCTGAACTTACATACAAAGGACTTAAGCCAGATTATAATCCATTCGAGCAAGCTGCCAGCGATCTTCAGGACAAGCTTTTTGAAAGCGCACCATCTCCGCTTCTGTCCGAACCGGGAGATACAGGCACATTTGATTACGGCGGACAACTCAAACTGTTAAAAGCTGTGCCTCTGAAACAAAGTATTGAATTCGGGCCATTAACGATTCATATTATGGATGTTCAATTATTAGAGGCCCGTGAGATTCCTCAGGACTCCCGAGAAAACATTGCTATTCTTAATCAAGAAGATATCGGTTCTGATATGACTTATATCAAAATCGTCTACAGTGTAGAAAATACAACGGATCAAAATATCGGATTTTACGGTTTGAATTCAATCCATCCGAACACGGGTAAACCCATCTCAGCAGATCGTAATTTCATGAGGAAATCTTATGTTTATCATCAATACGACGGCGTAGTCATGGATAATATGGTCTATGGTTTCGTATATACAGATGACCCCGACAAGCTGGAATCCATTGAATTGGTTTTCAATAGAATCTATGACTATGACACCGGAGAGACCATTGTAGAGCCTACTTCGTTGAGTATTCCTTTCACGGTCCAACCATAAAAATAAACTCATATTTACTTCAGTGCCGAGATATCATTTGTCCGCGATAATATCATTGTTAAACCCCAGCCACGTACCTGCAGAAGAGCAGCATACACAGCTGGGGTTCCTTGTTGTTATTAAAAAAATGTATTTGCTCTATCTACTGCCTCAACCTGTCTCATCTCGTAAAATCATGCTGCCCAATCGTCAGGAGTGTCGGCCTGCTTTTGCTCCATAGCGAAGTTGCAATCTTCGGATTGTAATAATAGAGCGCACCATTCGTCGGATCAGCACCATTCAAAGCTTTACGCGCTGCCTTATAAGAAGTAGCCGTCGGCTTTGTATTGAACTGACCATCATCAATTGCAGTGAACTGTCCTTTCTGGAAAATCACCTGCGGAATGGATGACGGAAATGCATTGGATTGCACCCGATTCAAGACGACCGCCCCTACAGCAACCTGTCCTTCAAAGGATTCCCCGCGCGCCTCCCCGTGAATTAGCTTCGCCAACTGGCGCAGCGTCTCACCTTCGGCTTTAACCTTTTTATTCAGCCTATTCAGTGTCGCCGGGCCTGCAATCCCATCCGCACTCAGGCCCTGAGCCTGCTGAAATTTGCGTACAGCGCTTTTGGTAATGGAACCGTAATATCCGGTCAATCCGGCTTTGAAGTAACCCAGATCCCGCAATTGCTCCTGCAATTGCAGCACATGCTCACTTTGAACGCCCTGCTCCAGCTTCTGGGCTCCCGCAGACGGAGCTGCCATCGTGAGGCCAAGAGCAATCGCAAAGGCACTGAGTAGTACACTGACTCGTCCTGCTCTTTTGCCAGCCTTTTTCCCCCTCCGATGAGTTACTGCCCGACTCACGGTGATCGGTTCCATGCTGCCAGCAATTTTGCTTAATTCTAACCTATAGGCCCTGATCAGTTCATTGGCACTTTTCGTTCCACTCACATTATGCTTTTTAGCCATTTTATTCGTTTGATCCATTTTATTATCGTTTTTCATGATTCAATTAACCTCCATTATTCTGAGTCCAGACTCCATATCTTCCCCTGAACCCTCCCTTATGGACATCCCGAGTGTCATTATAGGATATCGCCAAAGTGCCGTCTATCGGACCGATGGAGCATGAAAAACAGGGCCTTGAATATAGCAAAAAGAGGCATGAGCCCATGGTCATATCAGGGCTCTGCCTCTTCTTGTATCAACCTTATGCCGCTTGTCCAGCCTCCATTTCCGTAGGCAGGCAGACCCGCACAAAAGTTGCGCTTGAATTTATTTACATCTACTCTGCCAGTTCCTGACCCTTCGTTTCCCGGCCGAGGAACAGTACAGCCGCTGCGCCAATCAGGATCGTCACGAAGAAAATCGTGAAAATCAGGCTGATGGCCACCTCACGCTGAACCAGCATGCCGACCATCAATGGAGCAAGTACGCCCCCAATGCGGCCCACCGATGTGGCAAGACCCACACCTGTCGAACGAACCGAATCTGGATATAGTTCCGGACTATACGCGTACAGACCACCCCACGCCCCCAGATTGAAGAAAGAAAGGCAGATGCCTGCGGTGAGAATCGCCGCTTCGGTTGTTGCCAAACCAAAAGCAATCGCGCTCACTGCCGTCAGTGTAAGATAAACAACCAGGACGAATTTACGTCCGTACCGCTCGATAAAATAAGCCGCTGTAAAGTAACCTGGGAGCTGTGCCAAGGTCATAATCAGCACGTACTGAAAGCTTTTGACCAGAGTGAAGCCTTTGGCCATCACGACGGAAGGCAGCCACAGGAACATGCCATAGTAGGAGAAAATTACCGTAAACCACAAGATCCAGAGCATGATGGTTGTCCGGCGATGCGGAGCAGACCATACTGCAGCCACTTTCTCCCGGAACGTCGTCTTCCGGATGGTCTTGTTTTGCTTGTAACGCGGCGGGTCCTGAATGACACGGCGCAGATACAGCGCGTAGAATGCCGGAACGGCACCAATCGCAAATGCAATTCTCCAGCCGTATTCAGGAATCACAAAGTTGGCAATGAGTGCCGATACAATCCAGCCTCCAGCCCAGAAGCTCTCCAGCAGCACGACGGCACGGCCGCGTTCTGCTGTTGGCATGGATTCTGATACCAGTGTGGAGGCTACAGGCAGCTCGCCACCAAGCCCAATTCCAGCAATCAGGCGCAGTACGCACAGTACGGCAAAGCCGGTCGCCAGTGCAGACAAACCGCTCGCAATGGTGAAGATTAACAGGGTCCACATCAAAATGGCCTTACGGCCAAAACGGTCAGCGAGTGCACCCGCAAGCAATGCACCCAGCGCCATACCGATGGAGTTGATACTGGTCAGCACACCGACTTGTCCGGGACTGAGGCTCCATTCCTTGGCAAGAGCTGCCACGATGAAGGAAATCATGCCGACCTCCATTGCATCAAACAGCCAGCTCATCCCGGCACTAAACAGCAGCTTGCGCTGCTTGGGATTCCGCAACACTTCCAGTTTAGTCATAACGATAGCTCCTTGATCTCTATGTAGTCATTCTGACACTAAACCATTATTATGCAGAATGATCCAGAAATCAATGAAAAATACGCTCTCCTCCACGTCACCTTCCAATAGCTCACCCCTTGAGTGAACCCGCTGTCAGACCTGCAACAAAATAACGCTGGAGCAAAATGAACAGCACAATCATCGGAATGGCCGTCACCAGTACTCCAGTCAGCATCATCGGATAGTTCGTCACGTACTCCCCGCGGAACTGCATAAGTGCCAGCGGTAACGTCAATTTGGACTTGCTGCTGAGCATGAGCATCGGAATAAGCAGATCATTCCAAACCATGACCAGCAGGAACGTAGCCGTTGCCGCAAGTGAAGGCGCAGCCAGCGGCAGCGCAATCCGTGTGTATAGGCGCCACTCGCTTGCCCCATCCATGCTGCCCGCCTCCAGAATTTCGGCATTCAGCATGCGCATGAAACCCGTCAGCATGAATACGGAGACAGGCATCAGCATCGCGGCCGATACAACGATCAGGCCCGTCAGACTGTCAGACCAGCCCAGCGTACGTGTAAGGGAGTAGATCGGCAGCATGCTGACCTGGGAAGGAACAATAAGCCCAGCCACAAACAGGCCAAACACAATCTTACCCACGCTTCCGCCCCAGCGAACAATGGCGTAGGCAATCATGCTGCTCAGCAGCAGCTCAATCACCACCGTCCCCAGTGTCACGACAAGACTGTTTCCGAAATATTGCCACATTGGCTGATTGCGAAACATGCCCGTAACGTTATCCCATGTAAACGGATCAGGCCAGCTGAATGGACTGGTAAAGAAGTTGCTGCTTGTTTTGAATGAGGATACAAATACGAAGTACAGCGGCACGATAATCAGCAGCGCGTACACCAACAATATCAGGCGATTGAACCATTTAAGAAACATGTGAACTCCCTTCTGCCTCTTGTGTGAGCACGTTCCGGCATCAATAGCTTACCCGGTCGGCACGCAGTGCCTTGAACTGCACAAACGTCAGCAAGGCCAGCAGAACCAGGAAGATCATCGAACCCGCAGAAGCGAGGCCAAATGAATAGCTGCCAAAGGCGGTATGATAGATATACGTCGTCAAAATTTCAGTTGCGTAGTTCGGGCCTCCGTCCGTCATGGTGAAAATAAGATCAAATGCCTTAAACGATTGGATCGTTGTATAGGCAACCACGATCGTAGCCGAAGGGGCAAGCAGCGGCCAGGTCACCGTACGGAATACCTGCCATTTGCTGCCACCGTCCATTCGGGCGGCCTCATACAGTTCAGCCGGAATACCTTGCAGTCCAGCGATAAACACAATCATCATTTGCCCGGCATGAGCCCAGACCTGCACGGCTGCAATGGAGTAGATTGCAATTTTGGGATCACCGATCCAGTTGCGTGCAAGACTCTCCATACCTGCCCCGTTTAACCCATAGTTGATCAATCCAATGGATGGATCATACATGAAAGCCCAGATCAACCCAACCGATACGGAGGACAAAATGGCCGGGAGAAAATACAGGGCGCGAAGTACAATCCGCGTTTTGGTGTTTCGGACGAGCAGTAATGCCAGCACAAGTGAAATAAAGGTTTGGGCAATAACCACTGTGAGCATGAATTCAACGTTATTGCCAAAAGCCTTGCGAAAGACGATGCTGCTGAGACTGTCCTTATAATTATCCAGCCCTACAAACGCATACGACGGGGATACCCCGTCCCAATCCGTAAAGGAGTAGAACAGCCCCGTCAATGTAGGAAATACGAACAGTCCCACGTACAGCAGCAACCCGGGTAACAGAAACAGGGATAGCTGAATACGATTCTTCATGACTTATTTCCCGATATGCTGTTCGATGATCGCTTGTGCCTGCTGCGCAGCTTCTTCAGGGGAAGTCCCGCTAAGCACGGCCTGAATGGAGTTGGTGACTGCCTTCTGATTATCTCCGTTCAGAATGGTGAACCGTGGCTGGAACACGGTCTTTTTGTTTGCCCACTCCCCTGCAACCTGGAGTTCTGCAGAATCATACTTCACGTCATTTACGGTTACGTTCTGACCCGTCTGGTTGGCATACGCTCCAGCCACTTCGGGTTTGCTCAGAAACTCGATAAATTTCTTCGCTTCTTCCGGATGTTTGGACTTGCTGTTTACCGCAAGCATGAACGTCGTGGTATGAACCCCTTCATACTTTGCCTGATCTGCACTTACGGTAATAGGTGCAAGCAGCTTTTGCTCCAAATTCGGATTTTGCAGCTTGTTCTGAGCGAGCTGATAGGAACCACTTGCAAGCATGGCTGCCTTCTCCTGAATGAACAACGCTCCGGCCGCCGGGTCCTTGGTACCCAGTGCATCCTGCTGGAAGTAGCCTTTATCGTTCAGCTCCTTAATCTGCGTGAGTGTTTTCACCCAGAACTCATCTGTCAGTTTCGCCTCGCCTGCTTCCACCTTGGTAAAAATGTCGTCACTTGGTGCATTATTCATCACCATGGTGTTCATGAACTGCCCTGGACCAATGTCCGCTCCGGCAAAGGCAATCGGGATAATTCCGTTGTCTTTCAGTGTCTGGCAGAGCGCCAGGAAACTGTCCCAGTCCTTCGGCGGTGTCAGACCGTATTTTTCAAACAGCTTCACATTATAAATTGGATCGTTGTATACGAGCTGATACGGAATGGCATATTGCTTGCCATCCTGCTGGCCTGCCTCAATCAGCTTGGAGTTATAGGCAGAGAGAAAAGATGACCCTGTCAGGTCCGTGAACAATCCGGCTTTGGTAAAAGCATCGAACTGTGCACCCGGGAAGGAGGCAAATACATCCCCTACCGAACCATCACTGATTTTGGATTGAACGGTGGATTGATACTGATCTGATGGGAGCGTCTGCATCTCCACATGAATGTTCGGATTTTCCTTTTCAAACGCGTCAATGGTCTTGTTCAGCGCTTCAGCATCTTCACCACGCCAGTGCATGAAGCTGATGGTGACTTTGCCTGAACCGGAGGCACCGTTATCGCCTGCTGCAGAGTTATCCCCGCCTCCACAAGCGGACAGCAGCAAGGACATGACCAGCATACTGACCAGGGGAAGGATCAATTTTTTATTTTTTCTCATGAAAGACGACCTCCTGAGTAATGATGAATTAGGTAATAATTGAATTAATTGCTGCTAAGCTGATGCTTCACATTTCTTGTACTCCACTTGCTGCGAATGATCGGCATTACTTTCTCACCGAATATTTCGGCTTCTTCCAGATGCGGATAGCCTGACAAGATGAATGTGGTCACACCGAGATCCGCGTATTCCATCAGTCGTTCAGCAACCTGTTCTGCCGTGCCCACGATGAGGATTGCCCCGCCCGAACGAACAACGGAAAGACCTGTCCACAAGTTGGGACCCACAACGAATTGCTGCTTCTCGGACAATTCACGGAGCTCATTCTGTCTGCGCTGGTTGGTGGCGTCTGTCTGAGCAAAAGCCGCTTTCGCCTTCTCGATGGCTTCAGGGGGAACTTTGCTAATAATCTCCCACGCTGCTGCCCAAGCTTCTTCTTCGGTATCCCGAATGAGCACCTGTGCCCGCATTCCGTAACGCAACTGGCGATCCTGTCCTGTTTCCTGTTTCACCTGCTCGCGGATCACTTCGATCTCCTCAATCTGTTCCTGAATCCAGTCGTGCGGTTCACCCCACATGAGGAACGTATCCGCATGCTCTACAGCCACTCTTTTGGCAATGGGTGAACTTCCCCCCAGATAAAATGGAGGGTAGGGCTTCTGGACCGTTTCCGGCATGCCTACCGGACCCTTAAAGTTGTAATACTGACCATTAAACTCCGAATTATCATCGCTAGATGCTTCGGCGTTCGCTTTGGAACCACTTCCGGCAAACTCGGTCAGGTTGAGTCCGGTCGATTGTGTCCACGAACGCTTCATCACTTCCATGTACTCGCTCGCCCGTACGTAACGTTCGTCATGGGCATGCGCCAGCGGATCTCCCAGTTCCTCCAGATCTCGGACCGAGCTGCCCGTCACGACATTAATCATGGCACGTCCGCCAGAGAGTTGATCTAGTGCAGCTCCCATCCGTGCGGCGAGCACCGGTGTAACCAGGCCTGGTCGAATGGCCACGAGAGGACGAAGTGTTTGAGTGTGACTCATTACTGCCGAACCGACGACCCAAGCATCCAGACATGCCCCACCGGTCGGAATCAATACGAATTCAAATCCTGCCGTTTCGGCCGTTTGTGCTACCTGTATCAAATAATCCAGGCTCGGTTCCCGTTCCGGGGCGACCCCAACATATTTTCCGTCTCCAGCCGTTGGCAAAAACCATCCGAATTTCAGTTCTTCGTGTTCACTCATATAAGGTCATTCCTCTCTGTTGATAAATAAAGTCCCATTTCAAAAATAAAACTAACAGCTGCGAAGTAGCCGTTCCGGTAACGAATCGTTCTTCCGATCGCTGTTATCCCCGGATTTTTTTGCATCCCTTTCTCAAGGGGAAAATTCCGGGATAAAGGCGAGCGTTACACTTCTCCAGAATCGATTTCGTCCCCTCCACTACTTTTGCACTTATCAAAAACTGATTTTAAGATTGCACCTTATTTTCAAATTGTAATTTGTAAGAAGTATTCTAATGCCGATTAATTAACTTGGTTTAATAGGTATGGTCATCATATCAATTGATTTGTCTGTGATCAATGTCATTTTACGACAACTTTATTTTGTCATTTTGTGGTCATCTTACAGGAATAAGTCATCCTGTTCTTGAATATATACAAAACCCACCTGTATAATAGGTTATATTATATTAACTCACAGATAGATATTGAAAATTAAACTTATGTTAAAGAGGTGTTCCTGATGACGGAGAGCATGAAGGAGGACCACCACGAGTTTTTGGATATTATTTTTTTTACTCCGTCCGAATTCGAGAAGGCTGGTGGAGCCTGGCCTATACGAATCGGACGCAATATCGCCAAGAACAATTATCATATCGGCCCTCGCACAACACCTTATCATTACCTGCTGTTTGTCCTCGAGGGAGAGGGTACATTTATACAGAACGGACAAGAGTATCCCCTCAGAGCCCGGGATGCATTCTGTCTGTTTCCGCATGTGACCCATGAGTATTGGACTGATCCCAAGGAGCCGCTCCAGAAGATCTTTATCGCCTTTGATGGTACCCATGCAACCGAACTTCTCTCGCGGCTTGGACTTACGCCAGATGCTCCTCATCGTTCCGGTATACTGACTCCGGAGACGGCTAGTGGAATGCGTGCTTTTATGGAGGAAGTTCGCAGACCTCAGGGGGGAGCAAGTGACCTGGGACGCCTCACACGGTTTCTCGGTCTGTTTGATCGCGTTTCTCGTTCCTCTGCCGCCAAGGGAATGCAGCCGGATGCGGCTATCCCCTGGCTGCAAAAAGGGAAGGAATACATGGATATCCATTTTGCCGGAGGGATCACGGTAGAGGGCGTGTCTGCTCATGCGGGGGTCGACCGAACCCATTTTGCCAAACAATTTCGTAAAGCGTACGGGCTGTCTCCGGTGCAATACATCCAGCAGCTCAAAATGGACCAGGCCAAGCGCCTGCTCGTCCAAACCCCTTTGACCTTGACGGAAGTAGCTCATTCGGTCGGTTATCCGGATTTATTCTCCTTCTCCAAAGCGTTCAAAAAACAGGTGGGTCTGCCGCCCAATCGGTACCGGACAAGCGAAAACGGTAAAAGCTGATGGCCAAGTCCAGCGCGGCAAAAAGCAAATAAAAAGAAAAAGGCAAGTCTCCATTAACCGGAAACTTGCCTTTTTGCTGCCTTACTTTTCCCATACTGTCCATTATTTCTCCTCATCACTCTTGCGAGCCAGGGGAAGTCCATTTTCCTTTGCGTACCACGCTTCATAATGATGCACAGCGACTCCAGTAAATGAGGAATGAGATCCGGCCAGGTCAAACACCCTGGCGATCTCTTCATCCATATTGCTTATGGATTTTCCGAAAAAGGTCAGATGCTCACCCTCATGTGTATCGGCAAGCTCCGCTCCAATCCATACGTCCTTATGAAGTTCATCCGCCTCATCCAGCTCTTCCTTCGACAGGTCGTACATCTGCTGTCCACTATCCCGATAAGCCATGATCGCAACGGCATCAAAGTGGGAAATGACCCACCTGCTGAACGTTCCTCCGCCTTCGGTTGCCTGACGGGCATCCAGCCAGAACGGTATGGCTGCACTCATATAGAGTCCTGCATCCTTACCAGCTTTCGTCCAGGCCTTCATGTTGTCACTCCACTCTGCAATGACGCTGTCCTGCTCATTCTCCCAGCGCTGCAGTTGGTAGGGCTCCACATCCAGCTGAATGCCTTCGAAACGCTCATTTTTGGCCGATGCGGCATTATATGCACGAATGCGTTCGATGAAAGTGAGTCCCTCTTCCTGTTTGTCCCTGTAGGCCCAGTCCGCATGACCATTCAGGGCATGTACCTGGATCTCTGCCTGCCGGGCAGACGCAATGAATTTGCGATACGTATCATCCGATACCTCATCCTGTATCTGTAGGAAAATGACATCAACACCCTGCTCTTTGGAGAAGGAGATGATATCCGGGGTCTGTTCTGCGATGATGGAAGCATCCCACAGCCAGGTCGCTTTTTTCTCCTCTGCCGAAAACCATTTGAACAGCCAGGGCAACAGCAGCAAACAAAAGGTCAGCGCGAGCAGAGCCCATTTTGTCCTCACCGACATCCTGCCCCAGCGAATCATGTTGTTTCTCAGACGAGCAACGCTTCACTTGGTTCCAGCACAGGATGCTGAACCGAGTGTCCAATTTTGTAAATGTGCGGCTGTGTGTAGGTCCGGAACGCATTGCGTGTATCCAGAATTGGCACACCCAAATCGGCAATATCGCTGTATGGCAGATCTCTGTGGTTGGTAATCAGCACGATGCAGTCATATTTCTTGAATTGCTCCAGGTTGAATGCTTCGCTGTACACCGTATCGTCATGCTTGTCACGGAAGGAATCGGCATATGGATCGAAGTAGCTGACATTCGCTCCGCTTTCCTTGAACAGTTCATATACTTCGAGTCCCGGTGACTCACGCAGGTCTGCAATATTCGGCTTGTACGACATGCCGAGCAGCAGGATGTTAGAGTTCCGAACAGATTTCGCGTATTCGTTCAAAATCGTTGATGTTTTGTTCAGCACATAGTACGGCATGTTGTCATTGGTCGATTGTGCCAGCTCGATAAATTTGCTGTAGAAGCGGAACCCTTTCGCTTTCCAGGACAGATACATCGGGTCAAGCGGAATGCAGTGGCCTCCGATGCCTGGGCCTGGGTAGAACGGCATGAATCCAAAAGGCTTCGTCGCCGCTGCATCAATGACTTCCCAGATGTCGATGCCCATGCGGTCACACATCATCGCCATTTCATTTACAAACGCAATGTTTACGCTGCGGAACGTATTCTCCAGCAGTTTGGACATCTCCGCCACTTTTGGTGAAGATACAGGTACAACCGTTTGTACATACTTGCTATACAGTGCCGTACCAAGTTTCAGACAAGCTTCCGTTGTCCCGCCGATAACTTTCGGCGTATTGTACGTGGTAAATCTTCCGTTGGACGGGTCCACACGTTCAGGCGAGAAGCAAAGGAAATAATCCTTGCCGGCTTCATGGCCGATTTTGTCCAGCTTTTGCTGAATCAGTTCTTCTGTTGTACCCGGGTAGGTTGTGCTCTCCAGTGTAATCAGCATGCCCGGTTTCATGTGCAGTTTGATCTGATCCACTACAGTCTCAATGTAGGATGTATCCGGATCCTGGTTCTCACTGAGCGGTGTTGGCACGCAGATGCTCAAGGCATCAATGACGCGCAGCATGCTGTAATCCGTTGTAGGCTGGAAGCGGCCTGTTTGCATCACTTTTTTCAATTCCTCGGACGAGATATCGTGAATATAGGAATCCCCATTATAGATACTGTCGACCTTGGACGCATCCAGGTCAATACCGATTACCGTAAAGCCTTGATTCACCATTTCCACGGCAAGTGGAAGTCCTACGTAACCGAGCCCGACCACGCCGAGCACCGCTTCTTTGTTTTCAATGGCATTCAGTAAAGTATGGAATTGTTGATTCTCCATGATATTCCCTCCAGGTTAATGTATTTGTAAAGTTCCGTAATTCCGTTTCGGTTGATCATCTTATTAGTGCAGGCAGCGACGAATACGTGCATCCAGCTCCACAGGGGAGAAAGGTTTGGTCATATAATCGTCCACACCGCTGCGGAAGCATTGGCTGATCGTCTGTTCGACACGCTGCTCGGTCAGCACAACAATCTTCGGCGGCTGCTCGACATCCAGGTTCTGAATATGGTGAATGAACGGCAGGCCGTCAATGCCATACAGATTGAGTTCAGTCAGCACCAGATCAGGTGACACCTTCTCAATCAATTCAAGTGCAGCAAGCCCATCTACAGCTTCATACGTCTCATAGCCTTGCATTTTTAGGCGCAGCTGGAGGAACTCACGAACCGTGGGGTCGTTATCCACGATCAAAATTCTGCCCGGCTCGTCCGCCGTCTTGTCCAGCGTATAGATATGAATCTCCGACGGGTCAACCAGCTTCGCGGATTCAGCCATGTGCTGAATCGTCGCCTGAGAAGGACGCTCACTATCCTTGAAGCTCGCCAGCGTAATCTGCGGCTCGGCTCCAGGAACCGTCTCCTGCAGCTCATGCTTGATGCGAAGCCCTTCATAGTGGACTTCGTTCAGCGTCAAACCGGGCAGCAGGACCGCAAGCGTCTGGGTTGCCCCATCCGTCCATAGCTGGAAGGCGAACTCACTCGTTTGCTCCAGATAGTTCCTGACCTGCTGCTCCGGCTGGGCCTGTACACCTCCGCAATGGATGAACATTAAGCCGCAAGTTCCGGCACCCGTATCCTTCAATCCCTGTTCTACACTTCGGTACACATTAACGGCAGCTTCACGCTGCAATGTTGCCGTATTAGGCATGTTCTTTTCCACCCTTCTCCCTTGGTTATCTATTCTGTTGCTGCTGTATTGCCATTCGTGAAAATTCAATGCTGCTTATAGCCAGCACCATTCGATGCAGATACGAATCAGGCAGCTTCGGTTCCCTTTTCTTCCTCGGACCAACTCTGACGTGTCATGGTTCCCCATGAATTGTTGTTTTGCATGAACTGAATATGTCCCTGCAATCTCCACAGCACGCCAAGCTGGTGATAGCCTACAAATTTTAAAGCGGAGTAAACCAGCATTTTGACCAGATCCGACAGCTTGTTGTATCTCCGGAACGCAATTTCTTCCAGAATCAATGCCCCTACGCTCAGCAGATAACCGCTCACGAAGTTCAGCAATCCGAACAGAACAAGAATCGGCCACTGCGTCATATCGAGCAGCACATAACCAGCAAGAGCGATCAGACCGGTAATCCGGAAATAAGGGTTGAGCGCTTCAAAAATGACGTTGTATGGCATGGTCAGCATGCCCATCACCTTATATTTCGGGTTGAACAGCATGCCGCGGTTCTCCAGCATGTTCTTCAGGTTACCGCGTCCCCAGCGCTTGCGCTGACTGGACAAGATGCGGTAGGAATCCGGCGCCTGTGTCCAGCAAACAGCTTCAGGACAAAAGGCTACACGGTATTTCAATTTATTTTCCAGCATATAGCGATGAAGCTTGATGATAATGTTCATGTCTTCTCCGGGATATCCGTCCCGGTATCCGCCAACGGCAATGACAGCATCTTTGCGGAACATACCGAAGGCACCCGACACGATGATCAGTCCATTCATGTGGCTCCAGCCAATCCGTCCGCCCAGAAAGGCTTTGAGATACTCAATGGATTGGAACATCGGCCACATTTTGCGCGGCAGGGAGACATCCTGTACAGCTCCGTTCTCGATTTTGCATCCATTCGCTATGCGAACATCTCCGCCAATCGCCACCGTCTCTTCGGGATTCTCCATATACATGCGTGCCATGCGAATCAAGGCATCCTTTTCCAACAAAGAATCAGCATCAATGGAAGAAATCAGCGGATAGTGGGACAGGTTAATTCCCGCATTCAGCGAGTCTGCCTTTCCCCCATTTTCCTTGTCGATTACATACAGATCGGGGAATTCCGGATTGTGGTATATCCCGCGTATGGTTTGACAAGGAATTTTGCCGCGCATCTTGGTATCCGTTACGGGTTTCAGACGGTATTCCTTCAGCAGCACTTTCAACGTACTGTCACTGGAACCGTCATTCACCACGATGACTTCATACGTTGGGTAATTCAGTGTCATCAGACAGTTCACATTTTCAATAATCGTCAATTCTTCATTGTAAGCAGGCACCAGCAGGGATACTGAAGGCACCAGCTCCGATCCTGACAATGTGTTGTATTTGGAATAATGGGACCGTCTGAAAATGGTCCAGATGTTACGGAATGATAGCGCCAGAATGGAAAAATACAGCGCATTTACAGCAACGACATAGTAGATGGCTACCATGCCATAAATCAATAATAGATCCCTAAGCAGTGTAATCCCCTCCTACCGCAGCCACACTGGTGCGTCTCTTCGTTGTTCGGTTACCCGGTACAGGGGCAAAATATTGGTCATAAAGCAGTCTTCTCTTGTTATGCACAATCATCTGGTCCACCGCTTTGTGATCGGCTCCGGATTGCTTCATCGTGCTCTCAATTTGCTGCATGGCAATCTCGCGCTCAACACCGGTACCTTGCACCGCTGCCTGACATAACGCTTCGAATCCGGGTTCGCCCAGCATGCTCAAGCTCTCTGCACTCGTATAGCGCACTCTCCAGTCTTCGTCACGGAGCGCCTTACGCAGCAGTGGAATGCTGCCTGCCGCATGCTTCGAACCAAGCGCCTGAACCACTTCTGCCCGTACTTCCGGATCAGCATCCTTCATCAGCTTGAGAATCGTCTCATCCTGAAGTGCCGGACTTGCACTCAGATACAGCTTCACCGCTTCCGCCCGTACATCCTGATGCTCTGCACCGACCAACCGGTCGAGTGCCGGCATGACTTCAGGTACAGCCTGTCCCCACATGGCAACAAGTCCAACCTTTACAAAATCAGGATTGCGGTCTTCCAGCAGCTCAATCAGAAGTCTGCTCGTATCCAGACTGGTCTCAAGCAAAATGTCCGCAGCTAGATGATGAATCGACTTCCCTTTGGTCAATAACACTTCAAGCATGTCCTTCAATTCACCCTGACGGGTTGTGCTTCTCGCAATGGAACGTCCAATCACGAATGCCATGGGCCCAGGCTTCTCATCCTTGAGCAACTCCATTAGGCCCGGAACGGCTTCTGGACAGCGCATGCCGCCCAATCGGTAAGCTGCATCGATCTGCCGACCATAACGCAGACGGCCCAGTTCTTTCAGATCATGCTCTACGAATCCTGCTTCGCGACAGAGTGCAATCAATTTGTCCCGGTACTCCCCTTTGAATTGATCAATCCACTCAATAAGCTTGCTCTGAATCACCTGTCGTTCAACCGGAGCCAGCTTGCCGGGAGGCAATCGCAGCGGACGGCCTTCAGTCAGTGCCGTTTGCAGATACGTGAAGTAATCCCGCTGCTTTTGTTTGTAGAATTCAATCTTGCGCCGTTTGCCGTTATGGGACACTTTCATGGCAAACAGCAGGATCACACCCAGAGCGACGAGCGCTATACAGATGTATAAAAATAGATAGGCCAAAGCCAAACTCGAAAACATGTGAAAAGGTCCTCCTTTATACTCACTTAATTCATCTGAGAACTTGGAATTTGTTCAAAGACTTTCTTCATTTCTTCGTAACTCAGCTTCAGTCGTTCACTGTATTTCACCTGTTCCCACGGCTGCCAGCTATAAACAGGCAAGGTTGTCAAATCCAACGTCGTCTGATCACCTGCAGGCCAGGCTACGTTGCCCGTCGATCGATCCATTAACCATGGAATCAGCGTTATCCCTTCGGTCGTCACCGTCTTAAACGTCCGTCCTTCCTGCAGGGGTCCATAATCGATCACTTGCAGTGAACTTGGGTCACCAAACCCAAGCAGCATCCAAGGAACTCGCATCTCCACTTGATTGCCGTCATACTGCCAGGTCGTCAATGAATCCGTGTCGGACTGTCCGGGAGCCGTTGTTCCCCGCTTCAGGATTCCTACCTTCTCATTCATAAACGGATGAGCGGACCGGGTATCCGGCGGCGTCATCCTCAGACTGACTGCCAAATTCCATGGATGGAAGGGATCAGCGGCATCAGCGTGCTTGTCCGGCAGCATATCGTATCCTTCCTTGCCGTACAGACGCTGGTTAAAATCATAGTCCTTGGCGATCTCAACCTGGGATTCATCATCCTGTCCCAGCGTGATGACCGTTTCGAGACCGTCACTTAGCGTTCGTTCCGGAAGCCGCTCGCCAGGCTGATTGCCGCCTGCCAGTGTATCCGTGCCTATGCGGAGCACCGTTTGATCTGGATCAAACGGCTGGTCCAGCGTCATCCCAATGTACAGGTAGGCCTCGTCGTGGGTCAGCTTCATTTCCTTAATGCCGTCCACCTTTCCCTGCCATACCGTAACTTCTTTTTCGTTCAGTGCAGCCCAGTCATCCAGTTTCCCATCGATGGTCAGCTGTTCCTGTTTGCCGGGGTCCATGGCGAGCAGACCGAACATTTTCTCGTTGGTCAGCACGTTTAGCCAGTAGGCCCGCCGATCAGCAGGGATTTCAAAAGGCATCGTGTTCCAGGTTTTCTTGAACCATTCATCCTGCCACATGAACAGAATCGCTCCCGCATACCCTTCGTCATAGATATCCTGAGTCAGTGAAGCGTCAATGGCTCCTTGTTCAGCCTCATTATGTCCGCCCTGATCCCTTCCTCCCATGCCTAGATGAGAAATCCCAAGGGAAGAAGGTACACCATACTCCGTTACCATCACAGGCATATCGGAATACTCGGCTTTTAGCTTGCGTAGATAGCTTTTGTACGTGTTGTACTCGCCGTTTGCATCCTTGATCGTTTGAAGGGTCTTGTCCGTATGGAATAAATCCGGATAGTAGGGATACACATGGTATGCTGCAAAATATCCTCCCTGCCATTCCTCCGGCTGAATATGCCGGGCATCCACACTGACGAGGTCCTCCTCGTACAATGGTTCGCCTGGGTGTTCCAGCACATCGGTTGTCACCCAATTGGTGAACGTCATCGGATGTTCCCATCCATACTTCTTCTCCAGAACGGCTGTGTAGTCCAGCAGCTCGGCTAACCAGTTCTCGAAAGGCGAAGCATCTGCAGTCCCGGAAAAATGAACGCCCTTGTATTGCGGAACATCGGGATGTTTTTCATTCGTGTTGTCTACCATCGTGGGATCCCACTCTGTGCCAACATGCCAGGCCATCAGATATTTACCGGCATTCTTCTTGTACTTGCCGCTGGAGGCTCCAGCCTTTTCGGGAATATCCGCATCCCCATATACCGCGGTTACCGCTTTTTCAATCTCCTGCTTGAACGTCTGTTCAATGTGATCAGCAAAAGCGTCCTGCTTCTCAATCAACTCTTCTTCCGGCGACCATATACCCTGTATAAAATATAACGGCTGCTCCCGGCCTCGGTTATAATCGACCAATGCTGAGTAAAAAATCGGTTCGTGGACCGTATATACCCGTATGACATTGGCCCCCATCTCCTGAATCTGCTGGAACCACCTTAGGTAATCCTCTTCGGTCAGGGGAAATTCTCCCGGATAATATCCCGGCGAAGTTGCACCCAGGTTGACGCCCTTAACGAACATCTCCCTCCATGTTCCATCGGGCCCGTATTCCATGAACCGGTCTCCCTCGGTCTTGAATTTCATCTCCGTGCCATTCTCGGCTGTGTAGGTAACGAGCTGGGGCTGCATGTAGTGCCAACCGGCCAATATTCCACCGGTCAGTACAACCGCTCCCGTCAACATCGTCAACATCCAGCGCTTTCTTCTTCGTCTGCTCATGGCTCCTGATTGCTCACCTCTCTATTATGCATCCTGCCTGTTTTGGTCTGAATCTGAAATTAAAGCTAACAGACATGCAGCCATTCATACTGCTTGGATGTCCGCTCCGGGTAGAGATGCCAGCGGTGTGTTCTCACTATAGCGCCAATACTCTGCATTTGTAACTAGGCTGATGGAAGCAAACGTGGAATGCAACATTCTGCCCATAATTCGTAAAAACGGCCATGAACTAGCATGAAAAGTTTGCCTAGCTTCTCTTCTTCACGAATGCCATTTTGACATTAAGAAAACCACGTTCTGAACTCTCTAACCTGTTGCAGTTCTCTACCCGTTAAAGTTATATGCAACGCGGTATGCAGCAGCTGTTTCTGCTTGAACACTTACCCCTTTAAACGCAAGTAATATGTTAAAGTTGCGGACGTTTTTACAGTATTAACCATAAAGATTACAAAATTGATACTATAGTCCGATAACGTATCAGTGAAAACCCGCGGCCTGACAAGGTTTTCTGAAAAGTGCAGAAAAGCAAAAAAGGACATCAGTCCCCCCTTATAGGACTGTGCCCATTTATATTACTTTTACAAAAAACGAAATGAACACCAGGTCATCACCCTGAAGTCACGAATCTCTTACATCAAATGTAAAAAAGCACATCTTATTTCCTAAATTCTGACTCTATTATTTGGATTCCATAATTGTGTCCAATTTGCAAAAAAATTCCGGTTGCCGCTTTAGAGCATTCGGGATATGCTTATAAAACAGGAACACACGTTCCAAAATGTAAATAAACTGTAAAAAAACATACGGCTGAATAGCTCTGTCTGTTCGTGAACAGCCGAATCATGGAATAAAGGAGAGACCTGTTATGTCCCGCAAAGATGGACGCGTCATTATGCTCGCAGACTGCCAGTCATTTTATGCCAGTGTGGAGAAATCGGCACATCCCGAATACAAAGACCGTCCCCTTGTCGTAGCGGGAGATCCAGCGCGCCGTTCCGGCATCATCCTTGCGGCCTGCCCTATTGCCAAATCTTATGGAATTACGACGGCTGAGCGACTGGGTGAAGCCCTCGCCAAATGTCCGGACGTTGTCGTTGTTCGCCCCCGGATGGCGGAATACATTCGCGTATCGCTTCACATCACCCGGATTCTTCAGTCCTACACTGACCTTGTTGAGCCCTACAGTATTGATGAGCAGTTTCTCGATGTCACCGGAAGCCTGGAGCTGTTCGGCAGCCCGGAGACGATTGCCCGCAGCATTCAATCCAGGGTCATGGAGGAGACGGGCGTGTATATTCGGATTGGCATCAGTGATACCAAAGTGGTGAGCAAAATGGCCTGTGACTTATATGCCAAAAAAGTCCCCGGAGGCATCTGTGTACTGAATCGTAAGGACATGGTGAAAACAATCTGGACCAAACCTGTCCGGGAGATGTTCATGGTCGGTTCACGGATGGGGAAACATCTCTATAACATGGGTATTCACACCATTGGTGATTTGGCACAGACGCCTCTGACCAGACTGAGGGAACGCTGGGGAGTTAATGGTGAAGTAATATGGCGCATTGCTCGCGGTTTGGACGATTCACCCGTGAAACCCGGGACATACACACATCAGCAGCAGGGCATTGGACAACAGATGACGCTTCCCAGAGATTATGAGTCCTGGGAAGAGATCAAGGTTATCCTGCTTGAGCTGGCAGAGCTCGTCTGTCGACGCTCCCGGGATAAATCACTGATGGGTAACGTGGTCTCCGTGGGATGCCGCGGGCAGGATTACGACCGCCCAACTGGCTTCTCGCGCCAGATGAAGGTGAACGAGCCAACCAACATTACGGATGAAGTCTATGATGCGGCCGCGGCGCTCTTCCTTCGTCATTGGGACGGATTACCCATCCGCCGCATCAACATCTCACTGACCGGGCTGGTGCCTGATTCCGAAGTACAGCTGTCCTGGTTCGATGATCGTGAACGCAAAAGAGAACTGGAACGTGCCACAGATGACATCAAGCGCAAGTTCGGAGACACCGCCATCATGCGGGCTTCCTCGCTCTGCTCGTCTGCACAGGCACAGGACCGTTCCCATAAAATTGGAGGTCATTACAAATGAGTAAAAAACTGCAGCAAAACGGACTCTTTGAGTCTTCGCGCATGATGCTTCCCGAGCACCGGGAAGCTTACATTCTTCATCAGGAACAGCTTGCTCCCCGGACCCGTCCATCACTGGATGCTCAGGCAGCGGAAGAAATGTCCCGTTTGCTCAGCAATTCAATGATGCTTGGAGATGCGGTGACCATAACCCTGTTCCATGAACATGACGATATCCGGTTTACTGGACAGGTACTGAAGCTGGACCCTACTGTACGAACTCTAAGGCTGTTGACATCTAACGGGACCCGGGACGTTCAGATGAATCTGATTACCAATGTGACACTGGCGAATGAATGACCCAGAAGAAAGCAAAATCCACGTTCCATCTTATATCGGCAATAGGAACTATTCACTTTGCCAACTCTCATTAGCGAATATTCCGCAATAGATGCAGCCGAATTCATGCATGCAGGACCCTTTTCCTACACTTCCAATATGGCTTTACGAGGCAACCCAACACCCATTTTTACTGGAATCGACTTCGTCCAAAAGAAGCAAAATGACCGATATATGATTCATCGGCCATTTTGGTGGGTATATGGGGAAATCTTTAGAAAAGACTCCAGTCAAATTCCTTGGAAAGGCGTTCCAGCAAATGCACACCCGCAATGCTGTTCCCTTTTCGATTCAGAGCTGGTCCTACAAGACCAATGCCAAATTGGCCAGGAACAAGGGTGATAATTCCGCCGGATACTCCGCTCTTGGCAGGCAGCCCGACTTCAATGGCAAATTCGCCCGATGCGTTATACATACCGCAGGTCGTCATGAAGGTTTTGGCAATCTGTACATAACGGCGTGGAATGAGTTCATTTCCGGTAATCGGATCTGTGCCATCATGAGCAAGCACCAGAGCCATCCGCGCCAGATCCGCACAAGTCACCTCGATCGAACAGTGTCGGAAATAGACACAGAGCACATCTTCCACATCTTCCTTGATCACACCATTATGCTTCAAAAAGTAAGCCAGCGAACGGTTCAAGTGACCTGTCTCCGATTCGGACCGGAAGACCTCTTCGTTATAGTCCAGCTGATCATTATTCGCGAGCTTGCGGAAAAACTCCAGAATTCGCCGTGACTTCTCTTCCTTGCAGTCTCCCGCGACCAGGGAGGACACCGTTATGGCTCCTGCATTGATCAGCGGGTTAAAAGGGATACCCGGTTCAACCAGTTCAAGCTTGATCATCGAATTGTAATCGTCACCCGTAGGTTCTTTTCCTACATTAAAGAAAACCGCTTCTTCCCCATGATCCATCAGGGCCAGAATTAGTGTGAACACTTTGGAGATGCTCTGCATCGTAAAGGGTACACCGCAATCTCCGGCAGACACATGATTGCCTTCGGCGTCCATAATATGTATACCCAGCTCATCCTGTGAAGCCTTGACCAGCTCCGGGATATAGGAAGCGACCTTTCCCTGCCCTGTATGCAAACGACTGGTCTCCAGCCATTCCGGCAGCAATTCGTTGAGACGCTCCATTACCGTATTGCTCATCTCCATCCCCTCCATATCTCTGTGCAGCATCCTGCATTATTCCCGGCCGGGTATGAGCTCCATGCCAGGTATAAGCAGAATGTGTATATATCATTACCCTTCTGGCTTGATCGGTTACCGACGTACCCTAAGGTTTAATTCCAGAATCTCGCCGGGGAGTCCTTCCATATCGCCTGTCCATGTGGATACAAAGTTCTGTCTGGTTAATATTCGACGGGATGCCACGTTGGATGGGTCAATGATCGCGTAGAGCACACCAATTCCCGCCGCCTGTGCTTTTAAAATGAGACGCGACGCAATGGACGTGCCATGACCTTGGCCCCAGTATTCAGGCAAAACCATATAGCCCATCTCCGCTCGGGACGAATCGGATTCATCCGGAATGAGTTTGGCGTAAGCGAGCCCAGCTCCATCTGCACCTGATACCCGGTAATATCCGCAACTGGAGCTCAGATTATAATCTAGCATGGACCGGAATTGGGTCTTCGCCTCCTCCTCCGGGAGAGTTCGTTCCGTAATCTGTTTCATGACTTCCATATTGGAAACCAAAGCATAATAGTCTGAAAAATCGGGTTCAGCATATTTAACGAAGTTCATCGAAATCCTCCTCCAGCTCCGAACAGATGTTGTCGTCCTTTAATTCACCTAGAGTATAGCAGAAGCAAAGGATACAATGCACGCTACCTCCAAGCGATCTACTACCAACCAGTTGTGTTCCCCTAACCCTATTGAAAAAAGCGGCCTCCGCAGAGACCGCCATTCATTTACTTAATATAGAAACATTAAATTATAACGATATTCTAGTTCGAATTCACTCAACTTGCCCGGGATGAAGGTTTGAGACTCATTGGGCCTTCATGCTGACGTGTACGACGATTTTGACCCGGAGGTGTAATCATCAAGGCAAGCAGCAGGGAAACAGCACAGAGGATGGCAATAACGATAAACGTCAGATGGAATCCGCCCAGCAGGGCACTGATGAAGGATCCAGCCAAGGCTCCGATGCCAAATCCCTGATAGATGACGCCATAGTTTTTGCTCTGATTTTTCAGTCCGAAGTAATCCGCGACAATCGCCGGAAATACGGTAATGTTACCACCGAAACAGAACGCTACTGCAGCCACGCAGGCGAAGAACACACCATAGGTCAGCGGAACGAGGCTTAGTATCATGACGGCAACTGCTGTAACCAGCAGTGCCCCGGCAATGACTTTCATCCGGCCTACTTTGTCCGACAAGGCCCCCAGAATGATACGCCCTGCTGTATTGAAGATCGCAACCATTGCTACAGCATTCGCAGCGGTAGCCACGTCAAGACCTGCCAGCTGTACGCCGATGTCTTTGACAATACCGATCAGATACAAGCCGCTCATACAAGCCGTGAAGAAAATAATGAAGAGCATATACGCTTCTTTGGTGCGAAGCATTTCTTTTACCGTGTACTGATGACGAATAACTTCTTCCTGCTTCGCCCCTTCAGTCTTGCTAACGGGAGCCTGTTCACGAACAACGGCTTCACGAATCAGGAAAGATCCGGCCACAATCAGGACCAGGACGATGATACCCCAATACATAAATGCCTGAGCAGGTCCTACAGCACCAATCAATGCCGAGTTCACATATTTAAACAACAGACTGCCTGTACCAAAAGCACCAACGGAAATACCCGAGATGAGACCTTTGCGTTCGGGGAACCATTTGATCAAGTTGGATAACGACGTGATGTATGCGGTCCCGTCTGCGAAGCCAACCACGAATCCTGCCAAAATGTAGAGCAGTGTTAATGAAGTAACCTGAGAACTGAGCACCAGTCCCAGACCAAGAACAATCCCTGCAACACGGATCAGACGCTGAAGTCCCCACCGTTCCTGCAATCGGCCTGCAAACAGCGTAGCAAATGCGAGTGCAAAACTCGTGATCGAAAAAGTTATCGCGACCGAGCTGACGTCCCATCCGAAACGGTCAGACAGCGGTTGATTAAATAAACTCCAGGTGTAGATGGTTCCAAGGCCCATTTGTACAATAATTGTTCCAAGTACAATAAGCCAACGATTCATTTTTATGGATGTCGATGCTGAATTAGGTGCTGATGAAATAGCTGCTTTCATCGTGATCTCCCCTTTGCCGATGTCATGTCTGAGCACATTGTCCAACATTTGGTGAATGACAATGCTGCTTTGAATGCGTTCACAAGCTAATCATACATGAAAGGGGATTCATAACACCGATTTAAGCATGAGTTGCATCAGAAACGGAATGAAATGCCTCTATATGCGCATGAGCTGCCTGAATTCCTTGACCTTGCCCCGGCTAACCGGCACTTCCGCTTCCAGATCGCGCAGACGGAGCAGATAGGTATTGTTAAACCAGGGTACAATCTCACGAATTTGAGACAGATTGACCAGGTAAGAACGGTGACAGCGGAAAAAGGACTCCTGAGGCAGTCGGCCATGAAAATCCGAAATGCTCACTGGCATCGTAAACTCACCATTTTTGGTATACACCTTCGTTACTTTCTCTTGTGCTTCCGCATAATAAATGTCGGCTGTATCCGTTACGATAATGTTATCGTTTCGCAGCAGATTAATTCGTATTCCACTTCCGGCGACAGATGCTTTTGGCGGTGATCCTTGTACGGAAGTGTCATCCGTCACTTGAGCCTGCCCGTGTTCAACCAATCCCTCTCCCGCATGATCACGTTTGAAGGCATTCTCCAGCTTGAGCAGCATGGCTGCAATTCGTTTCTCATCATAAGGCTTCAGAATGTAGTCAAAGGCTTCCAGCTCGAATGCTTCTGCTGCATGCTCCTTGTACGCAGTCGTAAAGACGATATAAGGCTTACTGGCGAACTTCCCGATATGATGGGCCAGCATCATGCCGTCCAGGGATGGAATGTTAATATCGAGAAAAATAACGTCCACTTCCTGCTCCTGCAGAAATTTTAGTACATCCAGTCCATCTTCCAGGCAGGCAACTACTTCAATCTCACTATGTTCCTGAATCAAATAATTCAATTCTTCACTTGCAGGAATTTCATCTTCCACGATAAGGGCTCTCATAGACCAATCACCTTGTCACGACATCTCCTTTGGGTACGTCAAAAATAATATCAGTTCCTTGCTTCAGCCGCGTAATGGTTACACCTTGTCCATAAATGAGCTTCACCCGTCGATGAACATTATATAGACCAATCTGATTCCCCGGCATTCGGTCATGATAGACCTTCTCAATGATATCGGGGTTGATACCAGCACCGGTGTCACTAACTCCTATTCGTACAAAATCAGGGTAATCCTGTACCCGAATCCGCACTGTTCCAGGACCTTTGACCTTGAGGACACCATGAATGATGGCATTTTCAACAAGTGGCTGAATAACCAGACTTGGAATATGCACCGCCACTTCATCAATCTCATAGATCACGTTAAGCCTGCTGCCATAACGGGCTTTCTCAATCTCCACATAATTGCGGACCTGCTCCAGCTCCTTATGGATATCGATCAGCTCATCCGACAGCTCCAGATTATAGCGCATATATCCCGACAGATTTACAATCAGCTCCCGTGCCCGGTCAGGCTTCGTTCGAATCGAAGAAGCAATCGCGTTCAGCGCATTGAAGAGAAAATGAGGATGAATGGTCGTCTGCAATGCCCGCAGTTCCGCTTTGTTGGCGGCTGCCTTAATCTCTTCGACCCGAGAAACTTCCATCTGAGTGGAAATAATCTGGGATAGTCCCACAGCCATGGTTTGCAGCGGATACGTAATTTTATAAGCTTTACGGTAATAAATCTTCAGGGCTCCCGTGACCTCGCTCCGCTCCTTGAGCGGAATAATTAGCAGGGAATGAATATCCGGTGTTTTCTCATCCGTCACATCATTACTGATCGTAATCTCTCCGCTGGAGATCGTCTGCTTCGTCATCTCGCTAATAATCTCATTGCCAATGTGATATCGTTCTTCCCCGAACCCGACATAGGCCAGTACATTGCGAGTATCCGTAATGGCAACAGCGTCAGCCTGGATATCCTCCTGAATAATGCGACAGATGGTCCGCAGGGAATCCTCATCAATGGAGCGGAAGTAAGGCAGCGTTTTGTTCGCAATTTCCAAGGCCAGTTTGGCCTGGCGTGCTGCGATCATTTCCTTTTCCCCTTCCACACTCTGCACCAGCAGTACGATCAGTCCAATATTGACCTCACCCAGAATCATGGGCAATGCAATCTTGGATACAATGTCCGCACCGAGCGGGTCCGGATAGGAATATAGCAGAATTAGCAGCATCGTAAGTGCTTCACAGATCATCCCGGCCGCAATACCAATCATCCACCGCTTCGACTTGGGTGTGTATTTATGAATGTAACCCGACACCAGACCGGCAATGATACTCGTTATGAGACACGGGATGGCCGTAATCCCATCCATATCAATCAAATACCGATGCACTCCCGATACGATCCCCGTAATAATCCCTACAGGTGCTCCAAACAAAATGCCACCCGACAAAATAGCGATAATCCGCACATTCACCAGTGAACCTTCAACATTGATCCCGGTATAGGTACCAAAGATCGCAAAAGCACAGAATAGCAGCGTCACGGCCACATATTCCTGCGGCCTTAGTTTCCCCTTCTGCAAAATCTGTCTAAAACGAGGTACCCTCGATAAAAAGAATAAAAAGATAATTAGCAGCGCCGCCCGCTCAAATAAACCCAGCAGCATCGTAAACATTTCCATGAAGCCCGCTTCCTCCAAATCCATCAAAAATCAGCAATATGCCTTATGCTTTGTTATTGCATCTCCGGTTTTCCCTTTTACATGATCCTATGAATGCTCATTTTGCGTTCATCCTTTTTGCTCGTATGCACCAGTTTACCGCTCTGCCAAGGAGAAAGCAAAGTCATCAGGTGGAAATGAGATGTAAAAGGATGCAGTGGAGAGTCTTTTGCTCCATTCAGACAGACTTTAAGGAATCCGTTACACCTTATTATGAGAATTAGTATGGAATGAAAAATCTAACGAACCTATGCCACGCTATATAAGTAAAAAACTGCTATTAACCTCCGCGAAAAGACGATATAACAGCTCTACGACTCGTGACGACACCGAACCCGAAGAATTTACCCGGATATCGTACGCTCAGTTCGTTACAACTATTTTAGCTTTTCGTTGAAACATGTCCTTAAGATGCATCACGGACGATTGGTCTGATGCCTACCATCAAAAAAGGCAGCCCATAAGTCAATTTCCTGACTTATGGGCTGCCCCGCCCTTTAACCAACCTACACCCTCGATGTACGTTGAGTTTTTATAAAAGGAATATTGGATAACACAGTAGCGGAGAGTGCAGAACCAATCTGGAGAAGCAAAGCGCTCGCCTTTATTCCCGGATTTCCCCATTCAAAAAGGGCGTTCAAAAAAATCCGGGAATAACAGCGATCGGAAGATGGTACTGCAATCGTAGCGGTCACGTGTACTGTCCTGCATGCATTTTATTATCCTCAACCTACAGCGACCTCACCGAAACATCCCCCACAGCTTAATCAAATGAAACGTATTGTTGGGATCAATCTTCTGGGCGATGACGAAGGCAACGAACTGCTCCTCCTGAGCTGACGAGAAGTTTTCATTCAAGATAACAGCAGATGACTTGACCAATCTTCTAACCTTGGCCCGGTCCTGAAGGTCAGACTTCGTAATTCCGTCAATCAGCTTTTTGATGCGATCTTTGACAGCAGGATTCTTCATCTTTAATTTGATCCGCTCCACCAGCTGCGGACTGATTCCATATTGTTGGTAACCCAAAACGTACAGCACCTCCCAAAAATGAACTCACTTTCTATTCATATGACGGGAGGGCTTGTTCACTTGACTTTTTTCGCACGAATTGCAGGAAAGCCATGCATTCAGGCCACAATCAATCGATCAGATCACCCTGGAATACCTGCTGCTGCTGTAAATACTCTCGCAAACCCGTATAGTCCACAGATGTCCAGAAATTCGGATCGCCGATCAAACTGGACACATCATCCCTCGCTTGCTCCAATACGGCAAAGTCTGCAACCATATCCGCCAGGCGGAATTCCGGTAATCCACTCTGTTTGGTCCCAAAGAAATCCCCCGGTCCCCGCAGATCGAGATCACGGCGAGAAACTTCAAAGCCATCCTCCGTTTCGGTCATGACCTTCATGCGCTCTTGCCCAACCTCTGTTTTGGGATCGGCGATGAGCACGCAATAGGACGCGTGGGCCCCCCGGCCAACACGGCCGCGAAGCTGATGCAGCTGGGACAGGCCAAAACGGTCCGCATCCATAATAACCATTAACGTAGCATTCGGTACATCGACGCCGACTTCCACCACCGTGGTGGAGACGAGAAGCTGAATATCGTTGCTGTAGAACGCACGCATCATCTCTTCTTTCTCCCCAGCCGTCATCCGTCCATGCAGCAGGCCCACACGATAATTCGGAAAGTTCTGCTGCATCTGCACATGCAGATCAATCGCATTTTGGACATCCAGCTTCTCGGATTCCTCAATTAAAGGGCATATAAGATAAGCCTGACGGCCCTGATCCACTTCACGGGAGATGAAACCGAGCACACGCTCCATCATGTCATGTTTAACCCAATAGGTGGAGATCGGAATTCGTCCCTTCGGCCGTTCCGAGATCGTGGATACTTCAATATCCCCAAATGCCGTAATCGCCAGCGTCCGCGGAATCGGGGTCGCCGTCATGGTTAACACATCGGGATTATAACCTTTTCGCCGCAAAATGCTGCGTTGGTTCACCCCGAAGCGATGCTGCTCATCCGTCACGACAAGACCCAGATCACGGAAGAATACATCTTCCTGAATCAAGGCATGGGTACCCACCACGATATCAATCATCCCCATTTGCAGCGAAGCGATCAGATCCTTGCGTTTCCGTCCATTCACGCTGCCCGTTAGAAGGCCCACCGTTACACCAAAAGGTTCAAACAGCTTTTGCAATGATCGCATATGCTGCTCGGCCAGAATCTCGGTAGGAACCATTAGAGCTCCCTGGAAACCGGACCGTACCGAGGTATACAGTGCTATGGCTGCAATCACCGTTTTACCCGAACCCACATCGCCTTGCAGCAAGCGGTTCATGGAATAAGGCGAACGCATATCGTGAAGGATTTCCAGTTCTACCTTTTTCTGAGCATCGGTCAGTTCAAACGGCAGACTGCGCACAAACTCGCGAATGGTGGCATTATCCGTTGTATGCACAACCCCATCCATCCGGTTTCGGTTCAATGCACGATAAGCCTGCATCTTCAGCTGGAACAAAAACAATTCCTCATAGACCATGCGCTGTCTGGCCTGCTGGCCTTCCCGATTATCCTGCGGACGGTGAATCCCTGCGATTGCCTGTTTACGAGGCATCAGTCCGTATTTTTTCATCAGAGATGGGGGTAAGATCTCGGGTATCATGTCTCCAAATTGAATTAACCCCTGATTGATCGTCTTGCGCATCCAGGATTGCGTCAGCTTGCCCGTTACCGAGTAGACCGGCTGCAGCGTACCTGAACGGCCATCTCCCTTATCCGGAAACTCCGAGTCCGAGACGGTCATCTGCATGCGCTTTTGTTCCCACTTCCCCGTAAGCACAATTTCGCGGTTTGGCGTAAGCTGGTCTTTTAGAAAATGACGATTAAACCAGGTTGCCGTAATCATCCACTCTTCGGTCATCACCTTGCAGGTGAGACGGGACTTTTTACCATAGCGCTGCAACACCGGAATACCCATGATCTTACCCTGGACCGTAATCTTGTCCCCATCTTTCACTTCACTAAGAGAACGCAGACGATAATCCTCATAACGGAACGGATAGTATTCAAGCAGATCTTTAACACTAGAGATGCCAAAGGCGTGAAGCTCTCCCTCTTTGAGAGCACTCACGCCGTTAATTTGCTTAACCGATATTTCTTCCAATTTCATGTTTAATCCCTCATTCCGGAACAGGCCACATAAAGATGGCAATAACGCCAGGCCCAACATGGCTGCCAATAACGGCTCCAATATTGGTGTACACCACTTCATTCAGTGTAAAATGCCCACGCAGCTGCTCTGCACAAGCAATCGCTGATCCGGGATCTGCGGTATGGCCTACGGCCAGGTTCACACGCTTACCCGCAAGGTCCTGCTGAAACAGCTCAATGATGCGTGCCATTGCTTTTTTGTGTCCCCTGACTTTTTCAACAGCGTATATGACACCTTCCTCATCAATGGACAAGATGGGCTTAATATTCAGTAAGGTGCCTAGAATAGCCGCTGCCTTCCCGATCCGTCCGCCTTTTTGCAGGTACTCCAGTGTATCCACCAGGAAAAATAGCTTACGGCTCTTCTGCATGGCTTCCACAGCTGCAGCAATCTCGGCTGCGGACTTGCCTTGACTCGCGAGTTCAGCTGCCTGAACAACCATCAGACCATATCCATAAGATGCCGACTTGGAGTCCAGCACCGTAATGTCGCCCTCGCGCTCCAGCAGGGATTTGCCCAGTAGTGCCGATTGATAGGTTCCACTCATGCCTGATGACAGGTGAATCGAGACAATCGGACGTTCCGGGTCTTCATCCAGCAGAGTCTGGTAGATGTTCATGAATTCGGTTGGCGAAGGCTGTGACGTTGTAGGTAACGCCGAAGCCTTCTCCAATTTGGCATAAAACTGTTCCGAAGTCAGATCAACGCCGTCTGCATAACTTTCTTCACCAAACAGAACACGCAGTGGAACCACATGAATTCCGTATTTACTTACAAGCTCTTCCGGTATATCTGCGGTACTGTCTGTTACTATCGCAATCTTATGGCTCAAGCGAGATCTCCTCCTTGCGTGAGTGTACTATCAGGACTCCACAGAGAACAAATAATAATAAACTGGCTGTCCTCCGGAATGTACCTCCACCTCAGCATCAGGATATTGCGACTCCAGCCATGCCGCAAGCGCTGCGGTAACCTCAGAGTCAGCTTCTTCCCCTTCGAGGATGGTAACCACTTCATCTCCATTCTCCATCATCTGCTGCAGCAAGCCTTCACACGCACGCAGCATGCTTTCATTTGTCGCAACGATTTTGGAATTATGGATGCCAATGTAATGGCCTGCCTTGATATCCAGCTCATCATACTGAGTATCTCTTACGGCATGAGTAACCTGACCCGACTGCACGCGGCCAATGGCTTCAAGCATCTGATCACGGTTGGTATCAGCAGACTCATCCTCTTGGAAGGCAAACGCAGCTGCCATTCCCTGCGGAATGGTTTTGCTCGGGATCACCGTGATCCGGCGTTCGTCTTCAAGCAGTTCTCGTGCCTGTTCGGCAGCAAGGACAATATTGGAATTGTTTGGCAAAATAAATACCTGTTCCGCAGCGATCGAGCGAACTGCATTCACAAAGTCCTCGGTACTTGGGTTCATCGTCTGTCCGCCGGACAGAACAACATCCACTCCGAGGCTTTGGAAGATTTCTGCAATACCCTCGCCTGAAGATACAGCGATAAAACCATACGGAGCCATCTCATCTGCAGGAGGTACTGCCTCTTCATGACTGCGCGTCGTTTCAGGCGGAATCTCTGCGAACAATTCAGGAGAAGGCGCTATGTCCATGCCCGCCGTCAGCAGATCCCGGTGCTGTTCACGCATGTTCAAAATGTGAATCTGAGTAATTTCGCCGTAACGAAGTGCCAGATTCAGTACATCTCCAGGTGTCTTGGAGTGCACATGCACTTTGATCACTTCGTCGTCAGCAATAATGATGATGGAATCACCATTAACTGACAACGCTTTCCGGAATGCCTCATCATCGAATGCCACGCCTGCATTATCTCCGAGCTGGCGGTTAATGAAGAATTCCATATCATACAGGAATTCGATATCTTCCGTTTCCAGTCTAGCCTGTGCAGACAACGGCATCTCTGGAGCAATGACCTGCTGTGCAGGCTTTGCAGGCACCTCTTCTGCCGGTACAGCTGGTTTCAATGCGGACGATGCCACAGATGGTTGTACTTCTTTTTGCAGGGATGCACGGCTAACACCGTCGGTCTGCAGCAGTACTTCCATAAAACCTTCGTAAATATATACAAGCCCCTGTCCACCCGAATCCACGACGCCAACCTGTTTTAGTACAGGCAGCAATTCCGGAGTCGTTGCCAGTGCCTCTTTTGCTTTTAACAATACTTCATTCATTAATTCGGTAATATCATTCGTCCGTCTTGCATAGTAGCTGGCATGTTTCGCCGCTTCCTTAGCCACGGTAAGAATGGTTCCTTCGACAGGCTTCACGACAGCTTTGTACGCTGCGTCCACGCCGTTTTGGAGGGCTGCTGCAAATTGGATCGTATTCAGTTCCTCATAAGGAGCAGCTGAACGACTGAAACCACGGAACAACTGCGATAAAATAACGCCAGAATTCCCCCGTGCGCCCATAAGCAGGCCTTTCGATAAAATACCGGCAGCTTCTCCGATGGAGGCAGAACTCTTGCGTTTAATCTCTGCAACTCCCGCACTCATTGTCAAATTCATGTTCGTTCCCGTGTCACCATCCGGCACAGGGAAAACATTCAGGGAATTGACGTGCTCTGCATGCTGTCCAAGTTGTTCCGCGCCGGCAAGTACCATTGCGGTGAAATCTGTTCCATTTAAAGAACGTATACTCAAGTGAGAATTCCCCTTCCTAGCTTGATACACGAACATCTTGCACCAAGATGTTAACTGGTCTGTTCATGCGTTGACGCTTCTGCGTCATTCTTCGTCCACACCTTGTCCGGCAAAGGCATACAATTCAACATGTCATCCGGATCTACGGTCTGGGCGGCCGAGCCACCGATATCCTGCAACCGCTGAAGCCCGAGTTCGGGGCATACGGATATGCACCGGTATCGAGAGCCGGCATGAATGCCGCATGGAGACTGGTGCCAGTGATGGAAATGTCACAGCGCACAGCGTTGCCAAATTGCAGACCCCCGACCTCTTGGGACGGTCAAATCTCCGGCTTTCTCGCGGCAACAGCCTGTTCACCGCTGTATTATGGACTATTCAACATTGTACTATATTAGGCAGGAGAAATAAATAAAGTTTTTGGATCAGTTGACGAAGCTTTTTTGGGTATGATATTATATTCAAGTATTGTTTTATGCAGGTTAAGTAATGGAAATGATCCGGCCATGCCGGCTTGAACAACGCCATTAGCTACTGGAGCCTGACCACTATGGTCAGGAAGAACAATTTAGCCTTTAAGGAATGACTTTCGTCTCTCCGAAGGCAACTGGTTATTTTAGGATAGGAGGTGTAATCTATGTCTCGCAAATGTTATGTGACAGGTAAGAAACCGGGCACCGGTAACCACGTATCCCACGCTAACAACCGTAACCGTCGTTCTTGGGGCGTAAACGTTCAGAAGGTCCGCATTCTCGTGAACGGTAAACCAAAACGTGTATACGTAAGCACCCGTGCACTGAAAGCCGGTAAAGTGACTCGCGTATAATCACGCAAAGCTACTATAAATCGGATAAGCAAAAAGCACCTTGTTCCTTGCAGGTGCTTTTTTGGTATTCAAAAAAGTACATAAATACCTGCACAAGCATGTGAATGCCCGCCGCATGGCACTTCTCAGGTCGGATTCCCCAATCGTCCTGAAGCCATAGCGGCGGTATTCGTCTTCCGAGCCTGCTCTCGATCTTATCAGTTCTTTTGAAACGTATTAAGGATCGCCTTTACAAACCCTCCCAAAAACTTCGGCAGTTTGAATGTGTAAAATTTCATACTTCACCCTCCCCATCATGCTCATGCATCCGCCGTATCCTATGCTTCAGGGCCTTCTTCACCTTAAACACGACAAAAAAGGCTACATGAGAAACCTGCTCATGTAACCATATTTATGCGGAACCACCTGTCCCTATTCCAACATGACGAGCCCGAAGAACAGCTCATTTACGTTTGGGCAGGAACAAATTGATAGACAGCGATCATGAATACGCTCAGCAAGTAATACAGTATGCTGAATATGACGAAGGTAACACGAGATCGTGTACGATCAAACTTTCGAAAATACATAATGACAACGCCCACGCCAATCAGTGAGGTAAGCGCATTGTATGGGGATTGAATGACTGCAAATAACGCAAGCACCAGTCCCGTTACAAGGCTGGCAGCCATTGTCCACAGCGTCTCCTTAAGGCCCATAGATCAGCCTCCGTAGCTGCTACGGATTTCGGCAATGGCGGCTGCACGGTCCTCACGTCCGAATACCGCACTACCTGCGACGAGTACATCCGCGCCAGCTTCAACAACGAGTGGTGCTGTATCGGCTGCAATTCCCCCGTCCACTTCGATGTGTACGTCATGGCGCCCTTTTTCATTCAGCCAGCTGCGAATTTGTCTGATTTTGTTCATGGTTCCCGAGATGAATGCTTGTCCGCCAAACCCAGGATTCACGGTCATGACCAGAACCATGTCCACGTCATCCAGCACTTCCTGAATGGCACTGGCAGGCGTCCCCGGATTCAGAGCAACCCCGGCCTTGACTCCCTGTTCCTTAATCAGATGAATCACACGGTGCAAATGCACACATGCCTCGGCATGAACGGTAATAACAGCCGCTCCTGCTTTGGCAAACTCCTCAACATACCGTTCCGGATTCTCAATCATCAGATGTACATCCAGTGGCAGGTTGGTACGTGGCGCAATAGCTTTTACAATGGCAGGACCCAGCGTAATATTCGGAACGAAATGGCCGTCCATGACATCAACGTGAATCCAGTCGCCTCCAGCAGCTTGCGCCTCTGCTACCTCAGCACCAAGACGTGCAAAATCTGCAGATAAGATGGATGGAGCAATTTTAATCATAATTAGTACCTCCGCTTCTTGTCTTTCATTTCTGTAAGGAACTGCTCATAATGCCGGTAACGGCTGTCGGAGATTAGACCTTCCTCCTTGGCTGCAAGTACTCGGCATTGGGGCTCATGTGTATGGGTACAGCCGCGGAATTTGCACTGATCCGCATACTGGGCAAATTCACGGAAACAGGTGGATAATTCCTCGACACCAATCTCGAGAAAGTCCAGTTGGCTGAATCCGGGTGTATCTGCTACAAATCCGCCATTATCCAGCGGGATCAATTCAACGTGCCTGGTCGTATGTCTTCCGCGGCCAAGACGCATACTGATTTCACTCGTTTCGAGTGTCAGCCCTGGCATCAGGGCATTAAGCATGGATGACTTACCTACACCGGACTGACCCGAGAACACACTGATCTTGCCTGCAAGGCGTTCTTTGAGTAGTTCATTGCCCTCACCGGTTCTCGAACTGGTCGAGATGACTTCATACCCAATCTGTTCATAGAGAGCCTTAACCTCAGCTACAGTGTCCCTGGTGTCCTTCTCTGGATCTACGAGGTCCTGCTTCGTTAATACAATTAGAGCATCCAGTCCTGCCTGCTCAATATGTACAAGAAATTTGTCCAGCAGATTGAGGTTCATGTCCGGTTCTTTAACGGAGAACAGAAGAACAGCCAGGCTGACATTCGCAACAGGAGGACGGATTAATTCAGTCTCCCGTTCCCGAATCTCATCTACTGTTCCTTCGCCATTCTCTGTCAGCATATAGCTAACGCGGTCACCGACAAGCGGAGATATGCCTCTCTTTTTGAATATGCCTCTCGCTCGGCATTGAACGGCGGAGCCTTCAACCGAAGGCACCCCGTTTTCTAACAATGGCATGACATAATAGTAACCGCTTAGCGCTTTTACGATGATACCTTCTGGCATAGCTCCGTCGCCCTCCTTTGATTTGCGGTGCATTCCAACCTAACGTCAGCAATAAGCCGTCCTCACGGACGGCTTGTTGCGTTTACGACTTCATTCTTCTTTTCTTTTCCATGCCCCTTGCCATTATTCATGGCAGACGTATCTTCACTTTCATTATCTTCTTCACCGTCGGCAGGAGTCGATTCAGGTTCACCTTCCTGGTTACCGTCGACGCTGCCTTCGTCACCACCGCCGCCTTCTTCAGGCTCATTCGCTGGTGGTGGCTGGTTACTGATCTCTGGCTCAATGGATGGCACGATTACGGTACCATTTTTGGCTTCAGCGTAGGTAACCACGTACGTATCCAGGAATTGACCATCACGATATACAGATACAGCACCATTCTCATTCGGAGCAAGAACAAGCGGAATGGTCAGGGCTTGATTCGACTGTTTAATGGTTCGAGTACCCCATTCCTGATTCTTGCCGCGGGCATCTTCGAATGTAATTCGAATCTTGCTGTTTTTGCCCTCTTCTTTTGGTGAAACATTGATATTGAAGGAATACTCGAGCGCCTCAGGAGGATAACCTGTGCTGACGAAAATGGTAATTTTGTCACCAGGTTTCACGTCGGCTCCGGCTTCCACAGGCCATTGCTGGGTCACTTTACCCCGCTCAACCGTATAGCTCGACTCTTCCTGAACCTGAGCCAGAACCAGTCCGGCAGACTTGATCAGCTGCTCTGCTTCGTTACGGGTGCGATTTTTCAAATCTGGCATCTTCACGGTTTCCGCGCCTCTGCTGACGGTTAAGACAATTTCGGTCTGTTCCGGATCAAATTCTTGATCGGCTCCAGGTGTCTGGGACATAACCAAGCCTGAAGCAACGTCATTAGAATATTCATCTTTACGCTTGATCCGATCCTCACTGATTCCCAGATTTGTCAGATCTTTAACTGCATCCTCATAGGCATCACCTTCAACGCTGATCATTTTGGTCAGTTCCTTTTCAGCTCCAACACTAAGTTGAATTTCCGAACCTTCCTTGACCACATCACCTTCGTTTCGGCTTTGTTCGAATACGATGCCGGGATCGACACCTTCCTTATACTGCCGGATGACGTCATCGCTCACAACCAAACCTTCATCCTGTAGCATCTGGCGCGCCTTTTCTTCAGTCTGGTTCACGACATTTGGCACTTTTACTTCAGGCACAACGAGCATGCCTTTGACGTACCACACAACACCCACCATGGCGATTAGAATTAAGACAGTCAATGAGATCAATAGTGTTGGTTTTTTCCAGTTTTTCGTCTTGGGCTTGCCTTTATGGTTCTCTTCGTCCGATTCCATGACCGGAGCCGCGCCCGTAGAAGTAATTCCACGTGGTTCCGGTTTGATGGCAGGCATGACACGCGTCTGATCCACATCATCCTCATCGGGGAAGTCGATCTTGTCTTCATTGCGACGCTCTGGCATCAAACAGGTTTCCAGATCGTTCTGCATTTCCTTGGCCGACTGATAGCGCTCCTGCGGATTTTTTCGCATCGATTTCAAAATCACATTTTCCACACTTTGCGGAATCAGCGGGTTGAATTTGCGAGGTTCATCAAATTCTTCCTGCAGATGCTTCAAGGCAACACTGATCGGACTCTCGCCGAGGAACGGAAGCTGCCCAGTCAGCATTTGATAGAGTACGATACCGAGAGAATATAAATCCGACTTCTCGCCAGTAACAATCCCTTTGGCATGCTCTGGTGAGAAATAATGCACCGATCCGACTACGGAACCAGTCTGTGTAATCGTCGTGGAGGTAACCGCTCGGGCAATCCCGAAATCGGTAACCTTCACACGGCCATTTCGGCCAATCAATATATTATGCGGTTTGATATCCCGATGAATAATCTGATTATGATGTGCATGATCCAGGGCGTCTGCAATTTGGGAAGCAATTCGAACAGCCTCATCCACCTGCAGCGGAGCCCGCTCTTTAATAATCTCATTCAGGTTTTTGCCTTCTACATACTCCATGACAATATAATGAACGTCATCTTCCTGGCCTACATCATAGATGCTTACGACGTTGGGGTGAGATAAGGATGCAGCTGACTGCGCTTCTCGACGGAAACGTCGGATGAATTCCTCATCATGTACAAATTGCTGTCTCAGCACCTTGATCGCCACATTCCGATTCAGAAGCAGATCCTGGGCCTTGTACACAAGTGCCATGCCGCCACCGCCAACACGCTCAATGACTTCATAGCGTCCGCCTAGCTGGTGCCCTATCATGACTCACACCCCGTTTCCGTCACCACGGAACCTTCCTGTTGCACTTCAAACAGCGCAACCGTGATATTATCATCTCCGCCAGCCAGCAGAGCCAGCTGAAGCAGTCGATCGGCACGCTCTTCCAGCGGCAACTCCTGATTCCCTGCCACTTGAACGAGCTGTTCATTGCTGACCAGATTGCTAAGTCCATCACTGCACAACAGCAGAACTTCGCCTGTTTCCAGCTTGATGGGATCCAGATCTACTTTGACTTCTGCATCTGTTCCAAGAGCACGGGTCAGCACGTTGCGACGCGGATGATGAGATACGTCTTCCTTGCTGATCTGACCATTTTTAAACAATTCATTCACCAGGGTATGGTCTTCCGTTAACTGGATCACTTGTTTGTTTGCAATTTTGTAAGCTCGGCTGTCCCCGATATGACCGATAACACCCTCTGCATCATTCAACAAGGCAGCAACCACGGTCGTACCCATGTTGTGGTATTTGTCGTCTCCGGATGCAGTCCGATATATCACTTCGTTGGCATGCAAAATAGCATCGCTGAGGGCAGCAGACAAGGATGCATGTGACAGCCCCGGTTCCAACGTTCCCAGGTCATGCACCAATGTCTCAACTGCCAGACGGCTGGCGGTATCTCCAGCGAGATGCCCGCCCATGCCATCAGCGACAATACCCAGTATATACCCTGTCTCCAGATTGCGGATCCAGGCTGAATCTTCATTAACCGAACGCACGCGTCCGATATGGCTCACATGAACTGTTTTGATCAAAACGTTCTCACCTCAACTCCATATGCTTTGCACGAAGCTGACCGCAAGCGGCAGCAATATCATGTCCCTGTTCACGACGAATGGTTACATTAACACCCTGCTCCGAAAGAATCTTCTGGAAATTGAAAATGTCGCTTCTCGATGTTCTTACATACTTGCGTTCAGGTACGTGATTGACCGGGATCAGGTTCACGTGGCAGAGCATGTTCTTGAGCACACTTGCGAGTTCCGCGGCATGTTCCGGCTGATCGTTCACGCCACCGATAAGTGCATATTCGAATGTGATTCTCCGGCCCGTTTTGGCCAGGTAATACCGAAGGGATTCCATCACATCGTCAAAAGGAAAACGACGGTTTACCGGCATCAATTTGGAACGCAGCGCATCATTCGGTGCATGGATGGAAATGGCCAGGTTAATCTGTGTATCTTCATCCGCAAACTTGTAGATGTTTGGTACAATTCCGCTTGTGGACACCGTGATGTGGCGCTGACCGATATTCAGGCCCTTTTCGTGAATCATGATGCGCAGGAAAGTCATCGTCGCTTCGTAGTTTTCAAACGGTTCGCCCGAACCCATGATGACAATACTGCTTACACGTTCGCCGCGCTCATCCAGAATCTTCTGAGCCTGTACAACCTGAGCAACAATCTCGCCTGCTGTCAGGTTACGCTTCAGCCCGCCCAGTGTAGAAGCGCAGAATGTACAACCAATCCGGCAGCCCACCTGTGTCGTTACACAGATACTGTTACCATAGTTGTGTTTCATGATAACTGTTTCGATGGCATGATCATCATGAAGACCGAACAGGAACTTCACCGTTCCATCCTTGGATTCAAACTTCGTAATTTCGGTAAGGGTTACAAATTCAAATTGCTCTGCCAGCTTCTCGCGCAATGCTTTGGACAGGTTCGTCATCTCACTGAAATCATTTACTCGCTTCACATAAATCCAGTCGAAAATCTGACCACCGCGAAAAGCGGGTTCCCCATTCTCAACAGCCCATTGCTGCAGCTCTTCCAGGGAAAAATCATATATAAAAGGTTTCATTTTGTTGTCAACACCTATTCCTTCTTTTCTTTTCATTCTTCCTATTCTATCACAAAGACCACTTTACATCCATGTATGCCCTAGAGTCTTGCACTTCATGCATTATAACACCTTGGCGCACAGGCCGCACCCCATTACAAAAGAAATCCGCCGAAGTTCCCCCCGGCGGCCTTCCTTGCGTGCTATGGATTTATTCATCAGCTGCACGTGTCAGCCTCGCAATGAAGAAGCCGTCACTGTGTGCATACTGGGGCAGAATCTGCACGCCTCCGTTTACCGGATTCCACTTTTCCATCTCGGTTCCGGTCCAGGCAGAATCCACGGCCTGGTATTCAGGATGGTGCTTCAGGAAGTCAGCGACCATAAGTTCGTTCTCTGCCGGCTCAATCGTACATGTGCTGTAGACCAGAACGCCGCCCGGCTTCAACAGCGGTGCAACCCGGTTCAGTAATTCTCGCTGCAGCCCCGAGATATCTTCGATATCTTCAGGCGATTTGGTCCATTTGACATCCGGCTTCCGGCGAATGACACCGAGACCTGAGCAAGGTGCATCCAGAAGGATCCGGTCGAACGAAGCATGAGGATAACGCTCATCCAGATCCAGTGCATCTCCGGTTACTGCGTCGATACAGCTCAGACCCAACCGGTCTGCCTGATCCATGATAAGCTGACGCTTATGTGCATGCACGTCATTGGCAATAATCCGACCACGGTCCTGCATTTTCTCGGCCATATGAGCTGTCTTACCGCCGGGAGCTGCACAGCAATCCAGTACAATTTGACCTTCTTCAGGTGCGACCGCTTCCGCCACAAGCATGGAACTTTCGTCCTGTACTGAGAACAATCCATCCCGATACCATGACGTTAATGCCATATTCCCACCGCTGCGTACAAGAATGCCGTCAGGACTTAACCGGGAAGGCTCTACCACTGCACCCGTGCTTTCCATCTCGTGCATAAGCTTCTCACGTGTGGTCATTGTCGTATTTACCCGGACACTCACTGCCGGTGGTTCATTATTGGCCTTGCAGATAGCTTCTGCTGTCTCTTCACCGTATTGGCCGATCCAGCGTTTAACCATCCACAGTGGATGAGAGTGTTCCAGTGCGATGCGCTCAGCAGCTGGCAGATCATTCGGAATCCGCAATTCATCCCGGTTACGGATCATGTTGCGCAGAACGCCATTGACCATACCCGAAATTCCCTGGTGACCCAGTTTCTTCGCCAGATTGACGGCTTCACTGACAACAGCATGTTCCGGAATCCGATCCAGATACAGCATCTGGTAGACGCTGATCCGAAGGAGACTTCGTACCCATGGCTGGAGCTTGGCCATTCCTTTGGCTACAAAACGTTCCAAGAAATAATCAAGCGTGTTTAGTCTTGCGATTGTTCCGTATACCAGCTCGGTTGCCAGCCCCGCATCAGCCGGACTAAGCTCCGCCTCTTTCAAACGTCGATTGAGCTCCAGATTACTGTAGGCTCCATCCTGCTCCACAGCACTTAGCACTTTCACTGCAAGTGCGCGTGGAGAAGTTTTGGGTCGTTGAGAGCGCGAAGCTTCTCCCGAGGTTCGAGAGCCCCCAGCGGTTCTGGAACCACTGGGTTTCCCTGGATTCGGGCGTCGGTTCTGTTTAGCGTTACCTCTGCTCGGACTGTCTACGGATCTGCCGGATCTATTCTCACTCATCGTAACACCGTGCCCGGTTTCAGCGTACCGCCGCGGCCAAAGTCAGCCGCCTTCATCGCTTTCTTGCCGGCCGGCTGAACTTCAGTCAGCCAGAGTGAACCGTCGCCGGTCTGTACCTCGATACCGGATGCATTCAGCTGCAGCACCGTACCTGGCTCAGCTTGTCCTTTGGCTCCGGTCTCTGAAGCTCCCATTTGATTGGGATTAGCAGCAGCCCATACTTTAAACACCTGCTCGTCCCACATCGTAAATGCACCAGAGAACGGAACAAGACCACGGATCTGGTTATAGAGCTCACGGGATGTTCGATTCCAGTCCATTTTCTCGTCTTCTCTAGTCAGGTTGCGGGCATACGAAGCTTCGGCTTCATCCTGAGGGACAGCCGTGGTTTCCCCTGCAATAAGACGGGGCATTTCTGCCTGCAGCAGCTTGGAGCCTGCATCACTGAGCTTCACAAACATGGTGCCAGAGGTGTCCTCATCCGTAATTGGAACTTCCACACGTGAGATCATGTCCCCAGTGTCCAAACCTTCTGCCATAAACATCAAGGTAACTCCCGTTACGGACTCCCCGTTAATAATGGAGCGCTGAATTGGAGCACCACCACGATATTTAGGCAAAAGCGAACCGTGCACATTTACACAGCCTCGCACAGGCATATCCAATACGGCCTTCGGTAAAATCTGCCCGAATGCTGCAGTCACAATCAAATCAGGCTTCCACTCAGCCAATCTGGCCACGGATTCAGGATCACGCAGCTTCACCGGTTGAAATACGGGCAGGCCATGGCGCTCAGCCGCAGCCTTAACAGGCGTTGGCGTGAGCACTTTTTTGCGGCCTTGCGGTTTATCGGGCTGGGTGACTACCCCCACCACGTTATAACCCTCAGCGATGAGCATATCCAGAGAAGGAACAGCAAATTCCGGGGTACCCATAAAAACAATATTCAAATCCATCACTCCTTAATTACGTCGCGGTCCAGTCTGATCGGCTGCAATTTCGTATACCTTCTCAGCGATATCCGTGAAGAGTACGCCATCCAGGTGATCAATCTCGTGCTGGAATGCCCGGGACAACAGACCGCTGCCTGTAATAATCAGTTCATTGCCTTCACGGTCCAAGCCTTTAACGGTAACTGTCTCAAAACGGCGAACGTCGCCGTTAATACCTGGAATACTCAGACAGCCTTCCGGCCCAAACTGTTCGCCTTCACTTGCGATGATTTCAGGATTGATCATTTTGATGAGGCCCTGTTCATCCCCGGCATCAATGACAATCAGGCGTTTCAAAATGCCTACTTGAGGGGCTGCAAGACCTACTCCTTCAGCGTCATACATGGTATCTGCCATATCATCCAGCAGTTTTTGTACATTGGGTGTTACTTTTGTAACTTCCTTGGCTCTTTTGTGAAGCACCTCATCTGGTTCTTTAACAATAATACGAATCGACATGTTGTAAGCACCTTCCTAACCCAAATCTCATGTTGGGTATCATTCTTTTGATTATCGTTTGCTTTGTTTTTAATCTATGTTTATACCGCTTGTTCACATCCACATTTTGCTCTAATCATTTCCCCAATTTTTATCACACGAAGTGTCCATGGAAAACGATGCATCATGCTTACATTAACATTTGCGGGTCTACATCCAAACTAATGAGCAGTTTTTGCGCCTGAACATCATCGTCCATGCGCCGGGCTGTCTCCAGGGCAATTCCGATAGCGTCTACATCCCCCCGCCATTTTATCATACATTGGAATCGGTATCTATTCTTGATCCGGGGAATGGGCGAGGCTACAGGCCCTAGCACGTCGAAGGCATCGTTGCTGAAACGGTCGAGGCTTCCCAGCCAGCCTGCTGCATTGGCACGTTCTTTCAACAGACGTGTGTAATTTTCAGCCAGCCGTATTAGTACAGGCAATTGCTCATGCGAAAAGGTCACCAGAATCAGGCGGCAATACGGCGGATATTGCAGATTGCGGCGGTGAAGCAGTTCCTCACGCACAAAAGAAACATAATCATGCTGGCTTGCATGTCCAATGGAATAGTGCTCCGGCGTATAGGACTGCACAAAAACCTCACCAGGCAATTGATGGCGCCCGGCACGGCCCGCTACCTGGGTCAACAGCTGGAAGGTCTTCTCGGCAGCCCGGAAATCGGGCAGGTTCAGTGCCGAGTCTGCCGTGATGACACCAACCAGGGTAACATCGGGAAAGTCCAATCCTTTGGCAACCATCTGGGTACCAAGCAGCACATCCGCTTTTTTCTCCCGGAACTGCTTCAGAAGTTTCTCATGCGACCCCTTCTCCGTCGTTGTGTCCACATCCATGCGGATTACACGTATTCCCGGAAACAACTTGGCCAGTTCTTCCTCCACTCGCTGCGTACCTGTACCAAAGTAACGGATATGTTCACTGCCACATTCCGGGCACACCTCGGGAGCAGCTTCCGCATACCCGCAATAGTGACACCGAAGATTGTTTGAACGCTGGTGATACGTCAGTGAAATATCACACTCGGGGCAGCCAGCTACATAACCGCAGCTGCGGCACATGACAAAAGTGGAATAGCCTCGGCGGTTCAATAGCAAAACGGTCTGCTCCCCGCGTTCCAACCGTTCCTCCAGTCCCTTGTGCAGAGCCCGGCTGAACATCGAACGGTTGCCATCCTTCAACTCTTCGCGCATATCAATGATCCGCACATCCGGCAGATTGTTGCCAAGCGCCCGAGTAGGCATTTCCAGCAGCAGCGGGGCAAAATCATCATTGCTCTGCGAACGTGCGGCATAGTAACTTTCCAGCGAAGGCGTAGCGGAGCCCAGGACCACGACAGCCTGATGCTGCTGTGCTCTTTTTACAGCTACATCACGGGCATGGTATTTCGGCGTTTCTTCCTGTTTGTAAGAGGTCTCATGCTCCTCATCCATAATAATTAGACCCAGTCGGTCAAATGGAGCAAAAACAGCGGAACGTGCGCCAATGGCAACCTTTACTTGGCCTTCCCGGATTTTGCGCCATTCATCATAACGCTCTCCACCCGAAAGACGGCTGTGCATAACGGCAACCTGGTCTCCGAATCGTCCTTTAAACCGCTCAACCATTTGTGGTGTGAGGGCAATCTCAGGCACAAGAACAATCGCCTGCCGATCCTGCTCAATACATTGCTGGATCGTCTGCAGATATACTTCGGTCTTACCGCTGCCTGTTACACCATGTAGCAAAAAGACGCCATGGCGCCTTTCCTGTAATCGGCCATTTATTTTATCGTACACATTCTGCTGCTCTGCGGTAAGAGCAAGCGGTTCAGTGGCGCGAAACTTTCTGCCCTGGTAAGGGTCACGAAAGACTTCCACGTCTTCCGTTACCAGCAGCCCTTTCTCCTCAAGCCCTTTGACGGTAGCCGCAGACACTTGAAGCGTGGCCAGCAATTCTTTCATCGGCATCGGCAGCAGCTCTTTCATTTCCAGCAGAAAAGCAAGAACCTCCTTCTGCCGCTGTGCCTTAGCGGGGAAAGATGCAAGCGCCTCCTGCGTCGCAGCCGCATCTACCGCCAAATCCACTGCCTTCATCGTTTTTTTGTTCAGCTTGTCCTTGATTGCCTGGCTCTCCAGCAATACACCGCCAATCAGAAGCTTTTTGATCAACGCTGCATGATTGGGATATTTACGGCTCAATTGCTGCAAAGGCACCTGTCCCCGACTTTGAACAAAACGTATAATGTCCTGCTGCACCTTCTCGGAAGTGGACTCCTCTCCCCACACGAAGAGGACATCTTCATCCGACGATGCTCCGGCCTGCTGTCCATCCAGTGCATCCCCAATAGAGATATATCGTTCTGCTTTACCTTTCAGTGCAGTCGGCACCATGACCTGCAGCGATAAAATGCGGTTGCTGGCATATCGCTCACTCATCCACTCCGCGAGCTGCACCAGATCTTCTGACAAGGGGGGAACGATGTCCAACAGTTCCTGAATAGGCTTCAACTTGAAGGATTCTGTTCCGGTACGCGGTACAAGATCAACCACAAATCCCTGCACGGTTCGATGTCCAAAAGGTACACCTACCCGACTGCCAATCTCAATCCAATCACGCATCGATTCCGGCACCAGATAATCAAAGGGCCGATCGGTCTGTTTCACCGGAACATCGACAATAACCTTGGCGATCTCCATATTTAATTCCTCCCGGCAATGCGCTCCGCCGCAATCGCAAGCAATCGGTGAGCTATGTCCTCCTTAGACATCACCTGAAGCTCTTCCACCAACCCTTCACGGTCATATATATGAACCGCATTGGTATCTGCTCCAAATCCGATACCCGGTCGGGCAACGTCATTGGCTACGATCAGATCACAGTTTTTCCGTTCCAGCTTCTCCCTTGCGTACATCTCTACAGAATGGGTCTCTGCGGCAAAACCAATTAGAAATTGATGATTCTTTTGCTTCCCTAATGTTTCAAGAATATCTATATTTTTAACAAGTTCCAGCGATAGCGTATCGCCTTTCTTTTTTATTTTCTCCTCATGTACTTCCTTGGGACGGTAATCGGCAACTGCCGCAGCCTTAACGACAATATCAGCATGTTCCCAGTGACTCGAGACCGCTTCGTACATATCCTGGGCAGACTGCACCCGAATCACTTCCACATTTGTTGGCGGCTGAACTTGTGTATTGCCCATAACGAGCGTAACCTCTGCTCCCAAATCACGTGCTGCTGCAGCTATAGCAAATCCCATTTTGCCGGATGAGTCATTGGTAATATATCTGACAGGATCAATACGCTCGATCGTCCCTCCGGCCGTCACGACCACTTTTTTGCCTTTTAACAAGGGGGACTGTTGTTTCAAGCCCGGTTTGGCTGCTGCCTGATCTTCAAAAAAACGTTCAACCACCTCAACAATTGTCTCCGGCTCTTCCAATCGCCCTTTACCCACGTATCCACATGCGAGTTGTCCTTCACTAGGTTCAATCATCAGTGTTCCTCGCTCGGAAAGCAGACGCATATTGTGCTGGACAGCTGGGTGATCATACATATGAACATTCATGGCAGGTGCGATCATTACCGGGGCAGTCGTTGCCAGCAGTGTTGTGGAGAGCATGTCATCGGCCATGCCATGTGCCATTTTGGCAATAACGTTAGCTGTTGCCGGGGCAACCAGAACCAGATCAGCCATATCGGCCAAATGAATATGTGATACAACCGATGGCTCACGCTCATCGAATGTATCACTGTAGACTACATTTCGGGTCAACGTTTGCAGCGTTAATTCGGTAATAAACTGTTTGGCAGAGTCCGTCATAATGACGTGAACGTCCGCCCCTTTTTGCACCAGTCTACTGCATAATGTAGCCGCCTTGTATGCGGCTATGCCGCCAGTCACGCCAAGTACGATTTTTTTACCGTTCAACATGGTTATTTCCCCCGATATATACGACGTATAAACGATGAATAGAGAAAAAAATAACAACCTCGCGGTTGTCAAATAAGTCCGGCTTGCGCCGTATGCAGTTGAAGAGCAGCCGCAGGCGGCTTACTCTTCTTCCTCTTCGTCCTGTCCTTTGATGACAACGAGATGATCACCATAAATTTCTTCGAGTGCAACGCCAACCTGTTTATGGGATCTCGCATTTCTCAGATCCGTTTTTTCGCCTTCACGAAGCTGTCTGGCCCGGCGGGAAGCAGCAACAACAAGAGAATACTTGCTGTCGACTTTGTTCATCATTTCATCAATAGAAGGATACAGCATGTTTACAAAACACCTCTTTGCATTAGTATAATCCCTTCGACCCGCCCAACAGAATGCAACCATTCAGTCGTTCACATGAACCGAACTTCGTCTGACCATCTATAGATATATGTCAGCAGTTCTCCGAATAATTGCATCCTGCGGCAGCCAAAAAAATTATTTATTGATCTTACAATGTTCGGCGATAATAATGCTTTCTATTCGTTTGCACGCCAAATCAATCTCGTCATTAACGACTGCGTAATCGTACTGCTCCAGCAGACTAATCTCATCCACGGCTACGGACATCCGGTGATCAATGGTTGCCTGACTCTCCGTACCGCGTCCCTGGATGCGATCTTTGAGCTCGTCCAATGAAGGAGGCAGCAGAAATACAAAAATCCCTTCCGGGAACTTCTCTTTTACTTTTAACGCGCCTTGAACTTCAATCTCAAGAATGATGTCGCGGCCTTCGTTAATCGTTTTCTCCACAAAGTCACGTGGTGTTCCGTAATAGTTACCTACATATTCTGCATGCTCCAGCAGCTGGTCTTCAGCAATCATGTTCAGGAACTCTTCATGACTTCTGAAGAAGTAGTTCACACCATGCTCTTCACCCAGACGAGGCTGGCGAGTCGTTGCAGACACAGAATAGATCAACTCCGGCACACGTTTGCGCAAAGCGCTGCATACTGTACCCTTCCCGACCCCAGATGGGCCGGACAACACTATCAGTAATCCCTTAGACATATTACACTCCATTTTATTCGTCGTTGTCATCATCTTTCGAAGAAAGACGATGGGCGACCGTCTCAGGCTGAACCGCCGACAGAATGACATGATCGCTATCCGTAATAATCACGGCACGAGTACGTCTTCCGTACGTTGCGTCTATCAGCATATGACGATCTCTTGCCTCTTGTATAATTCTCTTGATCGGCGCCGATTCCGGACTTACGATGGATATAATCCGGTTCGCCGATACGATGTTACCGAATCCAATGTTAATGAGTTTGATTGCCATAATCAGGTTCTTCCCCCTATACATGCGACTCTCTTGCCGAAATATGGCCGTTCATTCGATATTCGCCGCCTGCTCGCGAATTTTCTCCAGCTCCGCCTTCATCTCGACAACACGGTTCACCAGAGCCAAATGGTTGGCTTTTGATCCAATCGTATTGACTTCCCGATTCATCTCTTGAATAAGAAAGTCTAACTTGCGGCCTACCGGCTCTTCACTCTTCAGCAGTTCCCTGCTCTGTCCGAAGTGGCTGAGTAGACGCGTAAGCTCCTCCTCTATGTTAGAACGATCGGCAAACACAGCAATTTCCATACCCAATTTATGCTCGTCAAAAGGGAAAGAGCCTTCCTCCTGCATTTCCGTAAGCCTTTGTCTTAACTTGTTGCGGTAATCTGATACCACAGTAGGTGCAAGAGCAAGCATCTCGGTATGCAGCGACTCCAGACGACTAATCCGCCGTTCCAGATCACTGGCCAGATGAAGACCCTCACGCGCGCGCATTTGCTCCAGACTGGACAAGGCCTCTTCCAAGCTCTGCTGCAGCACACGCTCCCATTCGTCCTTCTCTTCCTCCGGAATTGAACTCGTTCCATCGGAATGAACCATGACATCCGGCAATGAAAGCATGTCCATAATGCTCGGTTTGCCCTGCATCCCAAAGCGGGATTCCAGCTGTTCTGCTGCCTGCAGATAGGCCCTGACTGCCTGCTCATTAAGCACGGCAGGAAGAGCCTGATCTTCATCTTTTTCTTTCATTACATAAACATCAATCCGCCCTCGCTTCAGCCGGCTCTGTACTCTTTTCCTCAATCCGTCTTCATAACATGTCCATTCTTTTGGCATGCGCATCATCACTTCACAGTAACGATGATTGACGGATTTGATCTCCAATTGTACCTTGAAGCCTCCAAAATGAAAGGCAGATTGACCGTATCCGGTCATACTGAATGACATCGGCATCACATCCGTTACACTATTGTAATTGATTATTAGGGTTGAAACAAGTAGGACATTGGTGCTCGGACTTCTCCCATACATATTGGGTCAGTTCGGCAGTCATGCCGTAGAACATAAACGGAGTCATCAGGTAGATCCCCTTGAAATGGGCTGTTGCCACATCCAATAGCTCTTTGGCAATTTTTACGCCCATTGCCCGTCCTTCTTCTCCTTCGAGACCAGCCATGCGAGAACGAACTTCATCCGACAGCTGAATGCCTGGAACTTCGTTGTGCAGGTATTCTGCATTTCGTCCACTTGCCAGCGGCATTACACCAACGAAAATAGGCACTTCCAAATGTTTGGTCGCCTCATGCATGGCTACGATCAATTGCGGGTCATAGACAGGCTGAGTCATAATGTAATCGGCTCCGGAGGCAATCTTTTTCTCCAGCCTCTGAACCGCCTTATCCAGATGTTTCACATTCGGGTTAAACGCTGCTCCGATGACAAAACCTGCCTTCTGTTTAAGCGGTTTGCCGGAGAACGCTACACCGTCGTTCAATTGCTTGATCATACGTATAATTTCAAATGAAGTCAGATCGTATACGGAACTGGATCCGGGAAGATCACCGAAACGCGCTGGATCACCTGTAACCGCAAGCACGTGGTTGATACCGAGAGCATCAAAACCCATCATGTGTGACTGGGTCCCAATAAGATTTCGGTCACGGCAAGCAATATGTACAAGCGGACGTAAGCCCGTACGATCCTGAACGAGATGTCCCAGAGCCATATTGCTCATGCGGGTTACCGCCAAAGAGTTGTCAGCCAGTGTCAGCGCATCCGCACCAGCGGCTTTCAGTGTTTCGGCACCTTTCATGAATTTGGCAATATCCAGGTCACGAGGCGGGTCGAGTTCAACGATAACGGTGTGGCGCTGTTTGACCAGATCCACAATGGTCGGCTGTCCACCACGGCCGGACCGTTCATCCACATTTTCATGCAGTACGATACGCGGTTTTGCTTCTGTTGGGTCAGGCAGGACGATGGGTGCTGCAGTGTATTCGGAAAGAGCCTGTGCGATTGCCGCAATATGATCAGGCGTTGTACCGCAGCATCCACCGATAATACGGGCGCCCAGATCGGCGAATTGCACCGCGGTCTGCCCGAAATATTCCGGTGTGGCACCATAACGGAACTGGCCATCGACGTAGTCTGCCGCCCCCGCGTTAGGGTAAACAGACATCGGAACTCCGATTCGCCCGGATACGGTTTCCATGGCACGCATAATTCCGTTTGGACCAGAACGGCAGTTAAATCCAATCACGTCCGCACCCTGCTCACGCATGATCCGGAACGCTTCCGGCATCGTGTATCCATCCAGCGTATGTCCAATATCCTCAACTGCAAACTGCCCAATCACCGGCAGATCACTCAGCTTGCGAGCCTGCAGCAGGGCGATATCCATCTCTTCGATATCATAGAAGGTTTCAAGCAGAATCCCGTCAACTCCTTCTTCAAGCAGGGCAAAAATCTGCTGTTCGTAAAAACGCTTCAGTTCGCTTGTCGATACATTGGTCCGCTTGCCTCCACGAATGGAACCCACGGCCCCTAGAACGTATCCGTTTGAACCGGCGACCTCCTTGGCAATGCGTGCACCTGCACGATTGACTTCCGTCACTTTCGATTCCAGTCCGAACTTGGACAATTTGTCATAGTTGGCAGAGTACGTATTGGTCTCAAATATTTCAGTACCCGCTTCCAAATAACGACGATGCACATCTGCTACCACTTCAGGTGAGACCAAATTTAATTCTTCGTATGAAATTCCAACCGGGAAACCCATTTGGTACAGATATGTTCCCATCGCCCCATCTCCAATGAGAACTCGTTCCTGCAAGACACTCCGCAAATCCGCCTTCATCCCTTTTCCCCCCGCCTAGCTGATCATTTCATACTAATGTAACACAAAAGCCGATCAATAACGTAGAAAAACACAGGTTTTCCATGAAATTCAGTCAAAAAAAGAGGCCCGAAGGCCTCTTGGCTTAATCTGTCATCTTATGATGTGACTCCCTTGAAAACAACCTCTGCCGGTCCGGTCATATACACATGATTGTCAGCTTCGTTCCACTCAATATGCAGGTCCCCGCCTTTGAGGCTAATAACTGCCGTACGATCCGTATGTCCGTTCAATACGGAGGATACAAGCGTTGCACAAGCTCCGGTCCCACAAGCCAGGGTCGGACCCGCACCGCGTTCCCATACACGCATATCGACGAATCCGCGATCACGCACAGTGGCAAACTCAACATTGATCTTTTTCGGGAACATCGGATGAACTTCCAGCACCGGCCCCCAAGTCGAGAGATCAAAGTTCACTGCATCATCTACATAAATGACAGCGTGGGGATTTCCCATCGAAACTGCCGTGAATTTGAACGCCTGTCCGTTCACTTCAATAGAATGATCCACTACAGGATTAGCATCTACCGTTGTCGGAACCTGAAGCCCGTCCAAAATAGGCTCGCCCATATCTACACGAACGGTTGCCACTTTGCCGTTAAGTACATTAAGGGTTACCGGCTGCACACCAGCGCCGATGGTTTCAATTGTGATGTGCTCCGATGTTACATGACCATGGTCATAAACATATTTCGCTACACAGCGAATCGCGTTGCCGCATTGTTCCGCTTCCGAACCATCGGAGTTCATGATGCGCATCTGAAAATCCGCCTTCTCCGAAGGCAGTATATAAACGAGTCCGTCCGCACCGATGCCGAAGAAACGGTTGCACCATTTCACAGCAAGCTCTGCTGCATCAGCCGGAAGCTGTTTCTCTCCAAATACAACGATAAAGTCGTTGCCAAGTCCGTGCATTTTTGTAAATTCCATATCCTTGCCCACTCCTTTTGGCAGTCTGCTGCCAAAGCGTTATTCTTGCCTGTTTACACAAAAAAGCTATCCTGCAAAATGTCGAAGGCTTTCGCCCCGAATCATTTTGAGGATAGCATAACGAAAACGATAAGGAAATGCTATTGATTTTATGCCGAAAACTTTGTACTTTTCGGTACGAAGCTTCCAGGACCCATCCGGCGACGGTTACGACGGCCACCCCAGACACTGCCTGCCCCCATCAGGAACGTTGGGATACCTGCGGCAACAATGGAAATGGCCCATTCACGCATGCCGAGCGGTACGGTTTTGAAGATCGGCTGCAGCGGTTCTACGTACATCACAACCAGCATCAGCACGACGGACGAGATCACTGCAAGAACCAGATATTTGTTCTGGAGCGGATTCCGGTGGAAAATGGAGCGCGAACTCCGGCAGTCAAATACATGAATAAGCTGAGCCAGAACAAGTGTTGCAAAAGCCACGGACTGTGCCTTGATAAGCTGACCCGGTTGATCCGGAGCTGCTTGAAGAGTAAGCCAGAACGCACCTAATGTACATAATCCAATCAATACACCGCGGCTGATGATTTTCCACCCAAGTCTCCGGGCAAAAATATTTTCCTTGGCGCCGCGTGGCTTGTGCTCCATCAGGTCTTTCTCCGGCTGATCCACACCCAGTGCCATGGCCGGCAGGCCATCTGTCACGAGGTTCACCCACAGAATCTGGATGGGCACGAGCGGCAGCGGCAGTCCCATCATCATCGCGAAGAACATCGTCAAAATCTCGCCCACGTTGGAAGCAAGCAAGTACCGAATAAACTTCCGAATATTCTCATATATATTACGCCCTTCTTCAATCGCGGCTACAATAGTAGAAAAATTATCATCACTGAGAATTAAGGCAGATGCCTCTTTCGTCACATCCGTACCTGTAATTCCCATCGCAATCCCGATGTCCGCCGCTTTGATCGCTGGTGCGTCGTTGACACCGTCCCCTGTCATCGCTACGACATGGCCTTTACGCTGCAGGGACTTTACAATCCGGAGCTTGTGCTCAGGTGACACCCGGGAGAAGACATAGATGCCTTCCACCTGTTTATCCAGCTCATCGTCCGTCAATCCTGCAAGCTGCTGCCCGCTTAACGAACCTCCGCCCCGCGGAAGAATGCCCAGCTGCTGGGCTATCGCCTCAGCAGTAGTCCCGTGGTCACCCGTAATCATGACCGTCCGGATACCTGCTCTACGGCAAGTTGCAATCGCATCTCTGACTTCTCTCCGAGGCGGATCAATCATGCCTGCAAGTCCAACGAATACAAGCTGATTCTCGGCAGCCTGTTCGTCATCCACTTTTTCCTCAGGGCGTACTTCACGATAAGCCATCCCCAAGACACGCAGGGCTGCTCCGGCCATCTTCTCGTTTGCAGCCATCACTTTCTGTCTCAACGTTCCGGTGAAGGGCACAACTTTGCCTTCCCATAAAATATAGCTGCATTGTCCGATCAACACATCAGGGGCACCCTTGGTGTAGACCATGCGGCCTCCCTGATGCTGGATAAGGACAGACATTCGTTTGCGGTCCGAATCGAACGGGAACTCCTGTTGACGTACATATAACTCTTTGAGACCGGCAGGAGTAAGACCCATTTTGGAAGCCAGGGTGACGAGCGCTCCTTCGGTTGGATCGCCTTTCAGCTCCCATACGACGCCATCCTCCTTGATCGCCTCCTTCTTGCCATCCTTACCCTTTTTCTTATTGCGTTCTTCCGAAAAACTTTCCACAATACTCGCATTGTTACATAACGCACTGATCTGAAGCAGTCTTCGCAGCGTCTGATCACTCTTCAGCTCCACCGTATGGCCGTCTTCCAGCATCTGTCCTTCCGGTGCATACCCGTCCCCGGTGACTTGGATACTGCGACCTTCCAGCCATACATCGGTCACTGTCATCTTGTTCTGGGTTAATGTCCCTGTCTTGTCCGAGCAGATCACGGAGGCACAACCAAGTGTCTCGACAGAAGGTAATTTTCGCACAATGGCTTTGCGCTTAATCATTCGCTGCACACCCAGCGCAAGTGCAATCGTGACGATCGCCGGCAAACCTTCAGGTATGGCAGCCACCGCCAGACTGACACCAGCAAGGAACATCCCAATCGCCGGTTGTCCATGCAAAATACCAGCTACAACAACCATCACGGTAAGTCCCAGTGCGACAAAAATGAGTATTTTGCCCAGTTGCTCCAAACGATGCTGAAGCGGCGTCTCCTGTTCCTCGGTATTTTGGATAAGATCGGCAATTTTGCCCATCTCGGTATCCATGCCTGTCCGAATGACAACGCCCCTGGCCGTCCCGCGGGTAACCATGGTGCCCATAAATCCAATGTTTTTCTGATCGCCGAGCGGTACGGCATCGTCTGCAATGGGGTTGCAGTGTTTGCTTACCGGAACCGATTCTCCAGTGAGTGCTGATTCCTCCACATCCAGACTGTTCGTTTCCAGCCATCTTACATCAGCCGGGATGCGATCTCCACTCTCGACAAGGATGATATCTCCAGGCACCAGCTGTTTGGCAGCAAGCTGCACTTCCTGACCGGCCCGAACAACTTTGGCAAGAGGTGCGGACAGCTGCTTCAATGCGCGGAGGGAACGCTCAGCCCGAAATTCCTGTACGAAGCCCAGAATGGCATTTAACACAATAATCGCCACAATGGTAACGGCATCCAAATATTCTCCGAGCAATCCGGACACCAGTGTTGCCCCCATCAAAACGAGCACCATAAAGTCCTTAAATTGGTTAAGCAGCAGTGTAATTGGGGATATACGTTTTCCTTCACTCAGCTCATTTGAACCGGCGAACTTCCTCTTCTGCGCAACAGCTTCATCCGTCAATCCTTCCTCCAGACTGACGTCAAGCGTGCTGCGAAGCTCTTCTACGCTTAGTTGATGCCACTTGGTCTGTTCCATGCTTCAAGGTTCCCCTCCCAGTCTATATTTCCTGTAAAAGACGTTCATACAGCTGCTCGTGATCGCTAACAGGCAGCTGTATGTCACGCCGGACAAACTACCTGCTCTATATGTATTCGGACAGGACCCCAATTAGCACCCGGATGGTGAATCCTTTCCCTGATGGACAGAATAGGCTAAAATAAAAGTCTGCGGTCATAACGCAGTAAAAGCCGAGTTATCTTATGCAAGAAGGCAAGTGACAAACGAACTGCAACCGGTTCTGATTTCTACATATTCCAGTTGTGTGTTTCAGTTATAGATAGAGAGGAAGTTGAAAAATATGGCATTGGACGGCATTGTTACACGAGCCATCGTACACGAACTGCAGGGCTGCAAAGGCGGCCGCATTAGCAAAATTCATCAGCCTAACGGCCATGATGTCGTACTGACCCTTCGTGCACAACGCGGGAACAGCAAATTGCTGATATCGGCCAGTCCGACGTATCCCCGTGTGCACTTTACGGAGAAGACATTCTTAAACCCTACAGAAGCACCAATGTTCTGCATGCTGCTGCGCAAGCACTGCGAGGGAGCCATTATAGAAGAGATTCGTCAGATCGGCATGGAACGGATCATCCACATCGACGTTCGTCAACGCGATGAACTCGGTGACGTATCCGTAAAACGAATCATCATTGAGCTCATGGGGCGTCACAGCAATATCGTATTGCTCGACCCGGTTACGGGAACGATTTTGGACGGTATACATCACGTTACCCCTTCCATCAGCAGCTATCGGGTCATCATGCCCGGCTTTTCCTACACTGCTCCGCCAGAACAGCACAAAGTCAATCCGCTGGAAGTGAACAGCGCTGTATTCCTCAAGGGTTACTCTGAAACGGAAGAAGAGGCTGCCCGCTGGCTTGTGAATTCCTTCAGCGGCCTGAGTCCGCTGATCGCAGGCGAGATTGCTGCTCGTGCCTCTAATCGTGACAATGGAGACGCGTCGGCCGAGGCGAACACCCTCTGGAATGCCTTTGATTCTGTGATGGAACCTGTGAGAGAGAATAACTACACCCCTATCACAGGACTGAATGCCAAAGGGAAAATGATCTTCTCAGCTGTCCGTCTTCAGAGTATTCAGGATGCGGAGAAGACCTACGACACGATGAGCAAATGCATGGAGGATTATTACGGGGATAAAGCCGAGCGGGATACGGTAAAGCAAAAGGTAAGTGATCTGCTGCGTTTTCTGCAAAACGAACGAAGCAAAAACGTCAAAAAACTCGATAATCTGAACAAGGATCTGGTCGAAGCCGATGACGCGGAAAAATACAGATTATGGGGTGAATTGTTATTTGCTTCTCTTCACCAGATTAGCAAGGGAGACAAAAGCGTTGAGCTTGTAAACTTCTATGATGAAGATCAGGCAACCATTACCATCGCACTCGATCCCCTGCTTACACCATCGGACAATGCGCAGCGTTACTTCAAGCGGTACAACAAATATAAGAACAGTCTGGCTGTCATTCATGAGCAGCTTGGCAAAACCAAGGACGAGATCGTCTACCTGGACAACCTGCTGCAGCAGCTGTCCATCGCCTCCATGAACGATATTGAAGAGATCCGTGAAGAACTGGTTCAGCAGGGATATCTTCGCGACCGCAACAAAAAAGGCAAGAAGAAAAAGAAAAACGATCGTCCAACCGTACATCAGTTTACCTCGACTGAGGGGATTGATATTCTGGTAGGCAAAAACAACTTGCAGAATGAATATGTCACTAACCGTCTGGCGTCGGCCAATGATACATGGCTGCACACCAAAGACATCCCGGGTTCACACGTTGTCATTCGCAGCACGGACTTCGGGGAAGCTACGCTGGAGGAAGCAGCACAGCTCGCAGCTTATTTCAGTCAGGCCAAGGAATCAAGCAGTGTTCCTGTGGACTATACCTTTATTCGTCACGTACGGAAACCAAGCGGTGCCAAGCCAGGTTTCGTCATCTACGATCATCAAAAAACACTATTTGTGACGCCCAATGAAGAGTTGGTCAAAAGCCTGCCATCCTCCATCAAAAACGGATAGGCCGCTGGTGCAACCATAAACAAAATGACACTAAAAGGCCCAGAACAGAGAATATCGTGTTCTGGGCTTTTCAATTTGTGTTATAGTTGGCGGTTTGCCGCTGTCCGCAGTTGTTCAAGCACATCCAATGCTACCGTCTTGCTCCCCAGATCCCCGTGAAAAACAACCCCCTGTCTCACACCGTGGTAATCTGAGCCACCTGTCACAATTAAATCAAATTCATGTGCCAATGCGGCATACCTGTGTTCCTCTTCAGGGCCATGGTCGGAATGAAATACTTCAATTCCGTCTGGACGGGACTGCTCAATGATCCGGCGAACCAGTTCATCATCTCCATAGAGACCCGGATGTGCAATAACTGCGGCTCCCCCTGCCTCTCTAATCCACTGACAGGCATCTTCAGGAGCGACACGTGGAACCGATACGAAGCCTGGCTTACCTTCCGCCAGATATCGATCAAAAGCATCCCTCATATCGACAGCATAGCCTTTGCTGACCAGGACATCAGCCATGTGCGGTCTGCCAATGCTCTCATCCGGCTCCAGAGGACGTCCCAGCCCCTCAATAACTTCCTCCCAGCTGATATCAAGACCAAGCTCCTGCAGTTTGGCAATAATGCGATGATTGCGTTCCTCCCGTGCATCACGAAGTCCATGCAGCCGCTCCAGCAAGAGTTCATCCTTTATATTCATATAATAACCCAGCACATGGATGTCTTTGCCTCCAGCGCGGGTACTGATCTCAACGCCGGCTACAACCTCGATACCACATTCCAGGCCTGTCTGCTGTGCCTCTGCCACACCTGCTACTGTATCATGATCCGTGATTGCAACGGCTGACAGTCCCTTTTGTTTGGCCAGCCTTACATTTTCGGCAGGTGACTGCATACCATCCGAAGCCTGACTATGCGTATGAAGATCACAGCGTCCGTTAGGTTGATCCATTAACAACATCTCCTTGCTACATGGTTGTGTTCACGATTACTTAATTCCTTTATCCATCATTTCTTCCGCTCCTGTGTTCTCCTGCTGTCTCAAGTAGTTCAAGAAAGCTACTGCAGATAGAGGGAGCAGGGAAGACTTCAAATGAATGGCATAGAATTGTCGTTTGAATGCAAGTCCGCGGATCTCAACAATATGCACGAGACCAAGTGCTAATTCATGCTGAACGGATGAAGGAGATAGCATGGTAATACCCACACCAGCTTCAACCGCCGATTTCACTGCACCCGTACTTCCAAGCTCCATCACGACATTCATGTCCTGCGGGTCAATGTTTTTCTTCTGCAGCTGGTCTTCCATGACCTGTCTTGTACCGGAGCCCTTCTCCCGCAGTACAAACGGATATACCATAACCTCTTCCAGCTCCACTTCCCCGCGATCGGCGAGCGCGTGACCTGCCGGAACAATCAGCTTCAATTCGTCCTGCATCACCGGTTCCACAATCATGTCGGGATGATGGATCGGGGCTTCGATCAGACCAAAGTTCAACTGGTGTTTCAAAATATCGTCCATAATTTGCGTTGTATTCATCACTTTCATTACGATCGAGATATCGGGATATTGCCTTGCAAAGGGACCAAGCATCCTCGGTAAAACATATTCGCCAATGGTCAAACTGGCACCGAGCTGTAATCTCCCCTGAAGCATCTGCGTGAATGCCGACATAGCTTCATCGGTCTGCCTGACCAGTTCCACGCTCCGCTTGGCATGCGGCAGCAGGGTTCGCCCAGCTTCGGATAATTCTATCTTCTTGGTTGAACGGTGCAGCAGCTTGGTGCCAAAATAGTCCTCCAGTGATTGAATCTGCATCGTCACTGCAGGCTGAGTCATATGTAAGGCTTGCGCAGCTGCTGAAAAACTCCCCTTTTCCGCCACGGTGTAAAAAATATGCAACTGATGAAAATTCATATCTTCGCCCCTCTTCTGTACACTTACTTCATTGTAGCCGATTTCTTGAATTCCAACAAAAAAAGCATGCAGCTTGTCTGCATGCGATGTAGCTTGAATATATCATGGCTAAAATCTTAAATGTTTCTTCTGAATTACCTATGCTTCCGACTGTTCTTCACCAGAGTCATTCGTCTGGAATGCCTCAACCAGGAATAATACGATTTCAGGTCACGGAGCTCAATGGTCTCTGACATTCGCCCCAAAAAGGTAACTACAATCATCTTGTGAAGAGGATTGCCGGCGATGTCATATTCACCTTCAAGCTCGGAAAATTCCGCAACCACTACCACATCCTCGTCGATGAGGTAGACGTCCTGCTCATTACGGTAGTATGGCGTAATACGGTCCTGCTTCAGACACTCCCATAACCAAGCCGCAATATGGTCATCATCATTACGTGTGGGCTCAATACGGTCTGCATACCGCATTTTGGCATGATGGGTAATGACGATGTCAGCCACTTTTTTGTCTCCAAGAGCTACGAAAAACGGCTCGTAGGTGCTCCAACGTTGCATCACCTTATCACGCATGGGAATCACTCTCCACCAGATAGGACTTTCTATCTATTTATTACCAAATATATTACAACATAAGTCCCGCAAGCTCAAGGCGTAAGTTCAGATTTTTTCACAAAATCCGTTTTGTGCCTAAATCTTTATAAAAGTGAGCAAAAACCTATGATGACCAATAACCTTCTCTCTATACTAATCTCTTTTTAAAAGAAAAGGAACCCGCGATATGCCGGATTCCGCAGAAGGTATTCAGTTTCTCACATCTACCTATAACACATGTCGTCCTGCGCCGAGCTCGACATCCATCGTTCTCAGCAGCTCATGTGACGCATCACATTTGTATTCCCAGAACATCAATCCCGCGAGATCCTGTTCCAGGATATATCGGCATTTGGCCGTTACTGATTCCGGATCGTCGTATGAAATGAGCGTGTTGCCATTAAACAAATAAGGTGCCTTCGCTTCATCATCCCAATACCGGATATATCCATTAAGGTCAATATATTTCTCGCTTAACTCTGTATAATCCGGACCGTAGCCTCCGGTCGTCTCAGCCATCTGATGCAATCCGTTGTTACGGTCAGGCACCCCCTCCCACATTCGAGAGTAAAATGCCGCACCAATGACGATTTTATTTCGGGGTACACCCGCCTTTAGAAACATGCGTACGGACGCATCCGTGCTAATCCGGTATAAATCACCTGTCGCAGTATAGAGGTTGGTATGGTGTCCAGTCAGCACCTGAAAACCTCCACGCATGTCATATGTCATCAGCTGCACATAATCAAGATACTGCTGTACCTGATCCATTTCCGTACCGTCAATGTAGTACTGGTCAGCACCGGCTGCAATCGTCAGCATGTAGTACCGATCATCTTGCTCACCTTGCTTCGTCAGAGCTGCCCTCATCGTTTTTAACAAAAGTGTAAAGTTAACTCTGTCCTCTGCAGAGGCAGCAATACCCGCCTCCCCATAGCAAGGGTACTCCCAATCCAGATCAATCCCGTCCAGGCCATAGGTAGTCACTGCCAGAACAGCTGATTCTGCGAGCTTTTGTCTTCCTTGCTCAGTCGCAGCTGCCTCCGAGAATCCGCCTGCACTCCAGCCTCCCACAGACAAAATCATTTTTAAATCCGGGAAAGCTTTCTTGATCATGGGAATCCGATCCATATGCTGCAGATGGCTGGTCTGAATGATACCTTCCTTTATATGACCAAAAGCGATATTGATATGCGTCATCCGGCTCAGCTCTGCCTCCGGTACATTATGCAAATCTCGATGTCCGACGTATCCAATAATCCATTTGGGGTTCATAGGCTGCCTCCTTCATGTTGGAATGGTTCACTGCGCTGTCCGGCCAGCTGCGAGCTTACCTGAATGGCTTCCTTCACGGCACCAATCCGATATCCCGATGAGACATAACGAATCTGATAAGCCTCATCCAGAACAACCAGATGGGGGTACCCTGACTCTGTCGCTCCAGAGCTGCGGAACACCTCGGGCAGTGAGGCAGGTGTTGCCTCGCCTAACCGGACTTGTGACGGCAGCATCTCGAGCTGTGGGGCCTTCAAGGACTTCCCCGTAACTGATGAGCCAGTAATCAAGATAACCGGTATATTCCGTTCCATTATTTCTTGCCTCAAGTCAGCAATTTCCTTCAGCAAATGCATGGTCGGTTCGCGGTCCGGTTCAATCCAGGAAAGAAGTATGCCTGAGGCCGTTCCACTTACGCTACGCTCGAGTGTAGATACGTTCTTGTCCTGCCATCGCAGTTCCATGTGTTTATCCACCGTTCCAAGGACAGGAATTTCTTCATCGGCGCTGCGGAAGGTTACGGCAACACAAGACTCTTCTCCTTCGTTCAAATTAAAATAGGTGAATCGAGCTCTTACCGTGCCGTTTTTCAAACGTACGCCTGTCGTCATGCGATAGGCTCCCTCCTCTGCTGGCAGAGGCTCGTCAAACAGCTTTGTCTCTTTATAAGGAAAATGCAGGGTCACGTATTTCCCCTGAACAAGACGAGCAATGGAAATATTCTCATAGTAGGAAGCCTCCGGCATGTTTCCTCCTGACTGGTTTTGCACAAGACGAATGCTTCCCATTCGCTGCTTCCCCTTTTCTTTATTACCAAGATTCGCGAAGATCCAGGACCCTTTCTGCCAATACTGCGGCTTGCGTTCGCTTGTATGCAAACGGGATGGGATGCCAAGGCTGCGACAGAGGGCAACAAACAGGATCGCCAGCGATTCCTCGTCCCCGGCCATGATCCGAAAGGTTCCTGCTGCTGTACCTTTTCCTTTCAGATTGGGCAGATCCTCCCAATGAGTGAACTTTTCCTTGAGTGCCTCAGCAAGAAGCGAAGGCTCTCTCACCATTGCGTCTCTCTCATCTGAAGCAAACGCGGCTCGGAATTGTTTCCTGTACGGCCCAAGCATTTCAAAGGCAACACGCGGACATAACAAATAGGGAATAAACAAGGTATCCGGGAGCATACCACGCAGCGGAAGCGAATAAGCCAAATGCTCATGCAGGACCGGACGGAACGTATCAATCAAATCTTTACTATTCAGCGACTCCAGCAGCAATAACGGCCATTGCCCGTGCTCAGGAGAGCTTTCCCTGAGAAACGCGGCAATTTCATGGCTATTTCCGCGCGCCTTCTGCATGACGTCCCATACCCTCGCCTCCGGAAGGTTTAGCTCGTGAGATAGATCGATGCTCTCCTTATGGGTTACAAACGTTGCTTCATACGCAGTCCGGATGTACGTCCCTTCCGACAAACGCTGCTGATGGAGCGACTCCGCTTCCTCTGTTAATGCCGGGAGTTCCTCTCCCACCGTCTCAGGCGGAGGAACCATTTCGAAATCAATTACTCCGCTCTCCTGCTCAGGTTGATTTTGCAGATCCAGCACGAGTTCCAATCGGTCTGTTTGGTCAATCGTGATCTTATGCTCCCGCCACCGTCCCTGATATACCACCCGGATGAGTAGATCTCCATGTCCCGTTTTGAAGACCACTTCTCCGTCTTCATTCGTTAATAACTCCGCAATCGGATAGAATTCGGCCATGTTATACAGCTCAAATCGCACGGAAGCACCCTCCACTGCCACTCCCGCCAGATCCTTGACCGCTACGGTCAGCTCCTTCGTTGGAGCGTAATTCTCCAACAGATTCAGCTCGGTGTACCATTCGGTTGCCAGTGTCACATCCTCTGGACCATGGTAACCACCCAGTACTCTCGTATTCATCAGCATCGACCGACGGGCAGGAGGCGTAAACCATCCCTGGTTCAGCCTGGCCTCCGGTTCACAGGCGCCGATATAATGCCAGGTTCCGTCAGCCCACGCTTCCACCCAGGCATGATTGTCGTCACAATGCGCCCAGCGAGGAGTGTATACCTGACGGGCAGGGATACCAATACTTCGCAGTGCGGTCACTGCCAGTGTTGATTCTTCCCCGCAGCGCCCCCTTGCACTCCGAATCATGGTGAGCGGCGAAACCGTCCTAAGGTCGCTGCCAGTATAGACTGCCTTTTCATGGCACCAGTAGTTGGCCTCCAGAATCGCGTCTGACATCGTGAGCGACGTGATGCGACCCGCCAGTTCTGCGTAGAAGATCGCTCGGCAATCCTCAATATTCTCCGTATTCACCCTGCATGGAAGCACAAAGTGAAGGAACAAATCATCCGGTACCCGCTGCCCCCATGGAACCTCCCGCCGTATTCGCAGAGTTGATCTTACGTGATTTAAAAACAGTGCACCCGGAACATCTGCCACATCCTGAAGCGGACTGTATGCATACACAAACTTGAGCGCCCACTCTTCTTCTACGGTCAGCGGCTCCCTAAATACCGAAAAGATCTCGTCAGCCTGTGCCTGGACAAGCTTCTTTTTGATACGGAGTCTATCTTCAATCGATTTCATTTCTTCGGGAGTAAGCGAAAACGCCGACGTTTGCACACTCATTTCGTATCCCTCTCTTCCCACAGGTTCCCGTCCTCGCGAATGAACCATCTTCCGGTCCCATCCGCAGTCGCAGCTGAAATTTGAAATAGGCTTGTAGCAGCATAAACCTCAGGATGAATTTCCACTTCAGAAATCCAGCCGAGCAATGACAGATCTTGCGTAAACGTTCCATTCTTTTCTCTGTAATTACGCTGCAGATAATATAGCTTTCTTAGCTCCCATTTAATCCGTTCATCCTGTGGCAGCACAAAATCGTCATGACCATCCTCACCCGCAAACACAACATAACCCCACAGTTCGGGATAATGCATATTCACCAGTCCCATCGGCGACCAGACCCAGTTGTCCTCGGGATATGGCTTACCGGTTGCGGGATCCATTATTTTGCGGTAATTTCCATCTACCACTTCAGTCTGCCATTCTACCCGTGAGAAATTGACTCTCCAAAATTCACCCGGCAGGGGTGCCCGCTTTTCCTTGGCGCATTCCTTCAGACTGGTCCACGGGATCGCAACCTCCACAGACCATTTCCGGTTAATCCCTTCGGGATGATTCAACTCGCCGTCAATATACACGGCTGTCTTCAATCCTTTTAAATCCCAGCTGTCCAGCGGTGGGCCTCCGTCCCGGTATGGCTTGATGAGGAGCAGGTCCCATACCGTATTTAGCGCATTGATCTCGAATTCGTAATAACCGTGGCTGTCCCCGTCAGGATCAATAAAAATTTCAAAGTCATTATCATAAAAAATGACAGAATCCCGCTCCGTCAGCGTTGCCCAGATCTGATCTTCCCAAAGCTCGGCACCAAAATAAAAATATTCATCATCCCATAGCATTTTCACCCTTGTATCCTTGGCCGGAGCAGGACGAAGATTCCCTTCAATATCTACGAACTTGTCCGTCCATTCCGCCTGATCCCAAAAAGGCTTATCCAGCCTTCCGTCAAGCTCCAATCCACCTGCTGCACGATGGCAAATGTAGTGTTTCGGCTGATAAATATCGATATGTGGTATAGGCACGCCACTTAGCATCATGTTGATCCCTCCATTCAGTTATGAGTAACGACTGCCCCGGTGCCGCCATACATGTCTACCTTTTCATCGAACTCCAGCTTCACTACCGTTGTCAGTTCATGGGTGTCTTCGCCCGTCAGGTGAATCCAGGTTGTACCAGGAATTTGAAACCACGGAACCCCGCCGTGAATGTCATACGTCAGTTCTTTGCCTGAATGCAGCACGGATACTTTCCTGATCTCGTTGCACAGTCCCTTCACACAAATGCTTTCCTTCGGATCGCCATGCACAAAGAGATAGAGTGTCTTTCCATCTGCCGAGAGCGTGCTTCCATCTCCATAATATCTGCTCATAATTCCTTCTCTTGTCCCGTATACCGCTTCTACATGCGCTCTAATCCACTCTCCCAGTCCAAGCAGGATGGCTTCCTGCCTCTCATCAATTGTTCCGTCCTCTCTTGGGCCAATATCGAGCAACATGTTGCCACCCATGGAGATGCAGTCGCAGAACATGCGAACGATCTGAGACAGTGATTTGTAATGCTGATCCGTAGGGACGTAGCCCCATGAGGAATTGATCGTTGTACAAAACTCCCACGGCCCATCTGGTCTCGTAATCGGCAGCCCTTGTTCGGGCGTTTTGTAATCCCCATGTCCCTGCAGGCGTGAATTGATGATGAGATCTGGCTGCATTGATTTCAAATACTGCTTGAACTCCGGCAGGTTCCACTGCTTCTCGCTTCGTTCCCAATCCCCGTCAAACCACAGCAGGTCAACCTTGCCAAATCCGGTGAGTAATTCTTTCAATTGATGGTTGTTAAACCGCAAAAACTTCTGCCATTTGGTTTCATCCTGAACCCCATCCAAGGGATAGGAGAACGGATTGCTAGAACCGGGGTCATCCGGCACCTTGCCACCTTCATATACACTTGGGTAATCCGGGTGGGACCAGTCGATCAACGAGTAGTAGAGTCCAAGCCGAAGTCCCTTCGCCGTGATCGCATCGGCATATTCTCTGACAATGTCACGCTCAGCCCGTGTTTTCTTTACCGTGTTCAAGTCACTGTACTGTGTATCCCATAGAGCGACTCCGTCATGATGCTTGGTTGTCAGCACAGCATACTTGGCACCCGATTTCTCGATCAGATCCGCCCACGCCGCGGCATCGAACTTGGAGGCCGTGAATCCCTCCATTTGCTTCATGTAGTCGTCATAAGTCATGCGCCCATTGTAAAAAGACCACGACTCCGCAACACCGTCCACGGCATAGATTCCATAGTGAATAAAAATCCCCAGCTTCGCATCCTCAAACCATTTCTGCATCATCATCTACACCTTTTCTCTGCGATATTTGGAAACCGTGTGCACACGTGCGAAAAAGCTATGTCCAAACCGTTTTTTTATTGATATCATTTATAAGAAAAGAAATGGCATTTCTCCATATGGAAAGGAGGCAGCATTTCACTTGCGAATGGACTATTTCAAATCCAAACTGTTCCTGAAATACATTTGGTCCTACCTGTTCATTCTGCTAATTCCTCTCGTATTCATGACCGTATTTCTCTATGAAAACGCAGTTAAAACCCTCCGTACTGAGATTGAAAGCTCGCGTCTGGCCCAGTTATCACAAACCAACGTAACCATTGACAGCCGCATGAAAGAGCTGAGCGAGATTGCTTCCCGCATTTCTTACGATAATCGGCTCTCTTCCTATCGGGTCACCAATACCCAAACTAGCCCGGAAGCCATTCGTGCCTTGGATCAGTACAAAGCCACCAGTTCCATGATTGATGAAATCTATCTTTATTTCCACGATGATACACGTATTTATTCAAGCAAAGGTCTGACCGATTTTGAGGTGTTTGCCGACAATCTCAGCTTCGAGAGATGGGACAAACAATCCCTGTATAACGATCTCAACGAAACGAAGCATCCTACCGTAAGACCTGCCGATGTGGTAACCAAAACTGGTGGAGTACAGGACCGCAAGCTTGCTTACCTTATTCCCATTACTCCCAACAGTCTGAACCCCCACGCCACGGTCATGGTTTTTATCAAGGAGTCGCAGATTACGAGCCTGATTGATTCCATACTCGGAAACTATCAAGGGCTGACCTATGTCCTCGATGCAGAGGGTCAGGTCCTAACGGCCAACCATCAGGGAGATACCCTAAGTACAGATGCATTGGCTTCCTTGTTTAAAACCATTACTCCAGGAATCCAGGAGCGGACGCTGGACGGCAAAGATCATTCGATCGTATCTGTGCAATCGGAAACCAACGGCTGGACTTACATGACTGTAATGCCAAGCTCCCAGTTCTTCAGCAGTGTACTGGATGTCCGGAGTTTCATGATAATGATCATAGGTATTGTGCTGCTGGTCGGAGTCGCCATTGCTCTCGTTCTCGCCAAGATGCAGTATCAGCCTATCTCAACTCTGGTCGAATTTGCCGCTTCCCGTTTCCCGGAAAAGAAACCTGATGGAGAATCTCGAAATGGAAATGCCAATGAACTGGAACGGATTCGTTCTGCCTTGCAGCATTACAGCTCCCGCATTGATTTACAGGAACCGTATGCTCGGAACCAGTACTTGTCGACCTTAATTAAGTCTGGAAATCCAGATCCATTATCTTCTGAACTGGTGCAGCTGTTCGACCTGAAACTGAACAAGGATTTTTTGTTTGTCATGGTCATTGGCTGGAATGATTCCAAGCATGCCGATATGGAACTCCGCCGCCGCATTGCAAGCAGTCTTGCACATATTGAATTGCCTGATCTGCAGGCAACCGGTTATGGCGTTGAGCTGCCCCAGCTGGACCGATTCGGTTTAATCATGAGTTTTGATTCCGCTGAAGGAATCGACCTGATAACACGAATAAAACAGTTTATGGAGCAGATAAGAGGCTTGCTTTTGGAAACATTGTCCATAACTCCGTTGATTGGTGCCGGAAGTGCTTATTCGCAGCTTCATGAACTGACCCAATCTTACGTTGAAGCCTGTTCTGCTTTTGATTTGCTTGTACCAGGTGAGTATGGATCATCCGCTTTATTTGAAGAAATGTCCAAGACACCGAGCCATTCCTACTGGATTCCGAACCATATGCAGCTGAAGCTGGTTCAAAGTCTGAAACAGGGAAATATCGATATCGCTTCCCAGATGATTCGCTCATCCGTGACCAGTTTGCAGTCTTCGATGCTGCCTGCACTGCTTGTGCGCTGCATCAGCTTCGATCTGCTGAACACGATCCTTAAGACAGCTTCGGAACTTGGAGAACATCAAATGCTGCAGCAGATTGCTCCCAACATGGTGTTTAGCAGCTCGCTGGAAGAGCTTGAATCCGTTCTGCTCTTGCTTGCCTCCCAGTTATGCAATGAGGTGAAAAAGGATACGCAGCAGGAAGAGCAGACATTGATAGACCGCATTATTGAATATATCGATGCCCATTTTACAGATCACAATCTTAGCCTGGATACGCTTGCGTATGAATTTGAAGTTTCACCTTCCCATGTGAGCCGCTCCTTCAAGGAGAAGACTGGAATCAACTTCCTTCAGTACATTTGGCAAAAACGACTCGACAGGGTCTTTCATCAGCTAAAAACAACGGATACCCCTCTGAAAGATCTCATTCAGGAAGTCGGATATCTGGATACACCGAATTTCATCCGTAAATTCAAGAAGGAGACCGGGCTTACACCAGGACAATATCGCAAGATTCATCGCACTACGGGTAGTGATGCAGGAACTGAATCGGCCAGCTAATAACAGGAAAGCCAACAGACGAACAATCAGGATTTCCGTCGATGTTGGCTTTTTTCTGTTATTTCAGAATGCTGCGAACGGGGATTCACATCTGTTTACTTGCCTGCGGAATTCCACGTATCATACACTTCCTGATAGATTTCCTGAATCCGGTCTCCACCCATTTTCTTCATCTGTTCAACATAGCCGTCCCAGTTGGACAATGGCTCTTCCCCGGTTACAAACTTCGCTTCCATCTGCTTCACGTACGTATCAAGATCAGATAACAATGCGGAGGCTTCATCCTGCTGTTCGTTGGTCAGATACGCATTCGGAAACGGTGCTTTACCGATCGGTATCAGCTTCTCTTCGTTCTCTTTCGCTATCCACTCGTCAAATTCGGTCGTCAGACCATTTGTCAGCTCCGGTGAGTTATGACCCGGAGTCAGCATGCCGAAGTTTGGCGTAATGGTGCCTCTGTACTCTTCCCGATCACCGCCTCCCGGAACAGGCAGCCATTCTTTTTCATACGTATCTTTGTTGGTATACTTCCACAGCGTGCCTTCAGGACCTTGATTGAAGAGCGTTTGTCCCTCGATGGAATACAAGTAATCGATCCAGCGCATGGTTGCTTCAGGATGCTCATTCACACTTGTGATGGCAAATGTTCCGTTAGCAGAGAGTCCTGGATGCATACCGTAAACAGGCGTTCCTGCAATATCGCTCGCCACGGGTGTCATAAGCGGATTTTTCATTGCCGCATCCGGATCGCCACCCAAAGTAAAGTAGGAGTAATAGTCGTTAAAGAGAGCAATCTGATTGTTTTCCCCTTTGGCTTTTTTCTGCTCAGGGGTTTGCGAGAAGGTTTCGTGATCCAGCAAATCTTCCTTCCACAAACGATTCATAAATTCCAAATATCCCTTGTATCCTTCCTGCATCGGGCTGTAAAACACCTTATCTTGCTTATCTACGTAAACGACAGGGTCATATATGCCCCAGAAGCCCAGAAAATACATGCGCAGATCATCCAGCTTCACGGAGGTCAGTGGAATTTCATCGGCCTTGCCGTTGCCATTCGGATCTTCTGTCTTCACTCGCTTCAGCAGCGCGTACAATTCCTCTGTCGTTTTTGGCAGTTCTTTTACACCAAGCGCTTCCAGCATACTGCCGTTATACCACATGGGACTGCGATACCAGACGGCGGCACTGTCGATAAATGGCAGGGCATAAATGTGTCCTTCGGGCGTTGTGAACGATTTGCGAATATCCGGATTCTCATCGAACAATTTTTTAATGTTCGGAGCATATCCCCCATCAATGTAAGGTTCAAGCGGGATAAGTGAGCCTTGGGTGCCATAGGTCACCTGCTCTGCCGGTGTAAGATCGGCTCCGTACAGTACATCAGGCAAATCTCCACTTGCAAAGACAAGGTTCTTCTTGGTTGCAAAGCTGTCAATCGGAGTAAGCTGAAATTCAAACTTGATGTTGGTAAGCTTCTCTGCTTCCTGAATAACAGGCATGGTATTCCAATCTGCCACGCCTACATCCTGGGACATCATGGTCAATGTGATCGGTTCCTCCACAATAGGAAAGCCCTCTTGCTTCACCCCTGTCTCTTCCGGTGTACCCGGTTCAGCGGTTGAACCGCCATCAGGAGATGCTCCGCATGCCGCAAGCATGCTTGCAGCAAGGATCAGACTTAACAGAATCGTTGATTTCTTGTGAGCTCTCTTCATGACAACAACTCCCTTTTTGATGATTTATTTGGTATAGATCAGCCCTTGACGGAACCGATCATGACACCCTGAACGAAGTACCGCTGCAAAAACGGATAGATGATAATGACCGGAAGTGTCGATACAATAATGACTGCATAACGGACGAGTGCCGCCACTTCGGCTTTGTTATTCAGTGCCGAGGCCGATGAGCCGTCCATCATGCCGGAGCCTTGAGCTGACATTTCCTGCAGGACAAGAATCTGTCTTAACACGAGCTGAAGCGGATATTTGGCCGAATCATTCAAATAGATCATTGCTGAGAAATAACTGTTCCAGTGACCTACTCCGTAGAAGAGCGCCATAACCGCTATGATCGGCATGGATAATGGCAGTACGATTTTGAAAAACAGCTTAAAATTAGAACAACCGTCCATCTGTGCAGCCTCCTGAAGCTCGCTCGGGATCGTTCCTTGGAAGAAGGTGCGGGAGACGATGATATTCCATACCGAAGCTGCAGAAGGCAAAATCAGTGCCCACATGCTGTTGATCATGCCGAGCTCCTTAATCAGCAGATAGCTCGGTACCAGCCCTCCGCCGAAGAACATCGTGAACATAAAGATGCCCATAAAGAACCCCCTGCCGACCAGGTCTCTTCTGCTGAGCGCATAGGCTGCAGGAATGGTGACCGCCAGGTTCACGGCAGTACCGACAACCGTATACAGAATCGTATTTGCGTAGCCTGACCAGATTCGTTGATCCTGAAGCACACGCTCATAACCTTCAAACGTGATATCTTTCGGAAATAGCCACATTGCACCTGAAGCAACTTCCTTCGGATTGCTGATGGAGGCGCTAATCATATATACCAGCGGGTACGCCACAAGAAGGAAAGCAATCGTAACGTAGATGTAGTTCAAGGTTAGGAAAATTTTGTCTTGTCTCGTTTCCTGAATACCGGTTAACATTCAGCCTCCTCCTTTACCACAGACTGTTCTCGCTCGTCTTGCGTACGATTTGGTTGACGGTAACGAGCAAAAACGCATTAATTACAGAGTTAAACAAGCCGACAGCGGTAGAGAAGCTGTACTGGGCATTTTCAAGACCTGAACGGTATACGAAAGTGGATATGACATCGGAAGATTCCATGTTCAGCGGGTTCTGCATCAGAAGGATCTTCTCAAACCCGACCCCCAGCAGACTCCCCATGTTCAGAATGAGCAGGATCGTCATGGTTGGTACCAGCACGGGAATGTTAATGTGCCGGATCCGCTGCAGTCGGTTTGCCCCGTCTATAATTGCTGCTTCATGCAGGCCAGGATCCACTCCAGACAACGCAGCGAGGTAAATGATCGTTCCCCAGCCCGCACTTTGCCATACGCCGGAGAGAACGTATACCGTCTTAAACCATGCAGGGCTTGTCAGAAATGCGGGTGCATCTATTCCCATCCATTCCACGAAACGGATCAGGATTCCGGTTGATGGAGAGAGGAAAGCAATCACCATCCCAACCATCACGACAACTGAGATAAAATGAGGTGCATAAGTGACGGTTTGGACCAGCTTTTTGAAACGTTTATGCTTCAGTTCATTAAACGCCAGAGCCAGAATAATCGGAATCGGAAACCCGACAGCCAGCTCATACAAACTGATCGCCAGTGTGTTCCACATCAAATCCCAGAAATAATAGGATTCAAAGAATCTTACAAAATGATCAAAACCTACCCAAGGACTCCCAAATACTCCGCGTACCGGATTGTAATTTTTGAACGCAATCTGGATGCCGTACATGGGTCCGTAATGAAAGATGAGAAAATACAGAAATGCGGGTGCAATAAACAAATACAGTTGCCAGTTTCTCCAGACCTTTTGCCATCGCTTTCTACTGATGTTCGGCTTGTATAATGTCTGCTGCCGATTGGCCGTTTTTACTTCCTGCACACAGGATCGCCTCCTTCTGTCGCTTCTCATGTTTGGGTCATACGCTGCAGGAAAAACGTTGGAGCATTCATGTTGCATGTTAGTTTTGTTGGCGCAGCTGTAGTTTAACAATAGGGGATCAGGTATTTTTTCGTAAATATGTCATTTTGTCAGGTCCAATAAACATTGATACAACAAGGTTTTTTAACATTTCTCCTCCAGTTTAACAATTCATAAATGTGTTGTTTTCGACCAAAAGAAAGCGATTACAATTGCAAAAGTGGAAAATTACCAATTGAAATTTTCGTGTGTACACGATTTATTTTACATCACGTTTACTTATTTTCGGTGAATTCACTCTTTTAATGTTATTTTAATTAACAATTTGATGACATATTCCTGCCTTCGCTTAGTACTTCTATGATTTCTTCATGGTCGGTATTTACCTACTGTTCATATGTACCACGTTCTTGCAGGTGGATCGAAGTATGATCCCAAAAGAAAAGGTCGCCATGAAGGCGACCTTGATCAAATATGTTTTATTATTCCGCGCTTATGTTCAGTTCCACCAAATCACTTTGAAGACTGTATATTTTAAATCCCGTAAAAACTTGTTTTGTCCATCGTTTTACTGGCATACTCTGTCTTGATTTCGTTACGGTAAGATCTTTCAATCTTGCGCACATAGGACAGCCGCTTCACATTTTTCATCGTATCTTCAGCCCGCTCTGCATTAACATACATGACGACATAATGCATACGGCGGGAAATGTAATGAACGGTACCATACTTTTCGAGATTGCGGGCTGCTTTTAGATCACTAACCCAAATAATAAATCCTGTCCTTTCCGCAAACATCATTTCCCCCGCCCTTCTTATAATGGAGACCGGACGCTTCGAGGAGAAGGTCCGGTCTATATGGATTTTAATTCATTCGGAATTCAGTTAACCGCAGCTGCACTTGCCGCCACTTCCACAGCCGCCACCTTTGGGGTTCGGGTCATTGCTCGGAACCTTGATTGTGGTAGAGACTGCATAAGCAATGGTCTCGGACATCTGGTGCAGCATTTCATCGAGCGCTCTCTCCGCCTGCTTAAAGCGAGCTACTGCCTCAATTTGTTCCAGCTCCTGTTCCAGAGCCTTCACCTGGTCTTTTGCAGCATGATAATCCGGGTGGAAGTGCCCAAAACGCTGTGTTTCTTCAAACAGTTCCTTTTTGGCTTCCAGCTTGCGTATTCCCGCTTGAACCTCCGGATTGCTCTCAACTTGCTGCTTCCAATATAAATAATCCGATACTTCGGCAGATTGGTTAATCATGTCGCCCAGTTCATATGCGCCCGTCAACACTTGGGCCATATCGACCGTGTTCAATTCCGCTACGCTCATGAAATTCATCCTATCTATATATAAAGTTCTACGTAAGGTAGACTACTTTATCATAGCATATCCCCCGGTAGTTAAGAAGAGTTTTTCCTGCAAATAGAAAATAGGGGAACATAAGCTCTTCCTGCTTCAGATCTGTTCCGGAACGATTAATCTGATCTTGTCCCAATCCATGGGAGAAATGGTGCACCGCTCTATTGCCCTCTCGTCTGCCCCAGGTACAATCCAGCCTGTCAGCGTCCAATCGTCCTGTCCCTGAATTTGATCCGGAATAATGTATACCTCGGATTGTTCGTTTCTCAGTCCCAGCTTGGTCTGCCATTCTATCGCTTTTGCCGTAATCTGACGTGTCGTGGACATATGATATCGCCGCCAATCGTTATGCCACATGTCGGGAATGGAGCCGAATGCGGGTAAATCAACCGACTGCTCTGCTATCGGCTGTCCGTGTGTATATGAAGATGCCCTATCCGGTTCATTTTGAATCAGGCCTTCCCTGCCATGCTCATAAAAGCTTTCTCGTAGACCGCTAAGCCCAACTCTTGGCTCATGCGTGTGAGTCTCAGTACTCTTATCCTCCCCAGACCCCTCGCTGCATATGAAATCAGTCGAATGTATACTTTGTATTTCCTCTGCATTTCCCCTGTGCTGCGCGTTCAATCGCTCCCACTCATTCCCCCACTGTTGAATCGCGTGATACACATGCTCAGGGACTCCCGTGGCAGCATAACGGCGCAGAAATCCCACCACCTTGTCAGACGTAAATCCGCGATGTGACGCATTTACAATTTGTTCTTTGGTCACACGATAGATGCTCATGCGATCACAGCTCAGCAGTTCGGCACAATTCTCTATTTTCCAGCGGACCTGAGGAACTACCTCTGCCGGGACCATAATTTCGAAATCAGGCTGTACAAAGAAAACATTCTTATCGCTGTCCAGTTCCTGCTGTACTTTCAAGGGCAACAGCTTCTCAGGCTCAACCAACCAGCGAAAAAACAAATCACCCGATGCATTTTCACCACTCTCTCCGTACCCCCATCCAGCCAGTGCGTTTAGCCAGCTCTGAACATATTCAGGAAGCCCGGTATCACTTCCACTGCCCTTGAAATGCGGAATCAGATCTGAAATATTGAACCAGGTCTCCTGTCCTTTACCAAGCAAGACCAGGCGATAGCGAAAATGTTGTTCTGCAGGTCTGGTTACACCATATCGCTCCATGCACACCTTGAATATCTCGCGATGCATGAACGACCACGGCTGCTCTAACCAGTGACCCAGAGTCTCATCATGTACCCTTATTTTCTCCTGATCCTTGTGGAGAAGCCCCAGAGCAAGCAGCATGTCCAGCATAATAGCAACATGAACAGGGTAGATATCCGGATGTTCGTAGTTTAAATTCAATCCGGCAAAGTCATCAGGGCATAAATGAGTCAAAGCGCTCAACCGCTGCAGCATTCTCTTGTGAATCGTACCTTTATTCGTCAATGTAAGCCCTTCTCTTGCGATCCAGGCCAATAGATGAATGATTTCGGCAGCGATATCAGGCCTTGCTTCACGAATAACGTGAATTTGACTACCATTGACCATCTGGGTTTTAGATTCCTTCTGATCCTGTTCATGTATTAAAAATGGATGTTTTCCGACTCTATTTGCGTAGGCTACGGTTAATGCAGGGATATAACGCAGCGGAATGTAGTATAGGTTCTCTCCCCAAGTTTTGCGAACCGCTTCGATCCACCCTTTTTGTCTTAGGCGCATAAAACCTAACCTGGCTTCCGCCCCGCTCAATCCTTCTTCCGCAGACTCAGTGGTGGTCATCATTACTGAAAAGGGTTGACACGCATGTTTGTGAAAAAGAGCACCAAGTACCGAATGTTCTGTTGCTGACAGTTCCATTATTTCATCGATATCCACTGCTTCATGTCCATGCATTACAATGCTCCCGCCTTTCCTTTTCCCACACTAACGATTAATGATGACTTAAGTATGTTCATGTATTATGGAGTATTCATATCCCTGCTCGACCAAAAACATCTGACGGCGCAATGCAAACTCCTGTTCCTTGCTATCCTCTGATACCAGCGCATAGAAATATGCTCTATTGTCACCAGGCTTAGGCCTTAAAATCCTGCCCAGTCGCTGAGCCTCTTCCTGCCTGGAGCCATAACTTCCCGATATCTCAAGTGCAACAGCAGCGTCAGGAAGATCGACAGCAAAATTCGCCACCTTGGAAACGACAATGGTTTTAATTTCGCCCCGCCGAAAGGATTCGAACCACTTTACCCTTTCGTGCTGTGACATCGTACCCGAGATCAGCGGAGCGTCAATTTCCCGGGCAATGGTTTCGAGCTGGTCCAGATACTGACCGATCACAAGTGCAGGCAAACCATCATGTTGACGTAGTAATCGTCTGATCACTTGTAGCTTAGCAGGATTTTCCGCTGCAAGACGAAACTGATGTTTTCCTTCTGCCTCCAGATAGGTCGTTTTCAGATCTGTTGAAAAAGGAACACGTATCTCCTGACACTGCACATTGGCAATCCACCCTTGCCGCTCGAGGTCTTTCCATGGCATATCATAGAGTTTAGGACCAATGAGGGAGAATACATCCTGTTCACATCCATCTTCCCTCACCAAGGTTGCCGTCAATCCCAGCCTTCGCGTAGCTTGAATATCCGCAGTTGCCCGGAAGACAGGAGCAGGTAACAAATGCACCTCATCATAAATGATGAGTCCCCATTCCCGCTCACTCAGCAATTTAATGTGAGTAAAATCGGAATCTTTGGATTTTCGATGTGTAAGAATCTGATACGTTGCCACCGTGACAGGCCGAACCTGTTTTTTCTGACCGGAGTACTCCCCGATTTGATCCGAAGTAAGGGTAGTTTTATCCTGTAATTCCTGAATCCACTGCCGCACAGAGGTCGTATTGGAGGTCAGGATGAGGCATTCACATTGAAGACGTTCAAGTACTGCCATGCCAATGACTGTTTTTCCAGCTCCACAAGGCAGCACGAGCAGCCCGCTCCCTCCCATGCCCTCACTTCCCTCAAATGCGTCTACAGCTTCTTTCTGATAAGAACGTAGTTCAAAGGCTTTCTGATCGATATCGGTTTCATGATGTGTATTCTTTTCATTTTTCCAACCAAACGGAAGACGTGTTCCTGGGCGATAGCCTGCATAATCTAGTACAGGGTAGCCCAGACGCGTCAATTCTTGCTTGAGCAAGCCCCGCTGTTCTCCGCGAACGACAAGCTCATCCCGGGCAACACGCTCCATCCGAAAGGCCGCAATGGTTTTGAGCCCGCTTAATTCATCCAGCAGTTGTTCACTGTCTCCAACCAGACGCAGGTGCTGGTGACCCTGCTCCCAATGCAGCTTCAATTTTCCGTATTGTTCTACGATTCTCCGAATATCCTGCACAAGTGCTGCGGGTACATTCCAGCGAGAAACGGACTCGAGACTGCTAACGACTTGTTCCGCACTCCAACCGAGTGCTGCAGCATTCCACAGAGATAATGATGTCATGCGATAGGTATGGAATCCCTCCGGCGTCTTTACAAGTTCGGCAAATACGCTTAGTCGTGTCCGTGCCTGCTCGAATCCCGGATGACCCACTTCCAGCAAAATCGTAAAATCCCGTTGAACAATACAGGCATCCGTCTTCTCCATGTCTACTCCTCCGATCCGGTACCGATTACGTTGTGCTCCAAAATAGATGCTCATGACAAAAAGTTCAGTTCCGGCACACCCAGAAATGAACCTTTACAGCCGACACCTACCCGGTAAATTTGCAAAAAAAAGAGCACCCTACTTCTATGAGTAGGATGCCCAACTATACCCAAAACATTCTATTTGCCACCCATATAATCGGTAGCCATGGCAATAAAGAGCTTAACCGCATGCTGCATGGCATCTTCATCAAAATCAAACTTTGGATGATGATGCGGATAAATGGCGTCTTTGTCCGGATTCCCTGCCCCGACAAACATGAAGCAGCCTGGAACCTGCTGCAAATAATAAGCGAAATCTTCTGCTGGCATCAGCATCGGAGACGTGTGCACTTGTTCATCTCCGAACACCTGAACGGCTTTGCGGAAGAAGCGGTCTGTTTCTTGCTTATCATTGACTACAGGCGGATAACCCATGATGTAGTTCACTTCCGTCTGTGCCCCATATGCACCACCTGTTTGGGAAACGATGCGATGTACACGTTCCTTCATTTCGGCTCTCGTTTCTTCATCAAACGTTCGGACTGTGCCACTCATTTTGCAGGACTCGGCTATGACATTCTGGGCAGATCCTGCCTGCATTGTACCAATCGTCAGCACCGCAGGTCGCAGCGGATCCACGGAGCGGCTGACCACCGTCTGCAGCTGCATGACAAGTGCAGAGCCTGCAACCAGACTGTCCACGGTTGACTGCGGCATGCCACCATGTCCGCCCTTTCCTTTGATCTCAATGTAAAAGTCGTCAGCAGCCGCCATCAGTGGTCCTTCCTTGCTGGCTGCCACTCCGACCGGAAGAGGCGTCCACAGATGGATGCCATAGATGACATCCACGCCTTCAAGCGCACCATCCGCAATGACTTTCACAGCCCCTCCAGGAAGCAGTTCTTCCGCAGGCTGGAACAAAAAGCGAATCTCGCCTTGGATATCAGCCTTGTGCTTGCTGAAATACAATGCCGTTCCAAGTAAAATGGAAACATGACCGTCATGACCGCAGGCATGCATTGCTCCTGCCTTCTGTGAGGCATACTCTACGTCCTTCTCATCCTGGATGGGCAGTGCATCCATATCAGCCCGAAGCATGACGACTGGACCGGGCTTGTCCCCCCGAATCGTACCAATCACACCATGACCACCTACATGACGTTTCACTTCAACGCCAAAGCTCTCCAGCATATCCGCTACAAAAGAAGATGTCTTTTCCTCATGAAAGGAAACCTCGGGATTGCGATGAAGATGACGCCGCCATTCCACCATATGGATTTGCAGATCGTCCCACCATATATTATTTGTCATTTTCTCCCCATCCTTTCGATCTTGAACGGAACTTTCATCAAGTCCGAACCATCCTCTTCAAACCTATTGCTGTATATTGTAGCAGAATTGGAAGAAAACCGATACGAAACGCCTTGGGAAAGCTTGCACGGGAAGGGGAAACATACTATCATGAACTAGAGAAATGCACGAGAATTATACTCGGAAGCTATGAGGAGGATCAGACGCTTATGATTTTTGAGAATACAGGCTTGGATGGCTTGAAAAGCGACTTGGCATACCTGGATGAGAGCGCCGAGAAAGTCGGATTTGTCCGGTGGCAATGGGAGTATTACCGTGCTACATATGACTACAAAATTGAAGATGACAACACCAACTCAGAATACTTTGTACGTATTAACACCCGTGTAGTAGATGGCAAACTTGAAAAACCGGATACCGTGCTCTCTGTCGAGGCTGTTTATCTTGGCAAAGCAACCTTTCCGCACGGTCTCGATTATGACTCTACCGTTCCGCAGCCAGTCGTGAAGCTGGCAGCCCAAAAATTGCAGCAGCTCAAAGAACTGCTGGAAGCATAGGCTGGGCCAAACCATGAAACAACAATCGGCCCAAACGAAAACGAAGAGAGGCACGCCAGATTTCCAACTGCTAATCCTCACTTTATTGTTAGTGGGCTTTGGACTGCTGATGGTATTCAGCTCCAGTTCCAGCATTGCAATTGCAAACAGTAGCTTTAACAATGATCCCCTATACTTCACGAAAAAACAACTTATGTGGGCGGTTATCGGTTTAGTTGGTATGTTCTTTGCCATGAACATTCGTTTTAATAAATACAAGAAGCTTTATGCACCTTTTTTCCTGTTCACCACGGTATTGCTGGTGCTCGTACTAGTTACAGGCGCCATGTTGAACGGTGCACGAAGCTGGATCCGCATCTTTGGCTTTAGCCTTCAGCCTGCGGAGTTCGCCAAAATTGCCATAATCCTATACCTTTCTGCACTGATCACCAAAAAAGGCGAACGCTTCAGGGACCTCAAGACAGGTTATATTCCGGTCCTAGTCATTGTCGGGTTCATTGCAGGATTGATTATGCTGCAGCCGGACTTCGGTACCTGCTTCATTCTGGTATCCACCTGTGGTCTCGTCATCTATGCAGGCGGAGCAAGCATGAAGCATATTATGGGTTCGATCCTGCTCGTTGTACTGGGAGGGGCACTCGCACTCGGTGCGAATGCCCTCTTCTCCTCCATGTCTCCTTCAGACGCTGTGGACAGTACTGCGGCCTCTGCCGAGCAGAATTACAAGATCGGGCGTATTCAGGCATTCCTTGATCCGTTATCGGACACTAGTGGTGGTAGTCTCAACCTTTTTCGCTCCCTTGTGGCCATCGGTGACGGCGGCATGACCGGTTCGGGTATTGGACAAGGTACGATGAAGCTTCATTATCTGCCAAACGCGTATAATGACTTCATTTTCTCTGTTATTGGGGAAGAGCTTGGTTTCCTGGGGAGTACGCTATTCCTTTTGGTTTATCTGTACTTTATCTGGCGAGGCATTATCGTCTCGTTGCGCTGTCCTGATCCGTTCGGAACGCTTGTGGGTATCGGAATCATGGGATTGATCGCCATTCAGGCGTTCATCAATATCGGAGGCGTGACCCAGACCATACCGGTGACGGGGGTTACCCTTCCGTTTATCAGTTATGGAGGTACCTCACTCTTTGTGATGATGGTGGCCATGGGTATTCTGCTCAGTATTTCGCGTACGAACAACCAGGATGTCATTAAGGAAGAGAGAACCAAGTCCGTAACGGTACAAACGCAAACACGTACTTCTCCCGCTCTTCGTTCACGGGATTCCAAATCCATTCGTCGTATTCGTTAACAGGTGTACCAGAATAAAAAAAAGACTTCGCATCCTCGGGATGTGAAGTCTTTTTTGGGTTAACTGGAGCTCAGAGAACATCAACGTTCATCTGCTCCAGTTAAATTGGAGGTTAATACCTTACAGGTCGTCGCCTTTGAAGGATACGCCTTCTACCTTCACGTTCACTTCGACAACGCGCAATCCGGTCATGGTCTCTACCGCTTCTCTCACATTCTGCTGAAGCATACGGGATACTTCATGAATCGGTGTCTCATACAGGACGATGATGCGCAGATCAATGGCTGCTTCCAGTTGGCCGACCTCAACGCCTACGCCTTTCTGTACGTTTTTACCGCTGAGACGTTTGGCCCAGCCCTCTGACAATCCTCCAGACATTGCGGCAATCCCGGGTGTCTCCATCGCAGCCATTCCGGCAATTTTCGCCACCACGTCATCGGCAATCCGGATGTTACCGCCTTCTAGTTGAAGTTGTTCTGCCATGCCACATCCTCCTTCACTTCGTTACTCGTATTTTAAATCCTTTCCACCCCAAAAAGCAAATTAAACTCGAAAACATGCGTTTACAACCTACCACCATTTGGTTATATTGAAATATGAAAATAATCTCATAAGGCTTTCATTGTCATTTAAAACAAAATAATTTTAACCGAGGTGTTTGTTGTGAGAAACCGGATTTCATCCATTTTGCTGATTGTCTTCTTTGCCCTCAGCGCCATCGCCCACTATCTGCATTGGAATCCGATCCTGCAGTTTGTGATTTCAGCCATTTCGGTTATTTTTGTGGCCGGTTTTTTAGGGAAAGCCACCGAAAATGTTGCGCATTATGCGGGACAGCGACTTGGCGGATTCTTGAATGCAACGTTCGGTAACGCTGCCGAATTGATCATCGCCATTTTTCTGGTCAAAGAAGGACTATTTGACATGGTAAAAGCCAGCCTCACCGGTTCCATTATCGGAAACCTGCTGCTGGTGCTGGGGCTTAGCATCTTTGCCGGAGGACTCAAGTTCAAAATTCAAAATTACAACGTCTCCCTTGCGGGACTAAACGGCTCCCTGATGATTGTGGCGATCATTGCCCTGTTCATTCCAGCTGTTTTTCTCAACACCCATTCGATTACTCAAAAGGACACAGATACGCTTAGCCTGATTGTCGCAGGGCTGTTGATTATTGCCTATATCGCTTGGCTCTTATTCTCGATGATAACACACAAGAACTATCTCGCAGATGTCACTGTCGATGAAGACGAAGAATTACCGCATGAACATGCGCCGGCGTGGTCCAAGAAAAAATCGATTCTATACCTGGTTATCGCCACAGTTATGGTAGCCTTTGTCAGTGAATGGCTCGTGGGTACTCTCGAGGTATTTACCGAAGAGTTTGGTCTGAGCGAACTGTTCGTTGGTGCATTTTTGGTTGCGATTATCGGTAATGCGGCCGAACACAGTGCAGCCATTATGCTTGCCATGAAAAACAAGATCGGTGCCGCTGTAGAGATTGCGGTCGGAAGCAGCTTGCAAATCGCACTTTTTGTTGCACCTGTGCTGATTTTTGTGAGTTACTTTACAGGCAGAACCATGGATATCGTCTTCACAACGATTGAGCTTCTTGCCATTGGAGTATCCGTATTTATCGCCAAGTCGATTACCCAGGATGGTTCAACGAACTGGTATGAGGGGTTGCTCCTGCTGGTTGTGTACATCATTCTGGGTGTATCCTTCTTCCTGGTGTAACGTTAGAAGCAACATCAATTCAGACATATATAACGAATAACAAAAGCAGTCCGGAAACCCGTTTCCAGACTGCTTTTGTTTATGGTCGCTTACGCTGCGCACTCAATATTTTCACCACGTTAAAACATACAAAAAAAGCATGCAAAACTCCTGCATGCCTTCTATTCTGACCCACACGATTGCAGGCTATTGCTCATTCTTTTTGTTCAAAGCTTCATATAGAATTGCCAGATTCCGCTCAAGCGCGCTTACCAGCTGCTTACCAGCACCTTCAGGAAGAAGCCCTGCACGAACAGCAAAATCGACTTCCTTGGAGAACCCATACATCTGTGTATCCAATACTTCCTCATAGAGAGGGCAGTAGCGGGTAGCCAGATTCTCCATCTGTACTTCAATAAGCTTCTGTATTTTATCTGCATCTTCTTGAAGAAGACTGATCGCTTTCATGTTCAGCTGGTCCTGCAGATCAGATGAAGTCATGCATTTTTCCCCCCTATGTCCCAAAAATCGCGTAAAGACGTTCTACCTCTAATATTAGACGAAATCAGGAGCTAATACAAGAACCTGACCAAAATAACCACTCAAAACGAAGGCTTGGACAGCACGTATTTTAACTCCTCGGCAACGGACCCAAAGAACCTGTTCATTTGTGTATACGAAAAAGCACCCCCGCCAAGACAGGCGGAGATGCTTCCTGGAATGATTACTCGGATGCGATGCTTACATTCAGGCCATGTTTGGCAAATACTTCTGACATGGCTGCTTTTGCTTCGTCTGCATCTGGTCCATGAACATGAAGTTCATAGCTGTGTGTGCTGATCAGCGTGGTAAACAAACCGAGAATACTTTTCACATCAATATACTTGTTCTCCGAATGAAGCACGATTGAAGAAGTAAACTTGCCTGCTGTTTGAGCAATTTCCACTACAGCCGCGTTATTACTCGACATAGGAATCCCTCCGTCTTTTCACATTTGGTATCATCTATTAATTACCACTACATGATACCGTGAATCCGCTTTCCTAGCAACAGCAAAATCCCGCAGTTACTTCAATTGGTCTGGATTCAGGCATTCCAGCTCTGGAATTACAAAGATGCCGTCTTTACGAATCAGCACATCGTCAAAATAAATTTCGCCGCCGCCGTAGTCTGGGCGCTGGATGAGCACAAGATCCCAGTGAATGGAGGAACGATTTCCGTTGTCCGTTTCTTCATATGCCTGCCCAGGAGTAAAGTGCAGACTGCCTGCAATTTTCTCGTCAAACAGAATATCCTTCATTGGATGCAGAATATGCGGGTTGAAGCCAATCGCGAACTCACCAATATGACGTGCACCGTCATCGGAATTCAGAATCTCATTCAAACGTTCAGTATCGTTACTTGTCGCTTCAACGATCTTGCCATCCTTGAAGGTGAACTTGATGTTTTCAAATGTTACCCCGTTGTACAGGGTTGCTGCATTATAACTGATTGTTCCGTTTACAGAATCACGCACAGGCGCACTGTAAACTTCGCCATCAGGAATATTTTTTTGACCAGAGCATTTCACTGCACCGATATCTTTAATGGAGAAGCTTAGATCTGTTCCTGGTCCTGTAATACGAACTTTGTCCGTACGGTTCATCAGGTTAGCCAGGGAATCCTGTGCTTTGTCCATTTTGGCATAATCCAGGTTGCACACATCGAAATAGAAATCTTCGAATGCTTCCGTGCTGGTATTCGCAAGCTGCGCCATGCTGGCATTCGGGTAACGAAGCACAACCCATTTCGTATGTTTAACTCGCTGCTCGCTATGTACCGGATGGGAATACAGGGAGTTATACATTTTCATTTTTTCTTCCGGCACGTCGGACAGGTCGTTCACATTTTCGCCTGCGCGGATACCAATGTAACAATCCATTTGTTTCATGCGGTTCAGGTCAATCTCTGCCCAGGTTTTCATCATCTCTTCTGTAGCATTTTTCAACATCGCACGTTGTACCGTCTTGTCGGTCAGCTGCACAAAAACATTGCCGCCTTTTTTGCCTACTTCTTCAATAATAGCGTTGATCAGATCACGTTCCGATCCAATCATCTCAACCAGCACGTTCTCGCCAGGCTGTACATCTACAGAGTAGCCAACCAGGTTAGCTGCAAGTTTCTGAATTCGTGGGTCCTTCATCTCGTAAATCCTCCTGTCATCTGCCATTCAAAAATTGAACAACGGTAAATTACGATACTATTGTAGCACGCTACTGCAATCCCGTCAGCAGGCAGACCCCACGTCTAATCATATGTTTTAAAATTAACATCCATGACCAGAGCTTCTTTGGTGCTTTTGTTGCTTGCATCTTGGTACGTCACCTGGCTTTCCGAAGAGAGCCGCAGCGGCAAACTGGTCTTCCGATCCACAGTCAGATGATATACCGTTTGTACTTTAGCCTGTTTCATCATTTGCTCCATACTGGCTTCACCCTGCAGCCAAACCTGGCTCAATTCCTTCTCAAGCTTCGCCTTGCTCGCCCCTTTGATATTACTCGCCTTGTGCATATATTCTGCCTTAATCGCGTTCATCTCGTCGTTCAACTGGGTTGTGGCCCAGGCTTTGGCATCTTCAGGTGCCAGTTCAATCCGCAGGATCCTTGTTCTTCGACCAGAACCGTATTCGGATTTTATCGTTTTGTTCATCCGGTCAATATTCTCCAGTTGGGCGATGGGGTTGAAACGGGACAGCGATCCACGGAGTGGTTCTTGCTCTGCGGTCAATGCCTCCCATTGTCCCTTTTTTCGTTGAAAAGAGGCGCTGAATCCGCTTGGTTGGGTAATCAGATTTGCAGAAGCGGCATGCATACCGTTTACCTTACTCGACCCTGCTGCAGTGACTGCTCCTGGGAGTCGTGTCTGCAGCGTTAGCTGATCATGATTTTCCAGCTTTCCTTCAAATTTGAACTGATTTTCAAAAAGTCCGCTGCTCTCTCGTCTTAACCCTGCTTCCCCTACAAAATCCAGCTTCTCCTTACCTGCAATTCCGGATAAGGCCATGGAAAACACCTCTTCTGGAGTGCGTTCACGATGTATCAGCCCACAGCCCGGTGCAGAAAGGATAACAACACTCAAAAGCAGCATTAATGTACGCATACCCTGCCTTGTAATCATCTAAAATCCATCCTTCCGTCCAAGGTTCTCCATAGCCTGCCCCTCCTGTATACCCTTATACTTCACATCAACGCAAACTTTGCTGCAAAAGAAAAAAGAGAGAACGACTCCAATCCATGGAATTGTTCTCTCTTAGCGTGTAACTTCCTGTTCTTCCAGCACGATCCGGTTGCGTCCGTTATGTTTCGCCTCGTAGAGCGCCATGTCTGCCCGGTAGAATAATGATTCTACACTGACCTTGTCATCCATCCAGTTCCACTCGGCTATACCACTGGATACGGTCACGGGTGGCCTAGTCTCTTCCGCCACTCGGGAGCGTATGACCTCTGCATACTCGAGTGCCTGGCGGATCCCCAGCTGCGGCACGTAAATGGCAAGCTCTTCGCCACCCCACCGGGCACAGATATCATCGGAACGAACGGAGGATTTAACAATATCACTAACCTGCTTCAACACCTGGTCCCCGGTTTGATGGCCAAATGTGTCGTTCACCTGTTTGAACTGATCAATATCAACCACAATTAATGAACCACAGAATTCATGGGCCTGCTTTTCGTGAATGACACTATCGAGATAATGTCTGACGTACAGTCCAGTTAACATATCAAGGTTGGCCAAACGGCGAACCTCCGCATGCAGCGTTGCATTGGAGAGAGCCAGTCCTACGTGAATGGACAGCATTTGCAGCAGACGATAATTATCGTATGAAAAATACTGCTGTTTGGGATGACCCAGCAAAATGGTTCCCTTCACTTGACCGTTGACTCGAATCGGTGAAGCCATCAGTGACATGGAGCTGGTAATCTCCATAAACACGGAAGACACTTTGGTGTACTGTGCATAATTGGACAAAATGAGCGGTTCTTCTGTCTGATACAGCAGACCAGCGATACCGTAATCCAGCGAAAAGGATTTATGACGCATTTCCCCAATATTGGATGACATCACTTCGAAACGATTCGTGGTGTCATTCAATTGAAGAATACAACAGGATTCAGCTTGAAAAATATCCTTTAACTCCAACTCGGCCATTTTATAAATCTCTTTCAACTGCAGACTTCTATTTAGACGTTGTGTCAAATCATTGATTAGACGAAGTTCCTGAATCAACATGTTCGATTGCTCATGCAATTTGGCATTCTCAAAAGCAGTTCCTGCCATATCAGCCATCATGGTGATAAGCTGCAAGTCCGGCTCTTCCATGAGCTCGTCATTCATCTCGATATGAAACACACCATAGATACCCTGCTTCCCTTTCAGCGGAAGTCCGACCTCCACAATACGATTCTCCCCCTGATCGGAGCGAATGACTATCGTTTGTCCATCTTTAAATGAACGGAGACAAATATCTTCCCCATGTTCATGGACAAGCAAAGGTCTGATTCTCGGATTGGAACTGTTGCGATCTTGGGACATGTACAGATTCATGTGTGTGGTCGGATACAAATAATCAATACTGTCAAATACCTCGTCCAATATGGCATCCACGTCCATTTTGTCATGCATCCGCTGCACGATCTGAAAAAGAATGGACCTCCGGTGCTCTTCACGCGCCGTTTGCTCATGAGCTTTTAGCAGATCTGCCATAAATATGTATTCAAATCTTCGGTAAAAGCAAGTACGATAATGCGCTGCCTCAGATCGAACAATCTCTTCTGATGTTTCATAACGATGAGGCTCGTAAATGAAAGCTGTAAACACGGCGAACATATCCTTGTTGATTCTGGAAAACAGAGGCTCGGCAATGTATAGGAAATCCCCGTATTCATCTGAACCCCGCAATGATTCCGCCCGTCCGGTTTCAAGGCACATCATTACCGTCTGAACTGATTCAGGCCTGTCCATAGACTCATCGGCGGTCGTTGCTACACAAGTACCTTCTGTATTCCACACGCTGTAAATCGCAGATGATGCGCTCCAGTTCGAATCATGCTGAGTCAGCCAATCCGTATAGGCTTGCTGCAGCAAGTTTTTCAAATATGAGAAATCAAAAGGTGTGATATCCATTTGCTGCATCCAGAACGCATGCTCATTACGCTGAGCTGCAGAAGATGCGGAATCGCCCGAACTTGGCGAATGCATGCTGGCTGGTAAACTTCCTAGATGTTCTAACATGTCAGGCGCTCCTTTGCACCGTTTTTGCAACCTCTAAAGGGATGCATTAATCTGCAGACGTTATCGCAAACCTGCAAAAACCTTACGATAACCTTAATGTACATGATCATTTAAAGTTAAGATACATTCTATTTTACTCTCTTTATTGCTTTTTTGCATCCATATTTCAGAAAATCGTCCCATTTTTTTGGGCCTAATGACCTATCGACAAATTTAGACGTTTTTTTGCCTTTCTCCTACCCTTGACTTTGTCTCTTTTAAACTGTAATATAAATTGTTGATGAAGACTACTAATGGGTCTTTAAATTTGGGCATTACCGGTTGTGTCACCCTCATTCTTTTTGTTGCTTTCAGGACAGCGGCTGAACTTTCCTGATTGACGTATGTGTGGCCTTGCCCGCATCAACAAATTGGAGCGCAAACAGAGCCCTATATGAACTTTAACTAAAAAGGAGCTACTATAAACATGGCACGTTACACTGGTCCTAAATTTAAATTGAGCCGTCGCCTCGGCATTTCCCTGAGCGGAACAGGCAAAGAATTGAAACGTCCTTTCCCTCCAGGTCAGCACGGAGCTAACCAACGCAGAAAAATGAGCAACTACGGTATGCAGTTGCAAGAAAAACAAAAACTTCGCCACATGTACGGTTTGGGCGAAAAACAATTCCGCACTCTGTTTGCTAGAGCGCAAAAAATGCAAGGTATCGCGGGTGAAAACTTCATGTTCTTGCTTGAGTGCCGCCTTGACAACCTCGTTTACCGTCTTGGATTTGCTAACTCCCGTGCAGGAGCACGTCAGTTGGTATCCCACGGTCACGTAACAGTAAACGGTAAAAAAGTCGATATCGCTTCTTACCAAGTAAGCACTGGCGATGTAATCGGCCTGCGTGAAAGAAGCCGCGGTCTTTCTTCCGTTAAGGAAGCTTTGGAAAACCGTTCGCATCTTCCAGCATACCTTGAATTCAACGACGCTGCTGTAGAAGGTAAATACATCCGTCTGCCTGAGCGTTCCGAGTTGTCCCAAGATATCGACGAAAAACAAATCGTCGAGTTCTACAACCGTTAATCGTTGGAATTTCAGTAAAGCATCACACAAAAAGCGATTCGAGATTTTCTCGGATCGCTTTTTTGTTGTCTGCAAATTTTTGCATATAGGATTTAGTAGGCATGAAAAATTTCATATTCCATAAAATAATGGCAATTTTCGACCATTGCTTGTATTTCTCAGGCATGCAAACCCGCCTTTTTATGCTATAATAAGTGCTGTTAAAAGGAGGAAGACACTGAATGGTTGATGTTAATAAGAAAAAGCCCGATGAACAGCCTGCCCGCAAGCGCAGCTTCGCCCGCAGACTGGGCAGTGTCGTCAAATGGGTGGTTGTCCTGGGTTTTATGGGGGCACTATTTGTAGGCGGTGCTCTGATGGGATACGTCAGTTCCATTGTAAAAGACGAGCCCGTCCGCTCCAGGGCCCTGATTGAACAAAAAGTCAGCGAAAACTCCATCACAGGCTTTGCTTACTTTGCCGACGGTAGCCCGATCGGTCAATTACGTACGGAAGAAGACAGGCGTCCGGTCACCTTTGACCAGATACCACAGAAAGTTATTGATGCTGTCATATCGATTGAAGACAATCATTTTTACGAACATAAAGGTGTAGATATGAGCGGAACGCTCCGAGCCGTGAAGCAGAAGGTGCTGAAAGAGTCTGTGCAAACGGGCGGAAGTACGCTGACTCAGCAATTGGCACGGCGTGTGTTCTTGAATCTGGATCGTACCGAAGACCGCAAAGTCAAGGAGATACTGCTGTCCTTGCGACTTGAACGATTCCTGACCAAGAACGAGATCATGACCGCGTATCTGAATAAAGTTCCTTTTGGTAACGGCTCCAGTGGATATAATGTGTATGGGATCAAGGCAGCCGCCAAAGGACTGTTCAACATTAATGATCTGGAGAAAATAAACACGGCTCAGGCAGCCTATCTTGCCGGATTGCCTCAGCTCCCCTCCTCTTACTCAGCCTTTAACGGAAAAGGCGATTTTGTAGAGGATAATTTTGAGCGTGCAATCAACCGCCAGCATCTGGTATTACGCCGTATGCTTGAACTTGGCAAAATCAATCAAACCGAGTATGACGAAGCTCTTGCTTTTGATATTAAGAGTTCGCTGGCACCGAAGACCGTCAAGGCTTACAACACTTATCCATATCTTATGATGGAAACCGAACGCCAGGCTGCACAAATTTTGATGAAACAAATGAATTCTGACACAGCAGCTGAAGGAACTTCCGAGGGTTCAGATTCTACCGAGGATGGGTCCCAAAAGGAAAGCAGTGCTCTGCTCGAAGAAGCTCAGCAGCAATTGCGTACAGGTGGCTATCGCATATACACAACGATTAACAAAAGTGTGTACAAAACCATGCGTACCATTGCCGAGAATGACAGCAATTTTGCTGCGGACGATCCCAAAAAGGGAAAAGAACAGACTGCAGCTATCATGATTGATCACAAAACCGGGGCTATTCTAGGCATGATCGAAGGCCGCAGTTTCCAGGATGAACAGATGAACTATGCGACCCAGATGATCCGTCAGCCTGGTTCAACGATGAAACCTATTGCCGCCTATCTGCCTGCTCTGGAAGAAGGACTGGTACAACCAGCGTCCATCATTGATGATTCACCGATTATTCTTAAGGATGGCCCTAATGGGTTCCATATTCCGAAGAATGCGAACAATCGTTATCAGGGACTTGTAACCGCTCGTAGAGCGCTGAACTATTCCCTGAACGTTCCTGCACTCAAACTCTTCAATGAAGACGTCGGGATCGAAAAAGCCTGGGCATTCTCCAAGAAGCTTGGCATAACGACTATTCAGCAGCAAGATTATCAGGCTCAGACGGGTGTTCTCGGGGGACTCCAGTACGGTGTAACCGTGGAAGAACTCACGAATGCTTACGGAGCTATTGCGAACAATGGGGTATATAACGACTCATACATGATTAGCAAAATTGTAGACTCCAAAGGAAATATCGTTTATAAACATGAATCCGAACCTGTCCAGGCATTCTCCGAACAGACGGCGTACCTGATGACAGACATGCTAAGAACCGTAATTACAGAAGGTACTGCGGATAAGGTTCGTGAAACGTATAAGTATACGAAAAGTGCACCTATCGTAGGAAAAACGGGTTCAACGCAAAACTATGCGGATGTCTGGTTTGAAGGCTATACGCCTGATGTTACGCTTGGTGTGTGGGTTGGATACAAACAGCCTGTTAACACCCTTGAAACCAAATCTCAGCGTAAACGTGCCCAGCAGCTCTGGTCTCAGATTATGAATGAAGTCGTTGCAACCGACAAGGAACTGTTCGTGACGGATTCATTCAAGAAACCATCGGGCATTGAAACACGTACGGTATCTGCTTATAGCGGCAAACTGCCAACATCACTGACTGACAAATTTGTAACCGATATTTTCAACAGCAAATTTATTCCCAAAGATAGTGATGATGGTGTCTCCAAAGCAAAATACATTACCTACAATGGTGTAAACTACATCCCTCGTGATGAAACACCTGGCGACATGCTGAAGGAGAAGACGGTTATTAAACGGAAGAAACCGATCTCCGATCTGATCAAGGAATTGCAAAATGCATTTTCACGGATGAGCCGTCACGAATCCCTTGCCTATTACCTGCCAGAAGATGCGGATGCAGACATGCCAACACAAGTCGACCCGAGATCGGACAATGGCAAGGCACCAGATGCACCAGGGAATGTGAGGATATCCGTTGCTAATGGCAAAGCTGTAATTACATTTAACGCAACGCCTGAAAATGACGTTGTCGGATATCGGTTGTATCGCTCCGTAAATGGTGCCGGCTTCCAGAATCAGGGCCAAGTTGTCCTGACAGGTGAATCGAGATCATTTACAGCATACGCACAGGGCGGGAATTTCACTTTCTATGTCACTGCTGTCGATGTAGCCGGCAAAGAGTCTGCTCCTAGTGCTGTGGTTAGCAGTGCAGGAGTCTCAGATCCACTCCCAGATGAGGAAGTAAAAGAACCGATCAATGTTCCTGGAACCATCGTTGAGCCGGAAGAAAATGAAAACAATAACGCTACAACCACCGTTCCAGGTACCCCTGGACAGGTTAGCGTAGCAGCTCTCACCCAAGGATTGCGCATTCAATGGGCCTCCAATCCGGAGAGCGATGGTGTACAGAGCTATGCCGTCTATTACAGTGAAACGGGCTCTGCCCCTTACACCAAGATTGGAACAACTTCGGGTACCTCAATGGATTACGGTGTACCAGCCTCTACAAGCGGATGGTTCAAAGTATCTGCCATCAACAGTGTAGGAGAATCCGAGCCCTCTGTTGCTGTCCCATATCAACCGTAAGATTGCCGTAACGCACGTTTTTTTAAGCCCCCACCCTCTCATTAGAGGATGGGGGCTTTTCTTCATATAATAAAAAGCCTGATCTGCATCTTACGCAAATCAGGCTAGTTCTTAAAAATACAGGCACCGCGTATTCAGTAATTAATCTTCATCGGTTATTAATCTTCAATGGTGGACAGATCACCTGTCGGCAAATCGAGCTCCCAAGCCTTCAGCACACGTCGCATGATTTTACCGGAACGAGTCTTGGGAAGTTTATCCTTAAACTCGATCTCTCGCGGAGCTGCATGAGCAGACAAGCCTTCTTTTACAAATCGATAGATTTCTTCCTTCAACTCAGGAGTCGCTTCATAGCCCTCACGCAGCGCTACAAACGCCTTGATGATCTCCCCGCGCGTCACATCCGGCTTACCGATAACTCCGGCCTCTGCTACGGCAGGATGCTCTACGAGCTTGCTCTCCACTTCAAATGGACCAATACGTTCTCCGGAAGAATTGATTACATCATCGATCCGGCCCTGGAACCAGAAATACCCTTCTTCGTCCATATACGCCGAATCCCCAGATACATACCAGCCAGACAGCCTGAAATACTCATCGTATTTGGCCGGGTTATTCCAAATCTTCGCCATCATGGATGGCCAAGGTGTACGTATAGCGAGGTTCCCCATGCTGTATGGAGGGAGTTCCTGTCCCCGGTCATCGATAATGGCTGCTTCAATTCCAGGCAGCGGCCGCCCCATTGAACCAGGCTTAATCGGCATCTCCGGATAGTTACAAATCAGCTGTGCTCCGGTCTCTGTCATCCACCAGGTATCATGAATCCGCTGACCATAGGCTTTCCATCCCCAACGCACCACTTCCGGATTGAGCGGTTCTCCAACCGACATTACATGCCGCAAGCTGCTGAGATCATGTTGTGCAATAGTCTCGTCCCCTGCACCCATCAGCATACGGAACGCGGTCGGAGCACTGTACCAGACGCTGACTTTATTTTTCTCAATGGTGCTGTACCAATCTTGCGGGCTGAACCGGCCACCACGAATGACATTGGTCACTCCATTCAGCCACGGTGCAAAAATTCCGTAAGAGGTACCTGTTACCCATCCAGGGTCAGCCGTACACCAGTACACGTCATTTTCCCGTAAATCAAGAACTACCTTGCCTGTATAGTAATGCTGAATCATGGCATTTTGGACGTGATAGACCCCCTTAGGCTTGCCCGTAGAGCCCGATGTATAGTGAATAAGCAACCCATCCTCACGATTCAGCCACTCCACTTCCATATCATCCGAGGCTGCAGACATCTCTGCGTCAAAGTCGATTAGACCCTCTTCAGTCTGGGCACCTCCACCCACAACAAAGATATGCTTCAGTTCCGTCAGTTCCGCACGTTTAATGCGTCCCAGCAGTTCTGGCGTCGTGACGAGAGCTACGGCCCCGCTGTCTTCCAGCCGGTCTTTGACTGCCGTCTCCATAAACGCCTCAAACAGGGGTCCGGCTATAGCTCCTGCTTTTAACACACCAAGCAGGCTGAAATACAACTCAGGACTTCTTGGCATAAAAATAAACACCCGGTCTCCCCGGACAATGCCATATTTGCGCAGGACATTCCCAAAACGGTTTGATTGCTCGCTCAAATCCGCAAAAGTATACGCTTCTTCACGCGAGGCATCACTGTATAACAGTGCCGTTCTCCCGCCTCTTCCTTCCAGTACATGACGATCAATCGCTTCATGCGCCATGTTGACTTTTCCGCTGGCGTGCCACGTAAAGTGCCTCTCCACCGATTCCCAATCAAACCGGCTTCGGGCCTCTGTGTAATCGCCCAGGTTAGATTCAGACACAACCGTTTGCAGCATCTCACCATGTGCTTGACTCATGCTTGCCAGCCTCCTTCAACTCGACATTTCGATTTCCCATAATGGGTTACTTCTCATTGCCTTTGTGTTGACTGAACTTCCAGTTAGCGCTTACATTAATAGAGAGAAATTCTCATCATGCACCTGTCTGGCCAAACCAATGAACTCAAATCTGCTTGAATTGTGAACGTTTTTTGTCTACGCAATTATAGCAAATCTACACAATCATCGTCTATGGGTTTTCAATTTTTTGATTTTTTGCTATAAGTAGGGGGAGAGAGGAGCATGAACCATGGAGCATATCAAGGCGTATCATATGCGTTCCATCTTCAAGTCCGGCCACCGAGTCACGGTAGAAGGCCCTGTGCCTCCCGAGGCAATCACCAAACTTGCGTTCCATCCCGATCTGGATGCCTTTCGTCGTCCTTCTGAGCAGCAGGAAGCGCTAGCCGAGATTGCAGCATTGCCTGAAGGAAGAATCATCATTGCACGTGAAAATGAGACGATTATCGGATATGTTACATTTCACTATGCGGATGATTGTGAACGCTGGTCTGAAGGGAACATGATGGATCTCATTGAGCTCGGAGCTATCGAAGTGGCTGACGAATACCGTTCACTCGGGGTCGGACGCGAGATGCTGCTCACCGCATTTGAAAATGGACAGATGGAAAGATATATTGTGTTCACCACGGAATATTACTGGCATTGGGATCTGAAGGGCAGCGGCCTTTCCGTCTGGGATTATCGCAAAATGATGGAGCGACTGATGCAGACTGTGGACATGACGTGGTACGCCACGGACGATCCCGAGATTTGCTCTCATCCGGCCAACTGTCTCATGGTGCGCATCGGCAGTGAAGTACCCATGTCCTCCGAGGAACAATTCGACCGTGTACGGTTTCGTCATCGCTTCATGTATTAATACCTTTATTGAGATATACGTGTATCTGAAAAAAACCGCCTCTCTCGGCAGCTCCAGATGGCAAGCTGGAACTGCCCACGAAAGGCGGTTTTCGTTTATAGACTCATACTTCTATATGGCAGCTTCTGAAAGAGACTCCACATTACATATTTTCAAGCATGTGCTCGACAATCCGATGAGAACGCTGAGAAGATTGCACGGTAAATTCAGCAAAGTTCACATGAGCTGACCCGTCCGCTTTATCGGACATGCCGCGCAGCACAACAAAAGGAACCCGATTCATGAAGCTAACCTGAGCGACGGCAGCTCCCTCCATCTCCGCACATGCTCCATTCATTTCGGTATACAGCATGTTCACGGTCTCCTTGCTCGCAATAAACTGATCTCCGGACAATACCTTACCAATCAGATACTTGGCTCCCTGTGCCTTGCAGGCTTCCTCTGCTAATGCAATCAGAGCAGGTTCCGCGGGGAATGCAGAGGTTTCCTGATACGGGATCACTCCCCGTTCGAAGCCGAGCGGAGTAACGTCCATGTCGTGCTGAACGCATACGGAAGAGATTACGATATCTCCAATGTTCAGTTCCGGGTTGACTGCGCCCGCAACACCCGTAAATATAATCCGGTCCACTTGGAAACGATCGATCAAAATTTGCGTGGTCACCGCCGCGTTCACTTTGCCGACACCCGATTTACACACCACGATCTGCTTGCCCAGCCATTCACCCGCCACATATGTAATGCCGGTTTGCTTCACCATCTCCAGCTGCTTCATGCCAGCCAGCAGAAGTTCTACTTCTTCATCCATAGCTCCAATGATCCCAATCGTTTCCTTCAATCTTGCTACCCCCTATTCACTTCCGGACCTGTCCGGTTCGCCTGATTCATCCTCATGAAGCACAAAAGCTCCGTCTCCGGAGCTTCCGTATATCCATTATGTAGAGAGAATTCCTTCTCCCTTTCCGAATTGCTTTGGCTTAGCCAGCGTGGCTTACTGACAGACGAAGAATCGTTTCATGCGGCAAAATAACCCGTGGGTTCTCCACATTTTCCTTCTTCATCAACTTGGTGAGCAAACGCATCGCTACTGCGCCAAGGTCATACATCGGCTGTGCCACCGTTGTCAATTGAGGACGAACCATGGAAGCCATACGAATGTTATCCACACTAATGATGGAGAAGTCGTCTGGTACCTTCAAGCCTTCATCCTGAATGGAGTGAATGGCACCAATGGCCATTTCGTCCGTTGCAGCAAAGATGGCGGTTGGTCTCTTCTTCAGTCCGAGGAAATATTTCATTGCTTCCACACCGGACTCGTAACGATAGTTACCGATCCGTACCAGATCCTCCTGATATTCCATTCCCGCCGCTTCAAGTGCTTTTTTGTACCCTTGGAAACGGGCATACCCGTTCGCAGGATCCTGCAGTGTACCACTGATCATCGCAATTTCCTTATGCCCATGACGAATCAATGTGTTCACCGCATCAAAAGCTGCAGCTTCGTGGTCGATATCCACGGAAGGATATGTTCCCTTCTCGTCACTCGTTGCACAGAGCACGATTGGTACAGCCGCAGACTGAAACGCCTGAATATGTTCATCCGTTACTGTTCCACCCATGAAGAGCAGGCCATCTACCTGTTTCTCCAGCAGCGTGTTGATGACACGGATTTCTTTTTCCTTTTTCTTGTCCGCATTACACAAAATAATGTTGTAGTGATACATATTCGCAATATCCTCGATCCCGCGGGCAATCTCTGCGAAAGTCGAGTTTGAAATGTCCGGAATAACGACCCCGACCGTGGTTGTCTTCTTGCTCGCCAAACCTCTGGCTACCGCATTCGGACGATATCCCAACCGCTCGATGGCTTCATATACTTTTTTGCGCGTTTGTGGCTTAACATTCGGATTGTTATTTACCACCCGCGATACCGTTGCCATGGACACACCAGCTTCACGTGCCACATCATAAATGGTTACCGTCACAGTACTTCTCTCCATTACCAGTAAATTTTCATACCATTTTCATTAAGATTTATATTACGACAAATTTTTGCATTAATCAATTAAAATAGGCTTTAGGACTCACTTAGAGCATTCGTGAGTGTGGACGAAGTAATATCCGAATGGGAAGTATGCCATACAGGGATTCCTTTTTTGACCAGAATCGCCTGCGGAGATTCATGCTTAACTCCCAGCTTGTCGGCTGCTTCATTAGACACAGGCCGATCTTCCACGACGTAAATGATGCCATAGTTTACATTTTCATTAGGATTATTTTGCAAATAATTGTTCATCTCCTGATAAGCATTCGCGCTGATCGGGCAGCGTGTGCTGTGCTTAAACAGAAGCAAGGGTTGGTCTTCAGTAGCCTCCACTGCGGAGTTTAGCTGTTCAATACTTGTCATTTTAGTCATGTCAGCCATTTGATATACATCCCCCTTTTTCAGGAATACCGCTATGTTTAGCGTTTTCACTCTAGGATATCTTAACAAAAAGCGCATGAAAAAGCCAATTTTCATGAAAACAAGCATTTAGCACGTCAAAATTAGACAGCATTCGAGAAATGCGCCTGCCATACAAAACCGGACAATTGGCTCAGCCTGCGCTCCGTGGTTTCCATCCATTCTTCGTCGCCCGACTTCTGAGCATATCCCATAATATCAAGCAGCAGATTAATTCGTTCGTTTACGGCTTGCTGCATGTGATGTTCCATCTCGCGATCACTTGCATCTGGCCAGGCCAGCAGTTGTTCATGAAAGAGATCTGCAAGTTCATTTTGCTTGCCAAAGGATAGATCCTGTTTCACGGGTTGTTCCCCCAGCTTGCTGATACATTCTTTCAAATCCGGCTTGACCGGCTGTAATACTTCGTATGAAACACAATCCGTGCATGCGAAAACTGGCACATTCCGAATCTCCACTTTTTTCGCATAAACTACAGTTCTCAATTCCAATTCCATTACATGTCCGCATTTGCACGTTTTGCGCACATTCATCACCTCATTCGTTCTATACTCGTATACGTTACCATTCGACCTTTCTCCGCGTAATCCTGCTGCAAACCACAGGTTGTACAAATTACCACTCCCCCCAAATGCAGGTTGTCGAAAATAAGTTTTCATATATATGTAACCGCTATCCGAACAGGGAAAATGCACAATCATGAAGTGTCATACAGAATCTGTTACAATATAAGTTGCGACATCCTAACCACGGCAAAAGGAGAGATGGTTGTGAGATTAACAGGAAAAAAAGTCATCGCACTGGTCGATGAAGAATTTGAGGATCTGGAGTTGTGGTACCCGGTACATCGTGTGCGTGAAGAAGGTGCAGAGGTACATCTGGCTGGAGAGAAAAAAGGTAAAGTCTACATCGGAAAATACGGTGTTCCCGCTGAAGCGGAATACAGCTTCGATGAACTGGACAGTTCACAATATGATGGCATTCTCGTGCCAGGCGGCTGGGCACCTGACAAGCTCCGCCGTTATCCGAAAGTCCTTGAACTGGTGAAGGACATGCATGCAGATCGCAAGCCGATTGGGCAGATCTGTCACGCTGGCTGGGTGCTGATCTCCGCCAAAATTCTGGATGGGGTCACCGTAACTTCCACACCTGGCATTCGGGACGATATGGAAAATGCCGGAGCAATCTGGAAGGATGAGGCCGTTGTTGTCGATGGACATATCATTTCGGCTCGTCGTCCGCCTGATCTTCCTCCCTATGGCAAAGCATTCTGTGATGCACTTGCTGAAAAGTAAATCAGGAATACAAAAAAAGCCCTTCGCTCATGGCGAGGGCTCTTTTTTTTGTATCATATTAACTTAAATGGTATAAAAATGAATATATTAATTTAAAGGTATTTTTCATGCCTCAATGGACTCAAGAAGCATTGGACCCGCTTTGTTCATCAGGATTTCCTGTTGAATCATTATATTTCTGCAAACGCTGCTCAATGTCTGCACTGGTTCTCAGTGCAAAGCAGTCACGCGCCACTTCTTTGGCGTCCACGGCTGTTGTGTTCAGCACCCTGTGCTTCACCCGCAGCAGAGATTGCGGTGACATGCTAAGATTACGAATGCCCAGCTCCAGCCAAAGTGGAATGGAACGTTCGTCACCTGCCATCTCTCCACACACACTAACCTCAATTCCAGCGGTGCGAGCAGCATCGACCGTTGCACGCAGCATTCTCAGAACTGCCGGATGATACGGATGGTACATGTGAGCAATCTGTTCATTCATACGGTCTACAGCCAGCACGTACTGTACCAGATCGTTTGTCCCGATGCTGAAGAAATCCGCTTCCTCGGCCAGCAGGTCAGCAATCATGACTGCTGCAGGCACTTCGATCATGATTCCCACTTTAATATGAGGATCATAAGCAATTTGACGTTCATCCAGATCGGCCATCGCTTCACGCAGAACCTCATTGGCCTGTCTAAGTTCTTCCACAGAGGAGATCATGGGATACATAATCTTGACGTTCCCTGCCGCACTGGCCCGCAGAATTGCTGTGAGCTGTGTCTTAAACAGATCCTTGCGGTCCAGGCTGATCCGGATGGCCCGATAACCCAAAAATGGATTATCCTCTTCAGGCAGTTCGAAATAATCGAGCTGTTTGTCACCGCCAATATCCAGTGTACGAATGACCACGGATTGACCTGCCGTCTTCTCCGCTACCAAACGATACACCTCATACTGTTCCTGCTCGCCTGGGAAGGTCGCACGGTCCATGTACAAAAATTCCGTGCGGAACAGGCCTACACCTTTTGCCCCGTGCTTGAGAGCCAGATCCAGCTCCTTCACGGAGCTGATGTTCGATGCCAGATGCAGCATTGCTCCGTCCTTCGTGATCGCATCCACTGTAGCGAGTACTTGGAGCTGTTCCTTTTTCTTCAGCTGTTTGCTGCGAATCATGGTGTACCGTTCAATTGTCTTGCGATCCGGTTCTGTGAATACCAAGCCGTTATCACCATCCACCACTAACATATCCCCGGTGTCCACTGGCATGCCAACACTCGCTTCCAAACCGGAAACGAGGGGGATGCCAAGCGCACGGGCCATAATTGCCGAATGCGACGTCTTGCCACCGATCAGGGTCACAATGCCCAGTACGTGACTGGGATTCAGATGGGCCAGCTGTGATGGAGACAGTTCCTTGGCTACAAGTATATAAGGTTGAGTATCCGAAGGGAGCGTAATCTCCGGGGCTCCCAGCAGATGCTTCAACAATCGGTTGCCGACATCCTTGATGTCGATCGCCCGTTCCTTCATATATTCATCATCCAGCAAATCGAACATGGTAACAAAGTGGTCAATGGCTTCTTTTACCGCCACTTCTGCCGCTTTGTACTGCCGTTCAATAATGCCGCGAATCTCGTTCATGAATACCGGATCTTCCAGAATGGCCAGATGTGCATCAAAGATGCTGGACTCCTCCGGACCGACAACTTCCTTGAACTCATTCTTGATAAATTCGATCTCATCCTTCGATGTCCGTATTCCCTCGTACAGCCGTTCGAACTCCTGGGCGAGATCCACCGAGTCCATCTTCTGGTCCGGCAGATCCCATTCCCAACTGGGCAGGACAAATGCTTTGCCGATGGCTACGCCTGCAGCTCCATTGATGCCTTGTATCTTCATTCTACCCCTCCAACGTTCCTGTCATAGAGCACCACGGACATGACGGATGCCTGACCTTTCTTGACTTGCTTAAATGGAGCAAAGCTCCATGATTTAACACGATCCGGATTCGTAATCACCATCGGTGTAGTGAGTGAAGCTGCCTCTGCCCGCAATACAGCCAGATCAAACTTGATCAACAACTGCCCGGGCTCGACGGTATCTCCTTCCTGAACAAAGGCTTCAAAATGCCCCTTCAGCTGCGAGGTATCGATACCGATATGAAGCAGGACCTCAAGTCCTTCCCGAGTGGATATGCCCAAAGCATGCATCGTCGGATACAGGTGCATAATCGTTCCGTAGACTGGTGACACCAGCTCTCCCTTTTCCGGAACAAAAGCCACCCCATCCCCAACCAGCTTCGCTGCAAAGATCTGATCAGGCACCTCTTCGATCGGCAGCATTTTGCCTTGAACCGGTGCACAGAACAGGACTTGCGGCAAATCCCGCTCCAGGAGCTTGGCAATCTCTTCACGAATCAATTCGGAATACGTGCCAAACACGACCTGGACGTTACCGCCACCGAGCTTGATCAGCCCCGCAGACCCCATACTCTTCATGGCTCCCGTATCGATGAGACGGTCGTTGTGCACCGTCAGACGAAGCCGTGTAATACATGCCTCTACCTGAACGATGTTCTCCTTACCGCCCAATGCTTCCAGGATCAATGGTGCCTGGTAAGGAATATTCCCCACCCACTCCTCCAGCATGGAGCCTTCTTCCCGTCCTGGCGTTGGAATCTTGAACGTACGGATGGCCCAACGGAACAGGAAGTAATAAACCAGCCCATATAGTATGCCAATCGGTATGAGTTTCCAAGCATTCTCTGATAGATGGAAGTTGAGTATGTAATCGATAATCCCGGCGGAATAAGAGAAGCCGTGCCTGATATCAAGCCAATAACCAATCCACATCGCAAGTCCGGACATAACGGCATGTACGATAAACAGATAAGGTGCTGCAAACAAAAAGGCAAATTCAATCTGCTCGGATACACCTGTCAGAAAACAAACCAACGCAGAAGTGAGAAATGTCTTTTTGATCTTCGGTTTCAGATCTTCCCTTGCCTCCTGGATAATTGCAAAGGCAATGGCAGGTATGGCAAACATCATGATGGGAAACAACCCTGCCATAAAGTAACCCGCCGTTGGATCGCCTGCAAAAAAACGTGGCAGATCCCCCTGCACAATGTTACCGTCTGGCGTTTCATACGTCCCCAGCTGAAACCAGAACACATTGTTAAGCAAGTGATGCAGTCCAAATGCAACCAATACTCTGTATAGCACTCCGTAAATGAACAACCCAAAACCGCCGAGACTGTATTCCCAAGCGGCGATCGCATTCAGTCCATGCTGTAGTATGGGGGCGAGCCACAGCATGAAACAGGAAAACAGCGCCGAGCACAGCCCAACGATCAGCAATACAAATCTGGACCCGCCAAAAAATTGCAATATCTCAGGCAGCTTGATGCTTTTGAACCGATTATGTGTCACCCCGGCCAGAGCGCCGAGAATAATTCCAACTAAAGAAGCTGGCTGTATGGTTCCATCCCCGAAATGGCGAGTCACCTGATCATATATAACGATACCGGCCAAAGCGGCAAGTCCCGCTTGTCCGGCCTGGTTGGAGAGTCCCAATGCTACACCGACAGCAAACAAATACGGCAAAAAATAAAAAATACCGTGTCCGGCCACGGTAGACACTTCACCAACAACTTTCAATCCCCAGGCGTCCCAGGGCAAACTGCCAACACTCAGCAAAATTGCGGCTGCGGGCAGGACCATTGTAGGCAGCATTACCGCTCGTCCGAGCTGCTGCAAGGATCCGAGCCAATTCATGGCGACCTCTCCTTTCTATCCTAGATGGTAAGCTTTACGAAACGTTTTGTCAAAGCAAAACGGTAAGCTGCTGGAAATTTGCCGCAAACTCTTATGACTAGCGACCAAATGACCACCACAGCTACAATCTTAAGGCAAGAAAGCAGTTTAAAGCGAAGGAGCATTCGCAGCTCTAAACACAGAAAAATCCCGTTAACTTGAAGTTAACGGGATCCAGTCTATTCCATATTCGCTTAACCGCGTCCGGCACCGCGCAGAACGATGGAGTCCTCCACCTTGATGCAGCGATTCGTTACGGCTGTCATTCCGTTCTCAGCCGCAATCTGTACAGCCTCATCATTGTGAATGCCAAGCTGGAGCCACAAGACGTTTGCTTTGATGGCTGCGGCTTCACGAGCTACTTCCGGTGTATATTCGCTGCGACGGAACACATTCACAATATCCACGGGCTCGGGAATATCCGCGAGGGTTGCATATACTTTCTCACCAAGGATCTCTCCCTGTGCTTGTGGATTAACCGGAATGATCCGATATCCTCTACTCTGCATGGCTTCTGCAACCATGTAGGATGTCCGATCCGATTTGTCCGATAAGCCGACGACTGCGATGTTGCCTGCCTTGCGTAAAAGTTGCCCAATTTCTTCGCGAGTTGGGTTGTTAAATTCCATGTTCAAGCACCATCCTTTTCTGCTTAAAGTGCGTGTTCAAAAAGACCAGTTTTCAGTACCGAGAAGATGGGATGAAGCTAGAAATGGAGTAGCGGAGCGTAGGGAAAACTACGTGAGCAACGGACATTTCGGCTGAATTCCATATTCGATGCTGATGATGCCGCTAGGCATCCTTCGTAATCAAAAGCGGACTTTTTGAACAACCTCTTAAACGTGTTATTTTACTCTTTTACCCATTGAACCGAGGCGCCAAGCGCCTGCAAATGATCAAAATATTGAGGATAGGACTTGGCTACGTGGTGTGCATCCCGAATACGAAGCGGCTCTTTGGAACGAAGGCCAACCACGGTCAATGCCATGATAACGCGATGATCGAAGTGAGCATTAATCTCTACGCCGCCTTCGACGCCCTCCGGACGTCCGTGAACGATAATCTCGGCCTGGCGCTCTTCCACGTTTGCCCCTGCCTTGCGCAGCTCGTTCAGGTAATCCGTAATTCGGTCACATTCCTTGTAGCGCAGGTTCTCTACATTATAAAACCGTGAGGTCCCTTCCGCAAATACAGCCGCGGCTACCATCGCCAAAACAGCGTCCGTCGCTGCATCTCCGTCAAATTCTACGGCTTTCAAGGTTCCGTTACCTTGTACATGTACCACATCATTTTCATGCGTGAGCGGCACTTCCATCATTCGCAGAACGTCAACAATCGCGCGCTCCCCCTGTTTACTCTGTTCCATCAGGCGCAGAATCTTCACATCCGATTGAGTAACCGCCGCTGCAGCCAGAACTGCGGCCGAACCAGGATAGTCTCCTTGAACGGTATACGTTTGCGGTTGATAAGCCTGACCACCAGGTACGCGGAAAGACATGTAATCATCGCTCGCATGAATAACGATTCCTGCCTGTTCAAGCACTTCAAGTGTTTGACCGATTACCACTTTGGACTTGAGGTCGTTCAACACTTCAATGGTGCTGTCTTCTGCAAGAAGCGGAGTAACAAAAAGCAATGCGCTCAAATACTGGGAACTTACTGATCCGGACACACGGATATGCCCGCCCTTGGCATTACCACCTTTGATCGTGATCGGCAGTCGTCCTTGTTCATGCTGCACTTCAACACCAAGCTGGCCAAGAGCATCAATCAGGTCGTCATGCGGACGTTTACCGAGTGAGTCCGGATAGGTATTCACAAAGGTAACTTCAGGGCAGAGCGCGGTTACGCCCATCAGGAAGCGAAGCACTGCACCTGCGTTGCCTACATTTAACTCGCGCACATCACGAGGATGACTGCCGAAGCCTTGAATGACGATCTTGCTGTCATCTTCTTCTAGTACGGCTCCAAGATCACGGATACATCTGCGCATTGCATCACTGTCTTCGCTGTGGGCCGGATAATGAATTGTACTTGTACCTTCTGCCAGTGCTGCTGCGAGCAGATAGCGGGTAGTGTAGTTTTTGGAGGAAAGGGCTCCAATTTCCCCATTCAGTGTAGGGGTTGGTTTAACAATTACGTCCATGGATGAAATTCTCCTTCATTGATCAGATTAATCTGCTTTATATATTTGTTACAAATAAAACGAAGTCGATTCGCTAAATTGACATCCCCCACATAGCTTGGGTATCATTATAGGCGTTAAGTCCATACAGAAAAGAGGACCTGAATGATGACTCAAATAGCTGAAATAGAAACATCCGAGCTGCGTCGCCGCCTGCAGGCAGGAGAGAAGCTTCAGATGATAGACGTTCGTGAGGACGAGGAAGTCGCGCAAGGCATGATTGAAGGAGCCAAGCACATCCCGCTGGGACAAATTCCGGACAGATTGTCCGAAATCGAAAAGTCCGGCGAGATCATTCTGATCTGCCGCAGCGGTTACCGCAGCGAGCGTGCCGCCGAGTACCTGCAGCAGCTTGGTTATGCAGGCTGCACCAACATGGTTGGCGGCATGCTGCAATGGCAGCAGGAAGACTGAGTAATATGGAGCAGAAACCCAACACAGCGTTATCAGGAATCGCAAAAAGGCAATTTCCCTGTAGCCTTTGGATTCCGCTCCGCTACAGTCAGTTTTAAACGGGCCATCTGGCCCGTTTTGTTATATTCCCACCAAATCATTGCTCCTTATCATCTGCTTCACAGTTGTAACTCCCCAATACTTGAGGTCATAATAGACATCAAAATGCAGCGAATACAAGCTTAGACGCGGTAATGCGCTAAAATAAGACGAGACACTTCAGCTGCGGATAACTCGGTTGTATCCACTGTGTAATGCGCAAATTTATAGGCGTCCTTCCGTTCCTTCATAATGGTATGAATGCGCTCCTTTGCATTGCCTGCCAGAAGAGGACGTTTATCATCGCCGCTTACGCGCTGTACAATTACTGCGGGATCAGCAGTCAGCGCAACAATCCAGCCGTTCTTCGACATGACATCACAATTGTCAGAACGTAGTACCACACCGCCTCCGGTTGCGACCACCTGCGACTTCTTTTCCAGAATCGAACATAACATGCGGCTCTCAGCATCACGGAAATACGACTCACCTTTGCTTGTGAACAATTCCGGAATCGTACAGCCTTCCTCTTTCTCCACCGCGGTGTCCACATCGATCAGCTTGTAACCCAGCTCACGGGCGAGCAGGTCAGCTACCGTTGATTTGCCGGTTCCCATCATGCCTATGAGAATAATATTGTTAGACTTGCTCAAGGGTGTACACTCCTTTATCTCAAGCATTTCATGAGCGCTTTTGTCCTATCATAACACAGCCCTGCTAACGGGGGAAGGCCACAATAGGTCTGTTGGAAAACAGACGTATCATGAAAAATGACCCGGAAGCATCCGGCATACCGGAACTCCAGGCCATTCTTCAAGAAAGGGTGTCTCAAACGAACAGGGAGAGCACCCCAACCTCATATTAAAGCTGTTAAGCTTCGAATGAACAAATGTATATTATTCCATCCAGTTGTGATGAAAGCTTCCCTCTTTATCCACACGTTTGAACGTGTGAGCGCCGAAGTAGTCACGCTGCGCTTGCAGCAGGTTTGCAGGCAAACGCTCTGTACGATAACTGTCGTAGTAGGAAAGCGCGCTGGAGAAGCCAGGTACCGGAATACCTTGCTGTACAGCAGCTGCTACAACTTCACGCCACGCATCCTGGTAGGATTCAACGATATTTTGGAAGTATGGATCCAGAAGCAGGTTTTTGAGTGCTGCATCTTTGTCATAAGCTTCTTTGATGTTTTGCAGGAACTGCGAACGGATAATGCAGCCGCCGCGGAAGATCATCGCGATGTTACCGTATTTCAGATCCCAACCATACTCGTCGGAAGCCGCACGCATTTGGGCAAAGCCTTGTGCATAGGATACGATTTTACTTGCGAACAATGCTCTGCGTACACTTTCAATGAACGCTTTTTTATCGCCGGAGAACGCTTCGGCTTTCGGTCCATTCAGGATTTTGCTCGCAGCTACACGCTCGTCCTTCATCGCGGACAGGAAACGGGAGAATACGGATTCTGTAATCATGGACAACGGTACGCCGAGATCCAGCGCGCTTTGGCTTGTCCATTTACCTGTTCCTTTTTGTCCAGCCGCATCCAGAATAACGTCAACCATCGGTTTGCCGGTTTCCGGATCGTATTTGGAGAAGATATCTGCCGTAATCTCGATCAGATAGCTGTCCAGTTCGCCTTGATTCCACTCTGTGAAGATTTCGTGCAATTCCTCAACGGAAACATTCAGAACGGATTTGAGCAGGTGGTATGCCTCACCAATCAACTGCATATCTCCGTATTCAATACCGTTATGCACCATTTTGACGTAGTGTCCGGCACCATCCGGTCCGATATATGTACAACAAGGATCGTCGCCAACCTTGGCGGAGATGGCTGTCAGAATCGGTTCAACCAGCTTGTACGCACTTTCCTGTCCGCCCGGCATAATGGAAGGACCTTTCAACGCGCCTTCTTCACCGCCGGATACACCGGTACCGATAAAGCGAATGCCTTTTTCCTCCAGCTCTTTGCTGCGGCGCTGGGTATCAGGGAAGTAGGCGTTCCCTCCGTCAATAATGATGTCGCCCTCATCCAGGTGAGGCAGTAATTGCTCAATGGTTGCATCCGTCGCTTTACCGGCTTGTACCATGATCAAAATTTTGCGCGGGGATTCCAGGGATGCCACGAACTCTTCAATGGAGAACGTGCCTGTGAGGTTTTTGCCTTCAGCTTCTTTCAGAAGATCATTGGTTTTCTCCGGGGAACGGTTAAATACCGACACCGTGAAGCCTCTGCTTTCAATGTTAAGGGCCAAATTTTTGCCCATTACTGCAAGTCCAATGACACCGATCTGTTGTTTTGCCATCTGGGTCCTCCATCCTTTGCTCCAATTAATTTTATTGAAATTGACTCTCAACAATACCCCCATTTTAACGGTTTTACGCATGGAAGTGAACCCCGTACTCCTGCTGCGCAACGAGAAAACACCCCAAATATCTGAGGTGTTCATCGTATTTTCATAAATACGGTCTTCCTGCTCAACCTTCGAGCATCAGCATGTGCCCGGACAGACGCTTTAATGTCTCTCGGCAGATGTCTGCTTTCTCTGTATTGTCCATCTGAATGGCAGCGTACAGACGCTCCAGTTCATCATCAATTTCCATCCGCAGGAGCATGAGACGCTCCTCCCCTTCTCGCGATAGAAACATCTCTTCCATCTCCTCCGCCGTCGGCGCGGGTTCCTTTTGAAAAATGACACGCTGTTTGAAGCCGGAAACTTCCACGAGACGTATTACCTCACCAAACAGAATGTTCTCCACCGTCATCTGCTGATCCTTGAAACGTTTAACGACAGCATGCCCGCGTGTATCCCCTATCAGCTTCTCAAGCCATTCTGCCAGCTTGGCGTCCTTAATGATGTAGTCACCTGTCATCTTGTAGTTCCCGCTGCGTGTCTGTTGAAAACGGAGCTTTACCAGCTTGCGCCCGGTGCGGACAGACAGAATAAAAAAGGATTCATCCTCGCTCCAATATAGTGAATACCCTTCACGAATAAGGTCTTTGATCAAATTTTGGATATGCCGACGGTTGAACCGCAGCTCCAGATTGCAATATTCAACTTCATAACTCTTATTCACGGCACTCCCCTCCATTTGTACCGGATGTGTTACCGGTCCTCTTCTTCCCGTGCTTAATTCATTGCTTCTTCCGTATCGGCTTACCCTATTTTATACTTCATTTTATGTAAGGGTACTTGGTTATTTGACTATTTTTCATCGAATCCTACAGTGGAATCGATGTTTCCGCGAATGCACAGGGGCAAGCCCCCGAATTTCATGATATACTGGACGCGAAATGGAGGAATACAGATCAATTTCTCGGGTTTTAACGACAACGATTTTGATGTATTTCAAGTTTGAGGATTTTGATAAAATCATTTAGCAAGCTGAAGACGGGGAAAAAAGCCGAGGTGATGTGCGGTCTGCGCAGGGATCGGGATATTCCGCTTCTTGCAGACGGGGACAAGTTCATGGAAACGGTCCGTTCCACATCCCAGACGCTCCTCCCGCTGTACAAGATGTCTTTTGCTTAAGTCCCTCAGAAAAATGGGTCCATTAACATCTATAAACAGTAACCATGTTCTGAATGTTGTGGCTTGCATATAGCAAAAGGAGTTCCAACACCGGATTCAACCCGGTATAGGAACTCCTTTTTATGTTCATTTGGCAGGTGCTGTGCGATACGGTCTTCGCGATAACACAAAATGCACAACCGCAAGCCCGGCCATAACAACAGCACTTCCGATAAATGGAGCCGGGTGGCTGATGTGGTCCCATAACAACCCCGAAACGATGGGGCCCACAACCATGCCGGACCCCTGAAGGGTGAGGAAAAATCCCCAGATGGCCCCTCGCTCCCCCTTCGGTATGAGAGTAGCCACGAAGGTATTCCAGGCAGGTAAAATCATGGCATAACTAACCCCTACCATCATAACGATGCCGAAAACAATCGGAATGGATGTAATGGACGCAAAGGCAAACAGACTTGCAGAGGCGAGTAAAAAGCCCATATGCAGAAATATCGATGTCCCGAATCGATCCACCATTTTACCCACTGGAAGCAGGGCAATCACCGTTATACCGCCGCCTGCGATTAACAGCAGACTATACAGGTTTGGTGAAATATGAAGGTCAGTTCGGGTATACAACGTAATAACCGGACTGAGGAGGCCTATAACAAAGGACTGCATAAACAGGGCAGGGTATACCAGCGGATTGACATTAAGCGTGCTGCGCACCCGCTGCAGGGTCCCCTGTACACTGTTTTTGAGCCTGATTAAAGGTGTAAGCAGATGAGGCTTCGGCGGGTATTTAACCGCTTTTGCGGTCGTTTCCCCTACTGTATGCTGCTGTTCTTCCACCACCACCCGTCCTGGTAGAATCATGGCGACCAAAATAACGAGGACGGCACAGCCAAGAAGGACAAGAAATACGGTACGATAATCGTGGTCGGTACGCTCAAGCAGCCAGTTCATGCCGATCGGTCCAAGTCCCGTTCCACCCAAAGCGGCCATTTCCAGTGCCCCCATCGCTGTTCCGTTTTTGTTTTGAGGTCCTGACAGGGCAGTCACCCCCGTCATGGCACAGGGCCAGAGCGGTGATGTCCCCACACCAAGAATCAGACAGGCCAGAGCCAGTCCAAATGCACTTTTGAAAAATATGATCATGAGTACCGCAATCAATGTACAGATCAGGGCCGTCACCATCGTTGCACGAAAACCGATGCGTTCTGCTGCCCAGCCCGATGGTGCCCTGAACAGATTGTCACCCAGGTATTGAAGGGCAAAGGCTACACCAATCACCCCTGCGGACAATCCCAAAATATTATCCATATACACTGGCAGGACGGCCACCAGTAGTGCTCCTTTAATCACTTCAACCAAGAAAAGCGTTAACCACATCGCGATGAAAAATGGTGAGCGCAAAATTTTGGCTGGTTTAATTTCTGTCTGCATTTCATATTCCCCTTTCGGTGTTCACCGGCCCATCTCCTATCCATACTGTAACCGTCAGGGATACGCCCAAATCTTAGCAATTTGAAAATTTGTCAAGCCTACCGCTTGCATTCGGTTCCTAATTTGCTATACTCATCTTTGTTTGACATTTTATCAGGAAAGGTTGTGACAGCACTGATGGATCACCGCCGTACGCCGCTGTTTACCGCTTTAAAAAACCATGCGGCACTCAATCCGGTGCAATTTCATATCCCGGGACATAAAAAAGGATTGGGAACGGATACCGAATTTCGTGAATTTATCGGCGATAATGCCCTCTCCATAGATTTGATCAACATCGCTCCGCTGGATGATCTTCATCAGCCAACCGGTGTCATTGAGGAAGCGCAGATTCTGGCAGCCGATGCATTCGGAGCCGATCATACCTATTTTAGTGTGCAAGGCACAAGCAGTGCAATCATGACTATGATTCTGTCGGTATGCGAACCGGGTGACAAAATTATTGTGCCCCGCAACGTTCATAAATCGGTCATGTCTGCCATTATTTTCTCAGGAGCGAAGCCTGTTTTCGTATCTCCCGCACAGGATGCCAACCTCGGTATCGACCACGGCGTGACTACAGGTGCTGTACGACGTGCGCTTGAGCGTCATCCGGACGCCAAGGCATTGCTGGTCATTAATCCAACGTACTTCGGTGTATGTACAGACCTAAAAGAGATTGTCGAACTCGCACATAGCTACCAAGTGCCTGTACTTGTGGATGAAGCACATGGCGTACTCATTCATTTCCATGAGGAACTGCCGTTGTCTGCAATGGCTGCCGGAGCGGATATGGCTGCAACAAGTGTGCACAAACTTGGCGGTTCCATGACACAGAGTTCCGTGCTGAATCTGAACACCAAGAACGGATTTGTGAATCCGCAGCGTGTACAGACGATTCTCAGTATGCTGACTTCGACGTCCACTTCGTATATCTTGCTTGCTTCACTTGATACGTCAAGACGCAATCTGGCGCTGCACGGTCACGAAATGGCGCAAAAGGCCATTGATCTGGCCCAATTCGCGAGACGTACCATTAACGATATTGACGGTTTGTACTGCTTCGGCAAAGAGCTGCTCGGTACGGAGGCAACCTTTAACTATGATCCAACTAAAGTAACCATTCATGTCCGTCATCTTGGCATCACAGGCTATGAGACCGAGAACTGGCTGCGTGAACATTACAATATTGAGGTCGAGCTCAGTGATATGTATAATATTCTGTGCCTGATCACTCCTGGCGATACGGATGAATCGGTGGACATCTTGCTGAACGCACTTCAAGATCTGTCCCGTACGTATTATCAGGTTAACCCTGCACATGAACTTGTGGTTAAGGTTCCTGACGTTCCACAATTGATGCTCACACCGCGTGATGCATTCTACGGGGATACGGAGGTCATTCCTTTTAAAGAATCTGCAGGACGTATTATCTCTGAATTCATCTACGTATACCCGCCTGGAATTCCGATTCTGCTGCCGGGTGAGGTTATTACGCAAGAAAATATTGATTACATTATCGACCATGTAGAGGTTGGATTGCCTGTAAAAGGCCCCGAAGACCGCAGTGTCACCAATGTGAAAGTCATTGTGGAAGCAGATGCGATTTTCTAAGGGATTAGTCTAATGATCCTACCCCCATGGGTAATGATATCGAAGGACCAAGCTCCGGCTTGGCCCTTTTTTGTTGCTTTTTTAAAGCGTGAAAACAAACAAAAGACCCCTTGAGATCAAGGAGCCCCGTTGTTCTATTGCATAAGAAAAAAATTACTCTTGTCCTGCGACGAGCTCGTTGTATGCCGCTTCAACGCGGTTCCACTCGGCTTCGTCTTCAATATTGTAGAGCACCATTTCCTCGTCTTCTTCTTCCATACGCAGAATGATGCCGTCAGCTTCAGGATTGTTACGTTCCAGTAGGAGCGCATAAACATGGTTTTCCACGTCAAACGTCTCCACCAAAACCATCTCCACGTCATTTCCGTTCTCGTCTGTCAGAGTCAGAAGAACTTCTTCATGCTCGTGGTCGTGGTCATGGTCGTGACCGCAGCCGCAGGCATCGCCGTGTTCATGTGTGTGATCGCTCATTGATATACCTCGCTTTGTAAATAGAAATTGTGTAACCTTGCATATCGTAACATGTTCGCAAGGCTAGGTCAATTTACTCAGCAACGTTATTTTTCGCCTCATTCGTTCAGTGCGGTAATGATTTTCTCTGCCACCAGAACGTAGTTGCTGTTTGCATTTTCTTTAATATGAAAACCAACCTGGTATTTGCCAGCACGACTGAAATCATACGTAAAATCGTAAGTCCGGAACCAGAAATTATCTTTCTGGGTTTTGAGCTCCTGGGATTGAATATCCTTCACCTGGCCACTCGGATTGGTAATGGTCACCTTCACTGCGGCTACATCCGTTGTTAAGCTGTCCACTTGAGAAAACACATTGAATTTCAATTTGCCAACGTTCACGTTGCCAAATACGGTGTCTCCCTTAAACAGAAAAATATGTACATTCGGCTTAATCACCGTTACTCGCTTGTTGCTGTTATCCCATTTGGCGATCCCGCCTGCTTCTCTCACAGGTACATAGGTCGTTCCATCGATCAGGTAACCTCCGTCAGCTGCTTCCTTGCCGTTAATGAGCACCCGAACCTTTTCGTTTACGGAATCCGCAAACAATAAAGACCCGCCGAGCAAGGAGAATACCGTGACACACAGCAATATTCTTTTCCATTTCATTCCGTCAATATTCCCTCCCCTGCTGCAAGCTGTTGTACATTTATACTGCAGGTTCAACTACAAAGTTGCGCTGTTTTTCATCATTTTTCATTTTTTATCCAGAAAATTTCCCACCCCTTGGAACAATCAAAAAGAGGCCCTTCTCCTTCGAGAACGCCTCTGTAGTATGGTTGTTGTAAATACGAGCTTATACGAATTATTTCTGGGAAACTTCAGCCTGAAAAGACACTTAGGAAGTCGTGTGCCGAGTCAGGATGCAAGGAACGCCTTTCCCTACGGCTCCTGCCGTCCGCATGCGTGCAGCGTATTCCATGCCTCGTGTACAGGGTGTCTTGCATCGCTCGCACACATCTGAAGTGACCAATTTCATGGACACACGGAGTTTGTCACTCTTCAACGCTGGTGCTTTTTTACCTTTGGCCTTTGCCATCCCGGATTCCCCATTTCCGCAAGTGCTTACTAATGTAGTGCATCATATGGGGATTCGCCCGGTTTGGTGTCAATGCCGAACGACTATTCTTGCGAGATCGTTAGATAAAACCACCGTTTACACGCAGTGTCTGTCCGGTGACCCACTGCGATTCAGGGCTGACAAGAAAAGAGATAACACTTGCAATGTCCTCCGGTTCGCCCAAGCGACCAAATGCATTCATCTTGCGCAGCCCTTCCAGCTGCTGTTCTGTCTTGCCAGCGGCAAACAGTTCCGTATTCACCGGACCAGGTGCCACTGCATTAATAGTAATCTGTTTGGAGCCGAATTCCTTCGCGAGCTGTCGAGTAAATTGCTCCACTGCACCCTTGGTACCTGCGTACACGCTATATCCGGGAAACATCTGGCCAATTACGGAGGTGGAAAAGTTCACGATTCGTCCTCCGATTTCCATGATTTTCAGAGCTTGTTGACAGGCAAAGAACGTCCCCTTCACATTAATCGCAAATTGCTGGTCAAACTCCTCCTCGGTAACGTCCGCCAAAGGTGTCGTTTTCATCACTCCTGCGTTGTTGATCAGAATATCCACTTTGCCCAGCTGCTTCACCGTTTCGGCAAATAAGTGCTCCACATGATTCTTTTGTGCCAAATCTGCGTGGATCGCGATCGCCCGGACACCCTTTTGCCGAACTCGTTCTGCCACTTCTTCAGCCTTGTCTGGACTGCTCGCATAGTTGATGACGATGTCTGCGCCAAGCTCGGCGAGCTGCAGCGCTATAGCCCGTCCAATTCCGCGTGATGATCCAGTAACGATGGCAACTTTACCTGATAAATTTGTCATGAGATTACTTCCTCCCTGTATTCAGATGAAATACACCTTGCTCAATCAGCAACCATACCTGCTCAAATTCCTCATCGATGGTCTCACGATGCCATTCATACGCATGTGCGGGATGATGAAAGCGAGCTGTTGCGTGTAAAATTCCTGCAGCAACCTTGTTCGGTTTCGGGAAACGAAGCTGCTGGTTCTGCTGTATAATCTCGGCGAGATGCTGTGTTAACTGCTCCACATGTCTGTAAATGAGTTCTGCCGATTCCTGTGTAACCTTGGCATACATATCAAATAACTCTGTGTCTGATTCTGCATAGTGCCGTTTAAGGTGATTTAAGGTTTCGATATATTTTTTGAGATGCTGTATTCCTTCTCCAGCTTCGGTCTGTACGCTTACGACCTTCGCAAGTGGAGCGATAATCTCATCTTCCAACCACTGTGCCGTTACACCTTCAAGCAACTCCTTCTTGCTGGCATAATGCCTGTAAATGGTTCCATGGCTGACTCCAAGCAATTTGGCTACATCTGTAACGGAGGTTTTGGCAGCACCAAAACGCCGGATGGTTTCCTGCGTGGCTGTAATGATCTGCTCTTTGGTCAGAAATTCAGAAATTTTGTCTTTGGTCATATCCTTAAGATGGTTAGACTAACCACCCATTTGTCACCTCCATCGTAAAGTTAGAATATCACAGTTTATGACAAGTGACAAATATTGATTTTTGTCATTTGTCACTCTAATGATAAATGCTCTTCAATCCCAGCAAAAAAGAGCCCCAGCAAAGGGACTCTTCATCTAATCGCTTCTTTATTTAGAAAACATACTTGAACAGTAAGAATAGGACAACCAGAATTCCTCCAAGAATCAGCCAGTTGCTGATTTCCCACCAAATGCCTTTACCTCCACCCGATATAAGCTGTTGTTCACGCTCCTGATGACGCTGGCTGTGTGTTTCTGTCTCTGAGGCATGCGGTGGTTTGCTAAAATCCATCATATACATTCCCCTTTCCAGCAGCTAAGTTCCGCCTTCAAGTTCCATTGTAACCCAGAATTGAGTTAAAGAATTAATTAATCTCATAGTAGATTCTGTTATCTATTCAGCGGATAACTCATCCTCTGTAACCCATTTATGATTTTTCACCAGATCTCCTCCAGTTGTCGGAATGTAATCCACCATATACACTGTCGTCTGTTTAGCGGAATCAACGGTGGCTTTCGCCCCTTTCATACCGGTCATGTGATCGGCATCCAATACAACCTCTGCTCCAACTTTAGAGGGCTTATCTTTGGGCTCCTTTATTTCCTCCTGAATCACCCACTTGTGATTCTTCACCGGCTCTCCTCCCGTTGTCGGTGTATACGTAACAGCATAAACGGTCGTTTCATAGGCCCCAACAATCGTAGCGGTTGCCCCTTTCATACCGGACATATGGTCGGCACTCATGATAACCTGGCTGCCAACCGGATAGGTAGGATCCACCTTTTCCATAAGCCCTTGCGGCAGCTCTCCTGAATCCGAATGGTGCATTTCTCCTGTAGTGGCTGTATGACTGTTATTGCTGTCTCCGCTGCCATTGCCGCTATTCTGTTCCGTATTTTTACCGCAACCACTTACTATCAGACTTCCGGTGATCAGTAGAGATACCATCATCATTACGTATTTTTTCATGTCTACTCTCCTTTGAAATGCTAATCTAGATATCCTATAATATACCCCATATAGGTATATTTCAACCTTCAACCTCCAAGCTTTACCCTTAGACCACTATAATAAAAAAAAACACCTTCAACTCTGTCCTTTCCCCTTTTTGCAATGGCAATGGGACAGACATTTGAAGGTGTTCTTAGTTCGTATTGATTGTTACGCCATCTCCAGAGTTACATTCACATTGCCTCTGATTCCTTTGGAGTATGGGCAATAGTCATGGGCAAGTTTGACAAATTTCTGGGCTGTCTCTTCGTCAAGACCCTCAATTTTCACTTCCAGCTCCACTTCCAACTTCACTCCGTTGTCCGAAGGATCTGTAACAAGCATAACCGTTGCAGATACGGTGCTTCGCTCAATTTCCACATTGTGTTTCTTCAATTGAAACTCCAAAGCAGAGTTAAAGCATGCACTATATCCTGCTGCAAACAGCTGCTCCGGATTCGTAGCCGTAGTCACTTTACCACCAAGCTCCGGCGGTGCAGCTACATCCAGCATAAATACGTTATCTGGTGATTGTACGATCCCTTGACGTCCACCTGTATTGATTACTGTCGTTTCATATAGAGTTTTCATTGTCATTTCTCCTCTTCATCATTGAATTTTATTTGATAAAATAATCTCGTTTAATTATTGTTTACAATTTGATTGTACACAATTTAATTTTGTTTGTAAATAATTATTTTGTTATAAAAAAAGAAGCCGCCATATTGGCGACTTCAACACTTCGTTTTCTTATTTTATTGCCTCTGATCCTGAAAAATCAGTTGAAATTTCCACTTGCGCGCGTGTCGGTCTTGGTAATGTTGCAATCACTCGCTTACCCATGGCAATAAACGGCTTTTCGATATACAGATAAAGGACATATGATAAAGTTATTGTTATAACCAGCAAAGATACAAAAGACAGCCCTGCTGTAAGGAGCTTTGAATAATTTAAATCGATGAAGAATTTTATTATGAAAGGCATTATTATCATATGCATCAAGTAAAGTGAATATGAAATGTCAGCGCCGAATTTAGACACTTTATTCGAAAGGAGTCCTCCAATTAATGAAATAATTGAATATATACTTCGTGGCAAAACAAGCTTCAAATTCTCGTAAAACATTAAGAAGATGAGCCCGATAGATAAGATAATTGTTAACCTGTCCTCCACCGCAAGAATAATGCACCCGTTAAGAGCAACAAATCTCCATCTAAGTTTTTTCAAGGCTGCCGCCGCAACCATCATACCCAAGATAAACACAGGCATTCTAAAGAAAAGGGCAGCTGGCATATCAAAATATGATTTTAAATAGTTAAGTGATAAAACAGATACTACAACGGAAATAACGGTTATCACACTAAATCTCAAACTTGCTTGTTTTCTAAACAGGACAGCAAAAATTATCGGGAACATAACGTAAAATTGCATTTCAAGTGATAAACTCCATGCTACAGATAGTATAGTACTGTCTTCGTGAGGTATCAGCCCATGAATAAAAAGTAAATGAGAGAACATACCCACCAATGTTGGCGTCTCTAATTTGCTCTCATTACCAAAAACAGTAATCGAACTACCGGTAAAAAACTCCAATATTTCTTTCCTTAACAAATACATATTTTCAACAAGGAAAAAGGCAGCAATTATAGCAAGAAAGTATATAGGGTAAAGTCTGAAAAATCTTCTCAAAATAAATTTTACTCCTGTGGACGCATCAAGAAATGGTTCTCTTTCTTCCCTGAGAATATAGTGGTAAGTCATTAAGAAACCAGTTATGATCATGAAGCCATTTACAGCTATTATGGGCTGTTGTAGTAGACTCGAAACAAAAGGAATATTAAAGAAATTTGTGCCCCCAATAATGATGTAGAAGTGCCCACAAACAACCCATAATGCTAGTAAAAACCTCAAACCATCCAATACACTGGTATTCAACTTCATTGCCCAGCACCTCTCTATCCACTCGTCTTTTGATACATAATGTATCATTTATTATTTGCTTTGATCAAGCACAATAATGAGTGAACTACATAAAGTGGCCTAACCGATTAAGAAACGTTAATGTTAAATGTACGGAACCCCTTGGACACTATAAAAATTACTTCCACAAACAAGAAAAAAGCCCTTGCTACGCAAGGACTTTTCGATATGATCTGTAGTGGGCTCGAACCACTGACCCCTACCCTGTCAAGATAGTGCTCTCCCAGCTGAGCTAACAGATCATGATAACCTATTCTGTTCGAATGAAGTAACAGTATCATACCAAGTAAACGCCTACAATGTCAATGGTTTATTGGTTATATTTTGTGGAGATTGGAGCACACTAAGGAATGATTACCATTTCATTAAAGAGGTGACTTCTATGCCACACGCAAGCTCCCATAAATCCTGGACCTATCGCAAAAAATGGGGCTTCATTCTCCCCCTCACCATACTTATTCTCGTGATCTCCGGTTGCAGTCTGGAACGGGATGAACATACCGTGCGATTTCAACAACTACAGCAACCGAATGTAACGGATGACCTGCCTGTTTGGCTTGATGTCTACTCGAAATCTGTCCATGAAGACGTCTATTCGCCTCAGGGAAACAGTGAACTTTTGCCCTGACACTCTTGCATGTTATCACTCATCCTCATCCCACTTTCTGGAGTAGGCTTTCTTGGTTACGTAATATAATAAAGCGATCATTCCGGCAGACATCAAGAGTGTAATGGTCATAATTCCTACCACGCCCATCCTCTTCGCCCCTCTCCTAATATGTTCCAGACTCAACTATACAGGAAAAGCGATTTTTTGTATAATGCAGTCTGATATGTCGCTCAAGAGCAGAAAGAAGGAATGGAATTGGCAGCCGAAATTAGTTATGTAACGACAGATGAACAGCTCCAGCAAGCATTGGGCATCCGCCATGACGTTTTTGTCATCGAGCAGCAGGTGCCTGCCGAGATTGAAATCGATCAATTTGATGTCATCAGTCCTGATGTACATCATGTTTTATTAAGTACGAACGGACAGGCTGTAGCTACAGGACGACTTATCTATTACAGCAAGGATACGGCCAAAATGCAGCGAATCGCTGTGCTTCAATCCCACCGTTCATTCGGTTATGGACGTGTACTCCTGCTTGCCATGGAAGAGCGGGCACGGGAGCTTGGCTTGACTTACTCTGTACTGGATGCGCAATGTCAAGCCCAGAAATTTTATGAGAAGCTCGGATATGAAGTGATCTCGGAGGAACCTTTTTATGATGCCGACATTCTGCACGTACGCATGAGAAAGAGTCTGTAAACCTATCCTTCAGTGAATCTACGTGTTTTACAAGTGTTCTACGATGTCATGCATACTTTTCTTCGATTCGGACAGGCTAAAGGGGAACTCAAATTCTCATTTCCTCAGATAAGGAGTGTGACATGATGAATCAGACGACACGTGAGAGCTTCACAGCAGTACAAAAGAATGGCGACGGTGATCTGACTGGCTTTCAAACCTCATCTGGACGCATACTTGATTATCAACAAGCGCTGGCAGAAGTACAGGCAGGAGCCATAGCGGGTGTGAATGTGTTTAAAGGCAAGGACGGGGAAATGTACATTCGCGGCGATGCGGACGGCGACCCGACCAACAATCTGGATCAACTCCCCACTTTCTGAATATATGAACGATGTGCAATAACGAAGCAAGCGCCAGTCCGCATCCCGGATTGGCGTTTTTTCATTTCGCAATAAAGTTTCCCTAGTATTCCAAAAAATATTTAACGGCATCTCCAGCAGGCTGACTCTTGCGGATCGGCTGCGGATCCTGTTCCCATGCCTGCAAGATTTGTATTCCTTCCAGCGTCGACTTATCGCCCCAGTTAATATGCTGTCTGCGCTCCAGTTCAAGCAATGATTCGCGAATGAGGTCACGGCTTCGCCCCGTCTTATTCTCCAGCTCATCCATTCGGGGCATACGTCGTCGCTGCCCAGCATAATTAACGATAATTCGTAAAATCTTCCGTTCAAAATCGTTTAACATATGCCCGCCTTCCCGTCCTTATGAAGGATAGGACGCCATGCCAGAATACCTTGCTCCAGGAATGTCCGGGGTGATCCATCTGCTCCTGCAGATGCTCGGATTCTCCCACCTCGCACACTGTTAATACGAATCTGACGCTGCGTAATATGTCCTGCACGATCCATGTACACGAGCTCCACCATCTGGCCAATATATTTCCCCAGCATAATCATCCCTCCGATAAGAACGTTTGTTTGTATTACCTATTATATGCGAACATAAGTTCTTTATTCAATAACTAAAAAAAGGATTTTATACAGCAAAAAACCAGGCTTGTCCCATCATTCAGAGATGCCTGGCTTTTTTTATTTTTTAGTGTCGATCCGATTCACTGAACTGCACCTTTTTTAACTGCTGCGTAGACGGATTAAAATCTACATTGACATACACAGCAAACTCTTTGCCATCCTTGCCCCGCACCCATAACTTAAACTGCTCCCGGGATTGGTTGGCTGTCAGCGATGTACGTCCAATATGCTTGTAATCCAGAATGTCCACATTATATTTGGTCTGCGTTTCTTTTACCGCGATGATTCCCCACTTCGCATAATCTGGAACGGGAGCCGCTGAACTCGTGGCTAGTCCCGACAAACTCAGCATAATCGTCATCAGTGTAACGATAAGTAATCTCATATTAATCACTCCTTGGGGCTTGTTTCCGTTAGCCTGCCCATGGGAGATATATTTTACACCATCAGTTGAATGATTAACCGCATAGGCTGCTGCACCCAGCGAATTATCTGAAGGATTGTTTGATGCCGATCCATCGGAGGATTGAAGCTTATTCCCCAGTCTCCTGACAATAAATGATCCGTGGGGTCCGGATTGGACGGTGTATCCAGCCCATACTTTTTCTTTAAGGCTTCCCTCGTTTCTTGATCCACTTCGACTTCATGATGAACATAAGCAGAGACCTGCTCCACATGAAGAAGTAAAAGTATACCTATCGTAAATACAGCGATAAGCCAACGTTTAAGCAAAACTTGTCCTCCTTTTCATTGCCCTCAGCGAAAATCCTCAATGACTCTAATTGTAACCCTAATACACTCTCAATGGAAACTAGATCCTGAATCGGATATATACGTCTTTAGCCCCAAATATGCTATATGCGGTTTGATTCTCCCATTCTATGTGTAATAGGCCTTGATAGACTGAAGGATGATCTGAACACCCATTTCGAGGAGGTTATATGTAAATGTTCAAACGAATGGATGAAATCTTGATTGAAATTCCCAATGTCGAGAAGCCCGATCCCAATGCAGCCGCATCCATACAGGAGCTGCTAGGCGGCAAATTCGGAGAGATGTCAACGTTGAACAATTACCTCTACCAATCGTTTAATTTTCGCTCCAAGGAAAAATTGAAGCCCTTCTACGACCTCGTCATGAGTATTACAGCCGAAGAATTGGGTCACGTGGAGCTGGTGTCTCACGGGATAAACCAATGTCTCAGAGGTTCTACCGCCTATAAAGAACCCGATGATACACCCCTTGGTTCCGTGAAGGATGCACGTCTATCCTATCATTACCTGGCTGGGGCCCAAGGCGCCATGCCTTTTGATTCTATGGGCAACCCATGGACCGGTGCAAATGTGTTCAACAGTGGTAATCTGGTTGAGGACCTGCTGCATAACTTTTTCCTCGAATGCGGCGCACGTACACATAAAATGAAAGTATACGAAATGACGGACCACCCTGCTGCCCGGGAAGTGGTTGGGTTCCTGCTTGTACGCGGCGGCGTACACGTCGTGGCCTACGCCAAAGCGCTGGAAATTGCAACAGGCGTGAACGTGACCAAGCTGGTTCCTATTCCTTCATTGGACAACAAGGCGTTCACCGAGGCCCGAAAATATGAAGAAAAAGGCGTACACACCAAGCTGTACACGTATAGCGATAAAGACTTTAATGCCATCAGCCAAATCTGGAAAGGAACACACCCTGAAGATGGACAACCACTTGAAGTCATTCAAGGTGTTCCAGAAGGCTTTCCGATTCCCGAAGCCCCTGCGGTGGAAGAAGAATTCGCCCCAGGCATTTCACATGAGGACTTCGCAGAAATTGCACGTCGTCTGAAAATGGCGGGGAATATTGCGGATTGATAAAGCATGATGATGTCATAACATATAAAGCCCTCGTTTGCTAGATAAGCAGATCTGAGGGCTTTTGTTTTTTTGTGCTTCATTCACTTTTTTTGTTCTTGCACCGATTCCACTGGCTCCACATCCCGGACTTCGAGTTCAATCTGGGCCTGATTATCATCCGCTGACATGGCATCCCGCATGCGAACCGTCCAAATTCCTTTATCGGCATGAAACTCAACGTCTTCAATGACCGGCAAACTTATCTCCTTACCATCGGATGAATAAATTCCGCCGCGAATTGCGTCCGCCTCACTGATCTTCGCGCCATCGGGCGTTGCCGCAGCATACTCTGCAATGGACTCTGCTCTTGCACGACCTGGATAAGGCTCAACCTCCGGACTTCCATCCGTCCAGACTTCAACATACGTACCAATCTGAGAATCAGGTACATTGGAAAACCATTTTGCCGGATAATACTTACGGGTTTCTCCATTCGTTCCGATTTCCTCATGTTCGGGATTCACAACAAGGATGGAATTCTCTTTGCGATCCACCACATAGCCGGCAAACCCTTTCTCTTTCGGAGCATCTGTTCGCGGCGGTTTCCCTTCCTTATGAACCTGTGCCGAACACCCTGTAAGAATTAAGATGATGAGCAGCAGAAGAACGATCATACGACTGGCCACTTCCATTCCCCCTCTATAGGCAACATGTAGTGCAATCTATTTCTCTGATAATAGACGGCTTCCCACTACACGATGTTGCAAAAGAAGAGCATGATTACTGATCAATTTCTTTGGGATCTTTTGTATGCAACCCTTCCCCAAATGATCAGACCTGCACAACACAGCAGAACACAGTAGCCCCAGGCAAAAAGCATGGCGATTCCCAGCCCGATATTGGCATCCAGCCGTTCATCGGTTAACTCGGTATAAAAAGCAAAGCCCAAGGGCACCGCCCCCACGATAAATAATACGGCCATCAAACCGCCCCAGCGTCTGAACACCGGCTTTTGATGCGATTGCGACAGTTTTTTAATGCCTCGATACAGGATGACCAGAAGCAAAAGGAATATCAGCCACGTGCCAAGAATTTGCGTCATCTTGTCCGCCTCCTTCGAATATAATCCCAACTTATCATGTAGAAGAATCATTTCCTGCTTATCCATTATATTTCGCCTTCTCCGGTACATTAATCACATCCATATGAATTAAAACAAAAACGCCTTCACCCGGCCCCATGCGAGCCCAATGAAGACGTTCTGTTACCATGTAAATTGCTCTATCTGGTTCTGCTCAATAGATAGAGGAAGTATGGGGCCCCAAGGATGGCAACCAGAATTCCCGCCGGAATCTCGGAAGGCTGCAGAATGACACGGCCCAGCGTGTCCGCAATGAGAACAAGAAGAGAACCGACCAAAGCGGATGCAGGTAAAAGAAACTGATGCTTCGGACCCACAAGGCGTCTGGCCAGATGCGGTCCGATCAGACCTACAAAACCAATTCCGCCACTGACAGATACGCAGGACCCGGCAAGACCTACGGCAGCAGCAAGCAGGATGAGTCTTTCACGATTAACCGATGCACCAAGTCCACTGGCGGTCTGGTCCCCAAGGTTCAGGACATTCAGTACACGCGCCTTATATAGAACGACCGGAATAAGAATAATTAAAAATGGAAGCAATGCCGTTACGAACTTCCAGTTTGATCCCCAAATGCTGCCTGCCATCCATGTCGCCACAAACTGATACTTCTCCGGACTGAGCCGAAGTGTAAGCACAATCATAGCAGAGCTGATTCCGGCAGCTACCCCAATTCCCGTAAGAAGCATACGGGTAGGCATAATGCCCTCTCCCTTCTTGTATGAAAGGACATAGATGAGAAAGGCGGCAAAACTGGATCCAATCAAGGCAAGAATCGGCAGTAAAAATACAGGGGCCGCCGTTGTTGTAGGGAAAAAGGATACGAATAGCATTACGACGAGCCCCGCTCCTGCATTGATCCCAAGTATCCCCGGGTCCGCCAGTGCGTTACGGGACACGCCTTGCAAAATACATCCGGACAAGGCAAGCCCGGCACCAACCATGATTGAAATTACAATCCGGGGCAAACGGAACTCAAACAGGATGAGCTCCTGCTTCGGAGTTCCCCCACCGAATAACGTACGCAGCACCTCAAAAGGGCTCAGCTTCGTGAACCCCGTGTTCATGCTAATCATAAATGCAGCAATAATCAATGCACCAAGTACAATCATAACAATGGTGCTTTTCGTTCTCTTTTTGCGCTCAGCACCAGTGAGAGTTGAGGATCCCATAATTACAGAGACCTCCTTTCTTTACGGGCCAGATAGAGGAAGAACGGTACCCCGATCAAGGCAACCAGAGCACCGATTGGTGTCTCGTATGGCGGATTAATCATGCGTGCTGCCAGATCGGCGAACACCAGCAGCAAGCTGCCCATGACAGCGGAACATGGAATGATCCAGCGATAATCAACCCCGACGATTTTACGTGTAAGGTGGGGGATGATAAGTCCAACGAAACCTACAGCACCAACCACGGATACGGCCGTACCCGCAAGAATAAGCACAACGATAAGACCAACGAGCTTAATCAAGCCAGTACGCTGTCCCAGTCCGACGGCAATCTCTTCGCCAAGACTAAGAAGCGTGATCGAACGAGAAATAATCAAGCCTACAATGAGTGCAGCCAGGACCCAGGGGAACATGACCCCAAGTTGAGACCATTTTGTACCAGCAACACCTCCCGCTGTCCAGAAGGCCAGATCCTGTCCAATTTTGAAATACAATGCAATCCCTTCACTCAGTGCGGACAACATGGCGGATACCGCTGCTCCCGCGAGCACCAGTCTAAGAGGCGTAAGGCCGGATCTGGACGCTGCTCCGAATCCGTATACAAGCAGTACGCCAAGCCCTGCCCCGATAAAGGAATACATAATGATATACATATACGGCATACCAGGGAAAAAAGCGAAACACACAGCCAGGGCAAATCCTGCCCCGGAATTCAGCCCAAGCAAGCCCGAATCTGCGAGTGGATTGCGTGTCATCCCCTGCATGATTGCACCAGCTACAGCGAAGCAGGCACCAACCATCGCCCCGCCAAGAATACGCGGCAATCGAATTTCCCAGATGATCTGATGCGGGGTAAGATCCGGGTTGAAGTTAAAGATGGCTTGCCAGACTACACCGAGTTTAATATCTGCGGCACCAAAAGAAATGGACAAGGCCATACCCAGGGCGAGCAGTACGAGACCACCAGTCAGGATCAAGGTAGCAGCCCATGGACGAGTATGTATTTTGGCTGTCGGAGATTCCGTATTATGACTTGCCGATGAAGCCTTCGAACTCATATGTGCCCACCCTTGTTATGAGTGGAGTAGACCAATCCTATGTACATAACAATCACCTCTCTGTTATTGCCGTTCTTTTAATGATATTGATTCTCATTCCCATACATCATTGTATGTCAACAATCTCTCGCTGGCAATGGACAAATGGGACAAGTTTATTGCATTAAACATTTTTTAGAACCAAAAAAGCTGCACCGAGCATAAGGGCTCAGGTGCAGCTTGTGTTTTTTTGTTAACGGCTATGTACTCCAATCAATGCGGCCAGTACATCGGGAACATCCGTAATGATCGCTTCCACACCCATCTGGATCAATGCTTGCATCTCTGCAGGATCGTTTACGGTAAACGGATGTGTCGAAATTCCCTGAGCCTGCGCAGCAGCTACTTCCTCCTGTGTTACAGCCAGCTTATATGGATGCAGTGCCGAGGCCTCCAGTTTGGCTGCATAGTCATAAGGACGATAAAGTTTTTCCATGTATAGAAGTGCCGTCCGAATCTCGGGAGCAATACGTTTACACTTCACCAACGATGCATGATTGAAACTGGAAAGGATCACTTGCTGTTCCAAATCCCAATTTCGAATGGCTTGCACAATCTTTTCTTCCATGCCCTTGTAAGCAACAATTCCATTTTTCAGTTCCAGATTAAGCAGAATCCTTTTTCCCCGCACGAGTTCAAACAGTTCTTCCAGTGAAGGGATTCGCTCTTGGGCAAAATCGGCATGGAACCAGCTACCTGCGTCAAGTTTGCGTAATTGCTCGTATGTTGTATCTTTAACCCAGCCGGATGCACCTGCAGTCCGGTTCAATGTCTCATCATGAATCAGTACCAATCTGCCATCACTGGACATCTGAACATCCGTCTCAATACCCGTGGCTCCAAGCTGCAGACAACGTTCGAACGCAGCCATTGTATTCTCGGGACAGACGGCGGAAGCTCCCCTATGCGCAATAATTTCAATCGCCATTCCTCAGCACCTCCTGTATTCGCACATCAAATCTAGCAATTCCACTATACGACCGGTTTGTCATAACCGTATTAACAGAACGTTTAATGCATGTTCGATTCCATATTGGACGTAGATCGTTTGGGGAAGATGTCCATTCAGATTGGGGATTCACTCATTTTTGCGAACTCAATCTGCAAATCGACATAACATAGTATGAGCGATAGAAGTTCCGTACTCCGTCATAAGGAGGTTGACTATTGAAGCCCTTAAGGAACAAGACCCTTCCCCCGCGCTCTCGCATCTCCCAGTCACAGTCGGCTTCCAGGCATTTCAGTCCCTCTGTGCACATCAAAAACCAGTCTAGCAAAAAAACAGCGTCGAATCAGCGGAACACAAATTACATCTCTTCCAGAACCTTGGATCAGCTGGCTGTTGTCGCTGCCATTCTCTCCTTGATCGCAGCTGCCATAGGGCTATATATCGCCTGGAAATCACTGAGTATACCAGACGAGACCGCTGTTGTGGTATAGACCAGTGCAACTTGTAGAACAGCTCTGCATGCCAGACGGTTGACCCTGTTCCTAAATGTCATGCAGGAGCAGGGTTTGTTTATTTTAAGTTCTAATTCATTTCTTCGCAGGAAAAACAAAAAAACCGTTCCCCTGAAACGCCGACAGCTGCCGGCGTTTCTTCGGAAAGGCTTATTCCTCATTCGGTTCGCTTCAGATCCAGCCTTCCCACCCGGGAATGGCTGACCGAATTACAGAATGAAGGTGCGGGAGATGATAACCAGCAGAATGAACAGTACCAAAATCGCGCCTGTAGATGTCCATGCTCCGCCGCCGAAGCCTCCGTATCCATACCCGTAACCTGTGCCTTTGATTTCGCTCATGAGTGACACTCCCCTCTTAAGAAAGTACACTATAGACTATGTCTCGGGCCGCAATTTGCTTGGGCAGAACGGAAAGTTTTCCGCAGATGCCGGTGGTCAACCCCTAACTTGGATTACTTTTGTTCATTAAGCTGAGTCCATTTCTGAGTCAACTGTGCGGGAACGTAAGCCGACATCTTCGCAAGCAGTTCGGCCGGTTCGGATTCAAGACTCCATAGGCTGAGATGAGAAGTATTCGAAAATCCTTCATGGACACTATGCTCCACCAGTTTCATCAAAGGTTCGTAATAACCGTTTACATTCAATAAACCAACTGGTTTACGATGAATACCGATTTGAGCCCAGCACAGCACTTCGAACAATTCCTCAAAGGTGCCCATTCCACCAGGAAGGGCGATAAATCCATCCGACAGTTCCGCCATTGTTGCCTTACGCTCGTGCATTGTCCCTACTTCAATCAGCTGTGTAAGGCCTCCATGCACAATTTCTCCACGAAACAATCCGGTGGGCATAACGCCAATGACTTCTCCGCCATTCGCCAGAGCTGCATCAGCCACCGCACCCATTAATCCCATGCACGACCCGCCATATACGAGGGAGAATCCGTTATCTGCTATTTGCTTGCCCAAGTTGATGGCTTGCTGTGTATAGTCCGGATGATTCCCGGGGTTGGAACCTGCAAAAACACATATACGTTTCAAAGGGCTTCACTCCTTCTTGTTGTCTATCTCATTAGTATATAACAAGAATGTCATTGCTATGTTACCCCTTCATATTGTCTGGAGACAAAAAAAGCCCGACCGTTTGCAGCCGGCCGGGTTCCCATGTTATTACACATCATTTAGAAGGGGTTGTTACATTTAATATAAAGGCCGAAGATTAAATCTATATGATCTTTACATGAAATGAATATTAAATATACGTGCCATATTAGCGTATGCCCCGTCTGGTACGCACTACAAACATATGCTTGTCCTTGCGAAGCAACCGCCCATCTGCAAGCTCGACCTGATCTTCATCATGACGAAGAATCGTCGTGGACAGGGCTACAATTTTGGCCCGCCGCCATATCATGACCTGTGACTTAAAATAGATGGCATTGTCAAATTGAATGGCCTTTTTCATCACATATCCGACCTTATGCACCTCAGAACGTGCTTTCTTCAGAGGAAGGCTCTCTTCGGGCAGAGGTCTGATCATTGCGATATTGTCGAACGACACCTTGATCCGCTTCGGTCCGATTCGTACACAATCCGATTCTTCATCCCACTCTACCAGGGTTCCCTTCAGTGGCTCTCTTATTCCTGTTGCCCGATATACTGCTACTTTTCGTCCAACCCAATGCCGCAATGTCCTCACCTCCGCTTATCTAGTTTTCCGGTATAGTCCAATCAATCGGTTGAATACCCTTGGAGGTCAGGAAGTCGTTGGCTTTGGAGAAAGGCCGACTGCCCAGAAAACCACGATGTGCGGCAAGTGGACTGGGGTGTGTTGATTCCAGCACCAGATGTTTGTCCCGGTCAATAAAGGCTCCTTTTTTCTGTGCATGACTGCCCCACAGCATGAACACCATCGGTTCCGAGCGTTCATTCAAGGCACGAATCACCGCATCAGTGAACTTTTGCCAACCCAGCCCCTGATGAGAATTCGGCTGGCCCTCGCGTACCGTAAGTACATTGTTAAGCAGCAACACACCTTGTTCCGCCCAGTGCACCAAGTACCCGTGTTTGGGAATTGGCAATCCCAGATCTGCATGAAGTTCCTTATATATATTTAGCAGCGAAGGCGGAATGCGTACACCTGGCATGACCGAAAAGCTTAATCCATGGGCCTGTCCAGCTCCGTGATATGGATCCTGACCCAGAATGACCGCTTTGACCTGGTGATAAGGGGTCAGTTTGAGCGCGGAGAACAGATTTTCTTTGGAAGGATATACCGTTTGTGTTTTGTATTCTCCCGCTAATGCATAACGTATATCGTTAAAATACTCCGATTCAATCTCTTCTCTAAGAACTGTGTCCCAATCGTTTTCAAACATATGTATGGGCTCCTTTCCCTGATGACAACATACCCGTGCTGCCAGAAACCTCTGGCTGCCCTTGTGTTGAGCCTGATTCAAGGCTCATAGACTATCCATCATTTTAACATACCTCCGGGCGGCAGGCCAGAAATGTGCTATAGGGGCATATCTGCTCAGACTCTGACTGGTCCTCTGATTATTCTATAAGCTATTTTCATGAGCTATAAACTAAAAAAACGAGCCCCCAGATGGCTAAGCCAACCGGGGACACGTTTTATGTTCATGCATCCATTTTGCGAAAACCCATACACTACTTCTGCATTTAGTACTTAATCAGATCCAGCGTTTCGTCGAACAGGAAGCCTTGCTCTTCGATCTTGCTTTCGTTGCCGACAACGCAGCGATTTCCTTGTTCCAGAATTGCAGATACGAGGGCAGCCGAATCAACGATATGAGCTTCCGTTGTACCCAGCACTTCATCACGCTCCTGTTGAAGATCTGCTTCGGTAACGTTGGACAAATAGCATTCCAGTGAGAAGTTCCCTTCCGAATATGGTGTTCTCGGGGTATCCAGATCCTGGATGGCACCGATAATATACCGCGTCATTTCACGTTCATCCGCTTTGAAATTTTGCAAGTACTGCGGAATGTCTTCATACACTTTGTAGGTTTTCTCAAGGTTAGGGTCTCTGTATGAGGCCAGATAGCTGTCTCCATTCCGTCTAAAACCGCTCATGCAGCCGTAGGCACCACCCTTGGCCCGGATATTCGTCCACAGATAATCAAGAGACAAGATCCCCTGAAGAACCCGCAGCGAGCCTGTATACTGGAAGCCCTTGGTGAGGAAGTTGCCCGTCTGAACAACATATTGCACTTCCGAAGGTGACTTGAAGCCTTCATTATGATGAACCTCTTGGAATTCAGCATGCTCCTTCGCCACATCATGTGTATACAGCTTGGATTTCAGGTCAGACACCTGCTGCTCCAATCCTTCATACCCTTTCTCATCTGCGGTATAGCTGACAAGCAGCAGTTCAGGTCTGAAGATCATGCCAGTCAATTCTTGAAGACGAGTGGCAAGCTCTTCTTTTCTCTCATCATAGTTCGCCTGGAGCTCTTCAATCCATTGATAAAAGGCGATTCCACTCACAGCTTCCCGGAAGGCAGCCACTGCTGAATGTTTGGCAGAAGATCTGCCCATGGCCGCAGAATGTCCACTGTTGATCAAGCTGCGCTGCAATTGTCCCTTCAGTTGGGAAATGATCTCATACAAGCGCTTCGAGTCGTCGAACCGGGAAGTCAGAATGATCTCTTTAATCATGTCAAACGCAAACCCCAGCTTGCTGTACAAAACCTTCGCTCCGAATTCAAAGTGAGCCCGGTACGCGTTGTACTGTTTCGCATCAGCACTCGCACCTACGCTTGCACTGATTCCGCCTGAATGGATATGAATTTCATTGGATAACTCGTTGAATGAGAAATTTTTCGTATCCACATAACCAAGTACACTTTTCAGCAGACCGGCATAAGGCAGCAGATGCTGCGGGATCTCTTTGACATCAAATAAAAGCTTCAGATAACCAATCCCGTTGGTGTATAGATTGTGATGCAGGATCGTTGTGCCCTCTACCGTCTTCAGGGTTTGGTACAGGGTCGATGCTTTGGGTTCGATATCTTCAATCGACAAGGTCGGAATAACCTGCTGTTGTTCTTTGGTGGAAGGCTCATTTTGATAATCCGCAAGCTCTTTTGTTTTTTGCACCAACTCTGCGATTTCGGTTTCATTCAGACTGGACTGATAGGATTTCAACCGGGTTCGCAGCGCTTCTTCCTTCCGCTGGTTCAGCCCTTTATCCGGAGTCACGGCAACAAATGAGGTATGTGTATTTTGCAGCAAATACTGCTCAATCAACTGCTCGAAGTATCCTTCATTCATTTTGGTTCGCAGCGTTGCAAATACGTCATTGGCCTCCAGGTGTGCAAATGGCGCCTGATCATCATAGAGCCAGCTCTGAAGCGTGTAGAAGCCATAGATGAGCCCTTTCGGCATTCTTCCAAAATCAGCTTCACGATGGTTAAATTCATAGGAGTTAATTCCCGCAAGCAGCGCCTTGGGATCAATTCCTTCCTTCACCACACGCTGAAGCACTTCCTGCACTGTATCCAAAAATACCTGCTTGCTCTCCAGGTTACTCTTCTTCAAACCGATGGTCAGTACAGGCTGATACAAGCTGTCGTCATACGAGCCATAGACTTCTTTGGCAATCCCCTTATCCAGCAGTGCCTGCTTCAGAACGGCTCCTGGCGCACTCAGAAGGGCATACTGCAAAATTTGAAAGGCAATATTCAGTTCCTGATCCAGCGTGGTTCCAATGACGGCATTATACGTCAAAAAGCTGTTATCCACTTCCGACTCCGTACTTCCCGCCGAATAGGTTTTGACCACATCCACCCGCTCGCTGAAGGCTTCCTGTACTCCAATCTCCGAGTCAGTCTCGATACGATCGTACTGGTTCAGGTAGGTTTCATCCAACCATTTCAGCTTCTCTTCCATATCCATATCACCGTACAGGTATATGTAGCTGTTCGAAGGATGATAGTATTTCGTGTGGAAATCGAGCAAGCCCTGGTAGGTCAGATCCGTGATCTCATCCGGAATGCCTCCAGACTCGCAGGAATAGGTAGTATCCGGGAAAAGTGAATTCAGGACGGCTCTGCGTACAACACGCTCCGGTGATGAAAATGCCCCTTTCATCTCGTTGTACACCACACCGTTATATGTCAATTCATCCTCTGGCGAGGCCAGATTGTAGTTCCAGCCCTCTTGCAGGAATATTTTCTCGTTCTCATAAATGTTGGTGTTCAGTACCGCATCCAGATAAATATCCATCAAGTTGTGGAAGTCATGATCATTGCGGCTGGCGATCGGGTAGATCGTTTTGTCCGGGTACGTCATTGCATTCAGGAAGGTATTCAGTGAACCCTTCAACAGCTCCACAAAGGAGTCCTTTGCCGGGAACTTCTTGGATCCGCACAGTACGGAATGCTCCAAAATATGAGGTACGCCCGTATTGTCACTCGGAGGGGTTCTAAACCCGATACTGAACACTTTATTGTCATCCTGATTGGATAAAACGACAATTCTGGCACCTGACTTTTTATGTTCAAGCAGATAACCATCTGATTTCAGTTCCTCCATCCTGCGTTCCTGTAAAACCTGGTAAGACTGAAGTTGTTTCAACATATGCTGATCCTCCATCAAAAGAAATTTATTTTTGCTTCTTCGAGTTCCGCAAGATAAAGGTAATTTATGCCTATGGATAGTATACACCATCGTTTCATGTCTTCCTAACTTACAGCCTGAGGCAACTAGACGTCTCCTGATATGTATTATGTACAATTTCGGTTTATGAACCCGAAAGGCCCGGAAATTCAATTCCATAGGGCTCAAAAGGGTATAAAAAAAGATCGCATCGACAGCTTGTTCAACAAGCGTCATGCGATCTTCTTAATAAGGATGCCGAGGACCGGGATCGAACCGGTACGGTAGTCACCTACCGCAGGATTTTAAGTCCTGTGCGTCTGCCAATTCCGCCACCCCGGCATATGTATGTATTACTTTATTACTTGAGGCGACAAGAAATATCTTATCATAGGACTGAACATAATGCAACATATAATTTATTTTTTTAAAATACAACTACCATAAAAAAGTGAAAAGGCACTACCAGCGTCAGCTGGCAGTGCCTAGAAAGTCCGAGTTGCGGTCCCGGACTTTCTATAAACCATCTATATTAAGGGAGGTGTGAGATCATAATACCGCCCCAACATTAAAGAAACCTAAAATCAGGCTTAAATTAAACTAAAAAGTTGCAAGAATCCTGTTCTACGCATCTTCCCCCTTCACAATCGGTGCAATGTGGGCAGCATCTTCCTCACTGCATTCCACCACGATAAGGAAGTGATCCTGAAGAAGCCACTGCTCATAATACTGAGCATCCTCTTCAGCAATACCGGCTTCTGCCAGAGTAAGAACGAGATCATCCGTTTCTCCTCCAATTTCATTGCCAGCCAGTCGGCGAACCGCTTTGCCCGCAGAGATCGTCTGGTCCATGCGTTTTCCCAATGCTGCGAGTACACCCTTGAAGACACCGAATGCACCATCTGTACCAGCACCCTTCAACGGTTTGTCCAGACCTGCTTTTTCACTGATCAAATCAAGATCCAAATGCTCCTTCGCCACAACCCCCATCGCTTCCGCTTCCAATCCTGCTTCCTTGAGCTGGTTAAGCATGATAATCGCTTCGTTCTCCGTTTGAACCAGCCCAACCAATAATTGTGTCATTCCGTTCCCTCCCTAATAGGACATGTAATAAACGCAACGTTATTCCGACTTGGATTAAAGCTCTAACAAATCATCTATTCCATAAGACAATTCACCTAAACCAGAAGGATTTATTTCTTTTCTGGAAATTCATACCTAGTTCTGATAGACTAGATAAAGAAGCCAAATTAACCATTGAAATTATTGACATATTAAGCAACCATCTCATAACCAGGAGCAATGTCTTATGAAAAAAGAGGTAGAAATTGCCATTCGTCGTAATCAACAAATTGCAGTTCGCAACACCAGCGGTCAAACGGTGACCGGATTTCCCGAGCGTTCTGCTGACTCATCCATTCTTACCCTTCGTACGGTCCAGGGAAACCTTTGGATTCCTTTTGATGAGGTTGAGCAGGTTACCCGCATACTGAGTATCCGTTCCCATCATATGAAGGGTATGCAGTTGAGTATTGCAGATCTATAGCTCCGTAGTTGTAAAAAAACAAAAACCAGACCCACTCGGGTCTGGTTTTTGTTTTGGCCTATGGCCTGTATCCTTATGCTACTGTACAACAAACTTCACCCGTGTTCCATCCGGATATGTACTCAGCTGATTACCAACCCATGAACCCGCTCCGCGGTTGTCCTTGGGCGTAATGTACTTGATATCTGCATTTGACCCGCCTTCAGCACACATGGCCATGGGCCACTCATCCCGATCCTTCCCTTTCTTCACGGGTACACCCTTGAGTGACAGGTCGCGATTGGCGTCTGCGCCCTCACGATCAATCGTGCATACATCCGAGTGCCCTGCCTTGATGGCGTCCTTGATATGCTTCGCCGTCTCCGGATACCGATCTGAGGGAAAGGTGATGGTGTGATCCACGCCCTGACTGCTCCCATTAAACGGGGACGGCAGATCCAGCGGCAATTCTCCCTCGAACCAGGCAAAGACAGCCAGAACCACCAGCGTTACCAGCGTAATAAACGATTTCTTAAGATTGCTCCAACCTTTGTTTTTCTTCTTCCTTGTGCGCTTCCTCTTCATGCTGTCTCCCCCGTTCCCTCTTGCATTATACCAGAACGTTCGTTCGTGAAACAATACCAAAAAGACAGTCCGCTTCCTCCCGAACTGTCTTCTTTCCGTTTATTCTTATTAATGGCTTGTTATCCCACATGTGGGATAACCTGCTGCCGTAACAGCGGTAGTGTCACATGGAAGTGTGTTCCCTGCCCTAGTACACTCTCTACAGCAATGTCCCCCTGCATCAATTCAAGTAGTTCCTTACAGATGGTCAATCCCAGTCCACTGCCACCAAATCTGCGGGCATGAGATACATCCGTCTGGGTGAACGCCTCAAATAATTGGTGTAGCTTCTCTTCAGGAATACCGATTCCTGTATCACTTACGGTGAATAGCAAGGTAATGGAATCCCCGTGTTGTTCCTTCACATCAAGCTGCAGTAACACTTCACCTTGCTCCGTGAACTTAATCGCATTGCTCAGCAGGTTATCCAGTACTTGACGCAGACGCAACGGATCCCCAATTAAAACGTCCGGTACCTGCATGTCGGCCTGACAGCGCAATTGGACCTTCTTTTGTTTAGCCGCAGGCTCGTGCGTTCTAACGATCTGTTGAATGAGCTTAAGCGGCTGAAATTCGATTTGTTCAACTTCCATCTTGCCGCGCCCCAGCTTCGCCATGTCGAGACTGTTATTCACAATATTGAGCAAGGCTTCACCGGACTGACGGGCGAGGTCCAAATATTCTTCTTGCTCCTCACTGATTTCACCCATGCTCGTTAACTCGATCATGCCCATAATCCCATTGAGCGGTGTGCGCAGTTCATGATTTAATTTTCCGATAAACTCCAGGTGTCCCCTGCTGTTCATCTCTGCCATCCTGGCCGCCATGCGAAGCTGCTCTTCGGCATATTTCCGTTCAGAAATGTCATATTGTATGCCAACAAAGAAGAGACACTGTCCCCCATCATCAAATATGGGATCAATGTTCAATTCGTTCCAGAATTGTTGACCACTTTTGGTATAGTTTAAAATATCAATTTTAATGGACTCCTGCCGATTAAGAGCTTTACGAATTTTGCTTACAGTTTCGGGATTCGTGTCCCTGCCCTGAAGGAATCGGCAGTTCTGTCCAACGACTTCTTCAAAGGTATAGCCTGTCAGAGCAGTGAACTGTTCATTGACATATATCAATGGTTGCTCTGGTGAAGTTGCATCGACCACAGTTACGGAAGATTTAAGCTTGGATATTAAAAACTCCCACTGAATGGGTATGGAGTGCTTATTTTGGATGCTCATGCTTCCCCTCCTGTTTTCTTGTGGTCCGTTGCATCAAATAAATATATAATTAGAATGATAACAATTGGGTCTTGGATCAACCGAAATCAATATATTTAATTGTAACACAGTTATTCAAATGATGTGGTTTGTGGTTAAAATACGCTTAACTCACACCAATCCGTCAGGAGGAACACATCATGAAATTTCTGTTGATTGTTATTATTGTTATTCTGGTATTGTACTTCTTCACTAGACGCAGACGTCGTTAATTTCGATTCGGGTCATGCAAACAAGGAAGGAAGATTGGGCATGAGAACCCTCTTTTTTATTTTCATGACACTTTGCATTATCAATCTCTGTTTTCCCAAATTCGGATGGTATCTCCGTTATGGATGGATTTCCAAGGGAGAGTCCGAACCCAGTAAGCCTTATATGACGTTTACCCGAATGACCAGTTTGGTTATGCTGATTATTGCTTTTACACTTGCAGCAGCCTGAAGAGCATATACTTATGAAGCAGTTGTCCACACGGATAACTGCTTTTTGAGCTATCAATGAACAGAAAATGATAATTTTATTTGTGGTGCATTGACCTCCATCCCTTTACTATTAGTATTGTTATTTCAGCGTACTGAATATATATGAACCTAGAAAGGGCATCTATGCATGAACATCATTTTCTACCCATACTGGGCTGCGAAGACACTCCTATCCTTTATACATGTATTATATATCATGGTTATCACTTTACTGGTCTATGGACAGACCGGATCGGTACTCTATGCCGTACTATTTCCTTTCATTCAGATGACAGCACGAATTGTGGCAGCCTTAACCTCTCCTTGGCTTGTGGGACGTTTCGCTGTGACCAAACTACTTATTGGCATTCCAGTAGCTAAGACGCTTATGTTCACCGGAATTGCCACATCACTTCCTTACCTGACTTTACATATCCCGGTCTTACTGGCTGTTATTACCGTTCTTTCCTTTCTGGAGGGCTGGGAGTCGCTGGTGCTTGACAGCATCACCCCCCGCCTTGCTGTACAAGACGAAGAGCTCGCAAAAACGAAACTCCTGCTATCCTTCTCCAGACAAACCGCAATCATTGTTGGATATGCAATAGCCGGTTTGCTTGTCAGTCAATGGGAAGCTTTACAGACATTCTGGGCAGCTGCAGCCATGTCATGGGCCAGCTTGACGCTTATGGTCGCCATCGGTTTACTCCTCGATGATACTAATGAAATGGGGGGCCTCAGACATCTTGAACGTCCTAATCAAAATGTCCTCCGGGAGGGCCTGTTATTGACTGCAGCTTTCGGTGTGTCTGCCATCTTGTTTGGATGGGTTGCGGATGAGTCAGGAATCTGGCTGGTCTATCTCATCGGAGGAGCCGTGCTAATTCTTTCATCTATATTTACTTCCGGAATAATTCAAGCACGCCAGCCCGCTCAATCCGAGCATAGGCATTTTAGAATAAAATAAAAGACGAGCAGATCCCTGCTCGTCCCAGGCTGTTCCGAACATTGGCGGAACAGCCTATTTTTTTTGAAAACCATATGCGCTGGTCATATCATTATCTAATCTAACGGGTAATCGGTTAGCGGCTTGCCTTGCTTGTAATATAAAGTCGGTGACAGGATGTTGAAGAAAATATGAGCATCAGAAAGGCCTTCGTCTGCCAGAATACCATGGATGGAAGATGCAATGCGATTGTGAACTTCCTGATCACGCTGGAACATCAGAATCTCAATCGAGGCAGGAGATGGGGTGAGAGCTTGTACATCATAACGCTCTGCCTTCAGTCTTTCTTGTGGAATATTACAAATGAGAGCCATCTGCTCAGTAATCCGGGGGACAGTTTCCTCCAATTGATGACCTGTGAATCCTCTAAAGCGAATAAACGGCATTACAATCCCTTCAATCTCTAAATTTAGTCTCTTATGTGATTTTAAGCACATTGTTTTGGCTTGTCAAATGCAAGGGCTTTCCGCTGCTCATCATTAGGGCGCAGGAAAGCCCCGCTGAAAATTCAGCGGAGCATGGTGCAGCGATTCGGTAGTTGACCGAATACGATATTACACCCAGAATGCTTTTGTGATGATGACGAGCAGAATGAAGAGTACCAGAATTGCCGCAGTAGAAGTACACATACCGTATCCTACTCCACCAACATTGTTACAGCCGTATCCAACTTGACTCATTTGATTGGCCTCCTTTGAATTTCAAGGTATGCCATAACATATGCCAATTCAGCACGATTGACCGGGCATATCCCCAATCCGCTACGCCCAATCCACATTAACTATTCCAGGCAAAATACACTGATATTCAGGTCAGCGGCCATCCAGTCCTGCCCTGTCCCCACTGACTTCAGGTCAATGATTCGGGTCCGAGTATCGTTTCTCGATTCGATCAGAATATCGCCACTCGGTGTGATGCAGTAGGCAATTGGAATACTGATGTCCGAGTCCCGATAAGCTCCGTCAGCATGGCTTGTCCCCATGATCACACACTGCTCCGCAATCGCAATTTGCCTCGCCTCCTTCAGCCATTCCGCATATTGCTCCTCACTGAACATCCCAACACCGATGGAATGCATGACCAGATGAATCTGCCTATCAAACTCCTTACGAAAACCCTGCCGTACCAATTCGTCACACAACAAAGTACCGATTACCCAGCCAGCCTCCTCAACCGTAGTGGCAGGTGTGTATTTCGCCTTTTCAAGCACGATGTCTCCTGCCTTATTCATAATGATGGCTCGATCCTTGGGTTTCTCATCCAATCTGCGGTGTCCGGACACAATCATCGTTTCATACGTTGCAGCCAACCTACGCGCTTCTTCCACATTCTGATTCAGATACCCCTCTGGATACAGCACAATATCCACATCAGGGTTGAATCTAAGTTCCCTTTCCAACTGGCTAAGGGCTGGCTCCAGTTTCGGTTGTCCAATCAGGATTTTCATTTCACGTGTCCCCCATTCATGAATAAAAGAATAACGATCAGCTTTCCAAACTTTGTAGCAGCGAACGTGCTTCTTCATGATCAGGCTCCATCACAAGTACTTCTCGGGTGTAATTCAGGGCTTCGTTTTCGAGCTCCAGCTCATAACAGCACACGGCCAAATCGTATAATACTGCTGAGCTGCCCTTAACTCCATCTGCTTCCAGAGCAAGTTCAAGAAAATGTTTCGCGTCTTCATACATCCCCATTTCATTCAACAATTGCCCTGCTAGAAATGCAATATCCCCCATCTGTTCCATTGTGTAATAGGAGGACCACATCATCTGAATGCCATGCTGGATATCCAACATCTCTTCATCACTTGCCTCAGGAAGGAGATCAGATATTCTCTGGGCACTATGTATCAAAAATTCGGCATCATACCTGCCCAAACGCCAAAAGGGCAAAAGCTGCTTAAGTTCCATTCTGCTTAGCTGATGGTCGAACCATTCTTTTATACTGAAGAAGTCATCTGGACCAAAACGCTCAATCTCTCGCAGATAGGCCAGTCTTATATTTACGTAGCTTATTGGCTCTTCTACCATTAACATACATCCGATATTCAGATCTTTGTAATGATGTGATGTAAAACGAACATGCGCTCCGCGCTGCTCAAAAACATGTTGAATGGCATGATAGTTCGCCGTCAACGAGAAGCTGCCATGAAGAACAAATTCAGGCGGCTCCGCAAACTTCCAATGATCCAGTCGATGATCCCCTTTATCAGCTGTAATAAGCACAAACCCGGATTGGGATAAAGTCTCCAGACGTTCCAGGCAAGCGAGTCCTGCGGCCGGGAATAAAATATGGGAGTCTTCCAGTTCTTCCTGGTATAGTGATATGACGTCTCGATACGGAAAGTCCGGTTTACTGTACTGCGGTGCCGGACGATACGCATAACCCAGCTCCATGTTTTTCAACATTTCATTAGGCTGAAGATTCGTGGAAACATCGGCATTCGATATTATAACATCACATTCAAAGATCTGCCCTTCACCAACATAGATCAATTCTTGAGGAATACTATCAAAGAAGTAGTTGGCAATAATCAGTATTGGCTGACCCAGCTCACCCGGGCGAATAACCGTACCCGCTACCGTCAAATTTAATTCCGTGTCCTGCATGGCATCAAATTGTGCAAAATCAAGCAATCCTTGCTGGATCAACGGTTGCATGGACGGATGATCCCTCCACCCCGTAACATTGTCAGCAGCAAGATCCGTCATTACATAACGAAAGGGCGGCAGCGTGGTTTCAGCATAGTCCCTGAGCTCGCATAGTTTGGTCACCATTTGAAAAGCCAAGCGTCCTACGCCAGCACCCAACTCCAGAATGGTTACCGTCTCTGATGTCTGTCCCTTGGCAGCCAAGTCTTGAAGGAAGCCAAAGATCATTTCCGCGTATGCAGTCGCAATCATGGGATTGCTTGTAATGTATTGTGGAACCTGATTATCCGTCCAGGCCTGCAGCCCTTGCTGCTCATAATAGGCTCGCTGCCATTCCCATACCGGAGCTTCACTGAAACGGAAGCGCTGTCCATCCTTTTCAATCATGTCATTCAAAACCCGCTTTCTATCCATAAATTCATTGGTTTTCATTATATCATAAGCCTGACACATCCCAAGAAATTCAGTACTCCCCCAATTATAAAAAAAGCCTGCCTTATCAGGCAGGCAGTGATAACCCCAAACTTCTTCGGTCTCGGATCATCGTTAAAAGCTCTTTTGAACTTCAGAAGCAGGTACGGGATTAGTCGGAGTACAATGCTCCATCAAAGTTCTCAGGACCTACACGAATGGTACCCAGCAAGTTCGAGCTGATAAAAGCGGTGTACGTCAGTTGCGGAAGAACTGGCGGGTTGTAATCATCCGCGGAGAATGTAATAACTTGAGGTGCCAGTACGCTTAAGCTGAAGGTGGACGTTGCGGAATATACAATGGGATCCGTTGGAGCCGTTCCGCGAACAACCGTAATCGTGATTCCGACGAGCGCCAATGGAAGCTGCACGGATACCGTACCTTTCATTTGCACACGCGGATTCGCCCCTATGCCAGCAGTCGTTACCAAGCCAATCTGTCCAAACAATTGCGGTGTATTCGCTACGAGGATAGGAACAGAAATGGAGTTAGCCAAGCTGGCATTCTGCGAGGTTCTCGCATCAATAAATTGACTCATGAAATCTACCTCCTATGGTTGGAATAGGATAGTATATGCGAGATACTAGAGACGGCATGGACAGACAAGGATATCCCAAAAAAAAGGCACCTCATCAAGTACTGCTTCCATCTTGACTAGACCCGTATTTGAAACTCTTCAGGAGGATTCTCTATGATCCTTTTAAGCGAGGATTAGACAGCCGTCCGGCTCATCTAATTTTTACCGTGTTTAATCCACCGATAGTATGATTAAATATGGCTAATGACAGTTTAGGAGGTGACTCGTATGTGTGGCAGATTTACCATAATTGACCCTCTAGAGGAATTAATGGACAGGTACATGGCTTCCATAAGTGAAGACTACGAGTATCAACCCAATTATAATGCTGCACCCATGCAGTATATCCCAGCCATTATTGGAAGCACCCAAGGAAACCGTCTGGGTTCCCTTCGCTGGGGCCTCGTCCCTACGTGGGCGAAAGACGACAAGGTTGGAAATAAGATGATCAACGCACGGGCAGAGACATTGGACACGAAGCCTTCATTTAAGCGCCTCATCAGCTCCAGACGCTGCATTATTCCCACGAATGGCTTTTATGAGTGGAAGAAGGAAGGGACGCATAAACAGCCTCTCCGTATTCTGCTGAAGGACGAACAGATCTTCTCGCTCGCTGGACTATACGACACTTGGGCAGATTCCGAAGGAAACAAATTGAGTACATGCACCATTATTACTACTGAACCAAACGAACTGATGGCAGACATACACAATCGGATGCCTGTTATTTTACGTCCACAGGATGAAGAAGAATGGCTGGATCGAAATCATAACGACGTCCCTTCCCTGCTGTCGCTTCTGAAACCGTATAAGTCTTCTGAAATGAGGGCCTATAAAGTGTCCAGGGATGTGGGGAATGTCAAAAACAATTCGGAAGAACTGTTGAAGGAAGTTGATTAGCCATAGCGATCATCTTCCATAAGTTAATCGCCACATGAAAAACAAGACAGAAAAAAACCCTTGCTGCGCAAGGGTTTTAAGAGTATGGGCCCTGAGGGACTCGAACCCCCGACCAATCGGTTATGAGCCGACCGCTCTAACCAACTGAGCTAAGGGCCCTAGACATAATGTATAACGTGCAGATGATGGCTGTGAATCATCCAAGTGAAGCTAAATTGCGGGGGCAGGATTTGAACCTGCGGCCTTCGGGTTATGAGCCCGACGAGCTACCGGGCTGCTCCACCCCGCGTCAGTAAAATATTAAAACAGCGACTTAATTAATATACACCATGCCACCCTAATAAGTCAAGGGGTAATGTCAGGGAATAAAACGAACGCCATATCTTCCTCTTTTTGAACGATATACTTCCACTTCTGCTGGCTCATTATGACCGTAAATCCACCCGTCCTGCTCCATACGTTTGGCAAGACACCCTGCCTGAAATTTAGTTGCATATAGCTTGCTGAAATATACCCAGCGCATCCTTTTCTTCCTTTCCGGAGTTATGATTCATCTCTGCTTGTTGTAGAATACCCCATTTCCCAAAAAAATAGCCGCCAGAGGTTAAAAACTCCAGCGACTATTTTGCACTATGCCAATATTAAAACTGTCTGCTTCCTTGTTAAGGCTTAAAATGTGGCCTTGGGATCCTTTTTTAATTTCTCTAACATTTCATTACCTTTGGCTGCCCACTCACCAAGTGCTTCTTTTGGCGTCTTCTTGTTCTCAAGCACCTGAGTGAAGTATTCCATGCCTTTCTCGCTCACTTGCCAGAGGCTCGGCATTTTTTGGTACAGATTATCCAAATTGGTATTGGTAGGAGGCACAGGCTTCAACGTATAGAACGCCTGGATATTGTAATCCAAACCGTCCTTCGGTTTAATGAAGCTTTTGCGGGATACCATCTCATAGCTGCTGCGTGCCTTAATCTTAGCCCAATCTTCACTGTTCATATATTTGATCAATTCCCAGGCATCATCCGGATTTTGAGCGGAACTATTGATCGCCATCAGGCTGCTGAGATAGATATTACCACCAATTTCAGGCGCTTCCGGATGTACTGGAGGTGTTACCACGTCCCAGTCCACCTTGGTGAAGCCTTCCATTTTATCTGCATTTTTGTTTGCGTCAATTAATTGGTTGATGTAGCTGTAATCCCCAATAACCATAGCAGCCTTGCTGCTCAGGAACAGATCACCTTGAAGCGGGTTATAACGTCCGTTCGGATCCTGATCCTGAGGTTCGTCTCCTTTAGGGATCACTTTATCAATAGCAAGCTTGCTGATGGTACTCCATACCTTCTCCCATTGCGGTGAATCTACGGTCATTTTCTCTGCTTTATCATCGAAGATCTTCAATTGCAGAGCACTGTAATATTGCTGCATGGTGTAGTAAGGGGAACCACCCTGGTACGTGGAGAATGAGAACCCGAATTCGTGATCTTTTCCTTCACCTTTGGTCAGACGTGTTGCCAAGTTGAAAATATCATCCCACGTCATGTTATCTGTAGGTGGCTCTACGCCTGCTTTTTGGAACATCGCCTTGTTATAGAACAGTGCGGACGAGGAGAAGGTCGGTGTCAGCGCATAGATGCTCTGATCGCCCAGATCCTTGATGCCTTCAATAACACTTGGCACAATATCGCTGGTATCGAATTTGTCCTCCTGTATCAGTGGGTCCAGCTGTTTCACCATATTCTCCTGGATGAGCGATTTAAGCGTAGCCGTGTCAGCCACAACGACATCCACTGGATTATCACCAGTCATGATTTTCTTCATGTTTTCCAGGCTATCTGGCATTTCCTGCTGTTCTTCCTGAGTGCCATAGCCATACATGCTGCCCTGATCTACTGCAGCCACCACTTCAATCGTTACATTCGGATGTGTCAGTTCAAATGCATCTGTAAATTGCTGACGGAAATAGCTGTCATCCTGGCTTCCCCACAATGTAGCCACACGCAATACACGCTGCTCTGTGTCCTTGGCCTCACTAGCTGTACAGCCCGCAATCAGCGGCAATGCCAGACTGGCTGTAGCCAGCACAGCAAGCACACGTTTTCCCCAAAACCTGTTCTTCATCTCCCAATTCCCCCTCAAATTTATCTTGGCGGTGTAATCACAATGCGCTCACCGTCAAATTCCAATGTTGCCCTGTTGTCAATGGCCAAGGCCTCCAAATACTCTTTGGGTACCTGAAGGCGTCCCGCCCGGTCAATGATGACAAAGGCCTCATGGATATCCGGTGCTCCCGCTTCAGATAATCCATGTTCGTCATCCAGGTTCGGATTCCGTTTCACAAACTCGGTGCTCGTCAAGCCATCACGTATCGCTACAATACGGTCCACCTTGCCGGCAAGCGTCAGATCATGGGTAACAATAACGATCGTGACGCCCAGTTCCTTGTTCATTTTGCGAAAAATGTTCATGATCGTATCACAAGTCTCGGAATCGACCGAGCCTGTTGGCTCATCTGCAAGCAGAATCTTGGGACGATTGGAGAGCGAGATGGCTATAGCCACCCGCTGCTGCTCCCCTCCGGATAATTGATGCAGCTTGTTGTGCATCCGATCCTTCAGCCCAACCCATTCCAGCAGCTGCATCGCGTATGCGCGATCACGTTTGCCGCCAAGAATCATGGGTGTTTCCACATTCTCCAGTGCCGTTAGATAAGGCAGCAGGTTACGCCCATTATTTTGCCAGATAAAGCCTACGGTATGACGTTTGTACTCTACTAGCTGGGCGTCTGTCATTTTCAGCAAATCCCAGTCTCCAACAACCGCAGTACCAGCCGTTGGACGGTCCAGTCCTCCCAGAATGTTAAGCAATGTGGATTTACCGCTGCCGCTGTTGCCGATGATTGCCATCATTTCACCTTGATTGACAGTCAGATTGAGACCTTGAAGGGCAACGACTTCCACATCGCTGGATTTAAAAATTTTTACGAGTCCTTCGCATTGGATCACGTTTACCTCTCCTCTCCCATTTTGACCGCTTGGTGAACCCGCAATCTGCGAATCTGCCACAGCAGCATCGTTGCTCCCACAATCAGCATGACCACAGTCACGCCGTACAGCTGCAGCATATCTTGTTGTTCAAATACAATCCGGAACGGAGGTACCTGTGCAGATACATTATCTGTCGTTTGTAAGAATGGCAGGAACAGACGACTGGATACCTGACCGATTCCGATGCCAAGTAGAATGGAAAGACCTGCCGTGAACACTTGTTCCAGGAGCAGCATTCCGCTCAGCTGTGCACGTGATAATCCCATGGCTCTTAATACACCAAACTGGACAACACGACCTGAAAGGTTAAAGAACCAATACAGGATGTACCCTATCAGGGATATGATGACCGAGACCAGGAAGCCCAGACTCAGGATGCCGAACACACCGCCACGTGACGGATGTTTGCCCTGGGACACCAATTCTGTACGCACATCGCGTACGGAGGATAGCTCAATGCCCTCTGCTGCCAGCTTCTCCATTAATGGAGCCACCTTGGCATCAGGTTCCATTTTCAGCCAGACCTCATACGGAATCAGCGGCACCTGATCATAGATATAGTCCAGATTGGCCACGAAGAATGGCGTCTGGTCCGGATACTGTGCAGGCCAGTATGGGATAATGCCGAAAACCACGAATTCAATGGCCTGGCCCTGAACGCCAATAGAGATCAGATCTCCCGTTTTGAGCTTGAACTTATCCGCAAATTTGGATGAGATCAACACAGCCCCTTCATACTTGCCTAACAAGTCAAGATACTTATATGGATGTGCCGGGAACAGGTCGTTACGGAACCACGCCACCTTAGCAAAGTCCACATTATCAATCCCGACCAGCATGCCCTGGCCGCCGGATTTGCCGGATACAATGATATTCCCTTTCGTCTGCAGCACTCTCGCGGCATGTTCCACACCGTCCAGTCTGCGGAATACTTCAAATGGAGGTTCGGAGTAAATGACTTTGGATGGTTGGGAATTCCCACCGCCCCCACCTGGAGCACCTCCACCGCCATTTCCGCCTCCGGCAGCACCACCGCCACCAGAACCTCCGCCACCGTTTCCACCACCTTGCTGCCCTCCGCCTGAACCACCGTTCTGACCGGAACCGCCAGGCTTAACTTCAGGTGTTCCTTCCCATACCGTTTGCATAATGACGTCAGAACCATATCGGTACAACGTACGCTCAGTAGAGTTCAGATCAATGGTCCGAGCTGCAGCCGAGTTGTACACACCAAGCCCGAGTGTCAAAACAAGCAGGATCATCAACGGGTAATAAGACGATGATGACCGCGATAACTGTGTCAGGGTCAAGTAGAGTGGAACCGGCAGGAATTTGCGCCCAATCCACTGAATGAGCTTCAGAATCCACGGGAACAACCGCAGGAAGAACAGCCCCAAGGCAAAGATCGCAAGCGCAGGTACAAAGAATAGAAACGGCTGTACCTGCAGCTGATCTGTCGTCATACCCGTCTGGAACGTCAGCATCTGACGTTCATAGAACAGGTAGTATCCATATCCTGCAAGACCCAGCAGCAGGATATCGAGGAACCAGCGCTGCCATATGGGAGCACGATCCGTACGTGCCTGACGTCGCTTGGCCGAAACAATCGTCGCTCGTGCATAGGTTATTGCCGGAATAAGTGAAGCAATAATGGCTACGAGTACGGCGACAAGGCCCAGCAGGATGGCTTCCTTGGACACACCGATTGGAATCGACTTGCGATCCACGAACGACAGGAACCCACTGGCTGATCCAATGCTTTTGGCCATAAACCAGCCAAGCATTGGACCAATCACGAGCGCGATGGCCCCCAGAAAGATACCCTCCAGCAGGTATAGGGAGAAAATTTGTCGTGCTGAAGCTCCGCGGCTTCGCAGTACCGCAATATCACTTTCCTGCTTCTGCAGGGACTGTCTGGCATTCATTGCAATAAAATAAAAAACCATCGCAATCATCGGTGCTGCCAGTGTAAACAGCATTGTCTGCAGCTGCAGACTCTGACTGCGGAATTGCTTCAACAGATCACCAAAGGTGATATCCACCTTCGTATCCTTAAGCCGCTGGTACAGATCGATATCCAAACGTTCCAGCATGGATGTCAGACCCGGCAGCTGACTAGTTTGGATTTCCTTCAGATCAAACGCATAATACCAGCGCGAATTCTGAAGAGGAATTCCTTTTTCCTTCAGCAACACATCATTGAACACGGACTCATCCACATATAGCCCATTCATCATGCCATCGAATCCCTGAACCCAATATGGACTATTCAGATCATCTGCCTTGAAGGAACCGGTGATTTTGACACGCAATGTGATATCAAGCCCGCTGTACACGGGGTATTCCAGAATATCACCGACGTGCAGGTCGTTCCGGTACATGCCTTCCTCCAGCATAACCGCTTCAATAATGTCGTCCTTCACTTGATTGCCTGGCTTCACGCCGGCCGTATAATTCACCTGTGCATCCAGCCCGCTCATCGTTCCGAGCGTCATGCTCCGTACCCGGCTGGCATCCACCTTGGTGGGATCCTCCGGATTCACCTCGGTGCTCCGAATGGATCTGGAGTTCACATACGTATGAAATGGAAAACCAATATCGCGAGGTACATCCTCCCGAATATAGCGATCCACTTCTTCTAATCCACGCGTGTCTGTCTTAACCCCGCCTGGCGCCTGATAACTCATAAGCAACGAACCTGCAGGCAGCCCCTCACTGTTATCCTGCAGGGTCTGTGCCACCACCCGTTTCAGTGCACCGTCGGCATACATCGGTATACTGACAGTGAATGCTACCGCCACAATCAGTCCGATCAGTGTACTGAATGTCATCCAGCGGGTGTTCCACATTTTCCGGAACAACAGTCTGAGCAATGGCAGCCCCATTAGCGGCCCACCACTTTCTGTCCAACCGTCAGACCCTTCAGAATTTCAACATCCGTGGATGTCTGCTGCCCCACTTCAACGTCCACTTCGCGCTTGCTGCCATCACTTTCAACGACCTGCACGTATGTTCTTGAACCGATGGAGCGCAGCGCCGATACAGGAATGACTATGGCATCCTCCGTACGCTGGGTCACAATGGATACTGTCAGAGGGGTTCCGCGTTCCACACCCTTGGGCATTTTCGTCAGGGAGACGATAACATACTGGTCGAGGGTTTCTTTGACTGGCGGGGTGCCTCCTTCGCCTGTACCTCCACCGTTTCCACTTCCACTTCCAGCAGCCTCAGCAACAGGCATCACTTTAACTCTGCCGGATACCTTGCCCGCTCCATTGATGTCGACATCCGCCTTCATGCCAGCCGAGAATTTCTCGAGATCTTCCTTGGCAAATGTAGCTGCGACAACCAGATTTGACGTATCCGCGATCGTTGCAATCGGATCATAGGCTTTGACTGCTGCACCCTTCTCCACCTGAACTGCAATAATCGTTCCTCCGAACGGAGCGGTCAGCGTCGCTTTACCTAACTGCTCCTCCAGATCAGCCAGTTCCTGGCGCAATTCTTCAAATGCAATGGTGGCTTCTTCGAACTCCACCGGATCCATCTCATCTCGTTTACGAAGCGTTTCTTTCATTTGTACTTCCGATTTGCGAATCTGCAGCTTTTTGGCCCGAATTTCCTTTTCTACACTCTCCACGTCGAGCTCTGCGAGGAGCTGGCCTTTCTTCACTTTGTCCCCCGGTTTCACGTTCAGTTCCTTGATGTGCATACCGTCCAGCGTGAAATACACCTTCTCTTCCCGCTGACTCATCATTTTACCGCTGCCGCTAACCTTTTTTTCCAGCGTTTCTGTCCGGACCTCATATTCCGGCTTTTTGGAAATCGTAGGCGGCGTGATCGGCGGAAGCACTTCTTCCTCTGTTTCTGCCGGCAGCAATGAGCAGCCCGACATCGTTGCAGCCATAATTGCACCAATTACAATTAGCGCTGCACGTTTCCCCCTTTTCGGAGCGGCCTCTTTACTGAATAAATCTGCCGTCCGCCATTTCATAAACATGGTCCGCAACCTCCAAAATCGTAGGATCGTGTGTAGTCATACATATGGTTACTTGTTCTACTTCAATAATATTGCGAAATACGGACATAACCTGTGCTCCCATCTTGGAATCCAGCTCAGCTGTCGGCTCATCCGCAAGCAGCAGTCTGGGTCTATGGGCAATGGCCTTGGCGATCGCGACCCGCTGCTGCTCCCCCCCGGACATCTCGAACGGCCGGTGCTTCACCCGTTTGGACAGTCCGACCAGATCCAGACAATGGCCAACCCGATCCTTCCATTCCGAGCGAGGCACATCTGCCATTCGCAATGACAGCTCTACATTTTCCCATGCCGACAGCAAGGGCATCAGTGCATAGGCCTGAAAAATAAAACCGATTTCCTTACGCCGCAGAGAGGTCCGCTTCCGGTCACCCCAATCCTGCAAAGGCTGTCCGGAAAACAGTATGTCCCCACTGGAAGGCTGATCAAGTCCGCCCAGCATATTGAGCAGTGTCGTTTTGCCTGAGCCTGATCGCCCTTTCAGCATAACCAACTGCTGCGGGTTGACTTCCATGTCGATGCCCTTAAGTACATGAATAATCCGGCTGCCCGTCTGAAAGCTCCGATGTACATTACGAACTTCCAGCACAGGTCCGTCGTACGGAGGCAGCAAGCTGGCTTTTGCCTTGGGCTGGGACTTCGCTTCGGGTTCGGCAGCGGCAACGGCCACCTCATCCTGGATCATTCCATCACTTATGGATTGCGAGTCGGTGGAAGGACTATCGGGGTCACTTATGTATGCCGAGGCTTCCTGCCCGGCGGTGTTCTGCTGCTCTGTGTGCCCTTTTGCATGCTTCCCGCCTGACTGGCTTTTGGCAGATTTCTTACTGGAAAATAATTTCTTCATGCCAGCAATCACGCTCATCCTTTCTTAACATCCCAATCATTTCATTAAGGGTACTAAAATTAGAAATCTATTCCATACTACACTGCATTATAAACGACCGGTCCCAACTAAAAGTTACAAGCTTTTTACAACGTAGCCGGGAAAAAGTTAATATTTTGATGAACAAACGAAAAAAGCACCCCAGAGTGCGGGATGCTTCTTGCCAATTCTATGAATTTGCCTCTATAGCGCCAATCATTACAATTTTGATACTGTTCACACGTCGAACAGCACAAGATGCACAGATGATATTATTTACCAAATGAAGAAGGATCTTCACGCCAGGATTTGAGCAGCTCGAAATCACTCTCCTGGATGGTTCCTTGAGCCAAAGCCACGTCCATTAGGGCCGTATAGTTGGAGAGGGTTTGCAGCTGAATGCCGGCTTCTTCAAATGCTTGTACCCCTTTATCCAGCTGATAGCTGAAAATCGCCAGCACGGCGAGAGGTGTTGCCCCTGCTGCACGTACTGCTTCGGCGGCTTTGATCGAGCTACCTCCTGTTGAAATCAGGTCCTCGATTACAACCACCTTTTGGCCTTCAGTAATGATGCCTTCAATCAGGTTTTCCTTACCATGTCCTTTCGCTTTGTCACGAATGTAGGCCATCGGCAGATTCAGCTTCTGAGCTACCCATGCTGCATGTGGAATACCTGCGGTTGCTGTACCTGCAACGACTTCTGCATCCGGGTACTGCTCACGAATAATGGCAGCGAAGGCTTCGGCAATGTCATTGCGGATCTCTGGATAGGACATCGTCAGACGGTTGTCACAATAGATCGGGGACTTGATCCCCGACGTCCAGGTAAAAGGCTGCTGCGGGCGCAGTGCCACGGCGTTAATCTTCAGCAGTTGGGAAGCAATATGATTAGGAATCTCGTTCAGTGCGGTCATGCGTTCAACATCTCCTTCAAAATGGTTTCTGCTGCTTCACGTGGATTGGGCGCACCTGTAATCGGTCTGCCTACAACAATGTAATGACTGCCTCTGGCGATGGCTTCCCCTGGCGTGAGGACACGAGTCTGGTCACCAAGACCGCTGCCTGCCGGCCGAATTCCCGGGGTAACGGTGTGAAAATCACTGCCGCATGCTGCCCGGATTGCCGGCACCTCAAGTGGAGAAGCCACAACGCCATCCAGGCCTGCTTCATGAGCCAGTCCAGCATAACGAACCACTGCCGCTTCCACACTTCCCTCAATGCCAATCTCGCTGTTCATTGTTTCCTGACTTGTACTCGTCAGCTGGGTAACTGCGATGATTTCCGGCCTTCTCAGAGAAGGATCTGCAGCCAGCGCTGCTTCCGCTCCTTCGCGTGCAGCACGCATCATGCTTGTACCGCCTGCTGCGTGTACGTTGAACATGTCTACACCGAGGCGGGTTATACTCTCGGCACCACCGCGAACGGTATTGGGAATATCGTGCATCTTCACATCGAGGAATACCGAATACCCTCTCGCTTTCAGCCCCCGGATAAAGTCCGGACCCGCTGCGTAGAACAGCTGCATTCCCACTTTCAGATAACACGGAATACCTTCGAGTGCCTGTACCAGCTCTTGGGCCTGCTCCGCATCAGGATAATCGAGTGCGACCATCAAACGGCCAGCCATTTCATTGAAATTAGGGTGATTCATCCAGTCCGCTCCTTCCACATGCTTGTTTTTTCCGTTTTTGCCCGATATAAAGGACATCCCGCCAGCCCGCAGGCTGACTGATGTCCTTCATCAGTACCTTTTTATTTTACAAAGACTGGCATTGCCTCTGAAGAGAAGTTGATCGTTTGCAGCATGATCAGCAGGGCACGAATCGTATCCAGGGAAGTCATACATACAATGCCGTTCTCTACCGCTTCACGACGAATTCGGAATCCGTCACGCTGCGGTGTTTTGCCTTTGGTCAGTGTGTTGAAGACAAAGTTCGCTTCACCGCTGCGAATCATATCCAGAATGTTCGGCGAACCTTCGCTCAACTTGTTCACCGTCGTTACCGGAATGTTTGCCGCTTCAAGCGCAGCTGCCGTTCCTCCAGTAGCCATGATTTTGTAACCCAGTCTGTAGAAACCTTCAAGCAGCGGTACAGCTTCGTCCTTATCTTTGTCTGCCACAGTAACTACAATCGCTCCGGTTGCCGGAATTTTCATTCCAGCTCCGATGAGACCTTTGAACAACGCTTTGGCGTAATTCGGGTCACGACCCATAACCTCACCTGTGGATTTCATCTCAGGTCCAAGGGTTGGTTCCACACGACGCAGCTTCGCGAAGGAGAAGACCGGAACTTTCACCGATACATGATCCGACTCAGGCCACAGACCGTCCACGTAACCCAGATCTTTCAGCTTCACACCAAGGATCGCCTGTGTTGCCAGGTTCGCCATCGGAATGTTCGTTACTTTGCTCAGGAAAGGTACTGTTCGGGATGAACGCGGGTTCACCTCAATGACATACACTTGGCCATCATGGATGACAAATTGGATGTTGACCAGACCAATCGTTTTCAGTTCTTTTGCAATCTTAATTGTGATGTCAACGATTTTTTCTTTCAAATCGTCGGACAGGTGCTGTGGCGGATAAACTGCGATGGAGTCACCGGAGTGCACCCCTGCACGTTCGATATGTTCCATGATGCCTGGAACCAGTACCGTCTCACCATCACAGATAGCGTCCACCTCAACCTCTTTACCCAGCATGTAACGGTCAATCAGTACCGGGTGCTCGGGATTGATTTTAACCGCCTGTTCCATATATGTCAGCAATTCGGCATCAGAGTATACGATCTCCATCGCACGACCACCGAGTACATAGGAAGGACGAACCAACACAGGGTAACCCAGGCTTTGCGCCGTCTCTACTGCATCATCTACGGAAATGACTGTTTTACCTTTAGGCTGTGCAATTTCCAAACGGGACAGAAGACGTTCGAATTTCTTGCGATCCTCTGCTTCATCGATGCTCTCCAGGTCCGTTCCGAGGATGGTCACACCTGCATTACGCAGTGGTGCAGCCAGGTTGATAGCCGTTTGACCACCGAACTGTACGATAACGCCTACCGGCTGTTCCTGTTCAATCACGTTCATGACATCTTCGAAGAACAGAGGCTCGAAGTACAGACGATCGGATGTATTGAAGTCCGTGGATACTGTTTCAGGGTTATTGTTAATAATAACCGCTTCGTAGCCTGCCTTTTGCAAGGCCCATACTGCGTGTACTGTTGAGTAGTCGAACTCGATCCCTTGACCGATCCGGATTGGTCCCGAACCCAGCACTACGACTTTTTTCTTGTCCGAAGGGATAACTTCATTCTCCGTTTCGTACGTCGAGTAGTAGTATGGCGTTGTTGCTTCGAACTCCGCTGCACATGTATCAACCATTTTGTATACCGGACGAAGGTTTTCCTGCTCACGACGAGCTCTAACCTCTGCTTCCGTTGTCAGTGTGCTTCCAGGTTGGCCTTGAGCACGCAGTTCAGCAATTGCACGGTCCGTGAATCCAAGACGCTTCGCTTGATACAGCGTTTCGGATGACAGCTCGGATTCCTCACGGATACGATCTTCGAAGCCGACCAGACCTTCAATTTTGTCCAGGAACCACCAGTCAATCTTCGTCAGATCCTGCAGTTGTTGTAATGTATACCCTCTGCGGAATGCTTCAGCCACCAGGAACATGCGCTCATCATCGGCTTTGACCAGACGTTCGTTGAGCGTAGCTTCGTCCAATGTTTCTGCCTCTTTCAAGTACAGACGGTGCACACCGATCTCGAGTGAGCGAACTGCTTTGTGAATCGACTCTTCAAAGGTACGGCCGATAGCCATAACTTCGCCTGTTGCTTTCATTTGTGTACCCAGCTTGCGGTTCGCGGAAGTAAACTTGTCGAACGGCCAGCGAGGGATTTTGCTCACGATATAATCCAGTGTTGGCTCAAAGCAAGCATAGGTTTGGCCTGTTACCGGGTTTACGATCTCATCGAGCGTGTAACCCATGGCGATTTTGGCAGCCATTTTTGCAATCGGATAACCGGTTGCTTTGGAAGCCAAAGCCGAGGAACGGCTTACCCGTGGATTCACTTCGATAACATAGTACTGGAAGCTGTGCGGATCCAGGGCGAATTGTACGTTACATCCACCTTCAATGTTAAGGGCGCGAATGATTTTCAGGGATGCTGAACGCAGCATCTGATATTCACGGTCAGACAGCGTCTGGCTTGGTGCCACAACGATACTGTCACCTGTGTGAACGCCGACCGGATCGAAGTTTTCCATGTTGCAGACGACGATACAGTTATCGTTCTTGTCACGCATGACTTCGTACTCGACTTCTTTCATGCCTGCAATACTCTTCTCGACCAGACATTGTCCAATCGGGCTGTACCGAAGTCCTGCTGCGACGGTCTCGCGAAGCTCTTCTTCATTCGCACAGATCCCGCCACCTGTTCCGCCAAGCGTATAAGCTGGACGTACGATAATTGGATAACCAATTTCAGCTGCAAATTCAAGAGATTCTTCAAGTGTCGTTACGATTACACTCTCAGGCACAGGCTGTTCCAGTTCACGCATCAGATCACGGAACAAGTCACGATCTTCTGCTTTCTCGATGGATGTCAGCTGTGTTCCGAGCAATTTCACATTTTCACGTTCCAGGACACCGGCACGAGCCAGTTCCACGGCCATGTTCAAACCGGTTTGACCGCCAAGCGTAGGCAGCAATCCGTCTGGGCGTTCCTGACGAATGATCTGAGTGACGAAATCGAGTGTAATCGGCTCGATATACACTTTGTCAGCCATGTTAGTATCGGTCATGATGGTTGCCGGGTTGCTGTTAATGAGTACAACTTCCACGCCTTCTTCTTTCAGTGCCTGGCAAGCCTGTGTACCGGCATAGTCGAACTCGGCCGCTTGACCGATGACGATTGGACCGGAACCAATCACCAGGATTTTTTTGAGGTCTTTGTTAATCGGCATGTTATTGTGCTCCTTTCACTGCGGCTGCCAATACGGCTTGACGCGGCTTTTGCGGGTTAGTGATTTTGTGCTCACGAATCATTTCGATGAAACGGTCGAACAGATAGCTGTTATCATAAGGACCTGGCGCTGCTTCCGGGTGATATTGTACCGAAAACGCAGGGAATGTTTTATGTTTCAAACCTTCAATGGTCTTGTCATTGTTATTGATGTGTGTAACTTCCAATTCAGTGTTTTTCACTGACTCTTCGTTAACCGTGTAACCGTGATTCTGGGATGTGATGAAGCAGCGCCCGCTTTCCAGTTCTTTGACTGGGTGGTTACCACCGCGGTGTCCGAACTTAAGCTTCTCTGTATCCGCGCCTGCTGCCAGTGCAAAGAGTTGATGACCGAGACAGATACCAAAGATTGGATACTCGCCAAGCAGTTCACTGATCATTTTAACGGCATGTGGTACATCTTTTGGATCCCCAGGACCGTTGGACAGCTGAATACCATCCGGATTAAGACGGCGAATCTCTTCTGCAGTTACATCATGCGGCACGACAACAACGTCACAGTTGCGCTTGCTCAGTTCACGCAGAATTCCTGTTTTTGCACCATAGTCTACAAGAACGATACGCTCAGCCGTTCCCGGACTGTTGTACACATGCTGCGTAGACGTCAGAGGTACCTGGTTGCGCAGCTCGGCGATGCTTGTGTCTCCCATCATCTCCAGCAGCTCTTCCACAGGCTTCGATCCTGTTGTGAGAATTCCCTTCATTGTGCCGTGATGACGAATCCGGCGAGTCAACATGCGTGTATCAATTTCGCTGATGCCGACGATGCCGTACTCTTTCAGCAGATCATCCAGGCTGTATTCAGCGCGCCAGTTGCTCGGTACCGTCTCATGACGGCGAACTACGAAACCATGCACGAATGGACGGATTGACTCGAAGTCGTCACGCGTAATGCCGTAGTTACCGATCAGCGGATACGTCATGGTTACGATTTGACCGCAATAAGAAGGATCCGAAAGCACCTCTTGGTAGCCTGTAATTCCCGTATTAAAAACGACCTCACCCGTTGTTTCACCTTCAGCACCGAACGCTTTCCCGATGAACAGTGTGCCGTCTTCCAACAATAATCTTGCCTGTGCCTGCATCCCATTTCACTCCTCTGTGTTTATAAACTTGAATGCATTTCGTTGAACATGGGGTGCGTGTCACGGTAGCGGTGACTTCGTGGACAGAAAGCCCTTCGATCGCTGTTATCCCCAGATTACTCTTTATCCATTTTATAAATGGATGTAATCCGGGGATAAAGGCGAACGCTTCGCTTCTTCGGGTCTTTTCTGTCCACTTCGTGTGCTACTGTGGCTCCCAAGTTCAAAACCATACCATTCAAATTTGCTTGTTTCGTATGTTAGGCTCTCGGCATGGTCTGCCTCGAGTTAGTTGAAAAGATGTAATTGCATTAAAGAGTTAATAACTCATAGGTAAACCGATTTACTGTTGTACCGTGTTATTCCATACGCTTTTGCCATCCACCCAAGTCTGTACCGGCCAGCCTTTCAGCTTCCAGCCTGTGAACGGGGTATTTCTTCCTTTGGTTGCGAACGTTGCAGGATCGACTGCTTTTTCCTCGTTCAGGTCAATCATGGTCAAGTCCGCAGGTGCTCCTTCTTCCATCCTGCCTGTATCCAGTCGGAATACCCGTGCCGGATCGGCTGTCATGCGTTTAACCAGGAAGTCCAGACTCCAAAGTCCTGTTTCTACAAACTTGGTGTACAGCAGCGGGAAGGCGGTTTCGAATCCGACGATTCCGAATGGTGCCAGTTCCATGCCTTTGGCTTTCTCCTCTTCACTATGCGGCGCATGATCCGTTACAATCATGTCCAGCGTTCCGTCCAGCAAGCCTTCAATGCAAGCCTGCACATCACGCGGTGAGCGAAGTGGCGGGTTCATTTTCCAGTTGGCATCCATGCCCGGGATGTCCTCATCGGACAGTACCAGATGATGCGGACACACCTCAGCCGTAACCTTGATGCCGATCGATTTGGCCAGACGAATCAGGCGAACGGATTGTTCTGTACTTACGTGGCAGACATGGTAGTGCACCCCTGTTGCTTCGGCAAGAAGGATATCACGACCAACGTGAATCGCTTCGGATTCATTCGGAATGCCTTTGATACCATGGCGCTTGGAGAATTCTCCTTCGGTCACGTATCCACCTACAACCAGAGAGTCGTCTTCACAGTGAGCGATGACTGGCATATCCATACTTGCCGCGAGGCTCATGGCATCTTTCATCATCTGCGCGTTCTGCACGCCTACGCCGTCATCCGTGAATCCGATGGCCCCTGCTTCTTTCAAAGCGGCAAAATCGGTCAGTTCGCGACCAAGCTCGTTTTTGGTAATGGCCGCATACGGCAGAACCTTTACCAAATCAGCTTCCTTGGCTTTATTCAGAACCAACTTTACTACATCCGGACTATCTGTTACGGGTCTTGTGTTAGGCATGCAGGCGATTGTTGTAAAACCACCTTGGGCCGCTGACCTGGCACCTGTCTCGATGGTCTCTTTGTGTTCGAAACCAGGTTCACGCAAATGCACGTGCATGTCGATCAAGCCCGGAATTAGCAATTTGCCTGAAGCATCTGTAATGCTGTGCGCAGATTGTTCTGCTTGCAGGACGGCTTTGTCCTCCACACCGACGATCTTTTCGATCTTGCCTTCATTTATAATGATCGTTTTCCGTTCGAGTTCCCCTTGAGCATTCAAAACATTCGCATTTTTAATAATCTGTAGCATAATTGCCCTCCGCTTCGGTTCTCACCCGGATTCCCTGAGGATCCGAATGATTTGGATTAATCGTTTACTTTACCGTTCTATAGAAGATCCGCCCTGTCAGCCTATGACCCATAGCCAGACCCTGTTACAGCTTTAATGCGCGTTCCATGACCGCCATGCGAATCGGAACTCCGTTCGCCATCTGCGGGAAAATCCGCGATGCTGTACTCTCTACAACCGCGTCGTCAATTTCAACGTTCCGGTTAACAGGAGCAGGGTGCATGATAATGGTGTTTGGATTCAGGCGTGCCGCCCGTTCTTCCGTCAATCCGTAGTGTTCGCGATAATCCTCTGCCGAGGTAATGAGACCATGCTTGTGGCGTTCCAACTGAACCCGCAGCATCATGACTACATCTGCATTCAGTGCTTCGTCCAGACCTACATAAGGAGCGTGCTCTGCGAGTTCCGGTGCTTGCATCGTTTGCGGAGCACAGAAGCGTACATCTGCTCCGAACTTTTGCAGCGCCCACAGGTTCGAGCGTGCAACCCGGCTGTGCATGATGTCTCCAATGATCGATACACGCAGACCTTTCAGCTCACCGAAGGCTTTTCGCATGGTGTACAGGTCCAGCAATGCCTGGGTTGGATGTTCGTTATTTCCATCTCCCGCATTGACCAGTGGAACATTCACCTTCTGTGCCAGCTGCTGCAGAACACCTGCTGGTTTCAGCCGAATGACTCCTGCATCAATGCCCATGGATTCAAGTGTTCGAACCGTATCATAGATGGACTCGCCCTTCTCTACACTTGAAGCTGCTGCCGTGAAGTTCAGCACTTGTGCACCCAGTCGTTTCTCGGCCATTTCGAATGAGAAGCGAGTACGCGTACTGTTCTCGAAGAACATGTTGGCAACAAAGCGTGATTCAAGTACAGGTACCAATTTATCCTTCTGAGCTTCCCAGTGGGCTGCTCTGTTCAGAATCGCTTCAATCTCACTGCGACTAAGTTCTTTCAGTCCAAGCAAGCTCCGGTCCTTCAATGCTGTCTGTGTAATCATCATGCTTGCTCCCCCCGGTTCTGAATGATTTTGACTTCGTCCTGTCCGTCCGTTTCCATCAGTGCCACTTCAATCTCCTCTGATTTGGAAGTCGGCACGTTTTTGCCGATAAAATCAGGTCGGATTGGAAGTTCCCGGTGTCCGCGATCCGCGAGTACGGCCAGCTGAATGTTCTGCGGTCTTCCACAGTCCATCAGGGCATCCATCGCTGCACGAATGGTGCGACCGGTATAGAGCACATCATCGAACAAAATCACTTTTTTGTCATGAATCGAAAGTGATTCAGGTGTCATTGTCAACAGTTCCTTGCGATTCGCTTTGTTCTCGTCCAAGCGGTCATCGCGATAAGGAGTTACATCCAGTTCTCCCCAGGGGACCTTGGCGCCTTCGATTTCTTCAATCTTCGCGGCGATCCGTTCAGCGAGATAAACGCCTCGCGTACGGATACCAACCAGCACACAACCGTCGATCCCTTTGTTTTTTTCCAAAATCTCATGGGCAATCCGTGTTAATGCGCGGCGGATCGCCGTTTCATCCATAATGACATGTGTTTCTGTGCTCATGCGTTCAGCCTCCTCAGGATTTCCCTCCAGATCATGGCCCCGTGACAGGAGAACAAAAAAGACTCCTTGCCGTGTTTATTGGCAAGGAGTCTCCGAACTTCAGACCGCTCTGAAGAAAGTTTACTCTCGGGATGCACCGTTACATTGCCGCAGCAAAAAACGATGTATCGTTCACGTTACCTTGCCAGTCTCACGGGACTGATTTAAAGGTGCTATTCATGTCGAACATATTGAAGTGCCTCACAGGGCGCTATTGATCACTATGCTCGTTTATCTTCATGAATTATGACAGAAAGACAACCCCCTGTCAACACCTCACCTTAGCAGGCGAACTCCCCTGCTGTATTCCCTTTAGAATCAACAGGTCGGCTGAAAAACATCCATGCACATTACATTTCATTCATTACTCATAATTATACAATAATTCTGCATATTTATCCATAGGTATTTGCAAACTTGAATCGATCCAATATAACCCTTCTGTTTATAGCTGCTAATATTACCTACAGGAAAGATCGATTATTCAAGCAAGAACGGGGTAAACAACTTTAAAACGAGCCCGTTCACATTACCTTACATAGGAACCGATATACATATAGATTTGTATCTTCCTGAGTTGGGAATGATATAAAACCTGTAATTTGTTTTTGAAATAGGAGGACATCATGCGTAACATATGGCAGATTTACAAAACGGACTGGCTTCACATTTTAAAAGTACCAACCGGCATATTCTTAATTGCAGCCATTATTTTACTGCCCGGGGTGTATGACTGGGTCAACGTCAAATCGGTGTGGGATCCCTACAGTAATACTCAAGGAATCAAAATCGCGGTAACCACGGAAGATCAGGGTGCAACGGTTGCCGGAACAACGGTTAATATAGGAGACGAATTAGTGTCCAGCCTGAAGCAGAATCATAAGCTGGGTTGGACATTTGTGGATCAGGCTGAGGCGAGCCGTGGTGTGCAGACGGGTGAGTATTATGCAAGTCTGCTTATCCCACGTGACTTTTCATCCAAAATCACCGGTATTGTCGATGGGAAACTGGAACGTCCCGAAGTCGTCTATACCGTGAATGAGAAAGTCAATGCCATTGCTCCCAAAATCACGGGATCAGGCATCTCTTCAATTACAACGCAAATCAACGAAAGTTTTACTGAAGCGGTTAGCGAGGCGGTATTAACCAAATTAAAAGAAGCTGGTGTGGAGATCGATGCACAGCTACCTACCCTGCGCAAGATGGAAAATGGAATCTTTACACTGGAAAAGAATCTTCCTGCGATACAATCTGCGGGACAAAAAGTGCTGGAAGTGGAAAAGGCGATGCCGGAAATCGTCAAAGAAGCCCAAAAAATTGTAGAAGTCGAGAAGCGTTTGCCCGAAATTAACGAAGCGGCACAGTATATACTTAAGGTGCAGGAATACTGGCCACAGATTATGAAGGCCTCTGCCGAGGTACTAGCCATACAGGAGCGAATTCCGGATATTCGAAACGCAGTCGAACGTATTCAAGAAGTGGATGAACATTTTGGTGAAGTATCCGGTGTCATTGATACGGCTTTAACCAAAACGGACAAGGCTCTAACTATCGTAACCGCTGCTCAAGATAAACTTGTCACGGTCTCAGGCATTACAGAAAACGGAGTAGAACTCGCTGAAGGCATGAATCGTTTCGTGGATGCCAGTGAAGAAGCATTTCAGACCATCGGACCGGTGATCCGGCAAAATCTATTGCTGGTGCAGCAGATTGCAAGTGCTGGTGGAGATCTGTTTAAACGACTTCAGAGTACGGATCTTAGCGTACTCCCTACAGCGGACGAACTGGACAGCATAGCTGTTCGGCTTGCCGTTGCCGTAAAATTGGTTGACAGTATGACCGACCTATTGGGCAAGATGGACAATCTCCTTCCAAACCATCCGTTAGCCGATAAAATCACCAGATTGAATACCCTATCGGACAAGTTACAGCTGCAAATGAAGCTTGCCGGTATCATCAGCGATGCATTACGTCGCAATACCACTCCACCAGCTGATATCATTGCTCAGCTGAGCACGTTATCAGAGGAAATCAACAGCGGCGTGAACCGAATCCTTGGAGCGTATGATGCTGAAATTGAGCCTGCTCTTACTACCGGAGCAGATAAACTAAAATCTATTCTCTCTGCATCAGCAGATACTTTACAAGGTGCCCAAGACAAATTACCGGATGTAGCGGACATCCTGTCAGCTACCAAGGAAGGTATTACTTTTGGACAGACGGAATTAAGAAAAATCCAAAGTGATCTGCCCCAAATACAGAACAAGATTCATGAAATCTCTCAGACATTACAAAGTAAAAGTGAAGCTTTCATCCAGGCACTGAATACAGTAGCGCCTTTAATTCAGAATGATCTGCCCAAAGTCGGAGCCAAGCTGAACGAAGCAGCCGATTTTGTCCGCAACGATCTGCCTAAGGCGGAGAAGCAGATTGGCAGAGCATCCGACTTTGTACAACATCAATTGCCAGAGGTTGAAAAAGGCGTGCACCGCGTTGCCACACTTGTGCGAGAGGACCTGCCGGATCTGGAAAGTGCCATCAGCAAGGCGGCAGATAAACTCAGAGAGGTCGAAGGCAATAATCAATTTGCCGAACTTGCCAAACTGCTGCGCGGGGATATTGAGGAAGAGAGCGCCTTTCTTGCGAGTCCCGTTCAGATCAAGGAAAATCAATTGTATCCGATTCCCAACTACGGATCGGCCATGTCGCCATTTTACGGCGTACTGTCCCTGTGGGTCGGCTCAACGCTCCTGATTTCCCTGCTTCGGGCTGAGGCAGAAAATCCGGACGGTAAGTTTCGAGGGTACCAATTGTACCTTGGACGCTTGGGTACGTTCCTGACTATAGGGTTGCTTCAGGCTGTGTGCGTAACGGTCGGAGATATGTTGATTCTCGGAACATATGTAGCAGATAAAATATGGTTTGTCCTGTTTGCCATGTTGGTAAGCGCCGTGTTCGTCACGATCACATACACCCTATTGTCCGTGTTCGGAAACATTGGAAAAGGAATTGCGATTATATTCATGGTGTTTCAGTTCTCAAGCTCAGGAGGAACATTCCCGATCAGCATGACTTCTCCCTTCTTCCAGGCATTGAACCCGTTTATGCCCTTTACGTATGCGATCAGCCTTCTTCGTGAATCAGTCGGTGGCATTCTGTGGTCGACTGCTCTCAAGGATATTCTATGGCTGTGTATATTTATAGCACTTAGTCTGATCCTAGCACTGGTGCTGAAACGTCCCCTTAGCAGTCTCACCAAGCGTTCAGCCGAGAATGCAAAGAAGACCAAAATCATAGCCTGATTCCAATAAAACAACCCTCTGGACGATGCTTCAGAGGGTTGTCGCTTAGTATTCACCCATTGAATCGAATTACACATTGAATTCAAAGAAAGAGAGACAAGCCGAGTGGATATCATATCCATATGACTTGTCTCTCTTTTGCTGTGACAACTGATTCACATCAATTCACTGTCTGGGTCTGCTGCAATTGTTCGTATGATTGTTTGATCGTGGTGAGTGTTTCTACATGACGGTAGATATTATTCGTTGCCATCACCAGTACACTAATGAAGAGTAAACCGAGCACTATTTTTTTGCCGATCCCTGGACGAAGACCAATCACCCACCCTCCACCAAGCAGGAAAAAAGCAAACAGATAGTGACCAGCATACAGGTACATATCGTATTGGAACACAGCCAGCCCGAAGCCAACTACGATATGCAGCAGAAATGCAAACAAAATATAGGGTGCTAGGGTCCATACTTCCCGTTCACGAATTCTCTTGATAAACCCGATCAGCGCCAGCAGCAAGATAAAGATACCGACAAGCTGAACATGAATCGGGTTGGAGCGGGACAAATCCGTTACAAAAGCGACCAGCCCCGGATCCAGCAAATGAACTTTGGGAGAGAGCATCGGATTAATCGTCAGCAGAGTCAGTGCCTTCCAATGAGCCGTAAATTGGAAAGGTGTAGCATAGCTCGTCCCTCCGTTCTGGATTCCGAGCAACCAATTGCTAACCCAACTTCTTCCCCCGAAAGCGACATACTGAATGCCTGTTAATACGATTATGAAGGCAACCGCCAGTGCCATGATTCCAATATACTTTTTCCATGTGGAAGCCTTGCGCCAGGTACGCCAGTTGAAAAACATAGCAGCAGCCAGAGGAACAATGTTCGTTGAGGTCAGTCCAAAGTTGATCGTTGCAATCAGGGCATTTGGCACATAGCGAACGTCATCCCGTTCACGTGTATATTGCATATAAAGAATGGACCATAGGATAAAGAACTGTACATACGGATAGGAATCCGGAATAAGTGCCGTAAACATCAGATACGAACTAAATCCGAATAGAACCGCGAAGAGCAGTGGTGCTGCGATCTGTCTATCCTTATGGCTAAGAAAAATAAAGACAAGCACTACGGATCCGGCATTGATCAGGGATTGCAGAATGAGGAAGAACCAGTTCCCTCCCAGCAACTGCGATACTGCACCAAGCGTGACGACAAGAAATGATATTAACGGATGAATAACCGAAGAACTGTTTGCCCCATAGTACATGGACGGATCAAAATTAAATAAATTCAGTGGAAATTGTTGTGTATTAAACGGGGTATATGCTCCAAGAACCTGTGACTGATCCGCCATGTACAGAACATAGGGCACATTCATCAGAGCATAAAAAAGGGCAAATCCAGCGAAAAGGCATAGTGCCGTCCAATTCGTTTTGCGATCATACCATATGTAGTCCAGAAATTTCATGTATTCACATCCAATATGTCATTTTTCAAAATACTCTCTACATTTCCTATCTGCATTACCAAACCAAGAAACACAAACCGCCCATAATGCAAACCACACCCAGCCAGCGAAGCGGGCCCACCTTCTCCCTGAATGCAAACTTTGCAATGAAAAGTGTCCAGACATACGTCAGCGCATTGGCAGGCAGGACCACTGTTAAGGGAAGGAACTTCAGCAGCACAATGTTCAGAAGCGCGCCCATACCATAAAAACCGAGGCCCATGAGGACATGCTGCTTTTTGCGACTTGTGGCGTAGGCTTTCAAACCAGCACCACCCATAGCACCGCATAATGTCATTACAATCAGTACAACTACCATCCAGCTATCGATCAACACTGGTTAATGTCACCCCGATTCCGAGCAGTACAACGGCTGCAAACTTCTGTATCGTGAGCTCTTCTCCCAGCAGAAAGTGACCGTACATGAGCGCAAAAACATAGCTTGCACACATCAACGGATAAGCCACAGACAACTTTTCTAGAGCAAAAGCCTTAATCATCAAGATGGCTCCCAGCCCATAGCACACAAATCCGATGCCCAGATAAATCCACTCCGTCAGCCCCCATTTCCAGAACAACTGTCCGGTGGCCGTGAGGAAAGCGGAGACAAGCATTAACCCCTTGCCTGTATGACGCCCCTTCATTTCCCCCACGATAATGCCTCCATATCCGGAACACTTCTGTTAATAAAATAGCGCTGTGCCACAAGCTGCATCACCGGCAGATCGGACAGCGAATCAGAGTAAGAGCAGGACTGTTCGTAATCAATAACCATGTTTTTCTCACGCAGGTAAGCTTGTATCCGACGCACCTTCTCTTCTCCTTTGCAATTAACGCCCTCGATCGTACAGGTGTACCCATTCTGGTGGCGCACGAGTTCGGTTCCAATGACATGGTCTACCCAAGGAAAATTTTTAAAATATTTCATATAAGCATGCGGAGACGCAGTCACCAGCAACACATGATAACCCGCTTCCTTGCGATGCTGCATTTCCACACTCGCCTCTGCAAAAATGGCAGTCCGCAATCGGGTTTCAAAAAAATGCTCCAGATCCTGTTCGGTCATGCGCTCAATACTCTTAAAGTATGAACGCTTGACTTGTTCCACACTCATTAGCCCCGCCTTGAACATCGCGGTATGAAAGGCAATAAGCGGAAGTCTCCATACCTGCCCAGGGTAACGGCGAACGCCGTAGTGCACGAACTGAAACATCGAATCCCGGCGTATAATCGTTTTATCAATATCAAAAATGGCAATTTTACTGCTTCTCACCCTGATCCCCCTCAAACTTTATAATCGATAAGTTCCTTATTCAAAAATCGCAAAGATGACCACAACACTAACCACGTACAGAATGACGGTAACCAAAATGGGCTTGTCCTCAAACAAAACACGATCCGGTGAGCCCCCCTGGTTTTTCATATGAATGAGATACAGATATCGGAACATGCCGTAGATCACCAGCGGAATGGTCCACATCAGGTGAATTGTACGGTCAGAGGTGAAGGTGAACAAAGAGTAGCTAATAATCGTTGCTGTCGTCACGATGGTATTAAACTGATCCAGCAGTGTTACGGAGTAGTTATCCAACACCTTACGATGTGAACCGGTATTTCCCTCAAGCAGAGTAAGCTCATTTCTCCGTTTGCCAATCGCCAGAAACAGGGACAGCAGCATGGTGCAGATCAGGAACCACGGTGTAAAAGGTACATGAATCAATACACCTCCTGCTATGGCACGAAGAACGAATCCTGCTGCAATGGTCATCATGTCCACAATAACGAGATGTTTAAGCACTAAAGAGTAAGATACGTTCAACAGGAAATAAACAATGCATAGTCCACCAAAAAGCGGGTTCATCACAAAAGCAATGCCTACAGAAAGAATCAACAGGATTATGCCAAACAGCAGAGCGTAGGCAGGTGGAACCTGTCCAGAGGCAATTGGCCGGAACTGCTTCACCGGATGCTGTCGATCCCTGTCCCGATCCACGTAATCATTTAAAATATACACACAGCCTGCAACAAGGCTAAACAAAATAAAACCAAGCAAGGTCGATAAAATGGTCTCAGTGCGAATTTCCTCAAAGGAAAACAATAACGCAGCAAATAACAGCAAATTTTTGGTCCACTGTTTCGGTCTCAGCAGCTTAAACAACCCTGTCATGGTGTTACCCGTTCCTGCTGTATGTGAGGACACCGTATTTGTTCTTGAAGTCAACAATTTCCATAACTCCCTTCCAAACCTACTTATGTATATAAAAATAACGTAAAGATTTAATCATAAGTTTGTTGGGTAATTTTGTAAAGGGATAAAACGGAATTTATTATAAAATTACGGACATAAAAAAAGAGACCGTCTCCGGTCTCTCGATTTATTTCATTCACTTGTATTGGTGAATTCCATTAGAATTCGAATTGTACGTCACTCAGACGACGTTTGATTTCAGCGATAACGCGTTTCTCTTCTTCTTCCCCTTTGGCTTCAAAGGTAACGGAGAATCGAACAAAGTTACCTGCATCATCCCAAGGTACAGAAGAAATCAATTTTTCACGAATCAGGAATTGGGAGAAGTCTTCCCCGGACTCGAAACGACGTCCGCCTACTACACCTTTTGGAGCTTCAACATACAGGAAGAAGGAACCTTTCGGTTTCTCAGCCTGGAAGCCCAGTTCATTCAGCGCAGCAACCAGCAGGTCATGACGACGGGAATATTTCTCTGCAATTTTCTCCGTAATTTCCGGATGGTTCAGACCGTAGGCAGCAGCCTTCTGAATCGCGATGAATTGACCCGAATCGTTGTTGTCCTTCACATCACTGAAAGCTTTAACAACGAGCGGATTCCCTGCAACAAATCCAATTCTCCATCCTGTCATGTTGTAAGACTTGGACAAGGAGTGCAGCTCAACGCCTACATCCTTCGCTCCAGGTACGGACAGGAAGCTGAATGGTTTATTGCCGTCATACGTGAGTGCCGCATATGGAGCATCGTGAACAACAACTACGCTGTACTTTTTCGCCCATTCAATCACTTTAGTGAAGAATTCAACCGTAGCGCCAGCACCTGTTGGGTTGTTTGGATAGTTCAAATACAGCAATTTTGCACGTTTTGCAATATCCTCAGGGATGGTTGTCAGATCAGGCAGGAAATTGTTTTCCTTCGTCAGCTGGATGTTGTAGACTTCTCCGCCCAGATATTTAGTGTGTGTTCCCATAACCGGATAACCAGGAACCGTCATGATCGTTACATCACCTGGATTAATGAAGCACGAAGGCATCATTGCCAGAGCTGGCTTGGACCCAATGGAGTGCACAATTTCCGTTGCCGGATCAATGCCTTCAACATTGAATACATTTTTCAGGTAAGCGGCTGCTGCTTCCTTGAATTCAGGGATTCCGTTATCAGCATAACCGCGGTTCTCCGGTTTGGAAGCTTCTTGCGCGAGTGCAGCTACGATGCCTGCATCAGCCATCTCATCCGGTTCGCCTACGCCAAGGTCGATCAGTTCAACATTTGGAAAATCTTTCTTTGCCGAAGCTTTGGCGCGTTTGATTTTCTCGAATTTATAAATGTTGGTGTCTTTACCATAGTTGGAGCCGCCAATACGGTCGGCAAAATTGGTTTGAATGTATGTTTCTTGATATTTATCGATACTCATACTCATGTTCATCTCCTCATTTGACGCAAATTTCTACAATCTAATATGAAGCATTTGCCCATGTATAGCCATGGACAAATTATCCGAACATTTGTACTTTCCCGAGGGGTCAGCGGCTGCGCAGTGATGCAAGGACATCTTCCATGTCTTGTGGAAGCGGAGCTGAGAATTCCATGTATTCGCCTGTTGCCGGATGAACAAAACCAAGAACCGCGGCATGCAATGCCTGTCCATTCATTTTGATCCCCTTGTTACGTCCATAGATTGGATCTCCCACAAGCGGATGACCAATAAACTTCATATGCACACGGATCTGATGCGTTCGACCGGTCTCCAGTTTCAGTTCAAGCAGCGTATAATCGTTAATTCTCTCCGTAACATTAAAATGCGTGACAGCATGTTTGCTGTTACGTTCGGTCACGGTATACATTTTACGATCATTCGTATCACGCCCAATAGGCGCGTCGATCGTTCCCTGATCATGACTCAAATGACCATGAACAAGTGCGATATACCGGCGGTTTACACTGTGATCCTTCAACTGGGCAGCTAATGAGGCGTGAGCCCGATCGTTTTTGGCAGCCATCAGCAGGCCTGACGTATCCTTATCAATCCGGTGCACGATTCCAGGACGTAGCTCTCCGTTAATGCCGGAAAGATCTTTACAGTGATACATGAGCGCATTCACAAGTGTACCTGATGTATGTCCAGGTGCCGGATGTACCACAAGACCACGCGGTTTGTTAACGACGATGACATCGCTGTCCTCATATACCACTTCAAGCGGAATATCTTCGGCAATGATCTCAACAGCCGTCGGTTCAGGAATCTGAAGTTCAATCCGATCACCCTCAGCCAATTTGGCATTAGACTTTACACCAGCTCCGTTTACGGTAACCAGACCATCTCCGATCCATAGTTGGACCTGAGAACGGGAGACATCATTCATTGCTTCAGTAATATATTTGTCAATGCGTTCCTTCTTATGCTCAGCAGAAACGGTCCATTCCAATCGTTCATTGTCATTCATCAGGTCATCGTCTTGTGCAGACGTATCCCCAGTAGTTTGTTCTTCATTGTGCATTTTACTCATGATGTTCATTCCCTTCAATCTTCGCGGCTGCCTTCTCGCGCCGTCCCTCAAGAAACGTCTCCACAATAATCAGTGCAACCCCGATACAGATGGCGGAATCGGCGATATTGAAAATCGGAAACGTATAACTGCCAAAATTAAGCTGGACAAAATCCACGACTTCACCCGTCAAAGCGCGATCCAGGAAATTCCCGATGGCTCCACCTAGCACCAGACTGAGTGCTACTGGCAGCAATTTGTGCGGGGAGTTTTTCACTTTTTGCAAGTACCAGATCAAAGCAATCACCACGATCACGGTAACGACGATAAAGAACCAGCGTTGGTCCTGCAAAATACCGAAAGCTGCGCCTGAGTTGCGATGTGAAGTGATTACAAAGAAATTGCCTATAACCGGAATTTCTTCCCGAAGTTCCATTTGCGTCGCAATTAAATACTTTGTTCCCTGATCCACCAAAAATACGATAAAAGCGAGGATATAATACACCACGTTTGTTCGTCACTCCGTTCTTGTCTTTTCCAAACCATACCAGGCTTTACGCCAGACTTGTTCATTGTAGCACAGCTGTTTGGAAGTCGTCCACGACGGGCGTTTTCCCTTTCTTAATGGCAAAATCGATAACATTTCCCTTCTGTAATCAAGGGCTGATTGGCACATCCTAGACCAGAGACCAAATTCGGATTCCAGACGGACAGAAAGGGGAAAACGATGGCACATCTTACTTCAGAACAAATCCAATCCTTGCGTTCCCAATTGATGGCTGAAAAACGTGGTATTGAACATCGGCTTGAGCAAAATGACCATTACGGCCTCAGTGGATCCATGAGATTTCAAACGGGTGAATTATCCCCCATTGATAATCATCCCGGTGATGTAGCTACCGAAATGTATGACCGGGAGAAAGATATTTCCCTTTTGGAGCATGATGAATTCCAATTGGAGCGTATCGACTCTGCCCTGCATTCCATCGAAGAAGGCCATTACGGAACTTGCGCAGTTTGTCAGCAGCCCATTCCTTACGAGCGTATGCAGGCCGTTCCTTACACCAAGTACTGCAAAAAACATCAGCCTGAAACGGTAGTATCCGATAACCGCCCAGTGGAAGAAGAGTTCCTCGCTCCGGCCTTTGGACGCACGAGTCTCGATGAGCGCGATGATCAGAACGGCTTCGATGGCGAAGATGCATGGCAGATCGTTGAAAGTTGGGGCACATCGAACACACCAGCCATGGCTGAAGGTCGCGATATTGACAGTTACGATGTGATGGCCATTGAAGCTACAGATGAGGTTGAAGGCTGCGTCGAAGCTTATGAGAGCTTCGTAGCAACCGATATTTATGGTCATGACGTATCCATCGTTCGCAACAGACAGTACCGGCAGTATTTGGAGAATCGTGAGGGTGAAGGCTTGCTCGAAATGGACAACGATTCTGTTCCATATGACATGTACTAGACATGCTGCACCTCTAATATGTGTTCAATTCAAGCTGACGCTGTACGATACGGACGATATCTGCAATATAATCTCCTACGATTGGCAGATTGAGGGCTCCCAGCACCTGTAACACATAAATGATGGTGGCCGCAAAAAAAGTAAAACCAATGGCGATCCCTACACCTCGTGCTGCGCCTGATAACAGGTTGAGCCCAATCAGTTTCCACGGCCGATTCAACAATTCCGTATATTGTGCAATACGTGAACGTTCAAGCTCATTAGCGAGTCGGTTCGTCAGGGTATGGAGTTCCTCAATTTTGTCATTATCGCTGCGTGGTGGATTGGATGGTGAAGCGGACGATGCCTGCTTGTCTTCATTCATGTGTTCGCTCAGTTCCTTTGGTATCATAGAGTAACTGCACAATAGAAATCATTGCCCATTTGCATAAAAACCAAACGAGCCAAGATACAGGGATTGTTCCCTGAGTCTAAGGCTCGTTTGTCTATACTCTATATCCTTTCCTAAATGGAATAGAGATACTCTACTTCATTTGGGATCCAATTTGTAACTTGAGTTTATCGATTCATCTGTATCAAAAGAGAATGGGGTTACACCTCGATATAAACGCCCATTGCTTTACCGCCAGCTTCAATGCGTTCCATACCTTCATGGGTACCAAATGTGACTTCAGTAACGAGTACATTCTCACGCAGGACCTCATCAAATGCCTCAATTGCAGCCTGGAGCTCAGGATCAACATCCAGTGTCAGGCGTACTCTCTTCTCAATCGGCAGATCCAATTTTTTACGTGTGTCTTGTACGGAACGTACAACTTCACGTACCCAGCCTTCCTGTTCCAATGCCGTTGTGATTTCGGTGTTGAGTGCTACGGTCAGACCGTACCCCGATGCCGAAGCAAAACCGGATTTGGCTTGTTTCTCCACCAGCAGTTCCTCACTTGTCACCTGCAGCTCTTCTCCTTCAGGAGAAACCACATTCAGCACACCTTCTGTCACTACTTTGCGTGTCTCCTCTGCTGACATGCCTTTGAAGAAGTTCTGCAGGAAACCTACGTTCTTGCCGTATTTTTTCCCCGCTACTTTCAGATTGAGTTTCAATGTGAAATCAACGAATTCGGCATCGTTATGCTCCGTACGGATACCTTTGACATTGATCTCATCCTTGATGATTTCTTCATAGCTCGCCAGATCAAATCCTTTATCAAGCGAAACGATCAACTCGGATAACGGCTGGCGATTCTTGATACCTGTTTCGTTACGCACGTTACGAGCGAGTTCGACCACTCGGCGAGCTGTCTCCATATCCTGTTCCAGATCCAGATCGATCAACGCTTCATTTGCTACCGGGTAATCTTCCATATGGACACTTTCACCTGTAGTCAAGTTCAGATAGATATCTTCCGCAAGCATCGGTGTGAATGGCGCAACCAGCTTGGCTGTAGTTACAAGCACCTCTGTAAGTGTGCGATAAGCATCCAGTTTATCTTCGGTCAAGCCACTTCCCCAGAAACGGTCACGGGAACGACGGATGTACCAGTTGCTCAGCTCATCGACGAAGGCTTCAATCGCTTTGGATGAATTTAGATAGTCATTGACGGACAGTGCCTTTTCCACAACGATGATCAGACTGTTCAGTCTTGACAGGATCCAGCGATCCAGCTTGTGCGCTGAAGGCTTAAACGGATGTTCCTGTGGATCAAAACCATCAATGGTCGCATACAACGTCAGGAATGCATGCGTGTTAACCAATGTATCCACCATTTTGGATTTCGCTTCACCCACAATACCTTTGGAGAAACGTTTGCTGTTCCACGGTGCACTGTCAGACAACAGAGCCCAACGGAACGCATCTGTACCATATTCTTCAATGACTTCCCATGGATCAATAACATTGCCTTTGGATTTGGACATCTTCTGTCCGTTCTCATCCAATACGTGGCCTGTTGCCATAACCGCCTTGTAAGGTGCTTTGCCTGTCAACAGAGTAGATACAGCCAGCAAGCTGTAGAACCAGCCACGTGTTTGGTCAATTCCTTCGCAGATCATATCTGCCGGGTATTGCTGTTCAAACGTTTCTTTATTTTCAAATGGATAGTGCTGCTGGGCAAATGGCATGGAACCACTGTCAAACCAGACATCAATTACTTCCGGAGTACGTTTCATTTCATATTTACCACAGGAGCTGAGTACTTTGACTTCGTCTACGTATGGTTTGTGCAGTTCCAGGTTCTCTGGTACATCTCCAACGGCACGTGCACGCAGCTCAGCGATGCTGTGCGGAGCGAATTGTTCGCCAGTCTCTTCACATACCCAGATGTTCAGCGGTGTTCCCCAGTAGCGATCACGGCTGATGTTCCAATCCACCAGATCCTCCAGGAATTTTCCGAAACGTCCTTCACGAACGTGGCCTGGATACCATTCCACTTCACTGTTGTTTGCAATCAGTTGATCCTTGATCGCTGTGGTTTGGATAAACCAGCTGTCCATTGCATAGTAGAGAAGTGGTGTATCACAACGCCAACAGAATGGGTAGCTGTGCTCATATTTCTCTTTGCTGAACAGGCGGCCTTTCTCGGACAGACTTCTCACGATATCAATATCGCAATCCTTAACGAAGCGTCCCGCGAAATCCGTAACCTGTGCCACAAATTTACCTTCAAGGTCCACCATGTTAACAAAACTGATGCCATTCTCGCGGCATACCCGGTAATCGTCCTCACCATGTGCTGGTGCCATGTGTACAATCCCTGTACCACTTGCATCCGTTACAAAGCTCGCACCCAGAATAACGTTTGTTTTTTCAGCCTGCACGTAGTTGAATGGAGGATCATACGTTTTACCAACTAAATCAGAGCCTTTCAGTCCACCAATGACTTCATACTCGCCTTTCGAGTCCTTCATGACTTTTTCCACGAGATTGGTTGCCATGATGTACACTTCTTCGCCCTGGCGTACACGGGAGTAATCCATGTCCGGATTAACCGCGAGTGCAACGTGAGAAGGCAGTGTCCAAGGCGTAGTCGTCCAGGCAAGCACATATTCGCCGCTGTCATCCAGCTTAAATTTGGCTGTGGCACTTAGGTCTTTGACATCCTTGTACCCTTGGGCCACTTCATGGGAACTCAGGGTAGTCTGACAAGATGGACAGTACGGACTCACACGATGTCCACGGTAGAGAAGTCCTTTTTCATGAATCGTGGCAAGGATATTCCATACACTCTCAATGTAATTGTTGTCCAGCGTGATGTACGGGTTATCCATATCCGTCCAGTAAGCAATACCTTCTGTCAGATCACGCCATTGCTGCTCATATTCAAATACGCTCGCTTTACATTCATTGATGAATTTTTCCACACCGTAATCTTCGATCTCCCACTTATGGGAAATGCCGAGCTTCTTCTGTACACCAAGCTCAACAGGCAATCCATGTGTATCCCAGCCAGCTTTACGAACCACACGGTAACCTTTCATCGTATTGTAACGTCCTACAAAGTCCTTAATAACGCGTCCAAGCACGTGACCGATATGCGGCTTGCCGTTTGCCGTCGGCGGTCCTTCATAAAACACGAAATTCGGTTTGCCTTGACGGTTCTCAATTGATTTCTTAAACGTATTTTCCGTTTTCCACTTGTTTAGCATGCGTAGTTCTCTAGCACGTGCTTTTTCTTTGACATCCACTCTTTGCATCATGATCTTCCTTTCAATAATTGGATTGTGGACCGTCCACAATTCACATTTTTGGACACAAAAAAACCCCATCCCTGGAAAGGGACGAGGTTGTGCTCGCGTTACCACCCTAATTCTGTTCATCACAAACCATATCCAATCACATGGGTATGCTTTGTCATTAACAGCACTTGTGCCCCGCTTCACTACAGCAGGGTGCCGATATAACGTTCGGCTTACGGTTTCGCTTACGCACGGCCATTCATCACCGCTTCAGCGTCACTTCTCCGGGGAGATATTCGGCTATAACCCATCCATTGGCTTGCACCAAACGCCAACTCTCTGAGGGATGAGATCATAACGTACTTGAACCCGTCATGGAATCATTATTCATTATGAATATAGTTATAGCCTCTTTAGAGTCAAAAGTCAACCGGGCAGGCAGACTAATAAATTTCCTTCATTTCCCGTTCACGATCACGGACTTCCTGTTCGCGACTCTCCAGTGCTTCCCATCCATCCTGGGACAGCAGTTCGAGCTGTGCTTCAACAAGCGTACGGAAACGGGCCCGGTAGATCGAAGCCTGCTTTTTCAGTTCTTCCACTTCCAAAGCAATCTTGCGAGACTTCGCCAAGGACTCGTTCACGATCCGGTCAGCATTTTTCTCTGCTTCCTTCACAATGAGCTGTGCTTCCTTCTTCGCATTGTTCTTCACATCGTCGGCTGCTTCCTGCGCTATGATAATCGTTTTGCTGAGCGTCTCTTCAATTGTGGCAAAATGATCCAGTTTCTCCTGAACGGACAGCAACTGATTGCTCAGCTCTTTGTTCTCGCGAATGACGCCTTCGTAATCTTTGATGACTTGATCCAGGAATTCATTGACTTCATCCTCGTCATACCCGCGCAAGCGTCGGGAAAATTCCTTGTTATGTATGTCCAGCGGCGTTAATGGCATGCTGTCCACCTCCTGTTAAAGTTCCTTCCCGTTCCGAGAAGGTTTGCAGCACATGGGTATTACCCAAAGGGTCGTATGCAAGATGTCATATAGCAGCTTGAACGACTTGCACTTGCAGAATCGACGTTCTGATTCCAATACAGTTATATCGACTTTGCACTTCAATGTATATCGGAAACAGCGAATGTTTTTTACACCTTTATCTTAAACATTTCGACAAGAAAACGGGTTTTCCTGCAATGCCGCTAAGCAAATTTGCCGATTTTTACACGACAACGTCCCTTTTTGGTCATCCCATCCTGTTCCAGCACCTTGAAACGGCCAAAACCTTGAATGGAGACCACGTCCCCGGCTTTCAGAGCTTTGGACGGATCTTCCTCGACTTTCCAATTTACCCGGCATCGGCCCGCTTTGATGGGAACTAGCACTTTACTGCGACTCAGTCGGTACACATCCGCACAAATTCCGTCCAGACGCAAGGATGCAACAGTGATATCCATCGTCTCCAGTTTGCTCTCCGACCACTTCATCTGATGCAGAGGAAGCAGCTCTGTAAACACATGAACCCGATGTACCTGGTTCAATTGAAGCGATAAAAAAGCGCCGGTCTCCGCTGCCACCACGGTGTGGCATCCGTCATCCAGCACTTGGATATCTCCGATCTTGCCGCGTTTCAGTCCAAGCCCGAGCAAGGCTCCCATGTAGTCCCCGTGCTCCAGCTCTGTAATTTTCTGATCATCTGACGTGATGCTAAGCACCTGCATACCCATATCCTCATCATCGAGATACCGATAATCTGGTGCAATCAGCGCACGTTTGCGTTCAGCTGCCTCGTAGCCTCCGTCCAGACGAATCTGGACGTCATTGCGACGATTGACAAGCGTTTGCAATATAAAGGCCTGTCTTGGGTCAAGAAAGTCCGTTAGCTTCATGTCATGAAGCTTGCCAGCTCGTTCCACCCAATCCGAGGCTTTATCCACGAAGTCACGCTCATCATGGCTAAAATGTTCGTAAATTTCACCACTCATCTATGTTCACCCTACCCTATCAGAAGTAGCTGATGATCGAGAGCAAACCTGATCTCGCCAGTTGAAGAGTAATTAACGCAACGATTGGTGAGATGTCCAGCATGCCGAACAAAGGCGGAATGAAACGTCTGAAAGGACTCAGATAGGGTTCCACCAATTTGGCAAGCCACTCACCAATGACGCTCTCCCGCGCGTTCGGAAGCCACGACATCAATACATATCCAATAATCATGTAGAAATAAATCTCAAACAGGTAAAACACGACGACTTGAAGTTGATACAAAAGCGGCTCACCTCATTCTGTTGTAATCTTGCTCGCTGTCAGCCAGTATTTCCGTAATTGCTCCTTGAATTTCAACGGTATCCGGCGTACAGAGAAAAATGTTGCCGCCAATTTTAGAAATTCCCCCGCCCAGTGCGTAAACTGTGCCACTCAAAAAATCAATGACGCGCAGTGCCTGATCTTGGCGCACCCGCTGCAGGTTCACAACCACTGTACGATGCGAACGAAGGTGGTCTGCAATTTCTTGAGCTTCGTCATAGGAACGCGGTTCATAAAGGACAACTTTAACATTTTTCTGGGAATGAATGCTCACAACATTATTCCCCCTTTGGTTTCTACGTTTATCTAGACTGGAGGTTTCAGCTTCCTGTTGTTCGGATTCAGCCTCCTCTTGTGCAGCCAAACGTTCGCGTTCCACAATCTCTTCCTCTTCTTGAAGACCAAGGAAATTCATGAATTTATTCATTACGCCCATCGTGAATCCTCCTCTTTTCCTACGAGAATTGATCCCAGCCGTACCCATGTTGCCCCTTCTTCAATCGCCACTTCAAAATCATTGGACATTCCCATCGATAGCTGAGTCAATGGTTCCGATGTCAGGGCTTGTCCATTCAAATGATCTCTCAGCTCACGCAGTCCACGAAATACGGGACGCGTAAGCTCCGGATCCTCTTCGTGGGGAGCCATGGTCATCAGACCGACGACCTTCAGGTTGCTGAAGCTGCTGATCTCACGCAGAAATGAACTCGCCTGTTCGGGCTGCAGCCCATATTTGCTCTCTTCACCCGATATATTCACCTGCAAAAATGTTTCCACTTGTGTCCCCAGAGCAGCTGCCTTTTTGTCCAGCTCCTTAGCCAGAGACAAACGATCCAGTGAATGTATGTAGCGGAATTTGCCTATGACGTCTTTTACTTTGTTGGTCTGCAAGTGACCGATAAAATGCCATGTTCCTTGCTGACCAAATGCTTCCCACTTGGCTTGTGCATCCTGCCAGCGGTTCTCTCCAATATGCTCAAGGCCACTTTCCAGCACAGCGCCTGTCGTTTCAAGGGAGACGTACTTCGTGACCGCAATCACATTTACGTCTTCGCGCTGGCGGCTACTGCGCTGGCATGCAGCTTCGATCTTCTGATTTACCTGTTGAATTCGCTCCTCCAATGACACAGAGGGTCACCTCTCTTCCAGCCCAATCCAGCTCGCCATTCTTCCGGTCGTTCCATTTTCCTTGCGATACGAGAAAAACAGTTCCGGGTGGCAGCTTGTACACCACGTTGTACATTCGATATGATCCGGCAATATTCCTGCTTTCATCATAATGTGTCGATTACATTCTTTCAAGTTTAACATCGTCTTTCCATTTCCAGACGAATGATATGCTCGGCCCTGCACAGAGTTGTTGTATTCATCATTACCCGGAGCAGATTCAAACCAAACCCGTACATGCTGCATAACTACCTCATCCACTTCATAACAGCAATCCCCAATGGAAGGGCCTATAGCTGTCCGGATATCCTGTGCCCGGCTACCATATTCCCGTTCCATGGTTTCAACCATTGACTGGGCAATGCCGGCAACAGTCCCTTTCCACCCCGCATGAGCAAGCCCCACGGCTTGTTGCACCGGGTCGTAGAAATATAGCGGAACACAATCCGCATAAAAGGAAGTAAGCAGCACACCAGGTACATTGGTGACCAAGCCATCCGTGTCCTGCAGCGCTGACTGTCGATCCATCAGACCTCTGCCTCGATCCTCAGCTTGTATAACAGCCACATGTTTGCCATGGACCTGTTCACCACATGTCCAGGCGCTTACCGAGAAACCAAGCTTTTCGGCCACCAGACGACGATTTGCCAAAACGTCTGAAGGATCATCGCCAACATGATAAGCGCAGTTTAGAGTGGCATAGGGTTCACTGCCCACCCCTCCCTGTCTTGTGGTAAATCCTGCCGTCATTCGGCTGAACTGTTCTCTCCACGGCTCCACATATAATAACAACGGATCTGGGCTTCCATTCACCACTTGATCTTCAGTCCGTTCAAAAAATGGTTTATTCAGAACAAAGGGTTCCATCTTATCACCTCACAGCTTCCAGTGTACCAAATGAGCCACGTTCTGTCTTGATTATATCGTTCGACGCTGGCTTCGGTCCAATCGTTCCAGGCGTTCAACCCGCTCCATACGGCTGCTTTGCTGTTCATCATACATCTTTGCTTCGCGATCTCGCTCATCATAGCTCGTTTCCCTGACTTCATCCAGTTTAACCAAAATAACGTCCGAACCGATCTTAACAATGTTCCTCCAGGGAATAACCAAGTCTGTTCCGCCCCCGAACAATCCCATGAACCGGCTGTAACCGGGTACCACGATGGCCTCAATTCGTCCCTGCTTGAGATCCAGTTCCAGATCACTAATCTGCCCCAGACGTTTGCCATCCGTGATGTTAATGACATCCTTTGTCTGAAAATCGGAGATCTTCATCCCTCTTTGTGCCGACTCACTTGCGTTTACTTTCATCTGTCGCTCGCCCCCCGCCTAGTCCGCTTATACCGTTCAACGCTTCTATACAATATATGTTTTATAGGCGAAAAATGTCCTGTTTTTCGGGGTATCCCTGAAATAAGTACAGCTTGATTCGAAACTAGGCGTTCTCTTAAAAGCCGCTCATTCGATCGCAGTTCTCTCCAGACCTAATCGTATGTTTTTAAAAATAGAAAAAAGACGACCAACGGATTTCAACCGTTAGATCGCCCTTGTGAATGAAGTGATGTTACGTCTTCACATGTTTCTGCATCTGCTGTATAGCCGATTTTTCCAGACGGGACACCTGAGCTTGGGAAATTCCAATCTCATCGGCAACTTCCATCTGTGTTTTGCCTTCAAAAAACCGCATGGACAGAATCATTTTCTCCCGCTGTCCGAGACGATGCATGGCCTCGCGCAGTGCAATTTCCTCAATCCACGACACATCCTTGTTTTTATCATCACTGATCTGATCCATCACATAGATTGGATCTCCACCATCATGATAAATGGGTTCGAATAGTGATACCGGATCTTGAATGGCATCCAGTGCAAAAACAACATCTTCCTTGGGCACGTTCAATGCTTCGGAAATTTCGAATATGGTCGGTTCACGAGAATTTTTGTTGGTCAAACTGTCGCGCACCTGAAGCGCCTTATATGCGATGTCCCGTAATGATCGGGATACCCGGATCGGGTTATTGTCACGCAGATAACGACGGATCTCACCGATAATCATCGGTACTGCGTACGTTGAAAATTTGACATTCTGGGATAAATCAAAATTATCAATGGCTTTCATCAGGCCGATACAACCAACCTGGAACAGATCATCGACAAACTCCCCCCGATTGTTAAAGCGCTGAATGACACTGAGTACAAGCCGCAGGTTGCCATTCACTAATTTCTCTCTTGCTGAGCGATCATGGTGCTGCTGTAGGGAATGAAACAATTCCCGCATTTCTGTGTTGGTGAGGACAGGCAATTTTGCGGTGTCCACGCCACAAATCTCGACTTTGTTTCGGGTCATCGTGATTTACCTCCCAAGGAGAAACATTAATGTACATTATCTCCGGGGCAGGCTTTTTTATTCGTCCCTGGCATCCTTGCCATTAATACCCATTATACTAAAAGCACAAGATTAGACCATCTTATTAAACTCCTTTCGGAGTCTTTTAATGATTCTTTTTTCCAGACGAGAGATGTAGGATTGGGAGATTCCAAGCAAATCTGCAACATCTTTTTGTGTCTTTTCCTCCCCGTCGGTCAAGCCAAAGCGAAGCTCCATAATCATCCGCTCACGTTCGGTCAATTTTTCCAGGGCCTTGTGCAGAAGCTTCCGATCTACCTGCTCTTCAATATTTCGATAGATTGTATCGTTCTCGGTACCCAGTACATCCGATAATAATAGCTCGTTTCCGTCCCAATCAATGTTGAGTGGTTCATCAAAAGAAACCTCTGTCCGAATTTTGCTGTTACGCCGCAAATACATCAATATTTCATTTTCAATGCATCGCGAGGCATAGGTCGCCAGCTTGATTTTCTTTTCCGGATCAAACGTATTGACAGCCTTGATGAGCCCAATCGCTCCAATGGAAACCAGATCCTCAATGTTAATGCCTGTGTTTTCGAACTTGCGAGCGATGTACACCACCAGGCGAAGGTTTCGTTCAATCAGCATGGCGCGAATTGCTGCATCCCCTGAAGAGAGCTTTTGCAGCAAAAATTCCTCTTCTTCCCGCGTCAGTGGAGGCGGCAGGGCTTCACTGCCCCCAATATAATAGATCTCCTCACTCTTCAAACCAAGCAGAAATAACAGACGGTAATACTGCAGCTGCGCCACCAGTTTCCATTTCACAAGCATGTACGTTCCTCCTATACCACATTCAGCGGCTTTTCTGTTGCTCCCGCAGAGAGAGCCGTAGACTGCGCAGAGGCAGCGTCTTGCACAAGCTCAGGGTGAATGACCGCGCGGTACTTTCCTTCTGACGACAACACTCCGCCATCCAGCCCGATTAGTACTTTGGTTGTCTCGTAACTCATTTGATCCAATGTCACTCTCACCAGATCAGGCTTGATTGCCAGCATAAATGCCGTCCCCTTGTTGATCCCACGGTAGGGTACCAGTCTTAGTCGACCCTGCCAATGAAAATCCTCCTGGTCCAGCTCCATAATAAGGTTGTCCGGTGCTTCTTCCTTCAACCGACCTTTCCAGGAAGCTGGCAGCATGTCTTGCCACAGTGAAACCTCCATCACCATAACCGGCAGACGGGAAAGAGGGTCCGTGAGTTGATTACCTGTATCGACAAGGCCTGTACAAGAAATAGTTACATCATCGATATAAACCTGCACTTGTCCCAGATAGGTTGTCATAAGGTCTGATTTTCGCTTGGAACTTTGCACGGCTTTGAATAAAAACAGCACTGCAAAGAATACGATAAAAGTAAACCAGAAGGCGATCTTCAGATCAAAAGACATTCCGCCCGAGGCTGTATACCAAATTCCGTTAAACAGCTCGCCCGAACTCTGAAGCATGTAGTGTATACCTAAAATGCCTCCGGCAGCGACGAAGTTAATGACATAGAAGGTACCCAGATTCCTCATAAACGCCTGGAGGCCCTTAAAACCAAAAGCGATAAACAACATCACGAGTGACAAACCAAACTTGATCAAAAAGGTAAACATAAAATCAAACTCCGGCACAAACATCATGACGACATAGAGGGCGCCCACAATGGAAGACAGCAGCCATCTCCACCAAACCAGCTTCGTTTTGCGCATCCAGGCTGTAAGTCCGATGAGTGCACCGTCAATACACAGGTTTGTCAAAAAAATAAGATCAACATAAACGACCAACTCTTCACCTGCCTCGTACCAAATATCGGTATAGCGTTGTTCCGATATTCTATGAGCATACACACAAGTATAAGGAGCTTCCTGTTCAAAGTCTGTCTAATCATGGGGGTGTCATCTCAACTTTTTTTGTCGTAATTCCTCGTGACCCTTGTTCAGAATTTGTTCATTTCTGTTTGATATGCTGTAGATAGAAAAACAGAAAAACCCGGTTTCTCCATAAGGAGAACCGGGTTTGAAGTTAAATATGAGTGCTGCTTAGTCGTTATTGTTATTGCGTGAGCGATTGCGCAAAAATGTCGGAATATCCAGCTGATCACTGCTCGGCTGGTTTCCGAACGGACGAAGATTAGGCGAGCGATTCTCAGCAGGCTCACTCGTTGGTGTCGGTTTGCGTCCTGGTGGTGGTGAGACAGGCTTGTCTTCAAAACCAGTAGCAATAACCGTAACCTTGATTTCTTCTTTCAGATTTTCATCAATGATGGCACCGAAGATCATGTTCACTTCTGGATCGGATGCAGACGTAACAATCTCGGCTGCTTCATTCACTTCATAAAGTGACAGGTTGATGCCTCCTGTGATGTTCATGATAACCCCGCGTGCACCTTCGATGGATGTTTCCAGCAATGGGCTCATAATCGCTTTGCGAGCAGCCTCAGCCGCACGATTTTCACCTGTTGCTTCTCCGATTCCCATCAAAGCAGATCCACGTTCAGTCATAATGGTTTTTACGTCTGCAAAGTCAAGGTTGATCAGACCCGGTACAGCAATCAGATCCGAGATACCTTGTACCGCTTGACGCAGTACGTTATCTGCTTGACGGAACGCCTCAAGCATCGGCGTCTTTTTATCTACAATTTCAAGCAAGCGGTCATTCGGAATGACAATCAGCGTATCCACTTTTTCCTTGAGAGCTTCAATCCCTTGCTCTGCATGGCTGGAACGTTTGCGTCCTTCGAAGGTGAATGGACGTGTAACCACACCTACGGTAAGCGCACCGCACTCTTTGGCAATCTCAGCGATGACCGGAGCTGCACCTGTACCTGTACCACCGCCCATACCGGCAGTTACAAATACCATGTCCGCACCTTTCAATGTGTTCATGATCAAGTCGCGGGATTCTTCAGCTGCTTTTTTACCTACATCCGGGTTGGCACCTGCGCCAAGACCACGGGTCAGTTTATCACCGATTTGCAATTTATGTTCGGATTTCGCCAGATGCAATGCTTGAGCATCCGTGTTCACCGTTATAAATTCTACACCTTGTACACCATTTTCGATCATACGGTTGACTGCATTGCTTCCGCCGCCGCCTACACCGATGACTTTTATTTGAGCCAAGCTCTCCATCTCGAAATCAAATTCCAACATATTATTCCATCTCCCCCTCAATGTGCATGGATGGCCCGTCCAATTTTTGATTGAACCGAATCAATTTCATATATCGACGAACGAAGGCGTATATATTAATACCAGCGCATTCAGACGGCTTCTAGAAGTATGAAATAGATTCAACCTGTTATATAAATTCGCTGAACATATTTTTCAGCCGTTCGAACAAACCCGGTTTTTGCTCCGATTCCGGAGACGCACTCGGCTTAACACGGTTGGTCGGTTTCTTGTTGTTATTATTATTGTTGCTGCCACCGCCACTGCTGCTTACCGATGGACGAATGCGCAAACTGCGAATTACACTGTGCAATATACCGACACCGCTTGTGTAGCCCGGGTCGCGAACACCGATGTAATCCGGAACGGCAATTCGTACCGATGCAGCAAGCTCATGCTGAGCTACTTGCAGAACACCTGGCATGGAGACGGTCCCTCCCGTTAGTATATAACCTCCGGGAAGCTCCGTGTAACCGAGGCGCTTCACTTCTTGGGAAATCATCTGGAATATTTCCTGAACACGCGGTTCGATAATCGCAGCAAGGTCCTCCTGCGAGAATTCCTTGTCCACATTGCTACCGATTCGCGTGACTTTGAACATGACGTCAGCCGCAGCATCATCAAGCCATGCGCAGCCATATTTCAGCTTCACCTTTTCGGCTTGATCAGTTAAGGTACGCAGTCCATACGCAATATCGTTGGTAACAAATTCTCCACCGATCGGCAGGGTTGACGTTGCAACAAGACTGTCTTCTTCAAAGACAGCGATGGTTGTTGCACCTGCTCCAATATCAACAAGAACAGATCCCATCGTTTTTTCGTCCTTAGATAAAGCAAGCTGACCTGCTCCAAGTGACATGAGCACCAGATCGCTTACCTTCAGACCCGCTTTTTCCACGCAGCGCAAAAGATTATGTATCGCGGTTTTTGCACCCGTTATGATTGTTGCCTCAACTTCCAGTCGAACTCCAATCATTCCCCGGGGATCCTGTATGCCCTCCAAGCCGTCTACAACGTACTGCTTGGCGACAACATCAATAATTTCCCGTTCCGGCGGAACCGCAATCACCTCGGCTGCTTTCAACACCCGTTCCATGTCTTCTTCTCCGATTTCACGATCCTCGTTAGACACTGCCACGACGCCGTGACTGCTCATCAGTCCGATATGATTTCCTGAGATTCCAACATATACTTCGGATATTTGAATACCTACCATACGTTCAGCATGATCCACTGCATTGCGGATCGACTGCACCGTTTGATCGATATCTACGATTACACCTTTGCGAATTCCCTCCGAGTCGGCAGATCCAACTCCAATAATATTAAAGGTTCCATTATTAATTTCCCCAATAATAGCGCGAATTTTGGATGTACCGATGTCCAAACTAACAATGATGTCATTGTTGCTCAAGTCTGTGGCACCTCCTGACTCCAATAGTAAAATACGTTCGGGTTTAAACACTCTTAAAACATATTCAACACACGTTAGGCTTTCCCTCTTTTTTCTACAATTTTTTTGGGTGCCAAGATCTGGTTGCGAGACATAAAACCTTGAAGAAAAAAGAAGGAGACAACTTATGTGCCATAAGTTCAAGTGTATCATTTTTTCTCCGTCTCAGAAAGAACAACTTTCACGGATGAAACAGGGTCAAACCCCGACCCTGCTTGGACTTTTCATTAACTGCCATACATGATTAGCAAGAGGATCAGGGCGTTGCACCTGGCTCTTCACCATCTTCAGGGTCATCCGCGATAAAAGGCACGTACGTGTCTGCCTCAAGCATCGTGATTTTCCCTGGCCGCTCCGTCTCAATAACCTGATTCAGGTACTCCACCTTATCCGGCAGCTTGGAGATCGTGGTAATCACTTCAAACTGTGATTTGGTATACAGCCGGATCTGATCCGGAAACGAAGGCGTAGGGTTAGGAATAATCTCCGATATATCCGTTGTCAATTCGTTTGGAATTTTGGCAAGCGTCTCACTCAATTGTTCTTTGAGCGGATCGTCTGCTTTCCACTGAGTCAGAATGGGCTTCTCCACAGCAACTCCAATATTGGCCGGAACATTCAAGCTTGTCCCACTGGCCAGGATCGCCTGGAGTGTACCATCCGCACCCAGTTCGTAAGCAACGGTCGGATACTCCTGAACCTTGATATGAACGATCCCCGGAAACTGTTTATCTACTGTCACATTTGCTACCGCTTTGAACGTCTTCAAACGCTCGATGACCTCAGCGGAGCTTGTCCCAAAAAACTGATCGCCTTCCTTCAAACCACTTTTCTCCAGCAGTTTGGAAGTTGTCGTGTATACATTACCCGTAATCTCAATGCTCGAAATCCGGCTCATGGAAGAGCGGAAGAACAGCACGGCAAGCAATACAATAAAAAGAAGTAACAGAATAAGAACAAGTTTACGGCTTGTGTTTCCTTTAGGCCGATTCTTCTTCAGAACCGGAATTTGACTTTTAGGCATAGGTCGCGCTCCACAAAGCCTTCGGCCCCCTCCCACAGCATTCTGAAGAAGGGGACTCAAAGGACGTTAATTGGCAAAATCCAGCTGTTTCGAAACGGGGGACTGTCGCTCAACCGAAGCTCCAAGGCTCTGGAACAACTTCTCGATGCGGTCGTACCCTCTGTCAATATGATGCACTTGCTCAACAATCGTTTTCCCCTGGGCAGCAAGGCCGGCAATAACCAGAGCTGCACCTGCACGCAGGTCGGTTGCTTCAACTGTAGCTCCGTACAAACGCGGGACTCCACGGATAAAGGCTGCATTCAGATCGACCGAAATATCTGCACCCATGACGTTAAGTTCATCCACGTGCTTGAAGCGTCCCTCAAATACCGTCTCCTTCATTACACTGAACCCATCAGCCAAACTGAGCAAGACCATGATTTGCGACTGAAGGTCAGTCGGAAACGAAGGGTACGGTGATGTTACAATGCGATCCACGGATTTGGGACGGCTCATACAGCTCACCGTCATTATATCATTGCAGACCGTGATTTGAACACCAGTGCGCTTCAACACATGTATAAGGGAAGTAAGGTGTGCCGGGTTGCAGTGTGTCAGGGTAACATTGCCTCTTGTCGCTGCTGCTGCAATCATGACGGTACCGGCCACGATCCGATCAGGTATGATCTCGTAGGAACAAGGCTTCAGTTTCTCCACACCGTTAATCGTAATTGTATCGGTGCCGGCTCCAATTATACTTGCACCCATCGCGTTGAGAAAATGCTGCAAGTCCTGAATCTCAGGTTCTCTGGCTGCATTGAATATCGTTGTTGTGCCCTCAGCCGTAACGGCTGCCATCATGATATTTTCCGTGGCACCTACACTTGGGAAGTCCAGATGAATATCCGTTCCAACCAGCTTACGGCCCCTACAGATAATCTGTTGATCAAGCTCTTCAATTGATGCTCCGAGCGCTTCCAGGCCCCGGAGGTGAAGATCAATCTTGCGTTCTCCGATGGCACAACCACCTGGCTGGTATACGGATACTTGCCCAAACTTAGCCAGCAATGGCCCCATCAAGAAAATGGAAGAGCGCATCTGTTTCATCAGATCCTCAGGCACATCATATGACCGGATAGACGATGTATCAATCGTCACTGTTCCCTGTTCATGCCGACACGTGCATCCAAGCCGTTCCAGGATATACAGCATTACTTCAATGTCCAGCAAGTGTGGAACGTTGTGCAGTGTGACTTCTCCATCTGCCAACAAACTTGCAGCCATGATTGGTAAAGCGGCATTTTTTGCTCCATGGATGCGTATGGATCCTGAGAGGGGTTTCCCGCCTTCAATCACCAATTTGTCCAATGTATCACCTCCGGGGTTTACCGCTCACCCACTGGAAAGACTTCCGGTACCAGGTTATACCGTTTTGAGATGATATAGTTGCTATGAATTTGCTGCATAAGGGTGATAACGTCCTCTGCTGTAGCTTGACTGGACTGACAATCAAATTGGCATGCAAGATGGATACCTGTAGGCCTCCCGTGTTTACCCTTTGGCTCTGCTGTTTGAAACAGCCGGGCCTCTCGGTCACTGGGCGGATTTCGGAATACGCTGCCTGCGTACGCATATGAAGTGGCAAAACGTCTATGATTTTGGGCAAGCACAATCACCTTCCGAAACGACTTTGCGCTCATTATGCCGAACTGAATATACAGCTTCTGGCACAACACCTCTCCATTAATGCAGCACAGAGTGGCAATACGCAAATTCCCTGTCCTCCTTGCTGTAACGTACCCATTCGCCTGTCTCCAGCACAATCTCAGCGGATTGAAATATACGTGACACATCCGATCCACAAGCACCAGCGTTGAATGTACACAACTTCTGCCCGCAGGGCCCACTTCTTTTGGTACTAACCACAATCACCTTTAATAGTATGGAATGCTTCTGCCGTTACGCATAAATCATGCTGCTCAACATCCATGGAAGTATCCCCTGCTATACGACAAAAACCGTGATGCGGCGCCTTGGAACGATTGTCACAATTTATACGGTATCTTATGTCAGTCCTGCCTTGTGTGTGACAATCGCCCAGAACACACTTTACCTGCGTACAGCAAGCCTTTGAATCTCCTTCACCAGCACCTCGGCTGCATCCGGCTTGCCAAGTTCCCGAGAAGCAGCGGCCATGCGTTTGCGGGCCGCTTCATCATTCATAATGCGGGCAATGGCCTCATATAACGCTTTTCCCGACAGATCCTTCTCCAGCATCGTGACTGAAGCTCCGCCACCTTCCAGTGTACGCGCATTCGCTTCCTGATGATTATTCGTCACGTTAGGTGACGGTATCAAAATGGACGGAATGCCAAGCGATGTAATTTCGGCCAGGAATGACGCTCCTGCACGATTCACAATCAATGAGGTACAAGCGAGAACCTCAGGCATATTATGCACATAAGGAAGCACATGCAAGTGGTTTGGCATCGTTCCAAGTGAACTGCGTATCGCTTCACGTGTTTCGTCAAAATAGGATTCACCCGTAACATAAACGACGTGTACATCGTCCAGCTTCTCCAGCATGGGAGCCATGTCCACCATCGCTTTATTGATGGCCTTTGCCCCGCGGCTGCCTCCAACAACCAGCACAACCCGGCTGTCCATGGGCACGCCCAGTGTGGCAAATCCTCGATCACGGCTGGCCTTGGCAACCGTGGTTGCCCTCGGATTACCCGTATACACGACTCTTTTCGCTCCCGAAAAAGCCTTCTCGGAACCTTCGAAGCTAACTGCAACGGTATCCACATAACGAGTAAGGAACTTGTTGGTTAAGCCGGGGATCGCATTTTGTTCATGAATGACACTTGGAATCCCCAGTTTGGCAGCTGCATAAACCACAGGTCCACATACATAGCCGCCTGTCCCGATCACCACATCAGGTTTGAATTCCTTCAGCATTTTCTTCGATTTTCGGACGCCCTGAATAAAACGCATAACGGTCTTCAGATTGTCCACGGACAACTTCCGTCGAAACCCTGTAATATCAATGGATTGAAAAGGAATGTTCTCCTGTGGCACTAACTTGCTCTCCAGTCCACGGGTTCCTCCAATATATAAAAATGTCGAGTCCGGATTCTCCGCCTCACATTGTCTTGCTATGGCAACGGCCGGATAGATATGTCCACCGGTACCGCCGCCGCTTAGTACGACTCGCATCGCATAGTCACCTCGCATAACGTGATAAGTTTAACAGTATCCCTAGTGCTGTCAGCATCAAGGTCAGAGATGATCCGCCATAACTGATCAGCGGTAGGGTTATTCCGGTAACGGGCATGAGCCCGATGACTACGCCGATATTGATAATGACTTGTACAGCCACCATGCCGATAATGCCTACACCCAGCAAACTGCCAAAAGCATCCGGTACTGTCATCGCAACTCGCATACCTCTCCAGACCAGTACCAGAAACAGTAGAAGTACAATGAGTCCGCCAATAAACCCGAGCTCTTCAGCCAGTATGGAAAAAATGAAATCCGTTTGCGGTTCGGGCACATAGCTGTATTTTTGCCGGCTCATCCCAAGGCCCAGACCTGCCAGGCCACCCGGTCCGATTGCGTATAACGATTGTATGATTTGATAGCCGGCACCCAGCGGATCGGACCATGGGTCGAGAAAAGCCGTTATTCGTTTCAACCGGTAAGGAGCCGCCGCAATCAATGCAGCAAACCCAGCAACGCCGCCAAGGGCAAGCAGCAGCAAATGTTTCATTCTCGCGCCTGCCGTAAAAATGATCAGCATGGATGCACCCATCATGACCGTGCCTGTCCCCAAATCGGGCTGCAGCATAATAATGCCGAAGGCGAGACCTATCAATCCAAGCGGGGGCAACAATCCGGTTGTGAATGTTTTAATTTTTCCCGGTTCCTTGCTCAGCCAGTGGGCCAAAAACAAAATCATGCCCAGCTTCATGAATTCAGAGGGCTGAATACCAAACGATCCAATGCCAAGCCAGCTTCGTGCTCCGCCGCGGACCACGCCGATCCCGGGAATTAACACCGCAATCAGCATAATAAAACAGGCGATCAATATCGGTTTAGCATATTTCCGCCAGACCCGGTAATCCACATTGGCTGTGACAAACATGGCAGCCAGTCCGAGTCCAGCAAATAACAACTGTCTTTTGACAAAATAAAATGAATCGCCATAGTCATGAAAAGCAAGCACCGAGCCCGCACTATAGACCATAATAATGCCGATGGCAAGCAATGCCACAATACAAATCAGGAGCCAGATATCCGGCGCCGGTCGCGTCTGTTTCATCAGGAGGCCACCCCTTGCATGGAAGTAGGGGCTTTTCCACCCCCCTACTTACAAGTTATGCGCCGCCTCTTTAAAAATGCGTCCCCGCTCCTCATAAGAAGCAAACATGTCCCAACTTGCACACGCCGGTGAGAGCAAGACTATATCACCAGGCGCTGCAAGCCGCGACGCTTCCTGTACTGCAGCGGTTAACGTCTGGGCAGCATCATCCTCATTATCGACGACCTTAATTTGCTTTAATCCCGCCAGTTCCGCGACCTTGGCGATTTTCTCACGTGTTTCGCCGAGAGCCACAACCGCTTTTACCCGTTCCTGGAATAAGGGGAGCAGCTCCATCATGTCTGAACCCCGATCCAGTCCTCCGGCGATCAGCACGACCGGATCCTTGAAGGAGTTCAACGCCATGACGGTTGCCTTCGAATTGGTAGCCTTGGAATTGTTGTAGTACTTGGCGCCATTGTGCTCCAGCACATACTCCAAACGGTGTTCAACCCCTTTGAATTCGGACAGGGGTTCCTCAAGCACAGCGGGATCGGCACCTGCCGCTACTGCAATGGCTACCGCAGCCAGCGCATTCCCAACATTAAATTGTCCTGGTATTCCAATGTTCTCAACGTCTATAACGATGTGATGGTTTCCTTGACCGTCGGCATATACCACCTGGCGTCTCACATCATCCTCTTCTCCATCCACGTAAGGAGGATCGACGTATACGCCCGCTTCCAGCTTCTCAGTCATGGAGAACGGAAGCAGCCTGCTTTTAATATAAGGAACCAATTCCCGGCATACGGGATCATCCCAGTTCAGCACGGCTACGTCATCCGCAAGCTGATTGGCAAAGATTTTAGCTTTGGAAGCGATATAGTCATCCATATCCCCGTGATAATCCAGATGCGTTTCTGTAACATTAAGCAGACTTGCAATCCGTGGACGGAAATGGACAGTTCCCTTAAGCTGGAAACTACTAAGTTCAACGACCATCCAGTTATCGGCCGTAGCTTGTTCTGCCGCCTCGCTGAGTGGTGTACCGATATTACCGGCCACAATCGGGTTCAAGCCTGCATGCTCCAGCATGTTGCCGACCCATGTGGTTGTCGTTGTTTTCCCGTTGGAACCTGTAATCCCAATCATCGGTGCTGCACAGAGGTGATAAGCCACTTCCACTTCCGTTACAACCTCAATTCCAAGGGAAAGAGCCTGCTGTACTGGTGGCGCCTGATAAGGGATGCCCGGGTTTTTAACCACAAGCTTCACACCCTCATGAATCAGATCATCGGGATGGCCCCCGCATACAACAGAAATTCCCAAAGCCTCCAATTCGGATGCTTCGGGACACTGTTCCCTCTCTTTTTTATCATTCACTGTGACTTTCGCTCCCGCACGGTCCAGCACCTTGGCAACTTGCACGCCACTCTTTGCCAGTCCGAGCACAACAACCTGTTGACCGCGATATGATTCAGGATGGTTCATGATTTACAACCCCTTGTTGAGATAAAGTCCGAGCGCAGCCAAAATAGCACCAACTGCCCAAAAAGTAATAACAACCCGCCATTCCGACCATCCGCTTAATTCAAAGTGGTGGTGAATAGGACTCATTTTGAATACACGCTTGCCCCGGGTCTTGAATGATACCACTTGAATAATAACGGATAGAATCTCGATGACGAACACACCACCAATGATTACAAAAAGAAGCTCCGTCTTCGTAACAATGGCAACGGCACCAATGGCACCACCAATACCTAGTGAGCCCGTGTCTCCCATAAACACTTTGGCCGGATGCGCATTGTATACAAGAAAACCAAGCACAGCACCAATCATGGCTGCTGCACATACCGCTGCCGGCATAGACGTCGCCTGCATCGCTACAATTGCAAACGCCCCAAACGCAATAGCACTGATTCCGGACAGCAAGCCATCCAGTCCATCCGTAAAGTTAACGGCATTGGTGATCGCAAGCATCATGAACACGACAAACGGATAATAGAACCATCCCGTCCAGTCGAAGGAGACGGATGTTCCAGGGATCGAGATCGCTGTGCTGTGCCCATTTTGAATGAGCAGGAAACACATCACGGCACTGAAAAACAGCTGTCCCAACATTTTTTGTCTGGCGGTCAGTCCCAGAGAACGTTTGAATACAATCTTGATATAGTCATCCAGGAAGCCGATCAGGCCAAAACCGAGCGTAGCCACGAGCAGCACATAGAAATCCGTATTTTTGACTGCTGAAAATTTCAAAAAGGCTAATGTAAAAGCAAGCAGGATCACAACCCCGCCCATCGTCGGCGTCCCGCTCTTTTTCAGATGGCTCTGCGGCCCGTCTTCCCGAACCTGCTGTCCGAATTTCATTCGGCGAAGTAATGGAATCAATAGCGGTGCAGCAATCACCGCCAAAATAAATGAAACGCCGATTGTTAACAGTAATACCTGAAAATCCATGGGTTCACCCCTCTAGTCTACTCAATTCTGTAATGATGCTATTTTTAGTGATTCGACCACGTCCTCCAGCTTCATGCCCCGGGAGGCCTTGAACAAAACGACGTCTCTGGGATGCAATTTTTCCAGCAGGTAACGGGTCATCTCTTCCTTGTTTTCAAATGCATGTACGGCTTCTGCCGGCATGTGCAGTTTTGCACCCTCAGCTATATTCACCGATAACGGTCCATAGGTTAGCACCATGTCCATTTTCCCAGGCGTAATATACTCTCCGATACCACGGTGAAGCTCCTCTTCCTGAGGTCCAAGTTCCAACATGTCTCCAAGTACGGCTACTCGAGAGCGATAACCTTTGAGTCCATCCAACACATCAATAGCTGCTTTCATCGACGTTGGACTTGCATTGTAGGCATCATTAAGCATCGTCAGTCCGCTGACTCCTTGAATAACCTCAATACGCATGCCCGTCAGTTTCAAGCTGGATAACCCGGAAGCAATCTGTTCGGCTGTTACACCAAAGTGACGTGCAACTGCAAGTGCAGCCAGACAGTTAACGACATTGTGTGTACCCAGCAGAGGAAGCGTAAGTGCTTGTTCCCCCAACTGTTTTGTCGTGAAAACAACACCGTTCTGCGCATTCATGAGTCCTGTCGGGTAATCATCATTGTCTGTCTGAAGTCCAAATGTAAATCGTTTCATTCCCTCGGGCTGCTTCGTTTCCGCTTCAGCCAGAACCTGCTTAATCAACGGCTCGTCTCCGTTATAAATTAACAGGCCACCTGGTTTCATGCCTGCAGCAATTTCGGCTTTTGCTCTGGCAATCTCCAGCCTGGAGCCAAGCTGCAGCAGATGGGATTCACCAATATTCGTAATGATGGCGATATCCGGCTGAGCAATCAAAGACAACGCCTCAATTTCTCTGCGGCCGCTCATGCCCATTTCCAGAATCACAATCTCGGTATCTTGTTCCATGCTTAGCACCGTAAGCGGGAGTCCGATATGATTGTTGAAGTTTCCCTGCGTCTTATGCACCTTAAATTTGGTAGAGAGAATGGCATCCACAATGTCCTTGGTTGTTGTTTTGCCATTGCTGCCGGTAATACCCACCACGGAAGTTTGGCTCTCTGCCAGATAAGTAGATGCAAGCCCCTGCAGGGCTGCCAGCGTGTCTTCAACGACGATGACTGCTCCTCCCTGCGGGGGAAAACCATGGTCATTCTGCCATAACGCCCCTGCGGCTCCCTTTTCTAAACAAGCTTGCACAAATTCGTGTCCGTCAAATCTCTCACCGACAAGCGGGATAAACAAACTGCCTTCTACTGGCTTGCGTGAATCCGTAAATACACCTTCAACGCGGATGTCACCGTAAGCAGTGTAGTCGTTTAGTGTTCCTCCGCACATTTCGGCCAATTGCGCTAATGTTCTTTTTATCAATTGGATTTGCCCCTTATCGCCTCTTTGGCTATGATCCGATCATCGAAATCCGTTTTGGTTGTTCCGATAATTTGATAGGTCTCATGACCCTTGCCCGCAATCAATACTACATCGGCTGGGCTTGCCATTTCAATAGCTTCATGTATTGCCTGACGACGATCTACGACCATGAGATAACGATCAGATGGTACGCCTTCTTCTACCAGACCTACTTCAATATCTTTGAGAATCAGATCCGGATCCTCTGTGCGTGGATTGTCAGAAGTTACAAAAACAATGTCACTATACTTCGCTGCAATTTTCCCCATTAATGGACGTTTGGTCCGATCCCGGTCTCCCCCACATCCAAATACACAGATGACTCGCCCTTCAGCAAACTCTTTTACCGTTCGCAATACGTTTTCCAAGCCGTCTGGTGTATGAGCGTAGTCCACAATAACTGCAAATGACTGACCTTCGTCTACGGCTTCAACACGTCCATCCACACCAGGAACCGTCTCAAGACTGCGTTTAATCTCTTCCAAGGGTACTCCTTCAACAAGTGCAGCAGAGATAGCTGCCATGGCGTTATATACGTTGAATTTCCCTACCATGCGCAAGTTAATGTCTGTACTGCCTGCGAATGTCTCCACATGGAAAGACGTGCCCTGCGATGTAATCGAGATGTTGGATGCCCGTACATCAGCATTATCTTCCATGCCATATGTAATGACTTCAGCTGCAGTCACTGATTTGAAATAATTGGCCGATGGATCGTCAGCGTTAATGACCGCAAATTTGCGACGGGAGACGTCTTCTGCAAACTCGTTGCCAAGTCTTGCAAAGAACAGGCCTTTTGCTGCGCGGTACTCTTCCATGGAATTATGATAGTCCAGATGATCTTGAGTCAAGTTGGTGAATACCGCAGTACGGAAATTGGTTCCTTTTACACGTCCCTGCTCCAGCGCATGTGAGGAGACCTCCATTACGCAGCAGTCCGTCCCCGCTTGAACCATATCATACAGACTGCGCTGCAGATCGAGTGCTTCTGGTGTAGTTCCCGACATTGGATAGGTCCGCCCGTCGTAACGCATTTGAATGGTACCAATCAAACCTGTCTTCTGTCCATGATCACTCATGATCTTTTCAATCAGATAGGTGGTGGTTGTCTTTCCGTTCGTTCCCGTTACACCAATCATATTCATCTTATGGCTTGGTGAGTCAAAGAAAGAGTCTGCAAGGACTGCCATTGCAAAACGACTGTCTTTGACCAGCAGCTGCGGTACAGGTAGTTCCAGTTGTCGTTCCACGACCAGTGCTACCGCTCCGGCATTCACTGCTTTTTCCGCATAATCATGTCCATCTACCGTATGCCCCGGAAGACAGATAAACAGATCTCCCGGTTGAACCTGGCGGGAATCTGTCTGTAAGTTTTGGCACTCTGTATTAGGCTCGCCAATCAGGCGTGCAGTTGTCAGCTTCGATGCAAATTGTTTTAAAAGCACATGAATAACCTCACTTCTCCAAGTTTACTTCTGCTCAAGGCATTTACTTTTTATTAATATCGTCCATATAGCCATTTAATGAAACGCAACTTTTTGAATTTTGTTGCGCTAGGACTTGGAGCCGGTTAAGGCTCCTGTCCTGCTTCCCCTGTATGATCGTGTGCTTCTTTCAGCACATCACTCATATAGATTCGTATGGTAGAGCCCTGCTCCACCCTTGCTCCTGGCTTCGGAGCCTGGTTAATTACGTACTTCCCGCTGCCGGACTTTGCCAGCATAAAGTTCATGTTGAGATCTTCATACAGATCTTCTACCGTTGCACCTGTGAGATCGGGAACCGTAACAATTTTGGTTTCGCCATACTTGTATTCTTTTGCAACCTGATCCTTGCGCACAGGAACATTCATATAGTGCAGCGAGTCTTCAAGAATATTCTGTACAATCGGAGCTGCAACGACACCCCCGAACTGAATCCCTTTTGGATTATCGACAGCCGTGTACACTACGATCTGTGGATCATCTGCCGGAGCAAAGCCAATAAAGGATACAATATGCTCGGTAGAGGAATAACGTCCGTTAATAACCTTCTGGGCTGTACCTGTTTTGCCTCCTACCCGATATCCGTCGATGAAGGCCGGTCTTCCTGTGCCTTTTGCAACAACACTTTCCAAAGCCTCACGAACCTGCTTGGATGTGTCTTCCGAAATGACCTGCCGCACAAGTTCCGGCTTGACTTCTTCCATCACTTCACCCGTTTCGGGATGAACCCACGCTTTGGTTACATAAGGTTTGTAGAGCTTGCCTCCATTGATGGCAGCCGAGACGGCCGCCACTTGCTGAATAGGTGTAACCGAAACGCCTTGCCCAAAGGCTGTTGTCGCAAGCTCCACAGGACCCACACGGGACAGCTTGAACAAGATACCACTTGCCTCGCCGCTCAGATCAATACCTGTTTTGGTCCCAAATCCAAAGTCTTTGATGTAAGAAAACAACGACTCTTTACCTAGCTTTTGACCTAGAGCGACAAACCCGGGATTGCAGGAGTTTTCCACGACTTGCAGGAAGGTTTGACTCCCATGGCCGCCTTTTTTCCAGCAGCGCAGCCGGGCACCTCCAACCTCAACATATCCTGGATCAAAGAACTGATCCTGCTGCAGATTCACCTTCTTCTCTTCCAATGCTGCCGCCAAAGTAATGATTTTAAAAGTTGAACCCGGTTCGTATGTCATCCATATCGGTAAATTCCGGTTATAGATTTCAGACGGATACTGCTGGTAATCCGCTGGTTCATACCCTGGTCTGCTGGCCATGCCGAGGACTTCACCCGTCTTCGGGTTCATGGCGATAGCCAGAGCGGAGTTTGCCTGGAATTTGACCATGGCCTGATCCAGTTCCCTTTCCATAATGGATTGGATCGATTTGTCGATCGTCAGCTCCAGGTTAAGACCATCTCTTGGTTCCACATACTTCTCAGATGAGCCCGGCATAAGCCTTCCGGCCGCATCGGACAAGTAGGACACACTGCCATTTAAACCGGTCAACTTCTCATCATACCTTTTTTCCACCCCAGTCAATCCCTGGTTATCAATCCCCGTAAAACCAAGAATGTGAGCGGCCAGATCATCATAAGGATAGAATCGTTTATTATCCTCTGCAACAACGATACCCGGAAGCTTCAAATCACGAATGCGCTGAGCTTTCTCCATCGTAATTTTGCGGCCGCCGGGTTGTAGTCGTACAATCAGTTCTCTTTTCTTGATGGTTGCCAGCACTTTCTCTTCAGTCATTCCAAGTAAAGGGGCTAGTGCCTTCGCTGTAGTTTCCGCTTCCTTCACTTGAGCCGGAATCGCCATAATCGTCGGTGTAGTTACATTATAGGCAAGAGAGGTACCATTGCGATCCAGGATCTCTCCCCGTTTGGCTGAGTATGGAATGTTCCGCCGCCAGGACTCCTCCGCTTTCGCAGACAATTCCGGGCCTTTCCCGAGTTGTACATAAGCAAGCCTGATCACCAGGGCCGAAAATAACAATACCAAAATGAGCAAACTCCATAACAGCCTGCGCCGTAAATTTACACTTGAACCCTTCACGAAAAGATCCCCCCACTCGTCCCAAAATCATGACCTCGTTCATTCATGAATATTCGGGACAACCGGGGGTTAGAACAAGCTATAAATTCAATGGTTATGGGAGGACCGGATCAATCGCGGCACCAGAAGACGAGTCCGTCTCATTGGTTGGAGCCTCGGTTCCATCCGAGTTCCCCGTTTCTTCTGTCTTGCTGGACTCTTCTGCTGTCCCCTCTTCCTCCAATGCAGCATCTGAAGACTCAGGATCTTCATCCGCTATGCCGGTTACTGCGGCCTTGGCAGTCTGCAATGTGAGCTGTATGGTCCGCTGTTCCCCGGAGACCTGCTCCTTTTGACTCACGACATAACCCTCACCCTTGACAATCACTCCCACTTTCATGAGTGAAAGAACTTCCATGGCATCCCGAAGCGATTCGCCTGTGAGATCAGGAACTTTCATACTGCTGCTGTCTTCCGTAAGCAGATAGATTCTCTGACCTGGGTTCATAAATTCGCCTGCCGCAGGGTACTGACGAATAACACTCTCGCCCTTCCCTAGGGTCTCGTAAGCAATTCCTGCGTTCAGAAGGTGGCTTCTAGCCTGTTTGGCTGTTTTCCCAGTCAAGTCAGGAGTCTTCGTCTGAACGATGGTAGCTGCCTTTTTGTCCGAGGTCTTTGTTGTATCTTTCGGAACACCCATATATTGCAGAGTTTGACTGACAATCTTTTTGAATACAGGAGCAGCTGCAGCCCCACCACCAATGTTGGTTCCACTCGGTTGGTCAATGACGACCAGCATCGCAATTTTTGGATTGTTTACAGGAGCAAATCCGATAAACGAAACGACGTCTTTGGTTTTACTATATTCCCCGTTCACCCATTTTCTTGCTGTACCCGTTTTACCGGCCACCCGGTATCCTTCTATATAGGCGTTACGCCCAGTACCGATCTGCTGGTCTGCTACAACCTGTTCCAAATAGCCACTTACCAGTTTTGCAGATTCCTTGGAGATGACCTGACGAACCTCTTTTGGTTTGGTCACTTCAGTTGTTCCGTCATTTGGATTGATGATTTCCTTCACCAGATGTGGAACCATCAGTTTCCCGCCGTTGGCAATGGCTGAGATGGCAGCCACCTGCTGAATCGGGGTTACTTGAACCAAACCGTGACCATAGGCTGCTGTTGCAATTTCGGACTTATAAACCAATGGTTTGATCGGTGAAGCAGACTCGCTCGGCAGATCAATCCCCGTTTTTTGGCCGAATCCGAATTCGTCTATGTAATGACGCAGACGTTCGCCGCCAAGCATGTTGTAACCGAGATTAACAAAGGCAACGTTACTTGAACGTTTGACGCCTTCGAGATAGGAAATCTGACCATAAGCGTGGCCATTATCACTAATCGAAAATCCCCCAATGTTGATCCGTTTGGACTCAAACGTCGCGTTTGGATCAAACAGCTTCTCTTCTACAGCACCAGCCAATGTAACAATCTTAAATGTTGAGCCTGGTTCGTAGATGGACTGTGTCGCATGGTTAATGAAATCTTTTTGGTCCGGGGTTTCCCAGTACGTATTGGGATTAAAATTCGGCCAGTTCGCCATGCCCAATATTTCCATCGTGTTTGGATCTGCTGCAATGACGGTCATACTGAGCGGATTATACTGAGCAACTGCTTCCTTAATGGCATCTTCAATGTAAAATTGAATGGTATCATCAATCGTCAGCTTCAGGTTATTTCCGTTTTGAGGTGGAAGATAGTTGTCCTGAGAATCTGGAAGCTTGATGCCTTTGGCATCCTTTTGGTAGTTCAGGTAACCATCAGTGCCCGTCAGTTCTTCATCATACGAAACTTCAAGCCCGTTTACAGCTTTACCGTCACGACTCATGTAACCCAGAAGATGCGAAGCAAGGGTTTCTTCCGGATAAAAGCGCTTCGATTCCTGTGCCATTACGATAGCGTTCTGAGCCTTGTACTCTTCCTTCAGTTCTTCCCTCAGCGCAGTTACTTTAGCTGCCAATTCCGGGCTGATTTTGTAACCCTCACTTCGCACCTCACGCTGTTTGTAAAATTCCCCTTTTTTATCTTTGGCAGTCACCAAAGCACGCATTTCACTTTCATTCTTGCCAAGTATTGCAGACAGTTTTGTCGTGACAACATCTTCAATCCCAAGCTCATTGATCATCTCGGGATTGACCGATACCGTATATGCCGGCGCATCTGTTGCCAGAATGTTGCCGTTCCGATCCGTAATAGACCCCCGGCTTGCCTTAATCGTCTGCTCACGTTCAACCAGCTCGGATGCATATCCTTGCCAGGTACTGCTGTTTACCACTTGTATAAAAAAGATTCGGGTTATCAGTACAAGAAAAAAGAGGGTAATACATCCCCCTATAAGCAGCGTGCGCATCTTTATTCTTTTTACCATCGGTACACCTCTTTACTTACTTGCTGTATCCGAAGACGACTCTGTATCCTGTGAGCTCGTTACACCTGTTGAACGAGGCACGATTATAACGTCTTTGCCGGACGCTTCTACATAGCCAAGTTTGCGGGCATTTTCAATAACCAAATTGTTTAGTCTTTCCTTTTCAACCTGCAGGTCTGCGATGGTTTTCTCCGCTTCTCTTGTCTCGGACAACGTTGATTGAGCCTGCTTGTTCAGATCATAGATATGAGCATAACGCCACATCAGTGCACCACCGATAACGATACAGACGATCAATGTCATCAGGTACAAGAATTTCTCTCGTGCAGGAAGACCCGTACGACGAGTGACCACTTTGGTGGTTTCCTTGTACCGCTGCTGCGTCACACGTTCTTGGGTTGCTTTTTCTTTCACTGCAAGGTTACCACGTGTATATGCCATACAAAGACTCTCTCCTTCGCTCTTGGTTTACAGTTTCTCGGCTACGCGCAGTTTAGCTGAACGTGCACGGGAGTTCTCGGCCAGTTCCGTATCCGTCGGAATCAGCGGTTTTCTGTTGACTAAACGCAGTACACCTTTACCGCCGCACACGCATAACGGAAAGTCAGGCGGGCACGTACACTTCTCCAGATAACTGCTGAATATTTGCTTGCAAATCCGATCCTCAAGCGAGTGAAAGGTAATAACAGATACACGTCCACCTGGTGCAAGACACCGAACCGCCTGATGCAATGCTTCCTCAAACGCACCCAGCTCATCATTCACTGCAATCCGCAAAGCCTGAAAACTGCGCTTCGCCGGATGTCCACCTGTACGGCGAGCAGCAGCCGGGATGCCTTCCTTAATCAATTCCACTAGCTCTCCTGTGGTCTCGATAACAGCCTGGCTTCGTTTTTCCACAATGACGCGGGCAATTCTTCTTGAAAACTTTTCTTCACCATAACGATATAAAATTCGGGCAATCTCCTCTTCAGGCCATTCGTTGACAATCTCTTTGGCTGTCAGAAATGCATCCTGATCCATCCTCATGTCCAGCGGAGCATCGTGATTGTAACTAAATCCACGTTCTCCTTCATCGAATTGAGGTGATGACACACCCAAATCGTACAAAATGCCATCCACCTGTGGCACGCCGTCCTTCATTGGGACATCCAGTTCTTTCAGAACCTGCTCCAGATCACGGAAATTCGTTTTTACAAGCGTGATGCGATCTCCATAGGAAGCAAGCTTCTCGCGTGCATTATCCAATGCCCAATCATCCTGATCCAGTGCGATAAGCCTTCCCCCTGGACCGAGCTTGGAAGCAATGACGGAACTATGTCCTCCTCCACCTAAAGTGCAGTCCACGTATATACCGTCCTGCTTGATGTTTAATCCCTCTGTTGCCTCTTCTTTGAGTACGGTTATGTGGTGAAACAACCTGCACCCCTCCTGACTTTATAGATCAAAATTAAAATCGACTAGCTTTTCGGCAATGTCGTTGAATGCTTCCTCGGATTGATTGAAATAACTCTCCCATATGCCTTTGCTCCAGATCTCCACCCGGTTCGACACGCCAAGAACAACACAATCCTTGTCCAATTTGGCATATTCCCGTAAATTGCCCGGTAAATTTACCCTACCCTGTTTGTCCAATTCACATTCGGTAGCACCCGAGAAAAAAAACCGGGTAAACGCACGTGCATCCGACTTCATCAAGGGCAGTGCTTTGAGCTTCTGTTCCATGACCCCCCACTCCTCCATAGGGTACACGAAAAGACATTGGTCCAAACCCCGTGTGACAACGAAAGACGGTCCCAGAGATTCGCGGAATTTGGCCGGAATAATAACCCGACCTTTGTCATCAATGCTATGTTGGAACTCCCCCATAAACATTGGCCCACTCACTCCTCACCCGTTTCTCCCACTTTGCCCCACTTTCCACCACCTAAGCATAATAGATTCGCACTAAAAAATCAAAACCCTTCTTGCTTGCTTCATTTTTTTCAATTTGCTTCATAAGAAAAACGCCTTTGATCCTCTTGCTCAGGATCAAAGGCGTTTCCCCGGTACCGGTTATTCTACTTACAATCGCTAATGAGCCATATCATCAATACACTATTCTAAACCCTTTGAATCAGTTCATCAGCTTGTAATTATTGGGTTTCCTTAAAACTTCCAGCTATCCAAATATTTCTCCTGTTCTGCTGACAACGAATCAATAGAGATATTCAGGCTTTCCAGTTTGTAGCTGGCAACTTGCTGGTCAATTTCATAAGGTACGTTAACAACAGTTTTACCCAATGCAGCGTAATTCTCGCTAACATAACGCAATCCCAAAGCCTGCAATGCAAACGTCGTGTCCATAATCTCAGCAGGGTGACCATCAGCTGCACCCAGATTCACGAGACGGCCTTCTGCAAGAAGGTACATTTTACGTCCATCTTTGAAACGATACTCTTCAATATTGCGACGCACAGTGCGGATGGACTCTGAACGTTTGGCAAGCTCAGGTTTATTCACTTCCACATCGAAATGCCCTGCATTGCTCAAAATTGCTCCGTCTTTCATCACATCATAATGTTCCCCTGTGATCACGTCTTTATTGCCGGTAACAGCGATGAAGAAATCGCCCAATTTGGCTGCTTCCACCATCGTCATGACTCGGAAACCGTCCATATGCGCTTCAACCGCTTTAATTGGATCGATTTCAGTTACAATGACATTGGCGCCCAGACCTTTGGCACGCATCGCCACACCTTTACCACACCAGCCGTATCCTGCTACAACCACATTTTTTCCAGCTACCACCAGGTTGGTTGTACGGATAATGCCATCAAAGGCAGATTGGCCTGTGCCATAACGGTTGTCGAACAGGTATTTGCAATAAGCGTCATTAACCGCAACCATCGGGAATTGCAGTTGTCCTTCTTTCGCCAAAGCTTTCAGACGGATAATACCTGTTGTCGTTTCCTCTGCGCCTCCACGAATCGTAGCCGCAAGGTCAGGGCGTTCGGAAGCGATAATGGTTGCAAAGTCGCCGCCGTCATCAATAATCAGGTCGGGTTTAACTTCCAATGCACGAAGCTGGAGCTGCTTGAACTCTTCTGGCCCCGGATTGTATTTGGCATACACTGTAACACCATCTTCTACAAGAGCCGCACATACATCATCCTGAGTTGACAGCGGGTTACTGTGTGTAATGGTCACTTCTGCGCCGCCAGCCTGAATGACTTTTGCCAGGTAAGCTGTTTTGGCTTCAAGGTGAAGGCAAATGGCAACCTTTAATCCTTTGAAAGGAAGATCCTGCTCAAATTGGCGACGAATGCGGTTCAATACAGGCATATGTGCTTCAACCCAGTCAATTTTCAAGTGTCCTTCTGAGGCGAGTCCCATATCTTTAACAATACTGTTTTGCAGTGCAGGTGTAGTCATGCCCATCCTCCTCGTTTATCTGTGTTTCTTCTATTATAAAGGTCTGCTGAACCACACAGTTACAGTTCAATCACTTGATGTTGACCCCGGAATTCACGTCCGCTCTCAATGAGCTCCTGAATCCACTTGGTTCCATAACGGTTCAAGTAGTAGAGCGCATTGTGCACTCGTTCCTGTGGTTTGTTCATAGGAAAGAGCGAGTTCTGTATGCCGTTCCAATGTCTGAGGCCAACCTCATGTTTATCCGCGATCGCCTTCTGTGTTTGCTTTTGCAGATATTGCATCTGTTCGTTAATCTTTTTCAGATTCGTATCACCGATCCGATCCAGTCCAGCGTGAATTTGCGCAAGTTGATCAAGCAATGGACGATAAAGCTCAGCAAAGGATTGCTGGACTTGCTCAAATTGCTCCTCGACCTGGAACGTTTCCTGTCCTGCGAGCCACTTCTCTCTTTTTTCTTCCATATGATATTGCACATCTTGGAAAGAGAGCTGGTACTGATTCATGTGCTTGTGATGGACATCCTCCAAAATGGTGAAGGACAACCTCGGCAGCAAGATGGGCATTTGCAGACCGAACTGGCGGAATGCGGTTCTGGTCAGTCCCCAGTATGCAATCTCACCTTGTCCCAATATCACCGCAGCTACAGGCAGCACGGAATCCTGCATTAACGGGCGGGTGAGTACATTATTACTGAATCGCTCGGGATGTTCCCTCAGCTCCTGAAGCAATCGTTCTTCTGTAAACGACACTAGCCCTTTTCGATCCGTGTACAAACCATCCTTCAGGAACAGGAGCAACCGGGTTTCATCATGGATATAAAACAAATTTGCTCCGTCTTCAGCGACTTCTGCCGGCATTGGATAGCCCGCTTCCTGTACCTTCGAAGCACCCTGCAAATAAGCTTCACGCAATGAACTATTCTCGCGAATCAATCGTTCGAATACAGGGCGTTCCAGTTCTCTTAATCCGGAATCCGCAGCATCCATTAGGACCAGTCCAGTACTGCCAAACAATGCCGACACCATTCTCGCAAAGGCATCACTAAGATTCGAGCTGGACTGATGGATCGAGACGAGCATCTCCATTAATCCTGGTTTATGTACAGTATCCGGCAGAAGATGCTCCACCTGCTCGATTACGTTCATCCATTGTTCCGTCTCAATCGTGACCCCGCTCACCGAATTTCGGCCATCGAACCGCCCATGCAGCTTGACCTTGGTCATTTCGCCCTTGTGACCGGGCAAATAGGTGTGATTCACTTCGTCCCAGTCATGGTCTTCACCAGCGATCCAAAATACGGGAACCACTGGTCGCTGGAGCTTGGCTTCAGCTTCACGGGCAGCTGCAACGACACTCGCGGCTTTGTAGATGACAAATAACGGCCCTGTCAACAAGCCGCTCTGCTGCCCACCAGTAACTACAAACGTACCTTTCTCGGCCAAACGTGCGATAGAATGATGTACGGCTTCGTGATCATTCAAACGTTTGTTATATATACGTAAATACTCTACCAGGTTCTCGCGATCCACACGTGTGTTCTCCGACTGATCCAGCCACTCGGCACGCGCATGAAGTCCGGACTCCCAGTGAATGTCATACTCGTAAAGGCCCCGCGCAGCATCACGTGAGCAGATGTAATCTTCTGCAAGTTGTGTTCCGCTGCGGAGTGCCTCGGTAATACCTTTCATGAGGTCTGCCTCCTATTCTGCTTCAAAGAGCCTTTCTTGATTGTACCGAACTACAGGCCACTTCGTCAAAAGAAAGTCACCTAAAAAATTAAAAAACCGCCGAACAAGCCGGCGGTTTAATAACATCAATAAGTCCAAACGGAATAATAATTCCTTATACGTATGGTTCGGAAACCCAGTGACCTTTGGAAATCTCGATCAATTGAGCATTCTCCAGGTTATACGGATCGTTTACAGGACCCGTTGCTCCATTTTGGATTGGTCCAGACTGTTCGTCCGGCAGCAAAATGCGGCGTTTGTTTGCTTCCACTTCCGGATCGGGTACAGGAATAGCAGATAGCAATGTTTTGGTGTAAGGGTGAACCGGGTTAGAGTAAAGTTCTTCACTCTCTGCCAGCTCAACTACTTTACCCATGTACATAACAGCAACGCGGTCACTGATATGTTTAACCATGGACAAGTCATGCGCAATGAAGAGGTAAGTCAAACCAAGGCGCTGTTGAAGCTCCTCGAGCAACTTAACCACTTGAGCTTGGATGGATACATCAAGTGCAGACAAAGGCTCGTCACAGATGATGAATTTAGGATCCACAGCAAGCGCACGGGCAATACCAATCCGTTGTCTTTGACCACCGGAGAATTCATGCGGATAACGAAGCGCGTGGCTTGGATTCAAGCCTACGAGATCCAGCAACTCCTCTACACGTTTCTTCCGCTCTTTACCGCTGGAAGCCAGTCCATGAATATCAAGTGATTCGCCGATAATATCCATAACGTTGAAACGTGGATTCAGTGATGCATATGGATCTTGGAAGATCATCTGCATGTCTTTACGCATTTCTTTCATTTTGCGTGGAGATAGCTTATAGATATCCGTTCCGTTAAAGTTTACATTTCCGCCCGTTGGCTCATAAAGGCGAAGAATCGTGCGTCCTGTTGTGGATTTACCACATCCGGATTCACCTACAACCCCGAGGGTTTCGCCTTCAAAAATATCAAAGCTGACATCATTAACCGCTTTGAGAATGTTTCCTTTACCCAAATTGAAGTATTGTTTCAGGTTCTTCACTTCAACTAGCGGCTTGTTGGCACCTTTGATAATACCAACCGGAGTCGGTTTTTCTTTCTTAGGCTCGTCCAAACGAGGCAAGGCGTTCAACAATTTGATCGTATATGGATGCTTAGGATTGCTGAAAATCTCAGCTGTCGTTCCCGTCTCCACAACTTCGCCTTCCTTCATAACGACAACCCGATCACACATACCGGCTACTACACCAAGGTCATGGGTAATGAGCATGATGGAAGTTCCCAGCTTTTGCTGCATATCTTTCATAACGTCCAGGATTTGTGCCTGAATCGTTACGTCGAGTGCAGTTGTCGGCTCATCCGCAATCAGAAGGGATGGACGACATGCCAGGGCAATGGCGATCATTGCACGCTGACGCATACCACCGGAAAATTGGTGTGGGTAGTGATTCATGCGAATTGCCGCATTTTTGATACCCACGAGCTCCAACATTTCCAGAGCGCGTTTCTCCGCTTCTTTTTTGGACATGTTTTGGTGTTTGCGAAGCACTTCGGTAATTTGTTTACCGACTTTAATTGTAGGATTCAATGAAGTCATTGGATCCTGGAAGATCATCCCGATATCTTTACCGCGGATAGCTTCCATTTGTTTATCTGTTTTTCCAAGCAGGCTCTGCCCGTGAAAAGTAATCTCTCCACTTTTGACCTTCGAAGGCGGGGAGGGAATCAACTTCATGATGGTTTGGGCGGTAACACTCTTACCACTACCGGATTCACCAACAATCCCCAGCGTCTCTCCTTTGCCAAGTTCAAAACTCACATTTTTAACGGCATCAAATTCACCAGAACGTGTTGTAAATGACACGCTTAGGTCTTTGACTGTTAAGATTGGCTCCATAATCCCACCTCCTATTTCTATTTACGTAATTTCGGATCGAGTGCGTCACGCAGACCGTCTCCGAGCAAGTTAAATGCAAGCATTGTAAGTACCATCAGACCTGCAGGGAACCACATCCGCCAAGGATACAGCGTCCAGCCTGTCAATGCGTCATTGATCATCGAACCCAGGGAAGATTTCGGTGCAGATACACCCAATCCGAGGAAGCTCAAGAACGCTTCAGCAAAGATGGCATTTGGAATAGATAGAGTCAGCGTTACGAGAATTGGTCCTACTGCATTCGGCAGCAAGTGGCGGAACAATTGACGTCCTGTGCTTGCGCCCATAGACCGCGCTGCAAGAATAAAGTCTCTGTTTTTCAATTGCATAATCTCACCACGTACAATCCAGGACATGCTGATCCAGCCTGTGATCGTAAGGGCAATGATGATCGTCGTAAGACTTGGTTCCAAAACAACGAGCAACAAGATTACAACGAGCATGTAAGGCAGGGAATAGAGAATCTCGGAGAACTTGTTCATGATACCATCAACACGTCCACCGTAGAAGCCCATAATCGCTCCGTAGATTACCCCGATGACAAGGTCAATCAAGGCAGCGGCCAGACCTACAGTAAGGGATACACGTGCACCTACCCAGGTTCTTACCCATACGTCACGACCGAGCTCGTCCGTTCCGAACCAGTGCTCCGCACTTGGCGCTGCATTGGCATTAAGCAAATCATTAGAATAATAATTATAACTTGTGAATAACGAAGTTGGACCAATCAAAGAGAAAATGACAACAAGAACCAGAATGCCCAAACTGATCATCGCGGCCTTGTTGGTTGCAAGTCTGTACATGGCGTCTTTCCATAACGATACACTTTCTTGCGATTTCACCGCTGCCTGACTATCCAGGGCAGTGTTCGCCGTTTCTTTATTGTTATTGTTCGTGCCAGACAACGTTATGCCCCCTTCCGGCTTTCCAGCTTAATTCTAGGATCAATCAGCACATATGCGATATCTGTAAGGAAACGTGCCAACATCAGGAGGATACCATAGAAAATCGTAATCCCCATGATCATTGTATAATCCCGGTTCGTAATACTCTCTACGAATACTTTACCAATTCCCCCGATGTTAAAGATTTGCTCAATAACGACGGAACCCGTGATGATGTTAGCTGTCATCGGACCTACATAAGTTACAACGGGAAGAATACCGTTACGAATAACGTGTTTAAACATGATTGCAGGCCATTTCAGACCTTTGGCTTTTGCTGTCTTGATGTAATCCGCGTGCAGTACTTCGAGCATGCTGGAACGCGTCAAACGTGCGATAAAGGCAATCGGGGATGCAGACAATGCCGCAACCGGAAGTACATAGTCAAGCGGTCCGTCGAATCCCATAACGTTAAACCAACCCAGTTTGAAGGCGAAAACGTATTGAAGCAGGGATGCGAGCAAGAAGCTCGGTACCGCGATACCAATTACCGCGAGGATCATCGTGACATCATCTATCAGCTTACGATGGTAAACCGCAGCGATAAGTCCTAGCAAAACCCCAACAACGACAGAGATCACAATAGCGAAGATCCCCAGTTTCAGAGATGCTGTAAACGTTTGAGTGATCATGTCGGTTACTTCTTGATTCAGATATTTCATCGAAACACCAAAATCACCTTTGAGAATTCCACCCATATACTTCAGGTATTGTTCATACATCGGTTTGTCCAGCCCATACTTCTCTTCCAGTAGTGCCCGAATTTCAGGCGATACTTTTTTCTCGGATGTAAAAGGGTCACCCGGAATGGCCTTCATCAGGAAGAAGGTTGCTGATGCGAGTATGAAAAGCGATAGCAGCATAAATAGCAATTTTTTCAGCACGTACTTAACCAACCCTTGCACACCTCCAAAAACAATATTTTGTATACAAATCGATTGTAGAATTAGACATGAATAAAGTCCAATCCATTTATCGGAAATTTCAAGAATTATAAGGAAAATCGGTGCACATACAAAAAAATCGGGATATATATGGAATTCCACATATATATCCCGAAGTAATCATATAGACTTCAGAACAACTTATTTCTCTTCCAGATATGCACGAGTGAAGTCAATTGCTCCACTGAAATCAAGTTGTACGCCTTTCAGGTAAGGCTTAGTCAAAGATACGTTAGTGTAGTAGTAAATCGGCATTACGCCCATTTCATCTTGAATCAGGATTTTCTCAGCATCAGCAAATGCAGCCATACGTGCAGCTGGATCAGCAGATTTTACAGTGTCTTTAACATCTTTGTCGTACTGTTCGTTGCTGAATTTGGAATCATTGTTTGTGTTTCCAGTAGTCCACATTTCCAAGAAGTTGTACGGATCGTTGTAGTCTGCAGACCAGCCTGCACGAGCTACTTGGAAGTTTTGGTTTTGACGGTTCTCAAGGAATACGCCCCACTCTTGGTTTTCCGTTTTCACGTCAACACCAAGGTTTTTCTTCCACATGTCAGCTACAGCAAGCGCGATTTTCGCGTGAGCATCACTAGTGTTGTAGATCAATGTAACAGCTGGCAAAGTTGTGTAGCCTTCTTCTTTCATACCTTCAGCAAGCAATTTTTTAGCTTCTTCAACATTTTCAGTGAAGTAGTCGTCTTTGTGCTCATCACGGAATTCGCCGTTTTCACCGCGGATACCTGGAGGTACAAAGCCGTAAGCTGGAACTTGTCCACCTTGTGTAACTTTGTCAACGATCAATTGACGCTCGATCGACATTGCGAAAGCTTTACGGATTTTAGCATTGTTGAATGGAGCTTCATTAACGTTGAACTGGTAGTAGTACGTACTTGCAATACCAGTTGCTTTGAATTCATCCGGCAATTCCGCTTTTACAGAAGGAATTTGGTCGGTTGGAATTTCACCGTTAGGTGCACCAGTGTAATCCAGTTGTCCAGACTTGTAAGCTTGCAGCTCGGAAGCACTGCTGCTTGTCAGGGACATGTTGATTTCAGACAATTTGATGTCAGAAGCTGCGTGGTAGCCTTCGTTTTTCTTAACTACGATTTTTTGACCTTTAGCGTATTGATCCATTACAAATGGTCCGTTAACGATCATGTTTTTGTAGTCTGTGAAGAATTTATCGTTTGTGTCAGCAGATTGGTGTACTGGGTAGTACGTGTAGAATGCAGTCAGACCCAAGAAGTAAGGTGTTGGGTTTTCCAACGTTACTTCGAGTGTGTGCTCATCAGTAGCTTTTACACCCACTTGGGAGAAATCTGTGATTTTAGTACCTTTGTATGTTTCGTCTTTGCTGAGGTTGTAACCTTCAGCGCCTTTGATGTAGTACAATTGGTAAGCGTACGGGGAAGCCGTTTCCGGTTTCAAAGCACGTTCCCAAGAACGAACGAAGTCTTCAGCAGTGATTGCATCACCGTTGCTCCATTTCGCATCCGGATTCAGGTTGAACACATATTTCAAACCATCTTCGGAAATTGTCCAGTCTTTCGCAACGCCTGGTGCTTCTTTACCATTCTCGTCGATGCGTACAAGACCTTCATACAAGAATTTCAGAACAGTGTTGGTTTGGCTGTCTTTTGCCTGAGCCGGGTCCAACGTAGGAGGTTCAGCTGTCAGGTTAATTTTCAGCACTTGATCTTTTGCGAGGCCGCTTCCCTCGCCTGCAGAGCCAGTTCCCGTGTTACTTGTTGTGCCTTCATTTTTCGATCCGCACGCTGCAAGTACGGTACCGAACGCCAGAATCAGCGTCAAAAGGACTAATAGACTTTTCCTTTTCATCTAACACTTTCCCCCTAAATTGATGTGGTTTATGTTTATAGATTATACAACCACCGGTCAAAAAAATCTACATTACTTTTTCAGAAAGTAATGTTTTTTTCAGTTTTCGACAAAATCGACACATTTTTTGGCCGTTTTGCGTTATGTAACCTTACATCTGTTTCATTAAGTATCTAAATAAGCCAAATATAGTAAACGAGACATACCCAAAACTCATCATTACAAAGGCCATGCGCCAAACGGCCCGGAACATTCGACCCCCATCGACCTTTCCTTTCAACCTATTTTGAGCCCCTCCAATCAATCCAAGTGCAATTAGTATGAGTATCATGGTTAAATAAAATCCAAAATTCGAATCAAATGTTAAGTTGAATAACGCCGAAACCGAGAAAATCAGAAAAACCGTGGTGACATCCATTGCTGTGCGAAGTGAAGCTCGTTTATCCTTTTTCCACCCATACATGACCCAGTACACAATAAGAAACGGAAAAAACGGTAGTATGCTCAGCACAATAAAAAAACCCATTAACTCACTCCTTCCGGCCTAATTCCTTCGATCAGATGAAGCATTAATTCATGCTGTGGAGCAGTCAACCCACACCGACGCGCCAGTTGTACCATTTGCCCACTGATGGATTCCACTTCGGTACGCCGTCCTTGCATAACATCTGCGAGCATCGAGGATGTATTCGAAGCCGTCGATCGACAAACGGATAGAATTTCCTCCCACATGTCGGTACCCAGCATAATATCGCTCGCCTTGTAAATGGCTAAAGCTTCATCATATAAACGACGCATGACCTTTAAGCGATAATCATTCTGAAGCAATTCTCCATTGGGTATTCTCCATATCGCAGTGAGTGGATTAATGACAGCATTGATCAGAAGCTTCCTGTATATCAGCTTATCGATTTGATTCGACGCTGTACAGTTAAATCCTGCCTGCTGCAATAGTGCCTCCAACCGAACTTCTTCCAGATTCCTTGAGGTGTCTTTCTCTACTTCTTTCGTATGTACATCTCTACCAAACCAGGTTTGTCCCTCACCAGCCCGTATGACCCCATACTGCACCCTCTTGGCACCTTCTGTAGTTACTGCCCGGTATATGCTGGACAACGGCAGGGCTGCTTGTATCTTCTCTATATGACCCATCCCGTTCTGGAAGCAGACAATGTTAAGGATATAATCTTTCATCGTCTCCATGATATGAATAACATCATCTATACTTGTCTGCTTAACCATGAGGAGAAGCCAATCACTAGGTTGATCATGCCAGTGAGCAGACCATTCGGTTATTGGATAGGCCTGAATATGTTGAGGAAGCAACTTAGTCTTCTTCCCTTGCTCTGTAATCGTTAGTCCGCGTACACGCAGTTCTTCCGCTTGTTCAGGCGTCCTTGTCCAAAACCGCACAGAATAACCTCCAGCCTGAAGCTTTCCTCCATATAAAAGACCAAGTGAGCCAGCTCCTACAATGTCGATCACCATGAGACATCCCTCTTCCACTCTCAATAATTACATCTATATATAATAGAACAAATAATTCAAACAAAAAACCCGTCTTACCTGCCGTTTGTAACGGAGATGTGACGGGCCTGATCAAATATCGTCATTCTTACAAACTTGATCCGTTATTCAATTCGTTCCAGATTGCCGTTGGCATCCATTTTGAAACGAGTTTTTAGTTCCTCATCTTCTTCAGCCAGAAAGGCAAGCCTGCGTGCACGATCCATGATCTGAATCAATGCCTTGTAATCATCATTTACGACACGGTAATCGGTTTGCACTTCATTCACTTGTTTGGATAAACGATCATTCTCACAACGAAGCTCATGGAGTTCATCTTCTTTTTCACGAAGTTCCTTTTCGAGCATTTTGAGTTGACGCCCATTTTCCTGAACATTACCTTTCCACTGGCGCAAAAAGCGAATTACTGCATCAATGGATAAGGAGTCTTCTGAAACGCCATCGGCCTTGTACAGGTTTTCTTCCGTATCAAGCGTAGATAGAGCTGCAACCTGTGGTCCAAGCAAAGCTGGCTGTTTTCGGAGATAACTTCTCTTTTGACGCTGTGCCTTCGCATTGCTGATGGCAGACTCATACTTTTTACGCACACAGCTGTTCCAGCGAAAACCGCAAGCGGCAGATGTTCTGCCTATTTTTTCGCCCACTTCCTCGAAGGCTGCGAGTTGTGTGCTGCCTTCCCGAATATGCCGCAAAGTCACCTCAGCCAAGATCAAATCGTCCTCTGTACTCCAAGCATCCTGTCTCACTGCAGTCATGCTATAATACCCTCCTAACAACATCCTAAAATAACCGTCCTCATTACCGGTTTCCCGGTTTGTGAATTAGGTATAAAAGCTGCTTCATTCATTCTTATGCCTCTCATAGAGTTCATAGAATTGATTTCATACTAAAATGTATGTCCATATTTGCGAGCACTCATACCTTACATATGGAAAAGGTGACCTATTTGCTCACGGATTCGATAAAAAAGAATTCGCTTTCATATCCAATTCTGTTTACACCTTTTTCCTTTCCCGGTATAATGTTGTGTAGACAATCTATGATCGTACATAGAGAGGAGGACTAACCGTGGCACGCATGTTTCGGGTACTCGGGTTCTTCACGCTAACGATTGGCCTGATGGCTTTTGCGGGAGATTTGGTCGAGATGGCTTTGCTTTTTTTCCTGCAGACTGCGTTTTTCGTCATTTTGGGGTATTTAAAATTCACCGAAAGAACGTACATATTGCTCTTCTGGGGTTATATGATCGTTACTTTCACAGGGTTCAGCTACTGGACTGTGTTCCAAATGGGGTTGCCGCTTTAATCCGCCAACAGCATCAAAGCGATTCGGCCATAAGCCGTTTCGCTTTTTTGTTTTTCCTTTATGGCTGTCTGATTAATGGATTGTTTTCAGAGTTATGTAACCACTAAGGATATTTCAAGATTTCATTTCATATATTGTCTGGAAGACAGAAGCCTGTACAATGAATATTGTACTTGAAGGAAAGGAGAATGATACGGTGAACCGTCGATATAGCATTTGTGCCCTAATCCTATGCACACTACTATTTGGTCAACCTACATCGGCATATGCCTATGGTGAACCTTCACCTGAGGAAACACGTGAAATTTTGCAGAAAAGTCTGTCCATCGTGGAAATCGATCACGAAATTGAACGTATTGCCGTAAGGCAGAAGGAACTCAATCAACAGCAGGAAGAATTGAATGTTCAGCTCCAGGAACAGGAAGATCAAATACATATTCAGCAAGATCGGGCAGGCGCTGTAGTAAGGTCGTATTACACCGGAGAACGAGACAGCCTTCTCATGACGGTCCTGGGGGCAAGATCGTTCAAAGACTTGTTTATCTTATTTGACTACTACCAAATTATTATTGGCAGAGATCAGGCAGTGCTAAGCAAATATCAGGACCGTTATCGCAGCATGCAGGAAACTTCAACGAAAATAAGTCAGACCACGGCTGAGCTGGACGAACTAAAGACTAATTTGGTAAGACAGCGAGAGCGTGTGGTTGCATTGCAGAAGGAAGTAGACGGACAAGTTTCGGCAAGTGGGAACCCGGCAGCCATTCAGAAGTTAATGGAGGAATTGACGATTTATTGGGAAAATGTTGGCATTTATGAGGTCAAACGTTATTTCAGAGCACTAGCAGCAGCCATGCAAAATCTCCCTCAGTTTATACAAGAACAGAATGGCGGAATTTCCACAACCGGAACAGCCTATACCATTCAAATTGGACAAGACGATCTGAATCAATTCCTGCGTGAACAGAACCCGATCTTCGAGGATTTTGCCTTTCAGTTTGACGACCGAATTACAGCCTCCGGACAGCGTGATCAGTTACAGCTCAGTATTGAGGGTCATTATACGGTAGAAAATGAACCTCAGAATTCGATCCGTTTTCATGTAGATAAGCTTGTTTTCAACCAATTGGAACTACCTGATACGACAAGACGTATGCTTGAAAAGGAATTTGATCTTGGTTTCTACCCGCAGAAAATTCTGTCCTTCGTGAAAGCTACAGATGTATCGACAAGTAAAGGGGTACTTGAAGTTAAACTCGCCATATCATTTTGATGATTGCTGCATTTTTAAAATGTCATTCACATACTGATTCGCAGAAACCTCTCCCTGAAGAAACTGTTGAACTTTCTTATTATATTGTAATACCAGCTCTGGGTTATCCATCACAGGGGTTTCAGATGTTTTGGACATAAACCATTCCTGACCATTACCACTCATTATTTGCCCTTCGACTGAGAGCTTTTGGGACGCTGTGTTCAATTGCTGCTGTTGACCAGGCAAATGATGAGCTTGCTGGTACCAGTCTGATTGCACGGAATTGGAGGTCATGCCCTCAATCCATCGACTGGCCTGCTCTGCTTCATGTGAACCCGACGTAATTACGAAACTTCTGGATGTTACAGGTGCAAGGGGTTTAAACATAATCCGATTCGTTAGACGATCTTCAGTTGCCAGATCATTGTTCACCAGTTGGGAAAAAGGTGTCACCACCATTAACGCTTCTTCCTGCATGTCTTTATCAGCAAAATCCGGGTCGGTATTTTGGGCCTGAATATAAGGTTGAACTCGGTTAAGCACCTGCAGCACCTGTTCATATTCCCCAGCTGTATGCGACTCTGTTGACGTTTTCAACTTACTCGGAGCGACTCCAGACCCAAACTCATTTAACCAAGCATCTGCAGCGGAAGCATCATCAATGTTGATCGCAAGTAACTTCTGGCTCTTATTCTCCATTTGACTAATAACCCTCGTCCACTCATCCAGGTTTTGTGGTAAACGTTCCAAGCCAGCATCAGCAAGAGATTTAGACCGTGATGCAAGGACGTAAGGGTCGAAATCAAATGGCATTCCCCATTGATAACCATTCCACTCTGTCTTCTCCCGTAATGGAGATACCGAGTCACCAAGCGCCTTCGACAATGTTGTTGCATTTAAAGGGTACAGATGCCCTCTTTTGGCGTAACCCTGAATTTCCTCACTATTAAGCAGGATTACATCCCCGCTGTCCCCTACAGCAAGCTCGTTATCCAGTACCTTCTTATATGTATCCGAGGGCAGATTCCGTAGATTGATGTTCACCACCCGCGCGGCAGCAACTTGTTTTGCGATTGCCGAGAACACCTGAAACTCACTTTCAGACATCGAAACGACAATTTCAACCGGCGCCTGTTGATTCTCACTACGGGTTACAGCATTAGGAAAGGCATCATTCTCCTGATCTTGATCCTGGTTCTGTTGTACTCCTCTAAAATCAAAGCTTGGAGACAGGATCGTCAATGAAAGCAGCAGCACTGCAAATAAAACAACCTGATGTCTACGCTTCATTAACTCTCCTCCTCGCTCCCTATATTTTTCCTGTAAAATTTATTGTAACAAAAAAGTAGTACTCCTGTCCTATCCTGCCAAAAAACATATTTTTGAGATTTTGCATACTAAGAGAATACATAGGTCTGTGCAATAACTCTTTTTAAATATTTCAGCAAAAAAAAGACCGGCTCCAATGAGCCGATCTTTTTTTATATTTTCCCGGGAAATATATCCGCTTAAACTTATAACAAATCCGCCGCCAATTGAGCCAGTTTGGAACGCTCCCCTTTTTCAAGCATAATATGTCCACTAATGCCCTCTTGTTTGAATCGTTCCACAACATAGGTCAGACCATTGCTCGCGGAATCCAGATACGGATGATCGATTTGCTCAGGGTCACCCATCAGTATGATTTTACTGCCTTCACCTACACGCGAAACGATGGTTTTTACTTCATGACGTGATAGGTTCTGGGCTTCATCCACAATAATAAATTGACCAGGTATGGAGCGTCCGCGAATATACGTTAATGCTTCCACCTGTATACTGCCTAGACCCATCAAAATTTTATCGATATCTCCAGCCTTTTTTGTATCGAACAAAAACTCTAGATTATCATATATAGGCTGCATCCACGGTCTCAGCTTCTCTTCCTTTTCCCCTGGTAGATAACCGATATCCTTCCCCATGGGAACCACTGGCCTCGCAATCAATAACTTTTTATACTTATGATCATCCTCCACCTTAAGAAGACCTGCAGCGAGAGCCAGTAAGGTTTTACCTGTGCCTGCTTTGCCCGTAATGGTCACGAGTGGTATATCGTCATTCAGAAGTAATTCCAGCGCCATACGCTGCTGAGCATTTCGAGCACTAATCCCCCATACGTTATCATTGCTTAGGAACAGCGGCTCAAGTTTGGTTCCCTCCGTGTTTACCTTTAGCAGCGCTGATTTGTTGGTACCCATTTCATCCTTAAGAATCACAAATTCATTAGGATACAGCTTATAGGACAACTGCAATGGTTTAATTGGCAGAAAACGATATGTGTAAAACTCATCGATTACCGACGGGTGAACTTTCAAGGCTGTATAGCCTGGATATAGTTCACTGAGCCCTGCAGTCCGATCGGACAAGTAATCTTGAGTGAACAGACCGAGTACATCTGCTTTGATACGTACAAGTACATCCTTGCTTACCAACACAACCTGCCGTTCCACAACCTCTTTCTCATTTTCTTCAATTTGATAATTTAGCGCAACCGCCAGGATTCGGTTATCATTGGTGATTTCACCGAACATTTCTTGTACCCTTACAAAACTGCGATGATTCAATTCGACCTTCAGGTTACCTCCATTGGCGAGAGGAACTCCACTGTGCAGGTGACCCAGTTCACGCAGACCATCAAGCAATCTCGAAACATTTCGGGCATTGCGGCCAATCTCATCAGCATTTCTTTTTTTGGAGTCAATTTCCTCCAGTACAACCGCGGGAATGATTACCTCATGTTCCTCAAAGGCAAAAATGGCATTGGGGTCATGCAGAAGCACGTTGGTATCCAATACAAAAATCTTTTTCATTCAATCCCCTCCAAAGCGGCGTCGTTAAAGGCATGGTTTGGAACGTGAACTCGGGAATGCCGGATTAGATCATAGGTTTTCCATGCACAAGCAGTCCTTTTTTCCCATTCCCAAGTTCATCTGTGATCGTGTGATCTTTCAGCAGCGGCATGGACAATCATGCTCCCATACATAAATGTATTCGTCTCGGACAAAATAATTGCAACATTCTGAAAAACTCCAAGAAAGGATGAACATTTATGAGATATTGGGTTTGTACGCTGCTTCTGATCTTTATACTTACAGGCTGCAACAACACTACACGCAATGCCTCTCAAGAGCAGCAAGGAACTCATGCGAGGGGGTACGGAGGGAATGTTACAACACGGCAAGATCAACAAAACGGATCCCATATGCTCTTCACAGAGGATGACCGAATGAATCCTTCACGCCTTGACCGTTTCAATGAGAATACGGGTGAAGTTCATGAACTGAACGTTGCTGATGATAACCAGACAGGCCGCATGACCAATGAAAATCGAATCACCCATCTCAAGGCACTTGCCAAGCAAGTGGAAGGTGTCAAAGACGCCAATTGCGTCATTCTCGGAAATACAGCGGTCGTTGGCATTGACGTAGATGGCGAACTGGAACGTGCTCGTGTAGGAACAATTAAATATTCTGTTGCAGAAGCTTTGCGCAAAGATCCAGAAGGTGTTGATTCGATTGTTACCGCTGATGCGGATGTTACCGAACGAATCAGGGAGATTGGTGAGCATATCCGCCAAGGACACCCCATATCCGGATTTGCTTCTGAACTCGCTGATATGGTGGGACGAATTATTCCACAGCTCCCGAAAGACGTCAAGGTCCGTCAAAACCCAGTTGAGCAGGCTCCTGAAGAGCAGCAAATGCAGCAGCATACCACCGACAAAAAGCAACAAAAAGCCCAGTGATTTCTCACTAGGCTTTTTTCATGGCAGCAAAAACCTGCTCATCTAATTTCTCAGCAGCACGCTGATCGTATATTTTGACATATTGAGGCATAGAAGATAGCTGGGCTCCATAAAACAGGGCATTTCTGACCGCTTCAATGGAGATGTCGAAACAGCACATATTAAAGGGTACATCCTGCAATGGGTCCTGTCGAACAGAAGCACGTCCATTGATGGCATAAACCGTTTCTTCTCCAAATACCGTAACGGTAATCAACGGATTTTGTTTCATATTGTTCACAAGACGTGAACGATGATCCAAAGCGACCCGAAGCGTGGACGCATTCTCCGCATAGATCCAGGAGATTGCGGTGGATGTCGGGCCTCCAGATTCAATGTCTACCGTATTCAGGAGTACAAACGTTTCGTTCTTGAATTGCTGCAAAAGAGATTCAGTCAATTGTGTGACGGCTTCGGACATTAAACCAGCCCTCCCTAACCTTCTTTATGCAATTCTTGATACTATGAATGATGTTATTATAACACACCCGGAAACTTGCTTCCAATCCCCCAGCTACTCTGCCGCCGGAGTAGCTGTTACTTTGCCTGAGAGCGTGTCCTGCAAGGCTTGCTTCGCATTGGCCAGCTCCGTCTCATTCACATAAACATAAGGGCTTCTCCAGTCCCCGGTTACAGGCGTATAGTGCACATCCGATTTGGAAATGTTCCAATACGTAGCAATAAAGTTTTTCATCTGCTCGGATTCCACGTCGGTTGTCATATTGTCATCAATCGCACCAATGACTTTGCTAATCTTCGTCACACCACCAAGTGACTTCATCTGATCCAGCATGGAATTCAGTACCTGGTTTTGACGCTTGTTACGGTCAAAGTCATTGGATTCATCCGTTTTGGGATCACAGTTGGATTTGCGGTAGCGTACAAAATCGAGTGCTTGCTTGCCGTCCAGATGCTGATCACCCGCAACCAGATTAATATCTGTATTGTCGGCCGTATCCCGGTAACACATATTTTTGTCGACCGTCACATCCACACCACCCACGGCATCAACGGCATCGCGGAATGCCTGGAAGTTAAGCACCGTTGTGTAATTGATATCGACGTCAAAATACTTGCCCATCATTTCTTTCATCTGATCCTCAGCATTCTTACCTGAGGTCTTCTCCTGGGCTTTAAACTTAGGATAGTATGAGTTCAGTTTATTTGCCTTGTACCCTTCAAGTTCTATCCGCGTATCACGCGGCAAGGAAACAATTGTGGCCGTTTTGGTATCCGGGTTCATGGCTGCTACCATAACAACATCGGACAGATACGTTCCGGTTTCAGGACGGTTATCTGTACCCAACAGCAGCATGGTAATGGGCTTAGTCTTGGCCGACATCCCTGGAGGCACTGGTTTATCAATGCCGGTGTCCGCCACCTGATTGTATACCCAGTAGAGGTATCCCCCACCTACAATGATGGCAATCACCAAAAGGCTCAAAACGAATTTGGCAAATGTGCGCACCCGCTTTTTCTTTTTTGGTGGCTTACCTTTACTGTTGTTAGACCCTGAAGCTCCGGATTTGGCTGGTGCCTGTCTACGCGGAGGCAGTCCGTTCGAATTCGAGTTCATATCTTCAACACCTTTATCACATCTGTTTTGGTCCAAATAAAAGACAACCGCTTTCCCGAAGGAAAACGGATGGACTGTACAGAGACAGATTTTATAAATTTCTGGCGGCAGCTTCCGCCTTTTTCTTTTGACGACCTTCGATGAAATAGCGCACTCGCACTAACAGCATCAAACCGACGGCTACCAGCAAACATTGAATAATTGGGAGCTTATCGATCTGAAAAATAAGAAGCATGAATGTGCCCATCGCCATCAATAGATAAAGAAAGATTTCCTTAACAAGTGGCAATTTCTGACGTACCCGAAACACCTTATTATATACGTAAGTAATCAGCACAAAGATGACGATGTAGGCTACGATCGGGTGTGATGCGAACCATGCTTGCATGCACAGTCAGCTCCTTTCGTTGTTCATGCTTGTATAAGTAAACCGGTTGCTGGAGTACCCTAGCAGCTTAGAGAGCCAGTACGTGCTATTGTGACCGTTTCGGTTTCAGATCGTTCTTCCAATCGCTGTTATCCCCAGATTTTTTTAATCCATTTACACAATGGTAAAATCCGGGGATAAACGCGAACGCTTCGCTTCTTCAGAATCGATTCTGATCCCTACACTACTTTAGCTCCACAAGCTTTCATTACTTACCGGGCCCATCAAACGTTAACTTATACATACTATTTTTTGTTAGTTAATGATTAAGCGTTATTTTGAGCCATTTTGCGTTGTTTTTCTGCACGCTCACGCTCGGATTTGTTCAGGATCTTCTTACGAAGACGAATAGATTTCGGTGTAATCTCACAATATTCATCTTCATTCAGATATTCAAGCGCCTGTTCCAACGAGAAGATAATCGGCGTTTTAATTTTAACTGTGTCATCTTTACCAGAAGAACGAACGTTAGTCAGTTGTTTTTCTTTGCAGATGTTGACAACGATATCATTGTCACGCGTATGCTCCCCAACGATCATACCTTCGTAAATTTCTGTTCCTGGCTCAAGGAAGAGCGTACCACGATCCTCAACACCCATCATTCCATAGAACGTAGATGTACCCGTTTCAGTTGAGATCAGTACACCTTGGTGACGTCCACCCACTTGACCGGATACGACTGGAGCGTAGCTGTCAAATGCATGGTTCATTACGCCATAACCACGAGTCAATGTCAAGAAGTTGGTGCTGTATCCAATCAGACCACGTGCAGGAATCAGGAACTCCAGACGTACTTGTCCGCTACCCGTGTTGACCATGTTAACCATCTCTGCTTTACGTGCACCCAGGCTTTCCATGACGGAACCCATGCTTTCTTCAGGGATATCAATCAACAAGCGCTCAAGAGGTTCCATTTTCTTACCATCAATTTCTTTGACGATAACTTCCGGTTTGGATACTTGAAGCTCATATCCTTCACGACGCATATTTTCAATCAGGATACCGAGGTGAAGCTCACCACGTCCGGATACGATAAATGCATCTGGGCTCTCTGTTTCTTCAACACGAAGGGATACGTCCGTTTCCAATTCCTTCAACAAACGCTCACGCAGTTTACGGGAAGTTACCCATTTACCTTCACGGCCTGCGAATGGACTGTTGTTTACGAGGAATGTCATTTGCAGTGTTGGCTCGTCAATTTTCAGAACCGGCAAAGCTTCAGGGTTGTTCGGGTCAGCAATCGTTTCACCGATGTTGATATCCTTAATACCCGCGATCGCAACGATGTCACCTGCGCCAGCTTCCTCTGTCTCAACACGTTTCAGACCTTGGAAACCAAACAGTTTCTCGATACGAGCTGTTTTACTTTTGCCATCACGCATAATAACCGTAACGGATTGGCCTTGACGAATCACACCGCGGTTTACACGACCGATAGCGATACGTCCGAGATATTCATTATAGTCCATCAGCGTAACGAGGAATTGCAGTGGCTCTTCAACGTTCTCTGTTGGATGAGGGATATGACTTACGATGGTATCGTAGATCGCCATCATGTTGTCATCTTGTTTGGCAGGGTCGTCTTCCATGCTGGATGTTCCGTTCAATGCGGAAGCATATACGACAGGGAATTCAAGCTGCTCATCGCTGGCACCCAGTTCGATAAACAGGTCAAGTACTTCATCAATAACCTCAGCCGGACGAGCCGCTGGACGGTCAATTTTGTTTACAATAACGATTGGAGTCAGGTTGTGCTCCAGTGCTTTACGAAGTACGAACTTCGTTTGTGGCATACAGCCCTCATAAGCATCGACAACGAGCAATACACCGTCAACCATTTTCATGATCCGTTCTACTTCACCACCGAAGTCGGCGTGTCCTGGTGTATCTACAATGTTGATCAGGTAATCTTTATAAGTTATAGCCGTGTTTTTGGCCAAAATCGTAATACCGCGTTCACGCTCCAAATCGTTGGAGTCCATTGCGCGCTCCTGTACCGTTTCGTGATCACGGAAAGTACCGGATTGCTGGAGCAACTTGTCGACTAGCGTTGTTTTCCCGTGGTCGACGTGGGCAATAATCGCAATATTGCGAATGTGTTCTCTTGAATGCATGGTTTGTATCCATATCCTTTCCAATTTCAATTCTTATCTACTAAACTTCCCGCATTTCTGCAGGCTACTCACCCAAAATAAGCGTCGGTGATATCCCGACGCATGTCTTTATCCCTTATATTATAGTTGATCATAGCTAAAAATCAAGATATTTCGCTTGGAGCAAGGTCGGGCAATGTTACCAGCCCTTCCTCCCGCGCCCGCGTCCAAGCAGCAACCAGACTCCGCCCAAAATCAAAAGGATCGCCAGCACATAAATAATTCCGGTATGAAGCAGGGTGAATCCGAATAAGACAATGGACAACGCACCGATGCCCCATGCTGCAGGCAGCACAAACTCGGGTTTATAGCGTTCAGCAAGTCCATACTCGAGTAAGCCGGCAGCAATCCCCAGCAAGAATGCCGGCCAGAGGCTGCTCATCAACCCTCCGCCCCATGTGTTCGTAATACCGAACAAGATACCATACACCGTTAATATCCCTGCGGGAACAAGTGACCACGTAGGAGTAACTCTTGCATAGTACAGGGCGTGTAGGGCAATTCCCGGCAGCAATAGAAGCAAAGGCCAGAAATGGCGTCCAATAAAGCCAAATACCCCAAGCTTGCCAAGCAAAATAATGATACCTGCTGCCACGATAAATATGCCGATCGCTCGTTCATTTCTCATCTTCATCTGCAATCACCTCTTATATCAATTAGGCTATGTAGGTTATAAGCTTCAACGAATTCGCCGTTTCATGATGACCAGCTTTTGTAGACCTGCCTCTAGTGTAGCCCATGTTTTTGCAAAAAACTATACTTGATGTCGCATTTCGTCGCTGCTCTTTTTATGTATTACCCTAAGAGTATGAATCCGTCGCTTGTTCCTCAATATTCACTACATGAGACGATTCAATTCAACAAAAAAACCGCCCTCGGCAGACGGTTGTCTCTTCACTCTATTTTTTCCGTGCATACCCAGAACAAAATTATGCATTTCGTCTGACAAACTTGTGGGCTCCTCCAACCGCTATGACCAGACCAGCCATCGCCACAGGTAGCAGCGTATGTGCTTCCGCTGTCAAGCTGCCAAGCCACTGACCCAGCTTCGGGTCACTCATCACCATTTCACCTGCCGTGAATGCCAGGATCCCGGAGCCCGCGAATACCAGAATCGGGAATCGTTTCAACAAACCGACAATTAAGCCGCTTCCCCACACCACAATGGGAATGCTGATGGCTATTCCGATGACGATAAGTGCCAAGTCTCCATCGGCTAATGCCGCTATGGCAAGCACATTGTCCAGACTCATTACAAAATCGGCAATCAAAATGGTCTGAACCGCTTTCCAGGTCGTAGAAGCTTCCCGAATATGTACTTCGTCTTCGTTTTGAAGCAGCAGCTTCACGGCAATCCAGAACAGTAATATCCCGCCCGCAGCCTGTATAAAAGGAATTCCTAGCATTAACACCGCTGCAAAAGTTAGCACACACCTTAGTACAACTGCACCAAAAGCCCCCCACCATACCGCTTGCTTACGCTGCTTCTCCGGCAAATCCTTACTCGCAAGCGCGATGACTACCGCATTATCTCCACTCAAAACCAGATTGATCATTAGAATTTCAGTCAACAGCCACAATGTATCCATGTTTCTCCTCCCCCCACTCTTACTTGTATGTCAAAGTTGTCCATGCTATTCTTAACGATTGAACAAGCTTTTTAGGTTCGGACATATAGAGGGAGTGACAGCATATGGAGCTTTTTAGCGCTGTTTTTTGGCTTGCTTTGGTGAAAATTGTATTTATTGATCTCATGCTGGCTGGCGATAACGCAATCGTTATCGGCCTTGCTGCACGTAATTTGCACCCTTCAGTGCAGAAAAAAGCGATTCTCTACGGGACAGCGGGTGCGCTAGTGATTCGGATTGTAGCCACAGTGGTTGTACTCTGGCTGCTTAAGGTGCCTTGGCTGCTGCTTGTAGGTGGCGTTTTGCTGATCTGGATTGCTTATAAACTATTGGCTGACCAAGGTGAAGAACATAGTGATATTAAGGCAGGCAGCTCCTTATGGGTTGCCGTTCGCACCATCGTCATTGCAGATGCTGCCATGGGACTGGACAATGTCATTGCAGTGGCTGGCGCGGCTGAACAGCATCTGGTACTCGTTATCATCGGATTGTTGATCAGTGTACCGATCATCGTATGGGGAAGCACCCTGTTCATCAAGTTAATCAATCACTTCCCATGGATTATATATCTGGGGGCCATTGTACTCGGTTATACCGCATCCCACATGATTACAGAGGAACACCGGCTTGTGCCGTTTTTCACCGAGCATCCTGCCCTTCGCATTCTGTTTATCGTGCTGGTCGTTGCAGGCGTGGTATTCGCAGGATACCGCAAACGCTCCAGCAGTAGACAAGGTGGAGAGCACCAGCGATCCTATTCGTAAAATAAAGATACACAAAAAAAGGACCAGCCGATTTGCCATCGGCCGGTCCTTTTTTTCCATCTCAGGCAACATAGTCCTTATTATGTCATTCTACCAGTTCAAGGGAATAGAATCAGAACCAGTCTTCCTTGATTTCATTCCCCGTATTTTCACTCGTTGCAGGAGCTGCTTCCCCAGCATGCAGAACGATGGTTTCCGTCCGAGCGACAGCTTCATCTATCCATTCCGGCAGATGGCTCATTGTTGCTTCAATTTTGTCCACAATGCGAAGATTCGGATTCGTTGTAGGTGATTTGGGCACGAACAGCGTGCAGCAATCCTCGTAAGGCAGAATCGATATATCATATGTTCCAATCTGTTTGGACAATGTAATAATTTCCTGCTTGTCCATCATGACGAGAGGACGCAAAAGCGGTAGTTCTGTTGCACGTCCGATGACATTCATACTTGGCAGCGTCTGGCTTGCAACTTGACCAAGGCTATCCCCGGTAATTAATGCAAGCGCCCGCTCACGTTCAGCGAGCTTGGTCGCAATTCGCAGCATGGAACGGCGCATCAGGGTGATGATCAGATTATCCTGACCCAGCTGGGTGAATGCCGTTTGGATCTCCGTAAAAGGAACCAGGTGCAGTTTGATGGTACCGGCATGATCAGCCAAGGCACGAGCCAGATCGATCACCTTTTCCTTGGCACGCTGGCTGGTGAACGGATAACTGTAAAAGTGTACACATTCCACTTCCAGTCCACGCCTCATGGAGGCCCATGCCGCTACAGGACTATCAATTCCTCCCGACAGCAGCGCCATCGCTTTGCCGTTGGTACCCAGAGGGAACCCGCCGACAGCGGGAATCACTTCATTGAAGATATAGGTCCCCTGATCTCGAATCTCCACTCGCAGTTCAATGTCCGGATGACGTACATCCACACGAAGCTGTTGGAACTTTCTTAATATCGGGGAACCCACCATGTGGTTCATTTCATGTGAAGAATGAGGATACTCTTTCCACACCCGGCGGGTATTCACTTTGAACGTCGTACCTTCCTTGAACTCGTTTTCTCTCTCATCCATGAAAGCTACAGCCGTTTCCACGATATCCTCAAGCACAGAAGGAGTTACTTTAACCGGACTGATGGACATTACCCCAAAAACCCGTTTGAGTACGGCAATCAGTTCGGTATGGGAATGCCCCCCGAGATCCACATACAATCGACCAAATTCCTTGCGCAAGCTTGCGCCTGGATATGGCTTGAGCAGGGCCCTTACCTGAGTAATAATGGTTTTTTCGAAACGTGAACGATTTTTGCCTTTCAGCATAAACTCTCCAAAACGGAGAAGCAGCATATCATATTTCATTTGACTTTACATCCGCCTTTCCAACGGGCGCAGCTGCGCCACCATCTGATGCAGCGCTTGTTCCAGCAAGGCCACATCCTCTTCTGTATGTTCGTAACCTAGACTAATCCGCAAACCTCCTGATGCGCTCGCGGCATCTCTTCCTATCGCAAGAAGGACTCTGCTGGGCTCCGCAGAGCGGGAGGAGCATGCTGATTGTGTAGAAACAATGATCCCAAGCTGCTCCAGCGTATGGAGCGCAACTTCAGCCTTCATCCCCGGATAGGAAAAGTGAATAATATGGGGAGCTCCATCCTGTCGGCTGTTCAGATGAAGTTCAGGAATGGTTTCAATAGTTTCCATAATCCGATCTCTCAGCACTGTGGCACGTTCAGCAAACTCCAGCTGCCGTTCTGCCGCAAGACGCATCGCTTTTGCCATACCTACAAGCAAGGGAACATTCTCTGTTCCTGCTCTCATGCCCTGCTCCTGCGAACCACCAGACAGCAATGGGGTAAGTTCCACTCCACTTCGTACATATAGGAGTCCCGCTCCTTTCGGACCACGGATTTTGTGAGCAGATAAACTGTACAGATCAGCTCCCCACGAAGCGGGCTTTGCTTCCAGTTTGCCAAACCCCTGTACCCCATCCACGTGAAAAAGCACGCGCGGTGCAGCACTTTTCAAACGGCTGCCTATCTCTGCAACGGGATGGATGATCCCTGTTTCATTGTTTACATGCATCAGGCTGACAAGAACTGTGTCCGGTCTTAATGCATCCATCACCTGCTGAGTGCTTACACGGCCATCCGAATCCACGGGCAGCCAGGTTACTTCCCAGCCCCACTGCTGCAGCTGCAAAAAACTCTCATATACGGAAGCATGTTCGGTAGCCGTCGTAATCAGATGTTTTCCCCGTGTCTGATACCTAAGTGCCGCTCCTTTTATGGCGAGGTTGTTACTCTCCGTTGCCCCTGAAGTGAACACGATCTCTTCGGGCTTAACACCAAGTGCTGCTGCGCACCCGGAGCGTGCACGCCTCAACAGTTGATCCGCTCGTTCTCCGTACCCATGAATGGATGACGGATTGCCAAAATGTGCCTCCATAATTTCAGCCATCGTTCGAACTACGTCTGAATCAGGAGGAGTTGTTGCTGCATAATCAAAATATTTCAAATGAGGTCAGACCTCCTTCAGATGTTCTCTAATCCTACAGTGAGCATTGTAACACGATCCCGTCCCAACACAAAAAGACCAATCAGGAACAGGCTGGCTTCCCAGGCATGCTCCCGAATTGATCTCCTCCTGAACTCGCTGTAAAACAATGATCTTTGACGCTATACCGTATATTTTGACTGTGCTTTTTCCACTTTGGAAATATACGCCTGTGTCTCCGCAGGCAACTGGTTAAGTACACTCATCAGCTCACTGTCGTTTGACACACCCAAACGGGAAACGCGCCCTGGACCAGCATTATAAGCGGCGAGCGCCATCTTCACCTCGCCACCAAAACGCTGAAGCTGAAGGGAGAGATATTTGGTTCCGGCATCAATGCTCTGAGCAGGATCAAAGGCATTCGTTACACCGAGACCAGCTGCAGTCCCATCCATTAATTGCATTAATCCCTTGGCACCTGCGGATGATACTACGTTCGGATTGAATCCGGATTCCGTGTCAATGACAGCCTTGATTAGAGATTCAGGTACTCCATACTTGGCACTTGCCGCTGCAATCAGAGATTCAAAATCGGTTGGAACGGATCCCTTGGCATCAGCATTTACAGTACTGGTATGTGTAGACAAAGATACATTCTCACTGCTGCTGGAAGAATTCACACTTGCATCCGTAGTATACAAACTGCCCAGTTGTAACCACAACAAGCCGTCACTGGATCTTTTGGAGATGCCCATTGACGTTGAAGAAGATGAATCGCTGCTGTTCGAAGCATTTGTACTCGAACTCAACAGCCCGTCCATCATATCGGCGAAGTCTGACGATGAACCCACAGTTTCACCTGATACATTCGTTTGATTGGCAACATTGGACAATTGAAGTTCCAGTAACTGCCGTGACCCGTTTGGATCAATCTGCATCTGTTTTCCCACTCCCGTATAAATAAACGTATATTATGCCTATATTCTACATCGTTTTACAAAAATCTGCCATGATTTTCAGAAAAATAAACCCATTTATTCTTCTGTTTGCGTAAACGCGAAAAACCTTCACCCATAACCCGGATTTACGGGAAGGGAGAAGGTTAAGATATGCCCTATTCAGTTCAAAATTGCTGGCTAAAAACATGTATTTTTCGTCAACAAGAGTTTAACGGGCAAATGGAATCATGAAGAAATAACTGATCGTAGCGAGTGCTCCCAGTCCAATGGACCAAGCTCCGGCCGTTTTACGCCCGTTTACATAAGCGTAATAACCAAGCACGGCTGCAGCCGGACCAAGTACGATAGACCACATAAATAAGGACGCAATCCCGCAAGCAAGTCCAATATAACCAGAGACCTTACCGGTTGACTCCATAACGCGGTCAGCTTCATGCTTTTCCGGGGCTGCTGCTGCCGGTTCAGCGCGTTCTGTACGTACAGAAGCCGGAGGTGCAACCTCTGCACCATACTCCTCGCGATGTTCACGTCGCGGATAATCCACACGCTCACGTTTTTTTACATTGGCGGGAGTGGCAGTTTTGGAACGATGAAATGGATAATCCTCTTTATTATCATTCTTCACTTCAAAGCACCTCCATAATAATTAGGGATGACTGCTCATTTGGGTTTGAATGTGTGACAGCATGTTGCCGAAGAAGTACGCGCATGATCCTGATGATCCGAATCAAACGTCTCTCCAGCAAATTCTTCATGCAAACGACGGGTAGCGTGTTGGTCGATGTCAATCATGATGGCATCGGCGTGACAGAAATTGTTTTCTCCCCAGAAATGACAGTTGGACACACTGCATTTGACAATTGGCTTGTCTTGGCTCATATATTTATCACCTCGACATCTATTGTCTCCCCAGTGTAAATCGGCTATTCTCTGGCGAGATGTCAGATGATGACATGAATTTAGCCACTCTTTTCTTGTCTGAGAACGCCAAAAAAACCGCCATTACTGGCGGTTTCATCCATTTTATAAAGTGGGTACAGCTAAACTATGCGTGATTGCGTTGATTCTGCATCCGGCGCTGGGTCAAATAGTCACTTTCATAAAAGGCCAGATCATCGCGCAGTTCTTCATACGTTTTGGAAACTTCAAGAATAACATCGCGTACTGCACGAACCGGCTTGTCACGGAAGCGAATGGCATCCTGGCCTGTGTACGCATATCTTCCGTCTTCGGAATAGCATTCATTTTTGGGATAGAAAAAGCTGTTTACGCATTGATGATAGGTATTATAGAGAGCCTTTTCGGCAAAATCGACATCAAAATTGGCACGACGCAGCACAACGCCAAGTTTTTCGTAAGAAACTTCAGAAAAAACAAGCAAATGACGGAGATCCGAAAGAAATCCTTTGTAGAAGGTTGTCGATTCCTCAGTCTGGTTCTGATCCAGTTCAGGCAAGGCATTTTCATTCAAAAATTGTTCGATCCGATCGATAGCAGGTTTTAACTTTTCCCTAGTTGACTCACAAGTTTTCTGTACATTGGCTGCTGACATAAAGGTAGCTCCCCCTTAAATAAGTCCTTACATATAGGTCGGCCACGGTGGTTGTCCCCTGACCTTGAATTCTCAGCTACTATCCTACCATAAAAAGATGACGAGCGGTATCCCTTAATCATCCTTTACATATCCGCCACGATCCTTACCCATTAAGCGAAGTCAGCTCCGTTTTAACCTGCATAAAAATAACCGCTTTTCCTAACGATAGAACTATGCCAAGGACAACGATGAATACAGGAAACTCATGACTGCTGTCCAAAATACAAGAGGAGGTTATATTCCCCATGTCCAGACCTAAATGGATAAACTGGGCCATTGCCGCCGGTGCAGGAGCGCTTGCACTGACCCTGCTGCTTCCGACATCCAACCGTCCTGCACCTGAGCCGAGTGCCATGCCCGATGCTCCTCATGAGGAACATGCAAATAAACAGCGTTTAAAAGTCCAGGATGTGAAAGCGACAGATTTACTGACACGTATGGATGCCAAGCAGCATCTCCGCTTAATGCTTGAGAAGAGCGCCACTATGAATGAAGCCGAGTTCGGTCGGTACGTTCAGGATTTACAGCGTACACACGATCATATTCGTTCCATTGATGTGCTGGATAGCAAGGGAACCGTCAAAAAACATTTTGCTAAAGAATCTGGTCAAGGAAGCAAAGTGGAGCAGCAAAAACTGGAACACTCCCTTAACCTTGCGAAAAAAGCGGTAATGAAACGCCAAAGCTTCGAATCTTCCTCATTTCCTCTAGGCAAAGAAAAATATTTCGTAATGGGCCTGCCCTCCAAGGATGGGAACAAAGCGGTTGTTGCACTCTTTAGCCAAAGTGTCTTGAATGCGGTGGAGCAACACCAGCGCAAAAATCTTCGCATGATTCCTTACCCGCGTGAGGGCAAATTCAAAATCGAATCCGTACACCCAGATACCCTTAACGAAGTCACGGTAAAAACAGGTCATGATAATGCCAATGCCAGCCATTTTTATGAAAATGAAATCGTTATTCGTTTCCGACAGGAGCCGGGTGAACGGGATATGCGGATCATCAAATCCGATTTGCGTACCCAATCTGCGCGTAAGCTGGGATACACTTATGTTTTTCGTTCAGAACACATGAACTACGAGCAGCTGCATTCCTATTTTGAACGCAAATGGAATCCGCTGTATATGGAACCCCACTACATGTATTTAACCAATGAAGCAGCACCTGAACAAACCGATACGGATGTAACGATTCCCAACGATGTTCTGTTCACGGATTACCAATGGAATCTCCCCGCTATTGAAACCAATCGGGGCTGGAATATTACAAAAGGGAAAGAAGACGTTATTGTTGCCGTAGTGGATACCGGAGTGGACCTCAATCATCCGGATCTGAAAGGCAAGCTGCTGGAGGGTTATAACGTCGTTGATCCGAAGAGCAAGCCACTTGACGATGTGGGCCATGGTACACATGTAGCCGGAATCATTGGCGCTATTGTCAATAACAGCGAAGGCGTGGCGGGGATGAGTTGGTATAACAAGGTTCTTCCCGTGAAGGTACTGGACAATTCAGGTTCAGGAACCACGTATGCCGTGGCCGAAGGCATCATTTGGGCTGCGGACCACGGTGCCAAGGTCATCAACATGAGTCTGGGCAATTATGCAGATGCCCAATTCCTCCATGATGCCATCAAGTATGCCTTCGATCGCGATATTGTCCTGATTGCTGCAACCGGGAATGATAACACTGAACGGCCTGGATATCCTGCCGCTTATCCCGAGGTGTTCGCAGTTTCGGCTACCGATCCAGATATGAATAAGGCTTCGTATTCCAACTACGGCGATTATGTGGATGTAATGGCACCTGGCAGCAGCATCGCTAGCACGTATCCCAACAATCAATATGCCGCCCTATCCGGAACGTCAATGGCCAGCCCCCATGTCGCTGCACTTGCTGGATTAATTCGTTCGTTGAATCCGGATCTGACCAATACGGAGGTCATGGACCTGATGCGTCAGAGTGTCATCGACCTTGGTGACCCCGGTCACGACAAGTATTATGGTTATGGTCAGGTCGATGTCTACAAGGCCCTTCAGTCCGCTTCAAGCAATAGTGCACCCTTACAGTTTTGGCCACAACATGTGAGGCAGCAGATGGATAATACGATGAAAAAATATACGAAGTAGCCTTTTGTGGATTGAAACTCAATTTGCTTCGTGTACAAAAATAAAAGCAGCTGCGCCCCGGGGCGTATGCTGCTTTTTGAGCTGTTCTCTATTTCCCCGGGGCACCCGCTGCGACTAGCGTTTGCGGGACGATGTGCGGGCTTTGCCGGATTTTTTCACGGATTTTTTCTTGCTGTTATAGCTGGATACATAGCAAGGATCTTCTTCTTTGACAACGACAGGATACAAATGGTGATGAACTGGCACACAGTGCGTTTTTTTGATGACTTCGATCGGGTGGATGACAGGTACGATCTGCGGAACGTAGTAATCCTCAACAACCTGGATCGGGTCACATACAATCGGGCAAAGCGGTGGACAGTAATGGTTCATTTAAAACCAACTCCCTTTCAAGTGATACTATAACGTATTGCACTAGGACGAAAGTGGATTGGATGTATGTCCTTGTTCCAAAAAATTAAATGAGCGGGAGCCTGTCCGCTGCTGTTCCCCCCTGCGTAGGCATGACCCTCTGAATAACAGCGCACAACACACGAAGCCCTTCACACAACCCTTTCAGATTCGTTACGGTAAAGCAGATTCGCAGACTTGCCGTATCCGTCTCACCTACATAACAAGCAGATCCCGGCAAAAAAGAAACTCCTGCAGCCAGAGACTGACGGTGGAGCTCCCGCATATCCAGACCATCTGGCAGCTGAAGCCACAGGTTTAACCCACCTTCAGGCAAGACCCAGTACATACCAGGCACACGGTACTCCTCCAGAACATCGGATGCTGCCTGTAGTCTCGCGTACAGCTCTTCGCGTAATCGAACGATATAGGAGCTATACTGATGCTGAATGAAGGATTGAATTGCCTTTTGTGTAAGTAAAGGACTGCCCAGATCTGCCGTGGATTTGGCTGCAACCAAACGGGTCAGCACACTCCCTTCAGCGATGGCGCAGGCTACGCGGCAACCTGGAGACAGCACCTTGCTGAAGCTTTTGATATAAACGACATGGCCTGTAGCATCCATCGATTTAATGGACGCAGGAGGAGAATCGCGGAAATACAGATCAGCGAATGGATCATCCTCCAAAATGAGACAGTGATAACTCTGAGCCAGATTCAACAACTGGGCCCGTCTTTTGGCACTCATCGTTACACCTGTCGGATTGTGGTATGTAGGGATGGTATAGATCAACTTTGGCGGGTACGTGTCGCAGAGGCGTGTCAACAGATCAATACGCATGCCTTCACCGTCCATTGGCACGGTAATGATTTTGGCTCCCCTGCTCGTAAATACATCAATTGCGCCCGTATATGTAGGAGCCTCCATATAGACCACATCTCCTGGCCCAACGAAGGTGCGGGCAACTAAGTCGATCCCCTGCTGTGTCCCACTTGTAATTAGCATTCGCTCTGGGGCGACTTGCAGGCCCCTTTCGGCAAAATGGCCTGCAAAGGTTTGGCGAAGTTCCCGGTCCCCCTGAAAAGAGCCATACGCTGCCATGCGTTCAGGGTGGTCGGAGGACAGCCTGTAGGCACTATTAATAATTTCAGTCGTTGGCAGCAGCTCGGGCTGGATGGCTGACATATGCAGTTCATACTGAACCTGAGGAGACGCATCAAAATGCCGCCAAAGCTGCGCACGCGGCAAATAATCCACAAGTGCCATCTGCCAGTTCCACGGGGTATTATTATCGTGATTTCGCTCGGCTTGCTGTTTTTTATCTGTATCCACCGTTTGATCCATCTCCTGGGCCCCGCGTACATAGCATCCTTTTCCCTGTGAACAGGTTATCAGTTGAATGGCCTCAAGTTCAGCATACGCCTTAGACACGGTAACGAGACTTACTCCCAGGTCCGCGGTCATTTTACGTACAGACGGCAGTCGTGTTCCAGGCTCAATCAATCCTGAACGGATCCGATCTGCGAGTGTAAGCGCGATCTGAATATACAATTTGGTACTGCTTCCCCGTTTCAATTCAATGTGCATCTGCCCGCTCCCCCAACTGTTATCATCCACATTTTACTGTTATATCGCATTCCGGCTATTATAGTTTATAATATCAGTATAACAGTGAATAACAGGAGATGAGAACACGATGAGTATCCCTTGGTCCAAAATGGCTTTAAACACCCCGTCCTCTGTCGTTCGCGACATGCTTCAGGCTGCACAGGCGCCTGGAATGATATCCCTTGCCGGAGGTTTGCCAGCACAGTCATCATTCCCGGTTGAGGCTATACGTGACGCATATCAACAGGTGTTTATGAGCGGTGCAGCTGCCCTTCAATATGCAGAAACGGAAGGCTACAGACCGCTGCGCGCCAAAATTGCCGAGCGTCTGGAATCCAAGGGCATTCCCGCTTCCCCCGATCATATGCTCCTGACTACAGGATCACAGCAATCCATAGATCTGGTGTGCCGTATTCTGCTTGATCCAGGTGACCGCGTACTGGTTGAATCACCAACCTACCTGGCTGCTCTTCAAGTTATCCATTCTTATCAGGCCGAATCCCATGGAGTAGCCTGTGATGAAGAAGGCATGCTCCCTGAATCCCTTGAAGAACAGTTAAAACAGCATCAGCCGAAACTGGTATACATTAATCCAACGTTCTCCAACCCTTCAGGCAAAGTGTGGAGTCGCACCAGAAGACAGCAGGCCGTTGACCTATGTCGCAAATACGGAGTGCTCATTCTGGAGGATGATCCCTATGGCGAAATCCGTTTCAATCCGGAACAACTGGATGCGCCTTCGCTCGTCGAACTGGATGCAGCGTCCTACGATGGACCATCCAACGTCATCTATACGAGCACATTCTCCAAAACCGTAGCTCCAGGACTTCGTACGGGTTGGATTCTTGCTTCAGCAGATATTGTTAAGATCGCTGCACGAGCGAAACAGGGAGCCGATCTGCATTCCAGCAGCATCGACCAGCGAGCTCTTCATGCCTTACTCGAAACGTTTGATCTTGATGGGCATATTCGCAGCATTTCCAAGGACTACGCCAAACGAATGAATACCATGACTTCCCTCATGAAAAAGAAAGCTTGGGAAGGAATCACTTGGAATTCTCCGCAGGGCGGCATGTTCCTGTGGCTCGAACTGCCTGAAGCGATGGCAGCCAGCAATTTGTTTACTTACGGTATTCAGGAAAAAGTGTGCATTGTACCTGGTGATTCCTTCTATGCCGGAACTCCTGAACTGAACCGGATGCGTATCAACTTCACGCATACAGACCCTGAGCAGCTTCCTGAAGCCGTTGAACGTATGGACCGAGCTATTCAGCGCTGGCATGCTGCTGTACAATCTGATACGGCGGTTACACTGTAATAAACTGTCATTAACTGTATTATGACTAGTATCCACTCAGAGCTTAATGCGTAAAAAAAATAAGGCGGCAGATCCGAGAATATCGGGTTCTGTCGCCTTATTGATGTTTAAATTTTTTTAGAAGAAAAGTACAATTAAATGTGAGTAAATCGTTTCAATACATGTTGTTGCAGTTTGGAAAGCTTACCGTAAGCCGGGTTCTGTGCTCTTCGTGGTTCAAACGGGAACTACCCTCCCACCACAAGCGACAATCATCTATCTAGGCCATACATTGCTGCACAGCTCAAGCGACCAACCTAGACACACCTCGGGCTAAGGCTGCCTCCTCCGAAGAGTCGGCTGTGTCCCATTAGGTCTTGCTCCAGATGGGGTTTACCAGGAACGAAGTCACCAGCGTTCCTCGGGGTCTCTTACACCTCGGTTCCATCCTTGCCTGTACCGGAAAATCCGGCCATCGGCGGTCCATTTCTGTGGCACTATCCTTCAACTCGCGCTGACTGGACGTTATCCAGCATCCTGCCCTGTGGAGCCCGGACTTTCCTCTCGTGGCAACAAGGCCACCAGCGATTGTCTGTCAAGCTTTCCGAACAACATTACATAGTATACAGGCATTTGAGTTTACAAACAAGCTTAATATTACTGGAAACGGGTGATCCCGACATAACTACATAAACTGGAATACTTCCGTATTGACCTCCGAAGCCGTCACTTGGGTCTCATACCGCTTGTCTGTCAATCGTGAACGCAGCCAGTCCGCTGTTTTGGACTTCATGATCTTCTCGGCATTATGCCCAGCATCTATGATGCACATGCCAGCCATCAGCGCATCATGAGCGGTGTGATAATCAATATCTCCCGTTACGATGACATCGGCCCCTTTGAAATGAGCAGTCAGGGTATAACGGCTTCCCGAACCGCCGAGAACTGCTGCTTTTTTGATCTGCCGGTTCAGATCCCCTACTACACGAACGTATGGCACGTTTAATTGGGCCTTTACGACCTCTACCAGCTCACCCAGTGTCTTTGGTTCCTTGAGGGGTCCCAGACGCCCCAGACCGAGTGTACGGCCTTTTAAATCCATTGCATACAGGTCATAAGCCACTTCTTCATAGGGGTGAGCCTTCAGCATGGCCTGCACAACTTTGCTCCGCAGACTCTGCGGTACAATGGTCTCAATACGCATCTCTTCCACTCGCTCCAGCTGGCCCTGTTCACCGATAAAAGGCTGTGTTCCCTCTCCTGGTACAAAGGTTCCTGTTCCTTCGGTATTGAAGCTGCATTTGCTGTATTGGCCAATACTTCCGGCTCCAGCTTCCAGAATGGCCTGAAGCACCTGTTCATGATGCGTGCGCGGGACGAATACAGCCAGCTTGTACAGATGGTCTGTATGTACATCTTCCAGTGACTCCTTACTCTCAATGCCAATCGCTTCAGCCATCCAATCATTCATGCCGCCTTCGGCCACGTCCAGATTCGTGTGACTGATATATACGGCAATATCATGCTTGATCAGCTTCTCATACAATTTCCCCATCGGTGTATCCGTATTGAACGATTTTACCGGCCGGAAAATAATAGCATGGTGTGCAATGATGAGATTGGCACCAATTCGAATAGCTTCTTCAACAACTTCATCCGTAACATCAAGAGCAATCAGAACGTGATTTATCTCTTTTTGCAGACTGCCCAGCTGCAGTCCGATCCGGTCATCGGGTACAGCCAGATGTTTGGGAGCCAGCTGCTCCATCAATTGAATTACCGTTTGACCTTTGGCAAACATTCGAGCACCTCCTTCAGGCTTGCAATCAGACGTTCCACCTCAGCAGCCTTTTCACGGGAAGAGTTCTGGTCCGACTTTGAGATGGACTGCACAACACCCCTAAGCTTAACGATCTCACTTTCCCATTTCGCAAAAAATATGTCTGTGGGTCTGTCCACCAGATATGGACCCATACGCAGCAATAGATCTTGTGTAAGAACGACTCCACCTTCAAGCGGACGGGCGAGGTACACTTCCTCATTCGCAATTGGACTGGATGCCTGCGGCATGGCTGTAATAATCTCATAGATCTTTCCATCTTCCTCAAGCAATCGCTCCGCCACAACCACCCATTGATGATCCAGCAGCCAGCGTCTGAGGATATCCTCACCCACATTAGGTTGAAGGATAAGCATCTTCACTTCTTCCAGTTTGGAAAGGCCGCGGTCCAGTATGGAAGCAATTAATGCTCCACCCATTCCTGCAATCGTAATGACATCTACCTCGCCTGCAGAGACGACTTCAAGCCCGTCTCCACGACGAACGGTAATTTGCTCCTGCAGCCCTGCATCACTTACCTGTTTGCACGCGGCCTCGTAGGGTCCTGGGTTAACTTCTCCGGCCACAGCACTTGCAGCCTTCCCACTGCGAACAGCAGCCACGGGCAGCAGTGCATGATCTGAGCCTATATCGGCTATACGGCTGCCCTCGGGAATTTGATCATGTATTTGTTGTAATCGATTCGAAAGTTTCATGAAGCACCTGCACATTCATTTAATTTATTGATTTGCATTGGACAACGAAAAGCGATAAAATGAAATCCAATCAAACATTTCAAGGATTAATTACCAAAACCAAGCAATTAAGACATTCCATTTAAAAATAAAGGAGACCTCGCCGCCGCCTAAGCGGCTTGCGAAAAGTCTCCCGTAGTTCTGTTATTCGAGGAAATCCTTAAGCCGTTTGCTGCGGCTTGGGTGGCGCAGTTTACGAAGAGCCTTAGCTTCGATCTGACGAATACGCTCACGCGTAACTCCAAAGACCTTGCCCACTTCTTCCAGCGTTCTCGTCCGTCCGTCGTCCAGACCAAAACGAAGGCGAAGTACATTCTCTTCACGCTCTGTCAGCGTATCCAGTACGTCTTCAAGCTGTTCTTTCAGCAATTCATAGGCAGCAGCATCTGCTGGAGCCAAAGCCTCCTGATCCTCGATAAAATCGCCCAGATGGGAATCATCCTCTTCACCAATCGGTGTTTCGAGGGAAACCGGTTCCTGTGCAATCTTCGTGATCTCACGCACTTTCTCCACACTCAGATCCATTTCAGCTGCAATTTCTTCTGGCGTTGGTTCGCGTCCAAGTTCTTGCAACAACTGACGGGATACCCGGATCAGTTTATTTATCGTTTCGACCATGTGCACCGGAATACGAATGGTACGTGCCTGATCGGCTATCGCACGTGTGATGGCTTGACGAATCCACCAAGTCGCATAGGTACTGAACTTATACCCTTTTTTGTGGTCAAACTTCTCTACGGCCTTGATCAGACCCATGTTTCCTTCCTGAATCAGGTCAAGGAACAGCATGCCGCGTCCCACATACCGCTTGGCGATACTGACAACGAGCCTGAGGTTGGCTTCTGCCAGTCGGCGCTTCGCTTCTTCATCCCCGTTTTCAATCCGTTTGGCGAGCTCCACTTCATCATCCGCAGACAACAAAGGTACACGACCAATTTCCTTCAGATACATCCGGACTGGGTCATTGATTTTGATTCCCGGAGGCAAGCTCAGATCATCATCAAAGTGGAACTCATCGTCTCCCTCTCTGCTGTTGTTTTCTGAGTCATCATTAGGACGAAGCGTAACCTCTTCATCATTTTCGTTTACCACGTCGATACCCAGGTCACTTAATTGTTCGTAAAACTCATCCATTTGCTCAGCATCCTGCTCAAACGGGGAGAGTTTCTCAATAATTTCCTTGTAGTTCAATGAAGCTCTTTTTTTGCCTGATTCAATCAGTTGATCCTTAACCTGATCCAGCGTCAATTCTGTTTCTAGTTCAGTATGCTGATCATTCGCCATAACTCGACTCCCTCCTCCCTAGAAACATCCAACACACGGACATTTACTGTCTCTCTAGGGCAATCATTTCAATTGCGATTTGTGCCGCGCGTACAAAATCACCTGCACGCTCTGCAGCAATCATTTCTTCCTTTTTTAGATCGTACTCTTTTTTGCGCGGATATTTCAGCACTTCCCTGATACAATCATCGAGTATCTGAACGTTCCATTCACCCGGGCCATCCATCATTGAGATTGAGCTGACGGTTTTCTCCAATCGATCATCATGCAATGAGGACATAAAACGGCTTGTATCCGGCGATTTGCCTTGCGCATAATAGGCATATAGATAAGCAGCAATAGCTGCATGATCATCCAAGTTAAAAGCTTCACCAAGATGCTCATTCACATACTGTGCAGCCTCATCATCCTGAAGCATCCAGGCAAGCAATTTGCGCTCAGCAGCATGGTAAGCCGGCAACAGATTGGGTGTAGGCACCTGCCTATTTTGTTGCCTACCATTATTCCACCTTTTCGGGTTATTATCCCCATACTGCTCGTTATTTTTCATGGACTGGCGCTCTTCATTACACTCCTGCTTCAGTGTCTCAAATGATACATCCACTTCAGCAGCCAGTTCACGCAAATACACTTCGCGTTCCGTAGGGGAAGATAAAGGCGCGATTAGCTTTACCGCTTCCTTGGAATAGGCGATCAGACCGCCGCCTTCTAGCAGTATATGGTTTTTTTTAAGGTTTATAAGCTTAAATTTTGTTGTGGTCACAGCACCGTCTACAATCTGGTTGCGAAACCGTTCACCACCGTACTTCCGAATAAAATCATCCGGATCAAGTCCTTCGGGTATAAGAGCCACCTTAACCTGCAGCCCGGCTTCTTCCAGAATGGGGAAGTTCTTAAGTGCAGCGGCCTGCCCTGCTCGGTCACCGTCATAACAGATAATGACTTCGTCGCACATGCCCTTGAGCATAAGCGCCTGGTTCTCAGTCAGCGCTGTGCCCATGGCCGCTACTCCGTTCTGGATCTCTTGATCCCAAGCGGAGATCACGTCGCCGTAACCTTCAAACAAAATAGCTTGTCTTTGTTTGCGAATTGCATTTTTGGCCTGATGCAGATTGTAGAGAACTCGGCTTTTGTTGAATAACCGGGTTTCCGGTGAATTTAGGTACTTCGGCTGCCCGTCTCCCAAAATGCGGCCTGCAAATGCAATCGGTTTGCCGCTTCTGCCATTAATCGGGAACATAACCCTGTCTCGGAAGCGGTCCACATAGCCCTGACCTTCACTCCGCTGCGACAGAAGACCGCCCTTTTCCATCTCTTCAAGTGGAAAGTTGCGCTTCTCCAGAAATTGCACCAACGTGTCCCAACGATTCGGCGCATAACCAATCTGGAACTGGTCAATCAGCTTGTCGCTAAAGCCCCGCGAGCGTAAATACTCCATGGCTGCTTTTCCATGCTCTGTATTTTTCAATAAGAAATGATACAGCTTTGCAGTTAGCTCATACGCCTCCAGCAGACGTTCGGTCTCCGGATTTACATGAGCGGATTCACGCCCTTGCCAGTCCCCCATCGAGATGTGACTTTCTTCCGCCATCGTCTTGACAGCCTCGGGAAAGGATAACCCTTCGATTTCCATCCTGAATTTGATGGCATTTCCACCCGTGCCGCAACCGTAGCAGTAGAAAATTTGTTTCTCTGGTGTAACTGTAAACGAAGGCGTCTTCTCGGAATGAAAAGGGCAGAGGCCTTTCATGTATTTCCCCTGCTTGGTCAGATGCACAAATCGGCTCACCGTATCGACAATATCATGCTGCTGTAACACCGATTCAATAATGCTTTCGGGTATACCGCCTTGTCCGGTACTCATCTCTGGCCACCTTCATCTCTTTCAGCACGTAAATATAATTCGCTAAACTTACACATTCTCCTGCAAATCTTTCAAAAGTTTTGTCAGTTTATGTTGAAAAATTTCCCGATCCTGCTCTGTGAAAGGCTTTGGACCCTTCCCATAATGCCCTCTTTTCCGTGCTTTGGCAGCAGTATGCCGGGAATCGAGCATAAAATCAATGTCACGATCATTAAATTCGCGACCACGAAATGATAAAACATAACAACGTTTGCCAAGCGCGAGTGCTGCCAGTCCGTAATCCTGTGTAATGACGATATCACAGGGCTTGATATGATTGGCGATGTACAGATCCGCGCTTTGATCACTGCGGTCCACCTGCACGGTACGCACCCCTTCTCCTCCCTGAAGCAAATGATCAAAGGAAGATACTAACAATACGGGGATATCAAAACGGCGGGCCGTTTCTGCAATCTCAGCTTTCACCGGACAAGCATCTCCGTCCACAACAATCTGGCGTACATTCAACTCACTCAACCTCAGGATCACCCGGCCTCATAAAATAGCTGCATATTGTTATATACGACTTCCGCCAGCGAAATTCCTTCTGACCAGTCAAGGTAAATCAAAGGCTAAAATACGGAACGGCTGTTAAAAATAAAATTTCACAACCTGTTCCGTATATTTATACCCTCATATATCCTTCTTTAATACTGAATTTGAAGTGTATGCTCTAACCCGTCTGTGCCGGGATATTATACTAACACCAATTTGGAGAAATCGGCAAATCCTTTCAAGTCACGATCGATAGCTGCGAGCAAAGCCAAGCGATTGGCACGGACTGCTTCATCTTCGGCCATAACCATTACGGAATCGAAGAATGATGTTATGGCTTCCTTCCAAGCTGATGCAATCGCCAGCGCTTCCGCTGCATCGTGCTGCGACAAGGCTTTGCGATATTCCTCATTGGTTCTGTTCCAAGCTTCATGCAGCTGCTTCTCTCCCTCTTCGGTAAACAGTTCAGGATGAACAGAAGCATTCGACGCTTTGGCAGCAAGGTTACCCACCCGGTTGAAAGATTCCACTGTTGTTTTGAACGCATCACCGGTTTGAACAGCGGCCATCAAGGCCTCGCCTTTTGGAACAATGGCACTAATATCATCGAATCCGGCAGAAATCACGGCATCAACTACATCATAACGAACGGTTTCGGACAACAGTTTCTTCACACGAAGACCGAAGAAGTCCTGCAAATCTTTACGAACCTCTTCATCTGCTCGTTTCAAAAGGTTCATCTGAGCATGTACCTGAAGCGCAACCCCGAACACATCCGAGAGAGTCAGTGGAAGCTGATGATCCAGCAAGATTTGTACAATACCCGCGGCCTGACGACGAAGTGCATATGGATCCTGGGATCCAGTCGGGATGATATTGATGGAGAAACAGCCCACGATGGTATCCATTTTATCTGCAGCACTAACAATCGCACCTACGAGTGAAGCAGGAGATTGGTCTCCGGCAAAGCGCGGCTGATAGTGTTCAAATACTGCTTTGGCCACTTCTTCCTTCTCGCCTGCCTTGCGAGCGTAATCCTCACCCATGACACCTTGCAATTCAGGGAATTCACCAACCATCAGTGTAACCAGGTCAAACTTGCAGATATCTGCAGAGCGGCTCACCGATTCAGCAACGTCAGCAGAAACCTGCAGCTTGGATGCGAGACCGTCCGCAATTTTGCGAATACGGCGTACCTTGTCACCAACGGTACCCAGTTCCTCCTGAAAGACAATGCTCTCCAGTTTGGACAATGCGTCCTTAATCTCGAGCTTCTGGTCTTCTTCGTAGAAGAACTTGGCGTCGGACAGGCGGGCACGCAGTACTTTTTCGTTACCTTTGGCGATGACATCAAGTGAATCACTGCCTCCGTTACGAACGGTTACAAAGTAAGGCAGCAATTGTCCTGCACTATCCAGCACTGGGAAGTAACGCTGATGCTCACGCATCGAAGTAATCAATACTTCCTGAGGGATATTGAGGAATGAAGGATCGAACGTTCCGAACAATACGGTTGGCGTTTCCACCAAAAACAGTACTTCCTCCAGCAAATCTTCCTTGATGGCAATATCCCAATTTTTCTCAGCAGCCAGTGCCTGAATCTGGGAAACAATCATTTGCTCCCGTTCCTTGATATCTGCAATAACATGTTCGGAACGCAGCAATTCAACGTAAGAAGCAGGGTTAGTAATCACGGTCTCCTTACCAAGGAAACGATGTCCCCGAGTTACATTCCCGGATTTCACACCTGCAACTTCAATATCAATAACCTCACTACCAAGCAGAGCGACAATCCAGCGAATCGGGCGGACAAATTTAAAATCATATGAAGCCCAGCGCATGAATTTAGGGAATGTCATGGCGTGCAGAATCGACAGCAATCCTTCACCGATTACAGTTGAAGTCTCTACACCTTTGCTGCTCTTGGTTGCATAGATGTACTCGACTCCGGCGAGTTCCTTAAACGTAAACTGATCCGGATCAACACCTTGACTGCGTGCAAATCCGAGTGCTGCTTTGCTCCAGTTGCCGCTCTCGTCAAGTGCAATTTTACGGGAAGGACCTTTTACTTCTTCTTCTACATCCTCTTGCTTCTCGGCAACATTCTGAATCATGACAGCCAAGCGACGTGGTGTAGCATAAGCGTTTACCTCACCATGTGTTATGCGGGACGCATCCAGCCATTTCACAATACGATCCTGCAGCTGTTCTATCGCCGCGCGCAAGAAACGTGCAGGTACTTCTTCCAGACCAATTTCAAACAACAGATCCTTAGACATGCTCTGCTCCCCCTTTCTTGATCAGCGGGAAGCCAAGCTTCTCGCGCTCTTCCACATATGTTGCAGCCACTTGGCGTGCCAGATTCCGGACACGCGTAATGTAACCGGTACGCTCTGTAACACTGATTGCTCCACGAGCATCCAGCAGGTTAAACGTATGGGAACATTTCAGCACATAGTCATATGCGGGAAATACCAGATGCTGTGCCATAGCCTTATTGGCTTCTTCTTCATGCATGTTGAAGAGGGTAAATAGCATCTTTACATCAGATACATCAAACGTATATTTGGAGTGTTCAAACTCAGGCTGCAGGAATACATCACCATAGGTGATTCCCTCTACCCATTCCAGATCAAACACATTTTCTTTTTCCTGAATGTAAGAAGCTAGGCGCTCCATACCATACGTAATTTCGACAGCTACCGGGTTCGTCTCAATTCCACCGACTTGCTGGAAGTATGTAAACTGTGTAATTTCCATACCATCGAGCCATACTTCCCATCCCAGGCCTGCGCAACCAAGAGAAGGATTCTCCCAGTTGTCTTCAACAAAACGGATATCATGTTTAAGTGGGTCAATCCCCAAACAATTGAGACTTTCCAGGTAAATTTCCTGAATGTTGTCTGGTGAAGGCTTAATAATGACTTGAAATTGATGGTGCTGATACAGACGGTTCGGGTTTTCTCCGTAACGTCCGTCGGAAGGACGACGGGAAGGCTCTACATAAGCTACTTTCCAAGGCTCTGGTCCAAGTGAACGCAAAAAGGTCATCGGGTTCATGGTACCTGCTCCTTTTTCCGTATCATATGGCTGGACAATAATACAGTTGTGCTCGGCCCAGAATTGTTGCAGCGTGAGAATCATCTGCTGAAAATTCATAATCATGCTCCTTTTCAATAAGTTTATTGGCAAGCTGAAAATACTTCCGATTTGCACAAGGCGTCGATCGAAGCCCGACGTAGAACGGACAAAACGCGTTTTGCGAGAGATTCCCGGAATGTATCCACCAGCCTTGCCGGAAATAATTCCACAATCAAAAAAAAAGCCCTCGCCCTACGCCTGTTGTCCAGACGTAGGGACGAGAGCTACTCCCGCGGTTCCACCCTACTTGGCTTGTGTACAAAACAGGATAACCTGTTCACGCAAGCCCACTTTTCCGTGTCCATTCATGCTCCCGAGTGCCATTTCACAGACCGATTCAACCCGGCTTACACCATCCCAGGCTCGCTCAATTATCGTAGTCAAGACCGTTTGGCCTATCTACGAGAATAATAAATCAGGTCCCCTACTCTCTCGTTCAATGCATGTCTCCAAAAGAGAAATTATAGTTCATATTAAATAAAAAAGAGTGCAAAGTCAAGTGAATCTTGTCATACCCAGAAAACACAGCTTAAATCCCGTATTTCTCCATCTGATCGAGAAAAGAACGGGATTTCAAATTGAGACCCAGCTGGTGATCCATGAAGGCTCTCATGATCTTCTTCATTTCATCTCTAGTGGCCTCACTGACGGATATGTTGCCCAGTCGCTGCAAATCCAGCTGTGCAAATAACCGCAGTAACCTTAGAGCTTTGGGACTTACGGACAACGCAGGTGGATCAAAGTGTTTACAGGCTCTGCACAGCACACCACCGAGCCTTGGACTTACAAACAACTGTTCATCGGGCCGTTCCTGGCCGCATGAAATGCATTCATCAAGCGACGGGCCATAGCCCGCCGATTGTAATATTTTCATCTCATAGAGACTGGTAATGACGCTGGGGTCCTTCTCTTCCTTTAACGCTTGAAGACAAGCCTTAAGCTGCTTGAACCAGAAAGCACCTGTTTCCTCATCCTGCAGGACCCGATCCAGCAGTTCACATGCATAGGATGCATAAGCTGCTTTAACCAAATCTTCCCGCAGCTCATGATATGACTCCATGATTTCGCCCGCATTTAGTGTCCCCAGGCCCGTGTTACGGAAATATACGTATTGACCGTACGTAAACGGCTGCACCAGCGCAGCATGTCGGCTTTTGGGCTTTTTGGCACCACGGACGAGTACGCCTACTTTTCCACCACTTTCGGTGCAAAGCGTAATAATTTTGTTTCCCTCGCCGTAGTCCATGCTGCGGATGACAATCCCTTCCACCCTGTATAGCATGCCTCGTCACCTAACCATTCCCGAATTAGCCAATTAACCCTCGGCTTCTTCATCTTCTATCACTTCCCCTGCAGTATCAGACTCCTGTCCTGTTGGCGCACTAGCCTCGGTATACAACAAATAGGACTCCACATCCCCCGTCATTGCAAAAACCTTCCACGAAAAATCTCGCATCAGAATTTCATCCTCTCTTCGGAAATGACGTCTGCATCTACCAATTAGGATGGAGTCTTGCAAGGTAAACTATGTGTTGCAATTAATGGATACTTGTTCGATTAAACGTCACGGTGGAAGCCGAGATCACGCAGAACGCGATCCTGATTTCTCCAATCCTTTTTCACCTTAACCCACAGATCCATAAAGATTTTCGAACCGAGCAGGTTCTGAATATCCGTACGCGCACGTTTGCCAACTTCTTTTAACAGGGCCCCCTGTTTACCGATAATGATCCCTTTTTGAGAGTCACGCTCTACAAAAATAACGGCCGAAATGTACACTACCCCGTTGTCCTGTACCTTCATATCCTCGATGGTTACAGCAATGGAATGTGGGACCTCTTCCCGGGTCATTTGCAGAATCTTCTCCCGAATCAGCTCCGCACAAACGAACTGTTCCGGGTGGTCTGTAACCTGATCTTCCGGGTAGTATTGCGGTCCTTCCGGCAAATACTTGCCGATCTGATCGAGCAGTGTACTTACATTGCTGCCGAGCTTGGCAGAGACCGGTACGATTTCTGCGAAATCATGCAGCTTGCGATACTCCTCAATAAGCGGCAGCAGCGCTTCCGGTTCAATTTTATCAATTTTGTTCATCACCAAAATGACAGGAGTCCGAACATTTTTCAGTTGTTCTGCGATGTAACGGTCACCACCGCCCATTCCTTCGGAAGCGTCAATCAGGAACAAGGCTGCTTCAACTTCCCCAAGTGTATTCAAGGCAGTCTGGTTCATATAGTCACCCAGCTTGGATTGCCGTTTGTGAATACCCGGTGTGTCCAAAAAGACTACTTGCTTGTCTTCGGATGTGTAAACGCCATGTATTTTATTACGAGTGGTTTGTGGCTTGTCTGACATAATGGCTATTTTTTGGCCAATAACCTGGTTCATCAAAGTCGACTTACCAACGTTAGGACGCCCAACAATAGCTACAAAACCCGATTTAAATGCTTTTTTCTTCATATGTTCCTCCTCAGGCGCCTAGGCCTGGAATAGTTTATTTTTTGGCAAAATCCAGATCTGACGGACCAAAAGCCCAAGGCAGCAGCTCGGCAACCGTCGTTTCCTGCAGGTCACCATTCAAGTTGCCCATGATGACTTTCATATCCGGCTCACACAGCTCAACCATAACCTGGCGACACACGCCACATGGAGCGATTGGACCTTCCGTATCTCCTACAACGGCAATGGCCTTGAAACTGCGAGGCTGCTGCCCCCCTGCAATCGCACTAAAAAGTGCTGTTCGCTCCGCGCAGTTGCTTGGTGTATAGGCAGCATTCTCAATATTGCATCCATGATGCACATTGCCTTCGCTATCCAGCAGAGCTGCCCCTACGCCAAAATGGGAATAAGGTGTGTATGCTTTTGCACGTGCCTTAATGGCTTCTTGCATGAGCTGTTGATTATCCATAATCCAAATCTCTCCCTCAGGTTATCACTATAATAAACTTCATGTTATAACAGGCTTATCAGAAACCAAGCCAATGTAAAACCGGTTTGAAGAACACCATACATCCGATGACTACAGCGAACACCGCAGCCAGCAAAACTGCGCCAGCCGCGGTGTCTTTCGCCGCTTTTGCAAGCGGATGAATATGCGGATGTGCCAGATCTACCGCTGCCTCTACGGCCGTGTTCATTAATTCGGTGACCAGCACCAAAAAGATGGCTGTCAGCACAAACATCCAGTCTGTTCTCGAAATCCCGAAGATAAATCCTGCCGAACACATGATGACGGCTACTCCCGAATGAACCCTTACATTTCGCTGTGTCCGAAAACCGTATACGATTCCTTCTGCCGCATTGCGGAACACCAGACTCCAGGAGCGCCTTTTCATTATCGTGTCAACCCGGCCTGGGCGAGTACAGCTTCCTGTTTGCCCATCATTTCGGCTTCGCTTGCTTCGTCCTGATGATCATATCCGAGCAGGTGCAGGAAACCGTGCACAAACAGGAAACCAAGCTCACGTTCAAATGAATGCCCGTATTCTTCACTTTGCAGGATCGTACGAGGAACGGAGATAATGATGTCACCGAGAACATCTGGCATCTCCTCCATCTCTTCATCCTCATCCAGTTCGTAGATGATGTCCAGTTCCTCATCCATGGTTTCATTCATGGCAAATGACAGCACATCTGTCGGACGATCGATTCCGCGGTAATCGCGGTTCAGCTCATGAATCTGGGCATCATCCACAAATGTGAGAGCAACTTCTCCATCTGCCACGCCTTCAGCTTCTCCTGCCAGGTTCAGCAATTGCTCCAGCATTGCAATCATCTGTTCAGTAATTTCTTTATCCTGTTGATCATTATTCCATGCCAGGTTAAGACTCATTCTTTCATAACTCCTGTCTGCTCATATTAGTAAGTCAACCTGCTTCAGGTGAGGTCGGCTTCGGTTTTTTGATCTCTTCCGGGTATTCAATCCGGGAGTGGAAAATTCCCATTACCGTCTCTTTCAAGGTCTTCGCTACGATATCCAATTCACGCATGGTGAGATCACAATCGTTAAACTGATGGTCATCGAGACGTCCCTTGATAATCTTCTCAATCATGGATTCCACTTGTTCCACAGTCGGTTTGCGCAGCGACCGAACTGCTGCTTCAACGCTATCCGCTATCCCCACGATAGCCGATTCCTTGGATTGGGCTTTTGGACCTGGATAACGGAAATCTTCTTCTGTAAAATCAGGCTCCACTCCCGCTTCCTCAGCTTGACGCAGCGCTTTGTGATAGAAGTAATGGAGGAAGGTCGTCCCGTGATGCTGCTCCGCGATATCCCGGATCGGTTTCGGGAGCTTGTAATCCTTCTGCATTTCCACACCATCTCGTGCGTGCGCAACGATAATTGATTTGCTCAATTTAGGATCAATGGAATCATGGGGGTTCTCCATATTGTTCTGATTTTCAATGAAATATATCGGTCTCTTGGTCTTGCCAATATCATGGTAATACGAACCAACTCGGCAGAGCAGACCATTCGCTCCGATAGCCTCGGCCGCGGCCTCGGACAGGTTTCCTACCATGACACTGTGATGATACGTGCCCGGTGTTTCTGTCAGCAATTTGCGCAATAACGGGTGGTTCGGGTTGGACAGCTCCACCAGCTTCAGTGCTGATAGTATACCAAACGAAGTTTCGAAAAACGGCATAAGCCCAATAACGAGAATCGCTGTTAGTACACCACCGGCAAAAGCAAATCCTACGCCATACAGTGTTGTTGTACGATTCCAGTCCCCCGTATCAATCAACGACAGTGTAAAGACGGCAATGGAACCAAACAGGCAGACCATGATGGCCCCCTTTAAGATGGTGGAGCGCTGGCTTGCCCGGTATGTCGCGAAGATGGCAACAAAAGACACCAGCACCGCAAAAAAGCCAAGCTCAAAATCAAAAATTTGACCTTGATGCGTATTCAGGATGATGCTTGACAACATGCCAATGATGATCGAGCAAACGAAAGCAAGCGATGTATCCAGCAACAAGGCAATTAACATCGCCCCCACTGCAACTGGTGCAAGGAAGCCGACATATGACCTGTCTGCTGTCTGGATGAATGCCGTTACATGCATAAGCACAATCGTAATAATGAAAATGAGTACAAGCATCAGCAGCTGTGCATTATTATATTTGAAATGCGTTCCGCTGAATTGCTGAATATACATCAGAATTGCTGCCGACAGCAGACAAGACAGCATGAGAAGACCTAGCTGCGGCCAGTAGTTCACTTCGTTTTTCAACAAATCATTTTCATCAAGAAGGGCGTACATTTCGGGGGTTATCATTTCGCCCTTGGCAACCAGTGTATCACCTTGCTTGATATAGACTGTCTGTGTATTTTCACGAGCCTGTACCTTGGCTTCCTTTGTCCCCTCTTCATCATAGAAACGATTGGACGTTACTACAAGACGGGCGAGCTCCTGAACAACCTCACGCTGCGTGCGCTTGCTAAGGGAACTTACACTTACCATTTCGGCAACTTTTGCCCTTGCTGTCGTAGCATCACTGATCTGATCCGTCATCAATCTGGACACGATATCCCGTCCAACGGACTTCATCTCCTGGATATCATCTGAGGTCAAGCGAGATATCTTGATATAGGTTTCTTCCGGAATTCGGTAGCTTTGCTCCTGCACCACGTTTCTGATCTCTTCCAAAAGAGTTTCGGAATATGTACCCGCTTTCCGATTGTTATTGATAAAGTTGGACACAAAATCCTTCTGCCGCTGCGGAATCTCATCACGATAAATATCAATCTTGTCCTGACTGGAAATCTGGTCATCCTGATTCAGACGGTCAATACGATCCAGCAGGGTGGTCATCAAATTTTCATTTCGCAGCTGCACAATTTGATAGATCGGCTGTACACGCTCAGCAGCTTCTTCCTGAGCTTTCAGCGTTGCCTTCGTGTTTGGAATCTGCATGGGCGCAGCAATATCCACTTCGCTTCGTGTGCCTTCCTGAATGTCATACCGCTCGGGAAGCAGCTTGGAGGCCAGACTGAAGTAGAAGAGTATCACCAGAAACAAAAACAGAAGATAGCGTGCCCACACGCTATACTTCCATCCTGTGGTTCTATTCTGAAAAGATTTGCCTTTTGACAGTTCCTTCGAGGTCACTTTAGACAATCCCTTCTATTCTTGATTTTCTGCGGCGTGGTTGTATGCAACGATAATTTTTTGGACGAGGGAATGCCGTACAACATCTTGCTCGGCAAAATAGACAAATCCAATTTCTTCAACTTCACTGAGTATCGTTTTTGCTTCCACCAGTCCAGACTTTTTGCCGCGAGGTAAATCAATTTGCGTTACGTCTCCGGTAATGACCATTTTGGAGCCAAAACCAAGACGGGTCAAAAACATCTTCATCTGTTCAGGCGTCGTATTCTGAGCTTCGTCCAAAATGATGAACGAGTCATCGAGTGTACGCCCCCTCATATATGCCAGTGGCGCAATTTCGATCAAACCGCGCTCCAGTGCCTTGGCCGTTTGCTCTTGTCCCATAACGTCATACAAGGCGTCGTACAAAGGCCGCAGATAAGGGTCAACCTTTTCCTGCAAGTCTCCAGGCAAGAAGCCCAGGCTCTCGCCCGCTTCAACAGCAGGCCGTGTAAGCACGATGCGCTTAACGCTGCCTTCCTTGAGAGCTGTAACCGCCAGTACAACGGCCAGATAGGTTTTACCCGTACCAGCTGGACCGATGCCGAATACAACATCACGTTTCTTAATTGTCGTTACATAGTGCTTCTGTCCAATGGTTTTAACACGAATCGGTTTGCCCCGGTAAGTCGTCGTTATCTCACCCTTGAACAGATCAAGCAGCTGGTCTGCACGCAGATCCTTAGCCAGTTCAATGGCATAGCTGACGTCTCGCTCGGTTAGCACATACCCGTTACGCACCAATTGCAGTAACACATCAAATAATTGTTCAAGCGATTCCACATTCTTTGTATTGCCATGAATGACAATCTCTGCTTCGCGAGAAGCGATCTGGGCTGGAATCTCGGATTCAATCAGTTTCAGAAAAATATCTTGGGGTCCAAAAAGAGATTGACCCTCTCCCGCACTCTGGAGGGAGATTCGTATGCTGCGTGTTTGTTCTGACAAATAGCCTCATTCTCCTTGACTATGGACTAACGGAAGTTCTTCCGCAATGCTTTCTTCCACTTCAAATAATACTTTCATATAAACTTTACCATTCTCTTTCTTCTCATGCAAAATTTTTTCACTTAAAATTTTTGTTCCTTTGCCGTTTTTGGCGATAATATCGTTTCTGGCTCCCTCCAGCCCTTTCGTTCGGGCCCACTCCACCGTCTTTTGTTCCTCTTGCTGCGTGGTCTCCATATCGGTCTCAGTCAACCATCCCAGCGGAAGCGTGAACGATCGCCATGTTAGCGGCTTATGGTCACTCGCCGTATTGAAAGAACTGAAAGGCGTCTTCCCATATCCCCACAGCTGAACAGCCCAATCCCCAAGCACAACATAGAAACGTTCCTTACTCTCACCTGTCAAGGTGTTGTGTTTCTGCACGAGAGGTACTTCCACCTCATATTCACGCCATACGAGTCCACGAACCTCGCCTTTGGCCACAACATTCTCTGTATTCTCTTCATCACCCAAAATCCCCGATATTAATACCTGACCTTTCTTAACACGTGTATCCTTCTGCACAACAGGACGCCCCTGTTCTGCGTATATCTGAGTAACGACTGCATCCGATTTGCTCACCAAGTGCCTTGGATTCAGCAGCGGTTCGCGTTGAGGCTGTGCAGATTCCACGACCTGGATCGTAATGGTTGTCCCCTCTTTGCTCACACCGATCCAGGTTACGTCGGGGAGTGCCAAAGCCATCTGCCTGGAGAGCTTGTCCTGACTCTGGAGTCTGAACCCCCACTGGAAAGGATATATCCCTTCTTTTTTGGCTGCAGCAAGCACCACATCAGTGGGAATCTTCACATTCCCTTTCACCTCAACATTCCAGACCATCGATGATAATGCAAACATGGCAATCACGAAAAGCACCATGCCCCCAAGGAAGAACTTCCTTTTCATTAATCTGGCCATAAAAAAAGGAATCCCGCTGCGGTGCGTCACCTTCACCCTGCAGCCTGTCCGCTTCAACAAAGGACGCAGCCTAAAAAAATGCGGCAGCAGAATATTCATCTCTGCCTTGCGTCCATCATGGGCACGCAGGTTCCACACTTCCAATCCCTGCTCTGCCACCATGTTGATCAGCGCTTCGATGTCTCCCCCAGTGACCGTTATTCGGACTGCACCTCGCAGTTTGTACAGACTGGGCTGTTTCATCCGTTTCCCTCCGCTCCATTCATATGTATATCCAGAATTGTCCCTTCCACCGCCACTTCATCCGGCAAAATATTGCGAATCATCAGATCAACGCCTTTAATCTCGAGCTGACCCTGGGTCAAAGCCAGAACAATGCGATTCGGCGTAAAATGGATCACACCGCGATGATTTTCGATATACAATTGCTTGCTGCCGATCAGGGTTAACCGTGGCATATCATAAAGCACGTCCTGCGGCAAATCCAGCACCTCACTGGTCCATCTGCGCAGCTTGCGGCTGATCCGGGTCATACGAAGGTCTTCCCCCTTCCTCTACAGTTCAACTTATGCGGAGAAACATGATTTTATGAAAACTACAGCTTCTGTTAGATCATTAATTCTTTAAAAAGGAGCACAACAAAAAAAGCCGTCTCTGGCATATTGCTCACCAGAGACGGCTCTATTCCCGTCCAATAGCTTGACTTGCTACAGTTTCCCTCGCGTACCGAACGGTTGCTTGGAACGGGGAGAACCCAGTACTTCTGCCCATAATACACCCGTGCGAATATCCGCCGGTCGGAGCGGAGACGCTCCCGATTCATCGGTGCTGGACTCATCCCAGCCGGAGTCAGACACAACGGGTCTATTTGCAGAAGAAATGCGATTCAATCGCTCTTCAATCAAGCGCTGCTGTTGTTCCATTCCTCTCATCTGTTCCTCTAGTGAATTTTCCATGGCGCTCATAGAGCCCTCACTTCTGTAGTCACTTGCGGGGCGAGAAGTTGCAGCAGGTTCCGAATAAGGCTGATCATAACGTTCTTCATATTGCTCTTCGTCATATCGATCGTCATACTGTTCATCATAACGGGGATCTGCTGGTCCGGAAGACTGCTGTGGAGATGAGTTGTCTCTCGAGCGATCATCCCGTTCTGAATTACCGCTGCCTCCAAATGTAGGCATCCCGTTGCCAGGACGCTTTTTGTTCGGATCAGCCGTTTTGGCGGCTTTTCCCAAGAAAGAGAAAAGCGCAAAACCGATGACGGCCACTATATACAAATTATCAAAAATCCATTCAAATAGGCCCATATGCACTCACCGCCTATCTTCCGTTTTTGGAATCACCCTGATCGTTGGAATTCGAACCTTCACCAGGTTTTCCCAAAGTATTGCGCATTTGAGTATCAGCCTCAATATTTTTCAGATTCATGTAGTCCATGACCCCGATTTTACCGCTACGAAGTGCTTCGGACATCGCCAAAGGTACTTGGGATTCGGATTCAACCACACGCGCTCTCATTTCCACTACACGTGCCTTCATCTCTTGCTCTTGGGCTACAGCCATTGCGCGACGTTCTTCCGCTTTCGCCTGAGCGATGCGTTTGTCAGCCTCAGCCTGCTCGGTTTGCAGGAACGCACCAATGTTCTTACCTACATCCACGTCCGCAATATCAATGGACAGGATTTCAAAAGCTGTACCGGCGTCCAGACCTTTGGACAATACAGTACGGGAGATCAGATCCGGATTTTCCAGAACGTCTTTGTGGGAATTCGAGGAACCGTTTGTACTTACGATACCTTCACCGACACGGGCAATGATCGTCTCTTCACCGGCACCACCGACGAGACGGTCAATATTGGCCCGAACCGTAACCCGAGCTCTAACTTTAACTTCAATACCATCTTTGGCTACCGCAGATACAATTGGTGTCTCGATGACACGCGGATTAACACTCATTTGTACAGCCTGCAGTACATCACGACCTGCAAGGTCAATCGCCGCTGCGCGTTCGAATTCAAGTGGAATGTTGGCACGCTGCGCCGCAATCAAAGCGTTGACTACCCGGTCTACGTTACCACCAGCAAGGAAGTGACTTTCCAGCTGGTTCATTGACAATTGAAGACCCGCTTTGGTTGCTTTGATCATAGGATTTACGATTCGGCTAGGTGTTACACGTCTGAGCCTCATCGCTACTAGTGTAATAATTCCGACACGTACGCCGGATGCAATGGCCGAGATCCAGAGCATTACTGGGAAAAAGCTGAAGAATACGCTCAATACGATAATGGCAACTACCGCAACGAGCAAAACCGTAATCAAGGTTGGTTCCATAGTCAAAATTCCTCCATTTGCACTTAAATTTTGTAAAAATCATCTTAAAAGTTTATGCTGCTAATTTTAGAAAAACACCATTCGGCAAGCAGCACTGCCTTATGGTTATGTACACTGCCGAAGCCCATCAGAACTCCGGCAAAACAAGCGTTTTACACCGGCAAAGCTTGTTGGACCACAATCCGGGTGCCTTCGGCTTTAACCACAATAATCGGTGTATCAACTGGAATAAAGTCCCCGTCCGAAACCACATCGACCCGTTCCCCATTAAATATTGCTGTTCCAGAAGGACGAAGCGGAGTCAGGCTGATCCCTTGGAGACCAATCAGTTCTTTACGTTCTGTCGCAGATGAATAACCTCGATCGGCAGACAATCTGTCACTCAGTATAAATCGATTCCATATGCCTCTGTCTTTAAACAGTATCACCACGATGGCTATAACCACCAGCGCTGCTCCGAAAGCAATTCCCAGTGATACAAATGCATCACTTGTGTCATAAGCCGCACGCACGACACCAGCCACAAGCGCAATGGATCCCAGTATGCCCAGGATACCAAAGCTTGGAATGAACATCTCCAGAATCATCATGATGAGTCCAACCGTAAACAGCACCCATGTCTCTGCTCCTGCAAATCCAGCAATGTAGTTCCCCGAGAAATAGAGGATAAAGCAGACGATCCCCACAATGCCAGGCACTCCGAATCCAGGCACAATCAGTTCAATAATTACGCCTGCAATTCCAAGAAACAGTAGTACAGTCATCACAACAGGATTCGTCAGAAAAGAAGATATATTCTCTGCAGCGGTTCGCTCCACAGTAAATACATCATCCTGACCATACCCCAACCAAGCTGCTGCCTCTTCCGGAGTTGAACTGATATGGTCCGCATATCCCACTTTCAGCGCTTCCTCGGCTGACAAGGCAATAATTTCACCCTTTTGCTTTGTTTTGTTGATCTCCGGCATCTCCACAACCATGTTGACATCTGTCATTCCGGCAGCGATACTACCGTCACGGCCGCCTTGTTCTGCCGCTCCCTGCATTTTGCTCTTCCAGAATGCAACCAGCTTCGGATCATCGACATGCTTACCCGTGCTGTCCACCATCGCTGCCGCGCCAATCATACTTCCTGGCGACATTACGATCTTATCTGCATTCAAGGCCAGAAAACTTCCAGCCGAAGCAGCATCTCCGCGGACAAAGGCAACGGTCTGAACAGGGCTTTCTTTAATCAAGTTACCCAGTTCTTCAGCCGTATCGACCCGTCCTCCCGGCGTATTGATATCCAGAACAATCAGGCCAGCATTCATCGATTCAGCTTCCTTGAAGCCACGCTCCATAAACTTGCCTAACCCCTGCTCGATTGGTTTATCAACCGGAATAATATATACGGCGCCGCTCTTTTCAGCTGCTTGTGCAGACGGCGATCCAACCCAGAGAGGAAGCAGCAGTGTCAGCAGCATCATGAGCAACAATGGCCCCGCAAGCCTCTTCCGGCGCTTTCCCTTCACAATAATCCCCCCTTTTCCATTATTGTTATACTGTCCAGCTTATGGTATTTATTACGTACAATGCAACATTTCGTTTCAAAATCTTAAAATTATATTTGAAAGCCAGAGGAATTGCAAGATATTAAATCTAATTTTATGTATATTAACCATTTTAAAGTAAATTTTTTGTCTGTTTTGAACATTATACTGTTTCTTTCTCCTGACATCGAATTCTCCCATGCTAAATCTAATAAAGTCTGAGGTGTAAATTCAGTACCATGCAAACAGGAAAAAACACCCCCTGACAAGTCAGGAGGTGTTCATTGATTGCTTTATTGCAGAAATTGTTGAACTGCTTGATTAACCAGTTTGCCGTCCGCTTTGCCTTTAACTTTCGGCATAAGGACCGCCATGACTTTCCCCATCTCGGCTTTCGAAGAAGCACCGGTTTCCTGGATGGTCTGCTGTACAATAACTTTAATTTCTTCTTCGGTAAGCTGTGCGGGAAGGTACTGACCAATTATATCAATTTCCGCTTTTGCATTTGCCGCGAGTTCTTCACGGCCCGCTTTGTCAAATTCTTGGAGGGCATCTTTGCGCTGTTTGATTTCACGACTCAGGATATCAAGCACTTCGTTGTCATCCAAAGTTCTTTTCAAATCTATTTCAAGATTCTTGATCGTCGAACGAATCAACCGAATGGTGGAGAGCTTGAACTTGTCCTTGCTCTTCATCGCTTGCTTCATATCTTCGTTCAATCGTTCGCTAAGATTCATGTTGTTCAAATCCTCCTAAAACTTTCTCTTACGAGCAGCCTCGGACTTTTTCTTGCGCTTTACGCTTGGCTTCTCATAATGCTTACGTTTCTTCACCTCAGCCAAGACGCCATCTTTAGCGATGGAACGTTTAAAGCGACGAAGTGCAGCATCAATAGTCTCGTTTTTGCGAACTTTAGTTTCAGACACCAGTTTTCCCTCCCTCCGACCAGACCGTCCAAGAGCAATAACACGGTTCATCACCTTTCATTATAGGCGAAAGGTAATAAAGGTGTCAACCTTAACGTAATGATCACTTTATTTATGCGAATCACAGTGCTTCTTTTTTCACCACCCAACAGGAGATGTAGAGCACAGGATCCATTATGATTTGTGCGAATCCGATAGGCTTGTCAGCGCACCGAGTCTGGTGCCTCCAAGCAGATGATAGTGCAGGTGATGGACGGTTTGTTCCCCATCTTTGCCGCAGTTATTAATCAAACGATAACCGGACTCATCGACTCCAAGGCGTTTCGCTGCTTCCTGTGCTGCCAGATGAACCTCACCAATCAGTGCTATATCATCTGCTGTGACATCATTCATGGAAGCAATATGTTTTTTCGGAATAACGAGGACATGTGTCGGTGCAGCGGGCTGGATGTCGTGAAAGACAACCACATGTTCATTCTCCAAAACTTTATTGGAGGGAATGCTGCCCTCTACAATTTTGCAAAACAAGCAATCCATTGTTCATACCCTCCTTTGATTTGAAGATTTATGTATACCTCTCTATCATACCGTAAGTGAAAAGTGACGTCCAATCTCACATGAAAAATAGCTAAACTCAATATGCTAGCCCCTTTGCTAGCATGCCATTAAAACCCCATTACAATTCTCATTCACTATTCGTTGATGAATAGCACAAAAAAAAGGACCTTTCTACATCCAGGTAGGCAGCAGCATGTTGCCAGAATGAGAATGGTCCTTATGATTTAAAATCCTAATCCGACTTTCAGTCCTCCATTAATAGTATGGCAGCAGTGTTAATGCAGTCAGCCCGATCAAGGGAAGCACCAGTCTGTTAAAACGTCTGCGACCATAACCATAGTATGGATAGGGATATGGATACGGATAACCGTACCCCGGATAAAACCCACGAGCATGAGATACGGGATAACCTGCTCCCGGCATCGCGTTTGGTCCCCAATTTGCATGATGCGCGGCTTCAGGACCGACAGGCACTGCCAAATAAATCATGTCGTCATCCACATTTTCCATAATACCGTCATAATGACTTCCATCCTTCATCTGTACACATACATAACGATGAATGTGTTCCTTACAGATCTTCTTTGCTTCCATCTTCTCCACTTCAGTACGCCTCCCTTATCGTGCTTCATCACCCTTTCATGGTATTCAGATCTGGGCGAATTGACACTAAAGGAACAGGGCAAAAAAAAGAAGCACCCCCTGAGCGGATTTCGAATGAAATCAGCTGCCGCGGACGTCTGACCGGGAAGCTTCCTGATCAAACGTCCGCCGGGGTACTTTACATAAGGTATGTCGGCTTGACTGTAGTATAACAGCTGGTTGAACCTGTATCTGTGAGGTAACTCACTCCATTTTACAAGATTCAACTTAAATATCCTCGTTTTACAGTCGAAGTAAGTCAATACCGATTCTCCGCTGTTAAAATCAGATAGCTTTATTAGCTTTCGGAGCAAGCAAAGAACATTTGTATATCAGAGACTCTCCAATACTACCCGTGAACCGCCTCCTGCTTCGCTCGCAGGAATAACAACCAGCTTGCGCGGCAGACGAGCCCTCAGTTCCGGTACGTGGCTGATGACCCCGACGGCCAAACGATCATCATGCAATTTCTCGAGCGATGTAATGACCGTATCCAGCAGATCCGGGTCCAATGTTCCAAATCCTTCATCCAGGAAGAAGAATTGAAGCGGGTACTGGCCGCGCAGCTGAATCTGTGCGGACAAGGCGAGTGCCAAGGACAACGAGGTCAAGAAGGTCTCTCCACCAGATAAAGTGGATACCGGACGCTTAACTCCACCGTTGGCATCATCGCAGATGACAAATCCACCGCCCGAATCCACCTCGAGTGAATAGCGCTGCTTCGTAAGAAAACGCAAACGCTGTGACGCAGCTTGGCTAACCTGCATGAGCTGCTCTTCTGCAATATACTCTACAAATGCATTGCCTCTGAAGGCTGCCTGCAGTTTGCTGAGCTGCTCCCCGTGATGACTCACTTCTACCCGTTTGTTCTCCAATTCGGTCCAGCGAACGTGACGCTGCTGAACATCTTCCAGATCCCGTTCTGCACGAGCCTTCGCACTTAGCGCAGCTTCATCATCAGCACGTCGTAACTTCAGACGTTCTGTGCAGGCTAACCACTGCTCTTCGGACACTTCTGCTCCACCCAGCTTTTGCTCCAGTTCACGCAGCTGGGAAACCAGCTCACGTTCCCTTTCACGATGATGCTGAATCTCTGCTGCCAGTCGCTCAGCCTCGTCTGCAGGAATCGCTGCCTCCAGAACGGCTTGTTCAGAGTCAAATGGAGATTGATCAAGCAATTGCTGCCAGCGTGCCTGCGCCTGTTCCAGATGCTCCGATGCTGAATTCAGGGCCTGTCTGGCCATGACGTCTTTCTTGGCAGACTCCTGTTTCAGGTTGTCCGCTTCCTTGAAGCGCCGGGCCGAGTCGGCTGCTGCTTTTCGCAGCCCATCCAGCTGTGACTGCGTGACAGCGATGAGCTCTTCTACACGTTGTTCGCCCACCCACTGGCGCAGTCGTTCTTCCTTCTCGGCCAGCTGTTTACGGTTTCCCTGCCACTCGGTTTGCCACTGGATCAGCTGTTTGTCCAGTTCAACCAGCTTTTGTTGGAGGGACTGTACGGACTGTTCCTTTTCTTCCAAAAACGTGACACTCTTGTTCAGCCGTTCCTTGATGTCTTCGGCACGTGCATCGCGTTCCTGCATCGCCTGATGAAGGGCGACAGCCTCCTCTGGGGCGATGCCGGGCAGTTCTGAGGCCCAGCGGCCTTGCAATGCCGCCGCTGCTGCCTCGCTTTCAGCCAGCTTGCGCTCCGCCTGGACGAGACCGGCACGGCCGGCCTCCTGCGCGGCTGCCGCCTCCATGCGGCGCTGCTGCGCACCCACAGCCGCCTGCTGCAACGCGGCTGCTTGCGCCTGCACTTGCGTCGCGGCGTCAGCCAGCGCACGCGCGGTCTCGCGCAGCGCTGCGGCACGCGCCGCCCAGTCCGCAGGTGATTGCCCGTGTGCGGGCAAACCTGCGGGCTCTTGCTCCGCTGCCGCAGGCGCGGCCTCGGCTGCGGCCGGTGCTTCGCCGGCCGCGGCGCCAAGCTGCGTCAGCAGGCTGCGACGTTCGTGCAGCTGCTGGCGCAGCCCGAAGCGCAGCTCCTGCAGCTCTGCCTGCAGGCTGCGCAGCAGTTCCAGGTCCGCATCGCCTGCGTGCGGACCTTCTCCCGGCGGCGCAGCCGGGAGCGGGTGGTGTGCGGAGCCGCACACCGGGCATGGCTCGCCGTCACGCAGCTCGGCGCGCAAGGCGGAGGAGAGCCGGTGCAGCTCCTGCTCGCGCATCGAGCCGCGCAGCTGCTCCTCCGCGCCGGCCAGCAGGCTTTGTTCACGGCCGATGTCCTGCTCACAAGCAAGCATGGCCTCCAGACCCGCCGACGCCTGTTCAATCAACAGCTTCCGCTGTTCTTGCAGGCGTTCCTCTTCACTTATCGCCGCCTGAAGTTTGCTTTCTGCCAGGCTGGCAGACTGCTTGTACGTCTCCATCTCAGCCTGGTTCTGACGCAGCTGCTCTGCTGCCGTATCCAGCCGATGCCGAAGCTCCAGCGCAGCTTGCAGTTGTCTTCGCTCCTCTGACTTGACTTCATTTGGCTTCAGACTTTCCTGCAATTCTTCCCGCCGTTTTCGTCCACGCTGCTGCAGTTCTTTTTCCTTCTCCAGCTGCTGGCCATGAACTTCCTGCTCAGCCTGTCCTTTCTCCAGAAGCTGCTTCAAACGTGAGCTGTCCTCCAGAAGACTGTCTCGTTCCCGCTGCAGCTCTTTGGCCTGTTCCAACTGCTCCAACCGAAGCAGCAGCTTGGGTTCGCCCTCAGCCAGCTGTACACGTGTCGTTTCGGCCTTTTCTGCTTCAAGCACAGATAATCGTTCGTGTTCCACGGCTTGTTCATGTGCAGCAGAAGCTGCAGTTTGTCGCAGCTTATGCTGGGTAACTGCATCCCGCATCGTCTGAAGCGCAGGCAGTATGGCATCTGCTGAGCTCGACTGTTTCAAGCGCTGCTCCCCGGTTTCGATTTGCGGTTCGAGAGCTTTGAGCTTATGTTGTTCATCCAGACGCTTCTGGCGTTCATGACTTAATTCACGTATTTTACCCTGCTGTTCCGCTTCCTTCGCAGCTTCATCCAGTGTCTGACGGGAGAGCTCCGCATGCTTCATGGCCTCCTGCAGAAGACGTTTGGTTTCTTCCAGCGTTTCTTGGCTTGCATTGCCAAGACCCTGCTGCTCTGCCAAGAGCGCTTGATGAACCATATCATTATCCTTCACGCGCCGGCTGAGCTTAATGGCAAGCTGATCCCCGTACTTTTCCAAATGAAACAGCCGCTGCAGCATCTGGCGTCGTTCACTACCTTTCAGCGATAGAAACTCAGCGAATTTCCCTTGAGGAAGCACTACAGCCCGCGTAAAATCATCCATTTTGAGCCCGATCACTTCTTCCACACAACGGTTCACATCAGCTAACTTGTCAGCGAGCACCTGTTCCTCTCCATTTACGGTCTCAATAAATTTACTGATCGTATTGCTTACCGATATTTCGTTATTCCGCTTAAAACGCCGTTCCACCCGAAATCTTCGCGCTCCTTCAGCTGACGACAGTTCGAAGGTAAAAGCGACTGCGAGGGCATCCTCAGCATGATTCATAATCCCCTGAGTTCCGTTAACTGCCCGCTCGACCTTTCCGTACATGGCAAGAGTAATGGCATCCAGCAGGGAAGACTTTCCGCTGCCCGTGGGGCCGAAAATTCCGAATAATCCGGTTTCGGTCAGTACCGTAAAATCAATCTCCTGAGCTTCACGATAACTTTGCAATCCGGCCACTTTTAATAAAATCGGCTTCATCTTCCTTCGACCTCCTCACGCACGCCTGGCTCGTCCTCGTCCACCAATTCTAGGAACAGCTGTACCAGACTGTCCTCCGGCTGTGCCCCGCCCGTCTGACGCTGGTAGAACTTGCGGAACAATTCATGCACAGGCAGCTCGGAACGCTGCTCCAGCAATCCGGCAGCGGCCATCTCCGGATACACTGGACGGATATGAATAATGCCATCATGTGACTTGCGCAGCTGCTGGATCTCTTTGAGTGACATGGCATCGTCCAGCCACACTTCCATATCAATGAATGCTTGGGCGTCTCTTCCCTCTTCCAACCAGCGATACACCTCGGCCAGACCTCCGCGTGCCTTCCAGCGCACAAGGGGGCGTCCACAGGACAACAGCACTTCTTCTACATTCGGAGTTCCGCCTGGCGCCAAATCCACCATCGTTACCGATTTGCTCTGTCCTGCTTCCGAGAAGCTGTAGGCCAGCGGCGATCCGCTGTACCGGATCACGCCGTCCCCTTTCACAGCCTGAGCGCGATGAAGGTGTCCAAGTGCTGTATATTGCGCACCGATTGATAGTGAAGATGGATCTACTGTGTAAGCCCCGCCCACCTGAATTGGGCGCTCCGAATCGCTTTCAACCCCGCCCAGCACATATATGTGACTCATCGCCAAATTCACCGTATCCGGACCAAATGAGTTAGCCAGACGCTGCATGAGCATGCCAACCCGGCGGCTATAAGCTTGACGAAGCACATTTTCATCACCATCCGTGGTGAGAACTTCATTAAGCCTTGCCTCTGAAGGATAGGGCAGTGCAGCAATTTTGGCAGTCTCGCCTGTTCTAGGCGCATGAATAGTCACCGCTTCCGCCGTTGGCATACCGACAAGTGTAATCCCCTGTCTGTTTACAAGTGGTGTCACAGAGGCTACCCGTTCCGGCTGATCATGGTTACCTGCAATGACTACCAGTGGTCTTCCCCGCTCGCTAAGCCTGGCTGCCGCCTCGTAAAACAGCTGCTCTGCCGAAGCAGGCGGATTGACCGAGTCATACACGTCACCAGCCATCAACACGGCATCAGCCTGCTGCTCATCTGCCAGTCTTACAAGTTCATCGACGAATTCTTCCTGCTCACGCAGCCTGCTTCTTCCTTCCAACGTTTTTCCCAAATGCCAGTCCCCGGTATGCAAGATACGCATATTCCGTTCATCCCCTCTCCCTACAAAAACCTAATCATAAGAGTGCCTATCCCTAAATATTAGAAGCTCATTCCTGAATGTCACTAGCCAATACGGAAAACAAAGGGGACACCATCGTTTCTAAGAAACCGATTCGTCCCCTTCGTGACTTTCATCGTCAATCGCAAGCACATATAACGAATATATCTTCCGTTTCAAGCTGCTCCATTAAAGTTCTACAGCATGTCCACCATCAAAGAAGTACAGCCACTTCCGATCTACCTTGCGCCCCAAAATATCTTCAATCGCCCGGCCATACAGCTCCAGCTGAAAACGATAGTTTCTGGTCAGTTCGTTTAATCCTCCGCGATGTTCCAGCACCCGGTCCGTTTTGTAATCCAGCAGCGTAAGCTCACCGTCCACCTCGTAGAGGCAATCAATGATCCCCTGTACAAGTACGGTTTCATTCTCGAGCGAGGCCTGTAGTCCGCTGTCTTCATCCAGGGATTGCATTCCCGCATTCGATGACAGATGCTGCACCCATTCGGCGGGAGAATGCTCTGCTGGAAGTCCATAGATAAAAGGAATCTCCCGTTTTACCCAATCAGCTCGCAGCAGCTCCGTGCCTGGTTCCGTCTGAAAGAATTGAGCCAAATGTTCAGGTTCAATCACTTCTGCCTGATAAGGCAGCAAAATCTGAAGTGTGGTCAGTCTTGCAAGCGTCTGTTCCACAATCGCGGCATCCACATTCGTTCCATCCAAAGGTAAATGCTGCATCAACGTATGATACACGGTCCCGCGCTCAGCCCCCGTCAACTGTTTCTCTTCCATAAACTTCGGGCGGCGCAAATGCAATTTGAAGGAATGCTCATTCATGCCATCCGTCCGGCCATGATGTGTCTTACTGACCTTATGTTCGGACTGCGGGTTTTCGAGAACCTCCGCATCATCCATTTGTCTTTCCAGCTCTTCCATCACATGTAGAGGTTGATGGTCCTGTATCGCAAGCATTGTCTTTAACTCTGAGACGGACGTGCTCGCAGCCACCTGGGTTGCCGCTTCATATGGATACGTCCATGATAGGCGCCGCTCAACGTTTAGCATCCATTCGGTTTCAGTTCCGACCCTATCAACCTTCATCTCATCTCGTGATAGCTCATCTGGTAAATCTCGATCTATCTCACCATGAATTGTGGAGGGGTATAAAATCACCGGTTTTACAGCTTGTAGAGCTTTCATTCGTTCTTGACGTGCTTCTGCCAATTCGTCTTCCTCACCATGTTTTGAATCCACAAAGGTCTCTCTCGATACCCAATCGGCAGACATGACGGAAATGCTCCAGCGTGATTCATCATCCATCAGACAAGCAGCATAGGAGTCTTGTACACCAGCCAGTTCGCGTAATGGAGCGGCCGACGGATGGCGAATTAGAGACGGTCCGATCCAATCCAGATAACTTCGTCCTGCCGCGAGCAGGTAATCCGGCAGAATCAGTTCCGAACTGTCTTTGATCTGTGACCAGGCGGCTGCCTTTTTGGCAGCATCCTTAACCGTCCCAACCAGAATCATTTTCTCCTTGGGCCGAGTCAGGGCAACATACAGTACCCGCATCTCCTCAGCCAGCAGCTCAAACTGGGCTCTGCGTCGAATGGCGAGATTAGCCAGTGTGGGATAAGCCACCCTATTTTCCCGATCCACAAATCTTGGACCGAATCCAAGCTCCTTGTGCATTAAGAACGGTGCATTCAGATCCTGCTGGTTGAACATTTTGGAGATGCCAGCCACAAATACAACCGGAAACTCCAACCCTTTACTCCGGTGAATGGTCATGATTCGGACCGCATTGTCCTGTTCGCCCGATCCCGCCACTGTTCCCAGATCCCCACCATTCTCACGAAGTCTGGAGACATAGGTCAAAAAGCGGAACAACCCCCGATTCGACGTCGATTCTTCATATTGACGCGCACGGTCATACAGGGCTTTCAGGTTGCTTTGACGCTGTATACCTCCCGGAAGACCACCTACCCAGTCCAAATAGCCAGTCTCCCTGTATATACGCCAAATGAGTTCACTTAGACTGCCTTGACGTGCCTCAAGCCGCCATTGCTGCAGCTGGCCCATAAAATGAATTAATTTCTGCTTTAATTCCGATCCTGCATGGGCTGAGTGCTCTCCTGGATCATGATAACCATCCTTTTCGATACCCTCATTCAGAGATTGCTTCTCAGATACCACTGACTCTGCTGTAACAGCGGCCTCTTGCTGGACCTGTTCCAGTTCTGTCCAGATTTCCGGCCATTGCATCTGTACTGCAGACGAATCATCATTGGTCACTTGCCCGATCTGAACAGCAGATACAACTGCATCATAGAAAGACTGCCTTTTATCCCCCAGACGAATTTGTGCCAAATCCTCTTCATTTAAGCCCACAATCGGTGAACGCAGGACTGAAGCGAGCGGAATATCCTGTCTTGGGTTGTCCACGATCTGAAGCAGGGATAACATGATCTCCACTTCCGTTGCCTGAAAATAACCCTTGCTCTGCTCCCCTCCGGCCGGAATTCCCTGCTGCCTGAATTCTTCGATCATTAACGGAGCCCACATCAAGGCAGAGCGCAGCAGGATGACAATGTCGCCGTAACGGGCAGGACGCATTGTTTTTAACGCCTTATCATACACATTCAACGCAGGCTGATCGGTATCGCCAACGATCTCCCGAATGCGCCGAGCCATGGCCCGTGCTTCCAGTTGAGCCGTTTCCAGTTCGGCACTTTCCAGTTCAGCCGACGCCAGGTGATCTCCATTTTCATCTACACTCTCACCCAGGTCCGGGCCTCCCCCTTGTCGGTCAATCAGAAGCAGTTCCGGCGTATAAGCTTCATCTCCCTCGGTTTCTGGTGGAAACGAAGCCCCATAGGCTAGCTGGGCCCGTTCGTCATAAGCGATCTCTGCTACGCCCTCATTCATGAGCTGACGGAACAGCATATTTACCGAATGAACCACTTCAGCACGACTACGGAAGTTACGTGCCAGGTCAATGCGTCTGCCTGCACGCGGCGTGCTTGCTTCTCCTTCATCACTTTGGGTGTCAGAGTTGTATTGACGGTATTTATTAAGAAATAGTCCCGGCTCAGCCAAGCGGAAACGGTAAATACTCTGTTTCACATCTCCTACCATAAAGCGATTACCTGGATTCTCCCTGGAAATTAGCTTTACGATATCTTCCTGAACGGTATTGGTATCCTGATATTCATCCAGCAGCACTTCATCAAAACGAGCCCTGTATTCCATTGCTGCATCTGAAGGCATGGAGAGCTCTGGCGTGGAATCCTCATGACGCAAAATGTGAAGACAATAATGCTCCAGATCGCTAAAATCAACCTGCCCACGCTCTTGTTTGGCCAGCTTGTAACGTTCGCCGAACTCACTTACAAGTTTGGACAGTTCCTGCATGAGCGGAGCAGCCTGCTCCAGCTCCTGCCAGAAGGAAAATGCACTCCGGCCAAAGAGCGAGCCTTTCAGATCGGTGATTGCCTTTTTTGCAGCCTCCCGAAGTTCCTTCACTTGTTCCTGCAGCGCCGGATCGGTTTGATCCTTTTTGCAGGGTTTCAGCTTGCCAAAAGCTGCGGGCTGAAATACTTCAGGCAGTCTCTCCCATGGCATAACCTCCACGGCAGACAGGAGCTCCTCCACCATGGCCAGATCTTCCTTTAAGGTATCCGCATACGGTTTTGGCCCTTCCGGCTGTAACGCAATGCCAATGCCTTGACGCAAGAGTCCCGCTGCACCGCTCAGGGTAAGTGCGGCATCTCGTAAAATGCTCTGTACCCATGCTGAATGACCAAGGGCCTCTACGCTTTCAACTTGAAATGCAGATGCCATTTCGGCGAGCCAGTGATCCGGCCAGGAGTGACTGCGCGAGAAATCATACAGGCGCTGCACAAGCCGGTGCATGGCATCATCGTTCCGTTCACCGCTGAACCAGTCCACAAGCTCACGGAATGTGCTGCCTTCACCTTCTTCCCCGTATTTATCTTCAAACAGCTCTTCCAGGAGCTCCTGACGCAGCATTTCGGCTTCATTCTCGTTTAATATCCGAAAAGCCGGGTTAAGCGGTATTTGCTGATAGTAACGGCGAATGACTTCCATACAAAATGAATGCAGCGTTGTGATTGAAGCTCGCCCAAGCAGCGATAACTGTTTGCGCAAATGCTCCTCCTCAGGCTCTTCCTCGAGTGCACGTTCAAGTGCTTCCCGAATACGCTGCTTCATCTCAGCAGCAGCCGCCTTCGTAAAGGTAGCCACCAACAATCGATCCACGCTGAAGCCACGAGAAGGATCGGCTATTTTACGAATAATCCGTTCGACCAACACAGCAGTTTTACCCGACCCCGCTGCTGCAGCAACGAGAATGTCTTCACCACTCTGGGAAATTGCACTCCACTGGTCATCGCTCCAGAAGCTGCCTTCCGGTTTTGGCATATTCGTCATGACGTCTCCCCTCCCTTGTTGTGTGACAGCATGTCCCAGATTTGCTGTTTGCCTGGCTTGGACAACAGATTATATTCATTGCCTTCAATATTCTCATCAAATTGACAGACGGGTTTAAACGGACAGAATGTGCATGCAACCTCCTGCTGAATGCGGTAAGGCTCTATGGCCACATCCCCATCCGTAATGCGGGTCCCGATCTCCCGGATATTACCTCGAACAGATGCGAGCAGCGTGTCCCACTGGTCTGGCGTAGCTACCGCTGCGCTGCTATAGAAGCTGCCGTCCGCCTTGAGTGCAACAGGAATAATGGCCGAGTAGCCTTTATCCAGCGTGTTATCCATCTGTGCAATGGCATCACGATCTGCCAGAAGCAGGCCCTTCATTTTGAAGCGTTTCAGCAATTCCTGTCCCGCCTGTTCTGAGGTCATGCCGTTCGCAGATTGCAGCAATGGGTTATGCACATGGAAATACAATGTTCCTCCAGGCATCGCCGATTCTCCCAGCCACTCTTCGGCAGCACTAAGCAGCACTTCCAGATACGTAAGCATCTGCAGGGACAGTCCGTAGTACACTTCATGCAATTTGAGATCCGTCTGGCTCGATTTATAGTCAATAACCCGAAGCAAAATTCCATTTTCTCCCTCGGCGACATCAACCCGGTCAATCCGGCCCACAATCTCCATCACACACCCGTTCTCCAGTTCGAAACGAAGAGGCGGCAAGGGTTTGCCTGGCCCAAAGTCCAGCTCAAGACCAATAGGTTCAAAACTCCCACGTCTCGATTGCTCACCCAAAATGACCGAAGCCCGGCTTACAATATCCTTCAGTTTGCGGAAAATGTAGCCGTAACGTTTCGTACTCAGCAGAATCTCGCCCTGAAGCTGAGGAGCAATCTGATCCACCGTTTGCTCCGCTTCCTTGCGGCATTGTTCCGGAGAGAGGCTGCCCCAGCTGCGGTTCTCTTCACGGAGTCGTATCGCCAGCTGACTCAGGGCAGCATGGAACAGCTGCCCAATGTCCGGAGCTTGAAGACGATATAGCTGACGCTCTTTCAAGCGTAATCCGTGCGAGGCAAAATGGGAGAATGGACATGCCACGAATCGTTCCATTCGAGAAACGCTTGTCCGCACCTCCGTGCCATACAATCGGCGGCTTGTCGAAGTGCGCAGTGGCAATGCACGATTGCGATAAAAAATGGAGCCCAGCAATCGCTCCAGCTGAGGTCTGAGGCTCTCATTCGTGCAGTGCCAGTTGTAGACCGACCACCAGAGTTCAGGAATCTCTTCACCCCTGCGCCATCTGCGCAGCTGCCCAATCAGAACCGACAGACTCTGCTCTGGATGAATAACGTAAGACCAGTGAGCTTCTTCCAAACCCGTTACTGGCGGCTGTGCAAGAAGTGGCACTTCATTCAATCCGAACATCTTTCGTACATGTCTCACAATTTCCGAAGGCAAAAGCGTTTTGCCCTCATCATCAGCCACAGGGTAACTTAACCACAACTGCTTACTTGCAGCAGTCAAGGCGGTATAGATCAGGAAACGCTCGTCCAGCATTCGTCTTGTTGTTCCAGGTCCAAGGCCGAGACCTCTTTCGGTCAGCAGCTCCCGCTCCTGCTCCGTTAACACGCCATCTTCCTGCGGCACAGCCGGGAGTTCACCGTCAACGGCTCCCAGAATGAATACATACTGGATATCCTGCAGGCGAGTCCGGTCCATGGAACCGACCAGCACCTGATCCAGCGCCGGCGGAACAAGTCCTAGCTTCAGCTCAGTCAACCCCGTCTCCATCAGGCCCGCAAACAGATCGATGTCCAGTCGTTCCGTTCCCATCATATCCACCATCTGGTCCAGCAGATCCAGGACAGCTCCCCACATCTGACGATGTTCCCGCGAACGCTCCGGGTCACCCTGAGCTGTTGCCTCAGCAGACATCATTTCGAGTTTCCAAGGAATTTCTGCGTCTTCGAGCAGTCCATATAGTGCAGCACACTGTTCTCTTGCCGTCTTGGCCTTGATCATGCGTTTCTCAAACGCAGCCATCGGATCCGTAATGACCGTTCGGCATTTTTCCATGAGCGACAGCATTTGTTCCCGCCCTCGGCTTCGGCCGTCTTGTCCATTGTCTTCCAGAGACAGACTCGGGACGTATTTCCAAGGCTTGCCGTCGGTCCAGCGGTATCCGTGAATTCCACACGCGAGTATATAATTTTCGAGCTGGTCCATATCTTCACGAGTGATGGAACCATCACGAGGAAGCAGCAGATCCGTTTTGACACAGCGAAATACATCTTCGTAACGCCAGCGGCGACGAACGACATCAATTGCAGAACGAATGAATTCCGAGAGCGGATGATGAAGCTCACTTCTTCTGCGATCCAGGAAAACGGGCACGTCATAGTCCCTAAAGAGTGGCTCGGCAATATCGGCATAGGCATCCAGCTGACGAACGAGTACGGCCATGTCCCGATAACGCACGCCTTCCTCCTGAGCCAATCTGCGCATTTCCCGCAATGCACCTTCCATCTCAGCCCTGCGATTTTCGGCTGCGTATAACTTCACGCCCGCATCGCGGCCATCACTTCTCCAACGAATCCGTCGGTCGAACCCAGACTCCAGATGGGCCAAACCAGGGCTGTGCTCATATCTTGGCAAAACAACCGGCTGCAGCACCATCGTTTCGCTCATGACTCCCAGATCCTCAGCCATACCCTTGAGCCGCGCATATGCGCTCGCTGTTGGATGGAACAGATCCAATTCGCTGGGCAGTGCGCCGTGATCATAAGGCCGATCCAAGGTCAACGTAATGGTTACTGAAGAGGACTGAAGCATCAGTCTTCCAATTACGCTCATTTCCTGTGGGGTAAAGCCCTGAAAACCGTCAATCCAGATTTGTGCATCCTGAAGAAGCTCACTCTCTTGCAAACGTTCGTTCAGTTCTGTCAGCGTGTCTTCATCATCGATGTAGAGTTCCGTTAGTTCCTGTTCATAATCACGATATATAAGAAGCAAGTCATGTAACTTGTCACCCAGGATCGGCGCTGAAGAAGATGTATTCCAATTAGAAAGGCCTTCTTCCAGCAAGCCGGGATCTAGTTCATAACGCTTAAACTCACTGTACAAATCATTCAAATGCCCTATAAAGCCCAATTGATTGCCCGAAGCGCCAAAAAGCTTCAACTCTTCCTTGCGCCGCTGTAATACTTTATAAAGCAGCATCTTTTTCCCCTCGGCTCCGATTGGAATCCGCGCAGACCCACCCGCTTCCTGCATGATACGATAGGCTAATCGGCGAAAACCCAATACTTCTGCACGCATGGTGCCTTTGATCGCGCCAGAAGAAACCAGAGCCTGCTCGGTGCGAAACGAGCTTTGTTCCGGAACCAACCATATGAGTGGTTTGCCTTGAGGTTCCTTTTGAAGCAAAGACGTAATTTCCCGGGTAATCAGCGTCGTCTTGCCGCTGCCTGCCCGGCCAATAATAAAGCGTACAGACATGTCTAATCCTCCAAACCATCACGAACAAGATTTTAATTCCCAGTATAACATACCTGACCTGGTTCGGAACATACGTTTGCCACAATCCGGTAAAGGCAAAATGATTTCCTGTAACACGAAACAAGCCCACAGCTTATTACACCGTGGACTTGTTTCTTAACAGCAACTTTTAACAAAATGACAGATCAGTTTGTTTTGCTGCGCACTTCAAAGATTGCAAATTTCAAATAATGCCCTTCATCCACACCCAAAATTTGCGGGTGATCCTTGCCGGCAGCTTTCCATTCAATCAGGCGCAGTACCTTGCCCGCATCTTCAGCTGCATCCGCAATCGTTTCCAGGAAGAGATCGGGACGCATATGATACGAACAGCTCGCTGTGACCAAATACCCACCTTCATTCACAAGCTTCATGCCATGCAGGTTAATATCCTTGTATCCACGGCAGGCGCCTTTGACTGCTGATTTGGTTTTGGCAAAGGCAGGTGGGTCAAGAATGACCACATCAAATGTTTTCCCGCCGCCAGCTGCAAGCGCTTTGGAGGTATCCACTTTCTGTTCGGCAGCCCGCGCACGTACGGAACGCTCTTCTACTCCCTTGACCTGTTCACGTAAATACTGGAAGGCGTCAGCGACAACAAATTCTACCCGATCCGTAAAACCATTCAATTCTACATTGGTGCGGGCACTTTCAATAGCATGCTCTGAAATATCCAGGCATGTGACTTTTTTGGCTCCATATTTGCAAGCGTTCAACGTGAAGCTGCCCGTGTGCGAGAAGCACTCCAGAACAGTTGCCCCATCCCAATAGGGGAAGGTTACCACTTTACCACTTTTATTTACAGGCAGCAGCTGATGGCTTCCCTCTTGTTCCACTTCCTGCAACGTTATTCCGCTTTTATAGCCCCAGCCCTTCATAAGCGGTTCAATCGCCGCCCGATTCTCGCGCTGGTCGAAGAAATAGCCTGTTTTCTGGCCTTCCACGATATCCACTTTAATAAGCAAGCCATTCTCGGTTACCGTCACATGACGTGGGCACTCCCCATACAGCGGTCCTTTGGTCTGCTCGAGTCCTTCCAGTTCCCGAATCGGCACATCACTGCGCTCATAGATTCCTTCCGGCTGCATCACTTCAATCAGAGCCTGTACGATGGCTTCACGGCAGCGATCCATTCCCAAGGTAAGCAGCTGTACAACAAGAACACTGCCAAAACGGTCCACGATCAGACCCGGCAAAAAATCAGCTTCTCCATAAACGAGGCGATACGCCTCTCCATCCTGGATAAAACGTTCCCGGTGACGCAGGCAGTCGCTGAAGCGAGCAGCAAAAAAGGCGGTGTCCATCTGCTCCAGCGGTTGATATGAAACGACTCTCACCGTAATCTGTGAAGCCGGGTTATAGTATCCTGTCGCCAGATAACGACCTTGATGATTCAATACGTTGACCAGATCTCCCGGTTCGGGGGTACCGTCAACCGAGGCAATTTCGTTGTTATATATCCATGGATGTGCATGTTCAAGCCGCTTTTTGCGACTGCGTTCCAGTGTAACCGATGGCAAGGTAAATCCACTTCCTTTGTAGTTAGTTAGTTGAAAAGATAGGTTTGGTGCAAATGGTGACCGCTGCGTGGACGGATTGGTCTTCCGATCGCTGTTATCCCCGGATTTTTTTTGATTCCCTTTTTACAAAGGGAAAATCCAGGGATAAACGCGAACGCTTCGCTTCTTCTGATCCAATTCCGTCCCCTCCGCTCCGTTTGCACGAATCACCGTATCTTTTGAATGGTGAGGTGAGTAGGTTAAGACAATCCTAAATTACGGAATTGAAAAATATATGTTGCTGCTACGGGACGGATTGGTCTTCAGATCGCTGTTATCCCTGGATTTTTTTCGATTCCCTTTTTCCAAAGGGAAAATCCAGGGATAAACGCGAACGCTTCGCTTCTTCTGATCCAATTCCGTTCCCTCCGCTCCATTTGCACGAATCACCGTCTCTTTTGAATGGTGAGGTGAATAGGTTAAAACCCAATTCTAAATTACGAAAATGGCAAAGTACTTGTTGCCGCTACGGGACGGATTGGTGTTCCGATCCAATTCAGTTCGCACCAATAATTTCCGGCTGTCATGGTTGTCCTCTCTTATTCATAAGATGAGATAACGACTAGGCACGGAAGGAATGATGAAACGAGATGTTCAGAGATGTTGTGCTGCCGCTCATATATGGGCTAATTATCTTTTTTGGTGGAATGAAACTGATGGAAACGGCCTTGCAGCGAATGGCTGGGCCAATGCTGGCCGGGTGGCTTAACCGAGCTACCTCAGCTCCATGGAAAGGCATGGCTTTCAGTGCAGGAGCCACGGCAATACTACAGAGCAGTACCGCCGTTACGGTGCTCACCATTGGTCTCGCGAATGCAAGATTAATTACCTATGGTCGCACACTAGGCATTATTCTGGGCACGAATATCGGTACATGTCTGACAACCGAGTTGATTGGGTTACAGATTGGACGTGCTGCCCTGCCCTTGCTAGTCATCTCGCTTACAGGTTGGGCTGTCTTTGTTGTTCTTAGTGAACGCAATCAAGCAGCCCCCGAACACACCCGAAGATTCCTAATCAACTCACAATACAGCTTTCTTGCAGCTGCCGGTTTTGCTTTGGTGATGACCGGCATTCAAGTCATGCAATCCATTGCCGTCCCCCTGCGCAGCATGGGCGTATTCCAGTGGTTTTTGGATCGCTCGGCTGACAGCCTGTGGTGGGGGTTCCTGGCTGGTGCCTGCCTTACGGCTCTCATTCATAGCAGCGCAGCTGTCATCAGCATGGCCATTACGCTGGCCGCTACTGGAGTGCTGCCTGTGGAGATTGGTATTGCCATTGTGATCGGGTCCAATGTCGGGACTTGTGTCACGGCTGTCATTGCAGCCGCCGGAGGAGCTTCCGCAGGCAAATTCGTTGCAGCCTCCCATGTTGTATTGAACATTGCGGGAGCCTTGATTTTTATGCCGCTGATCGGGTTGCTGCATGCAGCTTCAGCTTGGCTGTCAGCGGACTACGGGGCACAGATTGCGCATGCCCAGACCCTTTTTAACATCATCAGCTCACTGCTTGCATTACCCCTGTGCTATCTGCCGATCTGGCACAAAAAACCACCGGCCTCCGCTCCATCAGCGAAATCGCCCGCGGCATGATGCTTGGCTCCTCTACTTGGAAAAAAACCAAGCATCGCCGTACGGCAAAGCACTATACGTTAATGCCCAGCTTGTTCAGTGCCACGCGCAAAATGTTATCGTTGTTGTCGTAACCGTTCTGCTGCTGTCTTGACCAGGCCTCTTCTGGTGCGTACCAATCGACTCCCTTGATCTCTTCGATCTGCGGCTGCAGGTTTCCGCTCTCTGCTTCAACCAGATAATAGTGAACTTCCTTGTCTACCGGACCAAATTCAACGTGCTGATATGTGTAGGCAATGATATCGACAGGCTCCACAATTCGACCGACCATGCCTGTCTCTTCCAAAATCTCGCGCAAGGCGGTTTCCTCTACCGTTTCCCCTGCTTCCATCTTGCCTTTGGCAAGTGTTGTTTTGCCATAACGATCAACAATAAGCTGAATTTGAAGACTGCCGTCTTCCCCTTTACGATAGACTACACCGCCTGCGGATATTTCCTTTTTGTTCATTCTGGTTTCCCCCGTTCACAGATATGTCTTGCCTTTAGTTGAAAAACAAGGACCTCATCTCCCCGGGTACGCTCCCCAAGGAAATGAAATCCTTGTTTTACTGACGCCTCGATTACATCGCTGCGGACTTCAGATTATCTTCCAGTACACGAACCAGCGTAGCTTGGCTTTCGTTTACACCCGCTTCGGTCACTTTGACGCGGCACACTTTACCGATCATGTCCGTAGAGCCATCGAATACGAGCTGAATGTAGTTATCGCTATAACCATGCAATTTCCCGCTGCCTTCACGGCCTTTAGCTTCACCTTCCGGAATGACATCCAGAACCTGACCTACAAATTTCTGTGCATAAGCCAGCTGCATTTGTTCAGACAGGTCGATCAGTTCATGCACACGGGCATTTTTGACTTCTTCATCCACTTGATCTTCCATTCGGGCAGCCGGTGTTCCTGTACGTTTGGAGTACGGGAATACGTGCATCTCCGAGAAACCGATTTTTTTCATCAATTCATAGCCGTTACGGAACATTTCGTCTGTTTCACCCGGGAAACCAACGATTACGTCCGTTGTAATAGCCACATCCGGCATCGCTTCACGAATACGAAGCATTTTGTTATAAAATTCTTCGGTTGTGTACTTGCGGCGCATCCGCTTCAATACAGTGTCATCACCCGCTTGCAGCGGGATATGGAAGTGACGTACCAGCTTGTCCGAACGCTTAATGACATCCAGCATCCGATCATCGATCTGGCTCGCTTCAATGGAACTGATACGAATCCGTTCAAGGCCTTCCACTTTATCCAGATCCCACAGCAGATCAGTCAGATCGTAGTTCTCCATATCGTCACCATATCCACCGGTGTGAATGCCTGTCAGGACAATTTCCTTATAACCGGCATGTACAAGCTGGTGAGCTTGCTGAACTATGCTGTTTGCTTCCCGGCTGCGGGAGAGCCCGCGTGACCATGGAATGATGCAGAACGTGCAGAAGTTGTTGCAACCGTCCTGAATTTTCAGGAATGCACGCGTACGATCCGCGAAGTCCGGCACATCCATCTCCTCAAACACACGAGTTTTCATAATGTTCCGTACGGCATTGACTGGCTGACGGGACTCCTGAATTTCGCGAACATAAGGTAAGATTTTATCCCGGTCCTGCGTTCCGATGACGAGATCCACTCCAGGAATGTCGAGAATCTCTGCTGGCGAAGTTTGGGCGTAACAGCCCGTAACTGCCACAATCGCATCCGGGTTGCGACGAATGGCACGACGGATGATTTGACGGCTCTTTTTGTCCCCGGTATTCGTTACCGTACATGTATTAATCAGATATACATCTGCTGTCTGTTCATCGAAGTCCACTTGTTCGTAACCTTCATTTTTGAACAATTGCCAGATCGCCTCTGTATCATAAAAGTTAACTTTGCAGCCCAAGGTGTAAAACGCCACGGATGGCATAATTACATTCCCCCCATTTCTCCGGATTCATATAAAACACAAGTCAGCGCTGCCATCCCTGCGGTCTCGGCACGTAATATTCGCTTGCCCAGACCAACGGATACCGCGCCTGCCTGATCAGCTTCCAGCGTTTCTCTTTCGGAGAACCCGCCTTCAGGTCCAACCACAATCAACACGTCTGCAGCCGCATCAGGTGCGAGCTGTTCAATAAACGGCTTCAGCGCATCGCGCATCTGCTTGCCGTTCTCCTTTTCATAACAATAACATACCAAACTGTAGCCCTCAAAAGAAGACAGCAGCCCTTTCCAGGAAAGTGGCTGCTCGACGGATGGAATGCGATTCCGATGACTTTGTTCAGCGGCTTCCTTGGCAATTTTGCGCCACCGCTCCAACCGTTTGCCTTCTTTCTTGGCATCATATTGGACAATCGTCCGTTCCGAGAGGAAAGGTACAAAGGCTACCGCTCCGATTTCGGTACATCTCTGAATAACCGTCTCCATCTTGTCACCCTTCGGCAAGCTCTGGGCCACCGTTACGCGAATACGGGCTTCATGGTCCATTTTCAGAGATTCCACGATATTTGCCGTTACCTGGCCAGCTTCGATGCTCTCAATCTCCACCAAAGCCTCACGACTCTGTCCATCACTGACAATCAGTTTATCTCCAGGCTTGCCACGCATCACTTTACCGATATGGCGCGCATCATCTCCCAGAATGACAACAGAATGCTCTGTAAGCTGTTCTGCAGATACAAAATAACGCTGCATGGGTTTATCCACCTATTCTTTCCTGTTATGACTGGCATTCACCCTGCCGGGCGGCAGGCGTGAATCCAATCGCCACAGATGATCATACAACTTTTATGTCCTTCTGACCAGCATTTCAGTCCAAAAAACCTTGAATCCAACCTTATCAAAAGAAGCCCAAAATCAAATACGAGAAATCCACATACATGTTATATGCCAACTGGTATAAAGGTTGGATGGTTACTCTTTGCAGAGGAGGAATGATCAGAATTAGTAGAAAGATGAAAATGGACCATTGCTCCACTCCTTGAAGCTTGCGACTGATGGACGGTGGCAAAATATCTTCAAGAATTCGATAGCCATCCAGAGGTGGCAGCGGGATCATGTTAAACAAAAACAGGAAAAAGTTCGTCAGGTTAAACATGTAAAAGAATGTGGAAATCGCCGTGAACAGCCGTTCATTCTCAATCCCGCCCATGACGCCAGAACCAACCAGCGAAGCGTATATAATCGTTCCGACAACAGCTAGCAGCAAATTACTGAGCGGTCCAGCGAACGATACAATGACACCCATTAATCTTGGTTTGTCAAAATTCGCACGATTGACCGGAACAGGGCGCGCCCAACCGAACCCTGCAATGACAAGCAGCAGTACACCAAACAAGTCAAAATGCACTACTGGATTAAGGGTGACCCGACCCAGCAGCTTGGCGGTCGGATCCCCAAATTTATTGGCAAAGTACGCATGGGCAAACTCATGCACTGTGAAAGCAATTAGAATCGTCAGCAGGAAAAACGGGAGCTGATCAATGGGATAACGAAAGAACGAATTCAGAAAGTCCATTCGTTACCTCTTTCTGGCAACATAAGCCAGCCAGTCCTCGTCACGGTGGACCGCACTAATTTCAAAACCGGAAGCAACGAGTGCATCATGCACAACCTGCTCTTTGTTTTTCCAGATCCCTGAAGCAATATAGACACCGCCTGGTTCCAGTGCATTGTATACATCATCAATAAACAGCATAATAATCTCGGCCAAAATATTGGCTACGATTACTTTCACAGGCAGCTGAACACCTAATGCAGGATCTTGGCTTCCAAGAACAGATAGGAGATCACTCTCTTTAACCGTAACTTGCTCCTCCAGGCCGTTCAGATGCACGTTCTCCTTCGCACTCGATACTGCAACCGGATCAAGATCCAGTGCCAGAACATGCTTTGCACCCAGCTGAATGGCACCGATCGCCAAAATACCTGAGCCCGTACCCACATCAATGACTTCCTCGCCGCCCTGAATTACCGTTTCCAGTGTCCGCAAGCATAGGGAGGTTGTCGGATGTGTACCTGTACCAAAAGCCATACCTGGATCCAGCTCGATGATCTTCTCTTCCGGACTTTCGGGTGTGTAGTCTTCCCATGTCGGTTTGATCGTCAAACGATCGGATACGCGGACCGGCTTGAAGTACTGTTTCCATGCGTTAGCCCAGTCATCTTCATCCACCGTACGAACCTCATACCGGATCTCACCCGCATCAATATCAAATTCGGAGAGCTGCTCAATTCTCGGGTTAACTTCTGCTTTAAGGGCTTCCATGTCCATACCTTCCGAGAAATACCCTTTAATCACAGCCAAACCTTCTGGAATATCATTCAAAGGCAGCTCATACCACTGGCCATAAGACGTATCACGTTCTTTATTTAATGTGCCAGATTCTTCGATCGAGACCCCTCCAGCACCTGCTTCATGCAAAAAATTCGAGATCATTTCCACAGCTTCTTCTGTGGTATGTATTGTTAGTTCATGCCATAACATACTTGATTTTTCCTCCTCATTTTTCAAACATCCCAATCATTGTACTACACAAGGGAGCAGGAGCACAAAACCGTTCCTGAGATTTAAAGCAAAAAAACAGGACACCCGCAGCTAACTGCTCGGATATCCTGTTTCAAATTATGTTAAAAAAAGGGAGAATCCTCAGCAAAAACGTCCACCATTCTGGGTAATCATCTCTGCCGCCTGAGGGAGATAGTCGCTTGGTAATGAAACGGTCAGTAGGATCTCTTGCCCAGAAGGAGCGGATGCACGTTGTTCTTTCATATCCGTGACCTCGCCATTGGACAACATCTCAGGTTCATCACTGATGAGTGCAAGCACATTCAGTTCGCCACTGAATCCCCCTGTTATAGCTGTAGGTGCTACATCCATAGGCTCCTGTGGTTCTGTGTCTCTTGCAAGCGACTCGCTCGCAAGGCTCTCGATGCTCAACTGATTCGGATGCAGCAATGCCAGAGCCCTTCGTGCAGATTCGGCTTCCGACCAGCTGGTGAATACCGCCTCGATGGTTACAGCCGAGCGTTCTTCATTCATGAAGCTCCCGTCCCTGACGACGATCAGCCGCTTCACTGCGCCGGATTGCCTCTACATCATCATGGTCCGCAACCTCAGCACTGAATTCCACATCTTCGTTTTTAGCGGATTGCATCCGTTTCATCTTTTCCGTTTTTGTTAAAATCTTGCCTGGGCGTTCGTGTTCAGCCATCGTTATAATCCTCCCTCAAAATAAGTAAGTTAGTCCGCTTATTTCTAGATCATTCCACCAGCTTGTTCAATAATGGATAACGCTCTGTGATGAACCGCTTCGTCAACCACAACGGTTAACAATACATCTCTGCCGGTAGGACCTTCTTGCCCACCATCACTCATGCCACTTGCAGAGGGATCTGCTGCGGCCATGATTCCCGCTGTTGCATTCGTACCAAGCGCACCAGGTACCCATGATGAGAAGCTGCCTGAAACTCCTGGAGTATAGGAAGCGCCACTGGGTCCAATACCTGCGTAACGGCTGAAACGATTAATGGACAGGTCTTCCACACGCAAGGCTTCCAACTTTTTTGCTGCACCCTCGGCTTGCTCCGGACTATGAAAATAGGCCAAAATGTTTTTTTCGGTCATTCGATTCACCTACTTTCCAATATTGCGCATACAGTTATGCATGATCGTTCTCGCCTTGCTATCTTTCCGCAGTATTGCTCATATTATGCAGAAATCTCCCATGTGGGGCACCTATGGGTAGCTACTGTCATGTAACGCAGGAGCAGCACTCAAGCTTGAATCTTATGTTTATGAAAAAAAGGACACCACGGCATAAATCGCTGTAGTGTCCTTCATATCTTATATATTGATGCTCAGTCTCCGCGGAAAGCCCGTTTCACCCGGTCAAAGAAGGATTGTTCATGTTCATGGGTTTGCTCTCCATCCAGTGCAGCGATTTGACGAAGCAGATCTTTCTGCTCATCATTCAGCTTGCTTGGTGTAACAACAACCACTTTTACATGTTGATCCCCTTGACCCATGCCACGCAGGCGTGGAACCCCTTTGCCTTTAAGACGGAAATACGTTCCCGTTTGTGTACCCGCTGGAATTTTCAACTTCACTTTTTCAGTCAACGTTGGAATCTCAATCTCGTCACCCAACGCTGCCTGAGCAAATGTAAGCGGAATTTCACAGTAGATATCATCGCCTTCACGCTCAAAGAAATCATGTGATTTCACACGAATGACGATATACAGGTCTCCTGCTGGTCCACCTCGCAGACCACCTTCACCTTCACCAGTCATGCGCAGTTGAGCGCCGTCATCCACACCCGCTGGGATGCGAACGTGAATTTTGCGCTGCTTGCGGACTTTACCACTACCGCTGCATGTTGTACATTTTTCTTCAATGATTTGACCAGAACCATTACAGTTCGAACAAGCACGACGATTGACCATGCGGCCAAATGGTGTATTTTGCACGACTTCCTGTTGACCGCTACCTTGGCAGACCGAACAAGTCTTCGGCTTCGTACCCGGTTTGGCACCTGAACCATGACATGTATCACAGCTTTCGGTACGCGGAATGGTAATGTCGGTTTCCTTGCCGAACACCGCTTCCTTAAATTCGATGGTCATGGTGTACTGCAGATCATTTCCCCGCTGCGGAGCATTCGGATCACGTCGTCCGCCGCCACCGCCAAAGAACATATCGAAGATGTCGCCAAATCCGCCGCCGCCGAAATCACCGCCACCGCCGAATCCACCCTGATTCGGATCGATATGACCATACTGATCATACTGAGCCCGCTTCTGGCTGTCGCTGACTACATCATAAGCTTCTTTTACTTCCTTAAACTTGGCTTCCGCATCTTCTGCCTTGTTTACGTCAGGGTGATACTGACGGGCAAGCTTACGGTAGGCCTTTTTGATTTCCTCGTCGCTTGCATTTTTGCCAACGCCGAGTACCTCATAATAATCTCGTTTTTCAGCCACTCTTCCACCCCCATAACATTCACCTTATCGCACATCGTGACAAAAGGAAAGTCAAAGCACGGAAGACCCGGCTATGACTTTCCCCTCGATCCGAACGTCACCGATGATTAATCCACGAAAAACCGTGAATTCATTTTATTTTTTATCTTCATCCACGACTTCGTAATCAGCGTCTACGACGTTGTCACGTTTAGCGGAACCTTGTTGCTCTTCAGCACCTTGAGCTGCTTGCTCTTGTGCCTGCTCATACAGTTTAACAGACAGTTGTTGAACGATCTCTGTCAGTTCTTCTGTAGCTGCTTTGATATCTTCCAGGTTGTCGGAAGCCAGCACGCCTTGCAGTTTTTCTTTTGCAGCATTGGCTTTCTCAACTTCACCAGCATCTGCTTTTTCGCCAAGATCTTTGATCGTTTTGTCCACAGAGTAGATCAGTTGATCTGCGCTGTTTTTCGCTTCAACGAGCTCTTTGCGTTTTTTATCTTCTTCAGCGTGCAGCTCAGCATCTTTCATCATTTGTTCAACTTCAGCATCGCTCAGACCGCTAGAAGAAGTAATCGTGATTTTTTGTGTTTTGTTCGTACCTTTGTCTGTTGCAGATACGTTAACGATACCGTTGGCATCAATATCGAAGCTAACTTCGATTTGCGGAACACCACGTGGAGCTGGTGGAATATCTCCCAGCATGAAGCGTCCGAGCGTTTTGTTGCCAGCTGCCATTTCGCGTTCCCCTTGCAGGACATGGATCTCAACGCTTGGTTGGTTGTCTGCATATGTGGAAAACACTTGGGACTTGGATGTAGGGATCGTTGTGTTGCGCTCGATCATTTTGGTAAATACGCCACCTGCAGTTTCGATACCCAGGGACAGTGGAGTTACGTCGAGCAATACGACGTCTTTTACGTCACCTGTCAGTACGCCCGCTTGTACAGCTGCACCCAAAGCTACAACTTCATCCGGGTTAACGCCTTTGTGAGGCTCTTTACCAGTCAGTTTCTTGATCGCTTCCTGTACTGCAGGAATACGTGTGGAACCACCAACCAGAACGATTTTGTCGATATCATTAGCAGTCATGCCAGCATCGCTCAATGCACGGCGAGTTGGTTCAAGCGTTCGCTCAACCAGACCAGCAGAGATTTCTTCGAATTTCGCACGGCTCAGGTTCAACTCCAAGTGCTGAGGAACGCCATCAGCTACAGTGATGAACGGCAGGGAAATCGTTGTAGTCAATACGCCGGAAAGCTCTTTTTTCGCTTTTTCCGCTGCATCTTTCAAACGTTGTACCGCTGCTTTATCTTTACTAAGGTCAATGCCTTGATCTTTTTTGAATTCACTTACGAGATAATCGATGATGACTTGGTCAAAGTCATCGCCACCCAGTTGGTTGTCACCACTAGTCGCTTTAACTTCGAAGAAGCCGTCACCCAGTTCAAGGATGGATACGTCGAATGTACCGCCACCCAAGTCATATACGAGAATCGTTTGGTCTTCCGATTTCTCCATACCGTATGCCAAAGCTGCTGCAGTTGGCTCGTTGACGATACGCAGAACTTCCAAACCTGCGATTTTACCTGCATCTTTGGTTGCTTGACGTTGGCTGTCATTGAAGTAAGCAGGCACCGTGATAACCGCTTGTGTTACCGTTTGGCCAAGGTAAGCTTCAGCATCGGATTTCAATTTTTGCAGGATGATGGCAGAGATCTCTTGTGGAGAATAATCTTTGCTATCGATTGTTTCTTTGTGGGAAGTACCCATGTGACGTTTGATCGAGATGATCGTACGATCCGGATTCGTGATCGCTTGGCGTTTAGCTGTTTCACCAACAACGCGCTCTCCATCTTTTTTGAAACCCACTACGGATGGGGTTGTACGTGCGCCTTCCGGGTTAGGGATAACGACAGCTTCGCCGCCCTCCATTACCGCTACGCAAGAGTTGGTTGTTCCTAAGTCAATACCGATTACTTTGCTCATCGGAAAATTTCCTCCCTCAACTATTTAAAATGGATCAGGCTGATCCTTATTTGCAGTTCTTCCTTATCGCGCTCTATGTGTGTATACCTTTATATTAAACCTCGTCACAGCTTACATACCCATGGAGCGAGGCTCATAATTCTGCAACCCAAATTATGAGCTGACTTTAACCATGGCAGGACGAAGTACTTTATCCTTCAGCATATAGCCTTTTTGGACTTCCTCTACAACGGTACCTTCTTCATACTCGTCGCTCTCCACTTGCATAATGGCTTGGTGGAATTCAGGATTAAACGGCTGTCCAACCGTATCCATTGCAGTCAGACCTTCATTATTCAGCACCGTTTCCAGCTGGCGGAAGATCATTTGGATGCCTTTGGAGAAAGATTCGGACTCCGTACCTTCCGGCACAGTAGCCATGGCACGTTCGAAGTTGTCAATAACCGGCACCAGTTCGGTGACCAACTTCATTGAAGCATACTTCGCCAGTTCCTCTTTTTCCTTTTGTGTACGGCGACGGAAGTTATCAAAATCAGCTTGAGCACGGACAAAGCGCTGCTGTGTTTCCTCAGCCTCTGCCTTCAAACGTGCGAGCTCATCTTGCCCCTGATCTGCTATCTCCTCTGCCTGCGCTTCTGCAGCTCCTGCTTCGTTAACAGGTTCCTGGCTCTCGGCCGCTGTCGTTTCCTGCTGTTCCTGTTCTTCTGCTGCGAATGATTGCTCCTCTTTCAAGATGTTCACCTCCTTATACTAATGAATTCGTTCAATCCCGTATCCTTATGGCTTGCGGCATAGTTCCTATTTGAAGCGATGCGTTAGCATAGCCGTTAAATCACGAGATAATGTATTTAAAATATGAATGACACGTGCATAATCCATCCGTGTGGGTCCCAGTATCCCGATTGATCCCAGAGCTTCTCCATCCAATGAATAGGATGCAGTAATCAAACTGCAGTTGGCGAAGGCTTCATGATCATTCTCGGTGCCGATACGCACCTGAATACCTGATCCACCCGGTACAGGCATCATTAATTTCATGAGTGTTGGTGTCTCATCCAGCAGGTCAAGAATATCTTTTACCTTTTCGACATCTTTAAATTCCGGTTGGGTTAACATATTCGTTGCACCACTAAGGAAAAGACGGTTATCATGTTCGTTGTCAAAAGCACTGTTCAGCACCTGCATAACTTCCTCGTAGCGTGAAATATGCCGTTCCATCTCTTGCCCCAGCTCGGTGTAGAGGCGGGATTTCAGCTTGTAAATTGGCACTCCAACCAGTTTGGCGTTAAGCAAGTTAACCACTTTCTCCATCTCCGCTACCGAGATCTCCGGAGGAATTTGAACAGTCTTATTCTCCACTTGACCCGTGTTAGTCACAATAATAGCCACGGCCGTATTTTCATTTAGCGGAAGCAGTTGAAAATGGCGCAGCGACGTGTGAAACACTTCGGGTCCAAGCAGGATTGAAGTATAATTGGTCATGTGGGACAAGATGACTGATGCATGCTGAATTACTTGCTCCATGACGTTCAATTTTTCGGCAAAGAATGATTTTAGGTCATCCAGCTCTTGCGGCTCCACCTGATTCCAGGGAACCAGATGATCAACATAATATCGATAGCCTTTATGCGAAGGGATACGGCCTGCCGAGGTATGCGGCTGTTCCAGAAAACCCATATCTTCGAGATCCGCCATTTCATTACGGATCGTAGCCGGACTGTATCCAACATCTCCCCTTTTGGAAATGCTTCGGGACCCTACGGGCTCAGCTGAACGGATATAGTCATCCACTATAGCGTTCAGAATCATACGTTGACGCTCTGTTAACATGGTGAGTATTCCCTCCTTCTGACTGTACCGTCCCATGTCGTTAGCACTCCGGTTAGATGAGTGCTAAGCGGTAATACAAAAATACCAAACTGACGTGAAGATTGTCAAGTCAGTTTGATGAGTGCACTCATCTATTTATAGTATAGACTATTCCTGGCCAGTCATAACAGTGTCAGTCACTTATTGCTATAAAAGAAAAGGACCCTGCTCAGACGAAATTTACATTCTTCCGAAGCATGTGGTCCTTCATATTTTATGCAGATACATTCAATTCCTTCAGCACCGCGATCTCATCACAGCAGTCCTGCTTGCTGCAATGAACACAGTCTGTCCACACTTTTTCCGGGAATATCTCCTTGTTCACCACGGCAAAGCCATTTTTGAGGAAAAAGGAGACTTCATATGTCAGGGCCATGACCTTGGGGATTTGCTGCTTCTCAGCTTCCTCCACCAAACGGTCCAGCAGCAAGGAACCAATACCCATGCCTTTGTGTCCTTCAGAGATGCCAAGCGATCTGACTTCCACCAGATCATTACCGAGACGGCACAGCGAGCCGCAGCCCACCACCTCACCGTTTACTTCGGCTACAACAAAGTGTTCCAGCTGCCGGTGCAGTACTTCCCTTGATCGCGGAAGCATGATCCCACGTTCAGCATATCCCTTAATCATTTCAAACAATGGTTCAACATCTTCCGGCACGGCTTTTCTGCATATCGCCGACATCCCGCTCTCCTCCTATACAAGCTTTCCAGAGGAAAGCTGACTTCGTAGTTGTTATCCATAACACGCTCTGTAAAATCAATATGAATAAATATACAACAGAGTGTATGGAATTTCAAGCTACGAATTCAGCGATATCGAACCGATAAACTCGGCAAAAACGTCATTCCCGAACAGAATCCCCTGTTCACTGAGCCGGAAGCCGTCTGACGTCCGTTCAAGCAGTCCTGCATTCAGCATTTTGCCAAGCGGCTTAGCAAACACGTCTTCCATGGATTCTCCAAACTGTTCACTGAACCGCGAAGCAGATGCACCCTCCAGCATTCGAAGTCCAACCATTAGATAATCTTCCATAGCTTCCGCACGGCTGATCTCAAAATGGTCCAGGCGAGGCAGTCCTGCGCGGGAAGCTTCGACATAAGGATTTATACCTTTAATATTCATATGACGCTCACGGCCCACGTATCCATGCGCACCAGCCCCAAGACCATAATAGTCCTCATTACGCCAATACGTAATGTTGTGTCTGCTCTCAAAACCGGGTTTGGCAAAGTTACTGATCTCGTATTGCCCATATCCCGCTTCTTTCATTCGCTTCATTAATAGAAGATACATCTGCAGCTCATCATCTTCATGAGGGAGCGGCAGTTGATTTTTTTGATACAACGTATGGAACAGCGTATTCTCTTCCACTTTCAAACTGTAAATGGAATAGTGAGGCAAACCCAGCTCAAGCGCCTTATCAATACTCTCATTCAGCATTTCCACGGTTTGATTAGGCAAGCCAAACATCAGGTCGATGGACAGATTAGTCAATCCTGCCTTGCGGGCATTCTCCAGACTGCGGTATACATCGTCCGTATTATGAATCCGTCCAATGCCTGTCAGCAGGTCATTTTGAAAAGCCTGTACGCCGAAGCTGACGCGGTTCACTCCGCCTTCTTTCATCACCGCAAGCTTCTCTGCATCTGTCGTCCCCGGGTTAGCTTCCATCGAAAATTCAATATCGTCCGCCCAATTCGGGAAATACGTTTTAACCGACCGCAGGAACACGGCCATTTCGTCCGGCTTCAGAGCCGTTGGTGTGCCACCGCCAACAAAAATCGTTTTGATCTCTCCTGGCGGATTGGCTTTGACGGTATGTTCCATCTCTCGCTCCAATGCCTCAAGGTACTGCATTACAGGCTGGTCCTTCAGTACATAGGAGTTAAAATCACAATAGAAGCATTTATTTGTGCAAAAGGGAATGTGAAGGTACACCGCTTGGGGTGCACCTGTTTTCCGGCTGTGTGCTGCCAATGTCATGGCAAGTCCCCCTCTATTTGAAAAAAGGAAAGCCATCCGGCTTCCCTTTCAGCTTGGTTTATTTAGTATTCTGTGCAACATGTCTTGCCATATAATTTGAAAACACACACTCTGTGATGTACCTCAAATTAAATTGTTTAACGCATTCTCTGATACGCAACGTATTGTTGTACCCAGAGATTGCGTTTTAGTCATCAATTTTCAGCACCGCCATGAACGCTTCCTGCGGTACCTCAACGTTACCGACCTGCTTCATCCGCTTCTTACCTTCCTTCTGCTTCTCCAGCAGTTTCCGTTTCCGCGAGATGTCACCGCCGTAACACTTGGCGAGTACGTTTTTACGCATGGCTTTTACGGTTTCACGTGCAACGACCTTTGTACCTACGGATGCCTGAATCGGCACCTCGAACATTTGCCGTGGAATCAGCTCGCGCAGCTTCTCACAGATAATGCGGCCGCGGTTGTATGCACGATCACGGTGAACGATGAAGGACAGGGCATCGACCTGTTCACCATTAAGCAGGATGTCCATCTTCACCAGATTGGACTGACGATAACCGGACAGTTCATAGTCAAAGGATGCATATCCTTTTGTACTTGATTTCAACTGATCGAAGAAATCATATACGATCTCGGACAACGGGATCTCATACGTAATGGTAACCCGAGTTGTATCGAGATATTCCATATTCACGTATTCACCGCGTTTGTTTTGACAAAGTTCCATAATGGTACCTACATAATCATTCGGTACGATAATGGAAGCTTTTACGTACGGTTCCTCAACATAATCAATTCTTCCCACCTCAGGATAGTTGGATGGGTTGTCGATATGCAGGACTTCGCCATTAGTCAATGTGACGTGATAGATTACGCTTGGTGCCGTTGTAATCAGCGGAATGTTGAACTCGCGCTCAATCCGTTCCTGAATAACATCCATATGAAGCAACCCCAGGAATCCGCAGCGGAATCCAAATCCGAGTGCACTTGAAGTCTCCGGTTCGAAGCTGAGGGAAGCATCGTTCAGCTGCAATTTCTCCAGCGCTTCACGCAGATCCACATAATCGGAAGTCTCAATTGGGTAGAGACCGCAATAAACCATGGGATTGATTTTACGGTAACCCGGCAAAGGTTCCGGTGTTGGATTTTTCGCATCAGTTACGGTATCCCCGACTTGGGTGTCACCTACATGACGGATACCTGCAACGACGAAACCAACATCGCCGACGTTCAGCTCGTCCACAATGGTCATGCGTGGTTTGAACGCACCCACTTCAATAACCTCGAACGATTTTCCTGTTGCCATCATTTTGATTTTGGAACCCGACTTAATTTTGCCGTCAATGACACGGATATATACAATTACGCCTTTGTACGGGTCATAGTGCGAGTCAAAGATCAGCGCTTTCAGCGGTTGGTCAGGATCACCCTGCGGTGCAGGCACGCTCTGTACCACCTGCTCCAGGATTTCTTTGATCCCGATGCCTGCTTTGGCCGAAGCGAGTACCGCGTTGCTCGTGTCCAAACCAATGACATCTTCCACTTCCTGCTTCACCCGATCCGGATCTGCACTTGGAAGGTCGATTTTGTTGATGACTGGTAAAATCTCAAGATCATTGTCCAATGCCAGATACACGTTTGCCAGCGTCTGCGCTTCAATTCCCTGAGCCGCATCCACAACGAGAAGAGCGCCTTCACATGCAGCAAGACTGCGAGATACTTCATAAGTGAAGTCTACGTGTCCAGGCGTATCAATCAGATTGAGCAAATATTCTTCACCATCGTCGGCTTTGTAGTTCAGGGCAACAGCCTGCAGCTTGATCGTAATACCACGTTCGCGTTCAAGCTCCATTTGGTCCAGTACCTGCTCCTGCATTTCCCGAGTGGTGAGCGCACCTGTGTACTCCAAGATCCGGTCCGCAAGCGTTGATTTGCCGTGATCTATATGTGCAATAATTGAAAAGTTACGAATTTTACGTTGTCTTGCCCGAATGTCAGTCATTCCTTACCCCCAGAAACAGCCTAGTGTCAATCACTTCATTATAACAGTTGATGCAGGGTGCATCAATCCCGCGTTGTCTCAACTTTATAATAATCATCCCGTTTTGTGAATCTCCAGGGGTTTATTTTACCTATACCGAGCAGCTTTTTATTCAGCAACCCCGCTAAACAAGGAAACTACCCACTTAATACCATTATGAGACAGATTTTGGAGCAGTCCGGCGGTTTTATCTGCAAGCACATCGACGGGGGCCTTGTTCTGTTCCGCCCCAAGTACCTGACTCGGCGTTTGTACAGGAACAATCGGTGTCTCTATTTTTTCCTGTTGCACGGGAACAGCAGTTTCCGATTCGGCAGCGGGTTCTGGTTCTGGTTCTGTTTTGACTACGGCTGGCACCTCTGGAATGTTACCTACCTGAAAGTTACTTCCTGCCAGCTGCATCCCCAGCAGAACCCCTAGTAACATGAGTACGATGACCGTTAGCATTTTTTTGCCGAATTTGGACACATGCTTCCCCTCCAATCAGGTTACATTTTGAAATAATTAACTACCCTGTGACTTGGTCCCCGTACTTGCTTTATCCACGTTCTGATCTTCCCAATATACTTCGGCAATCATGTCAGCAAGCACTTGTGAAGTTCGCTTGAGCTCAGCCCCTGTATTGTCGATCCCACCGATTTCAATCAAAATGCTGTTGGGCGAGAGGGTTTGATTGTACTCGCCATTATTGGCTCCGCCGCCATCCTTGCCCCAGACTCCTCTGGAGACACCAGGGTACTTTGCTTCAAGTTTCTTGTGTATTTTTGCAGCGAAAGCTTCATTTTGTTGCCAGTTCGGATTCTCATGCCCGATGATGAAATATACTTTGGCATATCCCTTCCCATCAATGGTTGTGGTTGTTTTGTTGTGACGCTGGGAATCCCGGTGAATATCAATGAGATAAGTCAAATCATCATTTTCGGCAAGGGCTGCCTTTACCGTCTGACGTGAATATTTATAGGAATAGTTCCAGTTATAATCCTTCACTTTGGTAGGGTAATCGTCCTTTGCATGCTCCACTCCAACGCCAAGCTTTTGCAAACTGTCAGAAAGGTACGTCCCTACCTGAAAAACGTTACCTGTTGCTTTTCCGGAGGAAGGGTTATCACTCTTCGTGCCAAGCAGCGGATTGTATCCTTCACGGGGATGGGAATGATAGATCAGCACGGCTTTTTTACCCGTTGTAGCTTCACCTTCCTGACCACCGTTCTTCGGCGGCGGATCTTCTTTTACTTCTCCGCCCTCAGGCTCGTCCGTTTCGGAATTGTTCGGGTCATCCTGACCTGGTGGAATATGCAGTTCGCCACCTGTTTTGCCTCCTCCAGCTGATGCCGTATCCGTCAGCCCTGGTCCGGGTTGATAGTCTTCAGGTGCTTCGGCCTTCTCGTTTCCTGAACCCGGCCGGAGCAAAACCGGTTGATTGCTGCCCATGCCTGGCATCTCTCTTGCAATCAGGCTTTTGGGATCCTGTGGATTAACATTCGTAAGAAGTTGAAATACAAACGTAGTCAAGTTTTCGCCGGAGAATGCGGAAGTCTGCTCCTTCTGGGTCAGGTGGGGCATCTCCATGCCGAGCATATCCACAAAAAAGCGGCTGGATACGCTACTTGCGAAACCTTTCATGGAAGAAACCGGCGAGTTGTTCAACCTTTTCTCTGCCATGCCCCCCAGACCGAGTACAACAAAAAACAGAGCGGATATAATCATAAGCAGCAGCAGCGTACGGCCCATGGCCAGCACGTGCAGACATCTTTTTTTCCACTTTCCGATATTCCAGGCCAATATTTTGTTCATTCTTCTGTCTCCTTCCCTGCTGGACAACTCTTATACTTCAACTCTATGAGCCTGCAAGAATTGATAGAACAGAAAATAGAAATAGAAGAAAGACAAAAAAAGAAAGTCCGATAGATTCGGACTTTCTGCCTGTGATGGTTTACTGATTAATGAGTATACGCCGCAACGTTATCCGGATTCACTGCGTCATGCAGGGCAGCATTCAGGCCTGTCGCAATAACGTTGGCAATTCCCTCGATGAATTCATCGATTTCCTTTGGAGTAACAATCAAATCGTGTCCGAGTGGCTCCAACACCTCTTTCACCAAACTTAAACGATCCTGCTCACCGATATCGTCCAGCATGCCCATAATCTGCTTCGTTTGATCCGTCTCTTGACGGAAGTGTGCACTCATCATTTCAATGACATTATTTACTATAGTAGAAGCATAACACACGGTTGGTACACCAATGGCAATACATGGAACACCCATAATCTCTTTGGTAAGTCCGCGCCGTTTGTTGCCGATACCTGAACCAGGATGAATCCCGATATCAGCCACTTGAATGGTGGTGTTGACACGTTCAAGTGAACGAGAGGCCAATGCATCAATGGCAATAATGGCATCCGGTTTGGTCCGATCCACAATCCCCTGTACAATGTCGCTCGACTCAATTCCTGTAGTACCAAGCACACCAGGGGCGATGGCACTAACTTCACGATATCCTGGTGCCACCTGATCCGGTACCAATTCAAAGTACTGACGGGTTACCATCAAGTTCTCGACCACCAGTGGACCAAGCGAATCAGGAGTTACGTGCAAATTACCGAGACCTACAATAAGCACTTTGGATGTTTTGTTAACCCCAGCCTTGGTTAGAAAATCCTCCATCTCCCGCGTAAACTCCGCTGCCACGCGTTCCTGAAGTTCGGTGTCCCCGTTACGTAGTGACGGGACTTCCAGTGTGACGTAATGACCTTTGACACGTCCAATGGTCTTTGCGGCAGCATCGTTCAGCACATCAATCCGTGTGATGGTAATGCCGTCTTTTTCTTCTACGTCTTCCCGCAGCCCGGGAATCGTTTGTTTCTTTGAACCCTGAGCCATCTCCTTTGAGTCGATTGCCAAGTCAGTGCGAACGGTATAGTTCTGTAAATCAAGCGTCATCTGTTCCTGCCTCCCTTACCGCATTTGAGCATATTGTGTGGGGAAAAGGGGTTCTTTATGCAATGCCGAGAACACTATAGGAATATTTGTTGCATTTTACATGCTAGCGTGCTAGAATATTTTAAGTTGTGAAACGTTTGTATTCATGCGAATGCCTTACAGGAGGTGAATGTAATGCCAAACATCAAATCCGCTGTTAAACGCGTAAAAACGAGCGACAAGCGCCGCGCACTCAACGCTTCCCAGAAATCTGCACTCCGTACAGCTGTTAAAGCTGCTGATGCTGCTCTGGTAAGCAACGAAGTTGATACTGCAAAAGCTGCGATTCAAGCTGCTTCCAAAAAGCTGGACAAGGCTGTAACTAAAGGTCTGGTTCATAAAAATGCTGCAGCACGCAAAAAGTCTCGCTTGGCGAAAAAACTGAACGCTCTTTCCGCACAAGCGTAAGAAGCGTTACTTATACGATCCAATGGAAAAATCCTGAACAGCACCGTGCTTTCAGGATTTTTTAGTATCTGGTCTAATAAGTATATGAATAAAGAACCCGTATCCGGTGATCTATCCGGATACGGGTTCTTTTATTGCGAATCAATTTGATCTTACGATGCAGTCATTATGCCCCAAGTCTAAGCAAGAACAACTCCAAACCAAGCACCTTATCGACTGCACCTGTCTTCATCTGGTAATCCAGCTCACTAAGATGACTCAGAATGTTTCTGAGCCGTTCCGGTTGAAACTTGCGAGCCTGCTCTCCGGCAATTTTAACGGCATATGGATGCAAACCAAGCTGGCTGGCAATTTGCTGCTGCGAATAACTTTGCTGCCCAAGCTCTTTTACTTGTATCATGATTCGGAACTGACGAGCGATCAGGGCTGCAATTTTAATGGGCTCTTCACGCTGTTTCAGCAGTTCATAGAACAGTCCCAGCGCTTTCTCCAGACGCAAATTGGCTAGTTCCTCCACCAAGGCAAATACATTCTGCTCCGTACTGCGCGCTACCAACGACTCAATGTCCGCACGGCGGATGGTTCCTCCGTTACCCGCGTACAGACACAGCTTGTCTACTTCAGCAGACAGAGTCTGCAAACCTGTCCCTGCATAACTCACAAGTGTATCGGCAGCCCCTGCTTCAAAGGACACATCCCGCTGCTTCGCAAGCTTCACGATCCAATTCAGTAGTTCTTCTCCGCTCAGTGGAGCGAAAGCCAGAACAACTGCCTGTTTTTTAACTGCCTTTACCAACTTCTTACGCTCATCCAATTTGTCCCCCTGTGCAAGGAAAACAATGGTACTGTAATCAGCCGGATTATCCATATAGGTAAGCAGACGATCCACCTGGTGATCCATTTTGGACTCTTTACCTGCCGTAAACAAGCTCGCATCCCTTACAATAATTAATTTCCGAGGAACCAAAAAGGGAACCGTCTCCGCTTCCTCAATAACCACCTCTACAGGTGTTTCGGACAGATCATACGGAATAATCGCAAAATCCCGATGCTCTTCCTCAATAACCTGTTCTTTTAACATCTCCGTAAATTGCTGTATCTGGTATTTCTCCGTTCCGTACAGCACATATATCGGAGCCGTCTCCCCACTCCGTATCGCCTTTGTTGCACTTTTCACATCCATCACGGTGCCCCCTATCCCTACTATCCTACCAGAAAACTGGACAGACAACAAAGGGGCCTTCATCCTTAATAACGAATGAAGGCCCCCTGGTCCTACATCTATATAAACGAGGACACCAGCGATTCTAGAAATGGCTGGGCTCCGGTCATACGACGTCAGTTGTTACAACTGAGATAGGACGTTATTGATACGTTCAGTATATTCTTGCCAAGCTTGAAATGTTCTGCTGATTCGAGAGAGTAGGCTCACATTCTCCGAATTATTTGGTGGAAGTTCCAGCCGAGGCTGAAGGTACAGTAAATGAATTCTTTACCGTGGTTCCATCCTTGTCTGTCTCATAGTTAAACGAGGTACTGTCGCTGGACCAGCCGGCTGTCTTCAATGTACCTTCCAGATTGCGTTGTTCCACCAGATTCAGAACGTCTGAATCCGTAGCTGATTTGGAATACACACTTAATTGATTATCGATCAGCATGACCACATAAGATCCATCTGGTGAACTCCATTCCTTCGACGTCATGGTAGAGGTTATCCCCTGATCCGGTGCCACAAATTCTTTACTGCCATTCGGCGACGCAGCTCCTGAATCGGTACTGGAAGATTGATTATCTTCAGTCGGTTCCTTCATTTCTACCTCAGGCGCGATTCCCTGTGTGTTGTATGATTCTGGATCTCTACGGTCACTTGTTTCTGTTGATTCTTTTTCATTCTCTTCTGCAGGGGGTACCGCAGCTGTACTTGAATCCTGATTTTTGGGCTGCGTATCCTGTCCTTGATCCGGACTCTTCTGACTATCGGAAGTATTAGGAGCAGAGGGAGTATTTCGAGCTTCCGTGCTGTTGTCCGATCCAGACGTCGGGCCTGACTGGTTTGGCGTTTGGTTATCCGTCACCTTAGGTTCCTGTACGTTATCTGACTCATTTTCATCAGGAACAATCTCTGGATCCATCTTTTCTGCCATGGAAGACTTATTCTCAGTATCATCCACGAATGGACCGTTATTGCTATCAGGCGGTAAGGATTCGTCATTCTCCAGCTCCCGACTTAGCTCATTTTGTTCAACCGTACCAGTCTCCTGAGTGCTGCCAGAACTCATCATCATAGACTCGGCATTCTCCACCTTTTCAGGTTCGTAACCAAAGATCGCAACTCCCAGCACGACTGCCGCCGCAGCCGCACCCATGGACATCCGGCCCACCATGGAATTAAGCCACTTCTGCTTCGGTTTGCTCTCACTTGAACGTTGTAAATTCTCGAATGCAGCAGGGACAGGAGTCATTTCCTGTATTGTACTGCTTTGTTCCCTCCGCGCTTCGTCAATTGCATCCAATTGAGGCATAATGGCATCAACCAAACTGAATTTCGGGGTCACCTGCGGCAAATCTTCTAATTCTCTGGAAAGAGCTCTAAGCAAACTAAAATTCTCGGCGCACTCCGGGCACTGGGCCACGTGCTGTAGCATCTGCGCAGTTTCCGCGTCGCCCAGATCATGATCCAGATACCGGTGCATCCATTCCACCACCTCTTCGCATTTCATCCTGTCACACCACCTTTCTGATACTCCTGAAGTAGATTTTGCAATTGCTGTCTGGCTCTGAATAAATATGATTTGACTGTATTCAGCGGAAGATCAAGACAATCCGCAATTTCGTTATACGATAAATCCTGCAAATATCTGAGTACGATTACCGTTCGATGATGCTCTGGAAGCTTGTTGATCGCATCCTGAATATCTTTGGCAACATACGTGGACATGACTTCAAACTCCACATCCTGATTATCCTGAAATACCATCTCATGCTCGTCAATGGAGACCGAGGGCTTGGTTCTTCTGAATTTATCAATACAAATATTCGTTACGATGCGCTGCACCCATGTTTTGAATTGGGCTTTTTCTTCATAGGAATTAATTTTGGTATAGATTCGGATCAATGCTTCCTGAGCAGCGTCCAAAGCATCCTGTTCATTATTTAAGATGTAATATGCGGTTCGGTATACATGCTGTTCTATGTCCCGCAATAGGGTAATTAGAGCGTCGCGATCGCCCGATTGAGCGGCTCTGATGAGTTCCGGCTCTACCACAAAGGATCCCCCTCTCCCTGCAACCTTACAGACGTGTTCATCAATAAAATTGTTGCAAAGTTAAGTATTTTTTTAGACAGAAAAGGTAAAACAATGGAACATTCACACTTGTTATCGCTTACTAAGCTCAGCATAATTCTAGAATACGGTACTAGATGTGAATATTACCACAACAAAGTAACGGCTTATGTATGAAGGGCCGCTGAAACTTATCTTAGAATAACAGAAATTGCATACTGAGTCACCACGCCGCTTCAACCAGCCATTCCATTACTTACACGACTCAATTCAATTGCAATGGCATACATTATAGATAAACGCGTGAAAGTTTTCAAAAATAAAAAAAGTCGAAATTTGTCCAAATTTAAGCTCTTTTTAATGTAATTTTCATGAAAATAGTGTATTGTAAATTTACATTCATAATACGAGGTGATGAGCATGACAGCTCTTGCGAAAATTCAAATATTAAAAGAACAAATGCCGAAGGAATATCAAAGCATTTCCCATTTTGTGGAACATGCATTGCAATCCATTGATACTTTGGTTGAGGAACACCGTAAATATACCGCTGCACAGGCGTTATACGGCGATAAAATCGTCGGATCGGAAGAACGTCTGTACAGAGAAACTGTACTTGATGTCAGAGAGCAGCTTCTCCTCACACTGGAAAAAACAGTGGAAGACCTTTTGCACAAAGGTGACAAACATTGGAACAAACATTTTAAGGACGGCGTTGAATAATTCATTTCATTAATAAATGGCCCGTTTCGGCTATACTCCAACTGGGAGGCTAGCCGAAACGGGCTTTTTTGCATTAATAAATACTAATCAGTTTTCCATTAATAAAGCTCAAGGCACGCAATAAATTCGGCCCAGCATAGACCCACACTTCTATTTTCCCCTTTGAACCCATTTCTTGGGTGATGCTCGTGGGGTCTCCCCAAGCCAATCCTGCTTGTGTCGTCGTCATACCGAGAGCGACTTCACCGGCAATAATCTTCTTCCACGTGGACTGCGACCATTTGTATTTTTGGTAGGGGTCATAAGGGAAGAATTGATCCGCATCCGACAGCATTTCCGTGACCTGGCTGGCAGTGCCTCCGGCATAAGCAACAACCGTTTTACCTTTCGCGTTACGAAATACTACAGAGTAGCTCTTATCTCCAGAATCATACTTATCCATCTTGATATCCGTTATTGTTACTTTGCTGAAACGTTGCCCCAGCTCGGTGGTACTATTAATCCAATACGATTTTCCAATCAATCGACTAAGACTTCCAAGTTCTTTTTTCTTGATAAGAGCGGGTGTATCCTTCGATTCAATAAGAACGGATGACTTACCGACCAGAACCTCTGCCTGTTTTAGCTCCCCATCCCATCGAACTTTAATCCCTGCAGTCTGGCTCAAGAGGCTTGCTGGAAATACCGTCTGTCCTCCAATAGTTTGCACCTTCCCTTTTAACTTGAGATCTTTATTGTTAAATTGTGCAGTTGCACTCCCCTTTTGCAGAGTGATCTTGTCATCTCCAAATTGAATCACAAAAGACGATCCTTTCACATCGACTTTGGCTCCTAACGTCTTAAACACTGACTGAACTGGCAAATATATGGTACCATTTAATAGCGCAGCTCCTGTCAGCTTTTGCTGCACTCCAACATTCAACTGAATACTTGAAGTCAGGTCTTCTATTGTGACTGTTACCTTGGTCGTTCCAATCCCTGTAACCTCAAGTTTGCCGTCACTCTGAATTTTAGCAACTTGAGGATTTTCCAACGTTATTTCCGCAGGCAGCGGCTGACGCTTGGTTTTAAAACCGTTGCTATATGTCTGCTGAACCGAAAGTTCAACTTCATCTCCAATAACAGCTTCTTTCACCGATGCTGTTAATGTTACTTTAGTTAATGTAGGGACCTGGAGTGGTACCATTTGCCCTTCATTATAGACAACCCAAGAGCCATCCTGTAATCGTGCATATAATTCATCCAGCTCATACGAATATATAAGCTGATCGACATTCATTAGCCCCGGCAATCGTTCAGACTTATATTTAGCCGTACGATCGTAGCTCCATACCGTGCCATCTTTCTTCACCGTTAGCAGTTTATGTGTATTCCCTTGCCAGATTAGGGATTGAACGTCACTCGCGACCTGTACCTGCTCCTCTTCATACATCATGTTAACAATAACCACGGATCCGTCGCTCTTCAGAACAGCAGCATATGCACTATTGGTGGCAACGGCTTTTCCATCCGCTACATTCCCTACTTTTCGAACAATGTTACGATAATCCGCATAATAAACGTCTCCCGACGAAGATAATGCCCCGTATGCATAATTACGATCCACTGGATAAGGACCGACGTCGATAATGGATTCCAAGCCTTTAATCTGCTTTCCATCGTCGTGGAGTGTTCCATCCCGTAGAAGTATCAAACCATTTCCATACACCTTTTCTACGCCATTGTATTGATTGATCTCAGGCTTCTGCGGGTTGTCCACATCCCAACGATAGACTTGCCCATCCGTAGTCCAGCCATATAGGGAATGAGAATCACCTTTGGAGATGCCAACCAGGTTTCGATTTTGCGTCCAGACTCCACTGGTCAAGCCCTTGGACCAAACCGTACCATTGTCCAGTAAATAGTGGTTACGATCCAGCACGGAAATGATCGAGCTGCTTGTAGTGGATGCTGCTGCCGCAGGAGACTGACCGGGCAGCAAGCTGGAAAAGATAACTCCAATACACAACATCAATGTTATTCTGAGCCACTTGGCTCTGATATGCTGGTTCATTCCGTCGTTCTTTCGTGTTGTTTCTTCGTAGCCTATTGCTTCGTATCCCATTGCTTCTTATCCCCTTCTTATTATGTATCTCGGTATCGCTGGTGCCCAATAAAACTGGGACTAATCATTATTCGGTAAAAATAACCATTGTCCTGCACTGGGCGAAAATTCATAATTCATCCATAATCAATTTTTGACGTACGTCAATCTTGCCGTCCTTTATTCTCATCTGAATTTCGCCCATCTGATCTGTTCGGTATATCTGCGAACCCACAGCTTCGAGGCGTTCGAGCACACCCGGGTTGGGATGTCCGTATGTATTGTTGGCTCCTGCGGAAATGACTGCTGACTGGGCATTCCAATACTGCAGCCATGCCTCGGTCGACGAAGTCTTGCTGCCGTGATGCGCAACCTTCAATACATCGACTGCCGCTCGAGTGGCGGTAGACAAAGAGAACGAATCTCGCTCTTGTTTGAATGCAGCCGCAAGAGATCCGTCTTGGATCATATATAATAGATTCTGTTCTGCTGCCGCATCCATATCTCCTGTGAATAACAGGGAAGCCCCCGCCATATCCAGAAGGAATACAACCGAATCATGATTCTGGTGTTCAGACACAGGTAGCCTGTCTCCTTCATTCAGTGAATAATCCAGATCCGGTGCTATGAAATGAAGCATGGTCTCTGCATCAGGTGCATATGACATTCCTTGTTGAATGGCATATAAAGGGATATGTCGTTCTACAGCTGTATCCAGCAGCTTTTCGAAATTGTCTTTGCCACTTGTTGTGCCGTTAAACATGAAGCGCTCAACCGGAATCTGCTCAAGCACGGCCTGCAAGCCTCCGGCGTGATCCTGATCGGCATGCGTCAGAATGACCGCATCCAGTCGGTGAATACCACGTTTTTTCAATAAAGGTACAACCACTTTAGCCCCCACTTCGTAGGGATCTCGCCGAATTTTCCAGGATTCCTGATTGCCAAAATGAACTGTACCACCACCATCCACCAAAATATGTTTACCTCCAGGCGTAGTAATTAATGTGCTATCCCCCTGGCCAATATCCAGAAACTGAACGACCCCAGTCCCGGGAGGCCGTGGAGTCCGGTAAGCCCAGCCCAACCCGGCAACAAGAATCAGAACTAGCAAACCACACAACCCTTTATGAAGCAAACTCATCCGTTCACTTCCATAGTAGCCTGCACCTCGTGCCATAAACGCACTTGTATATTCCGGCCACGCAATGCTTGCACTGAGTGTAGTCATTGATCCAGAGCTGTCGCTCCGAACCTGATCACCCCTACCTTGGTTTTTTGTCGGGGTAACGATCATACCAGGCTGAACCGCTTCAACCATACGACGTTCTGGGGAAGCATGAATCAATGGTACCGTGTCTCCTTCAACGTTCAAGGTATGCAACATCTCTCCTTTCCCCTGACGAAGAAGGTACAAAAGTACATATAAAACCGCATAATATGCCGCAATCCATAATAGAGAAGGTGTAGCCCAAATGAGTACAAAACCCGGCAGGCTGTTCATCCATTCCACGCTCACAAATGTCAGTTTGTTGAGTAACATTGCAACCCAAGCAAGAGGTTTGGCCAGAGGCATCCATAGGAATGACAATAGAAGTGCGACCGTCCCAAGCGGCAGTACAACAGCACTAATTAAAGATACAAGCAGAAAATTGGCTGCGAAGGAAAGCAGTGAAAACTGGTTGAAATATAAAATAGTAACTGGAAAAGAAATAAGCTGTGCGGTTACCGTCACTGAAGCTGTCGCTGCAATGGCTTTGGGCCATCCGTTAAATAAACGATTTATAAGAGGCATATAGATCATCAGCCCTGCAGTCACGAGAAAAGACAGTTGAAAGCTCACGCTGAGCAAGAAATAGGGATTCCACCACATCATCATCAAGGCAGCTGCACTGATCATCTGCAGTCCATCCCTGGTCAGCCCTCGCCTGGCCATATACAAACCAATCATGGACATAATCCCTGCACGAATTACGGAAGGTGAACCTCCAGATAACAGAACATAGGCAGGGATTAACAACAAGGCAATGGTAAGTGATGTTTCGCGTGTCAACCTCAGCCACGACATCAGAAGTAATAGCGACGCCACATACACCGCAACATGTGTACCCGAGATAGCCAGTATATGCGTAAGTCCAAGTTGTGAAAACTGACCATACGTATCGGGATCGATGTCACTTGCCATACCGATAATAAGCCCTTTCATGTACCCTGCATGTGGTTCGGGAAACAGTCTGTCTACAGCAGAACCCAATTGGTTTCTCACCAGGTCATTCCAGCGGAGTATATTGAACTGCCCAACCCCTTCAGGAGAGGTGGCTGTTACCGAACTGGCTCCCTTCACTTTGAACAACCAGTGGATGTACTGTGTCTTTAGATAATTCCGATAATCAAAACCGCCGAAATTCCTCGCTTCTCCAGGCAGCGCCAGGGAACCCGTCAACGTGATTGCATCCCCTCGTCGCCATTCTGCCGCCACCTGCTGTTCTTCCTCTGCAGCCAATCGCACCTGCACCATCAGGCGTTCTTTTTTGGCAGGCAGCTGAAGAATCTCTGAATCTGTCCCGGATTGGCCCTCTCCTAGCGATTCAATGGAAGCAAGCAGAATCTGAAAGTCTGCCCGGTCGCCGTCAATCCGAACGTCTGAATCCAATGTTGCATGAAGCGTTGCAGCGTACCCGTCCAACTCCTCTACTGCCATATGAGTAATCTCGGGCAAACTGCTAACATTCCGAGCCTCATTCCACTCCCAGTGCACAGCACCACCCATTAGCGATGCAATTAACAACAACGCGGACCACCCGCGCAACCCAATCCATCCAAGTAGAAATGGCAAACAGGCAATAGCACCTAGCATCCCCCAAAAGAGTGTCCATCCAGTCAACGCACATGCCAGCCCACTGCCGCATAACCAACAGACGGTGAACACTACCAAAGGTCTACCCTTCACTAACTTATTCCTCCCTCCGCCATAAATAAATGAACGCAAAGAACCCCCGGCAGCTGAACCAGCTAAACCGGGGGTTCTTCCCCATCAACGCACTGAGCAATATTCTTTTTTTAAAAAGAGATCCTGCCTGTGTTTTCAAACATCCAGTCGCATTAGATCATCTTCAATCACTAATCGTCATCATGGTTTCACGCGGCGGTTGATAATTCTCCAACCTGCGGAATGTTATTCCCTTCTGAACCATCATGCGTGTCACTTTGCCTGTATCCTTGGGATAAGGGCGGTGAAAAACAATCTCCGTTATGCCGCTATTCGCCAGCATATTGGAGCACGTCCAGCAGGGTTCATCCGTCACGTACACGGAAGACCCTTCACGGTCATTTCGATCGGTGAACAGAAGCAGATTTTGCTCCGCATGTATTGTCCGTATACACCGCTGCTTTTTAATCATTTCCTCCTGGCCATCCGTCACCACCAGCTCATACTCTTCAGAAATCATGCATCCGGCTTCGGAACAGTCGGGAACGCCCATGGGTGCACCGTTATACGCTGTTCCAAGCAATTTTTTACCTTGAACCAGCACGGCCCCCACATGGCGCCGCGAACAGCGGGAACGGGTTGAGACCATATAAGCGATGTCCATGAAATAAGTATCCCAATCTTTGCGTACGTCTGCTGTACTCATGTTCGTTTCCTCTCCCGTTCGTTAATAAGTTACACTTTTTGCAATGCATATTTACTTAACATAAGAAAACTTTGGTTTACTATTCGTAATCATTTTATTACAGCCATTATCGGATCTGAACATAGGGGGCCATTTTCTCCAACATTTTCATCCCAATTCCCTTGACCTTTGTCAGATCACTCACTTTGGTAAATGGACCATGGGCATTTCGATAGTCGATGATGGCCTGGGCTTTTTTCTCCCCTATGCCCGGAAGCTCCGTAAGTTTGGAAGCAGGTGCAGTATTAACATCAATTTTACCATTATCGATATCCTGTACCGGCTGAGCAGTTTGGATATTTTCTTGTCCAGCTTCCGCAGCAGGTGCCGCTGCCGTTGACGAAGCAACCTCTGGTTCGTTTGACGCGCTATTTGAACCGGCCTCTTCATCGACAGGTTTTCCCTGTTCAGTTTCCTTCGAATCAGCAACATCAACAGCTTTCTTCGCATTTTCATCCGCAGTAACCTTTACTTCGCCTTGACCCAAAACAGCCGACTGCACAGCAGAGGGATCCTGCTCTTTCGTCGGCGTCTCGGTGCCGAGCTGCATGGGTTCCCAGCCAGAAGGCGGCTGTTCACTTTTGCCCGACCATAATATGAATATACTTCCTATCACCGCAGCAGCAATGGCTACTCCCTGTTTCCATTTCATGATTCCCCCACCTCTCCCTGTCTTCAAAATAAATATTCTGAACACGGGCGGTGCTTCCGAACCGTTAAATGTTGCTGGTGAAATCAAAGCTTTGCTTTTTTCATGTCATGTCATACAAGTCCTGGTGCATAGACTAGAAGGAACGAACTGCGCCAGTACCGTAAAGCATGAAAGGAGGCCTGAAACAATGAAGGTTGGATTTATCGGAACCGGCAGCATGGGAAGCCTGCTGATCTATGCCTTGATTCAATCCGGAGCACTTGAGCCCCGGCAGATCGCCGCAAGCAATCGGACCCCTTCCAAAGTGCGTCAGTTATCCCTCCGTTATCCCGGTCTGCATGAATCACAGAGCAATCGGGAAACTGTCATCCGAAGCAACATCATATTTCTATGCGTGAAACCACTCGAATTCAAGCATGTTATTGACGACATTCTGCCTGTTGTAAATTCCAATCATATCATCGTCTCGATTACGAGTCCCGTGCAGCTGCGCCATCTGGAATCTTCACTTCCTTGCAAAGTCTCCAAGATCATCCCCAGCGTTACACACCAGGTCGGCAGCGGAGCATCCCTGTGCATTCATGGCGAACGCATGACCCCTGAAGACCGATCCGTTCTGGAGGGACTTCTCAGTCACTTCAGCAGACCTTACCAAGTCGATGAAGCCTGCACGCGGATCACATCCGACTTTTCCAGCTGCGGACCTGCATTCATATCCTTCTTTCTGGAACAATGGATCGAGAGTGCTGTCAAACTAACAGGGATCAAACGCGCAGACGCCTGCGCTCTTGCAGGTGAAATGCTCCTCGGAACAGGCAAGCTGCTGACGGAAGGAGGATATACACCCCAAGAGCTCCAGGCTCGCGTTGCCGTTCCCGGTGGCATTACCGCCCAGGCACTTGCTTTAATGAAAAACAGTCTGGACGGTGTTTTTGACAGCCTTATCCATACAACCCACGACAAGTATGAAGAAGACTTGTTAAAGCTGGATGAAGTATTTAGAGCCGGTGAAATTAACCGGCAACAATATTAACAAGTTTGCCTGGAACGGCAATGACCTTGCGAATGGTCTTGCCTTCCAGAGCCTGTTTGACAGGCGCCAGTTCCATTGTAAAGTCTTGCATGCCCTGTGCATCGAGATCTTTGGCAATCGTTGCCCGGGTTACGATTTTGCCGTTGACCTGTACAACAATCTCCACTTCAGCATCTACCGTCATGGATTCATCATACTCCGGCCAAGCTACGTAGGAGATGCCTCCTTCATGTCCAAGACGGCTCCACAATTCTTCCGCCATGTGCGGTGCCAGCGGGGACAAGAGCTGTACGAAGTTTTCCATCGCTTCACGTGGCAATGTATCAGCTTTGTAAGCATCGTTGATGAAGATCATCAACTGGCTGATCGCTGTGTTGAAACGCAGATGTTCCAGATCATCCGTAACTTTTTTGATCGTTTTGTGAGCTGTGCGTTTGAATTCTTCCGTTCCGCCATCCACAGTGATTTTGTCGTTGATTGCTCCAGTATCCTCGTTGATGAAGAGACGCCATACGCGTGACAGGAAGCGGTACATGCCTTCTACCCCGTTAGCATTCCACGGTTTGGTAGCTTCCAGTGGTCCCATAAACATCTCATAGAGACGCAGTGTATCGGCTCCGAATTCATTCACAATTTCATCCGGGTTAATGACATTACCACGGGATTTACTCATTTTCTCATTATTGGTTCCCAGAATCATACCCTGGTTCACCAGTTTGTGGAATGGCTCCTTGGTATTCACCACGCCCAGATCATACAACACTTTGTGCCAGAAACGAGCATACAGCAGGTGAAGCACGGCATGCTCGGCTCCCCCGATGTACAGGTCAACCGGCAGCCACTGCTGCTGTTTCTCCTGGGAGATCAGCTCTTTGTCGTTGTGTGGATCGATAAAGCGCAGATAGTACCAGCAGCTTCCCGCCCATTGTGGCATCGTGTTGGTCTCGCGGCGGGCTTTCATTCCCGTTTCTGGGTCCACCGTATTTACCCACTCCGTTACGTTCGCCAGTGGAGACTCCCCAGTACCTGAAGGTTTGATCTGATCGATATCCGGCAGCAGCAAAGGAAGTTGATCTTCCGGTACCGTCTTCATTGTTCCATCTTCCAGGTGTAGAATTGGAATCGGCTCACCCCAGTAACGCTGACGACTGAACAACCAATCGCGCAGGCGATACGTTGTTTTCCCTTGCCCCTTACCATTCTCTTCCAACCATGCGATCATTTTCGCAATCGCTTCTTCGTTATTCAGTCCGTTCAGGAAGTCGGAGTTCACATGCGGTCCGTCGCCGGCATACGCCTCTTGTGTTACGTCCCCACCCTGGATAACTTCAATGATGTCCAGACCGAACTGCTTCGCAAATTCCCAGTCCCGACCATCATGACCTGGAACCGCCATAACCGCTCCTGTACCGTATCCTGCGAGCACATAATCCGCAATCCAGATAGGCAGCTTTGCACCATTAACCGGATTGATCGCATAGGCACCAGTGAATACGCCTGTTTTTTCTTTGGCCAGATCCGTACGTTCCAGATCACTCTTGCGAGCAGCCTGCTCCTGGTAAGCCTTAATGGCTTCACGCTGTTCTGCTGTCGTAATTGCATCGACCAATTCATGCTCAGGAGCAAGAACGGCAAAGCTTGCACCGAACAGGGTATCCGCACGTGTTGTAAACACTTTAATAACTTCTTCACTGCCCTCAATGGCGAATATAACCTCTGCACCTGTGGATTTCCCAATCCAGTTGCGCTGCATATCCTTGATGCTCTCGGACCAATCCAGCTCTTCCAGATCTTCCAGCAAGCGCTCTGCATATTCCGTGATTTTCAGTACCCATTGACGCATCGGTTTGCGTACAACCGGATGACCACCGCGCTCACTTTTGCCGTCAATAACCTCTTCGTTAGCCAGTACCGTACCCAGCGCTTCACACCAGTTAACCGGCACTTCATCTACGTATGCCAGGCCTTTTTTGTACAACTGGATGAAGATCCATTGTGTCCATTTATAGTATTCAGGGTCTGTTGTGCTGATCTCACGATCCCAGTCGTACGAGAAACCAAGGGACTTGATTTGACGACGGAAATTGTCGATGTTGCGGAATGTAATTTCCCGCGGGTGCTCGCCCGTGTCCAGAGCGTGCTGCTCAGCAGGCAAGCCGAAAGCATCCCAGCCCATCGGATGCAGCACATTATAACCACGCATACGTTTGAAACGGGAAACGATGTCTGTTGCCGTATACCCTTCCGGGTGACCTACGTGCAGACCTGAACCGGATGGATAGGGGAACATGTCGAGTGCATAAAACTTCGGTTTACCCGGGTCTTCACCTGTTTTAAACGTTTTGTTCTCATCCCAATACTGCTGCCAACTTTTCTCCATAACCTGCGGCTGATAGCCGTGCTTCGGCTGGTGATTTTCACTCATCTATTGTTCCTCCTCTTGGTTATTCACTTTTATTGCAACAAAAAAACCTCAGCATCCATAGCGTTTGCAGCGCTAGGGACGAGAGGTTGAATTCCCGTGGTACCACCCTAGTTAGCGGACGAACGTGCTTCGTCATCCACTCCCTTTGGACCTGTAACGGCGGTTAACCGATGCGGATTTCCATTCCTGAACGAATGCCAAACATTCAAGCACAGGATGGTGTAATCACCGCATTTCTCCAAGGCGAGTTCGTGAAATACTGTCAATCGGCTTGCACCAACCGCCGACTCTCTGTCATGTACAGGACCCACTACTGTTCCTTATCATCGAAATATGTATACAATATCGGGACCATTATATAAAAAAGCAAGACTAAAGTCAATATTGCTTGGTTTTTGACTATAGATAATGCTGTTCTTCCCCATTCGGCCTAGGACAAACGAAATCGCTCGATTCCTTCTTCCAAGTTATTAATTGCCCACTGAATGTGTTCCTTGTTATCATATTGTCGATATTCGCATTCAATCCACAGGATCAGATCAAAATACAGATCGTACAAGCTTCTCCGTTTTCGCTCACTCTCCGTTGTGATGACCCTACCATAACCCTTTACAAACCCTGGTGTATAATTAAAATGACTGAAGTAGTGCTCCATCAGGGGATCCGCCCAAAGGCAACGCTCAAAATCAATAATGGCTGTAATCTGCCCCTGTTCCACAAACACATTGCCATCCCACAGATCCCAGTGAATGAGTACCGGCTCGTTGACATCACTCAGTACATCCGATTTCTCTCTTATCAATTGGGCAAGCTCATCATAATCCATAGGAAGTTTTACGCCAGCCTCTCTTCCGTCGGTGAGCAGATCATCCATCAGACTCAAAAATGCTTCCTTCCAGGTGTTATACTTTGGTTTCTTTTCTGAAAAATAGCCAAACTTTTCACCTTTGATCTCATTGATCCGGCGATTGAATGCACCAAGCTGCTCTTCGATCTCTGCCTGCTCTGCTGCACTATACTGATCCTTGACCTTGTTATAAGGCGTGCCAGGCATATATTCCATTATAAAGTACTCCGCCGGAGCAAGACTGCATGTTGTATCACACGCTAATACACGGGGGACCGGTACATCTCGAAGCTCTCCCACGAGACGCAGTGCCTGAACTTCCGCCATCAGAAGATCCTGCTCACAACGCAATGGTTTACCAACCTTTGAAGGAGCGATTTTGAGCACCGCCTCTTGCCCGTTACCGAGCGAGATATAATAAGCATGGTTGGCCCATCCGTCAATCATTTCCCTGTATTCCTGGATGCCTGTATTAAAATGTTGCTTGGCAATTGCATTCAGCTGTTCTGAAGTCAGCCTGGTTTTGTATGTACTTTCCATTCTGCACCACCTTTTTATCAATACGAATTCTAATCATTAAGATCTTGTAATCGTTTTCCATTCTTGTCCATTATGGCTCTCTTCACCCTTGCTGACAATGCATTTCATCATAAAAAACAGAAAAAAAACCGCCCTTACTGTTGTAAGGACGGTCCCTATCTGGAATCTACTTCACCGCGACGTAAAATAGCCGCTGCGCGCCTTCTCCAGCTTCTTTCCATGTGAAATCAGCATATACACGGACATTCCTGAATCCAGCTTTGGTCAGTTCCAGCTTCATCCAGTCCGGATCGTATGCACGCTGAATGTGAACCTCTTCGAACCGCTGGTACATATCCTTGCCGCCGTCATCCACCCGGGAAAAAATGCTGAGATGATGCTCAATCTCACACCGTTCACGATCCATGTCGCAGGTCCAGATATAGGATACGGAGCGTTCATCCAGGACAAAAGGCTGCTCTTCTTCATATCGGATCAAGGTGTCTGGATGATGTACATCAAACAGGAATGTCCCTTCCGGCTTCAGCATCTCGTAGGTACGCTGGAACGTACGAATGACATCTTCCTTTTCCAGCAAATAATTAATGCAGTCACAGAAGGAGATTACTGAATCCACCGGTTCGGGTACTCTCCAATCCCGCATATCCTGCTGAACCCAGCGGACACTGCCTTCACGATACAATCGATGACCTTGAGGGGTTCCCTCCATTTTGCTTCGCGCTACAGATAACATATCCGCAGACAGATCAATGCCCGTCACTTCAAACCCCGAGTTGACCAGCGGGATCGTAATGGACCCTGTTCCACATCCAAGCTCGGCTACGCTCTTGGGCATGCCGTGCTGCTCCCAAGCTGTTCTTGCAAACCTTATCCAGTCCGGATAAGGCATATCTTCCATTAATTCATCGTACACATAAGCAAATTTACGGTAAGACATGTCAGGCACCGCACTTTCAATTTCATTTTCCGATTCCAAAAGAAAAAGCAGGGGCGTCCGGAGTTCACCCAGCCTTGCCCTGCCTTCCTTCGTTCCAATATGTCGTTAACGATTACTTGTTTTCACTTGAATCTTTGGGAGCTGATTCCGTCAAGTACGTCCAGTTTTCCTTCTGCGTCACCAGTCCGTCTTTCATCAGCTTGCCCAAAGCACGCTTAAAAGCTGATTTGCTGATTCCAAAGCGCTGCTTGATGATATCCGGTGGAGTGGCATCCGAATAAGGCATACCGCCCATAGGGCGCTCTTTCATAAACGCCAGAAGTTTGTCCGCATCTTCGTTACGGCCTACCTCTTTGCGAGGGGACATGGCCAGGTTAACACGCCCGTCTTCACGAACCAGCGTTACCCGACACTTCACCTTTTCACCCAGCCGCAGCATTCTGTTGCGCTCAGATGAATGGATCATGCCGATAGCACCGAAGCCAAGTACTCCGCCTTCTACAAGCACAAAAGTACCCATCTGCAAAGGTTTGTACACCGTTGCTTCCACCCACTCGTTCAACCATGATGTTGGAGCGTGGAATGACAGGGGAGCAAGCTCACGTTCCCCGGCCAATTTGGCACGAAGACGCCCCTGCTTGTCATGTTCCATAATAACAAAAACTTCATCGCCCACGTGTGGACGTAGTTCTTCCAATTCGGGCAATTCACGGATAGGGAGCAGCAGCTGCCGTCCAAGTCCCATCTCAAGGAAACAGCCAAGGCGCGGGTGGATATCTGCCACAACCAGTCGCGCCATTTCGCCCAGAGTGAGATATGGTTTTTTCATGGTTGCTGCCAAACGGTCCTCTGTATCAAAGAACAAAAAGACCTCGAGCGTCTCCCCGATTTTGACATCCCGTGTGAGTTCCGTATAGTGAAGCAGTACATCTTCCGATCCTGTCGTCAAAAAGTAGCCAAAAGGCGATACTTCACGATCAACCGGTAGGGAGACGACCGTACCTGCAATCAAACTCATACCGTTTCCACCACTTTGGCGTCAGACCATAGCCGTTCAATGTTGTAATATTCGCGCTCATCACGATGGAAAATATGCACAACCACGTCGCCCATATCCATCAGCACCCAACGTGCGGAATCCATGCCCTCAATTCCTTTAATGTTAACGCCAGCTGCATGTGCCTGTTTGCGAATTTCTGTTGCAATGGACTGTACCTGTGTATCGGAATTACCGTGACAGATTACGAAGTAGTCTGCAACCAGAGAGATGCCTTTCAGGTCCAGTGCTACAATGTTCGATGCCTTTTTATCGTCAGCGGCGGTTACCGCCATATTCATAAGTTCTTTCGATGATACTGTCATGAACCAACCTCCATATTTTATAAGTGTGCAATCAGATCATTCCGCGACAACATCGTTAGCGGATAAATGACGCGTCGCTGCGAGATCAGCAAGCTGATCGTGGAATCAAAACCGGCAATCAGTCCCTCTTCCAAGCTGCGCTCTGCCTGCTCACGAATGTGATCTACGCCTGGGAAATCTCTTCCCGGTTCAATATAGTCAGCAAGACATACAACCTTATCGAGCAGACTCATACCTACACGCCCGGAAGTATGCCAGCGGATTGCGTTAATGATTTCCGGATCATCAACACCATAATCGCGCTGTGCCACAAAAGCACCTACTTCAGAGTGCCAGAGCTGCTTGTCATGCTGTAAAAGTTCTTCGTTCAATCCGTTTTCACGGATGACCGCTTCCATCTCGGATACAGGCCAGTACTTGGCTACGTCATGCAGTATGGCTGCGAGGTCTGCTTTGACAGGATCCGCCCCATACTTCTCTGCCAACTGGACGGCCTTTTCCATTACGCCAAGCGTATGCTTCCAGCGCTTCTCCGGCATCTGACCGGAAACGGCCTTAATTAATTGTTCACGGCTTAGCCCCATATAAACCGCTCCTTACAATATATTGATGAACTGCATCAGGGATCATGAACCGTACCGAATGCCCCTTAGCAAGTCTCCTGCGAACAGCCGTGGATGAGATGTCCACCAGGGGCATCTCGGCCAGCAGCACGCTGTTCTGCAGTTCTTCCGGCAGGTCATCCAGATGCAGCTGAAATCCTGGCCGCCCCACACCGATAAAGGTTAATTTGGCAGCCAGTTCTTCAATCTGTTCCCACTTCGGAAGATAGTTCACCATGTCCGCTCCGATAATGAAATAAAATTCATGCTCCGGATAACGGCGCCACAGTTCCTTCATCGTATCGATCGTGTAGGACACCCCGCCGAGTTCCATTTCGATGCCCAGCACTTCATACTGCTCTACACCTTGTACCGCAGCCTCAGTCATATCCAGGCGCTGCTGTCCCGAAGCTCCAGCTCCGCGTTTATGGGGCGGAACATGGGAAGGCATAAACCAGATCTCATCCAGGGCATGTGAATCTCTTGCAGCTTCGGCAGCAAGCAGATGTCCCATGTGGATCGGATCAAACGTCCCGCCCATGATGCCAATCTTCACCCGTGTCACCGTCCTAAGGAAGTTCGATTTGTTTGTTGTCGCGTGATTCCTTGTACAGGATGATGGTGCTTCCGATAATCTGCACCAGTTCGCTGCCGGTTTCCCGAGCCACTTCTTCAGCGATTTCGTTTTTGTCATCCAGACAGTTGTTCAGCACTTGCACTTTCATCAGTTCGCGTTTCTCGATTGCCTCTTCAATATGACGGAACAGATGATCATTGGTGCCCCCTTTTCCGATCTGAAATACAGGGGTCAGATGATGTGCTTGTGAGCGCAAAAAGCGCTTTTGTTTACCGTTTAACATAATTACTCCATAACTCCTTATGCCCGGCAGGCACTGTAACAGCGTTTTTCGTCTGTCTGTTGCCTGACCGTTCAATGATATTTTTCACTGATTAAAACTATCCAATACAGCGCGTCTCATGGTCTCAACTGGCGCAGGAATGCCGAGCCAGTGTTCAAATGCGACCGCGCCCTGATACACAAACATACCTAGGCCACCGTGCACAACGCATCCACGCAAACGTGCTTCTCGCAGCAAGCGTGTCTCCAGCGGATTATAGATTAAATCGCTCACGGCAGCACCTTCCCGAATCAACTCCGGATTCACCGGTACATCATCGATATGCGGATGCATGCCTGCCGCCGTAGTGTTGATCACGATATCAGCGAAGGCTAACACTGCTGCAGCTTCTTCCATGCCGCTGCCAGTAATGTTACCCAATCCATGCCCTCTCAGATCGGAGGCAAGAGCCTCTGCTCTCTCGGCTGTACGATTCAGGATGCTAATTCGTTCCGGTTTCTCCAGTGCCAGAGCATAGATGACGCCTCTTGCAGCGCCTCCTGCCCCAAGAACTGCAATCTTCTTGCCTGCGAGTTCCGGCACTGCCTCTTCTTTCAACGAACGAACATAACCAATACCATCGGTATTGTACCCAGTCAGTTTACCATTATCGTTGACGATCGTGTTTACAGCACCAATCAGCCGCGCACTTTCATCAATGACATCGAGGTATTTCATCACTTCTTCTTTGTGAGGTATTGTTACATTAACACCCCGGTACCCCAAGGCAACAATGCCTTTAACGGCTGCTTCCAGCTGCTCTGGACGAACATGAAGCGGCATATACAATCCGTTCACACCCGCTGTCGCAAGAGCCGCATTATGCATAGCAGGTGACTTGGAATGCCCAATCGGATCACCAAAAACTCCGAGCAAAACAGGAAGTGAAGTATAGGTATTCTTTTGTTCTGGCATGCGTCTGCCCCCGATCTATAGAGAATCAATTTGCCGTATAACTAGATCAAAGATGGACGAACCAGCACTCGAATACCTTTTGGTGCATGTACAGCGACAAGCGCCCCATTCTCACCATTGACCTTAATCCAGCCCAGACCGGATATGAACACATCGGACTGGCTGCCGCGTTTGATACGGAACTCATGCCGTGTCCATTCAGGCATGTCCGCTGCATCCTCTCGGCTTGGCGGGGACAGCAGTTCTCCGACGTGGTCACGATACAGATCATCTGCACGCTCCAGCTTCGTCCGGTGAATATCGATTGCATTGCTTGTATAACAAGTGAAGGACTGACGATCACCTTCAATGAAATCAAAACGAGCCATGGCACCAAAGAACAGCGTCTGTCCGGCATTTAATTGATACACGGCCGGTTTAAGCGGCTTGTCCGGCATGATGGCTGCCAGATCCTTGCGTGATACGATCTCACTGAAACGCCATGGATACACGATTCCCGGCGTATCAATAATAAATTTGCCATCATCGAGTGGAATGTTAACCATATCCAGCGTCGTTCCCGGATAACGGGAGGTTGTCAGTTCCTGCTCCAAATCGCTGTAGTCGCGGATCAGACGGTTAATCAATGTCGATTTACCCACATTGGTACCTCCGACCACGTATACGTCACGATCCTCGCGATAGGTACCAACAAGCTCCAGCAGTCGATCAAATCCCTGATTTTGCTTGGCACTGCAGAGCACGATATCCACTGTACGCAAACCTTGCTCCTTAGCCTGCTTCTGTACCCAGTTACGAACCTTGTTCCAGTTGGTTACCTTAGGAAGCAGGTCCGTCTTGTTAACAGCCAGCAGAACGGGATTGTTTCCTACAAAACGCTGCAGACCGGAAATGATGCTACCGTCAAAGTCAAACAGATCAACGATATGGATGACAAGCGCATCCTTATCCCCGATTTTGCTGAGAAGAGCCAGGAATTCGTCCTGATCCACCGTGACGGATGATGACTCATTGTAGTTTTTGATCCGGAAACAACGCTGACATATGACCGGTTCACGATCCAGCGCTTTCTCCGGAATGAACCCCGGTTTGTCCGGATTTTCCGTTTGCAGATGCACTCCGCATCCACTGCATCTTACGGCAGAATTGCCGTTATGCGTTTCTGTCATTTCTTCTTTTCCTCCTCAAGCCATAAGCCTTTCTTGCGCAAACTGGTTAGAGCAATCCGTTCCACGCGACGATTGAAGCGGGTCATGAAACCTTCATCACCAATGGAAATGGGCAGTACCAAGACCGTATAAAGTCCCAGTCGGTTGCCTCCATATACATCCGTAAGCATTTGATCGCCTACAACAATCGTTTTTTCTGGAGTTAGCTCCATCATCTTCATTGCTCTACGAAACGGTGCATTCGATGGTTTGCGTGCACTATGCACAAACTGGATATCCAGCGGAGTCGCAAACAAAGATACACGGTTCAAATTGTTATTGGACACGATCATCAGCTTGAAACCCGCCTCTTTCACACGCGCAAACCATTCAATCAGTTCCGGCGTGGCATCAGGAGCTTTGGCACCGACAAGCGTATTATCCAGATCAGTTATAATTCCACGGTAGCCTTGAGCGTACAGCTCTTCCAGATTTATGTCAAAAACCGTGTCTACTCGCAGCTTGGGCATTAACATTTTAAACAAAGAAGTCACCTCAGTTTCATACGACACACTATATCACAAATCCGTCTTTCCTGAAAATGCATACAGTGCCTGATGGTATGGGAAAAAGGAAAAACGGGACGGGCATCCTTTATGCCCGTTCCGCTTTGAGTTCCTTGCGCAGCTTCGAGGCTGTCTCATAGACTGCCTTCCAATCGTCCGAAGTAACGGAAGCTGGGCTATAACGCGTGCGTTCAAACATCGCCAGCAGTTCTTGCAGCGTTGCTGCCGCAGCCGGTTTGGCCTGACTCCATCGGTTGACAGACTCGCGCAGGGTCTCGTCTCCGCTTCGGGTCAATCCTTTTCGTTTCACATAGCGAATCCAGCGTTCCGTCTCTGCAATAACTTTCTGCTCGGGGGTAAGTGGTCCTCCAGTGCGCAGACGCAGCATCCAAAAACGGAGTGAGAAGCGATTCCGCCAGAACATATAAGCGACCCATAGAGCAAGTACAGCCACCGCCGCCCAGATCACAAACGCGGGAATGCCGGATGCTGCTTGTTCAGGTGCAGGTGCTTGCTCTTCTTCTACAACCTGTTCTTCTTCTGGTTGTTCTTCAGGCTCGTCTACCGGCTGTACATCAGGCTGTTCCGTCAACAGAGGCATATCGAAGCCAGGTGTCGCTTCAACCGGAATCCATCCGTATTCACCAAAGTACACCTCAGCCCAGGAATGGGCATCTGCATTGGTCACGGTATACGTCGTCTCAATCTCAGAACCAGGCTGGCGTGGAGCCTGCATGTCGGAATTAAGAGACATTTGGCCAGGGGCATATCCTTTTACCCAGCGGGCGGGAATACCTTCAGAACGTGCCATCATGACGAGTGCCGTTGAGAAATAATCACAGTACCCCTCACGGATGTCAAACAAAAATCCTTCAACAAAGTCATTGCTCACTTTTCGGGATAAATCGGGATTGTTAGTGTAATTAAAGTTTTGTTGTAAGTAGTCTTGCAGTAATGCCACTTTTTCATACGGCGTATTTGCCGCAGCCGTTATTTCGGCCGCAAGCTCTGTTACCCGGTCCGGGAAACGGGAAGGCATTTGCAGGTACATGTCATCTGCAGGATTGCTTCCATATAGATCATCAAACGTCTTGGTACGGAGCTCATCTTCCACGATGACTGGTGCTTCGGATACAACCGTATACGTTTTAGGGAATTGCGGCTGCTGCCGATCTGTGACAATGTGCAGCTCTGCCTGATTTGCATTCCACAGCATCCGGCCTGATTCGTTCTCGCCATTGACCGAACTTACTTCAGTTATGGAATATGCACCAAAGAGGATTGGATACACACTATCGTTCAGCATGGTTACCTTTTGCGTAACTTGCTTGGTATTTACGTTACCCGCATCCTCATTCTCAAGGGTTTGTCCAATCTCTACATCTTCCGAGGACACCCGTCTGCGGTCATCCCACCCTGTACCGGTGTACTCTTCCCGGGTTTCACCCCGCCAGTAATTCCGTTCATTGGTCGTTACCGACATGACTGGTGTGTAGTCAAAGTTGAATCCACCGCCCAGCTGATTATCTTCCCGGCTGTATCCGGACTCTGTTGAACTTGGAATATCCAGCGTCCCGTTGCCAGTCTGGCTGGTAGAGCTTCCGGTATAGTTACGCCATGCCGTATAAGGATCTGTCAGCGTAGGCGGTACTTCGGGCATGTTAACACTCGCTACAATAATCAGAGAAAAAATAATGGCGATGTTGGCGAGTATTTTGTACGGATAACGGAGCAATCGTTTCCAGCCCTGTGGGTAGTTCAATTGGAAGTTGCGGAAGTGCTGGCAAACGAGCCACCCCATCCCGGCAAACATGACCCAAGCCACTTCAATCCAGAGTGGAATCTGGGTGAAGGAATCCAGAATACCCATCGAAACGATGTTCACACCCAGAAAAACTAGAATACGGCGTGTTGTCGTCACCAGACGAAGAGCAGCTTCAAGCATGACCCATGCGCATAGGGAGAACCAGATGTACGGGGTCAAATGCAGCAGAAATTGCTCCGTCCGATCGCTCAGTGTACCGTAAGGAATGTAGACAGAGTAATCAATGAGCGTTTTATGCAAAATATAAATAAGAACAATTGCCTTGATGATGTTACGGTATATCGTTTTGAAAGGTAAAATAATCTCCAGCACACTGACCGCAGCCAGCGTCCATAATACCAATGATGTCGTCTCGGTGTACCAGGATTCCTGTGTAAACGAAATCCACTGCATCCCAATCAGGAAAATCCAGAGCAGCGACGCGGCATGGTACCATGATCTTTTCCCCATCGACTGTTCTCTACTATTCGTACTCATACAGAACCTCCCCCCATAACCGTTGGAAGTTCCTGCAGATGGGAAACTACAAAGGATCTCGTGCCTCTTCCTCGGAGCATGGCGGCCCATTCGGCACTCTGACGTGAATCCTTGGTATCAAGGATAATATGACATGGAGTCATCCCGCGAGTATCAGCCCACCGCAGCAGTTCCAGTACTTTTTCATCCTTCTGGGGAGATATGACTACAAAATAAGCGCCCTGTGGCAGCTGACGAGCAAGCTTTTCAATACCGGGCAGCAGTCTTTTATCCTGACCATCATTCTGAACATCCACCAGATGATGCATCATCTTCTGCCGATCCATCAGGCTTTCGCTTGGAGGAAGCAGCGTCGTTTGGTCAGATAGCGTCATCAGCCCCATACCCATCCGTTCTCTCGTACCATACTCCAATAACGATGCCGCAGTGGAAACCGCCAGCTCAAATGTTTCCCCCTGCTCGTAACTGCTCGCCAGAGCGTCAAGTATTAAGATGGTTTTGGGTACCGATTCATGTTCGAACTCCTTGGATTTCCATGTTCCTGTCTTGGCTGTAGCATTCCAGTGAATACGGGACAGCCTGTCGCCATACACGTAATCACGAACACCGTTGATTTGAGTTGTTTCCCTGCGGGAACGCGTCTGTGCGGTCTGTGGACCAGACAGTCGTGATTTACGATCGTACAGCTGCCAGTACGGTATGAATACGGTACGAGGCAGCACCCTAAACTCGCCTTTGGCCTTGAATGTACCACGATGCTCAATCAGGCCAAAAATATCCTCGCTTGCACATTCCGTTTCGGAAAACGCGTATTTGCCGCGCTCCAGCGGCGGAGTCTGGAAAGACAGCTCTCCATTTCCCCGCATGTTCGGAATCAGGCTCTCCCTGAAAGACCAGGATTCTCCGTTATGACGGTGCAGCATTTCACGGACAACCACGTAGGGCAGTGGCAAAAATCCGGGAATGGTCAGCCTGAGCTTCACCTGAACCTGGTCACCGGCATGCAGCAGCTCTTCATGGTCCTGACCCGATGATAGCATTCGTACACCGCGTGCACGTCTTACTCCACTGAATCCGGCAATGGCAAGATACAGACAAAGGAGGGTTACCATCGAAAGCAGCATGATGGATGTTTTCCCGCCCTGGAATAATACATAGGCCAAGCAGCAAATCCACACCGTCGCGATACTCCATACGCGGGGGTGGCGCATTCCTCTTCTGACATTACTCAAAAGCGGCTTCATGAATTATTGCCCCATGGAGACGGGCACACGAACCTGCTGAAGTACAGAATTCAGTACGGCTTCAGAGCTCATGCTGTCCAGTCTCGCTTCAGGACGCAGTACAATCCGATGGGAAAGGACATACGGGGCCATCGTTTTTACGTCATCCGGGAGCACATAATCACGTTCCTGCAGGAAGGCAAACGCCTTCACCGCCATCATGAATGAAATGGCTGCACGCGGGCTGGCCCCCAGCAGAACGGACGGATGCGAACGTGTATTGCGAACGACGTCAAGCAGATAGTCCATGACCGGATCACCAATAAAGACTTCCTTGATTTCCTGCTGAATCGCCGATATCTGGTCCATGTGAGTTACGGACTCCAGCCGGTCCACGGGCTGTCCTGACTGATGCTGCTTCAGTAGTGTTCTCTCGATATCCTTGTCGGGATAACCCAGACTTATTTTCAGCATAAACCGGTCGAGCTGTGCTTCCGGCAGTGTATACGTTCCCTCAAAATCAATTGGATTCTGGGTAGCACAGAGCATGAACGGGTGCGGCAGATCATAGGTATCGCCATCTACCGTTACACTGCGTTCTTCCATCACTTCCAACAGAGCTGACTGGGTCTTCGTTGTTGCCCTGTTGATCTCATCCGCCAGAAGTATGTTGGTCATGACCGGACCCGGACGGAAATAAAAGCGCTCGTCACGCGGGTGGAATACGGATACACCTGTAATATCACTTGGCAAAATATCTGGATTACATTGAATGCGGCGGTATTCTCCGCGCATGGATTTCGATAATGCTTTGATCAACTGTGTCTTGCCTGTTCCGGGTACGTCTTCGATCAGAACGTGTCCGCCTGCAAGCAAAGCTGTGAGCAAAAGTTGAATTTCAAAGGATTTCCCCATTATGCAAGATTCTAGATTAGAACGAACTGCTGAAATGATTTGGATCGACTCTTTGCGCACAGGCATGTGGTCTAACCTCCTAAAAAAGCATACAGATTTCCTTTTATTGTACATGAACAACGGGCGCGAGTACACTCGAAGAGAATCACAATTTGTTTCCAGCCGTCAGATTGGCCGCCATTCTCGCATGATTGCGACAAAAAGCCCCGGATGTTAAACATCCGGAGCCTTTTAGTGTATACATATATGGCTAAAACCATTGAACTGCGCCTTGTCAGCCTTTCGGCCGAACCACCAGCGCGGCGAGAAAGGAGAAGATAATCGCCGCTGATATCCCTGCAGCCGTCAAGTCGAATATCCCGGTAATAACCCCGATCCATCCGTCCTTTTCAAGCTCGGTTAATGCCCCGTGCACCAGTGAGTTACCGAAACTGGTAATGGGAATGGATGCCCCTGCCCCTGCAAATTTAACCAGCGGATCATACCATCCGAGCGCATCCGCCACCGCCCCTGCCACAACGAGTGTACTCATCGTGTGAGCCGGCGTCAGCTTGACGCCGTCCATCAGCAGCTGACCCACTACACAGATCAATCCGCCAACAATAAACGCCCATAGAAATTGCATCGTTTATCCCTCCTTTTCAATGGCTACGGCGTGTGCAATACACGGGATGCTCTCACCCTGCTGGTAGGAAATCGGTGACAGCAGTGCACCCGTGGCCACAACCAGTACCCGTTTGAGATCGCCTTTTTGCATTTTGTTCAATATATGTCCATACGTTACAGTCGCTGAGCAGCCGCATCCACTGCCGCCTGCTACAACGAATGGCTGCTTCTCCCGATCATAAATCATGAGTCCACAGTCATTAAACGTCGTTTGTTCCATGGGGATGCCTTCCTTTTGCAACAGTTCCTTCGTGATGGGGTGTCCAACCGAAGCCAAATCGCCAGTGACGATAAGATCGTAATACCCTGGTTCAAGCCCTGTATCCCGGAAATGAGACACGATGGTATCTGCCGCTGCTGGGGCCATGGCCGCCCCCATGTTAAACGGATCCTTGATGCCAAGATCCATGACCCGTCCAATCGTTGCCCGCGTGACAGCTGGGCCTTCCCCTGAGCGGGAGACTACGCCGCAACCAGATCCGGTCACGGTGTACTGTGCATAAGGAGGTTTCTGGGATCCATACTCGGTCGGGTAGCGGAACTGCTTCTCCACTGTGCAGTTATGGCTGACCGTACCGGCGAGGACATAATCACCTCCACCTGAATCAACAATTAGGGATGCTAATGCCAGGCTCTCCATGGAGGTCGAACAAGCCCCAAATACACCGAGGTAAGGAGCTCCCAGTTTCCGAGCCGAAAAGGAACTGCTGATGATCTGGTTGAGGAGATCGCCACCAATGAAAAACTGCAGTTCTTCCTTTGTGATGTTTGCATTGATGAGTGCCAGCTGTGTAGCTTGTTCAAGCAGCTTGCGCTCCCCTTTTTCCCATGTTTTCTCACCAATCTCCAGATTGTCATAGACGTAATCGAAATCGGCGGACAGTGGTCCAGCTCCCTCCTCTGGCCCAACAACCGCAGCCCTGCCGATAATTCGAGGGCGGTTCTCAAACTCCCAGGTTTGGCGTCCGACAAGCTTCATAGATGCCCACCTCCTAATCCAAGGAAGGCGTAGATGATACCTATAATAAAGGCAGCCACGACGCCGAATACGATAACCGATCCGGCTAGCTTAAACATGTTGGCTCCAACGCCAAGAACAAGTCCCTCCGCACGGTGCTCCAATGCTGCTGAGCACATCGAGTTGGCAAAACCGGTAACCGGGACCGCTGTTCCTGCTCCGGCCCACTGGGCAATTTTATCGTAGACCCCAAGGCAGGTGAGGATAACCGAGATCAGGATCATGACCGCAACCGTAGGACTGGCCGCTTCCTTGGAAGTCATATCGAAACCTGCCTTGAATGCTTCCTGGATAGCCTGTCCAATGATGCAAATGAATCCCCCGACAAAGAAAGCCTTAATGCAATTCGCAAGGATCGGACGAGCGGGCTCATGCTTTTTGGCTACTTTCTTGTAATCCTGTTCGCTGATGGACAGGGATGATGATTTTTTTCCGTTACCGGATCCTTTGGTTTGAGCTGGCAAGATTCAGAACCTCCTTAGAAATCGTATAGGTCGCACAGCTTGTCGCTGCATCTCGTGTGGAATCCTATGTTCATTGTTTGTTAATCGTGGGAAGGTTATGTATCCGGCGAATTGCATCAATTGTTTCCAGTTGGGGAGAGAACGGTTTAGCAGCTTAAATTCAATACGCCGGATTAGAGAGAAGTTGAGCTAATCGCACAACAGTCAGGTGTGAAGTATTTCCCTATAAATAAAGAAGTACGATGACGAGCAAAATAAAAAGGACGATAAAAAGGATATCTTCATTGCCTTCATGAGGTGGCTTCATCTGGTGTCCCAACTCCTTCCTGTCGTCAAGCAAACGAATAAAAATCCCCGGTTATGGGAACGCAGGAGCGTCTCAACTCATGCATATTCAATCATGCTGTGAAAGGCGTGAGGGAAAAGCCCAATCCAAAAGAAAACTTCATGTTCATTGTACTAATGATGCATCCGATACGTGACACAGACATGGACAATTAGGTGCGCAAGGTTCATACTATAATGTGACCAGTGGTTAATAATGTCCTTTAAGAATGGAGGACAACAGTCTGCAGCCGTTCTGTCAAGACTGTCATACATACAAGCAGAGGAGTTGTCGACACATGAATGAAAAAACAATGGAGATGTTTCGTACGTTAACGGAATTCCCTTCCGCTTCCGGATTCGAGCGCGAGCTTCGCGGATGGATGAAGGAGCAGCTCTCCCAATATACAGAGGAATTTGTCCAGGATCGTCTGGGAAGCCTTTTCGGTGTACTTCGCGGTGAAGAATCAGGCCCGAAAGTTATGGTAGCCGGACACTTTGATGAAGTGGGCTTCATGACAACAGGCATTACGGAAACGGGCATGGTTAAATTCCGACCGCTTGGTGGATGGTGGAGTCAGGCTGTCTTGTCTCAGCGCCTTCAGATCATCACTCCCGATCGCCGTATAACGGGCGTTGTAGGTTCTACGCCTACTCACTTGCTGGATGAGTCCCAACGGAGCAAACCGGTTGATCTGAATCACATGTACCTGGATATTGGTGCGGATAACCGTGCTGAAGCCGAATCTTGGGGGATTCACCCAGGCATGCAAATCGTTCCAATCTGTGAATTTACACCCATGGCGAACCCGAAAAAAATCATGGCAAAAGCCTGGGATAACCGCTACGGAGTCGGACTTGCCCTTGAGCTCGTTGAGGCACTCCACCAAGAGAAGCTTCCAAACACGCTGTATTGCGGTGCAACAGTTCAGGAGGAATTGGGGCTTCGCGGTGCGCGTACAGCTGCCAATCTGATTGAACCAGACATCTTCTTCGCCCTGGACTGCAGTGCAGCCAATGACATGACAGGTGACAAACAGTCCTTTGGACACATTGGGCAAGGTGCTCTGCTTCGTATTTTCGATCCAGGCATGTTCACTCACCGCGGCATGGTGGAATATGTGCAGGATACCGCTTCTTCGAACCAGATCAAGATGCAATACTTTATCTCACCTGGCGGCACGGATGCAGGACAAGTTCATCTGAGCGGAATTGGCGTACCTTCAACCGTCATTGGGATCTGTGCCCGTTACATCCATACCTCATCTTCCATCATTCACACCGATGACTATGATGCTGCCAAGGCACTGCTTGTCAAATTGGTGAAGGGTTTGGATCGTACGACCATGAACACCATTATTGAAAACGCGTAATGCTCAGGGAGTGACAGAATTGAACAACTCTGGTTGATCTCTCTCCAGATAAAGAGGCGTTCCGACTTTGGTTGGAGTGTCTCTTTTTTTTTGCGTAAAAATAGATTAATAGTTCGAACATTATAGGAAATAACACATAAGATACAACAACGAAAGAGAACAAAACACCAAGCAGTGGGGGTCCTGTCATGGCAGTGGGAAGGAATGGAAAATCGAATAAAGGCTCCAAAAAATCAAATGCCGCAAACTCCCTTCTCAATGGCAACCTTAAAGGTAAGAACCTGGAACTCATTGTTGCAGCATTGCTAGTTAGCGGCAAATTAAGAGTCGACGCTGTGACCTTGTTTCGCGAAGCTACTCTGGTCGTTGAGTTGGTTGGACAATATAAAACACTGACAAACATTACGCCTTCGAATGCCGATAAACTGGTCCAATTTCTTGACGAGATGGGCGATGTGACACTAGATGATGTGATGCGAGCTTTCCAAAAAAGAATGAATTCCTAAATGAATGGAATGAAATGAGGCTGGGATGATGTCTGACTTTGACGGAACTGGATTTGCAGAGCTATTAATTGTAGTTATCCTTGTTGTGCTCTTTGTATTTGGCTCTTCGGATATTGATGAGCTTACCGATTCCCCATCCTCTTCCTGAACCTTGCTCCCAATTGTGGTTTAGCCCCTATACACGGTAAGGTTTAGTACAGGATTCGGAGAGCCAATAAAAAACGCCAGTCCTCTATTCTGGACTGGCGTTTTTGAATTCATGCTGATGTTGTCATGCGACATAATCCGATAAAGTAACCTCGATGCCTATTACTCAGAGTTACAGAAATAACGGTGAAAATGCGATCCATGCCAAAATAAGCGTTAGCACAATACATACATTCTCGACCACGGCTCCATGTTTGGTCCCCGTGCTCATTAAATTCGCCCTGATCCTCCACTTGAGTGGCGGAAGCGGACGAATCCCTCGATTCGTCAACGAGTCTGCAAGCAAATGCATGGCATAGGCTACGCCTCCGGCAACCCAAATCTCCGGTCCCTGCTCATGCGTTGTGCTGTACAGCAGTCCTCCCCAAACTGCAGTTCCATAGACCGTATGGGTTAAACCTCTGTGGGTCAGCGTAGTACATAACATGAGCAGACTCCCTGCAATCAGGTTCCATGGTGCGAGGGCGTGACCGTAGAATACAAGGCCCAGTCCGATGGCGAACATCAACACCTTGCGGAGCGAACGCGATGGCAGGAAAGATACCAGCCCGACCAAAATGGCCAGCAGCAGATTCCAAGGCTTCGCCTGCACATAAAAATACACAAATACGGCTGTAGGCAGCAAAATGGTTTGCAGTAGCCTGATCAGACTATTAGGCAGCGCCTTGGATACCAATAAGGAATTCGGCTCATCAATGTCCGGCAGCAGCGAGCCAATGAGCGCAACCGTAACAGCCGGTGCCGTGACTTGCACACCCATCAGCTGCAGTACTGAAAGTGAAACGCCTGTTCCAATAATCAGGTGGGATCTTCCCATCATGATGCGAAAACTTCCTTTCGAAGAAATAGGGAACATCATATCCCATTCTCGATGTTACAACGAAAACAAAAAGAGAACAATAGTTCGTATTTCTTATTTTTAAGCAGCATCTGGACCTCAATACCTTCCATTCTTCAAGCTCCAATAAAAAAACAGTTTCCGTGACCGGGCTCACACTTTTTAATTTGTGCTACTTATCTCTTTCTTAGTGAAATAAATCACATTAAGTGTTAGCAATTCACGGTATGATTCAAATATAAACCACTAAAAATGTTGATATTGTCCAGTGTTAAACCAAGGAGGCTTACACACATGAACGGAAACAGAGAAAAACTTGTCGTGATCGGTAACGGTATGGCCGGCATTAGTACAGTTGAACAAATTTTGAAATTAACTTCACGCTATGACATTACGGTCTTCGGCACGGAGCCCTATCCCAACTATAACCGTATCATGTTGTCCTATGTTCTGGAGGGCAGCAAAACCATTGATGATATCGTGCTGAATGATCTGCACTGGTATAAAGACAATGGCATTACACTTCATACCGGTACAACCGTGTCCCGTATTGACGCAGATACCCGGGAAGTCGTGACAAATGAAGGCACACGGGTGCCCTACGACAAAGTCATTATCGCTACAGGTTCCAGCTCCTTTATCCTGCCCGTTCCGGGTCATGATAAAGAAGGCGTTGTTGGATTTCGGGACATTGCCGATTGCAACATGATGCTGGAAGCAGCAAAGCAATATAAAAAAGCGGCTGTTATCGGGGGAGGTCTTCTCGGACTGGAAGCAGCCAAAGGCCTGGTACAGCTCGGCATGGACGTCACCGTAGTTCATCTCATGCAAGATTTGATGGAACGCCAGCTCGATCCTCAAGCTTCAGCCATGCTAAAAGCGGAACTGGAGCGTCAGGGCATTCGTTTCAAGATGGGCGCACAGACAGCTGAATTGATCGGCGGGGAACGTGTGGAAGGCCTCCGATTTGCCGATGATACCGTACTGGATGCAGACTTTGTCGTTATGGCTGTAGGCATTAAACCGAATACGATTGTAGCCCGCGAAAGCGGCATGGAAGTTAACCGGGGGATCGTCGTGGATGACTACATGCAGACCTCACTCGAAGGTGTATATTCTGTCGGGGAATGTACCGAACACCGGGGAGTATGCTACGGCCTCGTTGCCCCATTATTCGAACAAGGCATGATTCTCGCCAAGCATATCTGCGGCGTGGAAACTGCTCCGTATGAAGGCTCTGTCGTATCAACCAAATTAAAAATCTCAGGTGTGGACGTCTTCTCCACAGGCGAATTTCTCGATAGTCCCGACCATACGGTGATCAGCCATAAAGATGACTGGAAACGGACCTACAAAAAAATTCTGCTGCGAGACAACATCATGGTCGGTGCCGTGCTCTTTGGAGATGTGACGGATTCTGCTGAATTGCAGAAGTTAATCAAACAGAAAACCGAGATGACGGATGAGCTGTATGCCTCACTGATGGGGACGGGCTGTGGTGGTCACAAAAAAGCTGCTTCTATTGAAACGATGGCTGAGGACGAAATCGTATGTGGATGTAATGGTGTAACCAAAGGAACGATTGTCGATGCCATTACGAATCAAGGTCTGAGCAGCGTTGATGAGATCAAAGCCTGCACAGGCGCAACCCGTTCATGCGGCGGATGCAAACCGGTAGTAGAACAAATTTTACAATATGTACTGGGAGATGGCTTCACAAGCGGCGCCAAACAGGGCATCTGTGGATGCACCTCCCTCAGCCGGGATGAAATTGTAGCCGAGATCAAGCAAAAAGGATTGCAGACGACCAAAGAAGTGATGAATGTCCTGGGCTGGAGCCAGCCTGAAGGCTGTTCCAAATGCCGGCCGGCAATTAACTACTACCTCGGCATGATTGCACCGGATACGCATGAAGACGAGAAGGAATCCCGGTTTGTCAATGAACGTATGAACGCCAATATTCAGAAAGACGGTACGTATACGGTAGTACCGCGCATGTACGGCGGCGTAACCACGCCGGAAGAACTGAAACGCATTGCGGACATTTCGGTCAAATACGATGTAAAAGCCGTCAAGGTTACCGGGGGACAACGTCTTGATCTGATCGGGGTCAAAAAAGAGGATCTGCCGCAGGTATGGGCGGAGCTGGATATGCCTTCCGGTTATGCTTACGCCAAATCGCTGCGTACGGTCAAAACATGCGTCGGTTCCCAGTTCTGTCGCTTCGGTACCCAGGATTCCATGGCGATGGGTGCCCTGCTTGAACGCAAATTCGAGCGTCTTGATCTGCCTGCCAAATTCAAGATGGCGGTTAATGGTTGCCCTCGGAACTGTGCGGAATCATGTACGAAAGATATCGGTATCGTAGGTAACGATGGAGGCTGGGAGTTGTTTATTGGCGGTAATGGCGGTATAAAGGCCAGACTGGCAGACTCCTTATGCAAAGTTAAAACAGATGCAGAACTCATTGAACTCTGCGGTGCAATTATTCAATACTATCGGGAAACAGGCAACTATCTGGAGCGCACCTCGGAATGGGTAGAACGGATGGGGCTTGAGCAGATTCGTTCAGTTGTAGTGGATAATCTGGAGGAACGCAAAGCACTGATGGGACGCATCGAATTTGCTCTGAACCATGTGGAAGATCCATGGAAAAAAGCACTGCGTAACGAAGAAGGCCAGACCAAACTGTTCCAGGGGATTGAAGTGTCGGCTCGTCCTTAAGCTCTAACCCTTAAAATAGTAGCTTTCTATACTGGATTAATATGATATTTAATTTGCAGGTGAACCTGCCATAGAAAAGGAGCAGTCCATATGACAACCAAACAATCAGGCACCTACTTTCCGGCGGGAGAGATTGAAGAGTTTCTCCCCCGGATCGGGAGAGTGGTAGAAATTGAAGGCCTACAGCTGGCTGTCTTCCGCGCCTCTGACGGTACCGTATTCGCTGCCGATAACCATAACCCCCACCCCAAGGGTGGGCCGCTCGCCGAAGGCATCGTATCTGGACATTATCTCTATGATCCGCTTTACGATTGGAAAATTGACTTAAGTACGGGTGAAGTGCAGGCACCAGATCAGGGACAGGTTCAGATGTTTCCGGTGAAACTCGAGAACGGACAGGTCTGGATTGCTGTATAGCTAGCTCCATGAGTAGGAACGAGATAGATGCACAATAATGGAGGAGACCAGGATGTATACACCAGGTGTTGAAGGAATTATTGAAGCTGCCGTTAAAAAACGGGATCAGATGAATGCCAGCTTGCCGCGTTACATGGTAGCTGCCTTAATGGCAGGAGCTTACGTTGGGCTTGGAATTATTCTGATCTTTAGTATCGGTGCACCGCTGCTTGCAGCTAAGTCACCCTTGCAAATGATGCTGATGGGCATGTCCTTCGGGCTCGCCCTCACGCTCGTCATTTTTGCAGGCTCGGAATTGTTCACAGGCAACAACATGTTTTTTACCATGAGTACGCTGGCGGGCCGGACCACAGTTCGGGAAACCTTGAAAAACTGGGGACTTGTTTTCCTCGGAAATCTGATCGGGGCCATTCTGCTCAGTCTGCTTATTGTAGGCAGTGGCTTGTTTAAAACAGCTGCACCCGAGCACTTACTGTTTGCCGTATCAGCCAAAAAGATGGCTGCACCCGTTACCGAATTGTTCTTCCGCGGTATTCTCTGTAACTGGCTCGTCTGTCTGGCCATCTGGATGGCGGCCCGTTCCAAAGAGGATATTGCCAAACTGGTACTAATCTGGTGGTGTCTGTATGCGTTTATTGCCAGCGGGTATGAGCACAGTGTCGCCAACATGACGCTCTTATCACTGTCCTGGCTGCTGCCCAACCACCCCGATACGATCACACTGGCAGGTTGGCTGCACAATATGATTCCCGTCACGCTGGGCAATATCATTGGTGGTGCGTTGTTTGTCGGTATGGCGTATTGGTTTATTTCCCCGGTTCGAAAGAAAGCCTGATCGGATCTCGTACACATTTTCCTTCATCGAGAACCATTAAAAATCTAAAAAAACCACCATGAATCAGCTGAATAAAAGTTCAGTCGACATGCTGGTTTTTTGGTTTTGTCCGTGGATATCCCTTTTGTGTCTTTATCCCCATGCTTATGTCTTTCACTTTCAAGGTTTATTTTTACCTTTCTCGCATACATCGTTAATCCGTGGTTAACATAATTAAAGTATAGTCGGATCATACTCAACCAACAAAGGATGATAGCCTAGATGGGAATTCATACGTACTTTAGGTCACTGAACGATCTTGAACGCATCATTCGAACGCCTGGCAAGTTCAAGTTCGAAGAACACTGTGTTTCTGCCCATTCCTGGAAAGTAGTACAGTATGCCAAGACACTGGCCGATATTGAAGAACTGCACGGAGTAAGCATCGATTGGAAAAAGTTATACGAAATTACCAGCAGCCATGACTATGGTGAAATCTTCATCGGTGATATCAAGACACCCGTCAAACATTACTCGTTGGAACTGCGTTCCATGCTGCTCCATGTGGAAGAAGCGATGGTAGAGCATTTTATTCATGAAAATATCCCTGAGGAATTTAAGGACATTTTCCGCAGGCAGCTGCGAGAAGGCAAAGACAATTCCGTAGAAGGCCTAATTCTAGAAGTAGCGGATAAAATGGACCAGGTATATGAAGCCTTTGCGGAACTGCAGCGTGGCAATACGGAGAAAGAATTCATCGTCATGTACCGCTATGCACTGATCAAAATCAAAAATATCGACCTTCACTGTGTACGTTACTTCTTAGACAACATTCTGCCTGACATGATTGAAGAAGGCATTCGCTCCCCGTTCGATATCCGCAAAATCACCGAAGAAGCTTTGTCCCAATAATCAGCGCTGGCCATCTTGGTCCACTTGATCCGGGGCATGGCTTCTTTTCGTTATGGATGGTGATCTAAAACATAATATTTGACAACCTCACAATTTGTAACTATTATAGTTACAACGGTGGTGATCATCCATGAAACAAATCAGCAGCCGCTTTTCCATTGCGGTTCACACCCTGTCCTTGATCGCTGTTGCACCGCATGAGTGCACTGGGGATTTTATCGCTTACAGCGTAAATACAAATCCCGTGATTATCCGGCGGATCATGTCCAAGCTGAAACAGGCCCGTTTGATTGAGGTCAGACCTGGTGTCGGCGGTGCTTCGTTATTAAAGGACCCTGCAGACATCACCCTTCTGGATGTATACCGGGCACTCGAAGTGGTCCAGGAAGGGGAGCTATTCAACTTTCACAAACATCCGAATCCGGATTGTCCCGTGGGCAGCATGATCGAACGTACCTTGCGAGCCGAGCTCATTGAGGCTCAGACAGCGATGGAACAGCGCTTGAACCGCGTAACCATACAGCAGATGATGGATCAGGTTCATGTGTCTGAATAAAAGAAGCTCATTTCGAGCTTTTTTTAACCCTTCGGTTGTAATCACATCTGTTATAACGGACTTGATTACATCCAAAACTTTTTTCAAAATACTTAAACCATTGGAGGAACTTTTCATGAAAATTTTGGTTACTGGCGCAACAGGTCATTTGGGTTCACTGGTCGTAGAAGCTTTGTTAAAAACGGTATCAGCCGGCGATCTTGCTGTAAGTGTACGAAACCCGGAGAAAGCGGAAGCACTGCGCGCTCAAGGCGTTGACGTTCGTCATGGTGATTTCGATCAACCGGATACACTTGTCAAAGCTTTCGCTGGTGTAGATCGACTGCTGCTCATCTCCACAGATGGCGACAATGAGACACGTATCCGCCAACATCAAGCTGCGGTTCATGCTGCCAAGAGTGCAGGTGTTGGATTTATCGCGTATACCAGCGTGGTAAATGCCCAGAATAACACCCTTTCCCTGGCTGAAGTACACCGTGCCACAGAACAGGCGATCCGCGAATCCGGCATTCCTTATTCCTTCCTGCGTAACAACTGGTATCTGGAAAATGAAGCAGGCAGCGTACAAGCTGCTACTCAAGGTGCCCCATGGGTTCATGCAACCAACGACAGTCAAGTAGGCTGGGCTACGCGCAGCGATTATGCACATGCCGCTGCAGCAGTCCTTACAGGTGAGGGACATGAGAATTCGGTATATGAGTTGTCTGGTAAACTCCGCACGCAAGCTGAACTTGCAGCTATCGTTGGCGAAGTGCTCGGACAGGAGATCAATGTGCAAAACGTGGACGATGCGGCTTATGCCGACATCATGAAAGGTGCAGGTCTGCCTGACTTTGTGGTCTCTATGCTGGTTGATATGCAAGGTGCCATCCGTGAAGGCGCACTGGCTGTAGAGAGCGACACCTTGGAAAAGCTGCTTGGCCGTCCGGCTCAACCATTGAGCGAAGGCGTTAAGGCGATTCTGGGCAAATAAAACGTCTTCAAATCCATATCCGCTATTAGAACGAAATTCTATTAGCTGGATAACCAAAAGGGACACACCAACAAATGTTGATGTGCCCCTTTTTTCTGTACAAGTGCTTATATAACAAAATGATACTCTATTGGACTCGCGGGCAATATTCTTGTCAGCGGTCGATATAGCGTGCAGGTATGTGATCAGCGAGCCAGATATTTTCGTTTCCATGGTAGAAGAGGATACCGTCCATGGCTGCCTGCGAGGCATGAATTTTCAGGATTACGGGCTGATCATCACGTCTGCGTCCTACCTGTTCGGCCGTATTCATATCTGCGGACAAGTGCACATACTGCCGCTGCCGTGGCTGCAATCCCTGCTCCATAATCGAAGCCACCGCGCGAGCCGGTGTACCATGAAAAAGGGTTACCGGCGGCTCCGCAGGGATTTTGGATATCTTCTGCGGAGTGGAATGACCATATAGCGCCCGGATGCGGCCGGAACGGATTTCATGTCTCTTTTTCTCCGAGGCCTGAATCATCTGCTCCAGGTCCGCTTCCGTTACTTCTCTCCACTGCGGACTTTCATGTAGTGCTACGAGTAATTGCGAGATCTCTACCCAGCCCTCTTCATCCAGCTCCAGCTCATATTCCCAGGGGGCATGCCGCAGAGCATAAGAGAGCTCCTTGCTTAGTTTCATCAAATCCATCACGATCATCTCCCGAATCTAGTAACTCTCTTCTACCTCTCCGGTTGTACCGCAGTCAAAATCTCCTGAATATTGCGTGCCAGTCCTTCATCATCTTCCTGGTTAAATTGACGGTGGCCGTCAATCCCACGATGAATAATCGTGTTCATTACGGGATGCGCCTCCCGGTCCGAGGCCACCCGAATTAGATCGTCGGCAAAGTCCACTGCTTGCTGCTCACTGTAGTTAAATGGCTTGATCAACATCCGAATACTCAGTGCGTGAGCCTGGGACTCTGCTAGTTGATCCCGATGAGTAATGCTGTATACGGCCCCAAAGCCGAATGCAGCGATCACCTGTCGCTCCAGCTCGGTTGTCTGTTCCAAAGGCGTACCAATCAATTCACAAATTCTGCCCACCATCTGCTCAAGCTCCGAGGCAGCCGCTGCCAGAATGACGTCATTAATGTCTTCTGCGTTAATAAAATCAGTCATATTGTAGTTCTCCATTTCTCAGCCATATTTAATCCATTCTCTTAGACTCCCTGACCCCATTGTATCGGAGTTACAGTATTCGTTTCAAATCCCCTGTCTATCGAAGCTTCTCTCATTCTTGCATTACCCTTATATAAGCGAAGTCGATTGCGTTTCGAAACGATTTTTTGCGAGCTCCAGTGCCTTATCCTTTTCACCATGATTCATATAATATTTAAACAATATCTCCTCATAACGTTCGGCGAGATATTGGGAACCAAGCTCACGATAGTAAGGAAGAACTCTATCTTCTATCATTTCAAAATACGCTTCCTCCTGGCCTTGCAAAATAACACATTGGAGTTCCAATTCCATATAACTTGCGTCTCCCGTAAGATCAGATCGATGCAGGGCTTCCAGAGATATATTTAATAGCTTGTTTGCAGGAATGAGATTACCCAGTCTATTCGCTTCTACGTAATTATTAAGCACCATCAGGTAGAGCGGTTGTTTCTCCGGAATGATATCCAGCGCCTGATTGTACCAGTAGGCAGCCTCCTCATACTGCTTTCGCCGGTTATATTCGTAACCCAGATTGTTCAGCAGCTTGGCTTTTCGGTCAGGAAGACCGCAATCATCACATATCCGAATGAGATTCTCATATCTTCTTTTAGTCTCAGGAAAATCATGATACTCTCGGGAATTGAGCTGAACCAGCATAATGGTTTCGGTATCAATGATCCGGACCATATTGAGCGTTTTCCGAAAATGCTGGATAGCCTTCTCGGCGTAATAGTAAGACGTAATATTCGAATAGATCGAGTGATAGGCCAGGGACAAATGATAAAAGTATTCATGATTCGTATATTTCGATTGGTCAATAGAGGTTAACGTCTGGATGGATTTGGTATAATGCCCTGTTAGGAAATAGTAAATCCCCATCAGGTGGTGATAAAAATAATGCTCGTACGAATGCTCCAATTCATCCGGAATCTCGACTTTGTCTATAAGTCTTTCTGCCTCATCTATATTATTTAAAAATAAATAAAATCGGATCCGCAGCAAATCACAGGATAGACGCAAGTCTGGTATACCTGCTAGCGGTTCTTCTTCCAGCTTGTCTTTTAGACGAATAGCTTCGGCCGTTCTCTGCATAATAATGGCCTCTTGCCATGAATCCAGCAGTTCCTTCATTTGATGATATCTGGTTACTTCCCTTACCATATCAATATGGAGTCGCTCACAGAGCATGTCCATAATTTCCTGTGAGTACTCTGTCATTCCTCGTTCAATTTTGCTCAGATGTGTGACTGAACAGATCCCTTTCACCAGTTCGCCTTGAGTTCGTCTATGTTTCTCCCGGTAAAATTTAATAATCTTCCCTTCAATCATCACTACACCTCGTTTTGTCCATCGTTTATTCCTAATTATAGGGATCGAATGTGGACTCTACCAGTTATATATTGGAGTCTGGTGTACGTGGGAGGAGAATTTCGGGAGAACCGCAAGGTGCAGTCATGACAAAATAAGAGGCCCCCCTAATGCTGGAGGAACCTCTTATATTTGTACTTCTTATTTCAGCAACGAAAGTAAATTGTGAACCGTTTGGGCCGTTTCGGCACGTGTAGCACTATCTTGAGGTTTGAATTTCCCACCAGTAGAACCTTTCATTACACCAAGCTCAGCCGCTTTAGCCACAGCTTCTTTTGCCCAAGATGCAATGTTTGCTTCATCCGTATAACCGGCATCAGCTGACTGGGTATCATTTGTTTGGGTTTGGTATTCGTATGCTCTCATCATAAGCACGGCCATTTCTTGACGTGAAATGGTTTGAGTCGGAGCAAATGTATCACTAGATACTCCCTGAACCAAACCTGCTTGATATGCAGCAGCAACGCTATCCACATACCAGGCATCCTTGCTTACATCACCAAATGGCAATTCATTACCTTTTGCCTCTAAGCCAAGGGTTCTTACGATTAAGGCGGCGAATTCGGCACGAGTTGTTTGACCTTGCGGATCAAACGCAGTCTCTGTTTTACCTGTCAGCACATGTTTCGCTGCAAGAGACTTGATTGCTTCGCTTGCCCAATGCGTTGGTGCCATGTCTTCGAAGGATTTATCGTAGACGAACGGTGCATACGTGCCCAAATCGGACAATTGGGAAGTAACGCTACCCTTCTCTTCGTCTACGATCCCACCTGCGTAATCCCATTGATTCGCAGTTGAATGTTCAGTGTACATTCCAATCAGATCGCTGTTTAGCTTTCTGTCGTAATGGAGTGTCAGCGTAACATCTTCAGGAAGTGAGGACAAAGATAATTTCTCACTGGAAACCTGGAGATACAGTTCAATTTCGTAAGCAGCACCTGCGGTTGTCCACGTCAGACCTTGTTTCGCCGCTGGTAATTTCACATCTTTTTTGTTTATATCCAAGATGATTTTGCCATCAGCTGCACCAGGGCCACCTTTGGTTTGCAATTCTTTCAATACGCCAGAAGGAATGGTGAGCGATAGCACACCTTGCTGAGATATTGTGAGTGAATTCGCACCCAACAAATCCCCGGCATTGATAGGCAGCTCAATCTTCTTACCGACCGTCATCTCCACATTCGCGGTAGCGTTTGCCGCAGATTGCAAATCTTTTTCCGTAATGACCTGATTTGGGCTTGATTCTGATTCTGTAGATGGTGCAGGTGTTGGGACAGGTGCAGGCGTCGTAGAAGATCCGCCGCCACCGCTATTTCCCGAACCGCCCCCATTATTACCAGAACCACCATTGTTCATTTCCTGAATTTTATTGAGGAAGTACCCTAAGTCTTTGTCCCCAATTTGCAAGACAGGCTGCTTGGTAGAATAGTTAGCCGTCATTCCAAAGTTATTCGTAATATAACTCACTTCGGTGTCTCCTACATAACCATCCTGGTCAATATCAGCAGTTTCATCGGAAGTACGATAATATTTTGTTACAAGCTCCATGTCATAGATATCGATGGCTCCATCCCCATTAATATCTCCTGCATACGTATAATCAGACGAATTCAGTTGATTGATACCGTAGTATTCGCCATCAATCGTCTTGCTCAGAACCACTGCCAGCCTGGAAGGTAAATGGCCCGGAACTCGTGTGTAGATGGTCGTCACTTCTCCTGTTGCCGGAATCCCATCGATCAGGAACTCACCATATTTTTGCAAAGTCCCCTCATATTTCTCACCGGAAGCCGTCTCCGCATAAACTTCAATGCCCATTGCCGAATAGTCATTTGCAAAATCCAGATACTCTCCATCGACCATAAAAGCTTCGGGACGTAGATAACCATATGTTCTTGAAGATTTGGAAATCACTTCATAGCTGTCTGTGTTAAACGCGGCTAATGTCAATTTCTCTTCGTTCTCTTTCATGCCAACCGTCGTGTATTTCACTTCAAGAAATGGTACGTCGCTTTTCTTAAAATAGAATTCATCCTTCGGAACATCAAAGACAACATGGAACAAATCAAGATTCCCTGTGATTCCTTCAAAGGATCCCCCTGAGATGGAAGCCTCAAAGCTAATTTCTCTTGGGCTCACTACAGGATCACTGAATTTCACTTCAGCACCTGTGGCATCCAGTAATGCCTGCAGCTCAGGCGTTGGCTCAATCCGGTTAAATTGTTTATAGTCATACATCGACTCCAGGGTAAACGAAATACCGTTTAACTTCTCCACATTGTTCAATTGAATAGTCTGGGTAATCGTATCTCCTTTACGCACTTGTTCTTTGTCATATTTACTAGTCACATAAGGTTTGCCTTCGGAAATAAAGCCATAGCGGTGGTCCTTGACGGGATTGGCCGCTGTACCCACATCCATTCCAAAGAGTCGAAGTTCGTAACCATTGTCATATTCTTCTTTGGTAATACCAAATGATATGTTTCCTTCTTTGGAAACAGGCAAGTCACCGGAATAGAAGGGACTGCCATTCTCGTAAAAGATGACACGGTTGGAAGATTGATCATAATCCGTGATCCCATTATCAACAAAGGTTTGGACTGTTGAATCGATAGCTGTGCCATCATACCAGACGCCCTGTCCACCCTCCCTTTCCGTCAACATACTATCATTGAGCTCGTATACGCCAGGCTCTATACCCAAATCAATCTCTGGGGCTGTATTATCGACAACTACCAATCTTTCGTATGAATACTGCTTGGAGTCCGAATCCTTCCCGATGAATTCAAGTGTGTAGCTGCCCTCAGGCACAAATCGTGCAACGTTGGAAATCTCCCCGTTTTCAATCGGAAATACATAACCTCTAAACACATTCAGGATCAGATATTCCACTCCCGGAAGCAGGGACTGCGAATTCAAGGTACCTACAAACCCGATTTCTTCGCCGGTTTCGCGATCCTTCAGCAATACATCCACAGAATCAATGGGACTGCCCAAAAGAATGGCACTCAGTGTCATCCGGTTCAGGAACTGATGGAATGGGGTATCGTTTGTAACGGATGGCGGAATCATCTCCACCGAAGTAATCCCCTTTTCGCTAATACGAATGGAGAATGGGATCTGAATATGATCCGCAGCATTTTCCGTATCCAGATATACATATCCTTCATAACGGCCGCTCGGCGTGTCCTGTGGTATATCCACTGAAACAGTCATCTCTTCCGTACTTCCGCCACTTACAGTAATCGATTCTGGAAGATCTACATTTAAATTCATATCGTTTAACAGCTTGATGGAAGTGTTATACGTTTTGGCAAGGTCCCCTTTATTCTCTATTTTAACTGTCCGGCTGTCAGATACGCTTCCCTGGCCGTCTTCTTCCAAGTATGCACTATCAAATACGATCGAACCTGTAATTTCATCAATAAGGATGGATTCGTCATTCGAGAAGTGAATCGTTTTATCCTGAACTTTGGCAAATACGGATGTGTGGACTGCCCGGTAAGGATCTACTCGGCCTGCACCTACTTCATACACGGAATAATTCCCGTTCAGATCGACAGCTGTATTCATTAGAGCAGTCTTCACATCAAAAGGTGTGTACTCTTCATGTGCCTGAAGCATAAGTGCAGCAATACCCGCCATATGCGGCGTTGCCATGGAAGTACCCGAAATTCGTGCATAGGCAATATTATAATTCTCACCCGTATGATCATTCACAAATACAGGATAGGTTGAAAAAACAGCTACGCCCGGGGCTACGATATCGGGTTTAATGTCATCATTCACGGACGCTGGACCTCGGGAACTGAAATCCGCCAGTTTATTTCCTTCCGTAACGGTTTGGCCCGCTGCGCCAAAGGTGACCGTCACGCCGTTCAACTCTTTTAGCTTTTCTCCAAGCTCTCTCATCATTTGAAACGTAGGAATATACCCGTTCATTTCACCCAAATAATTGGGGATTGTTCCTTCAACATTATTATAAATGATTGCCGCTGCCGCCCCTGCCTTTCTTGCATTGACGATCTTGGCATCGAGTGCAATATCACCCCGCGCAATTAGGGCCACTTTGCCTTGTACATCAATACCTTCAAAATCAAAAGCATTACCAAGCCCTGCATAAACAAGTTCGTAGGTTTTGCCTTCAAGCGTAGTCAGATCGTCAGTAAAATCTTTACCAAACAGAGGTAACTCCTCAGTATAAGTTGAAGCAGGCGCTTCTTCTCCTACTGCTGGAACTTCTTCTTCTACTACAGGTGTTCCTTCTGCTGCTGGTGGAGTTTCTACTGGTGTCTCTTCTTCTGTTGCGGATGCTTGTACTTCTGCTGCAGATGGTTCGTCTGCTGCTGGTGGCGCTTCTTCTGTTGCAGGCATTTCTTCTCCCACTGGCACTTCTTCTTTTCCAGTAGGCGCTTCTGGTTCAGCTGAATTTTCGCCCGACTCTCCCGCACCTGGATCACTGTACACATCCATAGTCACGGTAGCCGTAGGAAGTGTTAACGGAACATCGGAAGCACCAATCGTAATGGCCAGCGCGCTCGCTCCCGGTGTACCTAACGTACCTTCACTGGGTCCATCATTACCAGCCGCAACCATACTCACCACACCTTGCAGCATCGCATTATTCAGTGCAATGGAGGCCGGATCCAATGGATCATTCGTTGCAGCACCGAGAGAGAGATTAATCACATCCAGTTCATCTTCAATGGCCTTGTCAATCCCGGCAATAATGCCACTCATTTCACCACTTCCACCAGGGCCAAGTACACGGTACACATATAAGTCTACGTCTGGAGCAACACCTTTTACAGCATACCCCACGTCATTTTTGGCCTGACCTGCAATGGTTCCCGATACGTGTGTACCATGGGAAGTATAATATTCTTCTGCTAAAACACCCTGTTCCTTGTAACCCGAATTTTCCCAATCTTCATATGTCGTCTCCATCGGGTCCGCATCGTTATCGACAAAGTCCCAGCCCTTAACCGTAGCCGGATCCACTTGTTTTGGATCTTCATCAGCATGAGCGCGATACCCTTTATATGCCCCTGTTAAATCCGGATGATTATAATCAATTCCGGTATCCAGTACACCCACTTTGATTCCCTTACCAGTGATACCCTCTTCATGAAGTTTGTCGATGCCGAGATATGGCACACTATCAGCCATTCGAGGCTGCATTCCGGGTGCAGATGCAAATTCACTTGATGTGTCTGTCTCTGGCAGATCAAGTGTCACTTCCTGGTCAGCCCATACTTTTTTCACTACCCCTGATTTCATCAAATCTTCTACGGCTACACCAGGGACTGTTAACGCAACGCCATTTAGCGCTGTCTCGTACTCCTGGGTAATCCGGATCGAGGCAGCATCATAGGATAGCCCTCTCTTCTGCTGCAAAGATTTAATGTGCTGCTTGAATTGCTGGTGATTTTGTTTCACTTTGCTCGTAGCCGTAAGCTCAGACATCTTCTCATTGTTTACTGCAGCCCGTTTCAAGGCAACCGCAGCGGGTTCACTTTTGAACTGCACAATCACGTTTACCAAATCGCTACTTTTGGTATTCACCTTGGGATCGATCACTTCACCGTCCATCACTTGAAGCTGGTTCAAAGCTTGTCTTTCTTCTGGCGTCAGTGATTGTAAAATGGACTTAGTGCTCTCACTATGCTGTAGAGGGCCATAGGCCGGCGCTGCGTAAGCTGGCATGGAGAGCATGGAAGATAACATGACTCCTGCTGCTAAGACACCGGATAACCATCGGGCTGATTTTCGTTTCATTTTATACCTCCTGCGGTTTGCAATAGATTAGGATTATCGTATTCCGCAGCGTATGGAATGTAAATTGGGGTAATTGAGTATGTTAATAGATTGAATCGATCTGATATTCTTCTGAAAAATTTACATATAAATAGACCGAATTATCTAATTTAGAGACTTTGCTTTACAAAACCAGGCTGACACCTTTATATTTGCAACTTCTTTTAACAAACAAGTATCTCTAGACCTAAAAACACTTGCGAAAATGAAGAGTATTTTGAATGCAAATTTACTTTTTATGCTATTTTTTGTGGGATTCACTCCAAAATTTCTGAATAAAAACGTACAAAATCTCACATCAATATTCCAAGCAGAACGAGATATGTGAGCTTATTTGACTTCATATACTCCAATTCTTCCAATTGTCATTTTTAATATGTAAAACAAATAAGCCAGACCACCCTTCAGTGGAAGCCTAGCTTAACTTGGTTCTTACATTTTATTCTCTACGTTAAAGACTGAGCTGCAATAAAGCTTAAATTAAGCCGTCTCATGCTTTTTGCCCGTTTCCAGATCATAGACTTGAGTATGTTCATCCTCTGCGAGTGTCCATTCCAACGTGCCTGGTTTGCGCAATTTCCACATCAGAGCCTGCACCCGCAAAGATCTTCTGACCCAGGCGAGCGAGGCACAGCGTTTCTCGGAGCGGACCGTCAGGCCCCAGTGAATGACACGTGCCAGCCAAGGATTCACATAGGTGTTGTGGCTGCGGACAGATGGTAGTTCATCCTGAAACAACCGCTGCTTCACGTCCAATGGAGGCTGCCCGCATGTCCAGTAATGCAGTAAAGCTGACAGACTATAGATATCTGACATCGGCCCCTGGATGGATTTCTCCGAATAAAATTCAAGCGGCGAATATCCGGAGGATGTGAAAATGGCCTGTTTATCTCCAGATTGCATCGGCCAACGGGCAGCCGAACCGAAATCCAGCAGCATCGGCGTCCCGTCCTCCATAATCATAATGTTGGATGGTTTCACATCCCTATGAAGAATGCCTTGCTTATGAATGTAGTCCAATGTATCGACCAGGGGAAGCAGGGTACCTTGAATAAATGTAGGGTCCAGTGCATGATCGTTTTCATGCAAAAACTCGTTCAACGTAACCCCGCTGCAGTATTCCGTAATCAGATACCCTGTGCCATTTTCTTCGAAATGATCTATGTATGGAATAATATGAGGATGTCTCAGACCCGACAACAATTCTCCTTCTACCATGAAAGAAGCAAGCAGCTCCTGATACTGCCCGCCGAATCCACGCGAAGAACAGTACACTCCCCGCTTGTCCGAATGCCGCGAAGCCAGCCTCTGCGGGAAAAATTCCTTAATGGCAATCTTCGCCCCTGTATTTTTGTCTCTTCCAGCATATACAATAGCCAGCTCGCTGCTGGCGAGTACCTGTCTTACCTGATATGTATCATTTAGAATGACATTGCGCTGCAGTGCCATTTTGTAATTGTCTTTTCTCATAACAGACCCTCTTTTCAACCTTGTCGATCGGAAGACTTGCCGCATGTTGCATTACTCTGTCCCAATCAGCAGACGTTTCATCGCCAACCATCTATATAAACCAATCATAGCAATTTGAAACACACTTATGTGGAAATAATAAAATAAATTACGATACCCTACTCCATACTAGTCTATACCTGATAGAATTTCAAAATCTTAGTTAAATCTTAAACTACTTATCTCATCATGTTATCGACAGATAGGGCGGATTCGTTTAATGGGCTTGAAACCTTTGATCCGCCCGTGCCTGTGCTATATTAATAGTTTTGTTGTAAAAACTGGCGAATCTCCTCGTTCATCTGAATGAGCACATCCTGTGAAGGAAAATGCCCCGTGTCGTACTTGACGGCTTGGACATTCGGGATAATTTTCTGAGCTCGTTCAATAACTTTGTCCCCAGGGAAAAAGACATCCTTCTCTCCGACCAGCAGCAGCGTTGGCGACGTATAGTTCACCAGCTCTTCCCGTTCCGTAAGCTTAGGGTTATCCTGCTCCATGCTGACGTATTTGAAAATTTTGCCCATAATATTTTTATCCATTTCCTTCATGCAGTTGCATGACATGGTGCCTGTAATTTTTTGCAAGGAAGATGGCGAAGAAGTCATCCGGTATTTCACAAGTGGAAGAACAATGTCCTGAGCTGTTTTAAATTTCGAACCCACAGCCAGTCCCGCAGGCGATACCAAAACGGAACATGCAATACGCTCCGGAATATAGGTAGCCAGTCTAAGAATAATTCCACCACCAAAAGAAGGCCCGATAAACGCACTTTTTTCAATCTTGTAGTGGTCCAGCAGGTCGGAAACCCACAAGGCCAAACTGTCAAACCTCGCCGAGATTCGTGTCTCTTCACTGTAACCGGGGTGACCGATCGTATCGGGAGCAATAATTCGGTAATCCTTGAATAAGGAAGAAAACCAGGATAACGTCATCGGATTCACACAGTTTCCGCCTTGGAGAATGAACAGCGGTTTCCCGTTCTCCGGCCCCGTCAGCAATACATGGGTTTGTCCAAAACGTGTCTCCACATATTCCCGCTCAACGCCCTCGCCCAGATTTTCCAGATAGGCTTCATAATCCTCCAGAATACTGTTCTTGCCTTCTTCACTTCTATAAATGGAACTCATGTCTGCCTCCTGCAATGTGTACTCTACCCTCTAATTTGACGAAAAAGGGATGGACCAAAAAGATAAAGAGGGCCTGCAGATGACAGGCTCCTCCATATGTGTAACTTATCATATTCAGATGATTATAGAATGGAAACTGGAAATTGTAAATATCGTTTCTAATAGACTACATATAATGGAACATACGTACAGGATCTTTGCTTATTTTCGCCCGTAATCCGCCTTGATTTCGCCCCACTGTTTCGTCTGCCATTTCAACACTTTATTGCTGTACGTATTCGTACGCAGCCATTGCTCCGCACGGTCTATCATGAGCCAGATCTCCTCCGTTGAGTTATCCCGAGGCAGCGTGGTGGATACTTTCTTTTGCTTCAGCCACTTCATGGCATTCACCGAGTCGGTATACACGGTCTTGTTGCTTCCTTCTTTTTTGAGATGCGCCAAGGCATGCACGATAGCCAAAAACTCACCCAGGTTGTTCGTTCCCTTGGAAATCGGTCCTACGGAGAAAATAATCTCTCCCGTGCGCGTATCCACACCTTTATATTCTACAGGTCCCGGATTTCCGCGTGTGCCCACGTCAACCGAAATACTGTCATAGTCCACTTCCTCCGATGTCTCCATCCCAGCGCTTCTGCCGCTGCTGACCGATTTGCTTTTGGAAGAACCACCTGCTCCACTCGAGCCCGTCCCCCAGTTCCCTTTCCACCCGGCACGATATGCTTCTTCGGCTGCTGATCTGGATTCGTATGATTTATATTTTGCTCCGGTAAAATGATCCGTCTGTGCTTTGCATTCCGCCCACGTGTTATACACACCTGGTTTCTTGCCTTCCCAGACGACATAGTATTTCTGTTTTGCCATCGTTACCCGCTCCTTCGTTTGCTGCAATCAATACCCTATTGTAAACGAAAGGAAGGGGTGAATGAAAGCACTCGATAGACAATCGTTCAGTTCACCGTCACCCTTATTTCCAGCTCCGCACCATATCCAAGGCTACGACCAGAAGCTTTCTTTCATTATGTCTGATTTGTTGCTCAATGACTTGCTCACATGTAAGTATTTGCTCGTCGGATAGCTTATCCTTTAGCTGCTCCAACAGCATAAATGATTGTGCACACACTTCCAGACTGGTATCACCAATAAACGGAATGATGTGCTCTATATGTAATATGTAATCCAAACGTTCAAGAGCGTATAAGAATGTTCCCCTGCTTCCTGATGTTCTGGGGTCCATGATGGCTTGAATCAAAGGCTCGACGGCTCTATCATCTGGTATCGCCTCTTCGGAATCTTCTTGGGAAAGAAGTTCCTGTATTATCTTCGTATGCATCGTACGCTGTATCACTCCTCGTTTGTTAGCAGAAAGGAACCTCCTTAATAACATCGGTCGTTTTCCACATTTGGAACGTAGTATAATGGTCCTTTTGTTTTTGGGACTATTTTCCCCACCGTCAGCGAATCACCAATTAACTGTATAATTCATCCATTCTCGCTGCTCCACAAAAAAGACCGTTCCTGCCAGCAACACAACATTGCTCTTGCGGAATACGGTCTGTTATTCTCGACTCATCTGTGGATCTACTCTAGTTTTATTTTTTTTGTATTAACGTGTACTTAGATAGGCTATACCCAATCCACCCGTAACCGGGTTTTCGTAAATTTCGCAATCTACCTCAAACACTTCCCCAATCATCTCACGTGTCAAAATATCTGCAGGTTTACCGTGAACCACGATCTGTCCCCGCTTGACCACATACAGGTAATCACAATATTCTGCTGCCAGTTCGAGATCATGGAGTGCTGCCAGTATGCCAATGTCCAACCCACGGACAATATTGAGAATTTGGAGCTGGTATTTGATGTCCAGATGATTGGTCGGCTCGTCCAAAATGAGAAATTCAGGCTGCTGTGCCAGTACACGGGCCAGGATGACACGCTGCTTCTCTCCACCGGACAAAGACACATAATTGCGATCCGCATGTCCGGACAGATGTACCTTTTCAAGCGCCTGCTCCACAATCCGGGCATCCTGCTGATTATCGGTTTCCAGCAGCTTTTTGTGTGGTGTCCGGCCCATCATGACCATCTCGCGCACCGTAAAATCAAAGCTCAGTTCGTTGAACTGTCCCACAACACCCATATGCCGGGATACGATCTTCGGACTGGATTTCAGAATGTCCTTATCGCCGAGTAATACGCTTCCCTGCTGTGGCTTGATCACTTTGTAGATGCTCTTGAGCAGCGTTGACTTGCCGCAACCGTTCGGTCCAATGATTCCAACAAATTGCTTGTCGTTTACCTGTAACGAAATGTTTCGGATGATGTCCGTATTCAGCACTGATATGGATACATTTTCTACGTTCAGTTTCATGGTTTATTTTCCTCCAAAACCGTAGCCTTTTTTGACCAGCATATACATAAACATCGGTGCACCAATCATGGCCGTAATAATCCCAATCGGCAGTTCAACGCTGGATATTAGAGATCTTGCGATAACATCCGTCCAAATGAGGAAAATGGCCCCGAATAATACCGACACGGGCATGACTTTGCGATGGTCTGAGCCAACCATACCTCTTACGATATGTGGAATAATGAGTCCCACAAAACCGATCATTCCGCAGCTCGATACCATAACCCCCGTCACCAGTGCTGTCAACAACATATACAGTCTGCGATATACACTAAGATTAATGCCCAGCGTCACAGCCGCTTCATCCCCGAGCAGCATCGTATTAAGCACACGGGACTGCAGCAGGAAGAACAGAATCGCTACCAGAACGACAATACTGATCAGCGGGAGCTTGTTCCAGCCCGAAGCCGCGAGGCTGCCCATCGTCCAGAATGTGACGGTTCGAATGCCTTCAGCATTGTTTGCAAAGTAAATGATAAAGTTCGAGAACGCACTGCATAGTGCGTTAATGACCATCCCGGCAAGTACCAGCTTGACGGATGTCATTTTGCCACGGATCCCTGCAAGTGTAAGGACCAGCAAGGATGCGCCCATGGCACCGGCGAAGGCCCAAAAGGCTACACCCGTTTGTCCCAACCAGCTAATGGAACCGAATCCGATCAAAATCGCAAACGTTGCTCCGAGTGAAGCTCCTGAGGATATACCTAATATGTAAGGATCAGCGAGTGGATTCTGCACAGCAGCCTGCATGACGGCACCACAGAGCGCCAGACCTGCCCCGATAAACATGGCCATTAATACGCGCGGAAAACGAATTTGCCAGATGATATCGGTAAAGGAACCCGATTCGATCGGCGCAGCTCCAAGCTGAAAGCCCGTTATTTTGTAGAGCAGAATCCGATAGGACTCGGCCAGCGGAATATGCACCTGACCTATGGATACCGCTATCCCCACCGATACAAGCATGAATACCACAAGTGCTGCAAGAAGTAATGCGAAACCGGTTTTGCTGTGAATCAAAGACTTGGGTTTACCCACGTGCTGCGTCTGCATCTGAACTGTTTGTGCCATTTCTTCCCCCATCACTTCCACGAAAATGTAAGATCTCAAAATTTAGCTATGTACAACGCTTTTGATCGGATTATAATTGAGAATGATTATCTTTGTCAATTTTAAAACATAACTCCCCTCTTGACAATGGTTTGATATAAAACTATATTTGGATTATGAAAACAAGAGATGCCATATCACTCATATCCAAAATTAAAGAGAGTTCCAACCGTTTTATCGTATCCGAGATGTCCAAGCATGGGGTTCAGGATATTGCGACTTCGCATGGTGATATTATCTATGCTCTGTACCACCGGCCTCAAATGACCATGGCGGAGATCGCCAAAAAAATTGGCAAGGACAAATCTACCGTCACAGCGCTTGTCGACAAGCTGGTTCGCATGGGATACGTCATCAAGGAGAGAAGTGACGAAGATACGCGCGTTGTTCATGTAGCACTGACATCTAAAGGCCAGGATCTCAAGCCCGTCTTTGAACAGATCTCTCAGAACCTGCTGAATGTCTTTTACGCGGATATCACAGAAACAGAGAAAGAGGAACTGCTTCGAATTTTGATGAAAATTCATAGCAACTTCTAAATTTTTTTGGATAAATAGTTTGATATAAAACTAAATTGAAGGAGGAATTATGCATGAAAGACTACACCAAATCGCTGCCTGACCATACCGTACAATACATTGGGGAACAGGATTTGTATCTGGAGATCTTTGAGGGAGATGAAATTCAAGAGAGAAGTAATCACAGACCCCCTCTCCTATTCGTTCACGGTGCCTATACAGGCAGCTGGATGTGGAGCAAATACATCCCTCATTTCGTTCAACAGGGCTGGACCTGTTATGTGATGAATCTGAGAAGTCACTACAAGAGCAGGGTGCAGGACATGACCCGGGTGACCTTCGAGGATTACTTGGAGGATATTCAGGAAATCCTCACCGAGTGCGGGGAGCCGCCTATCCTCATCGGATTCAGCATGGGTGGCATTCTTAGTCAAAAGCTTGCAGAAACCTCTCCCCTGCGAGGGTTGGTCGTAATCGATTCCAGTCTGAGCCAGGAGGTTCTTCGTTCCGTGCCTTATGCTGAAGTGGATCGCATAACGCCTGGCCTCGTCGTTCCTGCACCCGTTCATCATGAGCTGACCAGCATAGATGAATCGGCAGAGGATATTGCTTTTCAGCGCAAATATTTGGCCATGGAATCATCGCAGGCCTTCAGCACATTCTCCGCGTTCTTTGGTGGTGAGGACGTGGTATCCATTAACGGTGAGTCCATTACATGTCCTAGTCTCGTAATCAAAGCCGTGTCCAGTGAGGAAGAGGAGCAGCGAGGCAGATTAACCGCAGAGCAGCTTCGTGCGGAATATGCCGGACTATGGCACACGACACATACCGGTTTGCTCGTAGGTCAGAGGTATATTGAAGCAGTCGAGATTATCCTGGAGTGGCTTCAGCGGAGAAAGAGTGATTTCTCCAGTTAACATTGGCGAAATATCGTTCGCCGCATTAGTGATTATGTATATGTTTTGGATAATAAACACAAAAGTTTCTCTTTTACATCTGCCCATTCACTGTCTATGATGCTGTAAAAAATATTATCATGAACCGAACCGTCCGCCTTTATTCTGTGCTTACGGAATATGCCTTCTCTCTTGGCTCCGATTCGTTCAATGGCTCGTTGCGATCGGACATTTTGTCCGCTTACGGAGAACTGCACCCGCATTAAATTCAGTTCTTCAAAGCAATATTGCAGCAAAAGATATTTACACTCTGTATTTAATCCCGTCCGCCAATAGTCAGGTGCAAGCCAGGTCCATCCTATCTCAGCATTTCGGTTCCCCATGTCAAGATCACCTATTCGGGTAGTTCCGATGATGTCTCCTGTCGCTTGATCCACAATAGTGAAGGGAAGCTGTGATCCCTTCTCTTTATTGTCCAGTGCAAACGTCAGTACTTGATCAAGTTCTTCAGGTGTATGGATTGTTCGCCAAGTGAATTCCCACACTTCTGGAGTGAATAAGACACGAATTAATTTCGCCTTGTGGCTGTTTTCCATAGGTAGAAGAGTTACCCTTTTCCCTTCAAGAACAACATCTTTTTCTTGCATGATCACTGTCCACCTCCATCTGGTTTATATAAAACATATTACAAATTATTGAGCCATCGGTACAGACTCCTTTTGGTGCAAAACGTTTTTTACTGGGCAGCCGAAGGTGCTTCTGCATCCGCTTCAATTTCAAAATATGGTTAATAACTTCATTCAGATGAGAAATGGTCACTTTAAAAACGTAAAAAACCGCCCATCAAGGATGGACGGTTTTCGTTTTTACTTCTTTCAGAGTACACGGTATCTCCTCCGCATTGAAACCGTTAGCGCTTTAACCTTGCGTTGTGGTTGCTCTTCTTTTTTGGAACAGATAGATCACTGCCATGAGAATAAACCACACCGGCGTAACAAACAGCGCCACACGCGTATCCTCTGCCAATGCCAGAACAACCAGCACAAACACGAGGAAAGCCAAAATCAAGTAGTTGGAAAATGGATAAAGCGGCAGCTTGAAGTGACTCCGACTAGCGATCTCCGGCTGTGTCCGGCGGTATTTCAGGTGACAGATCACCATAATGCCCCAGACAAAGATAAAGCAAACGGTCGAAACACTGGTGATCAGTGTAAACACGCCCTCTGGCATGACATAATTCAGAATAATGGCAACCAGAATAACCAGCGTGGAGAAAAAGAGTGCATTGGAAGGCACCTTTCGGCCATTCAGACGGGCAAGCGACTCCGGCGCATTCCGATCCTTGGCCATGGAGAAGACCATACGGCTTGTACTGAAAATGGCACTATTACACGCTGAAGCTGCGGATGTCAGCACCACGAAATTCACGATCCCGGCGGCAGTCGCAATACCTACAGCTGCAAACACCTGTACAAAGGGACTTTCACTCGGCACAATCGCTTTCCACGGATAGATGCTCATAATAATCAGCAATGCACCCACATAGAAGAGCAGCACACGGATCGGAATTTGGTTAATGGCTTTCGGAATAACCTTCTCCGGATTCTCCGTCTCCCCTGCGGTCAGTCCGACCAGCTCCATGCCGACAAAAGCGAACACCACCATCTGGAACGAAATAATGAAGCCATGCATGCCATTCGGGAACCATCCCCCATGACTCCACAGATTGGTGAAGCTAGCCGTCCCCTGATCTGTGGTAAAACCTTTAAATATCATATATAGACCGACAACAATAAGGGCCAGAATGGCAATCACTTTGATTAAAGCAAACCAAAATTCCATCTCGCCAAACAGCTTCACTGTTGCCAGATTCATGATTAACAAAATGACTAATGCAATTAAACCAGGCATCCATTGCGGCACATTCGGAAACCAGAACTGCGTATACATGCCAACAGCCGTAATGTCGGCCATAGCGATAGAAATCCAGCAGAACCAGTAGGTCCAGCCTGTAATAAACGCCGCCATATTTCCCAGGTAATCACGCACAAAATCCACAAAGGAGTGATACTGCAGGTTGCTTAACAACAGTTCCCCCAATGCACGCATGATCAAAAATAAAACCACACCTGTGATGATATACGCCAGCAGGATCGACGGTCCTGTCAGTTGTATTGTCTTGCCCGCTCCCAGAAAGAGGCCTGTCCCAATCGCACCTCCAATCGCCATAAGCTGGACATGCCTGTTCTTTAATCCCCGTGTTAATGTTTCTTGCTGCATGGTAAACCACCACTCTCTTTCTGCACATGCTCTCTAGGTTGCTGAAACTTGTATACAACACATCATATAATAATCTGACCAGAATACATATCCTTCATTTATGATTTTTTTCACGCCAAAGAGGCCACCTCTTCTAACAAGGCGCCCTCTAGTTTGGGTCATCGTTATTTTTGCTTATAGAACTCATGATACAGCTTCATTAACGCCCGTTTCTCGATCCGTGAGACATACGAACGGGAGATGCCGAGTTCCTTGGCAATTTCGCGCTGGGTCCGTTCTTCCCCGCCAGCCTCCAGGCCGAATCGGCCAATGACGACTTCCTTTTCCCGGTCATCGAGAATATCGAGATTACGGTAAATTTTACTTTTTTCAATCTTAAGCTGCACCTTGTCTACGACATCATCTGCTTCGGTTCCAAGGATATCAATTAACGTAATTTCGTTGCCCTCTTTGTCCGTTCCAATGGGATCATGAAGGGAAACGTCTTTGCGTGTTTTCTTCAGGGACCGCAGGTGCATTAGAATCTCATTCTCTATACAGCGGGCCGCAAATGTGGCGAGTTTGGTTCCTTTGCCTTGCTGAAAGCTTTCGATGGCCTTGATCAAGCCGATGGTTCCGATCGAGATCAGATCTTCCAGATCTTCACCCGTATTGTCGAACTTCTTGACGATATGCGCAACAAGGCGCAGATTGTGTTCAATGAGCAAGTTGCGGGAGTGGGCGTTGCCTTCAGCCATGAGGCGCAGGTGCTTGGCTTCTTCGTCCTCAGCCAGCGGCTGGGGAAACGCATTATTTTTGACATACGAGACGAGCAGCGTTAACTCCTTGATGAACAGGGCAATTGCGGTAAACAATCCGGGCACAGATGACACCTCCTGCAGTTTTACAACGATCTGGCCTGAGCACGTGAAGGAACAGGGTCGATCTATTGTATGTAGGCGGGGGCCCAGAAGTGCACGTACACTTCAAAAAGGGAACGTTTCCTTGATAATTTAATGGATCTTGATGATGGAGAACGCTGCTGATTTATGTTGCCTGTGTCAAGTCGATCCTTTCGCATGAGTATTACGTACTCACTTCAACAATGGAGCCAACCTTCTGCAGGAGTAGAAATTCTTTTTGGACACTCTCAATGAAATACTTTTTCTCTCCCAATATCACAACATCATTCTCAGTTAATAGAACATCGCTTTTGAAATAGATAAAGTTATCTGCGCCTCTGAATGCGCCTTTATAGTAGTACAAACGGTCACCTTCTCTTAGAAAAAATGATATTAATGATTATTAAGCTTCTGGATCTAACTCTAATCGGTTCTCCGCCAATGACCCAAAATCCACCTCTTCAAGAGACACCTCGCAGGATGAAATATGTTTAATAAAGGGAGTTATACGATTTTTCGACATTAAAACTAAACTTTCGACAAATTATGACGATAATATCTATGTTTCTTACTTGATCATGTTTTTATTTCATACATGCAGAAACGATAAATTACTTCGAAGGGGAAGTCATGTAAAATGTTCTCAACGCTCAAAAAAATGGTAAGTACTCTGCTTGTAACCGTACTGACGGTTACTTCTGCCTCTGCTGTTTACGCAGAAGCAGGCACAAATTCTCCAGGGGACAGTGCATCACTCGTAAGCACCTCGATTACGATTCAAAGCACACGCAATCCATCCTCAGAAACCGACCCAGTAACGTTCGTAGCCTCGGTCTTTAGGGATCGCTCTTCTACTGTTCAGGCGGACCCAACAGGTACGGTAACAATTAAGGACGGGGACACCGTAATTGGCACTGCAAGTGTAGTGAATGATTCCATACCTAGCAGAGCACTGATTTCGGTAAGAAGTCTTGATGCTGGAGAACATGAGATCACAGCCGAGTATAGTGGCAACAGCACATTCAGCGGCAGTACTTCCAGTCCAATTATACAAACGGTATCCACTACGGTGACACCTCCTTCGGAACATCCGACGGTCACGGAGGTTACTTACCTCAATTCCCCTCGGTCAGGGGAACCGTTTACGCTTGATATAAGTACAAAAACAGACCCGCAATTCTCCCGAGATATCGCTGGAACAGTCATCCTTATGGATGGTGACAAGGAATTAGCTGCGCTTCCGATGTTTCCTAAAGGGGTTTTCAATGGTCATGCCAGAACGTCATATACGATAAGCAACCTAAGTGTTGGAGAACACCACATTACAGCTAAATATTATGGTGATACCAGATACGGTATTGCTGATAGTGTCTCAGATATCGTGCTCCAAGTGGCAGAAGGAAATGGTACCAATACGCCAACCCCTACACCCCCAAATGGAGGAGGCACAACTCCTCCGGAGGGCAGTGAAAACCTGTTTAATACAACCGTTTCGATTGAAAGCACACGCAACCCGGCTTCAGAAGGAGAGCCGATTGCGTTTATGGCTAGAGTCAGCAGAAACTATAAGGATACGTACGACATGCCGACAGGCACGGTTACCTTCAAGGATGGAAATATCGTGCTTGGTACTGCTGAGATCGGAACAGACGTAACCAAACCGGATCTGGCATTTTATTCGGTAAGAAGCTTAAGTGCTGGAGAGCATCAAATTACCGCGGAGTACAATGGAAACAGCACCTTCAAGGGCAGCACCTCAGCCCCGCTAACCCAAACGATAACAACTGAAGCAGCTTCTGCAACAGAACACCCGACGGTGACGAAGGTTACCAGTTATCTGAACCCGTCCAAGTATGGAAACGCGGTAACCTTTTACGTAAGAACTGAAACAAAACCACAAATATCCCGTGATATTGCAGGATCTGTAATCCTCATGGATGGCGACACGGAATTAGCTACACTTGCCATGTGGCCGGACGGTGTTGCGAATGGTGTGGCCAAAGCCTATTTCACAACAAGTGATCTAAGTGTCGGAGATCACCCGATCACGGCTAAATATTACGGCGATGCCAGACACGGTGTAGCTGACAGCACCTCTGAGGTGATGGTGCAAGTTGTCCAAGGAAGCGGTGGTAGTACAACACCGTCCAATCCACCTACGGTACCAGGTGGTGACACAACTCCATCCAGTCCAACGACAGGTTCGAGTTCAGGTTCGAGTTCAGGTTCAGGTTCGACCCCAACCGCTCCTGTTAGTTCTAAACCGCAAGAACCAGCTGTACCTGGAGCAACAACGGAGCAGCCAAGCACGCCGGAAAAATCCGGGGATTACCAGGATCCCAACGATATTTTTAGAAGCCGGGTCGTGAACGCAGATAGCAACGTAATTGCCGGTGTTCAATCCAGAATCGCTGAGATCCTCAGCAAAGGGGATGACTTCGTAACCTTACAGTTTGGTGATGTTCAACAGCATTGGGCGATACCGTCTATCGAAAAATTGACCAAGCTGGGCGTAATCAAAGGTTACCCTACTGGCGGGTTCGAGCCTGATGAACAGATTACCCGTGCAGAATTTGCAGCCATGATCAACCGTGCGTTTGTGGATATGGCGTCACGTGAAGTCAACCTGAATGAAGAGGATTTCGCAGCATACCGTGATATTAACAATCGCTGGTCTACCAATGACCTCAAGAGACTGGTAGCCGTTGGCGTATTGAATGGATACGAAGACGGTACTATCCGTCCGGAAAAAACCATTTCTCGTCAGGAAATGGCTCTGATCATCACACGTGTGTTGAATTCACTTATCCTGAATATTGATACATCCAAAGTACAATTTGCTGATTTGAATGGAGCATTTGGTGCAGATGCCATCCGAAAAGCAGCTGCTTTGGGAATCTTCGAAGGTAAGAATGAGCGTTCCTTTGACCCGAATGGCGGAGCAACGCGCGCAGAAGCAATTGAAACGATTTTGAAAACTTATCGTTTAAGTCCAGCCATCAAAGAGTCATTGGAAAATTTGAAGTAAGGACTCCAGTTAAGACATCATTTCCAATATCTATTTTTAACTGCCTTATAACATCTCAAAAACCGCTAACGAAAGATACGTTAGCGGTTTTTACTTCGTTAAACGATTCCCCGGCATACAAATGCCGCGCCAGCCACTTACATCACATTGTCCATATGTATTATCACCGACAGCAACCAACGTACCGTCTGATTTAAGTCCCACGGTATGGGCACAACCTGCGCCAATGGCGATGATATCATGCCAGTCACTTACATTACACTGACCATACGTATTCCAGCCTACAGCTGTAACCGTACCGTCTGCTTTCAGGCCAATGGTATGATTACTTCCCACCGCTATCGCCACCATCCCGTGCCAGCTGCCTACATCGCATTGACCATGTTTATTACTACCCACAGCCATTACTGTGCCGTCTGATTGCAGACCAGCCGAATGGAGATAACCCGCAGCGACCATTACAACATTACGCCAGCCAGTGACTTCACATTGGCGATATCGGTTATTCCCTACAGCCAGCACTGTTCCGTCAGCTATCAGGCCTAGGGTATGCCAGTCTCCTGCAGTTACTGCCACGATATCATTCCAATGACTTACCTGACATTGACCTTCTTGATGCCGACCGACGGCGACCACCGTCCCATCCGACTGAAGACCGATGGTGTGGCGCCAACCTGCCGCAATGGCTACAATATCGTACCAGTCGGTTACCTCGCACTGGCCATCCTTATTCCATCCTACAGCCGTCACGGTTTGATCCGATTTCAGTGCGATGGTGTGGACATTACCTGTATTTGTCGCCATATGTACATTACCTGCTGCGACCGCAATGATATCCTGCCAGCCGCTGACTTCACATTGGCCCATTTTATTATCACCCACAGCCATCACCAGACCGTCAGATGTAAGGCCAACGGTATGACGGCGCCCCGCTGCTATCGGATCTTGGGGCCACTTTTTCACCTGCAACCTTGCCTTATTCAGGGAACCATGTTCCATGCTGAAGTACCTCCCTTGAAGCGAAGTTTCTTGTGATAGTCCATTTCTTTACTTAACTTTCCTGAACTACTCCTCTTTTCGCCTGAAGCACATCTTACCCAGAAGAAGTGCTGTGCCCGAGGAACAAATCAGATATCCAAAGAACAAAAAAACCAAGAAAACAGCATGAAGATCTTCAGGAATCTGAAGTACACCTTCAAACCAAGCCAAACGAAAAGGATACAGAAGTGCTACCCAGATGATCAGCAAGACAAGAATAAAATTAATGATTTTCCTCACTGTAATGATCCTTTCAAGCCTGTATGGTGTCCGTTATGTTATACCAATAATACTTCAATCAGGATGGTTTGTCTTTTTCTAGTTAAAACTGCAAAGAAGCCTCCACTCCGCATTACACGGAGCAGAGGCAGTATCCTTCCATTCTTCCTGCCTAGACTCAGCTGAGCGGCGCAGGCTCCACAACGTCCGAGATTTCCGGCAAACGCTGTTTGCGTTCCATCCCCAGACTAATCACAAGCCCAAGCAAACCCAGAGCCGCAATGACTGCTGCGTACAATGGTACGGAAATAAGTCCCGTATGCGTAATCGCAAACCCGCCAATATAGGCTCCACCTGCATTCCCCAGGTTAAACGCGGAGTGGCTCGATGTGGTCGCAAGCAGCGGTGCTTCGCGAGTCATATTCATGATTCGAATCTGCAGACCCGGCATAATCCCGAACGCCGCAACACCCCAGCAGAAGATCGTAATGACCGCCAGATATGGATTCTTCAGTGTCAATGTGAGTACCGCCAAGAGTACGGCCAGTACGCCGAAGTTGACCATGAGGGACGGCATCAGTTTCCAGTCTGCCAGACGGCCGCCCAGCATGTTGCCGAGTGTCACACCAACGCCGAACAGCACCAGTATCCACGTTACACTCTGCTCCGCAAAACCACTGATATCCACCAGCATAGGTGTAATATAAGTAAACACTGTGAAGAGGCTTCCACAGCCCATGGCACCAATGAGAAGTATCAATAATACCTGCGGACGAACGAGATTACGGAACTGCTGTCCAAGGTTCGCCGGCTCCCCTTGCGAAATAACCGGAATGAAACGAATGATGCCGATCAATGAGATGATGCCCAAAATGGTGATGGCTCCAAACGAGGATCTCCATCCAAGCTGTTGGCCGATAAACGTACCGAAGGGTACCCCAATGATATTCGCAATTGTAAGTCCTGCAAGCACAACGGACACCGCACCCGCCCTTCTCTCAGGTGCAACGAGACGAGTAGCCATGAGCGACCCTACACCAAGAAACGTGCCGTGTGCAAATGCCGTCAAAATGCGTGCCGAAATTAGCAAGCCATACGTTGGTGCAATGACGGATAGTGCGTTACCGATGATAAAAATGCACATCAGCAGGATCAGCAGTTTTTTCTGCGGTATTTTATGGGTAAACACGGTCAGAATGGGTGCGCCAACCGCGACACCCAGGGCATAGCCCGTAATCAACTGCCCTGCTTGAGGAATGCTCACATGCAGATCAGCAGCCACATTCGGCAGCAATCCCATAATGATAAATTCAGTCATCCCAATAGCGAATGCTCCTACCGTCAGGCATAGAAGGGATAACGGAAATGCCCCTCCTTTTCCCGATTTTGAAGCACGTCGTTCTGTCTTGTTCATATGATGTTCTCTTCTCCTGTCCATCTTCTGTCTCTTTTTTTGGTTATTCCTTGTTACGATTTCAGGACGACATTTGGGCTGCTTTTAGCCACATCGCCTCGTTTAAGGACTCGAACGTTTCCAGCATCGCAAGCTTGTTCTGCCACTGTGCCGGGATGCCGCTCCGACCATAATAAGCACCAGCGATCTGTCCGTACACCGCACCGGTTGTATCTGCATCATCACCGAGATTAACAGCTAAGAGCGCACCTTCTTCAAATGTGGAAGATTTATGGAACGCCCACAATGCGGCCTCCAACGAACGGACGACATAGCCGCTCCCCTGAATTTCAGGTGGCTCCTTATCGCAGTAAGATCCACGAACAATCTCTTCAATGGCTGGGGTAAAAGAGGAATGACTCCTCCACTGACGGCATGTCTCAGGCAGCAGCATGGTGTGCTTGTCTGCTCCGCGCAGCCCCGCAACCAGAATAGCCGCAAGCACCTCGCAAGCTTCCAGGCTTTCCGTTGCTGCGTGTGTCGTGCGGGAGCTCAGCTTCGCATAATGCACAGCATCCTGCGGATGGCCCGCATACACCATAGCGACTGGCGCAAGCCGCATAATTGATCCGTTACCAGCCGTCATCGGATCGGTAGATCCGCTGTAAGACTCTCCGGTCTTCCTGAACCTTTCCAGCGCATTTCGCGTAGCCCCGCCGATATCAAAGCATGTTCCGGTACTACTCATGTAGCCGACCTCATACCAATTCGTGTATCTGCGCATCTGATCCGCCGGATCAAAATGTTCTTTTCTCACCAGACTTTCGGCCAGACATAGCGCCATTGACGTGTCATCCGTCCACTGTCCGGGAGCCAGGCCAAACACACCGCCCCCCACAATATCGGTTACAGGCTCAAATGTGCCTGGGCTGCTAAACTCCACTGTCGTTCCCAGTGCATCTCCTGCCGCTAGTCCAAGTAAGCATCCATTGAACCGATCCTTATCCAGCATCGCCGGTCCCTCCTCCGCATTCTTATTTCCAACATATCTCTTCCATTCTCCCACAGGGGCTGTTCTGTCGTAAAGAATTTTAAATAGATGCAGCATGGCTTCTTCGAATCGTACAAATGTCCACGGGCTCTCTTCTATTATAAATGTGTCGAAAAAGGGGGAACGATTGTTATCTCTCCGTATCGCAAAAAAAAGTTTATTTTTTTACAACGGAGAAAACCGTTTTTTCAGTATACCGCTTACATGCATAGGTCATAAGACTTTGCCTCGTTCACCTTTTTCTGAAAACACGTCATTTATGTGCAAATTTTCAATGTAAACAATCATGACGCGCTTGACCCCTCACTTTGTCCCATGTTACGGTTTTATTAGCTTCAACGCATCATTTTTTCCAAATTTATATTACTGGACATGTAACTGCGTTAACTAATCTACCGCAAACAAAAGTAATACAGGAAAAATTTAATTTTCATTTTCTTTTCTGGCTACATCCCAAAACAAATTCTGAAACAGGAGGAACAAATTTATGATTAAGGCACTGGTTTTTGATTTCGATGGAACGATTATTGATACGGAGACAGCATGGTATATCGCTTTTCGTGATGCCTACAAGGAACACGGCGTGAACTTGACCCTGGAGATGTATTCGCAATGCATCGGTACCAGTTTGAAAACATTCAATCCCTATGAGTACCTCATCACAGATTTGAATCTTCCGATCGATCGGGAAGCGTTCAGGGAATCGGTTCAGCTGCAGCATGCTGCATTAATGAACAAGGAGCAGGTAAGACCAGGCATCCAGAATTACCTCGAAGCAGCACGCGAGGCTGGATTAAAATTGGCCGTTGCCTCAAGCTCCAAACGGGAGTGGGTCGAACAGCACCTGGAACAACTGAAACTGAAGGATTACTTCGAAGTGATTCGAACAGCCGACGATGTGGCCCATGTGAAGCCTGACCCGGAATTATATAACCAAGCCCTGGAAGCGCTTGGAGTAACTGCAGACGAAGCCGTAGCGATTGAGGATTCACCTAACGGCGCACGTGCAGCTGCTGCAGCTGGTATTCACTGTGTTGTAATCTCGAATACCATAACAGGAACACTGGATTTCGATATGCCTCACCAACGGCTGTCATGCCTGACAGACCTTGAATTTAACGATTTGATTTCGAAACCCCTCGTCACCACCGTTTAGGTCTGCACGAATTCGCATTTCAAATTTTAAAGGGGGAGTTCACACATGAAAGCTGTACATTTTGGAGCGGGCAATATAGGCCGCGGTTTTATCGGTCATATGTTGTCCGCTTCCGATTACGAAGTCTGCTTTGTCGCACGTAACCCGAAGAAGATCTCCATGCTGCAACAAAGGAAAGAGTATCCCATTACACTCGCTAATGCAGATCAGCACACCACCATGGTCAGCAACGTCACGGCCATTCATGTGGGCGAACAGGATCGCCTGGCTGAGCAGATTGCATCGGCTGATCTCATTACGACAGCGGTTGGAGTATCTGCACTTGAGGATATCGCCGAACCCATCGCCAAAGGCATATATCTCCGCATGAAAAACAATAACCAGGCTCCTCTCCATATCATCGCATGCGAGAATGCCATCGGAGGCAGCACACGCCTGAAGAAACGGGTATATCCGTTTCTGGATGAACAGACCCGTACCAAAGCCGACCGCTATATCTCGTTCCCCAATGCAGCAGTAGACCGGATTGTTCCGGCGCAAGACCACAAGGATCCGCTGCAGGTCACCGTTGAACCTTTTTATGAATGGGTCGTTCACCGTCCGGCACTGCTGGATGGATTTAAGGAGATTGAAGGCGTACACTACGTCGACTCTCTGGAGCCTTACATTGAACGCAAGATGTTTACCGTGAATACAGGCCACTGTGTGGCTGCATACTTCGGATATCTCGAAGGATTCAAGACGATCAGGCAAGTCATGAGTAACGCAGCACTACGTGCCAAGGTTAAACAGGTTATGGAGGAAACGGGAGCCATGCTTGTGAAAAAACACGGATTTAATCCTCAAAAACACAGCCAATATATCCATACCATTCTCGATCGCTTTGCCAACCCCAACCTGACAGATCAGGTTACCCGGGTCGGTCGTTCACCCCTTCGCAAGCTATCGCCTTATGACCGGCTTGTTCGCCCAGCGATGCAGGCCAGCGAATTCGGATTAGAAATTCCCCATCTTACTTCCGCTATGGCTGCCGCAATGCTCTTCGATCACGAGCAGGACGAGGAAGCCATGAAGCTCCAACACATGATTCGTGACGATGGCGTCTCCGCCTTCATTCGTGAACGCATGGGAATTCCCGACGAACACCTTATTCATCAGCATGTTGTCGCCCGATACGAGGAACTCAAAGGGCACAAGGGATTGACCATTTTAACCTGACACCTCAGGTAAGACGGTTGGTTATGCACAACTGAATAGAGACGGCAAAAAAAGCCGGGAGGAACCCATGCCCAAGCATTGTTCCTTCCGGCTCTTTCATGTTATTTTGTCATGTTTGATTCATTCATAATGGAATTCAGGGATACATACGCCATCGGCAGGAATCCCTCAGATGGTTCACCCACAGGTGCATCAATGTGGAAAATGAAGCCATTGCCGTCCAGTTCTTTTACAATGAAATACTCCGACTTTTTATCGTTTTGAGACATCATATATAGTCTTGCATCCTTCATTGGGCCATTGCTGAGCTCTTCCTTGCTGAGTTCCTTGACCTCTCCCGTTTCGCTCAGCTCTTCTTTGGCATCCATCTTCAGCGCATCCAAATTGAAGTCTGAAGGAAGCTTCTCGATCTCCACTTTGTAGTCAGGATCAATCTTCATTGTCAATTCGTCGTCCTCTGCATCAAAGGCCATGGGTTCAAACACATAAAGCGAGTACCCCTCACCTTGAGCAAGTTCAGCTGGACGTTTCTCCGTCATGCCTTCCACCGTTACTTCCAGCTTTGTTGTTTTGGGACGATCCGATGTCACGTTATCGCCTGCATTGGAACCGTTCGGTTCATCCGCTTCGATCTTCGCGATTTCCGTAAGCACCAGCTGCTTGGTTGTATTGTCGCCGGTCTCAATCGTTCTCTCTACATATTTAAATTGTACTGAATCTTCATCATCAATGTCATCGAAGGATTTCTGCACATTCTCTTCCACCTGGAAAGCCATCGGAACCTCCTTGACACGGATCTCTACCGTGTGAGGATCTGCCCAGCCAGTCAAAATGCCTTCCGCTTCGATCACCGCACTGTCATTTGGCTTCTCCTCCGGTGCAGGCGTCTGTTCCCCTGTATTATTGGTTGGTGGCTGCGCTGCAGGACTGCTGTTACCACAGGCCACAAGTGAGAATCCCATGAGTAAAACGAGTAAAGATGCACTAATATTCATTGTATTTCGCATATGAACACCTCCGTTAGCTTATACGCAATGATGCTTGTCCATGTTGCTTTATTCTGCATACTAGTACTTACACGGCTGGTCGCTAGCTCAATCAGATAGATAAATAGAAGAAGCGGAAGTCGAGCACATCTCTAACTCGCTCGTTCCATTTGAACAAGCTTGGCGTTGGCCCCGTTAAACGCTTTTGTCTGCTTGTTGAATTGCTTTCTGATCTCGGCAAGCTGCGCATATTGGATGTTGCGTTCCCGGATTGCGCGCTTAATTTTCACCAGATTCGGCTCCACACTGCCCCTCATTAAGGAATAGAGCCGTTCATCGGCATCCAGACTTTGCTGATACGAGGTTACAAATTCCTCAAATGTCTGGGCTCTTACTTCATACTGGTCCAGAACGGTTTGTGCCTGGGTGAGCGTCTCTTCTTTTTCAAAAGACAAGCGTCCCAGGGACTCCCGTACAGCTGGAGTTTGCTCCCGCGTCTGATTCATCAAGGTTTCCGCCTGCTCCAGCAGTTTTCTCCGCTCGGCTATATGCTCTTCTGCCTGATCCAGCAGTGACTCCAGGTCACTGTTTTTGTTTTTCCCCTTATTCAAAATCGACGTGTACAATTCCATTTCCTCCCGTTCATGACGGGCAAGCTCCTTCAGATTCTGGGCCATCTCCTGATCATTCCGGATCAATTCGTTCACCTGGTTCGCAGCCGGCTCCTGCGGCTGGCCGCAGGCACTGGTGAGCACCGCCAGCGTCAGGCCAACGGCAGCCAGTGCCGATTTTTTCCACGTACGCACTCGTTCGTCTCCTCTCTGCATTTGTATTATCGTCTCTAAGTTACAAGCGGGTATCTCCGCTAAAATTGGCAGTCCAATGTGCATTCGGGTCATAAACCTCGAACTCATAACCCCGATCTTCAAGCAATTTCAGAATTTGCGGCAAAGCCTGCACCGTCTGCTCCCGCTCATGCATCAGGATCACTTCCTTGTCCCGGTGCACACTTTTTTTGACACGCGCCACAATTTTGTCCGGCTGACCCGGAAGGTTCCAATCCAGAGAGTCTGTTGTCCAATCCCACATTTTGAAACCAGCAGCGGCAATGTCGCCCCTGAAGGATTCACCGATCTGCGGACTGCTGCCGTAAGGAGCGCGAATCAGATGCGGCGTAAAGCCAATCAGATCCTGAACCATCTTCTGCTCCTTCTTGAATTCCTTCACAAAATTCGCGGAGCTTCCGCTTTTGTACAGAGTGTTATAGTTATGTGTCATACTGTGGAGCCCCGGATAGCTGCCCTCTTGGACCAGTCGCTCTACTGCCGACTTATGCTGATTCAACTGACGACCAATCATGAAAAAGGTTGCCTTCGCCTCATGCTCTTTCAAAATATCCAGCAGTTGTTCCGTATATTCACTTGGTCCATCATCAAACGTTATGTATGCCAGTTTGCGAACCTGTCCCTGAAATCGTGCAGGCTCTTCTTTCACATCCGGAATCATTTCAATCATGCCCAGCTTGGTTGGCTGTTCGATGGCAGCTACCGGGGGCGGGGCTACATAGCCCTTAATCCAGTGGGTCATTCCAATGAATGCATATGTTAAACCGGTAATGATCAGTGCAAGCAGCATCAGGGCTGCACTCAATCTTCCATACCGGATTCGTCTTCGTTTGTGTGTCTTCGTTCGACTGGTTCTGCTCGCAATGCCGCTGTTTTCTCCTGCTGTCTGTTGTTGAACTCTCACTTTCCATGCCACTTCCTTAATTTCCCGATTATTGGTATATTATATCGTTTCATGTCTCTATATAGAAGATTAATAGAAAAGCGGCATGGGTGAATGACAGAATAGTTACAAGCCCGGTTACAATCTGCTTATCTATTTTCCTTTCATCGCTTTTCGAACAGCTGGGGTCTCCTGTATAATGAATTGATTTACGCCATTTGACTTCAAGAAGGAGCTACATCCATGACAAGCTTGTTTCGTGCCGGCAGATCCATTGAACTTCTGTTCGTTGTCGGCATTATTGCCATCTCGTTTTCTTCCATTTTCGTGCGCTGGTCCAGTGCAGAAGTGGCTGTTATCGCCATGTATCGGCTGTTTCTCACCAATGTGCTGATGCTTCCGTTTGTCTGGAAATACCGACATGAGATGATGCGCCTGAACTTTAGGCAGTGGGGGCTGCTGCTCGCATCGGGTGTGATGCTGGCACTTCATTTCCTGCTGTGGATGGGATCACTCAGACTTACGAGTGTGGCCAGCTCCACGGTCATTCTCGCACTTGAGCCCATATTAATTCTCGCCGGTTCCGTCTGGCTGTTCAAAGCCAAGATTAACCGCATGATGATTATCGGCATGGGCATCGCCCTGCTTGGGTCCATAGCGATCGGAGCTGGAGATTTTCAGTTAGCCGGTACGGCACTGCAAGGGGATTTTCTATCTCTTCTGGGAACGATTGCGGTAGCCATCCATATGCTGCTTGGACAATTTCTGCGTTCCGGACTAAGTGCCTTCTCTTATAATTTCTGGGTATTTTTCGTCGCTGCCTGTACGTTGGCGGTATATAATTTGGCCATGGGACATCCGTTCGGGGGTTATGCCGCCTCGGAGTGGGGGATTTTCCTGCTGCTCGCCATCGTGCCGACGATCTTTGGACACTATCTGTTTAACTGGCTGCTTCAGTATATGAATGCCACAACGGTATCCATGGGCGTGCTTGGTGAACCCGTATTCTCCTCACTGCTGGCCTGGATGCTGCTTGGTGAATCTCTCAGTGCCATGCAGATGTTTGCCGGCGTCGTCATTATCTTTGGGGTATGGGTTTTCATTCGGTATGGCAAAACCAAACCGGAACCCATTCCCGCTGACGCGCCTGTAGGTGGAAAAGGACCTGCTGAACCTACGGCAGTGTAATTCTACCGCAGCATATGCCATGCAAAAAGAACGATTGGAGTCTGATACAACAGACTTCAATCGGAATCCAATACTCTTCATAAGGCGGTGTATTTTCATGAAAAACATTGTATCCATGCGCTGGCTGCTCGCCAGAATGTACGAACCCGATGTGGTCATTGCCGACTGCAGATTCCTGCTCGGCCAACCGGATGCAGGACGACAAGCTTACGAGGCTGGACATATTCCAGGTGCCGTTTATCTCGATCTCGAACAGGATCTATCCTCTCCTGTGTCAGCCCATGGCGGACGTCATCCGCTCCCTGACCCGGCAGAACTGGCAAAGCGTCTTTCGAAAGCGGGAATCGGCTCAAACGCTCGTATTGTTGCCTACGATGATCAGGGAGGCATGAATGCCTCAAGATTATGGTGGCTGCTTCGGTATCTGGGCCATGAACAGGTATACGTGATGGACGAGGGCTTCTCCGCCTGGCAAAACGCCAAGTTCCCAGTAACAATGGATGTGCCCGTGCGGATTCCGTCCACGTTCGAACCGAACGTACAGCCGCACATGCTCGCTAGCGTGCAAGATGCACAGCATGCTTCGGCGAACAGCTCAGCGGTGCTGATCGACTCTCGTGATGCCCGCCGCTATGTGGGGCTGGAAGAACCGATCGACGCCAAAGCCGGACATATTCCGGGTGCAGTGAATTATTTTTGGAAAGACGTACTGAATGAAGAAGGCCGGTGGTCTGACGTGAGTACATTGGAGGAACGTTTCGGGAAGCTGGCGAAGCACGAGCCCATCATCGTATACTGCGGCTCAGGCGTCTCGGCCTGCCCGAATGTAATTGCGCTGGAGGAAGCCGGATATACCAATGTGAAGCTGTACGCCGGTAGCTGGAGTGACTGGATTAGTTATGAGGAGAATTCGGTGGAAACTGGTAATGCGGAAGCTGACAAAAACGTATAGCAGTGTATCGATGTTGAATACATCGCCATGTGGCTTATCTGCCCCGGCGATGTATTTTTCTATGTTCGGAGTCAACATCGAGTCAACAACACCACCCTGTAAGTATTTAAAGTACACAGAAGTAGACATCAAGTGCAGCTTTTTCTAATGCATGATAATAGAAAATACCGTGATGGACATCTGTCCACCACGGTTGAATAATGAGATCTATTATTGCTTTTTACTTAACGATACATTTGCGGTTAACGTCTTGTCGATCGTCGTCCAGTTTACATAAGCACCTAGTATTTCATTAATAATAGAAACCGGAACTACGGTTTCGCCATTTAAAAGCTTAGGTACCTTACTATTGAACACTAGTTTCTCGTTAATTGAATACACATCTGAACCAATTTGAGCACTTATATTTTTCGTGCCTAATTCGATTTTCGTTGTACGCGTCTTATTATCCCATTCTACTGTGCCACCCAATAGCTCCGAAATGGTTCGAATCGGTACGTAAAACTCATCGTTTTGAACAACCGGCTTGATTGATGTACCACCTACATTCATTTTAACGTTAACATATTCAAGGAAATCGGTCTTTCGAATGAGTCCATGAACCCCTTTCGTTCGGTCTACAACCTGAGATACTTCATAATCCGTTGCAGCCGATAGGTACGCATAAGCTACACTTCTATCCATATCAAGCTTATCGGATAAGAATTGAATCGATTCACGTACTGATTCTTTCATTGCTTCATCCAAATCAGGGTCCAGTCCAATTGGAATCCAGTAATCCTCTGTTTCAGCAAAGGGTTGCGTGAATTCTCCACGATGTGGGAGTGATGGATCACCTTTCTTTAACACCGTTAACCGAACTGTCCCTCTTAAGGAAGCTTCCAATGCAGTTAACGCCACTTCTCCATCTCCTTGAGCAAAGTGTGGATCTCCAGTATAGAATAGCCCGCCTTTAACTTGAATCGGATAATAAATAGTTGCACCAACACCCAACTCATTAATATCCATATTTCCTCCTGTTTCAATCGGTGGGATCGAACTCACAACTTCACTGGTATCTGGTGCAACCCCATAACACCTAGAAACGGATTAATAGGGAAACGTACATTTTTGCCAGCTTTTGTTGGTAATACCCCATACCAGTTGCCGTTGATTTCTTCAATAGGTGTAAATATAGATACATTATTATATAATTCCGGTTTTGTTGCGCTAGCTCCCTCTTGTGGCCCTGCATTTTCTGGAAATTCGTTAGGAAGGGCACCTTTCCCATGGCGGTTAGAAATGACACCATATGGAACTCGAGTTTGCAACGAAAGGACTTCTACTTTAAGAACATCTCCTGGCTCTGCCCCCTCAACCGCTACTGGCCCAGTGATAATATGAGGTCCGTCTTTTACATAATCATGCTTAATCTCAGAAGCCGCAATTGCCTTCGCGTCATCCAACACGCCATCGGGTGAGATACCGAATTTGCCGAAGTACTCCACTGGATTTCTCCCCTGATCCTCGATCAGTCCCTCATGAGATACCGTATCAAATGTTACAGCACTTCCCGATGGTACAGTAAGAATTGGAGAGCTGTCCCGATTAGGCAGTGATCCCCAGCGAATGTTCTCAATCGCAGACGTTACATAATATTCACCTTCAACCTTATCCAGGGTTGTTGGTTGCAGCGGCATACTAAAGCCCACTGAAGGTAAAGCAAATGTAAACATACTTAGAATTCCTACTGAAACTCCCAATTTCCTAATCGTTCGGTTGATAAACATTACGCTCCCCCTCTACCACATGTAATGTTATGTGACATTATTTAACACATATAAACGATAACATATAAATGTATTTACAACAATATTTTCTTGTTAACAAAAATAACAACAAAAGCTAGAAATCAAGAATAAACTTATAAAAACAAAAAAAACAATGTTAACATATATGACATTTAAAAAACGTATAAAACTTAAATACATTTCCTAAACTTGATGAACATTCTTCAGAGATCTGAACAAACAAAATGAAGTAAGTTGGAGAGACTAGATCAGTTATGAGGGGAATGCGGTGGTTGGCCGTATTTATTCATCGGCTTTTTAGGTACTTTATTGGTTGGGGTACACGTCGTGATCTATCAAATTCATTCTATAGAATTCATTTGAATAATAACAATCGCCCTTATTTTGTTATCTATTAAACGTAGTAAAATATGATTTAGACCTGCTAAACTTATTGAAGGGTACCCCCTCGATCCATTAAGAAGAGGTGAACAACGATGACGGAGTCATATCATGGAATACATTCGAATTTGCAATTTCCAAGCAGCATCTTTAATATCAACCGCAAAGATGTTCCAGCATTTCTGTCTGGCCCGGACGTCAAGCAGCAGGAGACCATTGTAGAAAGACTGATAGGTTCAGAGTATGCACTTCATCTGCTCCTTGCTGTAGAAGCTGCTAAGCAACTAGTAGCAGAATGGACTAAAGCAGTACAGCAGTGGTCACCACCGCTTACCCTTGATCTGTCCATATGCTCAATTGACCGCTCTGTTGAATTCCTTCAAAATCCTGAGCGGCGACTGCTTCGCTTCTGGTTTTATTCTGAAGATGTTCCTGAGGACTGGAGAGAGGGATACAGTGACCGTTTTTTCGATCTTATGGTGACAATTGACGCCGAATCACTGATTATTCAGCATACGGCGGGACCAAGCCGTTAAAACCAAAAGCCTCCGCTGGAGGAGGCTTCAGGTGCTGCTGATCACTAACAATCTTAGTTCACTTTATTTCAGGAGAACCTTTATTTCCCGCTCTTCAATATCATTTTCCATAATCCTCCACGCGTCTCTGTCTACTCAGGCAGCTCCGCTATAACAACGGTTCGTTTGCGCTACGCAGCACCTGATTACTTTCGTTGAGCAGGATGCGAATCAGCCGCGTTTTAAAAAAAAAAGCCCTCTTCCTTAAGTTAGTTAGCTCTCATCTTTATTCACTATTTCAATTTACCTACCCATTCACTATTCTCCCAGATGTATACCAGTCCACAATTATACTCCTACACTCCGGTTCAGGCTAATTACCTTTCCGCATATGATTGCACTGGAATAACGGGATTCTCGAATGTGAAGTTGTATTCCGGAGCTGAAGTGACTGGATTAGTGATGAGGAGATAGAGGCATCTTTGCACGGGCAGACTTATCCAGTTCCTTTTCCCTCAATCTGCAACAGAACATGAGGGGAAGAATTTATGAGTCCGTGAACCAAGATACTTACCCATACTCTACGATAGCGGGCCCATAAATAACCAAGAAACAGACCCGTAACCCCATGATTTGCAATCACTGTTGCCACATCAATATCCCACTGACCAAATCCTTGAATGGCAACATGCCAGATGGACCATAGTATTGAAACTAGTAGTATGGCAGGCCATCTTCCAAGCAATGCCTCCAACCGGGTTTGCAGCCATACCCGATAGAAAACTTCCTCCAATACGCTATTGATCATAAAACCAATGAATACCAAGAGAAATAATTCTGTCAAATCAGTTGCTTCGATTACTCCTTCTGGTTGTGCAATTGGGGAATAGAACTTTAGATAACCCCAGACCACAATAATGATTAGTGGTGCAATGACGTTTCTTCGAGAGCGAGGCTTTGCCGAGATAATTTCTTGTTGCGCGCCAGTCGTTTTGCTATAAATCAGCAAGAAAATCAGCGGAATGAAAAACAGTGTCGTCAACTTGAACGCTAAATAATATAGCTCGAAATGTAATCCTTGTGGGTCTATCGTTACAAGAGCAGCCGTAAATAAAACACCCGATATCAATAACACAATCGATTGAACAACCAAGTGATGTCTCTCCATTTGTTGGAAAGGCAGATGATTTTGACTTTTATAAGGAATCAGACGGATCAGCAAAATACCAAGGAATGCCGGCAACCAACTATGCCATATTGGAATCACTCCCTCATGGTCGGCCGTGTACCTTATACTCAAGTTTCCGGTCCACACTAACCACAGTACAGCAGCAAACATAATTATCATGCACAATAACCCAATTGCCTTTCCCCATGCCGGAAGCATTACTTTGAATTGCTGGTTCATTCTCTTTGCACTCCTTTGAGTTACATGCGGCATTTGCCCCATTCTTTTTTTAATTCAGTTGAGTTAAATAAACTCTAGCACATTCCATATTAATCGTCTATTTAATTCAGTTGAGTTAAAAAATATGATATTCTGTGTGTATGCCAAAAATCGTGGACCATGAGAAAATGAAGAATATTATCGCTGAAGCAACTTGGAAAATCATTAGCGAGAAAGGCATTCATCAGGCAACGTCAAGAACGATTGCGAAGGAAGCCGGATTATCACAAGGAGCTTTAAGACATTACTTTTCTAAACAAGAAAGCCTATTAGCGTTTGCGATGGAGTTAGTTAAGGAAAAGGTTCTTATTCGGTTAAGAAATCTGAATGCAAGAGAACTGTCGGCTCAAGAAAGAATTGTTGAATACTTGCTTGAGCTAGTCCCGACTGATGAACAAACATTATTGGAAATGGAGGTTTGGTTTGCATTTGTAGCCTATGGAAAAACGCAAAAAGGGTTCGATACCAATTATGAGGACCTTCAAAACGCAATCAAGGATTGCATTATATACTTGAAAAATGAAGGTCTTCTGAGCACAACCGATGAAGAGAAGGAACAAGAAAAACTGTATGCCTTTATGAATGGAATGGCTCTCAATTTGTATCTAGAGCCGGATAAGATAAATCGAACACGAAGCAAAGAAATGATACAAGACTACATCAATTGGATCATACATTAAAGGGAAGATTGACGTATAAATCGGGGAGTTACGTCTGCTGGCCAGAGCCAAGCAGAATACACTTTCCGTGCCTGTGCCTATTCAGTTGTGCATGGATTGATATTCTCTTGGGGTCCAGAGCTGCCTGCTATGTAACCAATTGCAGAATCCAATCTAAAGCTGGAGCGACTGAATTATTTATGAAGAGCATTCGGTGGCTACGGGGGAAAAATAAATGAAAGAAGCCCACATCTAACAATGCGGGCTTTTCGTCTTCCAACTTGATGGCAATGGAGGAGAGGCTAGCCTTCATCCGAATTGACTAATAATTAGACGTATTAATATAGAAACAGTTCGACCCATACCACCAATTATTCGAAATATTTTATCTGCAGGTTGCTAAATACTGCCGTCCCCCCTTCAGCATACAGTGTGATTCCGCGGTCATTCCATTTTGGAAAAATGATATTGGATAACACCAAAGAACCATCATCAACGAAGACCTCGATACTGGTCTTGTCTACCAGAATCTTGAGATGAACCTTGTTCTTCTCCGGAGCGAATGCCGCTTGACTCTCCAAATCTCGGCCACTCCTGTCAGGATTCCCGGTATAGGTCCGGTTCACATAGACATAGCCACCTTCTACATTGACGCCTGTATCCACATGTCGGCTCTGGTCCTTGGATTCACGGAGCCTTAATCCAATATTATTGATCTTGGTCCACGATATATCAGTCTCAAGCTGATACGAATCTCCTGACACATGAAGTGTATGAGATCCCTTCACTGTAATCGGTTTAAAGGCAGTCTCCGAGACCACTGCCTGTTCCAGAGATTCAATCGGTCTTGAGATCAGTCGATACTGACCCGTTTTCGATGTAATCAGTTTAATTTCACGAACAATCGAATCCATGCCGTTGTAACCTTCCGTCAGTGTCGGCGTATTGTTGGCATAGCTCCAGTTATTCATCCAGGCGAATGCATAACGGTGACCGGTTTTGTCAGGGCTTGCCCCATCTTCAAATGTGACTCCCCCATACCAGTCGAAGCCATAGTCCAGCCATTGTGGTTCATGAAGGTCGGAAACAAATTCTTTGCCATTAAAGCTTCCGGTCCAGTAAGCGTAGGTATTGGGTTGTCCTGATGATCTGCCGTTGGCGCTTACGCCGAGCACCCATTTGTAGGTTCCGTTATCTGCCCGCATCACAAATAGATCAGGACATTCCACCAACCCCACGTTTTCCGTGAAGAAGCCGCCGGTATATCGCCAATTTTTCAAATTAACCGACTCATAGAACCCAATCTTTGTCCCTTCAGCCAGAGCCATAACCCATTTTTCGGAGGGCTCATCCCAGATGATTTTAGGGTCCCTAAAATCCTTTTGTCCCGGATTCTTAATCACCGGTCGATCTCCATAAGGATTAAACGTTTTCCCTTGATTGGTGCTATACCATAAATATTGTTCCTGCTGTCCGCTGCTGGCAGAGGGCTGAGTCATGATCGCAACAAGTGCTCCCTTGCCGAAGCCGGCTGTACCTGACTCATCCACAACCAATGAGCCAGACCATGGATCACCGTTTCGGTTTGTGTATTTGGGTATTGCCACGCCTTCATCCTTCCAATGAACCAGATCGACCGATGTGGCGTGCCGCCATTCCGTACCATTGCCTGTGGGATAATCACCATTATAAAGATAATAATAGTGGTACTTCCCGTCCAGATATATCGGTCTTTGAGGATCATTCTTCCACTTGTCTGGCGTTGTAAAATGAAAGCTGGCTCGCTGGCTCGCGCCAGATGAGGCTGCTCCCGTATTCACTGTAGGCCATAGGTTGTTGGTCAGGATCGGAATAACAGTGAAGGCAAGCGTGATCACACCACAGACAGCAGACCCAATGATTATTTTCCTTCTGATTTTGTTATTCATAACAGATACCTCATTTGTAAAAAAAGAAAATGCCAATAGTTATCGACATTTTCTTTCTTTTAGATTCTGCGGAATTGGTTTATTCCACTGTCAATTGTCCTTGTGCCAGAATGCTGTCCTTCACTACGGATGTTTTGGAGCCTTTGATATTCACCAGGAAACTTGGTGCGAAGGTAGAATGATGATCTTCAAACATTCCTCGGTTGGTCATATAACTAGTGATCACTACGTTGTTACCTTGAACCTGCGGAATAGCAAAATGTGCGTAAGTCCAGGTAACATCTTTAGGGTCCAGATCTTGATGCAGTACAAGCCCAGTACCATTCAATGGCTTATATGGTCCTGTCAGAGAACCAGATACATATCCCAACATGTAGATATCTTCAGCATCAACACCATCCACAACCATTTTGGATCCTCTTGTATCCGTGAACAAATACCATTTTCCATTCAATTTAAAGATATTTGCCCGTTCAATTTCATCTGTTACCGTATTGGATGCAATCAGCGGCTTCATCACTTGTTTTAAGGTATAGTCGTCATTCAGTTCAATGATCCCCAAAGCTCCATTGGCTAAGGAAGCTAACTTTTTATTAGGGCTTTGCAGCAATTTCTCCCTCTCGGCCTGGAAGAACTTCTTGCTTCCTTCGTAGAAGGCTCTGTTATTGAATGCATCCTCGCCCTGGTAGCCCGTCTCTGTTCCAGTATTGGCTTCGAAAACAAGGTATTTGTGACCATTATCTTCAACGTAATGAGGATCTCTCAGCGTATGATTGTCGGAATAATCCCCACCGCTGAAAGCCTGCTCCACGGTTTGATACATTTTTCCGTCACCATCAAAGATCGACTTGAAATCTTCAACACCGTCCACCTTGAGCGTGTTCTCTGCAAGTTCAGAGACATTGATTTGAGCAGTCGTCAGGGTTTGCTTGCCATAAAATCCGTTGGCCGGGTCCCAGCCATGACGATTGGTATAGAAAAGACGAATATGACCATCCGTAGTCAGCGTAGAAGAGCCAGACCATTCCTCTTCCTGGTGGTTCAGAATTGGATCGTTCGGAACGTCCTTGTCGGTGTTTTTGAACACTCTGCCTGCATTTTTCCAGGCATCAATGGATGTGTCTCCTGCTTTTTTGTAGAACATATAAATGAATGTGTCTGACCCCCGATCCGGGTCACCCGCCAGACCAAAAACGATTTGATAACCATGATAGTCAGCTACTGTACCATCCGCATTTTGCAGGGGCCAGGTATCCCACACATCCATGTCGATGACGTTACCCTTTTCATCATATCCTTTTGCAGAAGGAAGATTTTGGATGGTAGATGCGTCAAACTGAGGAACCTTGAATCGTGCTTTGATTTGTTCCCCAGGGATTTTCAGGGCGTCTGTGCGTGAAATATGCGAGAAACCATAACTCTCTTTGTAGTCTGTACTTTCTTTTGCAAAAGCCGAAACTCCCCCACCTGCCAATAGTGTTGTTGCAAACGTTACTGCCGTCACTCTTCTCACAATCTTCTGGAAATTCATTAGATGTATCCCTCTCTCTTGTCATTTTTTTCCGGAAAACAGAAAAAGACCTAAAAATCGTTAGGGTATGGTGGATACACCGATCCCAACGGACTTTTAGGTCTTGCCTGCTTACCAGTAACAATCCCGACATATTCAACTGTCGATAACTATTCTATATGGTCGGATCAAAACTTGACTATAGATCGAAACTCCCGATTCGGATCAAGGACCAGGGACTCAGTTTATCAAGCACCAGAGAATCAATCCGAGGATGGATGAAGTCGATGATCTATCCGGTTGATTTCCATGGCGATCACAACCAGTTGGCTTTCGGTAAAAGCATATCCATAATCCTCTTCAACCATTTCACCGATCTCGCGGGCCTGTGTATATGCTTCAGTAAAATTCATCTTTGCCATCGCTACAAGCTCCGGATTCAGTTCATTGCGGAGTTTGCCTGATTCATCCGTTTGCAGCATATTCTCAATCTGGGTCAAAAGTCGCTCATAGTTCGCAGACCTTCGATCCAGTACACCGGCAACTTGTCCTACACCTTCCGCGATATCCCTGATCATGGCCGTCTTTTCCGGAGCCTTGTGGCGCATGCCCGCATTCTTCCAGGCCGTATGGATATGCATGGCGATATAACCAACCTCATCTTCCGGGATGACCACCTGCAAGTTCTCGTAGATCAAACGCTTGGCATGAAGCCCAAGCTGGAACTCTCTTGGATAGAGGATACGAATCTCCTCAAGCAGTGTATTCCGAATTTCGATTCCCTTGCCAATCCGCTCCAAGGCAAACGAAAGATGGTCTGCAAGAGCGATATGAATGTGCTCCTGAAACGTAACACCCAATGCTTTCTCGGCGAAAGTGATGATCTGCTGGGTGACTGCGATTTCTTCTTCAGGAAGGCTCCCCAGTATTTCCTGAAGGTGGTTGTACTGCTTCGGATCAGTCATCACAAACACTTTTTCAACAAGGCTTGGGTCTACAATATCATTTTTTCCTTTTTGGAAAACAACACCCGGCCCCATGACAATTTTCTCTTCTCCATGATCGTTAACCACAGCGGCGTTATTGTTGAGTATTTTTTTGATCTTCATGTTAGTCTCCTATGCCTGTTCGTTAAGTTTATCAGCCTCTGGTCGAACAACGCGATCCACACCGAGCAGCAAGGTAACGCTAAAAGCCGTAGCCAGAGCAAGCACAAAACCGATCAGATAATGAACAAGATTCATCAACCCCGGCTGTACGATAAAAGCGATCATCGGGATTCCGGTTAGCCCAAATGAATTGGCCACAACCTGATGAAAAGCGACATATGCTCCTCCGGCGGCTCCTCCTGCAGCAGCACCTATAAAGGGGTGCCCAAGTTTAAGATTCACACCATAGGTGACTGGCTCGGTGATACCGAACAGCGCCGTGATCGAGGCAGGCAGAGCTATTTTCCTCAATGCTTCATCCCGGGTTCTGGCATACACTGCAAGCCCGGCACCTGCTTGCGCGATATTCGCCATGGACCAGATCGGTAGCAAGAAATTGAAGCCGATATCCGGATTGGAAATCAGTCCAACTTCGACAGCCTGAATCCCGTGATGAAGACCGGTGATCACAATGGAGCTGTATATCCCTCCAAGCAGAAGGCCAAATAGCAAGCTCCCGTAGTTGAAGACGTGTTCCAGAATACTTCCCAGCGAGCGGCCCAGACCCAGGGCAAGGGGTTCAATCACCAGTATCGCAAGGCTGCCCGCGATGCTAAAGCTTAAAAAGGGAACGAGAAGAACAGCTCCGGATGACGGTATCCATCGGCGTAGTCCTTTCTCAATTATCGTTAGCATAAACGCCGCAAGAACGGTTGGAATTATGGCTCCCTGATACCCGAATTGCGGTGATAGGGGCAAAACTTGAGCTAATGCCGGATCTCCACCGATGTCGGTGAACGGAAGAATCCCCGGATGAGTCATGACGATCCCAACAGCGGCACCAAGCGCCGGGGTTCCCCCGAACCGTTTGGCCGTGTTGTATCCGAAAAGAACCGCCATCAGCTGGAACGCTGAGCCCGTCAGCAGTGACAGAATTCGGAACCACATTTGGCCTGGATCATCCCAGCCGAATGCTCCCGCAAGTCCCAAGAGACCCAACAGCAGTCCAGCCCCGACGAAGAGCGGAATAATGGGCACAACGATATCAGAAAAAAATTGGAATGCGTCCACCAACCTGTGTAACAGCCCTCGTGAATGAATCTCCTTATCATTGGATGACCTGCTGGCCGTAGACACGGACGGCAGAAGATGAGAATCAGCATGATCTTCTTCGTGTAGCCGTGGTGTGGCAGGTCCTTTTGGGCTGTCTTCTTTTGGGATGGACGAAGCAGCTGACTGAAGCATGACATTCACCTGGCGATTAACCTTCGAGACAAGAGCGGGACCCAAGATAATCTGCAGTTGTCCAGCACGAACGTGCACCCCTTGAATTTCCTGCATACCGTCAAGACGTTCTTGTTCCACCAGATCACTGTTCTGCAAACGGAGTCGAAGTCGTGTCGTGCAATGGGTGCTTTCGATAATATTGTCCGCTCCTCCAGACCATTCAATAAGTTGCATGGCCAATGCCCTTGCGGAACTACGCCCCTTAGTGACACTCCGGTCATCCTGCTGCATGGATGCTCCTCCCTGTTACTTAGCATTAAAAGGACATCGAAGGATCGATGTCTATCATTGAAAGTTGATCTTCTACAAAAATAACAATTCCGTCATTTATGGCAATATTACTATTGTGACCACTTCACTTTCCAAAATCAATGGTCAGTAAATACCACTACTGTGAGGACAATGGCTCATCTTGGCTTTGCAGTCAGTTCTAGCAGATCGCCCCTTTTCTCCAGAATTCGAATACCCTCTAATGGAATCAATAGATTATATCTCAATAAAATCCCGATAGTTACGGGGAAAAGCAAGCAAAAAGAACCCGCGTCGGAAGCAGGCTCTTTGTTTTGTAGCAATTAACGGCCATTTCAGGCATTTTCTGTTCAAACCGATAGATTTCCAACTTCATTCTGAACCTTACTGATATAACGATAATAATCTTGAGCACTTTGGTTTATCTCTTCATCAGTCATTTGAAATGATGCACCGAAAACTGCAAAATACGGCAATGCTATCGCGCCCACATGATTGATACTGGCTTTGAAAGGTGCAATCACTTCATCTACCGTAAAAGAGACGGAACCTTCCGTCGAGTAATTTTCTTTTTTATCCCCAATCGACATGGCGAGGCTCAGCTTTTTCCCGTGCAGTTTATTGCCCGATGATCCATACGCCCACCCGTAGGTAAAAACATCATCAAACCACTTTTTGAGCAAAGGCGGATAGCTGTACCAATATAGCGGAAACTGCAGAATAATATGATCATATGCTTCGAGCAGCTTCTGCTCTCGGGAAACATCGATATCCCAATCAGGATATGCTTGGTAGATCTCATGGATGGTAATATCAGTTGCATGCTGCTCAAGCTCTTCTTTCCATCGCCGATTTACTCTTGAGACGTCGATATTCGGATGTGCCAGGATCACGAGTGTTTTCATTGTTGTACTTCCTTTCTTGGCTCAGGCTAACCCTTTTGTTTGAATAACGCCATTATCATATAGGCCTGACAGAAAGAAAATACACACAATAAAGTAAGATGGTTACTTCGAGGTGTGTATGGACTTCATCAGCAAAGTTGTGAGAAAATGAACAGTTATACCGCATCAACAAGATGTAATCTGAACGAGGTGAGCTGTCATAAAACAATATAATCTGGGAATCGAAGCAACGCTCGAGATTATAGGCGGCAAGTGGAAAGCGCTAATTGTATGCTTATTAATGTCAGGTGTGAAAAGGACAGGCGAGCTGCAGCGCAGTATCGACGGCATTTCACAAAAGGTCCTGATTCAGCAATTACGTGAGCTGGAGAGGGATGGCCTTGTCAGAAGACATGTGTATCAACAGATGCCGCCAAAAGTCGAATACAGTCTTACGGAATATGGAGTTACTGCCAACAAGATCGTGGATGTGATGTGTGCATGGGGACGAGATAATATAGCATTAAGACAGCAGCAGGGAGAAGAAATTTTGCTTTTGGAAAATAAAGAATCTGTTACTTGATCCGCTATCCTGATTCAGTAAATTGAAAAAGAAGGAGAACTTTGACATGAAAAACTATCTCGTATTTGGTGCAAGTAAAGGACTTGGAGATGCCTTCGTCAGAGGTGTTCCCGAGCAGGGAGACAAGGTCTGGGTCATCTCTCGCAGCAGGCCTGACAGTTTAAACCTGAATGACGGCGTAGAACGCATATGGATACAGGCAGATCTGTCCGATCTCCATGCAGCCAGCGTGGTCACAGGCGCACTTCAGAACGAAACACTGGATGTTCTCATTTACAATGTGGGCATTTGGGAAAAGGAAGGATTTGAGGAACACTACTCGTTTGATCAAGACGCTCCAGCGGATATCTCGAATCTGATACATGTAAATATCACATCGGCGATTGTAAGCATTCAGGCATTACTGCCCCATCTCCGGCAATCGACAGCTGGCAAAATTATTCTGATTGGCTCCACTGCCGGTCTGAATAATTCAAATAATACTCAGGTTTCATTTGTAGCTTCCAAATTTGCCATTCGAGGAATTACGGAAGCCTTGCGGGAACACACGAGACACGATGGCATTGCCGTTACGTGCATCAACCCCGGAGAGCTTGCAGCTGCAATCCCTTATGAAGAGGGCAGTGAACGTGCACTTGCTGAATATAATGGCACACGTATCCCCCTCCAGGATATGGTCTCCATCGTCAAATGCATCGTGAACCTGTCCAAGGCAGCCTGCGTAAAAGAAATCAATATCCCGGCGATAACTGATACGAACGCATAATGAGAGTCTTAATACGAGTCCGGCTCGAATATATGAAGAACCCTTATATAGGCTAAATGAATAACAGATTGATTCAATACAGTAAAAAGCCCGTTTAGTAACGGGCTTTTTACCTTTCCATGACGAAATTCAATTTTACGCTGACAAGTTACTTCGAAGCGGTCCTCGTCAGCAGCTCCACCAGTGCCCGCAGCGAATAATCGGAGGTGGAACACAGCTGAATGCTCCCGGCCTGCCGCGGTAGAGTGGCGTCATCATACGGATTACGCAGCACCAGATTCAGCAAGGGCTTAACCGAAGCCAGTGCCTCGGCAAGCGCCAATTGACCTGTGAACAGATGAGCATTAAGGGTACCCTGAATAACGACATCCGCAGCTGCAGCCTGCTGCACAAGTGATGTAATCTCCTCCGCATCAGGCTTCATAGCACAGTAGCGTGTCACCACGGTCAATCCTGCATCCTTCAAAAGTGATGCCAGCCTGATCTCAGCTGCACCACTGTTATCCGCCTGGGTCAGCTGCTCCTGCTGCGGCAGTATCAGCAAATAGTTCAGCGAAGTCTTGAGCGGAAGCAGGCTCTGAGGGTCCCGGGTAACCTTCAGGGTTTTTCGAGCCAGATTCAGTGCCTCCTCATCCCAATTCTCCCTAGGAATGGGCTGGGCAGACGCTTGGTATTGTTGAAATTTACCGTATAGCTGCCGGATCCGATGAACGGACTCGTCAATTCGTGCCTCGTCGATCCGCCCATCCTGCACGGCTGCCAGAATACCCGCAATAACCCGGCTCTGATACTCAGGAGTGTGACACATGAGAATCATATCGTTCCCCGCCTGGACGGCCAGTACGCCTACTTCATCCGGACTGAAATGGTTGCGTATGGCTCCCATCTCGATATCATCGGTGCAGATTACACCTTCAAAACCCAGCTTGTTACGCAGCAGCTCTGAGGCAAAAAAAGAACTGAGCGAAGCCGGAAGACTACCGGATTCCGGAATGTTCGGAAACACCAAATGGCCCATCATGACCGAATCCGCTCCGGCATCGATTGCCTCGACGAAGGGGAGCAGCGGTCCTTCCATCAATTGCTCAAGCGTCAGCTCGCACGCGGGCAGAACCACATGCGAATCCCCGCTTACTTGCCCGTGACCTGGAAAGTGCTTTGCCGTCACGGCCACACCTGCTTCATGCATTCCCTCAATATAGGCACGACCGAATTGGGCTACCAGCCGCGGGTCCTCTCCGAAGGAGCGAACACCCACAACCGGATTATCAATATTGGTATTTACATCCAGTACAGGTGCCCAGTTCATCGGAATCCCGAGCGCGTTCAACTCACTGCCGATGAATTTACCGAGCAGATAGGCGGTTTCCGGGTCTTCGCTTAATCCGACTGCCCGGTTACCCGGGATATAGGGGAAGAAGGTTTTGAACTTGGACAGGGTGCCTCCTTCTTCATCTACCGAAATATAATAAGGCAAAGCGCTTCCAGACTCTCCAGCTATGTCCTTAACTTCTCCGAGCAACGCAACCGTCTGCTGCTCACTCTCCACATTATGGGGAAAGATGCCGATCCCCCCAAACCGCTGCTGCGACATTCTCCCCCGAAATTCCGGCTCAGCACAGATCGATGGCGTACCAACCACACACATCATGGCTATTTTATCTTCCAGACTCATCGCCTTCGGTTCAGATTCCGTATAGGTCGCATCCAGCCCCAACTCATGATAGAGTGTGCGCTCCAGATAATCATGCAGATAGAACCTCGACTTCACAAAATGCTCTGCCATATCGGACGGCTGGTAACGCTCGAGCGCAGCCCTCAGGCGGGGAAGAACCTTCTCGCGTCCACGGCGGTTTCTCGTGTAGTTATTCTGCAGCGAGCGCCATTCCGCATCATCTCCAGGATACAGCTCCCAGCGGTAGGCATACTTGTGGATCGCTCTGGAACGGTCTGTAGCCACCTCATAATCATGCATAATGGCAATCAGTTCCGCTTCTTCCTTATGATTCCGAACCTCGTTCAGCAGCTTCCAGATCACCTCATAATAATCCTCCAACTGGTAATTGCCAATGCGAGTATGTCCGGTTACCGGATCGATGCCATGAAACAATTCCAGGAATCGGTCGATGAAGGTGGAGGCATCCACCTTACGATTCCAGGTTAAGTCCGCATGCAGCAGCATCGGGTACCAGGTGGTTTCAAAAATACCATACGGAACACCGAGACTGAACGGCCCCGTCCAGTTGGTGGCAACGATACAGTCAAGTTCCAGCTTGCCGGCTGTCTTGGCCCACTGAAGCAAATTGTCCGTCCGGTTTGATAATACCGGATAATTCTGATGCTCCGCCCAGTCAAAGCTGCGAACAGCTGGAGCCCCCATGACTTCGATGCCTAGCGATCTGAATTTGTCCGTATGCGAAGTAACCTCTGCTTCAATATTGCGTCCGTTATAAATCCAGATCATGGCTGCACTTCGCTGATCCAGTTTGGCCAGTTCCTCTGGCGGACATTTGTCCAGCATGTCATGCCAGAATATCGGCTGTTTCCCCCGCTCTGCTGTAAAGGCGATCAGCCGGTTCAAAAAAGCGATAAAGGCCCGTTCCCTCACGCCGCCAAATTCGACCTGGCAGCGATCGCATTCGCATAAGCTGTAGACCTCGTCACAGCCAAGATGGATATATCGCGATTCCGGGTGGGCGTCAATCATCTCTGCAAGCAGCGTGGCAATCAGCCCGAAGGACTCCGGGTGCGACGGGCAGATTTCCCCGGTGGACTGTTCTGTTTCGCGAAGGTGCCGCCAGGCTTCGTGGCGCAACACATACTCCAGATGTCCGAAGCACTGTTGAAGCGGAATAATCTCGATAAAATGTTCATGCGCCGTACGCTTCAGTTCTTCAAGCTGCGAAAGGCTCAATGCATGCTTCGAGTGTGCGAACTCTGGATGCGTACGGAATGGAAATTTATCCTCATATTCAATGAGAACTGCGTTGGTCTTATATTTAGCAAATTCCCCCAAATATTCGATCAAACGTTCCGGCTTCGAGAACGTCTGGCGCAAATCCAGGTTCATTGCCCGCACAGCCGTATCCGGCCAGTCTGATATGGACACGGCCGGGATGTCTCCATCCGGTCCACGAAGTTGAGCCAATGTCTGCAATCCGTAAAACAAACCCGCTGCATCCAGCGCACAGACCTCAGCTCTTCCGGCCGATACCTCTAACGTGTAACCTTGCGACCTCCCATCAAGACAAGCCCATTTTTCTTCCCTTTTTGCAGTGACTGAAGTGGCAGCATGAGGAGGTAGCTGGCTCTTCTCCTGTTCTTCCAGGACTTTATCAACAGTCTGATCATTCATCTCAGGCCCATGGTCTCTCTGCTGTGGTTCTTGGTCCGATAAATGTTCTGCAATAAGCCAGTAGCCCTTATCAATCCTTGAGGTTGTATGTTTAAGGCCCGGAAATGCCCGGCGGCAATGGATCTGGAGCCGAGGATCCTCCTGCTCCATATAAAGGCTTATCCTTGCCTTGCCATCCAGCCTTAAGGGGCCTTCCTGAATTTCTGTCATTTGCTTCGGTTGCGGTATCAAGCTCAGCATCGCTCTCCTCCTATTCGTTACCCTGTGGCTGCAGCCGCCCGTTCTTCCAGCATTGCATTATGCTCAACTTCCCACCGTTCATGTTGAAGCTAACCAGATCGGCCGGTGCTCCTGTCTCAAGTCCTGCGGCCTGTTGCAGCCCCAGGAGCTCCGCAGGATGCGCAGAAGCACAATCCCAGGCGGTGGCGAGCCCGGTTAGCCCCGTTCTCACAAGATAGCCCACCTGTTCCGGCAGCATCATCGCCGAGCCCGCCAGGAGCTGAGGTTGGTCGGCAAGGTGCAGCCGACCCTCATCCGTTAATACCACTTCACCCCCGATATGCGGGCGGTAAGAACCGGGTGGCATGCCGCTCAGTGAAACGGCATCGCTGACCAGAATGGCTCGTTCCCCCTTCATACGGAGAATCACTCTCAGCACGGACGGCGGAAGATGATGGCCATCTGCGATCATGCAGCCATACAGCTCATCTGCCGCGAGCTGCTCCCACAGATAATTGGGATGGCGAGGAAGCGTCAGATGCGCACCGTTGCCGAGATGGGTGGACATGACAGCCCCTGCCTGGACGGCTTCCCGGATCTGCTCAGGTGCAGCTGCCGTATGCCCAATCGAGACAAGAATACCCGATTCGCGGCATCGGGCAATAAATGAAGCGGCATTCGGCCACTCCGGTGAAAGGGTCACAATACGGATCAACCCTTCGGCGGCCTCCTGCCAGCGGCACAAGGCATCCCAATCCGGAGGAACGATATGCTGCCGTGGATGTGCGCCGCGCGGGCCGTCCTCCGGTGACAGAAACGGGCCTTCCAGATGAATGCCAGCAACGCTCGCGGCGACTTCGGGCTTCAGCCGAACAGCTTCTGCAATAGCAGATGCTGATTCAGCAAGCTGATCCAAACTGTTCGTGATGAGTGTCGGGCAGTAGCTTGTGACTCCCTGGCTCGACAGCAGCATGGTCAGCTTCAGCACCGTATCGGGGAACAGCGGAGCCGCATTCAGATCCAGACCCCAGCCGCCGTTCACCTGCAAATCAACCAGGCCAGGGGCAAGCCAGGGAAGATGTTCCGCGGAAGACGTCACGGCAAGCTCGGTAACAGCAGCAATGCGTCCCTCTCTGACTCTGACCTCAATGGGGAGCCCCGTCCGGTAGTGTCTCCCAACCATAGTCACGCTCACAGGCCGAAGGCTTCCCGGTCCGTAAACATCGTAATACCGGGATGTGTACGCAGGATGGTAGCCGGACATGCCGTGCTTATCGGATCATGTAAAGCTGCCTTGAGCGCCTGACGTTTCAACGCCCCTGGAACAATGGCGAACAGTCTCTTCCCTGCCATCAGCGCCGGCACCGTCAGAGTCAAAGCCTGTTCAGGTACATCATCCAGCCGGGCAAAACAGCCATCGTTTACCTGCTGATGTCGGCAGGCTTCATCAAGCTTCACCTTTTTCACAAGCAGTGGGTCATTGAAATCAGCAACGGGCGGGTCATTGAAGGCAATATGCCCATTCTCTCCGATCCCAAGACAGATGATATCGATGGGCGCAGCACGGAGCAGCTCTCCATATCTCTGGCACTCCTGCTTCGCATCGCCCAGTCCGTTCAGCAGTTCCACCCGCCCCGGCTGAATCCGGCTGAACAGCCGTTCCGTCAAATACTGGCCGAAGCGCTGCGGAGCCTCATCCGGCAAGCCAATGTATTCATCCATATGAAAGGCACAGACCCGTGACCAGTCAATGCCCTTCTCCTGCACCAGCCCATCATACAATTCGTTCTGCGAAGGTGCCGCAGCGAAGATCATGCGGACCTGATGCTCTGGATCCTGCAGCAGCTGTCTTAATCGATCTCCAACCGCGGCTGCCGCGGCTCTCCCCATCTGATTCCGATCGGCATAGATCTGTACAGACATCTGCTCTACAACCTGAGTCTCCAGCGGCTGTATCAAGCCATTTACATTCATGCTCCTCATCCTCCTTCAGAAGGCTCCTCGCCCGATGCTTCATGTCCCGCATTCTGCATCAGCAGTGCCGCATACGGCAGATCATGCCCTGCTGCATAGTAATAACCGCCATAAACGATTCTGCGCGGTTCAAAACCGACCTGCCTCCCCGGGACCACCGCTTCCGAGCCAAGCGTTATACTTCCATCTGCTCCAGTGATCCCGCTGGTATACCGTCCTGCAGAATAAGTGAATCTCCCCTCCACTTTCACACCCGTCAGCACCTCGCCAGTATTGTAATCTCTGACCTTTAGGGTGACAGATACTGCCGTTCCGTTATAAATCAGATTCATATCCGAGACAACCAGAGGCTTTAGTGAGGTACCTCCCGTTGTGACTGTCACTTCATCGGTGAGCGGGCCGATGTTGCCCTGCAAGTCGCGGGCCGCAATCCGATAGTAGTACGTCGTATCCGGCAGCAGTCCCTTATCCTGGTAGCTCAGTCCCCGGGCGAGTCCAGCGATATCCGAAGCAGCAGGCGTGAATCCTTGAACAGTGCTCCGATAAATTACATAGCGCTCCACTTCCATGTTATCCGAAGCTATTCCATATTTCAGTTGTATGGTCTGATAATCAGTCGTCTCAACAGACGGCATCCCTGCAAGGGCTGAAGGGGCCTCCTGATCATCCGGCGCGGTCCAAACTATGCCGTCCGTTCCCCAATAAGAAGGCAATGCACGGTAGGAATCATAGTGATGGACGGCAATACCGCCGAAGGCGCTGCTCTGCCCGTAAGCTGTATTGACCTTATCCAGTTCGGCCTCCATATGGCTGCGGCCTTCCTCCCAGAACGTGATCGTCTCCGGATCACCGCTGTTCGCGATATCCAGCGTCTCCACACCAATAACCACGGAATTCGGCTTGCCGATCTGGTCTGCATAAGCGAGTTCTCCGGCAGCCCCGGCAATAATGCCGGCGGTTCCATCCGCCGTATCCCGGTAATCCATGATGGAGATGTAGTCGGAGATATCCTGAACATGCTCGGAGAGCCACTTGCTGGAGCCATTCCAGACAATATTCGCACCCTGATCCGACGTGTCATACCATTTGGGCACAGCTGGACCAAACGGCAGCCGGATACCCGCCATATCCCGGCGATCAATCATTTTTTGCAAAACATCCAGATATTCCTGCTGCAGGAATCGGCTAGGATCTCTAAAGTCGGGGGAAATGTAAGGTTCAATATCCACATTGATGCCGTCAAATTTCTCCGGATCTGCCGCTGCAAGATTGTAATTGATAACCTGTTCCATTTCCCTCACTGCATGAGAATGATACTTCTCGTAAGCGCCCATGTAGGCCGGAGAGGTGCCTCCGGCAATTAATGCATGCACCTGCACATTTTTGCTATGAGCCCAGCTCAGGAATGAGCGCAGCTCGGCCTCCTGCTCTTCCAGTGCGTTGTACCCCGCATATTTGCCCACTGCGAGATACAGCGTCTGAACAGGCTCTTGACCGAATGTCTGTGTATCCGTAATGAACGATTCCAGCACCTGGCGCGAACCGGGATTCAGAAGAAGCTTGTAGCTTTCCGGTTCCCAGATCCACATGGCGCGGTCCTGATCAGGCAAAGGCAAGGCTGGTTCGTGCGTCCCGTTTCCAATCTGCGCATACACGGTTGGGCTGTAGCCGTACCGCTGGGGTGCACTGCTCGCTCGTGCTTCCAGACTGACTGTACGATCGCCCATTCCCGCTGCGTCCCACACGAATACATACACCGAGCCTTGCTGCACGGCCTGCTGCCACGCCCCTCGATTCACCCTCACCTCTACCAGCGAGACCGGAATCGGCGAGACAGCTTCAATCGTGACCTCTACCGGGCCGCTTAAAGGTACACCTTCGGACGGTCCAGTAATCGTGACCACAGGAACAGCCCCTGCCGGATTATCAACGGTAAGAATGGCGGGAACGCTCCATACCCCGTAGCGGGTAGATGTATCCAGCCCGCGGACGACCAGTTCCACTGACCCGTTATAGCCCGAGGTATCAAGCATGTAAGACCACGTGCCGCTGTCATCTCCATCGGGATCATTCATCAGTACCTCGTATTGGGACGTTCCGTTCACATACAGCCGAATGTCATACAGGTCGGTATAACTGCCTCCGATCTCTACCATCCCTCCGTCCGACACATATCCACCTTCGGGTACGTCCAGCGAGATGGAACCGGCTGCTCCCGCCTTACCAGGGAAGAGCATTCCAACGAATACCATACCTATCAACAAAACCATGGCCAGCCTGAATCCGGAGTACACACGCAGGTGCTGCTTTTTCATAAGCGAAGCCTCCTTTTGCCATTCTGCACTAATGGTCTAGGATCCCTGTGCCGTACATTCGCTCATTTGGCGCTCAACTGAATATTGAGGACCCGGTCATACGCTTCCTTATAAGTGCTCAGCAGCTGATCTACGCCAAGATTGTTCATTTCCTCTACATACTTCTCCCAATCCATCAGGCTGCGGGAGCCGGTCACGAATTTGGCAAAGCTCTCATCGCGGTGCTTTTTGATCGCCTGCCCGGTAATGGATATAATTTCATTTTCACCCTCGGTAAAAGCAGGTCTCGGCTGCATGGAGGAAGGATCATATTTCACTGCTTCTTCATAGGCATGCTTCAGATCATCCGAGAACAGCGACAAATGAGCATTAAAATCAATCCAGGTATAGGTTCCGCTCGTCTGAAGCCCCGTCTGCTTGCGCATTTCAATGACATCGTTATACTCCGGCTTGAACTTGATCGTATCCCCTTCCTTAACATAGGTCTCGCCCTCTACTCCCCAACTGCTGAACGTACGCCCTTCCTCGGAATAGAAAAAGTCCATGTACTTCATGACATCATCGATGTTCTTGGAGGTGGAGGCGACCGTCAAACCGCCCTCCATATAATGAAAGTAGGGATTAAGCTGCTTGCCCCCGGCAATGCCGGCCGGTGGTGCCATGAACTGCATGTTGAACTCGGGATTCTCCGGCTGCATGGCATTGTTGAAGAAATCAATCCGGCTGATATAATCGATGGTCACGAATGATTTGCCTGTAGAGACCATATCCTGCCACTGCTTGGTTTGCAGCGATAGGAAATCAGGCGGAACCAGACCTTCATCGTAGAAGCTTTTCCACATCCCTACCATGGATTTATAATTGTCTTCGGTCGGTCCATAACGCCATTCTTTCTGATCAAAATCATAGTAGGCGCCTTCTCCGGTTCCATAATTCACCGTCATATTTGCATTCATCTCATCCGGGATCTGCCCGTAGCGGATGGAGAGAGGGTAACTGTCCGGATATTTCTCCTTCAGCTTCTTCAGAGCAGTATGCAGCTCTTCGTAGCTCGTCGGAACCTGAATGCCTTCCTTATCGAAAACGTCCTTTCGATACATCCAAATCATGCGGTTCGTCTCACCGAAGCCCTGATTGGGAAACATATACATCTTGCCGTCGGCGGAGAGGGCAGCCTTCGCTTCCTCGGGGTATTGTTTCATCCATGCCTGCAGATTCGGCATGTTGTCCATATGCTCCATCAAGTCCACCAGGGCGCCCTGCTGCCCAAACTTGTTCGATTCCTTGCGATTCGGCATATACATCAGATCAGGCAGCGATTTGGAGGCAATCGCCAGGTTCAGGCTCTCATCCAGCTTACCGGAAGGTGTCTGCACTTCAAGCGTGACGCCAGTCTTCTCCTTCAACCAGCCCCAAACGGGCCAGCTCTTGGAATAAGGGAATGTGGCATTGTTATCCAGCAGCGCCGTAAAGGTTTTTCCCGTTCCCTTGGAGTCCGTAATGCCGTTCTCCCCCTGAGCATCCGTCGGCGTGCCGGAACCATTGCCACCTCCACTGCATCCCGCTACCATCGTTACAGCAATCAACAGCGGAAGTATTGCCAATTTCCATTTGCCCATGCGCTTCTCTCCCTTAATCTGAATTTGCGGTAGTTTTCTTGCCGATTAGCCTTTGACCGCTCCAACCATGGCTCCCTTTACAAAATACTTCTGTACAAACGGATAAATGATCAGAATTGGCAGGGTGGACACCATGATGGTCGCATACTTGAGTGATTCCTCCACCACCATATTATCTCCACCAATGGAAGTGACGTCGCCTGAGCTTGCACTGCCGGCCAGCACCAGATTACGCAGCAGCACCTGAAGCGGAAACAAATCGGGAGATCTTAGATAGAGCAGCGGGAAGATAAAGTTATTCCACATGCCCACGGCATAGAACAGGGCAATGGTGGCGAAGGACGCCTTGGAGAGCGGCACGACAATACGAATGAAGATGCCGATATCGTTCAGGCCATCCATGCGGCCCGATTCCTCCAGCTCTTTGGGAATGCCCGAGAAGAATGTTCGCATCAGGATCAGATTCCATGTACTGACTGCCCCTGGAAGAACCATGCCCCAGACGGTATCCACGAGATTCAGGGAGCGGACCACCAGGAAGGTGGGAATCATTCCCCCGCTGAAAAACATCGTAATGACAATCAGCACGGTGAAGCTGTTGCGCAGCGCCATGTCTTTCCTGGACAATGCATACGCTCCGGTTGAAGTGACCACCAGCGAGATCAGCGTACCGAGCACAGTATAGATAATCGTATTTCGGTAAGCCGTCCAGATTTGCGGATCTCCCAGCACCAGCTTATACATGCTCAGGTTGAAGCCCTTGGGCCAGAAGGAAATATTGTTTTGGATGACGTTTACGTTGCTGCTGAGGGAAACAGCCAGCATATGAAGGAACGGATAGAGTGTGACCACCACAACAAGCAGCAGAACTAACGATGCCACGAGATTAAACCAGGAGAACCGGAGGGATTTCACATTCACACCTCTTTTCTACCATAGACTGGTTTCACTTAGTCGGCGGCTAAGCAAGTTGGCCGTATAAATGAAGATCAGGCTGATGACTCCCATGAACAGGTCAATAGAGGCGCCATAACTGAAGTTTCCCTGGACCATCCCCACCCTGTAGACATAGGTGCTGATAATATCCGCTGTATCGTAGATCGCCGGGTTCTGCATCAGGAAAACCTTCTCGAAACCAATCTCAAGCACCTTGCCGATATTCAAAATCAACGTGATGACGATCGCAGGAGATATGCCGGGCAGCGTGACATGCCAGATTTTGCGCAATCGGCTTGCTCCGTCCATATCAGCCGCCTCATACAGCAGCGGGTCAATGGCTGTCAGTGCTGCCAGATAAATAATGGTCTCCCAGCCGATGTGCTGCCAGATCTCCGACAGGACATAGATCCCCCGAAATAGCCCGGGTTCATTCATGAAATTGATCGGTCCCACGCCAATCCATCCGAGCAGATTATTTATCAGTCCTCCGGTGGGGGAGAGGAACATAATGACCATACTTGCCACAATCACATTCGAGATAAAATGCGGCAGATAACTGACTGTCTGCACAAAACGCTTGAACGCCGCCTTACGCACTTCATTGAGCAAAATGGCAAGCAGGATCGGGGCCGGGAAGCCAAAAAACAACTTATACATCCCCAGCAGGAAGGTATTTTTCATGAGCGGCCAAAAATCAGGATTCTCCAGAAACATCCGGTAGTATTTGAGCCCTACCCAATCACTGGCCCAAATTCCCTTAAACAGATTGTAATCCTTGAAGGTGATGACCAGTCCGAACATCGGTGCATAGCGGAAGATTAAATAATACAGAAGGCATGGCAGGAAGAGCAGCCATAGCGCCTTGTTTTTGTTCCAGATCCGGGTCATCCGCGCCTTCCGCCGTGACGAATGAATTAATTTTCTTCGCAGTTTGTCTTGCATTAAGCCAGCATCAGCCATCGGCATGCCCCCTCTTGCTACATGATTGCAGCTCAACTAGATATGAGATGTGAGCTAACTTCCCCTGTATAACCGGGGTTTGTAACCGAATTATAGCTGGATTTCAATGGTAAGCGCTATCTACATGTTATATAACATTTCGCCTATACTGCTATTTTCCAAATATCCGCGTATAAATCAGTAAAAGTGCATATTGTTTGTGTCAGCTTTATGCCGCTATGATAGGATTAGACCAATGATCTGCGGCTGTATCCGAGGGGGGAATGTCATAATGAAGGGACTGCATACAAGCCAATTCGCGCTGAATGGCCTGTTCGTCAAGCTAATGCTGAGCTTCATCAGTGTCATCCTGATTTTGGCTTCATTTAACCTGTTCTCCCATCTGTACCTGAGCAACAAGGTTTATCAGGAGATGGTGAGACAAAATGAATTGGGCCTTGCGCAGACCGTCGAAGGTTATGAGAATCACTTTCGGCTGACCCAGAACATGATTCTGGCCCTCACTCAATCGGATACCTGGACAGCCAATTTAGGCATTTTGAGCCACCTTAAGGAGAATCGCCGTTACGATATTCCCGCTGAAGTAAAATCGGACCTCTCTAGCCTGTACGCCAATCCTTTTTTGCATATCGACAATTTCATTCTTTATTTCAAGCAGGAGGACTATGTACTGGAGAAGGAAGGACTTAGCAGCGCAGCAGACATGTTCGGGAAATATTATTTCAGCGAAACGTACTCGCCGGACTACTGGAAAAGCCAGACGATGAACAACCAGTTCCTGAAAGTGATGCCCGCAGCAGCTTTTACGGAAAATACCGTTCATTCTTCCCGCTCCCTTGGACAGTTGATGCCCGTCATGATGAAAGCCATTCCTTATGAGGATGTATACGGCATTGTGATGCTGAATTCGCAGCGCATGCAGGATACGTATGGAGATGGCAGCCATAATCCGTTCTACATCTTGGATAATGAGGGGCGTCTGCTGTTCTCTACCTCAGAAGAGGAAATGCATATTCCTCCGCTTCCTGCAGAGGAAAGCAGACATGAACGCATTGGAGATCAGTATTACTTCTATGAAAAAGGCAAGCAAACCGGCTTCACCTATGTGAAGGTCACCCAGGCCTCTGTGATTGCCGCGGAAATGCGCGGCATGCAGCTGCTGCTTACGGTACTGCTCGGCGCTGCCATTGTGATCAGCGTACTCTCCTCCCTCCTGTTTAGCCTGAGGTTAAACCAGCCGCTGCAGCACCTTATTGCCGCTCTTGACCGAAACCCCGGAAGCGGGGCAGACAAGTTGAGCAGAGTGAAGGAATTCGCCATGATTGGTGACCGTCTCAGTTCCATACTGGAGAACAACCGATTCATTCAAAGCGATCTCGCGCAGAAGAACTCTCTGGTGCGGCAGTTCGCTTATACGCATAAAGTCAAAAATATCCCGCTCAGCTCCCATCTGGCAGATCTTGAGGAGGTTCGGCAGCCTGAACATCCCTATGTCGCCATTTTATTCAAGGTTGGCTTCAAGGACACGCCAGATGAATTGGAACAGCATACCCTATTATTATGGAAATTAATTCAGAGCCTGTTCACCAGCAATCAAAATAACAGCGTTGCACTTCAGCCTGAACAGGATCAATTACTCCTGCTTCTATTCGATCCTGGCCCGCAGAGCGGTATCCTGCAGGCGCTCGATACGCTGAAGGAGCTGCTTGCTGCTGAAGAATGCATGTACCTGACCATCGCGCTAAGCCCGGTATATTCTGGGGATATTCCGTTTACCGATGCGTACCGGAATCTGTCCACTCTGCTCAAGGAGCGCAGACTAAACGGAGAAACCCAGGTTATTGTAGAGCCTCGAGCTTCCTCATCCACTTCGTTTCATGTCAAGGTGACCTATGGGGAAGAACTGCATGACCTGCTGCAATCAGGCAACGAGGAAGCTGTTTTTGCCTGGCTGGATCGCCAGCTGGAGCAGCTGAGGCACAAGGACGCAGCCGCAGAGGATTTTCGCACATTTGCTCTCGGTGCGATGGAGCAGATCGGTAAGACGGTGATGAAACTGAACCTGACGCACATTGAAGGCGGGCTTGTCTCCTCTCCATCTGGTGATCCTTTCACCGGATTTTATTCCATACAGCAGTACAGGACATGGCTTCAGTCGCGGATTCAACCGATCCTCTCGGCGATCAGCAGCCAATTGGAAACGAAAGATCCCGTTATCAGCTTTGTGCTCGATTATCTGAACCATCATTATGGGGAGGATATTAATCTGAATCTTGTTGCCGACAAGCTGAATCTCACGCCGGGGTATCTCTCCAGTGTTTTCAAGGAAAAGACCAACATCAACTTCAGCGAGTATCTCAATAATCTCCGGGTTGAGCGGGCCAAGGAACTGTTAGTGAATGTGGATCTGCGAATTCAGGATATCGCCGTGCAGGTCGGTTATCAGAACGTAAACTCGTTCATCCGCATGTTCAAGCGTCGATACGGGCTGACCCCGGGAGAGTATCGCAAGCGTCATGCGGGCGATGACCCGTTCATCTCCTCGAATCATGGATAGCCAGGTGTGACGGCTGAGAAACCCTAATATCCTATATAAGCAAACACCCGCTCGGAGAGCGGGCGTTTGCTTATTATCACATGAGAATGTTTGACAGGTGTATAAGAGCCATTGAGGGGATGCGTTGATCTTCTGGAATATTCTCATAGAGAAGATGTCCTTTTCCCGCATCAATCATATGTTTGCGCATGGCTGCAATACGGCCTTTGCCGTGATCGATGAAGCGAAAATCCACCTGCTCCAGACTTGGCATTTCGCTCAAACGCTCAAAAGCTTCCGCCTTTATTCCCTTATGTATTTCTTTCAGTTCCAGCACCTCTAACGCTCCGCAGTCCATAGGTTGTCTATTCCCGTAGTGATTTCATAAAATCCAATTCCAGCTGTCGCAGGTTCTTCATGCTCGAAAAGTCGCACAACCGCTCGACTTTGGGAAGTGACAGGTGCAAAAAGTCCAGATGATGTAATGCACTCAGCTCATCAATTTGGGCCAGATTCCGTACAGACGACAATCTCAGCATACGAATGTTTGAGTCAGCGAGCACATCCAGGGGTCCATTCAAGACACCATGATCGATGGCCAGATATTCAATAAACGGCAGGTCCACAACAAAGTTCAGCGTCTCGATGCTGCAGTTTAACACCAATGTAGTCAGCCGAATACAATCCTCAATCGGAGCCAGGTCATCAAATTTCCCGCTAAGAGAAAGGTACTGCAGCTGTTTGTAATTTCGGATGAAATCCAGATTTTGCGTTTTGGCTGCTCGTATATTCAGAAATTCCATTCCTTGCAGCGCACCAAGTACACTCAAATCCTGTTTCTGTTTCAGATCCAATTTCAGAGCCCTAACATATTTCAATCCCGCAAGTATCTTCAAAAACTCTTACGTGTAACGTCCCTTCTCCTCCACATTCGTAATCTTCAGGATCAGATCAGGCCGTTTGGAAAATACCCGCTCGTCCAATTCTGCTACATCTTCCAGCATATCTGCTCCGACTACAAAAGAAATGGTAGCCCGATTTCGCAGCTGCTTCACCGCATGATCCATTTTCGCTGCATTCCAGGGAACGCCGCTCATCGACGCAATCCAAGGTTCACTCATTTCAGATCCCCTCCATCCGGTTTTCCTGCAATTGTAAATGAATAAAACCGATTTGAGAAGTACGATATCGGTCTGCACAAGCAGAGTTTGTCAGCTTCTCTTCTCATTTGCTTCTTGCCCATCTATTATAGATATAAGTGTTTGAACAGACTGGAGGAACCACAGCATGCAATTTGCCAAACGAATGAACCACTTTAATGAAGGCATCTTTACTCGATTATCTGAAATCAAGCGACAACGTCTGGAACAGGGATTGGGCGTCATCGATCTGAGCGTCGGCGCACCCAACACCCCGCCAGCGCAACATATTATTCAGGCTTTATGTGAGGCAGCCGCCGACGTGCAAAATTACACTTACGCCATCAGTGACCAGAGCGAACTGTTGAAGGCTGTCAGCGAGTGGTACGAGCGCAGATACCAGGTTGATCTGGACCCCAAGACTGAAATATGCTCCTTGCTCGGTTCACAGGAAGGACTCGCCCATATTTCGCTTTCCATTGTAGATGAAGGAGATCTGGTGCTTGTGCCAGACCCTTGTTATCCCGTCTTCGCCGATGGACCCTTATTGGCCGGAGCAGAACTATATTACATGTCTCAAAAAGAAGAACACAATTATGTCATCCAGCTTGAGGATATCCCTGAGGCCATAGCACAGAGAGCCAAATTCATGCTGGTATCTTACCCTAACAATCCAACAACAGCCATGGCACCGGAGCAGTTTTATCTGGACCTGATCGCGTTTGCCAAAAAACATGATATCATCGTCCTCCATGACAATGCATACAGTGAGCTCGTGTTCGATGGGAAATCATGCGGGAGCTTTCTGGCCTTCCCTGGTGCCATGGATGTCGGCGTTGAATTCAATTCCCTATCCAAAACGTACGGACTCGCAGGGGCTCGAATCGGATTTTGCATGGGCAACGCAGCTGTAGTATCCATGTTGAAAAAGCTGAAATCCAACATGGATTACGGCATGTTCCTTCCGATTCAGAAGGCAGCCATTGCCGCCATTACCGGGGATCAGAGTGACGTAGACCAGGTCCGGGCCATCTACGAGGAACGTCGGGATATTCTGTGCCAAGGCTTCAGCAGACTCGGATGGGAAATAACGAAGCCCGATGCCACCATGTTTATCTGGACGCGGATTCCGGCTCATTATGACAGTTCGGAGCAATTCGCCATGGATCTGGTCAGCCGGGCAGGTGTCATCGTGACGCCTGGCAGTGCTTTTGGACCTTCAGGGGAAGGATATGTCCGGCTCGCGCTGGTCCAGGATCGGGACCAATTGGAGCAGGCACTTCAATCCGTGAAAGACAGCGGCATACTCATAACGAATTAATCATTAGCAAAGAGCGCCCGTTCCTTATTCAGTGAGGGGGTGCTCTTTTTTTTGCTCTCATGCCTAAGCAAGTTCATTATGCTCCGCTTTACATAGCCTGCATCATCCGATCCGGCAGGATAGCATGGAGCCGCTTCTCAGTATCCATGCCCAAGCTGAAGGAGAGCATAATTCGTAGTACCTTAACTTTCCCCCTCCCTCTATCGAAACAAAATCGAAATACCGAAATAAAAGGTAAGAGCAGCACAGCTCAATATCCGATCTTGGGGAGATGGCAGCATGGCACAGTTATTTAGAAAAAGAGGGACCCGGACATCAAGCATCGCCAATACACTGTCTATCATGTTGTTGGCCATCATTGTTGTCGTCTTTTCCATCCTGGGAGCATTTATGTTTACCAGCACTCGAAGCATCCTTGTTAAACAGCAGGAATTGATGCTGCAAACGAAAACGCAGGCCATTGTAGCCCAGTTCGATGCTTTATTTAAGGAAAAAGGATCTCTTGTTAAGCAAATGTCCACCAATAATTTATTCAGGCAGTATATTCAAACCACCGAATCTGCTTCTACCGCTACAACATCACCCTATGCTGCCGAAACCCAGGCTACACTTGCAGCCATAGTGAAGGAAGAACCTTCTTTTGTGGATGCTTGGATTGCGGGCATTGATGGAAAAGGCTTCTGGCTCCAACACGATGGTGCAGCGTCCGACTCTGAATTTGTGATTCAGGATCGCCCGTATTATAAACCAGCTGTTGAAGCCGATGGCTTATATTTCTCCGAACCCTATGCCGATATTGCTTCAGGTAATATCCTAATGGGCATATTCTTTCCGATCAAGGATAACAACAACGAGTTGATCGGTTTCGCGGCGGCAGATATTGCATTCAAGGATATTCCATCCCTTATGGAGAGCTACTCCCTTGGAAGCACAGGCTATTCCATTCTGGCCTCCAAGACCGGTGATATTTTATATCATCCTGACCAAGCCAAGGTGCTCAAGGAAAAGATTAACGAAAGTCCGGGAGATTTGGGTGAGATCGGCAAGAAAATGATGGCCGGTGAATCCGGAATCCAACTGATTAATGACAACGGAGAAGGCCGTTATGTCGGGTATGCCACCAGCGCAGATACCGGATGGTCTGTAGGTTTGACCATTTCGGAGCATGAAGTGCTCGAAGAATTAAAAGCCTTTACGTGGATCACCATTATAGGTTTTGCTGTAGCCGCCATCGTGCTTGTATTCATCAGTTATATCACCCTGCGATATCTGCTGAGATCCATCCCGAAACTGCTGCAAAAAATCAAACTTGTGGAACAGGGAGATCTAACCGTCCAGTTTAATACAACATCCCGCAACGAGATTGGTCAAATCTCACAAGGTATGCTCAACATGGTGCAAAAAATTCAGAGCATGATTCAGATGGTTGGGGCAACTGCACAAGTTTTAGGCCAATCCTCCAAGGATCTGCAATCCATTTCCGCTCGGACGGCCGTAACGATGAATGATACGGCAACAGCAATTAACGAAATTGCCAATGCAACCAATTATCAGTCCATTGAATCCGAGAACATTTTGCAAAAAACCGGATCATTATCAGGTCAAATCGACGACATATCAAGTGATGTCAAAACGATGGAGACCAAAGTTCAAGCTTCCGCAGAACAAAGCGAACGAGGATTGGAAGTGTTGAATCAGTTATCCAAATGGGCAGAGGAGAACCACCATTCAACCCAGGCCATGTCAGCCATTATCCATGATATTGATCTAAGCCGTCATGAAATCTCCGGTATCGTGGATACCGTCCATCAGATCGCAACCCAAACCAACCTGCTGGCACTCAACGCTTCCATCGAAGCTGCACGTGCAGGAGAACAGGGACGAGGTTTTGCCGTAGTCGCAGGAGAAGTTCGTAAACTGGCTGAGCAGACTGCGATGGCAACAGAGGAAATTAGCAAAAAGGTTCGTCAAATCGAAGATAAAACGAAGACATCCGTAGAACACACGGCTCACGGCCTCCTGATTGCAGAGGAAAATGCCAAGTCCGTGGAAGGCACTAAGCAGGTGTTCTACAGCATCAATAAAGATCTGGAGGAATTGAGATTACGCATGCTGCAGATCAGCAATAACACCTCTAGTGTTCATAAACACAAGGATGAGATTGTCCAGGCACTCGAAATTATCTCCTCCACCACCGAAGAAAATTCAGCCTCTACCGAAGAGGTTAGTGCGAGCACACAGGAACAACTGGACAGTATCGAACAGGTTGCGGAATTATCCCAGCAATTGAGTCAGTTGTCGAACAAGCTTGAGGAAGAATTAAATCAGTTCCAGGTTGATCAGAAATCATAGTGTGCACATGATTGCAATGAACAATAAATAAACAACAAAAGCCCGCTGCGTGAGCGGGCTTTCTAACGTCCAAATCCTATTTTGCGTTTGAATATACGCTTTACTTCATCGGTCTGTGCCAGTTAGAACGGTACATCAGGTAAAGGAAGTACGGTGTTCCAATCAAGGCAATCAGGATTCCTGATGGTATCTCTGTTGGCGCCATGACTGTTCTGCCGATCGTATCAGCGAGCACCAGCATCACTGCACCCGCGAGTGCGGATAAAAACATGGACCGTCTTAACTTATGTCCTGTCAGCAGCCGCACCATATGCGGGGCAATCAGACCGATGAACCCGACGGTTCCTACACAAGCAACAGCACCTGCTGCCAGCAGTACCCCCGTCGTCATGGCGAGCAATCTTGTTCGGCGTACGCCCAGTCCAAGTCCGGATGCACTGTTGTCGTCGAATACCAACAGTTCGAATCGACGAGCGAGCCACCAGGCCAGCGGAACCAGAATAACCAAAAATAAACCGATAACCTTCACCTGATCCCATGTACGGGCATAGGTACTACCTGTCAGCCAGATATATCCGCTGCTGCCGTATACAGCGCCACGAACAATCAGAATCTGAATTCCCGCTCCAGCAATGGCCGACATGGCGATCCCCAGCAGCACAACCGCAGACGGGTTAAGCCCTTTCTTCCAGGAGAGGGAGAATACAACCACTGCCGCAATAGCTGCACCGATGATGGCTGCGATGGGCAGCAGATATATTGGAAGACCCGGCCATAAAATAATGACCATCATGGCTCCGAGCCCTGCCCCGGAGGACACACCGACGATGGAAGCATCCGCCAGCGGATTACGCACGGCCATCTGAATGAGCACACCACTGATTGCCAGTGCAGCTCCAGCACCTGCAGCAACAAGCGTACGCGGAATCCGAAGCTGAATCACCGCCGAGAACAGTCCATCCGATCGGAATAAACTTGGCAGCAGATCAGCCAGCGGAATTCGCAGGCCGCCAAACATGGTACTAAGCAATATAAGCGCTATAGTTACGACCGAGAACAATACTGCCATTGGCCCAAACGCAAAGCGGCGTGAAGGTGCACCTGTGCTCATGGAAGAGGACATCCCCGAACCGTTTGATGCTTTCATGCGTGTAAGTACCAGCCAGATCAGCCACGGTGCACCAATAATCGCCATGACAGCCCCTGTCGGCAGCTCCATGCTGGAGTTATGTATCATCTTGGCCAGTACGTCTGCGCCAACCAGGAGAGCTGCTCCCCAGATAAACACACCGGGCAGCAGTAACCGGTTGGAGCGCACTCCACTTAACCGAACCAGATGGGGTGCTACCAGTCCCACGAAACCAATCGGCCCGATGACACTGACAATCACGGCAGCCAGCAAAACCGCGATAATGAGTCCACCCGCACGAGCCAGGCCAACCCTTTGCCCCAAAGAGGACGCCGTTGATTCATCCAGCTCCAGCATATCCCACTGTCTGGACAAAATGAGCGCGAGGATGGTGATGCCAACGACCCAAGGCCAAGCATAAGCGACACCGCTCCAGTCATTCTGGACGAGTGTTCCGGATCCCCATAGGAATAATCCCTGTGTTTCCATGGAGAAGAAAATATGCAGTGCGCTTGTAAAGGAACCGAGCACCATGGACACGATCATACCGGATAACGCAAGTCGAACCGGACTTGATCTTCGTCCCCCGCCCATGAAATAAGCTGCAAATGCCGCAAGCAGACCGCCAAGAGCCGCGAACAGAAAAGGCGACTGACTGAGCACACCCGGAAAGAGAATAGCTCCCAGCACCACGATAAAGTAGGCACCTGCATTAATGCCCAGTGTGTCTGATGCTGCCAGCGGATTACGGGTGATCGTCTGCAGCAGTGCTCCGGCAACAGCCAGCGCACCGCCTGCGATAATACCGATTACCGTACGCGGCATACGCAAATCCCAGATCATATTGTGCTCCAGCGTGTTCTGTTTGCCTGTAAGAGCATCCCAGACCGTACTCAATGGAATGGAAGCCTCTCCATAACAAAGACTTACAAAAAAAAGCACGATGAGAGCGGTTAGACCGCCCCCATATATGCTTATTGCGCGCCAGTTCAACGCTGGCCTAGTTCCCTGAACTGAACTCATTTGGTAATCGCCTCAACAACTCCGTCAACCAAAACTTTGGAGGAAATGGGTCCACCAAATGTCCATGTTGTGCTATCCAATTGATATAGACGGTTTTCCTTCACAAAATTCAGTCCGTTCCAAACCGAGTTATCTTTCATGGCTGTGCCAAAAACGTCATCGTCCGGCTGTGTAATATAGATGAAGTTACTGTCCTGTACATCAGATAAGGATTCAATTCCCACTGTAGAGAAACCATAGCCTTCAAGCTTTTCAGGCTTCCAGTCATTTACCAAACCGATTTTGTCCAATGTACCAATAACGACCGAGTTATCCGTGAACATACGCAGACTAGCTGCATTTTGATACGTGAATGCCTGTGTCAGAGCAAAATGGAAATCTTCTTTGCCTGCAGCAGCCAGTTTTTCTTTGGCTTCTACATAATGTTGATCAAGTTCATCCAGTACTTGCTTCGCTTTGTCCTCTTTGCCAAGAGCAATAGCAATGTTATTAAAGATATCTGTCATCTTGTCGTAGTTATAGCCATCGCCATCGTAAGGGTCGAATTCCATCGTTGGTGCAATCGCATTAAGCTGATCGTACACCGCATTATTGTTATCAGCATTGGCGATGATGAGGTCTGGTTTCAATGCAGCAATAGCTTCCAGATTCGGCTCACTCCTTGTCCCAATATCTGTCACGCTGTCATCCAGGGCTGCTTCAGGAGTAACATAGACTTTGTAGTTGGCGTTGTCGGCATTCCCTACTGGCTGAACGCCCAGTGCAACCACATCTTCCGTATATGTCCATTCCAGTGTAACCACGCGCTCTGCCGGCTTGTCCAGCGTAAGTTCTCCGCGTTTATGTTTAACGGTAACCGGGCCGGAAACCGCTTCCGTCTGCGTGTTGTCAGAAGCATTACCTTCACCAGCATCCGCAGCTGATCCGTTCGAGCTAGTGCTTGCAGAACCGCATCCTGCTAATGTAAGAGCAAAAACCAACAATAATAGTAGTCCGTTCAAGCTTTTTTTCATGTACTGTAATCTCCCCTGTTTATATGTATTGTCTCTGATAATAATTATCATTATCACATATTGGATTATGCGACAGAAATCACATTTTGTCAATAAAAAAGCGATAACGGGCTGGCTGCAGATTCTGCTATTGTGCCTATTATGAGAAAAAAAAAAAGAGGCCCTGGTTCCCCCATGGACTCTTCTCAACCAGCATCATGACATGCCAGATTTGCAGTATGTTTCATCTACCGTGCGCGCCTTCCATCGTATATAATCGTGCCCCAATTGTAACGGAATGCTAATGTTAGTTCAGTTCCATTGTAGTAATGCAGGTATTGTCCTGCTCATATGTGGAAAGCTGGGATTCCGCGACCTTCCCGTCGTGTACAATACGGACCAAGTATGTTCTGTTCCTCGGTAACCACAGATCCATAAAGCCATTCTTTCCGGTTTTTATCGGTTCTTCTTTCATAAACGTATTACCTTCTGAGTCATGAATCGTGACCAGGAACTCTTTGTTCTTCATTTCCCCCTGACAACCCGTCAGGCTATGAATGGCACATGGGTGAGTCTGCTCGACGTAAGGCGCAATCGAAAGGAAAAACTCCTCTTCAGGCAGATTATAGGTTTTCGTTTGATCATCCTTGCCGGTAACGACCAACTGGGTAGCATTAATGGAGGCCGATTTTGTTTCGACTTTGCCCGTACTAATATCGTATACCAATTCCTTAACATTGGTTGATTCAGGAGGGCCTGCTTCTTTTTTTAGCATATTATCTGCGATAAGGTATATTCCTAAGCCAACGACTGTAATGAATAAGGCTGCAATAAGTATTCCTTTTCTCAACTGGAGTTCATCTCCTCGTCCGTTTTGGTTTATTATAATGGAGAATGCCGCGCCATGGGCAATGTACACCATCAAAGTCACCAGATTTTCACATATTTGTCTTGTAGCACAAAAAAATCAGCAGCATATTAGAAGTATTATTGATAAGCATAGGAAGGTGTGTATATGCATAAATCTGCTTGCGAATCAGACACAGATCGAAGAATTTACAAATCCAAACAGGCGCTGAAGGCTTCCTTGCTGGAATGGATGTCACGCAAACCGCTGGAGAGTATCACCATCACCGATATTGTCAAATCGGCTGATTTGAATCGCAGTACGTTTTACAAACATTACGTTTACAAAGAAGACCTGCTGCGCGAGATTTTGACCGATGTGATCAATGACCTGATAGCCGCCTACCGAGCTCCTTATGAGCATTACCATGATTTTGAGATCAAGGATTTGAACGCATCGGCCATCAAAATCTTCGACCATGTTCTTGTCAATGCCAGCTTTTATACCTTGCTTGTTCAATCCCATATGCCTAGGGGATTTCGGGATACTCTCTATGAAACGCTCATTACCCTCTACCTGCAGGACGTAACGGATATGTCTCCGGATCCCAGGATCGACAAGGAGCTCCTTGCCTGCTATCAGGCTAATGCCGTTCTGGGTCTGATTACAGGCTGGGTACAGAGCAACTTCAAATACAGTTCCACTTACATGGCAGAGCAGCTATTGGAATTTACTCGTATGAATCGCTCGAATGAAGTTTATCGCTCGAATCTGGCCCCGGTCCATCGTCATAAACCAGGCTTGTCCATATAAAAAGAGGTACCAGCTCTCATTCAACATGAGAGTGGTACCTCCGAATAGCTGCCCTATTATCGTATTGTCTAGTTACTAATCCAGCCGCCATCGACAGGAAGCTCAACGCCTGTAATAAATTTCGATTCATCTGAAGCCAGGAACAGATAGGCATAGGCGATATCCATGGATTCTCCGGCATGCGGAGGCAAAGGCGCGAGATTTTTGTAATTCTCACCCATCTCCACTTGAGACTTGATGCCTGCTTTTTCCACCATGCCGGTAAATACAGCACCTGGATGTACAGAGTTAACTCTTATGTTGTCTTTCGCAAACCACTGTGCACCATGTTTGGTCAGTGAACGTACGGAGCCTTTGGAAGCACTATAGGCTGCGCCCTGCGCGTCTGCAATTCCGCCAATAATTGCAGCGATGGACGATGTATTAACAATGGAGCCTTGTCCATTCTGTTGCATGTAAGGAATAACGGCTTTCATCCCCAGCCATACCCCTGTACCATTTATGGACATGACCTTCTCCCAATCTTCCAGCTCGGCCTCCAAAATCCCCTTGGCTATGTGAATTCCCGCATTGTTGACCAAAATATCTATTTTTCCGTATTTTGCTACTGTTTCTTTCACAACTGCGTTCCACGACTCGGGACTTGACACATCCAGCTGAAGCGCGATGGCTTCTCCGCCACTTGCCACAATGTGCTGCACCTGCTCTTCCAGAGCTTCAATAGCCACATCAGTAGCGACAACCTTGGCCCCTTCTCTGGCAAACAATTGAGCCCCTGCCAATCCCATGCCGCTCGCTGCACCTGTTATTATTGCAACTTTTCCAGTTAATCTGCCCATTTCATATCATCCTTTCCTATTTGAAGATGAACGCCTAATGAAGGCATCCAATTCGTTGACCCCTTTAGTATACGGACGAAATGAAAGCTCTTTCAATCAGCAAATAGGCAGGCTTTTGTGGGATAACCAATAGATAGATAGGGATCTGTTTACTTCAAGAATGATAATCTACAATATGGACGAGATATGTTGTTTTGACTTCCGAATCTATGAATATTGCCAGCATCCTGCGAGGGGATCGATCATTTTCCCGTCATCGAACTTGGCGAACAAATATAGGGCCCCATAACCAAAGACGTACTCCTCAACCATCCCATCCGCATAACCATCTTCGTCAATCTGGATGAAGAAGTCGTATCCATCCTGATGCAGAGCTTTTAAGTAACTGTCCTCTTGCTGAATGAATCTCGGTGTGCCTCCAATTCTGACCAAACATGGCTCATCTGCTGCAGCCCCATCTTCAATCCATGTCCACTCGGTTAGACTGTGTTTATGCAGCGCAGTATTCGTGTAAGTCTCCAGCGCACTTTCAGTGGAGGCGGGATGCTGGATCACTTGAATGTCGCATGTTGGATAAATATTGTGCTCAAGGTATTTCTCATAATCCGCTGGTACAAATACAGAAATCATCTCCTGACCGGGAACAGGCTCCATAGCGTCTGTATCAGGAAGAGTCACACTGAGATAAAACAGATAATTTTGCTCACGCAGAAAAGCGAATTGGGGGTTATCATCAAAGTAAGCAGGTGCATTCCCCCCGATCCAACTCAGCGATGAATAATCTGTAGGATGTGGATACATAACGAGCGAATGTGTTCTATTCTCAAAAAGATCAGTCCATGCGGACATACGGGCACGTTCCTTTCTTACGATTTTCATTTGAACTTCCAATCCATTCCTATATAATAATTATAAATTCTGGAAACCGTGGTGGACAACAGATTTATTACTCATTAGACCAGACAGAATTGTTCTCCAAGAAGACCATGTAGGAGGAATATACATTGAAATGGCTCCGTGTACATAAGGAAGATCATGATATCAGGAATAAGATAGACTGGAACGGTGACCTTCCTAAGCATATCGCCATTATGATGGATGGAAATGGGCGCTGGGCCACGCGCAGAGGGCTCCCGAGAAGTGCCGGCCATTATGCCGGCATGCAGACGATGCGCGAAACGATAAGCATGTGCCACCGAAACGGGATCTCCTCTCTCACCCTTTATGCATTCTCTACGGAAAATTGGAAAAGGCCCAAAGTGGAAGTAGACTATATCATTAGCCTGGTCGTCGAATTTGTACAGGATACGACCGTTCAGGAACTCAATCAACATGGTATTAAGGTGGATTTCATCGGTGATATATCCAAATTTCCTCTTGAAACACAAGAGGCGATGCGCAAGGTGGTTGAACTAACCCGGGCCAATCGTGGAATGACCGTTTACTTCGCCATGAACTATGGCGGGAAAAGCGATATCGTCCAAGCTATTAAATTATGTATTGAAGAAAACAAAAACGTGCGGGACATCTCTGAACAGGACCTTGAGAAGTTTCTCTATACCGGACAAAATCCAGCACCAGATCTATTGATTCGGACTAGCGGGGAGAAACGGCTGAGCAACTTCTTATTATGGCAGGTTGCCTACGCCGAGCTGTGGTTTACGGATGTCATGTGGCCGGACTTTAACGAGCAATTGCTATATGAAGCCATTTTTGATTATCAACAGCGCAAGGTGCGAGCATTGGAGTAATTCGAGGTTCTGAAAATCTTCAGGGAGCTACCTGTCCTTTTGCACATTTTTTGTAACGTTCACCGTAACACTTCAAACTTTGCGCCATATACTGTGGTAACTCTCTCACTTGCAGAAGCCAGTCTCGAAGGACTCCATCCATGATTTCTGAAGTTGTCCCAGTTCATCTCTTCCAGACATAACTCCTTCAATCCCATTAAGCTTGTCCCCCATAACCCGATTACAGGATCAGAGGTTCATTACGAGATTCCTTCGATAAACTATTCGCCCATTCAGGCTCTACTTCCCCTAATTCTAAGGTTTCGGTTTCGGAACTAAAAAGGGCAGCGGTGATGTCTTTTAGCTACAGCATCCCGCCGCTCCTGTATTCCAAGCCGTCTATACCATCTCAATAAATAGACTTATGGACTGGATAAAAGGCATAAACTTTAATTTTTATGCTGACATAGACTATATTGTGAATCGACATTAAGGAGTCAATTTCAGAATAGTCACCGTGGTATTCAGATTGTTATGCAACTGTGCAGGAGTTGCATTCGCATTGACCAGTTGGATCGTTGTCGGAACTGTTGTGACCGTAACAATGACTTCAGCAGATATGGGACCTCCACCATTACCCGTGAAAGGCACGGGAGTTATAGGCGTTCCGTTTACTGTGAGGTTGAAATCGGCATCGCCCTGATTATGAATGGAGAAAGAGATAAAGTAACTTCCTGTTTCATTGATGGTTATCGTTGAAGATGGCGGCACGAAGGTAAAGGCACCACCTACGTTAGCCAAAACACCAGTCAACGTAATTGGCGAGTTTCCTGGAACGGTGTCCGTACCTGTACCGGGATCAGCTCGGAAAACACTCAGGAAATCAGAAATTCCAGCCCCCGTTGGCCCAGCAGGACCTGTTGCTCCAGTTGCACCTGCTGGGCCGACAGGGCCAGCTGGACCCACTGGGCCAACCGGGCCTGCTGGGCCCACTGGGCCAACCGGGCCTGCTGGGCCCACTGCTCCGACCGCACCAGCCGGACCCACAGGTCCTTGTATACCAGGAATTCCTTGCAATCCGACTGGCCCTGGTATCCCTTGAGCACCAGTGGCCCCTTTGGGACCTATCGGTCCTAGTGGACCAGGAATCCCTGGTACGCCTTGCGGTGCATTAACTATAACCTTAGGTTTAACCTTCAAAACCTTAACCTTCACACCGCAATGTACGTGTTTTTTGAATTTACGTCTACAAATCCGTTTCCCATGACGATTGATCAATGAACTCACCTCCGTGATATTTCTCCACATACTATGTGCAGTAATCACTGGGGGCGTAGACAACTAACCATAATTCAGAAAATTACAGGGCCCATTATGAGGAAAGTTGTCTATCTCATGGAGCAATATTTAGACTTTAAGCTTCTATTACATATCGAAAGAGCCTCTTACAAAACAGCCAAGAATACAATGCAAAGCATATTAAATTTTTTATACGTTACACATGTTTAGTGTGGGATGCTCTACCCGCAAACCAGTATGTGAGTGCACCTGACACGGCGAAGGCTAAGAGCAGACCAATGCAGGTATGCAGCAAGTTCAGCGTACCATCTTCCATGAATGCCGGAATTTGAAGCAGGCCTGCTGATTCGCTTAAAGCAAAGGATTTTACCGATACAATACCGAAGTAGAGTCCGCCGATAGCACTACCAATAAGCGCTGCATAAAAAGAAGCCCTCCTTCTCATATTGACGCCATAGATTGCAGGCTCCGGAACACCCAAAAGAGCCGTTCCGGTTGCCCAGAATGCGAGTTTTCTGAACTCGGTCTGTCTGCTGCGCAGTCCCGCAGCCAGTGCTGCCCCCGCCTGAGCAGTAAATGCAACAAACATCGCAGGAATGATCACGGAAAATCCGTTGGTCATCAGCTCATTCAGCATCAAGGGAACGAGCCAATAATGCAATCCGGCAAACAGCATTAATGCAAATGCCGCTCCCAGCAGCATCGCAGCCACGACCGGTGCATCCGTGAGCAAGGAATCGACGGCAGCGGGCATTCGCTTATCAATCCACGAACCTAGTGTGCCCAGCACCAGCAGGACCAGCGGGACCAGAATTCCGAATGTTAATGCCGGGGCCAGAATGCCTTGCAGCACCTTAGGACTGAATCGTTCAACGGCTCTTTCTACATAAGATGCAGCAGAGATCGTCAGAATCATCCAGAGCGTCGCCGAGAAAAAGGCTGCCTGCGAAACCATGGGCACACCCATAAAATGAACTTCCTCTTGACCTGACAGTAAATAACTCATTTGCGGGTAAAACATCAATCCGCCGATAGCTGCTGCAACGTAGATATTACTCCTTAACTGCCGGGCAGTACTGATAGCTGCCAATACAGGCAGCAAATAGAAAGCGCTATCCCCAATGGATTTCAATATCATAAATGTCTGGCTCTGTAGGAAGGATGAGGGTTCCGAAAAACCGTACGTACTAATCAGTGTTATGACTGCAAGCACAATTTTGAAGAGCGCAGCTCCCAGAATGGCAGGCATTATGGGTCTAAACACATCGGATATAAACGGTAATATTGAAAACGATCTGCGGTATGTATGCTTCTCTTTCCGTTCGGGATGATCGCGCATGCTTTCTGGCGTACCCATGTCCCTTAACAGAAGGTGATAATAGGAGAATTCATCTCGAATCGCCAAGCGACATTCTGTACCTGTTATCCGAATTGTTACTTCAAGATCGGTAGCAGCAGGCGCTGACATATCCACTTTACTGTTATCTTCTAGAATAAGTACCGTTGCCTGCTCTTCCCGCGTGACTTGTCTTATGTTTTCCTTTCCACCTGCAAGTTTCAAGATCTCTTCGAATTGCCTGTCATTCATATGTACCTTCTCCTTATGCTGCGGTAAACCCGAGTTTTGTGATGTGCCCTTATCTATATACCCATTTCCATGATCAAACTTCAATAGGATATTCAAACTAATTTTCCTTTCATTTCATGAACAATCAAGCAGGGTACATGGACCTAAATTCACCTAATAATAGAAAAAAAGCCTGCTTCCGCAGGCTCTTTCATAACCTCTTTACAATGTTTTTTGATTTTCCAGCCCTTATGACAACGCCAGCATGGCGTTCATATCTTCCTCTGCCGTTGTGATCAGCTTCAGGCCAAACATGTCAACAAGCACATCCAATACTCCAGCCGAGATGAATTCTGGCGGTTTCGGTCCAATTCGAATGTCCTGAATACCCAGACTGAACAGCCCCAGCAGAATGGCCACCGCTTTTTGCTCAAACCAGGACAGGACAATGCTGACGGGCAGCTCATTGACCGAACAGCCAAAGGCGTCCGCAAGAGCCATTGCAATTTTCACGGTTGAACCGGAGTTGTTGCACTGCCCCAGATCGATATAACGGGGAATTCCTGTATCCCCGACTGTACCGTAATCCACATCATTGAAGCGGAATTTACCGCATGATGTGGTTAAAATCACGGTATCGTTAGGTAGCGAAGTCGCCAGCTCGCGATAATAGTTTCCTCCTTTTCCAGGTGCATCACAGCCAGCAATAACGAAGAAACGACGGATATGACCATCTTTGACTGCCTGAATAATCTCTGGAGCGAGACCAATTACCGTCTCATGATGGTACCCTGTCGTTAGTACCTGCTCCGACTTAACGTCTGCTGCCGGTAAGGAAAGAGCGCGTTCAATTAGAGGAGTGAAATCATCATTAATAATTTTGGCTACACCCTCAAGTCCCGCGACTTCATACGAGAAGAATCGGTCGGCATATGTACCTTTGATAGGCATGACACAGTTTGTGGTCGCAAGTATGGCACCCGGAAACTGTTCAAATAATCTGCGCTGATCGTACCAGGCTTTGCCGATATTGCCTTTTAGATGGGAATATTTCTTAAGTGCCGGGTACCCGTGAGCAGGCAGCATCTCAGAATGTGTATAAATGTTGATGCCTTTCCCTTCGGTCTGGCGAAGAAGCTCTTCCAGCGCATACAGGTTATGTCCGGTCACTACAATGCATTGTCCCTCAATCTGGTTCTGCGAAACGGTGATGGGCTGCGGTATGCCGAATCTCTCGGTGTGCGCACGATCCAGCACGTCCATGATTCGGATTGCCGCGCTCCCTACTTGCATGGCCATATCGAGATGTTCCTGCACATTAAAATTGGAATTGGTCAACGTCATATACAGGGCCTCATGTGTAATTCGATCCACTTCCGGATCATGATATCCCAGCTGCCGAGCATGTGTTGCATAAGCCGCTATGCCTTTCAACGCAAAAATCATGGTATCCTGCAGACTGGCTATCGTTTCATTTTTGCCACAGACCCCAACTACTGTACATCCACCACTCGGTGTCTGCTCACACTGATAACAAAACATATCTGTTCCCTCCAACGTGATTCGATTTCATTCATCACTGGTAACAGCGTAACAAACCCGCAGGGGACCAAGTGTGATGGCGGACACAGTTTATCATTCGACACCTTATGGTCAAGATTAGCAAATATATGAACCTATTGTTTCCCCTCCAAGACTATCATCCAATCTTTCATTAGCTCCTTCGCATACGTTATTACGTAGTCCAAGCTGCCGTAGCAGCAGGTCTATAGAAAAGGAGGAGTTCAAATGGCTAAACCCGTTTCCATTTCTCAAACGTATCCTCGCTTGACGGTGTTCAGTGAAGAAAACTTCAGGGGCCGCCGAAGAGTCTATCGTGGCAACCTCGGCATCTCCGATGTCGATGCCATTCTGACTGGAATTGAGAGCTTGCGATTTTTTTCCACTAATCCAAACGCTACACTCGTGTTGTTTAATCGTTCACGTTTTCGTGACAATTTTGTTGTACTGCGGGGGAATCGCAGCATTCGCGAACTGGATGACTTTTTGCGCAGAGGAGATGTGGAATCCCTCATTGCATCCAATCAGCGCTTAACTCTGGCACAGATTCGCGAGATCAGAAGAACCGGAGAGTTACCTCCCGGTTACCGCTTAATCTGACCTGTCTTTCGCTGTTGCATGTGATATCAATGCAGTGGTGCACGTAACCGTGCATCACTGCAAATAAATAAATTGAACAAGAGGCATATCTTAGCTCCTTATGAAAAATACTGTGAACATAAAAAGTTGGAAATGAAACGATTCTATATTTTGCCCGTAAGGGTAATACACAGAAGAAATCCATTTAATCAAGGAGCTGGTCAATTGCAACATTATAGACACAGTGCTGAGGAGACACTTCAAGATTTGGATAGTTCCCCCAAGGGGCTGACTGCCTCCGAAGCTGCAAAAAGACTTGAGACAGAAGGATATAACGAGTTAAAAGGCAAAAATGCAACACCTGTCTGGAAACTGTTTCTTGAAAATTTCAAAGATCCCATGGTCATCGTGCTGCTCATTGCGGCAGGTGTACAGGTTGTGCTCGGACATCTTATTGAATCACTGATTATCTTCTTGGTTATCCTGCTAAATGCAGTAATTAGTGTTGTACAGACCAAAAAAGCGGAGAGCTCCCTCGATGCCTTAAGGCAAATGTCTGCTCCTGAAGCCAAAGTTATTCGTGATGGTGAGAAAAAGACTATTCCCGCCAGGGAACTCGTTCCCGGCGATATCGTTTTATTGGATGCGGGTGATTATGTGCCGGCAGACGGGCGGATTTTGGAATCCGGTAGTCTGAGAATCAATGAAGGCATGCTGACTGGAGAATCAGAAGCAGCGGAGAAACATGCAGATGCCATTCCGGAGGAGGCTCCCATCGGTGATCGGCGCAACATGGCCTTCAGCGGTTCGCTGGTCGTGTACGGCCGGGGCACTCTGGTGATTACCGGAACCGCGTTAAAAACAGAGATCGGCAAGATTGCCGAATTGATTGAAAATGCTGAAGCCAAAGAAACTCCGCTGCAGCGCAAACTGGAAGCCTTCAGCAAAAAACTGGGCTTTTTCATTCTTGGACTGTCCATTCTTATTTTCGCCATCGAGGCAGGACGTGTCTGGTTAACCGAAGGCACGGACAATCTGGGTCCTTCAATTATCAATGCACTGATGTTTGCCGTTGCTGTCGCTGTCGCCGCCATTCCTGAAGCTCTCTCTTCCATCGTGACGATTGTATTGTCGCTGGGAACGAATAAGATGGCCAAGCAGCATGCGATCATTCGCCGACTGCCTGCCGTGGAAGCGCTCGGTTCAGCCAGCATTATCTGTACAGATAAGACAGGGACGCTTACCCAAAACAAGATGACGGTTGTGGATTATTACATCCCCCATGGCACCAAAGAGGAATTCCCGGACGATCCTGATCAGTGGTCTGAAGAGGAACGACGCTTGTTACATATTGCAGTGCTCTGCAATGATTCGAATATTAACCAGGAAGGCAAGGAGCTGGGTGATCCCACAGAGGTAGCCCTCATTGCCTTCAGTAACCGTGTGAACAAGGACTATAACGAAATTCGGGACCAGTTCCCGCGGGAAGCAGAGCTTCCTTTTGACTCGGATCGGAAACTAATGAGCACAGTGCATACCTTCGAAGGACAGACGGCCTTATTAACCAAAGGTGGTCCGGATGTGCTATTCAGCAGGTGTACTCATGTGTTCATGAACGGAGAGGTTCAGCCGCTTACAGCTGAGATTCGCACACAATTCGAGGAGAAAAACGAAGCTTTCTCCAAACGTGCCTTCCGTGTACTGGCTTATGCTTACAAGAAATTCGATGACAAAAAGCAGGTTACACCTGAAGACGAATATGATCTGACGCTTGTTGGACTGACAGCCATGATTGATCCACCGCGTGAAGCCGTGTACGGCTCCATCGAAGAGTCCATGAAGGCTGGTATCCGCACAATCATGATCACAGGGGACCACAAAACGACAGCCCAGGCCATTGGACGGGATATTGGGCTTGCAGGCCCGGATGATCTCGCCATCACTGGCGCTGAGCTGGACAAAATGTCGGATGAAGAGCTGGATCGCCAGCTTGAACACATTTCAGTCTATGCACGGGTATCCCCTGAAAACAAAATCCGCATTGTGCGTGCATGGCAGCGCAAAGGCAAAATTGCAGCCATGACCGGAGACGGCGTCAATGATGCACCAGCTCTGAAACAAGCGGACATTGGTGTAGCCATGGGCAGCGGTACAGATGTTGCCAAGGATGCGGCTGCCATGATCCTGACGGATGATAACTTTGTATCCATCGTGAACGCAGTGAGTGTCGGGCGTATGGTATTTGATAACATCAAAAAAGCCATTGCTTACCTGTTTGCGGGTAACCTTGGCGCCATTATCGCCATATTGTTTGCACTTATCGTTGGATGGGTGAACCCGTTTACGGCCCTGCAGCTTCTCTTCATCAACCTGGTCAACGACTCCCTGCCTGCCATTGCACTGGGGACGGAAAAGGCCGAACCGGATGTGATGCGGCGCAAACCGCGTGATATTAATGAAGGCATCTTTGCCGGCGGTACGCTTCAAGCCGTGATTACACGTGGTGTATTGATCGGTGCGGCTGTTATTGTATCCCAGTATATTGGGCTTGGCATCTCTGAAGAAATGAGCGTGGCGATGGCCTTTACGACCCTGATTCTGGCACGGAGTCTGCAAACATTTGCAGCCCGTTCCAACACACAGACCATCTTCCAGGTGGGCTTCACGACAAATAAATTTGTCCTTGGCTCCATTCTGGTATGTCTCTGTCTCTACGGAATCACCTTGATTCCGGGTGTACGCGGCATCTTCGCCATTCCGGATGCATTTGGTTGGAACGAGTTCCTCGTTGCAGGTGGCCTTGCCCTGCTCGCCGTCATTCTGATGGATGTCATCAAGTGGATTCGCAACCGCGGCAAAGCGGTCAGTCCAGCATAAAAAATACTTCAACCCTTCAAGGCGCCCTCAGACGGGCGTCTTTTTTGCTGCCGGAAATCAACTTCTACAACACATGCAATTTCCTATCGTTTTTTGTTTGTTTCGATCTGTTTCACCCCATTTGTCACCGATGCGAAACTCTTCGAATTTTATGACATTATTGCCATATATGCAGATTGGGCGTAAAATGATTTATTGATTTTAATATAGCTTGACTCAATCCACAGACAGGAATGGTAACGTGAAAGATAAAATTGTAATGCCTCTCTGGACATGCTGTCTGTTCATTGTCGTGATGAACACCACCATGTTTAATGTATCCTTACCCGTCATTATTAACGATCTACAGATTACATCCGACCTGGGCTCATGGGTCATTTCCAGCTACTCTATCGGTTACGCATTATCGACCGTCATTTTCAGCCGGCTATCCGATCGGGTCCCGGTGCGCAAACTGCTGACCATCGGACTGCTGATTCTGGGCTTGTCCTCGTTACTTGGATTATTCGCACACAGCTTCGCCGTCCTGCTGCTGACGCGCATTTTGCAATCCGCAGGTGCAGGGGTTATGGCTGGGCTCGGCCTTGTCATTGCGAGCCGCTACATCCCGCTGGAACGCCGCGGAGCCGCAATTGCCCTCATCTCTTCAGGCAGTGCCATGGCTTTTGGGCTGGGTCCCATTGTGGGCGGACTCATTAGCGAGTACTGGGGATGGAATGGTCTTTTTGCAATAACCGTACTTGTTCTGCTTGCCCTGCCTGTATTGCTCTATTTTCTGCCGCGGGAAACACCAAGCTCAGACAACCCTTTCGATATGATCGGAGCAGTGTTAACGGTTATTAATGCCATAACGCTTCTGGTCGCGATTACCCAGCAGTCCTGGATCTGGTTTGCTATCGGTGTCCTGTCTCTTGTGGCTCATATGTGGTACATCCGCAAAGCACGCCTTCCGTTTGTCAATCCGGATGTATTTCGAACGCCAGGTTATACACGTTTAATTCTCATTGGCTTCTGCATCTTAGTGGTTAATCTGGGTAATCTGTTTCTAATGCCGCTTGTCCTCGCTGATCTGTTCGGACGTTCATCGCTCACGATTGGTTTGCTCATTGCTCCGGGAGCCATTGTCGCAGCCTTTTGCACTCGTTTCGTGGGTCGCTGGATTGACCGTTACGGCAACATGCGCTTTCTGATGATTGGACATGGGCTGCTTGCAGCTGTACTTGCCCTGTTTATGCTTGGACTGAATCAGTCCGCCCTGATCATTACCGCAGGCTATCTCTTTTTCTCACCTGCACTCTCCGCCTCCATGGCTTCACTGAATAACGAAACGTCCCGCATTCTCCCCAAGACGCAGATTGGAGCAGGTATGGGCATACTTCAGCTGATTCAATTCTTCGGTGGTTCGATGTCTGTGGCGGTCTGCGGACTGCTGTTACACAGCATCCCGGGCGTTTCGGTAGAGAAAGCCTATCACGTTGTTTATGGATGTCTGCTCTTCGTCTGTCTTGTCTCGCTTGTTATCGTAGTTTGGCATCACAGAGCCTCTCAATCTGGAGTTGTACAGAGTCAGAGTAGTACCGTGAAATAATGGAATACTTTAAAATAATTGTTATAAAATGAATACACAAACAGCCCGCATGCAGTGCGGGCTGTTTGTGTATTTCGATACGTCTTCAGTACGGAGTCATCCGCATCGATTCTAACTCTGGGTTCAAAATTCCGTATTAATTCCCATCCCGCGCTGCCTTCCAGGCTTCCTCCACCGATACAGGGGATTTGCTGCTGCCCTCTCCGCTTCCTTCCTGGGTCCACAGAGGCGGGTAATAGGCAAATACTTGTCCCCTCTGAAGCTGACCAAGATCATTTTGCCACCCTTCCCAGCGGAAGGTCTGGTAGAACTGCTGCAAATCGCCATCTGCCAGCCAGGTCAGAAATTCCGAATAAGTAAGCTCCGTCGCTTCCCATTCCTGAGCATCCGGCGCATAATAGTATATCTCTCCGGTGCGACCGAATTTGCCCGTATCCAGTGCAAAAAATCCGCCTGCCACATCATAGGCAACCACCATCATGCCCTGCAGAGCCTGTACACAGGGCTTGTCGCTCAGACCGTTCCAGCTGGTCAGACTTCCAAATACGCTCTCACCGCCTGCACCCAGCAGCGTGATCCACCCGTGATCAATCACCATTCCTTCCGTCTCGTAAGCAACAGCTCCCAGATAGGATTTGGTGCTCACTTGAAGACGATAGAGCGTATCCTCTCCATCCTCTGGTCGTGCAGAAACATACTCATATCTATTTTGCCCGTTATCCAGTAGTTCCTTGAGTTCCTCCCACGCGTGATTGTCCCGATCCAATAGTTCATCTGCAGATAATGTGTGCATATCTTTACTCCTTCCAAGGTATCAATTCATCATTTATACCTAGCATTCTTTTACTCATTTTCCGTGACCAAATCCCTCTAACACTTCACCATTCTCGTGGTCCAGCTCTACCCTACCGCGTAAAGTCTTCCTCATCATCCAATCTCATCGGTTCCCCTGCACAATTCAGGCAATGAATCGGCCACTTGTACGCAATCCTCGTACCCCAGATTTCCAGAATGAGCAAAAAGGATCGGATATTCCCCGTTTCGTGCTGGCTCTCTCATATCAAAAATATAATGATTGCCGCTTCCATCCATTGCGAAGGAAACCGAGCCGGGCATGTATTCTGCAAATTCATAGGCCAGATTCATCTCTCTAAAATCAGGAGTACCATGAAACTGAAAGATCCTCTCGCCATTCTGGAATTCTCCACCGTTGGAATAGGTGAGTAAATGCGCATGACTGTCTGGCAATGGTCGCTTCGGGAACGACCAGGACGAGGGATCAAGAGGTACATATTGTTCATAAAAAGGAGATGACTTCGGAAAGGGATTCTTCTGCCTCGCCCTGATCTCTTGCAGCTCCTGCACGGATAACGCATCATTCCACATTTGCAGAAATACATGCAATTCCTCCCGCTTCGCTCCAGGCCGCTTTTCCCACTCCTTTTCAAAAACATCGTTCCACATGCTTAACCCTCCATTACACACTCACATTTTACCTTTCTATCAGCATATCATGGCATATTTCACCATTCAAATCTGCTATAATCAAAACTTCACAGCTAACTCATAAGGAGGAAAACCTTTGCTTCGTGCAGTCAACTTTTGTTTTCTGGCTCTGACGCTGCTGGCAGCGGGTTGCCAGGATCAGGTCACATCCAATCCAGCCCCTGCTCCGACTGACAGATCCCACCATCAGGAAGTCTATTACATATCACCTTCAGGTGACGATGCAAACAGCGGTACGATTCAATCCCCTTGGAAAACAATGCAGCATGCTTCTGAACAAGCCACGCCAGGGAGTACGGTCTATTTGCGAGAGGGCGTGTACCAGCAGAAAGTCAAAATCACCCGGAGCGGTCATTCCTCCACTAAGCCTACCATCTTCTCCAGCTATCCCGATGAGAAAGCCATTATTGACGGAAAGGGTCTGTCTGTTAATGGACTTGAAGGCTTGATTGAAGTGGAGAATGCCAGCTTCATCACGATTCAGAATGTTGAGATTCGCAACTTCACCACAACACATGCTGATCAGGTACCCGCCGGGATTTATGTACACGGAGCAGGTGAATACATCCAAATTCGAGGCAACACCGTACACGCGATTGCCAACGTTGTTCAGCCGAAAGGACCCGATTTAACGGGAAGAGATGCTCATGGGATTGCTGTCTATGGCACGGAACACCCCGCAGCACTGCGGAATATTCTTATCCAGGATAATGAATTATATGATCTGGTCTTGGGTTCAAGCGAGTCACTCGCTGTTAACGGAAATGTGGACACTTTTTCCATACTGGACAACACCATCCATGATACGGACAACATCGGCATCGATCTGATTGGGTATGAAGGGATATCTGCAAATGACAAGTATGATCGAGCCCGAAACGGAATTGTAAGAGGTAACGAAGTATACGATATTACGTCCAATTTCAATCCTTCTTATGGCACCAACCTTCCCAATGACAGCCATTCGGCAGGGGGCATCTATGTCGATGGGGGTACAGATCATATCATTGACCAGAACCGGGTATACCTCAACGATATCGGCATCGAAATCGCATCCGAACATGCCGGGCGTTCCACAAGCCATATTACGGTTCAGGATAACCTGGTCTATAACAACAGGCTGACGGGCATTGCCATGGGAGGATATGACGAGGAACGCGGGTCTACCGAAAACAGCACGGTGATGTACAATACCCTGTTTCAGAATGACACTTTGGGCGCAGGCAATGGGCAACTATTCGTGCAAGCCATGACGAAGAACAACACGTTTAAGCGCAACATTGTCGTGTCAGGCAGCTCAGGTGTGCTCATCTACAATGAATACAACAGCAATTCAGGGAATCTGCTTGATGAAAATGTATACTATACCCCGGTTGCAGAGGAAGATGCCCTGTGGGTTTGGAAAAATGAAGGATATTCCGGTTTTCCAGCCTACATGAAGGACTCCGGCAATGACGCACACTCACGCTATGTAAATCCGGCTTTCATGGACAAAACCAGCGAAGACTTCAATCTCCAGCCCGGATCACCGGCAGAAGGTTATGGTTACCTTGCACCCAGGTAACAGCGGAGACTAAGAAAAGAATAGAAAATCAAAAACCGGATCGGATAAAGGGGTGTCCCTATCCTGTCCGGTTTTTTTCTGTTTTACTACATCATTAGTTATAAGGAGTTAGCTTTGGATTAAACCAGCTGCATGAGTCACCCGATTGCGCCCTCCGGTTTTGGAGGCATACAGCGCCATATCCGCTTTTTGGAACAAGGACTGATCCGTATCTTCCTCAGCAACCGTCGCTGCACCGATACTGATGGTGATATTATAGACTCCCCAATCCGCAGAAGCCACCTGAGTACGGTACCGTTCGGCTGTAATCACTGCTTGCTCGGCCGTACAATCCGTGAGAATAATCACAAATTCTTCCCCCCCATAACGAGCCACAACGTCCGAACTTCTGGATACCGACTGCAGCAGACCTGCCAGATTGCCAAGTACGAGATCCCCTACCGGATGTCCGTACGTGTCGTTAATGCTTTTGAAATGATCAATATCTACGACCAGCAGCGAGAACTCGCGCTGGGTGGCACGGTAGCTCTCCAGGCTTTCAAGCATTTTCAGCTGAAAGAATCTGCGGTTTTTAAGTCCGGTGAGCAGATCGGTAGAAGCCATCGTCTCGAGCTGGTCATTCACTTTAATTAATGCCTGCTGCTTCACTTCATATTCCTCGTGCAGCCGTTCAAGCTCCTTGTTTGCTTCATGCGTAGCCTGATAGAGCTCCTGCAGCTTTGTCTTCGTGTTCAAAATATCCTTCTCATGTTCAATCCGTTTACGCATGACCACGACCACACAGTCCACGACGCTTTCCCCGTCACGAGTCTGGCGAATCCCATTAAGCAGAACCGGAACATCCTGCTGCTCACTGGTGCGAAACGTAAAGTACATCTCGTCCACGCGGCCATACAGCTGAATGTACGGATAGAAATAGGTGTGGAAAAAAAGCTTGTTGGTGACCGACATGGTGGACTCAATATGTCTTCCCATTAGCTCGCTGCGTTCATAACCCAGCATCATCAGCAGGGTTTGATTGACTGATTGTATAACCCCCGAGTCAGAAATCGAGAAGTACCCGCAGGGAGCAAGATCTAATTGTGCATCCATCAATAACAGCCTTTCTTCTGGGTTTTATGCGCTCGTCAAATAATTATTAATCAATCGAATGGTTTCTTCCGGTTGACTTAAGTGAGGGTAATGTCCTTTGGCGGTCATCTGCTGCAGCATGCTGTTCTTCAGATGAGCATGCAGATAATCGCCTACTTCAACCGGGGCAATGCTATCATCGGAGCATTGAAGAATCAGCGTAGGTACAGATGCCTGTTCCAATTCCTCACGACAGTCGGACAAAAACGTCACCTCGGCAAATTGCCTTGCAATATGCGGATCTCTGGAGCAAAAGCTCTTCTCCAGCTCTTCCGTGAGCTCCTTCCGTTCCGCATTCTGCATCACGATCGGTGCCAAATAACTTGCCCAGCCAATGAAATTCAACTGCATCATCTCGAGCAGTTCATCAATGTCACGGCGATCGAAGCCCCCATAATAATTCGGCAGGTCATTCACATATCGCGGAGAAGGCCCCAGCATCACGATGCTATTAAAATATTGGGGAGCTTGAATTGATGCCAGCATGCCAATCATGCTGCTGACAGAATGCCCAACGAATATCGTATCTCTCAATTTGAGCGCTTCCATAATCTCCAGAACATCCGTAGCATATCCTTGCAAATCACTGTATTTATGCGCATCGTAATAATTGATCTGAGATTGCCCTGAGCCTACATAATCGAACAAAACAATTTGATAATTTTCACTAAAACCCGGAACGATATAGCGCCACATGTCCTGATCACATCCAAACCCATGAGCAAAGACAATCGTTCTGCTGCCTGAACCAAGCACTTTTACATTGTTGCGTACAAGGACGTCAACCGTCATTACAATCACCTCTCTGAGGTATTTTCCATTCACTTCATATGTGGTTATTATATCGGAAAAAGTTGGAATATGAATTAAAAATATTAATTCACTTGAGGTAAACATGAATAAGATTCGCATTTCCGCAAATCACAAAAACCTTTACAACCTGACTGTCGTCAGGTAATATCAATTCAACATGTCGCGCGACAAAGATAACAAAGTGGAGGAAGATGAATGACTACCCTTGGAATTGGAAATGCACCCCGGAAATTGTGGGGAAGATCTTTTATTTTTATCATGCTGGCTAACGCTTTATTGTTTATGGCCTTTGAAATGCTGTTACCAACCTTGCCTTTATTCGTTTCAACGCTTGGCGGCGATGCTTCCCAAATCGGCCTGGTCACAGGCATATTTATGTTCTCGGCCATCCTGGTTCGCCCTTTCACGTCGGTGCTTGCATCACGGATGGACAAAAAGTTTCTCCTGCTCATCGGTATAACCATATGTGCTTTAACTACAGGTTCATACTACCTTTCGTCAGGTATTTGGATGATTTTGATATTGCGGGTTATACACGGATTCGGATTTGGTCTGGCAACGACATATTTTGCAACGATCGCCACGGAAAACATCCCGCGGGATCGCCGGGGTGAAGGTATGGGGTATTTCGGTGTAGGAGAGACTGTAGCCATTTCCATTGGCCCATTGATCGGAACCAGTCTTCTGTACAAATACAATTATCAAAGTCTGTTCATGGGTGGTATGTGCATCCTGCTTCTCGCTCTGATCATGGCGATATTTGTATCGAGAAAACCAAAAACAGCATCAGGTGCAGACCCATCGGGTTCCCCCACACCTAAGGTCAAGCTAATCGAAAGAAAGGTACTCTTTCCTTCTCTACTGATTATGTTAGTTGGCGTTGCTGCCGGGTCGATCATGTCTTTTGTAGCCTTGTTTGCGGCAGAGAGAGGATTTGATAATGTAGCCTGGTTTTTCTTCATCGTGGCTATTGCGAGTTTTGTGGTCCGATTGTTCTCGGGGAGAATGTTCGATCAATTGGGCCCGGGGTCCGTATTGCTGCCATCTGCCGTATTTGCGATCGCGGGACTGTTCATACTGACCATCGCTCAAAATGACATGCACTTCCTCATAGCCGGTGCCTTGTATGGATTTGGATTCGGTGCCATTTTCCCAGCGATTCAGACCTGGTGCGTCAATCTGGTGGACGAGCATGAACATGAGAATGCCATGGCCTCCTTCTTTAATTTCTTCGATCTGGGCATTGGCGGTGGTTCACTGCTGCTTGGTATGATTGCTTCAGCATTTTCCTATACAGTGGTGTATGATATTGCCATAGGCATTTTTGTGGTATATATCCTGTTATATCTGGTATACTCCCGTAAACAACGGAGAGCTGAAGATTATTCATTGGAGGTAGACATTGAGTAAACAACGCATCAAGGACATTGCCATCCAACATTTCAATCGTCTGGGTTACGAAGGAACCAAGATGGCGCAGATTGCCGAAGAGGCAGGCATTCGCAAGCAATCGCTTGCGTATCATTACCCGACCAAAAAGGCACTGCTGCTTGAACTTTATGAGGAAGTGGTGCAGGAGGAACAGCAATTCGTCAAAGATTTCTTCCTGCAAGCGAATGAACTGCCTTTGGAGCAGCAATTGTACAACTTTTTGCTTGAGCATAAAAACAGATTCCTGACACATCCGAATGTGGCTTTTATGTACATTCTGTCCTTTATCACTCCGCTTGAAGTGCATGATTTTGTCCTCGCGCAGTATCGAACATATCTTGGCACGCTCAAAGCCGAGCTCGCCGCCGTGTTTGCCAAACATGAGAACATCCGTCTGAACCCTGAGGAAGCTACGGTGGCTTATGTCACGCTATTGGATGGACTGGATGTACAGCTCGTATATGAGACGAGACAATCTTATGAACACGCACTCACCATTGCCTGGAATGTATTCTGGACAGGCATACGTCGCTAGCGAATTTGACTTGTCCTGCAAGCAAAGAGGAGCGCATCTCCATGTTTATACTGTGGAGACCGCTCCTCTTTGTGATGTTCTTTTGACGCGAGCTATGCCTTCGTTATTTCGCAGTCACCCTTTGCCGTGTCCGTGTCCGTATCCGGTCTTAAGCAGGCCGCTTCCCTATCCCTTCTGCTCCGTTGCACCCAAGCTGTCTTCCCCATTAAAATGTTTAGCCACTGGCTCAGTCTTATAGTCATGTGGGACATTCCACTCGACCCCCAACATAACAGGTTGTAAGCTTTTCCCATTTTGATATAGTATAATTTCTATGGCGACAGGATCTATACATAGCATTAACATGACATTCATAACATCTGGAGGAATTAAAACCATGCAAAAATTGGACGCTGCCTTACAACAGTTTATTGAACAGCAGGATTTATACAATGAAGCTTACGGACTCTTCAAACAACATGATCTCCGCCCCCGCGAACAACCTAACCAGCCCGAAGTGGACAAGCGTATACCCCTCTCACCTGAGCTTGTGTATTTGTACACCCATTATGAGATGAGAGATGCAAAAGCTGAAGGGACACTCAAAATGAAAAATGCGGCCGTGGAAATTGGAGATGCGGCCCTATTATCCTTCGTTGCTCCTGAGCACCTGCATCGCCAGCAGCAGGGTTATCGCTGGATCGGCATGAATGAGCCATATGTGGAGTCGCCCTCCTGGAAAGCAAATCATGTCGTTATTGCCAACTTCAATGATGATCCATTGATTGTGGATACAAGCGAAGCCAACTCACCTGTGTATGCTGCCTTTGAAGGCGGAGAGCCCCGGCGTATTGCGGGTTCATTGTCCGACCTGTTCACTGCACTCGCCATCCTGATTGAAGCGGCACGCGCTTACGGCGGAGAAGTGAAGGATGAAGAGACCTATGAAACCAAACCTGAATATTTGGAGCATATAGAACCTTTATTGGTTGATCTGCTTGGCGCAGAGCACACCGCACATCTGGTTGAATATTTATCGCTTCGTTAAACCATCGGAATGAGAACAAGCAAGATTGAGTGGCTTCGCTAACGAATTGATAATGTGTGCTGAAATTTGCATACAGAAGAATTTATCTCTGATGAACTAGGGGGAAGACCATGATTTATGTTGCTTTGCTGCGGGGGATTAATGTAGGCGGGAACAATAAGATCAATATGAAGCAGCTGAAAGAAGCTTTTGAACAAGCAGGCATGCAGAATGTCGTAACTTACATTAATACGGGCAACATTATCTTCGCCGATGATCAGGAACGTATTCACGCTAACGCCGAGATATCCAAGATATTGGAGCAAGCCATTACTGCTGAGTTCGGATTAGAGATCCGTGTCGTGGTGCGCAATATGGAAGAAATGCAGACTGTGCTTCAGGCGCTGCCGGAGGAATGGACCAATGACGAGCAGGCCAAGAGTGACGTGATGTTTCTGTGGGATGAAGTCAATGACGTCTCGGTGTTGGACAAGCTGCCCCTCAAACCGGAAGTGGGCACATTGATATACGTTACCGGAGCCATCTTGTATTCAGTAAGCAGAGAAGATGCCGGACGCAGCGGGATGAACAAGCTTGTCGGCTCATCTGTCTATAAATATATGACGGTCAGGAACGTCAACACGACCCGCCAAATTTATAGGCTCATGCTGGCTGCGGCAGAGTGATCATAAGAACTTCGCATGAAAAAAATCCCCCAAGGGATGGCATGGAGGAACATCTTGACGGATGTCTCCATGCTGTTTGCCTTGAGGGATACCTTTTATGAATACAAGCTGCTGCATGTAAAATCATTAATCGATCTGAATACGTCTGTGCGTATGATCGTCTCCTGTACGTTTCGGAATTTCAAGCTTCAGCACGCCATCTTCCAATCGGGCCTTAATGTTCTCCTCATCAATATGTTCCACATAGAAACGCCGGAGGAATTCACCGGACCTGCGCTCCTGCCGAATAATTCGATTCGAATCATCCTTCTGTTCATGAAACTCATTACGTTTAGCACGGATCACCAGTTCATTGCCCTGTACCTGAATATCGATATCCTGCTTGGCGATACCAGGCAGATCAGCTTCAATCAAATATTTCCCATCTTCCTCACGGATATCCGTCCGGAATGGCTGGCTGCCGGTTCCAAAGGGAGAAAGCCACGGGCTGTCAACCATATCATTGAAGGATTTCAGCATGTGTCCGAACAGGTCTTCATTTCGTTTACGAAACGGGATCAGATCAAACATGAACATCATCTCCTTATATGTGATTGGTTTGTTGTTGCTTACATGGATTATTATAATCCTCTTGTGGATGATGCTCAAAATACGTAAGAGCCGAAAAAAAATGATTTTTCTTCAATATGGCTCGCTGCTTGAAAATAAATCCTTGTTTCTTTTGATTTGACCTTTTTTGACCTTCCTGCTTTTTCGGGCTCATTCAGAGAATGAACAGAACGCTATCCTTCATACTGAAAACGATCCAGAAACCGCTTAACGATGAGATTGGACGATTTGCTTTCACGCATAACCCATCCAATGGAAATCGCACGCTGTACACCTTCAATTTCCAGGATGGAGAAGTCATGATGCAGGACACTTCTGTCATGTGTGAATGAATATTCATGACCGATCGTCACCGCATCCAGCTGGGCAAGGGCGGCATTGACCACTTCGGAATTGTTCGTTCGGAACAATACATTCACCTCTCCTACCGTCTGTGAAAGCTCCCCTACAAACAAATCCACCAATTCGTCATTAAATAACACCAGTGTCTCGTTTTTCAATTCATGCATGGTGATCGACTTCTTGCCTGCCAAGTGATTGGTATGATTCACACAGGCACGCATCACCCCTTCATCAATGGGAACAAAGCGCAATCCTTCCAGATGCTGCTCCATATCATCTGTATATAGAGCGATTAGACCGAGATCGACCTGCTTGTTCCGCACATCTCTGATAATGTTGCGGGCAGCACTTTCGGACAGCTCGAATTTCAGATCCGGATATCGTTTCTTCATACTCGCAATGGTAGGTATGATGCCCGGAATTCCTCCAGGTATGGCTGACAATCGGAGTTCTCCATGGATCGATTCCCCTATATACTGGGCATCCTCCTTGATGTTTTGGACCGTATCGACAACCGATTTCATTTTGTCCAAAATAGGCTTGGCCTGTTCCAATACATACACACCGTTACGGGACCGGCTGAACAATGGCATGCCCAGCTCATGCTCCAGACGTGTGATCGCCTGACTGATCGTGGACTGCGTGACCGATAATGTTGCAGCAGCAACGGTAATAGAGTTGGTCTTTTCAACTTCAAGTACATACACCATTTGTTCCAGATTCATCGTTTAACTCCTAATCCTTACATTAATTTATTTTATGTTAAGTGCATTTTTGTTAAATATACATGAATCATAAAATTAAGTATACTTGAATTGAAGATGAATGTAAGCGAAATCATTTTTTTTATTTTAACCGACAAAGGAGTGCTACATATGAATCCATTTGAGAATCGATTTGCAGGTAAAGTTGCGGTTGTTACAGGTGCGGCATCCGGTATCGGATATGCCATTGCAAGACGCCTTGTCCAAGAAGGAGCTTCCGTCCTTGCTGCCGATCTGAATACAGAACGTCTGGACGCCATCCAGGTTGAACTTGGGGAACGGTTCTTCGGTGTTAAAGCCAATGTGACCGTTGAAAACGATATTGAAGAAATGGTGAGTGCCGCTGTCAAACAATTTGGCAAACTCGATCTGGCCTTTAATGTGGCAGGTGCCTCCCGTGCAGGCGTCATTACGGAACTATCGGAGAAAGATTGGGACTTCACCGTGGATCTGTGCATGAAAGGTGTCTTCCTAAGCATGAAGCATGAAGCCCTTGAGATGGCTAAACATGGTGGCGGAGCCATCGTAAATGTGGCTTCCCTCAACTCCCACGTGCCTATGTATGCCGGATCGGCCTATGCCTCTGCCAAAGCCGGTGTCGAAATGCTTACCAAGAATGGAGCACTCGAAATGGCGCGTAACGGCATTCGTGTTAATGCTATTCTACCGGGTCTCATCGATACACCTTTAACTGCGGAACTGCTCTCCAACGCAGATATCAAAGAAGCCTACATGGAGCGGATTCCGATGAAACGTGCTGCTCAGCCGGAAGAAATGACGGGACCTGCCCTGTTCCTTGCGAGCGAAGATGCAGGATATGTGTCCGGTTCCAGCCTCATCGTGGATGGAGCTTGGGCAACGACCGGATATCCAGACCTGAGCCGCTGGTTCTAAGTCTGTACATTTCCACATGGTTTCCATATACCAAGTAAAGCCTATTGGACAGAGCTCAGCTCTGCCAGTAGGCTTTTTTCACTTGGATGTCATTACTCGATATTTTTACAAAACTGCTTCAGTTCGCTAACCTCGGCTTAACAATTCGCCCCTATACTAAAACAATTGTACATACTATCAACCATGAATCGGTAAAAGGGGATCTGGAACTGTGAAAAAGAGAAATCAATGGCTCGCCGTTTTGTCCATGACAGCTATACTCGGTGCAGGAGCAGCCAGCTACACATCGATGGTTCATGCGGCAAGCGCATCCGAATCTACTAATCATGTCGTACTACGAACAGCCATCCAAAATATGCAGGGAACCGTCACTTGGGATAGCAGCAGTCGCAGTGTCGACATCCAGTTGGGTGAAGTCCGAGTGCAGCTTCCGGTCGAAACAGCTACAGCTACCATCAACGGGGTGCAAACGCAGCTGGACAGCAAAAGTTATGTTACGAAAGGAACGACATACGTTTCCCCACAAACGTTGAAACGGATTACGGATCAGGTGATCCTGCGCCAAAATAAAACCGGATTTGAACAGACAGCGGCCTTCCAGATGCCAAGCGGCAAAGCCGAAATTGCTGCCTCCACTCCGGACGGCAAGCGCCTCCTCGTAACTGAAGCAGACAATGGCAGCATTTCCGTGCTGGATATTGCTGATCTGAACAACGTGAACGTTCTGAAAACCGTCAGCTTCCATGATCTCTCTGCCAAAGCAGAGGTAACTAGCGTAACCGTATCCAAGGACGGCAAATATGGCCTCGCCGTTATTCGTACCGGCGATACAGATACCGAGGCGAACAAGGGGCTACTGGCGGTTGTTGATCTTGCAACCTACAAAACCGTGAAGACGTATGAGCTTGGGGTCGGGCCAGACTCCATCGCATTATCCCCGGATGGATTGCAAGCCGTGATCGCAATCGAAGATGAGGAACTTAACAAGGCTGCGGACGAGATCGATTACCCTAATGCCAAACGCCCAGGCAGCATCATGATTGTATCGTTTGCCGGCGGAAACGTCCTTGAAGGAGAGGTAACTAACCTGCCTGTGTCTCTGGAAGATGTGAGCGGTGCAAGCTATCCGCATGACCCGCAGCCAGAGTATGTTGCCATCAGCCCGGACAGCAAAACCGCTGCTGTTACATTGCAGGAGAACAATGTCATTGCCATCATCGACCTGCAAACGAAACAGATCAGCTCGATCTTCTCGCTTGGTACCACCTCACATCAAGCCGATCTGAACGATGACGGTGTCGTTCAGTTCACCGAGAGCCTGACAGCCCGCTACGAGCCAGATGGTATTGCGTTCTCTGCAGATGGCAAATACCTGCTGACCGCCAATGAAGGCGACCTGGGCAAAGACGAGTTTGACGATGGTGTCAAAGCTGGCGGACGCAATATCGCCGTCTGGGATTTGCAGGGCAAGCGGGTATATGACAGCCAAAACCTGATCGATGAAGCAACCGCGAGGGTTGGTTTATACCCTGATGATCGCAGTCCGAGCAAAGGCAGTGAAGTTGAAAATCTGACGGTATCCACTGTAGACGGCACAACCTATGCTGCCGTAGCCTCTGAACGGGCCGATGCCATTCTGTTCTTCGATCTGGCCGACCCGGTAAACCCGGCCTACCTCGGCCTGATTCCGACAGCTGGTGAGTCACCGGAAGGAATCCACCGGGTTAACGGCCGCAGCGTATTTGTTAGTGCGGATGAGAGCACAGGGACACTTAGCTTTTTTGAGAAAAAATAATTCAGTACGCAGCAGGCGGCTGTTCCAGCAGCTGGGTATTAAGTTCATGAAATTTCAAAAGGACATGAGAGCATCACGCTCCCATGTCCTTTTTTGCTGCCTGCTAGTGTGCCATCTCTGCAGCTTTAAAAGCTCCGAGCCAATCGTTCGAGCCATTCCACCGCCGGAGCGAGAACCGCTTCATCGATATCGAATTCAGGATGGTGATGGGGTGCAGGCAGATCACTGCCTACAATCATGTATGTGGCAAGCCCGCCCTGCTCCTGTACGCGTTTGATCATATAACTTGCATCTTCGCTTCCCAGGGCAGCGCCATCCGAGATCGCTTCAGCATGTCTTATTCCGGATATCCCTTCTGCCTTCTTCACGGCCAGCTCTGCAAGTTCCATATCACACCTGATCGGAATAGCTCCGCCTACAATCTCAACGGCGACACTTAACTCATGCATGGCTGCACTATGCTCCAGAATCTGACGCACACGCCGCTCCAGTTCAAGATTCGTTTCTTCCTTCGTGGAACGCGTCTCAATCACCATGCGAGCGTGCTCGGCAATGATGTTCGCGCCGGTTCCTCCTTCCAAAATGCCCACATTGATCCGTGTATCGGCTGTACTGAATCTTGGCAGGGCATGAATATTAAGCATGGCAGTTGCCGCACCAAGCAGCGCATTCCGCCCTTCTTCAGGTGAAGCTCCCGCATGCGAGGATACCCCCGTAAAGTGCGCTTCCAGCTTCGTCGTTGCCAGGAAACCAGCGGAAGCCCCTTTGACATGGCCGGACGGCACGTCGGTACCCAGATGCATGCAGAACAGGCGGTCTACCTGGTCGAGCATGCCTTTTTCCACCATGGCGTACGCACCGCGTACTCCCTCTTCGGCAGGCTGGAATAACAGCCGGACTTTCCCGGCAAACTGTCTGTCGCTTAACCGTTCTGCTAGTGCTAGACCAATGCTGGTATGCCCGTCATGTGCGCATGCGTGCATGATGCCTTCATGTTTCGAGCGGAACTGCCCAGACTGCGGCACGTGCTTGTCCTGCCCGCTTTCACGAATCGGCAGTGCATCCATGTCGAAGCGAAATGCCGTTGTCGGCCCTTCCTGAATTCCATCCAGCTCGGCGACAACAGCGGTAAATCCGCCGCGCATCTGTTCCACGATAGCGGGCTCCGCTCCTTCCTGAAGAGCACGCTGATAGGCATCTTCCAGTACTTCCGGTTTGGGCAGCCCCCGCCGGGACGTGTCATCAATGGCCTCTTTTCCATACGTCACACGATAGCCTAACGCTTTTAACATCTGTACAACTTTGGTCGCGGTACGAAATTCAGTGAATCCCAATTCGGGATATTGATGCAGCTCTCTTCGAAGCGCGATAATGTCGATCATATCGGTTCCCCTCTCTCAACTCTCTTATTTCCGAATCAGTCGATCTCCTATAATCTGGCGTGAACTCCCGGGCCAAGTGGCAGGTTGAAGACATACCAGAGAATGACCATGACGACCCAGACGGAGAAGAATGCAATGGAATATGGCAAAATCAAGGAATAATACGTTCCGAGCTTGGCATCCTTGCGGTATTCCTGCAAAAATCCGACGAACAATGGTACAAAAGGCGATACTGGGGCGAGTGGAATAATAACCGAGTCGGATACCCGGAAAATGACTTGAGTGAACGCCGGATGGAATCCAAGCAGCATCATCATCGGGATAAATACCGGAGCCAGAATGGACCAGATCGCAGATCCACTTGCAATAAACATTGTTAGCAATGCAGATAGGAAGATCAGCCCGATCACTACCGGGATGCCGTTAATGCCTGTTTTTTCAAGCAGATCCGTGATGGTGAGTGCGAGAAACTTACCCATGTTGCTCCAGTTGAACATCGCCACGAATTGGGATAGCGGGAAGACCATCACGATGAAGCCTGCCATCGTTTTGATCGGTTCAATCAGCAATTTCGGCAGATCATTCTGGTTTCGAATCACTTTCAGTTTAATGCCGTAAGTCAGTGCTACGGTGAAGAAGAACAGTAAAATGACAGGCACAATCCCTGCAAGAAAAGGCGAACCCATCACACTGCCTGTTTCCGGGTTGCGAAGAATGCCATTCGAAGGTACAACCATAAACGCGATGATAGCGATAAAAATAAGGGCGGCAAAACCAGCCGCACGCAGTGCCCGATTTTCTTCAGGTGTTGGAGCTTCCAGCTTGTACACACGTTCCCCTTCATATGTGCCAAGGCGCGGTTCCAGGAATTTGTCTGTCATTAAACCTGCGACCAGTGTCAACACAATCACAGAAGCGGACATGAAGTACCAGTTATCCAAGACCGTAACACCCACATTTGGATCTACCGAGGCGGCAATTTCGGTACTGATGCCTGACAGCAATACATCCGTAGTCACAATCAGCATATTTGCGGTGAAACCAGCACCAACGCCGGCAATGGCTGCAATCAATCCGGCAATTGGATGTCTGCCTACAGCGAGAAAAATTAATGCTCCGAGCGGAGGCATGATGACAAGCGCTGCATCTGAAGACACATGACTGAAGAATGCAATGAAAATAACAAGATAGCTGGCATAGCGGGCGGGTACCCGAACAGCCATTTTGCGCATGACCGCTTCCAGAAGCCCTACTTTCTCAGCGAGACCAATTCCGAGTACCAATGCCAGAATCGAAGCAAGTGGTTTAAAATCAGCAAAGTTCTTTACCACATTCGGCAGCAGCCACTGTATTCCCTCTCGGCTCAGCAGGTTTTTGACCTGAACCTTCTCTCCGTCAATCGGGTTATGTGCTGTCGCGTTAAAGAACGACAGTATAAGGGTAGCAATCATCAGCGCAACAATGAGATAGATAAACAATAAAAACGGATTGGGAAGCTTGTTCCCCACTTTCTCTACCCAACCAAAAAGTCCTGTACTCTCCTGCCTTTCCGCTTTCACCATGCAAATACCCCCTGACTGTGATATTAACGTACATTTAACGAAAATGTCGTAATTTTAGGACATTATATAATTAACTCCGTACAAAACTCAATACTTATGTTATGTATTTTGACACTACACATAAAAAATACCGATCTGCACCCGTTCACATTGTCCACCAGGAGTGGACATGAGAACTAAGTTTGCAGCATCGGTATCCTTATTCCGCCTCTATGTTCGTAAATCTAACGCAGCAGCCGATATCGGTTACTTGGCCGTCCTCTGCGGGTATTCAACTCATTTCCCGTGATTTCAGCCAGGGAGTATGCCGTAAGACTGCCGAGAATTCGCTGTACGTGCCTGATGGTCATTGATAATCCTGATGCCAGTTCACTGGCCGTAAATTCTTCTCTGCCCATCCGGCGTATGTATGCCTTCAGTTTCTGAAATGTACGAATGCTAACCCCTGCCTTGTTCAACTGTTCGAGCAATTCGGTGTCACTTGAATACATCTCATAGGATAATTCCTGATCCTCACCCGCTGCCTCCACAATCGTCCCATTCGTCTCATAGACAATCACACGTCCAGCTTCATCGTCCTTGGCATATTGGATCGCCTTCCGGGCATGACGCTCTGCATCAAATGCAGTTTCACCAAACCCGATCCCGGCAAAGGAAAGCAGATCTGTATCCAGCTCAAGCTGATGCATCGCTGTGTGCAGCGATTCCATATTGCGGGCCATTCCACCCCTTGAACCATACATCAGATATCGTCCTGTACCATCCTGGTGAAGGGAACCATCGATTTGTTCACAATGACGCAGGAGGATGCCTTTGATCTTGAGCTCCATATGCTGCAGCTGATACCGTTCCGTCGATTGTTCACCGGCTGCATGCCACCCTTCAATCTCAACCATTAACACGCCAATCTGGCTGTCTTTGAATGCAGAACTGCGGATCTGCTCAATCAGCATTCGTACCGCTTGCACCGTCTCCAGCTTGGTGGAATCAATCTTGAAGACAGGGACCCCTCTCTGAAGTAATCCTTCATATACAGCGTACAGACAGGTAATGGCTGCCTTGGTCTGCCCTTCCTCCCAGTGACGAACGTGGAATTGGATCATGTCTTCGACATCGTAATCGGTGGAGAAAACGTATTTTCGCAGTTGCTCATCCGAGAAATTCAATTCCTCAAGACTGTCCATCAGCCCCCAGCTTTCATTCCCTGTCATATCAATAGATATTTCCTTCACCGGATTGTCCAGTGTATAAATGGCTTGCAGCATAGCTTTGTACAAGCTGGCCCCGGTAGGCGGGCAGTAGATGGCATGTTCTTTTTCATGCAAGACGTCCTGGGCTGTCAGATAAGGAATGGGACCCGTAAACACCCACCCGTGTACTTTCTCGCGGTTCCTCGTAATAATCTCGCCCGTCTCGCGTGCATGTTCATAGGGATACAACTCAAAATGAGCCTCCAGCTCCTGCCCCTCCACAGCACGCATGGTCCGCTCAATGGACGGCTTCGGTCCTACAATTCCGATTCGGTACATGCACTCACATCCCCTTGTCCAACGCAGCATCGTTTAATTACAAAAATCATACCGAACTGAGGTTCCGCTGTAAACCTCTTCATCTCAGCCATGGCTTACACCCTCTCATTCCTGATTATGCATCATAATCGTAAATTTTACATTTAGTTAACCCATTCCTTACGTTCGTTTAGCAATTGTTGTATACACTGGTTTTTGGATACCAAACTATACATATCTATTTTAGGAGGATGTATTCATGTTAAACCGGTTCAATGCCCGTGCGGCCAAAATGATGCTCGCGGTTACAACAGTTGTTACAGCTACGCTGGGAGGAAGCAGCGCAGCATGGGCTGCTGACGACACTGCTGCACCCGCATCATCATCACCGATCAAAAATGTCATTATCCTGATTCCGGACGGTATGGCTAACGATGCCACTGCACTGGCCCGCTGGTACAAAGGGTCCTCCCTGACTCTAGATTCCATGGCAAGCGGTATGGTTCGCACACACTCCGCGGATGCTCCGATTGCGGACTCGGCTCCTGCGGGAACGGCTTTTGCTACAGGTTATAAATCACATACAGGATATGTTGGCGTACTGCCAGACAAGGCAACCATGCCTGGACAGAAGGCTATCGCTCCTGGAGATGCCAAGAAACCCGTTGCATCCGTGTTGGAGGCATCCAAATTGGCAGGCAAGGCAACCGGCATTGTAGCCACCTCCGAGATTATGCACGCTACCCCGGCAGACTTCTCTGCCCACTATCCGGATCGCAAAAATTACGATGCACTCAGCAAACAGCAAGTATATAACGGACTCGATGTTGTTTTGGGCGGCGGAAGTCGCTACCTTGAGCCGGCGGGTCGCAAAGACGGTGAAAATCTGGTCTCTTCCATCAAAGCACTCGGTTACGATTACGTGACCACACCGGCTGCCATGAAAGCCTCAAACTCCGGCAAGCTGTGGGGAATGTTCGCACCTGCAGGCATGGCTTATGACATGGACCGTGACCCTGCCAAACAGCCAAGCCTTGCTGAAATGACTTCCAAGGCCATTGATGTTCTGTCCAAAGACGAAGACGGTTTCTTCCTCATGGTTGAAGGCAGCAAAGTGGACTGGGCTGCGCATGCCAACGATCCGATCGGAATCATCAGTGACGTGCTGGCATTTGATGATGCTGTAAAAGTAGCCATGGATTTTGCCAAAGCAGATGGAGAGACAGCTGTTGTGGCAGTAACGGACCACGGTAACGGCGGTCTCACGATTGGTAACAATGCAACAACGGGCACCTATGACAAAGAACCATTGTCCACTTTCATCGGACCTTTGAAAAAGGCCAAGCTGACAGGTGAAGGCGTGGAAGCGAAGCTGAATGCCAAACGCACCAATATCAAAGCTGTCATGAAACAATACTATGGCATTTCCGACCTGACATCCGAGGAGATCGCTACCATTAAGGCAGCCGAGCCAGGCAGCCTGAACTACGCCATCGGACCAATGATCAGCAAACGCGCAGGCATTGGCTGGACAACTGGTGGTCACACAGGCGGAGACGTTGTGCTCTACACGTATGCTCCGAACAATGACCGTCCATTCGGCGTAATCGACAATACCGATGTGGCTAAATACATGGCACGCGTACTAGATCTGGATCTGGACAGCGTGAGCAAACAACTGTTTGTTCCTGCCAAACAAGCATTCACAGCCAAAGGCGCTGCGTACAAGCTGGACCTGACAGATGCCAAAAATCCTAAGATTCTGGTTACCAAAGGTAACACTAAAGTCGAACTGCAAATCTACAAAAACATTGCGCTGGTTAACGGCAAAAAGACTGCGCTGGAAGGCGTAATCGTGTATAACGGGGTAGATGCCTTTGTACCACAAGGTGCAGTGGATCTGATTCAATAAGTTTGAAAGATGGTCTGCGCTTATAAACCAAACACACATAATGGGAAAGCGTAGCGGTTTACAACGTTTCAACCGGAATTATATCATTGGGCTGCCGAATTTTTCGGCAGCTATTTTTGTTGTTCACAGACAAGGAGGGTACCCCCTCCTTGCTTGTCGTATAATAGACGTAACATTGATAAATAGGAGACAAAAAGGAGAGATTCACCCATGTTGATCAAATTAAACTGGATTACACTTCGGGTACGCAATCTGGAAGCCTCGCTTGGGTTCTACCACGGCATGCTCGGGCTTCCAATCCAGCGCCAATTCGAAAGTCGTGGGCGGCAAATTGCCATGCTGGGCACAGAAAATGAAACCATGCTGGAGTTGATTGAGGGAAGTGAATCCATCCTCAAAAAAGAATCTGGCGTGTCCATCGGCTACGAGGTGAGTTCACTGGAAGATGCCATGGAACGACTGACAGCACTGAATATTCCCATTGTTCGCGGGCCCGTTCAGCCAAATCCACATCTACGCTTCCTTTACATTGCCGACCCGGACGGCTTCGAGGTACAGCTCGCCGAACATGCATGATCTGGTGTGACACTCATAGATCAGCGTTACCACGTTTTGGTGTTGTGCTTGCCGGAATCAACAATAATATCCTATACAAAACAAGAGCATCTCTAATTGAGCCCAGAACATGCTCTTGTTTTGTATTCACAAATCATTTGTGGAACGCTGTTGGACACTTCACGCTTAGCAGCTCGGCAAGCTGGCGATAACCTGGTCCATCCTCGCTTTGGTTCACTTCATCTTCGTCCATCTCCAGCCAATAATCAGCATCCAGCAGCTCCACCATGTCCAGCATCGTGATCTCCGCACAGGCAGAATGTTCACAAACAGCCAGCATAGGCTCGGGACTGTCATCCCAGTTGTACCCGTCCACGACAGCATGCAGAAGTACAGCGGAGTCCAGCTCACGGATCTTCGCGGCTGCCCTCTCTGAAGATTCTTCGTACAAAATTTCATCCACGATGGCTTGTTCCGAATCAGTCAGCCGAAGTCTTACCGATCCCGTGGTGCTGAGCAGCATATCTGCAATGGCCGGGTCCCGTCTAGCTGCATTCCAGGCCGTCGCCTGAATTCCATATGCAGAGTCAAGCTTCACCCCATATTCAAGCAAGAGCTGGATGGCTTCGATCTGCTTGAACTTCACAGCTTTTTTTAGAGCGGTATCACCGAGTTTGTCCTCCGCGTCCAAGTCTGCTTGTTGTTCCAACAGACATTTAATGGCCTCAGCTGGCATGCGATACGTCAGAAAAAGCATAAGCGGTGTCCGTCCCCGTTCATCCCGCTCATTGATATCCAGGTTATGTACTGCTGCACAAGCTTGCTCCACATCTTTGGACTTACTAATTTCAAGCCAATTCATTCACAATTCTCCTCCTTGCACTTCACACTCTACATTACACTGTAAAGGAGATATTCACGGGGTTCAAGTCCACTTGACAGCAAAAAAGCCCGCCGGACGATGAACGTACGGGCGGACTCTACATTTTCTACTAAAAGGTATCCTACCTCTAAGCTGACAGCGCATCGATCGGTACTGCAGTTGGTGAAGGACGATCAGCATCCTTCTCTTCAGTGAGAGAAGAGGACAACTGATGATCCGACACCAGCTCATTCAGGTTCAGTATCAGTTGCTCCAGCTCACCGAAGCTGTCCACCATCTTCTGAGTCAGGCTGCGCTGCTCCTCCATACTGGCAAGAATCTCTTCCGTAGCGGCACTGGATTGCTGAGTCACACTAGAAATCTCGGAAACCTCATTCACGACTTTCGTGGAGGATTCCTTCATCGTGGCGGAACTGCTCTCGATATCCATGGCCTGGTTCAGCACTTCCTGGGAATTGCTATTAATCGTACGGAACACAACTTCTGCAGTCTGCACGCTGTCTCTTCCTTCTTGAAGAGCAAAGCGAATGCGTTCGAAGCGATCGGTCAGTGCCTGTGTTTGCCCTTTTAACCGGGTCAAAATGGTACCAATCTCACTAGCTGACTGACCAGAGTGCTCTGCCAGCTTACGAACTTCCTCCGAGACCACGGCAAATCCGCGTCCATGTTCGCCTGCACGAGCGGCTTCGATCGCAGCATTGAGTGCAAGCAAGTTGGTCTGGTTCGCAATATCCGAGATACTGTTCAACATCAGGGACATCGCTTCACTTTCCTCATTGAACTTTCTCATATCGGAAGCCGTGGTATCAATCGTCTCATAGAGTTCCTGCATCTGCACATTCAGATGATCCATCTGTGCACTTCCCGTTTCCGTGCTGGAAGCCATACTGGCGGATAATTCTTTCATTTGAGACGAATAGGAAGCAACATCACGGATATGATGATCCGACAGGGAAAGGGATTCCGAAATTTCTGCCACACTCGTAGCCTGGAACTCCACGCCTTTGGCCACTTCACTGAATCCAAGCGTCACTTCATGCGTGATGGACCCGGTCGCGTCCACCTTTTGTTTCAGTTGATCCGTATAAAGAGACAGGCCTTCCACCGAAGCTTTGACACGCTCCATCATGGTCTCTACTCTGTGTTTGGATTGCTCTACTTCCTGCCAGCGGACTTCGCTGTCCAGGAAAAGTCTTTGATTTAAATGGGAGACTAACATCAGGATTGCTCCGGTAAGAGCGAACAGTCCAACGTTAACGATATTCTCTATAAGTTCATCAGCATGAGCTGTGTTTATAACAAATAGCTGGAGCACACTGTGGACTAGTAAGACAAAAAAACCAATCATAAAAAACTTCTTGTTCGGAATGAGCAGCAAAACAGCGGTTATGACCAGACTCATCGTAAGATTAACTGTTCCCCAACCAACATAGACCCCACATATGGTAATCAAAATGGTATACAGCCAAGGAATTAAATGAATATGTTTTCTTTTCACATTAGCGTATGTAACCCAGGCTGCAAACAAAATGGCAATCCCATTGGAAACAAGCAGCTTAGGGAGCATGAAGCTCAGACCCATACCAATTGCAAGAATAATCCACAGAATGATACTGATCAGCTTGTTCCTTTTCCAAATAATCTCATCATACCGATTCATCCGTTCCCCGTCCTTTATCTAGGTAAATGTGTTGTTGTAGGGCAACTCTGTACTACATTCCATTGGTCTATGGTCCTGCTTATACGCAATCCGCAAATCCCCCGCGCTGTAGCATAGTACAAATTAACTTCATAAACATGAAATGAGCGCTACATTATGTATATCGGTATTCTAAATTTGAAATTTTATATGACTTCCAAAATAATATACTTCCATATTATATTGACAAACGAAAATAAGCCTGCTTATACGCTGTGACGCATAAGACAGGCTAATTGGTTAATTTAAGTAGATCACGTTACCTACTACAAATTCTATTTTATTTTCAACTCGATCATATCGCGTTCTGCTTCCTGAAGATCATCGTACGTTTTGCCTGGCACACCATGCAGCTTTAATACCAACGATTGTGGCTCATCCAGTAGGTTGCTGCTGAAGGAAAAAATCATGCCGTCTTCCGTTCCACTACCCGATACCATAATTAGCGTTGTCTCTTTCCCGTCTTTGGTTGTGGATACCATCTGAGTAGGTTGAACCACATCGTTAATGGACATTCTGGATTCAAAATCAATATCTTTTTCAGGTTCGTAGATGAATCTCGCTCGAGTCACTAGAGGCGATAATTCTACTTCAGATAACATCACCTCATATCCACCAACTGTGAATAGCTTATTCAGTTCCAAGACTTCCGTCTGTGGAATCGAGAATTTAGGGTCCAGATTGAAAGTGACGTTCATTTTTTTTGAAAATTGATATTTGCGTTCCTTTTTGACTGCATCTGAATCAGTCCCTTGGTTCGGAACAACTGATGAAATCTGTACATTCATCATGACTTGTTCAGGCAAGGGCTGATTTTTTTGAAACTCTATGGCGCTTTGACCATAAATGGTGTGCTCATCTTCTGAATGATGCACCCCTCTAATATTTCCGTCGCCCAATACATTATTCGTTACCGCGTTTGTCATCTTGGTATTCACAACCGAATAGACTTCTTGAGTATCGTCTGTCTTGGCTGTATATAACACAATTAACTTGTTCTCATCTGCCATTACTGCATTAACGGTAAATTGATATATTCCCGATTTCACCGTACGGTCGACAAGTTGAACATAGCCATTATTCATTGCAGATTCGATCGTACTCCCGCTAACGTCCTGCTCAGCCAGTTTTCGAAAAGGCTCCAGCACTCCCCAATCCTGAATGGGTTCAACTGCTGTGGTTTGTGAGGGAATAATCCCTCGGTATGGCCCGAGTAGGAAACATGCGGCAGTGATTACTGTTATGAGCACAGCAGTGATCCATTTTATTGGGAGACTGCTTGCCGTTCGCTTCGCTCTTGCTTTTGCAAGTCCTCGTTGGATGGCAAATGCCGTATCTGCCGGGTTCAAATGCTGTTTCTCCACTTCAACCTGATATGCGTCTGCGAGCAGTGCTTGTTCCTCCGGACTAGTTCTCATGCCAATCCCCCCTGTTCTTCATCAGCTTGCGTAATTGCTCCAGCCCTTTGTGCTGCCAGGTTTTGATGGTGCCTTCGGGTTTTCCGAGGATCAAGGCAATGTCGCTCAGTGTCATGTCGTTATAATATTTCAGCAGTAGTACATGGCGGTATTTCGGTTTTATTTTCTGCAAAAATCCCCACATGACAATCCGGTTATCATCCTGGCCTGCAACTGCGACCTCCGCAAACACATCCTCCAAACCGTCATTAGCCAGCGGTGTGGTTCGCTTGCGGCGTCTCTGTTCATCAATACAGACATAGATCAAAATACGAATAATCCATGATTTGAACGCTTTTTCATTTTTCAAACTCCGACGCTTCGTCCAGGCCCGGCATGTCATCTCCTGTACGGCTTCCAGAGCATCATGACGATTGCGGAGATAGCTGTAGGCAATGGAAGTCAGCGTATCTTGATGCTCCATGATGGACTGGACAAACACCGTCTCATCTTCGGTTTGCACGAATATCATCTTCTTCATCTCGGCTTTGGTCTCCACCCCGGTTCCCTCCTTCTCTCTCTCTTTCTGTGGTATAAGACGGGTAACTGTACCAAACGGTTTTTATTATTTTCCCAAATGCCAATGAGCCGGATTGTAAAATAGATTCAAACTGGCCCAATAAGGCTCAGGGCTGTCTAGAGATCTTTTGATTTAAACGATAAAAAGAATGACCCCTGTTTAAGACAGAGATCATTCATTAATCCGTACTGTTCTTTATTAAAGTGTGCTTTATAGATCATCGTACGTTTTTATAAACTCTATTTATTTATGTAATGTCGAATGGGCGATTTTCACTCACGTTAAATGGTTATCGCTGATCTACATGAGTTACAATGGGGTCCCTAGAAAGCTTAATTATTCTCATGCCCCTACTCTTCATTCAATTCATGGATGGAACGATCCAGCCATAACTCATACCAATCCAGAAAGCGCAGACGTTCCATATTGCCGAAATAATGATCTGGATAAATGCCGCTGCGATTCGCCCGATCATCGGTCCAGATCTCCCCGCTGCATGGTCCATTCAAGACCAGATTCATGGAAATGCCGCAGCCAAAATCACTGATGCGCAGCAGGCCTGCCGACCGTTTAGGATCATGATAATCATGGTCCAGTGCATCCCACTCCTCTTCTTCCTTGCTGTCATCATACCAGTCAACTTCCCAGTTCCAAGCCTCTACATAGGGAAATGGATCCGAGATAGCATTCAGCTCATCGTCATATCCAATGACGGCATACACCCCATCTTCCGGCTTCTCCAGTCCGTAATATGGACCTGCTCCTCCCGACCCGATATGCAGCAAAAAAGCCCGATACTCCTCTGGCAAAGTAATCTTCCATTTCTGTTCGAACCCTGTGATCTCTTCCGGTGTCCATACCCGCTCCAGCTCATATTCGTGGTTCTCTGCCCCAAACAAGCTCATATCCGCATCCAAACGTTGAAGATTCTTCAACTTCTCGCTTATGCGTTCCAGCTGCTGCTTATACACGACTGCTGTCCCCTCACCCTCTATTCCATTTGTTCTATGACATAACCACGTTGTTGCAGCTCATCCAGTGCTGCTTCTACATCACGTTCAGGACATAGCTTCCTGATTAAACCTGGCGTCACTGGTTTTCCTTCATATACTTCAGCAATCGCAGACAGCGGCAGTTCATGTGACTCGTAATAACCCTCTGCCCAATCAGCGAACGCCTCTGGCGTTTCCTCGATATAGCCCAGCAAAAAATCGGCACCGCCTGTGGCGTCGTCTTCGCTTTCTTCGATTAACGCTTGCTGAATCCAGCTTCCTGTCTTCCACTCCGTGTCTTTTCCCTCCTGCCAAATACAAAAGGTAACATCATCGGGTTCCATTCTCTCTTCCTGGTCCTCCAAGATGGCTCTTAATGCCTTCGGCACTTCATCATACATGCCCGGATAGACTTCACCATCGTCACGAGCATGGGGGCTTAAGGGAGATTCATGATCAAACCCCTTGATTAAGGTACCCGATGGGGTAAACAACACATGCAGGTGGTCTCCTGCCCCGTTGTCGATACTCCCCCAAGCTACACCAGGCAGCAGCTCTGCTTCATAGTGGTGTAAACGAAGCCATTCTTCCTCGGACAGGATGATATCCAGCGCAGCAAGTATCCGCATCTGTTGGTGCAGTTTATCTGAATCTGTGATCGTTGTGAAATTCCAATTCGGCATGTGGATTCCTCCCGCTTCAGCTTTCTTCATTCGCTTAATTTCTTGGAGACCTGTCCATACTTATAAAAAAACTTCAAATCCGGATCAAACTATCCAGCTCGTTGTGTCCTTGAGCACCTGGTTGAATCGTCAGTGAGATCTGATTGCCTTCTCTTGAGACGATGCAAGCCACATTTCCCGGCTGCAGCGATAGTGTTATTCCATCGCATGACTCATCCGGCTCCAGTTCTCCCCCACTGACATCTTCAGCTGCACCCAGAAATACGTTGCCGGTCGGAACTTGCAGATAGAATACCTGCGCATCTTCCGTTTCTTGCACTTTGCTAGCTGTATCCGAGATGTCCACACTCCATGTCACCTCGTACAATCCATCGGCTCCCAGATTGAAAAAGAGGCAATTGCCCGCATTCACCTCAGCCAGTTCATCTTCCGGAATGGACCACCAGTCGGGCGGTTCTTCTACACGGTGTTTTAACGAAGCCAGATCGAACAGGCACATGGTCGCCGTTCCCGTCACGAATTGAAATGTCCCACGCATTCTTATCTTCCTCTCTGATCGTCATGATTTATTGCATTAGCCACTCCAAGCGATGCAGCAGATCACCGTCCAGTTCCTGCCCGCATAACGACAGCAGCTTATGAAGACGTTCCCGTTCTGCCGTGGACAATCTCCCGCCGTAGCTGCGGTTCGGGTATCTGGCCCAGTTATATAACTGGCGATGAATGGCTTGTTTCACCCATTCGTGCCTTGCCGCTGGAAGCTGCTGCAGCAGCAGTCCAACCTGATTCCACTTGTTCATGGAAGAAATAATGCGCAGCACATTGCGGACGACATGAGGCAGGGCATCGGGGTCCGACAACAGATCAGCCACTTCATCAGGCTGTATAAGATAGGGATGCTGCATAAGCGCGCGGCAGGCCTCCCGGGAAATGCCAGGCTGCTCGCTTGTTAGCGAATGTACAAAATGCGTTCCGTATGAAGAAGCGTCCAGCCGCATTAATCCGCGGATAACTGCTTTTTGTACGGCAATCGATGGATGCTTCGCATATTCATACAGCACTTCTGCGTCTGCCTTGTCCCCCGTCTCTCCCAGTCCTGAAATTGCTGCAGTGAGATGCTGCTGTTCATCACCCCAGATGACATCCAGATACCACTCCGCATAGCTCACGTTCATCCACCGTTTGGCATACCTCCGTGCTGTATCCCGCACTGACAGGTTTGAATCCAGAAGCCGATCCATTATAATCGCTTTCGCATCATCAGAATACCTCGTGGCAAGTACAGCGAGACCTTCTCGGCGGATTGAAGGAACACTGTCCAGCTGCATGTCAAGGAGAGCCTCTCTCAGCTTTTGACCAGACAACATACGATCTACCCGCTGTGCTGCCCATCGCCGGATGGCAGGGTTCTCATCCTGTAATGCCTGCTCCATAATCATGCCAGCATCCGTGCCCTCTGCTTCGAGTGAAATCCGAAAAGCGAACTGACGGATGCTGTGTTCAGGGGATACCCGTGCGTTATGACGGACAAACCTGCATTCTTTCTGACGCAGCAGGTGATGTACAGATTCGATAAAAGACTCGAATTGATCCCGTCCGCAGATCCGAAGTCGCTCCACAAGCAGGATATTTTCCATCCACAGCTTGGCATGCTCGGGCTTCAGTTTAAGTTCCAGTGCCGCTCTCGCCAACTGACGAATTTCGGGCACCCAGTCATTCAACCGAAGCAGCAAATAAGGAAAGCTATAGGACTCATCCTCCCGAATCATTCTTCTAACCGCAGCCTCTCTGATGTAGCCGCTCCAGTGCATCGTCAACATGGACAAACGAATTGTACTGGCCTGATCTATCTTATGTACCTCACGTTCCACGACCCGCTTCCAAATGACGGGGGAAGGACGCCATTCCCTTACATGTTCGTTCAGCCACACCAGCTCGGATAATGGACATGCTTCTACCAAACGAGCTACCGCCTGCTCCGCAGCCTGACGGATAACAAGACTCTCATCATCCATCAACCGCAGCAGACTCGGGATCAAGATATACTCTCCGAATTGACCAAGATGACGGAGCTGCTCGGCGGTTTCCTGAACCGTTCCCGTCCCGAGCTGATCCAGTTTATGCCGGAGTTCAGAGGTTAATTGCCGCATTTCATCCGCTCCTTCCCATCTGATTCAGGTGAGGAATCAGAACCATATCCAACCATTATATCAAGCTAGACACCGGGGTTAAAGGAACTCAGGGGCTATATCTGTGTATGCTATACTTGTGAAAAAGTGCAATGAGGGAGGGGCTGTACTATGGACGGATGGGAAAGCGGCGTGATTCGGGTTCACGATAGCCTGAAATTGTACTCCGGTCTTACGGAGGAGGAATTGAAGGCAAGTTGGTTTTATCGGGAGAATCGTACGGAGGTTCAGAAGCTTACTACGGGATATACGTGGTATAAATTCAAATCAGATGCCTCTGCAGATGTTAAAGCATTTTACCTCGCCTTGTGTTTCCATCAGTCCCGGCTGGTTCAGGCCAGTTTGGCACTGGACGGCGAAGAATTCCCCTCTTCATGGGATGACTGGACCGAAGCAGGTGAGATGAAGCGAAAGCTGGCCCATGATGAGTGGCTCAAAAATCAAATTTCCGCTGCGCCGCATATTAACCGCTCCAAACCCTATCCCTATATGGGATACAGCTTCCCATGGGGATCAATATATTCCAGCCATGATCCACGGTCTGCGAGTGCGAGCATAGGGCTCACTTTTACCTGACATGGTGTTGGATCCCCTTCAATGCAAACAAGGCCATATCTCTTCATTTTCGGGTACAAATTGACGATATATCCATAACATGAACTTTTTGAACTTTGTGGAGGAAACTATGTCAATCAACCTTAGAAGAGAGCCTTTTCGTTATACATTGAAGGAACCCATCACGTTTGAAATTTACATTATCAGCATTAATGGAGTCTCTGCTCCGCACAAACCCATTCAGGCCGAATTGATCGATATCAGCCGATCGGGGTGCCAGCTTTCATTTCCGCTAAGCCTGCATGTGGAGTCCAATGAAATCCGGATCGGAATGAATCTGCTTCTTTTTGAAGATCCGTTAGATCTGGAAGGAACACTGCGCTGGGGCAATGAGGAGAACGAAACCTGGCACTACGGTGTACGGCTTGAGATACAAGACGGGAACCATGATCGCCTGTCCAGAGAACTGCGCATGCTTGCCGGACAGGGAAGAATCATGGTGAAGTAACGGTTTTGCTGGCGGTAGAAGCATTCTCCATTTTGGACCAGTTCACACTTTTCTCCAGAATCAGCGAGACCATAACTCCGATCACGAGACCATTGCTAATAATCGGAATAAGGTAAATCGGTAATGCCTGAAATGCCTCTGCAGGGATGTTCATCACTGCCACGCCGGTTAGCACAGGCAGAGCCACGCGGTAGATCGTCTTGGAATTAAACGCAGTACCTTCAATGGTGCGGAGAGCTGTTCCAAACATTTGCAGATAGGCTACAAACAGCACGGCACTGCCCACACTCGGTGGTATTTGCGCAAAAAAGGCAGTCACCGAAGGGGTGAGCCCCAAAATACATAACATGGCAGCTCCGATAATAAAAGCAGCACGCCGCAAAATCCGAGTGCTTTCCAGAAAACCGATAGACGAAGCAAATAAACCAAATGGCAGCACACCCACACATGCGGATAGCATGCTGAACAATCCGGTTAGCACATAGGAGCGTTTATATTGCTGGTCTGTCGTCTGTGTTTCATATATTTTCTCGACCGTGCTTAATGTCGTAATTGAATTCGTCATGTTGACCAATCCGACGAAGAACGCAGTTACAACAATGCCCGGCTCCCACGTCGGTACTCCCCATGGAAACAGCGTAAACAAACTCCCCCCAGAATTGCCCGACAACCCTGCATGCTGGCCTGGAAACACAAAACTGTAGGCAATCCACCCTGTCACAATGCCGATGAGGATGGAGTAGTTGCCCAGTTTACCTCTTCCCTTCAGTTGGATCAGGGCGACCAGAAAGGCAATAGCTACGGATAAAGCTGCAACCGGCAGGTTAAATGTACCGAATTCGGTATACCCAATCATGCCTTTGAAGAAATTCATGGTCAGCTGAATCGTCATGAGAAACAACATGGCGCTCTTGACCATGGGTGTAAACAGCTTCTGCAGCAGATGGGCTGCACCCAATCGGCCAAGAATGGCCATGGTTAGTCCTGCGAGCAGGAAGCCGGCAGCAAGTCCGCCCCCGATTCGCTCCAGACTCATGCCGGCGGAAGATGCCGATACGGTCAGACTGAGGGTCAATCCCCACCAGAGACCGGACGGTCCATCCATGACTGCATAACGATGCCCAAACATGGCCTGCAGAATACACACGGCTCCGGTCAGCAGAAAAGCGTGCTGCATGGATGCAGCGATGGCATCCGGTGACATCTGAAAATTATGACCAATGGATAATGGAACCACGACCGTGTTGGTAAACAGGAAGAAGAACCATTGAATTCCTGCCAAAACCAGAGATGATGTCTGACTCATATATTTTGTAATGAAATGCTCTTGTTGTCTGTTCATGATTTCATTCGTGTCCTTTCGCGCCTCAATATGGAAATAGGCACCTTCATTCAGCTATTCAATAACATTCGTTCCATTTCGGTATAACCGTTGCGTCTGGCATGAGCTAGTGGGGTAACGCCATCCCGATCGGCGATCTCTCTATCGGCACCATATTGCAGAAGCAATGCCACGATCTGTTGATGCCGCGGTCCACCGTCTCCCAGAATGACGGCCTCCAGCAGAGCTGTCCAGCCCAGATTGTTGACATGGTTCACATCCACATCCGTACAATTCAGCAGGAAATCCACAATGTTCACATGGCCCCTGTCTGCTGCAGGGATAAGTGCGGTTCCGCCAAAGCGATTCGTTAATCTTGTATCTGCCCCAGCCGCGACGGCCATTTCAACAATTTCCTTGAGGCCCTCGGCACTGGCATATAACAATGGATTATCCAATCGATTATCCTGAATGTTAATATCCGCTCCGGCATCAATCAACATGCTAACGGTCTGTACCTTGTTGCCATGCACTGCAGCCATTAGTGGTGTTCGCCCAAGCGCATCCCGTTCATTCAATCCGGCACCTTGTGTAATATACCGGATCACCTCATCTGTATGTCCAGCTTCTGCAGCGGCATGTATCGTATTAACCAATGCGTTCATCCTCCAATTCGTTGTTAACCTTGTGGATCAGCGTTCCAATGGAGATCGAATCTTGCTATTTAGGTGCGTAAATCTAATGTATGGTACCATAAGAGGATAGTATATTAAAAATACATGTTTTGTTGGCTAACTATACGAAATACATATACTTGCAACGAGGGTGAAAACAAGTGGATATCAAACAATGTCGCTACTTTATTGCCATTGCCGAAGAGAAACAAATTACCGCAGCTGCCCGAAGACTGCACATGGCTCAGCCTCCACTCAGCCAGCAATTAAAACTGATGGAAGAAGAGCTTGGCGTAGCCTTATTTGAACGCAAAGGACGCCTGATGGAATTGACGCAAGCAGGCCGCAGCTTCTATGATTATGCCGTCACGATGACCAAATACATGGAGGAAGCCGTTATGGAAATGCAGAGCTTCCGTTACGGCATCCGGGGCAAGCTATCCCTGGGCATGAATACCATTTCCGATAGTCTGATCCCGAAGGCGCTCCAGCAATTTCGCACAAGCCATCCTCAAGTAACCTATAAAATTCAGCAGAATGAATCCGCTCAACTATGCAGCATGCTGGATGATGGACTGATTGAGCTGGCCTGTGTACGTATGCCGGTAAAAACAAAACACTATGAAGTGCTGCATCTGCCGCAGGAGCCGCTCTACTACATATCCTTGGAGCCCCTGGAGACCAAGGGGAAACATGGCACTCACTTTGATCAGTTGGCAGAAGTTCCACTCCTGCTTCCCAGTACAGAGGGACTCGGCATGTTTGAACTGATTCTCGAGAAGTTTCGTGAACATCAGGTGAAGCCTACGATTATGGGTGAATGCTCAGATGTGGCCATGCTGCTAGAGCTGGTCCGGCTCGGATTCGCGAACTCCATCGTGCCTGGCACTGTGCTGCAGCTTCATCACGAACAATCATTCCATGTATATCGGATCCTTGATCCAAACTCCACCGTGGGTTCAGCGCTCGTCTGGCTGCACCATCGTTATCTGTCCAAGCCGGCCCAGCAATTCGTGCAGTTGGTTCGGGAGATGATCCCATAGGTACATAACGGATGAGGTGTTGCTTCTGACAGCAACGGATTTGCCTTTGCAGTGACATACAAAAAATAGTTATAAACAAAAAAAACAGCAGGGTCTCCAGTACGTTTGGAAACTCTGCTGTTTCTTATGGATTAGGCTTTGGCTGTATAGAGCAGCTCTTGCTCTTTAATTGCAGTACGACCTGCAGATACAATAGACTCATATTGATGCATGTTTGTGATGATGACTGGTGTAATGGTTGTATAACCCGCTTTTTCGATTTCTTCACGGTCAAATTCCATCAATACATCACCCACAGCAACTTTTGCACCCGCCTGAACCTTAGGCGAGAAGAATTGGCCTTTCAGCTTCACTGTATCAATTCCGATGTGAATCAGCATCTCTGCACCGTTGTCGCTGACCAGACCAATCGCATGTCCACTCTTCGACAAAGAGAACACCGTTCCGTTAATCGGGGAAACCACACGACCTTCGGTCGGCTGAATTGCAAATCCTTTACCCATAATTTCTTCAGAGAATGCAGGGTCCGGTACTTCACTCAACGGTTTTACTTCCCCTGTCATCGGGCTGAATACTTCTTGATCCTGGGCTTTTTCTTCTTCAATCGCAGATACTGCGGAAGCGGAACTGTTTACATCAGCGGCAACTGGTGTAACAGGCTCAGCTGAAGCTGTAGTCGCTGCTGCTGGAACCGCTTCTGGAACATCTTCGAATCCGAGGATGTAGGTCAGAATTGCTGAAGCTACAACCGCAATGACTATTCCGATCAGAGCATATACAAATGTCGGACCGATGATCATTGGAATTCCTGAAAGACCTGCCAGACCACCAATAACATACGCTTTTGTTTGGAAGAAGCTAATGAACGCTCCGCTAATTGCCGCACCAATCAGTGCTGCCACAAACGGTTTTTTGAATCGCATATTGACCCCGTACATAGCTGGTTCTGTAATACCCATAAGTGCGGTAACACCAGTCGATGCAGACAAGGATTTGATTTGTTTGTTTTTGGATTTCAGAGAAACACCCAGAGCACTACCTGCTTGTGCAAAGTTAGCAACCATCATGAGCGGAATCAAGTAATCGTATCCCAATGTTGCAATGGAACCGATCATGATTGGAACGAGCGCATAGTGCATTCCCGTAATAATCAAGAGGGAGAACGCTCCACCAACAAGCAATCCTGCAAACAAACCAGCATTATTAAACAACCAGTTAATACCGTCCGTCAAGCCGTTACCAATGATAACCCCTAGTGGTCCTACGGCGATCATCATAACAGGAACAATGATAAGCAGTGTAACTGTTGGTACAACAATCAATTTAAGTGAAGCATGTGTAACCTTGTCGATAGCTTTTTCTACATAAGATGCCAACCAGACTGCAATCAAAATCGGAATAACCGAAGATGCATAGGTTGCAGCTACAACCGGCAAACCGATGAAAGATACATTCTCACCCGGTGCTAACAAAGCGGTAATGGTTGGATGCATAACCGATGCACCAATGGCCGCACCAATGTACATATTGCTCCCGAGTTTACGTGCTGTACTAATCCCGAGAATGATTGGCAGGAAGTAGAACGCACCATCACCAATTGCGGACAAGATGATGTATGTTGAACTTGTTGCATCAATCCATCCAAAGGTAAGCAGCAAGGCCACGATTCCTTTGATCATACCTGCGCCAGTGATGGCTGGAAGGATTGGAGTGAACACACCTGAAATAAAGTCAAATACGGCACTCAGCGGATTTTTCTTTTTGCCGCCTGTTGCAGCAGCAGCTGGTTTCGCATCAGGAGATTTGGACATGTTTCCTACCAGCGCGTTATACACCACAGGCACATCGTTCCCGATAATAACCTGAAATTGACCACCATTCTCCATAACGCCCATAACGCCAGGTGTATTTTTAAGCGTCGCTTTGTCAGCTTTGCCGTTGTCATTGAGATTAAATCTGAGTCTTGTCATACAGTGCGTGACTTGATCAATGTTTTCTTCTCCACCGACCAATTTCAGAATATCTTTGGACAATTGTTGTTTATCCATTGTATTTTGCTCCTTTAATGTGTAATGAAGGTTAAAAAAAAACCTAAACACTGAATAATGACAAAGCAGTTTCAGCTTATCATTATTCAACGTTTAGGTTTTGCCTTTTTAGCAGTAACAATCCCAAAATTATTCAATTGGTTGTTCATTTCTTACAACACGCTCAATGTGAATCGTCAGATACAGTATTTCTTCCTTAGACAAGACCCGATTATAGATTTTCCGTGTATAATCATTAATCTTGACTGCACAAGCATATGCTTCAGGATATTGCTTACTCACCAGATCATGAAGCGGATTATCTTCTTCCTTGTCTTCAATGGCTGTACCTTGCAGCACACGTTGAGCAAAAAACTTCAGATGGGTTAAGAAGCGATAATAGCTCAGCGAATCCTCATCCAGTTCAATGACAAAACTGCGCCTTACAATGTTGAGTATGTCCTTGACAATATTCGTAATACTGATGGTTTCTCTCATCTCGCCGTTCATCTGGGCGTTGACCAGATGCATGGCGATGAATGCGCATTCGTCTTCGGGAAGCAGTACACCCAGCGTTTCTTCAATAATCTGTAGTGCCTTTAGTCCAATGGCATATTCCTTGCGGTACATGCGCTTGATCTCCCAGAACAGTGCGTTACGGATCTGCAATCCTTGACGATGTCGATCAATGGCGAAATGAATATGATCCGTTAGTGAAATATAGATGCTCTCATGTAACTTCTCACCTAACACCGTCTCCGCATAACGAATAATTTCATCCGAGCATTCAACATATTCAACTGGAATATCGGACAGAAGCGTTTTCAGTTTCTGCGATACTTCCTTGCTTTCCAATGAGAATATTTTTTCGACAAGACTTTCGTCGATCGATTCACCAGCATGTTTTTTGAAGGCAATTCCCCGCCCCATGACGACCAGTTCGTTTCCGCCCGAATCAATCACGGTAACTACGTTGTTGTTGAGCACCTTCTCAATTTTCATTTCTTCACATCACCTTGCACCGTCAAAGTAGTAAAAGGCAAAACCAAAGCAGGTCACGAAAGATGCCCTGCTTCTGGTTTTGCCTGATTGAACAGTAACAATCCAGTTATTCATTAGCCTTAGGCCCATCTTACCATATAAATATCTATATGACAATGTTTTTGTGAAAGCGGTTAATGTGACTAATTATGACATGAGAAGATGCTTGTCAACCATGCCTTTTGAACCACTATTATTCGTTAATGCCTTTCAAGCTTGCACCATTCGTACTAATAACTTCTTTGTACCAATGGAACGATTTTTTCTTATACCGTTCCAGTGAACCTGTTCCGTCGTTGTTGCGGTCCACATAGATAAATCCGTAACGCTTCTTCATCTCTGCAGTCGATGCACTAACCAGGTCGATACAGCCCCATGAAGTGTAGCCCATAACTTCTACACCATCTTCAAGCGCTTCACCCACCTGCACCAGGTGGTCATTCAGATATTGAATGCGATAATCGTCATTTACCGTTTTATTGCCGTTCTCGTCCGTGATCAATTCATCCACGGCACCCAGCCCGTTCTCAACGATAAACAATGGTTTTTGATATCGATCCCAGTATTTATTCAGCGTAACACGCAGACCTTGCGGATCGATCTGCCAGCCCCATTCACTTGCTTTAAGGTAAGGGTTTTGAACCCCTGCAAACAGATTTCCTTTTCCTTCAATGCGTTTCTCTGGATCGCCTGTCTCACAGATACTTACATAGTAGCTGAACGAGATAAAGTCGACCGTATGCTTCAGAATTTCCGCATCTCCGTCTTCGAACTTGATATTGATATTATTCGCCTTGAAATAACGGTTAATGTATTTTGGATAGTATCCACGTGCGTGGATATCGGCAAAAATGTCATTGCGTTGTTCTGCATGCATCGCTGCAACTACATCATCCGGATTCGGAGTCAGCGGATACGTTGGCATACTTAGAACCATACAGCCAATTTTGGCTTCCGGCATAATTTCATGACCCAGTTTAACAGCCAGTGCACTTGCCACCAACTCATGGTGAATCGCCTGATACAGATCCTGCTTGCTCAATTGATCTTTTGGCGTATAGATCCCGCCGCTCATGAATGGCTCCTCCAAAATGGAGTTGATTTCATTAAACGTCAGCCAGTATTTTACTTTGCCTTTGAAGCGGTTGAACAGAACGGTTACATAACGTTCGTAAAACTCGATCATTTTACGGTTAACCCAGCCGTCATACGTTTTGGACAGATGCAGCGGCGTCTCATAGTGAGAGATCGTTACTAGGGGTTCAATCCCGTATTTATGGCACTCATCGAACAGGTCATCGTAAAATTGCAGACCTTTTTCGTTTGGCTCAAGCTCGTCCCCTTTAGGGAAGATTCGGGACCAGGCAATGGATGTACGGAACACTTTGAAGCCCATTTCGGCAAACAGTTTTACATCCTCTTTGTACCGGTTGTAGAAATCGATTCCGATCAATTTCAGGTTATCTTCCGTAGGTCCTTCCGTTCTTGGCGTGGTGATCCCGTGAGGCATCACATCTTGGACAGACAATCCCTTACCATCCGTATTATAAGCTCCTTCAAGCTGGTTGGCGGCTACCGCGCCGCCCCATAGAAAGTCCTTAGGAAATGGTGTTGTCATCTCAATCATTCCTCTCTTATCGTGTCTATTCATTGTTTGTCAGAAGCGTTCAAGCTATCCGAACCTGTAATTACAGCTGTTCACCATTGCTTGCAATCACGTTTTTGTACCAGTCAAAAGAATCCTTTTTGGAACGTTCGAGGGTTCCGTTACCTTCGTCGTCCAGATCAACGTAGATGAAGCCGTACCGTTTGGACATTTCGGAAGTGGACATACTCACCAGGTCAATTGGACCCCAAGCCGTAAATCCGATTAGATCCACACCATCCTTGATGGCTTCCTTCATTTGTTCGATGTGTTTTTTCAGGTAATCCACACGATAGGAGTCATGAATCGAACCATCTTCTTCTACTTTGTCATAAGCTCCAAGACCATTCTCTACGATGAACAATGGTTTTTGGTAACGATCCCAGAAGTTGTTCAGCGTTATGCGCAGGCCAATTGGATCGATCTCCCAACCCCAGTCGGAAGCTTCCAAATAAGGGTTTTTTACACCGCCAGCCAGGTTGCCTGCAGTTTCCTCCAGGTCAGCAGAAGCTGATTTGGTTACGGACATGTAGTAACTGAAGGAGATGAAATCGACCGTGTTGTTCAGCAAAATTTCATCATCGCCAGCTTCTTTTTGAATCACGATGTTGTTCTCTTCAAAATAACGTGCCATGTAGTTCGGGTATTTACCACGAGCGTGCATATCCGTGAAGAAGAGGTTGATCTGATTCTCGTGTTGAGCCAGACGCACATCTACCGGGTTACAAGTCGCCGGATACGTCTCCATGCGAGCGAGCATACAGCCCACTTGGGAACCAGGAATAATCTCATGCGCAAGTTTTGTTACCATTGCACTTGCTACGAATTGGTGATGCAGCGCTTGATACGTCGTTTGCAATTTGTTGTCTACTTTATCGATCAGAATGCCGCCGCCAGTGTACGGGCTGAACAGCATGACGTTGATTTCATTGAAAGTCAGCCAGTATTTCACTTTGTTTTTATACCGGTTGAATACTGTTTCTGCATATCTTACGTAGTGCCCAATAACTTCACGGCTAGCCCAGCCATTGTACTTCTGTGTCAGACCGAGCGGAGTTTCGTAGTGAGACAAGGTTACCAGCGGCTCAATGCCGTATTTCAAGAGTTCATCGAAGACTTCGTCATAGAATTTCAGACCTGCTTCGTTCGGTTCCTGATCATAACCGTTCGGGAAAATGCGCGCCCAGTGAATGGACAAGCGGAATACTTTGAAGCCCATTTCGGCAAACAAGGCGATGTCTTCCTTGAAACGATGATAGAAATCGATACCAAAGCGTTTCGGGAAACGCTCTTCAATTTTGCCTGACAGAATCTCTTCGATGCGGGAAGAGGAGATTTCCATCGCATGTCCGCCAGTACGCTTCTCTTTGGGAACATGGGCAATCATATCTGCTGTGGAAAGTCCTTTGCCGTCCTTATCAAATGCACCCTCCAATTGATTGGCAGCAGTAGCGCCGCCCCATAGGAAGTTTTCAGGGAAACCTTTTTTTGCCGTAGTCATGAACAACAACCTCTTTTCAACAATTTATTTTGTAATGACAAGTCAGAAAGATAGAATGTCCTATTTCGAGCAAACCAACACGATAATCAGTAGATCCACTTGAGGTTGTTCCTGATCCATGGACCCAAAAGAGGCCAGAAAACAAGAAAAACCTAAACTCAAGGTAAAATAGCGCCCAAAAAAGGAGCTTTCATTTCACCATCAGTTTAGGTTTTGCCTGTCTTCGCAGTAACAATCCATCAAACGATGTATTGATTATTCGGTTGTTTTTCTCTCGTGATGTAAGCGTAACATATCTATAAATCAAAATCAACTTCACCACGTGACACCCATTTTATATAGAAGAACTTCAACGCGGCATGCACATAACGGCTGCTCTTGATGCATTTGTGCTGTCTGTATGACCCAGATAGCTTGCAGGACTTTGGTCGCCTAAAGCAAGCAGCTTTTTGCGCACCCATTCCAGTGCATACTCCCCCATTTCGCATAAAAACACCTGACATATATCTGCCGGAATTCCCTTTTGTTTCGCGCTTTCCACCAGTTTCGGATCGACCTGCAAAAAGCGATCGGCAAAGCACATAACAAATGAGTCCCAATTCTCCTGATTGAATTCAGCAAGAAAGATATCTTTCATACTCATGTAAAATGCCTCCCTGAAATGCGATTTGATACCCCGAAGTCCTATCTGACATAATTCAGCCTTAAGCCGCTTGAAACGATAACTGAGACAGGTAAACTTAATTTTACATGTTTTTTGGGAGATTGAACACCTGAAGGAGGAACCCATTATGACTGATGAAGCAAGCACAGCCGGCTGGGATGCCATTGATACAGCATTTAACGAACTTTATGGGGAGCAGGAACCCAAACATTATGGCACAGCCATCCCTTATGCGCTCGGAGGACCTGACCCTCTGGATGGAATCAGTGCCTATAAAGTGGAACATCCCACGCCTCATTGGCATTTTGTAACGTACGGCTTCTCCGAACTATATGACAAAGAAACCAATGATCCAGAGCACAGTGGATATGGATTCGAACTGACCTTTCGGCTTACCCGAACAGAGGATGAGACTGAACCTCCCGCTTGGGCTCTGAACTTGTTACAGAATATGGGGCGGTATGTCTTCAATAGTGGTAACGTATTTCGCCCAGGCGACTATCTGGATGCCAATGGACCGATCTGTCTGGGCTCTGATACCTTGCTGACCGCCCTTTCCTTTATTGAAGACCCGGATCTGAAGCAGCTATCCACCCCTAATGGTACAGTGGAGTTCATTCAAATGGTCGGAATCACCGGACGTGAACTGGAAACAATGCAAACGTGGAATACTCGCGGATTCCTCAAATCATGCGAACCTTTCATGCCCAAATATGTCACGGATCTCATGCGTAACTCCTATGTGGATATTCCATCGGTAGTGCAGGCTGTTCAGCGTGGAATTGAGCTTGAAGGCTCAAGCACGGCATTTTTATTCATACAACAACTAACTTGGACGCCTTCCCGCAAAAGATTGCTGCAAAAAAATGTGCCCGCCGAACTTCAGTTTGGAGCCAAACAGGCGGTTCTGATTGGAAAAATACTGCGCAGCCGCATTGCAAAAGGTGCTCCGTTATCACTTGTAGGTTCAGGAGTAAATATCACCTTCGAGGCCGGAGAAAATGCTGCTTTTCATGAAGAAGAAACCAAAATCACCGTAACCGTGAATGAACAGACAGTAAACGAACTAACAGCTCATCTTAAACCTTCGGAAATGACATTCGAAATACCTTCCCTTCCCGGCTTGGTTATCCGAATCGTCCGAACTGAAATTACCGACCAGGAAGGTCGCGTCGTAGAAACCATCGGTTAAATGTAAGGAGGTAGTATCATGTCTGTCACTACATCGGCCTTGCTGGAACCTTGGTCTGACATCAGTGCACCTAGATCGAGCATGGCTCATATTAAATATATTTCCAGGACCAGTCTGGAAAGATTGCGCAAAATCAATCATTTTCTGATCGGTGCCTTCCAGCGCAGTCTATCGGATATAAGGGAGAACCTATCCAGCACCTATCTGTTTCTGCTGACGGATGCGGATGGCGTGCTGCTCGCCATGGATTACAGCCCTGATCTGGAGGATGAAGTGAAGCAGTCACCGATTCGTCCAGGCATGGTTTTCACTGCACAGAGCTGCGGAATCAACGCCATCTCGGCCACCATGGAAAAGAACGAACCGGTATTGCTGCCACCAGAGCAGCATGAGAGCCCGCTTTTTCAGCAATGGCACTGTTACGCTACGCCTCTATCTGTAGGAATCAACCATTCCGGTTATCTGGATGTGTCCACCATTAACGCAGATATGCAAAGTGAATTAATCGCCATTGCCAAGCTCATCCCTGCCCATATGCAGAACAGCTATCAGAGCCTGATGTCATCCATTCCTTCCGAGAAACCTTCTGTGGATTTCACTGAGCGTCAGTTAACCATCCTTGAAATGATCTCAAAAGGGTTAACCGTTAAGGCCATTGCTTTGAAATTAAAAATCAAGGAATGCACGGTGAATCACCACAAAAAAGTGATCTTCAACAAATTAGGTGTGCAATCCAGCACGGAAGCTGTTTCAATTGCAAGCCGATTGTCTTATTTATAGTGGAACCCCTATAGTTTCCTATAGGTGGTCAAGAAGAACACTTGTGCTACAATTTTGTAGTACGTCAGATTAGAGAAAGAGAAAAAACACACACATTTAATTCAGGAGGGTTTTATGTCTATCACAAAAAAAACGTCTTTATTCACTATGCTCATCATGATGATGCTTGTTGCAGCCGCTTGCGGTGACAAGGCAGATAACAACGCTCAAACGGAAGACACGACTAAAACAGAAACTGCAGCCGCTACAGACACGGATACCGCCAAGACAGAGGATACTGAAAGTACGGAAACGTCGACTGACGCAGCAGCTGAGGAAGACAATTCAGCTAACGTGGAACTGGGCACAACCGAAAAAGGTTCTTACACGAATGACTACTTCGGTGTATCATTGAAATTCCCTGAGGAATGGGAGTTCCAGGATGCAGAAGGAATGAACGAGCTGACAAGTGCTTCTTCGGAAGCCATTGCCGGTGACGATGATACGAAGAAAAAACAGCTTGAACTGTCCCAAACAAAAACACTGAACCTGTTGATGGCTTCGGAATTGCCGCTGGGTGGTCAGGAAGTAGGTCCTTCCGCTATGGCCATTGCCGAGAAAGTCAGCCTGCTGCAGGGGATTCGCACAGGTAAAGACTACCTGGAAGCAACCAAGAAATTCATGGTCGACAGCCAGTTCCCTTATGAATATAAAGAAATTGCAACCGAAACGATCGGCGGTAAAGAGATGGATGTTATGCAAATCACAATGGATGCTGGTGACGGTACAACCATTACACAGGATTACTACAGCACCATCATTGAAGGTTATGCCTTCAACTTCATCTTCACGTATTTGGATGATGCAAGCAAAGCCGAGATTGACAACATCAAGAAATCCGTTCAATTCAAATAATAAAGTCCACACCTAAAACAAACGTATGAAGGACCCCGCACAGTTGATCTTGCACAGATCACTGACGGGGTTATTTTTTTGTGCCTGCTTGTTTGATCACTTTGATCCGTTCTAGCCGGAAACGGCCACCCAGTGCCCTTCCGTTACTTCGACCCACTTGGACTGCTCCAGATTGTAACGATCGGCTAGCTGCTCCCTGCTGTTTTCTTTAAACACCGTGCGTTTTTTCTTCGCTTCCACAGCCGGATCAGGGACCGGGATTGCAGAGAGAAGCGACTTCGTATACGCATGCTGTGGATTGGAATAGAGCTCTTCACTCTCAGCAAGCTCAACGATTTTACCGTTATACATCACAGCCACACGATCACTGATATGTTTGACCATGGACAAGTCGTGTGCAATAAAAAGATACGTCAAACCAAGCCGCTGCTGCAATTCCTCAAGAAGCTGTACGATCTGCGCCTGTATGGACACATCGAGCGCAGACAGCGGTTCATCGCACACAATAAACTCCGGTTCCACAGCAAGTGCCCGCGCAATCCCGATTCTCTGTCTCTGACCGCCAGAGAATTCGTGAGGGTACCGCAGCGCATGGGATGGCTCAAGCCCCACCATTTCCAGCAGCTCTTCCACCCGCTTCTCCCTCTCCGCTGTTGTCTTGGTCAGCTGATGAATATCAAGAGCCTCCCCGATAATGTCCATAATTCTCAATTTCGGGTTCAATGAGGCGTAGGGGTCCTGGAAGATGATCTGCATATGCCGTCTCATCGTTTTCATTTCCGAAGTGGACAGCCGGTTCAGTGGAACCCCTTTGAACAAGACATCCCCGCCAGTCGGTTCATGCAGTCTCAAGATGGCACGCCCCGTCGTGGATTTCCCGCTGCCAGACTCTCCGACAACCCCCAGTGTCTCGCCCTGGCGGATATAAAAGCTGATATCATTCACTGCCTTCAGCGTGTTGCCTTTGCCAAGATTAAAATGCTGCCGCAGGGATTTCACCTCAAGCAGAGGCTGATCATCTTGTAGATCCTTAGGGAACAGTGAAACCGGTTTGGGTTTCTTCTTCTCATCCAACCGCGGCAAGGCATTCAGGAGTCTGGACGTATATTCGTGTTTCGGATTCGCGAAGATCTCTGCCGTTGTCCCAGATTCCACGATCTGTCCCTCTTTCATGACCACGACGCGGTCGCACATTCCAGCCACAACCCCCAGATCATGTGTAATCAGGATAATGGACGTTCCCAGACGTTCCTGCATGTCTTTCATCAGATTCAGAATTTGCGCCTGGATGGTCACATCGAGTGCAGTGGTTGGTTCATCGGCAATCAGCAGCTCCGGGCGGCAAGCAAGTGCAATGGCGATCATAACCCGCTGACGCATGCCTCCCGAGAACTCGTGTGGGTACTGATTGTAGCGCACCTCACTCTGTGATATGCCAACCAGTTCGAGCATGGCGATGGCTTGCTTTTTCGCTTCCCTGCGGGACAGCTTCTGATGCTTGATCAGACTTTCGGAGATTTGTTTTCCAACTTTGATGGTCGGATTAAGCGAACTCATGGGGTCCTGGAAAATCATGCCGATGTCGCGGCCGCGGATGCTTTCCATCTCCTTTTGCGTTTTGGTCGCCAGGTTAACTCCGCGAAACAAAATCTCTCCCTGCTTCATCTGAGATGGAGGAGAAGCAAGCAGCCTCATAATGGAACGGGCTGTTACGCTTTTGCCGCTTCCCGATTCTCCAACAATCCCAAGCGTTTCCCCTTTCCGAACCTCGAAGCTGACCTCCCGTACCGCCTGAAACTCATTCTCTCCAGAATGAAAAGAGACCGACAAATCACTAACTTTCAGTAAAGGCTGCATGTAAACACCTGCTTTCCTTCATGTTTATGCGTTTCATAATATGTACACAATTCCATACCTTGACAATTGAATAGACCCTAAATAATATATACTATATCAATCGGAATAATGCAATTTAAAACTGAATGATGGGAGGTTTGCACGGTTTGAATCTTGCAGTAGACGGCAAAATGTCACGGCTTGCACAGCATCTGAGTTTCATTTATGGCAAAATGCTGCTTCATCCCTCCTACCGATATGTGCTGTTTATTCTCGGGCTGCCAATCAATCTGATTGTGCTTCTGGTGTGGCAATCCAAACGACAAAAGGATGGATGGCAAACCACTCAGCGAGCTGTAGAACAGGAGATGCACGCTTCTTCTTACCGGGATAAGCTTCGAACCATAGTAGAAGAACAGCTGCGGCGCAAACATCGTTTCTTCCAACAGCAGGTCAGTGAAACAGAATTCAAGCGTCAGACGGAGCAGTGGCTGGAGGAAACCTATCAGAAAGAGTTGTATGAACGAACGTCACGCAGGCTGCAGGGACATGGAGAACAGCGCCTGACCATGGCCGACACGTTCCGTGCATTGCTGGATAGACCCTGGTTTGTGGCTCTATCTATCATTCCAGGCTGTCTGATGTACGTCATACTATGGATCTATGGCAATCCTTATCTAAAGTACATATTCGAAAGAATACTGATGACTCTGTTCGTCATTCTGGGTGTAGCTACCCTCGTATTCACCATCCTGTATCTGTCTCCGTTCAACCCGGCAGCCAACATTCTCGGAGAGACAGCGACACAGGAGCAGATTGCAGCCTTTAATCACGTATACGGTCTGGATCAGCCTTATCTCGTTCAGCTATGGAACAATATCAAAGGAATCGCGCTGTTTGATCTGGGCAACTCCTTCTCGGGAAATGAGGATGTGACCGCGACCATAGCCAGAAAGTTTCCGATTACACTGACACTCGCAGTCATTTCTCTACTGCTTGCCCTTGTCATCGCACTTCCCATCGGGATCATCTCGGCGATCAAGCCCAATTCGCTGTTTGATTACACGTTTATGTTTATCGCCCTGATCGGATTGTCGATTCCGAACTTCTGGCAGGGACTGATCTTCATCCTGAACTTTTCAATTAAAATGCAGTGGCTGCCTGCAACCTTCAATCCTCAGAACTGGCTGTCCATCATTATGCCAACCATTGTTCTGGGAACAGGATTAACGGCTGCAGTGGCCCGGATGACCCGTTCTTCCACTTTGGAGGTTATTCACGAAGATTACGTGATGACAGCTCGCGCCAAAGGACTCAGCGAACGGAGTGTTCTGCTGAAACATGCGGTACGCAATGCTTTGATTCCAATCGTAACGGTCGTTGGATTGCAATTCGGAGGTATGCTCGGCGGAGCGGCCGTAACGGAGAAAGTATTTAATATTAGCGGACTCGGCAGTTACATTGTGGATAAACAATTTATTCCCGATATTCCGAGTATCATGGGCGGAGTAGTGTATACAGCGATTACCATTTCCATCATTAATGTAATCGTAGATCTGTTGTACGCATTTATTGATCCAAGAGTACGTTCCAAGATGAAACAATATTAAAGCAGGTGCAATATGACAAATTCGGGTTCCTTAACACAAGAAGTGCGTTTCCGGCTTAAGTCTTCACCAGAATACAGTCAGGCCAGCTTTGCATGGGTCACTTCTCTCCTATTAACGGTGTTACTGCTGTTTAACAGTTATGACCTGGGCAGGCAAGAGTTCAGAACCTTTCTGCTGACTGCACTTTGTATCTATCTTTTCTTCACGCTCATTCAAAGTATTCTGATGCTGCTCATCCGAAAAGACTTGACCAGACACGGACATATCTCAGCATTAACCCGCAGGCTGGCTTGGGTTCAGCTGCTGGCCATCTGCTCTGGCAATATTTTCATCGTCACAGCGGCATTTCATCTGATCAAAAAAGCAAAGCAAGTGGAATACACCTTTGCGGTCTATATGCTGCTGACGCAGCTGTTCGTTATTGGCGTATCGGCGCTCAATATGTTCAAACCCTATGTATCCGATATGTTTTTGCCAGCCATGGCCGCCTTGCTACTCATTCTGGTCATTGACCTGGTCGTTTTGATGATTGTAGCCCAGTATACTGCTGCTTCGATCATCCCGCGATGGATGGTTGCTGTCAGCATCCTGCTGATTCTGACCTCGGTCACAGGAAACGTTTTTGCACTGCTGCTCGGCATTTCCATCATTGGGCGCTACCGGAGACAAGGGAAACAGAAATCAAACTTCTGGAACGACCTCTGGGACCGACTGGCTCCTAACGTAACAGCGATGTCCGGCATGTTTTTTATCATCTTTCTATTTTCCATCTCGATCTGCAGTTTCTTCACCTTTGATTACAGCATGGCGGTCGAAAACAACTATTCCGCCCTGCTGCAGCCGCCATCCCTGGCTTATCCACTCGGGACGGATGACTTCGGGCGATGCCTGTTCTCCCGAATCGTATTCGGTGCCCGCATCTCGTTGATCGTAGGCTGCCTGTCGACCATTATTCCTGTAATCATTGGCGGAGTCCTTGGAGCCTTCTCCGGATTCTATGGAAGACACACAGACAATATCATCATGCGGCTGCTCGATGTCCTCTATGCCATTCCGGGCATCCTGCTGGCCATTGCCATCATTGCAGCATTCGGTGCCAATACGGTCAATCTGATTCTGGCCCTCAGTCTGGGATCGATCCCAACTTATGCACGTACCATGAGAGCCAGTGTCCTTTATGTTTCCACCTTCGAATTCGTGGAGGCTGCGCGTGCACTCGGCTATAACAACCTTTCCATCATTTTCAAGCACATCATTCCCAACTCGCTTGCACCAATGATCATCAAGTCCACGCTTACGATTGGCGGAGCGGTCATTGCTACCAGCAGCCTGAGCTATTTGGGACTGGGTGTCGAACCACATATCCCGGAATGGGGCAACATTCTCAAACTGGGCAGTACATATCTGGAAACGCACTCGTATCTCGCCATTTATCCGGGACTGGCTATCATTCTGCTGGTTCTGTCATTCAACTTTCTCGGTGATGGTCTGCGCGACGCACTTGATCCGAAGTTGGTAAAGGCTTAATTCAAGCAATTTCAATTTATTCAATTCATTCCATTCAAAATTATCCAGGAGGTAATCCCATGAAAAAACGTTCGTTGATCTCATTGCTGCTTATTCTCGTCATCGTGATTTCGGGCTGCAGCGTGAAGACCAAGTCCGAATCCCAATCGGAGACGGCCCCGACTTCGCCAGCAGAGAGCGCTCAGAATCAGGCTCCAGTCGACATTGAGCTGCTCGCCCAAAGTTCTTCCGAAAATGACGTTAATATCATCCGTGACCAGCTGACCAAAAACGGCTTCAATGTAAAGCTGAATCTGCAGCCGGATTACGGCAGCTACAAATCCCAACAGGACGCAGGCAACTATGATATTGCTCTCTCCAGCTGGACGACAGTAACCGGTAACCCGGACTATGCCGTTCGTTCTCTTTTCAAAACCGGTGGTGACTACAGCATTCTGGCGGATGAAGAGATCGATAAACTCATTGACGCCGCAGCTACCCAAACACCCGAAGAATACAAGGAAACGTACAAACAATTGGAGGACCGCCTGGTAACGGATCAAGCCTACATCGCTCCGTTGTACATTTCCCTGAAAAGTCAGGCCGTGAATCAGGACATCCTGAATCCGGATACGGTACGCCTGTCCAAGTCCCGTGCCATGGCTTGGGAACCGATCGAATTCAAAGACAGTTCCAAGAATACTAAGGATCCACTGATCCTGACTCAAAGTGCTTCCGTGCTGACTTCCCTTGACCCGATCAAAGGCAACGACGGCTCCATCAACCAATTGAACACCAACATGTATGTTCGTCTTGTAAACCTGACGGATGATGATCAACTGACAGCCGAAGGATCACTTTCCCACAATTTCAGCATCGCTGAAGGGAATTCGGAGTATTATTTCATTCTGAGAGACGATATTAACTTTGCAAAGATTGAAAACAAAAAGGCAGTAGATACCGGCGAGCGCGTGGGTGCCGATGACGTCATCTTCTCTCTGGACCGCGCCAAAAATAAAGACTCTGTTCCGGATCACCGGACATACAGCTTGCACGAGCATATCAAAGAAGCTGAGCTGGTAACCGACCTGAGCACCCTGGAATCGATCCAGCAATCCGGCGGTAAGGGAACCATCAAAGACGCTCTCGAGCAAGGACTCGATTCCAAAATCACCGAACTGGTCTCAGACAAAACAAAAGCGGATAATAGTGCAGGTAAATATCAGGTCGTGAAACTGACCACAACAGAGCCTTTCCCTCAAGTCCTGAATTACCTGGCTCACCAATCCGCGGGGATCGTGTCCAAGAAACAGGTGGAGAGCATCAACACGTATGACGTAGCTTCTTTTGACGTAAACAAGGATATTCCTTATGGTGACCAGAACACGGTAACGGAGGGGGCTTCGTACAACAACACACTGTATGCAAGCGGACCTTACATTCTGGCTTACAAAAACGACTACGAGGGCGTATTCTATCAAAACCCCGGATACCGCAAAGGATCTGAATATGCTCCAAAAATTTCACAGGTAAACGTGCGCTTCATCGCGGATGCTGACAGTGCGCTATCTGCCCTTCGCAGCAGTGAAATTCATCTGTATTACGGGGTACCCGAAACGAAGTATGACATCATTGAAAGTGACAGCAAGCTGAAGCTGCAGAGCATTCCGAGCAACGCGGTTTCCTATCTGCTGTTTAACACCAAGAATAGAGATGTGGCGAAGAGCAGTGACTTGAGAAAGGCAGTGCTGTACTCCATTAATCAGGATGAGATTCTCCAGTTCTATAAGAACAACAAGCTCAAAGCCTACTCTACGGTAAGTCCGCTCGTTCAGACAGGGAATGAATTGAAGTCTGATCCGGCCAAAGTAAAAGAGTTCTTGAGCAATTACAACGCATCCAAGTAGATAAAAGCATAAACGGCTGCTGACAGAATCACTCCAGGGTTCTGTCGGCAGCCGTTTTCATATCATGCAGATTGCAAGCAGGTTAATGGTAAAACTTGATAAAAGAACGTACGTTCGGTATAATGATGTTATCCTGAATGAGCGAGAGGCAGATATGGACGACAAATTTATTAAAGAATTACGCGAGATTAGTCGGGATGATAGACGAAGATCCGAATTCATGATTCAAGGCATGAAAGAAACACTGGAAGAAAGAAAGCAGCAGAACATACTTAAGCGCTGGATCCGGCGCAGGAAAGCAGAGAAGAAAATCTCACAACGATTCAATCCGAATCCCCACTCGGATCAAAAGTAAGACATAAAAAAGGAGGCAACACGTGCCTCCCTTACGTTTTACATATGAGAACTAATCTAGTAAATAGCATTTGTATTTCAATTCGACGCTTACTTTCAATAGAACTTGATTTCATTGGAGAGCTGCCGCATCAAGGCAAAATGGCAAAGGATCTAACCGGGAATCCGGAAGCCTTTTCGGCCTTGGGTACAATGTTGAAGATCACTGCACCTTTTGCTGGCACCTGATCTAGATTGGTTAACAACTCTACCTGATATGTATCCTGAGCAAGCACATAATATTCCGCGAGAAGTGCGCCATTCTTCTGATAATCCACAGCTGAATCGGTATCGAAGGTTTCATGACCAATGGCCTTGATTTTGCGTTCCTCGAACAAAAACATCAATGCACTAACCGACCAACCGGGTGCATGGCTGTTGCCTTCTGCATCCTTGTTGTCGAACTTTTCATGATCGGGCCAGCGTTTGCTCCAATCGGTACGAAGTGCCACGAAGCTGCCTTCTTCAATGACCCCATATTCCTTTTCGAATTCAAGAATATGCTCGACATCCAGCGTAAAGTCCGGATTGCCCGCCACGGCAGCAGACTGGTCAATGACCACCAGCGGCAGAACAAGTTCCTTCAGCCCTAGCTGATCCAGATAACGCGTGTCACGCACAAAATGAATCGGTGCATCCAGATGGGTGCCGTATTGGCCGGGGAATGTAAAGCTCTGAGCGAAAAAACCTTGGTCGTGATTGAACAGCGTAGCAAACTCGGCAGCATCAAATGCAGAGAAGTGCGGCGATTCCGGGCCAAAAGTATGGGTCAGATCAACCCACTTCTTTTCTTTTAACAGTTGAATGGCCTCGATGAGTTCGTTGGACAATTGGATCACCTCATACGCAGAATGGAATAAATTTCTACTATTATATCTTAAACCTCCACATATGGGAATGCTGCTTCTGCCCCTCCCGCCTCCATGAAACAGCCACCTTCCCAAACGGAAGATGGCCTTGATTCAGACTCCTAATTTCAATGTAATATAACCTTCGTATGCGAGTTGACACCTATTGCGCACGGATGACAAGCTTCCCACGTGTATGATGTGTTTCGCTTTTCTTATGCGCCTCCTGAAGTCCCTGTTCGCTTAAATCATACGTCTCGTCAATCACAGGTTTGAGTTTCCCTTCTGAGGCGAGCTTCGCCAGTTGGTCGAGCTGCTCCCCTTTCGGTTCCATCATGAATACATTCGCAGTTACGCCTGCCTCCTTGGCAAGGTTCTCGTCCGGTTGCTCCACCAGCGAAACCAGATGTCCGCCGGACTTTAGCACCTTGAAGCTGTCCCGCTGAATATCACCACCCATTGTATCGAGCACGACATCATACCCGGAGAGGATCTCCGAGAAATCTTCTTTTTTATAATTGATAAAATGATCCACGCCCAAGGAGCGAAGCAGCTCCTCATTGGACTCACTCGCCGTTGCCGCCACTTCAGCACCAATGTATTTGGCAATCTGTATCGCATAAGTTCCCACACCGCCTGCTCCCGCGTGAATCAATACCTTTTGCCCCTTGGCGAGGTGCGCATGATCAACAAGTGCCTGCCAGGCTGTCATGCCCGCAAGCGGTATGGCCGCAGCCTCCTCAAAACTCAGATTATCCGGAATACGGGATACGATATCTGCATCTACCGCCACATATTCTGCATAGGTTCCGAAGCTTCGCGGACGGGCAAATACTCGGTCACCCTCCCTGAACTGTGTAACATTGGATCCTACCTCTGCTACAATACCCGCAGCATCCCCGCCCAAAATCAAAGGGAATGAATCAGCCGCTTCTTCCATATGTCCTTGTCTGACTTTGAAGTCGACCGGGTTCACCGAGGTTGCATGAATCTGGATGATGACCTGATTGATTCCACATGTCGGCTTCGGTACTTCCTGTTCCTTCAATTGTTCCGCTCCACCAAACTTATCAATAACAATAGCTTTCATACCAAATCCCTGCCTTTCGATTGGATTATCGCGTGCTCTCCTTCTTCATTACCCTGTGCAGCCATTCACTTGACCTTGAATCATCAATCGCTCGACGTCCTCGTTCCATCTAAAACCAGCCATTAAGCATGCTATAATAGGAACATTCTCATTCTTCATGAACTAACGGACAAGCGAGGGAAAACAAAATGGATATTGAGGTAAATACATTACATGCATTTTCGGATATCGCTGAGGGAGGTAACCCCGCTGGGATCGTTCTGCAGGCAGAGCATTTGTCCGCGTCGCAGATGCAGGAGATTGCCAGACAAGTCGGATTTTCTGAAACGGCATTTGTCATGCCTTCGAATTCAGCTGATTACAAGATACGTTACTTTACTCCAAATCATGAAGTAGACCTATGTGGACATGCAACGGTTGCACTATTCTATCTGATGAAGGCAGAGCAGATGGTCGACGTGGGCAGGTATACACTTGATACACTTGCAGGCATTCTCGAGGTAACCGTCGAGAAAGGCGGTGACGTCTATCTGTCCCAGACGCTTCCGCAGTTTGGAGAGCTGGTTAACCGGCAGGACATCGCAGACTCTCTGCAGATTCCGCTGCAGGACCTACACTCAGAATTGCCTGTACAGATCGTGTCTACCGGGCTGCGCGACATCTTAATTCCGGTTAGGCATCCTGATGTTTTGACAAACATCAATCCTAATCTTCAGCAAATCTCCGACATCAGCAAAGCTCATCAAGTGGTGGGTTATCATGTGTTCGCACTCGAAACGAAGGATAATGCAGCCATCGCAGAATGTCGGAACTTTGCCCCGCTGTACAACATACCAGAAGAGAGTGCCACAGGTACATCCAATGGCGCATTGCTGTGTTACCTGCATAAGTATCAACAACTCCGAGCTCCCCATGATCAGACATATACGATCAAACAAGGGTACACGATGAACCGTCCTTCCAGGATTCTAGGCAGAATAACGCTCGGCCCTTCCAACGAGATCACTCAAGTTCAGATCGGCGGTGTTGCCGTGCATATCGAGAATATTCAAATTCATCTCCCTTAAGCAAAAAAATATCCGCGTTGCTCGCCTTTTCACTACCGTACTTGGTAGCATAGGAATCCAAAAAAAAGCGTCACACCCGAGAGTTGAAGTCTCTCCCGGCGTGACGCTCCTACCAAAATCCAAATCTAATCTAACCTGTCTCTTTCCTACGTAATCGATTTCTCAGACGCTCATATTGCCCATAGATCCACGGCGCTTCCTTCGTCAGGATCGGACCCAGAACCGCCAGAATCAGCACGTACAGCACAGCAAAGGACTGGATTGAAACCATCAGTCCTCCGGCCTTGCCAATGTTCGCCATAATGATCGAGAACTCTCCTCGGGAAACCAGTGTGAATCCTACCTTGAGTGAAGCCTTTGGCGTCATTCCGGACATTCTGCCTGCAATCATTCCTGCGCCATAATTGCTTGCAATCGTTAAAATGACCGCAATGATCGTCATCCCGACAGCTCCCCCAAGGGAGGAGGGTTCAATGGTCAGCCCAAAGCTAAAAAAGAAGATCGCACCAAAAAAGTCCTTGAACGGCATGACCTGATGCTCAATCCGGTTCGCATGTCTCGATTCACCGAGTACCAGCCCCATCATTAATGCACCGATCGCCTCGGCAACATGCAGCGTTTCCGAGAAACCAGCCACCAGAAAGAGCAGCGTCATCACGGTAAGCAGAAAGAGTTCGGATGACTTGATATTCAGCGCCTTGTCAATATACTTGATGCTCTTCCGGCCAATGATTAGAAACAGCACAATGAACAGCATCGCAGACAAGGATACCAGCAGTACACTGAGGAACGAGGTTGCCCCGCTGAGAACGAGACCAGTCAGGATCGAGATATGAATGGCAATGAACAGATCGTCAAACATGATCATGCCCATAATAATCTCCGTTTCAGGATTCGCCGTGCGCTTCAGATCAACGAGTACTTTGGCCACAATCGCTGTTGAAGAGCTGGTCATAATGCCGCACACCACCAGCGTTTCTTTTAACGGCAGCTCCATGAACCAGCCCAGCAGCAGACCGGAAGCAAAATTAAGCCCTACATAGAACATGCCTCCGGTCAATATGGCTTTGCCCGATTTCATCAAACGAGAAACCGAAAATTCAAGTCCAAGATAAAATAAAAGAAACAAAATGCCAAGCCTGCCCATAAATTCAATAAATGCCGAGCTTTCGATGAAACGCAAATCCACGATACCAAGCTGTGGTGCATGCGGTCCAACTGCCATTCCGATCAGAATGTAGAAAGGAATGACCGAAAATCGTAATCGTGCAGATATTAGCCCCGTAAGTGTAATCAGCGCAACAGCAATTCCCACTTCGAATATGAGCATATCCATGGGCTACAACCGTCCATCGGATAATAACCGTTTTAATTGCCTGATCTGATCCCGCTCTCCTGCTACGACAATGGTAGCCCCTGAGGCAAATGCATAGTCTGGACCCGGATTAAACTGTTTCTCCCTGTTCTTCTCCACCACCGCCAGAATGACAGCCCCCGTCGCTTGGCGGATATCCAGTTCCCCAATCGTTCTTCCAACGCTTCGTGAATGAGGTTCGATTCGCAACCATTCGATCAGCAGGCCCTCGAGCATAACTTCACGTTCATCCTGGAACTTGGGCTTATAAGTCATGCCTCCCACGATGGCAGCGACTGCCCGTGCCTCTTCGTCATCCAAGGTTACCAGGGATACCATATCTCCCACCTCTTCAGGCGTGTCACCAGATTCCATGTGAAACAGATCGCGCCGCTCATCATTATGAATCACGATAATCAAATGCTCTCCGCTACGGGTATGCAGCCAATACTTGCGTCCAATTCCCGGTAAATCCGTCTCTTTAAAGTGCATGATCCACACCTCCTGAAGACACCGGGTTCAAGGTTGTACTACTCCAAGTGATTTCCGTAATACGCACCCTCATGGAACCAGCAGGGATCGTAACGGATCTCGTTTCCCCTTTGCTGCTAAGCAGCAATTGACGTCCTACAGGCGAGAGAAAGGAAATGCGCCCTGCATCCGGATCCGCCTCTTCAGGCATGACAATCTTGAATTCATCCGACGTATGAAAATCAATGTAATCAAATCGGATCTCGCTCCCAATAAGCACGACGGAATGGAGAAGCTCATCCGGGCCGAGCAGCAGCTTCTGGACATATTCGGTGTAAGCAGTCAATAATTTCTCCATCTGTATCCGCTCGGGTTCACGCACGTCAAAATAGGCGTCGAGAAAAGTCCTTTTCTCTTCACCCAATGTAATGAGCTGTTTCACCAGTATTTCTCTGCAAGGTTGAAGGTTAGACCTATGGTTCATAATAGATCTCACCTCCTATACAAGCTTTGTTCTCCACATGAATTCGCATGTTGCTGTTCATCATCCTGTTTTCCTCCTTCTGTTAGATAAAAGCCCCGGAAACCGGGGCCTTCTTACCATCTTACCAAAACTAATTTTTTAATCCAGTCTATTCAGCTAACTTCCCGTTCAAAATGGGTAATCGGCTGTATTATCCAATTGTTGGAATGGAATCTTTACACCACATGATAGATCCATAGAACATTTTAATAACGTCATAAAAAACATTTTATGGGTTTTCATCTCGTATTTTTATTTTCTTTCCTGTATATTTAACTACAAACTTTTATGCAATTTATGCAAATAGCCAACCACAGACTTTAACACAATAAAGGAGTGCATCGAAAAAGTGTCCACTATTACTCAAGAATCAACTCAAGTCACTGCTGCAGAATATGTTCATTCCGTTTATGAATCGGTTATCGCCAGAAATCCGCAAGAACATGAATTCCATCAGGCTGTAAAAGAGATTTTGGACTCACTCATTCCTGTGATTGAAGCGCACCCGAAATACATGAACAACAGCTTGCTCGAACAGCTGGTTGAACCCGAGCGTGTCATTACGTTCCGCGTACCATGGGTCGATGACCAAGGCAAGGTTCAAGTGAACCGTGGATTCCGCGTACAGTTCAACAGTGCCATCGGTCCTTACAAAGGCGGACTGCGCTTCCACCCTTCCGTGTATTCCGGAATTGTGAAGTTCCTGGGCTTCGAACAGATTTTCAAAAATGCACTGACTGGACTGCCGATCGGCGGTGGTAAAGGCGGTTCCGACTTCGATCCCAAAGGAAAATCTGATCTGGAAGTAATGCGTTTCACGCAAAGCTTCATGACAGAGCTGTATAAATATATCGGTTCCGATACGGACGTACCTGCAGGCGATATTGGTGTAGGCGCGAGGGAAATCGGTTACATGTTCGGACAGTACAAACGCATTAGCAGCGGGCATGATGCAGCGGTATTAACGGGGAAAGGTCTGCTGTATGGGGGAAGCCTTGCTCGCAAGGAAGCTACTGGATTCGGTTGTGTGTACTTCGTGAACGAGATGCTGAAATCGAAAGGGCTGAGCTTCCAGGACAGCACAGTGGTTGTTTCCGGTTCAGGCAATGTATCCATTTACGCCATCCAAAAGGCTCAGGAGCTCGGCGCCAAGGTCGTGGCTTGCAGTGACTCGGGAGGATACATATACGATGCAGAAGGAATTAACCTGGATACCGTAAAACGATTGAAAGAAGTGGATCGCCTGCGGATCAGCGAATACGTCAAAGAGCATCCTCATGCGGTGTACACCGAGGGCTGTGCAGGTATCTGGTCCATCCCGTGCGATATCGCGCTGCCTTGCGCAACGCAAAATGAGATTGATGAACAGTCTGCTGAACTGCTCGTGCAAGGCGGCGTCAAAGCCATCGGTGAAGGAGCCAATATGCCTTCCACGCTTGCTGCAATCGATCTTTTCCTGAAAGAGGGCGTTCTGTTCGGTCCGGCGAAAGCAGCCAACGCAGGTGGAGTTGCAGTGTCCGCCCTTGAAATGTCTCAGAACAGCATGCGGTTGTCCTGGTCATTTGAAGAAGTGGACACGAAGCTGCATGAGATCATGCGGAACATTTACAACAGCTGTGTGGAGGCAGCGGATCAATATGGCTGTACTGGAAACCTTGTGGCAGGAGCCAACATTGCAGGCTTCCTGAAGGTAGCCGATGCCATGCTCGCTCAAGGCGTAGTCTAAGTTTTAATCAATTTGACCGTTCCACTTGAAGCGTGTGCACATCATAACTTTATTCATGAAGGACAGTTCTCCCTGAGGAGAGCTGTCCTTTTTCATCTTTTGAAATGATCGGAGCACCTCAGGCCACTACAGGATGAGAGGGTCCATGTGGTCCCGTTCTCCCTTACGCAAAAAAGCCGCCAAAATGGCGGCTATCACAGTCAATATGGTTTATGAACGAACGGTTTTCAGTGCCCCGCTCCAGGACAACACTTGGTCCAACATTCCGTTGAGATTGGTCAAGTGCAGATCAGCCGGTTTGAAGGTTCCGTTATCAAAATCGGTGAATAAAGAAAGTGCCGGGTGAACACGCACATCCGCAACCGACAGTTCTCCCAGAATACCGCGCAGATGTTCTGCCGCACGAGCACCGCCTACCGAGCCATAACTAACAATTCCTGCAGCTTTATCGTTCCAGGCTTCACGAGCATAATCCAGTGCATTTTTCAGTGATGCAGAGATGCTGTGATTATATTCCTGTACGATAAATACGAATCCATCGAGGCTCGCCAGCTTGGTGTTCCAGGCTGTAGCCTGTTCTGTTGCATCAGCTTCGCCCAATAGCGGCAGCTTATAATTGGCAATATCCACGATTTCATAGTTGGCATCACCGCGTGAATCAGCGATCTTTTTCACCCATTCTCCTACTTGCGGACTCAACCGACCTTCACGTGTACTCCCAAGAATAATCCCAATATTTAATTTCGACATCTTTGTTTCCTCCTCTTGTGTGTTGTTGTTAGTTTTACCGAATAACTTATCCATAAATCCCATATCTACACCATCCTGCATCCGTTTAATTGTTTGGCTTTTTATTGATAATAAGTTATATGGTTTAATTAGTCAAGTAACTTACATAAAGTTTGCAAATGTTTTTTTATCTCTACATATCATATCAATGCTGATTCCTATTTATGCTGCAATTCTGCCCTCCCATATGGAAACCTATAGGAATTGATCATATTTCAGTGTAATGGTAAAGTGATATTAACACTAAATATCCAGTTTTTTCATTTATCAAAGGAAGTGTACACATTGTCTAATCTATCCCACGGCAGTACGATGAGCCCTCATTTATACACGGACTGTGAGCAATGTTTCGGGCTGTGCTGCGTTGCCTTGCCTTATGGCAAGTCATCCGACTTTGCTTTTGACAAAGCCAGCGGCACCCCTTGCTCCAACCTGCGCTCAGACAATCGCTGCGGCATTCATACGCAGCTCCGGCAAAAGGGCTTCAAGGGCTGCACCGTCTATGACTGCTTTGGTGCAGGTCAGAAGCTGTCCCAAGTAACCTATGCAGGCAAGGATTGGCGGGATCATCCGGAATCGGCTGCCGAAATGTTCGACTGCCTGCCAGTCATGAGACAACTGCATGAGCTGCTCAGTTATATGAACGAAATGCTCATGCGTCCGGAAACCTCCTCTCTTCACGACGCCATCCGCAGTGTATACCAGGAGACGGAACGTTTAACCAATCTGGAGCCTTCCGCGATTCTGCGTCTGGATATCCCCTCTCAGCGGGCGATTGTGAACGATCTTCTGGTACAGGGGAGTGAACTGGTACGTGCACATGCGCCATCCAGTAGTCATGAACAAGGCAACTCCAAACGCAAAAAACTGAAAGGAAGAGACTTCTTGGGAGCCAATCTAAGAGGAGCTGACCTCCGGGGAGCAAGCTTTCGGGGCGCCTTAATGATTGCTTGTGACCTGCGCAATGCGGACTTAAGACATGCTGATCTGATCGGTGCCGACTTGCGTGATGCGGATCTGGGCGGAGCAGATCTGACCGGGAGCCTTTTTCTGACACAATCCCAGCTCAATGCAGCCAGAGGCAATTCCCGTACCAAACTGCCAGCACATCTCAACTTGCCTGAGCACTGGTTGTAACCATATCCTGCTGCTTCATAGTGGCTACAATAGAAACAGCCCGTCCCTCATAAATGAAGGACGGGCTGTTTCTATTTATTGCAATGATTAAATTGTTATATTTCAAACCTTACAGAAGATCGCGGCGAAGTTCCTCAGCGGATTTCGGGGACAGGTGACCAAGTGGAATATCAAATACGGTTTTGGCACCTTTATGTCCTTCCAAGCTCAAACGCTGTGCAGCCCGTGCATAAGCGACCAGTACACTAGCGGTGAATTCAGGGTTGCTATCGAGCTTCAGACCAAATTCCACAATTTGCTTTTGGCCTGTACCGGTAACACCACTACGAATAACAAATCCACCGTGCGGCATACCTTCATGTTCCGATTTAAGCTGCTCTTCAGTAATGAACGTTACCGTTGTATCGTAATCTGCAAAATAGTTCGGCATGGATACAATGGTTTCACGAATTTCATCCTGGTTAGCACCTTCTTCAGCCACGACATAGCATTGACGCAGGTGTTTCTCGCGTGTGGACAGTTCCGGTGTCTCGCCTGCGCGGATCCGGTTAATCACTTCTTCAACAGGTACAGTGTACTGAACACCTGCCTTAACCCCTGGAACACGGCGGATTGCATCGGAGTGACCTTGACTGACCCCTTTGCCCCAGAATGTGTACTCTTTACCCTCTGGCAGAATGGATTGGGCGAGCAGACGGTTCATGGAGAACAAGCCTGGGTCCCAGCCTGTGGAGATCACACTAACGTGACCGCCTTGCTCTGCTGCAGCATTCACTTCCGCGTAGAATTCAGGAATTTTCGCATGTGTATCGAAGCTGTCCACCGTATTGAACAACTTGGCAATGGCAGGTGTCTGCTCCGGAAGATCCGTTGCCGAACCGCCGCACAGAATCATGACATCAATTTTACCTATGTATTGCTCGGCAGCAGAGATGTGCTCAAAACGAGCTTCTGTACCTTCTGCAACCATCTGCTCCGGATTACGCCGTGTAAATACAGCAACAAGCTCCATATCCGGGTTTTGCACAATGGCTTTCTCCACGCCTTTACCCAGATTTCCGTAACCTACGATACCAACTTTAACCATGTTCGATCCTCTCCTGTCTTCTTCTATAGTTGCTTACTACTCTAGTATAAAGATATAACATACCATGTAACCTGTTAGGTTTCCAGTCGAAATCAAAAATACCTTGCACTAATGCAGCACCAAGCTGCTTTCATGCAAAGCATGAGCCATTCATTCCTATCCTGGACCTAGAAAAATAATCGAAACACATGAATGATGTAATCCGACTGTTCGGTAAAATGTGCTACAGATGCTGCATCTACTCTGGCTGTGAAGCACAAAAAAGATACGGTTAGAATCAAGAGAGAGAGTACACTGCTTGCCAGGAGCAAGGATGCGAACTTGGTGACGACCCTTAATTTTCTCATCCAATCTGCCTCCTGTTCGCTGTTTGTTTCGGAGATTATATGTTTCATTTGTGACCTGTGGATTCAGCCATGTCCAAAATGGCACCCGCAACGGCATACGGTTGACTGTTATGGATGTAATGTTTGGCGTGAGGAACTATCTGCTGTCTCCCCTGTACGGACCATGAGGCAAACTCGGCTTGATCTGCCTGCCATGCCCGGCTTCCCTCACTTGGTTGATCTGATCCGGCCGTAAGAATGGTTAGAGGAAAGGAAAATGGCTGTTTGTTCTCCAGCACACGGGCTGCGTTAACCTTGGAACGATGAAGCTCATCCATCACGTTGTCGTTGTACGCATGCTTCAGCGTCGAACGGGTAGCGGCCTTTTTCATTGGTTCTGCAACCAGGTCCGGGTCAATAACCAGCGTTGCCATCATCCGATCCGAATGCAGCAATGTTCGTGCAATACCGGTTTTCACCAGAAATCTTGCTGAATCGAAATACCAGTCTGGCGCATCCATCTCCGCCGTGCTGTAATATTCAGGACTACCCCCATCGATCATAACAATACCTGCCACTTCATCCGGATACATTTGTGCATATCGAATGGTCTCCAGAGATCCCAGGGAGTGACCCACCATAATGTACGGTGGTCGCTGACCGGATTTGCGCAGCAATTGATGCACTTCATCTACAACGGTATCGATGTCACGCGGCTGCTCTGTATAGTCGCTGTATCCATACCCGAATCGGTCATACACGGCAATTTTTACATGGGATTTCAGCTTGTCGTACAGCGGACTGAAATCCACGTAGGGATTCGGTGTTCCCCAGCCTGATGCAAGTACAACGGTCACGGATCCCTTCCCCGCCGAGTAGAGGTGCATATTACGTCCACTTACCTCATACAGCCTGCCAGGCGGCGTATATGACTTCATATCCTGTGCAGACTGATAAGCTTCGTAAGCCGTACCTGTAAGCAGCAGCAGACCTGTCGTCAGCATCAGGCCACCTAATACTTTCACCACTCTCCGTAAACCCTTGTTCATCGCTTCTCTACCCCTTACACGCTAATCTCATCTTCGTCTATGCCTTGCATAACGTTCCTATATGTATTCTTTAATCCTACCCAAGAACCGTTGTAACCGGAACAATCCGGGGTCCAGTTCTTCCCCCAACCAAAGTCCAGTTCATGACCTACCCTGCGGGCTGAGAAGGGACTGTCCAGCATTCTATTAGAGGGGATAGACAACCCAGTTCACACCAAAAAACCGCAAATTCCCGATGCATTATCGGAAACCTGCGGTTCTCACCTTACTCTATTATTCAGCCTATTCTGCGACTGCTACAGTTGCAGCGTTAATCCGACTGGACAGTGGTCACTGCCCATCACATGACAGTCGATGTTTGCATCTTCAACCAGTGGTGCCAGTTGATTGGACACGAGGAAATAATCGATACGCCAGCCCACATTCCGCTCCCGTACCTTTGGCATATAAGACCACCAGCTATACACGTCCGTGCGATCTGGATACAAATGCCGGAAGCTGTCCACATATCCCGCCGCCAGCAGTTCGGTCATTTTCCCCCGTTCTTCCAGCGTAAATCCGGAGTTGCCCATATTGGGCTTCGGATTCTTCAGGTCAATCTCCTGATGAGCCACATTCAGGTCACCACAGACAATGACCGGCTTGGTCTGCTCAAGCTGCAGGATATATTTCAGGAAACGATCCTCCCACTCCAGTCGATAAGGAAGACGGGTCAGATCACGCTTCGCATTGGGCGTATATACATTCACCAGATAAAAGCCGTCAAACTCCAGCGTAATCATCCGGCCTTCCGGTTCACTGTCTTCCTCCATCCCGTAGCGGACGGATAACGGCTTGACCCGGGTAAACACGGCGGTACCGGAATATCCTTTTTTGATGGCATAGTTCCAGTATTGGTACACATCTTCCCCGAGGTCCATCTCAATCTGCCCTGCCTGAAGTTTGGTCTCCTGCACACAGAAAATATCGGCCTGACTTTCCTTATAATAATCCATGAATCCTTTCGTAACGCATGCCCTTAACCCATTCACATTCCAGGACACCAGCTTCATATCCTCATCTCCTCACATCTCCCCAATATAGCATGGGCGAATTCATAAGGACAAGGTTATCCGCCTGGAAATGGGACGAGGGGTGCTCAAAGGCAGTTCCCGCTAGGTAAACAGCCACTCCAGCGCTTCGGGAAAGTGTTTGGCAAAGAACAGCATGTCATGTGTTCCTCCCTCTTCCTCCACGTAGTTCAACCGATCAGCGGGATATCCCTTTGCCAGAATCGCCCTGACCGCTGCACGCGTATAGTCCAGCATATGGGCCTGAATATTTGGTTTGTAGATCCCCTCCAGGCTGCCCACATACATATACAGCTTCAGCTCACTTCGATCAGACCAGGATTGCCCGGTCATGTAATCCAAAAATCCTTCGTACCACATCGAAGCAGACAGTGCCCCTACCTTGCCAAATACATGCGGGAATTCGGTGGCTGCATACAGGGAAATTAAGCCCCCAAGTGAACAACCCATGATCCCCGTATTCACTCGATCTGAAAATGTGCGGTAGTTCGAGTCCACGTGCGGTTTCAACTGATTGATGATCGTATCCAGATAGGTTCTGCCTTGCCCGCCAAAAGACGAAAACGAAGCCGTAAGGGCCGGCATTGGCCAAGGCGTATACTCATCGTTCCGATTATGGGGCTCAATGCCAACCAAAATCACTTCGGGCAGCCTTCTCGTTCGATAATAGTGATCCAGAAGATTACTGCAGACCTTGGCTACTGCTCCCCCATCCTGAATATATACGACAGGATAACGACCTCCATCGGCGTAGGAGGGTGGAAGAAGAAGATGAAGCGTCCAGCCGCCTACTGTCTCATGTATCCATTTACTCATGCTAGGATTCCTCTCCTCCAATGCGAATCCGGCCAATCACATCCGGTTTTTGAGCAGCAAAAATATAAAATACGGTACTCCGATAATGGAGATCACAATGCCTACGGGCAGCTCTGCCGGGGCAAATACGGTTTTGCCAATCAGATCACCCACGACGACCATGGCCATACCTACCAGCCCGGATACCGGAATGACCCGCTTATAATGAAGTCCCACCAGTCGTCTGGCAATGTGAGGAGCGATGAGTCCAACAAATCCGATACTGCCGGATACGGCAACACAGGCGCTGACCAGTCCCACACTGCCGAGCAGCAGCAGTCTTCTCTCCCGGTGCACATCCACGCCGAGCCCCTGACTGCTGGCCTCCTGCAGCTGCATTACATCAAGTACACGGGATTTCAGCCAAAGCAGTGGAATAAGCAGCACCAGCCAGGGTATCATGGCCGCAATGAAACGCCAGTTGGCATTATAGATACTGCCGGTCAACCAGACGGTGGCCATCTCAAAGTCCCCAGGGTTCATCTTCAGGGAAAGATAGAGCGTGATTGCACTAAAGCCCGAACCGATGGCAATCCCGACCAAGATCAGCCGCTGCGAATCCAGCTGTCCCCGCTCTTGGGCAAACCACAGAATAAGAGTTACCGCCACTAAGCCTCCGATCAGCCCAAACAGCGGCATGGCCATAATGGACAACCAGCCGGTCCCCGATATGGAACCCTGGAACAGAAGCATAAACAGCACCATGGCCGTTCCCGCTCCTGCATTGATTCCAAGCATGCCTGGATCAGCCAGCGGATTGCGGGCAATCCCCTGAATAACCGCCCCTGCAATGCCAAGTCCCAGCCCAAGCAGCAGGGCAATGACGATCCGCGGCAGCCTGAAGTCGAAAATAACCAGGTCATGTTCATGCACGGGGTCCAGCCGCATTAAGGTTTTGACTACCTCCATGACCGAGATATCGAACGTGCCGTTCGTCAGACTGATATACACTGCCGTTGCAATAATAGCTGCACATACGAATATAACGGCCCATAATCTTCCCCGCTTCCGTTCAGGCATGTTTTCCCCCTCCTTTGGTCTTGATCAGATAGAGGAAAAAAGGCACACCAAACAATGCGGTGACAACCCCAATCGGTGTTTCAAATGGTGAATTGATGAACCTGCTCAGAATGTCGCACCATGCCAGGAATATCCCGCCCAGAATGGCTGAACAAGGAACAACCCAGCGGTAATCCACACCGAAGAAAAAACGCGTGATGTGCGGTATTAATAAGCCGACAAATGCGATCTTCTCTGCCAATGCCACGGAAATCCCCGTTAAAATAACAACGCTCAGGATGGATAATGCCTTGACCCATGCGGTCCGCTGTCCCAGGCTTGTTGCAACGTCATCTCCCATGGACAGAATGGTAACGGACTTCGAAAGGATCAGCGCTAACGCCAATCCCACCACAGCAAAGGGAATAATCAGCTTGATCATGGTCGGATCCATCTGATGCAGTCTGGCGTTGTACCAGAAGCTGATGGTCTGGGAGACCTGATAGTAGGTCGCTACAGCCTGCGACACACCACCTAGAAACGTGCCAATAATCGTGCCCAGGATGGCAAGCCGCACAGGGGACATTCCGCCGGGCAGCAGCCAGGCAATGAAAAATACGAGCCCTGCTCCCAGAGCAGATCCCGCCAGGGAATAAAAAATAAGCCCAAGGGAAGACGTATTAGGCATAAATACCATGCATAGCGTGATTACAACGACCGACCCATCGGATACCCCCATAATCGAAGGGGAGGCAAGATAGTTTCTTGTCATCCCCTGCATGAGAGCGCCGGATACGGCCAAAAAAGCGCCGATCAGCAGAGCACCAATCACGCGTGGAAGCCGTGAAGACACAATGATCTGATGATCGATGCTGTTCGTGTCAAATTCAAAGATACTTGCAATGACCGTGGAAACATCAATATTTTGGGCTCCATACAGAATGGATGCCAGAATGGTGGCTGCAATAATCAGGGGTGCTGCTGCGAACAGCACCGCCGGATTCAATCTTCTTTTTTGCATGGATTATACACGCCTTGCTCTAATTATTTGGTTAGCTGCTCAACAGCGGCCTCCAGGAAATGAATTCGGCTCCACGCCGGACCTCCTTCGGCAAGCGGATCAATCACGTTAACAAACGCCTGATCATTTTGCAGGGCCTTCGTTTTCTGCAGAATCGGGTTATTCTTCAGATCTTCAAGCGCATTCGGCGTGTCTGCATTCTCTGTTGCTTCGAATTGAATAAACACCACATCCGGATTCATCTCGGCAAATTTCTCCACGGAGATTGCTTCCTGTGCTTTCGCTGCCTGAATCTCGGCAGGGACCTGGAATCCAAGGTCATTGTACAGGATCGGGTTCACGAAGACCGACTCGGGATATACATACATCTGTCCATTACGGATTCGGACCGCCACAACCTTTTTGTTCTGCAGTGTATCACCAAGCTCTGCCTGAGCCGTTGTCAGGGCTGCTCTGTATTGTTCAATCTCCTGTTTGGCCAACTCCTGCTTGCCTGTCAACTCAGCGAGCAGATTGAGATTGGCCTCCCAGTTCGTGGAAATGTGAGATACCTGAATGAACGGGGCAATTTTGCCGAGCTGCTCAGCCACTTCAGGCTTGAATTTGGTGGTGCCCAGAATAATATCCGGTTTCAGTGACAAGATGGTTTCAAAGTTTGGCTCAATCTTCTGTCCAATGGACTCTGCTTGATCGGTAATCGAGGTATACATCTCCGGGAACTTCCCGCCGAAGGTGATTGCACCTATAGGGTGTACGTCCAATACCAACGCATCTTCCATCGCTTCCATCGAACCGGTGATTACGATTCGTTGAACATCCGTTGGCACCTTATATTCCTGATCCAGATATTGAATGGTTCTTGTTCCTTCTGCTGCTTCGGTTGTTTCCGTTTCACTACTCGCTGCCGTACTTTCGGCCTGAGCTGAATTTTCCGTTCCTCCTGCTGTATCTTCCTGATTACCGCATGCCGCCAGAACAGTCAGCATACAGATCAATGCCAGCAGCAACCCCAGTTTTTTCTTCATCTCTGGTGATCCCCCTTCAATAGTTCCATTCTCTAATTGAGAATAATAATCATTATTGAATGATAAACAAGAATGACAAACAGGACCATGGACTCTGTCCTGAATCCCTATGGATTATTTACCGAAGCAGATTCATCATGTCATCCACCATTCGTTCATTGGATACAGGGGAATTTTCAAGCCAAGGGTCAGCCGTAATGATATACAGACGGTTATTCTGCACCGCCTTGATGTTTTGCCATAGGGATGTTTTCTGCACATCCTCCCATACGGATAATGTTTCACTCTCCTGACACACCATCAGGAAAATGCAATCCACCTTCATGGCGCTTAATTGTTCCAGGCTAATGGGTTCGTTGTATACCGCGCCCTGTGGACTCGAATAGGCGGATCTAACCCCCAAATCACCATAGAAAACCTCCGCCATGGAAGGTGAGCTGTACCGGGTGAACTGCTGTTTCAGCAGGCGTACAACTACAGCTGTGCCATTACCGAGTTCCTGCTGCACCAGCACCTTAGCCTGCTGGACCTTGAGGTCGTAGCTTGCCAGCCAGGCTTCGGCATCCTGCTTAACCCCCACCTGCGCAGCCAGCGTCTGCAGCTGTACGCGCCAAGAATGCTCCGAAGCTGCAATATACTGCACAGGCGCAATCTCTTCTAGCCGTTTCCTCTCTTCAGGCCGCAAATGGTCATAACTGATAATCAATTCGGGTTGATGCTCCTGCAGAGCCTGGATTTTGGATTCCCATTCCACGTCCAGACGATAGGCACTAAGGTGCACCGGGATGTCCTTCCCGAACATGCGATAGTAATAGGCCGTCCATTTGGGGTGCAGCGGGGCAGCATACGGAGTCATGTTCAGCGCCAGCAAATGTCCCGTCACCCCAATATGATAGGCTGCAATTTTACGGCGACGGCTGTTCATATATACCGAAGGGGATACGCCTACGATTTTTTTGAATTTGCGACTAAAGTAAAACTCATCCTGATACCCGACCTGATGGGCGATGTCACGCAGACGCAGATCCGTGCTGGCCATGAATTGCTTCGCCCGGTTGATCCGGAGTCCTGATATGTAGTCAGTGGTGCTCATTCCATATCTTCGTTTGAACAAGTCCACGTAATATTTCGGGCTGAGTCCGGCCATGCCTGCGAGAAGCTCCACCGTCAGATTCTCATTGGAATGTTCATCAATGTATTCTTTGGTACGCTGAATCAACATTTGCGAGTCTTCCTTGAGTGGTGTGTGAGCCTCTGTAACGTGAACCAGGAACTGCAGGAATTCCAGATAAGCATGGTAACGGCCCATCGGCTTGCCGCTGTGCCAGAAGTTATTCATTTCTTCACAACGGAAAGCCAGCTGCAAGGTGGAAGCGACAGCCAGTTCCCTACCAGATCGAAACAAAGGTGTGTCTTTAATGAGACGCAGCGAACTTGTGTCTTCTTGGTCTTCCTCATACAGATCGAAGCGGACCAGCGTTACTTCAGCGCCTTCTTCTCCAAAAGATGCCAAGCCAAACGTCGATTCAGGCACACATGAATATACGCCTTGTGCCCTAATGTTCACAGAACGGTGATCCAGGGTTAATAAAGCTTCACCACCTGTAACCAACACCAATATATAAGACGATGTATGCTGCTGGGGCAGCACCCAACCTGTTGTGGATTTGATTTTCTCAATATCTCGTATTTTCAAAGTCAGACGATCGAGCGGATATTCGGAACCCACCAGGCGATCCTTGTGAAAGTTTTGGGAAATCATCTATATTCCTGCCTCCATTTGATAACCATTCTCATTTACTCGTTTTAGTATATCAAATTTACGCAGGATGTCGCACGACCTTCTCAGGATCGACACATTCGAAAAAGTAATGATCCACTATCCTCTGGAGGCAAACCGGATTGCCCTGCTCATCAATATCGGCAGTACCGAAATATGACCTTCATCTTCAAAGCATGTAAACTCAGCACTGAAGTCCTCAAGTCCGGTCTGGCCCAGCCAATGTGCGAGCTCCCTGGAACGGCCCACTACTCCGCTCGGGTGGCTTCCTTCCTGCTCCCCTGCTGTGATTAAAACATGCATCTCCTTCCCGCAATTCTCCGCGCGCGAGACCCATGACGCTCTCTGCTGCACAATCCAAGCAGAATTCCAGTGGATGGACGGACTGCCTGCGATGTAATAGCGAAACGTTCCGGGATTGCCCAGCAGCATCTGCAATACCAATAACCCGCCGAGGGAGTGACCTACGATGGATTGCCTGCTGCGATCGATGGAATACTTCTCCTCCACCTCCGGCTTCAACTGTTCTTCAATAAAATGCATGAACGCTTCTGCCCCTCCATGTTCAGGCCAGCTTGCGCCATCCGGTCTTCGAGGCAAGTCCACTTCCGGAACCGGCATCATGAAATCGTAGTATCTTTCTGGTGGGAAGGGCTGCTTAGCCTCGTAACCAATCCCGACAATCACTGCAGGGACCACTCCCGTTTTGTCCGAACGAGCGGATTGTACGCGCATGGCCTCCACCATGGTACCGAACACGGCATTGGCATCGAGCAAATAGATCACGGGATATCCACTGGAAGGGGGAGCGATCTCCGGAACAAAAACATTAATTACATAATCGCGTCCACTCCGTTCAGCACGTAACTTATATACAGATGTCCCCGGCAAGATCACTCCCGGACCCATGCCATCTTGATTTATGACCTGTTTCATTGACGATTCCTCCTTGTTGTTAATGTAGTAACTTTTGATTATATCCAAGGCCCTTCCATCCTTCCATGGACGATCTCCCCGTCTGATATGGATAATGCACCGTTCATGCAGGGTTCCCAAAAAAACGAAAAAAGACCGGAACATGGTCCGGTCTTCGTTCGGCCGCGAAGAGGCGCGGCCTTTAGACTATTTGAATCCTTCCAAGTTGTGTTTCCTATACCTCGCTCTTTAACTTGGAGAACACCGCAAGATCGATGTACCGTCCCTTTTCAAACTCATGCTGCCGCAGCAGACCTTCCTGTTGAAAACCAAGCTTATGCAGCAGCCCGATCGAGGCCACATTCTTCGGTTCCACTCTCGCTTCAATCTTGTTCAGTTGCATGTTCATGAAGCCAAAATGCAGTACGGCACGTGCTACCTCAGTCATGACGCCCTTCCCCCAATACTCGGGATGCAAATCGTATCCGATCTCTGCACGGTTATGTACTTCTTCTCTATTGAGGAACCCACAGGTCCCCACCACCTTACCCGATTCCACATCTTCAATCATCCAGCGCAGACCGGACTGCTCTCTGAAAATCTTCGTATACCAACCGATCTCATCCATCGCATCGTTCACACTCTCAAAAGGCGTAAACGGCATGAATTCCACAACCGTCTCATTGGAATACAACGCCAGAACATCCAAGACATCCTGTTCAGCAGCGGCTCGCAGGTTGAAGCGGTCGGTCTTAAGCACAGGGAATTCGTCAAACACAAACGGGGTATTCATGGATCGTCTCCTTTAAGCCAAACTGTCATCAAACTCTATTTATCCATATCCATATGTTTCCTATCCATTGTACCAAAATCATGAAAAAAAGACCCCTTTATTGCACAGCAGATGATAAAAAAACAATCACCGTACTGTTCAAAAAGGAGTCCTACTGCACACGTTTAACCGTGCCTATTCACACTTGATGGTTATTCGATTACAACCCATGGGTATTGGGACGGCTTATCAAATAGAAGTCGTATTCGATCAGGTGCACAACCTTCCTCGTCAAATACGAGCAGTTCATTCTCGTCCTGGAGCCAGGAAACAGGAACCTTGTAATCTTCCTGCGGACCAATCTGCCAATATCGGCCCAGATGATGTCCGTTCAGATGGAGTGTTCCCTTGCTCATTCCAGTCAGCCGAACCATCAGATTCACTTGGTAATGTTCCGGTACATCAGACCGCGAGAACTTCCAACGGTACCACACCGGCTGGCCATAGGAACGATCAATCAGCGGACTGGCCATACGATTGCCACTATACTGAACGTCATCATTGGTTTCCATCGGATCAGCCGATCCATTGAATGTACCGAGCGTTTCCCACTGCTTAGGAAGCAGTGCTTCGTTGCCAGCCATGCGCCAATCTGTCAGCTCATCTGCATTTCGGTACAGAATAAGCTCTAATCGGTTCAGAGGGCTGCTGCTGTAAGGCATCTCCAGTGTGTTGACTTCACCTGGTTTCAAATAGAGTGACAGATCCACCGTATGGAATGAAAACCAGTCCTGATATCCTTCGAGCGGTACATCAATGCCATTGATTCGCAGCCCTTTGCTTACCGCTCCAACGAGAATAGCACGGTCCATGCCATCCAGCATGATACTCCGGCTGAGAAGTGGATGTTCCTCCAGATGATTCACTTCATCCAGATGAACAATTCCACTTGCTGCCTGCCAGTCCCGCCGGATATCCTGTACGGTGCCGCCAAGATATACAGGGCCTGCCAATCCTTTGCTCTCTCCCAGATGTGGGGAGAAATTGAGCCTTCCCATGTGCTGGATCAGGATCTGGAGCCTGTTCGTTCCTTTCACAGTCCTCACCGGGATAGCTGCCGCACCAACCTGTCTTACCAGCGCCTGTTCCACGCCACCTACGTACACTCTGGCCGTATCCTGAAGATTCGGCAGAATGAGATTGCGCGTACCTCCTTCCTCACTATGGAAGTCGCATTCATAGAGCAGATATCCGTAATCCTGCCTGTACTCAGCGAAGTGTTCCGGCTGACCGCTTGGTGATTGCGCCGCTGCTTCCAACTTTATACGTGATACGTCTGGGGATTCAGACAACCTTGGAGGCATCGGCAGCACTGGCAGCTGATGATGGTGATTGCCCTTCGTCTCATGGTAATTCTTCGTATCCTCCGCACGACCGGACTCCACTGCGACATCCGGTTGGATGAACTCGCGTCCAGTCAACATCTGTTCACCACAGGGCCAGCCACCGAGCAGCATCATGGACCGGTCCGGATCGGAGATCATGCCCTTGACCTGCCCGGATGGCAGAATGTCAACATCATCCAACCCAATCACATAACGCAGTTGTTCCTGATCCGCGCCTTCAATTCTCCAGGTTCTGTCCATCGCTTCACTGTCCAGTACAATGATGCGGAGCGGGACACCGCCAGCCTCCAGACGAATCGTCCCGGGTTCACGGAAATGGAACAAATCCAGGCGCCGGACATCACTTTCCGGATCGTGATCCAGGAGCAGCTGCATGCTGCTGCTTATCACTCGCAGGGACGGAGCTTCCAGTTCCACAACCGAACGCTGTCCCGTATCTCCCACAATGAACAACGTTCGTTCACCATTCACCATTTCGTTACCTGTAATCCACACACCACCAGTCAGGAAAACATCATCTGCAATCCGAATTCGGTCAAAAACCGGAACGATCTGCCCAGGGTCCAAAGCAACAGGAAGGGTCCGTCCTTCCTCCAGCGTAATGGGCAGCGTCTGCCGTTCATCCAGGTGACTCTCCAGGAACCAGACCGTCTGGTCGCCAGAACGCCGTCCTCGTATAGAGATCCCTTTGGGATAGCGCGGGCTAATCTCTACTTCCAGGATCTCTTCAGATTCCATGAGAAACGCTCCGAACGCATTCACGAAATAGGACCACTTCTTGGTCACCGCGTACTTCGGCGTCACACGCCCGTATTCATTCAGCGGTGCATCGTAGTCATACGAAGTGACCATGAATATATCGCTGCTGCCCACGGTTCTTCCGCCATATCCGCCAAAGTTGGTCCCTCCATAGAACATATAATGGCTGATCCCGGTGTACCCGGCACGGAGAACTTCCATCAGCCGCTTTTCCAGTAATGGCGCCGTTTTCTGAATGGCAGATGGCCCGCCCCAGTTCTCGAACCAGCCGGTCCAAAATTCCGTGACCATCTTCGGCGTATCCGGCTGTTTCTCACGCAGCTTCGCATAATGCCCGTCAGCACCTGACCAGAAGTTGGCCCCTTCGATGGTCCCCTCTGCACCCCCTACACAGGTAATGAGCGGAACTTCGATACCCCGCCGCAGCAATCCATCCCGGAGGCGGATCATATGGTCGCTTGCTGCGGCGTCATCCATCAGATACCCGTATTCGTTCTCCACCTGGACAAGAATGACACTGCCTCCAGTGGATACCTGGCGCTCACGGATGACCAGTATAATCCGGTCGAAGTACAGGTCCACATAGTGCAGATAGGTTTCGTTGTTTTCACGGAATTTCACGTTTGGCTTCGTTTCCAGCCAGTACGGAAATCCGCCAAAATCCCATTCTGCACAGATGAACGGGCCTGGACGTGCAATGACCCACATACCCAGTTCGGCACACAGATCCAGGAAAGCTCCACAGTCACGATCTCCTTCGAAATTCCATTGTCCTTCCTCGGGTTCATGTACGTTCCAGGCAAAGTACGTATCGATACAGTTCATGCCGGCCAGTTTGGCCTTAACTAATACCTCACGCCACTCTGCCCTCGGCATCCGGAAGTAATGAATCGTTGCACTGTTCAAAAATACGCGTTGTCCATTCCACATGAAGCTATGCCGGTCATAACTCCATTCCGAAGTAACACGGTTGTCAGCCCCAGGTTCTGTAATCTTCTCCTGCTCATGAAGCAAAAGGGATCGTTTCTCTTTCAATGCGTTCCCCTCCTTCTTAAATGTTTGAGTTCATATGTCATTCGTCTATTCCTAATCCACCGAATGGGTCTGCGTCTGTTCGATCTACTATTCCGCCTTCAACGTTACACCTTCCAGAACGACGGTGGTCACGGAATTGTCCGCCACAGGCACTTCCACTCCATTGGCATACACCGGAATGTCCTCAAGCTGATCCATATTCCGATCCGGTGAGGTCTGGTACACCTGTGCCGTAGATGAATTCCCAATATCAAAAGACTGTAAATCAAACGCCTTTTTCCCGGCAGACAGTTCATTGCGGATAACCAGCACCAATCTCTGACGCTCTGCGTCATAGGCGGCCAGCGTACGTCCATCATCAGTCGGTATAATCTGCGTACCCGGACGAATGTACTTGGTGAACTGGGCCATGCCGTAATACTGTTTGGTCATCTCAAACTGCTCATCCCCGTTAAAATTGGCATGGATGAATCCCCAGTTATTATTCGCACCTTCATCTTCAACCGCCTGCCAGTAGACCCAAGCAGAAGGCTGCATGATTTTCAGATCAAACATGATCCGCTCCGCCAGTTCCTGCACGGATGTCATATCTTCGTGATGATGAGGTTCACTGCCTCCCGTGCCATACTCGGACATCCACAATTTCTTGCCGTGCCGCTCGGCCAGCGTGCGCAGTTCCTCCATTTTGCTTCCATTATAAGAATGGGTGTTGATCTGCGCGATCACATCCAGCGTATCCTGATCATAGATGCTGAAGTTGTGTACGGTTTCATCAATACTGTTGTCGTCCGCAGCACTGATAACCGTACCATCCAGTCCCTTACTCTTCAGCGATGCAGCCACCTTCTTGATGATCTCGGCCTGCTTGTCGTTGCTGAAGTGACTGCCTTCCTGCATGTTGCCTTTTTTCCACCAGTCCGAGGAAGGTTCATTCAGGGGATCAAGCGTCCGGAACGTAATGCCCCACTCATCCCGGTAATGCTTCACCACTTCGGTCAAATAATCGGCAAAGGCGTCATACTGATCCTCACGCAGATTATTGCCGCCGTCTACAGCACCCGTTACCGATCCACTGATTGTCATCCAATACGGTGGTGAGTTGGAGAATGCCTCAGCGATGTTAACTCCGCGTTCCAGGGAGCCCTGCAATACCGACCGCTGCCCTGCATCCGCCTCCCAATCCCACACGCCCGGTTCAGGCTGGAAGCCGGGAACATCACCGCCAGGGCGAAGCGCCTTCATTTCCGGGTTTTCTTCTCCGCCGATATTGTAACGGACGATGTTCAGTCCCAATCCCTTTTCTGCATCAAAGACCAGATCCATGACTTCATCGACCTTCGACTGATCCTTCCACCCCCCCAGATCGTTGGCCCACCATGCAAGCGACGTGCCCCATCCTTCAAAATGGTCATAGGACTGTTCCAGTTGCAGACGTACCGGCTCACCCTCAAATGCGAGCATCTTGGATTTTTCATTGGCAAATTGATTCACGATGATTCCTCCTCCCGCCAGAAGCAAAATCAGGGCCATACCGATCAGGGTATAGCTCCTGTTGCGGCTGCTGCGCTGTTTGTTATCCGCCATGGTTCACCCAATTCCTTCTCCATGCATGAACATGACATCCACTGATTTTCACGACAGGTTCAATCATTGTACGTACCTCCCGTTACTTGATTCCGCTGCTGCCCCCGCTAATGTTGGCTTCATAGACATAACGCTGTCCGAACAGATAGACCAGTACCATCGGAATGGTTAAGAACAAGGAAGCAATCATGACCAGGTTCCAAGGAGGCATCTGCCCGCCGCCAACGGTAGTCAGGAGCTGAACGCCAAGCGCGAGCGGCATTTTCTCCGGATCATTGATATAGATGAGCGGCCCCATGAAGTTCCCCCAGTTATAGGAAAACGAGAAAATGGCGATGGCCGCCAGGATGGGGTACGTCAGCGGCATGATGATCTTCCAGTAGATACCCGGATGTCCCATACCATCGATCATCGCGGCTTCATCCAGTGATTTCGGAATACTCATCACGAACTGACGGATCAGGAATACGTTGAACGCTCCTGCGAAGAAGCTCGGTACGATGAGCGGATAAAATGTATTGATCCAGTCCAGATGACGGAAGATGATGAACTGCGGCACCATGGTGACCTCACCCGGAATCATCATTGTGCTTAGGAGGACGATAAACAGAAACCGACTGCCTTTGGCCTTGATGCGAGCGAAGCCGTAAGAAACGATGGAAGCCGACAGGACCGAGCCCACGATGGTGAATATGGTGATGATGATTGAATTTTTCAAATAGGTGCCCAGGTTGTTGTTGGTGAAGATCGTGTAGAAGTTCGACCATTGAAACTCCAGCGGCACAAATGTAAAGGCTGACTTCACCGTGGTTGCGTCACTCGCCAGTGCGATCGAGATCATGTACAGGAAGGGCGAAGCAAGCAGCACCCCGACCAGAATCAGAAATATGTAGGATATCGTTTTCTCCACAGTGGATGGATTACTCATTCGCTTTTCCCTCCTCGTAGTGCACCCATAGTGCCGATGAACGGAACACAACCAGGGTGAGTGCCATGATGATAATGAACAGCACCCAGGCTATGGCTGAGGCGTAGCCCATTTTGTAAAACTGGAATGCATTCTGGAACAGGTAGGGAACGACCATCTGGCTCGCATTGTCAGGGCCGCCCGCTGTAACAATGAACACCTGTGCGAACGTCTGCAGTGCCCCGATCATCCCAGTAACCAGATTGAAGAATATGACGGGCGTGAGCATCGGAAAGGTAATATGGAAGAAGGACTGTGTGCTCTTCGCTCCGTCAATGGCAGCAGCCTCGTACAGCTCCTGGGGAATACCCTTCATACCCGCCAGCAGCAGTACCACGCCACCCCCAACGCCCCAGAGGGACATGAGAATCAATGCAGGTTTGACCCAGTTCGGATCGAGCAGCCAGGCTGGACCCGGAATGCCGAAGATGGACAGAGCCTTGTTAATCAACCCTTCGGTCGGTGCCAGCAAATGAATGAAGAGCAGCGAGCTTGCTACGACCGGTACGACTGACGGCAGATAGAACAAGATGCGAAAAAAGGTAATACCCTTGATTTTTTTATTCAGATAATAGGCGATCCAGAGGGAAATCGACATGCCCAGTGGAATGGATATCAAGGCATAGAAGAACGTATTGCCCACGGACTTCCAGAACAGTGGATCATCGGTGAGCAGCGTTTTGTAGTTGTCGAACCCGATAAATTCCGGGGTCTGGAACAGATCCCAGTTGGTGAAGCTCATATAGATGGAAAACAGGATCGGACCCAGGGTAAGCCCCAGGAAACCGATCAGCCAAGGCGAGATGAAGAGATAAAACCATTTCCCGTCTTTTTTTCTCACGTTAAGCCCTCCCCATGACGTAGAGAGCAGATGGAGATCCGCACAAGTTCATGTGCTGCGCTCCATCTGTCCCCCTGTCCATGCTATTTGTAGAGTCGTTCCAGCCCACTCTGAATTTCGGTTACCGTATCATCCAGTGAAGCCTTGTTGTTGAAGTAGACGCCAAGCTTGTCATTGATCAGTTTCATCATTTCGTTCCATTGCGGGTTGAATGGTTCTGCATAAATCGTCGATTCGCTGAACGCAGCCATGTTGATCTTCTTGCCGCCATATTCGGCATTCAGGAATTCATCGCTGGACAGTCCCGCCTTCGTAGCCGGTGCATCCTGCCCTGCCTTGATCATCGGCATCTGTGCCTCAGGTGTCGTCAGTGCTTCAATAATCTTGAATGCTTCCTCCTTGTGTTTCGATGCATTCGTGATGGTGAAGCCGTTGAAGAATGCGTTCGTCTCACCCCATACCGGGGAGATGTCCCAGTTGATGCCTTCCACCTTAGCCAGTGAACCGATGTTCCAGAAGCCGGTTGTTTCCATCGCGATTTTGCCCTGAGCGAACAGCGGGTCTGCACCGATATTGCCCATATCGGCAATCTCCGTCGGCGTCGGTCCAGCACCGTGCGTGAAGATCAGGTCATTCATGAATTGCAGCGCATTACGCACCGGTTCCGTGTTGAAGGTTGGCTTGCCGCTCTCGTCGAACAACGACCCGCCGTTCTGGTAGATCAGCTGCATCCACTGCGGCCACCAGCTTCCCGGGTAGTACCCCCATTGAACCGTCTTGCCGTTCTCCTGTACCGTCAGCTTCTTGGCTGCTTCGAGCAGGTCTTCCTGGGTCCAGTCCTTGGTTGGGTATTCCACCCCGGCCTTGTCGAACAGATCCTTGTTATAAAAGAGTACCATCGCGCCTGCGCGGTCCGGCATGCCGAACTGCTTGCCGTCGTATTTCATGAGGTTCGCGATGTCATCGGAGTATCGCTCTGACATGTTGACATTGTTCGCCTGGATCATCTCATCCAGCGGAATGATCTGATTTTTGGAGGCGTACGCCTGATAATTCTCGGCAATCATCATGATGTCGGGCGCAGTTCCCCCGGCGATCATGGTCTGTACCTTTTGGTCATAATCCCCTGCAACCACGTTAAGCTTCACGTTAATATCGGGATAGGTCTGTTTCACAATGTCGAGTCTCTCCTGGTAAATCTTCTTCTCATCCTCCGAACCCCAGATCGTCATGCTCAGATCAACCTTGCCTCCGGCCCCGCCAGCTGAATCGCCGCCGTCTCCGCTGCTGCAAGCTGTCAGAACCACAACCATAACCAACATCAATAACGAAATGACCTTTAAACTTCTTCTCATACGGTACGCCCCCTCGAAATAATGAATGGATGACCACACTGAAACCCGTTTCATGAAATGGGTTTCATAAAGCTTAAAACTAAAACCCATTCCACTTCATGAAAGGGGTTTCATTTACGGACTCATTATATTTCACCTTTCGAGGGAATGTCAACGCTTTCTTTTCCAGATGTCCGTCCCTTTATCACTTGGCAGGACCGGTGCTCTGACGGATGATCAGCTCCGGCTGCAGCACGGTTTGCTTCTTCGCTTGTCCCTGATTAATCAGCTCGTGCAGCTTATCCACCGCCAGCTTGCCAAGCTGATACGTATTCTGTGACACGGTCGTCAGTTCCGGAATAACCGCACTGGCCAGCGGCGTATCATCGAATCCCACGATGGAAATATCCTGCGGAATGGACAGACCATGTTCAATCGTTGCCTTGATCGCACCAATGGCGGTGTAATCATTCACACAGATGACGCCTGTCGGTGGATTGTCCTGCTCCAGCAGCTTGGACATCTCCCGTTTGCCGTCATCGATGGAGAAACTGCCGAGCAGCTGGCGTTCTTTCGGAATTTCGAGTCCATGCTCCCGCAGTTTTTTCTGCACGGCCTTGACCTTGACCATTGTTGTGGACAGTTCTCTCAATCCGCCTACAAAAGCGATATCCCGATGTCCCAGTTCCAGCAAATGTTCCGCAGCGAGTACAGCTCCTGCCGCTTCATCCGTGTAAACCCGGTGGAAACCTCCTTTGGGAATATTGCCATTGACCAATACAATCGGCATGCGTTTGCCCATGTCGATCAATTCCTGAGCCATGTCGTCCGGACAATGCTGCATGTTGATTCTTCCCCCGAGGAAAATAATGCCATCCACCCGCTTTTCGCGCAAAATGGACAGATACTCGGACTCCCGGTTGTAATCCCCCGCCGTATTGCACAGAAAGAACGTGTATCCCAAGCCGCGTGCCTCATTCTCGGCACCCCAGAATACTTCCGGGAAGAACGGATTGGTAATGTCCGGAAGGATGATGGCAATCGTGCCCGTCTCTTTCTTGATCAGGCTTCGTGCCTGCGCATTGGGCTGGAACTGGTGCTTCTCGATAATCGACATGATCTTCTCCCTCGTGCTTGCCCGCACGGGTGCCGTATCGTTGAGCACTCGGGAGACGGTCGCAACAGATACGTTCGCTTCTTTCGCGATGTCATAAATGGTGATCGGTGTCATAAGTGGAACCTTCCTTTGTCTCTAATTTTCCTGCTTATCATACCAGATAAGGATGAGCGATGTAATGGGTTTCACGCTGATGCATCAACCTCGTGTCAAAATAAACAGCTTGCTGTCGGCATTCACGATCTGCGTACCGTTGTTCAGCTGCACAAGGGACGTATCCCAGTGGGTATGTCCGCAAAAGACGACCGTCTCCGGCCCGGCCTCCAGGGCCTGCCGGATCAGCGGTTCGCCCTTGAGCCCAAGCTCGGGAATGCCCGGGCTCTGGTGCAGCAGCAAGCAATCCGGCTGCTGCTTCAGCAGCTTGTTCAGGGATTGCAGGTAGTGCTTCTCCGGCAGCCGGTTCGGCTTGTCCGGCCTGCCGATAATGCCGCCCAGGCCAGCGATGCGCAGCAGCTGTGACTGGGCGGCAGCATGCGATGCAGGGCCACCTGGTGGCGGGCCTGCGTTAATGACGGCTGGGACATCCATATAGTGGATGCCCTTGCCGCTGTGCAGCCGATGAGCGCCTGCTTCATCGGTGAGATCATGGTTGCCGTCCACGCCGGCAACCCAGCCGAAGGCTTCCCGGAAGGCAAGCCAGACGGGAACCGGATTGCCGCTTGCTCCCCTTTTGCCGCGCCGGGCATACAGGTCTCCGCACAATAACACTCCCACACGATCCGGATCAACCTCCGGCCATTCCACCTCCAGCAGCAGTCGTACATGAGCGGGCAGCATCACACCGAGCAATGCATCCATGTCGGATTCAGCCGCTGCATCGGCTGTCATCGTGTGCGTTTCCATCCGGGGCACAGGCACAATGCCCTGCAGATCCGAAGCCACAATAAGTGCATCTATACCCTCCGGCAGCCCGGAAACCGTACCATGATATATGGGCAGCTGTGCCTCTGCGACCTCTCCCCCGGGGATGGCATTCAGGTAATCATACGGTTCGATCGGCTGGTCGTTCAGCTTCAAGATTTTCATGCAAATTTGCCTCCTTCGCTGACGAAAAATGTCCGTGTTTTTGTATAGAAGTCCTCTAAACTGCTATTAGGATTTATGTATGACTTCCAAGCTTGTACATGGAGCAAATTCATCTTCATTTTTCCTTGATTTTGCATGGATACTCCTTCTATTTTACATCACTCGCCCATATATTAGATTGTAAGCGAATTCATATGGTGATTAGAGGAGTGTGAACTTACGTTATGATCATTCAGGTCAGCCCGCTGGCAGAATCAAGACTTAACGCGATGCTGGGAGATCGGCCAGGCTATTTAAAGCTGTTTTATGACACCGATGGATGCGGATGCGATGGCACTGCAGTCCTCTTGATCGTTAACGAACCGGATAGTGATGACATTCCGATTGAATCCGGTGCGCTCCCTTTTCTCATCAACAAACAGCAGCAGATATATTTCGAGTCCAACTTGCGTCTGCAATCGGAGAACAGCTTCCCTTCTTACCGGCTGACCAGTGATTCCATGATCTACGGCAGCCATGTCAAGGTCCATGATCTTCGGGATACGGCCAACTCTTCACCCGAGCCGCTCAGTTGGTTCGTCCGCTGATTTATTTTACTACGCTTAACCACATATGCAAAAGCCGGCACTCCCATTGGAGCGACCGGCTTTTGTTATGGAAGGCATGGAATATCTATGCTTTATCGAATTTTCCTTTATTGTAATACCTTCCTCCTCCAAGCTGCCTCTTGACCAAACTCGCTTTCGCGTCTACATTATCATGTAAGCTAATTAAGCCTAATCAATCCGCGAGAGGAGGAGCTCTTATCACAACATTCTATGACGTTATTATCGTTGGAGCAGGCTCCATGGGGATGAGTGCAGGTTATTATCTGGCACGAAACGGGCTAAAAACCCTGATGATTGATGCTTTTGATCCCCCACATACCGAAGGGAGCCATCATGGAGAGTCGCGATTGATTCGCCATGTTTACAGCGGGGGACCTGATTACATCGCGATGGCGCTTCTTGCCCAGAATTTATGGCAGGAGCTGGAGGATATAACGGGTAATAATCTATTTGTTCGTTCAGGAGTCATCAACCTGGTTGATCCAGAATTTCATACGTTTCGCGACCGGTTGACTCATGCAGATGATGCCGGAGTCCGGTATGAGATGCTGCGTGCAAATGAGGTGATGAAGCGCTGGTCAGGGATTACCATACCTGAACATTATGAAGGCATGTACGAACCGGATGCTGGTTATCTGTTCAGTGAACGCTGCATTCAGACGTATCGGCAAGCCGCAGAACAAGCGGGAGCCACGCTGCTGACGCATACTCCTGTGGAACATGTCGAGTGCGGACCTCAGTCCGTATCCGTAAAAACCGCTGGAGGAGATACGTATCACGCAAGTAAGCTCATACTCAGCGCAGGTGCCTGGTTTCAGACATTGAAACCGTTTGTGAATCTCCCGATCCGGGCCGTTCGCAAAACGGTAGGATGGTTCGATGCACCGGAAGCATTGTTCGGCGAAGAACATTTCCCTGGTTTCACGATATCCGAACGGGAAGGGATCTATTACGGATTCCCCAGCATCGGCGGAGCCGGCGTGAAGATTGGCCGTCATGATACAGGACCTACATGGACGCCAGGAGAAGCACAGACACCGTTCGGAACGGATGAAACCGACGAGGGTGAACTGCGGAGACTGCTTGAGCTTCGCATGCCACAGGCTGCAGGCCAATTGAAACGTGGCAGTGTATGCAAATACGAAATGACGCCTGACGAGGACTTTATTATTGATCGTCACCCGCTGCATGAGCATGTTTGGTTGGCAGGCGGATTCTCGGGTCACGGATTCAAATTCGCAAGCGCAATTGGCCAAATCCTGTCCGATTTGGTCCAGACAGGACATTCGGATCAGGATATTGGACGGTTTGCCCTGTCCCGATTCGCCAAGACCGGCATCTCATCATCCCTATAAATTCAAAAGACGTGCAGGGACATCATCAATCTCTATCGTTTGGCGTCCTTGCACGTCTTCTTTACGAACACTTTTAATATCAAAAAATGATTCTTGTGATACTTGCTTAAAGCAGATAGGTTATTTCATTTTATTTAGTTCATTTTGATTGATTCATTGGGTCAATTCGTTTTAAACTTCGCCGCTTCCTCTGCAAGCCGTTTGGTCAGCTCATCAATGGTCTGCACCATCTCTGCCAAATGCTCTGTCATCCCCGCTTGCTCCTGCATCGTTGCGGTCACTTCCTCAACTGAAGCTGATACTTCCTCACCGGAAGCAGACAAGTTCTGTGCGGCCCCAAGGACATCATCCTTGTCACGCTCTATGGATTCGATCTCGGAAGCAATGGCCTGTACCTGGTCCATGATTTCATGCATATTTTGCGTGACAAACGTAAAGGTTTCCTTCGTTTGACCAACACTGCTCTTATGCTGTTCTGCAATGGCCTCAATGGCTTGTACGCTGCGGTTGTTCTGCTCGACATGTTCAATCGTCTGCATCACAATCCGCTTGATGTCCTCCGACTGTGCGGTTGTCTGCTCTGCCAGTTTACGGATCTCCGAGGCAACGACGGCGAAGCCGCGTCCCTGATCGCCTGCTCTGGCTGCCTCAATGGAAGCATTGAGTGCAAGCAGCTTCGTCTGATTCGCAATCTCGGCAATGGTGCTTGTAATCTGATGAATACCCGAAGAACTCTCGGCGAGCTGCACCGTAATTTTAGAGATATTTCCAACTTCAGCCTCGTTCTGATTGTTCACGGCAATTAGCTTATCGACGACCTCATGATTGTTTTCAAATGCATCGGTAATCTCATCGGCTTTACGTTTCACTGCCTGCGATTTCTCGCTCACACTGGCAATCTTGCTTCCTACGTTCATAAATTTATCCACGATGGATTCCGTATCACTTGCTTGTGATTCCATGGCCCGCGAAATTTCCATTGCCGTTGTCGTGGTATCCGCAATGGATGCTGAAGTCTGCTGCGTGGACTGATCCAGCTCGGTTGTACTGGTGTTCAACGTACCAATGGAGCTATTCATGCTGGAGATCAACTGCCTGTTGGTACCCGCCATCGTGTTGAAGCTGACCGCCAGATCCTTGAACTCCCCGCTGTATTTTCCTTCTGCCTGAACGGTCAGATCTCCACCTGCGAGCTGTCTGAACAAAGCGTTCAATCTCGTAATCGGTCTCGTTACCATGAGCGAGATTAGAATTCCAGCTGCGATGGAAACCGCAATGGCACTAAACAGCACGATATACATTTTGTTCGCCATGGATACAAGCGGCTTTCGCACGTCCTCGTACGAATCCTCCACAATGACCGTCCAATCCGAGCGCGGAATTTTGGAGTAGAATACCACTTTTTCTTCCGAGCTAACTTCCCCTTGCTGCAGCTGCTCGCTTGAAGGCAGATCAAGCAATGTCTGATACTCCCCTGACTCCATCTTCTGGCCTGCCAATGTATCATCTGACGAATGGAACATCACCGTACCTACACGGTCCAGGATGATAACACTACCATTTTCATTGATTTCGATGTTCTGCAGCTGGTCGACGAAGAACGAGGTGGTTGCAGTAGATACCAACACGCCTTCTACTTGATTGTCATCATTGTAAATCGGCATGGCGAATGCTGTACCCAGCGTTCCGAGCGTTTTGGATATAATCCCTTCACTGATGACATTCCGCCCTTGAATGGCCTGCTTAAAATAATCACGATCTGCACGTTCACCCTTGAGGGCTGTCGGATCATTCGCTGCAACAATAATACCTTCCTTGTCCAGCAAGATAATATTGCTGTTGCCCTCCATTCCTGCGAGACTGTCTGCCAATATGCCACTCGCTTTGTCAATCAGTTCACTGTTTTCCGCGAAAAATGCATCATCGCTCTGTTCTCCCGAATTCCGTATCTGAAGCAATTCTTCAAATGTACGATGGGTCGTAATGAGAAACGTTGACTGCTCCTCCAGAGTAAGGGAAGTGAACAATCCCGCCCCGATCCGATCGGAAGTCGCCTTAATCTCATCTTTGCTTTTGTCCAGCGTAATATTTTCTGCAACCCTGTAACATAAGATCGCCGTAACTACCAAAACGATACATACCAGCACACTGATCATCAGCGGCAACCTGACCCTGAAGGACATGTTCGCCATGCTTCCCTTCACCTTACCGAATAACTTCAATCCATTTCACCTTCCATTTTCATCATGTTGTAGTCCAACTTTTATGTATTTTCTTTATATCGGTATGTATCTGTGAATTGTTCAGTGATATAGAACATTTGCATTGATGTTTTCATATTCATGCAGTACCTCTGACGCCCTTTCCCCAGGATCTTTCTAGGACAAAGGAGAGAGCAACCGATTAGCAAATATAGACTTTGGTTTAATACAAAATATGACATCACTTACGTATAATCAAAGAACTACATATTTATTAGGGAGAGAACTGAAATTGAATACAAAAATGCCCACAATGTTAAACGTTATACGCTCACTGCTTGGGGTACAGATGATCTATATGGGAATTGCCACAGGCTTTGTAATCTACGATATGCTGCGCCACAGTGCAGATTACGCCGCGTTTCCGCTATCCGATCAGGTTGCTTACTTCACGAGTGCGGGAACCCGCATCCTGCTGTTCCTGGGCCCCCCGATTCTGACCATGATATTCATTGCAAAAAGAAGATATAAACTGACCATGACCTTCATGAGTCTTACCTTTTTGTTCACTGCCGGATTGCTTCAGAATTTTCTAGTCGTTCTGCATTTGTTCATGCTGCTTGTACTCCTGCTCCACAAGCCGAGCAAGATGTATCTCAAGCAGGAGGCTCATGTGCGGCAGTATTCCAAGCGGGATTTGCAAGTATAGATTTAGTTGTAGAATGGAGTCTGTGATTAGAATGAAAATGCCAAAATGGTTTAATGCCTTTTACTCTCTACTCTGCCTCAAAGTTGTCTATGAGGGGTACTCCCTTTTGAAAGCAATCTCCTTGTTTCTCAGCGGCACACTGGATAACGCTCCTGTTGTACTAGCGGATGCCATCACCCGGTTTATTTTGCTTGGCCTTCCCGCGATCTGGATCGTGGTTTGCATCTCCCAACGTAGGTACACCAGAACTATAATTGCGCTGATTTTGGCGTTACTGCTGGGCATAGCCCTGCCTCCCACCTGGGGTCAAACGTTATATCTATGTTCCATCCCGTTCCTTCTGCTGCATAAGCCGAGCAAAGAGTATTTAAAGCGTCCCAAGGAAGAGCCATCGGCCATTCGAATTCCTGCCAAAAAGGCTCGTATGTAAATGAAATCTGCTAACGCAACTTGATTCTCCCTGTGGCAGAAAAGTGCTCTTGTTCAGATCGGTTGGGGCGCCGATTGTTCTATAAGGAGATTGCTTGGTTAACGTTATATTAAATCCTTCTAGTAAAAAAAAGCTCCTGCCATAAATGTGGCAAGAGCTTTTCTGTGATCGTTGGCTAACAGTGACCGCAAACGTCGTATCCAGAATATTTACCCTCTTATAAATATTATCCTCGAACTGTTCTTCTTAACCCAGCTGTGCAATTCGCTGCTCTATGCGTGGAAATAAACGGAATGCATTCTCATAGAACACCTTGTCATGATGCTGCTCCGGCACAAGCCTGCGGATGAATTCGGCATACAGATCGATCGGCGCAAGCGGCCAGTCGGTTCCGAAGAGCATTTTCTCGTAGTGATCGGAATATACCAGCGCCCGGCGGAAATGATCCATGAACAGCGGTTCATTCATGAATCGTTCAAAATGAGGACGATCCCCCACCACAAGGCCGGACAAATCGGCATATACGTTAGGATTCTTCGCCACCACTTCGGCGGCATCCAACACCCAGGGATCACCCAAATGACAGATCATGAAGTTCACTCCTCGCTGTTGATAAGCTAGCTCATCCACAGTCAGCGGATGGGCATACTTCAGCAATCCATTCATGGAGTAGGTGTCCCCCGTATGAATGACGACGGGCATCTTGTACTTGGCTGCCAGCTCATAGATCGGAGTGTAAATCTTGTCATGGACATAGTAATGATAATACCCCGCGTACAGCTTGATACCTGCTACCTCAGGAGCCTGAAGCCTTGCTTCAATGCGATCCAGTTCGTCCTGCGCGTGTTCATCGCCAAGCCGGTTCGGATTGACGCCTACGCATTCCATCAGAAAGGGAGGAACCGTTTCTTCCAGATCAAGTCCCATCGGGTTCGGTGAACTGGAGTCCGGAAAGGCTCCCTTGGTCTGCTCGGTTACTCCCATGCCAATACCGAGAATAACGTCGTTCTTATCAAACTCCGCCTTAAGGCCTGCGGCAGAGTAATCGACTTGGGACAGATCGATCGCGGTTCGATGGAAGCTGTCAATGTCAGACAGATGAATGTGAATATCAATGATCGGCATGAGTGTTCTCCTTTACCTTTACACCAGTCGTGTTCCTAAAAGATAGCTTCAACAGGCTGCGGACATCTTCCGCATGCAGAGGAATCTGCCCTAAGACCAGATAAGTTGGTTTCATCCAGGCAGTCTCCCCATTGGATACCGGCAGATGTTGATGCACATTGTGGCTGAGTACCTGGTTATTCACATATACCGACGGATTATGGTTGGGATAGGCATCTACGGCATGCAGCATGTTTTTACGTGAAACCGCACCTACTCGCAAGATTCCCTTCAATTGAAGACCTGCATCCACCTTACCCAAGGAGAACCGTCCTTGCTCAGGATGTTCCAGCCAGCCTTCGTCAAAGATGGGTGACGGCCTGAAGAAGTGATCTTCGGTAAGCGAGTAATTCACCTGCGTCAACCCGGTTTCGTTCGTCACCGAATGCAGAGAACAAAGAACAGGCACCCCAGGCAGCATGAGGTAACGCTGTTGTACTGTGATTCCCCGATTCGCTTCCTGCTTCTCGATCCGGGTCGTCATGCAGATTCCTGTCCAGACGTTTCCGTGATCATCCTTCTGCTCCGTCCACACTGTACTTCGGTGCTCCTGCTGACGGCTAAAACCATTCATACCCGGGATTCCCACGCCAAGCCCGCCGTACCATGGATTCCACCAGGAACGTGGGGCAGCTTCCGGATACGAACTGTCCAGCCATTCCTCTCCCTGATACATCAAGGAATGCACGACACTTCCGAACCCGGGTGCTGCTGCGATCGAGAGAACTCCATTGCTCACCGTGTACACCGGACCTGCCGGACCCTCTTCAATCACACAGTCAACGGCGGATTGCGTCTTCGGAAACCAGAGAGCGGTCCGTTCCTGTATCCGATCCTCCCCGCGATATACGGCTCGAATCTTCCAGCCATGTTCACTGTTTTCCTTTGACACGGTTTCCTCAGGGGAGAACTCCAGCTGTACAGAACGAAGGTCCTGCTCCCGGTTTAATTCCATATCTGCAACTTTAAACTCCGATGCACCACCGTTCTGCGCATACAGCTCCAGATTTCCGGCTAGTGGTATCATTTTTCGCTCCATCCATTCGGCCTGCAGCTTCCCTCCCTCAAATGGATTACCACCGCCCAGAGCCAGTTCGAGATGGTCATCCAGCACAGGTACAATCCGATCGCGCTCTTTACGTGCAAAAGAACGGAAATCCTGCCACTTCACGAAAGTGTTCAACGCAAATACAGTCTTCTTGGTCTGTACAGTAGCCCCTGCCTGCATCCTGCCAAGGTCATGCTCCAGCCCCAGTGTATATTCCGGACGAAGCAGCTTCAGTGAAGGGTCCCAATAGATACCACATGCTCCGTACGCTTCCTTACAGAAAAGCCAGTTCTCCGTGATTTGGGCACTATCCCAATGGCCCGGATCGCTGGAATACGTATCACCCATGTCCACGTACCGACCTTGATACGGCAAAATTAGCCGATTCCCGAAGAATCCGAAGTTGGTCATCAAACTTACATTCTCTTCCAGATCTGTACTGCGCGTATTGATTATTTCGTGGTTAAATTCCGCAATCCCGCTGGCAAACAAATGGACCACAGACTTGATCTGCAACCCAGGAAAGTCCTCCGATTCATAAAGAGCTTCAAAAACCTGACTGTCCCCTTCGGGGTAGATGTTGACTTCTTTGGCTTGTTTCTTGGAAAACTCCTCGGCAAACGGCTTACCCAGCTTCGGATAGGTCCACCAGAACGTATGGTGAGAGCCCGGATACTCGATCCACATCGTATTATCCTGTCTGCTCATATGAAGGGAGAATGCGCCATTCACAGCTACCCATTGATCCCCGTGCTCTCCGCCATAACGCCCTTGGGTTCCCTTCATCAGAACGGAAAGTTTGCTTGTGAAAACGACTGGCTGGTGACCTGCCGGAACAGCTGTCACCTCCACCTTCCTCGAATAAAGTCCATACGAGCGCAGGATAAAGGATACAGGTATCGAAGCTTTACCCTTCGCAGGAACGGTGAGGCGTACCGAAGGTTCTGTCCATTCCAGGAATTCATCCTCAGGCAGGTCAAAAGCAAACTCGGCCTCTGCATCATAATTGTTCTCCACGTTCAGAACCAGCTCTGCCGGGACACCCGTGTACAGTTCCTTCACGGGCAGCACCAGGTTCAGCTTGGCTGGAAACTTCGGTGCAACGCCTATACGAAACTCCGCTTTCCTGCCTCCAATCAGCCATGTACTGGCGACAACAGGGTGGGTCTTCATCAGGTTCTGTTCCTCTGTGACCGGATCCAGATGAAACTCGCCTTCCACAACGATCGCCTCTCCCGGAGCCACTTCTCTTGTAGTGTCCAGAGCAAAGCGAGTATTTTTGTTGTCCTGCCCTTTGATTTCAAACGTCAGCTCAGATGCTGAGCAGTTCTTGATTCGGTAGCGAACCTTGTATGTGGAGCCAAACACCAGATCATGGTCATCGATCTCTGTGGAGATTACGTAATCTGGCGTGTCGAGTGCGGTCAAGCCACGACCGGACTTCTCGAACTCGGCGCGCAAGGAAATGTCTCCCCTTTTCCAAGTGTAATCGAAGAAATCAAAGCCTCGCTCCCGCCGGCCATCCGGCTCAATGACGAGCTCACGCGTACTATCGGTATACCAATCCAACACCTCGAAGTATGGAGCGAGCGCTTCGGTCTGCAAGACGGTTGGGATGAAGTTCATCAGGTGCACATTGTCCTCTTTTTTCTCCCAGAAAAAACCGCACTTCTTGTACATCGGCACGGCCTTAGTGTTGCCTGCCCACGTGAACAGATCGAGGCGGGGCCACCCCGCTTCCACGGTTTTGCGAACGGCGTTCAGGATCAGATTGCGGCCGACCTTATGGCCATGATAATCAGGACGCACGTTCAATAACGGCACATACAGCGCCCCTTCATCGAAACGGTAGTGGGCAAAGCTGCAAAAGCCAACCACTTCATGCTCATGAACTGCGAGAAACACATGCAGATTGGACGAACTCTCCATCTCTCGGCGCACGGTATCTTCTGTTCTCTGGTTCGTCCCGCCTCCCCAGCTTTCATTGCTCCGGTTCCACATGTCTGCGAGTGCGGCAGCGTAGGAGTGATCGTATTCAATAATGCGGATCTGTTCTAGATTTGAGGTTATTGCCATGTCTCTATCCCCTTTGCTTTATGTATAGGGTGGTCTACGTACTCGTTCGTGATGACCCGAATATATCCGATAGCCACAGAGATGATAGAGTACGTGTTTGCAGAAGCTATCGATAGTATGATCATACTATAAATGGGAAACATTTTCAGAGGATTAAAAATCTTTCTTTCACTAGGAGTGTCTACTAAATGCATTTAATCACCGGATAAATTCCAAATTCTATATCGAAACAATATAATTCGTTGCTTTATTAAAACTAGGTAAAACTAGAACAGAAGAGTTCGAAAATTCCTTTCGGGATAATAACAAAAAAATCCACGTCATTGAGATAGACGTGAATTTAAGTATGGGATCTCGTTTGGGAACTCAAAGCAATTCGTTCCCTTCCGTGCCAAAGTCTATTTCATCATGTCGTTTATCCTCTTTCACTTTAGAGAGCAGAGTCTTTTGATGAGAGCGCAGTTCTTCCTTGTAATTGGTCAGTTTGGTTTTTGGGCGCAACAACAATTCATTGTCTGCCGTCACTAAAATCTCAACTTCCGAACCTTCCTTCAGATTAAGACGTTTAAGTACTTGGTTAGGAATACAAATTGCGATACTATTTCCCCATTTTCTAAGTATGGCTGTAGTCATGGCAATCTCATACCTTTCGTTTGATAGTTGCTCCAATTATACCTCGCCCCGCGATATTTTCTATAAAACACCAAAAGTTGCATTGCATCCGTCTGTAAATTGAAAATTATATTTCTTCTACGGCTAGCTAAAATAATAGCATCATGTATCTCAGAATCAATAAATAAAAGAATCCCCGTTTAACTCCATCGAGGATTCCTATGCTATCTCACATAATTAATTTAAATAGAATAATTACTAAATCAGTTCCTGCTTCCGTTTCAGATACACAAACAGCACCACGCCCGACGCCGCACAGATCACAGCGCATAAACCGATGAACCCATAACCCGCCTGCAGACCGCGAAGCAGCCCCAACGGAGTAGTGGCACCATACGCGTTCTTCACGCCTTCAATAACCCAGCCAATCGCATAGTTACCAATGACGCTGCCGACCCCCATCAGCGTAACCGCAAACGTAATGGCGGTGTCGCTTCCGTTTGGATACCTTTTCGCAATAAATGCCATCACGGTTGGATAAATCATCGCAATACCTGCACCGGACACGGCAAACAGGAACGCCAGCCCCTCACCGCCCGCGATGGCCGCGAACGTACAGATAGCGGAGAAAGCCGAGAAAACAATCAATGAAAGTACAAAACCGATCCGGTCCGTAAGCGGACCGAGCAGCAGACGCCCGAGCGAGAAGCTGAGGAAAAATGCAGACAGCATCCCCGAAGCCTTCACGGTGTCCCATGTATAAGCCTTTTCCAGGAAGTTTACAAGCCAGCCGCCCACGGCCAGTTCGGATACCACGCCAAAAGAAAGAATCAGCACCATCATCCAGATGGCCGGATCCCGTGTCAGCATCTTCAGGGAAACCCGGTCTTCATGCGGAAGATCATCTCCCGGAAACGAACTAAGCATCGCCGCAATAATAGGCAGTAGGCAGAGGGATAACATGACCAGATACATGCCGCGCCAGTCCAGTTCATGCCCAAATACCGTCAGTGACATGACGCCCGTTGCCAGCAGCGGAGCTACGGTAGAACTCAGACCATAGAAGAAATGGGACAGGTTCATCATTGTACCTGTATTTTTCACAAAGATCCGAGCACCCAGAATCGCGAGCGCAATCTCCAGCATGCCGTTACCGATGTACATGAAGAAATACGATGAAGCAAAGAGCGGATATGTATGGGATAAATAAATGAACACACCCGAGAGAATCATGGAGGCAAAGGAGATTATGCTAACCGCCTTAATGCCCCATTTGCGGACAAGGATGGCCGTGAATGAACAAGCGATCAGGTACCCCAATGCGTTCAGGGATAACAACGTTCCGAGCTGCTTCTCGTCCAGATTGAAGTCGAATTGAATGCGCGGAATCGCTGGTCCTTTAATATTTTCCGATATGCCAAACACGATAAAACCAATAAAGATCGTCGCCAGCTGCATGGCATACATCTTATTAAACTTCTTTTTACTCGCTTGCTGCTCCAAAATAAGTACCTCCTGTTGTATAAGACAAATAAACGATTCGTCACATATGATCTACCATTTTTTCTCGATTAACTGGATGCGGTAGGTTAAGCTCTCCAACGTGACAGCCACCAAGCCGGTAATATATTCACGCCGTGTGTCATTTTGAATCATGACTTGTGGCATGTGCTCCTGTGGTATGGTTTGCAGGCAACCCTGGATCAGATCGTGCTGCATACCAGAGTCCATCGTGTCCCCTGTAATGACGATCGCTGCCGGGTTAATAATGACAATGATGGATACCAGCGTTTTGACCACAAGCTGATGCAGTCCCTCCGGAGTTTGCAGCATCCGAAGCTGTTCTTCGGATGACACCCCAAAAGGCAGGTAGGATACCTCGCCGCTAAAATGTGTGTTCCCTTTCAACGGGTGACCATCAATGATGAAACCTGCCCCGGGATAATGATTTTTTGGAAAAGTGACCACCGCAAAGTTTTTCTCTTCCTCAAAATGCTGCTCGTTGTACAGTCCGTACACCGTCAGATTCATGTCGTTATCAATAGTGACTTCAACGTCTTCGAATCGCTCCTTGAGCCACGGCCCCAGCGGCTGACCTGCCAGACCTGGCACATCACAAATGCCAATAATTCCGTTGTGCGCCACCCCCGGTATGCCGATCCCGACCGCCTGCACATTGTTGTACTTTTCAATCAAAGCTGCAATCAGATCCTCCACTGTAGCCACGGTAATCTCATCCAAAATAAGCGTCTGCTCATCCTTTATCTCGCCATTCAGATTAGCCTGAAGATGCGTGATCGAGTGAACACCGCCCTCTGTTCGAATAAACACGCATAGCACGCTGGCATAGTCCGCATTGAATTGATATCTGCTCGCAGGTCTCCCCCCGCTAGATTCATCCGGCCCCAGATCGATAATCTCCCCCGTCTGCAGCAGCTCGTTCAGAATTGTCCCGCAGGTAGCAACACTGAGTTTTGTTAGGTTCGCAATGGAAGACTTCGTTCCCACACCCGTTGATCTAAGTGTGTTCTTCACCAGCTCCACATTAATTCGCTTCACCTGCTGTGTGTTGTGTGATGTAGGCTGCATGTAGAATTGAACCCTCCTTTCATGGGAATATCATTCGAAGGAGTGTTTTTAAAAGTATTTTAATAATTGAAGTTTAGGGGGACACCCGGGGAAAGTCAATGCTTAATTGAAAGCGGGAACAATGTTAATGTTATTAGAGAGAGGGTTGATACATCATAGTATATTGTCAAAGGAGACACAGACGATGAGGAAAAAGGGACGCTTTATGCTTTCGATTATTTTGGTGGGTGGGCCTAATATTGCTAAGTGAATTATTCATTTGGTCTTCGGGGAGAATCGGATTGATTAATACAGTATGTAGGATGATTTCAGATGCACCTGATATAGCAATACAAGGCAAGAGATTATCTTACCAAGGAACAGTAAGTTTTGAAGATACTCTTAGTCTTGAACAATATGCATCCAGTGACGAGGGCAAAGCCCTGTACAAAGCAAAAGGTACTCCAATACCACCACCATGGATTTATGTTAAAAAAGATGAAAACCACTTTTTTCGATATAAAGTTCCACAGATTCCTTGGCGCATCTGACAATCCACCCGATCGCAATAACGTATACTTCATGGTCTTCTCGTCCCCATTGACAAACCCACTAAATAGGAATAACCTAATAACGAATCACTCATTCATTATTAAGGAGTCGTTCTCAATGGTGCAAGCCAAGAAAGACGAAGTGAGGAAAGAAATTGAATACGCAGCGCTGAAGGTGTTCTATGAGAAGGGCTTTGTGGATGCCAAAATGAGCGACATTGCGAATGAAATCAATATTTCGGTAGGCAACATCTATACGTATTTCAAAAACAAAAAAGATCTGTTCTACGCGGTCGTGCCACCGGATCTGGTGGATTACCTGAAAAAAGTGCTGGTCGATACCATTCACTTCGATAACCAGAACCTGTTCGAGGCGGAAACGGAGAGCGAAAGGAAATCGGCACTGTTACAGGAACAGGTTGATGTATTGCGCAAATACCGGAACCAGATCATCATCATTTTCGAAAAGAACAAAGGAACGATCTACACCAACGCCAAGAACGAGCTCGTCGAGACCATGATCGAAACCAAGAAAGCCTATCTCAAAAAGCAGTACAAACATTACGAGATTGGAATGGAAGAACACCTGGTCTTGCTCGATATCCTTGCTCACAATGTGATCGACATGAACCTGGATTTATTGAAACGGGATATGAGCGAGGACAGCCGCAAGCAGATTTTTGAAGCATTATATGTATACCGGTTATACGGCATGAAGAGTTTGAGCGAATAAGCTATATGCCTAGCTGGCACAGCGTGCAGACCAGGTCAACAAAAGTACTTGGTCCGCACGCCAAAAAAATGCCTAATTTACCCCCCCTTATTTTTTTTGATTCAAAAATGAATTAATAATTCAATTTTAAATTCGATGCTCATTTCAAGGAGGAACACCCAATGACGAACACAGCTTATGCATTAAAGAACTGCCATCTGATTCATGGAGACCTTAATCGCGATCTGGAGAAAAATATGACCGTCCTGGTCAATGAGCAAGGGCTGATTCAGGGGATTGGAAAATCAAGTGAACTGGCCATTCCGAGCCACTATGAGGTTATCGACCTATCGGGAAAATATGTGATGCCTGGCTTGATCAACGCTCATGTTCATCTCTTTGCGAATGGTAAGCCCTTCAGCCTGTCGGTCAGCGAAGGCATGCTGCAATTCGCCTATGATCGAATCCTGAACACGAAATTCGGCAAAAACGTTCTGAAAAAACGAATGAAACGCAATGCCCTGACCGCACTCCACGCGGGCGTAACCACGATGCGCAGTGTCGGTGAATTCTTCTATACCGATGTAAAATTACGGGATGAAATTAATAACGGTGAATTCGTTGGTCCCAATCTGCTTGTCTCTGGATTTTTCCTTAGTGTGACGGGAGGTCATGGTGCTCCTTTCCTGGCTCTCGTCGGGGATTCCCCTTGGGAAGCACGCAGAAATGTACGCATCAATGTCAAGAACGGCGTGGATCTCATCAAAATCTGCGTGACGGGCGGCGTGACGGATGCCAAAATGGTCGGCGAAGCAGGCCGTTTGCAGATGACGGTAGAGGAAGTTGCCGCAATCTGCGATGAAGCCCACAAGATCGGGCTGCGGGTGGCAGCTCACGTGGAAAGCACGGAAGGTGTCAGAGTTGCATTAAAAGGCGGCGTGGATACGATTGAGCACGGCTCCGAGATGGATGACGAGATTATCAGCCTGTTCAAAAACAATCCAAATGCCCTGAATGGCTATACTGCGCTCATTCCTACCTTTCTAGCTGCTTATCCCTCTGCTCTGCTCGATACCAGCGTAACGAAGGTGAGTGCAACCGTGAAAGAAAACGCCAGACTCGTGTATACATCCATGTTAAAAGGTGCGCAGCAGGCCATCGAAAATGGCATTACCATCGGTCTTGGCACCGATGCCGCCATGTCGTACGTGACTCACTATGACATGTGGAGAGAGATGGATTACTACCTCAAACAGACTACCCTTAGCAACAAGCAGCTGATCGATATGGTGACCCGAACCAACGCGAAGATCCTGGGTATTGAAGAGATTACAGGTACGGTCGATATTGGAAAACAGGCAGATCTGATCGTGCTGGACCAAAGCCCGTTGGAAAATATTGAAGCACTATCCTGTGTACGCATGGTCATGGTCAAAGGAAATCTAATTCAATCACCATCTGTGACGAGAATACAGCAAGTAGACGATGTTCTAAACTCGGTTTGGTGAATTCAGGAGTGAAATCATGTTAGGAATATTAGTCAATTGCTTTTCCATTGTATTCGGAAGTACCCTTGGAGCGATCACTAAAAAGTTTGTCAATGACGGATATAAAGCCATTCTGTATCAAGTCATTGGGATCAGTGCTATCATCATCGGCATTAGCACTACCATCAACAGCATCTCTACGAGCCAGTATCAGGTGATGTTTGTTATCTTTCTTACGATAGGCGGCATTATCGGTCAACTGATTAATTTCGATCAGATTTTGTCCAGGATCATGACCCGTTTCTCGTCCAATGGACTAAATGAAGGATTGACGGTTGCAATCTCCTTATTATGCTTAGGGTCCATACCGATTCTCGGACCGCTGCAAAGTGCACTGCAGGGAGATAACACCTTTTTGCAGATCAATACCATTTTCTCGGGCATTACGGCCCTAATTCTGGCTTCCTCCTTCGGCTTTGGCATTATGCTTTCAGCGATTATTTTATTTGTCATTGAAGCTCTGGTCTTCTTCTCGGCTGACTTTATCTCCGTATACATGACGGCCAACATCATTAACGAAATCACGTTGATTGGTGGTATTCTGGCGCTCTGCACCGGATTGAACGTCCTGAAGATTACGGAGATCAAAGTTTTGAATCTGCTTCCGGCCTTATTTATTCCTATTTTTGTGTTATAAAATGGTATGTAATTATTTGGTAGACAGCGAAACTTAAGAGGCTTATCCTATTGGGTAAGTCTTATACTACTATCTAGGAGGAATTTATAATAAAATTGCTAAAGATCTTATCGTTGTACGTGGCTTGTTTAATTGTGACTTACGTCATCATTGCCATCGGTACTGTTGGCCTTTATTTGGGTTCAGCCCTTGTACTTACTTTGCTTGTTTATATTGTGATTTTGCTCTTAAAGATACAGAAAAAATGAGGATTACCACAATAGTGGTAGTCCTCATTTTTATAAGTATTCTTTACAAGTACATTTATTCTTTACAGATGCATCGCAAGCAGCAATTTGTAAATCATAGCTGTCGCTTCCGCACGGGTCGTCATATTCTCCGCACGAACCGTATTATCGGTATAACCATTAATAATATCAGCTTGTACAGCTGCATCCATGGCGTCCTGTGCCCAAGCTGGCGTTTGTGCTGCATCGGTGAAGCTTGGTTTGGCATTCTCACCGTTCGTTCCCGCCTGCACATCACTCAACTTCAGTGCTTTTGCCATCATCACAGCCATCTCGGCACGGGTAATGGTGCGATCAGGCTTGAATGTATTATCTCCATAGCCTGTCACTATACCGGCTTGCACGGCAGCTGCAATCTCGGACTTCGCCCATGCAGGTACAGCTTCCTCATCTGCAAATGAAGTCGTGGACGCTACCGTTTGGAGAGCCAATGCTTTGCTAAGCAATGTGACAAACTCAGCTCTGGTAATCTCCTTGGACGGTTGGAAAGTTCCATTGGCATACCCTTGGATCACATTCATGCCCATCAAACGATCCGCATAATCAGATGCCCAATGTCCGTTCAGATCCGTCAGATTCACAGGTGTGTAACTGGATACTACAAAGGTACCCAGGTGATTCACATTCGCCGTAATGGTTCCAGCAGCATTCGTTTCCCCGCCGACAAATACCCAGCTCTGACGAGCTTCGTTATAATAATAGATTGCCGGCTTCGTTCCGCTTACCAAACCTGCCGGATCATAACTCAGGCTCAACTCTGCCTGATGGTTCAATGTCCGTCCGCCTGTGCGGCTAATCTGTACCGCTTGACTCAGCACGTTCAGCGAAGCTGTATTCTGCAGTTTGTCCTGTGCGATCACGGACAGCTGTATAGTATCTTTTTCCCCAACAGCTCCAGCCGGAGCTTTGAATTCCACCACGTTTTTAATACCTGTCTGTACAGGCTGATTCGCTTCCACTTCAACCTTCACTTCAGTCGAGGAATCCGATCCGGTGTCCGGAGTGGATGGTGTTGTAGGAACGGTAGGGGTTGTCGGTACGCTTGGCGTGCTTCCTCCGGCACTGCCACCGGTACTGCCTCCATTACCGCCGCCTGATCCACCGCCATTGTTCGAACTGGCTTGTACCGTAATAGTACGTGTGACTTCTGCTGCTGCATTGCCAGCGATATCTTTTACGTTATAACGAATCGTATAGATTCCGGCTGCTTGTGTGTTCACGGTGCCTTCCATCTGCACGGAACCGCTGATCCCCACATTGTCGGATGCCAATGCTCCAGGTTCACTGTAGGTATCCCCCACGTTCAGTGTCATCTGACTGCTGCCTTGCAGCGTAATAACCGGAATTTCACGGTCGATTTTGACAACCACCGGTAAAGTATACTCACTGTTCAGATCGTCTGTGGCTCGGAACAACAGGCTGTGCTCTCCAGGCTCAGCAATCTCCAGAGACGTATTCTCGGTATAAGGGCCATACGTTTGACCTCCATCACGGGACAGCTCAATGGTCGCCGAAGTAGCCGGTGCATAAACCGCGCTGGTTACACTAACGTTTACAGACTGATTCGTCCATGTATCCGTATGGTACGGCTGGCCGTCTGTGGTCGTCATATTGCTTTTCAGTACCAGAACCTGATTATTGGTGCCCTCTACGATGACAGTGAAAACTTTCGTTTGAGTTTCGTTGCCGCGTTGTACCGTTGCCGTCAGTTCCAATCGTTCATTGTTATTCGGTTGTGTCAGCAGCTTGCCTTGATTATCGATCAATTCCGGATTGGAACTGGACCAAGTAATTGTCGCTCCATGTTTCCCTTCAACCGGAAGAGTGAGGTCGGAAGTAACTGCGTTCAGGTCTCCCAGATCAATCGCTTGGAGCGTGTCATTTACAGCCTGCACATCACTATAAGGTGCCGCGTTCACGAAGATCGGGTTGGAGTAGAACCACAGATCCCGGTAGTTGCTGTCATTGATTTGGTTAAAACGCGTTTCTGCATCAGAAGTCGTGTTCTTCGGATCCAGCTGTGGTTCGCCATTCACTGTCTCACCTGGAACGTTCATCTCCAGATTCGTTCCGCGCAAGCGGAAATACTGGTCTTGATCCGTCGCTTTGATCTTATATGTGATAACATTGTAGCCTTCGGCATCTGTCGTCCAATCGTCCGATGTGAAGGTAGCCAGCACGCGGGTGGAATCATTGGTATCCTTGTTATATGCGGCTGTACCCTTCTCGGCCTTGCCTGTCACATCCCCTGCGATCAGGTCAACGTGGTCGACCACAGGTACCTGTCCAGCCGATATACCGCTGTTGATTGGCTTTTCATAATTGTTACTGGTCGTTGGGCTCTTGAACCGGATCTTCAGCTCCACTTCATCGCCCTGAGTCACGTTCAGATCCTCACCCATTTCAGCCTGCGCACCTGCTCCGGATGCGGTGAAATCCAGGGCGTTGATCAGATCACCGAATACGGAAAAGGATTTTCCTGAACGAAGTCCCTCCAGTACCGCCTGCATTCCGCTGCCCTCAATCCACGCGTAAGTCTTGGCATATTCCCCAGGGAAGTAACCACTGGAATTCGTGCCAATTGTTTTGAAATGGTAATCCGAGTTACCATAGTTCCAGAAGTGGCGCCCTTCTCCAAGCAATGCATCCCACAGTCCGCCGACTTTGGCCACCATGTAGTCTACACCGCCATATGTACGGTATTTGTACCCATCGTCTGCCGTCGGATTAGATACGTTGTAGGTTGTGTTATACCCACCACGATCCGGTTCCATCTGGTTGCCCAGCATACCTTCGATACCGAATAACACTTGTGGCGCCAGATCATTGAAATCGCGGAAGTCCGCAATCGTATATTTATTTTTGCCACGAGAAGGATGGTTGATCATCGCATAGCTCGTTGTTGGATAGTTGGTTTTTAGCCATTCAATGGCAGTTAAAGCATCCTGGTGTGTCGTATAGGCACGTCCACCTTCCTGATCCCAGGCCGCTACATCCGCCGGATCAAACAGACTCGCATTGCGATTGGTAAAACGATATTCGAATTCTTTGGCAGCTTCAAGCGCTTCGGTCGAATTCGGCTCATCGGTGAGAATGCCCACTCCGACGTGTTCATGCGTCGGCATGTCCCATTCGAAGCCGGAGAAAATCGTTTTGCCCTCATATTTGCCTTGCTCCTGTAGTGCCTTGATCTGTGGTACCTGATATTCATTCATCCCCACCGACATCGGAATGGACCCACCAGGAATTTCATTTCCGTTGTGATCCCGCTTGGATAACCGCAGATGATCCGTCAGCGCGATCCAGTCCAGCCCATATTGCGTCAAACCCGCATCCAGGACGTTCTCCAGCGAATTCTGCGCATCGTCCGATTCAAATGTATGTACGTGCAAATCCCCCGTTTGCCAAGAGCCTGCAGCCGTGCTGTTGACTGGCGTGTTATCTCCCGCAGCTGCATGAGTAATCGCCGCAGGAAACGCTCCCATGACCATCCCTGTAGCCAGGGGTATCAGAGTAAGCATAGCAAGCATTTTCTTTCCTTTTTTGTTGAACAACCTGATCCCTCCACCCGTTCTGTGTTGTTGTGCCGGGAGTAAATATATGAGACTTTGAGGGCAGGGTCAACGCGTTGAAAGCGCCTATTAAAAATTTTACATAGAGCTGCATTCGTTTACGTTCTATTAAAGCTTTATTTTGCTGTATGCATATGATGTATGCTCTATAAATCTCTCGTTTTATGAGTCAAAATGATTAAACACGGCACGTTTCGGCTCCTTGTAACGTTCAAAGTTTGTTCACCATTCAGGAAACTTTCACCACTCTTGTGGATGACAGGAAGAGCTTTGTGAGGATTACATGATAGACGGGGTCAAGCTGAAGAATTATGTAAAAATCGTCACGTGAACATGATTCTAAACACTGTAATACCTACCATCCATTTCAGGGATATTTATGCGCTCTACGTCCCACCGATACTTGGATTAAAGCATCATTTGACTTAAGTTTTACATCTCCCGTTATGTAAAAAGATTGTTAATGGGACGTCAATTCCAATGGCAATTCTACTACATATGAAGAGGCAAAAATTAATTTCAACAGAGGCTGACTTTCCCCATCAAAAGCTTTCTTATAACACCATTACTTTATACCTAAGACGTACTGCAAAAGAATTATTTCATCGTTGTTTTATAAAAATCTCTATACGTTGGACCGATAAAAATCATGCGCCATGGTTGCTAAGACGTCACCAAACCATTGATTGATCCAAAAGGAGAAAAGCATTGTGAGAAAACTCGGGAGTTTATTCATTATCTATTCCATGCTTACAGCCTTGTTTATGACAAGTTCTGTTATGGCAACTGGAGATACATTGGATTCAAGGAAAGAAGGAACCATTGCAACAACAAGTGCGACGAGTTATTACGTCTCTCCGAACGGCAATGATACCAATGCGGGAACGATAAATGAGCCATTGAAGAGCTTGATGCAAGCCCAGTCCCTGGCTTCATCCGGCGATACGGTCTATATCCGCGGCGGAGTTTACGATGATTTTGAAATCGCCAATACGGATAGTAATTATAATTACGTTCATGCCTTTAACAAAAATGGAATTACCTACGAGGCATATCCGGGTGAAAGACCTGTTTTTGACTTCAGTCATGTCCCAACTAATTTACGTGTGGCTGCATTCTTTGTTGAAGACAGGACAACGGGAGTCACTTTCCAGGGATTCGATGTCACTGGTGTTAAAGTAGGGGAGCAGCCTCAATCGGAGGCTTTCAGAATTAGAGGACAAGCCGACTTCGTGAACATGGCCGCTTACGGAAATGAAGCGATTGGTTTTTACTATACGGGGAATGGAACAGGAACTGTTCTTAACTCAGATGCTTATGACAATATTGCCCCAACGGATGAATCTGCCGGGAATACAGATGGCTTCGGAGCTCATGGCGGAGCGGTCTCGTTCATTAATTCCCGCGCCTGGAATAACAGTGATGATGGATTTGACAGTATCAGTTCAAAGGGACCTGTGGTGTACGATCATTGTTGGTCGTTTAACAACAGAGGCAACCAGAATGGCGTAGGCGACCAGAACGGATTCAAAGTCGGAGGATACGCCTACCGGACAACCGGCATTCCAGATCCACTGCCTGTACATACCGTTAGATATTCACTTGCCGTGAATAACGGAGCGAATGGCTTTTATGCGAATCATCAGCCAGGACAATCCGCTAACTGGACCAATAACACCGCGTACAATAACCGGCGGGCCAACTATGATATGCTGGAGCGCGTTAGTCCAACGGATATCACCAACATTCCTGGTTACAGGGAAGTGTTACATAATAACATTGCCTTCATGGGGACAACCATCAAAAACGATAACCACCCTATTGAAAATGTGTCCAATAATTCTTGGACCATTGATGGCGGTCTTCAGCTCACCTCAGAGGATTTTGTAAGTCTGGATACGACTCAATTATCGGCAGCTAGAAAAACAGACGGCAGTTTACCTGATGTCACGTTCATGCTTCCTGTAGATACGAGTCCTTTATTCAAACATGGTTTAGGATACCTTGCCGATAAGTAAGATTCTGTTTTTCAGTAGACCAAAAGGTGATGTCCAAGGAAATGTGGATATCACCTTTTGATTTTTTTACAATGACTACGTTTATATCAACACAATTTGCGCTACATCCCCCACACTACCCCTCCAACCCGTTAAACTGTCGAAGCATGGTGGTAAAACGTCCCAGCTCTTCATCATCCCAGCTGGATATGCGGTCATAAAAGGCCGACTCCTTCTCTTTCAGCGCGCCAACCGTTGATTGTTGACCCAGCTCCGTCAGAGACAGCAAAACACCGCGCCTGTCATCGGGGTCCTGTTCCTTGCTCACATATCCCGACTTTTCCAGCTGCTTAATCAGTCGGCTTACCGAGCTGCGGTCCATGGCAGTTGCTTCTGCCAAAGCTGCGGCACTTGTAGGACCATAAGAGTACAGCCACCGTACCAGGTGAAAAGCAGCAGGCTGCAACGTCGCATCAAATCGCTCGGCAGACCGAACATTGAGTGCATGTGAAGCACTAATCAGGGCATGGATCTGCTCACCAAGCGCCAGTTCCAGGGCTTCTCTGTCTTTTGTTTTGGCTGCATGTTCAGTCATTGTTGTTGTTCCCCTCTCCTCGATACATCCAAACAGGCTTCGGAATATATAGTTGACAAATATCAATTAAAATATATAGTTGATTTATGTCAATTATATCTTTCAACTCTGTTCGTGTCAAAAGGAGACTTCACTATGAAAACAACACAGTCTATTATCGTAATCACTGGAGCAACAAGCGGATTGGGGCAGCTTGCTGCCATCGAGCTTGCCAAACGCGGTGCACATCTTGGACTCACGGCCCGAAGCGAAGAGCGCGCCGAAGCTACCAGAAACAAAATCAGGGCAATCGTGCCCTCTGCCAATATCCACTTTTTCTTCGGAGACTTATCCTTGCTAAGTGATGTAAAACGTATTGGGCTTGAAATTGCCGCAGCGTATCCACGTATCGATGTACTTTTGAATAATGCCGGACTCCATGCGTTTGAACAGAGGGTGACTTCTGAAGGATTTGCCGAGATGATGGCCGTGAACTATTTGGCCCCTTGGCTGCTAACGCATACGTTGCGCAATTCCCTGATTCAGTCCGGCCATGCCCGTGTTGTAAACGTTGCATCTGAAGCCTCTCGGAATCATGGCCAACTGGTGCTGCCAGATGACTTGATGGATACCACTTCCTTTACTGCACGCGGCTCCTCTCGGATCTATGGCAAAACCAAACTGCTGAATATTATGTTTACTGGCGAACTAGCCAGGCAATGGGAAGGGACAGGGGTTAGTGTGAATGCCTTGAATCCAGGTTTCAATGTCACTGGTCTTGGACGGGAGCTGTGGTTCGCGAGTGTACTTGAGCGCATCTTAACGTTTCTGCACATCGGCGACCCACGCCGTGGCGCGGACATCATGACTCGTCTCGCTGTGGAACCCGAGTTTGGAAAGGTTTCGGGAGGTTATTTCAATGTGGGAAGCGGGGCAGCAATTACTCCTGTGGATCCAGGCGGAGATGCCGGAATGCAACACAAATTGTGGGCGGTAACGCATCAATTGATGAAGGAACGCGGCTTGCTTGATTAAAAGTAGCTTAGTGATAGATGTAAGGGGCCAATTTGCCCCTTACGAATGCTTATACAATACTTCACTTCCACCTTGGTTAGGGTAAATTCTATATAAGAAAAATGAAAAGACCCATACATCGTGTACGGGCCATGTTCCATCCATTTATAACTCCGCAAACACCTTGTCAAAGCCTGCTTTCGACTTGGCAAACAGCTCGCTTGAATCAAGTGTTGATGCAGGTGCCAGGACTTCCTGAGATACAACGCCCGTGTAACCAATAGCCCCTAAGTTTTTCAGAAAACCCGTCAGATCAATGACTCCCTCGCCTGGATACAGGCGCTCATTATCAAGCAATTCTTCAATTGGCAGATCAGAGGCATCATTGATATGAACGTGAACAATCTGTTCCCTTTTCAATTGCAGCACCTCTTCCATACTCAAACCAAGCGTATGCCAATGATAGGAATCCACCAGCAATCCTACATTGGGAGCATGAATGGTCTCGATCCAGTCCAAGGTGTCCTCCACACTCCAAATAAACGGATTCTTCCACTGGGTCCGCAAATGAAGGGGGCCGACAAACTCCAGCCCTAGCCGGATACCGTAAGCACCCAGGATATCTGCGCAGAGCCTCAGCCGTCTGGTAGCCGCCGCCATAAAGGATGCTGCAGGCTGATCGGTCGAGGGTAGAACATAGGTGCAGCAAGTGAAACAATTCAGCGAAGCAGAGGCTTCAGCCATTTCAACCAGAGATTTGAGTCCTTCACGAAATTGCTCTTCCGAGTTTCTCCAGTCCACGGTGAAATCCGCTGAACCGATGATGATATCGTTGCTTTCCAATAGGTGTGCGGCTTGCTCCTTGCCGTATTGTTGAACCAATGAGAGCGGATTCAAATCTACGGACTGGAAGCCATATTTGGCCGCATTCGTAATATATTGTTCATCAGACTCGATCTTCCCCAAACCTGCTTTCGTTAATCCTCTAATCATCCCAATCTCCTCCTGTGACTTGTCTAATAGGCAACGACTGCTGCACCCTCTCAAGCTCCAATTCAGGGTATAAATTCATAATAACAGCAGCTTCAAAAAAAGAAACCAGTAAGTTCCATTCTTTTATGGCACAAACCCTGCGCAACCCTTTCCCGAAATCAGCGTAATAGAAAAAAGTGGAAAGGAAGTGACACGATGACGAAATGGCTCAAGACAATTCAGTCCCCCACCATTATTTTCTTTTCATGCCTTTTGGTACTTTCTGTGATCGTTGGTTTCCTATCCAAGCCTTATTTCACAGAACACATATTCTATGCAGACAATAACAAGTATTTATTAGATCGACAAGAAGAAAACCAGTTCATATACCGGAGTAGAACGGCTGATTCCATTCAGGTGCAAGTGGAGCAGCAGAAGCGCACCGTATTCATCGATGATCAGAAATATATCATTACAGAACTCAGTTCCACACCTAATGCAGCATATAGCGTGTTATACCCCAAAGGAGACACGTATGAGGTTCAGGACCATGGCGGTATATTAAGAAGTTTTGATGAAGAAGGCAATATCATGACTTCCATCGCTTTTTACGTTAACAACCAGAGAGTACTTAGCGAGGACGAAGTGCAATTTTCACCGGATACAATCGTGACTGCTGCTTACCCGATATACCATCACACGCAAGGTGAGCCTGTCTACCTTTTTCTCGCACTCGCCGGTTTGATATTTGGATGGTGCAGCTTCTACTACAGGAGGTTTCAGGATATCCTCTTCCTCATCTCCCTTCGTTGGATCTGGGTGAACGACCCCGAACCTAGCGACTTTTACTACTTGATGACCCGTATTGGCGGCATTGTTGTCATGATGGGATCGGTCTGGATTGCCTTCAAAGCATTCTGAACCAAGCGGATTTGCATACAAAAAAGCGGTGATGACGTTGAAAATACGTCAATACCGCTCTTTTTTATCCCCCTATTAATGGGACTTGAGTCAAGTTTGTCAAACCTGAATATCATCGTCATCTTACTTCATTTAGTTCACATGTTCCAGCGTGTACCGATTACGCGGAATTTCAAGTCCCAGGTTCTCCCGAAGCGTCTCATGCTCATATTCCGTTCGGAACAGTCCTCGTTCCTGCAGAACAGGGACAACCAGATCCACGAAATCCGCCAGTCCATTAGGCACAACTGTACGAATATTGAATCCGTCTGCGGCTTCGCTTTCGAACCACTCCTGGATCTGATCGGCGATCTGGTCGGGTGTTCCAATAAATGATGTTCGCGGCGTTGAGGCTCTTAGCGCGACTTGACGGAGAGTCAGCCCCTCTTCCCGTGCCTGCTGCTTGATCTTGTCCGTTGTACTGCGGAAGCTGTTGCTGCCCACATCACCAATCTCAGGGAAAGGCTCGTCCAGCGGAAACTGAGAAAAGTCATAATGGTCAAAATAACGTCCCAAATAATTCAGCGCGTGGTCAATACTGACCAGGCCGGCAATTTCCTGATACTTTTGCTCTGCCTCTTCCGCTGTTCTGCCCACAATTGGACCGATACCCGGAAAGATCAGAATGTCTTCAGCCTGACGTCCATATACTACCGCTCTTGCCTTAACGTCCCGGTAAAACTCCCTTGCTTCCTCAAACGTCTCATGTCCCGTATATACAGCATCTGCTGATTTCGCTGCCAGGTCTTTGCCGGATTCGGATGAACCTGCCTGAAAAATGACCGGATAACCCTGTTTCGAACGTGCCACATTGAGCGGCCCCTGTACGGAGAAATGGTTCCCTTTGTGATTCAGCGTATGGAGCTTGGAAGGGTCGAAGAAGACACCATTCTCCTTGTCCCCGACAAATGCATCATCCTCCCAGGAATCCCACAGTCCTTTGACCACATTCAGGTGCTCTTCGGCAATTTCATAGCGCAGCGCATGGTTTGGATGTTCGCCTTTGCCGAAGTTAAGTGCCGATCCTTCCAGTGGGGAAGTGACTACGTTCCAGCCCGACCGTCCTCCGCTAATTTGATCCAGTGAAGCAAATTGCCTCGCTACCGTAAACGGTTCGCTGTAGGAAGTCGATAATGTCGCAACCAGCCCAATATTGGAAGTGGCTCCTGCCAGCACAGACAACAAGGTCAATGGCTCGAAGCGATTCAGGAAATGAGGATTGGATTTTTCGTTAATAAAGAGACCGTCAGCAATAAATAGGAGATCGAACTTGCCTTCCTCCGCTTTACGCGCCTGTTTTTTGTAAAAATCAAGGTTAACACTGGCATTAATCGGAATGTCAGGGTGTCGCCAGAAGGAAATACTATTCCCGACTCCGTTCAGATTGGCCCCCAATTTCAGTTGTCGTTTCGTCACATTCAAGTCCTCCCTATGTTTTCGTGAGTAATCCGGTCACTCTTGTTCATTGGCTTCATATCACTTGCCTTTACCACCCAGGCTGCCCCGAGAAGTACGATCCCTGTAAGCAGAAAAATGAAAGGAATGCCGGTCCATCCACCAAGAAAGCCGCCAATCAAAGGTCCAAGCACAATACCGAATTGGCTCGCCGTCTGGCTGAGACTAACTGCCCTGCCCCGGAATTCGTGCTCCGCATATTTGATTATTAATGCATTGAGAGCCGGGTAAACTGCAGCGAAGAACAGACCATAGATAAATCGCAAACTTCCAAAATACACGAGATTATACGCGGTTAGCTGAAGAAGACTGCCAATGCCGCCGCCGATCAGCCCGATAAACAAGGTTTTCTCATACCCGACCCTGCCACCAATCTTTCCCCATTTCGGTCCCATAATGACTGTCGCTACGCCGATGGCTGAAAATACAATGCCTGCACTGAGTGTCGCATGGCTGACATCTCCGCCGATCTGAACGACATACAGCGTAAGCACCGGTTCGATAATGAGCACGGACGTGGAGACGAGTAAAATGAGTCCATAGATCCGCATTAAACCGGGAGTGGAGGCCGCTCTCTTCAGATCACCCAGAATACTGGTGGAAGCCACTTTATAGGATCTGCGCGACTCTTTTACGCCAAGAACCAGCAGAGCCGAGAACAGTGTAATGATCCCGGAGGCAATGAAGCATCCCCGCAGCCCAATCCATTGACTGAGCACACCTCCAGCAAGAGGCCCAAGAATTCCGCCTGCTGCAGTGGATGTAGAGATGACACCCAGCGCGTAGCCGACATGTTTCTCCGGCGTATTCGTGCCAACCAATGTGATCGAGGCTGGATTGAATCCTGCCATGAGTCCCTGAAAGACCCGAACAGCAATAAAAGTATAAGGATCCTGAACAAAATAGTTGGCAGAATGGGCAATCGCCAGCCCGACACCTGAACGGATCAGCAACAGCTTGCTGCCGTATTTGTCAGCCAGTGATCCCCAGAAGGGCGCACATAGTCCGCTGATCAGAAAGCTGATCGAGATAGAGACACCGGACCAGGCCTCCAGCCCACTCTCAATTCCAAGATCATTTTGCAGAAACAGAGGAAAGAACGGCACGGACAAGGTGTACGACATATGATTGAAAAAAAGCCCCAACCACAGAATATACAGATTACGCTTCCAATCCGGCATATCGGTATTCTCCATAGTGTATAATTCCTATAAAATAAGTAGGTTATTATCCATATTAGGATACGGATGCAGGAAAGTATAATAGAAATGTTCAATAGACCCATTCAAGAATTAAATGAATGGGCCTGTCATTATGCCATTTAACGCTCAATTTTCAGTTAGCTGGATAGACATAAAAACATCTACCTCATCTTCACGATCTACAAGAAACCCGAAACGTTCATATAAATGCTTCGCCCGGCTTCCCTGTAGCACATTCAATATGACACGTTTACCTCTGACTTCGTCCTTTTCCAGTAGCTTTTGCAATACTTCGGTTCCAATCCTCCTGCCCTGCACATCCGGATGAATATAAAAGTGCTCCAACAGAGCACCCTCAGCCGTAGGCTTCAGTGACACACAACCTACAGGTGAACCCTCCAGCTGTATAATCCATGTATAGATCGGATCGAATGTGTTCCGGAAACGTTCCCGAACCTTCACCTCGTCATACCTTCCCAATCTGGTCAGATCATCATACAGAACCAGGGCACGCAAATCAGCAAGCCGCTCCACATCTTCCTGCACAGCTTGATGCATTGTTAGTTGGTTCATTAATACAACCTCCGTATTCAATACTCCTAATCCCTGTTTCTTCGTATATGTATTACCACTTACACATTTCTACATCAATTCATTATCCATTTTCTTGGCACGTATAATCTCGCGAATAATCTTCGAACGGTTCCAAACGACAAATTTGAAGACAAGTCCATCCTCCATCGTAATGGAAATACCATTAGGAATGATTCCCCATGTCTTACGTTTCTCAATTTTGGTCATGCCCCAGATCTCAAGTTGAAGCCATTCGGTCTGAATATTCAGGCCATGTGGGATAAAAACCAATCGTTCATTGGTTAGGAACAGCTTCCCTCCAACGCCTTCAAATCCCCTTAACCAGTTCGCATTAATCCGTTCAAAAATGACGTATTCCGTTGAACCCAATTCTTCCATTGCTGTCAGTCTCCTTTGATCAGCCGATCTTGATTATTCTACCAGTTTGAATCTCTCTTATTATAGGTCGTTTCTGCCCGTTTAGGAATATTTTTGCACCTAATATGATCCAAAAAAGCATTGTCCACCGGAGGTCATCCGTCATGGACAATGCTTTTTCGATGGTTACTATGGAAAGGCTGACCGCACTCTTCCCTACATCTCTTGCAGGATGCCTTTGACAAGCCCGATAAAGGTCGTCTTCACTTTTGCAGCCACTTCGATGACTTCATCATGACTGAGCGGCTGATCCAGAATGCCGCAGGCCATGTTGGTCAGACAGGAAATGCCCAGCACCTTCATGCCGCCATGGATGGCTACGATCGCTTCAGGAACCGTAGACATACCTACAGCATCCGCACCCATCGTCCGAATCATGCGAATCTCGGCTGGTGTCTCATACGCAGGGCCACTCCACCACGCATACACCCCTTGCTGCAGGCTGACCTTCTGCTCTTCTGCAACCTTAAGGGCAATACTGCGCAACTCGCGGCTATATACCTGGGACACGTCAGGGAAACGGACACCGAGTTCGGCGTTATTGGGTCCCATCAATGGATTGTTGCCTACCAGGTTAATGTGATCCGTAATGAGCATCAGCTGACCTGGCTGGAAGCTTGTGTTGATCGCTCCGCAGGCATTGGTAATGATCAATTGCTCAACACCCAGCGCCTTCATGATACGAACCGGAAACGTCACTTCATCCAGCGTGAAACCTTCATAATAATGAAGACGTCCTTTCATCGCGACGACGGTTTTGCCCATGAGTTCGCCAATGACCAGCTCGTTAGCGTGACCAACAGCTTCAGATTGTGCAAAATACGGAATATCCGTATAGGGAATAACTGTAGCATTCTCGATCTCGTCCGCAAGTGCTCCAAGGCCGGAACCTAGGATCATGCCTACGACAGGCTTGGTGTTGATTCGGTTTAATATGTAATCTCTAGCTTCTTGAATATGTTCGGATTGATGCATGAATGGTTTCCTCCTGATCATCTGTAGTGGGGATTCGTATGACTATACCTCAAGTGTAATGAACAATGGACATGATGTAAATGGAAGTCGGCAACCAACACTTCTGGACAGTCTCACGCTGTATACGTTAAGCATTAACACCCGTCTGTAACACTTGGAAATAACCTTGCAAAAGCTTATCAAAATCAGGAGTCTCTTCCTGAATCTGCTCTATATACTTCCACAAGATCAATTCTTCCGTTTCTATGTTTATTACCTCGTATTCCATTTGTCCGGACTCCCAGACAATCACTTGGCCCATGGCACACCCTGATTCATGAACAAACCCGGTCGAGGGATCGGGAATATACTGTTCGTTCACATGCCCACGGTTCACCGGTTCTGTAGTAATATGAAGCGTTCGCAGCGGGCCTGCCTTTTGTTCGGCCCATTGATTAAATTGTTTTCGAATCATATGAAAGTACCCCGCCTTCAGGCTTAACCATTCTTGTGTCATTCATGCTTCAACATTACACAAAAAACCGATCCTCTGTCGAGGATCGGTGTCATTCATTGACCAACATGTAATAGCAAGCTGCCTCACTTCTGCTCCAGCGAATGGCCCATTTTGCTTTTCACGAAATCCATCCCCATGCTCAGCAACAGCATCAGTGCCGCGAATATCATGGATTTGGCAATAGTTCCTTCAGGAAAGATCATATAGGCAGCTGCAAAATGGCCTGCAAAAAGAAACAAGTAATTCCTTATGCGGTCCATCTTCTCATCTCATTTCGGGATCAAATTCAGAACACAACTGTAACCTACTGCTCTACATTATCACATTTTTCCATATTGATCCATAATGCAAGTTATCTCTTTCGCCCAATCCCCTCATAGACAGCCTCGCACAATTCAGTTGTAAACCTGCCTGACATACCCTCCAGAGCTGTGTTCGTGAACGCAACAACGCTCAGCTCTTCTGTCGGATCAACAAACCATGAGTGACCATAGGTTCCTCCCATACGCCACGTTCCAACGGATTCCGGGGTAGCCGCCTCTATCGGATCTTTCAGCAACGTAAATCCCAGCCCAAATCCTCTGCCCGGCCAATAAGGCATGTCAAGATCGCCAATCTGATTGGTCGTCATATCGGTGACCAGTGATTTAGGCAGAAGAGAGCCCCCACCTTGACGCAGCGTTTCAAGCAAAAGAAGAAAGTCTCCTGCACTTCCAACCATCCCCGCGCCACCTGAGTAATAGGCCGATGGATCGAGAACTCTTTCTGGTGCAAGGCGGAAGCCGGCCGTTCCTTCAATAAAAGGAACATGGTCCATATCATGCAAGCGACGAGGTCGCCCATTACTGTTAAAACTGTCCGCATAGGCAGCAGTCAACCTCTCCGGATCGACAGCAGCAAAATCCGTGTCTTTCATGCCCAGTGGATGAGTGACGAACCGTTGTACCGCCTCGCGCAGTGTCATCCCAGTCACTTTCTCAATGACTGCACCAAGTACATCCGTTGCAATCGAATATCTCCACATCTTCCCGGGCTCATACAGTAGTGGTACAGAAGCAATCCTGAGCAAATTTTCTTCCAGTGTAACGCCAGCGATATCCATCCCATCTGATACTTCGGCAAGTTCGTAGGTTCCCCCGTTTTCCTGAAAAAAGCGATACGTTAACCCCGCCGTATGTGTCATTAGATGATGAACCGTCATTGATGCAACTTCCCCGTTTGGCTGTTGAGGAAGAAATTCAGGAAGCCATGTTGCTACCAGATCATCCAGCTTTAATTTTCCTTGGGAAATCAATACCATGGCAGCGGTAGATACAATCGGCTTGGTTACAGAAGCATACCTAAACAGTGCGTTTTCTTGCATTGGTATGTTCTGCTCCCGATCTGCAAGGCCAGCAGCGCTGTTATAGACCAGCTCCCCTTTCCAGGCAATCTGAACAACGGAACCCACGATTCTTTTTTCTGCCAACGTCCGGTGAATGACTTCATCCACAGATACAGAATTAAACTTCATATCTCTCTCTCCCATTTCCCTCTTCCTCTCCATGTGCTACCGCTTGATTATTTAAAGTAAGTATGCTTATTATATAAATGTCCTCATCCGTATTACATAAGGCAACCAAGTTATCCACAATAATCTGCCATGAATATAAAGGTAATTACAATGCATTTCCTATAATTTAAAGGGGGCCATTTCATGGACCAAATCGATACGAATATTCTCTTTCATTTGCAAAACCAGGCAAGGCTATCTATGACAGAATTGGGCAAGCTGGTAGGTTTATCTCAACCCGCCGTAACAGAACGTGTAAAACGATTGGAAGAAAGCGGTGTAATTGAGGAGTACCGCACCATCATTTCTCCACAGAAAATAGGGAAATCGAGTACTTCCTATCTCCTTTTTCGCACACGGGATTGTCATGCCTTTCTTGATTTCTGCCGTTCGTCACCGGAAGTGGTCGAATGTCATCGAGTGAGCGGAGAACATAACTACCTGTTAAAGATCATGACGGATTCCATTGCTGATCTTGAAGCATTTGGAGACCGATGTGATCCATACGGTACATACACTACCCTCATCGCCATATCTTCACCTATCGCAGCCAAAAATCTCATCGAAGAAACGAATGTGCTGTAAATGGTAGTTTCGTTCTTAGCCCGTTTTGGGAAAACCATTTTTTCTGGCGGAACAGGCGACAACCAAGGCGATAAGAATCAACAGAATCAAGGAAATCGGCAGAAAACGAGCTCCCACCTGGTTCAAAAGGATGGCTCCGATGATCCCTCCTCCCCCAATTCCCAGATTCCATGCTGTTACCAGCATAGATTGGGCGACATCAGCACTCTTGCCCCCGGCTTGCGCAATTGCAGTCTGCAATAACGTAGCGGCCCCTCCAAATGTAAGTCCCCAGGCAACTACCCCCATAATGATCACAGTCGGTTGATGGATAAAAACCCCCATCGCCAGCGAGGCAAGTGCGAATATAACTAAGCTGATTAGAACCAAGAGCCTGATGTAACGATCAATCAGCAGCCCAATAATCCATATACCGATCACTGAAGTCAGTCCAAAGATCAGCAGAACCAGATCCACCCGTTCAGACAGCACGGTCTCGCCCAGATAAGGTGATATATACGTGTACAGAATGTTATGGGCGAGGACCCAGGCCAGAACAACTAATAATATGGGACGCACCCCAGGAATAACAAAAATTCGATAAAGCGCAAGCTGATGACGAGCAGGCTCCCCCTTATAATCAGGTACTTTCCATAGGACCCAAACTACAAGCGCAGCCGTCAATAACGAAATTGTTCCGAAAATAAGACGCCACCCTGCGTAATTGCCCAAAAAGGTACCCAAGGGAACGCCCAGTGCAAGCGCCAAAGGTGTGCCCACCATGGCCACTGCCATCGCTTTCCCCCTTAACGAGCTTGAAACCATCCGGCGTGCGTAACCAGCAGTCATTCCCCACAATACGCCAGCAGACACACCCGCCATAAAACGGGCAGCAAGGGTAACTCCGTATACCGAAGAGACGGCCGTAATCGTGTTGAAAATCAGAAAACCGAGGATGCATAATAACAGCAGAGGCCTGCGTCTCCATCCACGTGTAGCAGTCGTCAAGGGGATCGCTGCCAGAAGAGATCCCACTGCGTATAATGTGACGAGTTGTCCAGCTAAACCTTCTCTGATTTCCAGATCTTGTGCTATTTGCGGCAGCAGTCCCGCCGGTAGACTTTCTGTAAGGATGCATATAAATCCAGCCATAGCCAATGCAAGCAGACCTGACCAGGGAAGACGCTCCTTTGCCATTGCGTTCACGTTCACGAAGACTCTCCTTTATCCCTTATTTGTGTAAGTCCAGAAGCCTCTGGCCTACAAGAATAAGCTTATAAAATCGGGTCTACATTTGGCATAGTTAATTAACGGCAGATCGATCGTTTTAGGAGGATAATCCGTTTTATTTCGGTGTTTCACTTTGAATTTAAATGTAAGCGATATCAATTGGTAATGGCCAAATGCTCGATGGTTAAATAGGATGGAAGGAAATCGAAGATGATTAATAGCGCTCCTGTTACTCACTAGATTGATAGGATAAAGTACAGGCATTGATATCAATGCCTGTGTTAACACATACAAAACGTAGCTTGATAGAGGAAAAATCCTTATGCAGATACACCTTGTCGACAATACGTTCTGGTAGCCGGGTTCGGTCCAATTACCATCCCAAAAAATCAAGATGAGCGGTATGTCTGCCGCAGATAACAGGCCAGCTGCAGATGAAGCAGGTGCTCCTGGTTACTCAAGGACATGCCCAAAATCTCTTCAATTTTGCGAATCCGCTGATACAGAGTATTGATATGAATATGAAGCGTGGCTGCCGTCTGGGCAGCAGATCCCCCGGAAGCCATATATGTCATTAGCGTTTCCTCCAGTCCGCCGGTCTGCCCTTTGACAGGTCGAAGCGGTTCAAAGATCTCTGCCATAAACGCATTCAGATCCTCCGAAGATTGCCGGATGAACAAACGGTTGACACCAATATCCGTATAGCGAATGGTTCCCCGTTCTCCCCTTGTCTTCTGGTACGCCAGTGCCTTATCGGCCTCCTGGAATCCCGTATTAATTGCATCCACCCCTGATCGGATTGAACTTAAGCCTCCGAATAATTTCACCTGATTTCGACTCTCCCAATCCTTCAGCAGGGAGCTGAACTGCTTCTCCAGCTTACCGGGGTTAACCGCATCGGTCACAATCAGCAGCAAGGTAATTCGTCTCTCATCCCCAAAAGCAACAGGCAGCGTTCCGCTTGGCATTTTCTCTCTCAGATAAGCAATGAGCTGAACGGATAATGGACTATATGTGGATGGATTCACCCGATCTGCAAACTCCAAAAGGCCGACTACGATGGATGTTGAAGGACCGATCCCGATCTCCCCCGACTTCTGCCAGTAATCCTCCGAGTCCTGACTAAGTCTCAGTTCATTGAAGAATTGCTGTGTTTTCTTGAAGTAAAATTCAGCCAGAGACTGCTTGCGCATCAATTCAAGAGCCAGAATGGAGCTCCCCTGCTCCAGCGCAATTAACTGCAATGGTTGCAGCGGAGTATTCATCTGCATGATCAGATAACCGAGACATTGATTAGCCGAAGCAATCGGGTACAAATATTGAAATACCTGGCTTTCTTCCCCCTTGATACATGTCAAATAATCAGGATGATGCAAGGATTCATACAGATTGCGCAGTTTCTCCATATCCCAATCATTCAGGACACTGCTCCGTTTGGGAATCCATTCATTATCAATAAAATCGATAAATACGATTGGCACGCCAATAATACGTGTCAATTCGTTAACGATGGATACCGCACCCTTATTCTGCAGCGAAAGCCGCATTAAGGATGAGTGAATCTCGTCTCGTTTGATGAGCGTTTCGTTCCGTTTGCTCAGATCCTCATAGAGCTGGGCATTCGTGATGGCAATGGAAACCTGGTCGGCAAAGCTCTGCAGCAGTCTTACATCCGATTCCGTGAATATGGGGACCCTACCTTTTTGATAAACGATTAACACGCAATCCGGCTCGCCTCCCACCTTGATCGGCACCGAAATGATTGACCCGATATTCTGAAAGTCGTATGCCGAATTCAAATGATCCTTGTTGTCGGGTGTCATGTTGCCAAAGTCATCTTCCACTGTGGAGAAACTGTTGTAAAGCTTGGGTGTGCCTCGCTTGAAGGTATTGCCAATAATGCCTTCACCCGGCTTCAGCTTCATTTTCATCATGTCCTCGCCCATTTCTCCAGCTCTCGCCTTAACCTTCAGTGCATCAATTGCAGGATCGTATCTCCATAACACCCCGATACATTCATAAGGAATGACGGATAGCGCACTCACCAAAATTCGGCCCAACAGCTCATTCAGATCTAACAGCTGAGTCACATCACGGATACTGTTCATGATTTCGTTCAAGGCACGTTCATGCTTGCTGGCCACAGCCTCCGTATAATACGGGTAGAGTAATGAGGATAGCGTAACTAAATCTTCCGCAGAACAGTGCCAGTTCTTAAAAACACGAATTGCCACACATATATTATTGTTATATGGCAGAAAAACTAACACAATATCATCTGATTCTTGCTCTACTTTGGGGTGTTGAAGAGGGAGACTTTCATCAAAACAAGGTGGTATACTTTCCTTTTTACCAATGGCTTCATTCAGCACCCAATCTTCCCAATTACTGCTGATCCAAACCTCATAATCGCATTTCCCCAAACGTTCTCTCAGGATTTCATGTAAGATTCCATTCAACAGAGCCGCCCCCAAGTCAATGTAGGTTTTCACATAAAACTACAATTTATTATACATATATATACATTGTGTTGGTAGCCTCTCATCCTGTAACTTTATATCAACACAGAAATCAAGTTAACAATTGATGAGAAAGAAGGTAACACAATGTCCAAAATCATGCACAGCAAACACTTCAAGTACATTGTTCTCGCTCTCTTGTTTCTCGGCTGGTGCCTAGGCAACCTGGATCGCTTCGTCATCAACTATGCCATTGTGGGAATAACTCAGGACCTGGGTCTGGGCGCTTCCGCACAAGGAATCATCCTCAGCAGCTTTTTCCTCGGGTATGCCATTATGCAAATCCCAGGCGGAGCACTCGCCGACCGTTTCGGCTACCGTAAGGTCATTCTTGTTTCCTTGTTCTCCTGGTCCATATTCACCATTCTGACCGGTTCCGCCTGGTCATTACTCTCTCTTATCTTCGTTCGTTTCCTGTTTGGTATTGGTGAAGGCAGCTTCTTCCCTTCCGGTTCCAAAGCTATCGCCACCAACTTCCCGGTCAATCAGCGAAGTGGAGCCATGTCGATCATGCTGGCGTCCGCTGCAATTATGGGGGTTGTCACTCCTATTCTGACTGGGCATGCCCTTGTGACCATTGGCTGGCGCAACCTGTTTTACATCATCGGTGCGGCGGGCATCCTCATCACTGCGCTTATGTTCTTTTTATTAAAAGAACCTGCCAAATCGGCGCTTACTTCCTCTGCTTCAGGCCAGCAACCGAAAACATCACTTAAAGACGTTCTGAAAACGCCTATGATCTGGAACTTGTTCATCAGCTACTTCAGTATTTATGCCGTCAACTGGGGACTCCAATCCTGGATGCCAACGTACATGGTCAATGTCCGGGGACTCGATATGACGGAAATGGGACTGCTTGCAGCCATCCCGGCTGTCGTCAGCATTTTCACCATGCTCCTCAGTGGCTATGTACTTGACCGCATCCCGGCTGGCAAAGATCGGATTATCGCTTCCGTATTCGGTGTACTTGTGGCCTTCTTCCTGTACCTCATGGGCTCCTCGGGAAGCATTGCTACATTTATTACGTACATGACAATCGTAACGGCCATGGCTGGATTTATTTCCACGCTGATCATTTCAAAATCACTAAAAACCATGCCCGAATCTATAGTCGCAACGGCCAATGGATTCATTAACACAGGTGCACAGCTCGCCGGTTTCCTGACACCGATGCTGATCGGATTTCTGGTAGAGGCTTCAGGGGGATCTTATGCAACGGCCTTCATCATGTTGATCGCCTTCGCCCTCATCTGCTCCCTTTCGTTATTCTTCTCGCGTCGTTCGAAACAAGACAGTGGTTCTGAAGTGCAGGCGACGGCTGTTTAAAGACGCAGCTTAGTACCCTTTTTCTCGATAAAAAAATCACGCATAACAAACAAGCCATTTCGTACTCAACATAAAACACATGTAAAGAGGTGTATCCCATGACAACAACGATTGATCTAACCCAATATATATCCGACGCCATCGAAGGAAAACGCGAGCTATTCACCCAAGCCAGTGACCGAATCTGGGAATTTGCAGAGACAAGATTCGATGAATATCAATCCGTAGAGCTGCTGATCGAATTGCTTGAATCCGAAGGCTTCACGATCGAGAAAGGTGTTGCCGGACTGGAGACCGGATTCATCGCCTCCTATGGTTCGGGGCTGCCTGTTATTGCCTTACTGGGCGAATATGACGCACTGGCTGATCTTAGCCAGGAAGCAGGAATCAGCACATATCAGCCCGTTCAGCCGCGTGGTAACGGTCATGGCTGCGGACATAACCTGCTCGGCATAGGCGCTGTGGCTGCGGCAGTCGCAGTCAAAGACTATCTTCAGGATAATCCGGATACCCAAGGAACGGTGCGTTTCTATGGATGCCCGGCCGAAGAAAGCGGATATGGTAAAACGTATCTTGCTCGTGAGGGCTACTTCAAAGATGTGGATGCTGCACTCTCCTGGCACCCTCACTCCATGAATGCCGTTATGCATGGAAGCTCCAATGCAGTCATTCACGGCACATTTACTTTTAAAGGCATCAGTGCTCATGCCGCTGCCGCTCCCCACCTGGGTAGAAGCGCTCTCGATGCCGTTGAGCTGATGAACATCGGTTCCAATTATATGCGGGAGCACATGATTGATCAGGCCCGAATTCACTACGCCATAACCAACTCGGGCGGTTTGGCACCCAATGTTGTGCAGGCGGAAGCCGAGGTCACTTATCTCGTTCGAGCACCGAAGAGCGCTCAGGTACGGAGTCTGTTTGATCGTCTGGTGAAGGTCGCTGAAGGGGCCGCCCTGATGACGGAAACCACGATGGATTTTAAATATGAAGGCGCATGCGCCAACCTGATTCCGAACAGCACGCTTGAGAAAGTGATGCATCAGCATCTCGTGGCTTTCGGTGCACCCGAATATGCAGAGGATGAATACGATTATGCCAAAGCCATCTATGAGACGCTGCCGCTCCAAAATCAGCAGGAAGCTGGCGCGTTAGTTGGTCCTGAACTCGCCCCTCTTCTGGCTGAGCGACCACTGCCGAACTTTATTGCTCCGTATTCAGACGAGAAGGAGACCTTCATGGGTGGATCAACCGATGTAGCGGATGTCAGCTGGAATGTGCCAACCGCACAGTGTATTACCACCACGATGGCCTTTGGCACGCCGCTTCATGCTTGGCAAACCGTTGCCCAAGGCAAGAGCAGTTTTGCTCACAAGGGCATGCTGCTCGCCGCCAAAGCGATGGCAGCTACGGCCATTGAATCCATTCTGCATCCAGAGATCGTCAAGGAAGCACAACAGGAGTTGCTGGACAGACTCGGCGGGGAAGTGTATGACTGCCTCGTTCCCGCAGATGTGCAGCCTCCCAAACGGGGAGAATGAGGCTGTGAGGTTCAAAGACGTATTTTCCATTATCGGTCCAGCCATGGTTGGACCGTCAAGCTCCCACACTGCTGGAGCAGCACGGATTGGACGCACGGCTCGCCAACTGTTCGGCGAATGCCCTTCCCATGCAGAAATCATCATGTTTGGCTCTTTTGCCGCAACATACAAAGGACATGGTACCGACACCGCCATCGTTGGCGGGCTGCTGGATATGGACACGGATGATCCCGGATTACCTGAGGCTTTTGCCCATGCAGACATGGCTGGCATGCAAACCGTTATCCGTCCGGGAACAGGTCTGTACCCGCATCCGAACACGACAGAGATTGTATTAACCAACGCAGCGGGAACTCGGACATTAAACATGATCGGAACGTCAATCGGCGGAGGGAATATCGAAATTGTCCGGATTAACGGCTACAACTTGAAGCTGACGGCTCTCTATCCTACACTCATCATTCGTCATAGCGATGAACCCGGTGTCATTGCTGTCGTCACTCGCCTGCTTGTAGATAATCACATCAATATTGGACACATGTCTGTGGATCGTAAGAACCGGCGGGGTGAAGCCATGATGGTGCTCGAATGTGATGGCCGGATTGACCAGGCCGTGGTGCGGCAGATTGAAGTGATTCCGGAAGTCCAGGAAGTCACACTGCTCCATCTTTAATTTGAATATTGAAATTGATTTCCGCTTAATCGATAAAGGAGCCTACGCCAATGAACTTTCGAACGCTAAAACAACTTGCCGAACTGGCGGAGACCCGCAATCTTTCCCTCGGCCAGCTCATGCTGGAAGAGCAATGTCATGAATCAGGCGATGACACGGGCACCGTGTTCGGTCAGATGCAAGAGTATTATGAGATTATGAAAAGTGCGGTGCACCAAGGTCTTCACACCGATACCACTTCCAAAAGCGGATTAACTGGAGGAGACGCCCGTAAATTGATGGCTTTTCGCGCAGATGGACAATCCATGCTCGGGGACCATGCCAGTCTGTCCATGAGTTACGCACTTGCGGTATCCGAGGTCAATGCCTCGATGGGCCGAATTATTGCTACACCGACGGCGGGTTCCTGCGGCATTATTCCCGGGGTATTTATCAGCAGCCAGGAGCGATTCGGCTGGACCGATGAACAGATGGTCTACGGCCTGTTCGCCTCCGGAGCAATCGGTTATGTCATTGCCAACAATTCGTTCATCTCTGGTGCGGAAGGCGGGTGTCAGGCGGAAGTGGGTTCAGCCATCGGGATGGCAGCTGGAGCGCTGGTGGATATCCGGGGCGGGTCCCCTTCCCAGGCCATCCACGCCGTTGGACTTGCGCTGAAGAATACCCTTGGTCTGATCTGCGATCCGGTAGCCGGGCTTGTCGAGATTCCGTGCATCGTACGGAACGGGTTTGGTGCCATTACTGCTCTCGGAGCCGCTGATATGGCGCTGGCCGGAGTCCGCAGTGTTATCCCTTCCGATGAGGTGGTACAGGTCATGCTTGAGGTTGGATCCGCCATGCCTGAATCATTACGCGAAACAGCAGGCGGCGGCCTCGCTCAGACCCCCACAGGGCGCAAGATCACACGGGATTTGCAGCATAAATAAAGATCAGGCATGTCATTTACACTCAGAGAGACGGTCAGAACGCCTCTCAAGGTTAATGCATGCCTGTTTTTTGTTTGACGTATATGATGTATTTCAACCATTAAACAGCTCGTACATTCTTCAGATAAGTTCAGTTGAACTAAAGGGGGCTACAGCTATAGCTTGTCCACCTGCAGCTGCGTAACCTGTTTTACGGTACACGCAGGACTGATCTGCTCTTCGGATAACACGTTCAGCTTGATCAGGCTTTTCAGCTTATGACTATCTACCTTGGACAGCAGTCGCCAAATGTCCGGATCAGGCAGTGCGGCATACAGCTTCTGGTCATCATATTCCTTCCGTTGCTGAAGCACCGTTTTCACCGTATAACCGCCAACCTTTGTCTCGTATACCCCTTGTTCGGCACAATATGCGACAATCTCATCTCGAAGTACAGATAATTGCTGCTCAATCTCTTTTTGCTGCTGCTTCAGTTGAAAATAGGTTTGCACCTTCTGTTCCATAACCTATCACGCTCCTCTATACCATAGGTATGCAGGAAACGATCATTTAGGACAGGCTAGTCTGACATTCTATCAACTTCTTCGGGCATCTTATCTCCATTGCAACAGACTCTCATTCAAATATGGATTATGGATGGCAATTCTATGAACTCGCTGCATTACGTTTGGTCCCATGGGTACATCGGCGACGCGGCTTAACAGAATCCAGCGTAGACAAGCCATTGCTTCAAAAACCCCTTCATCCTCCAGCGAATAACTTGCTGTACGCCTAAATTCAGCACAATACGTCTCTCCATAACTCTCTCCATTGTAGATCGTAATCAGAAAAACAGACCATGCAACATCGTACCTCGGGTCGCCCAATTGTCCGTTCGTCCAGTCGATAATGGTATAGTCATCCTCCATTTCAAGAATGTTACCCAGATTATAATCCCCATGGATTAAGCAGTCCTGCCTAAGCTGGACGCGCTGAAGAAGATACGACAGATGAGTGCTGATGTCTTCGTAAAGCTCTATGGAAGGAAAGAAATAACCAACAAAATCATACCTGGATATGTATGCTCCATCTTGTGCGGCACCTGCTTCATTCAACGGAAAACGATGGACCTCCATTAAATGTTGAGCCACATATGCCAGTTTGGAAGATGTTAATTCGGTCACAGGTACGCCATCATAGCTCGTTAACAGCACCTGATTATGCCCCTCATCCCTGCCCCAGCCATAAGGTGTGGAGACACGGATCCCATTATGGAGTAGTTTGGATAACAGCTTATATTGGTTGCCGACATTCGGTTTGGAATCCTTGTTCCATATCTTCAGAACATACGGCTGATCATCAAATACGATTTTCATCACATCCGCTTCCAGTCCAGGCGACAAAGGAATAACCTCATATCCCCCTTTCATCATAAGCCTTAGACTTTCATCCAATTGGATCCAATTTATACGGCTAAGTTCGATGGTCATACTTCCTCCTCTTCAGCACATGGCCCTATCCCCAGTAAAATAGGATCGTTCTCATCATTTTTTAGTCGGTCATGAGTCTGCCCACTCCGTTCAGTCAGGGATAATCAGGCCTTTACCAATCACATTGGCGGATACAGGTTCCTTGCCCAATTCTCTGGCCCATACCGACAATTGTCCCATATGGTGAATTTCATGAGCGATGACGTGGCGCATCACTTCTCCCCATGAATCTATTACAACTTTGCCATTCGGTAGATGATCAATATGAGCTTTCTTTTCCATGCTCGTGTCCCACGCGAAAACAAATGCCTCTACATCGGGACGCAGCTTGCGATCAAATTGTCGTACCGCTTCAAGGCTCTTGTAGTGTTCAAAATCTTCCGCTCCATCCGGCTTACCTTGCAGAATCTGAAGCCAGCTCCATTCTACATCAATGATATGGAAAAACGTCTTCAAGATGCTCCCTACCCCGCCTGTACGAGGCCGCAGCAATTCTTCAAGCGGTAGATCCTCACACCACGCATACCACTGTTCACGCACCATCCAGTTATAACGAAAAAAAGTTTCCATTTCCATTCCTCCTTTTCCGGTTGTGTTCTTTGTCTACTTTTCTGAACGGGTCAATCTCTTTTCATACTGATCTATTACATAATTTCCGTTAGTTTAAACTCTTCCTAAACGTAACACGCGAATAGCCTGCTTGGAAATAATCCTTCTCCAATTTCGATACCGAGTAACCAATCGATTTATAAAATACTAGTGTATCTTCATTATCAGGATGGCCGAGGGTGTGCAGCATAACTTCTGTTTTTCCTCTTTCTTGAATCGCATCACATACATGGTCCAAAAGAGTTTTCCCGATTCCCTTTCTCAGATGCCTGGGCGATACAACGACACCTACGATTTCGTAACACTTTTCATCGTTGTTATACATAAACCCGGCATGTCCTACAATCCTGTTCTTCTCAACCGCAACCCAGTAGGCCGAATTACTGGAATGATTTAAATAGCTCGCCCAACGTTCTGGATAAAGGTTAATGATAAAAGCGGGAAACTGCAGCGCATATTCCTCCATTAATTGCTTAACCAATTCCGGATCCTGTGGTTCCAACCGTCGGTAAGATATCACATACATCACCTTTTTATAAAATGGAATAATCCCTAATACCATGTTGACTATAGCTGCTTTTTACGAGCCTTGAAAAGAGCCTCCAAACCAAGATCGACCAGCACAAAGATCATCGCTGCAAATACACCAAGCAAGGTTAAGATAATGGTTTCTCTATACCTCAGAATATCTTCCCCTGCACCCATCAACAGATAAAATATGTACATGCCGACGAACCCAGCGCACGCGTAACTCAGTAATTTTACAATTAGATAGAGTACATGATTAGTAAATCTGATTTTGTTCACCAAGAAGTCTACTACGATCGACGAAGGTAACCCTATCAAAAAGATCAACGGAGTTGCATATATAGGGTACACTGCAATATAAAAACCAAAACCATAGGTTTCACTCATGGATAACAAGCTTGCAGCTAAACTAAACAAGATTACGGTTAAAAGTGAAGTTAAAAGCTTTCTACCCAGGTTCATTTCACCACTCCAATATGGGTATCCACAATTAATACAAGGTACTTATACGTCCGAATCCGCCGGTTTCCAGCCTACTTCCTGAAACCACAGATGGGCTTCCTGCAAGATCTCCCAGACTACAGGCCCTTTGCCCTCCACATACTTCGAACGTTGTTCCTTGTATAAACGCATGAGCCTGTGCTTTTCCTCCGCATACTTCAGGCAATCCAGTGGATGTTCTCGTAAATAATCCCTAAACAACAATGTCATCTGCTCTGAAAAACTCCCTGCTTGCCTAACGTGTATATGCGTTCGTCTATTCCCTGGTGCTTCGCGAAAATATCTTTTGCTCTGATCCGGATTATCCTCCCTAAATACAAAGCCGACCCTTTCAATATCCAACTGGAAATCCGGTAAGTTATCAAGATGCAACACCGAAATTTGAATGTCAATAATGGGTTTGGCGTCTAAATCGGTAATAGAAGTTGATCCGACGTGGTCGATGCGAAGAGCTTTTTCTCCTAATGCCTCCCTCAATCTGGATCCCGTCTCTAGAAACAACGACCTCCATGCCGGGTCATGCGTTGCAATTCTCCATTGCTCTTCCATACAGAACCTCAACCTCGTTTCGATATGTATTGGCTATATCATAAATAACAAGTCCTATCGCCTTTTGTTACTCATTATCGTGTGTTTATTGTTCATTCGTGCATTTAATTACCCTTCCCCTTAAACCACTTTCTTAGTTGATTAATATGAGCTTGATGGTAACGATTATGGTCAGCCATATGCCATATTCCCCAGCGTAGTGTGGCTTGTTTTTCATGGTCATGTCCAAAAGTAACAACACGGTCCAAATCAGCATCTGTTAATTGCTCACATGTCTCTTTCAGATCAGTTATTACTCCCTCATATTGAGAGATAAGCGTGTCCCTTGACACTCCACTCACCATCGGAAGGTTGTGGTTTTCATCGATCATCGGGCCATATTGTTCTATCAATGACTGGGGCAGCGGTATTCCCTTGATCCTGTAAACCCAGTTTAGATCAACGTATAGGATATGTTTTATTAACTGAGCCGTACTGTTGAGGTTATGATCGGGTCCCTTGTAGTCTACTTCCTCCTGTGACATTCCTTCTGTAATGGTTTGAAGTCGCTGGCTATTCTCTCTCACTGCTGAATATAGCATCCCAACTACAGGTGACATATTGGCTTGGCTTTGCAGGTCATGCAGCATATTTTTTTCCTCCTTGCCTTGTTCATAGCAGCATATTGTAGGTCATACCATGAAATATAACTACGGATTCGGGTAGGTCTCTTGTAAGAACTTAACCGACTGGTTTATCAGAGCTTTCAAAATATCCACATGAATGTCTTCGACTTTATTAATATACACGCATGCTTTTCCCGTCGTGTGTTTCCCCAGGTCCTTTAAAAGTGACTCTCGTTCTGTATCGCCAGTTGCAAAGTATAAACTAATTTTGGCCTTACGGGGCGAAAAACCCACCAGTGGGGCATCACCTTCGTGCCCGGAATCATATTTATAATGATACGAACCAAATCCAATAATGCTTGGTCCCCACATTTTGGCTTCATAGCCCGTTGTCTCAGCAAAAATATCCAGCAACGTATAAGCATCCTCACGTTTCTTTGGATGATCCACGCTCTCAATAAACTCAATAACACTATTGTCTGTCTCTTTTGTTTTTTGCTTGTACATCATGATTCACTCCTTTTCAACCTGATTGGCAGACTGGATCTGTCCAACTTCTCGCAGCTGATGATTCAGTTCATCCAATGATTTTTGTAACGATTCCATTCTCCTCAACCCTGCGTATTGATTACTAATTATGCCTGCAAAACCAATAACAACGACTATAATGAGATAGAGCAATGGAATCCCCCAAAATGAATTATCGTAATATAACTGTTAATGAGTGCAGCAGATAATTAATTCGTTAAATCTTTTACTTTCATTGAAAAACTCTCCCAGTCACTACTATATCCTACATTTGTTCCCCAACCCGCCGACCTTAGATCATTTCTTAATTGGATTAGCTTGCTAATTTCATCATTGTCCAATTTGGTATTTGGAAATCCTGTGAATGTGGGGAATTTAGCAAAATATCTATAAAATGCCCACAAGTCATTTTCTTGCGATTCCGTAATCATTCCAGCATCTTTGCCTGTAACCATTAGTTGGTTGATACCTTCTGTAATATCCTCAATCTTCTCAAGAACCATATTTTCGTCGTTCCACTTATTATTCATTTGATAATCAATTGTACTCTCCAATTGCACCAAATCGCCCTGAAGACCAAACGATAAACCCGAATGGATTTCCCTCAAGTGATTTTCTCTCCAAAAAACGTACGTGATCAAGATGATATTGAATACGATGGAAACAACAATAATGATATTCTTGGTCTTCATTGATTCCCCTCTCTATTAAAAAACTTCGCCACCTTAAGCGTCACGAAGTTCTCTTTCTGATCATTCTGATTTGGCCCCGGTGATTGATCTCATCCTCGAAAACATGAAACCACATAAAATAATAATTGGCCGGTTTGTTATACCAAAACTCCTCTTCCTTATTCAACCAGTCGTCACCTACCGTCTGAAATAACTGAAGTGTTCTCATCCTTACTTGGTCCATTTTCGTAAAATAAAAGGTGATATCATTGCCTTTGATCTTTTCCTGTCCTTCCTTACCTAATTGAAGGGCCGGGCCCCATTCCAATAATTCCTCTTCGTTCAGCTGCCGATTCTCAAACGTCGCCACCTGATAAGCGTATTCAACCCCCGCAAAGTGCAGCAGCAATGCTCCAATCGAGTTACTTTCCGAATCCAGCAAAAAATCCAGTTGATCGATGGATAGATCTTTGACTTCTTTAATCGTTGTATATCTGGCATAGTTCATCATTGAAATCAAGCGACTAATCTGAGGAGAATAACCTGGTATGTCACTTATCAGATAAATGTTATCCATGTTCATGATTTAATTCCCTCCACCTTAGGTATGTACGACTTGGCTCATGATAAAGTTCACAGCATCCTCAAAATCTCTGCAATATAATTCGGCTCGGTCACGGCCCGTGTCCATTAATCAGGGTTTAAGCTTCCTGTGCAATATTTTCCAATTAATATCCAAAAAAAGCCAAGAATGATTTTTACCTTCTTCACCTTTTTATTCATAAATTTAATTCCCTCTTTTGTATCGATGATCATTACCTTTTTTCCGATCCATACTCTAACGTACACTGACCTAAGACGGAAAGGTCTAGTAAATCCCTTGACCTCACTTTCCGTACCGTCTTCGTGTTCGAATTCCGTTCGGATGAACCAATGGTTTCCATATCCGATCTCTCTGAACTTTTTCACAGCATGCTCCTTTTCTTAAGACCTTTTCACTTTAATTTGATTCCGCAGGAATAATCATCTGTTGTACCTCTTGTACCCCAGGAATAAACCCGAGGTTATAATACACGGATTCCGCATCGTTTCCTTCCATGACATACAACCGTAGGATGGGATATTTTCCTTTCAGGATTGTCAAAGCTCTCTGCAGCATGTATGTAGCAATCCCTCTTCCTCTATGCGATGGGATGACACCAATACTGTATACTGCTGCCTCCGTGTCCTGTAAACAAATCCTGCAATTGGCGACAAGCTCTCCCGTACTTCTGTCATACACAAGTGTAGATGCTTCCGTGAGCACCTCATTGGTTAGAGACGGATCTTCATCAGGTATGAACTGTTCAAAGGAAGACTGATTTCGTCTTAACGCCTCAAAACCTCCTACAAAGCTTGCGAAGTCGCAATGAGCTATTTCATTTTCATTTGTAAATCGCTTGGTACCTGTTTCATCTTCAATAATTTGAGGACTCTGGATGATCAGATCGTCGTCCCATGTCACATCGAATTTTTCAGTGGGACGCTGCATCCAGCGGCATCTGAACTCCACTGGCCAAAATCCGGCTTTGGCAAATAAATGAACCTGATCCGGAAGAATTTCAAAAGCTTTAATGGCTTGGGTTCGATCAGACCAGCTGACCAGGATCTTTTTCAGTAGCTTCAGTACCTCAAATGATTGATTGAACGGTGGAATAAAAAATAAATGATATATAGTATTGGGTGCCATCCGTACCCCACCAATTTTCGATTCTCCCTGGTAGATCCAATACGCATTATTTCGGTTAGCACTGAACCGCTCTTCTCGAAAAAAACCAACAAAGCGCATATTGTAATAAACCGAGCAATATATTCCCCACTCTTCCGGGTCAGCCTTACGAATAGAATATTCGCTGGATATATCATACGTTTCCATGTTTTCAGACCATTCAGCTACCTGCATTCGTTATTCCCCCTTGAATATCTTCATAGAGAGCACTTTCTTATTACTATTCACTTCCGGCAAATTCAACGGAGCTGCTCCACATCACTTTGTCCAATTCGTAATATGGAATATTTAGTCGGCTGGACAGTGCTCTGGCCAAATAGGTTTTCCCACTGCCTGTGGAACCAATAATATGGATTCTCTTGTAAACCATCTTAATTTTTCTCGCCCTTGTCTTTTAAAAGTCTTTATCATTCAACTATTTAACTCATTATAAATTCTTGTATCCTTTTCCCGTCCTCAACTCGATCTGAGAAGTTTCCTTGTGTGTACTCGTGTATAACCTTATTCCAAAAGCGCTGTGCGGGCACATTATTTTCAAGCTGGTGTACTTCCCAGTGCCCCTTATGCATATCAAATAGTTGTTTAGCTACCGCTGTGCCTATGCCTTCTTTCCTGTATTTCTTCATAATAAAAAACTCCGCAATGGAGAAGTATTTTCTCTCTTCTGATTCTATGCATCTCACTAACACAAAACCAATATAGTTATGCTCTTGTTTGATGACATATGGAAATCGATGATCCACTTCGATCCAATAGTCTTCCAAATAGGGATATGGCTTAAATAGACCATCACCCTCCACATCACAATGGATAAATTCAGAGAAGTCATAAATATAGAATTGCATGAGATTTTGTATGATACCCTTATGTTCCTTGGATGCTTGAATTAATTCATAATTCATATCGTGGTTACCACCTCACCTTTACTTAGCTATGTGTAGCGTCTTCTTAAAGGCTTCAATCTGTTTTTTATGATGTTTATCATGCGAGATGAATGCCCTTACATACTTTTTAATACTGAATTTCTTTTTGTCTCCATCCTTATATTCTCGTGTATATTCTTCTTCGTTCAATCCCGTAATGTCATGGATAATGTTCATTCGTTTTTCTATAAATTCTTCAACAATGGTCTTCTTCGATCTGGTCTTTGAGTATTCCATCGCATTTGCATTAAATTCGTCAAAGTTCAGATGCTTTACGGTCAATGGTTCGCCCTGTTTGATTTTATAGATAGCTTCCTCATAAAAATATTGATCCCACAGCATCATATGCGTGATAACGTCCTTCAAAGTCCATTTGCCTTCAGCTATTGGCGTATTCCAAACCTGCTCAGATAGACTCTCCAACTCTCTCACATAAGAAGTAAACGACTTGAATTCCTCAATCATTTCATCCGTAGTTTTAGCCATGATTATATCGCTCCCTATAAGTGATTTTGTTCACCTTACTTTAAGATCGAACTCTGTTCAAAAAACTAATCCATCCTTGCTTTTATTCATTGATTAAGACTGACCTATGCCAGGCCTATTAGTATTAAATCGAAAATGTTAAGCGACGTCTAGGTAATCCGAGCTTGAATTGTACACATTATTGCTCACCCATACCAAGAGTACCCTGAATAGATCTCTCATAGTTTTCCCACATAAAATAAAATGGACCCACGTTTAATGGTTGGTTCTTGTGCTCCAGAATAAAGTCCTTCCAAATAACTACATCCTCTTCCCGATCCACTTTCACAGAGATATAACCACACTCTTCGTCTCCGCACCAAGGGCATACTAAAATGGGATATCTATAATACAGATACTCATGGGGTTCCTTTAACAAAAGGTATTGAATCATTTGTCTTTGATTTTCCTCACTTCCCCATCCCAGAGCTGGTACCAGATCGTGCCTCTTAAGCATCTGATATAAAGACTTTCCATCGATAATGAGATCTGCGAATGTTGTGTTTTTATTCCCATCCTGAGATGGATCTAATTCATCATACCGACTGGAAGGTTGAGTTTCTAAAACATTTATTGTAGTCATTACTAGATTCTCCTTGTTGTTTATCCTGCTGATAACTTATAAATAAAATAACGCTCTTCCATACGTAATAGTTATTACGTTTCCAAAAATCTACAGCCTTTTCTTCAGAAAATACTGAGCTATGCCCTCTGGATATTCATCAATGACTCCAAACACTTCATAGCCCATCTTCTGATAGAACTCTGGAGCCTGATAGGAAAACGTGCTGGTGTGAGCAAGTTTGCATCCCATACTTGAGGCTATGCTTTCCGCCTGCAAAAGGAGAGACTTCCCACTCCCCTGATTTCTATATTCCTCGTCGATCCAAAAGTTATCAATATATAACGTCTCACAGTATGTAGCACAGAAGATTCCACCTACAGCCCGGCCTTCCATATCCCTCAGAAATAGATGGATACTTTCTCCTGGCTTTTTTAACAACCCTTTCGTTTCTCTTACATTGTAGTTATATAAACGATCACAAATGGCTTTGTAGTCTTCCTCATGCTCTTCATACACAATCTGCAAATCAACATCTTGCTTTGAGCTACTCATCGCTCTATAACCTCATTCCATTCGATTAGATTTGTTTGTTCACTTGGTTCGTTCATCTATAGGTATTTCTTAAATGCTTTGCTTGACTCTCCATCGAACCCTAGTTTTTCATAAAAATGATGGGCCTCGCTTCGGGATGCTCCACTGGTTAGAAACATTTTCACACAATTTTTCTGTATACATATATTTTCGATATGCTTCATTAGTGCTGAACCGTATCCCTTGCTCTGAACATGCTCTGTAACAATGACTCGTTCGACTACTCCAAACGGTCTATCCTCTACTAGAGCATCCAGACAAATATGTAAGTGCGCTGTACCAATGACCTTTTGATCAATTTCACACACGAGCAAGAAACTGTTGGGATTATATTGGATCTCCTCAATCCGTTCTCCCAGCACTTTTGTGTTCAAGTTGTTTGGCAATAATTCTTTGTACAAACGTTCAATAGCCTGCGCATCTCTTGGCTCTGCTTCCCTGATCATCACGCTCACGCTCCTTATTTTCTAAACATAATTAATTCAGCTGATAACTCAATATAATGTCTCCATTGTCTTCAATTTCGCCTGTGTCCAGGAATCCAGAAGCTTTATATAGCGTGTTAGCCACAACGTTATGCGGTACATGAGACACTCTGATCTGTTGGCAATCAGCTCTGCTTTTTAGTTTGTTGATTACTTCTCTTATCGCTTGTTTGGCATAACCTTTTCCTTGGTATCTCTCATCAATCATAAATCGCAAAATCCAGTAATACCCGTCACTATAGATTTCATTGTCAAATAGAATGAAACCCACCATCTGATCCTCCGCGTAGATTCCGTATGGCTTGGAAGTGGTCTCCTTGATTGCATGAATGAGCGAGTCCGAATTCGTAGCCACTAGGTTCATTTGCTCATCCCGTGGTTTAAGGTTCATGCATTCCAATTCGTTTTCTTTCGTTATCAACCTTAGTGTGACGTTCTCTACTGACATGAGGGCCTCCCCTTAATCATTTATCATCGTCTTACTATAATTCATATAAATACTTGCACGGACCTTTCCTACAATTTATCCAACACATATACATCTGGAAAACTAAATCCATCATAACCCAAATCATGGTATATGCGAATAAATTATTCCTCTCTCCTTTGAGGTGTATCTTCTTTTAACTTCACAAAAAAACCACGGTTTCCCGTGGCTTCACATGATTTCTGCATTTCCCCTATACAGTTCCACTCACCATTTGCCCCTTGTACCAAACCGCCTGCCGGGCAGATTTACGGGCAACGGCTTCCGCCGAGCAGCTTGCCTGAACCAATACAAAGCTCGCCTCATCGCCTACTTTAGGCCAGACTTGTTTCCCTTCCGAATTCAGCGGTGTAACTCCACCCGTGATGAATCCAAGAGATTGGGACAACGAACGTTCATCATTGTATCCATACAATTCGGCGAAGCGCCCTGCTTTCTCCAGTTGATCCCCGCTGCCAAAAGGTGACCAATGATCGGTCAGGCTGTCTGTGGCCAGCTTCACGTTGACCCCCACGCGATGCAGCATCGGAAGGGGCATAACCATTTTGCCGATGGGTACCGTTGAAGCCACGCTCATGCCGAGAGAGGCCATACGCTTCGCCATATCCTCTGCCTCCTGCGGCTCCGCTTGAGCGAACCAAAATGCATGACTCACCGTAACCTTCCCTTGAAGCCCTGCCTCTTCCGTCAGATCAGCGAGTCGCTGCAGCGTTTGCTTGCCCGGCTCGTTGCGATCATGTAGATGGATATCAATCCCCGCCTGATGCTGCACAGCCAGATCTACCATGGCATGCAGCGATTTCTCGATATGCTCGTCCACCGTATGCGGATCAAGTCCACCTACGATCGTAGCGCCTTCTTGCATGGCTTGGCCCATTAACTTCACCGAATTGGAGCGAAGCAGCCCATGCTGCGGAAATGCCACAATCTCCGAGGAGAGTTTGCCTGAGAAAGTTTCCAGTGCGTGTCTGGTGGCCTCAAGCCGTTTCAATCCGCTGACGGGCTCAATGTTGCAATGGCTGCGTACATGAGTGGATCCATAGCCCTGAATCAGGTGCAGGATACTCTCCGCTTGACGTTTCGCATCCGGCAGCAGCTTGGGCAGCAGCGCCTTCTCTTCTTCAATCCGTTCGAAAATGCTCGATATGCTTCTTACGGCTTGCCAAGGTCCATCATAATACGTTTTATCCAGGTGAATATGTGCTTCTTCGAATGAAGGCAGCAGCAGATGCCCAATACCATCATATTGAGGCAGATCCGTCTGAAGTTCCGCTCCCTCATCCTTAATCTCAGTAATGATTCCGTTCTCCACCCGGAGATGGGCCTTCTTCGTCTGTGTTCCCGTTACCTGGCCCTCTTCCGTAACATAACCTTGCTCCAACGTTACGTTGGTCAACCAATATGCCTGATTTAACATGTCATCCCTCTTTCCAAGAAGTGTGCCGTGCACGGTATCGATCATCTGTGCTCTATGGTACCATAGGGGTGAACGAGGCAAAAATATGTAAAACGTTGGTGTTCCATACGATGATCGTTTGGATCTGACTAGCGGAAAGGTGTGCCCTCAACATGAACAAATGGCTTCATATCCTTGTAAGCGCAATCGCAATTACGCTTTTCATGCTGCTGTACTATACGGTAACCGGGATGTCCCTTTCAGAAGTACATTGGGGTTCGTACGCGGTAATCCTCCTACTTGTTCTAGTTACTCCACAGACGCTCGAAACGATAATCAGAGAACGCAAAAACAGGCACAACTAAGTGCCTGCACCCTATCCACCCTCCTAAATCACCGCTCTTCAAAAATGAAACCGCTCATGCCCGCCATTAGTCACGCCTTCAATCCGCTCTAAGTCTAGCAGTCTGCGCTTCAACTCCAAGCCTCCGCGGAATCCGGTGAGCTTGCGGTTGGCACCGATAATGCGGTGACATGGTAACAGAAGGGGAATGGGATTCGCCCCGTTCGCCGCCCCAACTGCACGAACCGCCGTAGGTCTGCCGATTGCACCGGCAATCTCGCCGTATGTGCGAACTTCACCATAAGGGACACGCCCCAGCTCTTTCCACACCTGCTGCTGGAATGCTGTGCCAATCAGATCAAGTGGAATCTCATCCGTATAACGAATTTGTTCCCCTGCAAAGTAAGCTTGCAGCCAGTCCACCATGCCTGTCCCCTTAATGGCTTGTTCATCTTCTACCAGCTCTGCTCCCGGGGCAATCCGGGTAATCCAGCTGCTCCAGTCCTCCAACGTTTCATTCGGCATGACAATACGGCAGATCCCAAGTTCCGTAGCAATCAACACCCACGGACTGCCGTCCAGCTCCAAGGCAGACCATATGATCTTTTTTCGCATGTGTCCACTCTCCTCCCTATGGAGTATTTCATTTCGTTTCTTTCTATATAAAGAAGGCTCCGCGGCTAAACACGAATAGATCTCTTGGTCTTCCGCTTCATGCCGCGAATCATCTGCTTGGTCTCCGGATCCACGCGATAAGACTCCGTTATTTTCTGCAGAGCTTTATTGTAGGTAAAATCATCGAGCGTATTGTTTTTCAAATATGGCATCGTCACTTCTGGCTGCTTCACATAGGCCATCGATATTGCCCACGCTACCGCCATTTTGACGTAGTACGCTTCATGTTTAATCTGATCCAATGAGACCAGAACCCGATCAATGTATGTCTCATCCAGATAAAAGTTCAACAGCATGACCACGCCAAAACGTATCTCGTACTCCTGATCCGACTTCAGATAAGGCTGTAGGAAATTCCACACGGATTCTGCATGCACCCTCGTATATTTCAATCCGGCGCAGAAGCTGTCACATATCGACCAGTTATCAATCTTGGGAACAAAAGCGGCGACATGCTCCAGCCATTCATCCAGATCCGCCTGGACATGACCAATAACCATGGCCTGCAGCATCACTTCTTCGAAATAGTCATCGTCAGCCGTCTCCAGGTATGCACGCCAGTCCCCTGCAGCGATCTTTTTCGCCATCTTTCGTATCGCAGGCAATCGAACACCCATCAGATTCGTAATATTGGGAATCAATGCAGCCGAGAATTTTTGGTACTCCGGTTCGGCCAGACTGAGCAGCTGTGTTCTGATCTCTTTCTCCACTCGTGCAAGTCCTCCTCATCAGTTACTTGTACAACCAGTATATCTCCGCAGCGCCTATTTGTAAGCACGTTCCGAATGGTTGAGCAAGATTTCAATAGCGCAGTCCATGCTTCACTCATCCAATTTGCTGTTTACCTCGCTTACATTGCGTTTAAAAATACGGAGCCCCGCCTCTAGAAAGGAGTCTTGATATGAACAAGAACGGACCTCAATCGCCTAAGAATAATTCAATCGAAGAAATCACCGCGCTGCTGGTTCAATATGTACAAACCCAAGACCTCCCCGAATTTTATAAAGCGATAAAAGAGCTGCATCCTTACGATCTTACGCTCATCTACAAAAAGTTTCCCGAACAGGAAACGAAGCGGCTGCTGCTTCTGTTCAAGCCAGATGTTCTCGCCGATATGGCCGAATCGCTCAAGCTTCACGAACAGATTAAGCTGTTCGAACAGCTTGGTCCTGAACGTACGCTTGAGGTCATGCAGCAGATGGACAAGAGTGATCTGATCCGGTTCCTGCATGATTTGCCTGCCAAACGCAGGGAACATCTGTTGTCGAACATGCATCTCGACCATTCTGCCATTATCCGCTCCGTGCTGAACTATCCTCCGGAGACGGCAGGCCGGATCATGACCGACCGTTACCGTACTCTTCTGGCGCATGAGACAGCGAAGGAAGCGATAAGGGAATCCCAGGGCACTCCGCCTATACCGGCTACGAGCTATCTGTACGTTACGGATGATGAAGGCAAACTCGTTGGAGTGGTCAGTCACCGATCCCTGCTTCAGGCGGGTGACAAGACCCGGGTAGAGGAGCTGATGACCAAGCGCGTCATTTATGCGACTGTGGACATGGACCAGGAAGAAGCTGCGCAGCTGCTGCAGCGTTATGAATTTATCGCCTTACCCGTCGTTGATGAGAACCACAGACTCTGTGGTGTCATTCAGATGGATGATGTCATTGATATCATCATGCATGAAGCCAGTGAAGACCTTGCCAAGATGGGGGGCGGCGGCAAGGATATTGATTTTGATACCAAACCACTCGTGGCGGTCAAACGCAGGCTCCCCTGGCTTATCCTGTTACTATTCATCGGACTCATCTCAGGCAGCATTGTGGACTTCTTCGAGGATACGCTGAATCAGGTGGTTGCACTCGCATTTTTCATGCCCATGATCGCCGGTATGACCGGGAACACGGGAACACAGTCCCTGGCTGTCGTCGTCCGCGGCCTCATTGGACGCAAGCTCGACAAGTCCACCGTACTGGCGTTGATCGGCCGGGAAATCAAGGTAGGTACCCTGATTGGACTCGTATGCGGAGTCATGATTACAGTTATCGCCTACTTCTGGCAGGGGGACTGGCTGCTCGGCACCATTATTGGTGTGTCCCTCTTTTTCACACTCGTTATCGGTACACTAACAGGTACATGTATCCCCCTATTGCTGAGTCGCTTCAAGGTGGATCCCGCCGTTGCCTCCGGACCCTTGATCACTACGCTGAACGATATATTGTCGCTGTTTATTTACTTCGGGATCGCAACCCGGTTTCTGGATGCACTCATGTAAAACCGGCTGTGCCTGACATACGGAAAACAGACCCACTATGAAGGATAGCGGGTCTGTTTATGCCTTTCCAAATGAATGAACAGTGCATCTAATCATAAGTGACATCCAAGCTTTAAGATATCGATGAAATGAAATGATCTATTTTTTGATCAATCTATGCCGATCTCTTATTTTTGTTATAGATATCGAAGGCTACGGCAAGCAGAAGCACCAAACCTTTAATTCCCTGCTGCCAGTCAATGCCCAGTCCAATGAGGGACATCCCGTTATTCAGTACCCCCATAACCAAGCCGCCGATGATCGCTCCAAACACGGTTCCAATCCCTCCGGAAGCTGAAGCTCCACCGATAAAGCAGGCAGCAATCGCATCCAGTTCGAAGTTGGTACCCGCTCTTGGGGTAGCCGCATTCAGACGAGCAGCGAAGATCAGACCGGATACAGCAGCGAGCACACCCATGTTTACAAATACCCAGAACGTCACTTTTTTAGTTTTGACTCCGGATAGTCCTGCGGCCTTTTCATTTCCACCAAGTGCATACACATGACGTCCCATTACAGTTCGGTTCATGACGAAGGAATACACGACGATCAGAACAAACAGCAGGATCAGGATATTCGGAATTCCGGCGTAACTTGCGAGTACGAAGGTGAACAGGTTCGTTACCGCAGCCACCACAATCAGCTTGAGCAGGAAAAGTCCCTGCGACACCACCGCGAATCCGTATTTCCGCTGGGAGCGGCGTTCCCGCAGTTCATTTACGATATACCAGATTGTAAGCGCAATCCCTACAAGAATCGAGATGAGACCGAAACCTGAGAATTGGATATCAGGCAGGAACCCGGAGCTAATCTTTTGGAATCCCCCCGGAAAAGGAGAGATGGACTGGCCCTCCAGCACAATCATCGTCAAGCCGCGGAAGAGCAGCATGCCCGCAAGGGTTACGATAAAGGCCGGAATCCGCACATATGCGATCCAGAAGCCCTGCCAGGCCCCGATTAACGCCCCCACCAGCAAAGAAGCAATCACTGCCAGCCAGGCTGGAAGCTGCCAGTCAACCATCATAATTGCCGCCACTGCACCGACAAAGGCTGCAACAGATCCGACCGACAGATCAATATGTCCTGTAATGATGACCAGTACCATCCCGATGGCGAGCACCAGGATATAGCTGTTCTGCAGAATCAGATTCGTAATATTGATCGGCTTCAGCAAGAGCCCACCAGTCAGCACCTCGAACAAGATCATAATGACAACCAGTGCGATAATCATGCCGTATTGGCGTATATTGTTTTTGAACAGTTTAGTTAGCATTTCCATGCTTCTCGCCTCCAGACTTCGTCATATATCTCATCAACGTTTCCTGCGTCGCTTCCTCGCGGCTGACTTCTCCCGTGATGCGCCCGGCATTCATGACATAAATCCGGTCACACAGGCCCAAAACCTCCGGGAGCTCGGATGAGATGACCAGCACGCCCTTGCCCTCAGCAGCAAGCCGGTGAATAATCGTATAGATCTCGAATTTCGCGCCCACATCGATTCCGCGGGTCGGTTCATCCAGAATGAGAATATCCGGTCCGGCAAATATCCATTTGCTCAGCACCACTTTCTGCTGGTTACCCCCGCTCAGATTGCCGGTTTTCTGAAGGATGCTTGGGGCCTTGATATTCATGCTTTTCTTCATCTCTTCGGCAACCAGCACTTCTTCACGTTCATTCACAACGGCGTTTTTGGTCAGCTTGCCCAGGCCGGTCAGTGAAATATTGCGTTTGATATCATCCATAAGAATAAGTCCGTATTCCTTCCGATCCTCTGTCACGTAGGCAAAACCATTCTGAATTGCTTCCGTTACACTGTTGTTCTGAATCGGTTGGCCATCCTTGATGAGCTGGCCCGATATGTTGCGTCCATAGGATTTGCCAAATATGCTCATGGCCAGCTCTGTGCGTCCCGCACCCATCAGACCAGCTATGCCGACGATTTCACCACGCCGAATATTCATGTTGACCAGGTCCAGCACTTTGCGATCAGCATGATGCTCGTGATAAACCGTCCAATCCTTCACTTCCAAAATGACATTACCAATATCCGCATGACGCTCGGGATAGCGGCTTGTCAGATCACGGCCCACCATACCGCTGATAATCCGGTCCTCGGTGACGTTATCCTTCCTCATGTCCAGCGTCTCGATGGTCTTGCCATCCCTCAATATCGTGACGGAATCCGATACCTTGGACACCTCGTTCAGCTTATGGGAAATCAGAATACACGCAATTCCCTGCTTCTTGAACTCCAGCATTAATTGGAGCAGGTTTTCACTATCGTCCTCATTCAGCGCTGCCGTCGGTTCATCCAGAATGAGCAGACGAACCTTTTTGGAAAGTGCTTTGGCAATTTCAACTAGCTGCTGCTTCCCTACACCGATGTTGGATACAAGGGTGTTCGGATTTTCGCTCAAGCCCACTTTGGAGAGCAATTCACGTGTGCCGACCAATGTTTCTTTCCAGTCAATGATGCCTTTGCTGGCACGCTCGTTGCCCAGGTAGATGTTCTCGGCAATGGACAGGTAAGGGATTAGTGCGAGCTCCTGATGGATAATGACGATTCCCAGGTCCTCGCTCTGCTTGATGCTTTTGAACTCGCAGGTTTTCCCCTGAAATAAAATATCTCCTTCATACGTTCCATGTGGATATACACCGCTAAGCACTTTCATCAGCGTGGATTTACCTGCACCGTTCTCACCGCACAGGGAATGAATTTCACCTTCCCGGATCTTGAGATTGACGTTTTCCAGTGCTTTGACGCCAGGAAAGGTTTTGGTGATGCCCTTCATTTCCAATATGATTCCGGTCATGGGACTTGCTCCTTTCCATTATTATTTCAGTCCGATTTCTTCTTTGGTGTAATAATTGGAGCCGACAATGTCCTTCTCCACATTGGTCCGGTCCACGGAGATCGGGTCCAGCAAATAGGCCGGAATTATTTTAATACCGTTGTTATATGATTTTTCGTCATTCACTTCTGCTTGTTTTCCTTGTAATATACTATTGGCCATCTCTACCGTCTGCTCCGCGAGCTTGCGTGTATCCTTGAATACCGTCTGTGTCTGCTCTCCGGCAACAATGGATTTGATGGAGGCCAGCTCCGCGTCCTGCCCAGTAATAACAGGCAGAGGCTTACTTTCTGATCCGTATCCGACGCCTTTCAGTGACGAGATGATGCCAATGCTGATTCCGTCGTATGGGGACAACACTGCATCCAGGTTATCTCCAGAGTAATAGGCACTGAGCAGGTTATCCATCCTCGACTGGGCGAGTGCTCCATCCCAGCGCAAGGTCGCAATCTGTGCCATTGTGGTCTGGTTGCTACGTACCACAAGCTTGCCGGAATCGATATAGGGTTTCAGTACAGACATTGCGCCGTCGAAGAAGAAGTACGCATTGTTGTCATCGGGTGAGCCGCCAAACAGCTCAATGTTGAATGGTCCTTTGCCTTCCTTGAGGCCAAGCTTCTGCTCAATGTAGGAAGCCTGCAGCACCCCGACCTTGAAGTTGTCGAACGTCGCATAATACGTGAGATAAGGCGTGTTCCGGATCAGGCGGTCGTATGATATGACTTGAATTCCCTCATCGTGAGCCTTCTTGATTACATCCGTCAGTGTATTGCCATCCACGGATGCAATGACCATCACATCCACTCCCTTGGTGATCATGTTCTCAATCTGTGAAATCTGATTTTCGACCACGTCCTCAGCGTACTGCAGATCCGTCTTATACCCTTGTTCCTGAAATAGACGGACCATGTTCTCTCCGTCGCCGACCCAGCGCTCGGACGATTTCGTTGGCATGGAGATGCCTACATATCCTTTTTCCTTGCTGCCTGTTCCGCTCTCAGCCAGATTGCATGCCGATAACATCAAGGTCATCACCAGAAGCCAGATCATCACTGCTCCTTTTTTCATATCAAGTTCCCCTTTCCTCAAATCATGCGCATCTGAATGAATTATAAGATAACGCTTACAATGTTGAAATGAACTTCTATTGCCTTCTGTTTTTGCCTGATCCCATCGTAGCATTGTGAGGTTTGAACGGTCTTTGCAGCTTTTAAACCTTTTTTATAAAAATTTAACTTTTGTCTAATCAGGAGGAGTGCAGCATCCCTTTCTTTGAATCCCGTTCATCACTGGACAAAAAAAAGAGCTGATCCGCTTCTCCGAAAGAAGCAGAGCAACTCCGTGGTATTGGTCATACTAATGATGCTACACCCGGTCTGCGGAGGCACTCTGCCCTGTGCCCCCATCCTTCCGATACTGTGCGGGTGAAATGCCCATCACTTTCTTGAACGCCGTGCTGAAATAGTGCTGGGTATCGTAACCGACCCGTTCTGCAATGCTGTGGATAGGCAGTGCCGTTGAATCCAGTAGCTGGACTGCTTTGCGGATGCGGGCATGTGTGACCAGGGTTACGAATGTATCGTTTAACTCTTTCTTGAGCACCCGGCTGAGATATACCGAGGAGACTTGCAGACGCGAAGCGAGCGATTCCAGTGTCAATTCCCGATCCGCGTACCCTTCATGAATGATCTGCCGAGCTCTGCGCACCAGCGGAGATAAGCGGGCTTCCCCATAGATAAGCTCACGGCATAACCGGTAAGCACTCGGGACTTCCTCCAATGCACCTGTATTCTGCTCCACATGAGCATGAACAGCAATATTCAGACAGGTACTAATTTGCTGTTCAATGGTGCAATCCAGTTCTTCCGGAGCTGTCTGCCATAGACAGAAGCCAATTAATCCATTCGGGTCCCGGAACAGGACATGGGGAAGATCTCCCAGCAGCTCACCGATAATATTTTCTACGGCAAAAAGAAACAATTGACGATCATTCTCTCGCATAAGGGACTGCCGTGCTTCGGCCGCAGGCCAGCGGACGACCCCGATCTGCACAGGCGGATCCGATGGCAGGCGCAGGAACGCAAGCTGCTCTGTCAGATCTTTTCCTTCCGCCCGTCCTTCCAGCCACTCCAGACAAAAACGCTGTCGCAGCAGCGGAATATTGCGTTCGATCTGGTCGGCAGCCTGCTTGACGTAGGCCGTACGTCTGCGTTCTTCATCCATCCGCTGTTTCAGGCGCATAAGTGCAGTGTGCAGCCGCTCTGCATCTACCGGCTTAAGAATGTAATCCTCCACGCCAAGCCGCACAGCCTCTTGGGCATAAGCGAATTCATCATGCCCGGAGATGATGAGGCAGCGGCAATCCGGACACTCATCCTGAAGGCGACGGATCAGATCAATGCCGTTCAGAAATGGCATGTTCATATCCACTAGAATGATATCAATACCGAACTGGACAGCCAGCTCCAGTGCTTCCTCGCCGTCCTCCGCTTCACAGGCAACCTCCATGCCAAGCGATTCCCAGTCAATGGCATCCCGAATGCCTTCGCGAATAATCGGTTCATCATCTGCGATCAGCACTTGGTAACGCGGGGCCGACTGCAATGTCTGGGCTGCAGCCACTGATGCTGCTGTACTCTCCGTCTCTGGTTCTGTCCAAGCTGCTTGGATCATTGCTTCCTTCATTGACTATCCCGCCTTCCTTCAGTATCGAATTGCAACGCTTGTGGAAGTTCTTTCATCAACGGCTGAGTGATGGTGACACAAGTCCCTTCACCTTCCCGACTATTCAAACTGATCCCATATTCTTCTCCAAAAGAAAGCCGAAGGCGTGCCTGTACATTCAGCATGCCATAGCTTTTGCCGCCCTGACCGGCTTCCTGTGTTTCCATGCTTTCCAGGGGCGTACCGAGCAGCTGCGCCATCTCGTGCAGCCGCTCGCTGGACATCCCGGCGCCATCATCCTGTACCGTCAGATACAGCTTATGATCTTGTACTTTGGCCTCAATTCGAATCTTACCCGGACCTCGTCTGCCCTTAATCCCGTGATAGATGGCATTTTCCACAATAGGCTGCAGCACCAGCTTAAGCACGAACAGCTCCTTCAGCTCCTCCGGAATCACCAGCTCACATTGAAGTCGATTCCGGTACCGGGTCTGCTGAATTTGCAGATAACTGGATATATGTTCAACCTCGGATTTCAAGGGAATGAAATCATTGCCTTTGCTGAGCCCGATACGAAACAGTCTGGACAGGGCTCCCACCATCTCGGATACATCGTCCACACCTTTCCTCTGTGCCATCCAATGGATCGTATCCAGGGTGTTATATAAAAAATGTGGTTTGATATGCTCCTGCAGGCTTCGCATTTCAGCATCCCGTTTTTGCCTCTCCCGTAATTCATTAAGAGACATGAGCTGCCGGATCCGTGCCAGCATTCGGTTAAAACTTCTGCCCAGCATGCCGATTTCATCAGCACGATCGCTCCAGCGGCCCGATCTGAGATTTCCCGTTTCCGCCCTGCGCATATAAGACATTAACCGGAAAATCGGTTGAGCAATGGAACTGGAGAACCGCAGGGAAGCGCTCAGACCAAAGAGACAGACCACGAACACAAAACTGACGACGTAAAACTGGATCTGGCGAACTTCAGCGATCGATTCCCTTGCCGGGAATACCCCTACAGTTCTCCATCCTGTAAACGAGGAAGACTGGTACATGAATAACAACTCCTTCCCATCCGCTTCAGCGTTAAATATTCCGCTATCCGCGGATGGGAACCACGCGGATGGGATCTGCTCAACAAGTGGGTTATCCGGCATATAGACACTTCGCCCTTCTGCATCGGTCACCATCACATATCCGGATTTCCCCAGCGTTACATCCCTGGCGGCCTGAGATACGGTACGCAGTTTCAGGTCAATCATAATGACACCGAGCACGCGTCCTGATGTTTCATCCGTGATGGAACGTGCAACAGACACAATTTCACTATCCTTATACCGAACATGTGTCGTGATGTTACGCTGTCTCGGTTGACCCAGAACAGTAAAAATGCCGGCATTCCGGGATGCACCTTGGTACCACTCCTCCTGAACCAGGCTCTGATTGGTTTTCGGGTACATCTCGTTGCTAATGTAATCTCCGTTTCCATTCACAAGGACAATTCCTGCAATTTCCGGATACAATGTCGTGAATCCTTGCAAAAACTGCTTGATCCCATACAGTTGTTCCTGATCTTTGGACTGATTCGAATCGCCACCGGATACGGCTGCTCCTGTATGACCGTCAAACTCCGTTTTCCCTTCCATGAACGCACGGATATCCGGGTCAAACGCAATCAGATAGGTCATGTTTTGCAAATTCTCCATCTTGCTGTCAAGTGCTTCATTGACTTTGCCGATTAGCTGCATCGTGTGTCCCTCGACCTGCCTCTCAACAATCCGTTCCACTGTCCAGTTCACCAGCAGTCCGAGTCCCACTGAAGGAACGATTGCAAAGAGCAAAAAGAGCAGCATCAGCTGATAGCGCAGTGGCATATTACGCAATCGCAGTCTCTGCAATCCGCTCTTCATCCAGAAACGAATTTTCTTCCAGCCGAGGGGCATTCGAGAACGATGTTCTGTTTTATTTGGCATAGTAATCATCTACATTCGATCGTGTCACGACAGAGATTCCGGTATCCACCCTAACCGGCAGCGGTGCATTTTCATCCGAAGAAGACGGTGCAGGTACGGTGAGTTGGTGGTGCAAATGAAACAGGTATTGAAGGGACCAGTAACCCATGTTCCAGGTTCCTTGTGCGATCGTTGCAGAGATTGTGCCGCTCTTGATCATGTCCAGTGTAGCTTTATTGGTATCAAAGGATATGATCTGTAGCGGATAACCTGCATCCCCATTCTGAACCGCTTCACCAACGCCCGCTGCTCCCGTAGCTTCGGTTACAAAAATACCGCCGAGCTCCGGATATGTCTTCATCATTCGAAGAGCTTCATCCCTCGATTTCATTGCATCTCCGTGCCCGTCCGCGACTTCAACAACCTTCATGGAAGGGTACCGATCACGGATGGTATTACGGAACCCTTCCGTTCGCTCCTCATGATTTTGCTGTCCCGGCATGGTCAGAACGGCGACTTCTCCCTCCCGGCCCAGAAGCTCGGCCATTTTGTCTGCAGCAGTCACCCCTGCTTGATAATTGTCCGTGCCGAGAAAAGAATAGGCCCTGCTGTCCGGGGCATCCGCATCAAACAAAACCACCGGAATCCCTGCATCCAATGCTTTGTTAATCACAGGAATAAGCGACTGCGGGTCAATGGCGGAGATAGCGATGCCTGCCGGTTTCCGTGCAATCGCTTGCTCAATGATCGTCGTCTGTTCCTTCGGGTCATATCGGGTAGCTCCCCGATACTCCACGGTTACTCCGAGCGCATCCCCCGCATCCTCGAAGCCTTTGAGCACACTTTTCCAATATTCCAAGCCGGACTGAAATGTAATCATGATGTATGTTTCACCAATATCTCCACGCAGTCCCTTGGCTTCCCAAGAGCCATTCGCTTCGCTTGAGTATTCATACCTGAGTACATACAGTGCAAAAGCCGAGATAAGCAAAATGTAGACCAGCAATGTCTTTTTCATATTCGTTTTCACATCCTTGAGATCTGTCCACTTGTGTTTCGCTTAAATTGTAAACGCAAACACGCAAAAAAGAAACCGCTTTCCTCTCCAACCAAAGTATCTTCATACTTTCGATCTCAGGTTGTGCTGCTGCAATAATGTACTATCGGTTCCCCCATTCCCGCAGTATGATCATGAAACTACAACCCGGGGAGGCACTATGAAACGATGAACCTTACATCTTTTTTGATTTATTGCATTGTGGTTACCTTTACGCCAGGACCCAGCAATATTGTCATTTTATCTTCTGTCCAGCACGCGGGTGCACGCAAAACCATGCATTATGTGTGGGGAGCCACCGTGGCATTTGGGTTGCTGCTTGCCGCATCGGCTTTCCTCAATCATCTTCTGGCCGGCATCTTGCCCAGTCTTCTTCATGTGATGCAGATCGTTGGCAGCCTGTATATGCTGTACCTCGCCTATCAGATCTACAAGATGGGATCTTCCGAGGAGGCACCGAAGCAAGCAACCGGATTTGTGAGCGGTTTAATTATGCAGTTTGTGAATCCGAAGGTAATTCTGTTCACGTTCACCGTCATCCCCAGCTATGTGCTGCCTTATTATGACACCTCGCTGTCAACGATGCTGTTTGTCTGTCTTATCACTTTGATTGGATTTTTGGCCTTTACCAGCTGGGTTGTTTTCGGCTCTGTGTTCAGGCAATTTTTGCATGATCATCAAAAAGCTTTTAGTATCGTGATGGCTCTCTTTTTGGTATACTCAGCCATTATGGTATCGGGACTCATCTAGATTGGAGGTATGCATGGAGTGGAGCTGTTCAATTATAAGAAGTCGTCTGATGTCCTGGCCCTTTCGGCCAGTTTTACGGATTTTACGTATAAGAAGCACTGTCACGAGGAATATGCGGTTGGTGTAACGCTGCGCGGTATCCAGCAGTACCATCTGGATGGTCATTATCAGGCTTCCCACCAGAACGGTGTCATGCTGTTTAATCGGGAGCAGTCCCATGATGGCAGTTCTTACGACAAGGCTGGTATCGACTATGTCATGTTGTATCTGAAGCCGGAAGTGGTAGAAGACATTCTGGGGAAAAAGGAATTGCGTTTCTCCACTCCCATTGTCTATGATCCGCAGCTGGCACGAAGTATTCTCATGCTGAACCATGCCGTTCAGAGTGGGCAAGATGAAGCCAAATGCAGTGAACTGCTCTTCAGCCTCGTACATCTGCTGTCCCGGTCGGAGATTGATACTCACATTCCCGGACCTGGTGACGGGCTTGTCCGAAAGGCCAAAGAAATGATGTTCAGCAGGTTCGATGATGTGCTGAAACTGGATGATCTCTGTACCGAATTCAATATGTCCAAGTTTCAGTTTATCCGGGAATTCAAGTCACATGCCGGCATATCACCCTACCAGTTCTTCCTGAACTGCAAGGTTGAACATGCCCGGCAGGCCATAGAGAAGCACAAGGATGTCTACTCCGCGGTAGCCGAATGCGGATTCGTCGATCTTACGCATTTGAACAGACATTTTAAGCGTGTCTTCGGTGTTACCGCGTATGAATATATGCTTCAACTGAACTGAGGCGCTAATCTTTTTGTTCAAGCTATATTTAAGGTGAAATGATAGCATAATATCCATATCGTATGGCTGGCGGCCCAACATATGAAATTCAGACATCCTGGAGGAACATGACATTTGAAACAGCAAGGGAAAAAGGCCTTCTCTATCCCGCTGCTCCTTGCAGCATTGAGCCTTACCGTATTTGCACTGATTGCCCTGTCTATCAGTGATAACCAGATCCACCGGTTTGATGATAACCTGATTGGATGGATACAAGGGATGGAAGCTCCCGGAATGACCAAGTGGATGCAGGTGTTCACCTGGATTGGCAGCGGATGGCCTGTGATCATCATTACGATCATTTCCATGTTGGTTTTATATCTTTTCCTGGGACACCGAAGGGAACTTCTGTTTTTGGCAGCAGTCATTGCAGGTTCCACGCTGCTAAACACCCTGTTGAAACTGGCATTTCAGCGTGCCAGACCCACCATTCACCGCATTATCGAAGCAAGCGGATACAGCTTCCCAAGCGGACACTCAATGGCAGCATTCAGCCTGTATGGTGGACTGGCCTTTTTGATCTGGAAACATATCCCCACGGCAACAGGTCGGGTAATCATGATTATCGTCAGTGCAGCCTTTATTTTGACCATTGGCATGAGCCGGGTTTATCTGGGTGTGCACTATCCCAGTGATATTGCCGGAGGTTACTTTCTGAGCGGCAGCTGGCTGGCCATTTGCATTTGGTTTTATCAGCGTTATGTGGAGCGGCTCTCCCTGCTTCATTCCAAACCTCTGACATAGAACATCAAATTTAGAACATATGAAAGACCCGCCACCCTCAGAGCTGAGGTTAGAGCGGGTTTTCCTGTAGTTATTCCTGGATACCGTCCTGGACGAGAGTCAGGTCCACGTGAGCCCGAATATCCATCGAGCCATAATTTTTATAGAACGTTTCACTGTCCCAATGGTGGGTACGACTTCTTACATACTCTCCAAACCCGATCGGATCCACATTTTCTCTCTGACACTTTCGGATCAGTTGATTCATTTTAGCTTCCATATGCCTTTTCATTTCGGCTTCCAGTTCCTTCATCTCTTTGCCGGATAACAGAAAATCATTCCGCGAAGCCTTAATCACGGATGCGCTGATGTGAATCTTTGAATCCAGCGTTGCTGCTGGCGTGTCTGAAACCAACCGATGCTTCACGGAGGAAGATAAGATTTTGATTAGGGCATCATTGTCTGTTGTATTGGCCGATGGCTTCTGGGCTCCCTCAACCTCATTGATCTGTGCAAGAAACTTGCCATTCTTGGCATCCTCCGTAAGCAGCTTCAAACAAAGCCCCTCTTCATCACTCAGCTGAAGTACAGCTTTTTCCCCTTTGAAAACCACAAGTCCACCCAGCATAATTTTATCCTGATCGTTCAAACGAAGACGAGGGAGATAAATATCCTGTCCTTTGCTGAAATATTGGAACAATGTCTGATGCAGACTGAAGTGAGGCAGATTGGCAAAATTGCCGTTTTGCTCGATTAATTTCATCAGATACAGAGGATCATGAGCGGGGATGGACGCCTTAATGATATCCAGTGCCTTTCCTTCCGCTACGGCAAACTGCATACGTCTGGATACCCGGGTATTATGGGCTAACACGCGCAGAATATCGCCTATCCCGTGTTTCGCATAGTCCTCACCCAGCACCATCATTCTTAATTGGCCATACTCAATAGGTTCTTTCGCCTGCATATTCATTCTTGGCATGACATCGAAGCTGTTGGTTGAATCGATCTCCAGCAGTTCGACATCACTCTTGTCCTTCTCGGTATACTCACCGATGAGCACGCTGTTGTGAATTTGTTTATCTTGCAGATCGTATGCGGAAGTTAGGACAAGGCTGATCTCATTTACAATGCTCGTATCCTGGCAGGAGCTGAGCAGCAGCATCCCCATTACGCACATTACGGCAAGGATCCGTTTGGATAGACGTTTCATACGCTCACTCCTCATCCAGTTGATTCGTTTGATGAACCCTTCCCGGCTTGTAGCGGATGAAGGAGAGCGGCCTTAAATAGCTTGGCCTCTTATCCGTCTGTTGATAGGAAGCACGAATCAGGCTGTCTTTCAGATCCCTGAACCGCATCGGATAAAAAGGAGCCATGTAAGGCGACCCCAACGACTTTAATCGCGACAGATGGACAAGGAGGAAGCACAGACCGATCGCAATCCCGAATGCGCCCCAGATGGCAGCCAGTATAATGATCGGAAATCGCAAAAAACGAATGGCATTGGACATTTTATAGATCGGTGTCACAAACGAAGCCAGTGCAGACAAGGATACGATGATGATCAGAACGTTGCTCGTAAGTGCGGCCTCCACAGCAGCCTGCCCAAGAATGATCCCGCCAACAATACCCAGTGTTTGTCCGATCCGGTTCGGCAGTCTGGCTCCTGCTTCACGCAGGAATTCAATCGTCGTCTCCAGAAATATAGCTTCCACAAAAGGGGGAAACGGTACATTTTGTCTGGATGAGATCAATTTGCCAAGCAGCTCCTTGGGTATGACCTCATAGTGAAAGGTCATTAATGCCACATAGAGGGCTGAGGCAAACAACGAGAAAATGACTCCAAAAATGCGAATCAGGCGAAAAAAAGATCCAAGTGCCCACGGCAGATAATAATCTTCCGGCGATACAAAAAAATCAAACAACGTGGATGGCCCTGTAATAAAACTTGGCGAGCCTTCGCTGATGACGGCAACCTGCCCGGTGATCAGGGCATAGATGACTCTGTCCCTTCGTTCTGTTGTCGTAAACAAAGGGAACGGCGTAAGTGAATTATCCGCGATCAGTTGATCCAACTGAGACGTATCCAAGACAGCATCAAAATCGATTCCCTTCAGTCTGTTCTCCATCCGGCTGACGTTCTCGGGATGAGCAATACCATCCATATACAGAATGGCCACTTGGGATTGGGACAAGGAGCCCAGTGTCATTTCCTTGATGATCAGATTAGGTGTCCGCAGCTGTGTACGGATCAGATGCAGGTTAACCGGCAATGCCTCGACGAATCCGACCTTGGGTCCGATTACGCTAAATTCATTTTCCGTGTCGTTATCACTTCGTATCCCTTCCTTGCCTGGCATGGGAGCCAGAATGGCTTCATGAGTCAGTCCGTACTCCCGAATTAGCAGACTGCCTTGAAGAAGGGATTTGACCATTTCCTCGCCTTGATCGGTAAGGCTCGTTTCCTCTATGGGAATATGCAAGAGCGCCTCATGCAAATTCACTTCTTCGCTTGAAGGGATGCGTTCCTGCAAGGAGTGGATAGCTACTTCAAGGAGATGGCTGTCCACCAGCGTTTTATAGTAGCAGACTTCAAGGGCCAGTCCTGAGACGGTCATCGTACTTATGATAAAATCATCAGAGCGACGGCATGGATCGAGTGGGTCATGAGATGTACTGGACATCTGTTGGTTGTCACTGGCAGGTGAATTCATGCTTCCTCTCCTTTGGGCTGGTCCGGCATATCCTGATGTCCGGTAGAGCCCCCCAGATTCTTGCGGATCAGGGAGATGATAAACAGAAGCGGGACATATAACAAAATCAATACTTCCCCCGTTCTGGTGTATATCTCGGTGACCATATCAATATTCACGGTGTCTTTAACAACAAATAAAAGAATAGCAAAAAGGATAATGGCGAGTTTCAGTCCGAGACTGGGCTTGATCGATCTCTCCAGTTTCAAACAATGACATGCTGCCCATAGCCCCAACGTGATGATGGACAGAATCTTTAACAGCCAAAAGGATAACACCAGATACTCCATCCGCTGGATCAAAGGCATTTCAATAATGCTGATCATGCTCAGGGTAGGCCACAAATGTTCCTTCATCTGTCCATGATTGAAGTACATGAAGGAATAGATAAAGAAAACCAGATACACTATAGCCGCTGTAACTAAGGCGAGATAAGCCCATTTGAGGGAGCGACCTGGCGTCTTGATGTAGGGATATACGACCAGCAGAATGCCGCAGCCGATAAATTCATGAAGCATATCCCGTGTGGACATCCATATGGAAGTGACATCGTGATCCAGCACAGGAAGAAGGTTTCGTGGATGAAGATAGGAAGAGATCAGGAACGTCTGCGGGAAGACAAATACTAGGATGAAGAGGGTGCCCCAGAGGCACATCCCGGTGACCGACTGAATGCCGCCCGACACACAGTAATAGACAAGCAGCAGAACCACGATGCCCAGCAGCCAATTATTTTGTGTGGGAAGAATCCACAGCTGGATGATATGAATATAGGAGCGATAGGCTACAAAAGCTCCCAGCAGAAAATATAAAATAAAGATCCAATTCAGGACTGAACCCGCGATTCGGCCCCAATACCGCCTGTTGATGTGAACGAGAGAGGAATGACCGGGGGATTGGCGTGACAGCAGGACAAACATCATTTTTAGGATGATGGAGATCATGACAGCGGCGGCCAAAATGCTGATCCATCCATCTTTCTCCGCGCCGCGCAGCATTTTATATTGAAAATTCATTAAACCCACGCCAACCAAACTTACATAGAGCACAAAATACAGATGAATGGGTGACATGCTGTAGCGATTCCCGGAAGTGTTCACAGAGATCTCCCCTTTTCTGAACGAACATATGAATCTGCTGAAAAAAATCACTGCTAGCGTTTTACCTTCACTTATGCTCAGTCTCTGAGTTAAGTATGTAAATTATTCGAGATTTTATTCAAAAGCAAATACCCGCCTACTCCCTATAGAGGGAACAAGCGGGTACGACATCTCTTTTTATCGGCAATTCATTATAGTTCTTCGCCATTGGATTCAATGACTTTTTTGTACCAGTGGAAGCTCTTCTTCGGTGTTCTGCTCAGATCACCATTTCCATCATTATCCTTGTTGACATGAATGAAGCCGTAACGCTTCTTCATCTCTCCGGTCGATGCGCTGACGAGGTCAATACATCCCCACATCGTGTAGGCAATGAGCTCCACCCCATCCGCGACTGCTTCTTTCATTTGCTCAATATGACCTCTCAAATAATCAATGCGATAGTCATCCTGAATGGTGCCATCTTCTTCTACCACATCGACTGCACCCAGACCGTTCTCAACGACCATCAATGGCACCTGATAGCGATCATAGAGATGATTCAGCGTGTAACGCAATCCTTTCGGATCAATCTGCCAGCCCCAGTCGGAAGCTTCCAGGTACGGATTTTTGATCCCGCCCAGCAGGTTGCCTTCGGCTCTCTCCAAGGACTCGTCCGCACTTTCAACCAAGGACATATAATAGCTGAAGGAGTAGAAGTCCACGCAGCCCTCACGCAGGGTTTGCTCATCTTCCGGCTGCATCTCGATCTGAATGCCCTGCTCTGCGAAGAAACGTTTGGCGAAACCAGGGTACGCTCCTCTCACTTGCACGTCCCCACAGATCATGTTTGAAAGCTGATCCTTCTTCTGTGCAAGCAAAATGTCATCCGGATTACACGTGTTCGGATAGGCTGTCATGAACGCAACCATACAGCCGATTTGGAAGTCGGGGTTAATCTCATGTCCAAGCTTGACGGCCTTTGCGCTCGCCACGAACTGATGATGCAATGCCTGGAAGCGAGTCTGCGGATCGTCGATGCCATCTGTCAACGTTTCTTTTCCTTCAAACAGAATACCCGCCGCCATATATGCGCCCATCGGCATGGTCAGACAGTTGATCTCGTTGAATGTCAGCCAATATTTCACCTGGTCCTTATAGCGAGTGAACAGGGTTGTACAATAACGGAGGTAACAATCAATCACTTCACGCGAAGCCCATCCGTTGTATTTTTGCGTCAAACCAAATGGTGTCTCATAGTGAGAGATGGTTACCAACGGTTCAATGTTATATTTTTTCAGTTCGGCAAAAACTTGATCATAGAACTGCAATCCCTCTTCATTTGGCTCCAGATCGTAACCGTTTGGATAGATCCGGGACCAATTGATGGACATGCGGAACATTTTGAAACCCATCTCTGCCATCAAGGCAATATCTTCTTTGTAATGTCCGTAAAAGTCTACAGCCTCATGGCTCGGGTAATACGTGCCTTCTTCAAGTACTGGCGTAATCCGCCGCGGAGTCGTATGGGTACCGCCTGTCATCATATCGGATGTGCTCGGGCCTTTGCCGCCCTGATTCCATCCGCCTTCGAATTGATTGGCAGCCGTTGCGCCGCCCCAGTAAAATCCATCTTTCATTTTCATGACAAGTCCTCCTATGAATAAGCTGCTTAACACTATAATACCAGTGTAGCACCCATACCCTGACACCTATTGTCATGGTATAATCATGGCATGGAAAATAACCGATTATTCCGAATACTGCTGCTGTTACTTGAAAAGAAAAAAGCCACCGCACCTGAACTCGCCCGTTTGTTTGAAATCTCGGTACGCACGGTCTACCGTGACATCGACCGGCTGAGCGCGGCAGGAATTCCCGTCTACACCACCACAGGCAAGCACGGTGGCATCCATCTGATGGACAATTATGTTATGGACAAGTCCCTGCTGTCTGAAGAAGATCAGAACGAAATTTTGCTTGGACTGTACAGTATCAGTGCCATTCCACACCTGAACAGTGTTCATATGCTCAAACGGCTGACTGCCTTGTTTGATCACAAACTGGAGTGGATTGAATTCGATTTCTCCCCGTGGGGCAATATTCCTGTGCAGGAAAGAGATATGTTCAACTTAGTGAAGCAGGCCATACTGACTAAACAAGGGATGACATTCAACTATATTGACTCTGACGGAGAAGCAAGTGTGGAGACCATTGCACCCTTCAAACTCATTTTCAAAAATAGTACATGGTATATCGAAGGACAGGACGAAAGCCTGCCGTATTCTACCGAGAAAAAGACATTCAAGATGAAACGGGTCTCCGAGCTCCGTTTGCTGCCAAGGCTGCAAGAGCATGGATCAGCTTCTTCCACAGCCGATGTGGAAAAGACACCTGTGAACACTCCCTTATCCCTGGATCTCTTATTTTCAAGTTCCATTGCTTATCGGGCGCTTGATTTCTTCGAACCCTCCCGGATCAACAAACAGCCGGATGGTTGCCTTCGTGTGACGTTGGAAATTCATGAAGGAGAGCGGCTGTATTCGTTTCTGATGTCCTTTGGTGCTGAACTGACCGTTCTCGAACCTCCACTTGTCAGACATGAACTGCTCCGCCGATATCAACAGGCTGTCAAACACGTGCAAGCCTTCAATCCTGACGGCTGCTAGCCCAATGAATGATATAATGGAATCGCCAAGAGCTTGAATTCATTAATTCATTGCACAAGTTGCCCATTTTGTAGAGGAGGTTTATCCATGCAAGACATCAGACGCAACAATGTGGAACGTTTCAAAGGCTTCGGTACGTTATATGACCAGAATCGCCCGGCTGCACCCACAGAAGTCGTGGAAATTTTGAACACCTATCTCGGCACCAAACCAAGATTGGTTGCTGATGTGGGCTGCGGCACCGGGTTATCCTCATGGATCTGGCTGAATGAAGCTGAACGTATTATTGGTGTAGAACCCAGCGATGACATGCGAGCCGTGGCGGAGGCCAAATGGGAGGCTGCAGGCAAACCGGATCATCTGCGATTTGTATCAGGCTTATCTCATGAACTGGGATTGCCGGACGGCAGTGTGGATATTGTAACCTGCTCCCAATCTTTCCACTGGATGGAGCCTGAGTCTACACTTCGTGAATTCGCACGTGTACTGCGACCAGGAGGCATATTTGCCGCCTATGATTGTGACTGGCCACCTATCCTCGATTGGCAGCTGGAGCAGGCATATCAGCAGTTGATCGCCGAAGCTGATCATCAAGCTTCCAGTCTGGCAGCACAGGAAAACCAGGCTCATAAATGGAGCAAGAACGGACATCTGCAGCAAATAAGCCAATCAGGCCTGTTCCGCTATGTTCGTGAGATCGTATTCCATCACCATGAGACGTTTGATGCGGATCGGTACGTCAATCTGGCCCTCAGCCAGGGCGGCTTGCAGACAGCGCTGAAGCTTGGAGCGGACGAACTATTAACGGCCGCAGATGAATTCAGAGCGCTCGCTACCCGGATATTTGACGGACAAACGAGAACGGTCTTGTTTTCTTATCGCATGCGCCTGGGCATCATCTGATCTTCCCATTATTCCAATCATATAGATCCAACCCGGAAGAAAGGCAGTGAATGGCTTTGAATGATTTGAACACCTTGATGCAAGATCGGGCTTTTATTGAACAATGCTTGGATAACTATTTCAATTCCCCTCATAGAGACATCCTGATGTCCCATCCAGCCAAAACAGAGGACGAGGATTACGGCGTTCCTAAGGACATGCAGGATGGTGCAATAGATGAAGAAGGCTGGGTTCGCTGGAGAATGCTGGCTTCTATGGTGACCGAGGATGAGATTCGCAGGCTGGAACAGTCCTGTGGATTGCCCGTTCCCGTCCCGCCGTTGTATCGTGCATATCTGAGCACAAGATATGTCATGAATGTCTATCTGCGCTTCGACGATTTTGTCATTGGTCTGCCGGATTTGCCCTCCGATCGTCCATTACGGGACTTACAAGATTTATGGGTAGCCTGGAAACCACTAATTGCCGAAGGATACATTCCACTCGCTACATACGAAGATGACGCCGGACCGGTATGTTGGGACATTCGCAAACCCTATGGTGCACATGATTATGCTGTCGTTTGGTTTGATCATGAGCTGCTGGTGCATAATGAATGGCCCAATCGCGAACAGCTTGAAGGCTGGGCTGTACCTCTATTCCCATCATTCCAGGATATGCTCACCCCACTTGCGTCCAGCCACGATTCATAACTAACAGGTATCGAAAAAGACGGTTCCTCCTATGTGGAGAGAACCGTCTTAGACTTATTTATCAAGATGAGAACAAATGGCTTAACTGCTCTTCCTGCACATTCAATGCAAGTACCAGCTTGGATGGATCCTGTTTGGAATAGATGACGTTAATGATGTGACCCTGCTGAACCTGAGACAGGGCGGAAGGCAGAATATCCTTTTGCGTTGTCACTTGAAACGTCTCCCCATTCGGTGGGGTCACGCTGAGCGTGAGCTGAAGCTTAATCTTGCCTGTTCCCGAATTTCCCAGCGGGGTGACGTCGAGAATCTTGGCCATCGCTTTCTCCCCCGTACGGGCAATATCCATCATATCTGGAGAAACACCCTCCTGGATCATCTTCTCGTTAAGCAGTTCCTGCAGGTCCGCTTGCGATAGCTGTCCTTTCAGATCAATCCCCACCTTACGCTCATCCTTCTCGGAAACGACCAGCGGAACAAAACTTCCTGGCTGAAACTGTGCCAGCGCTGTAAGGGGGACGACCGTTTTCAATTCAGCGTCATATTTCTCCCGCCCTTTGCGCGATACAGTCAGGCTGAGCCGCACTTCTGGCTGTTCATTAATATACGTGCCTGTCTGCTGAACGCTTCGAATGACGCCCACAGCAGGAAGTCCTGACTTCACCCGACCCACGCCGAAGATGTTACTTAGAATGGTTGGAATGAAGATTAGGCCAACGCCTGCAAAGATCGCCGGTTTATACCACCAGGCCTGCATGATGATAAAGGGATCATTCCAGAGCTGCTGTGCCAGAAATGGCGAAAATCCCACCCCGAATACGGTCAACACACCAATCATTCTCAATATACCTGTCATATCCCCCACTCCTTCATCTCTATAATTCGTTGTTATATGAATAAATCAAACTACTCTCTATCCGTACTGTGCTTAATCCTTGGGGTGAACACTTAACCTGTCAACAATCCCATATAAATCAGTTCCGACGGATTCGCAGGATTCTGACCTAATCCAATCCGGTCTCCCACCCGGGGAATCTGCATTTTGGACACTAGCGTTTCCAGCGTTCGCTGATACTGTCTTCCACTCGTCTCCGTTACATCCAATACGAGTACCACAATGGGATCAAAGTTAATCAGCTTGCCTGTATCCGTAATCGTGAGGACCGTAGCCGTGGCCGTTAAGGGAAGTGAACCCGTCGCCGCCAGTTGTGCCTGTTTCGCTGAATCCAGACTCTGATTGATTGCTTCCCGGTGCTGCTTGGGTACGAAGCCTTTCATCATCAGGCCGGTAAGTCCTTTGTTCATCACTCGATCTGCTTTTGCAATGGCGTCTTCCTGTTTGTTCTTCTTGCTAAACCATCCCATCCGAAACACCTCATTTGTTTGTTTTTTGTTATATATTCATTATAAACAGGAGGGCTTCGCTTTGAATATGCTTCTGACTGTATACAAAATAAACGCCAAATCCGTAAATTCAATCGTGATATGATGGCTGATTTTTATGTTTAGTTCATTTAATTAGCAAAAAAAGAGCCGAGTATCGGCCCTTTAATTGGTCTCGGAATCTTTTATTTTGTAGAAAATGGACCACCCCTGAACAAAAAACGTGATCCAAGCATGCATTTCAAGCCGATTTACTCCCTTATTTTTTGCGCAGCAGATAAACCAGCTTCTTATAATACATCGCTGCCTCTTTATACCTGCGCTGATCCTCGGATACCACCGCGAGTCCCTCATATAACGGCTCCAGTCTCATGGCATGCTGTGTCGATTCGAAATAGGGAAGGCATGCGAGGGCCTGTTCCATAAACGCTTCACGATTCCCATGTGCCAGGGCCAGATGACTCTGATAAAACGTTCCACTCATCTGTTGATCCTCTGTTATTGCACATGTAAGCAGTTGATCCACACTTTGCGCAAGCATGCCCCAATGTTTGCGGCCAAGTGCGACCTCACAGCGATACACACAGATGAGGGGCTTCATCGCCTGCTGTGTTTCTTCCGGTTCCTGCATTAGCAGCGTCTCAAATCGCTCAATCTCCGTCTGAGCCTTGTCTAACTCCCCCGTCATGGTCAACATGACAATACGATTGTTTGCAATTGCAGTAACGAGATCGCCCTGATTCCCGGCATACACCAGGTTGGCTTCCGCCATCGTAAGAGCCGAGAGGGCTTCCTGTACAAGCCCCATGGCGAAGCAATAACCGCTATAGGCAACATATAAACCCGACAAGCGGTGGAATAGACGCTGATCATACACATGCCGCATCGTCAGTTCAAAGACCTGTTTAGCCTCTTCGTATTGTTTGACCTGAATATAGGCTTCCATTTTGATATTTTGTACGGACAGCCAAAATTCACTACCAGGGAGAGCCAGCTCACTGAGCCTTGTTGCATGAGTCAACACGTCGACATAAGCAAGCTTGGAACGATAATACTGCACCTTGTAATACAAGAGGGCTTTTGCCAGCGGACGGGGCAGATCCACATCATCCGGACGACCGTATTTCTCCAAATAAAAATTCAAATAGGAAGTATGAATGTATTCATGAGCGGCTGCGTCGTTCAGCTGCTGGTAATACACTGCTTTCATAAGAGCGGTCGTCATTTCAACCGTCAGCGCATCATCCCGATCTTCCAGCGCATGCACGGTGTCTTCCGGTATGGCCGAAGCCGGCATGGACAGCTGTGCAAAAATAGCCTCTGCCCGTTCCAGCGTCTCCTCACTCTGATCCGCTGCGTGCAGCAGGTAAGACGGCTTGACTGCCAGGCGTGAAGCAATGGCTTCAGCCAAGTCCTCGGGGAGCGGATAACGATCCGCCAGTATGTTCGCAAAATGAGCCTGTGTCACCAGACCCTCAACCAAATCCTTGCGGGAAATTTGCTTTCTTTTACTCAGAAATTCAATCCGTTCCTTGAGCATGGGCGTGTGTTCCTTTCGATTCATTGCTGTAAATGCTATGAACTATCATCGCAAAATCAGGGAATCAATGCCACCCTTTTGACGAATTCAAATGAAACGGTTTCCGTTTCGGTGACAATTGTTTTACAATAAGGAGGTATGCAATGGAGAATATGGACTAACTATTAACACATGAGTTGATAATGAAAGGATGCCAATGAATGATTATTAAACCAAGAACGCGTGGTTTTATTTGTACGACTTCCCATCCTGTAGGTTGTGCCGCACAGGTGCAAGAACAGATTGAATACGTGAAATCCCAGCCGGCGCTGAAAGGGCCACGTAATGTGCTCGTTATCGGTGCTTCTACCGGATACGGACTCGCATCACGTATTGTCTCCGCGTTTGGCGCAGGAGCGAACACCATCGGTATTTACCGCCCAAGCAGCTCAACGGACAAGCGTACCGCTTCGGCAGGATGGTACAATTCGGCTGCATTTGAGAAGGCCGCGGAAGAAGCAGGCCTGAAATCCTACAGCATCACCGGGGATGCATTTGCTAACGAAACGAGAGAAAGAGCAGTCGAGCTGATCCGCAGCGAATTCGGCCAAGTTGACCTTGTGGTCTACAGTGTGGCATCCGCACGGCGCACCGATCCGAACACCGGAGAAGTTTCCAACTCCGTGCTGAAACCGATTGGACAATCGTATACGAACAAAACGGTCAATTTCCATACGGGCGAAATCACTTCCGTTACCCTGGAGGCTGCAACTGAAGAAGAGATTCGCCAAACAGTAACGGTAATGGGCGGCGAAGACTGGGAACTGTGGATGGATGCACTGCAGCAGGGCGGCGTGCTGGCTGATGACGCTACGACGATTGCATTCTCCTATATCGGTCCTGAACTGACACAGGCCATCTATCGTGAAGGCTCCATTGGCCAAGCGAAGGATCATCTGGAGGCGACGGCACACAAGCTGAATGATCGCATGAGTGCCACGGGTGGACGTGCATATGTGACTGTAGCGAAAGCTCTTGTCACCCAGTCCAGTTCCGCGATTCCAGTTGTACCGCTGTACATCTCTGCCTTGTACAAAGTCATGAAGGAAAAAGGACTGCACGAAGGCTGTATCGAGCAACTGCAGCGTCTGTTTGCTGATCGCCTGTATGCCGGAGGGGACGTTCCAACAGACGAACAAGGACGCATTCGTATTGACGATTGGGAGATGAGAGAGGATGTTCAGGACGAAGTGGCGAAGCTCTGGAATGAGCTGACCACAGACAACATCTACGATCTGTCGGATCTCGAAGGGTACCGTCGCGAGTTCTTCCAGCTGTTCGGTTTTGAGACCGATGGCGTGGACTACGAAGCTGACGTGGATCCCAATGTGGAAGTACCGCATCTGCGCTAATCGCTATTAAGAGATAACACAGTGCGGGTGCGTACATCAAACGAAATGATATAAACGTAAAGGAGAGCCCCTAGGCTCTCCTTTTGTTATGTTCAGATTTATTGAGTGAGTGAATGATTTATCTTCTTCAATCTCATGTACCCTTCATGCATCAGAGGATCAGAGGGACTTCAATCCCTTTTTTAGTGCTGCAGGCACTGTCTTTTCCACCTTGATGGACTGTGCTCCATGCATGATTGCGAAGAAGGCGAGTCCATCCCGAAAATCGGACATCCATTCTTCCACGGGGGGAGCGCTCTCCTCCATGGATAACAAACGGACCGTGAGTGTTCCCGTTTTACGATCCAGTCTGGGATCCATCCGCCCGATCAGCCGATCCCCGTGAAGAATGGGCATGGCGTAATAGCCATACGTCCGTTTCGCTTCAGGCGTGTAAATCTCCCACTTATAATGAAAATCAAACAAATCCACAATCCGTTCCCTTCTCCAGAGCAGGTTATCCAATGGGGGTAAGAAACGAACCGGACCTGATGCCTCATAATGTGTCTCATCCTGCTGCATTCTCAGCAGCAGCTCTTCATCCTCTGTCCGGATGTAGTAGGGTGTCACGACCCCCTCAATCTCCAGGGGAATCATTCGTCCATCCGCCACACGTGCAGCCATCTGGGCACGCCGCTCTGCTGCGGACCATTTCAGCCATCCGAGTCTGGCATCACGGGTATCCACTACCCGATAGGCATGGATGTATTTATCCAGAAGTGCCTGCTGTTGTATATGCGTCTCCTGTTCTACACGAAGGCCAGGCCTCTGTTGATAAAGATTCGGTTCAGTGATCTGGAAGTATCGTTCATTGCCCTGCCTTGCAACGACCCGGATGGCGGCAGTATCCAGCAGCAGGTTCAGTGCAAGACTTGTGTCCTTGGTCTTCGGTGCATCCGGACGATCCCAATAACCACTGACTCGTTCAACCGCACGAAATGCTTTGGAGGGCAGCGGTCCTTCCTCAGCAAGACGCTGCAGGACATGCTGTACAGTTATCTCCAGACGCTGCAGGGATGGATTAAGCCGTTCCCTTAATCTTGCGCGCACAGGTTCGAAGTACGCGTAGTCCTCCATCGGAATGACACAGGCGGCATTGGCAAAATACTCGAATACCTTGTGCTCACGAAGCAATGTATGTAAATATGCAGGTTCGTATCCCGGATCGCGGGCACCCAGAACCAAATGCTGATTGCCAATCACTGCTGCAACCGGATCAATCTGCACGCAGCCTAAAGTACGAATCAGACGCATAACCTGATCCGGTCCGGACGATCCCGATTCTGCTGGCCAACGTTCCAGCAGCAATTGTGTATGCAGCAAAAAGCGCCGAACAGCAGCCTTTGTCGTACGCAGGGGTGTAGTCATGATGGATCATTCGTCCTTTCTCACAGGATTCATGGTTCGCATTTACGATTTTTACAGTTTGTCCTATTTTTCCATTTTATCAGTCTTTAATGAAGCAATCCAACCAAAGTATTAAGTAAAACATTCATGAAGCTCCCTTGCCGCACGTCCCGTGGACAAAATAAAAAGAAGCACCACCATCCTGGATGATCCGCTTCTTGTGTTTGACCTTTTGCAGTTTTTCTTGTTTGGTTGGCATGAGTCGAACATGTTGGGATAATGCACCATAATTTTCGTTTACTCTTCGGCTCTGTTCGGGACAATATTGTCCTGAGCGCTCTGCTCTGCGTAATGCTTTTTGTGTTTGGGTACGTGCCATAATGGATATACACTCTCCTTTGGTTGAATACACTCAATATATCATGTGCAGGCATGCAAGTGAAGGTGAACCCTGCCTAATTTCCTCGTAAAAAGGCCCTATCGGGCCTGATAAATGCATTTCTAATATAGAACTCTAGCGTGTAGTTCGTTTTCGTCTCGATTGCCACGTTTCTACCGGTTCCTGATCATCTTCTTCAATGAGCTCCATCGCTTCTTCCACTCTTCTCGACTTGAACAGAACAATCAGATCCATTAGATCTTCCCGGTCCAGCAGCTTCACACCGTTGACCGCAGCCAGAGTCCGGCAGGCTTCCGTGTACCTCGCTGAAGTCAGAACGATTGAGCGGTCTGCTTCATAATAACGCATCGAGGTGTAAATCTCCTGCACGGCACTCAAACCAACCGGATGATTCGCTCCATATCGTTTGGCCTGAATCACATTCCGTCTGCCCAGCCGGTCTGTAAACACAAGATCCGCGCCGAAGTCACGGCTGCTGGTCGTCTTGTGAACTTCTTCGTAACCGAGCTGTTGAAACAAATGAAAGAGATACAACTCAAACTCCGAACCATCTTCCATTTTGTCGATGTCCTTAATTGAAATCTTGCGTGGGTTGGCTTCACTGCGTATACGCTGTCCCCGCCGGATGATTCGCCGAATTACCAAGGCTAGCAGCAGCAATACAGCGATCGATCCAATGACCCAAGGGGTTACGTTGTCATTCCAATTCATGTCTGTTCTCCTTGTACATTCCTCTGTCTGAATCCGTGCCTAGGTTAGAATTAACCATCATTACCGCACTTAATATAACAAACTTCTACCTGGTTCGGAAGAAGATGAATTCCCTGTAACCGTTATACTTCATCAAACATAGATAATAGGATACATCACGGATAAAAGGTTACAGTCTCTCAGGTTGAATTCCAACTGGATTAAATGGTAGAATTCAACAATCGGTTCTATTTTGAACCGAAGAAAGGTGGTTTATAACTTGCTTACATTAAACAAACGCAATACCAAAACTCTGGCAGCCCTGCTACTCAGCGGCGTGCTCCTCTTCAGTATGAATACAACGGGTTATGCCGCAGTACAGAGTGAGCCGCTTCCCAAACCTGCTTGGACTTCGCCTTCACTGATGCAATCCCAGGTCAACACGGAGAAAGACGTTCTGGTCAAGGAGATCAACGCTGTCCCTGCCAAAAACCTGGTATACGTACATTCCTCCCAGCCTGTGACCAAAACAAGTAGTGCCACAACGCTGGCCTGGCAGCTGGATACACTTCAAGCCCTGGATGCAACAACCGGCAAAGTGAAATGGAATTATATTTTTCATGAGAAAAGCGGGCCGTATACGACCTATTCCGATTCAATATACACCAGTTACGGCACAGCCTATGTATATATGGAATATTCGGATGGAACCAAGAAAGTATACTCATTTAACACATCCGGTAAAACGAATTGGGTCAGAACGGTAAATGCTCCTTCCGATCTGTATCTTCTCGATGACGAAACCTTGCTAGTCGCTTCCAGTCAAGGTGCACAGTCCAACGGTTCGGTTCGAACCGCTATCTCGCTTTATGACAAGAAGGGCAAGCTGATTACCGAAAAGACGGTTAATGGTGCTGTGCTCCAGGCAGGCAGTGACCGCATTGTGGTAGATGCCAGCAAACGAATCAAAGTCGGTAGTTACTGGCAGCCTGCAGCGAATCCCAAAGTGGAGATCTATGATCGTTCGCTCACTCGCCTGTCCTTCTATCAATTCCCGAGCAATGCAAACACGCAGGGAGACGGCGGTGGTGAGTCACTTGCCATACTGAACGATGGCTCCGTCATCATGCGTGCCAACTTTGAGAACACGGGCAACAAACTCATGGGCTTCGGAGCAGATGGCAAGCTCGCTTGGGGACGCAGCATTCCAGGTAATGCCTTCATTCAGACAGCAGGCGACGGATATACCCTGTTTACAGGTTCCAAGCTGGAGCTGTACAACATGAAAGGCAAAGTAACTGAGCGCACGTTCAAGGATCAACAGCCTGTGCTGATGCAAGTGAAGCGGACACAGGGTGGACAGTATCAACTTGATTTTGCCAAAACAGGTTATATTGTGGACCCCAAAACCCTGGAAGACGTGCATGTGTACACATCCAGTGCTTCGGTTCCTTCTATTATAAGTCCTTCAACGTATGTCAATGGTGTCCTCTACACCATTCAGGATGATACACTATCCAAACATGTGCTTAAGTCCATGTCCGCAAAATAATTCATCAGCCTTGATTAAAAAAAGCCGGGTCGACTCCAAAAGGAGCCTGCCCGGCTTTTGCTATACGATCTTCCATTGTCTTACTTCCAATTTGCTTCAATAAATTCATCCCGTCCGGATTGGGCACGGTCTTCCTTGTAATGCTTTTCATTTTTCTTGTGGTAATCCTGATGGTAGTCCTCAGCCGGGTAGAACACAACCGCATCCCGGATCTCTGTCACAATGGGCTGGTTAAATCGTCCACTTGCTGCCAGTTCCTGCTTGGACTGCTCTGCCAGTTCGCGCTGTCGCTCATTGTGTACAAAAATCGCTGTACGATACTGGGTTCCGCGATCCTGGAACTGACCCCCATCATCGGTTGGGTCAATCTGCGGCCAGTAAAGCTCCAGCAGTCGCTCATAGGGAAACAGTTCCGGATCGAATGTGATTTCAACCACCTCAACGTGTCCGGTTTCCCCTGTTTTGACCTGCTCATATGTGGGATGTTCAACGTGACCGCCTGTATATCCGGATACAATCCCGTGAATGCCTGGCTGTTCTTCAAAAGGTGTAACCATACACCAGAAACATCCCCCGGCAAATGTCGCTTTCTCCATTGTCTCTCTCTCCTTTGTGCACTCATCTATTATTAGGAAACCTTGCTAGTCAGCCAAACCAAGGTTTCGTTATGAACCGCTGCCTATATATCTTAAAACAAAAAGAGGTTGATGGAAAGCCATCCATATGGCTTCTCATCAACCTCTTCATTATAAACGGGAAACATCATTTATTTCCCATAGATTCGTAGTGCAATAACGTCGTTACCCGCGACTACGACCCATTGAACGGAAGATCAAGCTTACGATTGCTACAAGTACGATGGCACCAATTAATGCCGGTACGATGTAGAATCCGCCCATTTCAGGACCCATCTCTCCGAAGATCACGCCGCCTAACCAACCACCGATGAAACCAGCGATAATGTTACCGATAACACCACCTGGGATGTCACGACCAACGATCAGACCTGCCAACCATCCAATAATACCACCGATAATTAATGACCATAACCAACCCATACTACTCACCTCAATTAAAAGTTTTTGTTGTTGTCTGTCTACTATTAACCGCTACAGAAGCATTTAAACAACTGAATTAAAAATTGTTGTATATTACCTTTTATTCATATGCTTCATATTCGCACGACGAGCCCATCTCAGCAAGGAAACAACTCATTTTTGCTTTCCGTTCAACCTTCAACAGCTTCAACGGCTTAATTGTACCTCCCGAAGGTCATTGTATGTGGGAGCAGACAACCGTAGTATATCCAATTGAGATGTATAATATTTGGCGGTGTATGGTATTAATAAAAACCGGCTCGTCCTTTTCCAGGCTGAGTCAACCAGTTATGCTTATGGCTCTTGTCCAGCTCTCCCCGCATGGACTGAATAACTTGTACAATGTCCGTCTGGCCATTCTGATGCCATTCAAGTGCAGCACTGACATATAACTCACCGAGCTGTGCAAGGGAGAATGTATCTGTGAGCCGAGCCGCTTCCTGCGTTCCTTCTTCGCCGGCAAAGACCGGAAATCCCCGCTGCTGCAAGTATTGCAGCCGCAATGCTTCATCTGGCAGCGGAATTTCATAAGCCCGATCAAAACGTCCGGCACGGTTCATGAGACCTGGATCTATTTTCTCCGGATAATTCGTTGTGCCGATCAGAAAAATACCTTCTTTGGATGTTGCTCCGTCCAGTGTATTGAGAAAGAAGGAGCGCACTTCGTCCGGCATCGAATCAATATCTTCAATGATCAGCACCATGGGAGCCAGGCGTTTGGCTGCCTCGAATACTTCCCGAACGGACTCACTGTTGGTATACTCGGTAATTTGCCAGTATGCAGCTGGACCCGGAATGCTGCCCGCAATGGATTTGACCAAGGTTGTTTTCCCGTTGCCAGGGTGACCATACAGCAGAATCCCACGCTTATAGGGAATATCATATTCCCGGTAGAAGGAACGATCCGCTTCGAAGAACTGATCCAACGAGCGGAAAATATCCTGCTTAATTTGAGGAGAAAGAACCACATCGTCTCTTCCCACCGAGCGGGTGATGGATTCGACATGGCGTTCACTGCCATTGCGGGCATCGGTATACACCGTAACCTTTTTCATATTTTGCTGACGCTCCCGTTCACGCACACTGCCCAGAAACTGCTTGAGTTCTTCCTCACCTACCGCGAATACAAAGTCCTCATTGTAAATGCCATTATCCCGGAAAAAGGGAATACGTACGAGTGCAACCCCCCATTTGGGATATGCAAACACGTTGTTCCAAATGGAATAATGCACGCCATATGTAGGCACATCACCATCATCTTCATAATGCAGGGTACGGAGCTCCAGATCCTCAAAAATACGGGCAACCAGCTCCACTTCGTTACTATCGCTTAACAAATCCTCCTTCAGCAGCTCCCAGTATTCGTTATTCGGATCATCACTGGCAAACAGTTCGTAACGAACCCCGTACTTGCTGCTTAATGCTTCAATAATGCCCCGGATCAGGCGTGCATATGTCGCATAGCCCTGGATTCGGATCTGGTCGTCCTGTGTTTGGTCATAAGCATAGATAGCTCGGGTGTGATTTACTTTTTCATTTGGTATGATCATTATTTCGCTCCTTTCACAGCTGCAAGCGGTTTGCATTTGGCTACAACCTGAGCCAGGCCTGCACCGGTAACACTATCAATAATTTCATCGACATTTTTATATGCCTGTGGCGATTCATCTATAATCGATTCGAGTGATCGCTGATTCACCACAATTTCATCTGCTGTACCCACGCCAAGTGCGGATGCAAAATCTTCTACCGTAACCAGACGCTTGGTTGCGGTACGTGAACGAATGCGCCCTGCACCATGGCAGATCGAATAATAGTTATCTTCGCCCTGCGGCTGACCTACCATGATATACGAAGCTGTCCCCATCGATCCTGGAATAAGCGCAGGATGGCCTGTAGCCATATAAGGTTTCGGATTATCCGGGTGCCCGGCAGGCAGTGCACGCGTTGCCCCTTTGCGATGAACGAATACGCTGCCTTCTTTCGCATGAGATTCGTCCCAGGCATAGTTGTGCATCAGATCATACAATGTTCGGAATTCACATTTGGGTCCGAATACTTCCCGGAATGCCTCCCGAATAGCGAAAGCGATCAGATGCCGGTTAACCACAGCATAATTCAAAGCGGAATACATCATGTTGACGTAATGACGGCCTTCGGCGTGTTCCAACGGAGCAAAAACCAGTCTCGGATCCGATGTACCAAGCCCGTTTCGCTGCATCACTTTGGCAATGGCAGACGAGCTGGTCTGGCTCACATATCCGCCCCAGGCACGGGAACCTGAATGAATCATGACGACAATTTGACCATCAACCAATCCCCAGGCTTCCGCGATCTCACGATTTTCCTCTGCGATTTCAATAGACTGGATTTCGGCAAAATGATTGCCCCCGCCCAAGGTGCCCAGCTGGCGGTGTGCACGATGCCATGTCATATCCGGAACAAGATTGAGCACTTCCTCATCGTAGGCAAATTTGCTGCTTTCCACATGGGTAATGGATGTCGACTTCTTCGGCGTGTAACTGTCCGGAATATATTTTTTCGGCAAGCCGTGCAAGCCTTTGCGAATAATGTGTTCGAGCCTTATATCCGAGAAATGCCCACGCTGACTAGCCTCCATAGGCAATACCTTTTCAATGGCCTTGACCAGCTTGCGGCGCAATTTTACATCTTTCAGATCATCCCTGTGCAGATTGGTCATATGCACCCGCATCCCGCAGCCGATATCACTACCAACGATGGATGGAGAAACGTAACCCGTCTTTGCGTCCCATACGGCGGTAGTGCCGATGCAGGTTCCCACACCTACATGAACATCCGGGGTATAACTCATATAGGAAATGCCAGGAATTTGCAGATTGTTGTTAGCCATTTCAAACACTTTATAGTCCAAAGAGGAAAACAATTGCTGTGCGGCATATACCGTCAAGTCTCCTGCTGGCAATTTCACTTCATGCCGATATCCGCCAGGAAATTCGTTTTGACTTGTAAATAAATTAGGTTCTTTATTCATAAATGGTGATTTTTCCTTCCTGTTTTTCATCTTTAGTTGTTTATCTAAATAAGGAATGTTTGTATCGCATGGTTCATGTCCGCTTCAGTCGATACAACCAAAAAAGAAGCCATGGACGCTTCGCCCATGACTTCTTCATGACAATAACAGAGAACAGAACGGCATAAAAATGCAATACCTCTGTTCTCCATCGCTATATAAGCCGAGATTGACATATCTATGCCTGCATAATGAACAGTGAAAAGATATGCCGATTCTCCTATGTCGCCCGTAAGAGGCCAAAGAGACGATGAGCTGAATATGCAATTGTATCTACGCGACTTGGTGTCTGTGTTAATCGAACATCATAACCAACCATCATGTCTTTCGGCCTCCCTTCGTAAATGATAAGTCTTATATTAATAGGACTCGTTTCGATATGTCAACCCTTTTCTTGGAAAATAAACCGTTTGGCATGAATATGCATATACTAAAAAAATCAGGGGTCTGTATCCATACAGCCCCTGATTTTTACGACAACATATGTTGTTTGTGTTAAGCTTATACGCTTAGTTTCCTGCTTGTTTTTCCAACTCTTCAACCGGATTTTCATCCTCTTTGGCTGGTACTTTGGAAGACAGGAACCACCCGCATACCGCAATGGTAATCAATACGATATAGAATCCGAATTTCCAAATTTTATTTTCCGGGAAATGTTCATCCAGAACACCGAGCGAAGGATGGGCCAGCGTAATGACTGCCAGCTTAACCCCTACCCAACCAACGATAACGAAGGCTGCCACTTCAAGTCCCGGACGGGAATGAAGCAATTTAACGAAGAAGGAAGCTGCAAAACGCATTATGACGAGACCAATAAATCCTCCCAGGAAGATGACGATAAATTGTCCACCGTCCAACCCGCCAATTGGAGGCAATCCACTTGGTGGCAACGCCACAGCCAGTGCTACGGCTGCAAGAATGGAGTCAACCGCAAAAGCGATATCCGCTACCTCAACCTTGAAAACCGTCATCCAGAAACCGGATTGTTTCTTGGCTTTCTTCGGTGCATCATCGGCTGCTTCGTCTGTCTTGTTTCGGCTGCCCATAACTTTCTTGGCAATGTGGTTAATCGAGATGTAGAGAAGATACAGCGCTCCGATCGCCTGAACCTGCCACACATCGACGAGGAACGAGATCAGGAACAAGGAACCTAACCTGAAGATGAAGGCTCCGAGCAAACCGTAGAATAGCGCCTTTTTGCGCTTCTCATCCGGTAAATGCTTAACCATAATCGCAAGCACCAAAGCATTATCTGCTGCCAGCAATCCTTCCAGGACTACTAGGACGATTAGTACCCATCCATACTCCAATAATAATGACAAATCCAAATTTGACTCCTCCTTAGTATCCTTATGATGTACAAAAAAAGGACCTTTACCATCGCTGGTAAAGATCCTTTTTTATCCATAAAAAGAGACCTTTACCCAGCATGAAAACTTGGTAAAGGTCTCGCTAACAACAAATTGCTGCCAATAAAGCCGGGGATGTAATCCCGAATTGACGACTTTACTGTGAAAGCTACTCCCCTTTAACATCAGGAATATGCAGTTTTAGTTGGTGCATTTCTTACGGTTCAAATAACCTGTTCTCATCATATTCACAACGCTGCACAAAGTCAAGCTTTATTTAACAATACGTTGACCCTGATCCATTTTGCGAAAAACAAAAAAGTCATAAATGAAATTGCCCAGAGGGATAAACGATATGAAAAATAAAGCGATCGGACGGCGTAAACGCCACTTTTGCGTCGTATACAGACTAACCATAAACAACATATACATCAAAAACAGAAAACCGTACAAATTACCAAACCATGTAACCGATTGAGGCAAAATCCCTGCATTTTTCAAGGGGAATGCAACAAACAGCAATAATACATATGAAAGTCCCTGCAGCCACAGCAGTAATCGGAAGCGGCCCAGTGTTGAATGTAACATCATGTTCCTCCTGTTTCTATCCACCTAAAGAGTAATCTGCAACCTGTTCATTATATCACAAGTACCTATTTCTTCGGTACTGCCGAGGCGCCAAACGCTTCGTAAAAGCATAAGATGTGACGAAGATTCGATACGCGTATGGGACAAGGAGGAGCCACCCAATGAAAATAGCAATGGTCGCACCGGAGAAACTACCTGTGCCTGGAAACGGTTCAGTTGAAATAAGCATTCTGGGTATCGCTCGCGAACTTGCACTGCGTCATGAAGTGACAATTATTAGCCGCGAAATGCCTGGTCTTCCAGCCAAAGAGCAGCTTGAAGGCATTACGATCCGCCGTGTTCCTTCCAGTAGTCCTGATCGATATATTCAGGCCGTTATCCGGCTGTTAAAGGACAGTTCATTTGATCTGATCCAGGTGGATAATAGGCCACGCTGCTTGGCCCGAATCAAACGAAGCCTGCCTGACACCCCTGCAATCCTGTTCCTTCACTCCCTGACCTTCGCTCAGCCTGGACCATCAAGATTAGCGTTGTTACGACAAGCCGACTGCATCGCTGTCAACAGTTTGTCCCTCAGAGACAGATTAGGACGCAGGTTCCCTTCGGTGAAACATCTGATGAATGTTATCCCTCTGGGTGCCGATCTGACCCGCTTCGTTCCAGCGCTAAACGGCGGAACAAACTCCACGCCGTCAGAGCGTTCACAACCCTTTTCTGTGCTGTATGTCGGCAGACTGATTCCAGGCAAAGGTGTGGACATTCTGATTCGCGCAGTAGCACTTGTGCAGCAGAAGGTTGATGTACAGCTGATCATTGCAGGCAAGGGGCCGCAGGTCTATGTGCGCAAGCTGCGTCTGCTAGCCCGAAAACTCGGGATTCGTTCATCTTTTCTCGGACAGATTGCCCATGAACAGATACACCATTTGTACCGGGCCGCTGACTGCCTGGTCTGCCCGTCTCAAATGCACGAAGCCTTCGGGTTAGTTAACGTTGAAGCCATGGCTTCCGGTCTGCCTGTGATCGCTTCAGACAATGGTGGCATTCGAGAAATTATTGAGTCCGGCAGCAGCGGTTATCTGGTTTCTCCATATGACAAACCTCAGCCATTTGCTGCTTGCCTTCTGAAGCTTGCCCGGGATCCAAAGCTAGCCGAATCTCTTGGCAAGGCTGGGCGAGCAATTGCCGTGAACCAGTTTGGCTGGGCCCGAACGGCCATGCATCTCGAAGCAGCTTATACAAGACTTATCCGCCAATGAGCTAAATTGAACAGAAGTCATAACAAAGCTGCCCCCATTGCTGCGAGGGACGGATTAAGCTTTTTCCCGTGACTGCCAGCTTGTGATCCATGACTCCATTTGGGGGATGGGGACATGTACCATTTCAATGAGCTCAACAATAATCATATCTTTCATGGCAAACCGGACCTTCGCACAGGTCTGCTGGTGAAAGACATCATAAAATCCAGAGCCTGCCCAGCAACCGTGAGGAACAAAGACTGGGTCGTTCACGATATATCCCACGGTACCTATTGGTGGAATAACAACCTTGATCGCCTGATGATCTGTACGATTATTAGGATCCTTAACCAAAAATACGGTATCATCTACATTTAATGCCTGGATACCATGATAATGCTCCATTCGATCCATGGCTGCAAATAAGTTGCTGCTCATAACATGTTCTTCTCCTTTTCCTTCATTCCAAGTTTCAAGTTATAATAACCAATCAAATTATTCATCTCCCTCATAGTGCTTCAACCAATGAGTCAGCTGTTTGCGAATCTCTGTTCGAAATTCTCGGGGCTCAAGAACCTCCGCTTGAGGGCCAAATTGATATAACCACATCAGGAACTCACGACTGCTGTTTAGTGTGACTTCGAATAACAATCCACCATCTGGCAGATCCGTCATACGCGGACGAACAAACATTTCTTCTTCTTTTATGTAAGGTGCCATTTTTTCAGTAAATCTCACCTTGAAATGAATATGTTCGTCCCCTCGATCAACAGACCACGTATTTTTCATATACTGCGCTATGTTGAAATCCGCTTTGTCAAAGTGGGTACCTGTCTGATTCACGTCCAGAAAACGGCTCATGCGAAACAATCGCACCTTCTGCACCAGATGGCAATACCCGACGAGATAAAAGCGCTGATCACGTGGAATAAGATAGTAGGGATCAATGTCACGGACCGTAATATCATTATTGGTCAGTGTACGATACCGGGTACGTATGGTTTCCTGATTAAGAATAGCTTCAATAATCGGGATAAGCAGATTGGGGTCTTTTCCTTCCTCCCGGTATGCAGGCGTTCCCATGCGTATGATACCTGCAATGTTCTCCACGATATCACTGTTTCTTGATTTTAGCTTGGTATGGACTGACATCACTTTGTCAAAAGCCGCATCGAATTCAGCCGGCAATTGGGAAGTATCCAGGACAGACGGAAGCATGGAGAAGACCATAGCCTCCTGCTCCGTAAAATCGAGTGGATACAAGGCGAAATTCCCAATAAACCGATAACCCTTGCCATAGCCTTCGTTCATGATAGGGGCAACCCTGTCCAAAATCCGGAGATCGCGATAGATCGTGCGCACAGTTGTATCACATTTCGCAGCCAATTCCTTGGCTGAGATTCCGGGATACGCTTGTATAGCCTGAAGTATACGCAGCAGACGAATTAATTTCTCTGTCATGTAGTTTCTCCCCTTCGATATTTTATCGGCAAGGAAAACTAGTTCCTTTAGTACATCTATAAATCTTTAGTCCCATTCATTATTTCGCAAATTCACTAATTATGTATAGTTCTATTGCACTTTTTCTCATTTATTAATATACATTTTCTGACTATATTGCGCAAAATATTAGATACAAGTCCTTATACCTAAGTCTATAAGCCTATTTAACAATTCTAATAAAATGACAAAAAAGCCCCGTCTCGTGGGAAGAGACAGAGCTTTACGGATGATTAATTATGCAGCTGTACTAATTTTTTCAACACGTTCACCAAATGTTCACACAATTCCGGAATATCTTCCATTTGGTCTTCATTCACATTTCGATCAAAATACACATGACTTGAAATGTTATACCTGATGGGTTCCTCTCCATACACAAAATGAATGTTCTGTACCAAGCGCTGATCTGGCCAGCTCACTTGTATGATGGAGCGAATTGAGGGACATAGCCTGTCTGGCTCAGGAATCTCCTGGCTAAATCGAAGTTCAAGCCGACATCCAGGCTGGCTGCCGGGTGACTCCAATATTTCGGCCGCCAGCGCTTCCAGAGAGCTTCGGAGTATAATCTCCACTTTGACCTCAGAATGCTCCCTTAGAACGAACTGCAGCACAAACTCTCTGGACATACTCGCCATCTCCAGAATGTCTTTCCGGTTGGATATGTGAATGATCTCATCGAGATTGTCGAGATCATACAGATAGTTCTCAAAACCGACCTTGAGATTGTCGTACACAGTTGGATCAAACATGAAATTGCCTACTTTCCTAAGAACTTATACTGACCTGTTTGCAAATATGACCTTGATCCGCTTCGGATCGGTGTATCCTTGTATCTATTATAACCATCTCTACGATCGCAAAAAAAGCCCGGTCATGATGACCGGGCCTCGTCTGGGGTAGGGGAGCAGAACTCCCACGCCCCTATTATTCGTCTGCTGCCTTCTCTTCCTCTGCAGCCACAGGTTCTGCCTCATCAGCAGAAGCTGTTGGCTCTTCCTCAGCTGCTTGTGGTGCCATAACGGATGCGATAATGGAATCGGGTGACGTAATAAGTGTCAAGCCCTTATCCAGTTTAACATCTTCAGCTGTCAGGCGATCACCAATGTCCAGCCCGCTGACATCCACCTCAATGGAAGTCGGCAGGTCGGCTGGAAGTCCTTCCACTTCCAATTCGGTTTCCTGCGTTTGGAACACACCACCGGCTTTGGAGCCAGCAGCCGTACCTTGGAAATCAATCGGCACACTTACGCTGATCGGTTTATTTTTGGATATTTGCAAGAAGTCCACGTGCAGCAGACGTCCATTGCGCTCCTGCTGATCCTTAATCAGCACAGGAACGGTTTTGCCACCCTCCAGATTGAGGTTGAACATCTCGGAACGACCTGTACGAGCGACCTTGAGCATTTCTTTTTCATCCACATGTATGGAGGCCCCTTCGAACTCAGGACCATAAACGACAGCCGGAACACGTCCGCCTTGTCTTAACAGGCGCAATGCCGCACCTTTCTTTTCAGTTCGTGGAGTTGCAGTAAGTTGAGCCATTTTTCCGTTGGATTTCATGATTGAACATCCTCCTTCAAGGGATCCCTACTTTGTATTGGTGTTGGGAAGCATTCGGCTTCTCTCATAGACCAAATGGGTCTTCTTTTTCTGTGGCCAAATCTCGGGCCATATCTATATATACCCCAATGAACGGGCTTCTCAAACATTGGCTTGTACAATTCATCCCCTTTTCACACCAAAATCCAATCTCTGCGTACCAAAAAAAGACAGCCGGAAATACCCTCCGACTGCCTGCTGCTTCTAGGTTTATCTACTGCTACTATACGCATCTAACAAAAGGATTCAAGCACTGGTACGGTTATCCTCTTCATCACTCTCGCGTATAACCTGCATTTGGTCTGTACCGCTCTGCACAACAATCTGCACATTCCCGTCTTCTGGCACAATATCTACATATCGGTCTCCACAGGTATCCTTGGCCTGCCACTCATTCAGCCGAATAATCAGCCCCAGATGATGCAGGCCTGGAGCTACACGAATACGGGCCTCTGCGGCATTCCCCACCCGTTCAAGGGGTACCGCTCCATCTGCCATTCCTGTGCCCCATACCCAAACATCCCATCCCTCGTACTGTTGATCCTCCCGTTCATAACGAAGCGTAACGAGACGAGAGACGTGCTTGTGGACTTTGATTGTCGCCGTAGACTGTATGCTGCCAGCCATGGCTGTAATTTGCGCTGTCCCTGGGGATAAGGCACGAACGATTCCAGCTGTACTGACCGTTGCAATATCCGAATTCGACGAATGCCAGCGTATGCCGGTCCCTTGAAGCGGCTGCCCAAATTGATCCAGCACCAATGCACGGAAGCGACTGATTCGTGTCGTATACAGAACGGTTTCACCGACAAGCTCAATTCGTTCAGCATGGCGATGATCCACCTGCAAGAGGCTTGTAGCAAAGATATGACCACATTCAACCGTTATCGCTGCTTCACCTTTCTCTTTCGCATGAATCGTACCATCCGGATCGATCTGAATCAGCTGCGGCTCCGAAGAACGCCACAGGACTTTGCAATTCTCTACTACATTACCGAGGCGGTCACGCACAATCGCCCGCAGCCCCGCTGTCTCACCTGGACTATACACCTGACGTGGAGCATTAATCTCAATTGTAGCCGGTTCCGTTCCGCCAACATGTTCGATATCATACAGTACCATTAACGACCAGCGCTCTATAGGAGCAATGCCGCTAACCGTCCCAATCGAGTCTGTACCTGCCTGATGATCGTTAACGACCACATGCCAGTCACCTTCCGGCAAATGGATCTGCTGCTGGTACGCTGTTGCATTATAGGCCACAATAATTCGATTCCAGGTGTCCTGATTGGCCCCATCCTGCAGCATGAATAGGACGACATTACCGTCAGCACGTAGAATGCGAAGGTGATTCCGGATCTGGTCTGCGCTGATCATGCGAAAGGCAGGATGAGTACGGCGTAGATGTATTAAACCCCGGTAATAGTCAAAGACAGGTCTGAAACGGGATTTGTTCGCCCACGGAATGGCGTTAACCGCATCGCCGCTGCGGTAACTGTTGTGATCTCCCGCTTTTGATCTCAGGATCTCATCCCCTGCATGCAGAAAAGGTATCCCCTGAGAGGTTAGCAATATTCCAGAGGCTAGCAGCGAGCGGCGAACCATCTCATGGTTAAGCACATCATCAGCATCCACATACCGATAGGGATCTGCTGCCTTTACCGCCGATTCTGCACTACCTCCCCCCACCGGTTGCCCGTCTCTCCATGCTGGAAAACCCAATTCATGTCTGAGATTCATCGTGGTTGCGATTTTGTCCCACAGGTTCAGGTTGTCATGGGCCGTGACATAATTGACGGTCTCCACAGGTGACGATGTAAAGTCATCGATAGCTCCGGAAATCCCCTTAAGCAGCTCATGCTCGAGGCCATCTGCTCCGGTTACATACCCTTTCCCGCTGCCATCACTGTCCCCTTTGATCGCACTGCGAAAATGATCATTGAATACGGCAAATCCCTGACCCCGCTGGGTACCTTTCAGGGTTTTGCGATCCAGTGGTGAATCTCCACCTGTCCACGGCTCCCCGTAAATTAGCATGGCTGGATCAATCTGCTCACGCAGTTCACGGGTCAATTCGTTCATTGTATCGGTGTCAATCAGGCCCATGAGATCGAAACGGAAACCATCCACATGATATTCCTCAGCCCAGTACAGGAGAGAGTCTAGAATATATTTTCGCACCATTGGGCGCTCTGTAGCCAGTTCATTACCTACACCCGATCCATTACTCAGTGTACCGTCTGCCCGATAGCGGTAAAAATAACCGGGTACAATCCGTTCAAATGGACCTTCGTCCACACCATACGTATGATTGTAGACCACATCAAGCACAACACGTATACCCTGGCGGTGCAGAGACTGCACCAAGGCTTTGAACTCACGAATTCGCACGGCAGGATCCCGAGGATCCGTAGCATAGGAGCCCTCCGGGACGTTATAATGCTGTGGATCATAACCCCAATTATAAGGTGCTCTGAACGTTATGCCTTCTTCAGCCGATTCCAGTTCATTCACCGTCTGATAATCCGCCACAGGCAGAAGATGCACATGGGTAACCCCGAGTTCGGCAAGATGATCCACACCGATACGATGACCTGCCCTGTCGGTCAGTCCGGAAGCCGTGAAGGCTAGAAATTTCCCTTTATACGGAATATCGGCATGGGGATCGGAGGAGAAATCACGCACATGCAATTCATAAATGACGGCGTCCACCGGCCGCTGAAAAACAGGCTTCACGTCCAGCTCCCAATCCGGTGGATGCGTTGTATCGAGATCAATAATGGCCGTCCGCTGCCCATTGGGCGACACTGCGCGGGCATAAGGATCTACCACTACTTCTGTGCGTTGATCATCGTGTGTAATGCGATACATGTAATAAAATCCTGCCCAATCGCCTGCCAGCTTCACGCTCCATATGCCATCTTCATCACGAGTCATGTCACTTGCCTGCCCGCCATCATGTTCTGTTACCCATCCACTTGCATTGTAGCTGCCCTCATTTTCAAAAACCAATATAGAAACCTGCTGGGCCGTTGGAGCCCACAGCTTGAATGTACTGGAAGCACGAGTATATGTTAAGCCAAGATCGTTGCCTTCGTAACGAAAAGATGTCCATTCCGGCATCGTTCCCACCGCCTTTATATCCATTGATTTCGTGTTGTCCCGATGGTACGGAGCGGGACGTCATTTGTCAACCCGGGGTTGTCTGTACTCAACATATCGGTTGAACAGAGGCTTTCATGAAGTCACTCGCTGAATATTGGTCTAACCCTTGCAGCAATCGCTTTCAAAATACAGCATATGTAAACAAGCGCCGCAGATTGACAGCATTTGTACCTGTCTGATCAAAAAAACAAAATAAAGCACCCTTCTCTCCGTAGCGGAAAAGGGTACTTTATTACAGTACGCAAAAAATTTAATTATTGGCATACATGACCATCAGGGATATCGCCGGTACACTGACCCGCCCATCGTTGATGGTACGCAGTGGTTCAAGACCTGCTTGTCCCTGCTCTACAACAATATTCCACATTCCGGAAGGAATAGGGAGGATTCGGCTTTCCTTTGCCGCGTTGTAGATCACGATAATTCGATCCCAGGAATCGCCGGCAGCCGTGCCTGATAGCTCATACGCAAGCAGGCTTTTATCTTTTTTTAACAGGGTTACATGTTGATCAATGTCGTTCCGAGTTCTCAACCGGAAGGCTGCATGTTCAAGGCGAAGACGAATTAGTCCGCGGTAGTAATCGAATACCGGCTTGAACCGCTGCTTTTGTTCCCAACGAATCGCATTGACGGCATCACCACTCTCGTGACTGTTGGCATCGCCATATTTACTGCGCAAAAACTCATCTCCCGCCGCAAGCAGGGGAATTCCTTGGGATGTGAACACAATGCCATTCGCAAGCAAGCAGCGCCGAACCGTTTCATTCTCCAGCACATGATTCGGATCAATCTGCATATACGGATTCGCATGCTGTACTGCCTGCTCCACACTGTCATATCCTCGAATGTGTCCCTTATCATCATAGGAGATAAACCCAAGCTGATCTTCCAGTCCTTGTGTATGCACAACCTTGTCCCACAGATTCAGATTATCGTGAACTGTTACGTAATTCACCGTCTCGGATGGACTGGCCGTAAAATCGGTAATCGCTCCCCTTACACCCGTCCAGATATCCTCTTCCTTTCCCTCCGCACCTGTCGCGAATCCTTTCTCTGCTCCATCACTGTCCCCTTTGATCGCTCCACGATAATTATCGTTGAATACGGCTAGTCCGTCTCTTTTCTGATCTCCTTTGAGGGTCATTCGCTCCCCTAGTGGGGAGTCCATTGCCGCCCATGGCTCACCGTACAGTAGGATGGATGGAGATACATGTTCATGCAGTTCCTCGGCAAGTTCCCTCATGGTTGCCGTATCAATCAACCCCATCAGGTCAAACCGGAACCCGTCAATATGGTATTCCTCTGCCCAGTAACGCACCGATTCCAGGATAAACTTGCGTACCATGGGGCGTTCTGTGGCTACCTCATTCCCAGTCCCGGATCCGTTGCTGTATGTGCCATCCTCATTCTGACGATAGTAATACCCCGGTACCAGCTTCTCAAACGAACTGCCTTTCGTATTAAACGTGTGGTTATACACCACATCCATAATCACTCCAATCCCTCTCTGATGAAGTGCCAGCACCAAAGCCTTGAGCTCGCGGATGCGTGTACCAGGCTCATCTGCACGTGTCGCATAAGAGCCTTCGGGAACGTTGTAATGCAGCGGATCATACCCCCAATTATAGCTGGAATCCTCGGAATCACCATAAGCACTGTCTCCAGCCTTGGATTCGTCCACGGTGGCAAAATCAAACACGGGCAGCAGGTGCACATGGGTAATCCCAAGCTCGGCCAAATGATCAATCCCCAGTGTATTGCCTTCGGAATCGCACAGTCCAGTTTCCGTAAAAGCCAGATACTTGCCTTTGTTCACCATGCCTGATGAAGGGTGAATTGAAAAATCCCGCACATGCAGCTCGTACAATACGGCATCCACTGGACTCTTCAGCTCTGGACGAACATCCTGGCTCCATCCTTGGGGATCTGTCTCTTCCAGCCTGATAATAACTCCCATTTCACCATTCATGGTAACTGCCCTTGCATAAGGATCCACCGCTATCTCCTGTCGTCCTCCCTTGAAGGTGGCCCGGTACATATATCGATAACCATTCCATTCTCCATCCAGCTTCAACAACCAGATGCCGTGCTGCTGTCTTTCCATTAGGAATTCCTTTGGCTCGGCACGTTGTTCCCCGGTTCCTCCCTGTCCTCCTGGAAGCTCGGTAGTGGATGCCGGGTAGAGCAGCACGTCCATCTGAACGGCATCTGGTGACCAAACTTTGAATTGGCAGGATTGAGGGCCTATCGTAATCCCCAGATCTTTTCCTTCGTATGTATCATTTGCAATTATTTCTTGCTTATCATGTTCTTCAATCATGATGTCTTTCCCCTCTCGGTGAGTATAAATGGATGTGAAAAGAATGCTCCTTTCTTTTTATACCCTTTCTGCTGCCCAACCATAATCCTGTGAAAGAAAAAGAAGCCATGCTTCACGTTCGTTCACGTAAAACACAGCTTCCTTCGGGCACACGTATACTCTGCGCTTTGCTTTATTTCCCGTTCAGTTCGGCATAGGATGCCTCCAGTTCAGAGATCAGCTGATCTCCCCCGGCTTTTCGCCAGTTAGCCACTTCCTGCTCCCAGCCTGCATCGTCCATCTTGCCCATAATGTACTTGGTCTGTGCATCCCAGATCATCTGATCCAGTTCCTGACCCCGCTCGGTGTAGATGGCCGATGACAGTGTCAGCGCAGGATTCGGAATGGCATACTGCTCATTCTCGCGAGCCATCTTGGTGCCCTTCATGCCAATCGGAACATCAACCAATTCAGCCACGTTGTATCCTTCAACACTTAACAAATTGTCACGGTACGGCTTCACTTCGCGTTGATAAGCATCAAAGTCCTTGAGTTCGGTTTTACCGTCCGCTGTCTTGGTGTAGTGCACATCGAGCAGCCCGCGAAGCTGCAGCGTACTCAGCTCCTCATCCATCAGCTGATCGAGGAAGGTGAGCACTTTTTTCAGTTGCTCCTCATCCGGGACGGCAGCCTTCGGGATCACCAGCATGCCATAGTTCCCCGGTTCCCCTGCGATGCGTATACCATCTGTTCCCTGGAACGGAGCTACATCGATCACCCCATCCGGAGCGTTAGGCGTCAGCCGCTGCTGGGATGACTTGCCGTTCTGGGCCACGCCGTTCAGCTTCATCCCGACCAGGCCAGAGTCCATTTTTTTATCCGCATCGGAAGGATCGAGCGCAGGGAAATCACTGTTGATCAGACCTTCACTGAACAGTCGCTTGAACAGCTTCATGGTGTCCACATATTCAGTGGTCAGGAATTCCGGAGTCAGTTTACCCGCATCATCCACCCCCCACTTGTTCACACCCCCAATACTCACGGCAATCCGGGTCAGCGGAGAAGACACGCCTTCGTTATACTTCTTGAAGAGCAGCGCACCATACGTATCTTCCTTGCCATTCCCGTCGGGATCATCCTTGCGCATGGAACGCATCACTTCATACCAGTCATCCAGCGTCTTCGGCACATCCAGCTTCAACTTGTCAAACCAATCCTTGCGGTATACAATGGCCGTTCGTCCGATATCGCGGAAGTTCGGAATGCCGTAAATTTTGCCCTCAATCTTGATATTATTAAAATAGGCCTCGGATTGGGCAGACAGATTTTTATAATCCTTCAGGTAGGGCCCCAGCTCCCAGAACAGTCCCGTTTTGGCTGCATTGAACGTGGTCGGCACGTAGTTTACACGCATAATGGTCGGCATCTCTCCGGAAGCAACCATGACGTTCACCTTGTCATCAAAAGCCGACTGCGGAATCCACTGAACATTGACATCCGTATTCGTATACTGCTCAATCTTTTGCTCCACCCCATTTTCCTTCGCGGGCACATCGCCTACCTGCATCAACGAGATGGAAATGGGAAACTTGCCTTCCCCGGCGGCTGGAGCCTTTTCTCCTCCACAGCCTGCAAGCAGTCCGGCAGACATTGCACCAATGACAACAAATCCGCCTATACGGGACACCCGACCTTTTGCACTCATGAACCATCTCTCCCTTTTGTATTATCGTTATTACCAGCAATAGGCTCGCCTGAATGAAGGCGCTATCATAATTCTGTCTGAAGAAAAGAACCAGCGTTAAGCCAGCTCCATCTCCACACCTGCCAGAATAAACGGGGCAACCGATTTTGGATCATTGATTCGGATCGACTCGGTTACATAATATTCGTACGACCCATCACGATACGGACTTCCCCCAAGACCTGCACCACCATTGCACTGGGTCAGTGACAGTACACCTTCACGGTCCGTTTGCAGCAAGTGCTGCAGCAGACCCTGGTATCCTTTATCTGCGATATCCTTGAACTTGCCGCTCAGGTAACCTTTACGCACACCTTTGGCCAGTGCATATACAAACATGGATGTACCCGACGCTTCCAGATAATTGCGCTCACGTCCCGGCTGATCCAGCAGATGAGGCCAGAGCCCTGTCTGTTGATCCTGTACATGCACAAGTGCATTTGCCACACGTTCGAATATGCCGACAATCTGGCCGCGCTGTTCATGATCTACAGGCAGATGATCCAGTGTATCGACCACAGCCATCACGTACCAACCCATGGCCCGGCTCCAGACATGGGGAGAACAGCCGGTTTCGCCCGAACTCCAGCGCTGCTCCCTGCTTTCATCCCAGGCATGATACAGCAAACCGCTGCGCGGATCACGGGTATGCTTCTCCACCAGCAGCAGCTGCAGAGCCGCCCGGTCAAACCACTTTTCTTCACCCATTACTGCCCCATACTGCGTGAGAAACGGAGTCGCCATATACAACCCATCCAGCCACATCTGAAAAGGATAGATCTTCTTGTGCCAGAAACCACCTTCACTCGTGCGTGGCTGCCCTTTGAGCTGAACCATGAGCAGGTCTGCTGCCTTGCGATATTTCGCTTCACCTGTTTGGTCCATTAGGAAAAATAAGGATTTCCCCTGATTAATCTGGTCCAGATTGTACTCCTCAACGTTATACGAGCGTATCGTGCCGTCCTCCTGAATAAAGTGATCCATCAGCTCCCGGATGTAGTCGTAATACTTGGCTTCCCCCGTACGATGATACAGTTCTTCCAGCGCCTTCAGCAGGCAGCCGTTCTCATAGTGCCAGGCGGGGTACAGCTGATGATTGCGGTAACTTTCCATGAATTGATCGGCCATTCGTACCGGTGTGAACTGCAAGGTTTCCTTCATCGATACCCTCCGCATCCGCTCGCTTATTGAGCCTGTTTTTTGTAATCTTCTGCGTATTCCTCGCGAATCTTCGTTCCGCCCGCATTAGCCCAGTTCTCAATCTCCTGTTTCCAGCCATTTTCATCAATCTTGCCCATGATGTATTTGGTTTGCGCATCGGCAATCATCTGATCCAGATCAGCCCCGCGATCACCATAGGTCGGCGAGTATAACGTAAGCGCAGGGTTTGGAACGGCATGTTCGGCCAGCTCTTTGGCAAGCTCGGTTCCTTTTACACCAAGCTCGGTATCCTTCAATTTCGGCACATTGTAACCTTCAACGTATGGCAGATTGTCACGATATGGCTTCACCTCACGCTGGAACGCATCGAAATCGCTCATTTCCACTTCATCCTCGCCCACTTTGGTGTAATGTTTGTCTTCTATTCCACGCATGAGCAGTGTTGCCATCTCCGGTTCCATCAACTTATCCAAAAAGCTCAGCAGGCTTTTCAGCTCCTCTTCGGATTTCACGGTTGCTTTAGGAAAGGCCAATATGCCGGAGTTGCCTGTCTGGCCCGCAACACGGTCGCCGTTGGCACCAAGCAAACCTGCAATGTCCACAACTCCATCCGGGTCATTCTTGGAGAGACGCTCCTGCTGACTCTTACCGTTCTGCGCCACGCCGACACGCATGCCGACAACGCCGGAGTCGTACTTTTTCTCCGCTTCCGTGGAATCAAACACGGCAAAGTCCTGATTCAGCAGCTTCTCATCATACAAGCGTTTCAGCAGATCCAGCACCTGCATGTATTCCGGCGTCATGAACTCCGGTGTGAAGCCGCCATCATCCTCAACCTTCCACTTGTTCGGTGCACCGAAGCTTACGCCAAGACGCGTTGTGAAGGAATATTGATCTTCATTATATTTTTTGAACAGCATCAGACCGAACGTGTTATCCTGCCCATCTCCATCCGGATCGGAAGTTGCCAGGGTTTTGATTGTTTCATACCATTCATCCGGCGTGGTCGGTACCTTGAGATTCAGCTTATCGAACCAGTCTTTGCGATAAATGACCGTCGCCCGTGCAATATCAGAGAACACCGGCACACCATAGACTTTTCCGTCTACCTTGATGTTGTTGAAGAAGCGCTCGTTCTGGGCGGACAGATTTTTATAATCCTTGAGCAGGGGCCCGATCTCCCAAAACACATCGTTACGCATGGCACTTGTTACTGTCGGGTTGTACTGCACTTTGACGATCTTCGGCATATCGCTGGAAGCGATCATGACATTAATTTTGTCATTGTACGCCGAAGCGGGAATCCACTGAATATCCAGCTTGGTATTGGTAAAGGCTTCGATTTTTTGCTGGACCTCATTTCCTTTACCCGGCACATCACCTACCTGTGCAATCGCAATAGAGATGTTCTGTACGCCGCCTTCGGCAGCCTGACCCTCATCCGATCCGCATCCAGCCAGCAACCCTGTTACCAGTGCAAGTGTGCTCAGAACAGCCAGAGCTTTCTTTTTTGTTCCTCTCATCAAATGAAAACCTCCCCTTGTATACATTGCTGATTCCGCATGCTGCAAATTGCATTGCAACCATCCATTCAATCACCAATCTCAACCTTTCACAGACCCCAGCATCACTCCCTTGGCAAAATGCTTTTGCAGGAATGGGTACACAAGCATGATCGGAATCGTTGAGAATACAATGACAGCCATGCGAATGGTCAGCGGCTGAATCTCCGTCTCCTCAATACTCGTGTCACCAATCCGGCTCTGAGCCAGAATGACAATCTCACGAAGCCATACTTGAACCGGCCACTTCTCGCTGTCATTGATGTAGATGACGGCGTTGAAGAAGCTGTTCCAGTGAGCGACTGCATAGAACAGGGAGAACGTGGCCATCGCCGGCATCGACAAAGGCAGTACAATACGGAACAGAACGCCGACATCATTACAGCCGTCGATTTTGGCAGCATCCTCCAGTTCATCCGGAATGGCCTGGAAAAAGTTCTTGAGTACGATCAGGTTGAATGCACTGATGGCGGTAGGCAGCATCAGGGACCATAACGTATCGGTCAGATGCAGCGATTTAACCACGAAATAGGTGGGAATCATGCCTCCGCTGAACAGCATGGTGAACAGTACGCCTAGCAGAATCGGCTGCCGTCCTCGCAGATATCTTCTGGATAGCGGATACGCCATCAGTGACGTGAATAACAAGTTAATCAATGTACCGACCACAGTAATGTAGATCGAGACTCCGAGACTGCGAATCAGTGTATCTGTCGAGAAAATGTAGCGATAGGCCGCCAGGGAGAATTCTTTGGGAAAAAGGATGAATCCTCCCTTCGCCACCTCATGCGGGCTGGTAAACGAAACAGCCAGAATGTAGATAAACGGAATGACGGTCACAATTCCGATCAACAGCAGCAAACCATGATTGACGATATCGAAGATTCGGTTGCCCCACGTTTTATCCTGTTGCATCTTAATGTTCACTCCTGTCTGGTGAAGACGTCTGCTTGCTCATGTTAGTAGACGCCTTCCTCCCCGAATTTTTTGGCCAGCTTGTTGGCACCCAGTACAAGCGCAAGCCCAACAACCGACTTGAACAAACCGACAGCAGCGCTGTAGCTGTACTGTGCTTGCGTCAGACCTTTGGTGTATACATAGGTATCAAATACCTCACCCACATCCCGGTTGGTTGGCGTCAGCATCAGGAAGATCTGTTCAAATCCTGTATCCAGGAAGTTGCCCAGACGAAGAATGAGCAAAATCACGATCGTACTGCGGATGGCAGGCAGCGTAATATGCCAAGTCTGGCGCCAGCGGTTGGCTCCATCAATCCGCGCAGCTTCATAGAGCTGCGTGTCTACACCGGAAAGTGCAGCGAGGAAAATAATCGTGCCCCAGCCCACCTCTTTCCAGATGGATTGTCCGACAATCATGGAACGGAACCAGCCTGGCTCCAGCAGGAACGCAATCTTTTGCCCCGTCAGACTGTACAGCAATTCGTTGATGGCGCCGCCCTCCGTAGTAAACAGCATATAGAACACCCCAACGACCACAACCCATGATACAAAGTGCGGAACATAGACCAGCGTCTGTACAAAACGCTTGAATCGCTCACGGCGCACTTCGTTCAGCATCAGTGCCAGCACGATGGGCAGGGGGAAGAAGAAGACCAGATTATAGATCGCCAGCAAAAACGTGTTCCGGAACAGGGTCCAGAACTGCGGTTCCCCGAAGAAACGCTGAAAATGCTTGAGTCCTACCCAGTCACTCCCCAAAATTCCTTTGTACGGTGTGTAATCCTGAAAAGCCATCGTAATGCCATACATGGGTATATATTTGAAAATAACAAAGTAAAGCACTCCCGGTATCAACATGATGTAGAGCCACCGGTTTTTGATAACGTCCCTCCACAGCAGGTTTTTGTCACTGCGGGCAGCGGGCCGTGTCCGAGCCGTCGTTTCGGCTTTCATAGTGTTTTCCTCCCCACATTGGAAACGATTACAAAAGTTCAATTCCTGAACTCATGCCTTCATTGTGGAGGATAAACGGATCACTGGCTATCGTCCGGTTTTAGCTTCTTGTTTTTCCTTGCCAGGCAAGGGTTTACGACCCTTCCCCCGTTGGAATATCAGGCGCGGATGCACTCGTTTTAACCTCTATAATCCTGTCTTAACCCGGGACGATGGAGCGTGGCCAGCAGGGTGTACAAACATAAAAAAGCCTGCCCGCCATGGCAGGCAGAGCAGGCTTTGTTTTACCGCTGCTGTTCCCGATACTTGCCGGGAGTTGTTCCCGTAATTTTACGAAACGTTCGGATAAACGCAGTGGGGTTGGTGTAATTTAGTTTCTCGGCAATTTCCGATATTTTGAGGTTGGTGGTCTGAAGCCAGGTCTTGGCTTTTTCAATTCGATACTCTGCCAGAAATTCAGTGAAATTCACGCCGGCTTCCTTCTTGAATACCCGGCTTAAATAAACAGGATGGAAATTCAGCTCTTCCGCACAGGCTTCCAATGACAGTTCACGGTCATAGCGTTCCTCGATTAATCGGATCATCCGCCGGGCAATGTTCATATACTGCGATTCTTCCTGCTCCCGCCAGAAACGAATGACGGGTACAAATAACCGTTTACGGAACCAGTTCGTCATTTCATCAAGGGTGGAGAGCTTCAGCAGCTGAGCCATGGATGCCTTCTCACCAAGCACTTCGGCCACATCCCCTCCCTGTTCCTGCACAAGCTGGTACACACGAGATAGAAGCTGAACCATAATGACGGGATATTCACTAAAATGCAGTTTCTTGTCAGCGAGCAGCCCCAGATACTGTGAAAAATACATATCGGTTTTCTCTTCATCGCCTTGTTTCAAGGCAGAGGCCAGCTGATCCTCAATCATTCTGAGCTGTGTATATAAGGCTGCCTCGGTCTGGCCTCGCGGCTGGATATCTTCATAATGCAAAATGATACGGCTTCCCAGGCTCACCCTGCCCTGCAGCGCCTCACGGCTCTCCTGATACGCCCTAGGTGTATCTCCGATGGCAAAATAGGAACGGCTTATGCCGATACTTACGGGTAAATTGAGATAGGTGACTACGCGTTCCCTGATCCATTCCGCCTGGGTGTGCATCCATTCCTTGAGCTGCAGCTCATCATTCAGCTTTGAAGCTAGAACCGTCACTTGTGCATCATCTATCATAACCGGGGTGAAGCGCAATTCCGCAGGCAGAAGCTCTCCAACCATATTGTTAACGGCAAACAGCAGCAGATCCCTGTCCTGTTCTCCGTACCTTGTTCCTTCGAGTGTATCAATCTGAAGTGTAAGCACACCAAGACTCGACCAGTCTGACGGGAAATCATAACGTTCGCCCTGATATCTGAAATCCTCTTCCGAGATTTTTCCGGTCAGCAGTTTGGTCATGAAAAATTCCTCCAGATGAACATGCTGTCCCTTCATCTGCTCCCGCAGCGTTTTTTCCGAGCTGAACAGTGTGGATAAACGCTCCTCAATATAAATAAATTCATCCTGACGACGGCCTGTCTGCAAGGCCGGAGAATCCAGCCCTTTCGTAAACTGCAGCAGCCTGGAAATGGGCGAATACATCCGCCGGCTTCCGTATATCGCGAACAACCCGGTTACACATAGCATGACCAGTGTAGCCACTCCGGTAACAACTGCAATTTTCTGCGATTGGGCGGTGATTTGTCCAATAGATACCACAGATACATACAGCCACCCATTAAGTGGCGATTTCCTGTAGCTTACAGCCACCGGGTTTCCTTCCACCTCAGCGTTAAAGAAGCCCTCTGCCTGATTGCTCGTTTCCACCTTAGCCTGAATTTCCTCATTCAAGGCAGCATATTTCTCCTCTTGCCCATTCTCGTTCAGAAAAAAGTTCTGATCCCGGTCCAGTACATACATATCCCCGGTGTTCGGATTTTGGCTCAGAAACGTGCTAATCTCCGCATCAGCGATATCAATCACGAGAAATCCCTTTGGACTAACATTCGTCGGTACCATAGGAATTTTAAATACCATGCTGACGACATCATCCGATGAAATGAGTGTGGGCATCTGTTCCTGTGAACCCTCGGATACCCCTGCTGAAGCCGGTACGCTTTCTGTGGATGAATTTTTATTCTGGGTCACCCAGAACAGACTGTTCGCATAGGTGAGATAGGAGCCAATACGGTCCCGGATACTGAAATCATCCAACTTTCCAAAGGACCTCATGGAGACCACCCAGTCCTGATCCAGGTTAACCAGATAGGCCTGATCTATATTTGTAACCGCTTGCAGGTTGTTGAATCCAGACGTAAGATCACGTATTTCCTGAAACTCGGAGCTGTCCAGCGGCTTCTTCATGGCTTGCAGCACCAAGGGAGAATTCACATATTGGATGGATGACAATTGCAGGCTGCGTAAAACCTGTTCTACCCGCATTTGGGTTTGATGCAAAATCTGCAGATTGCTCTCACGTACTTTTTGTTCTATGTCACGCGAAGCGATCGAATAGGAAACGGAACCAATGACGATGACTGGAAGGGCTCCAAGAATCATGGTAAAACAGAGCAAACGCAGCAAATATTTAGGCAATGTGAGCATCCTCCTTTGTATAGAATCTGCCTATTTGAATGCCTGATGGAATGCATATCCATCTGTATAATATCGCTTTCATTGGATTAATTTACTATTGTTATTTTAAAACCCAATCTTATTCAAGTCCACTATTTATTCTTAAGATTGACTTTGGGGCCATTTCCAGTTTATAGTGGAGGCATATTCCTCAATTCGAAGGAGAGATTTTGATGTCGGTGAGCGTTCTTAACTAATCAAGTTTCATATTCAGGAGTTTGGCCTTTCATGTGCGCTTGTGCCTTATGGCATACGTGTATTTCTTGATGCGCCATAACCCTGTACTTAGTTAAGAACAGCGGATATCATAAATCGCCTCCGGGATTGTACTTGTCCGGGTCTATTTCCGCGCTGTGTTCAGCGTGGATTTTTTTGTATAGACCTATTATGGACTCTGCTTTCCCCTACATGCAGGGCGGAGAATGACGTTTGTTCATTCTCCGCCCTTTTTGCGTTTTCAGGAATAGATTCTGAGTTACAACCCAAGTTACAAATTCAAAATCCAAGGAGAGATCAAGCATGAATGAAAACACAATGAATACACTGGGCTATCATCAAATTCAAAACAAAGTCGCTTCCTGCGCCCTTTCTTATCTGGGCAAACGTTACGCGAAAGAAATGAAACCCATGGTGGACCCAGGGCTGATCCGGATGCGCCTCGCTGAAACAGAAGAAGCCTCTGCTCTCATCCGTTACGGGGCCAGTGTTCCCATCCCTTCGCTTGACGGTATGGAGACCATTATGGATCTGCTCGGTACCGGTTATCTGTTTAGTGAACGGGACTTCACTCAACTTGCGCAGTTTCTGCGAAGCTGTGCACAATTAATGAAATACATGGAGGGCAAATCCGAAGCAGCTCCTACGGTAAGCCGGTATGCTGCATCCATGATGCGGATGGAATCCCTGTTAAGCGAGATCGAACGCTGCATTTACAGCGGCCGAATTCAGGATCAGGCGAGCAAGGAACTGACACGTATCCGGAAAAAGATGACCGTGAACGAGGAACGAATGAAGCGCAAGCTGGATTCTCTCGTGAGCAAGCACCGGTCCATTATGCAGGAGAACGTAATCAGCCAGCGCGGTGGAAGAACAGTATTACCCATCAAGAAAGAATTCCGCAAGCAGGTGAAAGGCAGTGTCCTGGATGAATCAGGGAGCGGGCAAACCGTTTATATTGAACCCGCGGAACTGGTGGGACTGCAGATGGAACTCGCTTCACTGCAAGCCGAGGAATCCAGAGAAGAAATGAAAATCCTGGGTGATTTAACGTCGCTCGCAGAATCTTATAATCGCGAGATTGCGCTGAATACCGAGACGGTAGGTGTCCTTGATTTCCTGTTTGCCAAAGCGAAATACGCGGCAACCATGGATGGACGTACGGTCCAGGTAAATACATCGGGCCGAATTACGCTTCAGCAGGCGCGCCATCCTCTGATGGGCACCTCCATGATTCCGCTTGATTTTGCCATCGGAAGGGATTATTCCTCACTTATCATTACAGGGCCGAATACAGGCGGCAAAACGGTAGCGCTCAAAACATTGGGGTTGCTCACCCTGATGATGCAGTCCGGTCTGCTCGTTCCTGTGGGTGAAGGCGGCGAGATGGCCGTATATCATGAAGTGGCTGTCGATATCGGAGACGGACAAAGTTTGGAGCAGGCACTCAGCACCTTTTCAGCTCATATCCGCAACATGATCGGCATTCTGGAGCAGGCTGATGCATCTACCCTTGTGCTGATTGATGAGATGGCCTCCGGAACAGACCCGGGAGAAGGGGTCGGTCTTTCCATCGCCATGCTGGAGGAACTGCACAGCCGCGGAGCAACCGTAGTGGCTACCACTCACTTTGGGGAAATCAAGCATTTTGCTGCTGCCGCACCAGGATTTGAAAATGCACGGATGGAATTTGATACGGCTACACTGCAGCCCCTTTACCGTTTGCGTATCGGTGAAGCAGGGGAAAGTTACGCATATTCCATCGCCTTGAAGCTGGGAATGCCACAGCGCATTATTGATCGTTCCCAGTCCATATCGGACCAAGGCATATCGAAAAGTCCTATCAACAGCATGAGCTCCATCATGCCGATAGTGAAACCAATACCAACGGAGAGTTCTGTCCTTGAGCCATTTCCGAACTCCGCAGCTGCACAGAGGGCGGAGGAGAAAGTACATTCCCCGGCAGCGACTAAATATGGGAAACAATCCCAGAAGGTAGAAGATACGAAGTCGGTTCCCCCAGCGAAAAAATTTCGAAAAGGGGATCGTGTATACGCAGCCTATTTGAACCAGTCAGGAATCGTCTGTGACGTGGAAGACAGCCGTGGAAATATCGGGGTAATGCTGCGCGGGAGGAAAGTCAAAATTCACAAGAAACGCCTCACACTTCATATATCTGCAGATGAGCTGTATCCAGGCGATGACTATGATTTGGATATTGTGCTGGAGACGAAGGAGAATCGGAAGAAGCGCAAATTAATGGGACGTAAACATGTCGAAGGGCTAACGATTGAATTGCCACCTGAAGAATAGGGCCAGCCCTGTTATACTATGAAATATGACGATATGGAGAAAGTAGGCGTGCCATGAGCGGAAGTTCCAATTCACAGACCAAGAAGACAGGGACCAATGTGCTCTTATGCCCACTGTGCGGGGAGGCCAATGGCTGCTCCTATGCGGCTGGCCGTCCCCATTCGGAATGCTGGTGTAACCATGCCGAGTTTCCCGAAGGTGTGTTTGACCGCATTCCGGCAGAGCAGCGGCGTAAATCGTGCATCTGTCAGCGATGTCTGGAGACCTATAAAAATCAGACCGAACACCAACAAGAGCCTCACAGTTAACTCCTGTGAGGCTCTTGTTTTGCAATGGGATACCATAACACGGCACGCAATCATATATAAGTTGTTTCTTACATTTGATGATACTGTTCTACAGCCTGCTTGAGAACAGGGTGCTGCTCATCCATGGCTGTGTAGTGACTAAGTGCTGCAGCAATGCCCTTTTGTTTGATCATATCCTGAAGCTCTGCTGCCTCCGGATCATCCTGTACATCGAATTTGCAGGCTGCCGCCATGCCTCTTGCCAGGTTCGTCGTGCCCATTCCATAGTCATGTGCCTGTAGCGCTGGACGAACCAGACGGTCGTTGGGCGACAGCTTCCGCAGCGGCGAACGACCTACCCGGGTGACTTCATCGGTGAGATGCGGATTTACAAACCGCTCCAATATTTTATTTATATACTTCTGATGATCTTCGGGGTCGAAACCAAACCGTTTCACAAGTACCTCACCCGTTTCCTGCAGTGCACCGTAGACGAGGGATTTCACTTTGTCGTCTGCAATCGCCTTCTGAATCGTATCATACCCGTTCACGTAACCGAGATATGCAGCGCAGCAATGTCCCGTATTGACGGTAAACAGCTTCCGCTCGATATAAGGCTCAAGGTCATCCACATAGAGTACACCTTCAATCGGAAGGAATGCAGGCGCCATCTGTGAACGGTCCACAACCCACTCATAAAAAGGTTCAACCTGAACATGCAGCGAGTCTTCGTGATGCTGGATTGGAACAATCCGGTCTACTGCGGAGTCAGGGAAATACACATATTGATCAGCAAGAGCCTTAATGGGTTCTTCCAACAGAGCATACACATGCTCTTTCAGCTGTGTGCTGGCTCCAATGGCATTCTCACATGCAATGATGTGAAGGGGTTTCTGCACCGAACCTGAATTTAATCTTGCCTCAAGCCCCTTGGCAATGCCTGGTGCAATATGTTTCAGGATGCCCACTCCGACTGCGGTCGTAACGAGATCTGCCTCTGCAACGTTCCGGGCAACCGTCTCCAGCTGCGTTCCATCAATGGCACCTACCCCTTTGACCGTTTCCATATCTTTTGTTTCATTTGCCAATTCGACCGTATACTGTCCACGCTCCTGTAATGCCTTAACCAACTCTTGGTTCACATCCGAGAAGATGACATTATATCCTGCCCGTGACAGGATTAATCCGATGAACCCGCGTCCGATATTACCTGCTCCAAAATGAAGGGCTCTCATAGTTCCATTTCACTTTCGAGAATGGTAATGATTTCTTCCGCCGTTTTGGCATAACGAAGTGCTTCCATGTTCTCATCTTCCGCACAGATGACCGCAATGCTGGTCAGAATCTCCATGTGCTCACCGCCCTGAGCGGCGATACCGATCACCATGTAGGCTTTTTCATCCCCAAAATCTACACCTTGCGGGAACTGAATCACCGAAATGCCTGTGGACAGAATGAACGATTTGGATTCTTTCGTTCCGTGTGGAATGGCAAGTCCATTGCCTACATAAGTCGATACGATCTCCTCACGCTCAAGCATCTTGTCGATATAATCGGCAGTAATATGTCCTGCGTCTTTCAGAATCTGTCCAGCCATGCGAATAGCCTCATATTTATCCTGTGCCGTTGCGTTCATAACCACTTTGTCTGTTGTAAGTATGCTCATGTTTATTAACCTCCAATTTCGGTTTTACTTCGATAAAATCCAACCAATTCACGGGACAAATAATGAATAAGATCATCCCGGATTCCCTTTTCCAGCAGTGTAATCATCTCATCCTGCAGTAACAATGCACTGATCTCGCTTAGCACCTCCAGGCTCTCCCGGGATAACTCCCTCGGTCCAACCATCAGAAGGATATGGCTGACGCCAACCGGGTCCTCCGTCGTTACTAGCAGCGGCTCTGATAATTGAAACAGACTGATGGACGGCCTATAAATCCCATCACTGCGGGTATGAAACAGCGCGAGTGATGTATCCGGAATTTTCTGGCTGCCCACCTTTTCCCGAGCTTCAAGCAGCCTGGCGATTTCTTCCGGGTCCTTCAGCACCCCGGCTTCCTGCAGCACCTTGCACATGGCAAAAGCCGTTTCATAAAAGCCCATCTTGCGGTTATCCAGTGGAAACACCTGAAACTTGCCCGTGATCCTAACGATTTCAATGAGTGTGGCATCAAGCCCCGCCGGATCAGCATGGCGGTCAGGTGCCTTTGCACTTGCTTTACTCTCTCCATACTTAACTTGTACCCGCTGCAGCGTAGTATTTTGAATGTACAGACGCAAACGTTCACTTTCTTCTGCCGTTAACAACGGACTCACCTTGTAATACTGATGCGGTTCCATCGGCAGATCAACTGTCGATAAAATGAGATCATAGTCCTCTTCGGGGATCCGTGCAGCCTCATACCATGATGCACTGTCCACAATCCGAATCTCCGGAATTTCCTTGGACAACCGGCTGGAAAGCATACGGGATGAGCCAATTCCGCTTGTGCACACGATAATGGCCCGAATCTCGCGCTTCAGCACACGCAATCGCTCGATGGAAGCGCCAAAATGCATGACCAGGAATCCAATTTCCTCATCCGGCACGTCCGTATCCGGCCATGCGTCATGCACCGCGTTCTTCACATCCCCGAACAACGAATCGTAATCCTTGCGAATCTGCTGAAGCAGTGGGTTACGTATGCTTTGCCTGCCTCCAATCCGCTCCATCACCGGCTGCATATGGGCAATCAGCCCTTCTCGCAGAAGACGATCCTCCTGGAATGCATAGCCCGTTCTCCCCTGCATCTGATCCATCAGGGAACGAACCATGTCCAGCAATACCAGATCGTCAACAGGCAGTAAGCGTGTGGAGTGAATAAGCTGCTCGGTTTCAATTAATAATTTGTGCAGATAGCTCTGTTCTTCCTTGGCAAATGAGATGCCAAGCTGATCGGAAAGCACGCTGCATAATCTCGCAGCCATGTATTCAGGCACGCTCTGGTCTCCCGTAGAAGGGTAAACCGCTTTTTTATCCGAAGAAGGAATGCGACCGACGGTAAACCCCTTGCGAATGCGCACCAGCGCAACGGACAGCTGAATAAGCAATTTGGTATACTGTCGCTCCGGAATATTTTCGAGCCAGTCAATATCCGGCTGCCACAACGCATTCTCGACCGTCAGTACATCACGATGGCCAATCATGCCCAGCAGCTTCTGGTTCACCTTGGAAATCCCCTGGTCAGGTTGCCTTCCGAACAGATCAGATTCATCCAGATATTCAAGCGCAAGTCCTGCGATTGCTGCGCGGTAGGCCGTTTCACTGCCATTGATCTTCACTCCGTATCCTCGCCTGCGAACCAGCTTCAGGCCCGCTTGACGAATCCGGGGTTCCAGTTCATCCAGATCATTGCTAACGGTCGAGACCGTTACTCTCAGATCCGATGCAAGCGCCAGCAGTTTTACAGGCTCCGCCTCATCCAGCAAAATGCAAAGCATGAAGAGTTTACGCTCTTCGGGCGTAAACTCCACATATTCGTTCAGCTCCAGCTGCTCACGCAGTGAAGCCAAATCATCGGAACCAGGGTCTATGCGGACCCCGGTTCCTGATTTTTTTTCCAATTTCATGCCAAAGGGTTCAAGCCACTTCTCAATCATCTGAAGCTCCCTATGGACGGTTCGTGTACTGACTTTGACCGCAATTGCAATGTCGCCGGCGGTTACTTCCTGTGGATGTTCCAACAGGAACTCCACAATTTCACGCTGTCTTTTCGTAATACTCATATCTCAAGCCTCCGGCTCAGGGAAAACGATCGCAACCTGTTATTTCAGGCGTTCAACGAGTGCATCGTATTCCGGGCTTTTTAGGAAGTTATCGATGGATATATGTTCTGCGTTCGGTGCCACGCTGCGTGCACGGTCCGTCAATGTCTTCTGCGTAATAACAACGTCAGCGTCCTGCGGAATATCACTGATTGCCGTGTTGGTTACCGCAACGTCAATCCCTTCAGCTTTCATCTTCTTGCGGAGAATGGAAGCCCCCATGGCACTTGAACCCATACCTGCATCACAGGAGAAGACGATTTTCTTCACATCGGTTTTTGCTTTTACAGTTGAAGAAGCCAAATCCGCAGCTCTGTCTGCTTCACGATTATCTGCTGTAATAGCAGCATTCGCTGTATTGCCTTGACTCTTCATGTCTTTCATGCGATTCGCTGCAGACTCCAGATCTTCTTCTTTTTGCTTACCTGTTTTCAGCAGCAGTGCTGCAACCAGGAAGGATACGATAGCAGCCACAGCCACCCCGGCGAGCATCGGCAGATATCCACCTTTTGGCGTTAACAGGGAATATGCAATGATACTACCCGGTGAAGGTGCTGAGACCAGTCCTGCTCCGGTGAGCATGAAGGTTGCTGTACCTGCCACGCCGCCTGCGATTGCCGCAAGAATCAGAATCGGTTTCATCAGAATGTAAGGGAAATAAATTTCATGAATTCCCCCGAAGAAGTGGATGATAACCGCACCCGGTGCGGAAGATCTTGCTGTTCCACGACCGAAGAAGCAGTAAGCCAGCAGGATACCAAGTCCGGGACCCGGGTTCGATTCAAGCATGTATAATACGGATTGACCCAATTCTCTCGCTTGATCTGTTGCAATCGGTGTTAGAATGCCGTGGTTGATTGCATTGTTCAGGAACAATACCTTCCCTGGTTCAATGATCAGGTTGACGAGTGGGAGCAATCCCAGATTCATCAGCCCCTGTACACCAGCCGATAATACGGTGCTAATTCCTTCTACAGCAGGTCCGATACCCAGCAGTGCAATGATCGCCAGGATACCACCGATAATACCGGCAGAGAAGTTATTAACCAACATCTCGAACCCTGCTTTGATCTTGCCTTCAACGGCTTTATCGAACTTTTTGATGATCCATGCAGCCAGTGGTCCGGCAATCATGGCACCCAGGAACATCGGAATGTCACTGCCGACGATAACCCCTATAGTCATGATGGCACCAATGACACCACCACGCTGGCCATGCACCATCGTACCTCCAGTGTAACCGATAAGCAGTGGCAGCAAATATTTGATCATCGGATCTACTAACGTTGCAATCGTTTCGTTAGGGAACCAGCCTGTTTTGATAAACATGGCCGTAATTAATCCCCATGCAATAAATGCACCCATATTCGGCATAACCATGCCGCTCAGGAATCGGCCAAAACGCTGAACGCCTACCCGGAGACCGCCTTTGGAATTGGACGTTTGGTCCAAGTTACTCATTGTATTATCCTCCTCGGATCAAGTAGTTATCATTTATGAAAAGGGTATCATTTCTCCCCTGCTGTTATCCTAAGCCAGATTGGTCTCCGGTTCAACGAAATGAAAGCGTACTTTCGTCATGATCATTGATGACAACATTGTGTTTATGTAATCGTTTTTATGATGATGAGAGGGCTCTAACCATTGATATACTTGGTTTTTTTCGTGTGTGACTTATATCATTTACGCTGTTGATTCCAATAATATAGCTTGTGCGATTCAGCCTTATTCCATCCTGTTTAAGTGCCTCAAATGGCAACAAGCCACTCCTGGAGGACACGAAAAAGCCTGCATGAGCACCAAGGCTCACACAGGCTCTGAAGACGTGCACGACCGTCCAATGTATGAAAAAATCATGGATTAATAAAGGTTATTTAGTGCAAATACATTCTACTCCTCGATGTGCTTACGATATGCATCAGCATTCATCAGTTTAGACAACGCTGCTGTCAAATCACCTTCAACACGAATCTCAATCATCCAGCCTTCTTCGTAAGGCGAACTGTTGACGAGTTCAGGTGCATCCTGCAGTGCTTCATTCACAGCAATAATCGAACCACTTACCGGAGAAAACAAATCCGAAACCGTCTTCACGGATTCAATCGTACCAATGCTGTCTTCCGCTTTTACATCCGATTCAAGGTCAGGCAATTCCACAAACACAATGTCACCCAGCTGATGCTGCGCGAACTCGGTAATGCCGATCCGTACAGTATCCTCCCCTACGGTTTGCACCCACTCGTGCTCTTCACTGTACAGGAAATCACTTTTCAATTCGCTCATCGATATCCGCCTCGCTTTTCATTAATGAGTGCATGCGTCCTTCGGCCAACCCTTTTTCCCAGAACATAGCGTAAGATATTTTTGATTGAAATGTCAAGATACCTCACAAATTATTTGATTTTTGATGATTACGCCTGTAACGCAAACACCCTCACTCTACATATAATGGGTAATATTAGAATAGTAAGCGCACTCTTTTTATATACACGAACAATAAATTGGGATTTATAAATATTATTCGGTTTTTTATCGATTTCTGTGATATCGTTCTTGACATCGATAGTGGATTCACGTTTTAATGAGAGAGTAAATGTTAATCGTTGTGTGCATCACCCGCGGATGAATGTAAAGGGAGAGATTACCCGTGACGCCCAACTCTGGGATGCATGCGGTAACGCCGAAGGAGTAAACCACCCGACAAGCGGGAGGTGAATCTCTCAGGCAAAAGGACTTTTACGGGACGCAACTCTGGAGAGCATCTATTCGCTCGGAATGGGCGTTATGATCACCCAAGGGGAAACCTGCTGCAACCTATTGGCGGGGTAACTCTCAGGTACCAAGGACAGAGCCTAAGAATACAGCGTGCTTCTGGCATGCCGGTTCTTTGGCCTGTCCTTTTCCTTTTTCCCAAAAAAACGAAAGTCAGGATCGAGCCGGCGCTGTCATCAGCAGCCTTAACCATACTTATCCAAGAAAAGAATCATTCATGTTATACACTCGGCCCGGTAGCGGCCATAACGAGGTGATTTGATGTCCGATTTGCTTAGAACTCCACTCTATCCACTTTATCAGCAATATGAAGGTGTACGGTGCATCGATTTTGGAGGCTGGGAGCTTCCGGTGCAATTCAGCGGGATTCAGAAGGAACATGAAGCGGTGCGCGAACGGGCTGGGCTGTTCGATGTATCCCACATGGGTGAATTCACGGTGCAGGGTGAACAGGCCGAAGCATTTTTGCAGAAACTGACGACCAACGACGTGACCGCACTGGTTCCTGGCCAGGCACAATACACGTTAATGTGTTACCCGGACGGTGGCGTAGTGGACGATCTGCTCGTATACAAGCTGGAAGATCAGCATTATATGCTCGTCGTGAATGCCTCTAATATTGACAAGGACTGGGCCTGGCTGCAAGAGCACATGGTTCCTGGGGTGAGCATGACGAACGACTCCGCAGAAACAGCTCTACTGGCTCTACAGGGCCCGCTTGCTGCAGACATCATCGGAAAAGTTACAGATACTGACGTATCCATAATCGAGCCTTTTCGTTTTGTACAGCATGCTGAGGTCTGTGGTGTAAAACTGCTGCTGTCCCGCACCGGTTATACCGGAGAAGACGGCTTCGAACTATACGTACAGGCAGATCAGGCCGCTGCGGTCTGGAACGGATTGATGGAGGCGGGCGCTGATTACGGTCTGGTTCCGGCTGGACTTGGTGCACGGGATACACTTCGATTCGAAGCGAAGCTGCCCCTCTATGGACAGGAATTATCGCCGACCATTTCACCGCTGGAAGCAGGCGTTGGCATGTTTGTGAAGCTGAATGCCGGACCTTTTATCGGGCACGAAGCACTATTGCAGCAAAAAAATGATGGACCTGCCCGCAAACTGGTCGGCATTGAAGTACTGGAACGCGGGATTCCACGTCCCCACTATCCCATCTACGCGGAAGGCGTGCAGATCGGGGAAGTAACAACCGGTACACAGTCCCCTACGCTGAAGCGCAATCTGGGGCTCGCCCTAATTAACAGCCAATATGCTGCACTCGGCACCCCGCTCGAGATTGAGATTCGTGGCAAAAAGCTGAAAGCCGAAGTTGTGAAGACCCCTTTTCATAAACGGACACGTACGTCAAAGACACCTACCCAAGGAGCTGATCAAGCATGAGCAAGCACCGCTATATTCCCATGACTGAACAGGATCAGAGCGCCATGCTCGCAACCATCGGTGTGGACACGATTGAAGATCTGTTCCAGGACATCCCGCAGGAGATTCGTTATCAAGGCAAGCTGCCTGTCTCCTCCAAACTGGATGAATACGCACTGACACGCCACATGTCGAAGCAGGCTGGCGCCAATGCCAATTTTGAGACACATGCCAGTTTCCTGGGCGCAGGCATATATGATCATCATATCCCTTCCGTGATTAATCACGTCATTTCCCGTTCCGAGTTCTATACCGCCTATACGCCATATCAGCCCGAAATCAGTCAGGGCGAGCTCCAGGCGATCTTCGAATTCCAATCGTATATCTGTGAACTGACTGGCATGGCTGTAGCCAATGCGAGCATGTATGATGGCGCGACCGCATTTGCAGAAGCAGGGAATCTGGCCGCAGCGGCAACTCGCCGCAAACAGCTAATCGTTTCCCGTACCGTTCATCCTGAAGCCCGTCAAGTGTTGAAGGCTTACGCCCATGGTCTGAATTTGGAGATTGTCGAGATTGGTTATCAGAACGGGGTGACCGATTGGGATGCCCTTCAAGCCGCCGTATCGGATGATACCGCAGCTGTCATGATCCAGAGTCCGAACTTCTTCGGTGCCGTGGAAAATGTAAAACAGGCTGCAGACCTTGCGCATGCGCACAAGGGTCTGCTCGTGGTCAGCGCAAACCCGCTGGCGCTTGGTATGCTCGAAGCTCCAGGCAAGCTGGGTGCTGACATCGTTGTCGGTGATGCACAGCCCCTTGGCATCTCCGCTTCGCTCGGTGGTCCGACATGTGGATATTTCGCTGTATCCCAGGCTCATATGCGCCGGATTCCGGGCCGAATCGTTGGCCAGACAACGGATCGCAACAGCAAACGCGGTTTTGTACTGACGCTCCAAGCACGTGAACAGCATATCCGCCGCGAAAAGGCGACATCCAATATTTGCTCCAATCAGGCATTGCTTGCCCTAAGCGCTTCGGTGTATATGTCTACTATGGGAAGACAGGGCATGATTGATGTGGCTGACCTGAATTTGCAAAAGAGTCATTATGCTCTTCAAGCACTGACAGCAATTCCTGGAGTCAGCCTGACCTTTAAAGCCCCCACATTCAATGAGTTTGTCATTCAGCTGCCTGAAGGGACAGACGTCGATGCCCTTCAGTTGAAGCTGCTGGATGCCGGTTTCATCGGAGGATATGAACTTGGACGGGATTACCCGGAGCTTGCGGGGCATATGCTGGTCGCTGTTACGGAACGGCGCAGTAAGGAAGAGATTGACGAATTCGCACGTGTATTGGAGGGATCGCTGTGACTCAGGAAATGACAACCATCCAAGGACAGCCGGAAACGGCAGCTCCTTCCCAAGCCGAAACCAGCACGCAACAAATGACACAAGCAGCATCGCCTGCTCCAGAGCAATCACTGATCTTTGAACTGAGCAGCCCGGGTCGTGTCGCTTACTCCCTGCCTGAATGCGATGTTCCGCGTCAAGATCCTGCTAGCTTGATTCCCCGGGAAATGCTTCGTTCGGAAGCAGCTGCACTGCCTGAGGTATTTGAAGTAGATGTCATTCGTCACTATACTGCCCTTTCCCGCCGGAACTTCGGGGTAGATAACGGATTCTATCCACTCGGATCTTGTACGATGAAGTATAATCCGAAGATTAACGAGGATGTTGCTCGCTACAATGGATTTGCCAAAATCCATCCGTATCAGCCTGAATCCAGTATTCAAGGTGCACTTGAGTTGCTCTACACGTTGCAAAACGACCTTGCAGGTCTGACTGGCATGGACGCGGTGACCCTGCAACCAGCTGCTGGTGCGCATGGTGAATGGACCGGACTCATGATGATTCGTGCCTATCACGAAGGTCGTGGTGAGCAACGGACCAAAGTCATTGTCCCGGATTCTTCACACGGCACCAACCCGGCAAGTGCAACCGTGGCTGGCTTTGAGACGGTAACCATCCCTTCCCGTGCAGACGGTCTGGTCGATCTGGATGCACTGCGTGCGGCCGTTGGGCCGGACACTGCGGCCCTGATGCTGACCAATCCAAATACCCTGGGATTGTTTGAAAAGGACATTCAGGAGATTGCCTCCATCGTGCATCAAGCCGGCGGCCTTCTCTATTATGACGGAGCCAACTCCAATGCCATTATGGGTATTACCCGTCCTGGGGACATGGGCTTCGATGTCGTGCATCTGAATTTGCACAAAACGATGAGTACTCCGCATGGTGGAGGTGGTCCTGGTGCGGGACCCGTCGGCGTAAAAAATCGTCTGATTCCGTTCCTGCCAAAACCGATGGTGATCAAGAACGATCAGGGACAATATGCCCTGGATCGGGAAGGAGATCAATCGATTGGTCGAGTCAAAGCGTATTACGGCAACTTCGGTATCTTGGTACGCGCCTATGCCTACATTCGTACGTACGGACCTGAAGGCTTGCGCCGGGTATCCGAATGTGCCGTACTCAATGCAAACTATATGATGGCACGTCTTGCACCTTATTACGAAATTCCGTACCCAGGCGTATGTAAGCATGAATTTGTCATGTCTGGCCGGGGCCTGAAGCAATATGGTGTAAGAACATTGGATGTAGCCAAACGACTGCTTGATTTCGGGTATCATCCACCAACCGTCTACTTCCCGCTCAACGTAGAGGAATGTATCATGATTGAACCAACGGAAACAGAGAGCAAAGAAACGCTGGATGGCTTTATCGATACGATGATTCGTATTGCCAAGGAAGCAGAAGAGACACCTGAACTGGTACTCAATGCACCTTATGGGACTCCGGTTACCCGTCTGGATGAGACCACAGCAGCACGTAAACCTGTATTGAACTGCGCGTGCAGTTAATACACAGCCATTCAACTAAACGGCTTCAGCTGATGTTTTAACGTCAGCTGAAGCCGTTTTTTTATTTGCTGCTGTCGATGCCTCCTACTTGCGAGCGCTCTCTTTCTTTATTCCTATTGTCCCACATTAGCCCGCAAAAAAAGCCGGCATCCGCTGTTCGCAGATACCGGCAATATCGCTGCATTCCTGCAGCCCATTCATCGGAAAAAGAAAAGACCTTAAAATCCGGAGGAAAACCCTCGCAAAATTACGCTTTAATGCTTTGAACCAATTCGACCACTTGCTCAGCAGTTTGCATGTCCAGAGCTTTGGCAGCCAGTTCCTGCATGTCCGCACGGGACAGCTTGGTGATCTGGCTACGAGCTGGCAGGATGGATGTTGCGCTCATGCTGAACTCATCCAGTCCGAGACCAAGCAGCAATGGAATTGCTGTTTCGTCTCCCGCCATCTCTCCACACATACCAACCCATTTACCTTCGCGATGTGCTGCATCGATGACCATTTTCACCAGACGCAGAATAGCAGGGTTGTATGGTTGGTACAGATAGGATACACGCTCGTTCATACGGTCAGCTGCCATGGTGTATTGAATCAGATCGTTCGTTCCGATACTGAAGAAATCAACCTCTTTGGCAAATTGATCCGCTAGAACCGCAGTCGAAGGAATTTCGACCATGATACCCAGTTGAATGCTGTCAGAAACAGCAATCCCTTCAGCTACCAGCTTTTCCTTCTCTTCGAGCAGGACGGCTTTCGCTTCACGGAATTCACCCAGTGTTGCGATCATTGGGAACATGACACGCAGGTTGCCATGTACGCTTGCACGCAGCAATGCACGCAATTGTGTACGGAAAATATCCAGACGGTCCAGACACAGACGAACTGCACGGAAACCAAGGAATGGATTCATTTCTTTTGGCAGATCCAGATATGGAAGCTCTTTGTCTCCACCGATATCGAGTGTACGAACAACGACAGGTTTGCCTTCCATTTTTTCAAGTACGGCTTTGTAAGCATTGTACTGAATATCCTCGGAAGGAAGTTTGTCTCTGCCCATGTACAAGAACTCGGTACGATACAGGCCTACAGCCTCTCCACCGTTCTCCAGAACACCGGTAACGTCGTTCGGCGTACCAATGTTGGCTGCCAGTTCCACATGAACGTTATCCACCGTTACGGTTGGTTCGTCACGCAGTTTTCTCCACTCGGCACGTTGTGCATCATATTGTTCCTGTTTGGAACGATACTCAGCAATGACTTCATCTGTTGGGTTAACCAGAACATGACCGTCCAGGCCATCAACGATAATCATATCGCCTTGTTTGGCTTGAGCCAGAATGTCTTTGGTTCCCACAACAGCCGGAATTTCAAGAGAACGAGCCATGATTGCAGAGTGGGAAGTACGTCCGCCAATGTTGGTTGCAAAACCTTTAACATATTGACGGTTCAATTGAGCTGTATCGGAAGGCGTCAGATCCTCCGCCAGCACAATCACTTCTTCGCTGATCTCAGCCGGACTCATGAAGTCGATACCAAGCAAGTGATTCAGCACACGTTTGGTTACGTCACGCATATCTGCAGCACGTTCCTGCAGGTAAGCACTCTTCATGTTTTCGAACATGGAGATAAATTGCGATGCCGTTTCGTTGAGTGCAAATTCTGCATTCACTTTTTCATCAGCAATTTTTGCTTTTACCGGATCAATCAGTTCCGGGTCATTCAGAATGAGCAAATGGGAAGCAAAGATTTCAGCTTTCTTCTCGCCAAGCTCTTGTAAAGTACGCTCTTTGATCGCCTCAAGCTCAGACTGGGACTTGCCCAGTGCTGAGTCGAGTTTCGCGATCTCTGCGTCAACGTCGTTGATTTGGCGTTTTTCTACAGAGTAATCAGGATGCTCCAAGATAAACGCCTTGGCGATAGCAATACCCGCCGAAGCCGCGATCCCGGAAACATTAAGCATTAATTTCGCCCAGCCCTTCGTTAACCATAACGTCAGTCAGAGCTTGAAGAGCTTCAGCTTCGCCTTCGCCTTCAACGATGATGCTGATGGTGTCGCCTTGTTCCAGACCCAGGGACAGAACGCCCAGGATGGATTTCAGGGTTACTTTTTTACCGTTAGCTTCTGCAAAGGATTCTGCACCTTTGAATTTGTTAGCTGTATTAACCAAGGCTGTCGCCGGACGTGCGTGGATACCATCTTCGTCTGTAATTCTGAATGTTTGTTGCATTACAATCATCTCACTTTCAAGTAGTTTAATTTAGGCATTGCATATATTTACACTTGCTTGCCATTGTCGGAACACTTCTTATTTTATCTCAATGATTGGCTGATCGCCAATTTTCAGTACTCCACTCTTCTTCAGGGTCACCGTGGAGCCCTCTGGCAGGTTGGTGAAAATCACTGGCGAGATAATGGATGGAGCGTTAGCTTTCACATACTCCAGATCCACTTCCATAATCGGTTGACCTGCCGATACCAGATCACCTTCCTGCACAAGCACGTTGAAACCTTGACCTTTCAATTTTACCGTGTTGACACCTATATGAACCAGTACTTCCTTGCCTCCGTCAGACATAATGCCGACAGCATGCTTGCTAGGGAATACGTTAAACACTTTACCATACACTGGCGAAGTAATTTTGCCATCATGCGGCAGCACAGCGAAACCGTCACCTGTCATTTTCTCAGCAAAGACCGGATCAGGTACGTTAGTGATATCCATCAATTCACCGTTGACCGGCATGACGATATCTTCAGCAATAATGCGTTCGCCTTCTGCTCCCGCTGCCTTCTCCTCTTCAGGAGCAGGTTTAACATCAGCCGCTGGTGCTGGTGCCGGGGTGCGTCCTGCAATGATATCCTGCATTTGGGACTTGATTGTATCTGAACGTGTACCGAAAATGGCCTGTACATTATTACCCACTTCAAGCACGCCAGATGCACCCAATTGTTTCAAACGATCTTTATTTACATTGGATTTCTCATTTACTTCAATCCGCAAACGAGTGATACATGCATCCAGGTGTTTGATATTCTGCTGTCCACCAAAGGCTTCCAGAATATTGTGTGGCAGATCGTCCGTTGAACCTGATCCTCCACCCGAAGTTGTTTCAGGTGTTGCTTCTTCGCGACCTGGTGTTTTGAGATTGAACTTGCGAATGATCATTCGGAATCCGAAGTAGTAGATCACGGCAAGAATCAAACCGACGATAATAACGTCCCACCATGGTGTGCGGTTCGGGATAATCCCGAAAATCAGGAAGTCAATGAATCCACCGGAGAACGTCATCCCGATTTTGACACCCAGAATTTGCATTGTCATGAAAGACAAACCTGCGAAGATACAGTGTACTGCAAACAGGACTGGCGCCACAAACAGGAATGAGAATTCAAGTGGCTCTGTAATCCCGGTAAGGAACGAGGTCAGCGCAGCTGAACCCATGATCCCTGCAACATACTTTTTGTGCTCCGGTCTTGCTTCATGGTACATCGCAAGCGCCGCAGCTGGCAAACCGAACATCATGAACGGGAATTTACCCACTTGGAAGGTTCCCGCCGTGAGGTTTACACCATCACGCAATTGGTTGAAGAAGATCTGCTGGTCCCCACGAATAACGTCTCCAGCCTTGTTCACATACTCACCGAATTCAAACCAGAATGGAGAGTAGAAAATGTGGTGGAGTCCAAACGGAATAAGGGACCGTTCCACGACTCCGAAAATGAATGCCGAGAGCGTCGGACTCGTATCTACCATGAAATGAGATACAGCATTCAGTCCATTTTGAATCGGTGGCCAGATGACCACCAGCAGTAATCCGAGCAAAAGGGAAACCACTGAAGTAATAATCGGAACAAAACGTTTACCTGCAAAGAATCCAAGGTAAGACGGCAGTTCGATTTTGAAGAACCGGTTGTAACATAGTGCTGCGGCAATACCAATAATGATACCTCCGAACACACCGGTACTCAGTGTTGGAATCCCCAAAATGCTGGCATAACCCGGTACTTCACCGATCATTGCTGGCGTTACACCGACAGCAGTACCCAAAGTGACGTTCATTACCAGATAACCAATGATGGCCGCAAGACCTGCCACGCCTTCGCCTCCGGCTAACCCTACGGCTACCCCCACAGCAAATAGCAATGCCAGATTGTCAAATACGATCTGACCTGCGTTCATCATGATCGTCGCGATCGAGTTCACCCAAGGGGTGTCCAGTGCCGTTACGTATTGCAAAAAGTCCGGATTCACCAGCATATTACCGATTCCGAGCAACAAGCCCGCCGCTGGTAGAATGGCCACAGGCAGCATAAGAGCTTTACCTACTCTTTGCAAGACGCCAAAAAGCTTTTTAAACATCGCGTCGTATTCACCCTTTCGTATAAGTCTGTATGTCGTGATGCAAGCAAGGGAAAACAAAAAAGGCATAAGCTAATAAAGTGAACTGTACCAACCTTCGGGTATAGCATACCCTGTATAAGGTAAGAACAATCACACTCTAGAAACTCATGCCTGATCGAGTCAGTAACACGTCGCTTATGTTTTTTAGTTCAGTTGCTTGATTACGGACACCATTGTAGCATCACTTCAAAAACAGTGCAAGCCTTTACACTAAAATTGTTCGGACGCAATTCCAGCCGTGGGAATATTTCACTATCCCTCTTCTTCTTTCCTTTGATTGAGCCGTTGGAGATGGATGGTCAGATAACCAACCTCTGCTGGATAAACCGGCAGATTCAATCTTCTCTCCATCACTTTGGTCAACTTCCATGCAAGCGAGTACATTTCAGGGTACTCCAACTTGAGCAGGGAATCCAGCTTATGAAGCTCTTCCACCTTATCCCCCCGTCGCACTCGTTCCAGTGCAAAGCGAAGATGTGTAAGCAAACGCGAATAGTCCAGTGACTCCGTCTCAAACGAATAATCCAATTGGTCCGTTACGATTCCCACCAGATCGGTAATCAGCTGGGAATGCTCGCGTACTTGGGATATGTTCTGATTGGTCATGGCACTGTAGATATGGAGTGCAATAAAACCAATTTCATCCATACCCAGATCGACACCCAGCTTTTCCTTAATCAGGCGAACGGCGTAATCTCCCATTCGATATTCTTCGGGGTAGATCTCACGTGTTTCATATAGAAACGGATTTTGGATCACAATGCCCTGTTCTTTGCGTTTAAGTGCAAAGGAAATATGATCGGTCAATGCAATATGAATATGTTCGTTAAGCGGAACATCCGTACGCTCAGCAATATACGTAATGACTTCGTTAATAATCTCGATCAGTGCCTCATCCACTTGCGGAAGAAGCTGTTTGTACTGCTCTTGCTCCTGCTGGTTTTTCAAAATAAACATCTTCTCCACAGCCATCAAGGGAATGATGTCACCCGTTTTCCGGTTGAAGCCTATGCCTTTACCGATGACGACGACTTCTCCATGTTCAGGATGCTGTGCAATAATTACATTATTATTTAGCGCTTTGTTTACATGCAGGCTGCTCACTGTTTGCACCTCTTTTTTCATACCATCTGGAATGTGATTTGTCACAATCCTCGTAATGAACGAAAAGACGTCCGGTGCGGGCAAACCGCGCCGAACGTCTCGCTTAAAAAGTAACAAAAAATCACGTTAAGGTCAATAGAGCTTCACGTATCGTTCACACGTAGTCCTAATCCTCTGCTCCAGCTCTCTCCACAATCTTATCGATCACAGATGGAGTGTTTACAGTTTCGCTTTGCTGAACAGCAACAGGTGCAGGCGTTTTGGACTTGGTCAAACCTTTGATCAACTGCTCTACATCAATGCCCGATACGCTTTTCAGCATCTCAGGAGCTGTAGACATCAGTTCGGTCACATAGTTACTTACACGTGCTGCACCCTCACCCTTACCTGTATCTACCACAGTTAATTTATCAATGGATGAGATCGGCTCTGCAATTTTACCAGCAAGCTCAGGCAGCATTTTGACGATGATATCAAGTACTGCAGCCTCGCCAAACTTCTGGAACGCTTCCGCCAATTTTTCCTTCGCTTCGGCTTCCGCCAGACCGCGTAGACGAATGACTTCTGCATCCGCAGTACCCTTGGCCCGTTCTGCATCTGCCACAGCCTGCCCTTCAAGCCGCTTTTGTTCGGCTGTTGCTTTGGCTTGAGTCTCGATGGAGTATTGCACCGCATCGGCCTCGCGCATTCTTTTTGCTTTGTCCGCTTCGGCCGCCTGCTCGACAGCATAACGATCCGCTTCCGCTTTTTTCTTCACTTCGGCATCATACTGCTTCTCACGTACTGTAATTTCTTTTTCCTTCAGGTCAATCTCACGTTCTTTACGCACAAGTTCAACTTTCATTTGTTCTTCCACAACCGTCTGTTTCGCACGCGCTTCTTGGATATGATACGCCTGGTCTGCTTCGGCCTTAGCCGTATCCTGGTCGCGCTTAAACGCTGCCACTTTCAATTCCTTCTCTTTGGCTGCTTCCGCGATATTGGTATCCCGGAGCAATTCCGCCTTTTGCCCTTGCTCTTCTGCATTCGCTTTTTGAATACGAGCATCTCTCATTGCTTCGGCTTCCGCAATCTCGGCATCCCGTTTCACGGCAGCAATTCTCGGCTTACCAAGGGCGTCCAGATATCCTTGTTTGTCACGAACATCCTTGATGGTAAAGGATACGATCTGCAGACCCATCTTCTTCAGATCTCGTGCAGCCACACCCTGAACCTCTTGTGCGAACCGATCCCGATTCCGGTAAACTTCCTCCACAGTCATGGTTCCGAGAATGGCCCGCAAATGCCCTTCCAGAACTTCCTGTGCTTCGCCTCTTAAGGCTTCAACAGGTTTACCGATGAATTGTTCGGCTGCTGTTGCTACATCTTCCACAGCACTACCAACTTTGATAATCGCGACACCATCTGCAATAACCGGAACCCCTTGTTCCGTATACACTTCTGGCGTGGATACGTCCAGCTTATGAGACAGCAATGAGATAAATTCGGACTGCTGGAACACAGGCCAGATGAAGGCACCACCGCCACGTACAATTTTAATTTTACGTCCGGACTCATCCTCGGAAATATTTTTATTCCCCAGGAAGGAACCCGTAACGATCATCGCTTCATCGGGTCCAACCGTCTTATATCTCGCCCAGAAGGCCAACCCAAGAACCAGAATGACACCTACAACAATTGCAGGAATCAACAACACATCCATATTTAATTCCATTCCACATCTCTCCCCTTATTACAATGATGTCAAAACAACTTCTCTCGTTCTACTCAAACGTCTTTAAGTACATCTTCATCCCATTCCGCCACACGAAGCACACCTTCAGTTACGTCCACCACGACAACGCGCACTCCCGCCGCAATAGGGCGATGCTCGAAACTGGATGCCGTATGAATCGTGTTACCTGAAGCAACACGGATCATGACCTCACCGAAACCCCTTTCAGGTATTGGAATCGTAATTTCTCCGATTTTCCCGGATAGCTCCTTCATGGAAAATGCAATGGAAACCTCACTATTCCGCATCGGCTTGATATAAGCAAAGAATACCAGCATGGCAGCAGCAATACCTATAAGCAGGGATAAGATAAGACCCGCAATGGCACTTACGGAGCTATAACGCGTCAACATGATACCAGCTCCGCCAAACGCTGTGATAGAACCAGCAAGTACAACAGGTTTGAGAAAATCAATGCCTGGCAGTTCAAAGGCTCCATCCAGCAATCCGTCAATCAAATCACCCAGCACCACGCTGACGACCGCAAAAATGGCTCCTCCGATTAGACACCCCCAATAGATGGACTCCATTCCCCGTTCCTCCTCTCTTCTGCCGAAACTTTTAACCCACTGGGCATTCCTCATGTAAATAAATACGTAGCCATCGGCTTAAAGTTTCAAAATCTTTCCTCATTTGTATTCTAGACCCGATAATGGTTATTCTGCATGATATTTCACGCAAAAAGACCGCAAATCTCCATATTGTGGAGATTTGCGGTCTTTATTAATAATTGAATGCAATTTACAGAGAAGCCTTGTAAATGGATACAACATCCTCACGCTGCAGCTTCTTGAAGTTACCAAATGGGCCAAACAGCATCGCCTTGTCAGCCATGACATCAATCTGGCTGTCGTCAATGTCATAGTCAGCAAGACGACTAGGTGCGCCAATAGACGTCCAGAATTTACGCAAAGCTTCGATGCCTTCCTCAGCTACCTGTTTGTCCGATTTGCCTTCAGGATTCACTTCAAAGACATTAACAGCCAATCGTTTGAAACGATCCACGTTTACGTCCAGGTTGTGTTTCATCCAGTTCGGGAACAGGATCGCAAGGCCCCCGCCGTGCGGGATGTCATATACAGCAGATACTGCATGTTCGATGTTGTGGGTTGCCCAGTCACCTGCTAGTCCCATATTCAGTACGCCGTTCAATGCCATCGTACCGCAGTACAGAATGGTTTCGCGCAGCTCATAGTTTTCCAAATCCTCTACCAAACGAGGTGCTGCATCCATTACCGTACGCAGAATAGTTTCACAGAATCCAAGTTGTACTGGCGTATTCTCATCCAGATGGAAATAATGCTCCAATACGTGAGACATCATGTCAACCATGCCGTATACCGTCTGGTCCAAAGGCACGGTATATGTATTAACCGGGTCAAGGATGGAGAACGCAGGGAACGAATACGCACTGCCCCAGCCCAATTTTTCCTGTGTATCCTGATTCGTAATAACAGAACCCGAGTTCATCTCGGAACCTGTTGCTGCCATCGTTAGTACGGTACCAAGTGGAAGTGCGTCCTGAGCAACCGCTTTACGCTGAGCAAAATCCCACATATCGCCATCGTATTTCGCGCCTACGGCAATCGCTTTGGCACAGTCAAGCACACTACCGCCACCTACGGCGAGAATCAGCTCAATGTTCTGAGTTTTACAGATGTCTACTCCCTTATGGACAGTTGAAAGACGCGGGTTCGGTTCCACGCCTGCCAGTTCTGTAACTTCTGCGCCAATTTCCTTAAGCAATCCGATCACTTGATCATACAGACCACTACGTTTAATGCTGCCGCCGCCATATACAAGCAATACCCGTTTGCCGTACTTCGGTACTTCGGTTTTCAACGCTTCCAGTTGTCCTTTACCGAAGATCAGACGGGTAGGGTTATAAAATTGAAAAGATCTCATAATCTATGTCGCCTCCATTGGAGTTAGAATGTTTGTGCAACTCCAATTATAGTACCCCGATTTTATAAAAACAAATCCATAGTCACTCACTTATAACAAGCCGTTAATTTGCAGATGGGCACGGAACATATCCATGCTGGAAGGCAGACTCTCCTTGTCCACCCAGGACTCGGAAGACCACAATCCCGCCTGCTTGAATGCTCTCGGGCAATGGATAAAGCATTCATTCACGTCTACAATAACGGCTGCCCCTATCGTTTTCCCCGTCCAGCCCATACTGTTGATAAACTCCTCATCCTTCGTAATAGAAGCTGTTCCATTGATCCGTAATACTTCGTTCATGCCAGGAATGAGGAAGAGCATGCCCACCCCAGGATGGGTTAGGATATTTAACAGCGAGTCGATGCGGCGATTGCCTGGACGTTCGGGATAGACCAGACGATGCGGATCAAGAACCTTCACGAAGCCTGCTTCGTCTCCCCGGGGGGATGCATCACTTCTACCTTCCCCGTCGGAACTGGACAGAAAAAATAGGGGTGACATGGATAAAAAATGTTCAACATGGGAGTCCACAAACGATATCGCTTTGTTTCTCACGTGCTCATGAGGCTCACCCACCATGTTTTGCAGTTCTGCTGCATCGGTGATTAGCGGTATGTTCAGTGGCTTCTTTTCCATTTATTCGTCCCCGTTTCCTAAACTTCAAATATTTGTTCAAGCCTATGATAATCATTCTCATATTATACAATGAACCATCCCCCTCTGCCATGGCTCTGTGTTTATTGCTCATGCTGGAGGAATATTACTTACATGAGCTACATGAGTACAAATAACCATCGAGCCACATACCCAAGGAGTCGCAAGATGAATGATTTATTGTATTGAAAATAAGGATAGACGAGCATTGCTGCTCACCTATCCTTCAGATTTTTTTATTCATAGCATCATATTACAGCCCATTTGTATTTATTCGGTATATCCCATGCTTTCTACAAATCGACGGAAAGCCTGACGTCCGGCTTCATCATATTTGTAAACTCCTGCATGCTCCAAAATCTCGGAAAACTTAAGGCCGACTTCCTGCTGAATCAAAGCAACGGCCTGTTCCTTGTCCAGGTTGGAACCGAAACGTTCTTTCAGTTCCTCCGCCCAGCGAAGATGCTGGTTCAAAACATGATCAGAAGCCTGGGCAGCTTCCGCAAGCTGAGTGTCCCCTGCGAGAATATCGGCGATTCCGTCCAATTCTTCTTTTAATCGCCCTGGAAGGATTGCAAGCCCCATGACTTCAATAAGTCCGATGTTCTCTTTTTTCAAATGATGCATTTCACGGTGCGGGTGGAAAATCCCCTCCGGATGCTCTTCATTCGTACGATTGTTGCGGAGAACCAGATCCATCTCGTAACCACCGTCCGCACTGCGACGAACAATTGGCGTTACGGTGTTGTGAGGTACCTGCTCTCCATCCACCTCGCTGAACGCCTGGATCTGAACGGAAGGATCACTGTACAGTTTCCACGCTTCATACACGGCGTTACCCGCTTCGAGCAGCTCCGCTGGATCATGTGAAGCGAGCCGAAGAACGGACATTGGCCATTTGACCAGACTCAGGGTAAGTCCAGGTGCATCCTTATGACGGAACACAGCTTCAGGTTTCGCATTTTGGATGGCAAATGTATGGCGTCCGCCTTGGAAGTGGTCGTGAGTCAGGATCGAACCACCCACGATAGGCAGATCTGCATTGGAACCAATAAAATAATGCGGATAATCGCCTACGAAGGCAAGCAGCCTGCGCAGCGTATCTTTTGTCAGCTTCATAGGCACATGATCATGATGGAAAATGATACAGTGCTCGTTATAGTACACATATGGCGAGTACTGGAAGAACCAAGGTTCACCGTTTAATTCCAGTGGAATAACGCGCAGGTTTTGACGGGCCGGGTGATTTACCCGGCCAGCATAGCCTACATTTTCCCTGCATAATTGACACTTCGGATACACCGGCGGCGGAAGCAGTTTGGCCATGGCGATTTCCTTCGGACTTTTCTCCGGCTTGGACAGGTTTATCGTAATTTCCATATCGCCGTATGGCGTTTCCTGTGTCCAATACACATTCTTGGAGATTCGGTCCATACGAATGTAGTTGGAGTGAATCGACAGCTCGTAAAACTTCGATGTGGCTGCTTCAATACCTTCTGTTTGCTCTGTGTGGCGGAACGCGCGAACCACCTCGGATGGACGGGCCATCAGCTGACCCATAATTTTCGCATCCAGCAAATCACGGTACGTATCGGTATTCTCCGGAATGAGTCCAATGGCATAACCATAGTCAATCAACGTATCCAGCAACGATTGCGGCCCATCTGGTACAATCTCGTTCAGCGCTCCATCGTAAGGCTCGGAAAATCCGAACTGTTCCAGCAGAAGGTTACGGCTGTAATCCCGATCCGCTTCTTCAATCAGCTTGTTCTGCAAGGCAAATGCAACCAGACGTTCAATGGCATGCAGTGCTTCCTGCTGCTCCGGTGTCCGGTCTGTGGTGCCTGCAGCATTATGGGTCTGTGACATATTGATGTTCGCCTCCTAGTTTTTTCCGTAGCCGTTAGGATGAGATTGGTGCCAGCTCCAGGCACTCTGAATGACATCTTCCAAATTGGTCCGTGTCGGATTCCAGCCCAGTACGGATCTTGCTTTGGCAGACGAGGCTACCAGTACAGCCGGATCACCTGCACGGCGTGGCTCCTGTACAACCGGGATATCGAGCCCTGTCACTTTTTTCGCAGTTTCAATAACCTGTTTAACCGAGAAGCCTTGACCATTACCCAGGTTAAACACGTTACTGTTCTCCCCTTTGCGGAGATAATCTACCGCGCGCAGATGCGCATCTGCCAAGTCACTCACGTGAATATAATCGCGGACACACGTTCCATCTTCTGTCGCGTAGTCATCGCCAAACACGGCAATGTGCGGACGTTGTTTCAGTGCGGTTTGCAGTACGAGCGGGATCAAGTGGCTCTCCGGCTGATGGTCTTCACCAATTTTGCCGCTATCATGTGCTCCAGCTGCATTGAAGTAACGCAAGGACACGTATTTAATATCCTGTACTTTATCGAACCAGGACATCATGCGCTCCATCATCAGTTTCGTTTCACCATACACGTTTGTAGGTTCAGTGCGGTCACTTTCTTCGATTGGCACTTTCTCAGGCTCACCATAGGTGGCAGCTGTAGAAGAGAATACGATCCGGCGCACATTGGCTGCATTCATTGCTTCCAGCAGGCACAACGTACCGAACACGTTGTTGTCATAATATTTAACCGGATCCTTCATACTCTCTCCGACCAGGGAATTGGCCGCAAAGTGAATGACTGCATCAATGGAGTTCTCAGCGAACAGTTTTGCCAGAAACGCCTTGTCACGCAGATCTCCTTCATACAGTTTGCCGCCAAGCAATGCTTCCCGATGCCCTGTCTGCAAATTATCCAGAACCACAACTTCCTCGCCGCGTTCCAACAAAGCCGCTACCGTATGCGAACCAATATATCCTGCTCCACCTGTCACCAAAATTGCCATTTTACTTCGCCTCCTTCAATTCTTTGACACCGTCGCCTACTCCGCACACATAGAAGTCTCCCTTAAGACTTGTATGTGCTTCATACGCTGCCCCCACTTCCCGGACAAAGCGTTCTACATCATCCTCATGTACCAGTGACACCGTGCATCCACCGAATCCGGCTCCCGTCATGCGTGCGCCGAGTGTGCCTGGAATGCGCTGTGCTTCCTCTACCATCACGTCCAATTCCTCACAGCTTACTTCATACAGATATCGGAGCGATTCATGAGAAGCATTCATCAGCTTGCCGAACGTTTCCAGATCGTTATTACGCAGTGCTTCCACAGATGCAAGCACACGTGCATTCTCTTCAACGACGTGCTCTGCACGCTGTCTTACCTTCTCATCCTTGATGTGATCCTGCAGTGTTACAAATTGCTCCGGCGTCAGTTGCGCCAGATAATCAAGTGCAGGCAGCTGTTCCTTCAAAATGGCAAGTGCCTGCTCGCATTGGGAGCGCCGCTCGTTATAGGCCGAGTCTACCAAACCGCGACGTTTGTTCGTATTGCCAATGACCAGCTTATAAGAGCCCGTACGGAAAGGTACTTTCTCATATTCAAGCGTATCACACATCAGCAGAATGGCATGATCTTCTGCTCCGTTAGCCACGGCAAACTGATCCATAATGCCGCAGTTGACGCCAACGAACTCGTTTTCTGCTTTTTGGGACAGAAGCGACAACTGTACTGTATCGATCTCAGATACACCTTCCATCGACTGTATCGCGTATCCTGTAAGCACCTCCAGCGAAGCCGAAGAGGAGAGTCCGGCACCGTTCGGGATTTCACCGTGGTATAGGAAGTCATATCCTTTCGTTACCTTCACGCCTTTAGCTTGCAGTTCAACCATGACACCAACTGGATAATCTGTCCACTCCCCTGTTTTCTCCTTGCCGATCGAGGATGTGTCCAGCACGCCTTCATAGGACATATTGTTGGAAGCCAGCTGCAATTTGTCGTCCTTCCGTTCCCGGATAACAAGTGTTGTGCCGAATTCAAGTGCTGCCGGAAGCACGTACCCACCATTGTAGTCGATATGTTCCCCGATCAGATTTACACGTCCAGGAGCATGGAATACACGGAAATCCGCTTCACTCTCTCCGTACTTCTCAATAAACTTTTGTTTCAATTCATGTATGTTCATTGCTGCTGCACCTCATCTCAATGTTGTTGTTTTGTTAAGGTTATTATACAAGAAAGCGGTACCTCTTGAAATGCAACCATGTGTGTTTCATATGGATAAATGTGACCTTCCGTCATATAATGGAAAGAACACCACAGAAAGAAGGAACGGCACATGATTGATCAACACAAGGAACATTCAGCAGTAGATCCGATAAAAAACACACAGGAATCCTCGGGGAAAAGTGGAGCAAAAACGTACTCCGTTGCCTCCAATCCGGTCTATTATGATAAGGGACCATTACATGTCCTTTTTGCAGGCGCAAGCCAGACTCTTCCGGGTCATGCTCTTGGTCCAAAACTATACGATTACTATCTGCTTCATTATGTAGAAAAAGGCGCTGGTACATTCCGTACAGAACTCCATACCTACGAATTATCCGCAGGAGATTGTTTCCTCATTCATCCCGGGCAACTGGTCAGCTACCAGTCCGATGCCCGCCGCCCCTGGGAATATCGATGGATGGCCTATACAGGCAGCCAGGCTGGGAAACACACGGAAGAAGCAGGCTTCCGTCCAGAAAAATCCGTTTTTCATGCCGGGCCGTCCTGCGGAATTGCTGACTGGCTATCCGTCATGCAAAATGCATTTGCGGAGCGCAAGGAAAGCTCTCATTTTACATCCATCGGTACCTTATATATGATTCTAGCCGAAGCCCAAAATCACCTTTCTCAGGGACAAACCCTGATTCCAGGTGAATCTTCGATTAGACGGACGGTAAAACAGATGATCCAATACATGTCTACCCAATATGCTCACCCTGTCTCCATTGAACAGATGTCGGCCAGCCTCGGCTACAACCGCGCTTATCTATCCCGGATATTCAAGCAGGAAACCGGTCTGTCCCCGGTCACGTATCTGCTCAAGCTCCGCATTGACAAGTCGCGGCAGCTGCTGCGTGAACGCCCGGATCTGTCCATTGAGCAGGTATCCGCATCCGTAGGACTGCCAGATGCCCTTTATTTCTCCAAACAGTTCAAACGTTTCCACGGAGAAGCCCCGACTCTCTATCGGGAAAATATTCTCTCCAGACCTCCAGCTCCGAGGCCCGGCATGGCACAACCAAACAAGAAATAACCCTTCAGGAAAAGTGTAAGTGTTGCGAAACAACGTCTGTTTACTTGGGCACCATGCATGAGTGCAAATTAGTGAAAAAGAAAAGAAAAGAAGATGCATCTGCCATTACGGCTAACATGCACCTTCTTTTTTCATTTAATTATAGGTTCTCAGTCACATGCTTATTTGTCATGATGTTCGGGACTGAGAATGGATTCAATTCGCTCCAGCTCTTCCGATGAGAAGTCCAGCTGATTGAGTGCGGCCACATTCTCCTCGATCTGCGATGTACGGCTTGCACCGATCAATGCCGACGTTACCCTACCGCTTCGCAAAACCCAGGCAAGCGCGAACTGCGCCAGACTCTGACCACGAGCTGCAGCAATCTGATTGAGAGCACGAACTTTGCGCAGCGTCTCAGGTGAGATATTGTTCTCGTTCAAGAAAACGGACGGCCCTTTTGCACGAGAATCCTCCGGAATACCGTTCAGATATTTGTTCGTCAGTACCCCCTGTGCCAAAGGACAAAATGCAATGCTGCCTGCACCATACTCATCCAGCACGTCCTGCAGCCCATCTTCAATCCAGCGGTCCAGCATGGAATACTTCGGCTGGTGGATCAATAGAGGTGTACCCAAACCCTTCAGAATTTCGGCAGCCTCTCTCGTCTGCTCCGCCGGGTAATTGGAGATGCCCACATAGAGTGCTTTACCCGAACGAACAATATGGTCCAGAGCCATCATCGTTTCTTCCAGCGGTGTTTCCGGATCATAACGATGGGAATAGAAAATATCGACATAATCAAGCCCCATGCGCTTGAGACTTTGATTCAGGCTGGATACCAGATTCTTGCGGGAACCCCATTCGCCATAAGGTCCGGGCCACATATAATATCCCGCTTTGGTGGATATCACCAGTTCATCCCGATAGGGCTTCAGATCCTGGGCCAGCACCTGACCAAATAGCTGCTCTGCAGAACCTGCGGGCGGACCGTAATTGTTGGCAAGATCGAAATGCGTAATGCCCAGATCAAAGGATCGAGTAATCATGTTTCGACCGTTCTCTGCATTATTGATGCCGCCAAAATTATGCCAGAGTCCAAGTGAAATGGCCGGAAGTTTCAGTCCAGAACGTCCAACCCGGTTATATTTCATCGTTTCATAGCGTGTATCGCTGGCTAAGTAGACCATCATGAATCCCTTCTTTCCCCAGGTTCCGCTTCCTGCACTCTTTTCGAGCGCGGGAGAAGGCGGTTATTTCAGACAAACCGTTTAACCAAGAAGCTGGTCCACCTTAATCATTACCTCGCCGATCGGCTCGGTAATCAGCAAATCTGCCTGCCGGTCATACGCCGTTGGCGTGGCATTCAGTAAGACGGTGTGTTTTCCCCGAAAATACGTAATTAGCTGTGCAGCAGGGTGGACGGTCAATGAGGTACCGCCGACCAGCAGCAGATCAGCAGAAGAGATTGCGTCCACAGAGTGGTATAGCGTGTTCTGGTCCAGTTCCTCTTCATAGAGCACAACGTCAGGCTTAATGACCCCATTACAAACCGCACAGCGGGGAACCGCATCCTTCGACCGAATGATGTCATCCAGCGGGTAGAAACGCCCGCAATCCATACAGGCATTCCGATGAACGGAACCATGCAATTCGAGTACGTTGGTGCTGCCTGCTTTTTGATGCAACCCGTCGATATTCTGGGTAATGACCGCCTTCAGCCGACCTTCCTGCTCCAAACGTGCAAGGAGCTTATGACAACCGTTAGGTTCGGCATCGGGATGAAGCATTTTGCCCCGATAGAAATCATAGAAAATATCGGCATGCTGATCGAAAAAGTGACGACTCAGCAGTTCCTCTGGCGGATACGGAGAATGCTGCTCTGTCTGATATAGGCCCGCGGCAGAGCGGAAGTCGGGAATCCCGCTTTCGGTCGACGTTCCTGCACCTCCGAAAAAAACAATATTGGAACTTTCCTGAATCCAGGAAGCCAGCTGTTCTATCCCGTTCATCCTCTCTCCTCCTTAGCGGAATAATCCCTTTCAGGCACCATCCGGACTCACCCGGATTTCATGATAATCCCCGATAACGACATCCGCATCCTGTAAATGTACTGCTTCCTCCCCAGGGGGACAAAAACCAACAACATGTGAAACTCCTGCGTTCAGTCCCATCTTCATATCCCCGTTGCTATCGCCTATAACGATGGCCTGGTTAGGATGAATATGTAATTCACGACATGCCAGCTTGGCAGTTTCGCCATTCGGCTTGCCTAATGTAACGCGGTCACAGCCTACGATGGACGTAAAGAAAGACCGTATCCCCATCCATTCCAGATGTTCTTCTGCTGCGGGCGTGCTGTCCGAGGTTACCACCGCCACCTTGATCGAAGCTGCTTGGCAGCTCTGCAAAAAAGAAACCAGCCCAGGCATAGGCTCGGCCTGCCGTTTGGAACGCACTTCCTGCATGGCTGAATTGGAGAGCTCACGGACTGTTGTGATCGCATCATTCCAAGGCATGCCTGCCGCATACAACTGTCCGGCCAGGAGCCCGGTGCTCTCATCTACAGTAGCGATGGCCAGCGGACCCTGCCTGTCATAATCAACAATGCGTCCTTCGCTATCGTGTACTGTACCGAGTACCTTACCTCTTTCCACCGTGAAACCAGTCCCCATGCCAGATAACAAGGCTTCCAATTGATTTAGCAAGGAATCGGCCCACGGCCCCCATAATTGCAAAAATTCAAGCAGTGTCCCATCCTTATCGAACAAAATGCCCTGACAGGGAAGCTGCAGACCGTTTATTTGAAGTGTGGCCATAACCTTGCCGCCCCTCCTGGCAGATGTATTATTGGATACCTTCGAGCCATTCGGTAACCGCCTTTACCGTTTGAGACAACTGCTCTTCGCCCGTAATTTCAGGTTCTCCGTCACCACTCTGGTGCCCGTAGTCACCGAACTGCGAGTGGTTCCCTCCTTCAATGGTGTAGTACACCGTGTCTTCCGGCAGATAGACGCGGCCGTTTTGGTATTTGGTCGCATTGACGACTTCGTCATTGGTACCCAATATGGATAGCGCCTGAATCCCCAATGACTTCACGCTGCCTTTTTGATCCGGATAGGACGCCAGGAAAAAGATGCCTTGAAGCGCGCCCGGATGGGATGCTGCATAACGTGCAGCCATGGATCCACCCAATGAGTGTCCACCCATGACGAATGATTCGTCCGGATAAGCATTACGAATATCATCTGCCAGATTTTGTTTCAGTACTGCCAGATTGACCGGCATTTTGGCAATGATGGTATGGTGTCCGGCTTCTGCCAACTCTTTAGCCAGAGGAGCATAACTTTCCGGTTTCACCAAACCACCCGGATAGAAAATAACACTAATCCCTTCAGGTTTGTCTGGCATAAAATCAATCCAGTTTTCCTGTTCACTCACCGTAACCTGATCTGCTGTTTCCATAGCCTTCTGGGCCATTTCATGCGGTCCGTACGGGGTAAATAGCTTCCAGGCAACAAACCCGCAGCCAATGACAATGAGCGCCAGAAGTACGAGCAGAAATTTTCCGATGCCCCTCTTCTTGCGCCCTGTATTATACCGGTTCCTCAACTTCAATCACCTTTCTTCACTTACCGCAGGTACTGCGGCTCTTGGGGAATAGGAGCAAGGCTGAACCTGCTCACATTCCCCGCCTTGCCTCTATTCCGCTTTCGCCTTACGGTAAGCATCCATATATTGTTCCGCCTTGCGGCGAACATGACTTAAATCCCCTGTTTTCATCGCTTCGGAAGTCAGGTCGGACCCGATCCCCACAGCTACGGCTCCTCCCTTGATCCAATCGCCCAGATTGGACAAGGATACCCCGCCGGTCGGCATAAAATTCGCTTGAGGCATAGGCCCCTTCATTGTCTTGATAATGGATGGATCATACAGATTGCCTGGGAACAGCTTCACGATGTCCACACCAAGCTCAAGCGCACGTTGAACATCGGCAATGGTCATCACGCCAGGTAGGATCGGAATTCGATAGAGATTGCAGATCTTTACGGTATCCGGATTCAGCGATGGTCCGACAACAAACTCAGCACCTGACATGATTGCAGCTCTTGCTGTCTGGGGCTCAAGCACTGTTCCTGCTCCTATTATGGCAAACTTTTCGGGATCCTGTGTGTTCCAATGGTAGACACGGCTCAGTTTCTCGATGGCTTTGAGTGCACTGGGAACCGTCATCGTAATCTCAATCACTTTGATACCACCGGCGATGGCTTGCTCAGCCATGGCAATGACCTGATCGGCAGAGTCGGCCCGAAGTACGGCGACTACCCCGTTATCCGTTATTTTTTGCAGCAGCTGAAGCTTCTTCATTTCATTCTCTCCCTTATCAATGTGGTTGTTTATTACAAGCCTTACAATTGAAGAACGAAGATGAGACTTACATGATATCAGCAGCGACTAGCGCTCAACATGGGTTACGTTGTTCAGCTTGGCCTCGACTTGCTCCCACGTCGGAAGCGCCTCCCAATCACCAACGGCCTGTATGACCATGGAGCCAGTTAAGTTCCCGAGCCGGGTAGCCTCCTGCGGAGAGTATCCCTTGAGCAGGCCTGATAGGAAACCTGCACAAAATCCATCTCCTGCGCCAACCGTATCCAGCACATGATCCGCCTTGAAGTACGGAACTTCCGTTAGGGTACCATTCACCAATACATAGGTCAAATCCGGTCCACCTTTTACGATGGAGACGGCATTCAGAGCTGACAAACGTTCAAATATCTTCTGCTCATCCTGTTCGTTATACAGCAGCTTCATCTCGTCCAGGCCAGGCAAAAAGTAGTCAGCCTGCTCTGCCAGACGAAGCAAAATCGGACGAGCCTGCTCTGCTGACCAGAGTTTAAGACGCAGATTCGGATCAAAACTTACTTTTACACCAGCCTGTTTGGCTATATGTATGGCAGCTTCTACCGTAGACAAACCCGAAGGGCTTATAGCGGCAGTAATACCTGTAACGTGCAAAATCTCAGCCCCGGCAATATAGTCCGGATCCAGATCATCCGGAGTCATCGCACTTGCAGCGGATAGTTTCCTATAATAATGTACAGAGGATTTCCCGGAAGCGTTCTCACGAATCATCAGACCTGTTGGTTCCGCGTCACTCAAGCGTGCTCTGGATACATCTACACCTTCACCACGAATCGCTTTTAAGATCATGGTGCCGATGGGATCCTGACCCAAGCGCCCAAACCAACCACTTGTATGGCCCAGACGGGACACACCGATGGCCAGATTGCTCTCTGCACCGCCAAACGACTTGTCCAATGAAGCCGCGTATTCAAGACCTCTTGTATCCTTGGCTGTCAGCAAACCCATACTTTCACCGAATGTAACAATCTCAGGACTTTGGCGGGTATTCGTTGACATCGTTTCTTAGCCTCCTTAAATTTACAATTCCTCATCTTCTTTTCCCATTGTCATCCTCTATGCAACCGTTGTCAATCCCGCTCGTTCATTTTGTTGTCACAGCTCCGGGAAAGGATAGCGCTTTCTATTGTGAATTATATCACAATTATTCCTTCATATCCGTATTACCCTTATGAAAGATACAGATGACCTCGACCGTGAGGTCAACAGGAGGGTTACAACATGAACAACCGGACTGGAATCCGTGGTGATCAGGAATCATTTTTTTATAACTTGCGCTTTATGCTTATTGTCTGTGTACTCGTTGGAAATGCTCTTGAACCACTCATTACACGCTTTGCGGGAGCAGAGGCTCTGTTCCTGTGGATATATACATTTCATATGCCGTTATTCGTATGGGTTACCGGATATTTCGCCAGACATGCTCCTCAGGGTGCATCCGGACGCAAAGTACTTAAACAAATTGCACTTCAGTACGTTCTGTTTCAATCGTTATATGCTCTAATGGATGTTACGGTTTTCCACACCCCGCACATGAAACTGTCCTTTTTTGCTCCTTATCTGTTGCTGTGGTTTCTTGCCAGTCACTTCTGCTGGAGGCTCCTGCTCAGAGCTACCTTATCGTGGAAGCCGATCTATCGGCTCATTGCCTCCATTCTACTGGGAGTAGTGGCGGGTTACTTGCCTGTGGACGGATTTTGGCTCAGCTTCAGCCGAACGTTTGTGTTTCTTCCTTTCTTCATGATCGGTTATGACTATGGGGCCTCCATTCGTTCTTATGTGCGAACAGGCTGGGGGCGTCATGCCGCCGCAATATTATCTGCTGGTCTTTTGATATGGATAGGTTTGGGTGGACTTCAGATCTCCACAGGTTGGTTAATGGGCAGCATGACTTATGCTGAACTCGGTCACCATGAGTGGTATGCCGGAATCTATCGTCTTGCAATTTATGCCCTCGAAATGATCTCGGGAGCTCTATTTCTGGCCTGGGTGCCTTCTCTTACATCCAGACTGACCGATATGGGACGGCGTACACTTTATGTATTTCTTCTGCATGGATTTCTCGTTCGCCTTATGATCTGGTCAGGCGTTTATAATTATATCGAAAGCGGATTATACATTCCTGTGATCGTTGCCATAGCCGTAATGTTTGCTGTACTATTGGCCCAGCCCGCAGTACGTCAGGCCTTTCGGCCCATAATCGAACCGGATATCTCACGGTTTTCCCTGCATCGCCGTGAAATATTCAAGCGTTCTGCATGAATGCTCATCTGTCCCTTGTTCATTACTCTCTATCGTAACGGCTTGTTTCAGGCTGGAAGCAACGTGGTAAGTAGGGATACGCGCTACAAAAAACAACTTATCCCTTAAGGAGTGATTTGTAATGGCACGTTCACAGGCAGCTGGACAAAAGATGAGTCGAGAGGAAGCAGGCCGATTGGGTGGCAGAGCCACCTCCAAAAATCATGACCGCAGCTTTTACCAAATGATAGGCAAAAAAGGTGGAGAAGCGACCTCTGATGCTCATGATTCAGATTTTTACAAGGAGATTGGACGCAAGGGTGGCGAAGCAACCTCCGAAACGCATACCAAAGAATTCTATCGTGAGATCGGACGCAAAGGTGGAAGCAACTAGCCTTTTACACCGAATCTTATCCGAATAATAACAAAACGTTATATTGCTGTTAAGAAAGCCGAACTCCATGAAAATGAGAGACGGCTTCTTTCTATTGATTGTAGAAATATGACGACGGTTGTGATAGACTCTATAAAAAACCGGGTTGTTCACGGGTTTAAAGCAGCAAAGAACTTCATAAACTACGGGAAGCTCGAAGCCGACCGAGTCGGTTATTTTTTAGAGTACGGATGAAATTAAACGACAGATGCACTGCCATTTATATTTCCATTCATGTTGCTCAATATTATATATTTGGGGGGAAATACACCATGTCAGCCAATAAGATGCGTTCCGATATGATCAAAAAGGGTTTTGACCGTGCACCACACCGGAGTCTGCTCCGCGCAGCGGGCGTTAAAGAAGAGGACTTCGGCAAGCCGTTTATCGCTGTATGTAACTCTTACATTGATATCGTGCCGGGCCACGTTCACCTGCAGGAATTCGGTAAAATCGTAAAGGATGCTATTCGTGAAGCGGGCGGCGTTCCATTCGAATTCAACACCATCGGAGTAGATGACGGAATTGCCATGGGACACATTGGTATGCGTTACTCGCTGCCAAGCCGTGATATTATCGCGGATTCCGTGGAAACGGTTGTATCAGCACACTGGTTCGACGGCATGGTCTGTATCCCGAACTGTGACAAAATCACACCAGGCATGATGATGGGTGCACTCCGCTGCAATATCCCAACGGTATTTGTAAGTGGTGGCCCAATGAAAGCAGGTCGTGACAGCAATGGTAAGGCCCTGTCCCTGACTTCCGTATTTGAAGGCGTAGGTGCATTCCAGGCTGGTAAAATCGACGATAAGAGCTTGCTCGAGCTTGAACAGTTCGGTTGCCCAACTTGCGGTTCTTGCTCCGGTATGTTCACAGCAAACTCAATGAACTGTCTGGCTGAAGCGATGGGACTGGCTATGCCAGGTAACGGTACCATTTTAGCTGTAGCTCCTGAGCGTCGTGAGTTTGTTAAACAATCCGCGAAACAATTGATGGAACTCATCAAACTGGATCTGAAACCACGCGATATCGTTACGGTTGAAGCGATCGACAACGCCTTCGCACTGGATATGGCTATGGGTGGTTCAACCAACACTGTACTGCACACTTTGGCTCTCGCTCATGAAGCAGGCATCGATTATCCAATCGAGCGCATCAATGAAGTCGCTAACCGTGTACCTCACCTGGCGAAGCTTGCACCTGCATCCGACCTGCACATCGAAGATGTACACAATGCCGGCGGTGTAAGTGCAGTTCTAAACGAATTGCTGAAGAAACCAGGCGCGATCCACGCGGATTGTATTACCGTAACAGGTAAAACGATCCGTGAGAACGTAGAGGGACAAGAGATTCAGGATACGAATGTTATCCACAAGCTGGATAACCCGCATTCCGAAAGAGGTGGCCTTGCCGTATTGTTTGGTAACCTTGCACCGGAAGGTGCGATTATCAAAGTCGGTGCAGTTGATGCTTCGGTTGGCGGTTACCACAAAGGACCTGCGATCTGCTTCGATTCACAGGAAGAGGCACTCGAAGGCATCGCGAACGGCAAAGTAAAAGAAGGACACGTTGTCGTTATCCGTTACGAAGGACCAAAAGGCGGACCAGGTATGCCTGAGATGCTTGCTCCAACTTCCCAGATCGTAGGTATGGGACTTGGTGCCAAAGTCGGTCTGATCACAGACGGACGTTTCTCTGGTGCATCCCGCGGTATCAGTATCGGCCACATCTCTCCGGAAGCAGCAGAAGGCGGTCCAATCGCTTTTGTTGAAGAAGGAGATATCATTGAGCTGGATCTGAACAACCGCATTATCGAGCTGCACATCAGCGATGAAGAGTTCGAACGTCGCCGTGCTGGTTGGAAAGGCTTCGAGCCGAAAGTAAAAACTGGCTTGCTGGCTCGCTATTCCAAACTCGTTACCAACGCAAGTAACGGTGGGGTTTTGAAAATTTAATCCCTTGCAATTTTTCAATTGTTTTACTATATGATGCAAAATACAAAATAAAAAGGGTTGCTCCTCTGCCAGTGATGGCAAGGGAGCAACCCTTTTTGCATTGATTTACATGCAATCGAATTAGATATGAATAATACCCTTCTAGTTTATTAAACCGTTGGTGTGTTGTTCAGCTCAGCACCGGCCAGTACATCCGCTTCACTCTCCACCAGATCTGTTTGCATCTGTTCCGTTGTTGCAGCTACAAGGGCATGTTGTCCGTAACGCTGCATTAATACACCAAGCGGCATGGCAATCATTTTCGGAACCAATTGCTCGGATCGCTGTTTCAAACGCTTGGTTCCTGAAGGATGAATTACACTCAGCAATAGTTTGAGATACACCTTGGAAGCCGAACTGAAAGGTCCAGGCGGCAGATCCTTAACGGTAAATCCGAATTTCTCAGGTCCCCGATTAATCATACTTACACCGTACACTGCTTTGGCAGAACGGAGTTCAGGTTCCGATGCAATCTGCCGAGCCAGATCGGGAAGCTGCTGTTCCATAGCCCGAATCATACGGATGGCCAGATGCATACTGGAGCGCGAGGTCATCCCGAGCTCGAATAATTTTTTATTATCAAAATGAAGTTCAATAACCGGGTCGCCGTTTCGGATGACTTGCCCCTCGCTCATTTCAACCAACGCACCGTGATATACACGGGATCGATAATGAAGCATCGGGTCTTCCGGCGAAGCTGTCCGCAGATGGTATACCCAGTGGAACAGCTTCTCCCAGCCAAGCCATAAAGCAACCACAATTCGTTTCCATGGAGATAATACGGTCTGAGCTGGAGCTGGACTCGTTTTTTGAGATTCACTCACGGTAATGCCTCCTCCCATCAAGGTATCGATGCGTACACTTTGCAATCCCTGCCGCTCGGCCTCTTGCAGTACCACTTCCAAGGCCTGGAGCATCTGTTCAGGTGCATGTGCGTCAGCCCCAAGCGTGGTACCCCGGTCATGCAGCAGCATGACTTCTCCGCCTCTGAGCTCTTTCAACATGCGTTCTGTCAGTTTCTTCGCTCCGACACGACTTCTCCAATCCTCGAACATCGAAGACCACAGAACAATCTGGCGATCCTTTCTGCTGAAAAAATCAAACAGGTTCATGATCCCCCAAGGCGGACGGTAAAAACAGGTTCTTACCCCCGTGACCTCCTCTATAATCTGGCCTGTTCGCTGTATCTGATTTTTAACCGTACGCGGCCGCATTAACCAGTTTGTTTTGTGGATGTAGTTATGGATTCCGATCAGATGTCCTTGCTCATGAATGTGCTGGATAAGTTCCGGGTGACTGGCCGCATGCTCCCCAACCACAAAAAAAGTCGCCTTGGCATCGTATTGCTTCAGCAATCGGAGCAACCTTGGCGTATATATTGGATCGGGACCATCATCGAAAGTTAACGCAAACTGTGTATCGCTTTTCCCACGCCTGAACACGCGCAACCCAAAGAGTCTGCTGATCAAACTAGGAATAAAGGCGTAAAAAGATGAAATGTACAATGCCCATAAAAATAGGCTCTGAAGTAAATTTGTCATGCTCTGATTCCCCACTTCTCTTGCTGAATGACTGCTCCCATCCAAGTACTATGGAAAATAAATCGCCTTTAATTTTATCATAATTTAAACTTTTCTTGAATCCTGTTTTCCAAAAAACAAGTCAATCGTGTACAATAAATGGAATGAATGACGGATGAAGGAGCCCTGCCCATGTTACCCCTCTATAGAAAATATGGACGTACTGTTTTTGACATCGCTTTACTTGTGTTAACTGTATATTTGGTCATGTATGGCTTTAGCCGATTGTATCAAATAGCTGCACCTGTGTTTCTTTCATTTATCGTATACTGGATGATTGAACCACTGGCCCGTTTTTTGCATCGCCGAGGACTGCCCAAAACACTGGGAGCGGCGATATCCGTTTTGCTATTTCTTGCACTGATTGTTGCTGCCTTTTTTGGCGTGGGTCTGATTATTATCTCTCAAATATCCAATCTGCAGGATAATTTCCCTCGATACGTGGAGCTGCTGCAGAGCGAGTTCACCAATCTCGCCTACTTTCTTCAGGACAAGTGGAATGCACTTCCTCCTGGTATTATCGAGAAGATAAACGATTATTTTGCAACACTTACCGGTTTCCTCTCCAGCTGGGTGACCAGTGGTGCACAATTCATTATTGGATTTCTCAGTTCATTTTCATCATTTATTACAAACTTTGGGATTGCAATCATTCTTGCCTTCTTTCTCAGTATTGAGATTGAATCCTGGCGCAAGTTTGCCCGTGCCAAGACACCGAAAACATTGAAGCTCGCATTGGCATTTATGCGCAACCATGTCTTCAAAACCATTCGTTCGTACTTGAAGGCACAGATGATCATGATGCTGATTACCTTTGTATTGATCTATGTCGGACTGCTCATTCTTGGAACCAATAATGCCTTTACGATCGCTGCAGTCTGTGCGGTATTTGATCTCGTGCCTCTTCTGGGGGTTCCGGTTATATTTATCCCATGGATTGTCTATCTGTTTATCATAGGGAACAGCAGCTTGGCCATTGGTCTAGTCGTCGTTCTCGTGATTACAATGCTGACACGCCAGCTGCTTGAACCGAAAATATCCGGCAATTCGATCGGAGTGTCTTCCGCATACCTGATGCTTTCATTTATGCTGATCTCACTCTCCATATTCGGCATTGCCGGAGTTGTACTATCTCCAGTACTGCTGATTTTGCTAAAGGAACTGCTGCAGCAGGGGTATTTACAGCGGTGGATTCATCTGCCCAAGGATGAATTCGATTCTTCTCCATTAGTCATGGATACACCTGTGGGTGAATCCGCTGGCGTGAACACGGAAGTATCTGCCGAAGCTTCAACACAGACTGCAGATCAGGAAGATTCGGCCAAGTAATCCATCAACCGGCGAAAGAGTTCTGTAGCCTGGTGGTGTCCGCCTGGTGCTACATTCTGGACCAAAACAGCAACTGCATATCGAGGCTGCTCTACCGGGCCATACCCGATAAACCATTGATGATTGCGTTTCCGTTCTTTCTGCTCCACCTGTGCGGTACCCGACTTCCCTGCAACGTGCCACCGTGCATGCTGCAGGGTTTTTCCGGTTCCATCCGTTACTACCTTACGCATCCATCTCAGAAGCTGATGAGAGGTTGCGGGAGAGATCTGACCGGCTTCCGAAGGCGAGTACTGCGGGGGCATTTCAAGCATCACATCACCATCAGCATATCGGATACGCTGAACAAGCCGCGGCGCATGAACACGCCCATCATGAAGCAGGGTCACAATCAGATTCGCCGCCTGTAACGGAGATACGCGGGTATCTCGCTGACCAATGGCTGTCTGTACCCGGGCTCCTTCATCCTCAGATGAGACTGTTGTTGTACGTACCCGCCCAGCATCTTCGTGATCAAAATGACGCAGCATCGGCATTCCGGCCACATCCTTCTTCTCCCAGCCGATCGTCCGTGCCAAGCCCAAAGCATCGGCAGTTCGCTCCAACTGCTCCATACTGAGGCGGCGGGCTGTTTCGGCAAAAACAATATTACAGGACTCAGCGAAGCCCTGTTCCAGCTTCAGATCACCATGTCCATGTTCTTTCCAGCAGGATAACCCATACTTTCCCCATTCTCCGCCACAATGAAAGGTTTCTTTGGTTGAAACAGCTTGTGATTCCAGAGCTGCTGCCGCCGTAACCATTTTGAATATCGATCCAGGTACAGCACTCTGCACAGCCCGATTCGCCCAGGAGGAGTTGGATGGATCCACATGCAGCGGATCGTAAAATGGAACTGAGACCATTGCGCGTACATCTGCATTTGCCGTATCCATTACAACAATCGCCCCCTCTTCCATACCCGCTTCCTCTGCAATCTGTTCTACTCCTTGCTGTATGTCCGAGTCGACTGTGGTCTCTACCTTTAGAGGATAGTGACTATTTCTCGGGGCGATCACCCTTGGTTCAAATTCGGGAATAACCTCTCCTGTGCCAGTAACCATTCGAGTCAGCAGGGTTGGCCCCACGCCCATCAATAGGGGATCCAGTGTCCTTTCCAGTCCAGCTGCACCCGACTTTAGCGCAAAAGGTTGTTTCACTTCATCTGTATGATGATCTCTCACGCTCAGAACTTCAGGTTGTTCAGCCAGGTAACCTAACCATTGCCTTCCTGTACGTCTCTCGTCATAACGTGACATCACGGGGTATACGCTGGCTCCATCTCCTTCGAATTCCTGAAGTTTTGCCAATTGGGCCTTGTCCAATACCATGGGTTGATGCGTGCCTGCTGTCCAGAAATGAGGAGCATCTCCCTGCTCCCACTCTTTCATTAGGTGTGTTGTATCCGTATGCAGTATGGTTGCCAGCCGCTTCAATCTGACGTTTGTTGTATTCATCAGGGATTGGACATGCCTATGTCCGGAGTGCGGAAAAAGCACAACTCCCCACTGCAGGCTTCCTGTCAGTGATTTTCCCTTACGGTCTGTGATTTGTCCTCGGCCTGAATCAAGCATAACGCCCCGTTCACGCTGCAAAACAGACATCTCACGAACCGTTCGCTGGAATCCCGGCATGACTCGATTCACCTGAACCATCTGAACCCACCCGAGACGAAGGATAAGGATTGCAAAAATGACGGTCAGGAAGACACAACCAATATATATTCTTCTTTTTAGTTGTACACGCATGCTTCCTTATCCCCTTCTTCTTTTTTCTGCATAGTATGCTTCTTCCTAGCTGGAATTATCCGGAAAACAGCAACAAACCTGCTCCAGAAAAGGAACAGGTTTGTTGAAGATTTCACGTTTTTTGTATTTGATTATACCGTAAAGCGTGACAGTGTATTTTTCAGTTCAGTGGATACATTCTCCAGCTTATCGGACAAGTTCACCAACTGGTTGCTGATATTCTGCTGCTCGCTGCTCAAGGAAGCCACTTCTTCAGAGGTTGCAGAGGATTCCTCGGCGACTGCGCTTACATTACTCATCGCCTCAGACAATGTACCTTGAGACTTGCTCAGATCCCCGATGGAGTCCGTCACCATGCCCAGCTTCTCTACAAATGCCCCCATCTGCTCTTGAACCGAAGCAAAGATCACATTGGTGTCTTTAACGGCATCCATTTGCTCCCGGAATAATGGATTGACATTGGACAATGCGGTCACCGTTTCGTTCATCTCATGCATGATTTTATCGGTAATCTCGCCCACCATGTCAATGGACTGTCTGGATTGCTCGGCGAGTTGACGAACCTCACCAGCAACAACCATGAATCCGCGTCCGGCTGCACCGGCACGTGCTGCTTCAATGGTGGCATTCAGTGACAGAATATTCGTCTGTTTCGTAATATTCTGGAGCACATCCAGAACCTTCAGAACGGAAGATGTACTCTCTTTAAGGGAGTCCACCTTGTTCACCAGAGCACCGATCATCTCTTCGGTCTTCTGTGTCTTCGTCATTAACTGATTCAAGTGCTGCGTTCCTGTCTCACTGGACTGCTCGACATGACGGGCGGATTGCCCCATCTCCTCGTTCGCGGCAACAACACTCTGCATCTGACGTGAGATATTATCGGTTAACTCATTACCACGCTCGGCTTCCGTAGCCAGGCTGCTTGCACCACCTGCAATCTCTTCCGTGGCTACTGCAATCTCCGATGCAGAAATAGCTGTCTTCTTGGATGCATTGCTTAGCTCGGAAGCGGTATCCAGCACCTCCTGTGCAGAACGATTCGTTTGCTCAACCAACTTCGTGATCTGTTCCATCATCAGATTGAAGGCTGCTGACAATTGACCAATTTCATCTTTGGAGGTAAACGGTGTACGCACCTTCAGATTTCCTTTGGCCCCTTCCTGCATGAGGTCTTTCAATCTGCCCAGCGGACGGGCAATCATGCGAACCATCCATACGCCAATCAATACTGCAATGGCTGCATCGACCAATGCCATCCATAAGGTTAGCGTCAAAATGCCTTTGGCATCCTTAACCAGCATTGAGGTAGGTACCATTCCAATCAACTTCCAATCCGACGTTTCCATCGTGCTGTAAACGACAAGCATATCGGTAGATTTGCCATCAACCGCATACTCTGCATTGGTACTGCCTGTCTGTTCAGTCAACTCACCATAAAAAGCGAGTTCTGTCTCCTTACCTGTGCGGTCAGCAATCGTAGAGGCTACAACCTTTTTATCCGGAGCAATGAGCTGAATTACAGCTCCCTCTCCCAGATTAAGCGATTTCAACTGTTCCTCCAAAACTTCCAGTTTCAACTCAATCACCAAGACATATGATTGGTTTGTGCCCTGCAGGTTTTTCATGGAACGGGCAATTCGGAACGTTGGCGCACTTCCGTCTTCTTTAATTTCTGTTGGAAGCCAGCGATATCCGCCGGACTGTACAATCTCGTTATACCAAGCCTCGCTGCGAATATTACCCATTGAAGCACTGCTGCTGCCCGTTCCCATGGTAGACTTGTTTTCATCCGTGGGTACCAAATAAATCGCTTCCATAGATTTATTTGTAAAAGCAACGTTTGATAGCTGTTTATTGATGGAGCTTGAATTGATAAACATATCATACGCTGTCAGATCCTTATTAGACATGTTTTGCAACAAGGATTGCATTTCCGGATCAAAGAAGATCTGGGTTGACGTATCCACAAAACGCTCCAGTATGATATCCATTTTTTCTTTGGTTTGATCAATCGTTTCCTGGTTTGCCCGGGAGGCATTTTCCTCAATCGTGTTTTTGGCTTTCGAGTAGGATAAAAGACCCAAACTAATAACAAAAATCATAATCCCCGCAAAAAAGATTAAGAATAGTTTGACTCCTACCGATTTAACCGGATTTGCCTTCCTGATCTGAGTTAACGTTGTCCCTCCCATCTTATTCCACTGGATCTTTTTCCAATCCAGCTTAAATGGCTTCTTGTTCGATGGTTTTTCCGTCTTGCTTTTGAAGAAGCTCAATTTCTGAAACTTTTGCTCTCTCGGTTTTTTTTCCTTCACTGGTTTCTTCACCTTTTCCCCACTGTCCTTCTGCTTCTTTTGAACCAATCCCATTCACCTGCCATTTTGCTAGTTGTTTTTCTTTCTCTCCCCTATAAATATGTAATATTCGACAGTTTTCCCCTTTCCCCTTTTGTTTTTAAAAAATATTTTGCAACTTTTTTCCTATTTTTCTATAAAAAAAAGCCCACCATATACCGATATACGGAGGGCTAAATCGTTAGATTCATAACAACATATTGTTAATTCATAACACAATTTTGTTTTTGATAGGCCATTTAACCTATTTCTTTTTTCTCATCATATCAAAATAAGATACAGGCTGGTCTACTTTCATTTTGATCAACTGCAATGGGTGTCTTGCTGCGTCCAGTACATTGCCTTCTTCATCCTGAATTTCACCTACAACCTGTTTGAAAAAGGTGCCGTTTGGACCGAAAAATTCGATCTCTTGTCCAGGCTTGAAATGATTCCGCTGCTGAATGGTGGCCATTCCTGTAGCTGCATCATAGTCCATAACCAATCCGGCGAAATCATAAGGAACTGCTTTTTCTTCCGGCTCGTAGATGTGATCCTCATGGTCCGGTGTATCGTAGAAAAATCCGGTGTTTAACGGACGGTTGGCAGCCTTATTCATCTCTTCGACCCATTCCGGCTTCAACACATAGTTTTCCGGATCAGCCATGTAAGCATCGATCGCTTGACGATATACGTTCACGACAGTAGCCACATAGTGAATGGACTTCATACGGCCCTCAATTTTAAAGCTGTCCACACCCACATCAATCAACTCGGGGATATGGCCGATCATGCACAGATCTTTTGATCCCATGGAGAACGAATTATCCTGTTCCTGGAACAGGGGCAGCTGGTTCTCACCCAGCTTGAAAGGTGCCGGGGCCTGCATCTGCATTTCTTCTTCGCTTACCCACACCGCGTCTTCTCTGGCATCCTCAAACAAATCATACTTCCAGCGGCAGGATTGGCAGCAGCCCCCCCGGTTGGAATCCCGATCTGTAAAGTGATTGGAGAGTACACAGCGTCCCGAATAGGAGGAACACATTGCCCCATGAATGAACGCTTCTATCTCGATATCGACATTTGCCTTGATCTCTTCGATCTCCTCGAAGCTGGTTTCACGCCCCAGAACCACACGCGGGAGCCCCTCGTCTTTCCAGAACTTCACGGCTTGCCAGTTCAGTGTAGATTGCTGCGTACTTAGGTGTACCTCAAGGCCGGGTACAGCACGCTGAGCGACTTCAATAATCGCCGGGTCCGCCACGATCACGGCTGCGATGCCCGCATTGTACAGGTTTTGCAAATACGCCTCAATGCCTTCAATGTCTTCATTGTGTGCATAGATATTGGTAGCCACAAATACTTTGGCACCGTATTTACTCGCAAATTCCACACCTTCACGCATTTCCTCAAAGCTGAAGTTGTCTGCATTGGAACGAAGTCCATAGGCCTGTCCGCCAATATACACAGCGTCTGCCCCATAATGAATTGCAAATTTGAGTTTTTCCAGATTACCCGCCGGAGCTAGAAGCTCCGGTTTGTCCAGACGGTTACGTTTACCCGAGAACTTCCGCTGTACCGCCACTGTTTCCATTTCGTTCACCTCGTCTATTAATACACCTGTTCTTTGTAGAAAAAGCCAAATGACAGCTCCCGTTCAGGATCCTGCAGTTGGCGGACCTCATCCAGCCACTCATCCGAAAAAGCATATGCATCCGCATCTGCTGCATAACAATCAATAGCCCTCCGGTATGCACGGACAACAGCCTCATTGTAAACCAGCGGTTTGAGAATACCTTCAATCTTGAAGCTATGAACACCTGCCTCCATCAACAGATGAAGATCCTCCAAAATGCAAATATCTTCAGAGCTCATGATGTGCGTACCGTTAACATCTTCATAAATCGGGAATTTCTCATCCCGGCGTTCTGCCTCAATCAGAAATAGCCCGCGCTCTTTACCAAGGTGCCCCTCTACCGGGCGCCCCTGATGAGCCATATAACTTTGGACCAGACTGCGTTTGGAATGATAAATATTCGTCATGCCATGCACCTGGACCTGAGCTTCAACTTTTAGAAAAGGAACCATCTCTGTCAGCTCATCCATATTCAGCTCTCTGGCGAGTACAACACGACTGGCACCTTTGTTGCCCCAATAGTTGGCCGTTGCGTAGTTCGTTGAAGTCATCTCCGCATTCCAGTGCAGCTGAATATGGGGAGCATACTCCTTAATCGCAGCCAGCACGGATGGATCGTTAAATTCCACGGCATGAACCCCAATGCTGCCCAGAGCCTGAACATACTCAGGGAGCTCCTTCAACAGCTCGTTGGACATCAAGTTATTCATGGATACATAGACACGAGCCTGATGTTTGGCGGCAAGGGCAACCACTTCGGCTGTCTCTTCCACAGTGAAACTGCCGGGTAAACGCATGCCGAAGCGATCATCCCCAATTAACAAGGCATCTGCTCCGGCCTGGAGCAGTACTTCTGCTTCATTTACATTCGCTGCCGTAACCAGCAGTTCATGTTTCTTACTCATATACATCCCCTCCGCTTATTGCGCAGCCTTACTTTTGGCTATATTTTGCTGATGTTCCTTATACGTTTTGGCAAACAGGTGCTCGGATGAACCATCCTTCTTCGTAACATAGAACAGGTAGTCTGAAGCTTCCGGTGCCAGAGCGGCCTCAATGGATTCCAAACTCGGGCTTGCAATTGGCCCTGGCGGCAGTCCCTTGTTGAGATACGAGTTGTATGGACTCTGAACCTTCAAGTCTTTGAACAATAATCGTGCCTTGGGCTTGTCCAGCAAATATTGAACGGTCGCATCGATCTCCAGCTTCATGTCCTGCTTGATCCGGTTATCAATCACGCCTGCAACCAGAGCACGTTCCTCATCCACCACAACTTCTCGCTCCACAAGGGAAGCGATCGTAAGCAGCTCATGCAAAGAGAGATTGCGGGCTTTCAGTTTGGAATCCAGATCCGGTATGGTATTGATTTTGGTCTGAAATTCTTCAAGCATTCGCTGCATGACGTCATGGGTGGAGCTGTCCTTTTTGAGCTCATAGGTTTCAGGGAACAAGTATCCCTCCAAGGCGTAACGAAGTTCTTCATCCACCGGAATATCCTTAATGATATCGACATCGAAGGAAGACGGATCATTCGCCAGCTTGATGAATTCTTCACGATCTACGACACCTTCTGCAGACAATTTATCCGCCATTTGCAGCACGGTATATCCTTCAGGAATCGTAAATTTCACCATTTCTTCGGGTACTACTTCACCGCTGTTTAACTTGCTAATAATCTCGTCGTATGACACGCCAGGATTCATCGAATATGTACCTGCCATAAAACTCGATCCTTGGTTCTTCCACTTCAAATACCCTTTAAAAGCTAGACCACTTCGAATCAGTCCCTCTTGCTCAAGCTGATCCGCAATTTGTGATGTTCCAGATCCGCTTTTGATCTCGAATACAACCGGTTCTGCTGAATCCGAAACAGGTCGCATCATGTTCCAGACTGCAGCACCTGCCCCTCCGACCACAATTACAAGGATAAGCAGAATGACTAATATGACTTTCCCTTTCAAAAAAGACACAACTCCTTTACACAACCAAAAAGAGCGGACTTCTCCGCCCTTCCGGTTTCTTCAATTTGAAGCTGGTTAATCTTCGTCAATCGGGAGGGTACATTCATCGTACAGTTCCGAGATGTTCTCCCATTCTTCGTCATCATCAATCGTAACTAACTCAGGCATGATCTGGTCTTCGCTTCCCGGCAATACCCGCAGAAGTTCAACCTCGTCATAAGGACGCAATGAACTGCGGAGTACCGCGTACTGTTGACCATGGACTTCAAACTCAGCCAACAAGTCATACGGTTGCGATTTACCGTTCTCTTCCTCGAGCTCAACATGAGCACCGAATGCCAGACGCAGTGAATCTGTCCATTTCAGGTCTTTGCGGCTATATTCCGTCATTTAGTTCGCTTCCTCTTCATCTTCAGCTAAAAATGTATTAAACGTCTCCTCGACAATATCCCATTCGGCATCATCTTGGATGACGAAAAGTTTAATATCGTCGCCATCTTCTTCGTAACGGAATGCATATACATCCGTTTCGCCATCTTCAGGTTCAACCGGAGCAACCATCATATACTTGGCCTCCGACCCATCTACTTCAAACTTCATGATGACTTCGAATTCTTCTTCATTGCCCTCGTCATCCGCGATGTAAATAATCTCCGATTCTTCTTCCATACCCAGTTGATCTTCAGCCATTGTTGATCCCCCTCACCTTTTACTGTTCGCATCCAAATAATTTTGCAAAATCAAGCTTGCGGCCATTTTGTCCACAACCTGCTTGCGTTTTTTTCGACTGACATCCGCTTCAATCAGCGTTCGTTCTGCTGCCATGGTTGTCAGCCGTTCATCCCAAAGGTGAACAGGTAAATTCAGTTCGCCCCGAAGGCGTTCGGCAAAAGCAATGCAAATTTCACCACGCGGCCCTACGGTGCCGTTCATGTTTTTGGGGAGCCCGACAACGATCTCGCTGATTTCGTGCTCACGCACTAGTTCAGCAATGCGACCGAACTCACCTTCATCCCGGCGGCGTTCAAGCACTTCTAATCCCTGGGCAGTCCAACCGAAGGCGTCACTAACGGCAACTCCGATTCTTCGGTCCCCATAGTCCAAACCTAAAATTTTCATCCATGCTCTCCCATCCTCAAGCCCGCGCGGGAAGATAGGATTCTTCCCTTCTCAAGCTTCAGGCTGTCTTCTGTCGGTTCATTTCCCGCTGCATGCATGGCTGCATCACAGCGGAAGCGGTATACATTACCGGTGATTGGCCAGATAAGAACGTACAAGCTCTTCAATCAGCTCGTCGCGCTCCTTCTTCCGGACCAGACTGCGTGCGTTGTTATGACGAGGAATGTATGCAGGGTCTCCCGAAATCAGATACCCGACAATCTGGTTGATTGGATTGTACTCCTTATCCACCAGTGCATCATACACCGTGAGAAGAATCTCTTTGGAGGATGCTTCCTGCTCGTCAGCTTTCACATTAAATTTAACCGTCTTATCCATGGAGTCCATTGATGACACCTCGCTCCTGCATGAACATGGGGACCATGTCCTGCCGAATTGATTTCTGCTTATATAATAACATATTCTGACTGCCACGAGTAAACAAAGGAGAATGCAATTGTGTTTTTTGCTTGTCCGTTATTGTGCGATGAGTGAAACGGCCAGTTTCAGCGCTTCATCCAGCTTGGACGCATCCTTGCCTCCGGCTTGTGCCATGTCTGGACGTCCGCCGCCACCACCGCCGCAAACTGCTGCGACTTCCTTGACGATTTTACCGGCATGAAGACCTTGCTTCACTTTCTCAGCAGGAACAGCAACCACGAAGTTTACTTTGCCATCTGCAGGAGCACCCAGAACGAGCACAGCATCAGGCAGCTTCACTTTCAATTCGTCGGCAACGGTACGCAGCGCATCCATGTTCGGTGCGTCCACGCGGGCTGCGAGCACTTGTGTATCTCCTGCCTGTACCACTTGATCCGTCAACGAGCCTGCTTCCATGGCACTCAGTTTGCTTTGCAGCGATTCCGTTTCTCTCGCAGCTTCTTTCAGCTGTTGGTTCAGACCTTCGATCCGTTTAGGCACATCCGCAACATTGGCTTTGAGCAGGGCTGCCGATTGTTTGAGCAGCTCCAGCTGACTTTCAACGAAGAGGTACGCACCACGACCGGTTACAGCCTCAATCCGGCGTACACCGGAACCAATGCCGCTCTCGCTGACAAGCTTGAACATGCCAATCTCCGATGTATTGTTTACGTGACAGCCGCCACAAAGTTCCAAACTGTAGTCACCGATTTGTACGACACGTACAATATCTCCATATTTTTCACCGAACAATGCCATAGCGCCCATTTCTTTGGCTTCATCAATGGCCTTCAATTCAATGTTCACATTCAGGCGATTCCAGATCTGCTCATTCACCTGACGTTCAATCTCTGTCAATTCTTCCGGTGTAATGCTGCCGAAGTGAGAGAAGTCAAACCGCAGGCGCTGCGGCTCCACAAGGGAACCTGCCTGATTGACATGCGTACCCAGCACATCCTTAAGTGCTTTGTGCAGCAAATGGGTAGCTGTATGGTTTTTGATAATATCTCCACGCTTGGACGCATCCACTTCCGCTTGAATCATATCACCTACACGCAATTCACCCGACTCTACGCTTACCATGTGTACGTGCTGTCCTTGCGGAGCTTTGAACAGCCCTTGTACTTTGGCAGTAACGCCTGCTCCGCGCAGCAAGCCCTGATCGCTGACTTGTCCTCCGCTCTCTGCATAGAACGGAGTTTTATCGAGGATCACCTGACAGGTTTGTCCCTCGCTTACTGAATCGACAAGGGCATCGCCTGCAACGATGGCAACCACTTTTGCTTCCGTCAACAGGTCAGTATAACCAACAAACTCGCTTTTAACCTCCAGATCAGCAAGTGGTCCGCCTTGGACCTTCATGCTTTCGCTTTCCTGACGGCCTGCACGTGCACGATCACGTTGTTCCTGCATGGATGCATCGAAACCTTCACGATCAACAGTCAAGCCATGCTCTACTGCGTAATCTTCAGTAAGGTCAAACGGGAAGCCATATGTGTCATACAATTTGAATGCTTCCGGACCACTGATTACCGTACGACCTTCGGATTTGGCTGCAGCACTGATGTCTGCCAGAATCGCCAATCCGTCACTAAGTGTTTCGTGGAACCGTTCTTCTTCGGTTTTGATGACCTTCGCGATAAATTCTTGCTTGTCTACCACCTCTGGGTAGTATACGCCCATGACTTCACCGACTGTTGTTGTCAGTTCATAGAGGAATGGACGGTCCAATCCGAGAACCTTTCCGTAGCGTACAGCACGGCGCAGCAGGCGGCGGATAACGTATCCACGTCCTTCATTACTTGGCAGAACGCCATCGCCTACTGCAAAAGCAACGGTACGGATATGGTCAGCAATAACTTTCAGCGCTACATCAATCTCAACACTGTCGTTGTATTTCACACCGGCAAGTGCCGCTGTTCTTTGAATCATCGGTTGGAACAGGTCTGTGTCAAAGTTGGAATCCACGTTCTGCAGAATGGAAGCAAAACGCTCCAAACCTGCACCTGTATCAATGTTTTTGTTAGGAAGCGGCGTATAGCTGCCATCCTTGTTGTGATTAAACTGGGAGAATACCAGGTTCCATACTTCAAGGTAACGCTCGTTTTCCCCGCCCGGGTACATTTCCGGATCGTTCATGTCATTGCCGTAGGCTTCACCGCGGTCATAGAATATTTCGGTACATGGACCGCATGGGCCTTCACCGATATCCCAGAAGTTCTCATCCAGTTTGATGATACGTTCTGCCGGCAATCCCACTTTTTCGTTCCACAGTTTGAAAGCTTCTTCGTCTTCTGGATAAACCGTTACCGACAGACGCTCTGGATCGAATCCGATCCATTCCTTGCTCGTCAGGAATTCCCATGCCCAAGTAATGGTTTCTTCTTTGAAATAATCTCCGATGGAGAAGTTACCCAGCATTTCGAAGAACGTATGGTGACGGCGTGTTTTGCCGACATTCTCTATATCGTTGGTACGAATACATTTCTGGGAGTTCGCGAGACGCGGATTCTCCGGTTTCTCACGTCCGTCAAAATACGGCTTAAGCGGCGCCATTCCCGCATTGATCCACAAAAGGGAAGGATCGTTGTGAGGTACGAGCGATGCGCTTGGCTCAATTTTGTGACCTTTACTTGCAAAAAACTCTATCCATTTGGAACGGATTTCACTGGCTTTCATACGGACTGCCCCCAATTAATTATAATGGTCCGGAGCTATTTGCCCCGGTTGGTAAACATTGCTTTTGTAAAAACAAACACAAAAAACGCCCCTGAAATATCAGGGACGATGTTATCGCGGTACCACCCTGGTTATTGCTGCCTGTCCCTCATTTCAGACCAATCAGCAATCTCCTCGTTGATGCGAATAACGGTCGCGCCCGGCAGGGTTGTCCTGCACTCCGAAATCAGCTTTCCGCCGCTTCAACTTTCAAGACTCTTCCAGCCATCGGTCAGATCTGAATCTGATCCGAAGAAGTCTATTCTCTGAGGAAAGGAACCCCCGGCGTACTTCATTTCATCATCGATTTCATTTTTGAAACATGTGACTTCATTATATCGGTAGGCCATGCGAGTGTCAATGTACCCCCAAGACGCCTCATGCTCGAGCACTTAATCCGTCCTTCGCTTGATGTAGTAGGCAAAAAAGTGCTGCACGATGACTTTCAGAACGGCAAAAACAGGCACCGCCAGAATAAGACCTACAATGCCTGCCAGTTCTCCACCTACAAGCAGCGCAAAAATAATCGACAATGGATGCAGATGCAGCGTCCGCCCTACAACCTGCGGGGAGATGACGTTGCTCTCCAGCACCTGGCATAGCGTGTTTACGATGACCACCAGCAGGACCATTTTAACAGATACGGTTGAAGCCATAACTACAGCTGGCGCAGCACCCAGGAAAGGCCCCAGGTATGGCACAATATTAAATACGGCTACAATGCTTGCCAGCAGCAGCGCGTAAGGCATATCAATAATCACGTAACCGATATAGGCGAAGATGCCAACAATGACACAGACGATGAACTGTCCCCGAATATAATTGCCGAGTGCCGTATCAATCTCCTTCATGACCGAAACGATGGCTTTGCGGCGAGAACGCGGCAGATACGCAACGACCGTGCGTTCGAACACCTCAAAGTCTTTTAACATATAGAAAATGAGAAACGGCACAATAAATACGTTAAACAGCACATTGATCGTGGCTCCGATGTTGTCCATCAGCATCGTTATGCCTTGGGTAAGACGGTCTTCCATCTGGAAAAACCAGCTGTTCATGCCTGTGCGTACACTTGGTGGCATCAATTTATGATCCATGCTGTTCATGAGACTCTGTGCGCGCATCGACAATTCAGGCATATGCTCATTCAGTTCTTCGAGCTGCTCAATCAACACTGGAATGACATTCATGAGTATGACACCGATACAGGTGAGAAAAAAAGCATAGATCAGCAAAACAGCGATGGAGCGTGGCACCTTCCGTCCGCCCAACATACTTACAATGGGATTAAGTACATAGGAAATAATAAGGGCCACGATAAACGGTGCAAGTACGGTTTTCAGGAATCCGTATATATGAAGCAGCAAGGGCCTTAACAGCCATATAAAATACAGAATGATCAAGCCGAGCAGCAGCCAGATGGCATAACGGAACAGCTTGTTTTTGGTTAATTGCTCCACTTGCATCTCTCCCCTTTGGACTGGCTCTGAGAGTCAGTATATGTAGGAAAGGGAATATTTATTAACCCCGCACAGATGTGGAAAAGAAGAAAACAAAAAAGCGCCCCCCTCACTAAGGAAGGAGACGCATGTTGAGGCCTGCCCCAGCATACATTAATGCAGGCTGGACAGACTGCTATGTAACTGTCATCTATACACATCTGTCGTCGCTTTGCGACATGGTTCGTGACATTCATTGTCACAAAACCGCATATAGAGGAAGTTTCACTCGCATTTTAAGAAGATGCATGCAGATGCGGGAAGTCCTGTGGCAGCTCTTCCCCGAAGAATAGATCGTCAAGCGAGCTGAGCGTTCCATCTTCTTCAACTTGATATACAGACATTTTCTCACCGTTTACGTTCAGTTCAATAAAGCAACCCCAGCAATAGAACTGGTGGGAACCAATTTTCCCAATATCTTTGGAACTACAATTTGGACATTTCATATACATTCACCTATCCATTAACAGAATGAATGGCATTTTCCAAGCGCTGTTCACTCAGTGGAGGCACCATAATGGCACTTTCCCCGATAGACATATCGCTTGTACATGGCAGCCATTTACGGCCCTCGATCAGATCGGACACAAAACCGTCCGTAATTTCAATCCCTATTATTGTATTTCCCAACTCTTGGTCAAAATAAACATCGGAGACTCGTCCAAGCAGCAAACCTTCCTCGGTCAGCACGGACATCTCTTTCAATTTAGATTGGCCAAGAAGATACGTGTGTTTTATGTCGTCGGCTCCCGTCTTGCGGACAGCCTGTTGATTACGGATCATGACGGCATCTTCGCCGTAGGCAACAATGTCTTGCCACTGCACGATTTTGACATGATTGGTAAACAGGCCTTTGTTCTCAAGTTCAATGCCTTCAATTTTCCAATCGTCACTAACAATGAAATCCTGGATCTTACCGACCTGTTTCCCGTCCTCGACATCAAAAACGGCTAGTCCGATCATTTCCTGAAGCTTCATCGCAGGGTCCTCCTCATCTTCTTATCATTAAATAGGCGCGGCGCTATTGCTAGGTATGCCCAAAGTTGATGAGTGGCAATCAGACGCCGATCATCAAAACCGCTTCTATCTAACCGATGAAATGGAACTTCTTCCCTCCTTTTGTTCCATGTGCAAAAGAGCCCCTTAGGGTCTATTACGCAATCGTTCAAGAATGGTTCCAATTTTTTCGGCGGTTTTCATGATTTCTTCCGTAGTATTACCCAATCCCCAGCTAAAACGAATCGCTGAATGCAAAAATGCCTCCGGCAGCATCATTGCTTTGAGTACATGAGATACTTCGAGAGAGCCTGATGTACATGCAGAACCGCTCGCAACCGCGATGCCTTCCATATCCAGGTTCATTAACATGGTTTCTGTGGATACCTCAGGAAAACTGATATTCAGAATGTTGGGCAGCGTATATTCGGGATGACCGTTCACGTGAAAATGGGCTTTGCCCACATGGATTTCCAGCTGTTTTAACAAAAGCTTCCGTAATTCCAGATCATGCTGACGATGCGTCTCTGCTTGCGCTGTCGCAATGTTGAGTGCCTCTGCAAATCCGGCAATTCCTGCTATATTCTCCGTACCTGCTCGGCGCTGACGCTCTTGCAGTCCTCCATGGGATTTGGCTTCCAGTACAATGCCACGACGCACATAAAGTGCCCCTACACCTTGGGGCCCATTAATTTTATGCGCAGAGAAACTGATCAAGTCAACCGGTAGATCTTTACAAGAGATGTTTTGGGTGCCCAGAGCCTGTACTGCATCGGTATGAAATAAAATCTGATGCTTCCGTGCCAGCTCCCCTATTTCGCGGATGGGCTGAATCGTTCCTACCTCGTTATTGGCAAACATCATGGTAATCAGTACCGTATCCGGCCGAATTGCCTCCTGAAGCTCAGCCAAACTTATTCTTCCATGCTCGTCGACAGGCAGATAGGTAACTTCATAACCTTGACGTTCAAGCTCTTGGCAGCTGTGAAGAACCGCGTGATGTTCGATCACCGTTGTAATCACGTGTTTCCCCTGCTCTTTTCGTGCAGAAACTGCGCCAAAGATTGCCAGATTATCACTTTCCGTGCCACCACTCGTAAATACGAGTTCATCCGGGAAACAGTCCAAGGAAGCCGCAATACTGTCCCTTGCTCCGCTAACCGTTCGCTTCGCATCCCGTCCAAAAGAGTGTATGCTCGAAGCATTACCATATTGGCCTGTCATGACTTTCATCATCGCTTCCGCCACCAGCGGGTGCATGGGCGTGGATGCTGCGTGGTCCAAATAAATTCTGTTCATTGAATTCACCCCGTTATATGTTGAAATTCCATTTGATTTATGGGTATAAAATGTTGCTTTGCATGGCTAAAGCCCCCATAATGGGGGCTTTAGTGTATGGCTGAACGTTCCGTATCCACCTTGATTAGATGTAGAACATGTAGCTGTCTTTTTGTTCCTGATCCTGGAACGAAATCAGGTCTTTGAGCGTTGTGGAATCCAGCACCTCTGCAATGCTGTCACGAATGCGCAGCCACAGATCCCGTTTGGCCGGGTCATCTTCCTCGGTGAAGTCCACTGGGGAGATCGGCCCCTCCAGTACACGAATCACGTCTCCTGCAGTCACTGTCGCTGGATCTCCTGCCAAGATATATCCGCCGTATGCTCCACGGATACTCTTCACGAGTCCGGCATTACGCAGCGGAGCGATCAGCTGCTCCAGATAATGTTCCGAGAGTTGATTGCGCTCCGCAATGCTTTTAAGGGATGTAGGGCCTTCGCCAGTTCTGGCTGCCAGCTCCATCATGATAGTTAGCCCATAACGGCCTTTTGTCGATATTTTCAAAGGAGTCACCTCTTTCAATTTTCAGAAAAACAATTACAATATATACTTGGCGTGATGCAAGACCGTATTTTCATGATCCGCCACAGCGGGATATGAATAATACAGATCTCACGCAAGTAATCCTCCGTATTCCGATCATAACCCTCAGCTAATGTTAACATATCTGCAGGCTTTATGGAAAAGAAAGATTGACGATATTCCAAATTGTGCGCCTGGAGTGGACACTATCCAAAATTGGCCGGGTGTATCGTAACTTGAGTCCGGTTATGCTAGAATAGAAACGAAACACATTTATATATAGAAATGGTGATAACGATGTCCAAAACAATTGAGAACACTCGGGTCGTCGTTGGCATGTCCGGAGGTGTCGATTCTTCCGTTACCGCCTTGCTGCTGAAGGAGCAGGGATACGATGTCATCGGCATTTTCATGAAAAACTGGGATGACACGGACGAGTTCGGCCACTGTACCGCTGAAGAAGATTCAGAGGACGTTCGCCGGGTTTGTGAACAGATCGGCATTCCTTATTACACTGTCAACTTCGAGAAAGAGTACTTTGATAAAGTATTTACCTATTTCCTTGATGAATATAAGTCAGGTCGGACACCGAATCCAGATGTCATGTGCAATCGCGAGATCAAATTTGGCGAATTCCTGAACAAGGCGCTTGATTTGGGCGCTGACTACGTTGCCACAGGGCACTATGCTCGCCTTATCGAAGAAGACGGCACGTTCAAACTGCTGCGTGGCGTAGATAGCAACAAGGACCAGACCTACTTCCTTAATGCACTAAGCCAGAACCAGCTGTCCAAAGCGATGTTCCCGATCGGCCATCTTCCTAAACCGGAAGTACGGAAAATTGCTGAAGCAGCAGGCCTGTACACGGCTAAGAAAAAAGACAGCACAGGTGTATGCTTTATCGGCGAGCGCAACTTCAAGGAATTCCTGAGCAACTACCTTCCTGCCAAAGGCGGAGACATGGTTGATATTGTAACGGGTGAAGTAAAAGGCCGTCATGACGGACTGATGTATTACACCCTCGGACAGCGCCAAGGTTTGGGTATTGGCGGTTCCGGCAATGGTGAACCTTGGTTCGTGGCCGATAAGGATCTGGAGAAAAATCAGCTGCTTGTGGTTCAAGGCGATGCGCACGCGAGCCTGTACTCAACAGGTTTGACGGCTACTGACGTTAACTGGATTGCTGGTGCTGACCAAGTGCCTAACGTACCTTTCCGCTGCACCGCCAAATTCCGTTACCGTCAGCCGGATCAAGGTGTCACTCTGACTTGGCAGGAAGACGGAAGCGTCGATGTACAGTTCGATCAACAACAAAAAGCGATTACCCCGGGACAAGCCGTTGTATTCTATGATGGTGATGTTTGTCTCGGCGGTGGCACGATTGATCAGGTTCAAAAAGTACCTGTACCAGCAATGCAATAATTAGGAAAGCCTTCAATATGTATAGATGATGTGGAATACCCTGTATTCCCATCATAAAAGCCATCTTTCATGTATACCATGAAGGATGGCTTTTTTCCTGCTTTTTCCTGAAAAAAACATTTAAAATTTTTTAGTTATGCCGTGAACCAAACACCAGCAAAGCAGGCAGCTACACCCAGTAAAACGGAACTTACTACATATAGAATAGCTGATGGATACCGTTTCATGGTGAGCAATTGAATCGTTTCATACCCGAAGGTCGAGAACGTTGTATAAGCTCCGCAAAATCCGGTGCCCCACACAACCCAAAGTCCATCCGAGATCATCTCTGATTGATGCCATCCATATAACAAGCCCAGCAGCAGAGAACCACTGATATTAATGATCCAAGTCCCCCATGGAATAGCTGTGCCCAGTTTTCCTGAGATCCATCGCCCCAGACTGTAACGAAGTATGGCCCCCAAAGTACCTGCCAGTCCAATCCAGATCATCATGCTGCACCATCCTGTGACGATTTACCCCGCATGAGCTGCCCAAGCTGGATTCCCAACGCGCAGAGCATCAAACCCGCGAGCAAACTCACCACGATATAAATTACGGCCTTCGTCCACATGCCGTTCTCGAATAGGCGGACAATATCCAGCGTAAACGTAGAAAATGTAGTAAATGCACCTGTAAATCCGGTACCTATCGCAAGACGAAGTTGTGGTGTTATTTTGTCTGGGACGGCTATGGTAAAGAACCAGCCCAAAAACAGGCTGCCAAGCGCGTTAATCAGCAGGACTGCCCAAGGAAAGCCTACATTGGCTGATGGAATCCCCAATTGAATGGCATATCGGGTCAGTGTACCCAAAAATCCGCCAGCGCCTATATACAGAAGCTCTTTCATGTTGTATGCATCCCCCGGGTCATCAATCTTACAGTTCTTTTCTCCGCTGTTGGTTCAGCCTGATTTTCGACTCATTGCCTTGCTCTGTTGCTTCATAGAATACTCTTCGCGAGAGCTGTTTGGGCAGATATTCCTGCTTCACATAGTGCCCCGGATAATTATGGGGGTATTGATAACCTTCATGTCCCAGCTTCACTGCTCCCGAGTAATGGGTATCCCTTAAATGGAGTGGTACCTCAGCCGACTTCACCTCATCGATGGCGCTCATCGCCTTCGAAATGGCCGTGTATACCGCATTCGACTTCGGACTCTCCACTGCGAATAAAATGGCCTGTGCAATATTCAGCTTCGCTTCGGGCCATCCGTTGTTACGGTAGGCATCCAGTGCACCTATAGCTTGGGTCATCGCTTGTGGATTCGCCAGACCGATATCTTCGCTGCTCGCGGCAATCAGACGCCTGATAAATGTCATCGGGTCCATGCCAAGCTTCTCTACTGCGTACAAAAACCAGAACAATGCAGCATCACTGGAACCGCGAATGCTCTTGTGAAAAGCAGACAGCACATCATATTGCGTGGACTCATCCGCCTTCACAATCGGACGACGAATCGACTCCTCTGCCACGGCAAGCGTAATATGAATGGACCCATCCTTCTCAGGCGGCGTGGTCAGCGCAGCCAGTTCCAGCGCATTTAGAGCACGCCGAATGTCTCCATTGGCCATGGTGGCAATATGATCCAGAGCTTCGTCATCTGCCTGCAGTTCCATGAATCCAAGCCCCTTATCGGAATCCGCCAGCGCACGGCGCATGGCAACAAGCGAATGTGCCTTGTTCAGCGACTCGAGCTGAAAGAGGGTTGAACGGCTCATCAAGGCTCCATTCACATAGTGAAATGGATTCTCTGTCGTAGCACCGATAAATATGATGGTGCCATTCTCCACTGCTGGCAGCAATGCATCCTGACGAGAACTGTTAAAGCGGTGTACCTCATCCAGGAACAATATGGTTTTGGTTCCGTACAGCTGCTTGTTTGTCTGTGCCTGCTCGATAACTTCACGAACGTCCTTCACCGAGGCGTCTACTGCGTTCAGACGAACAAACTCTCCCTGTGTATGCTTGGAGATGATGTGGGCAAGCGTCGTCTTCCCGCAGCCGGGAGGGCCGTATAACAAGATGGACGAGATCTGGTCCGCTTCAATCGCGCGCCGCAGCAGCTTACCTGGTCCAATAATATGTTCTTGTCCAATATATTCATCAAGATGCTCTGGTCGCATGCGATCAGCAAGCAGTCTTGCCTGGGGCTTGGAGTCCTGTTGAAACGAAAATAAATCCACTGCTCATCACTTCCTTAACGGATTGCCTATCCTAGATTGGATCTGAACACCTCAATATTCTTTACTCTCTATCATATCATAATCCCGCGGCAGCATAGCCATAAATGCACCGAGCGCACTGCTGACAAACGCATCCTTGCGTGTAATAAAACGAGTCATCATCCGGCTCATGCCCGCGGGAAGCGAATGCTTGCGAAGTATACCGCTTTTCATCTGCTGACGAATAACAATCTCTGGTAACAATGAGATGCCCATCCCCGATGCTACGCCACTGATAATGGCTTCCAATGTGCCAAATTCCATGATTATAGGGCGATTTACCCCGCAGGATAGCAACCACTCCTCTAACGTCTGGCGGTAAGAACATCCCATGCTGTAAACAAGGATCGGTTTACGAATAAGCTCATCTTCTGGCATTACACCAGATGAAACCACAAACAGTTCTTCATCAAATACATCCAGAGACGCGATCTCGGAATGATCGCAGGCACAACCAATAAATGCACCTTCCAATTCATACCCGATAACTTGGTCTATAAGCTCTTGCGAATTCCCAGTAGTCAGTGACAAGGAAACATCGGGATATTGCCTATAATATTCTGCAAAAAGTTCGGGCAATCGCACCGCGGCTGCAGTCTGCGTAGAGCCTATTCGCAATGGACCCGATGGCGCACTTGTCGCCTGAAGCGCTTTGGAAGCATCGTTCAGCAGACCAATGATTTTATCTGCATAACTCATTAGCATCTCTCCCGCTGGAGATAACGTCATTCCCCGGTTGTGACGAATGAACAGCTTGGTGCCCGCCTCCGCTTCCAGATGTCTGATCCGGGCCGTGACGTTGGATTGCACATATCCCAGCTTCGAAGCAGCTTTCGTCAAGTTTCCTTCCTGTGCCACACATTGAAATATTCGAAGATCCCCGCTCTCCATCTTATCCCCCACTTCTGACATCATTCAAAATGATGGCCAGTTCACTAACAATCATTATACTCCATCCGCAAACAGGACTACAATTCATGTAGATTCCAAACCAGTTCACCCAGCTGGATGATGATAAGGAGTGTTCAACATGACATACTGGAACAACAGAGTAGCCTTAATTACAGGCGGCGGAACAGGCATTGGACGTGCGGTGAGTCTGCTGCTGGCCCAAAAGGGAGCACGGGTCGCTGTCAACTACTCCCGGTCGCGGAATGCGGCAGAAGAAACGGTTCAACAGATCGTAGATGAAGGAGGTCAGGCATTCGCTGTTCAAGCCAACGTTGCTAGTGATATGGAAGTCCGGAAGATGGTGGCTACAGTTACCGAAACGTATGGCCCCATAACTGCCCTTGTTAACAATGCCGGAATCACTCGTCACATTCCTCTGCAGGATCTGGAATCCGTTACGGAGGATGTTTGGAATGAACTGTATGATGTGAACGTGAAGGGCATGTTTCATTGCGCTCGTGCAGTGGCGGAAGGAATGCAGAAAGCGGGCAGCGGCTCCATTGTGAACCTCGGAAGTATTGCGGGCAGCACAGGTTCCGGCTCCTCTCTCCCTTATGCGGTTTCCAAAGCGGCAGTTCACGGCCTGACCTTATCTCTTGCCCACGCACTCTCACCGCTCATTCGGGTGAATGCCATCGTCCCTGGCGCCGTTGCAACCCGTTGGTGGGCCGGAAACGAGGAACGAATGAATCGTCTCGGTGGCTCGTTGTTATTACAGAGAATTTCTTCGCCTGAGGATATTGCGCACATGATATGTGCTGCGCTTGAACAGCCATCCATGACCGGACAGCTGATTACCGTAGATGGCGGTCAGACGTTATGAGCCCTGATAATAAAGCTGACAGCCAAGCAATGAAACCAATGAAATATACAATATGGATCTTGTTAACGACATTCATTATGGGTACTTCTTTTCCGGTCGGCAAAATCGGCATGTTGTATGCTCCACCATTCCTGCTCATGGGCATGCGTTACGTACTGGCAGGGGGCCTGATGGCCTGGTTTCTGCGGAAACGCCCTCTACCTGCAGGATGGCAAGCCTGGCTAAGAATCATTTTAATTGGCCTGTTCCAATCTGCTGGAGTGATGGGATGCGCATATTACAGCATGAACTGGATTACATCCGGTGAATCTGCCATTCTTACCTTTACCAATCCGTTGCTGGTCATTATCATCAGTGCTTTATTGTATCGGTTAACGTATCGCTTCAGCCAGTGGATGGGTGTAATCCTCGGCCTCGCCGGCGTCCTGTTAACCTTTGGCTCGCATATGAGTTTTAGCCCCGGAACCTGGATTGGAATTGGTGGTGCGGTTTCCTTCGCAGTCTCCACATTACTTATTAAACGCTGGGGTGAACGTTACGATACCTTTGTGCTTACCGCGTACCAGATGCTCGCTGGAGGCGCAGTACTGCTTCTGCTTAGCACATGGACTGAACAGCCTTATTTTATGCTGAACCCCACCTCGGTTGCAGTGCTGCTCTGGTTAACGCTTGTATGCTCCATAATCCAGTTCTCACTCTGGTTCTATTTGCTGCAGCATAGTGACCCCGCCCAAACCAGTTCCTATCTGTTTCTGACACCGTTCTTTGGAGTGTTGTCGAGCTGGATTTTACTGCAGGAGCAGGTTCAGTGGTTCGTTGGTGCTGGCGGCATACTCATAGGCGTAGGTATTTTCCTGGTTAATCGTCGTTCATATGCACAGAAAGGGAAAGAACGCTCATCTGAACTCCGTAGGCATTCTTCTCCAGTGAGTTGAGATTGTCACAGACCAGCAGAAAAGGCATGCGCTTATGGGATTTACCCATGAACGACATGCCTTTTATATTCTTGATATTACATTGCCCTACCCATGTTTATTCGGTGTCACTATCCGGCCAGCCCTGAATGGTTACCGATTCGCCTTCCGAATGGTGTGTTGCGGCCGCATAAGACGGAAGGTCACCATCATGGAACAGCCACAACTCGTGCAATGCCCTTGTACAGCCCACATACAGCAGCTTGGCATCGCCCGCATTAGACAGATAGTGCTGCTCATCCGCATCTGCCACAATAACCGCATCAAACTCTAGTCCCTTGGACAGATAGACAGGTAAAACGGAATGTCCGCCTGTATATTGCTTCTTGCCGCCATCGATCAGGTTCAGGTCCCAGCCCGCATCCAGAAGTTCACGATGAAGCTCAACCGCTTCATGTAGGGTACGCGTCAGAATGGATACTGTACGGTAGTCTTTCACCGTTAACAGCTTCAAAGCCCTTTCAAGACTCTTCGTTCTTCCTTCACCCTCATAGGCTAATGTTCGAACCGGATCTCCGCTCCGGAAGACAGGAATCGCCGTAATTCCGCTTTTGACCCCACGTTCCAGTATCGTATTGGCATAATCAATAATTTCCATGGTGGAACGATAGCTCCGGGTCAAGGCAAAATATGCATTCTGCTCGTCGGGAAACAGGGTGCTCATCTCTTCCCATGCATGAACCCCGCGATACTCATGAATACCTTGGGACAAGTCACCCAGTATGGTGAAGGAATGTCCTTTGACAAACAGATCCAGCAGAGCGACGTGAAATGGCGAGAAATCCTGCGCTTCATCAATCACGACATGATCGAATCGTTCCGCTCCTTCAATATCATGAATAAGCGTGTGAATATACACGAGCGCAGGCAGATCCTCTTCACGAATAACATCCTGCTTCAGATCTGCTGTCGTCTGCTTCATCACACCTTTGGGAATAAGACTGCTTAGTGAAGCAGGCACTGAGCCACCCTTAGCAGCCTTGAACAGCTGTTTATACAGCGTAAGCGGTTCATATTGGGGCCACTTTTTGGCGTATGCTTTTTCACGTGTCGCTGCTTTCTTTTTGCGTTCTTTACGCGCGCTCTCGGGACAAGGCTTCTTGAGCTCCATTTCGATCCAGCGGTGGATCCGCGCCATTACGCGCTCCTTCCGTTTAGCCAGTGGGTAGTGCTTATATTCTTCGCTAAACCAGCTTTCGATCTCTGCCTTGCTAAGTACCGCACCGTCCCATGGACTGAAGTCCAGATCGGGTACCGATTCCTGCTCCATACCTGACAGCCATTCCTGAATGAGATTCATGAAGCGTATCGAGCCCTTATAGCGACCAGGTACGTCATCATTCAATTCGGGACGTGCTTCCGGCGTTTCAAACCAGGTATTCAATGTCTCCGACGTATCTGCCAGAGGCATCTCCAATCCCAGCAGATTCATCGCCCAATCCGGGAATGTACGCTGCTGAATATCTCCAACGCCGAGTTCCGGGAGTACATCCGAGATGTAATCGAGGAACATGTGGTTGGGTGCGAAGATAACCATCTTCTCCGCAGATACCTGCTCTTTGTACTGATACAGCAAAAAGGCTAGCCTGTGCAGGGCAACGGTTGTTTTTCCCGAACCCGCCACACCCTGGATGATCAATGCCGTATTCCTTGCGGCACGAATGATCTGATCCTGTTCCGCCTGAATGGTGGATACGATGTCACGAAGTTTGTTATCCTTGTTCTCTCCCAGCCGATAGACGAGAAACTCATCCGATACGGCCGGCTGATCGCTATCCCGGTTGTATGTATCCGCAACGCGCTCCAATATCCGCTGCCGGATGACCACGTTGCGTTTCAGGTAGACCAGACCTTCGATCAAACCTTCCGGTGCTTCGTAGGTTGCGGAGGCTTCCCCTCCGGTAAATGAGTAAAACAGGCTCGCGACAGGAGCGCGCCAATCGATGACGAGCGGATGCTCTCCCACCTCTTCGCGGTCTACGCCGACTTTGCCAATGTACAGCGGCTTCCGTTCCCCGCTGCCCTGTTCTTCGAAATCCAAGCGTCCGAAATAGGGTTGCTGCGCGCTCTTGGACAAGGCGGTGCGGCGCTCTTCGCGTCCGGCTTCCAGCACTTGTTCGGTGAAATCGTGGCCAGTATAAACCGGTATATTCTTCAGCCGTTCCAGCTGACGATCCACTTCCTCCATCGTTCGCTCTAACCTGTACTCTTCTTCTTGATAGGCACTTTGAAAGCTGTCTGACATGTTTCAGTTACCTCCTAAGAATATGTTTTTTTGCATAGCCAATCTGACGACACAAAAGGATACCCACTATATCATATTGAATGGCAAAAAGCTACAGCTAACAGGACGAAAAGACAAATGAACCGCTGTTCCCGTCCTATAAGACGATAGAACAACGGTTCACATCGTTATCAATTAATACTCCTCGGGCTCTGGCTTCCCATCTTGTGCAACAAATTGTTTCTGAGCCAGCTCACGATATACTGGATGAGTGCTGATTAGCTCTGCATGTGTACCCGTCCCGGTGACATGGCCCTGCTCCAGTACAACAATCTGATCCGAATCCACAACTGTAGACAAACGATGTGCAATTACAACGGTTGTCCGTCCCTCCATTAAATTCGAAAGGGCTTGCTGCACCTCATGTTCTGAAGTACTGTCCAGACTGGACGTTGCCTCATCAAGCATGAGGATATCCGGACTGCGCAGCAGTGCCCTGGCTATGGCAATGCGCTGACGCTGACCACCCGAGAGCTTGATTCCGCGTTCCCCCACCTCGGTCTCGTAACCCTGGGGCAAATTATCAATAAATACGGACGAGTATGCCATGTCTGCGGCGTGCCGAATCTCGTCCATACTTGCTTCTCGTCCAAGCCCATAGGTAATGTTGTCCTTGATGGTACCTGCCATTAGCGGACTCTCCTGTGAAACATAACCGATCTTGCTGCGCCAGGAGGCGAGCGAATAATCCCTTATGTCTTGTCCTCCGTAGGTTATGTTGCCTGAACCTGGAAGGTAAAACTGCTCAAGCAGTGAGAATAAGGTTGATTTGCCGCTGCCGCTGGGACCGACGATCGCCGTCACTTTACGCGCTGGAACGGTTAAATGGATTCCGTGCAGCACTTCTTCTCCTGTGACATAGGCGAAATGCAGGTTGTTGAATGCAATGGTCTCGTTGCCTTTTGGAGCTAATTTCACACTGTGCCTTGGTTCTTCTTCATGTGCAAGAATAGCCTGAATGCGTTCAGTTGCCCCGACCACTTTTTGCAAACGCGAATACAGTGTCGTGAACTGCCCCATCGGCATAATCACCTGGAACAGAAGCAGGATAAAGGCCACCAGTTCCCCGGGTGATAACATTCCAGATGCTACCCGCATACCGCCAACCCCCAGAATAACAACTAAAACAGCGGTCATGACAAAGGTAAAGAGCGGTCCGATCAGCGCCAGGATTCTTGCCTCCTGCAAGCCAAATGCAAACATTTTGCCAATGCGGGAATGTCCCGCTTCCGCCTCCTGTTTTTCGGTGCCATACGCTTTAACCAATCGGATCTCACTAATGACCTGGCTCAGCACGGAAGTGAGGCCAGCCATCTCATCCTGCTGCTTTTTGGAGATTTTGTACATTTTACGTCCAACCGGCAGCAGAATCAGCAGCGTTAACGGTACCAAGCTCAAGATAATGAGCGACATGACCCAATCCAGATAAAATAGCAGAGCTACCCCGCCCACCACCGCAACGATATTGGATACAAAGGAGACCAGATAATCAGCAATCAGCGTCATGATCTGGCTTGTATCATTGGTGATGCGGCTCATTGTATCCCCTGTACGATTACGATCAAAATAGGGCATTGGCAGGGATAACACTTTGTTCCACAGCTTCGTTCGCAGTGTTGCAACCACGCGTTGCCCTGCATAATTCAACATATAGATGCTGATGCCCGAAGCAATCGCCTGAATGACAAAAGCACCAAGCAGGAGAAAAATGACGGATTTATTGAGTGCAGACATCGTTAGTCCATCAATGAGGCCCTTGGTCATTAGTGGAACAATTAACCCGGCCGTAGTCTGAATGAGGGTTAGAATCAATGCGACGATCAAAATGAGTTTGGGAGGTTCTGTGGAAGCAATCAGCTTCACGAAATCTTTGAATCCTTTTTTCCCCAGCTTCGGTTCAACCCGGTCCGTCTGTTCCTTCTCTTCCATTCCCCGTTCCTCCATTCTCCACCTGTTCACTAGACATTACACGAATAATTTGTCCTTACGTCCCAACTGATTACAATACGCCATGCAGTACAAAGTTGGCCAGAAACAGAATGGCAATGCCGTACATGACCACAGGCACCTGTTTCCCCTGACCTGCGGCCAGCTTCGCCAGTGGATAGGCAATGAAACCAAACGCCATGCCGTCCACAATGCTATACGTAAAGGGAATCATGACCATAATCAGAAATGCCGGGAAGGCCTCTGTAAAGTCACCAAAATCCATATCCTTCACACCTTGCACCATCAAACCGCCAATGATGATCAAAATGGGGGCTATTGCACTGTCCGGAATATACCCGAGCAGCGGAATGAAGAAAAAAGTCGCCCCGAACAGCACGGCTGTAACGAGTGGTGTCAAGCCCGTGCGTCCGCCTGCTGCAATCCCGGCCGTAGTCTCTGCCGCAGCTACAGGAGGGCTGCTCCCGAATATACCTGCCAATACCGTACTGATCGACAGTGCGCGCAGGCTGCCTTTGAAACGCTGCGGGCGATCAATCATTTGCGTCTGAGCCGTAATCAATCCGATATTTTCGAATACAACAATCAGCAGCAGCAAAAAGACAGCAATCCAGAACGCAACATCAGCCAGCTTCATCAGGGACAATTCGCCAAACAACCCGCCGTATTGACGCAGCGCCTCCATCGCGGACACGGGTTCACCCGGATTCACTGCACCTAGCACATAGGCAAGTCCAGTCCCGATCAGAATACTGATGAGAAGTCCGCCCTGAATATTACGTATGAATAGAATCACAGCAAGCACCAATGTTACGCAGGCCGTAATGACATTAGGATCATTGAAATGCCCAATTGCTACGAACGTGGTCTGGTGAGCAATAACTATTCCGCTTTTCTGCAAACCAATAAAGGTCAAAAATAGGCCAATTCCCACCGTAATCCCATGCTGCAGGTTTTTCGGTATGGCTTCGCTGATCAATTTATATAGGGATGTAAATGCAACGATTGCAAAAAGTATACCTGTAACGGCCACCACGGCCAGTGCTTCCTGCCAGCTCAGCTTCATGGAATGTACGAGTGTGTACGTAAAAAATGCATTAATTCCCATTCCGGGTACAACCACAATAGGTGACTTACCGCCGAATGCCATCAGCAAGCAACCCGCAATAGACGTCAGCAGTGTGCCTACCATCGCTGCCTGTAAAGGCATGCCGGCATCTGCCAAAATTGTAGCATTGACCATCACGATATAAACGACAGCAAAATAGGAGATGGCTCCCGCCACAATCTCCTTTTTCCACTGGTCCCCCGGCTCCACACCGAGACGTCTGGTCATCCAACCTTGTTTCATCCGTTCTGTTCCCCTCTCTCTATGTACACTGCCATTTCTCTATATATTTATCATCATTTCGCGCAGCACCACATATCATACACGGTTTTGGGATTGAAGTACATCACGCGATGACTATAAAAAAAGCGCAGGCGCCTTGTAGGCACCTACGCTTTTCGCTCAACAGGTTACTGTTGTTTTTTCGCTGCATTTTCAATCAATTCCTTGACTGCCACACTGACCATGATCAGGCCAGCTACCGGAGGAACAAACGCGTTGCTCGCTGGTGGCTGTTTCGCCTTGCGAATTTCCGGTGCGTTCTCAGGAACGATCTTTTGAGTAACATCTTCACGCGGCTTTAATGGCTCCTCCGTAGAGAAGACCACTTTGACCCCTTTTTTGATGCCTTCTTTGCGCAGTTTTGTGCGAACTACACGGGCAATCGGGTCCATGGACGTTTTGGAAATATCCGCAACCTGGAATTTCGTAGGGTCCATTTTGTTCGCTGCACCCATGCTGGAAATCACGGGAATCTTACGTTTAAGGCATTCCTTGATGAGATGGATTTTGTAGATGATCGTGTCGGATGCATCCAGGACATAATCCAGTTCATATTTAAACAATTCCTCATACGTTTCTTCCGTGTAAAACATGTTCAAGGCGATGGCATCAATCTCAGGGTTAATAAGCTTGACCCGGTCTACCATCAGATCGGCTTTTTTCTGACCAACGGTCGTGGTCAACGCGTGAATCTGACGGTTAACGTTGGTGATGTCCACCACATCCTTATCAATCAGGATGATGCGTCCAACCCCGCTGCGAGCAAGGGCTTCAACGGCTATACCGCCCACGCCCCCAATACCAAGCACGGCAACTGTACTATTTTTCAAAGCATCCAGACCTTCAGGTCCGATTGCCAGCTCTGTTCTTGAAAATTGATGGAGCATTGAGAATCGATGCCTCCTTTATTTCTTTTCCGCCACCGGTTTACGGGCTACACGGATATGAAGTTGTTCCAACTGGGCTCCGTCCACTTCAGAAGGTGCGTTCATGAGCAGATCGGTTGCACTTGCCGTTTTCGGGAAGGCAATAGTTTCACGCAGGTTTGTACGACCTGCCAGCAGCATAACGAGACGGTCAAGACCAAAGGCGATACCGCCATGTGGTGGAGTTCCGTATTCGAATGCTTCAAGCAGATAACCGAATTTCTCATTGGATACTTCAGGTGAAAGTCCAAGGGCTGCAAACATTTTCTCCTGCACGTCACGCTTGTAGATACGCATTGAACCGCCACCTACTTCATAACCATTCAGAACAAGGTCATAAGCTTGTGCACGAATCGCACCCGGGTCTGTATCGAACAGAGCCACATCTTCGTCTTTTGGACGAGTGAACGGGTGATGTTCTGCCACGTAACGCTTCGCATCTTCATCATATCCAAGAAGTGGGAAGTCCACAACCCAGGCAAATTTGAATTTGCTGTCATCGATCAGACCAAGTTGACGACCAATTTTCAAACGCAGTGCACCCAGAACGTCTGCAACCACTTTTTTGTTGTCGGCAGAGAAGAGCAGCAAGTCGCCTTCTTCAGCGCCAGTGCGTTCTTTCACCGCTTCAATCTCTTCCGGTGTAAAGAATTTCACGATTGGGCCTTTGAATTCGCCGTCTTTCACTTGAATCCAAGCCAGACCTTTGGCACCGTAACGTGCTGCGAATGGTCCGAGATCGTCGATCTCTTTGCGGCTCCATGTGCCACAGCCTTTGGCATTCAGCACTTTCACTTCTCCACCTTTTTCGATGACAGAAGCAAAGACTTTCACACCACTGTTCGCTACGATATCGTTCATTTCCACCAGCTCCATGCCAAAGCGCAGATCCGGCTTGTCTGAACCGTATTTACCCATCGCATCTGCATACGTAATCCGCTGGAATGGCAGCTCAAGCTCGATGCCTTTCGTTTCACGCAGCAATTTGGCCATCAGCTCTTCCATCATTGGCAGCAGGTCATCCTGTTCCAGGAAGGAAGTCTCGATGTCGACTTGTGTGAACTCAGGTTGACGGTCTGCACGCAGATCCTCATCCCGGAAGCAGCGAGCAATTTGATAATAACGCTCAAGTCCGCCGACCATCAGCAATTGTTTGTAGATTTGCGGAGATTGCGGCAGAGCGAAGAATTCACCTTCATGCACACGGCTTGGTACGAGGTAGTCACGCGCACCTTCCGGGGAGCTCTTCGTAAGAATCGGTGTTTCCACTTCAACGAACTCTTCTCCATCCAGGTAGTCACGGAATACTTTGGACGCTTTGGAACGCAATTTCAGTGTTTCGTACATTTCCGGACGACGCAGATCCAGATAACGATATTTCAAGCGAAGGGACTCATCGACTTCCACACCATCTTCAATGAAGAATGGCGGCGTTTTTGCCGCGTTCAGCACTTCGATTTCCGTAATCTGAACTTCAATTTCACCTGTAGGCAGGTTTTTGTTCACGGTCTCTTCATCCCGTTTAACCACTTTACCCGATACGGCGATAACATACTCACTACGCACCCGATCAGCAATTTGCAGAGCTTCGCCGGAGTAAGCCGGGTTAAATACCACTTGTACAATACCGCTGCGGTCACGCAGATCGATAAACAGCACGCCCCCCAGGTCACGGCGGGTTTGTACCCAGCCGTTCAATGTTACGGTTTCGCCGATGTGTGCGGTCGTTAATGCGCCGCAATGATGACTTCTTTTCATAACCAAACTCCTCATTATGTGAATTTCCGTTCTGTGCAAGTAGGCCAAGACCATTACTTTAACAGCGCGGTTGCGTGAAGACGATGTATTGAAAGGCGTTGTACTTACGGGAGCTGTAACCTTCTTGGACAAGATCCACATTGAATGGCTTCCAGGCCCCGTAAGGCTGCCGAATCATTTTCATAACTAAACTTACTTTAACGCAGGCTTGTACGAGCTTATCTGGCTCCCTGAATCGTTATGATCAGCTCTTCCAGTTTCACGGTTTGCTGTTCACCTGTATCCATCGCTTTGAGTGCAATCTCTCCACGTTCCAGCTCATCATCACCAAGAATCGCCGTATAACGGGCTTTGTAACGATCTGCTGATTTCATTTGAGCCTTCATCTTGCGCCCCAGATAATCACGTTCACCCGAAAGACCGGACTGACGAAGTTTGAACAACAGACGGTTTACTTCCCGATCTGCAGCTTCTCCAAGAGCAACAAAGTACACATCAAGTGGAGTGAGGGCACTTACATTAATGTTTTGGTGTTCCAGTATCAGTTGGATACGTTCCAGACCAATACCAAAACCGATGCCCGGTTGATCCGGTCCGCCGATGTCTCCAACGAGGCCGTTATATCTGCCGCCGCCACCTACGGTATCAATGGCACCAATCCCCTGGGCCTTCAATTCAAATGCTGTCATGGTGTAATAATCCAGTCCGCGCACAAGACGCGTATTCACTGCATAGTCCACGCCGAAATCATCCAGGAAACCTTGAACTTTGGCAAAGTGGTTTGTTGCTTCCTCGTCCAGGCTATCCAGAATGGAAGGTGCACCGACAAATTTGTCCTGATCTACCTTACAATCAAGGACGCGAAGCGGATTGCGTTCCATGCGATTTTGGCAATCCTTGCACAAGGTGTCCTTCATCGGTCTCAGGAAGCCCAGCAGCTCTTCACGATAGGCAGCACGGCTTGCCGCATTACCCACCGAGTTCACTTCAACTTTGACATCCTTCAACCCCAGCTCAACACAGAACTGATAACCAAGTGCGATAACCTCTGCATCAATTGCCGGATCTATTGCTCCGAATGCCTCTACCCCGAACTGGTGGAACTGACGCTGGCGTCCAGCTTGCGGACGCTCATAGCGGAACATGGGACCTACATAATAAAGCTTCGTTACATCTGGCTCCCCATAGAGCTTATTTTCTACAAAAGCACGTACAACACCAGCAGTTCCTTCCGGACGAAGTGTCATGCTGCGATCGCCCTTATCCTTGAACGTGTACATTTCTTTTTCAACGATGTCAGTTGTTTCGCCTACCCCTCGCTCAAACAGTGAAGTCTGTTCAAAAATGGGTGTACGGATCTCCCGGTAATTAAAACGGCGACACAGATCCTTAATTTTCTCTTCGACAAACTGCCACTTCTCTACTACGCCCGGCAGCAAATCCTGTGTTCCCGTTGGTTTCTGAAAAGCCATCTTCATCCCTCCAGCCTCTATTTTCTCTATATAACAAAAAATCCCTCGCCCTGTCGCTGCATACAGCAAACAAAGGGACGAGAGATTGTGTATATACATTCACCCGTGGTACCACCCACATTCCGGAACTCCTGACACTTTCGCCGTTCAGGGGATCATCTGATCGTAAAGGACTGCCTTGCAAAAATCCGATCAGACCATCGTTCCGCTCTACGTGTAACGCACGTCCTGCGCAGGCCGGCTAATGGCTATCAGAATCAGCTCTGATGTGTTCGCCGTCTGTTCTCGGGGAAGTCATTCGTCCGCTCATCAAGAGAATCCTTACAGCCAAGGGATTCCTCTCTGTTCATGTGGGCACGGAGTACTTGGTCCCGTCATCAAATCAGTAATATAATTCAAGAAAACGACTGATATTGACTATAGTCAACATATTATTTTCTGATTGTAATGAACCGCAGTACTAAAGTCAAGGGCTAACATCAAAAGACAGCAAAAAAAAGCCTGCACACGGTGTGCAGGCTCAAAGGATATATAAAAAAAGGGGGTCATGCTTGTTATTATAAACGCCCTATGTTAAAGCCTTATGTAACTAATATTACAGTAATATTACAAAAATGATAGCGCTTTATATTTATAAAAGTAAACTTATACAGAAGAGCCCTTGTGATCGCGCTGACATAATTGAAGTCAGGCGTCGCAGGGGCTCTTCCATGATCTACACGTTAATTCAATTCTTCCACATAGGCATTGTTGGAGCGAAGCTTATGAACAATTTCATCATAATCCTCATCCTGGACTTTGGCAGACAAAACATAATGCAGATCATCATAATCGTCCGAGGAGACGTCTGCTGCTCTGAGCAGGTCACCGTCCGCATTCACATTGTCGTGTACATCCCGGTCCCGGTCAGCATTACGATCCACATTACTAACCACTGGAACTACATTCTCACTTGCTGGAACTCCAGGTGCTGTACCGACACCCATGGCTCCATTTGTACCTGCGCCACCCGCTGTATTATAAGGCACCAGCGGCAGTAAGATGCGTTTGTCTCTGCCAATCGCACTGTCCAGCTGTCCTACCTCCAAATGCTCGGTTCGAAACGTCTGAAGTGAAGTTCTAGCACCCTCCGCCTCATCTTCGGTTCGAAAATATGCCTGAATATGCTTTGCCATGTCAAACCCTCCTTTGTCGGAATAAATTACATCATGTATTTGTGCAGATTAACTTGATAAACAAGTTAAATCGTTTACCTGTGACCGATTATATGACTTTCAACAGTTCACGAACAAATGCAGGCTCATCGGCTGGTGTTCTCGATGTAATGTAATTGCCGTCCACTACAGCCTCATGATCCTTAAATTCAGCACCTGCATTGACCATATCATCCTTAAGTGGCGGATAGGACGTAATGGTTCGCCCTTTGAGCAGGTCAGCGCTAGCCAGAATTTGCGGGCCATGGCAGATTGCTGCGATTGGCTTCTTCGCACTGTTAATCTCCGTTACAAACTTCAGGATGTTAGCATCCGTGCGCAGATTTTCAGGAGAAGATCCCCCTGGAATGACTACAGCGTCATAATCTGAAGCCGACACTTCTGCAATCGCCTTGTCTGAAGTATAGGAAGCCTTACCACCTTTACCTTTAAGCGTTTCTCCTGCCTTCAAACCGATGATTTCCACTTCGTGTCCGGCTTTTTTCACCTCATCATATGGAACCTGCATTTCCGAATCTTCAAAATCGTTCGCCAATAAAAAAGCAACTTTACTCATAACGTACGTTCTCCTTTCCGTGTTCGAAAAATCTTTTCGTATTCGGGTTTTGCAGAATTTAGCAATCTACAAATTCAGTAAATCCATGTACAAACCCTGAACCTCGGCACGATCCAGTGCCTCGTGTTGTTATTACCCTAACTGCAGCTGTTTATAACAGCTTAAGCAATCGATCATTGAGTTTCTTTCCAATACGGAAACAAAAACATCACATAAAAAAAGCCCTGATTCAAGTATCGAATCAAGGCTTTCGGCTCTGCTGCTATACGACTAAGCTTTCAACATATAAAATGACTGCTTGCTCACAGCTTTATTTTTATCATAACTAGGCACGCGGCAGGTGACTCTGTTCTCCCTTGTCCGAATCCTGGGTCGACCAGATCGTAGCCACGCATTCAGAAGCTGCGCGAGCCAACTTTAGCGACTCATACAGATTCCCGGGAATAAGCAGTGGTTCCATACGTGAACGTGTTATCTTGGCAGATTGACGCATAGTGAGAGATACTCCTTTGATCAGCTTATGCTAGCACTAGAACTATCCCTCATTATGGCCTGATCCCGGGTGAATTATGCACGTGCTTCCTGACGGAGCGGGCTCTCCAGCATTAAAGTCACGGGCCCCCAGTTGGTGAAGGACACATCCATCATGGCTCCGAATCTCCCTGTTTCCACCTGAATGCCTTTATCCCTCAATAGTTGATTAAAGGTCTCGTATAACACCTCGGCCGCTTCTGGCCGGGCTGCAGCCGCAAAACTCGGGCGTTTCCCTTTGCGACAGTCACCATATAGTGTAAATTGCGAGACCGAAAGGACTGCGCCACCCACATCCATCAGGCTAAGATTCATCTTTTCCTGATCATCCTCGAAAATGCGAAGTCCTGCCACCTTGTCTGCAAGATACACTGCATCTTTCTCCGTGTCTTCATGAGTAATACCTACGAGCAGCATGACCCCGGATTCAATCCGTCCCGTTATATCGTCACCAACTGTAACCTGAGCCTCTTTGCAACGTTGTACAAGCACTCTCATCTGACGGGCTCCTTACTGCATAATCCGATGCACGGAATAAACATCTTTTACCCGTTTGATCCGTTCGACGACAGAATGCAGATGCTCTGTATTGCGGATCAGGATTGTAACGTGCACCAATGCTAATTTATTTTTGTCTGTCCGTCCGGTGACGGCAGATATATTGGTTTTACTTTCGGAAACGGCCTGAAGCACTTCATTGAGCAGTCCATTGCGATCATGTCCGGTAATCTCAATGTCCACACTGTAGTTGGCCTCAATATTTTCTTCCCATTCCACCTCAATGACGCGCGCTGCTTCCTCTCCATCCCCGCTTGAAGGAATGTTCGGACAGTCGCTGCGGTGCACGGATACCCCCCGTCCGCGCGTAACGTAACCGATAATGTCATCACCCGGGACAGGATTACAACAGCGTGCAAAGCGAACGAGCAAGTTATCGATGCCTTTGACACGTATGCCGTTCGTTGGACGATTCTTGCGTTCAGGTGCCGGCTTCAGCTCCCGCATTTCGGAATTCAATTCGAGCAAGCTCGACTCTTCCTGTTCCTTGCGCAATTTCTCGGTTGCTTTGGTTACGATCTGCGCAGCGGTAATACCACCGAATCCAACCGCTGCAAGCATGTCATCAATATCGTTAAATGCGTATTTTTTGCATGCTTCCATCAATTTGTCATCCGTCATCCATGCAGAAGGATCAAGTCCCATACGTTTCAGCTCGCGCTCACAGCTTTCGCGGCCTTTTTCAACGTTTTCTTCGCGGCGTTCCTTCTTGAACCATTGCTTGATCTTGGCTCTCGCATGGGATGATTTCGCAATTTTGAGCCAATCCTGACTTGGACCATATGAATGTTTGGACGTCAAAATCTCAATGATATCTCCAGTCTTCAAATGGTAATCAAGTGGAACGATACGACCGTTGACTTTGGCTCCAATTGTACGGTTACCCACTTCGGTATGAATTCTGTACGCAAAATCCAGCGGCACGGAACCTGTAGGCAGCTCAATGACTTCACCTTTTGGCGTAAATACAAATACCAAATCAGAGAAGAAATCCATCTTAAGGGATTCGACAAATTCAGATGCATCCTGCGCTTCATTTTGAAGCTCAAGAATTTCCCGGAAGAACGTAATTTTATCTTCAAAATTATTTCCGGTTGCTGCACCTTCCTTATAAGCCCAGTGGGCCGCAATCCCGAATTCGGCAGTACGGTGCATATCCCATGTCCGAATCTGAACTTCAGTCGGCTCCCCATTCGGGCCCACCACCGTTGTATGGAGCGATTGGTACATGTTAGCCTTAGGCATGGCAATATAATCCTTGAAACGCCCAGGCATCGGCTTCCATAATGTGTGTATAATGCCGAGGGTAGCATAACAATCTTTGATATTATCCACAATAATACGAATCGCAAGCAGATCGTAGATTTCGTTAAACTGCTTGTTCTTCGTTGTCATTTTTTTGAACACACTGTAAATATGTTTCGGACGACCAGACAGATCTGCCTGAATTCCCATCTCATCAAGCTTGGTCGTGATTCCATCCATCACCGTATCGATGTACTGCTCACGTTCTGCACGCTTCTTGTGCATCAGATTTGCAATACGGTAGTATTGCTGCGGATTCAAATAACGGAGAGCAATGTCCTCCATTTCCCATTTGATCGCAGATATACCCAAACGGTTGGCAATGGGACAGAAAATCTCCAGCGTCTCATAAGAAATCCTGCGTTGGCTTTCTTCCGATTGAAATTTGAGTGTCCGCATATTGTGCAGGCGGTCAGCCAATTTGATAACGATGACACGGATGTCCTGCGCCATGGCGATGAACATTTTACGATAGTTTTCGTTCTGCTGCTCTTCCTTGGAGCGGAACTGAATACGTTCCAGCTTCGTCAAGCCGTCAACAAGCATGGCACACGTATTGCCGAAATGAGTGCGGATTTCTTCAAGCGATACCGTAGTATCTTCTACAACATCATGAAGAAGCGCTGCAATAATGGAGATGGTGTCCATCTGCATGTTCACAACAATGTCGGCAACCGCAAGCGGATGCAGAATATACGGTTCTCCCGATTTACGCGTCTGTCCATGGTGGGCCTGATCAGCAAATTCGTAGGCTTCACGTATGCGCACCAGATCGGGTTCTTTGATATAAGCTCCGGCCTTCTCGAGTAATTGCTCTATGCCCATTCTGATCTGTTCCGTGTCCTTTCTATACAAAATGGAACCCGTGACAAATGCATCAACACAGGTTCCCCGTAAAAGTAATTTCCTATAATTATGACGCTTCGCCCGTTTCCCGTCAACTGCTGACGATTAAGAGCATATATCCAATATTTTTAAAAGAATTTATGACTGGTCCATCCATGTCTCCATAATCCGCTTAACGGGATTAAACCGTGCCTTTATCTTAAATATTATGGCCATTTATATTCGAAATAGAATCAATATTTGCTAAAAAACGTACATTCGAAGCCGAATCGCAAAAAATGTTATTGCTTAATTAAGAGAAACTCTGTAATCTATTGAAGATTTGTGTTTCGGAAAAGGAGATGAATGTTCATTGCAACGCGAAATTCAGGTTAATCAGAAGATGCCACTAGGATCTGGCTCCCTGCTCAGTCTGCAGCATTTGTTTGCCATGTTTGGCAGCACGGTGCTTGTACCCAACCTGTTCGGGGTTGATCCAAGCATGATCCTGTTAATGAATGGTATCGGAACATTGCTTTACATATTAATGTGCAAAGGCAAAATACCAGCATACCTGGGCTCCAGTTTTGCTTTTATCGCTCCCGTATCGTCTGTTCTGGCTTCTCATCCAGACAACGGTTACTCTATGGCCCTCGGAGCGTTTATTGTAACAGGCATTGTATTCTGTCTTGTCGCTCTTATTATCAAATATGCCGGGACAGGCTGGATTAATGTTGTGTTCCCTCCGGCAGTCATGGGAGCCATCGTAGCCCTGATCGGTTTGGAACTCGTGCCTGTTGCAGCTGGCATGGCTGGGCTGATCAACTCTGACCCTGTGAACAACCCCAACTGGGTTCCTCAGGCCAAGCCCATTATTTTATCCATGGTAACTCTCGGTATCACTGTAATCGGAGCCGTAACCTTCCGCGGATTCCCCAAAATCATTCACATTCTGATCGGGATTGTATCCGGATATGTACTTGGGTACTTTATGGATGCAGTTGAAACGGAAAAGATTGCAAGTGCTGATTTGATTTCCATGCCAACGGTCACCACACCAACGTTTGACTGGTCCGTTATCTTCACTATTTTGCCCGTAGCTCTCGTAGTTATTGTAGAGCACATCGGACATTTGCTCGTAACGAGCAGCATTGTGGGCAAGGATCTCTCCAAAGACCCTGGTCTCCATCGTTCCCTGCTCGGAAACGGAGTTTCCACTATCCTGTCCGGTTTTGTTGGATCCACGCCGAATACAACGTATGGTGAAAATATCGGTGTTATGGCACTTACAAGAGTTTATTCCACTTACGTTATTGGTGGCGCAGCCATCATAGCGATCGTGCTCTCGTTTTCAGGAACATTCTCGGCGCTTGTTGCCAACATTCCGGTTCCGGTCATGGGTGGTGTATCCCTGCTTCTGTTCGGTGTCATTGCCGCATCCGGTCTGCGTATCCTGGTCGAGCAAAAAGTAGACTTTGCCAAACCAACGAACCTCTTGCTGACAACGCTTGTACTTGTGATCGGACTCAGCGGAACTCAGGTATCCATTTATGGAGTACAATTGAAAGGCATGGCACTGGCTACTATTGTAGGTATCCTGCTGAGCCTGTTGTTCAAATTGTTTGAAGTACTCGGATGGTCTAATGACCAGTCGGAAAAACAGCCGCTGACAGAGAAAACCCCAGACTAATGTCCTTGGTCGGATCATAATCATCCGCGTTCGGGTTACCTACAAACATAGATACCAAAAAGCCTGCTCTCTCAATTCATAGGAAATGAGAAAGCAGGCTTTTTAATAATCATTAATGCTGTATATTATTTCCCGGGAAACGGGAGATGCACTTTAAAGTGATAAGACAGCACGCTTGCAGGGATCTTAGTAGTTCATCAGCGTAAATACATCGATCTCCGGCAATTTGGCACGTCCATTCAGGTCAGACAGCTCAATCAGGAATGCCGCACCTACAACTTTTCCTCCCAATTGTTCAATCAGGTTAACGGAAGTTGCAATCGTTCCACCCGTTGCCAGCAAATCGTCAGCAATCAGGACGTTTTGTCCTTTTTCAATTGCATCGGTATGCATCGCAAGTGTATCCTTGCCATATTCGAGATCATAACCTACTTCAATCGTCTCTCCAGGCAGTTTTCCACTTTTGCGAATCGGAGCAAAGCCGACACCAAGAGCGTATGCCAGAGGGGCGCCCACAACGAAACCACGTGCTTCAGGTCCAGCAATGACATCAATTTTGAGATCAGAAACCATTACTTTCAGCTCATTGATTGCCTTGCGGTACATTTCTCCATCCTTCAACAATGTCGTAATGTCCTTGAAGCTGATTCCCGGTTGTGGAAAGTCAGGAATGACACGAATATACTCTTTAAAATCCAAAATAATCTCCTCCTAAAATAAATACACAACTTCCATCTAAGATACGCCCTTCATCCGGGATATCATCCATTGTGTCAGCTGCGGTGTAGATGCATCCAGCAGTACCTGTTCTGTCTCGGCCATATTTTCCAATGCCTGATAATGACGGGACGAGGCCAGATCGCGTTTGGGCGGGTTATCCACAAACGATATTTTGCCATCCTTGCGGGTGATGAACGATAACTCTTCAAACACATCCAGCATCATGGTAATCATACGCGGCGAACATCCACACTGACGACTGAGCACAGGAGTAATCTCTTGTTCCTCTACCGGTTCAGCTCTCCATTTCGACACCAGCATATAAATACGCTTGAAGAGGTCTCTGGAAGGCATCTGAAGGCGATCTCGGCGGTTGCCTGATCCGTGCAGAAGGATGATATTCTCGGCTCCGCTGAACATGGCCAGCATGGCATCAAGTTGTTCCGGGGTTTCCGGCGTATCAAACACAAATAACGTCCGGACCTGTTCCTGTCCATAATGCTGCGCTGCAGCATTATACGGAAACAACCCGACCTTTCTATCATATACCCAAAGGCACGGTTCATACAATGAATTTCCCTCAGAAACATGGATATCCTTCCGGACAATCGCACCTATTGAGCCAGATGTATACCTTAGATGTACTTCAAGTGAATCAAGGAACTGCTTCATCGTGTTAAGTGGATCGGCATTCCCACGCAAATCGAAGACTTGAGCATGTGGAACATGAATGTCCTGAAGCATCAATTGCGGTTTGCGCATCCCGTTCCATTCATTGATGGAAAATTCGCCCATTACATCAATAAGAGTACCCACAGGTAAAAATTCGGCTAAAGCTCCCTTGCCAAAGGCAACCGTTTCAAGCTGCTGCCCGTCTTGTTCGAGAACCAGTTTCAGATGTCGTTTCTCCCGGCCCATCGTTCGTGTTTCTTTTACCATGACATTCCTCAAAACAAAACGAGGCGAAGGATTGCTCATGCCGAAAGGTTGAAGTCTGTCAATTTCCTGAATGACTTTCAGCGGCACGTCACTAATTCTACACTCGTCATCTGCCAGTCGCTCAGGCATAAAATCCGCTTCCGTCAGAACGGCGGCTGCAAACTCATTCAACCCCGATTCCAGCTCTTCCAGCTGATCCCGATGAAGAGTCATGCCTGCCGCTGCCGGATGTCCACCGTAGTGGTCCATTGTATGTTTACAAGCGGTAAGTGCCTCATAGATATCCAGGCCATCAATGGAGCGGGCAGAGCCTTTGCATACACCCGTCTGAGGGTCTATTCCCAAGATGAGTGTCGGACGATAATAGCGTTCCAGTATTTTGGAAGCCACGATGCCCACAACCCCCACATTCCAGCCTTCTCCCGCAAGAACGATCACATCGGGAACTTTGCCGGACCACAGCTGAATTTTATGTTCCAACTGCACGCTGGCTTCCTGGACAATGCCCTCGACGACCTGCTGGCGTTCCCGATTCAACAGATCGAGTTGGCCTGCAAGCATATGAGCCTCATCCAGATTCTCGGTGGTAAGAAGCGAAACAGCTCTGCCTGCATGATCCAAACGACCACTGGCATTAATACGGGGAGCCATCGCAAAGGCAATGTTCACCGATGTAACCTGGCTTTGATCCACGCCGCTAATCTCAAGCAGCGCACTTATGCCTGGCAGACGTGATCCCCGCATGGACTCAACGCCATAACTGACAATAACCCGATTCTCTCCTTCAAGCGGCATGAGATCGGCGACGGTGCCAATGGCAGCAATCTCCATCCATTCGCCGGGCACCTCACCGATCAGGGCTTGGGCGAGTTTCAAGGCTACTCCCGCGCCGGCCAAGCCTTTGAAAGGATAGGGACAATCGGGAAGTTTGGGATTAATCAAAGCAAACGCTTCTGGAAGAGTCTCAGGCGGTTCATGATGGTCTGTTACGATGACTTCCATTCCAAGTGTTGCCGCATATGCAATTTGATCTACAGCACTGATTCCTGTATCAACCGTAATAATTAGACTAACCCCTTGCTGATGGGCCCAGTCCAGCGCATGATTGTGCAATCCATAGCCTTCATTGGACCGATGAGGGATGTAGATATCATAGGATGCCCCAAGATGCCGCATTAAATGGATCATCAGCGAAGTACTGGACACACCATCTGCATCGTAATCTCCATAAATTAAAATATGTTCACCACGCTCGAGCGCAAGCCGGATGCGGGGTACAGCTTCCTTCATGCCCCGAAGCAGATAAGGATCATGCATCTGCCCCAGATCGGGATGAAGAAACCGCTCTGCCTCAGTTTCATTATGGACTCCCCGGCTAACCAGCAAACGGCCAACAAGTGCTGAAACGGAAAGCGCCTGCGAGAGTCCCGCAGCCGCCTCCAAATCGATATTCGGTGTGTTCCACCGGTATTGCGAATAAAGCAATGATAACGCTCCTTTCCTGATCTACGGGACCCGCGCTTCATTACTGAATTAATGTCGCTTCATGATCGGGCAGTTCATGATTGGATTTGTATGGATATCCCGGATCATAAGGGATAGCCTGGATTTGTACTTCTTTTACATGACTAAACCGGGTTAATAGCAAGGTCTTGGCACGATTGGCAATTTCCTGTGCTTCCAACACCGAAATTCTCGGATTCACACTAATGACCAGTTCAACGGTTACAGCATGTTCCTGTTCCCGGGCAGTCAGATGTTCAATCGTAATAACACCATAAACCCGTTGTACCGTTTCCTTGAAATCCATGGCCTCTTCCTGTTCCAGTTCCTGAACGAGCGAGCCATAGACGGTATCTACAATCATACGGTAACCCTTATGAAGGACGAAGCAGGAAGCAATAAGTGCAGCCGCTGGGTCCATATACAGCAGCACATGAATCCCCATCGTTTCACCAGCCATTGAACCTGCAATGCCTACGAGTACGGTGAGAGAACAATAGAGCGCACGGCGATGTTCCTGAGCATAGGACAGTGCCTGCGACTGATTGCGCCTACGGTAATATCGATATTGAAATTGGAAAATAGCTTCTTTCACAGCAAGTGCAGCAAAAGCTGCGATAAGTGCATGATCGTATTTTGCCGATTCGCCAGGCTCATCCCCGGTCAATCCGGTCAGAGCAGAGATTGCAATCTGGAGGCCTCCCATAAGGATCAAGACGGACAGCAGCACCGTAATCCCGGGCCTCGCCATGCGCGAATGCTCTCTGGCCTTCTCCCTGCGAGCTTTATTCCTATCCTGTACAGACTTCGAGGGGAAGAGACCTGCCAGTGAGGAAGCAGCTTCCGAGGCAGAATACAGACCATCGGCAAGCAGCGATTTGCTGTTCGCCATATAACCGACGCCAGCCTTAATCACTGCAAGTGTCATATTCCCGGCAATACCACTCCACGTTGCCGCTTGAGCAGCTGGAATACGTTCTCTGGTCATGAAAATTCCCCCTTAATTCTGTACCTAAAGTTGCAAAACCGCGCCTGACAGACGCGGCTTGCAAATAAGATGTTTAGTTGGATGCTTTGGCAGTTGCTTTAGGCTTTGTTGTCTGCTTGCCTTTGAGTGTAAACCACAACGGTGCTGCAATAAAGATGGAAGAGTATGCGCCGAACAATGTTCCGATTACCATTGCAAGCGAGAACATGCGAATGGACTCTCCACCGAAGATAAACAAGCAAAGTGACGCAATAAACACCGTAAATGTCGTATTTAATGAACGCGTCATTGTTTGCGATAAACTGCGGTTAACTACTTCACGCAAATCAGCTTTTGTTGTTTTCTTAGCAAAACGAAGATTTTCTCGAATCCGGTCAAATATAACGATCGTATCATTAATCGAGAATCCGACAATCGTCAATACAGCTGTAATGAATGTCAAATTCACTTCAAGTCGGAAAAGAGAGAAAACACTAATCACTACAAATGCATCGTGGAACAGAGAAACAACTGCTGCCACAGCAAAGCGCCACTCAAACCGAATAGCTACGTAGATCATAATCCCGATACTTGCAATGAGGACCGCATAGATTGCGTTACGCTCAAGCTCTTTAGCCATTTCCGGGTCTACGGTATTGACTTCATAAGAAGCCTCTGGGTCCAGCTTGGTGAAGTCTTCTTTGAACTTGCTCTCTTGTGTCTCATCCAATACGTTGGAGAAACGAACGTTAACTCGGTCGGCACCTGGTGTAATGTTAACATCGCCTTCATTCACACCAATGTCTTTGATAATCGGAGTAATTTGTTCTGAAGTAATTGCCTTGGATACGGTAATATCCACATTCGAGCCTGATCGGAAATCAACCGCATAATTCAATCCAAGGGAGAACAAACTGATAATCCCTGCCAAAGTTAAAATAATGGAGAACGTATAGGCAATTTTACTGCCCTTAATGTAATCAAAGTTCCAATTAAAGCGCACGAATTTCACTCTCCTTCACTCCGAAGTACTTAGGCTTCTTCAACACGTTAGCCCGCACAAGCAGGGTCAACAGGAAGCGGGAGAAGAAAATATTCGTGATAATGCTGGTGACGATGTCAAAAATCAGCACGAGCGCGAAACCTTTGACTGCACCTGTACCCAGGAAAAACATAACGGCCGCAGCAATGATGGTTGTGATATTGGAATCGATAATGGTACGGAAGGAATGTTTGCTTCCCGCCTTAACTGACGACAGAATCGATTTACCACTCCGCATTTCTTCCTTAATCCGCTCGTACGTAATGATGTTGGCGTCAACTGCCATCCCTATACCCAGAATAAATGCAGCAATACCCGGAAGGGTAAGCACAAATTCGCCCATATAGAAGATCGCGAGTACCAGCCACGTATGTGTAATCAAGGCAAAGCTTGCGATGATCCCCGGAATGCGATACAGACCAATCATGAACACTAAAATAATAACGGAACCGATCAAGCCTGCTTTAATCGTTTGGTCGAGTGATAATTTACCCAGCGTTGCTCCAACGCTTTGCGAGTATTTCTCTGTAAGTTTCAGAGGGAGTGCACCCAGGTTAATGGTATCACGCAGCTGGTTTGCTTCCTCACGCGTGTAACTGCCTGTGATTTGCGCCGAACCGTCCGTCAATTGCTGCTGTACGGTTGGGGCAGAGAGCAGCTGATCATCCAGATAGATGGCCAGAGGTTGTCCAATAAGGCGCTTTGTAATTTCAGAAAATTTCGCCTTATCCTTAACCTGAATGTCAATCATCGGTTCATTCAGCTGATTGAAAGTCACTTTTGCGCCGTTCTCAACAAATTCGTTTCCTCGAAGCTCGATCTTTGTGTACTCGCCTTCCTTGTCATTCTCCGCTTTACTACGGAAGGTCAGGACGGCAGGTTCTTTCATTTTGGCTCTTACTTCAGCCTCGTCCGTAACACCAGCCAATTTCAAACGAATCCGGTTGGTTCCTTCAGTGGTTACTTCCGGCTCGCTTGTTCCGAGCGCATTGGCACGGCTTTCCAGACTTCTTGCAGTTTGTACCAAAGAAGCTTTGGTAACTTGCTGCCCTTGTTCCAGCGGCTCTGCTTCATATAAGATCTCGTAGCCTCCCTTTAAATCAAGGCCCAAGCGAATATTTTTGAGCAGGCCCGGACTTGTGCCCAACATGACTCCTGTGGTCACAAGCACGACCAGAATGAAACTGATAATTCTCTTCATGCCGTTCCTAGATCCCCCTTCATTCTCAATATTCCTATTATAGCGATGCCGTAAAAAGCAGTCAATTTCCAACACAAAAAGATCCCTTTCGTTAGAAAGAGGACCCCCGGTATGCAGAAACGGTCATAAAGTTCATAAAGCTTGTTGCTTTCAGTGACAAAATGTCGTTCACCAATTGATGAAGCGGTGGAATGCCCTGTTTTTCATATTTATGACTAACGCAATTCCAGACATCTTTGCTGGTCACATATTCGTACCCGACGAGCCTTAATTCCTCCGCCTTGCTGCGACATAACATCTCAATGGATTCTTCCAGCTCCATATCGTTCATTTCTTCCAAGCGGGGAGCGCCTCCCTTCTTACGCACAAGCCTTTATGCGGCATCAATATTACATAATTCGACTTCATATATTCAGATTCCTGCTTGCCCGATCTGGATCTTTTTGTTAATGAAGTCCAAGTTGTCATGAGAAGACAGTGGACTGGCATAGGATGAAGAACAACGGCTTTGTCCCGTTTACGAGACCTGTTACTTTCAACCGGGAAAGAGGGGTAGTTTTGAAGAAACAGACATTTATCCAGGGAGCCATGATCCTGCTTGCAGCAGGCATTATTAATCGCATTCTCGGTTTTATCCCCCGTATTGCGCTGCCTCGCGTGATCGGAGCAGAAGGGGTTGGTTTGTATCAGCTGAGCTATCCTTTCTTCATCGTACTTGTGACGTTGATTACCGGAGGCATACCGCTCGCCGTTGCCAAACTCGTTGCGGAAGCAGATACAGGGGCCAATCGCTATTCTCCCCAGCGCATATTACAGATTAGTCTAAGCTTCACCTTGACCCTTGGCGTTATTTTCATGTTTCTGTGCATTGTCTTTGCCCCGTGGGTTACACGTTATGTTCTGACGGATGAGAGGGTGTATCATACGTTTGTGAGCATGAGTCCGATGATTGCAATCATAGCTGTATCCGCGGTGTATCGCGGGTATTTTCAGGGCAAGCAGAATATGATTCCTACTGCCGCTTCCTCCATTACGGAAACCATTGTACGCATTATTTGCGTGATCTGGTTCTCTTGGCTGCTTCTCCCGCAAGGTATTGCCCAGGCAGCAGCAGGGGCCATGCTCGGGGCCCTCGTTGGTGAATTTGTCGGCATGCTTGTACTGCTATGGAATTATAACAGATATAAAAAGGATCCTGAGCGCTCCAATCATCTGATCCCACCAAATGCAAATGTCCCTTCACCCACAATACCCATTGATTCAAATGCATCACAAACAGGATTGATCAGGCGACTCCTGGCCATCTCTGTACCCGTAACAGCAGGCCGACTTGTAGGATCACTTTCCTACCTTGCTGAAACCATTGTCACCGCTCAGAGTCTGGCTCTTGCAGGCATATCCCGTGGACTGGCCACCGCTCAATATGGTGCGTTACAAGGCATGATCATTCCGCTACTGCTTCTGCCGGGTGCACTCACTTCATCACTTGCCACATCACTTGTTCCCTCCCTGTCTGAAGCATCCGCACAGGGGGATCGGGCGCTCATCCATAAACGAATGCACCAGGCACTGCGGCTTGCCCTCGTCACAGGTGCCCCTTTTTCTGTTTTTATGTATGTGCTTGCCGAACCGATGTGTTTAGTACTGTATAATGATGCATCGATTGGAAGCATGCTTAAACTCATGGCTCCTTTTGCTCTGTTTATCTACATCCAGGCACCTCTTCAAGCTGCTCTGCAGGCACTCGATCGTCCAGGAAAAGCTCTTCTCAATACATTTATCGGTGCGGTCATTAAAATCACTTTGATTTTGCTGCTAGCATCCAAACCTGAATACGGCATTTTTGGTGCAGTAATTGCGATCTGTGTGAACTCAACTGTGGTTACTCTTTTACATGCCAGAAGTGTGCGCAATTTGCTTCAGTTCCGGTTCAAATGGATGGATTGGGTCAAAACAGCAACCGGCATGGTTATTATGGGAGCAGCAACCCTTTTGGTTTATGAACATACGGCCATTTTGCTGCCCTTCTGGCTGAGAATGATCCTTGCCCCTCTTGCTGGTCTTATTGTTTATTTTATTGTGATGGGCATGACCCGCATGATAGACTTTCACGATCTCTCCCGGATGCCGATCATTGGTTCCTGGTTCCAACGGCGTTCTCGGAAATAAAAAGACTATCGCTATTTTTTATCATCCTTCAAACTTACGAATACTTTGCCATTATGGTCGATGGAGCAAATAAACACATCCTTGAAATCGAGCACGCCCTTCTGTTGTATCTGATTCTTCAGCCAAAAACGTGTTTTTTGGATCAGCTCCAAATTTTGGTCTTGGACTTTACCATCCATAATTAACGGCAGGGGAAGACCCTCATATTTAATATTTTGAAAGCCGTCGATCTTGTCCTGTCTGGGCTTTTTCATATTATTTTGCGATGAACTGTTGCCTTGGCCCGAAGAAGAGTTATTCATGGGGATAACGGTTAATTTCCCGGTCGTTTCCAAAATGGCAAATTCAACTTCACCAATACTATCGATATTCTGTTCACGCAACTGCAGCAGCAGGTCATCCAAATTATACCGCTGTTTGCGCATTTCATCGCGATGCAGTGTACCCTTGGAGATGAGTACCGTCGGTTTGCCATCAATCATGAGTCGTAAACGACGGCTCTTTAGACTTAGAAAAGCCATACCAATCTGAACAACAAGTACAGTCACCATGGGCACAATGCCGTGAGACAACGGCTTATCCGTATCCTCAATGACAAATGCTGCTATCTCGGCAAGCATAATGGACACAACCAGATCGAACATGGACAGCTTGCCTATTTCCCTTTTACCCATAACCCGAATGGCTCCATAGACGATAAAATACATGAGAATCGTTCGAAAAATATGTGCTCCTATATCCGAAAAACTCATAACATGGTCCCTCCTTCACATCTGGTTTACAAACAGATACCTGAAGCGTAATCCCTATTTTGACCGGAACCAGATATGCTCATGCGAATCTTGATTGTTCATTTAATGGAAAATTCAGTTCATAACTACAGAGGCTTGACCATACAATGTAATAATTTCAAACTTGTACAAGGGGGTTGCTTCATGCAGCTGATTCGCCGAGTGATTTCGTTTCGAATGTCCAACCCGATTTTGTCGGGCCTCTGCCATGCTTTTGTATGGATGTTACTGGGAGCGTTAATCCTCTCCCTCTTTCTCTGGATGAGCAGCATGCGGGAGCAAGAACTTTCGCTTTACACGTATGTCGTTCATGGCTTGTCTTTGCTGGTTGGAGGATTTGTAGCGGGAAAACGGTCTGGCGAAAAAGGCTGGTACCATGGAGGGCTAACCGGTATCATTTATGGACTGATCGTATTGCTTATTGGTTTCCTCGCTTTGGATGCTTCATTCAATTGGAAAGACAGTCTGCAGCTTGCAAGCGCATTTCTGATTTCGGCACTCGGAGGAATTTTCGGGGTGAATACACACAGATCGTAGAAAATTTGAATCTTATGACCTTTTAGAGAAAAAGAAAAAGAGAACCGGGTCTCTAGAGATCCGGTTCTCTGCACTAACTATAATAATCTATTCAACAGCGGTTTCACGACTCACTGCACTGCTGATCGCATTACGGTCGAATGTAAGCTTAGTTACATCGTTTACACGAAGTACAACCACATCATCCGTAATTTCAGCGATTGTACCGTGAAGGCCACCGATCGTTACTATTTTATCGCCCTTTTTCAACTGGTTCAGCATCGCATTACGCTGCTTTTGCTTTTTGTTCTGTGGACGAATCATCAAGAAGTAGAAAATCGCAACCATGAGTACCAAAGGTACAATCAAAGATACAATTCCACCGCCCGCATTGGCCGCTTGTAAAGGCATTACCTGAAACATTCAAAACTCCCCCTTATCGACTATACTTACAGTTACTGCTTGTTTCTCCGGTTCTGCAAAACCTGATCAGAAACCTTTGTCGTTGTCATGAAGACCATATTGATCGAAAAATTCATCACGGAAATCAAGCAAACGATCTTCCATTATGGCTTTGCGCACATTGCGCATCAAATTCTGCAAGAAATGAAGATTATGAATGGTCGTCAAACGCAAGCCAAATGTTTCATCCGCTTTGATCAAATGACGCAGGTAAGCTCTGGAGTAGTTACGACAAGTGTAGCAATCGCATTCAGGATCCAGTGGACCAAAATCGGTTGCAAACTTGGCGTTACGAACAACGAGTCGTCCCTGACTTGTCATTGTTGTTCCGTTACGGGCAATCCGGGTAGGCAGGACACAGTCGAACATGTCCACTCCACGAATCGATCCCTCAATCAATGCATCGGGCGAACCTACTCCCATCAAGTAACGTGGTTTATTGGAAGGTAACAGCGGTACTGTATAATCCAATACGCCATACATCAAATGTTTCGGCTCTCCAACACTCAGTCCACCAATAGCATACCCCGGGAAATCCATGGAAGTCAAATCCGCGGCGCTCTGACGGCGCAAATCCTCGTGCATGCCTCCCTGTACGATGGCAAACAGGCCTTGATCATGCGGACGAGCATGACTTTCGAGGCAGCGTTCCGCCCAGCGGCTCGTTCTTTCGAGTGATTTTTTTACATATTCATATTCAGCCGGATACGGAGGACATTCATCGAATGCCATCATAATATCGGAGCCGAGCGCGTTCTGAACTTCCATGGCCACCTCAGGTGAAAGAAACTTTTTGTCTCCATTCAGGTGGGAACGGAAGTGAACGCCTTCTTCTGTAATTTTGCGCATCTCACTGAGGGAGAATACCTGAAACCCGCCGCTGTCCGTCAGAATCGGCCGATCCCAGTTCATGAACTTGTGCAGACCACCAGCCTGGCGAACAATCTCATGTCCTGGTCTGAGGAACAGGTGATAGGTATTGCTCAGAATAATCTGCGCATCCATCTCCTTCAACTCTTCAGGACTCATCGTTTTTACAGTCGCCTGTGTACCAACAGGCATAAAGGTTGGTGTCTCGATAATGCCATGCGGTGTATGTACACGTCCCAGACGCGCACCGGATTGTTTACATGTTTTGATATGTTCATACGTAATTGCTGCCATTGGTTTTAATCATCCTCTAAAATTAATCGTTAGCTTCAGTATGCCTTTGTGAATCAATAGATTAACATGGCATCGCCAAAACTGAAAAAGCGGTATTTCTCTTGAATCGCCTGCTCATATGCATGCATGATATGTTCTCTGCCTGCTAGTGCACTAACTAACATAACAAGAGTCGATTTCGGCAAATGAAAGTTTGTAAGCATGCCATCTATAACTTTGAAGGTGTAACCTGGGTAGATAAAGATTTTGGTCCAGCCGCTGCTCTCCTGAAGCACCCCATCTTCGAACTTGCTGCCTACCGTTTCAAGCGTTCGACAGCTCGTCGTTCCTACTGCAAATACACGGTTACCACGTTTCTTCGTTTCGTTAATCAGGTCCGCCGTTTCTTGAGACATCGAGTAATACTCTTCGTGCATCTCATGCTCTTCCACAACATCAACAGACATTGGGCGGAATGTTCCGAGACCAACATGAAGCGTAATGAAAGTAACATTGACGCCTTTGGCACGGATCTGATCCAGCAGCTCATCCGTAAAATGCAGCCCAGCTGTTGGAGCCGCTGCTGATCCTTCGTGCTTTGCATACACCGTCTGGTATCTTTCGCGGTCATCCAAAGTCTCTTTGATATAAGGAGGCAATGGCATCTCGCCCAAACGATCCAGGATCTCCTGGAAGATTCCATTATAGGAGAATGTAAGCGTCCGTGCGCCCATTTCGCCTTCTTCATCGATGACAGCCTTAAGCTCATCACCGAATACAATAACGGAACCGGCTTTCAGCCTCTTCCCTGGTTTGACAAGAGCTTCCCAGCGGTCTCCTTCCACATTTTTCAGCAAAAGCACCTCTGCTTTGGCTCCGGTATCTTCTTTTGTACCAAACAGTCGCGCGGGCAATACCCGTGTGTCATTTAGTACCAGTGTGTCGCCAGGCTCTAGAAAATTGATGATATCCGGGAACGAGCGATGATTAACCTCACCGTTCTCCTTGTTCAATGTCAGCAGCCGCGATGCTGTACGATCAAGCAAAGGCGTCTGTGCAATCAGCTGCTCTGGTAATTCAAAATCATATAAGTTCACATTCATTTTCAATTCATTCCTTAACAATAGTCGCATTTTGATAATAGTGTTTCAATATTGTCTGGTAATCATACCCTTCATCTGCCATACCTTTGGCACCCCATTGAGACAAGCCCAATCCGTGACCATTACCTTGGCCGATAAACATGAAGGTTTGACCCTGGGTTACTGCTCTGGCTTGACCATCACCGCTCATAACGACAAGAGCATTACCGGATGATGTTCCCGTTCCAGAAGCGGACAACACAGCAGCACCTTTTGATCCGGTTTTGCTTGAGGTTTGCCCGTCAGCGCCTAATACAGTATAACTTCCGGTCCCTGCAATATCAAATAAAGTACTCGGCAACCCTCCAAGTGCAGAACGATATGTATCTGCATATTTGACTGTCAAGGGTTGTCCATTCGCACTCACTTCAAGAGCTCTTCCTGAAGGTCCACGCTTGGTGATTTCCAAGGTAGAGATGGATGCCGGAACGGTGGTCGTTGTTTTTCCTTGTAACGCTTTAACCAACGCAGCGGAAGTAAACGGTCCTCTTACCCACGCGTAATCATTGGATTGAGCCACTTTCGCCAAAACAACAGCCTCCGTGCCCGGGTTCATTTTGGCCACAGGTTCAACCGTGGATTGAATCAGTGGAATGGGGCGTACGTTGGTATTTTGGGCAGTGACTGTGACTTTAAACAATCCTGCTTCTGTTTTAGTCGTCAATTCTTTTACATTATCCTCACGGATGTATCCACTAACCCCTGAGCTTAGCAGTACATGGTACCATGTGTGTAAACCAGCCTGAGCCGACGCATCTCCAGGGCTGTCCACATTACTGAATACGCCTGCTCCCCCGTTCCATACTTCGGATGGGTGAGCCGTTTGGCCCCCAGAATTGGAAGAGAACACAGCTTCAACGATTTTACCGCCGCTTTTGATGACTTCACCTGCTGTTGCATCTACTGCACTGGTTACTTTATCGTTCTCCGAGCCTATTCCGTTATACGCTTGGCTGAGTGTCGTATCCACAACATTGGCGATTTTGAATCGCTCTCCCTGTTGAAGAGCATAAGACCGAGCTGCGACGGCCTGAACTTTTAGAGCCTCTGCCGGCCAGGATGAATATACTTCAGCTCCTACAACCGAGTATAGATACTGCTCAAGCGGGACAACGTTGACCAAAGCCAGTTCTCCGCCAACGATACTAACTTCCATGTCCCCGCGGTATGTCCGTGCGGAACGCTCCAACACTTTAATCCCACTTCCATCACCCTGCACATAAGCTTTTGCTTCACTGCCTGCAATTGTGTAATGTGGAGCAGTTTTCAGTGTATCTGTGCTGAGTCCCGCATCCTGTCGGATCATGAGCACATTGCTGTCAGATACTGGCGTCAAGCTCACGCCCGGCACCTTGACTTCCACCGTTTTTTTCAATGCTGCAAGTTCGGCCTCCGTTACCGCTTCCCCGACCCATACTGAATATCCTTGAGCCCCGCCACTGAGCTGCAATACGGTAATAGCATTGACTCCAGCGGCTAAGAGCGATCCCTGTGCAGCCTCCGCTTCCTGAAGCGAACTGTAGCTCCCTGCAGACAAGTGTTTGTTTCCAGTTACCACTGGTTTTTGACCGCCGAGCCCGGCTGCTGCCACCTTTTGCACTCGTGCAACGGCTTGTGTAGCCAAAGCCTCTGTCGCATAATTTCCTGTGTATAGTTGATACGTGGCCTTACCGCTCAGCGTCGTTGTGAACAGCAATGGTTTATCACTGGTCGCCTGCAACAATTTTGCTGCGGCTGAAGCAGTCTTGAAGTCCCCGGTTTCCAGCACTTTCACGCGGAAGCCATCTGCACTGAAGCGAATTTGACCAGCAGGAAGTGTAACTCCTGCCCCACTCTCTGATCCAATGCTCCATTTACCGGTTGATTCAAGTGTAATGAGAGGGGTTGTTGACTTATATGTGCTCCCCAGATTCGCAAACATGGCTACCCGAATCATCTGCCCGTTACTCTCAGCAGCAAAAGCGGGCACTTGCAGACATCCCACTGTTAAGAGAGCAGCAGCCAGTACCTTTAACCGCCGACTCCACTTCTTCTTTTGTAATGCTTTCCCCACGTTCAAACTCCTCTCCATGCTGTTTCTACACGTTATATCGGGAAGTTTTCATAAAAACTTCAATTTGGTTTTTTAAGTACTACAGAGCCTGGTTTACTTTCCGTCCCTCGGTGGTATAGGCAAGCCAAGATGATGATAAGCCAGATCCGTAACAACCCTGCCTCTTGGTGTACGCTGAATCATCCCGATTTGCAAAAGATAAGGCTCATAGACATCCTCAATCGTCTGACTTTCTTCACCAATCGTAGCTGCTATCGTATCCAGTCCAACGGGTCCTCCGCGGAAACTGTTAATCATGGATGTAAGCATCTTGTGATCAATCTCGTCCAAGCCGCGCGGGTCAATCTGAAGTCGTTTCAACGCTTCTTCAGCCAGTGCCTGGGTAATGATTCCATCGCCCCTTACCTGGGCAAAGTCACGTACCCGTTTTAGCAAACGATTGGCAATTCGCGGTGTCCCGCGTGATCGGAGAGCAATCTCTTCTGCAGCATCGCCAACAATTTCGACGCCCAAAATTTCCGTAGATCGTGAGACGATATAAGCGAGCTCATCCACGGTATAAAACTCCAACCGACTGATTACACCAAACCGGTCTCGAAGTGGTGCAGACAGCAATCCAGCGCGTGTTGTAGCCCCAATCAAGGTGAATGGTGGAAGGTCCAATCGCACGGAACGCGCACTTGGACCTTTTCCGATCATAATATCAAGGGCAGAGTCCTCCATCGCTGGGTACATTACTTCTTCAACGGTACGATGCAGACGATGAATTTCGTCAATAAACAGAACATCGCCTTCCTGCAGATTCGTCAGCAGTGCAGCCAGATCACCCGGTCGTTCAATCGCCGGTCCCGATGTGGTACGCAAGTTTACGCCCAATTCGTTGGCAACGATATTGGCAAGTGTCGTTTTACCAAGTCCTGGCGGACCGTAAAGCAGCACATGATCCAATGCTTCATTGCGTAATTTGGCAGCTTCAATATATATTTTCAAATTTTCCTTAACCTTGTTTTGCCCGATATATTCATTCAGATACCGGGGACGGAGACTCAGCTCAACATTCTGATCCTCCATCATCAGGTTAGCGGAAATAATCCGGTCATCCATGTTCATCCCTACCTTTTTTTGTGCGGGCTACTGCCATTATATATGCAAATTCAACTATCCGGTAAACAGCATTTGCAGCGCACGTTTCATCAACACATCAACAGAATCAGCCGATGTAACATCCTTTTTCAATTTCAGCCACACTTTATCTAGCTCACTGTCTGTATAACCGAGAGCCTTCAAACCGTCCCGAGCCTCATCCCAGGCCGATCCACTTCCCGCTTCTTCAGAAGGTGGGGCAAACAAGCCTGTAGCATAAGCCGCTGCTCCAAACCCGTCCAGCTTGTCTTTCAGATCCAAAATCATGCGCTGTGCTGTCTTTTTGCCGATACCCGGCAGCTTCGTCAGGAACGTCAGGTTCTCCTGGTAGATCGCTGTAACGACATGGTCTGGCGTACCACCGGCCAGTATACCCAGTGCCACCTTTGGTCCGATACCAGATACTTCAATTAGTTTGCGGAACAAACGCTGTTCTTCCCGTGTAACAAACCCAAATAGCAGCATCGCGTCTTCACGCACATGATGATGAGTATACACCGTGATCTCGCCTTCCTGCTTCGCAAACGCAAACGGATTTGGACAGAATACGCGGTATCCCACGCCATGAACATCCAGCACAATATATTCATTCTCTACATGTACGAACTGTCCTCTTAGAAAATCAATCATTTTCGCAATACCTCATTCAACTTGGAATTTAATGTATATGAGTGCGCGTGACATACAGCCACAGCCAGAGCATCCGCTACGTCATCCGGCTTCGGTATAGCCTGCAAACGCAGAAACATTTTGACCATTTCCTGTACCTGCCGCTTTTCTGCCTTACCATATCCTACGATAGCCTGTTTAATCTGCATTGGAGTATACTCCGCTATAGGCAATCCCTTCTGAGCAGCAGCAAGCACCATGACGCCTCTTGCCTGACTGACAGACATCGCTGTAGTTACATTCCTGTTAAAGAAAAGCTTCTCCAGTGCTACTGCATCCGGTTTATATTTATCGATCAACTGCACCATGCCTTCATACACGTGAAGCAGCCGTTCTTCTTCAGGTGTATGGGCTTCAGTCTGAATGCAGCCATATTGTACGGGTACCACTTTACTACCGATCTTATCCACAAATCCAAAACCGACAATCGCAATCCCCGGATCTATTCCCAAAAAACGCAAAACCATCTCTCCCTTACAATAAAGCGAACATATGTATCGTTCATTTCATTATAACAAAAGATAGACCCTGCGACAGGAAAAACTTTGTCTAATCTCAGGAGTGCATGGTTCGGCATCATACTGGCTTTTCTGCACGATATGCTTGTCCTTGTCGACTGGTTATTTTTACTACGACAAAAAGGACATCTCTCGATGTCCCATGATTACCTCTCAGTATGACCACTTTGGATGTTATCCATTTATCCGCCATTTCGAAGCTCTTCTTTATGTGGTCCATCAATGGCATAATCACTAAAAGTCGAAATCACGCTGTTATATTCATCCTTGTCTTGTACACGGATACCTTGCTGTAGCTGCTCCAGTACCCCTTCAGGCAAAGAACTCTCCAGCGATCCGACGTCCATTTGAAAAAAAGTGCGAATTACTTTTTCTTCTGCAGGTCGACCTTCGTAAAGATTAAGATTACCAACCGCATCCACGCTAATATATGCCTGTTCCTTGCATAGCGGAGATAGATCATCCACTTGTTTTTTAATTTGCAATGTATCAGTAGTCACTACCTCAGCCTCCCACTCCGGATGCTGTTGAAGTAACACTTTTAATTGAGGTAGGGCCATTTTCCCCAATTGTTCCGTTTCAATTCCGCAAATATAATGCGTCTCCATAACCACAGAAGTTAAACGATCCGTCTCGGACCCAAGCCGTCCCAATATACTTTGTACTTCTTCTTCGGAACGTTCTTCCGTGACTGGAGCCATAGCCGTAGTGGCCTCACTGAAGTTAGTGGTTAACAACCGCTCAATGTGAGATGAAATCGACAACCCGCTGTATGCCAGGATAGTAATAGCCACCAATGAGGCAGCCATCCATGTCGTTCGTTTCCAACGCCGCCATCGTCTTTTAAACTGTTTTCTGAATTTAAACGTTTTCACATGAACCCCTTCTATCACTTTTTTAAACCTAGTGTGACCGAAAGGGTTATGCTTTATGCAAAATTAACCCAATGTGAAAAGCCAAAGTACTTTGCTCATTATTTTAGAAAACATAAAAGTGGACTATCTTATTATAGATAGTCCACTTCTTAAGATCGGGATGACACGATTTGAACATGCGACCCCCTGGTCCCAAACCAGGTGCTCTACCAAGCTGAGCTACATCCCGTTATGTTATACCGGCGAGAGGACTCGAACCTCCACGGTTTCCCACTCGATTTTGAGTCGAGCGCGTCTGCCATTCCGCCACGCCGGCAAATAAGTTTTATAATGGCGCGCCCTGAGAGATTCGAACTCCCGGCCTTTTGATTCGTAGTCAAACGCTCTATCCAGCTGAGCTAAGGGCGCAAAATAATTGGAGCGGACGACGGGAATCGAACCCGCGACCCTCGCCTTGGCAAGGCGATGCTCTACCGCTGAGCCACGTCCGCATGCGGTATTAAATGGCGGAACCGACGGGATACTCTCACTTCGTTCGAGACTGCGAAGCTGATGCTCTCGAAGTGTATGCTCCGACGAACCCAAAACGGATTCTCATCCCTGAAGCATAATCAAGATGGCGGAACCGACGGGATTCGAACCCGCGATCTCCTGCGTGACAGGCAGGCATGTTAGGCCAACTACACCACGGTTCCAAATCACTTTCTTTTAGGAAAGTATAATTGCGGGGGCAGGATTTGAACCTGCGGCCTTCGGGTTATGAGCCCGACGAGCTACCGGGCTGCTCCACCCCGCGTCGTTATAAAAATTATATGGTGGAGGCTGAGGGGCTCGAACCCCCGACCCTCTGCTTGTAAGGCAGATGCTCTCCCAGCTGAGCTAAGCCTCCATATCTATGACCCGTAGGGGATTCGAACCCCTGTTACCTCCGTGAAAGGGAGGTGTCTTAACCCCTTGACCAACGGGCCTTACTGGCTCCCCGAACAGGACTCGAACCTGTGACAACTCGATTAACAGTCGAGTGCTCTACCAACTGAGCTATCAGGGAATAATATGCATTTGCAAGGCAAACGCAACATCGTACAACGTTAACATGCAAAGCCTGTTTTCTATGTAAGATGAAAGAGTTCGCTTGGCAGCGTCCTACTCTCCCAGGACCCTTCGGTCCAAGTACCATCGGCGCTAGAGGGCTTAACGGTCGTGTTCGGGATGGGTACGTGTGGAACCCCTCCGCCATCGCCACCAAACGAGCATTTGTGTAACAAATGCATTCGCGTTCCATTCGGTCCTACACATCGGTGTGGATGAATGGTTCAGCGTCTGTGGAACTGAAAATCATACACACATTGGAGTGTTGTACCGATTTTCATTTCAGAGATCATTCTCTGAAAACTAGATCCGAAACGAAACTTGCGACTAGAACCTGCATATTTGGATAAGCCCTCGACCGATTAGTACTGGTCAGCTCCATGCATTACTGCACTTCCACCCCCAGCCTATCTACCTCGTCGTCTTCAAGGGGTCTTACATACTGGGAAATCTCATCTTGAGGGGGGCTTCACGCTTAGATGCTTTCAGCGCTTATCCCGTCCGTACATAGCTACCCAGCGGTGCTCCTGGCGGAACAACTGGTACACCAGCGGTACGTCCATCCCGGTCCTCTCGTACTAAGGACAGCTCCTCTCAAATTTCCTACGCCCACGACAGATAGGGACCGAACTGTCTCACGACGTTCTGAACCCAGCTCGCGTACCGCTTTAATGGGCGAACAGCCCAACCCTTGGGACCTACTTCAGCCCCAGGATGCGATGAGCCGACATCGAGGTGCCAAACCTCCCCGTCGATGTGGACTCTTGGGGGAGATAAGCCTGTTATCCCCAGGGTAGCTTTTATCCGTTGAGCGATGGCCCTTCCATGCGGTACCACCGGATCACTAAGCCCGACTTTCGTCCCTGCTCGACTTGTAGGTCTCGCAGTCAAGCTCCCTTATGCCTTTGCACTCTTCGAATGATTTCCAACCATTCTGAGGGAACCTTTGGGCGCCTCCGTTACTCTTTAGGAGGCGACCGCCCCAGTCAAACTGCCCACCTGACACTGTCCCCGTACCCGCTAAGGGCACCAGGTTAGAACCTAGATACGATCAGGGTGGTATCCCAACGGTGCCTCCACACAAGCTGGCGCTCATGCTTCAAAGGCTCCCACCTATCCTGTACAGATCGTACCCAAATTCAATATCAAGCTGCAGTAAAGCTCCATGGGGTCTTTCCGTCTTGTCGCGGGTAACCTGCATCTTCACAGGTATTAAAATTTCACCGGATCTCTCGTTGAGACAGCGCCCAAGTCGTTACGCCATTCGTGCGGGTCAGAATTTACCTGACAAGGAATTTCGCTACCTTAGGACCGTTATAGTTACGGCCGCCGTTTACTGGGGCTTCGGTTCACAGCTTCGGGATTACTCCCTAACCGCTCCCCTTAACCTTCCAGCACCGGGCAGGCGTCAGCCCGTATACTTCGCCTTACGGCTTCGCACAGACCTGTGTTTTTGCTAAACAGTCGCTTGGGCCTTTTCACTGCGGCCCCCTCGTGCTATTCACACTACCGGGGCACCCCTTCTCCCGAAGTTACGGGGTCATTTTGCCGAGTTCCTTAACGAGAGTTCTTCCGCGCGCCTTAGAATTCTCTTCTCGCCTACCTGTGTCGGTTTGCGGTACGGGCACCTTCATCTGGCTAGAGGCTTTTCTTGGCAGTGTGAGATCATGACCTTCGCTACTGTAATTTTCACTCCCCATCACAGCTCAGCCTTACGATGTGCGGATTTGCCTACACATCAGCCTTACTGCTTGGACAGACATCCATCCGTCTGCGTCACTACCCTACTGCGTCCCCCCATCGCTCGTAACGATTTACGGTGGTACAGGAATTTCGACCTGTTGTCCTTCGACTACGCCTTTCGGCCTCGCCTTAGGTCCCGACTTACCCTGAGCGGACGAGCCTTCCTCAGGAACCCTTAGGCTTTCGGCGGATCAGATTCTCACTGATCTTTTCGTTACTCATACCGGCATTCTCACTTGTATAATGTCCAGCGCTCCTTACGGTACACCTTCAACCCTTATACAACGCTCCCCTACCCCTGATGCAAGCATCAAGCCATAGCTTCGGTGGTGTGTTTAGCCCCGTTACATTTTCGGCGCAGAGTCACTCGACCAGTGAGCTATTACGCACTCTTTCAATGGTGGCTGCTTCTAAGCCAACATCCTGGTTGTCTGTGCAACTCCACATCCTTTCCCACTTAACACACACTTGGGGACCTTAGCTGATGGTCTGGGCTGTTTCCCTTTTGACAATGGATCTTAGCACTCACTGTCTGACTCCCGGAAGTAAGTCTATGGCATTCGGAGTTTGACTGAGCTTGGTAACCCTTGCGGGCCCCGCACCCAATCAGTGCTCTACCTCCACGACTCTGTTTTCCGAGGCTAGCCCTAAAGCTATTTCGGGGAGAACCAGCTATCTCCGAGTTCGATTGGAATTTCTCCGCTACCCCCACCTCATCCCCGCACTTTTCAACGTGCGTGGGTTCGGGCCTCCAGTGCGTGTTACCGCACCTTCACCCTGGACAGGGGTAGATCACCCGGTTTCGGGTCTACGTCCACGTACTAACTCGCCCTATTCAGACTCGCTTTCGCTGCGGCTCCGGCTCTTCACCTTAACCTTGCACGGGAACGTAACTCGCCGGTTCATTCTACAAAAGGCACGCCATCACCCCTAAAATGGGCTCTGACTTCTTGTAAGCACACGGTTTCAGGTTCTATTTCACTCCCCTTCCGGGGTGCTTTTCACCTTTCCCTCACGGTACTGCTTCACTATCGGTCGCTAGGAAGTATTTAGCCTTGGCAGATGGTCCTGCCGGATTCATACGGGGTTTCACGTGCCCCGCACTACTCGGGATCCGTCTCGGAGGGAACAGACTTTCAATTACAGGGCTTTTACCTTCTTTGGCGGGCCTTTCCAGACCTCTTCGTTTAACCGGTTCCTTTGTAACTCCATGTGAGACGTCCCACAACCCCAGAGAGCAAGCTCTCTGGTTTGGGCTGTTCCGCGTTCGCTCGCCGCTACTGACGGAATCACTATTGTTTTCTCTTCCTCAAGGTACTTAGATGTTTCAGTTCCCCTGGTATGCCTCTGCACAACCTATGTATTCAGTTGTGAGTAACTGGATATTACCCCAGCTGGGTTTCCCCATTCGGACATCCCCGGATCAAAGCTTGCTTACAGCTCCCCGAGGCAGTATCGTTGTTCGCCACGTCCTTCATCGGCTCCTAGCGCCTAGGCATCCTCCGTGTGCTCTTAGTAGCTTAACCAATTCGCTCGTGTTCGAGGTGTCTCTTCCCTTGGTTTGCTTGCGCAAATCCAAAAGTCGTTCCATTCGATCACTCGCTCATACAGTTATCACTAATATTTGAAACTTGTTTGTACACAAGTTCAGCTAAAAGGAATGTTCTAATTCGCAATTTTCGTTTCGATATCTAGTTTTCAAAGAACAAGCTCCATGCAAAAGCAAGCTGTTTGAGAGTTTGAGCTCTCAAAACTGAGCAACGAGTGAGTTAAAAGCTTTACGAAGTAAAGCTCGCTTCGGAAGCATACTTCCTGAAGACTTTTTGAATGTTTCCGCTACGGGAAACGATTCTCCATAGAAAGGAGGTGATCCAGCCGCACCTTCCGATACGGCTACCTTGTTACGACTTCACCCCAATCATCTATCCCACCTTCGGCGGCTGGCTCCTTGCGGTTACCCCACCGACTTCGGGTGTTATAAACTCTCGTGGTGTGACGGGCGGTGTGTACAAGACCCGGGAACGTATTCACCGCGGCATGCTGATCCGCGATTACTAGCAATTCCGACTTCATGCAGGCGAGTTGCAGCCTGCAATCCGAACTGAGACCGGCTTTTTAGGATTCGTTCCACCTCGCGGCTTCACTGCCCGTTGTACCGGCCATTGTAGTACGTGTGTAGCCCAGGTCATAAGGGGCATGATGATTTGACGTCATCCCCACCTTCCTCCGGTTTGTCACCGGCAGTCACCTTAGAGTGCCCACCCGAAGTGCTGGCAACTAAGATCAAGGGTTGCGCTCGTTGCGGGACTTAACCCAACATCTCACGACACGAGCTGACGACAACCATGCACCACCTGTCTTGAATGTCCCGAAGGAAAGGTACATCTCTGCACCGGTCATTCAGATGTCAAGACCTGGTAAGGTTCTTCGCGTTGCTTCGAATTAAACCACATACTCCACTGCTTGTGCGGGTCCCCGTCAATTCCTTTGAGTTTCAGTCTTGCGACCGTACTCCCCAGGCGGAATGCTTAATGTGTTAACTTCGGCACCAAGGGTATCGAAACCCCTAACACCTAGCATTCATCGTTTACGGCGTGGACTACCAGGGTATCTAATCCTGTTTGCTCCCCACGCTTTCGCGCCTCAGCGTCAGTTACAGCCCAGAGAGTCGCCTTCGCCACTGGTGTTCCTCCACATCTCTACGCATTTCACCGCTACACGTGGAATTCCACTCTCCTCTTCTGCACTCAAGTCACCCAGTTTCCAGTGCGATCCGGGGTTGAGCCCCGGGATTAAACACCAGACTTAAATGACCGCCTGCGCGCGCTTTACGCCCAATAATTCCGGACAACGCTTGCCCCCTACGTATTACCGCGGCTGCTGGCACGTAGTTAGCCGGGGCTTTCTTCTCAGGTACCGTCACTCCTTGAGCAGTTACTCTCAAGGACGTTCTTCCCTGGCAACAGAGCTTTACGATCCGAAAACCTTCATCACTCACGCGGCATTGCTCCGTCAGGCTTTCGCCCATTGCGGAAGATTCCCTACTGCTGCCTCCCGTAGGAGTCTGGGCCGTGTCTCAGTCCCAGTGTGGCCGATCACCCTCTCAGGTCGGCTACGCATCGTCGCCTTGGTGAGCCGTTACCTCACCAACTAGCTAATGCGCCGCAGGCCCATCCTCAAGTGACAGATTGCTCCGTCTTTCCAGCTCCCTTCAGGCGAAGGAAGCAAGTATTCGGTATTAGCTACCGTTTCCGGTAGTTGTCCCAAGCTTGAGGGCAGGTTGCCTACGTGTTACTCACCCGTCCGCCGCTAACCATCAGAGAAGCAAGCTTCTCTTCAAGTCCGCTCGACTTGCATGTATTAGGCATGCCGCCAGCGTTCGTCCTGAGCCAGGATCAAACTCTCCAATAAAGATAAATTTCAGCAGCGCGGTTAGTCGCTATGAAAATCATCTGAGGTATTGAAAAGAGCGATTAGCTCATTTTGAATCTGACGAGATTAAAAATCTCATTGTTGTTCCAGTTTTCATACAGTCAGATGACATGTACCAAAAACCTTCACGTTCATCCTGCAAGCAGGATGATTACTCACTCGTTGTTCAGTTTTCAAAGATCAAACTTGATTAATATGTTTCTCTTTCGCGTCAGCGCTGCGTTTCAGCGGCGACTTAAATAATATAACATATCGTTCAGATCAATGCAACACTTTTTTCTTTTTTTTATTTCATAGATTTTATATAAGTAATAACTCTACCAAAATCAATTGAAATAATATAGATAGGGATAAAATAAAACGTATGGATATATTATCACAGATACAACGAATTAACAATTATTTTACAACTCTTCGTTTACTTCTAGTTCACATTCCTTCGTTTCCTCATTCCCCTCCTCTTATTTAAAGCAAGAGGCCAGCCTTTCAACTAGGCCGGCCTCTTTTTAACAATCAGGATCTGCGATCCTGTCTGTATTAACTAAGACTGTATCCAGGGATTACGGCGTTTTTTGGTTAAATTACGTTTCTCTGCCTCTGAGTTACGTCTTCCATTTGCAGAAGAAACAGACACTTTGGATGTTCTTTTACCACTTGATTTGCTTGTTCTGCGTTTTGCCGTGCCGGTTTTTGCAGATGCTTGCTTGGTTTTTCCTCCTGCATCCGTTACTTCTTCTCCGGATACATTGGACTGGCTTAAATCCGCTTCTTCACGTCCGCCTTTTTTAGTTCCAACATTGCCTTGAGCTGGGTACAGTTCCCCAAAAGCTCCCAGAGGAGATGGGGGCACCATGTTTTGTGAAGGATACGGATTCTGATATGCATACTCTACGGGCTGGTTTGGTGCAATGTTTGGCCCCATATGCGTCTGTACACCGTACGGGTCATATGAACCATACATTCCCCACGCAGGATCCTGATAATTGTATCCAGTGTGGCCGTAATGCGGGTTATGCATATGTCCGCCACATCCACAAGGTGGATACGGAAGTGTTGAGTAAGGGGAAATAAACGGCTGCTGGTTCATATGTGTATCTGCAACAAATGGAGGGAACGGGCTGTTGACTTGTGCAGCGGGTGCGGCTGGATACACATTATCCTGCTGATGTTCAGGAGCCAAATTCGGCGTAAAGTTATTGTGGTTCTCTGTCCATTGACCCTGGTAAGAAGGGCTTACCGAATAAGGAGTAGCTTCAGGTAACCCTGGGAACCCAGAATTGTGATTAAATCCAGCAATATGTGATGATTCAGGAACAGCATAAACCTCTTGAACAGGAACAGGGATTTGAGCATACGGATGCTCAGCCGGCGCATGATGCAGTTTTTTACCACAGCCACAAGGAGATTTGGTCGCAGGTGAAACGACAGACGGCGACTTCGTATTAGGGATGACTGGTAGCGGCATAATTTCAGGAGAGAGATTAGGCATGGTGTATGTTGGCACTTCCGGCAAAGGCTGTACTTCAGCAGCTGGGGCCACTTGTTCTTTTTTCTCAGGCGCCTTCTCCGGTTTAACCTCAGGTAGGTCTGGTAACTGCGGTAGCACTTCCAATTCAGGCATCACATTTGGCATGACAGGATTAGCAGGTAATGGTGCTGGTGTTGGTGTAGGAGCTGGCGTCTCTTCTACTGCCTTAGGTATTTCCGATGCTGGTGGTGCTGGCTCTTCTTTGACACCTGTATATTCCTTGCCTTCAGGTGAAAGCTTTTCATGAGCAGCAACATTACCCGCACTGCTTCCTGTAACCGTATTTCCCTGAACAGGTTGGGACGGGATATAGACTGTCTCTCCTACAAGCAGGGCGTTCGGATTTTTCAGCTGAGGGTTTGCGTTGATCATATCCTTTAATGAAACTCCCCAAGCCTGAGACAGCTTCCATAAAGAATCACCCTGCTGGACTTTGTGACTGTGCAGTATTCCTTCCGGTTTTGGTGTTACAGGCTCCGCAGGAATTTTAACTTTCATACCGATTTCCAACTTGTCGGGATCAGTAATTTGCGGATTAGCCGCAATAATTTTGTCCAGGCCCACATTATATTTTTGGGACAGTAAATATAACGTGTCGCCTTTTTTCACCATGTGTATTTTCACGGGGAACTAACCTCCTAGACGTGTTACTTGGGCAGTGCATTCGCCCATACCGTTACTACATCCTATGCAGAAACTGGGCTAATGACATCATCTAAACAAAAAAAATCCTCCCCGCCTCCAAAACCCGCACCCTATGTAGGATGCTGATCTTATTGGACAAGAAGGATATTGCATTTCAATATGTTTAGAAGAGTTAGGCTTCCCAAACCTTATAACCGTCTTTGTCTACAATTTGACGGAACGCTTCGAGCAGCCTCAACGTGACTGGGCCAGCTACACCCGATCCAATTGTTCTTCCATCCACCTCATATGCAGCGATGACTTCTGCGGCTGTTCCCGTGAAAAAGACTTCGTCAGCGATGTACACATCATGCAGGGTAAACGGAACTTCTTTTAACTCCAGATCTAATTCCCCACACAGGTCAATAATAGCCTGACGCGTAATACCTTCCAGAGCTCCGAGGTAACAAGGCGGTGTGTAGACTACCCCATTTTTGATAATGAAAATGTTGTCACTTGATCCTTCGGTAACATATCCTTGGGAATTCAGCATGATTGCTTCGCCAACACCTGCATAGTTGGACTGGATTTTAACAAGGATGTTATTCAGATAATTTAATGATTTGATTTTGGGATTCAGTGCATCCGGGATATTCCGGCGTTGAGATACAGATACAGCCTTTAACCCTGTAAGATATGCTTCCTCAGGATATATTGCCAGCTGCTCTACAATAATAATAACAGACGCTTTCGGGCAGCGCAGCGGATCCAGACCCAGATTACCTGGTCCACGAGATACGATTAAACGGATATAGCCGTTACGCATATCATTGCGGCGCACTGTTTCTGCCATTACTTCTAGCATTTCATCATAGGATAAAGGAATGTTCAAACTGATCGATTTTGCCGAATCGTACAAACGGTCCAAATGCGCTTTGCATCTGAAAATATTGCCGTTATAAATCCGGATACCTTCGAAAATTCCGTCCCCATACAAAAAGCCGTGATCATACACGGAAACGGTTGCGTTCTCCTTGGTTACATATTGACCATCCAAATAAATCCACTGTTCTGACATGGATGACTGCACCTCCGTTTAATTTCCAATCATTATCTCCCGAATCTTGAATTGTTCCATTACATTGTACAACATGTTGCAACCTTTTACGTTCACGTTTTACCCGTCTCAATGCCAATCCTCAGCAAATCCTAACCGTTTATCAGGTGGTTTTCAATGAAGGATATGTATAGCAGGGATAACTGCCCAGAACACGGACCTGACAATTCAATGCCTCAATCTCAGCCATGGCTGCTGTGAGCAATACGGATTCTACGGTTTCTTCAACATCGATATAAAAATAGTAACTGCCCAGCCTTTTCTTCGTAGGACGAGACTCCAGCCTAGTTAAATTCAGCTTTCTCCAGGCGAATGCGGACAATACCTGATGCAGAGCACCAGGTGCATCTTCAGGCAGTGTAACCAGCAAACTTGTTTTCACATGATCCGGCTCACGTTGAATCTGCACTGGCTCATGACCAATAAGTACAAAACGGGTGTAATTGTTATCATGATCAGTCACCCGTTCAGCCATGATATCCAATCCATGCTTTTGTGCAGCAAGGCGGGTGCCAATAGCGGCCCAGCCCTTTCCGGGATTCTTTTTTACCAACTCGACCGCTTCTGCTGTACTATTGACACCCTCAAGCTCAGCATCCGGGGAATGAAGACGGATAAAGTTCTGGCACTGCGGGATGGCTACCGGATGAGACATGATCTTGGTAATTTTGCTGAAGTCGTATGCACCACTCCCGTCAGCGAACTCGGAACCATGTCCAATCACATTTTGTATGGAGGGATACACCCACTCCGCTTGCATTGGAATATCCACTTCGTTAACCAGCCAGTCCATATGCAAACTAACGGAGCCTTCAATTGTATTTTCAATGGGAATGACGCTATATTGTGACTTGCCACTATCCGTGGCGCGAAACACATCAGAAATCAGTTTGGAATGAAGCAGCTCGAGCGGTTCCCCATTAAACAGAAATTCTACAGCTTCATGGGAAACGGAGCCTTCAGGTAATACGGCAATTCGTTTCATGCTTTTACTTCCCCTTTAATTCTGTCCAAAAAAGGACGTTCATCTTGATCAGGCAGTACGGTTACACCGTCCAGGTCCGGATCCAGCCATAGTGGCGCTGCATTAATGCCTTCCTTGCCCATGGTCTCCATCAAATACTGTTCTAGCTCTGCTTTGCGGGGATCATGCCGATCCACCAATGTCAGAACAGTTGGTCCTGCTCCACTTAGTGCAGCTCCCAAAGCACCATGCTCTACAGCATGTTCCAAAATTTCAGTCATGCCAGGTACCAAAGATGCCCGGTATGGTTGGTGAATACGATCCAGCATCGCCCTTTGTATCATATCCAGTCGCCCGCTGGCCAGCGCTGCAACCAGCAGGGAAGACCTGCTGATATTGTGCACGACATCCGACTTGTCAAATTGCTGTGGAATGACATTTCTTGCTTTGGAAGTCGATAGTTCGAAGTCTGGCACAATCACCAACGTCTGTAAATCCTGATGCGGCTCAATACGGATGTGATCCACACGACTTCCATCCCAAGCAGCCGCAATAATACCCCCATATAGAGAAGCCCCCACATTATCCGGGTGCTTTTCGAGCGAAGTAGCCATATCCATTAGCTTATCGTCCGATAGCGGAGAACCAATTAAGGCGTTCGCAGCAGCCAGAGCACCAACTATGGCAGATGCACTGCTTCCCAGTCCACGGGTAAGAGGAATATCCGAAAACATGGAAATCTCCAGTTCAGGAACAGACACGCCTGCTTCATTAAATACCATCTGTGCGACTTCATAGATTAGATTGGATCTATCCGTTGGCAAACCATTCAGATGATCTCCATACAGATGAAACACCGTCTGTTCGGACGGCTTCATCTCAATCCAGGCATACAAAGACAATGCCATGCCCAGGGTATCGAACCCCGGACCCAGATTGGCTGTACTTGCAGGTACTTTTACTGTAACTCGTTGCTGCAAACTCATACGGATTGCTGCTCCAGCTGAGCAATAGCCGCCATAACCGCTTCTTCCGAATCATCTACTACAAGCGGCTCTGTTGCTACCGTTTTGATCGCGATGTTCGGATCTTTCAAACCATGACCCGTCAAGACACATACAACCGTCTCTCCGCCTTTAAAGTATCCTTCCTGCTTCAATTTATATACTCCCGCAACCGAAGCAGCCGATGCCGGTTCAGCGAAGATACCTTCCCGTGCTGCAATTGTACGATAAGCTGTCAAGATTTCCTCGTCCGTTACATAATTGATCTGTCCACCGGACTCTTCAGCCGCGGTCACAGCGGTCTTCCAGCTAGCCGGGTTACCAATGCGGATCGCAGTGGCCACAGTCTCTGGCTCAAGAATCGGCTCTCCCTTAACGATTGCCATCGCGCCTTCTGCTTCGAATCCAACCATCCGCGGCAAGGAATCCGATTTTCCAGCCTCTTTGTATTCTTTGAAGCCTTTCCAGTAAGCAGAGATGTTCCCTGCATTGCCGACTGGGATTGCAAGTACGTCAGGTGCTTGACCCAATTGATCAACCACTTCAAATGCAGCTGTTTTTTGACCTTCGATGCGATAAGGATTCACAGAGTTCACCAGTGTGATGGGGTGCTTCGCTGTAATCTCACGTACAATTTCCAGTGCACGGTCGAAGTTACCGTTAATCGCAATCACTTTGGCTCCGTAGATCATGGCCTGGGCCAGCTTGCCCAGTGCGATGTTATTGTTAGGGATCAATACGATACAGTTCAGACCACCGCGTGCTGCATATGCTGCTGCAGCTGCAGAAGTATTCCCTGTGGAGGCACACATGATCGTGCGGCTGCCCTCTTCCATAGCTTTTGCAACAGCCATTACCATACCGCGGTCTTTGAAAGAACCACTTGGATTCAAGCCTTCGTATTTAAAATAAAGATTCAGTCCAAGTTCCTTGGACAGATTTTCGGCATGAATCAGTGGAGTGTTTCCTTCCTGAAGCGTAAGCATAGGTGTATTTTCATTAACCGGAAGGTACTCTTTGTACGTTTGCAGCAATCCTTGATATCTCATTGTAGTAAGCTCCTTTATGATTAAGTAATACGAATATGAAGACCTGAATTTATAGTATTAAAAATTGTATATTCAATTTAACCTAGCAATTCGAACTTTATATGATTAGAAAAATAACCTTACCCCTCAACCCGATATACACTCTTGATACGGCGTATAACGCTAAGAGATTCAAAGTGTTTCAACACTTTGTCCATGCTTGCCTTGCTTGCATTATGAGTAACGATGATGATCTCGGCATCCGGGTTATGCTCGTTCGGCTGTTGAACTACCGAAGCGAGGCTGACTTCATACTCGGCAAAAATCTGCGTGATTTGCGCCAAAACGCCCGCTTTGTCGTCCACGTGCAGCAAAATGAAGTTCTTTGACATGATCTGTTCATCGCTTTGCAGACGCTTCTGCTTGTAAGGAACGATGGCTTTAAGTCCGTTTACGCCAAGCTTCAGATTTTTGATCACAGCCACCAGATCTGCAACAACGGAAGTCGCCGTTGGAAGTTCACCTGCACCCGCACCATAAAACATCGTTTCGCCTACTGCTTCCCCGTGTACATAAACTGCATTGAACACGCCATTAACGGAGGCAATTGGGTGACTCTGTCTCACCATGGTAGGCTGAACACTGATATTGATCTCGTCATCACGGCAATCCGCAATTCCAAGGAGTTTCATTTCATAACCGAGTCTTCTGGCATACATAATGTCCTCACGGGTTACGGACGAAATACCACTAACCGCCACATCTTGGAGCTCCACATTGGTGCGGAAACCCAGCGTTCCCAATATTGCCATTTTGCGAGCGGCATCCAGTCCCTCCACATCCGAAGTTGGATCGGCTTCCGCATAACCAAGAGCCTGTGCCTCTGCGAGGACCTCTTCATAAGAAGCACCTTCCTGGCTCATTTTGGTCAAAATAAAGTTCGTTGTTCCGTTCACAATCCCCATAATACGGGTAATCCGGTCAGACGAGAAACCTTCTATCAGGGTGCGGATAATGGGAATCCCACCAGCTACGCTGGCTTCATAGAAGACATCACATTTCTTTTCCTGTGCCTTCGCCAATATCTCAGAGCCATGGAGAGCCATTAGATCCTTATTGGCCGTGACAATATGTTTTCCCCGCTCCAGCGCTTCAAGAATGTACTCCTTCGTCTGTTCAATACCACCCATAACCTCCACAATCACATCGATGTCCGGGTGGCGAATCACTTCCCACGGATCTTCTGTCAGTTTGGCTCGATCCACAGCAATGACGCGATCCTTAACCGTATTTTTTACAGAAATCTTCTCGATAACAATCGGTGAGCCGACCTGACTGCTCAGATCCTCCTGGTTCCCTTCCACGATGCGAACAACCCCGGTACCTACTGTTCCGAGTCCCAATAATCCTACTTTTACCGGTTTCACCAACGATCTACCCCCTAATGTCTTTTATGTCTGCCACCTCTGTACGCTCTCTGTGTACAATGAAGCAGTTTTTTTCATATATCCGGACGTTATGAGATAAAATCCAGTTAGCCCTGACCTACAATCCGTGTGCGCCGAACCCCCGGCATATCCTGCATCCGATCCAACATTTCACCGATTTCTCCGTGAAGATGTGACGTCTCTACCGAGATAACAACATTGGCTCTTCCTTGAAGCGGGATACTCTGATTAATCGTGAGTACGTTGGCTCCATATCCAGCCACATGTCCCAACACGCGAGACAATATACCAGACTGATGCTCCAGATCAATCGATATGGTGACGATTCTTTCCCGTTCCAATTGGTTGATGAGGTGAATTCCATCCTTATACTTATAAAAAGCACTTCGGCTTAATCCGACCTGCTCTACCGCTTCATGCACTGTTTTGACATCCCCCGAAGCAAGCAGCTCTTTCACCTGCATCGTCTTCACCACTGCTTCCGGTAAAATGTCTTCCCGTACTAAGTAATAGCGTTCATTCACAGAACGTCCTCTCCTCAAAGACTCATGTTTTCATATAGTGGACATTATATCGGATCTATACTAAAAGGGCAATACGTTACATGTCTATTTTTTTCTAAGCCATTTCTCAAAGTATACAAGGTTCTCCCTGCCACATGTTAGGAAAAAACAAAAAAAACGCAGAGCAGCGGGTCATTTCCCACTTCTCTGCGTTTACATGTCCTATATATTTGAGCAGGCATACATTAAATTTTACACATCAAACTTAATAGTAGCTGCTGCCTTCAACGAATTCAAATTCAAAATCACCGATGCGCACAATCGTGCCTTCTTCAGCACCACGTTTACGGAGCTCTTCATCCACACCCATATGACGCAGTGTACGCGCCAGTTTAAGGATGGCCTCATGCGAGTTCAGCTGCATCCGTTTCATCATGCGATCAATCTTGGCACTCTCAACAACAAAGATCTCATTCTCCCGCACAATACGGAAGCCTTCGTCCTCTTTCTTATCCAGACTGTACACTTTGCGTTCAGATATGTCCGCTACTTCTTCTACGACGACTTCGTCCGGAATCTGATCAAGCAGATCCGCCGCACGATACAGGAGTTCCTGAATTCCTTTGCGAGTCAGGGAAGAGATTGGCATGATCTCAATATCCGGCTGAACTTCACGAACCTTCTGCATAAATTGCTCCAGATTCTCTTCCGATTCCGGCATATCCATTTTGTTGGCGGCCACGATCTGAGGTCTCTCCGCGAGTACCGGATTGTACAGCTTCAGCTCGTCGTTGATTTTAACCCAGTCCTCAAACGGATCGCGTCCTTCCGAGCCAGACATATCCACAACGTGAATAATGATGCGGGTACGTTCAACATGGCGCAAAAACTCATGTCCAAGTCCGATACCTTCATGAGCACCTTCAATCAGTCCTGGCAAGTCGGCCATAACGAAGCTGCGTCCTTCACCTACACCGACTACGCCCAGGTTAGGTGTAATGGTCGTAAAGTGATAAGCTCCGATCTTCGGCTTCGCCGCTGATACAACGGACAACAGGGTAGATTTCCCGACACTCGGAAAACCAACCAAACCAACATCCGCCATAACTTTAAGCTCAAGCACAATATAGCGTTCTTCGCCCTCTTCACCATTTTCGGCAAGTTCAGGAGCTGGATTATTTGGTGTGGCAAACCGGATATTCCCCCGACCGCCTCGGCCACCACGCGCAACAACAACCTGTTGACCATGACGCGTCAGGTCTGCCAATACTTCTCCACTATCATCATCCAGAATGACAGTTCCCGGTGGAATGCGAACAATCATATTCTCAGCGTTCGCGCCATGCTGACTTTTATTCCGTCCCTTCTCACCACGAGGGGCCTTGAAGTGACGCTGGTAACGGAAATCCATCAATGTACGCAAACCTTCATCCACGCGGAAAATGATGTCAGCTCCTTTGCCTCCATCACCCCCGGCAGGTCCGCCGTTTGGTACATACTTCTCTCGACGGAACGAAATAATTCCGTCTCCTCCATCTCCTGCTTTTACATAAATCTTCGCTTTATCTACAAACATAGCTACCCCTTCTTCCTATATTCCACACGGCATTCTAAATTGTATAAACGTGTCTTCAGACGGAAGCTGCTCCGTTCTGACTTTTTTTCCTTTGAGTACGGCATTAAGCTGCCGTAATGTTTCCGGATCGGGTGTTTGATCCCCGTCCAGCCGAACAACCACATCCCCATGGTCTTGTCCGAAGTTCAAGGTCAGTTTGCGAACCTCTCCCCAAGACGACCGGCCGCCACCGTATTGATAGGCTCTGATTGCATCTGCAATTGCGCCCGTAAGCGACTCGCCATCCTCGGGAGAGATCAGAGCACTAAGCTGCAATTCTTCCTCGACTTCCACATGCAATTCCAGAGCGGCGCCACTGGCACGAAAAGACTGGAGATAAAAAACGAGTGAGGGAATGCCTAATTTGGAAATCCGACTTTCCTCGGTTACCCGTTCTTTTATTCTTTCCACACATTGCACGGATTTATCAAGTTTGCCCAGCCGAAGATATCCATATAACACCTGAAGATCGTTCATCCAATCATGCCGATGATGATTTAGTGATGCAATTGCTGTCTTTTCCATAGATTGTATGATGGTTCTGCGTTCCGCTTCCGCCTGTCTCTTCATCGCATTCATTGAAACAAAGATTACGGCCACGGACCACAATGCGCATACAGCACTCGAAATGGCTGCCGGATACAGCACAACGAAAACCAAAGGAATCAGAAGTGAACATGCCGCAATCCACGGCACTCTTTTCCAAGATTTCATGGCTTCTCCCCGTTCTACAAAACTCGGTTGGTTTTAAACCCCACCGTAACCAAGTATAACATGTCTTTTCTGCCAGTTCATTATCGAAAACATCTATCCATCCTAAATACAAAGAGCCTTCGGCAAAATTGCCGAAGGCTCCTTAGGCGGAATGCCGATATTATGCTTTTACTGCAGCTGCTACTGGAGCAACGTCCACAGGGTAAATGCTTACTTTTTTGCGATCGCGTCCCCAACGTTCGAATTTCACAACGCCGTCCACTTTCGCAAACAAAGTGTCATCTTTACCGATACCCACGTTCGTACCTGGGTGAATTTTTGTTCCGCGTTGGCGAACAAGAATGCTACCACCAGTTACTGTTTGACCGTCAGCACGCTTAACGCCAAGGCGTTGCGCTCTACTGTCACGACCGTTCTTCGTGGAACCTACACCTTTTTTCGATGCGAATAACTGAAGATTTAATTTCAACATGATTGGTTGTCCTCCTTCTTTACTTATTTGAGTTGCTCTATCTTAATATACTTCCCGTATGACTCTGCAATATCAGTGAGCATAAGAACCATAGATTCGAGCAGCAATTGCACCTGGGACCAAGTTCCATCTCTCTCCAGCACTGGCAAAGAAGCGCTTAAAAAGCCATTCTTCATTTTGGCATCCATTTTGACACCAGTCAATGCTTCGATTGAATTCACTGTACCCACTGTAACAGCGGATACCCCGGCACATACGATATCTTCTCCCCGCTTGGCATAATTGGCATGCCCTTTGATGGAAAAGCGATCGATGCTCTCGTCATCGTTACGAAAGATTTGAACGATAATCACTTATCGCACCCTCTTACGCTTGGATTTTCTCGATAGTTACTTTAGTGTACGGTTGACGGTGACCTTGCTTCACATGGTAGTTCTTTTTCGGTTTGTATTTGTATACAACAACCTTTTGACCTTTGCCATGTTTCTCCACTTTAGCCGTTACAGTAGCTCCGGAAACCAATGGTGTACCTGCTGTCAAACCTTGATCGTTAGATACAGCCAGGACACGGTCGAACGTTACGCTTTCGCCATCGTTCGCAGTCAATTTCTCGATGAACAGAACATCGCCCTCTTGGACTTTGTACTGTTTGCCGCCTGTTTCAATAATTGCGTACATTTGCCTTGCACCTCCTCATGTCTCAGACTCGCCCGGTCTCAGGTGACAGCCTCCTTGCGGAGCTGTTCTTGTACCCGGCCAGTGCGGTTACAGCATGTGCAAGACCAATAGGCTAAACACATACCTGATGATTATATCATCATCGCGAGTAAAAATCAATGCAATGGTGAAATATATCTTTTACCTGTCCCGTGACAAGAAGAACAGGGCTCCACATAAGGAAGTGTACTTTCTTCCCGGACTTTTTTACGTGTAAGTTCAAGCAGGCCAAGCTTGGTCCAGCCCATGACAAAAGCCTTGGTCCGATCTTTTTTGAGTTCAGCCTCCAGCGCTGCAGCAACTTCCTGCCGATTGGCTGCTTCCTCCATATCGATAAAGTCCACAATGATCATGCCACCAATGTCCCGCAAACGCATTAAACGTGCAATTTCGACGGCTGCCTGCATGTTGGTTTCCGTAACGGTTTCTTCCAGACTATCCCCGCCGCCTCCGGTGAATTTGCCTGTGTTAACGTCCACCACAGTAAGTGCCTCTGTATGATCTATGACGATGTAACCTCCGCCGGGGAGCCATACTTTACGTGCAAAATCCTTATTGAGCTGCTCTTGAACACCATACGCAGCAAAGATGGACTCTGCGCCCCGGTAAACCTGTACCTTTGGCTGATGACCCGGACAGATCTCCTCCAGTAAAGCCCTCACCTCACGGGCTTGTCCTTCACTGTCTGTAATAACCTCATCGCTGCCTGGAGTGTACACATCCCGAATAATTCGCTGAACCATGCTGTGATCCCGATGCAACAGGCTCGGTGAAGGCAAACTGTCTGCTTTTTCGCATATCAAACGCCACTGCTCACGCAACGATTCCAAGTCAGCCTCTATGGCCTCCCGCTGCTCTTCTGCGGATACGGTTCGAATGATCAGCCCTTCCTCCCCACGTCTGAGCTGATCGCCCAATGCCTTAAGACGGGAGCGATCCCCTTCACGGGCAATCTTCTTCGAGACGGCTATGTAGTCCGCTATCGGCATGTAGACAAGCCATCGGCCCGGTAGTGAGTAATGTGTCGTCACCCGGGCTCCTTTGCTTCCTACCGGCTCTTTTAGAACCTGAACGATGACATCCTGACCTGGACGAAGCAATTCGGAGATTGAAGGTTTCACCTTCGGTTGTTTCTCCAAATGAGGGTGCAGGACATCATCCACATATAGAAAGGCATTTTTTTTCTGACCTATATCCACAAAAGCAGCCTGCATACCCGGTAGCACGTTGACGACCCGTCCTTTGAAAAACGAACCAAGCAGTCCGCGTTCGCGTGTACGTTCTGCTGTAAATTCCACAGCTTTGCCTTCTTCCAGAAGCGCCATTTGCATGAGGTTGTGTTCATTATGTACGATCATTTGTTTCATGGCTTGACCTCTAGAAGACAATTCAATTCATCCACATCCATTCTGTGTCTTTGCAATTCTCAATGTATATGTATTACCCCAAATCTGGACGAGTTCACCAACCGTTTTACAGTTTGTCTGTGTTCTGCTTGAAATAGGAACCGATAATTCGCTGTTCAGGCAAAACGGCCATAATTCGTCCCTGTCTGTTCATCACATATACCATATGATATTTCTCTCTCTTTAATAGACGCAGAATAGTGTCCAAAGGTTTCGCCGGAAATGAGATTATCGGCTGTGCCAAACTGCCTGTAGCCGCATGATGCGCAAATGCACCTTCCCGATTCATCAAAAAGCGGATAAAGCGATAAGGTACGTTTCGATAATCGGTTACGTTGGAATAGAACAGAAAGAGACCAATGAGCAAGATATTCAGCGGGAGCCCGTAGTCTCCAGTGATCCATTTGCTGATCGCAAACAGAATAACCCCTGTACTACATAAGATGCTAATCCGATAGGTCCACATTAATGTCGTATAGTAGGGAGCAATCAGACTGACGAGTGCCTGTACTATTTTACCACCATCCAGCGGAAGTACGGGCAGCAGATTAAACAGGGCAATCAGCAGATTCCCTTGGATAATGTACGCCAAGAATACTGGATCTCCCAGGTTGGCGTACTGCAGCAGCATGGTGATCCCGACCATCAATATGTTTTGCAGAGGACCGGCCAGCGCTATTATAATTTCCCGCCCAGCCGTAAGCCGGCCCCCGTCTTCAATAACAGCCACACCGCCAAAAGGAAGCATCTGAATCGACAGGACACGGCAGCCCAGAAGGGCTGCCGCCGCAGCATGTCCACATTCATGAATAAATACGATTGCAAACAGTGTGATGAGTTCTATAAAATGTCCTGTAGCCAAGGAGGCCAGCATAACAATGACGAAAAACGGATGCAGCGAAATGCGTACACCCCACAACCTAATCAAGGGCAACCACTTCCGCAGGATCTACATACTCTTCGCCCTCTTTTACAGCGAAATATAGCGTGGCAGGTTGTTCTCCGCCTGTGGACTTGAGGCTACCAACGACATTTCCGGCCTCCACCCAGTCATTCACTTCGACTTCACTCTCGTTCAGTCGGCCATATATCGCAGTCAAGTTGCCTGTATGCTGGATGACTACGGTTATCCCATTCTCTGTATCACCAAGAACTTGCAGAACTCGTCCTGCATCCGAACTGACCACCTGTACAAAGCCAGTCCCCTCTGCTTCGGGGACGATCTCTATGCCCTTCATGCTCAGTGCAAATGGTTGAACGATTGTCCCAGAGAGCGGTTTACCCAGCAGTGATCTAACCCCCGAACCATTAACTGCATCTGTGGTGTGGCCCAGCACGGGCAGGAAAGACGGCGTCCCGCCAAAGTGCCGTTCATACCAGAGCGCTGCCGACGCAAAGTCCATGTCCCGATGGAGCGCATCTGCAATTACCGTTTTGGGTGAAGATGCCCATGACGCATTGAGTTGAAACAGTCCCCATACGGCACCAAAAACCATTGCACTGACTACTGTTCTACGCACCAACGATTTCACTAGGTTAAAACGTGTATGGCCACCTGAACCGTAATGTCCGTTCTCTTTTTTCCACAGCCATTCAGGATCCCTTTCCTGTTCTGCCAGTAGTGATCCAACTTGTCTTGTCTTATCCTGTATATCAAAAGAAGAAGTAGGTCTTGGGCTCTCGGCAATCTTCTTGCTGGGCCCCGAATTCGCTTCCTGCATAATCTCCATCGCAGCGCCATCCAGCAACCGCCGTATCCGTTCTTCTCTTCTTTGCTTGATTCGAAGTTTCGTATTCATGGAATATCCTCCCGCCGAGGCTTGTTTAATACATCCTATGAAGAGCTCTTTCATAATATGAACAAGCTTCCGGGTCAAAGCAAAATAACTCCACCCAGGTTATATCAACCTGCCGAGTGGAGTTTAATGTGGAGAAAAATGATAGGGATTTCTGTGCTGAAAGCATTAAAAAAGCCGGGCTGCAAAGGCCGCGGCGGTAAGTGTTCATATCTATAAGGACGATTGTATTAACCCATTTAACCCATACCAAAAAACTTTTTAAAGCGTGAGAACGCGCCCTTTTTCTGCTCTAACTGCATCAGTGGAACCGTATCTCCCAGAATGCGACGAGCAATGTTCCGATAGGCAATCGCTGCAAGCGAGTCTGGATTCATGACTGTAGGTTCTCCAGAGTTAGCCGCTTTGATGACAAGTTCATCATCTGGCACAATGCCAATCAGATCAATATTGAGGACTTGCAAAATACCATCAATATCAAGCATATCGCCCGATTTGACCATGTTGTTCCGAATACGGTTTACAACCAGCTTCGGTGATTGAATATGCGAGCTTTCGAGTAGACCGATGACCCGATCCGCATCACGTACAGCAGCGTTCTCCGGTGTAGTTACCACGATAGCCTGATCTGCTCCAGCGACCGCATTTTTGAATCCCTGTTCAATCCCGGCAGGGCAATCGATAATGACATATTCAAAATCTTTTTTCAATTCCAGAATGATGTCCTTAACCTGTTCCGGTGATACAGAGTTTTTGTCTCTTGTTTGCGCTGCAGGCAGCATGTACAATTCTTCGAAGCGTTTGTCTTTCACCAACGCCTGATTCAGACGGCAACGCCCGTCTGCCACGTCACACAGATCATAAATGATCCGGTTCTCGAGTCCCATCACGACATCCAGATTGCGAAGGCCGATATCGGTATCTACCAGACAAACTTTTTTTCCGAGCAGCGCCAGCGCTGTTCCGATGTTTGCTGAGGTGGTTGTTTTACCAACGCCGCCTTTACCCGAAGTGATCACGATCGCCTCTCCCATGAGCTACACTCCTTTAAACACATTAAAATCTCGGCGCAACCGAACGATATTGCTCATCTTGTCGATCTGCATCTGATTGTCCTGTAAATAAGCAAATTCCATCCCGGTATCCCGGCTCTCCCATTCGTCAGGGGGACGGCTGATGATATCAGCGATTCGAAGCTGCGTCGGTGCAAATACCGATGCGGCAATGATTGACTCGTCATCCCCGCCGATCCCAGCGTGAGCCATGCCTCTGAGTGAACCCAAAACATATATATCTCCGGTACACGTCACCGTGCCCCCCGGATTGATATCCCCAAGAAACAGGAGATTCCCTTCGTGATGAAGCACTTGACCTGAACGCACCATGCCACACATCGTAACAATTGGCGGTGGCCCTTTAACCTCTGGTTTAAGGGCTGGTGAATCGATGGAGCGAATGAGCAGATTCCCTTTTTGCTTCAATATGTCCAATATCGCTTCTTTTTGGTCCTCTGTCACTTCGCGGCTGCCCAGTTTGATATCCACATGAACAATCGGTCCGGTCAAAATATTTTGATGGCTGTGTTCCAGCTTATAGCGGAGCTCATAGAGCAATTCCTCGAATTCACATTGATCGTCCAACAGGAAAACCAAGCCGTCTCGGATGCCTTTAATCGTTACGTGATTCGATTTTACCGTCATAAGCCTGTCCCTCCCATCTCATTACATTTCGTGCCCGGGCCTCGAAGTTCCTGCTTTTCACTCTATAAAATGTATCAGGATGCTTCCTGCACCTTGCTCTTTCTTTTGCCGATACGCTCCAGCTGCTTCCGCAGCGGAGTATAAATGATCAGGGCAAACACGAAATGAATGAACAGATTGGGAATCATATATTCAAGCAAAGCCCAGTCAAAGGTCACGTGATTGAGGCGGAACAGCTTATATAAAAAGAACAACATGGTGTCATTAAGCAGACTCCCCAAAATGACGACTGTAACCATAACTGGAAGCGGTGCACGCGGTGCCTGGAATATAAGTCCCATCATATAAGCAGATAACCCCATTGCAAATCCATAAGGTCCGATCATCTCTCCATAAAATACAACGTCATGAAGCAGTCCAAAAAAGATGCCGAGCACCAGAGCAGTGTGGCGATGATGATATACAGCGATAAACAGAATCACGATATAGACCAAATTGGCCGAAATGCGCAGCTGCCATCCCGAAGGAATAAGCAATGGCAAAATCGTCCCTTCCGCGATGAACAAAACGAACAGCAACAGGAACAAGACTTGCTTGCGTGTCACCATTACTCCTTCACCTCGGGAGGAATAACCACCATTAGCTCTTTCCAATCCAGGAAGCTCGCATATGGTTCAATCGTTGCTGTGCGCGTGAGTCCATATTCGCCAACTTCAATTTTCTTGACTTCCCCGATTCGCATGTACTTCGGAAAATTATTGATAATACCCGATGAGATAATTTCGTCGCCTTTTTTGATATCAGACTCTTCCGAAATTTTAGTCATCTTGAACATGCCCGTCTTGGGATCAAAGCTCTCGATCATACCGAAAACCGTATCTTCCTTGCCCACCGCCGTTGCTGCGATGGCATTGGAATTGGGATCGTTGGCATCCATCGAGGTTAGCAGATTCACCGTTGAGGTATAGGCACTAACGTGACTGATCACCCCAACCAGACCCTCCTGGGAAGTGACGGCCATGCCTGGCTTGATATCCGCATTCTCCCCAATATCAATATTGATCGTTCTGCTATTGGGATCGGAATTGGCACTGATGACCTGTGCAATACGATATTCGTAGTTATACCGATTTCTCTGTTCAGCCGTAAATTTTAGCAAATCCTTATAACGATCATTGGTTTTTTCCATCTCGTTATACTTCAATCGATCCCGGGTATAGTGCCCCATCGCGATTCGCAGCTCTTCATTTTCTTGATATACCGCACGCATGTTCGCTACATCTTTGAAAAAGCCCGCTACAGCAGAAGCGGGCTTGTAAAATACGTATTGTACAAATCCGACTGAATCCTTCAGGAATTTTTCCGGCCAGGATAGAGCGGTTCGCGGACCGAGCGTAAAGCCCATTAACGCGATAAATGTAACAAGGCCCACCAGCAAAACAAAAAGTCTTTTGTTGCCCAGCAGCTTAAACAGTTCGAACACCCTCTAACATCCATATTCTCTTCCGAGCTATGCCCGGCGGGGAGACGTGCAGACTGATAGTCCCTTCGAGAATATTCGCTGATCTCCCCGGTTATGCGGGTAATAGCTCTCCCGACTGAAGTCGGGTCCTCTTCGTTGGCGACTCACGCTTAACTCGAACGTGACATTAAGCGATCCGTGCCGGATTAACGTTTGGAACGAACTGCCGAACTGCTTCTGCTTTTAAACAAATGGATGTTCTCCAGAGCTTTACCTGTTCCGATTGCTACACAATCGAGTGGATTTTCCGCTACGATGACCGGCATACCTGTCTCACCAGCCAGCAGCTTGTCCAGATTGCGGAGCAACGCGCCGCCGCCAGTCAACACGATACCGCGGTCCATAATATCTGCCGCAAGCTCAGGAGGACATTTTTCCAAAGTTACTTTCACAGCTTCCACAATAGCATTTACCGTATCTGCCAGAGCTTCGCTGATTTCATCCGATGTAATCGTGATGGTCTTAGGCAGACCTGTTACGAGATCGCGGCCGCGAATTTCCATCGTTTCCACTTGTTCCAGTGGCATAGCTGAACCGATCTCCATCTTCAATTGCTCAGATGTACGCTCACCAATCATCAAATTATACTGACGTTTAATATACTGGATGATCGATTCGTCCATCTCATCACCAGCTACACGAACGGAACGGCTTGTTACGATTCCGCCGAGGGAAATAACCGCCACTTCAGTCGTTCCGCCACCGATATCCACAACCATACTGCCTGTTGGCTCCCATACCGGAAGATCTGCACCAATGGCTGCTGCAAATGGCTCTTCAATCGTGTATGCTTCACGCGCGCCGGCCTGTTTTGTTGCATCTTCAACCGCACGTTGTTCTACCGCTGTAATTCCGGATGGTACGCATACCATAACGTTCGGATGACGCTGGAACATCGAGCGCTGTTTCTGCGCCTGGCGAATAAAATATTTGATCATCGTTGCCGTCGTATCAAAATCAGCAATAACGCCGTCCTTCATTGGACGAATCGCACGAATGTTACCAGGAGTACGTCCGATCATTTTTTTGGCAGATTCCCCAACAGCCTCAATGCTCTTGGTATCTGTCCGCAGAGCAACCACCGAAGGCTCCCGCACTACAATACCTTTTCCACGTACATAAACCAGCGTATTCGCTGTCCCCAAATCAATACCCAAATCTTTCGTAAAACCACCAAACATGACGTAATCTCCTTTTCTGCCTCATATAGCCGCCCTATTAACGTTCAGAGCGTTTCATTTTCATTTCCTCTGCAATCCAGCAGGGTTCATCATTCATTGAAATGTATTGCATCTGTAAAGTGAACCTATCTTCTACGGACAACGCCGTCAATATTCATAGGAAAACATCAACGCCAACCATTATATTATACTAAGCCCTTCTCCTTCAAACTTACGTATGTTCCATCGCCGATAATGATGTGGTCCAGAACATCTATGCCCACGATTGAACCTGCTTCGATCAGTCTCTTGGTTATTTGAATATCCTCAGGACTAGGCGTAGGATCACCGCTCGGATGATTATGTGCGCATACGATCGAGGCACTGCTGCATTTGATGGCAGCACGGAACACTTCACGTGGATGTACAATTGAAGCATTAAGGCTACCCATGGAGAGTGTTTCCTGGGCAATAATATGATTTTTGCTATTCAGGAAAAGGCACACAAAGTGTTCCTTCTGTAAGTAACGCAGCTGCTCGAGTAAAATATCAGCTGCGTCACGCGGTGTACGGATGGAAGGAGACTGCACCCGTCTGCTCTGCGCAATCCGGTGACCAAGTTCAATGCCAGCCTTAAGCTGAACAGCCTTGGCCATACCAATTCCTTTCATGGCAGTCAACTCGTTCAGACTCATATCCATTAGCGAACGGATGCCACCTGCTTCAGTGAGAATGCGCTGTGCCATGTGCACAGCCGATTCCTGCCTCGTACCTGTCCGAAGTAAAATAGCCAGCAGTTCTGCATGGCTTAAGGCGCCCGCCCCATATTCCATCATGCGTTCTCTCGGGCGTTCTTCATGGGGGATGTCGCGCATCATGTACTGAGGCGACTCCATATATTCCCTCTTTTCACATCATTCATTTCCCATAATCAGGCTCGCTGCAGCACATGAACTCCGAATCCATCCAACATGTCGCTGAGCAGGGAAAGAGGCAAACCCACAACATTAAAGTAACATCCTTCAATGCGGTCTACCAGTGAAGCGCCAATTCCTTGAATTGCATACGACCCTGCTTTGTCCATAGGCTCGCCTGTCTGAACATACGCCCCGATCGTTGCCTCGGACAGCTCCTTCATCGTTACTTCTGTCTGCCGATAGTGCACAACGGACTTTCCATCTCCAGCATCAACACATGCAACTCCAGTGAATACACGATGTGTACGTCCCTGAAGTCTGGCGAGCATACGTTCAGCATCCTGTTCATCCACAGGTTTGCCCAGAATGTCTCCATCCAGCACAACGACAGTGTCACTGCCTACAATGATGGCGTCCTGTTCCTGACCTTCAAGCCCACGATAGACAGCCATTGCTTTGCGCATGGCAAGCTCCTGAACCGTCTGCTCAGGAGTCCATTCCGGTGGCGTGTCTTCATCCGCGTGACTCGGTATTACTTTGAAAGCTAGTTGAAGTGAAGCGATCAGATCCTTGCGCCGCGGCGAAGTGGAGGCCAGAATAATAGGGCGCGATTGTAATTTATTCAAAATAAACGGCTCCTTATGCTACGGCGACATCTGTCGCATCACCATAGTAGATGTCATTCGCTTAGTTTCGTCGTCAAAAATCGTCATTCTCCTACAGTCTGCGATACAGCCATACAGCCGCAATAATACCAATCAAACTGAGGAGGCTCATTTGAAATTGAAATGAAATGTCATAACTGATAATATCCAGATCAGCCTGCGGTGACCAACGTATGGTCGTGGCTTTGGTTAGAATGGCTACAGCCTTGACTGGCTGCAGTGCCTTGGCGATCCACGCTCCGGCCATCCAGCCGAGCAGAAGAAACAGTATTAACATGCCGAAGTTTTTTTTCATCGGTTATCTTCCCTCGCCATTTTTTGACACCCACATTATTATACGGGGTTTTGTACGTCAATACAAACACAAATCCGGCAAGGGGAACTATTTCCAGTTCCTTGCCGGACAGGGATTTCGGGGCTGTGTTAGGGGAAGGAAAACTTATTGCTTAATCCCTTCAAGCCATTTTTTCTGCTGCAGAACATAATTCATCAGATCCGCTTGTACCGCCCACATGTGTACATCGGAGGGATTTTTGTTATACTCGGCAACTGCCGTAATTGCACTGTTCATCGATTTTTCCATGGCTGAAACGATCGGCGCCGCTTCTTGTCCGAGACCTGCCGAGAGTTTACCCATACCTGTTATCCAGGCCTCGTGCTGATTCTGTAATGCAGTCATCGTTTCCGAGGCTATAGGCTCTGGATTTGCTTGACCAAGCTGCCCGATGGACAATGTGGATAGTTGCTCCACCAATGCATTGCTGCTGCTGAAGAAGAGCTGAACATCTTCCTCATTCATACCGAGAGCTGCAGAGTCCACTGCAGGATATGCGATCTCTTTGACATACAATTCCACACCCTCCGCCTTAAGACGGGAGCTCAGCAGTTTGGCTTCCTCACGGTCGGAAGAGATGCCCGCATACACCCGATTCCCATCGTCCGGATCCGTTCCTGCAGCGATTCCAGACTGGGAGAGTTCAAGCTTGGCCTGTTCAGCACGTTCAGGCGAACTAAAAACACCGTACTGAAGCGCATAGTAACTGCCTCCGCTAAGTGCTGACTGTGCTTGTTGGTCCGTCCCGGAAGTCCCCTGCACTCCCGTCACACTCGATACTGGTTGATTGGTTTGGGGAAGCACGTCCGGACCTGTTCCTTCCCGATTAAAAAAAGAGAGAATAACCATACCGAAAAGGGCACCGGTGACCAGTGCTCCCGTAACCGAACCAATCATCTTCCAGCCCCTCGGAGGGCGATTTCGCTTGTAGGAGTAATGATCACGATCCACCATCCAGTCATGACCCACATCATTGCTGTCTTCAGGAAGCTCTTTCTCATTTTCGTCAGGGTACACTGTAGAATCCGAATAAACATACTGCGACTGTACAGGATTTGGATTCCGGTCCTTTCTCTGATCCGGCTCCAGTATACTTGTTCCGCTCAGGGTGGTCTCTCCCCAATCTCCAGGGATATCCTCCGGTGTCCATGAAGGCGCGACATCGATCCGCGGAGCACTGTGCGATATCTCATCAGATAAGGGTGGAAAGGTTCCAATCACTTTCTCATCCTTATGATTCGGCTTGTCCGACTCGTTCTCCCCGAAACGAAACGTCATTCTAGCATTGCTCACCCCGTACCCTCTCCTTTGTCCCATTTATATCAGCTATATGCCCAGAGACAATGAAAGATTCCTAGAAATTCAAAAACCCGCCTGCTTCTTTACGAAGCAAAGCGGGTCATAAAATGGACTATTTCAGTCCTTTGGCAAGTGTGTCGCCAACCTTCCAGATGTCCCCTGCTCCCATCGTGAGGACAAGATCTCCTGGCTGCAGACGATTCTGCAAATCTGCTACCACTTCTTCCTTGGTAGGCAAATAACGAGCAGCAGCATTACTATTCTGAACAATCAGTTCAACCAGCTTAGCGGAGTGAACACCTTCAATCTGTTTTTCTCCCGCCGGAGAATAGATGTCGGTAATAAGTACCTCATCTGCCTCAGCGAAAGCACGACTAAACGCATCCAGCAGGAAGAAGGTACGCGTATATCTCTGCGGTTGGAACACCGCGATAATACGTTTCCCTGTCGCTTTCGCTGCACTGATGGTTGCCTCAATTTCAGTCGGATGATGAGCATAGTCATCGATAACCAGAATATCCCGTGCTTCACCCAGCACCTGGAACCTGCGTTTGGCACCATGGAACTGAATAATGGCAGCCGTGATTTTCTCAAACGGAATGCCTGCTTCCAGACAGGTAATGACCGTAGCCATGGCGTTGTAAACATTATGTTTGCCTGGAACAGAGAGCTCTACCGTTCCCAGTGCGTTACCCTGATGGCTCATGGTGAAGGAGATTCTGCGGTCACCCAGTACGATATCCGATGCCATATAATCAGCCTTCTGATCAATGCCGTATGTCGTGACTCGGGATTTCAGCTCAGGTAAAATGCTTTGAACGTTCTCATCATCCGCACAGACAATGGCTGTTCCTTCCGGACGAATTTGACTCAAGAACTGTACATACGCTTTTTTGAGCTCCTCGAAGTCGCTGTTGTAATTCTCCAAATGATCGGCTTCAATATTGGTCACAATACCTAGCCACGGATGATACTGCAAGAACGATCCATCACTCTCATCTGCTTCAGCCACGACCCAATCGCCCTGGCCTGCCTTCGCATTGGTTCCCAAATTCATGATTTCTCCGCCAATGATATACGTTGGGTCTGTATCGCATTTGTCCATGACAAGTGCAATCATTGAGGAAGTCGTCGTTTTGCCGTGGGCACCTGCAACCGCAACACCTTTGCGCTCATTGAGCAGGCGCGCCAGCATCTGTGCACGGTGAAGAATCGGAATATTAAGCTGCTCGGCTGCCACTCGCTCCACATTATCCGCCGGAGCTGCTGTAGAATAGACCACAAGATCTGCTCCATTTACGTGTTCAGCCGTATGTCCGATATATATTTTCGCTCCCTTGGCTGCCAGCTTCTCAGTCAACTCCTGTGAAGCGACGTCCGATCCGGTAACGGTGTATCCCATCTCCAGCATAACTCGTGCGATGGCACTCATGCCATATCCGCCAATCCCTATAAAATGAACGTGTTCTGATGTATTTAACAAAACTTTCACCAACCTTTTTCAGAATCGGTTTGATGCAAAAGGGCTGCCCTCACATCTGCAATGAGATACAGTGTGCCGGACACCACCCCCAGATCTTCCGCTTCCGTCCGTGACTTCAATAGATCAAGTGCCTTCGCCCAATCGGGCTCGACGATGATTTCCAGATTCTCTTTCGCAATGGCGGGACGTAACCGCTCGACGATCTGCAGCAATTCGGCTGCATCCATTTTGCGTCGGAAATCTGGCTCGGTCAGGATCAGCGTATCCACTAGTGGCAGTATATGCTGCAAATACGCTTCGTGATGCTTATTCGCCAGCATGCCCATCATCAAATTTAACTTGTTGTGAGGATATACGTCGACAATGCTCTTGGCCAGTGACTCTGCCCCTTCCGGATTATGCGCACCATCCAGTACAATTCGGGGTTCGTGAACGACCTTCTCGAATCGGCCAGCCCAGAAGGCATTCTCCAATCCAAGGGCAATATCTCTGTCATCCAGAATGAATGCCATGTACTGTCTGAGCAATTCAAGCACCATAAGAGCACCCGCAGCATTATCCATCTGATAAATACCCTGCATTCGAATGCGAGCATCCAGCTCGCGGAATGGTCCAGCAAAATGAAAGGATTGACCATTCTCATCACTATGGAGTCTATGGTAAGAAAATTGTTCTCCGGACAAATACACAGTTGATCGGACTTGCTGGGCCTTTTCCTGAATCACCTTAACAGCCTCTGGCTGTGTAACACAGGTGACAACAGGTACGCCTGGTTTAATAATGCCTGCTTTTTCTCCCGCGATCGCTTCAATGGTATCACCCAGGACATCCGTATGATCCATACCGATATTCGTAATGACCGAAACCACGGGTGTAACGATATTCGTTACGTCCATCCTTCCCCCCAGCCCAGTCTCCCATACTACTACATCCGGATAACACTCTTCTGCATAGTACAAGAGTGCCAGGGCTGTAGACACTTCGAACATGGTAGGTGATCCAAGAACAGTAGTGGCCATATCTGTGACCAGCGGATGGAGTCGATTCGCCAGCTTCAGCAGAGTCTCTTCTGGAATATCCTCGCCGTTGTATTGAAAACGATTCGTGAATTTCGTGATATACGGAGACGTAAACGTTCCTACATCGTACCCCGCCTGAAGCAGCACCGACGTCAAAAAAGCGCAAGTCGAACCTTTTCCGTTCGTTCCCGCGACATGAATAAATTTGAGACGCTGATGAGGATTACCGAGCAATGACATGAGCTCCGTGATTCGTTCCAATCCGGGTCTGATGCCAAAAGGAATAAGGCCATTGATCCAGTCCACAGCCTCGTCATAGGTATGCAGAGGGGCATCTACGCCCGTGCCATTAAGTTCCGTCATATGTTTCACCTTCGGTCCCGAGTTTGATTGAAAAAAGCGGCCGGATGGCATGCTTGCTCTCCATCCGACCCAGAAACATTAACCTTTCAGTTCCTTGATCCGGGCGATGACTTTATCCCGTTTATCCGAATAATCCGCTTGTTTGGCGCGCTCTTCCTCAATAACCTTGGCTGGTGCCTTGGCTACGAAGCCTTCATTGGCCAGCTTTTTCTCTACACGGAGTACTTCGCCTTCAAGGTTCTGCAGCTCTTTCTCCAGGCGAGCCACTTCCTGCTCAATATCAATCAGTCCCGCCAGCGGCAAGTAAAGTTCAGCTCCCGTAATTACAGCGCTCATGGCCTTATCCGGTGAACTCAGATCAAGTCCGCTGTCGAACTCGGATGTATTGCAGAATCGTTGAATGTAATGGCTGTTGCGTTCGATAATACTGAATGTCTCGGCACTGTTCGCTTTTACCATCAATTCAATCTTCTTGCTCATCGGCACGTTTACTTCTGCACGAATGTTACGTACGGCACGAATGGTATCCATGAGCAGGTTCATTTCGGCAACGGCTTCCGGATTTTCCAGGGCAGGATCATACACTGGCCAAGATGCAAGTGTAATCGTCTCGCCTTCATGAGGCAGATGCTGCCAGATCTCTTCCGAGATGTAAGGCATAAACGGGTGAATCAGGCGCATGGTATGATCCAGGACATAAGCGAGTACCGATTGTGTTTTCTTCTTGGCAACCGGATCTTCACCGTAGAAGGACAACTTGGAAAATTCAATATACCAGTCACAGAGGTCATCCCAGATAAAGTTGTACAGCAATCGCCCTGTTTCCCCAAATTCGTATGCTTCGATTAGACGCGTAATATCGCGGGAAGTTTCGTTCAGACGGTGCAGAATCCAATAATCGGCTGTTCCAAGCTCTCCGCTGATGTCGCGATCTTCGTAAGTAAAGCCTTCCAGATTCATCAGTGCGAAACGTGATGCATTCCAGATTTTGTTCGCAAAGTTACGTGCCTGTTCTACCCGCTCCCAGCGGAAACGAAGATCCTGGCCAGGCGTGCTGCTGGTGGAGATCATATAACGCATCGCGTCTGCACCATATTTCTCAATAACATCCAGCGGATCCACACCGTTACCGAGTGATTTGGACATTTTGCGGCCATCCGCATCACGAACCAGACCATGCATCAGAACATCTTTGAATGGAATTTCGTCCGTGAACTCCAGAGCTGTGAAGATCATCCGTGCAACCCAGAAATAAATGATGTCATATCCGGTTACAAGCACACTTGTCGGATAGTAACGTTTCAGATCTTCTGCATCTTCAGGCCAGCCGAGCGTGGAGAAAGGCCATAATGCCGAACTGAACCATGTATCCAGAACATCTTCATCCTGTCTCAGCTTACGACCAGCGTACTCTGGCAGGGTTCTTGGATCTTCAGCCGATACAATAATTTCGCCAGTCTCATCGTCGTACCAGGCAGGAATACGATGTCCCCACCACAACTGACGTGAGATACACCAGTCACGAACATTTTCGATCCAGTTCAGATATGTTTTCTCAAAACGATCCGGAACGAAGTTTACGCCTTCCCCGTTTTGCTGTTTTTGAATGGCTCTTTCGGCGAGAGGTTTCATCTCAACAAACCATTGTGTGGACAAATAAGGCTCAACCACAGCTCCCGTCCGTTCGCTGTGTCCAACCTGATGTGTGTGATCCTCAATGTTGATCAAGACACCCAGTTCCTGCAAATCTGCAACGATCTGCTTGCGGCAGTCACTGCGATCCATACCCTGATATTTGCCTGCTTCCGCATTCATGGTACCTGTCTCATCCATTACTGTGATCTGAGGCAGGTTATGGCGAAGACCCACTTCGAAGTCATTCGGATCATGTGCAGGCGTAATTTTTACAGCACCGCTTCCGAATTCCTTATCTACATAATCATCTGCAATAACCGGAATCTCCCGGCCGATGATCGGCAGGATCAGCGTTTTGCCAATCATGTCTGCATAGCGTTCATCTTTTGGATGAACCGCAACCGCAGTATCACCGAGCATCGTCTCCGGACGAGTCGTCGCCACTGTAACATAACCGCTACCGTCCTTAAGTGGATATTTCAGATGATACAGGTGTCCCTGAACCTCTTTGTACTCAACCTCGATGTCAGACAATGCAGTACGGTTCACCGGATCCCAGTTAATAATGCGTTTGCCTCTGTAAATCAAGCCTTTTTCATATAGCTGAACAAACACTTTGCGCACCGCTTGGGAAAGCCCTTCATCGAGCGTGAAGCGTTCACGTGAATAATCCAGGGAGAGCCCCATTTTACCCCACTGCTGACGGATCGTTGTCGCGTATTGGTCTTTCCAATCCCAGACTTTATCCAGGAACTTCTCGCGTCCGAGATCATAGCGGGTCAAGCCTTCTTCACGCAGCTTTTGCTCTACTTTGGTTTGAGTCGCAATACCTGCATGGTCAGAACCTGGAAGCCACAAAGCGTCATATCCTTGCATCCGTTTGGTGCGGATCAGGATATCCTGCAGTGTAAAATCCAGTGCATGCCCGATATGAAGCATGCCTGTTACGTTCGGGGGTGGAATTACAATGGTAAACGGCTCAGCATCCTTGCGCTGACCAGCCTTGAAATATCCACGCTCTGTCCAGGTAGAATACCATTTCTGCTCCGCAGCTTTCGGATCATACGTCGTCGGCATTTCAGTTGCCGCTGATTTTTTTTCTTCAGACATGTGTCATTCCTCCGTTACTTAATCATCATCGCCAAAAAACAAAAAAACCTTTCATCCATCAAAGGACGAAAGGTTAGCTTTCGCGGTACCACCTTTGTTTCACGCAGACAGAAAGAAACAGCATGCCTTTCTGAGGCTATCGTGACACTTCAAGCAGATAACGGCTGCTACCGGCCCATCCTACTTCAGGAACAAACAAATCACAATGACATGTCTCATCGTTCCTCATATTCAAACAGGCAACTCCCGGGCGACTTCGATCAGTAGGTTCCTGCGGAATTTCTCAGCGCTGCAATCCCGCTCTCTGAAAGGCCTTGCTGTCTACTACTCCCATTCGACGTTGTTCTTTAAAAAACCTAAACACATCATACCCTGACCGTGCCCGATAGTCAACCTGACAACAGCGGAAACGGGCGGCAGCCCTGCATGTTAAGCCAAAAAGCAGCAAAAACCCGCAATCCTTATTGGATCGCGGGTTGGTATGGACGTTATTTTACAAGTCAGAGATCAGGGGATGTATAGAATCTGCCCCTCTTCAACGACCTGTTCAGATAACCGATTGTATAACTGGAGCTCCCGGGTACTCAATTGGTAGCGATCAGCAATGCTATCCAAGGTCTCTTCCCGCTGGACGATGCACAGTTTAACTTTGCGGAATGGTGTCTGATCCACAATCGTGCCCAAAAACAGGTTCTTCCACTGAACATCATCTGCCTGGTAGGCTTCTTCCTGTACGGAGCCAGCGACCGAATCTTCCTCCCGATCCGTTTCTGTATCCCGCACTGACCTACCCGAAGATAACAGGGACGAGATACCCACCCCTTCTTCCTGTCTTGGTGAAGACTCCCTCTTGCTGCCAAACGCGACTTTGAGCTCTGGCTTGTCTTCTGTCTCAGCCACAGGTTCAGGAATGAACGAAACAGGCTCTGAAGATTCATCTGCATCCACTGCTTCCGGTGCAGAAGGTCTTTCCCCCTCGGCAGATTCCAGTTCAGACGCTCCAAACACTTCCTGCCAATTCTCTGCTGGCTTCTCAGCCTCCGTCTGATCTTCCTGCGGTGAACCTGACCTGGAAGATTCGAAGTTCCAAACATTCGAAACAGCCACGTCTTCCGATGGTTGTTGGCTCAGCCCCGTGTTTGTATGTAAGGTCTCCACGGAAGGCTCGGCCCAGATAGATGGTGATTCCTCAGCCAGAGGTAGCAATGGCTCTGACTCCGGATAAGAAGCCAGCCGGTCTGCAGTCTCCGCCATAAAAGACGAGACGGGTGAAGGTGAGGAGGGCACTTCATTACCGGTTGCTTCATCTTCTTGGGTGATTAATGAAGGAGCGTTATCTTCAGCCGGTCTTTTCTGATATTCTTCTTCATATTGATTCTCAGGCGTATCAGCATAGATCTGTTGCGGTGCAGGAATTAACTGCTCTTCCGGCTGCGCATCTTCTTCATAACGGATAGTTTCTTCAGCGGCTTGCTGCGGATTTCCTGGCAATTCAGATGTGTCTAGAGACTCGGCCGTTATAGGCAGACCTTCCTCTTCACTGCGCTGCAGCAGATATTCCTGGGCAAAGGTGTTCAAGCCAGCATCTGCATCCCCCGCCTCCGGAGAGCGGTTAACCTGCTGCGGATCAGGGGAGTGTACCACGGTAAACTCTTCCGCCGACCAGGCCTGCGGCTCTTCAACAGGAAAGCCCTCAATGCCACGCAGTGACAACACACCTGTAATATTCAAGCTTCGGCTGGATAACAAATCCACATCAAAGTTTTCAATCTCAATTGAGATATCCTCAAGTGATCTTACCCGATTCAGGGGAACTGTGATCTCAACCGGAATAAAATGTTTCAGTTCCTCCGAGATCTCGTTCTCTCCCCGATACGCACCTGTAAGCAAAAGATGGCCTCGCAACGTTGCATGATCATCCTGACCGATGACTTGAATACGCGGGTATAACTCAATTTCCTCCAGTTCCTCAATGGCAGGGACTCCCTCGGACAAATGAACGCGCTCATAAATATCGAACCGCAAACCATAAGGTTGATTCAACAAAGGTGGCGTCCTCCTTTCGGCATATGTTCACCATGATCCTTCTCATGGGACTGATCCATGGTCCAAATCCTTCGTTACCCCATCTATATGCCATCGATGAGATGAGCATGCCACCTTTGTTCAAAGCTTGCCTTTTTATTAGGTTGTTCGTTCCCGCTGGACTAGCTGTTCAAAATCGGAAGGCCACGGATCTTGAACTTCAATCAGCGCTCCCGTGAGCGGATGATTAAACGTTAACACTTCACCATGAAGTGCCTGGCGTCCAATGGCATCTGACCTTCCTCCATACAGCTGATCGCCAACAAGCGGGTGTCCGGCATAACTCAGATGCACTCTGATCTGATGTGTACGTCCAGTATCCAGTATTAAACGCACAAGTGTAGCCCGCTCCCACACTTCCACAATCTCTACATGTGTTACTGCTTCCTGCCCACTCTCGGAAACGCGTCTGCGCTGCTTATGATGCCTGTCCTTACCGATGGGCGCATCAATTTTGCTGCATTCCGGAGGTACCTGCCCTTCCGCAATGGCTACATACTGACGCCCAATTTCTTTGCGACGCATGGCCTCATCCAATTTTGCCAGAGCAAAAGCATTCTTGGCGTAGAGAACGGGGCCTGTTGTATCTTCATCGAGGCGGTGCACATGGCGCACGCTGGTGTCGATACCATTGATCTCATAATAAGAGGCGACAGCGTGATCCAGCGTAATGGCATGATCGGCACGAGTTCCATCCGGATGGAGCTTCATACCCGCGGGTTTATGTACAACCAGACTAAAATCATCCTCGTACAGCACCTCAATCTCTGCCCAACGGGGTTCAACATCAATGGGCCGAGATGCAAAAAGGGCCAGCCGAAGCCGGTCCCCTGCGAGTTGAATTCCGTGATTTGCCTTGAGCTGACGAAGCAGCTTTTCTGGAAACGAAAGTTCAGTGAGCAGCCATTGCTCTGCCGCAAGCTGTCTGTCTGGATTGCCTGTTACCACTTTGCCTGGCATCAGCTCCAGCCATTCTCCACGACGCTTCCAACTTTTGATCGTCATAGAGATTGAAGAGCCTTGCGGTTTGCTTCAATCGTATCATCAATGTCCTGCTCTGTATGCACACCAGACACAAACATGCCTTCAAACTGGGAAGGTGCCACGCTTACACCCTGATCAACCATTGCTGCAAAGTAGCGAACAAACTGATCCAAATTGCTTCCTTTGGCTATATCGTAATTGGTAACAGGTACACTGCTGAAGAATGGACATACCATGGAACCAACACGGTTAATGGTTACAGAAATCCCCGTCTCTGCTGCATTCTTATCGAAGCCAGCCTGCAAACGAGCCGACAACGTCTCCAAACGATCATAGACTTCCGGTGTCAACAGCTTGAGGGTGGTATACCCTGCTGCCATAGCCAGTGGGTTACCACTTAGTGTTCCCGCTTGATAGATCGGGCCGGTTGGAGCGATCTGCTCCATCAGATCCCGACGACCACCATATGCTCCGACCGGAAGGCCGCCGCCGATAACTTTACCAAGACATGTCAGATCGGGCGTAACACCATATCGCCCCTGTGCACAGTTCAAGCCGACACGGAAACCGGTCATGACTTCGTCAAAAATGAGCAGGCTGCCGTACTGGCTCGTCAGACTGCGCAGGCCTTCAAGAAAGCCCTCTGCCGGAGGTACAACGCCCATATTCCCAGCCACAGGCTCGACAATGACAGCAGCCAGCTCCTCACCAAAACGTTCAAAGGCAAGGCTAACCGATTCCAGATCATTGTAAGGTACCGTGATCGTATTGGTAGCGACCCCTTCAGGAACTCCAGGACTGTCTGGCAATCCAAGGGTAGCGACACCGGAGCCCGCTTTGATCAGCAAGCTGTCCGCATGTCCGTGATATGAACCTTCAAACTTCAAAATTTTGCTGCGGCCCGTTACACCGCGCGCCAACCTGATGGCACTCATGGTTGCTTCCGTACCCGAGTTGACCATCCGCACAATATCAATGGATGGTACGCGTTCGCAAACAAGCTTAGCCATCTCGGTCTCCAGCAGCGTTGGAGCACCAAAGCTCGTTCCTTTCAGAGCTGTTTCACGCAGTGCTTCAACAACATCAGGATGGGCATGTCCCATGATAAGCGGTCCCCATGAGCCCACATAATCAATAAATACATTGCCATCAATATCGTAAATCTTGGACCCTTCTCCGCGTTCTGCATAGATCGGGGTAAGTCCTACGGATTTGAATGCCCGAACGGGACTGTTTACGCCTCCAGGTATGTACTGCTTGGCTTCCTCGAATGCGCTGCGTGAGCGCTCATCGTTTCGTCTTTTTCCTGATTGTGCAGTCATGAACATCCTCCTTAATATATAGGCCCCGCTCTTATATGAACAGTAAACTGATCTATACAATGATCTATACAAGCGACATAACAGGGTCGTGCAGGGCCTTGCTATATGTTGATCATTTTATAACGACTCTCTTAGCAAACGTGTAATTACAAAGAACGATTACTTCTCAGCCAACCAGCGGGAGGCATCTTTTCCGTAATACGTAATGATCATATCCGCACCCGCGCGTTTCATGCTGAGCAGAATTTCCATGGCGACCTTTTTCTCATCAATCCAACCCTGCATTGCTGCAGCCTTCACCATGGCATACTCACCACTTACATTATAGGCCACAAGCGGGAGGTCAAATTGATCCTTGATTGTACGCATCACGTCCAGATAGGAGAGTGACGGTTTCACCATCAGCATGTCTGCTCCTTCCAGCACATCCGTCTCGGCTTCGCGCAGTGCCTCGCGGGCATTGGCCGGATCCATCTGATATGATTTGCGATCCCCAAACTGTGGTGTGGAATCCGCTGCTTCACGGAAGGGACCATAAAAAGCAGATGCATATTTAACGGAGTATGACATGATTGGAATATGGCTGAATCCATTCTCATCCAGTCCTGCCCGAATGGCCTGGACGAATCCATCCATCATATTGGATGGGGCAATAATATCCGCGCCTGCTTTCGCTTGGGATACAGCTGTTTTTACAAGCAGATCCAGTGATTCATCATTCAGAACATCTCCGCAGATATGTCCGTCAACTTCAACGGTATGCACCATGCCGCAGTGCCCGTGATCCGTAAATTCACACAGGCAGGTATCTGCCACAACCAGCAGGTCGGGATACCAGGACTTAATCAATTTCGTTGCTTCCTGCACAATACCATCTTCAGCGAAACCAGAAGAACCAATACTATCCTTTGTCTCAGGAATACCGAACAACAACACGGCCGGAATTCCCAGATCGGCAATCTCTTTTACCTCTTCCTGCAGACGGTCAAGAGAAAAACGGAATACGCCTGGCATCGATTTGATCTCGGATTTTACGTTTTCACCGTAAGTTACATAGATGGGCTGGATAAAATCATCCACGGTCAGATGAGTCTCTCTGACCATATTGCGGATGCCTGTAGATTGACGTAAGCGACGGTGTCGTACAATTGGAAAACTCATATAGATACATCCTCTCTTAGAGTAAAGTAGAGCAAAAAGGGAAGCGCGCCGGTATCCTAACGAATTCAGCACGCTTCATCAATCTGCATTTTGGTATATGGATACGATCTATTACAATAGCGATACACTTCCTAAATCAACGAGGCACAGCCCCTTCTGGAGAAGGCGTCCTTTTCCACTCAATCAGCGCAGAGATCATACTTTCGATCGTTGCTTCTGCGGCCATCAGCGTTACCTTCAAGCCAGCTGCTTCTGCCGTTTTGGCAGTCACTGGCCCTATGCAAGCAACCTCGACATTCTTTAACAACGGTAATGGATCTTGGAGTCCCATCCGTTTAAGCATCTCCATGAAGTTCGTAACCGTTGAAGAGCTCGTGAACGTCACCGCGTGAATACCGCCTTCTTCCAGCAGCTTCAGAAGTTCATCATCATCCTCACCCGCGAGTACGGTGTCATAGATGATCGCTTCCGTGACCTCAAGTCCACGTTCCTTCAACTGGTCAGGCAACCAGGATCGTGCCAGATCACCGTGGGGAAGCAGCACTTTCTGACCTTTTTTCAGTTCACTCTCAAAAGCTTCCAGCATACCTTCCTGCTGAAAGGGCCCTTTGACCACTTCGGCAACAATACCGTGTTTGCGCAAGGCCTCGGCAGTTGAAGGTCCAACCGCAGCAACTCTTGCTTGATGCATAGCCCGGATATCCTTGCCTTGCTCTTCCAGATGACGGAAGAAAAATTCCACACCGTTTACGCTCGTGAAAAATACCCAATCAAATGTATTTAACGCACCGAAGGCATCCTTGACACTTTGTTTTCCTTTTTCACTCGAAGGCATAACGGTTTCGATAACTGGAAACTCATACGGTTCACCACCAAGTTCCTCGATGCGGTTCACCAGCTCACTCGCCTGACTGCGAGCGCGCGTCACCAGAATTCGTTTGCCGAACAACGGTAGTACCTCAGCCCATTTCAATTGCTCACGTTGGTTCACCACTTCCCCCACAACAATGACTGCAGGCGGTTGGAAGTTGGCTGCAATAACCTTGGCTTCTATATTTTCAAGCGTACCCACAAGGGTATCCTGCTCAGCTCTTGTTCCCCAACGAACCAGTGCGACTGGTGTCTGTGCCGGACGGCCATGACGGATGAGCTGTTCACTGATATAGCCGATCTTGGCCACACCCATCATAAATACCAGTGTTCCCGTTGCGTTCGTTACTTTATCCCAATGGATGCTGCGATCCAGCTTGTCCGGGCTTTCATGCCCTGTAATAATGGAAATGGATGATGCATAATCGCGGTGGGTCACCGGTATTCCGGCATAAGCAGGCACACTTATGGCTGCGGTAACCCCAGGCACGATTTCAAAAGGAATGCCGTTTTTGCGCAGCAGGTCTGCCTCTTCGCCGACGCGTCCAAATATCGTTGGATCTCCGCCCTTCAGCCGAACAACCACTTTCCCTTCAAGGGCCAGATCGACGAGCAGCTGATTAATCTCTTCCTGTTTCATCGTGTGACGGTCAGGCCGCTTGCCTACGTAAATCTTCACTGCGCCAGGCTTCATCTGTTTTAACAATCTCGGACTGGCCAAACGATCATAGACTACAGCATCTGCTTTGCCGATAGACTCCCATCCTTTTACCGTTATCAGCTTAGCATCCCCTGGACCTGCTCCTACCAAAAAGACCTTTCCCACCATGTCCTCATCCCCTAACTTCTGCCAGTATCTGCTCTGCTCCCCGTTCAATCAATCTCCACGCTACTTCTTCTCCAAGACGTACCGGATCTGTTCCGGTCAGAGCTTCTTTAAGAATCAGTCCGCCATCCGGCGTACCAACCATACCCGTTAATTGTAACGTGTTTTGCCCATTCGGGGAATCTGTATCTTGCTGACGATTCCAGACGGCATGAGCACCGATAGGCACCTGACATCCCCCATTCAATACACTGAGGAATTTACGTTCTGCCATAACAGGAAAAGCAGTCTCCGGATCGTTATACAGCTTCAACAGATGAAGCAGCTCTGCGTCATCCTCACGGCATTCAATTCCCAGTGCACCCTGGCCAACGGCAGGAAGGCAAGCCTCTTCGGACAGATACTCGGTAATCCGATCCTGCCAGCCCATTCGATACAATCCTGCAGCAGCTAAAATAATAGCATCGAGACCCTCTGTCTCCAGCTTGCGAAGACGTGAGTCAATGTTACCACGCAGGGATTCGAGCTGCAGATCCGGGCGGTATGCCTTTAACTGACTGGAACGACGGAGACTGCTTGTCCCCACTCTCGCCCCTTTCGGCAATTGATCCAGAGATAACCCCCCATTGGAAATCAATGCATCACGCGGGTCAGCACGGCGCGGAACAGCGCCGTTGATTAATCCTTCCGGCAGTTCGGACGGCATATCCTTCATGCTGTGCACAGCCATATCAATGGTTCGATCCAACATGGCCTGTTCGATCTCTTTGACAAACAGACCTTTGCCACCGACTTTGGACAGCGTTACATCGAGAATCAAGTCACCCTTCGTAACGATCTTATGTACTTCAAAGTCAAATGCTAAACCTTCTCGCTCACAAATGCTGCGTAAATCCTGAATTACATGGCCTGTCTGTGTCAAAGCCAGTGCGCTTTGTCTGCTTCCCACTTTAATTGTACGCATGTCTACAGCTCCTCCTGATTACGGGATATCCAGCTCCCGATTTCTTCTTCTGTCCACCACCGAAATTGCCCTGCACGGATATCCTCCAGCACATTCATTTCAGTCAATCGCCGCAGTAAAACGCTTCGCACACGCGGAGACGACACACGTGACTTCACTTGAATCCTCATCTGATGCAGAAATTCAATATACGTCTCGTATTCTTCTCCAAATTGCTGCTCCAGTGTAGATCGAATCTCTGCAGCAGCTGCCGGACCTGCTCCAGCCGTTGAGATGGCAATGCTCAATCTTCCACGCCTGACCACACTGGGGGTGATGAACGCACTGTTCTCGGAAGACATCGCATCATTCACCATTATGCCCGCATCGTTAGCTTCCTGTACTACCTGTGCGTTGACTTCAACGTGATCCGTTGCTGCATATACGAGAAAGGCCCCCCGCAAATCACCTTTGCGGTAGGACCGGGCTATCCACTCAATTCGGGACTCCTGATGCAGTTGTTTCAGCTCCGATGTGATTTCCGGACTAAACACCTTAATATGCGCTTCGGCGTGAAGCAAACCTTTGATCTTACGTTCGGCAACACGTCCGCCCCCAACAACGCAGCAGGTTTTGCCTGAAGTATTTACATATAACGGCGTATAGCGATCCATAGTCCTCACTCCCCTGTCCAACGATGAAACGCTGAATACGCATTGGTTAAAAAGCTCATAATGACAAAACCATATCCAATCAATGTCCATCTTGCCATGATGATGTTGGAAAACTGTTTTCTCTGCTTAGAAACGAAATAACCGATATAGATCGCGATAGCGAGACCTGTTGCAATGACTTTCAGATCCAGAAGCAGATACCACCTGGTCTCAGCGACAATGGATAATACGGCCAGCACTACGGAGACGCCAAGTAACGGTGTTCCGATCAATGTTGCGCCATCCATGTATTTGCCAATGACTTCAAGACTCGGCATCCGCCGCATCGTATCATTCCATTTTTTGTTTTTCAATTTACGGTGCAGGAACAGATACAACATGGCGAAGACCGCAGCTACTGTGAGGGCTGCAAAGCCCAGATTTGCCAGCGTAATGTGCATGATCAGCAGCCCGTGAACGGTCTGCCAGTTATGCAGCGAGATCTCCCCAGCTGTAAACCACAATCGATTCAGTACGGTAACTGAGAAGCCCACGATATTCAATAGCAGGATGACAAATTCCGAACGCTGGACACGTATCATCCCCAGGGACATCAATACGATACTAAACGAAAAGATAAACAGAAAATCGAACGTTGTATAAATCGGAAAATGGCCCTCGGTCCACATTCGCAAAATCACATGAACGACCTGAAGCAGCCAGACAACAACAAGAAACCCTGTGCCCGTTCGCTTCGCCCCCGCATTCCGTCGAATGCAGTCCGAGAAATAGAACAGAAGGCTCAGGGCATACATATAGATCAGAGCTTCATAGATTTGTTCAGAAAGGGTCAAGCTGTTCACCCGCCCTTATACACTTGCCGGAGCATAAGCCGGCATTGCGTCTTGCCGGTTGTCTTTAAGATGAACGGCGGCCGGTTTACCCAAGGCCGAGGCATCGCTTTGGTTTACTTTTTCTGCGGCCGTCTCCACTGCATCCTCCAAGGCAAAAATTTGGGTGAACATGCGTAGTGCTTCATCTCCATGCTTGCCGCCAGCCATTTCCTTAATCCGGTTGATCGGATCTGTCGTCATTTGATTCACGATGCTTTTGGTTAAACGACGGATAACCTTACGCTGATGTTCGTCCAGCTCAGGCAGTTTATTAAAGAGACTCTCCATCGTATCTTCATGAATGGAAGCTCCTTTCTCCTGCAATGCTCGAATCACCGGGCGAACGCCTAATGTTTTGAGCCAGTGATAGTAGTCTTCCATCTCCAGTTCAATCATTTTTTCGATTTTGGCCGCTTCTACCTTGCGCATCTCCAGATTGCTCTCCACGATTCCTTCCAGATCATCAATATCATAAAGGAATACGTTGGATAACTCTCCGATGGCCGGATCAATATCCCGAGGAACCGCAATATCGATCAGGAATAATGGACGTGATTGACGGCGCTTCATGCTCTCACGAACAACGGAAGCATCCAGAACATATCGCTCTGCTCCTGTCGAACTGATGACAATATCAACCTCACTCAGTCTCTCCAAAGCCTGCTCCATCGTGCAAGGGGTTCCCCTGAACTTGGCAGCCAGCTCCTGAGCCCTTGCAAGAGTTCTGTTCGCTACAATGACCTCTGAGGCTCCATTGGCATACAGATGCTTGACTGTCAACTCACTCATTTTGCCCGCTCCAAGAATAAGTACCTTCTTGTCCGTAAACATGCCAAAAATACGTTTCCCCAGTTCAACAGCTGCGTAACTGACCGAGACTGCACTTTCTCCTATGGAAGTCTCCGAATGTGCTCTCTTGCCCAGAGTTACCGCCTGTTTGAACAGCATGTTAAACCAGGTGCCTGTCGATTTCTCTTCCTGGGCAGTGAAAAAGGCCTGCTTCACCTGTCCAAGAATCTGTGTTTCACCAATCACCATGGAATCCAGCCCGCAAATAACACGGAACAAATGGCGAATGGCTTGATCATCTTCATATATATATAAGTGTTGCGTAAATTCTTCCCGCGGAACATTAAACCATTGTTCCATAAACGTACGAATAAAATAACCACACATGTGAAGACGGTCTACCACAACATACAACTCGGTACGGTTACATGTGGCTACGATTACACCTTCCAATACACTCTTGGTCAGCTTGAGCTGCTGCAGCGCTTCAGACAAGTCTTTTTCTGCAAATGTGAATCGTTCCCTAACCTCTACAGGCGCCGTGCGATAATTCAAACCAACTACAACGATGTGCATTGCAAGTTCACCTGCCTAATAAATTTCCAATCAAAGTGTTTTCTACATATCTCCATCCATTTATGCTTGACATGGTTAATTATATCACACATCATGACCGCGACCGGGCCATTTTTATGAAATGTTTATGAAATCCCCATGTAGATTATCCTATGCATTGTCATTTATTGTAGTGTCTCACCAATCTTCTCCGTTATTCGTTAAAATCCATTTCTTCGAATATTAAAACAAATAGTCATGGAATAATTCCATGACTATCTATAATTCGGGATCATTGCTTCCTTCCCAATATGTGAACATTACTCATGTTTATCTACATCAATTAGACCAGTTCGATGGGTTGCATTGTCGGTGTTACGACCTGCAGTTCACCCAATCCACGCACCAATTTCTTAGCGTACGTTTTCTCCGGTTTCAAAACGGATACCAGGTAGTCAATGGCCAGCTGTGGGTCTACCGTTTCACCACAGGTGTAGCAGTCAATCGCCGCAAACCCTCTCTCAGGATACGTATGAATGGAGAGATGGCTCTCTGACAATAGCACAAGCACTGTCGCTCCTTGTGGCTCAAACTGCTTGGATTGCACGGACATTACTGTCGCACCACATGCCTCTGCAGCTTCAACCAGTTGGGCTTGCAGATACTCTGCACTGTTCAGTAGATCAAAGTCGACACCCCAAACATCAACAGCAACGTGTCTTCCGAAAGTTGAATATTCCATCCTTCGGTTCCCCCTTCCTAGGAATAAAATGTTTGAAAATTTCATCCGCTAGGACCTACGTCATTCACTTCCCGAGGGAAAAACCTCTCGCAACATATAATGTCCTGAGTGAATCCTGGTTCCTATATTCTTTTCAACGAGAATAAAAATAACATCTATTTTAAAGGAATGCAACCCTTTTTTTACAGTTAAACAAATAAATTATTGCCAGCTTAAATGAACGCATCCTTCACAAAAAATCCCCTTCGGAACCTGAACCGGCAAGTGCCTGTGATCAGAAACAATAAGGGGATGGATCAAGCATTTAAAGTCGTATAACGGGCGTTTTAAGGTTCGTTAAGCCTCAAGTTCAAAGAGCCGTTTTTGATGTCGAGCAAGTCTTGCATCAATCTGATGAAGCTCTTCAGGAACGGATGTATGAATCCTAGTATCCAGAAGTGTGTCCACCTCTGCATATAATCGGTTAATTTCACGCTCAACATCCCGAGCCTGGAACTGACGCTGTAATTCAAGCAATGTGTTTTTGTATTCATAAATCAGTCGGGTATTTTCCCCATTTTGTTCTACAATTTTACGAACAGAGCCTTGAGCATAAACATACGTCATGGTGAATTCTTCATAAATCCGATGAACAACGCCGTCACCCTTGAAGGTCATAAAGAGTTTTCGGACAACGTTGGTCAGATGATGGTTTACCAGACGGCAAGACAACTCACAGATGTAAAACCCTTTCTGACGGTCAAAAGGAAAATGAACTTCCTCTCCACTGACATCTGCAAGCACAATTTCCTGACAACCATTATCAAGCACCTTAACACGGTGATGAATCCGGCCATCGTCCGATATGCGCAAAAACTGATGCATCTGGGGTTCTGACAATTTAAAAGTGGCATTAACATACTCTGTGGCTAACCGCTGAGCCATACAAATCTCCTCAATTCTTCCCCGATTGTTTTGCCTTCCTGCTTATGGGCAGTCATCTCAAAATTCTTCAGGCCGGCAAAGCCGGTATTTTTGTTCCTGTGGCATGAACGCACCTACATTCATTATACACCACCGCCAAACCAATATGCTCCAGAACAAAACAGTGAATTCTCATAAAATCCCATGAAAATATGGATAAAATCGATTAATCATTCTTTATTCAGCCAGCATACTCACTTTTCCGCATTAACATGGCACAATCTCTATATCATCCGTTAATTTCGGTGTTTTCTTCCTCTTCTGGATTACCTTCTGCATCCATTACTTCCGGTGCATATTTATCTATGCGGGCATGGCGGGTGATGATGTCCCACAACTCTTCTTTACCCAATCCTTCTTCTGACGAAAACGGTACAAACAAGTCTCCTGGACGTAGATCGAGCGCCTGCTTGATGACTTTAATATGTTTGGCTCTGCGTGTCTTTGGAATCTTGTCCATTTTGGTTGCTACGACTACCAAAGGCAATCCGTGATGGCGAAGCCATTCATTCATCATCTTGTCATCCTTGGACGGTTCATGTCTCATGTCCACCATTTGCATGACAAGCTTCAATTCCTTGCGGCTGAGCAGGTACTTCTCCATCATTTTACCCCAGGCAAAGCGCTGCTCCTTGGAAACTTTGGCGTAACCATAACCCGGAAAATCGACAAAGTATAGATCCTGGTTAATTTTATAATAGTTCAGCTGCTGCGTTTTACCCGGTGTCGAACTTGTTCGTGCCAAATTTTTGCGGTTAATCAAACGATTAATCAGAGATGATTTGCCCACGTTTGAACGTCCCGCCAAAGCAATCTCCGGCAGGCCATCATCGGGATATTGTTCAGGCCTAACGGCACTGATAATAAATTCGGATTGGTTTACTTTCATCATATATCTGTCCTCTCTGGATCTCTTGTTCTTGCATTAGAAGCTAATAAACGTATTATGCCTTGGATCATTGTTCTATCATACCAAAAAAACCGTTCCAGCGGACGCCGAAGCTTCCGCAGAACGGTTCATTCTTCATACGCTCCCTTGGTTAACTTGATCTACAGGTGAATTCCTGTCTGCTCCACGAGTGCATGCTGCAGCACCTGATCCATATGGGCTACGGGGACAAATTCCACATCTTCCTTGATGCTGTCCGGAATGTCTCGCAGGTCCCGTTCGTTATCCTTGGGCAATAATATTTTTTTGTAACCGGCGCGATGTGCTGCCAGTGATTTTTCCTTCAAACCGCCGATAGGCAGCACGCGACCACGCAGCGTAATCTCACCCGTCATCGCAATGTCTTTCGACACATGTTTGTTCGTCAATGCAGAAATCAAAGCTGTAGCCATCGTAATTCCTGCAGAAGGTCCATCCTTAGGAATGGCTCCCTCAGGTACATGGATGTGGATATCATTCTTCTCATGGAAGTCAGCCGGAATGCCTAACTGGGCCGCTTTGGACCGGGTATAACTGAATGCTGCCTGAGCAGATTCCTTCATGACATCACCCAGTTTACCAGTCAATGTCAGCTTTCCTGTTCCAGGCACAACCGTGACTTCAATAACAAGCGTATCTCCACCTACTTCGGTCCATGCAAGCCCGGTTACGGTACCAATCTGGTCTTCCAGTTCGGCCATGCCGTAACGGAACTTGCCAGGTCCAAGGTAGTCCTTGATTTCATCCGGTGTGATATTGATCTGACCTTCCGCACCAGATACGATATTTTTAGCCGCTTTCCGGCATAGTGAAGCCATCTGCTGTTCCAGATTCCGTACGCCAGACTCGCGGGTATATTCACGAATGACACGGAGCAGGCTGTCATCGCCAATCTCCAGCTGTTCCTCTTCCAGACCATGATCACGCTTCTGCTTCGGCAGCAGATAGTTTTTGGCAATCTGCAGTTTCTCGATCTCCGTATACCCAGGAATATTGAGCATCTCCATCCGATCAAGCAGCGGACGGGGAATGTTGTGCACCGTATTGGCGGTCGTAACGAACATGACGTTGGATAAGTCAAAAGGCAGTTCCACAAAGTGATCGCTAAACGTACTATTCTGTTCAGGATCAAGTACCTCAAGGAGCGCTGCAGATGGATCCCCGCGGAAGTCTGATGCCATTTTGTCGATCTCGTCCAGCAGGAAAACGGGATTAAGTGAGCCGGCTGTTTTCATTCCCTGAATGATACGCCCAGGCATGGCACCTACATACGTACGACGGTGTCCACGAATCTCCGCTTCATCCCGCACGCCACCGAGAGAGATTCTTACAAACTCCCGGCCCAGCGATCTTGCGATCGAACGGGCAAGCGACGTTTTCCCTACCCCCGGCGGACCAACCAGACAGAGAATTGGCCCTTTAAGCTTTTTGACAAGCTTCTGAACTGCCAAATATTCAAGCACACGCTCTTTTGGTTTTTCCAGACCGTAATGATCGGCATTCAGCACATCTTCAGCTTTTTTAATATCCAGATCATCCTCTGTCATCTCGCTCCAAGGTAGAGCCAGCAGCCAATCCACATAGTTGCGAATGACCCCGCCCTCAGCGGAGCTGGCAGGCATCTTCTCCAGTCGGTCAATCTCTTTCTCGACCTTCTCCTTGACATTGTCCGGCAGGCCCAGCGTCTCCATCTGGTTACGGAGTTCCTCAACCTCACCCGCACGGCCTTCTTTTTCACCCAGTTCTTTTTGAATTGCCTTCATTTGCTCGCGCAAATAATATTCCTTCTGGGTTTTCTCCATCTGCTTCTTCACGCGCTGGCTGATTTTGCGTTCAAGCTCCAGCACTTCCCGCTCATTATTGAGAATGTCGAGAAGCTTCTCCAGACGTTCGCGAACATCAATGGTCTCCAGAATCTCCTGTTTATCCTTGATTTTCAGGGAGAGGTGACTCGTGATCACATCAGCCAGTCGGCCCGGCTCTTCAATATCGGACACAGCGGCAAGTGTCTCGGGTGTTACCTTTTTGGACAGATTAATATAATTTTCGAACTGGTTCAGAACCGTACGCATCAGGGCATCCGTCTCTGGATGGCTGTTCTCTTCTTCAGGCAGTTCCTGTGCCAGCACTTCGTAATATTCCTCGTTGTCCGTATATTCAATGATTTCAGCCCGTTCCAAGCCCTCCACCAGAACACGAATCGTTCCGTTTGGAAGCTTCAGCATTTGTCTGACCTTGGCTACGGTTCCGATTCTGAAAATATCTTCTTGTGTTGGTTCTTCAATGTTTACCTCGGCTTGGGAACATAGGAGAATCAAATGTTCTTCTACCATCGCTTTTTCTAAAGCCTTGACCGATTTCTCCCGGCCCACATCGAGATGCAGTACCATACTCGGGTAGACGAGAAGTCCTCTTAAAGGCAGTAAAGGAAAACGACGACCTTTCGTTTTGCTCGGTCCCATCGCTTTCGCACCTCCAATGGCTCTCAGGTTGTAGTCATTCATTATTCTATCAAATGTTCACATAAAAAACCAATTGAAGGGAAGCGCTTAGCAGCTTCCCGAATCAGTAACCTGTCCCGGACGGGTCAGGTCAGCACGTAAAAATGAAGCAGATGCTGGAGGAAAAATCTCTGCAGCGGGTGCTGCTGGCTCATCTGCGTGCTTCGATTGCTCCGCCTGCTGAGAATCAGGCGCCCAGGCAAATACCTCACGAAAAACATCTTGGACCGTATCTACCGGAATGACGCGTAATCCATCCAGATTCTCAAAAATGGACTGCCAGTTTTCGGCGGGAATAATAACGGTCTTGGCTCCCGCCTGAAAAGCAGCCTCTACTTTGGCGAGCACGCCGCCAATCGGCTTCACCCGGCCATGAATGCTGATCTCCCCAGTCATCGCTGTCTCATGGTCAACAGGACGTCCCTGAATAGCAGAGACAATTGCCGTGGCCATCGCAATTCCGGCTGATGGACCGTCAATTGGTGTTCCTCCCGGGAAGTTGATATGCAAGTCATAGTCATTCGGACGAAGTCCCATGGCTTTTAACACGGTTATCACATTCTCAACCGAACCTTTGGCCATGCTTTTTCTCCGGAGTGTACGCGAACCGCCTCCAATCTCTTCCTCATCCACCACGCCCGTAATATTGATTCGGCCCTGATCTTTGAGCACAGGCACGGCAGACACTTCGATCTCAAGTATGGTGCCCATATTGGGACCATATACGGCTAAGCCATTAACAAAACCAACCTGTGGCTGCTGAGGCACCTTGCGATCCGGACGCGGCTGGATTTGGCTGCTGCCAGCCACCCACTCGACATCCGAGGCCTGAAGGGTCTCCCTTTTTTCAGTGAGTGCCAGTCCGGCAGCGAGCTGAATAATATTCACTGCCTCGCGTCCGTTCGTGGCATATCGCTTGACCACTTCAACGGCATCCGGGCAAGGACTGAAGCCGATTTTTTGCACCGCGTCCTCAGCAATTTTCCCGATCTCTTCCGGCAATAATGGTCTGAAGTATACTTCCATGCATCGCGAACGAAGCGCTGGAGGCAGTTCATGAGGCGAACGTGTCGTCGCTCCGACAAGACGGAAATCGGCCGGCAGGCCATTTTGAAAAATATCGTGGATATAAGCAGGAGTATGCGTGTCTTCCGAGTTATAGTACGCACTTTCCAAAAAGACCTTGCGGTCTTCCAGCACTTTGAGTAATTTATTCATTTGAATGGAATGCAATTCACCGATCTCATCGATAAACAACATGCCCCCATGGGCTTTGGTCACCGCTCCCGGTTTCGGTTGAGGAATGCCCGCAACCCCCATAGCACCTGCTCCCTGATATATCGGATCATGTACTGAACCGATTAAGGGATCGGCAATCCCGCGTTCGTCAAAACGAGCGGTTGTCGCATCCAGCTCTGTAAACTTGGCATCTGGCTTAAACGGTGATGATGGATTTTTTTTGGCTTCCTCCAAGACCACCCTGGCCGCTGCTGTCTTCCCAACTCCGGGAGGCCCATAAATGATTACATGCTGCGGATTCGCACTGCACAAGGCTGCCTTGAGAGCACGCAAGCCATCTTTTTGCCCCACGATATCATTGATACTAGCTGGACGCGTCTTCTCTGCGAGTGGTTTCGTAAGTGAAATGGAGCGCAGCTTACGCAGTTTCTCCAGCTCTTTGCGAGACTCACGCTCGACGGCACTGCGATTGGTTTTCTGGCCCCGAAGCAGATTCCAGAAATACAAACCAATCACCACACCAAAAAATAACTGTATCAACATGAAGACCATGCCTAAATCACCCATATCTCAACATCCTCCTGTTCTTCTGACTGTTCCCTACGGAATCATACTAATACATGGTAGTATAGCCGTTTCACCAACAGGTAAACGGTCCTGGCAGAATTTATGGATGTTAAGACACCAAGAGCCCGCCATTGCTGACGGGCTCTTGGTTAAGCATATATGAAACGATCAGTGCGAACGTCCAGGAATTACTCCTGTTGTTTCATAGGTTTCGACGATTTTATCGATTTCCTTTTTCAATTCCTCTACCATGATTTCCTCAGGCACTTTACGGATCATCTTACCGTGACGGAACAAGAGACCTTCTCCGCGGGCACCCGCAATCCCGATATCCGCTTCCTTCGCCTCACCTGGACCATTCACCGCACATCCCAGTACAGACACTTTAATCGGCACTTTGAGTTTGGAGATATACTCTTCCACCTCGTTGGCAATAGAGAAGAGATCAATGTCCAGACGACCGCAGGTCGGGCAAGAAATCAACGTGGCGGCATTCGAAATGAGCCCAAAGGTTTTGAGCAGATCGCGTGCAACCTTGATTTCTTCTACCGGGTCTGCGCTGAGCGAGATCCGCATGGTTGAACCAATACCCATGGAGAGCAGTGCACCCATACCTGCCGAGCTCTTAATTGTACCCGAGAACAGCGTACCCGCTTCAGTGATTCCCAAGTGCAACGGATATTTAATGATCTGAGCTGCCTTGGAATACGCTTCAATCGCCATCGGTACGTCCGATGCTTTCAGTGAAACGATAATATCATGGAAATCAAGTTCTTCCAGAATACCAATGTGATACAATGCACTTTCTACCATAGCATCAGCTGTTGGATATCCGTACTTCTCAAGCAAATGGTTTTCCAGTGAACCCGCGTTAACCCCGATCCGAATGGGAATACCACGTTCCTTACATGCTTTCACGACTTCTTCCACTTTAGCACGTTTACCGATGTTGCCTGGGTTAATCCGGACTTTATCGATGCCGTTCTCTATCGCAAGAAGGGCCAGTTTATAGTTAAAGTGAATATCTGCTACAAGCGGAATGTGGATGCGTTTCTTGATTTCTTTAATGGCTGCAGCAGCTTCCTCATTATTTACGGTTACACGTACGATTTGGCATCCTGCTTCTTCCAATCGCAGAATTTCCGCAACGGTAGCCTCAACGTCTGCCGTTTTTGTAGTACACATACTTTGGATAATGACTTCATTACTGCCACCAATCGTTATATTCCCTACTTTTACGGGACGTGTATCTTGTCTTAAATACATGAGTGATTTCTCTCCCCACAACGTCAAAGCTCCACCCTGACAGAGACATGAATTCGCCTTCTGCCAAAGTGGAGAACTGACAAGTCTATATTTCAGAGCTGAGCAGGAATGCTACCTTCAGTTAGGCACTTTCTTCCTGCTTATCGTCCTTCGATTGGCCAAGTTCAGGCACAACTCTTTTCTCAACGACTTCTTCGGTAATCACACAGTTCGTAACATCTTCACGTGAAGGTACTTCATACATGATTTCAAGCATGATACCCTCAATGATGGCGCGCAATCCCCGCGCACCTGTGTTACGTTTGATTGCTTCTTTTGCAATCGCGAGCAATGCACCTGGTTCAAACACCAGATTCACATTGTCCAGCTCAAGCAATTTTTGATACTGCTTGGTCAGGGCGTTTTTTGGTTCGGAAAGAATCCGTACCAGTGTATCTTCATCCAGTGGCTCCAACGTGGAGATGACTGGGAGACGGCCTACAAATTCCGGAATCAGACCGAATTTCAGCAAGTCTTCCGGCAGGACCATACCCAAGTACTCACCCGGTTTGAGGTCTTTTTGTTCCGCAACGGTATTGAAGCCAATGACTTTTTTACCGATCCGGCGTTTGATCATTTGCTCCAGACCATCAAAGGCACCACCACAAATAAACAGGATATTTGTTGTATCAATTTGGATAAATTCCTGATGTGGATGCTTACGGCCACCTTGTGGTGGTACAGAAGCAACCGTTCCTTCCAGGATTTTCAGCAATGCTTGTTGTACCCCTTCACCCGATACGTCACGTGTAATGGACGGGTTCTCGGATTTGCGGGCTACTTTGTCAATTTCATCGATATAAATGATACCGCGCTCTGCTTTTTCCACATCATAGTCAGCAGCCTGAATCAGCTTGAGCAAAATGTTCTCTACGTCTTCACCGACATAACCGGCTTCAGTCAATGAAGTCGCGTCAGCAATAGCAAAAGGAACATTGAGGATTTTGGCCATCGTTTGTGCAAGCAACGTTTTACCGGAACCTGTAGGTCCGAGTAGCAAAATGTTACTCTTTTGCAGTTCAACGTCCTCAATCTTGCTTTGTGTATTAATCCGTTTGTAGTGATTGTAAACCGCTACAGACAAAGACTTCTTCGCTTGATCCTGCCCAATAACGTATTGATCCAGAATATCGCGGATTTCTTTTGGTTTCGGTATATCTTTGAGGTCCAGTTCTTCGTCATGACCGAGCTCTTCCTCAACGATTTCGGTGCAAAGTTCGATACATTCATCACAAATGTAAACGCCCGGTCCAGCGACCAGCTTGCGCACCTGTTCTTGAGATTTACCGCAAAAAGAGCATTTCAGTTGCCCTTTCTCATCGTTAAATTTAAACATGAAACCACCCCTTTAGGAATTGATCGGTCTGCTGAGCACCTGGTCAATAATGCCGTACGCTTTGGCTTCTTCCGCACTCATGAAAAAGTCACGGTCCGTATCCCGCTCAATTTTCTCAAGGGGCTGACCTGTACGATCGACGTATATTTGATTCAGTTTCTGACGTGTTTTGATAATCCATTCGGCGTGGATTTTAATATCCGCAGCCTGTCCTTGAACGCCGCCAAGCGGTTGGTGAATCATCACTTCGCTGTTAGTCAGCGCATATCGTTTACCAGGCGCACCGGCCGTTAACAACAACGAACCCATGCTTGCTGCCATCCCAACGCAAATGGTAGATACATCCGGCTTGATATACTGCATCGTATCGTATATACCCATCCCTGCGGTGACAGAACCACCAGGTGAATTAATGTACAAGCTGATATCCTTCTCAGGATCGTCGGCTGCCAAAAATAAAAGCTGTGCTATGACAAGATTGGCTACATCGTCATCAATCGCACTGGTTAGAAAAATGATGCGATCCTTCAGCAAACGCGAATATATATCGTAAGACCGTTCGCCTCGATTGGTTTGTTCCACAACCATTGGCACCAGACTCATGAGACCAACCTCTTTTCTACATGTAATTAGACATAGGCTACCTGTAAAGCAAACCCAAATTCATTCTAACACGTTCCTGTGACAATGTCATTTTTCACAAGTAGTGTCAAGCATAAGTTAGTTTACTTTTTAGCCTGATCATATTTAACCATGTTTTCTATGTATGTGCAAATCGAAGGAATCCTATGCCGTTTAACCTTATTTTATTTGCATAAAGTACATAGGAGCTTGAAACAGTATAACCCTTCCCAACATTATAACCATCCATATTATTACTGAATCATCTATAAAATGGATGCCATAATTTAAAAATAAGGCACGCAATGATTCACGTGCCTTATCCTTTATTCAGCTGCTTGTTGCCTTACAGCTTGTCTTATTTTTCGTCAGATTCTGCAGCAGCTTCTTCAGCAGGAGCTTCAACTGGCTCTACAACTTTGCTGTTCTCAACGAGAACATCGATCGTTTTGCGCAGTTTAACTTCATCGCGAAGGCTGTCGAGGGAACCATTGCTCTCCAGAATGCCACGAATCTCTTCAGCAGGACGCTTGTAGGATTCAGCCATTTTTTCGAGTTCTTGGTTCACTTCTTCATCAGATACTTCGATGTTTTCCGCTTTACCTACAGCTTCAAGAACCAGGTTGTTGCGAACACGTTTGGAAGCATCGTCTTGCATTTGTCCTCTCAGGTCAGCTTGTGTTTGACCGGAGAAGCTCAGGAACATTTCCAGGTTCATGCCTTGGTTACGCAGGCGGTTGTCAAAATCACGCATCATGTTTTGCACTTCGCTGTCAACCATTGCAGAAGGGATGTCCACTTCAGCATTTTCTGCTACTTTTTCTACTACCGCATTTTCTTGAGCTGCTTTGAACTCATCTGCTTTGCGGGATTCCAGTTGTGTTTTCAGATCAGCTTTGTACTCTTCCAGAGTATCAAATTCGCTGACATCTTTTGCAAACTCATCATCCAGTTCTGGGAGTTGTTTGCGTTTAATTTCGTGTACTTTCACTTTGAATACCGCTTGTTTGCCAGCAAGTTCTGCTGCGTGGTAGCTCTCTGGGAAAGTTACTTCAACGTCTTTGAAGTCGCCTGTGGACAGACCCACAACTTGCTCTTCAAATCCTGGGATGAATGTGTTGGAACCCAGTTCCAAGGAATAACGCTCAGCTTGTCCACCTTCGAATGGTACGCCATCAACGGAACCATCGAAGTCGATAACTGCAACGTCACCGTTTTGTGCAGAACCTTCGTCGATTACAACGAGTTCAGCGTGACGTTGTTGAAGACGCTCAAGCTCTTCAGTTACTTCTGCATCTGTTACTTCGCCTTTAGCTACAGCAACTTCGATTCCTTTGTAGTCACCCAGGGTAACTTCAGGTTTCACTGTTACTTTCGCTTTGAACTTGAATGCTTGTCCTTTGGCGAATTGTTCGATATCTACATCCGGACGATCTACCGGGAAAATATCCGTTTGGTCGATAGCTTCTGTGTAAGCTTCAGGAAGCAAAATGTCGATTGCTTCTTGGTACAAGCTTTCTACACCGAAACGAGCTTCGAAAATTGGACGTGGCACTTTACCTTTACGGAATCCAGGCACGTTCGCTTGTTTTACTACTTTATTAAAAGCTTTGTCGAGTGCTGCAGTTACACGATCTGCACCAACTTCAACTTCAAGAACCCCAAGGTTCTTCTCTATCTTTTCCCAAGTTGCTTTCATTGTATACTTTCCCCTCCAAAATTCACATGTTCACGTAGGCGATCACGTACAAAATAACCATTTTAGTATAAACAAGATTACATTCTTTTTCAAGGGGAATCCCTTGATGCAGTTTGAGGTAAACGTTTCCGGCCCTTATTGGCCCTCCAAACCTGCAGAAACAAACTGCTTCATCGAACGATATGCCTGCTCCAGACGGAAGCGCATCGCTCCAGTTACAGCATACATGGAACGGGTATCTTCTTCGTCGTGGGAGCCTCCCAGGCTGTCTGCAACGGTCATATGTAGTGCTGCTGCCCATATATCTGTCATGGAATCATTATCTTCCAGCATGGAATCGTAATCTCGTGTTCCATACACCGCCATGACAAACTGGATCCAAAGTTCCTGTGCAAAATAAAAGAGTGTCGGTTCGTGAACTTCCGTCTGATCGGCCACTCGCTCGAGAATGCGCACGATCTGAAGCGGAAAATCCTCCGGACGCAGAGGGACCGTATCAATCTCCACTTCAACCTGCTCTTCCCCTCTTGTGAACGTGATGAAGCCCTGCGTACCGCGACGCCGCAAGGTTTGCAACACCCGGAACTGCAACAGTGGATGAAGAGATTTATCGGTCAACCAGCTACTGAGTGCCTCATCGATCTCCGGAAGTTCAAGATAGGCCAGCTGCTCCAAGGCAAGCATCGTTTGTTCGGATAGCGGTTCTTCCATTACTGTTCGAAGCAGCTTATCCGCATATCCTTGATCCTGCTCCAGCTTGGACCTGGCGTGCTGACGTGCCATATCTTCCTCACTGATTTCCTCTTCTTCTTGTACATCCGGGGCAATAGAGGAATCTTCCGCATAATGAGGGAAGGCAGCTTCAAGCCACTCCAGCAGAGCCCGCCATTCATCATAATGACGTTCTTCCTGTCCCTGACATTGCAGCAAGAAGCGGAGCAGATTCATGGCTTCCCCATATCGCTCATTTTCAAGCATGACAGTTAATTGAATCTGGTAATAGTCCAGCGTCTTAGGAAACAGAACAATATTGTTACTGTGCTCGTTTTCCGGGGTCGTGGATTCCTTGATAGGAGCACCTCCTCTATATCCTTAATCTCCAGTCGGAATCAACCATAAATAGATGTATATTAAACGAATGTCGATCTATTTTCTGAGTTCTCCTGATATTCTAACATAACCTTAAATATAATGAAAAAAACGTTCCCTGCCGCCAAATATCATATACGAATAAGTTATTTAAATAAAATGTTTGATATTCATCATTATTTATGATAAAATCATTTTTGCTTGAAAAATTTCATGTCTCAGTAGCTCAGCTGGATAGAGCAACGGCCTTCTAAGCCGTCGGTCGGGGGTTCGAATCCCTTCTGGGACGTATTAAAAAAGAGCTTCCTTCGGGAAGCTTTTTTGTGTTCTGGGGATGAGAACCCCAAAGGTTTGTCGGAGCATCTTCTTCGTTAGCACCACTTCGCAGTCTCGACTGCAAGGAGAGTATCCCTTCTGGGACGCATTAAGAAAAGCTTCCTATGGGAAGCTTTTTTTGCATTCTGGGGATGAGAACCCCAAAGGTTCGTCGAAGCATCTTCTTCGTTAGCACCACTTCGCAGTCTTGACTGCAAGGAGAGTATCCCTTCTGGGACGTATTAGGAAAAGCTTCCTTCGGGAAGCTTTTTTTGCGTTCTGGGGATATGTTCATTCCACTTCGTTGCCCAATGTTGACACCGAATGTTATGCTTGTTGGGGTATACGTATGTATCAAAGTATACATATTAGAAAAAAATAAATAACAGGAGATTTACCTATGCCATCCTCTTTACATCAACATTCGCCTGATCATGCAGTTGCGGATAACTCTACAGCGTCCGTGAAACTCGGACTTCTCCTTACAGGCATCATCCTGATTGCAGCCACGATGCGATCGCCCATTACAGCGGCAGGGCCTATCGTTGATTTAATTCGTGCCGATACAGGGATAAGTCATACCATGGCGGGATTGCTCACTTCACTACCACTGCTTGCTTTTGCGGCAATTTCCCCCTTTGCTCCGCAGCTGGCAAAAAGATTTGGTTTGGAGGCCGCACTGCTGACCGCAATCATTATTGTAACGTTTGGTATTGCACTGCGTTTTTTGCCGTCTGTCCCTGCACTTTTTGCAGGCACAGCCATCCTGGGATGTGGAATCGCACTGAGTAACGTGTTACTCCCCAGTTTGATTAAACGGGATTTTCCATTACGAGTGGGACTGGTTACTGGCCTATATTCCGTATCCATGAACATATGGGGTGCCATCGCCTCGGGAATTAGCGTTCCGGCAGCAGGATTCACCTCTATGGGTTGGCATGCTTCACTTGGAATGTGGGCTGTGCTCTCCATCCTGGCTCTTATCTTGTGGCTGCCTCATGTTCGTAACGGACGCCGCGGAGAAGTCTATGTAGCATCCCGGAATACCGAGAAACCGGTACGACTCATCTCATCTTCACTCGCTTGGTATATCACGCTTTTTATGGGATTACAGTCGTTGATTTTTTACTCGACCATTACCTGGCTGCCCGAAATTTTGTCTACGCAGGGTTTTAACCCATCTTCTGCAGGATTGATGTTGTCCATGATGCAGATGGTCAGCGTTCCAGTGACGTTCGTTATCCCCATCCTGGCTGGGCGAATGAAGGATCAACGCGTTCTGACAGCCATCACCTGTATTTGCCTCATCTTGGGATATGCGTTCCTCTTAAGCGGGATCTCCTCACTGGTTACTATCGGAGTGGTTCTCGCTGGTATTGGTGGCGGGGCTTCATTCGGTCTGGTTACGATGTTCTTTGTACTTCGGACTGCGGACGCAAGACAAGCGGCAGGATTATCGGGAATGGCTCAATCGTTCGGGTATATGCTGGCAGCGGGAGGCCCCTTGTTGTTCGGACTAATTCATGATTGGACGCATGGCTGGACCATTCCATTGCTTTTACAGGTTGCACTCGCCTTCGTATTGCTGATTACAGGTATCATGGCCAGTAAAAATCGTTTGATTGGTGATTCATGAGATAGATAAATTTCAAACGATAAAAAGGGACCCTCCGTGACGGAAGGTCCCTTTTTATCATTAACTATGCGATATGCCCTATGCTCATTAAATTTTGCCCAGATGTTCAAGTAGGCGGTACAGAATAACCGATACCTGTGCGCGGGTTGATGTGGCTTTGGGAGCAAATTGATTACCGGTCATCCCTTTAACCAGACCATTCTCTACCGCAAAAGCTACAGCGGATTTCGCTTCATCCGAGATCTGATCTCCGTCTTTGAAATCAACTGATGCCGGTCCTTGTTCCAGTTCCAGAGCATCTGCGATCATTAGAACCATTTCTTCACGAGTCAATTGTTCCCGTGCTCCAGCCTCTTTGCTGCGTACTTCCCATTCGATACCCGTTCCAAAGATTCGGTCAAGCAGCGTTGCAAATTCTGCATGAGTAATGGTTCTATTAGGTGAAAATGTATTTGCATTAATACCTTTAGTGATTTGTTGAGATGCAATTACTTCAATTTCATCTTTAGCCCAGTGATTAATAATATCCCCGAAGGTTACGTCATTTTCCACCGCAGCATATGCTCCTGGCTCTGTAACATTGAACTTCAATTGCCCTTGTTGAGACACATCCGACAAAGATGCAGGCTGCCACACTTTTTCTGTTGTTTGGTGGTAAGCAATGACTTTGCGCGGATCTTTCACAGACTTCGCATCATATTTCAAAGTAAGCGTAATGTTGTGCTTAAATGTGTCTTCTTCCTGATCTATGAACACGATTGAAGAAACACGCTTCTCATTCTGATTGTCCGCTTGCTCTTTTAATACATGCAGTTTCAAACTGAAGCCGCTTGAAGAGATGTAGTCCGTTAGTGAAATTGCAGGAATAGACACATTAAACGCTCGGCCTTCAATAACCAAGCTTTTGCCAGCTGCTTGAATCTTATCAGCTATAGATTTATTTAATGTTAGTTCCACTTGACTATACTTCTCAAATTCTATAGCGGATAAATCCAGTTTCACTTCTTTTCCATTACCTGATAATTGTGTATTGATAGCCGTTTCGGAAAGTACAGCTGTAGCTTGGATTGTTCCGTCCGTATTTTTCTTCTCGGTTACGGATGCATCACCCTTTACAGTTGGCGATGGCGTTGGTGTTGGCGAAGGTGCTGAGCTTGATCCACCTGAAGAACCAGAGCCTGGAGATGGTGTGCCAGGATTAGGCACTTGTGGATCAGGATCTTTTTTTACAGTTAAAGCGGTAGAAGACGTTCCCACCAATCCTTGAAGATCTTCAATAGTGATTTCCACACTATATTCTCCTGGAAGCAATCCCTCAAGACTCACAGTAAATGAAGCGTCTGATTCTACTTCAAAGTTCCCCTCTTTGATCTTCTTATCAGTAGAGTCTTTGACGATATAGCCGGACTTCAAGGATTTTGTTACGTCAAGATCATAATTCCATCCACTTTTAAGAGCAGGAGCAACAGTGAAATACAGGTCTTCAACCGTACCTGACAGAGAGTTCGTACCTGTTTGCTTTATTTCTAGTTTTTCAGGCACTTTTACCACTGGTGCTTCTGTTTTCACCAAGAATGGAGGGGTATCTTCAATATACTTTTTGCCGTCTGTACCTAAAGCTGTGATATCAACGGTGTACAAACCATCTGGTATTTTCGTTGCTTCTTCTGTAGCGTAATCCAAGTAATTTCCGGTCCAAGCCAGGTTATATCGGGCATTGGCATTGAAGTCGTAGTAATCTCCAAATATACTTCCAATGTACCCATCCTGATAAAAACCACCATCCGGGTTCAGACCATCAAAAATTTCTATAAGTGCGAAGTTCATGGGATTGTGGAACTCCATCGCTACATTTAACGTATCCAGTGTGCCGTCTTCCTTCAATGGATAATGGAATGGATTTGTCTCATTACCATACTTCGTTTCAATGTATTTAACGCCAGCCTCTGTAACATTGAAGTGAGCCACGTACGGTAAGCTGTACGTTTTCGCTCCATGACTGAACTGAAGATACCCTTGGGCTTCTCCAACAGTCGTCACGCCTTTTGGAACCGTAATCGTCACCTTAACCTCTTCTTCTCCGTTCAATTCAAAGGACGTCTTATCAACGGAAACCGCGACACCATTAATGGTGCGAGTAGGATTAACGGATACAGAATATTCCCCGCCTGCCCCTTTTAGTGACTGTACTTTGAGCGTTTTGCTGACCGTTTTTTCGTCTGTACTCAGGAAGTTGCCGAAATTAACACTACCTGTAATATTTTCTTTTTCTACTGCCTCGCCGTTTTCAGTATATTTCGTGACATCCATGACTTTAACGAAAGTCTCAGGATCAATCGTCTCTACTGCCTGTATACGGCCAGCACCTTGATCGAATACATCAAAGTTCTCTGTATTTAGTACCTTGGCATTGTTCATAAGTGCAACTTTGATGTCGAAAGGTGTCCAATCCGGGTGTTTTTCGATCAACAATGCAATCAGCCCCGCTACATGCGGAGTAGCCATACTTGTACCCGTTTTGCGTCCATAGGCTTGCCCGTACTCCGCTTCCGGCTCATCTTTGCCATATGCAGGAATTGTAGACAAGATACTTGTTCCCGGTGCAACGATGTCGGGTTTAATGTCCAGGGTTACCTTGGCCGGTCCTCGGGAGCTCGATGAATATACCTCATCTCCCTCTGTCGTATCTTTGACGAAATCACTGAAGCTGACTTCAACGCCTTGACCAGCATCGAGCTGAGTCTTGATCGCTTCTCCATCTTCCTCGCTCATGCTCAGAGTAGGGATAAATTCAAAATCATCCCCCAAACTAACGCCAATTGGCCCAGGAATATTATTGTAAACAATAACGGCAATCGCCCCAGCCGCTTTGGCATTGGCAATCTTATCAACGAATGCCAGCTCACCGCGCTGGATGAAAGCAACCTTGCCATTCATATCTTTTCCTTCAAAATCAGTTGGTTTGCCCAGGCCGGCGTACACCAAATCGTATTGTCCATTCAATACCGTTTCTGGATCCTCCGCCAGATTCCAGCCCATCACGTCCAGACGATAGACTGACTCTGTAACGGTTAGTGGATGGGTGTCCGTTTCCGTTGGAGCTACAGCTTCCTCCTCTTCAGCAGGTGCCGCTTCTTCCGTACTAGGAATAGTTGTATCTTGTGTTGTTTCCAAAGTAGTCTCTGCTTGCTCTAGTTGTGGTAACGCATCTTCGCCTGATGATTCAGGCTTTTCAACGGTTGGCTCTTCTTCATCTGGTGTTCCAGCAGGAATGTCTTGCTCTGGATTTTCTGGAGCTTCAGCTCCTGGTGCTATTCCCAGTTCTGGCGCTTGTTCTACTTCAGGTACAGGCAACTCTTCAGGCAATGTACCTTCGCCTTCCTCACCAATCCAAAAATGCGTATTGGCTGTAATCGTCTGGCTAGGTCCCGTAGAGTTACCGACCGTGATTGCCATAGCCGATGCTCCCGGAGAACCTAATGTATAACGGTTCGGACCTTCATTACCACTTGCTACCACTGCAGTTACACCTGACAGCATGGCATTATTGAGGGCAACTGAAGTAATGTAGCTCGGATCATTTGCTGTATTCCCCAGTGAGAGGTTGATGATGTCCATCCCATCTTTCACCGAGCGATCAATTCCACCTAATACCCAAGCTGTTTGTCCGCTGCCATAAGGCCCTAATACGCGGTAAGCATAGATTTCAGCTTCAGGAGCAATACCAATAACTCCATAATCCCCAGCTTCACGAGCGGCAATCGTTCCTGCTACGTGAGTACCGTGGGATGTATAATAGGAACTGCCTCTTTCGTTAAACTCGGGCTGTCCTGACACCTTCCACTCTTCTCTTGTTGCTTCATAAGGATCTTCATCGTTATCCACAAAATCCCATCCCCCCTTATAACCTTCGGTCAGATTAGGGTGCTCGTAGTCGATCCCTGTATCAATAACGCCGACTTTGATACCATTTCCTTTGTATCCCAAATCCCATACTTCCGGGGCACCGATAAACGGAGCTGTATCCTTCATATAGGGATTAACTTCATCATTCTCTGGCGTTAACGCGATTTCAAGGTCAGGATACACACTGACCACACCTGGTATGCGAAGCAACTGTCCCATTTGGCTTCCATTCACTTCAATGGCTACACCATTCAGGGCGTATGCGTACTTTTCCAATACTTCGTGATTGATTTTATTCTGAGTGAGGCTATGTACAAATGACTGTTGTTGTTGTTCGACCTTCGTCACAGCATTTGTTTCCATAGAGGAGGTAAATGACTTTCCTGAGAGGGTTGATTCGCCTTGCGCTACAGCTACGGGTTTGTTTGAGAGTTCAACGATGACTCTTGTTTTCTCTCCACCTAGACCTTCCAGCCTCTGATCCAAATAAGGCTCTGCAGCAAGTTTCTCTTCCCGCTGGTCGAGAATCTCTCTCCACTGCTCGGCTTCAGCCTTGGTAGGCAAATTCCTGTCAAGCTGTACTTCTGCTGGAGCGGCTCCAGCCGCAGGCATGATGATGGAAAAAATCATAAGGACACTTAATAATATGGATATCAATCGTTTATTCAAGGCGATGCCCCTCCTTCTTAATATGAATACCTCACCAATCCCTGGGGTCTTGTCCGAACAAGTACTGCAATACTTGTATAATGTCACCATCCCTTCCACAAGGAGTTTGACCCATGGTAAATTATTCTACTAAATCATCACATTTCCCTTCAAAATAATTACATATATGATATAAAAATTACTTATATGGTTCTTGAGTAAGAGGAAAATAACGAAAATGTATTTATTTGTCGATGAAGATATTGAAATTTTGAACGAGTTCATAGGAAAAAAGACCACAATCCTCATAGAAGCATGAGAATCATGATCCTCCAAGATAAAGACTTTAAAGAGTGATGACCCTTTAAATTTCATTTAACATAGAAAATAATACATTTATTTTACTTATCAGGTTTTACAGCCTCCACTCGCAAACGCTTATAATCCGCATAGACGGCATCTTCTTTCCAAAGCTTGGGTACTACTATTTTACTCGTTTCAAGACAAATTCCCTCCATTTGTTCCTTGCTTAGACCCGCAAAATAGTCCCCTCCAAAATGAGCTAACCACCCCTCAATACCCTTCTCCCCATCTTGAAGCTGGGTAGGACGATCGTAATGATAGGCCTGCCGAACCAGGAATCCCTTCTCTTCCAGGAGGGAGCTGTACTCACCGATTGTTGGAAAGTACCAGGGATTGCGATCTGCAGCATGAATTCCTGTTTTTTGTTCGAGCACTGCCTCCAGTGCAGTTACTATGGTCTGAACGTTACCCTTTCCACCAAACTCCACGACCAGGCGTCCGCCAGGCTTTAGTGCATTCCACATGCTTTCTACGACAAGTTCAGGAGACTTCATCCAGTGTAATGCCGCATTGGAGAAGATTGCATCATAGGATTTGCTCGCCTCGAATCGGTGTCCGTCCCCTTCCACGAATGTGATTTCTGGGAACTTCTCTCTGGCACGCTGTATCATCTCCGGAGAGGCATCCATGCCAACCACCTCTGCTTGTGACATGGCGATTTCGTGTGTCAAATCACCTGTCCCACAGCCTAAATCGAGAATCCGTTCTCCCTTTTGAGGTTGAAGCCATGAAATTAAACTTTTTCCGTATCCCGATACAAAGGCCAATTTGTGATCATATTCCTCTGCCTGCCATTGATTAATTGATTTCATCTGCACCACCGTCGCTTTCATAATGATAAGTTTATTGTGGCATACCCGAACTTATTATTTAAATATATAATTTCTATCTCATTAATAGGTAAAACCTATATGATTCCGGCCCAGGAGGGATACTCTCCTTGCAGTCGAGACTGCGAAGTAATCCTCCCGATGCTTATGCTCCGACGAACCACTGGGGTTCTCATCCCCTGAACGTAAAAAAAGCTTCCCGAAGGAAGCTTCTTTTTAACGTCCCAGGAGGGATTCGAACCCCCGACCGACGGCTTAGAAGGCCGTTGCTCTATCCTGCTGAGCTACTGAGACAAGTATGTATAAATAAAATTTTTGGCGCGATTTCTATTATACTCGGTTTTCTATATTTTTCAATACTTTTATAAAAAAATTAATAGGTTGCATCCAGTTACATTCATTTACGTATAATTTCATACGCTGCTCAACCGATCGAATATGATCTGGATTCGCAGGCAATATTGTTGATGGCAGGGTATATCCCCCATGTGGAACATAGACTATTCATTGTCAGCGTGGCTGGGTAATCTTTTGCATACATACCTTTACACCAGAATTCATTCAAAGAAGGAGAGAATTGTTATGAGACAGCTTTTGTCCGCCTTATCCTATTTCAGTATTTTCTTCGCTCCTTTTCTGTTCCCGATTATCATTTGGATTGTTGCGCGGGATAATTATATTGAGGGACATGCCAAACGGGCCTTGTTTTCACACGTTTTCCCGTTTCTCGCTGCCATCCCCCTCTTTTATTTCTTCGTTACCTCCCATAGCATCGGTGGTGCCATCGGGTATGTCATTCTGTTCTTTGTGATTTATGGATTAAGCTTTATTTACAATATCGTCAAAGGAATTCAAGTCCTTCGTGAGTATGCCTGACCTCCCACCGTCTTCACCATCAGATTACATGCAGAAACCCGCCGTTTCCAAAAGGAAAGGCGGGTTCTTCATTCCGGTTACTTGTTTCCCTTACGCCATGGATTTCTAAGCGTAGGACGCTTGCTGTTAACGGCGAGCACTTCCCCGGCAAACTCGGTATGATGCGCGTAAAGGTTTCCTTTGTTTTTCTTGAACTTGGAAGCCATTGCTATCACCTCCCCGGAACTTGGTTGTAGTATGCTCCGGGTTAGCTCCATTATCCAAGCTGGAAGATGATTACGCCTGACCAACTAGGTAACGTTGAAGGGTTGGACCGAGCAGCCCAAACGCAAACAATTCACTTTGGAACCGGGCTTTATCTTCTCCAGCGGTTATACCTTCGCTGTTCTGAAACGCTGTCTCCGTTGCATCCTCAAAGGCAGTGTGCATATTGTTGTTGTACCAATCCAGAACAGCATCCGAATGGTTGCGTACAATCCTTACCACTTCCAATGTGCTTCCAGGCTGAGTTGCTGCTACATATACTAATAAAGAAGGATCTCCCGCGTTCGCTGGTTGTACCTCCACTTCTGCACAAGACAATCCATCCACCTCGGTTAATCTACGGATCTTGGCATCCTGAATTGCATACATTGTTATCGCTCCTTATCGTTTCATGTACTTTGTTCGATCTCTCGTCTTGTCTCCGGTGTTCCCATACGATAAATCTCTTGATAAACCTGCTGTATAGCAGCTTCATATGCCCGATTCACCGATTCTTCAGGTGTATCCGGCCACGGGAATACCATTCCTGGAAAGGCCTCTTCCTCTTTTTCCTGCATCAGGTTGAGGAGTCCCATTAAATGGTCTACTTCCTGAGGTGTCGCCTGAATAACCCATTCATAAGCAGCTGCGTGCTGATCCTGCAAAACGGAACGTCCACCCACAGAAACATAATAGGTTGTTTTGTCCACAGTCCATTCTCTCCTTCACAGGCATGCTGAGGCCGTTGTTCCTAGATATAGTTTCCGAAGAGGACAGACATTTTATGCCTGCTTTCGGCATATATTTGTTACGACTTCTGACGAAAAAGACAACATTCGCTGGCTACATGCCATGCAACACTCTACAGGATCAACGAATCGACTAAGAAAGGATGAACAACCATGTGCGGTATAACCGGCTTCATACAGTGGAATCGGGATTTGACCCAGGAATCGGAACTGCTGCTCCGAATGACGGACAGTTTGTCGAACCGGGGGCCCGACGCTTCAGGTACATGGATCTCCAATCCTTGTGCATTTGGACATCGCCGGCTCAGCGTAATGGACCCGGAGAACGGGGCTCAGCCCATGCATGCGTTACAGGGAGACACCTCCTATACCGTCGTGTATAACGGAGAACTATACAATGCACCCGAATTGAAAAAAGAGCTGCTTCAACGGGGGCACCATTTCCGTACGCAATGTGATACGGAAGTTTTGCTCGCCTCTTATATCGAATGGGGACCGGCATGTGTAGACCGTTTTAATGGCATTTTTGCTTTTGCCATCTGGGATGGAGGACGCGAACAGGTCTTCATGGCACGTGACCGCCTTGGCGTCAAACCATTGTTTTACAGCAATGCAAAAGACGCTCTCGTATTCGGCTCCGAACCCAAATCCCTTTTGCTTCACCCGGATGTTGAAGCTGCAGTTGGCCCCGAGGGCCTGGCAGAAGTATTTATCGTAGGTCCGGCCAGGACGCCTGGACACGGTGTCTATTCCTCGTTGAATGAACTCAAACCAGCACATGCGCTCATCTTCAACCGGAATGGAATCCGAACCTACGCATATTGGAAGCTGGAAAGCCAGCCTCACGAGCATGATCTGGATGAGACTGCCGCCGAGGTACGGCGCCTGCTGCAGGATACGCTTGAGCGTCAGCTCGCTTCCGATGTTCCAGTCTGTTCCCTTCTGTCAGGAGGCCTTGATTCCAGTGCCCTGTCTGCACTGGCCGTAGACTATTACAACCGAACGGGTCAAGGTCAAGTCAGTACGTATTCTGTCGACTACGTGGATAATGCCAAGCATTTTCAGGCGCACTCCTTCCAGCCTGGTGCAGATGGCCCCTGGATCCAGCGTATGGTGGATGAACTGAAGACAGATCATCACTGGATTGAGATTGAGAACGGAGAGTTGGTTCATGCCTTGAATCAGGCCATGTTAGTTCGGGATTTGCCCGGGATGGCCGATGTGGATTCTTCTCTCTATTTGTTCTGTAAGGAAATCAAGAAAGGGGCAACCGTCGCCATCTCGGGAGAGGCAGCCGATGAGGTGTTTGGAGGGTATCCCTGGTTCCATCGGGACGAGATGCTGAATTCGGGAACGTTCCCTTGGTCGGTAGCACCTGACATGCGGGCAGGTTTGTTATCTGCAGACATTCGGGAGTGGATCAGACCACTGGACTATCTTGCAGACCGATATTCGGATGCTGTGGCTGAGGTTCCTTTGCTGGATGGGGAGACCGGAAAGGCAGCACAAATGCGTGTCATGTCCTATTTGAACATCACCCGCTTCATGCCTACCCTGCTTGATCGGAAGGACCGGATGAGTATGGGGGCAGGGCTCGAAGTTCGAGTTCCTTACTGTGATCATCGCCTGATTCAATATGTATTTAACATTCCCTGGGAAATGAAAATAACGGGCGGCCGCGAGAAGGGAATCCTGAGAAAAGCGTTAGAGGGTGTATTGCCTGACGATGTTTTATATCGTAAAAAGAGTCCTTATCCCAAAACACATAATCCAGAATATTTGGCGGCCGTTAAGCAGCAGGTGCTGGATATCCTTGATGATGCATCTTCGCCGATTCTGCCTTTAATTGACAAGGCCCAGATTCGCAAGCTCGCATCTTCACCTGATGCTTCGTCTAATCTGCCCTGGTTTGGGCAGCTGATGTCCGGTCCACAGCTGTTTGCTTACTTGTCACAGATTAATTCCTGGTTGCGCACATATAAGGTTGCCATTCGTTAACAGAATGTAGTTTAAAAAGAGGGGTGCCAGGTGAACAGCATTTATGCATTCACCTGGGCACCCCTCTAATTTATTGTCGCGACTTAGTATAGCCATAAGCATTAATCAGAAGTCTTCATGATCTCCAGCTTACTATTAGTAGATCATCGAGTCATCACAACGGATTCCGGGTTTCGTTCAAGCAAGCCACGGCCATAAATCTCCCTGAATGGAGAGTCCGTCATATGAACGTATCCAATATAACAGCCGCACTTTTTCATCCTGCAGGGAAGATCCGCAGACAGCTTTTCCAACCCGTCACGGTACAAATGGCCAATAATCCGGCGATCCTTATAACACCTTTTTACATGTCCCGAACCCTGCACATAAAATACCTCCGAGCCGGCCGCACAGCCTTTGCCATAACTATCATAATCCCGTAAGTTCCCCTCAAACAGCGGATCGATCGACCGCAAATAGGTAACCTCTTCCGGCTCGTAATAATTAGGCTTATCCTTAAAGGCATTGATCCACATGTAGATATCGTCCGGCAGCGCCTCTCTCATGGACTGAATGGCAGGAAATGCACTGCGGAGTCCCACCGTGCCCACGCTGAATTCGAGACCCATTTCACGCAAAGTAAGGCATTGTTTAATAAAAGAAGATTCCTTGGTCTCACGAGGATGATAGGTTGCCCAGAACGCAGCTGTCCCAGAATTCAATTCACGGGCCCAATCCAGCTTCGCGGAAAGGTTGGTCTGCACAGCAATCTTATGGACGTGACGCATATGTGACAGCTCAATCATGGCTTCCCTGTACCAACGCCGTACCAGCGCCTCGCCATATGGATTGAAGAAAATGGACAATTGGTGTCCAGCCTCTTCCTGAGCCTTCACCCAATCCACGAACTGACGTAATTGTTGTTCGTCTGTTTCCAGCGTCTCCTTGGAATCCACAGTTTTGCTAAACGGACAATAGGGACAATCATAATTACAGGAGGACAGCTTCCCACGATAATACAAGGTTGCTCTCATGAGAACACAAACCCTTCCATTTGCTCGCGAATCTCGGCAGATATTAACCAATCTCCAATAGCATCGGAATATCCCAGACCTTCTTCGGTTAAACGCAGCACCTGCTGTCCATTCTCCTGCTCAATCACAGCCATTCCCTCTGTCAGCAGTTCGGAGAGCCAGGGGTAATCCGTCATAACTTCAGTTCCGAACCGCTGGAAATAATCATCCAAAGTCAGACCTTCCCGATGCAGCAGTGCTTTTAAAATAAATCTGCGTTTCTGCTCTTCCCTGCTCAGCACAATGCCATAATCAGCAACATCATATCGCTCGGTAGCTACATAATCGGCGATGATGCTCTGGGTAGCCTTATAGCTCACTCCGTATTTTGATGCATAATGTACTTCGCTGGTATAGGAACGGGCACCGCATCCAAGGCCAACCATGCCTTCCTCCTGACAGCTGTACGGCAGCAGCTCTTTGTTTGCATGTGAGGATGACTCTTTTGCAAACCTGCGCATGGAATACTGAATATATCCCCTGCTTTTTAATGTTTCTCTTGCCGCAGTGTACAGCTCCATGCGAATATCCGGCCCTTGACGCTGAATATCCTCTGGCTTCACGATTGTATTCTCGCGGGTATACAGCGGATAAATGAAAATCTCTCCCGGCTCATAAGACAGGACACGTTCAAGCGAATACAGCCATGACTCCACCGTTTGGCCGGGAAGACCATAGATCAAATCCAGGTTCAGCAAAGGAAAGTTGTACCGCGTAAGCTTCTCCAGTGCGCGCTCTACTTCCTGTGGTTTCTGCGGGCGATAAATTGCTGCAGCCTCCGCTTCAATAAAGCTCTGAATCCCCATACTGACACGGTCCACGCTGCGTTCCTTCAGTAACGCAAGCTTCCCTTCAGTCACGGTGTCAGGCGAGGTTTCTATTGAGATGGAAGCATGGGCGGGATCAAGTCCCATCACATTTTCCGCAATGTCAAACAAACGGTTTAACTGAACCTCATTCAATAAGGTTGGCGTTCCGCCACCAATGGCAAACCTCGAATACGGTCTGCGTGAGGTCAGGGGAGCCCATTGCTTTGCCTGGCGTTCCAGTGCATCCACATAACGTTCATGTGTATCGTCACGCCGGTCAGGCAAAGTGAACAGATTGCAGAATCCGCAGCGGGCAGCGCAGAACGGAATATGCATATATAAAAAATACGTGTCTGTATTTTCACGTTCCCAGAGCGGCCCCAAGTGCAGCGGGGGGTCCAATTCCCGGTATGCCGTCTTATGCGGATAAGAGTATAGATAAGAGCGATAAGGTAAAGTCAGTATTTCCCTAAGACCTGTGGTCGTATTGGATCCGGACGCTGCGGAATGACCTGTTGTTGTAAACTCAGACGGATGATCCATCGGTTGCCTCCTGTCTCCGGTTGTTTTCACTTACAATAAAATGGTTGCAATGCACGCTATAAAACAAATTCACGATAAGGTACATTCCAGACAACCTCATGCGCCAATCTGTGTCCCTGATACCCATCTTCGCCATAAGCTGTTCCATGATCCGAAAATGCAAGACAGAACGTTGGCCGCGAACGCTCTCGCATGGCATCAAACAACGGCCCCAGCGCCTGATCCACATACCGAAGGGCAGCCCGTTGAGTCTCAACAGAGTCCTCCCTTGCCCCTTCCACAAAATAGCGATTGGGACCATGAATGGCCGACACATTCAAAAATAGAAATACTTTCTCATCCTGTGGTATCTGTTCAAGCAGCTTCAATGCGTGCTGGACCTGATGCTCTGTCGAGCGAGGATTGGTAACCCCAAAGGTCATTCGCCAATAACTCTGCTGAAAGTAACCAGGCAGCACTTTGGCCAGCGGATTTTTTTTCGTAAAAAATATGACTCCGCCTATACAAATTGTACGGTATCCCTCCTCTGCCAAACCGGAGACGATATCCGGTGTATCAAACAACCACGTATGCGGATGAGTCTTCAATCCGGTATTACGGGAATGAAACAGCCGGACATGCGAGGCCTTGTCCGTATTGGCGGGCGTAGGCATGAAGCCACCAAAGAAGGCATGATGTGCTGCATATGTAAAACTTCCTGGGGTATGGCGTTTCTCCCAGGGACCCGATCCGCACAGATTGGGACAATTCGCTTCCTCCTGCTTCGCTACGTCATATCTTAACGTATCCAGAGTAATCATTAACAGATCATGGGAGCCAACAATGGTGTTCATATCAGGCATGTTCGCAAGGCTCCTTTCGCAGAATATCCATCTCCCACTCATATGTTCCAAGTCCGTTGTGCTGTACGTGGTACAGCAGATCACCGAACGGATTCACATCCAGAACATAGGCACGCGGGTTATCCCCGCCGCTGAGCATGACATCAATGCCTGCAGACCATGAATTCGGAAATGCAGCCATCGCTGTTTGGGCAGCGGTTTGGACCAGACTCAGCCTGTAGCCGTCCAGTCCTGCTTCCGCGGGCAGCATCCGCTCGTTGCGTAAATGCAAATTTGTTATAGGCGTCTGGCTCAACCTCACAATGGCATGACCTGCATGACCGCCAGCTACAAGCTGACGAATATCAAATACACGCGAGCCATATGAGGCCTTGGTCATCCACCGTTCAATTTGAGCCCCTTCTGTACATAACCAGTCCAGCAGAGTCTTAATTTCCTCACTGCGGGTATACCTCTGCATGCGGCCTTCGTTGTAGAAAACCGGCCTGCCCTTAACTACTGCCATCCCCACAGTGGTAACAGCAATCTCGGCACCCGTTCGCGGGTTTATCTGATAAGCAACTACACCAGATGCCGCCGAGCCATATGCAAGCTTAACAAATACCCGGTACATGCCTGAAGCCTGCATGGCCGCGCGCAGTTCCGAATAACCCAGGATTCGCTCAAGAGACTGGAGAACGGGAGGAACATCAACTCTATGAGCCGACAAATGCTGTTGGCATTTCCTTTTGTCAAACATGGTAGCAATGTCTTCTGGATCGTTCAGAAATCTGGCAGAAGGCCACAATTCACCCACTTCACTTCCGATCCGTTTCAGACTGCTTTTCCATCCATTAAACCACTGGGCAGGTGCATAGATGCGGCCCCAATCCTGCTGTAAACCTAGCGCCTCCTCTGCCGTAAACGACTCCCTGCTGAATGGTTCAGCGTTGGGTTCGCCATCCTTCGCACCAAGAGATAACAATTCGCGCTCCACATCCCATTGCTCTCCCGGTGCATCAATTCGAATCAGAGGTGCCACTTCCGTTGTAAGCTTGCGTTGTAAACCTGGATCGGCCACGTCGGCCAAGGATCCACCCTTTCTCCAGGTCTTGAGCACGTCGGCATAGGGGATCACTTTAGCAGGGCTCAAGCCACATTGCAGCCTCGCCTGCTGCAGGCCTTTGGTTCTGCGATTATCCGGATTTCCGATCAACCAAAACGGCCGTTCTATGTGCATCTCATTACTTTGGGATTGTAGTCTCTGATCTGTCTGGTTCGCTCTAACCCCTGACATCTCTTATTCCGTTAATGACGGATAACGCCAGTCATCTTCATCACTCTGCTGCTGATCGCTGACATCAACGGATAAGCCTGAACGTTTCCAGCGAATGAGCATTTCGTCTGTCATGTAGTGGTAGCTGAGATCGAGATGCTTCAACTTCTTAATCTTGTCGCTGGTAAGCAGAGCCTCAGCCCCTTCATCCGACAATGTACCTTGGGAAAGGTCCAGTACTTCCAGTTGATCTACAATGGGAGCCTGTGCCACGGCTTTGGCGATGTCATCTTGAATATCACTGTCTTTTAGGCCAAGGTACACTAGCTTGGGGAATCGTCCCTGTTCCAGCAGCGGAAGCACATCTTCAAGTGAACCGTCAAAACCATAATCATCTACACCCAGGTACAATTCGAGCTTGCGCAGCTCAGGCAAATGAGCATTGGTAATGGAAGCGAGCACCTCCTGAGGCAGTCCACCACAGATAATGACCAGTTCTTCAAGCTTGGCATGCTGCAAGGGTTCGAGACTTAATCCGCTACTGCCTTTCACCGTAAAGGACTTCAGTTCTGGAAAAGCCTTCAAAAGTGGGGTCAGATCAGTCTGAATAATCCAGGAAACTTCACACTCTTCAAAGCCCATATCTCCAATGAACAGCTTTTTTAATGACGGAAAACTTGGCGCCAATTCAATAAGAACCTTCATGAATTCGTCCGGAGAACTCTCGTAAGCTTGTCCCCAGTCTCCAATAACCAGACTTTCCAGTGAACCCGCTTCGGGTTTGGCAGCCAATTCCCTGATCAAATTCTCCATACGGATACCATTCTCATAGTCATCAAAAGATACCGTAAGCTTCACTTCCTGCATTGGTTAATCCCTCCGATTGAATTCATTCTTGATTCGTTAATTTGAATGTTACCCCATCCTGCACGGGGCTTGCAACTTCTTCCAACTCCGGTCCCAAGATGATTCTCAAACGCGAAACGGCTATACTTCATTAACTAGGAAAGAGAACACATGTTCTTTTTTCAGATTGTTTCGAAAGGGGGATTCCGGTTAGGTATATGGATGGATATAAATTAAGGTCACCAATGTATACCTTGGATCTATACACTTCGATTCTGTGACCGTCTGGATAATATCAAAAAAGGCGTTAATAGCCGGAGTCCATTCCACAATTCTCGGGAATGATACTCCTTCTATTAACGCCTTCTTATTTGTTCAGGTTGTTATACCTGATTCATAAGGCTCCTGTTAACCAGGATTCAGCCTTCAAGCCGGGATACAAGTGCTCGCAGTGCATGACCACGATGACTGATGGCCTGCTTTTGTTCCAGCGTAAGCTCGGCCATCGTCATCTCGTATTCAGGTACATAGAACAGAGGATCGTACCCGAAGCCGCCACCACCGGCAGCCTCACTCGTAATCCAGCCTTCTGCTGTACCCTCCGCTTCAAACTTGTCCCCTGTTGCCGGGTCATACAGAACCAGGGCACATACAAAGCGTGCCGGACTGAGCAGCGGCTGCTGCGTATCCTCACCGGATTTGATGGACTCCAGCGCTGCAAGCAGCTTGGCATTATTCAGGGCATCCGTTGCTCCTTCGCCAGCATATCTTGCCGAATACACACCCGGCTCCCCATCCAGCAGGTCCACACAAAGTCCTGAATCATCGGCCAGCACAGGAAGACCAAGAGCATCTCCTACCGCTTTTGCTTTCTTCCATGCATTCTCGGCAAAGGTTACCCCGTCCTCCACGACATCCGGAAGTTCGGGGTAATCGAACATGCTTTTGACCTCTTTGCCAAGAGGTGCAAATGCATGGGCAAACTCTCTTACTTTACCCTGATTCCGGGTTGCAACAATGATGATTGGGCTGTCCAGATGCATCTTAGGCTTCTCCTAATCCACTAGCGCCGATCTTGAGCGCAATCGGTCCAAGCACTTCTTTTTGCCGCTCAATCATCTCCAGAATTCCCTGCTCACCCAGTTCCAGCATGGCATTCAGCTCACGGCGGTCAAATGGGGCCTCTTCACCTGTTCCTTGCAGCTCTACATATTTTCCGCCACCTGTCATGACGAGGTTCATGTCTACTTTTGCCTTGGAATCCTCATCATAATTCAGATCCAGAACAGGCTGTTCTCCGACTACACCTACACTCACAGCTGCAATGAAATCCGTGATGGGGAAGGTTTGCAGGCGGTGCTGCTGGGCAATTTTGTTCACAGCCAGTGCCAGCGCAACAAACGAGCCGGTAATGGACGTTGTACGAGTCCCTCCGTCCGCTTGAATGACGTCACAGTCCAGGGTAATGGTCCGCTCGCCAAGCGCCTGCAGATTCACCACAGAGCGAAGTGCACGGCCGATCAGACGCTGGATTTCCATCGTACGTCCAGTCAGCTTCCCGCGGTTCGCTTCACGCTGATTCCGAGTATGTGTTGCACGAGGAAGCATGGAATATTCTGCGGTAACCCATCCCTTGCCTTGTCCTTTCATGAAAGGAGGAACGCGTTCCTCCACCGTTGCGGTACAGATAACCTTGGTATCCCCGACTTCAATCAGTACAGAACCTTCGGCGTATTTATTTGTGTTAATTGTTAAATTCATCGGCCGCAGCTGTTCGCTGGTTCGTCCGTTAGATCTCATCATTTCTGCCTCCTACGACTTAAGCATCCTGTAATTGTTGAACTGAGTCACACTTTACTAATCCTTTTTATTTTACCAAAGAGTTCTGTTAAAAGCATCTATCCGCCAAAGACTCTGTTACCCGTCCCCAATTTTGTCCCAGTCCTAGATCGGAATTTCATTGATATACTCGGGCTTGGAGACCGGCGAACTATAGTCACGGTTATCGTCACCCATGACAGTTTTTTGGCCATTCCACTCGATTTGAACCTTGGCATCCTTGCTTGCTGTATTTTCTGTCGTTGTCAACACGACCGATTGCAGCAACTCGCTTGGCACAGCGTCTCCTTCGACGAACATATCGTCTTTGAGTGCGACCGTAACGGTTCCATCCTCCGCCGTTTTGACGGATTGCAGTTCGGTGCCGCCTGTCATGACCTCTTCCAGCTCCCCGCCCTTGGCTGGCCCCTTAATCAGCTCATTGAGTGCGGCTTGCACCCGGTCCGTACCTGGTGTGACCAGGCGCGTAACAGGAACATAATATTGAATGCCTGCAGGGGAAGCAGCTGAGAAATACACAGTGACTGGACTGCTGTTGGTGGTGAACGTGTCTCCCAAATCAAGATTGATACCTACCGCCCGATTCAGCGGTTCAGGCAGCGGCGTGCTGTTCACCGGCATTTGCGTCAGCTTTTTGCCATCCACCCAAATCTGCACGTTCTCCACATCCGGTGTACCTGTCAGCGTCCACGTGACGGCTTCCAGCATTTTGCGCTCATCCTTGGCGTCGTATTTGGCAAAGTTACCTGAGAACTCCACAACTGCAAGCTTGTCGTCCGGATGAACCGTTACATTCTGTACTACCGTGCCCTGTGGAAGAACACCTTGGAATCCTTCAGGCAGCATACCTGCATAAGCACCACCTGTTACTAGTGTATCCAGGGCTGTCTTCGGACTACTAACATCCGAACCTGCCGGAAGCGTCAGTGATACCGGAGCGAGCAATCCTTGCTGATCCTGCAAATAGACTGTTGTGAGCGGAAGGGTTGCAAGTGTCCCGTTGCCCTCGGCAGCCTGAATCATGGCTGCCTCCTGAATGGGCGGCGGTGGATCGATAGCCTCGGATGACTGTGCATTAAACATGCCGCAGCCGGACAGCACCATCGGAATGCTCAGCAGCGCTGCTGCTGATGCTGTACGCATATATCGGATCTTACTCATGATCACGTTCCCCCTCATCATTTTTACAGTTTGTACTACCATGTATACGAGCCTTCGTCCAAAAAATAACTACTTTTTAAACAAGCCCTGATACACCAAGCAAAAACAATATTGAAAGAAAGAAACACAAAACGGGTTAATACGTATTAGGAATCAAGTGTAGGGACATTGCTAACTTCAGAGGAGGAATCGCCCATGGAACATCCAGAACAAGAAAAAATCCCTTACAGCCTGAACAGCCGCAAAGTCGCGGACGCTACAAGGGAATGGCTGCACAAGCGGGGCGTCACGATCCCAGAGATCGCAGAACTGGTCATGTTATTGCAGAAAAAGTACTATCCAGATCTTACGATGGAAGAATGTATCGATAACGTGGAGAAGGTTCTTCGCAAGCGGGAAGTGCAGAACGCCGTTCTGACAGGCATTCAGCTGGATCTGCTCGCAGAGCAGGGTCAACTCATTTCGCCTCTGCAGGAGATGATCGAAAATGATGAAGGGCTGTACGGCGTGGATGAGATTCTTGCCTTTTCCATCGTCAATGTATATGGCAGCATCGGGTTCACGAATTACGGTTATGTAGACAAGCTTAAGCCTGGTGTACTTGAAAGGCTGAACGATAAAAGTCTGGGACCTGTACATACGTTTCTGGATGATATTGTCGGGGCCATAGCCTCGGCAGCAAGCAGCCGAATCGCGCACCGCAAACAGTCGGAGCTGGAAGAAGCGTTAGGTGAGAAACCGGTCAGTGATGATGTCGTTTAACCCCCATTTGTCATATGGAAATGAGACATGTCTATTCAGGACGAGCTCATGGAAAAAAGCGGCCCCTTGGGCCGCTTCTTTTTCGTATATACACCAGATGTTATCACGTCTATTTTAACCCTTCCTGTCTTCCCGCTCCAACAAGTCCGTATGCTTCGCCCCAGTTCCGTTCCATGGCTGGCTGTGACTGTGAACGATTGGGTCCAATCGTGATTTGCGGTCCTTTGCGTTCACGCAGAAGCCCCCGCAGCACCGTAATGCCAAGGATGGACAAGCCGGTAAAGACGTACATTAAACGCATCAGTACATTCCCCGAGTCAGAACCTGTAATCATGCCATGCATCAGCAAACCGATAAAAGCAGGATAAGACAGCATGTGGAACGCAAACCACCATTTGCGGCCCAGTTTATTACGCAGATCACTGGAGAGCAGCACAATCAGCAAGGCGTAAAAGGATAACGTCCCAAGCCCACTGCCAACCGGATGTACTGAGGCACTAAATGGAATAAGCAGTTCACTCCAGGTTAACGGACTGTAATGGTCGATATACAGGGTTAGTGCATGCAGGATACCAAGTCCAAAGGCAAGCCAGGTCGTCCGGGTATGCCACTGGTACATGGTGGCTCTGGGTTTGCCTTTGGCGGCAGGCATCCCTTGGGCGATTCCCAGAAAGACACCTGCAAAGAGCAGCAGATAAGCGGCTATCCCGCTAATACGAATAATATTCCACGTCGGTACATGATCAACAATCCATTGTGCCATAGCCGGCTCCCCCATATCTGATAGACTTATCGTTTCATCACTTTGCTTCAATATAAAAAAACTGGATGCAGGATACTCATCTTTAAATAAGGCTGAAGCAGTGATCCGGTTCAAAGCCTGGCCACCGCTTTTCCAGTGCGTCCATATCCCCTCTGAACCAGAGCTTGCCTTCCCGGGTTATCCATAAAACATCATGCCTGTCATAATGCCTGTTCAACCAGCCCATCGCTTCAGCACTTCCCAGGATACAGACGGTCTTCGCGATAATCTCGCATTGCGAGACATGCTGGCCTACAGCGGTGCATTGCACCACATCCGTATCAGCCGGCTTCATTGTCCGCGGATCAATCAAATGATGGGACAGACTTCCATCCGTCTGCTGCCACTGTCTTCGTGCAATTCCTGAAGTCGCAACCGCCCCAGAGTCTAACTGAATGCTTCCTGTCAGATTGCGTTTATCCAGCATAGGATCCTTGATATAAACAGTCCATGCAGAAGACGCAGGTGTACCCCACATCTGAATATCTCCTCCCGCATTAATCATGCCTGCAGGAATGTGATGCGTGCGCTGCAGCCAATCGGCAATACGTTCCGTTGCCCAGCCTTTCACAATGCCGCCCAGATCCAGTTCCATACCGGGATCCAGACGTACCATCCGGCTGCCCTCTCTGTGCATCCATCCTGGACAGGTATAATCGTGCTCCTCTTCCGAAATTAGTGCAGCAACCGTGGTTGAGGTAGGCTGCAAGGGCTGCGTCATGCCTCGCTCCTGCTGCCCGACCTGTTCAAAGCTGACATCATATCCCTGTTGCCGAAGAGCTTTTGAAATGCGCGGTTGAAAAATCCCTTCCGTCTGACCTATATATCCGTATGCCAAACTCAATACCTCATCCATGGCAGCGGAAACTGGGATCCATCCCACAGAACGATTCAGACGATTCAATTCACTATTGAATATAAACCGACTGAAGCGCTGTTCTTGTGTTTCAAACCAGTTTTTTACGAGCGCTGCTGCATGCTCAGCTCCCTCATGTCCGGCAGTTACCAGCTGAACCTCCACATCCGTATTCATGGCACGAAATCTGAACTTAAACGGACACGTAGTCTCTGCAGCGGGGCTCATGATGCACCTGTGCGTGACTGGTAACTGCCACTGCCGGTTCCGGAGTCAGATACCCGATCAGACTGACTGAAATCCCGGCTATAGGATCTGCTCCGTTCGTGCTGTTCCTCTTCCTGATTTGGGACAAAGCTGCCTATACATTCATCCATTACATCGTCCCGGGGATTCGACTGACTTGCAGGTAAACTATCGGTATCTATTCCATTTGCTGCTGCATATGCAACATCAAAGGCATCAGAGGATCTTACATATTGAAAGAGTGCAGCCACCGTTAAAGTTGCCATCGCTGAGGCTTGCCATTTTCTCCATTGATTTCGTTTCTTTCTGTTCATCGCTCTTCCCTTCTTTCTCTGGCGAAGTTCATGCACTTATCTTAGGGGTCCTGGATTAAAAGCAGATGAATGAACCGTTAAGAAAGACTAAAGCTTTCCATTTCCTCAAATTCCGTATACACAAAATAGGCCCTAAACAGGAGATGTTCTCCCATTACAGAGCCTCATGAATAATTGCTTTTGCTTTCCTATTTTCGAACGAACTCCGTTATGCTTTTCTGAAAAAAAATGATCCATCCGCACTCTGTTCCTGCGTAATTTGCCCCCGCCGAATCAACTCCTGAAGATGAGCGAGCGTTTCACTCATGGCAAAGCGCAGCTGATGTGTGCCCAATCGATCACCAAACAAGGAAACACAAACGTCATACCCGTTCGACGGGCGCTGAGCAATATGCTCAGCCATCTTCTGAAGCCGCTCCTCATGGTGGGCTAGCAGATGAGAGGTTCGTTCCGTAAATTGGCTGAATGGATTTCGATGCCCCGGATATGCCTTCTCGACAGCCAAACTCCCTAGACGCTGCAGCCCCTGAAGATAAGATAACAATGGCTGGTCATCACTTCCCGGCTGCAAGCTGATATTGGGCGAAATCTGTGGCAGTATGGCATCACCGCACAATATCTCTCTGGATTCTGGTGCATAAAAGGATAGATGCCCTGGGGCATGTCCACCTGTCTCGATGGCTATCCACCTTTTGCCGCCCATATCCAGCCAGTCCCCATCTTCAATGAACGTCACTTCCGGCAAGGGGGTGATCTGAGAGATAAATCCCTTCATATGTTCACGGATCTGTATGGTCTTCTCATCCGGCATTCCATGTTGGCGATAATATTCAGGCAGTACCACATCAATGGTTGCACTCGGGCCCCACATGTAATCTGCCTCTTGACGTGCCCTGGCAGACATGCGTACAGGGGCGCCCGACTTCTGCTGCATCCAGCCTGACAAGCCAAGATGATCAGGATGATGGTGGGTCAATACTATTTGGCAAATGTCCTGAAAAGACAATCCCAGATTGGTTAGAGCTTCCTGCCATTCCTGTTCTGTTCCCTGGTTGCGCGGGCCTGGATCAACTACGGTTATCCTTCCATCGGCTTCAAAGAGTACATAACTGTTCACCCATCGCAGCGGGAAAGACATCGTGATCTGAAGCCGATGCATGCCCTCTGGCATGCTGATTGCTTCCGTTCGTTTCATTTTCTTCTCCTCCCTGCTGGTCTTACTCCACAGGCCGATGACCAACAAAAATCATGCGCGGGGAATCCTGCTCCTCATATTCCTCTTCGTCATAACCTCCATGAACCTGATCTACCACAAGCCCCGCCTCCTGCAGCATGTCACTCAATTGTTCACGGGTGTATAGCTTGACACGTTCCTCATGAATCCGGGGTTTCTGACTGGACCCGGAATCGGTAATGTGAATTTCCTTCTGCACAAATCCGTCCTTGATCTGGCGGAACTCCTCAATACGATGCCCTTCCGTCTCTCGTTTGGAATGCGGAACCAAATGACGGGTTACGTAAGCCGTGTTCATAAAATCAATAATGTAGCTGCCGCCAGGCTTCAGCATATGACGGATGCCCTGAAGCACCTTGAGCTGCTCACCATCCTCACGAAAATAACCGAACGATGTAAACAGGTTGACTACCGCATCAAATCCACCTTGGAGCGGCAGATTACGCATGTCGGCATGAATCCATTCCACCCGATTCTCGGTGTCCATCTGGCGCGCTTCACGCAGAAGCACATCCGACAGGTCAATTCCGGTGACCCAGAAGCCTGCGTCTGCCAGAGCCAAGGAATGCCGTCCCATACCGCAGCATAGATCCAGGACCCGTGCCTGCGGCTCCAGTTTTAACCAATTGATCATTTTATGTACTTCTTCATATGCTCCCTGCACATCCCTGTGCTTGTATACGAGAAAGTAGTCTTCTCCAAAGCTATCTTCATACCATTCCGTCATTCGTATCGCCCTCCACATGGTCAATGGCCCTGTTCTCTCTGTAACGTACTTGATATAGGGCTGATCATACCTAAGCTTGTAGTAATTGTATCTTCTTTATTCTTCAAACTCAAAGATTTCCAGCGGCTTCCGTTCATTGAACGACCTGAATTCGCCCTATATAATGTTAAACATAGTCACGTGCCCGCAAACCGGTTAACTATATATAAGCTTTAGAGACAGAACAGCAGGAGGTGTTATTTATGATTCATATTGGACTCACAGGATGGGGAGATCATGATGATCTGTATCCTGATCGTACCAAAGCCAAGGACAAGCTTCATTTATATGGACAGTACTTTTCAACCGTAGAGGTCGACAGTTCCTTCTATGCTGTACAGCCTCGGGACCGGATGGCACGCTGGGCAGCTGAGACACCGGATGACTTTTCGTTTATCGTCAAAGCATATCAGGGGATGACCGGGCATCTAAGGGGCAAACCTTATTTCACCAGTACCTCAGACATGTACAAGGCTTTTCGGGAGTCGTTGGAGCCGGTAATGGAAGCCGGCAAAATGCAGGCGGCCCTGTTCCAATATCCGCCGTGGTTTGACTGCAATCGTGATAATGTTAACGAGCTGCGTGAGGTGAGATTACGAATGGAAGGCATTCCGTGTGCGCTTGAGTTTCGCCATCGCAGTTGGTACGAGGATGGCATGCGTGAGCGGACACTTGCTTTTCTGCGGGAACAAGGCTGGATTCACAGTGTCTGTGACGAGCCGCAAGCGGGCTCAGGCTCCATTCCAATTGTACCGCAGGCGACGGATTCGGAGATGACGCTCGTGCGGATGCACGGACGCAATGTGTCTGGTTGGCACCAGAACGGTGCACCCAACTGGCGGGAGACCCGCTATTTGTACCGGTACAACAAGGAAGAATTGATGGAATGGAAAGGATATCTGGAACAGCTGCACGAGCAGAGTAAGGATGTCTATGTGATTTTCAATAACAATTCGGGTGGCGATGCAGCAGCCAATGCACAAATGATGATGGAGCTGCTGGATATGCCGATCCGACCATTCCCTGATCGCACACCTGACGAGGAAGAGGATGGGCCTGAGCAGCTGGAGCTATTTTAAATCTACGCATGGCATTTTATGCGCAGGATTGGAGGTGAGTTCTTTAAACGCAGATTCATAGTTTCAGAGACTATTCTTTCACTAAGCTGATGTTTGGCAAGACGAACTAAGGAAGTGACTTATGAGAGAACAGAATCGCGCTCTAATTGGTGGAATTATAGGAGTCGTAGTTACCGTCGCTGCGTTTGCTATTTATTATTTTGTTACCTTAAATACAACCTTTCAAAAGGCTGTTATTGAAGAACTCCCAAGTGAAAATAATGCTTATCTAAGTATCGTTCGAGTGCCCATGTCACCTGAGACTAACGAAGAAATTCAAACACTTCAAATGGACTTGGATGGCTTACAAGACATATTAGATCAATTATCAAGTCTAGAACTTAAGAAAATAAGCACACCAATTAAAGATAAAAGCTCGCTTTATATCTATAACATTTACGTCTATGATAAGAGTGATCATAGAGAAATCGTCAACTTTGGAGTTGATAATAGCAAACAAATTTCAATTGGCAGTTCTAAAGGTTATCAAAGATACGAAGTAACCAGTTCATTTGATTATGATACCTTTCGTGCCTCTGTTGATAAACTTCTTACTGATACTAAATGAAATCAGAATACATATGCGGTGAGAGTCAAAGTTTCCCTTCTTTCAAAAAAATACAAAAATCATATAAATAACATTGCCAAAAGAGGACTACTTCAGGTCAAATCCCCCTAAAATAGTCCTCTTATCATTTGTTAGTTTAAGATTTCCTCAAGCCTTCTGCATCGTACCCTCTTCTTCAGTAACGTCCATCCGGCTCAGCTGCAGGTTCATTTTATGCGCTTCAATTCCTGCCAGGAGTACAATTCCGATCCCGTGAGTATCGTTCAGAATCCAGCCCAGATCGTCACGATAATAGAGCGCGGTAAAGGAATAACCCGAACCACGGCATACACCATATATATTGCCTTTGTAGTCAATGGACAGCCTTGTCATGCCTTCCCATCCTTTGCGGACAGCTTCCAGATATGGCGCAGGTGTCTCAAGCCATCCCTCGCGAATTCCACGGGCATAGGCGTAGATGAACATCGACGTGCATGAGGTTTCCTCATAGGAGTCCGGACGGTTCAGCACCTGATGCCACAGGCCATTTTCCCCTTGCAGCGCCAAATATCCCTGACACAGATCACGGTAGAAACTCAGCAATTCCGAACGCCTTGCATGATCCTGAGGCAGAATGCTTAATAGCTCGGTCAGGGAGAAGAGAACCCACCCGTTTCCACGCCCCCACGGGATGCCTGTTGCCCGTCCACGTACAAAATCATACACATGCGACATGATCTGCTGCTCAGGAATATAGAGATACTGACGGAACAACAGGAACTGGTTAATGGCATCATCCCAATACGCCGTATCGCCCGTCAGTTGCCCATAACGCATCAGGAATGGTGTACTCATGTACAGATCATCACACCACATCGTTTCGTGACGCATCTCTCCGCTTCCGCGAACACGATAAAAGGCTCCATCCTCCAGTCGTTCCTGCTTATCCGTAATGTAGCGGGCAATCCGATCTGCCGTATCTCGGCCCCCGCGAATGTCACCCAGTTCCATCGCAGCCAGCAGCGTTGATCCGAACGAACCACAATCATCCAGACTGTCGATCGCAGACAACTGGTTGTTAATTCCCGCTGCACCGTAGGTTTCCCGATCCCATAGACCATAACGGTCGAATGAAGTACTCAGGCCAATATGCTCCCGAACATACTGGATGTAATCGTCACGTTTCAGCTCCTGTCCGATACGCAGAAGTCCAAGCAGCGTAACCCCTAATGGATAGTTCCATTTTCCGTAATGTGTATTTTCGAGATATGGGCGAACGCTTGTATCCGGCTGATCTACCTGCCAGTAAACACCTTTCGATCCATCATCAAACACAGTATCGGTCACGACAATATCTGTGGGTGAAGGTACAGAACCCGGAGTAAATTTCCCGGTATACAACCATACGTCAGAACTGCCAGCAACCGGATGCGGAGAGCTTAATCTCCAGCCAGCTGAACCCGAGAGCCCGGGCGATTCCAGCGTGAACCCCCAATGGCCCTCCCCGGCCTTGGTTTCCCCTCGTGCCACCAGATCGGATAGTCCATAGCGGCGCGGCAGTTCCACGCGATAAGGTCCACTTTTGTCTGAGGTATATACTTCCTTACCGTCCAGGTACAAATGAAGGGCACCTTCATGCTGACCTTGCAATACTACAGGAGATGATCCCGGCAATGTTACATCCAGCTTGGTCCACGCGTAGGCAACGCCCGGTTGCTCTGTACCAAAGATCCTCGCGAAAGAGCCGGCCTTCCGTTCTTCTTCTGTCCATTCTCTTCGTGGGTACCAGGAAAGCCCTGTTTCTTCTTCCGTCATTCCGTCATGGGGAATCGAAGTTACAGGTACATCAAGAGGCTTGGAATACAGCCAGCCTTCCTGACCTTGCCGATCCACTCCCGGAGTGAGGAAATGAAGCGGGAAGTTCTTGAAGGAAGCGGTACCATAAATGCCGCCGAATCCAACCTCGGTTTTGACAAAACAAAGCAAGACGTCATTCCAGCCAACCTTTACGTGAATTGGAATCTGGGTTCTTCGCTCGGGAAATAACTCCTGCAGCAGCTCGGATTTGAAGGCCTCTACCCCGTTGACATAGATCGTTACTGGACTGTAGCAGTTCAGGCCTGTGTTCAGCGTAGTCTCCTGCTGGCTCCATAATTTTCCCCATACGTATACGTACTGCCCTGCACTCGCTTCCGGCCACTTGTCGTCCAGGTTCAGATCGTAACGGTAATCCCCCAGTCTGCGGAAACCTCCACGGTGGTAGGCCCGGAACAGAAAAGAATGTTTGGGATGATCGCCGATATAACGCTGGGCCACCGTCGTCAGAATATCCGGAATTGAATGATGCACCTTACCTGCAATCGACTCGTTTGCATGAAAATAACGAATGATCATCAGCCCCTTCCCTATACCTTGATTCGTTCGGTTAAACGCAATGTCTCCCCTGCACGCACTTCAATGACCTGCTGATCTGCCGTGAACCAGACGGATATGGCCGACGGATTATGGATAATGGATCGGTCTGCTGAACATTCGAGTCGTTTGACCGCTTTCCAATAGGCAATGATCTCGAAATTCGTCGCATACCAGATATCGTCTCTTCCACCAATCTGCTCGCCAAACTGCTCAATGATCTCCCAATTGTCGTTATCATTGAATTCATAACTGTGTCCCCAAACATAGAGCAGGAGCGGTGTACCCGTTTTGGAATGCTGGATAAAACGCTCGGCATGCGCTGCCAGGTCATTTTTATGATGACAGGTCGGATGCCATTCAAGCGGGCGTTCTGGCAGCGTATATCTGCCGTGGGATTCAACCGTCCGGGCATAGTCCAAGCCTAACCACTCCAGTTTGGTGCTTAATTCGCGATCAAACCCTCCATTGGGATAGGCCATTCCCCTCACCGGATAACCAACAAGCTGCTCCAGTGCTCGGCGATCCTCCATGATTTCTTCGTTCAACAGCTCATCCGGTACATAAGGCAATGTAGGATGAGTAACCGTGTGTACAGCCACTTCATGCCCGGCGTACAGTTCAGCGACCTCCTCGCGCTCAATTCGCCCCGGTTTCCCGAGCGTACCGGAGTTCAGATTGAAAGTGCCACGCAGTCCATAGCGATTCAAAATATTGACCAGCCTCCGGTCGTGGACCACACCATCATCATAACTAAGCGTCAGTGCCTTCATCACACCGCCAGGATATCGATCAAACTGAATGCGATGTCCCATCTTGGACCTCCTCCTTACCCTGTTCTTCCAACGTTTCGTTCACCTTAAAATATCGAAAAACGCCTTGGCCTCCACGATTCGCAGATTGCGTGTTTAGAGCAAATACCCCCATCTTCGCACCAACCCAAAGTGCAGTTGTCGCCGTAAACGGTGCACCAATGGGCTGAAATTCTTCACCGTTCTTACTCCAGCTAAACTGGCAGCGAGCAGGTTCCTCCAGCGAAAAGCGGAGATGAATGGTCCAACCGGTTTCCGGTGAACCATGCTCACTCCAATCCAGTCCGGCTTCTTCCGATTCATCCGCATGCAAATGGTTGTCTGGCTGTTTGGCTCCGCGGAGCAGGGACAACCTGACTGCTCCAGTGTCAGTCTGAGACAGACTCAGGCAAGCATAATCATCACCAAAAACAATGAGACCCGCTCGGTCACCCTCCTGCTTCGGCAAAAAGGTCAGCTTGGTTGTCGCTTCAAAGGCGGAGGCAGGAAGCTTCTGCATAAGCAGCTGCGGAACGCCGAATAAGGAATGTATGCCTTCCGGGTAAGGATGCATATGTAATACAAGTCCCTTGTCCGGAACAACCTCTGCCCATTCGGGACGGGAGTTGGCCTGCCACTGCCACTGAACTCCTATGCGTTCATTTTGGAAATCATCTGAAACATCAGGCACAACAATCGGGTAGGCAGCACCCACATCGGGTTTGGTGTACACATCCACAGGCTCACCTGTTCCATTTCCTTCACGATCTACGCCAATGACAGGCCATCCGTTCTCGTTCCACTTCATGGGCTGAAGATGAACGATTCGGCCATATGCATCCCGATCCTGAAAATGAATGAACCATGACTCTCCTGATTCCAGTTCCACGTATCCCCCCTGATGAGGACCATTAACATTGGAAGCTCCCTGATGCATCACGATCCGATCCTCATAGGGACCAAACACCTGCTTGGAACGCAAAACGGTCTGCCATCCAGGCTTCACACCCCCGGCAGGGGCAAAGATGTAGTAATACCCGTCCCGCTTATAAAACTTCGGCCCCTCAATCGTAGGGTGATGAGCTGTACCGTCAAAAACAATCAGCCCTTCATCCAGGAGCCTGCTTCCATCCGGTGCCATGCGGCACACCTTAATCTTGCTTTTTATGCCAGCGCGGCTCTTAGCAAAGGCGTGAACCAAATAGGCTTGACCATCTTCATCCCATAACGGGCAAGGATCAATCCAGCCCTTCACCTCATGGACCAGATGAAGAGGCGACCATTCGCCCTCGGGGTGATCGGCTGTTGTCATGAAGATGCCTTCATCCGGCGTGCTGAAGAAAATCCAGTACTTCCCGTCATGATACCGGATGCTTGGTGCCCATACGCCCTTGCCATGAAGCGGTACATCATACCCTTCCAGATCCAGCCGCTGAATGGCGTACTGCACCAGCTTCCAGTTCACCAGATCCTTCGAATGCAAAATGGGCAGCCCGGGTATGTGCGAGAAACTTGAAGCAGTCATATAAAAATCATCGCCGACACGAATGACGTCAGGGTCAGAATAATCGGCATGCAATATGGGGTTGCGATACGTCCCGTCTCCCTGATCCGCGACCCAGACGGCAGCCATTTTTTCCTGTTCTGAATGGGTTGTACTCATATGCGTCTCCTCCACATTTCCAAATTTATTCTTCAACTAATCCAATACCAGCCTCTTGCAAACTATGGCTATCCGAATCAAAATAGGTACCTTCGAGCAGACCAATCAACGTATTGGTGATGCGTACTTCAATCTCGTTGTCTCCTGAACGAAGCAAGGACGTTTCTCCACTCCAGCGATACGGAGACCAGCAGCGCACGCCAAGGCTATGACCGTTGACCAAAACCTCCGCCACATCCTGAACAAGCCATTCACTGAATTCAAGTTCAAAGGACTCGGCATCGGCGTCAGGCTGATCCAGCCAGAAGCTGCGTTTATAGCTCATCTCTCCTGCATAATACGGGTACAGGGGCTGTGGCTCAGGTGTGATTCGAATGGCCGTATCCGGATCACGGACCAAGGAGACCATCCCTTCGTGATGAAACTCCACGCCAAACCGTCCCTGCAAATACAGCGGATCGAGGATTCCTTCCTCATCCTTCGTGACCTGAACCGTAATCGTTATTTCATTCAAGCCTGTGCGCAGCCATTCATTGATATCACATGCAATGTTGGTATAATCTGTGATCTCAACAGACTCGAATTGATTAGGCCCAATCGTATGGCCGTTGATCTCCATGATCCATGCCCCTGCAATGGCTGCCTGATCCATAAATAGGCTGCACTCCGGCAAAGCCGTTCCCAGTTCAAAAGCTGTGGTGTACCGGCATTGAATCGGATAGGCAATTGCTGCTTTCTTCGGCGTGCCAAATACCTGATTAAACTGAACAGGCAAGTGATGATGTCCCGACAATTCAGCCGCTTGATCGATAAAAGGCTTCACGCCTGCATGCTTGTTCTCCAAGATCACGCCATTGTCATTCGTTGCCGTAAGACGGAACTGTCCAATCCGAAGGGTATTGGGCTGAATGGTCTCCAGTCGCCATGGCCCTTCTACAGGTAAAATAAGGGGCGCAGATGGCATATGTTCAGGATCAGGCTTGAATGGTGCAGCCACTTCGGTCTGAGCGATGTTACCCGGTATATCCTCAGAAGATTTTGCTTGCAGAGTCAGCCGCACAGCGTGTGCTTCATACCCGGCAAACCCGAGTGAAATACACCATTCGCCCCCGCTGCTGGTCAGCGGCAAGACTTCCCGTTCTCCTGTCTCCAGATTAAGCCGCTCTGCCAGCACACGTTTATCCGATGAGACATCCGTACTGCTCCATAACTGCTTGGCAACAACCTTCAATTGTCCCTTTAATTGCCCACCCTCCTGATTGGACAGGAACACCATATATTCACCATCCGATAATTGACGGGTCTGCATTAACAAGGAGGCACTCTCTTCCTCCATAATCCAACAGATAGGCTCTGGCAGCACCTGGTCCAGCAGCAGCGAGATTAATTCAAGCGTTGAATCATCCCCCTGACCTGCACCAACCGGAAGGAAGTAGGCTTCTCCCTCCCCTTGCTGCCACATTAATTCACAGCTGCCTTGTCTGAAATCCCCGGCATGACCCCAATACTCTTCCTCGGGTTGATCCCCTGCACCGAAGAAGTCTGCTGCTTCATTGCCTTCTGGACTTCCTTCCTGAATCGAGATGTACGGAGGCAGTCCGACTGATATGACGGTTCCTCCTTGCTCAGCAAAACGTCTAACCTGCTTCCAGGCATCTGCCTCCAGGTTTAGCATCGGCGGAAGGATAAGTACTTCGTATCTGGCAGCACCAATCCGAATCGTTCCATCCGCAAGTTCGGCTTCGGCCAGCAGCTCAGGGTCCAGATGGTCATAGTCACGTCTGTTCTCTAGCAGATGTACACCAATTCGCATCCAATCATTCGTAAGCCGTTCCAGTCTCGCCCGTTCGGCTTCATCCTCACCGCTGTATTCAAACCCATGCAGCGGATTTCCCATCAGGCTCCAGAAAGTGGTCGTCGGATCAAGAACGGCAATCCGAATATCGGCTGTCCCCGTGCTCATGAGATAACTTATTCGTCCCGTGTAATCTCCAAGCTGGCGGAAATGCTTCCAGTATGGATTTTGCAGAAACTGGGATGGCGGTGCATCATGCTTCGTTAACCCGCCAATTGTATAGAAAAAAGCGTGGAAATTATAGAAATTCGTGCCCATGGCTGCCATCCGGTCAATCATCCATTTCGCATCCTGCAGCGTCATCGACCAGCCCACACTATGAAAGCACTCGATCAAATTGCGGCTGCGTCCCAGCTGTCTGGCCAGGGAGCTCACCATCTTCGGATTATCACGCATTCTCTTGCCGTACCGTTCCAGAATCCAGGATAAGGGGCGTCCGATCTTCTCATGTGCGGAGTCTCCCCCGGGCATATGGCTGAACAACTGAGTCGTCATCCGTACGCCAGGAACCTCTGCGGCATACTGGATTCCCGCATCCTCGCACCAGTCATGCACCTGCTGATGGTATGACTCCCTGAGAAGCAGATGCAGCGATTGATAATAGTCATACCGAATACGGGCCGAGTCCGGAACATCACCGTATAACAGGGCAGGGAGCGAATCAACGAGACTGTATCCACAGCGTTCGCGGAAATATGCAGGCAGCTGAGGAGACCAGGGAATACGTCCGAGCGGCGCAATTTCATCCGAAAACATGCCTTTGATAACGCTGTCAAAATGAGTTCCAACAGCTGCCGCATATCGGTCATGTGTCAGTTCAATAAAACGGCTCATCGCTTCCCTGTGGCACGGGTCAACAAAATGGCCGTAATATTTGAAATCATCCATCTCCACTTCCTGAAACAGAATTACATCCCAATTCCCTGCCGGGGGGTCCCAAACCAGGCGGAAGGCCGTCCGATATGTAAAAAATCGCTTGCGATTATACGATGTCAGACCCGTCTCCTGATAGACCTGATCGGTCTGGATATTGCCGATGTGGTGCCGCAGATCGATAGACTCATCCCATAATCGTTTACCCTCTGTGTCTCTTGGAATGGCCTTGGCGACCAAAATTCGTCCCCACGGCAACTCATGATTCACAGCTTCTCCGCCCTGCACATGTAGCTGATGATGCACAAGCTGGCGCTGCTTGGCTTCAGGGAAATCCAGGGTGACTTCACCGCCTGCCATGCCGCTAGGATAAGGGTATTCGTCATACAGCCAGACTTGCATGCCACAGGTCTCGGCTGCTTCCACCGCAATCCGGACCTTGTCAAACCAAGCATCCGACAGATAGGGAATCTGCAGCCCCTGACGCGGACAAATAAAAAAACCGCCCACACCCTGTGCTGACATTTCATTCACTTGCCGTTGGATCTGCTCTTCCTCCATATCCCCATTCCAAAACCAGAAGGGATGAATCCGGTACTGCGCGGCGGGATTCGCAAATGTCTCTCCGTTCCACATGTCGCTTTCCTCCCTGTTTAAAAGAATCTTTTTCTTCCATTACGGTTCGTTTATGTTCATGTACGTTTGTTTGGCTATGATTATACCTTAAAAATGCGGTTAGGGAGCCTGTAAATACAAAATGTTTAAAAAATGATATAGATGGAAATACCCGACAGCTTCTGTTGTACTTACGTACGGCTGCCGGGCTCTGGTATTCTTCTACTTCAATGCAGCGTACAGTTCGTTGACTTCCTTCACGTACTCATCACCGCCACTGCTCTTCCACAGTGCGATTGCATCCTGGAATCCCTTCTCATCAATCTGTCCCACAATGAATTTGATACGGGCATCGTTGATGATGTTATCCAGCTGGGGTCCTTTCTGTGCATAAATGTCAGAGATCAAGGGTTCACCCGGATTCGGAACAACGATCTCCTCGTTGGCCTTTTGTACCTCTGCTACCTTCTCACGAACCGGCGTCGGCTCAACCCGGAAGGCGCGGTCTTCCGGAAGGAACATCAAAATTTGGTTCAGACCCTGCAGATCTCGCAGTGCAAGCTTGTCGGTGGTTGGAACAACATATTCCCCTTTTTTCTCATATTGTTTACCTTCCAGACCATTGGACAGCAAAGCCTGAAGCTCCGGCTCGTTCAATTGATCCAGGAATGCGAGCACCTTTTTCAGATCTTCTTCCGTTTTCACACCACTTTTGGAGACGGCAATCATACCGGAGTAGCCTGAGGTAGGCATGTCACGCAGCCCTTTGGGTCCTTCCACCGCCTGAAGCACATCCACCCGCCCTGTGGCCGATGAGTCCTTCTCCAGAATTTTCTGATCCATCCGCTGTGCGTTATCCGCTACATCGATCATGACACCCGCCTGCCCGTTGACAAACGGATCAGGCAGCTTGGTCGCATCCATCACGGCAAAGTCCTTGTTCACCAAACCTTCACTGTAGATCTGACGGAAAAATTTCAGTGCCTCCATATACTCGGGTGTTTCGTGTGCAGGAATCAAATTACCGCTGCCGTCATCGCCCCATTTATTGGGTGCACCAAACCAGATTTGCATATTATCCCACGGCCCGTTAAATTTGCTCGCTACCAAACCGTACGTATCATCCTTGCCGTTGCCATCCGGATCATCTGTAGTGAATGCTTTTAGCACATTATAAAGATCGTCCAGATTTTTGGGTGCTTCCAGACCCAGATTTTCCAGCCAATCCTTTCGGATCGTTATCCCGTTACGTCCCAGCGGTCTTCCCCGGTAGATGCCGTAGGTTTTGCCGTCAATGGAGGCATTGTTCGTAATAATTTCGTTCATCTGGCTCAAGTTCGGGTAGTCTTTCAGATAAGGCCCCAGCTCCCAGAAAGCCCCGGTACGTGCAGCGTTAATGAAGCTTGGGGATTTGCCAAGCACGACCATCACGTCGGGCAGCTTGCCGGAGGCCAGAGTAATGTTGAATTTGTCCTCATAGGAGCTGCTCGGCACCCACTGCAGATTCACATCCACTTTGGTTAATTCCTCAAGCTTCTGGATGACCGGGCTGTTTTCAGGCGGATTTTCGGCTTCAAAGTTCGGAAGCATGATGGTAATCTGATCAGTTCCACCTGCAGCCGCTTCGCCCGTATCGTTGGTTTTGTCCGTGGAGCATGCTCCCAGAACCGTGCTCAGTAACAATGCTGCCGAAAGTACAAGTGCTGTTTTTTTGATTCCCGCTATTTGTCCCATACGTTCTCCCCCTTGGCTTTTAGCCTTTGATTGAGCCTAACATGACACCTTTGGCAAAATGCTTTTGCAAAAACGGATACACGAGCAAAATCGGAATGGTACCTACCACGATGACGGCCATTTTAATGGACTGTTCCGGTGGCTGTACGAAATTGGGATCCATATTGGCCATATCCCCAACACTTGCCTGCGAGAGCAGAACAATCTGCCTCAGCATCACCTGCAGCGGCCATTTGTCACTGTCGGAAATGTACAGGAGTGCCGAGAAGAAGTTATTCCAATGCCCTACGGCATAAAATAACGCAAACGTGGCAATCACCGGTTTGGATAATGGCAGGACAATTCGCCAGAGTACCCCGAGATCCGAGCAGCCGTCGATACGGGCCGCTTCCTCCAGCCCGGGCGGCATTTGCTGAAAAAAGTTTTTGACAACGATTAAATTAAAAGCGCTGATTGCGCCAGGAAGCATAAGGGCCCAGTAAGAATCGAGCAATCCCAGTCCACGGATGACGAGATACGTCGGGATCATTCCTCCGCCGAACAGCATGGAGAAGATCACCATGTTCATCATGACGTTGCGTCCCCAGAAGTCGCTTCTGGATAGCGGATAAGCCATCGTCAGCGTGAAGAACAGATTGACCAGCGTGCCTGCTACCGTTACAAATACGGAGACGCCAATGCTGCGGAAGATGGTAGACGAAGAAAAAATATATTCATACGCGCTGAAGGAGAAGACTTTCGGAATGAGAAAGAAACTGCGTTCCGTAATCTCGGCTTCGGTCGCGAATGAATTCCCTATAATATACAGGAAAGGAAGGACAGTCAGTATGCCCAGAATACCCAGCATGACGTAGTTGAAAATATCAAATACTTTGCCGGCAGGGCTGTTGTAGAGACGGCTGTTCATGGGCTTTCCTCCTTATGAATTCATGCAGGATACCTGCTTAATAAATCCCCGGATGGCCAAATCTTTTGGCAAGTTTATTGCTGCCGAGCACCAGGATGATACCCACGACCGATTTGAATAATCCTACTGCGGTACTGTAGCTGAATGCCCCTTGCGTAATCCCTACCGTATAGACGTAGGTATCAAATACATCGGCCACGTCGCGGTTAAGCGAATTGGTCATCAGATAAATCTGTTCGAATCCCGTATCCAAAAAGTTCCCCAGTCTAAGGATTAGCAAAATGACAATGGTTGTGCGAATCGCCGGCAGCGTAATGTGCCACATGCGTCGTAATCGTCCCGCACCATCCACAATAGAGGCTTCATACTGCTCGGTGTCCACGCCTGCGAGTGCGGCCAGGAAGATGATTGTTCCCCAGCCCATCTCCTTCCACATCATCTGAATGATAATCAGTGGACGAAATGAACCCGGACTGGATAATACATCAATTGGCTTTCCCGTTATCCAGGCAATCAGGTCGTACAGTACCCCGCCTTGAGGGGTCAGGAAGACGTAAGTGATACTGGCGATAATCACCATGGACACGAAATGGGGTACATACACCAGCGTTTGAATCGTTCTTTTGAAGAACGCCACCCTAATTTCATTTAATAAAAGGGCAATGATGATCGGTGCCGGGAAAAAGAATATGAGATCATATATGGCAAGGACCAGCGTGTTACGCAGTAACCGGAAAAAGTCCGGATTGGAGAAAAAGGTCGTAAAGTTCTCCATGCCCACCCATTCACTGTTCTTGATACCGAGAAAAGGCTGATAGTCCTGAAAGGCAATGACGATTCCCCACATGGGCAAATATTTAAAGATAACAAAGTACAGAAATCCGGGAAGCACAAGCACGTACAGCCATTTGTTGCGCTTGATCTGCCTCTTCCAGTTGGACTCCCGCTTCATCGGCATGGTGGCCATATCTGCCTGGGCTGTCGCTGCGGTATTTCCATTCCATTTGGTCTTCCCGTTCATAATCTCTCCCCTCCCCAATTTATGTAAGCGTTATCAATTGAACTTGTAATTCAGACTATACAGAGCCCTCTTTTCCGGCAACCTTCATTTTTTGCTTACATACTGGGCGAGGCCACAAAGCCCGCTATGACGCCACTTTCGCTTCTATTTGGACATTTCGCATTGTACTCCATTGCACATTTTTGCAGCCTTATCCTTCTTTGTTTTCATTCTTCTCAACAAGAAAAACCGGAATCCGATGGTTCGGATCCCGGTGAGACGGCAAGGTGGTACACAGGTCATTTACCAAACCACTGATCCCGATACTGGCTTGGCGTTACCCCCTCCTGTTTTTTGAAGATGCGATTAAAATAACTGTGCTGATAGCCAACAGCAGCTGCGATGTCATTAATTTTCATCGTTGTCTCACGCAGCAGCTGTTTGGCCGCCTCCATTCGGACCTTTGTCAAATAATCAATAAAGTTCATGCCCGATACTTGCTTGAAGGCTTTGCTAAGGGCATAGGGAGTCATCTGTTCTGCATCTGCGCAGCCTTCCAGTGAGATTTCGTTACGATAATGCTCATCCATATACAGCATCGTCCGTTCCACCACCTGTTTCAGCGGCTCCTGCGATCGCAGCTCGATTTCCTGTATATAGGGCACCAGCACCTTACTCATCATCCACTGCTTCATCTGTGCAGGTTCGCGAATTGCAGACAATCGTTCGTACATATTGCTGCCTCCGAACAGCTTATAAGGTGTTACCCCCGTCTGAAGCATCATATGCTGAACACTTCCGAGCAGCTGCAGCATCATCTGCTGCACCTGAAACTCGGTACTGCCCGTCCGGGCGATTTCACCCATAAACTGTTCCAGCACCCGATCCGCTTCCTCCTGCTTACCGAGCCTGATTGCCTGAATCATCTCACGTTCCAAGCCCAGCGGATAAGCTGCTTCTTCCGCTCTGCGAAAACACTGCTCATCTTCCAGATCGAGTATCTGACTCCCTTCCTCTATGCTGCGATAAGCAACCGCCTGTTCCATCTCAACAAAGATGCCGGGCAGCTCATGCAAGGAATCTGTGGAGTGACTAATCATGACCGTGACATTCATTTTAAGCGTCTTCCCGATAACCTCTACCAGCTCCTGACCCCAGAGCAATGCCTGCGGCTTGAGCTGTTCATCCTTCGGTGCGATGACAAGCATGGCTGATGATAGGTCATGAAAGTTCATCATACTGACTTGGTTAAAATAGCTTTTGGCCACCTCTTCAATGATGTTTACAGCTGCAAAGGTCACCAGGCCGGTATCCTGGCTTCCAAATCGTCCCTGCAGCCGGGCATAACCCGTAAAATACATTTGCAGCAGCAAAAACTGCTGGCCCTCCACTTCGAATCCGAGATTCTTCATGCGCTTCTGGAGGTCTTCCTCGTTGTAGGCATATAAGTGTCCTTGAACCAGCTGCAATACAAAGCTGTCACGCAAATGAGGCAGCTGCTCCTGCAATTGACGGTGTGCGGTAAGACTCCGGGAAGTCAGCTCATTCCACTGCTGTTCCAGCAGCTGGAATTCGTCCAGCCTCGGATTGGCCTGAGCCTCATGTTTGCCTGGTGTCAGAAGATGAAGCATTCTCGCCACAGGGGAGTAAATCCGCCGTGAAGCAAGCCAGGATAACATGAGCCCCAGCAGCAGGCTGCCTGCGCTCGCAATGACAATAATTTTGGATACCAGTTTCACCGGTGATGTCACAGAAGTCAGCGGTGCAGCGGAGACATAAGTCCATTCGGAATCAATTCGGCTTAAGGAGCCGTAGGATACGGAGTAGGTCTGATCTTCATATTTGAACAAAAAAGACGTGCTGTCAGCATGCTGTGCAACCTCTTCCTTAAGCTGCTGTTCAAAGGCTGAATTCTGCTGGCCCCCTCCCGGATTACCGGTGACCAGCGTATTGCCTTCCTGATCCATAAGAAAGGTTAGACCTTCGTCATAAGGAGTAAGCGTTTTCAACAAACTGGCGACTTTTTCGTTGTCCAGGGTAATGATGAGTGCACCGAACGGATTATTATGTTCACCCGGGATTTTATGTACCAGAACCAGCGCGTTGCCTGCATCGGTATGCAGCAGACTGCTATTCATGGCAGCTGCTGGTTGAATGCTTCCGCTGGATACCCAGTCTGTCCAGTACACATGATTGCCCATGGCTAGGTAACGGTCATAGGCTTTTATTTTCGCATCATCTAATAATTCGTTATACTCCCGGTTAAACAGGATCGGCTTCGGTTCCTGCAAATACAGCTGTGCAGACTTAATCAGGGGATGTGACCCTTCCAGTACATATAATGTGGTGACGATCTCCTGCGTTTCATTAAAATAATAGACAAAGTCCAGGGTTCGCAGTGCATTGCCAAACCTTGGCTCAAAGGCCCAATGCGACAGGGTCATCTCCAGGTAGGCCAGCTGGTCGTCCACATTGCGTGCCCGATTCTCGATCTGGCTTTGATGCATGCGATTGAATTCATTTTCCATTCTGCCAACAACCAGCTGGTACATCACGATACCTGTAATCAATCCGGGGATGCTGGCAATGAGCAAAATAATCATCAGACTATTCCGGTAAAAACGTCCTTTGTGGCGTCCAGACGTGAACCCTGGGAAACGCGCCAATCGACCTGGCGGTCTCTCTCTTTTAGTCGTTTCCATCATCATTCACCTGCCTGCTTGCATGTGGTCTGACTATCATGGGAACTTCCCCAACTCCCCTGCTGAGAAAATATGGATGAAATCCGTTTCCTGTATTATACTCACAATTTCCGGCGGAATGGAACGATACACAGCCGATCATTTTTTAACCAATGTTTTATTAAGATGCCAAAATGGATTACAATAGGATAAAGCAAAACATGAAGGAGGCTTTTTTAATGAAAGAACAGACTTATTTTCAGGAGAATAGAGAAAAACATCTGGCAGAACTGAATGAATGGCTGTCCATTCCCAGCATTTCGGCCATTTCGGCTCATAAAGAGGATATTAACCGTGCTGCACAATGGGCGGCAGATGCACTGACACGTGCAGGCATGGAAAATGTAGAGGTTATTCAAACCGCTGGACATCCGATTGTCTATGCAGACCACCTGCATGCTCCTGGCAAACCAACAGCACTGATCTATGGACACTATGATGTACAACCTGTCGATCCGCTTAACCTATGGGAAACGCCTCCCTTCGAACCTACTGTTCGGGACGGAAAACTGTTCGCACGTGGAGCGACAGATGACAAAGGACAGATCTTCTTACATATCAAAGCCGTAGAAGCCCTGCTGGCTGAAAACAAGGAACTTCCGGTTAACGTGAAGTTCTGCATCGAAGGCGAAGAGGAAATCTCCAGCCCGAACCTGCCGATCTATCTGAATGATAATACGGACAAGCTTCGTGCAGACATGGTATTGATCTCCGATACTTCCCTGCTCGAAAAAGGAAAACCGGCGATCTCCACAGGCCTGCGCGGTCTTTGCTCGCTCGAGGTAGATCTGAATACGGCCAACACCGACCTGCACTCCGGCTCCTTCGGCGGCGGTGTACCGAACGCACTGCATGCGCTCGTATCCCTGCTCGCTTCACTGCATGATGAGCAAGGCCGCGTGAGCGTGGATGGTTTCTATGATGGCGTTCTCCCCCTCTCTCCGGAAATGAGAGAAGAGTTCGTGAAGCAAGGCTTCAATGAAGAGCAGCTTCGCCAGGATCTTGGACTGGAGCAATTGTATGGCGAGGAAGGCTACTCGTTCGTGGAACGTGTTGGCGCACGCCCAACACTGGAGCTGAACGGTGTATGGGGCGGCTTCCAGGGTGAAGGTACCAAAACCGTCATCCCAAAAGAGGCTCATGCCAAAATTACCTGCCGCCTAGTTGCCGACCAAGACCCGCAACAGGTGCTGGATCGCATTGAAGCACACCTGCGTGCACACGTACAGCCAGGTGCCACGCTGCATGTGAAACAAATCGAGAAAGCCTTTGCGTTCAATACCGATCCGACCGATCCGATCCTTCAAAAAGCGGCTGACGCTTACGAGCAGGTGTATGGCGTTCGTGCCCTGTTTACCAAAGATGGCGGTTCCATCCCGATCGTTGAGAAGCTCTCCCGTGTTCTCGGCGTTCCTGCCGTGATGATGGGCTTTGGTTTGCCGGACGAGAACCTGCACGCACCAAATGAACACTTCAACCTGGAGAACTTTGATAAAGGGTTGTTGACGATTGTACAATTCTTGAAGAGCTTGTAAGTTGAAAAACTCGTTACACGAGGACACTACGCAGGGAGAACAAGCTTCCGATCGCTGTTATCCCCGGATTTCTTTGATTCCCTTTGTTAAAGGGAGAAATCCCGGTGATAAACACGAACGCTCCGCTTCTTCAGCTTTTTTCTCCCCGCTCCGTTAATCGTGTAAATAGTTATCCAACTTAAGTATAGATAGAGGAATAACAAATAAAAGCGATGGCCCTAACGGCTGTCGCTTTTATTTGAGTCGATTTCGTTCCCTTCACTACTTTTGCAGCAATTGCCCAAACTTATCTTACGATTGAGGCCACCTTTACATGTGGATAGAGGTTAAGTGCAATTTAAAAAGAAGAGTGTCCCGTCTGTTTTATGACGGGACACTCTTTTTGTCGTTGAATTAGTAGCGCGAGGTTAGAAGTTAATGTTTAATCTGACACCTGGACCATTTAACGAACTGAGCGGGCGTTATTAGACTGATTACTTTGAAATGGTTGGTTTAACGAATTAGAGACGTGTTATTCCCTGCTGTGGACGTATCTCGAATAGGTAAACGTTGTATTAACGTGACTGATGTTCGTTAACTCTGGCATTCTGTACGAAACCTTGCGTTAAGGTGGCATGGATTCGTTAGACTGTTGTAATACAAAAGAGAGACTCCCCTTGAGGGAAGTCTCTCTTGGTTTACATCACTTATGTTCTAAACGTCGTAAATCTTAGCTTGTGCACCATCTGCGTCAGATGGGTAATCTCCTGCTGAACATTGGACGTATCCGTCCCCGCCATCGCCTGATTGGCCCGCAGTGTTCTACGGGTATTCAGCATGCCATCGATCAATTTCATGACGGTGTTTCGTCCACGATGATCGACAATCATATATTTTTTGCGTGCATCCAGCTCTACCCATACGATATTGCGGAATGAGTTAAACAGGTGTCTGCGGTACTGCTCCATATCGGCTTCATTGTAATGCTCACCATAAAAGGCATAATATCCGTGCACGTGCAGTTTTTCCGCCAGCTCTGTGAGGAATGGATCGAACTCGAGCATAGCGTTACGTTCCATGTTTCACGCCTCCGTTATGCGTGATCCGCAGATCCCGTCTTTTTTTGAGACTATTTTAACACATTACTCACCCGATTGCCTCTCCAGCGGAAAACCGTCATGCTTCTGATCTTACTCCTGAAAGTTCTGTTCCTTACCATACACCCTAACCGCCAATCATTCTGCCTTTAACCCATACACCCTCAATACCCAATTCCTGGTTAAGCAAAACGATATCTGCCTGTTTCCCTGCAGCCAGGGAACCGGTGCGATGGTCGATTCCGAGCAGGCGTGCCGGGGTGAGACTGGCTGCGCGAGATGCAGCGCTCAGGCTCATGCCCACGTCTTGTACCAGATAGCGGAAGCCACGAATCATCGTCAGTGTGCTTCCCGCTAGTGCGCCGCCGTCCTTTAATCTGGCTACGCCTTCCTTCACGATCACGGGCAGGTCGCCGATTTTGTATTCCCCGTCTTCCAGTCCGGCAGCCGACATGGCATCTGTGATCAGCACGAGCTGATCGTCAGACTGCTTCAGCTGGGCAAGGATGGAGATCGCCGCAGGGTGCACATGAATGCCATCAGCAATCACTTCAGCACTGATTCTTGGATCACTCAGCACGGCTCCCGCGGCTCCGGGATTACGATGATGCAGCGGAGTCATTGCATTGTACGTATGTACCGCGTGATGCAGCCCGGCTTCAACCGCTCGCTCCACCTCTTCGTAGGTCGCATCCGTATGACCGAGTGCCGCCGTAATTCGCTGCTCACACAGCCACGCAATGACTTCAAGTGCCCCTTCCCGTTCCGGCGCCAGCGTAACTTGGCGAATCAGGCCGGGGTACTCTTTTTCCCACGCTTCCAGCCAGGATACATTGGGCAGTACAATATGCTCCGGATTCTGCGCACCAGGCCATTTTGGACTAAAGAACGGTCCTTCCAGATGCACCCCCTCAAGCTGGGCGTATGGCATGGGCTTGGAACGATAACGGTCCACTTCAGCGAGCACCCGATCCAGTCTGTCCTTCGGAGCAGTCATGGATGTTGCAAGCATGGCAGTCGTACCCTGCGTACTGTGAAATGAAGTAATCTTGTCCAACACTTCTTGGCTCGCATCCATGAAATCCTCTCCATAGCCACCGTGGACATGGATATCAATAAACCCGGGGACGATAACGCCCCCATCGGGTACAGACACGGAGACCGCCTGATTACGAATAGATGCCGGCAGACCTTCCGGTGACCCGGCATATATGATTTTCCCTTCGGTCCAGGCGAGCAGGCCATCCTGCGCCAGACCTTCAGGCAGTACCATTTTACCGCGAAGAAGATAAATGGGGCTGCCGCTCTCTTTTTCCAAATGGGCTATGCCTTTATCGTTCATTTGACCAACCTCCCGGCAGCACGATCCAGCAGGACAACCACATTTGGATGGCATTGCAGCAAGGACGCAGGACACTGGGTTGTGATCGGCCCCATGAAGGCTTCGCGAATGATTTCGGCCTTTTCCTCACCGCGGGCGATCAGCAAAATTTGTTTGGCTTTCAGAATCGTACCTACACCCATCGTTATGGCCTGAGCAGGGACTTCATCGATACTTGCAAAAAAACGGGCATTGGCCTTGCGAGTCTCTTCTTTCAGATCCACCACATGCGTGCGTCCGGTCAACTCATTCCCCGGTTCGTTAAAGCCAATGTGTCCATTATGTCCGATACCCAGCAGCTGAAGATCTACAGGTCCCAGGTCATCCAGCCGCTGTTCATACATGGCACATTCCTGGTCCAGGTCGGCTGCTTGCCCGTTTGGTACATGCGTTTTCGCCAGATCGATATCAATATGATGAAAGAGCTGCTCATTCATGAAGCTGCGATAGCTCTCCTGATGCTCCACCGGAAGCCCGACATACTCATCCAGATTGAAGGAAGAAGCCTGCGCGAAGCTCACCAGACCCTTCTGATACAAGCTAATGAGCTGTTTATAAATGCCCACCGGAGAACTTCCCGTTGCGAGTCCGAGCACAGCCCGTGGTTTCGTTTGCAGCAAGCTGGCAATCAGGCCAGCACCTGTAGCATTAAGGTCTTCTTCATTTTCAAAAATACGTATATTCATCTCACGCACCTCCATGTTTTTGAACTCGATAGGACTGCACATTGTGATACGATTGTTCCAGTTTGGGGATAAAGCGGTCAAAATCGGCACTCATCATGCCTGTGAACAAAATATCAATGACATGCAGCAGCGCAATCCGGGAAGCCATATCTCCCCGTCTCATGCCCTCTTCCAGTGAAGACGTAAATAAAGGAATATCGGATACGCCGGCCAGCTTGTTGTTACCGTAGGAAGTAAGTGAGATTGTTGCAGCTCCCGCCTGTTTGGCGCAATGCAGGGCATCGATGGTCTCTGGCGTTTCCCCCGAGTAGGACACGGCCATGGCCACATCTCCTTCACTTAGCGAGGAAGCTGACGTAATCTGCATATGTGAATCCGAAAAGGCCGTACAGCTTTTGCCAATTCGCACGAGTTTCTGATAGAAATCCTGTGTCACGATGGATGAGGTCGCAACACCGTACAGGTCAATGCGACGAGCATGGCATAATAGCTGAACTGCATGCTCCAATCTGCCCAAATCCAGCAGCCGGGTGGTATCCGCAATGGAGGCAAGGTGGTTGGCTTCGATGGCCTCCACAATTTTGGACAACGGATTGCCTGCCAAGATATCCTGATAAGCCGTTTTGTCCGTCGAATGAGACAGCTCTGCGGCCAGCTTCATTTTGAAATCCGGGAAACCCTTGAAGTGAAAGGACTTACAGAAGCGGGTGACCGTTGCTGGACTGGTTCCGCTTTGTTCAGCAAGATAATTAATCGTCCAGCCGGGGATATCCGACGGAGATTGCAAAATAACCTCTGCAATCCGCCGTTCCTGCGATGGAAGTCCATCCAGCTCTTGCTGTAACGCATGTATGATGGCTGCCATAAGTCTTCTCCTCTGAAAATAATTTTTATATTTTTAAAATAAATAAAGAAAATAATTTTTATAATTTCATTTTAATCAAGCTCCATCTGCAAATCAAGGGAATTTACTCCATGTTCAAAATGAAAGTTTACATCAATGCTTCTTGAAGCAGACAAGACATAAGGCTTATAGTAAAGATGAATGCAGTCTATGGATCAACGAAGGAGCACCCTCAAGTGAATCAACGACAACAACAAAAGATGATCCCTTCCTCCTGGATTATTGCTGTCAAGCAAAGCGGTGGTCGGGACTATTATGCCCTGTATGCAGTCGACTGGAAACGTGGCGGAAGAATGAGCTGGGAAGGTTGGGACCGCCTGGAGGATTTGTTGCAGTTTCATATTCCGGTCAGGCGAAAAGCGGGAGGTCGGAAGTCTGCTTCGCAACCAGCTGCCAAAATCGCCAAAAAGGCGCTCTATCTACATCTGGATGAGGCCCGGTACGAGGCGTTTGAGCAGCTCTTTTATCAACCTTTTTCGAAGAGCTCATGGAGATTGTTTATTCGAGAAAACAGCCTTATGTAGGGAGTTCATTTCTTTTCAGGATATAACAAAAAAAGCCTCTCCCTAATCCGATTAAGAACAGGGAAAGACTTTGAAATGAAACCAAATATACTTCATTCCATTCCGTTAACTCATCTTATACATTGTGTGGCAAGGCTATCTTGTCTCCAATCAATAAACTACTCCAGACCATCATACCGCTTCAAAAACTCACTGGCCAGGCTACTTTCTGTCATCAATATAACCGATTGATTCTCCAGTTCTTCAGCCTCATCATCATCGGTCATGGACATGAAGAACGTAATGTCTGCTTTTGATTGTCCGTACCGGGCAAAAACTTCATTCGGTGTTTCACTCACAACCTTGGCAATAATATTAATCATCTCATCCTTATAATGCTGAACATCTTCCGTTGCATACAACAATCGGCTAATATGATTAAAATGTGTATCTTCGCCATACTGATATTCGGAGCAGCCCCATCGATAGTAGATTTCGTCCTGCTCACTGTCAGACAGTCCTTCTTCTTTCATCCTGGCAATATGCCTCGCTAGCGATTCCTCCGTATTTGCCGCCATAAACAGGGTAATCCAGTCACTGTCTGTTCCAAATGCGCAAGCATATACTTTTTCATCCTGCATCTCTTGCAGCGTTTGCTCCAGATCGGGAAGAAAGCCGGCTCTAAACTTGTCCTCAAATTCCTTTAAGAAGTGATTCATTTTTCTTTCCTCTCATTTCTTATGTAATCATGATCTATAAGCTTATTATGGTTGATTTTAACAATTGGAACAAGCTGCTATTTTCGTGACCTTGTTTGTCACTTATGCTTGCTTCCCTCGGCTAAAAAGCAAAAAAGCCTTGCCCCATTCTTCATCATTTAAAGAATAGAGAAAGGCTTTCATGCTGCTTCAACTTCCTAACTGTTATTCGCGTCAGATCTTCAGTTCTCCGAGCTTAATCAGCTCTACAACTGCTTGCGAACGACCCTTAACATTGAGTTTCTGCATCACATTCGAAATATGGTTACGCACCGTTTTCTCGCTGATGAATAACTGCCCTGCGATGTCACGCGTCGTTTTGTCCTGAACCAGCAATTCGAATACTTCGCGTTCACGGTGGGTCAACAAAAATTTGCTTTTATGATCGATACCCTTCAATGTTCACCCCTCCTTGCTCGGGTTGTGTTGGTGTAACAAGGTTAAGGGGATACAGTCAACTCATCTTATGTCAGGTCAAGGGCGATGGTTCAGTTTTATGAAAAAAATGGGCAGTCATTTGTTGATCCTTCGTAATGGAAGATACACACCGTTATGTAGTTCTGCTTTTTCTTAGATGTTGCGATAAAAAAATATGCCTTTGCCACTGATGTACCCATCAGCGCAAAGGCATATTTGTTTAGCTGTTCTACCGACGATTAGGATTCATAATGCCATCATTATTGTTGTTGTTGCGGTTCATCATGCCATCGCCGAGGATTCCATCACGACGCTGATCCATGGCATTCGTAGGGAAGATGCGCTCAACCATGGACTGGAACGTGTCGATCATACCGCTAACCGGCTTGCCGTTACGAATATCGTCGGCATATGTCTGCACATGATCAACGAAATCCGGGTTTGCCGATACATAGACATTCTCCACGTTTGGAGCAAATTGCTTGATTTTTGCAGCAACTTTTCCTTTGATCTCTTCAGAAGTATTATCATCCGAGCTGTCCTGGCGTTGCCCTACGCCTTGCCCTTCACTTTGCATTCCGTAATGACCATCACTCATGGTGCGTTCTCTGCCCGTGTTCGTGAGCCCACGCATCATGCCGAAGGTTCCGGTACCCATCGTTCCGTAAATGCTGCGGTCATTCCCCATATGGCTGCGGTCTGTAGCGGAACCGGTGTTCAACCCTGGCGCAATACCGCTCGTCGTGTACGGAGACATCGTTCCGTCGCCTGCATGCACACGCATACCACCCAGATCCTGATTCATGCTCTCGCTGCGCATGGTTCCGCTCGCACGATTACGCAGGTTACCATTCATTGTGCTGTTGCGACCACCGTTACCGTTACCATTCGCCTGGCTATCCATCTTGCCGGCATGACCATCTGTCAAACGGACAGCAACATATGCATTGCGATCGGTTAACAGTACATTGGCCGACTTGATCTCTTTCATTTCGGTAATGCGTTTTGCCAGTTCATCACTGGATTTCAGGTCAGTGACATTGTGCATGCGATAACTCTTGGCACGAATGCCATCCATTCCATTGGTCTCCACACCATAACGGTTGAGCCCTCGAACTTCCTGACCCGCATTATTGGTTTGCATATTGTTGTTATCCCGGCCATCACCACACCCTGTCAGTCCGGCCATTACAAAAATTGCAGTAGACAATGATAAGCTGATTGCTTTCGCCTTTTTGGCTGCTGGCATGTCTCATCCTCCAATGTGTATGGTTTAGGTCACAAGGATAGGATGCGCTTCTGGTGGACCCGATATGCTGAAAGGATATGGAACCTGTCCTGCACAACAAAAGAGCGGCGTCAGCACGTTATGTGCGACACCGCTTCTTTCCAAAAATAGCATATGGGTTTGGTTTACCTAAACCGGTTATATTCACATTTCCAAGACTACTTAGCGGATGAGGTTGAATCTTCACTTCCACTTCCTGCATCCGTCGATACGTCAGCTGCTTTCACCGTATCAGGAAATTTCTCCGCATCCTGCAAGGCATCTGCCTGAAGGGAATATGCCCACTGACCATCAGGTGTAATCACGTAAATGATACCGGGTTCCGATGCAACGGTAAGCCCCCGGTAGACGTCGGTTACATTCTCTCCATTTACCTTCTGCTCAACAGAAAGTGTGAATCGTGGCACAGCATCCTTGAGCTCGGAAGCTTTGCGAACGTCGTCCGCAGTGGAGAGATTTTTAATTTTGCCGATGAGGGATACGGCTTCCGTGGATTCAACCGTCTCACCATTTAGCGTCCATGTCCGCTCGGCCGCACCGTCTTCCGATGCCGACTTCAATACCCATGTCGCTGCTTCTCCTTCCCAGTCCAGAGAAGCTACATTCGTATCATCGAGATTAAACGGTGTCGTATCGAGCAGATCATGCCTTGTCAGCTCCATATTGCTGATCGACTCAGACTGCACAGCAACAATGGGCCCGGAATTCACCTGCACATAACGGGCGTCATCTGCCGGAAGCTGTCCGCCGATCTTTAATGTGATGTCACGGCTGTCCTTGGTTTTGATATCCAGACGGGAAGCAGTCGAACCCAGTCCATACTTCTCCAGATCCGTCGGCGTCTCTTCCACAACCAATTCCTGTTCTGCTCCACTTAGCGCGTCAAGCCAGCTGCTGATCGTGTAACCGTTAAGCGGATACCCTTTGGGTTCCACCATGCTCCACACACCGTCTTTCAGCTCCAATTGAGCAGATACAGAGGAAGAAGCCTCGCCTTCCGTCTTAACTGTACTCGGGTCATGAATGGTGATTGACTGGATATCATCAGACTGAATGCCAAGCAGCTGGACCTTCACCGCTTCTTCTTCGCGAAAATAATTCTGATTGGCCGCATAAATCCAGCCCACAATCAGTACCAACACGACCAGAATCGTCGGAATCCATTTCTTCATACGCGTCTGCGCCTCCACCATAAGAATACACCTATGATAACAAAGATAAGCGGGAAACCCACAATCGCAACGAAGAAAATCGTTCTGGCCTGCTCACCATTCAGGTAAGCCACTTCATAACCAGCCTGCACCCGCGGGCGAATGGTTAACCCTTCCTCTTTTTCACTTAAATAATTGATGGTATTCAAAATGAAGTCACGGTTGCCGCCATTCCCGATTTCCGAATCCTGCATGAAGATGGAAGATCCAAGAATCACGGCTTTTGGTTTGCCTTCGGTTGTATCTGCTGCATATCCTAGCTCGACAGGTCCCTGGATATCCTGATCCGGATCATTCTCTGTTTCGTTTTGCAGCAAGCCTTCAATATTCTTCTCGCCGTAACTATCATCCGAAGATTGAATGAGAGGCGACAGTGCATATTTCTCCTGTTCCTTGCTTGTCAGGGCAATGGACAGGGATAACATCGGATACAACTGACTTGCGGACAGTTTATCTGTAATGGCATGTGTACCGTATTCGGGTACAACCCATAGCGGCCCCATCGTGCCGGCCTGCTGGTTGTCCACCATCACGGCATGCTCATCAACCACTCCATAATCGGACATGAGCTTGTCGATATTTTTCCAGCTGGATTTCATATCCTCCACAAAACCAAGGGACAGCATCAGCTTGCCACCATTGCTCAGATAGGTTCGAATGGCTTTTAATTCAGCATCACTGAGATCACGCTGCGGGCCAATGATGGCGAGTACGTCCGCATCTTCGGGAACCACTCCGGCCTGATTGAGCTGCAGTTCTTCTGTTGCAATGTTGTTTTGCTCCAGGGACGAACGAAGTGTGGTCAACTGATCCAGACCAAGTTCCTCATGCCCTGTCAGGAATACCATTTTCTTCTTTTCGGTGGAAGACAGATTCATCAGAGCCTGCGTTAATTTTTCCTCCCCCGTGAACTGGTATGACCCATCACTGCCATCCCCGACTGCTGTAAACAGACTGGCGATATCAATCACTTTATATTGATCCCCCTGCTCCAGGACGATGGAACTGCCTGTGACGCCGTATTTGGAGGCCAGCGTTGGTTCCTGTGTCAGATTATACTGTTCCATCTTCAGCTTGCTGTTTCGCTTGGTATACTCTTGAACCATGTCCGTCACTTCGCGATTCAAGACGGTATTGTTGGCGTTCTCCACCGTTAATACCTTAATGCTCACATCATTCTTTACATTTTTGATCGCGGTCAGTGACTGGTCAGATAAGGTGTATTGTTTGTTTGCCGTCAGATCCAGCTGGAATCCGCCAAGTGAATTCAGAAACAGCGTAAGTAAAATAAAAATGCCGATGACCGCTACAGACAGCACCGTACTATTCGTATGACTTAACCATTTTTTCATCTTCTCACCTCCACCGCTTCCGTTCCACGATTTGAATGCTCAGTAGCAGAAATATGCCCGATAACGTCACATAATACAAGATATCCGGTCCACTGAGCACACCCTTCGTGAAGCTGTCAAAACGGTTCGTCAGCGCAAATGGATCAAGCCAGTTCTGCAGCGCAGAACCGGTATTGCCTGCGAATGAATCAAGCATCCACAATACGAGCAAAATAATAAAACCGGCCACCGCAGACACCATCTGATGCTGAGATAATGTAGAAGCAAACAATCCGATCGCCATCATACTGCCGCCCAGGAAGAAGAGTCCCAGCGCCGACAGCCAAACCGAAGTCACATCCAACGTTCCAAAGAACGACATGATGAACGGATAGACCAGACTGCACAGAATTAGCACGATCAGAATGGCCAGAGAGGCCAGATACTTACCAAATATAACTTCCGTTACCCGCGCCGGGGAGGTGAGCAGCAGCTCATCTGTACCCTGCCTGAATTCCTCAGCAACCAGTCTCATGGTTAATAAAGGCACCACAAACAGCAGCATGGATAAGGTATCACCGAGCACAAGGCGATAATCCACAATACTGGGCTGGTAATACACGAAACTGGAGTAAAATAATAAACTTGTCATCAGCACATAGACCGCGAAGGCGAAATAGGATGTGGGTGACAAAAAATACGCCTGAAGTTCCTTATTGCAAATAGCCATCATTCGTCTCATTTGGATTCCTCCTCTGTTGGCGAATCCGCAGAGTCTTCACTAACCAGGTCAGGTGTACCTTTATCAGATGACTCATTGTCTAGTTCCGTTGTAGTCAGCTTCAGGAAGATCTGCTCCAGACTGAGATTTTCCTTCTTCATTTCCAGGATAGGCAGACCCGCTCCAGATAAAAGATAAAACAGCTCTTCCCGGAAATCTTCGGATGATTCTCCGGTAAGCAGCATTTTAACCGTGTCCTGCTGCTCCGTACCGCGATTTCCATCCGTTGGTTGTATGACTTCACTCCGCACCTTCTCCCAAGGTGTGAGCAAGTTATGTAGCTGCTGCTCGGTTGCCTTAACTTCAATGGACACCTTAAACTGATCACCCATCGAAGAACCAAAGTGCTGTGGTGAACCGTCGAGTACGAGCTGTCCCTGGTTAATAATCAACATCCGGTTACATAGCGTGCTCACTTCAGGCAAAATATGCGTACTGAGCAGCACCGTATGATTTTCGCCGAGTTCCCGGATCAGATCACGAATCTCCATAATCTGATTCGGGTCCAGCCCCGATGTAGGTTCATCAAGGACGAGCAGATCAGGCTTGTGGATAATGGCTCCCGCCAGTCCCAGACGCTGTTTATAACCTTTGGATAGTCCACGCACCAGTTGTTTTTCCCGTTCCTGAAGCCCCAGCCTGCTGACCATCTCACTGACCCGCAGTTTAATCTCGCGTGCCGGAACATCCCTCAGGTTCGCGACGAATTTCAAATAGGACTGAACCGTCATGTCCGGATATAGCGGCGGTGTTTCCGGAAGATAACCGATTTTGGAACGAACAGCTCTGCCCTGATCATGCACAGATTGTCCATCAACCACAATCGAACCGGCGGTGGGTTGCAGGTAACCGGTGATCATGCGCATCGTTGTCGTTTTACCGGCACCATTGGGCCCCAGAAAACCAACAATCTCACCGCGCTCCATTGTGAAATCCAGTTGATGCACGCCGCGCCGTCCATCATACACTTTGCTGACCTGTTTCACTTCGAGCACATCATTCATCCTTTCCCGTTAAAATACCCGTGTGCCATCAAGCAATCCAGATGGTCTACACGGGAAGTTCCTTGTATCTTACGGGGTCTATCCTAAATCCAGCTTAATGACACTTAAAAGAAAGATTAAAAATATATGTCCAAAATGTGAACAACTTGGGTTTCACCCACACCCTGTGCATTGGGGAAACGTACCATACAGTACAGGAGTCAGCATTTTGCATCATTCGATTTCACTCGCTCCAAGGGACAATATTATAGACGAATAGGACCATTTCGATCTATATATTGAGGATTGGAAGTCGCTTATTGGATTTATGCAAAATGCTCAGGAGTATGAGATCCTGCACAAAAGTCAGAGGGTGAACCGTGTGAAAGTATTATTCACGTTTTTTGTACCAAGCGGTGGCGTGGATACCTTGAACCGATTGCGGACAGCAGTTCTGCAACGTCATGGCATTGAAGCGCATCTATTGTACCTTTATACAGGATCGGGTTTGCAGAACAGCACCGGCACTCCGGTCTTCACCGCGTCCAATGATGAAGAAATACGTTTTTTGATTCACAGCCAGCGTTATGACGCCATTATTGTGACTTCGGATATTTCCATGCCTGGTAGATTGAGAGGAATCGGCTATACAGGACGAATTATATTTGAAGCCCAGGGTCTCGGAACGAGAGATCAGGCACTGGAAACGATCCAGATGGCAATTCCTTACCTCCAGGCACATTGTGACGCTGCTGTTCTGCCTCCTACCGATCACTTGCTGGATATGTTTATTCATATCTGCCCTTGGCTGCACCGGTTTGTTATCCCCAATATGCTGGACACCGATACGTTTGCTCCAGTTCCCGTAGACACTCCACCCTACCCCGTTCTGGCTTGGGTCGGGCGGCTGGAACACAACAAAAACTGGCGAGAATACTTGAGCATATCCAGCCAAATCATCAAAAAAATTCCCAAAGCCAGACTATGGCTGTTTCATGATCCCAGCTTGGCCAATCCCGAAGACGAAGTGATGTTCCGTCATATGCTGGCTGAATATGGTTTGGAGGACCGCATCGGCATCTTTGTCAATGTTCCTCACTCGCAGATGCCTACGTTCTATTCCATGATTGCAGCTTCTGGAGGAATCATGCTCTCGACATCCCTTCTTGAAGGGTTTGGTTATGCGGTTGCCGAAGCCATCAGCTGCGGCTGCCCGGTACTCAGCACCGATTCGGATGGTGTACGTTCGTTCATAACCCATAACAAGACAGGCAAATTCTATCCTCTGGGCAATGTAAATGCAGCAGTAGATGAAGCGGTCGAACTCATGCGTAACCAAAAGTTGCGTAAATATATCCGTGAACAGGGCAGAGAGCATATGACAGCCTCTTTCTCTCCGGATCGGTACGCTATTTCCTTCCGGGAAATGATGACCGCCCTGAGCATCTTCTCATGAGCAATGCAAAAAGGCAGTTCAGAACATATCTGAACTGCCTCGGATTAAAGAGATTAAGCACCTATCCATTCAATAGGATGCTCCATTAGTGCCCCATCATCATGGCTGGATCAGGTTCATCCCCGCTCTGGAGCGTTTCTACCTGCATTCGTTTTGGTTTACGGAGGATAAGACTCAGTAAACAACCGAACAATGCAATACACGCGGCCAGGAAAAACGTGTCGTTGAAACCAGACACGAGACCCTTAATGACAGATGCAACGTCCGTACCACTTGTATTGATCGCAATTCGGGAAGTCAGGAACCCGGTCAAACCAGCAACCGCAAAAGATACAACGACTTGTTGCGCAGCAGCGGTAAGCGGTGTGACCCGACCAACCAATTTGCGCGGAGCAGCGTTTAGCACATGCGTATTCAGCGGCATCATGGATAGACCCATACCGAGTCCCATCATCACGAGACTAAGAATAATTAGACCCAGACCCGTCTCGGATGTAATGGAAGACAGGATAAAGAGTGCCCCCGAGATGATACCCAGACCCACGAATGCGAGGGGTCTCGCCCCGATTCTATCAAACAAACGGCCACCAAGCGGCATGCCTACACCGGATGCCAAGGCTTGTGGTAGTAGGATTAACCCTGTTTCCAAAGCTGTGTAGCCTTTGATCTGCTGCAGGTAGAGCGGAATCAAAATCATGGCCCCAAACAAAGCGATTTGTGAAACCCACGCCAAAATAATGCCTCGTGTGAAATCAGAAGATTTGAAGACCCGCAGTTCCAGCAATGGATTTTGGTGACGCAGCTCCACAATGATGAACAGGATCAACGCTACTCCTCCAACGATTACACCTGTCAGTGTTGAAGTGGAGGTCCAGCTTGTGCCTCCCTCACTTACACCATAGGCGAGCATAGAGAATGCGATCGGTGCGAGAATCATGCCAAGCAGGTCAAGCGCGGGTGTTCTTCCACGGTCCGTATCAGGCAGAAATTTGATACATAGAATAAAAGCAGCAATACCTATTGGCAGATTGATCAGAAAGATCCAGTGCCAGCTGAGGGACTGAATAAACCAGCCGGACAATACCGGTCCTAGCGCAGGAGCCAGCAGCATTGGAATCCCGAGCATGCCCATAATGGAACCCCTTCTTTCGGGTGGAGCCAGACGAAAAACCATAGCCATCCCAATAGGAGCCACCATTCCTCCGCCAAGACCCTGAATAACCCGATACACAATCAATTGCTCGGGAGACTGTGCAATCGAGCATAATACCGATCCGAGAGTAAACATGGCTATTGTGAACAGAAAGACTCTTTTGGCACCGAAACGATCCGTGAGCCATCCGGCTAATGGGATAACTGCAGATAAAGCCAAGGTATAACCCGTTACGGTCCATTGGATTGTCTTCAGATCCGTCTCGAAGTACTGTACCAGATTCGGAATGGCAACGTTCACGACCGTACTGTCCAGAATGACCATAATCATACCAACGATGATGGCTAAGAGCGGAAGAATAATCGTTTTGATCGAGAACTCCTCCGGATTCTGGTTAACTGCTGTTTGTTGTTTCATTGACCACTCTCTTTTCCGGCTTGGAGGAATTTCCCCTCACGTACAGCCTTATAATCATGACAGATTCAAACATTTGTTTTAAACCGTCGTTTTAAACTTTTGTTTTAACCATGGTTTTATTTTAATGAAAATACCTTTGCTGTCAAGCTATTTTCTTATGTAAAATGAAGTATAAGCAAACATAGAAAAGGGAACAGGCTCTTCCCTGCTCCACCGATTTGGCTAGTTTTCCATCATACGTTTTGCCTAACTAATCAGCCAGCTTAATCATCTGGTGTTCAGAGAGCACACCCAGCGTCTGCCCACAAGCGCTTCTGCAGTACACCCGCACCGCCAGATGATAGGGCCTGCTTTTGTTGCTGATAATTCGCAGTTCCCACATGGAGGATGAAACGTCCAGGTTATGAATGATGTGGTTACGGCTGCTACCGGTTGACTCAGCTCCAATATGAAAGATATGCCGATATAATTCTCCATTGGTTGGGCTGATCCCGCCCACATATACATCCGCCCCGTCGTCCCCTACAAATGCGACCTCCACATCTACGTACTTAATCGGAACAGCCGTTTGAAGCATGCCCTCATGGATTTCCATTATATATGCCCCCACACTTGTGCCTCCTTCTGCTGTGTACGACCTGGTAATAGTTTATGCTGCCCTACATCCTATGCCAGTTGTATTCACCCATTTTTGACAGATGTACCTTCCTGCCCGGCCTTTGGCACAGCTTCTCTCATAGAATAGAAGGATAGCAGAACCGCCTGTGCAGGCCGTGACAAGGAGGTACTTATGAAAGTTCTGCTCGTTACCTACTGGGAGCTTACACATATGGGAGGTGTCTGGACCTATGTAAAACAGCTCGCTGACAGGTTGATGGCACTTGGCGTCGAAGTCGATATTATGGGAACAAACGGCGCGAAAAATGAGGTTTACATCCGTAACCTGAATCGGACCTTTTCCAAAGAAAACGTATGGCCTATGCTGCAAGCCAAGCTCAATCCAACCGCTCTGCCGCAATTCACAGCCGACTCTCTTTTGGCGTACTACGAACTGAACCGATATGCATTTGAAATGGCTGCTGCCTGTCTGGGTGTAGATCAGTACGATATCATTCACGCACAGGATCCCGTTGCAGCGGTGGCGATGAAACGGATTCTGAAGAATAACACCCCCCTGATAACCAGCTATCACGGTGCACTTGCACGAGAAGCCTTTTATGATGAGCAGAATTCCAATCCGCAGCTCACTCTTCCAGCGTATTTGCAGTCCAGACGCGGACGCTATTTCCTCTCATTGGAGCAGCGCAGCGCCGCACAGTCCGAGCTGATTCTGGTCTCCAGCCGCTGGATCAAGAGTACACTGACATCACTGCAGGTTCCTGAAGAGAAGTTCCGCCTTATTCCTTATGCAGTCGACCTTCCTGCCTACCGCGCTCAGGCCGCGGTCAAGTTCCGTCAGCGCCCGCCGTCAGGCAAAAAAGTCATTGCCTTCACAGGCAGACTGGAGTTTATCAAAGGCGTTCATGTTCTGATCAAGGCTTTGGCCAGCCTGAAACAAGTACGTTCCGATTGGGTCTGCTGGATTGCGGGAGAAGGCAATCTGATGGAAGACCTGCGTTCCCAAGCCAAAGATCTTGGCGTCGGAGAAGACATCGTATTCTGGGGCAAATTGGACAACATCCCTTCGTTCCTGCGCCGTGCCGATATTTATGTACAGCCCAGCCTGCAGGACACGCAGCCCTTCTCGGTTACGGAAGCCCAGCTAGCGGGACTCCCCGTCATCGTAAGCGGTACGGCAGGTATGCCAGAGATGGTAGAGCCTGCACATACCGGTTGGGTCGTTCCCCCGCAGGATGTGGATTCCCTGAGCGCACTATTGAACGCCCTGTTGCAGGATGACGCCACTCGTCTGCGGGTTGGTGCACAGGCTAAGGCTTGGGCAGAGAAGCACCGCTCCCTAGAGGAAATGGGTATGCGCACACTACAGGTGTATCAGGAAGCAATTCAAAAAGGAGGGCACCCGATATGACCCTGCTCGTACCGAGTGATTTATATAATGGCTGGTTTTCCGTCCCTGTCTCTACCCCCCACATTGAAGTGAGTTACGAGATTATGAATGCCTTGGTAGAAACACTCCCCAAGGAGTATACCCTGCCTGATCCGGAGGCAATGGCTATTATGTGCTCTAATGATTGATCATATTGGGAATGCTGACCCTCTTGCTGCAAGAGGGTTATTTCCATTGAAAGACGATCTAAATCATGCAAAAAGCAAAAAGAGAGCATCCCACTGGTCCACAACTCAGGAGAACCAGAAGAATTGCCCTCTCTTTACGTGCTTTTTATCTTTCAAACGTCGGATTGTACCCATAATTACTGCCAATAACCGCCGATCTGAAGCAAATTCAGCAAAATGGGCCGATGTTTGGCCTGAACCATTTCCATCTCGGCTTTTAAGGCCTCAAAGTGTTTTTTGGTTCCCATTGAATCATGAACCCGGTAACACATCAAAGGCTCGTTGAAATAAAAAAGCTCATAGACCGGAAATAATCTCAGCCACATCTCATAGTCATGGGTATAGCGGAACTCGGTGTCAAACATGCCGAACTTCCGAAATGCATCCATCTCCAGCATCACGGTACAGCCGTTAATGGGACAGCCTTCGAGCAGCACCTGCAGCATTTCGAGACGGCTGCCTACTTCCGGCCGCACCGTATCCATCCATTCACTGTTTTCATTCACATAGTGGTAGGCTCCATGACAGAACGATGCCTTAACTTTCAGCATAAATTTCAGCTGTTTTTCCACACGGTCCAGCAGCATTACGTCATCCGAGCTGAGCCAGACGAAATAGTCCCCCGACGAACGCTTGATCCCTTCATTCAGAGCTGTAGCCGTCCCCCCATTCTCCTTTCGAACATAAATAATTCGATCCATAAATGGTTTCAGCTTCTCCACGTGCTTCGTAGAGCCGTCATCCACCACGATAACCTCGATATGAGGATATGTCTGGTTCAGAGCACTGTGAACAGCCTGCTCAATATAAGCACAGTTGTAAAACGGGATGACAATTGAAACTTTGGGTTCCATTCGGGCCTCCCCTTTCCTCGCCTGTCTCTATAAAACTCCTACCCTTATCATATGATGGAACTGCCTCCGATTCGCAGGCATCTGTGAGGGAAAGATTAAGAATTACGCATGAGCGGATACATAGAAAGAGGGTATTATGGCGACTTGCTCCCATAAACCCTCAATCCCTTCATAAGGCTCAACCACCCATGGCAGCAATTCGCTGCAGCAAAGGTTCACGATATCTGGACCAGACCATGGAGGCTTCCCTGCCAATCGTCTCCGCATGACGCACCGACCCCATCCCGCCGTGCCAGCGATATGCCGTAAGGGGTTCATTCAGGTATGGAAAACGATATCCATTCAGCAGGATACGCAGCCAGAGATCCAGATCATGCGTATATGGAAGCAGCTCATCGAAGAGGCCTACAGCTCCGAACAGATCCTTGCGGATCATGACGGTACAACCATTGACAGGATTGCCACCCACAAAACGGCGCAGCCATTCAACGTCAGCCATCGGTTCTGCTCCACCATGCAGCTTGGTAACCGCCGAATGTTCATTGATGTAATGAAAGTTGGTATGTGAGGCAAGCACATTTTCCCGCTGCATGAACTCGACCTGGTAACGTATTTTATCCGGATAGAGAAGATCATCCGAGCTTAGCCAGACCACATAATCACCCGAAGCATGACGAATGCCGTGATTAAGAGCCGAGGCTGTGCCGCCGTTGCTTTTGCCAAGCACATAGATATGAGGCAGGTAAGGCTGGAGAAGCTCCGCATACCTTGTCGAGCCGTCGTCCACCACAATGATCTCCACGTTGGTATACGTCTGGTTTATCGCGCTTTGAATCGCCTGCTGCACATAAGGGCAATTGTAGAATGGAATGACCACGGATACTTTTGGATTCATTTGGCCCCTCCCCCTTGCTTCCGAACATCGCTCAGAATATCCTGAAGGGATTGGGCAAATGGAATCTGAGGCTGCCATCCCAGTTTACGCAGCAGCGATAGTTCCTCCTCCTTGCCAGCCCCATCCGGTCCAGAAGAGGCTCCGTCCCAGCGGACAGGCACTTCTGCCTCTGACATGGAGAGCAAGGTATCCGCGATTTCGCCCAGACTGCGCTCTGTCCCGGAAACCACCGGATAGACAGTTCCCGTAGTTCCATGCACAAGAAGTGTGGCATAGGCTCTGACCGCATCCCGTACATCCAGGAAATCCCGTGTATTATCCCGCCCGGATAGACGAAAAGCTTCGCGTTTGCCCTCTTGCTCACAGGCAACCACATGCCTTGCGAGCAGCGAACAGATCCCTGTGGAAGGACCAGCCCCGATCAAATTCCCCGGCTCAGCCAGCATGATCTGCTGCCCAAACAGGGACATCCATGACAATGACACCATTTCTTCCAGCGCCTTGCTGAGACTGTAAGGATGAGGAGGCTCTGGTTTTCGGCCTGGTTCGACGGTGTATTTCAACCGGGATCCCACGATAACTGTCCGTGCTGATGGACAGCTTCGAAGAGCATCCAGTAAATACAGGACAGCCATCACATTCGTTTCCAGTACAAGCAGCGGGTCCGACCAAGAGTCAGGGACTGAGTTTTTCCCTGCGAGATGCAGCGCGTAATCCGGCTGCACCTCATCAATCAGTTGACGCACCTGCTGTTTATCATTAAGATCACACACATGTACAGCTACGCCTTCACCAAACGAATGCACGCCTGCTCGCCGGACCACGGCGGCAACCTTAGCACCGATGCTCTTAAAATATGCTACAGCATGCCGTCCGGTAAAACCGGAGGCACCTGTAATCAACACCTTCTTGCCCGTTAGCTCTGCTCCATCCATAATGCCAGCTCCTTCAGCATCGTAGAATAATCCGGAAGGTCTGTCTTCACATCCTCGCGTGTGGAAACGAGGGTGCGATCCTGCACAAGACTGTCATCAGGCACAATATTCACATCTTGCTTATTCCAGGTCTGCTGGAAAAGAAGCAGCAGATCGTGCTTGCTAACCGGTTCAGGATGCGCCAGATGAATCAGGCCGCTGACAGGTGACGCCAGATAATGATCCACCCATTTTGCCAGCTCCAGTGTAGTTACACCGTTCCAGAACACACGCGTATATCCACCCACTTCACCTGTGCGTGACATAAACCAATGCATCAGTCCGATGCCGCCCTTCCGGATTTCCGGCCCAATTATGGAGGTGCGGATCGTAAGGTGCCCTGGATCATGAACCTCACCCAGTGCCTTGGTAATCGCGTAGGATGATGTCCCATCCGTAACATCATTCTCCGTATAGGAACCACGGTCCCCGCTGAAGACACAGTCCGTGCTGATATGAATGAGTCGGGCACCAATGGTGTCGGCCACCCTCCGCAAACGATGCGGAAGGAAGCCGTTAATGTGATAAGCGGTAATTTTATCTTCATCTGCGAAGCTGTTCAGCACACCAACAGCATTAACGATAACGTCCGGGTGCACAGCCTCCACCAGACGATCCACCATATAGCTGTCATTTACATCCAGCAGCAGACCGTTCGGGTCAGACACATCCCGCGTGGTGTAGAAGACACTGTGCAGACCTTGACGGCGGAAATAGTCGACCATAACATGGCCGGCCATTCCGTTTCCCCCAAGTATCAGGAGCTTCATGACAGGAATCCTCCGCGTTTCAGAATGTCGCGAATCTCCTCTTTCGTCATCAACTGATGTTCTGAACTGAAGCTGCTAAAGGAAACCGGAGGGCAGTTCGTGTAATGCTCACGCAATCCCGGTATGCCGAGTGTAGGGAGAATGACCAGATATTGTTCGTCGTAAACAACCGTTGTCATGCTCTCGAATTCACTCATCAGAATTTCATGAATTTTCTCACCAGGCCGGGTACCACGTTCCACAATGGCCACGTTCTCTACGCCGGAATCCTCTATCAGCACTTCTGCAAGGTCCACAATTTTGCACGTAGGCATCGTCATGACAAAAATCTCACCGCCTACACTCTCCACGGAAGCCTTGAACAGCAATGTGATGGCATCCTTCAGTGTGAGGAAGAAACGGGTCATATTCATATCCGTGATGGATACTTGACCTTTCTGACGAATCTGGTTCTTGAAGAGATGCACAACGCTGCCGTTGGTGCCAAGTACATTGCCGCCCCGTACAGTCACAAATCGGGTATTGCTGTGCAGCAAATTCGCATATACGATTAATTTCTCGCCGATCGCCTTGGTCATGCCATAGAAATTGGATGGGTTGGCCGCCTTGTCAGTCGAGATATAAATGACCTTTTCAACATGGTTTTCGATGGCAGCCTCAATCACGTTCTGGGTACCAATCACGTTGGTTTTAAGTGCTTCATAAGGCTGATCTTCACATACCGGCACATGTTTGAGCGCCGCCAGATGGAATACATAGTCCACTTGCTGGCAAGCCGCCGTTAATGCTTCCTTGTCACGAATATCCCCAATTCGGAAGTGAAGACGAGGATCCTCGAACTCGCGGCTCATGGCCACTTGGCTTGATTCATTACGGGAGTAAACGATAATTTCCTTTGGATTTTGGGGCAGCAGTTGGGCCACGAGTTCATACCCCCATGATCCAGTACCGCCTGTCACGAGTATACGTTTATTTTCAAACATGTAGTTTCCCTCCAAGCAGAAATTTGACCACTTTACCGGATACATCTGTTGCCTTGTAACCTTGCGGGCATTCCCAGTCACTTGCCATCTCCGTCATGACCTTCACACATCCCGCAATGCGGGCTGCATCCAGACCGGAGACTACGTTGCTGCCGCAGTCCACCGTCTCCGGACGTTCGGTTGTGCGCCGCATGGTGACTGTGGGTACACCCATGATGCAGCATTCTTCCTGAACGGTACCGCTGTCCGTCAGTGCACAGCGTGCATGACGTTCCAACATGACGAAGTCAAAAAATCCGAACGGTTCGTGGAATTCCACAAGCGGATTCATCTCCAGCTGCAAATGTTCTGCGATACGGATGGCCGTTCGGGGATGGATGCTGCAGATCACCCGCAGGCCGTGTTCTTCCGCTACCTGGTTCAGTCCTTTCATGATCTCCAGCAGATGAGGCGGATGATCTACATTTTCTGCCCGGTGGGCGGTTACCAAAAAGTACTGCCCGGACTTGAGCTTGAGCTTTTTCAGTATTTTGCTGGCGTTCACCTGGGCGTCATAATGACGCATGACTTCATAGATCGGATTGCCCGTGAGCACAATTCGCCGACTGGGCACACCTTCATTAACTAGGTGCTTCTTGCTTTGTTCGGTATACGGCATATTAATGGTCGATATGGCATCTATGACTTTTCGATTTTTCTCTTCAGGTACATCCAGATCGAAGCATCGATTGCCTGCCTCCATATGGATGACCGGAATCCCCATGCGCTCAGCCAGCACGGCACAGAGTGCGCTGTTGGTATCACCCAGCAGCAGCACTTTGTCCGGCTTTTCCTGAAGCAGCAGATCTTCCATTTGAGTAAACATGGAGGATAGCTGACGGCCCAAAGAGGCAGCTTCGTCCTGAAGGACGTAGTCTGGCGCCCGCAGGCCCATCTCCTTGAAAAACTGACCGCTGAGACTTTCCGTGAAGTTCTGTCCTGTGTGCACAAGAATATGCTTGGACGCGTACTGGTCCAGCTTGGAAATGATCAGGCTGAGCCGGATAATCTCTGGTCTCGTGCCCAGCACCGTCATGATCTTCATCGTTATCCCGCCTTCATCGTGTATTGGAACCTTTCCGACGCGCCCGGCGCCTTGACCTGGCAGTCGTGCGCTTGCGAGCCGTTGGTTTCGCCCTGTACAGATGCTTTCTTTTTTGCTGAGCTGCCTTCCGGGTTCGCTTTTTTGCCCCCGTTTTCCGTTTGCTGACCCTGCTAGGCGGACGCTTTTCAACCACATCAGCGGGGACAGGATGGCCTACGGCAATCGGCGGAAGTGGGGAGAGTGGCAATGCCTGAATAACCGACAGCGGGAACAGAAGTGCTCTGACTGCCCCGGGGTCCAGAGCGAGTACGGTACGCAATCCGCCTTCTCCCCAGGTATACACCGGGCCATTCGGTGCCTGAATGTAAGGGAACCAGCCAGGGTACCGCAGCAACCACTGTGTCACCATCGTATGCATGCCAGCTCTGTAGGTTTCAATTCCATACAATCGTTCCGCTTCTGCCCGGCCTCGCCAGGCAATATCGGACGCCATCTCCGTGTCGTTCAGCAGGGTCGTCGCCAAAACGGCAAGTGCATTGCTGTCTCCCGGAGGAGCTAGAAATTGGCCGCTGCCCACCCCTTCCAGCAGCTCCGACAGGCCGCCCTGGGCAAAAGCAATAACCGGTTTGGCAAAATACACACCCTCCAGCGCAGTCATGCCAAAGCCTTCCTTGACCATGCTCGGGATAACCACCATATCCATCGCTGTATAGGCAAGAGATACATTCTCTTCAAATGTCGTAAAGGTAAATCTGCGTGCATATCCTGATTTCTTCACCCTTGCTACACATTCGTCATAGTACTTTTTGTCTGCTGGCGCACCAATGATCCAGTACCTGGCTTTCGAGTGGGTTTCGCAGAGCTGCAGAGCCATGTCGATAAAAGGTCTCAGCCCTTTGGCATCATATATAAAAGAAGAGATATAGCCGATACAGACATGCGAGTTCCTGAAACCGAGCTCCTTGCGCTTGCGTTCACGCAAATGAAGCCAGCGGTCCGGGGCAGGCAGTGCCGGGTCCCAGGTTGGTGGAAGAACTGACAGCTTCCCGCTCATGCCCGCATGTTTAAACGGGGCAGCAGCCGTCTCGGATATGCCGATAATCCAGTCCGAATACCGGTCTATCATCTGCACGGCTTCGTCTGTATGAGCATTGATCTGAATAATCTCCGTAATCTTCCAGATGACTGGAATCTGCAGCGATTTGGCTGCAACGGCAGGCAGCACATTCACACAGGTATTCGTCAATACCAGTGCAGGAGAAGTTTCCCTAATGAGGGAAACCACATCCTGATAAGCTGGTGTGTAGCGAAGCTGTTCTGCATCATTTGCAATGCCCTGGTAGGGTGTGTACACACCGTGAAGCATGGGCAGCGAGCATATCTTGACCTGAATATCGAATCTCCGCGCAAGTCCGGCGAGCTTGCCTTCCTGCGGGGCAACAAGCACGCAGTCGAAGATGGAGCCCATTTCCCGCATAAAATGGAGCAGCAGCTTCTCCGCCCCCGTAATACTCCGGGTATTGCACACATGGGAAAACAACATGAGTTTCGGTTTAGTCGCCATGGCTGCACGGACCACTGCATGCATATCGCATGCAGGTCTGTGCACACCTCCTCCCGACCGGAAATTAAGGGAATATGATCGTCAGCATTTCATTAATCCTTCTGCCATACGTGTGTTCCTTGAGCGTCCGTTCCAATCCGCGGAGGGCGATTTCACGGCGCTCTTTCTCGTGAGTAAGATAGTATTCCACCTTATCGAGCAGCTCTTGAGGAGAAGAATAGGTTTCGATCTCCACACCCGGTTTATAGAACCGCGCCAGGTCATCACGTGCATCCGTCAGCTGCAGTGTTGCGGAAGCCGAGATCTCGAATGTTCTTGGATTCGGCGAAGCTGGTGGTATTTTGAGATGGTTGTTATTGACGGAATCATCTTCGTGGGAACGGTGCAGGTTGATCACAATTTTAGTCCCGTTATATACATCATTGGTTTCCTGCGGACTCATCCAGCGTCCATGCTCAATCTTCTCGCCATAGGCTTCATAGCCAGGCAGACGGTCCCACCAGATGCCATTAAACACGGTATTGTGTGACATGATCTGTGCCATGATTGGATTGAAGAAGTAGACCCGATTCCAGTAGGCCGATCCGATAAAACTGACGTCCCGGTGCAAGGGTGATGGCGTCGTGATCGGGAAGTAATGATTGGTGAATGCCGCAAACGGCAGGTAGTGTACAGATGCACAGCCGCTCTGACGGTATAGTTCTACACAGTTCAATTCCAGTGTGAAGATATGATCGAAGTGATGGACACGTTCCATCGTCATATCCGTGTAGTACGGATCATCCGTCAGCCAGATTGCTGTGGGGATACCTGCCTGGCGAATCGCATCAATATGCTCAAGCGGAATGTCCATGCCATCCAGGACAAGAACCAAATCGGGGCGATTTTGCAGCGCAATTTCAGAAACCGGCTGCCGGGGATCAGTCAGCGTCACCTGAGCAACCATGCCTTGCAGGGTGGCCATAATCGCCTCATCCAGCGGTGAATAGGGGAATCCTTTACCCGAAGAGACGTACAGGACGTGGATCTGCCGGAAAGGCAGCGGTTCCTGTGCACAATTGACAATATAGTTGGCACGCCCGCGCAGGTATCCTTCTTCCTTGCCTGCATCATAACCGGCATGCTGCCCGTTTTTGCGTGCCTGATCAGCCAGGCTGAGTACTGGCGCATGAAAATTCCTCTTTTTACGGTGTTTGATAGACATACCGCCACTCCTTCTGTTTGAAATAACTTTCGCTGTATTCCTGGCTCGCTGTTCTACACATGTTCCAGCAGCTGGGCGATTCGGCGGGCAAACGTATGCTGGTTCAACGTGGTCAACAGCCCCCGCCAAGCCATGTCCTGCCGTTCTTGCTCATGCTTCAGGTAATATTTGATTTTGCTCTCCAGTTCGGCTGCTGTCGTAAACGTCTCAATGTCATAACCCGGTTGGTAAAAGCGGGGCAAGTCACCTCGTGCATCTGTAATCTGCATTGTGCCGCAGGCACTGATCTCATACGTTCTTGGATTAATGGATCGACCTTCCAGATGATGCGTATTGCGATTATCCTCACCATTCTCGCAGGTCCGGTGAACATTAATGACAATCTTGGCGCCGTTGTAATAATTAACAGTTGAGCTTGGATCGATCCATCCCTCATGGATAAAAGGGCCGAGCACATCCGACCGTGTCAGCCGGTGCCACTGGCCGCCGGCAATGAATACTTTTTTGTTAGCCAGAAAAGGGGCCAGTTCATCGAACAGAGCGATCCGATTCCAGAAGCCAGTGCCGATAAAACAAATATCGTATTGGTGCTGAGGCTCAATGCGACGAGGCTGGAACATGCCGGGATTAACCGCGAGTGGCATATAGATGACTCTACTCGCTCCGTTCCCTCCGTAAAATGGAACCGCCGCTTCTTCATGCGTGAACACCACATCGTAGTGCCTGCAGATGGTCGCCGTATCTTCGGTAAAATAGGGATCATCCACAAACCACACTGCTGTCCGAATACCGAGGGCCCGTATCCCGTCTACCTGCTCCAGGTGATCCGCAGGAAATACGTGCAATCCGTTCATGACCAACACGACATCCGGCCTGTGCTGACTTGCATCCTGCAGCATGGTTGCCGGCGACCCGACAACACATTCACGCACAGACTGCTGCAGAGCTAAGATGACACCTTCATCAATGGCATCAAATCCTTGCGGAATGTACAGTACTTTCATATCCCGCATAGTCGGCTCAAACATCTGAACTCGCTCCATCATGGCCTGACAGCCGCCGAATCTGCGGCCTTCAGCATATCCGCTGCGGTAAGCTATCTTCGCTTCCGGGAGCGATCGGTGTCGTTTTTTTGCCACATCCTTCACCCTGTCTTCCTTTCAGGAGATTCCGTATCCGTTTCTCCCCGAGATTGGTCTTCCCTCTAAAGGATATGCCCCGGGGTCAGATGCATCATGGACGGGTGTCCTGCAAGGCGCAAAATTGGCGTCTGCCCTCCACATTGGCCTGTACGGGCATGTCCGCTTCTGCGGCCATGCAAATCACCCGGGGGGAACTATCCCCCCGGGTGATCATATGTGCTGGACCTGCAGCAGTCCGTCTGCCGCTAATCAGGCCTATTCGGTTATTGTGCCTTGTACGCCAGCTGATGTCCGTCCTCGAAACCCTTGGCGAAACCCGCGTTGAATCCCTCGTTGTACGCCTCGTTGTAGCCCTGACTGTACGCGTTGTCCGGGTTCGGATCGGTAGGGGTAGCCGGGACGACTGGTTGTACCGGCTTCGGACTCCGGTGCCGCCGTACCGAACGTTTCTTTTTTTTGAGCCACGCACTACGTCCTTTAAGCGTGCGTTTGTGCAGTACACGTTTGCCTTTGATGGCACGCAGCTTACGGATTTTGCGCAGACGGGCACCACGTGCAAGCAAAGCTCTTTTCGTTCTAAGCTTCAACTTTTTCTTTCTCAACATATCAACATTCCTCCTGTATGTCCCGAACGATACGTACCGCATATTCAGGTTCTTTGAGCCACGGCAAGCCGGGCTCCCCTTGCTGAATTCGTGCCAGCCTGATCCCCGTAACCATACGGGACATTTCTTCCTGATACCTGCTCAGCAGACGAATGTTCTCGGCAAGATTGCGGGCAGATACTTCCGAATGAGCGGTTACGCTGGCTACACTGTCCAGAATGCGAGCCAGGGCCTGCTGGCTGTGTGCAATGGATTCAATGAGAGCCAGTTTAACTTCCTGCTCACGCTGCAGCAGACTCATTTTCCCATGTCTCCAAGATCCATGCCGCCAAACATGCCTCCGTCCATCCCGCCTTCTTCAGCACTGTTATCGACCATGACAGCTTTCAAGTTGTTGCAGAGCCCTGTTTCCATCCGGGTTAATCCTTCCAGCATTTCAACCAGTTGATCATGCATTTTCAGCGGTTCTGCCACCTGATCACCGTGCGTTAGAAATGCTTCACCGTTCAGGTGATTCAGCGCCCAATTCCGAACTTTCTCAGCTTCAATCGCCTTGGCTTCCAAGATCAGTGCGATGTTCCATTGCATCTTGGCTGCAGCATCCAGCATCAGTATGAGACTTTGTTCTCTGCTCATGTTCTCTCACCCGCCTTCCGGGCTTATTCTTCCTCTTGACCTGCCATCTCCCGCATGACCTGGGTCAGCGTTTCGGCAACAGCTTCTTCCAGATCCGCAAGGCCCCCCAAATAGGAGATGATGCTTTTGTTGATTTGTCCAGAGCTATCCAGCAGACCCTCTACGCCATCCAGCTCCGGTTCGATATCCGGCAAATGATTAATAATTTCAGACATCCGCACAGCGACTTGACGTTTGGCATCCAATACTCGTGCAAGCTGCTGGTGTGAGTGTGCAATATGTGTGAGTATTTCATCAACTTTGCTCTGCATGGTCCTCCTCCTTACCGTCACGGCCTGCTTCACCCATAGAAAAACCCGGCCTATCAGCATTTGCCTGCTACAGCATATGCCGGGCCGGGATCGTCAGTTACTCCAGCTTGCGCCTATATCGTTAAATGACATAACTCCAGTCAGATGAGTATCGGCTCAGGAATTGGCGGGTTCGTTCCTGCTTGGGCCGTAAAAAGATTTCCTCAGGTGTTCCTTGCTCCACGACATGCCCCCCATCCATGAAGATAACCCGATTCGCCACTTCACGGGCAAAACCCATTTCATGGGTAACAACGATCATGGTGATGCCCTCCTGGGCAATCGAACGAATGACCGATAATACCTCTCCGACCAGCTCTGGATCCAGGGCAGAAGTCGGTTCATCGAACAGGATGACCTCCGGATTCAGTGCCAGAGCACGGGCAATGCCGACCCGCTGCTGCTGTCCGCCAGACAGCATGCTTGGATACTCATTGATTTTGGCAGAAAGCCCTACTTGTTCAAGAAAACGCAGGGCACGTGCACGGGCATCCGCCTTGGACATCTTCTGTGCCACAATTAGCCCTTCCGTGACGTTATCCAGCACCGTTTTGTGTTTGAACAAATTGTAATGCTGAAAAACCATGGCCGTTTTCCGTCTGATCTGCATGATATCGTGTTTGCGCGCATGTTTGCAGTCCACGCCCAATCCGCTGATCTGGACCTTTCCTTCATCCGCACGTTCCAGGAAGTTCACACAGCGCAGCAATGTTGTTTTGCCTGACCCGCTGGGTCCAAGAATGGCGACCACGTCCCCCTGTTCTACCGTCAGATCAATGCCTTTTAGCACTTCCTGCTTGCCAAAAGACTTGTGGATATTGCTTAGTGTAATCATGAAACCCCTCCTTTGCTATACAAGGCAACCCGGCGTTCCAACAGAGCCGTAATCCGTTCGGCGATGATTGTCAGGCCCCAATAGATCACTGCCGCTGCAATGAAAGCCTCCAGAAATTTCAAACTGACGGATGCAACGACATCTGCCTTTCCGAGAATATCCATCTGTGAAACCGTAAAGGCCAGGGTCGATCCATGGAGAAATCCGACAAACATGCTGCACAGATTGGGCAATACAGCACCGATGGCCTGAGGGAGAATGATGCGCCGCAAGGCCTGTGAGGTACTCATGCCTACGGCATGCGCAGCCTCCATCTGTCCACGGTCTACAGCCAGAATACCCGAACGGATAATCTCGGACATATATGCTCCGGCTGTCAGCGAGAAGGCAATCAACACAAACACCAGAATAGGTATGGAAGCCGATTGAAAAGCCCATCCGTACCGTTCAGAGAGTTTATCAATTATCATCGGTATACCGTAATAGATCAGAAATAGATGCATGAGCATCGGCGTACCGCGCAGAAACGAAACGTAGAAGGCGGCTACCCGGTGAATCCATGGCACCTGATAGATTCGAATCAGCGCAGTGGCAAGACCAATCCCGAAACCTGCTATCAGCGGCACAATCGTGATCACGAGTGTCAGTGGCAATGCCGTTAGAATTTTGAAAAAAGACGTATAAATAAACTGGAGATCAATGGACATATGCTCACCCCGCTATTCGTTTCAGTCGTTCAGCTCTGACCGCTGGCTTAGGCATGGTGCTTTTGCGTTCATGACGCTGCAGTCTGCGTTCAGCAAGAGCAAACCCTTTTTCAAGGACAATAACAATGACATAATAAACAACCGACAAGCTGATATAAACTTCAAGCGCATGTGACGTTGCCGAGATCAGCGTCTGCCCTCTGCCCACCATATCCATGACACCGATGGAAAAAGCAAGGGACGTGTCCTTAAGCGAACCGATCAGCGTATTCGCCATATTGGGGAAAGCCACAATAAGCGCTTGGGGAACAACAATCCGCCGAAAGGACTGAAACGTAGTCATCCCTGCTGCATAAGCCGCTTCGGTCTGGCCCTTGTCAACACTGCGAACGGCTCCGCGGAAGATCTCCGCAAAGGAAGCAGCATCGCTAAGTGCATAGGTCACGATGACAAATACCAGCGGATCGGTTCTGGACAGGTCAATGCCAATTGGCTTAAGCAATTCGGGCAGGCCGTAATAGACCAGAAACAGCTTGATGAGAATCGGTGTGCCGCGCATGAAAGATACATACAGGGTGGCGAGCTGACTCAGTACCGGAATTCGGTAGAGTCTAGGAACTGCCAGCAGCACACCGCCTACTAGACCAAGTACAATAGACCCGCCCAGCACGATCAGAGTTATATGCAGATACCTTAGCAGTTCCGGGATGAAATCCAGAACCAAGGATATATCGAATGCTTTTCCCATTACGGCTTGCACACCTTTCTCATGCTACTCTTCAACCGTATAATCCGCGCCAAGCCACTCTGTGCTCAGCTTGCTTAATGTTCCGTCTTCCTTGATTGATTTGAGAGCTTCATCCACTTTGGCTTTGAGTTCCTGCCCGTCCTTGTTGAGGATGAAATATACTTTGGAATTCGATAAAGCTTCTCCCACCGTTTTTAATTGGGCATCCACAGCCTTATTCTGATAGTCAATGGCGAATTGCGTACTAATTGTTGCATCCACCCGGCCTGATTTGATCTGGGTAATCGTGTCTTCACCGGCTCCCGAGTATACGATATCAATGCTGTTGCCATTTTCCGCATTCCACTTCTCAGCCAGCACAGCCGCATTGCTCGTTGCACCCACAATCAGTTTTTTCCCTTTCAGATCGTCAATGGAATTCACATCCTGGTTTTTCTGACTCACGACTACTTTGTTGGGGAAAATATTATAAGCTTCATCATTAAACAGGAACTTCGCCTGTCTCTCTTCATTCACTTCCATCTGGTGAGCGATTAGATCAATCTTTTTCGTCTCCAGGCTGAGCAGCAGGTTTTTGAACTCCATGGTGCTGAACTCAAACTCATACTCAGGCAGCCGTTTATCAATCTCACGAATCAATTCCACATCGTATCCAGTCAATTTGCCATTCTCATCAATGAAGCACACATTCGGAAATTGCGTACCTGTACCTACGATAATCTTCTTCACTGTATCTTGACCGGACGCAGATGTGGTCTCCGCTTCATTTGAAGCATTGCCTGTGCTGCATCCTGCCAGCACCGCGAGCATAGTTACGAACAGCAGCGCTGTCCGAAATTGATGAATCCCCCATTTTTTAGCCATTCCCGATCTCCTCCACAGGCTGTGTTACACAGCCAATATAATGTAAACTCCCATTCTCCAAATTCTTAACTAACCATTCTTACTTGTATAGTCGGAATTAGGTTGATCAAAGAATATCACCCTGGGTTATCCTGAGGCAATACGAAGCCTAATAGGACATCCTGATAATGTTATAGAACTTCTCTATCCGGACATTGCCTATGAAATCCATATACCAAAAAAAGCCCCTCCCCGATCGGTCTGGCGGAGAAAAGGCTTCTTCGATTCGTGATGTTATCTATCTGCGACTGGCCCATTTAATTTTACGTGCGACTTCCAGCCGCTGGGATTGCAGGAGGCCAATTCGTTCTTGGCATTTGTCGCGTTCATCCTGGGTGTGTGCTGCATGCAGCTGGTTGCACAGCCCCGTTAGCTTACTGTTGATATAATCCAGCCGTGTCCATAATTCCTCTTCTGGTGTCCGCTGCTGCTCCGCTGCCGGCTGAAATATTTTGAGCTGGTGGATAAGGGACTGCTGCCATTCCTGATCCTGAATTTGGATGGCAAAATGCAAAAGATCCAGATAATCGTCGATTTGCAACGATACGCCGCAATCAGGTTTAGTATTCATTGTCGTCTCTCTCCTTATTTCAGTGCTTGGCTGGAATCAGTTACTTCTATTTTACAGGAAAAGGGCTGCTTTAGGCGAGGGTTGAAAGTACGAAATTTGGAAATTTTTTTGGTTTTTTTGTGCATAGAAGTTTTCTATCTACATACAGAACGTTCGGATTGGAGCATACAGCATAAAACCCGCTCCAAGGAGCACTCCTTGTGCGGGTCTTCATCATTTAATCCCTACTGTATCTGCCTTGCGCCCTTCAAGCCTTTTCCTGATTTGGCTGCCTCGTTAGAAGCAGCATGACAAATGAGATGATAATAATGGAAACGGTCCATGCCCATGCCATGGTCTGATTACCGGAATCCACTGCAACATAGATGGCTGTAGGTACGGTTTGGGTTTTGCCAGGAATATTACCAGCGATCATCAGTGTGGCCCCGAATTCCCCCAGTGCACGAGCAAATCCCAGTATAAAAGCAGTCATCAATGCACGTCCTGCAAGCGGCAGCGAAATGTAGCGAAACACCTGCCACTCATTCGCCCCGATCGACCTGCCCGCATCCTCCAGATCCTTATCAATACCGCTGAAACCGGACTTCATGGTCTGATAAATGAGCGGGAAGGCTACAGCCACTGAGGCAATCACCGCCGCCCACCAGGAGAAGATGACCGGCGCCGAGAAGATGGCTTCAATCCATTGTCCCAGCAGACTTTTGCGGCCCAGCAAAACGAGCAGCAGAAAGCCAACGACGGTCGGTGGAAGCACCAGCGGCAGCATAAACACGGTTTCCAGCACAATTTTGCCACGAAAAGAGCGGCGTGACATCTGCCAGGCTACCGCAATGCCGAGCACGCCTGCAATGATGCTGGACAACAGAGCAACCTGAAGTGACAGGCGGACAGGTGACCAGAACGCTGACCAGTCAATCTCCGTACCAATCATTCCGGAACAGAGAATCCGTATTTCGCAAATACATCCAGCACTTCAGGGGTTTGCAAATACGCGTAAAATTGTTCTGCTTCTGTCCGGTGTTTTGTGCCCTCAATAATGCCTACCGGATAATGGGCCGGTGTATAACTGTTCTTGTTCACCTCAAATGCAATTTCCACCTGATCCGAGGTCAGTGCATCCGTTTTGTACACAAATCCCGCGTCTGCGTTCCCGGTCTCTACATACTGCAGAACCTGTCTGACATCCTTGCCCTGCACAAGCTTGCTTTCGAGCTGATCCCACAGCTTGGCTTTCGTTAGTGCTTCCTTCGCATACGTTCCTGCCGGGACACTTTCCGGAATTCCGATAGCTACGGTTTTAACGGAATCCGCTGTCAGATCCTGCTCGCTCGATACTGCATTTTCACTACCTGCTGGAACGATGGCAACAAGGGAGTTTTGCAGCAAATTTTTCTGATCAGAAGCTGCAATCAGGTTCTCGTCCACCAGAGCGTTCATGTTCTTCGTTGCCGCCGATACAAAGATATCAGCAGGTGCACCCTGTTCAATCTGCTGCTGCAGTGCCCCCGATGCCCCGAAGTTAAAGTTGAGTTCAACAGAAGGATGGGCAAGCTCATAGCCTGTTTCGATTTCTTTCATCGCATCGGTCAGACTGGCTGCCGCGGAGATGGTTAATTCTACGGTTTCCTGCGGCTCGGTATTCCCTGCTGAGTTGACATCTCCTGATGTCGCAGGTGCCGAGGACACCGGCTCAACTGCTGTCGATGAATCCGCACTGTCCGCACCAGCACCACAACCCGCCAATACAAGTGTCATCCCTAGAGACATGCTCCCCAGTATGTATCCTATTCTTTTTTTCAATTCTTCTCCCCCTGATCCTTCTACACGTTATGTTTAGTTATATCTAGTTATAATTAATTATATTTCATTATACATAAGATCGATCAAATGGAAAGGTCTTGTTTCTGCACTCCAGCAGTTAATGGTATAGTACAAGAGACTGTTTCAAACCTTTCAGCAAACTACACATGATGTTGATGAACTTAATTATATATGCTTTTGCCATCCTGAAGGAGGATCTTCACACATGACAGAGGAGCAATCCTATACAACCGAAGAAATATCCAAGCTGCTCAAAATATCCAAACTAACCGTGTATGACCTGATTAAAAAAGGAGACCTTGTCGCTTATCGCGTCGGCAAACAAATGAGGATTGATGCCACCGACCTGGAAGCATATAAGCTGCGTGCCAAGCAGCTGCAGTCCTCAGCCGGACCGCTATCCGCTTCGAGTCAATCCTCGGGAACCGCGCCAATAATTGATCGTGCTGATTCAAGTAAATCTTTGGCTGCACCTGTACAAGACTATTCCAATGCCCCAGCCAGACCGGTATCCGAAGCATCCCGCATCGTACGCGGGGAGTCTCCTGCCCCCCATGCATCGCGGCATGTCGTCATTACCGGGCAGGATGTAAGCCTGGATATTCTCATGCGCCATATGGAGAAACAAACGCGGGACATTCGGCCACTGCGTTCTTTTATGGGCAGTCTCGACGGACTCATCTCCATGTACCGCGGTGAGTCTGACCTGGTCAGCACTCATCTGCTCGACGGGGATACGGGCGAATATAATTTGCCCTACATTCGAAAAATTTTGATTGGCTGGTCCTACGTCGTTGTAAACCTGCTCTCAAGACCAGCAGGATTGTATGTACAGCGAGGTAACCCGCGTGGCTTACAAGGCTGGGTAGACCTGGATCAGCCTGATCTGCGACTCGCCAACCGCGAGAAAGGTTCCGGGGCGCGTGTCCTGCTTGATGAGCAGCTGCGTTTGCACGGGATTCCTTCCTCCCGCCTGATCGGTTATAACCTGGAAGAAACCAGTCATATGGGTGTTGCCGCCAAAGTCAGTTCCGGTGAAGCGGATGTGGGCATTGGCATTGAAAAGGCTGCACGTCTTGTCGGTCAGGTTGATTTCATTCCACTAACTCAGGAGCGCTATGACCTGGTTATGTTAAAGAAACCGGGAAATGAGCTGTGGACCGATTCGGTCCTGCGCATTCTTCAATCTTCAGAGTTCAGACAGGAACTGCAATCCTTCGAAGGCTATGATGTTTCCCGTACAGGTGAGATTTTGTACGAAGTATAATATTGACTTCATGTACAAGTTTGCCAAAACACACACTTATGCTCCCATACGTCAACACTGTACAGCCCGTTAGTTAAAGAAAAGCAGCTGATCACATGATCAGCTGCTTTCTTAGATTTATTGAGCTATCGTTACCCTTTAGCCTGAACACCCTAATTAGAGCGTCTCAACCAATTTCTGAATCTTGAGTGGGAAATTAAATATACAGGACCCAATATTTCTATTTTGCCGTACTTTTACACGTATAGCGCTTTCCTGTTCTGCCGCATACACATCAATCTCTTCAGACAAAAGGAACAGGTAGAGATTCATAGGCAAATTGATCAGTCAATACCATCATAAATCGTAGTTGTTTCAACATCATTGCCAGTATTTGTGCAAGCTTAACCATTGGGCAGCCATGTTTAACGAGCCAGCACTAGCATACAGTATAACGGCACTGCTATTCTGAATCACATCCGATAATTCATAGTCCATTAAAAAGTCTTTTTGCAAAACCGGATAGCCGCCGCCTTGAAAAATGACTGAAGCGTTGTAAATGAATCGCTGGGCATCTTCCTTCTGCATGCGTCTGGTTCATTCATATTTAGCCCGCGTTCTAAAATCTTTGCTATCTCGATTAACTTTCATAAACATTTAGTATCGAATCTATTAAGCCAGGGAAGCGTTCATTCAGGTCTTCTGTTCGAAGTGACAACAAACGTTTGGTTCCTTCAAAGCGAGTATAAATAATTCCAGATTCCCGAAGTGTCCGGATGTGTTGTGACCTTGTAGAATTCGCAATGGGAACATCAAAATTCTTACAAGCCTGCTCTCCACTCCTATGCATTTGTGCCACCATATGAAGACGAATAGGATCACTGAGTGCATGCAGAACTGCTGGTAGCATGAAGTCTTTACGATCAGGATGATGTAGTGATTTCATTGTATTTTCCCCCATTATATTCCTATACCATATTTATTATTAGCTGATGTGAGCCTACATTTTAAGCTTATCTCCAAAAACAAATTCATGTTGTATTTTACAATACTACGATATATACTTCAATTGTTCGCTATTTTACGAACAACAAAACAATACGTATACATAAGTAATACAATCAGAAGGAGAGATCGTATGAGTTCAGAAAAAAATCCCTCGGCAGTTCAATCCGAGCAGCCACTTTTAGCCCGAGAAGGCTTTACCATTGGGGCCATATGCATTGCTATTGTATTGGCACTTATGAATACATCCATGTTTAATTTGGCACTGCCTAATATCATCTCAGATTTCAATATTTCCTCATCCACAGCTTCCTGGATTGTGTCCGGATATTCCATCATGTTTGCTGTTTCTTCGATCACATTCAGTCGGTTATCTGACTTCATACCTCTCAGACGGCTGCTGAATATTGGTGTCTTTGCTTTAGGACTAGCTAGCTTGATTGGATTCTTTTGTGACAGCTTTGTTGCATTGCTTCTATGTCGTATTGTGCAGGCAGCTGGTGCGGGCGGTATTATTTCCCTATCTATGGTGCTATATACGCGTTATATTCCTATAGAACGTCGTGGTGCTGCTATGGCCATCAATATGTCTGCTGTATCACTAGGACTTGGTGCAGGACCAGTTGTCGGCGGAGCAATTGTCGAAAATTTGGGATGGCACTGGTTATTTATTCTAACTTCATTCGTCTTGCTGCTGCTTCCATTATTTCTTACGTTGCTTCCAAAAGAGTTTCCACAGGCGGGATCCTTTGATCTGATCGGTGGGATATTGCTCGCTGTAGGTACGACTTCACTACTTCTGTTCACGACTAACCAGAAGGGGATTATGCTGATTGCTGGACTCGTTGCTTTGACACTCTTTGTTGTGCGAATTCGTAAAACCCCGGAGCCATTTGTACTCCCGTCGCTATTTGCAAACCGCCCATTTTTAATACTCGTTTTACTAGGAATGACAGGTTATATATGTAATTTTTCTACTTTGTTTCTCTTGCCTCAGATCTTAACTCAGAATTTCAACTTTACACCCGGAAATGCGGGATTAATCATTTTTCCTGGTTCGTTACTTGCTATCCTCGCTTCACGCCAAGTGGGTCGAGTAATTGACCGTTACGGAAATCGTACCTTTTTGAAATATGGACCTATATTGTTGTTAATCTCTACGATTCTCTTCGCTTTATTGATTGGACACTCTTGGATAGGAGCAATGATTACCTATATGATTCTTAGCCTGGCATTTACAGCACTTTCTAGCTGTTTATCCAACGAAATCTCACGTGTACTAGACAGGAAGTATATAGGTTCAGGAATGGGTTTATATCAACTTCTTCAGTTTTTCAGTGGAGCCTTTGGGGTCGCCATAGTTGCCATTGCTTTAGAAAAACAGCAACAACTCACCTTGGCCACAGCATATACGAATATTTACTGGGGCTTATGTATGCTAGCAGTCGTTGGTGTTGTTTCTGCTTTCATCTATAGAAAAAGCGGAAGTTTTACACAACCAAACTGAGGCTGTCACATACAATTTCATTGAATATCGTTGTATAAAAAAAGGAGCCGATCATATTGATCGGCTCCTTTTCCTCCCATTTTTCAACTAACGTTTCCCGTTAGTTGAATGAACCTCAATTATGCATTTGAATATTTAATCGAGACCAATCCTGGTTAACTACGGAACGAAGGAGTACCCCAAGTACCCGAAGAAGAACTTCGGCTCGTGCTCCTAGTTTTGCATCCTCCCATAGTTGAACGGTAAAGAAGTATCTTTATATACTAAATGTGAGACCTTTATATCTAAAGCAAACTTCAACTTCTTTAACAATAAGTTCATAACGTCTCTTTAACCATTTAAAGGACCTACTCATGATGTTTGTAATTATACGTGTATGAGGATCCGGTAGGACGTCCAAATTTTTTATAAAATAATCCCAACCTTTATTTCGCCTGGCACACTATATAATTGTCAGGAATTACAGATGCAACTATGGAGGCAAAAGATGGATTCAATTAGTAAAAACGAAAAAGAAGCGGCGGAAGCGATTCGGAGCTATGTCAAACCGATTTTCGGTTTTGCGTTAAACCGGGTCAAGCAGCGGGCCGAGGCGGAGGATCTGGCTCAGGAGATTATGCTGCAGTTGTTGAAATCCTTCTCCGGGGTGCGGGACATCAGAAGCCTTGACGCTTACGTCTGGACGGTTGCCCGATACACTTGGGTGAATTGGTTGAAAAAGCGTGCGCACGCTCCCCAAGCGATCGAAATCAACGGCATGTCCGAACTGTCTGCCGCCCCTTCCCGGGAGCCGCTTGACCGGCTGCTGTTAACTGAAGCTTACCGCGAGCTGCGCCGAGAAGTCGCGTTCCTGTCCGACATCCATCGCCGGATCGTGGTCATGCATTACTACGACGAGCTTAAAATCAGCGATATCGCGATTGCTCTGAACATTCCTGTAGGCACGGTAAAGTGGCATTTGAGCGAGGCTAAAAAAAAGTTACGGAAAGGGATGAAACGTATGCGTGCAACAGGAACTTTAAGTGTCAATCCGGTCAGCATGGGAGAAATGGGCCATTCCGGTTCGGCGGGCAGACTGGGCGAAACCAACGATTTTCTTGGACGCGCCTTGGCGCAAAATATCGTTTACGCGGCTTATCACAAGGCGCGGACCGTACATCAAATCGCGGAGGAGCTCGGAATGCCGCCGTCTTTGCTGGAAGGCGAAGTCCGGCACCTTGCCGATTATAATTTTCTCATCCAAACCTCTCCCGGCAAATATCAAAGCAATACTATCGTCTGGGACCTCTTCGAGTTGGCCGTAGCCGGTCATCAATTCTGGCAAGATTGCGCCGCCGAAGTGGCCGATGTTCATTTTGATGCGTTAATGGAAGTTCGCCGGCAAGTCGAGGATAGCGGAGTGTACGTTCCGGACGGCGACTATAACTTCCTGCTCTGGACCTTGCTGCCCAAGAACGTCGAGGAGCAATCTTGGCGGAGCATGCCGGCTGGCGAAAGCTTCGATGCGGTCGCACCAATACGAAAGGACGGAGGTCAGTATATTGCCTATGCGGCGTTAAACCGGAGCTACGATACCGATCCAGGTTTTGATATGAGTAGTTACGTCACCTTCGGTCCGTCGCTCCGCTACGTCGAAGACACTCCCTTATACTTGTGGCAATTCAATACGTACTGGAGTGACCGCCAGGTGGATTGGCGTTTCCTGGAGTACCGGAATGTCGAGATTTGTCATGCGTTCCAACAAGGGGAACTGCCCGACAACGAAGAGAACAGCGAGCAATATTCGTTCCTGCTGGAGAAGGGGTACATCCGCAAGACGGAGGAGGGGTACAAGTTCAATGCGGTTTGGATCGACTCTCCGCAAACGTTGGATCGGTTGAACAAGGCAATGCCGGATTTGTCCGCTCTGTATGCGCCTGCTGTCGGCAAGCTCTATGACAAAATGCTCAACCTGTTCCTGCAAAATCAGCCGAAGCATTTGGAGCCGCAGCTTGCTTACATGGTGAGAGGCAACACCGGCGGAGGTCGGCTGGTCGCCTATATTTTGAAGCATTTGGTCGATAACGGGAAGTTGAAACCGCCGTTGCCGCACCAGCAGAAGACGATCTCAACCTGGATGGGGCCGGTCAAGTAAGTCGGTTTGAAATGTATATGAAGAAAGGCCGTTCCCGGGCGATGGCCATTTTTACACAAAACTCTGTCTGTCCACTCTGTCTGTCCAATGAAGTGCTTAGGACATCGCTATTTCACACGGCCACCTCCTGAACGTATGGAAATGATCAAAACCTACCCATGACGCATGTGCGTCATGGGTAGGTTTTGATCGCAATCGTATCTACCAGATTTCTCCTTTACCTTACGATTTTTATCTTTCTTGTTCGCAACCAACTGTGAGAGGCCAGATGCTCCACATACTCACCAGATCTATTCAGCAAAACTGCACTGGCCGGCTTGAAGACACCTGGGCAGCAAATACCCCCTCATTGTCCGTTCCTGGCGCAACAATTGGGAGCACCTCTCCACCTTCTTCAAATACCCGCCGGAGATCCGTAAGCTGATCTACACGACGAACATGATTGAGAGCTACCATCGCCAGCTTCGTAGGGTCACCAAAGGAAAAAGCATTTTCCCAAGCGACGAAGCGCTGCTGAAAATGCTCTATTTAGCGACGATGGATGTCACTCGCAAATGGATTGGGCGTGTACAGAACCGGGGCTTTCGGATTTATCAGGTTTCCCTAACCCGTAACGTCATAATAGAAATTCCTTTTTTAATTCATTGAAATAGAAGCAAAAGCTTCTTTTAAAATCTCATACGCACGTATTTTTTTCTCAAAATTATACATATATGAACCAACGATCAGTTCATCTGCTTCATATGTTTTTTGCAGATCAAGCAACTGTGCTGTAATGGCTTTTGGATCACCGCTTAGCATTAGCCCCATTTGTGATGCATATCTTTTTTGCTCAGCTGGACTTAAATAAGCTAGACTCTCAGCAGACGGCGATAGTGGGTTATTACCCAGCGTCTTTATATATTGTTCGAACATGACAGCATATTCTTCTTCAACCTCCTTCTCCGTATCAGCCGCAATAATATTAAGACCAATCATCACGTACTGCTTTTGAAGATACGGCGATGGCTTGAAGCGCGCTCTATACAAGGCAATAGCTTCGCCCATAAGTGCAGGTGCAAAATGTCCGGCAAACGAGTATGGTAGACCTAACTCAGCAGCTAACATCGCTGAACTTATAGATGATCCTAAAATATAAATCGGTACGTTCGTGCCAGTGCCCGGAAATGCCTTTACAAAGCTTTGTTGCTCTTCAGGACCGAAATATGCAAGTAAATCTTTTACATCATTCGGAAATGAATGAACGGCGTCATTTCTTGAACGTCGAAGTGCTTGCGCTGTTAATTGATCTGTTCCAGGTGCGCGACCAAGTCCTAAATCTACTCGGTTTGGATACAGAGTGGCGAGTGTGCCAAACTGCTCAGCCACGACTAATGGTGAATGATTCGGTAGCATAATGCCACCTGCCCCTACACGAATTGTTTCACTATGTTCTAATGCATGTTTCATTAAAATGACAGTCGCAGAACTAACTGTCGTCGGCATATTATGATGTTCAGAAATCCAATAACGCCGATAACCTAATTTTTCAGTAGCTTTCAACAATTGAACCATTGATTCAATTGCTTGAATCGGTTGCTGTCCTTGATGAATTGGAACTAAATCAAGCACCGATAATTGAGGTTTTTTGAATACAGACATGCTATATTCTCCTTTTTAAAATAAACTTAATAATCGTTCAACGCCCCCCGGCAGACGCCAAGGCGCCGGCCGGAAGCATGCATTGAATGTGGCCTAAGGAGCTCAGCGAATGAATATAACCTATCCCTGATAGACGGCTTCCAGGTCGCCCCCGGACAAAACGCGCGTAAAGCCATCACGGCCAGCGTGAGAATGGTCCAGACCGCCGAGACCCACGGCTTCACCCGGGTCTGGTACGACGAGCATCACAACATGCCCGAGTTTGCGTCGTCTGCGACGAGCGTCATCATCGGGCACGCCGCCTCTCAAACATCAGTGATTCGGGTAGGAGCCGGAGGGTTTCATGCTTCCCAACCACGCGCCGCTGATCATCGCAGAACAATTCGGAACACTCGAAGCTATGCATCCCGGCAGGATCGATCTCGGGCTTGGTCGCGCACCGGGCACCGACATGGTAACGATACGCGCCCACTTCGACGATCGAGCTCCGAGGCCGGCAAGTGGAACACACCCGCCGGCCAGCTTTCTGCGGCAGTGAGCGCAGAGGCGATTCAGCCCCGCCAAGTATGACGGGGCTGAATCACAGGTCAGCTGGTGATGTCTCGGTAGACCTGGACGCCCCGGACCATGTCCATCGTCCCGGTCTCGGGATCGTAGATCGCCATGGACCCTGCAATCCGGTCATGGGCATGACGGGATCGATCGGCCCGGGCAAGTGCTGCTCGCAGGGTGTCAGCGTCGAGGTCCGTGCAGTAGGCCGGCGAGCCCGGCTCCATCCGCCACGACTCGGCAAGGTCGCCGGCGTCGACGGGTTCAAAGCCGGTGGCCTCGACGAGCTGCATGACGATCTTCTTCGCTGCCGGGTCATCGCCAGCTACTGGCAGTGCGATCCTGTCAGGCGCGCCGGCGGCAGTGCCCTTCAGTGCCAGGCTGCGGGAGAAGATGGTATTCCATGCCTTGACGATCGGACGTCCGATCTGCTCGCTGAGCCAGGAGCTATCGGAGGCTGTGCCCTCGATTCCCTCAATGACGCCGGCTTCGGGATAGTAGTTGGACATGTCCACGATGACGGTCGAGGCCGGTGCCTGACGCAGGGTTTCGGCCAGCGAGGGAATCGCGACGAATGGGATCGAGAGCACGACGACGTCCGCGGCGGCGATGGCATCAGCAGTGCTCATCGCTCGTGCGCCAAGCTCGCTGGCCAGGTCCGTGATGGTCTCTGGGCCCCGCGAGTTGGCCAGAATGAGGTCCTCGCCTCCACGTGCGAGAGCGCGTGCTAGCTGGCTTCCGATGTCTCCGGTTCCAATGACAGCAGTGATCATGTTTCTACTTTGAGTACTCCGGTGCGTGGTGCGCTCGGGATGTTTGTTGCTGTTCATGAAAACAACTCCTTATAAGTGTTTGATTACTCATTTATAGAACAATACAGTTCCATAAATGAATCATAGCAGGAATAATTATAGAACGCAACATTATCGAATTACCCTTAATAAAATGGTATAATTACATATGAGACAAAGAAGTCTACCTATTAGGAAGGGTGGCCAAGGTTTAATGTCAGATGAAAAACATCAGCAAACCGACGGAAAAAGAGGACGTCCTCTAGATTTGTCACGTAATAAAGTAATACTGGAAACAACGTTAGATTTATTAGCGGAATATGGATATGACGCATTAACAATAGATGCGGTTGCTATTAAAGCAAAAGTGGGGAAAGGGACCATTTATAGACGTTGGTCTTCTAAAATGGAACTTGTTATTGAAGCTTCCACTATGATGAGTCCTTTCGAGACATCGTTAGAGAAGTTGAATAAAAACCAAGATGTGCGAGGACAGTTGATTGACCTGCTTTCTCTACTATTTATGCAAGAAAATGAAAAGTATCAGAAAGCGATGAATGCGATTTGTAATGCTGTTAATAAACAATTAGAGGAAGGTATGCGTGATGCTTTTTACAGGCGTTACAGAAACGGTATCGAGTCGATTCTCAAACCCTATATAGAGAAACATCATATTACTCACGACGATTTAGAGATCATTACAGATATTGGCCCTGCCTTAGTTATGTATAGAAACAACTATAGGAATCAATCTGTTACTATTCATTATGTAGAGCGAATCGTTGATAAAATAATGATGCCAATATTGTTAAAACAAGTGTAAATGATGAACATTTCTTTTCTTCGATTTCTTAGTGACAAGCAAACAGTGCAACATCAGTAAGTATTTCAGTACAGATATTGAAAGATCTCAATCGACTTAACTCCTGAGAAAGCACTACGATTCCTGGGGCTGCTGTTGTCGATTATGTTATAGTCGTAATCTTGTTGGCTGTGATGATGAGTTTTTTAGGAAGTGGTAGCGATGTATCGCTTGGCTTATTAATCGGTAAGAAGATTATTTTCTTCGTTGTGATTGCTGTAGCTGGCTGGTTCGTTGTACCAAGATTTATGAAACTGCTTGAACGAATCAATGTGATAGAGCCTGTAATTACAATGGCTCTTGTCGTTTGCTTCGCGTTCGCTGATTTTGCCGACTTGATGGGGATGTCCGTATTACTTGCAAGTGAATATTTCACCTCTGTTGTTATCCTTGTTATTCTAAGACCTTATTTGCCCCTCAGTTGCTAAATGCATTTTTTAGCAAAACCGAAAAAAGAGGCGCACGCTGAAACCGGAGCCTCTTTTTCCTTATAAAACAGATTGTTTTCGTTAGTCTAAGATATCCCACCTTGGAGGTAACGAGGTGGCATTTCTTATTCAACGAACTTAAAATTTCCAATGTCAACTTTGAACTAATCTGCCCGTTAGCTTAATAAACTCGAGCAATTCGGTACAGTTCTTATAGAATTCTGTATATGGCTCATGTAAAATTCGTTGGCAGATTGCGATTGCGAACAGCGCCATACAGCATGGGAATAGTAATCAGAAGGCTGATGATAACCGGAACTACAGACCCCTCAAGTCCAAAGTCACCTCCAGTGAGAAGTGAAGGACCGGTCACTTTCACAATAAACAGACCGTCTGAACTGTGTCCAGAAACAGGGATCCCAAGCAAACCTTCAAGTGCATTCCAGGAAAAGTGCAGTCCCATGGCAAACCACAGGTTCCATCGCCACATAAACGCGGCTCCAAGCAGAACACCTGCTTCTAAGGTTATGGCGAACGCGCTCCATAATGTTGCTCCTGTATTCCCAAGATGGGCTATTCCAAAGAATAGAGAAGTCACAGCGAGTGCGGCCCAGTTTCCCAGCAATTTATTCATGGCTTGAAACATTAGTCCACGAAAGATAAGTTCTTCGACAATGGCTGCGCCTAAAGCTGCTTCAATAGAAGCGATTAGAACTGTAACCGTATCCACATTATTCACCCATTGAAAAGAGTAACCTCCCAATAAAACAATAATAATAGTAGATAAAGCAATAAAAACAACCCCGGTTAGTGCTCCCATAACAGCTTCAACCCCTGCGCCCTTTCTGGATAACTCAGGAATGGACCGACGGGCTAAATATTTCATGGTAAGCGTATAGACCATGATGGCCAGAAAGCCCAATATTAATGTCAACAGCAGAGAAAGCACGTCCGGTACTTGCTCTGCTAGCGGCCGGATGGACGCATCCACAACAATTATGCTGATAGCTCCCACAATCATCCAGATGATTGGAAAGCGCCAAAACAAACTCCATTTACTTAATTTCTCATCCATCTGCGAATGTTCTTTGTGTGCAGATCTTTTCTCCATGTCTTGAGTCAGCTCCTTTATAGCTTGATGATAGTTATGAGTATAGGCTGAAAAAGTCATAAAGTGATAGTGCACTTTGGTCATGATAAAGTCATATGATTAAACGCCTAAAAAGCCGGTAACTTTAAAAATTACCGGCTTTAGGATGTCGTCTTAGTAATTCATGATTCCCGACTCTCTGGCTTTACGGGCTGCCTCTTGTCTTCCCTTAACATTAAGTTTTGAGTAAATCGTTGAAATATAATTCTTAACGGTTCCTTCACTAAGAAACAAAGCCTCTGCAATTTCTTGATTACGCATGCCTGAAGCCAGCTTTTGCAATATTTCAATTTCACGGCTACTTAGCCCGTATTCATTATGTTTAATAGTGGATCCCGGATTCATACTTTTGATCATTTTACTCGCCATCTCCTGCGAAATTAACGTCCCTCCCGCATGAACCACCCGTATGCCTGCAGCTAGATCCTTGGGGTGGATGGCCTTGAGAAGATATCCTTCTGCTCCATTGCTTAATGCCGCCATGACATATTCGACTTCCTGATAGGAGGTCAGCATCATCACTTTGATGATAGGCATTCGCTCTTTGATCAGAGCTGTTGCGTCAACACCATTCATGACTGGCATATTAATATCCATCAGTACCATATCGGGCTGAAACTGATGACAGCATTGGACTGCTTCTTCCCCATTTTTAGCTAATCCAACGATTTCTATATCATCTTCCATGGACAGTACGATATGTAGGCTCTCCAGAATTAATTCCTGATCATCGGCAAGTAATACTTTAATTTTCCCCATGTAGCCCCACTCCTTTCAGGGGGATTTCACATCTGACTTCGGTGATCGTTTCATCTCCTACCTCTGATGATACAAACAGGCTGCCCCCCAGCCGCTCAACTCGATGTTTCATCGTAGTCAACCCGAAGCCATATTCCAATTTATCAATCGGTTTCCCATTATTTCGAATAAACAGGTGCAGAACGAATTCGGAAAATTGAAGCTCCATATCCAGTTGAGACGCTTTTCCATGTTTTAGTGCGTTCGTAATAGACTCCTGGATGACTCGCAGAATCGCCTGTCGTACTTCAAAATGCGTGTGTTGCTCTGTTCCTAGTACATTTAACGTCAGGAGAATTCCTGTATGTTCCCGAAAATTGGCCACATGTGCCTCAATCTGCCGTACAAGATTGGACTCCTCTTCTCCTCCAATCTCATGAACAATACTTCTCATTTCATCCAGATTTTGTTCAGCCAGTGCTCTTAAGCGAATTAACCGTTCCTTGACCTCGGCAGGCTTACGATCCATAAGAGCGATGGAAGCATCAAGACTCATAATGATTGAGATAAAGGAATGCCCCAGGGTATCATGAAGTTCCTTGGACATACGATTGCGTTCTTCAAGCAGAGTCATTTTCTCAATTTCAGCAGCGTAGTGGGTTAACAGCTTATTTTGCTGCTCTACTTCGACTACAAGTTCATTTTTTTGGTAATACGCTTTGGCCACGAAACTGGCCCATATGCCGATGAAGCAGAATAATACATTATCTGTCCCGCTACTAAAGGCTTGTTCCCAAGGTAACTTTAAATAAGACTGGAAGATAAAAGGAATGAATAGAATTGCGGGAATGACCCAGAATGTCTTCTTAATCAATAAGTACCCCATTGTTAGACTCGGCAGCAGATAGTCTGCTTTAGAAGTCAATTCCGGATGGATGACAGAGTTCACATAATAAGAACCTCCCAGTAATAGCTCTGCGATACAAAACCAGACCTTATTCATCCTTCGTTGAGGAAACCAGAATATCAGTGGAACGAAAAGCGCTGCCATTAGCCAACTGACGTTTAACCATGTTGTGTTCGACAGATCACTTTCTGTAAACAGTCGTGATGACAGCAAAATGTAATGGTACAAACGAAGAGCAAAAATACCCCAATCCATAAAAGATAATATCTTCCTCATGTCATCATCCTACACTATTTTTCATAAAAACATCAGTACCTGTGAATTTAGTGTATCACTATCTAATTTGGAACCCTTGGTGCGCAATTTTTTCCCCGAAGATAAGTGAGGATAAAACCAACGATAGACCTACTGCCATCTGCAGCACATAACCGTAAACTCCACCGTCGATCTCCTTAGTCTTAATCGTCGGAACCACAAGAATCGGAGATATCGATATGATCAATCAAAATGCGGAAATCGGTTGGACATAGCTTACACCAACTTACTAGCGTATAGGTGTAAATACCGAATGTAAGTTTTTATTGTTAAATTATTGCTTCGAACGATTAGAGCTAGTCCGAGTGCAATTTTCCATCAGCGGTCAAAAGACTAGGTCACAACGAGCGATAGAACGGATTGGAGCAACTAGAGAAGGGGCGGGACAATCAAGGTGGATATCATGATAATGTCTTTTATAGCATTACAGATAACGACTGGCCTGAGGTTAAAAGCACTCTTGAACATATGATCCATATAATATACTCGCCCAAAAACACGAAATAGATGTTTGTCCGAAGGAAGGTAAAAAAAGTACGCGATAGTTCCCCAGGCGAATGCCACTGGTAAGCTAGGAAAAATGCGCATCGCAGCATGGGCTTTTAATGAGCTATCCTGCCCGTTAGTTGAACAAAAGCAGCCGATCATATTGATCAGCTGCTTTCTCAGTTTTGTTGAGCTAACGTTTCTACGTTTGCGTAATTAGGCATCGATAAAATTCGCGACAACCCATAGTATTGGAATTAATCTCTTTTGCCTGATTTTAGACAAGAGGAACACATAGAAACCCCTTAAACCACAGTTATTGTAGATATCGTCTGAGTTGTCCTAAAAAGTTAACTATTCTTGTAAACTAATCGTTGTAAAAGTCGTTCTAACGGTCCATTTATTTTGTTTATTTCTAAGATTGTTGCCAATAAAACTGAACTGATCCAAATACCTACTGCAATCAGAGCTGCCACACCATTACTCACGCGTCCCCCTAAATCAAATGCGACTGGTGATAGATATAAAACTAGCAAAGCTTCATTCCACACAAAGAATGTCAGCGAACGCTTCCCTACAGCCATAAGAGACCGTGTGATTATTCCTACCTTAGCCATTTTGGCACCTATGATACCGAAGATCGCTGCATAAGCTGCACCTCCGGCGATTCCGGTTAGAATATGCAATCCGCTTAAAAAGCCTACTGTATGCGTTTCTGGATTCCATATGTCACCAATTAGAGATACAGGCAACGCTCCTACCAATGAGACTGCTAAGCCTATAATAGAAATATAGAGGAGTTTTTTTAAATGCTGTTCAGGTCTGGTCAATAATTGATACCTAGCCATCCACATTCCAAGCAAAACAGAAGGCAAGATAGGAAACAATACATGAATTAACAACGGATAAATAGGGAATACAATTAAATTAGAAATTGCTACATCAAGATAGGTGTCATTTGCTGAAAAACCCGGTTGAAATCCATTCCCGCCTATAGCTCCCCATAGAATAGGAATTAACAAAACATAAAACAATGTAATTAATACAAAATTACGGATTAAGGTTTTGTTCTCCCGCCTTACTAACCTACTTAAAATGAGTCCCGCTATCCCGTAGGCCATCAATATATCTTGGCCCCCAATAAAGATTGTTAGGGCCATTCCAAAACCAATTAAGTACCAAGAACGTCGTCGAATTGTCTTTACGGCATCTTCTTCCCTTTTTCCCTTTTTGATTTGACTGTTATAAATTAAAATTAGACCATACCCAAATAGTACAGCAAACATAGCTCTGGCACGGTTATCAATCGCTAGTAAACCCAGAACATTCACTACGTGATCAAACCAAGTAACAGCTTCAACCTTAAACATAATACCAGGTTTACTGTTATACAAATACAGTGGGGCATGAGCAAGAGCAATGAGCAGAAGCATAGCGCCTCGAGCAAGATCTAATGAAACAGCGCGTTTTGAGTTATTCGTTGTTTCTATTGTTGACGTGTTGGACATAATGATTTATCACCTCTAATCGCAGGATGAATTTCTACGTTTCAGTTTTCCGATTAACCTCTAAAATATCTAAAAAGAAAATAAATATAGGGATTCCCACAATTAATCCCCATACGCCGATGTAATGTTCTGAGAACAATAACACCACGAGAGTATAAAACATGGGCAGGTCCATTTTTGAGGCCATTAGTTTAGGGTTCAAAAAGTACCCTTCAACAAAATGCAATACAAAAATCATAATCAGTACATAGAAAACCATGTCTATTCCACCGATCGTGTAACCTATTATGCACAGTGGAACAAGCGATATCACAAAGCCGACAACGGGAATTAAGCTAAGCAAGAAGATCATAATGGAGAGAGCAAACAAATAAGGATAGCCCAGTAACAGCAGACCTAATACCGAAAATGTGGTGTTTAGCAAAGCGATCAGAATTTGCGCTTCAATTACTTTCCCAAAAGAAGATACAAACTTTTTCCCAAGGTTTTTGACTTCAATATAAAACCAAGCTATTTTACTGCTCTCCAACTTAGAAGTAAAAGTGACAATACGGTTTTTTTCAAGTATGAAGATAAAACTTAATATGATTGATAAAATGAAGCTTGAGCCCCAGTTACTTATCTTCAAAACGTAGTCAATGCCATTCTTAAGGTAACTTTGATAATTTAAACTATTGATGGTATCAAACAAATAGAGGGTAATTTTGTTCTGTGGTAGATCATCAGGGCTTAAGTTCGTCAAGAAAGTAGTTAATTGCATCATTTGTTCATAAATTTTAGGGAGATAATTCACGAGCGAAGCAATAATAAGAGCAATAAGTATGAGATACAGTAAAATAACTATTACTTTACTATTAACTGTCACAAACTTACTGATTCTTTTATGAAGCTGTATTTGAATGCTATTCATAATAAAAGCTATCAAGAATGTGAGAAGTACTACATTAAGCATTCCTTTAATGAAATACAGCAGTAATCCAATCAATACTAAAACTATGAATCGTCGAGTGTTTATATCCGAGAAGAATCTTTTAATAAAATCCATGTTAACCGTCCTTATACTTAGAATTGAGATTGATGCCATAGATTTGATTTTTCTTGGATGCGTCACCTTAACTCTTTCTAATTACGAACCATCTAAATAAGATTATTTAAACTTGTCCATAGTTTCGTAAAAAAGATTGTGTCTCAATCAGCTTGTCCTTGTTGATCAATTCCATAACGAATGGTGGATCTAATACATAAAGCTCGGTAGTCAGTAATGGCCGATCCTCGATTCATATTACTCCCCCAACTCCGTATCCGATTGTTACAAAGATTAGACACCATATCAAAGCACCAATGCTTGAAATAATGAAATACTTCCTGAAATTAATCCCGCTGATTCCTGAGACATAGCATGTTAAATGACGTACGCCGGGGATGTAGTATCCAAAAATAATTGTCCACTGCGCATACCTTTCGAATAACCTTTCCACTTTCTCCAATTTATTCGGTGTGAGAAACAGATATTTTCCAAACCGAAGTAAGAGCGGTTTCCCAAATCTTCGACCAATCCAATAACTCACCGTCATTCCGGTGACTGTCCCTAAAAAGCCAAACAGCACAGAAAGTGGATAGCTTAATACATGTATTGAAGAAAGATATCCTATGGTCACCATCATGATTTCGTCTGGGATCGGAAGACCGACAATCCCTATTGCCAAGAGTATATAGATAGCCCCATAACCATACTGTCCAATTACCTCTGTAACCCATTCCATAAAGTGTTCCTTCTTTCTAAATTCTCATCATTTCAACCACTTCTTCAAACTTGGAAAACGTACTCGACTAACCATAAGAACACTTAGTAAAATGATAACAATTACGGTAAAACTCATTTTTAATTGTGAGGCCAAAAGACTAAATACAGCCAAGAATCCTCCAGCAATCGTAATAGGGACCCCAAGGAAGTCATTCATCTGATCTGCCTGTATATTAAAGCGCGCTAAACGAATTGCACCACATATGATAAATAAAGCTACAAGTAACACACCTATCATGTTGAGATGATAAAGTTTTTCTACGTAGATTAGTAATGCTGGAGCAACACCAAACGTCACCATGTCACACAACGAGTCAAGCTCTTGTCCAAATAAACTTTGTGCATGCAGCTTACGAGCAGCAAACCCATCCAGTAAATCAAATATCATCCCTATGATGATTAGTAGTACCGCAGCTTCACTATCCCACGACAACATCAAGATTGCGAAGATACCACAGCTCAGGTTCCCAAGTGTAAGAATTGATGGTATCCATTTGATGAGATCCTTTCTTCTTTTGTTAACAGATACCGATCGTTCTTTATACATTGTTTGCCCACCTTAAACAGCATAATTATTTTGTTTGGTTGTAATACCATGATAAATAGGGTTTTGGATTTAACACGCCTTGTAGAAACACCTGTGCCGCTTTACGATAAAGAATCTTCATTTCATTGCCATTCATACGAGAAGCCATAAGACCTAGCCCCTGTATCATGGCCTCTAAGATAGTGGCTAATGATTTACTATCGTCAACAGCTATTTCACCATCTAACATAGCGACTTCAATGATGTCACGAATAAAGGCGATATGGCCTTCGACATAGTTAGTCACACTCGCTTGGATCTTTGTATTGTTCCATTCCTTGCTTAAAAATTCATCCATCACATTGGTTAGTGGATGATACATATCATTTGCCATCGTCTGAAATAATCCATCGATTTTTTCTGAAAACGTTGAAAGAAGCGGTTCCTTCTCCAACCAAGAGCTTCTCCATTCCTTTTCCCAATCTTCGAGCAAGTAAAGGAATAAAGCCTCTTTGCTTCCAAAATGATAATAAATATTGCCTTTACTTTTCCCCGTAATGGCTACTATATCTTCAATTGAAGTTGCTGAGTAACCTTTTTCTCTGAACAATTGTCCAGCGGCTAACAGAATTCCCCTTTTTGTTTGTTCGCTCTGTATATGCTTTTTGTTCATATGAAATTTCCCCCAAATTAAATCCGTACTCCGCAAGATGATATTTTTACTCTTTTAGTAACCTAAGCCATTGGAGATGTAATTTTGAAACACTAGGGATGCTTCTTGAGAATATCCACGTAAAAATGAACGAATTTCAGCATCCCTCCCGCCACCTGTTACATTAGTCAGGCAACGGGCGATCACATCAATGCCTGTTTGCTCGGTATACACCGATACAGGGACATATCGGTAAACCAAACGATGCGGCTACGGAAGCTATAGTGATGGAATTGAGTCCTTCTCTGTCAGCCATATCAACTTGCCGCATCGACTAAATTAAGCCTAGCTTGGGGCCGCGGGAAGGCTTTTTCCGGAAGATAAGTCTTAAAGGACTTGCTTGTTAGAGAAATTCGTTTTACATTTCTGCTAACCTCCATCAAATGGATGAACTGCTGCCAACTTACGCGGATTGCTTTAATCCTTGTCGAAGTCTCAACCCAGCTAGACAAATGAGAAATGTAGCACCCGCAGCTATGTAGGGCAGCGACAATGATACATCGTATAAGATTCCAGCTGCCACTGAGCCAATAATTGTTCCGAGACTGGTGAATGTTGAATTCAATCCCGCCACATACCCTTGTCTTTCTCCTGCAGCTTTTGACAGTAGGCTGCTGGCAGCAGGTCTAATCAAATCAAAAGAAGCAAAGATAAAGATAGTAACAATGGTAATTGCCCAATAGGAATGAACGAATAATATAACGAATATCGAGGCCCCACCAATTGCAAGGCTTAGATACATGACCTTCATCTCACCCAATCTTTTTACAAGCAAATCTAACAAACCAATTTGAATAACAACACCCACAATAGCGCCGATTGTCAGAACAAATGCGATATCATTAGGGCCGAATTGATGCTTGGCATCCAAATACAGTCCAAAAACAGTTTCAAAGTTCGAAAGACCGAACCCAAGTACAAGTAGTACGACTAATGTTACAAAGTATGATGCTTTTCGACTCTGCCATATTTGGCGGATGAGCCCTTCTTTCTCCAAAGGCAACCGATTTTCAATAAGATCAGCTTTTTTCATTGATTCCGGTAAGACGATCACCGACAGGAGAGCAACAAATCCGACCAGAGCTGCAGCAACATAAAAAGGAACTCTAACGCCGTACTCTGCTAAAAAACCGCCTAAGCCCGGACCGATAATGAAACCAGTCGACATCGCTGCCGATATATATCCAATCCCTTTGGCACGTTCATTCTCCGTGGTTATATCTGCTGTAAATGCCATAACCCCTGGAAAAATGAAGGCAACTCCTACACCGCCAAGCAGTCTGGACAGAAATAGCATGTATACGGAAGAGGAAAATCCAAAAATAGCTTCCGAAACAGCCAGCAGGGCTAATCCAATTATGATTATTTTTTTTCTGCCAATGGTGTCACCAAGTCTTCCGCCCCATGGTGAAAATAATAATTGTGTGACTGCATAAGCCGCCGTCAAATACCCACACTTGCCCCCGTTAGCCCCAGGTTCCGCATTAGAGTTGGCATTACAGGAACAACTAACCCATAAGCAGCCATAGCAAGAAATATATTAACCATGAGTAAAGCTAAGGCTCCCTTGTTTCTAAACAAAAGATTCATTTATCATCTCTCCACTCGAATAACCAAACTTATGATCATAATGTCAGTGCGTAAAGCTAACATCTGTATACTGAACGTTCGTTATAAATTAACATGAAGCTCAGACTCTCTCTTAAACCAAACAACGAACTATACCTCTTATTTCAAAGAACCTTGCAGCCGAGCATACGCTCGACTGTTAGATTCTTAATTGAGCTATACCTTTAATTTATTTGGACGATCGTCCGATATTTTGCAAAAAAAAAAAATCTATCATGTTACTTCTATGACATTTCCTTAAATACACTTATTCACTTTTATCCCAATTGACGCTTAGTCCTTCTCCAAAGAACGCAAAATCTTCAGTATTCTCCAAAGTGAGATTATCTAATATTGAAGCACTATGAAATACTTTTGCCGCTCTATCCTTACGATCGGTTTCATAATAATGAAATGCGTCATCATAATCATGATCTCTAAGCAACTTAGACAAATAAAGTGCGTCTTCTAATCCTAGGGTAGTACCCATTCCTGCATTCGGATCTGCCGTATGAAGTGCATCGCCAATTAGTACAACTCTGCCGTATGAGTAATGCTTCATTAGATCAATTTTAAACAACTGCTTAGGTATGAAGTTATCCGTGTTTTCAATTAATTGTTTAATTGGAGCTTCCCAGTCTGAGAACTGATTGGCCAAGTCTGATCTAAAGGCTTCTATTGGCTTTTCTTCAAAGTGTTTCTTAGAGACCTTTTTTTCCTCGTTAACAATCATTGACCATGAAATTTCATTATCTGTCGGATGGTGTTTGGATATAAATAAATTGAAATTTTCGTGAAAATAAATTAGCGAAGTTTCGGAATCAAAAAACTCTCTATGCTCGTTAAGCTTGTCAAGGCCAACTAAGCCGTACACTCCCCATTTGCCAGCATACTTTAGTGGATAGTTAGGGAACGGGAATAAAATGGACCTTGTTTTAGAACGTACTCCGTCCGCTCCAACAAGTAATGTACCTTTAGCTTCTGTTCCATCCTCAAAGAAAACCTGAATATGATCATCACCCTCAGTGAATGATTTTAGTCTTTTTCCAAAATTAATTTCTATTCCTTGTTCAATAGATTTCTGATAAAGGATATCAATTAAATGGAAACGGGCAATGTTGATTAAATGAGGCATCTCCTCCTTTTCCCCATCCATTTCCATGTCTTCAAATATAGAGTTACCTTCTTTATCCATTACTTTAATGTCAGTCATCTGATGACTATTGGCCTTTAATACTTCGCCTAACCCTAATTCCTCCAAAACTTGAACCCCACTTGGATGAATCACAAAGTTTCCACCTGCATTACCATACTTCGTCGCTTGTTCATAAACTACACTCTCGATATTAGCCCTTTTCAAGAATAGCGCCATCGCTAATCCAGCTATTCCCCCACCAATAATAATTATTTTCTTAGTCATTTCAAAACCACCCCTTTCAGAAATATTTATTCGAATTATCGTCCGAATAATACTAAAAAAATAAGGATCTGTTTCATCCTATGCAATCATTATAAATTTATTCGGACGATCAGTCAATTAACATGTCGCATAGTTGATTCTTTTAAGCTACAATAGAATAAAAACACTGGAGGAATTATGAGCAGACCAACAGGTGTGAATAGTGAGGATACGAAACAATTCATTGTGGATGTAGCAACGAAAATATTTGAACAAAAAGGCTATAGTGTTACATCTATGGCCGATATAAAAAATGAAACAAACTTAAGTAAAGGGACAATTTATTACCATTTTAAAAATAAAGAGGAACTGTATCTTTACTGTATTCAACAAGTATCTAACGAATTTATTCGAAATTGGGACATTACATCGAAAACTGAGCGTTCCGCTGAGAAAAAGTTATATATTTGGGCGAACTTAAATAGTATTATGCTGCAAAAGCCGATTATGAATACCATTCAAGAATATTTCGTTTCAACAAATAAAAACAATTATGACGCTGTACTTAAACTGTATGAACCCGAATTTCAGATTGTTAGCCGAATTTTAGAGGAAGGTATAAATCATGGGGAATTCAAGGGAGATTTGCATATTGATGATGTATCGGTACTTTTATATAATTTTATCACATCATTAGCAAATGTAGAATTGTTTGGCTACCATTCAAGTCAGGAACAGAAAAATTTATACAAGCTAGCCATTGATTTAATCTTACCTGGGCTGAAAGAATAAATAAATGTTATTGAAGCCTCCCCAACATATTCTCAAGCTGTTACATGAAGTATTGATCTACATTCGTCTTGTCCCCTTTGCTGAAAGACCAAGAATCAGGATCTTGTCTCCCCTGAGAGCAAGATCCTGATTCTTGGTCTTTTTCCCTATTTACTAAGAAGGCCAAATGAAGCGAGCTACTTAATGTTTGGAGACTTATCTTCGAATTCTTCAATAGATACTGCACAAAAAAGATGAATGCGGTATCCGATCTTGTTTGGCAAGGAGCTTGATTATCAGGATACACATAATTATTTGACCGATCGTCCGAATAAAGTTATACTTTGAGAAACAAATTTTTTTCGCACTTAATCGGACGAATATCCGATTGTTTTGGAAGGAATGTTGAGTCACAAAATGGACCTGTCCTATTTAATTGTCATCCAAATCTTACTTTGAGCGATATAAATCATATAAAAAATATGAAAAAGAAAAATGAGCCAATAATAACCAATTGAGAAACGATTATAAGGAGCAGTGATTTTTGTGACTTCACTTTTAAGGAATAGAGTTTTTAAAATTGTGTTGATCGCTGATTTATTACAGCAAGCAGGTATCTGGATCCGTAACATGTCCTTGCTCTTTTATATAATGGATCAATCCAATAACAATCCGACAGCTGTTTCTTTGCTTACAGCTTTAGAGTATTTACCAATTTTCATTTTCTCATTAATAGGTGGTACTTTTGCTGACAGATGGGAACCAAAAAGAACGGTGATATTTGGTGATTCTTTAAGTGCTTTATCTATGTTATTGATTTTACTATTAATATCTCTGGGTATATGGCAAGCAGTGTTTGCCGCAACAGTCATTTCAGCTATCGTGAGTCAATTTTCCCAGCCTTCTTCGTCCGTCCTTCTAAAGAGACATATTCCTTCTGAAGACGTTGGAACGGCTGTTGGAATAAACCAAAGTTTATTGGCTTTGTTCACCATATTTGGTCCAGTCTTCGGAACATTTGTATACACTCAGTTGGGGATTAGATCTGCTGTTATTGCTCTATTCATTATCTTTGCTTTAGCTGCAGCAATTCAATTATTCTTACCTTCGTCGAATAGGGAGAAAAGTCAAGAAAAGAACACTGCAATAACTGATATAAAAAGTGGGTTTAAGTATGTTCTTGGCCATGTAAATCTAAAACTCATTGCTATCATGTTTGCGGTAAGTGGAATTGCAATGGGTATAACACAACCTCTCGATGTCTTTGTAACAATGGAGAGATTAGGTTTACCTAAGGAAAGTGTTCAATGGTTTGCTGCTTCAGAAGGAGTAGGAATGCTCTTTGGAGGTATCTTAGCTGCGGCAATTTCATCAAAAATAATAAGGTACAGGCGTGCGGTATTAACAGTTACAATGATCATTTGGTCAATGATAACATTGATCGAGGTATTATCAACTTGGCCGACATTAACCGTTATAGCAAGGGTACTGTCAGGGGTGGCAACAGCTTTTTTCCAGGTCGTTTTTAGTGCGATGATGATTAAAGAAATTAAGGAAGACTACATCGGAAGAACGAATGGAATCGTACTACCACTTTTGATGGGGGGAATGTTGTTAGGAAGTACTTTGTCTGGTATTATTGTAAATCAAATTGAATTATTCGGTGCATATTTTATTGCATCTGTCCTAACCCTCTCATGTGTAGTTTTCACTTTACGTTTAAGAACAGATTATATGAATGTGAATGACAAGCATCATAATTAAAATATAATAACTACACTCTACTGCCCATTTGTGAAACAGAACAAAAGCAGCTGATCACGTAACAGCACCCCATTTTAAAGACAAGACTCAGAAATGGAGGTGCAGTTCCCATAATACGTTGATCGGCTGCTTCGTTATTTTTATTGAATTATCGTTCAACTATAGTAAGTAGTTTAGAATGAGATCCACCGATAACACTGGTTAAATGACTTGCCTATAGAGTTATCTCCGTCGTTACCCGGGTAGTAGAGCATAGATTTGTCTGATTATGCTTTTTAAAGCCCTAATATGACTTGGTTAAATCAAGTAATGGATATGTCTAATTATGTCTAGTTCATTGAAGATACACTTTCGAAGCAATCAACGTTTGTTGATCAATTGCTTTCATTTATTCAACTAACCTGTCCGTTTGTTGAATAAGATCCCCAGTTTTTGACTTTGTAGACGCTGTAGAATAAATCTCGGGCAGACCAAGGGAGGAAAGGATGACCATCAGCCTGCCGAGTCATTCACTTTGACGAAGTTCATCCATAATTGTTGTTTAATCTCTTTAAAATAAGGTCTACAATTTCAGTTGTTTTTAAGTGATCCGTAATTAAATGCTCTTGATAAATTTCCCTCCTAAAAGCTTCGACACAAGTAGCTGTCCGTTGGAACGACCATCCCCCTACCTTGTCACCGCGCTTGACTAATCTGTTATAAATGGTGTCCTCTGAAGCTATCAAACAAAAATGATACAGTTCTTCATCCAATTCTTTAAATCCATTGTAAATGTAATTGAAGTTCTCTTCTTTATATAGGGTCATAGGCACAATTAAGTGTTTTTGATACTTCCTCTTTACCTCCCCCGCCACATTTACAGTCAAGGTTTTCCAAAGCTCAATGTCCTGGAAGTCATCAGTTTGTTCGTGGGTATGCCTCACTTCTTCAGGTACAATTTTCCAAGTCATAAGTCCAATATTTTCAGGATCAAATATCATACTATTGGCAATTAAGGGTTGAAGCATATGAGCTGTGGAGGTCTTACCAGAACCAAACGCCCCATTAATCATGATAATCACGTAATCACTCCTCTGGTAATATAGCCTTCCTAGAACATCATTGTACTTCATTGGTTTTTGTCCAAAATAGTGCAATTTTTATGCATCATCTTTACATGTTAATCTGGTCATTTCCACGTTAAACTGCTCGTTAAATAAATAAATAAATAAATAAATAAATAAATAAAAGCAGCTGATCATTACGATCACCTGCTTTTATTTATCTATCGTTTCTACGTTAGCATAATGACTTACTGTGATACGGTTCACCGTACTGTCCCTAACCGCTAAGTTTAATGGTCATCTACCCAGATAGCCTTTGGGTTATAAGTTACAAATTTTAAAACGGTTACTCCGATAACGGGACGATAGCATCAATGAGAACAAGTTGTAGGAAACGAACGCGTTTACGAAATGGTTTGTAAAATGCGAATGATTTCTTTTTCGATAACCGAATCGTCTACAGTATCCAGATATTCAGGACTAATCACTTGATACTGTTTCATTCTATAAAACTCCATAACGGCTTGTTTCAAGGTCAGATCATACCATTGAATACTAAAGGTCGGTTCCATAATGCGCCGAAGCGTCGCATCATCTTGAACCAAGGACAGCTCAGCGTGCATTCTGTTAAAAATCTTCTTATCCATACCGGATTGAAAAAAAGATTGTAAATTTTTAATTCTATTTTGTTGAGCAACGGAAATTTTTTCAAAAAGTCGTGGATAAAACTCCTTGAGGTCTTGCAGGAACAAATCGGATAAATAAATAACACCTATTAACGATTCTAGAAACGTATTTTGAAATCGATCAATATATGAAACGGAATCATCATATACAACGGTGTCAGCCTGCTGCAAATACTGAATTCCATACTCTACAACCTGTTCGATGATTTCATCTTTGGATGAAAAGTGCTTATAAAGCGTCACTTTACTAATATCCATATGTTTTGCGATATCGTCAATTTTTAGTTGGCTGAATCTGGTTCTTCTAATTACAGGTTTGATTTTATTTAGATATTGATCTGCGCTCACGGGTTTTCTCACGATTGAAGCCTCCTCTAATGCTCATCAAATCATATTATACCAAAATGGCTGTATCAATAAACAATATTTAATAAAATTATTAAGTTAACTAATTTAATTAAATTAGTTTACTTAGTAAATTTATCGTTGTATAATCTCTCTTGTAATGAATAGCCAATCGAGAAAGGGATAACGGTCTCCAAAGCGATATACATTTCTCGAGATCACATTATTTTAAAAGGAGAATACACAATGAAAATCACAGTTCTCGGCTCACTGGGCAATATCAACCGCAACTACCTGCCATCCCTAATCGCAGACGGCCACGATGTCACCGTCATCACAAGCTCCAAAGATCGTATCGCCGACATCGAATCGCTCGGTGCCAAACCAGCAGTCGGCTCAAACCTCGACGTCGAATTCCTCGCGCAGGCCTTCGCAGGTAGTGACGTTGTTTACCTCATGATTTCGGGCATCAATTATGCCTCTGGCACCGACATGTGGCAGACCGCTATTAATCTTGCTGAAAATTATAAGGCCGCTGTGCTAAAATCAGGTGTAAAAAATGTCGTCAACCTCAGCTCAGTCGGCGCCGACAACCCAAACGCCGGTATTCTCTACAGCTATCATTTTGCAGAAGACGCGCTAAACTCGCTTGAAAGCGTGAACGTTGTCCACATCCGGCCTGTCGGCTTTTACAGCAATCTTTTTGCCGACATGCAAAGCCTCAAAACCCAGCAAACCATCTTCAGCCCAATTTCAGTTGATATCCCACAAGGCTGGGTCAGCCCCGTTGATATTGCAGACGTCGTTTACGCCATGATTTCTCACACCCCAGCGGGTAAAAGCGCGAAGTTCATAGTTAGTGACTGGGCCACAGGCAACGACTGGCTCAACGCCCTTGCTGAGAAAGGTATCGAAGCCAAATACCAACAAATCCCCGTTGAGGCTCTTGCTGAGAATATGAAAAAAATCGGCTTCCACGAAAACACTGCCAACGGCTTTGCCCAAATGAACCGCGCCTGTGAGAACGCCGACGAGTTCTACGCCAGCCTTCGTGCAACTGACTATCACCTTGGTAAAGTCAAGGTCGGAGACTTTGCGAAGGTTTTTGCAGACGTATATAATAAATCTGTTTAAACAGTCCAGAATACTGTTAACCTGCAAATGAGAATGCGCCTAAGTGCGCTATTTTTCTTTCGATAACTTGACCCGGAGAATCTTGAGATGGCAGCCTGTTCATCCTGTTCTAATCTCAGACCTCGAATAAGGTTTTACTCTGACTTGGTTTTGACATATAAAGAACAGAGCTCGCTGAAGTGATAGCGAGCTCTGTTCTTTATTGATAAATGTGCACAAAAAACCCTTACCTGGGATAAGGTTCATATCGAATGACTTTAAAATAACCTGCCCGTTAGATTGAAGTTTAAAGTTACAGTATGACAATTAAATAGAAAAGAACTGCTAATACAAAACGATATAGAGCAAACCACTCCAATCGAAGTCGCTTGATCAATCTAATAAACGTTACTACCGCAATCATAGCCACAAGGAAGGATGTCATAAATCCAATTAACATCAGATACATATCGTCTAAATGAAGTAGATCGATGCTATCGTATAAGTCCAACAAGGTAGCACCAAACATAACAGGTACAGAAATAATGAATGTAAAATCTGCTGCAGCTTTTTGGCTAGTACCGAGCAAAAGGCCACCTGAAATCGTCGAACCTGATCTCGAAAAACCCGGCCACAAGGCCAGACATTGGAATAAGCCAATCCCAAAAGCCTGTTTGTAACTAATCCTATCCATTGTGTCAACCCTGGTAGTTCTCTTACTCCGTGCTGCGATGATCATTAACAAACCACCAGCAATTAAACCAAATAAGACAGGTGTAGGGCCGAATAATTGACTTTTTATAGTGTCCTTTAGTAGAAGATATACGATTAATGCTGGTAACATAGCCAAAATCATATGTATTACGTTTAATCCTTTACTTGCTGAAAAATCCATTTTAATTAAGTTTGTCCCAATCTCCATATACCTTTTCCAATAAAGAATTAGAACTGCCATCACCGCACCCAGCTGTATAACAATTTTAAAGGTTATTGCTGCGTCTCCCTCAAAGTCAAGTAGATTGCCTGCTAAAATAAGATGTCCAGTAGACGAAACTGGTAAGAATTCAGTTAACCCTTCTATTATCCCAAGTATGATTGCTTTTATTGGATCAGTCATAGAAGATATCCCCTTTACGAAATAAACTCGCTTAGCAAGTTCAAGTATAAGGGTGAATGACTATATATTCCCATCGATTAGCATAACAATATTCATTTCAGTGTGACATTATCGTCACATCATTTAATGGATATACAGATCATATTGATGAATCTTGTTCAACTATCCTGCCAAGGCACATATCACTTTATTTATGCAATACCCAAGCAAAAGACGCCGATGCTTCTGCACGGCGCCTTTCCTATTACTACATCTATAATAGAGCCTGCTTCTCCATCATCAATCCAGAGTCACTTCGTAGAACCAGAGACAGGTTATTTCAGCTCTGCATTGGTTGGACTCAGCGCCAGAATATGCCCGTCTCATCCCGTTCAACTTGTTCGAGCAAATCCTCAAAGTCGGGACAAGGCTCAATAACGTCTACAGCATTCCAGCTGCTATATTCATCCTGGGCGTATACCTTCCATTGTTTACCTTCCCAATGAAACCGGGCGATCGGCAGCACATCCCATTGATACCTTTCACCCGCTGGCCTTTCCTCCGTAAGAATGAGCTCGTCGTTATTCATCACATAGGTCAGCTTCACCATCGTGCGGAGAGGTGCAGGCACCTTGTCGTGGATGTACCCATTCATGAGTGACTGAATTCTTCGAATGGTAAACGAGTCAAGCATATCAGTTCACAGCCTTTCATCGCCAAAATGAATGTCCTCTGCGTTACCAGCTGGACTTGGTCACACCCGGAATCTGTCCCTGATGGGCCAGCTCGCGGAAGACAATTCGTGAAACCTTGAATTTGCGTAAATATCCTCTTGGACGTCCTGTCAGTTCGCAGCGATTTTTCAGTCTCGTTGGAGAGGCGTTACGCGGCAGCTTCTGCAACGCTTCGTAATCTCCTTTTTCCTTCAGCTCCCGGCGCAGCTCTGCGTACTTGGCTACCGTTGCCTGACGCTGTTTTTCACGTACGACTTTTGATTTTTTGGCCATCATTTACAGCTCCTCTACGATTTTTTTGAACATGTTACACCTTACAATCCAATTACAGAACCTTCATCCGATCAGACGGGTTCAACGGGCCACGGCAGCGGATTATCAAACCCTCCCCAGTCGGCTTGCATCTCCTCATCACTGAGCAGGCACTGGTCCAGCTCATCCTCAATCATGTGACGCTCCATCTCAATCCCGATCATCACCAGCTCGGTCTGGCGGTCTCCCCACTGGGCATCCCATTTGTCCAGGACATCCGGCTCGGTGCGAAAAATCAATTCCTTGTCCGCTTCCGGCAAGGCCGCGACCCAATGTCCGGCAGGTCCAAACTGAATGGAAGGCCCCGCCTGGCTCAGGCTTGCTGCTAGATCTCCTTCAGCCGCCAGCCAAACCAGGCCTTTGGCACGAACGACCTCTTCCGGCCAGTAGCTCATGAACTCAGCCAGACGTGCGGGATGGAATGGCTTCCTGCGACGGTACACGAAGGAGCCAATTCCGTACTCTTCCGTCTCGGGGGTGTGTGATTCTTTTTCCAGCTCCTGAATCCATCCGGCCGACATGCTCGCTTTTTCAAAATCAAAGAGACCGGTATTCAAAATCTCAGCAGGATTCACCTGTCCCTTCACGGTTCGAATAATCTTGGCATGGGGCTGAAGTTTACGGATGATACCTTCAAGCTTGTTCAACTCCACGTCATCGACCAGATCACATTTGTTCAGCAGCAGGACATCACACGTCTCAATCTGGTCAATCAGCAAATCCACCACGTCTCGGGTATCTTCCTCTCCTGCTGCCTGACTCCGATCCAGAAGGCTCTGTCCTGAGGCAAAATCATGCCAGAACCGGTTGGCATCCACCACCGTTACCAGGCAATCCAGCTTCGCCAGACGGGTCAGATCAATCCCCGATTCTTCATCGGCGTATGTAAAGGTCTGCGCTACCGGAACAGGCTCACTGATGCCCGTGGATTCAATCAGGATATAATCGAACCGGCCTTCGTTCACCAGTTTCTCGATCTCCTGCATCAGATCATCCCGTAGCGTGCAGCAGATGCAGCCATTGGATAGCTCAACCAGCTTCTCTTCGGTTCGGGACAACGTGGCTTCTCCCTTGACCAGCGCTGCGTCAATGTTCACCTCACTCATGTCATTCACAATGACGGCTACTTTAAGACCCTGGCGATTGTGCAGTACATGATTAAGCACTGTCGTTTTACCTGAACCAAGGTAACCGCTGAGGACCGTTACCGGAACTTGCTTTTGTGTCATTTCGATCTGCTCCTTATAGTGACAGCCAATAAGTCATCGGCCTTAATAGTAATTATTACGATTAACAACAATGACTATAATCCTGTTGGCTTCTCTTGTCAAATCATTTTTGTAAAAAAAAGACCTACGATCTGGTTCCGGCAGTTCACATCATCATGATGCGTCCCGAAAAATCCAGTCTGTAAGCCTTTAACTTTTGCATCCAAATAGCAGCCTAAGTCAGTCATCACGAGTTGTTAAAACCAGCACACAACAACGCATTGCCTGTATAGAGGGCTTCCTCAGTTTGCAGTAGAGAACCTTTCTCTATTTTCTGATTCCATCCGTTTTCTAAATATGACGACCAGCATCATGGCAACCAAGGAAAGTAACGTACAGATCGTAAACATCGTGGAATAGGAGCTGCTCTGAACAATCAAACCCATGGCGAGTCCGCCCAAGGAGAAGCCCAGATCGTAGGAGGACATAAATATGCCCATCAATACATACCTGGAATCGGCAGGGAGCACGAAGGACAGGTACGTCGTTAATGTGGGATACATGAGTGCCAGGGCAAAACCACTAAACACCGCAGACAAATACACCAGTGGACCAATGAGCTCCAGCAGCGCGAGCATCTGGGTTCCCAGAGCTGCACACAGCAGTAATCCGGCAATTAGCCAGGTATTCCAGCTGCCGTCGGAAGGTATTTTTTTGCGCAGCACAAATCGGCATAGAATAACAACCAGTCCCTGGATCGTTAAAAACACTCCGGCACTCGCAAGTCCCGTCGATACCATATACAGCGGAAGAAAGGTAGCGGTTGCTCCAAATACGCAGGAAGCAAACAGCATGACCACACTGCTGATCAACAGGGGCGTGCTGCGCCAAATACCACTAAAAGAACGTACCATATCCCTTAGCGTATATGACTTATTTTGTACCGTATTCCTTGGCAGATCCACGCGGTATCCGATCAGAAGCGGAAGTGCCGCCAAACCAATCATGAGGACCGTAAACCATATCTCGCGGGCACTTTCCCAGATTTGTATCGCCAGAATCGGAATGATAAGAGAGGGAACCATCGTAAAGAGTGTATACATGGATAGCCCCTGTGCGCGGTCCTTGTCTTCGAGCTTTTCCACAATGCCAGCCTGCATGGTCATGGAGAAAAACGCAGTCGCCACGCCTTGCAATGCCCGCAGCCAGAGGTATGCTTCCACATCACCAATCATGAAGAGCACCAGCGTTACGGCATGCAGAAGAAGCAGCCATTGCATGACCCGGAGGGGACCATGTTTCCCCAGAAGCTGTGCAGCCAGCGGCCTCAGAAGCATACACGTGAACATGTAAGCTCCCATCATGAGTCCAATTTCGGCCTGACTCAATCCTGCTGCCTCACTTCTCAGTGGAAGAATAATCGTTAAGGCCGAATTTGCGGCGAAAAATAAAAAAGCCAGCATATAAAACCGGATAAAGGAAAAAGAGACCGGATTTAATTTGCCATGATTGTTTGCAGAAGCATCCAAAAGTTTGTCCCCACTTTCTCACTATTGCCAGAACAGACAAGTCAAATAATCGTAATCATTATGATTAAAAGGACAATTTATCGTATACCGCTTGTCTTGTCAATGCTTGGTATGCGTACTTCCTATGCTAACAATGAAACAACAGAAAAAAGCCGACGCATTCCGCATCAGCCTTCCTGCTAGCTCATCGCTGACAATAGTCCCCTACGGTCATACGCAAAAATAATCATCAGTGCTCCAAGTACGGCACATATCAAATACATCCAGGAAAATGAAAACAGATCAGCAACCGGTCCCATAACGACACCCCCAAGTGAAACGCCCAAGTCCGCCGTTGCAATGAATAAACCAATGAGCACGTTGCGGTTCGTCTGTGGCAGGACAAAAGACAGATAGGTGGTCAGCGTTGGATATACGATTGCCTGCGCAATGCCCATGAGTCCCGCGCCCAGATAAAATAGGATTGCACCTGCCTGAATAGACAATCCTACGCACGCAGCAGCGAGTGTCAGCAGCAGCATCGTACCCATCATAAATGAAGAGTGCCATGTTCCGTCCGACGGGATTTTTTTTCTAAGCGCAATACGGGCAACCACGACGACCGCAGCCTGTATCATCAGGAACACTCCGGCATTTCCGTGATTCAATTGTGGAGCGTACAGCGGAATAAACGCAGTTATAGCACCGAACACAATCGACGAGATGAGCATAATGACACTGCATTTGAACAAAAACGGATTTCGGATCAGCTCCCCGAAGGAAGCCAGCATACCGAACTTCTGTCCAGTCTTATCCTGTGTTGTGTCAATCCCTGGTTCCTTCGTCTTGTCCATCCGGATACTGTAACCAAACAGCCCCGTTATCATGGCAATTCCAATCATGAAGATGGAGAAATAATCCATTCCGCCCGCATTCCACAGTCCCAGAGCAAGCACCGGCCCGGCTATGCCCGGAATATAGGAAAAGAGGGAATAGTATGAGATCCCCTGTGAACGATCCTTTTCTGGTAATGCATCAATGATGCCGATCTGGAGCGCCATGGAGAAAAAGGCGGTAGACACACCTTGTAGGGCTCGGGCTAAGAAATAGCCGCCCAATCCCGTAAAGGTATACAGGATTAGCGCCAGCCCATTCAGAATCAGAATGATTCGAAGTATCCTGATCGGGCCATGCTTTTGGATAATCTGACCTGCCCATGGCCTGAAAAACATCGTTGTGAACATGTACGCTCCCATGACGAGACCAATGACAGTGCTGCTTGCCCCCAATGATTCACCTCTTAGAGGGATGATGACATTGAGGATGGCGTTAGCGCTAAAGTATAAGAGCGTCAATAGATATAAACGTAGAAAAGGCCATGACAATGCTCCACTCACGGTGTGTTCTCCTTTAGAAAGTAATTAAATGATCCAGCAGCTTTCTCGCATACTCGGACTTCACGGTTCTCAGCTGCTCGATAGGCACCATTTCTTCGATGCGACCCTCCCTGAAAATGACCACTCTGTCACAGATATAAGCCGCTGCCTGGATATCGTGGGTGATGAATATATAGGTCAGCTGATAGATCTCCTTCAGCTCTTTCAGCACATGGAGCACCTGAGTCTGAACCGATACATCCAGCGAACTGATTGCTTCGTCCAGCACAATGCACTGAGGCTCTGTTGAGATGGCCCTGGCAATACAAACCCGCTGCACTTCTCCCCCTGACAATTCATGCGGATATCTGGAGCGATATGAGTTATCCAGCCCAACCTGGCTAAGCAGCACATCGATTTTGAGCGAATGGGCATGGCCTTCCGGGTTCTTTTTTTGTAGGCGCAATGGTTCCATAATGGCTTCCTCGACCGTAAAAAACGGATTGATCGACGACTTGTAATCCTGAAAAACGGCACTGATCCGGCCCCTTCTCGCCTTTCTGTCCAGCACAGATCTGCCTTCGAGCAAAATCTTTCCTTGCTCCGGGCGTTCCATCCCCAAAATCAGTCTGCCCAAGGTGGACTTTCCACTCCCGCTCTCTCCGATGATACCCAGGCATTCTCCGCGCGAGCATTCAAAACTGACATCATGCAGAACGGATTTTCGGACTCCGGAAAACAAGCCGCCTAGTGGATAGGATTTATGAACATGGTCAACGTTTAGCAATATGCTGTTCCTCCTGCATCAATTGCCTGAAATGATTGCTCAGCTCCCGGCGGGTGGACACCAAGAACTGTGTATACGGGTGCTGCGGTTTCGAAAAGACGGAGTGAATGCTGCCCGACTCCACAATATGTCCATCCTTCATGATCAGAACCTCATCCGCGATCTTTCGTACGACTCCAAGATCATGCGAAACAAAGATCATGGAGCATCCCATTCGTTCCCGCAATTGGATCAGCTGCTCGACCACCTCGTATTGGGAAATCGTATCCAGAGCCGTTGTAGGTTCATCCGCTATGATCACATCCGGTTCCAGCACGAGTGCCAGCGCAATCATGATTCGCTGCAGCATGCCTCCTGACAGCTGGTGAGGATATTGATTCATGATGTGCACCGGATTTCTCAGCATGACCCGTTCCATGGCCGATTTCATGTTCTGCTCGACTTCCTTGGCATTCCATCCGTAATGCGCATGAAGGGTCTCTTTCAGATGAACGCCGATCACACAGGAAGGGTCAAATGCACTCATTCCGTTCTGGAGAATCATGCACAGATTCCGGCCCCTTTTTTTGCGCATGTCCTGCTCCGTGAGCTGGTTCAGATCTACCCCTTGGAACAGAATCCGGCCGGACTGCCGGATGGCTGGTTTATTCAGGCGCATGATGGACCTGCATGTCATCGACTTGCCGCTCCCACTTTCCCCTACAATGGCCAGGCACTCACCTTGCTTCAACTGGAATGAACTATTGGGCACAATAACTTCTTCCGTAAGGGCATCCCATATTCGCAGCTGCTCAACTTCCAATATATTCATAAGAGACCTGTTCACCTCTCTTCCTTCCGCGGAGCTTGCCGCCCGGTTTGGACGTCATCAATTTGGGGTCAAGCGCCACTTGCAGCGCATCGGACAGAAAATTGAATGACGATACGACCAAAACAATCGCCAGACCTGGCGCAAGCATCAGCTCTGGCCTGGAGAACATGACTTCTCTGGCCTCATTCAGCATCATGCCCCACTCGGCTTGCGGTGCCTGAACGCCCAATCCGAGAAATGACAGCCCGGAAATTTGCAGGATCATGGAGCAGATGGAACTGCTCGAAATGACAGCAATGTCGGAAAAGGTAACGGGCAGAATGTGCTTGTGAATGATGCGCAGGTGGCTGATTCCCGAAGCCCTGGCGAATCTCACATAATCCATCTCGGAATATTGCATGACCGATGTACGAATAACCCGGGCAAACCATGCCCATTTCATGACCACAAAGGCGATCAGGATATTTTCAAGACCAGCGCCCAAAATGCCGACTACCGCAAGCGTCATCACGTATCCCGGAAAAGAAAGCATAATATCACAGATCCTCATGAGGATGGCGTCGGTTTTTCCTTTGAAGTAACCAGAGATGAACCCCACGAGTGCCCCCAGAAGAACAGAGGCCAGCAGAGCAACCAACACCCACAGTACACTTGGTCGAATGCCATAGATCAGCCGCGACAACACACATCTGCCCAGATGATCATTGCCAAGGAGATACGACCACGATGCTGATGCATACCTGAGCTTCATGTTCACTTCCTCGGGATCATGCGGTGCAAACAAGGGAGCAAGAACGCCAGCAACGATCATCACCACGATAAAAGCAAGAGACACCATGGCGAGCTTATCCTGGCTTAAATGACGAAGGTTTCTCATTCGAATTCCTTTCTGAGCTTGGGATTCAGTGCCGCGTTCACGATATCGGAAAGTGTATTAAACAGCACAAACGTGACAGCCAGAATAAGCACGTACGCCTGGATAATCGGAAAATCCCGACTCAGGATGGATTTGACGCTTAATCGGCCCAGACCTGGCCAGGCGAACACATTTTCAATCACAACCGTGCTTCCAAGTACAATAGGGATGGCCATACAAAAGATGGAAACAGACACCTGCAGCGAATTCCGCAAGATATGCAGTGTTACCTTTCTCTCCGGGATTCCGCTGGCTCGCGCGTATAGAACATAATCTTCGTTTAGATTGTTAAGCATGGAACTTCTGACGCTCCTGAAGTAGATCCCTACATAACTTACGGTAATGACGATGACCGGAAGAACATAGCTCTGCGGCGAATCCATTCCACTGGTGGGCAGCAGATCAAGCTTGACGGAGAAGTACCAGATCAGCATAGCTGCAAGCCAGTAGGAAGGTATTGCCGTCAGCAGGAAGGAGAAGCCTCGTACGGACTTATCCATCATTCTCCCTTCCCTCATCGCACAGATCACACCTAACAGGATCGAGAAGAGGATAATGAAAACAGAAGATATAAGCGTTAATTTGAGTGTGTTCACAAATGCCGGGCCAATCATGGACCAGACGGAATTTCCGGTCACATAGGACTCGCCAAAGTCCAGCTGAAGGCAGGCCAGCAGCCAGTTCCCGTATTGAATCATAAACGGCCGATCCATGCCGAGCTCCGCCTTGGTCTGCGCAATTAACTCATCGGTAATCTGCGGAACTTCCTGCGCCTGCAGCACAACAACGGCAGGATCCAGCGGTGACAGATTGATCAGAACAAAGGTTAGAAACGAAATAATCAGCAGCAGGGGTATTGCGAGCAGAATCCGTTTGACGATAAAACTCCCCATATCCATCTCCTTTTTCACACAAAATCCAATGGACCCTATTGAAATTTCATTCGCTCAAATGGCAGCTCAAATTGGGTCTGCTTAAACGCAATGCCATCCAGATTTTTGGGTGCCACGATCGTCATGCTTCCGTTGGTTAGAGGGATAAACACGGCCTCCTCATGAACTATCCTCATGATGTCAGCATACAGCGCTTTCCTTGTATTTTCATCGGTGGACACCATCACGTCTTCAATCTTGGTGTACATTTCCTGGGCACCAGCCATCCCGCTTGTTGTATGCAGGTAGGCTGAGCTGGAGGCAAAAGCCGAAATGGTGCTCTGAGGATCATAAGCCAATCCCCACGTTTGATTGAACAGCAGATCATACTCGCCCGTAGATCTTCGGTTAGCGATGGATGAGGATTCTTCGCCGATGATCGATAGCTGGATACCGATGTTTTTCAATTCATTTTGAATGTATTCAGCCTGTGTTTTCTGCGTAGAGGAATTGCTGTCATAATACAAATCCATCTTCAGCTCTTTGCCTTCTTTGGTTCGTACAGCATCACCACTACCTACACGCCAGCCCGCTTCATCCAGCAGCTTCTCTGCAGTCCTTACATCGTAAGGTCGTGTCTTCAATTCCACGTCGGCGTAATTCACATTGGAAGAGAATAGGGTCTGAGCAGGGGTCTGTGTTCCCTCAAAGATGTCGTTGCTGATGGTGTCCCGATCAATGGCATGCCAAATGGCTTCCCGAACGGCTGTTTCACTGACGGGGTTATCCTTTTTGCTGCTGTTGGCCGCAATGATGCTCGTGTTCATCGGTTCACTTCGTATCACCTGATACTCCCCTGATTCAGCCAGTTGATCCATCGCATGAACATCAATACTATCGGCACCCCGGTCATCGGTGAACACGAAGTCAATTTCACCTTTTTGCAAAGCCAGAAACGTTGTCTCTCCTGCCGGGAGAACTTTGGCTACAATTTTTTGAATTTCAGGTTTGCCTCCCCAGTAATTTTCGTTCGCCACAAACGTTGCATTCTCGTCTACATTATGCTCCGTAAGCATGTATGGCCCTGTTCCATGGTAACCATTCACACCATCTTTGGTCCCGCCATTGATCATGTCTTTGGGAGAAATGAACACATAGGGTCTGGTCATGGATAATTCCACCAATGTCGGATAATAGGTACTGGACAGCACCAATTCCACGGTGTGTTCATCAATGACATTTGTACTCACAATTTTGGTAGACAGCTTAATCCACGCATGTTTCTCACTATTGGCCTGGACCGCATCAAAGTTAGCCTTGACCGCCTCGGCATTGAACGGTTCTCCGTCCTGGAATTTCACGTCTTTTCGCAAATGAAAGGTATAGACCTTACCGTCCTCGGAAATATCCCATGATTCCGCAAGCAAGGGCTGAATGCCATCTGCCGTGTTCTCTACCAATGACTCATATACCATACCTTGAGCAGGCATGGAGCCTGTATACAAATGAGGATTCATATCATTAATATCCTTGGCGGAAGCATAGATCAGATCCGTCTTCTTCTCACCTTCTGCTGCCCCCGTCTGTGCAGTTCCCTTCTCACCGCAACCGGCCAATACGACCAACACCAGCGCAAATATAATACTTAAGCTCATACCGGATCTTTCCTTTTTCACAACGTTTCCTCCTGATGATCAATTTCAAGTCCTTCACAGATCATGTTCAGATCACCAGCAAACGTCCGGATCTGAAATGCGCTGGATAAAGGTAACTCTCTCTGTTCCTGTGCCACTTGCACCAGTTTGTTCTCATAGGTTGCGATGAATTTGTCTATGGTGGGGCAGTCCACCCGGAGATGCCTTGCAATGCCCTGAATGATTTTGATGCGGTAATAATCTTCCTGGGGCATCCTTGGGATCTCAAGCTGTCCTTCGTGATTGATGAACATCTTCCGGAATGGCACGGCCGAAAAGTCAAAATATTTCCCTTGTTCGTCCGGCTGCGAGAAAGGGTCAATCAGTAATGAGGTATACCGTATGTACAGCAAATACTCCTGATGTATGTCCTGTAAACCGACAAATTCTTCGATATCAGAGCGCGATAAACTCTGCAAATGAACCGGGTAGTTATCATCCGTCATGAATTGAAGCAGGTTGAGCGGCCTTATGTGCAGCCTGTCTGTAATCCTCATGATTTCTTTCCATCCTGCGAGCATATCCCGAATGAGATGTTGGTTGATAGGCCCTTCCGGGTAGAGCTTGTAGACATACGTCTGGACGTCAGCATTTCCAAAGATCGCGTTCAAAGAAAAGTCATTCATGAATAACGCCGGATGCACATACAGCGAGATGTTTCGCGTCTCCGCCTCAAACGGGGAGGCCATCACTTCCATCACCACTCCGAGCTGATCAACCATTTTGCATAATTCGTTCACTGCTTCTGAAGGGGTCCGAGTGGAACCGATATACAGTTTTTTCTTCACTCCGGTTGTCACGACATGATTGGAGGGCTGACGATCTGCCCATCGCGTATCTCCGCAATAGGTGGAGAAACTGATCACTTCGGGCGTGCACCCTAACTCGCTTACATACTGATGAACAAGCCGGTTCGATCCAAATGTGGGAGATACCAGCACGATGCACTGAACTTGCTTCAGAACGTCCAGATTCATCTGACTTAATACCTGAACATAAGCATCCGTCGTGACAGCAAGAATCAGCGTATCCCAGCTGTCTTCAATCCGGCTGTACCCGGTAAAAATCCGATCCACTCTACACTCGCCTGCCACACTCCGATGCTTCTCATTCTGAACGCTTACGCGAATGTGCTGATCATGACGGTCCAATGCGCCGAAGAATTCATTGGATCTAACCGATTCCCTTCCTGCCACACCAATGGTGGAGCCTCGTTGTTTCTTGAATAATACAGCTAGTTGAACGGATGCAGGCCCGGTTCCCATGATTAAGACTCGTTCAAAACCACTCATATGTGCCTCCTCCTTATCCGACATGCGAAGGTTTCTGATACAGTGCAATGTCAAACACATCGTGTGGACGCAAAATGTTATCAACCAATCGCCATTTCAGCGGGTCTGTCTCCTGCTGAGGGTAATTGAATAAGGACTTCAATCCATTGCCATATCTCATCGCGACAACAACGTGTTCATTGGTGAGCGAATGAAGCTGATCCAGGATGTCATACTTCATGGCGACCGTGGAACTGAAAATGATATGCGTGGCTTCTTTCGTAAAATCGAGCTCGTGAACAGATGCCTTCTGCAAATGGATGCGGAGACCGGCCCCCAATGTATTCACAACCGTCCGGCCTAACCCGATCGCCTCTTCATCAATATCAATGCCTACCACCTGTGCCCCCGTCCTTCTGGCGATAAGCAGGGGAGTCATTGGAAATGCTCCCGATCCGATCAGAAGCACCTTGGAATCTGAAGTCACATGGAAACTGCCGAATTCCTTCTCGATGCATTCCTCAATATTTTTGAAATAATCCGCAATCTCCACTTCTCCGTGCTGCAGCTTCAATGCCCGATATTTCTCCATGATCGCTACGCAGCGGGAGGATTGATGCCTTAAATCCAGTACAAGCTGTGTGAACCCGGTGCCCCCCTCATGCTCTTTCTCAGCCCAGAACGACTCATGGCGCTTATCGGTGATCCAATGGGAATAGGCATTGATGGCCAGCTCCATCTGTTCCGCATGATGAATGGAATGATCGTATTTCCGGGCAAGTTGTTCAAAGGTATTCAGATAATCATTCAACTGTCTGGTAAAATCCACGACCGTATTCATGTGCTTCCCCCTTATTCATGTCCATCTGTTGTACATCAATAAAAGCTGTCCCTTGTGCCACAATGCCGACAGAACCTTCAATGTGAATGCTGCCCAGCCCATGTTCATCAAACCGGGCCATGACGTTGATCGAACCTCCGGGCTGTTTAATTCGGGCGGTAATCTCTCTTCCTGTCTTCCATGCAAGGTAAGCGCCAAGCGAAGCTGTACCTGAACCGCATCCTCTCTCCCATATCAGGCTATCCAGTCCCGGAACATAAATCAGTGGAGCCAACTCTTCCGAACGTGGATTGAACAACAAAATGCCAACCAGTTTGTCTCCCAGGGTTAGTCCAAGCAGACGCGCGAGGTTTTGTGCTCTTTTACGGATCCCATCATTGAACCCGTCCACCTCCACCACGATATGAATGAATTCCTCATACCGGACAATAATCATATCCAGATCGATTCCTTCGTACGTTATGGCCTGCCGTTCAATCTGTCTGGGAATCGGCATGGTCACCTGACAAAAGTATTCATTCAGCTGCTTCTTCACTTGGCAGGTGATCAACTGCTCTGTACCCGAGACCTCAAGCAGCAATTCAGTATAATCTTGAGAACCCATCTTCTGTTCAGATGCAAGGTAGGCTGCCAAAGCCATACAGGCATTACCACAAAACTCCCCTCCGGCCATCTGCAACCGTGCTGCAGCTCCGCGCTGAAAGGATGGCACAATAAATCCGACCTGCTCCGCATATACATGATCGTAGGACATGATGCTTGAAGCGATATGTTGGTACTCCTCTGCTGGATGACTTGTTTTCACCAAAACCGTCATATTCTGTGTTGGATTAAACTTGATAAATTCGATCTCCTGTTTCATCCCAGCTACCTCTATTCCTGTTCATTCAAATTCGGATGAGTTTGACTTGTACGCTGCCCGCTGTCCTTAATAGTAATTTTTACGATTAATATCCGAGAAAAATATAGCATACAAAATTGAGGTCGTCAACAATATTTTTCCATTTTGAAACAACCCTATAAGCCTCCTGTACCGTAGTGACTTGATGCTTTTATATCCTGAGCTACTCATGTTTCGTTTTGCATCCATCTCTTTGTTTGGCATTCCTTCCTCTACCAAGCAGCATAGAAAAAACGATTACCCCATGCGGGTAACCGTCTCTGCGTTGCATTGTATTCATTTCTTACATATGTCACAATAGTCACGCTGGAGCTGCACGTTTTGCAGTGCTTGCTCTGCCAAAGCAGCGAGCAGATGCGCTCCCAGCGGCAGCGCTCGTTCATCCAGATCAAATGCAGGATGATGCCACTCATGCGGTCCGGATGTACCCAGGAAAAGGAACAGGCCCGGAACCTCCTTCTGATAAAAGGAGAAATCTTCACCAGCCGGAGAGGGCAGCGGTCTAACACTGTTCAATCCCACTTCAGCCGCCACCTGTTCTGCTGCGGAAGCCAGCGAAGCATCGTTAACCACCGCAGGTGGTCCCTGAATCCAGCGAACCGTCGCCCGTGTACCGTATGCAGCCGCCACACCAGACACGACCTGGTTGAATCGTTCGCGAATCCGTGCACGGACTTTCTCGTCAAAGGTACGCACCGTGCCATCCAATATGGCCTGATCCGGAATGACATTCCAGGCTGTTCCGCTGTGAATCTTGGTCACGCTAATCACGGCGCTCTCCTGTGCACCCACATTGCGGCTCACTATTGCCTGCAAAGCCGTTACAATATGCGAGGCAACAACAATCGGATCGATTCCTGCTTCCGGTACCGCAGCATGTGTGCCCACCCCTTCGACGTTTACTACAAAACCATCCGCCGCTGCAAGGAGTGCTCCTTCCCGGATGCCGACTGTACCGACCTGAAGATCCGGTTTGTTATGCAGACCAAACACGGCACGGACGTCAGACAGCGCTCCGCTCTGAATAACCTGCCGTGCGCCCGTTGCTTTTTCCTCCGAAGGCTGGAACAGGAGCCTTACTTTGCCCAGCAGCTGGGACTCCCGCTGTTTCAACAATCGTGCAGCACCAATCAGAATAGCCGTGTGTGCGTCATGCCCGCAAGCATGCATTTTGCCTGCGGCCTGGGAAGCAAACTCAAGCTTCGTCTCTTCCTGGATCGGCAGAGCATCTATATCAGCTCTGAGGGCAACAACAGGGCCGTCCCCTTGACCAATTTCGGCAATAAGACCCGTACGCAGTGAATATTCATCTGCGATACGTATCCCTTCCTCCTCCAGCCAGCCGCGGATGGCGGCCGTTGTTTCCCTTTCCTCGCCCGATAATTCCGGATGGCGATGCAGATGCCGCCGAATCGCGATTAACCGCTCCACAAATGCTTCATCGGTCTCAGCAGGGATGCGCTGCTTGCCTCTTTCTTCTTGCCCTGCCTGCTGCTTGGGCTGTTCCAGCTCACTCTTCATAACGCTGCCTCCTTCATCGTCATCTATGTGCTGCAAAAAAAGCGGGTTCTGAATTTCGATCTAACCAATAGCCGCTTGCGCAGGTTCGGATTCACTCCAGAATTCACCCAGTCCCTGTTCATCCAATGCCTCGCGCAGCAATTCAAAAGAGCGAATGCGTTTCGCGAAATCACGTGTGGCTGTTGTGACAATCAACTCATCCACGGCAAACTCAGCCTGAAACTTTTGCAGAGCCTGACCCACCGTTTCCTTCGTGCCGCGGGTTACACTCGGCTCCAGAACCTCTATGCGATATTTCTCGTTTGATTGCCGTCCGAATTCTTCTGCCTGCTCCACCGAACCAACCGTCAGTACTTTGCCATTCTCCAGGTGGATCTTGACCAGCATATGCTCACTTGCCAGCTCTTCAGCCTCTTCCTTACTCTCTGCCACAATTAAGGAGATCGCAAGAACGGCGTAAGGCTCCCGGCCTTCTGAACGGTTGAATTGCTCGCGGTAGACACGAAGGGCTTCTTGTGCCACTTCAATATTACTATTAATAAACAAGGAGAACACATAAGGGAGTCCTAGTTCCGCCGCCATGCCAGCGCTATCGACACTTGCTCCAAGCACATACAGCTCGGCAGGTACTTCGGACACAGGTGCAGCACTTAAACCGGCAAGTGGATGGGATTCATCTGCATGCGGTTCATTATGAATATACTGCTTCACTTGACGTATTTTCTCCTTCAGTGAAGCTGCCTCCTGAATGCCCTGCTGCAGAGCCTGCGTAGAACGGGGCAGTCCTCCTGGCGCACGTCCTATGCCCAGATCGATCCTTCCCGGTCCAAGCGCTGCGAGCACATTAAAATTCTCGGCAACCTTGTAAGGACTGTAATGCTGGAGCATCACCCCACCGGAACCCAAACGAATTCGCTCTGTATGTGCCAGCAAATGCGAAATCAGCACCTCTGGCGAAGAACCTGCCACATGTCCTGAATCATGATGCTCCGATACCCAGAACCGGTGAAATCCAAGCTGCTCTGCTCGCTGCACCAGCTCAATGGTATGCCGGAATGCATCCACCGGTGTCTCCCCTTCATAGATTGGGGTCTGATCCAATATGCCAAGGCGAATCCCCATACGTTTCTCCTCCTCCAATTGTGCTGCCGTATTCGGCTGCCAAGCCCGTTCTTGCTTCTATAACTGCCGCAGCAGCTCCCCAAAGGGCTCTGCAAACGGTGAATGTTCTTCTTTTAACGTCACGACACTAATCTGCAGCGATACACCAGCAACTTCATGAACCTGAATGGGAAACAGCTCCTGGTCCTGCACTTCCTTCTGCACCGTCAGTCCCGGCAGGAAGGCAATACCCGCTCCCTGAAGAACCAGTTTCTTCGCCGTTTCCGAATGGTCCACATGATATGTAATATCCGGCGGATGGTCCAGGGAGTCGAACGCACGGTGAATACGCAGCCAGTCCAGGGAACCGCATTCGAAGAAAACCAGCCGCTCATTGCGAATCGCTTCCATGCTGACGTGTCCGCGTTCTATAAATGGGTGTCCCTTGTAAACATACAGCTGGATCGGGTCCTCATAAAAAGCAATGGTACGTATGGCCGGGTGCATAACCTTGCGAACAAATGCCAGATCAATCTCCTGATTCAGCAGCTTTGCGATCAATTGATCGGTTGTAGCCGTTGTGAGCTTGATGTTGACCTCAGGATAGGCTTCCTTGATCTTGGGCAGGAAGTCTGGAATGACATAGTTGGATACCGATACGGTACTGCCGAGACGCAGCGCGTCTGGTGTGGTCCGGCGCTGCTGAATCTTCTGCCTGCCCTTTTGGATAACCTGAAGCACCTGCTGCGCGTACGGTAGGAATTTTCTGCCCTCATCCGTGAGCACGATTTGTTTACCAAGCCGATCAAACAGCTTGCAGCCAAGCTCACGTTCCAGGGATTGAATACGAGCCGTTACAGATGGTTGGGACAAAAAGAGTACTTCGGCAGCCTTATTGAAGCTTCCGTAATGATTGATATATACAAATGCTTCAATGTTCTCAATATTCATAAGCGCCTCCGCATCCAGGTCCACAGACGTTTGACCTTATATCAATTTAACCAATCAACTTACTTGGTTTTAAGTAATCGTAATACCATCCTTTTCCAGTGTCAATATCAATTCATCCAGCGAACGGTCCAATCGGGTTGTAATGTCGGCCGAAAGTGCATATTTTCCGTCATCCAGACGCTCTACGCCTTGATCAACCGCGTAAACCCCACCTAAAATATGTCTTCCCCCAAGTGCGGCCAGTACAGGCTTCAATGCATAATCGATAGCCAGCAGATGCGCAATGGAGCCGCCAATAACAAGCGGAAGTGACACTTTACCGCGAAGCCCCTCCTGTGGGATCAGATCCAGGAACAGCTTCAGTACACCGGAGTAAGATGCTTTATACACAGGCGTAGCCACAATGACCGCTTCTGCTGCTTCAACTACGGCTAGCGCGTCTCGCACATGCGAACTGTCGAACCGGGCCTGCACAAGGTCTTCAGCCGGCAGATCCGCTACATGTATCACCTCAACAGTAATACCTGCTTCGGTTAATTTATTGCTGCTATAATCGGTTAGGCCGGTCAAACGTGAACGTTTGGAAGGTGCTCCGGCAATAATAACGACATGAGACATCATGAATCTCCTCCTTGGAATAGCGGTCAAGCCGCTCCTTTTACTCTTGGATCAAGCCGGTCACGGATATCGTCTCCAATCAGATTCACTGCGAGTACAAACATGGTAATGGCGAGTCCAGGGAAGGTACAGATCCACCAGGCTACGGTCAGGTAACCGCGTCCCTGCGAGAGCAGTGCTCCCCAATCCGGAATTTCCTTCAACACCCCAAGTCCAAGAAAACTGAGACCGGAACCCGTCAGGATGGAAGTACCCACCCCCAATGTTGCCATCACAAGCAGAGGAGACAGGGAATGCGGCAGGACATGCCGCCAGAAAATACGTCCATTCGAGCCGCCAAGCGATCGTGTCGCTGTGATAAACGGCAGGCTTTTGACCGACATCACCTGCCCGCGCATGACCCTTGCATATCCCGGAATGGAGGCTACCGCAACGGCCAGTGCAATGTTAAGCAGTCCAGGACCCAGTGCCGCAGCTACGGACAAGGCCAGCAGTACTCCCGGCACAGCCATCAGAATATCGACAGTACGCATAATCGCTGTATCTACCATTCCACCAGCATACCCGGAGATAATCCCCAGGGCACTTCCCACCAGGCCTCCGACAAGCACCGATGCGAATCCGATTAGCAGTGAATCCCTGCTGCCGTGCACGACGACGCTGAAGATATCCCTTCCGAAATAATCAGTTCCAAACCAATGCGCAGCAGAAGGTGCCTGCAGGATCGCATCCGTCATCATCTGAGTTGGATCATAAGGAGCAATCCAGCCCGGAACAATGGCACAGGTAACGGTGAATAACACGACCAGCAGCGCTGCATAAAAGAATAACCGGGAAACCGCGAACGAGAAGCGGTGACGTCCCAAACGGCGATTCCATAGGCGTACACGCCCTTTGCTGCCGGTCCATGCCTTTTTGTCACCCACCAATGGTTTCATGCTCATAAGAGTCCTCCTTCCTCATCCCTCAAAGTACAGATGGTCCTCACCGATCAAGTACGTACTGCACGTCTGACCCTTGGATCGATATAGGCATACGAGATATCCACCAGCAGATTCAGCACCACGTAGATGATTGCCGTAAAAAAGACAACGCCCTGTACAACAGGCAGGTCTTTCGCCATCAAGGCATCGGCAATAATTCGGCCGATTCCCTGTCTGGAGAATACCGTTTCGACCACGACGGTTCCCGCGAGCAGATCCCCAATTAACATGCCAATGACCGTTACGGCCGGAATCAGTGCATTGCGCAGTGCGTGAACGTACATGATCGTTCGCTCCGTAAGCCCTTTGGCACGCAAGGCGACGATAAACGGTTCATTAATGATTTCAAGCATACTGTTACGTACCATCCGTACGATGAAACCTGCACCAACCAGACCCAGTGTGGCTGCAGGAAGAACCAATGAGCCAAAGCCCTCCGAACCCATGGCCGGGAACCAGCCGAGCTGAACCGAGAACAGCAGGATCAACAGAATGCCGGTCCAGAACGTTGGCATGGAGATACCAAACAGTCCAACAAGACGGGCAATAAAATCAATCACGCCATTTCGGTGGATGGCGGACAGCACGCCAAGCGTGATGCCGATGGTAATCGCAATGATGGAGCTCAGTGCCGTCAGTGCCAGGGTGGCCGGGAAATGTTCCAGAATTTTGGGAAGCACTGGATCCGAGTTAATCATGGACTTACCAAAATCGCCGCGCAGCATGTCGCCGAAATAGTTAGCAAATTGAATGTAAAATGGCTGATCCAGACCAAGCTGCGCCCGCAAATTCTCGATCATCTCCGGTGTAGCCGAGGATGGATCCAGCATGAGCAGGACCGGATCACCCGGCAGAAGATACATGATGCAGTACACCAGCACCGAAGCTCCGAATATTACAAATAGTGATGTTGCAAGCCGAGTCAGTATCGTTTGAACCATACCGGGTCGTCTCCTTCCTGAATGCGTGATGGGCTGCTCATGTTAGGGTTGAATTCGCACGTCGTTGAACAATGGGTACCCAAGCGAATCAAACTTGACTCCCTGAGCGGATTTGGATGCTGCTACCGTATAAGGAAATACATAGATCGGTAGAATAACCGCCTGATCAATCAGGAATTGCTGAATCTCGTTATAGATCTTCACGCGTTTTTCGGGATCCGTTTCCACCGCTCCCTGTTCCAGCAGCTCGTCGATCTTCGGATCGGACAACCCGGACAGCGTCGGACGCTCCCCTTCTGCGCTTGTATGATAGAAGGCGTATAGGGCATTCGGATCGGAATTAACCTGGCTGTTGCCATACAGATCATAGTCCCAGTTCTGATAAATGACAGTGGCAATGTCTTTTGTAATTTCAACTTCAACGGCGATGCCAACCTGTTTCAGCTGCTGCTGAATGATGGCGGCGATATCATTGCGCTTCTCCCGGTTTGGGGAACCATCCACATAACGCAGCGTCAGTTTCTGGCCATCCTTTTCACGTATGCCATCCGCACCCTTCACCCAGCCCTGCTCATCCAGCAGCTGATTGGCTTTGTTGATGTCCGGGCTGATGCTTCCTTCCAGCGAGGCATCGTAACCCAAAATGCCAGGCGACAATGCAGACCAGGCTCGTTCGTAGTTGCCCAGATACAACGTTTTGACGATAGATTCCACATCTACGGCGGATTGTACCGCCTGTCTGACCTTCACATCATCCCAAGGGGCTTTGCGCAGATTGAAGAAGAGAGTATACGGCAGTCCCACCGTATTGGCCTGCAGCAATTGCTGGTTCGGGTCATTCTTCAGAGCCGCAACATTTTGCGGTGGAACGGTCTCTGCAGCGAGTACCTGACCGCTCTGTACGCTTCCGATCCGTGTCGCTTCCTCTGGTACAATTTTGAACTTGATCGTATCCAGATGAGGTGCGGCTTTGTTTTCAACCGTCTCTGGGCCCCAGTTGTAATCCTTGTTTTTGGCGACGACGATATCCGCATTTTCATCCCATTTCACGAAGGTATATGGTCCGGTGCCCACCGGATTTTTGCCCAGTTGATCGCCATATTTCTTGGCAGCTGCAGGTGACACGATACCCAGCAGGGCCTGGCTTAAGTTGCCCAGGAAGGCCTGTGAAGGTGTTTCCAGATTCACCTTGATGGTGTGTTCATCAATGACCTCGGAAGATTGATAGGGTCTGATCAGCGCAAGGGAATTGGCAGCTTTGGTAGCAGGATCGATAATGCGATCCAGGTTGTACTTCACGGCTTCTGCGTTAAACGGCGTGCCATCGTGGAACTTCACGTCTTCACGCAGCTTGAACGTGTAACTCTTGCCATCCTCAGATACGCTCCATTCCGTGGCAAGCCATGGTTTGATGGAACCGTCAGGCAGCTGCACCACCAGATTGTCGTAAATGGTCCGGATGGCACGTACCGTAACGGCGAGCCCGCTCCGGTGAGGGTCCAGCGTATCCGGTGAAGTTGCGAGAGCGAAAGTCAGATTCCCTCCCTCCGCTTGACTCGCCTGTTCACCACCAGATGCCTGAGCCGCACCGCTGGAGCTGCTGCCCGCACCGCAGCCGGACAATACCATAACCAATACTGCTGCCAGTGCCATCCATTTCATCCATGCGATAGACCTGTTCATATCGTTTCCCCCTCTGTGTATACAGGTGTCATTTTTATTTTATATATAACCTATGAGATAAGTCGGTTTTAAAACACGGAAGTATTGCAATTAAGAATTCATATGGCTGTAGCGCTCATCTCACGTGCAGTTCGTCTTATGCCTGCTGCACTTGCTCCCGGGCAGCCGTATAACGATTAACCGGAATCTGCACACCGAGATTGCCACGGAGGGTATCGTGCTCGTACTCCGTACGATAAATGCCGCGATCCTGCAGAATCGGAACGACCAGTTCCACGAAATCAGACAGACCACTTGGCAATTCCGAATGGATAATGAATCCGTCAGCGGCCTCTGCTTCAAACCACTCCTGTATTTTGTCAGCTACCTGTTCCGGTGTACCCAGGAATTTGCTCTTCGGCGTAGCCGCACGCAATGCCACCTCGCGCAGCGTCAATCCCTGCTCTTTGGCATCCTTCTTGATTTTATCCGTGCCGCTGCGGAAGCTGTTGCTGCCAATGCCGTTCAGTTCAGGGAACGGCTCATCCAGCGGATATTGGGAGAAGTCATGGTGCTCGAAGAAACGTCCCAGATAATCCAGCGCTTTGTCGATCGTAACGAGGCTGGCAACCTCCTCGTATTTACGTTCGGCTTCTTCTTCTGTCCGTCCTACAATCGGGCTGATGCCTGGCAGAATGACGATATCCTGAGAGGAACGTCCATAGGAAGCGGCACGCGTTTTGACATCCTTGTAAAAAGCCTGTGCATCCTCGATCGAATCATGTCCGGTAAACACCGCATCGGCTTCTTTCGCTGCAAGGGTCTTGCCATCATCAGAGGAGCCTGCTTGGAAGATCACCGGCTGGCCTTGGCGTGAACGGGCAATGTTCAGTGGTCCCTGTACGGAGAAAAACTCCCCTTCGTGATTGAGTGTATGCAGTTTGGATGGATCGAAGAAAACACCGCTCTCTTTGTCTCGGACAAACGCATCATCTTCCCATGAATCCCACAGGCCTTTGGTTACCTGCAAATATTCTGTTGCAATTCGGTATCGTTCTGGATGGGTAGGGTGATTGCTTTTACTATAGTTTTTGGCTGATCCTTCAAGCGGGGAGGTAACTACGTTCCAGCCTGCGCGGCCGTCACTGATTAGATCAAGCGAACCAAACTGTCTGGCAACCGTAAACGGATCACTGTAGGACGTGGAGAGCGTTCCCACCAGACCAATCCGTGAAGTGACGGCGGCCAAGGCAGACAACAGACTGATCGGTTCAAATCGATTCAGGAAGTGGGGAATGGATTTTTCGGTGATGTACAGACCATCGGCAATAAAAACGAGATCAAACTTACCTTCTTCCGCTTTCAGCGTCTGGCGCTTATAGAACTCAAAATTCACACTCGCATCCGGTTGAACCTCCGGGTGTCTCCATGTGGTCATGCTGCCTCCGACACCGTGAACAATGGCTCCAAATTTCAAACTGCGTTTTGCCGTCATATACATTCCGCCTTCCCTCATATTGGATTTAGGATGATGCATCAGGATCCAAGACACGACATTTACATTTTCGAAACTAAAAAGCAACTATTCCTATGAGTTTGGTCAGTTTTATAATTTCACAAATCTTATCACTGCCCTGTGAAAGGGTCAACGGGGTGACTAATAGAACTTTTCTATATATAAATCAGAGATCTGTATAAGACAGGTCATTCGTACGCTCCCGGCTAAGTTCCACTATCCCAGCAGCTTTCCATAGCCGGAAACGACGAATTCAATCCGATAGTGCAAAGGACGATCAGACCGCTGCTGCCTCATCCGGATGGGCCAAAAGCGCGGCAAGCTTCTCCAGATCCGGTTCCAGCAAAGCCTCAAACTTGCCTTCTCCTCCAACTTCAATCACAGGAACATGCCGAATGCCGTATTTCACTTCAAGTACATCCCTCAGCACATCATTGCCTTCCACTTCAATGTTCTCAAAAGGCTGATTCCGGGACGTCAAAAACGCTTTTACCTCTCCACAGAAATGACAGCCTGTTTTGCTCCATAGCACTACTTTTTTGGGTGATGTAGACATCGATAACCCTCCTGATTGTATTCAAGGATAAGATCGAGGCACGCCTCAGACCTTTAATTCCTACCTGTTAAATAAGAATTATGGCTATAAATGTACTCTTCGTACCATCAAGCGTCAATGGAGCTCCTAATAGAATAAACCTATAGCAGCATAGAAAGATTAAATTTAATTTTTTTTAAAAAAGCGATTACATCCATCCGTCTCCCCTTGCTGCTTTGACCAAAGTAAGGACTTTCCGGGCCATCCCGGCGTAAAAATCAACCTCATCCGGACTTTGATCGATAGCCCATCGAAGCGTATCAAAGGTCTTCAAGACCATCACAAGTCTCATCTGATCCAGCTCATACTCATTCAGCCCGTAACTCTCTATAAAGGCTTCCAATTCTGCACTGTTTGGCCCTTCTCCATGGATCTGGCATCGAATCATATGTATGATATCGCCATACGGCACCACAGTGACTTCTGCATTTCCCCAATCCAATAGTGTAATTTGACCTGCCAAATCAACCATCGTGTTCTTCAATGAGAGATCACCATGACACAGGCCAAAACGGAACGTTTCCATTTTCAAACGCTCGAACCACTGTCTTACCCTTTTCGATTCTGCTTGAGTTAGTACACCCAGCTCAATTAAGGGATCATGCTCTGTCAAGCTATTGATATTGTACTGGACGTATCCCTGCCAGCTGCCATCTGATCCCGCATGCGGCGGGGAATAAAATGTACCCGAGACAGGGTCCATCCATTCTCCGAAACCTTCCGCCGGAATGGAATGAATCCGTTTGGCGTACTCGCCGAGCTTTCTCCAGATAGCAATGGGGTCTATTGTTGCTTCCAGTCCGTTATCCCCTTGGACTACCGTTTGAATCATATATGCTGTTTCATCCGTGATTCCAACGGATAACGTCTCTGGACCAGGAATCCCAGCGGCGGCGGCTTGCTCAATGCACCATTTTTCTTTCACGAAGATGGGATACTCGTCTTTGTCGTTCATGCGCACAACCACTTGATGACCTTCCGTCTCAACTACGCAAACCTGATTGACGAAACCCTTCCCAACAATCTGATGTGCTGCCTTAACTTTTTCCTGCAAAAAATGACTGGCTATTCGTTCGGCCAGTACAATGCTTTCATTCTTCATCATGCACCATCCCCATACCGCAGCTTAAGTTAGCTCTGCGATGATTCAATTGGTCATAGTGTAAAATGAAATCGCTTACTTTTCAACCTTCTATAAACATATGATTGCCTTGTATGTAACCTATGGAAAGCCTGGATGCGAAATGAAATGGAGCCGTATGCTGCACATTACATCTCGCATCATGCCGAACCGGTTCACAGCGAGCCTCATCTTTACAGATCTTCGTTTAAGAGCTGCGGCGGTGCGATGATGGGCAAGCCTTCCTGAATTGCATGCAGCTGTTCCGGAGACACGCTCAATACATGACCGGAATGTACGCCCCATCGTTCTGCTGCATACACCGTTGCGAACTTTCTCCGTCTGCCCTCGCTGATCTGATAGCGAACCTCCGGCGCATCAGCTGCCGCAAGGATACAGCCTTCCGTCCAACCCGTGTCCGAGTCATGAATCGATGAAACATGCACATGCCTCACTTCAAGCGGCCAGCCCCGAATTTCACTTGCAGACACTACAGGGTCTCCAGCAGGGACCCCCAGCAGATCCGGCTTGGCTACCTGAACAGGGGATATGCCGCGCGGTACCGGAATATTCAGCTTGCGGCGCAGTCCTCCCGCCAGACGGTATACATCGCCTTTCGCATCGGACACGAAGCAGCCTTCCGGATAAAAGTCGCTGCTGCGTCTTGTCTTCGGTCCCCCGTCCTGACTGCCCTTCGTGGACAATTGCTGGCGCGGGTTGGCTTTGCCCAAATCGGCGGAATCCGGCACTGCCGATGAATTTTCCTGTGCCATATGATGTGCCAGCTGCAATGTTTTTGCGACCAGAGCGTGAGGATCTCCCCACTTCCTGGAATGAAATTGTTCGTTCCCCTTGTTCACAGCTGCAAAATCTGGTTCGCCCAGCGCCTTCATGCTGACGCTGCCAAAATGATGAATGAAGGCATCTCCTGCGACCGCAAGCTTATATCCTGCCAGCTTCACCCGAATCATCCAGTCATCATCTTCGAAGTTGCCCACCGCATAACCTTCATCCAGATATCCCACCCGCTCCAGCAGCTCTCGTGAGAACAGCCAGCAAAAGCCGACAAGCCGTTCGGTTACCCGGTGTTTACCAGGGTCAGGCCGGTTGTGTCTGGCGGCAAAGGACCACATATCCTGCACCTCGGAATACGGAACATCGATCTGCTGATCGCCTCCTATATAGTTGGTGACTGGGCCGACCAGGCCAATCTCCGGATCACTGTCCAGGCAGGCCATCATGTTATCAAGCCAGCCTGGCGTGACCAGCGTATCGTTATTCAGCACCACGATATGACGGCCTCTCGCCATCATTAGACCCTGATTGACACCTCCGGCAAATCCGCGATTGACATCCAGTGCAGCCACTCTCACCATGCCGCCTTTACGCAGCATCGCTTCTGCCGTTCCATCCTTCGAACCATTATCCACTACAATGATTTCGTAGGGAGCAGGCGTATGCTTCTCGATACTGGATACACATTTAAGGACATACTCCCGCTGATTATAGGTCGGAATAATGATGCTGACTCCTTCAAATAACAATCCAAACGAACTCTGACCCTGTCTAACCCCTTCGTCGTATCCCCTACTGTACCCTTGTTTGTACAGTTTGACAGCTCGGGCCCCCCGCTTGCCTTTCCCTCTCTGCCCCGATTTCCGCACTGCGCTCTTTCCAGCGGAATGCAGAACAACTTTGGCGGGTCCGGAGCCCCGATGCTTGGAGATGATACCTGGTTTGCTCATGTTGCTTCCTCCATTTCCCCTCGTCCGGATGCGTCGCGTCGCGTCAACCATCCGCCAGACTCCATTAGAGATGAAGCTCTCCTGTAACCAATTTATCAGCCAAATGCCCAAAATCCAGAGCAACCCTGCCGAGTTCGCCGGCAATGCGCCGACACAGGATTACGGCCGGAACCCCTGCAGCAACCAGAGCAATATCGAAGGAATGCGCTGCCGTTTCCTGCACCACCCTGGGCACATCCATAACCCCGGCAACGGAACCAATCATGCCCGTCACATGGATCCCGTGACTGAGAAGCAGTGCACCGAGCCCGCTCGCCTGGCTGCCGATCACCAGCACGCGGCGGCCTTGCAGGATAGGCAGCAGCAGCCCAGTCTGGTGCAGGCTATAGTTGATTGTGGAACTGGTCAGCTTCAACCGGGACCAGTCAATCCCGAAGTGGCGCATCACCGGGAATAACAAGCCTTGAAACGTGGGCGCCCGCGAGATGGGAACGCCTACCCAATCCGCCCCCTGTATCGCTTCGGCCAGCGCAGCCCGAATCTCGGGAACGGAGCGCGGCACCCCTGCGTAAGGCAGGAACGGTGCCAGCTCCTGCACCTGCTCGCCGGGCAGCACCGTATCGGCTGCCAGCGTCAGCAGTTCGCCATCTCCGAGGCGAACGACCGACAGGGGCCGCTGTGCATCCAGCGCCCCCCGGATCTGGTCAGCCACCTCGTGGGGGCTGGCCAGACGGGTGAGGCTGGGCGCATATTGGCGAAAACCCGCCGCGATCAGATCTGCCGCCGCTACGGCAGGCAGAATGTGGTCCGGCGGGATGTGCTGCGCCACCAGCGCTTCTCCGCCCGCGAATACGCCGTCGCGGTAGCCCTCGGCGTAGCCGCCGGGTGCGCCTGCCGGCTCTGCAGGCGGCAGGGCCTTGGCGCTGCCCGCATGTGCAGCAGCAGCGCCAGCTTGCCCCGCGGGGGCGACACCACCGTGCGGGTGGTGTGTCGCCCCTAGCGGGGCCGTGCCCGCACCGCGGGCAGGCACCGCCTTCGGCGTGCTGGCTTGCGGTGCGGGCACAGGCGCACGTCGCGCAGCCGGGCGCGGCGCCCGCCGGGGTGCTGCGCGGCGGCGGCTGTGAGCCGCGGCATGCCCTCGCCTGCCAGCGGAGCGGCGGCGTGCAGCGGCCTTCCTGCCGGCAGGCTTACGCGCCAAAGCAGTACGTGCGCCCGCCGGGGCACGCGCAGTGCGATGCCCGGGCTTGACGGCAGCCCGCCGGGTTCCAGCCTCTGGGGTTCCTGTCACCATCAGAACGCCTTGCCCTTGAAATGCTGCCGGGCGAGTACCTCGCGGCTTACCTATCGCCTTGGCTTCCGTGTGCCCGGTCCGTTTCGCTACTCTCATGGCATTCCCTCCCTTGACATGCACGGGGGCGCCGCTGCACAAAGCGCCGGAGCCTCCTTCCAGCTCCGGCGCAGGTTACTCGGGTCCCATGGGGCACCGCACAGCGGCAGCATCAGGCGCATGATGTTATGGCAGTTGTCCCTTCATGCGGACTGCAGCTTCCTGCAGCGATTCGAAGGTACCTGCATCGCTCCAGTATTTTTGCAGGATGTCATACTCCAGGCCTCCAGCAGAGGCATAGTGGTTATTGACATCCGTAATTTCAAGCTCCCCGCGTGCAGAAGGCGTAATGCCGTCAATCAGATGGAATACATGATCATCGTACATGTAAATCCCCGTTACGCAGTAAGAGGTTTTCGGCTGGCTTGGTTTCTCCTCAATGTACGATATGCGCTCCGGATGCTTCGCGTCAAAGACAGGTACACCGTAACGTCTGGCATCATCCACCTCTTTCAGCAGCACACGTGCTGTTCCCGCAGGCTGCTGCACATAACGATCAACATAAGGTTTCAGATCATCACTGAACAGATTGTCACCCAGCAGTACGACAAACTTTTCACCAGGAAGAATAAAGGACTTTGCCAGATCAAGTGCTTCAGCAATGCCTCCCGCCTGCTCCTGAATCCGGTAGGTCAACCGAACTCCAAGCTCGGCTCCGCCGCCCAGATACTCCGTGTACAGTCCCGCCGAATGTTTGCCCATTACAATCAAAATATCCTCAATACCCGCCTGACGGAGTCTGTCGATGCCATACACAATCATCGGATGTTTACCGACCGGAAGCAGATGTTTGTTAATCAGCCGCGTCAGAGGATACAGCCGTGTTCCCGTTCCTCCAGCAAGAATTACACCTTTCATTCCACATTCCCTCCCTCATCGGATGTCTCAATATATTCAAGTGGATCGACATGCCATTTATGGATAAATATCGAGCGATTACGTTCCAGCAATTGCTTCCATGCAGCCGGGTCCGTCTTCTGAAAACTCGCGCTGCCGCGATGATGCACAAGTACATCTCTGCATACAAGCAGTCGATACCCTTGCATGCGAGCCCGGTAACAATAATCATCATCCTCATAATGTCCAGGCGAATAGGCTTCGTCAAGCAAGCCGATGGACGCCATGACCTCTCGCCGAAACAACATGCACAGTCCTACAATGCGGCTGACTTCCTTCCACCTGGTTGGGTCGGAGACATTGTTGGCTGCCGCTAATTGCTGGAACTGTTCCATGCTCCCAAAGTCCAGGTCAACCTGCTGAATCCCGCTTGCATAATTGGTTACCGGACCGGTGATTCCGATGTTTGCTTCACTGTAGAGTCCGAACCGAAGATTTTCGAGCCACCGCGGGGTCACCGTGACATCATTGTTGAGCAGCAGCAGCTCATCACCGCAAGCCGCACGTAGCCCGGCATTACAGGCTGCTGGGAACCCCCGGTTCTCCGGTAATCGAACAAATCGGACTCGCTCACGGGCACAATAGGCTGCCGTACCATCGACGGAACCGTTATCTACAACCACAATCTCGTAAGGCGTGCCTGCTCCGGTATACTCCCGAATGGCATCAATACACGGCTTCAGCAGGTCCAGTCCGTTATACGTTGGGATCACGATACTTGTCAGTGTCATCGGGCGTTCCTCCTGTAAGCCACTTCAGCTCGGGATAACATCCGCGAATCTGGCCCATGCTCTGCTGAAGCCATCCAGGCTGCAATCGCCTCCAGATGGTCCCCAATGATCAATCCCGCGACTTCGTTACCACTGCCTGTATTCGTGGTACGCAAACGATTGGAGCGAATCACGTCCACCTGACAAGGCGCCGTGATGCTAAGACCGTGCCGGATCGCCATGGCTTGCGCCTTCGGTGGGACTGCCAGGGACTCAGGCTTAACAGTCATAACCATTTTGCGGGAAAGAGCATGCGGGACGGCAGTCAAGGAATTGGACCCCAGATCAGGTCTTCCGAGAGTACGGTTGAGATACGCCTTGATCCGGCTCACATCATCCTGCCGGGCAAACGGTGGCAGCAATGAATTCAGATCATTCAGGGCCACATCGCTTCCACGGTCTACTGCATACAGAAATGGAGCCAGCTGTTCTGCCGGAAGCACCATGTCCCCATCCACAAAAAGAATCACTTCCGCTTCGGTCATCTTCGCTCCAAGTGCGCGGCCCACATCATGTCCTGCCCGATCCGGTTCATACACAAGGGTTATATCGGACTCGGCCAGCACCAGATTCAAACTGTCGTCCGTTGTTCCATTCAACACAACAATGATGTCCTTCAGCGGCAGCCGCTTTAACTGTGCCATTACTATACCCAGTGTCCGTTCTTCATTGCACGCACAGACAACGGCGGCAGCAGAATAATGGAGGGGGAGTGGAACAATATCCACTGGATATCCTGCACCCTGCACGTATCCTTGCATATATGCTTTCCCTGCCTGCATGGCAGCTTCATAGCTTCCGAAATCTCCCGAGATGGACTGCCAGTGCTCACGCCAGGCGAGACGTACATGTTGGGCAGCCAACGCTTTATCTTCAGGTGCACTGCGTCCTGCCTGATGACCCGACTTCCATACTGCATTCAAACGAGGTTCTGGAGCTTTGGCTGCTCTACCCTTCGGCCGCCTTCTCCCGGGAATGTTCCGTCTGGACGCCAGTTGTCTCTTCATCGTCCGACGATGGCGGACAACTCTCGAACGTTCTTTCATTTTCTCACCTCGTCAGACAGCGAACACGCTGCAGGTCGGAATACCCTCCGCGTGGACCGAGTTCGTCGGTGATCCACCTGATCGCTGTCAGATGATCATTCAGCACCACTTGGCTCAGCGGATCTGGCCCGCTTCGCCGTTTCACCCGAACCGCATTCATTTTACCGACAGGTACATGATGAACGGCGCGTACCTCTAATCCACTCGATACGGCTTTGGCTAATGCAAGCGGAGGAACCTCCAGCGAAGGAACGCCTATAACATCAAGTGCCCTGCGGCTTAGCGCATGCGGAATGGCTGTCATTGAAGCCCCCTGCAGGTCCGGCCTGGCCAGGATGCTGTTCAGGACATGCTTGGCCTCCACCACTGGATGTACAGGATTTCGTTTAACCGGACCGTCATAATCGTTAAGCGCTACATCTGTTCCATCCAATATGGCCTGCACATAGGGAGCAAGCTGCTCTGCAGGTATGGGGATATCTGCATCGGTAAAAAGGAGGATTCTTCCGCGGGCAGCCGCTGCCCCCATTCGTCTTCCTGCATCGTGACCCAGAGCCTCTGTATACAAAAGCACTCTTGCGCCTGCTGCCTGTGCCGCTGCTGCCGTGCCGTCCGTTGAGCCGTTGACAACGGCAATCACTTCGGAATCCCTGCAGATGCGAAGCGCCTGCCTAACAACTCTGCCAATCGTCTTTTCTTCATTCATTGCCGGTATAATCACCGAAAGCATGGGGATGTTTGGATGGATTTCCTCCCGTATTGGGGGGATGACGTATCTGGGGGTTCCCGCACCCTTCTTGCTCACGGGTTTTACACGTCTTTTGTGCAACTGCTTCCTCTTTCGGCTCACTACTTTGGCGGCTGAATGAACAGTACGACGACGCTGCTGCAATACTGTCACCTCCCACCCTCAAAAATACTCATCATGCCAAGGGAGTACACGTTATTCTATGTAATTAGGGAATAGTGGAAACGGCGTTTGTCCTTGATTTCCATAAGCTTCTGGCAGGAAAAGAGTTGTTCAGCCTCCTCCTTCACTTTTTTAGAGGACCTTCTGATATAGAAACAAAAGCGGTATCCCGGACAATTCCAGGAACCGCTTTTGTGCATGAACTTCGTGAATTGACGTTTCTTTTTTAATTTGCAGGACCCGCTGCAATCCAGGACAACAAACCATAGGTGTGCTTGCATCCAGGTGTACGGAACACTTCCAATACTGCTTCATCCTCACTCTGGGACAGCAGTGATACCTGGAATCCGCGATCATTACTCATTCCTACAATCACATAATGTTCTGATGCAAATGATTGCTCGAATGCGACGGTTACCTCAACGCATACTTCATTTTCAGGCAGGATAAAGGCCTCCATGCCGAACTGCTGAACGACCGGCTGACGACTCACACTGCGAACCGGCTGGAATGACAGGTGTTCCGGACCAACTGCTCCAAGCTGCAGCTGGCTGCTTCCAACAGCACCATCACTCAGATGCTCCTGCTTTACCGCCTGCTCACTCAGCTTAAACTCCGTAATTGCACCAGTTTCCTGTGCAAGTTCACGTGGTGGCTCCTGAAACTGTGGTTGGATTCCGTTATCTGGTTTCGAGGAATCCGCCGCTGTTCCTCCAAGCTGATTCACTTGTGACGGCTGTTCCTGTTTTTGACCCAGTTCTCCGAGGATCGCCGGTGGCGTTGGCTGTGCAGCCTCATTTCCCCCCTGAAGCAAGGCTTCCTGCCTTTTGATCGCTGCCAGCTGTTCCAACGTCTCTCCACTAAACTGTCGAATCGCATTCCAGATCTCTTCGCTCAAGTGCGCCGGGCCTACAATGCCCGCGTTCAAGTGACTAGAGGTAATACTTTGTTCAGCCAATTTGCTGCCGTTTACGCTGCCGTCTGCCAGCTTCGCAGTCGTTACCGATCCATTCTGCAGATGAATTCCGCTTACCAATTCTTCTGCCAAATGGGATGTGCGGATGCTGCGTTCCTGAATATGATCAGCCAGAATCGTTCCATCCTGGATATGACGGGATTGCACGCTTTTGTTGGCCAGGTGGGCAGCCGCGACTGCACCTTCAAGCAATTTGTTGCTGTTTACACTCCCATCAGCCAGTTTGGCACTTGTGATTGAGCCATTATGCAAATGAATTGCACTTACCGATTCGGCTTTCAGATGGGAAATTCCAATGCTGCGTTCCTGAATATGATCGCCATGAATGGCTTTCACCTGAATATGCCGGGATTGCACACTTCCATTCGCAATATGGACATCGGATACGGCATCTTCAAGCAATTTGCTGCTGCTTACGGTGCCATCAGCCAGTTTGGCACTCGTAACCGACCCATCTTGCAGATGGTCCGCACTTACGGCTTCCTCTTCCAAGTGAACCGTGCCGATGCTGTTCTCCTGGATATGGCCAGCCAGGATGGCTCCTTCCTGAATGTGGCGGGATTGCACGCTTTCCGATGCAAGATGAACTCCCGTTACCGTATCTTCAAGTATTTTGCTGCTGCTCACACTGCCATCGGCCAGTTTGGCACTCGTGACGGACCCATTTTGCAGGTGAACCGCATTTACGGCTTCCTCTTCCAAATGGTTTGTGCCGATGCTGCGCTCCTGGATGTGATTGGCATGGATGGCACCTGCCTCAATGTGCCCGGATTGCACACTTTCCGCTGCGATATGAATTCCGGATATCGTTCCATCCAGCAGCTTGCTGCCGCTTACACTGCTATCGGCCAGTTTGGCACTGGTTACAGATCCATTTTGCAAATGGATTGCACTCACCGACTCCTCTTCCAGATGAGTTGTGCCGATGCTGCACTCTTGAATATGGCCAGCATGGATGGCCCCATCTTGGATATGCCGCGATTGCACACTATCATCTGCAATGTGAATATCGGATACGGCTCCCTCAAGCAGCTTGCTTCCGTTTACACTACCGTCGGCCAGTTTGGCACTGATTACAGATCCATTTTGCAAATGAATCGCACTTACCGCTTCCTCTTCCAGATGGGGCGTGCCAATGCTGCGCTCCTGAATATGGTCAGCAAGGATGGCTCCTTCCTGAATATGACGGGATTGCACACTTTCGGAGGTGATATGAATACCGGATATCGCACCTTCGAGCAGCTTACTTCCACTCACACTGCCGTCGGCCAGTTTGGTACTCGTTACAGATCCATTTTGCAGGTGAATTGCACTTACCGCATCTTCTTCCAGATGAACTGTACCGATACTCCGCTCCTGAATATGATCGGCATGGATCGCATCTGCCTGTATATGCTCGGATTGCACACTTTCCGCTGCGATATGAGCTGCGGATATCGTTCCTTCGAGCAATTTGCTGCCGCTGATGCTGCCTTCCGCCAGCTTCGCACTCGTTACCGACCCATCTTGCAAATGAATCGCACTTACCGACTCCTCTTCCAGATGGGCTTCGCCAATACTGCCCTCTTGAATATGATTTGCGAGGATGGCTCCCTCCTGGATATGACGGGACTGCACACTCTCGTCTCCAATATGGGCGGCTTCAATCGTTCCTGCGGCCAATTTGCTGCCATCCACACTGCCGCTTGCCAGCTTGGAGCCTGTTACTGCTCCTTCCTGCAGTATAATTGTACTTACTGCTTCTTCCTCCAGGTGAGCCGTTCCGATGCTGCGTTCATGAATATGATGCGGAAGTATTTCACCATCCTGAATATGGCGGGAATGTACTGCGCCCTGCTGCAGGTGAACCGCACTTGTCGACTCTGCCTGAAGGTGAAGCCCACTGATCAAGCCGGGCTGAAGGTGAGCTGCTGTGATGGATAAAGGTGCCAGATGGTCTGTTTCAACAGACCCCGGAGCCAGGTGATGGGAAGTAATGACCTGTTCAGCAATATGCTCACCATGGATAATGTCTGGCTTCAGATGCTCTGAGTTTACGACATGCTGACCCAGATGGTCGGACTTCACACTGCCCTCTGCCAGATGTTCCGTTTGCACAACGGAAGCCTGCAGATGCTTACTGCTTATGGCATTCTCTTGTAATTCGGTCCCCGATACCGAGTCTGCTGTTAAGTGGTCTGCAGTTACGGACCCATGGCGTAGTTTGTTGCCTGTGATACTGCCATCGGCAAATAATTCCGGTGAACGTATTTCCTCCGATAAATGTTCCAGAGAGACAGCATGCTGCTTCAGATGATACCCACGTATGGTTCCGGCAGGAATATGCTTGGCGTTAATACTTTCTGCCATGATCTTGGAAGAAGTCACGCTACCGTCGGCCAGTTTGGCTGATGTGACAGCAAAATCCGCCAGTTTATCCGTAGCAACACTCTCTGGTGAGAGCTTGGGGGAGGTAACCGAATGATCTGTCAGATGCGGCGGAAAAATGGACCCTCCCGCCAGCTGAGCGGAAGTGATGCTGCCAGGAGCCAATTTGTCCGTTGTAACTGCCGCACGTGCAATGGCATCCGTTTCAACACTACCCGGCTGAAGGTGAGGGACACCTACGGCGTGTTCCGTCAGATGCTCCGATTTCACGGCATATGGCCTCAGGGCCTCGGACCCCACGCTTCCTGGAGCCAGATGTGTACCCGTAACACCACCGTTTGCAAGATGCGAGGATGCGACACTTCCCGGAGCGAGCGCTCTGCTGCTAACCGATGCTGTTCCCAGTTTTTCGGATGTCACACTTTCATCCGCAAGCTTCACGTCTGTCACTGCACCATCCTGTAATTCATACGTACCCACCGCAGCCTCAGCCAGATGCCGCTCGGATACTACGCCATCTGCAAGCGCTTCTCCGGACACACTTCCGGTAGACAAATGAGGTGCCTCAATGCTTCCACTTGCAATGTGAATCGAGTGAATCGCAGCATTATCCACATGTACCGGTGTAATTCCCCGATTAACGATATGTTCTGCTCGAATGGAGCCTTTGGCAAGATGTTTGCCCTGTACTGCTTCATCCGCAATTTTGGAAGCAATGACACTTTGGTCCGAGATCTTGGAAGCCGTAATCGACTGCTCCAGCAATTTTGCCGTTCCAACCGACTGGTCTGCCAGCTTGCTGCTGGTTACGGCTCCCTCAGCCAAGTGTTCACTGCCGACTTCCCCTTTGCCCAGCTGTTCCTTACCCACCGCCTGTGCACGAATCTGGTTTGAACCGATGGAACCATCCAGCAAATGCTTTCCACTGAGTGAACCCTCAGCCAAATGTCTAGTTTGTATGGATCCATCCTCGATCTGATCGCTCCCAATGCTGCCAATCGATAATTGCGAACGCCCGACTGCTCCTTCCGCCAGATGGGACTGTTTCACTGCTCCCTCTTGGATATGGTGAGACTCAATGGAGTTATCTTCGATCTTGCTGCCTGTGACAGCACCTTCACGAATTTTGGAAGTGGTCACTGCATCGTCAGCCAGTTTGGACGTATGCACGGCGCCTCCCGTGAGATGCCGGGTATCCACACCGCTAATGGCGATCTTATCTCCGGTTACCGCATGATTCTTGATTAAATCTTCCGTAACCAGCATGCGGCTGAGATGTCTGGTGCCGATGGAGCCATCGGCAATTTTGGCCGAATCGATGACCTGATTGCCGAGCTTCTGTGACGTAATGCTGCCGTCTTTGATTTTCTCGCCGGCAATTGACGCATTGCGTATTTTGTGACCGGACACAGAGCCATCAATCAGGTGTTCCTCGGATACCGAAGCCTCTGCAAGTTTGGCAGAGACAATCGCTCCGTCTGCAATGTGAATGCTGGTCACCGCATAATCCTGCAATGCTTCACTGCCGACTGCACCCGGTTTCAGCTTGGAGTCATCCACAGAGAATGGAGCCAGCTTGCTTTCCGTAACTGCAAAATCACTCAGATCATCCGTGTAGATATAGTGTCCGGTATGGCCCGGCATCTGGTTCTGGTTCAGAATCTCCAACCGGTCTCTACCTGCGGTCTCCTGCTGGATGATATTTTGCTCTTCCAGAGCAAGCGAAGCCACACTGCTCACCTGAATTTGCTTTTCTTGGTTATCTTGCGTCTGGGCATCCTCACTATCCGATGCGGCAGGTTCCGGATCATTCGTTTCGCCTGCGATAACCAGGTCCTCCAGCTCGTTCATAGAGGCAGGGAGTTCCGTTGATTCGTTCAAGAATTCTTCGGGTGCCTGATTCGCTCTCGAATCCAGTTTATTTGTATTCAAGCGCTCTTCCCTATTCTGGGTTAGACCTGAATTCATGGTGCCTGCACGGCGTTCGGTCAGTTCCAGTTCCTTAAATTTGGGGCTCACATGCCGCAGTTTCGGTGTAGGAACCTTCTTATTGCCTTTTTTACTCATGCAGCTTGCTCCTTCCTCTAACGTTCATCTCCGGCATCATATGCTCTGGTATGGGCATCTGCCACTTCATATCACGACTTTTGAAGGCAAGATTGGATGGATGAGCAGGTCAAACTGCAAACGATGAACCTGTCCATAGTGAAATAGGCTGTGCCTGGCTATAGATGTAAGGCGGCTGTCCACGCCCCTGCTGGAAAAATGTCATACGATACTTCATAAGCCTTCCGTATACATCCGTAAAACGGCTTACAATGCAATCCGCTTGATTCATTTCACCCTTACCTGGGTTCACAATTGGATGTGTGGAGCTATTAATAACACGCCGGTGCATGAAGGTGCATCATCATTCCGGTCTGCGTGATTGTGATGTCCCATCATGCGTTGACAGACCGGCATCCCATATATGGACGATCCATGTCGCGATAATATTGAAGGAGGAACGGTCATGCCCCCAGAAACGATCGGCATCATGTTCGATTCACGCATGTACCGGGGGATACCGGCCGGAAGGACCGGTCAGGAATCGCTCGCGAATTATGAGCAGGCAGCGGCCTGTTATGGATTAACGCCTTGCTTTTTGCGGCTTGAAGATGTGGATTCGGAGACGAAGACGTGTCTGGCATATGTCAAAAAGGATGGCGTTTACGTTCGTCAAAAAATGCCTCTGCCTGCCGTTATCCATAATCGGGCTCTCCAGCTTCGCCGGGCAGATCAGCATGAGGTGACCAGGCTGCTGCTGCAGGGCATACAGGTATTTAACGTTCGGAATCGGTATCGCAAGGATCATATTCATGACATGCTGCACCAGGATCCTGCACTGAAGAAACATCTCCCTTATGCTGCCAAAGCTACGCCAGAGTCTCTGGCTTATATGATGGAACATTATAATGATCTGATCATCAAACCGTGCAGCGGCAGTATCGGACACGGTATCATGCGTTTGTATAAACGAGACGGGGACTGGAAATTGACGTGCCAGACCAAGGCTTCCCGCAAAGGCTGGGCAACCTTCCGGCTCAGCAGGGGACAACTGCCCTCCGCCACCTTAAGACGAATTTTTCGCCATGCATATCTCATTGAGGAACGGATTCCACTGGTTCGTTACGAAGGAAGACCCGTAGATCTGCGTGTATCTGTACAGCGGGGGATTGACGGTCTATGGGGCATTACGGGCATGTTCGCCAAGGCAGCACCAGCACACACCTTTGTCACCAATATTGCTCAAGGGGGTAAGGTGATGACCCTGGCAGAAGCAATGAGTGAAGGAGAACTGGGAATCAGCATTCCAGAGCTCGAAGCCCGGATCAGTTCAGTTGGACTCCGAATTGCACGCACACTGGCTTCCAGCCTGCCGCATCTGGCCGACCTGGGCCTTGATCTGGGGATTGCCAGAAACGGACAGATTTACTTCATCGAATGTAATGGACGGGACCAGCGCTACGGTTTTCGCAAGGCGGGAATGCCCGAACACTGGAAGGCCAGCTACCGTGAGCCCATGGCATATGGACGTCTGCTGATGGAGCAAAACTCGCAGATTCCGCGTCAACCGCAAACCTACCGTAAGTACCCATATTGATTTCGCTGGCATTCTGTGTCAATATTATGCAGAACGGCCGGTCCTGCCGGCCTTGAAGTTCGCACTAACCCTAAGGGGGATATTCATGGCAAAAACGCTGTTGCGGTTAATGACCGAGCTTTCTTCTCGCAAGTGGATCTCCCGGACCGTGGGAGCCTTCTCCAAGAGCAGGGGAAGCAAGGCATTTATCCCTTATTTTGTCCGGACCTACAACATCCCTGTTCAGGAAGCCGAGAAAGACTGGAAGGAATATCGTTCACTGAATGATTTCTTCACCCGCAAATTAAAGCCGGGCATGCGCCCGCTGGATCTTTCGGAACATGCACTCATCAGCCCCGTCGATGCCAAAATCACGGCAGCAGGGCCGGTATCTGCAGGTACACTCCTGAATGTTAAGGGACAAAATTATACACTTGCTGAATTATTAAACCACTCACCACATCTGGAGAAGTACAAGCACGGTTATGCATTCGTCCTGTACCTCAGCCCTCGTGACTACCACCGGATTCATGCACCCGTTAGCGGGCACAGAATCGAAAGTGAGCATATCAAGGGGAAGGTTTACCCTGTAAATGATTTTGGTCTGACTCATATGAAGTCGGTGCTAAGTCGAAACGAACGTCTGATTACGTATATCGGTCACGCTTATGGAGAAGTCGCTGTCGTCAAAGTCGGCGCCATGAACGTAAGCAGCATTCAGTACGCGGATACGGCTGTAAGTACTTGGGCACAAGGGGATGACCTGGCTTATTTTGAATTCGGTTCCACTGTGGTACTGCTGACGCAGAGCGGCACATTTGAACCTGAGCCCAGTCTCCAGCCGGGTGATTCCGTCAAAATGGGTACACTGCTTGGCCGCCTGAAGCCAAATCGCTGAATACTCCAGGACCAAATAAAGAGGATGGCGCAAGACCTGATTGCAGGTGCTTGCGCCATCCTCTTTAGGATTGAAATATGATTGTTCCACGGTAGTCACTGGAGATTCCTTATATACATTCAATACGAAACATCGCTCCGTATGTATAGGCCCTCTGACTCTTCTTCAAAACCACACGTCTTGCAGTTCCTCTGCCGGTTTGAAGCGACGCAGACGGTTCCGGAAAATAGTGCATCCCTTCATAGAGCATCCCCGGTTGCGGATCCGCCGTTTTCCGTTCATCACAAGTTCCCCCTTTCGTTTCGTCTGGAATGCTACTTACTTACCCCTGGCCTCCAGACTTGAAACGTTACCCTGATCTCATGCATCGTACCTAACGAATCTCGGAAGGACTTTTGCCGGTGTATTGCTTGAACTGACGACTGAAGAAAAAGATATCCCGATACCCGAGGGCATCTGCGACCTCGGTTACATTCATGCCCGTATGCACCAGCAAATGTTCTGCGCGCTCAATGCGCATGCGAATGATATACGACTGAACAGAAGAGCCAATTAATTCCTTGAATTTGATGGAGAAGTATCGGGGCGACAAGCCCGCACGTGCAGCCAGATCCTCCACCCGGTGGGTAATTCCCGGATGCTGGCGTACATAATTTGCCACTTCCTGAATGACATCCGACAATTGGTTGCTGACCCTTTTCTCCACAGGTGATTCCGTATCCGCACGCAGCAAATGAATCATCAGCTGTTTCAAAATAAGCCGACTCTCCTCGTCCCGCCCATATACATCGGATAAGAACAGTCTTACATACCGGGCCAGCAAATGCTCGAATTCCACGGTTTCCTGTACCTCACGATAAGACTGAGGCACATCATTCACAGGTATATCTACATCAAAATGAATATACGTAAGTACCAACGGTTTTTGCTTATTATGTGTTGCAGTAGGATGATCGCCTGGTCTAAATAGGAAACAGCTGCCTTTGCCGACCTCATACGACCGGTCATTTAGCACAACGGTCCCTTCCCCACTCCATACATAAAATAAGTCATAGTTCTGCATCGGTTTTTCCCGCTTCTGCCACTTCCATCCCGGTTCGCAGACAATTTTGGCGACGGCGGGCAAAATAACAAAAGATGACGGCGATGCCTGCAGCATGTCGCCACTCCCCCTTGAAAGTTAATCTCTCCGCATGTTGCATCATCATTGAATTCCAATCGCTTATAGTTCGCTTACGGTTATCAGGCCTTAGAATTAGAACACAATCCTTTCGGTTCAGCCTGTCCCTAAACTCAGTACGCTTCCTGGAATCTGATGCAAAGTGCTTGTATGTGATTTCTGCTCCTCCCGGAGCGAAATGTCTTCATCCATTATACAGCGAATTTCAGTGAAACGAAAATGTACTCTTCTCCCATGCCAGCCGCAGTCTTCTGATGCCTTCCGTGATCTCCTCTTTCTCCAGATGCGCAAAGCCAAAACAAACAGAAGGAGGACCAGGGATCAGTTGATAACGCTCGGCATCCCGAAATAATACACCTTCTTCCTTCGCTATCGTTTTGAATTTCAGAAAGCTGTCCGGACTGCCATTCCAGGTCGCGTAGATGTGAAGTCCTGCATCTCCTGGCTGCATGGTGAAAGCCTCTGGTAACTGATGTACCATCTCCTGGACAAAAAAAGCATGCCGTTCCCCGTATAGCCGGGTTAACCGTCTCAAATGCCGCAGATATCCGCCCCTGCTCATGAATTTGGCCAAGGCTCGCTGTTCCAATAACGCAGGGGGTACCGGCTCATATAGGGCTTTCGCTGCAAGGAGTGGCTGCACCAGACTTGAAGGCAGGACCGCATAGCCCAGCCGGAAGGAAGCAATCATTGTCTGTGAGAATGATCCGACATAGATCACCCGCTGCTCGCGGTCCAATACTTTAAGCGGTTCAATCGGTCTGCCTCCCCAGCGAAATTCACTGTCGTAGTCATCTTCAATGATGACGGCGTTGCGCCTCGAGGCCCAGGCTAGCAGCGTTTTGCGTCTATCCAGTCCTAACACCGCCCCAGTCGGGAACTGCCGGGTTGGGGTAACGAACAGCGTCTGGGCGTTCCAATCTTCAGGGATGATGCCCTGCGAATCAACAGCTGTCGGTACAGCTCTGCCCCCACACGCGTTCACCGCATGTGCGATTCCCTGGTACCCCGGATTTTCCAATATGACCTGCGCCCCTTCCGGGATCAGCAGTTGTGCCAGCAATGTAATACCTTGCATCGAACCACTGAACAGTACAATCTGGGATGCATCCGCCTGAATCCCCCGTGTCCATCTCAGATGTGAAGCGATGGCCTCACGCAGTTCAGGGTCTCCTGCTGCACCGCTTTGCTCCCGCCAATCGCTTCGGTGTACGGCGGCGAGTGCGCTTTTCCATTCCGATGTGGGGAAGTGGCCTGCCGGCATGCGATGGACATGAAAATCGATGATATGCCGATCCTGAACAGAGACAGATTCCGTTCCTTTTTGGGTATCCAGTCTGCTTACGCGTTCTCCCCATGGGGAGAGCTGAATGACTGCTTCCTGTTCCCCTTGGGCCTCTGTCCTAAATGTGCCTTTAACGAACGTACCTCTGCCCCGATGTGCCTCTACGTAACCATCCGCGAGCAGCATGTCATATACCTGTGCCACAGAACCGCGTGACATGTCATACTGGCTCGCGAGTTCTCGCGTAGAAGGAAGACGTGCCCCTTCCGCGAGTGTTCCCGCATGAATGGCGTCGCGCAAGGCATGATACAGTGCCGTGTATTTATAACGATGCTGATGCTCATAGGAATCCAAGGGCAGCCACAGTTCCATGACTCTCGCTCCCCTCTCTTTCATATTTTCAAACCATATGGCGGTGCCTCTTACTCCAAGTTCATTATATTCTCCATCTTTCACCTCAGTAATTGGCCTATAAAAATGAATGTAAATTGGATCTATTTTTATGTCAATGCATGTTTTATCGTTAGAGCAACATTTCAATTGCCATTCAAGTTCAGATGAATCACAACCAAGGGGGAAAACCATATGAGACGCAAAGAATTTACAGTGGATGAAGAGAAAGAAATTACTGCATTTCTGGATCAGTGCTCCTTCGGATTTCTGGGAACTGTCAGTCCGGCTGGACAACCACGGGTTACACCACTCAATTTCGTCTATATGGACGGATGCTTCTACTTCCATGGCAGTCTTGCCGGGGAGAAAATGAAACAGATCAAGCATGATTCCTCGGTCAGCTTTACGGTGGCTGAAGAGTTTTCCCTGATTCCCTCCTATTTCAGTGATCCCGAACTGGCTTGTCCTGCAACCTCCTTTTTCAAAAGTGTCATGGCATCCGGTCAGGCAGAGCCTGTTCAGGATTTGGAAATCAAGGGCAAGGTGCTGCAGCGCTTCATGGAGAAGCTTCAGCCACAGGGGGGATATGTTCCCATTGATGCTGCCGATTCCCGGTATAAGGGGAACCTCAAAGCTGTTGCTGTCGTTCGGATTGTACCGGAACACCTCAGTGCCAAATTCAAATTTGGTCAGAATCTCTCCACCCAGCGATTCGAGCATATTAGCGGGCAGCTGGAACAGCGCAATGAAGGAAGAGATGCCGAAACAGCCGAAATGATGCGGAAATATTGTCCTTTTCATCAGCAATAAACCGGTATTTCCCTGCCACACCCTAGGGAGCAACGTGCCTAAATCCTTTCTTTTGACCTCCTGCAACAACGCGGTGAAGTGATATAACTGTCATATTGCGTAATTTCCGTGACGGGGGGATGTCAAGGTGATATAATGTTAGGCAGTTGAATCCCAAAGACTTGGAAGGATGAAAAGAATGAATCCACTGGCTGAACAGTTGAACGAAAGTATTCAGGCAGGCAGCAGTCACGTCTACTCCATGCTGTCGCAGCTCGGCAAAGAGATCTATTTCCCAAAAGAAGGTATCCTGAGTCAGTCTGCTGAAGCAGCAAGCCTGGCCAAGACCTATAATGCTACGATTGGTATTGCTCTGGAGGGCGGTGTGCCGATGCATCTTCCGGTTATTCAGGAGAAGCTGTCTGCATTCCAACCGAAGGACCTCTATCCTTACGCTCCGCCTGCGGGTAAGCCTGAACTGCGGACGGTATGGAGAGACAAGATGCTGAAGGAGACCCCTTCACTAGAAGGCAAAACGTTTGGCAACCCTATTGTTACCAATGCATTGACTCATGGACTTAGTATTGTAGCCGATCTCTTCGTTGAAGAAGGGGACGCTGTTATATATCCGGATAAAAACTGGGAAAATTACGAGCTGACTTTCGGAATTCGTCGTCATGGCCAGCTGGTTCATTATCCCCTGTTCGATGAGCAACTGAACTTTAATAGTCAGGGACTGCTTGAAGCACTGCTTGCACAGAAGGGCAAAGGCAAAGCCATCGTGCTGCTCAACTTCCCGAACAATCCAACAGGCTACACACCTGGCGGCCAAGAAGCCGATGCGATTGTGGACACCATCCGTCAGGCTGCGGAAGCAGGCGTAGATGTGATTGCCGTGACAGACGATGCTTACTTTGGTCTGTTCTTCGAGGATTCCATTCACGAATCGTTGTTTGGCAAATTGGCTAACATTCATCCACGCGTGCTCACTGTCAAAGTGGATGGTGCAACGAAGGAAGAGTTCGTATGGGGCTTCCGCGTTGGTTTCATCACTTATGGACATGAAAATGCTGCGGTTCTGCATGCGCTGGAGCAAAAAACGCTTGGCATTATCCGGGCAACCATCTCCAGTGGTCCGCATCCTTCACAGACCTTTGTCTTGGATGCTCTAAAAGCACCGGAGTTTGAAGCGCAGAAACAGGAGAAGTTTGAGATCATGAAAGGCCGTGCGAACAAGGTGAAAGCCATTCTTGATAGCGGCAAATACGGTGAGGTCTGGGATTACTATCCATTCAACTCCGGTTACTTCATGTGTCTGAAGCTAAAAGACGTTGATGCAGAAACACTTCGTTCCCACTTGCTGCACAAGTACGGTGTAGGTACCATTGCACTGGGTGAAGCTGATCTACGCATCGCCTTCTCCTGTATTGAAGAGTCAGGACTGGAAGATCTGTTTGATACCATCTACCGTGGAATTACGGATCTGAAGAACAACTGATTCCATACAGCGGCTTCGCTCTTGTAAAAATGAATAACTCGGGACATTCCCAGTCTTCCGGGCAAGTCCTGTAATATAAACAGCCCTCTATACGGTGACGTGTACACTATCGTCCCATAGAGGGCTGTTTGGCATGTTTTATTTTCATCAGCAGAAGCTGTGCTTCACCTGAAATATATTTATTTCTAAATGATTCCGGGCAGTGGCCCAATCAGCAGAAACCCAAGGCACATAGTATACGGTGTACGCAAGGGCGTGCCAAACACCACTCGAAAGGGGAATGACCCATGTCTGGAGTTGAAGAAACAAGAGGCGGTTATGGATACGGTTATGGATGCGGCGGTTTCGGAGGATTTACAAATACAGGTGCGATTCTTGTTCTGTTCATCCTGCTCGTTATCATCACGAAATCGTTCCTCTGCTAGTTCAATCGCTCTGGTCAAGCGGCAGCGCCACGTGATCTGACCGCAACAAAAAAGACGGTTATTTGGGGACTCAGCCTCAACATAACCGTCTTTTTTTCGATATTGTTTGTTTATATCAACAGTACCCTCGTTGCTGTAGTTTACCTTCACCAGTCCAGGTCTGCATCAATAAGGTCAAGTTTCATTCGTCTTCTTCTTCCTTCAACCATTTGTTGCCCTGCGAACGCCTCATGAGGTAGATCACCAGCGCGCCGAGCACCAGCGCTATTCCCGTAACACTCAATCCACTCATTCCGGCAGCCCACATCGGAAGCCACATCAATAGAGCAGCAATAGCATGCAGATTGAAGATGAATCCGAGCACCTGGGAACGGCGGCTCTCTGCAGAGATGGGATAGATCATGATCCAGAAGGATTCACCATGACTGCGGCGTAATGCGCCAAGCTGAACACCAACCAGCAGAAGGAAGAACAGATATACACCTACGCCAAAGTAACTTCCCGCTGTCCACCAGCTGAGCAGCATGCCCAGTACGATCAATCGCAATACAATGGTGAACACTTCGGTTCGAATGAATGTTTTGGTAATGAGATAGCGATAGGCTTTCCCTGCATTCCAGGGTAGTCTGCTTCCCCATTTACTGAGCCAGCGGCGAGCACTTACTTTCTGGCCAGATGATGGTACATCCACGAACCAGCCTAGGGTCCGCATGACCCGGCCAGCCTGGCCCTGCTCCACCTGAATCAGACGTTCCCATGCAATCCGGTGCTTCACCGGGATACGCAGTGCGACCACATAGAGGACCGCTAGCAGCAACAGGAACCAGACACTACGCAGTGGAGGCTGCCACAACCATGCGGCAATCGCAAGTATAGACAGTGCCCAGCGCAGCAAACGATAGCCTCTGGCCGCCCCGGCCTGAACCATCCGCAGCTCCTGCCAGGCGCCGTAGCTCGCCAGTCCCTTCCAGAGGAGCAATAGCACGATAAACCAACCAAATGGTCTTGCATCCTGGTCTGCCCGAACATAGAGAGGCCACAGCGTAACAAATACGAGCAGCATGCCCAGACTTTTGTAGATGATTCCCCGGGCAAAACTATTCTTCAGGTACTCCTGCATCCGGTACTCCTGAGGTCTCAGAAATACGATATCGGCAGGATGCAGGTATGTACGATAACTGCTGAACAGGACTAGCGGTGCCAGCAGCAGCAATGCAATCCAGCGAATTGGAAATCCAGCAGGAATGTTTTGTACAAACGAGGTATACCAGGCAGAGAATGCAATGACAAGAAAGAGAAAGACCATGGCCACGCCACTCTGTATGACATAGCCCAGATAAGGAAGAATTCCGTTCCAGAATCCCGTGCGTCTTTGCTTCCATAACAGCTTGAGATCCATGCCTAATCCCTGCCCTGCACAAGAGAATAGAACATGTGCTCCAGCGCCGCATCCGAATCTCCGAACTGGGTGCGCAGCTCATTCAATGTTCCATGAGCGATAACCTGGCCCCGATGCAATACAACAAAGCGATCGCAGTAGTTTTCAATCGTGGACAGAATGTGCGAACTCAACAAAATGGATGATCCGGATGCCTTCATTTCCAACATGAAATCCAGCAAAGAACGAATTCCGAGCGGGTCGAGCCCGAGGAACGGTTCATCAATAATGTAGAGCGGGGGCCCTGCAACAAAAGCACACATGATCATCACCTTCTGCCGCATTCCTTTGGACAGATGGGTCGACAGGCTTGTGCTTTTCTCCCGCATGCGGAACAGGTCCAGCAATTTCTCCGTACGGTGTTTGAAATCCGCTTCGGATACGCCATATGCCCTGGCTGTGAACTCCAGATGCTCCATTACGGTCATCTCGTCATACAATTCAGGTGACTCCGGTACAAATGCCATCGCCGATTGATAGATCTGCGCGTCCTCGTCCCGCTTCTTGCCCATGACTCGAACCTCCCCTTGCTGGGGAGTCATCAAGCCTAAAATATGTTTCATTGTGGTACTTTTTCCGGCACCGTTTAATCCGATCAGTCCGACCATCTCTCCGCGTCCAACTTCGAGATCGATACCGTGGAGAACCGGCCGTTTGGCACTGTATCCCCCGCTTAACCCGCTGATTTTAAGTACGGGCGTTTGTCCGTTATCCATCAATCCCTGCACCTCTTTCGTCAGGTTTTATTCTTCGGAACGCGGTGTGTTTCCCTTGCTCCATTTGGGTGCACCCCTATTTTTACGATCCTGATCCCGTTCTGTTCTTCCAGCATTACGAGCAGGCTTGCTGTCTGCTGTACGCTGATTCGACACAGCAGCTCTTGCTCCGCCGTTACGGCCTGCCTGGCCTGTCTTGCGGTCTCGGGACGGTCCCGGTTTTCTCGAGAAAGAATGACCTTCAGGCCGGGTATCGGGACGTGGATCAGCTTCAAGTACTTTGCCGCCAAACAGAACGCGTTCTGGCAATTCAATGCCAAGTTCACGCGCAAATTTGCGCATGATGAAGATTTGCGTTTCATCCACGATGGACAGCACAATTCCGCTGCGTCCCATTCGTCCCGTGCGTCCCGCACGGTGAACATAGTGCTCCGAGTCAAAAGCAGGGTCATAGTTGATGACCATTGGCAAACCTTCAATATCCAACCCTCTGGCCGCGACTTCGCTGGCAATCAGCAGTTTGATTTTCCCATTGCGAAACGCAGAAAGGACGTTGCTCCGGGTGACCTTGTCCGCATCACCATACAATGCGGCTGCGGAAAGTCCCAGATGATTCATTTTGGCCTCTACCTCGCCGATGTCTTCTGTAGCGTTCACAAACACAATGGCACGATCAGGGTTATACTGCCTAACCAGACGACGCAGCATATCGATTTTGTTACGGGTCTCTTCCACAAAATAATAATGCTCCAGTCCCGCAGCAGTTGCCCGGTCCGGTTCAATTCCGATCTGGACAGGTTCCTTCATCTCACGCTTGGCAAGTCCAGCAGTGTGCTCATCAATGGTCGCAGACAGGAAAATCAGCTGACGGTCCCGCAGTGCACTGCGAAGCACAAACTCCACATCACTCACGCCACCCAGCTGGAATACCTGATCAGCCTCATCAATGACAATCGTGGAAACGTTATGCATTTTCAGCTTTTTCAGCGTGATCAGTTCTTTCAGTCGTCCCGGCGTGCCTACAACCAGTTCGGGATGCTCACGCAATTTCTCGATCTGGCGTTTGACAGCAGCGCCCCCAATGAGGCCAAGTACGCCGATGCTGCGTCCCTCTCCATATCGCTGTGCTTCGCGCACGATCTGCATTGCCAGTTCTTGGGTAGGGGCTATAATAAGCTTTTGTGTACCTTTGACATCACTTTTGATGGATTGCAGCAATGGCAGAAGATAAGCAAGCGTTTTGCCTGTACCCGTCTGGGATTTCGCAACCACATCGCGGCCTTCCAAAATAACGGGTATGGTCTGGGCCTGTACCGGAGAAGGTTCGTTAATCCCGTGCGAAGCGAGTATCGTCTCCAGATCCTGTGCCACGCCTATTGAAGCAAATGTTTCATTCGTCATGTATGTCCATCCTTTAAATTTATTCTTACGATGCTACTTCCTGCTTGTACTTCTGGAGCATAAGCCTGTCATCACATTATCTTTCATTATATGCGAAAAAAGGCTGTGGACCAAATCTTATTCGGTAACACTCCGCTTGGGCGCAAAAAAAGAAAAGCCCCTCGGCGGAGCTTTTCTCTTATTCCCTATATGATGCTCAGGTTGCTGCATTTCTACTTCTGGTTCATGACCCCATGCGACAGCCGGTCAGCAAGTCGTGGAAACAGCTGATACAGCCATATGCCAGCCGAAGCGAGTCTTGGCAGATTCACTTCTTCCTTGCGTTTCTTCATCGCCCGGATCATATGCCCTGCAACCTCTTCCGGTTTGAGCATCATCCAGCGCACGTTGTTAACGTAATTACCGGATGGATCTGCACGATGAAAAAACGGCGTATCAATGGGACCCGGATTAATGGTCGTAACCGTCACTCCGGTCTTACGCAGCTCCTGACGCAAAGCATTGCTGAATCCAAGTACGGCATGTTTGGTTGCTGTATAGGATGCCGATTTTGCAGTTCCAATTTTGCCAGCCATGGAGGCCACATTCACGATCTGTCCCTTGCCACGCTCCAGCATGTGCGGCAGCACTGCCTTCGTACAGCGAACAATTCCCATGTAATTGACGTCCATCATATCTTCGAATTCCTGCACCGTCATTTCCGTCATTGCGGCAAACTTTCCGTAACCTGCATTGTTCAGCAAAATATCGATTCGTCCATACTTCTCTAGCATCATGTTAAACGCTGTCTGTACTTGCTCATCATTGGTTACATCCAGCGTAAGCAGCTCATGCGGCCCTTTTAATGAAGCACCAATCTGTTCAAGCTTGTCCCGAGATCGGGCAGCAAGAATGGGAATAGCTCCTTCTTCAATCAACATCTGTGCACAGAGCGCACCAATTCCGCTCGACGCACCTGTGATGAATACAACCTGATCTTTCAGCATACCCGAAGTCCTCCCGTAATGAACACATTTGCCTGTTCAGGCTATGGTTCTATTCTACGAGATCATGACCTGAATATCCATCTCGCCAATGCCGTCCATCAGCAATGGGATGCTCAATGCCTTCGTTGCATTAAATTCAGTCAAATGTTCGGACTTCAACACTTGCGGAGGTGTGATGTCCACCACGACACCCTGGTTGGACAGGATCGTGCTCGCATTGCCGCTAATCATGTTGCCCAGTTCCGAGATGGCGCTTTTACTCATTTCATCCATTTCGGTAATTACAAAACCGCCCATCATGGCGGAGACAATTCGCAGTGCAACTTGTTCCTGAATTCCGAAAACAATGTTTCCGCTCAGCTGGCCGGTCATTCCGATCACGATCCAAACATGGTCTGCTATGTACTCTACGTTCTTCACGCCAAGACTCCCCGTGGAAGGCGAAACCTGGATGAGCTGTTCGAATACGTTGCGTGCGGATTCCAGGAAAGGATTAATTACTTCCGCTTTCACTGTCTAATGTCCCCCTTACACTGGGTTATTGGTCACGTACCAAAAGTCCCATATTCAATAATTTTATTATACTTTATCACGTACAAGAATTCACTATGAATTCGGTAAGACATGTGTACTATAATTTATCGTCATGCGTGGGCCAATAGTTTATAGCTGTTTTTGACGAAATAACAGAACTCTGCACCCCTTTTGTAGGAAGACTTTTGATTCAATTTGTGGTGCATTAAGATTTAGGACTTTTTTACTGTGTTTTAACAAATGTAATTTTTTTAAAATTCTTGATATTAAGTTTAATTGACGCTCATGTATTCTTCTTAAACTCCACGTCTCTCCTTCATTGCCCTGCCGTCCCGAATCACCTATAATTTAAGATAACAAACCCAAAAAAAAGTTACGGGATTCCATTCCTCACAGGAACACTCCATGACACGACATCTTACCCGCAAGGAGGCCATACATGAATATCAGCCAACTGGAGACGCTGATTACGATCTCAAAAACGATGAGTTTCCGCAAAGCGGGAGAACTTCTGAACCTAACCCAGCCTGCCGTCTCGGCCCAGATTAAAAGTCTGGAGGATGAATTCAACACCGTTCTTGTAGATCGCAACCAACCTGTTACTTTAACCGATCGCGGACAAGTGTTTTTGGAGCATGCCGAGCGCATGCTAGATATTGTAGACGAACTGAAGCAGAAGCTGTCCGATCTCGATGAAACGCCTCAAGGCCATATCGTACTGGGCACAACAACCTCCATTGCGATTCAGATTCTCCCCCGGGTGCTATCCTACTTCCAGGATCAGTTCCCATTGATCAAAACCAGCATTCAGTCCCTGCCTTCCTCACAGATCTATACGCAGGTCGAAAATGGGTTAATTGACGTTGGTATCGGTTATCTCACCGAGCGCAATCCCAATCTGAACACCTCTGTTCTCTATTACGACACGTTCGAACTTGTTGTGTCTCCTGCTCATCCCCTTGCGAAGCAGAAGCATGCCGCGGTGGATGTGCTGCGCAGCACCCCTCTGATTATGCTGTCGCCAGATACAGTTGGCAGAAGGTTTACGGAGGGCATTTTCAAAAAACATGGCATTGAGCCCAATATTGTGATGGAATTGTCGAGCAGTGAGGAAGTCAAACGGATGGTCGAGATCAACCTTGGAGCGGCCGTGATATCCAAGCAATCCGTCGCACATGAACTGCGTCAGGGTACACTTCGGATGATTCCGCTAAGTGAGCTTGAGGTTAGTCATCCTGTAGGCGTCATTTACAAATCCAGTCGTTATCTGAATTCGGCCATGCATCAATTCCTGAGCGACCTGAAAGGCATGCCGGAAACCCAATTTATCAGTTCGGAATGACAAACAAGGCAGGAGAAAGGAAGGATCATTCATGAAATTCGATCTTCATACGCATCACTTCCGCTGTGGGCATGCGGATGGCAACATTCGGGAATACATCGAAGCTGGCATTCAGGCTGGTCTTCAAGCCATTGGAATCTCCGATCACACACCCTATTTCGCCAGTAAGGAAGAACAAGCATTCCCCCGCATTGCGATGGCCAAGTCCGAATTGCGCCATTATGTGGAAGAGGTGCTTGCACTGAAAGAGGAATACGCAGGGAAAATTGACGTGCTGCTAGGCATCGAATCCGATTTTTTCCCTCTCCATGCCGAATTGTATCGCAGTACGCTGGGACAGCATCCTTTTGACTATATTATTGGTTCGGTTCACCACACGGAGGATGTCAGCATTTTCAATAAGACCCGGTGGAAGGGACTCAGTGATGCACGGAAAATCGAAGTGAAGGAACGCTACTACTCATTGATTTCGCAGTCTGCCCGGAGTGGCATGTTCCAGATTCTTGGACACATTGATGCCATGAAAGGCAACTATCCCGCATTCTCCGAGATTGTGGCTGATCATGCCATTGATGAAACCTTGCAGGTTATTGCGGAGGCGGGTGTGGCGATTGAGATCAACACCTCCGGCAAAACGAAGCTAAGCGGCGGCTGGTATCCCTCTGATGCCATTTTGGAGAGAGCGAATCATTACGGCGTAAAAGTCACCTTCGGATCCGATGCGCACAAGCCTTCTCGCGTAGCGGACGAGTTGGAAGACGTTCAGGCTCGCCTGAAAGAGATCGGCTTTACGGAATGGGTTTATTTTAAACAGAAACAGATGCAGATTGTTCCTTTGTAACGACAACAGAATAACAAGCCTGAAACCCTACGATCTGCGGGACGATCCCTATCGTAGGGTTTTTCTTTTTGGTCAAAAAAAATGAACCCGCTCGCGGCGGGTTCCAACAGCATATCTATTTATCAAAAAGGGGGTCATGAGATAAGTTTACCCGCTGTCTGTTAGAGTTCAATTGCAGCTATATTTCAATTGTGTAACAAATGATTGAAGTTCGATTCAACTGATTTTGCTATTTTATTCTATGTTATTTTTGTTTGTTGGATACCTAGGTTTGCAAGCTTTTATCCTTTTGTAGTCGCACATGCTCTTCCCGATATAAAGCATAGACTTTGACGTCGAGCAGAGTGTCTTGTGTCTGACCATCCTCTTGACTCCATCCAAATGAAGGAAGAGTGCGTTCGTACGACATCCCGCTTTTGCGAAGCACCCGTTCGGATGATACATTGGCTTCATAGCAGCGCGCTTCCACTTTTTGAAGGTTCAGCTCCGTAAAACCAAAGTGCAGCAGTCGCTGTACCGCTTCGGTTGCTACGCCCATGCCCCAGCAGGATCTGTTTAAAATATAGCCAATCTGGGCTGTGCCGCTATGCTCATTCCAGTGCTGAAAAGACGTGATGCCAATGATCTGCTCCCTGCCTTTCCAGCAGATGCCGTAATGCAGCGAATCCAGCTTCGAACTGCTGCTCCGGATCTGATTGAGGAGTCGCCGGGCACGAATTGGCGTTGGTTGGCCTCCCCTATTCACATATTGAATGACTTGCGGATCGGAAAACAGTTCCGATAATGTGCTGAAATCACTCTGACGCAAAGATCGAAGCAGCAGTCGGTCTGTCCATAACACAGGAAGTCCTTGACCCAGCATTTTTCGGGTAAGCATGGCAATCGCTCCTTTTGTCTATCGGGTTCTGGTCCGGTAAGACAAGCAAGCTCTGGGATGATCCGGCTCATGTAAAAATGGTGGATAACACGCCGTCTTGGTATTCAAACGTTAGTATGTCGATTCATTGCCATTATTTATTCCTCTGCCGAGTTCTGTTCCTGCAGTCCCCGATAGATCCCCGTACGAATCTCCCGGATGTAAAAGTCCAATGAAGGTACATTGGCTTGTTGTGCAGCCAGCACTTCACGCTCAATATCATAGGGAACCCGGACAAATTGAAGGTTGAAGGCCTTGTTTCGATCACGGCCACTCTCTCCTTCAAGGATGCAGTAAGAGGCCTGGGTCATATCGAGAGGATTACCTACGCTTCCGGCATTAAACAACATTTTCCCATTAAAATGCTGCAAGTAAGCGTTATGCACATCTCCATATCCCACGATATCTGCTTCACCAAGATCCGGATGATCTGCCGGAGCATCAAACATGGCTATCCTTTTCTCCATTTCGTCCCATGGCTGCACCCGGTGATACACACTCTGCGGCGAGGCGTGCACCAGACGAATGGTGCGCCCACTGAGTTCAAATTGGTGGCTGAAGGGAAGGCTCTTCAAATATGCAAGCCGTTCTGCTCCCAATCGTGCAGCCTGCCAAGTAAAATTCTCATTATCCTGGTTCACCGCAACCAGCTCATCCCAATTGCCCCGGATCACGTATTCACACGTCTCTCTCACCGAATCAACCACCTGCACCGGATCCGGACCTTTGCCCACGAGGTCGCCCAGACAAAAGATACGCTCCATCCCGCGACTCCGGATATCTCTGAGTACAGCTTCCCAAGCTGTCATGTTGCCATGAATATCGGATACAATCGCAATTCGTTCCATCTGGCCAACCTCCTCGTCGAATACTTTGAAGACTTAGAAAAACTCAAAAATTAAATTCATTTTGTATAAACGCTATGTTCGTGTTCCCCTTAATTCAAAAACGGTCAATTCCGGTCTGCACAAAAAACGAATCGGCAGCTGGGTCATGCCAAAACCGCGATTCACATATACAGGCATACGTGCCTTGCCTGCATAATATAACCCTTGAATATACTTGCGTGAACCTCGAGGCGTGGTAACGGCTCCAATCCAAGGGAAACGAACCTGCCCGCCATGGCTATGACCAGATAACTGAAGTCCAAATCCGAACGGCTCCGCCATATCGGCATAATCCGGCTCGTGCATCAGCAATAGTTTCCACGTATCGTTGTCCAAACCTTCGATTGCTTCCAAAGGATTCGGCTGGCTTGTAAGAGCATCATCCAGACCTGTCACCGCGATTTGCTCGTTCCCTTGTTTAATGACAGCATGACTGTTGCGAAGCAACGTGAAGCCGGCTTCCTTGAACATCGCTTCCACTTGTTTCTGCTGTCTGCCCCGGTAATCATGATTCCCCAATACGGCGAATTTGCCATACTTGGCCTGCATGGATGCCAGCACGGGTATACACTCCCGCATCGGTTCAGCTTCCCGTTCCACCATATCTCCGGTAAAACAGATCAGATCCGGCGTTTGCTCCTGTATGGTCTCAGCCAGCTTCTCCATTTCCTTCAAACCGGTATGAAAGCCGAGATGTGCATCGCTAAACTGTACAACACGCAGCCCCTCGAATGACTGAGGGAATCCTGGCAGTTCCAAGGGTACTTGCTTCACTTCCAGACGGCGCGGCTCCCAGAGCCATGCATATCCCCCTGTGAACAAGGCGGCACCTGCCGTCATCACAATCATCCGTAACAGGAAACTGCGCCGGGAGGGATCGTGATCCTTCTCCTCACCGGGAAAAATGGACCCTTGCTCGGATCCAGCGTCTGAGCGCCGGGGCGGTGGCCATGAGCTGCCCTTACGCGGTGTCTCTGCCATGTCTTCCCCTCCTTCTCCGCTCTACATGCATCTCTACAGTATACCATATTCTGCATGACGAGCCCGGTTCCTTCGCAATTGTAGAAAAAGAAGCCGTGATCTTCAGCAGCAAGCTGCCGAAGGTCACGACTTCTCCTAATGTTGCAGATTCCACATCTGCAAGGATTTTCACGATACTATACGCCCAACCAGCGTTTAAACATATGCTTGGTTGTTTGTTTGTTCATTTCCGCAATGGACGTTGTCAGCGGGATGCCTTTTGGACAAGAGCGCACACAGTTCTGCGAGTTACCGCAGCCCTCAATTCCCCCATCTTCCATCAGGGCTTCCAAACGATCCTCGGCGTTCATTTCTCCTGTTGGATGAGCATTGAACAGGCGAACTTGGGAAAGTGCTGCCGGGCCGATAAAGTCTGTTTTTTCATTCACGTTAGGACAAGCTTCCAGACATACACCACATGTCATGCACTTGGAGAGCTCATAAGCCCATTGACGCTTCTTCTCTGGCATCCGCGGACCTGGACCGAGGTCGTAGGTACCATCAATTGGAATCCAGGCTTTAACCCGTTTCAGGGCATTAAACATCCGGGTACGGTCAATGACCAGGTCACGAACAACCGGGAAGGTTTTCATCGGTTCGATACGAACCGGCTGTTCCAACTTATCGATCAGGGCAGCACACGCTTGACGTGGCTTACCGTTGATCACCATGGAGCATGCTCCGCAGACTTCTTCGAGACAGTTCGATTCCCAGCAGACAGGGGCAATGGACTTGCCGTCTTTGTTAACCGGGTTCCGCTGAATCTCCATCAGGGCACTAATAACGTTCATGCCGGGACGGTACGGAAGTTCAAATTCTTCGTTGTACGAAGACGACTCCGGGCTGTCCTGACGGGTGATGATAAACTTGACGGTTTTGTTCGCTGTAGCTTGTTCCGCCATATCGTTGTCCCCTCCTTTGGTGACGATGATTGATTGCTATCGTTACAAGACCACAATGGTTCACACATGGTCACTCCGCCGGCAGAAGCTACTTCCGATCGCTGTTATCCCCAGATTTTTTTTATCAACCCCTGACAGGGTTAAAATCCGGGGATAAAGGCGAACGCTTCGCTTCTTCAGTATTCTTCTGCCTTCTCCGTTAAGGTGTTAACTTTTAATCTTATAAATATAAAATAAAATCCTCTTCGTGCTATATAGTAGAGGCGGACGCTACGCTTCTTCAGGTCATTTCCGCTTCCTCCGCTATGTCGTGCTGCTGAGTCTCTTTACTTAATCCTTCGAATAGTCCCGGATCCGTGGTGGAATCAGGGATACATCTACAGGCTCGTACGAGATTTGCGGGCCTTCCTTCGACCAGCTGGCGATGGTCGTTTTCAGGAACTCCTCATCGTTACGCTCCGTGAATTCCGGTTTGTAGTGTGCCCCGCGGCTTTCGTTACGCAGCAGTGCACCGAGTGTCATCGCTTCAGCAAGTTCAAGCATGTTCCACAGCTGACGTGTGAAAGCTGCACCCGGGTTATTCCAGCCGGATGTATCGTACATGTTGATTTTGCCGTAACGCTCTTTCAATTCCTTGATTTTGCCGATAGTGGCTTCCAGTTTATCGTTGTAGCGTACAACGGTCATATTCGCCGTCATCCACTCGCCAAGCTCCTTATGAATGACATAGGCATTTTCGTTACCCTGCATTTTTAGGATGCCTTCATATTTATCCGTTTGACGTTTGGTGTAGCCGTCAAATACAGAAGAATTTACATCAGCGGACGATTTTTTGAGTCCTTTGATATATTCAACTGCTTTCGGGCCAGCTACCATACCACCATAAATGGCCGATACGAGCGAGTTTGCACCCAGACGGTTTGCACCATGGTATTGATATTCACATTCACCAGCGGCGAACAGCCCTGGAATGTTCGTCATTTGATTGTAGTCCACCCACATGCCGCCCATGGAATAGTGAACTGCCGGGAAGATTTTCATCGGGATTTTACGTGGGTCATCCCCCATGAACTTCTCGTAAATTTCAATGATACCGCCGAGCTTAACATCCAGCTCCTTCGGATCCTTGTGAGACAGGTCAAGGTAGACCATGTTCTCCCCGTTAACTCCAAGTCCCATATCCACACACACGCTGAAGATTTCACGCGTTGCAATATCGCGAGGAACGAGGTTACCGTAGGAAGGATACTTCTCTTCAAGGAAGTACCATGGCTTACCGTCCTTGTACGTCCAGATCCGGCCACCTTCACCACGCGCCGATTCGGACATCAGACGAAGCTTGTCATCTCCTGGAATGGCTGTTGGGTGAATCTGAATGAATTCCCCGTTGGCATAGTTCACACCTTGCTGGTACACCGCACTTGCTGCTGTACCTGTATTGATAACGGAGTTCGTTGTTTTACCGAAAATAATACCAGGGCCGCCGCTTGCGAGAATAACCGCTTCTGCAGGGAACGTCTGCACCTTCATCGTTTTCAGGTCCTGTGCCACAATTCCGCGACAGATCCCCTCGTCATCAATAACTGCCTGCAGGAACTCCCAGTTCTCATATTTGGTAACGAGACCTGCTGCTTCCCAGCGACGAACCTGCTCATCCAATGCATAGAGCAATTGTTGTCCTGTCGTGGCTCCGGCAAATGCCGTACGGTGATGCTTGGTTCCCCCGAAACGACGGAAATCAAGCAAACCTTCCGGTGTCCGGTTGAACATAACGCCCATCCGGTCCATCAGGTGGATAATGCCAGGTGCAGCTTCACACATGGCTTTCACCGGTGGCTGGTTCGCAAGGAAGTCGCCGCCGTACACGGTATCGTCAAAGTGAACCCATGGGGAGTCGCCCTCACCCTTGGTGTTTACCGCCCCGTTAATGCCACCCTGTGCGCATACGGAGTGGGATCTTTTTACGGGAACCAATGAAAATAAATGAACATGGACTCCGGCCTCAGCCGATTTGATCGCCGCCATCAACCCCGCGAGACCTCCGCCCACAATAATTACATTAGATGATGCCATTGCTGTTCACTCCCTTATAAGTCAGCATTTATCACAAATGCTTAAATCAGAACTGTCTTAATCGTATCAAGCATCGTTGTTGCTGTTTGGAAATCAATGCTCCGGAAAGCAAACAACGAAGCGATAAACATAATAGCCACAATACCGAACAGACTCATGCACACATAAGAAGATACACGCTGCGCACGCGGTCCAACGGTAATCCCCCAGCTAACCAGGAACGACCATAAGCCGTTAGCAAAGTGGTAGGAGGCTGCAACCACACTGATCAGATATAAAATAAACGTTACCGGGTTCATCACGACGTCATGAATGACACCGCCAAGTTGTTCGTGCGTTACATTACCCAATGCAACCTGCACGCGAGTCTCCCAAACGTGCCAGATTACGAAAACAAACGTAATGACACCACTGATCCGCTGCAATGTGTAGCGCCAGTTGCGTTCATTGCCGTAACGTCCGACATTAGGCTTGGCCTGGTAAGCAATGTACAGACCGTATACACCGTGATAGAACAACGGCAACCAGATGAGAACCGTTTCCAAAACAATAACGAGAGGCAGACTGTTCAGGAAGGCAACAGCACCGTCAAAGCCTTCTTTGCCGCCTTCAACTGCCGAGAAGTTCGTCACCAGGTGCTCAAGAAAAAACAAACTGAGCGGGATGACGCCAAGCAAGGAGTGCAGCTTTCTGGAGTAAAACCCTTTCATAAAATGTCGTTCCCCTTTCGCTAAATACAACGTTTTCATAAAATATTTCGCTTATCATGACACAAACCTTTCCCATGGAAAGGTTCGACAAATTGTTCCGTTTTCATCAGGTGTGAACAACTTGTGTCACAATTCATGTTACTCCTTTTTTTCTTATAATGGAATTGCAATATAATTATTAAATGTTATAACCTATAGGTATAAGAACTGAAACATCGGACAGGCAGGCATATCGCATTGAAAACGATTTATCAAGGACAACAATCACACCCCATGGAAAAGAGGTTAGTGTTTATGTTCGAGGATTTAAATGCATTTGCGGCAGTCGTGGAGCAATCGAGTCTGAATCGTGCATCCAAATTGCTGAATCTGTCTCAGCCTGCCCTCTCGCGCAAAATTGCGAAACTGGAGGATGAACTGGGGGTATCGCTTTTTCACCGCCGAGGCAAACGCCTTGAATTAACCAGTGTCGGCCAACTTGCCTACACCTTCGCCGTGGAACAAAAGCAGCAGCAGCAGAAGTTTCTGACCATGCTTGCCCAGTATAAGGACGAGGAGCAGAGTGCCATTACGCTTGGAGCGTCCCTGACTACACTTCAGACCACACTCCCCCCTTTGGTCAATGCTTTCATGGAGAAGCATCCCAATGCCGAGATCAAGCTCGTGACTGGGAAAACACATGAGATTGTTTCCTTCGTCCGGGACAAAAAGGCGGACGTTGGCATTGTTGCCTCTTCCATTAATGAAGCCGGGTTGAACTGTGTACCTCTCTTCGATGATCACCTGGAGCTGGTTGTACCGCTTACGCACCCTTTGTCCGGCAAAGAGGCCGGGATGGAGCACTTGCAGGATCTGCCTATGATTACCTTTTCCAAAGGCACTTGGTATCGTAAGCTGACAGATGATCTGTTTCAGCGCTGTGCCGTCATGCCGGATATTCGCATGGAGATTGATTCGTTTGAAGCCATCGTCCGCCTCCTGCCCACCTGCAAGGCTGCTGCGCTGCTGCCCAAGTCCTATCTCCGTCCCCAGCTGCTTGCTGACAATGATCTGGTTTCCGTGTATCTGCCCCAGCTGCAGCAGACTCGACGGACCACCTGCATGATCTACGGGGAAAAGGAAGATCTCAGCGAGACGTCCAGACAGTGGGTCAAAGAAACCGCAGCGCTCTTTACAGCAAAGGCGCCGCTGCCCTCCAGGAGGACTACGACGCCTTAATAGATCGATATGAACTTTATCTGCACCTGCTCTTGCCTGAACGCCAGGATCGGATCAACCCTCCTGGCTGATTATCTCTTGTTCGAACCGGTCGATATCATCGTTCATTCCGATAATGACCATGATGTCTCCCATCTGGAGAGAGTCCAGTGCAGTCGGTGCGATAATGACTCCTGTCTCCTTCTGCAGGGCCACAATACTGCAGCCGTAGCGTACACGCGCATTCAGGCTGGACAGCGTTGTATTATGCAGACATGCCGGAACTTTCATTTCCACAATGCTGTAATCATTGGAAAGTTCAATGTAGTCCAGCAGATTCGGGGTGACGAGCTGATGGGCTACCCGAATGCCCATGTCCCGTTCCGGATAAACAACGCGATCAATGCCCAGCTTATCCAGAGCTCGCCCATGCAAGACGGATATTGCCTTGGCAACGACCGTTTTCACGCCCAGTTCCTTTAACAGGATTGCGGTAAGAATGCTGGTCTGAATATCGTCACCGATGGCTACAATGCCGCAGTCGAAATTACGGATTCCCAGTGAGCGCAGCACTTCCTCATCCGTAGCATCCGCCACAACCGCGTGAGTGACCAGTTCGCTCATGTCTTCAACGACCTCTTCATTTTTATCGATGCCAAGCACCTCGTAGCCAAGTTCCATTAATTCCTGTGCCAGACTCGAGCCGAAGCGCCCCAGCCCAATCACCGCAAACTGCTGTCTTTTCATTGTTCTTCACGAACCCCTATCCAATAATCATTTTTCCTTCAGGATACTTATACAGTTCCTTACCCTTTTTCTGTCCAAGTGCATACGCCAGCGTAATCGGTCCAAGCCGGCCTGCGAACATCATAAAACAGATCATGAGCTTTCCGAATGTGGTCAGCTTCAGCGTCAATCCCATTGATAATCCGACGGTAGAAAAGGCCGATGTCGTTTCAAATAAAATCATGAGAAAACCGCTATCTTCCGTCATGGTGAGAAGCATGGTAACGGCAATGATGAGCAGCAGCGCAAGAAGCGTAACTGTCAGTGCCTTGAAAATACGTTCCTGTTGCAGCCGATATCTGAAAAAAACAATATCCTCTCTGCCGCGCATCATCGCGATGACAGCTCCGACCATGATCATAAACGTTGTCGTTTTGATCCCGCCTCCGGTGGAACCTGGAGAAGCCCCGATAAACATTAAAATAATAATGAAAAACTGCGTTGCCTGTCTGAGTCCGGCAATATCCAGGGTATTAGCTCCTGCCGTTCGCGGGGTTACCGACTGAAAGAACGAACCGAGAATTTTGCCTCCCCAGTTCAAGCTGCCCAATGTCTGTGGATTGCTGTATTCAAACACAAAAATGACCAGCGCACCGAAGCCAATCAGCAAGCCTGTGGTTAGCAGCACCACCTTGGAATGAAGCGAAAGTTTTCGGGTTTTACGATAATCCACCAGATCGGATAAAACGACAAAGCCAATGCCTCCAGCCACAATCAAAAACATCGCCGTAAAATTCACAAGTGGATCATAAACATACCCGGTCAGACTGCGGAAGTCGCCAAACATATCAAACCCTGCATTATTGAACATCGAGATGGCATGCCAGTATCCGTAATAAATCGCCTTTCCGACAGGCATGTCGAATGACCAGCGGATTGCAAATAGCGTGCCGCAAACGGCTTCCAAAATGAGCGAGTAGGCCACGACCTTGCGGATAAGCCGCACAATGCCTTCCATCGTGTTCTGGTTCATCGCTTCCTGCAAGATCAACCGCTCCCGCAGGGAGATCCGCCGCTTAAACGCAATGGCCACCAGCGTGGACATGGTCATGAAGCCAAGACCACCGATTTGAATCAGAACAGCAATAATCACCTGACCTAGTACAGTAAAGTGAGTACCCGTGTCCACAACAACCAAACCGGTAACACAGACCGCCGATGTAGCCGTGAATAATGCATCAATAAAGGGAAGACTATCCCCGCTCCGGCTGGAAACCGGAAGCATGAGCAGCAATGTTCCGAGCAGGATAATTCCCGCAAATCCCAGGACAAGAATACGTGGGGGCGATAGCTGCACCCATTGATTATTCAGTTTCACTTGTGTATCATCCACCTCTGCCAAAAAGAAAATGACCCCACATTGTGGAGCCTTTCTCCGAATCACTTATCCTTGGCACAGGGCCAAAAAACTAAATCTTGGATAAGCTCCGATCGGAGCATATAAACATGAATGATTGTAGTCATAACCACATATGCATTAAGGTTGGAATACTCTTATTCGTTCCCTTGCAAGGCTAAAGACATGCAAATATTGCACATTTGTTTCAAAATTATAAGCGCTGCGGCTGTTGCAGACAAAACGATTTTTGTGTAAATAGGATCGAATTCGGGCAAAAAGGGAAAAACTCAGATATATCAATGAATAGATCAGATTCATTCGATCATTTTCATTCATTTTCAGGGATTTGCACGTCTTTTCGTTTCATCATTGGCATTCAGGGTTCGGCCTGTGCTATCTTTACTTTAATATCCAAATTAATAAAGGAGGAACACTATTACATGAACCCCTTAGGGCAGCCTTTGGTACTCAAAGCTAACTTCAAGCGTTTAGGGTTGCTGGCGGCGATTGGCCTGATTTTGTTTTTTGTCTTTCAGATCTTCCCTGCTACTTCATCACAAACCACGGATATTCCGTCTACATCTTTTATAAGCAAGGAACAGGCAACCCAATCCGCACGATCATTCGCAGCCTCCATGGCCGATTACACCCTTCCTTCGGATAACGGCAAGACACTGGTCACCTATCAGACCCATTCCGATATCTATGGATACATGGCCAAAACCAAACAGCTTGATTCGTATAATCAAAAATGGGAAGCAGCCTATCCCTACGATGTGTTTCGCGTTCGTTTGCCTGATGAGGACAACGGCGGTTATTTGAATGTGGACGTACATATGAGAACTGGCAAAGTCGTTGGTTTCAAACGAGAACTACCTTCTTCCCTGTATGCTTCCGCTGAGGCTGAGCAGGACAAGAACAAACGCAATGCCACGATTCAGCTCGCCGAGGGCAATCTCCCATTGGACGAAAAGGAGCAGCTGGCATCCGGAATTCTTGCCGAATTCGGCTATGACGCCCCCAAGCTTCAGCTGGATACCCGCGAAGGTGAAGGTGGATTAACCTATACGGATGCGGATAAGCAGATCGGTGAATCGAAGCTGGAACTGAATTTTACCTTTGAAAACGGAGCGGTTCGCTCCTTCGAATCAGTCTTCTCGGTTCCAGACGAGCATATCAACTATGTAAAGGATCAAACTCGCCAGGCCAACTGGATGACTTATGGAGGTTATGCTTTCCTGACCTTCGTGCTTGGTGTGCTGGCGATTATCTACAGTATTCTCACCCGGGCACATACGTCATTTAAACGCGGGATTATTCTGTCCCTGGTGTACTTCGCCGCATCCGTGATTGGTACACTAAACATGATTCCACTGTTTCAGGCACAGGGCCTGTCCAGCTTCATGCTGGCCTTCCTGATGCTCATGCAGACGGGGATCACTCTGGTCATGAGTGCCACGATCTACCTCTCACTCGTTGCAGGAGACGGCATGTGGCGCAAAATCGGACTAAATCCTTGGCCGCGTGCAAAAGAGTCCGGATACGGCAAATATGTCCTTCACAGCATGTATGCAGGGTACCTGTGGGCGTTCATTTTGCTTGGCGTTCAATCCATCCTGTTCTTCATTCTGGAACGCAGCATAGGAAGCTGGTCCACCACCTCGGCAGACCAATCAACTTATAACATGTCTTACGCATGGATCTTTCCCATCATGGCCTGGATGGCCGGCATTGGAGAGGAAACGGTGTACCGGCTGTTCGGGATTCGCATGATGCAGAAAATCGTGCGCAATACCTTTATCGCCTGTCTGATTCCAACGTTGATCTGGGCACTTGGACATACACTTTATCCAATCTACCCGGTTATCACACGCCCCATTGAGCTTATGGTCATCGGTTTGCTGTTCAGCCTGGTCATGCTTCGCCACGGCTTTATCGCGGTTGTGTTCAGCCATGTCATCTTCGACAGCCTGCTGATGGGACTCAGCCTGATCTTTATGGGTGACGCCCTGAATATCTCTGCAGGCATCTTCTGGATTGTGCTTCCAGCCATCGTTGGTTATGTAATTTACAAATGGAATCCGCAAAAAAAAGAGAAGCCGTATGTTACGACTCCTCATCCCGAAGTGCTGCAATAATTTGATTAGCTAGTTTATCACCGATAGATAGAGGCCGGAAGTCTTCGACGCTGGCCTCTTTTATTTTGCGTAAAGAACCAAAATGCTTCAGCAGCAGCTTACGACGCTTCTCGCCGATGCCAGGAATGGAATCCAGACGCGAAGTGACCATGGACTTGCCGCGCTGCTCCCGGTGGAACGAAATGGCGAAGCGGTGAACCTCTTCCTGAATACGTTGAAGCAGATAAAACTCCTGGCTGTCCCGCGGCAGTGAAATAACTTCCGGCGGATTGCCAATCATGAGCTGAGAAGTTTTGTGTTTGGCGTCTTTCACCAGACCACACACGGGAATAAACAAACCCAGTTCATTCTCCAATATATCCACAGCTGCCGAAATCTGCCCTTTTCCGCCATCCACAACGATCAGGTCAGGCTGAGGCAAGTTTTCCTTTAATACCCGCTCATAACGTCTGCGGATGACTTCACGCATCGTTTCGTAATCATCGGGTCCTTCTACTGAACGAACCTTGTATTTACGGTATTCTTTCTTGTCCGGCTTGCCATCGGTAAATACAATCATCGCCGACACCGGGTTGGTTCCCTGAATGTTGGAGTTATCAAACGCCTCGATTCGGCGCAGTTGATCCAGACCGATCCAGCGCCCAAGACCCTCGGATGCTTTGGATGTACGTTCCTCGTTACGCTCAATCAGACGGAATTTCTCTTCCAAGGCCACACGTGCGTTATCCACAGCCATGGTGATCATTTGGCGTTTCAACCCGCGCTGCGGGATGTGAACCTTGATCTCCAGCCACTCCTGCAGAGCCGCCGCAGCCTGGAATGGGTCTTCCAATCCAGGGCGATTCGTATCCACAGCCGCATCCTCCTGTTGATCGGACAGATCCTGAGCCATTGTTGTTTCTGCTTCATCCTCGTCCGAAGCATGGTTTTCCCCATAAGCTGCACGGGATTCCGCAACTTGTGGTTCAGCAGACACATCATCTAATGCTGATGACAATGGATCCGATTCCGAGGTTACAGCCGCTGGCACATCCGCAGCCATTACTTCCGTGTTATCCATCGAGTCTTCAGTGACCAGTTCTTTCGGAACTTCAGGCAGCAAGATTTCCTGCGGCAGTGCAGGATTATCGCTATAATACTGCGTCACGTAGGACATAAAGTCACTGTACGCTTCGCCATAAAACGGAAACGTCGATACATGACGCTCGATCATTTTCCCCTGACGCATATATAGAATCTGGACGCACATCCAGCCCTTATCAATGGCGAACCCAAACACATCGCGGTCTCTGGCGTCCGCCATCGTAATTTTCTGTTTTTCCATCATGGCGTCAATCGCTATGACCTGGTCCCGCAGTTCCTTGGCACGTTCGAAATACAGATCCTCTGCGGCTTCCTGCATTTTGCGCTGCAGATCCTTCTTGATTTCTTCGTGACCTCCGCTCAGGAATGAACCGATTTCTTGGGAAATCTGGTCATATTGCTCCTTGCCTACTTCCTTCACACAGGGAGCAAGACATTGTCCCATGTGGTAATACAGGCAGACTTCCTTCGGCATTACGCCGCATTTACGCAGCGGATACATGCGGTCGAGCAGCTTTTTCGTTTGGTGTGCCGCGTACGAGTTCGGATAGGGTCCAAAGTACTTGGCTTTATCTTTCAGCACACGCCGGGTCACTTCGAGCCGGGGATGCTTTTCATTCGTAATTTTAAGATAAGGAAAGGTTTTGTCATCCTTGAGCAAGACGTTATAACGCGGCATGTGTTTTTTGATCAGGTTACACTCCAAGATGAGTGCTTCCATATTGCTGCCGGTTACAATGTATTCGAAATCGCGGATTTCGGATACCAGACGCTGCGTCTTACCGTTATGACTGCCAATAAAATAAGAGCGTACACGGTTTTTCAGCACTTTGGCCTTACCTACATAGATAATGGTACCTTCGCTGTTCTTCATCAAATAACAGCCAGGCATATCAGGCAGCAGTGCAAGCTTGTGCCGTATCTGCTCCAGGGCCTGCTCCTGTTCTTGCAGAACATTGATGAATTCATCCATAATTCGGTGGGTCCTCCCTCCCGATCGATTCTGAGAAAGTTGAAAGCTTCTTCTTACATGTGCCACTCCGATGCCAGAATGATCTTCCAATCGCTGTTACCCCCGGATTTCTTATGATTGCTTTTTTTTAAGGTATAAATCCGGTGATAAAGGCGACCACTTCGTTTCTTCAGATCATTTCTGTCCTCTCCGTTAAACATGTAATTTTCAGACCAACTTATAATAATCGTATACCACTATATTGTCCTATAAAAAGATATTCGACGCAAAACGCCCCCGGCGCATAAACCGGAGGCGTATCTGTTAGCCTAGTGAATTATTGGTGTTTCTCGATGATTCCTTTGAGTGCTTCTTTCGAGTTCAATCCAACCACTTTATCAACCGGTTGGCCGTCTTTGAAGAAGATCAATGTCGGAATGCTCATTACGCCGAAGCGGGAAGCGGATTCCGGATTTTCGTCAACGTTGACTTTGGCAATTTTCACTGCATCGCCAACTTCGGTGGACAGCTCTTCCAGGATTGGAGCGAGCATTTTGCAAGGACCGCACCAAGGCGCCCAGAAATCAACAAGAACCGTTCCTTCTCCTTCGACTTCAGCGTTAAAGGATTGATCGGATACGTTAACAATAGCCATGAAATTGTCCTCCTTATATATACTTACGGTTTATTTTAACCTGTAACGTCGTGAACGACACTTCCAGTATAACACAGGTCATCTTAACTTGTGAAATGAACGTGCAATGTTCATCTCTCCACCATCAAATCTTCACAATTGGTCATCTTGACACGATTGCTGCAAAATCTTTACAAACGCTTTCTTTTCCAAGTATACTAAAATTACTCCGGGCTTCAGCTCCCTGGAAGGGCAAGCTGTTGATCCACATAAGGAGGCAATACCATGGACGCAAATGTGCGGATCAGCGACCCGCGTGAACATGTGAACGAGGAGCCCCGTAACGATCTATTCGATCTGATTGCGGGTGTTGCCGGCATGGGTGGCCTGATGACAGTTATCTTCTTCGGCATGGTCATCTTCAAATTCCTGACCGAATAGGATGTCAGGCCCGCGCAGGACCAAAAAAGCCCGGTTTCCGCGACTACCGCGAAAAACCAGGCTTTTTTGTGGACTACTTACCGTATGAATATAAAAATTATCGCTTGCCTCGCTGATTCTCTCCGCGAACAGAAACGACGTCAACAAACGGACGAATGCGATCCATCAGACGCTGCCCCTTGTTCATTTCCTCGCCATCCCTGCTCGTAAAGCTGAGATGCTTCTCCAGCCCATCCAGATTGTAGTTGGACGTGTAGAACGTCGGTTTCCGATTCATGCGGTAGTTCAAAATGGAACCCATCACATGATCTCGAACCCAAGGATTCAGATTCTCTGCGCCAATATCATCGAAGATGAGCAGGTCACAGCTTTTGAGTATATCTGTCGTTTCCTTCAGCTTCTGCCCATCCGTGATCATGGATTTCAGATCCTCCACAAAGTCAGGCATGTAGATAATGACCCCTGTGTATCCCGCAACGGCTAATTCGTGTAACAAATAGCACATCAGAAACGTCTTGCCTGTTCCAAATGATCCCTCAAGAAACAGTCCTTGCGGAGATAATCCGTTCTCCTTCGTATCATTGATATAACGCAGAACCTGGTTTACCGCCGGAGCCCGCATCCGATCCTTGCCCATAATTTCCACATCGTTATATCCTGCACTAAGCGCACGCTCGTCCACATAGAAGCTGCGGATTCTCTTCTTGATCACATGCTCATTTTGCCTGGCAATATGTTTGGAACACGGAGCTTTTTTATCTATAATTTCGGGTTTACCGTTAAAATGCTCTACTTCCAGTTTGCAAAAGTGACCCTGGAAATCGTTAGGACAGTTATCCAGTCCCGGACAATTCGCACAGTTTTTCGAATCTCGGGCATACTGATACAGCTTGCTCAGATCGGTCATGAGCTGCGCATCTTTCAGTTCCGGGTGACCTGCTCGGAATTCGCGTACGTACGGATCATCCATCAGCTCCGCCGCAATTCGCCGCGACTGCTCACGAAAGGAAGGATTAAGCTGCTGAAGCAGTCCTCCCAAGGATTCCATGGCTTCAAGCCCCCTTAATGTATTCAATATAGAATGAACCACCTGAATTTTACCAATAACCATGATGACGGCAAAGGTTCCTTCGATCGATTGCAATTCTATTGTTCATTCTATAGAAACTCGGGGCATAACTCAACATGTTCCGTCTGGAAAAAACGATCTCCTTCGTAACACATCGTATCGCGAATGGTGTGGATGACAGTACCTGCCTGCTCTCAGGGTGTTTCCTTTAATGAGGGAGCCCTACCGTAACAATCTCGCAAGGTCCTGCCGGGATGGACCATTGTTTGCCGCTGAATAGATTAGTAGAAACATTTGAAGAGGATACGAGTTTCTCCCCCTTCTCCTCCAAAATATTGCTCTTGTATGCTTCTTCATTCGTATCCAATTCGGTCGCAGCCAAACTCAGCAGCGATGTGTCCGGCTTCATATTATACCAGCGCATCATCAGATCACCTGATTCCTCATTCACTTTCAGTGAGGAGAATGCCATACCTTCCCCTTGCCATGCAAATGGCGTATGCGTTGATGACAGCGTACCTGAGTGAACATCCGTTTGAACCAGCGTCCATGGAACCTGGAACTGGTAAGCCTCGATGTATGCATCTGATGATGCACCGCTTCCATCATGCGGAATGATCTCCATCTGGAACGCATGCTCCCCCAGACATTGTGCTTCCGGTGTCGGGAACAATCCCCAGTCCCCGAGCTCCCCTACGGCACGGAGCAGCGTTACGGCGATCGTATTGCGCCCATCCTGAAGAACTTCATATTCATTCAGTCCCAGATTGGCTACGACCAGTCCAGCCTGTTCTTCACTCACATCCACAAAGCTTTGCTGATGCTGTGTATTGCTTGGATTTTGCCACTCCGGTGCGGGTACATTATCACGAGTAGCAATCTCAAACATGGAATCCACATGGTGAACCGCAGTCGCCAGATCGGTTGGGAACAGGGCACGTACACGGTGATCCTTCGCCTGATTGTTGAACGTGGTTTGCACATGAACTCCTTTTCCGCTGCGGCTTAACGACAGAATCGTACGAATACGCAGTGTGGTAGTCTGTTTGGAACGCTGTGCCTTGCGATACGGGTAATAGATGAGCTCACGCTGTTCACGATCCAGCACCTCATCCGCCGAAGCTGGAATTTCCCAATCATGTATGATTTCGTAGGAGACACGGTACGGCGTATCCTCTATGATCTGTATGCCGGCAGTTAATTCTTTCGTAGTCAAGGCAACTTCATTCTCCGGCTGCTTGAACATATACTCGTTACCGATATCCCCAACATTTTCGTATACGCCAAGGTCTTGGTACGTACGTCCTGTACGTTTATCCTTCAGTGTAAAGGAGCCATTGTCTGCGATTGTAACGGCAACATATTCATTCTCCAGGCTACGTTCACCACTGCGCAGTGCAGTCCCATTCGAGACAGAATCATCCTGAGCTTCACTGCGAATCCAAGCATATGCCTTCAATCCAAGCGCTGGCACGTTCTCAGCTTCAAATGTAATTCTGACCCGGCGGCAGCTGTACGGCTGACGGAATCGGTCATCCGGCAGATCATAACCGAACTGCAGGCCCAGATCTTTAACTGTACACGGAACGTGCGCACCCTTTTCATCAACGAGGATACGACCCGACAGGTCTACGTTGTTCATTTGGGCAGCCATACCCTCTAATGAAATTCCATCACGGAAGTAGATACGAGCTGCATCCAGTTCGATCTGAACAACGCCGCTGCGCTCCCAGCCTGTCGTATTAAACGTGATCAGCGGCCGCGCATCCTCACCGTAACTGGCAAAGATTGAGGTATCCACTGAAGCAGCAATCTGACTTGTGCTCTCTTCAATCATGGCTTCAGCAACGTGACGGCTCTTCTCGAATCGAGTGACCATCTCGCGGTGAACCTCATCTACACTGCAGCCGCAGATGCTATCATGGGGATGGTTCTGCATCAGCGTTTTCCAGGCATATGTCAGCTGGTCATGCGGATAAGCATGCCCAAGAAGATGGGCGTAGGACGCCAGTGGCTCAGCCACCTTTTCCAGCAAGGCTTGACCAAGCTGGTTCATCTGTTTCAGATAAACCCGTGCCGAAGCCGTGTTCACCAATGTACCCCAGCCATCGGTACGCTGGCTGCGCAGCTCTCCTTTTACCGTGGACAGCTCATGTTCCGATGATTCTTTCAGGGCCGTCAGATAATCCGGAAAGTTGGAGTGTACGAATTCAATGTCGGGATGTAATTGCTCGGCCATTCGGATCGCCTCAGGCAGATCCCGCTGAATAGGCTGGTGATCACAACCGTTCATATACAGCAGCTCATTGGTCGAGGCATATTTCTCGGCATCTGCCAGTTTGGTTTCCCAGAACTTGCGAGCTGAAGCCTCATCTACCGGAATTTCATTACCATTGGAGTACCAGTTGGCAAACAGCACCCCCAGCACCTTCGATCCATCCGGCCCTTCCCACATGAGCTCCGAGAAGCTGGATTCGTATCCTGCATCCGATACGGTATTATTGAAGCCTGTAGGCTTCACGCCTCTTCCAAAAAAGACGTTATCGATGCCAGATTGCAGCATAAGCTGCGGCGTCTGTCCAACCAGCCCGAACGTATCGGGAAAATAACCGATCTTGGAGGGCGTGCCGTAACGCTTCGCATCCCGATGTCCAACCTGCATATTGCGCACATTGGCTTCACCACTGGTAAGGAACGCATCCTGCAAAATATACCATGGCCCAATCACGATCCGGCCATTACGTATATGCTTCTCCAGTCGCTCCTTCTGCTCCGGACGGACCTGAAGATAATCGTCGATAATGATCGTTTGTCCATCCAGATAAAAGCTTTTGTAGTCTGCTCCCTCATCGAGCTCATCCAGCAGTGAATCCACCAGTTGAACGAGCCGCATATGGTGCTTCTCATAGGGCAGGTACCATTCCCGATCCCAGTGAGTGTGCGAAATGATATGGGCTCTTTTGGTTTTTGGTTTATCCTTTTGTTCCGTCATGCGTTAGCCCACCTCTCCATTTTGTTGTACAATCTCAACTTCTTCCGGGCGATACACCGTATGCAGCTTTCCTGCAGCATCTGTGGCAAACAGCACGGACCGATTTTTCTCCAATTTGAATTCATAGGATACGCCAGTGCGAGTATCTCTGACTTGAACCTTGTGATGGAGTGAAGACTCTGACACAAATACATATAGATTTCCTTTTGGAAAACTGAGCTTCCGGCCATAGATTCCTGCGATTTCTCCTCCAGATACCCATTCCAACTCCTGATGGATGCCAGCCGTTTCGGCCGCATAACGATACAGGTCCGCCAGCGGCTCATCCCGTCCGTTAAGCTCGAGCGGCAGCGGGGTCCACATGATTTTTCCTTTCCCCCATGGCAGAACAGTCACTCCATCTGGAGTGTCATGATCTTGATGAAGCAGCGTCTCTTTAGCCACCTCAGCAATACGACGCCGGCCATATGTTACCCGGTGATTCACCCCATTGATATTCAGCAGTTCTTCACGCTGCACATTACCCAAACTGCGTTTACCCACAATGTGAACGGCCCGGTCACTGGCCTTCCAGTACGCGTCCAGTCCCAGTGGTCCAGTGATCAGCAGACATGCGCCTTCCTTCTCCGTGAATGCAAGCAGCTGAAGCAATGCATCATTATCCATATTGTGTGGACTCGGCACGATAATCAGCTTGGGCGGCTGCTGCTCCAGTGCTTCCAAATGATATTCGGATACGGCACGGAATGGCAGTTTCAGATCATAGGACATCACACGCGTAAGCTTGGTTGTTGCATCATACGCAAGGGAACGGTTGGAGAAGTCATTGGAATACGGGAACACGACCGCAATCTCCTCCAGCTCACGATCCTCGAAGAGATCACGCACCTTCTGCATGAAGCGGCCAAAGTCATAGGATACATCCGCTTCAGGCTTCTCTGTACCATCTGCACGGAGGGCTCCAATATGAGATTCATTGGCATTATCCATATAGAAGTTGGTATTCCAGATCCATTGCACTGCTCCGGCACCACCTGTGGAGAATGCATAGGCATACTTCCGTTCAAGAATGCTGCGAAGCTCTTCTTCCGTGCGCTTGGCACGTCCATCCGGGGTCTCCACATACATGATGCCCGTCTCTTGAATTAAATTCGGTTTATGCGGAGTTTTGGTGAAAATGCCGTCCCAGATCAGATCATCGTTCAACCACCAGGAATGCACGGTGGTATAATCCACTTCACGTTCATAGAAAAACGGTGAAGGACGCTGTGCACCCAGAGCTTCGTCCTGCCCTACAGTAACGAGATGATTCGGCACCAAATCCTTGATCGTACCTACGAGCTCTCTTGCCCAAACATTGTGCATCTCCATGGAGAAGAGACAATAATCGAGCCAGCGGGTTCCTTTTTTCGCCTTATGCATGTCCTGTACATCAAAGTTAATCTCTTCCGGTTCCGGAATGACCGCTGCTGCAAAGTTCGGAAGCTGCTTCGGCGACATGTTCCATGCTTCCTGCAGCGCTTCAATGGTTTCATGACGCTGCTCAAGCCATTTCACAAAAGCCTGCTGTTCGTGTGAATCCCGGGCTGAGCGCGGGCCAGCCGAGAAGATGCGTACCGGATCAAACATCGATGGCTCGTTAATCAGATCCCAATCCACATGGGTGGTGTGTGTATGCCGGCTGACGATACTGCGAATAAAACGCTTCTGTGCCTCGACACTTTGCGGATCCAGATACGGATTCGTTCCTTCCCACGTTTCAGGCGTAAAGGAAAAGAATGTGAACGTGACCTGCAGGCCGTGGCGCTTCGCCGTTAACAGGAAGGCATCAATCGCGCGAAGCACATCCTCTGCCATGTGTCCGTCCACCTGCATCATATTGCGATATGCCGTCCAGATTCCGGTCCGAATCCAGTTAATGCCCGCTTTCGCCATCTGTGCCATGTCCCGATCCCATACGTCGGCATTCGGCAGAAACAGAAATTTCCGGGCTACGTCGGAGGTCATGTACGTCATGCCCACAACAGGGAGAGGTCGTCCTTCTTTTACAAAGTAGTCTCTGCTGCGGGTGATGACTTCACCTTCTGCAAGCAATGCGTCATCCTGGCCCCAGAAGCCTTGGCACAAGACCCGAACTTCACCGTCAGGTGCTTGCGCACGACATACGATTCGGTACAGCCCGCTTTCTACTGGAACCGGAAGAGGGAGGCGTACAAATTGCTGTTCTCCGGTAAGCTCCATCTGCAGCTTATGGCTCCATACCTTCTCAGCTGTGCCTGCCCGATCCTCCCGTTCAACAGTCAGATCAAACGTCCACAACTCGGAAGCTGTACTTCTGTCACCCGCGCGCTGTAAAATCTGTCCCTGAAGGGTAAGTAAAGCCCGTTCACCTGTTCCATACGTAGCATAGTTAGGCTTGAGGGACAGTTCAGTTACCCCTTTGGCACAGAATTGTGCCCACTTCACAATCTCGTTAGCACCGTCCCGCTCCCAGAATGAAGCGGTCAGCGGCAGATTCACAAACATCCAGCGTGAACCAGCAAATGTACTGCGGGAGTTCTCCCACAAGACGACCGGAGCGGCAATGCTGCGTTCATCCTTACTCACTCCGCAAAGTAACGGATAGATCTGCGTGCTCATCGGTCCTGCCGAACCCATCTGGTGAGGCAGATCACTGGACTTTGTGGTATGCGGGACCAGATTCCACGTGTCTGCAATCTCAAACAAGCCCTCTTTGCCAGCAAGCAATGAAATGGGTTCAGAGGAAGCATACGTTTGAATATTCTCTGAAGATACGTTCAGCGCCTCGTGAATATAAAGCTCCTGGTGATACACCGTCTGCTCTGACTCCACAACCCAAGCTCCATCCTGATCCCGGACAGGGCGCTTAAACGGTACTCCACCCACACTAATCAGGCTTCCTCCCTGATGCAGATAGGCTGCAATTTCTGTCCAGGCCGATTTGGGAAAATAGGGTGCATGCAGGTTTACCAGACAGCCCTCGCCTGCTGCTGCTTTCAACACCTCAGCCAGTTCACGCGCGCCTGCAACGATGACTTCATCAGACCTTTGCCAAGTATCCAGAGCTTCGCGGGATGGCCGCTGGCCTTCTGCCGGAAAATCCGGATCAGCGAAGATAATCAGCTTGTTGTCCTTCACATGTGTACTCATAACAGGCCATCCTTCATGGATTTATAGACCAACTGGGAGAACAGGCTGTTGGACCATGCAAACCATTTTCTCGTAAATATTGTTGGATCATCCGCATGGAAACCTTCATGCATATAACCTGTATCCGCATCTGTCGCTTCCAGCATACGAATGATCTCCAGCTTCTCCTCGGCAGATTGTGCCGTCAGTCCCTGCATGGATAGACCCATATGCCAGATGTAATCCGGTGGTGTGTGCGGGCTGCCGATCCCTTTGGCAACCTTGCCCTCATAATAAAACGGGTTCTCTTTGCTCAGGGCGAATCGGCGGGTATTTTGATAGATTGGATCATCCGCTGTGACGTAGCCGAGATACGGAATGGACATCAGCCCCGGTGTACCGGCATCATCCATGAGACAGTAATTGCCGTAGCCATCCGTCTCGTACGCGTAGATGGGACCAAATTCCGGATGACGATAAATGCCGTACAGCTGAATGCCGTGATCCACGTCCTGCTCCAGATCCTTAAGCTCCTGCAGCAGCGCCATATCCCGGAACACCCACTCGGCAAACTCCTGCATCTGGCGCAAAGCTACGACTGCAAACATGTTGCCTGGGATATTGTAGTGAAAATCGCACGCATCGTCGCTGGAACGGAAGCCAGACCAGATCATGCCTGTATAATTGACCGGCATGCCCTTCCCATGATTACGCAGAGAATCTGTTGGAATGCCGTTATTGCGCGTAAAGCGATATGGAGATTGTTCCATGTGATGCTGTTCCACCTTGAACAGGTCCACGATTTTGCGCATGGCTGCTTTGAAGCTGGAATCGAAAATGTCGGTTAGCTCCGTTTCCTTCCAATATAGATAGGCCAGTCTCACAACAAAGCACAGCGAATCAATCTCGAATTTTCGTTCCCATACCCATGGCGACATGTCAGTCTCGTCCGTCGTGTTCCAGTGCCAGTCATTGGCCGTCTCATTGAAGGCATTGGCATACGGGTCAATATGAACATACTGGATGTGGCGCTTGATCAGGCCGCCAATGATCCGCTGCAGGTCCTCATCTTCCTTCGCAAACGGAATGTAGTGCACCACCTGCTCCACGGAATCACGCAGCCACGAGGCTGGGATGTCTCCGGTGATGACAAAAGTCGTGCCATCGTCCATCAATTTTGTAGTTGTTTCTATTGTATTAGGGAAACAATTTTTGAATAATTGAAGCAGCTTCGGTCGATGAGCCAGCTTCTGTTCCGCCTCTTCGAGCACTGCCTGAATGGATTGCGGCACAGCAACGGGCGGCATTGGTATTTTGGGTAATCTGAATTGTTCCATGGATGAGTGCAACTCCTTAAACGTATTGAATGGTGTAGCTAGATAAGATGAACCCGTGAACTGTTACACATGGCCACTACGATTGCAGTACCATCTTCGGATCGCTGTTATCCCCGGATTTTTTTGGATTCCCTTCTTCAAAGGGAAAAATCCAGTGATAAACGCGAGCGCTCTGCTTCTCCAGACTGGTTCTGCACTCTGCGTTATGGTGTAAATGTTTAAGTTCATCTTGCATAGCTCTGAGATCTTTCAAAAAGGTTTACCGCAGCAGCACGGTTTTAATTTCGTAAGGGGCGAAGGTCAATGTAATCTGACCATTCGTCATATCCAAAGGCTCACCCGATTCTTCCAACGCGTTGGAGAGATAGGCCTGCTCAAAGGCATGTGGCCATTGCAAGGTTACACGTTCACGTTTACCTGAAGATTCATAGAAACGAAGTACCGTGCCGTGTCCATCCTCTGCCATTTTAACCGTATCCAAAATGACATGTTCGCTATCCCAATCAATCCATGCTCCGGTTGCCGGGCGTGCAGGTGAGGCAGTTGCAGCAGTTGACTCAACATCAGTCCCTGTACTCTGCTGTACCTGCTGTACCGTCACCTCATGATTCAGCTCTGCAGCATGACGTACCGTGTGCGCATTACGCCAATCCCCTTCATGCGGATACAGGGAATAGGTGAATTCATGCTCTCCCAGATCGGCGGTTCGGTCCGGCCATTTCGGTGCACGAAGCAGGGATAAACGAATGGTGCTTCCCTGTACGTCGTATCCGTATTTGCAGTCATTAAGCAAACTCACTCCGTATCCATATTCGGATACATCTGCGAAACGGTGGCCACAAACTTCATACTGGGCTTGTTCCCAGCTGGTGTTACGGTGGGTTGGCCGCTCCAATGCGCCAAACGGAATCTCATACGTCGCCTTGGAGGTCACGACATCAATTGGAAAACCGACTTTCAAGAGTTTGTGGTTTTCGTTCCAGCTCACTTGTGTTTGGAAGTCAATACGCCGTGAATCATGGTAGAAGACGATATCTTGTGTAATCTCCGATTGATGGAGTTTCCAGCGGAAGCGCAGTACGTCCTTCGTTGTACCAGCCAGCACCAGCTTTTTCTCCAATAGCTCGACTTCCCCGGCAACCTGTTCTTCATAACGGCTATCAATATCCCACGCATCCCAGAGCGTCGGACGGTCGTGAAAAAAGTGGAATTGATTGCCCCGTTCACCCGGCTTCAGCATTTCCCGCTCTGCTGCCTTATCCCACAGACGAGTAATCTCGCCTCGGTTGTTAAACTCCACATGATAAAACGCCGTATCCCATGTATCGTCAAAGACAGGTTGACCGGCAAGGCTGGTCACTTCTTGTGCATTCGTTTCCCTAGTATTTTCAGATACCAGCCAAATCGTCTTATACCCAAACGCCGGAATGTCATCCACAAGAATCGAAATCGCGTTATCTTCCCGATCCATTCGCAGGTGCTGGCCTTCTACATCTACCGCATAACGATCCAAGCCATCGTGCACGGGGAACTGAATGACTGCACTACGCTTCCAGCCAAGGCTGTTGAACACCACATAGGCCGCTGAACCTTCTGGACCCTTTGTGTTAATACCTGCCGTTAATGCCGCAGTACCTTGATTCAGCCCTGCTCTACCTAACTCAAAAACTCGTACATATTCCTCATCCGAAGTAACGTAGGACTCCGTAATCGCTGAGCCTGGAATAATATCGTGGAATTGATTCAGCAAGATCAGCTTCCAGCCCTCATGCAGTGCCGAACGGACTTCAGCTTCTGTCTGCGCCTCCATGTCCGGCAGAGCGAGTGTGTTCCACAGCTCGGCTTCACGATACAGGACCTCTGCCTTGCGATTGTTCCGCTTGTTGCGTGCATGTGTCGTGTACGTGCCTCGATGCAGTTCCAGGTACAGATCACCGTGCCATTCCGGAAGTGTAGGCTGCCCTGCTTCAATACCTGCAAAAAAGGCTCCCGCTGTACTGTAACGACTGGCAGGCTGCCCTACCATCAGGTCTGCACGATCCACGTACTCCAGCATTTCGCGGGTTACTCCGCCTCCACCATCACCATGCCCGTATAGAAGCATGTGCTCGGGATGTGCTGCTTTCTCACGGTAGGACTGCCAGTGATCATGAATATCCTTCGGTAAAGTGTGTTCATTGACACCATGGTTGAGATAAGACAGGATCGGTGTACCGTCAATGCCAACCCAGTGAAAGAGATCGTACGGGAATACATTGGTATCGTTCCATCCCAGCTTCGTCGTCATGAAATAGTCCACATTGCCATGTTTCAATATCTGAGGCAGGGAGGCACAGTACCCGAATGTATCCGGCAGCCATTCAATCTGTGACGTCTTGCCGAACTCCTCCATGTAAAAACGCTGGCCATATAACATTTGGCGAATCAGCGACTCGCCGCTCGGAATGTTCAGATCCGGTTCAACCCACATGCCGCCAACCAGTTCCCAGCGTCCTTCTGCAATGCGCTGCTTCACCCGTGCATACAATTCGGGATCATGTTCCTTCAGAAAGGCGTACAACAAAGGTTGGCTCTGGGAGTACACATAATCGGGATACTCATTCATTAGTGCATCCACGGTTGAGAATGTACGACTTGTCTTGCGTACGGTCTCCCGTACAGGCCACAACCAGGCAATGTCGATATGGGACTGTCCCACCATATGTTCAAGACCTTCGGCGTTACCACCAATCTCTCGCACATGATTCGCTAAACTCTCTTCAATCTGGCGAATGCCTTCCCCCTGCTTGATCTCTTCATCTGTCATGCCGACGAATTGATCCATCGCACGATAGATGGCTTCCAGCAGACGTACACGCCGGAAGTCGCTTTCGGGCAGCAGTATGGCCGAATCGCGTACAATAATGACCGTATACATCAGGCTGCGAACCGCCTCGTTCGGTCTCACCAGCAGACTGGTGATTGATGTGATCGGCGGCTGAATAACGGCCTGCTGGTTCAACGGATCGACAGGTTCAGGTACAGGATCGAACAGTTCGATTTCAAGCTCCGGATGAACTCCAATCTTGGACGGGTCCAGCGTAACGTACGTATGATTGCGATCCAGACCCTGATAAGAACGACCATTCACCCGCAGCAACCCTTCTCCTCCCGATTGAAATAACAGTCCGAATGGGGCATGCTGCCAGGAAGCAGGAACTTCTAAACGGGTTCGAAAAAAGTAGGTGGTCCCCTGTGTGCTTGGAAAACGTTCCAGGCCTTCTCCCTCCGGATAAGGCCCTTGATTCTCATATTTTCCCGGCACGTCATAATAAGCACGGGTGATGTTCCAGCTGCGCAGATCCACCTGCTCCAGCCACTGATGTTCAGACAGTTCACGAATAAATCGTCTAATACGTTCCATGTTTTACGCCTCCCTTACCGTAAGCTCGGCCATTTGTGTGTCGTTTACGCTGCTGCCGATATGAATACGGAATAGTCCCGGTTCAACCACGGGTTTCAAATGCCGTCCGATATATTGCAGCTGCTCCGCACCAACAAGGAATTCAATCGTTTGCGTCTCACCAGGTGCCAGATTCACTTTTTTGAATCCTTTCAGCTCCTTGGCCGGGCGAGTCATCTGGCTGACCACGTCGGTGATGTACATCTGTACCACTTCTGCGCCACTACGCTGGCCTGTATTGGTCACATCCACCGATACCATAACTGATTCGTCAGCTGTCATGGATGCCCTGCTGACTTTCGGCTCGCTGTATTCAAAAGTGGTATAGCTAAGTCCATATCCAAATGAATAACGAGGCTCCAGATCCTCTTCGAGATAACGCTTGCCACGGGAACGTTTGCCGTTGTAATAGATAGGTAACTGACCGACATGCTTCGGAATGGAAATCGTCAATTTGCCCGATGGATTCACATCGCCAAATAGAATGTCTGCAATGGCATGCCCGCCTTCTTGCCCCGGATACCAGGCCTCCAGAATGGCATCGGCATGTTCATCCACCCAAGGTTCAGTGATAGGGCGGCCATTGATGTAGACAACAATCAGCTTTTTGCCGAGCTTGTGAATTTCCTGAATGAGTTCCAGCTGAACTCCCGCAAGCCCTAACGTCATACGGTCGATACCCTCGCCGCAATCCATGTCATTCCATGAATGATCGGACACATTGGATGCCCCTGTCTTCAGGTCGATCGTTCCTTCGCCGAAATCGCGGGCACTTGACCCGCCAACCACCATGATGACGGTATCTGCCTTGCCGGCGATCTCAATGGCATGCTCGAAGCCTTCTCTGGAATCGCCTTTGATTCGGCAACCTGGCGCATAAAGCACCTCACGTACAGCTTCATTCTCCGCGAGCTTGGAGCGGATACCATCCAGTACGGTTGCCACTTTGGATTTGGGCTGCGGTGACGTGTAATCACCGAGCTGATTGTAGGCATGATCCGCATTCGGGCCAATGACAGCAATCTGCCCAGCTCCTGTTATGGATAGCGGGAGAGCGGATTGCTCATTTTTGAGCAGAACCACTCCTTCTGCTGCCAATTGCCGTGCCAGCTGGATATGCTGCTCACTGCCAATTACTTCTGCGGCCCGGTCAGCGTCTACATAAGGCTGCTCGAACAAGCCAAGTTTGAATTTCAATGCCAGTACGCGGCTGACAGCCCGTTCCAAAACCTGCACATCAAGCTTGCCCTCCGAAACAGCCTGCACCAGATACTGTCCAAACATCTCACCGGACATTTCCATATCGATGCCTGCCTGAATAGCCTGAACAGATGCATCGAGTCCATCTGCTGCAACATCATGCCCGCCTGCCAGCATGTTGATTGCACCGCAGTCCGTAATGACCAAACCCTCAAAGCCCCAGTCTTCACGTAAAACACGATCCAGTAATTCCGTATTTACCGTACAAGGTGTGCCATCAATTTCGTTATAAGCAGGCATAATGGATGCTGCCCCTGCTTCCACTGCTTTTCGGAATGGATACAGATCCACTTCCATCAGTTCACGCCAGCCCATGTGTACAGGTCCTGCATTGCGGCCGCCTTCCGAGCTGCCGTAACCGACAAAATGCTTCAGCGTTGCAGCTACCGCATCATCCCGGTCAAGGCTTTCCCCCTGAAGTCCTTCGACAGAAGCTACCGCCAGTTCCCCAATGAGATACGGATCTTCGCCAAAGCATTCCTCCGTACGTCCCCAGCGAGGATCACGCACGACATCCAGTACCGGAGAATACGTAACCGCTCCACCCTGAGCACGCGTTTCCTTAGCTACGGCCTGGCACATCTCTCGGTATAAGTCCAAATTCCAGGTGCTGCCGAGCAGCAGCGGTACGGGATATACCGTTCCGTCAATGGCCATATGGCCGTGAGAGCACTCCTCCCCAATCAGGATCGGAATCCCCAGTCGGGAATGCTCCACAGCATGACGCTGAATCAGGTTAACAGCTTCCGCACCTTCTCTCGCGGATAAACCATTTTCAAGTGTAACGCCAGTCCAGGGATCGGCCCGAAGGGCGCCATAGAGAGAGCCGACGCCGCCGTTTTTCACTTGCTCTATAAAGGAATCATTTAGCGTGATATTTCCCTTGTCATTCGTATAGGTCTGCCAGCCAAAAGGCTGAATGAGCTGGCCTACCTTCTCTTCCGTAGTCATCAGGCCAAGCAGGTGCTGCACCCGTTCTTCGACGGGCTTGCTTTTGTCCTTATATGTCATCATCCTGAAACTCTCCAATCCTATAGAGTGATCCGGTTATTCCTTCACCGCTCCAACCGTCAGACCTTGTACGAAATAGCGCTGGAAGAACGGATAGGCAAATATAATCGGCAGCGTTGCAAGCACGACCATCGCCATCCGGGAAGTATCCTGCGGAATGGACTGCATGGCTGCCAGACTCATGGAGCTGTTGGCGGAGTTCTGCTGAATAAACTGAATGCTGGACTCGATCCGCATCAGCATGGATTGCAGCGGTACCAGGTTGGGATTATCAATGTATAAGAGTGCGTTGAACCAGTCATTCCAGTAACCCAGTGTACTGAACAACCCGATCGTTGCCAGCCCTGGCAGAGACAATGGAATAACGATTTTCATAAAAGTATAAAACTCCCCGGCGCCATCAATTCTTGCGGATTCAATAACCGCATCCGGTACACTGGTGGAGTAGAACGTACGCAGAATCATAATATAGAAGGCATTCATCGCCAGCGGCAGAATCAGTGCCCATACGGTATCTTTCAATCCAAGCAGTTGGGATACGACCATATAGGTCGGGATCATCCCGCCGTTGAACAGCATGGTCAAAATGGCAAACACGGAGAAAAATCTCCGATATCTGAAGCTCTTGCGGGAAATGGCATAGGCATACAGGGACATGAGGATCAAACTGATGATTGTTCCGAGTACCGTGACCAGAATGGTAACCCCATACGCACGCAGCAGTGTATCACCGCTCTGCCAGACAAATTGATATGCCGCGAGACTCCATTCCGCCGGAATCAGGCGGTATCCGTCACGGGCCAATGCCTTTTCATCCGTAAACGAGATGATGACGACAAATATAAAAGGAAACACACAGATCAGAGCGAATAGTCCGGCCATGATATTCATGATGACGTTCCAGCCGCTGGATACATGATGGAAATCGCGTTTTTTTACGAGTTGAGCCACAGTGGTTCACTCCTTTCCCTTGTCCTAGAATAAGCTGCTATCTTTATCGATCTTGCGTACCACATAGTTGGAGATGATAACCAGTACAAAGCCCACAACCGATTGATACAATCCGGCAGCGGTACTCATGCCAATCTCACCGCTCGTTTTCAAACCGCGATATACATACGTGTCAATGACATTCGTAACGGAATAGAGCGTACCCGAATCCCTTGGCACTTGATAGAAGAGACCAAAGTCAGCGTAGAAGATACGGCCTACAGCAAGAAGTGTCATAATCGTGATGATTGGGGATAGCAATGGGATCGTAATGTTGCGAATCTGCTGCCATTTGCTCGCACCGTCAATCATTGCAGCTTCATAGAGCGAACGGTCAATGCCCAGTATAGATGCCAGATAGACGATACTGTTGTAGCCGATCGTTTTCCAAAGTGCGACGAAAATCAGAATGTACGGCCAATACTTGGCTTCCGAATACCACTGGATGGGTTCCATCCCGAACCAGCCGATGATCTGATTCAACATTCCCCGGTCCATGCTCAGGAAACTGAACACAAAGTAACCTACAATGACCCAGGAGAGGAAATACGGGAGGAACATCCCTGTTTGATATATTTTGGCGAGCCGTTTATTAATAAGTTCCGAGAGTAGAATGGCCAAACCTACAGCGAACACTAACCCCAAGAATATGATGGCGATGTTATACAGAAGTGTGTTGCGGGTAATCAGCAGCGCGTCATTGTTGCTGAACAGGAATTTGAAGTTGTCCCAGCCCACCCATTCGCTCTTCGCAAGGCTGGCCCAGAATCCCTCACGACTAAAGCGATATTCCTTGAATGCCGCTACAGTACCCACCAGGGGCAGATAAGAGAAGAAGAAGAACCAGATGGCGCCAGGCAGTACCATGAACAGCATGACTCGGTTTTTTATCAGGTTTTTCAAAAATGCAGTCATTGGGATATCCTCCTTCAAGCTTGAATGAAAAAAAAGGATCGGACGCTACATGCAGCCGCCCGATCCTACGAATGTAACCTTACTTATTTTCCGCTCTCCAGGCATCAAGCTGGCTTTGGGCTTCAGCCATTACCTTCTCAAGACCGGCTTGATTGAACTTCTCAATGACCTGATCCAAGTTGGTCGCCGGGTCCAGCGTACCAGTCATCAATGCGGCCCAGTATTGTTCTTTCACGTTTTGTACAGCTGTCAATTCAGTAGAAACGTTGCTTGCATCAAAGTTGAAGCTGAGAATTGGGGAGTTCACGCCTTCAGCATTAAATTTCTTGAACTCATCCCATTTGTTATCCGGATCGTTGTTGTTCAGATAGAGCAGCATGTTGTTACCAAGGGAATACGAAGGCATGTCATAGTTCTTCGATTCAGCCAGGTTTTCCATGTGTGTATCGTCCACTTTTTTGTAGTGAGTGCCCTCGATACCGGAGTCCACCATGTTGCGCAGCACTGGATCGGTATTGAGCAGGTTCAGGAATTCCATTGCTTTTTCCGGGTACTCGGAGTTGGCGGAGATCGCCATGATGGATCCTTGTACAGAAGTGTTTGTGATGATTGCATCACTTGCCGGTGTGGAAACGACAGGATATCCATAACTTGCAGACCATTGATTGTCAGCCAGCGGTTGAGTCTGTGCGCGATCCAGGAACCAGTTGCCCGATGTCGTCAGATCGTTGGTTGATCCTGTTGTTGCTGCCTCTGCAGATACATAGCCAGCTTTGTAATATTTGTTCATCGTTGTGAGCGCTTCCTTCATTTCAGGAGTCTCCAGGATGTTAACGAGCTTGTAATCCGTTGTATCTAGCTTGATTGCCATAGGCAAATTTTGAATGACATAGTCATAAGGAACGTAAGGGACATAGTTTTTATCCATCGCAAACGGCGTCACACTTGGCTCATTTTCCTTGATTGTTTTGAGCAAAGGTTCGAGACTGTCCAAGGTGCGGATATTGGAGATGTCCAGGTTGTACTTATCGAGCAGTGTTTTGTTGAAACGCCATACCTCTTGCTGCGGCAGTTCCTTGTTCGCTGGAATACCGTAGTTATGACCATCCACTTTGGAACCGCTGAGGAATGCCGGGTCAATCGTGTCCATCAGATCCTTGCCATATTTGGGGAGCAGCTCATCCAGTTCCAAGAACGCGCCTTTTCTCGCATTCTGAACGTAGTCGAATCCGCCCGAAGAGGTGAACAGAATGTCCATAGGCTCACCGGAAGCCACATTCACCTGCATCTTTTGAGGGTAGTCACCCCAATCGACCATTTTCATGGTTACGGTAGCATTGATTTTTTCCTTGGTATACTTGCTGACTTCTTCCATGACCTTGTTCACATCTTTTTGCGGGGTACCGATGGTGTACCAGATCAGTTCGACTGAATCATCTCCAGCCCCGCCGGATTCCGAAGCACTCTCGCTTCCACCGCAGGCACTAAGTACAAGTGTAACGGCCATTAATAATGCCAGGACGAGAGAAAAACTTTTTCTTTTTTTAAGCATTGTTTAGATCCTCCCTTTTCGTTTTCCCTTAAGCACTAACGAACTAACTGCTATAACCTTATCGAATGAAAGCATTTTCAAAAAGAAGATAAACTTAAGTTTTCGGGGTACAAATTAAAGAGATATTCTCCCTGACTCTTGTTTTTGTCCCTGATTTAATAAATCGCTTACATGAAAGAGACATGCCGGGTAACATCTGGCATTAAACTCTTCCCATGCCACTGCTGTTCCCGAAATGTCTCTTATACGTTGAGTCCGCAGATCGAATCTTCCCGTCACCGAATTAATTAAAAACCTTGAAATCGGTCGGTGAAATGCCTACATATTTGCGGAATTGCTTATAAAAATATCCTGTCTCCCAATATCCAACGTTTCTTGCGATCTCATGCACCTTCAGATTGGAACTGCGCAGCTGTTCCTTGGCACGCTCGATCCGGTATTTATTGATGTACTCGGCAAAGGTCTCTCCTGTCTCCTTGTGAAACAGCTGTCCAAGATACACGGGATGCAGATGATAATGAGCCCCTAGCAGCTTAAGGGAAAGCTCTTCTGCGTAATGCTTCTCGATATGCTGAAGCACTTGGCTCACAATCGGGTTTTTCAGATCCTGCAGCAGAGATTCGATCGTCTCGCTCCCCACTTGCTGAAGGGCCTGCACCAGTTCGGCAAAGGTACTACTATCCAGTACCCGCCTTAACCCCTTTTGGTAAATGACAGACTCATCCGTATGCTTAATGCTCTCCAGCTCCATTTTGAAACGAATAACCAATTCGAGCGCCGTATGCTGCAGTTCCACAGGAGTCATCCCGTCGCGATACTGTTCAAAATCCGTTTGAATTCGTTCTGAAAGCTGTTCGGTATTTCGGGATAACATCAGCTTGGCATATTCCTTCCAGTCGAAGGAGAAACGACTGCCAGCACTGCTTCCCGTTTCAAGAATCGCATGATCGATCACTTTAAGATCCGGGTAGATCATCACATACTGCAGAGCGCGCTTGGCTTCTTTGTAACTCGCGGGTGCCTGATGAATGCCCTTCGCCATGCTCCCCATACCCATATAAACCGACGGGTGTGCTTCAGAGATCTGCCTGGATAAACCGGTGACGCAATCCATAAACATCTGTCTATCGACCTGATGCTCGTCCACACTCGCGATCATGACGATATCGCCATCCAAATCATGAAAAGTACTCACATAAGGCTTGTCTGCAAGTAGACGCTGCACTTGATCAAATATGCCCGGCTCTTCTCCCTTCGTACGGAGAATGGCAATGCCATAGCATGGACCATCAAGTGTAAGATTCATGAACAGAGAACGCTCTTCGAATTCCGCCGTTGCGATCTGCCCCGTCAACCATCGATGAAGAATGTTGTCCTTCAAAATTTGAATGCCGTAGGCATCATAACTTGTTTTTGCTGGTGCTTGATCCAGCTTGGAGGCCGTGTTTCGCAGCGTTGATTCCAGCTCCTCCACATTGATCGGCTTGAGCAGATAATTTTCGATCCCCAGCTGCATCGCTTCCTTCAAGTATTCGAACTCATTGAACCCGCTGAGAATAATCACTTTAAGGTCAGGCTGGACACGCCTTGCTTCCCGAATCAGATCCAGTCCATTCATAATGGGCATGGAAATATCCGTGATCAGAATGTCGACAGGCTGGGCAGACAGCGCTTGGAGCGCCGCCTGGCCATTGCCGGCATGGTTCACAATTTCCATTCCAAATGAAGACCAATCCACAATCTCGTATAATCCTTCAATGATGAACGGCTCATCGTCCACAATAAACACGTTGTACATGCTAAACACCTGTCCCTTCCGTATGAGGATAACGCACCCTTATCAGGGTTCCTTCTCCAAGCGTACTCTCTATCGTCATTCCAAACTCCGGTCCATACAGGTAGCGCAGACGACTGTGCACACTGCGCAGCCCAAACATTTGTCCTGATTCCTCTGGACGATCGAGCTCTTCACGAATTTCTGCCAATCGGGCAGGATCAATGCCTTTGCCATTATCTCTGACTTCCACCTGCAGCACATCTCCAATCTCCTCCACCACAATGGACAATTTGTTATCCGAGCGTTCCGTCTGGATTCCGTGCACGACATAGTTTTCAATGATCGGCTGCAGGGACAGCTTGACCACAGGATGTTGATTATGCACAGGATCCAATTGAATCGTATAGGTGAAGATATCCTTATAACGGATTCGAAAGAGTTCCAGATATAGACGGCAAGCCTCCATCTCATCCTTCAATGTATAGTTTTTCTTCTGTTGAACAAGGCTCTTGAAGAGCACCGATAAGCTGTAGATCATCTCACCAACATCCCTTGCCCCCTGGGAAATGGCTCTCATACGAATCACTTCAAGCGTGTTATAGAGAAAATGAGGATTAATTCTGGCCTGCAGAGCAACCAGCTCCGTCTCCTTTTGTTTGATCTCGGCCTTGTACACCCGCTCAATATACAGATTAAGTTCATCGAGCATATCGTTAAAGCTGTGCGAGATCTGCCCAAGCTCATCGTCACGGGTATCATCAATCCGTGCACTCAGATTGCCATACTTCACTTTCTGCGTAAATCGGATAATTCTCCGGGTCCGCTTCGCAAAGTTAATGATAAAAAACGCCGGCACGAGCACAGCAAACAGGGTACATACGGTGCTGATCGAAATAATGGTATTCCGAATACCTGCATAGGCCTCAGCCATCTCTTCCACAGGAACTGTGGCCACTATCACATAGCCCTGGTCTGCCGAGACAAACTTGTTTACATACATGTTTTTTTCCTTTTTCATCGAATCCATATCGGTCTGATCGAATAGCGAATCTGCAACTTCAACATAAGGATACTTCTTGCCGTAATAGTTGCTGCTGGAGTCAAATAACACGTTACCTTTGGCCGACAATACCACAATTTCTCCCTTAAAGTTGCTCTCATAACTATCAAGTGCATTTCCAATGCCTGCAGAGTCAAAAAAAACGAGGAATTGCCCCAGATTCCGCAGCGTCTGTGTATTGTTGATGGGAACACGAATCGCGTACAGATCCGGGCTCCATTCATTGATCTCTTTGCGAATCCAGTAGTTGGGTGCACTGATATTAGGCGTCTCCATGGCCATCACGTCAGGAATATAGGAATGGGCAGCACTCGTGTCCAGCTTCTTGAATTGCTTATTGGGGCTGAACATGGACATGTCCTGGCGCTCTGCACTATATAACATCAACTGATGAATGTCCGCGTTTCGATCCATGATATTCTGGAAATGTTTCAGTACATCTGCGGAATAGTCATCCTGATTGGCGTAATATCCATTGGTGAGATGCTGGACATAATCTGCATAGGTGTGGCTCATCAGATAGGAGATATTGGCTGACAGTGCCTCGTTCTGATGCATATCTCTCACCATATTTTGCACGGACTCATACTGCTGATGAATATATCGGTCCACACTTTCCATCGCAGCCTTTTGGATAGCCAGCTCACGGCGGATGGTAGAATCGGACACCGATAGAAAAATGATATACGACAGCGTAATAATCGTCACAATCGAAATCATCGAGAAAATAAACAGCATTTTCATAAACATATTATTTTTGAAGAAATTATTGTAAACGCTAACAATTTTCAAATCGCATGTTCCCCCCGATGCGGCTTGTCCTGTCTGAATTATATCATTTGCCTTCTGACATTAACTTCCCACCTTGAACTTTTCTTTAGTTTATACCTGCCTTTCTTTAATTTCGCCCTATTTGAAAATGCTTTCATGCTCTATCGTTAACCATAAGTTTATATTTGTGTAAACGAATACCTTACATTCAGTCCACTTGAAGGAGGAACAGCATGACAAGCAAACTCAAACCGAAAGGCATCATTCCCAAGGTAACTGCACTGGCCATCACATCAGCCCTGGTCGGCCAGTTGGTCGCCTCATCTGTCTATGCAGGGGATACACTTCCCTACACAGGTGACAGTGCCAAAGGCGCCAATCAGCCTTATCAGCATGGCTACACCTCTGCACAGATTCTGAATTGGACACCCGAGAGTGACATCTATGGAGAACTGCTCCGTGCACATGTACCTTTACAGCCGCGAAATGATGCTTTTGCCGCCACACAGGCCTACCCCGAACTTAGTCCGGATACCCAACTCTTTACGATGAGTGGTGACTACGGCAATGCGTTCTTCGATAGTACCCCTTATACGAACGAATTCAGCCAGTATCTGTTTAATTATTGGCAATATACAGACTATTACAGCTACTGGCATGGCATGGCTTCTGCCGGAGTGCCAGAAGAGCTGTATGACCCGAACAAGGAGTGGACAGAGCGATATTTCGAGTTCGGTATTCTGAACATTCCGAACCCGGCTTACACCAATGCCGCGCATAAAAACGGCGTTCGTTCCATTGCCAACATTTTCTTCTCTGACAATGACCGTGGTCCCCAAACGTACAAGCAGATGCTCGTACAGGATGAAGACGGCAATTTCCCGGTCGCTGTCAAATTGGCCGAGATGGCCAAGTACTATAATTATGATGGATACTTCTTCAATCAGGAAGAGGTAGCGAGGGGCGTTGCGCCTGAAGACATTCCATCCTACAAAAAATTCATGAAATATTTAAGAGATCAGGGTCTCTATGTTCAGTGGTATGACTCAACCATTAATACGACAGGACAGATACAATATCAGAATGAGTTTAACGAACTCAACAGCCCCTTCGTACAGGATACGGCTCTCGGCAGGGTTTCGGATTCCATTTTTCTGAATTATGTCTGGAACCATGAGATGCTGCAGGATTCACGTGATCATGCCTTCAGCCTTGGCCTGGATCCACTGGAAACCGTCTTTGCCGGCGTTGAAGGCGGCCATGACCGGTTTGGACGGTGGAAACAGCTCTATGACCTGCGCAACAATTTGAATGAGAACGGTCAGCCGATGAACAGCATAGCAACGCTCGGTGCAGATTTTACCCATAATGCCCTTGACGAAGAGATGGGCGATGGAAGCACCAATCACAGGGCTGAAGACGAGTATCAGTGGATGACCTTTGTACGCGATCGTGCCTGGTGGTCTGGACCGAATCAGGATCCTACCGAAGCCCGCCGCAATGCATCGGTTGATCTGTCGGATGTCTACGCTTCTGGCGCCAATTGGGACGGCATAGCCGCCTACCTTACGGAACGTTCCGTCGTTCATGGTTCAAACTTTGCTACGAACTTCAATACCGGACATGGTCTGCAGTATTATGAAAACGGGAAAGTATCCAATGATACCGAATGGTCCAACATCAACATCCAGGACATCCCTGTCACCTGGCAGTGGTGGATGGATAGTGAAGGGGACAAGCTGAGTGTTGATTTTGACTATGGCCCAACCTATGAAAAAGGTGCCCGTTACCAGTACGATGCCATTGGGGCCTTCAATGGCGGCAGCTCTCTTGTCGTTAACGGTGATCTGAACGCGGAGAACTTCCTGCGTCTGTATAAAACGGATCTGTCGGTTAATGCGAAGTCTACATTGGAACTCACTTATAACAAACCATCGAAGAGCGATAAGTCCACCCTGCAAGTCGGTTTAATTCTCGAAGATGATCCATCCCATGTGGTCAAAGTCAATGTTCCGAATTCAGGCAAACAAACGAAAGGCTGGACAACAGCTTCCCTGGATTTGAGTGCCTATGCGGGCCAAAACATTGCGGCTTTCGGACTGGTATTTGACCCAAATGGAAACACAATTGAAGATTATCAGATGAACATCGGTGAAATCCGTATCTTCGATGGATCTGCGGCCAAACCAGATACTCCTACAGGTTTCCACATCGCCAAGTCTCTGACCAATACAGATGAACTTGTTGTGGAATGGGATATGGAAGACTATTCGAAGGTTAAGCAATACAATTTATATGAAAATGGATCCTATGTTGGCGGAATATATGATTCCACCTATTACATTAAATCTTTGAAGAATCGCTCTGGTGAGCTGTCCATCCGTGCCGTAGGCGCAGATGGCCGTGAGAGTGAGCCTGCAACCCTGTCCTATAATTTGGATGCAGCCGTTCAGGATATCCAAGTGAAATTTAACAAACAGGGCGACGCCACTGTCAGCTGGAAATACCCTAAGAAAACCAAAGGCAAGGAAGCGATCGAGCTCACCCTGCAAACCGAATATACGAATGAACCTTTCACAAAGACCGTTCAGGTCAAGAAAGGAAAATCTTCAGCTGTCCTGACGGGATTGCCAACAAATGGTGAACACTACGTGCTCAACATTGCCATAGGCAAGCAGCAACCAGTTACATTGACTGGACAACTGGCTGATCATCAGATTACACCATACGCGAAGGAAAAGGTTACGGTAAATGATGGAAAATACACCCTCGCCCTGCCTGATCTGGAGGACTGGTACAAGATCTATGTTTACGAAAATGAAGTACCTCGCGAATTCGGGGTGACTTACGTTACGCAAAAATTCCCGTATATTATCCGGGGAAGAACCAAGCTGAGTGAGATGACCTTCACACCAGCTTCCAGCAGCAGCTCGCTCAAGCTCGTGATCGAAGATTATGCCGGCAATAAAGCAACGACCATCTTAAGATAGCCATTTCAGCAGGTTAACGGTTAACCTTGCTAAGGATATAAGTCAAGATAAGATCGGTCATTAGAATGTTCCAAATAGTGTAACCCTAGACTGTATTACTTGCAAAAAGGCGAGCTCCTTTTAATAAGGGGCTCGCCTTTTGTCTTTAGTGAAAATAGTACTATATTTATGAAGTTCCTTTTTGCTTGCTCGCCTGCATCTGCTGGGCAAATCGCATCATCTCTTCGAACTCTTCCTCGGATACTCCATCGCTTTCAGCGGCAACATCCTGAACAATCGGGATTTCGGGTTTGGCTTTGGCTCCTTTGCCGTATGTACGGGAACGGGTTCCGGCTGCACCAGCAGCCTGCTTGCCTTTTACCTTGGCCTGGTCACGAATATATTGGACTGCCTTCTCATATGAATTGACCTGCTTCAGCAGCATATTGGAAGCGATCGCTTCAACGAAATTACGGTTAATCCGCTGTTCTCCGCCTGACACAAGGAGCTGCATCAAGTAATGGATAAGAACATTAATGACTTCACCAGGCAGCTTATAGCTCAGATCAATTTTCTCAAAGATATCGACCAGATTATCAGGGACGGCTCCTGGGAAAAACGTCTGTAAAAGCCGTGTATATGGTTCGTTACGAAGCATCATATTGTATTGGTGAATATCGCATTTGGTTGCAAACTGCGGTGGAACCTCCACATAGTATTCCATCTGCACCACATGTTCCACTGGGGGTTCCCCGGAATCGCTCTGCTGCTCAGGCTCGTCCAGATGCTGCCTCAGTGCGACCACTTTGGCTGCCTGTACGGTCTGCTGCTCCTGACGTTTCTTCGTCTGACGGAACTGCAAGCTTGCCTTATGCTGAAGATCGTCCAACATCAGCTGTCCTTGCGGACTGAAAATATCATCCTCATCCAGTAAACGGCACACGTCCTGCACACTGAGATTGAACTTATTTACCACATAATTCACAATGCCCAGCTGCTCATGATCAAACCGGAGTTTTTCCACATGACGACGGTTCACTGACTCGCGCGGAAAACGCAAAATAATGTCGGCGTAGTTTAACGTAAGCTCTTCCGCCGCGACACTTGTCCCATTCCGCTGAGCGGATGTGGATACTTCCGAGAGCGCCTGCTCCAGCTCGTAATCTATCACATGCGTATTCAGTTCGAATATATCGTAAAAAGGAACCGAGATATTTTCTTTACTCGCCGCAGGATAAGGTGCGTCCCCGTTCTCTACTGCCGAAAATCCCGAACGCAGGGAGAGAACAGCAAACTTGCCAATCTTGTCACGAAGCAGCAGTGTCAAATGCTGTGTACGGAAGAATTCTGCCGGTGACAGCGGTGGCTGCAGCTCATATTCATAGATGTAATCATCATTCTCCGGAATGTAAAGGCGCGACGTCTGAAGCAATCCGACCGCTTCCAGCTTGGAAGCCTGCTCCACCAAATACTTGCGGCCCTTTTCACTGGGCTCGAGTCCAAGTGTCATGAACAATTTTCGCTGCTGTTCAAGGGGTGAGTAACCGACCTGTTCACCGGGAAGATGCTGAAACAACAGCCGATACAAGCCAATTGCGAAAGCACCTACCATGGGCTGATATGCCCCGGTAAGCATACGGTCGTCCAGAGCACTAAGTCCAAACTCCCTGTATACGCAGTAGCGATGATGTTCAGTGTAATGCAGCAAATTCTTCATGCGCATGGCTTGATCTCCTTCTCCCCAAAAGTGTGTTTATCTATTCTATCATAAATGCCTGATCTTCAAATGTTCAAAAACAGGTAAAAAGATGGCCTGTTCTCGCTCCGTTTCGTCCTAGGTCGACAGCATTCACGTTTTCGCAGAGTTGCTAGAATACTATAAAAGCTCCAGCCATATAAAACAAGTGAAACTATTTAGAAATGGTTATCCACATGTGTATGCAGCTCAGCGGTTCGTTTATGTCTATTTTCATTACATATGACAAAAAGCCCTCCCTTTGCTCGCGTAAGCGGTTACGAGAAAGGCAAGACTCTTTGTTTCCATTAGCCATGGCAGTCAGGGCAAGATATGAAGCTCAGCCGGTTAAAACATTTTATACCCGCCCAGTCGAAGTTTGCGAATGGTCCAACCACTGATTATTGCGCCTGCGAGCCCAGCCACACCGGTCAGATAATCGACGATCTGGAACGAGCCCAGATGGGTCATCAGTGAAGCCGTGTGATCCCACAAGGAATACACCACGACAGGCAGGATTACAATGATGAACAGGTAAGAAGGAAACCAGGTAGTCTTCATCAACATATTCAGAATGAAACCGATCCCAAACATCATCACGAAAAATAACACCATTAATACCAGCACAGGTATAAACTGCATCGGGTGACGTTCACCTCTTCTTATGAACTAAGGGCTTATTTTGCATAACTTACTGTATTTTCTTCTCTGGCTAGTAGATAGTGTACCGCAAAAAATGTGGCGAAGCAACGAACTTTCTGGATAAATCCTCCTATATTCATGTTCTCTTCATTTGCCCTTGTGCTCGGTGTTGGGATACAATGTAAACGATATAGTTTTTCTTAACCGTCCCTCATGGGATTTGGAAATATAAACTGCAGGAGGAACAGAACCAATGAACGAAGCTGCATCAACACTGGAGGGCTGGTATGCCCTGCATGACTTTCGCTCAATTAACTGGGCCGCTTGGAAAGCAGCCGATGACGAGGAACGTGCCGTAGCACTGGACGAGCTTCAGGAGTTTTGGAAAGAATGGAAGGATGTCGAAGATTCCTCAAAAGGAAGCACTGTGGTCTATACTGTAGTCGGCCAAAAGGCTGACCTTGTCATGATGCACCTGCGTGAAACACTTGAGGACCTCAAGGCCGTCGAGAACGCGTTCAACAAAACGATGTTTGCACAATACACTACCAAATCGTATTCCTACGTCAGCGTCGTGGAACTGAGCAACTATCTTGGCAAAGAAGGCGAAGATCCGATGCAAAACCCGGAAATCGTTGCACGTCTCAAGCCGGTATTGCCGCAGCGTCAGTACATCTGCTTCTACCCAATGAACAAAAAACGCGACTTGGCCGACAACTGGTATATGCTGTCCATGGACGAACGCCGCAGCATGATGCGCAGCCATGGCATGATTGGTCGCAGCTATGCGGGTAAAGTTAAACAGATCATTACCGGATCCGTTGGTTTCGACGATTGGGAATGGGGCGTTACCCTGTTTGCAGACGATGCACTCCAGTTCAAAAAACTGGTTTACGAAATGCGGTTTGATGAAGTTAGCGCTCGTTATGGCGAATTCGGTTCGTTCTATGTGGGAAGCCTGCTGGGCGAAGGTTCGCTGGAAGACATGTTGAAACTGTAAGTAAAACACAAAGCACCGATGACACTCCCCAAGGGGAGAGTCATCGGTGCTTTTTTTATGGTATTCATTTTATTCAGAAATGTTCAAACTCCGAATTAGTCCCGGTCCTCTTCTTCTTCCATTGCCTTGAGGGATTCCAGAAACTCGGCCGTGGCCCGGTCACGATCCCGTCCCTTTTCCTTCAACCGCTCAATTGCAGGCAGGATAAGAATGTCCACTTCCTTTTGCACAATATAAGCCAGGTCATACTGGTTCTGCTCCTCCAGATAACCACCTACCTGCATCAGGGCGTTATAACGATCCAGCTCATCACGCGTAAGCAGGCCGCGAACTTGAACACTGCAATGTCTCATCCAAAAAACCGCCCCTTCTTCAGCACAAGCGGGATTCCACCGATGATGAACAAATACCGGAGATCCACCAGTTTCTTCAGCTGGGCAGCTTTCCAGCCCTTGTATTTTTTACCCCCAACCACAGCAATGGCCTCCCCTTTACCGAGCGAAGCAACCGTTCCCTTGCTGGTAAACACAAAGGGCTGTGGCTGTTTTTTGCGAATGGCAGCGACAACGTTTTTGGCGCAGTTCACACCTTGCTGCATGGCAATCTGGGCTGTTGGTGGATATGGACGTCCTTCCCCGTTAAATACGAGTGAATTGTCACCAATAACATAGACATGCTCATGTCCCGGAGCTCGCAAATATTCGTCCACTTTTACCCGGCCGCGCATCACTTCGAGGCCAGCCTGTTCAAGCAGCGCGTTACCGCGGATTCCACCGGTCCATACCACCGTGGCAGCATCAATTTTTTCACCTTCACCCACAATGACACCATCCGGCAAGCATTGCTTGATCGGAACACCGATTTTGAAGGTTACGCCTTTCTTCTTGAGCACATTCATTGCATGCTCTACCAGCTCCGGATCGAAGCCAGGCAGGGCTGAAGGCGCTGCCTCTACGTTGTAAATATGAACATTTTTGGGATTAACGTCGAATTCCTTGCACAACTGCGGAATGCGGTCAGCAAGCTCCGCCACAAACTCAACTCCGCTGAAACCTGCTCCGCCCACTACAAAACGAATGCGGTTACGTTTGTTATCGTTTTTGTACATGGCAAACTGATATTCGATATGCTCACGAATGAGTCGTACCGAGTTGATGCTGCGAATGGTCATGGCATGATCCAGCATGCCCGGAATACCGAAGGTCTCCGGTTCACCGCCGAGTCCAATAATCAGATAGTCATAAGATAACGTTCCATCTTCCAAAATGACCTTGCGATCCTGCAGTCGTATCTCCTTCACCGACGACTTGACCAAATCAATCTTGAATTCATCAATCAGCTTGGAAATCGGCACCCTCGCATGCTCAATCGAATCCGTACCGGCTGCTGGCATATGTAGGTGTGTTGTAATATAGTGATAATCATGCCGATTCACCAATGTGACGTCGGCTTCATTATAATTTAATTCCTTCTGCAGCCGCTGGGCTGTTAAAATCCCGCCATAGCCCGCGCCGAGAATGACGATTTTGGGAATGCTGCTCATGTCTTAACCCCTTCCGGTTTCACTCACATCATCTACTTTTACAACATTTTGTATCTTCATTCGGGTAGCATACTTCAGCTGTAGTACTTACTACAAAATATGGATGAGGTCTTATCCATATGACGACAAATGTTAACTTCACGAATTTATTTGAATATTTTGTATGTACATGTCCAATTAAAGTTGTGAAATTATACACAAGAATCAACAAATTACAGGTCTTGTCTTCGTTTTACAAATTGGCTTTTTTTTAGACAAAAAAACACATAGTACAGGTCAAGAATATCTGTATTTCTGGTAAATATCAAGGTTTTTTTTGTTATCTTTCATAACCTTTCATTTCCAATTTCATCCTATTCTCACCTGATCTTCATCAATTGTTCCCATGTTAGTCCCGTTACCAACTTTGCAACCCAGTTTACACCGTTTATAATGAGAAAGACAGTTCAGCAACAAACGCTGGCTACATGAGGTATCCGGCTACATTATTTCTGTTAACTACCTATTAAAATAAGAAAGGTGTTGTTGATTCTTGACTGCACAAACTGCCGGTCATGACATGACCGATTTACTTATTATTGGTGGCGGCCCTGCGGGTCTGTTTGCCGCATTTTACGGAGGGATGCGTCAGGCATCCGTTACTCTGGTTGAAAGCATGCCACAACTTGGCGGACAATTGGCTGCGCTGTATCCCGAAAAATACATTTATGACGTTGCAGGGTTCCCCAAAGTGACGGCTCAGGAACTGGTAAACAATCTGATTGAGCAGATGAGTCACTTTAACCCGAATATTCGTCTTGAGGAGAAAGTAGTATCCGTTGAAAAACTGGACGAGCGTCATTTCATCGTTAAAACCGATGTAAACGAATATCATGCCAAAGCTGTAATCATCACTGCCGGTGTCGGTGCTTTCGAACCACGTCGCCTGGAACTTGAAGGTGCAGCCAAGTTCGAAAAATCAAACCTGCATTACTTCATCAGTGATCTGAACGCTTTTGCCGGCAAAAAAGTACTCATCAGTGGTGGCGGTGACTCTGCCGTAGACTGGGCACTTATGCTGGAACCAATCGCAGAACAAGTAACCCTGATCCACCGTCGTGACAAATTCCGTGCACATGAGCACAGTGTGGAGAACCTGATGAACTCCAAAGTCAACGTGGTTACGCCTACGGAGATTACAGAACTGCACGGGGATGAAGCTATTACCAAAGTCACGCTGTCACACGTCAAAACCAAAGAAACACAAGAAATTGACGTTGATGCCGTGATCGTCAACTTTGGATTTGTATCATCGCTCGGGCCTATTGCCGAGTGGGGTATTGAAATTGATAGCAACTCCATCGTTGTTGACTCCCGTATGGAAACATCCATTCCAGGCATTTTTGCCGCCGGGGATATTACAACATATCCAGGCAAGCTGAAGCTGATCGCTGTTGGGTTTGGTGAAGCACCAACCGCTGTTAACAACGCGAAGGTTTACTTCGATCCGGATGCAAAGTTGTCCCCAGGACACAGCAGCAACATGAAACGATAGTTTTACGCGAATCACATAAAAGGTACAAAAAAGGGTATCTTACTCCTGAACATTCAATATCAGGAGGGATACCCTTGTCTTATATATGCCCGCTGTGTAACGGTCTGGTTGTACCGGAGCAGGCTTGTCCCCACTGCCTTCAGGGACTGTCAGAATGCGGCAAATTGGAAGATTACACCGGACCGTACAGCCCCTATTCGTTACAGAATTCCATGATAGAGGAAGACGGAAACGAAAACGGTTGCATGCATATGTTGTACTGTCACCATTGTCATACCAGCACCCTCTGGTCTGTAGCACAATGGGACATGTCCGGAAACCTGTAACATTGCCTGCAATGAGGATCTCTAGTGAAGAATGGCAGATACGTCGGTACCCAGTTTGCGCTTATGGATTTCTGCCAATAGCAGCGCGATGAAATCTCTCTCGAGATTAAGCTCAATCGCCTTATGGTAGGAATCCAATAACATCTCATCGGATAACATAGCCATTTCCCGCCACAACCTTTCCTTTTTTTTCCTCAAAACTATCATATCAGAGATTTATAAAGAGAACAAGCGTTCTGTTATCCACAAGGTTTTGTGGAAATCCTGTGCATAGGTTGTTGATAAATGGTAAAAATGTTGATTAAGCAACGTGGATAATGTGGACATTACTTATGCACAGGATCGTAACGTTTCTATTAGAACGAATGTGAGAGAATTTTTTTTAGCTTCAACTCATAGTTTTAAGACGTATTGCGAGTAAATTACCCAATTACATTTCATTTCAAACGTTTTCCAGAATATTTTCTCTATATGTTTATCGGTGTAATTTTGGTTTTTTTTATATTTTCCCACTATTTTTATTGGGGTCTGGTGTTCACTTCCAAAATCCATATCTTCCCGGAGTGATCGAGCCCATAATCGAAACCGAGTTGACCTACACCTGGAAAATGCCTTTCCATAATCTGAGTGCATGTCAACGTCAATGAACGCATCTCCCGGCGTTTATGTCTGGTGGATATATGAGGGAGGGATAACCCAAGTGCCCTTCTGCCTTGCAGCATCGTCCCGCCTTTGCTCAGATTGGTTACACACAATCCGGGACGAGCCAAGCGCCCTACCATGGAACGGAAAACCCAGCCTCGCTCGGTTTTGACGACTTTCACCCTGTAATCCACAGGCCTGCCTTGTATCGTTGCCAAATGAATTCCCTGTTGGATCAGGTATCTCCGTCTGACTTTAATCCGTACCAGCGAGCGATACATCTGGCCGTAGTTGGTAAATGTACGTGTAACTTTCATATGCGTATAGCGGTAGTTCCCCCCGCTTGTGGATACCCTGATAACACCATAACCTCCGCCACCGACTACAGGTTTGATATACACCATTCCATAACGGCTGAGCATGTGCAGCAGATTTCTTGAATTAAATGCCATCGTCTGCGGGATATGGACAGCTGCTATCGGATATTTTATCAGTGCCGCCGTCTTCAGCCATTTGCTTGCAAGCTGTCTTGACATGGGTTGATCTCCTTTCCTGAACAATGGTCCTTCCATATACATACTCAACAGAAGCCGTCCCCTCTTGGATGTCTGTCCAAGGCGGTTGCCCCTTTTCCGCAAGAAGTGTCTATAGGCTTGTTTATAGAAAGGCACACACGCCTGGTTCACTTTTCAAACGCATCAATCTGTCGTATGCTACTAAGGAATGTAATGGAAAGGCTTAAATATGAGGATCTAAGGAGCGTTCAGAAAATATGGAAGCATTTTTCAAATCACTGTATGGCGTAGCCTATGTCGCAATGTCCATCGTGCTGGTCGCCGTCACAGTACTTCTTTTCGTTACAGGTATTCGGCTGTTTATGAAGAAACGCAATCGCGGTTTTGCCGTAAGCTGCATACTGTTTGCCTGTTTCATTGTCTTCATTATTGTGGTAATGCTGACCACGCCCTTCTCCTCCACCCCTCCAGGTTCACCGGAAGCCATGGCTGCCCTGCTGCAGCTTGGGTAGAATACCTGTCTAGAAGGAGATGCATATGAACTCAAAAGGAACTCTCGGCATTATCGATATTGGCTCCAACTCCATTCGTCTCGTCATTTACGAATTGGATCATGAAGGAGCCTACCGGATCATTCATGAAGATAAATATGCTGCGCGCCTCAGCAACGTGGTTGAAGAGGATGGCCAGATCCTACGTCATTCGCTGGAACAGGCCATCACCGTCTTGCAGCAATTCAAGGCTACTTGTGACGCATTCCAAACGAAAGTCATTCGTGCTGCGGCTACAGCTGCCATTCGCAATGCACGCAACGCTGCTCAGATCATTGGCTGGCTTGAAGAGGAGACTGGACTTGAGATTGAATGTGCCTCCGGAGATCAGGAAGCGTATTACGGCTTTCTTGGGGTTATTCAGTCCATTGATCTGCAGGATGGCTATGTCGTGGATATCGGTGGCGGCAGTACGGAAGTAACCGTATTCCGGGATCGCAAAAGACTCCACAGTATCTCACTGCCCATTGGTGCCGTAAACTCGCATGCCAGGTATGGCGGGGAGGATTCCTGGTCTGAAGCAAATGTTGCTGCGCTGTGTAATGATGTCATTCAGGCACTGAAGGATCAGGATTGGGTCCGTCAGCATCCAGGTCTTCCGCTCATCGGTCTTGGAGGTACCATGCGTACTCTGGCCAAAATTGAGCAAAAAAGAACACAATACTCGTTACCCGTAACTCACCACTACGAGATCAACGCTTCAGCCATGGAAAACCTGGCCAAATCACTGCCTTATCTCACATCAGGTCAGCGCAAAAAGGTCCCTGGTCTGGCGAAGGATCGTGCTGACATCATTGTGCCCGGTGTTCTGATTCTCAGAACAGTCTTCGACATTCTTCAGGGAGATCGTTATGTCGTAAGCGGAGCAGGATTGCGTGACGGCATTTTGCGTGATCTGATGGCCCCGCACCGGCCAGCCTCTCCTACTGCACTGGAGGACAGCATCCGCAACTTCATTCATTTTGGCCCGCCAGTTCCCGAGAAGAAGCTGAAACGAATCCATCAGGATGCAACCGTGCTCTATGAGGCATTGGATGGGGACGCACCCAAGCCAGCAGATGCACGAATCCTGTATACCGCCTGCATGCTTCATGGGGCAGGAAAACAGATCAATTATTTCCGTTATCCCCAGCACTCGGCGTATTGGATTATGAATGCGGGCATATACGGACTTTCCCACCGGGAGACCGTGCTGACAGCTATCGCAGCCGATTATCATCCCAAAAAAAGAACGCCCCAGCTGCTGAATAAGCACCGGGACATTCTGAAGGATTCCGATGAACGGCACGCTCACCGATTGGGCTCCATCTTGCGCATAGCCGAGGCCATTCATCGTTCGGAGCGAGTCTCTGCGATACGTGTAACCAAAGAAAACGGCTCGCTGCAGATCAAACTCATCTGCTCAGCCGAGCCGTTACTGGAAATGCATGGCCTGGAAGAGGCCTCCAAGGATCTGGAAGAAGCTTGGGACGTTAAGTTGACATACTCCACTCTGCAGGCTTCCAAGGAATAATGCCCATTGCCTCCGTCTGACTTCTCAGCGGGGGCTTTTCGTTTTCCACAAAGACATAATTGCCCCCAGGCATCAATTCCCTTGCCTTCACATTGTCATTTAGGGACAGATTCAGGATGTCGACAAGCATCTTCTTGAGTGACGGATCAAATACCGGGCACATCAGCTCAATTCTCCGTTTCAGATTCCGGGTCATCCAGTCTGCACTGGAGATATATACATCCGGGTTCCCGCTATTCTCAAAGTAAAACAGGCGAGAGTGCTCCAAAAATCGATCCACGATACTAATCACCCGAATATTTTCGCTGAGTCCCTCAACACCTGGGCGAAGGCAGCACACCCCGCGGACAATTAAATCGATCTGTACACCTGCCTGGGATGCAACATATAATTCATCAATCATATCCTGGTGAGATAACGAGTTGATTTTGGCAATAATGCGGGCCCGTTTCCCCTTAAGTGCATGCTCTGTCTCCCTCCGTATGAGTGAAAACAGTTCATCTTTCATGCCATCCGGAGCAACGCGGAAAGCCTGCATGGCCTTCGGTCCCGAATAACCGGTTATTTCATTAAAGAGCTCCGATGCATCTTCACCAATGATCGGATTGGAGGTGAACAGTCCTACGTCAGTGTAAACCTTCGCCGTACTCTCGTTATAATTGCCTGTTCCAACGTGCACATAACGTCTTAAGCCATTCTGTTCCCTGCGCACAACAAGAATAATTTTTGCATGGGTCTTCAAACCGACCAACCCATATACAACGTGGCATCCTGCCTTTTCCAGCTTGCGCGCCCACGCGATGTTGCGTTCTTCATCAAAGCGTGCCTTCAACTCCACTACAACGGTCACTTGTTTGCCACTCTCTGCTGCATGAGCCAGTGCCGGAATGAGACGTGAATCCCCGTTTACCCGGTACAATGTCATCTTGATTGCCATGACTCGTGGATCTTCCGATGCCTCAAGGACAAAATCAGTAACTGGTTCGAATGATTCATAAGGATGATGAACAAGTACGTCCCGTTTGCGCAGCAGTTCAAAATGGCTCTCCCGCGGTAAAAATTCCGGTGGATACACCGGCTGAACCGGGCTATATTTCAAATGAGAGAAGCCTTCGATGCTGTCTACAAATCCAGCCAGGAAACTCAGATCCAGCGGACCATCAATTTCATATACCGGATCCTGAATCTCGAATTCCTCCTGCAATTCAAGCAGTGCATCCGCACGAAAATCCTTACGCACTTCCAGCCGGACCGGAGCTCCCCGGCGACGACGCCGCAATTCCTTCTCGATGGCTTCCAGCAAATCCTCCGCTTCCTCTTCATTAATGGAAAGGTCCGCGTTACGGGTCAGCCTGAATTCCTGCACAGCCAGCGGAATATATCCGCTAAACAGGGTATGTGTATGATGTTTAATCAAATCTTCTATTAATATGAATGTTTTCTTTTTGCTGTTTGCACGCAGAGGTACGGGAACGACACGCGGCAGATTCGAGGGGACCTGAACGATCGCAAAAAACGGTTCATCCTCCTGCTCCTCTTCCTTCTGAAGCATCACGGCGAGATAGACCGATTTATTATGCACCAGTGGAAATGGACGGCTCTGATCCACGGCCATGGGTGTCAATACAGGGAAAATAATATCATGGAAATATTGATCCATTGCCCGTTGCTGTGTTCCATTAAGCTCGTTATACTCTTGTAGAACAACTCCCTTTTTGGCGAGCAGGCGAATCAATTCCCGATAGGTTTTATATTGCTCAGCCACCATGGCACCTGTTCGTTTGATCAATCTCCGATATAAACCGGACGGGGTGTATCCTGTGAAATCCTTTTGGGTAAATCCTGCTTTAATTTTCTCTTTTGTCTCTGCTACCCTTACACTCATGAACTCGTCCAGATTACTGGCTACAATTCCGAGAAATCTCAACCGTTCCAATAGAGGTGTGGTAGAATCCTGCGCCTCCTGAAGCACACGACGATTAAATTCAACCCAGCTTAAGTCACGGTTAACATAGTTGCCTGTTTTAATATCTCTATGCATGTATGGCCTCCGAATGTGTTGCATATCAATCCTTGTTTAGTTGGTTCTACTATAATTGTACTATCCGTGATTGGATACAAGCGTCATCGCAGTGTAAAAGCAGTGTAAAATTTATGTAAATGATACCTCATGACGATAACTTTTTCCATCCCTTTACAAAGTGCAGTAGACAGAGTAAAGTGAGGTACAGTGCGATTTGGTCCGGTTGCTGTTCTTCTTCCAAATACGTCGTTATTAAAGGAGTATATAATGAAATCAAATAAACCTAGAACGTTACAAAAAAATATAGAGTTTTTCACCGCTGCCCTGTCCCAGTGTGTCGTAACGGCATGGCAAGAAGACCCGGCTGGTGTATATTGCGAAGTGGGTCGCGGGATTGTCGAGCGGATCAGCGAAGACAGCGTGCGTATCCGTAACGAGAACGGAACGAAGAGTCATTATGCACGAGATATGACGATGTTCCAGACCGAAAAATAATTTGCGTTGATACGAAAAAAAGACTAGCTTTCCGAAACCAGGTGTTGTATACTCTTGCCACAAGGAAAGGAGGTGCGTCAACATTTCTAATCACATGTTGAACGTGTCCCTTACCCGATCCACTAGCTCAAATTAAATGAGACTGGTGGAGGCGCGGGATACGGATCAAGGTTTTAAAAAGCGCCACGGGTAGAAAAGCCGTCTTCGGACGGCTTTTTTTATTTGTCCTTTTTTGGGTAGGAGCGAATAGAATGAAATGAAAAGAAAATGAAATTTTCAAATTTTTCTTAACTTATTGTCAATTAATTTATCAAGTGTTATGATTCAAATAACACAATGATACATTATGTATCATAAATCGGAACACACTGGCTGTTAACCCTTGGTTGTATTTCAAAGGCTGTAACGAAAGGTGGGTTGTTAATACATACACGATACGCTTGCCTCAATAGACAAATAATCATTTTATAAATTGGAGATGGTGTAGACGTGAGTAAGAACCATACAATTCACGGGCTGCGTGGATTATGTGCACTAATGGTTTTTGTCGGACATGTTATATCCATGTCGATTAACGGCGGTTACCTTACCATGAACGAGCACGCTACCTTGGTCTTGGCAGAAATCGGTGTTGATGTTTTCTTCATGATTAGTGGTTATCTTATTGTGCAGAGTTTAGTGAAACACGGGAAGATTGGACAGTTTGTCTATAATCGCATCATACGAATCTATCCTGTGTATCTCCCCTTGCTTGTTATCATGTTTGTGGCAGGGCCTGTGATCCAATTTGATTGGTTGGCCAATTTGACGGCTTCGGAATACATTCTCAATTTCATTTATGGATTGTTCATGCTTCCAGGTGTTTTTCCACTTGAAGAAGCTGTTCGTAATGCAAGAACACTCAGTTATGAATTTGCGTTTTACCTGGTCAGCGTCATTTTCTTCGTATCACTCAGACCCTTAAACAATAAATACATGAAGTGGTTTTTAATCATACTGGGTCTTGCTATTACCTTGGCTGTCGTCATTCGCATGCCGCGGGCACTGTTCTTTCTCACAGGAGTTCTGGCCTATTATGCTAGTGAAAAGTTTAATTTCCTCCCCTCCAAGTTGCACTCGCTCTTAGCTTTAATCATCATTTATCTGGCTACATACTTCGGGGATATTTATTTTTCCATCATCTTCGGCGTATATTTCTTCTATCTGATCATCAAGGAACATGGGGTTTTATCGAATGTGTTGAGTACTCGCTTTTTCCAGTACTTCGGAACGATAAGTTACAGCTTTTATCTCCTGCATCCCTTTGCCCTATTTCCCTTCCAGCGTGTTATGGCGCGCTTCAATCTGCCTGATTATGTATTGGTAACCATCACATTTGTGGCCGGTCTGATTATCGCAACCTTAATCTCTCATATTTCTTATGAAGTCATAGAAAATCGCTTCACCAATCGTTATCTCAAACGCAAAAAACGTCCTGTTACACCTCATGTACCCACTCCATCGCCACAGACAACACCGGTTAGCTGAAGCAGAAGCTGCTGCTTATGAACAACCGTGCTCACTCATTTAGTACAGAACATATCAGAGGCTGTCCCAGTGCGGGGCAGCTTCCTTGCATATTTCCGATAAATCCATCAGAAGAATGGTTTAAAAAACAACCAAAATATTGGAAATAAACCCTGTAGCGGCACAGTTCTCCCGCCTATAATTAGATTGCAACTCATTCTAATATTCAGGGAGGAATATTTTAATGGTCAGATTTGTAAGGGGTTACAAAACTTCAATTGTCCTTGTTCTCATTTTGTTGTTCACTTCGATTATGCTGCCTGCAGGTCAGCATGCCAGCGCAGCTCCCAGCTTCGCCAAAGGGGCAGATATCAGTTGGGTACCGGGCATGGAAGCGCAAGGTTACAAGTGGAAAGACAAAAATGGTGTACAGCGTGACATTATTGATATTTTGAAAAATGATTATCAGATCAATTCGGTTCGTATTCGGGTGTTCGTTAATCCATCCAATGATTATGGCAACGGATATATGAATAAGGATCGCGCCGCAGCTTTGGCACAGCGGGCCAAGAATGCGGGCATGAGCGTCATGTTGACTTTACACTATAGTGATTCTTGGGCTGACCCTGGTCAACAAACCAAACCGGCTGCCTGGAAAAATTATACTTTCCAACAGCTGATGGATGCGGTATGGAATCATACACGTGATGTGATGACGGCCATGCAGAGCAAAGGGGTAACGCCTGACTGGGTGCAGATCGGTAACGAAACCAGCAACGGCATGTTATGGGAGGATGGCAAAGCTTCCACGAACATGAAAAATTACGCTTGGCTGGTGAACACGGGCCATAATGCCGTCAAGTCCATGAGCACTGGAACCAAAACAATCGTGCATCTGGCAGGCGGAGACGATAACGCACTGTATGTATGGAATATTGGTGGATTAATCAATAATGGGGCTAACTTTGATATGATTGCCATGTCCCTCTATCCTTCGGCTTCCGGCTGGAACACAGCGGTGACGAACACGGTGAACAATGCGAAAGACCTGATCAATCGCTACGGCAAAGAAATCATTATCTCCGAGATCGGCATGGACAATAACCAGGCTGCTGCAGGCAAAAGCTTCGTGGCCGCCATGAAAAATCAAATCCGCAATCTGCCAAACGGCAAAGGAAAAGGCGTATTTTACTGGGAGCCGCAAGCTACTCCAGGGTATAACGGTGGTTACGGCAAAGGCGCTTGGCAGTCGAATATGATGCCGACAGTGGTCATGGAAGGATTTATCGACTAGCCCGGTCGAGTATGTGAAAAGGCGCTGACCCCGGTGGGGCAGTGTCTTTTTTTACGATGCCTGGGCTGTCACCGTTGGTTTTTTGGCATGCATACGAATATAATAAGCTATAAGAGAACTTATCGTTTCTAGAGGAGGTTTAGGGATGAGCTTTTTAAAAGATTTAGGGCAGTTCGCAGGGGAAGTTACCGGCAAAGTAGTTGGCGGCAGCGTAAGGGTTGTCGGTGAGATCGCAGGCAGCCCCTTTATCAAGGAAGTTGGCAACGGTGTAGAGAAAGCTACGATGAACACAGGGAAAACGGTGGGACAATTAGCAAGTGGTACATATGATCTGGCCAGCGGTGCCATTCGAAAAGATGATGCTGCGGTCGAGGCAGGACTTGCCGATTTGGGAGATGCCGTGACCAACACGGCAAAGGGCGTTGCCGTTTCAGCCAAATATGTATATAACGGTGGCAAGAATGTTGTCGTAGGCATGAAAGAAGAAGATATGGACCGAGTGAAGCTTGGTGCCAAGCATCTTCTGGCGGCGGCTGCAGTGACTACTCTTGCCGTGGGTGTCATCGATGCCGTTGATGGTGCTGATGGAATGGATACGGCTAGCATTGTGGAGCCCACAGATATCACCTAATCCGCCGAAAATCCGGTAAAACGAACATACACTTAATTCTTTTGCTGCAGCATTAGCTACATCCATAACTCTATTATAAATGAAACGGACGCTGATCTATTGAAATGATCGGCGTCCGTTTTAGTTTTATGGCTAAACAGGGTTACTTCGCTTCGCCTACGACTGTAAAGCGTTCGTTTTTGTGTTTTGCATTTTCAATTTCATCCACTAAGGCAATGGCATAGTCTGCATAGCTGATATAACTTTTGCCTTCACTGTTCAGAATGATGTGATCTTTACCCGTTTGATATTTTCCAGTGCGTGCACCTTCTGGATTGAAGAAGCTTGCGGGGCTAAGGAATGTCCATTGAATGCCCGAGGATGCTTGCAGGTCCTGCAGGTTTTTCCCTTGGTTTGTCGCTGTTGGTTTGTATGCATCAGGGAACCCTGGCGCATCAACGACACGCAGGGAGTGCGTCTCATCGGTGAACAGACTGCCCGCCCCGCCTATTACGATCAGGCGAGTTTGAGGAGCATCTTTCAGAATGTTGATCAGAGCCTGTCCCACTTCCACATGCAGATGTTCTTTTCCAGCAGGTGCACCGAATGCATTCACGATAACATCAAATGCTTGAGCATCCTGCGAAGTAAGATCGAATACATCCTTCTCCAATACGTTCAGGCTTTTGTCTTCCACCTTGGATGCGTTACGTACAATTGCAGTTACTTCATGGCCTCTGCTCGCTGCTTCTTTCAGGATCAGATTACCTGCTTTGCCTGTTGCGCCAATAATTCCGATTTTCATCATAATCTCTCCTTTAAGTTTGATTTGTGAGAAAACTTATATTGTAACTATATTAGTTACAACTAACTTTGTCAACTATTCATCCATGTCAAAAATGATTGTTCCTTTAAAACAAAAAGACCCTGATTAGGTTATCCATTACAGACGATCCTCATCATTGCGGGTCTTCAATTTAGGCTTCACCGTATATTATTGCCCGTACAGAGCTCCATGGTCGTTCTCTTTTCCTATGGTCACTTTGCCTTCTCTCTGAATCGACTCGTACGCCGCCAAGGCAATGGAAGTGGCAAGCAAACCATCTTCCCCGGTCACGGGAACACCTTTTTCAGCTACAAGAGCATCCACGAAATCCTGCAGCATGTAATAATTCATACGCTCTCCCCAGTAGCTCCACCTTGCTTTATCCTCCAGATCGCTGTATATCTCATTCGTCTGTGCAAAAGCATCCATATGTATGACACCTTTCGTACCGATGATATCCAGCTTCATATCTCCCCAGAACGGATAGTTCCGGTTTCTTGACCAGCTTGTATCAATGAACGCAATCATTCCCTGTTCGAATTCGATATGTACCATCCCCGAATCCTCCACTTCCAGATCATGAAACAGATGCCCTTGCTCCGCATATACCGCTAGCGGTTCCCGCTTAAACAACCACCGAAGCAGATCAGAGATATGAACCGTATGATCCAAGATTGCTCCACCGCCGGATAGAGAAGACTCCACAAACCATCCCTCTGGTGCTGTCCCGCGATTGTACCCTTTAACCGCAACCACTTGCCCTATGTCACCTCGTTCCAGCGCCTTCTTCGTCTCTACTACGGCAGGCAAATATCTGCAGGGGAATGCAGTCATCAGCTGCACCCCGTATTTGAAACAGATTTCGATCATAATCTTCATTTCATCCATAGCTACTCCAAGTGGTTTTTCACATAAAACATGCTTGCCCGCGCGGGCACTATCCATGACCATGCTCGCGTGATTCACATTCTCTGAACATATAATCACGGCATCAATCTCAGGGAGCTTCAGCATATCGCGATAATCATCGTAGTAGGAGAGATTCCCATGTTCAAGAAGGCTCTGGACCCGCTCCCTATTCTCATCAGCGATGGCAACGACCTCCGCATTCTCAATCGCGGCAAGCTCACGATAGTAACTGAAGGCATGAGAATGAGCGAAACTAATCATACCAATACGTAGCCGTTTCATCCGATTAATCCCCCCTTTTCCTCGAAACCCAACATGTTCACAGGCAGCCCGCTATGAGCAGATTCGAGTGCAGCCCGTGCGACCTTGGAAGCCATACAAGCATCCTGGAAAGTGACCTCCGGCTGAGCCCCGGACTGGATACATTGGATGAAATGAGACAATTCACGTTCATAGGCAGTTTCAAACTCAGGACTTTTCCGTAAAACGATAGGTGTATGCTCCCTGCTTGGGTCTGCTCCTATCGTTGACATGCGCTCTGCTGATACCACAGCCCGATGAATCATCAAGGATTTGGCAACTTCAGAATTGGCATAGATGACTCCCCGATCGCCTGCGAATTCCATTGCTGTCTGAAATGGTCCCGGGTATCCCCACATGCCTTCAAGATTGGCAATGGCTCCCTGTTCGAATCTCAAGGTTACCCAAGCATAATCCAGGTGAAGAAAAGTTCTACGCTGGGCATATACGGAGCGTACCTCTCCAAGCAGGCTGCGCATATAATCAATGTCATGGATCATCAGATCCATAATGACACCACCGCTGTCCCACTCATTGTTGTACCAGTTCTTCATCAGCCCCGGATGGGGCCCGATACGTCTTGCATGAACAACCCCAGGCTTTCCTATTACCCCGGCTTTGATCTGACGGGCTACATCAGTATAGGCAGGAAAAAAACGGCCCACATGGGCAATCAACAACTGCACCTGATTAGCACGACAAATGACATCCATCATTTCAGCTTCCTTGGCCGTTGAACTAACGGGCTTCTCACAGATCACATGCACGCCCGCTTCTGCAGCCATCACCGTATACGTACAGTGCAGCGATGTAGGCAGACAGATGCTCACCACATCCAGATGCCCTTCTTCCAGCATTTCCTCGAAACGGCTGTACGCCGTCGTTCCACATGCATTTGCCAGCCTGACTGCTTCGTCCTCCTCGACATCACAAACACCAACCAGTTCAACGTCTTTCAACTTGGCATAACTTCTCGCATGAACTCCTCCCATCGTTCCACACCCCAGTACAGCAACTCTCACATCTTATCCCTCCTTCATTCAGGTCTTTGTTCCAGTCTTCAATTCATTCTGTCTTATATCTGTCATAGGCTGCTTGATATACCTTCATATACTCCTCCAGCCCCATCTTGTTTAGGGTGTTCACATACTCATCCCACTGATCAAAACTTGCGCTTCCATTCACGAATTTCGCTTCCATCTCGGTCACGTAATCCTGTATGTCTTTGCCGACAGAGGACATGAATTCGGATTCTTCCTGCGTGAAGTTAAAGTTATACCAGATGTCCTCTACAGCATGATCTTTCGCCTTGTCGGCTGCCTGCAGTGAGCTTGGTAGAGTTTCCGAACCTTTGAAGTAATCTTCTTTAACCAAACCCGGGTAGCTGCCGCCGAGCCACGTAAAATATTTGGCTAAGGCCTGATCCTGGGTCAGCCCGTCCGGATTCGATGTGATATCCTGCGTATACTGCAGATTTCCTTCTGCATCCTTTTCATAGGTCTCCCCTTCTTTCCCCATAAAGTAGAGCAGGGCTCCTTCATCACTATAGAAATGATCCATCCAGCGGATCGTTGCTTCAGGATTCTCGTTTTTGTCCGTAATCGCAAAGGCGCCCACATGCACCATAGGCACTTTCACATGGGAATACAACTGTTCGCCGTCAGGGCCTTCGAGGGCTCCAAGACCGATGAAATTCTTTTGCCCCATCACCGTCTCCGGATTAGGTACCGTTGTGGCCCCAAGCGTTCCTGCCTGACCTTTTGCATTCAAGGCTCCGCCATCCAGTGTAAATATCTCGGGATCCAGCAGTCCTTCCTGATGCAGCTTGTTCACATATTGCAGCACTTCCTTGTACTGAGGCAATGTTTTGGTGAAGCGAAGCTCACCTGTGCCGGGTTCCACATCGACCAACTTGTGTCCAAGTCCACGGTTACCAAGGCCCCATGCTCCTTTGACATGATCAATAATGCCCGTAATGCCTGCTGCGCTAAAAGGAATCTCATCGTTTTTACCGTTACCATTGAGATCCGTCGTTTTGACGGCTTTCAGATACTCATAAAAGCTCTCGGTTGAATCCGGTTCTTCCATATTCAGCTGCTCCAACCAATCTTCATTAATCCACAGCGGTGCACCAATCAGCATGGATAATAGTGCCGGATCATAGAAGGACGGCATGGAATAGATGTTTCCATCCGGCATCGTCAGTCCTTTACGAATATCGGGGTACTGCTCCATTAACCTTTTAAAATTCGGGGCATACTGATCAATCAGATCATTGAGGGGAAGAAACACACCCTGGGCACCATAGCGGGTCAATTCATCCGAAGTCACACGAGCCGAATAAAATACATCCGGATAATCTCCGCCTGCCAGAGCCAGGTTCCTCTTCTCGGTCAGAGTCTCAAAGGGAACCAGATTGAAGTTAACTTTGACGTTCGACATCTCACTATATGTTTTCCAGATCAGCGTTTCTTCAAAATTGCTTCCATTGGTGGTCGATTTTCCTGTAAAAAAATCCAGTTCAATCGGTTCCTTCACGACCGGCATACCAGTAGCATTCAGATTGGCCTGACTGTTCTGATCCTGTTCTGATGGCGTCTCTCCTGAACCGCAACCAGCCATTAGTCCCGCTGTAATTACAATGGATAAGGTCAAGCTGCCCCACTTTTTAAACAACATCCATATGCACTCCTTTATAAAAAAATGAATTATGATTTACCCTTTAACTGCACCAATCATGACTCCTTTAATGAAGTACTTTTGCAAGAACGGATACAGCATCAGCATGGGCAGGTTCGTAATGATTACAGCGGCATATTTGATGGCTTCAGCATCCATCATGCTTCTGGCCAGGGAATCGTCACTGATATCCACCATCTCTTGCATCTGTCCCTGAACCAGAATTTCGCGTAAAAACAACTGCAGCGGATACTTGTCCCGGTCTGACAAATAGATTAAGGCATTAAAATAGCTGTTCCAGTGCCCCACCGCGTAAAAGAGAACCATTACGGCCAATACCGGGCCAGATAAGGGCAGAACAATTCGCAGCAGCACCTTCATATTCGAACAACCATCCATAAAAGCAGCCTCCTGAATTTCCTTCGGAATAGAATTCTGAAAGAATGTCTTCATAATCAGCATGTTCCATACAGACAATGCCGACGGAATAATCATGACCCAGAAGGTGTCAAGCATCCCAAGATCCTTGATGAGCAGATAGGTTGGAATCATCCCGCCACTGAAAAACATCGTAAACACAATCAGAATGGTAAAAAAAGTTCTGCCTCTAAAATCGGATCTGGATAACGGATATGCTGCCGCAATGGTCATCACCAGATTAAGCATGGTTCCCGCAACCGTGTATAACAACGTGTTTCCATAGCCCTTCATCAGTTCGCTATTCGCAAACAGACGTTCATAACCAACCAACGAGAGGTTTTTGGGCCACAACCAGACTTCCCCGCGCATCACGTTTTCCGGATTACTGATCGACGCAATCCCTACAAAAAATACGGGATACAATACCACTACAGATACCAGTGCCAGAGCTGCATAGATCATCCATTCGACTGCCCGGTCACCACGACTTTGTGCCATCCCCTCACCTCCCTTACCATAGACTGCTCGAGCCGACTTTGCGGGCAATCCGGTTAACGGTCAGCAGCAATATAAAATTGATAACCGAGTTGAACAGGCCGACAGCTGCAGAGTAACTGTACTGCGCACCCAAAATACCGCTGCGGTATACATTGGTTGCAATAACGTCAGATGCTTCCATATTCAACGCATTCTGCATAAGGAATACTTTCTCAAACCCCACACCCATGATGGATCCTATATTAAGAATTAGAAGCACGACCATGGTCGGAGCAATCCCCGGAATGTTCACATGCCAGATTCGTTGAACCCTGGTGGCTCCATCCACCTTGGCTGCATCATGCAGCTGTTGATCTACTCCGGCGAGCGCTGCCAAATAGATGATCGAGCTCCACCCCATCGTCTGCCATATACCTGACCATACAAATATACTCTTGAACCAACCGGGCTCCGTCATGAACGAAATGGCTTCTCCACCCAGAGCGGTAATTGCCAAATTAACTAATCCACTGACAGGAGACAGGAACATCATAATCATACCGACCATAACGACCGTTGATAAAAAATGAGGCATGTAGGTCACTGTCTGCACGAATCTTCTGTACTTCCCGGACCTGACTTCATGGATCATTAACGCCAGTAAAATGGGAATAGGGAAGCCAACAATTAATTCGTACAGACCAATGCCAAGCGTATTTTTCATGATTCGCCAAAAATAAAAGCTGTCAAAGAACCGTTCAAAATGTTTGAATCCTACCCATGGACTTCCGGTAATGCCTTTGTTGGCGATAAAGTCCTTAAACGCAATCTGCACACCATACATGGGTACATAATGAAACACTACAAAGTAGATGATGACAGGCGAAAATAACAGATACAAATCCCAATTTCTACGAAACGAACGAAAACGGGATTTCTTCGCACGGCTTCCACTCACTCGACTCCCGTGTGCCTGCTCATTAACGGATGTCGTCTGTTCCAAAATCAGCAATCCCCCCTTTTTTTGCCTGCCTTAACGACGGGCTCGGCTGCAAGTCGAATGTTACAGCCCTTCTGCGCGATTGGGTATAAACCGTTTTTGGGATTTTGGTCTATCCTTGCGAAATTTACATAATTCTTGATTTTTCCTGAAAAAATAGCCATTTTCGCAAAAAAGGTATAGCTCCTTTTTACAGTGCGTTCATATTTTGCTCCCTGCGTTTTAACAGTTCACGCGTAGAATGGGCCAGATAATCTTGTTCTCTCTAGAAGAATGAAAATGAGGGGTTGTCTTATGAACTGGATCATGAATAAAAAACGAACCCTGTTTTTCAAGATATTTGTCAGCTTTTTGGCGATTATATCGCTGTTCTGCCTATTCTACATTCTGATTTATTATGTATTCAAAACGAGCCTTCAGGAGGAAATCGTTCAGAACAGTCATAACGAAACAAAGAACACAGCGGAACGCTTCTCCAATCACATGGAGCAAATTCAGATCATGCTGTTCCATGTATACAACAATCAGGATCTGGTTGCCTTCAATCGGCAGCTCCAGAGAGTGGGCTTTCAACAGGCGGACTATCTAAAGGCCAAAAATGTAATGAAGGATATTCGGGGATATGTGTATAATTCGTTGTTTTTGCTGGAAGATATCATCGTCCATTTTCCCAATGAACGCTTGACGCTCGGTAAATCAGGAAGTGGCAGCTCAGACTACATGTTCAATACATCCTACCAAAGTGCCACCTATCCATTGGAACATTGGAATACACTCAGCTCGGAGCCCAGTACGTTCCTGATCTTGCCAGCTGCCTCCTTTCAAATGAAGGCAGGTTCTCCCGAGAGCAGACTTTTGCTGCCGTATACGTTCAAAAACTCTGGCTCTGCTTATCAGATCATTGCCATGATTGATATACGGAAAGCCGTACAATCCTTTTTTGGTACCACGGACGGACATACTTTGACCATTACAGATCAACAGAGCAACATCCTGTACCACTCGGGTTCCACTTCAGCAGAAGCAAAGATGCCTTTTTTTCAAGAAGGGGAGACAACACACAAGCAGAATGGGAGATATTATTTCAAAGCGGAGGCTGCTGATGGGCTTACCTATATCACATCACTGGCAGATACACGTATTACAGACCAGTTGCAGCGATTGACCGGTTATATGATTCTTATCTTCGTTTTTTCACTTTTGGCAGCCACGCTGGTATCCCTTTATCTAAGCCGACGTCTGCATACCCCGGTCAAGGATATGTTATCCTCGTTGCTAGACCGTACATCACTAAATGATGTCGGTGAATTCAGGCAGGGAGAGAGTCAAATTTTGGAATATGATCTCATTCAGAGCAGAATTGGTGAGCTAAAAAAAGAAAAATATACCATTGTGGCCAAACTTAATCGCCAGAACGCCATTCTAACCAATTACTCCTATATGAACCAGTTGAAGAACATCAATACGGATCTTAGTGAGTGGAACGATTTTCTGGCAGATGGAGGAAGTTATCAGATTGTGTATTACGATATTCGTTTCCGTATATCAGATAAAGGCACTATGCCTCTTGACCGGGAACGGGCGGTACGTCACTTGCTGGATTACATTCATTTGCAAACCAAAGAGAAATTCCATTCTAATCATACGTTCCAAATGGAGAAAAACGAGATTGTCTCCGTATTAAAGGAAGCTCCGGCCTTCCAGCTTCAAACGCTTCTAGAACAGCTTAAAGCAAGCCTTGATGAGGAAAAACATTATTATGTCGTGACTATCTGTACCCTTCCCGCTACGGATCAACCGACTAAATTCAATGAAACCTATCAACAATTACGGGATCTGGCTTCGGAGGCTCGGTTGCTGAACGAAACCCAACTCGTCAGCGAGGCGCGTTCCCTGCCCGATCTGGACCAACCTCTGTTGAAACGAGGACGTGAGCTTAATCAGGCAATTCAAGCACTGGAAGAAGATGCCTGTATGGAATGGATTCATCAATCGTTTACCTACTTCGTCAAGAAGGATGCAAGCGTTCTTCAATTCAGGCAATTGGCTCTCTCTATAATGAGTCATATCGTTGAATACATGAATCAGCAGCTGTCTTATAAAGCCTCTGGCATACCACAGAGTGAATGGGAAGATATGCTTCAGGATTGTCATACGCGGGAAGACTATGAGACTGTTTTCAAGCACATCGTTAGCTCTGTCTTAACCATCATGCGTGACAGCAAACTTCCTGCACCCGAAGAACCTGCCATCGCCATGTTTTACGAAATCATCAACTCTCATTACATGGAGGATATTTCACTCGAATATCTGTCCGAGAAACTGAATTTGTCAACGACGTATCTGTCTGTGTATATCAAAGAAAAAACCGGCATCAACTTCAGCGAGCATTTACAAAAAACTCGCATGCGCAAAGCTTGCGAATTGCTAGCTACGACGAACTGGACCATCAACGAAATCAGCGTCTGCGTCGGATATCAGAACATCACTTCTTTTAATCGCCTCTTCAAAAAGACAACCGGAATTTCGCCTAGTGTTTATCGAAAACAGCATCTTATGGAAATCCAACAGCAGCGAAAACATGTGGACTGATGTTTTCTGAGCAGTGAGCATGGCTAGACCTCCTCACGATTAGTCTAATGTGAATGAACACATCAAAAAGCGCAGTTTAACGGCCATTACCGTCAAAGCTGCGCTTTTCCATTGCATTGTGTTTATAGCGGTGTTGTCATAATTACTGTAAGAACCAGATGATCGGAAATGGATGATTTAAACCTTTACTTCCTTCTCAACCCAATTTTCATTCTGTATATTTTTAGTTTTTATTCTAATGCTGCCTCCAATCTTACCCACGAAATAACTTCCAATCTTCAATTTATGGAGCACAAAAGTGAGTAGTATTGATACCCCAATACTCAGAACAAAAGTTAAAGGTATATTGATCCATGGATTGAGCCCATCAAAAATTTCGCTAAAGTTTTGCACGAATATCAAATGCAATAAGTAGATACCAAAGGAATACCTGCTTACCAGATCAATAATCCAAGGTATCTGTTTTATTTTTGAAGTAAGATAAAAGGCAACAAAGATTACGCTTATCGTATACAACAACATGTCTATTCGCTTGGAGTTCCCTTCAGGTAACAAATCTGAAAAACGAAAACTCAATATGACAAAGAAACTGACAATAGAGGATAAAATGAACCATTTGATGTATCGATCCAGGAATTCCCGAAAAGCAGCATGATTTCTACCACAATAGTAAGCTACCGAGAAATAAAATAACCAGCCAGGGAAAGGTATCCAGTAGAAACGGTTCCATATATACTCCGCACCAGTGATTAAATAAAGCGGGGGGACAAAGTTGAAGAAGCCGAGGTAAATTAGATTAACCACTAAGCACAGAAAAATCATGAGCCTAGGGGATATCTTTTGGAAATACTTCGTAAATATGATGTGCAGGACATAGAATTGAAAAATAACAATAATAAAGTATGCGATATAATCTGCTGCAACAATGTTTCTAACAATTTTAAAAAGCAAGGCGGTAGTTGTTAAATCCCCTGATCTGCTTAAACTATATAATGCGTAAACCACTGCCATCGTTATGTAGGGAATCAGGATGTACCTAACACGTTTCCATAGGAATTGATCAGGAATATGATGGGGATATGATTTCGCCAAAAGAAATTCAGAAATAAAAACAAACGTGGGTGTCCCAAACAAGAGAGCAAGTTTTACGACCTCTAGGAACGTTACGGATGGGTTAGAAAGTACCCCCTCATAGTTTGTAAAGGTCATATTGATACAATGAATGGCGACAACAGTGAGACAGGCAAGACACCTAAGCCAGATAACTTCTGAGACCAATTCTTTTTTCAATATCAAACTCCCCTTCTCCCTTTGATTGATACATATTGTATCATTAATGGATTTATTTAGTAAATATTAAATTATATTGTCAGTTTTCAAATCTTTTGCTTTTGCTTACGTTCAAGAACATGACAAAAAGACCTCTACAACGCAATTAGTCCGAGACTAACACGCTATAGAGGCCTGATTTCAATAGTTCATTTTATGTTTGGAAAATTACGTCGAACTGTTGAAGTCTTAACAATCCTTATCCGGTACCCCAGCTTCTTCTCTCGTACGGAAAGAAGATCCGCAGCCGCATGTCGCAACCGCATTGGGGTTATGGATGGTGAAGCCGCCGGACATACCGGACTCTTCAAAATCAATTTCAAGACCGTTCAGATATTTCAGGTTTTCTTTCTCGACTACAACCTTCATATCGTGAATATCCATATAAATATCCTCTTCGGATTCTTTATCATCAAAGCCCATGGCGTACGAAAATCCGGTACAACCTCCCGGAGCTACGCCCAGACGCAGGAACATGCCAGGTGTCTCTTGCTGTGAAAGCATCTCTTTCAATCGATCGGCAGCTGTTTCGCTGATGCTAATCATGCCAGGTCACTCTCCTTTTCGTTAACTCTCTTTAAATTATACTCCACCCCGTCAAGAGGCTCAAGCCATGTTTATCCTTATTCCCGAGTCTGTCCTCGGCTCCTTTTTCTTGCCAGTGTATTGAACCCCCGGGACACGAGGTTTATAATGGATAGGTGATCGCTCTGAAATGTCGATATTTTGTCATGACTTATTCAAATGATGATCATATATGGAGTTGTAATTTTTTTCACATTTCGAGACTGCCACGCAGTCCCCAATGCATATAGAGTCATCAGACTCACTTTTAGATTTTACATCCATGAGGCCAGAAATTTAAAAAAAAATTCAGCTTTACACATGCAGCATATGCTGCACCGGGTAATGGAGGGTTAGTCCTCTAAGGAGGCGGCAGATGACCGCATCTTTTGTATGTAGTTCTGTAAACAAGACCTACATTTAACACAAATCCGGTTAAGAACAGGAGGAAACAAAATGTCTACATTGGTAACACCATTCACAGACAAAAGAATGGCGGAAATCGTTGAGAAAGTGCAGAACGGCGTAAGGCTGAGCGTAGAAGACGGCGTCTATCTGTATCAAACGGATGATCTGCTGACTCTCGGCCAACTGGCCAATGAGGCTAACCTGCGGAAGAACGGCAAGAAAGTGTATTTTATTGAAAACATGAGCCTATACTTTACGAACGTTTGTGAAGCACACTGTGCTTTTTGTAATTTCCGCAAAGACCAGGGCGAAGAAGGCTCCTACACACTATCCGGACAGGAAATGATCGACTACGTGGAACAGCATATTCATCCTGGTGTACGTGAGTTCCATATTGTAGGCGGACATAACAACCATGTTCCTTTTCAATATTATGTCGATTCCCTGCGTGCTTTAAACGAAAAATATCCGGATGTTACGCTGAAGGCCTACACGGCTGCTGAGATCGATTTCTTCACCCGGATCAGCGGACTCAGCATTAAGGAAGTACTGCAGGAGCTGCAAAAAGCTGGCCTGAAATCACTGACGGGCGGCGGAGCAGAAATTCTGTCCGATGAATACCGCAAAAAAATGCGTGTCGACAAAGCAAACGTGGATCGCTATCTTGAGGTACACCGTACCGCTCATAATTTGGGCATGCGTACGCATACTACAATGCTGTATGGATCGATTGAATCTTACGAGGATCGCGTTAACCACATGGCACAAATTCGGGAACTGCAGGATGAAACCAACGGTTTCATGGTATTTATTCCACTCTCCATGCAGCCTAAGAGCAAAAATGCCAGCATTATGCGCCGCAACTCGGCATACGAGGATCTTAAAACCATTGCGATTAGCCGCCTCATGCTGGATAACATCGACCACATTAAAGCATACTTCATCAATATCGGCCCACAGCTGACCCAAGTTGCACTTGGATTCGGGGCTTCGGATGCCCATGGTACTATCGTTCGCGAACGGATCAGTCATGCTGCAGGTGCGTTAACACCTGAAGGTCTCACCCGCAAAGAGCTCATCTGGCTCATTAAGGGCGCTGGACGCATTCCTGTTGAACGCGACACCTTCTACAACGAAATTCAAGTATACGAATAAACCTGCTGCATCGTCTCGATAGCCTCTTTCATCCATACAAGGAGAACGACCATTCGAATCGATGCATCAAGTGGGTATAATACCTCTAATTTTAAACTCCAAAATTTTCGATATAATAATGAATTAAAATAAAACAAAAGGAGCAGCTATGTGAAAGCATAGCTGCTCCACAGGTTACAGCCCCGATCATACGGGACTGATGCAGAAAGGAAGCCGAGTCATGAAAAATTTCGTCATTCTCGGGGGCGGCTATGGCGGCCTCACAATCATCAAAGAACTTCTGGAAGGCAAAATACCGTCAGATACACAAATCGTGTTGGTGGACCGGAGCCCCTTTCAAGGATTGAAGACTGAATATTACGCACTCGCAGCAGGTACCGTATCCGACTATGACCTGCGCATCCAATTTCCAGTCCATGAGAAAGTTACTTACCGTTATGGAGAAGTCACTTCGATTGATCTGGAGCAGCGTCAGATTGAATTTGAAGGCCAGGATCCTTTGGAGTATGACAAGCTTGTCATCGGACTTGGCTGTACAGACCGTTTCCACAATACTCCGGGAGCGGAAGAATACAGCTGTACCATTCAAAGTTTTAGCAAAACGCGGGAAACCTACCTCCGTCTGAACGAAGTTAAAGCTTACGGACACGTGCATATTGTTGGCGGTGGCTTGAGCGGTGTCGAGATGGCTGCCGAACTACGAGAAAGCAGACCCGATCTCAACATTAGTATTCTGGACCGCGGTGAGCGCGTATTATCGGCATTCCCGCAGCGATTGTCCGCTTACGTGCATGAGTGGTTTAACGAACATCAGGTAGAGACACGCGGACATGTCGCCATCTCTCGTCTTGAAGGGAACGCTATCTATAACCGGGATGAAGAAATTCTGACGGATGCTGTAGTATGGACAGCCGGAATTCAACCCGTTAAAGTCGTGCAGGATCTCGACGTTACAAAGGATCCTCAGGGCCGGGTTGTACTGAATGAATATTATCAAATTCCTGAATACACAGATGTTTATGTTGTCGGTGACTGTGCCAGTGTACCTTATGCACCAAGCGGTCAGGCTGCAGAAGTACAGGGTGAACAGATCGCTCATATTCAGCATGCCCTTTGGAAAGGCGAAAAGCCCAACCCGCAGCCGCTCAAGCTCCGCGGCACGCTAGGTGCACTCGGCAAGAAGGCTGGGTTTGGGCTGATGGGCAAAACGTCCATGATGGGACGTGTACCTCGTATCTTGAAAAGCGGCGTGCTCTGGATGTCCAAGCGTCATCTCGGTTAGTCGAGATCCAGCTCATCCCAGGCATCGGCTTCAGCAATTTTGGCCAGAATGGCGTTATATAGATCTTCCACTTTGTCCGTGATGACAACTTCACCATTAACTAGTGCAAAAGGAGTCATATAACATTGGCCACAGTTGCTGAGGCAGCCGTATTCTATCACATCATAGTCTGGATTCTCTTCGAGTTGCTCCAAGACTTCATCTGTGCCAAAATGCATATTGTTGGCACAAAATTCAATAATCGGTCTCATGTAGGTTCACCTGCTTTGTTTGACCATTTTAATTTACGGCCAATTGTAATATAATATATAGAGGAAAGGAGTTGAAAAATATGAGCGAAAACGCACAAAGCACCATGTATGATGAGGTATCTGACGTGCTTGACAAACTTCGTCCGTTCCTGCAGCGCGATGGCGGTGACGTGGAACTGGTCGACGTGGAGGACGGCATCGTTAAGCTGAAACTGGTCGGTGCCTGCGGCAGCTGCCCAAGCTCCACCATTACCTTAAAAGCCGGGATTGAACGCGCCCTTCTTGAAGAAGTTGACGGTGTCGAAGAAGTCGTACAAGTATTCTAATCAATCCTTCACGAAATAAACCTCAAGAGCCTTTCGCTTCAATTGAAGCGGAGGGCTCTTTTTTTGTGCGTTTCCTCTATTGTCCCTCTTCACGCTGGATGGTTGGACGTATAGGATCGAGCCCGCCCGAAACATCCATAATGTTGCCTGTAATAAAATCGGAGTGATCCAGGCACAAATACGTAATCACCCGTGCAATATCTTCACCGCTTCCAGGACGTCCTCTCGGCGTCTCCTGATCGGTTATGCCAGCTAATTCATCAATGGTTTTTTCCTTATTGGCCCCCCGGATATCGCCCGGACATACCATATTCACCGTAATGCCGTAAGGAGCCTCCTCCACAGCAAGCGTCTTCGTAAAGGATACCAGACCTACCTTCGCAGCAGCGTAAACTGCACGATGAGGCCAAGATCGCGCCTCTCCCGCATGACTGAAACCAAAGTGAATAATTCGGCCCCACTTTTTGCGTCGCATCTCCGGAAGCACGCGTTGATCCAGAAGCATGGGTCCAAGCAAGTTACCTTGTACCAACATCTGAATCTCAGCCTCGGTATAGTCAGCAAACAATCGGCGTTCGCGAACAAAAGGTCCTGCATTATTCACCAGGATATCAATACTGCCCAGCTCGACTTCAACCTGTTCTACCAACATGGCGATGTCTTCCGTTTTGGAAATGTCTGCTTGAATGGCAATGCACTGTACACCTTTTGCAGTGATCTGGGCCTGAAGCGCTTCAGCTTCGGTACGGCTGTGCACGTAATTCAAGGCAATATGGCATCCCTGATCTGCCAGACGGAGGGCCGTCATTTTTCCAAGACCTTTGGCACTTCCCGTTATGAGGGCAATCTTCCCCTTCACGTCCATCCCCCTCTTCAAAGAGCAGTCACTCATCCAGTATAAAAGATTTATCATCCCCTCACAACTTGCTTCTCCCTTTATCTAATAAATCCCTTTTAATCCAAAAATACCTTGATGGAAAACCTATATGTTAATGTCGATGAGGCCAAAGAATCTACATTGAAGGTTGATTAAAATACATAACATTTGAAAGGGTCCCGAAATGAAGAACAGCAACCAAGGTTTTATCACCTTCCTACTGGCATTATTGCTAATATTTCATTTAACACATCTCTTTGCTCCGCCCATCTTCGCTGCAAGCGAAACTACTCCATCTCCTTATGAATATGACTGGATTGATGGACCTGCTTCCGTGTCTTTGGATCATAAGGCAACACTTCAAATATTCAAGGATCATTCATTTTTGGACAAAGCCAACACTCAGCGTTCTATGCTAAACAGTGGTTCCAAACCTAATGGCAACGAAATCGGAAGTCTGTACAGCACCAGTGAGCATGGATCTTGGTATGTGGTGTTTGAGTACGTCAAAACTGGGCATATCCATGATCAAGATCAGAACTTAGATGCTGAAGAATTGTTAAGCAGTTATATCCGAGGCACTGAAGAAGAAAATAGGGAACTCGCTCCTGAAGATAAAATATCTATTACGGGGTGGGAAATTGAACCAACATATGACCCTATCAAGCGTCAATTGGTTTACTCCGTTGGTTTCAAAGACGCTGATGAGCAAGCTATGGTTAATTACAATGTGAAGTTTCTGACTCGTGAAGGGTACATTACGGCCATTCTCGTTACAGATCAGCCTAGTTTTGAACAAAATCGCCTGGCATTTGAAGAAGTGGTTCTGAATCAGCTGAGCGTTACTCCAGGGAACACCTACGAAGATTATGATGAATCAACGGACAAAACATCTACCGTGGGACTCAAAAGCATTCTGGTAGGCGGGATCGGTTACAGCGCCGGACAAAAATTCAGTATTTTGCTTTTATTCAAAAAAGGGTGGTACGTTACTCTTCCTATCGTGGTTATCCTATTCTGTTGGCTGAAATTCAGACGTAGGAAGCAAGGGACAGATGATGATACATTATCCCCTAATGAAAAGGCCTATCTGCAAGAAGCAGATGAACAGCAATACGCCGATCAGAATGAATTGTCCTACTATAATCGGAAATCGGAGCACATATCTCCTGAAAATAAACAATAAGGATCATCTGCGTATACCAATCAATCCAAGAACAATAAAAAAACCGAGTAACTCTCAGGCAGAGAGGCTCGGTTTTTCGTACATTATTCAACTCAATTTCGAGTAGCAGTGAATGGGCAATTTAAAATGCAGGCTCAACTGCACCTTGGTAACGTTCCTTGATGAAGGTTTTAACTGCTTCGGAATTCAGGGCTGCAGCCAGCTTCTTGATGGCATCTGCATCCTTGTTGTCTTCACGGGCAACGAGAATATTAGCGTAAGGGTTGCCTTGCAAATCCTCGATGAGCAAAGAATCCTTCTCTGGGTTCAGGTTAGCTTCAAGCGCATAGTTGGCATTGATGAATACCAGATCCGCTTCATCCAGTTGACGAGGCATCATGGCTGCATCAAGTTCAATAATATTCAGGTTCTTCGGATTAGCTGTAATATCTTGAATGGTGGATGCAATGTCCGTATTGTCTTTCAGCGTAATGATTCCTTCTTTTGCAAGCAGCAGTAGTGCACGACCACCGTTGGACGGGTCATTAGGAATGGCTACTTTGGCGCCGTCCTGCAGCTCATCCAAGGATTTAATTTTTTTGGAGTACCCAGCAAAAGGTTCGACGTGGACAGGAGTTACAGTTACAAGGTTAAAACCACGTTCTTTGTTTTCAGTATCCAGATAAGGTTGGTGTTGGAAAAAGTTTGCATCCAACTGTTTGTCCGCCAGTTGTTGGTTTGGTTGAACATAATCGTTGAACGTTACAACCTGCAAACGAATGCCTTGAGCTTCCAGCTCAGGTTTGATGCTCTCCAGAATTTCAGCATGCGGCGTAGGTGAAGCGCCGACTTTCAGTTCCACGGTACGCGGTGCGCCCGCTTCATTATCTGCGCCACTGTCGGAATCCTTGTTGTTTCCGCATGCAGCCAGTACCGCAATCAGCATCAAGCTTAGCAGTGCAAAAGACCATTTTTTCATGTGTAAAACCCCTTCTCCAATAAATTTTTTTGTTGCATCTTTACATTCATTCAGTATTGAATGGATGCAGTATGCTATATATGTGTTATTTCCGGGTGAACAGTTTAACCAGTTGATCGCCAAACATTTGCAGTACTTGTACGAGAATAACCATAAATGCAACAGAAATAATCATAATTTCATATTGGTATCTGAAGTACCCATAGTTAATTGCTAGCGTACCCAGTCCGCCTCCGCCGACCATACCCGCCATGGCTGTATACGAAACCAGCGTTACAATTGTGATTGTAATTCCCGCGAGCAGACCAGGCAGTGCCTCGGGAAGCAGTACACGTCTTACAATCTGTCCGGTGGATGCACCCATGGCCTGAGCCGCCTCGATGACACCACGGTCTACTTCACGCAGCGTTGTCTCAACCAACCTCGCAAAGTAAGGAGCAGCTGCGATGACGAGCGGCGGTATGACGCCAAGCACCCCAGTGGCTGTACCGACGAGTGAACGTGTAAACGGAATGAGGGCAACAATCAGAATAATAAATGGTACTGATCTCAGTATATTAACAATAATGGATAACACGGTGTAGATTGTACGTGACTGGATGGAAGCCGATCTTGCTGTCATGAATAGCAGCACACCCAGCGGCAACCCGATAATGATGGTGAACAAACCGGAAGCTCCCAGAATTTGCAGTGTTTCAATGGAGGCCTTACCGATCTCTTCCCAACGTACAGTTGAAAAATCCATATTAACGAAGCACCTCCACATCAAGCCCTTGCTCTTTCAATTCCTGCACAGTCCGGCTGATCGCATCCGCATCGCCTTCAAACCGCACGGTCAACTGACCATATGGAATCTGTTTGATCCTTGAGATGGTTCCTTGCAGAATGGCAAAGTCCACTCCGGTCTGACGAACGGTTCTCGACAGAATGGCTTCATACGTCTTCTCACCCAAAAACGAAATTTTGACCAATTGTGATCGGCCATCCTGCTGTACTGTTCCTCCCGCATGTGCCATTGCCGCTTCTTCCAAGAGAAGCTCAGAATCGTGATCACGCTGCATGAAGTCACGTGTGATGGCATGCTGTGGTTTAAGGAAGACATCCGTTACAGGGCCTTGCTCCACAATTCCCCCCTGATGAATGACAGCAACTTGATCACAAATGCTCTGAATAACATGCATCTCATGCGTGATCAAAACAATCGTGAGATTGTATTTCTGATTAATGTCCAGCAGCAGCTTCAGAATTGAAGCTGTCGTCTGCGGATCAAGGGCAGATGTCGCTTCGTCACAGAGCAGAACGGCAGGATCGCTGGCAAGTGCCCGGGCGATACCAACTCTTTGTTTCTGTCCACCTGACAGCTGAGCCGGATATTTGCTGCTATGATGCTCCAATCCAACGAGAGTCAGCATCTCCTTCACCTTGCGGTCAATATCAGCTTTAGGTGTATTCACCAGCTTTAGGGGAAAAGCTACATTGTCATATACTGTAGCCGAGGATAACAGATTAAAATGCTGAAATATCATGCCAATCTTGCGTCGCTGCTTCTGCAGCTCTGTCTTATGGAGACCGGTTAGGTTGACTCCATCTACCCATACCTCACCAGATGTTGGTCTTTCGAGCAGGTTGATACAACGGATCAATGTACTTTTCCCTGCACCCGAGTGTCCAATCACTCCGAATATTTCACCTTTACCGATCTTTAGATCCAAATCGGCTAAGGCTGTCGTTTGTTTTGAACCTCTGCCATACGTCTTAGTTAATCCTTTTAATTCGATCAATATGACTTCTCCTTCCCACCGCCTACATGTATCTTTACCCGAATGAAAGGAAAACTCCCCTCTGACATATAAAAAAGAGCCCTTTTGCAGAAACAAAAAGGGCTCTTCACGCGAAAGAATATACCTTCTCATCTGCCAAAATCGTGCTGTGCACCATTTTGTAGGAATTAGCACCTAACATCTATAATGTATGACTGGTCGTCATGTCGTTATAAATCGGTTGCCGGGCTTCATCGGGCCTGTCCCTCCGCCGCTCTCGATAAGAAATATTAAATTTATAAGTTCAGTGGTAAAATGTAAATGGTATGCATGTTAATATCATGTAACGCTTAATCAGAAACTCAGTATAATCCAAGTATTCCGCTTTGTCAAAGGTAAATATTGCACAATTATTTTGCCAGTTCTGACATGCCCTGCTTGTGCCACATTTTATTGATGTAACCATAAGCCGCTTTTAGCGTTTCGCAAACCATATCCACGCCCTGACGCAATTCCTCCAGGTGCTGATCTAGATCTTCAAGCTTCACTTTCCCCTGCAACGTTTGATGAAGCTGCCACAGATCATCCTGCATCTCGGAATTCATGTAGTGAATCTCCATATTCCGACGTTTGCGCAGTTTACTCATCGGTTCCCGGTATGCATCCTTAATTTTAATTAATTCAACAGCAAGATCATTATGCATTTTCGAATACCCAAACTGTCTCATCACGGTAAAATACGAAAAATGGGATTTCACCTTGGATGTGTTCAGATTAAATATTTCATTTAGTACCGTGCCTGTCTTATCTAGAATCGCAAAACAACGAATGAACCCATCCTTGTAGAAGTAAACATATCGGGCGTACTCGGCCTTCTCCTCAATGGTCATATCATCGGTGGAGCCAGCCCTGACCCTCTGGCGGAAGTGGGAAGCAGCGAAGCAGGCCTGCTCCAGCTCGTCCAGTGAAGAAATTAATCCCTGCGTCCATACGTACAGTTTGCGATAATCGTGAGTCGGGTCCTGATTCAAATCCAGCTGTCGTTGTAAAAGTCCGAGTGTCTCCACCATGGACTCGATCGCTTCTTCCAATACGCCCTCATTCTGACGCGGCAATTCACCCAGCAACGTTCGCAGCATATACAGCCTCCTCTTTCCACTCTGCTGATCAATAAGATGATTTATAATATTAAACCTAATCGGAATCAGAGTAAACGTGTGGTCGCTGCAAACTTAGGGTGCCCTGACCCGCCTGACATCAAACAAAGTCCACCTGTCCAATGATGTGCATCATTGGATGATGGACTTGGCAATGTGGAGACCAGAACGACTGACTTTCGAATGAAATTCTAGAACCGATCAGCCGGCCGATGAAGCTTGTACACCAGGAAACTCATATAGGTTAATATCCCGAACAATATGGCGATATCAAGCATATGAGCCAGAGCCACGAACATGTACACTTCCGGACGGCTGATGGTAAGCATCATGCCAAAACCGATCAGGACTTGGAGCAGAATGAGCACCACAGATACAACACCCAATGCCCGAAGTTCCGTGTTATCCGGATGTTTACGATATGCATAATGCCCCAGGATCGCAATCACAATAACAAGGGAAGCAGCGGCTACACGGTGAGCAAACGCTACGGCCACGCCACCAGACAGTTCAGGTATAATCTGTCCGTTACAGAGCGGGAACCCTGAGCAGCCCCCAGCTGAGTCGGTATGACTTACAAAGGCCCCTGTGTATACCACAAGATACGTGTAGACGGTTGAAAACCATACCAGGTTGCGGAAGTTTTTGCTGACCCGCGGGTATTTGTTTAACCTTTCGAGACCACCATGACGAGCCTCCTGCCTAATACCGAGTGCCATCATCAGGGAACTGGCAAAGGCAATCAGGGCAAAACCAAAGTGCAGCGCCATGACCGCCGATGATTGGGAGAAGACGACGGCAAAAGCCCCCATAATCCCCTGGATAATGACAAAGATCAACGTTAAGAATGAAAACAACTGCAGATCACGACGTGATTTGCCATATCGTAGAAATGCAACAAAAGAGGCAATGGAAAGCAATCCAGCCAATGCGCTTACCGCGCGATGCGAATATTCAATCAGTGAGGCTACAGTATGTGCAGGAACGAGTTTACCGTTACATAAAGGCCACTCCGTGCCGCACCCCAGTCCGGATTCCGTCTTGGTAACAACCCCACCGCCGAACGTAGCCAGGAACATAACAAGACAAGTTAATACGGTTAACCATTTAAACAAGGTTAAGTGCTTCAATTTTTTCTCACCTGCTGTTGGTTTAAGATGGCGAAGAACGATCTCTCCGCTTGTTTCGATACTTTGACACTTATTTCACAACTAAATACATTATACCGGATAAAAGTGTCATTGACGCCTCGCTTTGTGACAAAATGTTAACGTCTGTCGACAAAATGACCAACAAGTCACATCCTTATATGTACCTTTGTATTGTCCCCCCAAAAAGCAAAAATAAAAACGCCATTTCCCCTTTTCAAGAGGAACGGCGCCAATTAGAATTCACAGACGAATTCGCCCGTGCCTTCCTTTATTTATGAATCGTATTGTACACTTCAACCGCACGCTGCAAAAATTGCTCTATCTCTTCTCTCGACTTGCGAAGTTTGTTCACGTAGCGAACAAGTTCGCGACCATCGGTGTATGCAACAAAGCTTGGAATACCCAAAATATTTTGTTCCTCACTAACGGTGCCCACCTGATCCACATCGACCTCAATCAGTGTCAAATCGCGAGCAAATTTTTCCTCGACCTCAGGCATAAACGGATCAATGTACTTGCAGTCTCCGCACCAATCCGCCTTAAATACCGCTACGGTAAGCCGAGGAGATTGAATGGCCACATCAAACGCAGGTTTGGATGTAATCTGTTCCATGACAACATCTTCCTTTCTGTACCTTGTCTTATCCTTAGTGAAGCAAATTGCCGAGTGGAAGTCAAATATTCAGCACATACTTATTTTAAAACCAACCCTGATGAAAGGATGACAGGCGATGACTTCCACCCGAAACGATGCTGTATCCCCTGATTCGCTCTTTCGTATTGTTCGTTCCATTCCTGGAGCCGCCAGAGAAGTATGGCGTGGTAAACAGGCCGCTTGGAAGGCTTCAGCGCAGCTTCGTCATCCTTCACGAGATCTGGCTTGGGAAGCTGAAATGGCTGAGACGCTAAAGGGGGAAATAGAACGTCTGTTACCCGGTACGGAGACGGCTTCTGCCCGCCATGCCAAAAGCGCCCCATTATGTGAAGAGGATTGCATCATTCTGGAAGAAATCAAAACGCTAACGGTGGAAAATAATCGAAGCAATATCACACGTACAGCAGCCTATTTGGCATGTTATGACCAATATCCCGAACTGCATTGGGCCCTGCTTGCCCACATGGTTTCCCGCAATGGTGGTTATCATATGACCGATCTGCAGAGCAACCTTATGCATAATCTGCAAAACCAGACGGATCGGGAACATATGTATCGGTTGCTTGAGCGCTGTAATGCACTCATTTTCCAGGATGCCTATCCTCAGCTTCTGCTCTACATGAACAGCAGGCGAATCGGGCGAAGCTGCTTCCACCTGCTATCCCATTTTCACGTATCGGCGTTCATGACACCCATCTGGGAGCGGTTCTGGTTGGAACGGTGCAGTTCCCTGCTTAGTGTAGCATTAATTATTAACGAGCAGAATTATATTGAGAGCCGGGTCGTACAGCATCCTTATTTTCAAAAGGAAGTATTGTCCAAGCCCGCATTTCATTTGCATAATCTCGCCGGGCTGAATCATATCGTGTTTCCACTCGGGCGTGGAAAAGGGCTCGCTGGCAGAGTTATCGAACATTTTGGCAAGCTGGACGAGCGGATCATGTTTGGCAAAGGTTTATACGCCATGTTATTTGGCATCGAACAGGTGTACACACAGGTGCTGGAGTTCGCACGTTCCGTTCCCCACAGAGGCTCACGTGCCGAATATTGGCCGGGTCTATTCACAACGAGCTTGGAGGGCGCAGCAGATTCGAAACTCCATACTCAGGAACTGCTGGAATACGAATGGATGCCAGAAGATGGGCGATTATACAGTCCAGAGCTGCTCGCCGTATGGAAAGACACGCCGTATGAACCGATCACCAGACAGGACTGGCTGCAAAATCGGGATAGTCTTGGACACCTCAGTGCACCGCGTCGTCCCTGGTTATTTGAAATGAGCCATGAACACCGATATGGGATGCTCAAAACAGCCCTTGCCCATGATGCCAAGACATTGCTGCATTAAGTGACCTAGAGTAAGGTTTTCTCGAATCGGCTGTCAGCAGTTCATCTTGTACGATTTCAAAAAAAAAGCCCTGCCCGCTTAAGCAGCAGACAGAGCTTGTACTTATTTATTTAAAAGTTTGGCATCAACCTATGCCCGCTGACCCGTACCACGCTGAAGACGCATGAGCGGCCGCAGTACCTTTTGCAAAATACGTGGGTAGCTGCCAAGTTCATCTCTGCGCAATACGCGAAGAATGACAAGCATGACCAGATATACGACCACAACGAGCGCACCGACAACCAGGCAGGTCATGAGGAAGGATACACGTGCTGGCAGGAATAAACCAAAGAGCCAATTGCCAGCCCAGTTTGCACCGAAACCAATACCTGCAGCAAGCAGGACAGTTACCACGAAACCAGCCCAGCGATCACCCATGATTGAGAAGGTTACGATTTTTCTCAGTACTCGCAGGTTCAGATACGTAATCACCAGGAAACATAATGCTGTTGCAATAATGATCCCATAGATGCCGAATATCGGAGCCAGGATCAAACTTGCTACAAATTTAACGATAATCCCTGCAGCTACACTGATCATTGTAATCCGCGGTTTACCAACTCCAAGCAGAATGGAGTTGGTCGTCATCATCGTAATTTGGAAAATGGTACCGAAGGTCAGCAAGGTAATGATGGGAGTCCCATCTGGTGTACTGAACAGTAATCCATTTACCGAATAGGCTGCCGCACAAAGGGCAATGACGATCGGCATCCCTGTCAAAATCGAAATGCGCATGGCCAGCGTAATTTGATTCTGGAGATGGGCTTCATCTTTGCGTGCAAAGGCTGCCGAAATGACAGGCACAAGCGATTGGCTAAGCGCAATGGCCAGAATCGGCGGGATTCCCGCAATACTTTGCGCCTTCGCACCGAGGATCGCCAGCACCCCTGTTGCCTCTTCCAGACCAATACGACCGCTGAGCAGCGGGACCACAAGCGATGAATCGATAAAGTTAATCGCCGGAACCGCAAGGGACGATAACACAATGGGAATCGACAGTTTGAAGATATCACTGTATATCCCTCGCATTGGCAGCTGCTCTGCACGAACAACCTCCAGCCCAGCTGAACGATCACTACGGCGCAGCTTCAAGGTGAAGTAGAGCATGACGGCAAAGGCACCGATACTCCCGAGCACCCCACCGAATGAAGCTCCTGCAGCAATCGTTCTGTCATCATAATTCCATTGCAGCATGACATATGCCACGATAATGGCTGTACCTACCCGGGCGAACTGCTCTACGATCTGAGATATACCGCCTGCCGTCATATTGCCGCGTCCCTGGAAGTAACCACGCATCATGGCAATGGCCGGGAAGAGCAGCAGCGCCGGAGCAAGGGCCCGAATTGCACTAACAGCTTCCGGTACCTTGGATACATATGTTGCATAATAAGGCGCTGCAAACCACAGTAAGGCTGACATGACAACCCCGGCTACCGCAGCAAAGATCAGAGCAGCCTTATAAATTTGCTGTGCTTCTCCCGCGCGCCCCAGCGCGTAGCGTTCAGACACCATCTTGCTGAGCGTGCTGGGAATTCCCGCCGTTGCGACGGTTAACAGCATTAAGTATACCGTATTGGAGATGGTAAACGATGCGTTACCGATATCGCCAAGGATATGCTCCAGCGGTACCCGCTGCACAAGACCAAGTACTCTGGCAATGAGTGCGGCGGCCGCCAGGATGAGCGTACCCTTAATGAATGTTTCCTTCTTAGACAAACTAATTCCCCTTCTTTCCCCCACACGGACGTGCATCTGGTTGAAGCCCATCCCGAACGTCTATGCGAATCTTGCTACCCAGATAATAAACAGAACAATCATGACGATTTGCAAAATAATTTTCATTACCGTACTGGTGAAAAGACCAACGACGGAACCGAACCCAACCTTTGTAGCCTTGGAAGGTGATGATCCGCCGATTAATTCCCCGATAAATGCACCGATAAACGGTCCCAGTACCAACCCGAATGCGGGGATGACAAATGGACCAATAATGACACCAATCGTACTCAGGGTTGTAGATAGCTTGGAGCCTCCGAACTTCTTGACCCCCCATGCACTAACCACATAATCCGCTACGAACAGGACCACCACGATTAGAATCTGGAAAATCCAGAACCATACACCAAACGGATCGAAACTGAAGAACCAGCCATAGACCAGAAACGCGAAAAAGATCGCTATAGCTCCAGGCAGTATCGGGTATACCGTTCCGGCCATTCCCACTGCAAACAAAAGCACAATTAAAATCCAGCCAACGGTTGCAAGCAAAGGTTATTCCCCCTTCAAAATGTGTTCTCGAATGACTTCCACAATTCCATCTTCATTGTTGCTCGCCACAATCAGATCAGCGGCTTCCTTCACTTGGTCCTGTGCGTTCCCCATGGCAACACCCAGACCTACCGCCTCGATTACGGCCAGATCGTTCAGGCTGTCTCCCACTGCCACGACTTCGGACATTTCTATGCCCAGCAGTTTGCAGACTTCAGCCACGCCACTCGCTTTTGATATGCCAGCCGGGTTAATCTCGATATTAACAGGTGAGGAATTCGTCATTTGAAGGCCTCCCAGCTGCTGCAGTTCCATCATGATCTGATGACGAACTTCATCATCTTCCGTATTGAAACCAAACTTCAGCCATTCGAGATCTTCAATATTTTCTGTCCAACGCTCACGGTTGAACAGCTCCTCTACGGAATATGCCCAGTACCAGCTGTTATATTTCTCTCCAATTTCCTGCATGGTACGGATCAGGGCCGGGTCCATCAGATGACGAATGTGCAGGTCATGTGGAGCTTTCCAGACTTCACTGCCATTCACCGTGACCATCGGCGTTTCCAGTCCCAGCTGTACCGCGTACGGCATCGCATGGAATACGGCTCTTCCTGTGGACAGGCACACATGCACCCCGCGCCGGATGGCGATCTGTATCCACTTGGTGGTTTCCTGGGTAATTTCATGGTTATCGTTGAGCAATGTCCCGTCCATATCCAGCGCCAGCAATTTGTATTTAAGTTCACTCATGCAGTATTCCTCCTCGGTTGTCTCTCTACTTCTCTCTATCCAACTATTCTCTCACAAAAAGACCGCCCGGTATCCGCAGGAGGCGGACGCTCCGGACGTCACAGCTAACGACATTTTACCACAGATCATCCAGATGCAACAAAATAACGGTCAATCCAAATAACGATATGAAGGAAGACAAGATCATATGCACTTATGTGCTGGAGCAGATCGAGGGAAATCCTCATCTATATGGATGTCATACCCGATATCACACCTCCCAAACATCAAAAACCGCCTGCGTATGCAGACGGTTGTTATCTAGTTCTTATCTTGTCGCAAATTTACGACGAGCGTAGCGGAGGATAATGCCGTGTTTCGGAGACAGCAGGAGTGCCAAAACAAACAGAATTCCAGCTACTGCCACCATGCAGCCTGCAATGGAAGCATCCAATGCATATGCCATCATATATCCCCCAACAGAGGAAGCAGCCCCCACCAGTACGCTGTACAAAATCATTTTTCCCAATCGATCCGTGAGCAGATAAGCTGTCGCCGCGGGTACAATCAACATGCCCACCACGAGGATGGACCCCACACTTTCAAAGGAAGCCACGGACGTCATGGATACAAGCCCCATGAGCAGGTAATGGAACAACACGACCGGTATACCGCAGGCAGCTGCCAGCGCCGGATCGAAGGCACACAGTTTGAACTGTTTATAGAACAGTCCGATAACAATCAGGATGACCAGAAGCGTAATACCCAGCATCCAGACAGCCCTTGGCCCGACATCCGTACCCCCAAGTGTTAACGTATCCCACTGAACGTAGGCAATCTCACCAAAGAGCACACAGTCCAGGTCCAGATCAATATGCTGGGCATTTAGACTGATCAGAATAACACCAACGGCAAACAGTGCCGTAAATACAATGCCAATGGACGCATCGGAAGACAGTCCTCCGGCCTGCAGGCTTTGAATGAAGAATACCGTTAATAGACCGAAAATAGTGGCTCCAAGCAGCATCCATAAGGAATCCCTGGAACCGCTCCATAGAAAAGCAATGGCAATCCCGGGAAGCACAGCATGGCTGATGGCATCCCCAACCAATGCCATTCGCCGCAAGATAAGGAAACATCCGAGAATGGCGCATGCGGACGAAACAAGTACAGCCGTTAATATGATCCAAAATGTAGCCATTACAGCTCACCCCGTTCCTGCTGTGTTCCTTGGGCGGAAAGTGTCTGAAGCGTAGCACGCTCTTCTCGAAGATAAGCCGATTTGGCCTGCATGCTTCGCAAACGGCGAGCCAGTAACCCCCGACGCGGAGCAAGCAGCGCCGAGCCGGCAAACAATACCGTAGCCGCAAGGACCGTCACGGGTCCTGTCGGCAGATTAGGAACGAGCGTGCTGAAGATGGTGCCCGTGGCACCACTCAGAGCACCAAATATGCCTGCGAGCAGCACCATAAGTGCAAGTGAATCCGTCCAGCAGCGCGCTGCTGCCGCAGGAGTCACAAGCAAGGCAGCGACAAGTACGACTCCTACCGCCTGAATTCCCGCTACAACCGCGATGACTGTCAGCAGCAAGATCAGCTGTTCCAGCATCGCTACAGGCAGCCCCATGCCTCGGGCGAATCCGGGATCAAAGCTAACAAGCTTGAATTCCTTGAACCAGACCAGACAGGCAATGAGTAAAACGAGACAGACACCGCCCATGACGTATACATCGGTCATCACCATGGAGGCCGCCTGACCAAACAAATATTTATCGAGCCCGCTTTGGCTTCCGCTGGCCCCATGCTGGATGCGGGTCAGCATGACTACACCGATGCCGAAGAATACCGTCAGCACAATCCCCATCGCTGCATCCTGCTTAATCCGTGAATATCGGGTAATCCAGGATATCCCGAAGGTCGCAATGATTCCTGCAGCCAGTGCACCAAACAGAAAGAGACCTACGGACTTGGTTTCCGTCAACATAAAAGCAATACAGATCCCTGGCAATGCCGCATGTGCCAGTGTATCACCCATCAGACTCTGGCGGCGCAAAAATGTAAATGAACCAATAATGCCACTACTGAACCCGAGCAACAAACAGCCAAGCAAAATCCAGCGTGTGTTGGGGTCCGACAGAATGGAAAGGATCCAGTTCCCCATTACTACACCTGGCCCTTCTCCGTCCGGCTTCCGATCATCGCAATCCGGCCTCCGTAAGTTTCCTGCAGCGTATCCTGTACAAACACTTCGCTTGTCGGCCCGCCTGCAACCAGTCGCCCATTGAGCAGCAGTACATGGTCGAAATATTCCTCCACCGTCGCAAGATCGTGATGAACTACGAGTACCGTCTTTCCTTGCTTTTTCAACTGTTCCAAAAGGGAAATGATGGCCTTTTCCGTTGTGGCATCCACGCCTGCAAACGGTTCATCCATGAAATACAGATCCGCATCCTGAACCAGTGCACGAGCCAAAAAGACTCGCTGCTGCTGTCCGCCGGACAGCTGGCTAATCTGGCGATGCATATAGTCGCCCATACCCACTTGCTCAAGGCAGTGTGCAGCCAGATCCCGTTCCTTCTTGCCTGGACGACGGAACCAGCCCAGGTGACCGTACCTGCCCATCATCACCACATCCAGTGCATGGGTTGGGAAATCCCAATCGACCGACTCCCGCTGGGGAACGTAGCCGATCCGTCGCCGCTGTTCACGGTAGGACTGACCAAATATCCGCACCTCACCGTGCATTTTAGGTACCAGTCCGAGTACAGCCTTGATCAGGGTAGACTTCCCGGCCCCGTTTGGACCGAGAATGCCGATGAGCTGTCCTTCAGGTATATCAAAGGAAACCCCGCTGAGGACTGGCTTTTTATGATAGGCCACAGCCAAATCCCGAACACTAAGAGGAGCCGTTGTAGGCTGCGTACCCTGCAATTCATTCGGATCCCTGGATGTAATCATGTTCTCAGATAACGTTGTCTTGCTCATGCTGTTTCCACTCCTCTCTGGATAAAATCATTATTTCAACGCCTCTACAATCGTCTCGGTATTGTGACGGATCATGCCAATGTAAGTACCTTCTTCTGTTCCTTCAGCACCCATGGCATCCGAGAACAGTTCGCCGCCAATGCTAACCGTATGTCCTTTTTCGGCAGCTCCGGCAATAATGGCTTCCATCGCTTTGGCTGGCACACTCGATTCCACAAATACCGCCTTAATATTGTTATCCACGAGGTAATCCCGCAGTTCACTGACATCCTTTGCACCATATTCGGCTGCTGTACTGATACCCTGAAGTCCCATCACTTTCATGCCGTAGGCCTCACCAAAATAGCCAAAAGCGTCGTGTGCGGTAACGAGTACCCGGCTTGCTTCAGGGATCTCCTGAATTTTTGTGCGCACTTCGTTATCCAGCTCCTCAAGCTTTGCCAAGTACGCTTCGGCTTGAGCCTGATATGCCTCAGCATGATCCGGATCTGCCTCCACAAGTGTATCGCGCACGGCTTCTGCCGCATGCATCCAGTGGCTCACATCAAACCAGACATGTGGATCATATTCCGTACCTCCGGTTTCCTGACCCGAATGCAATTCATCTACCGGGATGCCGTCTGTTACGGCAGTTACTGTTTTGCTCTTGGACATCTTCTCCAAAATATCAGTCATTTTACCTTCCAGATGAAGCCCGTTATAAAAAATGACTTCGGCTTGCTCCAGCTTGCGGATATCCCCTTGCGAAGCCTTGTACAGATGGGGATCAACGCCTGGACCCATTAGCCCGGTAACGTCAACATATGCCCCTCCGATCTCACGTGCTACATCTGCAATCATGCCTGTAGTTGCTGTAATCTGCATCTTCCCTTCCGTGCTTCCCGTTTCGGCTGAGCTGGAACAAGCGGTCAAAACCACAATCAACACCAGGGCTGTCAGCGTCATGAATCCTCTTTGAATACTCCTCATTTTCACCATTAACAATTCCAACCTCTCCTTTCCCTCTCCTAACATAATTGTCCACATCTAATTTTGTTGTACAAGGTATTAAAATTTATACACGACTAATAATGTTTCCCTTGTGCAAATTTTAGCCGATGCAAAATAAAAAGGCAAGGGATAATTTCCCTTGCCTGTCCGGTCCCGTATATTAGCCTTTTCACTGACTGTTTTGCGGGATCATGATATGGAATAACCCACTGCACATGTGTAAATCTCCGTTACTTTGGTACCTCTCCTCAAAAATCTTGCTTTACTCTTTGTCCTTCTCCTGACCCTTTTTCCCTTTTGGCGTCCCATCCAGACCGTACACCTCGTCGTATGCATCGAAGATTTTGCGTGCAATCGGCGACGCACTGACAGACCCGAATCCACCTTCCGGTACAACAACCGCGATGGCCAGTTTTGGATTCTCACGCGGTGCAAATGCGATAAACACACCGTTCTCCTTCTTATTCGGTCCGGTTCCCTGCTCGGACGTACCTGTTTTACGGGCATAGTCATAAGGGAATCCGTCAAACGAGCTTACTTTGGTGACCATGCCGCGGTGTACTTCATTCCAGTATGCATCCGCAAAATCAACTTCGTTTAAAACTTTAGGTTTGATTTTCGTAACGACATTGCCTTCTGCGTCACGAATTTCTTTCACCAAATGAGGCTCCATCCGTTTACCCTTATTGGCAAGCATCGTGGTATATTGTGCGAGCTGAAGTGTCGTGTACTTCGCTTGTTGACCAAACGAGGCAAACGCGAGCCGTGTCAAGGCGGATTCATGATCTTCGTTGTATTCAAGTGTACCCAAGTACTCACCTGGAAGATCCACGCCTGTCGAAACACCCAAGCCGAAGTCTTTCATGTATTCGTCCCAAACTTTGATTCCTTTTTCTGAGCCATATTTATTCAGCAAACGTTTGCCTACCATATCAATCATAAACGCATTGGAAGATTTCTCTATGGCGCGTCTTGCAGTAATATGACCATTATAAGCAGAGTGGGAGTTTCTCACCTGTCGTCCGTCTTTCCCCAGAATGGCGTATCCCTGATCGTGATAGGTCTGGCCTGCTGTAAACAAGCCTTCTTTCAGACCGATAAGTACACTAAGAGGCTTGATGACAGAACCTAGCAAAACCACGGATTCCGCATGCCTAGGCTTGGAATCATTCGGTGGGAAGGAAGCGATTGTCCCATTCCGATAGACGTATTTGATCTTCTCATAATCCCAATCATTCGGATCATAGTCCGGCATGCTGGCCATGGCCACAACATTTCCGGTATCTACTTCCATCGCCACTGCATACCCCGTAATGGCTTTGGGCAGCTTGCGCAGTTCATCTGTAATCGCTTGCTGAGCTGCCAGCTGAATTTCCTTGTTGATTGTGGAGACTAGGCTGTAGCCTTTCTCCGGCGGAGTCTGCATGATTGTTCCTTCAGGAAGATTACGTGCATTAATATCGATAGATTGATAGCCACTTCTTCCACGAAGTTCCTCCTGATATTGAAACTCCAGTCCACCTACTCCAACCATTTCTTGCTGAGTGTAGCGAAGACCCGGGTCCCTTTCCGTTGCCAGCGACTTACTAATTTCTTTATACTTATCTAAGTTATTTTGTTGACCCTTGAACTCTCTAGTGTAGCCAATGACCTGAACTGCAACCCGATCAGGGTCATACTTTCTCACATTTTCCTCCAGTACCATAGCCCCTGGATATTCAGCCTTTTTTTCCATGAAATAAGCGATTTCTTTCTTATTTAGATCGGATTTAACCAACCTTGGCGTATAACCGTGTGTCTTCTGGTAATCCAGATCGAGGCGTTTCATGATCTCCTCAGCATCCGGCTGTTCCTTGTCACCAGGGTTAAACTCCTTGAACACTGCAGCTAGATCATCTGCGAGTTTTTGAGCTTCTTCCTGCCGTGAACCGTTACTATAATCTTCATACAACAATACATACAGAGACTGCACAGGCTCGGAGTATGCTAACGCCACTTTTCCCGTGGCATCATAGATCGGTCCACGCACAGGTGCCAGCGGAATGTCTTTTGTATTACGTGTCGTTTCCATATACGTCAATTCAGGTCCCTCGACAAACTGCACAAAGGCTAATCGAAAAATAAGAATACTGAAGATGACAAATGCAGCGAAAAAGAACAGGTTTATTCTTGCTGCAGATGGCTTGTTGACAGCTGTGTCTTCATCGGATGCTTTCTTGCTCCTCCATCGTTTAAACATGTATAAGCCTCTCCGTTCTATATCAATAATGGTTAACAGTCTAAATTATTAATGTAAAGCTCAGATATTTTCCCTATATAAGTTTATCAAAGGTTGATTGACACGTCTTCCTAATTTTGGTTACATTTTCGTAAACTAGAGAGAGCCCCTTCTCCATTGTTGATCTGGAATATTGTGTATCGATTCATTCAATTGTTTAAACGTATTAACTCCCTATGAAGTTACAGGTATTATGTAAATGTCTGTCCCATTCTTAGCTCCATACACACAAAAAAGGACCCCAAAGGGCCCCTCTCTTTAACCATATGAATTACTGCGCTGCTGTTTCATCTGTTTCTTCTGTTTTATCTTTCTTCGGAACACCGTCCAAACCGAACTCCTCGTCATACGCATCGAAGATCGCACGTGCAACAGGAGCCGCACTGTTGGAACCGAAGCCCCCTTCCGGGATAACCACGGCTACAGCCAGTTTTGGATTTTCCCGCGGCGCATACGCGATAAATACCCCGTTGTCGACCAATTTTCCGCCGACTACCTGTGTAGAGGTTCCTGTTTTTCTGGCAAAGTCATAAGGGAATCCGCTAAATGCAGTAACCTCTGTAGCCATGCCTCGTTGTACCTCATTCCAATAAGCGTCATTGAAATCGACCGTACTTAGCACTTTTGGTTTCATTTTCTCTACGACATTCCCTTCGGAATCTCGGATCTCACTTACCAATTGCGGCTCCATTCGTTTACCCTTGTTGGCCAGCATCGTTGTATATTGGGCAAGCTGCATGGCCGTGTATTTCCCCTGTTGACCAAAAGAAGCATACACAAGACGAGTCAGAGAACTTTCCTGTTCATTCGTGTATTCTCTGTATCCCAGCCATTCGTTTGGCAGATCGATTCCAGTCGAAACACCGAGACCGAATTGCTTCATGTACTTATCCCATATATCGATCCCTCCGGCACCATATTGGGTGTACAACTTCTTACCGATTTCATCGATCATAAAAACGTTGGAAGAGTGACGAATCGCATCATGTGGAGTCAACGGACCGTATACGTGACCGGAAGAGTTCTGTACTCTGCGGTTATCCCCACCGAAAGTTGTAGAACCCCTGTCTGGATATACGGTATTCGTAGTGAAGAAACCTTCCTTTAGACCGATCAATACACTCAGAGGTTTGATCGTGGAACCAAGCAATACAACCGATTCAGCCCGTTTTTTGGAATCATCCGGAGGGAAGGAACGAATGGTACCATTTTGATAAACATATTTGATGTCATCATATTGTTCGTTCGTGATGCTTCCTGTTCTCCAGATGTTCGTATCGTAGTCCGGCATACTGGCGATCGACACAATTTTCCCAGTGTCCACTTCCATTGCTACCGCAAAACCTGTCTTGGCATTCGGGTGCAGTCTACCAGAAACCGGGTGTGTATGCAGCCAGCTCAGTTGATCCAGGATCGCCTGCTCTGTCTTCACCTGCACGTTTTTGTTGATGCTCGTAATCAGGTCATAGCCCTTCTCAGGTGGAGTAGACCCTGCAACGCCCTCAGGCAAATTCCGCAAATCCACATCCACGGAGTTATAACCGCTTTTGCCGCGCAGTATGTCCTGATACTGCAGCTCAAGACCGTCGAACCCGACAAACTCGTTTTCCGTGTATACCAGTCCCGGGTCCGTTTGTGTTTTGTTCGCTTCATCAACTTCTTCGTACTTGTCCAGTGTTTTGGAACTTTTAAACTTTTTCAAATATCCGATGGTCTGAACAGCCACCGTGTCCGGATCATAGTAACGCACACTTTCTTCAACAATCTGAATTCCCGTGAATTCATCCTTGTGCTGAAGGAAATAAGCCACTTCTTCCTCCGACAGATCGCTCTTGATAAGTCGTGGCATGAAGCCATTCGCCTTGCGGGAGTTGAGGTCCATCGCTTCAATGATCTGCTCAACGGTAAGGGACTCCGACTCCTTGGTTTTGTACTGTTCAAACACATCATGCAGCCTTGTTGCAATATCCTGAGCTTCCGGGAAGTTTGGACTTGGTTGTCCGTTTACATCACCATAGTTTTTATAAAGCGTCAGGTATAGAGACTGAATCGGCTTGGAATACGCCAGCTTCACCTCACCGGTTGAATCATAGATGGTTCCCCTCACCGGAGCGAGCGGCACATCCTTGGTAATGTTGCTGGCCTCTTCCTGACTGAGCTCAGGCCCTTCCACGAATTGAAGAAACGCCAGCCGTACGATAATAACGCTAAAAATAACAAAGGAAGCGAAGAAAAATACGTTCATCCGGTAACTGAAGCGCCGTTTGTCGGTAAGTTCATCCTTCTCTTTTGAATGATTGTTCATTCATCCTACCTCTTTCATGACTTGATGCATACCGCTCTTAGAAGTCCAGCCGCGGCATGATAACCTGGCAACGTCGTCATAATCCGGAACCCTGTCCGGTGTAATGTTATGCTGTCTGATCTTTCAGATGGGTATCGGCAAAATTCGGAGGATTGAACCAGTCACCGCTCACCGCCCATGTCGGATCAAGCGGAATCCAGCTCTGGGAATCACTCAAATAAATTTCATTCCATGCATGTGGGCCATACCCGCCCTGGCCGTTATATCCAAGACCCGTAACGACTTTAACATCCAGTCCTTGTGAACGGGCCATGACCGCATACAAACGTGCGTAATCAATGCATACCCCTTTACGCGTATCAAACGTGTTCTGCGGTGTCTGTTCATGCCATATGCCTTTTTGCTCATAATCATCCACTTTCCCGTAATCATATTGAATGCGGGAACCAACCCAATCATACAAGGCCCGTGCTTTCGCTTCATCCGTCGTGTGACCTTTCACAATCTCACTGGCTGCAGATTCAATATCTGCCGGAATATTGTGGTCAATGACCTCATACTTCCGCTGCAAAATTCCGCCCAGTTCCTTCTGAACCGCTTGGGTAAATACCGGCAGCTTGTCCTTGATCAGGTTACCGGATAACGGTTCAATAACGGACTTTGCTCCCTGCATGTAGATCGGCGAAGCCTCTACATATCGGCTGAACATGCTTCCGGGATACAGGCTGACAATCATAAAAAGAACGGCAATGACAATCATCCCGCGGGCAGATCCAATGACCGCTCCTATGATTGCACCCATGAAGCGGCTAATAATCCCCTTGGGACTGCTCTCTTGTTCTGCCGAATGATATCTCCTTCTGAAGAAAAGGGAAGAGAACAAGCCAAGAATCAAACGAATAAATCCATAGCTAAGCACAAACAACACGGCAAACCGCATCAATGGAAAATCAGCAATCGCCGTAACCAACGTATAATACATCTGCTCCCATCGGTTCAGATCCCGATTCGGCATGGCTGAAGCATGTGCAGACAACCACTGCTGCACATACGGCGCCAGCCAAAGGGTCAAACCAATGGACAGCAGAATGCCAATGACCGCCATAATGCCATCCATCAGGAATCCAAATAGTCTTCCTGCAGAACGCGAAGCCCCTCTGGACCATCCCTGAAGCAATGAAGCTGCCACAATCAATAACAGCATGATCGTGATGCCATTGAATTCCTTCAGGCTGTCCAGCCAACTCTGCAACACGTATTCATTCCCCCTTTGCTAAGAAGCTGGTACAGTTCCATTTCCTCTGGCCTGTTCGACAAACGTACGTATCGTTTCATTGTCGAGATTCCATTCGCCAAGTGAAATTCCGCGCAAGGTCACATTGACCTTGTTCGACCCGGCTGTCCCCTTAATTTCCACATTGGGACTCGTAATGGTAAATTGTCCATCCTGTCCTTTGGCGTAGGTCGCCTTGGAGGCTTCCTTCACCATGATATTGGTCGCTTCCTTTTTCAATGTGTCCATGGTGCTGGACTGCACATCCGAAACCGTCTCTTTAATCTGATCGATGGAGATGCCGCTGTATATCAACAGAGCCGCAATAATGATGATGGCAATCGCCCATTTCAATACGGTTTTGACCACATTCAGAACAAAGAACAAAATGATCAGTGCAACGACGATCACCAGCCAGTTCTGCATCACAAACTCTTTGATCACTTCTATGTTCATGATTACACCTTCCGTATTAGAGTTAAGAAATCACACTTCCCGAATATTATACATGATTTCCGAACCCGCTGTCAGCTAAGCACTCTCTCGTAAAAATAAAGGTCTAAGTTCGTCCAGATGAACGTACAAGTAGTACCATGAGGTTTTGCATGAAGAATCGGGAATACATTTTGACGACCTGGCATGAACATGTATCGTTTAACAAGGAGGGGCTTTTGTGAAAACGGCCATCTGGCTCTATCTATTTTTGTTTCTTGCTGTTTTTGACCTGCACGCCCAATATCCCATCCTGACCCCCTTTGCCATCTCGCTTGGAGCTGCACCCACCTTCATCGGGTGGATGATGGGAATCTACTCCTTGACTCATCTTCCCGGCAATTTAATTGCCGGCACACAAATCGATAAACACGGCAGTCGGCGTTATATCGTGTTTAGTCTGCTTGGAGCAGGTATTATTCTGCTGCTGCAAGCCCACATTCACACGCCATGGCAGCTGCTTGCGCTTCGTTCCATCAGCGGATTTGTGCTCGCTTTTCTGTCTCCGGCCTGTCTAGCCCTGCTTGCTCAGCTGTCGACCAACCCGGTCACTCAGGGCAAGTATATGTCCGGACATGGTGTCGTGCATACGCTGGCGTCTGTTGTATCTCCAGCTGCTGGAGCACTGATTGTTGGTGCTTTAGGATTCTCTGCTACATTTGCAAGTCTTGGATACCTGCTCATTCTGTCGGGTATGATCGCCTGGTTGTCCATGCCCAAGGGACTTGTCGATGTTCAGCGCGAGAAAGAAACCGTGCCTCCCAAACCTGCTAACCTCGGAGGAAATACGAATACCTTCATTCCTGTCTCCTGGCGTTATTTTGCATTGCCACTGGTCATTGCTTGTGCACAAGGGATTCTGTTTTTTGAATTGCCTCTTCGGGGCGGTGGACACTCGTCCATGATGTCTACAGGGTTATTGTTTTCGGTCATTAGTATCGGAGCACTCCTCACCCTCAGCATGCTGTTTCTTAATCGTTATTCGCCCAAGCTGCGTTTAACTGCAGGGGTCCTGCTGATGTCTCTCTGTTTCTTCACGCTGGCAGCCTTCCCGGACATCCCTCTCGCTGCTGTACTCTTTGTACTGGGCATGTCCAAAGGGATTACTTTTCCAGCTATGGCTACCCTGTTTATCCGTTTAAGCGGCGGAAGCAAGCTGGGACGTATTTTCTCACTACAGTCCATCGCTACCTCCATTGGATCCTTCATTGGGCCAATCGCCGCAGGTCAGCTGCGTGTAGGTGTCTCGCCGTATTTCATCGCGTTTATTCTATTAATGGTCGGCATTCTGCTCCTTCCTTACTTCACCAGCAGACGTGAGGCATCCCTGTCTTCAACCGATCCGAATAGCGTACTGGGATAAACGTAATCCATGATGTAAGTCCTTTTTTTATTAAAATGGCTTGTATTCACCTTTGCTTTGCATCATTCCCCCATTTACAGCTAAACTATATATAATCCAGTCGATTTTCGCTGCAACATTTCCCGGGGAATGTCGACACTAGCTCTCGAACAAGAGGTGAATATCATGCCTATTCATGTCATTGTGGAAGGTAAGAATGATCGCAGCAAGCTGAAACGTCTCGTTGGGCCGGAAATCAACATTTTATGTACATTCGGCACTCTCAATTCGCTCAAGCTGGAGTCCCTGCGCAAACAGGTTGGTTATGATGAAGTATATCTGTTTATGGATAATGACAGTTCGGGTAAAAAAATCAGAGGTGTGCTGCGAGACGCCTTCCCTGATGCAGTGCAGATGTATACCAGACGTGGTTATGCGGGTGTGGAAGGAACCCCTGATGAATACATCATTGCCCAGTTGGAGAAGGCAGGATTGGAAGAGTATATTCAATACCCCGAGTACCCGTCATTCTAAACGTAAAAAATTGCAAAAGGCTGCTTACCGGTTATTTTCCAACCGGCATGCAGCCTTTTTTTATGGATACTAACAGGATTCTAATATCATTTAGAACAGATTATTCATTGATCAGATTGCGGATATCCTCTGCGATGACTGCAGGCTCGACATCTTCTGTATTAAATGCATTATACACCTTGCGCAGCTGATTGTTCTGGTCTACGAGACCAATCATGTTCATATGTGCAAAGTCATCCTTGCTCTCGCCTTCAATCAGAATCTGAAATGAATCCTTGGCGAGCTGCTTTGTTTTATCCATATCCCCTCGCAGGAAATACCACCCGTCATAATCCGCGTGGAAACGGTCCGCGAATTCCTTAATTTTCTCCTTGGTATCAACTTCCGGATCAAATGAAATCGAAACAAAGGATGCATCCTTGCCGAATGTGCCATCTTCCTTCAACAAATCCTGCACCTGGGACAACGTAAACGTCGTAATCGGGCATACATCAGGACAACTGGTGAAATAGAAATAGAACAGCCGCACCTTGCCTTTGGTATCATCGAGCGAAACGGTTGTCCCATCCACATTTTCCATGGAAAAGGATTGGATCTCCCGAATCTCGGGTAATTTCTCCTTGCTGGCAAAGACGGTGCCCCACATGAGGTATACAGCCATAATCAGTGCGAGACCCAGCAGCATCCAGGTCCATTTGTACTTTTTCAGCATCATCCTCGTCCTTTCTCTGTACTTTCGATATGAATGCGCATACATATCTTACTTTGAATTACATGGCTATCGTTTCTTGCCCGGGATGTCACCTTATGAAGAAATAAGTAACTTCTTTTGCTTGAAATTGCATATGTATACGAAGAACCCCACTCTGGATGGGACCCTTCCTTATTGTAACCGTTCTTGATGCAGATGCCCAAGCATTTATTTTGCACCTTCACCTTAATCCATCCCATTATTTATGAACCGTATCCAGAATCATCAGTATGAAGCTCAGGGACAGATAATTAATGGAATAAAGAAACACCTTTTTGGCCCAGGCGTCCGTATCCTGCGCACGAAATCCTTTGAGTGCATAATATAGCCACAGTACAGATAGCACCAGTGACACCGTCAGATAAAAAATACCGGCATACCCGTATGCATACATTAGAATAGGAACAAAAATCTGCAGCACCAGATAAGGAATCATTTGAATCTTGGTCCGTTCAATGCCCTTCACTACGGGCAGCAGCGGAAATCCACCGGCCCGATAATCCTCTACCCTGCGGATGGCGAGCGCCCAGAAATGCGGAGGCTGCCACAGGAACAACATGGCAAGAAGCAGCCATGCCCCCAGGTCCAAACGTCCCGTTACAGCGACATAGCCGATAACTGGCGGCATGGCACCTGACAAACCACCTATGGATGTGCTCCATGTTGAAGAACGTTTTAACCAAAGCGTATAAATAACAACATAGACAAACATGCCAAAAATGCCGCATAATCCGGCAAGTATACCCGAAAAAGCAAAAAGAACAGTTAAGCCTAGCACGCCTAAACTAATGGCATACGACAATACCACCTTCGGTGTTAGCCTTCCTGTCGGTAAGGAGCGGTTGCGGGTACGTTCCATTTTCAAATCAAGTTCACGATCAAAATAATTGTTAAATACGCAGGAAGAAGCCATAACAAGTGCAGTCCCAAGTAGGGTCAGCAGCATCTTTACCCAATTGATATCCCACTGGGATGCCAGCCAAAACCCTCCAAAAACAGCAATAAGATTGGTCCGAAGTATTCCCGGTTTGGTGATATGAATAAAGTCTTTCCACGATCCCGACTTGGTCGGAGGCGAGGTCAATGTTGCAGAATCGGAAGAAGCCTGGTATCCCAACTGATTGTCCACGCTCGGTTAATCCCCCTTAATCTCGGCTTGGAGGTTTCTCTCTTTGTCTCCGATATAAAGTTTATCATAGGAAAATGGCCAAGAGTATGACAATGCTCGTACAAATGTTGGGTGTAATGAACTTCTTATGACATCTTTTTCGGGTTTTGGCTGTTTTGCTTCAAGACAGGCGGATAATATACACTATATATGGGTATCACCTAGATAGAGAATCATTAATATGATGAAATCGAGCTACACCACAAAGGAGACGTTTATGGATACTTCTACACATTTTGTCATGGGTATTGGTTTGGCAGGTCTGGCTTATGTCGATCCTGTCGTAGCTTCCAGTCCCATGCTCGCGGCTGCGGTGATGGTGGGAACCATTGCTGGCTCGCAGGCCCCTGACATTGATACGGCGCTGCGTCTCAAAAGCAACTCATTGTACATTCGAAATCATCGGGGTATGTCCCACTCGCCGCCCTTTCTTCTATTATGGGTTCTGCTCATCACGGGCGTCATTGCACTGATTTTCCCGGATGTTCCTATTGGACACGTCGCTACCTGGACAGCTGTCGCTGTGGGCGTTCACGTGTTTACCGATCTGTTTAACACTTATGGAACCCAGGCAGCAAGGCCGTTCTCGGAACGATGGATTGCCTGGAATATCATTCATATTTTCGATCCGTTTCTGTTCGCTTCGCACGTGGTGGCAATCCTGCTGTGGGCCTTTGATCTGATCGCCCCTGCTCCGTTGTTTGTCACACTGTATATCGTTATAGCTCTCTATTATGTATGGCGAATCATTGCCCATGCCCAAGCTGTAGCCAAAGTGAAAAGACTGGATAACAACAAACCGGCGCTTCGCTATATCGTCATTCCAACGATATCCTGGAACCGCTGGCATGTGGTGAAGCATTTTGCGGATAACAGTTACGAAATCGGAAAAATGGATGGAGCAGAGCTGACCTGGCATCTGCATGCCTCGTCTTCCACCCATGCGGCTGTCGCCGCCTCACGGAAATCACCAGAGGTAAATGCTTTTCTCTACTTCACCTCCTATGCGGTTGCCGAGGTAGAGGAGCTGCCTGCAGGATACAAGGTCCGCTGGGCGGATGTGCGGTATCGACACCGCAAGCAGTATCCGTTTGTCGCCGTGGTCGTGATGGACCGTAATTTTGAAACGATTGATACGTATGTCGGCTGGTTAAGCGATGAGAAAATGGATAAAAAACTTTTATCCGCCCGGTCTTGACGAGAAGGACCGGGAAAGGCACAATCAAGTAAGGAACGGTTGCGCGATGAAAAGCCCGGAGCGTTTCCGCTCCGGGCCTTTGTTTTGTTGCTTGCTTTTATGATAAATTATTTGCCAGACCCAGACAATTGTTGCTCAGCGATTTGTACCAGACGTTTGGTGATGTAACCACCAAGAGATCCTGTCTCACGGGAAGTGTAGTTACCGTAGTAACCGTCTTGCGGGATTGTTACACCCAGTTCCTGTGCAGCTTCCATTTTCAATTGTTGCAGTGCTGCAGTTGCTTGAGGTACCACCAAGTTGTTAGAACGAGATCCTTGAGCCATATTTAAAATCTCCTTTCAATCTGTGTCTGTAATGTATTGCAAGCTTGCAAGATTATTATGGCTCGCACGCTTCAAGTTATACGGAGATTCATTAATTTTGTGATGGAGGTTTTTCCCAATGAGTAAAGGCTTGTCCTTATGGTTCGCATTCTCTTCGATTGTTTTGTTAACGGTTTCAGCCATATCGATTTCTTATAACGGCTGGTTAGCCTCGCTGCTGTTCATCCTGTCCATTGCCAATATCGGCTGGGGTTTCGTCATTCGTGCCAAGAAGGAACGCCAGGAATTGCGTTCTACATCCGAATCGACATCCTGACCTGGAAGGTTCCAGATTTCTATTTGAACAAAAAAGAGAGGAGCTGCTGGCTCCTCTCTTTTTTTCATCACTTTATATCGTGAAGTTTTAACATTGTTGAACGATGTCCGTGATGGCCTATACTGTACGTCTAGGAACAAACCCCATGCGTTCCTTCACATCATGAAGCGTTTTGGCAGCGACTGTTTCAGCACGACGTGCTGAAGTCTCCAAAATCTCGGCCAATTCGCCAGATTCACGAATTTCGCGATATCGTTCCTGTAACGGTTCAATAACAGAGACAACCACTTCGGCCAACTCTTTTTTGAACGGACCATACATTTTACCCTCGTAACGCTCTGCTACTTCATTCAGCGTAATGCCTGCACACTCTGCATAGATGCTCATCAGATTGCTGACCTCTGGCTTGTTGGCCGGATCGTAAACCACTTCACGTCCGGAGTCCGTCGTGGCACGGCTGATTTTCTTGCGGATCACATCCGGCGGGTCCAACAGGGCAATGTAGCTGCCCGCATTTGGATTACTTTTACTCATTTTCGAGGAAGCATCGTCCAGGGACATCACGCGTGCGCCCACCTGCGGAATATATGGATCCGGAATGGTAAAGTATTCTCCATAACGATGATTGAAACGGCCCGCCAGATCGCGGGTGAGTTCCAAATGCTGTTTTTGATCCTCTCCTACAGGAACGAGGTCCGCATTGTACAGCAAAATGTCGGCTGCCATCAATGAAGGATATACGAACAAGCCTGCCCCCACCGAGTCCTTGCCTGAAGATTTATCCTTGAACTGGGTCATCCGCTCCAGTTCACCCATCGATGTCAGCGTGGTCATCAACCATCCAAGCTCAGCATGCTGAGGAACATGGGATTGCAGGAACACATTTGACTTTGTTGGATCGATCCCCGCTGCTAGAAACAGTGCAGCGACGGCTTCAGACTGTTCACGCAGTGCAGCTGGCTCCTGAGCCACGGTTACTGCGTGGAGATCTACCACCATAAAATGGCATTGGTAATCATGCTGCAGCTTCACAAAGTTCTTGATTGCACCAATATAGTTGCCCAGCGTAAGTTTACCGCTTGGCTGGATTCCAGATAATACAGTTTTCATAAGTCACTTGCGCCTCCTCATGTTTTGTTCAAGTCTGTTTCTTCTCCGCGGACGCAAAAAAGCCTCACATCCGCAAGGGACGTGAGACCGTGGTGCCACCCTTATTCGTGTTTTTCAATCATGCGAAAAACACCTTCATTTTCCCGTAACGTGGAATAGACGTCCAATTCTACTGAGGTACGGTTTGCATTTCTTCAAGGCACCTGTTCCAATCGGCACTCCAGGGTCCATTCGGTAAAGAGTTCACACCGGTTCGCATCACCCACCGGCTTTCTGAAGAGTTTTCTCCTGACTTACTTGTCCCTGTCATCGCTTTAATTTAATTCATATGTTATTTCCTTCTGCATTCCATCTTAATCCGCTTCACGCAGATTGTCAAAAATGGAATCAGCTTTTTTTACCCGCCAAGCCGAAATCTGTTATGATGGAATTGCTTATCCTGTTTAGCCCTCCCACGGAAGGCTGTATGGGATTGCTGGCATGTACTCAATGACACGCCTGCAGCGGAGGATGTTAAGCCGCTTGCAGACAGATTTCAAGTGGGAAAAGGAGCATCGATATGAAACAAGTGACCAAAGGCCAATGGAATGGTTACGACACGTATATCCTACATAGCCGTGAATTGGAGATCACCCTGCTGCCGCGTCTAGGAAACAATATCATCTCGATTCGTGATCTGGTGCAGGATCGTGATGTCGTCCGCAGCCCAGAAGAAGATGATTTAGCATTTTATTTGCAGAAACCTTATCACTTCGGTGTTCCGCTTCTGGTTCCGCCAGGACGCATACATCGTGGACGCTTCGAATACGAAGGGGTTCAATACCAGTTCGATCAGAATACGGCAAATGACAACCATATTCACGGTCTCCATCGCACCCAATCCTGGTGTGTCAGCGACATTGAAGAAGATGAAGAAGGCTGTGCCATTACAACCGAATTGCTGACTGCAAATGAAGAGCATTGGATGGAACAATTTCCGGTGCCTCTGAAGCTCGAAATGACGTTCAGGCTGCAAAACTCCGTACTGAGCCAGCGTCTTCGTGTTACCAACCTGGGTTCGACTCCCGCTCCGTTTGGAATGGGATATCATACATGGTTCCTGCTAGACGGCAAGCCTGCCGATTGGACACTTCAACTACCTGTCTCTGGCGTATATGCTCAGAACGAGGAACAGCTGCCCACGGGTGAGCTTGAGCCTCTTGGAGATTGGAACGCCTTAAATCAAGGTGTTAATATGCAGGGACGCAACTGGGATACGATTCTCAAAGCTACGGAAGGTCAGGCAGCGACTGCCCAGCTCCGTCGTCAGGATGGATATATGCTGAACTACTCAGCAGATGAACAGTATTTTAAACACTGGGTGCTCTTTACAAAGGGTGAATCCGATCAGTTTCTGTGCATTGAGCCCTACACCTGGCTCTCCGATGCCCCGAACCTCCCTCTGACGGATGAACAAACCGGGTTAATTCGTCTGGAACCTGAACAACCCGTTGAACTTCTCACACGGATTGAGGTTATTGCTCCTACCAAGGAGTAGTCCCTTTCAATCTTGTACGCGTAGTACAAACACCTATAATATTTACCTTATTAGCAAAGAGGCCGATCCTGTCTGGATCGGCTTTTTTCATGTGTTTCTTTACAATTAAATCCCAATTATTTCCTTACGCCATATCACGTATATTTCCTCATTCTCTAACCATACTAACATCACCAAGCCATAAGGAGGTGACACACATGTACGGAGGTCAAAACAGAGGTAGCGGAAGCCGTTCCAACAATCTGGTTGTTCCTCAAGCAAACGCAGCATTGCAACAATTGAAAATGGAAGCTGCGCAAGAGCTGGGTGTAACAATTCCACAAGACGGTTACTACGGTAACTACACTTCCCGTGAGACAGGTTCTCTGGGTGGATACATTACTAAACGTCTGGTACAAATCGCTGAGCAACAATTGTCTGGTCGTTCTTAAGTTCGGACTAATGCTTGGATGATTTAAAGCCAAAAAGCGGCCTTCTCCGGAAGCGCCGCTTTTGTGCATGTCTGCACAATTAAGATGTCGATTCCATTCCTGAATCCTTGTATGTATTTGTTCTAGGGTAACGAATCATAAGGTTAGCCATGTTGTAATTGGATTCCATCGTAGCGTCCACCAAAATGACGCCTTGTCTTACGGTGAAGTCATACGATATTTCTCCATGTGTCCAGTTCTGCTTAAACTTTAAAGTCTCAAGTGCCATAGCGCGGAATGAGGAGCGCTGACTTCCAGTTAACCCCTGATCCTCTGTTTCCATTTGTCCATTCCGTCCTGAAATCGGATTATGTCGAATACCGAACTTTCCAATTACATTATTGCGTATTTGCACAAAAACTACACCTGAGTCTAACCCTGACAGTTCCTTATCAAGTTCTTTAAACACCAAATCCAACTGTCTTGCTAATGAAAGCTGGTCAATATTTACCATTATTGCTCCTCCTTTATGCACTTCATCCCTCAAAACAAGGACTTACGAACCATTATATGACAACAAATATACTCATTCAACAAAATGAAACAAACTTGGGTATTTATGACTATAAGTTGCACAATTAATTGCCAATCCAATGCTTTAAAACGAGTTAATTCTTGATAATCCGACAAATTATACGAATCAGTCCCACGAATAGAATAACCAAAGAGAGCTGCATCCACATGCTAGTTAACATGTGGTGCAGCTCTCTTTTTCACATACGAGTATACGAAGCATTTCATTCAAAATGCTTGGGTACTACTCCCCGTATTTGTCACTTCGCGGTTGCTGTCATTTCAAGAAATTGCTCAATATCGGCAATCACCAGATTCGCAGCATTTTGCCAGAAGTCAGGCTGTGTCAGATCTGTACCCAGATGTTTCTGTGCAAGCTCTTCCACCGTCATTCGTCCGGTATCCCGCAGCAAATCATCATATTTGTCTGCAAAGGCTGTACCTTCCTGCTGTGCTCTGGCGTAGATGCCCGCACTGAACATGTAGCCAAAGGTGTAAGGGAAGTTGTAGAACGGTACACCTGTCAGATAGAAATGCAGCTTGGATGCCCAGAAGTGAGGATGATCCGTTGCAAGAACACCACAGAAGGCTTCCTGCTGAGCCTCGACCATCAACTTGGATAACTCATCTGCATTAACCAAGCCTTTTTTGCGCTGTTCATAGAAGCGATTCTCAAACAGGAAACGGGCATGAATATTCATGAAGAAGGCAACGCTGCGCTGAATCTTATCTTCCAGCAGAGCTAGCTTTTCCTGTTCATCTGTTGCTGACTGCACCAATGCGTCGGCAACAATCAGCTCGGCAAATGTGGAGGCCGTCTCCGCCACATTCATGGCGTAACGTTGATTCAGTGCCGGAAGTTCCTCCATAATATGCTGGTGGTACCCATGACCCAGTTCATGCGCCAGTGTAGACACGTTGGATGGCGTTCCGGAGAACGTCATGAATATGCGGGTAGCTTTGCTTAGCGGCAAAGAAGTACAGAATCCGCCTGGTCGTTTTCCTGGGCGATCTTCCGCTTCAATCCAGCGTTTCTCAAACGCCATCTCTGCAAATTTCGAGAGCTTAGGGCTGAATTTGGCAAATTGTTCAACGATATTGATTGCCGCCTCATCATAAGTCACTTTGCCACCCGACTTGCCTACAGGTGCATCTATATCACTCCAGCTGAGCTTATCCACACCCAGCAGCTTCGCCTTGCGTTCCAGATACTTCACGAGTGCCGGTTTGGCTCCGTTAATGACGTCCCACATCGTATCCAGTGTTTGTCGAGACATCCGGTTGATGGCGAGTGGTTCTTTCAGAATGTCGTCCCAGCCGCGGTTCTCATACAACTTAAGACGGAATCCGGCTAGATGGTTTAATGTATCGGCACAGAAGTCTTCTACATCCGTCCAAGCCTTTTCCCAGCTCGCAAATACCGTTTCACGCACGTTGCGATCACTGTCACTCAGCTTGTTGGCAGCCTGTCCGGCGGATAGCATGATCGTTTCACCGTTTTGTTCAAACGGAATGTTCACTTTACTTACGATCGTATTATAGAACTTGCCCCAACCATGATAACCATCCACGCCCAGATCCAGCGCAAGTCCTTCAAGTTCAGGGGACAGCTTCTCACGAGCCTGTGTCCGGCTCTCATTCAGTACAAAAGCCAAGGGCTCGATATCTTCGCGAGCAATCCACTTCTCCCATACGTCATCTGCTGTCTGACTAAGGAGGTTGTCAAAACGGGACTTGCTGCTGTTCAGCATGGCTCCAAGAGTACTAACGGTGCCTTGCAGCTGAGTAGCCTTCTTATCCTGCTGATTTTGCGATGATAGGCAGGACACAAATGCAGAACCTTCCGAAATACGAATGTAACAGCTCTGCAGTAATTCCAGAATGGCGTCGAATGCATAAGTTTCTTCAAGTGTCTTTGGTGCAGCGGTTTCAATCAACAGAGTTTGAAGTTTGCGTACATCCTGTTCCAGCAGGGTCAAGTAGGCAGCGAACGATTCGGAGGAAGAACCTCCACTAAAAATGGACTCCAGATCCCATACAGGTTTTAATGGTGTTTTCATTTAATAAGGCACCTCTCTTTTTGGAATTCAAGGATTTGAGCTAAAATACTTCAATTAAAAACTGGTTTTATGAGTGCTCTATCTCTATACTAGAGAAATAGTTTAAGCCACTTTTTCAGGAGGTAAATGTGATGAAACCTTTACAAATATCGGCTGACACAGCCGTCAAATTAGCAGAATCCCTTGGCGTACCGCTTGAGCACCTGATGCACATGCCCCAGCACATCCTGCTGCAGAAGATTGCCGAATTGGCCAAAGAAGAAGCATCCAAACCAGCCCCTTCAGAAGGCGAGCAGGAATGATCCCTTTTGAAAACAGCTGGCCCTATGATATTGTCATGGGGGACATCTATGTACAGCAATGCCCGTTTTGCCAAGCAAGCAATGTGCTGCTGCCCCTCAAACCGAGAGAGCTTGTACGCATTCGTGAAGGCAAAAAGAAATTGCTGGTCTTTCCTTGTTGTAATGGCAGCATGACCGTTATTGATAATGACAGTGATTATCTGCTCTCCAGTAAACCTGTCCGCAAATAATCAAAGTTCAATTAGATGGGGCTGCGCTTAGCAGCCTCTTTATCTGCTTCAATCATTTCTTCAGGCAGTTCCATCTTGCCGGATATCATCTGTTCCCTCAGCAGGGCCCACTGCTCTCTGGATGCCCGAATCATGGCCGCATCCGTGATCCGTTTATCGTGAATGACACGCCCGAACCATTTGACAGCCTCGTGGAAGTGGCCTGCTCTGCGGTTCAGCTCACCAAGCAGATACAGCAGTCTTGCTTCATTACTGCCTGCGCCTTCCCGCTCGAACACTCTAACATAAGCTTCCAGACTAAACTCCAGAAAGCGCCGTTCCTGCTCATGATCTTCCCGGTAACGATACAGCCAGGCGATATGGTGCAGCAGTCCTGCTACAATGCGATCCTTCTCCTGGATCACCTGAGCACAGAATAGACCGAGCTTGTATGTGGCCAGTGCCTGATCTAATGTCCGTGCTCCACTGTAATCCCGCTTCTCCCAACGATTACCGATCTGTTCCTTGAACGCAAGCCGCTGCTTGTCAGTCAGTTTATCTGTCGAGTTCTCTGTCGATGCAAACCCGCATTCAGGGCAGATCCGCACAACATAGAAATCCGGATTCTCCAGCTTATAGTAGGCACAAAAATCGGAATCTGTCCGATAGGGCCGCTTCAAGCTCGGTCTGACTCTGGAGGTTTCAAACTCGGTTTCACAATAATGACATGTGACCTTCACTTTATATAGAGGTTCTAATTCCACTCGTTTCCATCCCTCTCCCGTTTTACCTATATTCGGAGTTACGGCGTATTCACAAAATGATGTGCCGGCCCCGACAAACGCTGCAGGACAAAAGAATGCAGCGGCTCTTCCACACCGATCTGTGTCAACGCTTGATCCATGCATGCCAGCCAGGCGTGTGCCCGTTCAACGGTCACCTCAAAATGCATATGGCGGGCACGCATCATCGGATGACCATACGCTTCAGAGAACAACGCAGGTCCACCGAAAAACTGAGACAAAAACATGTATTGCTTGTCCATAACCGGCTGTATATCTTCCGGAAATAGAGGAGCCAGTTGTTCGTTTTGCTGGACTATAGGGTAAAAGGCTTCAACTAATGCCCGAACACCCTGCTCTCCGCCCAGATTTTCATAAATACTCAGATTGGGATTCATTCATCTAACCCTCACTAGTCGTGTCGAATTTTGGCATATCTTACACATCAATGCTTAAATGTGAAAACAAAATCGAGATCAGGTTGCCATCACCTTTATCTTCATTCTATCAAAAAAATCCCAAAAGTCCTATCTAACATCAGCAAGTCAAGATGTCTTTGATCCTTTTCCTCTAGAGCCTCTTCACTTCGGAAGACACAAAAAAAGCACCAATCGCAAGATTGGCGCACCATATATTCCATTAATAACTTCGCCAGTCCTCTTCTTCAGAGCGTACAAGCGAGGCACGTATCACATAGACAAAAGCACAGACCAGGATTCCGGTGACAAGACTCATAATCATCACTCCATCCGATTTGAATTTCACCCTATTGGACAAATAGGTGACGTTCAGGCGTTTTTTATCATTTTAGCATACATCGTTTAAAAATACAGCCATTTTTGCAAGCGCTTTCCGGATATTAATTTGTACTGTTTGTCCGCCTTGGTTCATATATTGATGGCACAAGCGACACTCACTGCAGCAGGCTTAGCGACCATTATCATATAAAGGAGAGGTATGCATGGCAGCTTCATACAAACTTACCCATGTTCTGATTACACTCGCTCTCCTCGTTCTCTGTTTTCTTATGGTCCTGTTCCCTGCAGAGACCTGGCATGCAAGTGTGAGAGGGCTCTCCATCTGGTGGGATGTGTTATTCCCGTCGCTTTTTCCCTTTCTGGTTCTTTCCGAGCTGCTGCTCGGTTTCGGCATTGTCCATTTTCTCGGGACCCTGTTAAATCCACTCATGCGCCCCCTGTTTCGTGTTCCAGGAAGCGGAGGTTTTGTATTTGCGGTCAGCTGCGCCTCCGGCTATCCGACAGGAGCGAAATTAACCGCTCAATTATGGGATCAAAAGCTGGTCACGCGGGAAGAGGGTGAGCGGCTCGTGGCGTTCACTACTTCATCCGATCCCATCTTCATGATCGGTGCAGTATCCGTCGGTTTTTTTCACAATGTAGCCGTTGCTCCGGTTCTGGTCGCTTCTCACTATGCCGCTGCCTTCATCGTTGGTCTGCTCATGCGATTCCATGGAAGGGCAGCTAGCTCATCTTCTCCATCCCCTACGCCTTCAACCTCAACCGAGAAGCAAAGAGGCAGCAGACTCATACAGGCTATCCATGCCATGCATGAGGCACGAATGGCAGATGGGCGTGCATTTGGAGAACTACTTCGCCAGGCTGTCTCCTCATCCCTTCGCCTTATTATTATCGTAGGTGGGCTTGTTGTATTCTTCTCTGTCATGATGGAGTTACTTGTACAGACCGGATCACTTGGCGTGCTGTATCAAATGACAGAGCAGCTGCTCACCTTCATGAACTTGCCGCCTGCCTTATCGCAGAGTCTTGTAGGTGGTTTGTTTGAAGTGACTCTTGGAGCCAAGGAAGCGGGAGGAGCAGGTACAGCCGTTCCTCTTGTTTACAAGGCAGCCGCTGCTGCATTTGTGCTGTCCTGGGGAGGATTGTCGGTACATGCCCAGATCATGAGCATACTAAGCAACACACCGATGCGATATGGACCGTTTCTGTTTGCCAGAGCCATACATGCTCTAATCGCACCTGTCCTTGTTTTATTACTGTGGGTACCCATAATGGGTCAATCCGCATGGCCCGCCATAAGTGAGACCAGCTTATCACCTGCAGCTACAGCTATATACTCACCAGATGCGGGACAAATGATATGGTTCGGATTCTTGGTCCTTGGCGGGGTGCTGCTTTTGCTGCTGTTCTTTTCCCTGCTTCGTATCCTGCTCTTTCCGAGACGGTTCAAAAAATAAACCATGCTTGCGCACCTATATTTCGAATGAATATCAATCCAAGCGTTGTGTTCTGCTCTGGAATTGATTATCATCGGTAATATAATGACCACAAAGGAGCTTTCATCTTGAGATACTATGTTCAAGACCGCGGAGACCAGTTATCGATTGATCTGAGTCAGCAGTTTCATGCGCTGGCAAAAGAAGAAGGGTTCAAGCTGGATGCAGAATCGCCGGAGATTGTTATCTCCATCGGAGGCGATGGTACTATGCTGCAGGCATTTCACAATTTCATCGACCGGATCCCGGACATTGCTTTTGTTGGGGTTCATACAGGCCATCTCGGTTTTTATGCCGACTGGAAGAAGGACGAATTACAGGAATTGGTACGATTGATGAGCGGAAAAGGGGATCCCGAACGACTCAAACCCCGAATTGTAGAATACCCGCTGCTGGAGCTTGAAATCCGTAAAAAATCGGGTAACGCCTCCTATATTGCCTTAAATGAATTTACGTTAAAAGGTGTGGACGGTACGGTCGTAGCCCAAGTCGACATTAATGATGTGACCTTCGAGATGTTCCGGGGTGATGGGATCTGTGTATCCACGCCTTCAGGCAGTACCGCCTATAATAAGGCCCTGGGTGGTGCCATGGTGCATCCGACCATTGAGGCAATTCAGATTGCTGAAATTGCTTCAATCAATAACCGTGTCTATCGGACGCTGGGTTCACCGGTTATTTTGCCCAAGCACCATCACTGTGACATTTTCTCGCGTAAGGACCAAAGGCTGCTGCTGACAATCGATCATGTAAATGTCATGGTGGAGGATCTGATCTCCGTACGTTGTCAGGTAGCAAGTCACAAGGTAAGCTTTGCCCGATATCGCCCCTATCCGTTTTGGAACCGGGTTCGCACTGCTTTTTTGGACTAGCCTGGTTCGGAAACAAGCTGATTGTTGTTCACCAAAGAATACTCCCGGATATAATAACATGCACAAAAAAAGCGGCCCTTATCAGGAGCCGCTTTTTGCTTTGGCTTGAGGCTGTTCTTTGCTCTTCTGAAGAACAAAGTAAGCACAGCCAAAGTTACAATATTCATTGATATAATCCACCATGCTGGAGATGGTGGAATCTTTCGTGGCTTTGGGATGATTATCACGATAAAAGCCTTTGAGCCGCAGCTGACTGTAGCCCCAGTCCCCGATAATGTAATCGTAGCGCTCCAGCACTTCACTGTACCGGTCGCGGAAAACTTCCGGATTCCAGCCTTCTTTATGGTTCTGCACAATCTCATAATTTTTACCGTTCACCTGAACGATAATTTTTTCCTGTACTTTTTCTTCTGGTTTATCCTGAGGCTGATCCTGGACCGTGTCCTGAATTTGCTCAGTGCTTTTTTCTTCTTCCAATCCAGTGTCCTCCATTATGCGTGTGTTGCCGCCTGTTCCGCATGTTTTGCAGCAGATTTAACCTGTTCATGTGCATGGTAGGAACTGCGTACCATCGGTCCGGATTCCACGTGGCTGAATCCACGTTTCAATCCTTCCTGCTTCAATGCTGCGAACTCTTCTGGCGGATAATATTTCTCAACAAACAGATGTTTCTCGGATGGCTGCAGGTACTGACCAATCGTCATGATATCACAATCCACAGCACGCAGATCATCCATGGTTTGCAAAATTTCCTGGTATTCCTCACCTACACCCAGCATAATGCTGGATTTGGTCGGAATGTTGGGCTGCATTTCTTTGGCACGAGCAAGCAATTCAAGTGAACGCTTGTATTTGGCCTTGGCTCTGACTTTGTCCGATAACCGCTCTACCGTCTCAATGTTGTGATTGAGAATGTCAGGTTTGGCATCCATGACAATTTTCAGGGAATCCCGATCACCCAGGAAGTCCGGAATCAACACTTCTACACTACATAAAGGCAAGCGGCGTCGAACTGCCTTTACCGTCTCGGCAAAAATGGTCGCTCCGCCATCCTTCAAATCATCACGAGCGACGCTTGTAATAACACAGTGCTGCAGGTTCATTTGCTCCGCAGCTTCTGCGACGCGTTCTGGCTCCTGCAAATCAAGTTCCGTTGGCAAGCCGGTATTCACCGCGCAAAAGCGGCATGCCCGTGTGCAAATGTCGCCCAAAATCATAAAAGTAGCTGTTCGATTGGCCCAGCATTCATAAATATTCGGGCATCTTGCTTCCTCACATACTGTATGCAGCGTCTTCGAACGCATCATCGTTTTCATTTCCTGATAGTTATCGCCGGTTGTCAATTTAATCCGAATCCAGTCCGGTTTCGGTTCCTTAACACGTTTAGCCAATGCGTAAACCCTCTTTCTAATGAAGTTAGGCTGTTGCTCGGAACATATTATACCATGAAAGCGTTGGAAAAACCCCCATTTGTCACATCTTGTGCAATCCACCCTTACACGGATAAAATAAGGACTTTTGAAGAACGCTAGGTTATAGCTTGGTTCACCGGGCACGCCTGTGCATCATCTCAATGGAAAGGGGGCTGCTTCCCTGTGCAAAATCGCAACAAAATGCGCTTCACTCACTCTTTTTGGACTAAAACCCTACTTGCAGGCACATTGCTTCTCCCATTCTTGCCTGTTATTGATGTTCATGGTGAATCCTCTGCTGCGCCATCCAAAACGGAACCTGCCGAAATGAAACCAGCGGAGATTTTAAAAGCACGCCGAAGCTTATATGAGAGCATTGAACAAATAACCGGCATCCCCTGGTTCAGACTCGCAGCCATCGACCAATATGAACGAACTCTGACGCGTGCTCATCCCAAAGACCGCAAGCACCCAGAGCGACTGACCGGGATTTTCATGACATCTCCCGCCTGGAGAGGCTGGCTTAACCCGGATGAGACGGATCAACAGCCGGGCTCCATCGTTTTTTTTAATGGATACGGCCGTGATGGATCGGGAGACGGACTGGCGGATGCCAACAACGACTTGGATGTGCTGTACAGTATGGCGAACGTCATTCAGAGATTTGGTGCCCGTCAGGAGGACTTCAGCATTGCCCTGTGGGAGTATTACCATAATACCCGGGCCGTGCAGCGTATTCAGCAGTTTGCGAAATTATATGAGCATTTTGACAGCATCGATTTGTTTACCCATGCGTTTCCCGTGCCGCTCGGCACAAATTATTCCTATCGCAGCACATGGGGGACCAAACGAAGCTGGGGTGGTTATCGTATCCATGAGGGAACAGATATTTTCGCTCCCCACGGACTTCCCGTGCGCAGCACCTGTTACGGTGTCGTGGAGATCAAGGGCTGGAATCCCTTTGGCGGCTGGCGGATTGGCATTCGTGATTTGAATAACCACTATCACTACTACGCTCATCTATCCGGTTTTGATAAGAATGCCCATATTGGCGAGGTCGTTACCCCCGGTCAAGTCGTAGGCTGGGTAGGCAGCTCCGGCTATGGCAAACCAGGTACCCAGGGCAAATTCCCTCCCCATTTGCATTACGGAATCTACCGGGATACCGGACTGACGGAATGGTCGTTTGACCCTTACCCGCTTTTGAAGCATTGGGAACGAGAAGAGCGCCAGCAGAAAAAAGCCAAGGCGAAAAGCAAATAGAAAAACGGGACCCTCTTAGGAGAGGATCCCGTTTTTTTTGTTGATTGACTCTTTGGTTCATTTCAACTCATTTCAATTAATGATTCACGTCGGTATCAAGCGGCTGCCCTCCGTTTTCACCTGAAAGATCCGGTTCAAGCTCCAGCTCATCTCCCTGCAGCGACCCTCCCGGCATCTGTGGCTGGTTCTGACCGGATGGATTCGGAGTCACACCAGTACCACCGGAAACGCCTGGCTGGCCTGATGGTAGCGCTATGGATGGCGCACTGCTGCCATTACTGCCTACCGGCTTGCCCTGATTATCGTAGTAATACATGGGCACATCCCCAACCACGAGCAGGTAGGATATCGGTATTTCGGTATCTACCGTCTCTGGCTCCATATCGAAGGGAACCACCACGGCCACTTCAGCAATGATATGAATGTACACCTCTACCAGGATCATGTTGATTCCGGCATTCTGCTGCCTGGTGTTCAGATCTACCTTCACAGCCCCCTGTGGCTCGATACGAACGGGAATATTCGGGCCAAAGGATGCCAAGACCGGGCTACCAAGAGCCTGACCAAGGGGGATTTTCTCTTTTAACATATGCACGTTCTGTAACGTGGACTGCACAATGTTCATCGTACTTGCAGTAATGCGCATGTGCTCATCATAGTTCAGCATGAAACCGGACACTTTACCGGCAGTATCGGTTTTCCAGTCAATCAGCCCTTCGGTCGATTTGCCTTCCGCCACCTGAGCCGTTATGGCCTTGTTGATCGCTTCCGTAGCAATCTGCTTCACTCGTATTTTGGCCAAATGCATAATTGGCGGCTTCATTTTTTTGTCCACATACGCAAAGCCCTGCATCAGGCAAAATACCGCTACCAGTAAAATAATTAGCCACATCTTGCGTTTGCCGCTTGGCGGCTTCCGTCGTCTTCGGCTCCGCCATCTTTTTCTCATCATCGGGTGTCCCCCTCTCCCTGCGGGATGAGCTCTAGGGTTATATGTTATCCTTATGCACCGTTGTCCCGAAAAAGAAGGACAGCACCCGTGTGACAGCGACAACATCCGTTTATTAAATTGGCGGTTCGCTCAGAGTGGCGTAACTATTCTTTTTCTTCATAATAAAAAAAGCCCTCACCTGCAGATTACTCTGCAAGGTGAAGGCTTCGATCCGTTTATGCCATATGCTTTATACAAGTATGAGTCTTTCGCAACATTATTTAGGAACAGTTTCCCAGTCCTTCAGGAAGCGCTCGATGCCACTATCTGTCAGTGGATGTTTCCACAATGTTGGCAGGAGCGATCCAGGAATCGTCGCAATGTGCGCACCGGAAAGGGCGGCATCTTCAACATGTTTGATGTTGCGGATGCTTGCTGCAATGATCTCTGACGGCATATCGTACGTATCCAGGATAAGACGCAGATCACGAATCAGCTTCATGCCATCCACTGCAATATCATCCAGACGGCCAACGAATGGGCTGATGTAAGTCGCTCCTGCTTTTGCCGCCATCAGGCCTTGTGCTGCCGAGAAGATCAGCGTTACATTGGTTTTGATTCCTTTTTGCGTGAGCTCATGACAAGCATACAGCCCTTCTTCGGTCATCGGTAGTTTAATGACTACATTCGGTGCCCATTCAGCAATTTCATAAGCTTCCTTCAACATATCTTCGGCTTTGAGACCGACAACTTCAGCACTGACCGGGCCTTTGACAATGCCACAGATCTCCTGAATCACTTCTTTAAATACTCGGCCTTCTTTGGCAATCAAAGACGGGTTGGTCGTGACTCCATCCACCAGACCAAGACGTTCAATCCGTTTGATTTCCTCAACATTCCCTGTATCCAAGAAAAATTTCATGATATGTTCCCTCCACTTGATGAATTTATAAACACGATGATATTCATTACCCGAACAACCTTATATGTTAACAGTTATATATGAACTTATTTTTTTTCTACAGCGTGGCCGCCAAATTCGTTACGCAGTGCTGCTACCACTTTACCTGTGAATGTATCTGTCTCCAGGGAACGATAACGCATCAGCAAGGACAAAGCGATAACTGGTGTAGCAGTTTGCAGGTCAAATGCTGTTTCCACAGTCCAGCGTCCTTCACCGGAAGAGTGCATTACACCTTTAATTTCATCGAGATTCGCATCTTTGGAGAATGCACGCTCAGTCAGCTCCATCAGCCAAGAACGAATAACGGAACCGTTGTTCCATACGCGAGCCACTTTTTCGAAGTCGAAGTCAAAGTCGCTTTTCTCAAGTACGTCAAATCCTTCACCGATGGATGCCATCATACCGTACTCGATACCGTTGTGCACCATTTTGAGGAAGTGACCGCTACCTGCTTTACCTGCATACAGATAACCGTTCTCTACAGCAGTGTCTTTGAATGCCGGCTCAACGATTGCCCAAGCTTCAGGGTCTCCACCGATCATGTAACAAGCACCGTTACGTGCGCCTTCCATACCACCGGAAGTACCTGCATCCATGTAGTGGATACCGGATGGTTTCAATTCCTCGTAACGACGGATCGACTCTTTGTAGTGGGAGTTACCTGCTTCAATAATGATATCGCCTTTGGAGAGCAGCGGGCTTACTTCAGCCAGTACCGCATCAACCACATTGTGAGGAACCATGATCCACAGTACACGTGGAGATTCCAGAGACTCAACCATTTCTTTATAAGAAGAAACGCCTTTTGCTCCGTATTCTTTCATTTCGTTAACAGCTTCAGCGTTCAAGTCAAAAGCAACCACTTCATGCTTGTGATCAATCAGGTTTCTGCCCAGGTTCAATCCCATTTTGCCCAATCCAATAAGTCCAAGTTTCATGATAAATCCTCCTGTTATGAACAATTATTAATGCATTTTTTTCATCTGTATCCAACATGCTTGCATTCCGCGGTAACCGTTCCGGTTACGGATCGTTCTTCCGATCGCTGTTGTATCCTAATTTCTTAATTCCACTATATATAGTTGAAATTTGAATACAAAGGCGAAGTATTTGCTTCCGGAGTAGCTTTCTTTCAGAAAGCTTTTAGCTTCGCTTCTCCAGAATCGATTCCGTCCCCTGCACTACACCGCTTAAAACAAACCATGTTCAGCAACATCTATATCAAAAATTTTTACGGCCTTCCGGCCATTGGCCGGAAGGACTTATGCAAAATTGGAACGGTATAATCAGTTAGCCTTAGATGTGCTTACCACCAACGATAGCCATTCTCTGCAATCAAACGATCTGCGGAATCAGGTCCTTGCGAGCCTGCGCTGTACGTATCCAGCGGTACACTGCCATCTTGGAAGGCTTCCAGAATCGGCTGTACCCACTGCCATGCCAGCTCCACTTCGTTCCAGTGAGCGAAGAAGGTGGAATCTCCACGCATAGCGTCAAAGATCAGGTTTTCGTAAGCTTCCGGAATATTGCGTTTGCCTGAAGCAAATGTCATGTTGATTGGCTCCACTTCACCATGATTCAATGGGTTCTTCGCATTCAATTGAAGCGAAATGCTTTCCCCTGGACCAATTTCAATCGTCAGCAGGTTAGGCTCGGTCGTATTTTCGGATTCATGACCCGTTTTGAGCGGCGCCTTAAACTCAACGACGATGCGTGTGGATTTCTCAGCCAGTCGTTTACCTGTACGAATGTAGAATGGAACCTCGCTCCAGAATGGATCATCGATCCATAATCTCGCCGCTACATACGTATCGTTCTGGGAACCAGCCGGGATACCAGGCTCGTCCAGATAGCCGACAACGGATTTCCCTTGCAGCTCGCCTGCGCCGTATTGAGCACGTACGACCTCAGAAGCGATGTTTTCTTTAGTTAGTGGTCGAAGAGCTTCAGCAATCTTTTGCTTTTTAAACTGAATTTCTTGCGGTGTGCAGCGTTTTGGCAAATGCAGGGCAATCATCATCAGCAATTGAAGCATATGATTCTGGAACATATCGCGTACGGCACCACTTTGGTCATAATACGCAGCACGTTCTTCAACACCAACCGTTTCACTAGCCGTGATTTGTACATTGGCAATGTAACGGTTGGACCACAATGCCTGAATAACCGGGTTCGCATAGGTCAGGGTTTCAATATTTTGAACCATCGGTTTGCCCAGGAAATGGTCAATGCGATAAATTTCTTCCTCTGCAAAAGTATTGCTGAGTTTCTCATTCAGTTCACGTGCAGATTGCAGATCGTGTCCGAATGGTTTTTCAATAATCAGCTTCTTCCAGCCTTTGGTGTTACCCAGGCCGCTTTCCTGAATATTCAGTGCGATTGGCTCAAAGAATTCTGGTGCAACCGACATGTAGAACATGCGATTTTCCGGAATGCTCAGTTCGTGTTCACGCTGCTCGACGATTTTCAGCAATTTCGTGTAATCCTCAAGCTTCGTATTGTTCAAGGAACAATAACGGAAAGCTCCAATGAAATCACGTACCTGGGATTCTTCTTCAGGCGTTTGCCGTGAGAATTCATGCAGTGACTTTTCGACATTCGCCTGGAAGTCAGCATCCGACAATTCACGCCGTCCAAGACCGATAACGGAGAAGGATTTTGGCATTTTTTGATCAATGTACAAGTTATATAATGCAGGGTAAATCTTGCGTTTGGCTAAATCGCCTGTTGCCCCGAACAGGACAAATGTCATTGCGTCCATTGGAGTGCCTCCTGTGATCTGTGCAGTATAGTATATGATGGTGCAAAATGTTCAAATCCAAGCATGACAAAAGACGGAATAAGTGGGTGCGTGACCCGCCTTGCCTCCGTTTATATACCATACCCGAATTTAACCATGGAACATTCCTTCTCTCCACAACCTTAAACCAAGGTTATAAATTGTAACCATTTGAATTAACGTTACCCATATTACACCTGTCGTCACAATTCGTCAACAATCATGTCTAACGTGTGAACACCAGTGTTTACAGGGTTTTTATTTATTGTTAACGCTTTATGTGGTAAGATTATAAACAATTGGTATGTGATATTTTATACATAATGCTTGTAGACAACCAGGTTACAATAAGTATACTAGTGCTATAATAAGCATAACTAATTCAAAGGAGTACTATTATGAGCGATGATGAGAATGCCAAGCAAATATGCGAAAAGGTGGAACAGTCTTATCAGATCATTGGCCGGAAGTGGGTTGCCCTCATTATTCATGCGTTGATGGAAGAGCCCAAACGATTCAGTGAAATTCACGCTTATATCCCTGACTTGAGCAAACGCGTACTGAATGAACGAATGAAAGAACTGGAGGAAGAAGGTCTGGTCGTGCGCCATGTGGTTACAGAGCGACCAGTTCGGACAGAATATATGTTGTCCCGCAAAGGGACGGAGCTGGGAAGGGCATTAAGTGCGGTGGAGCGATGGGCGGATAAATGGCTGTAATGCTTGCTATTACACAAATTGGTTTAACCACTCAATAACGTTCCCTTTCGAATACGTAAATAGCATTTCTCTTGTTTAAATGGAAATTGTCAGGTAACCGGAGTATTTTGGAGTAATTCTCTACAAAAGTGCAGTTGATGTTGCAATAAAGTTACATCATGTGTCGTTTATATTGTTCCAACATGTAGGATCGGATAGTTCCAGGGGGTCAAGGTAGTCCAATTACCGTCCATTTTTCTGATAGGTTTTGTGACATGTTAAAATCCATTAATAATGCACTTACTTTGAATAATTTTCCCATGAGAAATAATTGGTCAAAAAACAAGTAAAAGATGTCAGAATTAAATTGAAACTGACAACTTTTACTTGTCTTTAATGCCGTGAATAGCATGCTTTTTAAATCTGCAAAAGCTCACATTGGAACCTTCTCTAAGAAGAAGAATTTCTAGGAAAAAACTTTAAATCTAATATAGCATCTCATTAGAAAAAATTCTCGATACTGGTATTTTATCAATTATTTAAAAGCTCCCTGAATCTTTGTCCAGTCAGTGCGTAGACTCTAGAGAATTGACAGTTACGGTATGTATAACACGAGCTTGAAATTCGGTTTAAGAGCATATAGATGCTACTGCCGAAACCAAAAACAATCAATAACTTCCGTCTGCTTCTTTTATTCTCTTGATTGCATCTAACATTTCTTGTTTCTGTTTAATAAGTAAGTGGGTCCGTGTATCCAGTTGATAAAAGAATACTTCCACCTTAATCCGTAGTTTATCTGCTGATTGCCCTTTCCATGTGTTTAGCTTCTCGTACAATAAACGTGCTTCTTTCTCATTCTCTCTCAATTCGCTAAGAATAAGATCCAATTCATGCTCAGCCTGTAATAACTGATCCAGATCCATAGCTATACTGTTACCACTCATTCACATCTTCCTGCCTTTCTATACGACTAGATTAAGCTCCTACTCCAGTATCTGCCTGGATAAATGATTCTGCCTTGTTCTGGATATAGTCGACTAGATCCGATGTGTGTTCCAGATGCCACTCATCCAATTGCTTAATGCTCATCTGCAGATCCCGCACAATCGGCACTAGTCGCTGACTATGGCTGCTTTCGGTATATTCAAAAAAGTTACGCTGAATCCGTTCAAACGTACGGCTCATGTCCTGAGCCTGCTGACTCCATTTCTGAGCGACGTCTCTCAACTCTTCTGGTGTCAGTTCAATCGTTCCTGCCGAGTATCCACCGACGACTTTAACAACGGACTTAAATCCTTTACTAATCGTATCCCATGCTTCACGTGCATGATCCAGAACATTGTGATCAGACGGTTTCCGAGGGGAGAAGCTTATCTGCTCTCCTGTAATCTCGTCGTATAGCGTATTGCTTACATACCCGTCCTCGTCGAATTTAAAATGTTTCATATCATGGTAATATGGGCCTCCTAGGGTATCATTCCATTTATTCCACACCTCGAGGCCATAACGTGTATTAAATTCATCATAGTTTTGATCAATGACAAAGGTGGATCCCACATGACGCTCATATCCGCCAAAAAAACCACTCGCAATGAAATCTCCCGGATGAATAAAATTCGTGACCTGACCGTCAAACGTACCTTCTTCTGCTTTCCGTCTCATTTCAGGCGTTAAGGAGGCGACCACGGTTGGAGCACTAAAAGTAACCGCATCTAACCCGGTGTACACCGCTGCATATTGCGCATTGGCTCCGCCCAGAGAGTGTCCTGTGAGTGTAAAGCTCGCCTCCGGATGCTTTCTTTGCATGTCTTTTACGTAGTCCTCGGCTTCATAGAGTTGATTATCTATCCCAATCTCTTTATCTATACTTTTGCGTGTTTCTCCAGCTAGATTGTTAAGCCACGTAATGCCCAAAGCATCTTCTGTTCCTTGGACATACTTTTTCCAGGATTCAGGCCAAATGGGATATGCTCTGTCTAGGGTAGCCCCGATTTCGGGTGCACCAATATTTAATACATCTGCTTTTAGATCGGGACCTTTTCTATCCCAAGTGCCTGAGCCTTCTGTTCCACGAAAGGCAATCACCGCTTGTTTAGTGTCCGGGTTATAAAAGGTCACTGCATCCATCCCCGATTTGTTATGTTTTTGATCTAACACCTCCCAGCCAGGCAGTTCTTCAACTTCAATACCTTCATTGAAATCCCTATAAGCAGCTTCCGACATTTGATTATAAATCTTGTCAGTTATTTCATTACTTTTGTTATTATATTCATTCATTTATACACACTACTTCCATAATTAGTGAAAATTTATAAATTATACCCTTGACCTAACAAGTACTTTTTTAATTCCTTACTAAAAGCAAACATCTCCTTTAATCCAGTCTCATAATTTATTGATATGATAAAATTTTGCTCCTCTTTTCCCTCTACATAACCATATATAGATACTTGTGACATTGCAATTTTAGGATGTAATTGTCTTCTTGTGATTACTACATCATCTAAATTATAAGTATCTTTCAAATACTTTATTGCTATGGATTCTGACCGATCTATAATCTCTTGATCTTCCTTGTTCACTCTTGAACATCCTCCTAATAATCCAATGATTACAACAATAAAAAGAAAATTCTTGGCGATCCGGGACATCGTCATCCCTCACTTTACTCTGAGTATTGTCAAAAAAACGAGAAGGATCGAAGAAAACTCATGATCCCGTTCTCTTCGATCTCATCCTTATATCTACATTATTTTAGCCTTAGTGTGGCACCTGAGCACTAAAATCATCCCGGCTGGAACGGTCTGCATGATAGAACACCACATCTCCATCTCGTAGCGAAAACGAGTTACCATAGCTATCCTGTACCTGACGCTGGAACCCTTCCAGCAGCCACTGATTCATCAATGGTGCGTGGATATATTGCAAATGTGGTGCCGCGAGGTTGCCTTCCCGAATGGACTCCAGGTTAAAATTCACCACGATGTATCCGTTCTTCAGGAAAATCGGCGATTTGGCATCCAATCCGCCATGCGTACGTCCATACTCTGCTAGGTTCGTTCCCGCTTCTACCACATAGGGCTCAGCCGGTAAACTGTACTCCCCATACCATTGCTGGATCGAAGCGTTTGCCCGCAGCACATCCGCACTCGCGGTCGTTGGAATGTTTGTTTTCGGACCGATAAATGTTCGCAGTTGCTCAGGCAGGAGCAGCAGGCTGTATCCGCCGACAGGGGTTTTCATCTTCGTAAATTTATCTCGGTAATAGTCCTGATAGGCTCGTTCACTCATCATTCCTGGATGGATCTCACCATACCGATTATATTTATAGGTCGCCGTATCCCTCAGCTGCTCCGAGGGGACTTGACGCAACCGATCGTTCAGAATGACGAACCGCTTCACTTGGTCCTCTGCCGAACCTATGCGAATAAAGTTTCGCTGGTTGGTGGAGTAGTACAGATCCACGGGTACGCGTGTCTTCCCATCCTTCGTGACAAAATCAAAGGTCGGGGTCAACCGTATACCGTCCCTCGGGCCAAACATATTGCCTTTTGTTTTAAAATCAAACTTGAAGTGGTATCCCGTCTTCACGGCTACATTCTGGTAGCCTTGCAGCGGATGGCTGCCAGGACGAATGGGTACGGTAAACTGCGGTTTATTGCCCCGCTTGTCGCCATCGATATCCTGCGTACCGGTCCAGTAACTGATCCAGGTTGGCGCAATACTATTTTTGAACCGGCGGAAAACAAGCTCCCAGTTGTAGTCCGCAATATCGGTAATCTCAAAATCGTATAATCTCCCAATGACTTCGACGGAAACTTCGTCCGATGCAACGTGGTAGTACAGGTCAGTATTCGCATCCGGCTGAGCATCAATTTCCGGCTGTGTACTGTAGTCCGAGGGGGCGTTTTCGGCGATATTTCGGAATTCCACCTGGTAGTCTCCTTCATCTACCCACACGGGGAGATAGAAGGTTGTGTCCAGCACCGGTACCGGAATGTCAATCCACGTGTTTCGCGGAATAAATTGCGTCCGGTCCGCAGTATAGACATCAAACGGGAACCGTACTTGCTTAATCCGATAATACTTGGCATAATCCCGATTTCCATATCCCGGGTAGGAACCCGCATCCAAATGCTGACCGCTCGTTGGGATACGAACGGTAAACGGTCGCTCCAAAATGAGTGCAGATCGATTCATATTGGGCACGGTCTTCTGGTTATGCGGCTGGTCATCCGACACGAGCGAGTAGTTTACCACCGGGGTATGAACCGTAACGGTGTTAATGGGATTGACCGGGAACGTCTTGTCTCCGCTGCCTCCTAGCGTCGTCGGATGAAGGGCATACTGGATTTCTCCTCTGGACTCCGTATTCGCTTTGTTCAAACGAGTCATGGGAATCAACAGCTGATCGGCATACAGCACCTGCTCCCCGGTGTTTTTATATGAACCGATCTTGGTCGGTGCCGGAATTTGCGTCGGATCAGGTCCATTTTCGACCACGACACTGCCGTCCATGACCTTCGTGGAGGAACCTTCCCACGTAAAGTCGAGTGCATCATTTTTCACATCAGGCGGGCCTGTTTGCCCCTCGGCCATCCCTTTTAACAGCTCTGTATCATCTGGAACATCAAGGGGTTCATACCCATCACTCGCCAGCACCGGGGGCACGTAGCTGATTTCTCCGGTTTCCTGCGGCATCACATGCATTTCAACATCTTCGTCGTGTTCCATCTCCAGCTCTGGTGGCGTATATCCCTGCGGATACAGCGTAATGCGCTCCCCGTCTGGCAGGGCGTAATTCTCCATCTCCGCCTGATCAATGAAATACAGTTCCACGTTATTGATGTTCCAATAGCTATAGTTTCGCTCGAAGCTGAATGAGTAGGTAACATCGACTGTATCCGAATCCTCTGTATCTTCCTGCGGAATCGTTGTTCCATCTGGTCCGGGAAGATCGGGCTGTTCCACCTTCCAGGTTCGAACATACGTCAGTTTTGCTTCACAGTCATATGTAATGGTGCCTTGCTGCTTGCCAAAGGTATGTTCGAACAGATAGTTCATCGCCCACGTATTGGCATACAGATGCTCCGACGTTGGAATGCCTCGCGTGGCGTCAAAATGGATACCGTTTGTAGGGTCATCTGCATGAATATGCCCTTGGGCTCCCGGATCCATAAATGCCGTTTGTGGGGAAGCGACTTCATTCGGTGGATTAATTGTAGGGCTGCAGGCTGCTTTTCCATCAGGTTCATGCTGGATCGGGCCGTCGCCAACGGTAACATTTAAATATGCTATAAGATCGTATTGATATGGATCACCGCTTTTCCAACGGACAGAGATTTTCGCCGTCCCCGGACTCACTCCTTTAATCTTTCCACTGGAATTAACTTCAACTACGCCTTCTTGATCCGATTTCCATTCCACACCAGATCGGGTTGAGATATCTACCCAATTGCCATATGCATTCTCTCCTGGATCCATCGTTGCGACTTCACCTGTGAGATAGGCTTCTTCATCAACGGCCAGACGCTGGGTTCCCATAAGACGAATTTTCTTTTGTTCAACAAGCTTGCCTCGCCAAGTCACATCCAAGGGAGTTGGATACATCGCTTCATGCTTTGGATAACCGCTTGGGCTCTTTGAAAATTCCTCATTGTGATCCCATCTATATAACGTTGAATCGTCCGCTTTTCTTCCCGTTTCTGATGTTATAAGTACTGCTGTGCCATCAGAAGTCAACTCCAGCTCCTTTATTAATGACTCCACTCCCTGTTTTTCTGTAGAGACTACTTTTGAGATATGTGCATTGGCTACTTTAGATGTGGATACCTCATTTCCAAATTGATCTTTATAGTTATTTGGTTTATATTCCGGTTTGGACATGATTATCTTATCTCTCACAGAACTGGCAGCCGGCGCTGGATCAGAACGCGTTCCACGATTTCGCACTTCCACCAATTCACGGAATGTCCTTGCCATCCAGTCTCCATTATCCTTTTGTGTCCAATAAACTCCAGGTCTGGAGTTCTTTGAACCTTCGACAATATTGACAACTTTCTGGTAACCCGTTGGTCCCGGTGGTGAAGCTTTCGGTTTGGGCAGAAGGTTAAACTCAGTCTGATCTTCCTCCTTTGGACTGACAGCAACTACTTTTTGACTTTCTGCACTAGCACCAATTGCATAGGCTGGCTGAAGTACCAAAACCCCAATAAGAAACATAAAAACACATCTGTCTACACATTTGATTCCAGTCACTACATAGTCTCCTTATCAGTACACAACAGGGAATCTAAATGAAGCCATATCGTTGCCTACCTTAATAAAACCACCATCGCTGCCGATTGGCCCTCCCGGGGCTCTGTTTAGTCTCGCTTCCATCCAAAATCTTTTGGTTACTCCTTTTTTAAAAAAACCATTTTTTACATATTCTACCCTTGGCAAATTAGATATTCCGTAACTGTCCACAGTTCCACTGGTGAAACTGTAACCACTTGTTAAACCATTCCCCGTTGCATTCAGAAAGGCTAACGAGCTTAAATTGTTACCATTTGGCGTTACTGTTGCCTCTACAAAAACCTCGTAATAATCTTTTCCTATTGGATAATCATATTTATTATCAATAAACATTTTGCCGTATAAATTTTTTATGTCTGTTTTGGTATGTGCATCGGCTACAATCAAGCGGTGGATTGTCATCGTCCCCAAGTTATTACGTAGTTTAAACGGTTTGTTGATTATTTTATCAAAAGTATTTAGTTCGTCTGAGCCGTACGTCTTGCTGTACTTATAAGGAGTAGCAGACGTCACATTGGTACCTGTTAACCCCACTTCTCGCATTTCATTTAAATCTCTGTACGAATCTGCCTTACTCTCTTGCACCTGTTGGTAACGAGACAAAATCACAGCAGCCTCTGCTCGTGTCGTCGTCTTCCCAGGACCGAAGGTTCCATCAGGGTACCCAGCCATCAACCCGGTTCCTAATACAACCGAGACGTATGGATAGGCCGCTTTCTTTAAACCACCCTTGTAGAACTCAGCTACAGGCACTAACGTATTCTCTGTATCTGTATCCTTTAGCGCTTGCTTAAAATCTTCATTTTGTTCGGCAAGCCCTGAACTGAGCCACTTGGCCATCTCTTCCCGTGTCAATACCGCGCTGGGCTTAAACCCGTTTGGATAATCCGAAGCTTTCAAAAAGCCGAGCGACACTGCACGGTTTACTTCCGCTTCACTCCAATGACCTGCCAAATCCCGAAAGACATTCACTTGCTCTGTCTCAGGAGTCACTTTGGATACACGAGACAACAATGCCGCAAATTCCGCACGTGTTACCGTTGCTCCAGGCTTAAACGTTCCATCACTGTAGCCTTTAAAATAACCCTTGGACACGGCAGCATCGATGGAAGCTTTCGCCCAATGACTTGCTGGCACATCTTTAAATGAAGGTGCTGCTGCATTGGCACTCCCGGTGAAAGGAAGCATTCCCAGTACCAATGCACTGCTTAGTAGTAATTGTGTTACTTTCTTCAATTCGTTCACACTCCAGTATCGTTATTTTCTTCGTAAAATTCTGGGTATACCTATGTATCTCTTGAACTGTTCTTGCATGCTACGACTTCTTAAAAGATCACCTTCAATCCTATGTAACTTTCATCTTTCTTCAATAATACTCAAAGATAAATACTAGGTCTTCCAACATCCTAAAAACCAATCAAAACTGCCATTTATAAGAATATTTTACCACTAAAAGCTTGTGAAATATAGGTATTTAGATTTACTTTCAACAATCAGTTTAAGTGAGAGTATAACAAAACAGGTCAATCATGGTTTATCCACTATGATTAACCTGCTCTGCTGTAGCAAAATAAGAAAAACTTATCATTCAAATTAATCTAATTTTATCCTCTTAAGTGATTGAAACCAATCGTCTAAGTCCACATCGGGTATAATTTCTTTATATTTGAGACCAAATAGATGATTTAGGAACACTTTCACTCAGAATATAACATACACTCTCAAACTCCTTTGAGGTTTGAATCAGTTAAAAGCAAAGTAAATATTCGTCAATTCCCATTTATGTTCAATCCATACTTTGAAGTGTTTAATATATACTGATTTAGTGGAATAAACCTTTCCGGTTCTATTTCTAAAGTGGCTTTGCCTGAAGCAATTATAGACAAAAAACTACTCCCAAAGGGCCAATCAATAGCTGAAAATATCTCATAGTTATATCCTTCAGAAGAACTATTTGATCCCCACCTTTTTTTAATTTTACATTTAGACCCATCATATTGATAAATATGTTCATGAGGTTTCATCTCAGAAAGCAGCTCTACTTCAATCTCAATACTATCTACATCCTCAAAATAGATAGTAGAAAAACCAGAAATATAGACATTGTCATTAAATAAGATCAGATCATTCCCCAGCCCATATTGTTCTATACTAAACATTTTGATCGGTATAATTATCCCCCAAATATCCAGAGAGAATTTTTTTATAATTTTAGAAGGGCTTTTAAATTGGATTACTGACTCTGTAAAGTCGTAAAGCTCAAATTTTTGTTTAGATATATCCAGTTCTATCATTGATAAATTCTCCTCAGGATAACCTCAAATTGTCTCTCCAATGATTTATCGGAAAAAATTTTACCATCAGTAGTTTTTTGCACTCCAAACATTAAATCACCAGAAGCTTTCCCTCTTCCAACTAACTCAAAACCAAATTGCTCAAAATACTTATTGTCTGCACTCAACATGTTTTTAAAGAATGGATTTTTCTCACCACCAACAACTTTTAGAATCCCACCGTTCTCTAATATTCTTGGAACATCACTCTTTAAAATATCGTAACCGTGCGGATTTTGGGCAATGACCTCTGAGAACGATCTTGTACTGAAAGGCAAATGATTTGCGTTTGCCACAACATCCACGCCATTGACATCCCTCATGTCTACATTGATTGCTCCTTTTAGCGGATTGTCACCAGAGCCTAAATTCATGGTCTTACTGTCGTTACCGAAGGGTAAGGCTAATATGTCATTAGAATTCGTCTCACACTTCATCAACCCCAACGGATCAATATAACTTACTGGATTCCCGTTCACATACGCATACCGGTTAAATGTCTGCCCATCCTGAATGTCTCCACGGATTACATCACGATTCAGGAACCGTTTTAGTTTCGGATCATAATACCGGGCACGCATGTAATACAGTCCGTTGGCATCCGTCATGACGCCATCCCGTCCATTATACGCAAACGGCTGCGGGGTTACTCCTTCCCGTTGCTCCAGCTCGCCATATAACCCATACGTGTAACGGTCTGTCACTCGGTTCTGCTCATCCGTTAGCAACGTCGTACTGCCGCGTAGGTCGTAATGGTAGCTTAGATACGTTCCGTTGGCATCTTCGCGTCCAATCAGCCCCAGTCCATAGATGTAGCGGGCCTTCACATTTCCTTCTCCATCCAGCTCCATCAGCACCCGGCTCAGTTCATGCGCATCGTCGATCACGTAGCGGGTCACTTGCCCTCGCTGCGCGAGTTCGATGCGGTCGCCTTGCGGGTTGTACCGATACTTCAGTTTCCCTGCCTTCACCAGACGGTTTCGAGCATCGTATTCGTAGGCCGAAGCGGTGCTGCCATCGGTCGCATACAGCAGATTACCATTGGCATCCATCTCGACCGGATAGTCCCCTACCCGCTGAAGCCGGTTATCCCAGGTATAGTGCAGGTCCTGCGTTGGTGAAGTACTCGTGAATTCCGTTTCAGATGTCCCTACCTGTTCGGTTGTTAAGTTCCCTGATGGATCATATGTGTAGTGTACAACACGGCCTGGCTCGGCGCCACTGCGCAGACGCTTCAACGTATCATACGTATACTGTTTGTTTTCTTCCTCCAGCAGCAAACCGCTTGGGCTGTATTCGTACTTGAATTGCTGTAAACGAATGCCCTGTCCACTCGTATCCGTCAGGCGAATCAGTTGGCCTGCGGCATCATACTCCCTTTGCTCCTGGCTGCCGTTCGGGCGCCGGGTGTCGATGAGCTTCCCGCTTGCATCGTAGCGATACCGGGTCAGACGGCCGTTCCAGTCCTTCACTTCAGCCAGTTCACCCGTGGCTTGATAACGATACTGCACCACTTTGCCATCCGGATAGGTCAGCGACGTCATCCGACCCGCGGCATCATACGCGTACTGCAGCAGATGCCCAAATCCATCCGTTCGCGTGAGCAAGCGTCCAGCCGCATCGTAGGTTCGTTCCTCATGCTGCTCCGCTTCGAGCACACGCGCCACTTGTCCATCCGGCGTGTAGGTCAGCACGATTTCGCCTGCCTCATCCGCTGCACGGATCAAGCGGCCCGCGGAATCATATGCATACCGCGTTTCCTGCCCTTTGGCATCCAACTTAGCCTTTAACCAGCCGCGGTCATCATAGGTGTAGGCGGTTTGTGCTCCGGCAGCGTTCGTTTCCTGCAGCAAGCGACCACTGCGGTCATACGTCAGACGGGTTTCATTCCCGCTCGCATCCGTATAGCTCGTATTGCGATCCTCGCCATCCCATGTCTGGCGATAGGTTACTTCGTCTGCGCCTTCACCTTGGATCACTTCGGTCAGGCGGTGCGCGGCATCGTAGCGATAATGGCGGGTATGGCCATCTGCGTCAGTATCTTCGACGCGTTGATGGAGGGCATTGAACTGTGCTGTGGCCGAGTTCATCTTGCGAGGCTACCGGACGGCCTGCGGCACCATGGTCAACTGCTGTACGGTCCGGCCCTCACCATCATCGGTAACTGAGACACGTTTCGTTAGCATTTCTGGACGCATATCTTCATAAAGAAAAATAGCCTATTGAGAATAAGTTCTCAACAGGCTATCATCCATATAATATCAATGCTAGTATGATTCAAGTTGTTCCTTCTGGCTTTCCGCGATTTGTTTGTACGGATCAAATACCATTGCTAGTTTCTGATCGAATAATGGTTCCTTTAGTATACTCTTATTCAAATTAATCTCACTCATTATTGCATAAAAATTCAAATGTTCATTTATCGATGATGAATTTGAAGGGTCATCTTCGTCACTCAATTTGCTAATCAAATCGCGTAGAGTTATTTTATTTTCGAGAAATTGGAGATAATAATACCCCACTATTACGTCACTCTTCGAGAACCTATTTTTTTCATAATAGTATTCATCTAACATCTTAGCCCCTACAGCTAAAGATAATTCATTTAGGTCCTTAGCTAAGGACACTCCATATATCCAATCTTCTACAGTATCCTTTTTCAAAATTTGTCTATCAGCCCACTCCTGCCAGTCCACCTTAGAGTAATACCCACTTACACATGCTATATATAAATTACTAGCTATGGTCAATTTATTTCCTCCCTTTTGGAGTCTGCGGATGTAGTCCTGGAACACCTTTCCCATGCTGGTCCGGATTCAAAAATGAGTTTGGATGATGATGTGGAATTGTATGAGTAGCTATATCTTTCCTTCCATGATCAGTAAAATCATTATTACCTATTCTCCGTCCATATTGATCAAATATGGTTTCCCTCACATAAGTTTCACCAGTCTTATTATTAATTTTTATGTCTTTAATACTTCTCTCACCAGGAACAGTATAAACTCTTTGTCTGGTATTTATTTCTTTACCGTTCATCACTTTCCAGATTTCTTGCCCGTTCTCTTTGATTTTTTCAAGTGAACCGTGCCCCTGTTTCCAATAAGATTCATACCTAGTCGCTTCTACCGAATCCATCATATCAACAAACGATTCCTTGGGTTTCCCCTCATTCTCACACTTCATCAATCCCAACGGATCGATATAACTCACCGGATTCCCGTTCACATAAGCATACCGGTTAAATGTCTGCCCATCCTGAATCTCTCCACGGATTACATCACGATTCAGGAACCGTTTTAGCTTCGGATCATAATACCGGGCACGCATGTAACACAGTCATAAGGATGTTAACGTTTAAATATAAGAAAGCCTTGAACGGCCTAAAACAGCGCTCAAGGTTTTCTCATATCTATTACCAGTAATTTAGATGCAGACGTTTCATTTATAATGGTTTTTACAATAGTAAGATGAGGAGCCATGGTTGCAGACGAAGTTTCTCCATCACCTATATCCATATAACCTTAGGATAGGGATCTTTGTATCCTTTCACCTTTTGTTTACCTCACTTCAGATAAACAAACTATTCAACTCATTTTTCGTTAATGTTTATCTGGTTGATAATCAGTGAAGGAAAATGATTTTACTCGTCTCCTAAAATCTCATCACATTCAATACTACGCATGAATATCATCATTACACGTAAAGCGGCTTTAATCTCACCAATACTTAATTCGGGAAATTCGCTCTCAATTGCATCAATGACTTGCTTCTCACCTTCAAGAAAGTACATAATATCAGTTAATAGAACAGCTTGATTTTTTATTTTCAGTCCATAAATCCCTTTGAATTCATCAGTAATGTACTCTCTTTCAACCCTACCATATTCAACCTTTTGTACAGCATTAATATTAGAAGGCGTATGCGATGCTTGCATTAGAAAACTTTCTTCAAAATCTTTTTGACTAAATTCTATTTCGTTTTTTTCAACTGCTTCTTCGGTGTACTCCCTAATTTGATCCAAAAAGTCTCTGTTATTTTGAAACATGTTCCTCACCATCCATTAGTTATTTTCGCTTATTATTTTTCTTAGATGAAGGGAGTTGCTCAATAGTTATTTTATCAACCCACTTACTATTAAATTCTTCCAATAATCCTGATCCTATTCCATAAGAACCAGCTTCATTACGCGGTTTGATTACAACACGATTTGTATACTTAGATTCTCCCCCAACCATGTCTTCAAAGTCTATGCCTTTAGATTGGAGCCATTCTTTTGCTCCTTTTTTCGTCTCAATTTTGATTATATGTGTGTAGTGCTCTGGGTCACCAAGATCTCGAGGATCTCTTTCCTTCCCCTTCTCTGAAATCCATTTGCTTCCTCTCGATTCAGTTCCATTATCATGAACTTTAGGCACCAATCCCTTTGCATCTAGTGAGTCTTTAGCTTCGACTTCAGAACCATACCTAATATACTTTTCAGTCTCACACTTCATCAATCCCAACGGATCAATGTAACTTACCGGATTCCCGTTCACATACGCATACCGGTTAAACGTCTGCCCCTCCTGAATGTCTCCACGGATTACATCACGATTCAGGAACCGTTTTAGCTTCGGATCATATTACCGCGCACGCATATAATACAGACCGTTGGCATCCGTCATGACGCCGTCCCGGCCATTATACGCAAACGGCTGCGAGGTTACTCCTTCCCGTTGCTCCAGCCTATCATTGACCTGCTTGCCTACTGCTAATAAACTAATGAATTTTTTCTCGCTTATCAGTACTAATAGTTGGCAGTGAAGACAGTCCAGCAAATGATATGTGTTGTTCTTGTCCAGATTGACAAGAATCAGTTTCTTATTATCCAATTTATGGGAAAATATGTTTTAGCCCTCCTACTCAAAATAGTGACGGATCCTAAAAGATGCGCTTCATTGCTTTTCCCTCTATCGGGCGACAAATTTTAAAGTTGCGATTTCATTTTGAAAAAATCTCAAAAAAACGAAGATAACAAAAATCAGGTCAATCAAGGTGGTATCTGGCCCTAATCGACCTGTTTAATGCAACGCAATAGCGTTATTTAGGTGATAAAATTCAAGCATTGATGTGCGTACAACAAATTCGAAAAATCTTTATTCGGGTATTACATGGGTTATTCGTGTTATTGGTTGAATGATGGGTTCATTCGTCACCCACCCCCTCCAAAAGAAAAAACCTTGAAAGGCATGACGCCAATCAAGGTTCGAAATAAAATATTTAACCTTCCTGATGTTCCGTTTTCGCTAAATCAATTGCCACGGCTAGTTTAATTTGAAATATTTTACTCAACCGTTTTTGGAAATCCTTCAGATTGTAAGTTTCAATTAAAGGAACTTCCGAATGATTGACTCTACTAATTTCAACTTTAGCGATTTTATCAATGTCAACCAAAATAGTGTATATATCCACGCCTTGTTCAGGTGTCCAATTCAAAATATATGCACTTTTTAATTCTCCGAAAGTAACCCTTAACAAATTTAATATTATTTCGACTTTTCCGTCTTGAGCCAAAACCAAATTTGAACCCTCTAGTTCCTTTCTGAAATCTTGTTCTTGTTTACTTCCTTTGAGTTTCATTTTATCACTCCCGGTGTAGCAGTAACTAAATTTCCATGCTTATCGGTTAATACAGTCATAATATTTGTTGGAGAACCACTAAATTTGTCAATTCCTATGTTAGAGTCTAAAGTAACTTCCCTCACATATCTAGCTTGTTTTTCAATTGACCCATCTGCTAACTTTATCTCGGAATATAGTACTCTTGAAACTGGTGTACTCACAACTTCTTTACTTTGAAGAATGCTCTTTAGTTCATCAGGTGTAACCGAGAATTGGGAAGCATTCTTATTGGGGTTAAAATGCCTATCTAGTACATGGTTAAATCCTGCCCGTCCTCTGCAGTTCCATTTCTTAAGTTTATTCTTGATTGAACTATAGGGGGCTTCCATCAATCTGACCCGTCCCCTCAGACTTTGTTTCCCACTTACTCAACCCTAAAGGATCAATGTAACTCACCGGATTCCCATTGACATACGCATACCGGTTAAATGTCTGCCCATCCTGAATGTCTCCACGGATTACATCACGATTCAGGAACCGTTTTAGCTTCGGATCATAATACCGGGCACGCATATAATACAGGCCGTTGGCATCCGTCATGACGCCATCCCGTCCATTATACGCAAAAGGTTGCAGGGTTACTCCTTCCCGTTACTCCAGCTCGCCATACAATCCATACCTATAGCGGTCCGTCAATCGGTTCTGCTCATCCGTTAGTAAAGTGGTGCTGCCACGCAGGTCGTAGTGATAACTCAAATACTTACTTGGCTCCCTCGTTGCTTCAACACCTCTTTAGTCATATAGATAATACACATCCTAAATACCAATCAAAACTTTCAAATTACAAGAATGTTTTACCACTTTATCTTAAGAATTATAGGTATAACGAATCGCTTTTGCGATTGATATGATCTCTGAAATTATCTCCATAGAATTTTAACAATTAGAAAATGAGAGAACCCTAAATGGAACTCATCTCCATTTAAGGTTCTCATAGCCTCTAAGATTACAATTAATTAGATGATACTACATATACCAACCTCGAGATCTTATAAAACAAAACTAGAGATTCCCAACTTTTTATTACATACCTACTTCATCACACATAATACTACGCATATAAATCACCATTACTCGTAATGCCGCTTCAATCTCTTCATTATTTAATTCTGGAAATTCATTAGAAATCTCACGGATAACTTTTTCGTTCCCTTCAAGAAAGTACATAATATCTGCTAGGAAGACTAACTGTTCTTTTATCTTTAAACCATATATTTCCTTGTATTTATCCGTACTATATTCTTCTTGTATTTTACCATATTCAATATATTTTATACTCTTTATATTATCTGGAGTATGCGAACATTGCATTAAAAAACTGTGTTCGAACTCTTCTTGATTATAATTTAAGGTACTATTCCCAACCAATTCCTCGGTGTATTCTTTGAGTTTATCCAAAAACTCTCTATTATTTCTAAACATCTCTGTCACCGTCCATTAGTTATTTCCGTCCTTTTTTTATTTTCTCTATAGTTACTTTATTAACCCATTTGGAATTGAACTCATCAAGTAAATCTTTCCCCACACCGTATGAGCCTGCTTCATTATCAGGTTTAATTATTACTCGAGTTGTATATTTAGATTCTCCTCCAATCATATCTTCAAAGTTTATACTTTTAGATTGGAGCCATTCTTTAGCTCCTTTTTCTGTCTCAATAATGATTTTATGGGTGTGCCCATTGGCACTTGCTTTTCCGAGATCTGCAGGATTCCGTTCAAATCCTTCTTCAGATATCCACTTACTCCCTCTTGATACAGTTCCGTTATCATGAACTTTAGGCACCAATCCCTTTGCATCTAGTGAGTCTTTAGCTTCGACTTCAGAACCATACCTAATATACTTTTCAGTCTCACACTTCATCAATCCCAACGGATCAATGTAACTCACCGGATTCCCGTTGACATACGCATACCGGTTAAATGTCTGCCCATCCTGAATCTCTCCACGGATTACATCACGATTCAAGAACCGTTTTAGCTTCGGATCATAATACCGGGCACGCATGTAATACAGACCGTTGGCATCCGTCATGACGCCATCCCGTCCATTATACGCAAACGGCTGCGGGGTTACTCCTTCCCGTTGCTCCAGTTCGCCATACAATCCATACGTATAGCGATCCGTCACCCGGTTCTGCTCATCCGTTAGCAACGTCGTACTGCCGCGTAGGTCGTAATGGTAGCTTAGATACGTTCCGTTGGCATCTTCGCGTCCAATCAGCCCCAGTCCATAGATGTAGCGGGCCTTCACATTTCCTTCTCCATCCAGCTCCATCAGCACCCGGCTCAGTTCATGCGCATCGTCGATCACATAGCGGGTCACTTGCCCTCGCTGCGCGAGTTCAATCCGGTCTCCCTGTGGGTTGTACCGATACTTCAGTTTACCTGCCTTCACCAGACGGTTGCGAGCATCGTATTCGTAGGCCGAAGCGGTGCTGCCATCGGTCGCATACAGCAGATTACCGTTGGCATCGATCTCGACGGGATAGTTCCCTATCCGCTGTAGTCGATTATCCCAGGTGTAATGTAGCTGCTGCTGTATCGGCAATTTGCCAACGGGTTCCGACACCCCGACCTGTTCACTCGTCAGGTTGCCCGACGGGTCATACATGTAGTGTACAATACGGCCAGGCTCTGCGCCACTGCGCAGGCGTTTTAAGGTGTCATACGTATACTGTTTGTTTTCTTCCTTCAGCAGCAAACCGCTTGGGCTGTATTCGTACTTGAATTGCTGTAAACGAATGCCCTGTCCACTCGTATCCGTCAGGCGAATCAGTTGGCCTGCGGCATCATACTCCCTTTGCTCCTGGCTGCCGTTCGGGCGCCGGGTGTCGATGAGCTTCCCGCTTGCATCGTAGCGGTACCGGGTCAGACGGCCGTTCCAATCCTTCACTTCAGCCAGTTCACCCGTGGCTTGATAACGATACTGCACCACTTTGCCATCGGGATACGTGAGCGACGTCATCCGGCCTGCGGCATCATACGCGTATTGCAGCAGATGCCCAAATCCATCGGTTCGCGTGAGCAAGCGTCCAGCCGCATCGTAGGTTCGTTCCTCATGCTGCTCCGCTTCGAGCACACGCGCCACTTGTCCATCCGGCGTGTAGGTCAGCACGATTTCCCCCGCCTCATCCACTGCACGGATCAAGCGGCCAGCGGCATCATATGCATACCGGGTTTCCTGTCCCTTAGCATCCAGCTTTGCACTTAGCCAGCCGCGTTCATCATAGGTGTAGGCGGTTTGTGCTCCGGCAGCGTTCGTTTCCTGCAGCAAGCGACCACTGCGGTCATACGTCAGACGGGTTTCATTCCCGCTCGCATCCGTATAGCTCGTATTGCGATCCTCGCCATCCCATGTCTGGCGATAGGTTACTTCGTCTGCGCCTTCACCTTGGATCACTTCGGTCAGGCGGTGCGCGGCATCGTAGCGATAATGGCGGGCATGGCCATCTGCGTCGGTATCTTCGACGCGTTGATGGACGGCATTGAACCGCAGCCGCGTCATGTGACCAAGGCCATCCTGCCACGCCACCGGACGACCAGCGGCATCATAGGTCAGCTGCTGGACGGTCCGCCCTTCGCCATCCATCACGGAGATAAGACGTCCTGCACCATCATAGTAATACTTCGTGATGTGTCCTAATGCATCGGTCACGGTCTGCAATCGACCTGCCGGGTCATAGGATAACTGCGTGGTTTCGCCCAGCGCATTCATTTCGGCAATCAGGCGATTCTCGGCATCATAGGTATATTGCCGGGTGTGGCCGAGTGCATCGGTGATGGTTGCGACCTCACCATTCGGTGTATACGTATACTGCATGGAAGCGCCAGACGGACGGGTCTCCCGAATGCGCTGCCCACTGGCATCATACACGGTCTGCCACGTGAGGCCCAGCGGGTCGGTGGCGGACGTCAGGCGATCTGCACCATCGTAGCTCCGGCGACTCACACTTCCCGCGGCATCCTCCAATTGAATAAGTCGCCCCGCCTCATCCCAGCCAACCTGCAAACGTCGACCTTCCGGATCGAGCGTATGCTGAAGCTCGCCCGTATCGCTGTAGCCATAGGTCCAGACCGCACCCGTGAAATCCTGGTACGTGGCTGTCTGCCCCGTTTCGGTGTAGGTCCACTTCGCTGTGCTCCCATCTGGACGGGTCACTTCGGTCAGGCGCTGTTGTTCATCGTATTGGTAGCTAGTCACACCACCTTCGGCATCCGTTTCACGCGCAACTTGGTGGTGCGCAGTGTAGTGATATTCCGTTTCATGACCCAGCGGATCGATTTCGCGGATCAGATGCCCATCCTCATCATAGACATACGACATGGTTTCTTCCAGTGGATTGGTGACACTGGACAGCTGTCCTTGCGGCGTATAGGTATAGCGGGTGATACCACCATCTTCGGCATGTACTTCAAGGAGCTGTAAAGCGTCATCATGCACAAGGATGCGTGTCTGACCCAGCCGATTGGTAACCGTGGTCCAGGTCTGCCCCGGATGACTCTCGGTATCATACTGGAACTGAAACTTTCCGCCTGCTGCATCCGTCTGTTCGACAATCCGGTACGTGGTATCAAAGGTGTTCGTGAATTGGAGGATGCCGCTCTCCGTCAGGGAGATCAAGCGTCCTTCCTCATCCGAGATCAAGTCGGTCACTACACCACCCGGCTCGATGACGCGAACTAGTACACCTGCTGAACTGTATTCAAATGTGACACAACGTAAGGCATCCTTCACTTCCTTCAGTTCGCCTGTAGGAGTATAGTCCAGATGCAGAGATCGCTGGGTTGCCCGATCAATCAGGGTCGACAGGCGACCCGATTGCTGATAGGACAGGTCCAGCGTTAGGCCGCTGGACTGAGTGTGGCTAAGCAGTTGTCCTTCTTCGGTAAATCGATAGATCTCACGCGGCTCACGCGTTGTCAGTTTCCAACCATCCACTTCCCGTTCGAGCACGTCCCAATACACATCGAGATCTGAACTTCGATAGGTTCCATCTGCTTGATGGATGAAATGGTTGTGGCGTCCCGCTGTCCAATAGACGTCAACGGAGGTGGCGTGCTCAGTTAAATCCTGTGTTGATGGGTGAATGTGCAATCGAAGTCCGTATTGATGGGTCCAGGCCGGACCTAATTCCCCTCGTTGCAGCAGACCCGAGTGATAGATGAGGGTCAGGGGCCAATCGGTTGCCCCATGCAGCGTCAGGATATCATGATTCATAAACTGATGTCCGGTAGCCGCATGGATTGGATCCCCTGGACAGCTTTCTTTGTTGGATTTGGTTACATTCTGCGTTTCGGTGGTTCGACCCGTAGACGGCTGGTGCGGCGAAGCATCGACATCCTTCGTCTTGGGCGCCCCTGGTGCCTCTGCCCCTTTTGGAGCGCTACCTCCGGGTGTCTTCTTTATCATCGAAGCGGCCGCTGCGGAACCCGTTCCTGCCGCCGTTCCTGCTGCTGCCGCTGCTTTCTCGGCATCGGTGAGTCCCGTATCGTGACGTGTGGATCCGGCATCGCCAGGCGCTTCGTCTGCTTTGCCCGCCGGTTTATTACTCGTCATCGGCGTCTCGCCCGCATCTCTGGAGCCTGCCGGACCTTCTCCTGCTTTGGTCGACTTCGGCGTCGCCCCGGCAATGTCATCCCCCGCTTCCCGGGTCGAGTTTCCAGGTACTCCCGCCTTGTTCGGGTTGGTAGGTACGGCATCGATGGCTTCATCCGCGCTGCGGCCTACGGTTTTGGCCGCATCCGCAGCGTCATCGGCATGCTTCACTGTTTTTCCCGTCAACTCAAGGGCCTCGTCGGCATACTTGAAGAGGGAAGCCGCCTTATTTCCCGCTTTCCCCAGTGGTCCCAGCACGGAAAGGCCGCGCTCATACCAAGCCAGCTTCTCTCCCGTCAGTAGATCCCGGCCCGTGATGGCCTCGATAATCCCTTTCACATTTCCGACCACTGGCAGGAAATCCAGCACAGTGCCCAATGCAAAGGTGAGGAAGCTGGCCAGCTTCCCCCAGTTGAATTTCTTGCCTTCCCGGTCCGCTTGTTCATATTCTTCTCGCTTGCGGCGAGTCAACTCTGACAGCACTTCCAGCTTACTTTGCAAGCCGTCCAGTTCTCGCATCAGGTGGGTGAACGTACTCTGTACCCCGCCCTGACTGAGGGTTTTGTAGCTGAGGCTGTTCATCGCCCGGTTCAGATCCGTACGCAGATCCCCCATCTCATCCGCGGCTCCGTCCAGACTCTTCGAGGTCCGCTTCAGGTCGGATAGGCTGACTTCCAATTTCATGGATGTTCCTCTTTTCTATGTACCATTGATTTAAATTCATTTGTTATATAGATACTTCTCGCTATTTGCTTGGATAATCGTTCTAAAAAATGCGGTACACCGCAAGGCATACCGCAGATCGGTCTACAGATTTCTTGTTTGAGCTTCGTTGTTCACTTTGCTATTCCTTGCTTTACATCTTAAAACTAATGCGGCACCTGAGCACTAAAATCATCCCGGCTGGAACGGTCTGCATGATAGAACACCACATCTCCATCTCGTAGTGAAAACGAGTTACCATAGCTATCCTGCACCTGACGCTGGAACCCTTCCAGCAGCCACTGGTTCATCAATGGTGCGTGGATATATTGCAGATGCGGTGCCGCCAGATTCCCTTCCCGAATGGATTCGAAATTGAAGTTCACCACGATATAACCCTCCTTCAGGAAGATTGGCGATTTGGCATCCAGTCCGCCATGCGTACGTCCATACTCAGCCAAGTTCGTTCCCGCTTCCACCACATAGGGCTCAGCTGGTAAACTGTACTCCCCATACCATTGCTGGATCGAAGCATTTGCCCGCAGCACATCCGCACTCGCGGTCGTTGGAATGTTTGTTTTCGGACCGATAAATGTTCGCAGTTGTTCGGGCAGGAGCAGCAGGCTGTATCCGCCTACCGGAGTCTTCATTTTCGTGAATTTGTCCCGGTAATAGTCCTGATAGGCTCGTTCGCTCATCATTCCTGGATGGATCTCACCATACCGATTATATATATAGGTAGCTGTATCCCGCAGCTGTTCCGAGGATACTTGACGCAACCGATCGTTCAGAATGACGAACCGCTTCACTTGGTCCTCTGCCGAACCTATGCGAATAAAGTTTCGCTGGTTGGTGGAGTAGTATAGATCCACGGGTACGCGTGTCTTCCCATCCTTCGTGACAAAATCAAAGGTTGGAGTCAACCGTATACCGTCCCTCGGGCCAAACATATTGCCTTTCGTTTTAAAATCGAATTTGAAGTGGTATCCCGTCTTCACGGCTACATTCTGGTAGCCTTGCAGCGGATGGCTGCCAGGACGGATGGGTACGGTAAATTGCGGTTTATTGCCCCGCTTGTCGCCATCGATATCCTGCGTACCGGTCCAGTAACTGATCCAGGTTGGCGCAATACTATTTTTGAACCGGCGGAAAACAAGCTCCCAGTTGTAGTCCGCAATATCGGTAATCTCAAAATCGTATAATCTCCCAATGACTTCGACGGAAACTTCGTCCGATGCAACGTGGTAGTACAGGTCAGTATTCGCATCCGGCTGAGCATCAATTTCCGGCTGTGTACTGTAGTCCGAGGGGGCGTTTTCGGCGATATTTCGGAATTCCACCTGGTAGTCTCCTTCATCTACCCACACGGGGAGATAGAAGGTTGTGTCCAGCACCGATACCGGAATGTCAATCCACGTGTTTCGCGGAATAAATTGCGTCCGGTCCGCAGTGTAGACATCAAAAGGAAACCGTACTTGCTTAATCCGATAATACTTGGCATAATCCCGATTTCCATATCCCGGGTAGGAACCCGCATCCAAATGCTGACCGCTCGTCGGAATGCGTACCGTAAAGGGCCGTTCCAAAATGAGCGCAGAGCGGTTCATGTTCGGCACCGTTTTCTGGTTATGCGGCTGATCATCCGAAACCAGCGAGTAGTTTACAACTGGGGTATGCACGGTGACGGTGTTGATACCATAAATGTCGTACTCTTGGTCATCGCCTCCATTAACGCTGTTATCCATTAAGGTATAACGGATAGTACCCTTGCTCGTTGTATCTTTCTTGTTGGTCTTACTAGTCGGAATAAAGTTGTACGGGCTATACAGCACATTTTCATCAATCTGTATGGGAGCCGGAATTTCACCTGGTTGCGGGCCAGATTCAGGAGACCGCTGCGGATCCATAACCGTCGCTCCATTAAAGTAAAAGGCATCATTCTCGACCTCGACATCGGGAACTGCCTCTTCGGCCACATGTTGTAGATCTTCATCGGGTGGAGAAGGTTTATCCTTGCCTCCCGTTTCCGTACCGGGTGGGGCTGTTACTTTGACTGGATTAGGTGGCGGATAATAATAGCCCGTTGTTTCTGCTTGAAAATCTGGGGGAATATAACCCTCTGGTTGCAACATGATTTGTCCAGAGCCAAATGCATAGTTGACAAGTGTGGCCTCATCAATGCTGTACACGCTTAAGGTATCAATCGTCCAGTATGCATACGGACGCTCGACGGTATATGGCTTGGTCACCGTTTCTTCCGCCTCTTGCGGATCCGGAACTTCCGTTTCATTCCCCTCCGCATCGGTTTCGGTCTTTTTGGGATCCCACTTTAGGGTCCACGTTTTCTCAACATCAAACTGATATGTACAAGTACCTGTCATTTGTACAAAGGTATGTTCAAATAAATAATCCCGACTAAATACGTTTCCGTACAGACTTTCGGAGGTAGGAATCCCCTTGAGCACATCAAAAGGTTCATTGCCCCGTTGATCTGCCTTAATCATGGCGGTCACGACTGGATCCATGTACTTACCTTCCAGCGTTCGTCCTGGAACGGGCTCCGTACAAACATTATCAGGTATCGTTGGATTATCGTCGTTTTTCAACTTGTAATAGAAGTATACATAATAATAAGAATACTTTCCGTTATAGGTGAACTTGCCCGGATCTCCCTGTGACCGGCTTCCACCACTCGGGGCAGCGACGGTACTTTTCTTGTAACCTTCGTATGTATATTTGTCTCCGGGTGCTGTGTGCGTATAACTATATTCCTTATCTTTCTCCAGCTTTTCTTCCTTATCCCTAAAACCGTCAACACCATCCAAGCTCTGTCCTGTTGTTGTCCAGTGCTTTACTATAGCCTTGCCTTCTTCTGGTTCAAGTTCAATTGTAAAGAGGGTTGGGAAGAAGTATTGCCATCCTTCTACGTTCGGCCCGAAAACCCTGCCATCTTTTTCTTCTTCTGCCCTCCGATCAACGGCCTTATCTCTAGCAGTTAGAACACCATCCTTAACCAAGGCATCTTTTCTTCCTATATTTGTCCCTATTCCAACGGGAGGTGATTCTTTGTATGAGTACGTAACATTAGAAGTAGCATCCCAATAGTATTTCCGGTCTCTATCTCTCAACTCTCCAGATCTAGATTTATTAAACGTATCATTGGCAAGCGTCCAATTGAAATCAAAAGGTTTTACGGTAATATCCTTGATTTTTCGATTGGATCCAAATTTAAACTCGTAAGTCCCTCCATCTACTGTGGGAACTTTAGATCCGGGATGATGACCATCTCCAGTCCATTGCCCTGAAGTGTTACTCCAGACCTCGTAATATACCATACCTACGAAGTAATAAAGATTTGGGTTATCTTTATCCTGAAGCAACCGATTTGAACTAATGGACCAAACGGCTGCTTCAGCTTTACCCGGGTTAAATGTAAATATTAGAAGTAAAGAAGAAAGAATAAGTACTAGGCTGAGTAACGAGCTAATCGTCCTTTTCATCTCCATCAACCCTTACTTGAACGGATTAACAATGGCTACTGCGTAGTCATCCAAACTTCCATCTTCAAGCAAAATGTAATCAGCCTGACTGATTCTGTAATCTTTCCAACCTTCATAATTCTGAATATATTTACCATCTTGAAATTTATCCAGCCTGCTGATTACAGGGAAATAATTCATTCCTGTTTTATCACCATTGTCTTTAAAGAGACTATCAACCACACCACGGCCTCTTACAAAACTATTTTCAACTAAAAAACTAATAGGGTTTCCCCGACGACTGCTTCGAATTTGAATCATGTCATCATCTTTATCCTTGACCATATCAATGCTATATACCACTTGTCCATCACTCAATTGAACTGGGAGATCACTTTCCTTAATAATCTTCAGACCTGTGTATGTTTCGCCTTTCATATTAATAAAAGATTTTTCACTCTTAGTGTAAGCATTAAAATCACTCAGTTTCGTCAACTTAAACTCCTTATCGTCCGTACTCCGGAAGTCTTTTTTCCCAATCCAAACCCAGCGACCAATTTTGTCCCATTCCACCTTTTGACCAAGCCCTTCACTGACCAAGCGCAGTGGAACGAATGTCCGATTCTGCTTCAAAATGATTTGCGTACCATAGTCTTTTTTCTGTCCGTCCACGAGAGCTGCAGTTTGTCCAATTGTCATATCAACCCGATGATCTTTACTTTGGATACCAACCCGTGTCACTTTGCCTGTCTTGGAGTAGGATACTTTCGCCCCTAAGGCTTCTGAAACAAAACGAATCGGAACCATCACACTACCTTGACGATCCTGAAACGGCTTGGCATCCGGAAATTTTAATTTCTTCGTATTCAGTAATACTTCCACTGTTGATTGTTTACTTGCTGCTGCAATTGTTCCTGTTCCTGAACCCATCATACTTACAGACAAAACTCCTACTAATAAAGGTAACACTAATTTCTTCATTCTCTAATTCCCTCGACTTTCCTTATGTACTTGGCTCCTTCATTTGATTGTTTCAACAACATCTCTTTTGTATATAGATGATCATATAGATCCTAAATACCAATCAAACTATCCAATAATAAGAATATTTTACCACTATCCACTCAGGAAATATAGGTATAACGAATCATTCTGTCCAATTCATGTTATCTTTAAGAAGACTTTATAGAATCTTTATACGGGTATCACATGGGTTATATGTGTTATTGGGTGAATGATGGGTTCATTCGGCACTGGGTAGCCCCACCAAAAAGAAAACCTTGAAAGGGGACTAAGCCAATCAAGGTTCAATCGCAACGGTAACAAATTATTTATCCAGTTTTGTACGAATTACTGATTCATCGCTCTGTGAAGTACCTATTGACAGTTCGTTAATTAATAAGGCTATTAAGACTTTTGTGACCTTAGAAAAAACAGCTTCACTAGAACCAACTAAACTATGAGCACCTAAACCAAATATTATGCTACCTGAATGTTGCCAACCTGACTCAAGAACGACTTCCTTGGCAGAATTGATGATTGCCTTGGCATATTCTGAGGGAATACCTGAATAAATTTCATCGTGTAGCCCTAACTCCGATGAATACATGTTATTAGGACTATTACTTAAATTAGTTTTTATTTTTATTTCTGAGGTTTGATTCGGTGCATACTCTACACCCAGTAACGCGTAGTATGAACTATTCCTTGGCAATTTCAATTCTATTGCCAATTTTTTGTTCTCTGAAACAACTGGCTTATTTAATTGCATTGATATCTCTAGCTCATGATCTACGTTACTAGGAAGTAAGGGTAATTCATCTTTCCAAAGTACTGCTTCTCTGAATTTACCCAAATCAATGATAACCATCATTTTTTTAACCCCCAAAATTTAAACCAAGAAGAATTAAATTCTCCAGGCATTGATGTAATAACATCAGGATGATAGACGCTAAATGGAGAAACTTCATATTTCTGTATTGCAGATGCATGTGCAGCATCATAGCTCATGCCTTTCCCCATTTTTGTAAATTCTGAAACTTCATGCATATAAAAGCTAGCATCTGCTCCTGTCAGTGGTTTGCCATTCTGCAAAGCGTTTTCTATTCGTTGTATCATTGCTTGATTTGGAGCATAGTCATCAAATGTAGAAAGATGATTTTTTACAATATCAAGTCCTTTTTGTGATACGTTTATCTCCATTCCTTCAAGTTTCCCTAATCCTTGACCAGTCGCTCCTGAGAAATTAGAATTATATGCTCCAGTCTTAGCCGCACCCTCAGACTTTGTTTCCCACTTACTCAATCCTAAAGGATCAATGTAACTCACCGGATTCCCGTTCACATAAGCATACCGGTTAAATGTCTGCCCATCCTGAATCTCTCCACGGATTACATCACGATTCAGGAACCGTTTCAGCTTCGGATCATAATACCGCGCACGCATGTAATACAAACCGTTGGCATCCGTCATGACGCCATCCCGTCCATTATACGCAAACGGCTGCGGGGTTACTCCTTCCCGTTGCTCCAGCTCGCCATACAATCCATACGTATAGCGATCCGTCACCCGGTTCTGCTCATCCGTTAGCAACGTCGTACTGCCGCGTAGGTCGTAATGGTAGCTTAGATACGTTCCGTTGGCATCTTCGCGTCCAATCAGCCCCAGTCCATAGATGTAGCGGGCCTTCACATTTCCTTCTCCATCCAGCTCCATCAGCACCCGGCTCAGTTCATGCGCATCGTCGATCACATAGCGGGTCACTTGCCCTCGCTGCGCGAGTTCAATCCGGTCTCCCTGTGGGTTGTACCGATACTTCAGTTTACCTGCCTTCACCAGACGGTTGCGAGCATCGTATTCGTAGGCCGAAGCGGTGCTGCCATCGGTCGCATACAGCAGATTACCGTTGGCATCGATCTCGACGGGATAGTTCCCTATCCGCTGTAGTCGATTATCCCAGGTGTAATGTAGCTGCTGCTGTATCGGCAATTTGCCAACGGGTTCCGACACCCCGACCTGTTCACTCGTCAGGTTGCCCGACGGGTCATACATGTAGTGTACAATACGGCCAGGCTCTGCGCCACTGCGCAGGCGTTTTAAGGTGTCATACGTATACTGTTTGTTTTCTTCCTTCAGCAGCAAACCGCTTGGGCTGTATTCGTACTTGAATTGCTGTAAACGAATGCCCTGTCCACTCGTATCCGTCAGGCGAATCAGTTGGCCTGCGGCATCATACTCCCTTTGCTCCTGACTGCCATTCGGACGCCGGGTGTCGATGAGTTTCCCGCTGGCATCATACCGGTACCGGGTCAGGCGACCGTTCCAGTCCTTCACTTCAGCCAGCTCACCGGTGGCTTGGTAGCGATACTGCACCACTTTGCCATCGGGATACGTGAGCGACGTCATCCGGCCTGCGGCATCATACGTGTACTGCAGCAGATGCCCAAATCCATCGGTTCGCGTGAGCAAGCGTCCAGCCGCATCGTAGGTTCGTTCTTCATGCTGCTCCGCTTCAATTACACGTGCCACCTGTCCATCCGGCGTGTAGGTCAGCACGATTTCGCCTGCCTCATCCACTGCACGGATCAAGCGGCCCGCGGCATCATATGCATACCGGGTTTCCTGCCCTTTGGCATCCAGCTTAGCCTTTAACCAGCCGCGTTCATCATAGGTGTAGGCGGTTTGTGCTCCGGCAGCGTTCGTTTCCTGCAGCAAGCGACCACTGCGGTCATACGTCAGACGGGTTTCATTCCCGCTCGCATCCGTATAGCTCGTATTGCGATCCTCGCCATCCCATGTCTGGCGATAGGTTACTTCGTCTGCGCCTTCACCTTGGATCACTTCGGTCAGGCGGTGCGCGGCATCGTAGCGATAATGGCGGGTATGGCCATCTGCGTCGGTATCTTCGACGCGTTGATGGAGGGCATTGAACCGCAGCCGCGTCGTGTGACCAAGGCCATCCTGCCACGCCACCGGACGACCAGCGGCATCATAGGTCAGCTGCTGGACGGTCCGCCCTTCGCCATCCATCACGGAGTTAAGACGTCCTGCACCATCATAGTAATACTTCGTGATGTGTCCTAATGCATCGGTCACGGTCTGCAATCGACCTGCGGTGTCATAAGTAAGTTGAGTCGTTTCGCCCAGCGCATTCGTTTCGGCAATCAGGCGATTCTCGGCATCATAGGTATATTGCCGGGTGTGACCGAGTGCATCGGTGATGGTTGCGACCTCACCATTCGGTGTATACGTATACTGCATGGAAGCGCCAGACGGACGTGTCTCCCGAATGCGCTGCCCACTGGCATCATACACGGTCTGCCACGTGAGGCCCAGCGGGTCGGTGATAGATGTCAGGCGATCTGCACCATCGTAGCTCCGGCGACTCACACTTCCCGCGGCATCCTTCAGTTCGACCAGTCGGCCTGCTTCATCCCAGCCAACCTGCAAACGTCGACCTTCCGGATCGAGCGTATGCTGAAGCTCGCCCGTATCGCTGTAGCCATAGGTCCAGACCGCACCCGTGAAGTCCTGGTACGTGGCTGTCTGCCCCGCTTCGGTGTAGGTCCACTTCGCTGTGCTCCCATCTGGACGTTTCACTTCGGTCAGGCGCTGTTGTTCATCATACTGGTAGGCGGTCACACCACCTTCTGCATCCGTTTCACGCGCAACTTGGTGGTGCGCAGTGTAGTGATATTCCGTTTCATGACCCAGCGGATCGATTTCGCGGATCAGATGCCCTTCTTCATCATAGACATACGTCGTGGTTTCGCCCAGCGGATTCGTCGCACTGGCCATCTGCCCTCGTGACGTGTAGGTATAACGTGTAATACCGCCATCCTCGCCTTGCACTTCGAGGAGCTGCAAGGCGTCATCATGCAAGAGGATGCGTGTCTGACCCAGCCGATTGGTAACCGTGGTCCACGTCTGACCCGGATGACTCTCGGTATCATACGCCATCCGCCCTGCTACACCGGATGGGTCGGTTTGCGCAATGATTCGGTACTTCTCGTCATAGGTATTGGTAAACTGAACAACGCCCGCTTCGCTCAGCGACATCAGACGCCCTTCGCCGTCATGGGTCATTTCCGTGATTGTACCGTCCGGTTCGGTTAGACGCACCAGAAATCCTGCGCTATCATAGCCAAATGTCGCTTCACGCAAGGCATCCCTGACCGCGGCAAGATTTCCTTCCGCGGTGTAGTCCAGTGTCAGCATACGTCCCGTGACCCGGTCCTGCAGCTGCTGGAGTTTTCCTTCTTCATCATGGACCAGATCAAGTGACAGTCCGTCCTTGTTGGTGTGACGAAGCAGTACGCCATTGAGATTGAATTGGTACGTTTCGCGCGGACTACGGGCTGTATAAAGCCAACCCTGCTCGGTGTAGGTCAGCTCGTCCTGATTCACATCCAGGTCATCACTGCGATAAATGCCGTCCCCTTGGTGCGTAAATCGGTTCTTCCGTCCCGGCGTCCAGCAGACATCAACGATGGGTTGGAATGCCTCACTAGCTTCGGCATCAGTCTGAGAATCCTTCGGAGTGATGTCCAACCGCAGACCATATTGATGTGTCCAAGCCGGGCCTAACTCTCCCCGCTGCAACAGTCCCGAATGGTAGATGAGGGTGAAGGGCCAGTCGGCTGCTCCGTGCAGCGTCAGCAGACGGTGATTCATAAACTGATGACCGGTCGCTGCGTGAATTGGGTCCTCCACTTTACTTTCTGCATGTGATTTCTGAGGATTCTGCGTTTCGGTGGTTCGACCCGTAGACGGCTGGTGCGGCGAAGCATCGACATCCTTCGTCTTGGGCGCCCCTGGCGGCTCTGCCCCTTTCACACCTGCACTCCCCGGCTTGTTTTTTAACATGGAAGCAGCTGCTGCGGAACCCGTTCCGCCTACTGCACTCGCTGCCGCTGCCTTCTCCGCATCCGAGAGTCCCGTATCTTGACGTGTGGATCCGGCATCGCCAGGCGCTTCGTCTGCTTTGCCCGCCGGTTTATTACTCGTCATCGGCGTCTCGCCCGCATCTCTGGAGCCTGCCGGACCTTCTCCTGCTTTGGTCGACTTCGGCGTCGCCCCGGCAATGTCATCCCCCGCTTCCCGGGTCGAGTTTCCAGGTACTCCCGCCTTGTTCGGGCTGGTAGGTACGGCATCGATGGCTTCATCCGCGCTGCGGCCTACGGTTTTGGCCGCATCCGCAGCGTCATCGGCATGCTTCACTGTTTTTCCCGTCAACTCAAGGGCCTCGTCGGCATACTTGAAGAGGGAAGCCGCCTTATTTCCCGCTTTCCCCAGTGGTCCCAGCACGGAAAGGCCGCGTTCATACCAAGCGAGCTTCGCTCCCGTCAGTAGATCCCGGCCCGTGATGGCCTCGATAATCCCTTTCACATTTCCGACCACTGGCAGGAAATCCAGCACAGTACCCAATGCAAAGGTGAGGAAGCTGGCCAGCTTCCCCCAATTGAATTTCTTGCCTTCCCGGTCCGCTTGTTCATATTCTTCTCGCTTGCGGCGAGTCAACTCTGACAGCACTTCCAGCTTACTTTGCAAGCCGTCCAGTTCTCGCATCAGGTGGGTGAACGTACTCTGTACCCCGCCCTGACTGAGGGTTTTGTAGCTGAGGCTGTTCATCGCCCGGTTCAGATCCGTACGCAGATCCCCCATCTCATCCGCGGCTCCGTCCAGACTCTTCGAGGTCCGCTTCAGGTCGGATAGGCTGACTTCCAATTTCACGTTACTTCCCCCTTATTTCTTCTTCGCAGCAGCGGCGGCTGCTCTTTGTCTTTCCCGCTCCTGGCGTTCGCGTTCCTGGCGTTCTCTCTCTCTGCGCTCTTCTTCCAGATCTTCCTGCATGAACTGATTGGCTAATGCCTCCAGTCGGCGCGCAAACTGTTCCATTTCATCCGCAGTCTGTCTCATTCGCTGAGTTGTATCCCGAAAATCATCCATAAAGTGCTGATACACTCTTCCTTGCCAGGTCATGGACTGTACATTGCTACTAATGCTGGAACGCTCACTCTCCAGCTTATTGCTGTTGCTGCGTAATTTGGAGGCGATGCTCCGCAGCTTACTGACGTCAGGCCGAATCGGCATATGTACATCTCCTTACTTTATTGAATCTGCCTTACTAAATCTCTCGGCAATCGCTTTAAGCTCGTCCCCTACATCCTTCAACACAGTAGATACACTCTCCAGTTGAACATGGGCATCTTTGTAAGAAGAATAAAAACGTTCTTGGGATTTCCCCTCCCATTCCCCCGTGATTCCATCAATTAATGACTTCAACTCTCTGGACAAAGCAATACTTTCCTGACTGCTGGCCAGAAATCGGGTTGCGATTTCCTTAATACGTTCAGGTTCTATTTTGATACGGTCTGCCATTTATTTGACCCCTTTCCCATCCAGTTTTTCAATTTGATCCGCGAATCGTAGTAATGCTTTTTTTAGAATTGCAGGCTTATAGGGTTGGAACTGAAGTGTGCCCTCCGTTAGTTCAACCGCCAGATACAGCTTGTCTCCCCATTGCGCATAGTGGTAATCTTCCTGATGCCACATTAATCCGTGCCTTTTCATGAACATCATGGAACCTGAACGCTCTCCGTTGCTGAAAATATCTAACGCAAGCTCTGCCTGTTCCTCCGTATGTCCCGCTTGTACCAGTCTGTTATGCCGATCGACTTCGCTAAGTTGTTTCCATTGTTGCCAGGTGCAATCTTTGATGACCGCCTTTTTGGCAGCACTTTTATATTGAAGGGTGAGCGGGAAAAAGCCTTTCATCGCTTCTAATGTTAACTTGGCATCCGCCACAGGAACGAGCACAATGCCTCCTGACTCATCCAATGTTTGTTCAACAACGATTCGAGGCGTGAAGTAGTAGTGACCTTCGTATTTCCCAGTGCCTTCAATCTTTTTGTTTACATGCATGACATCAGCACTGCCACATGCAGCAATGCAATAGGCTAGCATTTCATCCATATTATAGCCCGGCCCCTCTTCCTTCGGGACCAGATACCCTTTCTCCACAAATGCTTTCTCTATAACTTTATATTCCGCTTCCAATTCCTTAGCCAGATATCCACGATAGGGATCTTCAAAATGGGCTATATGACGAACACCTACCAGTTGGGTCAAGAAGAAAAACTCTTCAGGCGAGAGCTGAAATGACCACTCTTCCGGTAATTCATTTTCCAAGATAAACACACTCCTTCTATTTAAATAGACCAATAACATAGACAATTAAAGCAAAAACAAGTGCACCAACTGAACCACCTATTACATAGAGCCACATACGGTCGTAGGTAGACTGTTTATTCTGCTGAATCAGTTGATTCCAGCCTTTTTTCACAAGGGTCTGCTTGGGTTCCGGATTAAAAACGGTCTGATCTATGCCTTCTTGCACCTGCTCCATAGCAATGGTAATCTCAACATGAAATGGCGAACGCTCGTTAAATTGCTCAATCAGCTTGCCATATTCCCAGAAGGCCGATGTCAGATTCCCCTGACGTTCCAACTGACGAGCTCGTGCCAATTGATTCTCTTGGGCATGACTTAAGGCATTGACAGCATACTCACTCGGCAAGTAATTAGAGTCTTCAATAGATTGCTCCAGTTCTATATCCATTTCAGTTGGTAATACCACTTCTTCCTCCATGAATTGCTTTGCTGAAACCAGGGCAATCTGCCACTCCCCAAAGGTTGGACATTGCTGTAATTGCTCTGCATTCCATAATCGCTCTAGCAATGCTGCCACTTCAGAGCCGTAACATTGCTCAAGCGTCGCTTGAAGCAGTACATAACGTTCACTTTGTTGCTGAATCTCTTGAGGATCAAAATAGCTATCTCCCCAAGCTTGCTTACAAATGTCTGTACTCGACCAAGCCAGCATCTCGGCAAGCAGGACTCCACCGGCAAATCGATCCGAAAGAGGGCTCCAATCTCCATAGTCTCTAAGGAAAGTTGCAGTGTATCCCGTTGTACCTTCTGGCAAATTATCGGGTTCCTCCAATTGCTTAGCGTACATTCCTTCTACATCAACTAATTCAACAGACAAGTCTTTCGCCTCTTCATTAGGATTGATGATCAGCACATTAGAAGCTGACAAGTCGGCATGGGCTATGCCTGCTTGCTCCAATACAGCCATGGTAGATACCAAACCTGTTGCCATTTTCAATGATTCCTCCCGAGATAATGCTTCTCGGCCAAGCATGAATTCACTCCATGTCACGCCATCAATCCACGGCATATGTGCACCATACAGCAGCTCGGGATATTGACCAAGCAGCTCCATATCTTCAAGCGGATTCAGTATGGTTCTGGACCATACTCGCAGTCCCGAATGGACTGTGAGGTCTGCAACTAACTCTGTTAGCTTCATGATAGAGGGTTGGCGGAAGGCTGGTCGGAACACTTTCAATGCACTGCTCTCTCCCGAGCTGTTGACGAGCTTATACACCGTTCCTTCTCTGCCTTCCTGACCATAGGGCATACCTTCAAATTGAGGGTGCTGGACCAGTCTGTATACTTGGTTTCTGATTCGTAGTTCAGTGTTTATATCCGGTGGAAACACGATTCTTGCTCCCCTTTACACAAAAAAATGATTCGCAACTAAATTGTTGAGAAGGAGTTAATTTGCTCAATGCGCAGATAGCTTCCATCCGTTGCATGTAAGTCGTCCAAAGACTGTTGAAGTTCCATGGTGCTCCATTCATTACCATCACGACTGAGATAGTAGCGATAGTTTGACGCCTGAAACGTAAGAGCCATCCCTTCATTTAATCCTTTGAGCATGGGTTCAAGTAATTCATGCAGAGGTATCGTGTTAGGCAGCTCTATATCTGTCTTTTTGCCTGTCGCGTCAATAATTAAAGTTAATAATGTTCGATCCATGTGTTCTCCTCCTAACGGTTACATTGGGGTTGAAGCAGACATCTGCAGCCCTAGCGAAATTAGGTCTTTACTCGTACCAGGCAGCATCATAAGTGCACCCTTCTGAACCGAATATCCAGATTCCATCATCATTTCGCGGTAGCTCTCAGGTATAACCGAAGACATTCGTTTTAGCTTCTCCGAGTAGGGATCCACTACAAAAGAATCCGGCATCATGCCTTTCCAAGCCCGTGTATCACGGATACGGCTGGTCAAAGCATCCTCTGTAATAAAAATGTTCTCAATCAGCACTTGTCCATCAGGGACCGACATGGCTTTGATCCGTTCGACAATTGGTTCAGGGTCTTCCCCAGTGTAAATACCATCTGTCATATGGCAGATGAGCGGGGCAGGGCAATTCTCCATATTGCGAAGCTCAGACTGAATAATTTTCTCTGCTTGTTTGAATGCTTTGGCTGTATCTGTGAAGCGTTTCGGGTATAACGGTGGCAGGCTCCCACGGTTGGCGATACGATCAATAGATTTCACACCATCCAGCAGATCGTACACTTCATCACTATAGGCAAGAATGGCAATTCGGTAACGAGGAGACACCTTAGACCCTTTCGTTGATCGGTAGACAATTTGACGGATAATTGTCTGAAGTCCCTCATTGACGATATCCATCCTCCGTTGCCCTTCAAGCTCAAGGGTCATGGAGCCGCTAATATCAATTAAATAGATTAGTAGAGCGGGGGTGCTTCCCGTCGCATGTACTGAATAACTCATAGGAATAACCTCACATTTTCATACTATGGATATAGAAAAAGCCAGGTAAGTTTACCTGGCTTCTTATGTAACGACTACTGTTGGTCTGCTTGTCTGAAGCGATCTGCAATGGATTTCAATTCTGTTCCTACTGCGCGTAGCATTTCTACGTAAACGGTCATGTTCTTTTTGTCGGATTCGAATCTGTCATAAAACCCTTGGGAAGTCATACCTTCCCACTGGGAGCGCATGGATTCCATCAAGGAATTCAATTGTTGAGCCAATTGCTCGCTTTCTTGTGCTGCTTGGTCAAACTTCGATCCCGCGTTATCAATTTCTTCGGGCGTAATTAAAATCTTAGCCATTCCTATCTTCCCCTTTATACCATTTTTATAAATTTTACCCATAACCTATTGTATATAAAGAACTAGTTGATTACCAAACATTTTTTGGGAAAAAAGACTCATTAGTGAGTCTTTTTTCCTTTTTTGTCTTAATTTACGACAAGAAACGATTCATTGTTTATACTCTCTACTTGTTCTTCTATCTGAGCGGCCCCATTGGCGAAAGCATGAACCGTTTTTACACTTACAAATTTTCGTTTAATATAGTAGCCCTCTCCATCCGGCAGCACTCGGCTGCCTGAGACATAAGGAACCTTAATATTAAACAGCTCAGTATCTGTCGATTCAGCCGTACCCAGTAACCATCCGATCTGACCTGATTTAATTTCTTTCATCCATTCATCATAATTACGGTTTATTGTATTGGCTTGCCCAGAGACGATAATGTAGACCCCATGTTCTCGTCCATTCCGGGTAATATACTCCAGATGACCTGTGATCGTTCTGGAAATGCGCTTGGCCAGAAAATCAACATCGTCCATGATCAGTACCATCTTCGAAGCAGATTCATCCGGATCCGCAACTCTTTCTTCCAGTTTGGTACGCAGATCCTCCATCATCTCTTCCATGGTTGCTTCATTGGTTGCAAATGCTACGGTATGCTGCAGATCTTTCAAAGCTCCCAAGCCTTGAGGGGTGCGTCTAAAGTCACATAGGTAGAGTTCAAGCTCATCCGGCGAATATTTGATAGCTGACAACAATCCTATCGTCACGAGCAATGAAGTTTTACCAGATTCCATTCTTCCGCCGACCATGAAATATGGACCATCGGCTTCCATGTCCCACCCCAGCATTCTTAGGTTATCAATGCCCATATGTACAGGAAGCGTCGGACCAGACAAGAGATTTGAATCTTTTAAAACTTCTGGAATTGTAATGATTTCAGGCAATACTTGAATGGCCTCAGGTTTAGCAGTCATACAAGACGCATCGAGTAATGCAAATTGTTCGCGTAATAATTTTGCACGGGAAGACTCATTAATTGCATTGATGGATAATGCCGTCTGGAACTCATACGGAGGTATAGTGCCCTTGACAAACGCCCTTCCTTCAGGCATCTGTGTTGGTGCTTTGTTCAGCCTGCCTACTGCATAGTTATAATCCCCAGCATCCGCAAGCATATATGACACAGCATTCGGGAAGTTACTCCGAATTCGTTCCAACATGTCAGAGATTCGGTTGATGGTTGCCACAAAGTATATGCCAAGTCCAGGCCCTTCACGGAGCAGAGGATCCAGCTTCTCATGAAGCTTCTCGAATTGTCCCCGGAAACTTACATAGCTATCGATAATCACAAGTATGGCGGGTAGCGTATTTCCTGTTTCAGCACAGTAGGACAGTCTGGATTTCACTCCCGTTTCGGCAAACAGCGTTTTGCGCTTGCTAATGGTCTCTTCCAGATAATTGAACAACCGGTTCATCTTCTCTTCCTGATCATCCTGGATGACATCCGCTACATGAGGCAGCAGCGTATAATCTTTCAGCATTCTTCCGAAATCCAGCGCATAAATATTCACATCATTAGGTGTGGTTTCCATTGCCAAGGAATAGAGCATGGTCTGGATAAAGGTAGTCTTCCCCGTGCCTGGCATGCCATATATTAACCAATGACCGGATTCAAGATCGATCCGAAGAGGGAACTGTCTCTGATTAACGACATCGTCAATCAGTCCAACCTGTGGATTCAATACTTTTCCTGGTTCGCTCGTGGTGACCGCCAGCTCTTCCAATGTCAGATGGTTAGGCAGCGGGGGAAGCCAAGGTCCTGGTAAACGCTGAATACCTTCACGTTCTGCTTTCATTGCAATGTGCTCAATAAGAACGTTTAATTGTTTCTTGCTAAATGCCTTATCTTCAGAAGGTTTTGCTTCCTGGATCAGATCCAATTGATCCCTCAATTTAGTTCTGCGACCATCCAGCTCATACGCATACATATTCCGATCCGACTGCGTAATATTCTGATCTGGACGATACGGTGCTCCGCTCCATGCAAATTGAACGGATTCAAACACTTCATTGCTGCCGACCTGTAGAAAACCACGCCCCGGATTTGTAATATGAGCCGCATCGGGAATCCGGATCATTTCACGACTATCGCTCTCGTCCTGAACCCGGAGGCAGACTTTATAACGAGAGTTGCTCCAGATTTTATCGTCTACAACGCCGCCTGGCTTTTGGGTTGCCAAGAGCAGATGCACACCTAACGTCCGACCTATAGCCGCAATGGAAACAAGTTCACTCATGAACTCTGGTTGGTCTTTTTTCAATTGTGCAAACTCATCGATGACGATGAATAAATGCGGTAGCGGCTCCCGATCCTTCCAGTCGGTAAGATAATACTCATCAATATGCTGTACATTGCCTGCCGCTATAAACAAACGCTGTCGTCGTTTAAGCTCGGCTTTGAGAGAAACCTTGGAACGTTCAATTAGCCCTTCTTCTTCGAGATTGGTTACCGTAGCAATAACATGTGGCAGGTCCTGGAATGTATTGGACATTCCACCACCCTTATAGTCAATCAGCATAAATGCCATATCATGTGGATGATATTCAACCGCAAGCGATGCAATAATGGATTGAATAACTTCACTCTTACCTGAACCGGTCGTTCCTGCCATGAGTCCGTGAGGGCCATGCCCTTTACGCTCAATCTTGTCATGAAGATTCAAGAGAACTGGCTTTTTCCCGCCTCGAACACCAACTGGAAAAGGAAGGGTATTAGGGTAACGTGACTTCTCCCAATTGTTTTCCACATGGAACTGTTCAATATTCTGTATGCCGAACAATTCAAACAACGTCAGAACATTTACAATCTCGTCCGCGGAATTACGCTTAATTCGATAAGGAGCTATCTGACGTGCAAATTGATCTGCTTGCTCCAGTGTCATCTGATCCGGTTTAAAAGGCTGTACAAAAGGGATCTCATCCTTGGGTTTCGCATAAGTAGCGTCGCCAGCGGAGCCACCCGTTACGTTCGTTGAACGCATAACACCTTCGGTGGAGTTCAAATCAATAACGAGCTCACACTCCTTCGGAAGTACGTCCTTGCTCGGTGCGAGAACGATGCTGCAGACACCGATGATCTCCGAACTTTTCATCATCAATGGGAGAATAGGCTCATGCTCTATCATCTCAATGAAAGGCAGGAAACAAACATAGAATGGGAGTGCTTTCTCTCCCTTGTTCAACCATTGACGACGCTGTAGAAGGGTGAACAGCTGCTCCATCAGTTGTGGCTGATATCCACGCTCCTCGAAGAGGTATCTACCTGAACGCGTATCATTCCATACATGCGGAATCCAGCGCATCCATTCCCAATTTTCTCTTTGTACTTTATTCATAAATACCGCCATCTTCAGCTCATCTGGGGCATGATGCGCTGCAAGCTGCGTCACAACCGTACGACAGAACATATTCAGCTCTTCTTCGTCGCCGACAAGTCCAATAATCCGATATTTACTCAAATCCAGCAAAGCAGGAGCATTGGTAATCGTAGTGAATTTCTCCGTCATTTCTCTCGCTTTTTCCAGCATCGGATCCTTCTCTACCCCATTTTGCTTAGGCACTTTAATATCGAAGTTACTTGGCACGGTTCCAATACCGACACGGACTTTCAAGAAGTCGAAATCTTGAGGAATCCGCTCCCAGACCGAAGAGCTTCGATCTTTGACCATGTTAATGCAGAACTGTGGATCTAGATGGGTTTGATGCCAGTTCAGAATCAATTCATTTTTCCAGTTCTGCAGCGTTTCCCTGTTTTCATTAATATGATTGTCATATAAACGTTCACGATCTTTGATCTTCTTGCGGTGTTTCGCTTTGCTCTGAAAATGCACAAGTACAGGTACAAAGTACGAAACGACCATCATACAGAGGGAAATCATCTGCACGGTTACGAATTGCCCATTCCCCCGACTTTGATAAAAAGTCATCATGGCTGCTCCACCAGCAACGGTTACCATGATGGGTACCATGATGGAGATGATATTTAGCTGTGGCGGCTGAGGAAGGGAAGGTGGCGAAAAGATCTCCACTTCCTGTCCCGAGGTTTCTTTGATAATCCTTGGCGATCTTTTATAAAAAAAATGGGACATACTCGGTCTGCCTCCTCTTCAATATTTTTTCTAGCGGTTGACACATTCTCTGGGAAAATATCCTGCTGCTGCGGCATCTCTTTCACTTGAAAAGGTCTCCTCTTCCCTATATCCATAGGAGCACGTATTGAGGTAATAATATTTGATGCCGGTTGATGGATCTACAGCGCCTTTAATCTCTGTTTTCTTGACCAGTCGTCCTCCACCAAGAGCATAGTTATTATAAAATTGATCCCCAATCGGGATTCCTTGAATAAATGCCATAATTCCAATGTCGTCAATGGAGTTGACCCATTCCTCCTGTGAGATCTGCGGCAGGCTGAAGGTATAATGGATCCCATAGCGAGTTGCGTACTCATTATGTTTGTTTATATAATAAGCCAGATCCTGTTGAATGCTTTTCACAATGACACTCTTCCGCATCGCTTCAAAATCGGCTGCATTGTCTAACAAAGGGATGTTGGTCGTACCCTCCAAATCTTCACGAAACCCTTCAACCCAAGCATCCGTGTACGAATCATACGCGTATACATAGCTATCCAAAGTGAAATTGATACTGTTTCCTCTGCTGTCGGAATACGAATACGGCTTCTTCGGTCTCCACATGTGCTTGAACACTCTCTCACCGTTGGCATCCCTGTACTCATCTACTGCATACAGATCATATCCATCGTAATCAATTACGGCCACAGCAGGTATATATCCAGCCAGAGCCCCTTGTCTGACAGGGTCATTGACTACGTCAAAATTCAAATAGAGTGTGCGAAAGAATGTGTCCAAGGCTCTTTCCTTATTCGCAAAGAAGAACTTCCTGGATTGATACCCTGCCTCATATTCTTGTAAGACGTTCATATTAAGCATTTGTGCAGCATCCTGAACGGCAGTATGCAAAGAAGCTGAATATTGATCTGATAGTGCAAGTGCCGTTTTCTGGTCTCCTGTCCGGAAATCCATCACTAGATAAAAAGGAACAAAAATACAGATAAACAGTATTGCCAGATTAGTAATCTTCATTAATTACCATTCCCCCATAAGGAACATAGACTTTGGTATTTCCGTCCGTGATCCCTCCGGTAAAAACATCACTAAGAATAGTTGCCATGGTGCGATTGATATTTTTCACTTTGACAGTGAAGAAGTCCCCTACTGCCATGACATATCTGCGATCCAGATCGGATGCAGCATTATTCGGAAACAATCTCTGCATAATTTCCTGATTATAATGACCATCGAAATAAGTCGTAAAACTATCACGGAATGTACTCGGATCAGCGGGATCGGTGTATTCCGGATTATATTTTTTGTGAAGGTGCTCCATCTGAATATCATACTGATTGCCCGTTGCACCAAGTTTTTGGTTGAATTCAAGATACATCTGTGGAGTAATATACCCCTTGGTTCTTGCGGAATCTACGAATGTGGTTACCGCTGAATGGATAACGATCTGAGACAGGTCATCCTGCCTCTGAGCCTGCTGGAATAACGGATACAAGAATAACAGCACGATGGCAATGAATATGCCTAATATTTTGGAGAAAGAGTTTTCCACACTAGCTCACCCTTTATGTAAAAACAATGGTTTGTACTTTCCCTTGATTGTCTCGAATATAGGAAACAACGTAGGTACGATTAAGATCTATCCCTGATACATCTATACTCTCAATATCTTCTGTACTGTAAAAGTACGTATTGACTACACGTATATTGGCGTCCAGCATTTTCATTTGTCTTATACTTTGAAGAACCTCTGCCCCGGTATATGTAACTTGCTCATTTACGTTGAGACTTGTGAATAGCCTTCGCTCCTCATTCACTGCAGATTGGTATGAGACGTTAACGGCCGCTTCCTGAGACTGAATGCCTCCAAGAGCGAACATGCAGGCAACGATCAGAATGCTGATTTCAGCTGCAACTAAGATGAACTTTTCCATTGTTTCGCTCATTGGAGACCTCCTTGTTTAATACTATTTTCTCTAAGCTACTCTTGTATAAAAATTATTCCATTTATCATGTTATTTTTATCTCTAACAATAGTAGATTTAAATTTTCCACTAGGATTTATATAGGCCGAGTAGAATTGATTCTCCGCATATTGTAAGTCTAGATTCTTATAACTCTCATCATCAACTTCACCGGTTTTAGTATTAAAACTACTTCCGTAGAAAACACCTTGATTCTGAGTATCAATAGTTGTGCCTTTTTGTTTCCCAGTAATAACTTTTATTCCAAATTGCTCTTGATTCATATATTGCCTAACTGCGTTCAGCACCTGACTACCTGACAAAGTAGTATTGCTATACGTCTGATATTCCGTATCCGACAGCTGCGTTGTAATTGCAGCCATCTTTGTCTGTCCCTGTTTGGCCGCATCCTGTGATGAAATGGTGATAATAACGACAATCGTAATCAACATAATAGTGAGGAATATCCCCGCTGCGACTCGTATACCGACGCCTGTATTTTCTTCCATGAAAAATCAATCCCTTCTTAAATGGTTTGTAATTGTGTTGATATATCACTAAGCTGCTTAAATGACATATATAGAAATGGAAATACTAGATAAAGGGCTATGAGCAGTGCCCCTGGTGTCCAGCCGAATAATTTACCGTACGATGTTTTCTTCCGAATTAAACGCTCAAGGCGTTCCTTCTTCTGTTCGGCATAATACTCCTGTTCCATTTCCAGATCGTCGAACGCTTCCCGTAACGAGAGCTTATCTACCGCCTGCATCAGGCGCTTTACAATTCTGCCAAAGGAATCAAACGGTGCATCCGATTTCAACATTTTCAACGCTTCTTCTGCACCACTGTCATAGTTAAGCAAACATTTTTGCAGTGCTGGCCTGAAGATGATACTGTAACGTTCCATCCACTCTAGTACGGTTTCCACAGAGATGCGTTCAAATTCACACAAGATGGATATAAGAACATGGAACTGGTCCACTTCATTTTGCATTTCCAATGCACGTAATCTACGTTGAAATTGTAGAATCCATATCGTAATGTAATAACCTATCATTCCAAAACCTATGGCAATAAGAAGCTCCCACCATTTGAGGTATTCGTTATTCACAACGGTTATTTTCTCTACAATCCGATTGACCGTATTATTCATTGCCACATCTGTCATTGGTTCATTGGAATGCGTTTCTATGGACTGAACTACCTGTTCCCTGGTCAGATCTTTATGCTGCTGCAGATCTTCGATAATTTGATTATCTATTGCCGTTACATGATTGGCGCGCTCCAGCTCATCGGCATCCATATACCCCAGAATGTTTGTCTGTTCTGCTGTCGGTTTGCTGAAGATATGATGTACGCTGTTGTAATGCAGGAATAAAGAAAACAAAATAATACCTACAAACGTTGAGACAGAGATGACAATTCGGTGGATATATAACCATTCCAATGTAAGATGAGAATTTGCTTCTTTTAAGAGCATATTGGTTCGATGATGTTTCCTCGTATTCGGAGCTGGAACCAATCGATCTACGATCCACTTCACCCATGACCATGAATATGCTTTCTTCTCCCACTCTTTCCTCGGACCCTTAGGCACATATTTGGCTTCATCATTCTCCGATAATTTACGGATGAGCAGGTAACAGATGACCGCTGCGGCGTATATAAACATTCGGATAAGAAAACCAATTCTGCTGTCATAGAATTCTGTCGTAATCGGAAAATAGTTTTCCGCCCACCTTTGCAGAGGGAACGATAGCAAAATTGGGATTAGCGCAAGTAGAGTAAGTCCACCTAATTTGTAACGCAACTTTTGTCTTCTCATCAGGTCGTATCTGATCTCTTGTACAAACTTGTTAATGGCGTTCAGGTACATGGAGCCCTTCTGAACATTACGGTCACCATACTCCATAATCAGGTGAGAGACCCCTGAAAACACCTTTAAATAGCGGTTAGGCGCAACCGCATAGTATTTTTCCAACTCCCGACCGGGGTCCTTGGATGTTAATACTTCGTGAATCCGTTCTGTCTGGAGCTTGATATCATGTGGCGATGATTGTGCAGCCTGATACAAGGCCTCATCAACCATCCGAACTTCCTGATAATGATGACGGTCATCCTCCAGTACGTTGGAGAACTGTTTTAACAGGCGATCCTCTACCCGGTTAACAAAAATATCGATGAACAGCTCGTTTACCACAATGGCTGCCAATGCTCCAAAAAATAATGCCATCCAGCTTTTACTAATGACTGCAAGAACAATAAGACCGACCAGAATCGACCCTAATGTTAAATAGGTAATTCGCATCGTTTCCTTACGGAGAGAATATTCATCATACGTATTGATCGCTGTCAACCGTTTACGAATCTTTAAAATCTGTGACTTAACGATCGGAAATTTAATCAGTTGATGATATGATTTTTGATAAAACACCAACAATTGTCGCGGCGTTCTTCCTGTTACATTTTTAGTAGAAGGCCATACATTCTCACGGTTCTTCTTTCGCTTGCGATCTTTCAGAATGAGGTAAAGCAGTATTCCACCAGAGATAAGCAGGGCTCCACCTGAAATGGCAAAAATCCATATCCACTTATTCATTGAACCTGCCCCCAGTGTTTATTCAGAAACTGCCTGAAATTCTCACGATCTTCCTCGTTCATGTTGAATAACATTTTCTCGATCTTTTCTGGAGAGATTGGAGACACGGCTACGTATTCACCGTTACGGTATTCAATGATATTTCGGGCATTCCATACTCTACCGCTATTCCTTCTGTACACTTCTCTTTGCAAATTCACCAGTGCATCCAACTTACTTTCTATAGAATCCCCTTTGATTAATGCTTCCTCGTGCTCCAGTGTATCCGATTCAAACCTGACAGGTGTGATCTCTGTAATTCGCTCAATATAACGTTTACCGTTCATTTCCTTCCGCATGTGTATGTCCCATTGCACTGCGTTTGCAACCTGTTCTTCTGCAATACGTTCATTTTGAAACACTCCCGTTTTGAGCAAGGAATTTCTCAAAGACCATACCAGTTCACGTGCAGAGGTAGCATGATGTGTGAAGATTGTAAATAAACTCGCGACCTGTGACATCTGAATCATCCAAGCGGCTACTGGGTCTGTTGCAACTTCACCCAAAATATTCACCGAGCCATCTGTTTTCTTTTGAAGATCGAGTCCGGCTTGTCCTGTAATATTTTCGGTCTCTCTCAGAGCTAATGAGTTACGTTGTGGATATAGTCTTCTTAAATGAAGCTCAAATGTCATCTCTTGAATCCTCAAAGTTAACGTAGCATATATGTATTTAACTGAGGCCATGACCAAAGATGTCTTACCTGAACCTTGAGGTCCAGTAAAGGCAGTAACCTGCGCACCTTTCATCAGATACTTAATCATATCTCTAGCTAACTCGGCATTTACCGCATCTTTGGACGAGATCAGATGATCCAATTTCATATTAGGAAGATCAAACTTCCTAACAAAAAAGGCCCAGCTCTCTGCAAACGGTGGTCTAACAACGACGACCCTGGATCCATCCTTCATTTCATTCACTTTGAAACCATTAGTTTCGGTAAGTTGCCCCGGATTATCATACTTGTAAATGTTTTGACAGACCCTTTTCAACTCAAGGTCGGTTTCAAAACTTAAAAATGATAAATGTATGGACTTACCTCGGAAGAATATCCAGACACTTTGGTATCCCGGATACTTGTATTGCTTCATGCCTTGTAATAGAGAAATCTCATCTTCCACGATCTGCATATGGGTCGGCACACCAGATACACCACCTGAAACGCCGTCTATAGACATGTCCCGGATCTCATCAATAACGCCGAACCCTTTATAATGCTGGTATACACGCTGCACAACGATAGCTAACTTGTCATCAAATTCTAAACCACCACGTGCTTCTTTGATAAAAATGGAGTCAATCTCTTCTCCCGTGACTACATATGAATCTACGGTTCCATCCTCAATAAATTTTTTAGGCTGATCAAGCTGATATTTGTCTATTAGCTTAGTTAGAGCATGGAAACCGTGTTTCTTTTTGTATAAGTGAAGGAGAATATCGAATTTGTCTTGCTGCGTTAATTGATCTTCATCCTCAAAGGGAATAATTCGGTTAATATTGTCATCATTGAAACCATAATTACGTTCCAGGAGATCAGATATAAATTGCTTCAAGTACACTTTCTCTTGTATATCGCCTGAAGTAGCGTTTTTCATTGCACTTCTAAGCTCGGCTACAACTCCCTGACGTCGGTTATATTCCTCGCTTGTCATTCCCATATCCAATAGATTGCTGTTGACGTACTCATTGATCATGGTTTTAACGTATTCAAGCAGATAATCGAACTGGAATCGCTCTTCATTCTCATTTTTCTGACGTGTTCCAGCTTGCCCCGGTTTTTTATTCAGCTTCACGAATAGATAAGCAATTAAAACAGCTACAATCAAAACAATTGCAAGGAAATTAATGGTGAAATTCAGTCCCATCCTAACTCCCTCTTTCAATTCGTTTCAGTTTGGTGTTGATGCCAATCTCATGCAGTATTGTTTTCGCTGCGCGGCTAACTTCCTGTATGAAGAAATAATTTTCATGATTGCTGCTAATATATTGATTCTTTGAAAAGAAACTTTTAATATCTCCATCATTCAAATGATCTCTGAAACTCGTATTATATGGAATAGTCAAAATCGGTGACTTAAACCTATATTTATTAGCAATATTTTTTATTTTATATTTGGATAAGGGATCATACTGTGTCATGAGAAGGAGGTGCTGCTTTTGTTCTAGCACCTCTGGCCAATACTTTCTTTGATTATCGAAATACTTTTCTAGTACACTCACATTTTGATTTACACAGATAACGACCAAATCTGCATCGTTAATGAGACTGTTAGAAACATCATTGTCCTGTCCGCTCCGTGCATCCAAAAGCGAGATCCCATAGTACTCTGCTGCCATGCGAAATACCATGTTTACAGCTTCAATTGAGCCTTGTTGAGGTCGATTGAGTCTCTCACTTCCCCAGAGAAGATCCAGACGATTACGTTCAACCATTAAGGTGTAATTTTTAACACTGTCTCGCTCAAGTTTGCTGCTCTTCGCAACACGTTCCAGAGAATCGAGGCCCATGCCACCTATGGCAAAAAATTGCCTGTTATATTGATTGATTGTTCTGTTGAAGAAGCGCTCAATGTCACCATCCGTACGCTGTGGCTGTGACACCAAGGTTCTCACATCGTACTCTAACCCAATAAATGCAGCCAAAGCAGCGGTAGCACTGGTCACGCCTAAACCATGCTGCATGCCCCATAATGCAATTTTACTCATGCTAATTACTCCTTTCGGCCCGCTTCCATAATGCGTTAACTTTTGACGTTTCTAAGCCTAGAATGAGTTCTATCGCTTGTTTGATGACTAACTTGTAGGAGCTGGACATTCGCTTGACCATCACTGTACTTTTATATTGATTGATGATCTTCAGCGTTTGATCCCGATCATCCGGGTAATATACCAAACTTTCTTTCCACGATAACGACAGATCATCCAGCAGACTATTTATATATTTCTCGTCCAAATGATTACTGACTTCATAGATAACCTTGGTAACCGGGAGGTTCAAGGAGGATAACTTTTCTCGCTGGAAGTAGGCGTGCATAAGGTTAACATTTTTCTGGATTACAGGATTCTCATATGATGTCACGAGATACACAAAATCTACTTCTGGCCATTCGGCCAATGCAGCCTCATCATTACAATCTATTAATAAAAAATCATACTCTTCTTCAAGATTGCTCCTAAGGTCATTGTAAGAATGGATGCCTTCCAGTACATCAAATTGATCATGTGTGTGCATAGTGAGAGATTGGTCAATTTTAGGGAATGCAAATTCATAATCGTTATTACTAGTTGCGTCTACAAGCAGAACCCGATGATCCATCGACAACATTTTACCAAGGTACATCATAAAGTCCGTTTTATCGTAATGTCCTATAACAAGTATTTGCTTCATCTCGGTCTCCTTATTACTGTCCAGGTTCACGTATATTGCTATCTTTGAAAATACCACCTGAGTCTGAAGTTGCATTGGGTTCATTTCCACTATTTTGCTGACTCAAGTCTGTTGAGTTATCATTCATAAGAGAGTTATCCTGTGGAGTTGTTGGCGTATTACCTTGTCCTTCCGACTCAGTAATGTACTCCCCAGAATTCATCTCCGTTGTATTTCGCCCACTGATATACTTTTGCCGATCTTCATCACTCATCGATTGAAGATCTTGCTCCAATTTTGCCCGTACACGCCGTTCTAAGGCTGTCGTTGCTACTCCAACAATATTTGGATTGGATTCAATGAGATCGAGCACTTTCGGATTGGAAGGATAATTGGTAACTGCGCCATCTTGCATGTATGGGTCTACATAACTTAATGCGTAGATAGAAGCATCATTAATATAAGCATCTACAATAGCGCTCGACATCGTCAAAATCTCTTTCTCATTCATTTCGTACCATATTGTTCCATTATTTAAGTCGTCTACTTTTTTCTTCGAGAGTACTATGTAATCCTGACCTGTTGGAAAGCGAATTCGCACATCTACAAAATCATCCTTTTTCAGCTTCAACGGAAGCTGTACTAGACTAAACTCTTGGTTTCTCAGATCTTTAGGCGTTATTCCATCTTCAAACAACATTGGTTGAGTAATAATAGAATTCTTTTGGAGATCAATCTTTATCCTTTTGCCCACAATGTCGGCTTGCTCTGCAGTATTTTGTGGTACCGTACTGACCGGGACAACAAGTGAACTTACATCATCTTCTGTTATTAGATCCCCAGCAATATGGTTATCATTCAGTACCATGACTCTCATTTTATCTTCATTCAACTTCTTCTGCGCATCCTGAAGCTGCTGCTCAATCTGAATTGTTCGTTCGACATATCTACCTTGAATATAGTTAATTATGAAATATCCAGCGATAACACAAATAAATAGAATAATAGCGCCACCAATGGAAGCGGACAGAAGCAATTGCTTCTGCCTAAAACGAATCTTAGACATTAACGAATCCCTCACAATCGAACAAGTTTAAACTTAAATGTTTACAACCAATAACACGGCCAGAACAATAATGATAACAATGCACAGTCCGAGAACACCGTACAATAATGCTTTTGATGATATTTTCTTAGTATCTCCCATGTAGCTCTTCATCAACTTATTTAATACTGAGTCTGTATCCCCTTGATGTTTATATGGATCTGCATGTGGGGGAATCCGATACACAAGATTACCAGGAAGATCTTTCCGTATATCTTGAATGCTGATATTTTCAACAAATGGTACACAGTACACCCAGTTCGACTGATCCATCTTCTTATGTAGGTCTCTAAACCTTCTAATTTTCCCTTGTCGCCACTCACTACCAGCACCTAGGACAATATTAACGCTTGCTCTGTAGAACTCTTTGCTCCAGTCACTTTCTTCAAAGCTACCAATATCTAAAATTAAATAGTCATGACCTGCCGTGATTAGATGATTAATATCTAGCTTGTTGTTATTCTTGTAATACTCTACACCTTCAATAGAGAAGTGAATATTGTTGCTTTTGAAATCCTGAGTTCCTTCATATGCGTTCTCAATACTTGTAAAATCATTGGAACTATTAGCCTCTACAAGTCCTACCGAGTATCCTTTTCGTTTAAGATAGTTGGCAATCAGTATACTTTGATGAGTTGAACCTACCTTGGACTCGACACCCATTACCGCTACTAAAATTGTTCCAATGATTCTATCTTTCAGAACGATCCTCTCTTGAATTGGCACATCAGGAAGCTCCAGATCCATTACATCTGATGAGTCAAAACTACCTCCAGAGGTTAACTTAGCGGTATAGCGATAAATACGGTCCTTTATTTTTTCAAGCTCAGAATCTGTTGATTCCCAATCCGTTGATGGACTTCCTGTCCCCTCGCTTTGATTCGGCAATAGATTACGCAGGGCTGGAATAATAGATTTTGACTTCGTACCTGGGGAGGTGGTCACAACATTAATTCCCATATCTGCTAGTTCATGAACTATTCCATCATCCTCATAACGGTCAAGAGCAATGACTATAATTCTGGTATTTGGACGCACTGTTCGGTATTGACTAATTCCACGTAGAAAAGTCTGCGAGTCTGTACTATCCAAATCAGTAATAAAGGCACTTATATTGATCCTGGCTACAGCTTCACAAAACTCAATAAACTGTCCACTCTCAAAGCGGCCTACTTTCTCAAAACTAACATCTGTATTTCCTATGGCGTCATGTACTAAGGTAGAAGCTTTACTGGAAATGATAACCGCATTCAATGTGATTGCCTCCAATTAATCCGCTAATATTTTACTTTTATCTAGATCAAAGATTCTATTAAGTCCGCTTTGCTTCGTTCGAATAGCGCCTTCTTTCGCTTCAAGGATGTGATCATCCAAAGTAAACTCCGGTTTTATGTCGATGTAACCAATAAGAACAGCACTTGAGGCTTCTACATCGATCTTCATCTTTATTGAATTAGCCAAGTCAGCTAAGGAAACAGAAACATTAGTGATAAGGGCAACAATTGTATCGCCTTGATATCGTCCCGCAAACCCACTGCCCTCCAAAGCACGACCCACTGCTCTTCCCGCTCGCCTAAACGATTCCTCTGAGAAATCATGAGATGAATTTTGTATTTCTATGTAAATAACTCCTGCGTTTTTACCCCTTGATAAGGCTTGATTGGCCTGATGAATAAAATGTTTTTGTGTAAATAAGCCAGTTGCTTCATCCCGTGTTGAGTTGTATGTAGCAGCCTGCATAACTCCAATAATCTTTTCGAAGATCATTATGAATACAACAAAGCTAGCAAAAACACTAAAAACCAGACTCAATTCTGCCAACATCTCATATCCAGTGAAAGCACCCGACAAATGTAATAACAGCTGTATCGCAAAAAGAATTGTAACCATGAAGTATTTGGGGTTTATCCCGACATCCGGAAAAATTTTGATGAGTGTGTATAGTGTCACTCCAACAACGGAGAGAAATAATAAAAAAGAGCTCATTTGTACAGGGAGGAACAAAGACATTGCAGCAGTGATTAAAGTGAGAGCTGTTGCACCCATATGTACGAAAAGCTTGTCTGTGCGTTTAATATAGTACAGCCTAAATATTCCAATTTGAGTAACGACCATTCCGGCTGCATATAGAGATAAAAAAAACATATACGTGAACATGAGCTTTTGAGGTACTAATGCCATTCCCACGTTTGCAGGAACCATTAAAGAAAAAGCTCCTAAAAGTTTTAGATATGTCGGATTTCGCCATTTCCTATACATCAGTAAACCGATGAAAAATAAAACAATATTTATCATCAGCATGAACCCAAAAACTAACTTTTCCAGATCACCCATACAGCTAAACAACCCACTTTCTAGATATCATGTAAAATTCATGAATTTACTTTTCCAAATTTTCTTTTCTTTTTTTCCAACTATATTTAGAGTGGAATACAAACAAAATGATTCTTAATGCCTATATTATGGATAAATAAGTAACAGCAGATTAAATAATAGCCTTATTTCGGCAATTTTACAACATTTTTTTGTTTTTTTCACCCAAAAATACCCACGAATATAGTCCCTATTTTTCGCGGAAGTCCTAGTCATGCATAATACCCTTAAAATTAATTTCCTTTTTTATTTCCATTTGAATTTATTACTAGGTTTATAGGCTACTAGAAATTCAAAGTTTAAAAAGAAAGCTACCTGATCTAATGATCTGGTAGCTTAGGGTGTATATCTGTAATTATTTATAAACAACTTTGAGTTATGACTTCAACTGGGTCCCCAGCGTAATGCTCAGATCCTCGAAGTTCTCCACTGCCGTCTTCTTTTCATAAAAGTGCACCGCATGCTGCATTATACCTTCGCGTGTGTAGAACGCATCGCCTGATTCCAGAGGAAAGGTAACTTTCTCCCCCGTACTCGCGGATTTATAAATGCCTACAATCAGTTCAAGTGTATTCCGCCCACTCCGTCCATCCACCAGAAGCGGTGATCCGATCTCGATGGCGTTTAGCACATTCTCGACCTGACCAGCGTGACCGAAGTGAAGGACATCCGGTAACGCGTCAGCCTTCTGCTGTATCTGCTGTTCCAGCTCCGGATTTGGCTCTGGAAATCCATTACTACGTGCCGTTGAGGCAACCACTTTCCACGGTGCAGATACCCGGGCTTCTTTACCTTGAAAAATTAACTGCTGCTCTTCTCCGTGATGTACGACGGAACTCGTGATCATGCCAAGTGCCCCTTCACGGAACCGAAGCATGGCCATCGACACATCTTCCACTTCAGCATTATCATGCGATGTATTGGCCATCATGGCCTGCAGTTCCACGGGTGGACCCATCATCCAGAGCATGGCATCAATATGATGTACAGCATGATTAAGCGTACAGCCTCCGCCTTCTTTTTCCCACGTCCCACGCCACCATAGATCATAATAGTTATGACCCCGCCACCAGAATGAATCCACCTGAACATGTACTATCGGGCCCATCAGCTTACTGTCCAGCACGCCCTTAAGCTTCATCATCGGTGTAGTGAACCGATTCTGTGCCACGACCGACAGAAGTTTGCCGCTCTGTTCGGCTGCTTTCAGCATCTGGTCTGCTTCTTCCAGTGAGGAAGCCATCGGTTTTTCCACCAGCACGTTAGCACCGGCAAGTAAAAAGTCACATGCAATGGGAGCATGTGTATACGGCGGAGTACAGACAGAGACCACATCAATATTCTGGCTCAGCAATTCTTTATAATCCGCTACTGCCTGTGCATTCTCCAGTCCATGTTCATTAATTCGTTTCTGTGCTTTTTCAGGGTACATGTCAACCACAGCAACAATCTGACATCGATCGGGAAAGGCCAAATAGGCTGAGATATGTGCTCCACTAATTGCACCGGCTCCAATAATCGCTACCTTTAACATCTGAACATACCTCCCTTGTTCCTTTCACAATACACAATTATTAAGCGCTTTTATGCGTGTATCTTGTGTTAAAATAAAAGGATCTTGTGCTCATGTTGAGGGAGGAATAGGCATTGTCCATGTTAGACAAGGAGCAATTCGATCTGGCTTGCCGACGTACATCCACCACGACTTTTCGTGAAATATTTCATGCCCATGCCCAAATGGAAGTGACCTACATTCATGATGGGTATGGCCAGTTAATTACGGAAGGACAAGCTTTTCCGCTTAAACCGGGTACACTGATGATTTTCCGTCCTTTTCAGCTGCATCAGGTACAGATTCAGGTTACGGATGAGCATCCTTTTGTCCGTAGTGTACTTATGTATGATCTGGATGTGCTGAAGGAAACCTGGCGGTATTTTACGGCTACTCATCATTTTGTACAGGAGTTTCTGGGACAACCTTCACCTATTGCCCCTTTCACTCTTCCTTCTTCTTCCATGCTGGTGCAATCTATGGAACAGTTCGCGCAGATTCATCTCAACGGACTCCATGGAGAAGGAGAAGAGGAGGCTGCCCGGCTCTTTTTACTGAACCTGCTCGTACAGATTCAATACATATGGGAAGAAGACAAGCATGCCCTCTCCCAACCCGTGCGTCCAACCTTCAACAGTCTCCTTCATCCTCACGCTGAAGCCATCATGAAGTGGATTGAGGAGCATTACCATGAACCCTTTCAACTCAAAGATCTCGCTGCAGAACTGCACATTTCTCTTTATCATCTGTCTCATGTATTTAAAAAGGCCACGGGAACGACCATTGTCGCCTATACTCAAGCTACCCGTATTCGTCACGCTTGCGTATTACTTGCCCGTAATTCATACAGCGTCCCGGAAATCGGTCATCGTGTAGGCATGTCCACGCCCTCCTACTTCTGCAAAGTATTCCGTTCCGTTACAGGTACAACTCCGCATCAATATCGGCTGAACGTACAAGGGAGAGCATGAATTCATAATCCGTACACCCAAAAAAGCGAAGGAACATGCCCTCCGCCTTCACTCATTCATTTTTGGAACGATTGTATCCAAATCATATTTGAATGTCAGATTAAGGTTACAAGCCGTGTTCAGATTCTTCCCACTATTCCTTATTAGATTCCCTGATTTCAAGTCCTAGCTTCTCCAGATAGTTGTAGAGTTTCTCTCTGATCCGATCCAGCTCATCCTTCTGTTTTGCGGACAGTCGCTGCTCGTGAATCACACCATATTTGTCCGTCACTTGGTCTTCATACTGCTTCATCTGTTCATACAATAATTTAAACTCAACCCATTGCTCTTTATTAAATGTCTTTTCAGCCTGTGCCAGCTGCTCGTTCCAGAATTGATCTGGATCCAACAAGGTCTTCGATGAATCTTCTGATACGGTTTCCAGCTTTTCAAAAAGTGGTTCCAGTTCACTCTCGAGAAAGGCATATTGCTTTTGGTCTGCATCACTCCACTGTTCAGGATGCATTCTCCCTTGCTCGTCCGCGTGTTCTAGGGTCAATTGCCCCAGTTGTTTTAACAAATCCATATACTGAACAAATTCTTCTTGATTAAAATGGGCCTTGGCTGTCTGCAGCTTGGCTTCGAGCCTCGCGTATTCTTCTGGTGTTCCTCCCATGTTCGCGATATTCTCCTGTGAACCATAGATATCATCCGCTAAGTAGGTATATCCTGCATATGCTCCAGTAGGAACAACTAACACAGCGGTAAGCAGTGCGGCAACTATCCATTTATTTCGATTGCTTCGGCGATAGGGATAACTGCGTATCTTATCCAAAATCGCACCTTTGGTCCTTTCTGGAATTCCCCACTCTTCAGTCTCGTTCCTGTAGGCATGTCTTAACTGCTCATCAAGTTTCATGTAGTTCCTCCACCTTTCCTCCAAGTTCGGATCTCATCTTCTGTTTTTGGCGCAGCTTGGTCAGAGCAGCGTGAATCCGGGACTTAACTGTACCTAAAGGTATATCCAGAATTATTGCAATCTCCTCTTGCGTATGCTCGCTCAAATAGTGGAGAGTAATTACCTGCTGCAGCTTATACGGCAAACGGCGAACATGCTCTAGTAGAGGTCGATTGGCAAGCTTGTTAATCAGATCCCCGGCAAAATCAATTTCCATCCCCATGTCCATTCTCTCAACCCGTTGGTTGAACCGAAATTGCATTAATCTCCTGCGCCGATAATTCTGCACCTGTCGCATCGTAACTCCCATTAACCAAGGCCGAAAATCCCGATTTGAATCATACCGTTCCAACGACCGATATGCTTGAATGTATATCTCCTGCACCAGATCTTCAGCATCAGATGCATCTTTAATGAGAAAGCGAACCGTCCGATACACATCCGTTACCGTTTGCTCATACAATTCTCCATACGCCTCATCGTCACCAGCGCGAGTTAGCTCCACAAGTTCTATGTACTTTTCTTGCTCACTCATCCGCATCCCCTCTCCTCTTCACACTATATATTGGTATACGGGAAGGATTTCGTTCGATTTTTTTATTAACTTTCTATTTTATAACAAAAAAGCTCATCCCTATCTCTCACAGTAGGAATAAGCTTAATTTGTTTTTCTTGAATCCTTGTTCTATATCGTACTTACTATTTACCGATATATAAGCTAAACCATCCGCTGTCTCATCGCTTCGAACATCAAAATCGTAGCTGCCATTGCGGCATTCAACGATTCAGCTTGTCCCTGCATCGGTATCGTAATCGCGTCATCCACAAGCCTTGCCGTAGACTCGGATATCCCCTTGCCTTCATTGCCGATCACAAGCCAAACGGATTGAGTAAAATCATAGCTATAACACGAATACTCTGCCTGCAAAGAAGTACTTACGAGCTTCACGCCCGCTGCTTTCGCTTCCGGAAGCAAAGATTCGAGCTGCCCTTCCACAATGGGCAAATGAAACAAGGATCCCATCGTTGAACGAATCGTCTTCGGATTATACACGTCGGCAGAGCCTGCACCAAGCACCACACCGGCGGCTCCAGCTGCGTCAGCACTGCGAATGATTGTCCCCACATTACCTGGGTCCTGCACCCCATCCAGCACCACAACAAGCCCACGCTCTTCAGAGAGCAGGCTTTCCAGCCGCTCACGACCTTTACGAACAACGGCAAAAACAGGCTGCGGTGTCATCGTATCCGTACATTTGGCAATCACAGCCGGCGATACGCTGATCCATTCTATTCGCTGAAGCGGTCCTTCGAGTCCCGCCAGTTCAGTAGGCACACCTTGTTCCCCATCGTAGACAATGCATTCCAGATCAGCTTGCGCACGCAGCGCCTCCTGTACCAGGTGAATGCCTTCAATGATATATTTATGCTGACGGGTACGGTGCTTCTTCTCCAGCAGTTGTGCCCATTCCTTCACACGTGTATTTTGCGGTGATACGATATCCATCTTTCCATCCTTCCCGTCTGCCGTTCAATTTACTCCGGGTGACTCCGAGAGATCACTTCGGATAGGCGAGCTCCATTTTCGTCAAATGGTCTTTGTGGCCCACTATGATCAATACATCCCCAGCTTCAATCCGATCCTCGGCATACGGAGAGATATTCATGGAATTCCCGCTGCGAATTGCCATCACGTTACAACCGAAACGTGCACGAATGTTAAGCTCCAACAGGTTTTTACCAATCATTTGTTCGGAAGCTCTCATCTCCAAAATGCTGTAATCCTCAGACAACTCAATGTAATCCAGTATGTTAGGGGAGGTCAAATGATGGGCTACCCGGAGCCCCATATCCCGCTCAGGGTAAATGACCTTGTCCGCTCCAATCTTTTGCAGCACTTTACCATGCAGCTCATTCTGTGCCTTAACGATCAGAACCGGTACACCCATATCTTTCAAAATCAGGGTCGTCAAAATGCTCGCCTGAATATCTTCACCGATTGCCACAACGACAACGTCAAAATTTCGTATACCCAGCGCACGCAGCGCTTCTTCATCTGTTGAATCTGCCGATACAGCATGAGTCACCACATTGGACATTTCCTGGGTCCGCTGCTCGTCCGCATCAATTGCCAGTACGTCGAATCCCATACCACTCAGCGCATTGGCCACACTTGATCCGAACCGCCCCATGCCAATTACGGCATACTGTTTCTTAGCCATTAGGGTCTTAACCTCCCGCTGCACTTCAGCTCTTGCGCATCCTTTCAGATGTCAATGCTTACTTAAATATCCTTCGTAGTATACCACAAAGCCGGATAAACTTGAATGCGCTCACGCTTCCCAGGGAACAGTATAGGAGCAGCCGAATATACGAGGAGGGAATTGCGATGCCAATTACATTAAGCCTGCGTGAAGCGATTGTTCATAAAGTTCATGACAAAAGTGATGATCAGCTTCGGGAGATGATTGAAGGCTCTGTCGATGGACCGGAAGCCGCATTGCCTGGACTTGGCGCCATTTTCGAAATGATCTGGAAGAACACTGATTCTGCGAAGCAGGATGAGTTGATTCAAGTCGCGCAGGAGCATCTGCACACCATCCCCGTTCAACCGCTTCGCTAATCGAGGTATTGAAAGGGATCGGTAACCGTCATCACGTTTGTTCTGCCTGCAAAAGAAAGCTTTCCCTTATCCGGCTGGATCATACCTGCCATCGAAGTAAGGTGCAAAGCAACAGATCCCCCCGCCAAAAGGCGGAGGGATCTTTATCATTGCTGTATTACTGCCATTATTATAATGGCTTCATTTTAAGCTAAACTTATGGAGCTGTCTCAAGGAATTGAGCAGTCGGGTTTTTGTCCATTGCTGTTCTCATTGCGTACTCATTCTCGAACAGGACAACGTAATTCCCCTTTTTATCCTTCACCAGGGTAGAGTTAATCCGGAATTTGCTTGGATCCAGATTCTCGTCCACGATCCAGCGAGCAAACTGATAAGGCATACGCTGCAGCTGTACATCTACCCCATACTCGCCTTTCATCCGGTATTCAAATACCTCGAACTGGAGCTGACCTACAACACCAAGCAGTGTTTCATCGAAACTCACCGTGTTGAACACCTGGATTGTTCCTTCTTCCGTCAACTGGTCGATACCCTTTTGGTACTGTTTATGTTTCAGTGCATTTTTGACGGTTACTTTGGCAAAAATCTCTGGCGAGAAGGTTGGCATTTCATCAAATACAACCTCACTTCCCTGACTAAGTGAATCGCCAATCCGGAAAATACCCGGGTCAAATAATCCGATGATATCGCCAGCATATGCCTCTTCTACGATATCCCGATCCTGAGCCAGGAATTGCTGTGGTTGGGACAGCTTAATCTCTTTTCCCACACGGTTATGCTTAACACTCATCCCCCGTTGGAACTTACCAGACACGATCCGCAGGAACGCGATACGGTCGCGGTGTGCCGGGTTCATGTTTGCTTGGATTTTGAATACATATCCGCTGAATTTCTCATTCGTCGGCTCGATCTCACCCGCGGTGCTGTGACGCGGCTCAGGCTTGGGAGCCAGCTGCAGGAAGTTCTCCAGGAATGTCTGTACACCGAAGTTGTTGATGGCACTACCGAAGAATACCGGGGTCAGCTCACCACGTTGTACCTTCTCCATGTCGAATTGGTCTCCCGCTACATCCAGAAGCTCCAGATCCTGACACAGCTGATCATGAAGATATTCTCCCGCCATCTCGCGGATAATCGGATCTTCGTAGCCGTCTACTTTTTGCACTTTAATCGTGGAGTGATCGTCCCCTTGGAACAATTCCACCTGATTTTTCATCCGGTCATACACGCCGCACAGATCGCGTCCTGTACCAATTGGCCAGTTCATCGGTACGGAGCGAATACCCAGTACGTTTTCGAGCTCTTCCATCAGATCAAACGGGCTTTGTCCTTCACGGTCCAGCTTGTTGATGAACGTAAAGATTGGAATGCCGCGCTTCGCACAAACCTGGAACAGCTTGATGGTTTGTGCCTCGACACCTTTGGCCACGTCAATCAACATGACTGCACTGTCTGCAGCCGTCAGTGTACGATAGGTATCTTCACTGAAGTCCTGGTGACCCGGTGTATCCAGAATGTTTACACGATGACCCAGATAATCGAACTGCATGACGGAAGAAGTAACCGAGATCCCCCGCTGTTTCTCGATTTCCATCCAGTCACTTGTAGCGTGCTTGCTTGCTTTCCGCGCTTTGACCGTACCGGCGAGACGAATCGCGCCCCCGAACAGCAACAGCTTCTCGGTCAATGTGGTTTTACCCGCATCCGGGTGAGAGATAATGGCAAACGTCCGGCGTTTGTCCACTTCCTGTTGAAGAATGTTATCTGCTTTGCTCATAGGTTCTATCCCTTTCATCCGTTCATTCAACGTTAATTACCGGCCTGGCCGGTCTGATCTCAATCTTTTATGCAATCCGGCGATACCGGTTGATTGTTTCCTTCGATTTTTGCACATTAGGTTTAATTTTACACATTTACAACGGAGTTCATCCTCCCTATTCCTGTGCTGCTATAACAAACCGTTAACCTGCTTCTTACCCAACTCTCCTATTGTACCATAATCTTTACCGAAAATAACCGATTACCTGCAAAGGATTCTTCACTTTTCCAATCGCAAAAAAAGAGCACCTTTCAGCCAATAGATTGGCATCCAGGTACTCCTAATTCACGTTCCTAGCTTACTTAGAAAATCAATACATCAAGTGCGTATTGTCCTCCACCGGTCAGAGCCAACGCCACACCGATCACCAGGATCGCAAGATTATACTCAAATCCGTTTTGTGTAGACCAGTATCCATTCGCACCATGAACTTTCACAATCGCAATCACCATGGTCAGTGCAATCAGAATGCCACCAACTGGAGTCAGCAGACCCAGAGCCAGCAGCAAGCCGCCACCGAATTCCGCCAAACCTGCCAGCAGTGCAACGAGTGCACCAGGCTTCATCCCCATGGACTCAAACCATCCACCTGTACCCTTGATCCCATAACCCCCGAACCAACCAAACAATTTCTGTGCACCATGAGCCATAAACGACAAACCGATTACCAAACGAATCAACAAAAGTCCTACATCCAACATGTTTTTTTCCTCCATTCAAATAGTTACAAATTGGTATTCTTAGATTAAAGATATTATGCGAAAATTTTACTTCATGAATGTGATCGTAACCCCTTCACCTGGTTCAAATTTCATCTCATGAATAATCTATAGGTTCGAAGAGCTCCTTAGAACTCCTTCGTCCGTTTTTTCTTTTTGCGTAATTTCTTTAACTCTTGAGTTGAGTATAAGTTATTCACTTACTTTTTGTCAACAACTTATTTTTATTTATTTATTTCCTTATTATTCTTTTCTCTCTCCTATGCAAAAAAAGCCCGGAAGAACGCGCAATCACGTCCTATCCAAGGCTTCTTTACACCTGATTTAACTGGATTAGTTGTTCACTTGCCAAATAACACTGTCTTCGTCCTGCCCATTCACCGGCCACCAGTGGAAACCATCCTGCTCCAGCAGCTTCCCTGTCGCTTCCGGTCCCCATGTACCTGCAGGATACGTATGCAGTTCTCCATGATTTCCAGCCCATGCGGAAGCAATACGGTCGACAAAAGACCATGCCGTCGCCACTTCATCCCAGCGGGTGAAGTACGTGGAATCCCCTTCTGCTGCATCATGCAGCAGACGCTCGTATGCTTCTGGCGAGTTGATTCCGATCATACAGCTCTGACAGAAGTCCATTGCGAGCGGCTGAATTTCGGAGTCCGAGCCCGGTTTCTTGGCATTGATTTTAATATAGATGCCTTCCATCGGATTCACCCGAATGACGAGCAGATTCGGTTCCAGTTTATATTTTTTGCCCAGATATACATTGTTCGGCATGGACTTGAATTCAACCACAATCTCGGTCGTTTTCACCGGCAGACGTTTGCCTGTCCGAATGTAAAAAGGTACACCCGCCCAGCGGAAGTTATCCACGAATACACGCGCAGCAAAATAAGTCTCGGTATTCGACTCCGGATCAACCTTGTCCTCCTGCCGATATCCCGGAAGCTGTTTTCCACGGTACTCCCCTTCCGTATACTGTCCACGGACAACGTTATTGCTCACTTCTTCATCGGACGTAAATGGTCGCAAGGAACGCAGCACCTTAACCTTCTCATCCCGAATATCCTCAGGAAATAGACGGCTTGGCGGCTCCATGGCAATCATTGTCAGCATCTGAAGCATATGATTCTGCCCCATATCCCGCAGGGCACCGGAATGATCGTAGTAACCCCCACGTTCCTCCACACCAACGGTCTCACCAAGCGTGATTTGAACATTCGCAATATGTTTGTTATTCCAGAGCGGCTCAAAAAATGCATTACCAAAGCGAATCACTTCAATATTCTGCACCATTTCCTTGCCCAGATAATGGTCAATCCGATAGATTTCCTCTTCACGGAACACCTCGCGGATCTGCTCATTCAACTGCTCGGCAGACTGCAGATCATACCCGAACGGCTTCTCAATGACAAGCCGGTTCCAGCCTCGGCTCTCCAGCATTCCGCCATCACGTAAACTATAAGAAACACTGCCGAACAGCTCTGGAGCCAGTGCCAGATAAAACAGCCGGTTGCCTGGCGTGTTAAACTTCGCTTCCAGACCTTCTGTTTGATCCCGTAACTCTCTGAAGCCATCCACGTTATTAATATCAAGAGATTTATACTCAAAATGTTCGACAAACGCATTCCACTCATCAGGGTCACCTGCCGGATAGCGGCAGAACTCTTTAATGGATTCATGAATGTCTTCCCGGAATTGTTCTGGTGTCCTCGGACGTCTGGCTACACCAATAACCGCAAAGTCTTCGGCTAGCTTGCCTTCGCGGTAAAGACTATAGATTGCCGGAAACAGCTTCCGGCGGGCCAAATCACCCGTTGCTCCAAAAATGAAAAATACTGCGCCTGGCGTCTGCACTTCATCTCGCATTTGTTTTTCGACCATGGGCTCCTCTTCCTTCCGGGAAGACTCTTTCTCTGCTCTTCCCGAGCTATGTAATGGTGTTATATATGCACAACATACAACCGACAATTACCAGTAGCTTCCTCTTGGATGTGATGCCATTTTAGCATATTGCCTGAAGGGTTGCACTAATTTTCCTGATAAAGGAACCCTTATTCCTCCAAACATTTCTCTGAAAATTCATCTATAAATATTCATGATCAAGCCTATAAATTCACCTAATATTATTTCAATATTCTATAGTGATTACGGGAAAACCTAACGTAATACGATTACTTCCCTTATCGTGGTCCTGATGTACAGCAATCTGCATGTTCAGAATATCCGAGCCACTCTGGATGGCAGTCGGAAGCTCAGGGACACTGTAGGACACGCTTGCTGTGTTGTCATCCGTATAACGCTCAGCTGCATGCATACCCAGCCGGCCAGACAGCTTAGCCTCTGTCTCTTCTAAATGATTGCTAACCGATACATCGGTTGTTCCTGTGCCCTGAACGGCAAGGTTCCATGTTGCTTCCACCTCAGAATTTGCAAGCAGCTGATCTACCTGTTCATGCAAAGAAACGAGCTCGCTTAATTCAGTGGAACGATTACCCGCCAACTGTACAATAACATAGTATCCGTTCTCTCCTGTCACGACGGCATTTACCAATATGCCTGCACGACTTCCTTCAGCCTGAATCTCACTGCGATATACATCATGACCTGTCTGGCTTCCCAAAACCGGTCGCGGCAGTCCCAATTGCTCCGACAAGCGTGCTGCTTGTTCCTCTGCACTCCCTGTCCCTTGTCCCTGCCATTTGATAATCATGCGTTCCATCTGATCCATTGCTGCGTTCGAAGTATGTATCAACTGTTCCAATTTCTCACCTTCTGACTCGTTTCTCTCTGCATACGCCGTCGTCATACCTATAACAATAATAAGTGCCAAAGCCACTATACCTGCAGACATCCAACGATTTAACATGGTTATCCTCCGCTCTCTCTTTCGTTCTATGAATCTATCAACAGCATGCCCCCTTTCCCCATTTGCTAAACTTCTTGGACATCACAAAAAAGGCCCGTTCCACCATGTGCATGGTAGAGCAGACCTTTCCACTTGCCTATCTATGCTATTCAAATTCGTTAAGTACATTTACTTGTTCAATGAATAATGCTAATTAAAGTCGCTCACATTACAGTCTTCTTACTCTGCTAGACCATTTTTATAGGCATAGATGGCTGCCTGTGTCCGGTCGTCCACACCAAGTTTGGCCAGGATATTCGTTACATGGAACTTGACTGTTTTGATACCGATAATCAGATCATCGGCTATATCCTGATTGGACTTGCCCTTCGCGAGTAAACGAAGCACATCCATCTCCCGGTCAGTAAGCTCCTCATGAGCCGGGGCTGCTGCCTGAGGCTGCCGGAATCGATTCATCATTTTGGAGGCTACCTGCGATTCCAGAACCGATTGTCCACGTGCCGCAGCACGAATGGCATCTGCCACTTCATTGGCTCTTGATGTCTTTAACAGATAGCTGAAGGCGCCTGCCTCAATAACAGGATACATTTTTTCATCATCCAGGTAACTGGTTAGCACAATGACTTTGCATTCCGGATACATTTTGAGCAGCTGCCGGGTAGCCTCGATCCCGTCCATACCTTCCATGACTAGATCCATCAGAACAACGTCCGGCTTATATTCCTGTGCCAGTCGAATGCCTTCCTCACCACTTCCCGCTTCACCCACAACCTCGATTCCGTCCTCCGTATCGAGCACGGCCGCGAGGCCGATCCGTACCATTTCATGGTCATCCACGAGCAACACTTTGATCGACGTTTCCGTCTCCGTTTCTACTTCCGGTTCCATTGACATGTTCTTCCTCACTTTCATCGCTCATCAAAGGTATCGTTATCTCAATTCGTGTTCCCTTGCCTGGTGCCGTTACAAATTGAATGGCTCCCCCGATCTCCGTAACACGTTCCCGCATGTTGGCCAGACCATAGGAAGCCTGCTTCTGGTCATCCAGATCGAAGCCCTGACCATCATCACGAATAAGCACACGAATCGCATCGGTCCGGCGCTGCAGCCGAATCTCCATTTTTTCTGCCTTGGCATGGCGCAGTGTATTGGACATCGCTTCCTGAATTATTCGGAACAGATGATTCTCAATGCCTTTGACCAAATGGATATCTTCATCCATCTCAAGCACAATGTCCATGGGTACTTTGGTTTTTAATTCCATGACAAGATCTTTCAGGCCCTGTTCTAAATGTTTACCTTCCAGATAAACCGGTCGCAAATGCAGAAGCAATGCCCGCATCTCGGATTGGGCTACCGAAGCCATCTCCTCAATCAACGCCACCTGCCGCTGGGCACGTGCAAAGTCCTTTTCCATCTTTCGTCCAACCGCTGTGGCAGTCATCGAAATGGCAAACAACTGCTGGGAAACGGCATCATGCAGCTCTCGTGCCAATCGCTGCCGCTCTTCCACAATTGCCGTTATTCTGGCTTGCTCTGCGAGCTGTGCATTGTTGGTCGATAATCGTTGCAGTGAGGTAACCTGATCTTCCCACTTCTTCCCGATCCGCCCGAGCTGTTCGCTTAAACGGCCTACATCGTCAATTCCCAGATCGGGTACGGTGCGCGATAGAGATCCCTTTTCCCATTGTAGAAGGGTTTCCCGCAGCAATTCAAGCCTGCGTTTGACCCGGTAACTTTGATAAAAGCCAAAAGACGCTCCGATGCCTATTAGCAATAAAACCAGCGCTAAGCCAGACTGAATCAGATGCCTCCATCCAGCAAACGGAGCAAGATAACCATATGTATACAGCACATATAAGATAACAGCGAGCACAATGAAAACAAGGAGGATCCCTTCACCCATACTTCGGGTTACCATGTCGGTATGTCGTTTTGTCTTCAACCGGGTCTCCTCCTTTTTTCACTTATTGATTTATTACGGATTACGAATGCTTAGGTCGCCAACAATATAAGAAATAACAAATTTTGCTTTATGTTCACTGGTTTCATAGCCAGGCGTTCTCCATATCAACTTGTTCATCATGCCACTGTCTTTTTCCCCATTCAGACTAATTCGTCCAAACATGACCGAAGCCTCAATCTCTACTCCGTAATCCTCAGGCAGTGTCAAACGAACATTTCCCATAACCCCTTGTAACAATACAATGGTCTGTTTTTCTTCCGGAATGGAGAGAGACAGATCTGCATTGACTTCACCAATAGCGTGCCATAAGCTCATGCTTCGTAACGTCCAAGGCACCTGGTCCCAGTAATAGCGGGCCAAAAAATTCTGTTTGCGCATGACATCGCCATGCAGATGCATCTTTTTGTTTTTGGAATAAAAATAGGCTAGTGAAGCCAGTACAATTAAAAATACAATCATCAGGTTCCCAAGCAGCAGAAGACATCCACCAATCGCCAAGTAGCGGTGACCTTTGTGCGTATCTCCTTTACGAACCTGGACCATTCCAATCGTTAACAGGATCAGTGCGGCAGCTGTCAGCAGATTAATATGCTGATTCAATAGCATGATTATACCGATAATAATGATCGCAAATGCAAGCCATTGTTCTTTTTTGTTCATCTCTGCCGCACCTCCTCTGCAAGTTGATTTTCCCTATTCGTTGGAAAAGCCATACCAGGCGATAATGACCTGTATGGCTTAACCTTTGTTCTACAAACCGTTCTTTATTCACGATTTATAGAATATCATATTGTCTGCTGAGCGAACAGTTATTCTTTAGAAGTGCCGCCTGTTTCATTTTTTGATCCATTGCCCAGTTTGTTCTTCAGGGCTTGCAGTTGTTGATCTACTTTGAATTGTTTTTCAACATCTACAGGATTGGTATACGTAGATTGTGTGTTCCGGTAAGGAGCACGGGATACGTCTGCTTCAGCTTCCAGCTGCATGATTTTCTCTTCCATACGATGGAATCCAAGCGATGCACTACCACTTTCGATTGAATGCAGGCTGTTGATGGAAGACATTTGCTTTTTGGCTTTGGCCATTTGGGCACGGGATACGAGCTCATTGCGTTTGTTACGCATTTTGTAGAACTCGTCTTTCATGTCATGGAGCTGTTGCAACAAGTCTTTGGCTTGTGCTTCAGATTGTGCGTGCAGTTCACTGTACTCCGTAATTTTTTGATCAAAGTAGATTTTCTCTTCCAGCAATTTGCGAGCTACTTCTTCCTGTCCATTAGCAAGCGCAGCTTCAGCTTGGGACTCGCGTTGTACTGAAGTACGCTCCGCTTCGTCCAGGCGCTGCTTCATGCGACGCTCATTAGCCATTTGTTTGGCTACTGTTACTTCAGCCTCATGGATTTCTGCCTCCATGTCACGCAAATACTGGTTCAACATTACAATCGGGTCTTCCACTTTATCCAACATATCGTTTACCGACGCTTTAGTCATATCCTTAATCCGTTTAAATACTCCCATTTTACTTTTCTCCCTTCTCGTAACGAGATAATTTTTGGCGAAGCTCTTCAACTTCTTTTTTCAATGCTTTTTTCTCAATATCTTTCATCATGGAATCCAGTTCACTCTCTTGAGGTGCACCTGCTCCATAGCTGTTATTATCGTAAGAACGTGGGCCCGAATTAGGTCTGTTATTGTAACCTGGGCCGGGACCGAAGCCACCGTGACCTTGATTGTTGCCCCGGAAAGGTCCTCTGTTCGGGTCGTGATCATAGCTGTTGTATCCTCTGCCAGGACCGGGACCAGGACCTGGACCGTAACCGTACGGGTCATAAGGTGGAAATGGTTCTTTCGGTACCACCAGGGCTGCGATAAAGTAGATTAACAACGCTGTGCCGCCTGTTACAAAGATACTGATGACGAAGATGATCCGCAGCAGCGTGGAGTCCATTCCGATGGATTCGGATATCCCGCCGATCAAACCTGTTAGCATCCGGTCACGCGTTGAGCGGTATAATTTGCTCATGTGCTTACTCCTTTCGTTTACTTATATCCTGTTACGGAATCATATCCGTATGGATCTGCAGGATAGGGTTCCTTCGGCACCACTAATGCAGCGATGAAGTAGATCAGCAATGATGTACCCCCCGTAGCGAAAATACTGATGAAGAAGATGAGACGCAGCAGCATCGAACTAAAACCAAGATTCTCAGAGATGCCGCCGATCAAACCTGTCAGCCTTCGGTTACGCGTCGAGCGGTATAATCTATTCATGTGACTACTCCTTCCTTTCATTGTTCAGCTTCTGCTTCAGGCGCTCAAGCTCTTTATCCAAGGTAGAGGAGGACATGCTGCCTGCTGTTCCTGAACCATCCTGGCTCATGCGGCGAATGTCTCTCAGACTCTGTGCCTCATATTCAAGATCAGAGACTTGGTCGTCCAGGCGATTGAACATTCGAGGTACATTCTGATTATTGTAGTGACCTCTTTGATTCATTCGTTGCTGCAATTGAATGGTTTGCATACGAGCGTAGTAATATTGACGTTTGCTGTACACATTCTGATACTCCACTTTCAGCTGGTCAATCTGTTCATCAAGTTCCTGTAATGCTGCATTGCTCTGGGCATACAGTTCATTGTATTGTTCCATCTTTTCTTCATGGAGAATTTTCTCCTGCAGGGCAAGTTTCGCAAGATGCTCTTCTCCTGCTTTCAGAGCCATTGAAGCCTGCTCTTCACGTTTGTGCACCATACTTGCTGCCTGGTCGGCTTGCTGCTTCATCTGTCTAGTATGGCTTGCATATTGATGACGAAGCTTCTCGGCTTCGCCAATGTCTTGGCGGGTCGAGACCAGAAACTGATCAATCAGTTTGACTGGATCCTGACTTTGCTCCAGATGTTCATTTAATGTAGCTACGGTAATATCCCGCATTCGACGAAATACACTCATTATGTTCTGTCCTCCTTTTCAAGATCGTGATCATTTAGTAGCGGCCATGACGACTGCGATTGTTGCTGAGCATCGAGACACCGAAGATGATTAATCCGATGGCGATGATTGGTCCGATCAACCAAGCCAGTTTACCCATCAGTGACAAGATACCGATGATCAAGACGATCCAGCCCAGCATTACATTTCCTCGTTTAACCCCGTAGTAACCAAGTGCAATCATCAGAATCGGAATCAGATACCCCATCAGGTGTCCAAGAAGCGGAGTTAACTTTCCGAAAAGGATGAGAGCTCCCAGCGCAATCAGAACAATCGCCCAGCCATTTCCCTTATTCCATCTCATAATTTTTTCACCACCCTTTCGGTTTGTATTTTGATTTGTTTATTTGCTCGTTTGTGTTTGTTGTTTCTTGTTCAACCTTATGTCTTTATTCTAGGGGAAACGGGGACTTTTCAAAACAGACCGCGGACGGTTTTTCATCCTAGACTCAGGTCGGGGATCGTGTGGGACCTCCGTCTGTCCTTGCATCAGACCTCTGTCGACTTACAATGAGCTTGAGATTGGGATGCTTCATATCCCCTTATCCGACTTGAGAGTCTTTAACCTCATCTGAGCTTGCAAGCGCCATTGATATGATCTGCCCTTAAGCCTTATGTACGTTTACAAAAGGAATTCGTTTCCCCCGAATGATGTACGGTTGAATGAAAAGCTCTTCTTAACCCGAAACGTAAATACTTTTTTATCCATATAAACAAATTTATGTTGTTATTAATGTAAGCGTTTACTAAAATAGAAGCAGTATTGATCCTAATTCTTAAGTTAGGAGTGGGGGCTGTGCGGTCCATCAGTTATCTTCATAAAATGATCTTGTTTGGCATTCTGCTTAGTACCTTGCCTATTCTGCTGGCCGGAATAGCGGCAATTCTGTATTCCATGAATCAAACGGAGCTGCATCGCATGCAAACGAATAAACAACTTCTTTTATACATGCAGACGAGCGTCGAGCATAAGCTTAACACCGTCAGTTATATGCTGGATCAGGCGACTCGCTCTCCTATTACACTTCAGTCCCTTTCAGCCACACTTCCAGGTACATTAACGACAGCAAACCAGCTTCAATCCGAATTTCAACATATGCGATCCTGGGAGCCCTTAATGGATATTACGCTAGTTAACGAGGGTCAGGATTGGCTGGTCGATCATGCGGGGTTATATCTTAACACGGACTTCCCTTTGGCTCTTCCCATGCGAGATTTGTTGTCCAAAACCCTGACCTCTGGCTGGCAGCTGATTCCATCATCTGTATTTAAGCATAATGAACAGGATTTCCCGTCCGGATGTAACTATCATATCGTACTCGGCAGATCCATCTCGCTTATGAATGCACCCGCTGACTCGGCTATAATTGGTGGAATTCCTGCATGCTCATTGCATCATTCTATTGTATCTGAATCTGTTGACATGGATATGTCTGCTTCAGAATTGATTATTGTGAACCGGGAACAGCGCATTCTTGTTCACCCCGATCCTATGTATATTGGACAACCATTATCGGCAATGAACATAGAAGATAGTGAATCTAAAATGGACATGAGCGAATTGCTCTCTCCGAACACGTCTGCTGCTTCAAAGGAATACCACGAGGTTCGATTTGCTGATACGGAATATTCCTTAACCTTCGCTAAGACACCGTTAAAGGGATGGACTTATATTTTAATTACACCCATGAATGCCCTATCCCAAGAGTATGTTGAGATTGGACTGTATACCTTGTCTGTCGGCGTAATACTCCTTCTACTCTCCATATTAATGGTATGGTTAGGTTCAAGGCGTTTGCATATCCCCATACGGAACCTGCTATCGCAGCTAGGAATTACTGACAGAGTTTTATCAAATCAGAAACTGCAACAATCCTTTTTACCATCTCAAGATGAATTCGAGCAGATCAAAACCCATATTACCCAGCTTTCAGCTTCTCGATCCCAGATGGAGTATAAATTAAATCAATACGTTTTGCAGACACGCACTCAGTATATGATAAATATGCTTCAAGGTAAGTGCACGCCCGGCATGCTGCACCAAAACTTGAGCGAACTAGGCTACAAAGATCACCTTATCGAGTGGCAACAAATAGCCGTATTGACCCTACAGATCGATTTAGCAAGTCAAACGAAATATGATCATCACGATCTCGATCTCCTGTTATTTGCCGTTCAGAATATAGTGGAGGAATCCATCGATAAGGATCGACAACTCCTTCCGCTCATTGTGGAACAGACTGTAGTAACCGTAATAGGTTCTATCAAAATGGACAACTCTGTATTTTCAAATGAATTTTACGAAATAACTGAGCTGCTGCATCATCGAGTGAGTGAAGTTTTGAATCTTCAGCTGAATATCCGTTTCAGTCAACCATACTCTTCCTTTTCAGAAATACACCTGGCTTATATTGAAGCCATGAAGCTTTTGCAGCAGCAGACCATATCAGGAGCTAGCGTCAAACAAAATGAGGAAGCCTCAATTTACTCTTCCTTGTGGACGCTACCTTACCCTGAGTCCCTCGAATATCGTCTTATGCAATCGATTCAATCTGCAGATGAGGCAGAAGCTTCCGTACTATTACAACAGTTGCTCCAGCGTGTGTATCATATGGAATGGACCGAGGAAGAATACCAGGTTGCTTTAACTCGATTATTGATGCACATATTACAAATGATGCAGGAATCGGGTATACGACTTGGACAGATCTCTTCAGGGTACAGCCCAATGATTAACGAACTGCTCGCTCTGCAAACGGCTGCCGATATCGAGCAATGGTTTATTTACCGTATCATTAGACCGGTTATTGGCATTTTCAGAGAAAGGCAATATGCACAGCATCAGCAGATATCGGAAAGAATGATTGCCATCATCCATCAGGAATACGATACCGATCTGACACTCGAAGAGTGTGCTTGTAGGCTCCATTATAACGCGAGCTATTTGAGTACTGTGTTCAGCAAAGAAACAGGCTACGCATTCAGTGAATATTTGTCACAGTATCGGTTCAAGATGGCCCGAAAGTGGTTGGATGAAACCGAGCTAACCATTAAGGATATTGCTGCTCGGCTACGTTACAACAACCCGCAAAACTTTATCCGTTCATTTCGAAAATGGGAGGGAATTACTCCAGGTCAGTACCGGAAACGTAGACAGAAGCCTCTTCGCTCTTCCATGAAATAATGGTTTGTAATAACGAATGAAAAAGGAGCAGAAGGTCTGCTCCTTTTAATGATTCGGGCATGGTTTATTTCTTATTTTATTGCTTAGCTTCTTTCTTACGAACAATCTTCATATTCTGTTGGTCCAGCTGAATTAGTATTTTTCCGAACCTGCCGCCACGTAGGAAGTTAACCACGCCATCTGGATAGGCACTTCGGATATAGTGCTCAGCCTTGTATAGTGAGTCTGTGTCCGTAGGCAATCCATAGGTGTTTAGCCATTCCTGTAGATGATCTACAACTTGCTGAACAGGCATCTCAATGGTGTTGACTTCATTAGTAATTAACGACGTATACGCGTAACCCTTCAAGAATAGCAGCTGTTGTATGTATCCCATATCTCCCGAACGGTAAGGCGGATTAACATGAAGTACCTCTTTAAATTCGTCTATTAACGTATGCACTCTCGGGCCGGCCATAGCACTGATATAAACGTATTTGCGTGCACTTTGAATTGCCTGTTCAACGGTTTCCCAATCAGACATTGCGGGGCACATGGAAGCAAAGGCAAAATCATATTTCTGTTCCCAACCTTTCTCCTGAATCGATATTTCTTCAAACCGTTCAGAGACAATCTCGATTTTAGATTCTAATGTATTCGGGATTGTCTCTTTCATCAAAGAAACAAGCAGTTCAGAAGGTTCGACTGCAGTGACAGTTGCCCCCTTTTCTGCAAAAGGAATAGTAAAGATGCCTGAAGCCGCTCCAATGTCCAAAATGGATAACTCACTAAAGTCCACGCCTTGATTCTCAATCCAGCTCATGATACGCTCGGAACGCTTCTTACCTTCTTCTGTGAAGGATTGATAATGATAGTCTCGTGCCCAGCGTTCGAATGCTTCTTCCGTTTCGAATGGCGCACTCTTTTTCTTATATCTTGGATTCCTCTGCCGCTGCTTCCAAGCCTCTTCCCAGATCGATAGATCAAATAATAGTTCCGAATAATTAACTGAATTGTTCTCCTCAGACACTTTTTGCTCAAGCATTTCGTTTCACTCCGTTCTATGTAATAAAATTGAAAGTTCACCAGAAAGGATCTTCTCTTTTTAAACCAACAAAAGTATCTCAACACTGTTTAGCCAATATCACAATGGATTCATATCGCAGACTTTATTTATCTACAATATATTTAATTTATTTATACGTCAACCTCATATATTGACTATTCATCAATTGCGAGAACTAAAGTAATAAAAATAACCCTGTGAATTGTCTAAGCAATCCACAGGGTTATACGTTATACCGGCGAGAGGACTCGAACCTCCACGGTTTCCCACTCGATTTTGAGTCGAGCGCGTCTGCCATTCCGCCACGCCGGCATATCATGTTGTAGTATATTTTTAGTAAATATACTGGAGGCGCCACCCAGATTCGAACTGGGGATAAAGCTTTTGCAGAGCTGTGCCTTACCACTTGGCTATGGCGCCATATTTTTGGAGCGGACGACGGGAATCGAACCCGCGACCCTCGCCTTGGCAAGGCGATGCTCTACCGCTGAGCCACGTCCGCAAAATGGCTGGGGATATAGGATTTGAACCTATGCATGACGGAGTCAAAGTCCGTTGCCTTACCGCTTGGCTAATCCCCAATAAAAACAAAGGGGCGATCGAGGGGAATTGAACCCCCGAATGCCGGATCCACAAACCGGTGCGTTAACCACTTCGCCACGATCGCCATATGCGTTATTACTTAAAAAAGTTAATTGGCAGGGGCAGCAGGAATTGAACCCACACCAACGGTTTTGGAGACCGTTGTTCTACCTTTAAACTATGCCCCTAAAAACTGGTGGAGGATGATGGATTCGAACCACCGAACCCGTAAGGGAGCAGATTTACAGTCTGATGCGTTTGGCCACTTCGCTAATCCTCCATAGTGGTGCCGGCGAGAGGACTTGAACCCCCAACCTACTGATTACAAGTCAGTTGCTCTACCAGTTGAGCTACACCGGCGTATTAAGTTGTAGTGATAATGGTGGCTCGGGACGGAATCGAACCGCCGACACGAGGATTTTCAGTCCTCTGCTCTACCGACTGAGCTACCGAGCCATAATAAAGTCTAATCATGAACGTTGCACTTTATCCAGGGCGTCGGTGCCATATAACAGATTTAGTGAACAGATTCCTCATGTAGGGTAAAAATGGCGGAACCGACGGGATTCGAACCCGCGATCTCCTGCGTGACAGGCAGGCATGTTAGGCCAACTACACCACGGTTCCAGATCACTTTCTGCAAAGAAAGTATAATTGCGGGGGCAGGATTTGAACCTGCGGCCTTCGGGTTATGAGCCCGACGAGCTACCGGGCTGCTCCACCCCGCGTCGTTATAAAAGTTATATGGTGGAGGCTGAGGGGCTCGAACCCCCGACCCTCTGCTTGTAAGGCAGATGCTCTCCCAGCTGAGCTAAGCCTCCGAACAACACATTTATGATCTTAACATAAAACTGTTGTTAAAATCAACCTCTTTTTTTGAGGTGAAATTAGTGACCCGTAGGGGATACTCTCACCTCGTTCGAGACTGCGTAGCAGTTGCTAACGATGATTATCCTCCGACGAACCTTTGGGATTCTCATCCCCTTGATGCTTTAGAAGTAAAGCTATGACCCGTAGGGGATTCGAACCCCTGTTACCTCCGTGAAAGGGAGGTGTCTTAACCCCTTGACCAACGGGCCCTACTATGGCGGAGAGAGAGGGATTCGAACCCTCGAGACGCTTGTGGCGCCTACACGATTTCCAATCGTGCTCCTTCGGCCAACTCGGACACCTCTCCATATGGCTCCCCGAACAGGACTCGAACCTGTGACAACTCGATTAACAGTCGAGTGCTCTACCAACTGAGCTATCAGGGAATATTACTCAGAGATCATTCTCTGAAAACTAGATCCGAAACGAAATTTGCGACTAAAACCTGCATATTTGGATAAGCCCTCGACCGATTAGTACTGGTCAGCTCCATGCATTACTGCACTTCCACCCCCAGCCTATCTACCTCGTCGTCTTCAAGGGGTCTTACATACTGGGAAATCTCATCTTGAGGGGGGCTTCACGCTTAGATGCTTTCAGCGCTTATCCCGTCCGTACATAGCTACCCAGCGGTGCTCCTGGCGGAACAACTGGTACACCAGCGGTACGTCCATCCCGGTCCTCTCGTACTAAGGACAGCTCCTCTCAAATTTCCTACGCCCACGACAGATAGGGACCGAACTGTCTCACGACGTTCTGAACCCAGCTCGCGTACCGCTTTAATGGGCGAACAGCCCAACCCTTGGGACCTACTTCAGCCCCAGGATGCGATGAGCCGACATCGAGGTGCCAAACCTCCCCGTCGATGTGGACTCTTGGGGGAGATAAGCCTGTTATCCCCAGGGTAGCTTTTATCCGTTGAGCGATGGCCCTTCCATGCGGTACCACCGGATCACTAAGCCCGACTTTCGTCCCTGCTCGACTTGTAGGTCTCGCAGTCAAGCTCCCTTATGCCTTTGCACTCTTCGAATGATTTCCAACCATTCTGAGGGAACCTTTGGGCGCCTCCGTTACTCTTTAGGAGGCGACCGCCCCAGTCAAACTGCCCACCTGACACTGTCCCCGTACCCGCTAAGGGCACCAGGTTAGAACCTAGATACGATCAGGGTGGTATCCCAACGGTGCCTCCACACAAGCTGGCGCTCATGCTTCAAAGGCTCCCACCTATCCTGTACAGATCGTACCCAAATTCAATATCAAGCTGCAGTAAAGCTCCATGGGGTCTTTCCGTCTTGTCGCGGGTAACCTGCATCTTCACAGGTATTAAAATTTCACCGGATCTCTCGTTGAGACAGCGCCCAAGTCGTTACGCCATTCGTGCGGGTCAGAATTTACCTGACAAGGAATTTCGCTACCTTAGGACCGTTATAGTTACGGCCGCCGTTTACTGGGGCTTCGGTTCACAGCTTCGGGATTACTCCCTAACCGCTCCCCTTAACCTTCCAGCACCGGGCAGGCGTCAGCCCGTATACTTCGCCTTACGGCTTCGCACAGACCTGTGTTTTTGCTAAACAGTCGCTTGGGCCTTTTCACTGCGGCCCCCTCGTGCTATTCACACTACCGGGGCACCCCTTCTCCCGAAGTTACGGGGTCATTTTGCCGAGTTCCTTAACGAGAGTTCTTCCGCGCGCCTTAGAATTCTCTTCTCGCCTACCTGTGTCGGTTTGCGGTACGGGCACCTTCATCTGGCTAGAGGCTTTTCTTGGCAGTGTGAGATCATGACCTTCGCTACTGTAATTTTCACTCCCCATCACAGCTCAGCCTTATGATGTGCGGATTTGCCTACACATCAGCCTCACTGCTTGGACAGACATCCATCCGTCTGCGTCACTACCCTACTGCGTCCCCCCATCGCTCGTAACGATTTACGGTGGTACAGGAATTTCGACCTGTTGTCCTTCGACTACGCCTTTCGGCCTCGCCTTAGGTCCCGACTTACCCTGAGCGGACGAGCCTTCCTCAGGAACCCTTAGGCTTTCGGCGGATCAGATTCTCACTGATCTTTTCGTTACTCATACCGGCATTCTCACTTGTATAATGTCCAGCGCTCCTTACGGTACACCTTCAACCCTTATACAACGCTCCCCTACCCCTGATGCAAGCATCAAGCCATAGCTTCGGTGGTGTGTTTAGCCCCGTTACATTTTCGGCGCAGAGTCACTCGACCAGTGAGCTATTACGCACTCTTTCAATGGTGGCTGCTTCTAAGCCAACATCCTGGTTGTCTGTGCAACTCCACATCCTTTCCCACTTAACACACACTTGGGGACCTTAGCTGATGGTCTGGGCTGTTTCCCTTTTGACAATGGATCTTAGCACTCACTGTCTGACTCCCGGAAGTAAGTCTATGGCATTCGGAGTTTGACTGAGCTTGGTAACCCTTGCGGGCCCCGCACCCAATCAGTGCTCTACCTCCACGACTCTGTTTTCCGAGGCTAGCCCTAAAGCTATTTCGGGGAGAACCAGCTATCTCCGAGTTCGATTGGAATTTCTCCGCTACCCCCACCTCATCCCCGCACTTTTCAACGTGCGTGGGTTCGGGCCTCCAGTGCGTGTTACCGCACCTTCACCCTGGACAGGGGTAGATCACCCGGTTTCGGGTCTACGTCCACGTACTAACTCGCCCTATTCAGACTCGCTTTCGCTGCGGCTCCGGCTCTTCACCTTAACCTTGCACGGGAACGTAACTCGCCGGTTCATTCTACAAAAGGCACGCCATCACCCCTAAAATGGGCTCTGACTTCTTGTAAGCACACGGTTTCAGGTTCTATTTCACTCCCCTTCCGGGGTGCTTTTCACCTTTCCCTCACGGTACTGCTTCACTATCGGTCGCTAGGAAGTATTTAGCCTTGGCAGATGGTCCTGCCGGATTCATACGGGGTTTCACGTGCCCCGCACTACTCGGGATCCGTCTCGGAGGGAACAGACTTTCAATTACAGGGCTTTTACCTTCTTTGGCGGGCCTTTCCAGACCTCTTCGTTTAACCGGTTCCTTTGTAACTCCATGTGAGACGTCCCACAACCCCAGAGAGCAAGCTCTCTGGTTTGGGCTGTTCCGCGTTCGCTCGCCGCTACTGACGGAATCACTATTGTTTTCTCTTCCTCAAGGTACTTAGATGTTTCAGTTCCCCTGGTATGCCTCTACACAACCTATGTATTCAGTTATGAGTAACTGGATATTACCCCAGCTGGGTTTCCCCATTCGGACATCCCCGGATCAAAGCTTGCTTACAGCTCCCCGAGGCAGTATCGTTGTTCGCCACGTCCTTCATCGGCTCCTAGCGCCTAGGCATCCTCCGTGTGCTCTTAGTAGCTTAACCAAATGCTCATAATGAGCAATGCAGTTATCACTAATATTTGAAACTTGTTCAACACAAGTTCAGCTAAAAGGAATGTTCTAATTCGCAATTTTCGTTTCGATATCTAGTTTTCAAAGAACAAGCTCCATGCAAAAGCAAGCTGCTTGAGAGTTTGAGCTCTCAAAACTGAGCAACGAGTGAGTAACTAGCCGACCTGGCTAGATTTTAGATTTGAATGTCTTCGTTACAGAAGACGATTCTCCATAGAAAGGAGGTGATCCAGCCGCACCTTCCGATACGGCTACCTTGTTACGACTTCACCCCAATCATCTATCCCACCTTCGGCGGCTGGCTCCTTACGGTTACCCCACCGACTTCGGGTGTTATAAACTCTCGTGGTGTGACGGGCGGTGTGTACAAGACCCGGGAACGTATTCACCGCGGCATGCTGATCCGCGATTACTAGCAATTCCGACTTCATGCAGGCGAGTTGCAGCCTGCAATCCGAACTGAGACCGGCTTTTTAGGATTCGTTCCACCTCGCGGCTTCACTGCCCGTTGTACCGGCCATTGTAGTACGTGTGTAGCCCAGGTCATAAGGGGCATGATGATTTGACGTCATCCCCACCTTCCTCCGGTTTGTCACCGGCAGTCACCTTAGAGTGCCCATCCGAAATGCTGGCAACTAAGATCAAGGGTTGCGCTCGTTGCGGGACTTAACCCAACATCTCACGACACGAGCTGACGACAACCATGCACCACCTGTCTCCTCTGTCCCGAAGGAAAGCCCTATCTCTAGGACGGTCAGAGGGATGTCAAGACCTGGTAAGGTTCTTCGCGTTGCTTCGAATTAAACCACATACTCCACTGCTTGTGCGGGTCCCCGTCAATTCCTTTGAGTTTCAGTCTTGCGACCGTACTCCCCAGGCGGAATGCTTAATGTGTTAACTTCGGCACCAAGGGTATCGAAACCCCTAACACCTAGCATTCATCGTTTACGGCGTGGACTACCAGGGTATCTAATCCTGTTTGCTCCCCACGCTTTCGCGCCTCAGCGTCAGTTACAGCCCAGAGAGTCGCCTTCGCCACTGGTGTTCCTCCACATCTCTACGCATTTCACCGCTACACGTGGAATTCCACTCTCCTCTTCTGCACTCAAGTCACCCAGTTTCCAGTGCGATCCGGGGTTGAGCCCCGGGATTAAACACCAGACTTAAATGACCGCCTGCGCGCGCTTTACGCCCAATAATTCCGGACAACGCTTGCCCCCTACGTATTACCGCGGCTGCTGGCACGTAGTTAGCCGGGGCTTTCTTCTCAGGTACCGTCACTCCTTGAGCAGTTACTCTCAAGGACGTTCTTCCCTGGCAACAGAGCTTTACGATCCGAAAACCTTCATCACTCACGCGGCATTGCTCCGTCAGGCTTTCGCCCATTGCGGAAGATTCCCTACTGCTGCCTCCCGTAGGAGTCTGGGCCGTGTCTCAGTCCCAGTGTGGCCGATCACCCTCTCAGGTCGGCTACGCATCGTCGCCTTGGTGAGCCGTTACCTCACCAACTAGCTAATGCGCCGCAGGCCCATCCTCAAGTGACAGATTGCTCCGTCTTTCCAGCTCCCTTCAGGCGAAAGAAGCAAGTATTCGGTATTAGCTACCGTTTCCGGTAGTTGTCCCAAGCTTGAGGGCAGGTTGCCTACGTGTTACTCACCCGTCCGCCGCTAACCATCAGAGAAGCAAGCTTCTCATCAAGTCCGCTCGACTTGCATGTATTAGGCATGCCGCCAGCGTTCGTCCTGAGCCAGGATCAAACTCTCCAATAAATTATTGAAAAGAGCGATTAGCTCATTTTGAATCTGACGAGATTAAAAATCTCATTTTCGCTTCGAAATCATACAGTCAGATGACTTGTACCGATTTCTCAGCATCGATCTTACAAGTAAGATCGTTACTCACTCGTTGTTCAGTTTTCAAAGATCAAACGTTGTTTATGATTCTTCTTTTTGCCAACCGCGTTTTCGGCGGCGACTTAAATAATGTATCACATTCAGTATCTTTTCGTCAAGAACTTTTTTTGATTCTTTTTTTCAAATCATTAAGTTCTCAACTTGTCCCTCACAAGTCTTTTTTCAAAAAGCCCGTTTGGGGAACGAAATATAATGTATCACATTCCATAAGTACGAGTCAACCTGTTTTTATTAATTTTTATTACAAACAAAAAAGGAAGGTTTCCCCTCCTTTTGCCAAACCAAATCATTGAACTATACGGCCTTGTTCAGGCTTCAATCCAATATCGTATCTCCCGCCCTTCGCCTCCTATTAAGGATGGCCAGCCGGCCGATTCCTTTACAATAGAACGAAGAACTAGTTTGCGTAGAATTAAAGGGAGATCTTCTCCTACAAATCTTAATTGAGGATGATGGACCAGTTCGTCCACGCTCCATGCTTCTTTTCGGCTTCTAATTACCCGCAGAAGCAATTCCGAGCAATCACCCATTTTGGACATGACCGAAAATTCACAGGCAAGAAGAACAAGTTCCACCCGCTGTTCCAACGTCTCCGAGCTTACCGTAAGCTCCTGATAGAGCTTCCAAAGTGCCCGATCCATACTCTGCACATGTGTCCAAACAGCATGGTCAGGGTATACTCCATGTTCTATCAATACAATCCTGGCCCAGTTACCCAAAGCCTCCAGTACACTGTAATAAGCATCAACTACGTGTCCTTCCTGAATGTGCCGCTTGGCCTCCACATACATCTTCAGAAAGCTTGCGAATTCATGCAGCAGCTTTTGTTCCCGCAGCTCCAATCCAAAGGCAGACAGCTCTTCCCTCAGTGCACTCAAGGCGCCTTCTGATTCCCATATGATCTCGCCCTCAATCAAGCATTGCATGAGATTGTTATTATCACCCGTAATTACACTGCTCTGCAGTTGATTACGCCCCGCATAGATGATTTGATAGCGCAAGTCCCCATAACGGTAATGACCAACGTCCGACATACTTTGATCCGTATCACAGACAATGAGAACAAGCAATTCGAAATCCTGAATCAGGGAGCCGTGGAATCGCTCACCCGGATGGGAATAAGCGATAGCCCCAACTGCCCCCGACTCTTCCGACTGTCCGGATAAAAAAGCTAGGTTCATTAATTCCACGATTCCCTCCATACATTTCATGGCAGTTAAACGCCAAGTCAGTTATAATGTAATTCTACATGCAGACTAAAGTTTCCTTCTTTTCCAGGTCCAATACTACTCATACGATAGGAGCATTTTTCATGATTTTTAAATCAGCTAAAATTAATGCTTTTCGCACTTGGGGATTGTTACTCACCATGCTAGGCATGGGGCTAATGGTACTGGGAACTGCCGGAATCGTGTTTTGGGGACATGCAGGCAAAGTGTTTGCAGCCGTGGGACTTGTCATCGGACTCGTTGCCATGATGGCTAGTCTGGCCATCTACTTCTGGGCTGGAATGTTGTCTACAAGCGCTGTTCAAGTGGATTGCCCTGAATGCGGTAAAATGACCAAAATGCTCGGCAAAACGGATCGTTGTATGTTCTGCCATACCATCCTCACTCTGGATCCTAATCAAGCGAACACAAACCGTCCTCATCTGAAAGCGCCTTCTCCATCTATTTCTGATACGGATCACCGTATTAGTCCAAAAGGCTAGTATCACTCATTCACTTCACATCTAAGATCAACGAGTAAACAACAAAAAAGGCCCGGTAACTAGACCGAGCCTTTTTTGCGTTTTTTCAAACAATGAATGGATTCGAATCATATAAAAAAGATAAGTTCAGTAACCTTTTATCTCTAACGACTTACCTGTTGCAACGTCTTCCATGCTGATGCGTTAGCAAAACTGCGATTCCAGGCAGCTACACCACCCAGTTTGAGTGATTCAATGAGTTCTACACGGGCCTGTAAAGAAACGGCATCTTCTATCCAGATTTTCTTGGTCGCCCCATCCTCAGTAAATTCCACATAATTCTGTCCACTTTGAGAGTCCAACGCAGGTTTGAGTTTCTTCTCTTTGATCAAATCAGCAACAGTATCCATTCCGACCGCTTTGGAAGATACTTTAATCTCTCCCTGTTCGTCTGCTTCCTCTGTCCAGATTCGCGTATACAGCGGAACAGACATAATCAATTTGTTAGAAGGCACTTCATCTTCTTCAAGAATTTTTCTCATAGAGGCCTCTGTCCAAGGCAGCGAAGCAACCGAACCGGCCTTTGGACTGGCAGCCCAGTGCTCATCGTACGCCATAACCATCATGTAATCGACAAAGGAACCGAGTGAACGTCGATCCAGAAAAGCAGACCACATTTCACTATTGGATTTTGGAGTTACATCAATGGAGAGCATGAGTCCGTGGATGCGTGCCATCGCTTTAATCTCACGAACAAATTGAGTAATATTGGGTCCATCATCGGTATATACGTTCTCGAAATCAATATTGATGCCATCCAATTGGTAGGTCTGCGCGTATTCCAGCATCTGTTCGATGATATGCGTGCGGGTCTCGTATGAGGCTATGGCCTCTTTTGTAATATCCGGGTCGAAACTGTTATCCATCAGTCCCCATACTTCCATACCGGAACGGTGAGCCCAGTTAACATACGCTTTATCGGCTTTGCTCTTCACATTGCCCTGGCCGTCCGTAATATGGAACCACGTTGGACTGACTACATTTACACCCGGCATCTTACCTATGGAACTGACGTCAGGCTGACGGTTATATACCGCCTCCCACACTAGATTTACCGTTTTACTCTGCCACTTCTTCTCAGCAGCCGTCAGAGTGAATTTAGGCTTGTCCAGCTCCTTTTTCTCTGTAAGGGAAACGTACTTATTATCCACATAACCGGCATAGCCGTTATCCAGCTGAACAAAACTCTGCTCATCACCTGTCTGCCATACCCGTACCCGGGCATTCTGTTCCATATCCGCAATAATCGGGGAAGACTCTCCTCCACGTTTGTACAAAGGAATGGTCTTATCCGCTTTGGATGACAAGGTATCAATCTCCGCATATTGAATGCTGTCTCCTCCACGCATCAATATAACTGCACCCGTAGATGTATCTTCCTGTACGGCAATCCCGTAAACTTCCTTCAAGGGTTTAAGAGGGATGTACGCCTCTCCTCCGATAACCTCAGGCTCAACTGACATTGGATAGTCCTTATGATTGAGCTCTGCCTTGGTGCTGCCTTCCTTCATATGAAGCACACGCTGCGGGGTCGCAATAATGATATCACCTGTGTCCGCTTCGTAACGTATGCCCGGATCAATCGCCTCCTGCAGCACCTTTACAGGAAGCTTAAGCTCCTCCCCAGTTCCCGAAGCTTCACCATCCATCAATTGACCATCCACAAAAACAGGCTGATTCATTCCGATCCAATCGGGGTCCTCGTGAACCTGGTTCAGCCAGACATTCGTTATAAACCAGTAAGCACCGCCTGCAATAAGACAAGCCCCCAAAAAACCAGGCCAGAACGAACGCTTCTTCTTCTGCCTTGTATATCTGCTTTTTCTACTCAAACGCCTACCTCCGTTAATCATGCTGAATCATGAAGATATCATTGCCGCGTGAAAATCATGCATGTAATCTTTGACTAAAAAAACAAAAAACGTGTAGAATCCAAACTGAATTCTGCACGTTAATATTGTAATTCATCTCTCTTAATCCCTGCAACTTTTACAAACACCATAAACTTCCAATCGGTGTCCGTGGACTTCAAATCCGGTACTTGATTCCGCCTGGAGCTCAACGCTTTTGAGCGAAGGATAACTGAAGTCTTCAATTTTACCGCATTTATCACAAATGACATGGTAATGATCCGTCACATTGGCATCGAAGCGGCTGGAGTTATCTCCGTATGTCAATTCCCGAACCATGCCGGCCTCCAGAAACATCTTCAGATTGTTATATACAGTCGCCACGCTCATACTGGGAAATTGGGGTTCAAGCGCACGGTAAATTTCATCGGCAGTCGGATGCCCCATGGATTCCATCAGATAATTCAATATGGCATGGCGCTGGGGTGTAATACGGACACCGGTCGTCTTCAGATGCTCCAACGCATGTTGGACACGTGTTGCCATAAAACCCACCGCCTTACCTTTCATTCTCCTGAAAAAACAAGATCCATTATCATCTTATCAATCAGAGTTGATTCTTGACAAAGAACAGGACGTTTAATCTTTCCTTCCATGTTACCTTGCCTTTTATTATTTTATTGTACGGCGATTGTAAGTTTATTGTCAACGCGGCAGTTACGGAACTTCAGAGGTACTATCCTGGGAATTCTCCCCGTTATCTTCGCTCTGCTCCAAATCGCCATCCATGTCTTCCGGATTTGAACTGTTCGTATCAGCCGAAGGCACATTCGGGTTGCGATTAATGGTAAGGTCGCTGTTCCCCTCAATTTTAACCGTGTATTCCCCTTCACCAAGCTGGCCTTCAATGGTTTTATTTTGCACTTTAAATGGCAGGTCAGTCTTCAGATCACCGTAACTGCTGGAGCCGCTCAAACTGTAATCTCCCTGATGAGGCAATAAAATGCTGATTGCACCAACAGCACTGTATACATCCCAATCCCCGCCTATTTTGGAGGAAATGATGCTAATGCTTCCATTTAGAGACTGAGCCCTGATACCGAGATTTGCGCTATCCAGCGTAATATTTCCGTTTCGTGTTTCAGCGGTAAATTCACCAATTGAATCCGTAATGCTTATGCTCCCCACCTGTGTGGTCAGATCTACATCTCCTGAAACTCCGCGGGCCTTCATATCTCCACGGTTGCTATCCAGATCAACATTCCCCATCGCATTGGCCACAATCACATCGCCATTTAACGTTTTGCCCGTAATGTCACCTACCGCATTCGTAATCCGGATACGTCCGTTCCCCGTTTCAGCCACAATAGTACTAATTGCCTCCGGCCTATTTAACAATATGGCTCCATTGGATGTGCGAATGTCCAGATTGAAACGCCGGTCATTTGGGATCGTAATCGTCATATTCATGCGAGGCTGTGTTTTATCGTTATCTCCATAAGTTTTGCCCGTTGCGGTAATATGAATAACCTTGGTGCCGTCCGTTTCAACAAACGATGCATCTGCAACAGCTTTTGCCTCTACCTCGGATGTCTTATCTACCCATACTACAGTGCGCACCTCTATCTCTTCCGTATCTCCGCGCTGTACCGAGATATCTCCATTAACCCCCTGCACGACAAGATCGGAAGTATCCATACCAACAGGCACACGAATCGTACCCTTGTCCTGCATGTACCCTGCCGCCTGGCTATAGTCCATGGAGGCTGCTCCCAGATTAAGGCTCACCCTGTTCCACAAGTGCATATAGTGGTCCTGTTCTGTCACAATAAATACCGCAGCCGTTAGCACAAGGGAAGCCAAAATGCCTTTGGCATCGGGTCTGAAGCGCATCTTCACTTTCTCATCCTGCAGCTCATCAGTTGATGTCCTTTTCTTGCTGCGCGTCCACAGGAACAACAGTATGTATTCCACACCCAATGCGATAAGCAGCAATGGCCACCAGTCGACCATATTATATACGTAGTCAGTTCCCCACCGTTTATCCAAAATCAACAGCACACCGACCGCTACGATTAAGGCGGCAGCCGTATAGCGACCGACCCGGACTTTACGGTTCATTATGTTCCCTCCTCAATTCTCCTAATCTAACCTTTTTTCTTGCGCAGCATGACCCAAATCTCACGGCCGAACAGGATCAGCCCTATAATAATGAGTACACCGGCAAAAACATATCCACCATACAGAGCGAGCATTTCCTGAAACCAGCGAGGTTTGCGGAAGAATAGCACCATCAGCCCGCCACCAACAATAAGCAGCAGCCCAAACGAAATGCCTCGCTCCCATGCCATAAAGGCCTCACCAACAGCACGCTCGTTCATTAGAGGCTTGTCCGTATTTCCATGAGTTGCAGCTCTGCGCCTCCGCATCATGACCCAATCCGCGGATTGCAGTACATCGAATACATTGTAAAAGTAGATCACCGGAATGAACAAAGCGAGCAAAATTAAAAGGGGCACATTAATCTGTATACCTATAGATGAAAAATACAAAAGCGCTGACAGGTCGAGTAATACAAGCAGCATGAACGTCAGACCTCTCATATACAGCCGCAAATAGATATGACCCAGGCCAGGAATGATCGCACTAAGCAATCCGGCAATAAATTTATGTGTCCGATTTCGGAGCGGCTTGGTTTTGGCCGTTTGTCTCCTTTTTCTAGACGGATGTTTACTTTTCATGACATGCTCCTTTCTTATGAAATAGCATTCCCGCTCTTCATTCATTTGGTTAGATAGTACCCTAAAGAGCCCGGAGAGTAACTGGAAGAAATATGGATATGGTTAAAAACCCTCCGGCACAACAGGCCTAAGGAGGGTTTCACGATTTATTCTATGGATACTTTGGTCACATGCTCCCACTGCCTTAGCTTAGTTACCAGCTGCACTGTATTAAGTTCATGTGGTACATGCACGTGGAGGACAATCTCAATCTTCCGTTCAACCGAAATGACCTCGGCAAAAGCCAGATCCTGCTCATTGACTGTAATTTTGCGTATTTTAATCTTCTCCTGCTCCATGAATGAAGACACCTGCTCCAGGAAGCCGGGTTCAGACAACGTATGCAGGGTGACGACATGCAGCTTGTTTCCTCGTATATACCTTAGCTCCAGCTTGTTGAACACCCACAGATTGAGCAGTACCAGAACCGTAGATACGATGGAGGCAAAAAAGAATCCCGCGCCTGCTGCCAGTCCAATGGCGGCTACAACCCAGATCGAAGCCGCGGTGGTAAGTCCTGTAATGGACTTTCCGGTAAACAGGATCGTACCCGCTCCCAGGAAGCCGACACCCGTAATAACCGCTGTTGCGAGACGGGCCGGATCAATCCGCACATTTAATTCATTGGCAAAATCCTTAAAACCATAAACAGACAACATCATGATCAGTGCAGACCCGAGACAGACCAGAATGTGGGTACGCAGACCAGCAGCATGATTGGAACGTTCACGCTCCAGACCTACAAGTCCTCCAAGCAGCATGGCTAGTAATAATCGCAATAAAATGTGCCACTCATCGATAAACCAAGGATTGCCCAAAACTGGTATTCCTCCTTCAAAAAATTCACATAATTAATGTTTATTCTTATGAAATGTCGTTAATTCCACACCTGGTGCAATCGGCGTAACCTCTACCGGTATGAAACCGAATTTGGTATATAAATTGACAGCCGGTTGGTTCAATGTACCTGTTGATACGATATACCGCGGAAGATCCGGGTACTGCTCGAACACATGTCTCATCAATGCGGCTGCAATTCCTTTGCGAAAATGCTCGGGGTGCACCATCATACGTGTGATCGTCAATGTGTCCTTCTCTTCCTCCGCCACTGCAACGGCACCCAGGATTTCTTCGTCATCATCCAGGCAGCCGTAAAAGGTCTCTCCACAGCTTTGCAGGGATTCTATCGTATCCATCAATGGCGGAATCTCCTGAAAACCGATCATTTCTGCTTCCATTCGGTAGGCTACATGCTGAAGCCGCCATAGCTGCCCCACCGTCTCCTGATCATTCAATGACAACAATTGAATCTTCATATCCGCTCCCTCTCCTTCATACGCAACTGAATTCGATTACACCTGTACATGATTATTTACCACATGTGTTTGCCTTATAAAAATAAGAAAAGAGGCTGTCACAGGGACGAGCCTCTTTCTGTCCGGCCTCACCGGCGGATGGATTAGCGGTTCAGTACATCTGCAAGCAGTTGATTAACCAGACCCGGATTAGCCTTGCCTTTACTTTCTTTCATAACCTGTCCTACCAGGAAGCCGATCGCTTTCTGTTTGCCTGCCTTGTAATCTTCCACGGATTGAGGGTTGTTCGCGACAACCTGCTCTACAATGGCAAGAATGGCACCTTCGTCACTGATTTGCACAAGACCTTTTTCCTCAACGATCTGCTGTGGAAGCTTGCCGCTCTCCAGCATTTCCTTAAAGACAGTTTTGGCGATTTTGCTGCTAATCGTGCCTTTCTCCAGCAATCCGATCATCTCACCCAGTCCCTGACCCGTCAGAGGCACCTGAGACAATTCCAGGTTGCTGTTGTTCAGATAACCAAGCAGGTCGCCCATAATCCAGTTGGATACGGCTTTGGCATCCTGCGTATATTTCAGGCTATCTTCAAAAAGATCAGCAACCGCTTTGGATGAGGTAATCACCTCTGCATCATAATTAGGCAATCCGTAATCAGCAGTATAACGTGCTTTGCGCTCGTCAGGGAGCTCCGGAATCGAAGCTTTGATTCGCTCCTTCCAGGCTGCATCGATATGCAGCTTCACCAGATCCGGATCCGGGAAGTAGCGATAGTCGTGCGCTTGCTCTTTGCCACGCATGGTCAGCGTTTTTCCTTGCGCTTCATCCCAGCGACGCGTCTCCTGAACCACTTCGCCGCCGTCATCCAAAATCTCAGCCTGACGGAATTGCTCATATTCCAAACCGCGCTGAACGCCACGGAAAGAGTTCATGTTTTTCAGTTCTGCTCTTGTTCCCAGCTTCTCCTGCCCATGCGGACGCAAACTGATGTTGGCGTCACAACGCAGGGAACCTTCTTCCATTTTCACATCCGACACATCGCAGTACTGCATGATCGCACGCAATTTTTCCAGATAAGCACGGGCTTCCTCCGGCGAAGAAATTTCCGGTTCGGATACAATCTCCACGAGAGGTGTACCCACACGGTTGAAGTCAACCAATGAAGCATAGCCGCCATCAACGTGAGTAAGCTTACCTGCATCTTCTTCCAGATGAAGACGGGTAATCCCGATTCGTTTCGTTTCTCCGTTTACTTCAATATCAATCCACCCGTTCTCACCAATCGGTTGATCGAATTGTGAGATCTGGTAGGCTTTTGGTGAATCCGGATAAAAATAGTTTTTACGATCGAATTTGCTGACATCAGCAATGGTACAGTTGAGGGCCATCGCTGCTTTCATGGCATAATCCACAGCCTGACGGTTCAGTACAGGCAAAACGCCCGGATGTCCGAGACAGACGGGACAAGTATGGGTGTTTGGTGGTGCTCCAAAGGCCGTAGAACAGCCGCAAAAGATTTTGGAGTTGGTATGCAACTCCACATGGACCTCAAGTCCAATGACCGTTTCATATTTAGATGCAGACATTTCAATATTCCTCCGTTCCGGGCAGTCTACAGCTGCGGACGCTGCTTGTGGAATTCTGTATTTTGTTCAAACGCATGCGCAACGCGCAGTACAGTCGTTTCATCAAAGGCTTTACCAATAATCTGCATGCCAACAGGCAATCCATCCGAGAAGCCGCATGGGATGCTCACTGCAGGTACGCCTGCCAGACTGACCGGAATGGTCAGGATGTCATTGAGATACATGGTGAGTGGATCATCCACCTGGGAACCCAGTTTAAATGCGGTTGTAGGCGCAGTTGGTCCAATAATGACATCATATTTGGCAAATACGTCATCGAAATCCTGTTTGATCAATGTACGTACTTTTTGAGCTTTCAGGTAGTAGGCATCATAGTAACCCGAGCTCAGCGCATACGTCCCAAGCATGATACGACGCTTCACTTCCGGACCAAAGCCTTGGCTGCGGGATTGGTGATACAGATCAAGCAGGTTGTCCGGGTTATCTGCACGTACGCCATAACGCACGCCGTCAAACCGAGCCAGATTGGAAGAAGCCTCAGAAGAAGCGAGCAAATAATACGTAGCCACCGCATATTCGGTATGCGGAAGGGATACCTCTTCCCAAGTGGCACCGAGTCCCTCCAGCACTTTCAAGGCAGAGAGAATGGTCTCTTTAACTTGCGGATCAACACCTTCTCCAATGTACTCCTTCGGTACGGCAATGCGCAGACCTTTGACATCACCTGTCAGTCCACTCAAGTAGTCCGGGATCTCCACTTTTGCAGATGTCGAATCTTTGGCATCATAACCGGCGATTGCTTGCAGCACATAAGCAGAATCTTCAACATTTTTCGTCAGAGGTCCAATCTGATCCAAAGAGGATGCAAATGCAACCAATCCAAAACGCGAAACGAGTCCATAAGTCGGCTTCATGCCGACAACGCCGCAATACGAAGCAGGCTGTCTAATGGAACCACCCGTGTCTGATCCAAGCGTGAAGTACGCTTCGCCTGCAGCTACTGCGGCCGCAGAACCACCACTGGAGCCACCTGGAACACGATCCAGCGCCCATGGGTTGCGCACAGGATAGAAGCTTGAATTTTCATTCGAACCGCCCATGGCGAATTCGTCCATGTTCAGTTTACCGATCGTCACCGTATCTGCAGCTCTCAGCTTTTCGACAACCGTTGCATCATACACCGGGTCGAAGTTGCGCAAAAACTGGCTGCCGCATGTCGTGCGCAGTCCGTTCGTAACGATGTTATCCTTAATACCTACCGGCAATCCAAAGAGCAAACCTTTCTCCTCGCCACTGACGAGCCGGTCATCTAGCTGTCGCGCACGGGAACGAGCCTGTTCCTCATTCAGCGCAAGATATGCCTTAACTTTGTCTTCACGTGCACTAATGTTCTGATATGCTTGGTCCACCAGGTCGCTGACCGACAATTCCTTGGCGTGCAGCTTGTTATGTAACTCAGGCAACGATTGTTCAAATAAACTCACGGTATTTCGTCCTCCTTCCGGTTATCCGTTATTCCATTACAGCAGGCACTTTAAACTGACCGTCTTCTTCTTCCGGTGCATTGCGCATCACCTGCTCGATTGGCAGGCTTTCCTTCGTTTCATCCTCACGCATCACATTGCTGACATGCAGAACGTGAGTCGTTGGCTCAATGTTCTCTGTATCCAGCTCATTCAGCTTCTCTGCATATTTTAAAATTGCGTTCAGCTGTCCTGTAAGCGTCTGTTCTTCTTCAGAAGTCAAATTGAGCCGGGCCAGCTTGGCCACATGCTGAACGTCATTATTCGAAATACTCATTTCCGGATGCCTCCTTCATTTCGTTCAACTTCCCGAAACTGCCTGAAACGAATCGCTCGTTTAACGGGCTAAAGTCCCAAGATAACTTTTTTCATTATAGGGGAGATGGTTCGACAATTCAATGCAAATGACCTGACTTGTCTAATAAGCAAAATAACCTCAATCCACGGAGCTCATGCAAATATCAAAAAAGAGCCGGCATCAGCCGACTCTCTAGATCTTAAATCCATGCACGCAGATTAACCTGCTTTATAAAATCCGCCTGTGACATAACATCGTTCGCGGTTTCCTCTTCCTCTTCCACAGCTTGAATATCTCCGTTCATCAGATGATGAAACAGTTTCTCGTTGTGTGTCGCAAGGGCGTAATCTATCAACGCTTCTCGCTCGACCCGCTCAGCTTCCTGCTTCAGCAGAACCTCTTCCAGATCGACGTCGCCGGATGGAACAAAAAAGTTCCGGTTCACCTGCGGCACTCGAAGCACGTAATCGAACGCATTGTCCGGATTCCGGTCATAAGCGATGATGTAACCATATTCCCCCACAGGAAGATTCTGCTCAAACGCATCCGCGACGATGACAACCTTTTCTCCTAATCGCAGCATCGTCTAACCTCCTGGTAGTCTATCTTTCATATTTATTTGTATAGTCTACTAGAAAAGAATTACGATGTCTACGATTACTAGAATTAAACAACATATTTGTGCAAAATCTTTTTTAATCACCAATTTATCATTCGCCCATTATAAGGTTAGGAACGTCTGCGACCTGATCGAATAACTACGAACCAATATACAATGAGTGGTGTCGGGAATCCGGTGATCCCCCATAATCCCCATAACCAGGGGAAACGCCCACGTTTACGTGCATCCTGAAAAATCCATGTCCCTTGCACGAACAATAGGATTGCGACCAATATCATCCAGATGGGAGAAATCTCATTCAACGAATAATGCATATTATTCATGAGAAGCCTCCTCCTTCCGATGTTTGCCTGCCCATATGATTGCTGCTGTCACTGCTGCTGCTACACCAACAGCCTGGATACCCACATAAAGAGCTGGAGCAGACAAGAACAGCAGCGCCCCAGAAGCAATGACCATCAGCCCGATTACCCAGAACAAAATCATCTCGATCAGATTCTTACGGCGATTGATTCGTCTTCGTTCTCTGACCTGCACTTCCAGCGAGGCCAATGAAGGTACACTCACTGGCTCATACGCGTCATCCAGCACTTTCATCTGCTGCTGCAGTCGTTCAAGGAGCTCTTGCTCATCTTGTTCATCCGTCCTGCTCATGCTTATCCCAACTCCTTTCTCAATTGACGAAGGCCATAGGCCGTTCGTGATTTCGCCGTTCCGGCTGGAATACCGAGCATTTCTCCAATCTCATCATAGCCATAGCCATAATAGTGCTTCAACAGTACAGCAACACGGTGTTCCGGCGTTAATCTGGTCATGGCATCCATAACATCCGTCCATTCTTCATTCCGGCTCTCAAACTGCCATCGGAATCGTCTGATGGCTTCACTTCGGATCATATCCAACCAGCCATTTTCTCTTTTCTTACGCCTTGTCTTGTCAATATAGATGCGTGTAGCAATGGTAATCATCCAGGATGAAAAGGCAGACGAACCGTCATAACGATGAATGTTTTCCATACATCGAATCATCGTATCCTGAACGGTTTCTTCAGCAGCGTTTGGATCCATCGTAACCTTGACCAAGTATTTGTACACGAAAGCATAATGACGTTGAAGCAGCGCCGCCAGCGCAGCATCATCTCCTGCTGCTGCCCTGCGGACCTCTTCCAGTTCGGCTGCTTCCATCTGGTTCTTCACCTCTGCTTCCCATTCATTCTTGTGTTAATACGACAGTCTCTGCATAAACGTTCAAATGAACTACAAAAAAATCTGAAGCCGACAATTTCCCGGGCAATCAGACTTCATTCCGGTATTCCTGCAGCTTGTCGAACCACGGCTGGTTGCGGGCTCCGCTGCTCAAAACTCGACTTCTCCATATATTTTGCTGCTGTTCCAAAGGTTCATTCATTGCCTTGCTTCTGTAGCTATGTAGTTGAGGACGATTCGTTGCTAATTCAAGCTTGCCCGTATCCATCATCACCCGGCGAGTCTCTTCCAGTGCTGAATACTTGGCACGGCGTTCAAAAGGTATAACGCGCTTTTTCTCCACTTCTTCACCCCGCTCTCTTGTTCCTCATGCTTCACCAATTAAATACTACGTTCTAAGGTTCCGTTCCATGTACTTGCTATTCAGATCCAAACCTGTCTGCATTACAATGACTTTTCTTATGTAAGTTGTATCTGGATGACTCTTCCCTTGCCAATATTGCTGAAAATAAAAAAAGAACGCAAACCGGGTATAGACCACAGTCTGCGTGCTTCGCAAGTTAGGGTACTGCTATTTAAAGCTTTAGTTAGATGATGCCTTAACGCTTGTAACAACTAATTGCTATTCTAATGAAAAAATTGTCACTTGTCCAGACTTTCTTCACTTAAATGTCGATCATCTTGCAGAAACGTAAGGATTATTCTGCTTCTCATAACCGATGGTTGTCTTAGGACCGTGACCTGGATATACCTTCACTTCATCCGCAAAGGTATACAGCTTGTTTTGAATCGAATCGATCAAGTCTCGTTCCCGTCCACCCGTCAGATCCGTTCTCCCTACGCCCATACGGAACAGAACGTCTCCTGCAAACAAATCATTACCACACAGCAGGCTTACGCTGCCTGGGGAATGTCCAGGTGTATGATATATCTTAAAAGTATGCCCAACAAACTGGAGGGTCTGCCCTTCATCCATCGCATATTCTGCAGGATCTGTCGAAAGAGGCGGTGAAGCCTGCGGCCAGTTCAACGATCCATTCAGTTTGGGAGAGGTGAGCCAGTCACTCTCCAGATCATGCAAATAGACTGGACAGCCCTTCAATTTGCGAATTTCGTCCACACCGCCCATATGATCAAAATGAGCATGTGTCAGTAAAATCGCTTCAATTTCCAGGTCTTGAATGGCTTTGAGCAGCGGACCCGGGTTCATGCCCGGATCAATGATAACGGCTTTCCCCGGATCTTCCCCTTGCAGCAGATATGCATTCGTCTGGAGCGGACCGAGTGTAAATGTACGAATGTTAAGCATCTTGGATTAGTAACCCGAAATCAGTTCACGCAGCTCACGAATAATGACTGCATGCGACTCCGTTCCTTCCCCATAGCGTTTACCGATTTCCTGACGTACTACAGCCATCTTCTCCTGATAATCAGCTGCATCACGATCTGGGTTCTCGCGTTTAAATTCAACCATGACTTCCTGTACATGCTGAGGGCGTGGTCCCCATTGGCCCAGCACATGTCCGCCTGTATCGGCAAAAATAACGATAGGTACGGAACGGCCGCCCATCGTAAGGAATTCATCCATCACTTCAGGATGATTTTCCATAATCAAAACTTCGGTTGGAATGCCCGAGATTTCCAGCGCCTGGAATACAACAGGTATGTTGCGAACAACATCCCCACACCAGTCAGCAGCCAAAATCAAAACACGCAGATCATCGCGGTGGTTCAAGCTCTCGAAAAACTCGCGATCCTCTTCGCTTGGCCATGTGAAGCTGTCATAGTTCTTTTGAAATTCGCTTTGGTTTTTGGTCATGCTCTCAATGAATTCCTTCGGCGGCAGACCCTTACCGAATTTGTGAGACAAGTTTGGTTTACCCATAACTAGACACTTCCTCTCTTTTTTCGAACATTCATCCATTTAATAAGTACATAAATAATCATAAGTGCGAGTGCAACGAGCAGAATCGGCATAATGTAAGGTGCTGCTTTTTCGTTAATATGTTCCCATTGGTCTCCGAGTACCATCCCTAAATATATAAACAATGCAGTCCAAGGTATAACAGCAAGTGTTGTCAGCAGAATGAATCTTCCTGTATGCATTTTAGATATGCCTGCAGGAATCGAGATGGCATGACGCACAACCGGAACAAAACGCGCCGTGAAAATGACACCTGTTCCATACTTGCGAAACCACTCCTCGGAATGGTCGATGTGTTTTTTCTGGATCAGTATGTATTTTCCGTAACGTTCCAGCACAGGTCTGCCGCCATAACGGCCAATCCAGTAAATAAAGAGCTGGGCTACTACACCGCCCACGGTACCGAATATCATTGCACCTAAGAAATTGATATTGCCCTGTGAAACGAGAAATCCTCCATATGCCAGTACAATTTCACTGGGGATGACTTCGAGCATTAATCCCAGCATAATTCCAAAGTATCCAAGGCTCTGAATCCATTCGAACAATTGACCGACAATGTTATGAATAACGTCCATCTCGACCCTCTTTCTTCATCCTGATTGGCGGTGCTCCGCAGCACCATGGATGTTAGTCCCTATTTTAGCACAGGGCTGCAGTTTGTTGCTACTTGATCGACCCGGGTTAGTGTCCTGCAAGTCATCCTTCGCATATGGTATCGGGAGAGGAGCGTGAGAGGATGTCACCCAAATCAACACCCGGTACTCCCCCGGTCAAACATAGCAACCCTAGCCAGAAGTTACCTTCCGCGAGAGGGATTCGCAGAGCTTGCAGTAAGGAGCTGTACCGGACAGCAAAACGGCTGAAGGTCTACATTTCTCCCGATCAGATGAAACAGGCGGAAGAACTCTATTATGGAAAAGTGATTGCCAATCTGCTCTGGATCGGTGAAAACCGGGACAATCGAAAGAAATTATGCGAGTGGTGGAACAATGACGTCAGTGCAGATATAGCCTCTCTATGGAATGTGGACATTGAACCCCTTCAGGCTGCATTTCAGCAGGCATTTGGCGGATATCGTCTGTAGAATACAGAGGATTCAGAGCATTTCCTACAGGAAGAAGCACGCACAGAAACAAGCAAATGTTCCTTGAGCAGACCCGCCATAATTCATGTTTAAGAGAAGCAAGAAGCAGGTGTTACCCAGGTGGTTTGTCGGTCTGTCTGGTCCATTCCTGAGGAACGGCAGTTGATGCAAGAATACGTAAATAAGTGATGTAAATGGCAGCATCGTCATCCAAGGTAAACTGGCGATCATTACGCGCCTTTCCTGAAGCCACTGTGGCACTCAACTGTTCGTAATGCTCATACATTCGCACCCCTGCAGCGGCAGTCTGCCTGGCTCGGTCCGTGTAACCGGCAGCCCATTCCTGACGTGATGCATGAATCATCCAGTACAAAGCTGCGGACTGAAAATGGGAATCATACCGATTCAATGTAACTGCTTGTTCAAAGTACTTGCCAGCCTGTGCTCCCTGCCCTGCTTGGGCTGCTCGTTTCCCCAGCTCCTGGTAGAGCCGCGGCTCTGCCGGGGAGTGGGACAAGCTGCTCATCAGCAGTTTCTCTGCATCATTGGCTGTAAGAGTACGTGAAAGAGAGATGGCAATCTCCGGCCGGTATGGATTTGCGTGAAATGCAGCTGCCAATTCTGCCCTATGCTGAATTAATTCTTGCGGCGCAGATTCAGCCAAACGATACTCTACTTCCGCCACGGCATTATGCCCCGCCAGCCAGACTGTCCCCCCAAGCCAAATCAGGATGGCCAGGGCAGTCAACCATGGTATTGTCCGCATTGTTGGCATAGCCTGATATGAAAGCCCTTTGGACAGAAGCGATGGTTGTACTGAGCGTTCGTTCGTAAAAACGGCTGGGTCCTCTCTCGCCTGGATTACGGCATGCTCGTCCGCAGTGGCTATACGCTGTTCATTTTTATATGCGTATGACCAAGCTCCCAGCCAGATAAACAGCATCCAGACCAATGTGAAGCTCCAGTCAAAATCCATAATCCCATGCAAAACAAAAACAAGCACGGAGGGCAGTAAGTGTGCTGCGTATTTCACGATATTACGAATGGTAAAAGCAAACCAGGCACCGATCATTATTAGGCCGATCAGGCCTGTATCAAGGGCAATGTCGATCAGGCCATTGTGGACCTCGCCTCCGACATACGGCGAGGATTGGATGGCGCGGAACATGCTGCGCCATGTATCTCCTCCGTGGCCAAGCCATGCGGCCTCGGACCAGAGCTCCAGGGCGTCCCGCCACATGCGGAGGCGGGACATCCCGGTGCCGACACCTGCCGCAAATCGTTCGGCCGTGGAGGCCACGGCCAGCATGGCGGCGGTGGTAACCGCCAGTGCCATGGCCGTTAAGGCAGCGGCGCGTGCCCTGGCGCTGCTGTGCCACAGGCGGCACAGCAGGAGCGTGCCGAGCAGCGCAGCTGCCCATGCCCCGGCCAGGGCCAGCAGGCCGGGCACGGGTGCAGGCGCCAGCTGGGCAGCAGCCAGCTGGCGGTACAGCCAGGCCGCGCTCGCCAGGGGCGCGGCTATGGCCAGCAGCAGCGGCAGGCGGTCTCCGCGCCGCTGCCAAGCGAAAGCGCTGGCGGCGGCGATGCCTGTCGCCAGCCAGGCACCGCGCGACTCGCTCAGCAGGAGCGCGGCTTGCGCGGGCATAAGCGGCAGCGCTGCCGCGATAAGGCGCCAGGCCGTCACGGGACGGGCCATGGCACGCGCGACTGCAGCCAGCCGCTCCAATGCGTACATGCCGACAACGGCGCCGTACGCATTGGGGTACTGCAGCAGTCCGCCGAGCCTCGCACCGGCGGAGCTGATCTCGGGGTCGGCGGTTCGCATGACCGCGAAAGGCAGCGGCAGCACGCCGCACACCGCAAGCAGGCCGCTGAACACAAGCAGGCTCCCTACAGCCTGCCATCCAACGGCGAACCATCGCACACCGTGAGCACACGAGGCCAGCATCCCTGCGAGCAGGGCAAAGATAGCCAGCAAACTCCACCGCAGCATTTCATCCATGCTGCCCTGTGTGCTTACAGAACCCAAACAGGCATGCAGGCCATAACAAACCATCATAATGATGGGCCAGATGATCCAGCCATTAAGATTCATATGCCAATATCTTATTTTCATTTCTTCATTACTGTGTATATCGTAACTTAAGCGATTTTTCAGTGCGTTATTTTTCTTACTCCGCAATATACGTAAAAGAAGGAGCATGATCGCTCCCGTGAGAATGCTCGCCGAAGCAAACAAAATGACCACGTACACATCGAAAGGAAAATATAGCCCCCGACCCAGACATGCAGCCAGCAACATGATCGTACCCATCACGCCCAATAGTATCGTTAATGCCGATGTATCCAACCCAAACGTCTTCGTCTTCGCTTGTTTAAACTCGCAACTCAAGTTCAGATTTCCTGCATCCGTAGCGGATATTGGCACAGCGCTACATACATTCATCTTTATTTCCGCTCGATTCTTACCCTTCTGATGCTCAACCATGTGATCGCTGTATCTCTGCTGCTGCAACTGCCTACCTCCTTCCCAACTTCTTTTATGGAACAAACAATGCAAATCTCCCATGCTGGATTTCATTCGCACTCGGCACGCTTGACATACAAAAAAGACAGAAGATCCTCATAGGGTCTCCTGTCTTATGTCTCACCGTCATCCTTTTCATTCATATAAAGCACAATCGTTTATTCGTTTCCATAACGGGACCCTCATACCAGTATGTCCATTCCTGGACATGGCAGACCACCTGCCGATTAGGATTAGCGCTTGCGAAATTTAGCAGTGGTCACAAGAGTCTGGGCTGGTTGTCGATTTCCCGTTTGAACGACCTGTATTATTTTCCGTTACATCGCCTTCTGCTGTTTCAATCGGATTGCTACCACCTGGCAGCAGGTCTGCACAAGCCCGTTCCAAGTACGGATCCGCATGTATGAAATCACGGAACTCTGTGTATTCCTTCCACATATCAGCCGTTTGACCCGCCTGTCCACGCACAGCACGAATCAGAATATTTTTGGGTGTATGCTCCATATCAATGAATTCCAGCAGTTGCGTTTTGTAACCCATCAGATCCAGAAGCTTCGCACGAATGGCATCTGTTGCCAGTGCGGAGAAGCGTTCCTTCAGAATACCGTGGGACAATAACGGATTCATTACCGTAGATTCGATCTGGTCAAACAGCTCATGCTGACAGCACGGTACGGACAGTATGACTGAAGCGCCCCAGCGAACAGCTTTCTCCAGTGCCGCATCTGTAGCCGTATCACAGGCATGCAGTGTCACGACCATATCCACTTCGTTCAGCTCGTCGTAGTCTGCAATATCACCAACCAGGAACTTCAGATCACCATAGTGAAGCCTCTGTGCAAGAGCGTTACAATGTTCAATGACATCCGCTTTCAGGTCAAGACCGATGATCTTCAGCGATCTGCGCTGTTGTACCGACAAGTAGTGATACAAGGCAAAGGTCAGATAGGACTTGCCGCAGCCAAAATCAACGATGGTAAGCGGACGTCCCTCAGGCAGATACGGAATGACATCCTGTACCATTTCAAGAAAACGATTGATCTGTCTGAACTTATCGTACTTGCGCGCCAATACCCGGCCCTCTTCATTCATAATGCCCAGTTCAACCAGGAACGAGACAGGGACTCCCTCTTCCAGCACGTATTGCTTCTTGCGGTTATGCGAGAGATCCACTGACGTCTTGGATGGAGATTTGGTCAGAATGGATACTTTATATTTTTTGCTGATCAAAATTTGATAATCTGCCTCTGTCGTACAGAGGAGCCCTTGACGAAACGTCTCTTCGCACAGCAAAGTCATGCGTTCTATCGCTTCAGCCGGAGTCAAATTCTCGTGCAGCACTTTGTTGTTATAATGAAATGCGAATTGATAATGCAGCTGATTCTTCAGCGTTACCGGCTTGACTTGCACTTTCGTATACGAGACATTGTCCCGTCTGCGCAGCTGGCTCCAGGTCGCTGTAATCAGCGAATTCTGCTCAAAGATGTCTTGTATAAGCTTTCGCAATGAATCCACGGGGTACATCTCACTTTCGATTTGGTTTGGTCAACCGTAACCATACCACAATTCCGGTGCCGCTCCAAGTGAAGACACCTAACAAGCCTTATTCATTTGTGTCCTGGTTTGTTCTCCGCTTATTGGATGAGTTCGGCTAGACCTTCCTCCACTTCCTGGCGTGGCAGGCCGCCCTGTTCCAGTTGCCCATCTTCAAGCTTGCTCAATCGTTCATAAAAGGCCTTCACATCTTCGCGATAATTCACGAGCTGCCCCTCGCCTACCCGCAGAACGCGGTACCAGCTGTTCTCGGCCAGATCATATCGCCCATGTTGTTCTTGATACAGCGCAAGCTGTTTCTCCGTACGGGCAGGAAGTTCGTATTCTTTCGTTTGTTCCAATATCGATTGCACGCGATCCGGTGCATCCAGCAGCTTCGGGTTGGCACCATGATTCAGGGCATACAGATAAAAGTGCAATGATTTCATTAACCGGATAAGTCCTTCATCCTCTGAATCCTGTTTCTCTTGATCATCGATGCCTTTCACTCTGGCCTTCTCTCCATAAATATAACCTTCCTCTTCGATCAGCCGCGCGGCTTGCTGCAGATTGTCCACTTCAATGACTCCGCGAAAACGAAACATTTCAATGACATCCTCTGCAGGGAGAGAATTCAGCAAAGACAAATTCATGCCAAACTGCCTGCGAAGCAGCTCGTCCAATTCTGAAAGTGCCTCCGTATGTTTCCGCTGTTGTCTGAGTGTAAATGCTTTGCCAATCGCCTCGGTCATTTCCTCCATCATGCGGAGCAGATAGTCTTTTCTGAACATCAAATATGCCCCCTCATTCGCTCATTCGGATCATCATCCATTATTGCTAGTTTAATTCATGCCCTATCAAAAAGCCAAAAAGGACATCCTCTTGGATTCCAGGATGCAAAAAGAAACCCCCGTGTCTTTATAGAGACGTCTCAGGGGTTTCTTAGGATAACGATATATGCTGAATGATCCACTCTGCTGAAAATAAAGACTTCAGAGATTTACGCCTTCGGTAAACCGTTCATAAATTGACTAATGACCTGAATCAACTGTTCCGGTGCTTCATACATGCTCATGTGGCCTGCTCCGGCAATGACCGCTTGTACAATATGCGGTTTATCACTCGTAAACGTGCGTTCCGGCGGGATCACAGGGTCTTTTTCACCTGCGACCAGCAAAACCGGTAACGGTGTAGCCGATAAAACATCACGGCGATCCGGACGTTCCCGCATAGCCAGTGCGGCTCCAACTGCACCCTGAGGTGCGGTCTGGTACCCGATTTCCTTGACACGTGATACTTTTGCCGATAACCGCTCCACATGTTCAGGAGCAAACAATCCCGGAACCAATCCATCCACAAAGCTTACAATACCATCCGTCTGAATAGCCGATACTGCACGAAGACGCTTTTCCTTGCCCTCTTCGCTATCCGGATATGCGGTAGAATGGATCAAACCAAAGGCTTTTAGTCGTTCCGGATGGCGCTGAGCGATGGAAAGGGCGATATATCCTCCCATGGAGTGTCCAAGCAGGACAGCCTTATCCACATTCAGCTCATCCATTAATTGCAGAACATCATTGCCCATTTGATCTATTGTGTATGTTCCCATAGGGGCGTCCGTCTTACCGTGTCCACGCAGATCGGGTACGATGCAGCGATAATGACGTGCAAGCTCCGGCACAACTTCATCCCAATAGGATGAACTGCCGCAGTATCCGTGAAGCAAAATAAGTGCTTCTCCCTTGCCTTGTTCGGCATAACATATCGTCGTTCCATCACATATCACTTTTTCCATATGAATCCCTCTCTCTGCGCGAATTGAATTGATTATATTCATTGTATATAACCAACTTCTTGTCATTCAAGTTGTATATTATTAAGCTTTCATCACATGAATGAAACGTTTATCTCATTTTCCTCGCCGCAAACGCTGCGTCAGCGATCGTTCGGGACATGTTCATGACGAGATGAAGCGAAGTCATCTGCAGGATGGAATAGGGCCTGGGACCATTGACGTTTACTACAGCTGCCACACTATAATGCCCAACAGGCTGCAGCTTCCCCCCTACGGACTGTGCCGGATTCAACGCATGATGGGAAAGATAATATGTACCTGTGGCATGTTTTGGACCCAGACAGGCATCAATAGCAACAATGGCATGATGTGCCGGGATCTGAGACATCCGCTTCTCCAGTGTATCTGCATCGCAAGGTGCTGCTAGCGTTCCTACAACATGACCCACTCCGTGCTCCTCCAGCAGACTTCCTGTCAAAGGCCCGAGTGCATCTCCCGATGAACGATCCGTTCCAATGCAGACAAATGTTATTTCATCAGGTGAATGCTGCTCATAAATGTGTTTAAAAAATAGAACCAGGTCTTCTCCAGGCACACCTTTTGGAGTTTCCCGACTCTGGTGACGCACCATTTCACGCTTGTATGCTGCCAATCTTTTTCCCTCCTTTACACGCACAGAAGCAATGTGAATGAGTATTGTTTTTTTACATTTTATCCGATACAGAGTGATTCCCGCAAAACATTGGCCTGTGCCTGTCCAATCATGATACAATGACAACAGTTTCCGATACGGAAGGGATGGACATAACGATGGATTTGACACAACCGAACGCGGCCAACATGGAATATATGATTGAAGCGATCAAAACCAAGCTGCGTATGGCCAGCGGTGCGGCTATGCAGGCTTCGGCATTCCCCCTCGATAAATACGAGGATTTGCATGATCTGTATGAGATGGTGATGAGCAAGGAGCATCTCAGTATTTCTGAAGTGGAAGCTGTTGCTTCCGAACTGGGGAACCTGCGTAAAGCTTAAAAGCAGCCCATCTTCGTTCACACAAATAAAAAGGGCCTGCCTCCACCAAATGGAGAGCAGGTCCTTTTTATCTTTTAGCTTACTTGATACCCTCAACTTAGCATGACTTGTCATTTAAGCAAGTTAAGGCAAATCTACCAGTACGAATTCCGCTACTTCGCTTCCTGTACTCGTAATCTGCAGATCACAGCTTTTTCGAATACGGGCAGCATCCCCTGGCTTCAGATTGAAATTACCATCCGCACAGGCGATATCCACATGACCACTGATCAGAAAAAGATGAGTGCGTCTGTCTTCATGCTGTGGATACATGATTTTTTTACCAGACTCCAATTGGGTCAGATAACAGGTCACATCCTGTGAAATTGGAAGCGCACCTTCGGCTCCCTCCACACCCTGTCCGGATACGACAGGGCAAAGTCGATTCAGCTGCTCCTGTGGGTCAAATTGTCGATTCGTATACGATGGTTTCAGCATGCGCTGGGATGGCAGGAACCACATCTGCAGGAAACGTACCGGTTCATCCTCGGACGGATTGGTCTCGGAATGTTCCACACCGGTGCCAGCACTCATTACCTGTACCGTTCCCGGCTCAAGTACCTGTTCGGTTCCCATGCTGTCTGTATGCTTAAGATTACCGGATATCACGTAACTCACAATTTCCAGGTCATGATGTGGATGTCGTTTAAAGCCTTCCTGCGGCATCAGCGTGTTATCATTATGAGCCAGCAGGCAACCAAAATGCGCATTGCTTGGATCGTCATAATCTGCAAAAGAAAAGCTGAACTCACTGTGTATCCAACCTCGATCCGACGTGTGCCTTTCTTCCGATGTCACTACTTTAATCATGTTCATCCACCTCCAAGGGTTTAGAGCTGCTGTCTCCATCTCACAGCAGGTCTTGCGTGTATATGAATACTTAGATGAATACCAGTTGGTATCTCATCTTTACCCGGGGTCCGGGGATTCTAATCACGCCCCTAGCTTATGGTTATACGCTTTCTTCAGGTGAGTGAAGCACGAATTCACAATCCGCATGTCCCACGATATTTCCGGCATCATTGCGAATTTCAGGAGGGAAAACATTAGCCAATCGTTCGATGGTTGTCCGATTGGAATATCCAATCTGCTCTAAGATCGATTTAGCAATCCATGCCCATTCTTCCTCAGATCCGTCAAGCACCTTAAATGTTATCCCGAGCCTTTCCTTTTTCAAGGCAAAACCGAATACCCCCTTGAACCCGCCTTTGGCAACAATATTACTGTCTTCCAGAAGCACCGAATCAACCCGTCCGGTTCCACCAACCATAAGAGGCTGATCATTCATGGCAGACGTGATGGTTGTCACTGCCGAGCGTGTCGGTTCATCTTCAATTAAATCCGGGCAAGCCAGCTTCAGATACGCATTCGACAACGCCGATAAAGGCAACGAAAATACCGGAAAGCCGCAGCCATCCGTCCCGAGTTCAATTTCCTTCTGATCAATTCCTGCCATCGAAGCCATCGTTTCCAGAATTTCAAGCTGCACCGGATGCTCCCGCTCCGCGTAACTGTCCAGATCGAAATTTTTCATCTGACTGTAACCCAGGATGCCAAGGTGTTTCCCCGAACAATTATGCAGTATTCTACGCTTCTCTCCTTGATTGCGCAGCCATTGATTTCGGCTATCATCATTCAATGGATAACTTGCCGCGCAAACCAGGCATTCTTCTCCCAATCCAAGTTTAGACGATAATTCCTCCAGCACTTTAATATGCTCTGGCTCCGAACGATGGGAAGATGCCATGATCGCAATTTCTTGGGAGGTTAACCCATAGTGGGCTGCAATTCCTGCACGAATGCCTGGAATGGCCTGAAAAGGCTTGGCAGATGAGCGGGTAAATGCTCTGAAATGTGGATTTCCTGCCGAATAAACGACATCTCCGTTTTCATTCGTGATGCTTATGTGTCCAAAGTGGGCGCATTCCATCACGCCTGCACGGTATTCTTTAACTAACAACGCACTCTCCATGCGAGTTCTCTCCTTTATGCTCCCAGTCTCATCTCTGCTTTGCGTCATTACGCCGCATGGGATATCTTTAAATTATAGTACAAATGCGATGTTTTTTCAGTTTTTTCGACATGATTTTCGGGTAAGCCTATAGCAATCTGGAATGTTTAACCAATCCTATCTTGAAGGAGATATCATTTATGCTGCGTGAAAGCAATTCCTCTATGTTCAGAAATTCTCCGCGTTTACCTTTGCGCTCCCTTTTTGTCTGGAGTGGAATAGGCGTTCTGCTCAGTTCTGCTCTAGTCATTGTTTTGGCCATATTAGGTGCATGGCTGGGTACTCATTTTATCATTCAATTGGACGATCGGATTCAACATTGGTTTTATCTCCATTCTGAATCTCGTCTTGCACTGCTGCCTGTCATTTCCTTCATTACTGCCATTGGTTCTTTCAAGATCTCGGCATTAGCCGCAGTCTGTGCAGCGTTACTCTTCTTTATACACCGTAATTCACGATACTCCATCTATGGCTATGTAGTTCTGGGCAGCTTTGCAGTCATGTGGCTGCTTAACATAGGATTGAAGGAAATTTTCCGTCGAAGCCGGCCTGAACTGGATCACTTAATGGTGGTCCATGGATATAGCTTCCCCAGCGGTCACGCCATGATTTCTATGGGGTTTTACGGCATGTTTTTTGTCATCTGGGCCATTGAACGACAGACGCGGTCTGCCTCCATTATGCTGCCTATTGTGTGCGGTATAGGGTTTGTCGGTCTCATCGGAATCAGCCGGATTATGCTAGGTGTGCACTATCCTACAGATGTATTTGCCGGATTCGTTGCCGGACTTGCCTGGCTTGTGTGTATGATTGGAGCAATCAAACGAATGATCTGAAATTCCTTCAAATTCCAGGATGCCCATATCTGCTTCAGTTGTTTCAGCTTGATGCACGACGTTTATATACGAAGTAAGCAAACGCGAACAGACAACATCCTGCATCAAGTGTAAAGGAGGCGGTTGTTATGTGGGGCATTATTCTCAGCATCATCTTGGCAGTTATCATCGGCCTCATCGGAGATGCACTTGCCGGTCACAATATGCCTGGAGGCATCATTGGAGCCATGGTTGCCGGTTTTGTGGGAGCCTGGCTGGGTGCACTGTTGCTTGGTAATTGGGGACCTGTTATCGGTAATTTCGCCGTGATCCCTGCCATTATTGGTACAGCACTCTTTGTCTTTTTGCTGGGGCTTGTGTCCAGGCTGTTCAGACAGGCTGCCTGATCGGTCAACAAGGTGTTCGTTGTTTCGTAAACGTTTTTTAATTTAAAGAAGGAGTGATTAGACATGAATAAAGCAGAAGATCAATATCCTGTACAAAGCGGTTCAACTTTCGCAAAAGGCATTTTCATCGGTGGCTTGCTGGGAGCAGCAGCAGCATTGCTCTTCGCCCCTAAACCAGGACGCGAACTTCGCGGCGACCTCTCCGAGAAGGTTGGTATGGTTACCGACCGCACCAAGGAAGTTGCTGCCGTTGTCAGTGACAAGGCTACCGAACTGGCTAAAACTGTTTCGACCAAAACTTCGGATATCGCAAAAACAGTGAACCAAGGCCGTAATGACGTAATGGATTCAGTAAGAAAAGCTTCCGCCGATGTGGCTGAAGAAGCATCCAAGGCGACCAGCGAAGTGGCTTCCGCTTCCGAGGAAGCCAAGGAAGATACACGAAAAGAGCTGAATTCGACCAGCCTGTAAGGCTTGAGCGAATGGTCAATAGCCAGCTGAGTTTCAGCTGGCTATTTTTCATCCATTGTAATAGGAGGAGGACTCACATGAGCAAAGTCACATTAAACGGAAATACCCCCGTTACTGGAAGCAAACCATCGCAGCAGTATGATACGGCAGAGCATCCTTTTGAATTGCGCCATGAAGTCAAAAAACTGAACACACGCCTGGATCAGCTTGCGGACAGTTTGGAAAAGGCACAGATCAAGGATATTATCGAGAATTACACCAGTCCCAAAAAACGGATCATCACCAATTTTACTGCGGGTATGGCGAGAGGACTTGGACTTACCCTCGGAACCTTTGTTGTCCTTGGTCTCTTAGGTCTTATACTCAGTCAATTTGTGAACATGCCGATTGTGGGGCAATACATTGCAGACCTACTTGGGTATATCGAAGATTACAAAAGCTAGGGCTAGGCATTATCACCCCTTCCGCACGGATTCGCCTCGTTTCCCGGGGTCATCAGCCGGTCGCTTCGTGGGCTTCAACTTCAACAGATCTCCGGTCCAGCCTTTCATCATCATCCATACATACATGCTAGCCATGCTGGCGAGGATGAGTGCGATGACCAATACAACTCCCCATGTCTTGTCTATCAAAGGCAGGTTCTCGAAGTTCATCCCCCAGATTGCACCGGCAGCCGTTGCGGGCGTACATACCGAAGTAACGATGGTTAGTGTCTTCATAATCTCGTTACCACGAACCCCGGAAGTCGCGTTATCTATAGAAATAAGTGTATCAATTTCTTTTTCATAGTGCTGAAAGAGACGCTCCATCCGCTCAATCCGGTGCTGCAGCTGCTTGAAGAAACGACTGTCCTCAATATCATCCAGATAGGCCTCCCGCGCTGCAGCCATTAATTCAGAATAAGGGATAAACAGATTGCTCCAATACAAAAGCTCAAACCGCGCTTCAAGAATTTGGTCCATTAATGTACGAGCATTACGCGATTCCATCTTCCGTTCCAGTTCACGCAAATGCATTTCAAACTGATCCATGCCCACATGATAGTAGTGCAATATGGCCCGGAACAGAACAAACATCCCATCACGAGCTGTGTTACACTGCTGCAGCATGGCAGAGCGTTCTCCCGTATTCATAATTCCTCTGGTGTTATCATCCAAATTAATCGTTACCAAACTTTTTTGGTCGACATAGAAAAACATCTGATTATCTTTGCGTGAACTATCTTTCTCATTTTTGACTGCATATAAAAGTGAACCAAATATAACCGGATCTGTCCCGTTTAAATATCGTACAGACAGATAATTGGAATGCACCTCTGGGATCTTACGAAGGAAGTATTGCATCTCAGGGAACTCTTCAATAAGCCCCTCTATAACTTCGGCCATCTCCTTATCTTCTGATGCGACCCAGTCCCACCAATCCCACTGCTCCGAAAATGATAATTTGTCACGCTTGGCTGCCAGCTTGACCCGATCCACCGTCACAACATCACTCCTGGATTTCATAATATACAGCACATCCAAAACAAATTTCAAAAAAGGACACGTATGTATTCCAGTGGAATCACGTGTCCTTCTTATTCCGTACTTAACAACATCAGGGATTCACATCTCATAACATTGAAGCATTAGACATGATCTGTTTCAGTTTTTCAGTAGCTCTCTTCTGAATTCGGGAAACACTCATCTGGGATACACCCAATTTCTGAGCTATCGCCCGTTGAGACTGACCATCCTGGAAGGCCAAAATCAGTACCTTCTGCTCCTGTTCCTTCAACTGTCCCAATGCCTGCTGCAAGTCCATCCGCTTCTCCACCGAATCAAAGTCATTTACGTCTGCACTGATGAGTTCACCAAGCGTTGCTGCACTTTCATCCTGAGATAGTGGAGAATCAAGTGAGACGTAGTGGTAACATTCCCGACCAGCTAACACTTCGATGGTTTCCTCTGGGGTCAGGTCAAGGTATTCAGCAATCTCATCCACACTTGGTGAGCGTTCAAACTTCACCGTCAATTCATCAATAGCATGTTGAACAAGTGCACCTTTTTCCTTGATTCGTCGAGGTACCTGAATATACCAGGATTTGTCCCGGAGATAGTTTTTCATATGACCGATCATACTTTTCATGGCGTAAGGTTCGAACGGAATGCCTAGATTAATATCGTACTGCTGCAGAAGGCGAATCAGAGCCATTTGGCCAGTCTGATACAGATCTTCGTACAGATCCGGACGATTCCGGGCAATCTTGCCTGCTGCCATCTTCACCATCGGTTCATACTTGCGGATAAGCACTGTTGCAATTTCATTATCCTTGGTTTGCTGGTATTCCCAAATCAAACCCACGGATTCAGACATGGACTCTGGGGGAGTCACTTTTTCGTTCATACTTTCTCCTCACTTCTTGCAAGACGTTTTACGAGTACAACTTTCGTACCTTTGCCCGTCTCACTTTCCACACTGACATCATCCATCAGGGCTTGCATCAGATAGAATCCAAGTCCACCAATTTGGGCATCTGTCAGCTCCGTGTCATGAAGGCCTGCGCGTGATACTGCCGGGTTGACGTTTTCGAAGCTTGCACCTTCGTCCTTGACTGTAATAGCCAATGTTTCGTTGTCCACTTCAAAAACAACCTCAACCATACCGCCTTCGTGTGAGTAGGCATATAATACAGAGTTGTTACAAGCCTCGGATACAGCAACTTTCATGTCCTCAATGTCCTCATAAGAAAATCCCATTTTGGACGCTACACCATAAAGATTCAGTCTAACAATATCCACATAATCAGCTGTCGCCGGTAAGTTAAGGGTGACTCTTTGAACTTCTGCATTCATTCCTTTTTCGATCCTTTCCTATTGGGAATTCTTCTGTGAGACAAAGAATTTGGCAATACCCGTCATATCAAAAAGCTTCTGAATCTGCGCAGGAACTTCTTGTACTTCAAAGCGTGCTTCCATTCCATGTCGTGCCTTCAGAACAGATAACAGGATTCCAATCCCTGTGCTATCTATATACTTCAGGTCCTTCATGTTAATAATCAAATCCTGCTCCTTGTTGTCCACAAGTGGCTCCATGACCAAACGAAATTCAGGAGCTACCGACAAATCCAGTTCGCCGGTAAGATATACCGTGCACACGCCGTTTTGTGTTTCGGTCTTTGCATTGAATTTTTCATTTTTATTTGTATTCATTAGACATCTCTCTCCTGATCAATGGTTTCCTTACCTAATAACCCAACTTGTGCCCAAGTGAAACAAAATCATAATTAGCAATTATTTCAATTTGCTCGATTCATGGGTGAAGAGGCTGATTTAAAGCCCTTGCGGTCTTCCTGAAATCGTGACAATTTTTGTTTCACACTGCCCATCTTGACGGGTTTACTGATGTAATCATCCATTCCGACAGCAAGGCATCGCTGCTGGATGCCCTCCATTACATTAGCAGTCATGGCCAGTACAACAGGCTGCTTTTCCTTCGGAAGACTTTCCCGAATTTTACGTGTACATTCCAATCCGTCCATAACCGGCATTTGCAAATCCATAAATATATAATCATAGCCTGGGTTCTCTAGAACCATATCCAGCGCCTTCTGACCATCTTCTGCGGTATCTGATGTGAAGCCCAGCTTGCTCAGCATAATCGACATCAACTTTTGGTTAATGGGGTGATCATCGACAATTAATACGGAAGGCTGCATTTCATAACGTTCCATATTCTCCGGCTGCTCTTCCCCATTACCTATGATCAGTTCCGTCTCCACATAGCGTTGAACCTGAATGGTGAAGACGAAGGTAGCACCACGCTTCTCGCTCGTATCCAGATGAATGCTGCCACCCATCATTTCCACTAACGTCCGGCAAATGGCAAGTCCCAAGCCCGTTCCACCGTACTTGCGTGTCATCGATGTATCCAACTGAGAAAATGGCTGGAACAGACGATCCACCTTATCTGAGGATATCCCTATACCTGTATCCTTTACTGCAAATTCCAAGGTCATTCTACCGTCTTTTTCTTCGTTAACAGAAACGATCAGGTAGACTCCACCCTGGTCCGTAAACTTGATGGCATTGGCAATCAGATTCATCAGGACCTGACGCAGTCTAGCCATATCGCCGTACACCAAGGCAGGAACGGAATCCTCGAGGAAATAGTCCAGCTCCAGATTCTTTTTACCTGCTTCCACAGCGAACAGGCCCAATACTTCTTTAATACATGTAACGAGTTCAAACGGATGCTCCTCAAGCTCCATTTTCCCCGATTCCATTTTCGTAAAATCAAGAATATCGTTAATAACCGTGACAAGTGCATCCGCGCTCTTTCGCACGATGTCGATATATTCCTTCTGCTCATCCTTCAATTCCGTCTCCATCAGCAAATCGACCATCCCGATAACACCGTTCATCGGTGTACGGATCTCATGACTCATCATTGCTAGAAATTCGGTTTTGGCTTTGGCTGCGATTTCCGCTTCCTCTTTGGCCTGAATCAGCTGCTGATTCATTTTCTCGAGTTCCTGCGTTTTCTGATGAAGCAGCATGGTTTGGGTTTTCAGTCGTTTGTTCGTGATGAACATCTCGACAAAACCCTCAATTTTGGATTTGAGAATCTGGGGAATAAACGGTTTCACCATGTAATCGATGGCACCTGCCGAATACCCGGCAAATAAATGTTCTGCTTCCCTGCTGTTGGCAGAGATAAAGATAATGGGTACATCCTTTGATTTATCACGCGCTTTAATTAACTTTGCTGTCTCAATTCCGTCCATTCCAGGCATCTGCACATCAAGCACAATGACCGCAAATTCGTCTTTAAGCAAGCATCGAAGTGCCTCTTCTCCAGAAGTTGCCTTGACGAGTTTATACTGTTCCGATTCCAAAACTGCTTCTAGAGCAAGCAGATTCTCGGGGCGGTCATCTACCAATAATATGTGGATTGGTTCATTGAGCCCCATGGCTAACCCTAACCCCCTATTTGATCTTCCGGTATATTTTTTCCGTCCGGTCTAACGGCTCGTAAGCATCGCTAAATTCTGTGAAATGGATCGATTCCTTGGATCCCAGAACAAGAATACCAAAATGGCTCAAGCTCTCATGAAATAGCCCATGCACATGGTTCCTTAGTTCATCATTGAAATAAATCATAACGTTGCGGCAAAAGATAACGTTAAATTCGTTAAATGACCGGTCTGTTGCCAAATTATGCTCTGCAAAAATAATGTTTTTTCGCAGATAAGGGTGAAACATAACGGAGTTATACTTCGCTGTATAGTATTCGGAGAAGGCTCTGGTACCCCCTGCCTCCAAATAGTTTGTGGTGTATAATTTCATCTTTTCAATACCATATACGCCTTCCTTGGCCTGCTGCAGGGAGCGATCATTCATATCGGTGGCATAGATCCGTGCCTTGTCATACAAACCTTCCTCATGCAGCATAATCGCCATGGAATACACCTCTTCACCCGTGGAGCAGCCTGCGTGCCAAATCCGAATATAAGGATATGTCCTTAACACAGGTATGATCTTTTCACGGAATGTCCGGAAGAGCGCAGGATCGCGAAACATTTCGGTCACCGGAATGGACAGATTCTGTACAAATCGTTCGAATGCTGAACGTTCATGCAGAACCTTTTCCTGAAGCCCGGATATCGTTTTAAGACCTTCCGAATGTGCGTAGTGCCAGATTCTTCGTCTCAAAGATGGCAATGCGTAATTTCTAAAGTCATATCCATATAGACGGTGCATACCTTCCAATAACAACTCAATCTCAATCAATTCGCGTTCTTCATCTTGCGGCATGCGGACCGATTGTTCATCAGCCTCGGTAGGTTCCCACGGTGTCATAGATTCTCTCCACTTCTTCATTTGTTTCTTGCGTAATCGATGTATTGTTGTTCATTACCCAAACTATTGGGTTACGAATACAGCCACACGCGCATTAATGATAACAATTGATCTGTTTGAATCGGTTTCTTCACATAATCGGATGCACCAGCTTCAATACACTTGCCCCGATCATCTTTCATGGCTTTGGCCGTCAGTGCAATAATTGGTAATTTCTCAAATCTCGGAATCTGCCGAATACGTGTCATTGCTTCGTATCCATCCATTTCCGGCATCATCATATCCATTAACACCAGGTCAATATCCGGGTTCTTATCCAAAATCTCAAGAGCTTCACGCCCGTTCTCAGCAAATGTAACATCCATTCGGTAGCCTTCAAGCACACTCGAAAGGGCAAATACATTTCGAATATCATCATCCACAAGCAGTATTTTCTTACCTTCAAACAAGGTTTCCTTGTTATGCAGCTTCTGCAGAATTCTGCGCTTGTCTTCCGGCAGATTGGCTTCTACCCGGTGAAGGAACAAGGTTGTCTCATCCAGCAGACGCTCAGGTGATTTCACGTCTTTGATAATGATGGACTCTGCATATTTGCGCAGCTTCATTTCTTCCTTGCTATCCAACTCTTTGCCTGTGTAAATGATAATCGGCAGGTCATTCAGATATTCATCGTCCCTGATCTGGTCAAGCAACTCGAATCCGGTCATGTCCGTCAACATCAGATCCAGCACCATACAATCGTACCGCTGGCTATGGAGTTCGGTTAGAGCCTCGCTGCCTGTAGACACAGCCGTTATGGCAACATCATCATGCCCGATAAGTTCAATGATTGCTTTGCGCTGTACTTCGTCATCTTCCACAATTAGCAAACGTTTCAACTGGTTCTCTGTATAGGATTCGATATGCGAGAAGGCTTTATCCAGCGAATCCTTACTGGATGGTTTTTTCAGGTAGGCAATGGCCCCCATCATCAATCCTTGCTTCATATCATCAATCACGGATATAACATGAACCGGTATATGGCGTGTTGCCGAGCTGCTCTTCAGTTCGCCCAGAATCGCCCAACCATCCATGACCGGAAGCTGAATGTCGAGAATAATCGCATCCGGCAAATATTGACGCGCCATTTCGAGCCCTTTGTCTCCTTGAGTGGCCACAATTGCCTTAAATCCTCTTCCTCTCGCCATATCCATCAAAATGTGAGCAAAATTCACGTCATCCTCAATAATAAGCAGGATTTTGTCACCATCCGTTAGATTGTCCTGATCATCATCCATCTGAACGGATACAGCCGTGTCGTTTGCTGGCATATTCATTAGGGAAATACTGTCGGGTTCTGGTGCAATGACCGTTTGCCTGCTTGAACGTATTGCCCCGGATCGGTTTGCAGACGAATCATACTCGGCAGATGCGGCCGCCAGGGAAGCACCTTCCTCTTCTGGAGCTGCTTCTTCATGATTGTCCGGAAGGTATAACGTAAACGAACTACCCACACCTTCAGAGGACTCGACCTGAATCGCTCCGCCAAGCAGACGAGCAAGTTCACGGCTGATGGATAGGCCTAGTCCGGTTCCGCCATATTTGCGACTGGTAGTTCCATCGACTTGCTGGAAGGCTTCAAAGATCAAATCTGTTTTGTCTGAAGGTATCCCAATTCCTGTATCCTTCACGGTAAAACCGATATATTCCTGATTGGTGTTCAGATACCCCGGAAGTTCTTCCGGTTTCATCTTCCGTCCAATAATGCTCACGGATCCCCGGTTGGTAAATTTGAAAGCATTCGACAACAAGTTGCGTAAAATTTGCTTCACACGATGGCCGTCGGTATACACCCATTCCGGTAGATTACTTTCAAATTCAATATTGAGATCCAATTCTTTTTTATTGGCCATGGGGCCAAAGTTTTGTTTCACAAAAGCGGTCAACTCATCCATTCGAACCGTCTCATAATTGATATCCATTTTTCCTGCGTCTACCTTGGACAGGTCCAAAATTTCATCAATCATTTTAAGCAGATCCGCACCGGACATATAAATCGTTTGTGCATATTCCTGCTGTTTGCTGCTCAGATTGCCTTCCTTGTTTTCAGACAGTAATTGAGACAGGATCAGCAGACTGTTCAGCGGTGTCCGAAGCTCATGCGACATATTTGCCAGGAATTCGGACTTGTATTTGCTGGTCATCGACAGCTGCATGGCTTGCTGTTCCAGCTGCGTTTTTGTTTTCTCAATTTCGTCGTTCTTCTCTTCGACCTCACGAACCTGCTCTTCGAGTGCACGCGTCTTGGCAATCAGTTCCGTATTAAAATGTTCGAGCTCTTCCTGCTGACGCTGCAGCAGTTCTTCGGAACGCTTGAGGGCATCTGTCTGTTCTTCCAGATTTTCATTGGAACGACGCAGTTCTTCCTGCTGTGTCTGCAGTTCCTCGGACTGTACCTGAAGTTCCTCTGTAAGGGCCTGGGATTCACGCAGCAGCTCCTCCACACGCAGACGGCGGCGCACGTTATTAAGAATGACACCCAGATTCATAATGAGCTGAGAGAATAACTGCTTATGCAGATCATTAAAACCTTCAAAAGAGGCCAATTCGACAACACCAATGAGTTCATCTTCAAAAACGACAGGGAAGATCATAATGCTGGTCGCGCGGGTAGAACCCGATGCTGAACCAATCTGAATGTAATCTTCAGGCGTATTTTCAAGAATAATCGGATTCATATCCAGGGCTGCTTGACCAATTAAACCTTCGCCAACCCGATATACTTCCTTGCCGATGTCCTTGTTCTCCTCAAAGGCGTATGCCCCGTATCGTCTCAACTCATCAGGGTGCTTCTCTTCATCAATCAGATAAACCACGCCGAGCTGTGCTCCAAGGACCGGAGTAAACTCACTGATAAACATTTGCGAGATCTGGCGAATGGAACCTACACCACGCAGCAATTCAGGCACTCTGGCTATGTTGGAGCTCATCCAGTTCTGATCCTGCTGTGCCTGCATATAAGCCTTCTCGACTTCCTGTTTTTCCTCCAGGTCTGCTGATACCTCTTTAAATACATTCGCAATCTGCCCAATTTCGTCCGTAGACTTGACCTGAATGCGTCTGATGGTACGATACCGGCCTTTGCCAAAACTTGTGATCATCATCGAGACTGTATTCAGCCCTCGTGTAATACTTGGGAGTACCCATAAAATCACACCAAGTGCGAGCAGCAAACCACCAACCATAATGCCTACTGTAATCTGGACGGCACGGTTATACTCCTCGTTCGCTTGCCTGATTTCCGTATCAATCTCCTGATCCTGAAAACGGGAAAGCGCGTTTAGACTCTCTACAGCTTCCTTCTGCACGGCAAGACCCGTTGAATTGCGGTAGTTGTTCCCATCTTCCGCACGTCCCTGGGCCATCAAGCTGATCTGTCTAGTCGCATATGAATTATATGAATCCCAGGCAGCATTTACACGGTCGACCAGCTGATGCTCGCCTGCACTGTCCGCCCGTTCACGAACTTCCTTGAGGTAACTCTCTCCCCGTTCCTGCATTTCCTTAAGCTCATTTTCTGCAGCATTCGTTGAGTTATTTGGGTTTAGCAGCAAGTTAGCCAGCACTTTCGCTATATCATTAACTTCTCCGCGTACAGACGAAGTATATCTAACCTTTAAGTAGCGCTCCTGATACATCTGATCAACCTGTTGATTGCTGCTATTCAGCCGTTCATAGCTTACAAATGTAAGTACAATCAAGATGGCCATGAGAGCGGTAAAACCAATCAGTAGCTTATTTCTGATCTTCATTCCGTTTCCGCCCCTTTATTTAACGTAATCCACACCAGGCATTTATCATCATCTCGCTCTTGGGGAATCTCGTCGTCAAAGAACACCGCCTGCATGTGACCTTCATTCCATTCATGTGAGCCCTTCAGCTGCTCTTTCAGGAATTCCAGTTGCTCCTCCTGATCCCCTTGAACGGCCTCCAGCAGTCCATCGGTATAAAGCGCAATATGTCCATCACCCTCGTAATGGATGGTCTGTGGTTCTATGTCCATTTTATCGAACAAACCTACCGGACAGCATACGGCATCAAAAGTCGTTACACTTCCATCCTCCTGGAAAAACAATGCCGGCGGATGTCCCGCGTTGACATAGTCAATACGCTTCATTCGGGTATCTACAACCAGATATATAGCTGTAAAATAGTACTGTACCAACTGCTTTTCCAGATGCAGCTGATTAAAGCGACGATTCAACTCCTGTATTACCTTCTCGGGATCTACGTAGGTCGTAACCGTATCCTTTAATACCGAAGCGATAAACATGGTAAACAAAGAAGATGAAATACCATGCCCCATCATATCCAGCAGCAATACGCCATATCGTCCTTCACCAAGCGGATACCAGGAGTACAGATCTCCCGCAAGTTCAAAAGAAGGTTTATAGATGGCATTCACATGGAACAACGGATCCTCAATCGCCGGGCTTAACACCGCATTCTGCACCATGGCAGCCAGCTTAAGCTCATCCTGAATGCGCTGATCGCGTTCCTTATGCCAATCCTTCTCCTGCTTCAAACGGAGAGCAAGCCGAATTCGGGCCATTAACTCCACCTTGTTAATTGGTTTGGTTACATAATCTGACGCTCCTGCATCCAATGCTTCGGCAAGTTTCTTGGAGTCGCCGATTGCTGTAACCATAATAATAGGTATATCCTTAAGATTTTCGAATTTTTGCACGACACCGCAAGCTTCAATTCCATCCATTTCAGGCATCATCATATCTAGCAAAATCAGGTCAATATCCGACGGTCTGGGACGCAGTTCGTTATTTTCCTCCCCGATTCCCAAAACTTCAAACATTTCCATGGCCGAACTCGCGGTTATAATGTCACGATAGTTCTCTTTTTTCAGAATCTCTCGAATAATAATGACATTCGTCGGATTGTCGTCAACAATAAGTATTTTCATTTCTATCTCCCTTATCTGTGGCGTTCCGTTCCGGGTTTGTCGATTTTTATCAAGTCGTGTAACAACCCAAAATATACATTTTTCGCAATCAATACAGCGGTAGACATAACATTTCCTACTATAACTATAATCGTAAAAGCAAAAAACTTCTATCAGTAAATGGCACCACTACAGGAAAAAACACCTGCTCGCTGCCCTGTTTTTGCCGCGTTCTGATCCCGCTTCCAAACTCGCAAAAACATAGATAAGGAATGGGGATATCCCCATTCCTTATCTATGTTTTTGAATCTGAAGCTCGTCTAGTTCAGGATGCTTCAGTTACCATTTGAACCAATTAATCCTTCTTCTTGGCAATCACAAGCACTTTGCCTTTATCAAGTTCACTCTCGTAAAAGTCTGCCTCAGCTTCTGTAAAGCCCATGGATACTATTTTGGCCCGGAGTTCATCACCACGTGATCGGAACAAATTCGCCATGGAGTCGAATACGCCTTCTTCCTTGATACCTATTTCCTTGGCATCCGCTGTATCGGCAATTCGGTCCGTACGATCCTTCTCGTGGGCTAGAACGAAGATATGATCAGCAAGGTAACCAGTATTCTGCAGCTCTTTCACCGCTTCTACCGCTTGAACTCCGTTTTCCACCACTTTTGCATAAGCTTGCGCATTGGTTGAATTCATCGTCTCCACTCTCCTCTGATAATCTTCTTTTCGAGCTACTTTTAATATATAACCTTGCTCTCTTGGTTTGAAACGCTTCTTTAATAAGAAACCATTTCTCCTCTACTGGAGATGATCTTCAAACAGATCGACTCCGTCAATCTGCTCGGTGCCGGGCTTGAAATAAATCTTAATGGCTTGAGTACCCCGCAGATACACTTCTCCATCTTCAGCTACCACATACGGCTCACCCAAAACCTGGCGAATGGATTCGACATTCATGTCTATCCACTGCTGGTTGAGTTTCAACCGCTCCTCAGCTCCATCAATGTGGATATACTGGATCTCTCCGGTATCCTCACAGAGTCCAACCTTGACATCAGCAAACTCATATTCGGGACAACCCAGATACGGATCTGCCTTTTTGTGAAGGGGCTGACCCTTCTCAGATATAATATGACCTTTGCTGTCATCCAGGGAAATGCCATTCAGAGTCTGAAAATGCCGAACCGGTCCGGATCGATCAGCAGCCAGAGTAACCTCTGGCACTTCTTCTTCCACTACCGTCCATTGCATATCTTGAGCAGCAGGTACCGCTGCCGGTTGAACGGAAAAGGGAGAAATTACGCTAAACATAACAAGCAGTAGTTTCATCATGATTCTCACCCTTTCATCAAGTTCAGTTCATCACCGCTCTGAAAGACATTCAGGATTACACAGCGGTCATGTTATTTACGCATACGTTGCCACACATTAGCCGCCAGATCGATGTACTTCACCCAATTTTTCCCGCCCTTTGCCGTATCATTATATGTAGCCTGATAACTTTGAAGGGTACGATCCGTAGGTGTTGCAGGCGTTGTCTGTACTTTAGCTACCTCTGCACGTTTGTTTTGCGGCTCTTGATTGTTGCGTTTGGTTTGAAATTTGGCGATCATCGTCGTGGATACCTGTTTGGCCGCCTCGGTCACCTCATTCAAAACCTCTCCCAGATTTTGTACCGATTCCATTACAGGATCAATTTGTTTCATCTTGTGCTGCACATCAACCGTAATATCATTGGCATGCCTTACCGTCTGCTTCACTTCATAACTCAGTTCATCAATCGTTTTCTGAACCTCCTGAAGTGTCTTGGACACGTTGTCCAGGGAGCCCTGAGCCGATTTCAATGTACGAATCAAAAAGAAAACTAATACTGCAAAAGCCACCGCAATCAAGGCCACACTAATTTGATAGATCATAGAAGAACCTCGCTTTCTCATATACATCGTTTTGTTATTGCTATAGTTACCCGACCATTTCAGGCGCGAAACAAAAATAGAACGGACTTCACCCTTCCCTGTTTTTGGAAAATCCATGAATGTTTCATTACAAAACCCCCAGGTTAAAGAACAACTACACACGGCAGCGGAATGAACATCGCTGACCCCATACTCCCAAACGAAAGGATGAATACTCATGTTGAAATGGTCTGTACTATTTCTAGTTATTGCTCTTGTAGCAGGGATTTTCGGATTTTTCGGTATTGTTGAGGCAGCTGCTTCCATTGCCAAAGTCCTGTTCTTCATCTTTGTTGTATTGTTCGTCATCTCCCTGATTACCGGACGCAGCCGAATGCGATGAATCAGGTTGCTTTGGATAATCTCTTTATCAGATTACATACAAAAGCCTAGCGTGCTTGCAAAAGCCGTTAGGCTTTTGTTATGTGTCTGTCATTTTTGAATCGATTGTCCCAGGGTATAAGGTCCCCCCATCTAATTATTATGTATTACACTCCTTTCTTCCCTATTCCATCCGCACTTCTCTTTAAACCGCATACTTATTCACAAACAGGACTTTTTTACATAGCCAGCCCGGTTTTCTCCCACTGTGGTCTGATATTTACAAGCTTCCCATATACCCACAATTGCTCCAGTTGACTCTGGAGAATAAAAGAAAATATTGTTAAAATGTTGATTCACAAGTGAGGTCGCTTGGTTACTTTTAACACAGAACAACAAATTACATACCTAACCCGAGGAGGAAAAACAATGAAAAAAATCGTAAGTTTTGCCGCTGCTTTGACTTTGATGGGTTCAATGGCTGCTGCTGCCGGTGCTGAGGAAGCGGTTACTGGAACAGTAACTCCGGAGACAGGAACCCAGGCAACAAAACCTGTGGAAACTACACCTGCTGTTGAAGTAAACAAACCGGTTGTTGAAACCGTTGAAGGTACAGCTGAAACTGTTACTGGAACTACTGTAGATTCAACAGGCACTGAAGGTACTTCTACAACAACTGAAACTACATCAACAGATGACAAAATCTTCGATGAGCCTGTTGTAAAACCAGGTGATGAGGTTCTTGTACCTACCATGCTGCTTAACCTTCTGGAGCGCACTTGGTTCTACGATGCACCTAACGGTAAACCAATCGGTGCATTGGGTGCCCAAGTAATCGATACAACTGGTGAAGTTGTAGACGGTTTCGATGGTGGCGAATGGGTTCAAGTGTACACTTGGAAAGGCAAAGCGTGGATCCACGTTGCCATTAAATAGTATCGTATAATCGTTCTGAATATAAGTAAAGAGGACAGCGCTCATAGCGACTGTCCTCTTTTTTTAACAAAATATTTAGCTCAGATCATTCATGTAGGTTCTGCTAAGTCTTCCATTCTCGGCTCAACATGCACGTGAACATGCATAATATTGTGTGAACGCTTCAGCCGTTCCTCCACTTCATCACAGATCCGATGACCTTCAATTAAACTAAGCCCGCCATCCACTTCAATGACTACATCCACAAGCACATGACTCCCATGTACACGTGCCTTGACGTCCTTAATCATCTCTACTCCAGGAACCCGCGCTACAGATGACCTAAGATCCGTTAACTGATCTTGATCGAACCCATCCGTTAAGCGATGTGTGGAATCTCGGAAGATCTCCCAGGCGGTTTTGCAAATCAGAAGTCCTACAGCAATTGCAGCTACCTTGTCCAACCACGGTAAACCAAATTGGGCCCCTACAATGCCGACTGCCGCTCCGATACTCACCCAGGCATCTGACCGATTATCCTTGGCCGCGGCCATAAGCGCCTGATTGTTAATCTGCAGTGCCAAGCGATGATTATATCGGTATACGCCCAGCATAACCACCGCACAGATTCCAGCGACGGCAGCAGACCATAAGTTAGGTGCTGCAAAGTCCCCTTCATACCATGAACGTACGGCTTCAACCAAAACCTGAAGTCCAACCATGGCCATTATAAAGGATGCAATCAAAGCAGCAACGGTCTCTGCTCTGAAATGCCCATAAGCATGATCTGAGTCGGGCGGTTTCTGGGAAATCCGTAGTCCAATCAATACGGCAACCGAAGCAACAATATCCGTAAGATTATTAAAACCATCTGCCAGCAATGCGCTGGATGCGAATAAATATCCACAGATTAGCTTGAAGGCGGACAAGATTAGATAAGCTGCGATGCTGACCCAAGCCCCCCGCTCCCCTTTACGTATTTCTTCATAAGCGTTCAAACCGGGCGACACTCCTTTTACGTTTCGTATTACGGTTTTTACATGGTACCAAATGCCACCCTTGTGGGTCTATAGAAACAGTGTTGCCAAGTTGCATGGCTGTAGGGAAGCCGAAACAAAGTTGCCAAACCGCATGGCTGTAGACTTCGAGAAAAAGTGTTGGCCTAGTCAAAAAGTGAAGGATCCCCGCTTATTATCAGGTTGCCCTTGTGGGGCTTTTGCAAAACGTATAAAATAGGTACATCCCGTCCAATTCGGACGGCTTACTGTAAGACCGGGAGGGAAACAATGATGAGCGAAAGCACTGAACCGAAAAAAATCAGTTTGCAGGATGCGATACGCCAGAAACTGGCGCAGAAGAAACAACAGGCGAACTCTGGTAACCAATCCAGCGCCTACTTTGAAGGCGGACCAAAAGCGATGAAGAGCCAAAACAATAAAAAGCCTAACAATCAGCGCCGCCGTACCGGTGGATCCTAGAGAAATCTCGGATCTGCTTATGCAAGAAAAAAGAACCGCAAGCTCCTTTCAACAGGGCTTACGGTTCTTTTTTTATTACAGTGGAGTTCTGAACCCCAACCTATTTTAAATTAAGCTTCAACCGGGTACATTTTTTTACGCAGATCTTTAATTTCTTCGCTTTCCAGATATTCATCATAGCTCATTTGGCGATCAATAATGCCATTTGGCGTAATTTCGATAATCCGGTTAGCAATGGTTTGGATGAACTGATGGTCATGGGATGTAAACAGCATTGTGCCGTCAAAATCAATCAGACCGTTATTCAGTGCCGTGATGGATTCGAGATCCAAGTGGTTCGTTGGCTCATCCAGGATGAGTACGTTGGCGCCCGTTTGCATCATCTTCGCCAGCATACAGCGAACTTTCTCTCCCCCGGACAGTACACTCGCTTTTTTGAGCGCTTCTTCTCCGGAGAACAGCATACGACCCAGGAACCCACGCAGATACGTTTCATCCTGATCTTTGGAATACTGGCGCAACCAATCTACCAGAGTCATCTCCACGCCGTCAAAGTATTTGGAGTTATCTTTCGGGAAATATGCCTGAGTTGTCGTTACACCCCAAGTATATTCACCGCCTTCAGCCTCTACTTCTCCCATCAGAACGTCAAACAGAAGAGATTTGGCATTTCCGTTAGGGCCAACAAAAGCAATTTTATCCCCTTTGTTTACCACGAAGCTGATATCATTCAGCATGTTCTCGCCTTCAACCGATTTGCTTACACGATCGACAGTCAACAATTGCTTGCCTGCTTCACGCTCAGGTTTGAAGTTGATGAACGGATATTTACGGTTTGATGGACGAAGGTCATCCAGCGTAATTTTGTCGAGTTGTTTCTTACGCGAAGTTGCTTGCTTCGACTTGGATGCATTCGCGGAGAAACGTTGAATAAAGGCTTGCAGCTCTTTAATCTTCTCTTCTTTTTTCTTGTTCGCATCACGCTGCAACGCGAGCGCCAGTTGGCTGGATTCGTACCAGAAGTCATAGTTACCTACGTACAGCTGGATTTTACCGAAATCGATATCCGCAATGTGTGTACATACCTTGTTCAAGAAGTGACGGTCATGGGATACAACAATAACGGTACCTTCATAATCCATCAGGAAGTTCTCGAGCCATTGAATGGATTCAAGATCCAAGTGGTTGGTAGGCTCATCGAGCAGCAGATTGTTTGGAGTACCAAACAATGCCTGTGCCAGCAGGACCCGAACCTTCTCGTTACCACTCAGCTCTGTCATCTTCTTCTCATGCATTTCACGATCGATACCCAGACCGATCAGGAGTGCCGCTGCATCCGGCTCAGCATCCCAGCCATTCAGCTCGGCGAATTCACCTTCAAGCTCACCGGCACGCAGACCATCTTCTTCAGTAAAGTCCGCTTTGGCATACAGTGCATCCTTCTCTTTCATGATCGAGTAAAGACGGCTGTGGCCCATAATTACGGTTTCGAGAACCGGGTACTCATCATATTCGAAGTGGTTTTGCTTCAAAACGGCCATACGTTCGCCCGGGGTGATGTGCACCTCTCCCGAGTTTGCTTCAATTTCACCGGACAAAATTTTCAGGAATGTTGATTTGCCGGCTCCGTTGGCGCCGATCAGGCCATAACAGTTGCCTGGCGTGAATTTGATATTCACATCTTCAAAAAGTGCACGTTTTCCGTAGCGGAGCGTGATGCCGCTTGTACTAATCATTAAGCATACCATCCTTTATTTTAATAATCTGCTACTGCATTCATAGCAATCATGGATTCAATATCCCGTAGCCTATTCTGGCACCATATTATAACACAAAAAAACGGCAAATTCGAAAATTAGCCGCTTTTTACTCGTTAAAGTTTTGGTAATTGTGCAATTGCTGCGGGTATACCCTTACCTTAGCATATTTAGCCCACTTTTGTTAGCTCTTTCTATGATCCTCATGACGAATACGCAGGGTCTCACCGTGTCCGAGCACCCGGATTCGTTCTTTGTGGATTCCGAGTCGTTCACGTTCAACTTCCAGCCGATCCAGCGCTTCCTTAGGCGTATCATCTGCGAGTTTAAACGTACCATAATGCATCGGAACCATAAGCTGTGAACCGGACTCCACGAATCCTTGCAGCGCTTCTTCCGGCGTGACGTGCTGGGACGTCATAAACCATTCGGGTTCATAGGCACCAATCGGCATTAACGTAACACCGATGTCAAAGCGTTCTCCAATCGTTTTGAAACCCTGAAAATATCCTGTATCCCCAACAAAATACAAAACAGGTGGTCCCTCTGATTGCTGAGAACTCTGCGTTCTTGAATCTGAGGACGGTTCGTTCTGTTCACTTGCAGCCGCACTCTCCTCGGATGATGTCGTCAGCCCATGATGCTGCTCCAATACATATCCGCCCCAGTGGGATGTATTCGTATCAAATAACGTCCGGCGGGTCCAGTGCTGTGCAGGGACAAAGGTGATTTTGACGCCGCCGAGCACGATATGCTCCCACCACTTCATCTCATGGCAACGATGGAATCCCTTACGCACCATTTTTCGTTTAAGCCCATCCGGTACAATCAGCAAGGTTTTGGCGGTAACCAATTTCCGCAGTGAAGCGAGATGCAAATGATCATAGTGAGAATGGGATATCAGGATGACATCCAAGGGTGGAATATCTTGAATCGGAATACCGGGGGGACCCAGTCTCCGTTGAAATCCCATTTTTTCGGCCCACACGGGGTCAGTTACGATGTTCAGTCCATAATATTGAATAAAAAAAGTGGAGTGACCGATCCAGGTGATGGTTGTCTCATCCCGGTTGGCATGCAGGTAATCCAGCTCAGGCGGGTGTTTGGGCACGGTATACGAATAATCCTTCACCTTGCTCCGCCGCTGCTCCCTCCACTGCTTGAATTCCTTTAACGTTTTGTCCGTACTTACATTATCAATGTTGTTATAACGGATTTTCGGCATGAAAGGGCCCTCCTCCCTTCCTAATATCTTAACCCAACCTAAGCCTTTTTGAAAAAAGAGAGGCGGATTAATCTTTTGGGTTTTTGCATACTGCCAGATACACGAACAGAAACGCAATCGCAGCAACAATAATGAGCGGCGGTGCATACATGATCGTGAATTCCTCAAAGAAGCTCAAACCCGTTATGCCCGGAATGCCTGTTGCCCCTTCCAGATTCATGAGGTTCATCCTTTCTTTTTACCCGATTGGCCACGGACGTAATTCGCATCAAACAGGAACAGCTTCATGATGAGGATTAGCGACGGAATCAGCACCAGCAGACCGAGACTGAATGCCGTGATGAGTGCAATCCCCATCGTCCGGTTGGTAAAGCTGTCATAGATGTTAATGTACGGATACAGGATATAGGGCAGATGCGACCTACCGTATCCATACCAGGCGAAGGCGAATTGAAGCATTACGGCGATGAAGCAAAAGCCGAGGTACTTTCGCTTCCATACAAGAGAGACCGCAATAATAAAACAAATAAACGAAGCGATAAACATCCACGATATATTGACCATTTGCTCAAAGTGCAAGGGATTCTGTTTGTTAATCTGCAGGAACGCCAGGAAGCTGGCAAAAATCGTGGGCAAGCTCCACAGCAGTGCGTATTCCCTCAGCACTTCAAATGCCGTCTCATCTTCAGCTCTCTTGGCATAATAGGACAGAAACATCGCCGAAATATAAAGCACACTGACGAGCGCAAGCAGTACAACCGACCAGGTATATGGGTTTGTCAGGAATTCACCCCAGCGAAAAAACACCTGCTCACCAACCTGCTCAATAATTCCACCCTCTGAAATAGCCAAAATCGTGGAAAAGACCGCCGGGATCAATAATCCCGTCGCACCATATAAAGCCATGTAGATGCGACTGTTTTTACCATGATTGCCATACGTATTGTATGCGTAGTAGACACCCCGAATAGCTAGCAGCACAATAGCCAGGGAGCCGGGGACCAGAAGAGCTGTACCATAATAAAAGGCACTATCCGGATAGAACCCTACCAATCCAACCACGAAAAAGATCAGAAACACATTCGTCACTTCCCACACCGGTGACAGGTAGCGCTGAATTATGTTATGGATTTTGTTCTCATGCCCTGTGAGCAAGCTATAAAAACTGAAAAATCCCGCTCCAAAATCAATGGAAGCCACGATCAAATAACCGAACAAAAATGTCCATAATATCGCAATGCCAGCAATTTCGAAGCTCAATGGACAATCCCTCCCTCAAGTCCAAGCGAATCCAGCTCTTTCTCAGCCTCTTTATTGCGGAACAGCTTGCTGAGTACCCGAATGCAAGAAAAACACAGGACCAGATATAACAGGATGAACAGAACAAGCATCCATCCTACCGAGGTCGAGGTAGTAGCCGCCTCAGACACTTTCATGTACCCCCGCAGAATCCATGGCTGCCTGCCTACCTCGGCAAACATCCAGCCCAGCTCAATCGCAACCATGGCCAATGGACCGAGAAAAACGATTCCGAGCAGGAGCCATTTCGGATACGGCTTTCGTCCCGGAAGCCAGCGGCGGAATACATACAGAACAGGAATCAGCAGGATGATCACGCCTGTCGTTACTTTCAGGTCAAACATGTAATGAATGGACAACGGCGGCCTCAGATCAGCAGGATATTCTTCCAGTCCCTTCACTTCCGTGTCGAGCCGATTTCCCGCCAGAATACTGAGCGCATACGGAATTTCAATCGCATATTTCACCTCATTATTCTCATCGAGTATTCCGCCATAGACGAGCGGGGCCTCCTTCATGGTCTTGAAGTGCCATTCCGCCGCAGCCAGCTTCTCCGGCTGGTATTTGGCCAGAAACTTGCCTGAGGAGTCGCCGAGCATGACTGTACTAATCGCAAACACTAGGGCACATACCGTGGTAAGCTTTAGTGCCTTTTTGTAATAGACATGGTCCCGGCCACGCAGCAGACTGAACGCGGCGATACCTGCAAGAACACCGGCACTGAGTGTATATGAGGATCCCAGCACGTGAGAAACCTTGGTTGGGGTAGCTGGGTTCAGCATGGCTGCAATCGGATGGATGTCCTTCATGATGCCATTAATCAAGGTAAAGCCTTGAGGCTGGTTCATAAAGGAATTTACGGTTGTAATGAATATGGCCGAAGCAGAAGATCCCAGTGCTACCGGAATAAGCAGAAGCATGTGTGTGTATTTCTTCTTGAACCGATCCCATGTGTACAGGTAGATTCCCAGAAAGATCGCTTCCACGAAAAAAGCGAACGTCTCCATAAATAGTGGCAGCGCAATCGCCTGACCCGCGACCCGCATAAACATCGGCCACAGCAGGCTAAGCTGCAGACCGATGGAGGTTCCGGTGACGACACCTACAGCTACGGTGATAACAAATCCCCGTGCCCATCTGCGTGCCAGCAAGGTGTAATGGATATCGTTTGTTCGCAGCCCCCGCCATTCGGCCAGCGCAATCATGAGCGGAACGCCTACGCCGATGGAGGCAAATATAATATGTACAGCCAGGGTCAGACCGGTTAATATCCGGCTGAGCAGAACAGGATCCAGCGATGACATGGGTGACACTCCTCTTTATCATGATGTACAGCTTCATTTATCTGCTTGTCCATATAGCTCAATAACTCATGATACGCATGATACTTTTCACAACGGCATACAGTACGACCACTGCTGCGACCAGGCAGACAATAATGAGCGTTTTCTCCTGTTTGCGAAACATATACCTGCCATCCTCCTTTTGATCCGATGCAAATTATGGCGCTATAGACAGTTTGCAAAAGTTCATGGTTTTTTATCCTGAAAATTTGAAAAACAAAAAAAGCCTTTATCCTTCAGTTCATGGTTCGACTGAAAAATAAAGACTTAGTGATGGTATACAGGCAGTTAGCAACATGGCATCTCTGAACAACTCCCCTGCCTAGAGGAGATCCTCCTGCTTGGGCAAACGTACTTTGAAGGTACTTCCTTTGCCAATTGCGGATATAAACGTAATCGTTCCATGATGATCTTCGACAATTTTACGAGAGATATACAGTCCGAGTCCGGTTCCACCGATCTGTCGGTGATCTGAGTTATCCACACGATAAAACTTCGTAAACAGCTGGTCCTGCACATTCTCCGGAATGCCGATTCCGTAGTCGCGTACATCAATGCATATCCACTCATTTTCTTCCCACATGGTAATGTCAATCCGTTCGGTTCCTGGTGAGTATTTCACTGCATTGCCAATCAGATTATGAAGCACCTGGGTCATCCGATTCTGGTCTGCATAAGCAAAGAAATCGCCGTTAAAGGCATGCACATAGATACGCTGGATGGATTTGATATTCCATTGCTCGGCAACACCTTCCACTAATTCCAATAGCGGTACATAGGTCATATGATAAGTCATGCCTTCGTTGTCCAGACGCTGGATGTCCAGTACATCCTCAAGCAGGCTGCTAAGCCGGCTGCCCTCCGACGAGATCGTTTCCATAAACTCCTGTCGCTGTGAAGCAGGTAAATCATACATCATCATTAATTCTACATAACCCATAATGGTTGCTACCGGGGTCCTCAGCTCATGGGATACCACGCTGATCAACTCGTTTTTCATTCGATTCAGGCGTTCTTCTTCCGTACGGTCGCGGAACACAAGCAGGAACCCATGGTTTTTGCCTGGCACATCCACTTGTTTAATATAGAGGGAAAATACGCTTTTTTCCTTGTTATTAAAACTGAATTCGGTCTCCACAAAAGCACGTTCCCCGTGCAAAAAGGCCTTCGTTTGATCCATCAGATTGAAGTCATCCGTCAGGACAAGCTTATCCATGGCTTGAGCAAATTCTTCGATGGATCTGCCCAGAAAGTTACCAAGGCCGAACATTTCCTCGATCCTTCGGTTAACGATGGTAATCATGCCAGAGCGATCGGACATGACCAGCCCTTCACGAACGGATTCAATAAAGTGTTCACTGATATCGCGCTGTTCCTGAATCGCAATTTTCTCATTAAACAACTCTGCATTCAGTTTCTCGAGCGCGAGTGCATGACGCACACGTTCTTCCTCTGCTCGTGTTTTATCGGTAATATCTTTGATAAACAAGTTATACAGCTTCTCATTGTTGCCGAGCTGAATTTCCACAATTTTGTATTCTATCGGGAAAACGGACCCATCTCTGCGAATGCCTGAAATCTCCTCGACATTGACATGCCGCTTGCCTCGGATATATTCATATCTCTCCAGCATCTTCTTGATTTCCATACAACTCGCCCCTTGAAAAAGGGATGGAGCATTGGTCTCAAGAACAACCTCTTCCCGTTTAAGCCCAAACATTCTTTCGGCTTCGGGATTGAACTCAATGATCAATCCATTGGAATCCACAGCAATAATGGCATCAATAGATGAATCGATGATGGCGCGTTTGATTTCCTCACTATTTTTCAGTTCCTTGGTCCGTGCACGGACCCTGTCCTCCAGTGTTAATTTGTCCTGACGGATCTGTTCAAATTGTTCAAGCAGCACATCTGCCATTTTGCGCAGATTTCCAATCAAAATTTGAACTTCCATAACATGGCTTGTTGGCCAATCCATTTTGCCTTTACGAAATAATAATCTCGGGAGTAAACCAGTCATCCGAGTAAGCCTGATCAGAGGACTCACCACCTTTCGGCTTAATGGGGCAGCCACAACCATCGAGGTTACAAAAATGAGAAACAGACTCTGCAGGGTAGTCAGATAGATTCTTTCAATCCGTGAATAATAATTGGCTGAACTTGTCTCCACATACACACGGTACGAAGTATCTGACTCCACATCTGCTTTATAGATAAATGCAGCATGCTTCCAGTAGGTGAGCGCATCGCTGTAATAAGCGTCTCCCGAACGAAAGATAATGGAGGACTCCCCCTCTTTCAGATAACGATAATTGCTTGTATTTAAATATTCGCCAATAATTACAGTATCCAGCCCAGAAGCAATCACGCGATCATTCTTATCCAGAATAATGACGTTTACATCCAATAGATGATGATAACGCTCCATGCCCCGCTGCATATTTTGAACCGTCAAGAATCGTTCATCCAGATCCTGAGTCACTGCATTCGCTGCGTGTTTCATATTTAATATAATCGTTTCATGAATTTGACTTAACTGTCTGCGGCTATCCGCTGATAAAAGAAATAGGGAGACCACAACAACAAACACGACCACATATTTAAAAGCAATTCGGCTAAGCGGGATGGTGCCTGTCCTTTTCGATTGATGCTCGCCGTTGGTGATCCAGAAGTCTATGATGATTCCGGCTATTAGCGCGTTAACCATACTGACTACGGCAATATGCATGTATGCATACTTTACTTCATCCAGATTCATGTTCAGAATATAATGCCCATACCCCAAGACAGGTAATAACATCACGACCCAAAACACGGCGTTGGCCTTCATAATGCTTCCGTTCTTCCAACGCATCTGCCAGCCCAGCATCCAGATCAACTCAATAAAATGACCGAAGACCATGTAGAGACAATGTGAAGTTGGCCCATTATAAAGCAGATGTATTCCACTAATAGCAGCGAAGGTGATAAAACCATATATTCCGCCATGCAAGCGTAGGGCAACAAGGACAGCAGCACTGCCGAACATTAACTGGACGCCATAAAACAACGTAAGTGGGTATATGCTGCCCATGGCTCCAAGCACAATGAGAATCACAGTTCCGATCCAAGCGATTCGCAATTTCTCTACAATCCATACCAGCATTTTGGCAGCCATTATTCGAAGCATGGACTACAATCCTCTTGGCCTAGTTCTAAATCCGTATTCAACAACAACGTTGGTACCTCCTATAAACGAGAGCCGTTCTATCTACTTTTCTTTCCTCAAATCCCCTTGATACATTATACTGTATATATTAAAAGGTTTTTCTGTTGGAAAAATTTGATTTATCGGCAAAATAGCCACAGCTATGGTAAAATACTGAAGCTCTTCTCAAGTTTGTACTCCCCTACATATACATCCTATATATTGGAATATAAACATTAAAAAATTTGTGGTATTTCTACACTAAACTCAGCTTTTTTTTAGTAATTTCTTAACAAATTCTTTTCATCAGGAGTGTGACCTCTATGTCTATCAAAGTACTTCTTATAGAAGATGAGAAAAATCTGGCTGACATGATTGCTTTCTTTCTTGAGGAGGAAGGATACATAACAGAACGGGTTCATCATGCCCGTGAGGCACTTCAACTTTTCCCGCAGTTCGGGCCGGATATTGTTGTGACTGATCTGATGCTGCCGGAAATGGATGGAAATGATCTGGTAGATGCGTTTCGCCAGCATTCCACTGTACCGATTCTCATGATTTCAGCAAGTACAATGCTGAATGATCGGCTCCGAGCATTACATAACGGTGCTGATGATTTTCTTTGTAAGCCTTTTAGTCTGAAGGAGCTGGACGCAAGGATCAAGGCACTGCTGCGCAGATCGGCCATTTCGTATCCTGATAAACCAGCAAAAGAGGATAAACCATCAGAACATACGGGACATGTAACTGTGAATGAATATAGACGGACACTGTTCGTCAACGGAGTAGAAATCGAAGTCACTCATATTGAATTTGAGATCATGAAAGAATTGTACAAATATCCGGGTAAAGTATTTACCCGTAATGAGCTTATGGACCGAATTAAAGGATCGGAACGAGCCTACCTGGACCGTACCATTGATGTACATATCTCCAGCTTGCGTAAGAAAATCGAACCCGACCCCAAAAATCCACGCTATATCAAGACCGTTTGGGGAACAGGTTATAAGTATGTGACTTAATACAATATTCCTTAACTAGTGGCTATGCCCTCTCCGTGTGTATTTCAGTATCGACATGGCAGAGGGCATGGCTTTTTCTTGATCCTGCAGTGTGGAGTACAACCATTTCTGAATGTCCAAATAAAGCTGATGTGGCTCGCTCGGATTCCACAGCATCATCTTAATGAGGCCATTACCTGTAATCTGCTGCACATGCTGTCTGCGAATCAACGATTGGAAATCGGTAATGACCAGCAGCGGCAGCTGTGGCAAAAAGGCACGAATGGCATTGGATGCCGATACGGCCTGGCTTGCATCCATGTAATCGACAATGCAATAACGGGATCGGCCCCAAGTAGACCTTGAACCCATCTTCTGGTTTTGTTCCTCGCCTCGGATGCATTCTTCCTGCTCTTCCTCCATCCACTCGTTAAACAATTCGATAATATGCTCATAAGCAATACCGCGGCTTCCGTCCGAAAGTACTGTTATACGTTCCATAGTTGTAACCTCCAGTTGTTTCATTCTACTTATTGTGCCGATCTTCATTTAAAAATGTTTGTGAGTGAACATGAAAGAAGTGTTAACTATCTTAGTACTTCTCACACAACTATGTAAGGTTTGTCATTCATTTCGCAGTTTGCCTCCATTCATGTAAAATAGGGATATACCCGTTGCTATCACGGGAACTTAAATGATGAATCCGGTACAGGAGGTTATGAACCGATGAATATTGTTTCCATTGAACCAACACCCAGTCCCAATACGATGATGCTTCATCTCGATGAGCGTCTCGAAGACGGGATCCGCAGAACCTACACGCTGGATAATGAACGTTCTGCTCCAGCGTTTATCCGCCAGATGCTCCATATTCCTGGCGTTAAAAGTGTATTTCATACCACGGACTTCGTTGCGCTGGATCGCAAGGGGAATGCCGACTGGTCCGTCATTCTGGGGGAAGTCCAGAACCGTCTGGGCCAACAAGGCATTGACCTCGACTGGATTGAATCCGAGGATGCATCAGGTGAGCACTTTGGCGAAGCACAAGTATTTGTACAGTTTTTCCGCGGTGTTCCGATGCAGATTCGGGTTAAGGCCGGTGCAAAAGAAGAACGAATTTCTCTCTCCGATCGATTCGTTAAGGCCGTTACCGAAGTGGCCAGTGCAACGCTGATCAAAGAACGTAAATTAAGTGATTACGGCGTACGGTACGGTGAATTGTCGGATATTGCCCGTGAGGTTGAGCAGGAGCTGGAGGCAGCCTATCCTCCGGAGCGTCTGAAGCAGGTCATTGAACAGGCCATTGCGCACGGAACCAATACAGAAGAGTTTGTGGAACGCCGCCGCAAGCTCGAAGGTGCCGAGCTGGAAGAAGCGCTGAGCAGTGAGGATTGGAATGTACGCTATGCAGCTTTTGACGGTATGGAACCTACAGAAGAGAGATTGCCGCTTATTGCCCGCGCCCTGCATGACAGTAAAATGCAGATTCGCCGGTTGGCAGTAGTCTATCTTGGGGACATCAAAACGCCGGATGCCATGGAATTGCTGTATGAAGCACTCAAGGACAGCTCCCCTGCCGTACGTCGTACCGCTGGAGACACCTTGTCCGATATCGGCGACCCGGCTGCAACCGCTGCGATGACGGCTACGCTCACCGACAGCAGCAAACTGGTGCGCTGGCGGGCAGCCCGTTTCTTATATGAAGTGGGAACCGAAGAAGCAGAACCAGCTCTGCGGAAGGCAGCGGACGATCCCGAGTTTGAGGTTAGCTTGCAGGCCAAGATGGCACTGGAGCGAATCGAATCTGGTGAACAGGCTGCAGGTACCGTATGGCAGCAAATGGCCGGACGCAACAAAAAGACGGAATAGTCCTTGTTAAAAGAACATCCAACTTTTGTTATTGCATGATGAAACAAGGAAAGGTATACTGAATGTCTGTTTGAGCAACAGAACATGGCATGTAACGTTCTGCTATTCAATAATTTCATAGACAATAGATACACCTCATCCACGATGATGAGGTAGAGGTCGCGGGTGCGATCAGTAAGCTGAAGGAGGCGCTAAGGAGCCGCTCATGAGATCAGCCGAAAGGTGCACCCGCCGAAGCCTGCTGGACGGTTCCTTACATTTGTCCAGTATGGTTGGGGCTGCTGCCGAAAGGTACAGAACTGTCACAGAGATACACACCAGCCCGCATGGGTGAGTATGAATTCTTCTGTGTTGAGCTATCTTATAACATCTGGGACAGGTGCGGACAATGGATAATAAGACCGCAGGCTGAAGCCTGCGGTCTTTTGTATGTATAGTGCCATTGATCCATATCATCAGTACGCTGAGTGAAGGAGTGTTTTCATTGCAAGACCGCAACAAGCAAACAACAGCAGGAAACGGTTCGCTGAAAAAAGGATTGCGTGCAAGGCATATGACGATGATTGCCCTCGGTGGCTCCATCGGTACAGGGCTGTTCCTCGCAAGTGGTACCGCCATCTCCACAGCCGGACCGGGTGGTGCATTGATTGCATATGCCGCCGTCGGTATCATGGTTTACTTTCTGATGACAAGCCTTGGAGAACTGGCTACATTTATGCCTGACTCCGGTTCATTTAATACGTATGCTGCTCGTTTCGTCGATCCCGCACTTGGCTTCGCCATGGGCTGGAATTTCTGGTACAACTGGGCTGTCACCATTGCGGCCGAACTGGCTGCAGCTACGGTACTCATCAAGTATTGGTTCCCTGACAGCTCGTCCATGTTATGGAGCCTGCTATTTCTCGTTTTAATCTTTGCTCTGAATGTGCTGTCTGTTAAAGGTTATGGCGAATCGGAATATTGGTTTGCCATCATCAAAGTGGCTACCGTCATTATCTTTTTGACCGTGGGTGTACTGATGATCTTCGGTATTATGGGCGGAGAAGCTGTGGGTTTCAGCAACTTTACAGTGGGTGATGCGCCCATCCATGGCGGATTCTTCGCCGTACTTGGTGTATTCATGGCTGCAGGGTTCTCCTTCCAGGGAACCGAGCTCATTGGTGTTGCTGCAGGTGAAAGTGAAAATCCGCGTGAGAATGTGCCTCGTGCCATTCGGCAGGTATTCTGGCGGATTCTGATCTTCTACATTTTGGCCATCACGGTAATCAGTTTGATCATCCCGTATACGCATCCGAACCTGCTCAAAGGTGATCTGAACAACATCGGTGTCAGTCCATTTACGCTAGTATTTGAAAAAGCAGGGCTTGCCATTGCAGCTTCGGTAATGAATGCGGTCATTCTGACCTCTGTGCTGTCTGCCGGCAACTCTGGCATGTATGCTTCAAGCCGGGTACTCTATGCTCTTGCCCGTGATGGCAAGGCGCCGCGTTTCCTTGCACGACTGAACAAAAAAGGCATTCCAATGAATGCCCTGCTTGTAACTACAGCTGTCGGTATGCTGGCGTTTCTCGCTTCCCTGTTCGGTGATGGTATTGTGTATACCTGGCTGTTGAATGCCTCCGGCATGTGTGGATTTATCACCTGGCTAGGCATCGCAATCAGCCATTATCGCTTCCGCCGGGCTTATGTTGCCCAAGGCAGGGACTTGAAGGACTTGCCTTATCGCGCACGCTGGTTCCCATTCGGACCGATATTCGCTTTTGTACTCTGTATCATCGTTATTATCGGTCAGAACTATCAGGCCTTTACGGGCGACCAGATCGACTGGAGCGGAGCGCTTGTTGCCTACCTGAGTGTACCGCTGTTCCTGATTCTATGGCTTGGTTACAAGTGGATCAAGAAAACCAAAGTGGTTCCGCTGCAGGAATGTGACTTCTCCCCTACGGATTCCTCTGCGCAGTAAACGTATAGAAAATCCCCCTGCTTCTGACCGTTCTCAACGGTTTAGAAGCAGGGGGATTTTGTTTGTATACCATTAAGGCGTTATTACATCCGCCTTAATTCATAACGTCCAATTGATCTTCACACGCAGATCCGTTGTATCTTCCATTTTGGACACATAATACGATATCGATTTCATCCCGAGCTGATACAAATTCTGCAAATCTTCAACCAGACTGGTCTCGGTACCCTTGTATCTGAAAGTCAGTGTGGTTCCACCTTCCTTCAGCACATTCTGCACCTTGTTTTCCAGTGCAGAATGTCCACTAACCGCATCTTTCTCGTCATAGAGTGAATATTCCAGCGTATGGTACAGCTTCTGATACGCAGGTGCCTTGCTGCCGCCGCTTTGTATCAAGGTTTGCAGGGCCTCCCGGTAGGGAGCTGGTGCAGTCGGATATTTGCCTTTGCCCGTCCAGATATGGTCACGTGCCATCTCGTCGTCGCTGAGCAAATAGTAGTTATGGCTAACTTTTCCTTTGCGGTCAGGTGTCGGATCATCCCAGGTCGTGTCCATGTGGTACCATTTGCCGTCCAGCTTCACGATATTCCACGCATGCAGCTGATCACCTGCCGTACCTTCCACAATCCGGTTCTCAATACCTACCTGTTCCAGCATACGGTAAGTAAGCAGGGAATATCCCTGACATACGGTGCTGCCCGTGACAAGTCCATCATAGGCCGTGTATTTCTGTAGAGAAGTATCATAGGCAAGATGGAGAACTATCCAGTCATGAATCGCTTTCACCTTTTCATGATTCGTCATGCCAGGTGTGATAATCTCTTTTAACACATGGGTCACTTTGCGGTTAACGTAATCGGTCTGTTCCTTGGTCTCCCGGTAAGACAAATTCACATGGACCTCGGCCGAAACGTTGGAACCTTTATAATTAAAAGCATAACTTTTGACGGTATATTGGATATAGGGATCACTGGTCATTGCTTCATCAATGGAGCTCTGGAGCTGCTTTTTGAGTCCTTTCACATCACCCTTGTATGTAAATACAAGCTCCTCCGTTCGCTGTGACATGGCTGTAAGCAACGTCTGACGTAAATCCTTGGTTGTTGAAATATCGGATGTGTCCGATGCAGCATACAGTTGATCCAGGTCAACCGCACGAGGTAAAGCCACCGCAATCAGACAGCCTGCCAGCAATATGGTGATCACTCGTTTTCCGTTTTTGCCCATGAAAGGATACCACCTCTCTTTGCAACATTCTCATGCCTCATTGTATCACAAAAGGATCTGACGTCAGGCTTCTAGTTTTGTCGAAAAGCATCAAAAGAGACCTTCCGCAGAAGGTCTCCCTTGTCTTCAGCAAAATAAAACATACCCGCTATATCCAGCCTATGACTTACCAGAGCGGGTTATGCAAGAATACCTCTTAATACAGACGACTGCCTGTCATAAATGAATCTGTCTTGCCCTGCAGCTTGGCCAATCGCTCCAGTACCTGTGACGCTTCCGCTACAGTCACTTTGCGTGCCGGCATGAAACGCCCTTCAATGGAAGGAAGCAATCCCAGCTTCATGCTAAGAGATACAGCACCTTTATTGGTAATCGAATTCGCATCTACAAGGTTCGGCAGATCCGATGGCATGGTGTAGAACCCAGCCAGCTTCTCGTAACGAAGTATACGGACAAGTAATACAGCCAGTTCTTCCCGAGTCATCTCATCCTGTGGATTCAGACTGACCTCTGGATCAGCACCAGCGAGCCAGCGCTGGTCAATTAATGTACGCACTGCTTGATAGTAAGGGCTATCTGGGGTAATGTCCGCATACAGCTTGTCATCCCCGTTCACCGTGTAATAGATGTCCAGATTCGGATTAACTGCTCTCGCGAGATAATTAAACCAATCTCCTCGAGTAATCACCCGATCCGGGAAAACACGTCCCTGCTCGTCAGGAATCAGCACGCTATGCTGGGTCATATTAAGGATGGCCTCTTCAGCCACATGACCAGCAATATCACTAGGTGCAGCTTGAGCTGCCGTGCTGGAAGTGTTGTACATAGACGTCCATTCGCCTGTATTGGCATCAAGTACTTCATAGCTGCCGTAGATCGATTTATCATCCCGTGTAGGCATATACGCAAGATTGATCCCCGACGGAGTGACTTGGCCACTGCTCGTACCATGTCCACCGTAACGGGAATATGCCAGTACCAGCTTGAATTCTTCGAGATAGGCCGCTTTTGCCTCTTCGTAGCTGATCGCCGGCTCCTTGCTTGCAGGCAGCTGCTCAGGCGTTGCAGCAAGATTGGCGTAAAATTCGCTAATCGTCCCATCGTTCAGGACCTGCACCTGTACCTGATCATCCTTAACCGCGATTCCATTCAAGTAACGCTGAAAAATGAACGTACGGGCGTCCTCTACCTCAAGCACGCTGGACAGCTTGAACTGTTCCGTCGCATCCGGCACAAGTGCAATAACCGAATTAATCGCAAGTTTCTCGGCTTGTGTACGGGTTACGGACTTGCCTTCATTTTTCTCATCCGGTTTCTCTTGTTCTGCATCCGGACTCGTTCGCTGATACAGGCTATAGCTGTAAATTTGCCCGGTGGTGGCATCCACTTGTGCTGAAATGTCCCGCATGAACATATAGGACATATTCGCGTTTCGGTTGCTCCAGCTCAGACTCCAAACCTGATTGTTTGGACTCCAGTAGCTGCCTTTATTTAACTGGCTGTAATCCAGCTTGTATCCTTCCGGAATGTCAAAGCTCTTTTTCACCAGGCTCTCCGCCTGCTGGGCATTCATTCTCTGTCCTTTCGCTGGAACAAAAGCAGCCACACTGCCTTTCAGCGGTTTGTCCTGCTGTACGGTATTCTCGGTAATGACTTTTCCAGTCATAGCGTTGAACCGTTCCAACGTATTCGCCTCAAGTGGAACCATGCTGGAATCCTTCGGCGTATATCCAAGATAATACGGCTGACCTTGTTTTGAAGACAGGCGGTTTTTCGAAATGTAGGCAAGTTCTACATCGAACTGGTCTTCGAATTGCTGCCTTGCCTTCTCTGCAGACACAGCTGGTTTCGATGAAGGATATTGTGCCGCGGTCGTCATTCGTGAATATCCTGTTACCAGGCCGCTTTGATCCACACTTATGTAAACCGTCTCCGCATCAGATAACAAACCGTCATGCTTCAGTTGGTATGCAAATTGATATTCGGTTCTGCCAAACAACGATTGCTGTCCCGCCGTTTGGTACAGGTCTCCCAATGATGCGTATGCGCCTTCCTTCAAACCAGGGATGGCCTTGTACAGAAAGGCCACAGCCTGCTCTTCCACTTCATCCTTGGTCAGTTTGGCTTCTGATCCAGATAACTGCTTATCCAATAAATCAGATGGCAAATGTACACTCAGTACTTCCCCTGTCCCTGCATGTACAGATGCACTGAACCCCATGGAATGATTCCCCACGGTAATCTGAAACCCGATATCCCATGTTTTGTACTCCAGCGGAGGAAATTGGTTGTTCGGATCAAATTGCGACGAGGTGATGGTCGCTTTTTTCAACATCGGAAACAGTTTCAATATATTCTCACTGGCTTGCTTGGAGGAGATTTTAGCCCCCTCAGGCACGTCATTGCTAGTCACGTCTAGTTGTTCATTTTCCCCCGGTGCAGCTTCTGTTACCTGCTCTGCTTGCGCTGCTGACACGCTGCCTGCAAACCCTGGAGTCTGCGATGCCAGAAGCAATGCCGCCATGGCTGCTGAAGCAGCTCTGGCTGTCATCATTTTGAATCGAATCTGAAAACTCAAATCTGGACCTCTCCCTTCAATTTCATACATGGATGCATGCGAAATAACCCTGCATGAATATTGCCAGTCTATTCTATGATACCATAAGCTTCCTTTTTAATCGTCGTTTTCCCAACAATTTTACAGATGAGAATTTTTGCATAATGGTTGGAACAGACCAAAAAACGCCAACCTGGTTGGCGTTTTCACTGTTAACCCGATTGTCATGCAGGCTAACGGTTATTAAGATTTATTAGAGGTTATGTCCGAATTGTGCGGTTGAGCCTGAACCTGAACATGTTTTTTCAAGAACGGAATGACGGTCTCCCAGAAGGCAGGGTCTTCCTCTGAGCAGCTGTGTCCGCCGCTATTCACCCACAGGTGCTCTACAGGCGGATCAGCCTTGGACATGAAGTATTCCAGCTCACTTGGCGGGATAAAATTATCTCCCTTGGAATGCACCATAAGCATCGGCAGCTGCATGCCTTTACGCCGTTCATTGAGCAGCAGGACCGGATCGCGCTGGCGGTACGTTTTCAGTGATTCACCGAGCCTCCAGAACCATATTCGCGGAATCAACTGCGCCAGTGGGAACAGCGGCAATCGCCGACGTTTCAGCTCCGAGCTGACGATTACTTCAAACTGGGATGGCATCGAATCCGTGATGACTGCCGACACCGGAATATGTTCCGTTACCGCCATGATCGTTCCCAGACCTCCAAGGGAATGGCCGAGCACACCGATGGCACCCGAATCGATCTCCGGCCGTGAGGTGGTGTAGCGTAGTGCAGAGAGCAGATCGTCACGGAACAGATAGGCAGACGCTGCTTTTACCGGATCACTGGCCCCATGACTCCGAACATCATACATGAAGAGAGCATATCCTGCTTCCCAGATGGGACGTGCGTAACGTAGCACGCGTGATCGGTTAGAACCCCAGCCATGGGCGATAATGATTAACGGCCAAGGTTTGGGAACATGGGCGCCAGCCGGAATAAACCATCCATGAACCCGTCCTCCGCCACTCTCGAAGGTGACATCTTCGAATGGCATGGGCGGAGTAATCGTGATGGGGATCTTTTTGGGTGTCTGACTCTTCACCGCTGCCTTCCATAAGCCACCTGCCGTAACGGCAGCAACAGCAATAACTCCACCAATCATCGTTCTGGCTTTCACTGTGAATTTCTCCTCTCCGGCCTCTGTCATACACCTATTCTACGCCAACACCATTAACGTTCTGTTAAATAGCTGCATCTTTTATATATACCCAGATATACATATTGTTGATTGAGTTTTTTACTTTTTGACTCTTGCTGCTTCCACAAATGCATGTGTACATGCTGCAATCTGTTCATGATTCCCTGTATCCAGTGCCTCTCTCGGCAAAAGTGCACTGCCAAGTCCTACAGCTGCTGCACCAGCAGCAAAGTAGTCTGTAATATTGTTTAGATTAGCTCCGCCCGTTGCAAGCAGCGGGATATGATTAAGTGGTGCCTTGATCTCTCGTAAATACGGCAATCCCAGACTCGCCATCGGAAATAACTTCACTACACGTGCGCCTGCTTCATAGGCAGCTACAATCTCGGTTGGTGTCATGGCTCCCGGCCAAATTTCCACCCCATGTTCTACAGCATATTCAATAACGGACAGATCGACATTGGGCGATACCAGAAATTGAGCACCTGCAGCAACGGCTTCCTTGGCCATCTGCACATTAAGAACCGTTCCTGCTCCCACATAAGCCTGTCCTTCATGCCGGGTCCGCCAGTCTCCGATAATCTCGTGTGCCCCAGGTGTATTAAGCGTTACTTCCATCAGACGGATTCCTCCGTCAGTCATGCCTTTTCCTGCTGTTATTGCTGCTTCCCGGCTAATGCCGCGAACAATGGCAACCAGCCTCGACTCCAGTAGTACTTCGGTCAAATTCATGCGAGCTTCCCCTTGCTTCATAGATTCGGCAGCCGAAGACAGTATTATTATCACCGCTTTTCCGTTAATTCATATTGTAAAACGAATTTATCCCTGATGAAATACACAACCCAAAAAACCTCTCTTATCAACATGGACGAATGTCTGTAAATAACACCCATTCAACCCATGACTATAAGAGAGGTATCAGCCTGAATCAAGCCTCTTCCAATACACTTTCCTTTTCCAGATCCTTGAAATATTGATCATTATACAGCATGCTGGGGTGTGTAGGATGATACGCCAGAGCAATATCATTGTGCTTCTTCGCCTTGGCACGATTGCCCAGCCGGTCATAACATACGCATAGCTGCAAGTGGGGCATCCATGTCCAGGCTGCTTCGTTCAGCACGACCATCGGATCTGCAGGACGAACAGCTTGGGTCGCCTGTTCATACCAGAATACCGCTTTGCGATAATCTCCTCGGTCCGCGAAATACCCCCCCAGGCGGCAGCAGATCTCTGCTCTCGGCAAATCATAGGCAAACGACCTCAGGAGCGCTGAAACTTCCTGTTCTGAGCGCCCCAATGCCGCTTCGCAATCTGCAATTTTTTGGCAGGCGGCAATCTGATCCTCTACCCAACCAAGACCCGTATTCAAAAACTTCCCGTAGTATGTAATCGCATCTTCATGCTGTCCATGGTCTTTCAGTTCATTACCGAAGTAATAGAGATCCCGGGGAGTAAAATGTTCTCCTGCTTCCTCACGCTTGCGGTAAATTCTCAGGTTGCGGTCAGTGTACTCCTTGTCTTTCTTATGGGTCACTGCAATATCGCTATGCAGCAAATTGCCGCCAACTTCCAGATATTCATGCACTGCACCAATCCAGCGGAAATTCCGATCCCGTCGCACCAGTCGATTCCTTCTCAAACTGTACGCAACCTTCCCATCTGGAGTGAATGACAGATTATAGTCCATGGTAACGCTGTCTACCGAAGGATCAAGAGAGTGTTTCAAACCAATAAACTTCTCGCGGTCATTCGGTTCGAACACATCATCAGCATCCAGCCAAAGTATATATTCCGTGGTTGCCTGATCGAAGGCAAAATTGCGTGCAGCTGCAAAATCATCGATCCATTCAAAATCAACGATTCGCTCTGTATATCTGGCCGCAATTTGACGTGTGCGATCCGTTGATCCGGTATCCACGATTACGATCTCGTCGGCAATGCCCTTCACCGAATCCAGGCATCTGGCCAGGGAAGCCTCTTCATTTTTCACAATCATACACAGCGTAATACTGATTGCCTCTTCTCCTCGTCTGACCCTGCGATTATACGCAGCAGCACCGGGAAGTTCTGATAATCGATAGATATGATAGGCCGGAAGATGGGTATCCACGTATAAACGAAAACCAAGTGCTTGGGCTCGAATGCAAAAATGACGATCCTCACCCCAGAACGAGACATTCGGAATCTGGTCGAAGGAAACCCCACCTACCAGAGCATTCTTGCGAATAAGCGTACATGCACCAAGCCCACCAACTTCGTAACAGCCTGGCACTCGCAATTGGTTTAGAAAGGCATCGGTTTGCGTGTTCTCATCCAGATTTTCCTTACCCGCTTCGGATTTCCCGCCTTTTCGGTACAAAGCGTACTCATCCTGCAGCCATACCTGCGGCATTTCCCTTGTACCCGGCTGCCAGCGCGTCCAGAAAATATTCGATACAATATCCTTCTGCGTGGAGACAAGCTGTTCCAGCGTGCGGGGATGCAGCACAAGATCGGAATCAATTAGGAAAACAGCATCGTAACTCTGTTCGCGGGCGTATTGTAGGATACGGTTTTTTAATCCGGCTACCCGCCAAATCTGTTCGTCGCGCCAATAATGACCTCCCTCATCCCTGCTGTATATCCCTTTTCCCTGAGCAGTTCCATCATCGTTATCTAATTCAACTACAGTTCCTTCATGCTGTGATGCAAAATCAGCAAGGATATTGGAAGAAGCCTCCTCTTCATTATCGTCTATAAACAAATAGTCCGTCTCCACCGTCGTTCGCTCCAAGAAGGTCAGAGATTCCAAAAATTCACGGAGCACTGCTGCGGTTTGACGAACCGGACTGGCAATCAGCACCTTCTCCTTCGGTTTTACCTTATTCAAGTACAGCCCCCCCTTTCTTATTCCATCCAGGGCAGCAGCCTTGGATCTGTATCCAGAATGGATTCATACTGTTCTCTCCAGCCGTACCTTGCATCCGGATCCAGTGCCTGATAACGCTCGAATTTGCGGATGCGATCCTCCTCGCGAGCCCAGCCGTAATGCTTCACACGAGGTGTATGACACCCATAGGCAAAATGCTGGATCGTAAGAGGGAAACGTCCGCAGTGCTGCGGGGTTTCCTTCCACTCATAAGTCAATTCGGGACGATAACGGACAAGAAATGGACGGTAATATGCATGTGCCTGCCAATATTGATCCTCCCGGTAGTGCGTATTACTCCACATATCAAACAATCTGAAGTAGATCGCGTCCTCGCTACTTCCCAGGAGCTGATTGCGCTGCATGCCAAAGTCAGCCGTCAGAATCTCATCGGCATCCAGATTCAGAATCCATTCGGGTCCAGTAGCTATCGTTGCCTCCCATTGCTGCTTGCGCAGACTCACTTCATCGGCGAACCGGGACGCCCGATTTTCCACCATGACCAGGGGAATCCCTTCAAGCAGCTCTTTACATAGGGCAACCGTATTATCGGTGCTCCCATCATCTATGATGACCGCACGATCAATCCAAGGCCGGTGCGTTTGCAGCGCCTGTCTAAGATATCGCTGTTCTTCATTGCGTACGATCATGGACAGCGTAATATGTGGTCTTTCGTCTTCCTCACGGTCATTCAAAGCCTCACCCCCGCGTCTGAAGCTGACTTTTATTATCTCTCAAGGTTTTGCTATCCGATTGCAGCTAAGAAAGGTATATGGGACTGGATTGGAGCATATTTACAGGCTTAAGTATTTATCAGATAAACTTTCATCTTGACCCATCATCGGCTTCATCTTAACGTTTTGGCTTGTTGGCTTGTGCCCATCCTCTATATTCAATCTATGCATATCCGGGATGGGGTTATGTCTGAGAACTCCGCTCTCGGAACTCACCACTTACTGTGCTCCTGTGCTTTTAGTACCTGTCTTTATTCAACAAAAAAAGCACCCGCTTTCGCGAGTGCTTCGGTTAATCTTTATTGCATATATTAGATGATTCACGTTATGAATTAACGGTATTCTGCCAGACGATCATTCAGGCTGCGTGTCTGACCATATACTTCCTGATACAGTGCAAAGAGTCCATCATATACGGCTACCGTTTCCGGGTTCGGTACATAGGATTTGGCAGGACGAATGAACGCTGCCGCACAATCCTGCAGGGAAGGGAACCAGCCGCAGCCATATGCTGCAAGCATTGCCGCGCCCATTGCCGGGCCCTGCTCACTCTCAAGCTTCACGATCGTGGCGTCAAAGATATCCGCCTGCATTTGCAGCCAGGCTTCATTTTTGGCACCACCTCCGATGGAGATGACCTCATTGACCGTTTTGCCTGCACCACGCAGAATATCGATCGATTCCCGCAGGGAGAATGTAATTCCTTCCATGACTGCACGCCCAAAGTGCTCCAGCTTATGTCCGGCATCCATGCCGATAAAGCTGCCGCGAATGTTCGCATCTGGATGAGGTGTCCGCTCTCCGACGATATAAGGGGTGAACAGCAATCCGTTGCTGCCAGCCGGAACCTGATCAATGCCCTGCAAGAGCACATCAAACGATTTGTCCGCTGCAAACGTATCCTTAAACCAGGAGAGGCTGTATCCAGCTGCAAGCGTTACCCCCATAATATAGAAGGCATCCTTCTCCCCATGGTTAAAGAAGTGGACTTTGCCTTCGAAATCGAGGTCTTTGCGTTCTTCATAAGAAAGCACAACCCCAGACGTACCGATGCTGCACATCGTCTGTCCTTCACTCAGAATGCCTGCGCCAATTGCCCCGCACGCATTGTCGGCTCCACCTGCAAATACTTTGGTCGCAGCCGCAAGGCCCGTTTGATCTGCGATCTCTGGAAGCAATGTGCCCACTTCTTCAAACGATTCCACGAGACGCGGACAAAGTGAGATCGGCAGTTCAAAAGCCTCCGCAATCTCCTTGCTCCACTCCTTGCCAGCAACGTCCAGCAGCAATGTACCTGCTGCATCCGAATAATCCATGGCATAATCGCCAGTCAGGCGATATCGAACATAGTCCTTCGGCAGCAGGAACAAGGATGCTTGCTGCAGCAGCTCCGGCTCGTTCTCCTGTACCCACAGGATTTTCGGCAGCGTGAAGCCTTCAAGTGCACGGTTCCGGGCGATGCTTAATAGTTTATTGTCCAATACTTTCTCAATGCGGCGGCACTGAGCCGTAGTACGTGTATCGTTCCACAGAATGGCATTGCGCAGTGGTTTCCCCTCCGCATCTACCAGAACAAGTCCATGCATTTGCCCGGAGAAGCTAAGCCCCTCAATTTCAGAAGGCTGTACGCCGGATACTTCCAGCAATTTGCGCAGGGAGACAATGGTCTGTTCTACCCAATCTTCCGGATTCTGCTCACTGTAGCCAGCCTTCGGCTGGTGCAGCGGGTAAGCCTCGGATGCTTCAAATGCCACTTTTCCTTCGCGGTTAACCAGCACCGTTTTGACTGCGCTGGTTCCCAGATCGACACCAATTACGTAACTCATGGGTTAACTCCTTTCGTTTGTAGCAGGATTGTAAAAATGTAACCCTGATGCTCATGTGGTCACTCCGTGATCAGAAAACCCTCGGATCGCCGTTACCCCCAGATTTCCTTTATACCCTTTAGCAAGGGTGAAATCCGGGGATAAATGCGAACACTACCGCTTCCTCAGGTCCTTTCTGCTCACTTCGTTCTACATGCATTATCATTAAAAAACATTTATATCAAAACAGTAAAAAAGCACTCGTTCTTATAGCGGAAAGATTCATCCAGTGACCTTGATTAGTCACTGGTTATAAATGAAACGTCATCAATTGAACATGTAGCAACTTCGTGATCCAAAAACCATTAAAAATCGCTTTGTTTGGTATCAAAAGACCGCCCCCGCCTTCCCAGGGGAAAGTCGGGGACGGTCCGAATGTCATGCCTGTTCAACGTCCATGGTGCAAGCTCGTGCATATATGGACGGTGTCCCTAGCCAAGCTTATACAAGTTGATTCCAGTTATTAGTCAGCCAAGATGTATTGGTTGAGTTTTGCTCTCAGCAATTCTTGACGACCGGATTGGTTTTTGCGTGGGCTCTCGTTGTTCAGTGCGTATTCTGCAAGGGAAGCCAGAGTCGCTTTGCCTGCAACAACCTCAGCACCGATACCTTCTTTGAAGCTGCTGTAACGTTTCTCGATGAAGTCATCGAATACGCGATCTTCGATCAGTTTTGCAGCTACTTTCAGACCTTTAGCATACGTATCCATACCTGCGATGTGAGCCAGGAACAGATCGTCTGCTTCGAAGGATCCACGGCGTACTTTGGCGTCAAAGTTCACGCCGCCACGGCCGATACCGCCGTTTTTCAATACTTCGTACATTGTCAATGTTGCATCGTACATATCCACTGGGAACTCATCCGTATCCCAACCGATCAGCATATCGCCTTGGTTGGCATCGAGGGAACCGAGCATGCCGTTAGTACGGGCAACACGGATTTCGTGATCGAATGTGTGACCAGCCAGAGTTGCATGGTTTGCTTCCAGGTTCAGCTTGAAGTGTTTGTCCAAACCGTATTTTTGCAGGAAGGCAATGGAAGTCGCTGCATCATAGTCATACTGGTGTTTCGTTGGCTCTTTTGGTTTAGGCTCGATCAGGAATTGTGCGTCAAAGCCAATTTCCTTCGCGTAGTCTACAGCCATGTGGAACATGCGGGCAATGTTGTCCTGCTCCAGCTGCATGTCTGTGTTCAGCAATGTGTCGTAACCTTCACGGCCGCCCCAGAATACATAGTTTTCAGCGCCCAGACGTTTACCCACTTCCAGACCTTTCTTGATTTGCGCTGCTGCATGTGCGTACACGTCAGCATTGCATGTGGAAGCTGCACCAAACATGAAGCGCGGGTTGGAGAACATGTTCGCCGTGTTCCAGAGCAGTTTTTTGCCGCTGGATTTCATGTGGTCTTCAATCAGGTCAACGATCGTATCGATGTTGCTGTAGAACTCACGCAGGCTGTTGCCTTCTGGTGCGATGTCCACATCGTGGAAACAGAAGAACGGGAGATTCATTTTTTCCAAAAATTCAAAAGCCGCTTCCACGCGTACTTTCGCGAGGTCCAGACCCGAGTATTTATCCCAAGAACGAACAGCTGTCTCTGCACCGAACGGGTCACTGCCGCCTGCAGTTAATGTATGCCAGTAAGCCATGCCGAAACGGAAGTGCTCTTCCATCGTTTTGCCGGCAACAACTTCTTCCGGATTATAATGTTTGAATGAAAAAGGATTGGTGGAGTCTTTGCCTTCAAATGCGATTTTATTAACGGATTCAAAATAGGCCATGTAAAATGCCTCCTCAATAGTTTTAAAGAAATCGTTTACACCGTTATCCTATCACATCGGTTTTACTTTGTCTATTGGTTAAACAAAGTAAAATAAAATTGTTTTTTCTGGGTTTGTTTACGCTATAATAGTCGAATAGCTTGAGAACGGGATGAATGATTGAACCCTTTTATATACAGAATAGGAGTGCCTGATTGTTATGAAAATTACTGGAGACCAGATGCTGGTCAAAAAAATAAACAAGTCCATCGTCCTCGATACGATTCGTCGTCATGCCCCTCTTTCCCGCGCAAGAGTATCCGAAGTTACGGGACTTAACAAAGCAACCGTGTCCAACCTTGTTGCCGATCTCATCAGCGATGAGCTTGTCCAGGAAATTGGTCCGGGTGAATCCAGCGGTGGCCGCAAGCCGCTCATGCTGCTGTTTCGAGGTACGGCTGGATATGCAGTTGGTCTGGAGCTGAGCGTAACTCACCTGAAGGGTGTGCTTACCGATCTGGAGGGCCATATCATAACGGAGTATGCCATCAAACTGGAACAGCATGATGTGCCTTCCGTATTGGAACAGCTGAAACGTGCAGCGGAACATCTGATGCAGTCGGCTCCCCCCTCCCCACATGGTGTAATTGGTATTGGTATTGGGGTACCTGGGATGGTAGATGAGGCTGGAACAGTGCTGTTTGCACCCAACCTGGGTTGGGAGAAGGTCGAGCTTCGCTCCATGCTGGAGGAGATGTTTGAGCTCCCTGTAACGATTGACAACGAGGCCAATGCAGGGGCTCATGGGGAATTGAATTTTGGCAGCGGCATCGGTGTACGTCATCTCATCTATATCAGTGCAGGGATGGGTATCGGATCGGGAATTATGGTAGACGGTGAATTGTACAAAGGTGCCTGGGGCTACGCCGGGGAGACAGGCCACATGTCAATCGAAGCCGAAGGCAGACCCTGCTCCTGTGGCAACCACGGCTGCTGGGAGCTATATGCTTCCGAAAAAGCCTATGAGCACCCCGACCATCAGCTTCATTTGCCGGCTCACACCACCCGCGAGCTCGTAGAATTTGCACAGCAAGGTCATGAGGCAGTATTGAACTTATACGAGAACATCGGCCGCAAACTGGGCGTGGGCATCACGAATATCGTTAACAGCTTCAATCCCGAGCGCATCATCATTGGCGGACCACTCTCGGAAGCAGGTCCATGGATTGAAACAGCACTCAAACAAGTCGTCGAAGAACGTACACTGCCCTATCACCGTCGCAGTTTGCAAATCGAATGGGCAGCACTGGGCAGCCGTTCTACCCGTATTGGTGCCGCTTACTCAGCTATTTCCCAGTTTCTAGGCAAAATAAGAGTATCGGTCTAATAACCGCTGAAAATTGACATCATTTCGCCCCATTTCCTCCCTTTTTGTTAAAGAAATCCAGAGTTATAATGAGGATATGTGATTTTTGTCATGGCGGGATGATTGCCGCTGTGTTAATTCCTATAACGAAACGGAGTGAAAACCCGTGACCTACGTGGATACTTCAGATATCTCGGCGCAAATGTTTGTCACCGTACTCCTGTTCTTGATCGTGCTTGCGCCGCTGTTCAGCCTCGGCATACTTCGATTGTTTCAGAGCAAAAAGAAGGCTGGGTTCATGTATATGCTGTCAGGCGTATTGGTGTATGTTGTTTTTCAGACGTTTATGAGCATCTTTTTTTAGATGAAATACCTGGTTTAAATGACGAAATCCCCTTTCGCAGTGAATCTAGAGCACATGTTAACATGTGCTCCTGATTACTGACGCAAGGGGATTTTTCTTATCAAAAAATAACGTAATGCCAACAAAAGAAGCCCCAGTCCTATTCAGGACTAAGGCTCCCTTTATATTATATATTCAAACGGCTCGCGCGAACCGGAATAGCTTAATGCAGCTTGATTGAATCCCTGTACCGGGATAATTAAGCATCCAGTGCTTTTGCGAATTGCGTTTTGTTCATACCCAGGATGCGGTGTTCACCAATAACGGTCAGAGGTACTGCACGTACGCCCATATCCCATACTTGTTGTGCAAACTCGTCACTTGTCTCGATATTGCGCTCTTCATAAGAAATTCCTTTATCAGCCAGGAACGTCTTCACCGCTTTGCAGTTCGGGCAGTTGGTCGATGTGTATACAATTACGTTTTCCATTATTCATTCACCTCATATAGTTTATATATAGTTATAACGTTAATTTACCCAATTTAAACGAGATACCTTACAGTGCGACTGCGCTATGCTCCAGGCTTTCGATGAATTTCTCTGCATCCATTGCAGCCATACATCCGCTGCCTGCCGCTGTAATCGCTTGTTTGTAGCGTGTATCTTGAACGTCTCCACAAGCGAATACGCCTGGAATGTTCGTTTCAGAAGTACCTGGTGTGGTCATAATATACCCATGTTCATCTGTTGTAATCTGTCCACCAAGGAACCCCGTGTTAGGTGTGTGACCGATCGCTACAAATACGCCGCTTGCCGGAAGAATTTCTTCTTCGCCCGTTGCGTTGTTCAACACTTTCAGTCCAGTTACCCCATGATCACCAGCAATGACTTCGATCGGCGTACGGTTCAGAGCCATTTCCACTTTTTCGTTGCTGCGTGCACGATCTTGCATGATTTTGGAACCGCGTAGCTCCTCACGACGGTGTACCAAGGTTACTTTTGAACCGAAACGGGACAGGAAGCTTGCTTCTTCCAGTGCAGAGTCGCCTCCGCCGATAACGATGATTTCTTTGTTGCGGAAGAAGAATCCGTCACATGTTGCGCAAGTGCTGACACCGCGGCCCACGTTTGTTTCTTCTCCAGGAATACCAAGGTATTTAGCAGATGCACCAGTAGACAGGATTAAGGTTTCCGATACCAGCTCACCCATGCCCTCAACCTGAATTTTGAACGGACGCTCACTCATATCGACGTTGTTTACCCAGCCTGTGCGGAATTCAGCGCCAAAACGTTCTGCTTGTTTACGCATGTTATCCATCAGTTCAGGACCCATAATGCCATCAGGGAAACCTGGGAAGTTCTCCACTTCCGTTGTTGTTGTCAGTTGGCCACCAGGTTGTGGTCCTTCGATAACCAGTGGGTTAAGGTTGGCACGAGCCAGATAGATTGCTGCTGTCAGCCCTGCTGGGCCTGTTCCGATAATAATGGATTTATACATGTATAGTTCCTCCCCCGAGTTCTGCAAAAAGGTTGGGCTCACTAGCATCAAAAGCAAATGCCCCTGCATACACTAGATCGATATAAGCCTAAATCATGTCCACAAGACCTGCCCGATATGACAATTGCCCTATGCAGAAATGGAATTCTAATTTATAATCATTCTAATCTGTTGTTCATTATGATCTCTTTTAACTACGGTGTCAATGCTCGGCAGCGATTATGAAGAAGTCTTCATCAGGAGGGAAAATGGAAGCATGAACGATGCACTCATTGGCAGCTTTATCTCAGCCATGTCTACCGGCCTTGGGGCCGTACCTATTCTATTTATGCGAAAAGTAACGCACCGTCTGCGTGATATCTTGCTTGCTTACGCAGCAGGTATTATGACCTCAGCCTCGGTGTACAATCTCATTCCCGAAGCGCTGGGGCAGTCGAACCTTTTCGTACTTGCTCTCGGTATTATGCTCGGCAGCATGGTTTTGCTGGTACTCGAAATGAAGATCCCTCATGTGGATCTGGAGAATCCGGAGAAGATGCCATTTAAAATTGAAGCCAAAGCCTTCATGATTATTGCAGCCATCACCATGCATAACCTGCCTGAAGGCTTATCTGTAGGTGTCAGTTATGCCAGTACCGATGCCAGTCTTGGCAATCTCATTGCCTTTTCGATCGGATTACAGAATGCTCCCGAAGGGTTTCTGGTCGCTCTCTTTCTCGTGAACCAGAACATCGGCCGATTCAAGGCACTTGGGATCGCTACCCTGACAGGAGCCGTCGAAATTATCACGGCCATGATTGGCTACACACTCAGCAGTCTCGTGGCAGGACTCGTGCCATATGGTCTTGCATTTGCGGCAGGTGCGATGATGTTCATCGTATACAAAGAGCTGATTCCCGAAAGTCACGGTGATGGCAACGCACGCGTAGCCACCGTTTCATTTTTGCTAGGACTCATTACGATGATTGGTTTGACTGAACTATTCTAAGCTAAACTTTTCTGAAGATCAACGTACATCCCAAAGAACCTGAGGACAGATCATTCTGCCCTGCAGGTTCTTTTTTTGGTCACAAATGAAGATTACATGAATTTACTGGGAGCCTCTGTAAGGTTAACTGAATACGTCCTATCCGGATGCGTAGAACGATTCCTACGGGTTTATTCACCGAATCATCAGCGCAGCAGTCTTAGACCATTGAGTATAACCAGAATCGTGCTGCCCTCATGCCCAACAACCCCCAGCGGCAATGCAACACCTTGCAGAAAATTCCCCGCAATCAGTGCCAGAATAACCGTAATGGCAAAAAACATATTCTGCTTCACGGTCCGTTGTGCTCTTCGTGCCTGCTCAATCACCCAGGCAATTTCCTCAATATTATCATTCATGAGCACCACATCAGCCACCTCCAGCGCTGTCCCGCTCCCCGACATTCCCATGCCCATACCCACAGTAGCCGCTGCAAGTGCAGGAGCGTCATTAACACCATCACCAACCATGAGCACCTGTCCGTACTCTTGACGCAATGTCTGTACCTGTTTCACTTTATCTTCGGGAAGCAGATCGGCATAGACGAGACTTACTCCTGTTTCCCGTGCAATCACAGCTGCAGATTTGGCCCGATCACCTGTCAGCATGGCCACCTTCACGCCCATATCCTCCAGCTTCTTCACTGCTGCTGCGGCTTGTGGACGAACGGTATCCCGCATGGCGATCAGGCCAGCAAAATGGTTATCCGCCATCACGATGGATACCGTTTTGCCTTCACGCTCAAGTCGGGCATGTTCGTCGTGCCAGTGTGGAGGGGTATCCAAGTGCATTTCATTCGTTTTTCCAATCTTCCAGAGAACACCGTGTACGTACCCTTCAATCCCCCAACCTGTCAGCGTTTGTACCCGTTCGGCCTCTTGAGTCACGATACCTTCACGCACTGCCTGATCTACAATGGCACGAGCCAGCGGGTGCATGGACAAGTTCTCAATTGCAGCTGCTGCAGACAGCAGTTCGGCGTGACTTATGCCCTCGGCTGTTAATATATCTGTGACTTCGGGAGTACCCATGGTCAATGTTCCTGTTTTATCAAAAGCCACGACCCGGGTCTGAGCCATATTCTCCACATGGGCCCCTCCCTTGAACAGAATGCCCCGACGTGCACTGCTGGACATCGCAGACAGCATGACTGGCATGATGGAGGAAACCAGTGCACAAGGTGAAGCTACAACGAGAAAAACCATCGCTTTATAAAAAGCCTCATTCCAAGTCCAGCCCAGCAGCAGTGGAGCTCCTGCGATAACCATCAGAGTTACACCCACAACCACTCGTGCGTAAATGCCTTCGAATCGCTCAATGAAATGCTGTGAATCCGGTACTTCGGCTTGTGCCTCTTCGACCAGCTTAATAATTTTGCCAAACAGCGAACCTGCAGCTGACTTCGTTACCTCTACATACAAAGCACCTTCTCCATTGAGCGTTCCTGCATAAACCTCGTCACCCTCAGCTTTATCCACCGGCAGGGATTCCCCCGTAATGGAAGCCTGATTAATGAATGAACTCCCGCGATAAACGGTACCGTCGGCCGGGATTAACTCCCCCGGTTTGACCAGCAGCAGGTCACCAGGCTTCAGCTCATCAATGGCGACAAGGTTCATCTGTCCATTCTCGATGCGCAGTGCTGTCTCCGGCTTAAGTGCCATCAGCGATGAAATATCCTTATGACTCCGTTCCGTCGCATAACTTTCCAGAGCACCACTTAACGCAAAAATGAAGATCAGCATCGCGCCTTCATTCCAGTATCCAATAGCTGCAGCACCCAGTGATGCAGCAATCATGAGCAGATTGACATCCAGATCACGGTCCTTGACCAGTGTCTCCATGCCCTCCTTGGCCTTGGTCCATCCTCCTATTGCATAAGAGACGATGTACAGCATGATGGATATTGCATTGAAATAGGGTGAAGTTCCCCATGCAACAAGCATTAATAACCCGCTGCCGAGAGCCGCCTGCATCTCCTTATTCCGGAGCATGGCGCGATAATTAGGTTTACGTCCACGGTTCGGGTTAGGTGACTGCGCGGAGTTCTGTTCTGCTTGTGTCTGGGTGTGTATAGGTTGATGTATCGCTTGCATGTGAATCACAATCCTTTCTTGTTTCGTTGATTTAAGTTGCGCCGTATTGAGAATGAGAGCCATTGTTAATGCCCTAAAAATGACACATGCTGCTGCGGGAATCCCGCAGCAGCATGGTTTTCGAATGAGAATGATAATCATTTTTGTACTTATGCAATTATGTTTACCCAATACAACTTCGAGTATATTATAGGCCTCGATTTGACGTTTGTAAATGGGCAGTTTCCTGATTGCCTGCTGCTGGAACGCAAAAAAGCCGCCTGTCCTAAAGGACAGCGGCTTTCGTATGATCCCCTTTGGTTACGCTCCAACACTTGCTCCCTGACTCGCCTTAATGGCCTGTTCCAGGTCATACAGGATATCCTGAATATTCTCCGTACCGATCGAGAGACGGATAAGTTCAGGGTTAACGCCTGCTGCGGTCTGCTCATCTTCTGTCAGCTGCTGATGGGTTGTGCTTGCGGGGTGAATGATCAATGACTTGGAATCACCCACGTTCGCAAGGTGTGAGAACAGCTTCACACTTTCGATGAGCTTACGTCCTGCATCTACACCGCCTTTTATACCAAATGTCAGGATGGCACCCTGCCCTCTTGGCAGATACTTCTGTGCCAGTTCATATGAGGCATGACTTGGCAGACCCGCGTAGCTCACCCACAGCACGTCCTCGTGCTTCTCCAGATATTCTGCAACAGCCAGTGCATTGCTGCTATGGCGCTCCACACGCAGATGCAATGTTTCCAGTCCTTGCAGAAGCAGCCATGAATTAAATGGCGAGATGGTTGCGCCCAAGTCGCGCAGCAGCTGCACCCGTGCTTTGATGATATAGGCAATCGGTCCAACCGCTTCGGTATATACCACACCGTGATAACTGGAGTCCGGCTCCGTCAGACCCGGAAATTTGCCGCTCGCTTTCCAGTCGAATTTTCCGCTATCGACAATCACGCCACCAATGGAAGTACCATGACCGCCAATAAACTTCGTCGCCGAGTGAACCACAATATCCGCTCCATGTTCAATCGGACGAAGCAAGTATGGGCTGGGGAACGTGTTATCCACGATCAAAGGAATACCATGCTCATGGGCAATCGCCGCAACCGCTTCAATGTCCAGCACGTTTCCTTGAGGATTACCGATCGTTTCCGCATATAATGCTTTCGTTTTCTCTGTAATGGCCGCCCTGAAATTCTCGGGATCACTGGAATCAACGAACTTCACATCAAGACCCAGCTTCGGCAATGTAGTTGAGAACAAATTATACGTACCACCATACAAGCTCGCCGAGGATACAATTTCATCCCCTGCACCTGCGATATTCAAGAGAGAAAACGTAATGGCAGCCTGCCCGGAAGCTGTAGCCAGTGCCCCGGCTCCTCCCTCCAATGCCGCAATCCGCTGCTCGAACACATCGGTTGTCGGGTTCATTAGACGGGTATAGATGTTGCCAAACTCTTTCAAACCAAACAGATTGGCAGCATGTTCCGTGTCCTTGAAACCATAAGATGTGGTCTGGTACAAAGGCACAGCACGTGCATGAGTCGTTGGATCAATCTCCTGGCCTGCATGAATTGCCAATGTTTCAAATGAAAGCTCACGTTCGTTTGACATAAATCTGAATCCTCCCTTGGGTTATACGTTTCAAAGATCTTGATGTCCTCACATGATGGCGTATGTTTTCCATATTCTCTCACAAGATGTCGTGTTTGAAAAGAGTTATTTCCGATTTATCCGATAAGGAATATTTTATATGTATGGTCGACAAGGTTATACCAAAAAACCTTTGCGAGGGCAAAGGTTTCCTGGTTATTTTAATATCGCAGAATGAGCTTATCTTCAGCTCATCTCTACACTCTCACACCATTCCATACTTCACGCAAATGCTTGGCTGCAGGAACTGCCTCTTCGGCGGTTACACCCTCCAGTGAGATATCGATATGTGGCTTATACGTTTTTAACAGTTCGAAAAACAGCGGATAATCTAATATGCCTGCACCGGGTACTGGATTAATCTTCTCACCCTGTGCATTGAAGGCCACATCCTTCGCATGAATGACAATGATTCGCTGGTATAGCGTCTCCATTACATCACGCAGGAAAGCACCCTGGTCTGTAACATGCGCCTGTTTGATCAGATTGCATGGATCAAACAACATGCCCAGATTGGAGGACGGGATCTCTTCAAACAAACGAGTCATATGTTCACGTGTATGAAGTGTGTGGGTAGACACAGGCTCAATGGCCGCATGTACGCCCCACTTTTCCGCTTCCTCCGTGATTTCCTCCAGCGTTTCCCGCAGCACGCTCCATGCTTTTTCTTCATACCCATCTGGATGGGTGGCTTGGTAGGTGTCCAATCCTCCCGTTTCTGTTGCAACCATGCTGCAGCCAAAATCCCGGGCATACCGCAGATGTTCCTTGAAACGCTCGATGTCTGCCCGTCTGCGTTCAGCATTCGGATCGATCGGATTAATATAGCAGCCCAGAACAGCGATCTTGACTCCGCGGCTTGCAAACTGCTCCCCAATTTCATTCGCCAGTCCCGGACTGAGTTTGCCGTTAGACGAGTCAACATCCGATAGGGCTTTTGCAAGTGCCAGCTGAACCGAGTTGAATCCATGCTCTGCGATCGTCTGTGCCAGCTGGGCTGTAGGCTGCTGGCCAAACGTATGTGCCAGAATACCAAGTTTCATGTCACTGCCTCCTTCAATCATTGATAGCAGAGCAGATTAACGAGCCATCCAGCCGCCATCTACATTTAGTACATGACCATTCAAATAATCTGAAGCAGACGATGCAAGAAACACGACCGGCCCTTTCAGATCTTCTGGAGTTCCCCACCGTCCTGCCGGAATACGTGCTGTGATATCCCGATACCGGTTTTCATCCGCGCGAATTTGAGTGGTATTATCCGTCTCCATGTAACCTGGTGCAATACCGTTAATTTGTATACCTTTGCCTGCCCACTCATTGGCGAGAGCTTTGGTCAAGCCCGCAACCCCATGCTTACTTGCTGTATAACCCGGGACGTTAATACCGCCCTGATAGGATAACATGGATGCGATATTGACGATTTTGCCACTACCCCGTTCAATCATATGTCTGCCCGCCAGTTGGCTCAAGAAAAATACCGTGTTCAGGTTAAGCCCGATGACATCGTGCCAGTCCTGCTGTCCGTGGTCAGCCGCAGGTGTACGTCGAATGATCCCCGCATTGTTAACGAGAATATCTATTTTACCTTGGAAAGCTAATGCCTTCTCAAATACTGCCGGCAATTCATCTTCACGACTTAAATCGGCTTCAATGATATATGCTTTGCGCCCGAGCGCTTCGATTGCACCTGCTGTCTCGGATGGTTTTGAATAGGAAACGAGTACCACATCTGCTCCGGCTTCCGCCAGACCAATCGCCATTCCCTGTCCCAAACCACCGGATGTACCGGTTACAAGTGCAACTTGTCCGCTTAGATCAAATGGATTCATGAAAGATTCCTCCGCATGTTATGAGATGCAAACCTATAAGTGATGCCAACCAACTTTTGCATATGCTTAGCGATTCAGAAAATAAATGCTTCTGTGCGTTTAGCTTTGATAATCGACTTTGACACCGATTTGGTTATACAGTGCAGCGGTCTCTTCACCCAGAAGACTGTCACTGATAATACAGTCCAGCTCCGAACAATGCGCGAAGGTCCGCAGCGCAAATTGCCCGAATTTATAGTGGTCCACCACGCCGAAGACCTGCTGGGAGGCGGAGATCATCGCTTTTTTCAGAGGAACCAGATCACCTGTATAGATGGAGAGTCCGAACTCCGGATGTAGTGCAGTGGTAGAGATAAATGCTTTGTGGATATTAAGACTGGAGATAAAAGCCGCCGTGTCGTCTCCCACCAGCATATTACGGACTCTCGCCCCACCAGGCACGACCAGCCGGACCTGCTCCTTCTTGGTTAGCTCAGCAATAATGAAGAGATCATTGGTTACGACAGTGAGCGGCTGATTGTCCAACCGCTTCGCCATCTCGAGTGTGGTGCTCCCTCCGTCCAGCGCAATAATTTCATTGGGACGTATATAAGCGAGCGCACGCTCGGCGATTTCCGTCTTCTCCGAATGATGCTTCTCTGTGGCTCCTCGGCTCGTGAGGATACCATACTGGTCATTCTGAGCCAGCATGGCCCCTCCGTGGACACGTACAAGCAGTCCCATCGCTTCCAGCTTGTCGAGATCCTCCCGAACCGTCTTGCCTGTCACCTGCAGGAGTTCGCTCAGATCATTAACGGTAACTTCCTGGCGCTCCAGCAGAGCCTCCATAATTTTCTCATGTCTTTTTAATGGATTCATACAATCAACTTCCTGTTTCTTTGGAATTTACGCGTTTATTTCAGGTCTTTCATCGCTACGCCGTCCATATCCTCGAACGTTTGGTTCTCACCAGCCATGGCCCAACAGAAGGTATAACTGCTTGTGCCCACGCCGCTGTGAATGGACCAGCTTGGAGAGATGATCGCCTGACGGTCACGTACAACCAGATGCCGGGTCTCGTTCGGCTCGCCCATCATGTGGAACACTACTCCGTCTTCGGGAAGATTCCAATACAAATATACTTCGGAGCGGCGGTTATGGGTATGTGCAGGCATCGTATTCCACATGTTACCCTTGTCGAGCTCCGTGATGCCCATCACCAGCTGACAGCTCTGAATTCCGCCCTCTCCCTGATGGATGTAGCGATAAATGGTCCGTTCATTCGAACTTTCAATACTGCCCAGATGATTCGGCTGAGCTTGTTCCTGGGTTGCCTTTTGCGTAGGATAAGCGTGATGTGCCGGTGTGGATACAAAGTAGAACTGAGCCGGCTGCTCATTGCCATTACTTTTAAATACGACTTCTTTTACACCTTTTCCGATATAAAGGCATTCTTTGGCACCAATCTCATAACCCTGCCCATCTGCAGTGACCGTTCCATGTCCTCCAACATTAATGATACCGATTTCACGACGCTCCAGGAAAAAGTCCGTTCCAATGTCCTTCAGGTTCACTTCAAGCGCAATGTCCTTGCTCTGAGGTACCGCAGTTCCTACAATATAACGGTCCACATGAGAATATACAGTAACCAGCTCGTCTGTTGCGAACAATTGCTCCATTAGAAATTCCTCACGCAGGCGAGACGTATCATAATTTTTCACTTCATTGGGGTGTGCAGCATAACGATTTTCCATCATTAATCCATTCCCTTCGTCAATTGAGTGATGTTTGAGATGATTTGATTACAAGGTTCATATAAGTTCATTTTAGTTCATTATGTATCATTTGTGTACCTTTTTTTGAAAATAAACAATTTTAATTAAGCTATATTATGACTTTCCACTTTTGTGAAAACAAAAAAAGAGGATCTCCACCGTCTGCAGTACAGACCGGGAGATCCTCTTTATTCAAATCTTAATGTGCAACGGCATTGTTCAGCATGATCCAGATTGAACCAAGAACGATGGTCAACATGATCAGCAGGCCGAAAATCAAAGCCATGACATTCCAGCGTGGTTTTCCTGTTTCACGAATATGCATGAAGAAGAAGAGTTGAACCACAAACTGAAGTGCGGCCGTTACGAGAATAACAACCATTGTTCCTGTTCTGCCCATCATATCGTTCAGTACAACCACCAATGGGATGATTGTGAGGACGATGGACAGAATGAAGCCGATGACATAGGACTTCATGGAGCCATGCTGCTCGTGAGCATGGGAATCATGTGAGTTATGCTCTGCCATCTACATCACCCCCATCAGATAAACGATCGACAGGAGGAAGATCCAGACGACGTCCAAGAAGTGCCAGTACAAGCTGATTACGTTGATTTTACCGCGAGTAACATCGGTAATACCACGTTTTTTCAATTGGAACATCAATCCGATCATCCAGATCAAACCTAACGATACGTGAAGTCCGTGAGTTCCCACGAGGGTGAAGAATGCGCCGGAAGCAGCACTCGTCGTGTAGCTGAATCCTTCGTGAATCATCTCAACAAACTCGGTTACTTCAAGTGCGATAAAGGCTGCACCGAGAACGGCTGTAACTGCCAGCCAGCTAATCAGCTGCTTCACTTTACCTTGGTTCATCGCAAGAACGGCAAGTCCGCTCGTAAATGAACTTGTGAGCAAGATGAATGTCTCGGCGATAACGCCAGGCATTTTGATCAGCTCAGACAATATTGGTCCGCCCGCCGTATTGTCACGCAACACAATAAAGGTTGCGAACAATACGGAGAACAGGATAACGTCGGATATCAGGAAGAACCAGAAACCGAGCAATTTCAATTCTTGTGGATCATGGTGACCATGGTCGTGACCGTGATCGTGACCATGCTTAGCGGCTGCTTGAGCCATTATACCGACCCCCTTAACGACGCTTCGGTACGCTTAATTTCGTCGACCGGAATGTAATAATCCGTATCGTATGAGAATGAACGAGCGATCATGCAGATCCCTACGCCAGCGAGTCCGAGAATCGCCATCCACAGCCATCCGAATACAAAGCCGAAGCCGGCGATGAACCAGAAGACAGACATGATAAACGGAATTGCGGAGTTCTTAGGCATATGAATCGGTTCGAGCGGCTGCTCTGGTGGGTAGATGCCTTTGGCACGACGTTCTTTCTCTTCCCACCACTCATCAATATCATCACCGCGCGGTGTAATGGCAAAGTTGTACTCAGGAGCTGGTGAAGGAATCGACCACTCGAGTGTACGACCATCCCATGGATCGCCGGATGCTTTGAGTGTTTTGTATTTGCGAATACCGTCTGCGATTTGTGCAACCTGGAACAAGAAACCTACACCCATCAGGAATGCCCCGATTGTGGATACGAAGTTCAGTTCCCACCAGCCGGTATCCCAGCCGTAGGTGCTCAGACGACGTGTCATACCCATCAAACCTACAGCGTACTGCGGCATGAAGCAGACATAGAAACCAATATTCCAAGTCCAGAAAGCCCATTTGCCCAGTTTCTCTTCGAGTTGGAAACCGAACATTTTTGGCCACCAGTAGTACAGACCTGCGAAGTATCCGAATACTACACCACCGATCAATACTTGGTGGAAGTGGGCAATCAGGAAGTAACTGTTGTGGAACTGGAAGTCAGCTGGTGCTACGGAAAGCAGAACCCCCGTCATACCACCGACGATAAAGCATGGAATAAATGCGATTGTCCATAACATCGGGGTGGCCATGCGGATCCGTCCGCGATACATCGTGAACAGCCAGTTGAAGATTTTAACCCCTGTCGGAATGGCAATCAACATCGTTGTAACAGCGAAGAATGCATTAACGTCTGCTCCCGAGCCCATCGTGAAGAAGTGATGCGCCCATGTGAAGAAGGACAGGAAGCTAATGATCAACATCGCAAATACCATTGATTTGTAACCAAACAGTTTTTTCTTCGAGAACGTACTTACAATCTCGGAGAACACACCGAATGCCGGCAAGACGACAATGTATACCTCAGGGTGACCCCACATCCAGATCAAGTTGATATACATCATTGGGTTACCGCCCAAATCAAGCGTGAAGAAATGCGCCCCGCCGAATCGGTCCAGGAAGAGCAATGCAAGTGTCACAGTCAGGATTGGGAATGCAAACAAGATGATGATACAAGTAGAGAATACCGACCATGTGAACATCGGCATTTTCATCCATTTCATGCCTGGCGCACGCATTTTAATGATGGTAACCAGGAAGTTGATACCGGTAGCCAGGGAACCGATACCCGAGATCTGTATACCCCATATATAGAAGTTCTGTCCTACCCCCGGACTGTGCGACAGCTCCGATAGAGGCGGATAACTCAGCCATCCTGCATCAGGTGATCCACCGATAACGAAGGATAGGTTGAACAGCATTGCTCCCAGGAAGAATAACCAGAAGCTTAAAGCATTCAGGAACGGAAATGCGACGTCCCTTGCCCCTATTTGTAGAGGCACAATTACGTTAAACAAACCGAACATAAATGGCATCGCCATGAACAAGATCATGATGGTACCATGAGTCGTAAAGACTTGGTTATAATGTTCTGGATGTAAGAAATCCATGTTAGGCATAGCTAGCTGAAGACGCATCATCAGCGCATCGACACCACCACGGAACAACATGATGATGGAAGCAATGATATACATAATACCGATCTTTTTATGATCGACGGTTGTTAACCAGTTACGCCAGAGCCAGCCCCATTTTTTGAAATAAGTCAGCACCGCTACGATGGTAATCATCGTAATACCGATGGCCACGTCCGCACCATAAATCAGCGGGTCACCGGTAACGAAAAACTCCGATGCAAACTCCTTAAGTCTCTCTAACATTGGGGGCCTCCTTTCGAATCTTTAGTTAGAACTCTTGTCCACTTTCGTGGACGTATTTTCTTGGGCGCCTGAAGCTTCTTCCGAAGTTCCATGGTTATGAGCGCCTGTACCTTCAATGACATACTTGGTCACGATGTCTTGGAACAATCCTTCAGGGAAGGAAGAATAATAAGCAACATTGCTAGTTCCCGGTTCCGCCAGTGTGTTATACGTCTCTTGCGTCAGCGGTTGGGATTGTTGTTTTACTTCAGCCACCCATTGCTCGAATTCTTCATCCGATGTTGCGTTGACATCGAAACGCATTTGGGCGAAATGTTCGCCAGTAAAGTTGGCGCCAGAACCGAAGTAGGTTCCTTCGTGATCTGCTTGCAAATACAAGGTCATCGCCATACCCGACATCGTATAAATTTGTCCACCAAGCTGCGGAATCCAGAACGAGTTCATCGGTGAATCCGCGGTAAGCTCAAATTTCACGGGCCGGTCTGCCGGAATATTCAACGTATTGACCGTTGCAATGCCTTGCTCAGGATACATAAACAACCATTTCCAGTCCAGTGAAGATACTTGAATGGTAATGGGTTCTTTCTCGGAAGCCAGTGGCTTCGAAGGCTCCAAATCATAGGTGTAGCGAACAGTTACGATCGCAAGCAATCCAATGATAACAATTGGAACCGTCCACCAGATAGCCTCAGCTTTGGTACTATGAGCCCAGTTCGGCTCATAAGCAGCTTTATTGTCCGGCTTGTCGCGGTAACGCCAAACGATTACAGCAGACAAAATCAACACAGGCACGATAACGATCGCACAAAGAATTGTCGAAATGACAATCAAATCTCTCTGCGAAGCGCCTATAGGTCCCTTCGGATCCAGAACAACGTACTGCCCGCCTGCCAGCATTGGCCAGACAATCAATGCAATTGTAACCAACGTCAGGACAACCGGAATGATAATCCGGGTAAGCGACCTAGGTTTCTTGTTCATCTTGATCCCCTCTCCTTAAATTCGCTCATACTGAAAAATCAGTATACTACTCTCTTCCTTCTAAAGATATCAGAAATGAGCAACTTTTTTGGTCTTGTTAACAAATTTGTCGATTTTACACCTTAAATGTGTGAATTTTTTCTCACAAATCACTTGCACACTTGATATTTTTCCATTGTAATCATTACACTTCGAGTCACAAAATAAAACCCTTTGCAGTCCCGTTGAACAGTCTCAACGAATCCGCAAAGGGCTTTATTGACTGGATTCCGGGTACTTATCCAGTCTTATTATGAACGAAGGATCGCCAGATTATAATTAATCCGCTCCTTCATCTTCCCGGCGTGTATGAACAAGACCAATTGATTTGGCGATTACATAAATAAACACACTACCTACCAGAAAACCGATGCCGACCATCAAGCCAAGATTACGGTCATTAAATTCATTCAGGTTAATCAAACACATGACCACTCCAGTAATAAGGGCGATCCAGGCCAAAACTGTCATCGTCAACACTGCGCGCCGCATATTCTTATCTTTACGCTCCAATTGGCTTACCATTGCTGTCTTCGATGCCATAGTAAACACTTCCTTTTCCCTTTTTGTAAGTGCTTTCCTTTTACCAATATACCACATCAGTATGATTTTTAGTCAACAAATGTTCAAATTTATTTCGAAATTTGGACACTTTATTTTGTTTTAGGCTGTTGACAAACACTTAATTTATCCTCTTGTTATGTATAACCCAAAAACGGGCTCTTCATAACAGCAATAGGATTTAACCTTTTGAACGCTTTATGAACATGTCTCCTTTCGTTGAAAATCCTCACAAAAAAACGGCGGTTCGGATAAACCGAACCCACCGTCTTGTTTCGAAAGAATATTGTGCAGGATATCTCCCACTAATTACGTGTCTCCAGCCAGTTGTTTTTAATGACATTCTGGTACCAGTAAAAGCTTTCCTTCGGCGTTCTTACCAGTGAACGATAGTCCACATGAACAAGACCGAAACGCATCCGGTACCCTTCTGCCCATTCAAAGTTGTCCATCAGTGACCATGCCATGTATCCCTTCAGGTTAATGCCATCGTTAATGATCCGGTGAATTTGGGCTAAATGCTGTTCGTAATAGGAAATTCGGCGATCATCATTAATTTTCCCATTCTCCAGATCATCATTGATACAAGCACCATTCTCGGTGATATAGACATCAACGTTGCCATACTTTTGCAAATAATGCATGAACTCATACAGCCCACGGGATTCAATCGGCCAGCCAATGTCCGTCTTTGTCAAGCCCATATCTACTTCTTCAGACTGCAGTACCCCTGCCTCCGGATTGAAGCGATTAATGCCCATCGTGTAATAGTTGATCCCCAGCAGGTCAATCGGTTGCGAGATGATCTCCATATCACCTTCCTGGATTGGCACTGTGGCACCTGCTTGGGCAAACCAATCCACCATGAATTGCGGATAGGAACCTTTGTAGATCGGGTCCAGGAACCAGTCTGTGTTGAGTGCGATAGAGCGGTCGCATGCCGCCTGATCTTCCGGTGACTTGCTGTATGGCTCAGCCCAGCATACGTTAGGTGCAATACCGATCTGTCCCGTTGTGCCAAGGCGCCGGAAGGACTGTACCGCTTTACCATGAGCTACAAGCAGTCCATGAGCCACATTAAGAGAGGTCTGAAGGTCTTTGTTCCCCGGTGCATGGATTCCCAGCAGGTTGGACAGGAACGCAATACACCATGGTTCGTTAAACGTCAGCCAGAACTTGATTTTACCCGTGAATTCCTTGAAGATGACCTCTGCATATTTAACAAAGGCATCCACGGTTCTCCGGTTTCCCCAACCTCCGTCATCCTCCAACACTTGAGGCAGATCCCAGTGATAGAGCGTGCAGAAAGGTTCAATACCTGCCTCAAGCAGCTTGTCCACGAATCGGTGGTAGAAGTCCAGACCTTCACGATTGATCTCGCCATCCCCGTCCGGGATAATGCGTGGCCAGGCAATGGAGAATCGGTATGTGTTGATACCCAGCTTCTTCATCAGCTCAATATCTTCCTCATAACGGTGGTAGCTATCGCAAGCTACATCTCCATTATCCCCGTTAAAAACTTTGCCTGGTGTCCGGGCAAATGTATCCCAAATGGATACACCGCGTCCACCTTCCTGTGCTGCTCCTTCTATTTGATAGGAAGCTGTTGCTGTACCCCAGCGAAAATCCTGCGGAAATTGAAAAATGGTCATTGGTTTCTCCCCCGTCTCCTCATGATACGCGGACAGTCTGTCCTGCGGTCATGGATAAAGTAATTACATAATCCCCTTGTGGTGTCAGCTCAGCCTGATGCCGCTCCCCATTTTCACCCTGCAGCGCGTGTGCACTTCGAATGGTTACCGGACCATCCCGCTCAGCCTTGATTGCTGCAGATACCAATTGTCTATCCTTCCACTCCATGGATAGGGTGTAGCCTCCCCGTGCACGCAAACCAGTTACGCTTCCATGTGTCCATTCATCTGGCAGAGCCGGCAGCAAATGTAGTTCATTCAGATGGCTCTGCAGCAGCATCTCTGCAATGCCGGCCGTGCCACCGAAGTTGCCATCAATCTGGAATGGAGGATGATCATCGAATAGATTAGGGTGAGTGGACCGGGCAAGCAGTGTACGTACAAACTGATGCGCCTGGCTACCGTCAAGCAGACGCGCATACAGATTGATTAACCATGCACAGCTCCAACCGGTATGCCCGCCCCCTTGCGATATGCGCCGTTCAAGCGTTACACGTGAAGCTTCCACCAGCTCCGGTGTATCCATCCGATTGATCTGTTCCCCCGGATACAAGCCATACAGATGGGAAACATGACGATGTCCTGGCTCCGATTCAGCGAAATCCTTGAACCATTCCTGCAATTGACCTTTACTGCCAATCTGAAACGGATATAATCTGCTCAGGCTGTCTTCCCATTGCGCAACCAGTGCCTGATCGACCTCAAGAGTCCCCGCTGCCTCAATACATCTGGTGAACAATTCACGAATCAGCGTCATATCCATCGTGGACGCCATCGAAATGCTCCGGGCTTCTCCTTCACCCGTCAGGAACTTGTTCTCCGGTGAGGTTGAAGGAGCAGTAACCAGATAGCCATCCGGTCCTTCAATCAGCCAATCCAGACAGAAAAGTGCTGCCTCCTTCATGACCGGATATGCACGCTCTTGGAGGAAACGCTGATCTCCGGTAAAGAGGTAATGTTCCCACAGATGCGAAGTCAGCCAGACACCACCCATCGGCCAAAATGCCCAACTGGCATCACCGCCTGTAGGTGTTGTCGTTCTCCAAATATCCACATTGTGATGGGCTGTCCACCCGCGAGCACCGTACAATATGCGTGCTGTTCTGCGCCCAGTGTGACTGATGTCCTCCAATAAATCGAATAGTGGCTCATGGCATTCGCTCAGATTACACACCTCAGCTGGCCAATAATTCATTTCCGTATTGATATTGATCGTATAATCACTGTGCCATGGCGGCTCAACCTGATGATTCCATATACCCTGCAGATTGGCGGGTTGTGTGCCTGGACGCGAGCTGGCCATTAATAGATATCTGCCATATTGAAAATAAAGAGCTTCGAGCCCGGGATCTTGTGCTCCACTCTGGTAGGATTGAAGCCGCTCATCGGTAGGCAGCTCTGCGTTAGAAGTAGATCCGAGATCAAGACGGACCCGAGAAAATAAAGAAACGTGATCAGCCTTATGTCGGATACGCAGGCTTTCATGCCCTAATGTCATGGCTTTGGCGATGACATCTCTGCACTCTTGCTCAAGCAATGGTCCATCCTTTACGGGAACAATCTCATAGCTCTCAAAAGCAGTAGATGCAGCCAAGTAAAATACAACCTGTTTGGCTCCCTGAACATGAAGCTTGCCATCCACCGTCGATATCTTCGCCTCATTTCCGGTCACCGTCACGGCTAAACGAACTGCATACGGGGTCCCCCGGTCTTCTTCATAGATGACCGATTCGGGATGGTCCCGGAAGTAGTTCGACTCCACATGACTCGGACAACGGCTGAACATGGTCACGCCATCTTCGGAAAGCTGAGTTGTATACGGATGCGGGCTATCCAATTGAGCAGTGATGTTAACTGCCCCGTCCCTGTCAGCTGTGAGCGTACATATCATCAGATCATCCGGTGTACTGGTGTACACTTCACGAACATAACGAACGCCTTCGTAGACATAGCTTGTCTTCGCTATACCGGATTCCAGATCAAGTTCACGCTCAAACTCTTCATAATTCAGCGCAAGGAGTCCTTCCTGCCGCAGGATGAAGTGCCCCATCGGCTGGTAAGCTTCCACATCACGGCCCAACATTTCACGGTTAAGCAGTTCTTCAGCTTCACTATATTGTCCAGCCATGATTAGTTCACGGGTGCGCTTCAAGTACCTCTGGCTGCTGTACTGAATGGTGTCGCGTGGATAACCTGACCACAGGGTGTCCTCGTTTAACTGAATATGCTCTTCCGCTGCACCACCATACACCATACCGCCGAGACGACCGTTCCCAATAGGCAGTGCCTCTTCCCATCGAATAGCGGGCTGGCGGTACCATAGACGATTGATCTTTGCTTCCTCATTAAATGGGGACATGTAATAACTCCTCTTCATTGATCATCTATTATTTTTAGAAAGAACTAAAACGTTTTCGAATACATTAAAACAGGTGCAATTGTTATGTATTCACTGGATCTCCGTGCACCTCAATTGAGTGCTTTAGCAATAACAAGGTGAAAGTGCTTTCAGTAAGAAAAGTATATTGGATTTAACATTCTTCGTCAACGTAAAACATCACAAGACAAACAAGAAGAGACCCTTGTTCAGGGCCTCTTCTATACTATGGATGAACCTCCATCCATGCTTGATTATTTTACATCTTTGCCAGTCCAGAGAGATACACGGTCTTTAACCCAAACCGTATATTGTTTCTCCATTTCCACTGCACCTGCTTTATCCAGCTCAGCGAGCATGTCATCATACACTTTATCGAAATTCGCAGGCGTCGTCAGAACCGCTTCTGGAATCCGTTTACGTACGATATCCTGAGTTTTTCTGAACGTTACGTCATAGTCTGTACCTGAAGGTACAGGCATATTATATGCCGCTCCCCATTCTTTGAGAGGAAGCTCCTCTTCAGACGGATAGAACTCTTTCCAGGTTGTAATGCCATAGGCTTTGAGCGTTTCTTTCTCAGCCGCTGTATAACCAGCTACAATCTGTTCAGGGAAGTTGGTTGTGTAATAGTTATCTGTTGAATCCTTCACACCATCACCATATCTTGCACTGAAGATATTGTACAGACCAATACCAGTTTCTTTACTGAATGCAGAGTTGTCGTTGGTTTTACGATCCTGAACTTCGTCAGGGATAACACGTTTACCATTCTCTACATTATAGTGTTGACCTTCAATTCCCCAGTTTCTCAGCACTTGACCTTCGTCCGAAGCGAGCCAGTCCATGAATTTAATGATACGCACTGGGTCTTCCGCTGCTGTGGTGATTCCAATTCCGTAGCCGTCGAATCCAGTTGGCTGGAATGTGTGGTCCACGATATCCTCGTTCAGGGATACAGAGAAGTGGGCGTACGTGCTGTCATCCTTGCCTGCACCTTTCAGTGCATTTTCAGCTTCTTGATAGTTCCATTCCTGGTCAATCAAGCCGAGTACACGGCCGCTGGCAATTTTGGATTTGTATTGGTCGTCTTTTTGTACAAATGTATCTTTGTCGAGCAGTCCTTCATTATACATTTTGTTCAACCAACGGAAATATTCTTTTTCTTCCGGACGTTTGTAGTGCAGCATCGCTTCATACGTTTCCGGGTTGATGTAATATTCACCGTCATCCGGAGCACCTGTTGCTTGGAATGCCGGGTTGGTTACCGTAATCATGATCTTCCAGTCATCCGCATTCAATGTCAACGGAATCGTTGGTTGTCCATCAATGGTTGGATGTTTCTCATAGTAGGCTTTGAGCACATTCTCGTAATCCTCAAGTGTTTTCACTTCAGGGTAGCCGAGCTCCTTCAACACCTTTTGTTGAATTTCAAAACCGCCTGTTGCGTCAAACGTCATATTATCTACGCCCATATTGGTTGGGATCGTGTAGATAGACGGATCTTCCGTGCTGTATTTCAAACGATTCATCTGATCGCCATAGATTTTCTTCAGGTTCGGTGCATGCTCTTCAATCAAATCCGTCAGGTCAATCATCGCACCAGCATCTACAAGCTTAGACAAATTACCTTTTGGGAAAATGATATCAGGATAATCACCGCTGGCAGCCATGAGACCAATCTTTTGATCGCCACCATTGTTTACATCGTATTCTGCTTCAATTGTAACGCCAGTTTGCTTGGTAATTTCCTTACCAACTGCATCTTGCATCTTGTTCCAAGTTGGACTTGCATCAGCACCAAAAAACGTAAATGTAACCGGATCGGTACCGTTTGAATCTTCAGAAGCGCTTTTGCTTCCCGAATTTCCGCAACCAGCAGTAACCAACAGCGCACTTGCGAGCATCAACATTGCAAAAGTCTTAGGTGTATTGCCTTTCATTTTGCCTCTCATTGTCTAGTTCCCCCTATTATTATGAAGGTTTTATCTGTATAACAGGCTAAGCCTGCGAATACCACTTTTGGAGCGCATTTCTGTATGCGCTTCCCATAAGACCAATCCATACTTTTTGTAAGCCTAAAATATATTGTATGGACAAATCACTTTAATGCTTCTAACACTGGTAAAACGTTTTCGAAACCTTCTTTAAAACGCTTACTGAAAGTGCTTACATCAATGATTATATGCTATCCTACCCGTCCCGTCAACAACAAAAAAAGGCCTTTTTACAAGGCCTCTTTCTGCAGAACAAAAGCTTTAAATTATAGTTTGTTTTCTGAAATTTTTCAGTTATTTCACATCTTTACCCGTCCACAGGGCGACACGTTCCTTCACCCATACGGTGTACTGTTTCTCCATCTCTACTGCCCCTGCTTTGTCGAGTTCAGCCAGGAGGCCGTCGTAAACTTGATCGAAGTTTTCAGGCTTCGCCAGAATAGCTTCAGGAATCCGTTTGCGGATGATATCCTGTGTTTTCTGGAATGTTACGTTGTAGTCTGTATCCGATGGAACCGGCATATTGTATGCAGCGCCCCAGTCTTTCAACTTCAGTTCATCTTCAGAAGGGAAGAAATCCTTCCATGTTGTAATACCATATGCTTTCAGCGTTTCCTTCTCAGCTGGAGTGTAACCCGCTTGAATCTGTTCAGGGAAATTGGTTGTGTAGTAATTGTCCGTAGAATCTTTTACCCCGTCGCCATATCTTGCGCTGAAGATGTTGTACAGACCAATACCTGTTTCTTTGGTAAATGCCGAGTTATCGTTGACTTTACGATCCTGAACTTCGTCAGGAATGACACGTTTTCCGTTTTCAACATTATAGTGTTGACCTTCAATTCCCCAGTTTCTCAGCACTTGACCTTCATCTGAAGCAAGCCAATCCATGAATTTGATGATTCGTACCGGATCTTTGGCCGTTGTTGAAATCCCGATTCCGTACCCGTCGAATCCAGTTGGCTGGAATGTGTGATCCACGATATCCTCGTTCAGGGATACAGAGAAGTGAGCATATGTGCTGTCATCTTTGCCCGCTGCTTTGAGGGCATTTTCGGCTTCACCATAGTTCCAATCCTGGTCAATCAGACCGAGTACACGGCCGCTGGCAATTTTGGATTTGTATTGGTCGTCTTTTTGAACAAATGTATCTTTGTCGAGCAGTCCTTCATTATACATTTTGTTCAACCAACGGAAATATTCTTTTTCTTCCGGACGTTTGTAGTGCAGCATCGCTTCATACGTTTCCGGGTTGATATAATATTCACCGTCATCCGGAGCACCTGTTGCCTGGAATGCCGGGTTCGTTACGGTAATCATGATCTTCCAGTCATCCGCGTTCAATGTGAGTGGAATGGTTGGTTGACCGTCAATCGTTGGATGTTTCTCATAGTAGGTTCTTAATACGTTTTCGTAATCCTCAAGCGTTTTTACTTCTGGATATCCAAGCTCTTTCAAAACCTTTTGCTGAATCTCAAATCCGCCGCCGGCATCAAATGAAACGTTATCTACGCCCATGTTCGTCGGAATCGCATAAATGGCCTGATCTTCGAGACTGTATTTCAAACGATTCATCTGATCCCCATAGATTTTTTTCAGGTTTGGTGCATGTTCTTCGATCAAATCGGTAAGGTCAAGCATAGCACCTGCGTCAACAAGCTTCGATAAGTTCCCTTTAGGAAAGATAATATCAGGGTAATCACCGCTGGCAGCCATCAAAGGTATTTTCTGATCCCCGCCATTATTCACATCGTACTCTGCCTCAATCGTAACACCTGTTCGTTTGGTAATCTCTTGGCCGACTGCATCCTTCATATTGTTCCAGTTTGGACTTGCATCTGCACCAAAGAATGTAAACGTGATTGGACTGGTTGTATCCCCTGTATCCTCTGGTGTTTCTGAAGCAGTAGTACCTCCTCCACAGCCTGCCGTAATGGCAAGTGCACTAGCAAGTAGAAACATAGCGAATGTTTTTGGTGTTTTGCCCTTCATGTGTAATCCCCCTTATGGATAAAATGAAGCTATCTATTGTATAACAGGCTGGCCTGCTCATACCGGAAAGTGAATAATCTTAATGTTAATCTTTAGCTTTTATTACTTTAAAAGCGCTTACTAATTGAGTTGATAATTACCTTTTTAAATTAATAAACCTGATATATTCCTTTATTTCAGACTTGAAGGGAAAGCCGTTAAGGTCTGTCATACCAGTGATGTAAGTGCTTTCATACTTGAATAATAATCGCTCCGAAAGTCCTTGTCAATAGTGAATTTGTAAATTTGAAAACGTTTTTCGGAAAACGTTTTAGTACAAAAAGAGGAACCCAGGTTTCTGGGTTCCTCTCTTCAAAAAATAAATGATACACTATAGAACAATTATTGAGCTTCACCATTCCACAATTTAACGCGATTTTGGACAAGCTCGGTGTATTGTTGTTCCATTTCCTCTGCTCCGGCTTTGTTCACTTCTGCAATCATTCCATCATAGATGGCGTCAAACTGATCCGGGGAACTGAGAATAGCCTCCGGAATTCGTTTACGGATAATATCCTGTGTTTTCTGGAAGATGACATTGTAATTGGAGTCACCTGGCGTTGGCAAATTGTATGCCGCTCCCCATGGCTTAACCGGGAACTCATCTTCACTTGGGTACAAGTCCTTCCAGGTTGTAACACCATATGCTTGCAGTGTTTCTTTCTCTGGCTCTGAATACGCTGCTACGATCTGTTCAGGGAAATTCGTGGTGTAATAGTTATCCGTCGAATCTTTAACCCCATCTCCATAGTGACCTGACATATTCGTGTAGAGACCAATCCCCGTCTCTTTTTGGAATACGGCAGCATTGTTTGTCTTTTGGTCCAGAACATCGGCAGGAATGACACGCTTGCCATCCTTCACTTCGTAGTGCTGGCCTTCAATTCCCCAGTTCATCAGCACTTGACCTTCTTCAGAAGCCAGGTAATCGAAGAATTTAATCGTACGAACCGGATCCGGATTCGTAGTTGTAATACCTACACCCCAGCCGGATACGAATCCCGTGTCCTGATAGGAATGATCCTTGATGTCCTCAGACAGGGTTACCGGGAAGTGTGAATATGTTGCTTCAGGTTTGCCTGCTGCTTTCAATGCGTTTTCAGCATCGGAGTAGCCCCAATCCTGGTCAATTACACCAAGCACACGTCCACTTGCGATTTTGGATTTATACTGATCCGTTTTTTGTACGAAGCTGTCCTGATCAAGCAATCCCTCGTTGTACATTTTGTTCAACCAACGGAAGTACTCTTTTTCTTCCGGACGCTTGTAGTGAAGCATTGCTTCGTACGTTTCCGGATTGATGTAATATTCACCGTCATCCGGTGCACCTGTTGCGAGGAAAGCCGGATTCGTTACCGTGATCATGATTCTCCAGTCATCCGCGTCAAGTGTTAGAGGGATCGTTGGTTGTCCATCAATCGTCGGATGTTTCTCTTTATATGCCTTCAGCACATTTTCGAAATCCTCGAGTGTGCGCACCTCAGGGTAGCCAAGCTCTTTCAATACACGGTGCTGAATACCGAACCCTCCGCCTGCATCAAAGTACTTTTGATCTACCGCGTAATACGTTGGCAGCACATAGATGGCCTGATCCTCATTACTGTATTTCAACCGGTCCATGTAATTACCATACAGCTTCTTCAGATTGGGAGCATACTGGTCAATCAGATCGGTCAGATCCAACATTGCTCCTGCATCCACCAGCTTGCTAAGCTCTCCTTTGGGTGACACGATATCGGGATAATCGCCGCTCGCTGCCATTAAGGATATTTTGTCCTGACCACCGCTGACGGCAAATTCACCGTTAAGTGTTACTCCTGTTTTCTCCGTGATAACCTGGCCAACCTCATCCTTCATGCCATTCCAGTTTGGACTGGGATCGACGCTAAAAAAGCTGAATGTGAGCGGAGTCGTTTCACCACTTGTGTCTTTAAACGACGTATCGCCGCCAGTTCCTCCACCGCCACAACCTGCGAGCAAAGACATCGCAAGTACAGGAGCCAGTGCCCCTTTCATTTTAAAACTTGCCATAATGGTAATCCTCCCTGTTTCATATGTCTGTCTTATCCGGGACTTTTTTGTCCCTGTCTATAGCTTCATGAATGCCGCTCCGCAGCCCTATACGGTGAGGCGCAAACCAATTGGTTACGCCTCGGGCACCTGATGCTTTTTTTAGTTTACGGCTGCTCTTTTTGGCAGCTCTATATTGTTGATTATTATGCTTTTACTGCACCCAGTGTCATACCGCCTACAAAGTACTTTTGCAGGAATGGATATACAACCAAGATTGGAACGGTAACAACGATCGTAATGGCCATCTTGATGGACTCTGGTGAAATCTGCGTCATCTGCTGTGCCATGTCATTGGCATTCCGTCCAGCACCAGAACCTTGTTGTGTACTTTGCAGTACTTTCATCAACTCATACTGGAGTGTTGTGAGATGTGCCTTGGAACCGTTGTACAGATACGTATCAAACCATGCGTTCCATTGGCCTACTGCCAGGAACAATGCAATCGTTGCAAGAACCGGTTTACAGAGTGGCAGGATGATTTTGTAATAAATCTTAAAGTCATTTGCACCGTCCAGTTTCGCCGATTCTTGAAGCGCATACGGCAGTCCGTCAATAAAGGAACGAATAACGAATACGTTGAACGCACTGATCATGCCTGGCAATACATACACCCAGAACGTACCGATCAGGTTCAGGTCACGCATCAGGATGTAGACCGGAATCAGACCCCCGGAGAAATACATCGTAAGTGCAAGTGCAGTGGATACGAATTTTCTCAATTTGAAGTCCGGACGAGCCAGTGTAAAGGCAATCATCGATGAACTGATCAGACCGAGCAGTGTACCTACAATCGTACGCATAATGGAAACCTGTAGACCTTGCAGCAGCCCGTCATACTGGAAGATCGTTTTGTAGTTTTCCAGTGTAAATTCCCGCGGCCACAAGTAAATTCCACCACGTACCGTATCTGTTGAGTTATTCAATGAGATCGCAAGCACGTTCAGGAATGGATACAGCGTCACGATCAGTACCAGCGCCATAGCAATGATATTGAATATATCGAACAGTTTATCGCCCCGTGTAGCATTGAATGATTTGTTCGCCATAGTGTTCCCCCCTCCCTACATGATGCTTTCTTTGGTGAATTTCTTAAACAACCCGTTCGCTGTAAACAGAAGGATGATACTGACAACGGAGTTGAATATACCTATCGCTGTTCCGTATGAGAATCGTCCCATGTTCAAACCATAATTGAGTGCGTAGAGATCGAGAACTTCTGAGTAGTCTAATACCAGACTGTTTTGCAGCAAGAACTGCTTTTCAAAACCGATACTGATCAAGTGTCCGATGGACATGATGAACAGTACGGAGATTGTCGTCCGAATACCTGGCAGTGTAATGTGCCACATCTGTCTCCAACGGTTCGCACCGTCCACTCGGGAGGCTTCGTAAAGTTCCTGATCAATACCGGTAATGGCCGCCAGATAGATGATGGCATTCCAGCCGGTTTCCTTCCACATATCTGAAGCGGTTACAATGTACCAGAACAGGTTCCCCTTCGCCATGAACTGGATTGGCTGATCGATAATGTTCAGACCTACCAAAATGTCATTGACAATCCCTCCATCGGTGGAGAGCATCTTGGTAATAATCCCTGCAACCACGACCCAAGATACAAAGTGAGGCAGATATGATACCGTTTGCACCGCACGTTTGAAGAACATGCCTTTGAGCTCATTCAAGAGAATTGCAAAGAAAATCGGCACGACAAAACCGACAACCAGCCCCATTAAGCTCATTGCAAGTGTATTTCGAAGTACCAGATAGAACCGCTCATCGCTAAACAGCTCTACAAAGTGTTTAAAACCAACCCATTCTTGGTCGCTGAACGATCTGGCTGGTTTGAAATTTTGGAAAGCCATCGTCCATCCCCATAGCGGCAGATAGTTAAATACAAAAACCCAAACTACGAATGGCAGTGACATGAGATAGAGATACTTCTGCTGCTTGATGCTATCCCAAATTCCGTTCCGCCGTTTGTTCGTTGGCGGCTTGGGGTTACTGCTTCTTTTCGCGGAAGCGGATTTTTTTGTTAGCGTTTCCATCTCCGTTCCCCCTCCTCTGTTTTATAGATCCATCATAACTGATAGAGCGTTTTCAAAATACCATCTGGATTTTAGAGAAAATCATATAAAAATTAGATATCCCCCCACAGAATTCGACATTATCTGCTCAAAATCAGGTATTTTAAAGCCTTTCATCTACAATTTACGCCATAAAAAGGTAGAGATAATCTAAAATGCTAATTTTCGAAAACGTTTTATAGAAATCGTTTACCTTCACTTTTAGAGATTAGAAAAAGGACCTGGTTCAGGTCCTCGTAATCATAATGTGAACTGAATGGTCTGCAGCTTGACGATGCCCAGCAACTCGGCCACCGATATCGTGGCTACAGGATCGAATTGATCTCCCAACAAGTACGCGACCATCTCCTGAAACAGGAAGGCAGCTTCAGGACGTTTCATCATGGAAACATTGGTAAAAGGCAAAGACGATACTAGCAGTTTCCCCCGCCCCACTCTGGCCTCAAAAGCATATGCCAATCGTTTCGCTCTATGAAAATGATCAATGACTTCAAGAGATGGACGTACTCCATGTAACGAATCAAGGCATATCGCAGGAGTACCATTTACCAGGTGGTACCAATGCCAATCCGAAGCCTGATCATGCGGGAAACGGCCCAGCAGAGGTATCTTTTCCTGCAAATTCATTCCCATTGTTGCTCCAGACTGTGTTGCAAACATGAGATAATTCCAGAATACAGGCAGATACTTGGTCTCTACAGCATCATATAGTTCATTCGGTTTAACCTGAAGCCAGACACTGCCACCATTCATAAGATAATCAAGTACATTAGGCGTAAGTGAAGAGATGATCACCAGGTCCATTTGATCTTGGCTAATCAAGTCTTTCCCGTCCAGAGGATCCACCTGGCGATGATAGGAATCCGGTAAAAATGGTTGCAGCTCATCCACGCAATTCCAGATCCGATGAGATCGGTTGTGAGGATGATAGTGAGGAAACGACCAACCGTACCAGACATTGGCCGCAACAATTTCCGAATGGCCTGATCTGATCTCAGCTTCAATGACAAAGGCAGCAGCCCCATGCTTAGGTGCCTGTATGGCTAGACCCCCAAGCGAAACAACAGAGCCGCAGCTAATATCTCCATGTGCCCACTCACCCTCATCCTCAATGATATGATTACGGATTAGCTTCCAATGGATGGAGGCACCTACAATCGGCTTCTCTCCATAATGAGATATGCTGGCTTCAATATGGACAGGTTCCCCAGCATAGTAGGTCCGCTGTCTACTACCCAGCAAGAGCACAATGCTTTCGTTAAACTGCTTGAATACTGCTGGTTCCACTATCCCCTTGCTCTCCCAGAACACGTCCAGAACTCCCGTGGTCGCATGTCCCTGTCCAGGAAAGTCACGGATATCAAGCAGTTGTATGCCCGCTGCATCTGGTGTGCGGCGAACTCGCTCCATTGCTTCCTTTAACGACCGCAGCAGATGTATGCCACTTGCGTGCTGAAAATCTTCCACATCATCCGCCAGGCCTCTGCGTGCAATGGACTCTTCAATGGACTCCAACCAGCTTGGGCGCAAGACGCCTGTGTACTTTTCTCGCTCCTGAGAGCGTACATACATGGTGAACTGTGCATGTTCATGCCCAACGACCGGATTATTCGTAAGCCGGGTGACATCATGGTAATCCAGCGTGGTGTCCGGTACGGCAGACAGCTCGGATTCCAGTGGAGGGTGCCAGTTCAATGACTGAATATAAAAGTCTGCATTTCGACCTTGAGCCGGCAGCTGACCAAAGCCCGTATTATCCGTATATAACCGTGTGGGGTCAAGCGAACGAGCGAGTTCTACCAAATCATTCAATTCAGGATGTCCGTTAGGACCAATCAGTTCATTACCCAACGAAAACATGACAAAGGAAGGATGTGTGTGCAAGGAATGTAATAATCCTTTTAATTCCCGGGTTAAAAATAGCATGATCTCTGCCGGTGCCTTCACGTCACGATTCTCAAACCACCGTGACCAATGCGGAAGTTCAGCCTGGACAAGCATGCCTTCTTCATCTGCAGCCTCCCAGAACGGCCGGGGTGCACTCCAGCCATGCAGACGTACATGATTGAATCCGTGAGACTTTGCCGTACGGAACTGCTGTACATAATGCTGCTTGTCCCAGACCGGATAACCCGTTAACGGAAAAATGCAACAATCCACGTATCCGCGCAAAAATACAGGCACACTGTTTAACTCAAGCTTCTTTCTATTCGTTCTGAAGGAACGCATGCCGAATGTCCGTTCCACCCGATCCAGCTCTCCTCCCTCATCCTGCAAGGAGACAACGACCTGATATAACCTCGGAGATCTATCCGACCACAGAGCAATGTCCTTCTCCTGGCCCAGGTCCAGATCCCACTGCTCCGTGCCATAACTTCCTTCGAATTGTTGGTCCTCATTCGGAAGAGACATCGAAGCGATGGTGCGGCTCTGCCTCGAAAGCCAGCTTCCATCAGGGTGCCTAATATCCACATGAAATTGACATGTGCTGGATTTGGTTGACTCGCTAGCGCTTACATCATACCGGATCGTTACGATCCCGTTCTCGGCGTCAGGCTCGATATACAATTGCTTGATCCGGGAAGACGGTAGCCGATCCAGATAGGCTCCACCTGTAATTCCACCCCAAGCTGTAGCTGTGTGGATGGAATGAATATGACTTCCGGCCAAAGGCAGCTTCATCGTATTATCCACGCGCAATTCCAGTTGGTTTTGCCCTCCCGAATGGAGTAAGGATGTAATGTCCCATTCCTGCGCCACAAGCAGACTGTCACGCTGCCCGGCATGATGTCCATTTACCCAGAGATCTGTTGTCCATCTGACTCCCTCAAGTCTCAATACATATTCGCAGTCTGGCTCTGACACTGGAAGATCGACTATCGTCGAGTACCAGGCAGCACCCTCGTATTCACGTATTTTGGTCCATGTATCCATCCTGAGATAATCCGGCTCATTTCCATACCCCTGCTCTTCCCAGGAACCTGGAACCTGAATCGTTCCCCATATGGATTCATCAGAAAGTGGCGGTCTCCCGCCATTGGCAGGGTCTGTTTCGAGACAGAACTTCCAGGTCCCCTTCAGGTCAAACGTATGGCGAACAGCTTGTATATCCGATGGTTTCATCTGATGGTCTCCTTGTCCGGAATTAGATACTTCCAGTTTAAGACGTACATATGGAAGACACCATTGTTTATATAAGGAAGACGATGGACTATATCATGATGCAAATAAGACATGAAGCAGGTCGAAAACGTTTTATATCATAAGAAAAGAAAATTAATATATAAAAAGCAAAGCTATTTTAGCTGCGACTATACGCCGTCAGGCTCTTCAGGCTGATCTTTAGATTGGGATCTGGCATGTTTGTACGCCGAAGGAGACTCTCCCACATACTTCTTGAATTTACCGTGAAAATAATCCACATTGGCATACCCGACTCTTGCGGCAACCTGATGTACCTTTAACCCTTCATCAAGCAGTTCTTTCGCTTTTTCCATACGAACCTTGTCCAGGAATGCGTTGAAATACTCTCCCGTGTGGTTCTTGAACAGCTTGCCCAGATAACTGCTGTTATAGTTGAACACCTCGGCAAGAACCTCCAGCTTGAGATTCTCTCCAGGATTACGCCGAATAAAATCGATCATTTGTTTTAGTGCCGTATCTTTACTGCCACCGCCCATACGTTGAATAAGACGGCTTAGATGGCCTTCTGCCATCGCCTTCAGATCAGATACCGTTAATTGATGATATACTTCGTTGATCAGGACAGAATGTTCCTGCATGATGGACTGCATATGCTGGTTCGAGGCAGCCAGTTTGTTGATAGCCATGGAGAATACCTGAGAGAACGCTGTTTTGATGGCCTGCTCTGTCCGGTGGTAAGGAACAATTCGCTCCTCGATCTCACCCAGCACCCGAGTTACAGATTCCATGCTGCGTATGTCGAGCGCATAATACAGCTTGTCTGCCAGTTCCGATTCTTCAGGCTCAGCGCTTTCATCTTCGCCGATCATGGAAGCAGCCGTTCCTTCAGCAGCAAGCTCTTCATTCCACAACATAATCCGTTGTTCGGTGAATAGAAAACGTTCTGCCAGCAGTCCGTTAGCCTGTTTATAGGATCTGACAATCTCGGAAGTGGTATTGGCCGGTTCGCCTGCTGCTCCGTACATCGTAATGTTCCATTCTCCGAGCAGCCGCTTCAGCTCATCATATAGATGCTCGGCAGATGAAGCCGATGTGATTGGATCCTTGCACAGCAAGGCAAGACCCGAATGATAAGAGAAGACGATTCCCCGATCCTTTTGATCAAAGGCCTCTGCCAGTTTGCGTTTAACTACACCTCCACGCTGCACATCAGGTGCGGTATGCATCTCTAACAGGACAACCTGATATTGCGGCCATTTCAATCCAAGGGCATCCTCTTCGATGGGACCGACGCCTTCCAGATTATCAAATAGAAGCGCCTCGATCTGATGCTCCCGATATGCCGTATCTTCACCTGCATGACGTGCCAGTGTCTCCTGCTCACGTGTAAGCACTGCAGCAATACGCTGAAGCTCACCAATGATCTCCTCTTCATCCACAGGCTTGAGCAAGTACCCATCCACACCGAAGCTGATTGCTTTCTTGGCATAATCAAAATCGGCATACCCACTCAGAATGAGAAAATGTGATCCAGGATGCTGTTTCCGCACCTCTTCGATTACGTCCAGTCCAGTCATGCCCGGCATACGGATATCGATAATGGTCAGATCAGGCTTAAGCTCATCAAATCGAGTAATGGCCTCCCGTCCACTGGCTGCGGTAGCAATCACCTCAAATCCATACTCTGCCCAATTTATGATCGTTGTCAGTCCCTCGCGTATGCTCGGTTCATCATCCACCAAAAATACTTTATACATGCTGTTCCCCTCCTGAAGGTAAGTCAAAAGCAATCTCTGTTCCTTCTCCGTACACACTCGTAATCTGTAATCCGTACGGTTCACCGTATGTCAGCGTTAACCGTTGATGCACGTTGCGCAGCCCAATCCGGCTCTTCTCCTGCTCCTCCGGTCCGCGGATAAATTGCATTACCTCTGTAAGACGCTCCGGTGTAATACCGGCACCATCATCATTGACACGAACCTGTACCACATCATTGACCAGACGAATATCTACATTGACATGGACCGTTCCCTCTTTATTCTCCAATCCATGCACAATGGCGTTTTCCACCAAAGGTTGAACGATCAAAGGCGGAATGTATATTTTCTCTGCTCCGGGATCGATATGAATCTGAAAGGCAAGCCGATCCCCGTAGCGGAATTTCTGTATCTCCAGGTAGGAGCTTACCATCTCGAGCTCAGCCTGGAAGGTCGTTTTGCCACTCCCAATTTCAAGGCTTTTGCGCATCAGTTTGCCGAGCAGTCTGACGATATTCGCAATCTCGGCCTCCCCTTTGATATGAGCTTTCATGCGAATGGACTCCAGGGCGTTAAACAAAAAGTGAGGATTAATCTGACTCGCCATCATTTTCAGTTTAATCTCTTTCTGCGCGATTTCCAATTGGTTGTTCTGCTCGGTCGTTTCAACGACCTGAGTCATTAGTTCGTTTATGCTTTTGACCATGTAATTGAATTGTCTCGATAATTGTCCAATTTCATCGTCTCCGTCGATTCGGGATGTCACATTCAGATCCCCAAGGGCCAGCTTGTTCAGATGCTTGCTAAGACGAAGCAGCCTGTTCGAAGTAAGGAATGAAATAATATATACAAGTAAGAGTGCAATGATTAAGACAAGGGAAATAAAGAGCATACCGATCAGACTGATCGTATTGGCATCCTTGACGATATCTTTGGTCTCGAAGACGGAGATCACCTTCAAGCTGTTCATACTCGACACAGGGCGCAGCTCATCGATAACAATATTGGACGGCTCTCCCTGAAAATCAGCTTCCAGTGTTCCTTTGGCCTGATTCTGTAAATCAACGCCAAAATCCAGCTCGTCCAGCGTTTTGCCCACTAGATCCGTATTTTTGGCAGCCACAACATAACCCTGCTCATCCGCAATCAGCGTTTCAAAGGGTTCTTGTCGAAGCAACTCGTTGAGCTCATCCTGATTGATTTCAATCAGCAGTACTCCCTCGGTGCGATATTCAGGAAAAGGCACTTTGCGCACCAGGCTGAGTTTGTGAACCGGATTATCTTCCTTATCCGGAATGTAGAACCATCCTGTGTTCGTCGATAACAGCGCTTTTTGATACCAGTAGCTTTGCTTTGTCTGCTCGTTCAACGGGATGAACTCCAGATTATTAATCAAGGTGGGGTTATCGGAATAAAAACGAATGCCTGCCACCTCACGGTATTGTCGCTTGTATTCCTGAAAATCCTTATAGGCCAAATAAGCAGAGGTCAATTCCATCACGCTGGAATAGCGCTTGTTCACAATCTCCTTCAGTTCGTTGTTAAACATCAGAATATCGGAGATATCCGTCGGCACACGCAGCAATGTGGCTGTCTGGCTCTTGATCTTGTCCACGTTGTTGATGGTCTGCCCGATCGCATTATCCAGTGCCTGCTGCCGGAAATATCCGGTCACGGCAAGACCAATGATCAGAACCGGAATCATGACGACAAGTACATAGGAAATCAGCAGTTTATGCTTCAATTTGAGATTGTTCGATACACGTATAAACCTTCTTAACATATCTGCACCTTCCATTGTCCATATAAGCGCTTACATTTAAATGGCAAGATCCATTGGTTCCTGCATTTCCACTTATCATACCATACAACCCGTATAAGCTTTTAAATTTGCAGGTTTGTGATCGCGGCAATTATTCCTTAGATTAGCACACATTCCTGCTCAATTGCAGTGACCAAATGATGTATTTGCCATACAAAAACAATAAAAAGGCCGCCATGGGTATGGCGGCCGGGCTTGCAGATATGCTGCATCGCAAACAGATGGCGATATAAACGCAAGACCCTTCTGCTGAAGCTATTGATCAATTAAGGACGGGGTGTCTCTACCCCATTCAGAATCAGTTTAGGATGAATATCCGCGCTCAATGAAGCCGATACAGCGCAGTATTTTTCTTCAGCCATTTGGATGGCTTTCCAGATACGATAATCCGGGATATCTCCGTCGACTTTGAAGATCAGATCAATGGATGTAAAACCTTTGGGCATTCCTTCACTGCGTGTTCCCTGAGCTTCAATCTCAATTCCGGTGATTTTGTCCAGGAAGGCATCCAAAATCATCGTAATATCGATCCCCATGCATCCTCCAAGGCCTGCAAGCAACAGTTCCATCGGTGTAGCACCCTTGCTGTCACCACCATAAGCAGCCGTGGCATCCATGCCTACAGCATAGCCAGAGGGTCCTTCGGAAGTAAACGCGCGTTTGCCTTTCCATACGGTTGTTACATTCATGTTGTTATCCTTCTTTCTTAGAATGGTTTACAATCTGCAGATATTCGTTCCAGGTACGGCTCGTTCTTCCGATCGCTGTTGTCTCCAAATGTTTTTCAATTATATTTTAAAAGGATAACATTCGGAGACAAAGGCGAACGCTACGCTTCTTCAGAATCGATTCCGTCCCCTTCACTCAGTCTGCTTATTTTTGAGGATTCTTAGAATTCAGTAATTTGCTGCAAAAATCTTCGTGTTCGTTCCTGTTCCGGATGTTCAAAAAATGCCTGTGGACTGGCTTCTTCCACAATCGAACCGTCTGCCATAAATACGATCTTATTGGCCACATTCCGGGCAAACTTCAATTCATGCGTGACCACCAGCATCGTCATGCCTTCCTGTGCCAGCTCCTTCATGACCGAAAGAACCTCGCCTACAAGTTCGGGGTCCAGGGCCGAAGTCGGCTCATCGAACAGCATCACTTTCGGTTCCATGGCAAGTGCACGAGCAATCGCAACCCGCTGCTGTTGTCCCCCTGACAAGCGGGATGGATAAGCATCCTGCTTGTCCGACAATCCTACACGATCCAGCAGAATGCGGCCGCGTTCGGCCGCTTCGTCGCGCTTGATTTTCTTCACGGTCACGAGGCCTTCCATCACATTTCCCAGTACTGTTTTGTGAGGGTACAGGTTGAATTGCTGAAACACCATACCAGTCTGACGGCGAATCTCAAGCACTCGTGAGCGCTGAACTCGCAGCGGATCATTGCTGTCAACGATAATGCCGTTCACTTCGATCTTTCCGCCGGACAGTTCTTCTAGTCCATTCAGACAGCGAAGCAGCGTGCTTTTACCGGAACCACTCGGTCCCAGCAGGACTACGATATCTTTTTCATTCACGTGCAGGTCAATATTCGTAAGTACTTCATGATTTCCAAAATGTTTCTTCAGTCCAGTTGTTGTAATCATCGGTTCTCTCCCTCCATCAGTAAGCCCGGGCCAACCGGCGCTCCACTTGTTCCAGAATGGCCGAGAAGCCGATACTCATAATCCAGTACATCACACCGATGGCTAGATAAAACGGCATATTCAACGCATATTGGGATACCAGTAACTGTGCTGAACGCAATAGCTCCGTTACACCGATGGTTGCCACCAGTGATGTTTCCTTAAGCATACCAATAAACGTGTTGCCCATCGGTGGAATGGCAATGCGTACTGCCTGAGGGAATACAATCCGTCTCATGGTCTGAAAAGGAGTCATTCCCGTAGCATAAGCCGCTTCTGTCTGCCCCTTCGGCACAGCCTGAATGGCGCCCCTGAATGTCTCAGACAGGAACGCACCTGCATTCAAACTCAGCCCCAGACAGGCTGCCGTGAGCGATCCCAAGGTTACGCCATAATCGACCAATCCATAATAGATAACGAATAATTGCACCAACAGCGGGGTTCCCCGCATGATGGATACGTAAAACCGTGCGATCATCCGAAGCCATAGCGGGCCTTTCAGTCGGACAACAGCAACAATCACACCGATCAAAAATGCAAAAAACATTGAAATTATGGTCACATAAAGCGTGTAATAAGCCCCCTTCAAAAAGAAGGGGATATTTTCAAATACCAGTTCCATGGATCAAACTTCCCTTCGCCTTGCCGGTCATTATTGCGCAGGCTCTTCACCAAACCATTTTTTGAAAATGGTATTGTACGTGCCGTCATCCTTCATGCCTTGAAGAGCTTCGTTCAGCGCTGCAACAAGTTCCGGATTATTTTTTCGAACAGCAATACCGGCTTGGTCACTCTTGATCGGTTCACCTACAGCCTTAATCTTGAATCCGTTGGAATCAATAATGGGTTTAAGCGCGTATAGGTTGTTGATTGTTGCATCAATGCGTCCTGCATCCAGATCTTTAAGCGATGTGATGACATCGTCATACGTCTTAATGGTGAAGTCTCCCACTTTCGGCAGCACTTCATTACGCAGATAAGTTTCATCATTTGTGCCCAGACCTACACCAATCGTTTTCCCTTTGAAATCTTCGAGTTTGGTAATATCGTTATTATCGTTTTTCACAATGATTTTCACTTGGTTTGTGATATAGCCTTCACTGAAATCGAGCGCCTGTTTCCGTTCGTCGGTGATCGTCATCTGGCTGATAATGGCATCAATCTTTTTCGATTGCAGGCTTGGTGTCAGGCCAGAGAATTCCTGGGAGACAAATTCAACCTCTACCCCGAGGCGCTTGGCAACCTCACGTGCGATATCTGCATCAAAACCATCCATCTCCTTGTTGTCATTCAGGAAGTTGTATGGACGGTATGTACCCATCATCCCTACTTTCATAGTGCCCGCTGACTTGATTTGTTCCAGTTCATTACTTGCTTGTGCTCCATTGCTGCTGCCATTATCGGTTGTTTTGCTTCCGCATGCACTCACAACCAGTACAACCATAAGTAGAATTGCCGTAAGCATCCAACCTTTGCGCATCTTTTTGCCGTTACTTGGTGTTCCATTATTCATCATGTTAACTTCCTCTCATTCATGTGATTAATAGTTGTATCCATTATTCCCTGCTTCTGTCTCAATCATGTAAAAAAAGCCCGCGGTACATGCACATCATCACGTGCCCAGCAAACCGTAAAATTCAAAGCTGGATGCTTCCGCAGCGAGCGATTCAGCTGTCTTAACCGATATGCCCTCATGCAGTTCCGCAGAGCCAAACAGCCAGCGGGAGATCATGCCTTCGATCATGCTCACCAGTAGAGCAGCCCGTACAGGCACATCCATCGAAGGTGGCAGCATGCCAAGTTCAATGGCACGTTCCATGTTATGGCGGAATGCTGACTCCACAGCACCGCGTGTCTCCTCAACCAGACGACGTACCGATTCTTCGGTCACGATACCTTTCAGCAGCAGCTCCATAAAGTAACGGTTATCTGCGGCAAAAGAGAACAAGCTGATAAACAATCGCTCTGACGCTTTAACCATATCCTCAACCGATCCTGCATCCTTGCGATAACCCTGACCGATAGCTTCAAGCAGTTTCTCTCTGCCTGTTAACACAATCTCTTCAGCGATGGCTTCCTTACTCTTGAAATGCCAATAAAACGTCCCTTGAGCTACACCAGCTTCACGAACAATATCCGATATCTTGGTCTGGTGATACCCATGAGTCGCAAATCGCTGCATCGCAATACGTATAATCTGATCCCGGCGTTCTTCTCCGGGTTCCTTATCATTTACTTTGGACATTTCAATACCCTCCCGATTGATCAGTCAGTCAGTTAATTATATCCTATGGGATAACTAGGTTTTTGTCAATATGGTTTTAAACAATCAATTCAATGCATAAGTTGAAGTTGGACACGTTTCTGATCATAATAGATGATAGCCTTGTTCTGCTGAACAAGCATTGTCAGTCAAGCAGAGCAGACCATCTTCTGCATCTGCATTTCAAGGAGGAAGAGCATTGGACATTTTATCATCCATTATTATGGGCATCATCGAAGGTTTGACTGAGTTTTTGCCCGTGTCCTCAACCGGACACATGATTCTGACCGCCCACTTGCTGGGATTATCGGAGGACAACGAGTCAGTCAAAACGTTTGAAGTGGTTGTTCAGCTCGGTGCTGTACTTGCTGTCGTTGTGCTTTACTGGAACAAATTCATTGATATGTTCCGCTTCACCGGAGGCAAAAGGAGCTACTCCCAACGTCTGAACCTTGTACATATCTTTCTCGCGATGGTACCGGCTGTAGTCATTGGACTTGTTTTCCGCGACTGGATCAAAGCACATCTATTTGGGCCAGAGACCGTATTGTACAGTTTGGTCATTGGCGGGATCTTGATGATTGTAGCTGAGCGCTGGAGCCGCCGCAGTCACCGAATCACAACACATGATGTGGACGATATTACGTATACACAGGCATTTGTCGTGGGACTTTTTCAGATTTTGGCATTGTGGCCAGGTTTCTCACGTTCCGGTTCAACGATCTCTGGTGGATTGTTCGCAGGGGTAAGCCGCGTTGCTGCTGCTGAATTTACCTTCCTGGTGTCCGTTCCCATCATGATTGGAGCCACAGGATACGACCTCTACAAAAGCATCGATCACCTGAACGGTAGCGACTTCCCTATCTTTGCGATTGGATTTATCGCTGCATTTATCGTAGCCATGCTTGCCATTAAGACATTCTTGTCCATTTTGAAAAAACTCAGCCTGACTGTCTTTGCGATTTATCGCTTTGTGCTGGCAGCCGTATTCTTTTTCATTCTGATGATGTAGTTACAGTAAAAAATAATTTTAAAAAGGCGACACGCGTTCCTACCGGAACCGGTGTCGCCTTTTTCATATCCTTATACTTTGGATTCCAGCGTCTCCAGGTATTCAGAGATTTGTGTAGGCGTTTTTGCCCATTTACTGTGCAGGTGGGCAATCTTCTTGCCGTTCTGGAACACGAGCAAACTTGGAATGCCGCGTACCGCATTTTCCTCAGCGAGCGGTTGGAATTCCTCCGCATCCATTGCATAGAAGGTTTTGTCCGAGTGCTGATCGATGACTGCACCAATAAAACGGTCGAGGTTTTTGCAGTCCGGGCACCAGTTTGTATCGAATTTGATGACGGTCAGCCCGTCTGAATTAATGGTATCACGGTATTGTTGTTCACTTTGAATTCTTTCCATATGTCTTCTCTCCCTTGTACAATTCTTAATGGTTGACCTCTATTGTACCTCTAATAGTTACAATTGCAATAGGCTGACTGGATATCAACGGTGCTGCTTGTACTGATTGGCCGGATAATGCTCCCTTATTTCTTGAATTTCTGCATCTGTAAGGGGTGCAGATGCCGAAGCTTCGATATTGTGGAGCAGCTGTGTTCGGGAGCTTGCTCCCGGGACGACGGCAGCTACCGCCGGATGGGACAAGGCGTATCGAATGGCAGTTTGCGCCATGCTCCGTTCGTCAGTAACGAGGCGGCTCAAGCCTTCACGAATGGCAAGCAGCTGATCCGGCGTATAATCCAGATAACCCTTCTCTACCTTGGAAGCACCGGAATCCGCGAGTACTCCGCTGGCAACAGGTCCGCGGGCAATGACGCTAATCCCTTTTTGTTCAAGCAAAGGCAGTACTTCCTCTTCTGCACGGCGATCCACGACGCTATATTGATTCATAACACTGGCAATGGATGATCTTCTTACATACTCCCGAATGACATTAGGGCGTATGGACGATATGCCATAATACCGAATCAGCCCTTCCTGCTTCAGCTCCTCGAAGGCTTCAATCGTTTCTTCAATTGGATCATCCAATGTACCGCCATGCAGCTGATACAGGTCGATGTAATCCGTTTGGAGTCGTCTGAGGCTGTCATGGACAGCTTGCTTGATATACGCTTTGGACGGATCCCATGACCAGCCCTCTTTCCCTGGCAATCGGCGGTTGCCCACCTTCGTTGCCAAGATTACCTGCTCACGGCGACCCTGAATTGCTTTTCCCACAATTTCCTCATTACGTCCTGCATCATACAGGTCAGCTGTATCGAGCAGATTGACGCCGCGGTCCAGTGCCTCATGAATCAGATTTACAGCGGGCTCCACTTCGGTTCCGAGTGACATGCAGCCCAGTCCAATTTCACCGACGTACAGTTCAGATAAGCCCAGTCGATTTTTCTTCATGCGTACATCCCCTTTCATACGTTCTGCAAGTATCCATTGTATCATTCTTCCTGGCAAAAATCGCATCCGAAGGTGCGATGGGATTAAACAAAGAAAAGCCCGGAACCTGAAGGGCTCCGGGCCTTGCTAGTGTATTCACATCGGTGAGTTTAATTGATGTCTACTCGCTGTACTTTTTTGCTTCCATTTGAAGAATTGGAGCCTTTCATCATGCCGGAAACGGTTGAAAACAGTTTATCTCTGGCCTGCTTGTTCCTCATCAGATAGGTCACGCCTGCACCAATGGCCGTCATTATAATTCCGCTTTTTTTAGACATGTGTTTCTCCTCCTTAAGGGATTGATGTACATCGTGTCTTGCTTGAAATTTACCCTTTGTGAGGAAAACGAAACGGCTATGTCATACCAGTCATATCACCTGGAGATGATGCAGAAAAACCTCCGTGAATGCCAGCCCCTGATGGATATCATAAAAAAATGACCCCTAAACATTAGGAGTCACCTTGATTAGCTCTTTGACTTTGAGATCAATCCGACGGCGGTGCAACATGGGTCATTTCTTCATGTTTGTACGTCGAACCATCCGCAGTCAGGTAAAAGTGTCCGATGGGATGCAAATTCTCATCCAGCTCGTAAACAAGGGGGATGCCGGTAGGAATGTTGAGAGCCATGACATCGGCTTCCGACATCTCATCCAAATGCATAACAAGGGAACGAAGTGTGTTCCCGTGCGCGGAGATCAGTACCCTTTTCCCGGCTGACACCATGGGTTTGATCTCGCTGTTCCAGTACTCCAGCACCCGCTTGGACGTATCCATCAAGTTCTCGGTACGGGGTATGGTACAACCCAGACGCTTGTACTTGTCCACATCCTGCACATAACGATCATCCGTCTCATCCAGCGGCGGCGGAGATACGTTAACAGAACGTCTCCACTCCATAACCTGGTCTTCTCCGTATTTGACTGCAGTCTGCTGTTTATTCAAACCCTGCAGAGCACCGTAATGACGTTCATTAAGCTTCCATGTCTTCGTGATCGGAATCCACATCCGGTCCATCTCATCAAGCGCAATGTCCAGCGTTCGAATGGAACGTTTAAGTACCGAAGCATAAGCATAGTCAAAATCAAAACCCTGTTCCTTTAGGATTTTGCCAGCTTTGCGGGCTTCACCATACCCGTCCTTGGTCAGGTCTACATCAGTCCAGCCCGTGAATCGGTTCTCCACATTCCACATACTCTGTCCATGACGAATTAATACCACTCTGTACATTGCCGTACCTCCTTCCTCAAAATCATTACCCGCATGTGCCGTGAGATATGCCTAAGAACATTCACTACATTAATAGTATGGAGCCATCATCAGGTATACGACTACCCCTGTGGAACTGACATACAGCCAGATCGGCATCGTCCAGCGAGCAATTTTGCGGTGTTTCTTCAATTGGTTTGTCCAGCCCCAGACGAGAGTGAACAAAGCCAGCGGCACAATAATAGCTGCAAGAATACTGTGAGTAATCAAAATAAAGAAATAGATGGAGCGAACAATGCCTTCCCCGCCGTATTTGGACGTTTCCGGGGAGAGATAGTGGAACGACAAATACGTGACAAGAAACAGCAATGTTGTTGTGAACGCAGCAAGAATAAATCGTTTATGCAGCTTCACGTTCTTTTTGAGAATAGCAATCAGCGCGGCAAGCAGAAAAATGAAGGTGAAACTGTTAAACACGGCATTAAACCGCGGCAGCACCGTAATATCAAAGGCCACATCCCCTTTATATCCGATCGAAGGTGCGAAGAACAGCAATAAAATAATGACATTGGCAAGAATGGAAATGGTAATAATGATACCTGCGAAATTTTTATTACTTGTTGGGGCGGCCGAATTGGATTGATTATTTGAATCCCCTTTGTTATGTTTGCCCAAAGCAAAATCCTCCTCATATGCTAACTTCTATGTTCTATGTCATTATATCTCGCGGCCTGCCCCCTGTTAAGTGACAACACTCTGAACAAAAAGCGTCCCACCCCATATAAAATGCCCTTAACAGCTTGTTTTCATCCGAATGTGGCCTGTCACCGGTTTACCCAATACAGACTTTATGGTATAATTAATTTAAATAATCACATACGCGTTGAAATCGGAGGAGCCTGTCACCAAGGGCCCCTCTTTGTCTTTTTATGGCATATTAGGGCACTGTTATTTGCGCCTTTCTATGCCATTTTTTTGTGTCATGACAATGGAATCATGTGCTCTTGGTGAGGAAATCCTATAGACGCTACTGTTGGAGAGGAGTGCACTTATGGAATTTGTTTTGGTACTTGCATTAATTTTGATTTTCACCAAACTAGCTGGGGACCTGTCCGTTAGACTCGGTCAACCGTCCGTATTGGGTAAGCTGATTGTAGGTGTTGTTCTTGGACCTGCCATTCTGGGTTGGGTCCAACAAACTGATTTCGTTCATTATATGGCGGAGATTGGTGTACTTCTGTTAATGTTCATTGCCGGTCTTGAGACGGACCTCGAGCAACTGAAGAAAAACTGGAAGGCAGCTTTCGCTGTTGCCGTTGGAGGTATTATTCTTCCATTTATCGGAGGATACGGTTCTGCCATAGCCTTTGGCATGTCTCAGACTCACGCTCTTTTCTTCGGACTTCTGTTCTGTGCTACGTCCGTGAGTATTTCCGTCCAGACACTCAAGGATATGGATCAGCTCAGTTCGCGTGAAGGTACTACAATTCTCGGTGCAGCTGTAGTTGATGACGTTCTGGTTGTTGTACTGCTAGCCGTTATGATGAGCTTGCTCGGAACAGGTGCAGGTGACACGTCAATCAGTCTGCTTATTGGTAAAAAATTATTATTCTTTGTTATTATTATTGCTGCCGGCTGGTTCCTTGTTCCTCGAATCATGAAGTGGATGGCACCTCTCAAAGTTACAGAGACTGTCATTACTACAGGATTAATCATCTGTTTCGGATTTTCCTATTTCGCAGAATGGATGGGCGTTGCGGGGATTATTGGTGCATTTGCCGCTGGTATTGCCATATCCCAAACCACTTTCAAGCATGAAGTTGAAAGTAAAGTTGAGCCCATTGCCTACAGTATCTTTGTGCCTGTATTCTTCGTAAGTATCGGACTAAATGTTACGTTTGACGGTGTAGGTTCCCAAATCTGGTTTATCATTGTTATAAGTTTGATTGCGATTGTGACGAAGCTGCTTGGGGGCGGAGCCGGTGCACGTCTTACCGGATTTGATCGAGTTTCGTCTCTGGCTATCGGTGCAGGAATGATATCTAGGGGAGAAGTTGCACTGATTATTGCTTCAACCGGACTCGCTTCCGGCTTGCTCGATCCTGAATATTTTACCAGCGTTGTCATCATGGTTATCGTAACTACACTCGTTACCCCACCGTTGCTCAAAATAACTTTTGCTCGCAAAAAAGGTGAAAATCGTGTTGAACAAGGGATTGAGAAAGCCCATCTAAACGGATGATACATTTAACGAATGAATCGTAGAAATAGATACGGACACAAAATAGGATGATGTATTGCGTTGGATCAATGACTGCAGTATTTTCCACAGTAGTACTTCGGAATGACCATTTTTTACAATAATGAATATTGAAATAGTCCGGTTTCTAACGTTATACTTGTCTTTAAGAAAGAGAGTTAGGCCGTGAAGCACACGCCGTTTTGACACATTTTCACCTTTGATTCAAAAAGGAGGGAAATGTTCAGAGCGGCTTTTTGCATTTTAGAATACTTCTTCAACCTACATAAGGAGGAAATGTTTAAAATGGGTATTGAATTTGATCAGGCTTACGAAGAATGGATGAACTCTCTTTTAGAGAAGGAACGTAATCATAGAGTGCGTTCAAGAATAGAAACCGGACTCGAGCATGGAACGCTTGAATTTCTGCGCACGGTCTGGTTTCCCGTTGTGAAGAATTTTAATCATTTGTATCCAGAGTGGGAAGTTCGTGACTTTCATAATGGATACAGGTATCTTGATCTGGCCTACTTACCAGGTAACGGTATTAAGGGAGGGATTGAGATACAAGGATACGGACCTCATGCTCGGGATCTCGATGTACGCCGTTTTAAAGATCTATGTTGGAGGCATTGTTTGCTGACGCTTGACGAATGGACATTTTTACCGATAGCGACCTTTACATCAAAGATGAACCGAAACGTTGCCAACAGCTTATACTCACCTTTATCGGAAAATTTATGGCTACAGACACACCCTCATCATTAAGTTGGCTCGAAGCAGAAACACTCCGTTATGCCAGACGAACTCTGCGTGCCTTTACACCTTCTGAACTTGCAGCACACCTGCGAGTTACGGATCAGCATGCCCGCCGAGTGCTTCACAGTTTAACAGAACAACAATTATTGCATGTGGCTAGTGGCAAACAACGGTATCGGACCTACATCTTACGAACGTGAGAAACTCTATTTCATCGAAAATTCTCCACATCCGTTATCAAACGAACTTAAGACACGTTATTTCAAGGAAATAGCACCAATTACGGCTATAACTTCATCTATTCATGAAATAAGGATAATGAGGTTCTTTAGAATTTTTACATTGCCAGTATATCAATTATAGGCACACTCCAGTTCGTTACATTTGCAGCTAGGCGACTCTCGTCGAGGGTGATATAAAACATCTAGAAAAACAAAAAAAGACCGCTCCATATACAAGAGGTCTTTATCCTCAACCCGAAACCTGCACAGGTTGTCCCATTTAAGTTAATACACCAACGTAGAAACCGATCGATATAAACACAACGCACCATATGAATGCCCCGATCCCGGAGATCACTACATATTTTCCGATGGCCATGCGGCTGATGCCGGAGAAGCAGCACATCAAATGGCGAATGCCAGGAATAAAGTAGCCGAGGATAATGGACCAGTACCCATACTTCAGGAACCAGCCCTCCACCCTCCCCAGCCGTTTGGGGTTCACCCCTACCCACTTGCCATATTTTACAACGAGGGGTCTGCCCGCCTTCTTGCCAATCGCGTAGCTGAGCAGTCCTCCCGTAAATGCACCACCAAAGCTGACTATGATCGAAACGGAATAGTTCAGGACCGAGATGGAGGCAAGATAACCGACAAAGGTCATCATCACCTCATCTGGAATGGGCATGCCGATGACACCCAGAGCGAGCAATCCGTAGATTGCAAAATATCCATATTGACCAATAAACTCTTTAGCAATTTCCATGACTGACTCGCTCCTTATTTCGGTTCCACGATGTCCTTCTCATGAGGCGCCAACACCTGTTTCAGAGATGGGAATCGAATTTGGCTGACCATTAGACCGGATAATACAACGATAACAAGATAAGCTACACCGTGGGTGAAATAAGGACTCCAGAGCGCGAAAAAGGACATCAGTCCTCCTGCAAACGTAATTGGCATTCCGACAAAACCTACACTTGCTGTCTTCTGACAATTGTAACGAGCGAGGCGCAAGGCGCCGCATACCGGAAACAATGCCGTTAATGCCATGCCAAGCACACTGACCTCGTTCATGGAATTCAGATACAGAATCAGCACCGGGGCTGTTCCGAAGGAAATGACATCAGCCAGGGAATCCAGCGCCTTGCCGAACTCCCCCTCACAATGCAATTTACGCGCGGCAAAGCCGTCAAACAGATCAAAGAACATGGCAACCCAAATCATTGTCACAGCTAGTGCGAACTCGCCATGAATGGCCATGATGACGGCAAGCATGCCAGAAGTTAAATTGCCCAATGTTAAAATGGACGGTAAAGATTTCATAAGACTTGACTCCCTTTCGTACTAAGCATTAGGAAAAATAATATAAAAGCGGACTCCGTCCGGCGTGTTCTCCACTCCATAACTGCATCCGTGCAGATCAAGAATCTGCTTCGCGATAGCCAGGCCCAGGCCCGTTCCTCCCATTTTGCGATTACGTGATCGTTCTACCCGATAAAATCTCTCCCAGATATACTGGCGTTCAGCTTCCGAGATCCCTTCGCCTTTATTCTCGATGGAGATTCTTACCTGCCCTTCCAGCCTGCTGATCTCTATCATTATATCGGTCTGCGGCAGCGCATGACGTATAGCATTCATCATCATGTTATAGATCACTTGCTCCAGCTTGCTTCGATCTCCTTCTACGGTCTGCTCTGTAGTGGAGACAAGCACGATTTCGAGCCCTTTTTCCTTCAGCTGCGGGCCGAGACGCCCGGCAATCTCCTCGATCATGTCTCCAAGGACAACTGCACCAATATTCAGCTTGATCGCCTGAGATTCCAACCGAACGAGATCCAGCATTTCTTCAACCATCGTCTCCATTTTGACCGCTTCATCCGCTATGATCTCAATGTAACGCTCCCGCTTGTTCTCGCTGACTCCATCCTTCAGCCCTTCGGAATACCCCTTGATGATACTGATAGGCGTTTTGAGTTCATGCGATGCATCGGCAAAAAATTCACGCTGCCGCTGTTCAATCCGCTGCTTCATCTCCATATCGGTCCGCATTTGACGATTCGCCTGTCTGAGTTCCTCCAGCGTTTGCCCCAATGTGGTGGACAGAGCATTCAGGCTATCCGACAAACTGCCAATTTCATCATTGCGTTTGATTGGTGATTTCACGGAGAAATCAAGCGTCGACATTTTTTTGGCCACATGGTTCAAGGCCAGTAAGGGCTTTGTGACAATTCTGGACAATAACAAGGAAAGAAACAGAATCAGCACAAATGCACCCATACCAAAATATGCATAGAACAAACGTGTTGCTTCATTCGCTTCCCTCATCTCCTGCAGAGAAGTCAGGGAAAAAATAAGCTGCTGCTGAGGCCCGTTTTTGTGAACCGGAGCAATGGTAATCACATTCCGAACACCACTCCAGCTATCGGTCCATTCTTCATTAAGCATCTTGCCACTCGCCAAACTGAGCTGGTCCTCCGTTGAGAGAGGGAAGCGGCTGTCCAGTGCCTGCACAAGCAATCCCTGTCTCTGACTCCATGTTCCCAGATTGGGAAGCACCACTTCGGTCAATACGCCAGACCATTCCTGAACCGGTTCAGAGAGCTCCTGAAAATCCTCTGTCCCTCGCGCGGCAGAATTGTTATCCTGGATTTTGAGCGGATAGACCATCGGTTCGTTCAACCCGCTGGCAGGACCTGTGACGGTCAATTCCTGGCCATATTTCAGATGAGTGGCAATCCAGCCCGCGTTCTCACTATTGATGAACAAGGATAGGGAAACCTTCACCTGACTGCCATCCTCGCGGAGCAGGGTAATGTGAAACGGATCGTTGACCAGTTTGCCCGTACTTGTCAAAATCACCAGGTGCGACTGATTCTGACGCATGAACTTCCCGGTTTCCTTGGCCAGTTGTATACTATCCCAATGCCCTCTGGAATACTGCTGCTCGAATTTCGCCAGTTTTTTCTTCATGCTGCTGATCTTCTGATGCTGGTAAAAGTCCGGGAACCAGACCAACTGTGCGGTCACTGATGTTCCATATAAGAGGAGCAGAAAACCAGCCATAACCAGAAATAGCTTCATCGTTACGCCATTACGTCTCATGCCTCAGCCTCGAATCGATATCCCGTGCCAATCACTGTCCGGATACACTTGGCTTCATCCCCTAGTTTGCTGCGCAGCTTCTTGATGTGAGTATCCACAACGCGGGAATCACCATCAAAGTCATATCCCCAGACCCGATTAAGGATCGCATCCCGGGATAGAACGATTCCCTGATTGCGTGCCAGGTAGAGCAGCAGCTCATACTCTTTGGGAGCAAGCTCTACCTCCAGTCCATTCATCTCCAGTCGTCTCGCCCAAGGATCAAGCAATGCGTGACCAAACCGGATCACACCCTGTTCCCTGCTGATCGCACCTTCGACTCGCTTCATTAATGTCTCTGCACGCGCAACCAGCACACGAGGGCTGAACGGCTTCGTTACATAGTCATCGACACCAAGGTTAAATCCATGTATCTTATCATCATCTTCAGACCTTGCGGTCAGCATTATAATAGGTACGGTGGATTGAGACCGAATATGCTCACAGAGCGTCCATCCATCCATTTCAGGCATCAGCACATCGAGAATGACCAGATCCACTTCATGCAGATCCAGCAGTTGGAGTGCTTCAATTCCATGCTCTGCCTCGATTACATTCCATTGTTCTTTTATAAAATAATCGGCCACAATTTCACGAATGCGGCTTTCGTCTTCCACGAGAAGCACTGTTCTCACCATGGCCGACTCTCCTTTTATCTTTCTTCTGTTAACATACCGATTCCATGTGTCGTTCGTGTGTCCATCCATGTTCTGGAATGAACTCCATGTTATATACGATTAATACCCCATATAAGTTACCGAATTCGCAGCAATCCACACAAAAAGGCGGTTGTCAACGAGCCACCTTCGCCCATTGACAACCACCCTTCAGCTGAATCCAAGTTCTCTTGCCCGGTATCGCTTACCGCCTCCACTATTAGCGTTGTTGCTCCAAGCGGTGTGCCGCGTGCAGCGTCGGGCCAACAAAACGATTAAGCGGGAATCCGCCAGCAATCGCTTGAGTAATGAAGGCTTTGCCTTCACGTACAGCCTCTTTTACAGACAAACCGCGCGCCAAACCAGCGGTAATCGCTGCAGAGGTTGTACAACCCGCCCCATGCGTATAACCGGAACCAACAACATCGGCTTCATACCATTCGTAGTTTTTGCCATCATAGAGAAGATCCATCGCTTTACCTGGGGTAATGACGCCTCTGTCCTTGATCAGGACATGCTTCGCCCCATGGTTATGAATTACAGCTGCTGCTGCTTCCATCTGTTCCTTGGAACGGATCGGTCCGCTCTTGGCCAGTTGGGAAGCTTCAAACAGGTTTGGAGTAACCAGGTCAGCACCCGGCAGCAAAAATTCAATCATTGCTTCCGTATTTTCAGGCTGCAGCACCTCATCTGTACCTTTGCAAACCATTACCGGATCGATTACGATCTGTGGCAGACCGCTGCGGCGAACATGCTTCGCGACCAGTTCAATAATATCTACGGAACCCAGCATTCCCGTCTTCATCGCATCAAAACCAATTCCGTCCAGAACGGTACGGAGCTGTGCTTCCACTACATCCAGAGCCACAGGGAAAACCTGGTGGTCCCATGTTTCAGGCTCCATCGCCACAACCGTCGTCAGAACGGTCATACCGTACACACCAAGCTCCTGGAATGTTTTCAAATCAGCTTGAATTCCTGCGCCGCCGCTTGTATCTGAGCCGGCTATTGTCAATGTTTTTGGAATCGTCATGGTAGTCGCATTCTCCTTCATGTTTCAGTTGACATTATCCTATCCCTTGTACGAGCGGATGTCAATGGCATCTGAAGCCATACGAAGCATGGTTTTTCGAGCATTTCAGTTCACGTCTTTTGTCTCCAGCCGAACCATGGACAGGGAAGCGATCCAAAGGCCGATAGCGCCCAGAGTTAATGGAATCACAATAATGGAATTGATGGAAACACTCGGTCCATTCACGCCGGAACACACGACGAGGACCAGGAAAATGGATGACACCATGGTTGCCGTGACCGAGTGCTTTCGCATGCCGAAAAACAGCGGGATCAATGCCATCGCAGCAGCAGACAGTGAACTAATCGTATATTTGATCAGCAATTGAAGTGCTTGTTTACCCGTCAGCTCATCAGTAATAAAGGGATAAAAGTGATCTGTTGTCAGCAGGATTGCTCCCATTAGCAAGTTGGTAAACATAATCATGAAAAAGGTAAAGGCAAATACAATAATCAGCTTGGCGCCAATAATTTTGTGACGTTTAATTGGATAGGTGAACATCACGTTCATCGTTTTGTTGCTATATTCGCTAATAATCAGCTTCGATAACAAAGCGCCTCCAAAAATAATAAAGGTCGCACGGGCAATTGTATCAATCAACATAAAGGAGAGAGGATACGTGGTGAAGGCATAATCTTCTGCTCCCCAGTCCACCACACCAATCATGATCAGAAATAACAGAATCCCCACATTGGCGATAGCTGCATATCCGAAATTACGAGCAAACCGGTGTTTTCGCATTTCGAGAAAAATAAGTTTAAGCAACGTCCCCATCCCCCTTCACCAGGTTTAGAAAGTGTTCCTCCAGCGAATGGGATCGCTTGATAATCGACTCAATCTCAACACCATGCTGAACCAGAATGCCTGTTAATTGGGATGGAGATACACCTGGGTCATAAATGCGAACTGTACGATCATCAACCAATTTATAATTTTTCAACTCAAGCTGATGCTCAATAACATAAGTCGCCTTGCGTCCATCCATGACCTGCAGCTCGATATATTCGCTCTGAGTCCCACGAATGCTTTCCATGGACACTTCCTCGACCAGACGACCGCCACGAATCACCCCTACCGTATCGGCAATTTGCTCAATTTCGCCCAGGATATGACTGGAGATCAGGAGAGTAATTCTATATTCCGTACTGAGGCGTTTGAACAGATCACGCATTTCCTTAATTCCAACCGGATCGAGCCCGTTGATGGGTTCATCCAGGATGAGGAGCTCCGGGGTTGTAATCAGTGCACGCGCAATACCCAGCCTTTGCTTCATTCCCAGAGAGAAGTCGCGTACCGGTTTCTTGCTAGTATCCTTCAGACCTACACTCTCCATCATATCGCCGATAACCTTCTTGTTATGAAACCCCATATATTCGCAGTGAAGCTCCAAGTTATCTCTGGCGGACAGTTTATCGTAGAAAAAAGGATATTCAATAATGCTGCCTATTCGCTTAAGCACTTCATACGAGTCAGGGGTAAGTTTCTCCCCGAACATTTCAATCTCCCCTACGGTGGGCTTAACCAGATTGGTCAACATTTTCATGATTGTCGTTTTCCCTGCTCCATTCGGCCCTAAAAATCCGTATATTTCACCTTGCTTAATATTCATATTGACGTTGGATACGACCTCCGTGCCTGCATACGTTTTGGTCACACCAATGGTGCGTGCAATATATGTCATCTCTTCTGTTCTCCTTTACGATCCCTGACGGGTTCTTATATCTGTATTGTAAAGAGAAAAGTCTGCTTTTTTATTAATCAAATCTTACAAAAAACTTAAGTTCCTCCATCCACACAAAAGGCAACTAACGAGATTTAAGAGAGATTTTAAATGAAGTCCGCTCATAGGGTACACTGCGCAGCTCAATGCGTCCTCCCATCCGTTCGATAAGTCGCTTCGTGATGGTGAGGCCAAGCCCGCTTCCATGGTAGAGACGGTTACGGGAATCCTCCAGGGTGTACATGCGTTCAAAAACACGGTCTTGTTCTTTTTCCGGAATGCCTTTACCCTTGTCCCAAATCTGAAGCATGACCTCTCCATGATTCGTTGGTTCAAGCAGCAGGCCCAATATCTTACCGTCCGCCCCATATCGCATTGCATTAGTAATCAGATTATCCAGCACCCGGTCGAGTGCATCCTCATTGCCTGTCACGAAGAGATCACTCTCAGGAATGGACAGCTCCACCTGCAGACCCTGATTCGTTAACATTTCATAAAAGGAGAGCATCTTCACCCTGCATAATTCACTAAGATTTATTCGAGTCAAAGCAAGCTCGGTATCCCCTGACTCCAGTTTCGCCAGATCAAAGAAGGAATGGATCAGACGCAGCACCTCCTGCGCTTTATCCTGAATCTTGCTGATCATACCTTCCCGTTCCTGATCGGTTAATGAAGAGCTATGGAGCAGCGTTTCGCTATAACCCATCACTACCGTGAGAGGAGTTTTCAAGTCGTGGGAGATGTTGGAGAGCATATTGCGGATCTCCTTCTCCTGATTGGCATAACGGGCACCGGTTCGGTGTGCGTAATCCAGCAATTCGTTGATATCCCCCAGCAGAAGTCGAATCTGTGCATCACTGCTAAAGACCAGCAAACGCTCATATGTCCCCTCTTCCAGAATGCCTCCGAGCTTCTGATGAATATACGCCAATTGCCGGCTGCGCTTATTCAGCTTCACAGCGAGTAAAATGACAACCATGAGGAGAGCAACGGTTAAGGTGGCCAATAGGATGATCACTTGGGCTCCACCTCCAGCTTATAACCGATCCCCCACAACGTTTTGATATACTGCGGATTCGATGGATCTGTCTCGATCTTTTCGCGCAGCCTCCGCATATGTACGTTAATGATATTTTCGTCCCCATAGTACGAATCGTTCCAGACAGAGGCGTAAATCTGTGCCTTCGTAAACACTCTGCCAGGATGCGTAACAAACAGCTTAAGAATGCCAAATTCCTTGGATGTCAGTCTTACAGGGACGCCTTCCCGCTCCACTTCATAGGTTTCCACATCCACCACCAGCCCTCCAATTTCAATCCGTTGATCCTTGGCTGGTGTCGAGGTAACCGCCGGTACCGTATAGTTGGCGCGGCGAATTGCCGCCTTGATTCGCGCGGTCAATTCGATGAGGGAGAACGGCTTGCTCAAATAGTCGTCTGCACCGAAACCAAGCCCCAGTGCCTTGTCTACCTCCCCATCCTTCGCAGATAATATTAATACGGGGACAAGACTGGCAGCTCTGATGGTCTGCAGTACGTCCATGCCGCTTCGCTGGGGCAGCATGAGATCCAGAATGACCAGATCAAACGCAGGCTCCGCTTGTTGAAACTTGTGCTCTGCCTCTAATCCGTCATATGCGTACGTGACGCTGTAGCCCTCTTTCTCCAGATATGGTCCAACCATCTCGCTAATTGAACGATCGTCTTCCACAAGCAGCAAACGGTGAATCGACACGTGATTTCCCCCAACTTCTTTGTTTTCTTTTATTACCTCACAGTTCACCTGAATTGGCAATGCGTGGAATAGCACTCTTTCTAATCTCATCTCAAAAAACAAAAAAGGCAGGGAAGCCATCTGTATTCCAGGTGGCTCCCCTGCCATATCGATCATTGTTCCATCTATGTCGTCTCGCTGCGTATCCAGCACAGACCAATCGTACCTGCACCTGCATGAATACCTACCACAGGGATAAAAGGCATGATTTCCGTTTTCAATCGGGGCAGCAGATCGGCAATTTGCTGCTTGATCGTGATGGCTTCTTCCTGATTATCGGCATGCATGATACACACATGTTTTACTTTCTCCATGTCTACCTTAAGCACCTCTAACATGCGCTGTTTGGCTCGTTTGAAGGTACGAATCTTCTCGTTAACGACGACCTTGCCCTCTTCAAATCGCAAGAGCAGGTGAATTTTCAACAATTGGCTGAGTACTAGCTGTGTGCCTGAAACGCGCCCACTGCGGTGAAGATGCTGAAGACTGGCCGGAATGAGGTAAAAGGACATGTTGTCCATCATCTGTTCAATGTGAAGCTTGATTTCAAATACGGAACACCCCTGTTTCTGCATTTCCACGCCTTGCAAAATCATCTCCCGCAGCGGGTAGGCTCCCGCTCTGGAATCAATTGCCGTTATCGATACTCCAGCAATCTCTGCCGCCTGCATTGAAGTATGCAGCGTTCCGCTAAGTGCAGTTGAGCAGTGAATGGTAATAATCTCATCATACTGACCTTTTAGCGATTCATATAGTTCGATAAACTCACCTATAGGCGGCTGAGAGCTGCTTGCCCTTGCAGCCTCTGCAAGCTTCTCATAGAACTGTTCGGACGAAATGTCCTCGGTCTCCCGATAGCATTCCTCTCCAAATACAACGCGCAGCGGTACAATGTATACGTGATTTTGCTCTGCAAACAGCGGATCGAGTGTGCTGGTACTGTCGGTAACCCATGCAATTTTTTTCATTCCAACCTTCTCTCTTGCCGGATTGTTGAAGCTGTATCCTCCATCGTCAGGCACATGCCCGGCGGATTATTTTAAATTTGAATAACACCAATTGTAAACGTTTACGTCATTACTCCTTAATTATAAAGGACCTGGCGAACCGATGTCTTGTGGCGCATTATTGAACAGCCCTGTTTCTTCCGGGATATCCCAAAAAAATGTCTTGCCTGTGAAGGAATAAATTGGTATGCTGTTGTCCTTCTCTCTTTTTCGCCTTGACTGAAGTGAACGGGACCGCCGTTCAATCCACTTATCGGAGGTGTCATATGCTTTATCTCACGCTGGCTTCCAAAGCCTACGCCCGGAATCTGCAATACCGCGGAGCACACATGGTACATAACCTGGCAAGCGCGATGTTCGGTTACATGTATGCCTGCCTCTGGATCGGCATCGGGGCCGATCACGCTCTCGGGGAATACGGGACACAGGGGATGGTCAGTTACATTGCGTTTACACAATCCTCTCTCTGGATCTCGGGTTTTCTCACCAATGGACTCGGAATTCCTCTTACAGTCAGGACAGGGCAGATCGCGCTGGATCTGATGAGACCGGTGCATCTGTTTACTCACCTTATGGCACGCGAATGGGGACAGATTGCCTACCAGTTCGTGTACAAGAGCATTCCAATCTACCTGCTATTCTCTATCGTTTTTTCCCTGCAATGGCCTACGGAGGTCTCAACCCTGTTATTTGCAGCGCTTGGTCTTGCCGGCGCATCCTACTTATCCATCTGCATGAATTACATCATTGGGGTTACTGCCATTTGGACAACCGAATCATCCTGGCTACACTGGGGCAATCATGCCATGATGAATCTACTGGCTGGTTTCTTCATTCCGCTCGAATGGCTGCCTGACTGGCTCGAACGTCTGGCCTGGTTATCACCCTATCCCTTTCTGCTCTATGTTCCTACCCGAACCTATCTCGGTTTTGAAGATGGCTCCTTGCTCTGGGGAACCTTGCTTTGGTGTGTGCTCATGACTCTCATCTGTCTGGTCATCACCCGTGTGATGCGCCGCAAAGTGGAGGTGCAGGGCGGATGAAGCGAACTTCCTGGTACCAACTATATAAAATACTGATTCGAACGAGCATCCGCAGCCGGATGCAGTACAAGTTCAATTTTATATTGGCATCCGTTCTGGCCGCACTGATTCAGATCTCCGAATTTCTCATGGTTGCGCTGGTGCTGCATCAGTTTGGTGCGATTAAGGGCTGGTCTCTGCATGAGATCGGTTATCTGTTCGCAATCATGACGTTATCCAAAACACTTTACCGTACCTTCGGCAATGAGGTTCATCATCTGGAGAAATATTTAGTCGGCGGCGAACTGGATCAACTGTTAACGAGGCCTATGCCCGTATTACTGGCCCTGCTGCCGCAAAATTTCCGCATCATGGTCGGCGAAGTGCTTCAGGGAGGATTTATTCTATGCTGGTCTCTGGCAGGCATGATGCACAGCGGGCAGATCGGCTGGACGGTCATTCCCCTCTCTCTGCTGATTATTCTGACCGGAGCCATCATCCTCTTCTCCATTGGACTGGCTACAGCGACGCTGGGATTCTGGACCACACGCATCGAGGAACTGCAGACAATCACCGAAGATGCAGCCCGTACGGCTGCCCAATATCCGCTAACGTTATATCCCAAGTGGATGTCCGGCATTCTGCTGACGGTCATTCCGGTTGGATTCGTCAACTACATTCCCTCCCTGTATCTACTGCGGGGTCAAGGCGGAGCGTGGGTGCTTGCAGCGATTGCGGCTGTAGCTGCTTTGTGTCTGGCTGCCAGTCTGCGCTTCTGGAAATACGGTATTACCAAATATCAAAGCACGGGAAGCTAAGGAGGAATCTTACCATGAACATGATCACAGCGAGGCAGCTGCAAAAGGAATTCAAAACGCCTGTCGTTCGGGAAGGCCGGTTCTCCGGACTTCGGACGCTATTTTCACGCGAATACGTGTCCAAAGAGGCCGTACGTGACATCAGTTTTGATATTCCACAAGGCGAGTTCGTTGGATACATCGGGCCGAATGGTGCCGGCAAGTCGACCACCATCAAAATGTTGACTGGCATCCTCCACCTGACTTCCGGGGAGGTAAGGTTAGCCGGCATGAACCCGCATCAGGAAAGGCTGCAAACGGTAAGGCGACTGGGGGTAGTGTTTGGTCAACGCAGCCAGCTCTGGTGGGATCTGCCCGTGAAGGATTCGTATGATATTCTGGCTGAAATGTACGGTGTACCTGCTGAACTCAAAAGGAAACGGTTGTCCCAGTTCGCTGAACTGCTGGACCTTGAATCCTTCTGGGCCACGCCAGTCCGTAAACTCTCACTTGGACAACGGATGCGTGCAGATCTGGCAGCTTCCATGCTGCATGATCCGGAACTGCTTTTTCTTGATGAACCTACCATTGGGCTGGATGTGAACGCCAAACGGAACATACGCCAATTTCTGCGGACTTTAAATGAAGAGTTTGGCAAAACCATTTTGCTGACGACGCATGATATGGATGATATCGAGCAGTTATGCAGCCGGGTGATGGTTATCAATCACGGCCGGCTCACATATGACGGTACGATCTCCTCTCTGCGGGACACGATTGGTCTGCCCACAATTATCCGGGTAACATACAGAGGGGAGTTTCATATCCCAGACGCCATACCTCCGGCCATACAAATTACAGGTGTGGACGGACTGGTCGTTACGGTACAAGTGAACCGGAAAGATTGGAGTACTATGGATATTTTGAAGCTTCTGGAGCAATGGGGCGAAATTATCGATGTGGAGATGCAGGAACCGGATTTCGAAGATATTATCCACCAGGTATACTGATTGGCCCAATTTGGACAGATCTGGATGAGGGCCTGTTCGGATGCCGTTACATGCAAGAAGGACATGACGTACTGTAGTAACGGAGGTGAGGTTCATGCTTGTCACTAAACATGTACTAGCAGCGTCCAGCACATATTCTACTCCCTACTACATGGTGCGTGGTGCAGCGTCTGGCCCCGTGATGATTGTCACTTCCGGCATTCATGGAAATGAAACCGCAAGCATGGCTGCTGCGCAAAAACTTGCCGACGATTGCGCAGCAGGACGACTATCCATTCAGCGCGGTCTTCTCATTATTATTCCAAGAGTGAACCAGAAGGCTTATGACAAAAAAATCAGGGGCAATCCCGATCTGAACAGAACATTTCCCCGCCGCTTATCTGCCAAAGCGAAGCATCCACTTGCTTCTGCCGTCTTTCGTCTGGCTCGTGAATATGGGCCAGACTGGTGGATTGACCTGCACGAAGCCAACGGATTGTCCCAGCTTAGCTCCCGTGTATTGGGGCAAACCCTGATCACCAATCCCGGAAGCCGTGCCGTTCCGGCATGCAGAAGAATTATTGAACACATGAATCGTTCCATCGCCATTCATGATCGGCATTTCAACCTGAAGCAGCATGAGCTTCCCGGATCTGCCCGGACAGCTGCCGCCAGATTGCTGCAGGCCCGTTCCGTCACCGTTGAAACCTGCTGGAGCCTGAAGCGATCCGTACGGATCAAGTACCAGACGAGAATTGTACACCACTTTTTGCGGGAAGCAGGCTTCATATGAAAAGAGTAACCTCCCAATTCCATCGTGATGTGGAAGGGAGGTTACTCACTTATTCTTCCTTATTGTTACGGAAGGATTGAATGTAGTTATGGATATCCTTTTCCGGTGTCATGAGCAGGGCTTCAAGGAACGTCTGCATACGCTGCAGATTCTCGATGTGACTCTCGATATCTGTGATTCGTGTACGTACCAGCGTCTTCAGCTGCTCACTTTCCATATCCTCCTGGCTAAGCAGCTGCAAGTTTTCCTTTATCTCTTTCAGCGAATATCCAAGCGCTTGTGTGTCTTGAATGAATTTGATTTTAACCAAATAATCCTCAGTATATATTCGATATCCGTTAGATGCCCGGCGGGGAGCAGGCAGTATGCCCATGTTCTCATAGTAACGGATGGCTGCCATGCTTATTCCTGTCCGTTTTGCCAATTCACCTCTCGTCATGGTATCCATGCCTGTCCCACCTTTTTCTTAACGTTGTTTTCCCTGGTCATTGTCTATGTTTGTATACTTGGTATCGTATGCTGCCTCTGGGAATCGGTCTGATCGTCCTTCCAACAGGGTCTGCTTCTCCCCCTTAAGATAACGGTCAAAGAATGCCAGCGTGTATGATCTCGTGATATCCACATTATGCTCTGGCGTCATCCCTCTGGCAAACATTTCGGGCGAGATCAACGAAATATCTGTGAAGCTCTGGTGGAAAAAGCCATCTACTGTCAGGTAATACGTATCGTTCAAGCTATGTGTCATGACATGATTCAAATCCGGTTCAAATTCAGGATAAAACACGTTGTCTTTTTCGGTGGCGTCCGGTTCTAAACTTTTGGCTGTCTCACCTGACATGATATACATAAACGGCTGTTTCAGAGATACCTTGGACACTTCACCCCAGAAACCGCCTTCCAGACTAAGTCCTGCATTAAACCGATCATCCTGAGCCAGAGTCTCCGCTGTGGTTGCCCCGCCGTAAGAGTGACCAAAAATGCCTACACGATCCAGATTCAGCTTGCCTTCGAGCAGCCCGTTCGGATCATGACTATTCCATAATGTAAGTGTATCCAGCACAAAGCTGGCGTCTGCAGCACGAATGCCTACTCCTTGGACATTATACTGGTACAATTCTTCTGACGTATCGAATTCGGGATTAGCTTCATACGCCACGACATGACTGTCCGGAAACGTAACTTGTGCTGATGTGTACGGATGGTCTATCCCCACAACAATGTACCCATGGCTAACCAGTTCTTCAATAGCGGTCATACTTTGGAAACGGGCAGAACGAACCCCTGGCGAGAACAGCAGCACAGGATAATTGCTCTCTGCAGCCGATACCTTTGCACCAGTGACCACATGTGTGGGAATCGTGTCCAGATAGCTAAACACCTGAGGTGGAATACCGAACACGAGGCCGATGGCTTCACCCAGCTCTGCGGGATAATGCTCCAGCGGAAGTCCCTTGGCAGCTTCGTGATCCACTGGATACCAGACATTAATCATAAGTTCTCGCTTGTCTCCTGGCTCAGGCGATTTCGTCTCTTCGCGGGATTCATCCACGAGATGCTGTTGAAATGTTCCTATGGCATAAAGCCCCGTCGGCTCAGGCATTGTAAAAGCCGGAAGTAACCAGGTTAGTGCCACTGAACCTGCACTAAGTACCCATACCATGATAGAAGCCACCGTGGCTTTGATCCATGATCTGTGATTCTTTTGTCGAACAACGATCCTAACCAAAAGAACCAGGACCAGAAGATATGTAGGCAGCATTTGCACTCGAAATTGGTCTATTATACCGTGCAGCGCAGTAAACAAAACCAAAGCAGATATCATAGCCATCCTCATCCCCCGCCTCGGACGAACCAGCATCAATATGGCGACCACAACGGTTACAAGTACTAAAATCCATTCCAATGTTCTCATCGTTCAACCTCCAACATCTCTGTAATACAACAAGGATAAACCTTGAAGCATACTTCAAGGTCAAGGTTAAACTTTTTGATCATATCATAAAGGGGCTAATATGATCTCTTCCAAATCAGGAACTAATAACAGTCATCCATTAGAAAACCCGTCATACGTGGTACAGCGGCCCTGATTGGCTTGTACCTCCGTCTGACGGGTTTTAAAGTTTCAACTGAGCATTCCTTTTTTTAATTTCCCGAAGTGCTCTCTACAGTTACCTTGGTTCTCGGCATCGCATGCATGGCCCCAGCGGTTACATGGACCTGTACGACATATACGCCCGTTTCCTCGAACGCATAGTTGGCCTCGTAAATTCCATCCCCTGTGGATTGGGCAGTAATCGCTCCCTGAGCTTCAAGATCCTCAGGATTCATCATTCCTTGATCTACAGCAGGTGCTGCTGGTTCATCTTTTTCATTCCATACCTGAAATTGCACATGGTCTGCATCATCCACGGGCTGACCTCCCTGCGTCAGTTTAATCTGCAGGGCAACATCATCCTGGATGGATACCTTATCCGGCACAATGAGCTGCACCTTAATCATCTCCAGCGTATCCGTACTCTGGGATTGCTCATCGTTGGAGCAGCCCACAGTCGTAAGGAGCAGAATGATCATTAACGGCATGAACCAACGGACTTGTCCAATCATCCATCATCTGTCCTTTCTTATGAAGAAGCTTTTGGTGTTTTGCCAATTCCCCACAACATTACAATAATGATGATAAACGCAATCAGGGCAAGCAATGGAATCGTGATGAAACCAAACCAGTTCAAATAGTCGGTATAGCAAGGAATTTGCCCACAAGCGACGGAATTGCCAGTAGCCGAATAGATTCGCTGAATCGTAACGTGGTATAACGAGATTCCACCGCCAATGAAACTAAGCGGAAGCACATATTTGGTGATCCCTACATCATCCTTGAAGTAGGCGATCCCAAGCACTATGGTCAGTGGATACATAAAAATTCGCTGGAACCAGCATAGATCACAAGGGATATATCCCTTAATCTCGCTGAAATATAAACTTCCTCCCGTCGCGATGACGGATACGGCCCAAGCAATAAACAGCCGGGTATCCACGTGTCTCGCCGGTCGCTCAGGTTTTGATGATGCACTCATTCATCTGGCCTCCTCTGCATTTTGAAATATCATAATACCTCATTCATGACGCAAGGGCTATTCAAGCCGTTATGTAGGGTGTTACATGATGATCATTATACCAAATATTTGAATAAATTGGTGAAACGCAAAAGAGCTGCCTTGCGGGCAGCTCTCCTGCTTCTTTCTAGTTATTCGTTGGTCGACTTCCTACGATTACATGGATTTGGTCAATGTGATGGAACCGTCCTTTTGAGCCCATTTTACGTCCCAGTTCAACAGCTCAGCAATGAAACGCAGTGGTACTTGGGTACGTCCGTCTTTGTTAACAAACACTGTGGAGCCTACGTTCTTCTTCATACCATTCACTTCCATGACTTTGTTATTCACCCAAAATACGAGGGTATCATCACCAGCCATAACCGTAACTTCCTGGGCTTTTTTATCCCATTTCACCGTTGCACCAATTCCTTCACTCAGGAAGCGAAGTGGAATGTACGTCGTGTTTTTCCAGAGCACGGGTTTAGTGTCCATGTTGGTCGTTTTATCGTTAATTTTCAGCATTTTGCTGTTCAGCTTCATCCAAACAGTGGTCATGTTCGGAGCAGGCGTTGGTGTTGGGGCAGGTGTCATCGGCTCCTGAAACTTGTCATTGTTCTGAGTCACGATCGCATTACCCAAGGCTTGACCTACACCAAACATCACTTTGAAACCTTCACGATTCGTTGTATACGAAGCATCATAATTGCCGGCTGCATATTGGTCGAGAACTTTCTGTACTTGCTCTTCGTGTGTAGTCAGTGCTTCTTGTCCGGCTGCCTTAGGCAGATTGCCTGCTGTTGCCGAATCCAGGAATGCAGCGAATTCTGTGGTGAAACCATCAATACGCTTCTCTACCGCTGCACGAGCTGCTGCGTCATTGTTTTTAACCGCTTTTACATAGTCACTCTGTGCATTAACATGATTGGTTACCCAAATTTTCTCGAAAGCGTCGGCCCCGTCATTACCGTAGATGGAAGCAATGGCTGCTTTGAAATCAGCTGTGTTCCCGGCTTCAGCTGTAACCAGAGCATTCGAGGCTGCTGTGTGTCCATCGTATTCCTCTTGCATTTGCAGGGCAGACAGAGCAAAGTGCTCGGAGGCCAAGTGATTCAGAGCGGATCTTAGATCTGCTGCTTTGGTATCGGCTTTGGTGTTCTCGAACTTTTCAGGCATTTGTGTCGTGATTGCCGTGGAGAGCGCCTTACTCACGTCGAACATCTCCTTGAAACCTTCACGGTACGCCTTGTATGCATCGCTGTAATCTCCGGCTACATATTCATCGAATACCTTTTGCACGAGATCCTCATGTACCTTCAGTGCTTCTTTGGCTACCGCTTTTGGCAATTTGCCTTCCGTTGCGGTGTTCAGGAATGTGGAGAACTCATCGACAAATCCATTGATGTTATCCTGTGCTTGTTTGATGCCAGCCTGGTTGCCCATTTTGGTTGCTTTCACCAAGTCGTCGGTGTATTTATTATGAGCACGGAAGATGCGTTCGAATTCCTTCGCACCTGCATCACCGTACAGGGAGGCGATGGCCGGCTGCATATCCAGGGCATTTTGGTCGAGTGCTTTGTAAGCTGCGTCTGCATCTTTTGCTCCGTCATATGCTTTAGCCATTGCTGTTACCGCCAGTGCAAAATGTTCCGAAAGTAGGTGATCCAAGTTGGCTCTAAGGTCAGCAGCAGGTGTGTTCACGGATGCCTTCATCGTAGTCATTGGCATCTGTGGTGCGGAAGCAGCCCCTGCGATTCCCGGCATCAAGAGCGTCAAGCTTAGCATGGGTGCGATAAACTTCTTCATTTTCATTTTCATTACGTATTCACTCCTCAATCTAATTTTGTATGCTTTGTTTCCTCGTCGTCGTTTTCAAAGGGTGTAACGCAGGGATCTCCAATCTGGATCACCCCATAGGCAAAAAAAATTCACGGCCTCCGTTTGGGAGAGCCGCGAATCCGCATCACAATTGGTTTTTTTCATAATCATAATCATTTTAATTTTTTGTGATCTATTGTTGAAATTGAGTTATATACACGGTAAGTCATCTGCTTTATTTCCCTTAATCTCACAAATAAAACCTTACATCCCAGGTTATCCTGGGGTACAATAAAGGAGATGAATTATACGCCTTTTGAAGGAGGTTCACTCATGAGTTGGCTGCCTTATCTTTTAATTATTGGTATTGCCTTGTTCGGCGGCATTGCAACCCTGATCATCGGAAATTCCAAAGCCAATCAGACCAGCAACCCCGAATACGACCGCCGAACCAAGCAGAATTTGAGCCGGTTAACCTATGTATACGTTGGTGCCATCGTGCTTGGCATGGGCGGGCTGATCCTTTACCTTGTAAAATAAACGAACTCCCTGGTTCAATTAAGTATGACTTTATATCTGTTCAACATCTCAATCGTTCGTTCTACATATAAGATGGTTGGGGAATCCATTCCCCTCTCCCTGATCACCGCCAAACACCCTCGCAGCATCCATATATGGATCTGTTGATACAGACTCTTCCTGTTCAAAACACCTCATACACATACCCAACTCCAAATCCGAAGCACAATGAATGTCGGTCAAGCTTCCCTCTCTCCTTTCCTATCTCTATTCACATAAATACATTTGCAATGTTTACAAGTTGGAGATAATTCAGAATTATTATGGATAACTTCCGGGTTTAATATAGAGCCATAAGGGACGGCGAGCCCTACAAATGACAATCATAAGTTGATCCTGACATTTTACACGGTAAACGTAGAGTGCAAAAGATGGTACTGCAATCGAAGTGGTAAAGTGTAAATTCGATCAGATCAACTTATACACTGAGCCTAAAGGAGAGATATATATGATGAAAAAAAACCTGAAGAAATCCGCTGCAACGGTGATGGTACTTGGCATGACATTAACAGGAGCAGCTGGTGTATTCGCCGGTACTCAACTGGAGAAAATATCCGCTTATCTTAATCACGGCATCAGCTTCAATGTAGATGGAGCAGCATATACACCAACGGATGGCAATGGGAATAAACTTGCACCGATCACTTACAACAATTCAACTTACCTGCCTGTACGTGCCATTGCGGATGCACTGCATGTTCCTGTATCGTACGACGGCAAAAAAGGTCAGGTTACCATCGGCGAAGCAACGAGCAATCCTTCTGCCCTATCCAATGTAACCTATAGTGCGGCGCAAAAAGAAGCAATTCAAAAAGCATTTGCACAGTTCGATGGTTTTGAAACAGCCTATGCACCTCAGCAAAGTATCCAAGGTGATACATTTAAAAGTGTAGGCGCCGGGGGCGATGGTGTAAGCTTTATCTTCACCCATATGAAAGTAAGTGTATCTCCACGTGATTACTCGGATGGCTATAACAGCAAAGATGTGAAATTGTCCAATGGCGTTACTGCCAAATGGTACACTCCCGATCAAACGGGCATGCTGACATTCCCATTGGATGATCGCTATGTTACGCTCAGCTCACCTGACCATAAGTTGACTCAGGCACAGCTGGCTCAGGTGGCCGTATCTGTCCAAAAGGTAAATAACAACGATCAAGGCATTACCGGGTTTGCCAATGTAAATTACACCAAGGAACAAGCAGCTACCATTCGTAAAGCATTTGCGACATTCGATGGCTTTGAGACGGCTTACGCGCCTCAGCATATGATTGCCGGAGATGCATTCAAAAGTGTGGGTGCCGGCGGTGATGGCGTAAACTTTGTATTCAAAAATATGAATGTGACAGTATCCCCAAAAGACTACTCGTTCAGCTATGATGGCAAGGAAGTCAAACTGTCTAACGGTGTAAATGCCAAGTGGTATACACCGGACAAAACGGATATGCTGACATTCCAACTGGATGATCGCTATGTTACGCTCAGCTCACCAAATAACGCACTGACACACATGCAGCTGGAACAAATGGCCGTGTCCGTGCAAAAACTGAAATAAAACGAATCATACCAAAACACACATCATGCTGTCCCCTTCTAACGGGGCAGATTGGATGTGTGTTTTGTCCTATTCCAGACATATGACTGTTATGAAAATATGGCTTTCGTCCAGCTTCAATTCGCTAAAGATGAGGTTATAATGAATGGTATATGCACAATTAACAGAGGCCTGAACAGACAAGGAGGGAAAACATGAACCAGCGAATAGATCTTTCGCCCGAGGAGCTGCAGCAGCTGGCAGGTGAATTCAGCAAGGCTTCCCAGAATGGCAATGATATTCTGGCACAGCTGAGAACGATGGTAGATCAAGCCGAAGGCCAGTGGGAAGGTGAACGGCAGCGTGAATTCATGCAGCGGATCAACGACAGTATGACATCGATCAGCAATTATCTGCTTGGTTTGCAGGAGACCAGCACCAGCCTGCAGCAGACGGCAACCCGCTTCCGTGAAACGGATCAGTCACGCTAGGACTGATCCGTTATTCGTTAAGGTCGTATTTTAACTTTGCACATTTCTGCAAAGTTCATATTTATTTTTTTCAAATCAAGCCCATCTTTTATTCATTCAAATTCCCTGCAAATGCTTCTTCTTCCTCATCCACATACCCTCTAAAAATGATCTCTTCAATATCTTCATGATTGAATACATACGTATAATCCGGATTAATATATCCTTCCGGGTACAAACATCCAATGTAATCGAACTGACGAGGCGGTTCTGTCATTAACATCTGCTTGCGTCCATAAATGACGAGCTTTTTGGTGCCTTCCTTCAGCCGGATTACGGAGCCGTTGGGCAGTAAAGTCTCTGTTTCCTTTTCCATATGGTATGTAACCTCCTTCAACTATTCTGCGCTTTATGGGCGGTGGTTTCCTTCGGGGCATGCAGTACCCGGCGCAGCCAGTAATACCGATGCACATCCATGATAAAGTGAAATACAACAAAAGCCAGCATAATATAGACACACATCAGGACCACCGCAACCGTCTGCTGCGTGACAAAGGCTAATGATAGATTGGCCACCAGATAACCGGCTCCAGTCAGCATGGTCAGCGTCGCGACAGGCATACGTGAGCCTGCACCCGCTTTTGGGCGATGTGGAGACTGCTGCAGCTTACGCAGATGGAACCTGGCATACTGATATAAGGCGAAGCCGTACACTGCAAACGACCCGATCGCATACCAAGGGGTTGTCAGTCCAAGCATGCCATAAGCAAACTTTTGCACGATGATCATGAATCCCAGGGAACAGACGATTCCAAATATGCCGCGGAACAAAACATAATTCAGCTGCAGTCTTCGCGGGGCCACAATCAGGGCTACTGCCCACACATTCATGACTGCCAGAGGAGGCAGCAGAATATAAGCATATAAGGACTGGAACGGAATACTAAAAACCGGGATCAGCAGGAATACATTCAGAAAAAAGAGCACCAGCGTACCTGCACTGAAACGAATCCCATCCGCTGCATATACCGCAAGATAATTCTCAAACGCGTCCGGGTGGTATGAGGTTCCTTCTACCCTTTTAACAGCAGAATGGTTCGTCGATGATGTTGAACGTTTCTGACGTGCCATCTATTTGAACCATCCTGATACGGTAGACCAGGCCTTCTTCGCTCCGTGTTTCACCACGTCTTTCACGGAATCATCCTGCCCGTCGCCATCCAGATCCATGTTCATGGTTACCCCTTCTGCGAGATACGTCAGACCTACGGATACGCCCAAACCAACCGCACCAACGGCCAGTACGGGTGCCGCCGCAGGCAGAATCGCAGCGGTTAGCAGAGTTGCTCCTACTGTCGTTGCCCCACCAACAACAACGTTTCCGATGATATCCCCGGCAATTTTGTCTGTGGATGCGTTCTGGCTGATGTTCTCCTGTGTATCTGTAAACACATCAATGCCGACACTGGCCCAGCCCAGTTTATCCGTTAATGCTGACCTGACCGCATAACCCGGTTTAATCATTGAGGCGATTTCCTTAATCTGAGGCGTAGCTGTTCCGTTGGCTATTTTGGCTTCAATGTCACGAACATAATGAATTTTATAGTCCCGGGGTCTGCCATTGACTACTGGATTATTTTTGACGGAATCATAGCTTTCACGCACCAAAATTCGCGGGGTATTCCGATCGAGCTGCTGCTTCACCATATAGCCATTTCTAACCCGATACCCCAGTTTGGCAACAGCCGCTGCCGCCGTCAGTGTACCCACCGTGCTGCCAGGACCATCGAATGGTGCGAGTAAATTAATGCCCGTTAGCCCAAATGTACCCCCGGATTGATCTTCCTGTTCCATTCGCTCACGAGTCGTTTTCACATATGCAGCCAGCTGCTGCATGCTCTGTCCGGCAGTCTGAAAACGCTGCTGGTGCGACTGGTACAGACCGATTATGGTCTGCCGATTCCCTGACTGCCAGGCCGCTCCCTGGATGGAGCGCTGGAGAACACCATCTACCTGCTGCAGCTGTGCAGTGACCTGTTCAATCTGCTGTGCCAGCGAGTTCAGGTACTCGGATTTCATAATAATCTTGGTCAACTGGATCTCCCCCTTTAGCTTACCTACGTTCTATGGGATTAAACTGCAGGCAAAATGGATAACGAACGTGTCGTTAGCAAAAAAAGGCTCTGGATCAGCTCTTCTTCTGTTATCTTGAATGCTGTAAACATGTCTTTTCTTTCACTTTCCATGTCTTCGATGAACAGCCAATTGCCTGCACGACTGCCGATAAAATAAATGGTCTGTGGCTTGTTCTGCATCCCGCGGGTGGATACCTCAAACTGCCCTTGTTTCTGGATGTTAACAAACGCTTGGGTCAGTTCGTGAATTGCAGCCGAATGTACATGCAGGTCATGGCGCAAGGCGTTGGCTACCCTTTCGATGCCTGATTCATTATCCAGCGTCAGCAACTGCTGCAGTGTGTGCTTCTGAATAGGGGTATGGATGGATTCCTCGGCAGAGTCAGGCAATTCAATCCGATTGCCCATAATACGAAGCATGTCCTGCAAGCTTTCGAATGAAGTCAGGGTCACCTGATCCCGTTCAGGATTCCAGAGCCATTCAACGATGGTTGTTCCGGAAATGAAGCCATAGGTCAGAGATGATTCACGCTGTTCTGAGCTTGATGTCTTCAGATGAAGTTTCATCACTGCGCTGCTGAGCTTGCAGCTCTGGAGCAGCTGATGGACTTGCGGATGTATGGTAATGTCATTATCTTCAGATTCAATAACGCCATCCTTGATCAGATCCGTTTTTATTTTTTCAAATGTACGTCTGGCCTGCTCACCCTGTAATGCAGCATCGTTCAGATGGGCGAAGAGCACTTCAGCTTCCGGGATATTCATGATCTGAAACAGAAACAGCGCCTCCCGGCCAGAACAGGTAAACGAAGTATATGTAGGCACAGTCATTCCTCTTTTCCATGATTTATGCATCAAACTCCAATGGAAGAGCCTATCTTTTTATTGTAAAAGGATCGTCATTCAGGCTCAATGCGCCCCCACTCCTGTTCTTGGGACGTTCAACCTGATTATATTTACCCACTAAGTTGTGGAAACGCACAGGGTTGAATCACTTCTGAAATTTGAAATTTGGATGAGAAGCAAAAACAAAAAAGCAGCAAGGACCGAATATTCCCTGCTGCTTCTTATCGTCTTCAGGTCAGATCGGTTAAACGGATAACTCTTCTATAATACATGGAATCCAACCAATCTTCCCAGTCCAGTTCACTAGCATTGCTGTTACGATAATATACAGCAGACGCAGGAAGATAACCAATTAAAGGGCCCATCCCGCCACAGATCATCTCGCCGCCATCACCGCCTTTGGGCAGCACTTCTCCAGAAGAATCCATCGTCAATTCAACTTTGTACGGATCTCCGGCAAACTGGAGACCAAAAAAATTCGGCAGCTCCAAATGATACGGCATATCATCCTCTTCAACGAGCGACGGATTCGTCTCGACCGATTCACCCACGATCTCAGTCAGCCCTTCCAAGCGTCCAAAATGCTTCAACTTCATCGTATAATCGAAACTGTCGCCCCAGGGAAATAATGTACGACAGCCACCCCCGTACAAATACTCCCATTCATCTTCGGTGAGCAAACCAAAACCCGCTTCAGCTTGTTCTTCCAGCAAGGCTTCGAGTGTAAGCTCCTCGTTATATCGTTGTATCCGGACTTTCTCACCCTGACGCTCCAGGCGAAACGCCTGATACTGCTCCAATCCCTTCTGATCAGAATGCTTGAATTTCTCCAGCTCTGCCGCAAACTCAGATCCATGTCCTGCGAGTGCTTCTTCTTCGGTAGCTTCAATCCAACCTAGTGATTGTATCTGGCATTCCACCAGCATTGGAGCGATAGCTGCTTCTCTCACAGACGACATCTGGCTCGTCAGAAAAGAATCCACATCCTCTACGCCATACTCACTTACCGTCTCAGTTAGATCTGCCGAAGTCTCCTCATTCATACCATCCTGCCACTGATTCCACCCTAAGGTCACATGGTCTCCAGGCACAAACACAAACTCTCGCCCTGCGTGCAAAAATAACCCCGTTTCAGTTCGCTGACCGAACCGTTCAAACGTTCTTACACCGATGTATTCCATACCCGCCGGACATAAGGCAATCATCCCGTGCAGCAGCTTTTCTTTTTCTTGAACAGATAACCCAGTCCACATACCACGAGTCAATGCTTCCATGGCTCTCCACCTTTCCGGATGCTCTTCCATTCCTTGATGGCTAAGCCCCTATTTACCTGCAGCCTGCAGGAGGTCGAGCAGCAGCTCTTTCCGTTTCCCTTCTGCCTTACGGGCCAGACCTGCAAGCTTCTCCACTTTGCCCCAGATTGGATATATCACACGCTCCACTTCATAGGTTTCCAGACTGCTGATCTGCTGCACCATAAGCGCAAGCTTCTCTTCACTTTCCAGTTCCGGCTGGAGCTTCAGCTTCAAGCCATCCGTCGAACGTCGTAGGCAGGCAACCAATGCAGGTGCAGAGCTAGCGGTTATACCATGCTTTTCGGCAAAGGCAGCAGTGAATTTGTCCTGCACCAATTGGTGTTCGTCGTCCACTTCTCCCATATAAAATTCAACCAAAGGAAAATACGCCTCGTCTGCAAGCCCCAGTCCAAACGTGGCATAGCTGCCTGGCATACAGTTCTTCTCCCCCTCCGTGTCACCGTACCATTCAAATTCTTCAATGGCTTCCCGAGCGTACTCTTCAAGAAGTGGATGCAAGTTCGAATACTCCAGTGCACTCGCAAAGAACCGATGAGTATCCGACTTGGCGAGTCCCTTGATCGGCAGATATTGTTTTGCCTTGGATTTAAGCTTGATCTTATAGCTCTTAGGGAAGCCTTTCTTCAGTAAACGAATAATGAATGCCAGTGCCTGCTCGTAGGCAGATGCTTCCTCCTGACGGATAACGATTGTAATAAGAGAGAACACATCATTGGCTGTGCATTCCACCAGTTCACTTTTCACATGAATGTCTTCCTTGGCATAAACCCCGCTGCCTTCCGCCATCATTCGAACTGCACGGTCGCTCCCCAGCTGTTTCGCCAGTTCCAGGAAGGTAAGGCCTGTCGGTTTACTGTAATTGGGCTCAAAACGCAGAATCATGACCGCTGCGTACAGCAGCAGATCGATAGGCTGGGCCTCTTGCTGCCCATGGTTCTCAACTTCTCCATGAGAATCATTCTGTTCCAGAACGGCACCTGGCTTGAGTGCATATTCGTTCGACCTATACTCCGATAACTGAATATCATAATACTGTGGCAAAAATTGATTCTCTACCCAATCCTTCAATGCACGAATGATATTGCCGCGATGCTCCGCCAGGGCATCCTGACGCCCTTTATTCAATTCCTGAATGCGGTCATATTGAGCCATAATCCAGGCGACATTTGGACTCGGGAACAGCACTGGATCAAGCAAATGACGTGTCAGAAAAAAGGACTCCAGCGGCTTCGTTGGATATGTACCGTTCTCCAGCTTTTGTTCCACATACGTATGAATACGTTCCAGCAGCTGCTCTTTCTTCTCTTCGTTGATATATTCAAATAGCGTCAATTGCAGCTTCCCTTCGGTCGTTGGAAATTTCCCGCGAAAGGTGAAACGATAGTCGATCAGTGGTGTATCTCCCAGCTCATCCAATCTTCTCCGGATCACTTCTGCAAGCTGAGGCTGAATTTCGCTTCGCACCTGCTCTTCCGTAAATGAACCTGCGTTCCTGGATTTCAAGCCATCATCCAACCCGAGATCCAGGCTGTCAACCGTTGTGCGTCCAGGTCTGTAATCCAGTAAAACATCATCCAGGATCCCCATCTGCAGCATGGTTCGCTTCACTACCTTGTCCAAGTCGCTTCGCTTCTCCTGTTCGTCAAACCATTCATGAATGGCGCCAATCATCTCTTCCATAGCCTGATCATATAGTGTACTCATCTAATTTCCTGCCTTTCGTAATTAACTCTATCGAATAACAGCTCATGTTCTATTTCTTCAGGATCGCTCCATAGATCTCGCAAGTGAAAATACGTATTGACGTTCGTATAACACCTATTATTTTACTCTCTCAAGCACACCAGGAACAATAAGGCTTATGCACGGTTGTTGGCTAAGAAAATAGATGATCTCTTCCTCTGCACCCATCTGTGCATGCTGTCCTCATACCAAAAAAACACCGGAGTCAGGCGACTTTCCGCCTAAATCCGGTGTATTCACGAAACCCTCACTCTTCTTTTAATACTTTAGTATGATTCCGACCTTATAGTAGAAATAGATTGTACATACCAGCCACTGCGAGTACAGAAAACCTTCCGATTGCTGTTATCCCCAGATTCCTTTGATCCGATGAATAGAGGAAGAAATCCGGTGATAAAGGCAACCGCTTCGCTTCTCCAGGTCTTTTCTGTCCTCTCCGTTCTCATTTCAATTTTACATTTCAATTCATACCATAAACCGTTTACCGTATTAATTCACGGTCTTAAACCATTCGTTAACTTCGGCGGTAATATCGTCGCCACCCATGGACTTCCACTTCGTTACAAACGCATCAAATTCCTCAATGCCAACTTGCCCATAGATGATTTTGCTGAACGTATCCTTCTCCAGCTTGTCGAGTGCATCCTTCTTCATCTTCATTGTATCGGTTGGCGCACCCGTGAACTTGTTCTTGATGGCATCATCCTTATGCGCAACGACAACTTGAGCTGCGGCAAATACTTCCGGTTTGTTGGCAATGCTCGTATTTTTCTCAAAAGGTGTTTCAGGCTCCTTGCCTGTCGCGAGTTCTGCGAGCGTATCCATCATCAGGTTTGGAATCCGTGCACCGTCATAGGTAATGGTGTATTTCAGCGGCGATACGCCATCTTTCACTTCAGCTTCGCCCACGACTTTGCCGTCCACGATGTCATAATCATATCCTTGGGCAAACCCATGCTCGAACTCACTGCCCACCTCCGGATTGGCAAAGTTATCAAACAGATAATTCTGATAGGTGAAGAACACCTCCGGGTTAGCCATATCCTTGTTGATCAACACAACCCCGTTGCTGGCCCCGGAACCATGATGATGACTCTCACCCGTCGGGCCGGTTGGCAGAGCGATGGCTTTATAGGTGGCACCGTTCACATTTTTCTTCACGTCATCAATGGGCCAGTTAGGCATCCAGTGCGGACCCACGATGATCCCGGCCTTGCCTGCCGTAAACAGTTCAGCTGCCTTGATCTCATCATATACGCCAGCTTCCTTGGGCAGATAGCCTTTGGAGAGCCAGTCTTTCATTGTAGCCAGACCTTCCTTCACTCCCGGCTGCACCGAGCCGTATTGCAGTGTTCCGTCTTCAGCCTCGTTCCATTGTCCTGGCATCGTGTTATACATGCCGAAGATCCAGCCGGATTCCGTCATCCATGTATTCAGCGCATTCTTCATGCCGACGGTCAAACCATACGTATCCTTCTTGCCATTACCATCCGGGTCCTGATTCGTAAATGCATCCATGACCGCAACCAGCTCATCGAGCGTTTTCGGTTCTTCCAGTCCCAGCTTCTTCAGCCAGTCTTCCCGAATAAACATCACCGGATCGCCGTTGTAGGCATAGTCGAAGATCGGAATGCCGTAACGCTGACCCTCATACATGTAAGGATACCATTCCTCCGGTGCCGATTCGGACGCCTGTTTCCACGTGTCAGATGCATATTTATCAAACAGTGCACCTGCATCAGCGAACTTGCCGGACTCAATCAACTCACGCACCAGGTTGTAGTCCCCACGGATGGAGACGATATCCGGCAGCTCCTCGTTGGCAGACAGAGACAGGCGGAGCTTCGTATAAAAGGCGTCATTAGTCACGGACACAGCCCATGGTGTGGTCAGCTCTATGCCGAGACGCTCCTTGGCCCATTTGGTATGCACATTGCTCTGTGCCGTTTCCCCGTTCTTAAACTTCGTGTCATCGTTCCAAGCCCGCAAGTAGCTCATCTGCACCGCTGGTTCGTACTTTCCGTTCTGCATCGCAAGCGGCGCAGCCGCTTCCTTCGCAGGTTCCTCTTTGGCCCCCGAACTGCATGCTGTAACAGCAACCATGGTTAATGCAAGTACTGCCGTCATCATCTTTTTATACATGAACTAACCCCTCCTCAGGTAACTTTGGATACCCTTTGTGCATCTCGCATCATCCATCCATGCTCATGCACCTTACATGAAAAGGATAGTGCAGCCGGGGAGGCAAACATATATCACAATTTCAATGTTCATATTGATTTGTTAACCGTTCCGAAAATCCTGTGGTGTCAGGCCATAATGCTTGCGAAACACTTGAATGAAGTAAGGGGTATTGTTATAGCCCACTTCCTGGCCGACTTCATAGATCTTCATCCCGGTATGCTTCAGCAGGTGCACGGCACGTTCCATTCTGGAGCGAATAATGTAATCACTGATGCCTTCGCCAGTGGACTGTTTGTACATTTTGGACAAATACACCGGATGCAGATGCACCTGCTCCGCAATGACCTGCAGGGACAGATCTTCTCCCAGATGATGGTCAATCCAGTGCTGTACCTGCCGAATCAAGGTGGACCCGCTCTCTTGACCCGAATCTTGAGTACGCTCTGTCCATTGCTGCATGACGTTCCGGGTCCATGCCTCCAGGCTCCGCAGCGATACACCATAACCATCCTTCAGCAGCTGCTGATATTGTTCTCCAAGCACATCGGATAACTGTTTGCCTTCCCGGTGAGCCATATAAGAGAAGGCTGCCGCCAGATAATGAAAGGCAACGTAGACATGCTCCGGAAATACGCTGCCTGATAGCTCGGCAAAGATCTGATCAATCTTGCGATGTGCATCCTCCATTCTCCCGGCTTCCAGCAGTGTTGTCAGACCAGGTGGTTCATAGAGCGCAGTAAGTGATTTCAAGGAGGCTCCATGCGAGCTGGCTGCGGCATTCAGATGCAGTCCTTTCCCTGCTTCACCCTGCTTCCGCAAGGCACTCACAGCCTGATGATACAGCTGCGGTACCTGCTGCGGGAAACGGCCTGTTTTGCTGACCGATAGCGAGATTGTTGCATTCAAATACTGCTTCACACTGTGTATCAATCGATCACCCAGCCGTCCCATCAGCAGTTCCGGTTCTGACTGTGCCTGTTTCGGACTGGCCATGAACACCAGATCATCATACGCATCATCGGTATGACAGAGATGGTAGCTGCTGCTGAAGATTTCTTCCACTACATTGGATATGGCGTATTTCATTAATCGAAATGCCCTGTGCGTTGGCTGTGGGTCATCATAGCGGATCAGCAGCAGCTGCATTTTATCCTGGGGACGGAAGCCGATCTCCAATTGTTCCAGCTTACCCTCAAGTTCATCTTCGGCAAACTTGCGCCCGAGCAGCACATCCTTCATTAACTCGGCCCTTTTCTCCGGCAAATGCTCCCTTACCGAATACATCGCACGCTGATGCAGCTGCTGTTTCTCTCCTTCCAGCCGAATCTGCACGGAGGCCTGCTGCACGGCTTCGATCAGTTCTTCATCGCGCACCGGTTTAAGCAGATAACTTACCGTTCCGTGTTTAAGGGCCTGTTTTGCATAATCAAAAGACGCATGTCCTGATAAAATAATGCATTTGGTCTGCTCCCACTTTTGCCGAATATGACTAACGAGATCCAGTCCCGACAGGCCCGGCATACGGATATCTGTAATGATGATATGAACTTGATAGGCAGCCATCTGCTGCAGCGCTTCCTTGACCGAATACGCCTTATATACCTGACCGATGCCATATTCCCTCCATGCGATAGAGGAAGCGATGGATTCCACCGCTGAATGTTCGTCATCCACGACCATTAGATTCATCATGAGATTGTTCCTCCTCCTCAAACCATCGTATTTCCACACTAAGTCCCCCGTAAGGAATCGCTGCAAAATGAAGCCCGGATGAATGCCCATATCGTGTAACCAGACGCTGGTGAACGTTCCAGGTGCCGGTACCGATCTCCTCACCCATCGGCTCGTTCACTTCCCGTTCCAACTCTTCAATCTCTTCGGATGTCAACGTAACCCCATCGTTATCCACGAACAAACTGTAGCGGTTGAAGGATTTCCCTTGGATTTGCTCTTTGGCCGACATCCCGGTCACCACGATATGGCCACTGCCTTCGCTTGGTTCAATGCCATGAATAACAGCATTCTCCACAATCGGCTGAATGAGCAGCCTTGGAATCTGCTGCTGCATCAGCTCCTGCGGTACAGCAATTTCGTAGGATAAACGATTGGTCCGCATCTGCTGTATGGATAGATAATTATCCAGCAGCCGAATTTCCTCCTCTACCGTTGTCATGTCATTCTCATCCCGGGTGATATACCGGTAGTAATCTCCCAAACTCAGCGACATCGCAATAACGGCTTCCGAATGACCGAGCTGGGTCATATTTTTAATATAGAACAGGCAGTTGTACAGGAAGTGCGGATTGATCTGTGACTGCAAATGCTTGAGCGTAGCTTCCCTTGAACGAATGCGTTCCTCGTACACCTTTTCGATTAATTCCTGAATTTGTTCCGCCATATGATTGAAGCTCTGGGTCAGGTACGCAAATTCATCGCGTGAATGATCCACCGGAATTCGGGTCGAGAGCTGGCCTTTGCGAATCTGCTGCAGCCCCTGCATCAGGCGATAGATGGGAATCTGTACCTTGCGGTAGAGCAATAATGCCGCCCCGATGCTCAAGGCCAGCAGCAGGAGTATGGATATAACAAACATGTTCCGGCTCTTATCCATCGGGGTGAGCAGATCATCCAGTACAACGGGATTCACATAGACGCCATGAAGCTGTTTGGAAGGAACATAACTCACCAGATACTGCTTGCCACCGGCCTCCAGCTGGTGATTCCCCTCGCTGTCCAGCCCGTTCAACGGCATATTTTCCATAATGGCCTGGACCAGATCAGGGTCAGCACTGCGATTTAATAAGGGATCATTGCCTGGCACGTACAGAAAAGGGTCTCCTCCCTGCGCCTCCTTGAAGTCGTCAAGCATGGCAACAATATTCATCGGATCAAAATTAATCTCCATCACGGTCCGAACCCCTGTCGTCGCCGGCTTTGCATTCCACTCGTAATTGTCCGTGAAAAAAAACGTGAATCCTCCCTCATCCAATTGCCACTGGCCAGGCTGGGGATACTTCAGCATGTTCTCATTGAAGACGGTTCGGCTTGCCTTGGTGGATAACACCAGTTCGGCCTGCGGAAGCAGGATTGTTATGTCGTTTTTCCAGCGGCTGGTGGACTGGTACAACGATAATTTGTCGAGAATGTCGAGATAGATGCTGTTTTTCTCATACTGGCTGGTCGTTTCCGTCATGTAACGGTAATGCAGTATGCTGGGGTCCCTCAGAAGGGTAAGCCCATAGAGCGAGAGCTGCTCAATATTTTTATCTACCTGGGAGCTGAAATAATTGAATTGGTTCAAGCTCGATTGCTGTTTCTCCTCCACGACCATGTCCACGTTCGCCTGGTTGGCATAGGTATAGAGCAGCAAGATGGGCACCAGCAGGCAGATCAGCAGAATGACCGTTTTTGCAAATACAGTGAATTTCATGGTTTCACCCTGTCTCGAGATATAATCGAACGTGTTCGAAGTCCTATTCTATATTGAAAACCCTTTCATATCTATATTGATTTTTGCAAGTGTGGATGTCATCAACAGGTTAACAAATCAACATTCGCCTTGAAATGTTGGTCTATAGCGCACCCTATTCCGTTGCTATAATTCAGTTGCTCCACTTTTTGCAAGAGGCCGAAATGCCTCACCATGCAGAGGCTGGACGATACATAAGGAGGGACACTGATGGCTATGGAACAACCATTAACAACCAACACACCGGTACGGCAGGCGATACGCAATCCACGCAAACGTACTCGCTGGAACTTCAAACGCACATGGCCGCTGCACCTGATGCTGCTGCCTGCTGTACTGCTCACATTGCTGTTCGCCTATGTACCCATGGGCGGCATTATTATTGCTTTTCAGGATTTCAAACCGTGGCTGGGATTCACGGGCTCCAAATGGGTGGGATGGGATAACTTCCGGTTCATGTTCGAGTATCCGGACAGTGTACAGGTGATCTGGAACACCGTGCTGATTGCTTCCATGAAAATTGTGGCTGGCCTGGTGGCCCCGGTGGTATTCGCCATTTTGCTGAATGAGGTTCGAAACTCCACCTTCAAACGGTTCTCACAGACACTTGTGTACCTGCCCCACTTCCTGTCCTGGGTTGTACTAGGCGGTATTCTGCTCGACATGCTGTCCCCAGAGGGCGGACTGGTGAATCAGGTGCTGGCAGCTGCAGGGGTTGAACCAATTTTCTTTCTCGGAGATGGTGACTGGTTTCGGGTAACGGTTGTCATCAGTGATGTATGGAAGGAATTCGGATTTGGCACGATCGTATTTCTGGCTGCGCTTGCGGGGATTAATCCGGCTCTCTATGAGGCTTCCGAGGTGGACGGGGCAACACGGCTCAAGCAGACGCTGCACATTACGCTGCCTGCCCTGGTGCCGATGATTATCGTGGTGGGAACGCTGTCCCTTGGCAATATTCTGAATGCAGGTTTTGACCAGATTTTCAATCTGTATAACCCGCTGGTATATGAGAAGGGCGACATTATCGACACGTTTGTGTACCGTATGGGGATCCTGAATGGCAAAATGAGCTTCGCAACAGCGGTCGGACTATTCAAGTCTTTTGTCGCGATGTTCCTGGTCATTACTGCCTACCGGATGGCTTACAAAATCGCCAATTACCGCATTTTCTAAGGGGTTTAGCATACTGCATTAAGGGGGAATCAAGGTGTATCACAAAACGACCGGATACCGGATATTCAATGGCTTCAATCTGTTCTTCATTGCGGCCGTTTCACTGCTGTGTGTGCTGCCGCTCGTTCATATTCTGGCGGTCTCTTTCAGCGGCAAGGCGGCAGCCTCCGCCAATCTGGTCACACTCTGGCCGATTGATTTTACCGTAGACGCCTATACCAAAACGTTTGGTAACAGCAACTTTCTCAGTGCGCTCTGGATCTCGGTTCAGCGTACCGTTCTTGGCACGCTGCTCAGTATGGTGCTGGTCATTCTGACGGCATATCCATTATCAAAAGAAAGTCTTCATTTCAAGGGACGCTCGATGTATGCTTGGTTTTTCATCTTCACGATGCTGTTCAGCGGCGGGCTGATCCCGTCTTACATTTTGATTCAAAAACTGGGGCTAATTAACACGCTGTGGGCACTGATTCTGCCAGGAGCAGTTGCGGTCTGGAACCTGATTCTGATGATGAATTTCTTCCGTAATGTTCCGAAAGAGCTGGAAGAGGCGGCTTTTATTGATGGAGCTAACCATATTACAACCTTGTTCCGGATCTATCTGCCGGTATCCATGCCCGCGATTGCGACGATCTCGCTATTTACCATGGTGGGCCAATGGAACTCCTGGTTTGACGGGCTCATCTATATGAATGATGCTTCCAAATATCCGCTGGCTACGTTGATGCAGACCATTATCGTACAGCAGGATTTCTCCAATATGAATGTGGATGCCACGCAGCTTCAGAATATGTCTCAACGTACGGTTAATGCTGCTCAGATCTTCATTGGCGCGCTGCCGATCCTGCTCGTGTATCCGTTCCTGCAGCGTTTCTTCGTCAAGGGGATTGTGCTTGGGGCGGTAAAAGAATAGAACGAGCGCGAATTATTGTCGCATCATCACATCCCGGGGCTTTTGTCTCGGGGTGTTTTTCCGTTTAGACGAATGGATTTGTTATATTCATTAATTAACTCATCCAGAATCATCGATTGACGAATGACCTCCGGATGCATTAATTCCGCATGTGAATTTGCGATCTGGTAGAGTCTTTGCCGTGCCTTTTCGATACATTCCTGAATGGTTTCCGGATTATGCACCATACTCCCGCCCCCTGTTGTCCTTCAATATCCATCACCCAAAAAAGACCATCTATTATAATATTCGGAACATGGAGGGCTGCGGATTACCCCAAAATTAAAATTTGTATATTTTTTCTTGTACAGGCTGAAATAAGTAGGTGTATTACAGGAGCTTCCCCCAAGTAGGCATAAAAAAATGCCCCCTCTTCAGCTTGAAGAAAGGACAAGTTTTAGGACTGACGGGTGGACGCCTGAGCAGCGGCCTGCAACAAAGGCTGCATAAGGCCCGGGAATCGTGTTTCCAGATCTTCCAACCTCAATGTAAGAAAATGCTGGGTACCCTGCACCCTCACCCGAATGACGCCAGCTTCCCGCAGCGTGCGAATATGATGGGACATCGTAGACTTCACAACAGGTGCATTAAAATGACTGCAGGGCTGCTCTCCACTCTTGGCTGCTTCCGCAACAATACCAAGACGGATCGGATCACTTAAGGCATACAACACGGAAGAAAGTTCAATATCCTCCAATTGAGGATGATGTAAAATTTTCATAATGTAGTCTCCTTTTTTCAGACTATCCATTGTATTTTAGCACAATTCCATGATATATTTCTAATGTTCGATACCAATCGAACTTTAATTTTTAATTTCGTCAATGGTTCCCCTGCTGTCAGGCACGGGATTCGCTGTATATCTCATTTTGCAAATGTTACATACCGTTTCTGAAATGTTGCGAAATTACACATTAGATCAAGGAGGTTTTCATGAATAACACCGCTACCGCATCATCCGGGGAACGAACGACCGGATTACAGGAAGGGTTAATTGTAAGTTTGCTCGGTTTCACGGTCGTTCTCGTCGTCATGAATACGATGATGTTCAACCTGGCCCTGCCCAAAATTGCAGCCGAATTCCAGCTCTCATCTGTTGCTTCTTCGTGGATTGTAACAGGTTATTCCATCGTTTTTGCCATCTCGTCGATTACTTTTTCACGCCTGTCGGACTTTGTACCGATTCGGACCTTATTCACAACTGGACTCACTTTACTTGGTGCCGCATCCGTTCTGGGATTCTTCAGCAATCACTTCATTCTCCTGCTCTGTGCACGTCTGATTCAGGCAGCAGGTGCCGCATCCGTGCCAGGACTTGCCATCGTGCTTATCACGCGTTATGTTCCAAGTGACCGCCGGGGGAAATCCATGGCCGTGATTATGTCTGCGAGTTCCCTCGGTCTTGGACTTGGTCCTGTCATCGGCGGCAGCATTACTCAATTTCTAGGATGGCATGATCTCTTTATCGTTACCGGATTAACGTTATTCCTGATCCCTGTGTTCTTCAAACTGCTTCCAAGTGAAATGCCGCAAAAGGGTTCGTTCGACTTGCTGGGTGCATTGCTTCTCGCGATCGGAACAACGGGCGTTCTTCTGTTCCTCACTTCACGTGAGTGGGTCACTCTTGTCGTGGGCGTCGTAGCACTTCTATTGTTCTGGTTACGGATTCGCCGTGCGGCCGATCCATTTGTTCAGCCAGCCCTGTTCAAAAACAAAAAATATATGATGCTCAGTTCGCTAGGGATCGTATCCTACATTAACAACTTTGCGACCCTGTTTCTTTTGCCGCAAATTCTGGCCCATCTGTACGCCTTGACACCAGCCCAATCCGGACTGGTTATCTTCCCTGGTGCAGTTGTCTCCATGCTGCTGTCCAATCGGATTGGCCGAATGATTGACAGACATGGCAATACACAGCTGCTTAGGTTTGCACCATGGCTGCTGCTCGCTGCCGCGGGATTGTTCGCTCTGTTTGCAGATAACAGCATCTATGCCATTATGGTCATTTATATCCTGCTGAGTGTAGGTTTCTCCGCTCTCACAACGAGCGTTTCCAACGAACTGTCCAATAACCTGACCATGGATCAGGTGGGTGCAGGCATGGGACTGTTCCAACTTAGCCAGTTCTTCAGCGGTGCATTCAGTGTTGCCGTAACCGGCGTAGCTCTCACTGCGATGCAGCAGCTGTCCTTGTCGTCAGCCTACACGAATATTTTCTGGGGCATGACCGTGGTTGCTCTGGCATCCGTGATGTTCTCTTGGGTATACCTGTCCATGCAGTCCCGCAAAAAAGCTTCTTCCGCTTCGTCCTAAGCCAAGCTCTTAAGGAGTGAACAGACTAGGTTAAGATAGGATTCTCAATATAAAATAAGCCCCAAGGACATGGAAGATGTTCTTGGGGCTTATGCTATTCTGATTTAATTTATATCTCTCATGAATACTATTCAAACAGATCCAAACGCAGACGCTTCAGGCTTGTATGCTTGATATACCATTGACCGTCGATCTGAACAAACGTCTCATGGTAATGTCCAAATCCGTGGAAGGATTTGTTCTCGTTGCCTTCGGGGAATGTCACCCAATCCTCCATCGGAGAAATAACCTTGGCTTCGTTCGCGGATACAAATTCAACCTCGGCGCTGTGTACGTGATGCACGGTTACAGCAACATCCACCAGGTCACGGAATACCTGCACGATGGTGTCACGGCCCGTTAATACCGGAATGGGGTTACCTTCCGTACTGAAATCAGCTACTGCATCCGGAGCAAACACATCGCCCAGTGCGTCCCACTGCTTCGTATCAATAAAGCGGCAATAGCGTGCCTTCGTGTTACGGATATTTTCGAGTGCAAGCAATTGTTCCAGTCCTGTGATGGTTGATTGGCTCATCTGTTGTCCCTCCAGAGATGTAATAGGTTTAAAAGATATGTATCTATTAATCTTCCTTATTGTACCATTGCGCTTGTATTAGGCACAACGGCATATTGTATGCTTGGCTTTCACTACGAATAAAGTCCGAAAGATAGGCATGTTGCTTCATGCCTCTCCTCGGACTTTTGGATCTACTCGTACCTATATACAAAAGTAAAGTGGTAAGCCGCACTCAGCTAGAAGCTGCTTCGCTCTTCACCCAAACGTTACCTCTGATGCGCCTTCATTTCGGCAGCCAGCTCGGACATTTTCTTATTGCTTAGATAGTTCTCCATCTGTTCCTCAGCATGAATCATGACCTGCTGAATTAGACAGCCCTCGTTATGGTTCTGAGAGCATTCGAACAGGGAAGCCTGCCCTTCAATGGCGTGAATAATCTCCAGAAACGAAGGGTCCGGATTTTTGCGACTCAGACGATAGCCACCGTTGGCTCCGGAAGTGGATTCAATCATGCCCGCCTTAACCAGTTTGGTCAATATTTTGGACAGATAGGTTGGGGATACTTTCTGCAAATCAGCCAGTTGATGAACACTAACCAACTGCTCCGGTTCTGTAATCACAAGGTGAAGCATGGTATGCAAGGCATAGTTGGTTGCTTTTGAATATTTCATGAGGGCACCTCATTGTATGCGGATTTAATTTATCCATAATAGACTTGATTGAGCTCGCTGTCAAACCCCAGAGGATCTGCGATTCCGCGGTTACTTGGAACCTCTATATATAGTAGTTATTAATTGTGATAAAGTCCTCGGTACTCCGTAGGTGTCATGCCCTCGTGCGCCATGAACTGACGGTTGAAATAACTGGCGTTCGGGTATCCCGCCTCCTCGGCAATCTGTCCAATGTTGGCTGTTGGACGTTCGAGCAGCCACTGCTTCGCCATCTGCAGCCGGGAACGGGTTACGAACTCCATTGGTGTCATCTCGACGGCACTCTTGAACAATTTGCAAAAATAATACGAGCTCACACCCGCCAGATCCGCCCAATCCTGAAGTAAAAACGGCTGACATGCCTCCTGCTGCATCTGCGGGAGCAATCCGAGAATACGGTTCTCCGCTTGGCTGGTACGTGTATTTTTCAGAGGCACCGCATGCTGGACAAACTCGGCCAGTACAGCATACGTCAACGTGGACAGCTGTGCCGGGCGCAGCATCCGGTTCTGCTCGGCTTCGTCGAGCAAGGCCAGATGGGCTTCTTCCCAAGGGGCCTGCTGCCGCAGGGTCCACAGCAGATTGCGGTGCAGCCCCCGTTCGATCATGTAGTCATGGAGACGTTCGCCGTAGAAATGAACCCAGCGTACATCCCACGGATCGTCTTCACTGCTGTAATAATGCTGGCGCTGCTGCGGGAAATAAAGTACCGCCTGACCCGCCCGAAGCTCATGGATAATCCCGTCCACTTCCACATACCCCTTACCTGAAGCTACATAGTGAATATTGAAATTATTAAGTGCACCGGCCTCCCGCAATACGGAATGCTCGGGGTGATCCACATAATGGCCAACGGACTCGGGATAACAAAAATATGGAATATCCTGAAGGGTTAGCAATACAGTCTGTCTCATCATGAATATTTCTCCTTGGCAAGCAATATTGTGTTAATAGATCTCAATATATTATCATTTTCATTCATCGATCTATTCCTTATAATCACAATATACATTCATCCACAGGAGGAAACAACTCATGAATTCAGATCGAAAATTACGCTGGGGCATTCTTGGTAGCGCTAGCATTGCCAAAGGTTCTGTCATTCCTGGTTTGCAGCAATCGGAGTTGAATGAAGTGGCGGCGATCGCCAGCCGGGACGAGGAAAAGGCGAAACAAACCGCTGATCAGCTTGGAATCCCCCAGGCTTACGGCAGCTATGAAGCACTGCTGGAGGAAGACTCTATTGACGCTGTATATATTCCCCTTCCCAACCATCTTCACCGGGAGTGGACGATCCGCGCAGCTGAGGCGGGCAAACATATTCTGTGCGAGAAACCACTCGCATTAACCGAGCAGGAGGCACGCGAAATGGCGCAAGCCTGTGATGATGCCGGAGTACTGCTCGCCGAAGCGTTTATGTACCGGCATCATCCCCGTTACGACCAGATCAGAGATGTCATTGCCAGCGGTGAAATTGGGGAAATTCGCGGTATTCATAGTACATTTTCGTTCAACAATTCCGGTTCCGCAGGCAATGTCCGGTTCAAACGTGAATGGGGCGGCGGTGCTCTTTATGATATTGGCTGTTATTCCATCAGTGCAGCACGGCTGCTGCTCGGCCAGGAACCATCAGCGGTAACGGTCATTGGCATGTTCTCCCCTGAACACGACCATGTCGACATGATGGCCTCGGGATTACTTGAATTCAATGATCACGTCGGCGTCACGTTTGACAGCAGCATGTGGGCAGCATTCCGCAATACGCTGGAGGTGCTTGGATCGGATGGCATAATCGAGGTTCCATCCGCATTTATCAGCAATCCGGACCGCAGCTCGAACTTCTACGTTACAGCGGGCGGTGAACGCAGGGAAGTTGAGGTCCCTCAGGTCAACCACTATTCCCTGCAGGGGGATGATATGGCACGTGCCGTGCTTCAAGGTAAAAATATGCGTTTTGCTTCATCCGATGCGGTGGCCAATATGAAAGTACTTGAAGCTTGCCTTCGTTCTGCAGAGGAACGTACACGAATTACACTATAAGCGAGGATGGTGTGTACAATGGAATTCATTACAATTAATGGTGCAGGAAAACCGATTTCCCGGTTGATCAAAGGTACGGATTATTTTGTGCATGATGCTTACGAAAAAGCTGCCACCAACATGGATGCTTTTCTGGCGATTGGCGGAAATACCGTGGATACGGCTCACATCTATTGCGGCGGACAGAGTGAAGAAGTGCTCGGACGCTACATGCAAGAGCGCGGTAATCGCGATCAGGTCGTCATTTTGACAAAGGGTGCCCACCATGATATGAACGGTCCCCGTGTCAATGCCGACGCCATTCGCAGCGATCTGCTCACCAGCCTGGAACGTCTGCAGACTGATCATGTCGAATTGTATGCATTACACCGGGACGATCCAAACGTTCCTGTTGGTATCATTCTTGAAGCACTGAATGAGCACATTGAGTCTGGTAAAATTGGTGCGATCGGTGCCTCCAACTGGACTTGGCAGCGTTTGGAGGAAGCCAACACGTATGCGGCTGCACATGGTCTGAAGGGCTTCACATTCAGCAGCCCGAATCTCAGCCTGGCCAAGGCGAACGAACCGTTCTGGGCTGGCTGTGTATCAGCAGATGCAGAGACGCTGGAATGGCATGAACGGACACAGCTCCCGCTGCTGTCCTGGTCCTCGCAGGCACGCGGCTTCTTCACCGGTCGTTTCACACCTGAGGTACGTGACAATGCTGATCTGGTTCGTGTCTTCTACAGTGACGGCAATTGGGAAAGACTGCGCCGTGCCGGGGAATTGGCCGAAACGAAGAATACGACAGCCATCCAGATTGCATTAGCTTATGTATTGAATCAATCCTTCCCGACCTGCGCACTGATCGGCGCGCAGAATCGCGATGAGCTGTTATCCTGTGACGAAGGCTCACGCCTGACTCTGACTGGTGACGAGATTGCCTGGCTTGATCTTGCGAGTGACGCCAAACCAGTTGTGTAACCGCAAGAGCTGATCAAAAGCGGAAGCGCTTCAAACGCAGTACAGTTTAAGAGACGGCCCTCCCCACTTTCCATGCGGGAGGCCGTCTCTTTTCCTTACTTAAAGTAAATAAAAAGAGGGCACCAACCAGAGAAACGCTGAAGGGTACCCTCACATGAACATATATAATGACCTTGAACGGATCCGTCTTACAGTTTAACGATCTGACCTGTCTTCTCGGATTCGAAGGCTGCCAGAATGACCTGCAGGGAACGAAGGCCTTCTTCACCGGAGATGCTTGGAGGCGTTTGAGTCACAATGGATTCCACAAATGCGTCAATAACGCCGCTTGGTACCTGCTTCTCATTTGTTGCCATCGCACCAACTTTGTACGTTTCAACCGTACCATTCGTCAGCTCAACGATTACTTCGTCGCCTTCGACCGTACCGATTTTCATAACGCCATTCTCGCACCACAGAACCGTACTGTTGTCTCCTGCTCTGTATTGAGTCCAGCTGGCAACGAGTGTACCAATGGCACCACTCTTCATGCGAAGCAAGCATGTCGCATTGTCATCCACTTCCGTGCCTTCTTTGTGCAGGGTGCTGATGAACCCAGCCACTTCGGACACTTCATCGTTCAGCAAATAGCGGATGAAGTCAGACTTGTGCACGCCGAGATCACCCATGGCGCCCATAATTGCTTCTTCCTTACGGAAGAACCAGCTCTCTGCTCCGTCCACACTCCATGCCTCCGGTCCTGGGTGACCAAAGGAAGTACGGAAGTTCAGCACTTTACCCAGTTTGCCGGAATCCAGGATTTCTTTTGCTTTGACGTGTGGAGGCATCAGGCGTTGGTTGTGTCCAACCATCAGATACACACCGTTTTTCTTGGCAGCTTCAATCATTTGCTCGCCTTCTTCGGTAGTAACAGCCATCGGCTTCTCAACCAGCACGTGCTTGCCTGCATTCGCAGCAGCAATGGCCATGGAGGCATGCAGATAGTTAGGTGTGCATACGCTAACAGCATCCACTGTTTCATTTGCAAGCAGCTCTTCGTAGCTGGAGTATGCTTTGCCGCCGTAAGTTTCGGCCATTTTCTCTGCACGTTCCACAATTGGATCGGCAAAAGCGACAAGCTCTACGTTTTCATTAGCAGCGTATTCTGGAATATGTCTGCGTTCAGCAATGGCTCCACAGCCGAATACAGCAACTTTAATTTTACTCATGGATTAATGTCCCCTTTGACAAGTAGATTCAGCATTTGCTTCATTCAATGATTCGAATTGCTAGATTAAAATTGGTTCAGGTAGTTCTGTTTGAGCCAGTTATAACTGTTGGCTACGCTTTCAAGTGGAGGATTCTGACATACATCCTGTTCCACGATCAGCCATTCCACACCTGCGCTCGTTGATGCTTCAATAACTGCTGGCAGGTCAACCGAACCTTGTCCCAGTTCCAATGTTTTCATCTGACCCTGCTCGTCTTTGCTGAAGTCCTTCAGATGCAGAAGCGGCAGACGGCCTGCATATTGATTAATATACTCGATCGGATTTTGTCCCGCAAATTGGACCCAACATACGTCCATTTCCACTTGTACAGCCTCAGGCGTCGTTTCAGCGAACATGGCATCAAAGGCATTTTTGTCGCCAACTTGGCCATGGAATTCGAAGTCATGGTTGTGATAACCAAAGATCAATCCTTGTTTCGCTGCTTCCGCACCATATTGCTGCAGTTCAGCGAACAGCTTAGTCCAGCCTTCAGCATTGTCAGGACGATCTTCAGGCATGAGGTAAGGACAGATCATATATTGAGCCCCAATCGTTTTGAGGTAATCAATTTGTTTTTGCAAATCTTCGCGCATCGCGTGCAGGGAAACGTGGCTGCTGAATCCTTTGAGGCCCAGCTCATCCAGCAATGCTTTCATCTCTTCGGCAGGAATGTCACCATAACCAGCGAATTCCACACCTTCATAACCAAGCTCTGCTACCTTGCGCAATGTGCCACGGAAATCTGCTGCAGTTTCATCACGGAGGGTGAACAATTGCAAACCAATATTAAGTTTTTTCATGAATGATACACCTCTGCTCTCAAATTTGCTTTCATTGCTCTATCTGGTATCATCCTACCGCAAAACAGGCTAGAATGAACATATACAATATCGTCAGAACATGAACTATTTGACTGATTTTTTATTCCAGTATTTTGCATCACGATGATTTCACCTATAAAAGTGCATGCAGGATACCTATATTGGAGGATTGCATCTTTGGAACCGTTGAAGACTTCAGTACTGATCTGTGACTACTCTTATCACTACAAGGCATTTAACCACAACATGAAGGGCGAGCTTCAGACCTACCTGTTCCGTCTGCAAACCGAAGGCTCTTGCAAGGTATATGTGCAGGATGAAGAATTTACGATGACGAGCGGGGATTTGCTGCTGTTGAAACCAGGAGATGACTATCATCTCGTGGTCGCAGAACCGCATAAGGAAGGACGATTGTCCAGCGGAGATTATTATTTGTTCTGTGAAGGTTCCTGGATTGATCAGTGGTGGAAGCGAATTCAGCGCCCTACCGTAAACCGGATTGGACTGGATGACAAGCTGGTCAGCCTGTGGCGCAATATTTTGCTGGAGCAGCGCCGGGGACCTCTTGAAGAAAATGAGGAGTTAAAAGACGCCCTATTACGCGGCCTCTGTCTGTACATCGACCGTGCGATTAGCGAAAGTCTCCAGACGGATCGAAGCGTGTCCTCCACCCTGAAGCTAAAGCGTTTCATTGAGGAACATGCTACCGTTACGTTCAAACTTGAGGAGGCTGCCCGTTACGCTGGTCTTAGTCTGTCACGCGCTGTACGGCTGTTCAAGGAACACTACGGCAAAACCATGATCCAGTACGCTATTGAAATTCGTCTGAATGTCGCACTGGAACGCATGAAGTACAGTGAGATGACACTGGAGCATATCGCCGAGACGTGTGGATTCGCCAGCTATTCCTATTTCCACCGGGTGTTCCGTGCTCACTTCGGCATGTCCCCTCTGGAATATCTGAAATCCCAGTCCCACCCGTCTTTTGATATGGAGCATGTGTAACATTCCTGGAATCTCGAACCCATGACGACCTATAAACAGGTCACGTTCATGGGTTCTTTGAACTTTTTACTGCTCCAAATTTATTCATGACTCCTCCCACATAACCCTGTATAGTTAAAATCATAGTCATTTACAGATTCAACCATCATTAACGAAATTTCCATTACCCTTTATTGGAGCGATACCTATGCCTCATTCACGTAGAATACTCATTATTGAAGACGAGCAGGACATTTCACGCATAGTAAGAGACTATCTGAACAAAAATCAATACGACACTGCAGTTGCAGCGACTGGACAAGATGGATTGCAACTGATGGACATGCTGCAGCCGGACTATATTATCCTGGATATCATGCTTCCGGATATGGATGGTATTGAGGTATGCCGTGAGATAAGACGAAGAAACAATATACCAATCCTTATTCTAAGTGCAAGAGGAAGTGATACCGACAAGGTCCTTGGTTTGGGCTTTGGGGCAGATGATTATATGACCAAACCCTTCTCCCTGAGTGAGCTGCTTGCGCGAATCAATGCCCATTTCAGGCGGTATGACAGTCTTGCATCCGAGCGTGAGGAGGAACATCTTCTTCGTCTGTCCAACCTGGTGATCGACAAGAAAGCATATAAGGTTACGGTAAGTGGAGATGAAGTTTCACTTTCTGCGAAGGAATTCGAACTGCTGTACTACCTGGCGAGCCACAAGAATCAGGTATTCTCCAAGTCACAACTGCTGGACGCTGTTTGGGGATACGATGCTTACGGGGATGAAAATACGGTCACTGTATATATCCGAAGATTGAGAGAGAAAATTGAAGCTACCCCCTCCGAGCCCGTTGTTCTGAAGACAGTCTGGGGAGTCGGCTACAAATTCAACCACTAAGATAGATGGGAGACCACAATCTCGATGTCGTTACTCCAATGGTCCAAACGCTGGCTGATCACCGTACTCATTCTGCTTATTTCTCTCCTTGGATGCAGCCTGACACTTGCCGTGGATCGGTCAGGTCATCATACAGAGGAGTCCAACTTGTCCATTCATCTGGTCCGGCTCAGCATCAACCCGGTGATGCTTGCTTTGGAGCAGAATCTTCATCAACTCACCAGCCCGGAGGTTCAGGAAAACGTTCGTGCCCTCGCCAAAGAGCAAGGCATCCAGTTATCCTATGTCGGCCTGGACGGTACGATTCTATTTTCTTCAAATCCGTCCTCTCAAGGAGAACATATCCATCTGGCATCCGCCTTGCATTATGATCTGAGTCATGCGGGGCATGCCAGCAATGGAGAGGATGTGGTGGACATGGCTTTTCCGGTCCTCCATGCTGCAGATGGAATTCAGATCGGAAACGCCATTTTTACCATCCCTAAAGCCATGGTTACTGTCCAGCCTTCATTCATCCTGCCTTATCTGGTTGCAGGCATATCCATCATAATCGCACTTATTCTCGGCATTCTTCTGTTAACCATGCATCGCAAATTACATAAACGATTACTGTCACCGGTACATATGCTCCAGCAACATGCTGAATCAATTCTTAAGGGAAAGTACGATAAGCCAATTCATTATAAACATGCAGACGAAGTAGGCGAATTATATGCCATGTTCGATCTGATGCGCACCGAAATCAAGCATTTGAGTGAACAACGTACGAAGCAAGAACAGGCGCAGAAGGAACTCATCACCAATATTTCGCATGATATCAAAACACCCATTACCACGGTTAAAGCGTATATTGAGGCCATTATGGAAGGAATATGCGCAGATGAGGAAACCCTGATGGAGTATATGCGAATCATGCAGACCCACACGGACAAAACCGCCCAATTGGTTGAAGATCTATTACTTCATGCACTGCAGGAACTGGGTCAGATATCCGTAGAGCCGCGTGAAGTTTATAGTGGTCCCACGTTCGAAGCCATGCTTGGATCATTCGGACATGCTGTGCATCTGAAAGGTCTAACGTATGAAACGCCTGAATCCGTTCCGAATGTGTTAATCCGCATGGACACCACAAGGATCGAACAAGTGCTGGCCAATCTCATATCCAATGCACTGAAGCACACCCATCCCGGGGATGCCATTCGTGTTTATACCGAGCTGAGAGCCGATCAGTTCATTGTGACAATCATGGACACTGGTCCCGGAATACGGGCACAGGATATGCCTTTTGTATTTGAACGTTATTTCCGGGGGCAGGCGTCTCCTGTATCCAGACACGTGCAAGAGGGTACAGGCCTTGGCTTATCCATCTGCAAAAATATTGTTGAAGCACATGGGGGACGCATATCCTTTTCAAGCAAAGAGGGGCAAGGAACCTGCTTTCAATTTAGTCTGCCGGTCTGCTGACTCGTCCCAATCCATTAGGCTGGCATCCAGCCTGTAAGACTTTATTCATAATTTGATAAGACTTCCTCAACATCCCCCCTCTAAAATAAAACGTATACCGCCTTGGGGAGTGATTTTCTTGAGCAAAACAACGATTATTCGTGCGCATAACCTATGCAAAACATACAGCGCAGGCCCGGAACAATACCATGCCATACGCAATATTGATCTGGATATATACCAAGGGGATTTTACCGTCATCATGGGCAACTCGGGTTCGGGCAAATCCACCCTGCTCTATCTGCTGAGTGGTCTGGACCATGTGACTGCTGGTGAAGTCTATTTTCAGGGGCAACGCATTGATAATTACAGCGAACGGGAAATGTCTGATTTTCGCACTCGCCGGATTGGTTATATCTATCAAAGTATTAATCTCGTACCGGATCTCTCTATTCGAGAGAATATTGCATTGCCGGGTTACATCGCCGGAACCAAAAAGAATGAAATTCAGCTGCGGGCAGCCCAATTGATGAAATCCTTGGATATTGACAGTCTGAGCAGCCGTCTTCCCTCCCAGACTTCAGGAGGCCAGCAGCAGCGAGCCGCCATTGCACGGGCTTTGATCAATACTCCTGACGTTCTTTTCGCTGATGAACCGACTGGAAGTCTGAATGTGGAGCATGGTAAGGCTGTTCTCGACATCCTGACAGACATTCATCAAAAAGGGCAATCCGTTGTCATGGTCACTCACGATATCAAGGCAGCCTGCCGTGCCGATCGTCTCATATTAATCCGGGACGGTAAGGTTGGTGGCATTCTCGAATTCGAACCCTATAACGAGCATCAGGTTCATGACCGTGAGGACATGATTTTTGCCTTTGTATCGGGGAAGGAATAACGATGGCTGTCATGTTGAAACTTAGCCTCTCCTATCTAGGCAGAAGCAAAATACAAAACTCGTTTATCGCTCTGCTCATTCTTCTATCCACGCTGCTGTTGTCTACAGCTGTCATGATTCTGGCCAACACAGGTAATCAGTTTAGAGAAATGCATACCCGCACCAATGGATCTCATCAGATTTTGACTTTTGATAAAGGCCTGAATGATCCAAAGGCTGTTCACTCCTGGTGGGCTTCGCAGAACGGCGTTGAAGTGTCTGAATTGCTTACGTATCGAACGGTATCGGGCATCTCGTTTCATGGAACGGATATTCCTAACATTTACCTTTACATGATAAATACCCCGTCAACGCCGCGGGTTGTGGATGAGCTTATTTTTTCAAGTGGAACACCGGAAGTGGTTCCCGCGCCAGGTTCGGTCTGGATTCCCACCTCCATGGCCAATGCCTACGGTGTCTCGGCAGGAGATACTATTGGTTTCAAAACGGGGAGCACTACCATCGAATTGAATGTATCCGGTATTGTAGTCGATGTCCCTTATGGGGCACCCTTCACCAATACAGCACGAGTCTGGATGAACCCTTCCGATTATTCGGATCATGTTCACTCTCTTCCGGGAAACGATAATTATATGCTGGGTATCCATTTCGACGATTATAGTGCCAATTCAATCTACTGGGAACGGTACTCTCTTGAGGCAGGCAGTCCGTTTCTGGAAACCAAGATGGAGTTTGAGGGCATCTCTTCTTTCTATCTGATCATTAATCAAATCATCGGATTCATTATGATTTTCCTAGGAGTTGTCATGCTTGCCATCGCTCTGATTACGATCGGATTTACGATTTCGGATGCCATCCTGGCCAACTATAAAACAATCGGTATTCTGAAATCACTCGGACTGACCTCGGAAAAAACGATCGGCACGTATGTCATGCAGTATTCCATGATTTCCGGTATAGCCATCCTTCCGGGACTTGGGCTCAGTATATGGATATCCAAATTCATCATTAATATCTCCGTGTCTTCTCTTCGTGTGGGAAATCGTGACATCTCGGTCGAGGGGATTGGCTCAGCCATGCTTATGGGCGTATTCCTGTTCACCATGATCCTTTTGTTCGTTGTGATGTATGCCAAAAAAGCGCGGAGTATTCAGCCGGTTCAGGCCATCCGTTATGGAATGTCGGAGCTGGACAATACCCGGATGGCGCAGAAAATGAACTCTCCGCTAACCAGTCTCTTCGGGTTCACGCGCCTGCCTGTAGGTGCAGTTATCGGAGTTCGCCATGTCACCAAAAACATCAAAAGTTCTATACTAATGCTCTTGCTGACAACAACAGCCTCTTCCGTACTGGTTTTGGGATTTGTTCTGTTAACCAGTATCACCGGAATTGCCCAGACCGCTGCCCAGTGGGGTTATGACAATGCCAACATCGCCGCTGTCGTTGTTAATAAAAGCACCTTTCCCAAAGAGGATTTCAATCAATGGTTACAAGAGGATGCAAGAATCAAAAATGCAGGCTGGCAAGGAAACATTACTGGTGTAGTTAGCCCAGACTCTTCAGGGGATGATAAGCGGCAATCCACCAGTGTAGCTCTGAGTGTACTGGATGGAAGTTATCAGGATCTTGGATTTGAGACATTAGAGGGAAATAACCCACAGCAGGAGAATGAAATCGCCATAGGCGTGGGTGTAGCTGAATCCTTAAACAAAAAGCCGGGTGACTTCCTGGCCCTTTATATTGAAGGGGAGAAGCGCACATTTCTCATCACAGGAATTTATCAAGCTATTGCCAATATGTCCATCTCAGGACGAATTACGATAGAGGCCATGAATACAATTCGTCCGAATTACAGTGATTTTGATGCTGTATTCATTAATTTGAATGATCCGCTGGAAGCAGAACAGGTAACAGAGGAACTAAACAATGAATTTAAAGATTCCGCTTCTGTTGTCACCCAAAAGACTTTACTTGATTCAGTCTATGCTGAAGCGGCTGACATTTTAATTTATCCCATGAGCCTGATTGGGCTGCTGTTTATCCTGGTCACATTTGTTATTATTTTCAGTACCTGCCGGATTAGTATCCGCAAAGAAAGCAGAACGTACGGGATATACAAATCGCTTGGATTAACCTCGCGTCGCATTCGGCTGTCTATTGCCATGGGAATATCGCTCCTATCCGCGATGGGCGCTCTGCTGGGAATCCTGGTTGGCGTGTATGTGCTGCCTGTTCTTCTTGAAATGATCCTTGCTGACTATGGTATAGTACATCTTCCTCTTATTCTAAATGGGGTTGGAATTGTTCTATTCGCTTGCATCGGCATGATTGCAGCAGCTCTCGGCTCCTGGTTCTCCTCCCGTGTCATTCAGGACACATCGCCACGTATGTTGGTAATTGAATAACTTGGACAAGGGCATGTAAAACAGCCTTCTCAGATCCTTCACGGGTTTGAAAAGGCTTTATGGCATGTTCAGAATTACTCCTTCAGATCTTACTCCGTCGAAGAACCCTGATTTTTGATTTTGATTTTAATATCGTAGGTAATCGGGATTTGGCTGAATGTCTTATCCCAATCCGGTTTAACTTTTTTCCATACTTTTGGATATTTGATGCGCAGTTGCTCGCCAAACCCGCCAACATCCACCTTGTACTTGTGCTGCATTTTATCCAAAGCCTGTTTCACCTGCTGTTCAGCGATTTTTTTGAAATCGTTCTCCAGTTTATGAATGTAATCTTCATCCCCTGGTATTTCGGGAACGGCCCAATCTTCCATAAACCAGCCTTCTGATTCCACCTTGACATGAAACGAGATATCATCTCCACGGACGATAGGAATAATTTTGCCTTTGGTATGCTTAATCTCATATACGATCGTACTCCCGGTTCGAGCCTCATATGTTTTTAATACGCCTCCCTTAGGCCTTTCCTGGATCCAGGATAGCCCTTCGAGATCGACTTGGCTTAATGTACCTATATGGCGCTTGGTCTTTGCATCATATATCCCGGCGCCTGAAAATTTATGTTCTCCTTTGTAGGAGATGACGTTCTGCAGAAGAAAGCTCTGGCCTGACTGCATGGTTGCATCCAGCTTGGCCAGTGAAACGGCGGGCATGATTTTATTCGACAAGTATGAATTGTCAACAAGACCTGTCAGGTAAAATGCCGGAATTTCACTAGGATCATTGGAATGCAATGCATCAATGGCTTTCTCATCACTTACCACAACCAGACAACTTGGACGGATATCATTATCACGCAATACAAAGTCAAGCAATTGTTCCAAGCTATATTTCCGTGAAATTTCTTGCGAAACCACGATCACTTTCAAGTGATGTCCGATAAGGGGACGATCTCTTCTGAGTGCAAACTGACGGAATATTTCTAATAGCGAATCCCCCGTTAATTGTTCGTTAAAATAGGATTTACCTGCTGCTGGAGAAGCTTGCTGGCTATTTGATTTGGAAGCATCCTTAGGTACAATCTGCACTGTGGCGGTTATGTTGTTTTCTTTGGGATAATGACCACCGTGAGCATTTACATCCTTTTCAAATTCCGTTTGCTCGGCTACATCTATTCCCAGAGCCACATAGACGCCCAAGTCCTCGATCTCTTTGCTGCTCCAGCAGCCTGTTTGCGTAAATAACATGCATAGCGATACCGAAAACAATATTAGTTTCTTCCAAGGCATCTTCATTTCTTCTGGCCTCCTTTTTTGCGAACAAAACTTAACAGCAACAACAGTGCTGGAAGGATGGCAAACAGAAAAACGGAAACTTTCCCCACAAAGTCACCCAGTGCGAAAGTCTGGTTGACGTCGTTCGGAAGAAAGGCAATAAAATAGATAAGGGCAACCAATATAAACATGGCTCCCAGTATTTCCTTTCGTTTGAACAACTGGGCACTTCCTACGGAAGCACCATACAGTGTGACGGTGAATGTCGAGAAAATTTGCATAATCCAAATGACCAGCAGTAACGATTCAAACCGTTCAAATATCAATCCCTGAATCTCAAAACTTCGCATCAAATCAAGGGTTGGCCAGGTCCGGGTCTTCATGCCATTAATGGACAAGCTGCCCACCACCATAATGACTGTAACCAGATAGATCATTGTAGGAATAGCTGTCCCCCAAATAACGGACTTAAATCCTTTCTCTGGACTCTTCATATAAGCCATGATGACAAACATGATCTCATAGCCTGTATAGGCCAAGAGCGACGGCTTCAATCCTTTGATAACCGGCATAAATCCCTCACCTAGTACCGGTCTCAGGTTATTAATTTCAAAGACTTTGCTGCTAAGCAGGATGGCTATGACAAAGATAACAATAGTGATCGGCAAAATAATCTCGAATAATCGGACGATTGCATTCAATCCGCCCGATATCAGATAGATTCCGATCCACATAAACCCCATCACAATCGCCCAAGTTGGCGTACGCTCAAGAAGATATAAATTGGTCACTTCCGCCAGCACCCTGACTTCGAATGCAGAGATAATGAGAAAATACAGGATGATTGCCATACTGATTAACATGGCAATCCACTTACCGGTAATCTCTGGGACAAACTGAAACACCGTTTTCCCTGGAAATCTCCGGCACAGCGTAACCATGATGAAACCAATGAGCGTAATGATTACACCCGAGATGATAATGGAAATCCACACATCCGGTGTATCTACGGCCTCCACCGTAGTCCGCGGCAAGGTCAGAATACCTGCTCCCAGCATGTAGTTAATGATCATGATCGCTGCCTGCGTAGTCGTAATGGGTGTGTAGGAAGGCTTCATCGGTTTCACCTCTTCATCAGTTTCATAGCCTTGTCCTCATTTCTTGCGGTCCTGATCTTTCGGTTTCATCATGTAAGGGCGTTTCCTCATCATGCTCATCGGGGCCCTAATCAGAAAGTCCTTCCAGTCTGATAATCTATAAGGAACACTCGGGCTGACATATGGAACGCCAAAGCTTTGTAACCGTGAAAGATGACTGCAGAGTAACAGGATAAACAACACCACTCCGTACAAGCCAAGAATAGCTGCACTAAACATGCCTACAAAACGCAGAATCCGCAGTGTTATCCCTGCGCTGTACGTCGGAATGGAGAATGACGAGATTGCCGTAACGGCAACGACAATAACAAGGAACGGACTGACGATTCCTGCCTGTACGGCAGCATCCCCGATAATGAGACCGCCGACGATCCCCATCGCTGGTCCAATCGGTTTCGGCAGACGTATGCCGGCTTCACGCAATATCTCAATCGCCGTTTCCATGATGAGCGCTTCAATAATGGAGGGAAACGGTACTCCTTTGCGCGTCTCAATAATGGTCAAAGCCAGTTTGGTCGGAATCAGACCGGGATGAAAAGAAATAAACGAAATATATAAGGCAGGCGCAAGAAGGGCAATCATGGCTGCCAGAAAACGAAGCATGCGGAGAAATGTACCCGGAATCCATCGCTCATAGTAGTCTTCAGGAGATTGCAGCAGCATGCTGAATGTTGTCGGCACAATCAATGCGAAGGGTGTACCATCCAGCAATATGGCAACACGTCCTTCAAGCAAGGCACTGATCACCCGGTCCGGTCTCTCGGTATTTTGCACTTGTTGAAAAGGACTCAGTTGATCATCCTCAATAAGCTGCTCTATATAACCGGATTCCAGCATGGCGTCCACGTCCAGCCTCTCGATGCGCTTTTTTACTTCAGCTACAATATCCGCGTTCGCAATGTCCTCAATATAAGCAATTACCAAATCCTTTTTGATCCGTGTACCTACTTCATATTTTTTTATGAACAGGCTCTGGTTACTGCCATATCGGCGGAGTACCCCCGTATTATCACTGAGACTTTCCGTAAAACCAATTCGCGGACCACGGAGCAGGGCTTCAGACAACGGCTCCTCAACGCTGCGTGTTTTTCCTTTCGCTGACCCAATCAGGAGAGCTCCAGGCATCCCTTCAATAATCAGAGCATTTTTCCCGGAGAGCACAGCCAGAGCAAGTTCCTGAAGTGATTCGGTTTCCTCTACCTGACTGACAGGCAGCAAATGATTTTTTAGATATCCCTTAAGCAGGTGAGCATGTTCCGGATGTAAGAAAGCATCCTGTTTCAGCTCAGGTACACCTCTCAACATAAGGGGAGTAATCAAGTGTTCGTCGACCAAATTCTGGTCAACCAACCCATCAACATACATGACAGCTGCAGGCGTATCTGTACCATAGATGAAAAATTCCCGAATATGTACGTCGGCATTCTGGCCAAACGTTTCTCTTGAACTGATCAAATCTGTGGCGTAGTGTCCCGTAAGCTTGATGTTCGCATACGCGCCGGTTTCACTACCCTGTGCCTGGTCAGCACCATTCGATGAGGAATCACCTGAGTCTTGCTTTTGCTGTGAATCGGCTTTGGTGAATGCTCCCTTTTTGATGGAAGAACTCAGCCATCGGGCTGTTTTTAATATGACAAGCGGAATAGCCACGACCAAAAAAGCCTGCAGCCAGATTCCCCAACCGGGGACAAACGATAAAATTGTAGACCACATCGCCTCTCACCCCAACATTTCTCTATGCTGCAAACCTGAACCTACATGTATTTCTGAGTATTCTTTCCCTGAAGGCTCACAATAATTCCCGTTTTTTTAGCATCATAAAAAGCAGGCCCCTTGTTTCGGGAGCCTGCTTCGTTATTGTCATTGTTTAAATTGATTTATAAAAGAGAGTTACATCTTAGACGATCTTGGTAACTTGCTGCGCCTTGGCATCGAGCAGCTGTGCAGATTCCGCAATCGTTGTAAAATCTTTCAAAGCCACTTCAATCTGCTGCTGACTTTGCTGCGCATACCCTTCGACTTTTTGTCCACCGCTGGATATGTTCTTAATCTCCTTTGTTATGCCTTTCACACTATCGCGGATTTCATTAATGGAATCCGTCACCATGGCAGACAACTTTCTGACTTCCTTCGCAACAACATCGAAGCCGCGCCCGTACTCACCTGCATGTGCAGCTTCGATGGCCGCATTCAGTGCGAGCAGCTGTGTCTGCGATGCAATCTGCTGAATGGTTTTGACAACACCTTGGATCGAGCCTGCTTGCTCCTGCAAATCAGCTAAAGTAGCCCGGTTATGAGCCGAAACCTCTGAAATTTCTGTGATGCTGGACAGCAGCTCACGACTGCGTTCAATCCCAATATCCGCATGCTCGTTCATCTCATGTGACATCGTTTTCAATTCATGGACTACGGCCGAGATGTTTTTCTGACGGTTTGTAATGTTGGTGGCAATTTTAGAGACACCGAGAATTCTCTCGTTATTCTCATCGTAGACAGGCATATATGTTGCTTCAAGCCATACGGAGTTGCCACTGGCATCCTTACGCTCGATCTTGTCCTGGAAGCTTACGCCGTTAAAGATACTGTTCCAGAACAACTCATAATCCATGCTGTTAGCGAAATCAGCAAAACATAATTGCCGATGATGCATCCCGTACATTTCATCTACCTGATATCCCATCGTACGAGCAAATGTCTCATTGACATAAGTCACCCGCCGATCCAGGTCAAAACGAATGATCGCCAGACTTTTTTCCATGGCCTTAATGACCAGCGCATCCGTGACAACGTCTTTTTTCTTGTCCAACTCTCCTATAGGCACTTCATTTCCCCCATAATCTCATGCTTATCGCTTATTTTTTCGTAGATTATCCCTCTGCAAAATCCAAAAATGGAAATCAGTCTTCTCCAATTTTTATGTATTCACGTGAACGTTCTGAACGCTTCTACTATTGATACCCCAATTGAGGACATTTGGATCACTTATTTTTGATTTTCCCAAAAAAAAATTTTGCATAATCTTATTTTGGTAAACTTAATAGACTAAGCCTCATTTTATTATCAACGTGTCAACACGTAAATGGACAAATACGCACAAAAAAAGGACCGTTTCATCCGAAACAGTCCTCACAAGGAGCGCACTCAGCACATCAATATGAAGGGCCTTCCCAGTCTCTAATCAGTCCTTCCAGCCTTAGGTGTCCAACGTTGATCCTCACTATCCTGGGGATAATCGATGCCGGCCGGGTAGGAGATCAGCTCAATCAACATGCCCCACGGTGCACGCCCATATACAAATTGATTGCCTTCCCCGCCTTCGATTGGGCCGGACAATGCACTGGGCTCGGAGAGAAGCTCTCCTCCTGCCTCTGTAAATCGTTTCATCGCGTACTCCATCTGATCCACATATAAGGCTACATGCTGTACACCGAAGTCTGATGCCCTGGCAGGATCATTCTGCTCGGTATTTGCAAACTGAAATAGTTCAATACTAGCGCTCTCCCCGACAGATAACATTCGTATATGAGTGGCCTTGGCTCCAGGTCGAAGCCCCAGCTTCCGTTCTGCTTCAGGACCTTCCTGCGGGGGATCCTGAGGCGTAATGTTGTCATATACAAGTCTGGCGCCAAATGCCTGCTGAAGAAAAACAGTCGCTTGTTCCACATCCGGCACAGTAATCCCTATATGGTCGATTCCTCTTGTTATCATACGACCTCCTCATTCCATATGTAATTCAACATGCTCGTGAGCAGCAGCAATTGCTCTTATCTATGTTTTTACACCAAATGAGGAGAAGCATAACCATGCCAGATGATTCGCAATATCCGTAATTATCCGCGAGGCAGCTTATCCGCATACTTGCTGCGCAATTCAGCAAGCCTCTCCAGCTTGGATAACGCCAGCTCCTTCTGCAACAAACCAACAGCGAGCACCAACTGCTCCATAAGCAGAAGCGGAGTAACCATGGAATGGAACTCCCCGAGCTCACCGCGGCTCACATAGAAAGACAATTCCGTTGCCAGTCCGTATAACAAATCCTCCCGGTCTGTCACGAGCACGGCCTTGCTGTTTACTTCCTTGGCATAATCCAGAATGACCTCTGCTTCAGGCAGCAGACGGGTAAAGCTCATCAGTAAGACCATATCCTCCTGCTGCATGTGCATCAGGGATTCCAGCAATTCATGTCCGCTTCCGGCCAGTTGAATGACGGTTAATCCAAATCTCGATAAGCGGAATGACAGCAGCTCTGCCAACCCCGCTGAAGGTCCGGGAGCATAGATATATACTCTTCGTGCTCCAGCAAGAATGGAAGCGGCTTGCTCCAGATCTCCCTGTTTCATATGGGATAACGTCTCCTGCAGATGGGACACGGAGGCTTCCAACAATTGCACTGGCAAGCTGCTTGTATCCATGCGGGAAATTGTTTTATTTAATTTGAGTGCAGGTGTCGTGTCCTCGGAGGTGCGCAGCCGGATTTTGAACGCTTTGGCATTGTCATACCCAACGGCACGCCAGAAGCGGGAAACGGTGGCTATACTGACTCCGAGCTTGTCGGCAATTTCCTGCTCCGTCATGAATAATATCTCCTCCGGGTTACGCTCAACAAAATCAGCAATTTTCAGATGACCAGGTGATAGCTGTTCTTTTTGGGCAAATAAATTCATTCCGGATTCACTCCTTTTCTCGCTCTGCCATCAGTATACCAGCTGGCCTGTGATCAAGTGGTTTATCTATGTAATAAATTTTTCATTTATTTTTATATCTGTAATAAATATTACAATCGATTTACAAATCTCCCCTTTAGCGTTAATACTCTGCCCCTAGACTGTGGCTATGATCAACCACATTCAGGGAGGTATGTATCGATGAAGAAGATGACTGAGCGTTATACGCTGACGTCTTCACAGAAAATGATGGTGTTTGTGCTTTCCATGTCACTGTACGGCTTGTCCAACATGTTTACAGAGCTCATTCCGAAGCTTCAGCTGGGACCGATTGAATTGTCCGTTGAGTATTTTGCTTTTATTCCGCTGACGCTCTGCATCCTGTTCCATCCCATGATTGCCGCTCTCGGTGCTGCTCTTGGCGAAGTCGTCTTCGGTGAGTTAATGCTGGGCCAATTCGGCGGACTCGGCGAACTGGAGAAATTCATTACCTTTTCCTTCGCCATGTATGTCGCCGGCCGTATGGTCAGTGACCCCCGCAATCGCAGGCAAGTCGGCGTCGCAGCTATGACTGGGGTCATCATTCATCAATTTCTCAGTTCCATGGTCGATATCGGCAAAGTATGGATTGGCGTGGAAGAACTCGAAGCCGTTCCCGGACTTGCCGAGAGTGTTGTACTGATTGAAGGCGTTGGATTCCTGAACGACGTATTATTCTCGGGTATCCTGTTCGCTCTGCTGCCTACGCTGTACCTTGTTCCTCTTCTCTATGGCAAAATCGAGCCACTGCTCGGTATTAAACCTCGTAATCCTGGCATGAAATATGAAGGTATCGGCTTCTTCCGTCCGAAGCTGTTCCTGGTCGGTCTGCTGCTGCTTGCACTGGCTTTTGGCGCGGAATCCCTGTCCGAGATGGACATCAATTTCGCCGTGTGGGAAACGGACTATGCCGATCAATATGGCTCAGCGTCGATCTGGATCAGTATCGGTGCTGCTGCATTCATCGCGGTCGTTACACTTTGGATCATGCGAGTGAAACGAAGCAAAAACAAAGGCATTTCAGGTACGGAGAATCGCCCTTATGCCTAATATACATTCTTCCCACCCTGCTTCTTCACCCGATACCGCTATTGCCATTCATGATGTTACGTTTACCTATCCCGGTTCGGAAGAACCTGTTCTGAACGGAGCCTCCCTGGAGCTCTCCCGCGGAAGCTTCACTGCGATTATCGGAGGCAACGGATGTGGCAAGTCAACGATGTGCAAATTGTTTAACGGCCTGATTCCCCAGTTCTATACGGGTGACTTTGCGGGTGAAGTCCATGTACTGGGAGTCTCAGCGGCTGGGCAAAGTGTTGCAGATCTTTCCAGAAAAATTGGGTATGTCTATCAGGATTTTGATAATCAGCTGGTACGCCCAACCGTGCTCGATGAAGCTTGCTTTGCTCCACTGAATTACGGACTGGCCAACTATAAGGAGCTGGGTGAACGTGCGCTGACGATGTGCGGTCTGGACTCCATCCACAATCGATACATCTGGGAATTGAGCGGCGGACAGAAACATCTGCTTGCGCTGGCTGGGGCACTATCCATGGACCCGGACATTCTCATCGTGGATGAACCCGTTTCCCAGCTGGATCCACAGCATGCCAGACTCATCTATGAATGCCTCTTTCGGTTGAATACAGAGCACGGCAAGACCATTATTGTCATCGAGCATCATACCGAATTTATCGCTGACTTCTGTGCGGATGTGGTCCTGATGGACAAAGGACGTGTGCTGTGGAATCTCCCCGTCCAGGAAGGTTTGAATCGTATCGCAGACCTGGAGCGTCTAGGCATTCAGCCTCCTGAAGTGACCCGTGCAGCCATTCAGGCTGCTCCATTATTGAAACGAGATCAGGCAACCCTCCCCGAGCAGCTGCATCATCAGCTCTTTCCAATCACAGTGGAGGAAGCCGCGGTTTATTTTCATCAACAGCACACTGCTGCGATATCCGCACTACTGGCCAATCAGGGCAGACAGCCCCATCCTGCGGAGAGCAAGGTACAGTTCCGTTCTGAAGAACATGCACATGCTGCTTCTCTGCCGATTGTTCAATTCAAGGATACACGTCTGCGATATAGAGGGCTTGGGAAAAAAGAACACGAAATTATTCGTGGTGTTAACTTTTCACTCCATGAAGGAGAACGGATTGCCCTGGTGGGCAACAACGGTGCAGGCAAGTCTTCACTACTCCGGCTCATGGCCGGCATTAGTCTGCCTCAGGAAGGCAGTGTCCGCGTGCTTGGGGATATCACACATCGATCATCTTTGGAACAACTGGCTGGCCGAGTCGCTTATATTTTCCAACAATCTGCCGAGATGTTTATTGAAGACAGTGTGCGCAAAGAGGTTTCATATTTCTTGAGAACCCGCCGCATCCAGGGAGCCGATGAACAAATCGCACATGTACTCAATCGCTTTCGGCTTACCACGTTACAGGAGCGGGATGCGCGTCTCCTTAGCGGCGGACAACAGCGACGCGTTACCCTTGCGATCGGGGCAGCCATGAAACCTTCTCTTATGCTGCTTGATGAGCCTACCGCGAACCTGGACCTGGCTACGCGAGAAGAACTGATCGGCGTATTGGATGAACTGGATCAGCATGTGCGGACAACGGTGATTGCGACGCATGATATGCAGCTGGTTACCCAATGGGCCAGTCGTGTCATCGTGCTGCATGATGGACGTGTTGAGGCAGATGGGACACCTGCTGAGGTGTTTGCTGACGAGCCGCTTCTGCGCCGCTCTGGACTTGCCCTAACTCAGATGATGGAACTATCTCATCGGTTGGGTCTATCCGCACTCTGTCCGACTCCCGAGACATTTGTGGAGAATCTTTTGAATCATTCGAATCATTCGTTTACCAAGGAGGAAGACATTGATGCAGCTTGTCCGCAACTGGTTTGACAAAATATCCATTGAACGCATTCAGCTGGAGTTGATGAATACCGTATATGGCAGCGGTCATGCAAGTCTGTCCCGAATTGATCCGCGTGTCATGCTCATCTGGTATCTCTTCTTTGCTATCGTTCCCTGGTTCGTTCATAACGGCACGGTGCTGCTAGGCATGTTTATGCTCATGGTCACCACGACCATCCTGTCCCGCGCTGCTCCCTTCATCATCATCATTCTATGTCTGGGGCTGATCGGTCAGGTCGGCTGGATGTTTATTATCTCTCTGTTCTTCGGGGGGAACCTGGAATCCGCATTTCCGTTATTACTCCTAACCCTCAAGCTGTCGATCGTATCCCTGGCAAGCATCACTGTCTTTTCGGGTATGGACCCGGAGCGAATCGGGGATGGCTTGCTGGCACTCGGAATGCCCGCGGCATTCTCGTTCAGTCTATCGTATGCGTACCGCATTTTGCCCGTGTTGTTTGGTGAATTCCGCAACATTATGCTGTCGTACAGATTGCGGGGTCAGGTCCCTTCCAGCCATGGCTGGTTCTACTGGCGGCTTGTTGTTTACTACATGAAACTGTTTGTTGTATCCTTTTTCCCGTTAATGCTGGCCACCGCCAAACGTTCTCGTACCACTGTGGAAGCACTCGAAACCCGTGGTTTCTCCTACGGAATGAAGAATCCGGATTCGAAACGGCTGAAGCTGGCCCATCTGAAGATTACCCCACGTGATATCGGTTTTCTTGTCGGCTCAGCAATCTATGTTGCTCTCCTGTTCTGGCTCGGCGCACATTACGAAATTTTGTAATTCATATACTTAACCATTCATCGAATAAAAGGAGTGTCATTACATGCGTATTGATCTTCATACTCACGGCAAATTATCCAAAAACTCTGATTTCTCTGTCGACTACTTCACTGAAATGGTCGCCGAGGCCAAGGCCAGCGGACTGGATGCCCTCGCGCTTACCGAACATTTCAACACCCGCCACTTCTACGATGTTTATGAGACGCTGGATCGTCTCTACCCCTACAACGGAGAATATTATGACGCGGACGGACTGCGCATTTTTCCCGGGATGGAAGTGGACATTCAGGAAACTGGACATATTTTGCTCATCGGTCAAAAAGAGCATATCCTTGCCGTTCGTGCCGGCCTGGAAAATTATACAGCCAAGGGGTCATTTATTCCCTTTGCCGACCTGCTTGATCTGGCCGAGGCCTGGCCCCTGTTCAAAATTGGTGCACATCCTTTCAGGGAATCCACTCCCCTGTATAAACTGGATCGAGCTCTGCTCGGGCGACTGGACGCGTTCGACCTGAACGCCAAAGATATGTACAAAACCGGTATCCAGACCTGCCGCAGTCAGGTTGAGACGTTCGCCCAGTCCCTTGGCAAACCCGTAACGGCCGGAAGTGATACGCACCAATGTCTGCAATACGGTAGTGTATTTAATGTATTGGACCGTCCTTGTGCCTCTGTTGCCGAACTGAAAGAGCTTATCGCTACCGGGCAGTACACCCTTGAAATTTCCCCTGATCTTCCTCTTCGCGTCAAAGCCTCGGTGATGCTGAAGAAAGTCATGAAACGTCTTGCCAAGCTCGAAGCCGCCAGCTTGCAGGAGGTTTAATTGCTTGGATTATACATTGGGCCTGCTGGAAACATTCCTGCGGGCTTTTTTTATCTACCGTCCCTTGAGACCATCTGCCCTCGTCCCTCTAATTCATCTAGGATTAGTGCGGCAAGCAGCACTGACTGGTTGACACCATCTTAGATAATGGTTGGATTTGTGATTTTTTTCACTTTTAATATCATGCAAAAGGATTACCATGAGCTTATCCATTATATTACTCACCAGTAACCTATTTCAGTGAAATTTCTAGAATTCATTTATTGATCAAGTCCACCAACCAGAACAACAGGAGGTATATGAACATGAGTCATCCTTATGAAAAGCTGTTCACCCCCTTCCACATCGGAAGCATGGAAGTGAAAAATCGAATAGTCATGTCTCCCATGGGGACCAACTCTGCCGGTCCCGATGGCCGAATCTCACTCGAAGAGATTGATTACTATGAAGAACGTGCCAAAGGTGGCGCAGGCATGATCATCCTAGGTGCACAATTTCTGACCGAAGATTTGGCGCAGGGTGTATTGGAAGGCATCGTTGAAAAAGATTATGTCGTGCCAATGCTTACCGATCTTGTGGATGCGGTGCAGCGTTACGGTACCCGGATTATCGCTCAGTTAAGCTGCGGAACCGGGCGTAATGCACTGCCAGATCGTTCAGGCAAGCCCCCGGTATCCGCCTCGGCCATCCCTGCCATCTATAATCCGGAGGTTCTATGTCATCCACTCACCGTGGAGGAAATTCAAACGATCATGGATCAATTTGCAGATTCAGCTGCCAGGCTGAAACGGGCAGGATTCGATGGGATCGAGATTCATGCCCATGCCGGTTATCTGATAGACCAGTTCATGTCCCCCATCTGGAACAAACGCGAAGATGAATATGGAGGCAGTACCGAGAAGCGCATGCGATTTGCGGTTGAGATTGTTCAGGCGATTCGCAAGGCAGTAGGTCCTAACATGCCTATCTTGTTCCGAATCGCGCTGGATCATCGCTTTGAAGGCGGCCGTACGGTTGAGGATAGTCTGGAGATGCTTCAGATTCTGGAACGTGCTGGCGTGGACGCCATTGATATCGATGCAGGCTCCTACGAGAGAATCGATTACATTTTCCCGCCAGCCTATCTGGGTGATGCATGTATGGACTACATGTGTGCACCTGCCCGGCAAGCAGTGAACATTCCCATCCTGAACTCGGGCAGCCATACTCCCGAGAGTGCAGTACGGTTAATAGCGTCCGGCGATGCCGATTTTGTCATGTTCGGCCGTGCGCTCATCGCCGATGCCGAGCTTCCGAACAAGCTGCGCAATAATATGCGTGAAGATATCCGTCCGTGTATTCGTTGTAACGAGGAGTGTATCGGTCGCATAATTGAGCGCAATACCAAAATCAGCTGTGCGGTTAATATTCAGGCCGCGAATGAAAAGCGATTTACCATAGAACCTGCGGAGACACCGAAGAAAATTGTCGTTGTAGGCGGCGGTCCATCCGGACTTGAAGCAGCCCGTGTAGCTGCACTCAAAGGTCATGAGGTTACTTTGTATGAGAAAGAGGCAGGAATTGGCGGACAGGTAACCAGTGCGGCTACGCCGGAATTCAAAGGTCAGCTGCGTGCCTTGATTGGCTGGTATGAACGGCAGTTAAAGCAGCTTCATGTGCATATTTATCTGAACCATGAGATCACACCTGATGATCCAGCGCTCCAATTTGCCGATCACATTTTCATTGGGGCAGGGGCTGTACCTCTTATCCCCCCAATCCCCGGTATTCATAGTGATCATGTCATCGGGGCAATTGAGGCGCATTTGAAGAAGGAACTTGTTCGCGGCGAACAGATTGTCATCACGGGCGGCGGTTTAACAGGATGTGACCTGGGACTTGAGCTGGCCATGGAAGGCAAAAAAGTGACGATTGTGGAGATGCGTCCGGAAGCGGGACAAGAAGTGATGTACATTAATCGGGCAGCTCTGATGCCCATGCTGGAAAGTCACGGGGTGACCATACTCGGAGGGCACAAAGTCCTTTCCTTTGAAGCCAATGGTTTATATGCGGAGAATGCGGAGGGTTCCAAGGTGTTTATTGAGGCAGATACGATGATTAATGCTTTTGGTATGAGAAAAAATACAACCATAGCCGAGCAGATTCGAGCCAAGTTCGAATCCAAAACCAGCCTTATCGGCGATTGCGTCCAAATTGGTAAAGTAGGTACTGCCGTGCGCTCTGGTTTTTATGCTGCGAGCGCAGTCTAACCGTAGCTCGAATAGAGCCAGACTTCGATAAATACGGAGTCTGGCTCTTGGTGTTATCGTATTAGATTATCATTCAAATGCCAAACAATAATCCATTCAAACGCCTGGATGTCTGCATATCTCATTCAATAGAATTTTATTCCCGATGCTTCGTGTCCAAAATTCCGTAGAAAAACAGATCCTGCGTGATCTGAGCAAGCTTGGATGGCGTTTCGTGCCCCGGCAGCAGCTTGATCAGTGTTAACCGCTCCACGATGGCCAGCAAAGCTTCGGCGAAGAATACCGTATCCAGATCATGCCTGTAATATCCGGCTTGTTGTTCTGCAATCAAATTTTGTTCCATCAATCCCGCTATTTCGGCTTTGATTCTCACCGACTCCGCGGACTGATACAGCCCGATCCGGGTCAGCGCCGGATTCTCCCCGAGATAACGGTAGATCTGACTCAATGATTCCACGACGGCTTCCTTGAGATCGTCCCTGTTCTTCCCTGCCTCGATATGACTATCCCGGACGACCTGGATTAGTCCATTTCGAAAACCATCGATCAGCTCTGCAAAAGCTGCTTCCTTGCTCTCAAAATAAAGATAAAACGCAGGCTGCGTTACCCCTGCACGGGCAACGATGGAGCTTATTTTCGCTTGATAGAATCCATTTAACGCGAATTCCTGTGTCGCAGCTTCCAATAGTCGCCGTCTGCTCTCTTTCCCGATAAGTCCTTGTTTTCGCAATCCAGTCCCCTGCCCCCTCACTATTTACACTTGCCTGCTTCTGACGTTAGGCCTTCCTCTAATTATACATAACATCACCATGATGAGTTAATGAAGTAGAGCAAGGTATTTACTCTCCATATGCCTACAGCGTTAAGTTTACGTTTCTGTTAGATCGACACGTTCTGAATGCTCATTTTTCTTGTATTGAGTAGGCGATTTGTGCGACGGGGCTGTTCGGCAGTGAGCTCATTGAGTTCTCCTGTCAGCGGGCTGTCTCTCTCATTTTGATGCTCGCTGCACGGGCTTTGATTTTCAGTGAAAAAAATGATGAAGCTCAGGGCGTCACAGTTACATAGTAAATGAGTAAAAAGAAGATAGGCTCCTGTATTCCGCGATGATCAGGCCATCTTCAGATTACAGGAACAATCCTATTTGGGAAAACAAAGAAAGAAGAAAACATTGGTATGGTTGCCAATGGTTCTTCTTTTTTTATTGCTTTTGATGATATTCTATTGAACCGGGCGAGCAGCCCTCATCCTTGATTTTATGTTTAGAAATCGTGCACGGTCACACAGAGCTGAATCGCAATGCCGAACGGATCACGCACAATCCCATAACCTGGGCTAAATTCATTTTGTTCGTAAGGCACGAGCACTTTCACGTCCTCATGTTGTACAAGAGAGGTATACAGCTGATCCATCGTACTTTTGTCCTTGGATTGAATACATAGCGATGTACTGTTTCCGAGCTGCCAAGGTCTCTCCGGATCCATTGCCTCCTCTGCAATCATGATCTTGTTTACCCCAATCTCCAGTACCGAATGTGTAATATATTCATCTTGGCCAGCAGGGTATTCGAAGCCTGGATTCATTTCCTTCATCTCTTTATAACTTTTCTTAAAAAGCACTTTGGCCCCCAAAACCTTCTCATAAAATGCTATCGCTGCTGCCGCATCCCCGTTCATCGACAAAAATGGGATCACTTCAAAATTCATTATCGTTTGCCTCCTTGGTTCAATTGGATTACACTTATCATCATAACAACAAAAGGTGCCAATACATGGCACCATTGAAAGGTTTCTTTATGATGAAAAAATCAGAACGCATGAACCAGATGCTGCGCTTTATCAATCAAAAGCAGCAGTTTACCCTGCAGGATCTCATGCAGGAGTTTCAGATCTCCAAACGAACCGCGATAAGAGATATCGCCTCATTGGAAGAACTTGGTGCACCCATCTATGCCGAATACGGGAGGTACGGCGGGTATCGTCTGCTTCAACAGATGCAGCTGCCCCCCATATCGTTTAACACGGGAGAGCTTCATGCCCTTTATTTTGCCATACAGGCCCTTCGGAGTTTCTCTAACCTGCCCTTTCAGGCTACCTTCCGTTCGATTCATGAGAAATTCATAAGCGCGTTATCCGATAAGCAGCGTCTGGTAATCCAGAACATACAGCATCGGGTTTCGTTCAAACATACGGAGCAAATTAAGGATAGTGAGAACCTGGAGTTTCTATTGATGTCCGCCGTACAGAATACAGTGATACAGATTGTTTATCAAAATGTTCGCACGAGCAGACATACCAAAAGCTCATCTTCAAACGTAACCAGCTCCAATGTCCGCACCATCCAGCCCATTGCCCTCTATGCGATGAGAGGCTATTGGTATTGCCAGGCATATGACCTGCACAAGCAAGCGTACCGCGTATTCCGATGTGACCGAATATCATCACCCCAACTAACGGATATCGAGCCTTTGGATCATATCAAGGAGTTGAATCTCCAGGATGCCCACTCGCTCTGGAAGCCATCCGAACAAGCCATCCCCTTTCAATGCCGCATCAATGAAGTGGGAATGGAGCTATTTCACCAGGAACACTTTCCATCCATGAAACTCGAAGTGTATGCGGAACAGACCTATCTTGTTGGTTCGTATGAACCTCATGAGCTTGAATTTATCATTCGTTACCTTGCGGGCTATGGCAAAACCATTCAGATCATAAAGCCAGCCAGCTTGAAGGAAGCACTGAGACAATATTATCTGGATTTACTGGAGCATGTTTGATTTGAAGTGATCTAATACTTTCCGAATCCATCCTCACAAGTAATATCCGTCTCAAGGATGTCGTACAGATTTTGTTTAGCGTGTTCCAGCTTCTTCTGTATTTCTTCAATTTCGGATATCTTATCCTGAAGAATGCTTCTCTGTTCATTTCGTGAAAATCCGGCTTTGGAGATCATGGATTGAATATCCTGAATCGTAAAGCCAACAGCCAAGCTTTGCTTCACCACATCCAGATGCTGCACGATGCCTGAATCATATACCCGGTAGTTATTCTGGTCTCTAAGAACATACTCATCCGTGATAATCCCCATCTTTTCATAGTAACGGATCGTTGATATAGGAAGGTTTACTTGTTTTGCTACTTCACTAATTTTCATATGGATCGCCCCTCTTCGTGCTCTTGCTATAAAGTATACTTCATAGTTTACACTCCTCATAGTGAGTCGGATGAAAGACTAAATCCAATCACGCAAATATGATCGAGGAGAGATAACGATATGGATACAACTACTGGCCAATCTAACAGAACAAATGATTTTGATAACATCGTCCTGGAACGTCGTTCCGTTAAAGTTTACAACCCCGAGGTGAAAATCAGCCGTGAGGAATTGAGTGAGATATTGGCGAAGGCTTCCCGGGCCCCCTCTGCCATTAACATGCAGCCCTGGCGTTTCCTTGTTATTGACAGTGCTGAAGGAAAAGAGAAGCTTGCCCCACTGGCCTCTTTCAACCAAACACAGGCTCTTACCTCATCAGCAGTTATTGCTGTATTTTACGATGCCGAGAACGTAGCATATATGGACGAGATTTTTAGTAAATCAGTCGAATTGGGATACATGCCGCAGGACATCAAGGAAATGCAGATGCAGCAGGCCAAACCTTATTATGCAGGCATGAGCCCATCCGAGCTGCGTGACATGAATCTCATTGACTCTGGCCTTATTAGTATGCAGCTCATGCTCATTGCCCGTGCCCACGGGTATGATACCAATCCCATGGCCGGTTATGATAAAGACCGAATTGCTGAAGTCTTTGGCCTGGACAAAGAACGTTTCCAACCCGTGATGCTGATTTCCATAGGCAAAGCTGTCAAAGATGGACATCCTTCCTATCGCCTTCCGGTTGATACGATCACCACTTGGGCATAATCAAAAGCTGTTCACAAGAGTGACAGGAGGATGGCCTCCGTAAGATAGTACGTTTGTCTCAAAGCTATATTAGGAGCTTTAACTGACCTGCCAAACCTTAAAAACTTAAACAGCATGCACTGATATTCAAACAGAGAAAAACGGCTTATTGCTGGATAACAAAAAGGGTCCTATGACAGTATTTAATGCCATCAGGACCCTTTACTACATTACAATTACTTAGATTAATGTCATTAACGAATACAGATCTTTTAAACTTGGCTGATCAATGCTCACGTAGTGATTATATATGGGGCGTTTTTCTATGATTCTCAAATTGACATCTACAATTCATCATCTATCCAATTCAAAAATCTATCTCCCCATATGTGTTCATAAAAGGAAATGGTCTCTTTTGCAGACATCCATCGATTATCTAAAGTAGAGGTTGCATTACGTATCATGTAGTTTTCGTACCCCAGCCCATGAGCGAATTTAATCGTTGCATCCATACAATATTCGGTTTGCGCTCCGCAAAACTCGATACGGTTTACAGTGAATTGGTCAAGAAGGCTTTTCAGGTTTGTGTTATAAAATGAATTTGCATGTATTTTCCGCACAAAAAAGTCTTGCTCTTGGACATCCAGATCGGAATGAATAGCCCATGGCTCCTCTCCAGGCACTAATTCTTCATCACCATGCTGAACAAAAATGATGGGTTTATCTAATTCTCTATAAATAGCAATTCTCCGATTGACTCTATCGAGTAAATTCGGCAACTCATATAAATAATTCTCACCACTGGTACATACGCCATTTTGTAGATCGATCACGATTAATACATCTGCACAAGTCGCCATCATTTTACCTCTTTCATCTTGGAATATGTTTATTTACATTGATCGGATGATGAAAAAACTTATGCTTAGTATACTGGATAACAAAAAAAGATGATATGACCAAGTCATATCATCTTTTTTACTAACTATTACATTATTTTAGAATTTCATAAATACCATTCACTACTCTTAACTATATCTGTCGGGTGATAAAAAAGTCATGAACTAATTTTATTGATTTTGTTGGAATTGCCACAGTACTTGATAAAAATGAAAAATAGAAAGTCTGGAACCACCAGGAATTACCATGAAAAGAAAGTTGAAAACTTTTCTTCCAAATGAGTTTCACATTTTCTAACGCACGCTGTATGAGATATCAGCAAAAAATACTATGTGCTTTGTGTATGTCGTCCCTGGTCGTTGAGTTCGCTCGTTTTTAGTAATCATTTAAAACGAAACGTATATCAGATGGATACAGAATATCCTTCAAAAGGCTGATTAATAAATCATGAGAATTTAGAAAATCCTTTTCAATTATATGTGCTATCTCTTGAGATAGTTTATCCTGACCAGCCAAATTACTCATAACATCAACCAGTATGGCTTGGGCTGAAGGCACCTTCTTTTCTAATGCAGCTACCAATATCAAGTTTAATGTAGCTATCTGCGCTACAAGACTTCGTGATGATATATAAATTACATTCAAATGCTCTGAAAGTTGACTCCATACCCCTTCATCACAGTCTATCAATCCGATAATATTCATTTTTGCTATTTGTATAAATGGCACCATTATCGTTTCATGTTTTGCACATTCCATGAGAACGTCAATAGGTATCGATAAGAAAGATCTAACGAATTTCCCAACAGCTTCTTGCGACTCTTCAATCTTTACGGCAGACATATATTTTAATACTTGCTTTACATCAAAAGAAAAATCGTGGAATTCATAAGTCCGTAAACTATCAAATAAATATTCACTTTGATCCAAAATTTTGTTAAAATCATCCATTAACTCTTGAACTGTTTGATACCTTTTAGAACGCTCCTCTTCCATTGCCTTTCCAACAATAGGTTGATATTTAGTAAGCGATCTAAATCCTCGCTCGCGTGATTCTCCACTAAACATGAAATACAGTATGGCACCTAGCGAATAAATATCAGAAAGAAAATCCGCATTTTTCAAACTTTCCTTTTGCTCTGGAGCAGTAAACGCATCTCTTCCATATGATACGTTAGAATGTCTAGTAATTGAAGAAAGCGATTGGTCATCTTTCGCCAGACCAAAATCAGCAATCTTCGCCACTATAGTCCCGTCACTGCTGGAAAATATCAAAATATTATGCGGGGCTAGATCCCTATGATTTATTTTAAAATTATTATGTAGATAAGAAACGCCGCAAAGTACATCTTTAAATATGCGTATTTTTATTTCCTCCGGCACAACAGGGTTTAATTCTAACCACTTCTCTAAGGAAGTTTCCGCTAATGGCATTGTAAATAGAAAGGGCTCTTTATCGAGTTTTATTTTATCAACTTCTATAATATTATCATGAGATATCTTTTCTCGTAAAAGTCTGACCTCTCTTTTAAAGCGCAGTAAGTAGTCCTCCCCATCCTTTCCATATTCTTGAATGAACACTGACTTCTCTAAGAGTACTTTACATGCCATTTCTTTCTTTTTAATCAAATCAAAAACTCTGTATACTTCAGCAAACCCTCCGAACCCAATTTTCTTCAATGGAATTAGATGATTTTTTTGTACTTCTCCATTTTTGTCTTCTAACGTCCACAAACGACGAGCTAATCTATTGGACTGCGGACAGAATAAAATACGATACCCCTGTAAGATATGTGTAATCTGCTCTTTATCAGGTTTTAAAATAATGTCTTTACCCTTATCCAAGTGATTTAAAACTTGTAATGCAAACAACATCATCTTACCACCATCGGAATTAGGAGATAGAGCATAAAAATCACCTGTAAGATTATGAGAAAATAAAGGTAAAAAGATATCGTTACCTAAAGGTAAATTGTCATAAATTTCTTTTGCTAGGTTAAGTAATTGTCTAAGTGAATTGGGCTTGTTCTTATACATCAAATGAATAAATGGTGCGTTTTGATAGCTTGATATGAATGAAACAAACCTATAGAAGGGGTCTTCTTTTTTAGTGAGATTCAAAAAACTTTGAAAAAACAGCTCTTTCTTTTTTTCAAAGTTTTGTTTATCTTCACTTTTGGACGTTAAGTTGCCTAAAAAGTATAATTGTAGAAGATCGTTCAAATCCAGACCTTCAAATGAATCCTTATATTTTGTTTTCATAATAGCTTTCTCAAACTTTGCTGCAGTAATCGGGATTGGCTTGCCGTCTCTGTATATCTCACCAAAAAATTCTTCTAACGTTTGCAGATGGTATAGTGATAGATCGCTAAGGACAACTTTGGTTCCCTTGACAATTTTCCCACGACTCCGGTATTTTTCCTTGAAAAGTGTAAGTATATCCCTAAATTCTTTCTCATTTCGAAAAATCTGAACCAGTTCCTCTAATGAAGATTCCATAAATACACTTCCTTGATAGCTCTATTGCTATAGATTCAACAGCGTTTTTAACTCTAGCCTTCGAAACAAAATTCCATTTTGTTCACTCTACTTCCACTTGTCTCTTCCCGTTCCAATGATAACGACGGAAACCCATATGTGGAGAAGATGGTTGCCGCAAAATTGTGACGATCGAAAGTGATTTTACACTCCCATAGCAGCCCCACAAATCATACGAATTCATAATGTATTCAAAATCAAAGTCTTGAATCATGTTGAACATTTTCTCTTTATTTTTGGAATCGACTCCCGCAAATGCCTCATCGAGCGTGATTAACCTTGGTGCTGTATTTGATGCACTCATAAGGATTGCGTCGATTGCCGCAAGCAGTGGCATATATAAAATAATCGCTTTTTGACCATTGCTGTATCTCCCAAAATTGCGGTTTCCGACTACTTCTAATCCCGCACCTTTATCAACTTTCGTTTCAAATACAAACCATTTCCGGTAATCTAGAACCTCTTTGTAGGCTTCCAGTCTGGTCATTCTAAAATCTTTTTTTGTTCGTTGTTGTACGGCTTCGATGCGCGCACGGAAATGAGTTGCAACTTTTTCAAGATCGGAAGGATCGATAAATCTACTGTTACGACTTAACAGTTCCACAAGTTGTTTTGTCTTTAATGTATCATCTTCTACAGCATCTTTCGCATTCCAGTCCAAATGAATCCGAAGTCCCTCGAACTCGTGGAACCTTTTGTTTATATCATTAACCCATTGTCCAGCTTCGTAAATTCGAACCTGGATTGTACGTCCGATCTCATTAATGATAATATCTGTAAACAATTCTTTTTCTTTATCCCCAATATTTTGTTTTAACTTAAGTTCAATATCAGATAATTCCTGAAGCAACTCCAGCGGTGAACATGGAACCGCGCTATTACTCTGCAAACTCAGTGTAAAATATGAAGTTAGTCGATTTAGCGCGTCTACATTGGTTCTTCCGATTTTCTCTTTCACTTCACTTTCCGCGTTCCAGGGTTGTTCTTGTTGGCGACGTAGACGGTAGTCTTCAAGATCTTCTCGCACCTCTTTTTCCACATCTAAAAGGCAAACAAGAGCATCTTCACGTCTGAGCGCCTCTGTACGGTCCTGACCTAATATTTGATTAGCCGAGTAAGCAGAAAAGGGACTATTTATGGTTTGGAGCTTACGAAATTCTTTATACCACACGCTCTCCCTTTCCGAGGCTTGTAAAACAGCTAGTTTAAGTTTTTCAATTTCTTCTTTTCTCTGATCTATTTGGGGCAGGAGCAGGCTCAATACCTTTTCTGCTTGCCGCTTACTATCTTCAGCATCGATAAGCTGCTGGTTCGCTTTCTCGATTTGTTTAAACACATCAGAGTTTGAATCCATAGCTTCTTGCATGTGCTGAATGGTCTTCTCAAACTTCGAATATTCGTACATTATTTCATCATATTCCTCTTGATAATTCTCTACAATGGAATTCAAAGAATACAGATGTCTTCTGGATTGGCCAACCCTCTTCTCCACTTCCATTCGTTTTTGAACAAACGTGCCTAATACCATAATTTCCTCTTTATATTTCTCGCATTGTTCGAGGGTATGGCTGCAAATGTCCAGTCGAAGTGGGATATCCATATCTCCAATTAAACGCATAACCTGATTTCGAACATTAAGGGTTTCTTGTCGAATTGACTCATAATGCGTATATGCTTCGTCTTTTTCCGACTCCCGACGTTTAGCATCTCGTTTTTCTGCATCATGCTCCCGATAAACGTCCTTAATTTCTTGAGTGGAAGGGAGCTGCATCCATGTTCGGTGTAGTTCATCGATCTCGGTCTGTGCCGCTCGTAGTTCGTGGTTTTGATTCGACAAATGCTGCTTTAATTCATCTAGTTGCCTTCGAAGAGCAAGCAGCATCCGTTGACGAGCCTCTTCTCGAGCCCGAAGACCGACATACGTCTCACTGCATACAGGCGCAGTTCCTTCTAGGAATCCGCTACGGAAAACGCCATCCTCGCCGATGTACCCTTCTTGATTTTCTTCAATCGAAATTCCCTGCAGAACACGCTCAATAGTTTTTGCATCGATTCTATCATTAGGAACAGGCTCCATCAGATCGCCCAGATGCTTGTTTTTTGGCGTTAGTGTGCGAAGTACAACCGCTTGACCACTCGCCTTTGCCTCATATTCCTCAGGTACAATGACTGCTTGGAGCAGTCCGGAACGTTGAATGATGGACTCGACACTTTTTCGGATATGATTTGATACGGTTTCCTTGAACTCAACGGCTTCGAAAAAACGGATATACGGGATTTGAAGCTCATCAAGGCAACTCCATTGTAGTCTCTCCTCGTTCTGCTCAGGAGGTTCCAAAAACGGTGCTGACACAACCTTCTCATATTCGTCTTGAACTTTTTTGATTTCACTGGTTAACCGCTGAATATGGTACTCGGCTTCCTTTTTTTGAAATTTAAATGGTTTTTCCCGGCACTCTAAAATATCTTGCTGCCAAGAATAAAACTTTTCCTCGTCTTCACTATGTTCATATAAATCCTCTAACCCCCCCTGCAATGCTTCCCATTCTCGTGTTTCAATCGATATGTGGTAATCAGTTGACCAACTTTCGATGCGTTCAAACAACTCGACTCTGCACTTCTGAAGCCGCTTGTACAATGAGTCAATTTTTACAATCGAAGCCTTGTATGCCTCAAGTTTGTTTTCAAACTCGTTTTGTTTTTGTATAGTTTTAGATTCCCTTTCTTTATATATATGTAAATTTTTTTCAATTTCTTTCAGTCTTGTAATATGACGATCAATTTCTTCTTTCCATGACGCAATTAAACTAATCTGATCTACCGTCATTGAGAATTGACTAACAAACCGATCGTGATAGTCAAACTTGATCGACGTTTCATACTCTTTCAAGTAATCGAGAATTCCTTGGACCTCATCCCTGACTTGCAGTTCATCCTGAACTCCCTCATCGACGGCTTGTTCATTCTTGTGAACATCCGCCCTAGAATTGCGAAGTTGGGTTCCCTTTTGGCCTAACTTTTCTTTGACTTGACCAAACTGACTTTCCATTTCCCGCTTCTTTTTTTCAGCTTCGAAGACATCCTGATGAGCTTCTTTAAGCGCATTAACAGTTAATCCAAGTGCTGTAATTTGTTGCTCTGATTCTTCGATTCTCTTTTTCGTATCTGATTGTGTTTGAGTCATCTCTTGCAAGTCATTTTCTCTTATAGTAAGGCGACTTTGCTCATCTTTGAGCAGTTGAGAGGCACGAGAAACATGCTCGGCAAACTCGAAGAACAGAGCAAATTGGTAAGTCTCATAGGCTGCGCTCAGCTTTTTCAATGCTTCTACTTCAGATGTTGTTTTAGTTAAGAGTTCATCTTGCTCAGTAATTTTTGTTACAATATTCGTTAGCGACTCCAAATCGTTATCAGATAACTCTGGGAGCGCGTCGGTCAAACTTGTATTAATAATGCTAGGCCCAACATCTTTGCTAATTTTCGGCGGCCGCAGTTCAATTAATAGCTTGATATACATGTGGAAGGTATGCATATTTTGAAAACCGAACAACAGCCGATTGACCTCTTTCGCGTATTTGTCTTTATTTTCTGTAATGAATGCTCCTTTGAAACGATCACAAAAATCACGATAATCAAGCGGAACCTTCCCCTCCCTTGTTTGGTCGTATAGTAACAAGTCTTTCCCGATCTGCTTTCCATTTGTCAAAATAAAATACCAGGTCTTTAAATCTCTTGACTTGCGCACACCAGAAAGGCCCATACCAATGGTTATGAGCTGCTCTTCCTTACGAAATTCCATGTAAAGATATCCATTTCCATCATTCTTTTGATTGACCGCTTCTTCACCAAGATGAAGATCAATCAACAAACGATCAGTGCGCTTTTGAGGATCAAGGCGGGAAGGGTTGTAATTCCCATCAAGGAGCAAGGGCAGCATCAAAGTCGAGGCTATTGTCTTCCCGCTAGCATTATCACCGCGAATAAACAGTTTTCCGTCCGATAATTCAATTTCAGTATCGGCATGATACCAAACATTAAAATAACCAATTCTGGTCGGTTTCCAGCGCATGCTTAACTTCCTCCTTTGGCGATACTTCTTCTTCGACAATTTCACCTGCCACACGGCCTAATGCATCACTAAAAATCCATTCATTGTTTACTACCTTCAACAGACCCAGTTGCTTCATATAGTCGGCAACCTCTTCCCATAGCGCTCGATCAGACAAACTGGACTTCGCTAAATGGTCCTGATTCGCTCTACGGACCGAAACAAAAAGATTGAAAGCATCTTTGGAATGAAGCACAACATAGCCTCGGTGATTCAACCAATTTTCGCCTTGATCAAGCAGATCACGTAAATGAGTCCCTATCGCAGTGACGAGATGTGAATGTGTGTTATATGCGGGATAAACACTCTTCCCTTCTCTGGGTTTGTCATGGACTAGAATCCAGGTGGAGGCATACCGCTCTAGAAATACCCCTTGAAATACTTCCTCCAGCTTTTGCTGCATACGGAGGCCATGTCTTTCCACATAAATCACTTCATCTTGTGATAATTCGGATAAAAACAGGCAACCCTTTGCAAATAAACGTCTCCAAATTTGCTGTTCACACATCATGCCTTCTTCAATTTCTTCATGATGAAGCGCCTCTCTAAGAAGGATCATGCTGCCGAATTCGGAAAACGGCACACGAGTCTGACGAATCGCGTGTCTAAGCCCATTGGAGACTTGCATAAGTAAATCATAATCTTCACTGTCTCGAAAGTGGTCAATGGTTCGGTCGAACATGAGAAGAAGCCGCTCTTGTTCCAACGTTTTAATTACGCGAATTAGACTTGTACGTATCCCATGATCGGACCACGAAATGGCATCTGGCCCACCAGGATAGTACGCTTTTATGTTTTCAAGCAACTCACGCAGTACAAATTGTTGATCCTCGCTCTTCTCTTCCATGAACGCTAATACACATGCATATAAAACAAAATCCACTTTGTATTTCAATGAGTGCGTAGGGTTAGGGTCGAGCACTCCCCGTTCGGGGCGTTTAATCAAACGAACATAGCCTTCTCCCATATAGATAGGGTAATGGAACCAGTCCCGAAAAACAGCTTTTAGTTTGTGCTCGTAACTTCGAATGCGATAGTATAATTCAGGCTTATGTTCGCTATAGACCCACTCTTCGGACCAGAGCAAAAAGACCAGGGTTTGAATCTCTTCAGTTAGGGCCTCAGTGTTACTCACCTGCAACACCATCCTCAAACACTATTTCAATGTCATCCATGGTAAGTTCTCCATCTGTACACTTCATCTTAATGCGGTTTTCAGTAGCGACAAATGCACGAAATTCACGACCATCAGGCAAATAAGCAATATCATGATTGCGTAAGCCTTCGGTTTCCATGTACAACAAAGTTTCCCTTAACGCAGGGCTGATTTCATCCAAGTCTCGAATTCGAATTCGCCCATTCACAGAGATCGCTTCCATTTCTCTTCGCAATCGTTCTTCTTGCTCTTTATGTTCCATTTCAATTCGTTGGCGCTCGAGTGGGTCTTCAAGCAGAATCGATTTAACTCGCTTAACAAAATCTCTCTTTTTACGGGGAATTAGTTCGATCTGCTCCGCAGGCAATTCCCATACAGTCTTGGTTTCACTATCTGACGTCTGTATGTCGGTGATAATCATTTGTGAAGCGGGACCAATTCCCTTTACATAGCCAAACAATTCTTTACATTCTTCATCATCATTGGCCTTAAAAAATAGCGTCGCAAGATGTAAGTAATCATGCTTTCGGTTGGTGTAATGGAAAAGCCGATCACTCACTTGTCTAGATAGACGAAGGATTTTGCTTATTGCGCTTTTAGTTTGCTCCATCAAATAGTAGTACCCGCCCTCTTGGGAACTTTCATTGGCAAACCAATTAAACATCGATTTCCACTGCTTTTTGTGCAACTCCATGCGCTCTTCTTGATTTGTGTCTACTAAGGTAGGAAGTTGAATCCGATTGATCTCGTAATCTACAATTAAGTAAATTACAGCTTCAATGTAATCATTAGAAATGGACATCAGCTTTTCTAGGATGCGGACTTGCTGTTTTTGAATATCACGAACGAATTCGTCCAGGTAGCTAACAAATTTATTCTTATGCTCGAGGAACTGATCTGAAAGATAAGCCGCTTCCATGTCATTGCTGTTCACATGTGAGAGGTAATCCGACGTATCAATGCGCAATCGATCGTGTCGTCCCATGATTTCGTTCCAAAGGTTGTATAATTCGGATGGTTCTTTTGTCGTTGCACTTTTGAATCGATCGAGTTCTTCGATAATACGGGCTGCTAAATTCTTCTCTAGCGACCCCCTTACTCGATTTGCCCGTCGCTCCATCGTTGCGATCATTTCTTCAACATCTATAAGTGCGTCGGTGGCTCGAATCAAGTGTTTTTTTCGCTTGAAATCTTCATACGCCGCATATTTTACATTTTCTTGTTGAGATATCTCGATATTCCCCCACTCTTTCATCGCACCAAGGTCCATCTCCAAATCCTCGATTGAATAATAGGGGAACCGTTCAACAAATTCATCCATTTGCCTTAAAGCGGTGTAAATATCTTCTGTTGTGAGCATGCTCCTAAACGTACGATGATGTTCATACAAAACGCGGGCAATAGGCCGATAGCGATCAGTCCGTTGGTTTGCAACCAAATAAGTGAATTGTTCCAATCTATTAAAAAGACTCATATGATTCTCCTTTAAAGATTTACCTATTCTATTGTTACACACTATTTCCACTTTAAGAATGAAAGATGTCTCGTAGGCATTCCAATCACTGATTGATTAAGAAGTAACTGCCACCGAATTGTTCTCTCTCATCGGCTTAACTCCGGCTCCAGTTCATACCATATCATTCTCGGTTGTCTATCAAATAATAGTTATTCTTTATTGCATTGACCATCATCTGATTTAAATTAAATTCACTGTTTTATCATAAAGCTCCAAATTTATTAAAGCTAGCTTCAACTCCGCTGCTATCAGAACGCAAGGCTTGACCAGGTCATGAACCCATTTCTCATGTTCATCTCCAATTCAGCTGTAGCTTTTAAAAGCGGTTGATCTTCGATTATCCACTGACACAAATCTTCTTTCAAAGTATCCTCGCTTAATTACAGAACAAACATTCGTTTCTCGTTACCCAAAATTCAGCATAATCCTTCTTTCAATCCACTGAAATTCTTTCTCATCATATATGGCTTATTGTCTGTTTCGTAAATTTTTAAAATACCTAACACCAGACCCTTATATTCGTATTTGAAATAATCAAACTGTATTTCGGGCTCGATATTATTTAAGGCCAATTAGATGAGTCTATAAATTCTTTTGGATCAATTCCTTTTATCTCCTTGCCTTCTGGTCGATCCTTGATTCCAATAATAATGAATTTATCTCCATTATGCCGAAAATTGGCCATTGCCATTATATCCATGAGGAAATCCATACTTTTGTCTTTATGGTATTACCTTTCTTTAAACTCCAAAAATTCGCACTCATACCCTAACTCAATTAGCTCAACAATCTTATCCATAGACACCTCACTGTACCTCTATGTACAACGAACTATATGTTTGCATCCTTACTGTAAAAATTCGACATCATGCAAAAAAATCCTACTTTATTCACAAAAATTCTCATATTATACACACTATAAAGTTATTGAGAAATTGAAAATTGATTTGCTAATGTACTTATTCCTCTTCTCATTCACTAAGTAGTTAATAAATAATTCTCACTATTGTTCTCCCTGAAGAAAGAAATGTTCTACAGCTTTCTGGAATGTTCATTTCGATACTTACTTTACAACTCAATAAGACATACAATGTATTTTCAAAATTCAAAAAAGGAGCCCAACTTAATATGTCGGACTCCTTGTTTAAATATCTGTACTTGCCAATAATCGCTTCAAATATTTGTAAGTTAAAAACCTGACAGTTTCCCTATGCGACTCTGAGTCGCGTTTTAATTTGCTCTAGTGTCGCCCCGTGCTGAGCTTGGTTGAAGATATATTCAATCATGTCATGCTTTTTCTGCTGGCGGTAGCCATGTATCCCCTCGATCAAGCTTCCATGGCTACGATACGCACAACACAGCGCAGCAAATAGAAGCAGGGTCAAGTAACGGTCAATCGCCTGAACCGAGCGAACCTGGTAACGATCCATGGACAGCTGAACTTTCGCCGTACGAAAATAAATTTCAATCGCCCAGCGCTTGCTGTAATAGCCCAATATTTCTTCATTATCTAGGGAAACATCCGTACTTAGAAAAGCCTTCATGTGCTTAGGATCAAAGCCTTCTCCATCTTTCCAACATAGAAGCAAAGCGGCGTTTTCCACGACATTGAGCTTGCCTTCATAGCGATATACCCGATAATCGGAAGAGCCGATGGTCACCAGATCGGTATCCGTTTTCGAGATGTAGGAAGCGAAGTCTTTGAGCGACTGCCGGATGCCTTGCAAATATCTAATTTTGGATATCAAAATAAACCTTCACTCTAATCTTAAATATGTACCTGTTTGAGATAAAGGATGTAGGAAACTCCTAAAACTCATAATGTTCCTTCATACATCCATCTATCTTTCTTCCCATTAAACAAATCGCTAACATTAACGCACCATTACCAATCGCCTCAATTGCTGCTATCCAATTACAAATATTAATCATCCTCACACCAAAACTAAATAACATCACAATAATGATTTTATTTTGATACACTCTAAGTATTGCTTTAGCCTATTCTTCGTTTTGTTTGAGTATATTTGCCCAACCTCTGTTTAATATTAGTGTTGCAACAACATTAACGGCTAACTATACCGTTAATTAATCTGGGAATGTCTTAAGAAAAATAAGCTTTTCAACTGGTTTTGAGTACTCACATTTCCAGAAATACATTTAATTCCATGTTTATAATTGACAACTAAGCTGCGATCAACTATATTGAAGCAGTGGAAGGTGTGTTGTCTATATGACGATAGCATCTTGCGGTTTAAGGTTTGCCACCCTATATGGTTGTAAATCTAAGCGGCATCGATAACTTGTATTTCGAGATGCCCACCTTTTAGATGAGGCATCTTTTTTGGTGCCATTTTCCACAATCATTGTTATTTATAATGAGATTGGAGGAATGTGTATGAAAGCAACCACTTACCCTAGCACGAGAGGCGTTCCACATCTAGCAATGATTGGACCGTCAACAGCAACAAAAAGCACTGCCGTTTACCAAACGATGGCAAAATTACTTCAAGAGGTACTTAGTAGTATTATCGGTTCTTCTAAAGGGCAACACACGATCATACCCACGCATTTTTTTGGTAGCGAAGAGCATAGTTGTAATTTTATAAAGTTGCAAGTTACCTTGAAAAGCAAATTCGACTCTGACGCCCTCTTTAAGGCTGTAGAGTATGTTCTCCGAAATTTTGTTTCCAACTCCAACAGTGTGGGTGTCCCCTTATCAGCAATAATTAATTATGTATCCACCGGAAAATTCGTGGAAATTCTTCTTACAGAAGTTAGTGGAGCTGTTCGTTTAGAGAAACTTCGGTCAGATACATTCATTCATCTAGTCCAGGCCTGTGTACTTTCTTTGTTTGAGAATTTCAATACGTCAGATATTGACTCTGCCATAGCAAAGATGAAATCTGATAAAGAGAGAAAAGAAGCTAGACTTCTTCACTTCAGTAACGAATTAGCAACAAGATGGGACCAAGAATTTAAAAAGTTAAATAGCCCTACAGCTCAGTTTGTAGAACATGTTGAAACAACGGTTATGAACAAGCTAAAGAATGCAATTCCTGTGAAAGAGTGTTGGTCAGACCGGCTGGCAACTTGTGAAATTGATTTAAGTAACGGATCATTGGATAAAGAACATTTGAAACGATTGTTGGATCCTGCAGAACCCTTCTCTCTCATTGTAGAGCATTATGAAATAGCTCACGGCCTGAGTCAGCAATTGCTTGATGTTTTAAAAAAAATTAAGCAGTTTGCAAACTGGCCAAAAGAACTTCCATTTCGATTGGTTATTATAGATACAGCTGGCCTAACTCAAGATTCAAATCCAAATGAATTTAGCATGAAGTTGAGGCTCAAAACCGCGCTTAACCGTGATATTGACGGGATTTGGGTGATGCTTCCAGTGACTGCAGCAGATCACACAACTCGTTCAATGCAAAGGCTTTTTTCTAATCAAAATGAAGAAGGGCGGCAAATTCGGAATAATAGAATTCAGATTCATGTCGGTATTACAAGATCTGACGAAATGGTTACCCCTACATCCGATGCCGATTACGACAAACCTGGCTTTGTAAAAAAGATGGAGGCAATCTATAACTCACTTAAGGCTCTGGAATTACAAGCCCAACAAGACTTCTCGGCTGATAGCGCGAAATGTGTCACACATCACTACAAAAAAGTGAAGTCATACATTGAAGATCTTGAAAACATCGGAAAATTCTCTGATGAAAACGATTCTGAAGAAATTTCACCTGATCTTAAGGAGCTCGCTAAAGAACTGACAATTAAGTTTAAAGAACTTTTGGACAGCAACACTTCTTTGAAATTTCTAGTAGAAATAATAACCAGTTTACAGAAGCAAATTTTTTCTTCCTTTGAAGTGCCTATATTCTTCAAGTCAGTTTCACTTCAAGATAACTTTCAACATTTTAATGTTAATCTTTTTTCTGCTGATTATGCCAAAGAAGCGGCCCATGATATCGCAAGGATGAGTGAATCATACCAATTCCAACATTGGCTTCACTGGAATACGGCATATGCTTTTCAGCAATCCGTTCAAACAGGGGTCAAATTTGTGTCACGAGCTATTCAAAACGGTCGAATCAGTATTTATATCGATGGTGATGTCCAAAAAGCTATAAATCGTGATTGGTCAAAGGAAACTTGCCAAATCAATTACCATAATATTAGCTTTACTGATAAAAGTACAACCTCCCTACTTAACGCGCTTGGGCTCGCTCAAAGTCCGTTGAACGACAGTAACCTAAGGGATTCTTTACGAATGTTTTTCTATAGGAACTTTTCAGGTGATGCTAAATGGAGATTTAATAGAGCTATGTCAAGATCCATTCGTCGTTTAAGCTATTTAGAGCCCAATATAAAAGATTCTGTAGAAAATGCGTTTAGAGAAGGCAGGGCGTACGAAGATGCATCACAAGGAGTTTACAATATGTTGAGCGAGTATAAGAAGTTATATCAAGCACATGATTTCTATCAAACTATTTTGACTGTGCTTAATGATGAGTTATCCAAGGAATTCAACAAACTTTTCTATGTACTAAATTAGTCTACAATAATAGAGGGTGCATCCAATAGGATTGCACCCTCTGTGCGATTTGATTTTGATAATCTATATATTATAAATAGCAACGAGAACTGAAAGATCAGTTGTGCCATTTGCCACCCGTCTAGAAGTAGTAAGTATAACATCACCCGGTTCTGTTAGTCTAACAACTTCAGTCTTTATACATTATTCTTTCTAAACAGTAGCTAGATTGACCTTAAATTCATTTTTAATTGTATAAACTCGATTATTTCCTTCTTATCATAATCATCAAGATTTCTAAAAACCTCAATCAACCTTTTCTCGAATTCATCTTCATAAATTGTCCCATCTTCTGCAATGACATCAGTTAATAGCCAATTTAAATTCACATTATATTGTGTTCGAATAGATATCAATGTTTCCGCGGATGGGTTACTATTTCCCAGTTCGATCTCGCTCAAGTTCCCTTGAGAAATTCCTATGCTTTTTGCAAACTGAACTTGGTTTAAGTTGTTTTCTTTACGGATACATCTTATTTTATGGCCAATGTCATTCAACATTTTCACCACCAATTTTGAAGTATGTAGATTGTTTCCTTGCATTTTAAAAGGGAGCCACGAATCAATCGCTCGGGCTCCCTTCTAGATGCTTCTTGCATTTCGGTTCACGACATCTTTTACTGGTTCACGACTTTTTTATCACTGGACAATATCGAAACGAACGATTTACCTCTTACTCAACCGTTACGCTTTTCGCCAGGTTACGTGGTTTATCCACATCGTGACCCAGTGCCAGGGAAGCGTAGTATGCCAGCAATTGCAATGCAACTACGGACAACGCCGGGCTGAGCAGTGGCAGTGTCTTAGGAATCGCAAACGCTTGGTCTACGGATTTCAGCAAGCTCGCTACGTGCTCTTCGTACGTAATTGCCAGTACATCCGCGCCACGCGCTTTTACTTCCTTGATGTTGCTCACTGTTTTCTCGAGTACGTTCTCTTGTGTTGCCAAGGCAATAACAGGAATACCGTCTTCGATCAATGCCAGTGTACCGTGTTTCAACTCACCTGCAGCGTATGCCTCAGAGTGGATGTAAGAGATCTCTTTCAGTTTCAACGACCCTTCTTGAGCTACCGCATAATCGAGACCGCGGCCGATGAAGAAGAGATGTTGATGTTTGGAGATTTGCTCTGCGTATCCTTTGATCGCATCCGCTTGCTCCAGCATGGACTCCACTTGCTCTGGCAATGCCTGCATTGCTGCCAGGGTATGTGCAATCTCTTCTGCTGTTTGTGTACCACGAACTTGTGCAAGGTACAGACCAAGCAGATTGAATGCAATCAACTGTGAAGTGTATGCTTTGGTGGAAGCAACCGCGATTTCCGGTCCTGCCAGTGTTGCAATCACATCGTCTGCATCACGTGCAATGGAGCTGCCCACTACGTTAGTAATGGCCAGTACGTGTGCACCATTGGATTGTGCTTCGCGCAGTGCAGCAAGAGTATCCGCAGTTTCACCAGATTGGCTTACAACGATAACGAGTGTATCTTTGCCCACGATTGGGGAACGATAGCGGTACTCGGAAGCAACATCCGTTTCAACCGGAATACGTACCAATTGCTCAATTACTGTACGTCCAACGAGACCTGCATGGTACGCAGTACCACATGCAATGATTTGAACGTTACGAATATTTTTGATTTGTTCTTCCGTCATTTTCAACTCAGGAAGCTGAACCTTTTTGCTTTCATTATCGATGCGACCCAGCATGGTATCACGGTATGCTTTTGGTTGCTCATGAATTTCTTTCAACATGAAGTGCTCGAATCCGCCTTTTTCTGCAGTTACAGCATCCCAATCGACACGAATCATTTCCCGAGAAATAAAGTTGCCTTCAATCGTCATCAATTCGACAGCATCATGTGTCAATACAGCCATTTCACCATCATTCAGAATGTACACGTTACGTGTATGTTCCAGAATTGCCGGGATGTCGGAACCAATGAAGTTCTCGCCTTCACCAATACCAATAATCAATGGACTTGCTTGACGCACAGCTACGAGTTTCTCCGGCTCATGCTCTGTCAATACACCCAGTGCGAATGCACCACGCAACAACGTGATCACTTTTTGCACTGTTTTAACGATATCACCATTGTATTCACGTGCAATCAGGTGAGAGATAACTTCAGTATCTGTCTCAGAGGTGAACGTATGACCTTGAGAGATCAGTTCATCCTTCAGTTCGAGATAGTTCTCGATGATACCGTTGTGAACCACAGAGAACTTCTGGCTTCCATCCGTATGTGGATGGGAGTTCTCATCCGATGGTTTACCATGAGTTGCCCAACGTGTGTGTCCGATTCCGGCATTACCTACCAGTGGTGCACCATCCAGCTTGGCTTCAAGGTTCGCAAGACGACCGAGAGCTTTCGTGATTTGCAGACCTTCCGGTGTGAATACCGCGATACCTGCAGAATCATAACCACGATACTCGAGCTTTTTCAATCCTTCGACCAATACCGATTGAGTGTTCTTATTACCAATATATCCAACAATACCGCACATAGTTTAGTTCCTCCGTTTGTATATGAATACTGTGTCACGAAGAGAAACAGGCTGTCGCGGCATATCGAAAAAATGAATGATTGCCTAAATGTATCATGAATACCTGTTACCTATTCAATTATCAATGATCAGACCGGCCTCTTGCCGCTCTTCCGTCATCATAAGATGTTATGAATGCAATCATGAATGTACATCATTTTTCCGTCCGCGCACCTATTTTGCTCTTCGCGCACATTCATTTGAATTTTAGTTTACTATTGCACCTACCGGCGCGTTGTGTGGACAGTCACCCATCCATTTTCCGCAATCCGGTTTACGGCTATGGTGCATCACCGGGAGGTCCCCGCCGAACAATCCGAACACCTCCACCTCGTCAGCTTGATTGCCGTCGATCCTGATCAGTGAATCTCGAGTTCCAAGATCCATACCATTCAGAATCCTTCCCGCGCAACTTCAAGCTCTGGCGCTTGTGTAACTAATACCTTACGATCCTCACTTTCTGTGTCTGAATGACGACTCCACTCATTATATGCACGTCAGGTTCATTTTGCAATGGAGCAAAGTACCTGTGACCAAATCAGCATATTTACCCACAATCCCGACCGGATTATCAGACCTTAGGCCTTGCCAGTCGGGACGCGGGATTTTTGTTCTTGCTTCAAGCATATACCCTTTATTATACCATTCTATGATGGCCATCCCACAGTGGGAATGTGTACACAAAATGTATATCTAAGGTGCTAAACCAGTTCCTTTTGCACCACGTCTGCGATCTGGGATACAAACTGCTCCAGTTCATCTTTATCTGGTCCTTCCGCCATAACACGAATCAGAGATTCTGTACCGGACGCACGAACAAGAACACGTCCATTATCACCAAGCTGTTGTTCTACAGTAGCAATAGCCTGCTCGATTGCAGCATTACCTTCGTATTTGCTCTTGTCTTCCACACGGACGTTGACCAGAACCTGTGGGTACTGAGTCATTAGTGATTTCAGATCACTCAGCTTCTTGCCCGATGCCTTGAGGGTATCCACGAGCTGAATAGCTGTCAGCATGCCATCTCCGGTCGTATTGTAATCCAGGAAAATAACATGGCCGGACTGCTCACCACCCAGATTATACCCACCGCGGCGCATCTCCTCCATCACATAGCGGTCGCCCACAGCCGTTTTAGCTGTTTTCAGTGCAAGCTTCTCCGTAGCTTTATAAAATCCGATATTACTCATGACGGTGGATACCACTGTACTGTCTTTTAGCTTGCCCGCACGATTCATCGCATCACCACAGATGCACAGAATGAAGTCTCCATCGACCTCTGCGCCCGTTTCATCAATGGCAATCAGACGATCCGCATCTCCATCAAAAGCAAGACCCAGATCCGCTTTATGTTTAAGCACTTCTTGTTTCAGATGCTCCGGGTGTGTGGAACCACATTGCTCATTGATATTCAGGCCGTTGGGCTCAGCACCAATCGCAATGACTTCCGCCCCAAGCTCTGTAAACAGTTTAGGTGCCAACTCATATGCTGCTCCGTTGGCACAATCGAGTACAATTTTAAGTCCAGAGAACGACTCAGTTACGGTTGTTTTCAGGTATTCGAGATAACTGTAGCGTGATTGCTCATCTACCGTTACGGTCCCCAATCCGCCGCCAACAGGACGTGGCAATTGATCCGTTTCAGCATCCATCAGTTCTTCAATCCGATTCTCCGTCTCGTCAGATAATTTGAAACCGTCCCCGCCAAAAAACTTGATTCCGTTATCTTCTACCGGATTATGGGAAGCCGAAATCATGACTCCTGCGTCGGCTTTAAGCAAACGAGTAATATAGGCCACTCCCGGAGTGGATACAACGCCCAGACGGATGACATCTGCACCGATGGACAATAGACCTGCAACCAGCGCAGATTCCAGCATCAGTCCCGAGATCCGGGTATCCATCCCGATAACCACTTTGGGTCTCTCTACGCCGCCAGCAAGCACGTAACCGCCACATCGACCGATGCTGTAAGCCAGCTCCGCCGTTAATTCTTTATTGGCAACACCTCTTACACCGTCTGTACCAAAATATTTCCCCATGATCTAACTCCTTTTATTCGCATCATATAAGAGCATCAAATATTTATTTTATCAAATCAATCTGAATCATTACGGATTTGAGCCATTGGTACCGCCGCTACCGCTGCTGTTACCCGAGTTCCCTTTATTCGTTGCATTACCTTGCTGGGTTTGCTGCTCCTGATTGTCCGTATTCGATTCTGTCGTTTCCCCTTCATCAGGTGCAGGATCCGTTTCCCCGTTCTCCACTTCTGCAGGCGAAGGCTCCGGGCCGGCATTGCCTTCATCCGTGGGCTCTTCGCTTGGGGGAACCGTCGTGTCCTCTGCTTTTTCACTGATCTTGACTGTAGCGCTCAATGGAGTAGAGTTACCATCCAGCTCAGCAAATCGGGGCAATTCAGCATCCAGCTTCACATCATGTGTCCCGGCGGTAAGCCCCTGAAGATCTGCCGTCAGCTTGATATCCTCTCCACTCAGACCTTCGAGCATACTCGGAGAACCCTTCAGTGTAAGATTTACACCGCCGCTCTTTGGCGTGACCAGTGCAGCTTCCAAACCGTTCCCCACACCCGTAATGGTTATGGGGACATTGGGAAAGACCTTTGTTGTCTCCTCTGTCTCATCATAAGGTGACACAGTAACCTTGATCTGAATCGAACTAGGCTCGATTTTCTCAAAACCCGGAGGCGGCGTCAAGTCCACGTTAACTGTCGATGTACCTGCCTCTTCAAATTGTGTCAGATCCAAGGTAACTTGGTCGTAGGCCTGTATACCCGCAAGCGCCTCATCCGTACCGTAAACCGAGACTTCTTTCACGTTTGGTTCCACACTGGACAGTACCAATCCCTCCGGCAGCTGTCCTGAATATTTGATTCTTAAGGGTACTGATTTATAGGGCTGATTAACCGGAATGCGAACTTCAACGGTCTGTGGCGTAATGACTGCATTTTCAATTACTTTGCCTTCTGCATCATATGCCTGCAGTTTCACCCTTTTCTGCGTCACATCATCCTTTGCATCCTTCACACTCACACTGCCCTGTACCTTCGCTACAGCATCCAACTGCCCTTCCGGCAGAGTTACCTTAACCGGGCCTGTTGGCTCAACGACAGGCGTCCCAAGGCTGTAACCAGCGGATGGATCTCCTTCGGGTACAATATTCACATTGAAGGATTTGGTGCCCAATTTTTCAACATTGACTGTAACCATGGAAGGCTCCATGCTAACCACCTCGACACCAGAAGGCAGATCGGGAACGAGCGGCAGCGTATTGGAGCCATCTTTGACCTGGCTCAGGTCAACGAGTACCTTATAATCATCATTTGTAAATATGGAAGTTAACATGGAACGCTGTCCTTTGATCTCCAGTCGTACCTCGTCCGTACTTAATGAAGTGAGCACATACGAGTTGCTGTCAAGGCCATAAGGCTGAACGGGTACGGTACGCTCTACCACCTTGTTGGTTGTTCCAGTAGCAATCGTTGGCGTGGTAGGAACTTCATCCAGATGAATCATAAACCAGAGCAGCAAACTGACTGCAAGCGCAAGGATCTTGGCAAAGTTATTATTGTTGAACCATTTATCCATTACTTCGTTCCCCCCTTCCGTTTCCAGAAAGAAGTCCAGTTATTCTTCTTGTTTAGATTGGATGTTGGACGAAGCTCTTCATATAACTTGGCAATCAGCGACTCTTCCTTAATGTCACGAACGACCTGTCCATTCATCGCCAGCGATACTTGTCCAGTCTCCTCCGAGACAACCAGACAGATCGCATCAGCTACCTCCGTAATACCAATTGCGGCACGGTGGCGTGTTCCAAGTTCCTTGCTAATAAACGGATTCTCGGATAAAGGCAAATAACATGCCGCTGCAGAGATCTGTTTGCCTTGGATAATAACAGCCCCATCATGGAGCGGTGTATTCGGGATAAAGATATTGATCATCAGCTCCGAGCTAACCAACGATTGCATCTGAATCCCGGATTCCGTGTAATCGTTCAAACCCGTTTCCCGTTCGAAGACAACAAGCGCACCAATTTTACGACGAGACAAATAATTGACAGACTTAATAATCTCGCCAATTAACACCGTTAATTCTTCATCGCTGGCTGCTGTGGAGCGTCCGAACAATTTACCACGTCCCAGCTGCTCCAGACCGCGGCGCAGTTCCGGTTGAAATATAATAAAGACGGCTACTACACCAAATGTAAACATTTGGTTCATGAGCCATTTGAGTGTATACAGGTTTAGCCACGTGCTTAGTGCCCAGATCACCACAAGGAACAGAATGCCCTTGAGCAACTGTACTGCACGTGTACCCCGTACAAGCAAAATCAGTTTGTACATAATATAGGTAACAATCAATATATCGATAACGTCCTTAATGGACTCTTTCCACGTTAAGTCAGCAAAATAGTTCATAAGCTAGCCCCCGCTATCCCCATTGATGAGTAAACCCTGATCTCATATTAACCCATTAGGATTTTATATAATCCCTGGTCTTAGCTTTTGCACATCCCACACAGACAAGCTTCCGGCCGTATTAGTTGGAGGGAAAGAGTGTTCCCCCGTAACAACAATGTATAGACGAATATAACCAGTTCATTCTATATCTTGCCGCTTGGAAGACCGCCCTTGGATAGATGCAAAATGCTTTTCTATATGTAGTAGTATGTTCTCTTTAGTATCTAGGTTATAACGATAACGTTCAGGTTGCAAGTTACGGTGGTCACAAACTGCGCAGAAACAACACAAATACCATAAATTACAATCTCACCAATAAAAAAAGAGTACCCCATGCAAACTGGAGGTACCCTGCTTGGTATATACCATTGAAGAATTCACCCTGTGCTAGCGGTAAGCCACTTCATTCACCATATTGGTTATTTTGTACCAGAACCAGTCCAGCGCCTGATCAATGCTTTTCACCTGACCGGAAATATGCGCCGTCGAAGCTTGATACAGTTGTCCGTCGATCACCGTCAGATTGCCATCTACATCACCATATACCTGGGCGGTACCATTCTCTATCGTAAGATCGCCCGCAATTGACTTGCCTTGAGGAACAATTACCGTGTTTCCTTCAATGACGATCTGGTCCAGATTATTCCCCTTAACGACCATTTCGTTATTCTGATCCCAGAAGCTCCAAGCGCTAAAGAGCATCACGACCAAAAAGAAGGCTGCCGCCGTCAGCGCGGGATGTCCTTTGACCCATTTGAGCCATACCTGTTGTCTCTTGGGCTGGGGCAGAGCATTCATAATACGATTGGTCAGCTCATCCGAGGCAGACGGTGAATAATGTTTCATGGCAAAGAGCAGCATTTCCGTCTGTTCCAACTCTTTAAAGCGCATGCGACACTCCGGACAGGTAACAAGGTGACCTTTCAGTTCTACCTTCTGGGCCGGGGACAACGACTCATCCAAACATTCATGCATTAAAGAGACGGCCGAGTTGCAATCCATATGAGAGCCAATCCTTTCTTAGATCACTTAGTCCATGCATCTTCAAATACCACGCATAAGACTTGCATACATTACATACGCATCCGTTTCAGATATGTTTCAAATAATTTCGCCTAAAAAAATTGAAATCGATTTACAGCTTATATTCCAGTTTTTTACGCAAAAAGTCACGGCCCCTGTGCACACGTGTTTTGATCGTTGTTACGGGCATGCCTGTGACATCACTGATTTCCTGCAGCGACAAGTCCTGTAAATATCTCAAAATCATGACGGACTTATACTTGGCCGGCAGACTGTCAATTGCCTCACGAATGAGCGTCTGTGTTTCTGACAATAGTGCTTCGCTCTCTGGTGTACGATCATCACTGGGAAGCATGGCATAACCATCGGATCCTTCCTGATCATTCAACTCGGCATCCAAAGAGTAAGATGGTTTCTTCCTCCGTAAACGGTCGATACACAAGTTGGTTGCAATCCGGTAGATCCAGGTTGAAAACTTCTGGTTCGGATCATATTTCTCCATATTACGAAACACACGCAAAAACGTCTCCTGTACAACGTCTTCAGCTTCATGACGATTGTTCAGCATCCGGTATGCCAAATGAAATAGTTTGTCTTTGTATAGTTCTACGATTTCTGCAAAGGCCCGCTGATCACCCTTTAGGACCAGCTTAACCAGCCTGTTCTCCAAATTGTCCACCTTTATTCCCCCAGACATGCTGATGGGTCTTCCGCCTTCTGATACCCGTCCACACTTGTAATTCACCAATCAAATCGTAAATCAACTTTGGTCAAAAATCAAGACTGTGCCGGAAAATATCCACCAAAAACAGTAAAAACGGGAACTCCTACTGGAGTCCCGTTTCATCTCTCACACAATACTGCGGAGAGAACCGTGCATTTTAATGTCCAATTCCATTAACTATTCACTACATGAATCATATGGGCCAGGTAATGCATCAGCCTGTATTGCGAAGTCCTGCAGCAATACCGTTAATCGTCAGCAGCACTTCACGCAGCAACTCGGTATCATCTTCCCCGCGCTCACGCATGTCTCTCAGCTCGCTAAGCAGCTGCACCTGCATATAGGACAATGGATCAACGTAAGGATTACGCAAACGAATCGATTCCTGAATTACCGGTACATCATCCAAAATCTCTTCTTCTCCGGTAATTTTCAGAATCAGCTCTTTTGTCAGTTTGAATTCAGACTCAATCTGACCATAGATACGATCACGGGCTTCCTTGTTGGAGGCCATTGCGGAATATTCTTTGGCAATTACAAGATCTGCCTTGGCAATAGCCATCTGTACCGTATCAATAAGTGTACGGAAGAATGGGAAGTTCGCATACATGTCTTTGAGGACAGCCAAATTTTCCTCTTTATTCTGGTAATAGCTTTGCAATCCTGTTCCAGCTGCATACCATGCAGGGAGAAGATAGCGGCTTTGAGTCCAGGCAAATACCCATGGAATTGCTCTCAGGTCTTCGAATTTATCACTGTTTTTCCGTTTGGATGGTCTTGAACCAATGTTGAGCTCTCCGACCTCCGGCAGCGGTGTTGATTCCTTGAAGAATTTGAAGAAGTCCGGATCACGAAAGATCAAATCTTGATACTTCGTGAGAGATACCTCGGAAATATCCTTGATGATGCTATCCCAGTGTTGTTCAGAGACTGATTCTTGCGGCTCCATTCCGTTCAGTGCAGCTGTGAGCAATGCCGATGTCGCTTGCTCCAGACTGCGGTAAGCAATACCTTGAAGGGAATAACGGGATGAAATGACTTCGCCCTGCTCGGTAATCTTGATACCCCCACCAATGGTATGAGGTGGTTGTGCAAGAATACTGCGGTTAAGCGGCATACCTCCACGTCCCAATGCACCGCCACGACCATGGAAAAACTTCAGCTTGACGCCATGCTTATTACCCACAGCAGTAATGGCGTTCATGGCTACCCGAAGCTCCCAGTTAGCCGTTACCACTCCGCCATCCTTGTTGCTGTCTGAATAACCAAGCATGATTTCATGCAGCTCATTCCGGGCAGCTACGCTTGCGCGGTATACCGGAAGATTGAAGAGCTTTTGCATGATGTCAGAAGCTGCATGAAGGTCATCAATCGTTTCAAACAGCGGCACAGCCTGAAGTGTCGAAATAATCTCTCCACCCTGCCCTTTACGGAACAATCCTACTTCCTTGGCAAATACCATGACTTCCAGCAGATCACTTGCTCCCTGCGTCATACTGATCAGATAACTTGTTATACATCCTGTACCAAACTCGCTCTGTGCACGTTTGATTGTACGGAATACATCCAGACATTCTTTTGTTCCCTCACTGTACTGGTGATATGGAGAAGTCAATGGACGTGGATCCTCGAGCAGGCGGGCCAGCAAATCAATTTTACCGTCCTCTGTCAGACGAGCATAATCTTCAACAATGTTCATCTTGGCCAAAATTTCAGCCATCGCATTCTCATGTTCCTGACTATGCTGACGAACATCCAGCGCAGCCGTGTGGAATCCGAAAAGCTCCACTTGGCGAATCATTTTGCGAACCGTCGTATCCGCTACATAATCTGCAAAATGATGGCGCAGGCTGCGGTCAATAATCATCAGATCATCGATCAATTCCTGAGCGCTGTCATAACGGTCCGGCTGTCCGACTTTATTTTCATCAAGTACATTATTCATTTTGGCAATCATGTATGCCAGTTTGATCCGATAAGGTTCTTTCTCATTGCGCCAAATGTCTACTTTTCTCAAAGTGACACAGCTGCGGTCCTGCTCAATGGATTGAGCCAATTCATCCGACACGTGGATGATGTTCGTACTGAAGCTGAGATGCCCCATGAGCTCAATCATAATCCGCTGATATTCACGCAATGCGAGCTTGCGCTGCATTAACAGCGTCTGCCACGTTACATCTGAAGTTACCGAAGGATTTCCGTCCCGGTCTCCACCGATCCAGGAACCGAAGCGCAAATACGTCGGCACATGCCAGTCGTGGTCAGGATAAAATTTATTCAGACAGCGTTCAAGCTCCTGATATACATCCGGAAGTACGTGGAACAACGTTTCGTGAAAATAATACATCCCGTTCCGTACTTCATCGAGTACAGTCGGTTTGCGGTCACGAAGTTCATCTGTTTGCCAGAGTGTAATAACTTCGTTCAGCAGCTTTTCCCGCAATTGTTCACGTTCACGCAACGTCAGCGTAGGATTATCAAGCAGCATGACATCTTCAGATATCCGTTTGTGGATATCCAGAATAACCCGGCGCATAGCCTCGGTTGGGTGAGCTGTCATAACCAGTTCCAGCGACAATTCGTCCAGAATCTGCTCTACTTCGGTATGAGACAAACCGCGTTCCTTCAGATCCTGTACGGCCTTCTCGATCGAACCAGGCTGTACTGCATCCCCTGCAGATCGTTCATAATCCCGTTTACGCCGGATCCGATGGTTTTGTTCAGCAATATTAACTAATTGAAAATAAATTGCAAAAGCTCGAATGACCTGGTGACGATTTTCAGAATCTAATTCCTGGATCATCGTTTTGAACTCTGTATACAGTTCAGGCAAAAATTCTGCACGCAACGATTTGCTCGTTTCCCGAATTTTCTCAACGATATCGAGAAGCTCCGTGCCCCCTTGATGGACAAGAACTTCTCCGAGTATATTGCCCAGGAACCGCACGTCTCGCCGGAGCAGGTTGTTAGATTGGCTTTTGCTGGCGGTTACCATAGTTTCAGTCATGCTTATCCTCCCATCTGATCGTTCACATTCGTACACGTAAATTTGACACCTTCATAACATCATACAATAAAATGGTACGAAAATCTTTATTTTTCTATTAGTAAAAAAGGGGATTATCCCCGATTTTCCGCACAAAAACGCACTTTATTATTCATTTTCTTAATTTGCTTCATTTAATGAGCAAAAGCTTGTCGCATGATACCTTTTTCACATGCTATATATAAACAAATATATTATACATATTCGTTTTAATTTATAAATATACAGCAGCGTTAAATTTACTCAAACAGAAGAGCATAATATCATTTCCATGATTTAAGCAGTTCAATCTCCATGCAAAAACATGACCGGCAAAGCAAGCTTTTGTATACTTTACCACAGTGATGTAATAAATTAAAGTATCAATTTAAAAATTATTATCATTTGCTACCTCCCCTTATGGAAACGACAAGTTGGAGGCTTTAAGCGAAGATGATTTGTGATGTAACCAAGCCAGAATTGATGCCTGATTATGTGCTTCAATGCGTTTCAATGATCAGAATAGTTTCTTTAAGCTGTTTAAAATGATTCTTCAATAAAGTTCATTCAGGATTTCGAAAGGTTTGAGGGTAAATCGAATTCTTGGCTAACTAATATTAGTGGCTTTTTATGTAACATGATCACTTATGCCAGAGGGATATTTTAACGTAAGAACAATTACATAAATTCATTTAGTAAAAGGCAGATTAGATATAGTTCAAACAAAAAGGAGGCGACATCTGATGAAGAAAAAGGTATCTACACTTATTGCTTCTACACTTCTAGTGGCAGCATTGGCTGGTCCTGCCGCGGCGAATGGTTCTGCAACCCAAGGTATGGATCAAAACCGTGGTACACAAATGAACAGCACAAACTACAACACGGGTGACTACCGTACGAACAATGTTCGTGCAAATGCTGCAACTGACCGAGACAATGATATGGACTGGGGCTGGCTCGGTTTGCTCGGACTTCTTGGCTTAGCAGGTATGCGTAGAAAAGTTTCTGACCGTCACGAACGTTAATAGCTATCCGAAGGTCCCTAAACGCAACTAAAGTGTTTAGAAGCCCTTTAAGGCTGTCTCGTTGGATGTATTAAGTGATGCACAGAGCATAACACAAGAAGTCAAGACCTTCTACACATGGAGGCCTTGGCTTCTTTTTACGTTTTTTATATTTCCCTAAACGTTGCCGTATAGAAAAAACAGTCTCTACATGATGTAGAGACTGCTCTTAAAATCATATAAGCGGGTGATGGGAATCGAACCCACGCTATTAGCTTGGAAGGCTAAAGTTCTACCATTGAACTACACCCGCGTAATCATAAAATCGGGATGACACGATTTGAACATGCGACCCCCTGGTCCCAAACCAGGTGCTCTACCAAGCTGAGCTACATCCCGATATTGATGAAAAAATGGCGCGCCCTGAGAGATTCGAACTCCCGGCCTTTTGATTCGTAGTCAAACGCTCTATCCAGCTGAGCTAAGGGCGCATATATATTGGAGCGGACGACGGGAATCGAACCCGCGACCCTCGCCTTGGCAAGGCGATGCTCTACCGCTGAGCCACGTCCGCTTATAAAGGATGCGCGTGGAGGGACTTGAACCCCCACGTCAAAGACGCTAGATCCTAAGTCTAGTGCGTCTGCCAATTCCGCCACACGCGCATATAACAAGTGAGCCATGAAGGGCTCGAACCTTCGACACCCTGATTAAAAGTCAGGTGCTCTACCAACTGAGCTAATGGCTCTTAATAAATGGCTGGGGATATAGGATTTGAACCTATGCATGACGGAGTCAAAGTCCGTTGCCTTACCGCTTGGCTAATCCCCAATAATCAAGATGGTGGAGGCTGAGGGGCTCGAACCCCCGACCCTCTGCTTGTAAGGCAGATGCTCTCCCAGCTGAGCTAAGCCTCCATCCTATGACCCGTAGGGGATTCGAACCCCTGTTACCTCCGTGAAAGGGAGGTGTCTTAACCCCTTGACCAACGGGCCCCATTTCCAAAGCTCTCAACCGGGATCGAACCGGTGACCTCATCCTTACCATGGATGCACTCTACCTACTGAGCTATGAGAGCAAATGGCTCCCCGAACAGGACTCGAACCTGTGACAACTCGATTAACAGTCGAGTGCTCTACCAACTGAGCTATCAGGGAATAATATGCATTTGCAGGGCAAATGCAATTCATCGTACAACGCTAACATGCAGAGCCTGTTTTCTATGTATGATGAAAGAGTTCGCTTGGCAGCGTCCTACTCTCCCAGGACCCTTCGGTCCAAGTACCATCGGCGCTAGAGGGCTTAACGGTCGTGTTCGGGATGGGTACGTGTGGAACCCCTCCGCCATCGCCACCAAACGTGATTTGTCGAAGCATGTGCTTCTTAAAATCAAAAGTGGAACTGAAAATCATACACACACTAGAGTGTTGTACCAATTTTCATTTCAGAGATTATTCTCTGAAAACTAGATCCGAAACGAAACTTGCGATCAGAACCTGCAATTTGGATAAGCCCTCGACCGATTAGTACTGGTCAGCTCCATGCATTACTGCACTTCCACCCCCAGCCTATCTACCTCGTCGTCTTCAAGGGGTCTTACATACTGGGAAATCTCATCTTGAGGGGGGCTTCACGCTTAGATGCTTTCAGCGCTTATCCCGTCCGTACATAGCTACCCAGCGGTGCTCCTGGCGGAACAACTGGTACACCAGCGGTACGTCCATCCCGGTCCTCTCGTACTAAGGACAGCTCCTCTCAAATTTCCTACGCCCACGACAGATAGGGACCGAACTGTCTCACGACGTTCTGAACCCAGCTCGCGTACCGCTTTAATGGGCGAACAGCCCAACCCTTGGGACCTACTTCAGCCCCAGGATGCGATGAGCCGACATCGAGGTGCCAAACCTCCCCGTCGATGTGGACTCTTGGGGGAGATAAGCCTGTTATCCCCAGGGTAGCTTTTATCCGTTGAGCGATGGCCCTTCCATGCGGTACCACCGGATCACTAAGCCCGACTTTCGTCCCTGCTCGACTTGTAGGTCTCGCAGTCAAGCTCCCTTATGCCTTTGCACTCTTCGAATGATTTCCAACCATTCTGAGGGAACCTTTGGGCGCCTCCGTTACTCTTTAGGAGGCGACCGCCCCAGTCAAACTGCCCACCTGACACTGTCCCCGTACCCGCTAAGGGCACCAGGTTAGAACCTAGATACGATCAGGGTGGTATCCCAACGGTGCCTCCACACAAGCTGGCGCTCATGCTTCAAAGGCTCCCACCTATCCTGTACAGATCGTACCCAAATTCAATATCAAGCTGCAGTAAAGCTCCATGGGGTCTTTCCGTCTTGTCGCGGGTAACCTGCATCTTCACAGGTATTAAAATTTCACCGGATCTCTCGTTGAGACAGCGCCCAAGTCGTTACGCCATTCGTGCGGGTCAGAATTTACCTGACAAGGAATTTCGCTACCTTAGGACCGTTATAGTTACGGCCGCCGTTTACTGGGGCTTCGGTTCACAGCTTCGGGATTACTCCCTAACCGCTCCCCTTAACCTTCCAGCACCGGGCAGGCGTCAGCCCGTATACTTCGCCTTACGGCTTCGCACAGACCTGTGTTTTTGCTAAACAGTCGCTTGGGCCTTTTCACTGCGGCCCCCTCGTGCTATTCACACTACCGGGGCACCCCTTCTCCCGAAGTTACGGGGTCATTTTGCCGAGTTCCTTAACGAGAGTTCTTCCGCGCGCCTTAGAATTCTCTTCTCGCCTACCTGTGTCGGTTTGCGGTACGGGCACCTTCATCTGGCTAGAGGCTTTTCTTGGCAGTGTGAGATCATGACCTTCGCTACTGTAATTTTCACTCCCCATCACAGCTCAGCCTTACGATGTGCGGATTTGCCTACACATCAGCCTTACTGCTTGGACAGGCATCCATCAGCCTGCGTCACTACCCTACTGCGTCCCCCCATCGCTCGTAACGATTTACGGTGGTACAGGAATTTCGACCTGTTGTCCTTCGACTACGCCTTTCGGCCTCGCCTTAGGTCCCGACTTACCCTGAGCGGACGAGCCTTCCTCAGGAACCCTTAGGCTTTCGGCGGATCAGATTCTCACTGATCTTTTCGTTACTCATACCGGCATTCTCACTTGTATAATGTCCAGCGCTCCTTACGGTACACCTTCAACCCTTATACAACGCTCCCCTACCCCTGATGCAAGCATCAAGCCATAGCTTCGGTGGTGTGTTTAGCCCCGTTACATTTTCGGCGCAGAGTCACTCGACCAGTGAGCTATTACGCACTCTTTCAATGGTGGCTGCTTCTAAGCCAACATCCTGGTTGTCTGTGCAACTCCACATCCTTTCCCACTTAACACACACTTGGGGACCTTAGCTGATGGTCTGGGCTGTTTCCCTTTTGACAATGGATCTTAGCACTCACTGTCTGACTCCCGGAAGTAAGTCTATGGCATTCGGAGTTTGACTGAGCTTGGTAACCCTTGCGGGCCCCGCACCCAATCAGTGCTCTACCTCCACGACTCTGTTTTCCGAGGCTAGCCCTAAAGCTATTTCGGGGAGAACCAGCTATCTCCGAGTTCGATTGGAATTTCTCCGCTACCCCCACCTCATCCCCGCACTTTTCAACGTGCGTGGGTTCGGGCCTCCAGTGCGTGTTACCGCACCTTCACCCTGGACAGGGGTAGATCACCCGGTTTCGGGTCTACGTCCACGTACTATGTCGCCCTATTCAGACTCGCTTTCGCTGCGGCTCCGGCTCTTCACCTTAACCTTGCACGGGAACGTAACTCGCCGGTTCATTCTACAAAAGGCACGCCATCACCCCTAAAATGGGCTCTGACTTCTTGTAAGCACACGGTTTCAGGTTCTATTTCACTCCCCTTCCGGGGTGCTTTTCACCTTTCCCTCACGGTACTGCTTCACTATCGGTCGCTAGGAAGTATTTAGCCTTGGCAGATGGTCCTGCCGGATTCATACGGGGTTTCACGTGCCCCGCACTACTCGGGATCCGTCTCGGAGGGAACAGACTTTCAATTACAGGGCTTTTACCTTCTTTGGCGGGCCTTTCCAGACCTCTTCGTTTAACCGGTTCCTTTGTAACTCCATGTGAGACGTCCCACAACCCCAGAGAGCAAGCTCTCTGGTTTGGGCTGTTCCGCGTTCGCTCGCCGCTACTGACGGAATCACTATTGTTTTCTCTTCCTCAAGGTACTTAGATGTTTCAGTTCCCCTGGTATGCCTCTACACAACCTATGTATTCAGTTGTGAGTAACTGGATATTACCCCAGCTGGGTTTCCCCATTCGGACATCCCCGGATCAAAGCTTGCTTACAGCTCCCCGAGGCAGTATCGTTGTTCGCCACGTCCTTCATCGGCTCCTAGCGCCTAGGCATCCTCCGTGTGCTCTTAGTAGCTTAACCAATTGCTCAAGTTGAGCAATGCAGTATCACTATTATTTGAAACTTGTTTGTACACAAGTTCAGCTAAAAGGAATGTTCTAATTCGCAATTTTCGTTTCGATATCTAGTTTTCAAAGAACAAGCTTGAAATCTTGTTGGTGGAGCCAAGCGGGATCGAACCGCTGACCTCCTGCTTGCAAGGCAGGCGCTCTCCCAGCTGAGCTATGGCCCCATATCAAATTATGAAAGTGTAAATGGTGGGCCCTGGTGGACTCGAACCACCGACCTCACCCTTATCAGAGGTGCGCTCTAACCAACTGAGCTAAGGGCCCGTATATTAATATTGAAACCCAATAGGGTTTACGCTTGGCGGCGTTCTACTCTCCCAGGACCCTGCGGTCCAAGTACCATCGACGCTGAAGGGCTTAACGGTCGTGTTCGGGATGGGAACGTGTGGAACCCCTTCGCTATCGCCACCAAACGTTTGAGAGTTTGAGCTCTCAAAACTGAGCAACGAGTGAGTTAAAAGCTTTACGAAGTAAAGCTCGCTTCGGAAGCATGCTTCCTGAAGACTTTTTGAATGTTTCCGCTACGGGAAACGATTCTCCATAGAAAGGAGGTGATCCAGCCGCACCTTCCGATACGGCTACCTTGTTACGACTTCACCCCAATCATCTATCCCACCTTCGGCGGCTGGCTCCTTGCGGTTACCCCACCGACTTCGGGTGTTATAAACTCTCGTGGTGTGACGGGCGGTGTGTACAAGACCCGGGAACGTATTCACCGCGGCATGCTGATCCGCGATTACTAGCAATTCCGACTTCATGCAGGCGAGTTGCAGCCTGCAATCCGAACTGAGACCGGCTTTTTAGGATTCGTTCCACCTCGCGGCTTCACTGCCCGTTGTACCGGCCATTGTAGTACGTGTGTAGCCCAGGTCATAAGGGGCATGATGATTTGACGTCATCCCCACCTTCCTCCGGTTTGTCACCGGCAGTCACCTTAGAGTGCCCATCCGAAATGCTGGCAACTAAGATCAAGGGTTGCGCTCGTTGCGGGACTTAACCCAACATCTCACGACACGAGCTGACGACAACCATGCACCACCTGTCTCCTCTGTCCCGAAGGAAAGCCCTATCTCTAGGACGGTCAGAGGGATGTCAAGACCTGGTAAGGTTCTTCGCGTTGCTTCGAATTAAACCACATACTCCACTGCTTGTGCGGGTCCCCGTCAATTCCTTTGAGTTTCAGTCTTGCGACCGTACTCCCCAGGCGGAATGCTTAATGTGTTAACTTCGGCACCAAGGGTATCGAAACCCCTAACACCTAGCATTCATCGTTTACGGCGTGGACTACCAGGGTATCTAATCCTGTTTGCTCCCCACGCTTTCGCGCCTCAGCGTCAGTTACAGCCCAGAGAGTCGCCTTCGCCACTGGTGTTCCTCCACATCTCTACGCATTTCACCGCTACACGTGGAATTCCACTCTCCTCTTCTGCACTCAAGTCACCCAGTTTCCAGTGCGATCCGGGGTTGAGCCCCGGGATTAAACACCAGACTTAAATGACCGCCTGCGCGCGCTTTACGCCCAATAATTCCGGACAACGCTTGCCCCCTACGTATTACCGCGGCTGCTGGCACGTAGTTAGCCGGGGCTTTCTTCTCAGGTACCGTCACTCCTTGAGCAGTTACTCTCAAGGACGTTCTTCCCTGGCAACAGAGCTTTACGATCCGAAAACCTTCATCACTCACGCGGCATTGCTCCGTCAGGCTTTCGCCCATTGCGGAAGATTCCCTACTGCTGCCTCCCGTAGGAGTCTGGGCCGTGTCTCAGTCCCAGTGTGGCCGATCACCCTCTCAGGTCGGCTACGCATCGTCGCCTTGGTGAGCCGTTACCTCACCAACTAGCTAATGCGCCGCAGGCCCATCCTCAAGTGACAGATTGCTCCGTCTTTCCAGCTTCCTTCAGGCGAAGAAAGCACATATTCGGTATTAGCTACCGTTTCCGGTAGTTGTCCCAAGCTTGAGGGCAGGTTGCCTACGTGTTACTCACCCGTCCGCCGCTAACCATCAGAGAAGCAAGCTTCTCATCAAGTCCGCTCGACTTGCATGTATTAGGCATGCCGCCAGCGTTCGTCCTGAGCCAGGATCAAACTCTCCAATAAAGTATTGAAAAGAGCGATTAGCTCATTTTGAATCTGACGAGATTAAAAATCTCATTTTGCTTCGAAATCATACAGTCAGATGACTTGTACCGATTTCTCAGCTTTTCGATCTTGCAAGCAAGATCGTTACTCACTCGTTGTTCAGTTTTCAAAGATCAAACATTCAATTTATCGCTGTTTTTCATGTTGTCGTCGTTTTCAGCGGCGACTTTTATAATATATCATGTTCAGTTCCACTTTGCAAGTACTTTTTTTCAGAAATGTTATTCGTTCCTTTTGCTGCAGGTACTTGTTTTGGTGGTTTGTCCTAAAAAGGAACGAAAATTAATTTATCATATCTAAACCAATAGGTCAACCCTTTTTCGACAATTTGTTATCATTCACGTTATTCCATTCATAGATTCGTCCTAAGTAGTTATGGAGGTACAGCGTTGGCTGTAGCGGGCCGCACCTCGCTCATCAATTAATACTGCATGTTTGTAGCTCTGTACCATGCTTCTTACGGTTTAGACTTTTTGAGTTTGCCACTTCTTGCGTATTTGGACAGCTCCTTCGGCGGAGCGAATCGAGCATACATGCGGAATACTGTTTTGTATCTACTCGCTATAGCGTATTTGATCTCCTGGTCGAGGCGATTATCACTGAGGTCAAACAACATCTCATCCAGCTCTTTACGTAACACATAATCGAGTTCCTTACATTCCTTCTCGTTAAACAGCATACCCAGCATTAAGAGTTCTCCTTTTTCTGCATATGGATAAGGCGCGCCTTTATATTTGTATATTGAATCCCACACTCTCTAAAGTCAGGGTTATATTAGTCGCGCCGATTTCAGCCCCTATGGGTTATAAAATTCTCTTACCTAAGGGGTTGCTGAAACCCGTTTTATTGTTATGGTCAACTTTCTGAAAATTTATGAATGTCATTCCATACAAATTTATCCACGCACAATACTGAAGGTAATCGTACTTTCGATAATGGCTGCAATAAACAATAGGATAATAACCCAGAACGACGCAGTTAATGTCCTCTTCAAAAAAGTCTCCCACTGTTTTCCTAACCCCTGACGTTTCGCACTTCCAAGTTCAATGAGGCTTCTGGATGCCAGTCCCCCAAACTTGAGACCAAAAGCACAGGCAATGATAATGACGGGAATTTCTATAATTCCGTGCGGTAAAAGTCCCTTTACCACGATATCAAAAAGGCTTGATCCATTATCTGTGGTGATATGCACTAGAAAACCAATAACCATTCCGTTAATTACTAGAAAAATAACAGGCAATATTCCAAAGAAAATTCCTGCATAGATCACGAGCACACTCTTGATGGCATTATTAAAAAAGATAAAGATAAAGAAATTCCATTGCACATTTCCGCTCTGTTCGAGCTGTCTGCTTACCTCTTGAAGTCCGCCTATCTGGTTCAATAATATGTCCTGCAGTGGCCCTGTACTTACCCATCCAGCTCCTATCCCTGCAACAAACAATATGACCGACCAGATTAATGCATTACGAATGGATCCCAGATCCCTTAGAAATGTACTGAATTTTAACATGATAACCTCCTAATGACTGAAGTTGATGGACAAACAAATTTCTCATGCGAATAACTGCGCTGTACGAGCATACATTGGAGAGTAAACAAGCATTTCTTATGGGAGAGGGGCGCTTATTGAAATGAACTCGTTCTATGTATTTAGCGGCAAAAAGATTAAACGTTTCCTGATTGTGCTGGCTGCTGCCGTCTTTGCTATCGGGATTATTTATCTGGAAAGCGGCAATGTTTCAGTATTCTCGGAGGATGCACCGTCGGCTGTCTACAACGTACCCACAGAGAAAAAAGTAATTGCACTCACATTTGATATTAGCTGGGGCGATAAGCGCACGGAACCCATCCTTAAAGTGCTGCAGGATAACAAAGTAGAGAAGGCTACCTTCTTCTTATCCTCCCCTTGGAGTAAGACACACCCCGAGATTGTAACCTCGATCAAGGAAGCGGGATACGAAATTGGCAGCCACGGACATAAGCACGATAATTACAGCACCATGACTGAAGAAGAAATTCGCAAGGAAATTTCGACAGCTCATAGCATTTTAACCGATTTAACGGGAAAAGAACCGAATCTGCTTCGTCTGCCCAATGGGGATTTTGACAAACGCGTACTTCAAGTAGCCAGCAGTCTTAACTACCAGGTCGTTCAATGGGATACCGACTCACAGGATTGGAAGAATCCAGGTGTACAAACCATCGTAGATCGGGTAGTCAGCAAAGCTCACCCTGGAGATATCGTACTTCTACATGCGAGTGATTCTTCCAAACAAACTCATGAAGCACTGCCAGTCATTATCGATAAATTAAGAAATCAGGGGTATGAATTCGTAACCGTCTCCGAACTGCTGAATCATTCCAGTGCCAAGGGTACAGAAGTCCGGGATCAAGCCAGTGCTCAATAACACTAGCAAGATTTACTGCATCACATTGGCAGCATAAATGAAAAGAGCTAACCAGGTTAGCTCTTTTTCGCGTTTTATTAAAAGATCCTCAATAGCGGTCTTCCTTATGCTTGCTCCGTTCTCCCGCTCACGGCCTGCTCTGCAGAACCATCCACCAGCTTATGTAATATTAGCATTTGATATGCATTACATGCCAGCAACGGGACCACAATAAAGGTGGTAGCGGCATTTACATCAATTCGGAGCACACCGATCGTCTCCACCACGGTTACTGCAATCATGAAAAAGAGCGTTGGGACCATTGCCGAAATATGTGTCTTTTTCACTTTCACGTAAGCGGTAACAATTGCAGCTGCCAAAATAATGATGCCAAGTACGATATCGGACAGACGCTCTCGTCCGCCTCCGACGAACAAACGCAAAAACATGACGTCAAGCAAAGCGAGCACGGTTAAAACAAGCTGAACGATCTGCCATCCGCGTTTCGGAAATACACCTTTGCCCATGTAATTCAGTATCAAGTAAGCGAAAAAACCCATCTGAGAATACACACTAATCATCACCCCTGAACCAAATAAAATCAGGAGATACAGCAGAAAATCGATAATTCCGTTCGTTCTCTCCCCGTTCACCAGCATCATAATGAGACCTGTTACTAGCGATCCGGCTGCTCCGATAAGTAAGGCTGTCCAAAATAGGAAAAACCATTTACGTAAATTCAAATGTTTTCCACCCCCGAGAGTTTATTTTACCAACCTTCTCAGCAAAAAACCATCACCATTCAACATATTTAGTGCTTGCCCATCACATACTACATGCAGTATCTAATCAAGGAGGGGTTATGCACATGAAACGGCCTTTGTGGCAGCTAAGCTGCGCCGTATTGGGGCTATCCGTCATGCTTGCCGGCTGCGGTTCAGATCAAAATTCTTCGCCTCCTCAGGGCAGTTATAAAGAGATGAAAACGATGGTCGTGGATATTCTGAAAAGTGATGAAGGCAAGAAGGCTGTAGAAGAAGCTCTAACTGGCCAAAGTTCCTCCGGGGGTGGCGGCGAAGGTGGAGATTCCGAACAAAGTGGCGGCGGATCGGGTGGCGGGTCTGGAACCATCGGTATGAAAATGTTAATGCCCATGCAATCTTCAGAACAAATACGTATTGCTGTTAAAGATACCATCACGGCTCCCGAGTACCAAAAGGAATTCGAGAAAATCATGACAGATCCACAATTTGCAAGTGAATTTGCCAAAGCCATTAACTCGCAAAGCAAGCAGCTGCATATGCAGTTGATCAAAGATCCCACTTATCAAAAATCGGTTGGGGATATCATGAAATCACCGGAAGTGTCCAAAATGTTTATGGACATGACCAAAACTCCAGAGTATCGTAAACAGACCATGACCGTAATGCAAGAAGTCATGCAGAATCCGCTATTTCGGATGGAAGTGCTCACGCTGCTCAAAAAAGTAGTACAGGAAGAACTACAACCAAAAGTTGAATCCGGCGGTCAAGAACAAGGCGGACAGCAGGAGGGCGGCGGCGGCCAAGAAGGCGAAGGTGGTGGCGGCGGCGACAGTGGAGATGGCGGAAGTGGTGGTGACTCCGGAAGTGGCGGAGGATCATAATCCCTGTCGAGACAGTTAATCCTGATTTCAGGAACGGAACCATGTTATACGTTATAAAAGCCCGCATCCGATGGATGCAGGCTTTTTGATGTTGTGCTAATTGTTTCAATATGCTAAAACTTAGTCTCAATTGTCTGCGCTACTTCATCGTATATGGCACCGATGCGTGTATCAGCCTTATATACAGATGGCGAGAAATCAGGCTCCGATGGATGATTGTCCGGTGAACCGAGAGGAATCTGTGCGAGCAGCTCTGTGTGCAGGCTTTCCGCAAGACGTCCACCGCCCCCACGACCAAAGACATAGTCTTTCTCTCCACATTTGCCACATTCGTAATAAGCCATGTTCTCTACAACACCCAGCAGCTCATGCTCGGTCTGAATCGCCATTGCACCCGCTCTCGCGGCTACAAATGCTGCTGTTGCATGCGGCGTTGTCACGATGATCTCCTTGCTCTGTGGCAGCATTTGATGCACATCCAGGGCTATGTCACCTGTGCCTGGAGGCAAATCAAGCAGCATGTAGTCCAGTTCTCCCCAATTTACATCTGTAAAGAACTGACGCAGCATACGACCCAGCATAGGACCACGCCAGATTACAGGGTTATTTTCACGAATGAAAAATCCCATCGACATCACTTTCACACCGAAACGCTCGACCGGCTGAATGATTCCATCCTCTACAACTGGGTATTCTTCAATCCCCATCATATCAGGTACACTGAAACCATAGATGTCCGCATCAATTAATCCAACTTTTTTACCTTGCCGAGCGAGGGCAGCAGCCAGATTCACTGTGACTGTAGATTTACCTACCCCACCTTTGCCACTTGCTACTGCAATATAGCGAACACCCGATTCAGGGCTTAATAACTCATGACCATCCAGACCTGCTGCGTGGCCTTTTACAAGCACTTCTTCGTCATTCTGCTCATTCCCAGGTTGTCCTGCATTCACAATCTCTCGTTCATGTTCTGATGCTGCACGCAGGCGTATATGTACATCCTGAATCCCATGTTGAGACAATAGGTTACGTGCGGCATCACTAAGAGCAGTTGTATCCTCAGTCTGATTGTCCAATGTAACAATGGTCAATGCCACATGATTTTCTTTTACCATGACATCACGAATCCATTGAAGCTCGGTCAGACTCACTCCCAATTGTGGTTCCTGTAAAGGTTGCAATAGTTCAAGTATCTGTTCTTTTGATATCATCAGACAGCACCTCAGCTTTATCTATTGGCATGTAATTAGGTATGCTGTGTTAATTATAACATTCTCCTTCTCTTTGTAACTAACTTTTGGGACGTTCCCCTGAGGAATACCTCAATATTCCATTATAGATGGAAGCGGCTACTTTACGCTGATATGCTTCATCGGCAAGAAGACGTGCCTCATCCGGATGAGATAAGAAACCAACTTCTACGAGAGCAGACGGAATTTTCAATGCTTGAAGCAGATATACGGTATTTACCGTTTTTGCAATTCGATCTGTATTTTCAAGATTACGAATCATCTCTTGCTGCAACAGATTGGCCAAGCCTTCATTGTCGGGGTGGTTGGGTGTATAAAAGACCTGTGCGCCACTCCAGCGGTTCGAAGGGACACTGTTCATGTGAATGCTGATAAACAGATCTGCCTGCTTGTCTTCAATTCTTCTTACTCTTTGCTTAAGATCTTCTGTCTTCCGTTTGGAATATCCTCTGGTATCTGCCTCTGCAAGATCTGTGTCAATCTCTCGTGTCATGACCACCAGTGCTCCAGCTTGCTGCAGATAGTCCCGTACATACAAAGCAATCGACAAGTTGATATCCTTCTCGATGACCCCCTGCTTGCTCACAGCCCCCCCGTCTGGTCCACCATGCCCTGCATCAATCGCGATGACTTTACCTGCTAACGGCAGCCCCCAATATCCGGACGTCTTCGATGAAGGAAGTTCATACGTCACCACAGCTACCAACATCGCAAGAAGACATAGGCTTAGCAGCACACGCTTTACTGTACGCAACCGGATCCATACCACAAAATGCTTCTCCATATTTTTACGCATAAAAAAACCACCTCGTCCCTATAAATGACTCTAATCATCTATATGGGACAAGATGGACAAATATACCGTTAGGAGCGGACTTGCTCCGCCATTCCCTCAATCAGCACTTCAGCTACCTCAGGACGAGTAATTCTGGTGGCGGGTACTCCTCCATCACGGAGCTGACCACGCACTTTTATACCGAATAACGTCATAGAGGCAGAAGCGATGTCATTTTGTCAGCTCCCTAAATTCTCTTCATAGTGGAGGTTCGATAGAGAAATGTTCAAAGCTAAGATGTAAGGGCTAAGGATGTTCCCGCTATTTCGAACACTTTATTTATGAAGTCCGCATTCTGTTTTATCATTACCGGACCATCGTCCTGCACGCGGATCTTCACCTGGCATAACTTGACGGGTGCAATATTCACAACCAATGCTCGGATAGTTCTGATCATGGAGAGGGTTATATACAACGTTATTGGCCCGAATATAGTCCCACACATCCTCAGAAGTCCAATGAGCGATCGGGTTAAATTTCATAAGTCCAAACTTCGTATCGTATTCCACCTTCTTCGCATTAGCACGAGTCGGTGCTTGATCTCTGCGAATTCCCGTGATCCAAGCATCATACTTGGAAAGAATACGTGTCAGCGGCTCAACCTTGCGAATATTGCAGCAAGCATTAGGATCCGATTTCCACAATTCCTCTCCATGTTGGGCCGCCTGTTCTTCAGGCGTAATTTTGGGAGAGACACGCACAAAATCCATATTGTATTTCTCTTTCATAAGATCACGAGTCTCATACGTTTCCTTGAAGTGAAAATCAGTGTCGAGATAAAAAACATCCGTAGATGGACTTACCTTCTGCAGCATATCTACAAGTACAACATCTTCCGCACCAAAGCTGCATGCAAAAGTGATATTTGGGAATGTCTCAACAGCGTAACGGATAATATCCTCAGGGCTTGCGTTTTCCAATTCTTCTGCTTTCGTCCGAGCAAGGTTTTCTTTTTCCAACAAGTTCATTCTGAATTTCCCCCATTCTGCTTTTCCCGAAAACTTTAATGCCGACCAATCTAATAAGAATTATGTATAGTATAAATCTTTCAGGGGGGATGTCAATGCCTGCCACATGGTAAAATGATTCATTTGCAGCCCATTTTTGTGAGTGGATTACCAAGCATTTTGTGAATACTTAGATTCTCTTTAGGTTCTCTTCAAATAAGTCCATTGCAATTAACTTAAGCAGGAAAGAAGGTATTAGAGTCCAATTTGCTGTGCTAATCGTGAAATCCTTTGTCCCTACAAGGTTATCAGGATTAAACTGCACTAAAATCCAGAATGATAATGCTTGTGCTAAGACCAAATATGAAATGCAAAGGAACCAAGCGTGCATGAAAAAATTTGAATTCTCTGTGCATACATGTAAGTGACTTTTATTGAATTCATAAGAAAAACTGATGATTGGGGTCTCGCGTAACCCTGTCCGAAATGATCTATCTTCATCCAAATCTAAGATGAGAAATAAGGCATGTTAGATCATATACATATGACAAACTGTTTGCGCAATCCTTGGAACAACTAATCCACGTTTTATAGACAACAAAAAACCTCTGGCCGAGGCCAGAGGCTTGTAATACATATTAACGTTTGGAGAACTGAGGAGCGCGACGAGCGGCTTTGAGACCGTATTTTTTACGTTCTTTCATCCGTGGGTCACGAGTCAGGAATCCTGCTTTTTTCAGGGAAGCACGGTATTCCGGATCTGCTTTGAGCAGAGCACGGGAGATACCATGACGGATTGCTCCAGCTTGACCGGAGATTCCGCCACCATGAGCGATAACCAAAACGTCATAGTTGCTAAGCGTTTCTGTCAAAGTCAGTGGTTGTTTTACGATCAGTTTGAGTGTTTCCAAACCGAAGTATTCATTAATATCACGTTTGTTGATGACAATGCGTCCTTCACCCGGTACAAGGCGAACACGAGCTACCGAATGTTTACGACGACCTGTCCCATAGTATTGTACTTGTGCCATGAAACTGTCCTCCTTTTAATTAACCGCGAAGTTCGTAAACTTCTGGTTTTTGTGCTGCATGTGGATGCTCAGTGCCTCTGTACGCTTTAAGTCTCAGCTTCATTTTTTCGCCCATGCGAGTTTTAGGAAGCATACCGCGAACAGCCAATTCCAACATACGTTCCGGTTTGTTTTTAACCATATCTTCTGCAGAAGTTACTTTCAAACCACCTGGGTGCATCGAGTGACGGTAGTATTTCTTGTCTTGCATTTTTTTACCAGTCAATACGATTTTCTCAGCATTGATGATAACTACGAAATCGCCAGTGTCCACATGTGGAGTGAATTGTGGCTTGTGTTTGCCGCGGATCAAAGCAGCTGCTTCGCTCGCCAAACGTCCGAGCGTTTTGCCTTCGGCATCAATGATGTGCCATTGGCGCTCAACTTCGTTAGGCTTCGCCATGTACGTTGTACGCATGAAAAGTTCCTCCTTAAAATGTTCAAAATCTCATTTTCATTTATCTTCGTTCATTAAGTGATAACTTTAGGTGTTGATGGATAGTTGTTGCGATGTGACCCTCTTAATTGGGGCTGTGGGAAAGCCATTAAGAAAACACAACTTTTATATTACATGATAGGAGGTTAAATCGCAAGTGTTAATTAAGCTTTTCACTCACCAAATTTAATCTTTTTTGTATTCAAGATCCCAGAGCATTAAACCGCAACTTACCGCAGTTGGTCCTGCAGCAGAGCGATTACATGCGGCAATCATATTCGGTACATCAGAGGCTTTCCGTTTGCCCTCTCCGATCTCCAGCAGTGTACCTACAATAATGCGAACCATATGCTGCAAAAAGCCGTTGCCGCTCACATAAATATGAATGACTCCCTGATCGCGCGGATGATCTCTGCACATTGAACGGTCAACCTCTATCCATGCGTCGTATACCGAACGTATATGATTGTCTTTCTGAGACTTGCGAGAAGCAAAGGAGGTGAAATCATACGTACCAATAAAATGACGAAGCCCCTCCTGCATTGCAGTTACGTCTAACCTAGCATGATGATGATATTGCAGCCTTCTGTTGAATACATCCGGAAATTGATTTGCATTGATCGTATAGCGGTACGTCTTCGTTTTCGCTGCATAGCGAGAATGAAACTCAAGCGGTACCTCTATCGCATCAATAACAACAATATCAGAGGGTAATCTAGAATTAAGTGCAATACACCACCGTTCAATCGGGATTTGAGATTCGGTAGCAAAGTTGAAGATCTGCCTGCGAGCATGAACACCCGCGTCAGTTCTACCTGACCCCGTTATCTTGACCGTCTCACCTGTCAATGCACGAATGGCATCTTCAAGATGATCCTGAATCGTATTCCCCCCCGGCTGTACCTGGAAGCCATAATAAGCAGTGCCATCATAAGCAAGCGTCATGCACAAGTTGCGCATCATTACCACACCTTTGTTCCATACTATACATACCCTACCCCGAACAGCAAAAGAAGCCCCTTCCGGAGCTTCTATTACAGCACGAATTCCGAAATGAAGTGAAAAAAAGGGTTAATCCAGAATCAACGACTCTGTCCCCTTTCCTCATCTCATCTGTTTTACGCGCGGTCAACCAGTTCCAAGTAAACCATAGGCGCTGCGTCACCACGACGAGGTCCCAGTTTAAGGATACGAGTGTATCCACCTGGACGCTCAGCGTAACGACCGGACAATTCGCTAAACAGTTTTTGGATTGCATCTTGCTCACCATCGATAGTTTCGCGGCGAACATAAGCTGCCACTTGGCGACGGGCATGAAGATCTCCCTTTTTCGCTTTAGTGATCAGTTTTTCAGCAATAGAGCGAACCTCTTTTGCTTTCGCTTCAGTTGTCTGAATGCGCTCGTACAAGAACAGGTCGGTTACCAGGTCACGGAACAAAGCTTTACGCGCGCTGGAATTACGGCCCAACTTTTGGTATGCCATTGTTTTCCCTCCTTCACTTCAAGCACTCAGCTGTCTATTCTTCTGTACGGAGTCCCAGACCCAATTCTTCGAGCTTCTCTTGAACTTCTTCCAAAGACTTGCGTCCGAGGTTACGGACTTTCATCATGTCTTCTTCCGTTTTCGTAGTCAGCTCTTGCACGGTATTAATACCGGCACGTTTCAGGCAGTTGTAGGAACGAACAGAGAGATCCAGCTCTTCGATCGTCATTTCGAGTACTTTTTCTTTTTTGTCTTCTTCTTTTTCGACCATGATCTCAGCATCTTTCGCTTCGTCTGTAAGACCCACGAAGAGCATCAAATGCTCGGTCAAAATTTTAGCGCCGAGGCTTACAGCCTCTTCAGGACGAATACTTCCGTCTGTCCAAACTTCCAACGTGAGCTTGTCATAGTTGGTTACTTGGCCAACACGCGTATTTTCCACAGCGTAGTTAACGCGACTGATCGGGGTGAAGATGGAATCGACTGGGATGACGCCGATCGGCTGGTCATCGCGTTTATTCCGATCTGCCTGGACGTAGCCGCGACCGCGATTGGCAAAAATACGCATGTGAAGTCTCGAACCTGGTCCGAGCGTAGCAATGTGCAGATCCGGGTTAAGGATTTCCACATCGGAATCAGCACGGATATCTCCAGCCGTGATTGCTCCTTCGCCTTCAGCATCAATCTCGAGCACTTTCTCCTCATCCGAATGAATTTTAAGCGACAAAGCTTTCAGGTTAAGAATAATCTCCGTTACATCTTCCATTACGCCAGGAACTGTAGCAAATTCATGCAGAACGCCATCGATTTGAACCGAAGACACTGCCGCACCCGGCAGTGACGAGAGCAAGATTCGGCGAAGCGAGTTTCCAAGCGTCGTTCCGTATCCGCGCTCCAGCGGTTCTACTACGAATTTCCCATAGGTGCCATCATCGTTGACGTCAACCGTCTCAATTTTCGGCTTTTCGATTTCAATCACTGCAATACCCCTCCTTCAAAACGTCGGTCCTCTATGAAACATTTACCTTCTCTTGCGAAAACATGTAGTAGTATGCCTAAACAACCATTATTAGCAGATTGTGCTGGATTTATACCACACGCAGGGGCAAATCTCATTAGACACGACGACGTTTTGGAGGACGGCATCCGTTGTGTGGGACTGGAGTTACGTCTTTGATCAGGTTAACTTCCAGACCTGCAGCTTGCAAAGAGCGGATCGCTGCTTCACGGCCTGCGCCTGGTCCTTTAACCATAACCTCAACGGCTTTCATCCCATGTTCCATTGCAGCTTTGGCAGCAGTCTCAGCAGCCATTTGTGCAGCAAACGGAGTCGATTTACGGGAACCTCTGAATCCGAGGCCGCCGGAGCTTGCCCACGAAATTGCGTTTCCGTGAGGATCCGTAATGGTAACGATAGTGTTATTGAAAGTGGAACGGATATGTGCCACGCCAGATTCAATATTTTTACGGTCACGACGTTTAGTACGTACGACTTTTTTCGGTTTAGCCATTTTCTCTTATCCCCCCTTATTATTTCTTCTTGTTCGCTACTGTACGACGAGGACCTTTACGAGTACGAGCATTCGTTTTCGTACGTTGTCCACGAACAGGCAGACCACGACGATGACGAACTCCACGGTAACAACCGATCTCCGTCAAACGTTTAATATTCAAAGAGATTTCACGACGCAGGTCACCTTCTACTTTGACCTCTTTGTCGATACTTTCACGCAATTTGCTGACTTCATCTTCCGTCAAATCACGAACACGAGTGTCCGGATTGATGCCTGTAGAGCTCAGAATTTTCTGGGAAGTCGTTTTACCGATTCCGAAAATATAAGTCAAGGCGATCTCAACGCGCTTATCACGTGGCAAATCCACACCAGCTATACGTGCCATTTTACGCTACACCCCCTTCATTAACCTTGTTTTTGTTTGTGTTTCGGATTTTCACAGATAACCATAACATTCCCTTTGCGGCGAATGACTTTGCATTTTTCGCAAATCGGTTTGACCGAAGGTCTTACCTTCATGTGAATTACCTCCTCAAAGTTCTGCTTAGCAAAACTCTCTTCGTAAGCATTGACCTCGTTTTACCATTGTAAAACCGGCTTCGAAGCTTTCGCAAGTTTTGCCGGGCAAAACCCGCTTCAAGCTTCACAGTTCATTGCAACTGTCTACTACTATTTACGGTAAGTTATACGTCCTTTTGTCAGATCATAAGGCGATAACTGAACAACTACTTTGTCACCAGTCAGGATACGGATAAAGTGCATCCGCAGCTTGCCGGAAACGTGAGCGAGAATTTGATGACCGTTCTCAAGCTCAACCTTGAATGTTGCATTCGGCAGCGGTTCAAGAACCGTGCCTTCCACTTCAATGACATCTTCCTTGGCCATTAGTCAGTCTCCTTTCTCTTCAGCTTGAATGTTGGTGGATTCCAGAAACGAATGAACCGCATAGCGGAGCTTTCCGTTTGTCACCCGACCACTCTCGTTTAAACTGTTTACAACCTCGCTGCTGATCATCGGCTGGAGCTCCAGATGAAGAATATTCTTCTTCTTGGGTTGATCAAACTTACGTTTGTCTCCATCCGCTATATACACGAACCTACTGTCCGCTATAGCAACAATTACCGCGGCTTGGTCCGCATTGCGGCCTTTACGGATCTTCACAAGTTGACCGAGCTGCGGATTAGACTGATTATTCATGCCTCATCACCTACGCATTCAGTTTTGTGAAAATTTCCATGCCATCTGGTGTAACTGCTACGGTGTGTTCAAAGTGGGCACATAACGATCCGTCAACAGTAACGACAGTCCAGTTATCTTCCAACGTTTTCACATACCGGCTACCTACGTTAACCATCGGCTCTATGGCCAGCACCATGCCCGCTTTAAGCCGTGGTCCCCGATCAGGAAGACCATAGTTCGGAATTTGGGGTTCTTCGTGCAGATCCGCTCCTATGCCGTGACCGACATATTCCCGAACTACCGAAAAACCGGCATCCTCAATATATTTCTGAATCGCATGAGATATAGTAAACAAGCGAATGTCCGGTTTAACCAGCGCCAGACCTGCGTATAACGAAGCCTCGGTAACGTCCAGAAGACGACGGGCTTCTTCGGAAATACGGCCGACCGGATAAGTCCAGGCAGAATCTCCATGATACCCCTGGTACTGCGCGCCAATGTCAAACGTAACGATATCGCCCTCGTTCAACTTGCGTTTGCCGGGAAATCCATGCACCAACTCTTCATTTACTGAAGCGCACACACTGGCAGGAAAACCGTTATAACCTTTGAAAGACGGCACAGCTCCTTGACTGCGGATGTATTGATCGGCCATATGGTCAAGTTCTCCAGTCGTAATACCGGGAGCGATATGCTCTGCCAAGAGACGATGCGTTTCCGCAACGATTCTCCCTGCTTCCCTCATCAAGCCCAGTTCCGTTTCGGACTTACCAATGATCATTCAATTAACCTCGCAGTAAGGACACGATCTCTTGAGAGACTTGATCAATATCCTGTTCTCCGTTCATTTGACGAAGAAGACCTTTGTTCTCATAAAACGTGAGGAGTGGTGCTGTTTTGTTGATATATTCGTCAAGACGGGTTCCTACGCTCTCTTCGTTATCATCCGAGCGCTGGTACAACTCGCCGCCGCATTTATCACAAATACCTTCCTGCTTAGGCGGATTGAATACGACATGATAAGTGGCACCACAGTTTTTGCAAATACGACGACCCGTCAAACGAGCCAGCAATTTGTCGCGGTCCACTTTCAGGTTGATTACATGATCGAGACCTGAGTTCAGTCGGTCCAGGATGCCATCAAGCGCTTCTGCTTGAGACAGGGTTCTTGGAAAACCATCCAAGAGGAATCCTTCTCTGCAGTCAGGCTGCTGCAACCGTTCTTCAACGATGCCGATGGTTACATCATCTGGTACAAGCAATCCTTGATCCATATATTCCTTGGCTTTCAGGCCAATGGGAGTTCCCTGCTTAATCGCCAGACGAAATGCATCGCCTGTTGAAATGTGGGGAATACCGAACTCTTTCACGATGACGTCTGCTTGTGTTCCTTTTCCTGCCCCCGGAGGGCCCATGAATAGGATGTTCACGTTATGTCACTCCCTCCAAGACTACCCTACATCAACAAACAGCACAATAGGTGCCGGCAAGTAAATCTTAGCTTGACCGGTACCTATTGCCTATTTATTGATAAAACCTTTGTAGTGGCGTTTGATCAATTGGCTTTCGATTTGCTTCATGGTATCGAGCGCAACACCGATAACGATCAGGAGAGACGTTCCTCCAATTTGCGCCGATTGAGGCAAACCAGAAAGTGCCCCTAAGAATACAGGCAGAACGGAAATGACTGCCAAGAAGATGGCTCCGGCCATTGTCAAACGAGTCATGACACGGGTCAGATATTTCTCGGTTGCTTTACCCGGGCGAATGCCTGGGATGTAACCGCCGTTCTTTTTCATATTATCAGCCATCTGCTGTGGATTCATCTGTACAAAAGTATAGAAGAAAGTGAAACCGAAGATCATCACGACATACAATAACATACCCAGAGGTTTGTGAGTAGTCAGATTTTGTCCGATCCACTGTGCCCATAAACGATCAGCCCAGAAGTTGGCGATAATCGTTGGGAACATCAACAGAGATGAAGCAAAGATGACAGGGATAACACCTGCTGCGTTAATCTTCAGCGGGATATGTGTATTCTGTCCACCGTACATTTTGTTACCTACGACGCGTTTCGCGTACTGCACAGGAATTTTCCGAATCGCCTGCTGAATGTAAATGACACCGATGATAATCAACACAATAACAATCGCGACGATTACACCTTTAAGGATGTTCATGAACAACTGATCAGGTTGAATGAAGTCGGACTCGATTGTCTGTTTGATAATGTTAGGCACCGTTGAGAGGATACCCGCAAAGATCAAAATCGAAATCCCGTTTCCTATGCCCTTCTCGGTGATCTGCTCACCAAGCCACATCAGGAATGAAGTACCGGCCGTAAGTACAATCGCGATCAAGATATAATCAGCAAAAGTGGCGTTAGGCACCATCTCTGTATTGTACAAGCGGTTGAATCCGATCGACGTACCAAACGCTTGAATTAATGCCAGACCGATCGTTAAATAACGAGTCAGCTGAGCTGATTTTTTCTTACCTTGTTCACCTTGCTTAGCCCATTCCGCTAACTTAGGGATAACGTCCATGGAAAGCAACTGTACTATGATAGACGCAGTGATGTAAGGTACGATCCCGAGTGCAAAGATCGAGAACTGGAACAGTGCTCCACCCGAGAACGTATTGAGAAGTCCAAAAACTTCTTTACCCGCAGAATTTGTCGCTTCGAAAACCTCTTTGTTTACTCCAGGTACTGGAACGAAGGATCCGATGCGGTAAATGATCAGTACAAAAAGGGTAAATAATACCCTTTTGCGCAGATCTTCAACCCGCCAGATATTCTTTAGGGTCTTGAACATTAAATCACCTCGGTTGTACCGCCGGCAGCTTCAATTTTCTCCACCGCAGATTGAGAAAACTTGTTAGCTTTAACAGTCAGCTTCACAGTGACTTCACCGTTACCCAGGATCTTGATTCCGGATTTAGCGTTTTTAACTACGCCGTTCGTCATCAAGAATTCTGGAGTTACTTCAGTACCCGCAGCAAAACTGTTCAGGTCTTCAATATTCACAACCGCATATTCCTTGCGAGTTGGGTTTACGAAACCACGTTTTGGCAAGCGACGATACAATGGATTTTGTCCACCTTCGAAGCCCGGACGTACACCACCGCCGGAACGAGCGTTTTGTCCTTTGTGACCGCGACCTGATGTTTTACCCGTACCACTACTTGGACCGCGACCAAGACGTTTACGCTCTTTGCGGGATCCAGGAGCTGGGGAAAGCTCATGTAACTTCATCGTTCGTTGCACCTCCTTAAAGATTTATGGGAATATCCCGTATTAAGCTTCTACTTCTTTAACAGCTACCAAGTGACTTACTTTGTTAATCATACCACGAATGGCTGGATTATCGTTTTGAACCACTTTGCTGTTGATTTTGCGCAAGCCCAATGTTTTCACAGTTGTTCTTTGCGTCTCCGGACGTCCGATCAAGCTGCGGACGAGGGTAATTTCCAATTTAGCCATGAGATTCCCTCCTTAACCCAGAAGCTCTTCGACGGATTTTCCGCGCAGTTTAGCCACGTCTTCAGCACGCTTCAAACGGGACAAACCTTCCAAAGTCGCATTGACCATGTTCATGGAATTCGAAGAACCCAGAGATTTTGTCAAAATGTCACCTACACCAGCAAGTTCGAGAACCGCACGTACAGGACCACCAGCGATAACACCAGTACCTTCAGATGCTGGTTTCAACAGAACGCGTCCTGCGCCGAACTTACCTGTTACCAAGTGAGGAATCGATGTTCCTACGAGTGGAACGTGTACAAGGTTTTTCTTAGCATCTTCAATACCTTTGCGAATTGCATCAGGTACTTCGCCCGCTTTACCGATACCAGCTCCAACCCAGCCGTTGCCGTCGCCGACTACAACCAGTGCGCTAAAGCTGAAACGGCGTCCGCCTTTTACTACTTTAGCTACGCGATTAATATTTACAACTCTTTCAGTCAGTTCCAAAGTATTCGGATCTACACGCAAGTCGTTAACCTCCTTTTGAAAAATATCTTAAAACTCAAGTCCTGCTTCACGAGCCGCTTCAGCCAATGCTGCGATACGACCATGGTACAGATATCCGCTACGGTCAAATACGATGTTAGAAACGCCTTTGTCTTTCGCACGTTTTGCAACGAGTTCGCCAACTTTACGAGCTGACTCAACAGAGGCGCCGTTTTTGATGTCGCTGCTCAGTTCTTTGTCTACAGTAGACGCGGAAGCGATCGTTACACCAGCTACGTCATCGATAATTTGAGCGTACATATGTTTACCAGAACGGAATACGTTCAAACGAGGACGTGCTGCCGTTCCTTGGATTTTCTTACGAACACGCAGGTGTCTTTTCAGACGAGCCTTGTTTTTATCTTGTTTCGTAATCATCTCAGGGATTCACTCCTTTCAGGTTACCTCGCTGGCTTCAAACCGGAAGCCACGGGGTATATTAGAAACACACGAAGCAAGCAAGCCGAAAGCCGCGCAAAGGCGGTAAGAGAAATCTTATTTCTTCTTACCGGCTTTACCTTCCTTACGGATGATACGCTCGCCTTCATATTTAATACCTTTACCTTTGTACGGCTCAGGTTCACGAACGGAACGGATTTTAGCAGCGTAAGCACCTACGCGCTCTTTGTCGATCCCGCGAACGATGATTTTTGTATTCGAAGGAACTTCGAATTCAATTCCCGCTTCCGGTGTAATTTCAACCGGGTGAGAGTATCCAACGTTCAGAACGATTTTATCTCCGGATTTGCTTGCACGATATCCGACCCCAACCAACTCCAGAGATTTTGCGAATCCTTCAGTAACGCCGCTCACCATGTTGCTTACAACGCTGCGCGTTGTGCCGTGCAAAGAACGGTGAGTTTTGTTATCGGAAGGACGCACAACTGTAATTTCGTTGTTCTCAACTGTAACCTTCATGTCTTTATGAAGTTCACGAGTCAGAGTTCCTTTTGGTCCTTTTACCGTAATAACGGTGTTGTCCAGTGTGATGTCCACACCACTTGGTACTGTAATTGGTTTGCGACCAATACGAGACATATGTTGCACCTCCTATCTTGTGACGTTATATTACCAAACGTAGCAAACGACTTCTCCGCCGGATTTCGATTGACGAGCTTCTTTGTCCGTCATAACACCTTTGGATGTCGAGATGATCGCGATACCCAGGCCACCAAGTACACGAGGTACTTCGTTGCTTTTCGTGTAAACACGAAGACCAGGTTTACTGATTCTTTTCAGACCAGTGATAACGCGCTCGTTATTTTGACCGTATTTCAGGAAAACACGGATAATCCCTTGTTTGTTATCATCGATAACTTCAGCGTCACGGATGAAACCTTCACGCTTCAGGATATCGGCGATTTGTTTTTTCATTGTCGAAGCAGGCATTTCTACTGTTTCGTGACGAACAGTGTTCGCGTTACGAATACGAGTAAGCATATCTGCAATTGGATCAGACATAGTCATTGTGAGTTAACCTCCTTCCCGTTCAGGACTTTTTACCAGCTTGCTTTTTTCACGCCAGGAATCTGGCCTTTATAAGCTAATTCACGGAAGCAAATTCTGCAAATTTTGAACTTTTGCAGCACCGAATGTGGACGTCCGCAACGCTCACAGCGTGTATAAGAACGCACTTTAAACTTTGGTGTACGTTGTTGTTTAACTTTCATCGAAGTTTTTGCCACTTTAGCCTGACACCTCCTAAATAATTTCGGAGAAAAGGGAGTCCTTCCAGACACCCGGAAACGTTATGCCAACTTTATTTTACGAAAGGCATTCCCAGTTGCGTGAGCAACTCACGGGACTCTTCGTCTGTTTTCGCCGTTGTTACAATAACAATGTCCATACCGCGGACTTTGTCTACTTTATCATACTCGATCTCTGGGAAGATCAATTGTTCTTTCAGACCCAGTGTGTAGTTACCACGTCCGTCGAACGCTTTGCTCGATACACCGCGGAAGTCGCGGACACGAGGCAATGTAACGTTGAACAATTTATCGAGGAAGTAGTACATACGCTCGCCGCGCAATGTAACTTTCACACCGATAGGCATGTTCTCACGCAGTTTGAAACCTGCGATAGATTTTTTAGCACGAGTGATTACAGGTTTTTGACCTGCGATCAGTTGCAAATCGTTTACTGCGGAATCCAACACTTTGGAGTTTTGGACAGCGTCGCCCACACCCATGTTGATAACGATTTTCTCGATTTTAGGCACTTGCATTACCGTTGTATAGTTAAACTTCTGCATCAAACCAGGAGCGATTTCTTGCAGGTAACGTTCTTTCATTCTTGATGCCATGAATCATAGCCCTCCTTTCTCATTCGGTTCAATTAGTCGATAATTTCTCCGGAACGTTTAGCAACGCGCACTTTCTTTCCGTTATCCAACACTTTGTAACCAACACGGGTTACTTTTCCGCTCTTTGGATCGATGTGCATCACGTTGGAAACGTGAATCGGAGCTTCCTTCTCGATAATGCCGCCTTGCGGATTTTGCTGGTTAGGCTTCTGGTGTTTTTTAATCATGTTAACACCTTCCACAAGGACGCGGTTCTCACGAGGATAAGCAGCGATGACACGGCCTTTTTTACCTTTGTCTTTACCGCTGATCACCATAACCGTATCTTCTTTTTTAACGTGAAGTTTGTTGTTATGGGATTCCAGAACTTTTTTCACTCTTGGCATTTCGTACACCTCCTGTTTCTAAACATCACGAGCTTAATCTATTAGATAACCTCTGGGGCCAAGGAAACGATTTTCATGAAGTCTTTCTCGCGAAGTTCACGAGCAACAGGTCCGAAAATACGTGTTCCACGTGGGCTTCTGTCGTCTTTTACAACAACAGCTGCATTTTCATCAAAACCGATGTAGGAACCGTCTTTACGACGTACAGAACGTTTCGTACGAACGACAACCGCTCTAACTACATCACCTTTTTTGACAACGCCGCCTGGTGTTGCTTGTTTTACAGAACAAACGATCAGATCACCGATTTGTGCTGTACGACGTCCCGTACCGCCGAGTACGCGGATACACATCAGTTCCTTCGCACCGGAGTTGTCGGCTACAGCCAAACGTGTAAATGGTTGAATCATTTAGTATTCCTCCTTCCAGCTATGCTGATAATGCATTAGATGATAACCGCTTTTTCTACGATTTCAGTAAGTCTCCAGCGTTTATCTTTCGAAAGCGGACGAGTCTCCATGATTTTCACCGTGTCACCGATTTTCGCAGTGTTTTCTTCGTCATGCGCTTTGAACTTTTTAGTAACCTTGATGCGTTTATGGTACAATTTATGGTTTTTGTAAGTTTCTACAGCAACAACAATCGTTTTATCCATTTTATCGCTAACAACTTTACCAGTTTGCACTTTACGTGCGTTACGTTCTTCGCTCATTGTTGGCCTCCTTCCTGATTACGGACGGAATGTATATCCGACCTCTAATTAACCGATACCCAGTTCTCTTTCACGGATGATGGTTTTAGCACGAGCTATTTCTTTCCGCACATCACGGATTCGAGTCGGGTTATCCAGCTGACCGGTAGCGAGTTGAAAGCGGAGGTTAAAGAGTTCTTCTTTAAATCCGGCAATCTTTTGCTCGATTTCAGCAGAGGTAAGGTTGCGAAATTCACTAGCTTTCATTTGCTTCACCACCCAATTCTTCACGTTTCACAAACTTCGTTTTGATTGGCAGTTTGTGAGCGGCAAGACGCATCGCTTCGCGTGCGATCTCCTCCGGTACACCAGCAAGTTCAAACATGATCTTACCTGGTTTCACAACTGCAACCCATTTTTCTACGTTACCTTTACCGCTACCCATCCGAACCTCGAGAGGCTTTTGAGTGATTGGTTTGTCAGGAAAAATTTTAATCCAGACTTTACCACCACGTTTGATGTAACGAGTCATCGCAATACGAGCCGCTTCGATTTGACGGTTCGTAATCCAAGCCGGTTCCGTAGCTTGCAGACCGTATTCGCCAAAGTTCAGCGTAGTTCCGCCTTTTGCTTGGCCTTTCATATGTCCACGTTGTTGCTTACGGTGTTTTACACGTTTTGGTACCAACATGATTAGTTGCCTCCTTCCTTAGCAGCTTGTTTCTTAGCCGTAGGAAGAACCTCTCCACGATAGATCCATACTTTTACGCCGATACGGCCGTAAGTTGTATGAGCCTCTGCTGTACCGTAGTCGATGTCGGCACGAAGCGTGTGCAGTGGAACAGTTCCTTCGCTGTAGCCTTCCGAACGTGCGATCTCAGCTCCGCCAAGACGTCCGCCCACTTGAGTTTTAATACCTTTTGCACCAGAGCGCATAGTTCTTTGAATAGCTTGTTTCAGAGCACGACGGAAAGAAACGCGACGTTCCAGTTGTTGTGCAATGCTTTCTGCTACCAGGATTGCGTCCAGGTCTTGGTTCTTAATTTCAGAGATGTTGATGTGTACTTTTTTACCGCCAGCAATTTTCGTAATTTGGTTACGAAGATTCTCAACTTCAGATCCACCTTTACCGATTACCATACCTGGTTTCGCTGTGTGAATCGTTACGTTCACGCGGTTAGCCGCTCTCTCGATTTCAACACGAGACATAGCGGAGTCTTTCAATTTATTTTTCAGGAATTCACGAATTTTCACGTCTTCCATCAAAAGATCACCGAAGTCTTTGCCTGCATACCATTTAGATTCCCAGTCACGGATAACTCCGACACGGAGTCCGACCGGATTTACCTTTTGGCCCACACGTTTTCCCTCCTTCTACTTTTCAGATACCACCAAAGTGATGTGGCTAGTACGTTTGTTAATACGACTTGCACGTCCCATTGCACGAGGGCGGAAACGTTTCATTGTCGGTCCTTGGTTCACGTAAGCTTGCGAAATGACCAAGTTATTAACATCCATAGAATAGTTATGTTCCGCATTCGCAATAGCGGAGTTAAGCAACTTCTCAACGATTGGAGAAGCGGATTTCGGAGTGTGACGGAGAATGGCAACCGCCTCACCAACTTGCTTGCCGCGAATCAAGTCAACAACGAGTTGAACTTTACGAGGAGCAATCCGGATAAACTTAGCATGTGCTTTTGCTTCCATTGTGTAACCTCCTCTCAAACATTAAAGATGTTCATTTATCTTCTTGTTTTCTTGTCATCATCAGTATGGCCTTTGTACGTACGGGTTGGAGCGAACTCACCCAATTTGTGTCCGACCATGTCCTCAGTCACGTATACTGGCACGTGTTTACGTCCGTCATATACGCCGAATGTGTGTCCGATGAATTGTGGGAAAATTGTAGAGCGACGGGACCAGGTTTTGATAACGTTCTTTTTACCGGAAGCGTCCATCTCTTCTACCTTTTTCAGCATGTAGCCATCAATGAATGGCCCTTTTTTCAAACTGCGACCCATGTGGAGATCCTCCCTTCAAACGTAGCGTTTATGCATCCGCAGATGCCTCACGAAGTTATGCACAGTGTGTATTACTTCGTGCGGCGGCGAATGATGTATTTATCAGAAGCTTTATTTTTCTTACGCGTTTTGTAACCAAGAGTAGGTTTACCCCATGGTGACATTGGCGATTTACGTCCGATTGGAGCACGACCTTCACCACCACCGTGTGGGTGATCGTTAGGGTTCATTACTACACCACGAACTTCAGGACGTTGTCCCAACCAACGGCTACGACCGGCTTTACCGATTTTGATGAGCTCGTGGTCTTGGTTACCAACAGACCCGATTGTTGCACGGCAAACTTTCAGAATACGACGAACTTCTCCGGAAGAGAGACGAACGGAAACGTATTTTTCTTCTTTACCAAGCAATTGAGCTTCTGTACCAGCAGCACGAACCAATTGTCCGCCTTTACCTGGTTTCAACTCGATGTTGTGGATAACGGTACCTACTGGAATGTTTTCAAGTGGCAGTGCGTTACCGATTTTGATGTCGGATTCAGGACCGGAGAAGATTTGATCTCCAACTTTCAATCCTTTAGGAGCGATGATGTAACGTTTCTCACCATCAGCATAGTGGATCAGGGCGATGTTCGATGTACGGTTCGGGTCATACTCGATCGTAGCAACGCGGCCCGGTATTCCATCTTTAGTACGTTTGAAGTCAATGATACGGTATTTACGTTTATGTCCACCACCGTGGTGACGAACTGTAATTTTACCTTGGTTGTTGCGGCCAGCCTTTTTGCTCAGTGGGGCCAACAACGATTTCTCCGGCTGATCTGTGGTGATTTCCTCAAATGTAGATACGGACATGTTCCGTCTTGCCGGGGATGTCGGTTTATACTTTTTGATTGGCACTGGGTTTCCCTCCTTACTTCAACAATTTCAATTATACAGTTTCAAAGAACTCAAGCGTTTTGCTGTCTTGTGTCAGTGTTACAAACGCTTTTTTCCATTCGCTAGTATATCCGGAATAACGTCCGTACCGTTTAGGCTTAGCTGGAACACGAAGAGTGTTCACGTTTTTCACTTTTACGTTGAAAATAGCTTCCACGGCTTTTTTGATCTCGGTTTTGTTTGCACGGATATCGACTTCAAATACATATTTCAAGTCATTCATCATGTCAGCAGTACGTTCCGTAATAATCGGACGTTTAACAATATCACGAGGATCCTTCATTACGCGAGCACCTCCTCTACCTTCTGAACTGCTTCTTTCGTAATGATCAGTTTGTCGTGCGCAAGCACGTCAAGAACATTAATGCCGTCAGCTGCTACGAATTTCACGCCAGGAATATTCCGTGCGGAAAGAGCCACATTATCATCATAGCTAGGAGCTACGATCAAAGCTTTGCGTCCAACTTTCAAGTTGTTCAAGATGGCTGCAAATTCTTTTGTTTTAGGTGTGCTCAACGAAAGAGCGTCCAAAACGATAATGTCATTGTCGAGCACTTTGGATGAAAGAGCTGATTTGATCGCCAGACGGCGAACTTTCTTAGGCAGTTTGTACGCATAGCTCCGTGGTGTCGGACCAAATACGATACCGCCGCCTTTCCATTGTGGAGAACGAATCGAACCTTGACGAGCGCGACCTGTACCTTTTTGTTTCCAAGGCTTACGTCCACCGCCACGTACTTCAGAACGTCCTTTTACTTTGTGGGTACCTTGACGAAGGGAAGCGCGTTGCATAAGCACTGCATCGTACAGAACGGAAGTGTTCGGCTCTACTCCGAATACTGCATCGTTCAGTTCAACTTCGCCCACTTGGCTACCATCTACATTGTAAACTGATACTTTTGGCATTTTGTGTTCCTCCTTTCTTCAGTGGTTATTTTTTCACCGTTTCTTTAACTTTTACAAGACTGTTTTTCGGTCCAGGAATGGAACCCTTCACGAGCAACACGTTACGCTCAGCGTCTACTTTAACAACTTCAAGACGTTGGATTGTAACAGTCTCATGACCCATGTGTCCTGGCAAGTGTTTGCCTTTAGGAACGCGGTTAGCTTGGATCGAACCCATCGAACCCGGGCCACGGTGATAACGAGAACCGTGAGACATAGGTCCAGTGCTTTGTCCCCAACGTTTGATTACGCCGGCAAAACCTTTACCTTTAGAAATACCCGTTACGTCAACGAATTCGCCTTCTGCGAAAATGTCAGCTTTCAACTCTTGGCCAACTTCATATTCCGCGATGTTGATGCCGCGAAGTTCACGAACGTAGCGCTTAGGGGCAGTATTCGCTTTTTTAGCGTGTCCTGCTTCTGGCTTATTGGCATTTTTCTCTTTCTTATCGGAGTAACCGATTTGAACTGCTTCGTAGCCATCGTTCTCAAGATCTTTCTTTTGCAAAACAACACAAGGTCCTGCTTCGATAACTGTTACTGGTACTACGTTACCTTCAGCGGTAAACACTTGAGTCATTCCAAGTTTTTTTCCTAAGATACCTTTCATGTTGACACCTCTTTTCCTTTATACATGGTCTTGTTGATTTATATTACAGTTTGATTTCGATATCTACACCGGACGGCAGATCCAAGCGCATCAAGGCATCCACAGTTTGTGGAGTCGGGTTAACGATGTCGATCAAACGCTTATGTGTGCGTTGCTCGAATTGCTCCCGAGAATCCTTGTACTTGTGTACCGCACGAAGAATAGTAATGATTTGTTTTTCAGTTGGAAGCGGAATCGGACCAGATACACCAGCACCCGAACGTTTTGCTGTTTCAACAATTTTCTCCGCGGATTGATCAAGAATTCTGTGGTCGTAAGCTTTCAAACGAATACGAATTTTTTGCTTTGCCATTTTAGTCCCTCCTTCTATCGCCCAATTTATTATCGGACATACTCCGTGAAAATTTTCCGACATCCCTCCCATGGCAAAGGGGCCGGGTGTGTCAGTAACCTCTCACATCATCGCAACGTCTCAGAACAACATTCATTATTATATAGAAAAAATGGGCGTATTGCAAGCATATTTAAGAAAAACATTTAAACTAATCTTTTCATATCGAAATGACGTTGTTTAATGTGTTGTTCCCTTGTTATGCAAGCTGCCTTAACCGATCTTTTATATACATCTGATTGCTATTCACAGTATGACGCAGGTTCCGAATCTCTTACACATAATAAAAGAGTTCTTTATCCGATGTCGGATAAAGAACTCTTCCGAAGCTTCGTTACAGTACAATGTTACTCGTTCCAGTACACTGTTGCATATGCTTACTCAGCAGAAAGCTGAATTATTTTTGGATGGATGCTACTGCACCGGCACCAACTGTACGTCCACCTTCGCGGATCGCGAAGCGTGTACCTTCTTCAATCGCAATTGGATTGATCAGTTGTACAGTTACTGTGATGTTGTCGCCTGGCATTACCATTTCAGTACCTTCTGGCAGGTTGATGATACCTGTTACGTCAGTTGTACGGAAATAGAATTGTGGACGGTATCCTGTGAAGAAAGGTTTGTGACGTCCACCCTCTTCTTTAGTCAGAACGTATACTTGAGCTGTAAATTCTGTGTGTGGTTTAACAGAACCTGGTTTAGCAAGTACTTGTCCACGCTCGATGCTTTCACGGTCAACACCACGCAGCAATGCGCCGATGTTGTCACCCGCTTGAGCGGAATCCAGCAATTTACGGAACATTTCAACGCCCGTAACTACGGATTTTTTAGTTTCTTCGTGGATACCCACGATTTCGATCTCTTCACCGACTTTAACAGTACCACGCTCTACACGACCTGTAGCAACTGTACCACGACCAGTGATGGAGAATACGTCCTCAACTGGCATCAAGAAAGGTTTGTCAGTGTCGCGCTCTGGAGTTGGGATGTAAGTATCGATTTCTTTGAACATCTCAACGATTTTTTGAGCCCACTCACCATCAGGATTTTGCAGAGCTTCACGAGCGGATCCACGAGTGATTGGAGTATCGTCACCTGGGAACTCATATTCGTTGAGCAAGTCGCGAACTTCCATTTCAACCAGTTCCAACAACTCTTCGTCTTCAACCATGTCGCATTTGTTCAAGAATACAACGATGTAAGGTACGCCTACTTGACGGGAGAGCAAGATGTGCTCACGAGTTTGTGGCATTGGGCCGTCAGCTGCGGATACTACCAAGATAGCTCCGTCCATTTGTGCCGCGCCAGTGATCATGTTTTTAACATAGTCGGCGTGACCTGGGCAGTCAACGTGAGCGTAGTGACGAGCGTCAGTTTCGTACTCAACGTGAGCTGTGGAGATTGTGATACCGCGTTCGCGCTCTTCTGGAGCTTTGTCGATTTGATCGAAAGCGATCGCTGCGCCACCGTAAGTTTTGGACAATACAGTAGTGATTGCAGCAGTCAGAGTTGTTTTACCATGGTCGACGTGACCGATAGTACCAATGTTAACGTGTGGTTTATTACGTTCGTATTTAGCCTTTGCCATTTGAACGTGGCCTCCTTAAAATGTTAAATTTTATGTTTTCACTGGACGTTAGCATCTAGAAGATTATATCCCTATGCACTAGCGTCCAGTGTGAGAAAACTACTCGGTGCCTTTTGTTTTGGCAACGATCTCTTCAGCGATGCTCTTAGGAACTTCTTCATAGTGAGAAAGCTCCATGGAGAATACGCCGCGTCCTTGAGTACCGGAACGAAGAGTTGTAGAGTATCCGAACATTTCGGACAAAGGTACTTTAGCACGAATGATTTGAGCTCCACTACGGGAATCCATACCTTCAATGCGGCCACGACGGGAGTTCAACATACCCATAACGTCACCCATGTACTCTTCCGGAACGGTTACTTCTACTTTCATGATTGGCTCAAGCAGAACTGGACTACATTTGTCTTTTGCTGCTTTCAGCGCCATCGATCCGGCAATTTTAAATGCCATCTCGTTGGAATCGACATCATGGTAAGATCCGTCTACAATTGTAGCCTTAACGTCTACAAGCGGGAAGCCTGCAATAACGCCGTTTTTCATTTGCTCTTCAATCCCTGACAGTGCTGGTTGAATGTATTCTCTCGGAACCGAACCACCGACAATCTTACTTTCGAACTGACTGCCTGTACCTGGCTCGAGTGGTTCGAACTCAACCCATACGTGACCGTATTGACCACGACCACCGGATTGACGAACGAATTTACCTTCAACACGCGCTGGAGCACGGAATGTTTCGCGGTAAGCTACTTGTGGTTTACCCACAGTAGTTTCAACCTTGAACTCACGACGCATACGGTCGATGATGATATCAAGGTGAAGCTCACCCATACCTGCCAAGATTGTTTGACCTGTTTCTTCGTCAGTGTGAGCGCGAAGAGTTGGATCCTCTTCTGTCAACTTACCGAGAGCAACACCCATTTTATCTTGGTCAGCTTTGGTTTTAGGTTCAACGGCGATTTCGATAACCGGATCAGGGAAGTTCATCGATTCCAAGATAACCGGGTTTTTCTCATCACATAGTGTATCACCTGTACCTGTATCTTTCAAACCTACGGCAGCTGCAATGTCACCGGAGTAAACTTCAGTGATCTCTTGACGGCTGTTCGCGTGCATTTGAAGGATACGACCGATACGCTCACGTTTGTTTTTAGTGGCATTCAATACGTAAGAACCGGATTGAAGAATACCGGAGTATACGCGGAAGAATGTCAATTTACCAACGTAAGGGTCAGTCATGATTTTGAAGGCCAATGCAGAGAATGGCTCTTCATCGGAAGACTTGCGAACTGCTTCTGTTCCGTCTTCAAGGAGACCCTTGATTGCTGGAACGTCAACTGGAGCTGGCAAGTAGTCGATAACAGCGTCCAACATCAGTTGAACACCTTTGTTACGATAAGAGGATCCACAGATTACTGGGAAGATCTTAACTTCTACTACACCTTTACGGAGAGCGGATTTGATCTCTTCAACAGTGATCTCTTCGCCTTCCAGGTATTTCATAGTCAATTCTTCGTCCAGTTCTGCAACCCGCTCAATCAATTCGTTGCGGAGTTCTTCAACTTGATCAGCAAATTCCGCAGGAATTTCGGTTTCTTCGATATTTTGTCCAAGGTCATCTTTGTACATATGAGCCTTTTGTTCAACGATATCGATGATACCTACAAAATCATTTTCAGCGCCGATTGGCAGTTGAATCGCAACTGCGTTCGCTTGAAGGCGATCACGCATGTCAGCGACAACGTTCAAAAAGTCAGCACCGATGATATCCATTTTATTTACGTAAGCGATACGAGGTACGCCGTAACGGTCAGCCTGTCTCCATACAGTTTCAGACTGAGGCTCAACGCCTTCTTTCGCACTGAATACACCAACTGCTCCGTCCAATACACGAAGGGAACGTTCAACTTCAACAGTGAAGTCAACGTGTCCCGGGGTATCAATGATATTAACGCGGTGGCCTTTCCAAGCAGCGGTAGTCGCAGCGGAAGTAATCGTAATTCCGCGCTCCTGTTCCTGTTCCATCCAGTCCATTGTCGCAGCGCCTTCGTGAACTTCACCGATTTTGTGCGTACGGCCTGTGTAGAACAAGATCCGCTCAGTTGTCGTGGTTTTACCCGCATCAATATGAGCCATGATCCCGATATTACGTGTATTTTTCAAGGAGAACTCTCTTGCCATGAAATGGGTCTCCCTTCAAAATTGAAGTTTTTATTGTGAACTGAATCCTACCAACGGTAGTGAGCAAACGCTTTGTTCGCTTCAGCCATTTTGTGCGTATCTTCACGTTTCTTAACGGAAGCGCCTGTGTTGTTGGAAGCGTCGATGATCTCAGCCGCCAAACGCTCTTCCATTGTTTTCTCACCGCGGTTGCGGGAGTAGTTCACGAGCCAACGTAAACCCAAAGCAGTACGTCTCTCTGGTTTTACCTCGATTGGTACTTGGTAGTTGGCACCGCCGACACGGCGAGCTTTAACTTCCAGGACTGGCATGATATTCTTGATTGCTGTCTCAAATACTTCCATCGGGTCATTACCCGTGCGTTCTTGGATCAACTTGAACGCATTATACAGAATGCTTTGAGCAACACCGCGTTTTCCGTCGAGCATGATGCGGTTGATCAAACGAGTAACCAACTTGGAGTTGTATACCGGATCTGGCAACACGTCTCTTTTCGTAACTGGACCTTTGCGTGGCATGGATATCCCCCTTTCTTTCTTGCTAAGCTGATCCTGTACCCTGGACATTAAGCCAGAGAATATTCAGGATCGCTTCTTATAATGTGTTAGGCTTTTTTAGCTTTAGGACGTTTAGCACCGTATTTAGAACGAGCTTGCATACGGTTGTTCACGCCTGCAGTATCGAGTGCTCCACGAACGATGTGGTAACGAACCCCTGCAAGGTCCTTAACTTTACCTCCGCGAATCAATACAACACTGTGCTCTTGCAAGTTATGTCCGATACCCGGGATATAAGCAGTTACCTCGAGACGGTTCGTCAAACGAACACGGGCATATTTACGAAGTGCAGAGTTCGGTTTACGTGGAGTCATTGTACCTACACGAGTGCAGACACCACGTTTTTGTGGGGCACTGATGTTAGTAGATTCACGTTTCAAAGCGTTGAACCCTTTTTGCAATGCTGGTGATTTGGACTTTTCAACTTTAGCTTGACGTCCTTTGCGTACCAGTTGGTTAATAGTTGGCATGTGATTGCCACCCCCTTCCTCAATTGTTCATGTTTCTTTATAAACCTCTTATCGCTAAGTCCACAGACCCAGGCGGTTCATAAAAAGACAAATGAAAAGTTTTTGCCTTGGAGAATCCCTAAAAAGTTCTCGGACAAAAACGTTCCTTACCCTATCATTTTGCGACAGCAGCCATTGCTGCTCCCACTCCAATCCCGCAAGCTTTGCCGAGATTTTTCATTGTGTCCACTTTCGTGTACTTCACATTGTGTTGTTCACACAAGGCAATGATTTTGGAAGTGAGCTGCGGATCACTATCTTCGGCCACATAGACCTCAGCAGCCATTCCTGACTGGACCATCCGCATGGTCTGTTTTGTACCTATTTTGACATGAGCATCTTGCAGGCCTTTTTCATTAGACATTGTTCATTCCTCCGAATAGGACATATACAATCAGCTGCTCACGCACCTTTGATATATTAGCATCTAGCGCAAGCAATGTCAATGCTAATCGTAAAACATTTTTTCATAGTTTTCGCACATCAGGAAATGTCCGTCTGCATTAAACAGACGTCCATCCCCTGACATACAAAACTTTATATTCACCCTAAACAGGGGGAATCTATTTAATCAACGGAAACGGGCTCAAGTTCTTCAACTGAAGACTGACCATCTTCCGGCTCAGCAAATTTGATACTGCGGTAACGGTTCATACCTGTACCTGCAGGGATCAGTTTACCGATGATTACATTTTCCTTCAGACCGAGCAACTGATCGACTTTACCTTTGATCGCTGCATCTGTCAGTACACGCGTAGTCTCTTGGAACGATGCCGCAGAGAGGAAGGAGTCTGTTTCGAGAGATGCTTTTGTGATACCGAGCAAGATTGGTTTCGCAACCGCTGGCTCTTTATCACTAAGAATCGCTGTTTTGTTAGCTCTTTCGTACTCATGCGTATCCACGAACGATCCTGGCAGCAGCGTTGTATCTCCTGCATCAACGATGCGGATTTTACGCAGCATTTGACGGATCATAACTTCAACGTGTTTATCATTAATTTCTACGCCCTGGTTACGGTATACGCGTTGTACTTCCTGCAGAATGTAGTTCTGTACACCACGTACGCCTTTGATGCGCAGCATTTCTTTTGGATCGATGGAACCATCAGTCAGCTCGTCGCCTGCTTCGATCTCCATGCCTTCGCTTACGCGAACACGGGAACCGTAGGTAACGGAGTAAACTTTGGATTCCGCTTCACCTTGAATTTCGATTTCGCGACGGTCTTTTGCTTCGCGAATCTCTTTGACAATACCGTCAATCTCACTGATCGTTGCTTGACCCTTAGGATTACGAGCCTCAAACAACTCCTGGATACGCGGCAAACCTTGCGTGATATCGTCTCCGGCTACACCACCGGTGTGGAACGTACGCATTGTCAGCTGTGTTCCTGGCTCACCAATGGATTGTGCAGCGATGATACCAACTGCTTCACCGATCTCCACGTGTTTACCAGTCGCCAGGTTGCGACCGTAACATTTTTTGCAGACACCATGACGAGCACGGCAGCTGAGTACGGAGCGGATTTGCAATTTGGTTACACCTGCTTTGATGATTGCCTCTGCTTTGTCGGAGTCAATCAGCTCATTGCGATGTGCAATAATTTCTTTTGTTTCCGGATGACGAACTGTTTCGAAGCAGTATCTTCCTTCGATACGGTCGTAGAGATCTTCAATAACCTCTTTACCATCCTGGATACGGCTAACCGTAAATCCTTTATCTGTACCACAATCATCTTCACGCACGATCACATCTTGTGCCACGTCTACGAGACGACGAGTCAGGTAACCTGAGTCGGCTGTACGCAAGGCCGTATCGGCCAAACCTTTACGGGCACCGTGTGTCGAGATGAAGTATTCGAGTACCGTCAGACCTTCACGGAAGTTCGATTTGATTGGGAGTTCGATGATACGACCAGACGGGTTGGCCATCAGACCACGCATACCGCCCAATTGGGTGATTTGCGATTTGTTACCCCGTGCTTTGGAGTCAACCATCATCATGATGGAGTTGTAACGATCCATCGACTTCATCAGAATCTCGGTGATATCATCTTTCGATTTAGACCAGATATCAATGATGCGGTCATAGCGCTCTTCATTCGTAATCAGACCACGACGGTACTGGTTCGTAACGATTTGTGCTTTTTCTTCGGATTGTCTGAGGATCTCTGTTTTCTCATCTGGTACCACAACGTCCGAAACCGCAACCGTAATACCGGCACGAGTCGAGTACGTGAAACCAAGCTGTTTGATTTTATCCAGAATAACGGCTGTTTCCGTTGTATGGTAAATTTCAAAACAACGAGCGATGATTGTACCCAGATATTCCTTACCAACACCACCTGCTTGAGGTGCGTTCATGATTGCTTCTCTCAGGTCAGTCCCCTTCTCATACACAAAGAAATGCTCTGCAGTACCTTGATAAAGGTTTGCACGAGTTGCATCGTTAATGTAAGGGAAACTTGCTGGGAAGATTTCATTAAAGATGATTTTACCGACAGTTGTCAGCAACATTGCATCTTGTTGTTTTTCAGTAAAGCTAGTTTTACCCAGAGCTTTAACCGGAATCGCTACGCGTGCATGCAAGCCGGCAGTACCACGTTGATACGCAGATACAGCCTCGTTCACTGTACGCAGGATCATGCCAGTACCCTTTTCTTCCTTGTTGTCCATAGTCAGGTAGTATGAACCTAGGACCATATCCTGGGAAGGGGTAACAACTGGTTTACCGTCTTTCGGGTTCAAAATGTTACCAGATGCAAGCATCAGGATACGCGCTTCCGCTTGTGCCTCAGCAGACAACGGAACGTGCACGGCCATTTGGTCACCGTCAAAGTCGGCATTGTATGCCGTACATACGAGTGGGTGAAGACGAATGGCTTTACCTTCAACCAGAATTGGTTCGAACGCTTGAATACCGAGACGGTGAAGCGTAGGGGCACGGTTGAGTAGAACCGGATGCTCCTTAATTACTTCTTCAAGAACATCCCATACTTCAGGACTTACACGCTCAACTTTACGTTTTGCGCTCTTGATATTGTGGGCAAGCCCTTTATTCACAAGTTCTTTCATTACGAAAGGCTTGAACAGTTCAAGTGCCATATCTTTTGGCAGACCACACTGATACATCTTCAGGTAAGGTCCGACAACGATAACAGAACGACCAGAATAGTCAACACGTTTACCGAGCAAGTTTTGACGGAAACGTCCTTGTTTACCTTTCAGCATGTGGCTGAGAGATTTCAATGGACGGTTACCAGGCCCCGTTACCGGGCGTCCGCGACGACCGTTGTCGATCAATGCGTCAACAGCTTCCTGCAGCATCCGTTTTTCGTTCTGCACGATGATGTCTGGTGCGCCCAGATCAAGCAAGCGTTTCAGACGGTTGTTCCGGTTAATTACACGGCGGTACAGATCATTCAAGTCAGACGTTGCAAAACGTCCACCATCCAATTGTACCATTGGACGAAGCTCCGGCGGGATAACAGGAAGTACATCCATGATCATCCACTCAGGTTTGTTACCTGAGTTGCGGAAAGCTTCAATAACTTCCAAACGTTTGATTGCACGGTTACGACGTTGTCCTTGTGCAGTGCGGAGCTCTTCCTTCAGGAATTCAAGCTCTTTGTCTACATCAAGGTCTTGAAGCAGTTTTTTAACCGCTTCTGCACCCATGCCAGCTTGGAAACCATATCCGTATTTTTCACGGTAGCTGCGGTATTCTTTCTCGGACAACAGCTGTTTTTTCTCCAGTGGAGTTTCTCCTGGATCAGTTACTACATAAGATGCAAAATAGATAATCTCCTCAAGTGATCTTGGAGACATATCCAAAGCGAGACCCATGCGGCTCGGAATACCTTTGAAGTACCAGATGTGCGATACCGGAGCAGCGAGCTCAATATGGCCCATCCGTTCACGGCGTACTTTGGCACGTGTTACTTCAACACCACAGCGGTCACAGACAACGCCTTTATAACGAACGCGTTTGTATTTACCACAGTGACATTCCCAGTCTTTCGTAGGGCCAAAAATCTTTTCGCAGAACAGCCCTTCTTTTTCCGGTTTCAACGTACGATAGTTGATCGTTTCCGGTTTTTTCACTTCTCCGCGGGACCAAGAACGAATTTTTTCTGGGGAAGCAAGCCCGATCTTCATGTATTCGAAATTGTTGACGTCCAACAAGGAGCAACCCTCCTTAACCAATTCCTGTATTCTAGGTTACGCCTTCTCCGGCCGAAGCCGGAGCAAGACGCGAGCCTGATGAAAAACGCCGGTCATCATGCGCCCGAAGTGGTTACTCCACTCCGACCTCTGAACCCTCAAGGTTGAGGCTGAGCTTATCGCTCGCAGCGTCATCTTCATCGTCCATTTCTTTCATTTCAATCTCTTGTTCATCTTCACTCAAAATCTTAACGTCCATACCCAAGCTTTGCAGCTCTTTGATCAATACTTTGAACGATTCAGGAACACCCGGCTCCGGAACATTCTCACCTTTGACAATGGACTCATATGTTTTCACCCGACCAACAACATCATCGGACTTAACAGTCAAGATTTCTTGCAGAGTATAGGCAGCGCCGTATGCTTCAAGCGCCCAAACCTCCATCTCCCCGAAACGCTGTCCACCGAATTGGGCTTTACCACCCAGCGGCTGTTGCGTAACGAGTGAGTAAGGACCTGTGGAACGGGCATGGATTTTATCATCAACCATGTGCGCCAGCTTGATCATGTGCATGACGCCGACAGTTACTTCACGTTCAAACTCTTCACCCGTACGGCCATCGTACAGAACGGTTTTACCATTACGCTGCATGCCTGCTTCTTCCATCGTATCGAAGACGTCATACTCTTTCGCTCCGTCGAATACAGGAGTAGCTACGTGGATACCGAGCTGCATAGCAGCCATACCCAAGTGAACTTCGAGCACTTGACCGATGTTCATCCGGGAAGGTACGCCCAGCGGGTTAAGAACGATTTGAACCGGTGTTCCGTCCGGCAGGAATGGCATATCTTCTTCCGGCAGGATACGAGCTACGACCCCTTTGTTACCGTGACGTCCGGCCATTTTATCACCCTCGGAGATTTTCCGTTTTTGAGCGATATAGACACGAACGAGTTGGTTAACACCTGGAGGCAGTTCATCACCGTTTTCACGGGTAAATACTTTCACGTCTACGACGATCCCGTCAGTACCGTGAGGCACACGCAAGGATGTATCACGAACTTCGCGTGCTTTCTCACCGAAGATTGCATGCAGGAGACGTTCTTCCGCAGTCAGTTCAGTTACACCTTTAGGCGTTACTTTACCAACCAGGATATCGCCAGCAGCGATTTCGGCACCAATCCGGATAATACCACGCTCATCGAGGTTACGCAGCGCTTCTTCCCCTACGTTAGGGATGTCACGTGTGATCTCTTCAGGTCCGAGCTTGGTATCACGCGCTTCTGACTCATACTCCTCGATGTGGATGGATGTGTAGACATCTTCCTTCACGAGTTTTTCACTAAGTAGAATCGCATCCTCGTAGTTGTAACCTTCCCAAGTCATGAAGGCAACAACGACGTTGCGTCCCAAAGCCAATTCTCCCATTTCCGTCGAAGGACCGTCAGCGAGGATGTCGCCAGCTTTGACAACAGCACCACGTTTGACAATCGGACGTTGGTTAATGCATGTTCCTTGGTTCGAACGCATAAATTTGTGTAATTTATATTTAACGATATCGCCTTTAACTTCTTGGCCATCTACCTCTTCCACACGACGGAGCCAGATTTCATTCGCAGAAGAACGTTCAATAATCCCGTCATATTTGGAGACAATACATACACCGGAATCTTTTGCAGCTTTGTGTTCCATACCTGTTCCTACAAGCGGAGCTTTAGGAATCAAGAGAGGAACCGCCTGCCGCTGCATGTTGGATCCCATCAGTGCGCGGTTGGAGTCATCGTTCTCAAGGAACGGAATGAGCGCCGTAGCGACGGATACAACTTGTTTAGGAGATACGTCCATGTAGTCAACGCGCTCGCTCGGCATCGTAAGGATGTTATCCGATTGTTTGTTGTAACGTACAATGATCGCTTCTTCTGCAAATGTTCCATCTTCATTCAGTTTCGCGTTCGCTTGAGCGACAACGTAGTTGTCCTCTTCGTCTGCTGTCAGATAATCGATTTGCTCGGTTACGACACCAGTCTTCGGATCGACCCAGCGATATGGAGCTTCGATGAAACCATATTCGTTCACACGGGCAAATGTAGACAAGGAGTTGATCAAACCAATGTTTGGTCCCTCTGGAGTCTCGATTGGACACATCCGGCCATAGTGGGATGGATGGACGTCACGGACTTCCATGCCTGCACGCTCACGTGTCAAACCGCCCGGTCCGAGTGCGGACAGACGACGTTTATGCGTCAACTCACCCAGAGGGTTCGTTTGATCCATAAACTGTGACAATTGGGAGCTACCGAAGAACTCTTTAATAGATGCAATTACAGGACGTATGTTAATCAATGCCTGTGGCGTGATCACGTTAGCATCCTGAATGGACATTCTCTCACGAACAACACGTTCCATACGGGACAAACCGATACGGAACTGGTTTTGCAAGAGTTCACCAACCGAACGCAGACGACGGTTACCCAGGTGATCGATATCATCTGTGCTTCCGATGCCGTGCAGAAGGTTAATGAAATAACTGATTGAAGAAATGATATCTGCCGGTGTTACGTTCTTCACTGATTTATCAATGTTAGCATTGGCAATCAGTTTAACGACTTTACCATCTTCAATCGGCGAGAACACATCAATTGTTTGCATTGGAATATCATTCGCATCCAGAACTCCGTTAGCTACGTGATACGTACGGAAGCCAACACTCTTCTCCAGATATGGCATGATTTCATCGAGCAAACGACGGTCAACCATTTGACCTGCTTCGGCGATAATTTCGCCAGTTTCAGTATCAACGAGAGACTCAGCCAAACGTTGATTGAACAAACGGTTTTTGATGTGGAGCTTTTTGTTGATTTTGTAACGACCTACGTTAGCCAGGTCATAGCGTTTTGGATCAAAGAAACGAGCTACGAGCAAGCTTTTCGCGTTATCCAGCGTTGGTGGCTCGCCCGGACGAAGACGCTCATAAATTTCAATCAGCGCTTTCTCCGTGGAATCCGTATTGTCTTTGTCCAGCGTGTTGCGAATATATTCGTCATTACCGAGCAGATCCAGAATCTCAGCGTCTGTGCCAAAACCAAGAGCACGCAGTAGAACCGTAACTGGAATTTTACGTGTACGGTCGATCCGGACGTATACAACATCCTTCGCGTCCATCTCCAGTTCGAGCCAAGCGCCGCGGTTAGGAATAACTGTAGCGGTATACGTTTTTTTGGCGTTCTTATCTACTTTGGTACTGAAGTAAACGCTAGGAGAGCGAACCAACTGGCTGACAATAACCCGTTCCGCACCATTAATAATAAATGTGCCGGTTTCGGTCATCAGCGGGAAATCTCCCATGAATACTTCCTGCTCTTTGACTTCGCCGGTTTCCTTATTAATGAGCCGGACTTTGACCCGAAGCGGTGCTGCATAAGTAACGTCACGCTCTTTCGCGTCGTCTACTGTATACTTCGGTTCACCGAGACTGTAATCGATAAATTCCAAAATCAAGTTGCCTGTAAAATCCTGGATCGGCGAGATATCCTGGAACATTTCGCGCAACCCTTCCTCCAAAAACCAATCGTAAGATTTTTGTTGGATCTCAATCAGGTTCGGAACTTCGAGTATCTCGTTAATTCGTGCATAACTGCGCCGAGTGCGTCGACCATATTGAACAAGATGTCCTGCCAACTTAAACTCACCCCTCAATGTCTACTCACTTTAAAAATTTCGTTGCGAACCTCTGTTTGTAACCTTATAATGGTACACATACAGAGCAAAGCAATGCATCCACAAATAAAGAAAAGCCCTTACTCGAATGTCGTTCGAAAAAAGAGCAACTTTGATCGGCGGATGTCTTCCAAAATCATACTTATCCCCAGTTTGCCCAAAATGTACATATTATACGCCAAACGTAGGCATAATAAGCCCGTTCGGCGTAAAAAAAGATTGACATTTTTAGTTAGCTAAAGCCAAGTAGGGCATCTTAATACTGACATTTTACAATAATACCACGACCTGAATTTCAAGTCAATAGTCCTATTGCAAAAAAAATGCTCCCCTGCTTACTTTACAAATCGGAAACTAGCCTTCGGACGAGTCCTCCGTTTTCACCGCTTTGAAAATCCGGTAGCCTTTATCTTTCGTTACTTCTTCCACTCTGCCAAACAAGGATTCCAGCTTCGCTTTTGCCGAAGGAGCCCCTTGCTTTTTCTGAATGACAATCCACAACGAACCACCTACCTTCAGATGCTGATACGCCTGCTCAAAAATGGTATGAACGGTTTCCTTCCCTGCTCGAATCGGCGGGTTGGTTAGAACTGCGTCAAAATCCTTCTGGTTCACTTCAGAAAGTAGATTACTTTGCATTACCGTTACATTCGTGATTCCATTTGCTTTTGCATTCTCTCTGGAAAGCTCAACCGCTCTCTCGTTGATATCAATCATGGTGACATGTCCCTCGGGTACAAGCTTGGCTGCCGTAAGACCAATTGGTCCATACCCGCAACCCACATCCAGAACATGAGCCCCAGCAGTTAACTCTATTGCATCAATCAGTACTCTGCTGCCGTAATCGATTCCGCTCTTGGAAAATACACCTGCATCGGTAACGAATCGCAATTTCCATCCACGAAGCTCCGCTTCCGTTGCCCGTCTGTCATGTGCGACCTGCGGTTTGTCCGAATAATAATGATTGGACATGTCCTCACTCACTTTCCATATACAATTACAGCAACAAACCCCTTGATATAAGTCAAGGGGTTTGTTGTTTTGTTCATTCAGCTTGTAAAAGCCAAATTATTTAACTTCGATTGTAGCGCCTGCTTCTTCCAATTTAGCTTTGATGGATTCAGCTTCTTCTTTGCTAACTTTTTCTTTCAATGCTTTTGGAGCATTGTCAACTACTTCTTTAGCTTCTTTCAGGCCAAGACCTGTGATTTCGCGAACTGCTTTGATAACGTTGATTTTGGAAGCGCCAGCGCTTGCCAAGATTACGTCGAACTCGGATTGCTCAGCTTCTGCAGCTGCAGCGCCGCCACCTGCAACAGCTACTGGAGCTGCAGCAGTTACGCCGAATTCTTCTTCGATTGCTTTAACAAGATCGTTCAGTTCCAGTACAGTCATGCCTTTGATTGCTTCCAAGATTTGCTCTTTACTCATGATTGAACCTCCATATATAATTTTATTTTTTTGTCATTCAATGCTGCCTAAGCAGCTATCAGATCAAGTAGCTTACGCGCCTTGTTCTTCTTTTTCCGCAACAGCTTTAACCGCAAGCGCGAAGTTGCGCACTGGCGCTTGAAGCACGCTGAGGAGCATGGAGAGGAGACCTTCGCGGGATGGCAGTTCTGCCAATGCCTTAACTTCTTCTACTCCGATTACACGACCTTCAACAACTGCACCTTTCAATTCCAGTGCGTCGTTCTTTTTAGCGAAGTCGTTCAGAATTTTGGCTGGAGCCACAGCATCTTCGGCGCTGAATGCAATTGCAGTAGGACCTGTAAGAACGCTATCGAGTTCTGTCAGTTCTGCTGCAGCAGTCGCACGGCGAAGCAATGTGTTTTTCAGCACTTGGAATTCGATTCCGGCTTCACGAAGCTGCTTACGCAGCTCAGTTACTTGGGCAACGTTCAGACCGCGATAGTCAACAACAACTGTCGTAGCGCTCTCGCGCAATTTCGCTGTTACTGCATCAACGGACTCTTGTTTTGCTTGAATCACTTTTGCGTTTGCCAAACTGTACACCTCCTGATCAAATTTATCCCATTAAGAAAAGCCTCCGTAGAATCACGAAGGCTTGATATATACTCATAATCGATTTACATCGTTCTAAGTTCTATAATCATACCTCGGTAGGAAATTAAGCCTGATGGCACCTACTGTCTACGGCAAGCATATTCAAATGTCAACGGTCAGTCACTCGGACTCACAACTTTTATATCATATCAAAACAGAACAAGTCTGTCAATAGATATTATCTAAAAGATGCTGCGTTCACGCGTGCGCCAGGGCCCATCGTGGAAGAAAGAGAAACATTCTTCAGATAAACACCTTTTGCTGCCGCCGGTTTAGCACGGTTCAGAGCGTCCATGAGAGCTTTCAAGTTCTCGTTCAGTTGCTCTGCAGAGAAAGATGCTTTACCGATCGGTGCATGAATTTGACCTGCACGATCCAGACGATATTCGATTTTACCGGCTTTAATTTCTTGAACAGCCTTGGATACATCGAAAGTTACCGTTCCGGCTTTAGGGTTAGGCATCAGACCTTTACCGCCGAGCAGTCGGCCCAATTTACCTACTTCACTCATCATATCTGGTGTCGCTACGCAGACGTCGAATTCGAACCAGCCTTGTTGGATTTTGTTGATCATGTCTGCATCACCAACATAGTCCGCGCCAGCCGCTTCCGCTTCTTTCGCTTTGTCACCTTTTGCAAATACCAATACGCGTTGTGTTTTACCTGTGCCGTGTGGCAAGACAACTACACCACGTACAGCCTGGTCTTGCTTACGAGGGTCAACGCCCAAGCGTACTGCTGCTTCGATCGTTTCATCGAATTTTGCAGTGGCTGCCTTTTTCACAAGCTCTACAGCTTCTGAAGGCTCGTAAGTTGCTTCGCTGTCGATCAGCTTAGCAGCTTCCAGGTATTTTTTACCGTGTTTAGCCATGTTATATTCCTCCTTTGTGGTTTTAGCGGATATACCTCCCACATCAACCGGCCGCGAATCGGCCGGCTTTACGAAGCCATGTTTCAGATGAAAAATTAGTCTTCGATGGTGATACCCATGCTACGGGCAGTACCTTCGACCATACGCATTGCGGACTCAACGTTCGCTGCATTCAGGTCAGGCATTTTTTGTTCTGCGATTTGACGTACCGCATCACGTTTAACAGTAGCAACTTTTTTCTTGTTCGGTTCGCCGGATCCTTTTTCCACTTTAGCTGCCACTTTCAACAGAACTGCTGCTGGTGGAGTTTTAGTGATGAAAGTAAAGGAACGGTCCTCGAATACTGTGATTTCAACAGGAATAATCAATCCCGCTTGATCGGCTGTACGAGCGTTGAACTCTTTACAGAATGCCATGATGTTGACACCTGCTTGACCCAAAGCTGGACCTACCGGAGGCGCTGGATTCGCTTTACCTGCTGGAATTTGCAGTTTTACCATTTTGATTACCTTTTTTGCCATGATTGACACCTCCTTGCAAAATAGTGGTTAACGAACCTTTCGGTCCTCCCACAAGAAACTTGAAGAGACTATATCTTCTCCACTTGTGTATATTCCAACTCAAGCGGCGTTTCCCGTCCAAACATGTTCACATGCACTTTCAACTTGCTTTTGTCTACCAAAATTTCTTCCACGGAGCCCACAAAATTCGCAAAAGGACCAACTTTAATTCGTACGGATTCCTTAATGTCGAATTCAATTTTCGGCTTCGGCTCAACCATACCCATATGCTTCAGAATTTGTTCCACTTCTTCAGGCAACAGAGCAGTTGGTTTGGACCCGGAACCTGTCGAACCGACAAATCCCGTAACACCCGGTGTATTGCGAACAACATACCAAGAGTCATCCGTTTGGATCATTTCCACCAAGACATAGCCGGGGTAAACTTTACGCATAACGGTCTTTTTCTTACCGTCCTTGTTTACCACTTCTTCTTCCATAGGAACAAGAACGCGGAATATCTTGTCTTCCATGCCCATGGACTCTACGCGTTTTTCCAAATTGGCTTTGACCTTATTCTCATACCCTGAGTAGGTATGAACGACGTACCATCTTTTTTCCATATCAAGCCACCTGGGACCCTTCTTAAATAATCGCTTCGATCACAGCGGAGATGCCGATATCAACGACCCAAAAAAACAGCGTCATAACCACAACAGTACCAAGAACGATCAATGTGTAGTTGGTCAGCTCTTTACGATTAGGCCAGCGAACTTTTTTAAGTTCAGCCCAGCTTTCTGAGAAAAAGGAAATCAGAGATTTGAAACTACGTTTCACGCCGACTACACCTCCCAAAAACTATCTGGTTTCGCGATGAGAAGTCTGCTCGTTACAAAACTTGCAAAATTTCTTCATCTCCATGCGGTCGGGGTGATTACGCTTGTTTTTTGTCGTAGTGTAATTTCTTTGTTTGCAGTTTGTACAAGCCAAAGTAATAATTACCCGCATGATGTACACCTCCCGAAGACTTCCACTTTAAAGCAGAGTCTCTAAATTGATCCTAAAAAAAAGCCGCGAATTTAGGCCTACCTAAAACACTTTATCATAAGGGTATAACCATGTCAATGAAAGAATAGCCTTTCATCACTGGTAAAAGTTCCGTTCGAAAAACGTGTAGTTCGGGCGTCTCTGATTTTTCTCTTCTCCTGCTTGGACCAAGCGATTACTAGTATTATCAAACTTTTGACTTATAAACTTAGAGCAGCAAAAAAAGACTCAAACTCCGAGCCTTTTCCGTCAACAGCAACATTGTTCAATTATCTCGAACTTCCAGGTACTTTTCAAGTTTGCGCTTCACGCGCTGCAGTGCATTATCAATGGACTTCACATGCCGGTCCAAATCTACTGCAATCTCTTGATAAGATCTCCCGTCCAGATACAACATCAATACTTTTCGTTCCAAGTCACTTAGAATCTCCGACATCTTATCTTCCAGACCCACAAACTCTTCCTGGTTGATGATAAGCTCTTCCGGATCACTGACCTGGGTTCCACAAATCACATCGAGTAACGTACGATCGGATTCTTCATCATAGATTGGCTTGTCCAACGATACATAGGAATTAAGCGGAATATGTTTCTGACGTGTTGCCGTCTTGATTGCCGTAATAATCTGTCTGGTGATACACAGCTCGGCAAAAGCTTTAAACGAAGCCAGCTTGTCTCCCTTAAAATCGCGAATGGATTTGTAGAGACCAATCATTCCTTCCTGAATGATATCTTCCCGGTCTGCCCCAATCAGAAAATAAGATCTTGCCTTGGCGCGTACAAAGTTGCGATATTTGTTAATCAAAAACTCCAGCGCTTCGCTCTCACCTTCACGGACCGCTTCGACAATGTCTTCGTCACTTTGGTAATCATACTTTGATAACATGATATCTTTGAGGTCGACACTCACAGACAATCCCTCCGGCTGCAACGCAAGGTACACCGTTACTCTACTCTATGAAATATACGAACAGTATATATGATGGCACCTCACACAGTCAACCACGCTATCCCTAAAAAAGAACATCAATAACATAATTGTCAAGACTTTCAAGATTGAAATATTTGTAAAACAGTTTCCCTATTCACGCCGCCAGCGCTCGAATTGCTTCAACACATCCGGGCTAAGCTTGGCTCCCAGTGTATTGCGTGTGGACTTGGCCTGATCCTCCTCCAGACGTTTCTGCAATTCTTTCTCATTCTGCTCCACTTCGATCAGCAGTTCCCTGGCAGATACACGTAATGCTCCCTGTCCAAAAATGACATGCTGTTCTACCATATCGCTTGTGGCTACATAGATTTGGCGTCTCCGCGAGCTTAGTTCCCGTACGAGTCTCTCAATGCATTCGTCAGCCGTCTCTTTTTCCTTAGTAAAATAGATCTGTACCTTGCTCTGTGTGTATGTTTTACCAAGTCCGGGTACGAGATAGGCATCAAAAACAACGATGACCTTGCGACCGGAGAACGCCTGATAGTCGGCAAGACGGAAGAGAAGACGATTCCGCGCCTCCTCGAGCCCACTCTCTGCCAGTCTGGACAGTTCTGGCCAGTCACCAATCATGTTATACCCGTCTACCAGAAGCACATCCCGGGAATCAGCCATACCATCTATCCCTGTGCTTGGCGCGAACGAAGCACTTCGTACATGACAACACCCGCTGCCACGGAAGCATTCAGGGAGTTAATCTGTCCCTGCATCGGCAATTTGACCAGTACATCACACTTCTCACGAATCAGTCGGCCCATACCTTTGTTTTCGTTCCCGATAACCAGGGCTACCGGTCCTGTGAATACACCATTGCCAAATACCGGCTCACGTGCAGTCACATCCGTACCCACAACCCACACGCCCTCTTCCTTGAGACGATCAATCGTCTGAGCCAGGTTGCTAACCCTAGCAACCGGTACATATTCAGCCGCACCTGCAGAAGTTTTTGACACCGTTGCAGTCACTGATGCTGAACGCCGCTTAGGGACAATAACACCGTGAGCCCCCGTGCAGTCAGCTGTCCGCAGAATGGAACCCAGGTTATGCGGATCTTCAATTTCGTCCAGTAAAATCAAAAACGGATGCTCATTCTTCGATTTTGCCGCTTCCAAAATATCCTCTACCTCAGCATAAGCATAAGGGGCCGCTTGCGCGACAACACCCTGATGCTGAATGCCCGGCACAGTTTGATCCAATTTGCGCTTGTCCACATGCTGAATTACGATACCCAGTTTTTTGGCTTCCGCGATAATTGGTTGGGTCAAGTGTTTCTGTGCTGTATCAGCGATCCATATTTTGTTGATGGTACGTCCTGAACGCAGCGCCTCCGTCACGGAGTGCTTACCAGCAATCCATTCTTCTTCCATATTGCTTCGGTCCTCTCTATTACGTCCTGCATATACCTCCTAGTTGGCTTGTACCACAGGAACGACTAAGTTGTTATTTTTATTTTTTGTTTGGTGGCGGTGATTGCTGTTCTGCATGCTCAATTCCCTGCGTAATCAGTTGGATCATGCGCTCATGCCGACCACTACTGTACAGGTAACCTACAAGGCACTCTAAAGCAGTGGCATGTCTGTATTCCAGCACATCGGCGTTCTTGGGAATACTGCCCGACTTCGCATTCCGCCCCTGTCTTACAACGTCGCGCTCTTCTTCGGTCAATTGTTCCTCGATCCCTGTAAGGATACGACTCTGTGCCTTGGCTGATACGAGACCCGTCGCACTGCGATGCAAGTGATTCGGACGCATATTGGCTTTGGACAACAGATACTGCCTTACCGCTACCTCATACACTGCATCACCGATATAGGCAAGTGCAATCGGAGGAATCAATCTTGCAGGCCGGGAAGGCGGGTACGGAAACCACCCTCCCTGTGACACAGCCTCTGTCTGTTCTTCAGCAGGCCGTTCCCCCTGCTCCGAATGATCGACAGAATCAGACAAATTCTTCAACTGGTCCTCGTTCATTTGCGCCGCCATCTCATCCCTTGAGCCGTATCTTCAAGCAGGATGCCCTGCGCTGACAATTCGTCTCTAATTTCATCAGCCCGTGCCCAGTTCTTGGACTTGCGCGCTTCCGTACGCTCTTCAATCAGGCGTTCAATCTCTTCATCCAGGAGCTCCGGTTCTGCTTCCGTATAAATGCGAAGCACCGCATTCAACTCACCAAACAGCTCAAGCAATGCACGAATTTCCGCAGCGTTTACGACTTCCTTTTGCAGCAGCTGGTTTGCTTCCGCAGCCCATTCGAACAATGCAGTAATGGCATCCGGAGTATTGAAATCATCCTGCATTTTCTCGTGATACTGCTGGCGAATCTGCTCCAGTTTAGCAGCGAACTCCGCTGTAATATCCTGATCTACTGTTACTGACTTCAAACGATGCTTCAGATTGCCAACGGCATTCGCGATCCGATCCACACTGTTTTGTGCTTGCTCCATTGTATCTTCGGTAAAGTTAAGCGGATTGCGGTAATGTGTCGACAGCATGAAATAACGAATGGCTTCACGTTTGTACTGGGTTCGAAGGTCTTTTACAAGCACTCCGTTACCGAGTGATTTCGACATTTTTTCGTTATCGATACGGATAAATCCGTTATGCATCCAGTAGTTGGCAAGCGGTTTGCCCGTCAGCACCTCGGATTGTGCGCATTCGCACTCATGGTGAGGGAACTGCAGATCCTGTCCACCTCCATGGATATCAAGCGTATCTCCCAAGTATTCACGAGCCATAGCAGAGCATTCGATATGCCAGCCCGGACGACCATTGCCCCAAGGACTGGACCAGTAGATCTCACCTGGTTTAGCTGCTTTCCAGAGCACGAAATCTTCGGGATGTTCTTTGCGCTCATCTACACCAATCCGGATACCGAACTGCAATTCCTGCAGATTCTGCTTCGACAGCTTGCCATACTCTTCGAATTTGCCTGTGCGGTAATATACGTCCCCACCATTTTCATAAGCAAAGCCCTTTTCAACCAACTCACGGATAAAATCGATAATGAGCGGCATATTCTCTGTAACTCTCGGGTTGCTGCTGGCTTTGGGAATCCCCAATCCCTCAAGATCCTCGTAGTACGCAGCAATAAACTTCTCGGCAACATGAGGAACGTCAGTACCCAGCTGTTCGGCTTTGCGAATCAATTTATCATCAACATCCGTGAAGTTTACAACGTAGTTCACTTCATGTCCTGTCTGTTCCAAGTAGCCGCGAACGGTGTCGAAAAAAATAACCGGACGTGCATTCCCGATATGAATGTAATCATACACTGTCGGTCCGCACACATACATTTTTACCTTCCCCGGTTCTTGGGGAACGAAATTCTCTTTGGTACGACTCATCGTATTGTAAATTTGAAGCGTCATGGTCACTTTCCTTTCATTCATACTTCCCTATTTATTTATTGTATCACGCGAAGTCTCATTCTTACGGCTATCCTGTAGTGTACGCACTTCTTCACGCAATCGTTCGATCTCTTGCTGCATACTGCGCAGAGAGTCAATGACCGGATCGGGCAGCTGCTGATTCAGACGATCCACCCGGCGTCCGTCCTGCTTGACGATTCTTCCCGGTATGCCTACAACTGTACTGTTGGATGGCACTTCTTTCAATACGACCGAGTTGGCTCCAATGTTACTTTGATCACCAACGCTGAATGAACCGAGCACTTTGGCTCCCGATGAGATAACCACATTATTGCCAATCGTCGGGTGCCTCTTTCCTTTTTCTTTCCCTGTTCCGCCAAGTGTAACCCCCTGGTAAATAACAACATCATCGCCAATCTCACAGGTTTCACCAATAACTACACCCATTCCGTGGTCAATAAACAGCCGATTCCCTATGGTCGCTCCAGGGTGAATCTCGATTCCTGTCATAAAACGGCTGATCTGCGAGATGAACCGGGCAACCGAGAACCATTTGCGTTTATAGAAAAAGTGCGCGATCCGATGAGCCCATATCGCATGCAGCCCCGAATAGGTAAATACAACCTCGAACCATCCCCTGGCAGCCGGATCGTTTTCAAACACCGCCTGGATATCTGATCTGATCTTCTTGAACATGCTCGTTCCCCTCTTGTTCAGGTCTTCGTCCTCCGGCATACCGGACGGCGCAGCCCTCTTGGTAGTGTACTGCTGACTCGCCCCAAACAAAAAACGCCTCTGCAGCATAATGCTGCAGAGGCGTTAATCGCGGTCCCACTCTGCTCGGCCCAGCCTTACGTATCAGAATTAGACAGTCAGCAAATGGCTGCCACCTGTTCTGACAAAATAAGAATGAACCCTCAAGCGGTTCGGTAACGGAAACCAACCGTCACAACCTATCCTGACGTTTTCCTCTCCTACACGTACAAGAGGCGGGGCCGGATTCGGCTATGCAGCTCACGGGCGCATTTCGACCGACGGACAGTGGATGGCTCACAGCCACCGCAGCATAAGAAATTTATTCTTCGTTGCGGGACCATCCTCTCTGGAACTGTCCAATTCGGTTTACTCCTCCCGGTCTTTGCTGTTCTATGATGAATGCTGAAACATGTCATTTAACCTTTGTGTTGCTATTATAGCGAAAAGGTACTGGACTGACAACAACCTTGCAATAACTTCATCCCCAGGCGATAACGACCCTCACCGGCGGCAGTACCAGGATGTACAGCGTTCCTGGATTACGCGCCTTTCACCTGTGCATGCAGACGCTCAACAACCGTATCCCGGCCGAGCAGTACAATGGTTTGATTCAGGTCACGTCCATGGGTCTGTCCAGTCAGTGCTACACGGATAGGCATAAAGAGCTGCTTGCCTTTAAATCCGGTTTCCTTCTGTACTTCCTTGATCAATGCGGCCATTTTACTTGGGGTAAACTCTTCACTCGCCTGCACTTTGTCGGCAAAGGCCTTCAGAACAGTTGGCACCTGCTCTTCTCCAAGCACGGCAGTCGCTTCTGCATCCAGCTCCAGATGGGAGCGGAAGAACACTTCAGACAGTTCCACAATGTCGGAGGCTGCAGTCATTTGCTCCTGGTACAGATGAACGAGTGTATACGCCCATTCCTTCTGCTCAGGGGACAGCTCAGCTGCAATGCGTCCTGCCTTTTGCAGATGCGGAATCGCCATTTCAGCAATACGTTCCGGGTCTGCATGTTTAATATAGTGATTGTTCAAATGCGCCAGCTTATGCGTATCAAATACAGCCGGGCTCTTGGACAAACGTTTGGTATCAAAGATGGAGATCAACTGTTCCTGCGAGAAGATCTCTTCTTCCCCTTCCGGTGACCAGCCAAGCAGGGAAATAAAGTTGAACATCGCCTCTGGCAAGTAGCCGAGCTGATCATATTGTTCGATAAACTGAATGACGGACTCATCACGTTTACTCAGCTTCTTGTGATTTTCATTCACAATCAGGGTCATATGACCGAATTGCGGCGGCTCCCAGCCGAGCGCTTCATAGATCATCAGCTGACGCGGCGTGTTGGAGATATGATCTTCCCCGCGAAGAACGTGAGAGATTTTCATGAGGTGATCATCCACTGCAACGGCATAGTTGTACGTGGGAATGCCGTCTTTTTTCACAATGACGAAGTCCCCGGATTCCTTGCTGTTAAATGAAATGGTGCCTTTAACCATGTCATCGAACGTATATGTGCGCTCTTCCGGTACACGGAAACGAATGCTCGCAACGCGGCCTTCCGCTTCAAAAGCACTGATCTGCTCTGGCGTCAGGTCACGGTGTTTGCCCGAATAACGCGGCGTTTCTCCACGTGCCGTTTGCTCCTCGCGCTCTTGCTCCAGCTCTTCTTCCGTGCAGAAGCAGCGGTAAGCCAGACCTTTGTCCAGCAGCTCCTGGGTGTATTTGCGGTAAATATCCAAACGTTCCGTCTGACGGTAAGGTCCGTATTCCCCGCCTACATCAATGCTCTCATCCCACTCGATTCCGAGCCATTTCAAATATTTAAGCTGGCTTTCCTCGCCACCCGCAATGTTCCGTTTTACGTCAGTATCCTCAATACGAATGATGAATTTCCCGTTATTATGCTTGGCATACAAGTAGTTAAAGAGCGCCGTACGGGCATTCCCGATATGCAGGTGTCCCGTTGGACTCGGTGCGTAACGCACACGAACTTCTGTGCTCATAAAAGATCCCCTCCGTATACTAGTTGGTTGATAATATCACACACGAACAAGGCAAACAACCGATTGGGCCGCAATCCCCTCTCCCCGTCCAGGGAATCCGAGCTGCTCCGTAGTCGTTGCTTTGACATTGACCTGATCAACATCCGCTTCCAGCGCCTTGGCAATAACCTCGGCCATCTGTGGAATGTAAGGTGCCATTTTCGGTTTCTGCGCAATAATGGTGGAATCAATGTTGCCCAAACGATATCCGCGATCTTTCACGAGCTGCCATACATGCTCCAGCAGTTTGAGGCTATCCGCGTCCTTGAACTCCGGATCGGTGTCCGGAAAGTGTTTCCCAATGTCCCCAAGTGCAAGTGCACCCAGAATGGCATCACTGATGGCATGCAGCAGCACATCTGCATCCGAGTGACCAAGCAGTCCTTTTTCATAAGGAATCGTTACCCCGCCAATGATGCACGGACGTCCCTCCACCAATTGGTGTACATCAAATCCCTGTCCTACACGTATCATCGCTTCTTCTCTCCCCCAAGCAAAAACGCGGCATATTCCAAATCTTCCGGCGTCGTTAATTTGATGTTGGTATAACTTCCTTCCACAACCTGGACGGACATACCCTGGCGCTCAGCCAGCATGGCGTCATCCGTCCCCAGAAATCCGTCCCTTGCGGCCGACTCGTAAGCAAGCAGCAGTGAAGAAAGACGAAAAGCCTGCGGGGTTTGAATACTCCACAGACTGCTGCGGTCAGGCGTCGCCGTAACGATTCCTTCCGCATTCACTTGTTTAATCGTATCTTTAACGGGAACGGCAAGTACAGCGGCTCCCCCCGACATCGCGGCCTCCATGCAACCTGTAATCTGCTTACGGTCAACAAAAGGACGTACCCCGTCGTGAACGAGAACCCAATCCGTCTGTAAAGCCTTCAGGCCTTCATGCACAGAATGCTGTCTCTCTTTCCCTCCGGGGATGACACGGACACGCGACTCCAGTCGGTATTCTTTTACCCAATCCAGGCAGCGTTCAACATCTGCGGCTCCGGTTACCAGCACGATCTCGCTGATCTCGTCCAGAGCGGCAAACACTTCAAGCGTATGTATGAAAACGGGCTTGTCCTGCAGCAGCAGAAACTGCTTGCTCTCGGTTGTTCCCATTCGGGTTCCCCGACCTGCTGCCACAATGACGACACCCCACCCTTTATCCATGCCGTAATCCCTGCCTTGTCTGTCAGTTTATCGTTCTACGATACTGAATATCTTCAAGCGATATAAATATCGGTGAACGATACACTACCCATCATACCCCTTTATTGGGCTTTTTCCAACAGTTTAGGCTTGGCAAAAATCATTCTTCCCGCGGAAGTCTGCAGCACACTGGTCACCAGCACTTCCATCATCATGCCGATATACTCCCGTCCGCCTTCCACGACAATCATCGTACCGTCATCCAGATAAGCTACACCTTGGCCATGCTCCTTGCCATCCTTGATGATCTGCACCATGATCTCTTCACCAGGCAGCACCACAGGCTTCACCGCATTCGCCAGATCGTTGATGTTCAGTACAGATACACCCTGGAGCTCGCAAACCTTGTTCAGGTTAAAGTCATTGGTAACGACCTTGCCCTGAAGCACTTTGGCAAGTTTGACCAGCTTGCTGTCCACTTCCGATATTTCTTCGAAATCCCCTTCGTAAATGAGTACCTTCACGTCGAGTTCTTTTTGGATTTTATTCAAAATGTCGAGTCCGCGCCGTCCTCTATTCCGCTTCAGCAGATCCGAGGAATCTGCAATATGCTGAAGTTCTTCCAGGACGAATTCCGGAATTACGATTGTACCTTCGATAAACCCGGTCTTGCATATATCTGCAATACGGCCATCAATAATGACACTGGTATCCAAAATCTTGTGTTCTTCCATCCGTCTGTCTTCATCCAGCTCGGGGTGCCCCCATCGCCCAGACATCCAGAATGCAGCGAGGTCGTCTTTCTTCGCCATGGCTAGCATGTACCCTGAATAACCGCTCACGGCCGTCAGAGCCACCTGAAGCACCTCTCCTGCTGCTCCCAGCCAAGTCAGACATGGATAGAGCAGCAAGGCTACCAGTAACCCTGCAACGGTACCTGCTGCACCAGCAGCCAGTTCGTTCATCGGTATTTTAGCCAAAGCATCAATCCCATTTTGCAGTCTGCTTGCCAGCAAGGTTCCACCAATATTACATACAGCCATAAACAATACAGCGCCCAGTGCCGTTGCTACTCCTGCCCCCAGCAGCCCTGCTGACTGAATCCATTCAGCCATCCACGGGACGGATTTTCCTGCCAGATGATATGCCGTGTAGCCAAACCATGCACCGCACAATCCTGTAAAAGTTAAAATGCCTTTTTTCCACATATGTCCCTGCACCTCCTTTAATTGTCCTTCATCTTCATATCCAGTATGATCCAATTGTTGGATTGCTAATCCCGGTTGCAAGAACTTTTTGGAAATGTTTGCAATCGTCAGTTGAAAGAAGGTAAATTATTGGCATATAATGAATTCAATTCATATCCCGAGGTGAGTAGCAAAATGAGTACGCTAAGTTTACAGGCTTTTCAGGATCAGGTTTCCGAGCTGTTGCTGCGTCATCGAAGTCTGATTGACGTACTGTCCAAAACAGGACAAGCCGGAGCTTCTGTCAATCGTGCCGTGTCCAAGGCCATTACCGAATGCGGCTGCATTGAGCTGCACGCCACCAAGCAGAAATATGCCCCCGAGAGCGGTATGGCTCAAACCAAGGGCCTGCTGGAAACGCATGTGGAAGGTGAATTGTGCGAGAATTGCAAAGAGGTCATCAGCTCCGAATTGGGGCGGAACCTGTTTTATATGTCAGCTCTCTGCAATCTGCTGGATATCAACATGGAAGAAGTCGTGAATCACGAGTCACAGAAATGTTCGACGTTAGGGATGTTCAATTTGTCGTAAATGATTGGCGAAGTTGCCGTACAAGAGCAGGTACCGTATAGATTCGAATCAACAAAAAAAGCACGTACGCTCCTAAAAGGAGAATGCGTGCTTTTTCTTATTCATCCAAGGCAAGTATGCCAATCAATAAACCATTACCGATCGGAAGGACGAGAAGACTTCTCTTCCTTGCGCTTCTTCGCCCGATTGCGGGAGGCTGCCGTTCGCATATTATGCTTCATTCCATATAGAGCGTACAGTACCAGTGGAATAAAGATTAGCTTCGACAGCTGTTCCGGAAAAATGACAGCAACCGCTACAGCGAATACAACAACCCAAGGGGCGATCCAGATCGCTTTTCGCGGCAAACCGACCTTTTTGAAATTCGGATATTTAAGCGAGCTGACCATCAGATAGGATAATAACAATGTAGCTATCATCATGCTCACGGGACCAATATCCTTGTTAAACAACGTCAGCGTTGCAAGCACACCTCCAGCTGCCGGAATGGGCAGGCCTGTAAAGTATCCGGGAATTCCGGGTCTTACATTAAAGCGTGCCAGCCGAATGGCTCCGCAAATGGGGAAGCTTGCCGTAGCGATCCAGGCGAGAACCGGTGATGCATCCTGGAAGGAAACCATAAACATAATGAGTGCCGGGGCTGCACCAAACGAAACCATGTCAGACAAAGAGTCAAGCTCCTTGCCAAATTCACTTTGGGCATTGAGTGCACGCGCTACCCGGCCATCCAACCCATCCAGCAGCATCGCCACAATCACCATAATCGCAGCCAGGCTATAATTCCCATCAATTGCAAGCAGTATCGCCATCATTCCAAGAAACAGATTACCCAAGGTAAAGAGGTTCGGAATGAATCTGGTTAACATGGTTGTTTCACCTCATCATCTTCAGGGCCGTTATAGGCTAGGCAAACCTATACTGATAGCTCTGGATTACATTTGTCTGTCGATAAACATTTGCTCCTGCAGACGCTTCAGCCCTTCTTTAATGGTCCGGGCGCGTACCTCACCAATACCGTCGACTTCATCCAGCTCTTCAATCGTTGCCATGATCACATGCGGCAATTGTTCAAATTGGTCCACAAGGTTATGAATAATGACATTCGGAAGGCGTGGTATCTTATTCAATACCCGATATCCGCGCGGTGCAACCGAATCTTCCGATGTAGCAGCCGATGAAGGATAGCCGAGCAGACGGACGATGTGATGTGCATCCAGCAATTCATCATCCGACAGTCGCTTGAGGCCCACGATAATTTCGCGAATCTTCTCGTCACTATCGTCTCGTGCATAGTCCTTGTACAGCAACCACGCTTCTTCTTCCGTTGTTCCAACCAGTTCCTCCATTTGCATGGAGATCAGTCGTCCTTCATTCCCAAGTTCATGGATGTAGCGCTTGATTTCCGTTTTGATGCGCATCACCATTTCCGTACGCTGAATGACATTTACCACTTCAGGGATCGTGACAAGTTCTTCGAACTCCGAGGCACTTAGATTCGTAAGGGATTGGGTAAGTACAGCTTTGTACTTCTCCAGCGTTTGAATCGCCTGGTTAGCCTTCGTCAGAATAACTCCAATTTCCTTGAGCGAATATCTAAGCGTTCCCTGATATAAGGTAATAATATTCCGGCGCTGCGAGATGGATACGACCAATTTGCCTGTTTGCTTGGCTACACGTTCTGCTGTCCGGTGACGAATCCCTGTCTCAGAGGAAGAGATGGAGGAATCCGGAATAAGCTGGGTGTTGGCATACAGAATACGCTTTAAATCCTCGCTAAGAATGATGGCACCATCCATCTTGGCAAGTTCATATAGATAGTTGGGGGAGAAATCGCAATTGATCGAGAACCCCCCGTCGACCACTTCCATTACTTCAGGGCTGTATCCTACAACAAGCAGTGCCCCCGTCTTGGCGCGCAGCACGTTCTCCAGACCTTCGCGGAAAGGTGTACCTGGTGCGATCAGCCTCAACAATTCATTCATATTATCCAGTTGGCTCGAATCTTTCATCTTGTTATGCCCCCTAATCTAAAGCAACCGCTAGTGCATCTGCCACGGTATTCACACCGATCAGTTGTATCCCGCGAGGATGTTTCCAGCCCTTTAAGCTTTTCTCCGGTAAAATGACTCGTTTGAAGCCCAGTTTCTCGGCTTCCTTCACACGTTGTTCAGCCCGTGATACGGCCCGAACCTCACCTGTCAAACCAATTTCGCCAAATATTACGTCATCTGGCTTGGTCGGCACATCCCTCAGACTGGATGCAATGCTGACGGCAACCGCCAAATCCACCGCCGGTTCATCGAGCCGAACTCCCCCGGCCACATTCAGGTACGCATCCTGCGTTTGCAAAAACATGCCCATCCGCTTCTCAAGCACGGCAATAATCAGGTTCAGCCTGTGATGATCTATCCCTGTTGCCATACGGCGGGGAGACGGGAAATGTGTTGCAGAGATGAGTGCCTGCAGCTCAACCAGCATCGGTCTAGTGCCTTCCATACTTGCAACTACTGTAGAACCCGCTACACCGAGCGGTCGTTCCGACAAAAAGAGTTCGGAAGGATTGCCCACTTCACGCAAGCCATCTTCGCCCATTTCGAAAATACCAATTTCATTGGTTGAACCGAAACGGTTTTTAACCGCACGTAACAGTCTATACGTATGATGACGTTCCCCTTCAAAGTAAAGAACACAGTCCACCATATGTTCAAGCATACGGGGACCAGCAATAGCCCCTTCTTTCGTAACATGCCCCACAAGCACGGTTGCAATGCCTCGGCCTTTGGCGATCCGCATAAACCGGGAAGTACATTCCCTTACCTGTGCTACGCTACCGGGTGCACTGGTGACTTCTGGAAGATAAACCGTCTGAATAGAGTCGATGACAAGAAAATGCGGCTGGATCTGCTCCACCGCTTCCTCAACACGTTCCATATTTGTTTCACACAGCACATACAGTTCAGGAGAGAGTGCATCCAGACGATCAGCCCGCAATTTGGTCTGTTTCACCGATTCTTCACCCGAAACATATAACACGCGCAGACCCGAATGCGTTAGAGCATGCGAGGTTTGCAGCATCAGCGTTGATTTTCCGATTCCTGGATCTCCGCCTACCAGCACGAGAGAACCCGGAACAATTCCACCGCCCAATACCCGGTTCAGCTCTCCGATTCCAGTCTGCACTCGCGGTTCCTGACCGCTATCTATATCTATGATGGGAAGCGGTTTATCTTTACTGTCAAAGAGGGGGGAATTTCTCCCTTGTGTTTTGACAACCGTTTCAGTTTCTTCCACCATGGAATTCCATGACTGACACCCCGGACATTTGCCGTACCATTTGGGGGCTTCATAACCACATTCCGTACATTGAAACTTGGTTTTAACTTTGGCCACTTCAGCACTCCTAGGATTTATTTTATAACAGCATTTTGCATTTTTCGACGAATTTTGCCCTGAATTTCTGACGTGCAGGGTTAATAAAAGTTTACCATTGTTTGAGATTTTTCGTAAAGGATTATCGTAAACTTTACAGATGTTCCTTGAACAACAATAAAATAAAAAATCCTCTCCGGCCGAAGCCGGAAAGGATCATAAACCATTTCTCAGGTTTGAAATTTGCTTATTTGGTTTCGATTTCCTCATTGGAAGGAACAACAGCTTCCTTTTTGGTTACAGACAGTGCACCATTCTCTTCGTCGATCAACAACGAATCGCCTTTGGTTACCGTACCTGTAAGCAATTCTTCAGACAATTTGTCTTCGATATGCTTCTGGATTGCCCGGCGAAGCGGACGAGCACCGTAAGCTGGATCGAAGCCAGCTTTGGCCAGGAAGGCCTTGGCGTTGTCTGTAAGCTCGAAGTCGACTTCGTATTCACGCAGACGTTTCCGGAGCTCCTCGCTCATGAGGGAGACAATCTCAGCAATGTGTTTCTCTTCAAGAGAGTGGAATACGATGATCTCATCAATCCGGTTAAGGAACTCTGGACGGAAGCTTTTCTTCAGCTCATCCATGACTTTACCCTTCATGTTATCGTAATCCGCACCTGCATCTACAACTGCTGTGAAGCCGAGTGTAGAGTTACGTTTAATCGCTTCGGCACCCACGTTGGATGTCAGAATGATCAATGTGTTGCGGAAGTCCACGACACGACCTTTGGAGTCTGTCAGACGACCATCCTCAAGCACTTGCAGCAAGATGTTGAATACTTCCGGATGTGCTTTCTCGATCTCGTCGAGCAGGACTACGGAATACGGTTTGCGACGAACTTTCTCTGTCAACTGACCGCCTTCTTCGTAACCAACATATCCTGGAGGCGCTCCAACGAGTCTTGAAGTCGAGTGCTTCTCACCATACTCGGACATGTCGATCCGGATCACTGCATTTTCATCGCCGAACATCGCTTCGGCAAGCGCACGAGCCAGCTCCGTTTTACCTACCCCTGTAGGACCGAGGAAGATGAAGGATCCCATTGGACGTTTTGGATCTTTCAATCCAGCACGAGCACGGCGAACCGCACGGCTGACTGATTTCACGGCTTCATCCTGACCGATGACACGTTCATGCAGGATAGATTCCAGATTCATCAGGCGTTGAGTCTCTTCTTCTTTCAGCTTGTTTACCGGAATTCCTGTCCAGTTGGCTACCACTTGTGCGATATCCTCAGGCGTTACTTCGGAATCGGTACGACCTTGTTTTTCTTTCCATTGGTTCTTCGTTACATCCAGCTCTTCACGGATTTTTTGTTCCGTATCACGCAGAGCTGCTGCTTTTTCGAACTCCTGGCTTTGGACCGCTGCGTCTTTTTCCTTACGGATATCTTCGAGACGGCTTTCCAGTTGTTTAAGGTTCGGCGGAATGGTGTATGAGTTCAATCTTACTTTGGAACCCGCTTCATCAATCAGGTCAATCGCTTTGTCTGGCAGGAAACGATCTGTGATGTAACGGTCAGACAATTTAACCGCCTGTACAATCGCTTCATCCGTAATTTTCACACGGTGGTGAGCTTCATAACGATCACGCAATCCGTGCAAAATTTGAATGGCTTCTTCCGGAGAAGGCTGATCTACGGTAATCGGTTGGAAACGACGCTCAAGCGCTGCATCCTTCTCGATATATTTGCGGTATTCATCCAAGGTAGTTGCACCGATGCATTGCAATTCTCCACGAGCCAGAGCCGGTTTCAAAATGTTTGAAGCATCAATGGCGCCCTCAGCTCCGCCTGCACCGATCAGGGTGTGCAATTCGTCGATGAACAGGACAATGTTACCTGCCTGACGAATCTCATCCATGATTTTTTTCAAGCGATCCTCAAACTCACCACGGTACTTCGTTCCGGCAACAACAGAGCCCATATCCAGGGTCATGACACGTTTGTCGCGCAATGTCTCCGGAATTTCGTTGGCGATGATTTTCTGTGCAAGACCTTCAGCAATCGCTGTTTTACCTACACCAGGTTCACCGATCAATACCGGGTTGTTCTTGGTACGACGGCTCAATACTTGAATGACACGCTCAATTTCTTTACTGCGGCCGATAACCGGATCCAGGTTGTTCTCCTTCGCATATGCGGTAAGATCACGTGCCAGACTGTCCAGTGTTGGTGTGCTTACATTAGCAGGCGTTCCATTATGACTGGATACAGCCTCACTGCTGCCAAGCAATTGCAGCACTTGTTGACGTGCTTTGTTCAAACTAATACCAAGGTTGTTCAGCACGCGTGCTGCAACGCCCTCGCCTTCTCGAATCAATCCGAGCAGGATATGCTCTGTTCCTACATAGGTGTGGCCTAATTTGCGAGCCTCATCCATGGACAGTTCAATTACTTTTTTCGCACGTGGCGTATATGCAATGTTCGTAGGTTGCTCTTGGCCGCGGCCAATCAGCGTTTCTACTTCATCTTGAATTTTTTCCAATCCGAGTCCCAGGCCGATCAGCGCTTTGGCTGCGATGCCTTCGCCTTCACGAATGAGGCCGAGCAAAATGTGCTCTGTACCGATGTTATTATGACCGAGACGGACAGCTTCTTCCTGCGCGAGTGCGAGCACCTTTTGGGCCCGTTCCGTAAATCTTCCAAACATCATATCTCCTGCACCTCCATGGTTTTGGATAAAACGTGGGCCTTGATCAAGATCCCGCCGTATAATTCATATCATTCTTGTTTGCAGCCATGCTGCGAATAAAGTCATTTGGCATTTAGTCCAATGCCCGTTTTATATAAAGCCGCAGATGCGGCATGAAACCTTTAATATTAAATCTGAAGAAAACAATTACTAGGATTGATTGGCTGCATTGATCGTATCACGAATCAACTGAGCCCGGTAGATGTCACGCTCATCTGTGCGCATATCTTCTCCGAATGTTTTCTGCAAAAAGCCTGGTTGTGTCATCACGTTTAACTCGTTCATTACCGTAATGGACAATCCATTCAACAGCCCCAGATCTACACCTAAGCGAACATCCGAGAGACGCTGCGCAGCTTCCTTGGAATCCATAATGGCGGCGTGGGACAAAATCCCATATGAACGCATCACTCTATCGGTAATCCGTAGTCTGGAGTCGGAAATCAACCGCTCTCTGGCATTACGTTCATGCCCAATCATCTGAAGCACTACGCTATGCAGATTATCGATAACCTCTTGTTCCGTCTGTCCAAGCGTAATCTGATTGGAGATTTGGAAAAGGTTGCCCATCGCTTCGCTGCCTTCGCCATATATCCCACGCACGGTTAACCCCACTTGAGAAACAGCTGTCAAAATGCGTCCAATCTGCTGTGTCATCACGAGAGCAGGCAGATGCATCATTACAGATGCTCTTACCCCTGTACCTACATTGGTAGGACAGCTGGTCAGGTAACCTCTGCGATCATCAAAAGCATAATCCACATGCGCTTCAAAAGCATCGTCTATGGCGGAAGCTTTCTCCCAGGCTTCTTTTACCTGAAACCCCGGATAGAGGCATTGGATACGAAGATGGTCTTCTTCGTTAATCATAATACTGACGGATTCATCCTCACTAAGAATAACCGCACCATTTTTTGATTCGTTCGCAAGACTGGGGCTAATCAGATGTTTCTCCACCAACACCCGCTTATCGAGATCATCAATATCCATCAGGTCCAAGGTGTGGAAATCTCCAAAGGCATGAACGTCATCATATTGAAGTACTTCGCTCAGCTTATTCAGCACTTCTTCCGATTGCTCATTGGAAGCAAGCATTGGAAATGGGTAATGCTGAAGATTACGTGCGATCCGGACACGGCTGCTAATGACGATTTCGGAATCAGCCGCTTCACTGCGCATCCAGTCGCTGAGCGCCTTCTCTGTAAAGCGCAGATTAGGCATTACGCGTCCCTCCTACTCATGACAAACTCTACTCCTGAGCTATTTCTTTTTCAAGTTCCCTGATCTGGTCACGGATCTGAGCTGCCTCTTCAAATTCTTCCTGGGCGATACTCTCCTGAAGATCGCGCTTCAGGTCGGCAATCTGCCGCTTCACTTTAATGCGACCACCAGCTCGTGCAGGCACTTTGCCCACATGGGTTGTGCTGCCATGAACCCGTTTGAATAACGGATCCAGACGACTGTCAAAATATTTATAACAAGAACTGCAGCCGAATCGGCCGATTTTGCTAAACTGTGAGTAAGTCATGCCGCACTCTTCACAGCGAAGAGTCTGAGCAGGGGGAGCCCCGGCATTTCCATTCTTAGGTTCGAAATCAAGCAACCCGGACAACAGATTGTGAATGGAAAATCCATTCGATGTTCCCGGAATCATTTCTCCCTTTTCACGGGCACATGTCTCACAAATATGGAATTCCGTCTTTTCTCCATTCACGATTTTGGTGAAATGAAGAGTTGCCGGACGTTTGTCGCATTCTTGGCACAGCATTTAGGATGTACCTCCTTGATCCCGATAGGTTTTCATTTACCGAGCAAAGATATTAACATCGCCTTTAACATTCTGGCACGAATTTGATCCCGGTAAGGAAGTTTGACCAATAAAATTTCTCTTGATACAGCTGCACGCATCAACCCGGCTTCCCTTTTACTCAGGAAACGTGCTTCTTCCAGTTGATATATCAAGCCTTCGGCAGCTGTCTGTCCAATCTCATCCCCGATGCTATGGTGCAGATGATTATGCAGAGCAGAGTGGGCCGGCAATTCGATCCGCTGTATACGAACATAACCGCCGCCACCACGTTTACTCTCGACCAAATATCCTTTTTCAAGAGTAAAGCGTGTGCTTATTACATAGTTGATCTGGGATGGTACGCATGAGAATTGATCTGCAAGATCATTGCGCTGAATTTCAACCATTCCTTCGGGACTTTCATGCAAAATACTCTTCAGATATTGTTCGATAATATCAGAGATATTACGCATCCACTCATCCTCCACTGTCTGAAACGTTAAGTCAATAAGGACCCACACGCCCCCACAGAGTACACCTTCTCAACCCATTTAACCAAACAGGGAAACGACGAATCTTGATTTCCACTGGCTTATTCGGGAGAGCAAGGACGCACGAAGGTCCTCTTGGTACTGCCTCTTTCCGATGATATGCATCGTTCATGAAATGTGTCTCATCACCGGAATGTAGAAAGAAAGCTACGTAAGTATTTAACCTTCAGTTGACTTTGACTTTCTTTGACTTTATATACATTATAGCATATTTTGTGGTTTTGCCAAGTGGGGGCACTATTCATTTTTTACGATTTTACACGAAATATTCCCCGGACACAAAAAAACCTCTCCAAAAAAGCCGGAGAAGTTCGTTTGTCTCACTGTAGCACTGTTTTTCTGAAAATATTGAAAGAAACAACAAGCTAATTAAAATTGACGTTAGATATAAGCAATTCAAGCAACTCAGAAAAAATCAAGCAGATAAGTTTCCCGTTCAGGGATTGCCTTCTCCAATGCATGAATTACTTCTGCCGGGCCATGGATTCGACCTATCTGGGCCATCTCCGATGGTCGGCGATATCCCATAAGCATTGCTGTAAGTGCTTGAATGCTGACCTTAAGTGTCTGATCTTCCAAGACGGCTTCGGATGTTTTCCAAATGGAGGCTGTCCCATTCATCGCAACATTCAGCTGCCAAACGCCTTCATTCCAAGGAGCATGGGCATCTTCCACCTGAAGATTAATCTGTACCGGTGAATCCTGGCTTGCAAAAGGATATTGCGAAATAAATTGCTCCACACTTACAATCCGCGCCATAAAATACGGTACGATCTCCTGCTGTATTCGTGGATTATCCAGTTGAAAGGCAAGTGTATCACTCGCTGGTGCCTGCAGCGTCACCTCTTCAATCATTGAATCATGATTTGCAATAAAGGTCCAAAGTGCTTGTCTGGCTTCTTCATTGAGATATACGATCTCATCTATGGCAAACTTGCGTTCCTTAACCTCATACAGAAGATACCCCTGAGCTTGTCCCGACCCATCAAGATATACAGCCTTCTGGCTGGTTCCATCCGTGAGCACCGAGTTCTCCCACCAAGAATCATCACGGACGAGGGTTCCGTTATAACGTTCCGCATAGGCGCTGTATACTTCTTTCAATATTGCAAGACCAGGATTACCACGCCGGATGGTACCTGGTGTAGTTTTTTTCGCAGGCAAGTGAGCGGTAGGAACTTTATATTTTTTAAATTCAATGTACGTTTCCCATCCATACTTCCGGTAAAAGGCAAATGAGAATGGATGCAAAAACGAAATGCTTTGTTTATTCCGGTTCATCTCTTCCAGCGCATGATTTAAAAGCCCAGCAACCCAACCCTTGCGTCGATACTCTGGCCAAGTCGCCACCCCAGCAATCCCACCCATCTCAAAGGCTCTGCCATGAATGTAGGTTTGAAAAGGGATGATATGCAGCTTGGCACCAAGCTCGGCTTCCTCATATACGCCCCAGATATCCTGTGAAGCGAATCGATGCCGCTGTCTTTCTTTGCGTTCCTCACTTAATACATACTGAAAAGCATACTGGGAGAGGGCAATACTGGATTCAAAATCCTCTGCGGTCAACTTGCGAATGTCCATGTTAATTCTGCACCCCGTTCTCTAGAATAGTAAGTGGCTCCAATCGTATCCTGAAGTGTGATGTATGTATCTTCTATGAGTGTGTCAGAGGTATGATACAAAGTCAAATAAGAGATGCGCATGCATCTCCCGGAAAGAAACTATGTAATTAAATCTATTAAAGTAAAAGCACCAAAGAAAAACAAAAATAAAAACCACCACCGAATTTCATCGGCAGTGGTTCTTTGCTTGGCAGCGTCCTACTCTCCCAGGACCCTTCGGTCCAAGTACCATCGGCGCTAGAGGGCTTAACGGTCGTGTTCGGGATGGGTACGTGTGGAACCCCTCCGCCATCGCCACCAAACGAGCATTTGTCTACCAAATGCGTTCGCGTTCCATTCGGTCCTACACATCGGTGTGGATGAATGGTTCAGCGTCTGTGGAACTGAAAATCATACACACATTGGAGTGTTGTACCGATTTTCATTTCAGAGATTATTCTCTGAAAACTAGATCCGAAACAAAACTTGCGATCAAAACCTGCATATTTGGATAAGCCCTCGACCGATTAGTACTGGTCAGCTCCATGCATTACTGCACTTCCACCCCCAGCCTATCTACCTCGTCGTCTTCAAGGGGTCTTACATACTGGGAAATCTCATCTTGAGGGGGGCTTCACGCTTAGATGCTTTCAGCGCTTATCCCGTCCGTACATAGCTACCCAGCGGTGCTCCTGGCGGAACAACTGGTACACCAGCGGTACGTCCATCCCGGTCCTCTCGTACTAAGGACAGCTCCTCTCAAATTTCCTACGCCCACGACAGATAGGGACCGAACTGTCTCACGACGTTCTGAACCCAGCTCGCGTACCGCTTTAATGGGCGAACAGCCCAACCCTTGGGACCTACTTCAGCCCCAGGATGCGATGAGCCGACATCGAGGTGCCAAACCTCCCCGTCGATGTGGACTCTTGGGGGAGATAAGCCTGTTATCCCCAGGGTAGCTTTTATCCGTTGAGCGATGGCCCTTCCATGCGGTACCACCGGATCACTAAGCCCGACTTTCGTCCCTGCTCGACTTGTAGGTCTCGCAGTCAAGCTCCCTTATGCCTTTGCACTCTTCGAATGATTTCCAACCATTCTGAGGGAACCTTTGGGCGCCTCCGTTACTCTTTAGGAGGCGACCGCCCCAGTCAAACTGCCCACCTGACACTGTCCCCGTACCCGCTAAGGGCACCAGGTTAGAACCTAGATACGATCAGGGTGGTATCCCAACGGTGCCTCCACACAAGCTGGCGCTCATGCTTCAAAGGCTCCCACCTATCCTGTACAGATCGTACCCAAATTCAATATCAAGCTGCAGTAAAGCTCCATGGGGTCTTTCCGTCTTGTCGCGGGTAACCTGCATCTTCACAGGTATTAAAATTTCACCGGATCTCTCGTTGAGACAGCGCCCAAGTCGTTACGCCATTCGTGCGGGTCAGAATTTACCTGACAAGGAATTTCGCTACCTTAGGACCGTTATAGTTACGGCCGCCGTTTACTGGGGCTTCGGTTCACAGCTTCGGGATTACTCCCTAACCGCTCCCCTTAACCTTCCAGCACCGGGCAGGCGTCAGCCCGTATACTTCGCCTTACGGCTTCGCACAGACCTGTGTTTTTGCTAAACAGTCGCTTGGGCCTTTTCACTGCGGCCCCCTCGTGCTATTCACACTACCGGGGCACCCCTTCTCCCGAAGTTACGGGGTCATTTTGCCGAGTTCCTTAACGAGAGTTCTTCCGCGCGCCTTAGAATTCTCTTCTCGCCTACCTGTGTCGGTTTGCGGTACGGGCACCTTCATCTGGCTAGAGGCTTTTCTTGGCAGTGTGAGATCATGACCTTCGCTACTGTAATTTTCACTCCCCATCACAGCTCAGCCTTACGATGTGCGGATTTGCCTACACATCAGCCTTACTGCTTGGACAGGCATCCATCAGCCTGCGTCACTACCCTACTGCGTCCCCCCATCGCTCGTAACGATTTACGGTGGTACAGGAATTTCGACCTGTTGTCCTTCGACTACGCCTTTCGGCCTCGCCTTAGGTCCCGACTTACCCTGAGCGGACGAGCCTTCCTCAGGAACCCTTAGGCTTTCGGCGGATCAGATTCTCACTGATCTTTTCGTTACTCATACCGGCATTCTCACTTGTATAATGTCCAGCGCTCCTTACGGTACACCTTCAACCCTTATACAACGCTCCCCTACCCCTGATGCAAGCATCAAGCCATAGCTTCGGTGGTGTGTTTAGCCCCGTTACATTTTCGGCGCAGAGTCACTCGACCAGTGAGCTATTACGCACTCTTTCAATGGTGGCTGCTTCTAAGCCAACATCCTGGTTGTCTGTGCAACTCCACATCCTTTCCCACTTAACACACACTTGGGGACCTTAGCTGATGGTCTGGGCTGTTTCCCTTTTGACAATGGATCTTAGCACTCACTGTCTGACTCCCGGAAGTAAGTCTATGGCATTCGGAGTTTGACTGAGCTTGGTAACCCTTGCGGGCCCCGCACCCAATCAGTGCTCTACCTCCACGACTCTGTTTTCCGAGGCTAGCCCTAAAGCTATTTCGGGGAGAACCAGCTATCTCCGAGTTCGATTGGAATTTCTCCGCTACCCCCACCTCATCCCCGCACTTTTCAACGTGCGTGGGTTCGGGCCTCCAGTGCGTGTTACCGCACCTTCACCCTGGACAGGGGTAGATCACCCGGTTTCGGGTCTACGTCCACGTACTATGTCGCCCTATTCAGACTCGCTTTCGCTGCGGCTCCGGCTCTTCACCTTAACCTTGCACGGGAACGTAACTCGCCGGTTCATTCTACAAAAGGCACGCCATCACCCCTAAAATGGGCTCTGACTTCTTGTAAGCACACGGTTTCAGGTTCTATTTCACTCCCCTTCCGGGGTGCTTTTCACCTTTCCCTCACGGTACTGCTTCACTATCGGTCGCTAGGAAGTATTTAGCCTTGGCAGATGGTCCTGCCGGATTCATACGGGGTTTCACGTGCCCCGCACTACTCGGGATCCGTCTCGGAGGGAACAGACTTTCAATTACAGGGCTTTTACCTTCTTTGGCGGGCCTTTCCAGACCTCTTCGTTTAACCGGTTCCTTTGTAACTCCATGTGAGACGTCCCACAACCCCAGAGAGCAAGCTCTCTGGTTTGGGCTGTTCCGCGTTCGCTCGCCGCTACTGACGGAATCACTATTGTTTTCTCTTCCTCAAGGTACTTAGATGTTTCAGTTCCCCTGGTATGCCTCTACACAACCTATGTATTCAGTTGTGAGTAACTGGATATTACCCCAGCTGGGTTTCCCCATTCGGACATCCCCGGATCAAAGCTTGCTTACAGCTCCCCGAGGCAGTATCGTTGTTCGCCACGTCCTTCATCGGCTCCTAGCGCCTAGGCATCCTCCGTGTGCTCTTAGTAGCTTAACCAATTCGCTCGTGTTCGAGCTGTCTCTTCCCTTGGTTTGCTGGCGCAAATCCAAAAGTCGTTCCATTCGATCACTCGCTCATACAGTATCACTAATATTTGAAACTTGTTTAACACAAGTTCAGCTAAAAGGAATGTTCTAATTCGCAATTTTCGTTTCGATATCTAGTTTTCAAAGAACAAGCTAAATAGACGAAATCTTTGGTGGAGCCAAGCGGGATCGAACCGCTGACCTCCTGCTTGCAAGGCAGGCGCTCTCCCAGCTGAGCTATGGCCCCTCAAATTCCATCAAAACTGAACAAATGGATAAGTAACGATGCTGCTGTCGCAGGTTCAATGAACCTGCGTATTTGAATGTCTTCGTTACAGAAGACGATTCTCCATAGAAAGGAGGTGATCCAGCCGCACCTTCCGATACGGCTACCTTGTTACGACTTCACCCCAATCATCTATCCCACCTTCGGCGGCTGGCTCCTTGCGGTTACCCCACCGACTTCGGGTGTTATAAACTCTCGTGGTGTGACGGGCGGTGTGTACAAGACCCGGGAACGTATTCACCGCGGCATGCTGATCCGCGATTACTAGCAATTCCGACTTCATGCAGGCGAGTTGCAGCCTGCAATCCGAACTGAGACCGGCTTTTTAGGATTCGTTCCACCTCGCGGCTTCACTGCCCGTTGTACCGGCCATTGTAGTACGTGTGTAGCCCAGGTCATAAGGGGCATGATGATTTGACGTCATCCCCACCTTCCTCCGGTTTGTCACCGGCAGTCACCTTAGAGTGCCCATCCGAAATGCTGGCAACTAAGATCAAGGGTTGCGCTCGTTGCGGGACTTAACCCAACATCTCACGACACGAGCTGACGACAACCATGCACCACCTGTCTCCTCTGTCCCGAAGGAAAGCCCTATCTCTAGGACGGTCAGAGGGATGTCAAGACCTGGTAAGGTTCTTCGCGTTGCTTCGAATTAAACCACATACTCCACTGCTTGTGCGGGTCCCCGTCAATTCCTTTGAGTTTCAGTCTTGCGACCGTACTCCCCAGGCGGAATGCTTAATGTGTTAACTTCGGCACCAAGGGTATCGAAACCCCTAACACCTAGCATTCATCGTTTACGGCGTGGACTACCAGGGTATCTAATCCTGTTTGCTCCCCACGCTTTCGCGCCTCAGCGTCAGTTACAGCCCAGAGAGTCGCCTTCGCCACTGGTGTTCCTCCACATCTCTACGCATTTCACCGCTACACGTGGAATTCCACTCTCCTCTTCTGCACTCAAGTCACCCAGTTTCCAGTGCGATCCGGGGTTGAGCCCCGGGATTAAACACCAGACTTAAATGACCGCCTGCGCGCGCTTTACGCCCAATAATTCCGGACAACGCTTGCCCCCTACGTATTACCGCGGCTGCTGGCACGTAGTTAGCCGGGGCTTTCTTCTCAGGTACCGTCACTCCTTGAGCAGTTACTCTCAAGGACGTTCTTCCCTGGCAACAGAGCTTTACGATCCGAAAACCTTCATCACTCACGCGGCATTGCTCCGTCAGGCTTTCGCCCATTGCGGAAGATTCCCTACTGCTGCCTCCCGTAGGAGTCTGGGCCGTGTCTCAGTCCCAGTGTGGCCGATCACCCTCTCAGGTCGGCTACGCATCGTCGCCTTGGTGAGCCGTTACCTCACCAACTAGCTAATGCGCCGCAGGCCCATCCTCAAGTGACAGATTGCTCCGTCTTTCCAGCTTCCTTCAGGCGAAGAAAGCACGTATTCAGTATTAGCTACCGTTTCCGGTAGTTGTCCCAAGCTTGAGGGCAGGTTGCCTACGTGTTACTCACCCGTCCGCCGCTAACCATCAGAGAAGCAAGCTTCTCTTCAAGTCCGCTCGACTTGCATGTATTAGGCATGCCGCCAGCGTTCGTCCTGAGCCAGGATCAAACTCTCCAATAAAGATGAATTTCAGCAGCGCGATTAGACACTATGAAAATCAACTGAGGTATTGAAAAGAGCGATTAGCTCATTTTGAATCTGACGATTCATTGTAAATCATAAGTTACTTTCCATTTGTTCAGTTTTCAAGGAACTTGTTGTCCGTTTTTGTTGATCGATGTCAACCGGACAGGATATTTATCTTATCATGTTAACCAACTAACTGTCAACACTCTTTTTTCGTCATCATTCAAACTCTTTCGACAATCACTCGTTTTAAGCGACAAGAAATAATATACCATGTCTGAATTTAGATAGCAAGCATTTTTTAATCTTTTTTTCAAAGAGCATTTAATATATATAAGCAGCCATAAACCTTTCTTCTCATTTTTAATTGGATGGGCATTACCTTTATAACGTACTCTAATGGAGCTGTTTGATGTGAGTGATCCAAAGATTCTATAATGAGGTATATACAATAAAGAGAAAGCAATGACATAGCATCATTTAATACGTTCTTTATTTTCACCGCTTACTACATAAGGAAGATTTACTGCTTATAACTTTATTTGAGGTGATCACTCTTGGAACAGTGGCTAAAAAAACTTCGTAAAGGGTACGGCAAGAAACTCGTGTCTCTCCACTTCTGGAATGCCTGGATCGTGGTGATCCTCGCTGTAACGGGACTAATGCTAGTCGGTGGATTCTGGCGTGAACTACTCGGTATTGGGCGGGTATGGCTAAAATGGCTGCATATTATTGTCGGGTTGGCTATGCTAGCACCTGTTGTTTATTACTTGATACTAGCGAGTAAACACTGGAAACAGCTCCGGAACAGACCTTGGCAAAAAGTGAATACAATCATCGTGCTTGTTCTGCTGGTTGGCTGGTTAATCTCTGGCATTGTATTGTGGCAATTTAAACTAGCAGGACCGAGATGGTCAAATGCTGCACTTTTGACTCATGATTTGTTGACCTGGGTGGGTCTGCCTTATATTATCTACCACTCCATTACCCGTACCAAATGGTTGAAAGATTCGACACGCCGCACGGTGAGTGCTGCCACATCGACGAAAGACTCCAGCGGCACAGCCGATTCATTGGGTACATCTGGAGAAAATACTGCTGCTGCAATTGCAACTCCTAGATCGGATCGTGCTGCTGCGACAAAATTACCTGACCAACCCCAGAAACCCGAACCCGTGTATACACGGCGTGCGTTTATTCGGTCTGCTGTAGGTGTGGGGTTAGCCGTTACACTCGGCCCTACCTTTGTCTCCTGGGTTGGACGTAATCTCAGGATCGATAACAGCATCGACAGTATGCTGGAGAACGACCCCAATCGGATGAGTCCGTTGCCGCAACCTGCGGCTGCCTCTTCCCCTCCCATTGGAGGAGGAGCTGAAGGTCATTTCCGAGTATACACGGTTACGCCCATCCCTTCCTTTTCGAATGAGAATTGGTCATTCCGGATTGATGGGCTTGTCGAACGCGCACAGGTCTGGAATTGGGAACAGTTCGTTAAGCTCGCGCGTACTGTACAGGTTAGTGATTTCCATTGTGTAACTGGCTGGTCCGTATACAAAAACACCTGGGAAGGTATTCCCCTTAAACAGCTGCTGACCCAAGCCGGAGTTAAGCCTGGTGCACACAGTGTCAAATTTTACTCTGGAGACGGGGTATATACGGATGCCATTACGATGGATCAAGCACAGATGGATGATATTATTGTCGCTGTCATGCATGATGGCAAACCCATCCCAGCAGATCTCGGTGGTCCCGTACGACTTGTCATCCCCCAGATGTATGCCTATAAGTCAGTTAAATGGTTGAATCGCATTGAACTCATCGACAGCGAACATATCGGTTACTGGGAGGAAAGAGGATATGACAAGGATGCATGGCTTACAGGCGCAGCTCAGCGTATTCCCAATATCAGTTCCTAACGTTTCACCTCCAACCCATGTGGAGAATATGAATTGAAAAACATCCTACAGATGCATAGCAAAAACCCCCGATCCACCTAATGTGGCTAATCGGGGGTTTCTTCATTTCCTAGCTTATAGGTCAGCCCTACTGATTCAAAAGACGAACGAGTTCATCCTCATCCTCAATGGTTGGGATGCCCAGATCATGCGCTTTGGCCAGCTTGCTGCCTGCCTTCTCTCCGGCAATGACAAGGTCGGTCTTTTTCGAGACACTGCCTGTGACTTTTGCTCCAAGTGCTTCCAGTCTTTGCGTAGCCTCGTCACGCGTCAGTTGATGCAATGTTCCTGTCAGCACGACCGTTTTACCACTAAAGAAGGAATCTTCGACTACCACTGCTGGTGCCTCAGGTGCCTGTGCTTTCACGCCCAAGTCCAGCATTTTTTCGATCGCAGCCTGGGTAAACGGATCTGCGAAGAATGTTACAATACTCTCGGCCACAATGCCGCCAACGTCAGGAAGTTCAACAAGTTCCTCTACGGTTGCATTCATGATGGCATGCAGATCACGATAATGGTCGGCGAGCATACGTGTCGTTGATTTACCTGTATTCGGGATGCCCAGCGCGTACAGGAACGATGCAAGGTCACGATCCTTACTATGCTCCAGCGCAGCGAGAAGGTTGTTAGCTTTCTTTTCACCAAACCGTTCCAGCTTCACCAGATCATCAAATTGCAATGTATACAGATCAGCAGGCTCACGCACACTGAGCTCATCATACAGCTGAATCGCTGTCTTCTCACTGAACGTCTCAATATCCATGGCATCACGGGAAGCAAAATGGGAGATTCGGGCCACAGTCTGCGGTTTACAAGCCAATTTGTTATTACAGAACAGATGCGCTCCCCGCTGCTCCAGTGGGAATCCGCAAGCCGGACACTGCTCTGGATATATGATCTCCTCGCCATCGCTCTCTTCCGTCACTTTACCCAGGATTTCAGGGATGACGTCATTGGAACGGCGGATAAAGACACGTGTGCCCAAGGCAAACTTCAGATTTTTACGCTCAATATCGCCCACATTGTTCAATGTACAGTTCGAAACCGTTACTCCCGCCAGTTCAACCGGTTCTACACGTGCCAGCGGAGTTACTTTGCCGGTACGGCCCACATTCCAATCAACGGATTTGAGCACAGTTGTGGTCTCTTCTGCTTCGAACTTATAGGCTACAGCCCAGCGTGGGAACTTGTCCGTATAACCCAGCACTTCACGTGTGCGCATGTCGGTGATTTTGATAACGGCCCCATCAATCAGGTAGTCCAGCTGTCCCCGATTCTCCTGAATGGCGGCAAGCTGTTCCATCACATCATCAAATTCATGGAAGTACGTAATCGACGGGTTCACTTTGAAACGGTTCTCACGCAGAAAATCCATCATCTCTTGATGATTGGCGAACTGAATGTCGTCCGAGTACCCTACATTGTAAAAATAGGCATTGAGCCTGCGCTCTGCCGTCGTTTTCGGATTCAGGTTGCGCAGTGCTCCGGCAGCTGCGTTACGGGCATTTTTGAGTGGCTCTGCTGCTGTTTCATTGTACCGGTTCAGAACGGACAGATTCATGATACCTTCGCCTTGTACTTCAATCGTACCGTCGGTATACGGAATTCGGAGCGGTACGGATTTGATCGTTCTAACCTGAGCCAAAATCCCTTCGCCAACCGTTCCGTTCCCGCGAGTAGAAGCCTGTACCAATTCACCATTAGTGTATGTCAGGTTCAAGGTGAGCCCATCAAACTTCAACTCAATAACGTAGCCAGGTTCCGGTAAAGGGTTGCCTGGATTTTTACTGTTGTAGTCATTCACGAGCTTCAGTACACGAGTATTCCAGCTCCGCAGCTGCTCGATGTTTTGGGCTTTGTCCAAGCTCCACAATGGAGACAGATGGCGATGCGGGGTAAACCCCTTCAGCAGTTCGCCACCGACACGCTGGGTTGGAGAATCAGGCAAAACCATCCCGCTCTCCTGTTCCAGGGTAACCAGTTCGTCATACAGGAGATCATATTCCTTGTCACTGATCTGCGGCTGATCCATCGTGTAGTACTGATAATTATGCTGGTTCAGCTCGGTAACGAGTTGCTCCATCCGGTGCATCGGGTCCATACAGGGCCATCCCTCCGTTAATTTAATCTATGTAGAACGAACACTCAAATCGCAATTGAACTAAGCTGACAGAACAACTTTCCGATCGCTGTTATCCCCGGATTTCTTTATTTACTTACTTTTTAAAGGGGGAAATCCGAGGATGAAAGGCTAACGGTATGCTTTCGAAGCAGCTTTCCTTAGGAAAGCTTTTAACTTCGTTTCTTCAAGTTATTTCTGCCCTCTTAGTTATTTTGCAGTATTGAAGTTTCGTTCTTAATCTATTCTACTTTGGTTATAGGGGCAAAGCCGGCAAGCAGGCGTTTCACACCGACCGGAGCCGGGAAGGCAATTTGCAGTTCCGTGTCATTGCCGGAACCTTTTACCGCTACAATGGTACCCGTACCCCATTTGCCATGCTGCACTTTATCTCCTGCTTTGAAGCCTGCTTCACTATTCGAAGCTGCGGGCTTGGAGGCAGATGATGGGGTAGCATATGTTGGACGCGAGGTACTTGTGGTCACACGGGAAGTTGGCGTGGACGAAGTAGCCGAGGAGCCACCTCTGCTCTGCTGTTCAAAGAGCTTGGCCGCACTTCCACCACCAAAGTTACTTCCTCCACTGGAGCCAAGTCCACGTCCTCCATAGGAACCTCCTGCATTGGCACCACGACGGTAACGGTCACGGGCAATGGATGTATCTTCTTTTAGCTCATCCGGAATTTCATCCAGGAAGCGCGAAGGTGGGTTCGCCGTTGTGCGTCCGAACAAGGTACGCATCTGGGCACAAGACAGGAAGAGCTGTTCTTCTGCACGGGTAATCCCTACATAAGCAAGTCTGCGTTCTTCCTCCAGCTCTTCATTATCCATAAAGGCCCGGCTGTGCGGGAAGACGCCTTCCTCCATACCCACGATGAACACCACAGGGAATTCCAGACCTTTGGCACTGTGCATCGTCATCAGGGTAACCGCGTCGCTCTGATCCTCTTCATCATCGTTCATGCTGTCGATATCTGCAATGAGTGCCAGATCGGTGAGGAACGAGACGAGCGTTTTGTCTTCATTATTTTTCTCAAATTCCATGGTCACGGAAAGGAACTCTTCAATGTTTTCCAGACGTGCACGGGATTCAAGTGTATTTTCGTTCTGCATCTCAAGCCGATATTGACTCATCTCCAGAATCTTCTCGGTCAGCTCTGTTACAGACAGATACTCCACCATCTGATGCAGTGCAGCAATCATGTCGTAGAACTCCACCAGCGCGTTCCGCGTGCGGCCCGCAAAGCCGAGATCGTCCACAACCTGAAGCACACGGAATATGGATACTCCACGTTCTCCTGCTGCAGCTGCCAGCTTCGCCACCGTTGTATCACCGATGCTGCGCTTAGGCACATTAATGATCCGGGTGAGGCTAATATCGTCGTCAGGGTTAGACAGCAGGCGCAGATACGCCAGAATGTCCTTGATCTCTTTACGATCATAGAACTTGATGCCGCCGACAATCTGATACGGAATATCAGACTTGATCAGAATTTCCTCTATAACCCGCGACTGGGCGTTCGTACGGTACAAGATGGCATGGTTTTGATAGGATTTGCCGTTCTTCACGTTTTTACTAATCTCGGAGGTAACAAAATACCCCTCATCATGCTCGGAGTCCGCACGGTATACCTTGATCTTCGAACCGCCTTCCTTATCCGTCCACAGCTTCTTCGGCTTACGTCCGGAGTTGAGGCCAATGACCTCATTCGCTGCATTCAGGATGTTGGACGTCGAACGGTAATTCTGTTCCAGCAAGATGGTCTGTGCCTCTGGATAGTCTTTTTCAAAGTTCAGGATGTTGCTGATATCCGCTCCACGCCAGCGATAGATCGACTGGTCACTATCCCCTACGACGCAGATCCGGTGATGACTGTCAGCCAGCATGCGGCACAGCATATACTGCGCACGGTTCGTATCCTGATACTCATCGACGTGGATGTATTGGAATTTCTTTTGGTAAAAGTCGAGGACTTCCGGCACTTCTTTGAACAGTTGAATGGTTGCCATAATGAGATCGTCGAAGTCGAGCGAATTGTTGGCTCTCAGACGTTTCTGGTACATTTTATATACCTTCGCCACAATGCCTTCGAAATAGTCTCCAGCCTGCTTCTCATACTGGTCAGGACCGATCAATTCATTTTTCGCAGTACTCATCATGGCCTGAACGGCTTTTGGTTCGAATTTCTTGGTGTCGATATTCTGGTCTTTCATACAACTGCGAATAACGGATAACTGATCGGATGAGTCCAAGATACTGAAGTTCGAAGTAAAACCAATGCGTTCAATGTCACGTCGCAGGATGCGCACACACATGGAGTGGAACGTGGATACCCAAATGTCGCGGCCCTGTGAGCCACCAACGAGCTGGGATACCCGGTCCTGCATCTCACGAGCGGCTTTGTTCGTAAACGTAATCGCCAAAATGCCCCATGGAGGTGTCTTGCGTGTTGCGATAAGGTAAGCAATCCGGTGTGTCAGCACCCGGGTCTTACCACTGCCCGCTCCGGCCATAATCAGTAACGGTCCATCGGTTGCCTCGACGGCTTGCCGCTGGGGGGTGTTAAGCCGTGCCACGGCATCATGTATATTTACAGGTTGCATGCATGCATGCTCCTTTCGTTGGTTGATCGATTAAGCAAAATCAGAAGGTTACACTTGTCACTCCGATGGCAGTACCATCTTCCGATCGTTGTTATCCCCGGATTTTTTTGATTCCCTTCTTCAAAGGGAAAATCCTGTGATAAACACGAACACTTCGTTTCTTCAGATTGGTTCTGCCCTCTCCGTTGTTGTGTAAACGTAATTGTGCTTAATATAAATTTTATATTTATATTAGTAGGGCAAAGTTCTATTTTAACAGATCATAAGGGGAAATTGGGGGAATGGTAAACTAAACCGATTAAACGGTTCCTTTTACAGCTTGTACCGTCTCAAGTGCCTTCTTCAAATCGCTGTACACAATGTTACCCACGACGACGGTGTCTGCAACTTCAGAGGCTTGTGCTGCTTTCTCGGAATTGTCGATTCCCCCTCCATAAATGAGATGTGCGCGATCCAGTTGTCTATGTGTCTCGCCGACCAGCTCCATATCTCCAAACGCTCCGCTGTACTCCATATATACAATAGGAAGATTGAGCAGCCGCTCTGCAGCTTGGGCATACGCCACCGCCGCACCCGTCGTCAGCTCTGTATCTGCTCCGGTCAAACGCGCTACGGTGGAGTCAGCATTCAGCACGATATACCCCTCGGCAATTAGCAGATCCCACGGTATGAGGTAACCAAATCGTTCGATGGCCTGTTGGTGGTGCCCAATCATCCATTTGCTATCCGTGGCATTCAGCACCATCGGGATCAGATATCCGTCAAAACCAGGGACAACCGCCTCCAGATCGGATACTTCCAGCACACAGGGCAGCTCGTAGCGACGCACGCGGGACATCAGGTCTACCGTGTTGTCATAGGTGATTCCCGAAGATCCTCCAACGATAATCGCATCGGTCCCCGACATACATACCAGATCGAGTGCTTCATCCGTGATTTCCCGGTCCGGGTCGAGCTTAAATACGTGTCTCCACTGCTTAATCATGTCTATCAACGAACATTCCTCCAGAGGTTCTTCTGCATCCTAAAAAGCTTGTAAACTAAGTCTAAGTCAGTAGGCAGTGAGTGTCAATGTTCGCATAAAAAGGGGAACAAAAAATCACAGACTTTTCCCTGTAAAGTGTAGGGATCGGTCTGTGATTTTGGGAGGAATGAGTATATCGAATTAATTAAATCATGGCTCGAGTAATAATGAAGGGCTACTTTTCTAAGGTGTGATTTTCCACTTATAAGTATTATGGCTTCCAGGCAAAACGTGTATTCATCTGATCCAGCTCTTCTTCCGTCAACACATCTGAATAGACGCCATATACGCCCCACTTTTCATAGTTGGCCACCTGGTCGGTGTCATTGATGGTATGCACGTAAGTAACAGCGCCCGCCTTCTTCAGTTTGGCGACGAAATTTTGATTCACCTTATATTCCGGCATGGTTACAGCATCAATATCATTCTTTTCCACAAAATCAACGACCTGTGCTTCCGTATCCTGCGTTGCATAGAGGGTATATATAACGGACGGGAACGCATAGATTTCTTTCACAGTTTCCAGCATGGGCTCATTATAAATCTGCACGACGATGCGACTCAGTACAGATGGATCTTTCTTTTTGGCAGCGTTGACGAGAGAAGATAGCACCTGCTGAATATCCTCATCTTTCTGCTCCTTCGTATCCGTTACGATATACATATCGGGATATTGCGACAGCACATTAATGATGCCATCCGCGTCCATGGGTTGGTAGATGCCCAAAATTGGGGTGTTCATAAATTCATCGTGCGTAAGTGCACCAGCCTGTTTGTCTTCAGGAAGTTCCTCTTCCTGGCCCAGCAGTTTGCTCATATTGGCAGTCCATTCATGTCTGGCTACAGCTACGCGATCGGAGGTGAGCATGAAGTCGATCTCAAACACTCTTGTGCCCTTCTCGTAATTGGCGATCATCGCTTCATAGGCATTGGTATAAGGCTGATCACGGATACTGCCCATGGCGTGGGCAATCAGTCGGTAGGCTGTAAATCCATCACGCTGTTCCTCACTTTGACTCTCATAGGCAAAAAAGAGGGTACCCACGGTAACGATCAATAGTGTAATGACGGCAGCGATTCGTTTCATATGATGTTCACATCCTTTAGGAGTGATATTGGAGGTAGGAAGTGTATAGCTAATAAGATATGACAGTGTATGTGCGGGATTTCCTTTTTGATAGCTAACTACCCGAATTGATGAGGTGTAAAACAAAAAAGCCGCCCGGAGGCAGCTGTTAAATGGTGGTACGGTTGATTAGTTTGTATCATGTTGTATTCTTATCGCTCTGGCTCAACTCTTTTAAGAAGGCGATGAGCGCCTCTCTCCACGGCCTTAAGGGCACTAAGCCATTTATACGAATGGCCATATGATCCATCACAGAATACTGAGGACGTGGTGCAGGACGAGGGAACTGTTCTGTTGTGCATGGAACGAGTACAGCAGTCGGTGTGAAGACTGTCTGTTTTATTCCTTCTTCAGCGATAGCGTGGGCAAACTCATACCATGTACACATCTCTGAATTGGAAGCGTGGTATATGCCATACTTTTCACTCAGGGATAGTTTACTAATGAAGTGAGCGAGGTCTACTGTATACGTGGGTGATCCCTTTTGATCATCGACTACCTGCAGTGTCGGACGGCTCTTTAACAAATGAATCATCGTTTTCACAAAATTTTCTCCATTTATACCAAAAACCCAAGACGTTCTTACAATAAACCACTGTGAACATAAACTCTGAACCAGAAGCTCTCCGGCCAATTTCGACTCGCCATACACAGTTTTGGGATTAGTCACATGATATTCGTTATAGGGTTGATCAGCAGTACCATCAAATACATAATCCGTACTGATGTATATGAGCTTAGCCTTCACCTTCTCTGCAGCAACTGCAATATTCCGTGTACCTATTGCATTCACTGCATAAGCGGCGTCTACTTCAATCTCCGCTCGATCCACTGCTGTATAAGCAGCACAATGAATAATGATATGCGGCTTAAACGAGAGAATAATTTTATTACATTCATGCTGATTTGTAATATCCAGCTGTTCCCTGTCACAAGCCATCACATCATGGCCATTTCGCCTGAATGTCCTTACTACATCCATTCCAAGCTGCCCAGCTGCTCCAGTAACGATCACCCTATACTTCATTTCTTTGATTCACCCAATCGGTTGCCGTACTGGAGCTGGACATAATCTTTATAGACTCCGGACTGTATACGTGCCCACCACTCCTCGTGATTTAGATACCACTGGATGGTTTCGCGTATCCCTGTTTCGAAATTATGAGCCGGTTTCCAGCCCAGTTCTGTTTGGAGCTTAGAAGAGTCAATGCCGTAACGGCGGTCATGTCCCAAACGGTCCTGGACATATTGGATCAAGCTGGTAGGTTTATTGAGATGTTCAAGAATAGTTTCTACGATATATAGATTGGTCCGTTCGTTATTTCCCCCAATATTGTACACTTCCCCGAGTCGTCCATTATGGATGACCAGATCAATGGCGCTGCAGTGGTCTTCTACATAAAGCCAATCACGGATGTTAAGTCCGTCTCCGTAAATAGGAATAGCTTCATCGTTTAAAGCTCGTGAAATAATAAGCGGGATGAGCTTCTCTGGAAACTGATACGGTCCATAGTTGTTTGAACAGCGTGTAATGTTTACAGGAAACCCATAGGTTTCATAGTACGCTCTTACGAGCAGATCTCCTCCAGCTTTACTAGCCGAATACGGACTGTTAGGCATTAATGGCGTTTCTTCAGTAAATAAACCAGTAGGACCTAGAGAGCCATATACTTCATCAGTAGACACTTGCACAAATTTGGTTACGTTATATTTCTTCGCCGCATCCAACAGTACCTGAGTTCCAAGAACATTAGTACGCACAAAGATATCCGGATTTAAAATACTTCGATCCACGTGTGACTCGGCTGCAAAATTAACTACGACATCAATCCCTTGTGACATCAAATTCTCGATTTGCTGTACACTTGTAATATCAGCGTGAATAAAGGTGTAGTGGGGGTTAGATTCAATAGACTTTAGGTTCTCTAAGTTACCTGCATACGTTAAGGAGTCGACGTTGATAACTTCATAATGTGGATGTTCGCGAAGCATATACATCACAAAGTTGCTGCCGATAAATCCAGCACCACCAGTAACAAGCAATTTCATGCTGTATCTCTCCCTTTCCTTCTCAGATCATAACCAACATGTCTATCTAAGATAAACTTAATTAATTAAAATTTAGTTCAGCATCTTTTAGTAAAGGATGCTTACGGTCTTTCTCCGAAAGAACCGGTGTTGTCACAGGCCAATCAATAGCCAAATCAGGATCGCTCCATAGGATTCCTCGATCATGTTCTGGCGAATAATATGCATCAACCTTGTAAGCCACCTGTACATGAGGTACAAGAGTACAAAATCCATGCGCAAATCCTTGAGGAACCAGCAGCTGACGCTGGTTATACTCACTAAGAATGACCCCTTGCCATTTCCCAAATGTCGGGGATGAAGCACGGATATCTACAATAACATCATATATGACCCCTGATATTACTCTCACCAGTTTTGTCTGTGCCTTTGGATTGAGCTGGTAGTGAAGACCTCTAAGAACACCAGCTTCGGCAGATAAAGATTGATTGTCCTGAATGAACGTGTGTTGAATTCCATTCTTGGATAAAATCTGTTCGTTATAACTTTCCATAAAATAACCTCTATGATCACCGAACACCTGGGGTTCCAAAATTGCTGCGCCATCCATGAGCAGCGGAATCACCTTCATGTCATCCCTCCGTTTGCTGCTGACAGCATTTCATCATATTGACTATATATATGTAAAGTGTAGGGCAAGTGATCGGTTATTGGCCTGTATAGAACTATATTTTCGACTTTTTCTTCTATAATATAGGATGGAGCCCAGCCAAATTTAAGTCAGGCTGGGCTCCACAACAAAGCTTTTATTATTTATTTTGAATAACCCGCTTTAAATAGTCCAACAAATCGTCACGCAAATCCGGGCGCTGCAGCGCATAATGAATAGTCGTCTCAATAAAGCCTAGCTTCTCCCCAACGTCATGACGCAGACCATCAAAATGATAGGCAAGGATCTGCCGCTGGTCGTTCAAGCGGGACAAAGCATCCGTTAACTGGATTTCTCCGCCTACACCAGCAGATTGCTGACCAAGAATATCGAAAATATCGGGTGTAAGAATATAACGTCCCATGATGGCTAGGTTCGAAGGTGCATCTTCTGTCTTCGGTTTCTCGATTAAACGACGGGCACGAAATACACGATCATCCGTTGGAGATACGACCTCTCCGTCTACGATTCCATAACGGGATACTTCGCTCCAGTCCACAGGTTGTACCCCTACAATCGGGGATTGCAGCTCGTCATAGACTTCCATCATCTGCCCCAAACAAGGTTGCTTGGATTCCACGATGTCATCCCCGAGAAGGACAGCGAACGGTTCGTTCCCGATAAACTTGCGAGCGCACCAGATGGCATGGCCAAGGCCCTTCGGTTCTTTTTGCCGAATATAGTGGATATCTGCCATATCCGAAGGTTTGCGAACTTCGTTCAGCAAGTCCCACTTCTGTTTGCCTGCCAGATTCTGTTCCAGCTCAAACGAATAATCGAAATGATCCTCGATGGCCCGCTTCCCTTTACCTGTAACGATAATGATATCTTCAATACCTGAAGCTACCGCTTCTTCGATAATGTACTGAATTGTCGGCTTGTCGACGATGGGCAGCATTTCCTTCGGCATGGCCTTGGTTGCAGGCAGAAACCGGGTACCCAGCCCGGCAGCCGGAATAATGGCTTTGCGGATTCGCAGCAGAACCCACTCCTTTGCTAGATAGAGTCATATTTTAATATATTTAATGATGGAAAACTCCAATATGATTGGACTTCATTATACCATCAACAGCTCTCGGATATCCTGCTCAGATAAAGTCGTTGATCCCCCATCCCCCGGTTCGATCACTTCCGCGATCAAATCCTTCTTTCGCTGCTGTAGTTCCAAAATCTTCTCTTCGATCGTACCTTCCGTAATCAGACGAATAACCTGAACGACTTGCTTCTGCCCCATCCGATGGGCACGTCCAATAGCTTGCTCTTCGACTGCGGGGTTCCACCACAGATCATATAATATGACGGTATCTGCACCCGTTAAGTTCAGCCCAGTACCGCCAGCTTTCATTGAGATCAGGAACAGCTCGCCTTCCCCCTCGTTGAATCTGCGGCACATGTCGACGCGGCTCTGAGACGGTGTCTGGCCGTCCAGATAGAACAGATTCCTGCCCTGCGCGGCCAGTGTCTGCCGAATCAGATTCAGCATGCTTGCAAATTGGGAGAAGATCAGGATCCGCTTGCCTGCCGCGAGACAATCCTGAACCGTTTCGAGCAGCTGCTCCATTTTGCCTGAGTCTCCCTGGTAGCCATCCACAAACAGAGCCGGGTGACAGCACAGCTGACGTAAACGGGTGATGCCTGCAAGTATTTTGATCCGATTCTTCTGGAAACCGTTCTCTTCCATATCCTTGGATGTCTCATCCTGAAGCTGGGAGAGGTAGGCGGCATACAGTTTCTTCTGCTCCACCGTTAGCTCCGAGCGCTGTACCGTCTCAATACGATCCGGCAGTTCTTCGAGCACGTCCTTCTTCAGGCGGCGGAGAATGAACGGACGAACCATCCGGGCAATGCGCTCCGGCGGCAGGTCTCGGAATCTGCGATAGCTTGGAAACAGACCGGGAAATATCGCTTCAAAAATGGACCACAGCTCATCCAGCGAGTTCTCTACAGGCGTTCCTGTGAGCGCAAAGCGCCGTGGTGCCTGAATCTGCTTGACGGCCTGAGCCGTCTGAGAGGAAGAATTTTTGATCGCCTGAGCCTCATCCAGAATAAGCGTATGGAATGTTCTCCCCAGATATGTTTCGAGATCTCGACGCAGCAGCGGATAGGATGTTACTATTACATCCGCCTGGTCAATGTCAGCCAGCATATTGGCTCGTTCTTCTTTTTGCCCTGCAGCGATAAGAACGCGTAAATGCGGGGCAAAACGCGCAAATTCATTCGCCCAATTGTAGGTCAACGAAGCAGGTGCGACGACAAGCACAGGGGGATGGGTCGCTTGGCTTCGAATGGTTAAGCCATCCTGCGATATTCCCGATGCACGGGAATTGTCCCCTAGCCCCACCAGAGAGGCCTCATCCCATGGTAATCCAGTTACAGGATCAATTCCTGAATAAGCTGCCTCTGAAGCGCCGTCTCCCAATATCCCGTTCTTCCCGTAGCTATCTGGTCCTCCAACATCTCCATTTAAAATCGGCTTCTCGTTCAGTTCAGCCGTGATATAGGCGATGCTTTGCAACGTTTTGCCGAGTCCCATATCATCTGCCAGGATCCCGCCAAAACGATAAAAGGCAAGTGTGCGCAGCCACTGATATCCACTGGCCTGATAATCTCTCAACACGGGAGCCAGCGCATTCGGCAGCGCAAAATCCATCCGCTCAGGATCACGAAGATCATCCAGGAAACGCTTCAGGGAACCTCCCCACTTCACATGTCCGGAAACCTCATCCCGGCCCGGAAGCTGTAACGCTCGCACGGCTGGCAGCCGAATGTGGCTGCCCTTGATATCGCCCGCTCCAAGTCCCAGCGAGTCCGCCATGTGGGCGAAGCTGTCTGCTCCTTCATTTTCAAGCGATAGAAAGACACCGCTGCGCAAGCGGAAATACGGTTTCTTTTCCACAATGCTGCGCATGATTTCCTGAAGTTCCTGCTCGTTCACGCCTTCCATTTCAAACGAAATCTCCAGCCAGTCCAGCCCTTTCCCGAGATCTGCTCGAACTTTGGGTGGGGTCGGGTAGGATTGCATCATGGCCTTTACGGCATTCGGGACATAGATGTCCACCTGTTTCTCCAATTCAGGCACCAAATGATACATCACATCATAGATGGCATCTTCACGTTCACTTGCCCACACGCTGCCTTCCCGTTCCAGGAAGGAACGATCCAGTCGCTCAATAAGGTTCCGCTCGGCATGACGATCACGCACCAGGATAACCTTTTTCTCTTCTTCATCGATCAGATACTCCGCCAGCGGGTTAATCACCATTACACCATAATCAAACTCCAGACGCGCAGTGATCCGCTCCCGATAAAAATCAATATAGAGCTTCGGCGCAAGCTCCGGCTCTGCAATTCGTTCACGCACCTGGGCGTCGATCGACAGATGTCCAAGCGTACGCAGTTCCGGCACCACATGCTGCACGAACTCATCGACTTGCTGGGAGGAAATATCGATGCTTTCCTTAATCCCATACGAAGTGAGTGCCCTGCTCAAGTCTTCCAGACTGCGCATCTGCATCGGCTCCAGCATGTGAAGTTGTCCTTCGACTACAGCAGCATCATAGGCCGGAAGTAGAATCAACTCGCGTAAACCTGAAATCTCAAGCTGGTACCCCTCATTGTCCCCTTGGGCAATCCGATAAAACAAAGGCAGTGCACCTTCACCCAACGCGAGCGGTCCGTTCGCGAGTCCGGTACCTTCCATCCGGCTGTCGGCCTGAAGCAGCAATTCCAGCAGCGGTTTCCACACCAGCGGCGCAATCAATATATCCCGGCCATCCGAAGCACCCAGATAACCGGAGATGGATTCACGATACGCTTCCTCGCTCTGCCTCATACGAATCAGCATGGATAGAATCTCCTGATCCTGGGGGCTGAAATAATGCATGGAAGGATCATAGAAAAACAGTTTGGTAAACGACATCGGCTCGCCCTTCTCGACGCAGTTCAGGAATTGCTTCACCTTTTGCACCACGTATAGCCGTTTACTTCCGACCTTAAGCTCCAGCGCGAGCTTGGCTCCCCCTTTGTGAACCTGAACGAGCTTGCATATAAACTGAACCTGAAGCTCTTCTCGCAGCGATGAGCGGGTGACAGGTGCCGTATATTTACGTTCCCCCGCATGTAAGGGACTGCGTTCCTTGGCAAAGATGGACAGAATCTGGTCAGCTGTGCGATACGAAGGCTTATCTGCCGAACGACCCCACCCCGGGGCTGAGCTTGGGCGGCCTGCCTGGACAAAATGGGCAACCGGTTGATGATCCGCATCAGCAGCGGAATTAAGCCCGAAAGCGGAGGTTCTATTCTTTTGTGCAAAAGAATGAGATGTTGTACTCGTACTGGACTCCGTATACCGTTTTGTACTTGGACCTTCGTGTCGTTCCGGATTGTAATCCCTAGCCGAGTCTAAGGTTGAAGGAGAGTTGGGACGCTCCCACTCCTTCTCTTCCACCAACGTACCTACCCTGGAAGCGGAGCCTTTACCGAACCCAGAAGGATTCCCTGAAGAAGGTTTGGATGACTCCTGAGAACTACTGGTACCGGCAGCTTTAAGCTCCTGCTGCTCACCCCATTCATGAATCGCCAGCAGAACTGCAGCGACATGTTTGCAATAGTCATAATACCGGCCATCGCCTGGACAGGTGCAGCCTGCCTCAACTTCCCCTTTTTCGTCCAAATCCACCTTCACCTGATATCGTTCCGTGCCACGCACCATGGCTTCATAATGACGCTGATCGTCACTTACAATCAGATTGCTCACCCTGCCGGACTGGTTATAGGCTTCCCCTCGTTTAAATGCCGTGACCCCGCACAGCAATTTGATATCCATCATGGTGAATGGCGCCACGTATTTCGCCTCCTTATGCGTTCTGACGGGTATGATATCTCTCAATCCACCTGTCCCTTTTACAGAAAAAACCCCAAGAGCTCCGTAAAGCAGAGTTTGGGGTTGCTTCATGCTTGTAACCTGTTACTTGCTATTATGCTTGCCGTCCTAATCGTTGCAGCCTACGATCCTATTATTTCACCAATTGACCACGCGTAACGCCCAGTTGGTTGGTTGCTTTCAATGTTTTCCACACTTGTGTACCGCTGATCTCGCCGCGAAGTGCACGGTTGTACAGATCAATAACCTCCATAACCTGCTCCGGCGTCTCTTCCAGGAACTCGACGCGGTAACGGGATACACCCAGGTCCATGAAGTTGGTCAGGTACTCGGCACCCGACTGTTCCACTGCGTTATAAACGGTATTACGGCAGCCTTCATCCACACGTACCGGGTGAGACATGCCAATCCGGTCTTGCAGGGATGCACGCTGTTCTTCACAAGGCCGTCCACAGTTCGTGTAATCCGTTCCTTCACTCATAAACGTACAGTACACACAGTGCTCTGTATGGAACATCGGCAGATGCTGATGAATAACCACTTCGGTCTGGCTTGTACGGGAATTACCAAGCAGATCAACCATTTGTTGAATGTTCAGGTCATAGGATGGCGTAATCCAGTCACAGCCTGCTTCCAGGAACAGTTCAACAGCCTTATGGTTGGCAATGTTCAATGAGAAGTCACCAATCAGTTCCGGATGAATCGCATCCGGGTTCTCCATCCGGTGGCGCAGGTAGAAGTACAGCGCACCTGTATTACGTACCAGCACAGCGTCCGGCTTCAGACGCAGGATGTTGTTGTGGTATCCGTTCTCGCCAGGCATGTGAATACGCGGTGTTGCCAAGGCAATCTTGCGGCCAGCGGCATGTACGGCTTCTACGGCTGCCGGGAACTGCTTGATAAACTCGAAGTCGGCGTAGATCATGCCGACACCCGCTTCCAGCGCTGCCTCGACTTGAGGCAGGCTGCGGCAGAGCGCGGTCAGCTCCGCTTGACCGCGAGCCACTGGCGATGCCGGTTTAACCGCATCGCCGTAAACTTCTACCGCCCGTTTCACGTAGACGGGCGGTTTAGGGCGCTCGCCTGCGAGCTGTTCCACCGCCTGACGGCGAATGTTATTCAGCTCGCGCATCGGGATGATGACGTCACCGTGCAGGTTGACGTCAAGCTCTTCCAGCTGGAACACGGTGCCGCCCAGACGTCCGAATTGCTCCTCGAGCAATTCATAGGTCATTGGACGCTTCTGGGCAATGTCCAGTTCCATCTCGGAATCGATCCGGACGGTCGTGCCCTTCTGCACGTCTGTCCACCAAGTACTAAGCGGCTGCCCCGGGCTGCCGATCACTTTTACTTTTACCGGGAATACACGGTACGGTTTCTCGGTTTCGAAGCTCTGACGCAGACGTTTGTCCAGCGCAGGGTCATTCGTTTTCCATACTTTGTCGCCAACCTTCACGCGGCGCAGATCCACGTCACTGCGGCCTGGGACGATGTCCACGATCCAGCCTTCACCGGCTTCGCCTTCGATTTTCACACCTTTGCGACGTACATCGTATACCCGTCCGCCTTCTTCCTTCTGCGTTGGGTCTCCAGCATCGAATACAATGCCGTCTCCACGCTTCACAGGTGCATCCAGCTTCAACACAACACCGTCACGCAGAACTTGATCCACACGACCGAGGTAGACACCACGGCTTTTCGGGAATGTACCGTCAACCAGCTGTTTGTTGTTCGTACCGTCCAGGAAACCATGTGTGAATCCGCGGGAGAAGCTTTGCTGCAGCTCACGGATTTCTTCCTTGCTTGGTGGCGTATTGTCACCGTCGAAGTAACGGTCAATTGCTTTGCGGTATTTGCTAACCACGTTCGCCACGTATTCCGGGGTTTTGAGACGACCTTCGATCTTGAAGGAAGTTACGCCTGCTTCGATCAGTTCCGGCATCAGGTCAATGGCAGCCAGATCCTTCGGAGACAGCAGGTATGCGACATCACCCATCGGCTTATGCTCTCCGTCGATCATCAAGTCATATGGCAAACGGCAAGCCTGTGCACATTCACCGCGGTTGGCAGAACGTCCGCCCCACATCTCGGAGGTCAGACATTGTCCCGAATAGGATACACAAAGTGCACCATGCACGAATACTTCCATTGGAAGCTTCGCCTGTTCACCAATCTTCTGAATTTGCTTCAGGTTGTTCTCCCGTCCAAGAACGACACGCTCCATATCAAACGGCTTCGTAAACTCGACCGCTTCCGGTGATGTAATCGTCATTTGAGTGGAACCGTGAATCGGGAAATCCGGTGAGATCTCGCGAATCAGTTTCACCAAGCCCAAATCCTGTACGATCACGGCATCTACACCAGCATCGACACATGCGTCGATCAGTTCCTTGGCATCCGTCAATTCATTTTCAAAAATCAATATATTAAAGGTCAAGAACCCTTTTACGCCATAACTGTGCAAAAACGCCATAATCTCCGGCAATTCTTCCATCCGGAAATTGTTCGCGCGTGCCCGTGCATTAAACTTTTCGACTCCGAAGAAAATCGCATCCGCGCCATTGGCCACCGCCGAACGCATACAATCCCAGTCACCTGCGGGTGCCAGAAGCTCGACGTCTTCTCTTCGTAATGTTGCTGTTTTCATGTAGATCCTCCCCATAACCAGCCTTCGCCGGATTTCATCCCTGTTTCCTCATACGTTTAACCTGTACCTTCATCCCGTACGCCTGCATTGTCACTGTATCGCTATATCTATACATTATGTCTGTATTGCCTGATTCCCAAGCCTACAGTCATCTTAATTTATCAGATCAGCAGTCATAACTCCTGAACTAAGATATTGTACCACTTCTGCACTCACTCTTCTACGCTTTCCTGAAAAAACCGTTTACCATTTTCATTTCCATCTCACAACAAAAAACCGGAAGGTCTCTGACCCTCCGGCATAAACTTCATTATTTTGTAAAAGTAAATGATTTCACGGCTTTTTCCAGCGCTGCGGTCTGCACATCCGTTTTGTTGGCATCATTCAGTCCTGTCGTAATCGTATACGTCATTCCATTCTGTTCAAAGACGATCTGCTGCCCGGTATACGGTACGCCATTGTCTAGTTCATGATACGTGAAGGAGAACGCCGGAACACCAGCAATGGTCGTCTCCCCACTGTTCAGCAGCTTGAAGTTTTTCCGCGTTTTCGCGGCTTCCTCATAAGCTTCTCTTAGCTGGCTGACCGTCATTTCGACCGATTGATCCTCGTTCACGCCAATCGAGAACTGGCCACCTGTGAACGTATAGACAACGGGAGAATATTCGAATCGGTCGTTATACGCCGTCCAGTAACGCGGAATGTCGACGCTATAATGGTACCGTTTGGACGTGCGTGTTAAAGTCTTCGTTTTATCCGTCAGATACGGATCTTCATCCAGTTGTCCGAAGTTATCGGATACGGTATCAAAATCAATCACAACACTATTCATCACCCGCTCAAACCATTCCCGATCCTGAGTCTGCTCCTCAGGGAATGTGTATTCGGCATAATACCGATAACCGTTCTTCTGCAAAAGTACATCGAACTCGGTCTGCCATCCGTCACCGAAGTTATAACGGAACTCATTGACCTCCGCCGTTTCGCCGGAAACTTCAATGGTATACGAACGAATCGGTTCGTAACTTTCAGGTGTGAACGTTTCTCGCATCCACTTGTCCAGTTGGCCGCTCCAGTCTTTTACGGTTGCGCCTGCTGGCGCTGAGGTCACGCGCATTTGCAGAAACGCACCATCCTTGGACTCATAAGTCATCTGTGTATTATCCATGGACCAACCTGCCGGGACATTCAGTTCGATGCCGTAATCGTCATTCCATGCGGAACGCATGCCATTATCGACCGTGGACAGATCCTTAATGGTCCGGTCCGATTGCACGTAGGTAGGCTGGAATGAGTTGAGGAACGCGGCACGTTTGTTCAGATCCTTGTAGTTCATCGCATCGTAATCCGCCAGGTAAACGTCATATTGACGCCCATTATTAATGTACTGGCGCATCTCCCATAACATGCCGTCCGTATCTTTAACCACGATCCGGGCATAAGGCGTCTTGCCTTTGGCAACGGATTCCCGGTCCAGCACCGTATCCCCCGATTGCTTGGCCTCCTGCACCAGCTGCTGCAGCATGTCATCCGAATCCAGAGCTACATCCTGGTCGCTAACATACACCTCAAGATAATAGCTGCTGTCTGCCGAGCCAAACGTCATCATCCGCTCCTGTTCACCCGTTTGCAAAACCATAAGGTCTGCCGGGTAATTAATGGACCAGCCGTAATAGCTGTTGCCGATTCTTGTTTTGCCTGCGTCGAGATCGATACCGCCCTCATCCTCTTCCACGGAATCGTCGGTTTGCAGTAATCGAATGACCACTTCCCCGGAACTGCTTGGAGCGAGCGTCGCTCCAATGCCGGCAGCTACCGGACGAAGGGGGACCATAAGCACGCCATTCACCATTTTGGGAGCGGCACCCATTTCCTTTTTGACCCCATCCACCCAGGCAATAGAGCTGCCAATCGTTAACGTGACCGTATGCGGACCTTCCTTCACTTTGACGACATCATTATTCTCCAGCCGAATTTCGCTGCCAAACGCCTTCTTGAACACACCGACAGGCACCATCGTCACACCTTTAACCTTATACGGTTTGGCGATCGCTTGCTTGCTGCCGTTGATGTAGGCGCTCGTGCTTCCCGCTTGGATACGCAGCTCGTTCGTCGTATATTCAGCTGCCCATACTGGCATTACAGCGCCCATGGTCAGCATCCCGGTTAACACCCCTGTGCTCAGCACACGTAAAAATGACTTCTTCATTCCGTTCCATCGTCCTCTCTGATCCGGGTCGTTCACCGGGCTTTATTGTTCTTCATCTACCGGAAACAGCTCTACATCCTCATCTTGGATATCTGCACGATCCGCTAGCACCAAAGTACGTGTGACGATATCACCATCGGTTTGCATCAGCAGTTTCACTTTTTGCCCGGGTACATATTTCTTGAGCAGCTCATTAATATCCACAACGGAAGAGACACGCGTACCTGCTACGCTGTATAACACGTCTCCTTCCTGGATCTTGGCCTTCTTCGCTTCACTGGACAGCACACCCGTGATTGTGAGTGGATCGTCTGTAGGCAGACCTACAATCGCAGACCAGCTCTCTTCGAGCTGCAGACCGAGACTTGCCCGTTTGATTTTGCCGTATTCAAAAAACTGATTGATAATATATTGAACGGTATCCACTGGAATCGAAAATCCCATATTCTCGACACCCACCGCTGAAAACTTCATGGAATTAATGCCAACAACCTCCCCCTTGAGGTTAACGAGAGGTCCCCCGCTGTTCCCTGGGTTAATGGCTGTATCCGTTTGAATCAAACGATAGGTTGCCTCCACTCCGCGATTCAGGCCACTAATGACACCCACAGTTGCCGAATTTCGCAGGGAGAAGGAGATGGGTGTACCAATAGCGACAACTGTCTCGCCGACTGAGGTTTGAGAAGCTTTGGCGAACGTCGCCGGTTTAAGCGATTTGGCATTGATTTTGATCAGCGCCAGATCACTCAGTGGATCGCTGTATGTTTTCGTAATTTTATATGTATTACCATCGGTCGTCACAACCAATGCGTTGCTTAATCCATCCACTACATGTGCGTTGGTCACAATCCAGCCATTGGAGCGTATAATCACGCCGGTCCCATGAGCCAGGTTATAGCGGTCTGTCGTGACCCCTTCCTGCCCTGCATCCGCTTTGCCAATGATACCAACAACAGATGGTGACACCTTCTCGATTACTTTAGGAATGGCTTCATTCCCCTTGTACTGATAGGTTCCCGTTTCTGCATCATACTGGCCATTCCCACCGATGGACTTGACCAAATCAGCTGCACTGACATACACTTGTCCGTCGACGACTTTGGCCTTCATGCCAGCTGACGATTCTGCTGCTCCAGCCGTAGACGCAACACTCACCCCGAGTACAGCAGCCATATACACTGCCATGCATTTTTTCCCCAACGATCTCATCTTTTCACCTAACCCTCTCCATATATCCTCCGTTATGCGACATCCCAGCATCCAACTCTATGGATTTCTTGTCTCTATCATCTGCTATACCGGTATCCTCCAATTTAACATACATATTCTTCCTGTACAAATGTTTTCAGTCCTACTTTTACTCGCAAAAACATGGCTTTGCACATGCCCACCAGCACACAAAAAAAACACCCTCCACCATTACCTAGGAAAGTGTTTTGTCTGATTCCGTTTGCTATTTTCTGAACACCCTAACTAAACCAGTTCTTAATCATTGCATAGTCCGTCATTAGGAAGACAAGCAGACTGACTACTGCAAATCCGATCGCAAACAAATTCTTCTTCGGTGCTCGAAGAAGACGAACCACACCAATAAAAATAATGATTGTAAACAGAATGACAAAAATATCAAATGCATTAAAATTGGATGTACTCGCCGTGGCAGCTTCTGCAAACAGCATGGATAGACAGACCCCCTCACCATAGTTGAACAGCTAACGCATACCCTAATATCTTCCTCTATGTTATCTGTCCCCTGCTAGTAATGCAAGCCCTATCATCCAGAAAAATGAAAAAAATCCAGTCCGAACTCGGATTGCTGTAATGCCTGCCCTACCTCATATGTAAACACTTTCAATGAAATAACTATTATGCTAACTTCAGTGAAAAAGGAATAACCCCTCTTTTGAATGGAGCAAGGCACTCATCGGAAAATAAATACCTCGCCCTTCATCAAAAGAAGGGTTATTGATTATAGAGATCTATCCACCCTAGTTAGCTAGTCAACAATTTACGTTTCGGTCCAGCTTGAAGCCAGGACTGAGATAAGTAAATAGTACTTGAATCAAGTAAGGTGGATGTTCACTCCTGTTTCATTTGATTTCAACGACCCATAAGGCGCTACCTACTCCGTCAATTGCAGCGTCTTGCTTCGTTCCGTATCGCGTTCCAATACCGGTTTAAGGTACCTGCCTGTATACGAAGCTTCCACCTTAATAATATCCTCCGGTGTCCCTGTCGCCACGATCGTTCCGCCGCCACTACCACCTTCAGGACCCAAATCCACGATATAATCAGCGGTTTTGATGACGTCGAGATTATGCTCGATCACAAGTACCGATTCACCCGAATCCACCAGACGGTGGAGTACATTAAGCAGACGATCAATATCATCAACATGCAGACCTGTTGTAGGCTCGTCCAGAATGTAGATTGTTTTGCCTGTACTGCGACGATACAGCTCGGAAGCTAGCTTCACACGCTGTGCTTCACCACCAGACAAGGTCGTTGCAGGTTGACCAAGGTTAATATAGCCCAGACCTACATCAAGCAATGTCTGCATTTTGCGGTGAATCTTCGGAATGTTCTCGAAAAATTGTGTAGCATCTTCCACTGTCATTTCGAGTACATCCGCAATATTTTTGTTTTTATATTTAACTTCAAGGGTTTCCCGGTTGTACCGTTTCCCTTTGCAGACTTCACAAGGGACGTAGACATCGGGCAGGAAGTGCATCTCGATCTTGATAATTCCATCCCCGCGGCAAGCTTCACAGCGTCCGCCCTTGATATTGAAGCTGAACCGGCCCTTTTTGTAACCACGAACTTTCGCTTCATTCGTCTGTGCAAACAGATCCCGAATATCATCAAAGACACCGGTGTACGTAGCCGGGTTGGAACGCGGTGTACGGCCGATTGGCGACTGGTCGATATCAATGACTTTATCAATATGTTCCAGACCCCGGATCTCTTTGTGCTGTCCGGGACGCACACGTGCACGGTTCAGATCCCGTGCGAGCGTTTTGTACAGAATCTCATTAATCAGTGTTGATTTACCTGAGCCGGATACCCCTGTGACTGCAGTAAATACACCCACCGGAATTTTCACATTCAGGTTCTTCAGGTTATTTTCCTTCGCCCCGCGCACTTCCAGCCAGCGATCTCCTACACTGCGGCGTTCCGTCCGTACAGGAATAAACTTGCGTCCGCTCAGATACTGCCCCGTCAGCGAGTTCTCGTCATTCATGATCTCTTCCGGTGTACCCTGTGACATGACGGTACCGCCATGAATACCTGCGCCTGGGCCGATGTCGATAATGTAGTCGGCTGCCAGCATCGTGTCTTCATCATGCTCCACGACAATCAGCGTGTTACCGATATCCCGCATGTGAGCAAGTGTGGCGATCAGACGATCATTATCCCGTTGGTGCAGACCGATACTCGGCTCATCGAGAATGTACAGCACGCCCATCAGACTGGAACCAATCTGGGTCGCGAGACGAATCCGCTGCGCTTCACCACCGGACAATGTTCCGGCAGCACGGCTCAAGGTCAGATAATCCAGACCGACATTGACCAGGAAGCCAAGACGGCTGTTAATCTCCTTCAGAATCAGTTTGGCAATGGCTTGTTCCTTCTCGCTAAGCTGCAGCGATTCGAAGAAACGTCCTGCTTCTCCGATGGACAGGCCGGTCACATATGCCATGTTGTGGTCATTGATGGTAACAGCCAAGCTTTCCCGTTTCAATCGGTGCCCTTTGCAGGTACCACAAGGCTTCGCACTCATGTAACCTTCAATAAACTCCCGGATCCCCTCGGATGCCGTCTCACGATAGCGGCGTTCCAGGTTATTAACGATCCCTTCAAAAGTCACCATGGCTTCCTTGCGCTGCCCAAAATCATTCTCGTAACGGAAGCGGACCTTCTCCGAACCTGTACCATTCAACAGCTTGTTCATCTGATCCGCTGGCAGATCCTCCACAGGTACATCCTGTGGAATGTTGAAGTGTTCGCATACCGACTTTAGGAACTGCGGATAGTATGTGGACGTACCACCTGTCCAGGCGTCAAACGCACCTTCTTCAATCGTTTTACTGCGATCCGGAACGAGCAGATCCGGGTCTACGATCATTTTTACGCCGAGTCCATCACAATCAGGGCAAGCTCCAAACGGACTGTTGAAGGAAAACATCCGTGGCGCGAGCTCTTCAATACTGAACCCGCACACCGGGCAGGCAAAGTTGGAACTGAAGCGCAGTTCTTCTTCACCCATAATGTCTACCAGCAGTTGTCCTCCCGAGAGATTAAGTGCCGTTTCAATGGAATCAGCCAAACGTGCTTGCACATCTTCCTTGACTACAATCCGGTCTACGACCACTTCAATGGTATGCTTTTTATTTTTCTCCAACTGAATATCTTCAGACAAATCACGCAGTTCTCCGTTCACCCGCACACGGACGAAGCCTTGCTTGGATACATCGGCAAATACACTTTTGTGCTCGCCCTTACGGCCGGAGATAATCGGTGCCAAAATCTGCAATCGGGTACGTTCCGGGTACTGCATTACGCGGTCTACCATCTGCTCTACGGTCTGGGATGTAATCTCTACACCATGATCCGGACAGTGAGGATGTCCCACACGTGCAAACAACAAACGCAGGTAGTCGTAGATCTCCGTAACCGTTCCTACCGTGGAACGCGGGTTGCGGCTTGTTGTTTTTTGGTCGATGGAAATGGCCGGTGACAGGCCCTCGATCGAGTCGACATCCGGTTTTTCCATCTGCCCGAGAAACTGGCGTGCATAAGCAGATAATGATTCCACATAACGCCGCTGTCCTTCGGCATATATCGTATCAAAAGCCAGCGAGGACTTGCCTGAGCCACTCAGACCGGTCAATACGACAAAACGGTCACGCGGGATGGTAATATCAATGTTCTTTAGGTTGTGCGCTCGCGCACCTTTAATGACAATGTTCTCGCTCGCCAATGGTTATCCATCCTCTCAATAATGTAATCCAACCTTTTTAAAAGGCTTTTCAAGCGTTTCGATCCCACCCAAACCCTCCCTTCCAAGGGAGGGCCCCATAGGGCGCAGCCCTCTGGACACCCGAAACAGGCTGTGCTTGGTGTGAGGTCGGGTCTTGCTATGTGAAGGTGTGTCGTGTGCCCGCAGCTTCTTCCAAGATTCCGGCCTGCTGCCGGTCTCTTGGAAGGCTGCTCTACTGCGAGAGGGCGCTCACGGCTCTGCCCCGCTCGCGGTATGTCGCCATTGCCTTTGGCTCGGCTCCACTGAACACCAAGTCGCTCACGGCTCCGCCTCGTTCGCGGTAAGTCGCCATTGCCTTTGGCTCGGCTCCACTAAACACCAAGCGCTCACGGCTCTGCCTCGCTCGCGGTGGTCGCCATTGCCTTTGGCTCGGCTCCCCTCTACACGACTTCCAAATGCTTTCCTATAAACCTCTTAACCAATTTCAACATTTCTATCAGTATAGACCTGATTTCAGGTTTTCAACATGACTAATTATCGGTCATTCCTTGCCGGTTCTTTACTCAACAAGAGAACGGCCAACTGGCCGTTCTCTTGTTGCATATCTATTTATCAATTTACTCCGCACGCAGCTCCAGCAACGCATCACGAAGCTCTGCTGCACGCTCAAACTGCAGGTTCTTCGCGGCGTCCTTCATCTCAGCCTCAAGACGCTGAATAAGCGACTGACGCTCCTTCTTCGACATCTTCTCGGCAGCGCCAGTAAGATACTCGTTCTTGGATTCGGCAACCTTGGTTGCCTCGATCACATCGCGCACTTTTTTGCGGATCGTCTGTGGAGTAATTCCATGCTTCTCGTTATATGCGATTTGAATTTCACGACGGCGTTCGGTCTCTTTTATTGCTTTATCCATCGAATCGGTCACTTTATCACCGTACAAAATAACCTTACCGTCGCTGTTCCGTGCCGCCCGGCCGATCGTTTGAATCAGGGAGCGTTCGGAACGAAGGAAACCTTCCTTATCGGCATCCAAAATGGCAACAAGCGAAACTTCCGGTAAATCGAGACCTTCTCTTAGCAGGTTGATCCCGATAAGCACATGGAATGTTCCCAGCCTCAAATCACGCAGAATTGCCATACGTTCCAATGTCTTGATCTCAGAGTGCAGATAGCGCACCTTGATTCCGATTTCCTTCAGATAATCGGTTAAGTCCTCGGACATTTTCTTCGTCAGCGTTGTAATAAGCACACGTTCGTCCTTGGCAATCCGGTCGTTAATCTCGCCGATCAAGTCATCGATCTGTCCCTTCGTTGGGCGAAGTTCAATGACTGGATCAAGCAGACCGGTTGGACGAATAATCTGCTGTACCATCGTATCCGTATGCTCAATCTCATACGGTCCTGGCGTTGCCGATACATAGATGATCTGGTTCATCTTCTCTTCGAACTCTTCGAATTTCAGCGGACGGTTATCCAGTGCTGACGGCAGGCGGAATCCATGATCCACCAGAACAGTCTTCCGTGCCTGGTCACCATTGTACATGGCACGGATCTGCGGCAGGGTCACGTGCGACTCATCGACAACGATCAGCATGTCGTCCGGGAAGTAATCCAGCAGCGTGTAAGGCGTATCACCGCGTTCACGGAATGTCAGCGGGCCTGAATAGTTCTCGATCCCCGAACAGAATCCAACTTCCTTCATCATCTCAATATCATAACGTGTACGCTGCTCCAGTCGCTGCGCCTCCAGCAATTTCCCTTGTTCGCGCAGTACTTCAAGCCGCTCTTCCAGTTCACGCTCAATGTTGACTAGTGCGACCCGCATCGTTTCTTCCTGGGTTACGAAGTGAGATGCCGGGAAGATGGCAATATGATCGCGCTCACCGATCAGTTCTCCGGTTAACACATCAATTTCCGTAATTTTCTCAATTTCATCTCCGAATAGCTCTACCCGAATGGCATGTTCACCCTTGGATGCCGGGAAAATCTCTACGACGTCGCCACGCACACGGAATGTTCCCCGTACGAAGTTGATGTCATTCCGCTGATATTGAATCTCGACCAATCGGGACAAGATCTGATTGCGCGGCTTCTCCATCCCTACGCGCAGCGACAGCAGCATGCTGGAGTAGTCATGCGGCGATCCCAAACCGTAGATACAGGACACACTCGCTACAATAATGACATCACGGCGTTCAAACAGCGAACTGGTCGCCGCGTGACGCAGCTTGTCAATTTCCTCGTTGATGCTGGAGTCCTTCTCGATATACGTATCGGAAGACGGAATATATGCTTCTGGCTGATAGTAATCGTAGTAACTGACAAAATACTCAACCATGTTGTTTGGAAAGAATTCTTTGAATTCACTCGCAAGCTGTGCTGCCAGCGTTTTATTGTGGGCAATAATCAGCGTGGGACGTTGCAGCTTGGCAATCGTCTGCGCAATGGTGAAGGTTTTACCCGTTCCCGTTGCACCCAGCAGCGTCTGATATCTTTTCCCTTCCTGAACACCCTGCACCAGTTCTTCAATGGCAGCAGGCTGGTCACCTTGGGGAGAAAACTCGGACTCGATCTCGAACGTTTTGTCGCTCATTATAATATCGCTCATTGCCGTATCTCACCCTATCGTCTAAAATAATAGTCACTATATATTGTCGAAGTTCCCCGAATTTTCATATGGGAAAACTTATAGTAATAGGAATATTTGTTCCCGTATAATTATACCTCGTTCGTACATGTGATGCAAACGTGAAGTAAAGACAGGAGTGGGTTAATTTATGGATATTGCGACACTTATCGGCATTATAGCCGGGATTGCCGCAGTGATCAGCGGTTTTTTGTGGGAAGGCGGCCAATTGTCCGGCCTCGTGCAAAAAACGGCTGCTCTGATTGTATTCGGTGGAACAATTGCTGCAGTGGTTGCCAGCTTCCCGTCTCATCGGCTGCGTACCATTCCGGCAGCACTGCGCATGGCGTTTGGACGTAATGACAATGATCCTCGCAAGTGGATGGAAGAATTGGTGGACATGTCCTCAATCGCCCGCCGTTCAGGCGTGCTTGCACTGGAACGCCAGGTGATGGATCATCCGCATCCATTTCTGAAAGACGGTATCCAGATGGTTGTCGATGGCACCGATCAGGATGTGATCCGTCAGATCATGGAGCTGGAGATCGATTCGGTAGAACAGAAGCATGAGGGCTATGCCAAAATCTTCGAGTCCGCCGGAGGATACGCTCCAACCATGGGTATTATCGGTACGGTCATGGGACTGATTCAGGTTCTAGGTAGCCTGACGGATCCTACCGGACTGGGCCCGGCCATCGCGGTTGCCTTTACGGCAACCTTATACGGGGTAGCAAGTGCCAATCTTATCTTTTTGCCCATTGCCTCCAAAATTAAGTCCAGAGGTGCTGAAGATATTCAGATGATGGAGATGCTGCTTGAAGGTGTGCTCGCCATTCAGAATGGGGAGAATCCTCATCTTGTACGGAAACGGCTTGAGTCCTTCACACTCACACATCGTCAAATCTCACGTTCTGTAATGAAGGAGGGATTGGATGAGTCGGCGCAGTAGAAGGCGCGGAAAACGTGAACCTGGTGACCATCGGGATCGATGGATGATTACCTATGCCGATCTCATTACGCTGCTTCTGATCTTTTTTGTCATCATGTACGCCATGAGCAATCTGGACTCCGGCAAATACGACGTGGTAACCCAATCACTGCAGAATACATTTAATCAATCTGACTCCATTCTTGACCTTGGCAATGGAATCGATGAAACCGCAGGTCAGACCATCACTGAAGTCCCTCCAACCGAGGTCCAGGGTGAAGATACAACATCTCCCGAAGAAGGTCAGCCACTGACCGAGCGGGAAGAACAGTTTCGATCCCAGGAAGAGGAGCTGCAGAATCTGTTCAATGTGATTACCCAGTATATCGAAGATAATAAACTGGAAAATCAGATTTTTGTAGCAGATAATCCGCAGGGGATCTCCATCACCCTGAGTGACCGCTTTCTCTTTGATCAGGGACAGGCTGCCCTCAAAAGTGACGCTGCACCTACACTCAGCAAGCTCGCAAGCCTGTTTCGTGACCTGAGCACTGTCGTCAGCATCGAGGGACACACCGACAATGTGCCTGTCGGCGCGAATTCCACATACAAAGACAACTGGGAACTTTCCGGTGAACGCGCACTATCTGTGCTACGGTTTTTCCTGGACAAAGAAAATCTGGACCCTGACGGGTTTCAGTACGCAGGCTATGCAGACACACGTCCCACAGGTGATAATTCCACCGCAGCCGGTAGGCAAAAGAACCGCCGGGTCGAAATCACCGTACTGCGTCAGCTGCAACCCCAAACCTAAGTTCCAATCGGACGAGGCATCCCGTCACTTCACCAAAAAAGCACGTTCCTGCTGAACCGAATTCAGTAGAACGTGCTTTTGTGTTTCTATTTTACTTTAGGGACAAATTCAAATTCCAGTCCACTTTGTTATAAATGCTGTTCGATTGCACGAACAAATTACGCACATAATTCACCTGACGCTGAACGAGCGGCTCGGCCGTTTGCTCCAACCAGTACAATCTGCCTGCCAGGAAAGCAACCGCGTACTCTTTCCACGAAGAATAAGCTGATTGCGCTTCAAGGGCCGCCTCCAAGATCAATTGTTCTGCCTCCACTTCAGTGATAAACCCGACATATGCACTCTTCCGGCACAGGTTGGCGTACCTCCCCCAATCCCAGGCTGCAATGCCGGCAGGGGGCAGTTTGTACATATACGTTTTGACCACCAGGTACTCATGATATCGGCCCGTTTCCGGATTAAGGGAGTGTATGCACTTCCATTGATCAGCTTCCGATAATGCGTTCATAAAAGTCCTCATTTGTTCAAACGCAACCCGATGCCCGCCTTCCCGGATCCATTCCAGACCCGACAGAAGCTCTTCCCTGTTATGAATACGCCACTCTTCTTCCAGAGAGGTACGGAATCGATCTTTTTCCTCTTCATTCTCATCATGTTCGTAATCGTTGCGTATATCCAGTCCATTCATCTCATCCATGATGGCGCTCATGCCCCGAAACCACAGCTGTTTATCCGTAACACCCTGCACAGCCTGAGCCGCTCCTCTGTCCTGTCCCATGATCCTTGTCCTCCTTCCTATGTAAAATGCAAGTCCATGACTTCATCTGGCTCCAGATGCTGAAGGGGTACAGCCGAAGGCCACAGTTCATACGCCGGCTTGGATTTGCGAAGCTTTTTCAAAAAGGAAAATCCCCGTTCTGCAGCACGAGCAGCAATAGCGTCACGACGCGCAACATAATCCGGGTGGTCTGGCTGACTGTGAATAGCCTCTTCGGCATAGGCGAGCGCCTGATCCCAATCATGTTTATCGTAATACACCATGCTCAGAGCACTGCACACATCGCCCCGCAGACCTGCGCCGTAGGCTTTGCCCAGTTCAAGAATGGCTTGGTCCATATCCCCCGCATGATAGGCTGCAATCCCGGAATACAACCAGATATGAGGATCAATATCCTCCGGTTCTTCTCCGTCTATATAAGCTTCCACATATGCTCGGACACTTGCCCAGTCTTGGGCTTCTACCAGATATCGTGTAATGAACAGCAATCCCCACGTTTCGACCGTCTCCATGTTAGACATCATTTCTGCAAGTTTGTTTAAATGTGGATCCTTGTCCTGCATATCAGACTCCATCACGCAAACGACCGCCATTTTAGCAAGCTCATATACGTTCGGATGTTCATTTAACCCGTTAACGTATGTATCGTGTGCCGGCATAAGCTGCCCCTGTAAACGGAGGATATCTCCTTCAATCAGAGGGCCGTCCTGGTCCTCCGGATTCTCGCTCCGGAATTGCCGGATATCCTGCAGTGCCTGTTCCATCTCCCTCAGCTTCGCCCTTGCAATGGCCAAATAATAATAAATGACCGCTTCATGCTCATGGACCAAAGAAGTTTCAAGGGATTGTACGGCCTCGGCATACTGCCCCAGTTTCAGATGTGCGAACCCTTTCCGGTACCAGGCATTTGCAAAATCATGCTCCTTAACCACAACAATCTCATAATCGGCAAGCGCTTCTTCATAACGTCCCATTCTAAAATAACAAAGTGCCCGCAGCGAATAATATTCATAGGGCTCGGGATTGAGCTCAATCGCCTGACCGGATAGTTCAATGGCAGGCTCAAGCTGATCTTCTCTCTGGTAAGCACTCGCCAGCAAATGCCTGACCTCGGCATGGGACGGATCCATTTCTGCTGCTCTGCCCAGATCCTCTATGGCAGCCGTATTATGGTCCATGCGCAGATGCAGTTGGCCCCGTTCAAGCAATATCGGAAAGCTGCTGGTCCCTTCCCTGCTCGCAGCAGCTTCAGCATACTGAAGGGCTTCAATCCCTTCCTCGCCTTTGCCTATTCGAACAAAGCCCTGGGCCCAGAGCAGATATAATGCCGCATCCAACTCCTCGTTTACATTAATTTCACCGAGATACTGAACAAGCTGCTCATCGTTCCACAGTTCAGCATACCCCTCGGCAGCTTCACGCTGCTGCTTGCGACGAACGACCGCATCCGCTTCCTGCTCAGCCGCTCTGATCTTTTGCTCAACCCGTTCCTGTTTCAGCTCCAGCAGCGTAATCTGCATCTCCAGATCATGAGGATACTGAGTAACGATCTGCTCAACCATGTGGAGTGCTGTCTCCAATTCCCCCTGCTCCTGATAGAACAAGGCCAATCCATTCCATGCATCCAGTTGGTGAGGTTCGCGTTCCAGTACCTTGCGGTATAGCTGCTCAGCCTGCCCCCTCTGCCCGGCGGCATGCAGAAGTCTTGCGCTATGCAGCAGCCCGTCCACTGCATCTGGTTCGAGTGCAGCCAGCCTTTCAAACAATACCAAAGCGGCGTTTTCCTCCTTGTTCCAGAGGCGGAATTTGGCGGCCAGCCGGACCAGGTCCGGGTCATCCGGATACAGTGCCATACCTGCATCAATGTGTGATGCGGCTTCCGCAATATCACCTCGAAGCATCAGTTGGAATGCAGTTTCACGCAAACGAATGAAGGTTTCATAGTCTACGTCTCTTCCCTTATCAAACGTGTCATAACGAAGCTCCCACGGACGCCCCAGTTCCATGCCTGGATAGTCTGCGATTTCCTCCGGAAGCACCTCTTTCAGCTCTTCCCGCTGTTCCGTCCAGCTGAAGAAGTCATTCAACCGTCCCCAGACGGCTTTCGGTAAAAAAGGACGTTCATACAGCATCCGCAGCAATTCCGTTCCCGTATAAAATTTCACGTCCAGCTGCCATAGTTCCTCGCTCTGCAGCCAGTCCTCCCATACGGCGGAATCTGCCCGTTTGAATACATCCTCTACAATAGAACGTGCTCGTTCAAGCAAGTGGACTGTGTCATCCACGGAAGCTGCATCTTGAAGCGAAGTGGCTGCTGTCTCAACAGGAGCATCCCAGTGATCCACGGTAAAGTAGACGGGACCTTCTTCGGATTCGGAAACAGCTTCCTGCAGAGAGCCTTCCGCCTGAACAGAGCGGAGCTCCATATCGGACTGATTCTGTGCTTGCGGGCTAGCCTGCGCCGTAAGCTGCTCCTGATCCGGCATCGGTTCTTTCGCAGCCTTCAGGGCCTGCTCGTAAGCTGACCGCAATTCCTGGAACCCCTCCGGATCATCTTCCGGATGTGTACTTCGCAGCTGCTTCGCATACGCACGTCTTATGACTACCGTATCCTGCGTAGGCTCAAGCCCCAATCTTGTCCAGATGTCCATTCACATATCACTCCCGCACTCTTTCAATTTGATCCAGTACTTCCTTCAACTTTTCTGCTTCTTTCCTGATTTCACGGTCGTCCTGACGTTTGAGTGTCTCTTCGAACTGCAGCATGGCCTCGGCAATAATCGTACGGTAGTCGGCCAGTGATTCTTCATACATCCGTTCTCCACGAGCCAGAAGCAATCGGTTCTCCATCCGGTCCCGCGGATGGATCTTGATCGCTTCCAGTGCTTTGAATCGCTCGGCGATTTCCTCCTTGGACAGGTCACTTTCTTTGCCCTGTATGATCGCTACCTTTTTCTCCCCTGTCTCTACCGAAGACACTTCCACTTCGAGGATGCCGTTAATATCGTACGTGAAACGGATATCTACGGCCTGTTGCCCTGCAGGTGCAGGTGGTACCGAGATGGTCAGTTCCCCCAGCTTGACATTGTTCTTCGCCAGCCGGCTCTCTCCCTGATATATATCCGCAGTAATGGATGCCTGATTGTTGTGCATCGTATAGTACCGCTCCACCTTACTAACGGGAATGACTGTATTCCGTTCAATGATCGGTGCAAACATGCCTGATTCGAAACGTCCATTGCCAAGCGACATCGACACAGAGGTTCCCAGTGTATACGGGCATACGTCTGTCAGAATCACTTCCTCCAGATCGGCATGGCGTTCCTTCATTGCGGCCTGAATTCCCACACCGAGGGCAACAGCCTCATCCGGATGCAGATGGTTCGCAGGCAGTCTGCCGAATAATTTACCTGTAAACGAATAAATAAGCGGCATACGCGTAGCCCCGCCTACCAGGATTACGGCATCCAGCTCATTGAGTTTGACTGAAGCATCGCGCAATGCACGCTCGACTGGTTTTTGCAATCTTGCCAGTAGCGGTTTAGCCGCCTGATCAAATCTTGCACGGTCAACACGAAGTTCCCTTACTCCCTCTTCCAGCGTTAAGGACATCGTACCTTCTCGTCCATCAACAAGCGCACGTTTGCAAGATTCGGCCTGCTTCCAAAGGGCTGACTGTGCCTTGCCTGACAACGTATCCTGCTCAATCTGATGCTCCTCGGCAAACATGTCTGCCAGCAGTCTTGTGAAATCCTCGCCCCCGAGGAAGTTATCTCCGGCAACCGACTTCACTTCCATGATCTGATCAAACAGTTCCAGGACAGATACGTCAAATGTACCGCCGCCCAGATCAAATACCAGAAATTTCGTCTCTGGCTGCTGCTGATGCAGACCGTATGCTATAGCTGCGGCTGTAGGCTCACTGAGCAAGCGCTCCACCTTGAGGCCAGCCAGTTCTCCTGCTCGCTGTGTAGCCTTGCGCTGGGCATCATTGAAATACGCAGGCACGCTAATAACCGCTTCGGTCACGGACTCCCCCAGATAGGCTTCAGCATCCGCCTTCAGCGATTTTAATATAAAAGCCGATAATTCTTCCGGCAAAAAATGATATGTACCCAAATGAAATGTTCGCCCGGTCCCCATATACCTCTTGAAGACAGAAGCTGTCCGCTCGGGATGTGTTATCAGCCGCTCTTTGGCCACTTCACCAACGAGCATCTCCCCATTGTCGTCGACACTGACTACGGAAGGCGTCAGGCGGTTGCCGAGTGCATTTGGAATAATAACGGGTTCTCCGCCAGCCCAGCAGGATACCAAGCTGTTCGTTGTTCCCAGATCAATACCGATGATTGTCATGGAGTACTTACCCTCTTTCTGTTCAACATCTATAAAATGTACAGGACAATCCCACAGGCCTTGTTATATGCTGGCATATACAAGTACGGCATACCGGATGGACCTGTCTAATTCATTCCTTAACGAACAATTTATCATAGATTAACAACCTGAGGACATAGGTATAACTTCACTGATTTACCCAAAAGCAGGCACCACGAATCAGACCCTTGGCACCTTCCCTACCTGATTACAGCCCAAAAACCGGATACACAAATGTGCACCCGGCCGTTCGAATTTATGGAAGTCTTTCTAGTGATTAAATGAACCAATCCTGAATGGTCGCAGTAGATTTACATTGTTATGCGTCCACACCAGGCTGATTGGGACGGAGAATAACCGATCCAACCGTCAGCAATATGGCAGCCATGCCACACAGAATGAGCAGCGGCAGTTTGATGTCGGACAGCGTGCCGCCTGCAGAGATCGTCTCAACGGCTTGGATCGTCCATTTTTGCGGGACAAAGTTCGCCAGCTTTTGCATATAATCCGGCATAATCGACAGCGGCCAGAAGCACCCTCCGATCATGCAGGTTGGCGTGATAATAAGCGAATTCAGGACGTTTGCGTTTTTGGATTCACGGATCAATCCGGCCACCGTACTCGCAATCCCCATGGATACCAGCATAAACGCAGCCAGGATGAGGAAATGTACGCCAAATGGAATACCTGCGTCATAGTGCAGCACCCACCTGCTGATCCCCAGCACCAGTAAAATCTGAATCATGCCGATGGCAAAGCTGCCCAGGAAGTTGCCGAGAGCAATTTCATATGCACGAACAGGAGCGGTGTACACTCTGGCCATCGTCCGCTGCCTGCGGTCTTCCATAATGACAGCTACTGCGCTGGTCAGCAGCCCCATCATGAACATGATTGTAAATCCGGTCACATTGTTCAGTCCTGGTTTGGGATACATCTGCAGGTCGGTAGCTTCGCCGGAGATCTGATGTTCCGCCGTTTTCTGCAGCAGCTGTTCGAATGGCTCTTGAGTTGCTGTCAATTCTGCAATCTGTTCTTGACTTGAAGCTGCACTCGTTGCTGCCATCACAACCTGGGCCGACTGATGCAATCCGCTAGCCATCCCTTCAACTGCAGCCCGCAGCGTGTAGGAACTCTCACTGACACGAAGTTCAACCAGTTCGATCGATACGTTCTTCCCTTGCAGCAAGTCATCCGTATAATGAGCAGGTATGATGATTCCCGCATTCCCCTTTTGCCGGGTAATGGCTTCTCGCAGTTCTGCCTCCGTGTTCATCGGCTTGAGCAGATATTCTTCCTTGCCCCTAAGTTCATTCACAATCCATGTACCCGCTGCCCCTTGATCCTCGTTTACATAAGGAATAACCGCCCGCGTGGCTTGCTCACTCCCAAATAACGCAACTGCTCCTGTGACAACAAGGCACGGAAGCAGCAGGAAAGCCATAAATCCCCGTTTGCGTCCTATGGTGCGTTTGATCATTAACCAGGCAATATTCAGACTATTCATAGCGGTATCCCACCTTCCCGTAGATCACAGCTGCAATGGCAAGCAAGACGGCACTCACAACACCGAGCATGAGGATATTATGCATAATCTCGCTCATCGATGCGTTCAGCATCATGCGCAGGAAACTTTGCAGAGCCCAGTGATTTACCGTAAATTCACCAACCCGCTGTACAAAATCAATGGCAATCGGCGTGAAGCCACCGCTAATAAATGTCATGGCAATGATGATGCCCTGCATTAACGCACTAGCAGATGCCGCACTTTTGCTCACGAGTGCCACAATCACACCAATCATCATTGAAGATATGGTGATCAGAACGCAGATCAGAACAATCAACCAAGGATGTGTCCCCCAATTCACGCCGTATAACCAATAGGTCATCAGAACAATAATCAGCGCCTGCATGAAGGCCAGGAGGCTGTTACCTGCAATTTTCCCTGCGAAAATGACACCATTGCCTACGGGAGCAGCCTGCAGACGGGTTAAGGTTTTCTTGTCCCGCTCACTAAAAAGGCTGTTGCTCGTCGTCATGCCTGCGTATAACATAAACATGGCCAGCATGGATGCAGCATAATATTGAGAGGCATTGTATGAGGTACCTGCGGTTCCAGGATTGCTAACGTTAACATAAGAGATATTGGCTGCGCCCTCATCAACCGTGGATGCCACGGCCATACTTGCTTCCGGTCCCAACACTTCCACTGTTGCCATATGCCTGTTCAGTTCATCCGTGAAGCGGGTAAACAACGTCTCACCTACGATGTTCAGTGTGCCGTCTTTCCCCATAATCCATTGCAGCTTCGCCTCTTCCCCCTTCGTCATCCGTTCCTCCAGATCGGGCGGGATCAAGACTGCAAAATCGAGTTCACCTTGCCGAAGATTACGCTCTGCTTCCCCCTCGGTCGTAAAGTGCTGTACTTTCATCATTTCGGATACAGCCGGAGCCGCCACAAATGCGTTCAAGGCTTCTGTGACTGAACCTGAATTCGAACCTGTCTGAATCACTCCCACGCGTACCTGTCCAGGCACGTTGTCCTCCCCCGTATCCATCGTACTGGATAACGCAGCTCCCAAAATAAAGATCAGCAGCAGCGGCAGAACAAACAGGTTCAAGAGAACAGATCGGATTCTCAGAATCCTCCTTATTTCAAACATGCAAATATGCCAAATGTTCATCCATGCCACCTCCTAATCCCGCAGCGTTCGACCGGTCAGATTGAGAAACAATGTCTCCAGATCGGGCTCTTCAACCTTGAGCGACTGAATGGCAATCTCGTGTTTGCTGCAGATGAAAAGGATATCCTGCAGGTCCTGCTGTGCCGAAGGCAGCGTAATGGTCAGGGTATCTCCTGCCACTTCTACCGCACGTACACGCGGATGAAGCCTCAGTTCCTCAACGGCACCGGGTCCAATCCCCGAAGCGCTTAGCACGATTTTCTCCTCGGACGCTACCCGCTCTCTCAGTTCCGCTTCGGTGCCACAGGCAATGATGTGCCCCTGATCCATGATCGCCACCCGGTTACTGATCGCCGCGACTTCCTCCATGTAATGGCTTGTATAGATAATGGTTGACCCCATCTTGTTAAGCGTGCGCACAGATTCCAAAATATGATTTCTCGACTGGGGATCAATTCCTACCGTTGGCTCATCCATAATAATCAGATCCGGCCGGTGCATAATGGCACATGCGATGTTCAGCCTGCGTTTCATCCCGCCAGAGAACGTGGATGGAGCATCCTTTGCTTTATCCTGCAGCCCGACAAATTCGAGCGATTCCTGTACCCTCTCCTTCAACAGTTTCCCGCGAAGTCCGTATAGCCTGGCAAAAAAAGTGACATTCTCCGCAGCAGTCATCGCTTCGTACAGCGCCAGATCCTGCGGCACAAGTCCAATCTTGCGTTTGACTTCAAGCGGTCGCTCCTTCACTGAGATGCCATTCAGCCGGATTTCGCCCTGATCGATGCTGAGCAGTCCTGCAATCATACTGATGGTGGTGCTTTTGCCTGCTCCGTTCGGCCCCAAGAGTCCAAATATCTCCCCCCGCTCCACACTCAGATTCAAGTGATCCACTGAAAGTTTGCTGCCGTACCGTTTTACTACATGTTCCATTTCAAGAATAGCCATCGCTCATACACTCCTCTTCCACTCCAGCATCCCGCCGCCAGATTTCATATCTGTATTGTATCGAATCCCATGGTCCCGCGAAGGTACGAAAGGTCATAAGATGAAGGTGACTTAAGTCATCTCCTGCATAAGAAGCAGGCTGTGCTATAATCAGGGGTGCATTACCCGTAATTTCCCATTCTATTTTAAAAGGATGTTTCTTACTTATGCCGATGCGTATTCTGCAGTACGGTTTGATCCTCGTTCCTGCGGTCCTGTACCTCTTGATGCAGCCCTTGGACCGGGATGATTTATATACGCTGTATATCATCATTGCCCTCGGACTCGCTGTCTGCAAGGACTTTGCCCGTTCTCGTGCTCGGTATGTGCTGCTCATCCTGGCTGAAATGCTCTGGAGCTGCTGGCTGATTGCTGTATACGGACCCTTCATGTTGTTTTTGTCCTTATCCATACTTTATGTGTATATGTATCGACTTGAAGGGACAAACCGCTGGTTGATGTTGGGGGCTCAGCTTATCGCCACAAATATAGCGTTACATTGGCAATACACTCCGCCTCAAGAGCTGCTTCCTTGGTTTGCCTCCTTCCCTACCCAACCTAAATTCCCCTTCCTGGAGGAGACAGCGGGAAGAATGGTGGGAAACCTGATCCTTGTCCTTACCGCCGCACTCTCCTGGCAGGGTTCCAGAATGGCAAGCAGTCGCGGACAGCTGGAACAGGTATATGACGAGCTTCGCAGTAAACATTACGAGCTTCAAGACGCTCGTGCACAATTGCTGTTGTTCACGAAGCAGCTTGAGGGAGTAGCTCAGGAGGAAGAACGGACCCGGATTTCACGGCAGCTTCATGATGATATCGGACACCGCCTCATTCGTACAAAAATGATGTCCGAGGCTGCCCTGTTAACCCTTCCTCTGGATACCGAAAAAGGTACGGAAATGGTGAGACAAATACGCGATCAATTGGCAGCAAGCATGGATGACATGCGTTCTACGCTTCACCAACTGCGTTCCAGTTCGTATGTATCCGAAGCCTATGCACTGGATCTTCTTCTGGAAGAGGTAGGTAGGGAGACGGGGGTGAAGACGAGTTATGAAGTCCGCGGTTCATCCCGTGAGCTGTATCCAAGCATGCAGATCGTACTATATAAAAATGCCAAAGAAGCGCTAACCAATGCCCTCAGACATGGAAACGCCAGTACGATTACGGTGGAAATGGAGTACGGGGAACGCGAAGTCTCCATGTCGGTCAGCAATGATGGAGTAATCAAAGCGGAGCAGTCAGCAAGAGCCCAGCCTGAGGGCATGCAATCGAACCGCAGCACAGCAGCAGATTCGGGCCCATCGGGAATGGGGCATGAAGGAATGCGACTCCGCACAGAATCCATTGGAGGCCGGCTTGAGATCCGGCAGGCTTACCCTTACACCGTAACTACACGTTTGCCCATGATGAAGAAAGCTGATTTGATCTGAGAAAGGAAGTAATTTTGCTCATGTCTGAACGAATGGAAACAAGTAAACATAAAGAAGCTGATCAAATCCAGCCCATTCGGCTGATTCTCACCGATGATGACTCTTTTATTCGCGAGAGCCTGAAGGTCCTGCTCGGACTTGATCCTGGCATTATTGTCACGGGCACGGCCTCCAATGGACGTGAGGCACTTGAACTGCTGGAGTCAGGAACCGCTGCCGACGTTGTATTAATGGATATCCGCATGCCGGACTGCAATGGCGTGGAGGGTACCCGTATCATCAAGTCCCGTTTCCCTGACATGCGTGTACTGATGCTGACGACATTTGACGACGACGAATACATTATCCAAGCTCTGCAGAACGGTGCTAGCGGTTATTTGCTCAAAAATGTACCTCCCGACCGAATTATTCAAGGCATCAAAACAGTACATAACGGTGATATGCTGATTCACCCCGATATTGCCCGCAAGCTTGCGGGGCTGCTTCGTCCGTCTGCGGCTCCCCAATCACATCCACAACCACCTCTTGATGCTTACGGTCTGACACGAACGGAACTGGCCGTTGCAGAAGCGATATCTGAGGGGCTGTCCAACAAGGAAATTGCGGCTAAACTATTCTTGAGTGAAGGTACAGTCAAAAACTATGTCACCGAGATTCTTGGCAAACTAAGCCTGCGCGATCGGACGCAGATCGCCATCTTTATGTTGAAGAATTAGCTTCACATCGCACAAAGGGTACTCCCTCGCTTTCCAAGCGGTGAAGTACCCTTTATTGATTACATTTCTACTGATCCTTGTTCATTCACGGTCGGAGCCGGCAGAGCCAGCGGAGCTTCATCATTATGATTATTTTTGCGACGGGCAAATAATTTGAGTGTGATGATATGGAACAACGTCAGCGGACGCAGCTGCACTGCCCAAGCTTCATGGTTGACCGGAGCCATAAGCACACCTAGCTGATGATGTTCACCTTCATAGATGGCCCGCTGCATAAATTTGCTCTCACCTTGATGGTTACGAACTTCCAGTTTGCAAAAGGCTGGATTCATCCGCAGTGCACGATGCAGTTCTTCTGGTGAGTCTACCATCACACCGTTCACCTTATAGAGTGTCTCTCCTGCTTCGATGCCCAGCTCTGCAGCAGGGCTATCCGGAATAATGCCAAGCACCTTCAAGCCATGGACCGGATGAACAAACACCGGACTGCGGTGCTGTTCCTCGAACCCACTGTACCACACCAGAAATTCATGGCCGATAAATGCTGCCAGAGCAGCAACCACCATAAGTGGTGACCACCACGCCGCCAAGAGACTGAGCACAAGCAGGCCTGTCCCGTAGAGCAAGAGCCGCTTGGCGGATATCTGTACCTTTTGCCCAGGAAGCATACTCTGCGTAACTTCGCCGAATCCAAGCAGGATCGGAAGTGCCATTAACATATAGCCACCACCTGCATTCAAGAGAGGACTCCAGGCGAGTTCTGCTCCGCTCCCCGTTACTGGTACCAGAATCAGCATCGGAATCGGCCAGAAATGCTGCAGCTGGTATCCTCCGACCAGCTTGCCGCGCTTGCCTTCAAAGAGCAATGGCGAAGCCATGGATACCCCTTGCAAGCGAACCAGCATCGCTTCACCTAGATGCAGTAAGGCAGCCATTACCAATAAAGCAGGCATGTCCAGCGCACGCAATGCATCCGTGACACTGCCTAGCCATCCCGCCGGCTGCCAGCCTGAGGCCAGGTTCAGCCCAAACTGCACTACGCCAAGCAGCCCTGCCGCGTAGGCAAAACAAAGATAGCGAATACGGAACAACGCCAGAATTAACGTTGCGGCCCATATGCAAATGACACTAGCGAGTGTAAGATGCGTCCCCAGGAAGATGGATATCACCGAGACAATGATACCAATGACGATCCCTCCGAGTAAGGCACGGATCGTCTGGGTGATGGAGCTTTGCAGACGAACATGAAACAACCTACGTTCCTGTAATAATTGACGATGATAGATCAGTGCAATCAAAATGACCGCAATATAATAAAACGGCTGAGCAAACAACTGCAGCACTGCTTCTCCTAATGTTGTTAACCATGGCCAAGCCCATTCCATGATGGCCCGTCACCCCTCTCCTACAGCCGGTTCAGAAAAAAAGAAGGCTGATAATCAGCCTTCTTAATGGCTTCGACACGACGGTCTAAATATCCTTCGAGACATTTTCGATCGCGCGCTTCAGCTGTGCATCATATTGAGGACTGGCAATACGTTCAATCAGTGCCGCTTCCAGTGATTCAGCGGTTTTCTCATCGATCTCACCTGTGGCCTCAATGCCTTTCTGCTTTTGGAATGCTTTGACCGCTTCTTCCGTCTTCTGGTCATAGTATCCATCTACACGATCCGGCTTGAAGTCAAGTCCTCTCAGCATCGTCTGCGCACTTTTCACATCCGTGCTATTGCTGTCATATTTCAAAGGTAATTTCTCTTTGTTGATCGGTGCCACCGAGAAGTAATCCGGCTGGTTCACCGCAATATCCGGTTTGATGCCTTTTTCATGAATCCAGTCTCCATTTGGAGTCAGCCATTTCGCGATGGTGATTTTCAGCAGGCTGCCATCACCCATTTGCTTATCATAGCTCGTCTGTACCGTACCTTTACCAAAGGAGTTTTCGCCAACCAGTGTTGCGCCAGCAGACTGCTGCAATGCACCGGCCAAAATTTCCGACGCACTCGCGCTTCCTTTGTTCATCAGTACCGTAATCGGGTACGACTTACTGGAACCATTCGATTTGCTTTGCTCACGTTTGCCATTTTTGTCCTCGACCTGCACGATCACTTTACCTTTCGGAACAAACTGCTCGGCAATGTCGATAACCACTTGCAGTACGCCGCCCGGATCATTACGAACGTCAATGACCAGACCCTTCATGTTCTGTTTCTCCAGATTGGCCAGTTCTTCCTTGAAGCGTTCTCCGGTATTCAGCGAGAATTGAGTGATGGTAATGACACCTACACCGTTATCCTCCATGTGGGCGTACACAGTCTCCAGATCAATATCATCACGCACAATGGTAAATTCAATCAATTCTGTCGAACCGGCGCGCTTCACTTGTACCTTGGCTTCGCTGCCCTTTGGACCTCTGATTTTGTTAACAGCCTTGTTTAATTCAAGACCTTGCAGAGATTCGCCATTCACAGACATGATCATGTCTTTCGCCCGTATGCCTGCTTTCTCGGCAGGTGATCCTTTGATCGGGGAAACGACAACAACGTTTCCATCCTGCGAGGACACCTCGGCCCCAATTCCGGTAAAGGATCCTTCGATGGATTCCTCGAACTGGGCAGCCGTTTCCTGTCCCATGTAGTTGGAATATGGATCGCCAAGGGATTCCATCATACCGTTGATCGCACCATCGATCAGTTTGGTCTTATCGACATCTTTATAATAGTTGCTTGAGATCAAATCCATTGCGGTTTCAATCTTCTTCAAATCGTTCTTCTGCTGCGTATTGCCGGTTACACTGGCCAGCAGGCCCTCACCCGAAGTGGTCTGATTGGCCACACCGGGATAACTCATCAGTACCAGCGTAAGCAGGCTCCCTCCAAGGAGGGCCACAATGGCAAGCAGCAGCGCCGATCTTTTCTTCATCATCCGTTTGCTCACCGCCTTTTGTTTTGAAGCGTGTCAGATTCCAAGTGCCCGAATCCATTCCCTGAACATGCCAGCTTAGTATATGTCTAGCTTGTACGGAATATGTCTTTTCCATTCCCTCACAGTCAATCCATTACAGGTAATTCATCGGATTCACCGCTGCACCATTTTCACGAACTTCGAAGTGCAAGTGAGGTCCAGTTGAATTTCCCGTGTTGCCTGACTCGGCAATAAGGTCGCCTTTGCTCACCGTATCTCCCTTGCTCACCTTAAATCCGCCTTCACGCAGGTGACCATACAATGTCCAGAGTCCGCCACCATGGTCTACGATAACGGTATAACCGTAACCACTGTACCACTCCGCCATGATGACGATACCTCCTGATGCCGCATGAACCGAGGTTCCCACAGGTACAGCAAAATCGATACCATTGTGCATTTTGCCTACCTCACCCGTAATTGGGTGTGTACGACGACCGAATGGCGAAGAAATGCGTCCGCCGGATACCGGTTTGGAGAAAATTCCATTGCCCGCGGTATACACGGTTTCACTGCTGCCTGTGCTGACTTTCGTTGGTGCCTTTGCTGCTGCTGCAGCCCGAGCTGCTGCGGCTGCTTTTGCTTTGGCGGCGGCAGCTGCCTGCTGCTCACGCAGTTTGTTTTTTTCCTGAAGCAGCGCCGAACGCTTGCTGGCGATCTGAATCAACACATCTTCCTGCTCCTGCGTCAGCTCTTCCGACTCTTCAATTTTAGCATCATAGGAAGCCAGAAGCACCTGCTTCTCCTGTTCCTTCTCATTTAACTGGGCTTTACGTTGTTTCTTTTGTGCGTAAAGGCTTTTGGCCTCTGCATACTGCTTGTCCAGTTCAGCCTTTTTGTCGACAACGAGCTGCTTGTCCTTTTTATGCTCATCCAGCAGATGCTGATCCTGATCCACAATGGTTTTCAGCGAATCTGCACGGGTCAGGAAATCCGAGAAGCTTGTTGAAGACAGCAACACATCCAGATAGGATACTGCTCCATCGGTATACATCAGACGTACGCGCGATTCCAGCAGCTTCTCCCTTGCGACAATGCGCTCCTCTGCAGCCTGGAGATCTTTTTTCGTCGTGCGAAGATTTTCTTCCGTATTCTCAATTTCCAGGGAAACGTTCGCCAGCTCATCACTGACAACATTGATCTGCTCCATGACAACCTTCAGATAGGCATTGGTTTTGTTCTTGTAATGCTGGGCTTCCTTCTTGTTGGCAGCAGCCTTTTTCTGTTCCTGTTTGGCTGCAGCCGCCTTGCTCTCCAGCTGGCTAATCTGTTGATCGATGTCGCTAATGCTACTCTTGGCATATCCGTCCGAAGGTTGAAGCGTCAATCCGGCCAATAACGTAAAGGCCAGCAGCGAAGCTGTTTTTTTCAAAATGGTGATCCCCCATCCTATGAATTCACAAGAAAGCAACCTGCACAGGTGGTGAACATCATGTTCTTATGCTTGCTTTCTTCCATCTAATTAAGAGTGCGTCTTCCCTACATATCGTCAAACAGCGTCCAATTGTGAACCTGCTTTGTCATTCTATTTCGACAATTTCTGCAATTTCAGTAATAAAACATTAAACCTTAAGTGACTTGCGAATGGATAGTGTACTTCCCAAAATACCTACCAGCACACCGAGTCCGATCAAAAGGGTTCCAAACAGCAACCAAATGTCGCTGAGCGGGATCAGGTTGAGCATCTGCATGAATACATCCTGACCAATGGTAGCCAGCAGGCGGCTGTAACCGAAGAACAAAACTGCTACCGTAATCATGGAACCGATGAATCCAATCAGCGCACCCTCAATAAAGAAAGGCCAGCGAATGAATGTGTTCGTTGCACCGACGAGCTTCATGATGCCGATCTCCCGGCGACGGGCCAGAATCGTTACGCGAATCGTATTCGAGATCAGGAACATGGACATCAGAGCCAGTCCCCCGACAAAAATAAATCCGATATTCCGTACAAGGCGTGTAAATTTGAACAGCACTTCGACCGTTTCCTTGCCGTAGTTCACTTTCATGATCGGCTTCTCCGGGTGCTTTTCGTTCAGGGCTTCAATTTTTTGCGCCACAAAAGTGACGGTTTCCGGTTCAATGACCTCCACTTCAATGGTCTCCGGCAGCGGATTATTATCCACATCAAAACCGTCCAGCACATTATTCGCACTGTCACCGAGACGTTCCCGGAACTCCTTGAGTCCCTCTTCCTTGGAGACAAAACGAATCTCGCTTACTTCCGGCATGGCACTGATCTCCTGCTGAAGCGTATTGCGCAGACTCTCATCCACATTCAGCTCCAGAAATGCACTGATCTCCACCTGGCTGTCCACCTGGTTAGCCATGGAGTTCACATTCAGCACGAGCAGCATGAATACCCCGAGAATGAGCAGTGACACGATGATCGACATGATGGATGCTACAGACATCCAGCCGTTGCGGAATACGTTTTTGAATCCCTCCCGCAAATGGCGCAAGAGAGTACTAAAATTCATAACCGTATTCCCCTCTCATCTGATCCCGTACAATCTGGCCGCGCTCAATGGCGATAACCCGTTTGCGCATCGTGTTCACGATATCCTTGTTATGGGTTGCCATGACAATCGTCGTTCCCCTGAAATTAATCTCATCCAGCAGCTGCATAATGCCCCATGACGTCTCGGGATCAAGGTTACCCGTAGGCTCGTCCGCGATAATCACCGACGGATTGTTTACAATCGCCCGTGCGATGGCAATACGCTGCTGTTCCCCTCCGGACAATTGCGAAGGTTCACGATTCGCCTTGCTGCGCAATCCCACCAGATCGAGCACTTCCATGACCCGTTTCTTGATGTGACGCTTCGGTGCCTCAATAACCTCCATGGCAAAAGCCACATTCTCAAACGCCGTCATCTTGGGCAAGAGACGGAAGTCCTGAAACACTACACCGATGTTGCGGCGCACATAAGGAATCTTGCGTGGTTTCAACTTGCCGATATTAAATCCATTGATGGATATTTGTCCTTTGGTCGGAATTTCTTCTCTGTACATCAGTTTCATAAATGTTGATTTACCTGCGCCGGACGGACCGACGATATACACAAATTCATTGCGGTCGATCTTCACCGACACCCCTTGTAATGCGTGGGTCCCATTGGCGTAGGTCTTCCACACGTCCTGCATTTCTATCACATCATCACTTCCTGCTCACATAGTTAGCCATTATCATTTCGACACAATCCCGGCAATTCCTTTAAAAAGACCTGAATTTCATCAGCAGCAATCCATTTCACCCTTATTTCGATCCTTTGGATGGAAACATATAAAATATATTGTAACAAATTTGTTACCTATTGAGTACCCGAAAGTTTTCCTGCATTGGATCATATATATAGAAAGTGTTACGAAATGCGGAACATCAGAAGTATAAAGGAGCGTACGGATATGAAAAAAATACATTTGGCCGTCATTGTCGTGTTTTCGATTCTCTTTATCGGCTCCGCTTCCTACGGATTGTTGTATATGTATGTGAACCAGCCCGCTTTGCCGAGTAAGGTGCAGGTTGGCGGCTGGCAGGTCGGCGGCGTGAATCGGAGCGAGGCACTGCTGGGACTGGACGAACGTTTGAAAAAGCTGGAGGACTGGCCTGTTACGCTGGAGGTGGATGAGCCCTCCCTGACGCTGAACATGACTGCGATCGAAGCCGGTGCGGATTACAGTGCGGACACCTTTCGTGCAGCGGTGCATAAGCTGGAGGAAGGGAATGTGTGGGAACGTGCGTATGCCCGTTATCATTTCGCGGAGGAATGGCCTCTCGAACAACGGTACAATATCCAATCCCTTAGAACACGTTTGAGCCCTGAGTGGGAAAAGGAAACCTTCGGCACCCCCGCAGACGCTGTCCGGCGGATCACCGCAAACGACAAGGTCCAGTACATCCCGGAGAAGGGCGTCCGGCGGATCGCCTGGGATGAACTGGAGGCTAGACTGCTGGCGAAGCTTCCCCATGATTTCACCGTGCTGGACAATGCGAACACACCTGCTTCACTGTTAATTCAGCTGCCGCTATACACCCAGCAGCCTCAAGTAACGCTGGAGTCTTTACGCAAGGAAGGCATTGAGCGGAAGATCATCCAGTTCTCCACAGGGCTGGGAAGCAGCACGGAAGGACGCATACATAATGTCAGTGCAGCAGCACAATCCGTGAACGGCATGATTTTGAAGCCTGGCGGCATGTTCGACTATGAAAAGATCATTCGACATGCCGAGAAGGAATACGGCTTTCGCGAGGCTCCGGTCATTGTGAGCGGACGTCTGACCCCGGGGGTTGGCGGAGGCATATGTCAGGTGTCCAGCACTGTATACAATGCGGCCTTGTTAACCGGACTCGATATCGTCGAGCGGCGTAACCATTCGATACCCGTCAAATATTTGCCAAAAGGACTGGACGCCACTTTTGCTTCTGGCGCTATCAATTTCCGTTTCAAGAACAATACGGGCAGTTCCCTGCTGATCCTTGCTGAAGTGAAGAATCACCAATTAACCGTCAAATTTTTTGGTACTTTTCCCGAGAATGTCAGCTACGCACTCGAATCCCACACCATCGAAACGTTAAGCGCCCCTGTAAAGTATGTATCCAGCAACGCGCTGCCGGATGGCGCCCAGCAGGTTTTGCAAAACGGACAGCCTGGCTACATTGTGGAAACCGTACGTATCAAGAAGGTGGATGGCAAAGTGGTGGAGTCCAAAACCATTTCGCGAGATACCTACAAAGCTCAGGATCGCCTTATCGCACGTTCAGGTCATAGCAGCCTGCCAGATCCGCAGGAGCCTTCTGTTGTAGAGGACGGTGTGAGTGATACCAAACAGCCATAAGAGTTGGACAAAGTAGAAGACACACCTCTCTATTGCTCCGCGTGGAGATAGAATGGTGTGTCTTTGTTGTTCACTTCAAATTAATGCCCTGCTGTGTATTCTCCCTGTTCCTCGCCGATAACCATCTTTTCTTTTCCCATAAAGAAAGCAGCAATCAGAGCCAATGCCGCTGGAATGGCCGCCCAGGCAAATAACTGCACGATCGAGGAGGACAACGCTTGAGTGATCGCTTCCAGCACCTGAGGCGGAATCGCCTGTCTAAGCTCCGGGGAAAGCAAGGCATGCGGATCGCTCAGATTCAAGCCCTCAGGCATGCCGCCTGCCGGTACTCCAGTCCCTGACCCGCCTGCTTCGGCAGCAGCTCCGGCGAGGGCATCGTTCATTTTGCGTGTAAATACCTGGCTCTGCACGATCCCAAAGATCGTAATCCCCATCGTCATTCCAAGCGATCGCAAAAAGTTAAGCGTGGAACTCGCGGCACCACGTCTCTGTGGTTCGAATGCATTCATGGCCGCATTGCTGAGCACCGAGAACGAGGCACCGACACCCAGGCCAACCAGAACCATAAATACACGAATTGTCCAGAGGGACGAATCGGCATCCAGTGTGGTTAATAGGCCGAGACCGAGAACCAGCAGCGCCAGTGTTGGAATCATGATGTTCCGATACTTGATCTTGGTCATCAGCACCCCGCCCATCGAGGCGGTTACGACAGAACCCAGCATCATGGGCAGCAGTACAAGACCCGAATTGGTCGCTTTACCCCCAAGCACACCCTGAATGAAGATAGGAATGTACACTGACGCCGTGATAAATGCCGCACCACTGAACATGGCAATGACATTACTGGACCAGTACACGCGATTGCGGAACATGTTAAAGGATATAATCGGTTCCTTCGCTCTTGATTCGGCAAATACGAACAGCAGCGCCAGCACTGCAAATCCTGCAAACAAACCGAGAATTTGCCACGAGTTCCAGGCATACGTTTTACCACCCAGTTCGAGGCCAAAGATCAAACATACTACAGCACCAATCAGCGTCACGGCACCCAGCCAGTCAATCTGCTGGGATTGATGCTGATGTGATTCCTTGTAGAAAAACGCAATAAACACAAACGCAATCAGTCCGAGCGGCAGGTTAATATAAAATACCCATTCCCACGTGGCGTACTGTGTGATGTACGCACCCAGCAGCGGGCCGAATACGCTGGATAATCCAAAGACAGCCCCAAACAATCCGCCCAGCTTGCCCCGCGCTTCCGGTGCAACCACGTCAAACATGATGGTAAACGCAATTGGCACCAAGGCACCTGCACCAATCCCCTGAATGGCTCTGTACATGGTCAACTCCACAATGGATGTTGCTGTTCCACATAACGCCGACCCAAGCATAAACACGATAATTCCAAATACAAAAAACTTCTTCCGTCCATACATGTCGGACAATTTACCGAAGATCGGCATCCCTGCCATCTCGGCGACCATGTAAGCTGAAGTAACCCAAACGAATTTGTCGAGGCCACCCAGCTTCCCGACGATATCCCCCATCGCCGTTGCCACGATGGTGTTATCCATCGAAGCCATCAGTATGCTGAGCAGCAGCCCTGCCAGCACCAATCCAATACTGTTTTTACGTGCAACCATTGTACTCAATCTCTCCATTCACGCTCTATTCATATGACTGAAATAGTATATCCGAAAAGCCGTCCCCAATAATCAGTCCACGGACCGATTGCGCTGAACCAAAACTTCGGATTGTGAATGGATCTGCAGAGATGAACGGTATTCAACTGTACCAATTCGGCAGCCTGGGCCAATTTTTATTTTATCTCCCCGGACAACCTCGGCTACCGTGTTCTCTAACTCAATGTCATCTCCTTCAATCATGTTTGCCGTGAGTATCGATTGGTTACTCGCATTACTCGAGAACAAACCTTCAAGCAGCTTCCCCCGGCCACTCTTCACAGCGATGATTGAACCACCAATTTCCCTCGCTTCAGACGGACCCATGATTTTAAGTGTCATTTCTTCTGCGGTAAGCATACCTCCGACCGTAAAACGACCATTGAGTTTGAGATTCTCCGCCTGGCAATCACCCGGTAGATGAAACTCACCTACCACTTTCATTTTTTCAGCTTTTGCATGTAAGCCGGATACGCCACTCCCACTCTCATCTTCAGGGTCGACAGCTCGTTCTGTTAGGGTTAGCGTTCCCGTAATTTTAATATCGTCTGATTCAAGAGATCCGTAGATGACCGACGTGCCCGTACATTTGAATTGATCACAATACAAGTTATTGTTAAAGGAAGAATCTCCTACAACCTTGACCTTGCCGTAAACACCGCCAGCGGAGCTTCCTTCACCGATAATGCTGATGTCATTTTTCTTGTCTGATGGACTAACGTTATGGTTATTCAAGTCGCATCCCATTCCTTTCTCTATAAATCCAACTTAAATGCGCTGGCTGCTGCCCACCTTGGCATCAGGATCAATCTCAAGCTCGCCTGAGTATTCAACAAGTTTGATGCTGCAGCCACGGCCGATATACACTTTGCTGCCACGTACAATATCAGCCTCCGTATCTTCCAATACGATCTCATCCCCTTCAATTAAAGATGTTTTGAAGGAGGGTGTACCGCCCAGACCGATACTTTTCCAAAAGCCACTTTGTTCCTTACGGCGAATATCAATACGTTCTCCGCCAATCTCTTTGGCTGAAGAAGATGTATGCAGCTTAATCTCAACAGATCCTGCATTCAGGAAGCCACTAATTTTGATGTTGCCCTGTACATTCAGGGACTCACACTGTACGTCACCATCAATCGTGATCATGCCGCCAATATCGATGCGTTCTCCATCCACTCGTCCACGTACGGTACACTTGCCGTTTACTTCAAGCTCAGGACTACTGAGGTTTCCATGAATGGTTGTCAGGCCATCCACACGAACACGGGAGCTGTTCAGGGGGCCATTCAGCGTGCACATGCCGTTAATGGTTGCACTTTCCGCACTTAAGGCTCCATGCATCTTCAACGTCCCATTCACGTTCAAGGAGGTACAATCCAGATTGCCGTTTACTTTAGCCATGCCATCAATGGAAACCCGGTGAAAAGCTCCACCTGCTGTTTGGCTCAAGCCTGATACATTCAGATCATTTCTCAAATGACGTTCTTCCATGTCCATTCTCCCCTTTATCCCAATTTAAGTTTCAGCTCTTCCATAAACGTGCCCAGCGGAATTCTCAGTACCACTTTGACGCTCTGATCAAAATAAAGCTCTGATCCTGAACCAGTAAGCATGAATGTCGGTACGCCCATCTTGCGAATTAGCAGCAGCTCACTTGCTCTGTTTGCAAAACGGTAATAATGCTCAGACATAACATCTATCAGCAATGAGCCCTCCTGACGGGTAATATCCCCGCTAAGCAGCAGCTTCTCGAGGACATAGAGCATCATAATCTGCTCCAGAGCATACATGGGTTGTTCCCGTCCTGCCTCTTTTACCAATTCAAGCGAAGGTAATGAAACAATGTTTCGATCCATTAATTGCTCTGCAGACATTTCAACCTCACCCAGTGTGGGCGAAAACACATCTGCCAGCTCATCCAGTGATAATCCATCCTTCATATTGAGAATCTTATCGATACGTGTCAGAATCTGCTGTTTAGGAAAAAAAGTTTCCTGACCCGTGTATGAAGACTTTCGAATAAACCATTCCTCCGGAATAAGGTTTTTCCGCTTCCAGCGGTATAACTGACCATAGGAAATCCCCGTAAGGTCCAGCAAGTCTTTTTTGGAGATCAATTCATCCGTCATATATGGTCCCCCTTTGTGTTGAAGTCAGTGTAACATAACATTGTTACGTTGTGAAGCATAGAAATCATTTTGCTCAACATGAACCTCAATTAACCGCTACCTACCTAACTTTTTATTGAACGCTCTGTGAGCCTAGTTAAACCATCACTTTGTTTAGCTATGAATGTTGTTGTTGCAATGGACGGGGTTTGGGTATAACCTGTGTGATAGAAACGAAGGAGCCATTAACTGTGACCGCATTCAACTCAGGCAGGACATTCAGTTAATGAATTCATGAAAGGGGTTACTTTGTAGAGATGGCACTCATTAAATGTGATTTTTACTCCGACACGCTAGGACTCAGCACGAGCATGCACGTTATTCTGCCACAGCAGACCCATAATCAGATTGGAATGGATAATGTTTCGGGCAAAGGACTTCATCCTACGCTGTATTTGCTGCATGGCCTATCGGATGATGATTCCATCTGGCTGCGCCGGACATCCATTGAACGTTATGTGGCAAACCTCGGAATCGCTGTTGTCATGCCGCAAGTGCATCGCAGCTTCTATACGGATATGGCCGAAGGTGGACGTTACTGGACGTTCATCAGCGAAGAGCTGCCTGCCCTGGCACGCTCCTTCTTCCCGCTGTCTTCCAAACGGGAAGACAACTACGTTGCCGGCTTGTCCATGGGTGGTTACGGAGCATTCAAACTGGCCCTGCGCAAACCGGAGCAATATGCCGCAGCAGCAAGCTTATCAGGGGCTCTGGATATGGCTGCACATATGGATAACAAAATTCTCTCCGCACTGCAGCAGACCGAAATGGAGCGCATCTTCGGATCAGAGATCAAGGGCTCGGAGAATGATCTGCTTCATTTGCTAAAAGAAAGTCAGGCTAGTCAGGCACCACGTCCACTTCTATATCAATGCTGCGGCACGGAAGATTTCTTATATGAAGAAAACCAATCTTTCCGTGAGGCTTGTGGACAGACTGATTTTCAGTTGACCTATGAAGAAGAACCTGGCGGACATGACTGGGCATACTGGGATGAGAAGATTCAGAATGTGCTGCGATGGCTGCCACTGCCTGAACGGAACTAAAGGGAAGCGCTTGGTGCAATGTGATTTGAAATTAAAAAAACGAAAAAAGAAGCAGACCATGGAGGAATCTCCACTGGGCTGCTTCTTTTTTATATAATTCAACTTTTGTACTACCGGGACAGCTTTGGCGTTAGCCGCGGCTTGTGATCCATTGCGCCGTAATTTCCAGCACCTTTTCACTGCGTCCAATAGCTTCAGCCACTTGTCCAGAGGCTGTGCCACCATAGACGTTACGTGCGTTAACCACCGCTTCCGGTTGGAGCACATCGTAGATGCGGTCGTCGAACAGCGGGGAGAACTGACGGAACTCATCAATGCTCAGATCCAGCAAATACTTGCCGTTCTGGATGCAGTACAGCACCGTTTTACCGATGACTTCATGCGCCTGACGGAATGGCAAGCCTTCACCCACGAGGAAGTCTGCAATATCCGTTGCGTTGGAGAAGTCCTGGTTCACCGCTTGGCGCATCCGGTCCTTGTTCACTTTCATCGTTGCAATCATCGGTGCGAACAATTGCAGCGCGCCTTCCAGCGTAGCAACCGTATCGAACATGCCTTCCTTGTCTTCCTGCATGTCTTTGTTGTAAGCCAAAGGAAGAGATTTCAAAACCGTCAGCAAACCGATCAAGTTGCCGTATACACGTCCGGTTTTACCACGAACAAGCTCAGGTACATCCGGATTCTTTTTCTGCGGCATAATGCTGCTGCCTGTGCAGAACGCATCGTCCAGCTCAACAAAACCAAACTCGGTACTGCTCCACAGCACCAGTTCTTCACTCAGACGGGACAGGTGAGTCATGATCAGGGAAGCAGCTGCCAGGAACTCTACGATAAAATCACGATCACTAACCGCATCCAGGCTGTTCTCGTACACACCGTCGAAGCCGAGCTGCTCGGCCACGAAGTGGCGGTCAATCGGGAATGTTGTTCCTGCAAGTGCACCTGCACCCAGCGGCAGAACGTTAATCCGTTTGTAGCTGTCCATCAGACGCTCCGCATCCCGTTGGAACATGGAGACATACGCCATCAGGTGATGGGCGAACAGAATCGGTTGTGCACGTTGAAGATGGGTATAACCCGGTACGATTGTATCCAGATTGTCCTTGGCCTGTCCGATCAACGCCTCCTGCAGCGCATGCAGCATACCGACAAAACCAACTACACGCTCACGCAGGTACAAGTGCATGTCTGTTGCCACCTGGTCATTCCGGCTGCGACCTGTGTGCAATTTGCCACCGACAGGGCCAATGGTTTCGATAAGGTTTTTCTCAATGTTCATGTGGATGTCTTCATCTGAAACAGAGAATTCCACTTCGCCTGCACGAATTTTGTGCAGTACTGTAATCAAGCCTTCCTTGATCGTTTCCACATCTTCTACAGGCAAAATGCCGCACTTGCCCAGCATCGTTACATGGGCGAGACTGCCTTGAATATCTTCCTCAGCCAAAGCTTTGTCAAAGTTAATTGATGCCGTGTATTCCTCAACCAGATGATTGGTTTGTTTGGTAAAACGTCCTCCCCACAGCTTGCTCACGGTGAGTTCTCCCCTTTCGTTCATGGACAAAGCCGCCCCTGCCCGATGTGCAAGAACGGCCTGCCCTGTAAAGTGATATTGGTCATGATATGAGGCTATTTTAAAGAATTATTTCTTGTTTTGTTCGACGCCGGAATTAACTTTCAGACGCAGGGCGTTCAGGCGGATAAAGCCGGTTGCATCCCCTTGATCATATGCTTGTGTTGGATCAGCTTCCATCGTAGCGATGTCCGGATTGTACAGGCTGACAGGGCTTTTCACGCCTGCCCCAATGATGTTGCCTTTGTACAGTTTCACACGTACGGTACCTGTTACGTTTTTTTGGCTTTCGCTTACGAGCGCTTGCAGTGCCAGACGTTCCGGTGCGAACCAGAAGCCATTGTACACGAGTGTGCTGTAACGGGTGATCAGACTATCACGCAAGTTCATGACCTCACGGTCCATCGTGATGGATTCCATTTTACGATGTGCTGTAAACAGGATCGTTCCACCCGGTGTCTCGTATACGCCGCGGCTCTTCATGCCAACAAAACGGTTTTCGACCATGTCGACACGGCCAATTCCGTGTTTACCACCCAGCTCGTTCAGTTGCTCCATCACTTGCAGCGGGCTCAGACGTTCACCATTCAGGGCTACGCAGTTGCCTTGTTCAAATTCCAGTTCAACGTATTCCGCTTGATCGGGTGCATCTTCCGGTGCATTGCTGAGCAGGAACATGTCTTTGTTCTCGTCTGTACTTGGGTCAAACCAAGGATCTTCAAGCACACCGCTCTCATAGCTGATATGCAGCAGGTTACGGTCTGTGGAGTAAGGCTTAGCTGCGGATGCCGTTACCGGAATACCGTGTTTCTCTGCATAAGCAATCATCTCGGCACGTCCCGGGAACTGGTTGCGGAATTCTTCCAAACGCCATGGCGCAATGACTTGAACGTCTGGTGTCAGCGCAGCTGCGTTCAACTCGAAACGAACTTGGTCATTCCCTTTACCCGTAGCGCCGTGAGCGATGGCAGTAGCACCTTCTGCACGAGCGATGTCGACCATGCGTTTCGCGATCAGCGGACGAGCGATACTTGTACCGAGCAGGTATTGTCCTTCATACAGAGCACCCGCTTGGAACATCGGGTAGATGAAGTCTTTGGCGAACTCGTCGCGCAGATCGTCGATATATACTTTGGATGCGCCGGTAGCGAGTGCTTTTTCTTCCAGGCCGTCCAGCTCATCCTTTTGTCCGATATCTGCAGTAAATGCGATAATCTCTGCATCATAGGTTTCTTTCAGCCATTTCAAAATTACAGATGTGTCCAACCCGCCGGAATAGGCGAGTACAATTTTTTCCTTAGCCATGTTCGTTGGTCCTCCCCAAATTCAATTGCCAATAAGTTAAACAAGCTATGCATCTGCTAAAAACTACGAGCCAGAAAACCCTCCGATCGCTCTTACCCCCAGATTTTTTGATCCCTTCTTAAAGGGTAAAATCCGGGGATAAAGGCGAACACTTCGTTTCTTCAAGTCTTTTCTGTCTCTCCGTTTTTGCGAATGCACCAATTTATCTTATTTTAGAGTATAAATAGATGAATCTATCATCGCTAACCCTGCGCCTAAAATCAACTCATTTAGGCAAACAGCGGCTATTCGCTCATTAACGCGGCCATCAAGGCCTTTTGTGCATGCAGCCGGTTCTCTGCCTGATCAAAGATCAGGGAGTTAGGTCCATCAATTACACCCGCGCTTACTTCTTCCCCGCGGTGTGCCGGCAGACAATGCAGGAACATGTAATCTGGCTTCGCACCTTTCATCAGTTCCTCATCGACCTGGTACGCAGCAAAGGCCTGCTCACGAACCTTTTGCTCCTCTTCAAAGCCCATGCTTGCCCAGACATCGGTATAAACGATATCCGCATCCTTCACAGCTTCCTGAGCACTGTACGTCACAGTCACTTCAGAACCACTTTCCTTCGCAATGCTGCGCGCCTGCTCTACCACTGCGCTATCCGGCTCATAACCTTTTGGGGTCGCTACAGCAACATGCATTCCCATCTTCGCTGCACCCAGCATGAGAGAGTGAGCCATGTTGTTACCATCACCGACATAAGCCATTTTCAGGCCAGCCAGTTTGCCTTTGTGCTCCAGCACGGTTTGGAAGTCCGCGAGTACTTGGCACGGATGAGCGGCATCGCTCAGGCCGTTAATGACCGGGATATCGGCATGCTCCGCCAATTCAGTTACATTATGGTGTCCAAAGGTCCGAATCATGATGCCATCCAGGTAGCGGGACAATACTTTAGCCGTATCATGGGTTGTTTCCCCGCGACCAAGCTGGATATCGTTTTTGCTCAGGAAGAGTGCGTGTCCACCCAGCTGAAACATGCCTACTTCGAAGGATACACGCGTACGTGTGGATGACTTTTCAAAAATAAGTCCAATCGTTTTGCCCTTCAGCGGCTGATAGGCTACGCCGTTTTTTTGCTTGCCTTTGATCTCAATGGCCAAGTCCAGCAAGTAGCGGATCTCTTCGGCTGTGTAATCCGTAAACTCAATAAAGTCACGGCCTCTAAGATCAATCTTCTGGATTTTCTCCGTTTGTTGTGCTGTCATGTGAATGTTGTCCTCCTTATATCCGGTTCCCTGCACCCGCTCGGGCAGAAGAGAGCAGCCGTGGCAGCCCATGCTCAGGCAGCCTATGGCGCTTACTTTAATCTTCCGCAGGTTCTCCGCGCGGCTACAGGGATTCATCATCTAGTTCTGCGCCAGGGCCATGAAAGGCCCCGGTACAGCAAGCTTTCATTTTGTCAAAATGGATTAGGCCTTCTTCGCTGCTACGTGCTCTTCAATCAACGTTGCTACCAGGGATACCGCTTCATCAATCTCTTCCTTGCTCACATACAGATTCGGAAGCAGACGAATGACATTCGGCCCTGCGTTGACGAACAGGATGCCGCGTTTCTGTCCGGCCAAAACAATATCGCCTACCGGTTCTGCACATTCGATTCCGACCAGAAGCCCCAATCCGCGAACTTCCTTCACAAATGAATTGCCTGCCAAACGGTTCCGCAGGGAGCTCATCAGATAGTCACCCATCTCAGCAGCGCGCTCAGGCAAGCGATCTTCCAGCATCGTTTCAATCGTGGCAATCACCACGGACGAAGCTAGTGGCGTACCCCCGAATGTCGTTGCATGGCTGCCTGGCGTAAACGCATCCCGCAGGAAACCTTTACCCAGCATCGCGCCTACCGGGAAGCCGCTGCCGATCCCTTTGGCTACCGTAAACACATCTGGCTCAATGCCATAGTGTTCATGTGCAAACAGCTTGCCTGTACGTCCCATTCCGGTCTGTACTTCGTCAACGATCAGCAAGAGACCATGCTCGTCACACAGTTTCCGCACATGCTTGACGAATTCCGGTTCGACCGGATATACACCGCCTTCGGCTTGAACCATTTCCAGCATAATTGCTGCTGTTTTAGGGCCAATTGCTGCCTCCAAAGCTACAATATCATGCAAAGGAACAGTCACGAATCCGGCTGGCAATGGCAAAAATCCTTCTTTCACCTTATCCTGCCCTGTTGCTGTCAGTGTTGCGAGTGTCCGTCCGTGGAAGGACTGGGCAAACGTAATCACTTCATAACGGTCGTTCCCTTTCACCTTCTGATGATAGCGACGGGCTACCTTAATAGCCGCCTCATTGGCTTCCGCGCCACTGTTGCAGAAGAACACCGCATCCGCGCATGTATTGGCCGTCAGCAACGCGGCTGCTTTCTCCTGACCCGGAATTTGGAACAGGTTGGAGACATGCCACAGCTCATCAATCTGAGCCTTCAGCTTGGCTCCCACTTTCTCCGGTGCATGGCCAAGGCTCGTTACAGCGAGTCCGCACATGAAGTCGAGATAACGGTTGCCCTGATCATCCCATAACCAGCTGCCTTTACCCTTGACCAGACTGATTGGATAACGCGCATACGTTTGGAAAAGAGAGCTTTCCGTCTGTGCCGCTGCACCTGTTGCTGCTGCTCCCGCTACTGCTGTGCCAGAACCTGGCTGTTCATTGCCTTTTGCCATCACCTTTCACACTCCTATTCCTTTTTTTGAGTATACCGGTACTCCATATAAGACAAACCAACCTACACAGAGCCACTCCAATTGCAGCACCATCTTCCGATCGCTGTTATCCCCGGATTTTTTTGATCTAATTTTTTTAGAGGTTAACATCCGGGGATAAACGCGAACGCGCTGCTTCTCCAGATTGGTTCTGCACTCTACGTTCTCGTGTAACGTTGTTATTCAACTTATATAAATCCGTACATAATATTAATCTATCTGTTTTGAAATTCCCCTTATTGCATGCGGATAATTCGGGTTCCGATCGTTTCGCCCTTCAGCACGCGGCTCAGGATCTGTGGCTCGCTTCCGTCCACGATGATCACTTCACGTACTTTGCCATGAATGCAAGCAATCGCTGCGCGTACCTTCGGGATCATGCCGCCGTAGATTTCTCCGGTTTGAATCATGTCTTCGATTTCTTGTACAGAGACCGATGGCAGTACTTTTTTCTCCCCGTTAACGGTCTTCATAATACCAGGTACATCCGTCACAACGATCATCCGGCTTACACCAAGGTGGGAAGCTACCGCACCTGCAGCTGTATCTGCATTGATATTATACCGTTGTCCGTTTGCATCCACGCCCACCGGCGCAATCACAGGCATATACCCCATGTTCACAATGCCTTGAATGATTTCTGCTTGAACTCCCGTTACGTCTCCAACCCAGCCGATCTCTGCATGATTCGCCACAGGTTTGGCTTGGATTAGTCCACCGTCTACGCCGGACAAGCCCAGCGCATGTCCTCCGACACGCTGGATCAGGCGCACGATCTGTTTATTGATACTCCCGGCCAGCACCATCTCCACGACATCCAGCACGGGTTCGGTCGTTTTGCGGAGTCCATTCACGAACTCGGTTTCAATGCCCAGCTTCGCCAGATTCTCTGATATTGCCGGACCTCCACCATGCACGATGACGGGCTGAGTTCCCTGGGACTGCAAGTCACGCAAATCCGCAAAAAAGGATTCTGGCAAAGCCGCGAGCGTACTGCCTCCGCATTTCATAACAAACGTCTGCTTCTCTGCACCTTTTTCCACTCCGGCACTCTCATTTTGCAATGTTGAATTCATGAGGGTCACTCCTTTCGATTTTCTTAAAATGACTATAGACCGTTACACTTGACCACTCCGATTACTGAACCATCTTTCGATCGCTGTTGTCTCCAGGTTTTTCCGAATCCCTCTAATAGGGGAAACCCAGAGACAAAGGCGAACGCTTCGCTTCTACAGATTGGTTCCGCACTCTCCGTTAACATGTAAATGTAGTTATATTTTTTATAAAATGAAAAGCGTATTAAGTGCGGTATGCCGCATTGATTCGAACGTAATCGTATGTCAGGTCACAGCCCCATGCTGTAGCCTCTCCTTCGCCGTGGTGCAGATCCACCACAATCCGGACTGTATCAGTTTGCAAGTAAGCTAATGCAGCCTCTTCGTCAAATACCACTGGACGGGACTGCTCAAGTACCGAGATATCTCCCAAACGGATATCTACGGTTTCCGGGTTAACCGGCTGTCCTGCACGCCCTACGGCTGCAATAATCCGTCCCCAGTTTGCGTCCGCACCGAACATCGCTGATTTCACCAGGCTGGAGCCGATAACCGTTTTGGCAATCGCCTGTGCCGATTCATCACTCACTCCACCCGTAACCTGCACCTCAACCAGCTTGGTTGCTCCTTCACCATCACGTGCAATTGCTTTGGCCAGCACTTCACACACATAAGTGAATCCTGCAGCAAAAGCGTCCCAGTCCGGATGATCCGTGGACAATTCTTCGTTCCCCGCCATCCCACTGGACATTGCAACCAGCATGTCGTTTGTGCTCGTATCTCCATCTACGGTGATCATGTTAAATGTATGGTTGGTCGCCTGACGCAGCAAACTTTGCAGTGCTTCTGCGCCAATAACCGCATCACTCGTCATAAATGCGAGCATCGTCGCCATGTTGGGATGAATCATGCCAGATCCTTTGGCTGCACCTGCAATCGTAACGTTCTTGCCGTTTACAACGACAGATACGCAGGCTTCCTTTTTCACCAAATCGGTCGTCAGGATCGCTTGGGAGAATTGCTCTGCTTCATTGGCATCCTGCCCCAAGCTTGCCGGCAATGCTCTGATGCCCGAATGTACTGCGTCCATCTTCAACAACTCACCGATTACACCAGTCGATGCCACTGCAACATCCTCTTCAGCTACGCCAAGTTCACGTGCTGCTGCCGAACGCATTGCATACGCATCCTTTTCACCCTGCTGCCCGGTACAAGCATTGGCATTACCACTGTTGACAACAACGGCCTGAAGGCGTCCATTGCTCAAGCTCTCGCGAGTTACCTTCAGCGGTGCAGCCTGGAATACGTTCGTTGTATACACGGCCGCTGCCGTGGCTGGCACTTCACAACGGATCGCTCCGATATCGTTGCGTGATGTTTTTTTCAATCCGCAATGAAGTCCGCCAGCAGCGAACCCGCGCGGGGTTACAATCGTTCCGTTTTCCACTACGGTATAAGCCTGTTGCTTCACATTTGTTCCCATATGTTATCCCCCGTGTGCGTTCGGCTGCATGCCGATTAACCGCTTGCTAATCCCGAATCCGATGGTCTCCTGAATGGTTCAGGAAGTGCAGCAGCGTGCTCTCCCGATCCCCTTCCTTACGGATATACCGGCGTCATGTTCAGCCCGAGGTTTTCCTCCCATCCCATCATCAGGTTCATATTTTGAATCGCTTGCCCGGAAGCACCCTTCACCAGGTTGTCGATGACCGATATGATTGTTAAACGTCCGGTTCTTGGATCAACTGCAAATCCGATATCACAGTAGTTCGATCCTTGCACTTCTTTGGTCGAAGGCCAGATGCCTGGTTCACGTACCCTTACAAACGGTCGATTCTCATAATACTTACGGTACAGATCTACCAGATCCCGATCACTATGATCTCCCACCAGGCTTGCGTACATCGTACTCATGATCCCACGTGTCATTGGCACCAGGTGCGTCGTAAACGTCACCGTTACCGGACTTCCGGTAATATTGCCAAGCACTTGCTCAATCTCAGGTATATGTTGGTGTTTGTTGAGTTTATAGGCTTTGAAATTTTCGTTCATCTCTGCATAATGATTTGTCAGACTCGTTCCCCGTCCAGCACCGGATACACCGGATTTGGCATCAATGATAATCGTAGATGGATCGATCCAGCCTGCTTCCACTGCAGGAATAAGTCCAAGAAGGGTAGCTGTAGGATAACAGCCCGGGTTGGAAATAAAGTTTTTGCCATTTACTTCATCCCCGTACACTTCGGCCATCCCGTATACAGCCTGTTCCAGCAGATCACTCGGCGGAGCCGGGTGTTTATACCACTGTTCATATACGGCTCCATCCTTCAATCTGAAGTCCCCAGAGAGATCGATCACCTTCAGCCCTGCTTCGAGCAGGCTTGGAACGAGCTTCGCACTAACTCCGGATGGGGTAGCCGTGAATACCAGATCTGCACGTTCTGCAATCTCAGCCGGAACTACGCCATCCAGTGGCCTGCGAATCACATCCGTCAAATGCGGAAATCCGTCTGCAATAGACTCGCCGCTGCTGGATGAAGAGATCACCGAAGTGATTTCAACCTGTGGATGGTTCTGAAAAAAACGAATCAGCTCCACCCCGCCGTAGCCGGTGGAACCGACAATTGCCACTCTCAATTTGTTACTCACTCTCGCTCCCCCAATCCTGTTGTATGCGATACTTATACGATGCTTACGCCCTCAAACGGCCCTCACACTGTAATTCCGTCGCTTCTATGCATATTTGTGTATTATTATACGACTCTAGTTATATAAATACAACACTCTACCATCAATTTCACATGGATTCTTATCAAATCCGAACATATCTTTCCAATATCTGCGGACGAACCCGAATACTTCTGCTAAAATACGTTTTATAGGAAACATTACATACCAAGGTCTTATTCATAACAAATTCTACACGAGGAAGGGTTTATGAATGGATTCACGTTGGTCATTACGAGACATGGGGGACTACAGTGCATATCGAATCCATTTTACTTATGGTACTCCTGGGCCTGAATATTATCTTCGCTGCAGCAGTCGTGTTCTTCGAACGCAAGGATGCCAGTGCATCCTGGGCTTGGCTGCTTGTATTGAACTTTATTCCTGTGCTTGGGTTCGTACTTTATCTACTAACAGGTCAGAATCTGACCCGCTACCGGCTGTTCCAATGGAAAGAGAGAAAGAAGCTTGGTCTGGAGGAACGCATTGCCGCACAGCTCGAACAGCTGCATGATAATCGGACGCCATTCAACAACAGAGCCACCGAAAGCAGCCAGGACATGATCTATATGAATCTGAAACAAAACGGCGCTCTCCTTACGGAAGACAATGCTGTAGAGATCATCACTGATGGAACGGACAAATTCCAACGGTTACTCGATGATATTGAAGCCGCGCAGGATCATGTTCACGTGCAATATTACATTTACCGGGGCGACCGGCTGGGTAAACGCATTCGGGATGCCCTGATCCGCAAAGCGCGGGAAGGCATCAAGGTTCGTCTGCTGTACGACGCGCTTGGATCGCGGCGGGTGTCGAATCGCTTTTTCAAAGAACTCCGCGAAGCAGGCGGTTTGGTGGAAGTCTTTTTCCCATCGAAATTTAGCCTGATCAACCTGCGTATGAACTACCGCAACCACCGTAAAATCGTCATCATTGACGGTAACCTCGGTTATACCGGCGGATTTAATGTGGGTGATGAGTACCTCGGATTGAATTCCAAATTCGGTTATTGGCGCGATACCCACCTGCGGATTCAGGGAAATGCCGTTCATGCGCTTCAGACGCGCTTCCTTCTCGATTGGAATGAGGCATCCAAGCAGCATGACACCCCTTATGTTCCTGAACATTTCCCGCATATTGAGGGTACAGGAACGACGGCGATGCAGATTGTGTCCAGCGGACCGGATGCAGAGACGGAGCACATCAAGAACAGTTATCTGAAGATGATTAATGGAGCCAAACATTCCATTCTGATTCAGACGCCTTACTTTATCCCGGATGCCAGTGTATTCGAAGCCATACGTCTCGCGTGCCTGTCAGGTATTGATGTGCGCATCATGATTCCTAATAAACCGGATCACGCCTTCGTATACTGGGCTACGCTGTCTTACATTGGTGAACTGTTAAAAGTCGGAGCAAAAGTATTTATATACGATAACGGCTTCATCCATGCCAAAACGCTCATTATTGACAGCATGGTCGCATCGGTGGGTACCGCCAATATTGATTACCGCAGTTTCCGGTTGAACTTTGAGGTGAATGCCTTTATGTATGATGAGGTCATCGCCACGGCATTAGTCGATACCTTCGAGCATGACCTTAAGGTGTCCCGTGAGATGACGCAGGAGGAGTACAACAAGCGCAGCCTGAAGATTCGTTTCAAAGAAGCGATCTCCCGCTTACTTTCTCCCATTTTGTAACAGTAAAATAGGGTAATTTAAAACGTAAAAAGCAGGGACATCCTCCGCCATGTTGGCTGGAATGGACATCCCTGCTTTTTATTTTATAGCGAAACTTTAATGGGCACTAACTGAAATTATGCCTCGTCTCGCTTAAAGCCCTCGCCGAGCACTTCGTGCGCATTACTGATAATAACAAAAGCCTGCGGGTCCACGGACCGGATCAGTGCTTTTAGTCTTGGCACCTCATTTTGCCCAACCACAACCATCAATACGGTACGCTGGTCGTCCGTGTAACCACCCTTTGCCTCCAGCTTCGTTAATCCACGATCCAGATCTGCAAGAATGACTTTGGTGATCGGTTCCGTTTTGTTGGAGATAATGTATGCAACCTTCGAGTAGCCAAGTCCCATCTCCACGGCATCAATGACTTTACCAGTAACGTATAGCCCAATCAGTGCATAAAGTGACTGTTCCAACGACAATACAAACGCAGCCATAATAATAACCGTAGCATCCATAATCACAACGCAAAGAGAGTAACTGAGTCCACTGTATTTCTGTACGATTCTGGCGAGGATACTCATCCCACCTGTTGAACCTCTTCCCCGGTATACAATACCGATGCCGAGCCCCACACCAATACCTCCATACAGAGAACCAAGCAAAGGATTCGTCGTAGGAATGGCCCAGTCTTTCGTCAAATAAACAAACAGGGGCAGTACAATGCTTCCGAGTACCGAACGGATCCCGTACTGTTTACCAATAAGCAGAAAACCTGCGATGAGAAGTGGAATATTGATGGCCCACTGCGTGTATGCGGGTTCAAGCCCCAGCCACTCTTTTCCGAGAATAGACAGCCCGGATACTCCACCTGAAGCGATCTGATTAGGTAATAAAAATAAGTTAAAGGCTACTGCAATGAGAAACGAACCAATAATAATGGATGCTGTATCCACTACGTTTCTCCAGGGTCCGTTCAGAGGGATAAGGGTGGCTAACCTCTTTTTGCGGTTTGGAACGAAATGCTGATGCTCTTGCATGGTTGTCGTGCTCTCCTTTTATATGACTGATAAGTTGCTGAACTCTCTTCCCTATTTGGGCTCAAAAAAAAGCCCCTGTATACACCAGCATACGCCTACACGTATCCGGTCCATACAGGAACTTTGATTACTCGGTTTCTACTTTAATCTGGCTGCGCAAATAACCGTCGATGAATGCATCGAGGTCGCCGTCCATGACTGCACCTGTATTCCCTGTCTCTACGCTCGTACGGTGATCCTTTACCATACTATAGGGATGGAATACATAGGAGCGAATCTGGCTTCCCCATGAAATATCCGACTGATCGCCTCGGATTTCATCCAGCTGTTTTTGCTGCTCTTCAATTTTACGCTCATATAATTTGGAACGAAGCATGGTCATCGCCCGCTCACGGTTCTTGATCTGTGAACGCTCGTTCTGACATGTTACCACAACCCCTGTAGGGATGTGTGTAATCCGAACGGCAGAGTCAGTGGTATTGATGTGCTGTCCGCCCGCACCACTCGCACGGTACGTATCGATCTTCAGATCTTCTGTTCGGATGTCTACCTCAATCGTATCGTCAATCTCTGGAACAACATCACAGGATACGAAGGACGTGTGTCTGCGGCCTGAAGAGTCAAAAGGAGAGATCCGCACCAATCGATGGACACCCTTCTCTGCTTTCAGATAACCGTAAGCATTATGTCCTTTGATGGATAACGTAACACTCTTAATCCCTGCTTCATCGCCTGGCAGATAATCCAGCACCTCTACCTTGAACCCGCGCTTCTCTGCCCAGCGAGTGTACATCCGGAGCAGCATTTGTCCCCAGTCCTGTGACTCGGTACCACCCGCACCGGGGTGAAGCTCGAGAATGGCGTTCATTTTATCGTACGGTTGATTCAGCAGGAGCTGAAGCTCAAACTCTTCTAACTTGCTCACGATGGCCGTAACGCTGCTGGCAACCTCGGCAGCCAGGTCTTCGTCGCCTTCTTCATCCGCAAGCTCAACCATCATTAGGGCATCGTCATAGTCCTGCTGGAGTTTGGCGTATTGATCAACCGATCCCTTCACCGCATTCAGCTCGGCAATCACCGACTGTGCCTTCTCATTATCATCCCAGAAATCAGGAGCCGACATCTTCTCTTCAAAGTTCTCAATCATTTCCTGCTTGAGATCTAAGTCAAAGAGACCCCCTAAGGTTTGTTAGTTTCTTGCCTATTTCACGCAGGTCCTGCTTCACGCTTGGATCAATCATGTGCAATTCCTCTTTTCATTAAGATAAGCTCCCCGCAAACCGGGCACTTCTCCAGATCGGGTGTCAGATGCTTCACCTCGGTGTCCAGATTACCATTATAGCGGCAATTCTCTTCACCTGGATCATGACTGCATAGTTATAACTATGCACCAATCACCGGTTATGCATCCTTCATTTGATCATTTGAAATGCCCGGCTGCAAGGAGCCGTTCATGTATTCTATAGGTTAATCCAGGAAACTCTTACACCATAGGACTCCGATTTGCAGTAGCATCTTCCGATCGCTGTTATCCCCAGATTTTTTTGATTCCCTTTTATATAAGGAACAAATCTGGTGATAAAGGCGAACACTTCGCTTCTCCAGATTGCTTCTGCAATCTCCGTTATGGTGTAAGAGAATATCGCTTAACTATTCTTGGCCGTGGCAGTGTTTATACTTTTTGCCGCTGCCGCATGGACAAGGATCGTTGCGGCCGATTTGGTCGGAGACTTTTACCGGACGCTTCTCAGCAGGTTCTCCGCTAGTCGAGATTTGGCTCTCTTCCACTACCGCTTGACGTTCCTGATTGCTCTCGATTTGAGCTCTCATCACATAAGTTGCCACTTCTTCCTGAATCGAAGCAATCATCTGATGGAACATTTCGAAGCCTTCAAATTGGTACTCACGCAGTGGATCTGTACCGCCGTATGCACGCAGGTGGATACCTTGACGCAGTTGATCCATCGCATCAATGTGGTCCATCCACTTGCTGTCGACTGCACGAAGCACAACGACTTTCTCGAACTCACGAACCATTTCTTCACCGATACGCTCTTCGCGTGCATTGTACTTCTTCTGCACTTTATCAAACAGGTACTCGATGATTTCTTCGGCTTCCTTGCCCCACAGCTCGTCTTTGGTAATCGCACCGTCATCCAGCAATTTGCTGTTCATATAGTCCGCCACTTCCTGCAGCTCCCAGTTCTCTGGAATATCGTCACTGCAGTGTGCTTCAACAATACGTTCAATGGAAGGCTTAATCATATCCATAACGATCTGTTTGATATTTTCGGATTCAAGCACCTCGCGGCGCTGTTTATATATAATCTCACGTTGTTGGTTCATGACATCATCATATTGAAGAACGACTTTACGTACGTCAAAGTTGTTTCCTTCAACACGCTTCTGTGCGGACTCAACTGCACGAGTAATCATGCGGCTCTCAATCGGTTGGTCCTCTTCGAAGCCAAGACGCTCCATCATGTTCAGTACGTTGTCTGCACCAAAACGTCTCATCAGCTCATCACCAAGCGACAGATAGAACTGTGTAGAACCCGGGTCACCCTGACGTCCTGCACGTCCGCGCAGCTGGTTATCGATCCGGCGTGATTCGTGACGCTCTGTACCGATGATATGAAGACCGCCGACTTCGGCTACGCCTTCACCCAAGATAATATCCGTACCCCGTCCAGCCATGTTGGTTGCGATCGTAACCGCACCTGCTTGACCAGCTCCAGAGATAATTTCTGCTTCTTCCGCATGGTACTTGGCGTTCAGTACCTGGTGTTTGACACCACGGCGTTTCAGCATATCGGAGAGACGCTCGGAGTTCTCGATCGAGACCGTACCCACCAGAACTGGCTGGTTTTTGCTGTGGCGTTCCACGATCTCTTCAACAACAGCTTTAAACTTGCCGTCGATGCTCTTATAAACGACATCTGCCATGTCATTCCGTTTGTTCGGACGGTTGGTCGGAATCTGCAATACTTCGAGGCCGTAGATTTTCTTAAACTCTTCTTCCTCGGTTTTCGCTGTACCCGTCATCCCCGCAAGCTTGCGATACATCCGGAAGTAGTTCTGGAATGTGATTGTAGCGAGCGTCATACTCTCGTTCTGTACCTCAATGCCTTCCTTCGCTTCAATCGCCTGGTGCAATCCGTCACTATAACGGCGGCCAGCCATCAGACGGCCTGTGAACTCATCGACGATCATGACTTCTTCTTCGCTGACTACGTAGTCGACGTCACGACGCATGATTACATTCGCCTTCAGTGCCTGTACGATGTGATGGTTAAGCGTAACATTGGCGTGATCATATAAGTTCTCAATGCCGAATGCTTTCTCCGCTTTAGCCACACCGCCTTCAGTCAAGGCAACGGATTTCACTTTGATATCTACTGTAAAGTCATCTTCCGGCGTCAGACGTTTCACAAAACGGTCTGCTGCATAGTACAAGTCCGTGGACTTCTGAGCTTGTCCGGAAATGATCAGAGGCGTACGCGCCTCATCGACCAAGATGGAATCCACCTCGTCAATGATACAGAAGAACAGCGGACGTTGTACCATTTGCTCCTTGTAGAGCACCATGTTGTCACGCAGATAGTCAAACCCGAATTCATTGTTCGTTCCGTACGTAATATCACAAGCATATGCATGCTGTTTCAGCGCATGGTCCATGCCGCTCAGGTTAACCCCAACCGTCATGCCCAGGAATTCGTAGATCTGTCCCATTTCCTGGCTGTCACGCTGTGCCAAATAGTCATTGACGGTAACGACGTGTACCCCTTTGGACATCAATGCATTCAGGTAAACCGGGAGAGTTCCCACGAGGGTTTTACCTTCACCCGTTTTCATCTCGGAGATGCGGCCCTCATGCAGAGCGATACCACCCAGCATCTGTACGTCATAGTGACGTTTGCCCAGAACCCGGCGAGATGCTTCACGTACCGTTGCGAATGCTTCCGGCAGAAGCTCGTCCGTTGTTTCCCCTTTTTCGATACGGGCACGGAATTCCTCGGTTTTGGATTTCAGTTGCTCATCAGACAATGCCTGAAATTGTGGTTCCAGTTTATTGATCACATCGACCGTCTTCATCAGACGTTTAACATCACGTTCGTTCATGTCGCCGAAGATCTTTTTGACAAGTCCTAGCATGGTATACCCCTTTCGTGCAAAACAGAATAGACCCCCTGCTGCCGCCATGCGACACCATCGGATGGATACGTGCATCCACTTGCCCGGGGGTGACAAATGATATAAAACATTAATATAGATGAATCAACTCCAGGCTTGACCAAGGTTACTCATGAAGCTGATTCGATATTCACGGACTCGCTCCTTGCATAATAAGGGCAATTCCAAACCTTACGAATCATGTTCATGGTGCTGTGCCTGTCATTGATTATGATTAGCGATCATTCGTTGACAATTCCTCATCAGGACAATGATTCTCTTGCATAAATTGTAACAGTTTGTAAGGGTCGCCGCAACACGCCGAGGCATACTTCTTGGAACTTCTGGAGCCCCTTCGTACACGTTTAAGTGCAAAAAATCATAGCCGTTAGCAGAAGCCTTTCTTTTCGCTGTCATATTTTCAGATCATATGGTTAATTCAAGAAAATGTTCATGGTAAAATTGGAACCTTTTCTCAGTTTACTGAGTCTATCATAAAACTCCATTATTTACACATTAAGAGTGTAAAAGTTCAACTTTTTAGTGGGCAGCACTCCTGCTTCCTACTCTCTATTAGACGCAGCTGCATGGGAAATAGTTTCATAAACTTACTTGCACAAATTTTCCCGGCTGCGTCCATGCAGAAAAGAGCCCCATCCCGTATGGGACAGAGGCTCTTGTTAGTTTGTTCATTTAATCATACAGGATATCGAAGATGTCCTCCTGTAGTCCAATTTTCGTAAGTACTCATTTTAACTTTTAATGGTTCAATCAGAGTCATTTGTACAAGGTGGTTAACCTTGCTCGATTAGACCATATTTCCCATCGTTCCGTTTGTACACGACGCTGACTTCTTCATTCTCAATGTTGGAGAATACGAAGAAATTGTGGCCGACCATGTTCATTTGGAGGATTGCCTCTTCCACGTCCATCGGTTTCAACATAAACCGCTTGGTCCGTACCACTTCCAAATCATCGTCCTCTGTATCCATATCCAGTTCAGCAGTAGCTACTGTACCTGTCGGATCTTCAACGAAGAGTGTTTTCAAGCTGCCTTCCTGGCGGAATTTCCGGTTAACTTTCGTTTTGTGTTTACGGATCTGACGTTCCAACTTGTCCACCACAGCATCAATGGAAGCGTACATATCGTCGCTCTCATCTTCAGCGCGGAGCACAATGCCTTTCAAAGGGATCGTCACCTCAACCGTATGCAAGCCTCTCGTCGTGCTCAATGTAACAGCACCGTCAGAGTTAAGGGGTGCATCGAAATACTTCTCGAGTCTACTCAACTTTTTGTCGACATAATCTTTCAAAGCATCGGTAACCTCGATTTGTTGACCTCGAATACTTAAATTCATAGGGCACTCCTCCTTTTCCTTTGCCACTTCATTATAACACGAATGTAAGCGCCATGTAAAAACTCCCGGTGACCGAATCATGACATCTGTTCAAGTCACATCTGCCCACCTACGTGTAACGCCATATTTCGCGATATTTCATCATATTTAGGCGAAATTCCGTATTTACATGATGTTGATATAGCGCGCTTGAAGAAGTAATTAACCGTTTTCCTCATTTCTCAATCTATTATGTAATATCTTAAAATGAATCTATTAGAAAAACAAAAAAAGACCCCGGAAAACCGGAGTCTATTGCTAGCGATAATTCAATTGGTAACCATCTAACCATATATGTAGGTCGGATTGTCCGGATGATTATAATTTGATTACGTTAGCGGCTTGAGGTCCACGTGCGCCTTCGACGATGTCGAATTCTACGGATTGACCTTCTTCCAAAGTTTTGAAGCCTTCGGATTGAATTGCGGAGAAGTGTACGAATACGTCGCCGCCATCTTCAGTCTCGATGAAACCGTAACCTTTTTCTGCGTTGAACCATTTTACTTTACCTTGCATGCACTAACATTCCCTTCGTCATCAAATGAAGTGAAGCTCTGGCCAAGACCTTAGCCCACAATTCAGACTATACCATCCAGACTTATCCATTGTCAATTGGTAAAGAAAATGTTTTATTGGTATTATTTTGTAGATTATTGAGGAGTGATGTAGAATAATGAGATATTACTATTAGAATACTGCCATTGGAGTTTTTTGCCAATATATTGCTATTCCTATAATCACAAGGAGGAAAGGCCATAGATGTTCTTATAATATTTTATGATTAAAAATCATAACTACTCAATCTAGTCTATATGTACATAGAGGCCAAAATTATTTAGTCTATGCACATTTAATCTAAAAAAGCGACTTCCCCCAATTAGTTTAGGAAGAGCCGCCTAAAATTTATTATTTTCTTTTATCCATTAAATAACTATCCACAGCATATTTTGTTTCATATACACTACGCTGATTGCGGGCTGCATTACGTTGTACCAGCCACTGTTGAGCCTCGTTTTTCAAGTATAACATGTGGTCCTGAATCTTCTCATCGTATTCAAGTATACTCTTAAGCATTCTATGCTGTTCTTCATTCAACCTCCGAGAGTCACTACTGTACAATAATTGTTGAATTAGAGTCTGACGTAGTTCAACAAACGCTTCAACCTCATCAGATGTTCTATGATTTAGTTCGGCCACAAATGAGACTGTTGCCTTTAATAATTCATCTAAAAGTATAGTTGTTTCCGTATCACTGCTCATTTATAACGTTCCCGCTGCTTGTCTATTAGCAAGAACCCAAGTCTCACGCAGCTCCTGCAAATAGTTTAGTGCTTCTTCCCCGGGCACTCTTTCCTTCTTAATATTTGCTTGGAGCAACAGATGATTCATATATTCATACAAAGAAAATAAATTCTGTGCTACAGGGTAAGAAAGATTTAAGGTTGACATCAACTCACTCAAAATGGTTTGTGCCTTCCCCAAATTTAAATTTGCCTTTGAATAATCCTTGCTCTCAATTCCTTCTAAACCCGCTTTAACAAAACGTATAGCACCATCATATAACATGATCACCAGTTGACCAGGAGTAGAAGTCTGTACTGAGTTTTGTTTATATTTCTCATAAGGAGATGTAATCATATCTAATTATTCCTCCTATATTATTTACTGAAAATAACTTGCTAAGCTTGAAGATTGCGACTGGAATTGACTCATTGCTGTTTCCATTGCAGTAAACTGCTTGTAATAACGGGTTTCCCAAACCGTCATTTTTCGTTCTAGATCGGATATTCTTTTGTTATAATTCTTTAGTTGGTCTCCCATTATACTCTCTGTCTTAAGTGACATCGTAGCGTCTGTATCAAACTTTGATGTACCGACTTTTTTTGTAAACAAATCTAAAGTATCGTTTAATTTTGTTCTTAACTCACTAAATATAGGTTTACTATTCACATCTGAAGCAGAACCTTGAAAAATACTCAAAACTTTATCCGGGTTACTCGTGAGGGCTTCTTTCAACTTATCTTCATCTATCTTCAATTGGCCTTTTTCGTAATATTGCCCTGTTGTTATCCCTGCTTCACTTAAACCCTTCAAATTATTGGTAATAATCAATCTCATTGAAGTTACAGTCGAACTTAGTAATGTGTCATTCTTCAAAATACCGCTTTTGGCCTTATCTTCCCACTTTTTGATATCATCCTCGTTCATTGCTTCACGTTGATCATTTGTAAGAGGTTTGAAATCGCGATATTTTTCCTCTGAAATCTTTGAATTCATTAGGCCCAGTAATTCATTATAACTCTCAACAAAAGACTTAATAGTTTCTACAGCTTTAGTGGGATCGGATTGCGTTGTTATTTTAGAACCAGTATCCCCTGTAGTCTCCAGAATGGTTAATTTTATTCCATTTACCGTAAGAGTATCGCTTGTCGTAGTAAAATCTTGACTACCACCTAAGTCACTTGTAATCGTCACCTTACCGGTAGTATATTGAACTTTTCCACCGCTTCCGAAATCAGTTGGTACATTAAATTTCAATAGCGTTGTCAAAGAGCTAGATTTGGAATTTTTATCCGTGCCCGTATCCGTGATTTCTTTACCAAACTCCTTATGAGTAATTGTAAATTTCCCACTAACTTCATCAAAGGCAGCATTGACAGTGGGGATTGAAGAATTAATTCGGCTAATAACAACATCAATTGAATCATCTTTGGTAAATTTCACCGTCACATTATTAATGTTCAACTCATATTCATCTTGAACAGCATCTCCAGCTATTTGCGCCAAAGTTGTCCCTTTCGATGCTTTAACTGTAGGATCACTTGCTGTAGTTAAAGAAACTGCGCTTTTCATTACAGCTTTTTGAGCAAGTTCTTCTACTTTAACTGTCATTGGGACAGAACTCGCATTAGAATTAGCATCAGCTCTAACCGCAGTCGTGTTTCCACTTACTGTTGATTTTTGCGTGTTCATAGTTTCTGATAAACTCATGTTTTGGAGTTTATTCGTTAATTGAACAATTTTGCTGTTAAACTCTCTATAGCTGTCCCGAGTCCATTCCAGAATCTGTTTCTGTTGGCTTAATTTATCTAATGGAACTCGCTTGACTTGCATAAGAGATGTAACCATACTATCAATATCCATACCGGAAAACCCGTTTATTCTTGTAACCATTTCCCATCCCCCCTATACCTTTTGGTCTATCATGATTCCTGCAATTTCCATCATTTTGGCTACAAGATCCAAAGTCTTCTCTGGCGGTATTTCGCGAATTAGCTCTCCTGTTTCCTTATTGAGAACTTTTACTAGAATTTGGTTTGTTTTTTCATGCACACTCATTTCCAAAGTGGTTGTTGGTCCCTGTAGTGCCTTAACCGCTTTGTCTATCGCCTTTATGATCTGTTCATCGCCTGGTGGAATGTGCATTCCTTGTCGTTCAAGTTTGGACAAATCCGTTCCGTTTCTGACCGTTTGCAATAAATCGCTGTCCTGACTGCTACGAGCTTCGCCCTGAGTTCCACTAGCAGCCGAAGAAGTCCCGGTTACACTGGTAGAAAATGAAAACTGTAGATTCATCTTTCATCCCCCGCTGGAATTATTTATTATATATATCGGTTAGTATGTTGTGAGAATTAAGAGATTGGGTTTGAACTTTCAGAATTCAGATTGTATGACATTAAAAAATCAGTTATTACGTTACATACTCTTTCTATTTCTTCATTTGAAAGATATGGATGCATAGGTAGAGACAAAACAGTCTTACTCAATATATTGCTGACCGGATATAAACTGTCATCCAAATCCAAATAGGAAAAGGCTTGTTGTTTATGCATAGGCTTCTCATAATAAATCATACTTGGTATAGAGTAATCTTTTAATCTTTGTTGAAGTTCATTCCGTTGCTCATGATTTCCTAATTGAATGGTGTATTGCGCGAAGCTTGAATAATAACCAGTAGGAATCACCGGAGTTTTAACCACCTCAGATAGCAAGGCGGTATACCTCTCAAATACGTGATTAACATGATTAAGTTCATATTCTGTAAAAGCTTTGAATTTAACAATTAAGATAGCAGCCTGCATGGTATCTAATCTTGAATTCAAGCCAATTCTGCAATTGTCATACTTGTCTTTCCCTCTGCCATGAACCTTTAATGACCTCACCAATACATCGAGCTCATCATCATTAGTAAAAATAGCTCCACCATCTCCGTAGCACCCCAATGGTTTAGCAGGAAAAAATGAAGTTGTTGCTGCATGCCCGAAACTACCCGCTCTTCTTTCGTAGACCTTTCCACCAAAGCCTTGTGCAGCGTCTTCTAGGACTAGCATACCGTACTTGTTTGCTATTTCCGCAATGCTTTCATGATCAGCAGGAAGACCAAATAGATCTACAGGGATTACTACCTTGGGCACTAGATTTCCTTCTTCAATAACAGCTTGTACTGCTTTCTCTAACTTATCGGCATCCATATTAAATGTATCTGAACATACATCAACAAATACTGGAGTAGCTCCACACAAAGATACAATCTCTCCTGTAGAAAAAAATGTGAAGTCCGGAACAAAAACAGCATCACCCTCTTTTATGTCCCATGCCATCATCAACAAACTCATAGCATCTGTACCATTGGCGCAGGTGATACAATGCTTGACTCCAACATAATCCCCCAAAATACTTTCTAACTCCCTAACCTCGTTACCCTCAATGAAATTTGCCTCATTTATTGTTCTTTGAATAGCTAGATCAATTTCTGATTTATTAATTTCATATTGTGTCTTTAAGTCACGGAAATACATTTTCATCCCTCTTTCCGTCCGTTTAAACAGAGAGCGCCCTCTAAAAGCTCATACATTCTCCCACAATGACAATTAAAAGAATGATCAAGAGAATTTCCGCATTCGCATACCCAACCAATCTGCTTTGCAGGTACACCTGCATACAACGCATAATCAGGGACATTCGAAACCACAACTGCCCCAGCGGCAACTAAAGACCATTGTCCCAATCTTATTCCACAAACTATTGTGGCATTTGCTCCAATAGAAGCTCCGTATTTAACTTCCGTTTTCTTGTACGCATCCCGCCCTTTTGGATACATACTTCTAGGTGTCAGATCATTAGTAAAAACCACCGATGGACCACAAAATACATAATCCTCTAGAGTGACTCCTTCATAAATAGATACGTTATTTTGTATCTTTACATTATTTCCAATCCTAACATTATTGGAAACATTTACATTTTGGCCTAATGAACAATGCTTTCCTATAGCTGCTCCCTTTTGAATATGGCTAAAATGCCAAACCTTGGTGCCTTCACCTATTAAAACACCTTCATCTATATAGCTACTTTCATGAACAAAGAAACTCATATTGAAGTGACCCTTTCAAAATCAGTTGTTTTAGTTTGATACAGTGGCAAACGGATGCTTCGTCCTTCTGCAGCAGAAGTATAGATAGCGAGTACGAGCTCCAATGCTCTTCGACCATCTTCTGCAGTTACATATGGTTGTGTATCATTGTATATCGCTTTTTGGACATCAGCATAAAGGGCCTCATGGCCAAAACCATAGACATCAGTAGGATATTCACTATTGGACTGCTTGACTTCCTCATAATTATCTTGATTATCCGCGAAGTTCCATTCTTCTATTAAATTTACAGACTTTCCACCTGCTTTTGCAGTTCCCTTTTCTCCAAAAATATATAAAGTTTCCTCCAGGTTTTTTTGGAAGACATTCACTGTACCTTCAATCATTCCATATCCACCGTTTTTAAATTTCACTATTGCCAGTCCCAAATCTTCAGCTTCTATATAATCATGCTTAAGGTTATCAGTGATTCCTATTACTTCGGTAATCTCGTCCCCCATAAGCCAGCGCAGTAGATCTATATTGTGAATGCACTGATTCATCAATGCCCCACCATCATGAGCCCATGTCCCTCTCCACTCAGACTGGCTATAATACGCCTCTTCCCGGTTCCACCTTACATGGGCTGTACCATGAAGTAGCCTGCCAAAACGCCCCGAGTCAATGGCCTCCTTTATTTTTTGAACAGATTTATTAAAACGATTTTGGTGGCAAGCGCTCACTTTCAAACCTTTATCCTTCGCCAAATCAACGATAACGTCGGCTTCTTCTAGAGATAAAGCTATTGGCTTCTCAATAATCAAGTTGATACCCGCGTGCAAACAGTTGATAGCAATTTCACCATGAGATCCACTTTCAGTACATATCGCAATTAAATCTATATCTTCTTCTTGTAGCATCACCTGGTAATCCGTGTAACGTCGAACCGTTTCTGGTAAACTATGTTCCACGAGAAGCCGATTCATATTATCAGGAACTAAATCGCACAAAGCAACGATTTCAATCCCATTCCGAACCGCAGCGGCAATATGATTTGTTGAAATGCGCCCACAGCCAATAATGGCATACCTGATCCCCATTCCTTTTCCCCCTATAGCAGTTCAATATTCGTTCTATTCTCTATATCTTTCATTGCATTCTTCGTATCAAAGATAGCAATAGCATATTTTTGGACCATATGATAATCAATAGATGTATGAGCTGTGGTGATTACTACCAAGTCAACGCTTCGTACTAATTCTTCTGTTAAAGACAATTCACTGTATCGTGTACTGCCTCCATCACTATATTCGGTAACATGAGGATCATAATAAATCACACGGCTTCCTACTCTTTCAAATTCATTTAAAACCTTTATAGCGGGGCTTTCCCTATAATCACTAATATCCTGCTTATACGCTACACCTAATATTAGAACTGTCGATCCGTTGAGCGGCTTCATATGTCGATTTAAAATTTTGCTAGAACGTTCTACACAGTATTCAGACATTCTGTCATTAATCATCATGGAGGATTCAATCATTGAAATATGAAACCCATATTCACGGGCTTTCCAGGATAGATAATAGGGATCCAGTGGTATGCAGTGACCACCTAACCCTGGGCCAGGATAGAACGCTTGGAAACCATATGGTTTCGATTTTGCAGCATCAATAACTTCCCAGATGTTTATCCCCATTTTATTGGACAACATAGCCAATTCGTTAATTAATCCAATATTAATATTTCTATAGGTGTTCTCCAATATTTTCTCCATTTCGGCAATGGCAGGGGAGGATACTCGGTGTATAGGCGCTTCCAATATGCTCTCATAAAGAATAGCCGCAATATCCGTACATTTCCTAGTTATTCCTCCAACAACTTTTGGAGTGTTTTTGGTTTTGTAAATTATGTTCCCCGGGTCCACTCTCTCCGGAGAGAATGCTAGATAAAAATCCTCGCCACAAACCATCCCTGATTTCTCAAATATCGGCTTTAATAAATCTTCGGTAGTACCAGGGTAGGTGGTAGACTCAAGCACTATAAGCATTTGTTTATGCATATATGGAACTATGGATTCAGCAGACTTTCTAATGTAGCTTAAATCCGGTTGTTGATGATCATCAAGCGGAGTTGGTACACAAATACAAACACAGTCTGCTCTTGCGACCTCCGAAAAATCGGTTGTAGCCGATAAAAGTCCAGAATCTATAATGGATTGCAAATCTTCGTTAACGACATCACCTATATAATTCACGCCTGCGTTAACCAGTTCCACTTTCGAAGACTGAATATCAAAACCAATGGTTTTAAACCCTGCTTTCGCTTTCTCAACGGCTAGCGGCAAACCTACATACCCCAGTCCAATTACTCCTAGTACAGCAGTTCTATCTTCGAGTTTCTTTCTGAGATGCTCCATTTATTAAATCCTTTCGTTTGTTATAATTCGGTGTATAGCCTCAGCAGCATTTCCACCTCCGAAGGGTTGTGTAGAAATTGTTTCTAACTTATCTATCCTTCTGCTTGCTTTCTCTAGGATCTCACTACCTTTTATTTGACACAGGATATTCCAGCTATTTTCCAATGTCTCGATCCATTCAGTTTCCTCTCTAAGTGTCACGCAAGGAGTTTTTAAAAAGTAGGCTTCCTTTTGTAGACCACCCGAATCCGTAAGGACCATAAATGCATTTGCAGTCAAATATAACATTAACAGATACCCTACAGGCTCTGTAATAATTACGTTTCGTAAGTTCAAACCCAGTTTCGCAACTGCATTTTTAGTTCTGGGATGTAGCGGAAGAATTACCTTTTTCTCCAATAATTCAAAAGCTGTTAAGATTTCTCTTAACTTCTCTACATCATTTGTATTCTCAGCACGATGTATAGTAGAAAGGTAATAATCCCCCTCTTCTAAATATGGAAATTCACTATTCATTTTTTGCAGTTCGGAAATCCAGGCTCCATTTGAATACTTTATTTGAGATACGTTTCTATTTTGAAGAACCGCATCAAACATAATATCTCCTGTATTATGAACCCCAGAAACTATTCCCTCTTTACTGAGGTTCTCAACAGCTCTTTGTGTTGGGCATAAAAGCAATTTCGAAACGTGATCAGTTAATATCCTGTTCTGTTCTTCAGGCATTTGTTTATTGTAGCTTCTTAAGCCAGCTTCTACATGAAATACGGGAACATTTAATTTACTAGCAGCAAGCGAGCCCGCCAACGTTGAATTTGTATCCCCGTAAACAAGTACACCATCAGGCTGTTCACTAATTATGATCTTTTCAATACCCTCAAGCATTCTCCCTGTCTGGTATCCATGTCCGCCTGATCCAACATTAAGGTTATAATCAGGTTTTGGAATAGATAGTTCTTGGAAAAACACTTCAGACATATTCGCGTCATAATGTTGACCAGTATGAATCAAAATTTCGCTATTTTTTTTTCTGAGAACTTTTGAAATAGGTGCAGCTTTTATAAACTGTGGCCTAGCACCAATTACTGTTAAAATTTTCATAAAAAATCCCCTTCAAAAATACAACTATAAAAGTTTCTGATTCCTTTCAGCGTATACTAAAAAGATCTTATTATTTGCACCAACATCAAATGTAATAATATTCTTAATATCTACTAGACCGTTATAACGCATTGCTACATCCATTCTAGATTTGAACCATCTAACATGTCCTTCAGAGTAAAAGTTAGGTACGGAAAACAGAATGTTGGTTCCTGATTTTAGTCTATTTAGAATTTCCAAATCTCCATCCAAGTGCTCTAATATTTCAAACAGTATTGCAACATTGTAATCTAGTTTGAATAGTTCCGTCTTGTAAACATCATCAACATAAAATAATGATCTCAGTTTATCATTCCGGATTTTTGCGTGTTTGATAGCTTCCGAACTAAAATCCATACCTATATAACTAGTGATTTGATTATCAAATAATAAATTTGCAAACTGTCCCGGTCCACATCCAATGTCAAATACTCTAGGGTTTTCATAAGAATTAATTATTGCAACTGCTGTTTTCCATATATCATAGTAATGAATCTCACTATAGTGCTTATAGTAAGTTTCGTTCCAACCTCCCAATTCAAAAGCCTTATCATAGAATTCACTGTTCATTTCTGTTAACTGTAGATTTTGTTTTTTTTGGTGGCAAGGAAACTAATTCATCAAAAACTTCACTTAATTTTTTGGTTAACTGCTTCCTCTCGTACATTTCAATTTTCTCTGTAGTCATCAAATCCTTGTATTCATCTTCCTCCCATTGCTTATACATTTGGAAAATATAGTTCTCTATCGTATCTATGTCATGAAATTCGCAGTTTATCCCACGTTCAGTGTTCTTTATCAATTCGTCTACAAGGCTTCCTTTAGGTGAAAGAGCAAGAATTCGTTTACCAAGCCGTAAATATTCAAACACTTTGCCTGTATAAACAGATTTATTTCTTTCTCCCGGACCTACGATCAGAAGTAAAAGATCAGAGTTATTGGCTTGAATAAGACTAGTTCGATGGTCTAAGTAACCAAGGAATTTAACATTACTTTCTATACCCAATTCGCTTGAGAGTTTTCCCCATTTTATATCATCATCTGTTTGAGTAAATAAAATCTGAATTCGACTTTCGGGTATTAAACCTTTTTCCACCAGATTAGCAACTGCCTGTAAAAATGTTTCAGGGGTTCTAATCATGTACAAAAGTCCATTATGCATGATTGTAAATTTCTTACTAGAATTAAGGGATACTCTTTCATCAAACAAATCCTCAAAATCTTCTTCATCATAACCATTAGTTATTGTCAGAATTTTCTGTTCATCGATCCCAAAATCATTAACATAATTTGACTTAGCATGGGAAGTAATAGAGAGAACTTTCTCGCTGCTTTGTAAAATGTTCTTTTCCATTTCGCGAAATATTGTATAGATTAAATCGCTTTTGTTGTACTCAATGTAAGGGTTGTTAGTCCACTCATCCCTGAAATCCACGACCCACTTTTTCTCATATTCAACTTGTAATAGATAACCAAGTATATGATCCGAGTATGGACCGGAAGTTGAATATATAAGATCAATTTCATTAAAATCAATCAGATCCCCTATCTGATCAAACGCTTCTTTCACAAATACAATTGCTGGATCCGGCAACAAGCCATATTGGTTCATTAGCTCTGGATTTGAGTTAAGAGCATCAACGTATTTGGTCATAATCTCGTTATTGTTCACGACAATTTGATAAATCCCCACTAACCTATTCATAAACGCAAGGTCTACATCCACTTGTTCTGATATCCGAATAATCTCTAATTCGTTAGGAATCTCTTTTTCCAAGGTAGGATCCATTAAATTGGATTGAGTATCACCTACTGTCAGTACAACAGGTTCCCATCCATAATCCCTTAAATACTTCACAAATTTAAGTGTTCTTTGTACTCCTGATCCACCTAGAGGCGGGAAAATATACGCTATAAACAGCACTTTTTTTCTAGCTTTATATTCTTTCACATGTGACATAGATTCAAGTTCCAACATTTTCAATTCTGCTGCCTCTAGTATTTCTCCTGATGCTAATTCTTTTAACTTTTTATATTCTCTATAGGCACAAATGTACTTTTCTTGAACTTCGTATAAATACGCGAGATTATAGATAAGATGAACATCATATGGCTTTTGCTTTAATCCATCTTGGAAAAATTGTTTAGCTTGGCTGAAATCACCTTCATGAATTGAAATTATACCTTTTATCGAAAATAAATCATGATCATTGCTTTGAAGAAGCTCATATTCTTGTACATACTTCTTTGCCTCGTTCAAATAGCCTTTTGTAATGAGTTCCTCTATATTCTTTTTAAAAAGAAGAGAATAATTATGCATACTTTCGTTATTCATAAAACAGCTCCGTTCTGGAATCAAATTGTTGATCTAACATGTAACGAATATGGAAAACGCTCATTTATAGCTGTTTTTGTTTTATTTATTCCTTCAACGTCTTTTACTTTTTCATAGTAATTCAAACTTCTTTCATACGATGGGTATTTAGGATCCAAATCTATAAGTTTGGCATAAAATAGTTGTGAATCTTCAAAATAGTTGTTACGTAAGCACAAGTCACCTAAAAGTCCAACAACTTCAACATTGTTAGGTTGATTTTTGAAAACTGAGATTAGTAGATCAATTGCAAGCTCATCAAAGCCAAATTCACTTAACAGCTTACTCAGTCTTACTCTAATCTCCGGCTTAGATTCAATTAATATCTCGGCTAGCCACTGAAAACGATCAAATTCCTCCAAAATAATTAAGTACATACAAGTTTCCACTAATATATGTTCAAGTTTTGTAGTAAGCACAACTTTCCCATTTTGAGCAGTAGCAATAAGCCGAACGGTACCTATTTCTTTATTACTAAGGTTAAATAATTGCTGAATGTCTTTCAGAAAACAATCTTCTGATAGTAGAATAGAAAGTAATAATAAATCCTTCCCATTTTCCTCTTCCTTGTTATTTATTAGAGACCAGAGCATCCTCGCTTCTTCATACTTTTTACTATATATTTTCGCTGTTGCCGCTATATTAGGCTGAGCATTGATAGTGTATCGAATTAGATAATAATCGAGTAAGGGGTTTCGCGAGCCGTATACGTTATTAAGCAACAATTGCAAATCATCCACATTCTTAATTGAGTAAATATGTGTTAAGACATCTTCAAAGTCGCTAAACTTTATCTTTAACTTTGGAAATAATTTTAAATACTGCTGAATAGCCGGTATAAAATTGTTTTTCAACTCTAGAGCTTTGACAACTTCCGCTAAGCTATCTTCAAGGCGTCCAAGTTGCTCGTAAAGTTCTGCTAACCTTAAGTGAGCCAAATATCCCCCGCTACCTTCAGTAACGTAATACCCTTGGTCTCCAATATCAATACATCTGCGATAGCACATCTCGGCATCACGATAATAACCATTGTTTTGGTAGATAATACCCAAAATATAGACCATTTCAGTTTCTTTTGGAAAAAGCATGATTGAGTCTGTCAAAATTGAAAGTGCTTCATCCGTTTGTTTTAGTTCAGCCATGGCATAAGCAAGTTTAGTTAAAAGCTCCGGAAGAAAAACTCTATTCTTACTTAGAGGATAGGACTTTTTATAATATTTGGAGGCTTCCTTATAATTACCTATGCCAAAATAGGTTTGCCCCATGTTATAAAGATTGTAAGCAGTGGGGTTTTCTTTCACCTCAAGCTCCATCAATGGTAAATTCCTATTTAGTTTTTTCTCTTCAAGACGTGCTCCATCCGCATAGCCGACATGGTAAATCACATTACTTGATGTCCCATTAGTGTATTTTGTATGATCTTCTATTATATTCAAATGTTCATGTAGTCTATTCTCATAAAATAAATTCAAAGATCTTTTAAACAACCTCACGGCTGTATGGTCAAACGACATTCCTAACCCTATATGATTCTTTATATTAAATGCATAATAATCGTAATCAAAAATTAAATCTCTTTCTAAGTCTGCGTGTTCATCTAAATACTCATCAGCATCCAACACTAGGATATAATCCGATGTAGCATATTTAATAGACTCATTTCTAGCGGCAGAAAAATCGTTCACCCATTCAAAATAATATATTTTATCCGTATATTTACGAGCAATTTCTAATGTAGAATCGGTTGACCCGGTATCAATAATAATAATTTCATGAACAATATTTTTGACACTTTCCAAGCAGCGCGCCAACACACCTTCCTCATTTTTAACAATCATACATAATGATATTGTATTGTTCATAATATCCTCTCGTCTCTTTAGTCTTACTATATATGTCGGTGCAGAATACAATTTTTATTAGTCGTTTCAAAAACAAAAGGTTAGAAAATATATCCATATAGAGACAACTAAGCACAAAAAAACCTGCCAGAAAAACTGACAGGTTTTTTGTGCTTAGAATTAACGAAGCAATTGCAGAACTGCTTGAGGCTGTTGGTTAGCTTGTGCCAACATAGCTTGGGAAGCTTGAGCCAAGATATTGTTTTTCGTTTGGTTCATCATTTCTTTCGCCATGTCTACGTCACGAATACGGGATTCAGCTGCAGACAAGTTCTCGGAAGTAGTTCCCAAGTTGTTGATTGTGTGTTCCAAACGGTTTTGGTAAGCACCCAATTTAGCGCGCTCTGTAGAAACTGTTTCGATAGCATTGTTGATTGTTGTGATTGCTGCATCAGCAGACTTTTGAGTAGAGATAGCAATACCAGAAGCAGTTGTTGCTGCAGTTGTTCCAGTAGCAGAAGCTGCAGTGCCACCAGCAACTTTCAAGCTTGCTGCGTCCATTGCAGTAATTGAAAGAGTGATATTTTGACCAGCATTGGCACCAATATGGAAAGTAAGATCTGCTGCACTTGTTACACCGGATCCTGTTTTAGCAGAACCATCCAACAGTTTCTTTGTATTGAACTCAGTAGTGTTGGAAATACGAGTGATTTCTTTTGCCAGCTCGTCCACTTCGTTTTGTAGTGCTTCGCGGTCTTTATCTGTGTTAGTATCGTTGGAAGATTGAACAGCAAGCTCACGCATACGTTGCAGGATGGAGTGAGTTTCGTTCAATGCACCCTCAGCTGTTTGGATCAAGGAAATGCTGTCTTGAGCATTTTTAGTAGCCATATCCAAACCGCGGATTTGTCCACGCATTTTTTCGGAGATTGCCAAGCCTGCAGCGTCGTCACCAGCACGGTTGATACGCAGACCGGAAGACAATTTTTCGATCGCTTTGTTAGTGTTAAGCGTGTTAGTACCCAGTTGACGATGAGTATTCATCGCAGCAATATTGTGGTTGATAATCATTTGGAATTTCCTCCCTGAAAATAAGTTAGTTCCACATCCATGTGGTAAACGCCGCGACATTAAGGTCGGCCGCCCTGCCGAAGCAGCGTCTAAAATATATATCGACAGTTAATGAGGAACTGTTTATAGCAAATTGGAATTTTTTTATTTTTTTTTATTTTCTGTTCCTTGGAGTAATTCCATAAACGCAGCAATACTCGGACCATGTAGCATTGCAGACTCCCGGTTCGCTTCTTGAATTGACGCATAGACCTCTTTCCGAAAAATATCAATGTGTTTGGGTGCAGATATACCAATCCTTACTGTATCTCCTTCAACAGCGAGTACAGTTACCTCGATATTATCCTGAATGATAACAGATTCTCCCTTTTTACGTGACAAAACTAACATTCAGACCCCACCCTTCATCGAAGTTGTCTCTTCTGTCCAAATAAGATGTTTGGTCACATAACCCGATTGTTGAAGTACTACTTGTTTTCCTACCCTTTTCACTGGATTAATTACAACTGGAGCCAAAAGGTTCATTGTTGATTTAATCGCTTCTGAGTGTACAGTGACTATGGAATATACTATAACTTCCGATTCAATTGCGAGTTCCTCTCTATCTTCTTCACTCAGTTCAAAACTATAGTCTAGTTTAAATTCAAAAGGACTTACAACTAAGAAAGTGAGCGACTTTTCTTTTAGGGACTGCAAATAACTAAAAGAGGTGCCTTCCCAAGGAATCAAAGCAAAATTGGTTTCACTCTCGAAACCTGGTAACCCTTTTGGAAAATGATATATATTTTGTTCTTCTACTTCAATTTCATCCCACATACTTGTCTGAATTAAAATGATAAACGCCTCCTTGGCGGAAATTTATGCAAAAAAGCTATAGTAGGCTCAAATATGACCGTCTATAGCTTCATTATAACTTATAATTCTATATCTACAGCAGGAGGAGTAAATTCAATGGAAGCATACTGTTTAACATATATATCGAGCTTTCCACGAATATATTCAATCTGAGGTTTGTTAACGTTGACGTTTAATTCAGATACAGCTGATTCGAAATGAATAGTCGGTGCACGAGTCTCAATTTTTATATCGACATTATCCATTGAAGCAGGTGTTCTTGTTTCTGGGAAAGGCTTTGACTCCCAATTAGTGCCCACAATGTTAGCAATAGTGTTTCCAGGTTTGTGAATAGCAGCCAGTTGATTCCCTTGTTGAACACGTTCTGCCATATTCTCCATAAATTTTTTTTCAATGCCTGAATAGATTCGTGCATTCATATCAATCATGTTTCCACCAGTATAAGCGGATAGTGCTCTGCTCTGGTCTACCTCAAATCGGATGGGGTGACTCTCCACAGTCAGTTTTGACGGACGTGTCTTCATCTGGACATCTGCCTGCGGCTGACGAATAGAATACTGCCCTGGATCAGCATCAATATGCAATAAGGATGGCTTTGCATAAATTTGTACAATGGGAAGAGTTTTCATCGCTCTCCCCCTTTTATCTAAGGAAATCAACTAGAGATTGAGATATAATTTTAGCACCTGTTGAAAGGGATGCATTATATATATTTTCCTGTATCTTTGATTGGATAGCCAATTCGGCAAAATCTGCATCTTCCACTTTGGATTGCAACTCTGTTAGGTTGACTTCAAGATCACCCAATCTACCTTGCATCAGGTCAACCCTGTTGGTTTTAGCACCAATCTCAGAACGGATTGCCAGCATCTTGTTGGCACGAGTGTCAATTGTGTTAAGTTGATTAGATAACTCTTCAATATCTCCATCCGCAAGTGCCTGACTAATTGTATTAAAGATCACAAACAGATTGTCAGCTTCTGTTGAGTTTCCAAAAACCTCATTTCCAGTCACATTAATTGGCAATTGTATGCCTTCTCCAACGATAAAATTAATCTTTCCGGAATCGGTGACAATGTTAGCGGCATTGGTTGTATCAAAAGAGCCATCCGTATTTGTTGGAAAATCATACGGTTTTTGATCATAGGTTTCACCGTTGAAAATATATTTACCATTTAAAGTACTATTTGATATATCCACGAGTTGCGCCTTAAGTTGTTTAACTTCCTCATTAATACTATCCAATGCCTCTTGGGGATTCGTTCCTGTAGCAGCCTGCACTGTCAGTTCTCTCAACCGCTGAACTACACTGCCTGCTTGATCCATTACAGTATCATTAAAATCTAGCCATGAAATTGTGCTGTCCACATTCTTTTGATACTGTTCGTTAGATGACAGTTCCGCACGGTAACGAAGCGAGTACGTAATCCCTACAGGATCGTCAGAAGGCTTGTTAATTTTCCGGCCTGTTGCCATCTGCGTTTGTGTATTGTTCATTTGCTGAGCATTCCGGTTCAGGTTAAGAATCAACTGTGAGCTAAGCATGTTATTCGTTATTCTCATGGTCTTCTAGTCACTCCCCTCTATTATCTGCCTACCGTACCAGTTGAGTTAATCAATTTATCAAGTAATTGGTCATATGTGGTCATAAAACGTGCTGAAGCACTGTATGCATGCTGGAATTTAATCATGTTAGCCATCTCTTCGTCCAGGGAAACCCCACTGACGGATTGGCGTCGTGTATCAACCTGTTCAACAAGGAACTCCGAGTTAGATGTTTGACGTGCAGCTTCCTGAGATTGAACACCGAGTTGCCCCACAATGGCACTGAACTGTGCACCAACCGTCGCATTACGCAATCCATCAGCTGACTTCATTGGAGTATCCTTAAGGTTAGCTAGCAGATTAGCCAAGGTATTATTACCTTTGATAACACTCTCTGTTCCAGAAGCATCGGTTACAGTACGTAAAGAAGTTGCAATTTTATTGGGATCAGCCAAAATCTCAGCATTTAATGAGATATTTCCTGCTGTGATGGCTGTACCACCATCTGAGGATGTAAAGAAAGGCAATCCAGGAGAAGTTGTTCCATCCATACTGTATCCAAGTTGATGCAGACCATTGAGACCTTTAACCGTAACAGTTAGGTCAGCAGTCAATGTGCGGGCAGCCCCTGTGTAAGTGACACCGTCCAAAACAGTATTGTTCGGCAGAACCGAGCCTGCTGGTAATGTAATCTGAATATCTCCGTTGGCAAGTGTATTCGCTAGGTCATCCATTTGCTTCTGGTAGTCACTGACCAAGGTATCCCGTGACTTAATCATACCGTGAACTTCACCATTGTTTAGATTACCTGCAGTATACGCGGCATTCAGGAAGGCTGGATCTACAACGGCCTGGACAGCTCCTCCTGTAACAAGTGCTTGTCCATTCATTTGAATAGAGTAACCTTGCGGAGAATCTGTGACCGTAATATTCATGATTTTGGATAACTTGTCCGCCATCAAGTCACGTTGGTCACGCAAGTCGTTGGCATTGTCACCAAGAGACTCCACCTTAACTATAGCGCTGTTAAGATTCGCAATGTTCCCAAGATACCCTTGAATTTCACTGCTCTTCACTTCAATGTTATTGTCCAAATCCCGGCTGAGTGCATCCAGCTGCCGACTGATCTGGTTCATAGCATCCGTCAAAGCCAGTGTAGTTTCCTTAACAATCCTGCGTGCTGTAACATCCTCCGGATTTTTACTCAGATCAGACCAAGATTTGTAGAAGTTATCCATAACTGTCCTGAAACCTGTATCGGATGGTTCGTTCACAATGGCTTCCAGCTTCTCCAACGTATCACGCTGGATGGACCAACTCCCGAAGTTGGTGTTTTCATTACGATACTGGTCGTCTAGAAACTTCTCACGGACACGGGTAATGGAGTCAAATTCCACCCCTGTACCGAGTTGTCCGGGGGTTGTACTGTGGAGAAATGCAAAAGGCTCCATTGGAATGGAAGCCTGCATATTTACCTTTTGACGTGAGTAGCCTTCCGTGTTGGCATTCGCTACGTTATGTCCCGTTGTACTTAGGGCCGTTGTTTGTGTAAACAAGCTTCGTTTAGCCGTTTCGATTGAATGAAATGTAGATGTCACCTGGTTTCCCCCTATTTAATCAAGCACGTGTATCAAATAGTCCGATTCGTCCTGGATTCCCGTTCTTATCAGCAGGATGCTGATAAGTGGCATCCTGTTCTGGCCGAGAAGCAAATATGTCCATGGAAAGATCAATGAACATTAGTGATTGCTCGATCAGTTTTTGATTCAATTGATTAATTTCCTTTAGCTCCTGCAGTGTTCCCGCCAGCTTCTTCTGAACTTCGAGCAATCGCTGCTTGTCAGCCGGATCAAAAATCAGCTTAGAGATCTCGGTAACGTTCAAATTCAACATGGATTTGATCCCGCGTTCCTGAAGAAGTTCGTGAACCGCACTAAGCCGTTCACTCTCAAGTGGCTCCTGCTGCTTCATAAACTTGGATTCCTTGTTCATCAGGGCAATCAGTTGATCCACATCGTTTTTGACAATAACCTGCCTTTTGATCTCGCTAAGTGCCAGCATCTCGCGGTGACTTTGTTCCATTTGCTGCAAAACTGCAATTAATCTGTCCAGTGCTGCCATTACGTGATCACCTATTCCTTATCAAATGACTTAAAGTACGGCAGTAACTTGTCAGCAAGTTTACTGCTGTCTACCTGGTAAGTTCCCGTACTCACCTGTTCCTTCAGTTCCTGTATACGTTGTATGCGTGCTGCATCCTGTGTACGACTTTGATCTTCAAGCATCTTCATTGCCTCCGGAGAAATGGATACTTCGTCCTTACGGCGGCTTTTCTTAGCGTCAGCCTGCTGATTGGATTCAATGTTCCTTTGATAGGAATTAATAGCACCAATTCTATTCGGTTCATTGATTTTCATACGAAATACACTTCCTTCACCTTGGGATTTTTACATTATCTTTATCATTGCGAACAATTCGGATAATAAAAAAAACCGATAATCTTTAATAAGTTTATCGGTACATTCCAAAACATTTGTTATAGCAAGAGCTGCATTTAAGCCCTCGTTCCTATGAATCCCGGAGTTTGTCGACAGCATTGTAGGCTCGTCCGCCTATATTGCCATTATCCTTCTGACCTACCTCACGTGCTGCCCCAGCCAAGTCTTTCGTTAAGCGATTACGGCATGAGTCACACATATGCCCTTCACGAATTAGCGTTCCGCATACCTCACAAGGATACATCATATTCGGGGCGTTTTCGATGGAAATCCGTCCCTCCCGGATGAACTTGGTGATCTGCTTAATGGAAATCTCCGTTGCATCAGATAGTTCCTGTATGTTAGTGCCTTTATTCTCCCGTAAATAATCTACGCAAGTCTGATATTCCTGTTCTATTTCCTTAATGCAATTCGAGCATACATCCCGAAAGTTCAATGCATATAACCTGCCACAGCGAGGACAATTACCCAGATTCATCGCTTAAACGCCCCTCTCAAACTTCCTCATTCCGATGGATAATACCTATACATTACCTTATTTTCTCACATCTAGTCCATAGTCTATTTGCGCACCAGGAGGACCAAGAATGCGTACATACGCAAATTTTCAGAAGATATTTTATGGCTATAATTGAATAATTCCTATACTTTCCTCATTGTGAAAAAGATTTTTTTCTTTTATCTCATGATAATCTATTACATCTCTGAAATTCAAACTCTCCTGTAATCATAAATATTGCTATGATCGCGCCAATGATAATGTATAGATTTCTACTGGAATATCACTTGAGACAGCCGCATTTAAAATAACCCTACCACACGCATCCAAAGTACTCCCCGTTGTGTAAATATCATCGATTAATAGCAATTGTAGTGGACAAGAGTGCTCTCTAGCAGAATTAGATCCTGTTTTGCCTATGTAGAGGTCCCTTAAAGTATCCATTACACCGGGGCTTATTGAAAAAGCTTCCTTCATGGTCTCAATCCGTTCGCTGCGCGTCTTGAAGCTCTGCTTCGTGGTGTTGATCCGGCGCTGCAGCAGATCAACTACGGGTAGGCTGTAGGCCGCGGCGAGTCCTGAAGCAAGCCGCTCAGCTTGGTTGAAGCCGCGCTCGGCAAGGCGCTCGCTGCTGACGGGAACGTAAGTCACCGCGTCGGGCCGCCATCGCGGCTTTGGGGTTTGGAGCAGCGACTTCGGTTGGCTTGTCGCTGCTTGAGGGTCGGCGCGCACGGCTGTTGATGCGTGTGCGCTAGGTGGTTGAACGCGCGCGTAAGTTGACGCGCGCGGATTCGGTGGATGCAAGCTGGCATCCACCGGAGGTGAAGCAGAGGTGGCGGAATAAGCCACAGAAGCTTGGGTTTCTTTTGCGGCAACCAAACTCAGTTCTTCACTCATGGCTTGAAAGGCTTGAATGAGAATGGATGTTAACAGCGGTCCGTAGCGCTCGTGGCCCCTGAATTTGTACATGCCAATCCATTCTTTCATAAGAGCATTGTATTGAACGGAACTGCGGTTGCAGATAAACGAACGATTGGCCATATGTGGACGGCTGCAGTCCGGACAACCGATGGCCCGGCCACAACGCAGACAGCGGATGGAGCGAATCCAGGGGATCTGCTGAGCGCAGCATGCACAAATCCCCGGGTAGATTGGAGATAGTACGGCACGAGTGCCACATGTCAAGCAGGTTGCCCCAGGCGGGGCAAACAGGTTATGTATGCGATGGGTCAGTTGGTGAAAAAAGTCGGTTATATTGTTAAGCGGATTGAACATAATGCCAGTACCTCCTTAAATGGAGCGGATTTATCATTGGGTCTGCTGGTGCAGATAACCCTTGCGATGGGCGATAGTGTTCATTTTCCGAATCTGTGCCACCGCCTTAACCTGGGAACGGGTGCGCCTAGAGGATGCGAAGACGACTCTGCCGGCGGGATCATCCATGGAACGCCCTGCTCTGCCCGCCATCTGTACCAATGAGGCCTCGTCGAAGAGCCCATTATCTGCATCCAAAATAAAGACATCGCTGCGCGGAATGGTCACTCCCCGCTCCAGAATGGTGGTCGTCACCAACAGACGGATGTCTCGTTCGCGGAATGCCATGACTTTACTCGCCCGGTCCGTATCTTGGGATGATGTCCCTTGGATATGGATTTGGGGAAATATGCGCCGCATCAGGTTAACAAATGCCTCGATCTGGGCAATGCGCGTTACGAATACGAAAACCTGGGCATCACGCTGCAAGGAGGTTTGGATGCTATTCTTCAGAGTAGCGGGAAGACTTCTTTTTTTGATACATTCTGCAACGGTCGGCATCTTGATCAACTGCGGAACGGGCAGTGGATAGCGGTGAAAGCGTACCGGTACCCTCGCATGAGCGAGTTTTCGCTGTGATACTTCTTTTTGCAGCCGGGCTGGCGGGGTAGCCGAGAGATATATGAAATTCCCATCTGGTTTGCAGGAAGCGGCCGCGGCATGAGCGAGCATGGGATCATTGTGATAGGGGAAGGCGTCAAGCTCATCAATGATGACCAGATCGAACCCTTGGTAAAAACGCATCAACTGATGTGTAGTGGCTAGGGTGAGCTGTGCGTCTTTCCAGCGCTCGGTACTGCCCCCGTATAAGGTGGCTAGCGTAACGTCAGGAAAGGCTTTGGCCAAACGTGGCGCAAGCTCCAACACCACGTCTCTACGCGGCGTTGCTACAAGCGCTCTCCCTCCGCGGTCTAGCGTATGCTGGAGCAGCGGGAAGATCATCTCGGTCTTGCCGGCCCCGGTCACGGCCCACAGCAAGAACCGCCCCGGCCCATCCTCAGCGGAGGTGGGCCGGGCCAAATACGCCAGCGCCGCAGAAGCTGCCGCGCTCTGCGCTGCGCTAAGCCCCCACCGGGCGAGCCCGCCGCCGGTGGCAAGAGCGGCCGTGCCCCGCACGGCCGCAGGCGCTGCGCTGCGCAGCAGCAGCGCACAGGCACGGCTGCGCCCCAATGCGAGGCATACCTCGCAGTAGGCGCACGCCGCCAGGCCGCAGGCAGCGCAGGGCACGCGCTGCCTGGCAACGCTGCCGCACCGGCGGCAGCGGGGCGCGCCTTGCGCGCTGAGCCACGCGGGCCGGCGGCGCGTGGGCAGTTCCAGGGCGGCTGTGATGCTCAGCCGCCCGTGCAAGCGCGCGAGCTGCGCAGCCGCGCGCCAGGAGGCCAGCTGCGGGACGGTGTCCGCCAGCAGCGCCTCTGCCTCGGCCGCCAGCAATTGGCGGCCGCGAAGCCGCTCAGCCAGCAGAGCTGCGCCCTGCTCCAGCTGAGCCCACGCATCGGCGGGATAAGCAGCTGGCATCCCGCCAACCCCAGCTCCCCTGAAGGCAGCAGCAATCCCACTTGTCCCAGCCCTACGTTCAGCGGTAAACATCCCCGCTTTTCCCGCCAAGCCTGCATCTTCTTTTCTGGCTGCCTGTTCTCCCGACAGCTTGTCATACTCCTCCACTTTACGGCGCATAAATGCCAGCCAATGTCCCTCATTCCACTGATCCATTCCGCGCTCCGGCTCAAAATGTTCAACCAGCCATGACGCCTGACTCAGCGGCAACGCTTCATCCAACAACAACCAGCTCAGCACCTGCTGATTACACGCGCCTTCCAACCACCAAGTGACATCCACCCGTAGATCCAAGGACAATAGCATGTTCCACCTATCCCTGACTCGGCACACATAGAGCGCAACTCTCATCCAATTCCCTCCTCAAACTGAACTTCCATGAACGCAAAAAAAGCACACGCTTACCCGGCTTTCTGCCGGAGCATGTGCTTCATGTCCTGATTTCATTCAATGTCTTATCTTACTTGTCTTTTCACTATATCAATTGCTCCCGTGCAGGACAAGCATTAGGAATCTAAAATTCATGTTTTAGGCCCATTTTACCAATTTAACGAATACCCCAAATCAATCTCATAAAATGCGAAACTTTTCCCAATCGGTACCGTCTATACTTTTAAGTTAAGATGTACGGTTTCAAATCGCTTCTTACTTCAAACTCGGCAGCTCCACATTCAAACAATAACCATAGATTGCATAAAAACCCATTTTTAATTTAACAGCAGACTTGGCTACAATGAACAAAAAAAGATTACAGCTATGCTGTAATCTTCATGTGGATCTATGGAAAACAATTCGATTCAGGCTTTAACTAAAATTAATGCTCAGGCTCACGCAGATCAATAAGTCGAAACGTACGATCTCCATTTGGTTTCGGACGTTCCATATCGGGTGGTACAGCTGCCAGGTATGAAGGCTCCAACCCCTGCTTGCGCATCAGCTTTTCAATAATCCGAACCGTTTCCGATTCCATACGATCAGCAACAACTGTCAATGTGAAGCTCTTTCCACGGTAAAACAGCTCCCGGCAAAGTGCTCTTACAACGCCTTCGATCCGCTGCTCCTGATTGGAAGGAATGAGCAGAATCTGCTCGAAACCCTCGGGTTCCGGACGAGAAAGATGACGCTGGTGCATGGCATGTACGGCCACTGCCGCCAGGAAGTATATGAGCAGAATCATAGTCAAATGAGCAACCATGGCAACTGCACCTCCTCGGAAGGTCATGCTCACCCATGGCGAACATCCCTGTATACGACAGTATATGCCGTACTCCCGAAAGGGTTACACCTGCACATTCCAGGCGCCATATTTCTTTCTGATGACATTCGGCAAGAAAACGACAGGCCAGGTCATTCATCCACTCATTCATACCAAGCTTGAACAAATTTTCCGCACGATCCAACACTCTGTTCCTATGCAGTAATAAAGTCCATTAACCCGCAGACCAATCCGGGCAATCGGGAAGGGTGCGAGTGAACAGAAATCTATGGTACCATTCTTATTTTATTAACAGGAAATCTTATACTTGTATTAGAGCGTAACCCAACCATACTTGATCGAGTTGATAACGGCTTGTGTACGGTCATCCACTTCCATCTTCTGCAGAATGCTGCTGACATGGTTTTTCACCGTTTTCTCACTGATGAACAGGAATTCACCAATCATTTTGTTACTCTTACCTTCAGCCATCAGACGAAGCACTTCTGCTTCACGACGAGTGAGCGGATTGTTATCACCAGCGACAAATTTAACCCCAGCTTCTTTTGAAGCACCTTCGCTCATCGCACCTGTTTCATTAAGATACGTCATACGCCGCAGCTGCATGATCAGTTTGCCTGTTACTTTAGGGTGAATGAACGCATGCCCCTCATGAACGGAACGAATCGCATTGATTAGGGATTCAGCTTCCATATCCTTCAGCAAGTATCCGTTGGCACCTTTACGCAAAGTCTCAAATACATAACTTTCATCATCATGAATGGATAGAATAATAACTTTAACATCTGGGAACAGCTCACGCAGTTTCTCCGTCGCTTCAACCCCGTTCTCCACAGGCATGTTGATATCCATTAGAACGATATCCGGCTTCTCCTGGTTGCAGAATTCAAGCACCTGAATCCCATCGCCACATTCGCCGATGACCTCAATATCGTCCTCCATGTTCAAAATGCGTTTTAGCCCTTCACGGAACAGCTGATGATCGTCAGCCAAAAGAACTTTAATTGATGTATTACCAGTATCACGGTTTTCCATCCTGCTACTCCTTTCCCTTATCCACGTTTGTCGGGATATGAATCACGATTTTGGTTCCTTGATTTTCTGCGGATTCAATCTCTATTCTGCCTTCCAGCAGTTCAACCCGTTCTCTCATCCCAATCAGACCGAAATGGTTGTGATCCTTGCTCTTCTTCGCAAGAAGCTCCGGTTTGAAGCCAAGCCCATTGTCCTGAACGACAATTTTAACGAGCTGAGCCTGGTATGTAATTTCCACTACAACATGAGTGGGATAAGCATGCTTTGCAGCATTGGACAGACCCTCCTGCACGAGACGGTAGATTGCAGCCTCCATTGCAGAAGACAAGCGGTGTTCCTTGCCTCTTGTTTCAAAAATCGAGCGAATTTTTGTTTTTACTTCAAAATCCTGCACGTATTTCCGAAGCGTTGGAATCAATCCCAGGTCATCCAGTGCCATAGGACGCAAATTGAATATTACTTTTCTCATTTCTTCAAGACTGGAACGAACCTGGCCTTTCAAATCTATTATTTCGGCCTGGACCATCTTAAAATCCTGCTTAATGAGCATTCTTTCTACAATTTCCGTCCTAAGTACTAGATTGGCGAGCATCTGCGCAGGCCCGTCATGTATCTCACGTGCAATGCGCTTCCGCTCTTCTTCCTGGGCCAAAATTATTTTCAAACCAATCATTTGTCGATTCTTGGCGGACTCAATGATCCGGGTCACTTGACCCAGCTCACCTGACAAGTACTCCAGTACGACCCCCATCTGCGAACCAATCGTTTCGGCACGCTCCACAGAAGCCTCCACATTTTTGGCACGCTTCTGCAGGTCATCCCGACGGGCCTTCAGATACATTTCCTTCTCACGATAAATCATCAGGTCCAGCTGCAACTGCGTCGCTTTCTCATACGCCTGCTTGATATCATGCTCGGAATAACGGACGAAGTCACGGCTAACCTCAGTCAGACGGATCCGGGAGCGGCGGTAGTTGAGCTCCAATTGATCTACTTTCTCGATCGTTTCCGCCGTCTCCTTCAGAACCGACTTCAACTCCTCATTTAGAGTTTTTAGCTCCTCACGGGTTGAGTCCATGATTTCGAACATTTGATATTTGCTGTTTTCCATGACTTGTATGGCGTTTTTAATGACGCGGTCTATGGCATCGGCTTGTAAATCCACGTTAGTTCGACTCCATTTCTATCGTTTCCGGTATATATCATACCATATCACGATGAGATGGTAACGGTCTTCGTTTTCTGTTCCCATTTTACAGTCAATCCAAGCTGCTCGGAAACGAGTCGAAGAGGGACTAAAGTCCTACCTCCAGATACATATGGGGCTACTGTTGCGCTCTGTCTTTTTCCATTCAAGATGAATTCTTTCTGTCCCACGACCAGATCAATCAGTTTCCCGCCACGAATAACGGTGATCCGCTGATTTTTGCTATCCCAGCTTGCCTGTCCGCCAAAGGCATCCAGTACATGCTTGATTGGGACATATGTTGTACCATTTTTCAGCACGGGTGCTGCATCAATTGCCTTTTTCGTTCCGTTCACGGTCATCGACTTCTGTCCAAGTACCAGGGAAGCTGTTCCTGTAGGCAGTCCCACTTCACTGGATTTCGATGGCATGGTGAAGGCAATGTTATCAAATGCAACGGTACCTGTCATAGCGCGCTCATCCTGGCCCTCTTCTACATTGACTACATAGACACGTTTCAGCTTGGCTGGATATGCAATGTTCATACCGCTCAGGTCCACGTTCACTTTTTTCCACCCGCTCCAGTCAATGGCCTTCGCAAGATCGGCATACACGGTTTTCCCATTGGCATCCGTAAACTCTGCACGGAGCCAGTTTAGGCTCTTGTCACCCATTACATCCATCGACATGGACGTTGCGGCTGAAGATACTTCTCTGCCTGTTGTCCCGTTCAATTGGGCATAAGCATACATTTTCCCTGTACCTGCAGTCATGTCGTAGCTCAGCTGAAGCACTTTGGAGCCAGCCTTTTCACCTGTACCCGCCGTTACGGCTGCTGAACCAGTTACGCCAGTGGCATTCGTTGTAAAGTTGATTGGATAACTTACATTCTCGAAGTTCTCCCAGGTGGTTTCGCTGTCCGCAGTCGTAAGAACAACGACCGTACTGTAGCCGTCATAACGACCGATTGCATATCCAACCTGTGCTCCTGAATTTACGGAAGATACCGTTAATTGATCGCCAGCCACTTTACCTTTGAAACCGATAAATTCCCATGTCAGCGAATCAGCCGGAACGGTTACACTTTGCCCATTTTTCGTCTTCGCAGTCACTGGGATCGACATGGTCGTTCCCGCTTTCAGCGAGCCAAGACCAGAACCTGCTGTCAGAGAGGACAGCTCGCTTCCACCGAGCACCGTTACTTTAATGGTAGAAGATGCTCCGTTGCTTGTTGCTGTGAGCGTAGCCGTTCCTGGTTTAACACCCTTGATCACACCATTGCTTACGCTGACGATACCATTGTTGCTTGATTTCCAGGTCAGCTTGATGTCTCCGGTCGCAATCGGGTTGTAATACGTGTCATACCCTTTGGCTGAATACTTGCCCTCTTGTCCTACCAGCAGCGTTTGACTGCCACTTACAGCAAAGCCTTTCAGCTTGCCTTCCGGAGCGGTAGAGAATACGCCCAGCGTGTTTACGACCTGACGCTGCTCTGTGCCATATTCTGTATTGAAGGTCAGACTAGCATTTTCTTCCCCGAGCGGACGTGTCACCATGGTGGTAGAGCCGCCGCCGTCCAGGTTCATGCCTTTCCATACGCCGATACTGGTCATGAAGGATTGCAATTCAGTCAGCGACATGCCGCTGCTGTTACTGTTTTTCTCAGCTGCAATAATATATACATATCGACCATCCTGCGAATAACCTACCGCTGTTCTCGCACGAATACCTCCAATGCCGGAAGAGGCGATATCACGGGAGAACGTAGCTGCTTTGCCTCCATTGACAAGGATCGTATGACCACCAATCATCATCTCAAGATTACTCGGATCAACCGATTGTCCCGTTGTTTTGGCTACGAGCTTGTAGTCCGCACTAAGCGTCTGTCCCACGGATAGATGGGTCATGATCCAGGTAGCTGCCGTTCCGTGTGCACGCAAAATGTACCCGTCTTCAGGTACCGTCATGTCCAATGCTTTTTTGTCGGAAATTTGCGTAATAACACCGTTCTGTACCAGTACCTCGGTTGGTGTGGTAGAAGGGTCATTCGGACGTTTGGTTGATGTCCAGGCTGATGTATAAATATACATCGAGTTGGCGTGACTGTATTTGACCGAGCCTGACTCTACCGTATAGTCCTCCTTGTTCATTCCGCGCAGAGCAAACGTTGAACCGTCATCGGCCTTCACCGTACCATCGAAAGAGTATTCGTCGATCATCGGTTTACCATCTTTGGTCACGGTGAGGGCATACATACCCTTCAGTTCCGAAGGTGTGGAGATGAGAACCCCGTCAGAGACCTGTCCACCGATTGGAGCAAGTTCCCCAGATACGTTAAAATAATCACCGTTCACGGCAGCAACTGCACCGTTTTCCTTGGCCATGCCGCCTGTGCTTTGTTTGCTGTTCAAGTTGCCGCCCTTACCTGTCATCACATCGAGTTTCACATAAGGGTTTTGCAGATCTACTTGAATTACGTCTGCTAGCACATTCACTTTCGAACCGGATCTTGTGGTTGTATATTTGTATTTCATGAGCTTCGCGCCGGAAGTCAGAATTTCCTCACTTAACTTGCTTGTACTTGTAGATGCCGCAGCAGCTACCGACTGCCACGTCGTTCCCGACCAGACCTGCTGCCCTGCTCCCAAGACCGGTGCAATCCAGATCACACCTGCCAGTGTCACAATTGCCCATTTCTTCGCCTTGCTGCCCTTCACGTCTTCCAGCGGTTTCCCGTGTTTCCCCAGCATGTTTGAAACGTCTCTCCCATCTTGTATATCAATCTTAGACATCACGTGTCCTGCCGCCAGATGGCAGAGAACAGCCAGATCCCTAGTATACTCTACTATTAATAGACTGCTTTTCGTGGAAAAAGTTACGCCCGCAGCCAACTTTGAGGGTATTCCGCACAAAAAAAGACCCCAAGCATGGCATGGAATTGCCATACTTGAAGTCGCATTGATATATTTATCTACGTTCCAAATTACAAGTAACCCAGTTGATTCAACACTCGCTTCAACATTACTGCAGCTTGTGCACGAGTTGCATTACCTTGAGGTTCAAATGTTCTGGATGTCATCCCCTGGATGATACCCTCCTGAACTGCTTTGGCTACCGAATCCTTGGATTGAATTTTGCTGCTATCCTTGAACTTGGACAATGTTGAAGCCGCTGATGATTGAAGTGATACTGGCTTTCCACCGTAGCTCAACGCACGAACCATCATAATAGCCATCTGCTCACGGGTGATCAGACTATCTGGCTTGAAGGTTCCATCTGTATTCCCCGTAATGATTCCTGCTTCTGCAGCTGCACCAATGTAGGCGCTCGTCAGGTCACCACCGCGAATATCACGGAAGCGACGCGCTGCGGTCTGATCACCTTTCAGTCCCAACCCCTTGGCTACCAACTCGGCAAACTCGGCACGTGTGATTTTCTGATTCGGTCCATAGAATGAACCATTCGTTGTACCAATGATCCACTTGGATGCGAGTTCTTTGATCACTGGGCCAGCCCAGTGGTTGGCCGTATCCTGGTAACTAACAGAATGATTGACCGGAACTACCGTCTGATTACCATTCAACTGTCCTTTGAGAATCACTCCACCAGATGTCGTTGAGAACGTATGTGGTACATTTGCCAAGACCAGCGTTACCGGATCAATATAGGTCAGACCAGAAGTCAATGTAGGTGTATTGGTTGGAAGCTGCATCGACAGTTGACTTTTGATATTCTGCTCGGCTCGTTGGTTTGTATTTCGGTTAAACGCAGAGAGATATACCTCTGTAACATTTCCCAGCTTCTGCGCTCCGGCACTGATTAACATACCGTCTATGGTTCCCGAATTGGACACTGGCACAGTCTCCACTTGCACGTAAAGATAGGAAGCATCAGTACTTGTCGTATTGCCTCCTACACTTTGAAGCAAGCCAGTTACATCAAGATTGGACAGCGGAACCATCCACAAGCGATCTCCGAACTTGACTCCGATGGAGCTTGTTCGATTACTGGAAGCAACCTGAGCAAGAGTATTCAACGGGAATCCAATATATGCAGAAGAGTCACTTCCCGGAATTTCCAATACAACCGGTTGTCCCGTTTTCCCACTGGTCGTGGCGTATTGATAAGCTTGCAAAAGCTTTGCCCCATCTACATTGTATTGCTGCGTGGAACGGTTATTGCGTGACATCGTAGATGTTGCAGTAGCGGTATCGTTGCTCATCACATACAATGCCTGTCCATAGCTCGAAGCATCCAGCTCGGTCAACCATGAAGGACGCCCGTTTGTCTGACTGCCGGTTGAACTTCCACTTTGTTGTAAGGCCAGTGGTCCAAATGCAGCAATCGTATTATTCAACGCATCCCGTAATGGAACAGCCCCTGGCGTATAACTGACTGTACCCGTTTGACCTGCTGTAGCAGCAGTTGAGAGATTTAACGTAACCACTGATCCAGTGATTGAAGCAGAAATTACGTTTGTTGTTGTGCCCCCAAGCTGAATGCTGAACTGGGAAGCCGTAAGAGCTGTTTGAGCCTGGAGTGCATCACGGAAGTTAATATATACCTTATCCCCTTGAAGGGTAGCTGATAGGATCTTTCCATTCCCATAAGTGTACGTTACTGGAGCCAAGTTAACATAACCAGCAGGGTTTCCATTCAGGTCAGTTAAACGCAGTGTACCTGGTACATAAGAAAACGTGACGTTTTGTGTACTGGCTACAGTATTGGCCAGCGTCAAAGTAATCAAATCATCCTCAATTTCCGTATCATTCACATAAACGGCCTTACCATCGACCAGTACGGAGTATTGACTCTTGAGTGGTTTATTCGTCCGACTAAGTGGCTCATTGTATCTGATCCACATGGTCGTGCCGCTCACTTCTGCACTTTTGAATTCAGGCGGCTTCGTATCAATTGTATTACGAACATAGAATCCGCTGAATCCGGCAAGTGCCTGTCCGCGGCTATCTTTTACAGGCCAGGATCCCGGCGCATAAGACACTCGCAAGACTTCACCGTTTTGGATGGAACGACTAAGAGTTAGCGTAACTACCGAACTGTTATACGTTGAAATACTGTTAATCCCGATAGCTGATCCATCTGCCATAACGCTGAATTGTCTCACTGCGTCACTGGAACTGATGTAGACCGTCTCCGGATAGTAAAGTGTGATGGTATTGTTGTAGGCACTGCCTTCACGAGGCTTCGACATAATGGAGTCCAGACTGTTCTCCACATCTCTAGCCGAGAAGGCAGCAGCAGCGTTTAGAGATAAATCCTGAATTTTGCGTGTTCCCGTTCCAGGAGCATACGCAATTCTAACGACCTGACCGACGGCTACCCCCGTATCCAGTACAACATATACACTGTCTCCCGATACATAGGAGGTGCTTACGTTCCGATTTTCCCCATTCACCGTAACCGTGAAGCTGGAAGCAAGCGGATCCAGAGTTGAGAGCAGCTCGTCATATGTCAATCGAATAATTGTATTGCTGTACATTTTTGCAGTCTTGAGTACAGGAGGTGTGGTATCCACCGTTAACGTTCTGAAGGACCAGGATGTCGCTCCATTCAAGCCTGTAAACAAGTTCCCTGATTTATCGCGAAAAACATTCGCTGGAATATCCACAGTATACGTTGTGTTGCTTGTCAAACTCGCTTGTGGAATAATTCGCAGCTGCCTTGGGTTGGAGGTATTGATAACTGTGGTTGAAGCCACAATCCCGCCGTTGGCATTCTTCAAGGTAGCCGATCCTTTATAATTGGTATCCAGCTCGTTGCTGAAGGTTAGGGTAAATTCATTCGTAAGTGATACGCCTGTTGCTCCATTCGAAGGAGACAGGGATGATACGGTTAGTGCAGTTGGATCGGATACAACAGTGAAGCCCCATGTGCTCCGCTGAATAGATCCCGTATCATTGTTCTGATCATCGCGCAGGAATCCTTCCGGTATATCTATGTACATCGTACTGTTACTGGTCCAGTTTTGGGCCGGGTCAATCGTCACCGTAGTTCTAGCTGCATTAAAAGTAAGCTGCGATGAATTGGCATCGATTTCCTCCACCACTGTACTTCCCTGATAGATTCTCAGTTTGCCTGCTCCCTTGTTCACTGCACGGTCAAAGGTCAGCTGAATATTGGCCGAAGGCGATACATTCGTTGCTGCATTAGCAGGAAACTGTCCTGTTAATCGCGCTGAACTGACTCCCGCTGTGCGAAATGTCCATTCCTTGTTCAATCCACCGAACAGCTGTCCATCGGCATATTCAAATGATTGGTTGCCCACTGTGACATAAAAGGTGCCCCCTGGCAGCGGTGTTGGCAGCTGAATTCGCACGACTTTTCCCAGATTAGGATCTACTGTTGAATCAACTGGATTAACCGTTACAGCTTCACTGTTTACGAGAACCTCTGTAACCACAGAGTCATCCTGAATTCTGCGTATCGAGATTTTATCCGTAGTATCTGCTACTTTTTTGACAGGTTTAATAAACTCCATCATCAGCGGCACAGTGCCATCTGCCTGTGTTGCGTTTAGTGTCGGTGCTGTTGCATTAATTCCATTTGTCGTAAGGTCGTCAGCTGCATACGCAGATTCCAATCCTGTCCATCCGGTTAACCCACCTTGTATAACTAACATCATAATCATCAGGCTAATGAATCCCTTACGGGCCATTTTTTTCACAAACACCCATCCTTCCTCCTATCAACCCATTTTCCTATTGTCTGATATACAGACCTCTTTATTTATGTCGGTCACCGGAGGAATTTTGTTTAATAGAATGGAAATAAAAGGTGTTATTTTATCATTGTACGCAAAAAAGCCCCTGATTCCTGATCGGAACCAAAGGCTTTGATCTATCGCAATGAAACTTACAGACCCGCTTGAGCTTTCAAAGCATCCGCTTTGTCCACTTGCTCCCAAGGTACATCCAAGTCTGTACGGCCGAAGTGACCGTAAGCAGCCGTTTGTTTGTAAATTGGGCGACGCAGATCCAGCATACGGATGATGCCAGCTGGACGCAGATCGAAGTTGTTACGTACCAACTCAACCAGCTTCTCTTCGCTGACTTTGCCAGTTCCGTATGTATCCACGTTGATCGATACCGGGTTGGCTACACCAATCGCATAAGCGAGCTGGATTTCCACTTTGTCTGCAAGACCTGCAGCAACGAGGTTTTTCGCTACGTAGCGAGCCGCATAAGCAGCGGAACGGTCTACTTTTGTTGGATCTTTACCGGAGAAAGCACCACCACCGTGACGTGCATAACCGCCATAAGTATCTACGATGATTTTACGTCCAGTCAGGCCTGCATCTCCTTGAGGTCCGCCAATAACGAAACGTCCTGTTGGGTTGATGAAATATTTAGTCTGCTCATCCAGCAATTCAGCTGGAACGACAGGCAGAATAACTTGTTCTTTAATGTCTTTTTGAATCTGCTCAAGGGTAATCTCTTCAGCGTGCTGAGTGGATACCACAATTGTATCGACACGAACGACTTTGTCACCGTCGTATTCGATCGTTACTTGAGTTTTACCGTCCGGACGGAGGTAATCCAATGTACCGTTTTTACGTACCTCAGCGAGGCGGCGTGCGATACGGTGGGACAATGCGATTGGCAATGGCATGAGTTCTGGTGTTTCATTCGTTGCAAACCCGAACATCAGACCTTGGTCACCCGCACCGATGTTTTCTGTTTCGCGAGCGACTTGAGCCGGATCACGGTTCTCCAGTGCTGCGTTAACTCCTTGCGCGATATCCGCAGACTGCTCATTCAGAGAAGTCAGAACGGCACAAGTGTTATAGTCAAAACCATATTTGGCACGTGTGTACCCGATTTCCTTAACCGTGTTACGTACAATGGCCGGAATGTCTACGTATTCAGAAGCTGAACTGATTTCACCGATGACAAGCACTAAGCCTGTAGCCACGGAAACTTCGCACGCTACGCGAGCGTTTGGATCATTCGCCAGAAACGCGTCCAATACGGCGTCCGAGATCTGGTCGCAAATCTTATCCGGATGTCCTTCGGTTACAGACTCCGATGTGAATAGATGTCGGCCTTTAACAGACATGAAGTTTCAACCTCCCATAACTAGTAGTATGGCGATTGCCCGAACAAAACATTTACGGTGATTCGTTCACTGTACCCTCGAAAGCTTTCCGGGCGGAATAAGGACGCAGGGTCCGCAGTTACGAAGATAAGGATTTTTCAGGTAATTGCCTTAACAAAAAATCAACCTTTTCCTCCTGGAAAAGGTTGCATACCTCAAATGCCATCTTATCGCATTTGTCAAGCCGTGTCAAACCAAGTGGGATAAGGAAAAACCCTATAATAACTGCTTTTCTGCCTGACGAATCAGCCTTTTCGTGATCTCGCCACCAACCGATCCGTTCTCACGGGAAGTCAGATGGCCCCAACCTTTGTATTGACCATAGGAATGATCACTCACTGCGCCAAACTCAGAACCAAACTCAGTATCAGCACCAGCAAGGGCACTTTGACCATACCCTACATTCAGACCAAATTCGGCAGCAATCTCATATTTCATCTGATCCAGCATCTGACGACTTTCCGGTACCACTCTGCGGTTACTTCTAGCCATGATTCCTGCACCTCCGTTAATTGGTTTTGTACAATTATAGAGTGAGCAGGAACCCTCATGCCTAGCCGTATAAATGTTTGTTAGAACTGGTTAATCTACACAAATGAAATGAATAAAAATGCGAATAAATGCTTAACCTATTTCAAAGAATATCCGCCGCGAACCATAACTGTCAGGCTGTACTTATTACCATCCAATACCGTAATACCACGTCCATCCCTTGGAAAAGAGAGCAGGTGATTGGTCGGCGCAGCCTGTCCATTCGTCAGGTCAACCCCGTCCGTCAGATCAGCTACACCGTTCGTACCTTCACTGACGATCACAGCCTTGCCGCTGCGTACAATGAACTCCGCGCCAGAAGCACCGATCAGCTGTTGACCCGGCTTCACGGTAACGATCTCTACCGCATCAGATGCTCCGGATACCACCGGTGGAAGCGAGGTGTCACCACCTGTACTGCCTGTCCCGGTAGATCCGCTATTATTGCCTGCGGAGCTTCCCGATCCGGCATTAGTACCTCCGTTTAAGGCCTTTTGAATCTGTTGATCTACATAGCTCTTCGTCACAACCGGATCATCGGCTGTGCCTGGTTGAATGGTTCCTGCACCGATAGCTGTATTGCTGTATACAGACCCAACCCACACGCCAACACCAATAGCCAGCGCAGCCAGGGATACTTTCATATAAGGTTTCATTGCTTTGTTTCCTCCTCTGGTAATCTATCTATTATTTACTATAGAGAAAAATACCCAGTGCGACAAGCAAAACCTCGTTCCCGTAGATTTGGAAACGAGGTTTTCTAGTAGCATTATTACGAGATAAATGGTTCGGAGCTTACCTAAAATCTTCTGGTTCTTCCTTTGGTAGCTTGGTCAGATCGTATCCATATCCCTGTTCAGCTAGGCGAATACGCTGTCCTTGGAATTGGTCGTATACGGTTAAGCGATACGAACCACCACGCAATTTCTCGAAGAAGCTGTCTTCTATACCCCAGCTTAACGTTTGATTGGTACCAGCCTTCAGATCCGTTCCTATGGCCAGCTCTTTCTCAAATGTTTTACCAGCCTGATCAGTTAATGTAAGAATGAGTTTGTGTTCATTCTCACCCATCTCAATCTCTTCGTTACGCGACAAACTGTAATTCATCTCAACCTGAACTGACGAACTGCCTGCCAGATATGCACGCACACTGTTCGCAGTGAATGTATATGGATACAGATCAATATTCGTTAATGTGCCCAATACATTAATGGACGTTGGGGGCACTTCAAAGGCCAGTGCATTCACATAGGCAGTTGCCTCTCCTTCACCCGTAACAAACTTGCTATCCGCAATGCCCTCTCCTACGATCAGACGCATATCCGAGAAAGTGCCTGATTTCGGAACCTTGGCCCAGAACGTAACAATCGACTTTTGCCCAGGTCCAGGTAATCGTTCAGATTGTTTGGCGGTTGCTCGGTAATATTGACCGTCCGAGGTTTTGAAGTATCCGACCAGCTTGCCAAGACCACTCTGACGGAGTGATTTATTGGTCATCTCGAATTCGGTATACACAATATCTGATGATGTGCCCGGATAACGAATGGTTCTTCGCACGCCCATCTCCGTCTCTTTATCCGCTGTACCGGACGTATATGTCTTACCTTTGCCTACATAAGAAATCGGCTGAATTAGCCCTGATGTATTCAACGTAATCCATTCATTTGTTTCTTCTTCGCTAACTTTCTCAATTAAACTTACTTCCAGGCGGCTCATACGAAGCTCAGAAGGAATCTTGGTTAACAGATAGGCTTCCGTCGTCATACCCGCTCCCAACAATTTGCCGCTCTGCGTATAGATTAGCTTCTTATCTCCATCAATTTGAGCGGAGTCAATAGTAAACATGGCTTCCAGCTCAGGTAGCTGTACTGTTTTGGTACCTGCATTACGGATGGTTACTTTGGCTGCGACAATGTCACTGTCCAACCAAGGCAGACGCTGTAAAGACCCTAGAGAAACACCAAAGGTTCCTTTATTGTTTTTGATTACACTTTCTGTAGTTAACCCATCACCACTTGAAACAGCTTGTGGGATGGCATAAACACCAACAGGGTAGGAAAATTCAAAGCTATTAGATGGAGTCGTTGATTCCGTGCCTTCACTTTTATTCATCGGACTCATCGCATACAGCTTGATTTTGCTCGTATCTCCGTCTCCCTGCAGACTCGTATTAAGCTTTATCGTTTTAATATCTCCAGGATTTAGCTTCAGAGCATCCAATGCTTTTGTTTCTATTGGATATACTGTTCCATCTGCGGTACGGACCTCAAAAGTATATGTTGGTACGTTGATCGCTTTCTTACCTTCATTCTTAAGCATCAGCTGCATGTTGAGATCGTATGCTCCATCATCTACTCGGACCTTGGCCGACTCTAGAAGTGTGGACAACCGTTGTCCTTCAACCGATATGATATTCGGCTGATTCGCAGCCACCTCCACGTTCGTTTTACTGGCTTCTGGCAGTTGTAATGCAGCTACAGGTAATACCGTTTTCTCCTCACCCTGTTCTTCAACTAAAAGGAGTTCGGATTTTTGCAGTTTAACCGAAGTTGGTAGTGATGCCATCAAGCTGAGAGCCTTATTGGCCTGCGCCTGAATGCTCACGCTTGTACTATCCTTATCTGGAGTAAGCGGATAATTGGTTCCGCTCGGTGTACGCAAAATCCACTTGATGTTCGGGTTTTCAAGTAATTTGTAACTAATATTGTTTAAATTCACACCAATTTTCACATACTGATTCTTATCTTCCCCTGGGAATACCTTAATACCGGCGACCTTTACCTTTACAGCTGAGTCACTAAGTCGAACGGTTTTCGTTTTCCCTACGGGTGTCGTAATACTATAGGAAGCGGGCACATTAAACTTACCCAGCGTTCGTTCATAGTTCGCTTGACTGAAATCCCATTTAACGATCAGAAAGTTCAGATCGCTCAGCTTTACTTCGCGTCCAACTTTCATAACGTACGTCAGATCTACGGTGGATCCAGGGGCAACGGTTTTCTTCTCCTGATCCTTCGCAATCAGTTTAGGTGAGAAGAGCGTTCCGCCTTTCGATTTCACTTTGCTCCAGTAATCCAGCATTACCATTGGCGTGCTGTCATTATTTTTGTAAGTCAATGTATACGTAACCGCGTTACCATCATCCTGAGACAGAATGTTCACATCCGTTAATTTCACGGTGCTGCGTGAGGTAACTTTAACAGGAGATAAGTTACTTAGTGTATGTACAACCTTGTTCGTTGTTGTTGCTTTCTTCGTTGAGGTGCTGTTTGAACTGTTGGCTGCTGTTTTATTGGTTGTACTCGCGGCCATCGCAATCCCAGCGGTTGAGCTAATCAACACGGCGCTTGCGAGCAAACTTACAAACATTTTTCTTCGATTCACATCCAAACCTCCCATAAGTTGCTTGTTGCACTTATAGTATAAACGTTTAATAAGGAGAGAAAGTTACGATGTTGTTGCTAAGATTAATTAGATCCATTCTTTAAACAACCCTTTAAACAAACATGGAAAACAAAGAAAAACAGAGGGCTATATGCCCTCTGTCTCTTGAAAAAGATAATTATGGAGTTACTGTTGTAGCTGTAAATTTAGTAGTAGTTTCTCCAGCGGAATCAGGGATAACATTTCCACCTTTATCTTTAACATATTGCGCACCCTTAACTTCAACACGGTAGTTAGAATCAACAGTTCTGCCTGCATCATCTGTCAAAGTGATTACTACTGTGTTATCAGTTACAGCAACGGAATACTCTGTACGAGCATCAAGAGTTTCGTAATCGAACACTCTAATTACTTTAAAGTCAGCAGCATTCAAGTTACCACCAGCATCAACCAAATCTTCTGAGTAAGTCAATGTGATTGTTTTAGCTGTGTCATTAACTTTGTAAGACTCAGCAGTAACAAGGTTAGGAGCCAAAGAATCGATCAGGTTTGCAGTATTGACTGTCAGAAGAGTCGAACCAATTGCTGGAGATCCAGCAGTAGTAATCAACTTAGTTGGATCAACTTTCAGATCCAGACCAGCTGCATCAGTTTTAAGGTCATTGTTAAATTTAACTGTGACAACTGAAGTTCCGTTAGTTTCAACGCTAGCAACTTGTTGTACACCATCTACTTCGTAAGAGAATGCACCTGCATAAGCATCAGTGATTCCTGCGCTCAGCTTAACTTTAACAGTTCTTGCATCTACAAGTTCTGCATTTTTCGTAGGGTTAGAGCTGTTATATGCTACTAACTCCAAGTTTTTGTTCACATTATCAACGAGATCAACTTTGTTACCTGCACTAGTTGTGAATTCTTTCAACGGGTTACCAGCGGCATCTTTAACTGCAAGGATTGTCAAAGATTTCACAGAACCATTAGTGAAGGATACTGTTTTGCCATTGAAAGTTTCTGCGAACTTGATTGCTACAGCAGATCCATCTTGCAGTACAGTAATATCAGCGATGTTAGCAGTCAGAACGCGAGTTGTTCCTTCTACTTCAACCAAATAGTTATTGTAGTCAGCCAAAGATGCTGGATCCATTTTTTCGCTGAAAGTGATAACTACACGGCGATCAGTAGCACTAGCAACTTGGGAATCAATAGTTGGAGCTGTAGTATCACCTACAGTTACAGCACCGCTGTAATCCAACATTGTGTTTTCCAATTTAGTAGCATCTTTGATGTTTTTAATAACAATGTTATTGTTACCAGCGGACAAGTTAGTGTACAGGGTTACCAGTACAGTTTTGTTGCTGGAATCAGCAGGATCAAGTTTAGCGCTTTGAACAGAGATTACTTTACCATCTTTATCAGTTACAGTGTAGTTGCTAGTCACTGCTGCGGAAGCAGAAGTTACAGCTTTATTGAAAGTAACTTTGATAGTTTTTTCATTTGTGGATGTTACTTTTGTTACTTCTGGACGAGTTTGATCGATTGAAGGGGATACCACAACAGATGTTCCACTCGCGATTTGGTTACCAGAGTAATCTTTAACTGCATCTACATATACTACTACGGAACCTGTTGGCAAAGATTTGTCTTGAGTACCAAAGTAGAATTTGTATTTGTTGTCAGCCAAAGCTTCGTAGCTATTTGCTGCTTTCTTGTCATTTCCGGATTTCCAGTAAACGTTGGAAGCCGAAATTGTAGATACATCTACATCTTCAGAGAAAGTCAAAGTGACACTTTCCAAAGTAGCTTCAGCAGATGCTACTGTTGGAGCTGTAGTATCTTCTACAACTGTAAAGTCTACAGTTTTAGACAAAGATACAAATGCAGCGAAATCTTTAACACCAGAGATTGTCAGTTTGTGGTCACCAACCGCCAGTGAAGAAGTGCTGTATGGAGTCAAGATTACAGAACGGTTGTTAGCACCTACGTCTACTTTACCGAAGTATTCTTTTCCATCCAGGTTGAAGTTGGATTGTCTCAAGTCAGTAACTGGCTCAGAGAATACAACTTTAACGGATTTAGTACCCAAAGATTTAACGGATTCAACTTCTGGCAATTGGTTGTCAGAAACATTGAATTCTACATTGGAAGCACTAACTGTTTTGTCCCCAGCTTTAACATTAGAAACTGTTACAGCTTCTGTTTTGTTGTTAGTAAGGGATCCTTCAAGGTAAAGAGTAGCCGTTTTAGCATCTTCGGAAAGAGCTACGGATTTGATCACTTTACCAGATTTCAAAGAATAGTTAACTTTATCAGTTGCAGTATCTTCGTCTACTTTACCATCGAAAGTAACAATAACTTCTTTAAGGTTAGAAGCTGTTACACTTTCAACTTTAGTAGCTGATGTTACTACATAAGTAACTTTCTCAGTGAACTCTTTATCTTTGTAAGTGAATTTTACTTCAGTTTCTTTGTTAGCTTCGAGAGCTTTATCCAAAGTTACTTTTACAGTTTCTCCGTCGCTGATTTTAAACTCAACTACTTTACCAGCTTCAGATACTGTGTAAGATTCTACTTTCAAGCTTTGAGCTTGATCGATGGAGTAAGCTGCACCTACCAACAATTCGCGGGAAGCGTTAGCGCTGAAGTTAGCGTTAGCGTCGATCAGACCAGCATTGATCGCTGCTTGAACATAACCTTTAGCCCATGCTGCTGCGTTGTTGTTAGTTTCAGTTGGGATTTCCAGATCCAGTGCACGAGTCAGGATTGTAGCCATCTCAGCGATAGTTACTTTACCGTTGAAGTCGAAGATTTTCTTCTCAACGTTTTTACCTTCCATGATGCCTGCAGCTGTTACCGCTTCAATGTAAGGAGCAGCCCAGTTTTTAGCGTTGTAGTTTTTGTCGTTGTAAGAGTACACACCAGTGATCTCTTTCAAACCGAGCAATTTAGTGATAACTTTTGCGAACTCAGCGCGAGTCATCTCTTTGTCCAGACCAGCTGTGCCATCTGGGTAACCATTGAAGATACCTTTAGCTTTCAATGCATCAAATTGTTGTTGTGGTGTAACTGCTGTATCACCGAATGCTACAGATGCAAACATCGAGAATGCCATTGCTGTAGACAAAGCGACGGATAAAATTTTCTTCATAACCTTTTTTTCTCCTCCTTGGGCGTTCATAACATGGGAATTTTCTTTAATAGGGTCGCTCGTGTTCCTCATTCTATTGTCGCACCCCCTTTCCAGAGTCATGAGCAAGTTAATATAAATGATGTCTGTGAGCAAATCACAGAAACTTGTAAACTAGAATAATAATAGAATCATACGAAAATAGAGTAGTTTCCTAATCCTACCTTACGTATTATACAATGGGTCTCTCGTGCCGTAAAGCAATTTTTTCTAATAAATAGACAAGATTCTTCAAGAGGTCAATCTTGGTAAGAGGCCCAATGTTTTTGACTCTACATCTTAAACGCAGTAGATTTCAAAAAGTTGCGGATTCTTCAAAAAAAGTTTTGAACTAATTTATGTATTGATACAACGCGGGTCCGAGACAGTTCAAAACCCATGAATTCCTTATCAAATCAGCTGCGGTTATGCTTTTACTCTGTGTTTATTTTGATGAAGACGTTTATTTATACCCTTAATTTTCCTCCATGAAGCGACAATTTGTATGATATGTAAAAAAAATAAAAAGCACCCCTACAGGGATGCTTAAGTAATTCCTCGTTCTATGGCTTAACGAATTTTCATCGCAAGATCAATAATTTGAGCACGCATTTTGGGATCACTGTTCAATTTCAGATACATATCGTCAATGGCCAAACGATTCTCCCGGTATGTCTTCTCATGCTTCATGGTGGTGTGAGACCATTCAATCAATTCATTCTCAGCCAGCACCAATTGGTTATATGCATCATGGAAGCCAGTCGTCTGTACGAGCCCTTCCATAACCTCTTGAGAGATTTCTTGCGTCTTGCGTGTATCTTCCAGCTTTTTCTCCAGAATGACTGCCTGCTTCTCGAACTGAGTCTTTGCCTTCATGTAGCCCAGCTGGGCCTTCGAATAAATCGGTTTCATTAGCTAACTTCACCCTCTAGATCATTGTGTATTTACCGTTATTGTATCTTAAACTCTAGCAAATTACAAAAATAGTTATTGGTAAAAATCATCTTTCTTCTATTATAAAAGTGATCTTCACCAGTCCATTAACACTCGTAAAAAGAACCCGCCCCTTTTAGCAAAAGGGACAGGTCCTTCCTAAAAAATGTGAAACTCTGACAGTTTAGCTCAATGTTTTAGGGAATAATTTGGTGCTTTTCTTGAGCAGCTCTACAGCAATTTTGGCTGCTTCTGCACGAGTCATGTTACCTTTAGGATTAAATTGGTACTGCGGTTTGGTTGCTCCTGGAATCGTCACAGGGCTTCCTTCCATGATTTTTGCCTTGGTCACGGCCTGGATGGCAGGACGCGCATAGAAATCAATGGAGCTTGAATCCAGGAACGACTTCGCCAATGCTGCAGACAGCTTGCTGTCATTAGCCGCCAGCTTCGCGTTCATGGCACGAGCGATCATCACTGCTGCCTGTTCACGTGTAACCGGCTGATCCGGTCCGAAGAACCCGTCACTGAGACCTTGGACAATACCTGCTTTTGCCGCTGTCTCAATGGCCTCATAGGTCCAGCGATCAGATTTGGTATTCTCAGAAACATCGGTGAAGGTTGCCTTGGTCGTTTTGACCAACGGAATGTCCATGCCCTTCACGAGCAGGGTAGCGAATTCCCCACGTGTCGTCTGGTCATCGGCACCGAACGCATTGGTTCTGAGCGGATTCATAATACCTTTGGAATACATGGCATTCAGTAAGTTACGCGCCCACGGATGGTTCGTAATGTCCGGATAGCTTTGGCTTTGTTTCATGACCTTGTAATATCCGAACTCATCAAATGGAACGGTAATGGTGTGTGATTTGGTATCAACAACACCACCAATGGAAACCCATTTACCTACGTTTGAATTATCCGAATAACGGTACACTGTAATCGTGGAGCCTACATCATCAACTATAGATGGATCATACTTCAGAGTTAAGGTTCCGCGTTGGGAAGGTGTCAGAATACGCTCTTGTGCATATCTAGTGAACTCCCCTTCAATGGAGTATGGCGTAATGCCGTTAGTTCCCGCTTTGTACCCATTGGTTCCACGGTCTCCAAGTTCACCCAGACCACCATTAATCCAGTAAATATCAGATACTTGTGTAAAGTTGTTCGTGTTAATTACCGATGCGAAGAAGCTCGACAGCTCGGTTGGAATCCGGATAACGCTGGCGCCATTGGTACTTCTGTCATCTGGATTGACACCAATCACGTTACCATAGTCGTTTTTACGTTCTACAACACCATCTTTTGGATCAGCAATACCAAACAGCAATTTGTTGTCCGGATAGAACTTCACCATACCGCTTGTCGTAGTAGACTGCAGCACAGTCCCTTTCGGGAAGGACAGAACGAGATCCTTGTTAAACACCGTGTACTTCGTGGCTACCTTTGGAGCCATATACTGCGAGTCAATGGCGATGGCACTGGTGTAATACACACTTACTGTATCCGTGATGGTGCCTCCGTCACGAATAATCTCAATTTTAATTTTGTTGTCTTTGTCAGCTTTCAGTCCAACATAATCGAGAACAAAACGATTGTTCATGTCCGTACGTTTAACCGCAGGCTCTTTGCCAATCAATACTTGTGTTGCACCTTCTGCTTCAATGTCGAAGCGAACGAAGTTTTTGTTAACCACAATATTGCTGCCTACTGTAGGCTGTGGTGACAGGATACGATAAGATGCTGGCTCACGCACAATTTCAAGACGCTGAGTCGTTCTCGCACCTGTGCTGTTGATCAGCTCCAACGTGTACACATGTGTTCCTGGTGCATCAAACTTCAAGTTTTGAATCCGTGCAATGAATAGATCACTATTACCTGTAATATCATAGCTCGGCAGTCCGTTCGCCACAGGTTGGTTTACTTCATAGATCGTTGTAGATGTCAGGTTCTTGGTGAAGATCTTGTCTGAACCGAAATAGACATTGACGATATCAGCTCCACCACCGTTAATAACCAGGTCGTAGGTTTCTTCACTTGTTACATACTTGTCTTCTTTGAACGCAAATTCAGGTGTAACCGAGAAAATACGTTTCATTTCTTCATCTTCATATTGTGTAATTGGTTTGTTAATAAACTGCTGACGCGAATCCTTAGGAATCAACGTTGGCATGAAAGACGTAATCGTCGATTGATTCTGGTCAATTACATTAATCTTCAATGTGGTCGAGATTGTAATCGGGAGATTGTTCGCATCCTCATCCGTTGCACGAATGATAATCGTGTTCTCACCGTAAACAATCGGACCTTCTTTCAATACTGGTAGTTTAAGACTAAAAGTCCCGTCATCCTCAGGGAACGTGCCGGTATTAAACTTCTTACCGTTTACGAGAACTTCAGCTACAAAATTATTACCCTTTAATGTTTTAAAACCGATAAATCGTCCCTTTAATGGAAGGGTCAATGTACTGTCTTTAGAGTTAAAAGTGTATGTTTGCCCATTCTGTAAACTCTCTACATAAATCGAACTAGCCGTTACATAGGAAATTTTCACAACTTTCGGTAAGTTGGTTGGGCTTCCATAATAGAAGCGAACTTGTTGATCGCCTCCCAGGAAACCTGTAATCTGATAGATTTTTTGGTTGTCTTTCAATTTCATTGCATCAACTGTATTAATAGGCTTGATCGTCAGTTTGGTTGTGCCTGTTGGCAAATATTCTCCTACAAGTGTGCCTGAAATGGGCTCACTGGATTCCACCATAATGTAGAAAGAATTGCTTTGCAATTTGGTTCCATCCAGTTTTGTTTGTGAATCAATGGCTTTTCCTTCGACATAATCAGGAAGGTAATAGATTTCTGTGATATCCTGTGATCCTGCAGAATACATATAGCTGGCATTGTAACCTGCGCTAAAGTTCCCATAGGCAAGCCGAAGACGTAACGATTGATCTTTTTTCGCCTTACCATCTGTAGCAAGTTCTAGATTGTATGGTGTTTCCACTTCAAAGTTAACTAACCGATATTCAATTGTTACGCCATCTGAACCTGTAATTAACGCTTCTTCGGTGCTATCAAAATCAAAGGTAGTAGGTTGTGTCAAGTTTCCATTGGATAATGTTATCTCACCATTGGTTGGACCAAACTTCTCAGCACTGGCTGAATAAGGGAGAAGCACCTGTCCCGTTACAGTTGCAGTCGTTTGAGCAGTTCCCGTAAATGTCGGATTCGTTCCCAGAATGGACTTATCCTGTCCGCCTAGCTGTACTTTCAGATCAGTAAATGGCTGATCCTTGTCGAAATAATAAATGGAGCGTTCTGTTTCAATGGCATTGCTTGCACTTGAAATCTTGAACTTCAGATTGTTCAGACCTGCCTTCAATTGAAGCTGTGGCAGGAAGAATGATCCATCTTGAAGCATGGAGGCATTGATCTCGTCTCCACCGTTCACCTTCACACTAACAAGCGTGGAGTTCTGAACTTTACCTTGAATAGATACACGTTGTGTGTCTACCACCGTCTTAGAACCCTCATTCAAGTTGTAAGACTTATTGCCACCTGTAGCTGAGCTATCCGTAAATACCTGGAAGCTTTCAATAAAAGGAGCTTGATCATATAATACATAGAATGTATCCGATCTTTCCACAGATCCTTGGTTACCCAAGAATGTGATCCGGTTGAAGCCTGGGAACAGATTCAGGTTATTAGCCGTAAATTTGTTATTACCGCTAGGGTCTGCAGTAACAGCAGTTGTAATTGCTTTGGTCGCATCAGCTACCCACTTGCTGTCTGTACCGTCAGTTACCAGATTTAATTGCTCTACCTTAACCTTCAAGCTTGTATTCGATACAAATGCATAAGAGCCTGAGATCGTGATAGATGAGGTTGAAGTCGTATATGCATTGGAACGCGTCAAGAAAGGCTTAGTTGCATCCGGCAAGATTGAAAGTCCCGCCGTTTCACGCAATGTTCTAAGATCTGGCGTAAAGTATGTTGTATAAGCATTAGATCCATTCGTGTCGTCATCCGCAGCGGATGCAATGGACCCACTGAACAGACCCTGTGGGAACAATGAGAGCACCATGGTGACCAGCATGATCCATACCAACGGTCGTTTCTTTTGTTGCATTAAGTATCATCTCTCCTCTTTTTAAGTCAGTTACCTCTTATATCGGTGCCTAGGTTCCAATTATTTAGTAAAAACAGCAAATTAAACAAAAAACCTTATCCATAACGGATAAGGTTTGGGGCTTGGATAATATTCAAGAATTGCAGTAAACGAGCGTTTATCTTTAGGATTTCGAGCGAGTCTCCGGATTAATTTTGACACGCATGCGCATCAGGAAATTAATAACCGGTCTTCTGGTTTTACTTACAAGTCCAATCACTTCTGCACCAACCTGGAGGAAGAACATCATGATACAGATCACGACAAATGTTACCCAGTTGGCTTCAAACATGGCTGCCGATGATTGAATAATCGCCAGTACACCGAAGAATGCGGCAATACCGTAGATGATCAGCACCGTCTGGCGGTGGCTGAATCCAAGTTCACGCAGGCAGTGATGCAGGTGACCTTTGTCTGGTGAGAAAATCGGTTTCCGTTGTACCGCACGACGAATGATCGCGAAGAAGGTATCCGAGAGTGGTACACCGATAATGATCAGCGGCGTGATGAAGGACACGACTGCAATTTGTTTGAACCCGAGCATGGACAGCATCGCCAGAGAGAACCCAAGGAACAGTGATCCCGTGTCTCCCATGAAGATTTTGGCCGGGTGGAAGTTGAAGAACAGGAAGCCGACAATACTACCCAGCAACACAAGGCACATCAAGGCAATCATCATATTGCCCATCAGGAAGGACATCACGGCAATGGTACCAATCGCAATACCGGATACACCGGCAGCGAGACCATCCAGACCGTCGATCAGGTTAATCGCATTCGTTACACCAACGATCCACAGAATCGTCAGCGGAATGGATACCCAAGCTTCCAGTGAGGAATAAGAATCCTGAAAAGGAATGTTAACGAAATCCACTCGGATATTAAATCCGAATACGACTACAGCAGCAGCAACGAGCTGCCCAAGCAGTTTTACTTTAGCTGACAGTTCGAAACGGTCATCCAGTGCGCCAATCAGAACGATAATGGATCCACCGATCAGAAAGGCACTGACAAAGCTCATATCTCTTGTTGTAAACCATGCAGATACAAATGGGAGAAGTGCAGCTACTGTAATTATAAAAGCAAGAAAGATTCCCAAACCACCGAGACGTGGCATGATCCGAGTGTGCACCTTACGTGCATTCGGTGTGTCCATTGCACCTATTCTAACCGCGAACTTTTTGACAAGCGGTGTCAGGGCAAGAGCCAGTCCCATCGACACGATAAATCCAATGATAAAGATCGCTACCATTTGAACATTCGACCCCCAATTATAATACCCATACGAAATTATAAATCCCCTGATCTCTTTTTTATATATAAAGAAATATTGTTAGCCATATTTAATGAATACACTTGCACTACAACGGAGAAGTCAGAAATAACCTGTAGAAGCGCAGCGTTCGCCTAAAAGCTTTCTGAAGGAAAGCTACTTCGAAAGCATAAGCTATCACCGGATTTCTCCCTATCTAAAGGGAATAAAAGAAATCTGCGGATAACAGCAATCGGAAGGTTGCCTTGCAATCGTAGTGCCAAGTGTAACGGTCTAATTCATTCTTTGAAAACATACATGTAATCCGGAATGAATTATACGCTGATCACACGCGAAACGCCAACCTCAATTTTTAGCAAAAACGTGCATTTTTCTCGTAATAGCCTGTATTTAACGGGCTTTAGTCACGTTTTCTTTGTCCTGGATCACTTTAATCGCGAATTTTGGAAGCGCAAGCATGCGGCCTGCACGACTTGGTTCGCGAAGCAGTCGGTAAAACCACTCCAGTCTTAGATTCTGGAACAGTTTTGGGGCACGTTTACTTTTGCCGGAAATGACATCAAAACTGCCTCCAACGCCCATGGTTACGGGAACCTGTAGCGCCTCCTTATACTTGTGAATCCAGGGCTCCTGCGTATCTGCGCCGCGTGCCACAAACAGCAGATCAGGTGCAGCTTCGCGAATGGAAGCCACCACCTCTTCGTCCTCAGCCGGGCCAAAATAACCGTCGCGATAGCCTACAATACGGATCGCCGGATACTGCTGTTGTAACCGAACTGCCGTTTCTTGAATCACTTCAGGGGTGGAACCGAGCAAATACACACCCCAACGATAGTTTTCTCCAACCCGCAGCAATTCATGTAAAAGCTCAAATCCGGGTACTCGCTCCGCTACAGGATCCCCACAATAATTAGCAGCCCACACGACGCCTGTACCATCCGGTACAATCAATTCGGCAGATTGCATCACTTGCATCATGGACGGATTCTCCAGTGCTGCCATCACCATGATCGGGTTCGCTGTAATAACCTGATGCGGCTTCTTCGACAACACGGCTTCCCGGAGAGTCTCCACCGTTTCTTTCATCGTCAGTTTGGAAAAAGGAATGCCATAGATCGAAACGGTAGGTATTGGTCCGGTCTGATTCATCTTTATCTCACCCTTTGCGGCCTAAATAGTTAATAATTTGCTGTGCAGGCACTCTGGCCTCCTGCTTCAGTTCGGTAATGCGATCTTCGTTTTCCTTCAACCACTGTGAACGCTGATCCAGAAGAGAGGCTACGCTCTTCGCCAGCTTGTCCCCATCGAGTGCAGTCGTGCTTCCTACAGGCTCACTATCCAGACGGAGCATGAACTGATCGATTTTGGGGTCGTATGAGATGGCCACAGGTGGCACATACTGCGATGCGGCATAGATCAAACTGTGCAGACGCATGCCAATGACAACATCACACTTGCTGACTTCCTCCAGCATGAGCTGTGGATCGGTCAGATTCGGAGTTATGCTAACCTCGCTGCCTTTACTAGTAACGTCTCCGAGCATCTCCATAATAAAACGGGAAGCCTGTTCGTCTTTTGGCAAATGAAATGGCATAAAACGCAGATGCACTGCCTTTTTGGCACATAGCTTCTTCAGTCCTGAGGCAATCGCCGTCAGTTCCTTCCGATCAGACTCCCAGAAACGCACGGATACACCGATGACCGGAAGTTTGCTTTGCCCCGCAGATGAACCATCGCTCGCTTGATCCGGCGCAGTCCCCGTCGTAACATCCTTTTCCCTACTACCCTCAGGCAACGGCAGTCCCATAACTGGGTCAGGTACAACGTGAATCTGATTCCACTGCAGTCCAAGTCCACGCAGATAATCTGCGGATTGTTCATCCCGAACCGATATATACTTACAACCCTTGAACACGGAGCGGATCATCGGATTGAAGAATTTACGGTTAACAGGCCCGATTCCCTGAGCATAAATAAACGTAGGTTTTTTCAGCCACTGGGCCAGCTTGATTACACCCAAATAGTAGGGAATGGATTTCAGTCCGGTTGCATCCTGCAGCAAGCTTCCGCCGCCGCTGATCAATCCGTCACTTTCCTTGATTGCTTCGCGAACTTCCTTTAATTTCATGCGGTGAACGGAACGTACCCCATACATGGAGGTCGTCGACTCTGGATCAATGGAGAGCACGATCGGCTCAATGTTGACGCCAGATCTGTGACTCTCCTCTTCCAGTGCAGTCAGAATCGACTTAAGTACCGCTTCGTCTCCGCTATTGCGGAATCCGTAATATCCCGAGATGACTAACTTTTGAGAAGTGGTGACCATTTTTTCCAACATCCTTCCGCTACTTGCCACACACCCACAGCAATGATACCGAAGATTAAGCCAATTCCGAGTCCCATCACTCCGCGAATGAGAGATAATACAGCCGGTGTATGGATATGCGCGAACGTATCCACCATGGACAACTGTCCAATCGCTGCAATAATGAGCACAAAGATGACTTGACGATATTTTAAAGCGGCGAACACGCCAACGATAAACAGCGGGTGTCCCAGCACAAATTCTTTGAACCTTGGTCTTACGCCAAATGTATCTTCCAGCGTTGTACGCAGGAACATCTCAAATGGGGTCACAGAACCCGAGTTCCCTGTACGTGTCAAATAATAATATCCAGCTGCGGCTGCAACAACCGCCAGAACAACCATCAGTACATTAACCGGTGTACGCAGAATTCCTTTGAGCTGCTTGATGGAAATCGTACCCGATCCACGATAAAACAAGATATAAATAGCTACCAGTCCCATTGGAGCAAAGTGCAGCAGGCTCACGCCCCTAAACTGGTTAATGACCAGACTATACGTAATGCTGTTGAGCAATGCGATCATAAACGGCACAGCAAGGAACGACAGAATTGACGTTCTTACATATAAGATCAACGTTTGTGCCAATCGACGACCCGCAGACGCATTGGGTTGACGCTGCTGCTGATAATTCACGGTTCTCACCGCAAGCACCATCGCGATGGTTGGTGCGGAGATCGCAACGAGCAAGGCAATCCCCTGCTCAAGCAAGGTTGGTTTCAGGAGGAACAAGCCCGCACTTCCAACCAAACCTAACACAAACACAAGCAAGGTCAACAGTGGTACGAAGTATGACACCATCAAGGTAATCATGGCAATTGCACCAACTAGCGCAACCAGCTTGGCATAACGCTGAATCGAAGATTCTTTTACTGTAAATGCCTCAGCCTGTCCAAGCTCGAATCCGCGCTTCTCCATGCGTTCAATGGCATGCCCTGGCTCACCCAGACTGTTAATCAGGTTCTCAATCGGATCCGTAATCATGGCTTTGGCCGTGTTCCGGCTAGGACCTGCATTCAAATAGAGCATGCGGATGTTACGGTCCTTGGTAGCGAGCACAAAACGGTCCGCAATGACATCTACATCCAGATTGGCATCTCCCTCACTTAACGAATACAAACGAGCAACGTTGTAGTCCGTTTTATAGGCAAGGGTTTCAAATCCGGATTGAGATTTCTTTAAGTTTTCAATCGCTGCAAGTCCAATGTCATGTTTGTTCAACAATTGTGCGAACTGATCGAGACTCTTCATCTCCGCATTATCATTGTACCCTTTCACCGCATCGCCATCAAACAGGATGCGTTTCACGCCATTCTCTTCGAAGAAGGTAAGCAGACGCTCCATGGATTCCTGGCTGTATGGCACACTATCTGCGATCCTTGGCAAAATGTAAAACCCTTTATCACGCAGCATCTGGATGGCAACCGGATCCGGCTGCATCGGCTGCATGTTGGCATTCTCCGGAGGAGTCTGCAAAATCAAGCCGCTTCGACCTTCAAATTCCCATGGAACAACTGGAATCTGACGATCCGCGAACGTTTGTTCAATGATGGGTGTATAGGTTTGGGCATTTTCTTCGGATGTGAACAACACATACGTGAAGTTCTCGTTAGGAGAAACCACGTTCTGAGTCAGGTTAGCAACATCCTGCCCGTTATATACGGTCAGTTTCCGTGACTTTCTAAGCTCATCCAGTGTACTTTCGAATACGGCCATCGTTGTAACGCCGGCATCTTTCAAGCGAGTCAATTGCTCATTCATAAAATCTTGGGGATGAGCTTGATAAGCCGATATATCCAACAGACCTCTATAATTGAATACAAGCTCCACCTTTTTGGCGGACGATTCCGTCTGTACCCGATCACTGATGACAGGGATGGAAGCGATCAGTCCTATAATGACAACAAGCCACAGCCACTTCCGGGAAGCGGTATTCCAATAAAGCCATTTTTGACGCACTACATGTACCTCCTCAAGTGTTGGAACCAAATCCATGTTCAGCTCAAGCAATTCATTCAAATAATTAACGGGTATATACACAGCTTGTGTCAACAAGCCTTCGAATATCCGATCAATGTGTTTCAACCTCTGCAAAAAATCACACCTAAAAGAAAAGCCCCTCCGCCAACCAACCTTACGGTGCGGAGAGGCTTTTAACCATTCGTGCTTTGTACAACAATCGTACTTATTGTGCGTCTACTCGCGACATTACTGTGGAAGCCAAACGTTCAATGCGGCCTTTCGCATCTTCCAGGCTCTCACCACGTACTGCGAAGTACACTTTGATCTTCGGCTCTGTACCGGAAGGACGCAGGCAGAACCATGATCCATCTGCCAAAATGAACTTCAGGACATTTTCTTTTGGCAAGCCATCCAGACCAAGAGAGTAATCAAGCACATCCTGTACCGCGATACCCGCTACTTCTTGTGGCGGGTTGGAACGCCAATCCGTCATTTTCGCCTGGATTTGCGCTACACCGTCCTTGCCTTTCAGCGTACGGGACTCCAGCTTCTCGAGGAAATACCCGAACTGGCGATAGAGCTCCTGTAGGACATCGTACAGCGTTTTACCTTGGTTTTTGTAATATGCAGCAGCTTCTGCAATGAGCATCGAAGCCAGGATGGCGTCTTTGTCACGTGCGTAACTGCCTGCCAGATAGCCATAACTCTCTTCATATCCGAACAAGAATGTATGACTGCCAGTTGCTTCGAACTGGTTCATTTTTTCACCAATATATTTGAAGCCTGTCAGGGTGTTCATCACTTCTGCACCGTAATGCTCCGCAATGACCGCGCCCATCTCGCTCGTTACAATCGTTTTGACCACTGCGCTGTTGCTTGGCAGCTTGCCTGTCTCTTGCAGACGGCTCAGCACGTAGTGCACCATGATCGCACCGGATTGGTTACCAGACAGCACGAAATACTTGCCATCATTGTCTTTCACAACTGCACCCATGCGGTCTGCGTCCGGATCGGTACCAATCAGAATGTCAGCACCTACGGATTCACCCAGTTTCATGGCAAGTGTGAATGCTTCGCGTTCTTCCGGGTTAGGAGACTTCACGGTGGAGAATTCAGCATCCGGCTGTTCCTGTTCTTCTACCACGTGTACCTGCTCAAAGCCGATTTGTTCCAATACACGGCGAACTGGAATGTTTCCTGTGCCGTGCAGCGGCGTAAAGACGATTTTGAAGTCACGGCCTACACCGGATTGAATCAGGTCACGACTCAGACTTACGCTGGCAACCGTATCGACAAATGCCTGATCTTCCTCTTCACCCAGCCATACCAGCAGGCCTTGCGCTTCAGCTTCTTCCTGGGTCAGCTTTTTCACATCGGCGAGGGAAGGAACTTCCTGAATATATTGGATGACTTTCTCTGCTTCGTGCGGTACCAGTTGGCCACCTTCATGGTTGTACACTTTGTATCCGTTATACTCCGGTGGGTTATGACTTGCCGTTACCACAATACCGCCCGTCGCTTGCAAGTGACGCACACTGAAGGACAGCTGCGGTGTAGGGCGCAGGGATGTGAACAGCTTGGCTACAATGCCGTTTCCGGCAAGAACCAACGCAGCATCCAGCGTAAATTCAGGCGAGTAGTGACGGGAGTCATGGGCAATAACCACAGAAGGTCTGCCCTCCTTGTCCCCATGCTGTTCGAGCAGATAACGTGCAAAACCTTGAGTCGCCCGACCAACGGTGTACTTGTTCATCCGGTTGCTCCCGGCGCCAATGACCCCGCGCAATCCACCTGTACCAAACTCCAGATTTCGATAGAAACGATCCTCCAGCTCTTTCGGCTGATCCTGCAAATCACGAAGCTCCTGTTTCGTCGCTTCATCAATCGAAGCATCCTCCAACCACTGCTGTAACGTCTGTGCTGCTGTTCCGCTTAACTGTTCCATTCCTATAAACCCCTTCCGTCTATATAAATTCAATGGTTTGCTGAGCTGCTTCAGCATTTTGCATTAATCCGTTTTAGACACACTCTGACTGATGCAAATGCTCATGGTTGTAATCAGCTTGGGTCAGACAGGGCAAACATGATTTCGCCTTCAGCGACGACTTTGTCTTCCACACGGGCTGTCGCTTTGCCTTTACCGATCGAACCTTTCAGACGTGTAATTTCCACTTCCAGCATCAACGTATCTCCGGGCACAACTTGTCCACGGAATCGGAAATTATCCAGTCCCGCCAAAAAGCCGATTTTGCCTTTATTACTCTCCACGTTAAGAATCGCCGCTGCGCCTACTTGAGCCAGTGCTTCGGTGATCAACACCCCTGGCATTACCGGATATTCAGGGAAATGACCGATGAAGAACGGTTCGTTAATCGTTACGTTCTTCAGACCAACGGCACGTTTGCCATCCTCCATTTCTACAATCTTGTCCACCAGCAGAAACGGGGGACGGTGCGGGATAATGGCTTGAATCTGTTTGCTATCGAGCACAGTGTAATCTCCTTTCAGGGTCATTTATTATGAGACTCTCCATAATGGACTGACCATGTGCGAGCTTGCGACCGTTACGGTTACGGATCGTTCTTTCGATCGCTGTTGTTTCTCGAATGTGTACTGAACTATTTATTAAATGGTATACATTCGAAAACAAAGGCGAACGCTTCGCTTCTTTAGAATCGATTCCGTTCCCTCCACTAGTTCTCAGCATGAAATGGACAACCCAACTATTATAAAGTCGAGCTCATATAAATGTGGTTATTTTTATTTGGTATGAAAAACGCATATTCAGTTAACACTACTAATATCCTTCATGACTGCAGTAGTGAAGGTTGAGATAAGGGGTCTCTCTTCGCGATGACAATCGTCTTTCGCAGGGGAGGCCTCTTTTGACGTCAAACGTCATCCATCATTATACTGTTTTCAACGCGAAAAAGAAAACTCCTGCCTGCGCAGGAGTTTTCGCTATTTCACGATCATGAAGCGAACACCAGATCATATACATGTTTCCAGGTACTCCACTGGAACACGGAGCCAATATCCTGTTTGCCCAGTACCACATAACCAGCGACCATGCCGCCAGCGAGGGCAAGAACAAGCAAGACCGGGATCAGGAACCATCTGGCAACCCGCCATCCACTCTTTTTCTTCTTCTTGACTTCCTTCTTCTCCGGCTTGCTGTTCTGCTTCTGTGTATCTGTCATCGCATTCACCTTTATGCTCTTATAGTGTTGGCAAGACCTGCCATCGAATCACTTGATGTCAGTGCACGTGCTGCCAGCTGATAGGTCCGCTGTCCTTGCATCAATAGTGCCATCTCCTGTGTCAGATCCACGTTGGATTGCTCCAGATAGCCCGCACGAATCGTAGCTACTGCATCACGTGTAGCCGCATTAGCGCCAAACACATCATCCTCGGTCAAGCCGGCATCCAGACCAAACAGATTATCTGCGTATTGCACAAGGCCTTCCGGACGCTCGATGTCTACAAGCTGCAGCTGGGCTCCAATCGTTGCATTGGCTTCATTCCCGCGACGAATCAATAGGTTACCCTTCTCGTCGAAGGCCACTTTACTATTGTTCGGAGCCGTGATCCGATTACCTTGACGATCCAGCGCGAAGTAGCCTTCCCCATCAACCAGCACCATCATCTGCGGTGCGTTAGGGTTCGGGTTAGGTGTTGGATCAGGGACAAAGTGGAATGCTCCCTGACGTGTCCACATTTTCTGACCATTCGCTTCAACGGCAAACATCGCATTGCCTTCGATTGCCAAATCCGTTGGACTGCCTGTCTCATTCAGTGTCCCCTGAGACATATCCTTCGTCACGCTCGTCAAACGGGCACCAAATCCCAGATTATATCCCATTGGGGTGGAACGTCCATCGAGCTTATACTTGTCCGGTTGCTGCTGCACCCGGGTCAGTACATCCTCGAACGCCGCCTGCTTGCTTTTATAGCCTGCCGTATTCACGTTGGCAATATTATCGGAAATGACATCCAGACGTTGCTGTATCGCGGTCATCGAGACCTTCGCACTAATCATGGAATTATTCATTTAGTAATTCATCCTCTCTATTGCCGCGCGTTATACACGACCTACATCATTGACAGCTTTGTCCAAACTTCGATCATAGAACTGCACAACCTTCTGATTCGCTTCATATGCACGATAAGCGGCATTCATATCCACCGTAGCTTGGGAAGCATCGACGTTCGATCCTTCCAGGTAGCCCTGACGGATCTGCACATTATCTCCCGCAGCCATCATTCGCGCTGTAGCACCTTCCTGGTCATACAGACTAAAATTACCATCACCCTGACGAACCAGTTGGTTAGGCTGATCAATGACGCTGATTCCAAGCGTAACCCCCGTCGGTGCACCCGTGACTGCATCCACTAGACGGCCTTGCTCATCCACTTTAAATTGGTCCACTGAGCCTGTCAACACAACGGGCTGTCCATTATTATCCAGAACCTGAGCTCCCGTTGAGCTTAATAGTTCTCCCGTTCCGGTAACCTGGAAGTGGCCATCACGTGTATATCTTGTATTGCCTTCCGCATCCCGCACCGTAAAATACGCTTGAGGCTGGTAAATCACCGTGCCATCAGCTCGTACAAATTTGCCTGAACCGTCAAAGGCGACAGGTTGTCCCGTCTGCGGATCATTTAAGGACAGATTGGACGAGATGGCAAAATCACTCTTTTGACCACTCTCCATAATCGCTCCCTGCAAATTCATGGACAAGCTCTCTTCCGCGAACACCCCTGTGTTCAGCCTGCCCAGCCGCTTTGTCGGAACATTGGCATCTCCACCGACCAACGTAATGAGCATTTCCGGGAAAGAACGGCTTACGCTGTTCACCTGTTTATATCCCGTCGTGTTCGCATTAACAATGTTTTGAGTCGCTGTGTCATGGCGGCGTTGCTGCGTAATCATTCCCGCGGTAGCGGTGTACAAACCTCTTAGCATGAATTAACCCCTCTCCTCAAGCGCTTGTCCTGCACTGCAGGATCAATGCTTGTCCGTTCTAATGCCGAGCATAGGCGAACCTTTGATACTTATATCGGCAGATCAGAACTTTTTCTTAACCACTTGATCCAAATTATTGAGCATAATGCCTGTCCCTTTTACGACACAATGCATCGGATCCTCTGCAACCCATACCGGTACATGCAGTTCATTGGACAAAAGCTCGTCCAGCCCATTAAGCAAAGCGCCTCCGCCTGTCAGCACGACACCCCGGTCAATAATATCCGCCGACAGCTCTGGTGGCGTCCGCTCCAATACCGATTTTGCTGCAACGATAATGGATTGCACGGAATCCCATAGCGCTTCCTGTACTTCACTTCCCGACACCGTTACCGTAACAGGCAATCCGGATACCATATCCCGTCCGCGAATGTCCATCTCGGTTTGGCGTCCAGCCGGGTTTACGGAACCAATCGCAATTTTCAGATCCTCGGCAGTGCGTTCACCGATCATGAGTTTGTACTTGGCTTTGATAAACTTGATAATCGCTTCGTCGAACTTGTCCCCTGCGACTTTAATAGAAGAGGCGGTGACTACGTCGCCCATAGACAGGACTGCAACGTCAGTCGTTCCGCCGCCGATATCCACGACCATATTGCCGCTCGGCTGAAAAATATCCATTCCTGCACCAATGGCTGCCGCTTTTGGCTCTTCTTCCAAAAATACTTCTTTGGCACCGCTGCGCTCCGCAGCCTCACGGATCGCCTTCTGCTCCACGGAAGTAATATTCGTCGGTGCACAGATCAGAATACGCGGGTGGCTGTACCAGCTTCTCGCCCCCACACGATTAATAAAATGTCTGAGCATCGCTTCCGTAATTTCGAAGTCCGCAATAACGCCGTCACGCAGCGGTCGGATGGCAACAATGTTACCCGGAGTACGCCCCACCATACGACGCGCTTCTTCCCCAACAGCAAGGACCCGCTTCGTATCGCTTTCAATGGTCACGACGGAAGGTTCATCGAGGACGACCCCACTTCCTTTCACGTGAATAAGCACGTTCGCCGTGCCAAGATCAATACCGATATCCTTGCTTAACATAAAAGAGCCCCCAAAGTGATATTATTTGGTCAGCGTATCCTGTGAAAAAAGAGTCCCTTATCACGTCACCGCTCGTTCGACAAAGTGCAACATATATATGTAAAAATCGGGCTGATAAGATGTCATAATTCGATCCTGTACCAGCTTTTAACATATCATACTTCAGGGGAGGGATTCAATCCATGTTTGAGCTTTTTGGCCTACGTCTTTTCGCGATGGTTACGATTTAGCGGAAGCCAGTACTTCACGCTTTTTGCCGCTTGTTTTTTTGTATTTGATTTTGGTCGCTTCGCCGCCCCGCAAGTGGCGGATGGACTTGTGGTACTCCAGGATATGTTTCACCTGGTCAGCAAGATCAGGGTTGATTTCCGGCAGACGCTCCGTCAGGTCCTTATGCACCGTACTCTTTGACACGCCGAACTCTTTGGCAATGGTACGGACCGTATTCCTCGTCTCGACAATGCAGCGACCTATTTTTATGGTCCGTTCCTTGATGTAATCGTGCACGCTCCCGCCTCCCTACTGTGTGGATAGTTTGGTACATTATATGAGGAGCATGCCTATATATTCGCGGTTTAGAGGTGTGACAAGCTTCGGAGGTCCCAATAATTTCTGAAAAGCACAAAAAAAGCAGAGGGGATTTCCCTCTGCCCTTTTCATTCTGCGTTAAAAATCATTTATTTTTCCGGAAGATATCCTTGCGGGTTAACCGGTTGACCGTCTTCGTATACTTCGAAGTGCAGGTGGTTGCCGAGCGTTTTTTCCAGTTCATTTACGCCAGCGGATGCAATTGCATCTCCCTGTTTCACTTCATCATCCTGTTTCACTTTGACGTCAGACAGGCTTTGGTATACGGTTTTGAGGTTATCACTGTGTGTGATTTCCACAACTTGACCCGTCAGCGGATTTTGCTCCACCCGTGTCACTTTACCGCCGAGTGCTGCTTTTACTTCAAATGACTTGTTATCCCCACGCGCCAGGTCTACGCCTGTGTTTGGAATAAACGTATCGTTGTACTGCACCATTGCGGCTTCATGTTCTTCGGTAGAGCCTTCGTTCTCATAGAACGGTTTAACAACAGAGATTTCCGACGGACTTGCTACTGGCCATGCAAAACTTTCCGACTGGGCGACAACTTCCACACTTTCTTCTCCACCAACTGCTGTTTCTTCTGTACCCGATGCTCCCGTTTCTACTACTCCACTAGCAGGATCGGAGTTCAGCGTTTTCTCGCCTGTACCCTGATAGACCCACACTAATGTTAGTATAATGCCTGCTGCTGCGATGTAGGCTGCCGGGAAGACCCAACGTTTGGACATTGCTCTTTTCCACGAAGAGGGCTGGCTGGCCGGTACTCCTTGAGTTGTTTTAGGAGTTTCTTCTTGGACTGTTTTTTTGTTTTGTTCATTCATCTTGATCACCTCAGTAACAAGTGTTACCGGGTGCAACTCTTTTATACACGCGCGACTCTAATTTTTTTCACGGAGGTTTCAGAGACTGCTATATATGTGGATGAGTGGTTAGTGCGTGTGCCGCTTCGGTGCCAGAAAACCTTTCGACCGCTGTTACTCCCGGATTTCTTCTATCACCTTCTTCAAAGGGAGAAATCCAGGAGTAAAGGCAAGCTTATGCTTCCGAAGCAGCTTTCTTTCAGAAAGCTTTTAGCTTCGCTTCTACAGGTCTTTTCTGCGCTCTCCGTTCCGGTGTAACTATGGTTCAGACTGATATAGCCAAGTCTTAAAAGCTCCAGAATGGGTGGTTGGTAGAAAAGCCCGGATTGGCTGCATTGGCCAATCCTTTTATAAAGTGAGTTTATCGGCTGATAGCGATGCGACACGATATAGGACGGATTGGATAAACCGATTTATTGCGCTCTAGGCTCGTTATAGTGAGATGAGAGAATGGTGAGGCCCCGGCACTAATGAGTGTTCCATCTAACCTCGAGATTAGATTAATGGAATACTTCTAACGAACCTGAGTGGTCTTATTAGAGAGAAATTCACAGCTTGGGAATTCTAACGAATTGTTGACACTCTAATTAATCTTTTGGTCAAAGTATATCGGTTTAATTGCGTATATGTCTTGATATAACGTGTCTGAGATTCGTTAAAGTTTCCAATCGAATAATATGGCCCAATAAGGTATCTCAGATTCGTTAGAGTTAATGGTGTATAGGAAGCACAGCCTAACCTTCTCATCTCCGTACACTTGTATTTATTCAATTCATTCAATTCATTCAATTCATTCAATTCATTCGAATTCATTTGGATTAACTCGCATTTATTCGGATATCTCCGGATTACTTCAGATTGATTCACATTTATTCATCCGTCTTGTCTCTTATTTCGAGGCCAGCATCTTCGATGCCTGTCCAAATGAGATACCTGTGTAGTAGTGTTTCAGAATCTGTGTCGCGGTGTGTCCCTCCTGCGCCATGCCATTCGCTCCCCACTGGCTCATTCCCACGCCATGTCCGTAACCGTAGGTCGTAATCTGCACCTCGTCACCCTCTGTCGTCCAGCTGAATTGACTGGATCTCAATCCAAGCAGCTTGCGCACCTCTGGTCCACTGAACGTTGAACCTGCGATCTGCATCTCCTTAATCCGGTGACCTTCTGTTGTAGACAACACTTCCATCCAGGAGCCGCCCTCCTGGGCAGTGACCGGGATAGCAGTGGCACTCAGATTCAGCTTCTGGAGAATTTCGCTGCGCTTCATTGTGACGGTCTCCTTGAATCCCGGAGCTAACTTCTGGTCCCATGGACTTGCTACACTTTTCAAATAGGGTACGACATTTCCCCATACATCCTCAGCGTTCTCCGTATAACCGTTACTTGTAGAAAAAAAGGATGCAGTAATGGCCTTACCCTGATATGTCATCACGGCGTCCCGGCTTTCGCGGATGGCCTGCTGTAACTTCTCCCATTCCTCCGCTTTCCCCAACCGTGTCCACTCCTTCTCCACCTGATCCGGTGGAATAAACACCTGATGACTGACCGTATCCGTTACATCTGCATTACCTGAAGGTACACCGCTGGTATCGTGCGCTGCCAGCCTTCTGACGATAAAGGTCCGCGCGGCAATGGCCTGTGCCTTCAGTGCCTCAAGCCTGAACTCGGCAGGCATCTCCGCAGCAACAACACCCGTCACATACTCCTCAAGCGGAAGACTCATTGTTGTTCCCGTTGCCGACAGATACACTCTTACATTGGGTTCTGGGTATGTCACTGGCACAGCTGGGACTGGGATGGTGTTCGTTACACTGCCTGTTGATGGTGTAACTGGGATCGGCTTCACCGGATCACTTGCCCGGGGCCACACTAATATAGCAGGGATCAGGAGTGCCAGCGCCAAGAGCCCTGATACAGCAGCAGCTGGTTGCCAGCGCCTGGATCCGCTTGACCACCTGCGTCCTCTTCCGAATGTCCTCATCCGGCGTCTCTTTACTCGGCGGAACTGATCCAGTTCTATGACCGGTCCGCGAATTCTCCTTGCCTCACGCTCAGACTGGTCTGATGCTCCTGTTGGGTTTGGATTGAGTGTTCTTTTGGCCTCTGCAGCTGCATTTCTGGTACTCATCGCCGTGGGCTTGTCTTTCTCCATTCCGGTATCCGCAGTCTGCTTGGACTCCTCCATCATTGGACGGGGGACAAGGGGCACTTTAACCTGTATACGAGCTTCTTTCATTTCGACATACCCTCCGTTGTACATAGGCCGTCATAGACCGGTCCTTTTGTTCAAATCCATAGTTTAGGGTATGAGCTGTTTCGATCTGATAGAACCTGATTTGAGAGAAAGAAAGAGCTTCTGCTTCTTTTTAATGTTAGATTAACATTGCTCTGCTATAGTGGATAAACCGCCGCTATACAGCCATTTTTGACATGCCTAACCATGCACCGCATTCTCTATTGATGTTCTTTTATTCAATTGTATATATTCAAAATTTGGACCCACAGTTCTTCCATTAGGACCAGCTATTAATAGAATCAGGTACTGAATCTCGGCTTGCATCTTGTAGCGTTATATGTAAAAAAAGAGCACAAAAAAAGCCAAGCCAGATGGCTTAGCTTTTTGCAATTCATGATTTAAGCCCAAGTCGGTTGTACCTTGAACATCGGCACTTCTTCCTCAGCTTTTTCGGTTGCAGGCTTAGCTGCGTCCAGTTTCGGTTCTTCAACCGAAATACGGTAAATGTCGGCTCCCAGTCCATTCAGCTTTTCAGCCAGGTGAACGTAGCCACGGTCGATGTGATGAACACCGCCGACTTCAGTTGTGCCTTCAGCAACCAGACCCGCAATAATGAGTGCAGCACCCGCACGCAAATCGGTAGCTGTAACTTTGGCACCCTTCAGTTTGGCATTACCTGTAATGATGGACGAACGGCCTTCCACTTTGATCTCCGCATTCATCAACTGGAATTCATCCACATGCATGAAGCGATTCTCAAATACCGTCTCCGTTACGACACTTGTTCCTTCTGATGCCAGCAAGAGCGCCATCATCTGGGACTGCATGTCAGTAGGGAATCCAGGGTATGGTAATGTTTTCACATCTACTGCCTTGAGTGGACGGTCCGCAATAACACGTACCCCATTCTCATCTGGCAGGATGGTCACTCCCATCTCTTCCATCTTCGCAATAACCGAACCCAAATGATCGGAGATTGCACCTTCGATGTAGACGTCGCCACCAGAGATAGCAGCAGCAGCCATGTAGGTACCCGCTTCTACCCGGTCAGGAATCACGGTGTGCTTCACTCCAGTGAGTTTCTCCACACCTTCGATGCGAATAACTCCTGTACCCGCTCCACGAACTTTGGCACCCATTCCGTTAAGGAAGTTGGCCAGATCCACAATCTCAGGTTCTTTTGCTGCATTCTCCAGCACGGTAACACCGTCAGCCAGCGTTGCAGCCATCATAATATTTTGAGTAGCTCCGACAGAGGCTACATCCAGATAAATTTTTGCACCACGCAACCGTCCTTGGCTGCGAGCTTCGATATAGCCTTGGCCCAAGCTGATCTCGGCACCCATGGCTTCAAAACCTTTCAAATGCTGATCAATTGGCCGTGTTCCGATGGCACATCCACCAGGAAGCGAAATTCTTGTATGACCCATACGCGTCAATAAAGGCCCCATGACCAGAAAAGACGCCCGCATTTTACTTACCCATTCATACGGGGCTTCGCAGGAAGTAAGTTTTTCCGCATTCACGGTAATCACTTCGTCCCGGTATGTAACACCCGCTCCCAGCGATTCCAACACTTTGTTAATCGTCATCACATCGTCTAGAGGAGGCGCGTCAATAATAACGCTTTGTCCTTCTTCCCCTAGTAGAGAGGCAGCGATGATCGGAAGAACAGAATTTTTAGCGCCGCTAACTTTGACACTTCCGGTCAACCTTTTGCCACCGCGGACGATAAATTTGCTCATCATGGTTCCCTCCGCGCTTTTATTCCCTTTTCTTCATTCCGGAATACGTAAGCCCTCTGTGTTAGAAAGGACTGTTGCTGTGTGTGGAATTTCGACATTACCCGGCAAAAAACGCCTGATGTCTGTTCAGAAAAGAATTGGTTTATAATCCAAAATTGATGATAACACTTGCCGTGCTGATTGCCTGCAAACTTGTAATTAAGGCTTACAGGTCAGCAAAACATCAGGACAGACGGATTGGGATGATTATTAGCCGGTAAACTACCGGGGATCCCGTTTATAACCTAAGGTTAAAGTGAACAATAGTTAATTCCCTAACTTCCATCATAACATTTTTGAATTGTACGATACAAGCATTTTTACATAAAACATCTCAATTCAACCAATTACATGTCACACATTTTTCTTAATTGTTAACAGGTTGGTCATACTCTAATTGTTGACACAATCAATCGATGTTATTCGACAATCAGGCTGCATGAAGAACCTAACAGATGATTAACCAACCATCTCAACATTAAAACAAATGACGCAACATTTGGGTCCACGATAAATAATCAATAACGAACCCGGATACGGCATGACCCAGAATAATGGCAAGCAGCAAATGCAGCAATCTTCCTTGAGCACCCTTCGGCTGTCTGATAATCAGATCAAGCTTCAGGTTTTGCAGCGCCCACCATGCGAGTGCTATACACAATAGCGAAACGACAATCGAAACTAACCCATTTGTGCTTAATGACTGGTTCAACTGATTCGTCAGATCAATATCCATATATTCATTACCTCCACATTTGTTGCAGCAACCAGCGTAATTTTGCTTGTCATCCTTAATTTAAAAGTCATAAGAATGGTTTGTTCCAGCAGAACACAACTGATTCACCGCTGAAGTACCCCATATGGAGATCCTTCGTGTTGCCCATTCATCGAGCAGCACAATCTGGCTGAGAATGATCATGGAATTCATCTTCGCAGCTGCAATCTCTGCTGACTCTATGGAATATAGGCTCTTTCATCATACATTGTCAATTACATTGATTTCCACTTTGAAAATATTTTAATTTTAAACCATCGGGATTTTGTGACTAAAACGACATAAAAGAGCGCTATTTCGATATCGATCTTGTCATTTCCTCGGAAATAATTTGGTTTGATGTGGCCAAAAATGGGTCTATTAGTGGTAACTATCACCACTACTATAGTCCTATACTATATTCAATATCACACCAACGGTGATCATTGTTTACAAAAATTAACGAAGAATCTACATAAAATCATCCAGTAAATCACGATTACTTCACATAAATATGGAAGTCATTTCTGCAAAACACAGCAAAAAAAGCCCGGCAGACCAAGCCGCCGGGCTTCCTTTAATCGTTTATTTGCCGTATACATTGATCCGGTTAACCGCTTTTTGCAGAGCAATCTCTGCCCGGCGGTGATCAAAGTGGTCCTGGTTGCTTTGGCTGCTGAGACGGCGTTCTGCCCGTTCCTTCGCTGCACGCGCACGATCCACATCGATATCTTCCGGGAATTCGGCACTTTCTGCGAGAACAACAACCTTATCTTTGCGGACTTCGATAAAGCCGCCGCCAATAGCGACCTGCTTGTTCTCTTTTCCGTTTTTGATAATTATCGGTGCAATCTGCAACGGAGTAACCATAGGGATATGACCTGGCAAGATCCCCAGTTCCCCTTCAACACCACGAGCGATGATGCTATCTGCTTGCGCCGAATAGACCAAACGCTCAGGCGTTACGATTTCCAACAAAAAGGTGCTCAATTCCATCCCTCCTGAAACTATCCGAAGGATAGCTCGCTTCATAAGGACAATCCTGGATTCAGATTATACCAGTGTTTTAGCTTTCTCCACTGCCTCTTCAATCGTACCCACGAAGAGGAATGCTGCTTCCGGCAGATCGTCATGCTTGCCTTCGAGAATCTCTTTAAAGCTGCGCACTGTTTCTTTAACCGGAACGTATTTACCCGGAATACCGTTAAATGCTTCAGCAACGTGGAAAGGCTGGGACAAGAAACGTTGGATTTTACGAGCACGGTAAACGAGCGCTCTGTCTTCTTCACTCAGCTCGTCCATACCCAGGATCGCAATGATATCCTGCAGCTCATTATAACGCGCCAAGATGCGTTTAACGCCTTGAGCTACGCTATAGTGTTCTTCGCCTACAACTTCTGGTGCCAAGATCCGGGAGCTGGATGCAAGTGGATCTACCGCAGGGTAGATACCCATCTCGGAAATTTTACGCTCCAGGTTCGTTGTTGCATCCAAGTGAGCAAACGTTGTTGCAGGAGCCGGATCCGTATAGTCATCCGCAGGTACGTAGATCGCCTGGATAGATGTAACCGATCCTTTCTTCGTGGAAGTGATACGCTCTTGCAATTGACCCATTTCTGTTGCCAGCGTAGGCTGGTAACCTACCGCGGAAGGCATACGTCCGAGCAAGGCAGATACTTCTGAACCTGCTTGGGTGAAACGGAAGATGTTATCGATAAAGAGCAACACGTCACGGCCTTCTTCATCACGGAAATATTCCGCCATCGTCAGACCTGTGAGGGCTACACGAAGACGTGCGCCTGGAGGCTCGTTCATTTGTCCGAAGACCATTGCGGTTTTGTTGATAACGCCGGAATCACTCATCTCGTGATACAAGTCGTTACCTTCACGTGTACGCTCACCAACACCGGCGAATACGGAGATACCACCGTGCTCTTGCGCAATGTTGTTGATCAATTCTTGGATTGTAACGGTTTTACCTACACCGGCACCACCGAACAAACCGATTTTACCACCTTTGGCGTAAGGAGCCAGCAAGTCGATAACTTTGATACCTGTCTCCAGCATTTCTGCTTGAGTCGTCAGTTCATCGAATGCAGGAGCAGAGCGGTGAATCGGATTTTTATGTTCAGCAGCAACAGTACCACCAGTATCAATTGCTTCGCCGAGTACGTTAAATACACGACCCAGTGTCGCTTCCCCAACAGGTACAGAGATTGGAGCTCCTGTATCTACTGCTTCCATACCACGTACGAGACCGTCCGTGGAGGACATCGCGATACAACGTACCCGGTTGTCACCCAGATGTTTCGAAGCTTCGAGTGTAAGACTTACACTTACGCCGCTTTCGGTTACTGTAGTGATCGTAATGGCATTGAGGATTTCCGGCAGACCGCCGCGTTCAAACTCGACGTCAACAACCGGACCCATGATGCTCACAACGCGTCCTTTGTTCATCTTAACGTTCCCCTCCTACAAGCCTGCTACTTTGACAAAAATAAAGTTCCGTTCGTTTATCTTTGCAGTGCAAGCCTTCATTAAATAAATAACGGTTAGCCTTGTGCTGCGTTGGCACCTGCCACAATTTCCGTAATCTCCTGCGTGATCGCTGCTTGACGGGCACGGTTGTAAGTCAATGACAAATCATTAATGAGTTTGGATGCATTTTTGGTTGCATTACCCATCGCCGTCATTTTCGCGCCGAGCTCACTCGCCTTACCGTTCAGAAGAGCACCGTAGATCAATGTCTCCGCATAACGCGGAAGCAGAACCTCCAGTACAGCCTCAGCTGACGGTTCGTACTCGTAGCTTGCAGTTGGTCCATTCGCAGCAGATACCTCAGGTGTATCCATAGGAAGAAGACGTTCTACCGTAGGAATCTGGGTCAACGCATTTACAAAGCGGTTATAACAAATGTACAATTCATCAAATTCAGCCAGTTCAAATCCACGAACAGCTTCGTGTGCAATGGATTTGATATCTGCAAATGAAGGCGAATCCGACAGATCCGTTGTCGTGGAAGCCATCGCAATTTCACGCCGTCTGAAGTAATCGCGTCCCTTACGTCCGATTACGAACAACTCATAATCATTCTGGGAGTTATGGCGTTCCTTCAGTGTCTGATTAACCTGACGCAGAATATTCGCATTGTATCCACCTGCAAGTCCGCGGTCTGATGTAATGATTAGATAAGCTGTCTTTTTGACCGGACGGCTCTCTAGCATCGGATGCTGGATGCCTTGTGTGCTGGATGCAATACTAGCCACAACTTCTTTCAGTTTCTCCGAATAAGGACGGGCTGCCTCAGCTTTTTCCTGCGCTTTACGCAGTTTTGCAGCTGCAACCATCTCCATTGCTTTGGTGATCTGCTTGGTGCTCTGTACGCTTTTAATTTGCCGCTTAATTTCGCGCATGCCTTTTGCCATGATTTCACCACCTTCAAGTTTTGACATAGTCAAAACTACTTCGTAAGCATTATCTTACTTTGAAAGCATCAAAGTTTTACATGCAGACATGCGGAATCGGTTAAACAACTCCGCAGCTGCAATCATCTATTTAGACAGAGACAGCGAAGCTCTTTCTGAACTTCTCGATTGCACCTTTCAGTGCATTTTCGTTGTCTGCAGTCAATTCTTTAGTATCACGGATGGACCCGAGAATTTCCGGATGGTTGCTCTCCATGAACGCAAGGAACTCACGCTCAAAGCGAGTAACGTCACCTGTTGGAATTTCATCCAGGAATCCTTTAACCGCTGTATACAAGCTCACAACCTGCTGTTCAACAGGCAGAGGCTGGTTTACACCCTGCTTCAGGATTTCCATCATGCGGGCACCACGATTCAGGCGGGCCTGAGTCGCTTTGTCCAGATCGGAGCCGAACTGGGAGAACGCTTGAAGCTCACGATATTGAGCGAGGTCGAGACGCAGGGAACCTGCAACCTTTTTCATCGCTTTGATCTGAGCAGAACCACCGACACGGGATACGGAAATACCTACGTTGATCGCCGGGCGTTGTCCAGCATTGAACAAGTCGGCTTCAAGGAAGATTTGTCCGTCTGTGATCGAGATTACGTTCGTTGGAATGTAGGCGGATACGTCGGAAGCCTGTGTTTCAATGAATGGCAGAGCGGTTAAAGAACCACCACCAAGTTCATCATTCAGCTTCGCTGCACGCTCCAGCAAACGGGAGTGCAGGTAGAATACGTCACCCGGATATGCCTCACGGCCCGGAGGTCGACGAAGCAGCAAGGAGAGCTCACGGTAAGCTGCGGCTTGTTTAGTCAAGTCATCATAGATAACGAGAACGTGCTCGCCTTTGTACATGAAGTACTCACCCATTGAACAACCGGAGTAAGGCGCAATGTACAAGAGCGGGGATGGATCAGATGCTGCTGCAGTTACGACGATCGTGTACTCCATTGCGCCTTTACGACGAAGAGTTTCCACAACTTGAGCAACCGTAGATTGCTTCTGACCGATAGCAACGTAGATACACTTCATGCCGCTGCCTTTTTGGTTCAGGATGGCATCGATCGCGATCGATGTTTTACCTGTTTGACGGTCACCGATGATCAACTCACGTTGTCCGCGGCCAATTGGAACCATAGCGTCAATCGCTTTGATACCAGTTTGCATTGGCTCATGAACCGATTTACGATCCATAACGCCTGGTGCTTTACCTTCAACCGGACGGAATTCCGTAGTAGCGATTGGCCCTTTGCCATCTACAGGAATACCGAGCGGGTTCACAACGCGTCCAATCAATGCTTCGCCAACAGGCACTTGCATGATTTGACCTGTACGTTTTACTTGGTCGCCTTCACGGATGTCAGAGTAAGGTCCCAGGATAACGACACCGACATTGCTCTCTTCCACGTTCATGGCGAGGCCCATAACACCGCTTGGGAATTCAACCAACTCGTTGGACATGACATTCTCAAGTCCGTATACACGGGCGATACCGTCACCAACCTCAATAACCGTCCCGACTTCGACTACATCGATATCGTTCTTGTATTGTTCGATCTGGCTCTTAATTAATGTACTGATTTCTTCTGGTTTGATACTCAAGTGTCCTCACCCCAATCTACTGTACTCGTCTGTTAAAAGACTGCTCAAGACGTTCGAGCTTGCCAGCCAAGCTGCCGTCATAGATCGTATCGCCAATGGCGACTTTCAATCCGCCCAGCAGAGTCGAATCGACAATGTTCTCGATACGGATCTTTTTATTCACACGGCCTCCGAATTCACGGGCTACCGCTTCTTTTTCTTCATCATTCAATGCATAAGTCGAGTAAACGCGAGCATCGGCAATGCCGAGCGAGTCGCCCTCGATCTTCAGATAATCACTCAAAAGAGCTTCCAGCAGTTCAACACGGCCACGCTCAATAAGGAGCAGAACCGTGCGCAGAACAGGTTCGGACACTTTGCCTTCAAGGCTCGCATGAAGCACGTTCCGCTTGGCTTCATCAGAGATGTTAGGAGATACGATGAACTTGATGATCTCGGCATCCCCAGTCAATCCGCTGACAACCGCACGCAGTTCCTGTTCAACTTCAAGTACCTGCTGCTGCTGGAGAGCGACTTCGAACAATGCTTTCGCATAACGCTTGGCAACTATCGTATCGCGGCTCATTGTCGGCCCCCTACCTCATTGAGGTATTGGTTCACAAGCTCTTCTTGTGCTGGACCGTTCTCAACTTCTTTTTTGATCAATTTGGAAGCAATCTGAACGGAAGCTGTACCCAGTTCGCTGCGAAGCGCTGCAACTGCTTTGTTCTTCTCACTTTCAATTTCACGTACCGCATCGTCTTTCAGACGATTAGCTTCAGCTTTTGCGTCAGCCAGAATTGACTCAGCCTGTTTGCCGCCCGTTTGTTTGGACTGTTCAATGATGTCGTGAGCTTCCTTGCGCGCTTGCTCCAGAGCTTGTTTTTGTTCCTCCACATAGGCAATGGCCTGTTCCCGAGTCTGAGCAGCCTCATTCATCTGCGTCAGCACGAGTTCGCGACGTTTTTCCATGATGGAGAACAAAGGACCGAAAGCATAACGGCTAAGCAGCCAATATAAAATTGCAAATGCGATAATCGCAAGAAGCGTATTTTCCCATACGAAACTCAATCTGTTCACTCCTTCCTGGAGGTATCCTTGAAACGTTCATCCGCATGAACGGACATTACCTAAAAAGAAGGCGCGGATGGCTATGGCCTTCCCCGCCAAACCTTATCAATTTAATTAAGCCGCACCGTAGAACATGAACGCGAGTACCACACCGATGATCGGCAATACCTCGATCAGACCTACCCCGATAAACATGGTTGTTTGAAGAGTGGATTTCGCTTCTGGTTGACGCGCGATTCCTTCTACTGTCTTGCTGATTACCATACCGTTACCGATACCTGCGCCAAACGCGCCCAGTCCTGCAACAATTGCTGCTGCGATTAATGCCATTGCTCCCATTTGTATATCCTCCTTAAAATTATAAATCGAATTTTTTTATTGTTCAGCCTGGTGAAGAAATCTTCGTCGGGCTTGGAACTTAATGTTCGTCGTGCGTCTCGATGCTCTGTGAAATGTACACCATCATCAAGATTACAAAAACAAATGCCTGGATCGCGCCGATAAAGATACTAAAGCCTTGCCACACCATCAGCAACGGAATGGCAGCTATTGCGCCAAACACTTTAAACGTAGTTAGCTTCAGGATCGTTGCGATCAGTACCTCACCCGCGAAGATATTCGCGAATAGACGCATACCGTGTGTCAGCAGCTTGGATGCCGTTTCAATCAAGTTGATGGGCAAGAACAAGGCGAATGGCTGAAGGTAGTGCTTGAGATAACCTCTCGTGTTGCGGAACAATCCGAGTCCATGAGATACCATGAACGCAACAAGTGCTAGTCCCATCGTTACCGACAAGTCAGCGGTAGGTGATTTCCACCAAGCCAGCTCAACGTGTGGATGTGCTTCAGGATCCTTGGCATGCGCTTCTTCAAACGCATCGACCGCTGTAACGATCGGCTGATTGAACACCTGTGCCTGACTAACCTCTGTAACTTCCGTAACTGCCTGGAATGGAAGCCCCAGCATGTTACCGACAAAGATGAACATAATCATGGAAAGCGCGAGAGAGATAAAATGTTTCCCTTTCTTCATATCCATCGTGCTGGAAATCAGATTGCGGACGAATTCGACTGCCCACTCCATAAAATTTTGCAGCTTGCCGGGGTTCTCAACGGACAATCTCCGTGTAGCCAGGACAGCAAAAATAAAAACGAGGGCACCTGTAACGACCAACATTAACACAACCGATAGATCCAGTCGAAATCCGCCAAGCATAATAATTGGAGCTTCATGCATATTTTTCTCACCCCTTTCTCGACTTGAAAGCTGCAGCACCTAACTTCATTCTGCTCTGCGGGAATAGACGATCCCTATAATCAGTAAGGAAAATTGCGCAATGACCAGACCGCCTGCAACCGCATATGTATTGAAATACTGCGGAAAGCGCATCGATATGTATATACCGAGCACAGCGAGTGCCGCTCTTGTCAAAAATCCCAGGTTCACACGCTTCAAGTTACCTTCTGCCGCATCATCAGACATTTTCCTTACTTTGTAGCCCAGGTAAAATGCATTGATCCAGCTAATTCCTGTACCCAGGGCCAGTCCCAAAGCAATTGTCTCCACACGTGGCATAAAGGCCGCTGCGAGAAAACAAATCATAAGAAAGTACATGATGGAAACAGTCATCCATCTGCGGTATCTGGTTAGTTCACTCATCACTTTCCCCCATGAATTTTTTCGCGATAAAGTAGATGCTCACGCCACCTGCCGCCAGAAAAAAGAGAACGCTTACGGCGATCCATATTCCGTTACCTCCAATGGTCTTGTCCAACCAGGAGCCAGCGTAATATCCGGCAACAGCGAGAACGGCAATCTCGATCCCAAAAGCTGTCACGAGCCCCATCGCTTTCCATACATTGTTGTCATGGTTACGGGATGAATTTGGTTTGTTCGAATCGGCCATTTTCCACGCCACCCTTGCAATCCCAGTTAATTTTACTGAATGATGAGAGCCTTTGTCAATTGATTGATTTTAGCGTTTTAAAGGGTAAAACGACGGGTTTACAGGCCCCCGGGAGCCCATAAACCCGCGTAAACCGTACAGTTTAACTGTATGCTGTACCCTTTATGATTCAGTCAGAAAAAAACGAATTATTTTTTGAATTTTCTGTGAAATGATTCCGGACGCTCACTATTTACGCCAAAATGGTGCAAAATCGCATTGACAATTCTTTCCGATGCATGTCCATCACCGTATGGATTGGCAGCTTGACTCATGCTCGCATACAGCGTTTCATCTGTAAGCAGAGCTTTGGTCCGTTCATAAACACGTTCCTCATCCGTACCCACCAGTTCCAACGTTCCAGCCTCGATGCCTTCAGGGCGCTCCGTTGTATCCCGCAGAACCAGCACGGGCACACCAAACGAAGGCGCTTCTTCCTGCAAACCGCCTGAATCGGTCAAAATCAAGTGAGTATGCGGATAAAAGTTATGCAAATCCACCACGTCTAGTGGATCAATTAATTGAATACGGGGGTGATTCCCCAAAATCGCGTGAGCCGGCTCCTTCACAGCAGGACTTGGATGCACCGGGTACACGATGGCAATATCTTCGAACTCGTCGGCAATCCGTTTGACGGCCTGGAAAATGTTGCGGTGAGGCTCGCCTTGGGATTCACGGCGGTGAGCTGTCATCAGCACAAGACGTTTGCCCTGTGCCCATTCAAGTACCGGATGTGTGTAATCCTGCCGTACTGTATATTGAAACACATCTGTTACCGTGTTGCCTGTGACATAGGTACTAGACTCCGGTTTATTTTCTTTGGCAAGGTTGGAGAACGACCAATCTGTCGGTGCAAAATGCAAGTCTGCAAGTACGCCGGTCAACTGGCGGTTCATTTCCTCCGGATACGGAGACAGCTTGTTCCACGTACGAAGGCCTGCTTCCACATGGCCCACCTGAATCTGCTGCAGAAACGCTGCATAGCTGGCTACAAACGTAGTCAGCGTATCCCCGTGAACAAGCACGATATCAGGTTTTGCTTCGCGCAGTACAGGCTCCAGGCCACCAAGCACACGAATCGTGATTTCATTCAGCGTTTGGCGATCTTTCATCACGTCCAGATCATAGTCCGGTTGAATGTTAAACACTTCTAGAACCTGATCCAGCATTTGACGATGTTGTGCGGTCACACAGACGATGGATTCGATAGATTCGGGATGTTTCTGAAGTTCCAAAATAAGCGGAGCCATCTTGATGGCTTCCGGACGAACTCCGAATATCGTCATGACTTTAATTTTCTTGGACATTCAAGCAAAGCCCCTTTTCTATTCAGCATGCAGCATGCTTATTTAGTGCCGTACAGTCGGTCTCCTGCATCTCCCAGTCCTGGGACGATATAACCGTGATCATCCAGACGATCATCCAGTGCAGCCACGTAGATGTCCACATCCGGGTGCGCGTCCTGAACTGCTTTTACACCTTCAGGTGCTGCCACAAGGTTCATCATTTTGATTTGGGTGCAGCCGCGTTTTTTGAGCACGTCAATTGCAGCAATGGCAGATCCGCCAGTTGCCAGCATTGGGTCGATGACAATCAACTCACGCTCCGTAACATCCGTAGGAAGCTTCGTGTAGTATTCAACAGGTTGCAGTGTTTCCGGGTCACGGAACAAACCAACATGTCCTACTTTTGCCGCAGGAAGCAGTTTAACAACGCCATCCAGCATTCCCAGACCTGCACGCAGGATTGGTACCAGACCAAGCATACGTCCAGAGATGACTTTTCCTTGTGTTTCAGCTACAGGTGTTTGCACATCAATAGATTCGAGCGGAATCTCTCTTGTAATCTCGTACGCCATCAGCGTGGCCACTTCATCCACCAATTCGCGGAAATCTTTCGTATTCGTACGCATGTCGCGTATAAACGTCAGTTTGTGTTGAATCAAGGGGTGATCACATATTACTAATTTTCCCATCTAATTTGTCCCTCCGGTAAGTTCTTCATGTACAGCATTACCAATAATGCCTAATTATCATTCATAGGCCCGATAAATCCTGTATATTATATCATCACCTACACCGAATTACACCATCAAAGGACATGTAATCATTACAGAAAACCGAATACTATAAAAATAGGACCGGAAACTTGGCATGTTCCGGTCCTTTTTGCTCTAGTTGTACAATAATTCCATGTGTAGATGGACTAGTATTTCAGATCTGTGTACAGCGGGAATTGGTCTGTCAAAGCCGTCACTTCCGCACGAGCTTCATCCAGTTTCGCTGTATCTTTAGGATTTTTCAAGGTTTTGGCAATGATTTTACCAATAGCAACCATGGCTTCCTCGTTCATGCCACGGGAAGTAGCTGCCGGAGTACCAATACGAATGCCGCTCGTTACAAACGGGCTGGTCGGATCAAATGGAATTGCATTTTTGTTCACGGTAATACCGATGGAATCGAGGACATGCTCAGCTTCCTTACCTGTGATGTTCACGCTGCGAGTGTCGATCAGCATCAAGTGGTTGTCTGTACCGCCGGATACAATGTTCAATCCTTCGGCAATCAGTGTTTCAGCCAAAACCTGAGCGTTTTTCACTACGTTTTGTGCATAAGTTTTGAACGAAGGCTGCAGGGCCTCACCCAGTGCTACCGCTTTGGAAGCAATAACGTGCATCAAAGGTCCACCTTGGGAACCTGGGAATACCGCTTTATCAATTGCAGCTGCCCAGGATTTGCGGCACAGGATCATACCGCCACGAGGTCCGCGCAGCGTTTTGTGTGTTGTCGTTGTTACGAAATGGGCATGAGGAACCGGGCTCGGATGCAATCCGGCAGCAACCAGTCCTGCAATGTGGGCCATGTCCACCATGAACAATGCACCTACATCGTTTGCGATAGAAGCGAGTTTTTCAAAATCAATCGTACGCGGGTATGCACTTGCGCCTGCAACAATCAGACGAGGACGGTGCTTGAACGCTGCTTTGCGCACTTCATCGTAATCGATCAGGAAAGTATCTTCCTGTACGCCATAGGCCACGAAATTGTAGAGCAAACCAGATGCATTCACTGGGCTACCGTGAGTCAAGTGTCCACCATGAGCAAGGTTCATGCCCAGCACCGTGTCACCAGGTTTCAACGCTGCAAGATATACTGCCATATTCGCTTGTGCTCCCGAGTGAGGCTGTACGTTTACGTGCTCAGCGCCAAACAGTTCCTTCGCGCGGTCACGTGCGATATCTTCCACAACATCCACATGCTCGCAGCCACCATAATAACGTTTGCCTGGGTATCCTTCAGCGTACTTGTTTGTCAGTACAGATCCAAGTGCCTCAATTACCGCTTCACTTACGATGTTCTCGGATGCAATCAGCTCAATGTTGTTCTGTTGGCGTTTCAACTCCAAATTCATCGCTTCAAGTACTGCAGGGTCATTCTTACGCAATTGTTCCATGTTTAAATTCCTCCCAGTATATTAGTGAAGTTATAAAGCAAAATTAAAAGGTTACACTCGCCACTCCGAACGCAGCACAATCTTCCGATCGCTGTTATCCCCAGATTTTTTGAATCCCCCTTTAAAGGGGAAATCCGGTGATAGCCTATGCTTCCGATGTAGCTTTCTTTCAGAAAGCTTTTAGGCGAGCACTTCGTTTCTCCAGATTTGTCCTGCACTCTCCGTTTTCGTGTAAACATTAATTTCGCTTTATAGTAGGTTGAAGATTTAGTCGCAAAATGTCGAATCTGGTTGCTCTTCCATCTGATACACCGCTCGTTCGCCGCCAATCAGCTTCGGACGGGTCAAGGCTGTCGTCACACGGGCTTCCCCAATGTAGCGAAGCGCTGTACGGAAGGGAACTGCCACATGCCGTAAGTGCATGCCAATCATGGTTTCCCCGATATCCACTCCCGCATGAGCCTGCACATGTTCAGCCAGGCAAGGATCACTCAGCGAGCGATAAGCTGCGGATGCCATGGAACCGCCTGCCTTGGGAACGGGCACGGCACCCACTTCAGTCAAACCAAGACGTGTGAGCAATGAACGCTCCATCACCAGTGCGCGATTCAAGTGTTCACAGCACTGGAACACAGGCTCGAAACCGAATTCCTGCTGTACCTCGCGGATCCCTGCAAGAAGCTGCTGTGCTACATCAACGGCACCACTCGTACCGATCTTCTGGCCTGCAACCTCGCTTGTGCTTGTACCGATCACAACAATCTGTCCAGGTCCAAGCTTTCCGGCAAGTGCCAGTTCACGCAGAATGGATGCGGTCTGTTCCTGCAATCCGGGTTGTTCCGAATCTAACTCAATAGTCATCCTATCGCCTCCCGATAAAATCATGCCTGACTTCCTCACGGCAGCCCGCTCTTGTATTCATGCACGGCATCTCAGGTACTATTATAGCGAATAATCAGATGAAAGACGAAAAAAAGAGCAGTCTGCGGGTATCGCAGAATTGCTCTTTTGCCCAGGCGACCGGCCGTTTGTTCCGGTGCTCCATTGTGGTTGTGCCCACTTCGTCGCCAGTTACACCGGATCCCTGTTTTCCCCTTCATCATAAAACAACCCACGCTTAAAATCAACGGGTAATTTACACTACATGTTCGTTTTTGCATATAAAAATAAATTTGGAAATGGTTCATCACTGCCCAATTACATTGCCCTGCATAATCCCGGTTTATCCCAACTTGTCCAGAAGCCGATCCAATGCCGTCCTGATCTCTGCAGCAGCAATATTATAATCGTCACGACTGCCCCCGAATGGGTCGGATATATCAAAGCTTGGAATGCGCTGGCGGATCTCGATCACGCGCTCACGCTCTGATGCCAGAATCTCCTGACCGAGCGCACGCTTCAGTTCCAGTGTGGCGAACAGGCTGTCCAGTTCCTGAAGATCATTCAGAACCTGATCATCATTCTCCACATACTCTTTCAGCGTGTACGTCTTGTGTACCGAATCTGGAAAAACCTGCATGACATGCTGTTTATGGCTTCGCGTTAACGTAAGGACCAAATCCGCCCAGCCAATCAGGCTCGCGTCAAGCTGGGTAGATTGACCAGGCCCTTCCGCCTGGTGATCTCTTAATACAGCTTCGGCATGACGGGAAATCGGCATTCCCGATGCTGCCGCCACACCTGCAGAACGAACCTCTACCTGAATGCCCCGTTCCGCTGCGAGCTTGCGCAAAAGCCCCTCCGCCATGGGGCTGCGGCACGTATTTCCTGTACATACAAACAAAATATGTTTCATTGTGATAGCCTCCCCATTTCGCAAATGTTGTCGAATGATGCAATATTTTAATTTTAAATGATGAAAATTTAAAGAGTATCGTTATGACTGCTCAAGGGCTGCAACTGCTCCGCTCTATGACTATTAAAAAATAAACAACAGTCCAAACGCAAGCAGGATGGCTCCGCCAATCGCTTCACCATAATCACCAAGGTTCTGGCTCACTCGTCTTCCCAGCAGCAGACCCATGACGGACATGATTCCACCGCATGCACCAAAGGCAAGTACCGTCAGTACCAGATCACTGCTAAACATGCCGAGGGATACCCCAACGGAAAACGAATCCACACTCACACTGAGTGAAAATAAGATCACACCTAGCATGGAGCGATGGTCCACCAGCTTGGTGTCACCTTCACGAAATGCATTCAGAATCATGTGACCCCCAAGCAAAACGAGCAATCCGCCTGCAGCATACGTCGTGATGTCCCCAAGAAGTGAACTGACGTATTTCCCCGTGTACATACCGATCAGCGGCATGATCACATGGAACAGGGCCGTGACAAAACTGATCCGCAGCACATCACGCAAACGAATGCCTTTCATGCCGATCCCAATACCCAGCGAGAAGGCATCCAGCCCAAGGGCGACGGCCATAATCAAAATGGTTACCAACTGCCCCAGATGGGCAGACACATCCCACATTCCCATACCCCCAAGTCACGTAAAGGTTCTTGTACACGATATGCGGACAAGGACACAAACATGACGGGAGATAGAGAATGAATAGTCAGAGAGATGCAGGCAGGCGTGTCAAAAGAGGATTGGTCTAATCGGCAGGCCGTGGTTGGTGGTGCCTGCTGCCACGGCCTGCCGATCAGGTGGACCGGAGAGACGTCGTCAGCTCCGGTCATGGTGTTACTGGTCCCCAACCTGTATAAGTTGGTGACCAGCAGCCTTGAGCAGCCGATTCATGACGGCTGCGCCCAGCCCTTCGCGTGAGCAGGCTTCAGCCACAATGTATGTGGCGCCCTGCTCATCGCAGCTGCGCAGCGCGGCGTACAGCCGGCGCGCTGCTTCTTCAAGCTCGCTGGCATTGCCCAGCGAGAATACGGCATCGGCGCGGTACTGCTCCGCGTGCTCGGCGAACGCCAGCACCGCGGTGCGCTCTCCGCGCTGCGCCGCCTCCGCGAGGGCGGCGCTGATCCAGGCCGCCACGGCTGGCGGCGGCCCCTCTACCACGCACAGCGCCCCTGTGGGCGCATAGTGCGTGTACTTCATGCCCGGCGAGCGCGGCGCCGGGCTGCCTTCGCCTTCGGACCCACCCGCGAGAATCGCCGGGTCCGTGGCGACACGGGCGGCAACGGCGGACAACTGTTCCGCCGTAATGCCGCCAGGGCGCAGGATGGTGACGGTACCGTCGTCACCGACCTGCACTACCGTGGACTCGACGCCCACACCCGTGGGGCCGCCGTCCACAATGCCGCCGATGCGGCCAGCCAGATCCTCGCTTACATGTGAAGCGAGCGTCGGGCTCGGCCGCCCGGAGCGGTTAGCGCTCGGCGCTGCCACCGGGCACGCCGCCGCTGCGAGCAGCTGCAGAGCTACCGGGTGATCCGGCATGCGGACACCCACCGTATCCAAGCCAGCCGTAACCCGCGTGGATACGGCGCCTGGCTTAACAGGCAGCACAATGGTGAGCGGACCTGGCCAAAAGGCCTCAATCAGCGCTTCTGCCGCCTCATTCACTTCCGTAACCAGTGAATCCAGCTGATCGCGATGTGCGATATGCACAATAAGCGGATTGTCAGACGGGCGGCCTTTGGCTTCAAATATAGCCTCTACCGCGGCTGTACTGCGCGCATCCGCGCCCAAACCGTATACCGTCTCTGTCGGAAACGCAACGGTCTGGCCTTGACGAATGCAGGCAGCGGCAGCCTGCAAGTCAGCGAGTGCCTGCTGATAGGCGCTCTTTTTTTTCTCATCGGATCCCTGTCCCTCAGGTTCACCCATAACCAAATTACCCACAACATGCGGCTGTTTCTCACTCATCAATGCTCTGACATCCCACACCGGGGTATGCAATCCTTCTGGGTTACCCGAATCTTTGTTTTCTGTGTATTGGTATTGGTCTTGTTCTCTACTCATATATCCATCATCCCTAAACTTCAATAGGTTAGTAACCGCGGGCCTCGACCTTGACGGTAGCTGTCTTGCTTACATTTCGAATACCTATAATTATAGCATATCTGTTCAACCTAAGAACGGGCTCGCTATCTCTCTTATAAACCCCATCCCTTAAGCATGACAGCCATTCATTGATAAATGGGGCAAAAGGGCAGCTTCCTGTATCGAAGTTGCCCTTCCCTATCATTCTCACGATATTATGCAAACAATCCGGCTACCCAATCCCATAGTTTAACCGCCAGATCCACCAGGAAAAAACGCGCTTCCGGTGTTGCTCCCTGGACAGATGCTTCAGCATCTCCAGGCTCAGCAGCAGCTGCTGCAGATACCGTAGACGGATTTGCCAGTGCATCCCCTGTGCTTGCATCAATGAAGCATAGCGGCGGAAACAGCACACACCACCAATTCTGACCCTTTCCTTCTCCCAGTGTTATACGCACCGCTTCATAATCACCTGCGGGATATACCGTACCTCCATATAGTTTGGTAGGGAACGGAACGACACCAAGCTCCACTTGATATGGATAGTCCAGTCCACGGCTCGCCAGCTCTTCTCCCACCCGATCTTCGATTTCAGACAAATGCTCACGAATGACATGGCGTGCATCATCCAGACTTTGCGGATTATCCAGCTCTGTAACCCACTCACTCATCTGGGCAACCACAGCATCCCGAATCTCGCGTTTCACCAGTTGGTCCCCTGGCGCATCCGAATTCGCTAGAATCCGCAAACGGATGGATTGCTCCGGAATCGCTGTAGCGGCTACAGCTGCATCCGTCTTCTGACCTTCCCACATCATAATAATCATCATAAGACAAACGATAATAAGTCCCATTTGTTTCACTGTTCTTCTGCTCATCCCGTTCTCCCCCTCGGCTCCCGTGATCATGTTCCCTGCAACTCTCTCATGTCTATCAGTATGCCCGGAAGAGACAGAAGTAAACCTAGCAAAAATCATAAATCTAGCAAATTCATTCTCTTATTTTTTATATGGTTGAGCGGAATTAAGAAAAGGCTGCCCACACCTGTTACAGGTGTGCATCAGCCATGCTTAAGAGACCTATCGAACCTAACTTTTAATACATAACCCTATTCGATGATTACACCGCGCTCTTTTCTTTCCTCAGCAAATGCAGTAACCGGTCTGGCAAACCAGGCTTCTGCTCTCCAAGCTGCAGGTCATCTTCCTCTTCATCTCCATATAATTTAATGCTCATGACCAGTCCGATACAAGCCATATTAATGAGCAATGAAGTCCCGCCATAACTGATGAACGGAAGGGTAATCCCTGTTAGTGGCATCAGTCCGAGGAACGCACCTATGTTTTCAAACACTTGGTATAACAGCATTCCAATAATGCCTACAATAATGACGGGCCCCGCCCGATCCTTGCACTCCATACCGATCAGAACCATTCGGTGAATCAGAATGAAGTACAGCAGTAACAGCACCGACGCCCCCACAAAACCGAATTCTTCAGCGATAACGACAAAGATGGAATCCGAATAGGTATACGGCACGCGTCCACTTTGTACGGAAGTTCCCTGCAAATACCCTTTGCCGACAATGCCTCCTGAGCCTATAGCCAAGCCGGCATTTTTGGTGTGCCACGTCGCCTTGGAAGTGGCCTTTTCCGGTACGAGCCAGGGATCTATCCGTTCTGCCCAGTGTTCACGGCCTACCTTCTCGAGAAAAGTAAAGATTTCATCATGATATGTCGTGTAGGCTTTGACGAAGCCAAAGAAAGTTATAGCTACTATACCAAGACCAATGATTGCATGCTTTAGCTTGATATTACCGATCCACAATACCGCGGCCAAGATGACGACGTAACCCAGGGCGTTGCCCAAATCATTTTGAATCATGACGAGTGCAAACGGAACGAACGCCCAACATCCGATGGGAATGATATCTCTCCAGAACCCGAGCGTGTTTCGCTGGCGCTTCACAAGCAAATGTGCGAGAAATAGAATCAGGATCATCTTGAATAACTCCGCAGGTTGAAACGAAAGATTGTCCCCAAGCTTGATCCATCCATTGGCATTATTAATAGGTCCGCCCACAAAGTTGACGAGAACAAGCAAAACGATTCCTAAGGCATACAGATAAAAGGCATATTTCACATACAGTTTGTAATTTACTAGACCGATGCCCACTACTGCGACAAATCCTATGATATAAAACAACAAGGTTTTGATATGATGCTTGGCCAAAGTGGCATCCGTCTGTGTACCACTATAAATGGCAAACACACTTGCGATCATCAGCAAAAACAATACAAAAAGAATTACACCGTCCATCTTTTTCAGCATTCTCAACATAAATGCAATCTTCCTCCCGGATAGTCATACGCTTTTTCCAAATTGACTTATTATTTCCATTGTATAAAATAGAGAGATAAATTGGAAATTTTAATCACCGTGTGGAGGATGGATTTCAACTTACATAGCCATTAGAGAAAATCTGGCAAAAGAAAAACCCTGGAAGCACCAGATCCAAATGGCTTGGATTGATCTTTCCAGGGTTCTATGACTCACTTGATTTTGTTTTCTATACCTGACAAAAGGAATTACTGTTCCTGCTGGGACGGTTTCCTTCTGAACAATTTGAGGACGATATCCGTAATCCCCGGTTGTTCTGCGGAGCCCAGAATATCCTCGTTCTCTTCCGTATGAACCTTGATACTCATCACGATCCCCATACTGATCATGTTAATCATGATTGAGGTACCACCCGAACTGATAAACGGCAGCGTAATCCCTGTGAGCGGCATTAGACCAATAAACGGACCGATGTTGACAAAAATCTGGTAAAGCAGCATCGCTATAATGCCCACAATGAGATAAGGCCCTGCGCGATCTTTACATTCGAGTGCAATAAGTACCAGCCTGTGGATGAGAATAAAGTACAGCAGCAGCAGCACCGAAGCACCTACAAAGCCAAACTCCTCCCCAATCTGCACAAAGATCGAGTCGGCATAAGCCAGCGGTACCCGATTTGACTGAATCGTTGTACCTTCCAAGTATCCTTTACCACTAATGCCCCCAGAACCAATTGCCAGCTTCGCGTTATAGGTCTGCCAGAGCACGTCTCTGGAAGTCTGATCCGGCACGAGCCATGGGTCGAAACGGTCTGCCCAGTGTGAACGCCCAACGTCCTTCAGAAATTTAACAATCTCATCATGATAATGAATATAAGCTTGTATACCGCCGATAAAAGCAGCTACTGCAATAACAAAACCTATAAGAGCATGAGAGAATTTAATATTACCAATCCATAACAGGCCCACGAGAATGATTACATAACTCAGTGCATTCCCCAAGTCATTTTGAAGAAGTACGAGTAGCAGTGGCGGCAAAACACAGAGTGAGACCGGAATGACATCACGTCCAAAATAAAGCGGACGATTCTTCTTTCGGGCTAATAAGGCGGACAAGAACACAATCAGGCATAGCTTGAACAATTCGGCAGGCTGTAAACTTACACCGAATATGGATAACCAGCCCTTTGCCCCGTAATACTCTTTACCAAAGAACATAACAAAAATAAGCAAGAGCATACCTACGCCATAGATATACAGATAGTTTTTGATAATGAATTTGTAATTAATCATCGACATTCCAAAAAAGACCACGAAGCCCAAAATATAATACATAACGGCACTTTGCGTGAGTCCCTCCAGCTTTGGCCTGCCAAAGGTCGTACTATAGATCGACAAAATACTGATAACCATCAATATAACTAATATAAAAACAATCGAGTAGTCTATCTTTTTGAATTTATGCAGCATGTAGTTATGTTCCCCCAAGCATTCAGCAATCTTCGGTATATCCCATTGTAGAGGATTTCGCGGCAAAAAGAAAACCCGCAGAACCTTACATTTTCGTCACCTGTTCCGAAGTACGAACACCCAGGACATGCCGCTCGATCCCGGCAAGGTCCGGAACAATGATAATTTCCGGCCAGTGTCCGGCAGATTCAAGCAATGCGGCGATGTCGCGAGCTTGTCCCTGACCGAGTTCAAAACCAATGACCTGCGGCGGCGCAGGCAGCAGTGCCAGCTGTTCCAGCATGACCCGGTACGGTGCCAATCCGTCCGGACCGCCGTCCAGTGCCGTGCGCGGCTCATGATCGCGCACCTCGGGCTGCAGTCCGGCGATATCCGCCGCCGGGATATATGGCGGGTTGGACACCAGAATGTCCACCCGAGCCCCTGCGAACGGGGCCAGCAGATCGCCTTCGCGGAAGTCAATCTGTACCCCGTTCGCGGCCGCGTTCCGTGCGGCCACCTGCAGCGCCGCCGCCGAGATATCTCCGGCGCCGACCTGCCAGCGCGGGCGCTGCGAGGCGATCGTCACCGCGATCGCACCGCTGCCCGTGCCAATATCGACGGCAAGCGGAGCGCCGCCGGGAAACACGCGGTCGGCTTCGCGCAGCACAGCCTCGACCAGCAGCTCGGTCTCCGGCCGCGGAATCAGCACGGCCGGCGTGACCTCGAACGGCAGCCCATAGAACTCCTGGCTGCCGATGATATATTGCGCCGGCTCACCCGCTGCCTTGCGCGTGACGGCGTCCTCCCAGCGGCTGCGCAGCTCGCTGGGGAAGGGTTCCGGCTGCATCATGTAATACGCGGCGCCATAGACGCCGAGTACATGCTCCAGCAGCAGCCGGGCATTATTCTGCGGCTCGTACACGCCGCTCTTTTCCAAAAAAGAGGAAGCCTCCACGAAGGCTTCCCGACAGCTCTGTTCCGGCGTCATTACAAACTGCGCGCGGTTCACAGCATTATTCTCCTCTATCCATCATCTCCGTCTGCTCGGCAATTGTCAGCGCAGACAGGATTTCTTCAATCTCTCCGTTCATGACCTGATCCAATTTGTGCATGGTCAGACCAATGCGGTGATCGGTTACACGGCTTTGCGGGAAGTTGTACGTACGAATCCGCTCACTGCGGTCCCCTGTACCCACTTTACTCTTCCGCTCCCCTGCAATTTTCGCTTCTTCTTCCTGGCGCATCATATCGAAGATCCGGGTACGCAATACTTGCAGCGCTTTTTCCTTGTTCGAGTTCTGTGATTTACCATCCTGACATGTCGCTACGATTCCGGTTGGAACGTGCGTTACCCGTACAGCAGATTTCGTCGTGTTAACTGACTGTCCGCCGGCACCGCTGGAACAGAACGTATCCACGCGAATGTCTTTATCATGAATTTCAATATCGAAATCTTCGGCTTCAGGCATAACGGCAACCGTTGAAGTGGAGGTATGAATCCGTCCACCTGATTCGGTTGTAGGGATACGTTGTACACGGTGTGCACCACTCTCGTACTTCATTTTGCTGTATGCACCGCGGCCGTTGATGAGGAAAATAACCTCTTTGAATCCGCCGACATCATTCGTATTGGCATCCATCAATTCCACGCGCCAGCCTTGATTATCGGCATAACGTGTGTACATGCGGTATAGATCCGCTGCAAACAATGCCGCTTCATCTCCACCCGCTGCTCCGCGAATTTCCACGATGACGTTTTTGTCGTCATTCGGGTCTTTCGGCAGCATGAGAACACGAATCAGTTCGTCCAGTTCTTTCTGACGGGCACTGAGTTCTTCGATTTCCATTTTGACCATTTCACGCATCTCGTCATCCAGCTTCTCGCCTTGCATTTCTTTCGCTGCTTCGAGATCCTGACTCACCTGTTTGTACTCATTGTATGCTTCGTACGTCGGCTGCAGATCGGATTGCTCTTTGGAATACTCACGCAGCTTTTTGTTATCGCTTGCCACATCCGGGTCACAGAGCAGCTCGCTAAGCTTGTCATAACGGTCTGCCAATGCCTGTAATTTATCCAACATATATAGTCACCTCACGATTTATTTTTGGTGATGCGCTGCACGTTTTCTCCGGGCAGGCTCCATGTTCATTAGTTATATCATCTATTTTCATAACGCATAGGTTCTGAGCCAAACCGAACCCTGACCGTAACATTCATTAATGACCGACGCAACATCGCTACAACGTCATCAAATCCTTTACTTTTAAGTTATATAAAAGAGCTCATGTACCTTATGCGGAGTCCCGCTATGTCTTATAAAAAGCGAGCTAAATCAACCTAGGTACACGACTCTTAATTATAGCATATTCTTCTCAACCTGAACAGATGCTTTTCCACCTGCCTACAGGTTCGCTTTGGATTACGGCACAAGTAACGATGGCATTATTATATTATACTTCAATGAATATCAGCTACAACAAGCCATCTTCAAGCTGTTCAAGCACCAGGCTCCACCAAGCTTTTTCATTCGATAAACTACCCGGATCCTGTTCGGCAAAGAAAGCCCGGAGTTCGCTTATGGCCTCTTTTCGGCCGGATACATGGCCCTTTTTCTTTCCTAGTGTAAGCTCTCCCCTTTGAAAAGCTGCCAGTTTGGCTTGGGCTTCTTCAAGTGTCATCACACTGGGCTCATGCACCTCAGAGAAATTCTCAATAAATTGAGCGTAACGCTGGAGAAATTCAAGAAACTGAACCAGACTAGTGTTGATCAACCCGTGTTCCCCTGACGATGCTTCTACCGAGTAAACTGCGCCCGTTCCTGTCTCCACACCGAGCAAGGCTGCCGTTTCCTCCCACTCATATCCGATCGGCAGAAGCGTAGCGAAGCCGTCATCACGTTGTACCTGAATCAAGCCTCGTTCCGGCATGGACCGAAAATGGACACCAAGCAGATCGTTACCCTCATCGCGAAACTGGGGTACTCCCTCAACAAGAAGCAGATCACTAATTTCTCTCGGTAAATGCATCGCTTTCACATATGCTTCATCATATTGAATACGAGTTACTGCATCCTCCATTGTCCATCCTCCCCATGCCCTTTTCCTCTATTATATCCACACCGCGTAAACAATCCAGTATAAGCAGAACAAGCGGGCCGCCATCACGGATCCTCCCCTGCTATCCTCGCCTACTCCCTCTAATCTGCCGCTCCACTTTCATCCCAATTAAAAACCCTGCCATCTTCAGAGAAGACAGCAGGGCTGTTCATGTCTATCATGTACTGCTTGAATTGGTTATACAATTATACGTTGAAACGGAAGTGCATAACATCTCCGTCATTGACAACATATTCTTTACCTTCCAAACGAAGCTGTCCGCGTTCTTTGGCACCGTTCATGGAACCCGCTGCAACCAGGTCTTCGTAGGAAACGACTTCTGCACGAATGAATCCGCGCTCGAAGTCCGTATGAATTACACCCGCTGCGCCCGGTGCTTTTGTACCCTTGCGGATCGTCCACGCACGAACTTCCTGTACACCTGCCGTGAAGTATGTGTACAGACCCAGCAGCTTGTAAGCGGCTTTGATTAACAAGTTCAGACCGGAATCCTCGATACCGAGCTCTTCCAGGAACATTTGTTTATCTTCGCCTTCCAGCTCGGAGATTTCTTCTTCGACTTTTGCACTGATCGGCACCACTTCTGCATTTTCAGCAGCCGCGAATTCTCTTACTTTTTGCACATAGGCATTGTTCGCCACATCACCAATTTCATCCTCGGCTACGTTCGCTGCATACAGAACCGGCTTCAGGGTAAGCAGGTGCAGATCACGTACGATCAGACGCTCTTCGTCTGTCAATTCCATGCTGCGTGCCGGCTTATCTTCGTACAGAACTGCCTTCACTTTCTCCAGTACTTCCACTTCTTGAGCAGCCTGCTTGTTGCCGCCCTTCATGTTTTTCTTGGAGCGTTCGATTTTTTTCTCAACACTCTCGATATCAGCCAGGATCAGCTCCAGATTAATCGTCTGGATGTCGCTTACCGGGTCAATTTTGCCATCTACGTGAGTGATATTCTCATCAACAAAGCAGCGTACCACATGGACAATTGCATCCACTTCACGAATATGGGCAAGGAACTTGTTACCCAGACCTTCGCCTTTGCTTGCGCCGCGCACAAGCCCTGCGATATCTACGAATTCAAATGCTGTAGGTACTGTCTTCTTCGGTACAACGAGTTCTGTCAATTTGTCCAAACGCTCGTCCGGTACTTCAACAATCCCCACGTTCGGGTCAATCGTACAGAACGGATAGTTTGCCGACTCGGCACCTGCTTGTGTAATTGCGTTAAACAGAGTGGATTTACCAACGTTAGGCAGGCCCACGATTCCAGCTTTCAAAGCCATGTATATGACAACTCCTCATTCATTACTTGTTCGGTATGGATAATCCTATACATTATATATGACAAACCCGGAGGCATCAAGGAACTTCGGGTTTCGTTTCTGCCTGACTACTGTTTAAGTTCCTTGTACATCGTCAGATCAGTAATCTCGTACCCCATCTTGCGATACAAGCTGCTCGCCCGCACATTATGTCCAAACACATGCAAACCAATTCGATCCACCTGAAGACGGCGTGCCGCTTGTTCAAGTGCTTCCATCGTTTCGGTACCATACCCCTTGCCCCGATGTGCTTCTTCGACAACAATATCGAGCAAGAAGGCTTCCTTACCCCGGCGATTGTCCGTAACGTTAAACCAGATGTACCCCACATTGCCGTCCACTGGATGCACCAGGTTATAAATGTAGGCTCCAGGCGTTTTCAGCCCTTCAGGCAAAAAGCGATTATATGAAGCCTCTGCGAGCTCCTGCGCCTCTTCCTCTGCCCATGCTCCTGCTTCTACTTTCTCAACTGCAAAATCCGTAATGGATCGTACTCGAAAATCCGCAAACTCTTGCTCATTCATGGCTACAAGCTCCATAATATTCCCTCCCGGGTTCAAATTCCGTATTCGATTTTTCTAAGTCTTGATCTAAATGAAACGATTTATTGTTCATCATACATGAAGTGGAAAAAAATCTGCATAACTTTTATCAGACTTCCATTGTTTATTCACCATAACGAAAGGAGCACATATAAGATGAAAAGACGTCGCAAACGGCCTTCAAGGAAAAGCATCATTCTCTTGGCGGGTGTGGTTATCTTCATTGGAATCATCATCGGTATGGCTTATCCAACCATAGACCAATTCCGATCGCTCAGGATCACCATTCACAATCAATCAGACTTCGATCTTGCAAATGTCAATGCAAGTCTGGTCCAAGGTGAAGGCCCGGTTAACAGCGAAAGAGATGGCTCCGTGTACAAGCTGAAGAAGGATATCCCCAGCGGTAAAAAAGTAAAGTTCGCCCCTAGGCTTAGTCCTTCCGGGGAATCCTCTGTCCACCTGCAATTTACGGATAGCCGAGGGGAAATTCATAATAAAATCGTCTGTGGCTATACGGAGTATCTATCCGGCAATACCTATGTCTGGGTAACCAACGACAATATCACGGTAAAAGAAGAGTGTTGGTAATCCTTCTGTCTTTTCATAATAAAAAAGGGGCTTCCCCCATGTCATCAGCATGAACATGACAGGTTGCCCCTCTTCCGTATTAACGCCGCTCGACCAATCGCTCTGTCTGCTGCAAATCTTCGATTCGCCCGGCTCCGATACCGAACATGACCGTACGAAGTTCGAACTCCACCTGCTCCAGCCGACCATCCAGTGCTTCATCCGAAGCCACTGCGGATTCGAGCAGGGAGCGGCCGAAACCGGCCAGGTCTGCACCCAGTGCGAGCGCCTTGGCTGCATCCACTCCATGATGAAGTCCGCCGCTGCCAATCAGTACTCCTTCTGGATTCAGTGCTCTGACTTCCCGGATGCACTCCGCAGTCGGAATGCCCCAATCGGCAAAAGCTTCGGCTGCTGCCCGGCGAACCGGGTTGTTGTTCCGGTACTTCTCCACCTGTACCCAGCTGGTGCCTCCCGCTCCGGCCACATCGATAAATGCCGCACCCGCTTCATACAGCCGCTGTGCCGTTAATCCATCAATGCCCCAGCCTACTTCCTTCACTCCAACAGGTACATCCAGCGTACGGCACAGATCTTCAATCCGGTTCAACAACCCGCTGAAGTCCGTATTGCCCTCCGGCTGGAAGATCTCCTGCAAACCGTTGAGGTGCAATACCAGCACATCCGCACCAGCGATCTCAACCGCACGCAGGAAGTCGGCCGTGTTGAAACCGTAATTCAACTGCACTGCACCCAGGTTGGCGATTACCGGGATGTCAGGGGCCCAGCGCCGTACATCGAAGGTCGGTGCCAGTTCAGGTTGTTCCACTGCTGCCCGTATGGAACCTACGCCAAGCGCCCAGCCTCTGGCATTGGCCACGCGGGCAAGCCGCTCGTTAATGGCGCCAGTCGTTTGGCTTCCACCCGTCATCGAGCTGATGAGCAGCGGTGTACGAACCTCTTTTCCCATAAAAACGGTATTCAGACTGACCTCATCAAAATTCAGTTCAGGCAGGGGGTTATGACGAAATACGTACCGCTCCATTCCGCTCGTGATCCCTTCTCCTGCCACATTCTCTTCCAGACAGAGGCGCACATGCTCCAGCTTCCGTTCCCCCGTAGCCACCTCGGGAAGCAGCCGCTTTCCGGCTCGCTCTTGTTCATTCATGATGAGACCTCCTTATGTGAGAAATTGTGCGGATGGACAGGGACCCCCTGCCGGTTCCGTTCAATTGAAATACTGCATTTGTTTGCTTATTTTTGCTCATATGTAACGCCCAATTCTGCATGTAAAAAATTCCTATTGAGTCTTCGGTGATATCTTGCACGCGCCAACTCTACCCAGTATACCGTTCCGGACATGCTAATGAAAGGGCGCACCCGCTCATCTCTGATGAATCATAAGAGCATGGATGCAAGCTGCTCGCCCACCAGCTGCCCGGATAGCGTTACGATCGGCGTCCCGCCTCCCGGATGCGTCGTTCCACCCACGTACCATAACCCCTGTACATCCCTGCTTTTGTTGCCGGGGCGAGAGAAGGTCTGCCTCACTGAATTGGAGGAAATCCCGTAGATGGACCCTTGATGCGCCAATGTATCGCGTTCAATATCCTGTGGCGTGTACCGTATTAATACATCTGATTGCCTTAATCCTGTAATCCCCCGCTGTGCAAGCTTATCCAGTACCAACTCGCCGTAGCGTTCCGTTTGCTCTTCCCAGTTCCATGCATCCGACAGATATGGGGCGTTTACCAATATAAACAGATTACTCGCTCCTTCCGGAGCCATGCCTGCCTCCGAAAAACCGGAATAACAGATGTAGATGGTCGGATCCAGCGGCATCCTGCGTTCACGGAAAATATGTTCGAACTCCGGTTCATACCTATCCGGGAAAAAGACAGTATGGTGCAGCAGGGAGTCATACTGCTTCCGCACGCCAGCCAGTGTCACATAACCGGAAATGGACGGCTCATATCTGCGAATCCTGCGATCACTCATCTGCTTCCGATGTTCCGGCGCAAGCAGAAGACGGTTTACACTGAGCACATCCCCGTTGGCCACCACCTGATCGGCTTCATGGAAGCCTTGATCCGTATCCACACCTATGACCTTGCCATGACGAACGACAATCTGCCGGACCTCGATGCCAGTCATTATCCGTACTCCTTTTTCCTGAGCAAGCTTCGCCATGGCTTTGATCAGCTCATAGGTTCCGCCTTTTACACCGTATACCCCTTCATCTGCCTCTACATGGCCCATCATCGCGAAGATGGATGGAGCCTGATAAGGCGATGAGCCGACGTAGGTCGCGTAACGGCCAAACATCGCCAAGGTGTTGGGATGAATAAAATACGACCGCAGGAGCTGATTAAGCTTCACAGCCGGGCGAACGCGCAGCAAGCTGCGAAGCATCTGGAGGTTGTACTTGTCTTTTGCGGTTAGCAGCAGTTTGCCAAGAAAATGACGATCGGCTTCCGCATAAAGCGCTGCAGATTCATCCATAAACGCATCGTAGCGCAGGGCATCTTCCGGACTGTACTCTGCAATCTGTTCCTCCATCCATTCACGCTTGCCGGACAGATCCACCACGGTACCGTCTGCAAACACATTGCGTGTTCGGGGCTCCAGCTCATACAGCTGGACGTAATCCTCCATTTTGGTACCCGCGTGCTCAAAGACAGAGCGGAAGGTGGAAGGCATCGTAATCGTACTTGGACCGCGGTCAAAATGATATCCGTTCCGTTCCACTTGCTGCAGCTTGCCACCCACATGTGTCTGACGTTCCAGCATGGTTACCTGTATGCCTTGTGATGCAAGACGAATGGCACAGGACAAGCCACCGAAGCCCGCGCCAATAATGACCACTTTTCTGCTCAACTATACCGCCTGCCTTTCCAAACGTATCCTTTCCCTGAGCGACCGGCTCGCCAGGATGCTATTCCAATACTAATCACGCAGGCCATGCTGACAGATTGCAGACATGCAAGCCACCAGGGTTGCCCGCCCGTCTGATCCGCCACCCTTTTTATCCCCATGCCCAGCAGTGTACCAATAAGTCCATACATGATGGCTGAAGAGCTCCCTGACGGTAAACCGAACAGCAATCCAAGTGGAGGGACGATGTACATTAGGGTGTATATGACTAGGGTACCCAGCAGGAGTACATCCCTGCGTCCCGTTCCTTCGTACATGTTCTTCTTGTAACCGTTCCATACTTCGGTTCCATTCTGATACATCCGCGTGCTGACCAATTCATGCACATCCGCCAGCATAACCGGATGACCTGCACGCTTGACCGCCTTCGCCAGACTCATGTCGTCCACCAGATCTCCCTGAATGGCTGCATGGCCGCCGGAAGCTTCGTAGCTCGAACGATGAATCAGCAGGAAGGCTCCGGTTGCTGCTACAAATAGCGGACTTGATGATCTGCGTATCATGAAGATGGGAAGATGACTGATGATCGTGAAGACCATCATTGGTACGACCAGCTTCTCCATCCAGGTCTTGGCCACCTGATAGGGAAACCCTGTCACCAGACCTTTTCCCAACTCACAGCCGGCAGCTACGGTCTGCCGAATAGCCTCTGGCTCGAGCCTTACGTCCGCGTCAACGAACATAAACCACTCGCCTTTAGCCTCCTGAACCAGTTGGTGGCACGCATATGACTTGCCCATCCAACCAGGTGGCGGTTCCGCCCCATCAAGGAGACGTACACGCGCATCCCGATTCGCAATCTTCTGAACCAAGGCCGCCGTTTCATCCTCGGAACGATCATTCAATACCAGCACTTCCATCCGGTAGCCGGTTGTGTTGCTTGCAAGCACACTCTCCAGGCATCCTTCAATATGTAGTCTTTCATTCCGAGCCGGAATCAGGACAGATACGAGCTTATCCTGGTGCAGCAGCTGGTCTGCGGGGAACGAGCGAATTCCGGGAAGACAAGTCGCATTCCAGAGAGCAAAAATCAACTGCACACCGAGTGCAGTTGTTAATATGATCCATAATATCTCGGATGCACTCATGTTAACGGACCCCCTGCTTTCGTGCTGCATCGTATTTTTCACTTGTGGATCTTCCGTTACGAATCAGGGAAACGGCCCCCGGCAGACTCCCTTGTCCGATGCGAACCAGCTCCGACTTATGCTCGTCTAACTGCTGTTCCAACACCAGGCCAAGCCTGGCTGCAATTTCTTCGCTCTTCCATACATGCCAGTCCTCCATTAGAGGCGCACCGGCGAGCATCGAAACCTCCGGCATATCATGCTGAACCATACCATGACACAGGGTCACAGGAACGGCTAGCGTCTGCGGAGAGCGGCGAAGTAGTAACCCGATGCCTGGGCGAAACCGAATGGGTCTTGCATCCTGATGCAGGATTTCACCCTGCGGAAAGATCCACACCCTTTTGCCGGATTGAAGCAGCCCTGTTGTGTACTGCATGGTCTTTCGGATGGCAGAAGCGCTCTTCTTGTTGATGGAGTATGCGCCGAGTTTGCGAAAGAAGGCATACTGCTGCAGCTGCTTCTCTTCCATCATGACGTAATGGTCCCCCGTTGAAGTACGGCGGGATGCATGATAGAGCAGCAGTCCGTCCCACCAGGAGCTATGATTCATGAAATAGAGAACTGGCCGGTTCGGGTCAATCGGAGAGATGGAATATCCGTCAAACTGCGGATCCAGTGTCCCCGATAGTGTGAACGAACGAAAGCGACGACGCAGCAGGTAATACTGATTGTATAAATAAAACATTCGGTTAAATGATTTTGACTTTTCGGCGGGAATCATAGAACCAGCTCCCTTCTGCTAGCAGCATGCCCACAAGCGCAATGATGAAACTGCCTGTGATGCCTTCTTTCCATGCGAGCAGGCCGAATAGCAGGATGAACAGCTGGTACAGCCACTTGGCCCGCAGCAGCGAACTGCGGTCAGCAGGCATGGCTGGAAGAAAGAGCGACAGGAACGCACCCATAATGAACCAACTGATGTAATTGGTCCAAGGGACGCCATAGAAGCCACCGGGAGCCTCCCAATGCCAGAAACCTCTGGCGTGCGCAACCGGGTCAAGCACCAGATCAAGCAAGATGGCCCAGAAACCGGTCTTGATCGCCCGAATCAGCTTCCCCTTCCAGGTTGAACCCCCGCCGCTCAATAGAGCGGAATTTCCGACGACTGCAATCCAGGCAAATCCCAGGGTGACCGGTACACTGAATAGATGAATGCCGAAGAAGTCCGAATAACCGTATTCACCAAAAGGCCATTTCGTATGGACACCGATCCATTCTATCCCCATGCCACCCAGCCACAGAATGGCAGAAGACACCCAGAGTCCTGGCTGTTTCCATATGACTGACTGGTCGGACATTCCATTCCTTCTTCGTCCCTGATAGATCAGTTCCACGACATATAGTGCATAGAACACAAGAAACAGTCCGTTGGAAAACGATAATGGTTCAGGTACTCCAATGGTTAGCATTAGCGTGGCTCCAATGATGTACCATGCCCAATACAGACCCTGAATCATCAGGAGACCGCCGTACGGGAAGCCTGATAGGCGAGTACCGGATAGCGTTTCACAATGGCTCCAAGCATCTCCAATTTCAGCTCATCAGTCACAAATGCCCGTTTGTTATATACGTCATATTCGTTACGTTCTACCGCATGTAATATGGTGGTGTAGAAGGCTGCCGCCAGTTCAATGGCAAATGCACTTTCTGTAGGGTAGGTCTCCAGCCGATCCATGCCAAGACGGAACCATTCAAGTGCTGATGCTTTCAATTCCTGAATAATGGCTACAAACCGTTCGTCCACAATACCCTCTGCCCAATCCTGTTCGGAGTACCCATGCTTTTCCATGATTTCGAGCGGAACATAACGGCGTGATCTTGCCCGATCTTCCCCTACATCACGAATAATGTTGACAATCTGCATGCCCTTGCCAAGTGCAATGCCGTTTACGGCCACTTCGGCACCATTGTCATCACGCAGCACAGGAAGCAGCATCTCCCCTACCGTCCCTGCTACAAGATAGCAGTAATGTTCCAGCTCCTTCATCGTTGCATAGTGAGTCACCTCGAGATCAGTCATCTGTCCGTCCATCTGCCGAAAGAAAGGTCCTTTGTCCAGGTGGGGAAAGTTCGAGAATAACCATCTCAATGCAGGCCAGATAAAATGGCCTTCTGCCTCTTCCAGGTATTCAAAATGATCCCGAATCTCATGTATCGTATACATCGACTTCTCTGGTTCATCCACACTATCATCAATGATGCGGCAGAACGCATAGATCACATACACCGCTTCACGGCGCGGACTGGGCAAACCTCTGAAAGCTTGATAAAAAGAAGACGACCCCTTCTGCATCAACTCTTCGCACCTGTTCAAAATCATTTCATTCATGTTCCCATCTCCTTCATGAGTAGATTGACGGCCATGCGTGCACTTTGCATTACGATCGGAACACCACCGCCTGGATGCACCGATGCTCCTGCTGCGTACAATCCGCGGATCGTCGGAAACGGCTGCGGCTGCGGCCGATACACGCCAGATTGAAACAGAATCGGTGCAATACCGAAGCTTCCACCGCCGTATAGTCCATCTCGCTCGGCATCTGCGGGTGTGCGTACTTTCTTCCACCTGATTGCTTCACGAAGTCCAGGGAAACCGCGTTGTTCTGCTTCCTCCAGCACCCGTTCCACCAGAGCCCCACTTTCTCTCGACCAGTCCACACCTTCGGCGTCTGGCACCGGAACAAGGAAATACAATACACTTTGACCGGCTGGCGCAGCGGAATCATCTACAGCTACCGGGTTAAATACATAAAATGAAGGCTGTTCCGGAATACGACGCTGATTGAATACTTCCCGCAAGCTTCCATCAAGACTGGGTGGCAGGAAAAATTGATGCGTCGTTGCATCTTCCCAGGTCTTGTCGACCCCAACATAAATCAACACACAACCGGATGAGGGACGATAGGGTTTCTTTTTGCGCACCGCTTCCGGTATGCCGCCCAGTAGACCTGTCAGATGAGGGAAATCGCCATTATAGATGACTGCGTCCACATCTTCCGCATCTGCGGCCGTTTCTACCCCTCGGCAAACTCCATGTTCAATTCGCAGTCCCGTTACTTCCGTATTCAGCACAACACGCCCGCCACGTGCGATCAGTTCGGATTCCAGAATTTTCGGTAATGCAGCATATCCGCCCTTCACCATCCAGATTCCATATTCATGCTCTGCATAAGGAAGAAGGGAATAGATTCCCGGAGTACCGAATGGCGAACCGCCAATATACAGACTCTGAAGTGAATAGGCATCAACCAGTTCCTCATGATGAAAATAATCTCCTACAGCTTTACGTACGCTTTTGTGTGCACGGAGCCTGCCCATCAGGGACAGGAGAGACGGTGTGAAAAAATCCCTTTTCCGTGGAAAAGCTCTTTCCAGGAAAGCAGAACGTCCTGCCGGGAACAGGGTATCCATGTCCTTCATGAATCTTGTGAACCCTCGGCTCTCTCCCGGGAATAACCGCTCGATCTCGTCAGCCTGCTGACCGCGATCTTTCATCTTGGTCATGACACGTCCGCTGCTGTAGTGAACCCTGTATAACGGATCACAGCGGAGCAGCTCCACTTTGGAGCGATCCACGCCAGCCTCCTCCAGAATGCCATGCAGCATGTCGGGCAGAAGTACGATGGTTGGACCCTGGTCAATGCGATATTCCCCGTTCTGCTCATAGCCGATACGTCCGCCAACCCGGGAACCCCGTTCGTAAACGGTGACGTCCCAGCCCTGCCGATTCAGCAGCAGTGCCGAGGTCAGCCCGCCAATGCCTGCTCCTACAATGGCTGCCCGCTTCATGAATGACCTCCGGCTTCAGCAGTCTTCACATAAGAAGACCGGTTCGAGCGGGTTTTGGCATCCTCTTCCTGGATCAGCCTGACACTGATTCGAGCAGACTCAAATATCGTAGGCAGTCCGCTGCCCGGGTGGGTTCCGCCACCGACCAGCCATACCCCTTTCAGCTCTTCGAACTGGTTATGTGGACGCAGATACATCATCTGACCCAGATTGTGAGCCATATTAAATGTCGCACCGCGGTACACGTCCAGTTCATTTTCCCAGTCAAGCGGGGTAAACATCATGGACTCTTCGATACGACTCCGAATGTCTGCGAGCTCCGGGATCGCTTCAAGCCGCTGCATCATCGCCTCGCGTACATTCTCCCGTTCCACATCCCAATCAATGTCCCCTGTAAGGTTTGGAGAGGGCATAAGCACATATAATGCAGATTTTCCTGCAGGTGCGAGTGTCGAATCGAGCTTGGAAGGGTTATGAATATATAGAGACGGGTCAGCGGACAATACTTTGTGCTTCGTGATCTCGTCCACGTTCAATCGGTAATCTTCGGGAAAATAAATCGAGTGATGCGGCAGATCAATCTCGCCGTCTACTCCCAGATAGAGCATCGCAGTAGAGCAGGAGTACTTCTTGCGTTTCATTTTTTCTGGCGTATATTTCTTAAGCACACCCGGTTCGAATAGATGGTTCACCGCATGGGCAAAGTCTGCATTAACGACCACGTGATCCGCTTCAATGCGTTCACCGTTCTCAAGCAGCAGGCCCTCCGCACGGCCATTGTTCACGATAACCTGCTTCACCGGGCAGGATGTATGTATACGTCCACCATATTCCTTTACAATGTCAGCCATGCCCTGGAATACGCGATTCACACCGCCAATCGGATGAAACAGCCCATAATGGTGCTCGATGAATGACAGAATCGTGAATGTACCCGGACAATCCCAAGCCGACATGCCCAAATATTTCGACTGAAACGTAAAGGCCCACCGCAAACGCTCGTCAGTAAAGTAACGGGACAGGATGCCATAGACTGTGTTGTTCACGTCCAGCTTCGGAAGAGCCGTTACTGCATCCTTACGCAGATAGTCTGTCAGCTTGCCGAAAGGCCGGCGGAGCAAAGGCATGACTTTACCAAACTTGACTTCCTCGTCCTGCATGAACCTCAGGTAATTGTCTTCATTACCTGGGAACAATTCCTTGATCTGAGCAGCAGTATCTTCGCGATTACGGGAAGGTGTGAACACCTTATCGCCGAAGTTCAGGGCATACAAGGGCGTCAGTTCCTTCAGATCCACGTAATCGGATAGTTTGCGTCCTACCAACTCGAACATCTCTTCAAGCAGCCCGGGCATCATCAAGAACGTCGCACCCCGGTCGAATCGGTATTCTCCGAGCTCCAGCCTGGCAGAGCGTCCACCAATCACCGGTTGTTTCTCATACACGTCCACTTCATATCCCTGACCGGACAATAACATGGCCGCTGCAAGCCCGCCTGGACCCGCACCAATTACAGCCGCACGTTTACGTTGCTGATTAGATATCATGCCACTCACCTTTCTTATGGTCCGAAACGCACTTATACCATTCTTAGTCTATTATTAAACCATTGAAGAATCATCGAAGCGGATTATAGCCGAAACGTTATACAAATATAATACAAATATTATACGAACTTGTAAACATAAATATGACTCACGGGTCAAATAATCGAAAAAATTAGCGTTAATATCACAAAAAGACACCCCTTAACGCGCTTGCGTCATAGGATGCCTTTTCTTGAATAGCCTCATGGGAGAGCATTCGCTCATTCAACTCTTTGTTCACATACACTAATCGTTCGACGAATGGGCGCTTAGCCCTGTGTTCGGGTTGGATTGTCGGTCAGATACTCGCGCTCAAGCCATGCCTGCCAGTCGGATGATTCCTCCGGCATGACCCACTCCGGATAAGCTGCATTTTCATTGCGCTCGTAACCCTTGCCTCCGAGGATAAAGCGCATATGCGGAAACTCGGTCAGAATGCGATCGACAAGCCGATCACACTGCTCGCTTAAGGCTGGATTCGTAATGGAGAGACAGACCAGCTTGATCTTTTGCTCCCGGATAATAGGAAACACCCCTTCCTCAGGGGTATTGGCACCGAGATATAATACTTCGGCTCCATTTTTACGCATAAACAACGAGAACAGCAGCAATCCCACCTGATGATGCTCCCCCTCCGGACAGAGTGCCAGAACTTTGGGCAGATGCGGATAGATCGGGAACAGATGGAAAAACTGATAGAACCGCTGTGAGATCAGCTGGGTCATAAAATGCTCCTGTGCGACTGATGCTCTGCCCTGCTCCCATGCATCCCCCACGCGAACGAGAATGGGTACAAGCACATGGTAAAACATCGAGTCATATCCATACATGGTAAAACCAAAATCAATCAAACCGTTGGCACGTTCACCTTGGAAATGGTAGAGCGAGTCGTATATCTGATCGGTCATGCGTAAGTAGGCCTCTTCCATTGTGGGAACAGGCGCGGTGAGCGGAGCCGGAATGACCGCTTCTGACGTTTTTGCTTTGTTTTCTTTTAACATGCGCACGGCTTCTGATATGTTGGTCTGATGCTGTTCAACCTGCTCCTTCAGCCAACGCAAATCTTCAACATTTTCATCCGTGTACAACCGATAACCCGATTCCGTCCGTTCTGGGGTTACCGCACTGTACCGATTCTCCCAAGCCCGGAGCGTAACCGTTGGAATGTCCAGCATGGCAGCGACTTGTTTGATGGAATACACTTGATTACCTACTCTCTTTTCTGAAATATCCAGGCCATCTATAGGTTAACGAATACTTCCTCCGTCCTTGTCAGGTATATGGAGATCCCAACATTCTACAAAAATAATACACTCATTATACACAACGGCCTCACACCTGTCGATTGCATTCAGGCAAATCGTATATGGATAAAATACATTTCTCTCCATCCCATCATGCGGTCTGCGTCAATGCTCATGACAGAGTGGTAATAGTAGTCAGCACGTTACAGAAAGGGGATATGCCGTTGTTTACTACAAGGCGCTCATCATCAGAACATCAAACATCCAGACGTCGTTTTCCATACATACGAACAGCTCTTGGACTCCTTATTTTATGGCTTGTGGCCGTCATGTTGTATCAAACCTATAAACCACTGCCCTCAGGCATTTCCTATGAAAGCCCGGAGTATCGCGTAGACGAGGTCGCATTCCTTCATGATCTCACTTATCCGTCAGAAGACGGGCAGATGGAACACGAGCAGCAGATTTTCCAGCGGATGCTGCAGATTGTGGAAGAGGCGGAGCAATTTGTTGTGGTGGATATGTTCCTGTTCAACAACTATCAGCATAAGGGTCAGCACTTTCCGCCAGTTAGCGTAGAATTCACAGATGCTCTGGTCGCCAAAAAAAAGCAGTATCCCAACATGCAGATTCTGTTCATTACGGATGAAGTGAACACCAATTATAATTCGGCACCCAATGAACTGCTGGAGCAAATGAAGCAGGCCGGCATTGAGGTTGTGATTACCAATGTTGATCCACTCCGGGATTCCACGCCCGTATACTCGGCAGTCTGGCGTACGTTCTTCCAATGGTTTGGCCAGTCAGGTGATGGCTGGATTCCGAATCTGATGGCAAGTGACGGCCCAGATGTTACCATGCGCTCTTACCTTAAGCTGCTTAATGTAAAGGCCAATCATCGCAAGGTCGTAGCCAGTGAGAAAAAGGCGATTGTCTCCTCCGGCAATATCCATGATGCTAGTGCCTACCACTCCAATGTGGCGTTTGAAGTTACGGGACCCGTCATTGGAGATATACTTCATTCGGAACAAGCCGTACTGGACATATCAGGGGGAGGTCAAGTTCCTTCCTACACAGCACCTTCCACCGATCCAAACCAAGGCGATCTGCGCATTCGCTATCTGACCGAAGGAAAAGTGAATGATGCCGTATTGCATGAGATCAATCTGACGGAAAAAGGGGATACCTTGTGGATGGGCATGTTCTACATTGCTTCTCCAAAAGTACTGGATGCATTGCTTGATGCTTCCAAACGAGAAGTAGATATCCGGCTTGTGCTTGATCCAAACGAGAATGCATTTGGTCAGGAGAAAATCGGTATCCCGAATCGGCCTGTAGCCGCCGAGCTGCATGATAAATCGGATGGCAAGATCCAAATCCGCTGGTACAACACAACCAAGGAGCAGTATCATACCAAAATGTTGTATATTGCCAAAGCCACCGGGGATCATATTGTGCTTGGCGGATCAACCAACCTTACGCCTCGAAACATGAATGACTATAATCTTGAAAATGAATTATGGGTCGCTGCGCCTGCGGATAATGAGTTCAGTCGCAATGTGGCGGATTATTTTGAACGCGTGTGGAATAATGAGGATGCCGAGTTCACTCTGAATCTGGACGAATTCCAGGAGAAAACCACTTTTCTGAAGGGAATTCTCTATAAACTGCAGCTCATACTGGGATTTACCACGTTCTAAGCTACCCTGAGCTGTGTATTGGTCGCCTGTGAGATTTCTGCAGGCGGCTTTTTTTGAATGGACTTGACATCTGATGTGAAATATGAAAATATATTCCCCTAACGACCGTTAGGAAGGTGAGCAAAATGACAGCACAATCCATACGAAACGCAGCCTTGTTCCACTTTGCCAGAGATGGATATGAAGGGGCATCCCTTCGGGCTATCGCTGACGATGTAGGAATTAAGAAACCGTCCATATATGCCCATTTCAGCGGCAAGGAAGACTTGTTCCTCCAGGCACTGGCTCATGCTTTTCGAGAAGTAAAACGCCATACATTGGAATATTTCCGCGATCATGCCGAACTTCCCCTGGAAGACAGACTTAAGGGTGTGTTTCCCTGGTTTGAACAGGAATATAACGCTAGCCCTTCGACACGCTTGATGCTGCGCATGTCCTACTTCCCCCCTCCCGGACTGTACAACGAAGTGATGGACATCGCACATCCATTTCTTGATGGCATGGAGCGATCACTGAACCGGCTCCTGCAGCGAGCGGTACGTCATGGAGAATTACCTTCGATTCCAACGAAACAAGCTGCCATTGCCTTTATGACTTCTCTAGATGGAATTACCGTGGAGATTATCTATGGAAGCTCACGCCGGTACAATAGACGTCTTGAGGCGGCATGGCCTGTTTTTTGGCATGGCATTCATCATTTGAACGAAGAGGCACAGAACATCGTGCCGGAAGGAGAAACATCATCATGAACCGCAATTGGTTATACGTATTTATCGGAGGCATCATCGAAATTGTCTGGGTAAGCGGACTGAAGCATGCCTCCAATCTATGGGAATGGGCGCTAACCGCTTCAGCCATCATCATTAGCTTCGCCCTGATCATCGCAGCCTCCAAGAGATTGCCAGTGGGCACGGTATATGCCGTATTTACCGGAATCGGTACCGCAGGCACCGTGCTTGCGGAAATGCTGCTGTTCGGGGAGCCGTTCCGTCTGGCCAAAATCCTGCTGATCGGATTGCTGCTCTGTGGCGTAATCGGACTGAAGCTGGTCACGGATCAACAAGAAGAAGCGAAGGAAGGTGTGGCATAATGGCATGGTTAGCAATTGTAGGCGCAGGTATCTGTGAGATTTTCGGCGTAATCGGAATCAACGGCGCTTCGACCAAAAAGGGCTGGCCTTATATCGTGCTTATGCTCATTTCCTTTGTATTCAGCTTCTCGCTGTTGTCCTATGCGATGACCTCCATTCCGATGGGCACAGCCTACGCTGTCTGGACGGGCATTGGTACCGTTGGCAGCACATTAACGGGCATGTTCCTGTTCGGTGAGCGCAAGGAGGCCAAAAGGCTGCTGTTCATTGCCATGATTCTGGTGGCTGCAGTCGGATTGAAGCTGATTACGTAAAGATTGTATTCATTCTGTAAAAACTAGGGCGACTTCCATCTGGAAGTCGTCTTTTTGGTATATCATGTAAATAGGCATATGTACACTGTGAATGTGGAAAGGATGACTTGTATGAAGAAATGGTTGGTACGTCTCAGCACGCTTGCAGGCTATTCATTCCTAGCCCTCCTGGCTGCATTTTATCTGGTCGCACTGACGGCCATCATTATTCTGGCCATACATGCCTTCGGGAATGGAGCATAGTTCTTTACACGTTTTTACATTTATCCACGGCAGCGCTCACTTCCACCTCTCTCTCCTTTCTGAAAAACCGGACTGCTCTCATTGTTCGAATTTCCAATTCCCTCCCATTTGAATTTGCTCTTCCACTTCGTTTATACTTGTTTTGACCCTGAAGTCAATTCAAGAACTCATAAGTTCCGCAGATGAGGTGAAGGTATCGTTAATGAACCCAATTCATGAAATGAATGAGAAGAAAAAACTCATTATAACGACAGCTCTCAAGCTGTTTTCTGCCAAAGGCAGTGCTGCAACGTCCATGCAGGAGATTGCGGAGCTGTGCGGCATGTCCAAGGGAAGCCTCTACCTGATTTTCAAATCCAAAGAGGAATTGGAAGCCAGTACGATGGAGTACTGCATCTATACCCTGCTGGATGAAATGTCACAGATTGAACATGAGGCTGGCCTCACATCACGAGAACGTCTGCACAAGCAGATCGAGACGCTGCTGCTTCATGTATCCGAATTAAAAGAATTCCTTCGGGTGCAGCTGCGCAGCATGATGATGGATGATGAGCAGCAGCATCCCGGCAGAAAATGCGACCCGCATCACAGGGATATGGAGATTCGAACCCTGCACTGGTTCAAGGATAAGCTGGAGGATCTGTACGGTCCCGAGATTGAGCCGTATACAGTGGATCTTATTTTGCTGACGCACGGACTTTTCCTGTCCTACATCAAGATCTGGTTTACGGAGATGCCTTCCCTTACCGTATCCAAAATGGCATCGAATCTGCTGCAAACGATGGATTATGCAGCGTACGGTTTGCTGGATCAGCGACCTGAGCCTTTGATTAGCTTGGAAAACTGGCCGGCATGGACCAGCGAATCCAAAACGGATTCCACCATGATGCGTCACCCCATTCACATCATCAAACAGATGCAGGATATCGTAACTACCGATCTGTCCGCAGGACAATCCCGAAACGATGCGTTAGAAACCATCGCCATTCTCAAGCAGGAAATGATGGAATTCACGCCGCGCCGGGCTATTATCCTGGGCATGATGCACAACCTGGAGAACATTCCAGCCATCGAATCTTTGCACTCCGAGCTTCAGCATATTCTGGATGCCATGTATAGCCGGTTCATCCAGGCTGACTCGTCAAACCAATAGAAACAAATAGAAACAGGGAGAACAGAGAGGAGAAGAGACCATCGTATGAAAGGAATCATTAATTTTTCACTGAACAACAAGTTCGCGATCTGGATCCTGACCATTATCATTTCCTTCGCTGGTTTGTACAGCGGACTGACGATGAAACAGGAAACCATCCCGAACATCAATGTGCCATTCCTAAGTGTCACGGCGATTGATCCCGGAGCGGCTCCAGAAGGTATCGTAGAAGATGTGACCAAGCCGCTGGAGCAGACTCTGCGCAATGTGGAGGGAATCAAGACACTCACATCCACATCCATGGAGAACGCTGCTTCCATTACACTCGAATTTGATTACGGAACAGATCTGACCAATGCTACTGCAGCTGTTCGCGAGGCGCTAAATGAGGTGCAGCTTCCGGACGGTGTACAGAAACCGACCATTTCCAAATTCAGCATCAATTCATTTCCGGTTGTCTCACTGAGCTTGTCCGATAAGGACGGCGGAGATCTGGAGCAGTTGACCAGACTCGTTGAATCCGATATTCAGCCTGCACTCGAAGATATCGACGGTGTAGCCCAAGTACAGGTTTCCGGTCAGTATGTCAAGGAAGTCCAATTGAAGTTCAACCAGGACAAAATGAATGAACTCGGCCTCACAGAAGATACCGTTAACGGCATCGTTCAAGGTTCCTCTGTCCGCGTTCCACTCGGATTGTTCGAACTGGACGAAGCACAAAAAGCCGTTGTGGTTGATGGTAATATCATTGACCTCGATGACCTGAAGAACCTTGCCATTCCTGTGGTGCCTAGCGGCGCAGGTGCTGCAGCAGATCCATCTGCTCAAGCAGGTGGTGCTGCAGGCCAAGCAACAGCTCCGGATGCCGCACAGGGGTCAACCCCGTCTGCCGCACCATCCGTGGGTGGAAATGCAAGTGCAGGCAGTGCTTCCGGTGCTGCCAATGCAGCAGGAATTCCTACGGTGAAATTAAGTGAGATCGCGAACATTGAGGTTATCGGTCAGGCCGAATCCATTTCACGGACAGATGGCATGGAGTCCATTGGTATCTCCATTGTGAAATCCAATGACGCCAATACCGTAGATGTCGTGAATGCCGTTAAAGACAAAGCGGAAGAATTGCAGTCGCAATTCAAAAACGCCCAACTGACGGTATTGCTTGACCAAGGTAAGCCGATTCAGGATTCCGTCAATACGATGCTTGGCAAAGCGGTCTTTGGTGCCCTGTTTGCCATCCTGATTATCCTGTTGTTCCTGCGTAATATTCGTTCAACCATTATCTCGATTATCTCGATCCCGCTCTCCTTGCTTATGGCATTGACTGCGCTTCTACTCATGGACATTACACTGAACATGATGACGCTGGGTGCCATGACCGTTGCCATCGGACGGGTCGTGGATGACTCCATCGTTGTTATCGAGAACATCTATCGCAGATTGACCCTGAAGGGAGAGAAACTGAAAGGCCGTGATCTGATCCGGGAAGCAACCCGTGAAATGTTCATTCCGATCCTCTCTTCCACGATTGTAACCATCGCCGTGTTCCTGCCACTGGCACTGGTTAGCGGTATGGTAGGCGAACTCTTCATGCCATTTGCATTAACCATGGTATTTGCGCTGCTGGCATCCTTGCTCGTGGCGATCACCATCGTTCCGATGCTGGCTCATACCCTGTTCCGCAAAGGCCTGAAGAACAAGCAAAATCATGAGGAAAAACCAGGTAAGATGGCTGAAGGTTACAAACGCCTGCTGAACTGGACACTTTCGCACAAAATCATTACCGTCGGCATCGCCGTGGTCTTGCTCGTCGGCAGTCTGTTCCTGTATCCGTTCATTGGTGCAAGCTTCTTGCCAGAACAGCAGGACAAATATGTGACGATCACATACAGTCCGGAAACCGGCTCCCTGCGTGAAGACGTTGAAAAAGAAGCACTTGCTGCTGAAAAATATTTGCTGAAGCAGCCTGGCCTGGAGAAAATGCAGTATTCCATCGGCGGCAGCAATCCACTGAGCAGCATGGGTGGAGGAAGCTCGAACTCGGCACTCTTCTATATCGAATACAATGAAGATACAAAAGACTTCAGCCAAGTGAAGGAACAGCTTGTAGAAGGTTTGCGTAAAGAGGTTCCCGTAGGTACCTGGAGTGAGCTGGATATGTCCGGCGGTCTGGGAGGCAGCAGCCTGAGCATCTCCATCTACGGCGACAATGTGGAACAGCTCAAGCCTGTCACGGATGAAGTGTTCAAGCTGGTTGAAGCAGATACCGAAAACTTCGAAAAAGCAGACACCACACTCTCTGACACGTATGGTCAATATACCCTCGTCGCAGATCAGGAAAAGCTGAGCTCTCTCGGTCTGACTGCAGGCCAATTGGCTATGGCCCTGAGCCCTGCACAGGAACGCCCGGTACTGACGGAAGTGGATATTGATAACAAAACCTATAAAGTGTATGTCGAGACAGATAAAAAGACATTCGACAGCATCACTGACATTGAAAATGAGACAGTGACTTCTCCACTCGGCATCCAAGTACCGATCAAGGATGTTGCAAACGTTGAAGAAGGCACTTCTCCAAACTCGATCATGCGCATTGACGGTAAGGTCGTAGCACAAGTTTCGGCTACCATCCTGGCTTCCGATGTGCAGAAGGCTTCACAAACCCTGCAGGATAACATCGACAAGCTGGACCTGCCTGATGGCGTTGAGGTGAAATTTGGCGGTACAACCGAGCAAATCAATGACACCTTTACCCAACTGGGTCTTGCCATGCTGGCAGCCATCGCCATTGTATACTTTGTACTTGTTGTTACATTTGGCGGCGGACTCGCTCCATTCGCCATCCTGTTCTCCCTGCCGTTTACCGTTATTGGTATCATGGTAGGTCTGTTCCTGGCTGGCGGCACCATTGACGTCTCTGCCATGATGGGTGGACTGATGCTGATCGGGATCGTAGTCACCAATGCCATCGTCCTGATCGACCGTGTCATTCACATGGAGAAAGACGGCATGTCTACGCGTGAAGCCTTGCTTGAAGCAGGTGCAACACGTCTGCGTCCAATCCTGATGACTGCACTTGCAACGATCGGCGCCTTGCTGCCACTCGTTACAGGACTGGAAGAAAGTGCGGGAATCATCTCGAAAGGCCTGGGTATTACCGTTATCGGCGGTCTGATCAGCTCTACACTGCTCACCCTGGTTATTGTGCCGATCGTGTATGAATTCCTGATGAAATTCAAGAAGAAAAGAATCGAAGATTAAGCTGCTCAATTGAACTTCGGTCCATAAAGAGCAATACGGAAATATAATAAACCTCCTGGTTCTCCATTGGAATGCTGTCCATTTCAATGAGATCAGGAGGTCTTTTTGTTTGACCATTATGGGGCTCCATCCCTGAATGTCAGGTAAAACGACACCAATCTGAACCTGGATTATTCCAGATTACAAAAAAAGGAGACTACTTTGTGATATAAAACAAATCAGCGTTAGATTTCAGCCCATCATCGGTAAACAGACTTATAATATAGCTTAATTATGTAAGTTAACGGATTTTAGACAGGTCATCCAGCTCGTACATCACAACATAACAGACGCTCTTCAGAAACCTGCATCATGAGGCAGGATTGCAATCGGCATGCAATTGGGGAAGGACGGTGGTTGTATGGGGGAAACGACGCTCCAACTTCAGATGAGAGACATGTTGAAACGGCCTGTATTTCGCAAGGCAGAGGTATTGGCCAGTGAACGGGCACTGGAGAGGTATGTCCGTTGGGTCCATATTATGGAGGTACCGGATGTGGGCGATCTGTTAAACGGAGGAGAACTGGTACTGACTACCGGCATCGGCTGGCAGGCTGATGAGCAGCAAGGTTTGTCTTTCCTGCGGCAGTTAATTGCCCGTGGTGCGGCTGGACTCTGTATCGAACTGGGGATTCACACCAAGTCCCAACTTGGAGCGATGAAAGAAATCGCAGCAGCAGATGACTTTCCACTGATCTGGTTCCATGAACAAGTCCGCTATATTGATATTACACAGGACCTGCACTTCGCCCTGATTCGCAGTCATCAGCGGATGCTCGCCGAACTCGACAATCTGACTACCTCGTTCAACCAGCTCCTGCTAAACGGAGACGGCGTACAGCCGCTGCTTCGCTTGTTATCACGCACAACCGGCTGCCCGGTTGCATTATACCCACTCGAGGGGGAAGCCAGTGCTGTTCCTTATTGTCCGCCAGAGCAATTGGAGAACCGGAGAATGGCTTGGTTAACCCAGCGCAACCATTCACCTGAGTCAGGACAATCAAGCCATTCCCATCGTTTGGAGCAACCTATGGATGCCTATACCCTGCCTGTTCAGGCGCTCGATTACACCTTCGCGGACCTGGTACTCTTTTTGGAGAAACTTCCCGAACAGGAGCCTGAGTCACTGCGTCACAAACCTACTGATGAATTTGTCGTTCAGGCACTGGAGCGCTGTGCAGCCGCTATTGCACAGGACTGGATGCGAACCAAATACATGGAGGAGAAACGTCGTTACAAGGAAGACATGTGGGTCATCGACTGGCTGAACGGACATCACACGGCCAAGGAAATTCAAGAGTACCTGTCCGCCAGCCCCCTGCTTGCTGCAAGCAAAGGCACCGTCGTTTTGTTTGACAGTAATCCGAATTATACCGACAGCCTCAAGCTGCAGAAGCTGCTTATACAGCGCAATATCGTCGCCCGCTCAGTATTCTCCAGGGAAGGGTTCTCCCTGTTCAGCACGGTATTGAATCATCAGATCATCCTGATCATCCTCGATCCTCAGCCAGGTCCTCAGCGCAAAAGCCATCTCTGGCGCTGCATAGAGCAGCTCCAGCACCACGAAACGGACCAGACCCACCGTCTGTTCTCCGGTCTGCTGGGTATTGGTCACAGCTGTGCCGATTTGTCACGACTCAAGGACAGCCTGGATACGGCCAAGGAAACGCTGCGCATTCAAAAGGATACCGGACCCATGCAGCAGCCGTTTTACAGCAATCTCCATGGTTACCGTATCATTGCCGGGATGAAGCAGAGCGGTAATCTGGAGGATTTTATTGAGGAATACCTCGGCCCAGTCATCCGGCATGATGCAGAGAAGGGCGGCCAGCTGCTGCGCACACTCAAGCAATATTTTGTTCTGTGCTGCTCCAAACAGGAGACCGCTACTGCCCTATTCATTGTCAGACAGACCCTCTATCACCGGCTGGACAAAATCGAAGCTTTACTCGGAGAAGACTATATCCTCCCCGAGAAACGCGTCGCCATCGAACTCGCCATCTACGCTTATGAATACGTTCATGGCCCAATTGCATAGATGGCAAGAGGACTATGCCCCCCGCTGTTCCTGAAGCTGCCGGATCAGAAAGTGGACGAACCACTTTCGTCCGGACGCTGTACCCACATGCTGCTCTTTCATTTCGCCAGGATGATCGGGATGTTCCCATACGACACTGGCACCCTCCAGATGCTCTTGAACCGAATAGATTCGATATCCCAGCGTAACCATTCGTTCGATTGCCACTTTCTCCGCTTCAAATGCTTCATTCTCCAGCATTCGCCTCAACCTCCCGTCACTGTCGCAACCGCCTGCCGCCCAGGCATCGGGGCACCTGCATCGTATTTGGCACGCTTCACATACTGGCCCGATCCTGCCGCACCTGCAAACTGACGATCCTTAATGACATAATCCCCCCGGCACAGCACGGTAACGGGACATCCCTGAACCTGCATGCCTTCGAAGGCGCTATAATCCACATTCATATGATGTGTACTCGCCGATATCTCCCTGGAAATGGAAGGATCGAAAATAACGATATCCGCATCGGTACCAACTGCAAGCGTTCCTTTCTGCGGAAACATCCCAAACAGCTTGCTCGCCCGGGTAGAACACAGATCTACCCATTGATTCAATGAAATGCGTCCCTTGGCAACTCCCTCCGAATATAAAATGCTAAGCCGGTCCTCAATGACAGGCCCACCATTAGGTATTTTGCTAAAGTCATTCTTTCCCAGATCCTTCTGCCCCTTGAAATTAAAGGAGCAGTGATCGGACCCAATCGTCTGCAACTGGCCGCTCTTCAGTGCATTCCACAACACCTCCTGATGGGAGGCTTCCCGCAGTGGCGGGGACCAGACATACTTCGCCCCTTCAAAATCAGGCTGATCCATGATGGACTGATCCAGCGTCAGATACTGCGGACATGTCTCGCCCCAAATCCGGTAGCCCATGTCGCGCATGCGTGCAATCTGCTCCACAGCTTCGGCACACGTCACATGCACAACATACAGCTGCGAATCCGCAAGGGCAGCCAGACGTGCAGCGCGTCCTGTCGCCTCTCCTTCCAAGATGGAAGGCCGGGTAAGGGCATGATGGATCGGCTCGGTCCGCCCTTCAGCGAGCGCCTGCCGCACAAGCAGATCGATGACATCGCCGTTCTCCGCATGCACCATGACCAGTGCACCGTACTCCTTGGCCTTTTGCAGCGTCTGATAGAGGATGCCATCATCTGCCTGGAACTGGTTTTTATAGGCCATGAACACTTTGAAGGAAGACACCCCTTCTTCCTCAATGACCTGCGGCAGTTCCTCCAATACCTGGTCATTCATCTCTCCGATCATCAGATGAAACCCATAGTCGATGGCAGCCTTCCCCTTGGCCTTCGCATGCCATTCCTTCAGGGATTCGGTGAGCGGTTTGCCTTTCTGGGTCAGACAGAAATCAAGGATTGTCGTTGTTCCGCCAAACGCTGCAGCTGCGGTTCCCGTTGCAAAATCATCCGCGGTCACTGTCCCGCCAAAAGGCATATCCAGATGGGTATGCGGATCAATACCGCCGGGAATGACATAACAGCCGGAGGCATCCACGATCTCCGTTCGGTCATCCGCCACCATGCCCATGCCAATCTGCGTGATTTTCCCGTTCTCGATGAGTATATCTGCTTCAAATGTGTCCGCTGCCGTGACCAATACGCCATGTTGAATCAGTTTGCGCCCACTCATGATATCGCCTCCTTGGTTGATTGATCTCTAATCGATTGCAGCACAGCAATCGCAGATTGACGTTCATTCCAGGTTAATGGGGTCTGTTCCGGTGCTACCTCGACCATTTCAATAGCCCCGTCCACCGGACATACAATCGAGCATAGGTTGCATCCCACACAATCTTCCTCAACCACTTCCAGATAGGCGCCGGAAGGATCGGTCAGCATATCAATACACTGGTGCGATGTATCCTCACAAGCGATATGGCACTTGTTGCAGTTAATACAGACATCACGGTTGATGCGGGCGACCACTTTGTAGTTGAGATCCAGATTACCCCAGTCCGAGTATCGGGGGACCGTCTGGCCCACAAGTTCCGCCACACTGCTCAGGCCCTTCTCATCCAAATAATCATTCAGCCCGTCGATCATCTCCTCCACGATGCGAAAACCATGATGCATCGCTGCCGTGCACACTTGGACTCCTGTCGCTCCCATGAGCAGAAACTCCGCCGTATCCCGCCAATCGGATATGCCGCCAATGCCCGAGATGGGCACGCCCACTTCCGGATGGCGGGCACATTCGGCCACCATGTTGAGGGCAATCGGCTTCACGGCTGGTCCGCAATAGCCGCCATGGGCCCCTTTGCCACCTACATGGGGCACGGTATTCCACGAATCCAGATCCACCCCTGCCAGAGAGTTAATGGTGTTGATAAGAGAAATGGCATCCGCACCGCCGCGCACTGCGGCCCGGGCCGTTGCCGTAATATCCGTAATATTCGGTGTCAGCTTCACGATCACGGGGGTCGTCGCGACTTCCTTCACCCACATCGTCTGCAGCTCAACCAGATCCGGCTGCTGACCGGAAGCCGCCCCCATGCCGCGTTCGGCCATCCCATGGGGACAGCCGAAGTTTAACTCCAGACCATCCACTCCGACTGCTTCTACCTTTTTGACAATCTCATGCCACTTCTCCCGCTTCGGCTCCACCATCAGTGAGGCAATGACCGCGCGATCCGGGAAGCGCTTCTTGGTTTCGGCAATCTCCCGCAGATTGACCTCCAGTGGACGATCGGAAATCAGCTCAATATTGTTGAAGCCTGCTACCCGCTGTCCGCCGAAATGTACAGCAGCAAAACGGGATGACGTGTTAATGATCGGTTCACCCAGCGTCTTCCACACCGCGCCTCCCCAGCCTGCCTCGAAGGCGCGCTGCACCTGATATCCCGTATTCGTCGGCGGAGCAGATGCCAGCCAAAATGGGTTGGGTGATCGAATACCTGCCAGATTTATCGATAAGTCAGCCATAACGATCCCTCCTTGGTGTTGTTTGCATATATGGTCTTGCTTTGCACTCGATGGCTTCATGGTCTGAACAGCATACGAAGCACAAGCTCACCTCAAGCCGTTTCCTCCACCTGTCCAGGCAATGCCTTCATCAGGGCAGCTGCAGCCAGCTTCCCCTGCTGGGCAGCCGAGACAACCATGGCCTCGCCTTGCCCCTGGCCGAAAATCACATCCCCTGCCGCATAGATCTGCGGATGAGACGTTCGGTAGGTCTGCTGCTCCACCTCAACAACGCCCCAGTGATGACGCAGACCGAAGGCTTCAATGAGAGGCAGCAGCCGGTTCTGTCCGATCGCCCGGACGACGGTGTCACATTCAATCATGAACTCCGTTCCTTCTTGGGGTACGGGTAATGCACGCCCGCCTCCTGGCGGCGTGACCAGCTCCATTTTCACACACTCCACAGCCCGGACTCGCCCATTCTCATCGCCAATAATGCGCTGCGGCATCGTAAACCACCTGAACTCTACCCCTTCCTGTTTCGCAAATGCATATTCAAACGCATAGGCTGTCATCTGACCCTCTCCGCGCCGATAGAGCATCTGTACACGTTCTGCTCCCAGACGTACCGAGCAGGTGGCTGCATCCACTGCCGTGTTGCCCGCACCTATGACGGCTACTCTCAGACCATTCAGCGCAGGCGGTACGCCCTGCTTCGTGGATTCCACCAGTTCAATGGCATCGTACACCCCTTCCAAGGTCTCTCCTTCGATCCCAAGCATCGGAACGGAACCCATACCACAAGCCAGAATGACAGCTTCATGCTGTTCCAACAGTTGTGCAGGAGACAGATCCACGCCTATACGTACGCCGTACCGGATGTGTACACCCAGCGCTTCAACCTGCTCTACTTCCCACAGGGACACTTCCTGCGGTAAACGAAAGGAGACGATCCCGTACGTATTTAATCCACCACCCTTGGGCTTCGCTTCATAGATCGTCACCTCATACCCTGCACGGCCAAGCTCTCTGGCTGCGGACAAACCGGCAGGCCCGGCGCCAACAACAGCGATGGAACGGCCATTGGAGGGGGCTGCCTGAAACAAAGGTTCATTGGCCTGCCGTGCCCAGTCCGTGGCATATCGCTGCAGATCACCGATGCGAATGGGCTTGGACGATTCGTTCAGTACACAGGCGCCTTCGCACAATTCCTCGGTTGGACAGACTCTTGCACAGCTGGCTCCTACCGGATTGGCATCCATAATGGTTCGGGCCGAGCCTTTCAGATGACCTGTCGAGATTTTCCGGATAAACGAAGGGATATTGATGTCCGTTGGGCACGCCTTGATGCAAGGTGCATCGTAACAGTACAGACAGCGGTTGGATTCCTCCATCGCTTCCTTGCCTGTCATGGCGGGTTTCATCTCGGCAAAACGGCTCTCCCATCCATAATCGGATAACGCTGCTCCCGTGCTGTTTATCATGAACATGCACCTCCTAGGGATTGAATTAGGGTCCGGGTCCTTTTTTGAATACAACCTTTCAAATGCCAGTTACAGGTTAACCAGATGCTCATACGTCTCAGGGCGCCGATCCCGGTAGAATTGCCACACATTGCGCACTTCATGGATGATCTCGGTATCCATCTCGCCGATGACAATCTCATCCTGATCCCTGCTGCCCATGGCAACCATTCGTCCGCGCGGGTCCACCAGATACGACTGACCATAAAATTCACCCATATTCCAAGGCGCCTCCACGCCTACCCGGTTAATGGCAGCTACGTAATAGCCGTTGGCAACGGCGTGGGCAGGCTGTTCCAATTTCCACAGATATTCCGATGTACCCGCCACCGTGGCTGACGGATTGAACACAATCTCCGCTCCAGCGAGTCCGAGCAGACGGGCTCCTTCCGGAAAGTGTCGATCGTAGCAGATGTACACGCCTACTCTGGCGTAAGCTGTATCAAATACCGGGTATCCGAGATTCCCGGGCCTGAAATAATATTTTTCCCAGAAGCCGTTCGTGCCCTCGCCTGCTTCCACATGCGGGATATGATGCTTGCGGTATTTGCCCAGATAGGAGCCATCAGCATCAATCACGGCAGCCGTATTGTAATACGAAGCAATGCCTTCCACCTCGTACACAGGCAAAATGATCACCACGCCCAGTTCCTTCGCAAGCGCCTGAAAACGCCTGGTTGTCGGTCCCTCCGGCACCCGTTCGGCAGATGCATACCATTTGGGATTTTGTTCGGTGCAAAAGTAGGGTCCATAGAAGACCTCCTGCAGTCCGATAATCTGTGCTCCTCGTGCTGCAGCCTCACGGACCAGGGTGATATGCTTCTGGATGGCAGCCTCCTTGTGCTCTTCAACCGGTGCCGATCCTTCCACTTCATGCGAAGCCTGAATCAGGCCTATATTGATTTTCCCCATACGCAAGTAACGCCTCCTTCTACCCAGATTAGGATGTATTAGAGATAAATCCGATCGTTTATCGGTTCCTTTTTCATATCAGAAAAGGTGAATCAGCCCTCCGATTCAATGTCAGCAGGCAGCAGACTACATATCTTCCGAATCGTGCGGTACAATACCTCCGTTCCCAGCGCAATGTCCTCCGGGGAGGAATACTCACTCGGATGATGGCTGATCCCATCCTTGCTGCGGACAAAAATCATGCCATAGTCACACACATAAGATAGCGCCAGCGCATCATGGAACGGACCACTCATAAGCTCCGGCAAGGACAAGCCCATCTCCTCTGCAGACGAGCGAATGGCTGCCTTGATTCGTTCCGCACAGTAGCGCGGTTCACTATTGGTATCTTCAGCCACAGAATAGGTAAGCCCATGCTGACTGCATACTTCAGCAAGCACATTCATCAGCCGGGCTTCAAGCTGGTTGCGGCGTTCCATCTCCATATCGCGCAAGTCCAAGGTGAAGCTGACTTCTTCAGGGATGATGTTGCGCGAGTCGGGGAACACCCTCAGACTGCCCACCGTACCAACCGTGGGGGCAGCCGGATCTGCTCTAACCATGTCGTCAAACGCTGCAATGACTCTGGCACTGCCTACGAGCGCATCATGACGCATGGCCATCGGTACCGAACCGGCATGCCCTGCCATGCCCTTGATCGTAACCGTGAGCCATAACGGACCGGAGATTCCCGTGACCAGTCCCACCGGGGCATCCAGCGATTCCAGCACAGGGCCCTGTTCGATGTGCAGCTCCAGATAGCTGCCGATGGAGCCAGGTGCATAGAATCCTTCAGTGAATTTCTCTACCGAGCATCCAAAGGCTTCCAGCGCCTCCCGGCGAGTCACCCCGTTCCTGTCCTGTCGCTCCAGTTCTCCCTCTTCCAACTGCCCGGTTATTCCCCGGGAGCCGAACAAGCCTTTGTTGAATCGGGAACCCTCTTCATCGCAAAAGGCTACGACCTCAATCGGCATCGGAGGCTGAAGGCCACTCTCCATCAGGCACTGCACAGCTTCCAGTGCACCAAGGACACCAATCGCACCATCATATCGACCGCCATAAGGCTGTGAATCAATATGCGAGCCGATCATCAAAATGGGCTGCGCAGGATCAGCACCTTCCAGGCGGCCAATCAGATTCCCGAATGGATCCAGACGGGTCAACAATCCGGCTTCTTCCATCCAGAGACGCACCTGGATAATGCCTTCCATATCTTCAGGGGTGAGGGCAAGCCGGCAAACGCCCGTCTCTCCGATTCGTCCAATACGGGACAATTGTTCAATTCGTTCTTCCAACCGAAGATGGTTAATGCCTATTCCGGTTGTGGTCTGCATCTTCCCTCGCCTCCACATGATTTATTTTTCAAACGAGTCATACGAGAGTCATTCCTGGAATTATCTATCCATCCACTATCCTGCCTCCACACTCCGCAGTGCCTTAAGCAAACTTTCCGCAATCAGCTCCAGCTCATCCTTCGTGGTGACAAAGGGTGGTGATATCGTCAAAATGTTGGCGAAACCGGGTACCGTGTCCCCGTTTTTACCGATAAGAATGCCGTCCTTCTTACAACTGGCCAGCACGTGCGCCACCTTCCCTGCATCAGCCGGGGAGCCGTCCGCTTCGATAAGCTCGATGCCGCAGGCGAAGCCAAACATTCGAACATCTCCGACCCCAGGCAGCTCCTGCAGCGGCTCCAGCTTCTCACGAAGGACTCGCCCCAGTTCATCCGCACGCTCCACCAGATTTTCACGCTCCAGGATTTCGATATTGGCCAGTGCTACCCGGCAGGAGACCGGATTGCCGCCGAAGGTGTTCACATGGCGAAAGTGAGCATCCGGTCCGGGTTCCCGGAACGTATCATACAGATCCGCTCGCACGGCTGTAGCCGATAATGGAGAGTACGCGCTGGTCATCCCCTTGGCCATGGTGACTATATCCGGCTGCACGCCGTAATTCTGGTGTCCGAACTTCTGTCCCGAACGACCGAACCCGCAGATCACTTCATCCACGATCAGCAGTACACCATAACGCTCACAGATCTCCTTCACTGTACGCATGTAGTCCGGAGGCGGGACAATCATGCCGCCCCCCGTAATCACCGGTTCCATGATCACCGCAGCCACGGTCTCGGGGCCTTCCCAGCGGATGACCTCTTCATAGATGGTTGCACATTCGAGTCCACACCCCTCCTTGTTCCGTCCAAAGGGACAGCGGTAGCAATACGGGGGTGGGACATGGGAGAAGCCCACGCCCAGCGGCTCGTACTTGATCTTGCGGGCAGCTTGCCCGGTCGCACCGAGTGCACCCATCGAGTTGCCATGATAAGCCCGGTGACGGGAGATGAACTTGTGTCTGGTTGGCTCACCATTCTGGTGATGAAACTGACGGGCTATTTTGAACGCCACCTCATTGGCATCCGATCCCGAATTGGAGAAAAAGATTCGATAGTCTCCCTCCAGCCATTCATTCAGCTTCTCTGCCAGCAAAATCGCCGGCTCGTGGCTCTGGGTCATCGGTACATAAGCGAGTGATTTCATCTGCTCATATGCGCTCTTCGCAATCTCCTCCCGTCCATGCCCCACATTCACGCACCATAACCCGGACATGGCATCCAGATAACGCGTTCCATCCTGATCCGTAATCCAGCTGCCTTCCCCGCTGACCGCAATCATTGGATGATCATTATGAGGCGAGATGTGATGCCACACATATTTGCGGTCCTTCTCCAGCCATTCTTCCTTGATACCGCCAAGCGGCTGAGGTTGCTGATCCACGGAGCTCATTCGCCATCCTCCTTCGACTGCCTTATTTCACCGCTTCTTCGTAAATGCTCTTCTCCAGCGCTTCATCCAGATTGGCTGCCTTCTTGATCAATCCATAATTCAGTGCAATATCTGCTGTACGGGCAAACGATTCATCCACAAAACTGCCCACCTGCTGCTCCGTAAAGCCTTCCGGACGAATCAGCTTCGCAATCTCCTCCAGCATCGTAACCTGATGTTCACGGGTTGTACTGCCATCGGTCACGTTGCTCATGACGATATCCACGGTTTCATCCTGGTTATCGATGGCATAGTTCCAGCCCTTCAGAATGGCACGTGTGACTTTAACGGCAAGATCGCGGTTGCCGTCGACCCAGTCCTTCTTCGCAATCAAGGTATCTTCCAGCATGCCTACGCCAGCATCCTCAATGTTGAACACATCCAGATCGGACTCCTGTACGCCGCTCTCCAGCACGACGTGATATTCGTTATATATGGTGGCTGTCGCGACATCCACCTGGTCATTGAAAAACTGATCCATCGTAAACCCCTGCTTCACCAGCTCAATATCCTTCTTCGGATCAAGTCCGTTCTTCTCCATAAAAGCGAGGACCTGGAACTGCTGGCTGCCGAACCATGTGCTTACCTTTTTACCTTTCATCTGGGCCGGATCAGTAATTCCTGCTGACTTCTTGGCGATCAGGCGATAGCTGCTCTTCTGTGAAATCTGGGCAAGGGAGACCAGCGGCAGACCATTGTCGCGGCTCACCAGCAGACTGTCTACCCCCGTGATGCCGACATCGGCTGCGCCGTTCACCACCTGCTGTTCAATGACGATATCCGGGCCACCCGGAATAATCTCTGCATCAATGCCTTCATCCTCAAAAAAACCTTGTTCCTTCGCGGCGTAAATTCCGGCGAACTGGGCCTGCGGAACCCATTTAAGCTGAATTTTCACTTTCGTTAAGGACTGCTCTGCGTCTCCTCCTGAACTTGCAGCAGCAGGTTCGGCAGACGGCTCCGTCTTCGCGGAACATGCGGCCAGCAAGGCAACCGCGAGCATCAGCACAACGACCATCAAACCCGATTTCAACGTTTTGTACATATACAAACAACCCCCTGTTTATATAAGAATTCAATCAGGTACTGCAGCGGATCTGTGGTGTTCCCGCACGATGGTGAGGGTTATGCGTTAGTGCGCACACGGTTCCATGGAATGAGCCGCTTCTCCGCCAGTACAACGGCCTCATAGAGCACGATGCCGAGAGCGGCAGCAATGACGATACAAGACCAGGCAAGCGGCATGTTGGCGAGCCGAATCTGATCCGACAGCAAATATCCAAGACCTTGGGAAGCGATAAAAAATTCGCCGACAATGGCACCGATAATACTGGTGGACATGTTGATCTTCAGTCCGGCAAAGAGGGACGGCATGGCGTGTGGCAAACGTAACTTCAGGAACACCTGCATACGGCTTGCAGCGAGTCCGTCCAGCAGTTCACCGTACTGCGGCTGTATGGAAGTGAGCCCTTTGAACAGACTGACTGCCATGGCTGCCATCGTAATGACGGCCACTACGGCAATCCGTGACCAGATGCCGTCCCCAAACCAGTTGTTCATGATGGGCGCCAGTGCAACAATCGGCACTGCGTTAAGAGCCGACATCACCGCGATCCCTGCCTTGCCGCTGATCGGGAAGAACGAGGCTCCTGCGGCTGCGACCGCCCCCATCAGGGAACCCAGCAGGAAACCTCCCAGCATTTCCGTTCCACTATATAGGGCATATCGGAAGAGCATTTCCGCATTATCCCGGATGGAAGCTGCAATGGCTGAAGGCACAGGAAGCTGATAACTTTCCAGGGAAAATAATTGATGAAACAACCGGAACTGCCACATCGCGAGAAAACATAGGCCGGCCAGCCAGGGGAGCAAATGCAGAACGACCCGTTTATTCCACGCAGTACCGACTGGCCGTTCCTGTTCTGCTTGTCCCTGCTGCCCCTGAATTTCCGATTCGGGGACGGAAGCAGCCATAGCTGAACCGGGCAGAGACGCAGAGCCGGACACCGCAGCTGTTCCATTCTCCTCCCGGCTGCGGTTTACCATTACCCCTTCGCTCATACCGCGTTCCCTCCCTTCGCTCTGAATTCGGGCTGCCAAGGCGTTAACCACCGTTCGGCCAGGCTGATGACCAGATACGAGATTAGGCCAATGCCAATGCTTAGCATGATCGTAGCCCAGAACATGCCGACTTGAGCACTGCCATAATACAAGGAACTGACCATCAAGACACCGAGTCCATCGGGTGCACCCATAAGTTCGACGACGATGGAAGAAGTGACGGCTAGCGGGGCAGCAATTTTCATGCCGGAGAACAGTCCTGGTAGGGATGAAGGCAGCAGGCATTTGATATATCTGGCCGGCAGCGAGGCTCCGCAGGAACGCATCAGCTCCAGATGCTCCGGTGCGGCGCTCTTTAACCCTTTTAACGTGTGAATGACAATGGGGAAGAATGTAACATAAGCCGCCATGACGATCCTGGCCCACCCGGCATGATGAATAATGCCGTACACGATCGGTGCGAGACCGATAATTGGGATCATCTGCGAGGAGACAACATAGGGAGATAATGTCCGTTCCAGCCAGACGGCCGCACTCATGAGAAGCGCCAGCATCAGCCCCAGCATTGCTCCTCCTGCGAATCCAATCGCTGCATTGCTGAACGTCACTGCCCCCTGCTCAGCGAGAGTGCCCGAGTAGCGAATCAGTGCAGCAAGAACGTCATGAAGGTAAGGCAGACGTGATGCAGCCTGCTGCGGTGACATCCACATGTGGAGAATCCAAGCTATACCCTCCCACAGCAGCAATAAGGATATAATCCAGATCACGATCCAGGATCGGTAATCCAGCTTAAGTGAGCGCAGGGACATGGGCCGGATCACGCTCCTCATGAAAACAATTGCGAATGGTGGTCAGCATGTGGTAGAAATCTTCGGTCTCTCTCAGTTCATTGGTTCGATTCGAAGGCAGCGCCACAGAGTGAATGGAATGTACTTGCCCGGGATGTGCCGAGAGGACAATAATGCGATCTGACAGAAATACGGCTTCGGGGATACTGTGCGTGACAAAGAGGAAGGTTTTGCCCGTGGACCGCTTGATCTCAAGCAGCTCCAGTTGAAGCTTCTCTTTCGTGAATTCATCCAGCGCGGAGAACGGCTCATCCATCAGCAGCAGCGGCGGATCCAGCGAGAGCGCACGGGCAATGGATACCCGCTGCTGCATGCCTCCACTGAGCTGCCAAGGATAGTGGTCCGCAAATCGGGTGAGCCCGACCATCTCAAGCAGCTCACTACTGATGCGGCGGCATTCTTTTTTGCTTGTGCCCAGGATCTCCAGCGGCAGCTCTACATTGTGACGTACCGTGCGCCAATCGAACAGGGCTGGCGTCTGGAATACGATACCGAATTGGCGCTGCAGGCGCGCCTTTTCAGGTTCCGAACCTGCAATGCGGACGCTGCCTGAAGTCGGCTGCAGCAGATCGGCGATGATCCTGAGCAATGTCGATTTGCCGCAGCCTGAGGGACCAAGCAGCGAGACGAATTCATTGGACTGGATATGGAACGTCACATCAGACAGTGCGGTGACCTGTTTGGTTCCAGTACCAAAAACGACGGATACATGATCAATTTCAATGTGGCGATTTTCGGGGACGTTCATGGATGACATGGGCATTCTCCTTTTCGCGGGGGAAGTTAGGTTTCATTTCACACCAAGGCCGAATGGAAGGTTTGCGTTCACGAACGTAACAGGTTTTTCTGGTTAGGTAATACTATAAATCATTGGGCGGAGATTACATTATACAGACTGTTTTGAGTATGGGCCTGTTCATGTTACACAGTGTAAAATGAGACAAATTCTCATTCGGAACGATGTCAGCCCATGGATGGTTTATCTGACACCACGTTATTCGATATGCATATATAGCCTGTTTTTCAATGTTCTTTATGGATGTCTTATTCGAGCATGTGTATAGAACTGGGTACGTATTCCAGTACAATAAGTCCTATAATATAGGCCCTTCGCATGCCTGTCCTTCTTAAAAAGCGCATGTTTCTTTGTATTTATTGAATAAATATTCGGAAAATATGACATATACACTCGTATTCTTGTTGCTTTTCTTGTATAACGTTTTATATGGAAAAGATAGGAATACACTTCTTTTGGAAATGAAAGAATCCATATCGTTTTATCAGGAAAGGGCTGTGCAATTAAGCTTTCAACTTCAAAGATCGGGGTGGTCTGTATGTTTGATTGGCTTGGCTGGAGAAAAGGGTGGCCGTTATGGCGGTCGTATCGGTTGAACGCACATATCAAGAATGATGTGGAGCAGATTTTCGAGGGAATTGCCGAAACCAGGCGGCAGCTTCTACTGGATTGGGCAGATGAACAGTGGCGTCATATGGATCAACTCGTGCACCAGGTCCAGTCAGCAGGACTTCTAGACACAGCACACATCGTACCAAATAGCAGCAAATGGGATGCATGCTTCAAAGCAGCTTACATCCGGGCAGCAGATAGCACAGAGATTTTTATGTTGGACGAACAGAATCAGGTTGTATTTTCTACATATAAAAAACATATTGGACAGTTCTATGAAGGTAACGAAGCTTCCATTGGACCAGGCTTGAAATATGCCAGAGCAGATGCGGCCGGGAAAAGATGTCTCTATGGACCCTATTCAGATCCAGTGACCATGGAGATCGGGCCCCGCTCCTCCTCTTTTCACGATGATGTCACGCTCATGTTCATTGAACCCGTGCTGCAGGAAGGACGCTACATCGGTTCACTGTGCTGCCGAATCCCCAATGATGTGCTCGGGGACTTGATCCAGCGGGAGTCCGGACATGTCTATCCCGATTCGGGAGACAATTATCTCTTCATGGCCGAGTCGAAACTGCGCCCGCATCTGCGGCCAGGAACAGCTCTGTCTCGCAGCCGCTTCGAAGATCGTACGTTTACGCATGGCGAAAATCTCAAGGATGGTGTCACAACCGACTGGGGGGTGGTATCCGTCAAAGAGCATACCGAGCTGGAGTTGATGTTCACCGACCCTTCCACTGGAGAGCTGCATCCTGGGGTTGCGAATACCATTCGTAACGGGTCGAATCTGTTTGCGGCCTATCCGGGCTATTCCGATTACCGTCACATTTCTGTTATTGGCAAAGGCATCACCTTCCAGCTTCCCCACTGTCCCGATCGATGGGGCATGATGTGCGAAGGTGATCTGGAGGAAGTATACCGGGTACGCAGTATCGGCTGGCGTCAGTTCAAGCTGCACAGCCTGTTTATCGGTTTATCAGGCATTGGGGGAGCTGCCCTCGTATTTGCCTTATCAGGTAGTGCATGGAGTGCAGCAGCTCTCGCGGCATTTAATATCATTCTGGGTTTGGTCACAGCAGATCAGCTGCAACGGAGACACAATCAACGTGTGCACGAGGACTTGCGGCGCATCAGCCGGTTTATTCGGATCAACGCGGAGGGTCAGGGCGATCTGACCCAGCGGCTCGATACATCCGCTTTTGCACAGGATGAATCCGGTGAACTCGCAAAATGGATCAATAACATGATTGACTCGCTCGAAGGCATCATGCTCAAGGTTCAGGTTGCCACCGTGGATGTAATGAACAACCAGTATCAGATGCGCACGTCCACCGAAACGACCCAAGTTACGACCGAACGTGTAAATCATAAGATTGGGTCCATGATCCACGGCATACGTGAACAGCTGGAGGATCTCGATCAAGCCAAGCTCGCTGCCGATCATATGCGTCTTACCCTGCAGCAGCTGGAGGCCTCGGCCACAGAACAGATTGATGTCGCCCGTCAGGAAGTGGAGCGCATTGGCGGCAAAATGACGCAGATCTCGGGGACCGTCAAGGATACCAACCGCACAATTCTTTCCTTTATGGAGACCATGCAGGACATTTACCGTGCACTGGCAGCCATCGATGAGATATCCGCTCAAACGAATCTGCTTGCGCTGAATGCATCCATTGAAGCAGCACGTGTCGGAGAACATGGCCGCGGTTTCGCTGTCGTTGCCGGGGAGATTCGCAAGCTGGCTGAGCTGTCCCGTTCCTCTACCGAGGACATCCATCAGATTCTGAACAATATCACTACCGCAGCGGATACCGCTGCCCGCTCCATTCATGAGGGAGATCAGGTGCTTGCTGAAGGCAGCACACTGGTTCAAGCAGCTGCACAACTGCTGCAAAGTGCGTCAGCCGAAGATTCGCAAAGGACACAGGTCGTGGATCAGGTCGTTAGACTTATGGAAAATATCGCTGCCATCAGTCAACAAAACCGCTCCACGTCCGCAGAGGTGGAGACCGAGATGATGGCACTGCTCAGTGACATGATGCATGTTCAACAGTCTTCGCATAATGTGGAAGCCATCACCGTATTTCTGCAGCAAATCGTGGGTCAATTCCAGCTAACTCATCCCCAAAAAATTGCTGCCACCTGACGTTATCGTTGACGTGGATTGGAGAAATAGCTAAAATTTGATGCAACTGTTCTTTTGAATTTCGACGTTGTCGTATCGTTCATTTTATAGAAGCTTTCCAATCTGAATCAATGAAAGGGTGGTCAGCATGGAAATGCTCCAGGATTCGTTTGGCAGGATCCATGACTACATCCGTATTTCCGTTACGGACCGCTGTAATTTGCGTTGTGTGTACTGCATGCCAGCTGAAGGCATGGAGTTCGCCCCGCATGATGAAATTATGAGCTACGAGGAAATCACCCAGGTGCTCAAAGTGCTCGCCCCGATGGGCATGCGCAAAGTTCGCCTGACTGGCGGTGAACCACTTGTACGCAAGGATCTGCATAAGCTTGTTGGCATGATCTCGGCCATCGACGGGATTGAGGATATTGCGCTGACAACCAATGCGCTCCTGCTGGATAAACAGGCCCAGGCACTGAAAGACGCTGGATTAAACCGGATTAACATCAGTCTCGATTCCCTTCATGCGGACAGATTCTCCATGATTACCCGCGGAGGAGACGTCAACAAAGTGCTCAAGGGGATTGAAGCTGCAACGGCTGCCGGACTTGCGCCAATCAAGCTGAATGTGGTCCTGATGAAGGGCATCAATGATGATGAAATCAAGGATTTCATTGCGATGACGATCGATCAACCGCTGCATGTGCGTTTTATCGAATACATGCCCATCGGACATGCTTCAGATTCATGGCGCAAATCGTATCTCCCGCTGGAAACCGTCACCGATGTGTGTGCGGAAGCCGGCTGGACCGTAGAGAGCACATCCGGACCGGCAGGCAATGGTCCTTCCCGCAACATGAAGATTGCTGGTTCACAGGGAACCTTCGGCCTGATCCACCCGGTTAGCGATCACTTCTGTGATAATTGCAACCGGCTGCGCCTGACGGCAGACGGACATATCAAGGCCTGCCTGTACTGGTCGGATGAGTACAATGTTCGCCGCTATGTTGATGATCCGGATGCGATGGCTGCCCTCTTCCTCAAGGCACTTGGCACGAAGCCGAAGAACCATGAAATGGCGCTGGCGCTCGAGCAAAAAATGCAAAGCCATACCCCAACCGTACGGCGCATGTCCCAGATCGGCGGGTAGGTCTTCTTATGAACCGCTTAATGGGTACGAACGGATAATGGAAATATGGATGGTAAGTGAACTTAACAAAAGTTGTGGTAACATCATTTGCTTGTTTTGAAGCTGCGAAGGAGATATCCTTTGCGGCTTTTTTCATAAAATCCTAAGAGGATCACTATAAAATAGAACTTCCTTTTTCCTTTCTGCTACTGAAATTGTTACAATAAGAAGAATTGAATATATTTTTCCCTCCAGGTCTTCATAATCTCTGTGATCTGGACGATGTATAGTCAAAGAAAAATCAAACAAATATACCGCACTTAGGAGCTGACTGGATGAACATTGTTGAAGCCATGGTCGCAGCAAGTCCATATTTCAAAATCATGCTTAAGGGACAAAATCTGATGATTGCTGTAACCGACACCGAGAAATTCTGGTATTATGCACCAAGTGAAGATCTTGACCTTGGCATTAAGGCAGGTGACCCCATTTCACTAGAGGATCCGACATTACGCCGTGCCCTGATCAACGGTGAGACTTCTGCCAATCATATTGAAGCACAGCATTACGGAACAGCCCTTAATTCCACAGCTACGCCTCTGCGCGATGAAGCGGGAAACATTGTGGGTACCCTGGCCATTGGTTTCTCCCTCAAAAACGAAGAGCAGCTTGGACATTTCACCGAATTAATCAGCAGCATTAGCGGCAGGCTGACGGACATGGTCCAAACTGTAGCCGCCCAATCCGAAGAGCTGACTGCCTCCTCTTCACAGATTCTGGACAATACCAAGGTCGCCGTTCAAAATGCAGCGGAAGTTAATAAAGTGGCCTCGTTTATCCGGGAAGTCTCTGAACAAACCAATTTACTCGGCCTCAACGCGGCTATTGAAGCGGCACGAGCGGGTGAAGCGGGCGCAGGATTCGGTGTAGTGGCCTCCGAAGTGCGCAAGCTGTCCACCGGAACGAAGGAAGCTACCGTGAATATCGAACGGTCCCTTCATGACGTGCAGCATTCCATCCGTCAGATGGAGCAGGAGATTGCATCCATTTCCCAGTCCAGTACGCAGCAGGCTGAACTCGTCACGGAATTTAGCGAGGTTATTGACCAGTTAAACAATGTGAGTGAGGAACTGAATTCCTTTATTCAATCCATGATTCTGAAGACAGAATAACGATACACAGCAGCATGACCAATGTTACGACTGGCTGCAGCTCAACCTGTAACACCAAGAACCCCGCACGCTATCTTGCGGGGTTTTTCTGATTTCTGAGCAAAAATTCCCGGAACATTACATACGAATTAGTTTCCACAGCATCATGGCCGCCATCACGATCATCACCACTGCCGATAACCAGTTGAAGACCCGACTGATCCGTCCAGTGGTATCTGTTCTTCCCATCCACCTTCCAGCACTTGCGAGTCCAAGGAACCATAACCACGAAACCGCCGCTGCCGTGATGGCAAAAGCAATCCGGTCCGTCCCTTCATACTCAAGTGAGCTGGTGCCAATGACAGCTACCGTATCCAGCAGTGCATGCGGATTAAGCAGGGATACGGAAGCGGCGAAGGCAATCTGACGTCCTGCAGTGAGCACGGATGCTGACCCACTCACGGTTCCGGATGACTTCCATATGCTCCATGCCATATACAGCAGAAATGCACTGCCGCCTGCATACAACACACCGGAGAGCAGCGGCCACTGCAGCAAAATGAGGGACACCCCTCCGACCGCAGCTCCAATTAATAATGTATCGCTAATACCAGCAGTCACTACTGCCGGAAGTGCACGCACTAAACTTCGCTGGCTCATCCCCTGGTTAAAAATAAACACATTCTGCACGCCAAGTGGCAGGATCAGGCCAAACGCCAGTACCACGGCGTGAATAATTACACTCATTCTCCATCCCCCTTGTATATGTCTCTATATTAGAGGGGATGACTTTCCGTGTGACCAACCAATTGGATGGCATGGAGACCAACCAAAATGATATAGTTGTCGGTATACCATTTTGGTGTACAAATTCGGTATACAAATAAATGCCTGAATCATCTTATCCCACTGGAGGCAAGCTCGGCATGAAGCATTCCTATCCAAGACAAGAGATTGACTGGAAACCTGATCCTGCTATCCCCCTGTCTCTGTTCCGTCAAATAGAAATATATATCCGTGAAAAAATAACGACCGGAGAGTGGACCGCGGGCTACCGCCTGCCTTCCCAGCGAGTATTGGCTCAGTCCATGGGCGTCAACCGCAGTACACTGGTCGCTGCGCTGGACAACCTGATCGCTGCCGGCATGATTGAAGGCAGACGCGGCGGAGGAACCTACGTCTCCGGTTCAGGCTGGCATGCACTTGCCCACGCAGCACCGCCCAACTGGAATGAAGCCATTGAGGAGGGCTGGTATTACCCCAACCTTCCTGAAGTACAGCTCATTAATCGTGCCGAGTTCCAGCCTGGCATCATTCGGCTCGGTACTGGAGAGCTTGCACCTGAACTAATGCCGGAGGACGCCTTCAATGACATCTTGCGCTCCCTATCGGAACGCTCCCGTACGTTAAACTACCTTCAGCCTCAAGGCAGCCTGGAGCTCCGTGAGGCCTTGTCTGACTATTTGCTGACTTGCGGTATTCAGGCGTCACCCAGTGCCATTCTAATTGTCTCGGGCTCGCTGCAGGCGCTGCATTTGATATCGGTGGGCCTGCTTCCCCGCGGGTCGGCTGTCCTGCTGGAGAAGCCCTCCTACCTCTATTCCATACATGCCTTTCAATCCGCCGGATTAAAAATGAATGGTGTTCCCATGGATGCAGGTGGATTACACATACCGCGTCTGGAAGATATGATCGAGGGAGGCAATCATCAGGGACATCCTTCGCCGCTGCTCTATACCATACCTAGTTTTCACAATCCAACAGGTTCCGTCATGAGTGATACTCGCCGAAACGAGTTAATGTCTGCAGCCCGTGCCGGAGGCATATCGATTCTGGAGGATGCTGCCTATACGGACCTGTGGCTGGATATGCCCCCGCCGCTATCGTTAAAAGCGAGGGACACGGATGGCCGCGTGCTTCACATGGGCACACTGTCCAAAGCTGTCAGCCCTGGTCTGCGTCTGGGCTGGCTAGTAGGACCTGAGCCGGTTATTCGCCGCCTGGCAGACATCAAGATGCAAACGGACTATGGCACCAGTTCACTGGCGCAGGAAGCGGCCACACTCTGGTTTGCAGAGGGATACCACACACGGCACATGGAGCGTCTGCGGCCAGAGCTTCGCCGCCGGAGAGATTTCATGTTGGAGCTGTTGGAACGTTACTTCAACAGCATTGCAGAGTGGAACAAACCAGCCGGAGGCTTTTACATCTGGCTCAAGTTCACTGCCCGCTCCCTTTCAATCCGTCAGCTGTTCCATGCCTGCCTCGAGGATAGGGTGCTCATTCACCCTGGCTTTCTGTACGACCGCCTCGATGCGGACCACCTTAGACTCTCCTATGCGTATGCTTCGGAAGAAGAGATGGAGCGTGGAATGCAGCTGTTAGCCAAAGCAGCCAGAAAGCTGTTGGAATCATAACCAATAACCACACAGGGCCATGAGGATGTCTCACGAGGTCTTGTGTGGTCAAAGTCGGGCTCTCGTCTAGATGTAATACATACTGCTCACTTGCTCGGCGGACGCTTGTCCACCAAATCCTGATAGTCCTGCATCGTGTTCATATTGCTTAACTGTGCAGCAGCATCCTGGATTCCTGCTCTTTTCATATCCTCTGCTTCCACATACTTACACCCGATCTCCTCCAGCCAGCGAGTGACCCGCAAGCGGTCTTCGATCAGGCACTGCTCGAGGCTGGGAAGCACATCGATATGATACATGCCTACCAGTGGATGGATCCGTCCTTCCAGGAGCGGTACCATCGCGGGATGTGCCTTGTCCGATGCGGCTAACCGTTGCAATGTGGTAAAAAAGGAGGGCTGGATCAAAGGCAGGTCACAGGCACAGACCAGATTCCACTCGGTCTCCGATGCTTCAAGTGCGGCATGCAGCCCGGCCAGCGGCCCCTTTCCAGGATAGCCATCCTCAACACACGTATAACCGAGCGTTTGATAAGCATCCACATTGGGTCCGGCAGCAACGATGACACGGGATACTGCAGGTGCCAGAGCCGCAGCCACATGCTCCAGCACATTGGAGCCATCCATAGGCAGCAGTGCCTTGTTGGAACCCATCCGACTGGATAAGCCCCCTGCCAATATAATGCCAGTCCATTCCTTCATGTCCACGGTTATCATCCCTTCCGGCTCTCATATAATAAACTTATTCTATACATTGAATCCCCTTTCAACAAATGATACATTGTAGAATATTGATTCTGAAAGGAATGGCTCTATTTGGACAGATATGCACCCGGAAGAGGCAATCCCTCTTTGGTTTCGCTGAAGCTATATAACTTTTTCATATACGGAGCCATCTCCATCTTCGCCGGCTTCCTCCAATTGTATCTGCAGGAGATCGGCATGACCAAGCTGGAAATCGGCAGTCTGATGGCGATCGGCCCCTTTGTCTCTTTATTTGCCAATCCGTTCTGGGGCTTCTGGAGCGACAAGTCCCGCAATATTCGCATCATCCTGATGATGATGATGGGGGGCACCTTTGTGCTGGCCCAAGCGGTCTTTCATGCGCCGACCTATGCCTGGATCTATGGAGCCATGATTTTCTTTTATTTCTTTCAAAGTCCGCTGTTTGCCCAAACCAACAGTCTCATTCTCGGATATATCGATGGGACCACCCAGAAATTCGGTACATTCCGGCTGTGGGGCTCCCTCGGCTGGGCTCTGACTGCGGCAGCAGCAGGACCGCTTATCGACCGATTGGGTGTGGGCAGTGTTTCGATTGTGTTTGCCTGCTTGATTATCATTGCCTTTGCGTTTGCCATGTTTCTGCCAAGGCAGCCGATCGCGTCGGACACTCCAGTAGTGACCTTCCGCCGTTTCGGCAGAGTGATGTTCAATCCGTATTTCATGACGTTTATCGGACTTGGTGTACTGGTGTCGGTTCCGAATGCGATGAACAGTACATTTATGTCTCTCTATATTACAGAGATGGGCGGCAACAAACAGATGGTTGGGTGGGCCATCTTCACCTCATCCATTCTTGAAGTGGGTGTGTTCCTGCTGCTGGATCGCTTCCTGAAACGAAAAATGAGCATGCTGCTTGCAAGTCTCGTGCTCGTCAGCCTGTTATTCGCCGTTCGTTGGCAGCTGATGGCCGAGGCCGTTAATCCCCTGGAGATTGTATTTATCCAGCTGATGCACTCCATTACGTTTGGCGGATACTTCTATGTCGGAACCCAGCTGACCATGCTGTTTATTCCGAGACCATATCGTTCCTCTGGCCAAGCTGTGTACACGATGGCCTGGGGCGGTATATCCGGTGTCATTGCCGGCTTGTTCGGCGGCTGGCTATTCCAGAGCTTCGGTGCCGAGGTCATGTATAACATTGGCGTCTTCTTCTCTCTCATTGGAGCAGCAGGTTTTGGCGTCATGTGGCTGATCAATCGCAGAAATGGCTACCAACCTATTGTATTAACCGAGATGGGCAGCATGGATGAGGATGGGTAATGTTTTGTTTCACAGAGGTTGAACCGCTGGAGCTACACTAGGCCACTGCGTGGACAGAACAATCTTTCAATCGCTGTTATCCCTATATTTTTAATGGTGTATATTAAAAGTTCAAAATAAGAAAACAAAAGATTATGGAAAAAGGGCGTCTCCACGCAGCTATTGCTGCGGAGACGCCCTTCTTTTATTTGACGTACCTTATGCCTTCGGCAGTTGGAACGAGCTTTTCAGGGATACGACCCGGTTGAACACAGGGCGGCCTGGCTCGGAATGCTTCGGATCCACACTGAAATATCCGTGGCGGAAGAACTGGAATTTATCCTGTGCTTTCGCCTCCTGCATCTCTTGCTCCACATACCCGTGAACGATCTCAAGGGAGTTCGGATTCAATTGATCCAGGAATGTTTTTTCCGGTTGCTCTTCCACAATCTCTGCTCCGGCTACTTCCGCTTCTACCTCGGCTTCCGGTGCTTCTGCTGAGATCAAAGGCTCGTACAGACGGAATTCAGCCGGTACAGCCTGGCTTGCTTCCACCCAGTGGATGGTTCCTTTGACTTTACGACCTGTGAAGCCGCTGCCGCTCTTCGTTTCAGGATCATACGTACAGTGAATCTCCGTCACATTGCCTTCCGCATCCTTAATGACATCGTTGCATTTGATGAAGTACGCATGTTTCAGTCGAACCTCATTGCCAGGGAACAGACGGAAGTATTTGTTCGGCGGATTCTCCATGAAGTCATCCTGCTCAATGTAAATCTCACGGGAGAATGGAATTTTACGACTGCCCATCTCCGGATTTTCCACATTGTTCTCTGCTTCCAGCCACTCCACTTCCCCTTCAGGGTAGTTGGTGATGACCACTTTCAGCGGGTGCAGAACCGCCATGGTGCGCGGAGCTTTCAGCTTCAGATCTTCACGGACAAAATGTTCCAGCGTTTGCAGGTCAATAACGCCCTGACTTTTCGAAATGCCTGTCTCGAATACAAAATCACGAATCGCTTCCGGTGTGTAACCCCGGCGACGGAGACCCGAAATCGTTGGCATGCGCGGATCATCCCATCCATCCACATGTCCTTCGTCCACAAGCAATTTCAGTTTCCGTTTGCTCGTTACCATCTGGGACAGGTTCAGGCGACCGAATTCATATTGATGCGGCTGGCTCTCCATCTCACATTCAGCGATAACCCAATCATAGAATGGGCGTTGATCCTCAAATTCCAGGGAACAGAGGGAATGTGTCACACCTTCAATGGCATCTTCCAGCGGATGAGCGAAGGCATACATCGGATAGATACACCATTTGTCCCCAGTGTTGTGGTGGTGTGCATGAGCGATACGGTAGATGACCGGATCACGCAAGTTGATATTAGGCGAAGCCATATCGATCTTCGCACGCAGCACTTTTTCTCCATTTTGGAACTCGCCTGCGCGCATCCGTGCGAACAGATCCAGGTTCTCTTCAACGGTACGATCACGATACGGGCTGTTCTTGCCGGGTTCGGTCAGTGTGCCGCGCATTTCCCGAATTTCATCGGCGCTTTGGTCGTCGACGTAGGCTTTTCCTTTTTGGATCAGCAGGACAGCACGGTTGTACATCTCGTCAAAATAGTCCGAGGCAAAACGTTTCTCGTTCCACTCAAAGCCGAGCCATTTGACATCCTCCTGAATGGATTGTACGTATTCCACATCTTCCTTCACTGGATTCGTGTCGTCAAAGCGCAGGTTCGTCTTGCCGCCGAATTCAGCGCCCAGCGTGAAGTTGATCCAGATGGCCTTCGCATGGCCAATATGCAGATAACCGTTCGGTTCCGGAGGAAAACGGGTAATGACTTCCTGGACTTTTCCTGACCGGAGATCTTCGGTAATAATATTTTTGATAAAGTTAGGAGGGGTTGTACGATTGTCCACAGGTATCAAACCTTTCATGAATTGATTGGAGCTTTCAGAAATTACAAAGTGTTTCATCTAAATATACCTTTAACGGGAGACGAGTTCAATAAAGAACGGCACCAAAGTCCGGATTGCCTGTATGCAAGATAGGCCAAAAACCATTTTGACGGGTTCGCACGAATCATGTAGCATGATAGTAAAAACAAAATATAGGGAGGGATTCCCACTTGAACACGCTGAAGCTGACCAAAGAACAGCAGGATGAAGCCATTCGCACGATCCAGTCGTATTTCCAAGAGGAACGCGGCGAAGAACTTGGCGATCTGGCCGCTTGGGGGGTGCTCGATCTGTTTATGACGAAGCTCGCTCCCTACATATATAATCAGGCTCTCAGTGATGCTCGCACCACCGTGAATCAACGCATGGCCTCCATGGAAGAAGATCTGTTTGCATTAGAGCGCAAACTGCCACCTGCTTCCCGTTAAACCACTACTTATAAAGAAAGAAGGTTGCACTCATGTTTACCTATTCATTGGATGAATATACCGAACTCCGTCCACTCTCTATAGAGCATACCAAGCCGCTGTTCGAACTTACGGACCGCTCCCGCGATCAATTGAGACACTGGCTGCCATGGGTGGACCATGTAACAGAAATTGAACATACCTCAAACTTTATCAACAATGCGCTGAAGCAGGCTGCCGATAATGGAGGCTTCACTGCGGGTGTATGGCTGAAGGGTGAACTTGCCGGTATTATCGGATTCCATGAGATTAACTGGACCAACCGTTCGGTAAGCATCGGATACTGGCTCGGCAAGGGTTTTGAAGGACAGGGATTAATGACTAGCGCTTGTCGTGTCCTGGTCGATTATGCTCTGGTCACCCTGGACCTGAACCGGGTCGAGATTCGTTCAGCTACGAACAACAAGCGCAGCCGCGCCATCCCTGAGCGTCTTGGATTTGTCCTGGAAGGCGTTATTCGTCAGGCAGAGAAACTGCCTAAGGGATACGTCAATCATGCCGTGTACGGCATGCTGCAGCATGAATGGGAGCTTTTACGCTAACCCGCATACATATGGATACAACATGGAATGCCCCTATCTGCACGAAGCTACCTTCATGCAGGTAAGGGGCATTTTGCATGGGGCCGACAAATTCAACTTTTACTGCCCCTTAAGGTTATTTTCATCCTCTCTTCATCCTGGACGCCTAAGATAACGTTGTGGGTTCTTGGCCCATGCCATACACAACTATACTGAGAAAGAGGATGATCGCTGATGAAGAGAAGCAGAACATCAAGAACGATGATGATTACCAGCACGATGGCTTTGACGATCGCGCTTGGCGGAGGATGGTTTGCAAACACCACCGCGAGTGCCGATCCGGCTGCGGGCACTTCCGCTCAGAAGAAAAATGCCAGCCCCACAACGAATTCACATACATCGAAATCATCAAAATCCATAAATGCTAACAAGGGAGCCGGGCATGGCCGATACACCGATGAACTGGTCTCCGCCCTCGGCATAACAGCAGACGAGCTGAAGGAAGCCCGCAAGGCAGGCAGCACGATTGCCGAGATCGCTGCCAGCAATCATGTGGACGTGCAGACTGTAGTCGACAAGCTAGTCGCTGCCGGGAAAAGCGACCTGCAGCAGCAGCTGTCTGACGGGAATATTACACAAAGCCAGTATGACAAACGGATAGCCGGCCTGAACGAACGGGTCACGGACTTGGTAAACGGCGTATTGCCGGAAGCACGACAAGGTTCCAGAGGCAAGCGTGGCGAGGCATCAGGAACTGAATCCGATTCGGGCAGCTCAGACGAATCCACCAGCATGAACAGCACGGATCCGGCCTGATGGATCGTGCCAGCTCGTTTGTATACTTTTGCATATTTTCGATCAAAAACCCTCTGTCTTCACCCATGGTGTGACAGAGGGTTTTACATCGTTCCCATATATAACCGGAACTCTTCAGACAAATGACCTGTCCATCTTAGAGAGCTCTTACCATACCGCCATCCACCACTAGCGAAGTACCAGTAATGTAGGTATTGGCCCCGGATAACAGGAACACAACGGCTTTGGCAAATTCCTCAGGCTGGCCGTATCGTCCCAGAGGGATTTCCTTGCGGAACTGTTCGGCTACCTCTTCTTCACTAATTCCATTCTGCTCTGCGCGGGCAGTGTCGAGTTCACGTATCCGATCTGTTCCGATTCGTCCGGGTGCTACCGTATTGATCAGAATGCCATAAGGGGCAAGCTCCTGTGATAGCGTCTTCGCCAGACCAAAGACACCCGTACGGAATGTATTGGACAGTATCAGCCCCGGAATGGGCTGTTTCACCGAAGTTGAAGCAATATTCACAATATGTCCGCCGTTGGTCTTCATATAAGGGAGGGCCCCACGAATCATACGTACATAGCTCATCACATTCAACTCAAATGCACGTTCCCAGTCCTCATCGGTCAATGATTCAAATGTTCCCGAAGGAGGACCGCCAGAGTTGTTCACCAGAATATCAATCTGCCCGAACAGCTCCCCTGTCTTATGGATTAATGCGTTAATGTCTTCCTTGCGTGTAACATCCGTTACGCAGTATTCAACGCGTCCTCCGCCGTCCAGTTCCAGCAGTTCTTGTTTGACGGCTGCAAGCTTCTCCTCGTTCCTGCTCGCAAGCATCACGTCTGCGCCTTCTGCGGCCAGCTGTGCTGCCACCGCCTTGCCCAGTCCCTGACTGGATGCCAGCACCAACGCTTTTTTACCCCGAAGTCCCATATCCATTATATTGCTCCTCCTTCGTCATCGAACTACCGTTCATTCCGGATAAAATAACTCATGAGAATATCGTCCACATACTTCCCGGCGATATAAAATTCCGACACCAGTCGGCCCTCCGTCTCAAATCCACATTGGGTATAAAAAGCGATCGCTCCCGGATTGCTCGACAGCACGCGAAGGCGCAGTTTATGAATCCCCTGTTCACGAGCATATTCTTTCATGGCATGCATCAGGGACGTGGCCACGCCACTGCGCCGGTCATTGGGATGAACAGCAATATTAATCTCGTAGACATGACGATTGACAGGCATCCCCGTAGCCGGATAAAAGCCCACATAGCCGCAGACCCGTTCTCCCTGAACGGCAACCAGCTGGCTGCCGGGCGGACAATGCTGCAGAAATTGCTGTCTGGACTTCCAATGAAATGGCGCTGGAGAGGTATGTATATCCCACACCAGAGCATCCATCTCCATCAGTTGGGGTGCATCCTTCATCTCGGAAGGCCGAATTTTATACGTTTGACGGGTAAGCATCGCATTTCAACCTTTCATACAGGTAATTACATTATTCCAGCGCGTTACATGGCCCTTGGATAATAGCTTATAGATGCCACTAGCGCATTTTTTTCATCTGATTATATTGTAGCACAGCCCTAAGCCCGAACTAAAATGGGGATCTCCCCTTAACCTTTACGTTACGTCATCGTTTATACTGATTATCATGAAGGAGGTGCGGCCCTTGAATATCAAAGAGGCGGCAAGCAGGCTTGGCATATCCCCCAGAGCGATCCGTTTTTACGAGGAAAAAGGATTAATTCTCCCCGCCAAGCAGGCCAGCAATGGATACCGGAGCTACACGGAAAATGACATCTGGCGGCTTCAGACGATTGCCGCACTGCGGGAGATCGGCATGTCACTTCAGGATATTACTCACGCGCTCAGTGAGATTGATCAAGGCAACCAGCAGCGGCTGGAGGAATATCTGGAGCTGCAGCAGGCCGTCATGTATGCCCAGTGGGTTGAACTGAAACGCATGCTGGATATGACCCAGCGCATGATTGATCTCAATCGTCAAGACGGGCCGCTGGATGTTAGCCATCTCCATGAGCTTGCAGACAGTTCACGCCGCTTGCGGGAAGCACGCCAGAACTGGCATGATCGTTGGAACTATGATACCCAGGCTGCTATCCATGATGAGCGTGTTCACGCCAAGAGCGGCAGCATCCCTGCATCTTCCCCATCTTTCCCGGAGGAAGCCGATAGCATGCCTTATAACGAATCTGGGTGCACCGAAGAATACCCAGATACCCAGAAGGCCCCATCGACTTCCTTTTATCTATATCACAACTATGACGAGGCGCTGGAACAGACTGCGAATTGGATCTCCCCTGTTCCCAGTGAACACGGACTTGATATCGGAACAGGTACGGGCAATCTTGCTGGCAAACTACTGGAACGCCAAGCCATCATGACAGGGATTGACCAGTCCAGAGAAATGCTGCGTACATGCCGTACCAAGTATCCAGGGATGCATGTGAAGCTGGGGAACTTCCTGGCGCTGCCTTTTGCCGACCAGACCTTTGATTTTCTTGTATCCAGCTTCGCCTTCCATCATCTGAGTCCCGACCAGCAGCAGCTGGCACTGCAGGAGATGCAGCGGGTATTAACCCCGCGGGGACGAATCTGTCTAACCGATCTCATGTTTGCGGACGCACTTCACCGCGAGGCTTATATAAGACAAGCTGAGGCAGATGGAAACGGTGAGCAGCTGCTTGCCATAAGAGAACGCCATTTCCCCCTGCTGGATGAATTAACCGGGTGGTTTGAGACGCATGGCTATGTTACGAAAACTGTTCGTCACAATGAGCTGCTGCAGACGATGCTGGCAGTTCCGCTGCGTTGATAAAGGTGCCAGCCAGCGCGTGCTCCACCTAAGACACAGGCAGAGGGCCATTGTCACTTACTTATATAGAAAAAGGCCATCCTGCCTGCTAAGGAGGATGGCCTTTCATTACACTCAAGCATCAAGATATAAGAAGTGAGTTACATATAAATATCTACGATGGTACGGTCCGAAGTACGCAGCTGTCTGAACTCATCCAGTGAGATGCAGACGCCGCCCTGACGGTAACGGTTCGCCGTAACTTCTGTGCGGATCTCCTTGCCGTTTACGGTTACGCGGTTAACCGATCCTTCGTTCAGGTGATAGATAAACGTTACCGGTTCGCCTGCATATTCAAACTCGAACTGCATGCCATCCAGCTCGGCTGGCAGGACAGGGTCAATGACCAGATCTCCACCTTCCTGACGGATACCGAGTGCATTCGAGATCAGCTGGTTCATGTAGATCCCCGGGCCGCTGGAATAGATTCTCCATCCACCCTTCACCTGTACGGTACCTTTGCGCAATTGATCAAAATGCTCCTGCGCCTCATAACGTGTGTTGAATTTGCCGTCGGAACTGCTGAAGTACGCATTGGCTTGACGGATCTCTGCGTTAGGCACAACCTCACCGATTCCAACCGGATTGATCATCGCGAGTCCATTCCATACCTGATCGGTCTTACCGAGTTTGGCCATTGCTTCCACATAACGAATGTGGGCGTGTACGTACTGCAAACCGATCTCACGTCCGAAGTTGGATGCCTGTTCTGCCCGCTTGAAGTGGGTGCTCACACCGCCGGCATACTGAGCCGGACGATTCATCAGGCGCACGCCATCCGGGCACAGGAAATGCTCGCGAATCAGTGCATAATGCGATTCAGCCTGTTCTGCCGTAAGCAATTCACCGATCATGCTGCGTGTCATAGGCAGCAGACGATACTGAATGCCTGTCTCTGTATCGGTCGGATGCAGCATCAGCTTCGCCTGATCCGCGTCCTCCATGTACACAAAGCCCGGAATAACATCGGTTCCCAGCATGTAACGGTTGAAGTCTTCACGGATACCCTGAGCCAGAGCTTCAAGCTCCTCTGCGAAGGAAGCATCCTTGTATTTCAAAGCCTGTGACAGCACGTTAACGGATTGATACGTCAGAGCTACCGTCCAGCTGCTCACCATAAACTGCTTGAGCTGTGCATTGGCTGGCTGCAGGGTATCGTCCCAGTCCCCATCGCCATAGGAAGACAGAAACGTATCGTGCAGGAAGTGCGAACGAATGTATTCGATCTCTTTCTTCGCATGATCCAGTACCGTTGCTGTGTCTTCCGTGAATCCGAAGCTGTGTTTGACAGTGTAAGGCACCTTCTCATCCAGAATCGCATAGTCGCGCGTCGCCGTCAGATAGTCTGCCAGCACTTTCAGCGGCCAGACGATGATATCACCGTGACTCTCTTCCTGTTGAATGGCAAAGTATTTATCAAACATGAACCATTGCGGCCAGTTGCCGTCATCCTCGTATTGGTGCGTGTAGACCATTTTGATGATGTCGCGTACCTGCTCGTATTTTTGAGTAGCCATGAAGTATTCAACCGGACCCTGACATACGTCCCTTGTACCCCATGCTGCGCCGCCGTATTGCTCCAGACCGTGAGGCACGGAATAGTGCACCAGCATGTTGTGTGTGTACCACCAAGCCAAGGCATTCACTTTGAACAGGTCCTCAGCACTCTGACCTTCGCCGCGGGACAAACGGAAGCCATTCATTACACCCGCGAAGAATTCGCGATAAGCCTGTACTTCCTCTTCAAATGCAAGAGTTGATCCAGCTTCAGCAGCTTGGCCTTCCAGTACACCCTGCACCTTAAGCGTCCACTCTGCACTCTCTTCCAGGCTAAGCGTAACCAGCGAAGCCGATCCACTGCGAATACCGCTTGCCAGCAGCGTCTCGTCGCCTGCGTTCATTGAGGCACCCTCTACAGACATGCGATATTGCAAGTCAGGATATGTGCCGGCACTGATTGCTTTTGGGTCCGCTTTGAAGACCAGTGTATTGCCATCCTGCGTCATGTGCAGCGGATATTCGTATTCGTTCACGTTCATTGTGATCTGGTTGGTTACCAGGTAGCGATAGGCTTTACCGCTTGTAGAACGCACATTCATGCTCACTTCGGTTGTATGTGCACCTGTATAGTTCGTTACGATGAGTGTATCGGATTCAGTTTTGTACATCCAGCGCACATAGTTGAAGCCAATTTCGAACAGTGAGGGCATCGTGAGCAGACGATATTGGCCATCCATCTCTACGTAAATGCGTTGGCCAGCGGTCTTCGGCACGTTCAGTGCATTTCGGGCGTTACTGATCATTTTGTTAAAATTGGTGTTGCCGATAACCAGCTGCGAGTTGAAGATACCGTACATATAAGAAGTTGTTGTAATGACCGGTGCTCCAAGCTTCACGTTGCCACCGCTCATCAGGATATGACCGTGAGGACGCTCCACCAGCAGTTCCTTGGCTTTCAGGACGATATGTTCGTAGCTGCCTGTGAAGAAGGACAGGAGTGAATCCTCATTACGCTCTTCCTGATGACGATCAGGGAACAGTTCCTTGATTTCATCTTCCGTCATGTCCAGTGCCACAAGCGGCTCGCCCAGGCTGGAAGACAGCTTCACTTGCTCGAGTGTTTCACCGTACTGAACTTCGAGTTTCTGTACAGCGTCCCAAGCCGCAGTCACTTCATCTGCATACTCCAGTGCAGAAATGCCTTCTGGATGATTGGACTTCGCCAGTCCATAGAAAACAACCTCAGCTTCCCCGTTCAGGTTCAGCAGCTCGGATTGCAGTGCCGTATAGGCGAACTCATATTGATAAGTCTCATTAGCCAGCGTTTTACGGCTGAGACTTTCCGGTTCGTTGGTTTCCTTGTAGGACAGACCGAAGAACTGGAAGCCGTCTGTGGAGTAACCGACTGCCTTGGTCAAAGAACCCTGCTGCATATATGGGAATGCGCCGCCCTGAGGCTGGTTTTGACGCGAACAAACGACATATCCCTTCGTTCCATCTTCAAAGACAGTATGGTCAATATACTGTGACAGATAGGCCTCGTTGCTGCGTACCGCACCTGGATCAGCCAGTCCAACATCCTGTCCGTAGACGATATCCACTCCGTTATGCTGCCCTTTCAGTTTCACATCCCAGAACCAAACGCCTTGCGATGTTGCAGTGAACACGACCTGATAACCAATGCCTTGTTCCTGGCCTTCCAATGGGATGCTGCCTTCCCAGATCAGTTGATTGTGTGGCTGAGTCTTGCTTGTAATGACTTTACTGTTCGAAAGTGCACCCAGCAGCGGGAAAGAGCTAATGTTCTCGCCCTCATGTACTCGCAGGTACAGATTGTTCAGAGAACCATCGATCTGGTTGCTTAGCAGCTGGTTCAGCATGGTTGTACCGGAAGTTGCCTGGTACAGGTCCCCACTGTTCAAAAAGGTAAACGTCAATTCCCCGGCAGTCAGCCGGATCGGTTCATTAATCATCGTTGTCATGTCATTCACTCCTTCATTTAGTAAAAATCGAAACGTTTCGAATCGACCGAAAAAGAATAGGGTTCCTCTGCAAACCGGCCTCTTCAAGGCCAATCCGGTTACGAACCCCTGGTTTTATTTTCAAGCTGGCTATACCTGAACAGGCAACCATTCCAGAACACGCTTGATCTTCATATCCCAATAACTCCACTCATGGCCACCTGGCTCTTCCTCATACGTCACCTGTACATCCAGTTCCTTCATCGTATGCCGAAATGTCTGGTTGGCTTCATAGAGAAAATCTTCTGTCCCGCAGCATTGATACAATTGCGGGAACGCCGTCCCTGACGCAGCCAGCCTGCGGCTAACGGCCAGCAGATCGTCATCACTGCCTTCAATTCGCTCCGGACTCCCGAAGATGCTCTGCATTTCTGCAGGGGTGAAGTTCCCCTCGCCACGTACCCTGCTTGCCAGATCTAGCCCGCCCGAGAGGCTGGCTGCCGCAGCATATCGTTCCGGAAAACGCAGACCCAGCTTGAATGCACCATACCCGCCCATGGAAACGCCTGTTACAAATGTATCTTCACGGCGGTCCGAGATGGGAAAGAGCGACTTCACGAATGCAGGCAGTTCCTCACTTATATATGTAAAATAAGACCCGCCCTGCTGCATATCCATATAGTAGCTTCGCCCTGCCGATGGCATCACAACCGCAATTCCCCGGGCCTCGGCCAATCGTTCGATGGATGAATGCCGTGTCCATTCGGAGTGGTCTGCACCGCGTCCATGCAGCAGATACAGAACAGGCAGTTTTCCATTCCGGCTTGCGCGAAGCGGTGAACGCTCCGGCAGTATAAGGGTAATGTCTGTAGACACGCTAAGACTTTCGGCGAACAACTGGCATTGAATCAAAGCCATTGCTTCATCTCCTGTTCAACGAGATTTACGTTAGGATCATTAGATTATTTATTTAAGATACAGTCCCTTATGCTCCAGGCATACCAGGAACCATATCCATCCAAACGCTGCTTCTTACGCGGGCTGGTTACCCGACTCTGCCTGCACAGAGCGTACAGATTCGCGTTCCACCATATCAATCGTCAACGTATACGATGGATTCACGGCTTCACCATTCAGCATCTGGAACAGCAGATGTCCTGCAAGTGATCCTGCCTCGTGCTTCGGTTGCCTTACGGTAGTGAGGGGAGGACGAACGAATTCAGACAATTGAATGTCATCAAACCCGATAACCGAAATATCATTGGGTACGGATATGCCGCTCTCTTCCAGTGCCTTCAAACCACCTATAGCCATTTCGTCATTCCCGTAAAATACGGCGGTTGGAAGCTCGCCCTGCATAATCATCATTTTGGTTGCGCTATGCCCGCCTTCACGAACGAAATTGCCGCTTAGACGCCATTTGGATTTTTCCTCAAGCCCTGCTTCCTTCATGGCTCTCAGATATCCCTGGTAACGCAGGGCATTATCATACGAGTTGGATGGACCGCTAATGTAGGCAATCTTCCGGTGCCCCTCATTGATCAGATGACGCGTAGCCAGGTATCCACCTTGTTCACCGTCAACCAGCACATTGACCAGATGGTCACCCGACAGATGACGATCCATTACAATAATAGGAAAACGATGCCCCGCAGATTCCACCAAAATGTCATCATGGATGTTGTGTGCGAGTACAATCGCACCATCCACTCTCTTTTCCCGCAAAAACCGGACTGCTGTTGAATCACGACCGCCCATAGAACTGCAGGCAATCAGATCATATCCATTCGCAAGCGCCACATCCTGAACACTGCGAATCAACTCCGAGTAATACGGACCCGAAAGATCAGTCAGAATTAGCGCAATCGTATTCGTCCGGCTCCGTTTCAGGTCCATGGCAAAGCCGTTTTTGCGATAATTCAGTTCCCGGGCTGCCTCCAGCACTTTTGCCTTGGTCTTGGCGCTAACCTTGCTGTCCCCGTTTAATGCATAGGAAGCGGTCGAGAGCGCCACACCTGCCAGCTTTGCCACATCCTTAATCGTTGCCATTCCACGTTCGCTCCTTCTAACTTGACCAATTTCATAAGTTACCTACATTTTATACTGTAAATGGTTGTGACAACCACCAAATTCTATACTATATCATTGAATCATATTCGTTTCTATTCAATCGAAACGTTTCGAAGTGATATCAAAAAAAATTCTTCCATTTGACTTCTTACCCAACGGCTCATTCGGACCAGCTTTAACTGGAGATCCATTAGCATCGAGACAAGCCCTTCAATGTACACCCAACAGGCAGTTCATTACAAAAATTGTATAGACATGCTTCTTGGCAAGACATTGAAACGTTTCGACATTTTTATTATAGTCGGTGTTGATAGCGATTTCAACCTCTTTATTCATTTTCACCGAAATAAATGCCATTGGCAATGGTCAAGTCTATGGGATTGAAGAAGACAAGTTTTACGGATATGATCCCCTATCGGTTATTGAACAGCTGCAGACTATAATGCACAAAATAACATTGTCCATGGAACATTGATCATAGTTGTCCATTTACAAATGTAAAATCTTCCTCTATGTTATTAATGAGAATAATAATCATTATTGATTATCACAGGAGGAACTTACCCGATGTTTGCCGTCAATTAACGTTTTTCCGGCTTGCTGTTTATGCTGGCCATCATTATGATTCTGTCTGCCTGCAGCAGTGGTGCAGGGGCGGAAACTACCAACGGGTCGACCGAGACAACTGCAGCAACATCGAACGACTCAGGCTGATATGATCGTGGAACGTACGCAGCAGAACCGCAAGTAAATAGCATTTATAAAATAATTCAACACGACCGAACGCTGTGTCTGGACAGGCCTTGATGCCTGCCTGGGCTTTTGCGTTATAGAAGGGAGAAATACATATGCTTCGCCGTTTCATGGCATATTACCGTCCTTACAGGGGACTTTTCATTCTGGATTTCTCTTGTGCCATTGCAGCTGCTCTGCTGGAACTCGTGTTTCCGCTGGCCGTAAACCAGGTGGTGGACAAGCTGCTCCCTGAGGGCAACTGGTCCATGATTCTTACGGCATGTGCCGCATTGCTCGGCATCTATCTGTTTAGTTCCTTTTTTCATTTTGCAGTCACCTATTGGGGACATAAGCTGGGGATTAACATTGAATCCGATATGCGGAGAGAACTGTTCACACGTGTACAGAAACAGTCCTTCAGCTTCTTCGACAATAACAAGACAGGCCACCTTGTTTCACGTATGACCAATGATCTGATGGATATTGGGGAAATTGCGCACCACGGACCGGAGGATCTATTCATCGCCCTGATGACGCTGGCAGGTGCCTTCGGTATCATGCTCAGTATCAATTGGCAGCTCGCCGTACTGACCTTTATCATCGTACCGCTGATGATCTACCTGTCCCTGTATTTCAGCCGCAAAATGTCCATTGCCTTCAAACGCATGTTTGCCGATATTGCAGACTATAATGCTCGGGTCGAAAATACGGTTAGCGGAATCCGTGTGGTACAGGCTTTTGCCAATGAAAATCACGAAATCGGTCGTTTTACTGAAAATAATGAACGCTTCCGCCTTACCAAACTGATCACCTACCGCATTATGGCGTGGAACTCCTCGCTTAGTTTTATTTTGATGAAATTCGTCTCACTGTTTGTGCTGGTATGCGGAACATGGTTTGTCATTCAAGGAAGTATGACCTACGGGGAATTTATCGCCTTCGTGATGCTGTCGAATATTTTTCTGGGTCCGATCAAACAGATTAACTCTGTCATTGAAACCTATCCGAAAGGCATTGCTGGTTTCAAGCGGTACCTGGAATTGCTCGAAGCTGTGCCAGATGTAGAAGATACACCGCAGGCCAAGCCCATCACAAGCGTAAGCGGAGATATCGCTTTCCATAATGTTAGCTTTTCCTATGGTGAACATAAGCCTACATTGGACCAGGTCAATCTGGAGATTCAAGCCGGGCAGACCGTTGCACTGGTTGGACCCTCCGGAGCGGGCAAATCCACGCTGTGCAGCCTGATCCCGCGCTTCTATGATGTGGATGCTGGCCATATTACTATTGACGGCATTCCTGTGAAGGATATGACGCTGGAGTCGCTGCGCTCCAATATCGGCATTGTACAGCAGGACATATTCCTGTTTGACGGCACCATTCGTGAAAATATTGCCTACGGCAAATTGAATGCATCGGATGAGGAAATCTGGCAAGCCATCCGTCGTGCACAATTGGAAGAGCTTGTACGGTCACAGCCAGAAGGTCTCGACACCATGATTGGTGAACGCGGCGTGAAATTGTCCGGAGGCCAGAAACAGCGCCTGTCTATTGCCCGCATGATTCTGAAAAATCCGCCCATTCTAATCCTTGACGAAGCAACTTCGGCTCTGGATACCGAAACAGAAGCTGCCATTCAGCTGGCGCTGTCCGAGCTGGCTCAGGGACGTACAACGCTCGTTATTGCGCACCGATTGGCAACCATCCGGCACGCGGACCGCATTATTGTCGTGGAGAACGGTGGCGTAGCCGAACAGGGCAGCCATGATGAACTTCTCGAACGAGAAGGCTCCTATAGCCGACTGCATCAGGCGCAATTTGGATAAAGATGTACATTATTTAGCTCAAATGCCCTTCCCCCTGACTTACCGGAGGAAGGGTGTTTTATTAATTTAGAGTATGCCAAGCTGCACCCTAAATTCGCTTATTTTTTTACAACATGGATAAAATGAACCGTCTCAAAAGCAGTCAATTCATCTGTACGATTGTTGAAGTATCTCTCCTGAATATCGTCTGGTGTCAGATGCTCATAGATGAGAAGTCCTGCATCCGCCAGCAGGCCTTCGATCTCGTGATACGCGAAACAGGATTGCATTGGCTCGCCGGAGGACGCAGCCAGCTTCAACATGTTCTCTACCCGATTATATATGCCTTTCTCCTCAAAGAGTCGTTCATCTGCATAATCCAGTACCATCGAGCTTCCGGATGGAAGGTTGGCAAAAGCCTGCCGCAAAAGATTGAACAATACCTATTTGGACAGGTAATACGAAACGCCAAGCAGGCTGAGGAAGGTTCTCTGATTTTTGAAACCTCTGCTGGTCAGATTTCCATAAGCAAACCCATGCGCAAAGTCCATTGGGATCAAGTGTAAGTTGTCTGGGATCGACAGGTTGGCCAAACTCAGCCTATCACTCTTAAACTGCTGCGTAGCCGGATGGTCAACTTCAAAGATATTCAGCCTGTCGCTTAGTTCCGGGGTTCTTAACGCAAAGGTATCCATTCCGGCTCCCAGAATGACATATTGTCTGGCACCCAGTTTAACTTCATGGAGCAGCACCTGCTCGCAGTAGGCTGCCCTCGCCAGGGCAATAGGCGACAGCTGAACTTGTGTGATCCACCTCAATATTTTATCGGGGTCCTCCTTCACCATATCTGCCATTTCTGGATTAAAAAAATGAATGCCCTGCACCATTTGCTCCCGAATCAGTTCAAACTCCTGTGGAGAAATCAGAGCCTTGGCTATGTGGTCATCGAAAATCAAAGGTGTGTCATACTGACTGTGATAGGCGCGGCCAAAGGCCGAGATCAAAGACGTAATGCTGGATTCATTTGGCTTCATATTTATCCTCCCGCATAACAAAATAAGGTCCCCCCTGGCCAGGAGAACCTTAGTATATACGGAAACATTTAATATGTAAATTATAGCATAAAAACATTATTTTGTCAACCATAGTTTTGTGAAACATACAGACATGCTGGATGGATCTTCTACTCGTCCAACATGTCTGCTCCAATGATATCCCGCCTAGAAGACTCTAGGTATCCAACCCATACTCCTTTACCTCACGGTGGCGATTCAGGACGGCATGAAGTGCAAAACCGAGCAGGGCCACCCCTGCCATCGCCGTTGCCAGCCAGGCTACGGAGATCAAGCCCTGTTTATCGTACATCACACCCATCACATAAGGGCCAATGACACGACCGATCGATCCGATACCGCCGGAGACTCCAATATAAAATGGTGCAGCTCTGCCCGCATGGTCGGAAATGAAGGCAGGGGTTGCAGGTGAGATCAGCATTTCTCCAAAGGTGGCCAGCACCATCGCAAACACCATGCCCGGATAGCTGTACATCGTGATCATGACGATATAAGCCAATCCATAGAAAATCGCACTTGCTGCCATCTGCGCAGTGGAGGTACGGGCCATGGTGCGTTTAACCCAGCTCGTAAACGGTTGGCCCACGAAGATCAGAACCCCGTTCAGTGTCCAGAGCAGTCCGTACATTCGTTTCTCCATCCCTTCGGAGATAATGTACGGCGATACACCTGTGTTCCAGATGGAATTGCCAAACAGGATGAACAATACCCCCAGGCTCATAAACAGGTATAACCTGGTGTTGCCAAGCAGCGCCCAGATCCCGGGACCATTCTGGACCGTTTTCCGTTTCGTCAGATGCACTTCTCCCTGATTGGTATCCACACGCGACAGATAGTACCAAAAGAAGACTGCAAACCCGGCAGAGGTCACGCCATTCAGTACAAAGCTGAGGTGATAGGAAAAGTCGGCCAAGAAACCGCTGAGTGCCGTCCCAATCGCTACACCGATATTGTTCGCCACATAAATAATATTGAACAGCTCTCCCCGCCGCTCCGCAAACCGAAAGCCAATAAAAGCCTGAATCGCAGGCAGTGACAAGGAACTGAACAAGCCGATCCAGCCCATGGCACATATAAATACAACCCAGTACGCACTAATCCAGGGCAGGGCAAACAGGCCAAGTGCATTTAGGGCAAGCGATCCAATGATCAGCTTCTTCACGCCGACCCTGTGATATAATGCACCGCCGAGCAGCTGACCGAAGATGCCGCCGAGCGACTGGATCAGAATGACGAATCCCGCGTTAGCCATCGTCCGCCCGAGTTCATCAAATACGTACATCGTGGTTAGCGGCCACATCAGGGCACTGCCTGTCGCGTTAACCAAACTTGCCAGCAAAAATACTTTGACTTCTTTTGGATATGTATCCAGCCATCTCATCATCTTCGTTCTCCTTACTACCATATACGAACAAAACAAACCTCCACTCACGGAGGCTTAAACTACCTGAGCGGAGGCCATTTGTATATTAAACATTGCCTTTTTATTCTTGCTTCAAGGTTTATCCCTTGTTCATCTTACCTGAAAAGCCTCAATCTGCAAGTACACTCATTGACGCTTCACTTCGACAGTGGCCGAGAAGAACGTTGCCCCGTTGCCCATGTCCGACAGCCGATTTGATGTCAGTGAATTCACCCGCTGTTTCCGTCCACTTCCATCCCACCACAAGCCTTGGCTAATCACCGTACCTGGCAGCATGGATTCACTCACCTTGGCAGTAAGTTCGATCCGTCCCCGGTCATTCCACACGACCACCGCATCGCCATCTTCAATGTTTCTGAGAGCCGCATCCTCCGGATGAATCTGCAGCATGGGCATTTTCTCCATACGTTGATGCTTCTCCGTATTGGCAAAGGTTGAATTGAGGAAATTGTGATTCGGTGGCGACAGGAACATAAGTGGATGCACATCATCAGGTCCGGCCGGATGTTCCCCGTCATACCCTTCAACTAGAGCACGATATGTAGGCAGCGGCGGAAGTCCCCTCTCTGCCATCGTTTCCGAATACAGCTCGATCTTCCCGGATGGTGTAGGCAGCTGTTCCAGGAATGAATCATGCGACGACATGTCCAGTTTCACAAAACGATGCTCCTGAAGGGCCTCCAGCGTCACTCCGTTCATATAAGGATTGCCTGTATCCGCCAGGGCGTCCGCAATCATCTGTTCCGGCGTCTCACCGAAGATCTCAGGGTCATATCCCATCGCCTGTCCCAGCAGCGAAAACAGTTCCACATTGCTCTTGCTCTCGCCAATTGGGGCAATGACCGGTTCTTGCAGATGAACATACTGATGCCAATAGGACGTATACAGATCTGTCGCTTCAAACGAAGACTTGGCCGGCAGCACAATGTCTGCATACTTGGCCGTGTCCGTCATGAACAGATCATGCACCACGGTAAACAAATCATCCCGTGCAAAACCTCGCTCCACCCGCTCGGTATCCGGTGCCACCACCAGTGGATTGCTGCAGTAGACCATTAATGCCCGGATCGGCTGCTGCGCTTCCAGCAATGCTTCGCCAATCCGGTTCATGTTTACAACCCGTGCTTCCGAATTGCTCCGAAGCTCTGGACGCTCCAGTGCGTCGCTATTGGTGCTCGCATAACTGTTGGTGCGTACGGCTCCGCCGCCTCGGTTCAGCCATTGTCCCGTGATGGCAGGCAGACAGGCAATGCTGCGTACATTCATTCCTCCGTTGTCATGGTGCTGAAGACCGTTGCCGATGTGAATATGTGCCGCCTGTGCGTTTCCGTACAGCTCAGCCAGCTTCACGATATCTGCTTCCGGTACACCCGTGATGCGCGCAACCCGTTCAGGGGTGTAGTCGCGGACATGATCGCGCAGTGCCTCATGACCCACAGTATACTTTTCCATAAAGGCTTCGTCCGTCAGGCCCCGGTCAAACAGTACATTCATCAGTCCCAGTGCGAGTGCGCTGTCTGTCCCCGGGTATAGCGGAATAAACCAGTCTCCCCATTGAGCTGTACGATTCCGGTGTACATCGATAACCACGATTTGGGCCCCTTTTTTGCGGGCTTTCTCAGCCAGGACAACCTGGTGCATGTTTGTACTTACAATGTTGCCTCCCCAGACCAAAATAAGGTCCGAATGCTCCGTATCTTCGGGCAGCGTTCCCCGATTGGCGCCCATCGTATATTTCCATCCGGTATTCCCGGCCGCATTGCAGATCGTTTGCTCCAGCATACTTGCACCAAGCGCATTGAAGAAACGACGATCCATGCCATCTACCCCAAGGATCCCCATATTGCCGTAGAAACTGTATGGCAGGATACTCTCCGAGCCGTACTTCGCGGATATCGATTTGAATTTCCCCGTAATCTCATGGATAGCTTCATCCCAGCTTATACGTTCGAACTTGCCTTCGCCTTTCGCGCCGACACGTCTCATCGGATATTGCAGCCGCTCGGGGTGATATACCCGCTCTGCCATGTTTCTGACTTTATTGCAGATGGCGCCTTTCGTAATCGGATGGTCAGGGTTGCCCGCCACCTTCACGATTTTACCGTTCTCTTTATGAAGCAGCAGGCCGCAAGTATCCGGGCAGTCAAGCGGGCAAACCGCCGGAAACACGCCATTCTCCTGATCGATCATATGTACAAGTCCTCCCCATTTAAAACTATCCTTACATCATATAATTTTGGAGGTAATGACGTAAAGAGAACAGTCATGTTTTGTGCGCTCAGGCTTGATGCCTTTAAATCTAAAAAAAGTTTTGGCTCCATGATTCATCCTCGAAAATCAGGGGTAAATTAAAAACAAGGCATTAGGTTAGTGTTTCCCCACTTCCTCCTCATGCCATATCATGGACCACTCCCGAAATTCGCCATGAACAGGTTTCGTTCCCCCGAACCTTGTCATGGCGAATTTATTTTGTCTGTAGTAAAAAAGCGATCCCATCTTCGCCGGCTTACGGTATAACATACACCGTGACCTCATGGCAGTAAGGGATCGCTTTAATATATTCAGTTGAAATTGTGCGGGCGATTACGCCTGTTTGCTCCACATCGGTCTGGCTTCCGGCTCTACCGGCTGAACAACCGCTTTGACCTCGGGGTCCGCCTTACGCAGGTACACCATCCAGTAGGCAGCAGCAACGAACAATGCGCCTCCCGTCAGATTACCGAGCCATACCGGGATAAAGTTCATAATGTACTGCCCCCATGAGTAATGCCCTTCGAAGATGGCAGCCGGAATAAGAAACATATTGGCAACCACGTGCTGGAATCCAATAGCAACAAAGGCCATGGTCGGAAACCAAATGCCGAGCACTTTGCCACTCATTGTATCCGACGCGTAAGATAGCCACACCGCCAGGGCTACCAGCCAGTTACACCCGATTCCGGATATAAACGCCTGTAGAAAGCCGTCATGCAGCTTGTGTCCCGCCATATCCACAACCTTGGTCAGATACACTCCTTCTCCTGTGAGACCAAGCACATGCCCGAACGCATATGCCACGAACAGTGCACCCAAAAAGTTTCCGATCGTGACCAGAGTAAGATTCTTCAGCATGCTGCCTACGGACAGTTTACGGGCTAGCGTAGCAAGCGGTACTGCCATCATGTTACCTGTCAGCAGCTCTCCCCCGCCAATCAATACCATGATCAAGCCTACAGGGAATACCGCTGCACCGATCAGGTTAACCAAGCTGCCCCATTCCGCCGGGGCGGAGGCAATCACGCGAATATCCAGCAGGAAGCCAAGCGCAATAAATGCCCCTGCCAGGAAACTGAGAACGAGCACAAAGGACACCTGGTTCTGTCCTTTCTTCATCCCTGTGTTCACCGTATATTGTGCAACCTCAAGAGGTGTTTTTGCCGCCATGCCATCCTCTCCTTCACTATTCATGAACGAAATCAGTGTACATCGTTGATATGTTCATTGTATCGCGAAGGGTTCGGCAAGTTTGTTACTTTTATCACAAAGTCCTGAAAGTCCCCTTGTTCCAGCTTCCGTGCTCTCTTGCTTGAGTGCAGCTGGTTGGTTACTTATTCTGTTCCCAGGTGATGATGTTCACCAAAAATTTGCTGCAGATGGTGCTGCAGATGCTGGACGTAATCTTGTGCCAGCCATTCCATCGTAACCACACTTCCATCAGGTAAGACGCACGTTGGTGATTCCCCTGTCTCCGGCATGCTGGATAGAACACGAATGACGGACTGATTCAGACTGATCCAGAGATTTAACACCTCTTCAATTGGTGCACTGACATATTGTTGGCTCTCTACCCATTGGTCTTGATGATAAGGCGTTATAGACAGTGGTTCGGTCTGATGCTGCATTTGGACAAACCTGCTTACGTTATGAAGTGCCGAATCACATAAATGACCAAGAATCTGAAGACGGGACCATTTTCCTTCCATGCGTGGCTGTACAAGTTCATTTGGATTCAGCGCAAGAAACGAGCGAGGTACAGATTGTAGCAGAACTTTAAGCTCGGATACTGTATTTGTAAGCATGTTGTGAACCACTCCTTCATGTTCATATCTATTGCGTATGACCTCTAACCTGTTGTTAATATAGCACTCATTTCCAGAATCAACTACATCAAGTTAATTAAAAAAACTGCCGCATTGCTGCGGCAGTTCTCGGATTGATTAGTTACACCATCGCTGGTGCTTTTACTTCTACTGGAGGCAGAGCCTGAAGACCGGCAGAGTTCAAGAAGTTCCATGGTTTGTTGTAATGCGGTTGGAAGAAGAAGTCGATGAAGGCGAGCTCATCTACGGTCATGTTGTTCTGAATGCAAACCGAGATTGTATTGATCGATTGCGTCAGATCCGCCTTGGACATCACTTGTGCTCCGACGATGCGGCGTGTAGCTTGTTCGTAAATGACTTTGAGCAGCAGTTTCTCAGCCGTTGGCATGAACTCCGGACGATAAGCATCTTCAAGCGTTACAGCTTCCACCACCAGCCCGTCATCTGTAGCAGATGTTTCGGTCAGTCCTGTACCTGCAATATTCTGGTCGTAAATTTTAATTCCTGATGTCCCTTGTGTACCCATGTAAGGCGTTGTTGGACGAACCAGGTTACGAGCTACCAATGTACCCATTCTTACGGCATTGGTTGCCAGTGGAATGTAAGAAGCCTTGCCTGTTGGATTATAGTGAATCGCACAGCTGTCACCTGCAGCGAACACGTCTTTTTGGCTTGTTTGCATATATTTATCCACGATAATTGCGCCGTTCGGCAGCATATCCACCTGGCCTTTGAGCAACTCGGTATTCGGACGGAAACCAATACACAGGATTACGAGGTCTGTCTCGAATTCACCTTTCGATGTGATCACCTTCGTTACCTTGCCATTCTCTCCGGTGAATTTCTGTACAGTCTGGCCCAGTGCAAGCTTGATCCCGCGTTCAGTCAGTGTGTCCTCAATGGCATCTGTAAACTCGGGGTCCAGATATTTATTGAGAATCCGGTCCACACTATCGATCAAGGTGACTTCCTTACCATTCATTTGGAATGCTTCAACCAGTTCAATACCGATATACCCTGCACCGACAACGGTAACGCGTTTGGCTTCTTTGGCTTTTTCGATGATTGTATTGGAATGATTGTAATTTTTGCAGAGCAAGATGTTCTCCATCTCGATCCCCTCAAGTTTTGGAATGACCGGCCATGAACCTGTTGTCACGATGAGTTTATCGAACGTATCTTCAAATTCTTCCCCTGTTTTCAGGTTTTTAGCCTGAAGTTTATGATTCGCGGCATCCACTGCTGTAACCTCATGCAGCATCTTGGTGACTACACCCAGCTCAGCCAGCTGGTTTGGCGAAGAGTAGAACAGTCCATCCGGATCCTTCACAACCCCGCCGACATAAAGGGCGATACCGCAAGATAGGAAGGAAATGTTGTCATTGCGCTCATACACCGTGATGGTAGCATCCGGGTACAATTTGGCGGTATTGATGATGGCTGCGGTCCCTGCATGTGTACATCCGATAACTGAGATTTTCATAATAAAGGTCCCCCTTGAAGTTATAAAATATAAACCGTGCTTCATTTATCAGATTGCTGCGCTTGATTCCTGGAATTTAAATTGACAATGATTTTACTCCCTTGTGAATACATTCACTAACGAAACTAAACGATTATGTGAAAAAATTCACTACCAACCTGGCGACTTTGTGATTTGTTTCACTTCATGTACTCATTATAATGTGATCTTTTTCACATTACAAGTGTTTTCTTAAAAAATATTTAAAAAATAGGATATCGCCCTGTGGACGAGCCGCTGCTTCAACCCCTAAGACCTATTGTCCCCTGAGCAATAACGGTTTATGCTATAGAACCTTTTGGAGAAAAAAGACCTTCATCCTAACCGCAAAGTGGAGCTGGCGGCTGATCGCTGAACGATAACAAATATTAAATTTTAGCTTACAGTTGATTTTTATATTAGAAAGCGCTTACAATATTATTGACCCTTTATTTGGATTTTATATGAATAGAATACCAGTTATGTTGGGAGGCATTCATTTGAAGAAACGTTCCATCTCTGTTTCATTAACGCTGGTTCCTGTCTCTGCAATTATCGCCATGTTGACCGCAGATATCGCCAGGCCCGTGGTTGCTTTTGCCGATTCCCCGCCTGTCACCATTAAAACCGAGGTGTTATCCTCCAAAACTTATGCAGGGGTTGATGTATCTTCGCTGCTGAATAAGTTCAGGGATTACAGCACGTTCTCCACAGGTGACTTGGCCAAGGACACCGCTTATGCGCTAAACATCGTATCCTGGCAGCTGCCGCATGGTGGGTTCTTCAAAGCAATGGAGGAGAAGTACAAGTCCTCCTGGGACGGGGTAGCGCCGCGTTCGGATTGGAAAGACCCGAAAGGCGTAGAGCTCGGAACGTTTGATAATGAAGCAACTACAACCGAGATCCGCTTCCTGGCTGATATGTATGAAAAGACGGGCAACCCGATCTTCCGGGACAGTGTCCGCAAAGCGGTGGATTTTATCCTGGTCTCCCAATATCCTTCAGGCGGATGGCCTCAGGTTTATCCACAGCGGGGCAATTACTCCGACAGCGTTACCTATAATGACAATGCCCTGGTGCGAACCATGGTGCTCATCGATGACATCATTGAGAAGCGTAAAGGCTTCAACAACGATATTCTGAGTGAGGATACACGGTCCAAGCTGGCGGCGGCCTTGGATCGAGGAATCGCATACACATTGAAAGCTCAAATTAAAAACGGCGGTGTGCCTACAGTTTGGGGTGCCCAGCATGACCCGGTAACCTACGCGCCTGTATCCGGCAGAGCCTATGAACTGGCATCCAAATCCGGATCCGAATCTGTGGCCATCACGGCTTTCCTTATGTCCAGGCCTCAGATACCCGAGATTGAACACGCAGCCAAGAGCGCCCTCCGCTGGTTTGATCAGGTCCGAGAGAATGGAACCAAATATAATCGTCAAGGACCGGTGTATTTCGAGCCTGACCCGTCCAGTCTGATCTGGTACCGTTTCTACAATGTAGATGAAGATGTGCCCTTCTATGCGGACCGTGACGGCAAGAAGTACATGGATATTATGGAGATCAGCGAGGAGCGGCGGCACGGCTATTCCTGGGCGGGCAACTATGCCCGTAATCTCCTTCAGCTTGCCTCGGATCAGGGATATTACAATTTAAGCAAACCGCTTCCTTAACTTTCTTGGTATAAATAGCTTTTAAAAAAGCCTGTCCTCCAACTGGAGGCAGGCTTGATCTGTTCTATTTGATTATCCCAGCAGTTTCTCAATCTCTGCAGTCATCGCTTCAGGAGACTCTTTGGGTTCAAAACGTCCCACCACTTCACCTTCACGATTGACCAGGAATTTGGTGAAATTCCATTGAATCGTGTCGTCTTCAGCCGCCCCTGGCTGCTGCTGGCGAAGATACTGGAACAAAGGATGCGCATCCTCACCGTTCACGTCCACTTTTGCGAAAACAGGGAAGTTCACACCATAGTTTATTTGGCAAAAGGATTCGGCTTCCTCGCTTGTACCCGGCTCCTGTCCTCCGAACTGATTACAAGGGAAACCCAGTACGACCAAACCCTGATCGCGGTAACGATCATACAGCTTCTGCAGCTCTCCATATTGAGGAGTCAATCCACATTTGCTGGCCGTATTGGCGATGACAAGAACTTTACCTCGGTACAGATCCAGTGATACTTCCTGATTGGCTGGCGTTACAGCCTGATATGAATATACGGACATGACTGATTCCTCCCATGATCGATGTTGGTTTTGGGACAGCTGTCATTACCTTGTAAGCACACAACATAATACAGCGCCTGTCTCCATATTATAGACCCGGTGCTCACCAATTACCAAATTCAGCCTCGAGGCCTTCCTGCTTGTTATCCGGACTTGGCTGCCAGGATGTCATCATAACGCTTCTGCCGCTCGGCCTTACTGAGTTTGGGACAGCTATAACAGTAATTTTGGCCTCCATACACCTGGTGATGCAGGCAGCATACCGGCTTCATCAGCATGGTCTCTCCCGGTTGATGGGGATTATCAATCTCTACCGGCTTGAACGATAACAGATTCTTCTTCAACCCAAGCAGACTGGCAGGTAGAGCAATGACATGTTCATACCCTTCCATCACCGCTTCTCGCTCAGCTTCTTCAATGTTCATTTGTAACGCTGTCGTCTTGTACCAACGGAGCATGGAGGCAAGCTGTGACCACATCTGACCAAGGCTCGCTTCTCCGGCAGAGGCAACCCCTTCGATCAAAGGACGAAGCTGCTCCGTGTAGTATGCGGTTAGGATATCCTTTCGCCATGAGGATTGGGCTGTATCTGTGAGATTCACTGGTTCAGGGTGAGGATGTTCTGTTCCATCCAGCAGTTGAAAACGAAAGGCTGCACGGCCATCCTGAACCTCGAGCTGCAGCTTCATGTTCTCCAGTGAAAGATTAAGCCATGTATCACATAGTGCCGTCATGTAATGGATCCCCAGCATCAGCCCACGCACCGAATGCATGAAGTACACCGCTGCGGTTCGGAATGAATCTGCCTGAAGATGTTGATTATATACATCCAGCAGCTCTCTCGCCTTCTCCGGTTGTCTAAGCTCGGTCAAGTGAATCTCCCAAACTGGTTCATCCCCAGGTACGGTTGTGATTCTTCCATATTGCTGTAACCAGGTATAGTTGATTGCTCCCATTTCAGCATGCCTCCCATGAATGCGAATGAGCCGCCTGCATATATGCAAAGCGGCTTATTCTATATTTCAAGACCACAAATGGTCCGATATATTAACTTCCTGTTGCGGTACGAACACGTTGTTCGGAGCGTCCTGCAGCATTCATCATGGCACCGTTCATCACCATTTGCTCTGGCGCTGCAGTTTGCTCTGGCGCTGCCGTTTGCTGTCGTTCGCCGGCAAGTGCATATGGCAGGCAGAGTGGCACACCAGAACGTGGATCAATCACGATATCGGCTTCAATGTTGAATACTTCGCGAAGCACATCACAGTTCATGACTTCTACAGGGGAACCTGTAGCGATTGCTTTACCTTTTTTAATGCCGATCATGTGATGGGCATAGCGGGAGGCATGATTCAGATCATGCACAACCATAACGATGGTGCGATTCGCGGTCTCGTTCAGCATCTCCAGCAATTGCAATACTTCAAGCTGATGAGCCATGTCGAGGAATGTTGTCGGCTCGTCCAGGAACAGGATATCCGTTTCTTGAGCAAGAGCCATGGCAATCCAGGCACGTTGACGCTGTCCGCCTGACAATTGATCAATTGGGCGGTCGTGGAACTCCGTCATGCCCGTTACTTCGATGGCCCACTCAATCATGCGCTTGTCTTCAGCACGCATGGAACCGAAGCCTTTTTGATAAGGAAATCTTCCGTAGGATACCAGTTCCGTTACTGTGAGTCCCTCCGGCGCCGTAGGATTCTGCGGCAAAATCGCAAGCTGCTTGGCTACTTCACGGGTGGATTGCTTATGAATGGACTTCCCGTCGAGCAAAACACTACCTGCTTTTGGATTCATAATCCGTGCCATCGTCTTCAGGATGGTTGATTTACCTGAACCATTGGCTCCAACAAGCGCTGTAATTTTTCCTTGGGGAATTTGAATATTCAGATCTTCAACAATCAGTCTTTCCTCATAAGCGATATCCAGTTTGGACGTCTCCAGACGAAACATGCGATCATCCCTCTCTCATTTATCCCGGTTATGTATTCCGGCTATCGATAACGAAAACGAATTTATATGTTCAGCGTATTTCCGGCGCAACAAATCTTATATAACAAAGATACTGATAATCATTATCATTTGTCAATAAGAAATACCAAACTTCTTGCTTGTTTGGAGCGATTATATAGCAGTTCAGTGGACTTTCCGATCGGAATCCGCCTCATTTATGTGAGAGCTTTTCTCAACGTATACGTGCAGTTGGTCCCTGTTGGAGATTGTCCAAAAAGGATGAATCCAAAGTTTGTGTCAGATTTGTGAACAAAAGAAAGGATCTACTCTTCTTTCTGCATCAGAGCTTGGGAAGCACTTAGGATCATCTTCTTCTCGTCCTCATAACCTGAGCATCCCTGCTTGCATCATTCGAACAACCAAAGAGTACAATGCACATCATCAATATAAAATATAACGCATTATGGTCCCCTGCTTTCCTTCGATTTTGGAATAGCCCCTCTCTTGTCAGACATCCCAGGAAACCGGAAAGTTCCATGATTAGCATCATCTCCTCAAATAAGATCGTCCTTAAAAGATTGGCAGCAGGAAAATCAAAAAAAGATGACCCCGATTTACAATCGAGGATCATCCTGCAATGATTTCATTTTGGTTTAAAAACAAATCATAACGATCCTAAAGCTTAGGCTCTGGCACCAGTTGGATAACCATTGTACCGCTCTGGACACTTACGATATCTTCCGGATTAACCTCATCAGGCAGCGGCACTTGCTGACCATAAGGATACAGACGGTCCGCCTCAGCAGGCGTCAATTCTGTTGAAGAGGACGCTCCTGATTCGCCTGCTGTGTCCGAAGAACCGGATGATGTAGTTTCTGTTCCCTGCTCAATATTCCCATCCGCGGCAGCAGAGCCAGACGCATCTCCGGTCACTCCATTCGTCTCTGTACCTGCTGCTGCATCTGAAGCAGAGTCATCTGACGTAGTCGAATCTGTCCCTTGAACAGGCTCCTCACCCTGCTGATCTTCGTTTGTAGATCCTGTAGACCTATCCCCGGACGTTCCCTCAGACGAAGTCCCATCTTCTGCTGGTCCTTCCGTATCCGGGTCCTCATTCCGGTTAAAACTCTCCCAGTCCGACGCAGCATCCATCTCCAGCGTTGTGCCATCCTTCAAAGTTAATTGAACTGGACCTGGCAATAACGCATTGCTATCCGCTTCATTCATGAAACGGATTACGAGCTGCGCTTCGGTCGTCGTTCCATCCACCTCGGCTCCCGGAATGACATAAGCGATCTGCTCAGCTAACTGTACCTCAGGCTCTGCCGGAACCACGGGATCCTGTGTCGATGGAGCAGCCTCTTCTGGCGCGTCCGTCTTATTCGTCAGGGCATACGTTACCCCGGCGATCCCCAGGATCAGGATCACGATAACCGACCCTAGAAAAAGATTTTTTCTTTTGCCTGTCAGCATACGCACAAGCGGTGATGAAAGTTCGTTCTTGGCCCGATCATAGACCGTCTTCATTGTTTTACTCGCTCTAGTGTAATACGGCTTGAATGCCGATTTGGACTTGAACGCTTCACGGTCATGACCTTTGAAATAGGCTACAATGGCATCTGAGTAGGCTTTGCTCGCCTGGGAACTCCGTATGAACAACCTTTGGCTTCCCGACCATTCAAAAAATGAATACAATACTTCCTTACTGCCAGCACTGCTGCGGACAAACTCAATCAGCCCTGCATAATCCAGTTTGCTGCCGCTTCCTCCCCGGTAGAACGCAAGCGGAAGCGCCTCATATGCAGGTGTTCCCGGTTGATCCCGCAGTTCCCCTGCGAGCCATCTGCGTACCCAACGCTGAAGTTCACTCCGCTCCGCAAGGCTAAGTGATTCAAGCACCTCTTCTTCACGGTCTTCGCCGCTCAGCCATGCTCTGGCTGCCAGCATCATGTTTGTACGAGCCGTTACATCCTGTCCCTGACGCGCCGCCCAATCACGTACCTCGCTGTCGTGCAGCAAAATATCAATGCTCAGTAACTGTTCACGGTTCACCCGTTCCAGATCAAGATCCTGAATCAAAAACAGGTTAATGACATAGGCCAGCTTGTCAGCCAGGCGTGTCAGTTCTTCCTGATACGCGGATAATCCCGCTGACTCGGCTCCACTCGAACGGGCGGATCGGGTGACGGTCTGAGACTGCCCAATTCGGGCCTTAATTCCATCACCCACGAGCATGTCAGAAGAAAGGCGATCCAGCACGCTCACACGCTTAAGTGCTTCACTCGCAGCATGAACGGGATTCGGCGCCGAACATAATCGTTCACGCAGCTCTGTGGCTGTCCGGTCAATCAGGAAGCTGTTGTATACCGCAGATACATGCGTGGTTACCCAGCGTTCGATTACGCCGATCACATCGGAAGCAGTTTCGGTACGTTTCAGCTGATTATCCAGATAGGGCTCAAACAGCAGTTTTGTCAGTGATTCATTGGCCAGTACCTTATCGAAGAATGCACGACTCAGCCCGGAATCGCGGTCGAGCAGATCATACAATTCCTGTACCGCCCGCATCCTCTTCTGAGACCTGGCACTGTTCACTGCATAGATGAAATAATCCACGATGCGGGATTGAACGACAGGTGCAGCGACGCGGAAATATTCCGCGATGCGTGAGGCAACCGTCTCTTCAGGTACGTTCTCTCTTTTGACACTGTCCAGTTCCCGGCTGAGCAGCGTGAGGAACAGTTCGTTCAAACGTGAACGTCGCTGTACTCCACCTTCAGGTTTCAGATAGGTAAGCAGTCCACTCAGAACCCCTCCCTTATCATTCAGGTAGAGATCTTCCATCCCTTGCTCGAGACGATAAAACATGGACAATTCCCCATAGGCCTGGATGGAAAGCTCGCGCCCCGGTTCGGTGCCGGATAACATCTCGTCTGCAAAAGTATAAAATGCATCCGCCATACCTGGCTCCTGTAGAAGCGACCAGGCAAACTCCGCATAGGGAAGCTGGGCAACCGACATTTCCGCATGGGTTACCCTGCCCGTAGCCAAGTCGAAGGTAAAGTCCTTCTCCGTATTCCTGTCCTTTGGACGAAGCGTGCCCCGCTCTACAAACTGAAGATGAACTCCCTTCTTGGCCTGAGGCTCCTTGGCAAATGTCATGAAGCCGAGCTGCCGCCTAAACGCATAGGGCAGTGCTGCATAGAGCAGACGAAGCAGTTCCTTGGCTCCGGCTGTGATCTCCTCGGCAGGAAGGTCGAGTGCGATGTATACCTTCCGCCGGGTTGCTACTGCCTGCATGACGGCATAGAGCAGGCGCTTGAAAAGAGTTTCGTTCATTTTCAATGAGGCCAGCAGATCTGCTGGCGCTACGGAGCGGGCACTTGGGCCTGCTCCTGCTCCAGTGGCGGCCTCCCTGCCATTCAGTGGTGCACCCGGCAATTCCGTCAGGGCAGGCAAAACCGTGCCTTGTTCGATGTCATATGACGTGGCGAATACGGCATCCAGCCAGTTCCCCTGCTTCATCTGTTCCTCGGAGCGTTCCGGGGACAGGACATAGTTGTGTGCAAAAAAGGCACTGCGCAGCCCCGTAAAATCAGCGGACTGGTACACATTCTGACCAAGGATCGTCTCTCCGCTCTCCAGATGAATCAGATGTATGGATGGCGGGAATTTTGCCTGGTCCTTCTCACTCCGACCCGTTAATTCCGCTGGAGCGTCATAGACGCAATAGGGATGAAGTACTTTTTTAATAAAGGAAGGGTCCAGTCCTGGTGATGCCGCAACCGTATCGAACCCCTCCGTTGTGCGAAACACCCCGCGCCGCTCTCTTGTGTACATCTGTTGTTCAATGGGCGGGGTCATGGAAGAACGCATCATTCCACTCTCCCCTCAATGTACTTCAGCTTGTACAGCAGCCATAGAAAGGGCTCGTCCACACGGATGGGACTCACGACGCCCTGCAGCTTCATATCCACCGGATTGCTGCCCAGCGCAGATACCGCGAAATAAGCCGTATCCTTGAAGTACACATCCATCGTGCCCTTGAACGGACGGTCCACCTTCTCGATAAAGCGCCGAATCTCCCCGTCAATATTCTCAAATTCAGTCAGATCGAACCATTCACGGTGTACCATATTGCGGAATACATTGCTGTTGGATTTGATATAATCCCCCTCTTCATCCTTAAGGGAATGCAGCATGTCGCTCTTGGTCAGCACAACGGCTGTCGGAATATTTGTCTTGGCCTTATCCTGATAAGCGATAAAATCACCGAACAGGGTCAGCACAACATCACGTGGTTCATCATACCTTGGCGTCCACTCGCCTGGCTCGTTGCCGAGGTTAATGCGGATCTTGTCCCGAATGGAACGAATCTGGAGCGGATCCACCATAAACAAAATACCCGCTGAGTTCTTGATATGCTGACCATGCAGACCCAGATAGTCCTGCTCCACCATACCTTCACCCGCCACATCAAAAAAGACCAGTGTCAGCGGTGCTTTATCTTCATCCTTGAATACAAATTGAAAAATAAACGGCTCCTGCAGCTTCTCCTTCTGCGTGGAATCCAGCAGATCTCCCCGCTCGAACAGCGGTTCTTCGTAATCTGCGCGGAATCTGCGGCTAATTTCGGCATTCAGCGGCATGCAGGCGGCATCAAAGTGGTCAGCCGTATAATGCTGAAGCGTATGAATCAACGATGTCATATACACCGATTTCCCCACCTGGGATGCCCCAATAATGGAAATGATATTGCTTGGTGCCTTGCCTGCCGTTACCGGCAGCTCATTATGACAATGCGGGCACAGCCGGCGCCGTGTAACCACACCATACCGGTCGTTCAGTCCCATCACGATGTTATCCGAATAAATGCGATGTTCCTCAGGCACATCATGCGGAGCCAGAACGGCTTCCATATCAAATACCGTGTCCAACCCAAAGCGTTCACGATACCGATTAAGCTTCGCATCTTCCCCCAGTGCATAATCCTCATCATCATCCCGGTGATGCGCAGCCCGGAACACTACTTCTTCCGGCGAAAACTTGCTGAAGCAATATGGACAGACAATATCGTAAAACAGCGGCCGTTCTGCGGGCTGCTGTTTCTTCAAAAACCGACTAAAAAAGCTCATAGCCACTCCCCTCCCCGTTCAGGCAGACTGAACTGCCTCACATTCATCTAGTCTGATATTAGGCGGTAAACGGCTCCGTATCTCGGTCCGTCCGTGAAAAACAGCCTCACATAGTCATCCTTGGCCACTTCCACGGGCGGCATCTCATTTCTCCCTGGAGTAAAATCACTGACAAAAGGATAAACCGTGCCATCTTCCTTGTTGAGTGGAACTCCGCCCTGCTTGCGTACATAACAGAGAGCTTCCTTCGGCACAGGTACTTCAGCTGTCACAGTCATGAGAACCGTCTTTCTTTTTTGAAAAAAACCGCTTTTGTATCGAATGGAGAAACGGATATCCGCTTTGCCAGCACTGGCGATGACCGTATTCTCGTCATTCTGCTGACGCAGCAGCACAGGACCGTCTTCGTCCATTCGGCAAACATGTATCGTGTACCGGATGGCACCAAATCCTGTCATCCGGTCTGTATATCCGTTACTCGCCTTGTATTCTTCTCTCGTATACAGTTTCAGCTTGCCATTCACAGTCTGATCCCTGCTCTGTCCACCTTCGACCATTTCCAGCTCCAACCGCTCCACGTATACGGCTTCTACACCTTCGGGCCAGAGCCAGCGCAGGGTACAGTAACCATCATCCACAGCAAGTGTAAGTCTGCGAATCAGAGGTACCGAAGGGTCCGCATCTGCATATCGCATGTGTCGCCAACCTCCCGATGTTTAAAATCCTTTGCTGCGTGTGTCTCTCCCCCGCTGACCGAATCCGTCTGCGGTCGGAGTCCCCCTGCCCGCCTCACGGCGGCCCTTGCTCTTCCGCGGGGTATTCTCCTTGACCGGAATAATCCAGGTGAACAGGGTGAGTACCCCAGATAATATGAACATGGCACCCAGTCTCACCAATGCATCCCCTACAGAAGAACCGTCCAATCCCCACTCCAGCAAAAGGCCTGCTAGCAGGCCTGACACCGCTCCACCGATGCCAAAGCTGACTGCCAGATGGCGGTTATCGAACACCAGCCCAAGCGATACGCCCAGTGCTACACCAATCAACAGCATAGCAGCAACGCGGAAGATGGCCAGATAGGTACTGTGTTCCATCATGCCTGTACGTTCCGTCACCAGCGTCCGTTCATCAATCGTATCGTAGATTTGCTGAAATGCCATGCTGAGACCACCGGAATCCGGCACGTCATAGTACATGCCACCTGTCTGCTGAGCGATACTGCGCAGCAAGTCGGTACCCGATGGGTCGACCAAACTCAGACCTACCGTATTCACGGCAATCTGCTCGTTCGCATACTGGGATAAGATATCCGAAGTATCTGCTTCACTGAATCCATCCGACAGCAAAATGGCTACAGTACCGCGTTTTGGATCCTGCTTGTTTTGGATCTGCTCCATGGCTTCCCGGAGCACGGCATCGAAGTTTGTACCACCCGATGTTGTGACAATACCGTCGATCTTACCGTTCACCTCTGCTTTTGCCGTTTCGCTATCCAATGCGGTAAAAGGCTGCAGCAGCTGTGGCTGATCATCAAATGTAATAACAGCTACCTGCTTGTCACTTTCCATCTGACTGATTAACGTCTTGGCCGCCTCGAAACGTCCATTATCCGGGTCCGTTTCCGACATGCTGCCCGAGTTATCGATCATCAGTACAATGTCCTTCACCTGCTTCACGCCGCCTGGATTGATCTGATACAACAATTGAAAGACCAATCCAACGACAAACAGGAATACCAGTGTTGCCGGAACGAGCAGTTTCCACGACAAGCCAAGATATCTCAGCTTCCAGGAAGCTCCGTTAAGCTTCGGTGAGATCATCTCGGCGAGCAGACAGAACAGACCTACGCTCAGCGCCAGCACGCCGAAGTATAACCCCATCAGCAGAAGGCGAGGCATCTCCCCAAGCCACTGATGCAGCATGATTTCTCCTGCCGCAAATCCCACGGCTCCGCCAATCAGGCTGAACAGGACCAGGAGAAGATTGATTTTTCGCTGCATGTTCGCATGCATCCTTTCCAAACCAGCCCATCATAGGCTGAATTAATACCGGAGTCGATCATGACTGTTGTTCTATCGCATAGGTGATAGCTTATCAGCCAGGCCTGCTGGATGAAACTCATAACCGTTCTCCGCATACGAGTCGTAATACACCTTACCGTTGCGATAGACCATCAGATCCTCCAGATGGAACCCTCCCATCAGGTTCAACTTTTCCACACCACTGCTGCGTTCTTCGTACACAACGCCCAGCTTATAGATGCGGGATGTTTCCTCCGCATGTGCCGCATAATCCATGAAAGCACTGTGATGATCGCCAAAGAAATACTTTTCTTCATACCGATGTTCCTGGGTATAATCGAATACCCGTATTCTCACAACCGCCTGATCTTCCAGCGTACGGTATAACCTGCGGAACAGATCATCGCGGGTCAATACGTTTTTGTCCCCATAGGTAATCGTTACATTCGCTCGCTGCAGCAGTTCTTCCTCAAAAGGTAATCTCAGTGGTTCAGCTGTGAGCAGCAGCGCATGGCATACCTCCATCAGACGTTGAAGCAGACGCTCGTTGCCTTCGGCAGCAAGACGGTTAATGTCTCCCATATAACGCTCTTCAAACCAAACATCCCGGCCCCGCTTGGCCTCCAAATCGGCAATCAATGCTTCCGTTACCTTACCGTAATACTCCATCACATTCTGTCCGATATATTCATCCGCTGCCGCGATACGCTCTTCTGCCGCTTCACGCAGCGTGCGTTCCAGCGCTTCGAGTGCTGTCGTTACATCGCGACTGAAGCTATGAAGCTGTTCCATCTCCGAATCGTAGATGCGAAGCAATTGCAGTTCATTTTCCAGTCGTAACAGTTCTGTCTTGGGCACATACACGCGTTCCAACAAACAATCGATCAGATTCCGTACATTCTGCTTGTCCCGGAACAACGCACGCTTGATTGGCTGATCCTCCACTTGCTCCTGCTGACGCTGTTCCAGCAGGGCACGTGCCGAATCAAGCTGAACCGATTTGTCGCGAATGAGTCCCAGCAAGGCCTCACGTACACTCCCAGGGCTGCTGTCACTCCATGAAGCCCATTGGAAATATCCTATCTCCGGGTACTCTGTCCGTGACTGCTCTGCCCGGCGGAGCAGGGAACTCTGACTGCTGCGCTGACGGAGACGTTCTTCCGCCGGACGTACCATATTGTCACGGAAGTATGCCTCTGCACCCTGACCGAATAGCGCTCGCTCCGCATCACGCAGCGATAGCGGCTTGAGATCGGAGAAGCTGACGTTATGCGTCATAATGCCGCTCATGCCGCCCACCAGGTCCTGCTCGGGCAGCAGCCCTTCTACCATGCGCTCTACGGATGAAGTGTCCAGACCGAAGAAAGCAAGCTTGTCTTTCATGCTCCATTCCGGCTCCTGTCGCATAAGGTTCAACAGATAGCGGTATAGATGATACAATACCGCGAGCGCAATCGGTTGGTTGGGCCGTCTGATCTCGGCAAAACCCGCACTGGCATAGCCATGCTGATCCGAGGTTGTTCGAATGTTGTTTTTGAACGATGTATTATTGTAGGTATTGGCCCCTGTACTTGCAACCGCACCGAGTGCATCCGGATCCTGTTTCCGATTCTTCAGCAGGCAGATTCGGCAGATAATCTCGGCATTCTCTATCCATCCCCCGGCCACGCCGGTTCCTCGCTCATTTTTGTCAGACAGGATATAGACGAGATCAAACAAAGGCGAAGAAGGGTGCACAACGGGAATGGAAATCCCATCTTCCGTTACGAGCAGATTACCGCTGAACGTATAGTCCAGCGCTTGCATATGATCCAGTTCCCTCAAAAAGGCAAGTCCGGCTGCACTTGCATATCCGAAGGACTCCACCTGCTCCATCTCGCTGACCAGTACATGCAGATCCGTCTGAACCGACTTGAAAGATTGGGCCAAAATGTTCTCGGTGAGCTTCGTCAATTCCGGAAGAAGCACATTCAGCGGATCATCTGCCCTTGTCACGACGGTTACATAGATCCGATCAAATGATGAATATAACCGGCCGTATTCAGCGATCCGGTTGCTCACCCGGCGCAGCGTGCGATTCAGACCAAAGAGCGCCTGCTCCGAATCGTGAAAACTGCGGTGTACATCCTTGCGCATGGTCTTCGAAGGACGTCCAGCCTGTTCGGTGGATAGAGGCAGGATATGACGGGTCACCTGACCGTCTTCCGATGAATCCCGATGCTCCCGTCCTCCTTGTTCCTCCCGGCCCTCTGTTCCAATCTGGAGATACACCACACCTTCTCCGTTATCCCACTTCAACTGATTAATCTCGCGCACTGCAGCCATGGCAGGTTCGACCAGGTCACCTACAAACAGAAACAGGGCCGGGTAATGGATACTGCTTCGTCCATCACCCAGGCTGCCTTGCCGCTCCTGCTCTGCCGCATATTGTGCTGCGTACTTCTCCAGATCCCGCTTCAGGGTATTGTTCAACTTGAACTCCATCCCGGCACCCATGTTACTTCAGCCTTCTGCGGATGTCATTCAGCTTCGATGACATTGTTCTGTAGAACTGATAGATGTCTTCGCCGTTTGCCAGCTCCACGCGTTCATATTCCAGACGGTCTCGCGATTCCATGAACAGGGCAGCCAGATCATCCAGTTTGGCCAGCAGCGGAGCGATATCCTCCGAAGCCGTTAGTTCATTATCCCGGCGGGAAGCTTTGCGCAGCAGCGTACTGCGATCTTTTTCAGGCAAACCGCGGAAGTTGCCAAACACCTCATACTCGGCAAAGTTGCGGCTCTTCATCAGGTTCGCGAACGGTTCCCAGGCATCTTCTTCCGGATCGCGGTCGTAGACGTATAGTGCGCCTTTCTTGACGATCGTGTCGGTATACAGAGCTTCGATGAAGCGATCATACCACTGTTCCTCATCCTGATGCTGTGCCAGAATGCCTTCGAGTTCAGCCACTTTGGCCGAGATGGCATTCATCTTCGCCAGTTCTTCACGTACCCGTGCGATAAGCTGCGGGGAACGTACCAGGTTTTCTTTGGCCATATCTTCATTAATACTGCCGAAAATATCCTTGATCCCTACACGCGGCAGCCCTTCGGATTGCAGTCGTTTCAGTTCGGTCACGGCCCGTTTTACCTCACCCAGATTCGGGGTCGTCGACGTCAGACGCATGTCGTAAGTATTCAGCTTCGCGGCCAGGTCAAACGGCTCCGTTGTGACAACAGCATAACGATTGCTCGTATTCTCATCGATTGTTTTGGCCGTAATGATGTTGTATCCAATCGCTTGCTCGAATTCGGTACGTACCCGCGCATTATACTGCTTCACCCGGGCATTCTCGTAGACATCACCCCAGGACTTTTCTGGAATCGGAGATGGCAGGTAGGTCCAGTTATTTTTCTCTGTCTGTACCAGATGGCGTCCGATGCCTTCCTTGTCCAAAATGGTGCGTTCATAGCTTTCCTCATAAACCTTGAGCGGCGTATACACAAACAGCGGCACCCCGTTGCGCGTATTAAGCCAGAAAATCCGGTTGCGGACTTCACTTTCCTTGACGGTAAAGTGGGATTTGCCCACCGCATTGTTCTGATAATTGCGAATCCCTTTGAGAATGCCTGGCGCCTGTGTCGGCACAGAGACGAAACCCCATGACGGGAAATGCAGACTGCCTGTGCTGTTGCTGAGATTGAACACCGGAACGGCCTCATCATCCAGCTTGCCAGCGATGTGACGCTCCACGAATTTCTCAACAGACTCGTCCTGCCCGTATTTGATCACCAGGAAATCTTCCATGGAACGGGTAATGAGATCCCCGAATTTCTCCGTCAGAAAGTCCGAAATGGAACTAACCACGTCAATTTCGTTCTCTTTCACCCACTGGTTGGAGTTCTCCAGCAGCTCACGAGAGAAGTCGCGAATCAGGTCATCTGTGTCGCGCTTGTCCAGCAGCCCATCCACCACATTGACGATATCCGGTACACTAACGACGTTCCAGTAGTAGGTTTTGTTGCCTTTGTGATCGGACTGTTCTTCACCGCGCGTCAGAATATCTCCGTTCTTGGAGAAAATCGAGCTGAGCGCATTCAGCGTCTCGGTAAATACGTTATAGATGCGGCTGTTTTCCTGATTCAACAGTTCATAGAGATCCTCATAGAACTCAATCATCTGATCGTTGCGTTCCACGTCGGCGTGCAGCCAGTACTCATGGATTTTAGCTTCAATATATGCATTCTTTTTCTTCTCTTTGGAAACAAAGGCACTCTTCGCGTCACCCAGCTTCTCCTCCGATTGCTCCTGCGCAGCTTCAATGTCACGCGGAATCCGGAATGCATTCTCCCGCAGCGTTTCGATATACGACTGGATCATCTTCAGTATGCAGAAGCCTTTTTCCGTGTAGATCAAACGGGAGACGTAGAAAGGACCCTGTTCGGGATGCAAAAACATGCGCCGGATCTGTTCGGTAAACTGACCGGCAATCTCGCCCGGCAGCTGTTTCTTCGCCTTGATGTATTCTTCGCGGGCACGGGCCAGGAAGTTCTGCTCCAGCTCGGTGTCCATGTTCACCACCTGTGATTTCACGACATTGCCGTAGGACAGACGTTCACTGTTCTGATAACCCGGCAGCGGCTCTGGCACGCGGGACTCGAAGGACTTCACGACACTTTCGAGATCGATGCCCAGCTTGCGGGCAAACTTCTCCGTATCCTCCTGGTTCGGAGCTTTGGAGAACATGGTGCTCATTTTGTCGAACATCCGGTATGCCAGATACGTCGTCATCTCTTCAATCGGCAGTACCGCTGAGGAAGCACCGATAATGTTGTAATCATAGTTGGCCGGATACGCCTTGTTCATCTGTGCAATGTTGGTACGGATGTTGCTGATATAATCGTGAATCGCAAATTCTTCGCCCGACTGCTTCTCCTCGCTGGCCATGAAGTTGGTGATGTTCTCGGCCGTCACGTTCATGCAGTAGTCATAGGCATTCTCCAGCAGCTTGCCTTCCGTATTCGTTGCCGAAATCAGGTGACACAGGTTAAACGGCGGCAGCGGTGAATTGACGTTCAGGATATTGCCGTATTTCTGCGTGAAACGCTCCCCGCGGCTGTCGACGTTCATCCAGTAATCCAGCTCTTTGAGCGCAGCATAGCCATTTTTGCGAATATATTCGCGTGTGTGCTCACTCAAACTTTTGTTCGATAGATTCACGTCTGGCGTAAACAGGTAACCCAGCGTATTAACGCGGTCAATCCCGGCAGAACCGTGATCCCGTTCAATGATACCGCGCACGATATAGGAGATATCGAGGAAGCACCCGCTGCCTGTACCACCGGATAGACCGGTAAGGAGGAACACCATTAGCTTTTTGTTGGTGCCTACAGATAACGTTTTGATCTTTTTGTCGATCGCCTGCACGACCTGATTGATTTTGGTGAACAGCAGCAGCCGTCCAGCCTGGCGTACCCCTGCTGCTCCATTCATGCCGTCCGTGATGCTCAGTTCCGGAGACAGCCAGTCCGTAATGTATGGCTCCAGCACGCTGCGGTTCTGCAGCAGTCCACCAATCTCGGCATTGGACAGCAGGACGAATTCGTTAATCGGGTCCAGTCCGATGCCTTTGTACTTCTTCGCACGGTCCTGCTCGTTGGTTTCAAACGCGAGAAATTCCACGTTGTCCGGCTTGTCCATTTTTTTCTTGGATACCGGGTCCTGAGGCAGCTTGAAGCGGCGGTTAATCTGATATTTAAGACGCAGCAGCGCATCAATTCCCGTTCCTCCAAGACCGATAATCAGGATCGGGTTATCGATTGTATCGACCCTGATCTTCTCGCTGACAATCCCTCCGCCTAGCGATACATCCAGCTGCTGAATATGTTCTCTGACAATTGGTTTCATTCCATGTCCTCCCTTTGGTTAACACACTACCTTGCTTAGGAACTCCAAACTTCTTATACCAGATACTCAATCAAAATCGTTTTATCCGCCTGTTGCAGCGGGATGCTCAGCCGGTCACCATTCTTCAGTTCAACGCCTGAGCTTGCATCCACGGCACGTCCGGATTTCTCCAATGTACCGCCTGCGGTATTGCGAATGATAATTCGGTCCCCATTGCTGGGCGTAAATATATATTTCTCGGTTTCCTTCAATTCCGGATCCAGCTGTAAGAGCTGATGCAGATGGAATCTGCCCCGGAAGGATGCCAGTTTTTTGTATTGTGGATAGGACTTGTCTCCAGTGTTCTCATCCCGAATCTCGACAATGATCTGGCCGACAAAGCCGCGGTTTTTGCGTTTCAGCCAGCCCATTAGGAACCAGGCACCAACTGCAACCACAATCAGGGCTATCACTCCCAAAATTACAGGTAACCATGGAAACGGCTTGTCCTGCTCACTACCTGAGGTGGTTGGCTGTGTTCCCGCACCTGCCGTACCGCCTGCATTGATGGTGATGGGTGCACTTTCACGGTAGAAGCTGTCCTCTTCCGCACGAATCACCAGTTCATAGTTATGATTGTCCGGCACTTCAAAGGTACCTGCAAAGCCGCTGCCTGTATTCTCCAGCGGTTGTTCCTCACTCTTGTTCGTATCCAGATCGTTTACGACCAACGTCGCCTTCATATCTGCATACAGAGCGTTATCCTGGAGCGGCTGACCTCCATTCTCCAGCTTGGCTGTCAGATCCACCTTGTCACCCTTTGTATAGGACTTGGTCTTAATTGGGTCCACAACGAGCTGCAGATCATAGTTGAACAGCAGGTTGATATCGATGCTGTCTTTCGGAGCCCCTTTTACCCGAAGTTTCCAGTCGCCTTCCTGAGGCTTGAGCAGCTTGACCAGTGAATAACTTTTGGATGTCGAGAGCTTGGCCGCATCCGAGTTCATATCCACCGCTTTGCCCGAAGGATCGGTCAATTCAATCTCTACCTGCTTGGAAGACATAATTGAAATATTGGCCTCAAGCACGCTGTCATTTGGTACGTTGACCGTAACTTCCTGAAAATTGCCGCTGCCTGTGATGGAAGGCAATTTCACGACATTCAGCTTGGCATGATCTGCAAATATCTCACTCAGAATCTGCGGCAGATCATCCGGAGTATCCGTGATGAATGACTTGCCTCCTGTCTGACTGGCCAGATCGGCTAGCGCATCCTTGTTCAGTTTGCCATCTGCGTTTAGTCCGATCGTATAGACCGGAATGCCCTGATCCTGTGCTTCTTGAACGGCCTTCGCCAGATCGGCATCAGACTGTGCCTGGGTGCGGCCTTTGGTTTTGTTAAAATCATTGTTGCCGTCTGCAAGCAGTACGATCATGGGTGAGTGCGATGCATCTGCACCATGATTCAGCACATTCACCGCTTCAGCCACCCCAACGGAAATATCAGTGTATGGCCCGCGGCCGAGCTGATCAATAAAGTCCTTCAGGCTGCTCTTGTCCGCATCGGACTGAATCTCCAGCAGTGCCTTTTCCCGCTCTACCTGATCGGTATAAGCAACAATCCCTACCTTGTCCCCCTGGACCGGCAGCATATCAATAAACATTTTCATGGCTTCATTACTGATCTTGTCACGGTCACTTGTATTCATCGAGTTACTTACATCGGCTACAAGTACGGCGTCGATCCCGCTCGTCTGTGCCTGAGCAGCTGCAGCTTGGGGCAGCAACGCCTTAGGCAGCAGCAGGGTTAGAAATGTCAGCAGAACCAGGGTTCCGCTAAGCCAGCGTATTTTGCGTGTCCGCAGCATTGGGTGTACTCCTTCACGTTTGAGATTAAAATGGGAATAGTTTATTATAGGCGTCAAGCCTTAAGGAAATCTTAACAGTCTACTAATATATTCTGAAAAGCACCCCTATCTTGAGTTACAGTTTTGTAATGATTGACAAAAATCGACCTATTCGGCGCTTCTACTGGCATTTTAATTCCAACTATGGAAATATGATATAGTTATTGCCAGTAAACTGCAATATAACGAAACCTTGTTTCAGATTTACACTATTCTGCATAACAACTATGCCTAGAAAGGAATCGATTATGGTTACATACGGATGCCTCGCCATATTGTTTCTTTTTGTCTCTATAAAAGGAATCTCGCTCTTTTTCCAGGGCCGCAAACCCGTGACACGGGAAGATACAGACCGTACCCTGTACACTATACTGAATGGTGAGCGTGATTAAGCATGAGTGCCAAACGAGTAGTATCCATCAGACCTTTTAACCGAACGACCTATGCTTATGAGAAGCTGCACGTCTGCAAGCGCTGTGGACAATATACCTGCTTGTGGGAGGATGAGTGTACCTCCTGTGGCCGCAGCGCCCTCGTTTCTGTCCAGCAGCGTGCCGGATCACGAGTGAAACGCCGGATTGCACGCGATCTGTTCCTTGCAATTATAATCGGAACCGCTGCCACCTACTTCGGTGAAACAATGGATCAGACCATGATGGCAGCCACCGTAACCCTGCTGCTGATCGGATGGCTCATCTTCATACATCACCGTACCTTCCCTGCCCAGCGAAACCGGCAGATGAAGCGTATGTTATACGAAGATCGGGAAGAGATCCGTCAGGGGATCAACCGTAACTGGGCTCTCGTGGCCGAAGCCCGCAAAGAAGACGAGGCGCTCGCTTACGAGATGCTGCGCGAGATTGGATCGCTCGTCTATAATGACCGGATCCGCCTTCAGCAGGTTGCCCTGCTGCAATCCTTCGTGCTTCGAAGTGATATGGATCTGCAGCTCCAGCCCCTGCTGCTGCGCAGCTTCGAGCGGCTGCTCGCCGAATACATCGGTGAAATCGCCCGGCTTAAGCCGGAGCTGATTCGTGAAGATGCGATCCGGTATATCGCCACATACGAAGTTAATATTTTGCAGCTGCACAACGGAATTCAGATTCTAACTGCTGTAGCAGCTGCGGCTGTGCGCAAAAGCAAATATATTGAATTATTCCCAAGTCTTATTACCCGTTACGCACGCTTTATGCCCAAAGACCGGTTCATGCGTCTCTATCGTACGCTTGAGCTATATCCTGGCAAGGCACGTGGCGGTATGGCTGAATCCGTTGGGAGAGTATATAACGAGAAATATAGGGACAACCTTGCAGATGTTCATGTCCAGAGCTAACGCATGTGGGTTGCATAAGTAAATTAGTGCAAACTCATTCCCCATATATAGACGAACTGAAATGGATGTATCCCTGCATACATTTCGGGACTGACTTGTACGCATGATTGTAATCATATAAGCTTCGATGAAAAAACACCCCATCCTTAGGTCTAGGATGAGGTGTTTTGATGTTTGGAAAATTTTTGTCTGGATACCCCCATATGCCGCATCTGCAACATTTATGATTTACACGTCGGTTGCTTCAACCATATTCATAAAAGTTATACGATGTAAGGAAATCCGGTAGTGTATAGGCATATCAAAAAAGGCCGCAACGAGATTCCGTCGCGACCTTCATTGAGGACTAGATACATCCGTGCCGAGTCCTCTCGTATTCTCGCCATGCCGCTACTAGCTGCATGGCGTTCAAACTCATCGTCCAGCACGGCTGCCCTGTGCTGACGACAAGTTCTTACCGTCCGCGACGAGAATCGCGGCGGTCACTTTTGGCTGGCCCGCGCCCGCCTGAATTACGCTTGTCCGCACTGCGACCAGCCCAGCCGCTGCTGCGCTCATCACCGCTGCGACCTGCACCACGACCGCCACGGCCACCTTGGCCTGCTGCACCGCGACTGCTGTCGCTGCTGCGTGCCGATCCGCGTCCTGCGCTGCGCTCATCGCCACTGCGGCCGCTGCTACGGCCACCGCTGCGTCCAACTTCACCACCGCGGGAACCACGGCCACCACGACCGCCTTCACTCCGACCGCTGCGGCCTGCGCCGCGACGGGCACTGCCTGTTCCGGCAGAGCGTCCACCCGAACGTTCATCATTATCCTGACTGTTGATGGAACGTCTGGCTGCTCCGGTAGAGGCCACTGGACCCTCGCTCGTCCACTGAATGCGGGTCAGCTTCTGATTGGTTCCTTCCTCAATACGCGCTAGCTCCGGTCTGTCATGCTGCGTTGCAAACGTCACGGCTAGACCCGTTCCGCCGGCACGACCCGTACGGCCGATCCGGTGGATATAGCTCTCTGCGTCGTGTGGAATGTCATAGTTGAATACATGCGTTACGCCTTCAACATCCAGTCCGCGTGCCGCCACATCGGTAGCCACAAGGATTTGCAGTTTTGCATCGCGGAAGGCTTTCATGACATTCTCACGCTTGGATTGGGACAGATCCCCATGAAGCTCGTCACTCTCGTATCCTGCTTCGCGCAGATCTTCATTCAGCTTGGATGCACGGCGCTTGGTCCGGCAGAAAATAATCGCCAGGTACGGGCGATACGTATCAATCATGCCGCGAAGCGCATCGAACTTGCCGCGATCCGTACACTCCAGCACCTGTTGACGAATCTGATTGATCGGGATAACCGATTTCGAAGAAACTTTTACATCCTCGGGATCTTTCATGTAATTCTTCGCCAAGTTGCGAATACCCTTCGGCATTGTTGCCGAGAACAGCATCGTCTGACGTTTATGCGGCAGTTCACGCAGAATGGTTTCTACATCGTCCAGGAAGCCCATGTGCAGCATTTGGTCCGCTTCATCCAGCACCAGCTTCTTCACGTTATCGAGCTTCAACGTGCCACGGCGCAGGTGATCCAGAAGACGCCCCGGTGTACCGATGACGATCTGAGTCCCATTTTGCAGCTTGCGCAGCTGTTTCTCCACATCCTGTCCGCCATACACAGCAAGCACATGAAGCTTATCGTCATTGGCCGTCAGCTTCTTCGCTTCCTCTGTAATTTGCAGGGCCAGCTCACGCGTTGGGGCAATAATCAATGCCTGTGGTGAGCGGTCCGATACGTTGATTTTCTGAATAATCGGCAGCAAAAAAGCCAGCGTTTTCCCTGTACCTGTCTGTGCCTCAGCAATAATGTCACGTCCGCCTAACAGTACGGGAATCGAGCGCTCCTGTACCGGTGTCGGCACGGCGATCCCCTGATGTTTCAGGATCTCGCACCATTCCGGGCGAATGCCCAGTTGTTCAAAGTTTGCCAATCGTTACACCTCTGTATGTTCATTTAGATAAGCCCATTTCGATGTATTCTTCCCCATGAAATGGATTTTCAAAAAGCAATCAGTCCGCCTGCTCTTTTTCTCCATACCGTGTAGTTTACACGTTTGTCCAGCAAAACAAAAGGGTACCGGACATGTTCCGGCACCCTTTTATTGTATTTCATGTTCCAGAGATCATTTATCTTCGTTAACCATGGCTCTGTGAGACCGCAAACCCGCTTCTCTCCAGCAAACGCGAGCTTTCCTCGTTCAAGCCTCGGAGATGCACCGTTTTGCCCAGTTTCGCATATTTGAACTTCACCTTGCCGATGGCAACAACGGCCGTGTTATCCCAGATATGTGATCCGCCAAAATCAATCGTGATTTCCTCCGGATCTGTTTCGGCATGAAACTCATCCACGAAGCGGGATGAAGAGCCGAAGAAGAACGGACCATGAACACGATATACCTTTTGACCCTGCTCCTCGCCGGCATGAACACGAATCTTGGCCTGTTTCCACCCAAAATGCAAGGCGCTAAGCACAACGCCGACCAGTACACCGATGGAAAGATCATTGGTGATGACGACGATCACAACCGTAACCACCATAACGAAGGCCTCTGCGCGTGGAACACGTGCAATATTTTTGACGGAACTCCAGTCAAACGTACCGATACACACCATAAACATGACACCTACCAGCGCACCCATCGGCACCTGTTTTACCACTCCACTGAGCAGCAGCAGCAGGATGGCCAAAAAGGCGCCTGCCGTAAAGGTGGACAGCCGTCCCCGGCCGCCGGACTTCACATTAATGACGGATTGCCCGATCATTGCACAGCCACCCATTCCGCCGAATAATCCGTTAACAAAGTTGGCAATCCCCTGACCGCGCACCTCACGGTTTTTGCTGCTCTTGGTCTCCGTCATTTCATCCACGATCGTAGCAGTCAGCAGGGATTCCAGCAAACCTACCAGCGCCATCGTAAATGAATAGGGCAGCAAAATCATCAGCGTGTTGAAGGACCACTCGATATTGGGCAGATGGAACATCGGGAGGGTACTCGTCAAATTCCCCATGTCGCCTACCTGCTTCACATCCAGATGGAACACCACCGTAATAATCGTCATGACGATTATTGCAATGAGAGGGGCCGGAACGCCTTTGAAAAACCGTGGCAAAATATAAATGATGGCCAGCGTACCTGCGACCATTGCATACATGATCCAGTTCGCACCTGTAAAATGCGTCAGCTGGGCCATGAAGATCAAAATCGCCAGGGCATTAACGAATCCGGTAAGTACCGAATGCGGCACAAACGTAATGAACTTCCCAACTTTAAAAACCCCTAAAATAAACTGAATAATTCCTGTCAATATCGTGGCCGCGAACAGATATTCCACGCCGTAATCCTTGACGAGGCCAACCATCAGTACCGCCATGGCGCCCGTAGCAGCCGAGATCATTCCCGGTCTCCCGCCTGCAATCGAGATCACAATCGCAATCGTGATCGATGCATACAATCCGACCATCGGATCGACACCTGCAATGATGGAGAAAGCAATTGCTTCCGGAATCAGCGCCAGCGCTACCGTAATGCCTGCCAGCACATCTCCGCGAATGTTGCCAAACCATTGTTGTTTTAACGTATTCATATGTTCTTGCCGTTCCTCCTACACCGTTAACCTCGTGGGTTGATTACCTGAAATGCAGCAGCTAGGCACGTCACTGACCAACCACGACAGGGCAGCACAAAAGAGCGGAACACTCCCTCCGCATCATGACCTGTACGTGTTGATATAAGAAGCTCTTCATTCGGAATAAAAGATGTCCGAAATCCGCAGCTATCCTGCTTAATCCGTTCCAGTGCGTTCCACATAATTCTGTTACATCATTCAGGTTCAAGCTAAGAAGACATCAGAAGCCGACTCTTGATGTCGCTGGTCTTCCCCTCTCAGAAAGACCGGGTCCGTTATGTACTGACCTATTATTATAGACAGGACGATCCTTTTATACGAACAGGCTATATCTTCGCAAACGATAGATTATCCCTGGATTTCTCTTATTTTTATAATATATCTCGGTCATGCTCTGTTTATCTGCTTTATAGTTAATGTAATATTTCCCAGACCAAAAAAGCCGTTAACGCTCCTTCGCCAAGAAGCATTAACAGCTCTTTCCTGCCTAAATGTAACTAGAATCTTCCCGATTTGAAAATCGAATAGAGCAGAAAGGCCACCATCAGAATGGCAACCAGAAAACCGATCTCAATGACCGGGATATCCCACAGCATCGTTGACTGATGACTGATTGAGGAACCAATAATGAGTCCGACCATAATGATACAAAAGGCGAGCAGCACGATACTGAAGGACAGACGATTACTGATCTGGTCCAGCCTGCGCATCAGCGTGTCCAGTTCGGGTACGCTGACCTCAAGCCGCAGCTTGCCTTTACTGATAATGGAGGATAGCTGCCGGAGCTGCCCCGGCAGTCCGATCACACTCTCAGTCAGATCTGCCGCACTGCGGAACAGCCGATTCTTAATTCGGCCCGGACTGAACCGGTCCTTGATCAGCTTCCGGCCGAAGGGCTCCGCCATATCCACAATGCTAAGTGATGGATCCAGATGTTCAATCACGCCTTCCATCGTGAGCAGCGATTTCCCCAGCAGCACGATGTCGGCTGGCATGACGACCCGGTGTCTCTGTGCGACACCGAACAGATCATTAAGCGCCTGACCCACGCTGATTTTGGAAAAGGGAATATCATAGTATTTGCTGCGCAGCTTGTCCAGGTCATTATGGAGGCCGCGGAGATCCATGTCATCAGGCATCATGCCCAGTTTCTCAATCGCCCGGATCATGCTGTCTGTATCCTTGCGCATCAAACCGATGATGAGCGAAGCCAGATGCTGCTTCATCTCATCGCTCAGAGTGCCAACCATGCCAAAATCGATAAACGCCAGTCGCCCGTCTTTTAACACCATCAGGTTACCAGGATGCGGATCTGCATGGAAGAAACCATGAATAAAGATCTGATTCAACAAGGAATCTACCAATCGTTGGGCAATGTCATTCAGGTCATGTCCACGTCTGACCAGTTCGTCACGGTCATTCAGCTTGATGCCCTCCACGTATTCCATGGTTAACACACGCGAGGAAGTCTGATCCCAGTAGATTAGCGGGATTTTGACCTTGTTATCCTGCTGGTACTGCTGGGCGATCTTCTCGGTATTCCGCCCCTCGACGGTATAATCCAGTTCAGCCATCAGCGCCTGGGCATACTCCTCTACCATCTGCGGAATCTGGTACTGCTTCACCCAGTCCCATCGCTTCTCCGCCATCGCTGTCAGCTCACGCAAAATATCCAAATCTCGCTGCACTATCCGTGAGATGCCGGGACGTTGGATCTTGATGGCAACGGCCTCCCCGCTTCGAAGCTTGCCCAGATGCACCTGCCCGATGCTGGCTGCAGCCACAGGGGTATCCTCGAACCGGGAAAAGATCTCCTCCAGTGGTGTATCCAATTCCTGTTCCAAAATCCCCCGTGCCGTTTCCGAAGAGAAAGGGGGCACCTGATCCTGCAGCTTCACCAGTTCACGAATGACCGGCTCAGGCAGCAGATCTGCCCTTGTGCTTGCCAGTTGCCCCAGCTTCACGAAAGCCGGCCCCAGCTCCTGCAGCACCAGCCTGATCCGTTCACTCAGCGTTTTGGTCGTGTGTGCTTCACGTGACATCCACCGCCGAGGTATTGCCAGCAGCTGGAATAGCCCCAGCTCCTCGACCATATAACCGAAGCCATGACGCACCAGCGCCATGGCAATTTCCCGGTATCTGCCGACATGTTTAATTCGCACAGCCATCTACTCGATCTCGTTTCCTTTGTGCGGAGGAGGAACTTCAAGTGGAGCTGGGGATACATCTGGTTGCATTTGTGGTGTTTGGCCCAGTTCGGCGAGCTTTTTCTCCAGTACAGCAACGCGCTGTTCCAGACTGGTCACATCACTCTCCGAAGGTACGCCTACTTCCTGAAGCACCCGCTTGACCTGCTCATGAATCACTCGCTTGAGCTGGCCCTGTTCTTCGTCGCCACGTTCCATCAGACGCTCTACTAAAGCTTTGGATTCACCGGGCGCAAGTTCCCCGCGCTTGACCAGATCATCTACGGTTTTTTCGATTTTTTCCTTACTTACGACAGTAAGACCTAAACCCAATGAGATCGCCTTTTTGAACAAATCGCTCATTCTTGTCATCCTCCTCTTCGTTGATCTCTACATTATACCCTTTATACCCAGCACAACAAAGAAGCGGTCCGGTTACACGTAGCGCGCTGCCCATTTGCCTGCCTGCAGAATCAGCTGGCGATAGGATTCGTGTGCAAAAGAAGGCACATGATGCCCTGGCATGAGGTACACGATCCGGCCCAGTCCATAGGTATGTGCCCAAGCTGCAGGCTTAGGTCCGTCTTCAGTCTGGTATTCAAGTAGGATTGTGGTTTCGGCAAACGACCCAAACTCGAACAGGTAAGGCTCTTCTTCCATGGTGAATCCGGTAATCCCCTCGGTCACAGGGTGTTTATGTTCCGTTACGGTAAACTCCAGCGGTCCATACGGTGGATGATGCAGGAATTTCGCGCCAATCATCTGCTTGAGTTCATAACGATTCTGAAGCGAAATCCCGTTATGTAGAATAACCAGGCCGCCTCCATTGCTCACATAGGACAGCAATCCAGCTGTCTGCTGAGGAGAGACTTTCCCCTTCCAATCGTCCATGTATGAAATACATACATCGAATCCCGATATGTTCTCCTGCAGCAGCATATTGCGATTCTCGCTGCACTGCACGGTCATGCTATCATGAAAAATACGGCTGATCTCTGCGTCAACATCCTGCAGCGGATGCCAGTCCGGATGTGTATAATCGCCGAGCAACAACGCCTTTTTACGATGGTCCATTAATAAAACTCCTTTCATGTTAAACCTATATAAAATGAGAAAATTTTCTACACCGTTTCACTCCGATTGCAGAACCATCTTACGATCGCTGTTATCCCCAGATTTTTTTGTATTCTTTTAATAATGAGAAAATCTTGGGATAAGCTTATGTTTCCGATGTAGCTTTCTTATAGAAAGCTTTCAGCGAGCACTTCGTTTCTTCAGATTGGTTCTGCTCTCTCCGTTATAGTGTAGAAGTTGACTCACTTTATAAACAAGATTACCAGGGAAGCTCGTCCCCCTTGTAGTCTACATAGGCAGGCTGATCTCCCATAAAATCCTTGTGGCGGTCAATAAGTGCTGCGATATGCTGTGCAGAATATTCTGGCGTAATGTCTGCGGCTGTGTTCAATTCACCGCTCATATAGCTCTGCACCCACCCGGGATGGATCAGCATGACCTGCCCACCTTCATCCTTGATCCCATTATGCACAAGCCTAGCCTGCATGTTTAGTGCAGATTTGGACATGCAGTAAGCGAACCAGCCATGTCTGTCGCACTGCTCAATACTGCCCGCCTCCGATGAGATGTCCACAATCAGCTTGCCCGTGCCCGCAAGAAGGAGGGGCAGCAGTGCGTGAGTTACACGCAGTGAACCCAGCGTATTCACGTTGAATACCTCCGCCATTTCGGCAAAGTTTAACGGCCCTCGGACATGATCCGTAATATTCCCTAGTATAGCCGCATTATTGATCAGCATATCCAGACGATCTGTATCCAGTTTGATGGTCTCGGTAAACAGCGCAACGGACAGATCATCGGCAATATCCAGCTCGATGACCCGAAGATGCTTCGGATAAGCTTGCACGAGCAGACGAATCCCCTCAGAGCTCTCCATATCCAGACCTGCAGCATATACAATATATCCTCTCTTCAGCATTTGTGCTGTCAGAGCCAATCCAAGTCCCCGGGCTGCCCCGGTCACACATACGGTTCTCACCATGCTTCCCCTCCCTATCCAGGCTGCTCTGTCTTTTAACTCATTCCACATGGTCAGGCAAAAACCTTTAAATGTAAACAGGAAAGCTTAACTTCACGACCAAAGTCTCATGATGTGATAAATGCAGGATTCTCTTTTCTTCTGTCACTTCATTTGAAAAATCTACACTTATATATGCTGACCACTTCTTCTCAGTCGGTATGACAGACAATGCTGCACCCATCTCCCTGCTGCACCTGGATGAGAACCGAGATGAACATGGGTATACCCGGCTACAACGTTACCTCTGGCATATCCCTCCTGCTTCATGCCCCGTAATCCCTTAGTCTCATAAGCATAGGGAATGTCGCCTTCCTCTTGGTAGGTCATGATAGAGTAATGAAATTCATGACCCCGAACCACCTCTCCTTTCTTCAGCAAAAAGGAATCCTCTACAGCTCTGGCCTCACGATAACCGAGTGCCGCGCGCTTCACTTGCATCTGTACTTGAGCAGGTATAATCCCTGCCATGTTATACGTTAGCCCTTCCCGGTTTGTTAACGTTTCGGCAAGCACCATATAACCGCCGCACTCCGCAAACAAAGGCATCTCACTGCGAACGGCCTCACGCAACCCCTCCAGAAACGAGACGTTATCTGCAATCAATGCAGCGAACTCCTCCGGGAAGCCCCCGCCAAGATAAATGCCATCCGCCTCAGTCGGTATGCCATCCCCTGCAAGAGGACTGAAGTACTTCAATCGGGCTCCTGCTGCTTCGAGCAGCTCCAGATTATCCGGGTAATAGAAATTAAACGCCGCATCCCGGGCAACAGCTATTACCGGACTGGACGAAGTTCCGCGTTCATCGGACACGCCAGACGTGCTGTCTTCGCTGCACTTCAAATGGACACCGGTCCACATTGGATCTGTGTTTTGCCTTGAAACATCCTCATGGTTCATGATTAATTCTTCTATGTCAGGTGCAGCCCTCGCTATGGCAATAATCGCATCCAGATCGGTGCCTTCCAGCAATGCGTCTGCAGCCCGCTCGAACAGAGGCCCCAACTCTCCCCGTTCAATGGCAGGGACCAGCCCTAGATGACGCTCGGGAATTGACATGTCCTCCTCCCGTTTCAGCCATCCGACCACAGGAATGCCGCACATCTGCTCAATGGCTTTCTTCACAATACTGTAGTGGCCGGCACTTCCGCAGCGATTGACGATGACACCAGCGATGTTAAGGTCCGGCTCCAGCTGCTGAAAACCAAGTACGATCGCGGCTGCACTTCGAGCCATGCTGCGGACATCCACGACCAGAATGACCGGAGTCTGTGTAATGAGAGCAATCTCCGCAGTTGACCCCGTATTGCTTAAGGGATCTTTGCCATCATACAATCCCATGACACCTTCAATAATAGAAATATCATGTCCCGCTGACGCTTTCGCAAATGCTTTTTTTACATATTCCGAAGACGTCATCCATGCATCCAGGTTCCGTGATGCCCTGCCCGTTACAGCCGTATGATAGGTTGGATCAATATAATCCGGCCCGCACTTGAAGCCCTGTACGCTCATTCCGCTCCGGGCCAACGCCTTCATTAGGCCCAGGGTCACCGTTGTTTTCCCTGCACCGCTTCCCGTTCCGGCTATGATCAGCCGTGGTCTGGCATGTTGGTTTGAACTGCTCATGATCCATTTCCACCTTTCTTCGATATAACAAAACCGCACCTCTAAACGATGCGGCCTACATAATACCTATTTGCTTCATCGCTGAAGCGCATAATTTAAATTTTGTTAGTCAAAAGGGATTCGCGTTACGGAAATCGTCAGGTTTCCGCTCTTTTTCTTCTCCAGCAGCCAGTGGTCTGCTCCGGAAGACAGCAATGCCGCAGGCTCGCTCACACCGTAAGCTCCGGTATATTTAAATACCGTCTCCGATGGATTTGGAAGCTTGACGGTATTCAGCTCGGCTGGCGTATACGTCACAAGTTCCCAGCCGTATTTGGCGCATAGAGCCAACAGGCCTTCTTCATCCTTTTTCAGATCAATCGTCGCTACATTTCGTACGCTCTTCACCGAAAGAGACAGCTCTTCCAATGTGGCAAGCATCTCCTGCTCCAGTTCCTCCATAGATGTGCCGCGATTGCAGCCCATGCCAATTACGAGGCTCTTCGGTCGATATAACACACCATTGGTCAGAAAACGTATCTCTTCTTCTTCCGTGAGCAGGCGGTCGCTAACCACAAGTGCCGCATTGAACGGAAACGACTCGGTTTCCTCCATGCTGCTGAAGACGCGGATATGATCCGGGACAGGCTTGTTATATCGCCACCAGTTCCGCTCTCCCGTCTCCTGAATCAGCGCAACCGGCTCCTCGTTAACAACCGCTGCACTGACTGGCGTGGCTTTGTCGAAGCTGTCCACGATCCAGCCCAGTTCTCGTCCGAACATGTCTACCGGAATCGTTCCTTGCACATCCGAGGCGGTTGTAATTACCGCGCGTGCACCTAGTACTTCCGCGACCTGACGAGTCAGTTCATTCGCACCGCCGAGATGGCCGGACAGGACACTGATGACATTCTCTCCGCGGTCATCAATGACCAGCACGGCGGGGTCGACTTTTTTGTCCACCAGCAGCGGGGCAATCATGCGGACTACCGCACCCAGAGAGATAAAGAGAATAATGCCGTTGTATCGCTTGAACAGATCCGGCAAAATCAGCTTCACCGAGCCTTCAAACAGCTGATAACCCAGCTCTTCTTCATCCCCGCGGGCGAACTTGCTCATGTAATACACGTCCGTACCCTGGAATTGTCCAGCCAGATTGCGTACCATCTCCACGCCATGCTTCGTGATGGCCACGGCTGCAAACGGATTACTCACCGGACTTCACTCCTTTGCGATAACCGTGGGTGAAGGATTTGTCATACAGCTTGGAACGGTGGGCATCCCGGTTCACGAGATCGGGATCAAGCGCCCAGCCTGCCAGAATCATCGCATGCATCGTAATGCCAGCGGCACGCAGATCGGCAGCCAGATTGGCGAGCGTGGTCCGTACAATCTTCTGATCCGGCCAAGTCGCCCGCTGCACGACCGCCACCGGTGTATCTTCGCTCCACCCTGCGGCGAGGAATTCAACCACGACTTTTTTCGCCAGCGTAGCACTCAGGAAGAGGGCCACCGTACAGTGATGTGACGCCAGATCACGCAGCTTCTCGCGTTCAGGCACAGGTGTGCGTCCTTCTGCGCGTGTCAGAATAACCGTCTGCGTCAGTTCAGGCACCGTTAGTTCCGCTCCAAGGGCTGCTGCAGAAGCAAAGACCGAGCTAACACCCGGGATAATCTCATACTCCACGCCCTGCTGTTTCAGCAGTACCATCTGTTCCAGAATTGCGCCGTACATCGCCGGATCACCGGTATGCACACGAGCTACGCTCCGGCCTGCACGAGTGGCTTCGCACATGAGCTCAACCTGCTGCTCCAGATCCATGCCGGAGCTTTGCAGCACTTCTGCTTCAGGCTTTGCCGTCGCAATCAGTTCATCGTTCACGAGGGAGTCGGTGTACAGGACCAGATCCGCATTTCTCAAAATGTTCGAGCCCTTCACCGTAATCAGTTCGGGATCGCCCGGACCTGCACCTACGATATACACTTTCGGTTCCAGTGTTTTCATTTGCTCACCACCATCAGGCTCAGATATTCCAGCTCCTGCCCTTTCAGTTCACGGGCATCGCGCCAGACCAGTTCATATGGAGAAGTGACTTTGGTGACGACCGAGGCTTTACCCCCGAGACCCATCTCGTCCAGCAATTCAAGCATCGGGTCCAGCACCTTCGCCACTTTGATAAATACAATTGTATCGTGATGCTCAATTGCCCGACGCATCGCTTCCTTATCGGCGGTTGCAGGGATAATGCCCACCTGCTCATCGCCGTCTGCCAGATGGATATCCAGTGCCGCTGCGGCGCCCAGTACAGATGAAATTCCCGGAATCGAAGCAATCGGTACCTCCGGATGCAGTTCACGCATCAGTCGTGCCAGATGAATGAAGGTGCTGTACAAATTCGGATCGCCTTCGGTTACAAAGGCCACATCCTTACCCTCCTTCAGCGCACCCCAGCAGGCTTCGACGGTTTTGCCCCACTCCCGTTCTAGCACAACCGGGTCCTTGGTCATCGGAAAGATCAGGCCGAGCATCTCTTTCTCTTCCGGGTTGACATACAGTTCCACGATTTCGTGGGCATACGATTTGCCGCCTTTGCGCTTCTTCGGATATGCCACCACCGGACACTCCCGGATCATTCGGTATGCCTTCACCGTAATCAGTTCCGGGTCTCCCGGCCCGACACCCACGCCATACAGTGTACCTACTGCTGCCGTACTCATGTTGTTTCCCCCCTTGTCCTGTCCTTGAAAAGTCATTCTTCCGCTCCGGCTACCGCTTCCTCTGTCACTGCATGCTGGGCTGTGATCACGTAGATCGGATTCAATCCGTCAAAACGGGTCATGTTCAGAATCGGCTTGCTGCGCGCCGTCTGAAGCAGCGTCACCGATGCATCCATGCCCGCTTCGCGCATGGCCTTCATGCTGTCATGCAGCGTCTCGATCGTCGCTGCATTCACCACAATGCGTCCCTCGGGGCGCAGCCGGGACGCGCATAGGGCGATCAGCTGCGCAAGCTCGCCGCCGCTGCCGCCAATGAACACCGCATCTGGGTTCGGTAGTTCGTCCAGCCCTGCTGGTGCTTTGGCATGAAGGACGGTGAAGTCCGTCCGGAATTTCACCCGGTTGGCCTCGATGTTCACGAGGTCACCTTCGTTCTTCTCGATGGCGAAGACCTGGCCTCGCGGCGCAAGCCGCGTGCACTCGACCGCCACCGAGCCGGAACCTGCGCCGATATCCCACACGATGCTGTCCTCGCCAAGTCGCAGCTCAGACAAGCTGAAGGCGCGGACCTCGCGCTTGGTAATCAGGCCCTTCTCCGGTTTGCGCTGATGGAATTCCTCATCTGCAAACCCAAACCCTTTGCGCGGCGCAGGCGCATCCTTGCGGCGCAGCAAAATAACGACGTTCAGCGGGCTGCATTCGGCTGCGGCCAGCTCGTCCAGGGTGTAATGACGGGCACGTTCGTCTGGCCCGCCGAGGTTCTCGGCAACGTAGGCATCATACTCGGTCATGCCGAACTGCTGCAGATAAGCCCCGATCGCAGCGGGGCTGTTATGCTCGTCCGTGAGCAGCGCAATTTTGGCTTTGCCATCGATGCGCTGTGCAAGGCCCTTGAGCGGACGTCCGTGCACGCTTTCGAGCACGGCGTCGTGCCAGCTCTCGCCAAGCTTGGCGAATGCCAGCTGCAGCGAACTGAGATTAGGCCGGATCTCCAGTTGATCCGGGCCCAGCTTACGCGCAAGATACCCGGCGATGCCGTAGAACAGCGGATCTCCCGAGGCAAGCACAACGATATTGTGCGTGTCCTGCAGCGCTTTTATTTTCACAACCAAGTCGCTTAATCCGCTCTTAATCGTGAGTTTCTCTCCCGCAAATGCTGGGAAGTACTGCAGCTGACGTTCGCCGCCCACCAGTACATCCGCTTCCTGAATCAGATTCAGACTATCCGCCGTCAATCCTGCCGCACCCTCTTCACCTACGCCGATGATACGGACTCTATGATTCTTTGCTCCAGCTGCTGTCGTCCAGTTCACTGATTTCCGCCCTCCCCAATTCCATTCCTTTCATCGTGACCAATACCACTTCGACCGTTACTCCGCCTCCGGCATGCTCCAGACAGTGCCTACAGGCATATGTACATAGCTTTTCAAAATAGGGTAAATACCCCGCTTCAGTCATCATGTCGGCCACTTGAGTCGCCGTGTTGGCTTCCTCGATCGCTTGCGCCAGTTCATCTCCAGCCCCGGTCTCGCGGGCCACGGACGCAAGAAATCCAAAATCCACCGGCGCACTCTTGGAGTGCACCATCATGACACCTTGAGCCACTTTGGCAAATTTGCCCGGCATCCCCACCAGGCTGATACGTTTCATGCCCAGTCGCTTCCCGTGCTTGATGGCGAACCCGACAAAGTCCCCCATCTGAATGAAGGCTTCTTCAGGCAAATCGGGCATCATTTTCATCGCATATTTCTCACTGCTGCCGCCTGTCGTCAACACAATGTGATCACAGCCAGATGCCTGCGCAACTGAAATGGCTTGTACCACACTTGCTTTGTACGCGGAGGTGGAGAATGGAACGACCACGCCACGTGTGCCCAAAATGGAGATGCCGCCCAGAATGCCGAGACGCGAATTCAGCGTCTTCTTGGCAATCTCTTCGCCGTCCGGCACGCTAATGACGACCCTCACACCCCTGGCTGTCCCATGTTCGGCAAGCACCTGGGTCACGGCCTCGGTAATCATGCGTCGCGGAACGGGATTAATCGCCGCTTCACCCACAGGAACAGGCAAGCCGGGTTTGGTAACACGACCTACCCCGATTCCACCATCCAGCTCCACACCGGGCTCCTCACGCCAGGATACATGTGCGATGATCTTCGCCAGATGCGTAGCATCCGGATCATCCCCGGCATCCTTGATGGTGGCACAGGTAGCCGTGCCGTCCGTCATCAGTTCCTGCTCGATCAGTTCGAACGAGTGGTCAAAGCCCGCGGGCAATGAAACCACAGCCTGTGCAGGAGTAACCCCGGTTAACAGGAGCTGCGTGGCCCCCTTGGCAACGGCCGTAGCGCAGGCTCCTGTGGTGAAGCCGGAACGCATCGGTTTGTCCGGATCGGGTGCTTCCCCGCTTTTCATGCGTTTCTTTTCCATGGCTTTGAACCTCCCGTCCATTCTTATCACATTACATAGTAGATGACACTTGGCTGCGAAAACTACGGGTAGCCGCTACGGGTACGGATCGTTCTTCCGATCGCTGTTGTCTCCAGATTTCTTTGATTCCCTTATGTATAGGGAGAATTCCGGAGACAAAGGCGAACGCTGTCGCTTCTACAGAATCGATTCCGTCTCCTTCGCTACTCCCTGCGTCTTTGCATACCTAACAAAGTTCGTGATCAAGCCTCATGAGCTAAACAATGTCATGAGGTTATTATGGGTAACTGGACATTCCATGCTACTAGCAGATAGCTTGGTAATGTAGTTACCAAGTTTACGGTTCATGCCTTTACAATTTAGCAATTGAGCGATGCTTAAGGATTGAATCTACCTCATGCACTTTGTACCCTGCATGCTCCAACATTCGCTCCGTTTCAATTGATCATGGCTACACTCTAACGAACTCAGGAAGCGTTATTCGAGCCAATTTCCACACACTGAAAATCTAACGAATCGTAGCGTGGTTACTTCAAAGTAAAGCCGATGTCCCCACCGTTTTTGTCGGCTTTGAGCAGAATAGCTTCACTCAGGTTCGTTAGAATTTATAACTTATAATTATCTGCGATATAAGGCTCTTGAGGTTCGTTAGCGCTGCCCTGGTACTCCCTGCTCGGTACGCTCAAGGATGTTCTAGGACGCTGTAGATACGCTCAGTGTAGGCTGAAACAGCGACTAAACCTTCACTGCCATCAGCGAGATCGCGTTCAGGGCAGCTACCACGATGGTGCTGCCGCCTTTGCGGCCGATGTTCGTGATAAACGGGATGTCCAGCTTGCGCAGCTCATCCTTGGATTCGGCTGCCGATACGAATCCGACTGGCATACCAATGATCAAGCCTGGCTTAGCTTCGCCTTCTTTTACCAAACGGATCAGCTCCAGCAATGCTGTCGGTGCGTTACCGATGGCATAGATTCCACCCTCGTAGGCCTTGGTTGCTTTTCGCGTCGAGATGATGGCCCGCGTTGTATTCAACCGCTTCGCTTCCTCCATCACATCCGGGTCGGAAATATGCACGTGCACATCTCCGCCGAACCCGCGAATACGATCCTTGCTTACTCCAGCCTGGATCATCTGTACGTCAGCAATGACGGATTGTCCTGCACGAAGGGCTGCAATTCCTGCCTGGATGGCATCCGGATGAAAAACCATGCTGCGACCAAGCTCGAAGTCAGCTGAGGCATGAATGACACGCTGTACCACGGGATATTGTTCTTCCGTGAACGGGTGCTCACCCAGCTCCTCGGTAATCATTTCGAAGCTTTTCCCCTCAATCTCCTGGGGCTGTACAGTTAAAGGTTTAAATTCCGTTTTGAAATCCATATGCACTCACTCCTTCAATCGTAATATGATTCAAAATGGGTCTATCCCAATTTGATCTATTGGGGCGTCCTACTCCATCAATACGCGCTTTAACTCGGAGAGTACGCCTTCAAATTCATCAAACACCGTTCCGAATTCGGCCTCTGGGCGGGATATCAATACAACCTGAATGCCAAGCTCCAGTGCTGATTGAATCTTCTCATCTACAGCCCCCGTCTTGCCGCTTTCCTTGGTCACCATAACGGTGGTGGCGTAATGCTTGTACAATGCTTCGTTCATTTCACGGGAAAAGGGTCCCTGCATGGCAATAATATTGCGCTGTTCCACACCCAGTTCACCGCATTTCTCCATATTGTCAAGACGCGGAAGCATACGGGCAACGAGACGAATGTCAGGATCGCCGAGCAGATGCTTGGTGAAAATCTGCAGCGTTTTACTTCCTGTCGTTAACATGACAGAACCTTTGATTTCTTTCGCCTTAAGAGCAGCCTCTTCATAGGAAGGCACGACATGAAGCAGCGGATGGTCATCGTAAGCAAGTCCCGTCCGCTCGTAACGGATATAAGGAATTCCTGCCTGTCTAGCTGCTTCCATGGCATTGGCATGGGCCTCTTCCGCAAAGGGATGACTTGCATCCACTATGGCACGGCTTCCTTTTTCACGGACAAGCTGGACCATTGCCTCTATCGTCAGCCTGCCGGTTCGAACCGGCAGCCCCGCCTCAGACAGACTGTGCGCTGCACTCTCGGTTACAACCGATGTGAGTACGTCCATCCCCTGCTGCTGAATCTGTACAGCCAATTCCCGCGCATCACTTGTACCGCATAACATCAAGATCATGGACGGTTCACCCGCTCCGAAGCAGCTGCGATCTGAGCATGCCCTGCATCTTCTGGTGAGTAGTTCTCTCCGTCTCCGCCCTCTTCATCTTGATGATGCAACGCACCGTCGTGGTCATGATGCGAATGATGAAGTTCACCGTCGTGGTCATGATGATAATCCAGGGATGCTTCACGGCTGCTCACGGCATGTTCGTGAGTATGATGCTCCTCATTATGGTGGTCGTGATCATGTGCGTGATGATCGTGGCTGTGCAAATGGTCGTAGTCATGATGATGGTCATGACTGTGATCGTGTGCATGATCATGATGATGGTGGTCATGGTCATGATCGTGGTCGTGATGATGATCGTGCCCGTGATCGTGATCATGGTGATGGTGATGATGTTTGGCAGCCTCAAGTCTGAATTGGCAGTTGTCGCAGTTGGCCGCTACCCGTCCATTCAACCCTTCGTTCGCGCGTTCCAATACCAGCTCCACCAATTTGGGATGGAATCCAAAATATCCACCGATCTCTACCTGAATGTCCGGATTGGCCGCAGCAAATTCAGCGGTCATCTCATCAATGCGTTTGATCAGCACACCTGTGAACAGAAAATAAGGCATGATGACGATCTTCTTCGCCCCGAGCAGGAGACAACGCTGCAATCCATCCGGGAATGAAGGCTGCGTCACACCAATAAAGCTGCTTTCAGCCCACTTATAAGGAAGTTTTTCCCACAACATCCGGGTCATTTTGAAGAAATCACTGTTGGCATCCGGGTCACTGCTTCCCCGTCCAAGGACAAGTACGGCTGTCTCTTCATCCGTAACAGGAGCAGGCGGAGCGGCCACTGCTGCGCCGCCTTGATGGGCGGTAACAAGAACAGGCTGAGCTTCCTGCAGGCGAGTCTGCATAATTTGAACGACTTTCTCATGTACGCCAATCGGACGCCCATATACAAATTCCACTTGCGGATAACGAATCTTGGCCCGGTCGATGGCATTCGGAATATCAATTTTGGCGTGGCCCGCAGCAAACAGAATAATCGGCACCAATACGACACGCGTTGCCCCTTTATCTACACAAGCCGTAACGCCTTCAGCAATGCTTGGTCTTGTTAATTCCAGAAAACAGGTCTCTACCACGGTATTCTCCGGCGCTTTCTCCGCTACCGCTCGTGCAAACTCCATTAACTCCCGGTTTCCCTCTGGATCACGGCTGCCGTGTCCAACCAGCAAAATGGCATTCATCATGGCTTCTTCCTCCCCCGCCTGATCCATAGACCAGGCATCTCAATTTTAGGTTGTGCTTACTTGGTAAACGAGCCTTTCACGCTGGGTAACCTGGTTACCCAATCATTTCGATCTATATAAAAGTGCAAAGGGATTTTTTTCGGTATAACTACAAACGCGGTTAAAAAATATCAGATGGTAACAACACTCGCGTGATCCCTAGTCGCCGCATACCGGGTTTACTTCCACGGTCACAGGCGCATCGACGTGACGGAAGCCTTGGATTATTCCAACGCGTTTGAAAAATTTATGGAATCTCTCATTCGGGTGTCCCTTTTCCTTGTACTCCGCTACGATACGCTCCACAATCCCGCCAATCTGATCACCTGGAATCCCTTCGGCTACCGGCTGGGCAGGGTGAGCGTTTCGTCCGAACTTCTTGCCGCCAAGGAACAGGTCGTACCCGCCCTTGCGGTAGACGATTCCGATGTCCTCCAGTACAGCACCGTAACATGCCATGCCGCAGCCATTCAGAGCCACGCTGGTCTCTTTCGGCGCACCAAGTCCACCTATAACAGCCTGCAAATGATTGGCCATCGGAACGGCATCATCCTTCTCCATATTGCAGAAGTCACAGGCCTTCACCTTGATAACGTCACCGATGGGCACCACGATGAAATTCGCTGCACGCAGTTCTTCTACCAGCTGATCCGGCTCAAAGGTCGGTACCCGCAAAATAATCTGATGCTCCGGCGTGTATTCCAGCTCGCCTTCTTCACTGGCACATTGCGCCAGCAGCGCCATCTGGGCTGCAGTAAACTTCTTGTTGCCGACGCCAGGTGACACGCCAATCTCGAACAGCGGTGCCTTGCGTCCCGGCTCGGGTGCTGTCCGCACAGCAGCTGCCCCTGCAGTCTGCGGCGTCGCGGCTGGCACGCCTGACCCAGCCGCATCCAGCCAGCGGCTAGCAGCTTCGCCAGCGAGCTTGCCGCCTGCCGCAAGCCGCGTCAGCGCCTCGGCAGCCAGTTCGGCCGCACCGGCACGCGGCACCGCCAAGGCAGCACGAGGTGCGCATTCCACCGCTTCAGGAGGCTCGGCTGCAAGCACTGCGGTGCTGCCGCCTGCTGGCTGAGCAGCAGGCAAGCCAGCGCCCCGCTCCCCTTGCGGTCCCATGCCCGTACTGGCGCTGGCGCCGCGCAGGGCTGGTTCCGCAGCCGGCTGCGCGGTCTGCATGTCGCGGACCGTGCCTGCTGCATCAGCTGCAGCGGCAGAACGGGCCTCCATCGCGCCGAGCGACCAAGGCTCCGCTTCCGTGCGGAGCCGCTCATGCGGTCTGAGCGGCTGTTCCGCGGTATTCAGTGTGTATTTCCGCTGATATCCGCGCGGTGTGACCATGAGTCCTTCGTACATCATGGTCGAGGAGTTACCAATGATCACGGTCGTTAGCATGCCGATATCATGATTCAACATGTCTTCCAGCGTGGTCATCACAACATCTTGACGTTCACGGTAGGCACTTTTTACAAGCCCCACCGGTGTCTGGGGACTACGGTAACGCAGCAGCATCTCCTGCGTCTCCACGATCTGGCGTGTCCGGCGTCCACTGCGAGGGTTGTACAGAGCAATGACAAAATCAGCTGATGCTGCTGCTTCAACTCGTCGAATAATCGTCTCCCATGGCGTAAGGTGGTCACTCAGACTGATCGTACATGCATCATGCATCACGGGTGCACCCAGCAAGGAAGCACAGGATTGAATGGCAGATACACCCGGGATAACCTCAACGCCAACGCCGGTTCCCGGCTTCCAGCCTTGCTCCATCAGCACCTCATACACCAGTCCGGCCATGCCATATACACCTGCATCGCCACTGGAGATTACTGCAACGATTTTGCCCATCTCGGCCTGTCTGACCGCTTCCTGTGCCCGGCTTACCTCTTCGGTCATGCCTGTCCGTACAATCTCCTGTCCGTCCAGGAGTGGACGAATCAGATCAACGTAAGTGTTATAACCAATGATGACCTCACTCTCCCGTAGTGCCTCCAATGCCCGTGTGGTGATATGCTCCATCGCTCCTGGGCCAAATCCGATAATCAGCAGCTTTCCTTGACTCTGCATTGCTTCTCCTCCTCCATCTCCCTGTTCACCCTTAGCACGTCAATCACATCTATATCATCGCTTCTTCAGCCGTGGTCTGTATTTGAGCTCTTGATTATGGAGTTGCTCTGTGCAGCTCAACCTTCTTATCCGGGCTATTCCAAAACGTGAAAAAGGACGGCTTGACCGACCTTCTTCTTCGCGGCATGTTCGATTAAATCCAGTTCCGGATGGACTGTAAAAAATAAAAAAATCCCATCCTTATAACGGATGGGATACGCATGTACGTACACTCAAGAAGACAGTCCACGGCCCTATTGAGGATAGACCTGTGGCTGCATGGCCGCAAAGGGCCTGCCAGGCGAACCGGTTGTTCGCCCGTTTCCTGATTCTTCGTACACCACTCCTTTCCGCGAAGGGTTCGGTGACACATGCAAGGTAGGTCTCCTGGCTCTGGATCATCAGCTTCCTTTTCTGTCTTCCCCGGATCTACGAGTGACTTGGATGAAAAGGGCTTCCCCATTACAGTGGCGGGACCGCTCGGGATTTGCACCCGATTCCCTGTTACCTCTTGCTCGACGCAAGAGCACCTTGCTTGTTTTCATGAATGATATTGCTTTCATCATAACACCGCTCAGGAAAAAATGTCCATGCTTATGATGTTTGTCCACGATTCTATTTTCAGACAAAACAGAAAAAAGTTCTGATCCAGAACAGATCAGAACTTGAATGATGTATCCATCTGCGAAACCCTCATAACGATCTTACCGGATCCATTAACAGACCTGCATCCTGATCTGCTTATCAGGATTGATCTGCGTGTGCTGCAGCAATATATCGTCCCAGCTCAACGATGAGTGCTCCCATCTTTTCTTCCTCCGGAACAACTCGTGCTTCAATCCCCTCTTCACGCATGGCGTTTGCAGTCACTTTACCTACAGATGCAGGAATCACACCGTCCCGGAAAGCCTGCTGCATCTGTTCCAGCTTACCTTGGGAAGCTGCGTATGCTGCCAGAAACCGTACCTGGGGGCCGCTGGTGAATGCTACAGCATCAACTTCATGCTGCACGATTTCATTCAAAAGCTGTTCCAGTTCGGCCTCTTCCGGTGGTACATGACGATAAGGCAGAACCTGTCTTACTTCAGCACCCTGTTCTTCCAGCCAGTTGACCAGCTTCGGCGCAGTTTCTCCATGAAGCTGGAGCATGACTTTTTTGCCGGCAAGATCATGTAGCGCGAATTCTCGGATTAGCCCGTCCGTACTGCCGTCATCATCCCGGACCAGCGGTGCAAGCTTACGCTTGCGAAGTGAGTTCACCGTTTTGTATCCTCTGGCTGCAATGGAAGCTTCCGACAAGACATCCAGCAGTTGACCAGCTATGTCCATATCCTCTGCCATTTCAAATATGGCATCCAGTCCCATGCCTGTAGTTAATACCGCCCAGTCGGGCGGATCAGAGATCAAGGAGACGAGACCATTGCGTATATTCCGATCATCCAGGAATACCGTTCCCTGTGCTGGCCGCACGAGTGGAATACCACCCATTTTCTCAACTAACAACGCCATTTCCTTGGATTTACGCGGTCCCGTCAGTGCTACACGTATACCTGCCAAATGTTGAGCCATTCATGTTTCCCCCCAGTTCGTTCGTCCGAACGTCATTCGTTTGACTACAGTATACAGGGTAGTTTCATGGAGGGAAACCTTGTTTCATATCATTTGGCGTGTTCTTCTATAACGATTTTTTATGATTGGCATCAGGAAGGCTGAAGCTCGCCCCCCTGCATTTCATCCTTTCCTGTTTCACCCTCCTGGTCGGCATCGCGTCTTTTCTTCTCCTGTTCATACTGTTTGTTGGTTGTATCCCGATGCTTTTCTTCTCGGTGTGAGGATCCCTTTTCCTTTCTTCGTGGACGAAGAAACACAAAGAACACGAGGGGGAACACTATCTCAAAAACAATGGCAATCCATGTCCATTCCCGCGTGAAGCGGAACAGCTGAATCGCATTCTTAAAGAACCAAAATGCACATACGAATCCTACGAGCGCCACCGGACCCGTCATGAGCTTCCCGGATACCTTGGGAATCATCCGCTTCAGCCCCCAGCAGATAAAATACAGGTCAAATGCAATCTTTGTAATCATTGCTGGCATGGTAACTGCTGCTAGAGCCAGATCAAATCGGTCCAAAAAATCACTAACCTGCAGTTGTCTGGCAAGCTCATAAGATGGATATACCAACCGGGATGCGATAGGCACACCTATGGATGTAATGGTTTCAACCATAATTAGCATCATCAGCAAGGCACCAATCGTTATCCCCCATGTCACGGATCTGAAACGAAAGTCGCTTCCCTTGATAACAAAAGGTAATGCGATCATTTCTCCGAAGAAGGAAAAGATGTACCAGCTTCCTTTTCCCACACCTGCTGCATCAATATCGAAGTACGGCATCAGATTTTCCAGGTTAACTTGCTGAATCAACATGAACGGAACGACCACCGAGTTTAACAGGAACAGAGTAATGTAAAGCTCTGACATCCCAATTAAGGATCCAAGTCCTCCCCTTACGATAAACACAGCCATGACTAGAAGAGACAACACGATGATGGAAATGGGTGTCGTCTCAAGCAAGGTTATACTTACGTAATCCCCAATCAGCCGAATGTCACGGGCAAATATCAAAAGAAAAAACATGATATACATTAAGCCCGCCACCCGACCCAAAAAAGGAAATCTTTCGACCAAAGACTCAAACAGATCCTGATCGGGAAACCGGCTCTGGACACGATTTAACATCCACATGGATGCAAGCATGATCAGAAACACAGGGATATAGGATAGATAAGCATGCTGTTCGGCATAGAAAATGGCCTGTGCATGGGGTTGAATCAGTGTACCTGTTACACTCAGAAGTAAGATTAGCAGCGTTAGCTGCCGGCCAGTCACTCCCTGATTCATCAAATACCTCCTTTCCAACTGTTCGACCGAAATGACGATATGCAACAAAGATCTATGGGAGCGGCAAGTACTGTTGGATCCAATGGGTAAGCCAAACCGTAATAAAGAAGGTTTTGCTCAAGTGGGTGACATAGAACCAAATCCCGATGCTGACAGCAATCACTCCATAGGATAACCAACGATTAATCGCTGCTGCCTGCTTCAGGTGCTTAAAGTCCATGATAATGACAGCAATGACCATGGACAGGTAGGTAAACATCAATGGCTTAATCATGGACAATTTCCTCCTCGGTCAATCCAATCGGTTTATTGGTAATGCCGACATTCTCAATAATGATATGGGGCTCTACCACGATCTCCATATTCGGATATATGTCATACCAACGATCCTTAAGCTTGTCCCATTCTCTCGGCATCTGCTGATGTATGGAACGGCCCAATCCCAGAATATCCGCATTATACTTGTGCTGAAGCAGCCTTACGCCTTCCTCAATATCTTCTTTCACTTTTTTGTGGACGGCTTCGTTCAACGTCAGAATTTCCTGTTCTCGGAGATCACCGTAATTGGACTCGTTATCTACCAAGACTCCCTTGGCGTACAACTGAATGGTTACGCTCACCTTGCCATTACGGATATGTGGACGAAATGAAGAATTGTTTTCATTCAGCTTAAGGAAGAGACTTCCTTCCCCCTCAGGTGCTTTAATGAGCACTTCTGGCGTATTAGCTTCACCCATGGCCAAAATGAGAGCATCCGCAGGTGCCTTTTCAATCATCCCCACCAGCTTGTCTTTTTTGAAAATAGCTAAACCGTCCAGCTTGATGTTGGTTTTGACATCCTTCCAGTCCTTCGGTACGTTTTCCGCAAGCGAAGCAATGGGCAGAAAGGGATCGATCCCGTCAGCAAGGATAGAATCGATAAAGAGTTTGAGAGAGCGCGGATTACGCATGTTCAGGAAGCACAATTCGCGTACCATTTCGGAAGGGAATTTCTCAATGGGTGCATCTGCGTCGAGAACCTTAAACGCTTCACCCTTGGTGACCACCGGCATAGCAGAAAGGCGATTTAGCGGGTACCTTGTCAATAGGTCCAGCATGGGAGCAACGCCTTCCCTCGCCAAATCCTCTCCAATCAGCAACGTGCGACGATGTGCATAATAGAGCCTCCGAGAGAGAGCCTTTTGCCCTTCAAGCGAGGTGCCGCGAAACGTTTTGGCTGTGGTGGACAGCATGAACCACGATTTATCCCCACTTGTACCTCCACCGCCTCCCTCGCTTCCAGAGGCACCCGATTGACCAGGAAGTGCAATTTGCAGACTTGTCCTGTAATCCTTTTTTTCCTTGTCAATGGCGATACCGATTACAAAGGCAATATCGTTAATTTCCTCACGATCCCAACAGCCTGATAGCAGAAGGGTACACAGGAACAGCAGCACCACTGTGCGATACTTATGCAAGAGATGCATGAGCTTACCACCCCTCCTCAGCTTCTGGGGAACCATTGATCTTGGCATTCATGCGCTTCTGATCCCGATGAACTGTGGAAGGACGATTAATCATTCTCCACCATGGTGTACGAATTACAATATCCTTGGTATCCGTTCTGTGATATGGACTCAGCCCCGACAGATAAGGAACCCCGAAGGAAGTCATCTGCGTCAAATGGACCGAGATCAATACCAGTCCGATGACAATGCCGTACAGTCCGAGCGCTCCAGCGAGGAGCATGATCGGAAACCGCAGCAAACGAACCGTGATAGCAAAGTTAAAGCGCGGGATGGTAAACGATGCAATACCTGTCATGGATACAATGATAACCATGGGTGCCGATACAATCCCGGCCTGAACCGCGGCCTGCCCGATTACGAGTGCACCCAGGATGCTGACAGCCTGGCCCACCGTCTTCGGTAACCTGACCCCCGCTTCGCGCAAGGCTTCAAATGAGAGTTCCATAATAAGAGCTTCCACCAGTGCCGGAAACGGAATGGCTTCCCTCGCTCCGGCAATGCTCAGGATCAGCGTTGTCGGAAGCATATCCTGATGAAAAGTCGTGATGGCGATATAAAGCGCTGGCAGAAACAAGGCAATTGCCACAAACAGAAACCGGATCCATCGCACCAGATTCGTGATAAAAAACCGCTCATAATAATCCTCACTTGCCTGCAGCATCTGCCACATGGTGACCGGTCCAATCAGGGCAAACGGGCTGCCATCCACCAGAATAGCAAACCTGCCTTCCAGCAAATTACCAACCGTCGTATCCGGGCGTTCGGTATAATGCATCTGTGGAAATGGGGAATAGGGATGGTCCTCGATCAATTCCTCGATATATCCCGTTTCCAGAACGCCATCAATTTTGATCTTGTTCAGGCGTTTTTTGACATCCTTGATCAACTTGGGATCCGCAATGTCATCCAGATAGGTTAGCACGACATTGGTTTTAGTCTCTGTCCCGATAGTCATGCTCAGCATCTTGAGCGAGGAAGTTTTCAACTTGAATCGAATGAGCGCCGTGTTTACACGCAAAGTCTCCGTAAAGCCTTCACGGGGACCCCGAATAACAGATTCCGTTTGAGGTTCCTCTACTCCCCGACGGATGCCGCCCTTGACATTAAAAAGCCAGGCTTCCCGGCTTCCATTAATCAGCAGCAGGGCAGAGGATTCCAGAACTCCATCGGCTGCTTCAGCCCAGGAGTCCACCTTTTTCACCTGTGTCAGCGCAATGCGTGTATCATCAATCGGTACATCGGGTTCATCGGTACGCTGCTCGATCAGCCCCCGAATGAGCGGACGGAGCATATGGTCCTGAATGTCCGCCGAATTCACAATCCCTTCGATATACACCAGAAGTCCCTGAACTTCAGTGGATATCATGACATTGCGGAATACCACATCCGAACTGTCCGAGAAAATGTCTTTAAGGGCGAGCATATGGCTCTCATGTGTCAATCCGATGGGCTGCTTCAATATGGGCGGAGATGGCAGCCCCAAGGGAATATGTTTTTTTTCGGCTGCGTTTGAGGCAGCTTCTTTTCCTGTTGTCCTGTCGGCCATGTCCGTCCCTCCGCTCTTTTTTTATACAAGGTAGCTTGTGCCAAATGAACGGGAATTATGTGGACGATTTACAAAAATTCATGTCATCCTTCCGTCTTCAGGAAAACAAAAAAGATCCCTGCATTCGCAGAGATCCTTCTTCCCAATTCCAATATGTTGCTGTTATATACTTCAGTTATTCGACGCTTGTGTCCACTTCCTTGATCATTTCCTGAATGGATTCCAGGCCGCCACCGGACAAGTACCAGTAGTTCGGGTCAAGGTACACAATGTGTCCTTCTTTGTACGCTGTTGTATTCTTAACCAGATCATTCTCGATGACCTGTTTAGCTGGAGCTGCTTCCCCACTACCTGCAACCACTGCACTGCGGTCTACCACAAACAGGTAATCCGGATTCGTCTCCATCACATATTCAAAGGAAACGCTCTGTCCATGAGTTGACACTTCAATATTGGCATCTGCTGGTTTAAAACCAAATACGTCATGAATGACTCCAAATCGAGAGCCTGCACCATATGCGCTCAGTTTGCCTTCGTTGGTCAGCACGATCAGTGCGTTTTTGCCTGCAGCCGTTACTTTGTCTTTCAATGCTTTAGCAGAAGCTTCGATGGTAGTCAACGCTTGCTCCGCTTCAGCTTCCTTGCCAAAAATCTCACCAAGTGTCTTCACGTTTTCCGTCAGGGAATTCATGTAATCCTCGGTGTCTACCGCCATATAAATGGTCGGTGCAATCTTGCTCAACTCTTCATATGAATCAGACAAACGTCCCGAGATAATAATCAGGTCAGGACTCATCGCATTTACTTTCTCAAAGTCGGCTTCTTTCAAACTACCCACGTTGGTGTACTTGGCGTCTTTATACTTTTCCAAATATGGAGGAACGCCTTCTTGAGGAACACCGGCAACTTCTATGCCCAACTGATCCAGGGTGTCCAGTACGCCATAATCAAACACAACCACGTTTTGCGGATTTTTCTTCACTTTGGTTTCGCCAAGTTGATGTTTGATAACCATCTCCTCATTGGACTGTGCTGCCCCCGCATTGGCCTCTGAACCTGTACCTGTGCTTGCACCCGCATTCTCCGCTGTTTTATTACCTCCGCATGCTGCCAGCACCACAGACAATACAACGAGCAGCGTAAACAACCAACCCTTTTTCATAAATAGACACCTCTCACTCTCTATATTGGTTTTACTTTCTTACGAAAAGTACACACAAATCTTACGTCCATCGATCACCTGCACCGGAATATGCATGTCATATACCTGCTGTAATACTTCCGTATCAATGATGTCCTCCGTTTTACCTTCCTGAACGACCCGGCCCTCCTTGAGTGCAACAATATAATCGGAGTAGCAGGATGCAAAATTGATGTCATGAATGACAATGACTATCGTTTTGCCAAGCTCGTCCACCATTTTGCGCAGCACTTTCATAATCTGCACCGAATGTTTCATGTCCAGGTTGTTCAGCGGTTCATCCAGCAGGATATATTCGGTGTTCTGCGCAATAACCATGGCGATGTACGCCCGCTGCCGCTGTCCACCGCTGAGCTCGTCCAAATACCGTTTTCGGTACGGACCAAGATCCATATAATCAATGGCTTCCTGTACCCACTGGCGGTCTTCCGGCGTAAGCCGTCCTTGTGAGTAAGGGAAACGCCCGAACGCCACCAGATCCTCCACTGTCAGCCTGATATTGATATGATTGGATTGTTTGAGCACAGATATTTTCTTGGATAACTCCTTGCTCTTCCAGCCTTCAATTTCCTTGCCTTCAATCAGGACCTGACCGGTGTCTTTGCCAATGAGCCTGGTAATCATGGATAACAGTGTACTCTTGCCGGCGCCGTTTGGTCCGATAAAGGACGTGATCTTCCCTTTGGAAATATTCAGTGATACGTCATCCACTACCCGGACGCCGCCGTATTGTTTTGAGACATTTCTGACTTCTACCACGACTTACTCTCCTTTAGCAGCAAATAGATGAAATACACACCGCCTACAAAGTTGATAATGACACTTACGGTTGTAGAGAAGGTGAATACCCGTTCCACAATCAGCTGTCCGCCTACCAAGGCAACGACGGCGATGATGACCGAGCCCCAGATCAGCACGTTATGCCGGTGTGTCCGGAACACCTGATGAGCCAGATTCACCACCAGCAATCCCAGGAACATGATCGGACCTACAAGTGCAGTAGAGATGGACACCAGCACCATGACAACGAGCAGCAGCCGTTTGACGATATAGTGGTAATCCACACCGAGGTTCACCACATGATCCTTCCCAAGTGCCAGAACATCAAGATACTTGGTGAATTTCCGCGCATACAGCAGGATCAGAAGGATGGAAGCCATCGAAATGATCAACAGATCCGTATTTACATTGTTAAAACTGGCAAACATTTTGCCTTGCAGGATGAGAAATTCATTGGGATCAATCAGGACCTCCATGAAGGAGGACAGGCTCTGAAAGAGCGTTCCCAGAATCAGACCCACAAGCAGCAGCAGATAGATATTGCGCCCTCGTTCCCGCCTGAACATGAATTGATGCAGCAGCAGGGCAAAGAGGGTCATCAGCAGGACAGACACTGCAAAATTAAGATTTTTATTTACAAAGCTGATGTGACTGCTTCCAAATACAAACACCGCAAACGTCTGAAACAACATATACAGGGAGTCGAGTCCCATGATGCCAGGTGTCAGGATACGATTGTTGGTTATCGTTTGGAAGATGGCTGTTGAGTATGCAATACATGCTCCAGTGAGCACGATGGCCAGAATCTTCTTCCCCCGGCGCGGCAGGATATAATCCCAGTTGCCCCCGGACTGAATGACCAGAAACACACCAATCAGAATGAGCGCGGCTGCGATCAAGATGCCAAACTTTAGAGTATTCGCTGAAAATTTCATTCTCATGACCCATTTGCCTTTCTTCGAAGCAGTAAATACAGAAACAGCACACTGCCTACGACTCCCACTGTCAAACTGATGGACAGCTGATACGGATAAATAATCAATTGACCCAGAATGTCACAGACCAGAACGAATATCGCTCCAAGCACGGCCGTATGGGGCAGCGTGTCGCGCAAATTATCTCCCTTATACAGCGTGACAATGTTGGGCACCACCAGACCCAAAAACGGAATGGTTCCTACGGTGATAATGACCACAGCCGAGACCATGGCTACCAGAATCAATCCGAGGTTGACCACTCTCCGATACGCCAGGCCCAGGTTGGTAGCGAAGTCTTCTCCCATCCCTGCCAGTGTGAAACGGTTGGCGAAGAGATAGACGATAATCAGCAGTGGAATACTGATATAGATCAATTCATATCGGCCCTTCATGATGGTGGAGAAGTCACCCTGCAGCCAAGAGGAGATGTTTTGGATCAAATCGTTTTTGTAGGCAAAGAAGGTCGTCACCGAACTAACGATGTTACCGAACATCAAGCCCAGAAGAGCGATGTAGATCGTGTCCTTGAATTTGACCTTCTCGAGAATTCGCATAAAGATCAGCGTACCTGTCAGGGCAAAGGCGAAGGCGACCAGCATTTTTTGCAAAGAGGACGCTCCAGGGAACCACATCAGGGTCACCAGAATCCCAAGCCTTGCGGAATCCATGGTACCTGCTGTTGTAGGCGAAACAAACCGGTTGCGTGTCAGCTGCTGCATAATCAGACCGATAACGCTCATACTGATACCCGCGACCAGAATGCTGATCAGGCGTGGAAACCGGCTGACTTGCAGTACCTGCAGCTGTACTGGGGTCAAGTGGAATATATCCAGGGGCGAAATGTCCGAATTGCCGATAAATATGTAAACGATAGACAGAACAGCCAGTACGACCAACATATAACCTAACTTCATCTCTCTACTAAACCCCTCACCGATAGCCTTAAGACAACGTAATGACTCTATTCTCTAGCTTATGATATTGATATTCATTATCAATTGATATGAATTATATCTATATTAATTTCCAGATGTCAACCTTGTTTGGCTTCGCAATTTCTGGGATTTCCTAAAACAACCTGAAAGACGTCACATGCATATTGAAATAGACAAAAAGAAATAGGCCTTCCGGTATGGAAGACCCATCTAAGTATGAACATTAATCAGCGAAGTAATCTTCAGGCACATATCGAATCTCGGAATTCGCAAAAATTGTAAGGGTACCACGATCCTTATCGTATGCAACCCGGTCTCCTTGAACATAGTACCAGTGCTTCACGAGAGGCTGATCCTTGCGCTGTACGAAACGAAAGACGTTCAGCTCCTGCCTGAGATCAATGATCTGTTCCACGGTTGGATCATCCAAACCTGTAACGGTGAATACGAAGCCTTCGCCCTCTTTTTGGAACCGATAGGACAGGGAATCTGTTTTGCTATTTGCCAGACCTCGCCCGGTTACCCCATGTTTAACCATAAACCATTCCTGCTGTGCCATAGACGTTTATCCTCCCTTATTGCTCATGTCTATTAATGCTGCGTTCCACTCAAGTTAAGGCAAATCAATGAGCATGAAGAACGCATCCTCACTTGCCTGCAATTCCATGACCTGAGTCTGTTCTACCCTTGCTGTATCGCCTGCCGCCAAATCGTGCTCACCATTCAGTCCGAGTTTACCCTCAATCACAAAAATATACTGGCGGCGTCCCTCACCCTGCTTATATGTTAGTGCCTCACCTTTAGTCAAACGGCTTAGATATATGGTCATATCCTGATGAATGGATGCAACCCGCGGTCCGCCTTCAGGAGATACTACAGGCAAGAGCGCTCCCGTTAGTGCAGCAGGATCAAATGATGTCGTCTCATATGAAGGCTGCAGTCCCTTCGTCGTAGGCATGAACCAAAGCTGGAGCAAACGTACCTCTTCCGTATCGGACGCATTGTGCTCGGTGTGAATCATGCCGCTGCCCGCCGACATTCGCTGAATTCCCCCAAACGAGGTTACAGCTACATTGCCAAGATTGTCTTCATGGCGAAGCTTGCCATTCAGCACGATGGACACAATCTCCATGTCACTATGCGGATGTGCACCAAAACCACGTCCAGGTGCTATCACATCATCATTTGCTACCCTCATCGGTCCAAAAGCTGTGTTCTCCGGGTCCTGATATTCTCCAAAGGAAAAGCTGTGACTGCCGCGCAGCCAGCCTCGGTCGAAGCTGGCACGGGCTTCGGATGGAATGACATTAATCATAAAGCACATCCTCCTTGATGTTCTTATTTTTTTTCAGTAGCATACTTATTCTCATTGTACCAAAAGTTTAGGCTTGGCGTCCAAACCAAAAAAACCTTCTCCTGCCAGAGCAGTTCACAAGTATAATTACCCGCAAACCAATCTAGTAGGAAAAGGCTTCGCTGCAGGCCAAGCCTGCTTTTAATGAAATACATGCTTACAAACGGCGGGTCTTATGAGCTTGCATTCCGAACCTTACCTTGTCTGGCTATATATTGATCCACCGCCAGGAAGCGGCTGCCTGTAAATAGCAAGGTCAGGGAACCTGCCAGCGTCAGGTAATCAAATTCAGTACCACCAATAAATGGCTGATCTACTTTGGCCGTAAACAGAACCCCTGCCATCAAGATAATAAACAATGCAGCAAACACACGTGTTCCCAGTCCCAGAATCATCGCGGCCCCGCCGGCCAGCTCAATAATGGCTACAACGGATGCGAGAAATCCAGGGATGCCCATGCTCTCAAAAAGGCCTACCGCACCACTGATTCCACCTTCAAACTTGCTCCACCCATGCAATACAAAGATAAGACCGATCATGATTCTTAAGAAGAACAAGCCAATCTCTACACTCCTACTATTCATGTACATCTTCCTCCTTGGCATTAAAATGTGCCACATTCAAATTATCCGATCGACCAAACAAACAAAACAGACATCAACAGAAACACTGTCGCCGACATTAATATGGCGAACCACGGGAGAGCCAGCTCAACATCTTGTTCCGGATCTAGCAAACGAGAGATGCGCACATTCACCGACGTATCGGCAAACGAGGATTGCACAGCCATCTCCCGTACCCGCCATGGTTCAGGACAAGCGCGGATCAGTTTGAGCAAGGCACTGCCAATTCCCGCTGCATTTCCCGTACGTTCAATCGCTTCATTATCGGCTAAGATTTCGCGGACGATATGATATTGCTTTGAAGTATGCTTCAAAACAGGAATATACGGCATCATCATGGCAAACACCGACAGCAGCGTTGTCTTCAACGGATCACGGTGCCATAGATGATGGACTTCATGATAGACAACAGCTGCTTCTTCTTCAGCATCGAGCATACCGAGCAACCCCGTTGAGAGAACAATGTATGGCCTCCATAAACCAATCGTAAAAGCAATCGGTGACTGCTTGTCCACAACGATAAACCCCGGTTGTTTAAGATGACGATATTTGACCTCAAGAGCTCTGGACATCGCTTGGTTCTCGATCGCATGGAGCTTGCGTACGGCTGCTCGCGTCTTTATCATTCGATGCATGAACAGCCAGCCTGTTCCTCCAAAGGTTAGCACGACAAGCAGCATCAAAAAGTGGCCTACCGACAACCAGCCCATCCGGCTCATCCAGTGATTGCACAGCCAGAGCAGATTAAAGGGAATATCCCAGCCAAACAGTTTGTACATGGCGTACATAAACATTTGAATGAACACGAGTAGCGGAATGCCAAACCCGGCAGTAAACAACAGTTTCGAGCGGGCCTTCCACATATCAGTCGCTATCCTTTTTCCATTGTTTAATTTTCTGCTCCAGACGTTCAATCAACCCTGCATCGGCTTCATCCAGTGCATCCAGCATGTGACTCACTGCAAGTGCACCGAATTCGTCTACCAGTTCATGCGACAGCTCCTTCGATTGGTCGTTCATAAACTCCTCCTTGCTCTGTACAGGGTGATACAGTGACGTCCGGCCCTTCTGTGTTTTGCGAAGCAGCCCCTTGTCCACGAGCCGGTTCATAACCGTCATGACGGTATTGAAATTAACATCTTTATCTTGTTCAAGTGCTGTTTGCACCTCGCGGATGCTGCTGCCTGGACGCGCCCATAAGATATCCATAATCTTCGCTTCCAGCGGGCCAAAAAAACGATTCAGCCCACGCTCACCCACTTTAAAATTGTGTATTTTCATGTTCAGACACCCCTCACACTACCCATTGTAGTGCCATCAAACGAGAAGTCAACCTCTATGTCAGCTATTTATTGTAAATGATTTGTAAATTTGTTTTCCATTTCAGAATATCACTGGGATCATATATGAGAAGCCAGCTCGGCCGCAAAGACAGCAAAAAGACTGGACAATCCTGCATATCATGCAGTCATGCCCAGCCTCATCATATTAATTTTATTTCCTACATGCTATGAAAATATATTAATAATGTCTCTTATTTACGGTCTGCCGGATGGCATGTATGCCGAGATATCTACACCCAGTCCACGAGCCAGTCGGCCACCAAACTGTCCGTCAGCCTGGAAGAAGTGACATAATGCACGCATCTGCGTCTGGGCCGGAACACCTTTGAGGTCATTAATCAAATTATCAATCAGATTATTCTGTTCTTCGGCCGTGAAGGAACGGAACAGTTCACCTGCCTGCGTGTAATCATCCGTTTTCTCAATTTTCTCCCGTGTAACATGACCGTGCAGCGGCATCTGACTGTCCCGGTATGACGGATCTTCCTGCGGACTGCTGGAGGAGCTGTTCGGCTCATAGTTTACAGGGGACGGATCCTGATTCACATTCATGAGTCCATCGCGCTGATGGTTGCGAACCGGTGCATACGGGCAGTTCACCGGAATCTGCAGATAGTTTGGTCCAAGCCGGTGACGCTGGGTATCCGGATAGGAGAACAGGCGACCTTGCAGCAGTTTATCCTCAGATGGCTCAATCCCAGGCACCAATGCACTTGGGGAGAAAGCGGCCTGTTCTACTTCGGCGAAGAAGTTTTGCGGATTGCGATTCAGTGTCATGGTTCCTACCGTTTGAAACGGAATGATATCTTCCGGCCAGGTTTTGGTTGGATCAAGCGGATCAAATGAGAAATCATCCATCTGCTCAGGCTTCAGAAGCTGTACCTGCAGCTTCCACTGCGGATACTGGCCGTTTTTGATATGGTCATACAGATCCCGGGTAGCGTGGTTGAAGTCCTGTCCTTGCACTTCAGACGCTTCCTGACGAGAGAAGCCGCGCACACCCTGCGCAGACTCCCACTTATACTTCACGTAGTGGATCTCGCCTTGCGCATTAATCCATTTGAACGCGTGCACGCCGAATCCATCCATCTCACGGTAACTCGCAGGCGTACCCAGATCAGAGAACAACCACGTCATCATATGTGTGGACTCGGGTGAAAGGGTCATGAAATCCCAGTACCGTGCAGGGTCTTGAATATTCGTATCTGGCGCAGGCTTCAGGGAATGTACCATATCCGGGAATTTCATCGCGTCACGGATGAAGAATACAGGCAGATGGTTACCGACAATATCATAGTTGCCTTCCCGCGTGTATAGCTTGACTGCAAACCCGCGCGGATCACGCGCAGTCTCTGGCGAACCCGTCCCGTGAATTACCGTGGAAAAACGGACCAGTACAGGCGTTTCCGTTCCAGGCTCCTGCAGGAAATCTGCTTTGGTGAACTCTTTCATGCTGTTCTCCAGGGTAAATACCCCATGAGCACCCGCACCTCTGGCATGTACTACCCGCTCCGGAATACGTTCACGGTCAAAATGGGCAATCTTCTCGATCAAATGATAATCTTCAAGCAAAGTTGGTCCTCTTCTGCCTGCTGTGCGGGAGTTTTGGTTGTCACCCACGGGTGCTCCCTGATTGGTTGTCATACGTTCTGTCATATCAGAATCCTCCTCATGTTGGCCTCATGCCTGCTGTATCTATTATTTAAATCATATTCGTCATTACTATAAATATACATTTAGACTTGATCTAACTGTTAAAATGATTCTAACATGTCCCATAGAGCCTCTGCATGAGCTTCGCATGAGGTTATCATGAGTTTCCTGATCGTTTCATGAATGAAGGATGAACATATACATATGCCATAAATAACTGGAAATAAAAAAAAGCGGACTAATCCGCCAGGCGGTAGCCCACTCCTCTTACTGTAACAATATATTGCGGGGAAGCTGCGTTATCTCCAAGCTTTTTGCGCAAGCTTTTGATATGAACATCGACTACATTGCTTCCACCCGTAAAATCAGTCTCCCAAATATCGCTGAGCATCTCCTCCCGGGAAATGACAGCTCCTTTGGCATCAATCAGCTTCAGCAGCAGATCGTATTCCGTCTTCGTCAGGTGAATCCGCTCATTGTCCCGCTGAACACTCATCCGCTCCCGGTCCAGCCACAAGTCTTTGAAGCTGATCCGTTGTCCTTCCTCGGGCAAGAAGCCGCGCTTGGGGGTAACCGGACTATTGCCAATCATGCGCTGTACCCGGTACAGTGCTTCCTGCGGACGGGCTGGCCACACCAGCAGCTCTTCCTGAAGCATGGGTCCGCTTGCGCTCCCTATCATATTCTCGCCCACCAGATATAGGCAAGGTGCCATATGCTCTGCCTCCCGGTTCAAACGGCTGCTGATGCCAGCGAACGCATCAATCGTTCCAGCCACAGACAGATCATAGATCAACAGATCAAATACCAGCCGTTCATGAAGATCCGGTTCCCAGCGATGAAACACCAATACATCGAAGCAGCTGTCCGTCAATGCTTTGACCAGTTCATGAACCTGGCCTGGCATCGGACTGATCAGAATGACACGCCGTGTAACAGGACAAGCTTCCACAAAGGGGGCCGGATCAGCAAGAGCCGGCTTAACCCGCAGCGGCAAACGACGATCAGACATCCTGATTTTTACTTGATCCGTTTGTTTTTGCATTCCCCGCAGACACCTCCAAAGACCACATGAGCATGATCAATTGCATATCCGGTTTCCTCGGCCACCTGCTGCATCCATGCCGAAGGGACCTCTGTCATAACCTCATCCACTTTGCCACAGACTTCACACATAATATGCTGGTGGTCATCCATGCGGGCGTCATATCGGCTGGCGGTCTCACCCAGCTTAAGCTCCCGGATCAATTCCTTGTCTGTTAAATAACGCAGCGAATTATATACGGTGCCATAGGCCAGATTATAGCCTTGTTCGACCAGACGGTTCATCACGTCTGCAGCAGTCGGATGGTCTTCCGAGTGGCGTACTACATCATATACGGCCTGTCTTTGTATCGTCAGATTTAGAGTTTTCACGGCAATTCTCCTTTATTAATCCATTCCAGAATATATACAATGACACAGCAATCCATCGATCGCTATGATTCCCAGAAACATTAAAACAAATTTTGATTTAGATTAAGTATAAATCTTAATGTATAATGAAGTCAATACGAGTTCATTACCAGAAAACTTATATTAATAATAGACCATTTCCAGCAATCGAATTGCACATTTGCTATAATATGGTTCGCTACTGTGCTCTTTTTCAGATAAAATATAGTAATGTGCGTCAAAGGAGGGCTGTTCATTGTTAAGCACGTTCTTTATAAATATTTGTGTCATGATCACATTCATGTACATATCCGGAATTATTGCCAAATACTATAATATTCGTATCCCGTTCCCCTCATTACGTGTGCAGGTGATCGGCGGCTTCCTGTTTGGTATCTATGGTACTGTGCTGATGAACTATTCCTTCCCTCTCAATGAAGACACCATTGTGGATCTTCGCCATCTTGCGATTGTTACAGCCGCAGTATATCTAGGAGGTCTGGCATCAGTCATCTCTGGACTTGTCATCTCCATCCTGCGCATTGCCATATTTGGTCTATCGTCTCCAGCAATTGATGCCGGTTTCGTCATGACACTAATCGGTTTATCCGGTGTATATTTTGCCTATGCTTCCTGGTCGAGGTTAACCAAAATCATAACGATGAACCTGCTGGGGATTACACTAATATTCGTAATTCTGTTCTTAAACTCCAACAGCATGAATTCATTAATGAAAGTATATCCTTTACAAATGACGATATCTTTTGTCGGTGGGATCTTTATTTATTTTATCGCCGAATTTATTAATAAATCGAATGAGATGTTATTCCTTCTGGAACGCAGAGCATCCACAGACCACCTCACCAATCTCAGCAATCGCCGTCAGTTTGAGAAATCTCTGGAACTGCAGCTGGAGCGTGCCCGGGAAAACAGACAGAAGCTTTCCCTGCTCGTCATTGACATCGACCGTTTCAAAAAAGTGAATGATACGTACGGTCACAGTGCTGGAGACGCGGTTCTGAAACAGCTGGGGCAATTACTCATCGAACATTCGCGATCAGCTGACATGGTCTCACGAAACGGAGGCGAGGAATTTGCAATCCTGCTGCTGGACTGCGGTAATCATCAAGCCCTGGCCATTGCGGAATCCATTCGCCAGTCTGTTGAAAAGTATCTCTTCGCTCTGCCGGACGGCACAACCATTCGCCTGACCATTTCGATCGGTGTAGCCGTCTTTCCGGATCATTGCGACGAGCAGGATGACGCTGACTTCTTCGAGCAGGCAGACCGTGCATTATATGAAGCGAAAAATACCGGGAGAAATCGGGTCTGCGCCATTCCGAAGCGATCCAAGGTGCTTATTGGCAATCGTTTGTTCTAGCTTAAAACCCAAAAAGGATGTCCCGCAGTTAAGCCTAATAACGGCTGCGGGCATCCTTTTTTACGATTTAGTTTGCATAATTACGCCTTGAAAGGCTTCTAACCACTAAGACAAGATCTGCTCGATCTCTTCAATAATGGCTGAATCCAGTTTCACACCTGAAGCAGCAGCATTCTCCTTCACCTGCTCCGGACGGCTTGCCCCTACAAGTGCACTGGACACATTGTTTTGACGCAAAATCCATGCAAGTGCCAGCTGCCCAACCTTCAGATCCAGCTTGTCCGCTACTTCAATCAGCTGACGCACTTTTCCGATTTTGTCTGCATTGATCTTGCCTTCATCCCAGCCGAGCTTCGCCGCACGGGAGTTCTCCGGAAGATCTGAAGCTGAAGTGTACTTGCCGGTTAACAAGCCTTGTGCAAGTGGAGAATAGACCACTTGTCCGATACCCTTGCGCTCACCAAGTGGAATAATCTCCTTCTCAATATAACGGTCGAACATGTTATAGACCGGCTGATTGACCACGATATGATCGAGCAGCAGACGGTCAGCAGTACCGAGCGCTGCCTCCATCTGAGCAGCAGTCCATTGGCTTACGCCTACGTACAGCACTTTTCCCTGCCGAACCAGGTCATCCAGTGCCCGCAGCGTTTCTTCGATCGGTGTTTCCGTATGATAACGATGGCAATAGTAGATGTCCACATATTCCGCGCCTAAGCGTTTCAAACTGGCATCACATTGCTCCTTAATATGTTTGCGGGATAAGCCCTGGTCATTCGGACCGTCGCCCATTTTGCCGAACACTTTGGTTGCAAGAACATAGGAATCACGGGAATATGCCTTCAAAGTCTGCCCAAGCAGCTCTTCCGCCGCGCCGCGCTCGTATACGTTTGCTGTATCAAAAAAGTTGATACCTTCATCGAATGCGGTTTCAATCGACTTCACCGCATTTTCACGCTCCACATATCCTCCGTACGTCAGCCAGCTGCCCAAGCTGATCTCGCTTACTTTCAGTCCGCTTCCACCCAATCTGCGGTATTCCATTGAATGCACATCCTCCTCTAGATTAATTAGTATGGTTCTTACTTTTCTATTGTAACGTAACCAGCGTGGATGAAAAGGGATTTAACAAAAGAAAACGGATAAATAAACAGATCGGATTTGAGGCGCGCTCTTTCCGTATACAATAAAAAAGCGTACCTGATTAGGTACGCTGCTTATATTTTATTATGCCCGGTGCAATGTCGCGCTCAGTGCGTTCAGCAAGTCCAACTGTCTAACCGGCCTGGTTAAAACAGCATCAACGTTCCCCGCCTCCTGAGGATCCATATGCATTCCGTAGGGGATCAGGATGATAATGGGCAGTTGTTTTGCCATTCCCTTTAATTCATGAATAAACTTCATGGCCTTGTCTGGCTCTAACCCCATGTCAATAACCGCAATTTCAGGCTCAAATCCATCTTCCATCCATTGTTTTGCCTGGCTCGTGTCTGATGTCATGCTCACATCCATCTGCCACCTGCCCATGAGGGAAGATACCCCCTGCAGAATATCAGGAGCTTTGACCAGCAGTACCGTTTTACCTTTCAATCGCTCTTGAATGCCTGTAAGCTGCGGAAGTTCCCAGTGCTTCATCAGGGGCAGCCTGATCTGAAATTCCGTCTCCTCTTCACCCAGGCTGCTCACCTCAATACAGCCATGCATGAGAATGGCGAGATTTTGGCTGACGGCCAAACTGAGGTTGGTACCCACAAGCTTTTGAATGCTGACATTTCCGTCCAGTGTATTAAACGCCTGCAGTTTTTTGTCCGATGTCAGCATCCGACCTGTATATTTGATATGAAGCAGCAACGTACCCGCCTCATCCACATTCTGACCATCTACGACTGCCGTAACGAGCACAGAACCTGTACGCGTGGAATCAATGGCATATTTCAGCACATTTGCGAGCAGCTGACCGATTTTGACCTCATCTCCCACGAACACCTGAGAGATGTTCATTTCAAGGTTCAGACCCAGCTCGATTCCTTTCTCCATCGCCAGCCCGGCATGCAGATACACGGTGCTCTCAATAGTAGAAACCAGATCAAAGGGATCATCATGAACTACCGTTCTACCTGTTTCATTAATATTAAAGTTCATTATATTATTCAGCAAAGACAGGAGGATGTTGCCACTGGTCTCGATCATGTCCACATATTCCACATGCTCTTCAGGCATATCCGGTGTACGCATCAGATCGGTTAAACCAAGAATACCATTGAGCGGGTTGCGAATCTCATGACTCATTAGCGCAATCATCTGCGCCTTCGTCATCGCTTCCGATTCTGCACGCTCCTTCTCCATCTGCAGCTGTTGCTTCAGCTGCTCCGTATCGTTAAGTTTCTGTTTCTGCACAAGTAAATTATTTTCCAAGTCAACGACATATCCAAGAAATACAGCCATGGCGTTCAACGTCTTCATATCTGTCTCACTGATGATATAGTCCGGCTTGTCCATTAAACAAATCGTCCCAAAGGTTTCACCCGAACGCCGCATAATGGGTATGCCCACAAAAAAACGGTTACCGAGCGCCTTGGTTACATCCATTGAGCAAGTCAGCGGATGTGCTGCAGTATCCGTTATGGTCAGGTTTTCTTTCGTATTTCGCAGTACCAGACTGCAGTAGGAAGAATCAAATGGAAGTTCACTTCCACTAACAACAAGTTCCTCATTTCGATTGAAAGCTTCCAAAATGACATTGGTCATCCCATCATTGGTGGCTACGAAGATGGTATTAACCTTCAATATGCCGCTTAACACGTCCACGATGTGGGACGCTGCTTCCTGTACATTTTCATAGAAGCCTCTAGTAATCCCTGCCGTTCCCATGATCCACCCCTCAAATCTTAGCTGTATTTCTACATCTCTATTTCAAAATGAATCTGTCCTGTATATGAGGGTCAAATTTCTCAAGTTAACTGTCACAACATGTACATATATGTTTACCACCATAGAAGTCCAAGAGAATCATAGTATATGAAAACCGCACTTACCTAGTGCAGCATAAATAGGAATTATACTCTTCCCGGTTCACTTTGAAAACCTTTATCCACTCCTTCCGATGCAGCTCCTTCTGGTAGAAGGTAACTATGTGAGAATGATCACACCCAAAAATCCACATATAGTTTATAAATGGATAATGCGAATCTACATATAGTATTTAGTTGAAATAACCGATAATAAAAATCAATATTTGGGAGGAATCTCACATGAACCTGCTTGAGTATGCCACTCCACCGGCATCCGATCTATTATCCGACCTGGGAAGACGAATTATTGGCGCAGAAGACGCGGACACACTGAGGGAGAACGCTAACCTCAATGGCGATTCGTTCAGCGGCAAGATGAGCAGGCTCGGCTCGGAGACGGCCAAGAGGCATGCTCTTCGTCATGTGCTGCCGGAAGAGCTTGCTGCATCTGTGGAGAATGGAGACCTATATGTGCATGATCTCGATCAGTATGCACTTGGAACAACCAACTGCATCTTTATTCCTTTTGACCGACTGTTAGCATCCGGCTTCAATACGGGTAACGGCTCCGTGCGTACCCCGCAGACCATCATGTCGGCAATGGCGCTCGTCGCCATCATATTTCAATCACAGCAAAACAGTCAGTACGGCGGGGTATCGGCTAACAAAATCGACTGGGATCTGGCTCCTTATGTACAGCGCTCCTTCCGCAAGCATTATCGCAAAGGACAGCGTTTGCTTGGAGAGCACACACAGATTGACGACGAGCATCTGCACCTGGATAGTCCAGTGGCACGAGAAGCATGCCCGCGTGCTTTTGCTTTTGCCTGTGAGGAAACAGAACTGGAGACCGGACAGGCTGCCGAATCCCTGATTCACAACCTGAACACCATGAGCAGCCGGGCAGGTGGACAGATTCCTTTTACCTCGCTGAACTATGGACTATGCACATCAGCCGAAGGCAGGCTTGTATCCCGTTCCCTGCTGGAAGCAACCATTCGCGGTCTTGGCGGCGGGGAGACCCCCGTGTTTCCACAGCATATCTTTCAGTGCAAGCAAGGAATTAACCAGACTCAAGGGGAACCCAATTACGACTTGTTCCGTCTAGCCGTGACTTGCTCTTCCCGGCGCATGTATCCGAATTTTGTCAACGTGGATGCATCATTCAACCTGCCTTATTATCGTCCTGAAGATCCGGATACCATCATCGCCACCATGGGATGCCGTACACGTACGCTGGCAGACCGCTTCGGACGAAATCGGCAGAGCGGTAAAGGCAACCTTTCGTTCAATACCATCAATCTGGTCAAACTCGGCATTCGCTATGGCATCTGTCAGGGTGCACGGGCCGTCGCCGACCGTACGGGGTTCTATAACGCTCTCGAAGAGGTGATGGAACGCGCTGCTTCCGGACTGCTGCACCGCTATCGTATCCAAACAGCACAGCCTGCCAAGGCATCTGACTTCATGATGCGGGAAGGCGTGTGGGAAGGCGGTGAGCAGCTCGCACCAGATGAACCGGTAGCCGAACTGTTGAAGCATGGCACCTTGTCCATTGGTTTTATCGGGCTTGCCGAATGCATGACCGCTCTGTATGGCCGGCACCATGGACAGGACCCTCATATCCACCGTGAGGCGTTGAACGTTATCCGCACCATGCGTGAATTCTGTGATCACATGAGTGAACGGCATAACCTGAATGTTACGCTGTTCGCCACGCCTGCCGAAGGGTTATCCGGCAAGTTCACCAAGATTGACCGCGAGCGATATGGCCTCATTGCTGGGGTTAATGACCGGGAATATTACACCAATTCATTTCACATTCCGGTCTATTACACCCTGCCAGCTTACCGTAAAATTGAACTAGAGGCTCCCTTCCATACGCTATGTAATGCCGGAGCCATATCCTATGTTGAATTGGATGGAAATGTACGGGCCAATACCATTGCCTTCCAGCGGATTGTTCAATATGCACTCGCACAGGATATTGGGTATTTCTCCATTAATCACCCGATTGACCGCTGTCCGGCATGCGGATATGAAGGTGTCATTGGTGATGTATGTCCTGGGTGTGAGGCACACGAGGACCACGTGCACTTTCAGCGATTGCGCCGGGTCACCGGTTATCTTACCGGCGACTACAAGGTGCGCTTCAATTCCGCGAAACAGGCAGAAGTGCGGGATCGGGTGAAACACAAGTGAATCTGTACGGTTATATTCCCGAGTCTGTAAATGAAGGACCTGGTCTGCGAGCTGTCATCTTCATCAGCGGTTGCCGTCATGCCTGCCCAGGATGCTTCAGTCCGGAATCATGGAGCTTTCGGGCAGGGGAACAGTTCACCGCAGAGCGGCAGCAGCAGATTTTGCAGGAGGTAACTGCCCATCCCCTGCTGGATGGGATTACATTATGCGGAGGTGATCCGTTTTTCTCAGCAGAGGAATGCCTCCCTTGGGTTCGCCGTTTCCGCGATGCATGCCCTGACCGGACAGTGTGGGCCTATACGGGATTTACCTATGAAGAGCTTGTTGCAGATCCGATACGGGCTGAACTGGCTCGGCTGTGTGATGTCATTGTAGATGGTCCCTACGTGGCTTCTGAACGGGATGTGTCCTTACCTTTTCGGGGAAGCCGTAATCAGCGCTTGGTGGATGTGCAGGCAACGTTAAGAGACCAACAAATTGTTATAGTGAGCCTTGAACCGTTATAGCATGATCCCAATCAATATTCTCATTGAAAATACGCAGAGGATGAATTGCGTGTATTTTCGGTGAGATTTTTTTGGTTTTCACTACTCACTTCTTTCTTGCATGTCGATATACTATATAGGTGGTTACTAAAATAAACTTTGGTACTTTTCTATATTAAACATTTTAGGAGGCATTTACCCAATTATGGATATTATTCAAGCACTCATTACATGCATGCCATTTTTCCGCGATACCATACGCCAGGATGTAACCCTTTCCATCATTGATCGAGAGAAGTTCCTGTACTTTTCTGCAGGAGAGTCCTTAAAGCAATTGGAATTCAAAGCGGGAGATCCTTTGCTTGAACCCAATCGTAATTTTGCCGATCTGAAAGGCACTACGGAGAAACAATTCGATCATTACCCCAAAGAATTATTCGGTGTTCCATTTGATGTATCGTATCTGCCGATCAAAAACGATCAGGGTGAGGTCATTGCCATATTCAATCTGCTCTACAGCATGGACGACCAGGCTCAGTTACAGCAGCTCATGGAAGCGACAGAGCATCTGACCAATCAGCTTATTGATAGCGTGCAGCATGTGGCTGCACATTCCGAGGAGCTGAGCGCCACGACCGAGGAAATTCGGAATAACTCCAAACAAGCTGTACAGAAATCAGGAAACGTAACTCAGGTTGCAAGCTTCATTCGGGAAATTTCCGAACAAACCAACCTGCTCGGGTTAAACGCAGCCATTGAGGCTGCCCGTGTAGGCGATGCAGGAGCAGGATTCGGCGTCGTTGCAAAGGAAATCCGCAAACTGTCTGTAGATACCAAGCAAGCCACCACCCAAATTGAAGAATCCCTCCTCTCTGTCCGGCAATCCATTCAAATGATGGAAAATGAGCTTGGAGAGATTACCGCCAGCTCGCAGGAACAGGCGGAACTCGTCAACAATTTCATGAGTACCATTGAACAGCTGAATGAAACCAGCCAGCAACTGAAACAATTCGTGAACAAACTGATTACGTTTGACGGCAAATAATATACATATCAATACTCAAGTCGAAAAGCCCCCGAATCTGATCCGGAGGCTTTCTTCTATCAATTATTCAATATGCGGTAAGCTCATTCTATCCGTTTAGTTAGCGAATCTCAAAATGACTTATGCGTACACCTGCAGACAATACAAGATAGATGTCCCGCTCGCCTACTGCACCTTGAAGATCGGCTTTCACCGTAGACCATTGCTGTGCACCACTTTGGGCAATATCGACACGTCCTGCCAGTGTTCCATCTGCTGCGTCCAGACGAACTTCAAGTGCTGCACCAGACTGTTCTGACGATACACGTGCTTCAATGACTACGGCATGATCACCCAGATCGGCGTCTTTGAAAGCAATCCATCCTTGTTCACCCGTTACGCGGACAGAAGTTCCACCTTCTTTGCTCTCATCTAGATCCACACCAAAGTAAGCATCATAATTCTCAGCACGGGTCACCACGCTCAAATTACGGGCAGGGATCGTTTCACCATCGACCGTCAGATCAGCAACAAGCTGAATATCGGATGACGATTTGCCGACCATGATCGAATACGTTCCTGCTTCAACCACATAACGATCACGGGTGACATCCCAGATGGCCAGTTCCTGTACTGGCAAGTTGAAACTCACTTTTACGGTTGCGCCAGCTTCAACATGGAGACGACGGAATCCTTTTAACGTTTTGAGTGGACGTTTCACCCGGGATTTGCCGGCGCGTACATACAACTGTACCACTTCATCACTGGCAAGGGTTCCGGTGTTGGTTACGTCGACGGTTACTTTGACCGTTCCTTCTGTTCCCGCTTGGTCAGGATTCAACACCAGGTTGCTGTATTTGAACGCAGCGTACGTTAATCCATGTCCGAATGGATACAGTACATTGCCTTCAAAATACTGATACGTACGTCCGGATTGGATGATGTCATAGTCCTTGATATCCGTTAACTGATCTGCGGATTGCACCCACGTCATGTTCAGACGGCCTGCTGGTGCGTAATCTCCGTAGAGCACGTCGGCGATAGCCGTACCCAGTTCCTGTCCTGCATGGGAAGTGTACAATACAGCCGGGATGTTCTCTTGAACCCAATTGGATGTGAACGGGTAACTGCCCACAATAACCACAATGGTGTTCGGATTGGCCGCATAGACAGCCTCAACCAGACGTTGTTGGGATTCCGCCAGATCCAGGCTTGGACGGTCAATCTCTTCCTTCCCGTTCACAAGCGGATTGTTCCCGACAAATACAATGGCCGTTTCTGCTTCTTTCGCTGCTGCTACTGCTTCATCCAACCCGTTCACAACAATGTCCTTCTTAAACGTCTCGGTCGCACCAAAAGACTTCAGCTCTTCCGACACGGCAAATGCGCCGTTTCCACCATTTGGCGCGGTAACCGTTTTGCCATTCCATGTTGTCAGACCAACACTACCATCTTCCTGCGGAAGCAAGTGGAATACTTCCTTCACGAACCAGCCATACACTTCATCTGCTGAAGCCGTTACCGTTTCTTCATCCGTGGTCACATATTTGCCATTGCTTTCTGCCTGCAGAGTCAGACTGCCGAAGCCCCAATCCGTCAGCGTGAACGTCTCTGCTTCTCCCGATGCAATGAGTGGTGACTTCTCACCTTCAGCCAGTCCGATTGCTTTTCCATTCGCTACCGAAGTCAATGTAATCCGGTCGTTTCCATCCTTGAATGCAACCTTATCGCTGCCTACCTTGCCGCTGATCGCCTCAAGCGGAGATACGCTGTAAGGCATGGTGCCAGCGTACCAGTCACGGTAAACGGTGCCGCCCAGCTGACCAATGACAGCCACTTTGCCTGATTTTGTTTTATCCAGCGGCAGGGTGCCTTTATCGTTTTTGAGCAATACAACCTGTTCTCTTGCTGCTCTTAGCGACAGGGCCTTCGCCTTCTCTGTCATCATCGCTTCTTCACCAATGGACGCATACGGATTGCCTTCAGCCGGATCAAACTCCCCCAGACGGAAACGTACACGGAAGGTATTGAACAATGCCTGGTCGATATCTTCCATTGTTAGCGTTCCTTGTTCAAGGCCTTCGCGCAGTGCTTGCTTGGACAGATCCGCATCATCGGTAATGCTGTCGATTCCCGCTTTTACGGACTCCACCGTGCCCGGTGTATGAGAATCATAGTACTTATGATCGTTCTTGATCCCCATCACATCACCTGCATCGCTGACGATGAAACCATCCATACCCCACTCGCCTTTGACAATTTCGTTCACAAAAGGATGAAGCAGCGCCGGCGTACCGTTAATGGAGTTATACGCGGTCATCATCGACTGCGCACCGCCTTCTTTGAACGGCTTCTCGAATGCCTTCAGATAATATTCACGCATGTTGCGTGGATCAATGCTCGATGAGCCGCTTCCGCGATCCACTTCATTATTGTTGGCAAGGAAGTGCTTGAGCGTTGCAACAGCCTTGTAATATTTCGGATGATCTCCCTGAATGCCCTTAACCAGTGCTGTGGTAAGTTCGGCAGTCAGTTCGGGATCTTCGCCATAAGCCTCTTCATTGCGGCCCCAACGCGGGTCACGTTCCATATCAACTGTAGGTGCCCACAGGGTGAGACCATTCACAGCCGGATTGCGTTTGTAGAACACGCGCGCCTCGTCCCCAATGACAGAACCGATTTCCTTCATAAGTTCCGCATCCCATGTGCAAGCAAGTCCAACAGGCTGCGGGAAGGATGTAGCTTCGCCAAGCCATGCCAGGCCATGAGCGGCTTCCGTTCCGTGTTTATAAGCAGCAATACCCAGGCGTTCTACCGCTGGCTGGTATTGCAGCATGGATTCGATCTTTTCATCTTCTGTCAGACGGGATACCAGGTCTTTAACCCTTGCGTCCAGTTCGAGCGTTGCATCCTGAAATGGATATTTGGTTTGATTAGTCATGGGTTGAAATCTCCTTTGCACTTCAGATCGTTTATTGGCTAATGATAGCGAATACATAAAATGTAATGAACACTGTGCACTCCGATAAATCTTCGACTCGTTTTATATAGATAAAAACATTGTTAAATCAGCGTTTATACATCTGCACACGTTACCTTTTCACATTTACTAAAACGGTTTCGATAATCTTATCATAATGCATGTCTGACAAAAAAAATAGGGGGCCTCTTCAGGAAAATGTGAACAATGATTAGTAAAGTCTCTGCTACCTCGTTTTATTCTGACGCAGTGTGGCAATCATGGATAGGAGTACATCCCCTTCGCGCTTACGTGGGATACGAACCATTTCAGTTTTGACCTGAAGAAAGATCAAGGAGGACAATTGAATGAGCAACAATCAACAGCCCCCTACGGGCCTGCCCCCCATACCGGAATCCATCTGGAGGGCCACTCATGAATTTGATACCTACCCGAAGCTTACTGAAGATATCAGTGCAGATGTAGCCATTATTGGTGCAGGGATTGCAGGCATCACAACAGCCTATCTGCTTGCCCAAACCGGGATGCGTGTTGTGGTGCTGGAAGCCGGGAAAGTATTGGATGGTACAACCGGACATACAACAGCCAAGGTTTCTGCGCAGCATGGGGTCATTTTCGATGAACTGCTTCACCACTTCGGAAAAGAACAGGCACGCATGTATTATGAAGGCAATGCTGAAGCTGCCAACTGGATGCGCAATCTCGTAAAAGAGAAGCAGATCGATTGCCAGTGGGCAGAAGAAGATGCCTATGTGTACATTCAATCCGAAGATAATCTGAAAAAGCTGGAGATTGAGCTCACCGCTTACGGCAAGCTGAACATTCCAGGTCAGTGGGTTGATCCGCTTCCGATTCAAGTTCCATCGAGAGCAGGCATTAAGATGCCTGGTCAAGCTCGCTTTGACCCTCTCGCCTATTTACACCATTTGCTTGATGCTGCCGTCAAACAGGGAGTGCAGATCTATGAGCATACAACGGTCACCGACGTGGAGGAAGATGCTTCACTTCATGTGCGGACTTATGGTAATGGTCCATCCGTGACTGCAGAACATGTTGTTGTAGCCTCCCACTTTCCGGTGTATGACCCCGGTTTTTATTTCACAAGGTTGCACGCCGAGCGTTCTTATGCGGTTGCAGTAGAACCTCAAAAGCCCTATGTCGGCGGCATGTACCTCTCGGATGATGAGCCAGCCCGTTCCCTACGTAAGGTGCTCCATGAAGGAAAGGAACTCATCCTTTTCGGCGGGGAGAACCATAAGACCGGACAAGGAATCTGCACCTATGGTCATTATGAACGCCTCGAGCGCTTCGCAGAAGAAACGTACGGCATCCGCAGCATTCCATTCCGCTGGTCTGCCCAGGATCTGATATCCATTGATAAAGTGCCTTATATAGGACCGATTACCGGAAGGCATGAACGAGTTTATGTCGCTACCGGGTTCGCCAAATGGGGCATGACCACTGGAACGATGGCCGGACACATCCTGGCAGATCGTATCACCGGTCGTGACAACCCCCATGCCGCTGTCTTCGATCCAGCCAGATTCAAGACAGATCCTGGTGTAAAAAACTTTATTATCGAAAACGCGAATGTAGCGAAAGAGTTGATCTCCGGAAAAGTAGGCATCGTTCACAAGGACGTCAGCGAGATCGGCAATGACGAAGGTGCCGTTGTTCGTCATAACGGCAAACGAGCCGGTGCTTACAAGGACACCAGCGGCAAACTATTTTTGGTCGATACAACCTGCACGCATCTAGGTTGCGAAGTGGAATGGAATGAAGGAGAACGCTCGTGGGACTGCCCTTGCCACGGTTCCCGCTTCGACTTTGCAGGAAAAGTGATTGAAGGACCTGCCGTCAAAGATCTTAAAGTGCTTGAAGCTGCAGAATAAACAGAAAAGATTCAGTTTACAGACCCGGGTGGTCCTCCGTCTTCAGACGGAGGCATCAGACCCGGGTTTTGCGTATGCTGTTCTTATGAGAAATCGATAAGGCAGCACTCATCACTTGGCCTTCATTCAAGGCCGATTCGTGATCCGGAACTATTTTAAAATCACTACCTTGCAATATACAGTACTGAGTGCTATTATGATTTCATAACTACTGATCAATACACACTAGTGATTGAAGAAGGATGAAGGAGGAACCTGTGTGAACGTGAATATCCAGTTCAAAAAGGGAGTACTGGAGCTATGCGTCCTGGTGCTGATTAACCGCCAGGATCGGTATGGCTACGAACTGGCTCAGGCGGTTTCCAAACATATTGAAGTTGCCGAGGGTGCACTGTACCCACTACTCCGCAGACTTGTTCAAGACGGGTACTGCACCACCTATTTGCAGGAATCAAGCGAGGGACCGCCCCGTAAATATTACAAGCTGTCGGACACAGGTCGTGACTACATGCAGGCACTGACTACGGAATGGAATGAATTTGTGCGCAACGTCGCAAATCTGATTGAGGAAGGAACCGATAATGAATAGACAACAATTTATACAGGCCATGGAAATCCATCTGCGTCCGATGGAGCCTCAGGAACGGGCGGAGCTGCTCGCAGACTATGATCAGCACTTCGAGCTCGGGCTTCAGGAAGGAAGAACCGAAGAGGAGATTGCCCGCGAATTGGGCCGTCCGGAAGAGATTGCACGGGAAGCACTCGGTGACCGCTATGACGTGAACACACCGGGTAACGAACCCTTCTACGCCCCAACTTACGGTGAAATGCGGCCGCCGAAGAACAGCAACCGGGCAGCTCGCAATTTTTTTACGGCTGTTGGCCTGATTTTTCTGAATTTGATTCTAGGCATTCCTCTGGGATTAACTCTCTGGTCGCTGTGGCTCGTAATCGCCAGTATGTCCCTGCTGGCCTTGGCCCCTGTCGCTGCCGCTGTAGATTTCCTCTTTCTTAGTCAGTTTGATAAAGCTGAGCTGTTCGTGGCGATCGGGGCATTTGGTGTAGGTATCCTATTCGCTATCGCAGCGAAACGGGTATTCAAGGGCTTCAAAGCAGTCACGCTACAATACATTAGATGGAACAAGAAGACGATGAAAGGAGACGTTTCCGTATGAGTACAAAAAAGTGGTTGGCTTTGGCTGTCATCTGTATCGGAATAGGTTTGCTAGGAACGTCCATATATGGAGTTCAGTTCGGAGATGATCGGGAAGCTTACACCAAGCGGTGGGATTTCAAAAATGATGAGTTGCAAAATGTAATTATGGATGCCAATTTTAGCGCAGATATCGAATTCGTGGTCAGCCCGGATTCCAATGGTTATATTGAGGTAGACGGTAAATGGGACCCGGTTGTCATCCAAAGTTTCGAACAGGCCACGTTATCAGGGGGCACGTTCAAGCTAGTTCAGACAGAACGTCAGCGATTACAGTTTCTTACCCTGTATTGGAATGATCGGGATTCCAAAATCACCGTAGCCCTGCCTGAAGGTCACCAATTAAATGAGGTTAAACTCGATTCATCCTCAAGCGACTGGAAGTTGGCCGGTTTACATGCCAAGCTGCTTGAGCTCAACAATACCTCGGGATCCATTCGTCTGGAAAATATAGCGGCTCCGCGTATTGATCTGGATCTCACTTCTGGGGACATCAAGGCTTCAATTATTGATGGCGACATGACTGTAACTCAAACCTCCGGAAGCTTCACTGCAGATCAGTTAGAAGGTAATGTAAACAGTGAAATAACATCAGGAGATGTAGAAATCACACAGTTAAACGGAGCTGCCAATATCCGCTTCACTTCTGGAAGTGTTCATATCGAACAGACCCATTCTGCCCCGGTGGATGTATCGGGACAATCAGGAGACGTCTTTATTCAAGCAGCACCCGATTTTGAAGGAGTCTACGACGCTCGTGCCACTTCCGGAGATGTAAATGTACCGGAATCTCCGATGAACAGTAAGGAAGTCATCAAGGCCCGTACCACTTCAGGCAGCATCAAAATCACCAAATAGTAATGAAGCAAATATCTGAACTGTGGGTAATATAGTATAATCAGACGCCAGTCCAACCTATAAGGAGGAATTACCCACATGGAACTTAAAAATAAAACGGCTGTCATTACCGGCGCCGGTAAAGGCATTGGCCGTGCCATCGCTGAAGCACTCGCCAAGGAAGGCGTACATCTCGGCTTGATTGCACGTACGGCTTCCGATCTGGAGGCCCTTCAGCTAACGTTAAGCGAGGCATATGGCATTAAAGTCACAAGTGCTGTAGCTGACATTTCTGATCGTACACAGGCTGAAGCAGCAGTAGCAGCAATAGAAATGGAACTTGGTGCGATTGATATCCTCATCAATAATGCAGGTATTGCAAGCTTCGGCACCTTGCTCGACATGGAGCCTGAAGAATGGGAGCGCATCCTGCATGTCAACGTTATGGGTACATACTATGTGACTCGTGCCGTCCTGCCGAGCATGATTAAAGAAAGCAGCGGCAGTATTATCAACATTGCTTCTACAGCAGGTGAACGTGGATTTGCTACAGGTTCAGCATACTGTGCATCCAAGTTCGCGCTGCTCGGGTTGACCGAATCCCTGATGCAGGAAGTTCGTAAATCCAACATTCGTGTAACGGCGTTAACCCCAAGTACGGTAAATACAGAGCTTGCAACGAATGCAGGTCTGAAAATCGGAGACGAGGATCGCATGATGCAAGCGGAAGATGTAGCCGAGCTTGCTCTGGCAACGCTTAAGCTGTCAGACCGCGTATTTGTTAAAGCGGCAGGAATCTGGACAACCAATCCGCAGTAAAACAACCAAGAGGAATGCAAACAGACCGCCGGGAAAGTCCCCGGTGGTCTGTTCCATATTGCCATACACAAGCATGCCCTTACCTTACTGGTTCCACAAACGGTCCAGATCCAGCTCTTTGGATACGGCAACGAGCACTACTGCCGTCTCCTCACCAATATTGGTCACCTCATGGGGGACGATGGCATTCCAGCTAAACGAATCTCCAGCCTCCAGAATCTCCACATCCTCACACTGCTCTGCCCGAATCCTTCCCCGGAGGACAAGGTGACTCTCCTCACCCGCATGCTTGCTAACCCCTGTTGAAGCATGAGGTGGAAGCTCCACAATCGACATGCGCATGGCTCCCTTTGCCGTCAGATGCTGCACTTTGATTGACCCGCTTCCGGCAGTCGTTTCCTGACGTTCGTCCTTGCGTACGACGTTCATTCGCTGCTCAGGTGCGAGCAGCAGGTATGGCAAGGGCACCTCCAGATAATCCGCTATACTTTCGAGTGTAGCAATGGAGGGTGATGTTTTATTATTTTCCACGTTGCTGATGAACCCTTTCGATAATCCCGTTCCCTCACACATTTGCATAATCGTAATCTGTTTCTGTTTCCGAATCGTACGAATGGCCAAGCCAATATCCATCTTGCTTCCCTACCCTTCTCTTGCCAAATCCTCAGTCTGTCCGCTGGGAGACTCATAATAAATGATCCGGTTGCCAAATGGATCGGTCACGGTCATTTCCCGCATTCCCCAAGGCGTATCCGTAATTCCCGGCCTGGACTGTTTATATTTTTTCTGATTAAGCCGGCTGCACATCACATCCAGATCATCCGTTTCAATTCGCAGCGCAGCTCCCGGAGTACAATCGCCGTGATGCTCGGACAGGTGAAGAACAATGGAATCAAGCGATATCTGCATATATAAGGGCATCCCCTCTTCAAATCGATGCTCCCAATCTACGACAAACTCCAGGTAGTCGACGTAAAACTCTTTGGCCTTATCCTCATCAAATATTCTCAAAATAGGCACGATCCCTTGCAGCATCCTGATCACATCCTCGGGCTTAATTTGAACATCACAATCAGCATCGTTATTTCAGTATTTATTAGATATTCTAATACGTAACATATTTTCATAATACAAAAAAAATATTGACCCTTCAATGGATCCATGATAAATTTTGTTCATAAATAGAAATATTTATTTCATATTAGTGAACTATTATAATATAACTTTCTTCAGGCGGTGATTCCAATGAATACATCATTTACTTATGAAGTTCGACTGCCTTCGGACTACAATACAGATCAGCAATATCCCGTTATTTTTGCCCTCCATGGCATGGGTTCGGATGAGCAGGATATGCTTCGTCTAATGGAACCCCTGCAATCCGATTTTATTATCGTAGCTGTTCGGGGACCCCTTGTTCAGGGCAGCGGTTATGCCTATTTTCAAATTAAAAGCATTGGTAATCCTGTTCGTGAGCTGTTTGACGCTTCGGTTCAGGGGTTGCAGCAGCTGATTGGAGATTTGTCCTCTGAATATGCCATTGATCCGGCGCGACGTTATATTGCGGGCTTCAGTCAGGGTGCCATTATGGCGATGACGCTCTCCTTGATCATGGGCGATGCTATCAAAGGAATCGCAGCCTTGAGCGGATACATTCCGCAATTTGTAAAAGACGAATATCCTATAGAGCCTGGAACATCGTTAGCCGTATTTATCTCCCATGGAGACCAGGACCATATGTTTCCCCTGCAACTGGGTGAAGACAATGCGAATTATTTCCGTGAGCATGCTCGAAGTGTAACTTACGTTCCTTATCATGGCGGACATCACGTCACCGCCGAGCTTTACGATCAATTCCAATTATGGCTTCGCAGCGATGCTGAACTGGCTGCCGACAATACGAAAGGACTGAATGCATAATGATGCCCTCCTTCTTTATCGCACATGGTGCACCTTCACTTGCACTGGAGGAGAATGTTTATACCGAATTCCTGCAAAAACTCGGACAGGATCTGCCCAAACCGCGAGCCATCGTCTTGTTCTCCGCCCATTGGGAGTCTGCAACTCAACTTGTATCCTCTACGACTCAATATGATACAATCTATGACTTTGGCGGTTTCCAGCCGGAACTGTATCAGATTAAATATCCGGCTCAAGGTCACGCTGAGACTACTGCAGATGTTCTTCGTCTGCTTGAGGAAGCTGGCATTCCCGCTGAGGCTGATTCCGTGCGCGGGCTGGATCACGGTGCCTGGGTTGTTCTTCGCTTGCTCTACCCGGATGCGGATATCCCGGTCATTGCACTTTCCGTGAATCGCTACTTGACGAATGAGCAGCAGTATCAGATCGGTCAAGCGCTTGCTGCACTTCGCGAACAGGATATCCTTGTGATTGGCAGTGGCGGCACAGTCCACAATTTGCGCCAGCTGAACTGGGAAAGTAACGGCGTGGACTCCTGGGCCATGGAGTTTGACCAATGGCTGGAGGACAAGCTTGTCCAGTGGGATACGGAAGCCCTCTTCGCTTATGACAAGGTGGCACCATCCGCTCGTGCTGCAGTCCCTACACCAGAGCATTTTGTCCCCCTGCTGCTGGCTATGGGAGCTGGCGATCAAAGCAAGAAGGCATCCCTGTTATTCAAAGCATATCAATACGGCAATCTAAGCTTGTCCTGTTGGAAGTTTGATTAAATCTGAGCATTAAATATTCATATGGATTGCAAAGAATACATCAATCGGCACTCTTGAGGAGTGCCTTTTTTGCATGGCTTTCTTAGGAATCAAATATGGATGAATTACTTGTATTCAATATTCTGAATTTTGTCCATATAATAATATGACCTTTTTTGCATAATGCTGGGATATGTAAAGCGGGTTATAATAACATTTAGTGGAAATGCACAAAATGTAACTAAGAAGCTTGTATTTTACACCTATCAAATCTTCTGGGAGGAACAATCAACGTGGCTGATCAAGCAAAGTCAGAGAGCTTTATGTCTCTCGTCAAAAAAGGAAATACGTCCTCGGCCGTAGCTATGGCAGGTAATGCCGTCCTTGCCTTGTGCAAAGGAGGAGCCTTTTTATTCAGCGGCAGCGGGGCCATGTTTGCCTCAGCCATGCACTCGCTCGCTGATGCCATCAATCAGGGATTCGTCTTCGTCGGCAGTGTACTGTCCGAGAAAAAACCAACACGCCGCTTCCCGACCGGATTCGGACGGGTCATCAACATTTTCTGCATGATTGCCGTTATCGTCGTTACGATTATGGCCTACGAAACCATCCATGAAGGAATTCACCTGCTGCAGCATCCTGCTGGTCATTCAGGCGGCCTCTGGATCAACATCGGTGTGCTCGTCTTGAACATTGTGATTGACGGCGCCATCCTGATCAAAGCCATGAAAGAAATTCTTGTGGAAGCACGTGCGCCCAAGGCGTCAGGTTTCGCCCTAGTTCCTGCAGCGATCAAAAACGTCGGACGTGCTGCACCACCAACACGACTGGTGTTCTACGAAGACGTGGTAGCTGTACTCGGGGCAACGCTCGCCCTGATCTCTGTCGTTGTCATTGCGTTGACCAACTTCGCATTGCTGGATGGCATTGTGACTACCCTGATCGGCTGTCTGATGATTGCCGTAGCTTTCCGAGTCGGATATGACAATATGATTGGACTCATTGGGGTAGCTGCACCACAGGATATTGAGGACAAAGTGTCCCAGACCATCCTGGCAGACTCCCATGTGGCGGATATCCAGATGATGCGCATTATCCAGGAAGGTCGTTATTACCATGTTGAGGGATTGATTGAGCTGACCAAAGGACTGTCTCTGGCCGATGCTGACGATATCAAGTTCCGTGTTCAAGAGAAATTGATGACCAATCCGGACATCGCCGATGCAGCCATTTCCATTATCGAAGATGATGGGGTAAAAAGCTGGGGCAAGAAACACTCGGATGTCGTAAAATAACCTGCTTTTCAATGTATAACAAAACCGACCAAGCCCACTCCAGGAGGAGTGGGCTTGCTGCGTGTTCAACGAACAATCTTCAACCTTGCCTTCGGATTCAGGAACTTCAATTGAACTATTAGAATTAGTGCCTATCACCGGGGTAGGTGCCTTATCATCTCTTTCCTTGTTTACTCCCCATTTCCTCGATTTTCCTCAGCCATTTTAGCCGGAATGCTTCGGTAGATCCCTTGATCGGACTAATCTCCGTAACGCGGACCGGGGATACACCGGAAAATTTTAAAATATTTGAACTCATGACCCGGTGCCCGGCTTGCCTGTACATCAAACGGTAATACCAGCGGGGTGTATCCATCGTTACGATGAGCTGCGCGGACTTCCCTTTTAATAATTTGTCCCACAGGGGCGAGCCTTCCCGATACCTCATGGCAAACCCCGGCAGGAATACACGGTCGAAAAATCCTTTCAGAACAGCCGGCATTGCTCCCCACCACAAAGGATATACAAACACTAGATGATCGGCTTGACGGATCAATTCCTGGGCTTTGACCAGATCATCCTCAAGTTCCGTCCGCTTACGATAACCGTATTTGAGGTTTGGATTAAACTCGATATGGCTCAAATCAATAAAGTTTACATCACTGCCGGATTTCCGTGCCCCTTGGATATAAGCATCGGATAGAGCTCTACAATAACTCTCTGGATCAGGATGGCCATTAATCACCAAAATATTGGATTTCATACTTGGGTTCCTCCTGTATAATAAATGAAAGCCGAAGAAGCAGGCATATCCTTATCATAAGGTGACATTCCATCTAAACAAATGATCGAGGGCGCCGAAAATATTGCTCATTCGCGCAAATGGAGGTACATGAACAATCACAATATTGGAGTATCCATTTCTTTGCTGTATCCCATCATGAAAAACCTTGTTCATCAGGGATATGAGGTCGAAGAATTTTTCAAATTCGCCGGTTTTGACCCGGCTGTATTGCAGCATACTGAAGCCCGAATACCGGTCGAAGAACTGGAACAAATGTTACAAAAGGCTTCTTCATACTCAAATGATCTGTACTTCGGCTTACATCAAGGCTTACTTCTCGACTTTGCGGACCTGGGTATTCTCGGATACGTGATGATGCATTCCCAAACGATCGGTGACGCCCTCGCTGCATATCAACGGTATAACATCATTCTGTACAGCGGATTTAATCTGGATTGGGAAATAGATGGTCAGGATGTGGTTCTCCGTCTGTTTTTGCAATCGCCGCAGCAGATGTCCCGTCATTGTGTGGAAGACATGTCCGTATCCGTCTTGTATCTTATCCGCAAACTGGCAAATCGCCCGGTGGTGGTAAAGGAGGTTCATTTTAGCCATGAGGCTCCGGATAATACGGGAAATCTCAGCCCATACATTGACATGTTCGGCGTAGCTCCCCAATTCGGTGATGACCATAATCTGCTGCGTCTGCCCAAAGACATTCTCAGTCAGCCTGTTCTCTATTCGGATGCCAAGATGCTGCAGGTGTTTGAAACGATGGCCGAGAAAAGCAAGGATCTGCTGCAGCCTTCTCATACGTTCTCTGGCAAGGTCAGCCGCTGGCTAATCGACAGCCTTCCTGCCTCCTTTCCCACATTACAACACACCGCAGAACATCTCGGCGTGAGCATTCGCACACTTCAAAGCAGGTTGCGTGAAGAAGGTACGACGTACCATGAGATCTCCGTTCAGGTACGGAAGGAGCTTGCCCTAAATTTTTTGCGGGAGGGACAGTATTCAGTCGGTGAAATTGCCTATGCCCTTCATTTTTCCGAGCAAAGTGCATTTCAGAATGCTTTCAAAAAGTGGACCGGACAGACGCCCGGGCAATACCGGGCTTACCTGAATCCCTAACAGGCCGCCTGTTGTAGAATGCACACGGGTTAAGGCCTGATGATGAAAGTCACCATGTGGTCCCTACCTAGACTTAAGTCTAGGTTCTTTTTAACGCCAAAGACTGAGGATGGATAATTCCAATTCATGGTATGCTGTGTGTATCGAGAAAAAAGACTTCATGTCTGTTCGGAATGACTCTAATGAAACGATGAAAAGGAGAGATATCATGGCTAAACGTACGATCCTGGCGCCTGTACTCATTTTGCTGGGCGTGTACCTGATCCTGAACCAGGGAGGTTCACTCGGTCCGGGTACAATCTTCGCCAACTTCTGGCCTACCCTGTTCGTAATTCCGCTCGGCCTGTTCTTCCACTGGCTGTACTTCTCCATGATTGGCAGAGGGGTTGGCTTGCTTGTACCGGGCGGTATTTTGCTGACTGCCGGCGTAGTTAGCCAGATCGCCATGCTCTTTGGTAACTGGAGCACCATGTGGCCTGGTTTTATCCTTGCCGTTGCTGTAGGTTTGTTTGAATTGTACTGGTTTGGCGGACGAAACAAGTGGCTGCTCATCCCCATCAACATCCTGACGGTGATCTCGCTGCTGTTCTTCACGGTTATGTCCATCGGTTCGATGCTGAGCAGCATGTCCTTTATTCAGCCGTTCGTGGCGATTGTGCTGATTATGGGCGGGGCTTGGTTAATTGTGGGTCGCAAAAGAAACATGTAGGCCAAATATCGTTTACACTAAACCACTCCGAGGACAGACAACTTTCGATCGCTGTATTCCCGGATTTCCTTGATTCCCCCTTGACAGGGAGAAATCCGGGAATAGCTTATGCTTCCGAAGTAGCTTTCTTTCAGAAAGCTTTTAGGCGCACGCTTCGCTTCTACAGTTTGTCTGTCCTCTCCGTTCCGTGTAAACCCCGTTATGACAACACCTGAGCTGTTTGCTTGGAGTGCAGGTAGTCAGAAGAAAAATCCCCTGATCCTTTAAATGGATTCAGGGGATTTTGATTTAAAAGCATATATGCAGGTGTGATACAGCCTAGTATGCAGCTCGTGCGCCGTCTGTTATGGCCGATCAGCTGTTATTTGCTGTGCATTTTAAACTCAAGGAACAGGTCGTTATAATGCGAAAGCATTTTTTTACCCAGATTATCGTACACTTCCAGCTTGCTTGTCAGTGAATCATCCGGATAGAACCGCTCATCACTGGAGATATCCTCTGGCAGCAGCTTGAGCGCCTCGGCGTTCGGTGTGGAGTATCCGACATATTCGGCATTACGTGCAGCATGATCCGGGTCCAGCATAAAGTTGATAAACTGATGTGCTCCTTCAATATTGCTTGCCGTCTTCGGAATGACCATATTATCGAACCAGAGGTTCGATCCCTCCTCAGGAACCACGTAATCGAGCTTGTCGTTCTCATCCATAATCTCCGAAGCGTCTCCGGACCAGACGAGTCCAACCGCCGCTTCTTCATTGGCCAGCAGCATTTTGATCTCATCACCAACGATGGCTCTGACGTTAGGCGTCAGGGTAGACAGTTTCGCCAGCGCCTCCTGCAGATGGTCTTCATTGGTGTCATTCAGGGAATAATGCAGACTGTTCAGTCCCATCCCCATGACTTCACGGGCACCATCCAGCAGCAGGATTTGATTTTTCAGACGTGGGTCCCACAGGTCATCCCAGCTCTCAAACGTCAATCCGTCAACCAGCTCAGGATTGTAGACAATCCCCACCGTTCCCCAGAAGTACGGAATCGAATACTGATTGCCTTCGTCAAAGGACAAGTTTAGGAAATCCGAATCTATATTGTGCAGGTTGGTTAATTTGCTGTGATCAAGTGGAACGAGCAGGTTCTCTTCTTTCATTTTACTAATCGCATATTCAGAAGGAATCGCTACGTCAAAGGTTGTTCCGCCCTGCTCAATCTTGGTGAGCATCGCTTCATTGGAGTCAAACGTCTGGTAGATGACCTTGATGCCTGTCTCCTCTTCAAACTCCGTCAGCAGATCCGGGTCAATATAATCGCCCCAGTTGTAGATGGTCAGCGTATTGCCGCCCGAGTATCCCTGACTCTTGTTGAGATAGGAAGCCAGGATCATCAGGGCAAAGGCTGCCACAAAGACAATCGCAAATGTCCGTACCAGTTGCTTCATGGACGCAGCCCCCTTCCGGCAGGTGTCCGTGCAGCGCGGCGGTTAATGAAGTAATAACCAATAACCAGCAGCACCGTCAGCAGGAAGAGCAGTGTCGACAGCGCATTAATGGACAGCGATACACCCTGTCTCGCCCGGGAATAGATCTCTACGGATAGCGTCGAGTACCCGTTCCCCGTTACAAAGAATGTTACCGCGAAGTCATCCAGGGAATACGTCAGTGCCATGAAGAACCCGGCAAAAATCCCCGGTTTAACGTATGGCAGTACTACACGTGTGAGGATCTGCCATGAGCCTGCGCCCAGATCGCGTGCCGCATCCATCAGCGTTGGGCTCATTTCCTGCAGTTTTGGCAGCACCATGATGACAACAATCGGCACGCTGAACGCGATATGGGACAGCAGGACCGATGTGAAGCCCAGCTTGATCCCGATCATGGTAAACAAAATCAGGAAAGATGCACCGATGATGACATCCGGGCTTACGATCAATACGTTATTGAGAGATAGCAGCGTATTCTTTGTCCGTTTACGCCGCACATGATAGATCGCGAGCGCACCTGCCACGCCAAGAATCGTCGAGATGGCCGATGACAGCAGCGCGATAATAAAGGTATTGAGTACAATGATCAGCAGCCGGGTATCGGCAAATACCTCCCTGTACCATTCCAGTGTGAATCCTGCGAAATTACGCATGTGACCGCCGCTGTTGAAGGAATAGAAGATCAGGTACGCAATTGGTGCGTACAGGATCGCAAAGACGACAGCCAGATAAACGTTAGACAGCTTTCCGTTTCTTCCCATTACGCACCTCCTTCTTCCCTGATCCGGTCAGAAACATAATGATCGCCATCGCAATAATCAAAAAGACAGCAATCGTCGACCCCATCCCCCAGTCCTGGGTGACGAGGAAATGCTGTTCAATGGCTGTTCCCAGCGTAATAACCCGGTTACCCGCGATAAGGCGGGTGATCATGAACAGCGACAACGCAGGGATAAATACCGCCTGACATCCCGATTTGACTCCAGTGAGCGTCAAGGGGAAGATGACCCGGCGAAACGTCAGCCAGGATGAAGCCCCGAGATCCCGCGCCGCGTAGATCAGCGAAGGATTCATCTCTTCCAGCGCATTGAAGATCGGCAGAATCATGAACGGGATGAAGATGTACACGGATACGAAGATAAAGCTGAAATCGGTGAACAAGATCTGCTGTGATCCAATGCCAATCACTTCAAGCAAGGAATTGGTCAAGCCATATGTTCCGAACAGGCCGATGAAGGCATAGGCTTTTAACAACAGATTAATCCAGCTAGGCAAAATAATAAGCAGCAGCCACAGCTGCTTGTGCTTCGTCCGGGTCAGCAAGTAGGCCGTCGGGTACGAAACCAACAGGGCAAACACCGTGATTAGCAGGGCATACCAGAATGAACTCAGTGTCATCTGCATATATACGGGCGTGAAAAACCGGGCATAGTTGCCAAATGTGAAATTGCCCTCTACATCAAAGAACGAATAATAGACAACCAGCAGTACCGGAGCGACAACGAACAGCACCATCCATAATACATATGGAATCAGATACGCATTGCGTGTACTCGCCTTACTCTGCATGGACGGCCTCTTGGTAGGCTTCAAGTCGTTTGTCGAATTCCTCTTCGGTCTCGTTGAAGCGCATGACGTGAATGGCTTCCGGATCAAAATACAGCCCGATACGTTCGCCCACGACAGCTTTCTTCGTGGAATGCACCAGCCATTCGTTCCCTGCATCGTCATAACTGGAAATCTCGTAATGCACCCCGCGGAACAGCTGGGAGTCAACATTGACCTTCAGCTTGCCCTGATCCTCGGTCGTAATCTCCAGATCCTCCGGACGGATCACGATCTCAACAGGCTCGTTCGGCTGCAATCCCTGGTCGACACATTCATACTGTGCACCAGCGAATTCCACCACGAAGTCCTGCTTCATCTTGCCAGATACGATGTTCGATTCACCGATAAAGTCCGCCACAAAACGGTTAATCGGTTCATCATAGATGTCATTCGGCGTACCGCTCTGCTGAATCACGCCGCCGTTTAGAACGAAAATCTCATCCGACATGGCCAGTGCTTCCTCCTGGTCATGCGTAACGAAAATAAACGTAATGCCCAGACGCTGCTGCAGCTCACGCAGCTCATACTGCATTTCGGTCCGGAGCTTTAGATCGAGTGCGGACAACGGCTCGTCCAGCAGCAGGATCTCAGGCTCATTGACAATCGCACGTGCAATGGCGACCCGCTGACGCTGTCCACCGGACATTTCGCCAATCTCGCGGTTTTCATACCCGGACAGGTTGACGAATTTGAGGGCTTCCAACACTTTGCTGCGTATTTCAGCCGTTTTCATCTTTTTGATCCGCAAACCGAAAGCCACGTTCTCAAATACATTCAAATGCGGAAATAAAGCATAATCCTGAAATACGGTATTAACCTGGCGCTGATGGGCAGGGACACGGTTGATCAATGCTCCGTTAAAATAAATGCTGCCCTGAGTCGGCTCCGCAAAGCCGGCGATCAGCCGCAATATCGTTGTTTTGCCGCAGCCCGAAGGGCCAAGCAGCGTATAAAATTTACCCCGCTCAATCTCAAAGCTGACTTCCTTCAATACGGCTTCATCCTGATCGTATTGCTGGGTCACCCGGTCGAACCGGATAATTGGTTGTTGATCTGACATGTTTCATCTCGCCCCCTTAAACTTGAGGTACACTTTGTACATTTTCTATAACACATTTTTTATTACAAATCCCATCTATTATATATGATTCAGCTATATCCGCAATGGTTTTGATGTAAACGCAGTATGTCTTTTCTTCTTATTTTCACAAATCCTGCATACATTACGTTTATATGTCGATATCTACGCATATCTATAAAGCGATTGGAGGGGGTTTGAGCTTACCTGAGTCCGTAGGAAAGGAGTCTGAACGTGGACATTCGCCGTAATCTGCCTTTGCTGATGATCATCTGTTTTCTTAGTCAGATGGGCGGTTTCATGATCCTCCCCCTGTTTCCTTTATTTATTGAGGAATTCGGCCTGTCCGGCTGGATGATGGGGGTTATTTTTGCACTCTTTTATGTCGGAAAAGTCATTGGAGGGGTTCCGGCTGCGGCACTCTACCGCAAATTGGGAGGTCAACGGGCCTTAATCGTCATGCTGTTCATTCTCGCAGTCTGTATGGGCGGCTTCGCCGTCTCTTCTGCTGCACTTCTGTTCGGCCTGCTGCGGCTGCTTCAGGGACTCGCTTCCACCGGACTCACCGTCATTGTCCGATCCATCATCGGGGATGGGGGCAATGCGGATAACCGCGGTCTGTACAATGGATATATCAGCAGCAGTGAAGGCGGAGGCATGGTTCTTGGGCCGGTGATTAGCGGCTGGCTTGCCCTGCATTGGCCGTTATCGGTTCCATTTCTGCTCGTTACACTATGCTGCCTGATAGCCATGGGAACTGCTATGGGGATGAAGACCCAGCCAAAATCTGAACAGATGATTAAACATGATGAGCGAGAGCAAATGCAAGACCCGGACTCAGGGGCAGACTCAGACATTCCATTAAATACTGCCCATGAGAATAAACTCCTCCCTGCGGCAGCTACGGATACCGCCATATACGATATTGCTGTGGACGATACGGCTGCTGCTTCTCCAACATCCAGTGCTCTCGATCATGCCCATGCAGGCTCTCGGATAGGGCTAACCCAGCGGCAGCAGTTAATCGGTTACGGTACGGTACACTTTCTTGAGATGAGTGCCTATGCGGTATTTCTGACATACTTCGCCCTCTATGCGGCCCATATCATGCACTGGGACCCGTTTGCGACGAGCCTGGCTTTTACCGTAGCCGGGATCTCCACGCTGGCTGCTGCACCCGTAGCCGGTTATCTATCCGACCGCATGGGTGATCGACTGCTGCTCTGCATGCTCGGCATGCTGATGATTGGCATTGAAGTGGTTGTTTTTCTAAGTACCTCTTCTTATACGTGGGTTTACATTGGCATGCTGATTGGCGGGGTTGGCGGTGCCTGTTACATGGATTCCTTTTTTGCTCATATCGGGGACCACATCCCTGATACAGGCAGAAGCGAGGTCATTGGCAAAATCGTCTCTGCGGCGGAGATCGGCTCCATCATTTCTCCTCTGATTGCTGCGCTGCTTGTAGAGTACGTTTCGCTCTACGCCGTGTTTGTATTCAATCTGGTGCTGATCGCTGCTGCTATTGCCGTTCAGGCGTTGATGCGGAGCAGGTACAGAGCGAAACAGGGGTAACATACAAAACCGCTCACATGAGTGGGCGGTCCTTATGCTTTTATTTTCTTCTTATTAAAGAGGCGATATGTTGCGCTATAGGCAAAAAACAGCCCGCTCGCACATCTAGTGTGCAAACGGGCATCTCAGGGATGAATCTCTAGCCTGTGGCCGATGGTAATTGACATCCGTATGCTGCTGTTCAGCATTCTCTGGTTCAGCTCCAGATGGTTCTCCATCTAGTGTATACGCTGACTCCTGACGGAAAAAGTTTGGCTTCACGATTTCATTGCGATAGGAGCTGTGGAAAATGTGCGTCGTTGCCGGAGAAACAGGCGGAATCAGCCAAACCCAGTCTCCAGTCAGCTCACGCCCTGCCTTTGCCTCCCGCTGCTCAAACAAAGCAAATTGCGACGCCGCCGTATGGTGATCCACCATACTGACGCCTGCTTTCTTGAAGGAATGCAGTACGGCTACATTCAATTCAACGAGTGCGCGATCCTTCCATAGCGTCGTTTCGCTGGAAGTGTTCAGTCCGAGTGCTGCCGCCACTGCAGGCAGTTTATTGTAGCGGAAGGTGTCTGCCAGATTACGTGCACCAATCTCAGTCTCCATATACCAGCCGTTAAACGGCGCAGCCGGATAAGAGATGCCTCCAATCTCAAGTCGCATATCCGCAATCATCGGTACACCGTACCAACGCATGCCGAGTTCGGCAATTTCAGATCGCTCGGGGTGTTCAATGTCCACTTCGACAATGTCCTCCTGGGGTACAGCATACCACTCGGGAGCTTGCCCTTGCGCCTGAATAATGAGCGGTAATACATCATAATCTCCCCCTGCCCCTTGCCAGCCAAGTGACATGGCTGCCTTGGTCAGTTCCAGGGATGCAGGATCTCCAATGATACCTTGTTCCGTCTCGTACCCAGCATAACGGATAAGCTGGTGATTCCAGATCCGTACAGGAGCTCCGCTTGGCCCATTCGGCGGAAGAATCGTGATCATCGGGATAATCTTACCGCCATTGGATGCCAGTCGAATGTGATTCATCACGGCCTCCGCAGCAGTTCCGGCTGTATCTGCATGACGCGCATCCACAATCCGCAGCTTGTCCCAGAACAATCGCCCGATACAGCGGTTGCTGTTCCGCCATGCCATTTTGCAGCCATGCTCCAGTTCTTCGGTCGTATGCACATAAGTGCCCGTATCTTCAATCTCCTGATGGACAGCAATAAGCCGGGCCTCCGCGTCTTCTCGCGAATGGCCCAGCTCTTCATAACATGTATATATAAACCGTTCAGCTTCTCCCTGCAATGGATCCAGGTCTGTCCGCATCATTCATTCCACCAATCTGTACATCTCGAATGCCACTATTATACGGCAAGCATACCGGATTTGTAAGCGAACGGGGACTTTGTTCACGGACTCTACATATCGTTGTCAGGATGCGGGTTATCTTAGCTTATTTGCCCAGAAATGCGTTTAACATCCAGATTTCTTTGTCCAATGCGGCTGTGAATCCAATCAGCATATCTTCCGTAGCGTTATCCTCTGCTTCTCCTGCTGCATGGATGCCTTGCTCAATCACTTCTACCATAGTGCCCAGATCGGCAACCACCGACTCTACCATACGCTCAGCAGACAACTGTCCCTGTGCCTCATCAACCGGAGACAAACGAAGCTGTTCAGACATCGTAGCTACCGGACGTCCACCAATAGCAAGCAAGCGTTCTGCGACTTCATCCATATTCGCTGTAGCCAGGTTATACAGTTCTTCGAATTTGGCGTGCAGTGTGAAGAAATGTGGTCCTTGAACATACCAGTGGAAATGGTGCAGTTTCGTATACAATACAGACCAGCCTGCAATTTGGCGGTTCAGTACCTCTTGCAATGTTGCGGTATGGTTGGCAATTGTGTTCATTGATGTTTGAATTGTGCTCATGGATAGGTTCCCCTCTCATATACAATATAATGTGATTTTAATTCAATGAATTCTGATATTTGTTGCTTTCTTTAATTTAGACTTAATCTAAATCTTGTTTTAATTATAACACCGCCTATCTACTTTGTGAAGGCTTTAGCCTGCTCTTCCAAATGAAGATTCCATGAAGTTCCACTTCATCTTCCTATAAAAGTGAGATCTTGCTGCTTGTCAGAATACACACAGCATTTATACCTCGGATTCACTTGATGTGCAGCGATTATCCTCACATTTTCCACAATCCAAATAGCCCTGTTACCTACCTTAATATGGCAAACAGGGCTGCAAAAACACATATCACTCTTTATTGTAGAACAAACTCGGATGTAAGAATGCGAGTTATTTCATTATAATCTCGTGCCACATGATGGGGCTGATGATTGGATTCTGGCAGAGCATTCCGATGGTTGAACCAGATGACATTCCATCCGGCGTTTACTGCACCTACTACATCATTACGCCATGAGTCCCCGACATAATAACTGGAGCGAGCAGCGGTGCCTGTCTGTTTATTCACATGTTCAAACAATTGCCGATCAGGCTTGGCATACCCGAGGGTTCCCGAGATGAAGATTCGCTCCTCCGGGACGAGGTCAAACACATTCAGTGCTTCGAGCTTGTGTCTCTGATGTTCCCCCTCACCATTCGTAATAAGTCCTACAAAGTGTCCGTCTGCCATAAGGCTCCTCATTAGATCATATGCACCATCAAATGGCTGAATCTGAAACTGTCTGCTCAGATACTGCGCTTGCAGTGCTTCAGCCTGTCCTTCAATTAAGGGTAACCCGAACTCCTTCATCGTCAGTTCAAATCTTCGTCTGCGCATCCGTTCCACGGCTTCTGCTTCCGGAACGGCAGAGAGACCCTCCTGATCGGACAACCAGTCGCTGTAGTAGCGGAATCGGTGATAAACCTCGGCATAAGGAACATCATCGGCTAGACCAAGAACCTCCTGCAATGCTCCTCTAAGGGGCTGCAAGTGGTCATACAATGTATCATCCACATCAAAAAATATGGCCTTTTGAGTTTGGTCTTTGGATAACATAATGGTCCTCCTTCTCTATCTCCAATGAAGTGAGTTATATTTCACTCATAAAATCAATAAAATATTAGAATATTATGGGAACAAACTTTAATAAATGATACAATAACTTTTTAACAAATCTGCAAGGAGGCAGCCAAACTGCATGACATTCTCCACATACCCGAAAGAAAAGAAACAACATAATATTTATAGCTTAGTCCTAAATCTCATTTTTTTCGTGGTAGCTGCATTTATACTAGTCTACGCCTATTATACTTACGATGCCAAACCCTCTTCCAGCTATCTGTTAGTCTTAATCCCGATGACGGGGTGTGCAATAAGGTCAGTGTACCACGCGGTCATGCTCATAAAAATGAAGAAGCAGTAAAAATGAACATTGAACGTGGCAAAGAAAGATCGATGTTTATCTCGCCTTAAACCAACAGCAAAAAAGGTAGATATACTGCACTATTTCTACAGTATACCTACCAATTCATGTTCTTCAATTGAATGAACTATCCATTCACTCTACAACGAGCGGTACAACCTTGCCTGCATTCACATCAATCAAACCGTGATCTGTAATTTTCAGCGCAGGGCTCACTGCAAGGGAATGGGTGCTGATCGACATGATCGGGTTATAGTGAACATAACCAAGGGAGAGCATGGCTGCCCGCAATTCCTTCACTTGATGAGACACAACCGCGAGCGGTTCTTCTGTCAAAATGCCGCCTACTGGCAGTTCCAGATGAGACAGCACTTTGCCATCCTCTACCACACAGAATCCACCCTGGCTCGAAATGACCGTGTTAGCCGCCAGAATCATATCTTCACGATTGCGACCCACGACCAGAAGGTTGTGGTTATCATGTGAATATGTCGTCGCGATAGCTCCCCGTTTAATCGTATCTCCACCGATCAAACCATGTGCCCGATTGCCGTTCACCCGATACCGTTCAAAGGTAGCAATCTGTCCGTATCCACTATCTTCCCACTGAAGCTCACCACTCGCTGCCTGAACCTCTGCGATATGTTCTTCCACGAAGGTCGAGCCGTCCTTCACCATCATTACGCGGCAGTTGAATGAATCTTGTTCCGCCTGATTAGCGGCATCCCTGACTTTGGGATCGCTCAATGAAATCGTGAAATCCTCTGCTGTCAGCATGTCCAATTGCACACTGTTATAGAAATGGGGCGGGAACTGCCCCGTTATCCGTTCCTGCTTATACGGTTCGTAGTCGTCATAAGCTTTCCGGCCATTTTTGTACACTTGATCAATCGCCAATGTTTCCAGATTGGATACGAGAACGTAATCTGCCACCTTGCCTGGGGCGATGCTGCCCCGATCCGTCATTTTCATTCGGGATGCCGGCGTAGACGTTGCTGCGTAAATGGCATCTTCCGGACGCATGCCCATCTGAATGGCCTTACGCACAATATGATCCAGATGACCTCGTTCCACGAGGGAGTCCGGCATAACGTCATCCGTTACGAAACAGAAATGCTGGGCCACATCATGCTGAATCAGGTAATCCATAACCTCAGGGGTCATCGATTTCTCCTGGATCTCAATGAACATGCCTGCTGAAATCCGCGCCTGCAGTCCTTCTATGCTCTGATGAGTATGATCCGAGTCCACACCTGCATAGATCAGTCGGTGCAGATCCAGCCCTAGCAATTTCGGTGTATGACCTTCGATCACGAGATCAGGATAATTTTGGCGAATATGCTGAAGAATCTGGTTGGTCTTGCATTCCGGGTCACGGATGACATCCACGTAGTTCATGATTTCGCCCAGACAGATGATCTCTCCGGTTGCTAGAAGTACATCCATATCTTTGATCTCAATAGATCCGCCCGTTGTTTCCATTGGCGTTGCCGGAACGGAGCTCGGGATGGCATAGAACATGTTGACCATGGTCTCCCGACTCGCAGCCATCATCTCCTGCACACCTTCCAGTCCGAACACGTTGGCCATCTCATGCGGTTCCGCTACAATGGACGTTACTCCGCAGCGGATCAGGCCATGGGAAAAGGTAGCCGGCGTCACCATGGTACTCTCAATGTGCAGGTGAATATCGATCAGGCCAGGAATCATGTATCTTCCCCGCGCATCGATCACTTCGTCTGCCTGAATAAGCTCAGGACCACCGGGTCCGACATACATGAATCTGCCGTCAAGTACAGCGACGTTATTCAATTCAAACCGTTTATAATAACTGTTATACACATTTACATTCACAATCAGTTGATCTGCACGCATGGGGCATAATCTCCTTCTTTTGAGCATGCTGCATATCCAATCATGCAGCATGCTGCCTTTGCTGCTTCTGTTTCTGCTTCCTGCTGCTATTCACGAATATGACTTCTATTCAACGAGGACAAGCTTGTCCTGTGGGAAAATCAGGCTGACACGCTGCCCGCTGAGGTACGGTGTCTCCATCTCCTGGTTTGCCGTAAAATCACCGAGTTCGGTCTCAATCACATATTGATAGCTGCGTCCAAGATACGTACTCACCTTCACGATACCTGGCAACGCATTGGCCAAATCCGCTGACGTATCCCCACTGACGATCAGATCGTCCGGGCGGATTGCGCCTTTGCGAGCGCCGGGACGTGCCGTTCCGGGATGGGCTGTCGCTGTAAACAAACGACCTCCCGCTTTTAGCGAGATCTGATCTCCTGCATCACTACGTTCTGCAAACTCAATAAAGTTGTGGAATCCAATAAATTGGGCTACAAATTCCGTTGCCGGATATTTGAAAATGGTCTCCGGGCGATCGAGCTGCTCGACAACACCCTTGTTCATGATGGCTACCTGATCCGAGATCGAGAAACATTCTTCCTGATCATGGGAGACATACAGCGTTGTAATACCAAGCTCCTGTTGAATCCGGCGGATCTCCACCCGCATGTTCAGTCGCAGGTTGGCATCGAGGTTACTGAGCGGTTCATCAAACAGCAGCAAATCCGGTTCGATTACGAGTGCGCGGGCAATCGCCACCCGCTGACGCTGTCCACCGGACAGTTCCTGCGGAAAACGCTTCTCGAAGCCGTTCAGGTTCACCACTTCCAGAATACGCATAACACGTGCAGAGATATCCTTGTCTTTCACCTTGCGCATCCGCAGGCCGAAGGCCACGTTGTCATAGACAGACAGATGCGGGAATAGCGCATAACTCTGAAATACAAATCCGAAGTTCCGCTTGTTTACCGGAACCTTCGTATAGTCCTTGCCGCCGAACATAAACTTGCCCTGTGTTGCTTCCAGGAATCCGGCGATGAGGCGCAGCGTAGTTGTTTTGCCGCAACCGCTCGGTCCGAGCAGGGAGAGCAGCTTACCTTTTTCCAGCTCCAATTGAAAATCCTTCAGGATCGTCTGGTTATCGTAAGCCACCGATACGCGATCCAATGTCAGCAATGCCATAGCGTTCTGCGCCTCCAATTAACGTTTAGTAAAGTATGAAAATCCGCCCATGATCCGTTCGATCACGAACATTAAAAGTCCGGTCAGTACCATCAGCAGCACGGAAATGGCTGCAATTGTTGGGTCAAAATAGTTCTCAACATACGTCAGCATCTGAATCGGCAGTGTACTTACCCCTGGCCCGGTCATGAACACGGAGATATCCACGTTGTTGAACGACTCCAGGAAAGCAATCAGCACAGCCGCCAGAATCCCCGAACGAATGTTGGGCAGCACGATCTGGAAGAACGTTCTTACCCGTCCCGCACCAAGACTCAGTGCAGCTTCTTCCACGGCAAAGTCAAAGCTCGACAGACTGGAAGCAATGACGCGAATGATAAATGGAAGCATGATAATCGTATGACCGATCAGCAGACCCAGATACATCGGCAGATGGTAGATCACGATCAGGTATTTCATCAATGTAAAACCAAGCACGATTCCCGGAATGAGTACCGGGGACAGGAACAGTGCATTCAGCACAGACTTGCCTTTGAAATCGTAACGACTGAGTGCATAGGCAGCCGGAACTCCGAGCAGCAGCGCCAGCAGGTTCCCCAGCAGGGAAATGATGATGGATGTCTGGAACGTGCGGAGGAAACCGCCTGTGTTGAAAATATTTTCGTACCAGCGGAAGGAGAAGCCTTCCGGCGGAAATTTGAGTACCGTTCCCGGTTCAAACGAAGTGACCGATATGATCAGAAGCGGGCCCAGCAGAAAGATAAAGACCAGCAGACTGAACAGGCCCAGCCCGATATGTTTCTCCCGCATATGTGTCTACCCCTTCGGATTTAAAGTTTTGGCCATTTTGTTCATGACACCGACCACAACAAACGTGATGACAATCATAATTGCGGCAACGACCGAGGCCAGATACCAGTCGTTAAGGGTCATGGCGTTTTGATACAGGAACGTGGCGATAACGCGCTGCTTGCCTCCAAGAAGTGCCGGTGTCGTATACGCCGTGAGGCTTCCGACAAATACAAGCACGGCTCCGATCACAAGCCCTGGCACAGCCAGCGGGAATACGACCCGGCGGAATGCCGTGATACGGGAAGCTCCCAGACTTTGTGCCGCTTTAAGCAGGTCATTGTCGATGTTCTCAAGCACACCGACCAGGGAGATGATCATGAGCGGCAGGAACAGGTGAGTCAGACCAATCATCATGGCTGCCGGCGTGTACAGGATATCCAGCGGTTTATCCACGATGCCCAGGCCAACCAGTGCATTATTGATCAGACCTTTGCGTCCAAGAATGATCATCCAGCTGAACGAGCGTACAACCGGGCTTGTCAGCAATGGGAAAATGGCCAGTGCCAGCAGGATACCTTTGCGGCGCGGCGCTTTTTGCGAAATATAATAAGCTGTCGGGAATCCGAGCACCACACAGACAAGGGTGGTGACCACGCTGACCTGCAGCGTCGTAAGCAATATTTTCAAAAAGTAAGGGTCTCTGAAAAAGTGCATGTATCCTTCAAATGTGAAGGAGTTTTCCTGGAAAAACGTTGATCCGATCGTCAGGACAATCGGAATGATCATAAATGCCGCCAAAAACACGAACCCCGGCAGCAATAGCCAGTAGATTACTGATTTCTTCATCGCGGTACTCCTGACTTATAAGATGGTTTGTTTCACATGTTAAAGTCACAACTTTACACTAAGTCACTCCGTTGCCAGAAGAATCTTCCGATCGCTGTTATCCCCAGATTTTTTTGTTCCTTTATTAAAGGTTAAAATCCGGGGATAAAGGCGAACGCTTCGCTTCTCCAGCTTTCTTCTGTCACTTCGTTCTCGTGTAAAAAACGAATTTAACGCTCACAGCTACGCATTTAATGCGTTAATAAAAAGTTCAAGGAACGCTTCCGCGTCCACCGTTTCGCAGACTAGCGTGTTGGGCTGCTGGCCCAACCGTTTTTGGAAGTCGCATACCATCTGGCCATCGCACAGGCGGCTGGCCGTTTCGACATCCACGTAATACGATTTGCGTCCTACCAGTTCGGGTGCAAGGGCAACGCCCACAGCCAGCGGATCATGAAGAGCGCAAGCCCGGATGCCATTCATTTGTTCGTAACGGTTGATGTAAATTTCTGTGCTCTGAGACACGTACGCGCGCAGCACAGGATCTATGAGACGTTCAATTGTAGCTTCATTCAGCAGCGTTTGACGCGTAACATCCAGGCCAACCTGCGTAAGCTTCTCAATGCCTGCATGCAGAACAATGCGTGCAGCTTCCGGATCAGCGTACGTATTGTACTCTGCCGTCGGTGTAATATTGCCATGTCCGCGAACAACGCCACCCATGAAGATCACTTCCTTCAATAAAGAAGGCAGTTCTGGACACTTCAGCAGGGCAAGTGCCAGGTTGGTCAATGGCGCAGTCATAATCAGCGTGAGTTCACCGGGATACAGCTTGGCTTGCTCTATAATATAGTCCGGCGCAAAGCCCTCTTCCGCTTGCTTGGACACGGCCGGATCAGGCAGTGCTCCGCCCAATCCATCCTGTCCATGTACCCGATGCTCATAATGTGATTGGCGGGTGAGCGGACTGGCCGCTCCAGCCATCACCGGAATATCAGGCGCATCCGCCAGTTCAAGGATCTTGCATGTATTATCTGTTGCCTGCTGAAGCGATACGTTCCCGCAGACTGTGGTAATGCCGAGAATGTCCAGCTTCCGGCTCTTGACGGCCAGCAATATGGCCAGCGCATCATCAATACCCGTATCTACATCCAGGATGATACGTTGTAACGCCTCACTCATACGTTCTCCACTCCTTACCATTCATCGTGCTTGCTGCAAAGGTTATTCATTCTGACAAGTCGCTATCTGTCGTTCCTATCTAGCTCTATCCAATGTTTCTTATTGTGCAATTTCACGGTTCCAACGATCCGTCCAAGCTTTCGCTTGCTGGTTCACGAATTCCATATCCAGCTTGTTCAGCTTCTCAACCACGTCAGCGCCATACGTCACGCCTTCTGCTTCTTCTGCAGTCAATTCAACTTTGGTGTTTACCGGTGAATCCACTTTGGCTTTGGCAGACTTCGCTTGTACATCCTGGCTCAGCTGCCAGTTAATGAACTCTTCGGCGAGTTCTTTGTTTTTGCTGCCTTTCACCACGTTGATTGTATTCATGACTGCATATGCGCCTTCGCTAGGTGCAACAAACTTCGCATTGGGCACAGCTGCCTTCAGATCCTTGAAATACATTTCCATGATCGGTCCGCCTGCAATCTCTTCTTGCGAGAACATGTTCACGAACTCGGACGTTTGGCTGTAGAATTTAACAACATTGCCGCTCAATTCTTTCAGTTTCGTAAATGCCGCATCTTCATTAAATGTATCGTTTCCGGATACACGGGAAGCTGCATCCACGACCATTGGGCCTGCTGTTGCTGTAATATTTGGGATCGTCAGGTTATTCTCAAATGCCGGATCCCACAGATCACTCCATGAAGTCACTTCTTTGGAGACGAGGTCAGGATTGTAGGCAATCCCGAGCTGTCCAACGGTGTAAGCCGGGCCATAGTCTTCGCCAAGTGGTGCTTTGGCAATATCGTAAATATCATTAACATTCGGAATTTTGGAACGATCGATTTTCTCAAACAGACCTTCATCGATACCTTGCTGTGCATAGTAGTCGGAGAGGTAAATGACATCGACATTCGATGTACCTTGACGGATTTTGTTCAGACGCTCAGCGTTGTTGCCGACTTCAAGCACGATGTCAACATTATGTTCTTTTTCGAATGGACCAAATACTTCTTCATTGAAGAAATCTTCGGAGAAGCCCCAAGTGGAGATCACCAGTTTGTTCGCTGCTGTTCCCTCGCTGCCTGATCCACCTGTCGCATCATCCGTGCTGCTGCCGCAACCTGCAAGTAATACCGATGTCATTGCCACTGCTGCCAAACCGCTAACCCACTTTTTCATCATGATCCTGAATTCCTCCTGAAATGTGTGATGTGTATAAAAAAAACAAAAAGAAAAGCATTCTTGTAAGAACAAGAACACTTTTCTTCGTAAACAAAGGAAAGCGACACCCGCTGCCGGTACATCATTGGTTTCTGCTTCAGAATCAATCCGAAGACTAGACGCCATCATATGAAATTGTTGGGGACGATATAATCGAAACGCGCGCATGACCCGAATCGAACCAGTCGATCCACGTTATGCCTGTTCCAGAATGATATTCGTAATGGCCCACTGTGTGGACGCATCGTAATCCCTGAGTACAGCTTCAATTGGCAAACCCATGTGCTGCTCGAGCTTCTCCCGGAATTTCTTCTTATATAAGACAGACATGCGGAAGTCCACTTCCAGCTTCAAGCCGGGGGCCTCCCCTTCCAGGGCGTCAGAGCGTGGCGAACGTCGGTGCTTGGCAAAGAAGGTCACAATATTCTGATCCACGGTCACTCTCAGGAGAGTGGTACCGAAGCCGAATAGTTCCTTCGAAATTTCGTTGTAATACTGGCACATCTTTTTCTTGCTTTCATTACTGTCCAGCAGTTCCATGAATTCACCTTCATCATTTACTACCGTACATTCGACGTGTTAACACGTTTGATTATACATAAATATGAGGTAGGAGGCAACCCAAAAGATATACTTAACATGCAAATAACACATAAAAGCGAACGATGACCAAAAAAACACCGAAATTCATATGCCAATTCCACTGTAAACGAAAACTCTCTACCTGATGACTTCCTATAATATTGTTGCTTGGAAAATCATTTTTGATACACCGTTCGATTAATTTGGGAAATTACGGTTATTAATTACGCTGTAAACATAGACAAACTTCGGCACCAACCGTTAAAATGAGACAAAATGTCTATATTACTTAATATATGAAATTGGAGGCCCCTGTTATGAAATGCCCGGTATGTAATCATGAAAATGGAAATGCACATTACTGCGAGAGGTGTGGTACAGATCTGACTCAATCCCCATCTTCTTCTACCGCTCCCCGTGACCACGAATCAGCTGCTGCTGTCGAATCGGAATATACACGTTGGTCCAGTACGCAAGCAGCACCTTCTTCATCCGTTCCCTCCCGAACACCTTCTGCTCCAACACCTCATGACCAGACTTATGACAATTCCGGCCCGAATGACCACTCGTCTGCAGGAGACACCAATCAGTGGAACAATGTCATGCAGAATGAGAAGGTGCAGCAAGCCAAAGAAGTCAGCAAACAGTACATATCCTATTTTCTTAGCGTCCTAGCCCGTCCTTACCAGACGATGAAAACCGTCGGCGATCAACATGCATTGAACGGATTAATTACGATGGCTCTCATTGCAATCCTATCCTCTACATATTTTTTACTTACCTTCAGCCGGTTAGATATGGGTGGTTTATTCGTTGCTGGATTCATACGCCCGCTGCTTTTTACCGCGATCATCCTGATTGTGGCTGTAGTACTGATCTACGCTGTATTGAAAATCGAAAAAATCACGTTCCGTCCGAAAACGCTAGTAGCACAGTATGGTACCCTACTTGTTCCGTCTGTTGCAGCGCTCGTACTCGCGAACTTGTTTATCTTTATTTCATATCCGATCGCAATCTTCCTTCTGGTTGTCTCGTATGTCATTGTTTTTGCAGGTATGAATGCGGTGCTGTTCCAACATCCGCTCAATCGTACGAAGTCAGCCATCGACAGCATGTATACTGTCCTTATTGCCAACGTTGTGTTGCTCTACATTTTGTACCGTCTGCTCGCAGGATCCATTCTTGGAATTCTGGGCATGATGCTGTCACCATTCGGTCGTCTGTAGTCCGATTTTCATTTCAAAACTACATCTACGAAAAGACTCCTCTGGTTTGTTCAGAAGAGTCTTTTTTCGTTTTCCGATCCAGGATTGCACTGGCATCTTCAATACACTATAATGTGTAGTGCAAACCTTATGTTTGAATTTACGTACCGGGAACTTCACTGTTTCCTTGAAGAAGAGTTCTCGGAGCAGTTAAACACTACATGATGTAGTGTTATTAAAGGCTATTTCCATTTTAGAAAAGAAAGAAGAGGACAATCGATGAATCACGATATGAATCATATGCAAATGAACCACGAGGCAGGAACATCCTATCTGTGGCTCATTGTAGGGGCAGTCCTGCTGCTGCTCTCCATCGCAGCTTATATTCTAGCTTCACGTACACAGGGCAAAGTACTAAGTCATATGAAGAAGGATGAACGAGCCACCATCAAAAAGAAAAGCCGGTCCATCCGGCTGGCTGCACACGCATTGCTCGGCGTCTCCGTCATCATCCTTATTCTGTTCTTCACGCAAGGCGCATTCGACAAATATGACGTGGCTGATCTTAACGCTAACGCCAACATTGAGGTAACGGATGATCCTTACTATGGTGCAGAACATACGGAAGACCCTATTGATTACGACATGACCATTCCAACTTCAGGGCCTCATAACCCACATGACATCAAGTTTGGCTTTTACACCGATTTCCCGGGATATCCTTATCTTGTTCACAATCTGGAGCATGGCGATATCATCATCTACTATCGTGAGGATGCCAGCGACGACCTGAAGGAGCACCTGAAATATCTGACCAAGTTCCGTGAGGCCGGGGCTGGCATACTGGCTGTACCAAACAAGGATATTCCAGAGGGCAGTGAAGTCGTCGTGACGGCCTGGACCAAAACGATGAAGCTGGACACCTTCGACGACGCCAAAGTTGGAACATTTATTAACCGGTACATTAACCAGGGACCAGAGAAAATTCCTCCTTCCATTCGCCAAGGTGGCGGAACGATGTAATAATCGTTGATGCTCCATGATCCGTTGAATCCTGGATTCACGGAGAACGCAATGATACGCAGCTATGTTTGTGTGACTCAAAATAACAAAAAGCCGCACGGCAGCACCCGGGAGAAATCCCTGGTGCTCTGCCTGCGGCTTTTTTATAATTTTCTAGTAGTAGTAGAAGAAAACTCTGTGGTTGTCTGGATTAGTAGCGCTGCGGAGCAGCCTTTTTACCCAGATCAGTCATATAAGTAAAGAATGCATCCGGATCCGTATCGTACACCAACTGCACTGGACGTCCGTCGGCTTGCTCTACCGTACGGCCTTGGCTAGGACCATCTGGAATTACGATGCAATTCACGGTTTTCTTTTTCACGATATCTTCGCGACCCACGGAAGCTGTTGTCAGTACGTCCCACAGATAATATGTGGAGTTTGTTTCACTGTACACCAGTGGAGGGCATCCTGCGTAACAGTTTCCGAGAAAGTCCACACCTTCGAAGCGGCGCTCGGCTGCCCAGCGATTACGCACAGCAGGTGTAAGAGGTACTTTGTTCGTGCTCTCCAGTGCAACCAGGTCGATCTGGATGCCGCTTTCCCATACACGGTAAGCCGCTTCCGGATCCCAGAATACGTTCCATTCCGCTGTGCCGTCATGCTCAGGCTCTTCCACGTTTCCTTTTTCAAACGTACCGCCCATCCAGACCAGCTTGTCGATTTTCTCTTCAATGTCTGGTGCTTCGTCAAGTGCACGTGCGAGGTCTGTCAGTGGGCCCGTGAACAGAAGAAGTGTTTTGCCTTCTGTGTTACGAACCTTCTCAATCAGGTGCTGGTGAGCCGGAATAGCTGACAAAGGCGCTTCCATTTTGCCAGATTCGTTCAGTATAGGCAGTGCATCTACATAAAAGGAGTGCAATCTCCACGCTGCAGGAAACGGATTTTTACCTCTGGAGTTAGATTTCGATACTTCGACGGAATACGTACCGAAGCGATCAATAATTTTACGGCTGGCATCGGTCGCTGGCTCCAAATATCCGTCTGCCGGAATGACCGATACACCTGTAACTTTTACATTATCCATCTGCAGAAGCATGAACAGCGATACGAGGTCATCCACGCCGCCGTCATGGTTAAAATACACATTAAGTTGGTTCGTCATTACTTACTTTCATCCTTCCCCTGGTTGTCCCATTGATGTACTTTCATCCGTCAGCCTCTGGACCAACGTTCCCTCTATTATGTCCCAAAACCCTGTTATACGTAAACCATCCCCTCAGAGTTGGCATAAAAATGCGGACAGCGCTGTTGTTCGCACTGCCCGCATCTTCTAAGTCCATGCGCTGCTCATCGAGGGTGCATGGATCCATCCTGTCTGAATTCGGACTTCAAATTACATGGAGGACGTTTGCTTCTCTTTTGCTTCCTCGGCAACAGGCTTGTATTTGCCTGGCCAGAATGCCCATTTGCCCAACAAGGTTGTAATGGCCGGTACCATGAATGGACGGACAAGGAATGTATCGAGCAGCACACCCGCTGCCGTAATAATTCCGAACTGCACCAATACCTGAATAGGCAGTGTTGCAAGTACAGCAAACGTTCCTGCGAGAATCAGACCTGCAGAAGTAATAACAGAACCTGTCTCGCCTACACCTTCCTTGATCGCTTGGCGTAAAGGCATCGTTTTGCGTTTCTGCCAGATACTTGAGATCATGAAGATGTTATAGTCCTCACCGAGTGCTACCAGGAATACGAATGAATACAGCGGAATCGCACCCTGAATGGCATCTGCACCCAAGCCATAATGGATGATAAGCCATCCGAGACCAAGGGCCGAGAAATAGGAGAGCACCACTGTGGCGATCAAATATGCCGTCGCTACTACTGAGCGCAAGTATAACAAAAGCAGCAATGTAATCATGCCGATGACAACAGGGATAATGATACTCGCATCCCGCTCTCCGGTCACTTCGATGTCGTACTGCTCTGCAGTTTGGCCATCAATCCAGACGTGACTGTCCACACTGGTAATTCCTGCGTCAGTTAATGCCTGCTCAGCCGTCGCCCGCAAATCCGGAATATGCTGCATGGCCTCCATGGAGTACGGATTCAAGTTAAACTCAACATCATAGGCGGTGATGTTGGCATTCTCAGCACCCTGCTGAGCTTCACCCACCTTGCTTACATAATCCAATGCTTCGAGACGCTGCTTCAGATCGGTTTCCTTGCCCTCTGAATCTATAATGACCTTGGCTGGAGCCAATTCGCCTTCGGAAAACTGTTCCCCAATGACCGTAAATCCTTCACGTGAAGGTACGTCTTCCGGGAAGGAAGACAGCAGGTCATACGTAAATTTGATCTGGCTGGAGAAGGCAGCCAGTCCACCGAGCAGTACCAGCGTAATGGCCAGTACAGTCCATGGTTTGGTGATAACTGTGCGACCAATCCAGCTTTCCTTGATTTTGCGCGGAGCAGGAGCCGGTTTGCCTTTTTTCTTGGCACGCTCCACTTCCATTTCGTGCGTACGCGGTACGAACGGGTAGAATGATCCCCGCCCGAAGATGGCAAGCAGTGCCGGAACCAGCGTCAAGCTGGCAATAAACATGATGAAAATGGACAAACTGAATGGAACAGCAAAACGGTGATATGCACCGTACTCAGCGAGCAGCAGCACGAGCAGGGCTGCAACGACTGTGAATCCACTCATGGCGATCGCACCGGATGATCCGGTGATGGCCTGGAACAACGCCTTCTTTTTGTCCGGCTCATGATAGAGAATCTGGCGGAATCTGGAGATCATGAACAGGCAGTAGTCCGTACCTGCTCCGAACAATAATACGGTCATGATGGAGATGGACTGTGCATCAACCGTAATCCAGCCCTGATCTGCCATGAATCCAAGAATAGGACTTGTGACCATGTACGCGAAACCAACCGCAATAATGGGGATGATCGCCAGTACCGGAGAACGATAGATCAACAGCAGCAGTACCAAAACAAGAATCACTGTTGCGATCAACAGGGATACGTCGGCCGATGAGAAAAGCCCACTCGCATCGATGGATATACCAACCGGTCCAGTGACCCGTGCACTTAATGCATTGGCATCATCTATAGCGACATCAAACGGATTGGAACCAAAAATGTCCTCCGTTTTCTGCTCAACCGCCTCAATGCCTTCCTTCAATTGTTCAGAGTCTGCGCCTTCATTGAAGAAAAGCGGCATAACCAGCGTACTTCCATCTTCCGACAGCTGGCCTTGAATGGCCTGCGGCGGCAATTGGTACAACGGCACAACCGCTTGCTGCTGCTCTACCGGATCCTGATCCAGCCGCTCGGTTAGCGCCTGAATCTGTTCGATCTGCTGATCCGTCAACCCGCCAGCTTGATGCCATACAATTAAGGCAGGGAGACCTTCCCCACCTGGAAACTCCCGCTGGGCAATCGCTGCTGCCTGTACGGACGGTTTGGAATCACTCAAGTCTTGTGCGTTATTCGTTTCGCGCTCGCCTACGGCTGGCCATACCACACCGAGTACAACCGCAATAATAATCCATACTAACAGTGTAATCCATTTGGTTCGTTTGCCCGCAACCCAGCGGCCGTAGCCCGATCCTTCTTGCATCGTTTCTTCATCTCCTGTTCTGTTTCTATGAAACCGTCTTGTATATGAATTGTAGAAATGAACCACGGGTCATAGTATAATCGAATTAATTATATATACCGTAAGGTTAATTTTGCAATACTATTTTTTTGAACACTTTATGCCAAGATAATTTTTATGTAAAGAGGTATGCCGTATGACTAAAAAGACTACACCTTCCCGGTCACCAGGAAGACCCAAAGCCGGTACCGATCAGACCTCAGTCCAGTCCAAAATACTAATGACTGCTTCGCAGTTATTTATGGAATATGGTTATGAACCCGTCTCTCTTCAGCAGATTGCCTCACTATGCCATGTGACCAAGGCGTCCATCTATTATCACTTTTCCAGCAAACCGGAGCTCTTCACTGTCGCCATAACGCGGATGATGGCCATGGGCAGGCAGCAGACGGCACTTCGTTTGGAGAAGCCCGGCTCCTTGCAGCAGCGGCTGGAGAGTGTTGCTGCAGCCAAAATGCAGCAGTCCCATGTGGACACGGAAACCATGATGCGTGAAGCCGAGTCCTATCTGAGTGCCGACCAGCTTGCGCAGATCCGTGAAGCCGAGACTCAGATCTTTGATGTTCTCGCCACACATTTCAAGCGGGAGATGGACAGCGGTTATTTGCGCACTACGAACCCTATGCTGCTCGCCCAAGCATTCACCTCCCTGCTCATGCTCGGGAACCGGGAGGATGTGCGCAGCATGCATGGAAGCATTGAAGACTTGGCTCATGAGCTGGTTTCCTTATTTCTGGATGGGGCCGTTCAGCGAAAGTGAAGTATAATTTAACGAGATATACTCATGTCAGAATCCACTGACGATTAGTACAGTAGCATTGATAGTGACAGACCACTTGTCATGCCCCAGATGTTTGACTTTTTAGGAGGTATCACGAATGTCCCAACCAACATCATCCCCACGTGTTCCCCGTCTGCTGGAGACAGAACGCATCTATCTTCGTCCGTTTGAGACGACGGATGTCGATGACTACTTTCCAGGTTTGTTTGACCCTGAGATGCGAAAACTTACAGGAACACAGAACAGCTTTACCCGTACACAAGTGGAACGCTTTGTCGAGAACGCTGGTCAGGACGACTCCCGGCTCATGCTGCTCATCGCCTTACAGGAAAATGATCAGCTCATCGGCGAGGTTGTTCTCATGGACATGCATGCCAAGAACCGCAGTGCACACCTGCGAATAGGCATTGATCGTTCGGAGCACCAGGGCAAGGGCTACGGCAGCGAGGCATTGCTGTTGATGCTTGATTACGGCTTTGGCATTTGCAACCTGCACCGAATCGAGCTTGAGGTATATGCCTTCAATGAGCGAGCTGTTCGTACCTATGAGAGGCTGGGCTTCCAGCGCGAAGGCATCCGCAGAGACGCACTTTACTACAACCACCAATATCATGATGCCATTCTCATGAGTATATTGGAGCATGAATTCCGTGAACGGCATGTCGCAGGTCAGATGACAGGCCCTGCGCGGCAAGGGTAATTGATATAAAAAAAACCGGAGAAGTGCCTAGTACACATCTCCGGTCAAAAAAGTCAGATGACCCGCCAGCACCGACAGCTCGGCGGGTGTCTTCATGTACAATTCGCCATCCGTATCAACGGGCATGGGAGCATCCGTCTCCAGCAGCAGGGTTGACGCCTTGAAGTAACTGATACTTTCATTCTGAGGCTGCCACTCTCCCTCCGGTTTGTGCGACAGGATCTCTCGCAGCAGCGGAATGCCCGTCTCATGAATAATGAGGATATCCAGTTCGCCATCCTGCAGCGCATCTGGGGCAAATGGAAGTGAATTCGTTCCAAGAAACCGTCCGTTCGCCGCATAGATCATGACGGCTTCCCCTTCCATTGTTTTGCCGTCTGCCTCCATCCGGTAATGAAAAGGCTCGGTGTTACTAATGGTCTGCAATGTGCTGATGAAGTAGCTCAGCTTGCCCAGCGTACCCTTCAGGTTGGAGTTAATATTCTGCGATGTATCACTAATTAATCCAATGCCAAAAAAGTTCGTAAATACCCGGTCATTGGCCTGCCCAATATCAATCGAAACAGCATGACCCTCAAGCAGCTGACGTGCGGCAACCTCCACATCCGGTGACAATCCGAGAGAACGTGCAAAATCATTACAGGTCCCTCCAGGCAAAATCCCAATCAGCGGAGGGTTCTGCAGACGGGCCAGTCCATTCACGCATTCATGCACCGTACCGTCCCCACCCAAAATAAAAACGACATCGAATTCTTCCCCACGATCCCGGCATAAGGCTTCCCCCTCTCCGGGTTCCTCGGTGCGTACAACAACAAGCTCACGAACAGCAGGCGCAAGTACTCCGGCTGCAGTACCTACAGCATCCGCACGATTCGCTTTTCCGGCATGATTGTGATGAATTAACAGTGCTTTGTTAAATGCCATCGCTCTCTTCCTCCATTCTAATGCTTGTTTACCCTTTAGCCGTCAAGGTTGAAGCAGTAACGAAAGAGCCAATACTTTTACTTACTAAGATGTCAGTGGGAAGCGACCTGTTCAGGCTGCTGGATGGCTCCAGCGAAAACCCATGCTCCAGTTGAATCATCCACCACAGCAACCATAAATGGACGATTAACCTCCATCTGGACACGATTCGTAGGTGGAGCACTCCCTGCTCTCATATCCAAAAGTGTAGAAGCAGCCGCTACGGTTCCTTGCTCACTCACTTCCATCACAGCTCGGTGGATAATTTGGCCAATATAGGCCTGCCAGTCCGGTCCACGCGGAATCATTTTTGTAAAATCAGCAGTATACGGGTCAAAGGCCTTCTCTATCCCAAGCTGCTGCATGGCTTCTTTTAAATGAACTCCATACTCGGCTCGAAAACGGGGCAGAGACAAGTCTACCAATCTGAAGTCAGATTGTTCATTCAGCTTTTGGGGATGATCCTCCAGCTGCTGCTGGATTTCTTCCAACGTATGACCGTCCCGTGGCAATACAATCAGCATATACGTTTGTTCATTCCCATAGGGAAGCCGAATGGCCTGCCATTCCTCATTTTCCGTGTAATGGAATTGCTTGGACTGATGCATCATCGGTACAGACACCGTGCTGCCGTTTGCAAGCCGGAAATCGCCATCTTTTGTATGCTCAGGTTGAAATTCATTTGTCCAGTTACCGTCAAATGCTATGGCATTCACCAGTATCATGAGCGTTTCCGCTGTAGGTGATTCCTGCATCAATTGAGGGATCATGCCACGAGTATGCTTCTCCACCCAACGATTAATTTCATCTTTGGCCTGTTCCGGTTGTATATGTAACGACCCGATTTCGGCTTCAAATGTTTGCTGCAGGTTAGCTTTATACTCCTCTTCTACTGTGACTCCGTTTCTAATCCACGCAGCATTGGCAATCTCAATCTCTATTTCAGAGCCAGGATGCGTTAATAATTGATGCAGTGCTGCTTGCGTAATGTTTAATTGCTCATCATCCTGTCCTGACCAACCCATCGCTTCGGCTATTTCCCGCCTTGTTTCTCCCTCACTGCCAAGGTATGCCATGCCCATCCCCATTGAGATACTATAAGGAGAGATCAGCAGATTCTTCCCTCTCGATGCCTCCTGCGTTCTAAGCTCTCTGATCAGCTGCATCCCCAATCTGTTCATCGCCTCAATCTGTTTCGGCTCGATCTGCTTCAGAAGTGCATTCCCTTCATCAGCGGATAATTCCTGATTCGATCTGGATTCCATCTGGTCCTTCCCCTCCTGTTCTGAACAGCTTGTAATGAACAGCCAACATACACAACATAATAACAGGTGTAAATAAAACCTTGCATGCATCCTAATCCCCTCTCATTCGTAATAACTAGAAATTGTACATGGCAATGAGTATTTTCCTTTTTTTACTAAACGCATGGCAGAGGGAAAAGGTTACTTCACGCTCCATAATCACCCCCACGGGGGAAACGCCATTCAAAAGGAGCTAAATCGGTTATATCTATACCATATACGAATGGAGGGATTTCCTATGATTCCGGCAACGTTGGAACAATTGGAGCAAGTCCGCAAGGAATGCCGCACGATGGTCCGCAAGAGAGCCACCGCTTCTGCTGGTACTACACTTGTCCCTTTACCTGGTACAGACGTACTGGCTGATGTGGGGATGCTTATGCAGCTATTGCCTGCCATTAACAATAAATTCGGACTGTCGCAAAAACAGCTCGACGGCATGGACCCTGAAACCAAATCCATGATTTACGGATTCGTCATGTCCATCGGAAGCAAAGTCATCGGACGCATGGTAACGAAGGAACTTGTCGTTCAGGTATTGAAACGGGTCGGAGTACGTGTAGCCACCAAATCCGTGGCCAAGTTCGTTCCACTTGCTGGCCAAGGTCTAGCCGCGGCTCTCAGCTTCACAGCCATGCGTTATGTGGGTAACAAACATGTTGATGACTGTTATGAGGTCGTGAAACGCATGCTTGAACAGCGTGAGCAAATTCCGGGCGAACCCGCCCCGTCAGCTCTTCAAGAAGCGAACACGGACGCACAGCCCGAAGAGACGGTCGATTCCCGGGATGACGCAGATCGTACAGCTGTGGTGGAATCCAAAGACAAGTAATTTATTTTCATATTTGCGGCAAAAAGAATACTGTACAACGGATGCTGCACAACAAATAAGCCGGGCTCCCAACAAGGGAGTCCGGCTTATTTTCATATCATTATATGCATCGTTTCAATTAGATCGCCTGGGGCTGCTGCTCAGCAAACTGGCTGTTGTACAGATCCGCATAGAATCCTTGCTGTGCCATCAATTCCTCATGATTGCCCTGTTCAATCACATTACCGTGATCCATGACAAGGATGAGATCCGCCCCACGAATGGTAGACAAGCGGTGAGCAATGACGAAGCTGGTACGATCCTTCATCAGATCATTCATTGCTTTCTGAATAAATACCTCAGTCCGGGTATCCACGCTGCTCGTTGCTTCATCCAGAATAAGAATGGACGGATTCGCCAAGATGGCTCTTGCAATCGTCAACAGCTGTTTCTGCCCCTGAGAGATATTCGATGCTTCTTCGTTCAGCACGGTATCATAGCCATCCGGCAGCGTACGGATAAAGTGGTCGGCATGGGCCGCATCAGCTGCTTTAACCACTTCTGCTTCAGTTGCACCCTCACGTCCATACGCGATGTTGTCCCGAATGGTTCCGTTAAACAGCCATGTATCCTGAAGTACCATCCCGAACAGGCTGCGCAGTTTGCCGCGTTCCATGTCCCGAATATCGACACCGTCGATCGTGATTTTTCCATCCTGAATTTCGTAGAAACGCATCAACAGGTTGATCAGTGTCGTCTTACCGGCTCCCGTTGGCCCTACAATGGCTACGGTCTGACCCGGTTTTACATCAATATTCATATTTTTGATAAGCAGTTCATCCGGTTTATATCCAAAATTAACGCCTTGGAACGCAACCGCTCCTTGGGGCTGCTGTAATTGTACTGGCTTGTTGGACTCTGGTACCTCTTCCTCTTCATCCAGCAGTTCGAACACCCGCTCCGCCGAAGCAATGGTGGACTGAATGATATTGGAGATATTTGCAATCTGGTTAATCGGTTGTGTGAACTGACGAGAGTACTGCGTGAACGCCAGAATATCCCCGATCGAGATGGCGCCGCGTGTAACAAAGATCCCGCCGACCACGCAGATCAGAACATAACCCAGGTTACCGACAAAGCTCATAAGCGGCATGATGATCCCTGAGATAAATTGAGCCTTCCAGCCCGATTCATACAGCTCTTCATTGACCTTCTCGAATTGCTGTACCGATTGTTCTTCGCGTCCAAATGCTTTTACGACCTTGTGTCCGGTGTACATCTCCTCGACATGTCCGTTCAGCTCACCCAGTGATTTCTGTTGTCCCGCAAAATGCTTTTGTGAACGGGATGCCACCAGCATCACAACGATTACACTGAGTGGCAGCGTCAAAATGGTGATCAGTGTCATCCATGGACTAATCGTCAGCATCATGATAATTACGCCGACAATGGTTACAACAGAAGTAATAAACTGGGCCAAACTCTGCTGAAGCGTATTACTGATGTTGTCTACATCATTGGTCGCCCGGCTGAGCGTCTCCCCGTGGGTACGGGAGTCAAAGTATTTCAGTGGCAGCCGGCCCACTTTGGCGCTGATCTGCTCACGCATGTCATAGACCACTCGCTGAGCAACACCAGCCATCAGGTATTGCTGAATATACATAAATGCTGCACTGAACAGGTACAATCCCAAAAGCAGGTACAACACTTTCATTAATGCAGGAAAATCAATACCTGCGCCCTGTATGCCCTGCAGAATGGCAATGGCGCCTTGGCTCAGTATATCGGTTCCTTCAGCCATAACCTTCGGACTGATAATGCTGAACACGGTACTGAGGATTGCAGCTACCAATACACCGAGCAGACGATAACGGTGTGGCTGGAGATACTTGATCAGCCGCCGCAGCGTACCTTTAAAGTCCTTCGGCTTCTCACCCGGAGGACGCATGCCCATACCGCCACCAGGGTGACCTGGCCCGCCGGAACGTGGTGCTCTGCTTTTATGTTCGGTACGTTCACTCATGCGATCTCCTCCTCTGTCAGCTGGGATGATACAATCTCGCGGTACACTTCATTATTCGCGAGCAGTTCCTTATGGGTACCGGAACCAACAATGCGTCCTTCATCCATAACCAGAATGCGATCTGCATCCATTACTGTACTTACTCGCTGTGCAACAATCAGCACCGCCGCTTCAGTCGTTTCGGATTTCAGCGCTGCACGAAGTTTGGCATCTGTTTTGAAATCCAGAGCGGAGAAGCTGTCGTCGAAAATATACACTTCCGGGCGGCGAACAAGTGCGCGTGCAATGGACAAACGCTGTTTCTGTCCACCAGAAACGTTGTTACCACCTTGAGCAATAAGGCTGTCATACCCGTCCTTCATCTCGGAGATGAAGTTCTCGGCCTGAGCAGTCCGGGCAGCATGAACGATTTCCTCCATCGTGGCATCTTCTTTCCCGTGTCGGATATTCTCCGCAATCGTTCCCGTGAAGAGGACTGCCTTTTGTGGCACAAAGCCAATTTTCGCACGTAAGTCTTCCTGACTAATCTCTCGTACATCCGTACCGTTAACCCGCACACTGCCTTCCGTGACATCATAGAAACGGGGAATAAGGCTGAGCAGCGTGGATTTTCCTGATCCCGTACCACCAATAATGGCTGTGGTTTCCCCGGGACGGGCTGTAAACGAAATACCCGACAGTGCCGCATTCTCTGCTCCCGGATAACGGAAGGTAACATTGTCGAATTCAATGGTGCCCTGCAGGGATTTCATGCCACGAGGCTGCTCTGGATCACTAAGGTCAGGCTGCATATCCAGCACTTCGTTGATCCGTTCTGCGGATGCAGAAGCTCTTGGAATCATGACAAAAATAATGGAAACCATAATCAGCGAGAACATAATCTGCATCGCATACTGGATAAACGCAATCAGGGAACCAATGTCCATGTTTCCACTGTCTATGCGCTGTCCTCCGAAGTATAGAATGGCGATCATGGAGAAGTTCATGACAAGCATCATAACAGGCATCAATGTCGCCATCAGAACGTTAACTTTGATCGAAGCATCTCTCAGATCCGTATTTGCTCCGTTAAAACGAACGCGTTCATGTTCTCCGCGGTTGAAAGAACGAACAACACGAATACCTGTCAATTGCTCACGCAGAACCAAGTTCAGTCGGTCCAGCTTTTTTTGGATTTGTTTGAATAGCGGCAGACCCTTGGCCCCAATCAATGCAATGGCACCCGCCAGCACAGGCAGCACGACCAGGAAGATCGTGGACAACTTGGCGTCCTGGGATACCGCCATGAAAATACCACCGATACACATCATCGGAGCCATGATCATCATGCGCAGCATCATCGTTAATACGTTCTGAACCTGTGTAATGTCATTCGTCGTACGGGTGATTAGTGATGCGGTGCCCAGCTTATCAAATTCCTGCAGCGAGAAATTCTCCACGTGGCGGAAAACCCGGCTGCGCAGCTGCTTGGCGAATCCGCCTGCTGTACGGGAGGACAGGTAACTGGCCAATACGGAACACGCTGTGCCCCCAATGGCAATAACCAGCATCCAACCGCCAATTTGCCAGATGTACGGAACATCACCCTTGACGATACCATCATTGACGATATCGGCCATCAAGGTTGGCAGGTACAGCTCGGCGAGTGATTGCAGCAGTACCAGACCCAAAATGAAGATAATGGGGATTTGATAAGGCTTGAGCATGCGAAACAGTTTCATCATGGCGTATCATCTCCTTCGGTTGAATGCTCCTTTTGCTGGGAAGCGAGCGAGTCAAAAAAGCTATATACTTTCGTCAGCAGCTCGGCTAACTGGGTACTGTCTTCCTCTCCCAGATGTTCAACCAATCTGTTGAATATCTGCATGCGCTCGTCATGAGCAGCCCGAATAATATCACGGCCTGCTTCCGTAATCGTAATACGCACGGCACGGCGATCATCAGGGTCCATGGTTCGCTTGACCAGCCCCTCATCCTCAAGTCCACGGATGACTGGGGTAATCGTCGGTGATTTTACTCGCAGCAATGCACTGATCTCCGATACTTTCAGTCCTGGATGATCTTCATTCAATTCGCTATGAAAATCGGGGGGATTATCTCTCCAATCCAGACGCTCTCCCGGATGTGAACCGTGGAGCAAACAGGCCAATACCATAATTTCATTATGGTTGCGCCCGTGGGGCTTATGCTGTCTCCATTTGCCTTTATTAAACTGCATGATGGAATACAGCAGCTTCTGGGCCACTGGATCCAGACCTGTCATATAGGTTTCCTCCTTTTTACATTCTCAATGAATTCTCAATTAACATAGGATCACTATTAAATAGTATATCAATTAATTAGGTATCCTAATTATATTTTCACCAACAGCGAAAGTCAAACAGGTAAATGACACCACAAAAAAACCGCGGCAGATCGCCACGGTTTCCAAAAGTTCAATGATAATCAGGACTGCGAAGCAGATACTTTTTTGAGGGAAGCCGAAAATGGGAAGTACGCCTTGGCATTGTTGTAGGCAATGCCTTGAACCATCTGTCCGAGCAATTCCATATCATGTGGCGCCTCCCCTTGTTCCACCCATTCCCCGATCAGGTTGCAGACCAGACGGCGGAAATATTCGTGCCTTGTGTAGGAAAGGAAGCTGCGCGAGTCCGTCAGCATCCCCACAAAACGGCTCAGCAAACCAACGTTGGCCAGCGCTCTCATCTGAGCGAGCATGCCATCCTTGGTATCATTGAACCACCATGCTGCGCCCAGCTGGATTTTGCCTGGTATACCGCCGCCCTGAAAACTGCCGACAATGGCAGCCAGCACTTCATTATCCCGCGGATTCAAGGAATATAGAATGGTTTTGGGCAGTGCTTTCTCCTGCTCCAGTGCGTCCAGCAGACCGATCATCGCAGAAGAGAGCGGCGTATCATTCACCGCATCATATCCGGTATCCGATCCAAGCTGAGCGAACATCCGGCTGTTATTATTACGGGCTGCATTCATATGGAACTGCATCACCCAGCCCCGCTCCGCATATAGCTTGCCCAGGAAGGTCAGTGTAACGGTCTTGTACTTGTCCTCTTCCTCACGGCTTACTTGATGACCTGCGAGTGCTTTGGCAAAAATGGCTGCAGCTTCTTCCCGTGTTGCCTTGCCATATGGGACATAGTCCAGTGCATGGTCGGAAACTCGGCCACCTACGGAATGGAAAAACTCCACCCGGGATTCCAGCGCAGAGAGGAATGAATCATAATCAGAGATTGCTGTACCCGAAGCCTGAGACAGCTTGCTTACCCATTCGATGAAGGTATCCCGGTTCAGTTCAAGCCCCTTATCCGGACGGAAAGAAGGCAGCACAGCTGTATCAAAGCCTTCGATTTCCTGAATCTTCAGATGGTATTCCAATGAATCACAAGGATCATCGGTGGTGCACACAACCGTGACATTGGATTTCGTGATCAGGTCACGTGCGCCAAAACCTTCACTGTTCAGCTTGGCATTTACTTTTTCCCAGATTCCTGGAGCACTGCTCTCATTCAACACTTCATATACCCCGAAGTACCGCTGCAATTCCAGGTGGGACCAGGCATATAAGGGGTTGCCGATCATCATGGGTACCGTTTTGGCATAAGCCAGGAAACGATCGTAATCGGTCACGCCCTCACCGCCAGTGATGTACTGCTCTTCGATACCGTTTGCCCGCATTAACCGCCACTTGTAGTGATCCCCGTACAACCAGGCTTCCGTAATATTGCCAAAGGTCTTGTTCTCGTAGATCTCCTGTGGACTAAGATGGCAGTGGTAGTCAATAATCGGCATGTCCTTGGCGTAATCCTCATATAACTTGACGGCTGTCTCATTGTGCAGCAAAAATTGTTCATCCAAAAAAGACTTCATTCGCTTCGCACGCTCCCTTTGGGTGAGTTTACGTTCATATGGGTACACTTCCCATCTTAACGCTACACTGTTTCCTATCAAAGTTCAATAAAAAATGATAGCGTATTCAAAAAAGGTTGGTTTGGGCATATGCCCCCGAACAAGATATACTGGTTTTAATGAACGATATGCTGATCTGAAGATCATACAAGGAGTTGAAATCGTTGAAAATTACATTTCTGGGCACAGGGGACATGTTCAGCGTAGAGCAGTATCACAACAGCATGCTCGCCGAATTTGGAGGCACGCATCTGGTCATTGATTTTCCGGAATCGAATGCCAAAGCGCTCAAAGAGGTCGGGTTCCCCATGACTGATATCCATAATGTATTTATTACACATTTGCATGAAGACCACATTAACGGTGTACAGATGCTCGGATACTATTCGCAAATTGTAGGTAACCGCAAACCGCGCCTGTTTATCCACGAACAACTGGTTGAGCCGCTATGGAGCATCTTATCTCCAGGCATGCGCTACACCACCGATGGCGAGCGTACAATGAGCGATTATTATGATATCGTTCCACTGCCAGATGGAGGCACATTCGAACTTGGCGGCGTGACATTTGAGACATTCCGTACACAGCACGTTCCGGGCATGGTCAGCAATGGTATTGCTGCGAAGCCCTACTTCTACTACAGTGCAGATAGCACGCTGGATCAGGAACGGGTAGAACAGGCTGCCGCAGATGTGCAGCTGATTTTCCATGAATGCCATATGCATGATTTGGTGATCAAATCTCATACCTCGCTGAAGGACCTGGAACAGCTGCCTGCGGAAGTAAGGCAAAAGACCGTCTTAATGCATTATCATGACGAATATGCAGATGCGAGTACCCGGGAACGGTTCAACCGTGAGCATGACCTGCGGATGGTCGGCACACTGGAATCATTTGAGCTGGATGAGAAGTAAGGTAGGTAAGTATAGGATGCTTCGAGCAATTTCAGGAGCTGAAGCATCATTTTACTAGAAGATGAGGTGGCCTTCGTTCACGTTCCCATACGGAGCCGAATAGAGGCTGCCTTCGTTAGCACAATAATAAAATCTGGACCCAGCAAAAAAACCACCTGCAGGCATTCCATCGCCATTTCAGGTGGTTTCGTTGTCTGTATTTATATTCAAGCTTACGCAGTCGTACTCTCTTCATCAGGCAAAGCCCATACGGATAAACCTCCGCCACACACATGGAACGTAGCCCAACCGTCCTTCTCAATGGTAATGCTATCCTCGCAGCTGTGCGTCAGATCGGTCCATACTTCACCGGCACGATGTTCGCCGACAAACATTCGTTTCTCGCCATCATCCCCATTGGAGACCACCACCGCACAACCGGAGCCCTCGATTTCTTCCACGCCGCGGCGTACCCATCCAATGGTATTGGGATGATCGAAGTAATCCTCCTGCTCGCCATAAGCCTTGTTATAACGGGCAGACAGCAGGATATCCAGAATCTCCTTTTTACCCTCCACAGGTTCAGGACCGCCAATACCATAATAATCTCCGTAAAAGACAACCGGATACCCATCACGGCGCAGCAGGGTCAATGCATACGCGCTGGGTTTAAACCAGTCGCCAATCCATGATTCCAATGCTTCATGCGGCTGGGAATCATGATTATCGACAAACGTTACGGCATGCGTTGGGTGTGTCTGAACGAGCGTGTCATCGAAAATTTTGGACAGGTCAAAATCCCTGCCTGCCAGTGATGCCTCATGCAGCTTGTAGTGAAGGGACACATCGAACAGGTCGATCTGATAATCCACCGTATCCAGGAATTGACGGCAGGCATCGAGATTGGAATTCCAGAACTCCCCTACAATGTAGAAGTCCTGCCCACGCTTGCGAATCATCTCTGCTGCAAATTCCTTGATGAATTCATGGTTAATATGCTTGATCGCATCCAGGCGGAAACCACTGCATTGCAGCGTGTCGATCAGCCATTTTCCCCATTGGAGCATCTCCTTGCGGACCTCTGGGTGATTGTAATCGATATTGGCGAACATCAGATAATCATAGTTGCCGAACTCGTCATCGACATTCTGATTCCATTTCTTGTTCTCTCCTGCGATGCGGAATATGCCGCTGCGCTCTGTCTTGGCATCAAAGTCCGTACCGTTAAAGTGCTCGGATGTCCACTTGAAGGACGAGTATTGATCGCCACGACCCGGAAATGTAAATTTGGTCCAGCCTTCGATCTCGAACGGTTTAGATATATCCTTCGTCCGGTCGTTAGGGTCCACTTCGATGACTTTGAACACTTCCTTCTCGTCGGCACCTGCCTTGTGGTTCATCACCAGGTCGACATAGACGGCAACACCGTTTTTCTGACACTCGGCAATGGCATCCACCAATTCCTGTTTGGTACCGTACTTCGTCCGCACACTGCCCTTCTGGTCGAACTCCCCGAGATCGTACAGATCATAGACACCATATCCGGTATCCTCCGGGGTAATGGCTTTGGTCACAGGGGGCACCCATACCGAATCAATGCCTTTGGCTTTCAGCTCCGGAGCCATTTGGGCCAGTCGTTTCCAATGCTTACCGTCTGCAGCCAAATGCCATTCAAAAAACTGCATCATCGTATGATTTCTTTTCATCAAAAACCGACCTCCTTGATTGCTTTCGAAGCGGACGTTGGAACGGATATGTATTCGCCCTTGTTCGTTCGTTTGCTATCCAAGTAATACCCTTTTTGGCCTATGCTTCAATCACCCGCAGAGAAGTTTCCGGTTGAAGGGGAGATGCGCTTGTAGTCCAGCCACTCCTCGGGCAGAAGGGAACGATACGGCTCCTGGGTGAACCGATCATCCACCAATACGAGTACGCCCGTATCCTCTTCCGTCCGAATCAGCCTGCCGCCTGCCTGCAGCACCTTGTTCATCCCCGGAAAAACATAAGCATAATTGAAACCATTACGTCCCGAGCGGTCGAAATAGTCACGAAGCACGTTGTTTTCCAGTCCAATCTGGGGAAGCCCTGCACCTACCACGACGACCCCATTGAGACGATCTCCCGGCAGATCCACTCCTTCTGAAAATACGCCGCCCATCACGGCGAATACAAGCCTTGTTCGTTCCGGATGTGGCTGGAATGCATTCAGGAATGCCTCCCTTTCCAGCTCATTCATGCCTTGCTCCTGCATGACCGTATCGGCCTCACCAGGAAGCTGCATGTAGGTCTCATAGACTTCACGCATATACGGATACGAGGGGAAAAAGACAAGCAGGTTGCTCCGCGGCCACTCGGATACGAGCTGATGCAGCATGTTCGCAATCGGCTGCCTGGAACGCTGCCGGTCCTTGTAGCGAATGGACAAGGGAAGCAGCCTTACATCCAATTGTTCCCGATGGAAGGGTGAAGGGATACGTAACGTGTAGTCCTCTTCCTCTGCACCAAGCATGTCCCGGTAATAACCCAGTGGTGACAAGGTTGCCGAGAAATGAATGATGGAACGGAACCCCTTCGCTGTCTGACGGAGCAGGACGGATGGATCAAGACAGAACAGCTTCACTCTCACTTCGCTTCGCACACATTCGGCATACGTGACGAATCGTTCATCATACAGCTTGGCGATACGCAGGAAGTTCTGGGCTGTGAAGTAGGCATCCAGCAGCAGTTGATCCGTCTCGGCACTTCCCGAACCGCCTTCCACAAGATTCTGCTCCGCAACCATGACAAAGGGCTCCAGCAATTCAATCAGTTCCTCCGGCGCTTCCTGCTGCAGCAGCTTGCCCTCTTCTCCTCCGTTTTTACGCAGGGTAATCAGATACTTATCGATGGCTCCCGCATGGTCTGTAATGGCCTTCGCGGCAGCGACACTGCTGCCCAGCGTCTTAAACTCCCTTTTGACATCCAGAAAAACAGCCTTCTCCAGCTCAGCAGAGAACATCATGCGGCCGCGATCGACTAGATTATGCGCCTCATCAACCAGCAGCACCGTCTTGCGTTTCTGCTCCTCCAGCATGCGTTTGAGGGAAATACGCGGGTCGAAAATGTAGTTATAGTCACAGATGACTGCATCGGCCGCATATGCCGCATCCAGTGAAAATTCGAATGGACACACCCGGTGCTTGCGCGCGTACTGTTCAATGACTGGGCGTGTCATCAATGTTTCATGCTCCAGCATATCCAGCACTGCCCCATTAATGCGATCATAATACCCTTCGCACATGCTGCACTGTCCGGTATCACAATCTTCTTCTTCCTTGAAGCAAATCTTATCCTTGGCAGTCAGGCTGATCACATGCATGTTCAGCCCTTCCGCCTGCATTCTGGCAAAAGCCTCTTCTGCCGCAACACGAGTCGTCGTTCTTGCCGTAAGGTAGAACAATCGACTGGCTTCGCCTTCACCAATCGCCTTCACTGCGGGAAATAAGACGGACATTGTTTTCCCAATTCCGGTTGGTGCCTTGGCCATCAGTCCCTTGCCTTCACGGATGGTCTGATATACTGCGCCTGCCAGCTTGCGCTGCCCTTCCCGATATTTGCGAAAGGGAAACGGCAGTTCTTTAAGAGTGACGTCCCGCTTCTCTTCATATGCAGCAATCATCTCGGCATAAGGAGCATATCCGGCAATGACCTCAGCAGCAAATTGCTCAAGCTCCTCACGTTCGAGCATGCGCCGATATCTTCTCTCCTGACTATTCACGGTCTGCACATAGGTAAGCTGTACTTGCATTCTTGGCTCATCATGCTGAACGGCATACATATATGCATACATGATGGCCTGCGCCCAGTGGACCGGAAGTCCGTCGCCCAGATCATCCAGGTTGCCGGCTGTTGATTTGATCTCATCCACAGTCAGCTGACCCTCCAGACGAATCAGACCATCACATCGCCCTTCGATTATATAGACTAGGTCTCCATGCCGGATTTCAGCTTCAAGCACAACTTCTTTCAGATCTTCTTCCGTATACTCCTTCTGCACCCTCTGGTGAATTCGGGTGCCTTCCTGCATGGATGCATTGGAGCGGAATCCGGGACGAATACTGCCGCTGCGATATACGTATTCAACCAAAGGCCTGACTGATATTCGAATGGTATTTGTCATACGATCACCCGTTCTGTTTTTAGTCCTTCTACTTTATCATGAAAAGACCTGGCCAAACCAGCATTCCGCAGATTGGACTCGTCCCTCCCCATATGCTATGTTGAAGAGGAACGTACATTTAAGGAGGCAGATTCCATGTATATTTATTTGGTTCCTTCCCCGATTCCGGACGTGCTCGCTGCATATCCGCATCTGACCTTGCGGAGCGAGGAGCAGGTTCGTCTTGCCATCGAAACGACTGAACGTCTGCTTCATGTTGAGTCGGATGATAGCATAGCCGCATATGAGGCATTTGATGCCGCAGGCTCCTGGACAGGCGGCAGCTTTGCGGTTTTGAATAATATCCCGGTGACGGAAGACGGCCGTGGTGACTTCGAGGATCGGTTCAAAAACCGTGCACGCAAAGTGGAGGACGAGCCAGGTTTTGTCGGTATCCGGGTGCTCCGTCCCCTGAAAGATGATACGTATGTTGTACTTACCCTGTGGGAGTCAGAGGATCATTTCAAAAGCTGGCAGCAGTCTCAGGCCTATAATCATGCCCACCGCAATCGCAGTACAAGTGAAGGGCTGACCGCGCAGAAACCAGCCATGTTTCCAAGAGCCTCTTATGTCACGACATATACGATAGAATAATGGGTAGCCTGACAGACTCATGCGCCCCACCAGCTTTACTTATGCAGCAGATCACAAGGCCTCTCCCTGAATGGGATGGGCTTTTTCTATTTCATACTTTTGACACGACATACCATGAGGTAGCATAATACTTGTTAAATGAAACTTCGGAAGGGAAGGCGGTTATGTTGTCACGCAGTTCACTCACCCGGTTTCTAAGCGGACCGTTTATATTGTTTACCGTGATCATGATTATCAAAAGCTCCCTGGCCTGGATGGTCATTTTCGATGATATCCCCGTCTGGAAGCCATTGCTTACTGAGCTGCCGCTGATCTGGATCTGCTTTTGTCTGATTGAGTGGTTTGCAGCCAAAAGACGGATGTGGGCCTATCTTGTCCTGAACCTGGTGCTGTCTGGCATTTTTTTCGCTGCCATTATGTATTACAAATATTATGGGGTTATCGTCAATTATCATGCGCTCGCGCAGGTGAATCAGGTGACGTCGGTGAAGAGCAGCATGTTCTCCCTGCTCGACCCATATTACTTGTTTATTTTTGCGGATATTCTGATTATTGGCGGCCTATTGATCCGGCGCCGGATCAAGCTCGGCGTTACCGAACGTCCGGGAAAGATACCTTTGGACCGCAGAAGCAGACGCAGAGTTGCCTCCGTTATTCTGATGATTTCCCTGGTAATCTGCATGCTGAATATATACCCTAACCGGGCAAGCATGAGCGAAATTACGCAAGCGGAACAAATGGGAATCCTCGGATACGAGGCTTTTACCATTCTGGCGGATCGGCCTGACAAGCCCGTTCCGCTTGATGAAATTGATCAGGATCGCATTGATCAGATCAAACAAACGACAGAGCTCGATGCCATTGTGGATTCGGGAGCAGCCAAGGGCCGGAATGTGATTGTCCTCCAGCTGGAATCGTTCCAGAATTTCCTCATTGGTCTGAAGGTGGATGGCCAGGAAGTCACACCACATCTCAACCAGCTTGCACAGGAAAGCCTGTATTTCCCGAACTTCTATCAGCAGGTAGGTCAGGGGAATACATCGGATGCCGAGTTTGTTGTCAATACATCATTCTATACACCGCCAAACGGAGCTGCATCTACGGTCTATGCCGATAAAGCCCTGCCAAGTCTCCCCAAACTATTGTCGTCAAACGGGTATCAGACCGCTACATTCCATTCAAACGATGTCCGTTTCTGGAATCGCGATCAGCTGTATAAAGCGCTTGGTTTTGATCACTATTACGATATAGATTATTTTGGCACCGAAGATTCCATTGCCTTCTCGGCATCGGATGAGGTGCTGTATTCCAAGACACTCGATAAATTGGAAGAAATGCAGGGAGAAGGCTCGCCCTTCTATGCACAGATCATCTCCATGTCAGCACATCACCCGTACCATTTGCCGGAGAGCAAGATTAGTCTGTCGCTGCCGGAGCGGTACACGGACACCCTGCCTGGTGATTATCTGGTATCCCAGCATTATGCCGATCAGGCGGTGGGACAATTCATCGATGGTTTAAAACAACGCGGACTATGGGAAAACAGCCTGCTGGTGGTATACGGAGACCACCTTGGCCTGCCTATCTACTCGCTGGACCGGGACGACAAAGAGTTAATGAAGGAAATCTACGGCCGGGAGTATACATCCGCGGACATGATTAACATTCCACTTATCATTACGGCCCCCGGTGCTACACCTGCTAAGCAGCTGGGTCAGATCGGCGGACAGGTGGACATTCTGCCAACGATAGCCGGACTCACAGGGGCATCTCTCCAGGATCAACTGCACTTCGGGCAGGATCTGCTTCGGGAGTCAGGCAATCTGCTGCCGGAACGCTATTATCTGCCTACCGGTTCCGTGCTTAATGATGCCTCATTATTCATTCCGGAAACCGGTTATGGTGACGGAACCCATTACTCGCTTGCCGATGCCGGAAGGCAGGACATCAGGCAGGTGGAGAACCGTTCGGAACCGAAACCTGAGTCACCGGAAGGGAATACTGTTCCGGCAACGGCCTCAACGGATGACGGCTCATCGTCTTCCTCAGGTTACATTACCAAGGACGAGTATGAGCGTGCTTTGGATCTTATGCATTTGTCCAATAGTTATTTAATACAGCTGCCTGACCGGAATACAGAGAAGTAGCCCCAGAAGCAATCATTCAATCTATTAAAAAAGCCCATGAAACAGGATTGGAATCCTGCTTCATGGGCTTCATGCATTTCCAGCCAATCGTGGCTGTGTCATGCTGTATATTCAATCTCGTAATTACAAAGGCAGCAGCGGCACCGAAGTGCGAGCTTTCAGCTGATCTACCATGGCAAGCCATTCCTGCGGTTTATTCGGCAGGACAGCATAATAGCGATTCAGGAAATCGGCCACCAGGCTGGCTGGCAGCTCTCCCTGCTCCTCATTGCCCGGCATGAAGCAAAGGTCAAGTCCCCCCACTGCTTCTCCGTCCCCTTGCCAGGAAGGATGAACATATGAGAAGTCCAGTCGTTGATATCCGAGATGGGACAGCACTTCGCGCCGTACATACGGATCCATGGGCTTGATGCCGCCAAATTCATGATCCTGGCTAAGATACGGGTTATAGATCTCGGCGAACATACCGAACAGCTCCTTGCCGTTTGCTGCGGCAAGCTGCTGCAGGTCTCGTTTCCGATGGTTGGCAAGGAAACTGCCGATGCCCAAACCTTCGCGGCCGATAATCGTAAAATCCGTCATGGCCACATTCCAGTCCTCATAGTAGCGGTATTCTGTCGCTCCTACAACGTTCCCTTCATGCACAGCCACAAATACGCGAATGCCGGGGTCTTCCAGCGGTTCCTGCCACAGCGGGAAGTCCAGCACTTCCTCAGGCGGGAAAATCTCCTGCATCAGCTTGTGCATTTGGGCAAACAAAGGATCATTTATTGAAGTAATTCGTTTAAATTCCATGGATTCATCTACCTCCAATAATAAATATGCATTATGTCTTGAACGGATTGCGCCATTCCATAAGGGCTGCATAGTTGCAAGACTCCTCATCATCCAGATAATCCGTCGCCACGCCCACTGGCATACGTCCGCAGCGCAGCAGGAACGAGATCACGGGATCGCGTTTCTGACCAGATATCACCTGCTCCAGATACGATTCAGCCGTCATTTCATCTGCCACCAGATGGTATCCGGGCATTCTCCCGGCACCGAGCAGCCGGTCGAGCCCCTGTGCAATGACCAGATGATACATGGCCTGCATCATGAGCTGTGCCAGTCCCCACTTGCGAAATTTCGGACGTACGCAGAGATCAACGATGTAGAGCGTGTTGCCATCCGGCTGATGATTGCGAATATACCCATCATCAGTCACATCAACCCACGTGTGGCTTGCCGGATGTGAAGGGTCCCATTGCATGCGCAGCGAGGTCATCGATCCCGCCAACTCACCATCTACCTCAATGCAGATGGCCCCATCCGGGTAGTTGGCTACGTGACTAGCAAGCTGCTCATGGTTCCATAGCAGCTCTTCCGGATAAGGCGGAGGAAAGCTCTCGGCCTGGATGCGAATCAGTTCATCGAAGTCAGCCTCCTGATACGTACGAACGATAGCTTTTACGGGCTTACCATGTCGATCCGGACCGGTAATCAACATTTCTTTTTGATACATGCTGATCATCTCCTCCTTCCAACAGACAATACGAGTAGTTCAAGCCTCAGACTACTCCCAGTCTGTATATAGATCGGTGCGGCGGTCACGCCAGGTCGTTACCGATCCGCGCTCACGTACTTCATAGAGCAAATCCAGATCCAGATCTGCTGTTACGATCATATCATCGTTAATCTCACCTTCGACCAGAATGCCGCGCGGCGGGAATGGGACATCATTCGGCGTAATGATGGCAGCCTGTCCGTAGTTGGCACGCATGAAGTCCACTGTCGGCAGATTGCCCACTGTTCCGGTCAGTACAACATAAACCTGGTTCTCTACCGCGCGGGCATGACTCGTATAGCGCACCCGATAGAAGCCGTGCCGATCATCCGTGCAGGAAGGACAGAAGATGACGTCAGCTCCTTTGGCTTTTGCCATACGCACAATTTCCGGGAACTCAATATCGTAACAGGTCAGCATCGCAATTCTGCCTTTATCCGTGTCGAAAACTTCAAGGCCATCACCCGGTGCCATGTTCCATTCCTGTACTTCGGTCGGTGTAATATGGATCTTGGCCTGGCGTGCAATACGGCCATCCGGATAGAACATGTGGGCGGTATTATACAATTTCCCTTCACGACGGATGACATGAGTTCCCCCGATCAGATGCATGTTGTACTTCGCCGCCAGGGATGTGAACAGCTGTTCATACTGCTCCGTGAAATCCGGCAGATCCTCAATGGTCAGCGCGTTGCCTTTACCGTCACCTATGGACATGAGCTGAGTTGTAAAAAATTCAGGGAACAGCACAAATTCAGTTCCGAATTCGTCGGCTGTCCGTATGTAATGCTCGGCTTGAGCAGCAAACTGCTCAAAGGAGCTGATGGTTTGCAATTGGTACTGTACAGCGGATACCCGCAATTTCATGTTTCTCCACCTCCATCATTATTCTGCTCTCATTGTATCAACGAAATGAAGTAATTTCTATTTCCTTTCTTCGCTCAACATCGCCTTGGTGAAACCGATCCATTCCCTTGTGGCAAAAGAAAGATATCGGTCCTTGCGCCAGATCATGCCGAGCTGCCAAGGGATCACGGGTTCCACAACCGGCATAATGCGTACACGCATATGATCCACTTCACGGCAGATGGTTTCGGGAAGTAATGCCACCCCCAGATTGGCCGCAACCATTGCACTGAGCAAATCCCACTGGGAGCTCTCATAGACAACCCTCGGCTGGAATCCTACATGCTGACAGGCCGCAATGATCCGATCATGCAGGGCAAAATCCTCCCTGAACAGCACAAAGGCATCATGCTCCAGTTCACGCAGGGCCACCGATTCTTTGCCCGCCAGCGGATGCGAAGGATGAACGAGCAGATTCAGCTTTTCTTCCACGAACACAAAATGATCGAGCAGCTCATCCACCGTCGGCAGTACAGCCACACCAATATCCAGTGCACCACTGATGACATCGGCCTCTACCTTTTTCGCACCATCCTCAAACAGTTGAATGCTCACTTGCGGATAAGCCTTATGAAATTCACCAATGATCATGGGGAAAAAGCTCGAACCCACCATGGGCGGCAGTCCGATACGCAGATGTCCTTTCTTCAGGTTCATCAGATCGTCGAGCTCGGACGACAAGCTGCGAAACGATTTTTCAATTTCCAGTGCCTGCCGGAAAAAAACATGCCCTGCATCGGTCAATTCGACTCTCTTGCCGTACCGATCCAGCAGCGTAACCCCCAGCTCATCTTCAAGACTTTTCACGGTTTTGCTGATGGTTGGCTGGGTGATATATAACACCTCGGCTGCCTTGGTAAAGCTCTGCTGCCTCGCGACTTCCAGAAAATATTGCAAATGGCGGATATCCATCGTCTGATTCCAGCCTCTCATAGATAAATGGAATAGAAAACATTCTTAATATGCATTTTACTCATGAAAGAATGCGATGTAAAATTTGTAACAAGAAAGTGTGCTTCCATTCATTTTCATAAAAAATAAATCAATCACGTTGATATAAGGAGGAATTGAAGTGAAAAAATGGGGACTTGGGATATTGCAGGTTGCTCTCCTCATGGTCTTTTCACTGCTCATGGACCAGTTGGCCCGTGCTCTCCATTTGCCTGTGCCAGGTTCGATACTCGGCATGGTTGTGCTGTTTATTTTGCTTCAGACACGGGTTGTGAAGCTGCGCTGGATTGAAGTCGGAGCCGCATGGCTGCTCGGAGAACTGCTGCTGTTCTTCATTCCTTCAGCCGTTGGCATCATGAACTACATGCCCATGCTTGAACATGACGGACTGCAGATTCTGTTCATCGTCCTGCTGAGTACATTTCTGGTTATGGTCTGCACCGGCCTGGTTGCCACACGAATCGCCAAACGAAAGGAGCGTCACACCGGATGATTGGATTTCTCTGCTTGTTGTTAACTGTCGGTATTTATTGGGTGGCCAAACGCATGTATCGCCAATTGCCCAAGGTTTATCTGTCTCCACTACTGATCACGCCCCTGCTTGTCGTTGGCGTGCTGCTTGCGACCGGGACGGATTATGCAGATTACAGCAGCGGCGGCAAATGGCTTAGTCTTCTGCTGCAACCGGCTACGGTAGCTTTTGCTGTACCGCTCTATACCTTTTTCCATGTGCTCAAAAAGCATATATCCGAGATTGTCTTCAGTGTCATGACCGGATCGGTAGTCGCCGTACTCTCGTCAGCCCTGCTCGCCAAATGGCTTCAGCTGGACTCCGGGCTGATTCACAGCCTGATTCCGCGTTCCATTACAACTCCGATTGCCATGAATGTCTCGGCTACCATTGGGGGTATCCCCGCTGTTACTGCTGTTTTTGTCATCATGACCGGTTTGCTTGGTGCGATTATGGGTCCTTCTATCGTTAAAATGCTCCGCATTGATGGAGAAATTGCCCGCGGAACCCTGCTCGGAACGGGTGCCCACGGCACAGGGACTTCCAAAGCTTTTGAGCTCAGTTCCCTGACAGGAACCATCTCCAGTATCTCCATGGTACTCGCTGCATTGTTCACTCTGGCGGTAGCTCCCATTCTTTCTAAACTTATTTTCCCATAATAGATAGAATTGTCCCTATTATTTGAAATATTATTGTTGTATTAAAGCCCTTTCTTCCTTACAATAAGGACATGTTTTATAAGCGAATATTGCGGGGGAGATGCGATGAAAAGAACCGGAATGAAGAGATCTCTGGACCGCCTTGGACGAATTGTCCTTCCCAAAGAAATGCGGGATACGATGGAAATCCATATCGGCGATCCGCTTGAGTTTTTCATTGAAGGGAAAGAGTTGATTTTGAGAAAGTACAAATCAACGTTGTGTGTGTTTTGCGGTGATATGGATACGGAAATGTATTTCAAAGAGCAATTCATCTGCCGGACGTGTGCTGTTCAATTAAAACACCCGGATGACTCTCCCGAATGGTTCGTTCCTCAGAACAAACAGGCTCCTGCAGCCGTGGAGCGTCCTGCTTCCGATTCCGCTAAAGTCTCTTCCCCCACGTGGGATGAAGGAACTGTACCTGCCAGCACTGAATACCCTGACCTGCGGCCCAAGACGGCACGCATGCTGCAACAGATGAAAGAAATTGTTGAACAGAATCCTGGTTTGGCTCAGCAGCAGATTGCGGAAAAGCTTGGTATTAGCCAAGGACGCGTCTCCCAATTAAAGAAATTGCTATAATACGATTTCATTTTATTATTTATAATCAGGAGATCTTCCCAATGAGGAAGTCCTACTGCAAGAGAACCCTGTATATGTGTGGGTTCTTCTTTTTTTTATCCTCTAAAGAAAAATGAATTAAATAAAGGCATCGTAAAAGAGGGCAACTGTTTTGGCAGCCGCCCTCTTTGGTTATTCAATCTATACATTGCTCTAATAAGGTTACGCCTGAATGACTTCCAGGATCTCTTCTTTCTCCAGCTTGCGCATACCGATCGCCAGAACAACAATATTGGCAACGAGCAGGATCGCAGGAAGAGCAATAGCCCCGTATTGTCCGTAGATCAGATGACTTCCGAGTGCACCAATCAGAATAAATGTCAGCACACCTGCTGCTACCATGCGGGTGCGCGGGATCAATAACCCCACTGCACTAAGCAGTTCTACTGCGCCGAGCAGGTACATCGTCCACTTGGGATACGAGAAGCTCTCGAACGTCTGTACCATCATCTCAGCACCCATCACCTTGTTAAGCCCCGTCATCACAAATACACCTGCAAGCACGACCAGAAAAATATATCCAATAACTCTCATTATGTATGTTCCTCCTGTAACTGATCTAAAGGTTAGATAAAAAGAAGAGCTGGAGCATCTTGCCTGCTGCACATGCCACATTCAATTCAAATCTGCAAGATGCTAAATCTATGTCAAAGCCGTCTTGCGACGACTCGGTTTTCAAGCCAACATGTGAACGAATAACGTACTCCATATCGATCTATTAGGTATTATTGGATACTGGCTTACTTTTATGAAGTGAGTATATAATAATAAGATTATTTATTCAAGTAATTTTTTGATAAATAGTGTATAATACATACAAAAGGGTTGTTGCATGGTTTTTTTGCCGTAACCTTTAGGAATGAATGCTTCTTATTTTTCGTCAGAGTGGCGGTAAGCCAGGCACTTTTTTTATATACAAGACAATTACACTATTCCAACATTGTTATGCGAATTGAGGTGAACACGTTGAAGCTGAGAAAAGCAAAATCACCAAGTCCCTGTTTGATCACACAAGCTATGGACATCATTGGTAAGAAGTGGGTTCTGCTGATCATGTATCAGCTGCTCTCCGGACCTAAGCGCTTCACAGAGCTGGAAGCGGAAATGGCCATTAGCGGCCGTCTGTTATCCGAGCGTTTGAAGGAAATGGAGATGGAAGGCATCGTAACCCGTCATATGTATCCTGAAATTCCACCACGGGTTGAATACGAGCTGACGCCCAAAGGCAAGGCTATTGAGCCGGTGATCAACCAAATTTATGGCTGGTCCTCCGACTGGCTGAAACGATAGCAATGCAGATTGCTCGAATCTAAAACACCAAAAGCCTGAATAGGTGCTGATCTTCACCAGATCAGCTTCCCATTCAGGCTTTTTTCTTAGATTCCCATTAGATTATTAAAAGGATTAATGCGAGAGGTTCTTAATAGGCTTCAGCTGCACCGGCAGACCGGAATCGGCAGATGCCAGCGCTGCTGTTGTAATCTCCTGTGTACGGCAGGCATCGGCGTAATCAGACAGAATCCGCGTACGGTCACCCGTCCGAAGAGCATGAATGAACGCCTCGTTCTCCCGTTCATACGGGTTATGTCCTGCCGGAATCTCCTGACCTGCCATTGCGTGAGCAGCAGCACTCGGCAGCAGCAGACGTTCCGGTGTCCAGTCCCATACTCCGGCTTCCGTGTAGAACTGAAGTCCGGCACCGCCTTCTCCATCCGGCAGCAGGCATGTATTGGCAATGCTCGCAATGGCACCGCTCTCCAGCTTAAGCGTAACATTCGCTACATCTGCCACGGTAACATGATCGTGCTTCTCATGCATCACACGCTGGGCTGCTGCTGCATACACCTCAGTAACTTCTCCTGCACAGTACCGGAGCAGATCCACAATATGTGTTGTCTGCTCGACAAACTGTCCTCCGGATCCATCCTGACGGCGCCACCATGCAACGCCGGGCATACCGCCCATCCAGCGTCCAAGTGCCATGCCGATCGTCTGATCCTTCATTGCTCCCCGGAGTACCTGCGCTGCTTCCTGATAGCGAAAGTGATAACCTACCGAAGTAAGCAAACCTGTATCCTTCACCTGCTCTAAAATGTTGCGCGGAATATCCATCCCAGTGCTTAGTGGTTTCTCCACAAGGAAAGGGATGCCTCGACGAATCAGTTCCGATTCAATCGAGCCATGTGACATTGGTGGAACGCAGATGTAAACTGCATCCAGCTTCTCCCCATCCAGCATATGTTCAAGCTCGCTGTAGCCAGCTGCATCATACACGGAAGCCATGGCCTCAGCCTTCTCCAAGGTAGTCCCGAGCACACTTGCCACACGGACGCCTTCCATTCGTGCCAAAATATCTGCATGTACTTTGCTGAACCAGCCTGTTCCAATGATTCCGATCTGTAACGTCATGGATGTAATCCCCTCTCTTTGTTACGCGCTTACATGTTCCATTCGACCCCCGAATACGAAATCCTGCATTATATTTTGCCAGATGCCCCCAATATCAGCCGGTCCAGCTCTTGTTCATACCCTGTTCTCTGCTCATCCGTCCAGCACAGCCGATCATTCATGTATTGGATAACTGCCGACCTATACTGACGCACCTCGTCAATTCGGAAAAATAAGTCGCCTGTTCGTCGCACCATGAAGTCTGCCGGGGTAACGGCCATCTCTTGCTCAATCGCATAAGTCAGCATGAGCAGCATTTCCTGTGGCATGCCATGCAGCTCGGCCTTGGCCCGCGGTCCAGGCAATCGGTCATAAAGGGCATCCACATTGGATCCATAGGTACGAGCCAGCCGTTCTGCAGCCTGACGATTAAGTCCGAGCGCCACCCCATCCTTAATCTTGCGCTCTATATAGACGGAATACCCTGCTGAGCCACCAACGTCCCCACCGGAAATCGGCATCTTCTTCGTTATGCATGGGCCAATCCATTTCCCTGTTTCCTGCTTCAGCTCCCGGGCTGCCAGATCAACGACCATTTCAGCCATTTTGCGATACCCGGTCAGCTTGCCCCCCGCAATGGTGATCAGTCCGGAGGGAGAGACCCACACTTCATCCTTGCGTGAGATTTCGGAGGGACTCTTGCCTTCCTCATGGATTAATGGACGAATGCCAGCCCAGCCCGATTCCACATCTTCGGCACGAATCTGGACATCTGGAAACATGCCATTTACCGCATCGATTACATAATCCCGATCTGCTTCAGAGATCAGAGGATGCGCCGGGTCATCTTGGAAAACAGTATCAGTGGTACCCACGTATGTTTTGCCATCGCGCGGAACCGCGAAAACCATTCGCCCATCAGGCGTATCAAAATATACAGCTTGCCGAAGAGGAAACCTTGATCCGTCGAACACCAAATGAATGCCTTTGGTCATTTGCAGTGTCTTGCCCTGCTTTGAACCGTCTACCTTGCGGAGCTCATCCACCCATGGACCCGAAGCATTGATGACCTTGCTTGCCCTTAATTGAACACGCTCGCCTGTGATCTGGTCTGTGGCCTGGATGCCAATGATCTTTCCGTTTTCCTTCACAAACCCTTCTGCTTTTACATAATTCACAGCTTGGGCTCCACGCTTTACCGCTTCTTTCATTACTTCAATGGTAAGCCGTGCATCATCCGTCCGGTATTCCACATATAACCCGCCACCCAGCAGTCCCTCTCGGCGCAGCAAAGGTTCGCTGTCCGAGACAGCTCCAGCGTTCAGCATCGTACGGCGTTCGCTGCGTTTCACACCCGCGAGCCGGTCATACACCATCAAACCAATGGAGGTGCTGAAGCGGCCAAACGTACCTCCCGTATAGATGGGCAGGAGCATCGGCTCCGGTGTCGTCACATGAGGTCCATTTTCATAGACAATTGCCCGTTCGCGTCCTACCTCAGCTACCATTTTCACTTCAAACTGCCTCAGATATCGTAAACCTCCGTGGACCAGTTTGGTTGAACGGCTGGACGTGCCCGCTGCAAAATCCTGCATTTCAACCAGCGCGGTCTTCAGTCCGCGGGACACTGCATCAAGGGCAATGCCTGCCCCAGTGATCCCTCCGCCTATAACCAATATGTCAAAATGTGCATTCGCCATGGATTGAAGATACTCGCCGCGCATCGCTGCCGAGAAAGGTGAAGTCATCGGTCTGCCTCCCACTCATTGCCATTATTTTTGCTAATCCATCTTCAAAAAAGAACAAAAAAAGACCACGTCATTCGCTGCAGCAATTGCTGAGCGGTACGTGGTCTCTCCCGATCTCCAGACATCATTTTTTAACTTGTGCCTTAATCCTATCACACATTTTGAGCGGCGTGAAGGCCTGAAATGACACATTATTCAAAAAAATTTCAAAAAGTTATTCTGTCCAAGGACGTAATTTCAAACTGATCCACTAACCTCTTTATTTTCCTAATCATGGATATATGGATTTCGTTCCCCAGGAAAATATCTCCTGTAAGTTATGCATCATTTTCCACCAGTAATTATCATCTATTGAATTTGTTTAATGAAAAAGTACAAATAGCTATATCTTCATATTCTTTCTTATTTGAAGGCCATCGCAGCCTTCACTGCTTGCTGCCAACCGGCGTATAGATCACTTCTGGTATCCTCTTCCATCAGCGGATTGAATACGCGCTCCGTGTTCTCATGATTCTTCAGTTCATCCGCACTTTCCCAGTATCCTACAGCAAGACCTGCCAAATAAGCCGCACCCAGAGCTGTTGTCTCGTTCACCGTTGGGCGCTCAACCGGAATGCCCAGAATGTCGCTCTGGAATTGCATCAGAAAGTCATTGGCCGCTGCGCCGCCATCGACACGTAACGAATCGACAGCAATCCCCGAATCGGATTCCATAGCCGCCAGGACATCCTTGGTTTGATACGCCAGCGCTTCAAGCGTCGCTCGAATAAAATGTTCCTTCGTGGTGCCGCGTGTCAGACCGAATACGGCGCCCTTGACCTCGCTGTCCCAATACGGACTACCTAGCCCGACGAAGGCCGGTACCATATACACACCATCTGTGGAGGGCACCCTTGCAGCATAATCCTCACTATCCTTGGAGGAACGCAGCATCCGTAATCCGTCACGCAGCCACTGAACGGCAGAACCCGCCACAAAAATGCTGCCTTCAAGTGCATACTCTACCTTGCCATTAACACCCCATGCAATCGTTGTGATCAATCCATGGTCCGACTTTACCGGATCTTTCCCGGTATTCATGAGCATGAAGCACCCGGTACCATATGTGTTTTTCATACTGCCCTGGTGATAACATCCCTGACCAAATAAGGCTGCCTGCTGATCCCCCGCTGCGCCAGCAATGGGAACCCGGTGGCCGAAGAAATGATAATCCATCGTGTGCGCATACACTTCAGAGGAGCCCCGCACTTCCGGCAGCATCGCTTTTGGAATATCGAGAATACGGAGCAGTTCGTCATCCCATTGCAGATCATAGATGTTGTACATCAATGTACGGGAAGCATTGGATACGTCCGTTACATGGGTACCTCCGCTGAGCTTCCAGATCAGCCAGCTGTCGATCGTGCCAAATAGCAGTTCTCCCTGCTCCGCGCGTTCACGTGCTCCTGGCACATGGTCCAGAATCCACTTGACTTTCGTACCGGAAAAATAGGGATCAATAAGCAGTCCCGTTTTCTCACGAAAAAGGTTAGCCAGTCCCTTCTTCTTCAGCTCATCACAGATATCAGCAGTTTGTCTAGACTGCCATACTACGGCATTATAGATGGGGCGACCTGTTTCCTTATCCCACACCACAACTGTCTCGCGCTGGTTCGTAATCCCGATTCCCGCAATCTGGGCAGGCTTAATTCCGCTCTCTGCCAAGCATGAAGCCATAACTGCAAGAATGGAGCTCCAGATTTCATTCGCATTCTGCTCGACCCAGCCCGGTTTGGGGAAATACTGCGGAAACTCCTGCTGGGCAATATGTACAATTTCCCCATTATGGTTAAACAGAATAGCCCGTGAACTCGTGGTCCCCTGATCAAGAGCCATAATATACTTTTCCATATCGACAACCTCCTGTAAGCATATTGCATCATTCGATATCACAGGTGCCTGATTGACAGATGCAATAATGATTAAACTAATGCTATTGTTTCGGTTCTGTAAGCGATTCCCCAAAATGTCGGATCAGGTCAAAATTGGACGTGGTCACTGCTGTTGCACCGGCCTGCAGCGCAAGCTCAACCTCTTGGGCAGACCGGATCAGTCCTCCGGCAATAATGGGAATCCCCGTCCGTTCCGCTACCTCGGTAATAATATGCGGAATAACGCCAGGAAGCACTTCAATATAATCCGGCTGTGTCTTCGTCAGCAGTTGATAACTTTTCTCCAACGCATTTGTATCCAGCAAAAACACCCGCTGAATCGCGGTGATCCCCTTTTGTTTCGCCTTTTGAATTACTGTCGCCCGTGTAGAGATCAAACCCGCCGGACGAATATGCTGACACAAATATTCTGCCGCGTACTCATCGTTCTTCAGCCCTTGAACCAGATCGGCATGCAGCAGGATTTTTTTGCTTCGCCGCCTTGCCTCATCCAGCAAGCTCTCCAGCTGGGCAATGTGGGTATCCAGCAAAACCCCATAGGTGTAAGGGCCATCAATAATCGCTTCGAACTGCTTCATGCTCTTGGCAGCGGGTAACATGCTCTGTCCCTCAAATGGCACCATCGTTCCTCCTGCATCATTCAGATTGCCTATATTGTATAATCCGTATGGTAGATCGGCAAGCTGGACCAGGGAGCAGGAAGCATCCCCATAGTGTTCATTACTCTGTCGTAAACACCAAAAGGCCGTTGTCGTGCACCCCTAAGGAGTGAACAACAACAGCCACTTTTTGTCGATTGCACAGCAAGATACCTTCACTGGAATCAACGCTGATTTAGCACATAAAGTGAGATTTAAGCCTGTGCATGCGGAAGCAGCACATCGGCCCCGGCCCAACCATCGTTCTCAGCCAGGTGCCCCGATCGACTTACTTTCGTTTGCAGGTATTTCTCATTGAACGCCGAACGATCGCCCCACAGCGGAACACGTCCACCCACATTCAGTCCCGCTTCCTGCAATGCAGCCAGTTTCCGCGGATTGTTGGTGATCAACGTAACAGGTGCAGAACGCAGTGCACGCAATACAGAAATGGCATCGTCATAGTTACGAGCATCGTCCGTAAAGCCAAGCTGCAGGTTCGCATCTACGGTATCCAGACCTTCCTCTTGCAGAATGTACGCCATTGCTTTGCTGAACAGACCAATCCCGCGACCTTCATGGTTCGCCAGGTAGAACAAGGCACCCGCTCCATGGGCTGCGATCATTTTCATGGATTGCTCCAGCTGGAAGCCACAATCACAGCGCTTGCTGCCAAAAATATCACCTGTATGACAGATGCTGTGCATCCGGATCAGTGCTTCCTGCGCTTCGGCAAAATCGCCGTACACGAGCACACTCGACTGCTGACGTTCTGCCAGTTCGGCAGTAGCCAGCGATTCAATCAGCTCGCCGCTCTCCATGACCTTATCCGATTTCAGCCAGCTGTACCACTGAAATGTACGCGTCTCTCCATCCAAATTGACCGGGAGCTTAATCGGTCCAACCAGATATATAAATTCTTTTCCACTCGGAAAAGTCTGGATTTTGGGGGCAAGCAGTTGAATAATATGTGAATTGATCATAATGTTTGTTTCCTCCTGTTAAGCCATTTGTTATACAGATTGATTCGTATCCAGACCGAAAAAAGATCACTGGACGTTTATAGTACGTATCTATATTATTGTCATCATCATTAGTTACTTTATGTAAGCAAGTTTAAAATAAAAATTATATTGTGTCAAGTAACTTTTGTTTTTAAAGTAACTAATAAAATCAGGATACGAAACCGACACAAATTTGTGTTTCATTTTCGGAATATTGGGTATGAGTTTATAAACTGCTCATAGAATGATGTTGTAGTCCAAAGTACTTCATGCCTCGAACTTAACGATGAGGGGGTTGTGCACATGATCCGCCGGAAAAGAACCTGCTGGACAGCCATCATGATGGTCTGCGTCCTGCTTATAAGCGGATGCTCCATCTGGCCAGGACAAGACGATTCTGCGAACAACAAAAAGGTAGCGCTTACACTATGGTACTGGAACCGTTCCATTGATGATAAGCTGATTGCCAAGGCCAGGGAACAGTTCCCCAATATTGAACTGACTGCCCAGAAGATCGGCGGTGACTTCAAGGCGAAGCTCAAGACAACGCTGGCCGCAAAATCAGGCGAGCCCGATATTGTGGCCCTAAACGACTGGATTATGGAGCTCTTCCCCAGTGAAGACCGTTTTTATAATCTGTATCATCTCGGCGCTGGGGACGTCGAAGACCAGTATCTTGAATGGAAATGGAAGCAGGGCGTCACGCCCAGCGGACAGATGATCGGTTTCCCGATGGATACGGGACCGACAGCTCTCTTTTACCGGGCAGACCTCTTCAAGGAGGCTGGGCTGCCATCTGAACCCGAGGAGGTAAGCCGTCAGCTGAATAGCTGGGAAGCATACGCCGCAGCAGGCGAACAGATCAAGGAGAAACTTGGGGGCAAGGTATTTCTGACCGATAACATTGGAAGCGTTTACAACCAAGTGTTGTCCCAAGGAGCTGAGCGCTACTTCCGCCCGGATGGTTCGTTTATCGGCATGGATTCTCCTCTGGTACGCACAAGCTGGGATACCGCCATTGATTTTAAGCAAAAGGGATTACTGGCGAATGCAGACGGCTGGACTCCAGGCTGGAATGCAGCGATGAATAATGGGGAAATTGCATCCTTCGTGGGTGCGGTCTGGATGAAGCAGGTGCTGCAGGAAGCTGCGCCAGATACATCAGGTAAGTGGCGGGTGGCCCGTGCTCCTGGCGGAGATGGCAATAACGGCGGTTCGTTCCTGTCCATTCTGAAGTCCAGTGAGCATCCTCAGGAAGCCTTCGAGCTGGTGCGCTGGCTGCAGAGTCCGGAAAATCAGCTGGAGCAATATCAGACGTTGAACCTCTTCCCTTCTGCTCCGGGTGTGTTCGACTCTCCCGCAATGAAAGAAGAGGAGCCCTTCTTCGGCGGACAGGCGACGGGGCCTGTATTTGCCGAATCGGCACAGCATGTTCCAGACGCTTTTTTTGGTGAACGTTACCCATCGGTACACAACATTATTACCCGGCGCCTGAATGATGTCGCGAAGCAAAATGCCGATCCCCAGCAGGTCTGGACCGATACCGTACACCGCGTTGAGCGGGAACTCCAGCGTTAACCTGAAGAACGTGTGTGTTCGATATCTGCATAAGGAGGAATTCATATGGCTGTAACCGAACCCCATCTCACTCCCGAACCCGGAGCCGTGCGTCCGGACCTGGATCGGAAGAAATCTCTCCTGTCCCAAATTTGGGAACATCGTGCCCTATATGCTGCGATCTCACCATTTTATATTCTCTTTGCCGTGTTCGGCCTGTTTCCCATCGGCTTTTCATTGTACCTGGCCTTCCATAAGTGGGACGGCATTGGCGTAATGACCTACAATGGGCTGAACAATTTTAAATACATGCTGACGGATGCCGAGTTCTGGCAGGCTGTAGGCAATACATTCATGATCTGGATATACTCGACCATTCCCATGTTGTTCTTCGCCCTGATTGTTGCCTTTCTGCTGCATGCGCCGTTCGTGAAGTTCCGTACACTGTTTCGGGTCGGTTACTTCCTTCCAAACGTCACATCCATCGTGGCCGTGGCGATCATCTTTGGTGCACTGTTTGCCAACAACTATGGCTTTCTCAACTATCTCCTGCAGTCGGTCGGGCTTCCGGTCGTGGAATGGCTTAATGCGCCTTGGGGTATTAAAGTGGCGATCTCCTCCATGGTCGTCTGGCGCTGGACAGGGTACAATGCGGTCATTTATCTGGCCGGACTCCAGAGTATACCGCAGACCTTGTATGAAGCAGCCAAAATTGACGGCGCATCCGGTATACAGTCATTCTTTCGAATTACAATTCCGATGCTGCGCCCTGTGATTCTGTTCACGGTGATTACATCAACAATTGGCGGCATGCAGCTGTTCACCGAACCACAGATCCTCGTGGGCAACGACGGCGGTGCAGGCGCAGCAGGGATGACCATTGTTCTGTACCTTTACCGTGAATCGTTCATCAACAATTACTTCGGATATGGTGCAGCGGTGGGTTGGGGCATGTTCCTCATTATCGCCCTGTTCTCCATCGTGAACTGGAAGCTTGTTCAAGGCAAGTCATCCTGATGTGACAAGGGGGGAGCGCTCATGACGTCCAAATACCTCAAATCGCTCGTATTGTATACCGGTCTTATCGGGGGCATGCTCATTTCCATGTTCCCGTTCTATTGGCTGATTGTAATGTCCACCCGGACAACGTCCGACATCTACGCATTTCCGCCCCAGCTCTGGTTCGGGGGAGAACTGTGGAATAATATCAGCCGGGTTCTGCAGCAGATCGACTTCTGGGGTGCATTTGTCAATACACTGTTTGTATCCGGCATGGTGACCGTGCTCGTGCTGTTCTTCGACTCATTAGCGGGTTTTGCGTTTGCGAAGTTTGAGTTTCCGGGCAAAAAGTGGCTCTTTGTCCTGCTGCTGGCCACCATGATGGTGCCTTCCCAGCTGTCGCTCGTGCCTTCCTTCGTCCTCATGGCGACGTTCGGTTGGGTCGGTTCCTTCAAGGCCCTGATTATCCCGGGCATGGTGAATGCCTTCGGCATCTTCTGGATTCGGCAGTATGCCACGGAGTCCATCCCGAATGACCTGCTCGATGCGGGCCGGATCGACGGCTGTAATTTCTTCCGTCTCTATTGGAATGTGGCGCTGCCCATCCTGCGACCTGCGTTTGCGTTTCTCGGCGCATTTACCTTTATCGGAGTATGGAACGACTACCTGTGGCCGCTCATTGTCCTGACAGATGAACGGAAATATACCCTGCAGATTGCCCTCTCCCAGTTAAATGGACTGTACAATACGGATTACGCGATGGTTATCGCCGGTACTCTGCTGGCTGTTATTCCGCTCATTATCATGTTCCTGTTCATCAGCCGTCAGTTCATTTCGGATATTGCCGCTGGAGCCGTGAAGGATTAATATTCCTGCATTTTGATCCATCCCTCAAGTCTGATATTCTTATCTATAGATTAATACCAGATGCTCCAGAGAAAGAGGGATGACAAAATGGCTTCTTCACCCTATATGATCGGCGTAGATATCGGCACCACATCCACCAAGGCCGTATTGTTTGAACAAAACGGCTCCATCGTGGCTCAGGGTGGTGCCGATTATCCGCTGTATACCCCTACCCCTGCGATTGCAGAGCAGGATGCGGACGATATTTTTCAAGCTGTTGTAGAATCCGTTAAGCAGGCGACGGCCAAGGCGGGTGTCAAACCGGATGAGATTCTGTTTGTATCGTTCAGCTCGGCGATGCACAGCATCCTGCCTGTTGACGAGCAGGGCAAACCGCTGATGCGTGCCATGACGTGGGCAGATAATCGCAGTGCGGAATGGACGGAAGCACTCAAAACCGAAATGAACGGTCACGAAATTTATCTGAGAACAGGAACGCCCATTCATCCGATGTCACCGCTGACCAAGATCATGTGGCTCACCCGTGAACAGCCAGAACTGTTCAAGCAAACTCACAAATTCATTTCCATGAAAGAATACGTGTTCCTCAAATTGTTCAACGAGTACGTGATTGACCACTCCATGGCGTCTGCCACCGGAATGATGAATTTGGAGAAGCTGGACTGGGATGAGGAAGCCCTGCATGTGGCTGGAGTTACACCAGACCATCTATCCCGGCTTGTGCCGACCACTCATGTGCTCAAGCAAGGTCTGAACCCGGAGTATGCCAAGGAAATGGGCATTGCGGACAAGACGCCATTTGTGATCGGGGCAAGTGACGGTGTGCTCTCCAATCTTGGCGTAAACGCGATTGATCCCGGCGTGGTGGCAGTAACCATCGGCACCAGCGGAGCCATTCGTACGGTCGTGGACAAACCGGTTACCGATCCAAAAGGACGTTTCTTCTGTTACGCGCTCACCGAGGATGCGTGGGTGATCGGTGGACCCGTGAATAATGGCGGGGTCATTTTCCGCTGGATTCGGGACGAGTTTGCAGCATCTGAGGTAGAAACAGCGAAGCGGCTGGGTATCGATCCTTATGAGGTGCTCACTCGTGTCGCGGAAAATGTACCGCCAGGATCGGAAGGTCTGCTCTTCCATCCGTATATGACAGGTGAGCGGGCTCCGCTCTGGAATCCGAATGCCCGCGGCTCGTTCTTCGGTCTGACGCTTCACCATAAGAAGGAGCACATGATCCGTGCCGCCCTGGAAGGTGTATTGTTCAATCTGTATACCGTCATGCTGGCTATTGAAGAGAAGATCGGCCGTCCTACCAAAATTCAGGCAACGGGCGGCTTCGCCCGCTCCGAATTATGGCGGCAGATGATGGCCGATATTTTCGACCAGGATGTGATTATTCCCGAAAGCATTGAGAGCTCCTGCCTTGGTGCAGCCGTGCTTGGCTTGTATGCACTTGGCCGAATTGATTCCCTGAGTGCGGTATCCGGCATGATTGGATCCACACATCGCCATCAGCCTGACCCGGATCATGTCCGCATCTACCGGGAATTGCTGCCGATCTTCATCCGGATCTCCCGCAAATTTGAGGAAGAGTATGCGGATATCGCTGCTTTTCAAAATAAAACAATGCATTAGAAGTAAGCTGGCCCGCTAACGAATCGCAGGCACCTTATGTCGAGATTAGTCTTTGGCATGATGAAGCTAAAGAACTATAGCCACGTTATTTCAACAAAAGCTTGCACTGGAGCCGATAATGTTTGCAAATAATGGCCCTGGGAATCGTTAGCGCACCGCTTCTGCTAAAATTCATCAAATAGCGTGTCTCCAGTTCATTAGATTGAATATGTATTGCTGCACGTTCAAGAGGGCCGTCTCGTTATGTTTATGACATATGGGATGGCCCTTCTTCATGTACCGTTTTTTGTACAAACAATACTTATGAATGATGAAGACCTACTCCTCGCACTCGAGGTTCAGATTTAAAACAATGTCACCTAATGACTTGGAAAGAGATGCTCCAATATGCTACGGTCATAGATATGAAAAAACATTATCCTTATAGTTTGAAGATGGTGCTGACGAAAATTTGTATGCACAGACCAATCTGCCACGAATTTAAATCTTATTTTCAGCAAATTTGATCCAGCCACGCATTGAAGGCAAACAGCATCTTTACTCTTTGCGGAAGGATGATCTAAACAGTCGTTTTCCCGGTCTTGTAGAATTAGTATTGAATACGACAGGAGGTTAATTGCATTGTTGGATAAAAAAGCGGCAAAAATACTGCTGAGCACATTCTGGGGAGGTGGCGGCTGGAAGACAGAACGCTCACCATTCTCTGGAGATGATTTTGAATATGCCAAGAGCAAGCATGTGATGTTCGATCCGCAGACCACCACCCACGACGAGATTGTTCGGCGTCTGCATGAAATGCATCAGGACATCAGCTTGAAGGACAGAGTCGTGTCGGCTTTTCTGCATAGCCTGTCTACCAAAAAAGTATATTTGCGCAGTGCGCTCTCAAGTTGGGCACTAACCTCACGTTTGCCTCTGCATACCTATGCGGAACGGTCCGCGCTTCATGCCAACACCAGTGCATGCGGGGATTGCAATTACCTGCGGTTACAATCGGACAAGCAGTATGTGAACGTCGATCTGAACGTCCTGAATTTTGAGCGGATCAAATGGGGCGGGGTCCGTCATGGATGGCTGCTCTACTGTCTGATGGATCTGGAACTGCTGCTTCTTGATAACGATTCAAGCTACGAGGTAACCTCGGAAGATAAGGCCATCCTGGAACAGCTTCTTGCTGCCTGCCAAACTGGTGATCCCAAGGATAGTGCCCGCTCGCTTGAAAAGCTGTGGAAAGATCTGCTCCCTTCGAGCAAACAGGAACGGGATGCCCTGCTTGAGATCTGGGCGGCTGCTGGACTGCTGGTTCCTGGCGATACGCCGAGAAGAGGCAAGGGTGGTTCCGGCGACTTTGTCTTTGCAGCTACCTGGCAAGGAGATGACGGCTATCATGCGGAAACAGCAAACCACTTCTTTGGATCTTATTTGCAATAAATGTTCTGAACGTTGGCTTTCTGCCAACATGTGCGATCATGCAGGTTACAATAATGACATCGACAGATTTCCGCTCCAGCTCGTATAATAGGGGAAAAATGGTAGATGGGAGTGAATCAAGCAATTTTATGGTATACATAATGGCCTTTTTGCTGTCTTTTGTTGTCGTGCTTCTGCTCATTCCTCCGCTTAGCCGACTGGCCCACCGCCTTGATTTTGTGGACAAGCCACGGGAAGACGTAGAGCGCAAGCTGCACAGACAGCCCATTCCGCTGACGGCGAGTTACGCGATATTTACCGGATTCTTCCTGACATACATTGCTTTTACGAAGCAGTTGTCCATGGAGACGGCCGCACTGGTTGCAGGCGGTATGCTCCTATTAACGATTGGCACCATTGATGACTGGTACAAAACAAAAGGCAAAGACTTTCCCGCCCTGCCCAAAATGATCATTCAGATCTCTGCAGCCGTGCTCGTATTTGCTTCCGGAATTGCCTTCACCGGGTTTGTTAACCCGCTGACCTCGGAATACGTCATGCTTCCGTTCTGGCTGCAGTTCATTCTGACGATCCTGTGGATCTTCGGCGTAACCACCGTTATTAACTTCTCGGATGGCATGGACGGGCTTGCTGGCGGATTGTCAGCGATCTCGGCAGTCACGCTGTTTGTCGTTGCCCTGGCCAAAGGCCAGAGTGATTCGGCCCTCATGTCCATCGTGCTTGTCGGTGTAACACTTGGGTATCTGAAATACAACAAACCTCCGGCCAAGGTATTTATGGGTGATGCCGGTGCGACATTCCTCGGTTTCATTCTGGCTGTCATTGCCCTTGATGGGGCATTCAAGCAAGCGACCATACTGTCCCTATTTATCCCGATTCTGGCCCTTGGTGTACCGATTTTCGACAATATCTTTGTCGTTATCAAACGTTTCATTCAAGGCAAAGCCATCTATCAGGCCGATGCAAGCCAGGCTCACTACCGCCTCCTGCGTGCGGGACTGAACCATAAGCAGGTGGTTGGCGTCTTGTATCTCATCAGTACCTGCCTCTGCCTCTCTTCCATCATTCTCATGTTGGTCGAAATGTAGGGACGGACAATATTGCTCCATACAGGTAAAAAAAGACGAGCCCGTGTATCCGCGGGCTCGTCTTTTGGCTGATATGACCCTTCCATCAGCTTTATAACTTGGAGTAGTCTTCTCTCTTCTTTCGATCCACGTGATCTCAGCCCTCAATCCTCGAAACCAACCACACTTACCTGGAAGCTGCGGGCGGCAACGGGACCCCTGGCTTCTGCCAGTTTGCCCATCCTGGTCGGTCGAGCTCGACAAGACGTCGATAACGCTCTTCCCGAGCCAGCAGCTGTTCGTGAGAACCCTGCATGGCAATCTGTCCATTTTCCATAAAAATGACCTCGTCCATCTGTTCAGCACCAATGAGATGATGGGTAACCCAGATCATCGTTTTGCCCTGCATGCTGTCCAGAATGGTGCGCATCAGCGCGCGTTCCGTCACAGGATCAAGTCCCACTGTAGGTTCATCGAAGATGACGACTGGTGTCTCCTGCAGCAGCACCCGGGCCAGAGCAATCCGCTGCCGTTCGCCGCCCGAAAAGCGCATGCCCGTCTCCAGCATCGGGGTATTGTACCCCTGCGGCAGAGATTCGATAAGGCCGGACAAACCGACCTGGTCGGCCACACGTCTGATCTCCTCATCCGTTGCGTGTGGACAGCCAATTCTCAGATTGTTCGCGACCGTTGTATCGAATAGATGTGGATTCTGATTCAGCACCGCAATGACATCAGGTACATTCTCTCCCAGCGTCTGCACAGGCTGATCATTGATCATAACTTCACCGGTTGAAGGGAGCAGAGCACCCTGAATCAGTTTGAGCAGTGTGGATTTGCCTCCCCCACTGCGCCCAAGGATGGCTAGCCTTTTCCCCTGGGGCAGATGAAGTGAAACACCTTGTACCGCATGGGCATCTTCGGAAGCATAGCGGTAACTTACATGATCGATTCGAATATCCGCTCTCAGCTTCGGAGGGATACGCAGACGGATGCGTTGGTCCCGTGAACGATTCGTCATCTCCGCTGATTCAGAAGGGGCTTCAGCCGCCTGCACCGTTTCATCTCTGCCTGACGTGGCTCCTGGAGCGTATCCCTTACCCTCCAGATGCTGCAATCGATCCAGAGATTGGCGATACTCGGGGATACGCTCCACCGCATCGGACACAGGCAGTAAGGCTTCCGTAAGTGGAAACAGAACCAATACAAATGCCGCGATCATAACGGCTGGCAGCTGTCCTGCTGCTACCTCGCTTCCTGCCCACAATGTCGCGGACACCACCATCAGTCCAATGACACATTGTGCAATCAGGTCACGCCAACGCACCCATCTTCGCAGGCTGCGCCGAACGGAATCTGCCCGTTCCTCCCCCTCCTCCTGAAGACGAACGAACTCCGCCGCCCGTCCACTGGCCAGCCAGTCTCCTAGGCCAAGTACACCGTCGGTAAGCCGCGTATATAAGTGGCTGTTCTCCTTTTTCAACCGTACTTTCTGTTTCCATGTAATCTTTAGCGTGATGACTGGCAGCAACCCAATAAGAAATAACAAGTAAAGACTCATCCACAATGCAAAACCCAGATCCACGGTTCCAAAAGAGATAACTGCTGCACCGTACAGGATCAGTGCCGTGATGGCCGGGAACACCGTACGCAGATAAATATCCTGCAGCCGCTCTACATCCTCTGCAAGTGCACCAAGCACATCCCCCGTTTGCATCCGTGAACGCAGGAACAGGGCTTGGGGCTCCAATATTCGATACAGCTTCACCCGTTGATCAGCAAGCACACGCAGTACGGCATCATGACCGGCCAGACGCTCGGCATATCGAAACACCGCACGGAAAATCCCGAATGCACGAACACCCACAATCGGTACATATACCATCAGAATGTTTTCAGGGCGGAGCGCAGACTTGGAGATCAGGAACCCTGAGGTAAAGAGCAGCAGCACGGCACAACATGCAGCACAAGTCCCCAGTGCAATAACTCCGGCAAATCTCCAGCGGTACTGTACCACGTAAGGAGAAATCCAGCTGCTTTTCACACTCCCGTTTCGGACCGTTTCTACCTGCTCATGTTCAGCTTCCATGTTATACCGCCTCCATCTGGGCCCGAATCATCTGGTAATAGACGCCCTGTCTTGCAAGCAACTCTTCATGTGTTCCTGTCTCGGCAACCGTCCCGCCGTCCATCACGATGATGCGGTCCATATGCGGCATCCAGTGCAGGCGATGTGTAGCCAAAAATACCAGTTTGTCTTCAAAACACGGCAGCATCGTCTGTTTCAGCTCGTACTCGGTCTCTACATCCAGATGTGCGGTTGGCTCGTCCAGCAGCAGCACCGGCCGTGCACTTAGCAAGGCTCTGGCCAAGGCTATCCGCTGCTCCTGCCCACCGCTGAGCTGTCTACCCCCGGCTCCAATTCGCTCATGCAGTCCGTTTGGCAAGGAAGAGACCAGCTGGTTCAAGCCTGCTGCATTAGCTGCCTCTCCGACCTCCGCATCCGATGCTTCCGGCATATAAAAGCGGACGTTATCAGCAAGGGTCCCACTGAATATATAGGGATGCTGCGGAATGGCAGCCGTTTGTTTTCTCCAGGATTCCATCATCTCCGGGGACACGGGCTGACCATTCACCAACACTCTTCCTGATGTGGGCAGTTGAAAACCAGCCAGCACGTCAATCAATGTGGATTTCCCTGCACCGCTTGCACCGATGATGCCAACCTTGATCATACCGGAAATCTGAAAGGTGACATCCTCCAGCGAGTAGGCTCCGTCCTCTTCATGACGTACTTGGATATCGGTAAGCGCCAGTCGGCTGCCCTTGTTCCAGAGCACCTTCGATGCAGCTGAAGACACTTGTCCGGCAGTGCGATCATCATCCAACACAACACGTATGGTCGAGGCATGTTTACGTTCGGAAGAAGACTGCTGTACGGGTCTCACTCCGTCCGTCCCTGCCTGTGTCTGAAGAACAGTAGTGGCATACGCTTCCCGCTGTCTCTGCTCGGCTGCCTTCCCCCGCTCAATCATCTGCACAATGGCTTCTCCGGCTTCCTTGCCGTCCAAGGTGGCATGATAATCTGCACCCACCATACGCACAGGCAGGAAATACTCCGGTGCCAGAATAAGTACCGTCAGTGCCGGTCCGAGCAGCATCTGTCCTTCCGTTAGCCGCAAGCCAAGGCCAACCGCGACCGAGGCAACCGAGAGCATGGTGAAGAAGTCCAGCGCGAAGGAAGACAAAAAGGCCATGCGCAGTGTAGACATCGTTGCTTTTCGGTAGCGCTGGCTGACTCGAATAATCGTGTCTGTATGCTGGCCGCTCTGGCCCAGCGTTTTCAGCGTTTCGAGTCCGCGAAGCGTATCCACAAAGTGATTGGCCAGTGCCTTGTATGACTTGAATTGCCCATCAATCTTACGCTGTGCAGCCAGACCGACCAGAATCATAAACACAATTAGTATGGGAAGGGTCACCGTCAAAATAACACCGGACATGATATCCAGCTTGAACACATACAAGAGAATAATGATTGGGGTAAATCCCATGCCCAGCATGCGGGGGATAAATAGCTCCAGATACGTCTTGTACTGGGCTGTTCCTTCGCGTGCCAACGTGACCAGATGCCCTGTTCCTTCTGTTTTGGCAAAACGCTGGCCAAGCCTGAACCACTGCTCTACCATTTGCCTGCGCAGGTCTGTTCCCGTTTGCTCTGCATATCGCATCGCCACCAGCTGCAGCCAGAAGGAAATGGCATACCGGGCAGCAAATGCAGCCAGGAACAGCAGCAGCACAGGGTACTGCTCTGTGAGGGATGACCCTTCGAACAGTGCCGTTATGGCTTCGGCAAGCCATTTGGCCTGCATAATGATCGTTATCGCCTGCAGCATTACCAGCGCTGAAGCCAGCGCCAGTACAGGCCGGATCCCCGGCAGCTTCAGCAGTCCCCGTCCCATATCAGTACTCCAGGTGATGCTGCTCGTTCAGACGTTTGCGGAAAATGTAATAACTCCAGATCTGATATCCGAGGACAAAAGGCAGCAGCGTGCAGGCTACAATCGTCATCACTTTCAGTGAATATGCACCAGAGGCCGCATTATAGACCGTCAGATCGAACGCTGAGCCGAAGGAACTGACCATAACTCTTGGAAACAGGCCAATGAATACAGAGGCAAACGCGATGGCAATAACAGCTCCGGTCATGCCAAAAGCCCAGCCCTCACGCTTATGCCGCACGAAGTAAGCAGCAAGACCCAATGAAACGGCACCAAGGACCACCATGATCCAGAGCGCCCAGCCGCGAACGGCAAACACATCTGTCATGAAGTAGGTCATCACCGCATACACCGCAAGAATGGCGGCCAGCGGCAGCATTAATTTATTTGCCATATTCAACGCCCGTTCCCTGAGATCGCCAACGGTCCGCAAGGAAGCGAACAGCAGCCCATGAACGAGACACAACAAGGTTACACTTAGACCGCCAACAACGGTATACGGGTTGACGATGTCCAGGAATCCCGCACGCATCTGCATCTCCCCATCAATGGGCAGACCCTTCATGAGCGTTGCAAAGACAACTCCGAACAGAAATGGCAGGAGGCTGCTTGAGACGACAATGATGATATCCCATGTTTTGCGCCAGCGCTGCTGCTTCATCTTGCTCCGAAATTCAAAAGCGACTCCACGGCCGATCAATGCAAGTAATACAACGACAAGCGGCAGGTAAAAACCGCTGAACAAGGTGGCATACCAATGCGGAAAAGCAGCGAACATTGCGCCGCCTGCCGTGATCAGCCAGACCTCGTTTCCATCCCAGAACGGACCGATGGAGTTGATCAGGGTACGACGTTCACGATCTGATTTGGCAATCAGGCCTGTGGACATTCCCACACCAAAATCGAAGCCTTCCAAAAAGAAAAAACCGACAAACAATACAGCGATCAACAGAAACCAAAGCTCACTTAGTGACAACGGAATACCCCCCATCCATGCCGAACGGATCGGCCGATTCATCGTGTTCCTCCGGCTTATCTACTGCGTGTGGACCAGCCTTGATCTCACGAACGAACAGATAGACCATAACAATGCCCAGAACCGTATAAGCCGCTGTAAACGCAATGGTAGAGAACAGAATCTGGCCTGCGCTCACGTTGGGCGATACACTGGCTTCTGTCGTCATATATCCGAATACCGTCCAAGGCTGCCGCCCCACCTCCGTCATAATCCAGCCCGACGTATTGGCTATGAAGGGCAGGGAGATGGCAAAAACCATCAGGCGCATAAACCACGTTCCTGCTACCTCCAGCTTCTTGCGCAGCGCCAGAAATGTACCGTACAGGGCGAGTACAATCATTAAACCACCCGCAGCAATCATGATGCGGAAGCTCCAGAACGTTGTCCGTACTGGCGGGATGTAGTCCCCTGGCCCATAAGTCTGCTGATACTCGGCATTCAGCTCCTTCATGCCTTGGACACTGCCAGAGAATTTACTGTAGGACAGATAACTGAGCAATCCGGGAATCTTAATCTCACCGGAGTTCTCCTGTTTGTCCGGATCAATTGCTGCGATGACCGTCCACGGCGCAGGATCTTCTGTTGTTGTCCAGGTTCCTTCACTGGCTGCCATCTTCATCGGCTGTGTCTCCACCAGATATTGCGCCTGGAAGTGCCCGGAGAACGCCACACCGAATGAGGAAACAAGGCCAATGATGATGGCAATATTGAACGATTTGCGGAAGATCTCCACATCCTGCTTTTTCATCAACTTGTACGCACTGATGCCGGTTACCACGAAGGCCCCTGTCATTAATGCGCCAAAGATCGTATGCGGGAATTCAACCAGCAGCTGACCATTGGTAAGCAGCGCGAGGAAATCATTCATCTCGGCACGGCCGTTGTTAATCTCGAAACCGACCGGATGCTGCATGAATGAATTGGCTGCCAGAATCCACAATGCGGACAGGAATGTGCCGACAAATACGAGCCAGATACAGGCCAGATGCACCTTTTTGGATAACCGGTCCCACCCGAAAATCCAGAGCCCGATAAATGTAGACTCCATAAAAAACGCCAGTAAGGCTTCAACCGCCAGTGGCGCCCCGAACACATCCCCGACAAAGCGTGAATACTCAGACCAGTTCATGCCGAACTGGAACTCCTGTAGAATACCTGTCACGACCCCGACGGCAAAGTTAATCAGGAACAGCTTGCCCCAGAACTTGGCCATCGTTTTGTAAATCTCCTTGCCCTTGACTACGTACAACGTCTCCATAATGGCTACCAGCAGTACAAGACCGATGGACAGCGGTACAAAAAAGAAATGGAAGATCGTTGTGAGTGCATATTGGATACGCGATAACATAATCGGATCCATCGTTACCCCTTCTTTCTGTTTACATCGCAGTGATTTGCATTTGGCATGGAAGCTGCACCTTCGCTGTCTATCTGTCCGCCAAATACGTGATGAACGTATTGTGCCAGATTGCCTATTTTGTACATGTGACAATTATCACAATCTACGTCAGAATTGCGAAAAAAATGTGACGATGGTCACACATTGGATAAAATTCAGTCTAATATGCGGCTTAACTGCTTCTTCTATTCAGGGAAGTTGCTCATGTTTGGCACAACATGCCCATATGCTAGAGTCAGACATATCATGCGAAGTGCCTTAAGGGCTGTACATATGATGTGGAGAGATGGAACACCTCCGGAAGCGGAGGCGGAACGTTAGAATGCAGTCAAAGTGAGGTGATGACCTATGGATAAGCCCAAATGGGTACCGGAGATCAACGGGAAAACAGCGTCAACTGAGGATGACAGCAAATGTCCTCCCAATCGGTACATTCTTTTTCCCCGCAAAGGGGGATGGTCCACTTTTCCTTATCCGGACATCGCTGCCCTGCTCTCGGCCGAGGGAGAGGTCTCATATGTAAGCAGTCAGGAACGTTCTGATGAGATGCCCCCGGCCATTTCAGTAATCACCCTGCCAGAAGCTGAGCTTCTGCTCCAGCAAAATCACACCGCAGCTGTCATTGCACACCCCTACTGGCTTACAGCAGTTCAATCGATGCAACCGAAAATCAGCATTGTGCTGCTTCCCGAGCCGGCAGGCGATGAAGCAAGCTCTCCGCTGTGGGAGAGCTGCATATCCAGACTGGTTGGTACTGCCGATCTGATCGGCACGTCTTCGGAAACACGGTATATGAAGCTTGCCTTTCAGGGCGTCCGCACGGTCTGGCTGGGCGGTGAAGACAAGGCTCCGGCTGGCTCCATACACAAGGATGATCTCGAAATTCCGCTAAGAGATTATGAGCTGCTTTTTCTTCATGCCCTCAGACAAACCGTGACCGAAGCACCGGACACCATCACTCTGCTCCAGTGCAGCATGCGTGCAGACTATTACCGCCAGCTCCGTTCCAAAACGGGGCCGCATGAGACGATCTCCTTTTTGCTGGCAGCCTATGAATATTTGCTGGACGACTCCCGTGCAGCAGCGTCCCTGAAGGAGGCCTTTACACATGCGATCATGAACGGACGAAGTGATTGTGTGCAATCACACTATCGGTTTCTATCCGCCATTCATGCCAAAGCTGGAGAAGTTGAATCTGCGCTGCAAGTCTACGGAATCAGTGCAGGCAGCGCACAGGAACGGCATCACTATGAACAGCTGTGCCGCTGGCTCGAGGCAGGAGAGAATCAGCTTGTGCAGGCAGAGCTGCTGCGGTTAAACGATGATTACGGAGCTGCGCTGGGGATATTGGACGCGCTTGGAGGAGAAACCGCCCGGCATTGGAAGTTCCGGATATATCAGGAGACCGAATGTGTGGAGGATGCTCTGGCTCTGGTCCATGCGGCAGATATTCAGGATCGTTCCAGCCGCAGGGATTATCAGGAGTTATCAGGGACTGCCATGGCCTTGCGGGGAGATCGTCACGGGGCAGTACGACAGTTTCTCGAAGCCGCGATGGAGAATGAGGAAGCTCTTGCCCGGATTGTGGAGATGGAACTGCTGGACCACGCTGTACAGCAGCTGCTTGGGGAGGTGCCGTGATGCTGGACCCGAAGAAGCGCACGCAGCATAATCAGGGGCTGGGCATGCAGCCTGACATTCGTATTGAAGTTCACCCCTCCTCTTCCGAAGCATTGGCGGACCAGCAGATGGACTCGAAGAGCAATGAAGTGGAAAGCGAGGGTTCACGACCCACACCTTCTTCTATCCGCCGTGTCCGCAAAAGTCAGGGGAACAAACTGACCGCCATGCTGCAGGTCCGTAATGAACGCGGACGATACCTCGAGGAAGTACTCCGTGATCTGAGTGAATTCGTGGATGAGATCGTTATCGTGGATGATGCGAGTACCGATGGAACACCAGATATATGCAGGTCTTATCCAAAAGTCATTCGGCTCGAGATCCTGGAGAAGCCTCTATTTGCTGAGGAATGGCGGCTCCGCAATGCGTTATGGCAAGCAGCCGTAAGTACTTCACCGGACTGGCTGCTGTCCGTCGATGCGGATGAACTGTACAGTACAGAGGCCAAGGAAGCAATACGTGATCTGATCAACCAGGACCATGCAGACTGGGTGGCATTCCGATTCTACGATATGTGGGGTGGACGGACCCACTACCGGGATGACGAACTTTGGGGCCTGCACAGACGGCATACGGCATCACTTGTCCGCTATATGCCCGAGTATCCTTACTTTTACCCACAGCAGAACCATCATGTTCCCCGTCTCCCCTTGTCCTGTTCGGTATTGCCTGGCATTCGCACGGAATTAAAAGTACAGCACCTTGGGTGGGCGGGCAGTCTCGAAGACAGGGTTCGCAAGTATCTGCGTTACAAACGCATTGATCCCAGCGGCGAGTGGGGCAGTCTGGAACATTACGAATCCATCCTGGACCCGGAACCTCGGCTGGTTCCCTGGAAGGAGGAGCATTGAGATGGGTGTGGTCAGCATTTTGACACACAGCTTCACGGATGGATACAACCGGGAGTTCGGACGGGTATTCGGAGGGGGGCTTGAACGTTATATTCTGGATCTGTGCAGTGTGATCCGCGAATTGGGGCATAATCCCGAGGTGCATCAGTTGTCATATTATGAAGCATTTCAGACACGTACGGAGCAGATTGATGTATTCGGATACGCCTACGATATGGATGATGTGCCTGAAGCCTTCGAGAGGATGGCGGCGGCAGCCCGCGGCCCTGTCATCTATGCCAGCTGTCTCTGGCAGCCCATCAGCTACAAGCCCGGCAGTCTGGGCATCTGCCACGGCATTAACTGGGATCGTCCCGGATTGCCGCTGGAGACCAAGCAGCAGGTGGCTGAGCACATCCAATTGGCACTGGATGGACTGGTACGCATCGTATCGGTGGACTCCCATTTTCAGACCTTTTGCCGGGCAGCATGCACGTTTGATGATCCGCGAAAGGTCGTCCTTATTCCCAATGCTGTGGATACCTCCTATTTCACTCCCGCTCCCCCCAGACCCAGGTTCGGACAGGAACAGGAAGCGGAATGGCTGTCTGCATGGAAGGAGGACCTCGCCAGCCAGGAAGAAGAAGCCGGGGTCTCCATCTCGGGATGGAATGCAAAAGAAGCTGTTCTGCTTGATAACGCTGACAATTCCGATCAGGCAAACGAGATTGCTGATTCTGCTGTCAGCATCCACAGTACTGCTCTTCCATCACAGATTGCCCGTCCTCTGAGAATTCTGTATCCGCGCCGAATCAGTATGGAACGAGGCATCATACCCATGATGCTTGCGGCAGATCGGCTGCTGGGTGCCTACCCGGATCTGGAGATTGAATTTGCCGGAGAACTGGTCGAAGGCAGCACGGTGGGCAGGGCATTTCGGTATTGGCACCGCACTCATCCGCATCAGGATCGCATCTTGCAGCGTACGTACGACTTCAGGGATATCCGCGAGGCCTACCATCAGGCTGATATTGCCGTGATTCCCACGGTGTTCTCGGAGGGGACCTCCTATGCCTGCCTGGAAGCCATGAGCTGCGGCATCCCGGTCGTTGCCTCCAACGTGGGCGGGTTAAACGATCTCATACAGGACGGGTTCAACGGGCTGCTTGTGCCCCCGGGCGATGACGCACTTACCGCTGCTCTGGTACGCCTGCTGGAGGACAGAGCTGAACGGGAGCGCCTCGGCATATATGCCAGGGAGACAGCCGTTGCCTACGATCTGTCCGGATGGCGGCGCAAGTGGAGTTCGGTATTGGAGACGTTCTTGGCAGATGCAGGATTGAGAGAGGGGATACGGGGATGATGGACACACCTAATCAGAATGAAGCATTAGTATCCAGATATGTTCGGCAAAGCGATCCCAAAACAGATACGCTGGTATTTCCACTGCATCCGGCTTGGTGGAGCAGACCTTACGAGTACGAATGGGCCCGCCAGTTCGCCCAACAGGACGACGTGGTACTGGATGCAGCCTGCGGCATTTCCCATCCGTTCAAGTTTTGGCTGGCCGAACACTGCCGGGAAGCTCACGCCTGTGATTGGGATGAACGCATCTTGTCGGAGGAAGCGATCCGGCAGGATATTGCTGCCGACTTCGGCGAAGAGGCTGCGCGTCATTTACCGGAGCACTACTTAACCAGGCTGCATCGCGCTCAGGCGAACCTGGCGCAGCTGCCTTATGCCTCTGGCATGTTTGACCGTATATTCTGCATTTCGGTTCTGGAGCATCTAGATACAGGCACGATGCTGCGTGCCTTTCGCGAATTCGCCCGGGTCATGAAGCCGGATGGACAATTAATTGCAACCTTTGATGTGCCGGAGATGCGGCCCGATCTACTCGAGACCATCATGGCCGTTACCGGTCTCACCATTGATGGACAGCTCATCGTGGAAGAGCCCGATGATGCCATCTGGTCCGACATGTATGGGACGCCAATTCGCTGCTTCCGGGCGATCATTCGGAAAGGGTAGCCATTTTCGTTAGCAAGGATGAAGCTGTCAAACGCCAGCAATGGGGTTAGCTCTTATGTGGGTGAAAGCCCCGTATGTCAGAGATGGACGAATAGCATCTTACAGCGAGATGCAAAGCCTTCGGTGGCTGCTGCGCCGGGAGATGTCAGGCGCAGCAGCGTGTGCAGCCCCGGCGAACATAGAGTCGTCGCCGGGCGGCCAGAGGCGGCAGGCTGAAGCGCGATATGCCGGGCCCTCACGGCCCATTCCTGCGCTGCAGTCTGCCGCCCGGCGAGCAGCGCGAGCGTGCCTGCCAGCAGTGCCTCTGTGGCACGAGCCGTGGCGGGCATTTCGTCTGTGAGGGGCTGCTGCATTACCGGCGGCAAGCCGAATAGCTCCAGCAGCCCTTCACGGACGCTTGCGGGCGCGCGCAGCAGCCCGCAGCGTGCCGCAGGCGGAAGCGCCGCGAGCAGCGCCGGGGCGGCACCTTGCGGCAGGGCCTGCAGCAGGCGCAGCCATGCGGCCCAGGCGCCTACGCGCGCGAGCGCCTGCGCTGCAGCTTGCACGCCCGGCGGCGGTGCAGTTGTGGCGCGTGGCGCAACTGCTTCGGCGCGTGGCGCAGGCGCTGCGCTGAGCGGAGCTGTGCCTAGCGCTGAATTGCCCGGCGCGGAGCCGCCCAGCAGCGCATCGGCGGCAAGTGCCGCTGCAGGCAGCGCGCATGCTGTGCGGCTGTGCAGCGGCTGGTGGGCGCCTGCGCGTGCAAGTGCGCGCCCAGCGCTGCTCTTGCAGCCGAGCGCCCACAGCGCCAGCGACGCCTCGGGCCCGAGCTGCGCATGCGCTGCCCAGGGCTGCAGCGATGCCCGCGCTGCAGCATCTTCGCCCAGCTGGGCCAGCGCCAGCCCGGCGGCGAGCGGCTGCTGCCGCAGCACAGCCGCCAGTGGTGCCGCATGGCGCAGCAGCCATTCCGGCCGGTGCGCATCCAGCGCGGCCGGAGCAAGCGCCTGCCATGCAGCAGGCGGCAGCAGTGCACGCGCTGCCGCATCCGCAATGGCGTTTGGCCGCTCCGTAGCTGCGGCCAACAGCAGCAGGCGCTGCCACGCAGCCATGCTTCCGGGCTGCGCTGCCAGTGCAGCAATATAGGCTGCCTCAGCCTCTTCCCAGCGGCCCAAACGCTCATGCGCGATGCCTTCCAGCGTTAGGCTTCGGTACGTTCCGGCACCTGAAACGGAAGTGTACTGTCCGGTTGTTTTCGCTGCGGATCGAGCCTTCTTCAACCAGGCCAGCGCTGCTTCTTCTCTGCCGAGGTCCAATTCCAGCACCGCGCCAAGTTCCAGCACATCCGCGAAGTCAGCATATACAGTAGTCCACGCCTGTACCACAGCCAGCGCCCGTTCCGGTCGCCCACTTTCCCTTAAGGCATATGCTGTTTTGAGTACTAGATCCGAATGATAACCGCAGGATGGCCCAAGCCGGGAAAGCAGCGGTTCCAGCAGCCGCAATGCCTCATTGTACTTCCCTTGCTGAAACCATTCTGCAGCCAGCGCATACAGCAGCTCCGGCTGCTCATCTGCCCCATCATTCAGAGCGGAACGAATCAGACGCATATTCCGCTCTGTTTTATTTTTGCGAACAATTACCTCTTCCAGATAGCCATAATGCAGGACTTCCAGCTCCGAATGCACCAAGCCTTCAGGAGCAAAAGCCAGGATGGATGATGCGACCTCTTCGTGAATTCTACCCTTGAAAGTAATCCGGCGATCGTTCCTGAACAAGCGGCACACCGCATCCGTCACCCGTTCTTCACCAGACCGCCCCAAGAGACTTGTCACCTTGATCCAGTATCCCCAGACATGATCAGGGCTCCCGGATAATAAGTGCGTAAGCTCTGTCTTCATTTGATCCGTCTGCCCCCATACTTCATCTGCATCCAATACCAGAATCCAGGGTTGGGTTGCAGCGGTAAGAGACTGATTGCGAGCAGCAGCAAAATCGCCGTCCCATTCTGCACGAATGATCTTGGCACCATAGAGGGCGGCAATTCGAAGCGTATCATCTGCTGAACCGGTATCGACAATGATTATCTCATCAACGATTCCCCTGACAGATTCCAAGCAGCGCCTAAGACCATCCTCCTCGTCCTTCACAATCATGCACAGGCTGATTCCAGGCTCCAAGCTCATCCCTCCATACTGTCAATGATTCAGATCTCAAAACCATCCGGTCCCGGCAATTCCAGCCGAAGCTGTTGAATCACTGGCCAGCAGCGGTGACGTTCACCATTTGGTTCTCCGGCCAACTCCTGTAAATGATGATCTGCTGCATCTACAAGACTCTTCGCCAACCAGACCGATCCTGCAGCGGTATCGAAAGCCCCGGCAAAAGGTTCCTGTGCATATTTCGAATTCCGGTTCAGCGCCTGCCCTTGATGGAGCTCTTCCGACGAGCGGACATCCGCACCCAAAAACTGCTGGCAGATCTGAACGAGTCCAAGCAGCTCGGCCCATTTACCGGAGTGGATGCATCCCTCCATGAGAAGACCCAAAGCATGCCATCCCTCGTAAGCTACTGCTTCAGTCTTTGATTCAGCATCACCAGGCCTTCCATTGACTTTGGCATTCGTGCTGGCACTGGTATGCAAGACTGCCTTCTCTTGTCCTGCAGACTGTTCTGGCCCCGATCGCACACAGAGATTCAGCCATGTCGTTAACGGATCCGATGCTGCTGTCTCCCGCCCTTCCAGCCAGTTCACACGCTCCAGCCAGCTGGCTGCTTGGAGCGCGTAATCACCTTTTTTACGCCGAACGGTATCCAGCTTGAGCCTCGCCTTGTTCCATCTCCCCTGCCCGATATGAAGCAGCGCCTCAGCAAATGACAGCCGTTCTCTCATCTCCTTCGAAGGTGTCGAAGCTGCGCCTGGCAGCATCTCCAGCGCTGCATCATAACAACGACTCTGCTCCAGAATGCCAATGATCTTGTGAGTAGCCTCTTCGGAAGACAGGGCGAAACGATGGGTAATCAGTGCGGGTATAAACGATTGCTGCCCCGAAACCCGCATGATCCGGAATATTCGGTAGAGAGGTGGCAGTAAGCTGGATTTGGCACGAACCGCTTCCACGTAAGCATCGACTGCACCCTCAAGGTCTGCCCGCCCTTCCAGCAGCCGCCCGAGGGCGTACCAAGTCTGATAGGTGCCCATTCCTTCTTCTGTATGGTACACAGGAGGCGGCGGTCCCAACTGAATGGCTTCACGCAATGAATGCTCCGCCTGCTCCGTGCGACCCAATGCTTCCTGACACACTCCCCGGTTATGCAGCAGATCCGTATAATCCGGGAATAACACAAGTGCTTCCTCAATGTGGTCCAATGCTTCCTGCCAGCGACTCAAGTGCTGAAGGCATCGTACCTCATACTTGAATAACAAGTGGGCATAACTGGTCACCAGAGGATCGATGCCTGCCTTGGCCACACGAAAGGTCTGAAGTGCGCGCTCCGCTTCCCCCACACGCAAGTACTCGACGCCCAGATTATAATGATGGAACGATTGCTCCGGCTCTTCCTTCACAGCCTGTTCCAATAATTTCAGATTCCGATTCACCTTGTCCTTGCGCTCCACAACCGCAGTCTGATAACCATAATGATGGATCATCATGTCTGTCACATGAAAAGCAGCATCCGGATTCTTCCGGCAAATGGCCCCTGCAATCTGTTCATGAATCCGCCCTTCAAACCGATGCTCCGGAGCATTACGGAACAACCGCAATACCGGATTCACTGTAGCTCCCTGCTGACCTGTACCTGTATAGTTATGAATGTTCAAAAACAATCCGTCGCATGGGCTGGCTGTCGTCCAGCTTCGAAGCTGCTCCCGCGCTGCTGCATCCAGCGCCTCGTCCGCATCCAGGAACAGTATCCATTCCCCTGTCGCCTGCTCCAGACCTGCATTACGTGCAGCAGCAAAATCATCACACCACACATAGGACACTATTCTTGCCCCGTACTGCCGCGCAATATCGTTGCTCCGATCCGAAGAGCCGGTGTCCACGACGATAATTTCATCTACAGCCCCCTGGATACTCTCCAGACATTGCGCGAGCCACTCCTCCTCATCCTTAACGATCATGCATAGCGAAATGCGGTTGCTCGGCAAGCTGGTTCCTCCTCTCGTTGGCATGCCAATCTGTACGCCAAGGGATGCCTTGGGCTGTCCTTAACCTTTGAAGGAGGGCATCCTGCTCCGCTATAAGGCCTGGATTAGAGGGAGAACGACTCAGCTCCATTTGAATAACGCCAAGAGCCAAATACAAATAACCTATGGCAGCTCCGGCTCGCGCCTGATGCGATCCTGCATCTCGCTCCAGCGCCTGCTGAAATAGAGTCACAGCCTGATCGTAATGCCCTTTGGCAAACAACGCTTCCCCGAGGTAAAAGGTACCCTCAGCATCCAGCTTCCCTTCCGTCATGCAGCCAATTAGGAGATCAGCAGCCGCCCGGGTATATCCTTCGCGATAAAGAATGCCTGCAAGCCACCGGCTAAATTCCATGCATTGGTCCTTCTCCGTGCAACCATCCATCCACTTCTCAAACCACTGCTGGGCCAGTATCAGTTGCCCTGTTTGTACAGATCGCTGCATAATGTCTTGAATCAGGTTAAGCGCAGTCGATTGCAGTACTTCAGACAACCTTTCCCCACTCTGTCTCATGGGGTTCCACCCCTGCACCTGTTGTCCTCTGAACCACCGGTCCACCGTCCCCCAGACTTCGCGATCTTCCTGCTCAGATGACTCCAGAAAAGCAGGAGAAAGGCCCGATCCACTGGCCCAACAAGCAACTGCCCAATTCAGTCGCTGCTCGGGCAGGAGAGGTTCGACACTCGCCTCACGTTCACCCCACAGTTGTTCTGCGAGTTGTACGGCTTCCGGGCATCGGCCCGTACATAACATCCAGTGCAGTTGAACTGCCGGGTCAATCTGAACATTTTGAGCCAGATCCTGAAGCAGGGATAATGCCTGCCCGTATGCTCCGCAGGATGCAAGCGCATGAACAATATTCCTGATCGCATCTGCACCTTCTCCTGTATGGTTCTGCTCCCCTAAATTCAATCGCTTCTTCCAGCGAAGCAATAATGCCTCAGCAATGACCTCATCCGATTCTCCAGATTGCTGCAATACATCTGCGAGCCCCTGGAGTGTGGGGGAATATGCAGGCATGTGATCCAAGGCCAGACCGTACAGATGGGCCGACTCCTGCAGGAACCCCCTCTTCTGTGCCAGACGCGCCATGGCAGTGTAGGGTCTGTATGTGTCCGTGCCTTGTTCATGTACATAATCGGTTTGCCTGCGAACTCCCTCGGATGTATCCACTGCTCTTGCATAGGATTGATATGCTCGTTCCTCGAGACCTTGTTGTTCAAGAAATTCACCGTATAGAAAGTGAAGGTCAGCGTAGTCCGGGTAATGCTGCGTTTCCACTGCCAGAAGTGCGCGGCCTTCATCATAACGTTCCAGGGCTCCAAGAACTTTCGCATAATCGCACACGAGTGTAGACCGATACGGTGCACCAGGCTCCGTCAGGCGCAGTGAATTGGCAAACGAATCCGCTGCCTTCTCCATCTCTCCCAGCTGGCAATACGTTACTCCCAGATTGTAGAGATGAAAAGGTCGATCCGGGTGCTCCTTTAATTCCTGCTGCAAAAGCTTCAAATTCCGCAAAGGTTTGCGCCCCTGAGCGATTTGGGAAGCAAGGTATCCATCATGAGCGAGCCGCAGCGGAGCCACGGGGTCGGACTCCCGCCGAATGTTCTCCGTATCATCACACACCAGCTGCTCATGAATACGACCTTCATAGCGGTATCCGTGGCCTGATCGAAACAGGCGTACCGGCTGAAAGACAACTTGATCTCCCGTTTTCTCATCGATCCGATTCTCTATTGTCACTTTTAACTTCGATACACTCTTATGGACTGTGGGCAGATAATTCATTAACTCTTCCATACCATCTATGGCATACTCATCCGCGTCTACACACAGAATCCACTCGGTGCCTGCCAGCGGCAGGCTAATATTGCGTGCCCGTGCAAAGTGATCTTCCCACTCGGCATGAAGTACGGTTGCCCCGAATTGTCTTGCAATCTCTGGCGTGCGGTCACCCGAGCCTGTATCTGTAATGAACCACTGAATGCCGGGCAGGTTAAAACTATTCAGACAGCGGGGCAATTGTTGTTCCTCATTTTGAACAATCATGTGAATTCCAAGCAGCCTGTTCTGCATATGCTGTCACCTCCAACGCAAAAAAAGTACATGAAGTCCATTAAATGAGACTCCATGTACCTATATGATTGAGAACCTGGTTATGTGCCTTGTCCATTGAAGAACACATCGATTGTACTTGGTGCACCGATGAGACTGGAACGATAGGAAAGGCGTGTATATTTGAGGAAACGTTGGGGAACCAGTACATCCACGGAGCCTGCCAAAATTCCCGTTACGGTGGTCACGTCCGTATACCAGTTCGATCCGTTGGCACTGATCTCAACCTGGGCATCCACACGATTGACCCCTGGGCCTCTGTTGTATACAAAGAAGGAATATGTGCCGAATACACTGGTTGTCACCGCTGGTAGAGGTGTGAACGTATTGGCAGTGGGTGTATTGATCAGCTGCGATTCCTGGAAGCTCTTTTGGGAAATCGACGTTACGCTGCTAAGTGTTCCGGCTGTGATGGTCGCGCCGAGTACACTGGTGATCGTTCCGTTCAGTAGATTCGTCAACGTTCCCGCGGTAATTGTCGCACCAAGCACATTCGTGATTGTACCGTTTAGCAGGTTGGTTAATGTTCCGGCCGTGACCGTTGCACCAAGTACGCTGGTGATCGTTCCGTTTAGCAAGTTTGTCAGCGTACCTGCCGTGATGGTCGCGCCTAGCACACTCGTGAGGGTACCATTCAGCAGATTCGTCAAGGTTCCCGCTGTAAGCGTCGCTCCCAGAATGCCTGTGATTGTACCTGCAGTAATCGTCGCACCAAGTACACTGGTGATGGTTCCTGCTGTGATTGTGGCACCAAGTACGTTCGTAATGGTACCGTTCAGCAGGTTCGTCAATGTGCCTGCGGTTACCGTGGCCCCCAGTACACTGGTGATGGTTCCCGCTGTAATGGTGGCACCAAGTACGTTCGTAATGGTACCATTCAGCAGGTTCGTCAATGTGCCTGCGGTTACCGTGGCCCCCAGTACACTGGTGATGGTTCCCGCTGTAATGGTAGCTCCAAGCACATTCGAGATTGTACCATTTAACAAATTCGTCAGCGTGCCTGCCGTGATGGTCGCGCCTAACACACTCGTGAGGGTACCATTCAGCAGGTTCGTCAACGTTCCCGCTGTCACCGTAGCTCCAAGCACGCTCGTAATGGTTCCGGCTGTGATGGTTGCTCCAAGAACACTTGTAATCGTACCATTCAACAAGTTCGTCAGTGTGCCTGCCGTGATGGTTGCGCCTAACACACTCGTGAGGGTACCATTCAGCAGGTTCGTCAACGTTCCCGCTGTCACGGTGGCTCCAAGCACGCTCGTAATGGTTCCGTCTGTGATGGTTGCTCCAAGTACACTTGTAATCGTACCATTCAGCAAATTCGTCAGCGTGCCTGCCGTGATGGTCGCGCCGAGTACACTCGTGAGGGTACCATTCAGAAGGTTCGTCAACGTTCCCGCTGTCACAGTGGCTCCAAGCACGCTAGTTATGGTTCCGGCAGTGATGGTTGCTCCAAGCACACTGGTGATCGTACCTGCTGTAATGGTGGCCCCGAGTACACTTGTAAGGGTACCATTCAAAAGGTTGGTGATTGTGCCTGCATTAATGGTGACCGTCGTCAAACCCGAGATGTTACTGATCGTTCCGTCCAAAATGATCCCGACAACATTACCACTCGTATCCGTTCTGACGGGCTGGGCCGTACCGGTAGCATCCTGACCAAAGATCAGGGTCCGCAGATTGTCCGGATTCGTGTTAAACGTTGTGAAGTTAGGCATGAGCCCCGTCCTCCTCCCTGGAAATCAGTCATATTATTTCACCTTAGGGCATGCGCTGTGCCTGAAAGAAAACATCCAGCCTGGTGGGTTGATCCGGTTCCACCGATTGAATCACAAGCCGGGTATATCGAAGGAACCGCTGCGGAACCAAAGCTTTGGTTTGGCCCCCCTCAATCACCTCCTGGCTGTCCACCGCATAATCCACTGCATTGGGACTAATCTGGATCTGTACCAGAGCCGGATTCTTGCCCCGGTTCACAATGCCATATGTGTACAAGCTGAGCGATGATGTATCCTGAGCAGGAAGAGCACTGGTGGAACTGCTGGTTTCGGCCCCGACATAGGTATGCTCTGTAAAACAGTGAGTAGCACCAGGGAGTATCGTGCGTGAGGGAAGACCCTGCTTGACCCGGGGACGAGTAATCCGGGAACAAGGAGGTTTCAGCAGTTTAGCGCGGCAGGATCGGCGGGGTCGGCGGCGGCTCACATATTTAGTTGGTCTCAATCTCTTCTTGCTTCGCTTCGCTGTTCGGCTCATCTCGATTCCCCTTAAAAAATGTGCTTCCGCATCGTATGCCCGGACTTAAAATACGGGCACGGCATCTGCCGCTATTTTCGATTATGCCGTTCTTGCCCCAAACGCTTCCTCCATGTTGTACATACACTGTAAAGTACAAGGACGAGAGTATCCATTTGCATACCAAAGTCAGTTCAGTTCTATCAAAGCGGAGGTGGGTAACATAACGAACTATAACGTGTTCAACCAATCTAACGGTCCCCTGTTTACCCAGCTTACCAATACATTTTCCGCCCCCGGCATTGAGGCTTCGGCAGAGAGCGGCGCTGCTGCTGCAGGCAGTTTCTTCGCGTTAACCACAAACAACACCCTGCTTCCTAACAACCAGAATCTTCTGCTGCAGATCATTAATGCCGCTGGCAGCGGCAGAACTTTGCGAATTTCCAGCATTTCGGGAGGAGCAACCGCAGCGGCTACGCTTGTCGTATATTCCGGGGGCACCGTTACGGTAGGAAGTACGCCCGTCCCAGTCAATACATTGCTTGGCAGCACGAATACCAGTGTAGTCACCACTAGGCAAAATACTGGAACGCTGGGCGGTGCGTTTACAAGCCTGCTAAGTCTTCCACTGACCGCTGGCATGTTTCGGATGAACTTCAACGGTTCGATTATCGTGCCACCAGGACAGACGTTATCCGTTAGCTTGGGTATTGGGAATCAGACGGGAGCCATTAATTTGTTCTGGTGGGAATTCTGACAGATAACCATGAAGGAAAAGGTGGTGAATACCTTGCCCAACAATAACGTGTTTAACCCGCAGACTCGGCCTGTGTATACGTCCAATACCAATACCTATCAGTCTCCGGGCATTATTACCCCACCGGAAAGCGATGCAGGGAACGTGGGAAGACTGTTCAATTCCGGTACAACCAACTCCACCACCCTGGGGTTACTGGGCGGCAGCGTTATCGCGACGGTCCAGTTGAGCAATCCTGTGGGAAGTGGGAGAACGCTGTACGTATCCAAGCTTTCCGGTGGAATTACGGTTGCACTCAATCTCCTGTCTTCCTTCAGTGGTTCCATGGTCCTGAGTGCCAATGGAACGCTGACCTCGCCGAGTACATTACCATCCGTGAACAGCAATCTGTCCAGCACCAATACCAGTGTTGCCATCGTACGATTTTCCACCGCTGCGCCTACCGGAGCAACGACGCTAATGACGATGCCTTTGCAGGCGGGGCCCTTTTCATCCAGCGCATTTGGGAGCTATGTCATCCCGCCAGGTCAGGCCATTAATCTGACGGTCAGTGGTTCTCTTTCCGTTGGAGGCTTGCTGGCATCCACAGCTTACTTTGCTTGGTGGGAGGTCTAATGACCACCTCTACCTTTCCAAATGGTCAAAGCCGCCTCCGGCGAACTGGAAGCGGCTTTATCGTATTTCTTTTCACACCAGATATAGATGTTATACGTGTTCCTTCAGGACAGTGCCATGTGATTCCCGGATTCCCCACAATACACGCTGCAATACGATGCCTGCCACTCCAATAGCCAGCGTAGCAATGCCGATGAATTGAAAGGTAAGGCCGGGCCCCATAATATGAATCAGCGCACCACCTGCCAGCGGTGCAACAACAAGCACGACACTGGACATCGAATTTTGGATGCCGAAGACACGTCCTACATAAGCAGGAGGGGTTTCCTTTTGCAGCAAATAATTTAGAGTCACCATAGAGAGGCCGTTTCCGAGGCCAATGCACAGCCCCCAAACGATAATCCAACCATCCGGGGTATGGGGAACTACCCAGCCTAGAGCAGCAATACCTGCGCCAATAAGGACAAAACCTCCACCTAACCCCCATCCATAACTGACTCGCGGCAGCCGGTTCAGCAGCAGAATCATGATAACCGCACCTGCACCTGCCGATGAGCCCAGCCACCCGATCAAAGCTTCATTCCCCGGCTTGATGCTGCGGAAAAGCGTTACGAACTGATAATCAATCATCAGAATCGCCATTAAGCCCAAACAGCCAAACAACAGCGTGTATAGAATGGCCCGGCTGTTTCGTATAAAGCTCCACCCTTTCGTCCATTGCCTCAGCACCGATTCAGTCTCTGCTTGGTCCTGCTGATCTTGCGTCTCCTCGCCTATAGAATATTCCGGCTTCTCCGTTAACCGTCGCAATGGCCATAGCACCAAACCGGATATAAGACGGGTGTAGGCATTGATCACAATACAAATCTGAGGTGAGAATACCGCCAGGATGACGGCACCCAGAAGCGGTCCGGCCACCTTGGAGCATTGTCCGACAAAGCCGTTCAGAGACGATGCCTGAAACAGATGCTCCTCGGCCACCACTTGACGCGTCAGCGCCTGCTGGGCCGGAATGTGGAATACGCCCATCATGGCTCGCAAGGCCAGAAGCGGAAGCAGCCATGCCGCGCTTGGCGCGAACAAAATGGCAACCGTAAGCACAACGGTGATTACATCACAGAGCAGCATGATCTTTACTTTGTGCAGACGATCCGCAAGGGTACCCGCTACCGAACCCAGCAGGATACCCGGGACAGCCATACAGACGGGAATCAGTGCGATGATCAGTGGATCGGCACCCCATCGATAGGCCACCAATACCTGAATGGCAAGGGCATCAAACCAATCCCCGAAGGTAGCGAGCGCATACGCGATAAACATACGCATGAAGCGGAAGTTGGTCCACAAACTTGTGGGCGGCATTGGGGACGAAGGTGATGGCTGATGAGATTCATTTGAAACAGTATTCATTGTGGGGTTTCCTCCTACTCCTCTGATTACAGCCTTGTTGCCAGGCTTACATGTTCCTTGGCTGTAATCATACGAGAGTTATATCAGAGGAAGATCAGACGCTGGAGGGAATGAGGATAAATACGCGCGGACTTCATTCGTAATACGCTGCCCATACATAGGAACACCGTATTCTTTGGCAATTTCAGCATAGACTTGACGATATTTTTGAACCAGACGTCCCTCAATTCGGTGATGTGCCATGAACAACAAGATCTGATTCGCCGAATTGATGTATAGTGGTGCGTTCAATGTCATTTTGAGAACAGCGAGCCCGTCATCCATTCTCAGCTCTGCTTCTCGAGCTCTCCCCTGCCTCAGCAGCCACAGCCCCTCCATGACCTGGAACCGCCCGATCTCACGCAAATATGGCGCATCCTTCAGACTCGAACGTAACATGCTCATCTGTTCTTCTACTCTTTCACCACTGCCGCCCCACAACTCTACGTACAACTCCGACAGGGATACAGGCAGCTTGAAGTTGACCAGATGGTCTGTCTCAATGACGCGATATGTCTCTACTAACTGTGCTTTGGCTCGCCGATATTGGCCAACCTCTGCATAGACCTCGACAATATTCAAGATACGGAGCTCCCGAAGCTGATCCGCAGACAATGCAGGTGAACTCAGTGCCTGCTCATACAGATGCAAACTCTCCGCTGGTTCAATCAGCGCGTGTACAAAAATCAGCAGCCAGTACAACCGCTCCTCAAACGGGAATTCCTCGGTGGTCATTAGCCATTCCAGGTCCCCCTGGATAAAATGGATATACAGCTGATAGAACGAATCAATCTGGATACCCAGAGCATCCTGCTGATCAAACAAGGTTAGCATCGATTTCCCCTGTCCAAACAAATGATATTTGCGGAACAATCCATGGATCACTTCCCGCATCTCCAGATCGTGTGCGGAGGGGTTGGCGGGCAGCGCTGCCATATTCGTCCGTATGGTTAGTCTGTAACCGTAGCCCCGAACCGTATCCAGCGAAACTTCTTCCCAATGTTTCAGTTTCTTGCGCAGCCGATACACATGGTCATCCACGGTGCGTTCAACCGGATACTCCAGCGGCCATACACTGTCCAGCAGCTGGCTGCGGGTAAATGCCTTTTCCTTGTTTTCATATAGAAAATGAAAAAGCGCGAATTCCTTCGCGAGCAGCTGGATGGAATCCGTGCGCCGGGTTACGGTATATGTACCTTCATCAAATTGCAATGACATGCCTGGTCCCCCTGTATATGCTTGCTTATCCCTTGTTTGGATTCATACATAATGTGATTAAACTAAACCTGGTATTCGTTCATGTAGAAAACAACATACCACAAAAAACCTTTTGCGGGTACGCAAAAGGTTTACTGTATAATACGCCCAGCGTATGGCCTGGCCTAGCCAAGTACTACGCGGTCGTCTGCCATCTTTTTGCCGCTGATGCGCTCGAATTCACCCAGCAGCTCAGGTACGGTCAATGTGCGCTTGCGCTCTTCACTGACGTCCAGAATGATTCTGCCCTTATCCATCATGATCAGACGGTTACCCAGACGAATCGCTTGTTCCATATTGTGAGTTACCATCAGGGTCGTTAGTTTCATCTCACGGACCAGCGTTTCGGTCAGCTCGGTAATTAATTCGGCACGTGAAGGGTCAAGTGCCGCCGTATGTTCATCAAGCAGCAGAATCTGGGGCTGGGTAAAGGTTGCCATCAGAAGGCTGAGTGCCTGGCGCTCCCCGCCAGAGAGAAGACCCACTTTGGCATTGGGACGTTTATCAAGTCCAATCCCCAGCTTCTGCAGCTGGGCGTTGAAGATATCCCGTCTTGCCCGGGTAACCCCGAAGCCAAGGCCACGCCCTTTACCGCGTTTATACGCCATCGCCATGTTTTCTTCAATCGACATATGCGGAGCCGTTCCTGCCATCGGATCCTGGAACACCCGGCCGATCCAGCTGCTGCGCTTATGCTCAGGCAGGCTTTTGATGGACCGGTCATTGATCAGCACATCACCCATATCCGGCTTCATTACACCAGATATGATATTCATCAACGTCGATTTTCCCGCACCATTACTGCCGATGACCGTTACAAAATCCCCCGGATTCATCGTCAGATTCACACCAACCAGTGCTGTCTTCTCGTCTGTCGTTCCCGGATTGAACAGCTTCGTCACATGTGAAATCTCCAGCATGATCACATGCCTCCCTTCGCTTGCTGACCCGTGGAACGCATGAGCTCTTCCGTTCGTTTGCGAGCAAGGCTCTTCTGCTTCATGGAGCGCTGCATGGTTGGGAAGACAAGAGCAATAATGACGATTACCGCGGTAATCAGCTTCAGATCAGAGGTATCGAACCATTCGACCTGAAGAGCAAGCGCAACGACAATCCGGTAAATAATCGAACCGACTACAGCTGCGAGCGTTGCCCAGAATACCGTTCTTGCACCCAGAATGGCTTCCCCGATAATAACGGAGGCCAATCCGATCACGATCATACCAATTCCCATCGTAATGTCTGCGAAGCCTGATTGCTGGGCAATAAATGCCCCGGACAACGCAACCAGTCCGTTAGACAAGCTGACGCCGACGATGGTCGTTACATCGGTATTTGCACCGAAGCTGCGGATCATGCGTTTGTTGTCGCCTGTGGCGCGCAATGCCAGTCCAATATCGGTTTTCATGAACAGGTCCAGCATGATTTTAAATACCAGTACAACAATGATGATCAGCACCATGACATGTTCGCCCGAGAATGGATTATCCATTCCCATAATGGATTTATTCGGCGCACCAAGAATGCGCATATTAATGGAATAGAGGGCGATCATCATCAGAATTCCGGATAACAATCCATTAATCTTGCCTTTGGTATGCAGCAGACCGGTACAGGCTCCAGCTATCATTCCTCCAGCCATTGCCGCCAAACAGGCGAGCCAAGGAGAAAAGTCATTGGAGATCATAACCGCCGCGATTGCGCCTCCTGTTGTAAAACTTCCGTCTACGGTAAGATCGGGAAAATCGAGAATCCGGAACGTAATATATACACCAAGGGCCATGAGGGCATATAACAGACCGAGCTCGATTGCCCCTTCGATTGAATTCCAACTTATACTCACGCTACTTCCTCCCTGTCTATCGAAAAGAATGAGGCGAACCCACTGCACGTCCGCCTCGCATCCGTACTGCCGGTTGTCATCCGGTCAGATTATTGAATAATGTTGTTATCCTGGTCCTGCACTTCCGCCTTCATCTCGTCGGTAACTGTGATGCCTTGAGCTTCAGCTGCTTTAAGATTCAGGATCAGATCGAGCTTGTCCGGAACGGTTACTTTCATATCGCCAGGCTTCGTACCATTCTTCAAAATATCCGCGGCCATTTCGCCCACTTGATATCCATGGTCATAGTATTTAAAACCTACGGTAGCAAAAGCACCTTTTTCAACTGTATCCCGGTCACTGGAGAAGAACGGAATCTTGTTGCTGTTTGCTGTCTGGATGATCGTATCCACTGCACTGACAACCGAGTTGTCGAGTGTGATGTAGAAGGCATCCACTTTGCCTACCAGAGAGTCTGTTGCCTGTTTAACTTCAGATGTATTCGTAACTGGAGCTTTGACCAGCTTGATTCCGTGTGTTGCCAGTGCTTTTTCGGCATTGTCTGCCATGACAACGGCATTCGGCTCGCCCTCGTTAATGACCAAACCTACTGTTTTTACGTCGGTCATGTATTTCGTGATAAAATCAGCCAACTGCACAATTGCTTCCGGATTCGTATCCGATGCACCAGTGACATTGCCGCCTGGCTTGTCCAAGTCACTAACCAGTTTGGCACCCAGCGGGTCCGTTACTGCTGCGAAGAGCAATGGCTTTTCTTTGACCTGTTGAGCCAGTGCCAGTGCAGATGGGGTAGCAATCCCGAGCACCAGATCATTCTTTGAGTCGCCTGCGATTTTTTGGGCAATGGACAGGTTGTTGGTTGAATCACCTTGTGCATTGTTGTAGTCAATGGTCAGGTTTTTGTTTTCTTCGATTCCCGCTTCCTTCAGTGCCGCAATGAATCCTTCACGTGTTGCATCCAGGGATGGATGTTCCACAATTTGCGAGATGGCAATGCGGTAGGATTTTTCTGCAGCCCCTTCGCTTGCTGTAGTACCGGATCCTTCGGATTCCGTACCCGTACCCGTGCTGCTGTTATTTCCGCAACCTGCGGCTACAATCATTGAGGCAACCATCATCAGTGACATCCAGAATTTCTTTTTCATTTGAGAACCCCTCTCCATCTTCTAAATGTGTTGCCCATCTCCTCATCCTAGTGGCACGATAGGGCGGGACAAAGCGAACGCTTCAACGCATTGTTGCTTTTATCGACAAAAGCAGACAAACATAGACATTCCTCATGCGACTGAAGTCCATGACTCGTGTTGGTCATTTTGTGTTTCTCTAATATTAAGGTGCGACTTCTTTCCCGTCAATGGTTGTACCGCTTCCAATTTGGTTTATTCCTTAAGCATGATAGAAAACATTACACAAAATAAAAAAAGCCATCCACAATATTTCTGCCGATGGCGCGTTTATCATACTTTAATTTGCCTAACAAATGTGGAGCCTTCTTCTAATCTCGTTGATAAGCAAACACTTTTCCTCTTCGGAGATCCCATCCGCAACCAGTTTGCGTGCTGCCATAGGGAGGATCCAAGGTTCAACATCTGCATAACGGATGCCAGATAATCTTTCGTACTCCTCCATGAACAAGGTAATGCAGGTTTCCCTTGTAGCATCGAGAAGAACACTGGCCTCATTGGGCAAATGTGGGGGTAAGATCGCATAGCGAATCATAATTACATATTCAGCCAAGTCAGCTTCCGGATTTCCTATAGAAGCATTGTTCCAGTCAATAATGACGGCGTCGTTATCTCTAAGCAGTATATTGCCTGGATTTGGATCTCCGTGACAAAGCTGCTTCCTGATGGGTAACTCATCCAGTTCGGCGATAACGGCTGCCTTCTCCGCTTCTGTTAAATATTGGGCTCTACTAATATCGTTTCTGATATTCTCCCGCTGACTCGGCATATTGGCCACTGAATGAGAATGAATCTGGTGAAAAAGTTGTGCCGTGATCTTCGCATCAATGTAATCGTCCATGATATCCATGGGTTGTTGCAGTCTGGATTGCTCTACTGCTCTTTCTACGAATCTCTTCATAATGGGTTCGCCATAGATTCGTTCAAATACAGCACCTGATCGACCCCCGACGTCCACCAAATCGTAGGGTCGCGGAACTGGCAGCCCGCATGACCAAGCAGTTCGACAATGGTGCAGTTCAGCCTGTAAAGCAGCCGGAATGGTATTTGGCTTAGCCAACTTGATGATCTTGCTTCCATCTTCCCATTCAAATACTTCCGCACATCCGCCTTCTCCAATTTTGTTACCGAGCCCATGGACCACTATGCACACTCCCTATTCGGATTTAATAAGTGAGACCTTCTTTATGCAGTAACATCTCATACATTTCCCGGATCATCTCGGTGGCTTCGTCCATGTCCAGCTCTAAGGTGTGAGAGTTAAGTAGCGTTCCAATACCGATTAAATAAATCGTCAGTTTTAAGAAAATGCGCTTGAGTTGCTCGTAGGAAATGTCCTGCAATCGCTTGCTGTATCGCATATAAGATGTGGTCAGCTCTTCCCCCACAAACTGATCAGTATGTGGATGGTATTGCCGATAACCTGATAGATACAAGGCTCTGAACAACTGCTTCTCGTTTTGCGCAAAATTCAGAAAACCGATGGTCAGGTTCAGAGCAGGAGAATTATCGCTGTCCTTATAATCCAGCATGCTATTACGAGCAAATTCGGCAGCTTTGTCATACACACTTGCTTTCAGCTCTTCAATGTTGTTATAGAGGCTATAGATCGGTTGGGTAGAGCATTGGAGCGTCTGAGCGACGTTTCTCGCAGTGATCGCCTCCAGCCCCTGCTCCCGCACAAGCTCAAATGCGGCAGCTAACACTTTTTCTTGCGTGATCTCGGATCTTGGTGGCATTACATTCTCCCTCCAGCAAAAATAACACCCGTTATATAACTCATGTTATTATTATAAGATTCATGTGTCAAGTATACATGTACGATAAGATCTTCTCCTAAATATCGTGAACTAGTATAACTTTACTGGATGTTAAGTGAATCACAACGTGAATTCAACCGTAATATTAACGTTTTTACGTCTTATATAACAAAAAAAGAGACTGTTTCGAATAATCGAAACAATCTCCTTACGTTCATCAATTTCCCGCGGCTTCGCGAATCTGGTATGTGCACTTCTTGCCGCCCTCTGCGTAACATTCCGTGCGCTCGACATCTGCCTGCAGCAAGGAACGGAAAAGATCCAATTCACAGCGGCAAGCCTGACGATATACGCTCGCTACCTGTACAATGGGGCAGTTCAGCTCTGTTAACACATAAGAACCGTCTTCTTCTCTCGATGCGTCAGCCATGTAGCCATTAGCATTCTGTATGCGTGCCAATTCCTCCACACGCCCGGCCAGATCCTGGCCCTCCATCTGGGGCAATTTGCTCCGAAGCAGCTTGTCGCGCCGACTCTCGAAGAGCGTGTCTACAATGCCTTCACCGGCAGACTCCGTCAGCTCTTCCAGCAATTCAAGCGTAAGCGACGGGTAGGATTTTGGAAAAAAACCATCTCCGCGTGCGGTCAGATGGTACACCGAAGATGGACGTCCAGCTGTGGCCCGAGCCTCCCGGACTTCAATTAGTCCATCCTGCTCCAGTGCCGTCAGGTGACGGCGAATCGCCATGCCGGTCAGTTCAAGTTCGGCCGTCATTTCTCTTGCGGTCATCGTGCCCTGCCGCTTCAGCATGAACAAAATCCGTTCACGCGTCGTCATTTCGTCTTCACGCTTCACGTGCAGCACCTGCTCTCCTGCTTATGCGTGTACCGGCGCTGCCTCCCGGCAGGCATCCGAGCAAAAGCGGTTATGCGTCTCTTCGCAATCCTCACAGCACACATGCTGCAGGTTGCAGGTTGGACAATTAATATATCGGTCATGTGTCGTTCCACAGTGATAACAGCTGGCAATAACGATATCCTCATCTGTCCGGTTAATCGGCACGGAGATACGTTCGTCAAACACGTAGCACTTACCATCGAACAGACGACCTTGTACCTCTGGGTCCTTCCCGTAGGTTACAATGCCGCCTTCCAGCTGCGCCACGTCCTGGAATCCCTCTTTGATCATGAAACCGGTCAGCTTCTCGCAGCGAATGCCGCCAGTGCAGTAGGTAATGATCTTTTTATCCTTCATTTCGCCCAGGTTCTCCCGGATCCACTCCGGAAACTCGCGGAACGACTCAACGTCCGGACGAATGGCTCCGCGGAAATGACCAATTTCGTATTCGTAGTCATTGCGGCCATCAATGACGATAACGTCATCACGTTGCAAATGCTCGTGGAACTCTTTTGGCGAGAGGCGTTTGCCGCTAGTCACGTTCGGGTCCAGTTCTTCGTCCACGCGGAAGGTTACCAGCTCCGCTTTGTGACGAACAAATATTTTTTTGAACGCGTGCTCTTCCACGTCATCAATCTTGAACACCATATCGCTGAACAGCGGATTGGCATGCATGTCCTTCATGTATTGCTCCGTCTGCTCCGGCGTGCCGGATACCGTACCGTTAATACCTTCCGATGCAATCAGAATACGGCCTTTTACACCCAGGTCCTTGCAGTATTGCAGATGTTCTTGCGTAAATGTCTCGGGGTCTTCAATCTTCACGAACTTATAATATAAAAGCACGCGGTACGCGCTGTTACACATGTGTATCACCTGTTCCTATTCCATGTTGATATTGGCCGGATCATCCGACAAGCCTACAACGTTGCAACCTTGCTCATTAAAAAGAAAATAAACAGCCGCCCGAAACATCGTCTCGAACTGCTGCCCAACATACGACTTTTATTCCTGCACTCTAGTTTATCGGAATCAGAAGGGCTTAGTCAATATAAATGTATAGAAAGGGATGAAAGTTATGGAACATTTCAACCATAATTGAGGTGTCTCTGGAAGATATCAAAATTTATTTTAAATTTGAATTAAAATCATATTCAATTTTGCCTTCGTATCCAGTACACTATGCTCATCATTATATGGCTTACCACTGTAAAACACGAAAGTGCAGTGGATGGGGATAAGCATAACGTGAATATATTACATGAGGAAAATGGGGATGAAATTGTGAGTCTACCTTTATTCAAGAAAGTAAGTATCATCTGGTTGGTATTCCTGATTGGACTGAGTGGTCTGTGGAATAATTTCAGTCTAGAACGGGCTAACGCGGCAGCAGTAGAACCCTATCTTGGTGAGATCAAATTATTTCCGTACAATGCAACACCCGAAGGATGGATGCCTGCCAGAGGACAAACCATGTCTATCACTCAGAATACCGCTCTTTACTCTCTGCTTGGAAATAATTTTGGAGGTGATGGAAAAACAACCTTCTCATTGCCCAATCTATCCGGTGCTGCACCTGACGGCACAGGCTATTACATAGCGATAAATGGAATCTTCCCTTCGCGTGATGAGAGCATCTATGGCGCGGGACCATCTGTTCTTGGAGAAGTTCGTCTGTTTCCGTATCAGTTTACCCCACGAGGATTTTTAGCTGCGAATGGCCAAGAGCTCTCCACATCTGCATACAACGACTTATATAAGATGATTGGCACGACCTACGGCGGTGACGGGAATACCTCATTTAAACTTCCGAATTTACCTAAATTACAAAACAATATTAACTATGTCATATCCACGGATCCCACTCAAGGTGCCGAGAATGGGACTGGTAGCGAGTATTCAGGCGAGATCATTCCCATGCTGGTTAGCCTTCCGACAAACCGCTGGATACCAGCCGATGGATCAACACTGACTATCAACCAGAATCAGGTTTTATTTAGTCTACTCGGCACCAAGTTTGGTGGTGATGGCAAGGTGAATTTTAAAGTACCTGATCTCAACCGAAACCAATCAACTCTGGTTTATTATATTGTAAATGGGGGCGAATTCCCCATTCTGGACTTCGGACAGCTGCCGGAAGCAATCGAAGACACCTATACCAGCAACCAAAACTCTGCTTTGGTTGTTCCTGCACCAGGCGTGCTAGCCAATGATAGGGATGCTTCTACTGCTATTTTGACAAGTGGGCCGATGTACGGAACACTCGTTATGAATGCCAACGGCTCGTTTACTTATACTCCGATGACTGATTATGTAGGAACTGACAGTTTCACTTATAGTGCTAACAATGAATGGGGCACCAGTGTTTCGGTGACAGTTTCCATAACTATTGAGCAAACTACAGCTCCAATCATTAGCGGTGTAGTTGAAGACACAGTGTACAATCAAGCCGTCACACCTAGCTTTAATAGTGGTATGGCGCTGCTGAATGGCGCTGCATTTACAAGTGGCACTAACGTCACGGCAGATGGAGATTATACCCTGACAGTTACCAATAGCATTGGTACAACAACGATTCACTTTACGGTAGATGCCCATCCCCCTGTTGTCACAGGCGTGACCCAGAACGGCGTCTATAACGTTAATCCCGTAATCACCTTTAATGAAGGAACCGCGACCCTCAATGGTTTCCCATTCAATAATGGGGGCACGGTCCAAACCGAAGGAGAGCAAGTCCTTATTGTTACGGATCGTGCAGGCAACACGACAACCATTCAATTTAGCTTTTATGCTCCACGGACGATCCATTTTGTCAGTAATGGCGGTTCGGATGTACCTGAACAATACGTGAATTATGGTGACCAATCTACCAAACCAGCCGATCCAACCAAAGCTGGGCACACGTTCGCTGGATGGTTCACCGATTCAGGTTTAAGTCAGGTTTTTGACTTTGACAATACAGCCGTAACTACCGATCTTACCCTATATGCTAAATGGACGATTAACTCATACACTGTTAACTTCGACTCTAACGGCGGTACGGCGGTCGATGATCAGTCCGTTCCATATAGCGAGTTGGCAACGGCTCCCGATGCCCCAACCAAAGTTGGACACACGTTCGCCGGATGGTTCACCGATTCAGGCTTGAGTCAGCGTTTCGACTTTGACAATACAGCCGTAACTGGCGATCTTACCCTGCATGCTAAATGGACGATCAACTCCTACACCATCAACTTTGACTCTAACGGCGGTACGGTGGTTGATGATCAATTGATTCAATACGGTGAGTTGGCAACCACTCCTGCCGATCCAACCAAGGCGGGACACACCTTCGCTGGATGGTTCTCGGATTCCGGTTTGAGTCAGGCTTTTGATTTTGACGATACAACTGTAACCAAAGATATCACCCTGTATGCGAAATGGACGATCAACTCCTACACCGTTAACTTCAACTCTAATGGCGGTACGGCGGTTGATGACCAGTCTATTCAATATGGTGAGTTGGCGACCACTCCTGCTTCTCCAGCCAAGGCTGGACACACTTTCGCCGGATGGTTCACTGATTCAGGTTTGAGTCAGGCTTTTGATTTTGACAACACACCTGTAACTAGCGATCTTACTCTGTATGCGAAATGGTCGATCAACTCCTACACCGTTAACTTCAACTCTAACGGCGGTACGGCGGTTGATGACCAGTCTATTCCATATAATGAATTGGCGGCAGCCCCGGCTGATCCAACCAAAGCTGGGCACACTTTTGCTGGATGGTTCACCGATTCAGGTTTGAGTCAGGCTTTTGATTTTAACAACACAACAGTAACTGGTGATATCACCCTGCATGCTAAATGGACGATCAACAATTACACCGTCAACTTTGACTCTAACGGCGGTACGGCGGTTGATGATCAGTCTGTTCCATATAACAAGTTGGCAGTGGCTCCTGCTGATCCAACCAAAGTGGGACACACTTTCGCCGGTTGGTTCACGGATTCAGCCTTGAGTCAGGCTTTTGACTTTGACAACACACCTGTAACTGGCGATCTTACTCTGTATGCGAAATGGACTGCTGACAAGTACATCGTCTCCTTCAATACTCTTGGTGGATCTGCCGTAGATGATGTATCGGTTGAGCACGGGAGTAAGCTCACAGCTCCGGCTTCACCAAGCCGTTCAGGCTACACGTTTAGTGGATGGTACGTCGATGCTGAGTTGAAGACACCGTTCGACTTTGATCAAACGGAGATGACCGCCGATCTTACTTTATATGCGAAATGGAACGTGGTTCCTTCTCCACCATCAGGCAGTAATGGCAATAACAGCGGTGGTTCCGGCAGCCAGAACAGTAACGGATCGAGTAATAATTCCTCGCCACCCGAAACGGCGAACTCATCAATAAACGGACGTTTAACGCTGGCAGCGGGGCAGGCCGGTCAAGTAAGTTTAGGAAATGGCATGACATTAATTATCCCTGCCGGGGCAATGAATCAGGAACTGAAAATCACCGTTGACCAGGTTGAGAATTCATCCGATCTGCTGACCAATCAAGCCCAGCTGCTCAGTCCGGTATATGAACTACTCAAGAATGTGGCTCAGAATTTCGAAAAACCCGTAACCTTAAAGATGGCCTTCGACGGATCAAGCTTGCGAAGCAATCAGCGGGCTGAACTATTTTATTTTGATGAACAAGAAAAGATATGGCTTTCTGCTGGAGAATCCTCTATGGATGGCGATCTGATCCAAGTCGACGTAGATCATTTCACCAAATTTGCTGTATTTGCGGTTGATCAGCCTAACGCCCCAGTGGAAGTCGCTTTACATGATATAAAAGGTCACTGGGCGGAAGAGCTCATTCAGCAGGCTGTTCGTGATGGCATCGTGAAGGGCTATGTAGATGGATCGTTTAAACCAAACGCATCCGTTACACGTGCTGAGTTCACAGTAATGCTGATGAATGCACTGCAGACCGATTATGCTGAAGCACCTTTATCATTTACCGACCTCTCAAACGTAGCCGCCTGGGCACAGTCTGCCGTAGCCCGTGCCGTGCAGGCAGGATTCATTCAAGGGGACTCGGGCGGTGCCTTCCGTCCGAATGATGCCGTAACCCGTGCAGAGATGGCCGTGATGGTAGCGAATGCCCTGCAATTGAAGGCAGAATCCGGAACCAGCTCAACCTTTGCAGATAACGAACAGATTCCTGTATGGGCGAGAGCAGCGGTTGCTGGAATGCAACAGTCCGGGCTGTTGAATGGTAAGGGATTGAACACCTTTGCTCCAAGAGACAACACGACGCGTGCCGAAGCAGTGAAGCTGCTCATGAGTATGCCCAATTAAATTTCCATAAATAAAGCCTGTGTTCGGGCGGCAGCCCCTCTGAACTGTATAAACAGTTGGAGAGGAGCTGCCTCAGAACACGGGCTTTTACTTTTATAAGGAATACGGAAAAGCGCCTCTTATTGACAAGAAGAAAACCGAGATATAAAATACAAAAAAACAAGGAAAATAAATTATTTTATTTATTTTCCGATCAAACAAACAGAGTACAAGGAGGCATAACCATGAGTAGAGAACGCATTCTTGATATCACCCGCCATGAAGTGATCCGGAGTGGCTTCCGGTTCAGTATGAATGAATTGTCCAAACAACTGGGTATGAGTACCAAGACGGTATATGAATTCTTTCCTTCCAAAGAAGACTTGCTCAAAGACTTGCTCGATGCCTCACTGACCGAAATCGTTCAGAAAGAGCAACAGCTCATGAATGATACATCGCTACCCCTTCCGTCAAAGTTAAGACAAGCCCTTGTCATGATGCCCGACGACCTCGGCATGTTTGATCTCCAGCGTTTGTCTGAATTGCAACGTTATTATCCTGCTGTCTGGAGCCAATTGGATCTCTTTATAACGAACCACTGGGATGAGATCAGACAATTGGTACACACAGGACAGGCATCTGGTGAACTGCGTTCATTTGATACCGAAGTTTTTGTACAAGTCTATATTGGCGGCTTATACAGGTTGATGGAACAGTCCGCATCGGGATCCTGGAACGGCAGCACCTTATCGGCAGCACTGCAGGAGATGGTCGATATGCTCCTGGAAGGCGTTCTTCCAAAGGAGGGAGCATAATGGCTTGGTTATGGCTCGCTGTAGCCGTTCTATTTGAAGTTGCCGGGACGATCTCCATTAAAATGTCTGAAGGATTAAGTAAACCCGGGCTCGCAGCACTTATGGGTATTTTTTATCTGATTAGTTTTGGGGTCATGAGTCTTGCGCTAAAAGAAATTCCAGTCAGTATCGCCTATGCCATATGGTCTGGAGCTGGGATCACCATTCTGGCTGTGGTTGGGCTGTTCGCGTTTCAGGAACCGATGACTTGGCTGAAAGCCGGATCCCTGCTGCTGATTATCCTTGGTGTGGCTGGATTACGTATGGGAAGCCCAGAAGCGAAAGTACCGAGTAATCGGTCTCTTCAGCTGGCAGCAGAATACTCACCTTCTATTTTGGCACAGGATGTTTCCCAGCATCATGGTGCTGAATTCCAACCCGATAAGGAGGGGTAACGTTGAGTCGTTCGTTAAAAACCTTATTCCTGCTCACGGATATCGGCTTTATTCTGTATTGGGCGGTGACGTGGGGTTCATGGATTCCTAAGGAATACTTATATCAGGACTATACTAATCCTCTGCTGGTCGCATGGAACCTGTCGTTTCTTCCGCTTGATCTGCTCATTTCCGCTACAGGATTCTATAGTCTGTTCCTTCTTCGCCGTTCGGATCAACGCTCGCGGATGGTCGCCCTTATCTCCCTGGTATTGACCTTCTGTTCCGGGCTCCAAGCGATTGCGTTCTGGTCATTCCGTGGAGAGCTTGATTGGGGCTGGTGGGTTCCCAACCTTTACTTGATGATTTATCCGTTATTCTACATACCGAGACTTCTCCGTAAGGAACAGCCTGCTTCCATCTTTTCAAAAAGTGCATAAGAAAAAAGCCTGGTTCCTCTTGAGAACAGGCTCATTCTTGTATAGTCACCCGTTACTCCGAGATCGTAATAACAGAGGTGACAAAGTGATATGATTCATTCTGCAGCACCGCTTGGGACAGCAGAATCTTGTTGCCTTCCGGACTCCAGGCAAGCGGGTCGGAGATGTTGTCCATGTCGGCCGAAATCTGGAATTGCTCTGCTGATTCCGTATTGGAGACGAACAGCCCTTTCTCATCATCGCTCTCCGAGTTAATTGTGTACGCGATCTTGGAATCATCACCGGACCAACTGGTCCCGAAGATCTGGGTGCCTCTGGCGAGCGTCGCCTTCTCGTTTCCTTCCAGATCGGTAAGCACCAGCGCCCGTTTCGTATCCGCTGTTTTTTTCACAATGGCCAGCCTGGTTCCATCATTGGACGGAATAACCCACTCCACGCTCTTCAGAACCTGTTTTACATCACCTGTAGTTGTATCATAGGCATTCAATTGTCCGTCTTCACCGGTAATATAGTAGATCATACTGCCCGAGACCCTGACACTGCGCACGTTGAAATTGCCGGTCTTCACCAACACCTTGGTTGTTCCATCAATACTGGCTGAGACGAGGTCTCCCTTCATATTCGGAAAGACAACATGCTCATTATCCAGCCACGCGCCTTCCTGAACGAAACCATCTTCCTTGCCTGCATTCACTGTCTCCCCGTTGTGCAAATTCAAAAAGAAACCTTTGCCTGTCGATTCCTCCGGCTCACGGTAGAACAGGTACTGCCCATCCGGTGAGACCATCGGCGAGCTCAGACTGACTTCGCTCTCCTTGAGCGGTGTATCGGTTCCTTTTGCCAGATCGTACATATATAAGTTATGCGGGTATCTCTCCTGGCCTTCAACCATGACGGGTTTCATCGACGTGTTCTCTTTGTCCGATACGATCCAGTCATCACTTAGCCAGGCCACGCCGCGCATGTTGGGTAATTTATCAATTTTCTCGAGTTTGAAGCTCTGATACACCGATGTATTGGTATTGTCTTTTACCGTGATATCTGTGCCCGTTTTCCCACTTCCCGCATTCCCTTCCGGTTCAGTGCTTCCCCCGCAAGCCGCTGCCGACAAGAGAGCGAACGCTCCTAATGCACCCAATGCCGCCTGTTTCCAATTCATCATGGTCCCCCCTGGTTTCTCTGCTATAGACCAAGCATACATATGCCATACTTCCAAAGTTATTCAGACTTGTTTCCAACTTGTAAACTTGAATCGGCGAGCGGGAGAACAAGCTGGAACGTGGTTCCTTCCTCATTATTCACTTCACCCGGCAGCAGGGTGATCGTCCCGCCCTGTTTCTCTACAAATTGCTTCACGAGTGACAGACCGAGTCCGGTTCCACCTGTTTTTCTCGCCCGATCCTTATTGACGGTATAAAAAGGTTCAAAGATCTTCTCTCTTGCCTCTTCCGGAATCGGCAGACCCGAGTTGAAGATGAGAATCACCGCTTCACGCGTCTGTGGCCGCTGCTCGCTCTGTACCCGAATGACGCCGCCAGGCACGTTATACTTGATCGCATTATCAAGCAGATTAATGAAGATATGCATGAGGCTCTCCCGATCACTGCGGATAACGGCAGGCTGAATGTCCAGCTCCATGCGAAGCGCAAACTTCTCGGCTTTGCCTCGCATGCGTCCGCAGGCGTCCTCCAGCAGCGCACCAACCTCTACATCCTCCGCCTGGTTCTCAAAATCATATTTCTCCAATGCCGATAAATGCAGCACCTTCTCGACCATCTCGTATAACCGTTCCGTTTCCTTGCCAATGTTGCTCGATGCATCCTCCAGCAGCTGAGGATCATCCCGGTACATATCGAGCAGTTCCACATAGGCCTTGATCGAGGTGAGCGGCGTTTTGAATTCATGGCTGATGTTGCCGATATATTGCTTCTGCTGCTGCTCCAGTGCCTGCAGCTTCTCAATGGCCAGCTGGAGCTTCTGCTGTTCGGCATGCATGTCTGTAATGTTTTGCTGAATGGACGTGCTCATGTAATAAATGCCTTGCCCCAGTTCGCCCAGTTCATCTTTGCGTTTAACAGGAGATTCGGTGATATACTCGCCTTCCCGAATGGAATCCGCTGATTTCTTCAGCTTGGTTATCGCGACCGCGAACCGATTATAGAACAGGTACCCGAGAATAAAGCTCAATACAACGACGGCAATTCCTGCCCATAGGAACAACTGTAAAATGCGTGCGTAGAATTCATGGTAACTCTGGACCGAGTACTGCATCCAGATCGCACCCATCTGACCATCCGGACCATCCAGCGGTGCCGCATAGAGCAGCGTGTCACCCTGTTCACGGTAGGCAATTTTATTTTGCAGAGCATAGTTCAGCGTCTCCTGGATCTCCAGACTCTCACCCGGTGTAATGGACGAGCCTACCTGTGTCCCATTCATGTCATAGAGCGCAATAGGCAGACCTGTCGAGTTCGCCAGTTCCTGGGCCAGCCTGCGGCCATTTTGCTTCAGAAAGGCATCTGTCTCCAGCCGTATGGCTTCCGTATAGTAGGCCTGACGCACATTCAGATTGACCAGACGCGTCTGCTGTGACAGAATGCCCTCGATCTGTGACTGCTGGTTGCGTTCAATCCCTCGCAGGACGAGGGAACTGAGCACCACAACGGTCAAGATAAGCAATGCCGCGAGAAACACGCTGAATTTCAGCTTGATGCTGACCCTCATGCCGTACCGCCGGGTTCAGGAGCTGACGCTTTATAGCCAATGCCGTACACCGTCTGCAGCTTTTGCTGATCCGTATCCCCGATTTTTTTGCGCAAACGCTGAATATGAATATCCACTGTGCGTGTACCTCCTGCGTATTCCATGCCCCATACCCGATCCAGCAGATCATCACGGGTGTACACCCGCTCCGGATTGGACATCAGGATGGTGAGCAGGTCGAACTCCTTGGGCGTCAGATCCAGCTTCTCTTCCTTTACCGTCACCGTTCGGTGAGCCACATGAATGCGCAAGTCCCCATTAACGATGGCCTGATTCTTCTGCTCGTCTGGCGGTGGACTGCTCTTCTCCACCCGGCGCATGAGCGCTTTCACCCGAGCGAGCAGCTCGCGAATTTCGAACGGCTTGGTCATGTAATCATCGGCTCCCATTTCCAGTCCGACGATTTTGTCCACGATGTCATTTTTCACGGTCAGCAAAATAATACCGATATCCTCGCGGTCCTCCAGTCTGCGGCATACGCCGTATCCATCGAGCCTTGGCATCATGACATCCAGAATCATGACCTGCGGATGGAATGACGCCACCTTGACCAGTGCCTCCTCGCCATCATTTGCTGTCTCTACTTCATATCCTTCGCGCCGGAGCGCATAAGCAATGGCACTAACGATGCTTGACTCGTCATCGACCACAAGCACTTTTTTAGTCATCGGATTCATCCTCTTTATTGATGTCATAAATTCATTATTCCTGGATCTATGTTAACAAGGTCTGGCTGGATAATCCATGGAGGACGATATGATTTATACAATAAGCCGTATTCTCTAAGCTTGGACTTCGCTCCACTTTTTTTATACCCTTACAAGGCAAAAAGACCTCACCTGGAAATGGATCGGCCTTCGTCTTCTACCATTTTTAAGCTTACAAGCATGCAAACGATCAACTATTCTTCAAACGACAAGTTCATCGGCTCGTCCGACATCTCAGCTTCCGTCTCCATATGGGTCAAGGGTGTATTCAGGTCCACTTCCTCGAAGCGGAAGCTGTCCACCCAGACCTTGCCCTTACCGTTCAGGATCACGCCAAACGAGATGATTGCGCTCTCTGCGGGAACATCCAGCACAATGCTGTATTGATTCCAGGGCTGTGTCCCCGTGATCGGCCTGTTATGCATATTATCAAACTGCAGCACGTCCTGGACATGATTATCCACACGCATCCATAATCCGCAGAATGCGTCCACACGATCGGTTTTGACAAAGCCGGACAGCTTCATCCGTTTCCCTACATACTTGTCTGCACGGAATTGCTGCATCATCGTGGCAAACTCATTCGGCTCCATGGGTGTTACAGCCTTCAAATACCCCGAGGCCTTCCCATGATGGACTTCGGCAGGGTCAACGCCCGTCTCATAATTTTGCGGGTGGCTTCCGGTTAACATCCAGCCTTTGATTGCAGTTGCAGAATTCATCTGTAATTCTCCTCCTCTTGTTTTTCCGGTAAATAGTTTCAGATCGAATACCTTGCGAAAACGACCGGGCGGCATGCCATACATTTTGCGAAAGGCCCGGGTGAATGCTTCCTGACTTTCGAAGCCGCAGGCGAGAGAAATATCCAAAATGCCTGCATCTGTGGAGCGCAGTGCCGTAGAGGCCAAACTCATCCGGCGATGACGAATGTAATCGATAACGGTCATGCCCACCTCATGCCGGAATACCCGGTGATAGTGATACGGCGATAACAAAGCCTCCGACGCCACCTCTTCCAGCCCAATCTCCTCATGCAGATGTGTCTCAATATAGAACAAGCTGTCCTGAATCATCTCCTGATAACGGCTCAAGTGGAGATTAACCCCCTTCCATATCCTTACTATACGTGTTCGCCAAGCGGCCGTTTTGATCATTTTTGCGGAAAATATAAAAAAGAAGAGCCGGATTCAGGGACAACGATGTCCTCGACCGACTCTTTCTTGAGTGCTGTATATCCAATCGTGGCAAACGAATCAGACAGCCGGAACCGGCTCTGCACCAATTTCGTCCTCATCATGCTCCACCAGTTCATGTTTCTCCCACGCCCGGCTCTTCCAGCGGAAGTACATAATGACCGCACGTGTCCATTCGTCTGCCGCAATGGCAAGCCACACACCCGCCAGCCCCAGATCAAGCTGGAACACCAGCAGATATCCGAGAGGCAGGCTCATGCATACCATCGAGATCAGCCCCATATATACCGGGAACTTGGCATCCCCTGCCGCACGCAGGGAACCGATAATGACAATGTTGCAGGTACGTCCGGTTTCTAGCAAAAGACTAAGCAGGAGTACCTGAGCGCCCAGCTTGATAATCTCCGGGTTTTCCGTAAAAATGCTCATTAATGGTACGCGGAAAATAATAATGATCACGTCAATAATAACGGTGGCCAGAAGGGCCCATTTTACACTGTCGAATACCCGTTTGTATGCCTCATCTTTGCGGCGTGCCCCCACGAGACGACCGACAATAATGGATGTACCCATGCCGATCGCCATGCTGAACAGATAAATATAGCTGGAGATATTGCCGGCATATTGCTTGGTTGCCATAGCTTCCGCACCAAGATAGGTCACGTACAACGTAAATATGAGTTGGCAGGAATGATACACCATGGATTCCATCGCAGACGGAATGCCGATTCGCAGAATTTTGCCGATAAAATTTTTGGACAATTTAATGTAATAACCGAACTCTACCCGAACCTCACTTACACGGTACAACAGCCAGAAGAAGATCAGCAGGCAGATGAAACGGCTTCCCACCGTCGAGATCGCTGCCCCTTCCACACCCAGCTTGGGCAGGCCGAAATGTCCAAAAATCAGCGCATAGTTACCAATCACGTGGATGACGTTCATAAACACGGATACGTACATCGTTTCCTTGGTATACCCGTGTGTACGAATGGTTGCAGCCAGCGCATTGATGAGCGCCTGCAGGAAAATCCCGCCCCCAACAATGCTTATATACGAACGGGCGTAATCGTAGATTTCGCCTTGAATATTCAGAAGTGTCAGTAAATGTCCACCAAACACCAGAAAAATAACACTCAGGATCAGCCCAACCATAAGGTTCAGCGTAATCGCATTCCCTGTTACCTGTGCTGCTTCACTCAGTTTTTTGGAACCTATATATTGGGCTACTACAATCGCAGCACCATGTCCGATGACTTCGAGTACAAGAATGGCAATCGAGATAATCTGGTTGGCTGCGCCCACCCCGGAGACTGCATTATCCGATACCGAACTAAGCATGAGCGTATCTACGCTCCCCATCAACATAAACAAGAAGAGTTCCAGGAAAATTGGCCAGGTCAGCCGAATCAGCTTCAGATCCTTGGCATCTGAACGGAGGGACTCTTTGGTCGAGGATATTGCTGTCATTTTCTCACCTTTCTAACGTGGGCTTGATTTCATAGGGTATGTTAGCACAGGTAATTTGAAAATGCAGTAGTTTTGTGAAAATAATTGAAAGATTTTTGAAATACCAGAAAAAGGGATTTATTTGTTTCATAAAACCTGTCTTGCAGTCACCGCCACATTGCTCTGTAGACATCGCCGAGACATAGCAAAACCCTTCTATTAAACGCAGACGATGCGTCTAATAGAAGGGCATTACCGGACCATCATCCTTTGACCGAACCGGCCGCGATCCCTTCGACAATCCGTTCACTCAGCACCAGAAATGCAATCAGGATCGGCAGGATGCTGATCATCAGCGTAGCCCCAATGGCACCCCAATCGGTGGTATACTGCCCAATAAAGTTCTGTACACCAACCGTCAGCGTTTTATACGCATCCGAGCTAATGAAGGTATTGACGAAAATAAATTCGTTCCAGTCATAGATCATGTTAATGATGGCTGTTGTCGCAATTACGGAAGCGGTCATCGGCAGTACAATGCGGAAGAAGATCCGGTTGACGGAGCAACCGTCCATCACCGCGGCCTCCTCGACCTCTCTCGGAAGTGAATAATAGAATCCAAGCAGGATCATAATCGTGATCGGCATATTAAATGCAATGTAAGACAGAATGACCGATAACGGATGGTCTGTGAGATGCAGTTTCAGGAACAGGCTGAACAATGGGATCAGTGTGGAGTGCACCGGAATCATCAGACCTACCATGAACAACCCCAGCACCAGCGAACGTCCCTTCCAGCGCATCCGTGTGATGGCAAACGTGACGAGACTGGCAAACAGAACCGTAAACACCACAGAAACGACCGTAATCCATACACTATTGAAAAAATATAAGCTGATATTACCTTCCGTCCATACCTTGACATAGTTCTCCCAACGCGGCGTAGCCGGGAGGGCAAAAGGAGCCATGTCAAATACTTCCTGATTATTTTTGAGCGAGAATAACAGCAGCCAGATCAAGGGCAATATCTGAAGCACAGCCACCAGAGACAAGAGCACATACAGCAGCACATATCCAAACCTTCTTAACCATGCTGAGCCTTGGCCTGTCTCCGGATGTACGGGCAGCCGAACAGCCGTATCCGTCTTCACCAGGATAGACCTCCTTTCATTTTACGTTCACGTCAGGAATACTCGATCGTATCTTTCGAAGCCGTCGCCTTGCGGAGCAACCATGTGACCACCAAACAGATCAAGAGCAGGAAAAACCCTACAGCACTGCCGTAACCAAAGTCGAAGCTTCTGAAAGCCTGACGATACATATAGGAGGCCATAACTTCACTGGAGCCATTAGGGCCCCCATCGGTCATCACATAGATGAGGTCAAAATACTTGAGCGAGCCAACCACAGCCAGCACCACGGTTACCTTAATGACTTCCGTGATGAGTGGCAGCTTGATCCGAAAAGCAATCTGCCACGGATTTGCACCATCAATTCGGGCAGCCTCGACCAGAGATTCCGGGATGTTCTTCAGCGCAGCATAATAGATCAGAATATAGAAGCCCGCATACTGCCACAGAATCGGCACGAACAGTGCATACAGCACAAGCGATGGCTCCGCCAGCCAGGCCGGCGGATTGCTGAATCCGATCGCTTCCAGAAAGCTGTTTAATACACCGTTGCTGGGATGATAAATTTTCAGCCATAACTGGGCAATCGCAACAGAAGACAGCAGCATCGGGATCAGATATATTTTGCGAAATAGATTCGCGCCCTTGATCTTGCCAGACAGCACAAGTGCAATCATCAGATAACCAATCAGGCTCAGCGCAGAGAACAAGGCGAGCAAAAAAGTATGATTGGCGCTCTGCCAGAACGTACTGTCCTGAATCAATCTGGCGTAGTTATCCAAACCAATAAACGTCATCGCCCCAATCCCATCCCATTGCATCAAACCGTAATATCCGGTGAGCACAATCGGGATATAGACCAGAACCAGCAGCAGAAGCAGCGCAGGCAGCACATACAGCGCAGCAACCAGACGGTTCGACATGACTTTGTCCAAGACGTGATCCTCCCTTCAAACGTTCAAACCTTCAAATGGTGTAGGTGAGGTGTACATCAGTTGCCTTTATCAATCGCAGCCTGATGATTCTTCACAAAGTCCTCAGGGGTGACCGCTTTGCCAAACAGTGCCTGAATCATGTCCAGGTGCGCCTGAGCAGCAGCAGGTTTCATCTGCACATCTGCAAAGAGTGTCAGGCTGCTCGCCTGATTCAACTCGTTCAGCAGATCGATATAGAGCTGTGGCAGCTGTACTGCCGCCGTATCGACTTTGGTTGCCGGAATGACCCCTGCTTCGGTCACGGAGCTTTCACCCCATTTTTCCACAAAATACTGCACAAACTTCTGCGCTTCTTCCTTCACTTTGGAGTTCTGGGCCACAAACAGGCCTACGCCCGGTCCGCCTACCCAGCTGTTGATGTCTCCGTTGCCGCCGTCAATCGTCGGGAATTTGAAAAATCCAACCTTATCCTTGAATTCCTGTGGAATATCCGGGTTCGTTGTAAAGTTCGGCAGTTCCCACGTTCCCATCAGGTACATGGCAGCCTTCTCATTCATGAATTCGGATTTGCCTTCATCATTGGATAGCCCGTTAAAGCCCTTGTTGAATGCGTTCATATCGACAAGCTTCTGCACTTCTGCCGCAGCCTGGGTCAGGGCAGGATCTTCAAACTTGCCTGATCCACTAATCGCTTTCTCCAGCGCATCCCCGCCTAGACGATTCGCCAGATACATATACCAGAGTGAACCGGTCCAGCGGTCTTTATTCCCGAGTGCAATCGGTACTTCACCGTTCTCGGTCAGCGTCTTCAGCACATTCAGGAATTCATCGTATGTGGCTGGCGGCTGCAAATTATATTTGGCAAAAATCGCTTTGTTGTAATATATAGGTGATATATTCAGCTCAATCGGAAGCGCATAGGTTTTGCCGTCTACCGCGTAAGCCTCTGTCGTTCCGGCGATGAACTTCTCACCAAGGGATCCATTCAGCAGTTCATCGAGAGGCGCAAACAGATTGCCCTTTACATAAGGCTCCAGGAAGCCTGCGGCCCAGGTTACCCCGACATCGGGAAGTTCATTGGATGCGGACAGAATCTTCAGCTTGTTCTTGTATTGTTCATTCTCCAGTACTTCCTGCTTGATCGTCACATTTGGATGATCCGTCTGATACTGCTGGATAATATCATTGACCAGCTTGTTCTGCTGTGCAGAACTGCCGGCCGGCCAGAGATGCATAAATTTCAGCGTGACCTTTCCGTCTGTGGTACCGCCCTCTCCGCCGCCATTACTGCCGGATTCGTTATCTCCACCGGAACCCGTGCTGCTGCACCCCGACAATATGACAACGAGAACCAGCGTCCATGACAGAAGCATTGCCAGCGTTTTTTTGCTCATAATTCCAGCCCCCAATAGTGGTTTTTCGGTTAATGTAACCGCTTTATCGAAATTGTAGCACGGGCATCATCACGCTATAAGGTCAGGACGATTTGGTAAAACTCCACTATTTTAAGGTGAACTTGTTAACTCTTTTCATTTACGGCATGACGGTATTTGCTTGGACTGAGCCCCTCCAGGCTTTTGAAGACTTTGATAAAATATTTATCGGTCTGGTAGCCAACGCTCTCCGCGATCTCCGAGATGGGCATCGTTGTCTGCACCAGTAATTCCTTGGCCCGCTGTACCCGTTTACGCATGAGATACTCACTGAAATTCAGCCCGACCTGCTCCTTGAACAGCACGCTGAAATAACTGGAGTTCAGATGCAGCGAATCGGCAAGCTCACGCATGGTCATCGGTTCACCCAGATGTGCCTCAATGTATCCCAAAGCCTCGCCAATCGGGGTATTGCCCTGCTGTTCTCTTCGCTCCTTGACCTCGAACAGCTTCGGATCAACCATCTCCTGTATCGTTTGGATGCGCCGCTGCTGTTCATGGACGTGCAGTGCCTTCTGTACCGTTTGGAGCAGCTGTTCTTTGTCAATCGGCTTGAGCAGATAATCGACCACACCGAGCTTGATCGCCTGGTGGACATAATCAAAGTCCGCATATCCCGACATAATCAGGACAGCCGGCTTGCTGGGAAAATGCTGAATGGCCTCCACCAGCGACAAGCCCGAGAATTCCGGCATGCGAACATCGGTGATCAGCAGATCTGCAGGCTGGCTGGCGAGCCAATCCCTAGCTTCAACACCGCTTGCGGCCGTCTGAATCCGGTTCCGCCCAGTAGACCAGGCCTCAAGTGTTTTGCGTATACCTTCTCTTGTACGCGGCTCGTCATCCACAATTAGAATGGTTTTCTCATGAATCATGTGCAGCCCCCGTTTCCCTCGGAATTTCAAAACATATGATGGTCCCTCTCCCTACTTCGCTCTCCACCACAAGTTTGGCTGCATCGCCCAGTTGGCTGCCAAAGTAGACTTTCAGCCGGCGATGCACATTGATCAGCCCCACTCCCGTTCCCTTGGTGGATGCAGCAGGCCCGCCGTCCAATGCTTGAACAATGGATAGCAGACGTTCCTCATCCATCCCTGGCCCATTATCTTGGACCTTGACGCGTACACGACCTTCTACCAAGGAAGGTTCAACACGGATCTCTACCTTTCCCGGTTTTAACGTATTTTCGATCCCGTGCAGTATGGCGTTTTCCACCAATGGCTGGATCAGCAGCTTGGGGATAGGCACGCTGCGCAGTTCCTCGCTCAGCCTGATCTCCCACTGCATTCTCTCGCCCAGCCGCATCTGCATAATGTTTAAATACCGCTCCGCATGCTCCAGTTCGTCCGCGATCGTGACCCATTCCTCCTGATGAGGACCCGGGATGATGTAGCGAAATAACCGGGACATCGCAATAACCCTAAGTGCCAGCTCCTCTTCTCCTTTTTCCTCCAAGGACCAATAGAATGCCTCCAGGGTATTAAACAGAAAATGGGGATTAATCTGGGATTGCAGCGCCTTCAGCTCGGCCCGGGACTGCATGACTTCCTTCTCGTGCACCACACGTGTCAATTCGTTCTGCCTGTAAACCATCTGGTTATACACATCATTCAGCTCATTGATCTCCATGGTGGAGCTGACCATCAGATTCGGTCTCATCGCTCCGGGCTGTGCCCCGCGCATGGCCCGCATCAGCCGAATCAACGGACGTGTAATCATGGTGGACAGAAAAAAGGACATCACAAGAAACAGCACCACACCAATGATTCCCGAAACGAGCAGCGCCGTTCTCAGGATCGATACGCCTTCGGTTGTTTCTCCTAGCGGTGTCAGCACAGCAAGTGTCCATCCCGTCAGCTCGGACTTATGGCGAACAACGATATAGGATTCCTCTCCATTCTGAACGACGGACCCACTGTCCAAAATGGCCTTGGGATCAAGGTTAATCTGCAGATTGGAAGTCACCACTTCACCATCGCCGTCCAGCAGCAGGATGGAATCCTGCAAACCCTCTGCCTCATTCGAATCATTCAGTTGAAAAAAACTGCGCTGCATCCGCACCACAACATAGCCCCCATGTTCAAAAGAATGCTCCAGCAGGTTGATTCGACGAATGGCGAGAAGTACACCCGGGTCTTCAGGGTCAGAGCCTGCCCACACCAATCTGCCTTTGCCTTCATCCGCTTGGGTGATCCAGCTGCGCTCCACTCGGAGATCCAGGGATCGGTCATCCATCGGGAATATACGGTTGTATCCGGTTGTGTAGATCTCCATACTTTGCGCCCCGTTAATAAAAGATTGATAGCTGCCTGCAATCTGAAGCAGTGCCTGACGTTGATTGAAGGTGGCCGGTTTACCATGCTTCTCGTCACTGAGCAGACGCTGCACATACGAATCATCCGCGACCTGGGCCGTCAGGGAGTTCACCTGTGCAATGAGCGCATCCAATCGACCACTGGCCTGCACTGCAGTCTGATGAATATGTTTCTCGGCATTGCTCTTCAGCAACGCAGCCACCCGGTCATAGGCTGTTACACCTGCGAGCAGCAGAACAATGAGCATCACCATGACGAAACCGACAAAGATCTGATTGCGAAGCGAGTTATAGCGCCCTGTTTTCCCCTGCAACTTCGTCCATTCTCCTTTCTGCATGTAAAAAAACCACCATCCTACTCCCTTGCTCTTGAGATTGAGTACACCGATGCTGGTTTCATTCACTTATTTAATTAAAGCGCTTGCAAAAGTCAACGCTCGCTTTCTTTGTTTAATGATTAAACTAACGAATAAAAAATAGCACAGTTTCCCGGGTTAATCAATCCGTTCGAAACGTTCGTAGTGCATCCTTAAAATAAAAAAGAGAGGAGGACTCTTAGGTGTCCACCTCTCTATATTCACAAAGCTTTATTTTACAGAACCTTGGGTTACCCCGTTAATGATCCACTTCTGAGCAAACAGATAGATGATAATCATTGGCAGCAAGGCCAGCAGGTAGGATGCAAACGCCAGGTTAAAGTCGGTATTGAACTGACCCTGGAAGACGTATTGCACCAGCGGCAGCGTGTACTGTGCCGGATCACTGATAATGATGAGCGGCAGCAGGAAGTCATTGTAGGTGGACAGACATGTCAGAATACCAACCGTAGCACTGATTGGTGCCATAAGCGGGAAAATGATTTTCCAGAATGTGCCCCAGGTTGTTGCTCCATCCACAAAAGCTGCCTCCTCGAGTGCCACCGGAATAGACCGGATATATCCGACATACACGAAGACGTTAAAGGCGAGTCCATACACCGTATGTAATAAGGTCAAGCCAAGCAGGTTCGTCATCTCCAGTGAAGATGTCAGTTTGACAATCGGCAGCATGATGATCGGAAACGGAATGAACATCGCACTGACGAAGTAATAGTACAGCCCTTTGAAAAACTTGCGTTTCTCCATATTGCGTGCGATCGCATAGGCAACCATGGAGTTGCTTAGCAGTGTCAAAATGACGGTAGATGCAGTAACAACAGCACTGTTACGAAACGATTGAAAGAAGTTCGTCATGTCGATGGCGCTTGCGAAGTTCTCCCAGTGCAATTCGGTCGGGAAGGCAAATACCGACTGAGCCATTTGCTCCGGATTTTTCAACGCAATCGTAACCGTCATATAGAGTGGAAACAGGATAAACAATGTGCCCAGAATAACAAGCAGCATAACGAGCCAGTTGGTGCGTGTACGGCTTCTCATTACAGATCCATCTCCCTTCTTTGCAGGAACCGGATTTGCAGAATCGAAATCACCGCAATAACGATGAAGTAAATAACCGAGTTCGCAGATTGATATGCATATTCTCCACCTTCAAATCCACCCGTATAGATCAGATGAGAGATGGATTGCGTCGCCCGTCCGGGTCCACCGTTGGTCAAGGCAACGATCTGATCGAAGACCATCAGGGAGTTTTTCATAGCCAGTACCATATTAATGGTGAAGAACGGTGCAATCAGCGGGAAGGTAATGCTCCAGAATTCACGCCATTTGCCTGCACCGTCGAGGTTGGATGCCTCGTACAGCGTTGTTGGTATCGTTTGCAGTCCGGCCAGATACAGAATCGTATTGAGTGCTACCGATTGCCATACGGCCACGATAACGATCCCGATCCATGCCAAACTTTCGCTACCAAGTATGTTCGTGGATAGCGCGTTGATGCCTAGATTTTGCCCCCAGATCGGGAATACATTGGAGAACAGGTAGTTAAATATGTAACCTACAATCAATACGCTCAAAATATTGGGCAGGAAGTAGATGCCGCGGAAAAAGTTACGGAACTTGATCTTGGCATTCAGCCCTAGAGCGATAAGCAGGCTCAGAATATTGGTGAGAATGGTCACCACAATCGCAAACTTGAATGTAAACCAGTAGGCATTGCCGACATTATCATCCTGAAACAGGTTGAAATAGTTTTTGAAACCGACGAAATCATAGCTTTTCCCAAAACCGTTATAGTTCGTAAAGGAATAATAAATCCCTTGGAGAGCCGGCAGCGTCATAAACACGAAGAACAATACCACCGCCGGAACCGTCATCCAGTAATAGGGTGCCATACGTTTGTTCATACTCCATCCTCCTTCGGACAAGGCTTAACGCCGGTTCGCAACCTTGTCCCATTCTTTGTCGAGTGTATCCAGATAGTTGTCGATGTCTTTGTTCTGCAAAAAGGACTGTACGATGGAATTCAGCTGCACCGCAGCCGGAATATAGTGATCGGCAAAATCAATAACTTTGCCCTGCTCGATATATGGCGTCAGCTCCTGCACCGCAGGGTCGTCCTGCTCCACACCTTCGACTGCTGCAAATAACGTTTGCTCTTCAATGTATTTCCCGATATTTTCGGGTTCCAGCAGGAATGCGATAAACTCTTCAGCCTGTTCCCGGTTTGGCGTATCTGCCGAGATCGTAAACAGGGAGTCGATGCCGTTCACCAGCTTGATCACACTTGGATCATTTCCGGTCGGGAACGGGAAGAAGCCGATATCCACATTCGGATTGGCTTTGCGAATCTCGGAGATCGCCCAGGTTCCCTGGATATACATGAATGCTTCGCCGTTGGCAAAGGCCCGGTTACCGTCGGAATAGGCCTTACCGAAGTTATCGCCATGACCGTAATTCATCAGTTCAAGCTGTTTCTCTGCCACTTCGCGATATTTATCCTTGAAGGTCACCTTGTTCTCGCGACGATCCAGATAGAAATCGATACCAACCAAGTTAGGTCCAAGAGCATTGAACGGCAGATTCGTCTGCCAGTCATCCTTGTACGTGAAGTAAAACGGAATTTTACCCGCGTCCTTGATCTTTTGAGCAGTAGCAATCAGCTCGTCCCATGTCTTGGGAACGTCGAGTCCCATTTCCTTAAACAGCGTTTTGTTGTACATGATGCCGTTTGCATTTGTTGCGTAAGGAATACCTGTCACTTCCTCCATGCCTGTGACATCCTTCAGCATTTGTATGTAATTCGGATCTATCGTCTTGGTCAGCGAGCTGTCCGTCAGATCAGCGAAAATTTCACTTTGGGCCAGTATCGAATATGTATCGGTTGCACCCATGGCCATAATATCAGGCACATCGTTTTTGACTACGCGAGTCTTCAACACCGTCTCCGCATCTGGCGGATTCACCTGAGTGACCTGTATATCGGAGTGCTCCGCATTGAATGTCTTGATCAATTCGTCAAAGGTTCCTTTGGCTTCGGGCTTGTTCTGGAAGAATTCGATTTGCACTTTGCCGCTTGCGCTCTCCCCGCTTGTACAAGAAGATAGGAGCCCAGCCATTAATCCACATAGCAACATTGTCCCGAGTGCCTTGGTAAGCGATGTTCTCATGTTGTACCTCCCTCAGCATTATATAAGTAAAGATATACCCATTAAATTGGTGGAATAACCATTTGGTTAATTCTTCCACGCGGAGCCTTACATAAGGGCGGGCTATTCAACCCTTTATTATTTCTAAAACGGTTTCGATAAAAATGAATCACGGCGTTATTTTCCAGCACTGCTTGCTGCACAACAAAAAGAAGGACATCGGCCTATATCCAATGTCCTTCTTTTTTCCATTGTGCGTGATTGCAACACTTGATTATTATTGCATTATTAACGTTCAATTTTGGGCAAGGCATTGCGCGATCGCTTGGCCCGGTAGGTCTTCAATGCACGGATTAACATTCCGATCACCAAGAGTATCACCCCAATGTTAATCGCTACATCAGCCAGGTTGAGAATGCCCCGGCCAGATGGAAATACTAGAAAATCCGTTACTTTTGCAAATACAAAACGGTCGATTGCATTTCCCAAAGCTCCACCGACCATGAAGCCTGCTCCTGCCTGCATCCAGAAACCGCGAATTTCACCTTTTCTCCGATAATACAGAATGCCGGCAATGAACAGAATGGCGACAACGCCGAACAGACGCGCATTTCCCTGGAACATGCTTCCCGCCATCCCGCTATTCTCATAATGCTGCAGCTGCATGCCCGAGTCACCGAGTCTCATCATGTCGCCGACTTCCATATACATTCTCACGGCCAGTTTGGTACCCTGATCCACCAGCGTTACCAGCAGTGCTATAAAATAAAACAGCATATTGTCTCTCCTCCTGCCCAACTCGTTTTGCCCTATGCTATGTAAACCTGTGGAATGTCCAAAGTTACCTTCCCTTCACTTTACCACAGCCGAAGTCGTGTCTCCAAATGGGCTCCGGTGAAAGGCAGATTTAGAGCCAAACGATAACCCAACCTGCATCCGGAAGGGACCACCCTACCCTATGTCGAATGTAGATATGAACTACACATGAAAAGGGGCTGCCTGTAAATTGAACCTGGCGATGACAGAGAGATTAAAGGAAATGCAGCAGGAAGAAAAGGACTTGGTATTTCGTACATTTGACTCTGAACTGGCCCTACAGCTTGGACTCCATCTGATCGAGGAGGCGAAACGTCGTTCACAGGCCGTAACCATCGACATTACCCTCCGTGGACATCGCCTTTTCCTGCATGCCATGGAAGGCACTCATCCGGACAACGAGGATTGGATCCGGCGTAAAAACAACGTGGTAAACCACTTCTCCTCCAGTTCATGGCATACCGCTCTGCGGCTGCGCAGCGAGAATAAAACGCTTGAGCAGGATTTCAGCCTGCCTTCCACTGACTTTGTACTGGCTGGTGGTGCCTTTCCAATGATTGTGAAGGATCAGGGACAGATCGGAACAATTACGGTATCGGGTCTGCCCGATGAGGAAGACCACGACCTGGTCACCACCGGAATCCGTTCATTTTTGCTGCAGCAAGGCTAACGAAATGTAACAAGAAAAGCCCACCTGGTCCTTGCGGACCCAGGTGGGCTTGCCGTGTTTAGATCATTCCTTGGTTCATTGAATAGCTGACAAAACATCCAACAGCATGGATTTAAACTTCGGCCGATCGATGGCTTCACATACGCGCACGTTAGGTTTCTTGCCGAAACGTCCGTTGATATCCACCACGCTGTATCCACGCGTCAGTTCTCCTGCGGCTTCCACATCCACGTAATACTGGCCTGACTTCGTCATCAGCGATTCGTCTGCCGCTACCGCCATCAGCAGTGTATCCGGGTGTGTGGTTCCATTCAGCTTATGTACCGACTTGTTGAACTGCATAACGACTTTGTTGATCGCTGTGAAAAAATCAGCCCCGGATGTTCCAAGCGCTGCAATTTCTGCATGATCATCATCATCCATGACGGAGTATTCGGTGCACATCTCCCAGCCAACCATCGTGGTTGGAATGCCGGCGTGCAGTACAATTTTAGCTGCTTCCGGGTCAACGTAGAAGTTGTACTCTGCCGCTGGCGTAATGTTGCCCAGCGCATTATTCGTACCGCCCATAATGTAGAGATGATCAATCTCCGGAATAATCGTTGGGTCCTTTTGAATCGCCATCGCAATGTTGGTCAGGGGTGCAATTGCCAGAAGAGAGATCTCTCCCGGATTGGCATGCACTTTCTCAATGATAAAATCAACCGCGTGGCCGCTTTCGGGACGCTGATCTGCCTTGGGGAAATGCGCGCCGCCCATGCCGTCGTCGCCATGCACATCTTCCACTGTACGGTGCTGCGCCTGCCCGTAGGCCATCAGCGGTCGTTCGCATCCTTTGTATACAGGCACCTTGCCGCCATGTCCAGCAACCTGCACGGTGTACAGAGCATTTTCAACCTCTTGGTCAAACTGGACGTTACCGCCCGTAATGGTGATGCCTTCCACTTGAAAGTGGTGCAGTGCCGTCAGGATCGCAATCGTATCGTCTCCTGCTGTATCTGTATCAATGATGACTTTTCTCATGATGCTGCGCTCCTTCTTCAGTTTGATATTCATTTAGAACACATATAAGAAATACACACTTGCACTCCAAGTACAGAACGATCTTACGATCGCTGTTATCCTCAGATTTTTTTATACCTTCTAAAAAGGTGAAAATCCGATGATAAAGGCGAACGCTTCGCTTCTCCAGATTCTTTCTGTCCTCTTCGTACATGTGTAATTGTTATATTCCCTCTAAATTATCATGTATCGCTAGGGTACATTTTACATCAAAAACGTACCGATGACGATGGAAACACCGATGATAATGGAACGCAGCAACTGTGCTACCGCCAGATTGCCTCTTGCGATCTCATCGCATACACGCATTCTGGGAATCAGGAAATCAAATATAATATAGACCAGACACAGAATAATGATTCCCAGTACAGACCATAACAGCATATCCAGCCATGAATGCGTGGAGAAGGACACCATACCGACAATGATGCACAGTCCCAGCAGCTTGCTGCCCATATACATACCCGCCGCTTCGTTACCTTTGGCGATTTCCTCACTATCGTTATACCGGGTCAGTTTGCTAAAAGCAAAATACCCACATACCAATACCACCAGCAGAATGCCGATACCCACCGCCACATTCAGCAGGTTTAATCCCAAGTTATCCATTCCTACTCCTCCTCATCATCCATTACTTCCATTTACTGCGGCCGCACAATAATAGGCCATATCCCCGGTCACTTTCTCCCCAATCCGGGGCAGTACACCGGCAAAACGTCCACCTATGACAAACACGCCTGTCAGCAGATAACCGCTATATTCCCCGTCCTCTGTCACGATGCTTGCCTGTTCCATCGGAACCAGCTGCTGATAAATCTTCGGTTGGTTATTATAATAAGCCGCGATATCTTCATCTTCGTCCTGTCCTGCTCCTGACGCGTCACTCACCGTTCCTTCACCCAGCAGCAGTGTGCCTCGGCCCTCACGACCCCAGTAGCTTTTTTCCACATAGGGAGTGGACTTCAGTTCAAAAGGGGCTGCTTCGAAATAGGTGGGCAGCAGATACCGGGAAATCGAATCCACTTCCGCATCCGAAAACAACCGAAAGCCGCAGTACTCCGGTGTCTGTTCATTGCGCTCATAGAGTGACCAGATCGCAGCCATGAAGCCTTTGCTCTGCATCAGGACATGCTGTACGGGGTTCATCAGCCCAAGCCGGTTTTCCTCTACCAGTGCAAGCAAAGCCGCACCGATGTCCACACCTGTTGTCTCATCCCGATCATCAACGAGATACTCCAGCGGATACAGACGATACAGCAGCTGAATCTCGTGCCCATCATGATACAGCGCCTCTCCGGGAACAATCTCAAGTTCCTCCAGAGGAGCATAACGCACCTCATATCCGGCCTCCTGGCAGCGTCTCATCAGATACTCCGTATTGGTCCGGTCCTCCACATGCCCACCAAATGAGGTAAATGTCACTGGCCCTCGCAGCCCTTGCTCGGCATAAGACTCCAGCCACCTGCGGAAGCATTCCCGGATGCAGGCATCCATGTCTGCTGACGGCGCAGTGAATGCATCATCTTCAGCCATGCCTACCAAAATGCGCTCCAGAATCGCTGCTTCGGGTATACCAGTTGGGGTGTCGGTATTATTTTCGATACACTTGAACCCGGCCTCGCCGATAATCCAGTCCTGACGCGTAATGCCCCCAGTCACTGTCTCCATCCTGGCTGTCGCAATGAGCCCTGGATGAATACCCAGCTGCTGTTCCAAAAAGCTATCCGGCATATACTGCTGGATGAACCGCATGACTTTGCAGTATATGCCGTCGATAAGCTCAACTGCACGCTGCAATTCCTGCATTTCTTCTGGAGTATATAGGGTTAGTGAGGGTACGCAATATTGCTTGCCATACATTCGGTGATACGGCACATGCTGTCCGGCTTCGCCCGCAAATACCTCTTCGTGACGATAGGGCAATGAGTGTATTGGCCTCATACCCTTTAGCCTCCCGAACTGCGGAAGAAGCTGCCAAAGCCGCTCGATTTGGATTTCGATTTACTATACGAGCTGTTCTTGCTACTACTGCTGCTACCACCATATGAACCGCCATAATAATAATGCCCACTGCTGGAATCATACTCACACCCGGTGTCATAATCCGGGTCGCACTCGTCATTACTCCCGCAGCCCGACAATACCGCAGGTACAGCCAGCATCAGGGAAAAGGCAACCAGCTTCGCCTTTGACCCGGGTTTCGATGAATGGTGCCGATCTTCTTCTGTCATTACAGGTCTACCTCCTTCATAAAAAACAACACTTTCCGGCGATCCGCATCCAGCACGGAATACACGAATTCATACGTCGTTCCGCTTCGAACCATATAATGGTCCAGCAGACGCTCGGCGAGTTCCATCGTGTACGAGGAAGAGTCTGCGAGTTCCAACTCCTGAAATGCCCTTCCATTCCACAGCATGTACTCTGCGCTGTACATCGAAGACATTTTGCACATGGCCAGTGCAGCGTCCGCAATCGCTGTACCGTAATCTGCAGGCATCTGGCTGTCGTATGCAGTCACATAGATGGCATGATCCCGCAGATCCTCGCACTCATTGGACAGGTGGGCCCACAGTTTGTTTTTCATCAGGGTTGCATCCACCAGCTTGCGCATAAACAGCTCATCCCGGGTAACAGATACGTGCTCCAGCTGCCCGGTTTCGGACTGCCGATCGTCCGACCAGCTTCGATAAGTCAATGCGTAATAGATAACGATAACCTCCCTTTTGTGTAGCTCTAAGGTGAGCCGCTTCAAAATCATACAAACGTATTTAACGTATGAGAAGGGAAAAAGTTACACTATTCCCTGTGACATGTAAATAAGGACATTCGCAATGCACCTTTTGAAGCCTATTACAGTGCAGGATGACTGTATTCACCATCCGGAAAACAAAAAGGCCGGAGACCTTCTCCGACCTTTCATGTTCGTCCTTGCTTTGACGAACGATCACAATTCAGCCCATTGGGCCAATAACTGGTTGTATTCACCCGACAGCTGCTCACGCTCATTCCACAGCTGTTCCAGCTCAGCAGAGCTTGCCTGCATTTCAAGCTGGTGGTCGAGCTCCTGAATCTGTGCCTCCAGACGAGCCAGCCTCTGTTCCAGCTGCTCGGCCGACTGTCGTTTCCCCGCTCCGTTCTCTCCTTGGCGAGAATTACGTTGTTCCTTAGATTCGGCACGCTCACGAGGAAGAGCCGGAATCGGAACGGCATGCTGGGCCGCTTCACCTGCTCGGATTTGTAGTTCAAGCTTTTTCTCCCGATAGGCTTCATAATCCCCGAGATAGGTGGTCATCTCGCCATTCTCCAGCTCCCAGACACGTGAAGCCATACGGTTCACGAAGTAGCGATCATGAGAGATGGCAAGCACCGTGCCTTCAAAGTCAACCAAGGATTCTTCCAGTGCTTCTCTTGAAGCAATGTCCAGGTGGTTCGTTGGTTCATCCAGCAGCAGTACATTCGGCTTGCGATGCACCAGCAGGGATAACCGTAGACGGGTCCACTCCCCGCCAGATAACTGCCCAACCGAGCGGAATACATCTGCCCCATAGAACAGATACCTTGCCAGAATGCCACGTGCTTCGCCTTCTTCCACACCTGCCTCCAGGCGGAAATGTTCAAGCACGCTCAGCTTCGGATTGGAAGGCTCCTCCTGCTGTGCCAGATAGCCAACATCCACCCTTGCTCCCCATTCAAGCTGACCGGAAGTAGCCTGCTCTTCTCCCAGAAGCAGCTTGAACAATGTGGTCTTGCCTGAGCCATTACGGCCAATCAGGGCAACCTTGTCTCCGAACTCCAGCAGCGCTGAAACGCCGCGCAGGATCGGACGTTCTCCGTAAGCCTTCTCCACCTGATCAATCACCGCCACGCGGCGGCCCGTGCGGTCTGTAGGCCGCACATCGAAATCTGCATTGCGCCGCTCCAGCACAGGCCGCTTCACCTGCTCCATCCGCTCCAGCGCCTTCCGCATCGAAGCGGCCCGCCGGAAGAACTTCTCGTTCCCGCCAATGCGTCCCCATTCCTCCAACTGACGGATCGTTTCCTTCATTTTCTTCATGACCTTCTGCTGCTCCTTGAACTCCTCAAATTGCTGCAGAAGCCGTTGTTCCTTCACCTTCATGTATTCCGTATAACCGCCTGCTGACGTTTGCGCTTCGCCATCTTCCAGCTCAAGTGTTCGGGTCACCACCCGGTCCAGAAAATAACGGTCATGGGAGATCAGCACGATCGTGCCTGTGTACTCCCGCAGATAGCCTTCCAGCCATTCCACCCGCTCCAGATCAAGGTGATTGGTCGGCTCATCCAGCAGCAGCAGATCTGGACGGACGATTAGCTGCGAAGCAAGTACGACGCGGGTCTGCTCTCCTCCGGAGAGGGAACCGAACCTCCAGCCATAGTGTGCTTTGGCAATATCCAGCCCGTCCGCCACCTGATCAATCCGTGCGTCCATCTCATACCCGCCCTCACGTTCAAACTGCTCCTGCAGTGCGGCATATCGTTTCAACAAGCGTTCCAATTGGTCTGGATCTGCTGCATAGTCCGGATCAGACATCTGCTGCTCCATTTCCTTCATGCGGCTGCGGCACTCCATAAGCGCTTTGAATCCCAGAGCCAGCACATCCAGTACCGTATAATCATCCAGTCCTTCCGGCACCTGCGCTACATAGCCGATCCTTGTATCTTTTTTGATCATTAATTGCCCTTCGTCCGGCTGATTCAGCCGGGCCATCAGGCGCATCAGTGTCGTTTTGCCGCTTCCGTTGCGGCCGATGAGGGCGACTTTGTCCCCCTCCATAATCTCAAAAGTAATGCCGTCCAGCACCAGATGTGCTCCGTGATATTGAGTCAGTTGTTGCGCGCTAATGATCATCATAATAAGGTTCCTCCTATGGTATGGAAGATCCTGACCGCAACACAAAAAGAGCCGCAGAGGTTAGCTCCGCGGCCCTTCAGAATTCAAGCTTAATCGCTTATCGTCCGAATGAGGTCAAGGCAGGCATCTTCTCGCAATGGTTAACTTCCGTATATTCAAAATTGGACAGACTTCTCCCGTTGTCGCGAAAAGTGTGAACAATGCCAGCCATAGCAATTGGCAGCTGGCTAATACGGTTGTTAAGCATCTCGTGATTCACCTGTCTTCACCTCCCTTATCATAATTAATGCCAATATATCACAGACGATTGCATCTCTGCAACCATGTCATGCGCCTAGCATCCTCGTCCCTTTTGCAGACGTCACCCTCAGACAGCTACAGTTATGACCTAAGATAGGTCATCTTAATATCTGCTAGGGAATCCAAATTTATTTCAATACGCATGTCTTCATGTTCATTAATGGCAATCAACGTTTTACCTCTAACACTTAATTTTTTTATGGGATTGGTTTCATCCAAAAAAATACCCCAGATCAAACTGTCGTTTGCGTCTGTGCAGGCAATGAAGCCTTCATTCCCCATTTGGCCATCCCCGCCATAGATTTTTCCACCCTGATAGTCCATACTTGTCCAAGCATCAACTGCGGTCCAATAATCATCGTTATATTTATCAATGCTCTCGATGGTTGTATCACACAGGGGAGTACAGGAGATTGTGCGCTCATTATTGTTAGGGTTGTAATATTTGCTGATATTTAAGATGATGACGTCTCCATTTGCAAAAGCAATGCAATTCATTCCGGGTAACTCACGTTGTTCAGCAGACCAGTGTTTCATCATTAGGCTGTTCATTATGTTTTCCTTTCAGTTATTTCATCAAGTCTGTGGCTCCTTCCCCCAAGACCTGATCATTTCCTTCTCCGACGCTGCAGCACCAGAGCCGTAATGGCGACCGTAATCAACGTCAATAAGCCCGATGTACCCAGAGCTGCACCAAGCAGTGCATATCCGATACCGTTCCATCCACCAATATCGATGCTGATCATGATGACAATAGCCCCGCCAAGCAGCGTCAGACACGGCAGGATCGACTGAATCCATGTCATTCTGCGCCCCTGCATCCGATACACGATCCATTCTATCAGCAGCTGCACCAACCACATGCCAACCGTCCACAGAATAACGATATCCACAAAATCCTCTCCTTACGATCGGATATTAATACCGCAGTCCCCTACTTCAACCAGTCTGCAAAAAAGTTCCGGTACCCTTCCTTCATAATTGTGCGCGAAAAGGCTCCAAACGCATACTCCCGGTTGTCCTCCGATACATTGCGCGGTGCAGCAGCTGCCATATTCAACAGCTCAAACCAGTTATCCTCATTGCCTGCAAAGGCATGTGTAGAACGAATATGGCCGTAGCATGCATGCTCAGGCTTCACGATCATTTTGCCCATAGCCATCGCTTCCGTCAGGGGCATCGCAAACGTATCAAACGCAGAGCAGCTCCAATACACCTTGGCAGAGTTCATCAGAGTAAAGACTTCATCCTGGGTCAATGCAAACTGAAGTTTCACATTGTCCGGTATGTCGTACTTCTTCATGCTCTCCTCATAACGCCGTCCCCCAAATACCATGTACACTTCCTTGTCCGGATTCTGCCGGGCATATTCCAGCACCAGATCCGGGCGACGATTCGCTTCATCCCGGCCGATCCAGAGCACGCGGTTGTGCACGACCTGACTTGGGTCATAATGGCGGTGTGCCAGTTCCTCATTGAAGCCGATCGGAATGACGCTCACATCATGTACGCCGAAGTTGCGTCCGAGTTCTGTTTTCAAAAACTCCGTCTGCACAATGGCTTTATCCACCATGCTATAGAATGGCTTCATCATCTCATACCCCGTCAGTGCCGGGTCAGGGAAGCTGTGCGGAAACAGTACACTTTTGGGCAAAAACATCTTCAAAAACGTAAACCCGGATACCGTGTAGATGACATGCTCTATATTTTGGCGATATATCTGGTCAAGCACGATATCGTAGTTCACCAGATCTCCCTTCTCGTGTTCATAACCGGGCAGCCAGTCATACCCGCTCACATGGCGCTCCGGCGATATAAACACAATATCTACCCCAAGCTCCAGACCGATCTGCTTCAGCCGATCAGCGAATACGCGCGGTCCCTGCGCCTCGGTGAATTGAATTTTCCGCATAACGAGTCCTACTTTACGCATGTTCTGCCCCCTCATGTCTATTCGGTAAATAGCTGGTTCATGCACTGTTCCAGCGTGGTTGCCGTCTCATTCCATTGATTGCGTAGCTGCTCCTCCGGCCACACGCAGTCTTCCTTCTGCAGATCCGAATCGATCAAGCGCAGCATCCAGAGCGAGAATACAATGGCATACGCGGCATACCATCTTCGAAAAGAAATTCTTTCGACCCGCTGCCCGCGCTGCTCCAGCTCGTTCAGATACGTCTGAATGATCCGCTCCCGAAGCTGTGGTGTAACATGTCTCGGAAACAGCGGATGAGACAGATCCACCAGATGATATACATCCCAGAGGGGCGTATTCAGATGAGCATGTTCCCAATCGATAATGACAAGTCTGCCATTCACATCGGCCATATTGCCGGGATGCAGGTCTCCGTGACACAGGACAATCGGAAGTTCTTGGTCAGCTGCTTGGATAAGCGCCCTGATCTCGTCCCAAGCAGGTGCAGAGAGCGTCATTCCCAGCTTGGACAGCAATTCATCCGTTGATTCCTGGGCATCCCAGAGTTCCTGCAGCATGTTGCCAATGGACGGCTTCTGGCCCACACGCGGCAGCTCGTCCCATTGGGGTACCCAGAGCGTGTGCCATTCCGCCATATGTACAGCTGCGGACAGCATCGCACCTTCCTGCAAATCATGCACAAGCGGCCCCAGGTCCTCGTAGATCAGCCAGCTCTGTTCCGGAGCAATGGCTTCGTCAGAGGTGTCTATTAGCCTCGGATAAATGGAAGGCAGTAAGGACAGTACATGCATGGATATCCACCGTTCACGCCCATGCTGTCCCAGATTCGTGAGTGGTTTGAAAATGTAACTCTCTCCGGTGTGAACCATAAATCGCTCCACATATCTACCATTCATCCCCTTGTAGAGCTGCTCCCGGCTGGTTATAGCCTGTTCATTCAGGGTCCCATCAGCCGTAACCCAGCCATGTGCATGTTTGTTCATGATCAACACCGTCCATTCGTCTTTCCTTACCTGCTCATTGATATGTTCTATCCATCATACGTTGCTGCGCACATGCCCGCAAGCGTGAAACGAAGTACTCTCGCCCAAGGAAAACAAAAAAAGACGCACATGAGGATAATCCAAGATTATCTGCATGTACGCCGTCTTCTTCGTCATTGCTCGCTCTGCTTCATCATTAATGTCGCAGTTCGGAATTCCTATAGCCAGAGATGCTAAACTTCGACCGACAACCTTTCATAGAAACGACGAATAACACGCTCCGCCGGTTTACCATACACGCCGTAACCATCATCGGTCAGGGCATTCTTTTCCTGATACAGGCTCGCACTCCAGTCCCATAGACCGAATCCTCGCACCCATTCCCGCTGGCTGGCATGCCTGAACATCGCCTCGTAGAAACGCTCCTGTTCCTCCGCACTGACCGCACCTTCTAGGCCCCAGTCATTCGGCACCTGGGCTGATCCACTGCGGCTGGGACAGCCTGCTTCAGCGAAGAAAAAGGGTTTCTTGTAAGGTGCAATCTCCTGTTCAATACGGTCCAGCTGCGCTTCCCAGTCTCCGATGGGATAATATCCGCTCGATGAGATCACATCCACTGCATCCCACCATGTCACATGACCTTCCTGATACTTGTCCGTATTGTATGACACAAGTCCGGAGTACACTTCACGTACAGCCGCAATCACCTCGCGCCATTCCGCGCTTCGACGTTCGGACTGTACCATCTCGCAGCCAATGATAAACATCTCGCATTTCTCCTGCTCCGCAATGGCTGCATAGTGCTTCTGATAAGCGGTATAACTGCGGAACCAGTCCTTCCACTTCGGCTCACACGGCACATCAATATCAAAAAAGTTAATGTGCGCACGCCACGTGCCATCGGTGCAATTAACGGTTGGTTTCAAAATCACGCATAGCCCGAGGGTGCGAGCGTAACGAATCATGTCCAGCAATTCGTCATCCTCCACCATATGCTCTCCCCGATACTTCACTTCCACCGCCTGCGGGTGATCCTGGAGTGCCGCCAGCGCAAAGATGACATGTGAACTGCCCGTGCGTTCAGCCATCAGGCGCAGGGACTCTTTGGCTTCGGGTTTACAGAATTCCCCTCTGCCGCTCATCCAGCCAAATGTAAACCCCTTAATGTACTCCATATGCATTGCCTTGTAGAACCCCTTTCAATCTATAGAAATGTTCAATTACAGCTTGCCTTCCTCACGGTCTCCGGCGATGACTTCGTCCGTCTCGATGACGTAATTTACGATCTCTTCCACGGTGGTATACGCCACGCCAACATACGTATCCGCAGCTCCATAATAAATGGCGATTCGTCCTGTCTCCGCATCATGCAGTGTGGCGCATGGGAAGATGACATTGTCCACAAAGCCTTGCTCCTCATACCATTTCTCAGGCGTCAGCACGAAATTGGAGGAACGATATTTTACTTTCGATGGCTCATCCAGATCCAGAATGACTGCACCCATGCTGTATACAAATCCGTTGCATGTTCCGGTGACGCCGTGGTAGAACATCAGCCAGCCTTCAGATGTTTCAATCGGAGCAGGACCGCCGCCAATCTTGACCGATTGCCACCATCCCTGTCCGCCCTTGCTCATGACATGGCGATGCTTGCCCCAGTAAACAAGATTAGGACTTTCACTCAGAAAAATGTCGCCGAACGGCGTGTGGCCGCTGTCACTCGGTCTGGACAGCATGACATAGTTATCATTGATTTTGCGCGGAAACAACACGCCATTGCGATTGAACGGCAGCATCGGGTTTTCGAGGCGCACGAATGTTTTGAAATCATCCGTTTTGGCCAAGCCCAGCGCTGCACCGTAGAAATCTGTACACCAGATGATATAATACGTGTCTTCTACCTTCACCAGACGTGGATCGTACGCATAGTTCGGCATGAAGGGATCGCCATTCTCATCCACAAAAGGAATGCGTTTCTCTTCAATGGTCCATGAAAGACCATCTTCACTCGAACCCATATGCAGGTGCGGACGGCCATTAATCGTTTCGGCGCGGAACACACCAATGAACTTCCCTTCATAAGGAACAACGGCACTGTTGAAAATGCGGGCAACCCCCTTGACCGGGTTACGCGGCACGACCGGATTGGCTGAATGTCTCCAGACCGGCCCTTCTGTTCCCTCCGGTTTATCCTCCCAAGGCATGTGAGGCAAGGCATCTCCAACAATGTGTACGTTTTTTGCATCAACTACTGTCATCGTTTCATTTCTCCCTTCGGTGATAAAGGCGACTATGTTTCTCCAGGCTCTAACTTCCCTCTCCGTTCCTGGGCATGTTTCATATCCATTTCATACAAGCTTCGCATCTTATTTCACAGAGCCTTGGGCGAAGCCGTTGTAGATGTACTTCTGTAACAGCAGGAAGATGATCATCGTTGGAATAATGGCAATCATGATGCCGGCGCTGATGACCTCCCACTGGGAACCGAATGGCCCCTTGAATTTGAACAGGGCCGTGGATATCACCTGCAGATCTGTCTTGGGCATATACAGAAACGGCGTGTAGAAATCGTTGTAGATGTTGACCCCTTTTACGATAATGACCGTAACAATCGCCGGTTTCAGCAGGGGCAAGATGATTTTCCAGTAGATCGTGAAGTAGGAGGCCCCATCCAGCATGGCGGATTCATCCAGTGCATTGGAGATGGAACCCAGGAACTGGAGGAAAATATACACCGCGATGATATCTGTCCCCAAGTACATCACAATGGCTGCCCAGCGGGTGTTGAACAGATCCAGGGCGTTAATAATCTGGAATGTGGCGACCTGTGTCGTAACACTGGGGATCAGGGTAGCGAGCAGGAACGCGGCAACCATGATTTTTTTACCTTTAAACTTGAAACGATCCAGCACGTAAGCGATCATGGAGCCCGTTAAAGTCGCACCCACGATGGAAATAATCAGGATAATAATCGTATTTTTGAAACCGACCAGCATGTTGCCGTCCACAAAAGCCTTGGTATAGTTCGCAAAGTTCAGCCAGTTGGCTGGTGGGGCAAGCGGACTGCTCGTGGCATATTCGGCGTTGGTCTTAAGCGATGCAAACAGCACCACAACGATGGGTACAAGCGCAATGAACGCGGCAAGAATAAGTGAGGCATATTTGAATAGGCTCGCAAGGGTATATTTGAGTTGATGCACGTTCATTCCTCCCCTTTCATGGTGACACGCTGAACGAGCGTAACGAGAATGACGATGAACAGCAGCACAACGGCCATGGCCGATGCCAAGCCCAGCTTGCCGTACTTAAACGCCAAGTGGACCGTCTGGATGACAAAGGTCTCACTTCCGTTGGAGCCGTCGGTCATAATGTATGGAATATCGAACGCACTGATTGCGCCGCTAATCGCCAAGATCAGGTTGAGCTGCAGGATACGCGTAATGCTCGGCAGGATAATATGGCGGAACTGCTGCCAGCGATTGGCCCCGTCAATATCCGAAGCTTCATAAACATCCTTTTGTATGGAAGAGATCGCACCGAGGAAGATGATGAAGTTGAAGCCCATGTATCTCCATACGGATGCGCCTGCGAGTGACACGTTAATAATGTTCGGATTCCCCAGCCAGAGCTGGGTATACTGCCCAAGTCCAACAGCCTGCATGAGGGTATCGAGGGTACCGTCCGGTTTGAAGAAAAAGAGGAAGATAAATCCGATCGCTACGCCATTCAGCAGATAGGGAAAGAATAATATCCCTTTGAAAAAGTTTTTGCCTCGAATTTTGAAACTCAGGATTGTTGCAAAGTAAAGGGCCAGGCCCATCTGTATGAACGTGGCAGCAAAATAGTAGAGACTGACAATAAACACTTTAAAATATTCAGGGTCACTGAATATCCGCGTGTAGTTCTCAAACCCAACATAGTCGAATCTTTTGCTGTATCCGTTCCAGTCGGTGAAGCTGTATTTGAACATGTTAATGACAGGCAAATAGGCAAACGTGAACAGTAGTGCCAACGGAATAATTGAGAAGGCACAGATGATAAATATGCGCTGCGCTGAATAACCCCAATTCGAAATCTTTAAGTATTTCATGCTCTCCACACCTCCAAGCGGTTCTGCCGCTTTTATATCGAAAGACTCCCGCCCAATTACGCTGATAAAACCACTACTGAAGATGGCATTTCACATCATGCATTCAGATGCAAAATGCCTTGATGAAAAAGGGAAACCCTTCTTCCTTCAGTCCGTGTGCAATGCCTCGCTGTATGTCAACGGTTGGTCAGACGTACGTATTGCAGTGACAACGTTGCATCTGCTGCAAACTGCTTACTTCGTGAGTTCTGCCCGCGCTTTCACCCATTTGTCATTCAGGTCCTTCATGATGTCATCATACGATTCGCTGCGGTTACCGATGGCTGCTTCGATAATGCGTTTCTTGAAGTCTGGCTGCCAGAGGCCGATCTCGCCTTCATTGTCGATTTTATCTACCAGGCCTTCCTGTCCTTCTTTGGCAGGGGTTAATGTGGAGAATGTAACGTCCTTGTATTGATCCAAAATGGGTGGCAGCTCCGCACTTTTGTCTGCACTCATGCCTCCGCCTTGCTCAACCGCATAGTTTGATTTCGCGAGGAACCAGTCAATCCACGCTTTCGCAGCAGGCTTGTTCTCGCTATTCACGTTCATGCCGATGTTATAGTCTGCAGCGAGCGGAACGACTACATCACTTGCATTTGTAGGGAATGGCAAGAATCCAATATTATCCGGTGTATCCGTCAAGCCCTGGATTTGCGTAATCGCCCATGATCCCAGCGCCATCGTTGCAATTTTGCCATTTGCAAGGTCAGCCTTGGAGCTTTCCCAATCGGTTGTGGTTGGATCCTTCTCGATCAGGCCATTCTTGGCTGCATCATAGAGCACTTTGTACAATTCATAATGCGGCTTACCAGCCACAAAGTTCTCATCCGTGTTCGGCTGATCAATGTTAACGTAGTCCACACTGCCTGCAACCGTCGCCAGATCGGATTCCCACTGCGTCAAAGCCCAACCGGACGCATAGTTGGTGTACAGAGGAATTGCATCCGTGTTGTCTTTCACAAGTTTGAGGGCTGCCTGAAACTGCTCAGGCGTTTTTGGCACTTCCGTAATACCGGCATCCTTGAATACCTGTTTGTTATAGATAATTCCAGAGAACGTGATAACTGTAGGGATACCATATACCTGTCCATCGACCATACGTTCTTCAATCCCTGTGTACTTGTCTTTCAACTCCTCATACGTGCCAAGCGGTTCAAAAAAGTCCGGGATATCTGCGATAGGTACGCTGGTCGGAATCATCAGCACGTCACCGTAGTCTTTGGTACTCATCCGGATTTTCACTTGGCCCTCGTAATCGGCCAGTGCCTGAAAGTTAACTTTGACATCCGGATACTCCTTGTTAAATGCTGCTGCGTAATCCTTGAATACGGTATCAACAATATCCGTACGCTGTGTCAAAACGGTAATTTCACCCTGGATATCCGCAGGATCTGTGCTGATATCCTCCCCAGCCTGTGAAGATTCGCCTCCGGAAGAGCAAGCTGCGAGTAGAGAAGTAATGAGCAGCATCGTAAGCAGAAGCATCCAGCCTTTGTTTTTCTTCAATTGATTCGACCCCTTTGCTAAGTTAATTTAAGTTATCGTTAAGGTTACAAAATGGATTTTATTATGGTAACGCTTACCTGTCAATTAAATTATTTATTACTTAACAAAAGTTTTTCTCAAACGATTCGTTGACAATGCCTATATCCGAATCTAATATTATTAAATAAAGTTACCGATAACTTAAATAAACTTGATCCTGTAATTCGAAGGGGCGCTTACTTATGACGAACAGCAGTGACATCCGGACTGAAATAAAAGAACACTGGGAAGGACATATTTTGCCCTTCTGGTCTGCCCTCAAAGACCATAACCACGGCGGATTCTACGGGTGGGTCGGCAATGATCTTCAGGTTGACCCTCTCGCTCCCAAAGGCGGCATCGCTACAGCACGACAGCTGTGGTCTTTTGCAGCAGCTTACCGGGTGACCGGAAATGAAGTCTGGCGCAATCACGCAGAACACGCCTATCGTTTTCTTGCGGGCCATATCCTTGATAGGGAATATGGTGGCATGTATTGGATGGTAGATGCCGAAGGGGCACCACTCGATCCAAGTAAACATGTGTATACGCAATCCTTCGGGGTGTATTCACTGAGCGAGTACTACCGTGCTACTGGGGATGCATCTGCTTTGGAACTTGCAAAAACGCTTTTTGCTCTGATTGAGGATAAAGGCCTGAATGCAGAATTACCTGCGTATAAGGAACAATTCGACCGCTTCTGGAATGAACAGCCGAATGAAATGCTGAGCGAGAACGGCGTGATTGCGGATTACACGATGAATACACATATCCATGTGCTGGAGGCCTACACCACCCTCTACCGAGTTTGGCCGGATCAGCAGGTGAGAGCGGCACTGGAACGCCTGCTCGGCATCTTGTACGAACGGGTGTACGACAAGAACACGAAGTTTCTCGGGGTATTTTTCAACAAGGCATGGGAATCCATCATTGATCTGAAATCCTTCGGGCATGACATTGAAGCCAGCTGGCTAATTGACGACACGTTGAGAGTGCTGGGGCTGGATCAACACCCGGAGTACTCCGCGATGGTGACGGATATTGCTTATAACATCTCCAATGTGGCCGTACAGGCCGACGGCTCTCTTATGAACGAACAAGAGGGAACTCATGTGGATGAGAAACGGATATGGTGGGTGCAGGCAGAGGCGATGGTCGGCTTCTATAACGCCTATCAGCGTACAGGCGACCCTATGTTTCTGGAGAGAGTGAACCGCTTGTGGACATATACGAAGGAACATATTATCGATCACCGTGCTGGCGGGGAGTGGTACTGGTCGGTGGACGGGGACGGCGTTCCGGATCAGAGTGAAATTGCAGGACCATGGAAATGCCCGTATCACAATAGCAGGTTTTGTATTGAACTAATCGAGAGGATGGGATAACGATGATACACCCCAAATACAAGGAGTTATTGGAGCAACAGGAGCAGCTGCTTACACGCCAAAATGAGATCGATCCTACATTCTACAACGGTGTATATGATCGGTATCGTTATCCGGTGATTACTCGCCACCATGTGCCACTCCACTGGAGATTCGATCTGGACGAAACGACTAACCCCCATTTCATGGAGCGTCTGGGCATTAACGCTACGCTTAATCCGGGGGCCATCTACTTCAATGGCAAATACGTGATGGTCATTCGAACCGAGGGATTGGACCGCAAATCGATCTTTGCTTTGGCTGAGAGCGACAACGGCATCGACGGGTTCCGCTTCACGGGCAAGCCATTAGTGTGGGAAGACATCGATGCTGATGAGACCAACCAGTATGATATGAGACTTGTTAAGCATGAAGATGGCTGGATTTACGGTATCTACTGCTCCGAACGCAAAGACCCGGAAGCTCCGGCATTTGATACGTCCAGCGCAGTGGCGCAGGCAGGTCTTGTGCGCACACGCGATCTGGTTAGCTGGGAGCGCCTGCCCAACATTACGACAAGCTCACCACAACAGCGGAATGTGGTTCTGCACCCGGAGTTTGTAGATGGCAAATATGCGTTTTACACCCGCCCACAGGACGGATTCATCTCCACCGGCAGCGGTGGCGGGATCGCCTTCGGTCTATGCGATGATATTCTGAATCCGGTCATTGCCAAAGAAACCATTATCGATGAGCGCAAATATCATACGGTATACGAAGTGAAAAACGGCCAGGGACCTGCCCCGCTTAAGACAGATCGCGGTTGGATTCACATTGCGCACGGGGTACGCAACACGGCGGCAGGTCTGCGTTATGTACTGTACACATTCGCCACGGATCTGAATGATCCGGCACGAATCATCGCCAAGCCGAGCGGGCATTTCATTGCACCTTATGACGACGAGCGCGTAGGCGATGTATCCAATGTTATTTTCTGCAACGGTGCAGTGGTCAATGAACAAGGCAAGGTCTTCATCTATTACGCATCCAGCGATACCCGCTGTCATGTGGCCACTACAACGCTTGATCAACTGGTCGATTACACCTTCAATACACCGGCCGATCCGTATCGTTCCCTGGATTGTGCCAGTCAGCGTGGTGACCTGATCCAGCGGAATGAAGAGCTCCTACAAAAACAACTGGTTTAATGTGAAGAGCAGCCTTCGACCGCAAAGTGCAGCATGCTGAAAAATTAGCGCTAGCCTGGCCAGAATGCCTTTATTCCATGTGGGTAACGATGTATACTAATATGGATGGTTATTATGGTTAAGTAAGCGCTAATCATAATGGCTGCACATTGTACTTAAACCGGCTTGAAGGAGGCGACCAAAGCTGAAGAACAATATCACCATGCGGGATATCGCCGACAAGCTCGGAGTTAGCAGTGTGACGGTCTCGAAAGCATTAAATGACAAAGATGGCGTCAGTGGCGAATTGAAGGAAAAAATCAAAGTACTTGCCGTCCAGATGGGCTACCGGTATAATGCCGCAGCCCGCTCGATGAAGGAAGGCTTGACTCATAATATAGGCGTTATTATCCCGGAGCGTTTTACCGGTCCTACCCAATCGTTCTACGTACGTGTATTCCAGCGCATCACCAAGCATTTGGAGGACCAAGGATATTATGGTATTCTGCACATTCTGAATGGTCAGGACGAAGAAGATTTAACACTGCCCAAACTATACAGCGATAGCAAAGTGGATGGTTTCATTGTGCTTGGGCAGATCAGCAAAGAGTATATTGAACTGGTGCAATCGATGGACGTTCCCAAAATGTTTCTCGATTTCTACGATGAGCACTCGGATATCGATTCGGTCGTTACCGATAACTTTTACGCTGCGTACGAGCTGACCAACGTTCTGATCCAGCAGGGACACCGCCGGATTGCATATGTCGGGAATCTGTACTCTACAAGCAGCATTCAGGATCGATTCCTTGGATATTATAAATCCTTGCTTGAGCATCGGTTGCCGATGAATCAGGAGCTTGTGCTTAACGACCGTGATGAGCGAGGTACGTTCATTGAGATCGATCTGCCAGAGCAGCTGCCAACGGCTTTTGTATGCAACTGCGATCAGGTCGCTCATTTACTCGTTCAGAAACTGACCTCCCTGGGGATACAGGTGCCCGCACAATGCTCCGTGGTTGGGTTCGATAATGATATCTATGCGACCCTCTCCGATCCCCAATTAACTACGGTTGAAGTTGACGTGGAACAGATGGCACGCACGGCAGTTCAATCCATGCTCAAAAAGATTGATAACCCAAGTCGCAGCTTCGGCCGCGTACACGTGAAGGGCAACATCATTTATCGTGATTCCGTGAGTGCTGCACCTGCCTCTCAGGATGATGGATTGGTTTAACTAAGGAATCCTGTGACTTAAAAAGAGTGCTCCCGGCCATGGTGGCTGCAGGAGCACTCTTTGTTTATAAGCGGTGGAGCGGTTGACATCCCCCCACCGCTCAGTCCCACATCTCATTACCTGCTGCATTGGGTTATCTAGTAGCTCGTCTTCAGCCAGTTGTCTTTGGACCAGATTAATTTGCCTGCACCCGCTCCACTTGATCCCGTTAGTCGGGCATTCAGCGTCGCCGGATCATCCGTAGTGTAGCTGTAAGGAAGGGACGAAAATCCGTTCCAGGAGGAGCTCTTCACTGCAGCCGGTACCGGGCTGAGCGGACTGCCTGAAGTATCACTACTGCCGCGGAATGAGCTTCCATCCAGCGAATACATCGTATCCGTCACCCGAATCTTTCCTGTATACGCGGCATCGGCCGGATCCGTCTGGTTATTGCGGACAGGGAACTGTACGTCCTGGATCACCGATTTCTCCACCAGCACCGCTCCGCTCTCTGTGGAGATGGCCCCGTTGCTGATGATATCAAAATGATAGCCTTTGGACGAGATCGCTGAAGCCATCGCCGACGTGATTTTGGATTTGGCCGCACGCGCTCCTGTCGCATCCATCACGATATTGTAGGCATGTGCGTTCCCTCCACGCAGGCGTGGCATGCGATCCTGAATGTCCTTGTACAGGTTATGGTGCAGGGTTATGGACAGGTTGGCATTCGCTGATTCGAAGCTCGTTGAGCCGACCAAATGCCCTTTTTTCTGAGGGGACGAAATGGCAATGATATCGGCTTTGCTGAGTCCAACCGCACTGCTCCGCAGGTAGTTGTACATTGGATAGGAAGCCTTGTTCGCCTCCAATTCGTTGATTTGCTGGGTAACCCAGCTGTTCGCGCTGCCGTCATCCCCTTTGAAGAGAGACCAGGAAATAGTCACACCACTGGTTCCCTTTTTCGAATCAACAAGCCCGTCGTAGGCTTTATTGAATGTGCAGTGGTCAATCCACACGTTACTGTTCTCTTCAAGGGTGATATAATCCCAGTCGTTTTTGTCATAATCGCCCTTGGTTGCTTCATCCCATTCCCATAACTCGTCAAATTCAAGGTTACGAATGATAACATTGGAGCTGCGTTTGACGCTGATGGCTGCATGTTTGATCTTAGCCCCGTTAGCGGAGAAAATGGTCAGGCCATTGAAGCTGTCGATCGTCAGTTTGCTGATGCCCGTCTGTTTCAGTACCGGGTGAATCAGTGCATCATTATGCTTCGCAAAAGGGGAAGTCTGGGCGGCGCTCGGAATTTCGTTCCACCCCAGATTCAGGTCGTTCATGATCTCGACGACTTTGACACCGGAGTTCTTTTTTAGCGCCGCAGCCAGATCCGCCGCATTATAGACCTTTTTATACTTGGACGTATCCGATTCGCTGATGAATCCCCCGCCCGTGTTCCCTTGGGAGAAACCTGTAAGATTGTAATCTGTGTTTCCTGCTGCCTGTACACTTGCTGGGCCAGACAGTAGGGTCAGCCCTAACGTAAGAGCCAGTGCGGCACTGCACCATGTTCGAATCTTGCTTTTCATCAAACCATTCCTCCCTGAATTATAATGATATGTTCCTCCACTGCTGCCAGCACATGTCATGAAGAACATGTCCACAATGTACATCCTGGAAGCGATTACAACAATAATCCCTATTTTAGTTTCGTGATAACCGTTGTCGGAGCTGCATGGATGCTGCATGAAGTGCACTCTAGGCAACCACCAATCGTACGCAATTAACTTCTAAGGAATTTTTTTCAGGGGTAAGGAAAAAGCTAAGAAACCAAAACTGCTCACAAAAAAAACAGGCCTGCAGCACGGCATGCCTGTCTTATCCTATTTTTTGATCGAGCGTGTCCAAAATCCGCCATGGAACTGCTTCGGTTCTACGGTAATAACAAATGCCTTCGGATCCAGTTCCAGAATGGTCTGGTAGAGCAATTTCTGATTTTTCCTTTTTGCCAGAATTTCCATGACCAAACGATCTCCGTCACGTCCACTGCCCACCCATGCGGTAACACCATAACCTTTATCCCTCAGAGCATTGGCTACGTTCCCGCCCATCTGATTACAGATCACTTTAACCGTAACGTAACCGAGCGCAATTTTCTCCTCGATCCAGGCACCCAGCAATACACCCAGGCCGTAGCCCACGGCATAAACGATCAGTGCGGATGGTTGCTTCAAGTACTGGAGAACCAGATTCAGCCCCAGCACATAAATGACGATCTCGCCCATGCTGATGAGCGCAGCGATATATTTCTGTCCTTTGAGCGTCAGAATCATCCGCAGTGTATAGGCCGACACATAGACGATTTGGATCAAGAAGATAAACAACAATATTTTAAGCAATGGCAATCCCTCTTTCCTGGCACGCACACCGGTTGGACCCGCGCTACGAGCTTCGGTCTGTTTCCTGTACGTTTCTCCATATCTCCATCATTGGACGTTATGCGAGCTTTTTAAACCGTTAAATGCAAATCTCGGTTCTTTCCTGTCGAATGATACACTGGAATTGCCATTATAGAACCGTTTGTCCCGATTATCAACCCGGCCGAAGACCCAGGGGCGAAACCAGGTTTTTGTGAATAGAATGAAGGGTCAATAAATGGAGAGCAAATGCTCAGACGACAAGATGGGTACAAGGTGACATAAGGGGGAAGGGCCATGCAGCTATGGCAGGAGATGGAGCGTGAAGGCCTGGAAGAACTCATATTTTGTCATGATCCGCAAAGTGGGCTAAAGGCTGTCATTGCCATCCACAGCACCGTGCTCGGGCCGGCGCTGGGAGGATGCCGCTACTGGGCGTATGCTTCGGAGGAAGAGGCCATACGCGATGCGATCAAGCTGTCCAAAGGCATGACCTACAAGAATGCCGTTTCCAATCTGCCGTATGGCGGCGGAAAAGCCGTGGTCTGGGAGCTGCCGGCGGCAGAGCAAGTATCGGGATTGGAGCCATCAGGCAATAACAGCTTGAACCTGAGTGTCACACAACGTGCGCATATCTTCCGCTCGCTGGGACGTTTCCTGGAACGGCTGAATGGACGCTATGTTACAGGCCTTGATCTGGGGACTACGGCAGCGGACATGGACCAGATCCGATTGGAGACCACCTATGTGACCGATACGACCGGGTCACTGGGGGCACAAAATGACTTCACCGCCGAGATGACTGCCTACGGGGTGTATACAGGCATTGTGACCTCGCTGCAGCATCAGGGGGTCACTTCTCTTCAGGGCATTCCCGTTGCCGTCCAGGGACTGGGCAAGGTTGGGCATGCCCTGTGCCGCCACCTGCATGCAGCCGGGGCACGGCTCATTGTGGCAGACGTTGTACCGGAACGTGTACAACGTGCCCTTGTACAGTTCAGCGGCACTACCCCGGCCGATCCGGCCCATATTCACGCCGCTGACTGCAAGGTGTTCGCCCCCTGTGCACTGGGGGGCGTGTTGACCCCGGCAACGGCGGAGGAGCTGCGCTGCTCCATCGTTGCCGGGGCGGCGAACAACCAGCTCAGCGAGCGGGAGCCGGTTGTTCGCCGCATGCAGGCGCGGGGCATTCTGTACGCGCCTGACTATGTGCTTAACGCAGGCGGCATCATCAGCACCGCCTACGAGCTGGAGGGTGAAGGGCCGGACCAGATCCGCCAGCGGGTGGCGGAAATCGCGGATACACTCACCCAGGTCTACCAACTAGCTGCAGCATCAAGCATCTCCACTGCTGATGCCGCAGACCGGATGGCTGAGGCCCGACTTGCTCAGCCATGAATTCCCCTTGTTCTTTCTTTACCGAATGATCTTCAAAGGCAAAAGGCCAACTGGTTCAGATGAACGGGTTGGCCTTCATTCTTATGGTGTACTATCGTGGATTGTTCTGTTCCTTGCCTGCTCCCCACTCACTTGAAACCTGAACATTCACCCGCTTGACCCGGTATAACATGCTCCAGAGCAGCACATTAGCCACGATCAGAACTCCACCGAAGATCCAGATGCCTCCTGGCAGCGTACGAAAGAAAACATGGGTCCCCCATAGCAAGGCAATCACCGGAAAAGCCGCGAATACAAACCAGCCATCACTCTGCTGGGCAATACTAAAGGATAGAGAGAACGGCGGCTTGCGCAATAACAGCTTGCTTGTTAACGGAATCAGCGCCGTACCCACCAGCAGGATCACAGCCAGATCAGGCAGAATCCGCAGCCCGAATGTCCAGGCAAATACAATGGCATTCAGCAGAAAAACAGGCAAGAACATATTGCACATAAATGCCTTCAGTGCACCCTTATAGAGCACATTTTCATTCGCAATCGGTGCAGCCCGGAAGGTCCAGAATGCCTTGTATTGGCCCGAATACTTCAGCATGATGATTACCGAAACCACGAGAATCAGCATGATGTACAGGGTATAAAAGAACGAGCTCTCTCTAAGTTCCGCCCACGTGGATGACTGCAGCTGGGTGAACCAGAAGACGTAAGGCAAAACAAAGGATAATCCAATGGATGGATATACCTTCAGCTTGAATTCCCGTTCACTTCGCATCATGCTTGCTGACAACCGGAAGCAGGCCTGCTCCTCCCCGGAACGGCAGAATACCCTGGCAAGTGTACGATCCCACAACCCTTTTCTTCGCCCCGAGGTCGATCCGGAATGGGCCATTTTCTCCAAATACAGTTCAAAGGATGGCATCAGCTTCACATAGATAACCAAACTGATCAATGGAACAACAACAGCCAGGGCGCTGAAGGTATACAGCCATACATCCCCGCCACCACCGAACAGCCATTCATATACAGCTGCATACCACACGGGAGGAAGTAAGAGCTGCCACCAGGCTGGCGTGAAGACCATGTCAAAATCAATGATACTGAATGACCGTGCAACCAGCTGATATCCAACAGCGATTCCAACGGATAACAAAATCTGTACCATGTTGATCATGTCTTTCAGCTTCTCTCCATCCAGAAACTTCATCATGAACAAGTAAACTAGAGATGTAGTGACCAGAATGAACATATTGATCAGAATGAGTTCCGCGATGAATAACAAGAAGAACCCGATGCCATGTGTGATTAAGCCCGCAACCAGCGGTACGGCCGTCAGGGAACCTGTTAGCAGCAGCAAGTAAACTCCGGCATGGATGGCCCGGGCTATTCCAACCGTACGGCCATTCACCGGCTTGGTCATAATAATATTCCGATCCCGGATATCCAGCAGCACAGATGAAAAGTCCGAGATCATGGACGTCATGATGATAAACATCAGCACCGCGTTGACCAGACCCATCTGGAGCATATAATGACCCGTATCCCAGACGACAAATGGCACCAGAAGCAAACCCATCAATCCGTACAACCACAGGGATCGAAGGTACAAGTTCCCTTCCTTCTGCTCCTTATTACCGCTGCGCGCCGACAATACAGTCAGTACCCTGCGCTGATCCATTTGAAATTTCACCCGCAAAATGAGCCGCAGCACATCATAATCCGCCCCTGTCTTGGTAATGATATGGCGAAAATGATCCAGGATCTTCAGCGTACGGAATTCGGAGGATTCCGCCATATCAATACACCTCCTGCACAATCGATACAAAGCGTTCAGCAATCGCCTTATGCTCATTAAAGCCCGTCAATTGGTTAAACACCTCTTCAAGCGTGCCTTCCATGGACTGCTGCTGCAGCTGCCTGAATGTCCCGTCTGCCATCACTCTTCCTTCCGCAATCAGGATGATCCGGCTGCTGATCTTCTCGACCACGTCCATGATGTGCGAGGAATAGAAGATGGTTGTCCCTTTGGCCGACAGCTGCGACAAAATCTCCTTGACCACCATTACGCTGTTGGCGTCGAGTCCACTGAGCGGTTCATCCAAAAACAACAGATCCGGATCATGCAGCATTGCTGAGATGAGCAGCACCTTCTGGCGCATCCCCTTCGAGAACGAAGCAATGCGGGAATGATAGGATTTCTCGAGTCCGAAGCACTCCATCAGCTGCTTAGCCTTGTAATCAGCATCCGCATAAGACAAGCCATACAGTTCCCCAATGAACGTCAGGTATTCCGCTGGCGTCAGTTGTTCATACAGCTCTGCAATTTCAGGTACATAACCGATTCTGCGTTTATATTCCGTATCACCATCTGCGATATCCTTGCCAAAGATGCAGACCTTGCCCACATATCCTTCAACCAGTCCCAGCAGGATTTTGACCGTGGTGCTTTTTCCGGCTCCATTCGGACCAATGTACCCAATCATCTCTCCCCGCTTCACCTCAAGATCAATTCCGTTCAGGACATAACGTCCGTTATAACGCATCCGTAAGCCTTCAATGGAAAGTACTTGTTCTTCGTTCACTTCGTTATCCAGCTCCTGTCTCTATCAATTTCTATAATTCTACTAGTTTACCACAGTTTAGGATGTTGTGATCCGGAATGAACATTATAATCAACAACAGACCTCTAAGATTATGATGAAAAGGCAGCAAAAAGGACGCTTCATATGAAGCGTCCTTTACCATGAGCATGCAGCTTTCTAGAGGTGTTCTCATAAGGTGTAAGAGCATGCTAACTTGTATTTATTTTAATCGGTGTCTTAACGATCCTTCATTAATCCTCGTCGTCAAAATCCTGGTCAAAGGACAGCACTTTACCTGTATTGGCATCCACATCAACATCTGCTTCACCATCTGCGGTTCTGATCTCGATCTCATAGACATAACGTCCGTCATCATGGTCGAGTTCAATTTCGGTTACTTTTCCACCTGTCACCTGTTTCAGGGCAATCGCAGAGGCTTGGGCTTCGGTCAGTTTAACCTGTTTTGCAGCAGACTGGTTGGAAGAAGTACTTGTGGCAGAGCCATTGTAATTATAATCATCATCGTCGTCATAGTCTTCATCATCCACAACCGCCAGAATTTTGCCTGTGTAGGCATCCAAACGTACCACAACGTCATTGCTTCCTTTGCGGTCGATTTCGACCTCGTAGAACGTTTGGCCGTTTCTGCGCTCCAGATCGATGTCGTCCACTTTACCCTCAGCCGCTTTTAATGCCGCTGCTTTGGCTTGCGCTCCAGTCAGCAATTTGCCCGTGCTGCTCTGATCCTGTGTGACCGACTGGGAAGTCGCTGATGGCGTAGTCTGCACGGACTGTCCGTTTACACTGCTGCTTGCTGCTACCGCCGATCCTCCAAGAAGTACCGCTGCCGAAATGCTGCCAATCCATAGTTTGTGTTTGTTCATCATCATGAATCATCTCCTCGTTGTTATTCTCGTTCTCGTCTACAGTTATAGAATAACCTGTGCGTATGAGAGATCAGCGAGAGTCAGATTAGAATTTGATGAGAAAATGAGAAGAACATTCACAGCATCATTGCATCTCTATTGTTGAGGCTTTACTTAATCTTCTTCGTCTTCATCCCAGGTCACGGACCGGATCGCTCCGGATATAGCGTTCACCTGCACGATAGCTTCCCTGCCGTCCTCCAGATCAATCTCAACCAGGTAATAGGGATTCCCACTATTCGTTCCACGGAGCTCCGTGTCATCCACTTCCCCGGGAACTCTGGCAAGTGCTTTTTGCTCAGCTTCCTTCTCACTAAGAAACTGCGGAGTATCATTCTCTTTTCCCGGTTCCGAAGCTGGAGCATCCAGCGTCTGGGAAGATTGCTTCTCCCCGTTATATGGATCAACCCTCCACTGCTCCCGGCGATTATCCTTCATTTTCAATACGGCCTGATAAACCGGACTTCCCTGCTGTTCCACCAGTTCCAATGATACCAGCTGCTCATCGGTTTGCTTCCGCAACTCCGTCTTGATCTGCTCCCGGCTGAGCAGTGTTTTTTCTTCAGCCTGAGGATTGGATTCCAGCCGCTTAATGGCATTGACAGTAGCGGTTGCCGCATCCAGCTGTACATCATATAGCCCCGTTTCGGATCGAAGCTGCATGATATACGTACCGTCCTTCAACGTGGAATTCACAATTTCTCCAGGGTATTGTTCCAATACGGCCTGAGCGGCTGCATCCGCACTCAGCATCACACGGCTGGATTGCCATGGCTGCCACCAGCCTACGATTGCGACAAGCAGCACAGCCACAATACCTGCCCCCCACCATATCGGTCGCTTTGACCTTCCGCTCGTCTGCTGCTGTTCCCGTTTCATTTCCGGTGGTATCTGTGACTTTTCCAATCTGCCTCCCCCTTTCACACGTGCATCTGCTCCCGTGGCACTCTTGGCATCAGTATACAAGAGAAGAATGAGAATTTCATGAGAACAGGGTCGTTTGAACGGATACTGGCAAAATAATCGAAGCCTCGGTGCCTACACCTTCGGAACTCTTCAGTTCAACACGTGCCCCCATAGCCCCTGCGATGTCCTTCGCGAGAGACAATCCCAAGCCCGATCCACTTGCTCCGCCGCTGCGAGTTCTTGCCGGATCCACACGGTAGAAACGGTCAAATACTTTGGTTAGCTCTTCCTCCCGCATTCCAATCCCCGTATCAACGATGCATATCTGGCATTCCTGTCCTCTGGATTCCAGTCTGACTTCAATGGCATCCTCGCTATACTTGCGTGCATTGTCCAGCAGAATAAACAACATCTGCTTCAGCTTACTTTCATCACTGATCACCCAGATACTGCCCGGATTATCACAATAAACTTCCCGGTGATAGGCTTCCCGGAAGGCTCGAGTAGATTCCTGAGCCAAACGTGTGATATCAAGCCTTTCCAGCTGTATGTTCCATTGCTCTGGCTGCTTGGCCAGCAAGAGCAGCTGTTCGGTCATCTCCCGCATGCGAACGGATTCGGACAGTATGGCTTCAACAGCCTCATCGAACACCTCAGGTCGGTCCTTGCCCCGTCGCTGCAGCAGACTCGCATAACTCTCAATAATGGTCAGCGGTGTTTTAAGCTCATGCGAGGCATCCGATACGAAACGCTCCTGCCGCTCGAAGTTGGATTCCAGCAAATCCATCATGCGGTTGAACGTCTGCCCCATGGTACTCAGTTCATCCTTCGATTGTGCAGCCAGCGGAAGCCGCTTAAACTGGCCGCTTGACTGGATATCACTCATGGTACGAGTCATCTGCTGAATCGGCCTTGTCATCCGGTTCGCCAAAATTCGACTGGAGATAATCGCAGGGATCAATGCGATAATCGTTACAACGACCAGAACCGTACGCAGCACGGACAGGCCATTCTCGGTATCTGCAACACTTTCAGTGACTTGTACATTCACCACTTCACCATCAGGCCAGATTACCGGCACAGACACCCAGACATACTCCAGCTGTCCAACCCGGGTATACTCTGATTTCTTTTGACTCTCGTACTTATACGGCAGCTTGCTCAGCATCTCGTTCAATTGGGGCTCTGTCGCTGTCGTTACCGGATCGGAACTGGTACCATCCTCATTGACAATGCGGAGCATTCCTTCCACCGGCGCATAGGCACGCAGCAGATCGTCCGGTGGAATGGATTCGGCAGAATCGCGCACTCCTGTTACGATCGAGCCGGCCTCAGCTTCGACACGCTTGATCTCATTAGACATTGAAATTCGTTCAAAAACGATATACACGGACAGGTTTACAGCGATGAGCAGTACCGCAAACAAAACCGAGGAGTATCCATAAATTTTGCTCCGCAGACTCATGATTGCTCCTTCAGAACGTATCCAACGCCACGAACGGTATGTATTAAGGGTGGAGTGAACCCGTTATCTACCTTTTTGCGCACATAACGGATATACACATCCACCACATTGGTATCTCCATAATAATCGTAACCCCAGACTGCCTGCACAATCTGATCACGACTCAATACCTGACGCTGATTCTGCAGCAGATACACAAGAAGATCGAACTCACGTGGAGTAAGCTCGATAGGTATTCCATCCCGGGATACCTCCCTTGTACCCTCATTCAACTTCAACCCAGCGGCAGTAAGCCAGCCTGTTTCTTCTTCAGTCATATGGCTTGTTGTGTCTTGTTTGGCATGTCGTATTACCCCCGATGAAGAAGCGGCTGCGGCACTCAGCCGGAGCGCTGCCCGTACTCTGGCAAGCAGTTCTTCGATTCGGAAGGGTTTAGTAATGTAATCATTGGCACCGAGATCAAGTCCCGACACCTTGTCCTCGACTGAATCCTTCGCAGTTAGCATCAGGATGGGCACCAAGGCATCTTTGGCACGGATTCGCCGCAGCACCTCAATTCCGCTCAGGCCTGGAAGCATAATATCCAACAGAATCAGATCCCACTGACCGCCATGATACATTTCCAGCCCTTCCGTACCGCTCCCTGCCTTCCCCACCTGATATCCCTCATACTGTAATTCAATTTCAAGCAGGCGTGCAATTTTGGGCTCATCTTCAATCACCAGCACGGCTTCATTCATACCGAGTCCCCCTCGTTCCATTCTCCCGATATCTTACAATAGAACTCTACAGTTTGCCCAATGCATCCTCCACGAGGTCGTCCCCGGCAATTAGGTCAAATGCCATTCGATATGTCTTCTCTTCCTGCAGGGATGCCGCGATAACCCGGGCCACATCCTCACGTGATATACTTCCTGGTTTCAAGTCTGTTCCTACGGCGATTTTGCCTGTTCCTGGTTCGCTTTTCAAGCCACCAGGGCGAATAATCGTATAATTCAGCTCGCTTGCAAACAGCGCGCGATCGGCATAATGCTTCGCCACATAGTATGGTTTAATGGCATCTGACCATTTCTCCCGCTGATCTGCGCCAAAAGCACTGACCAGAATGTATCTGGAAATTCCCTGCTGCAGCGCGGCCTCCATGGTTTTTACAGCCCCGTCGAGATCAATTAGGAGTGTCTTGTCTGCACCTGTAGAACCACCGGACCCTGCCGTGAATACGACGGCATCATGATCCTTCATTGCTTCAGCCAGATCATTCACGCTGCCCTCCAGATCACCCATGACTACATTTGCACCCAGCTGTTTCAATGCATCTGCCTGTTCCGGTTTGCGAATCATTGCCGTCACCTGATGCTTGCCTTCCTGGACGAGCTGTTCCACAAGCATCTTGCCGATTTGTCCGTTTGCACCAATAACCAATACATTCATATGTCATGCTCCTCTCGGTTAAACGGGTAACCCCGTGTAGCTTTATCCTTCTCTGGACTTGTCTTTAATTTAAACGAAAGCCGGCGCTTCTAAGCGCCGGCTGCTGTGATCCCATCCGTTTAGCGCATTGTCAGCGCATAAATCATGCTTCCATATACATCTTAATATACCATACACCCTGTACTGTCTATACCTAACGTAACCATCCAGTTCTACAGCCCTTTTAACCTCACCTGCTCCTTAGCGTTTAACCATGGCTGAAGGAACGCAAAAAGGGTGCCCCTAGGGGCACCCTTATATGGATGGCTACTAAATTAGTAAGCCAGTGCGAACAATCCGTGGATGTGAGACAGGTAACGGATGTTACTTGCTTCTTTCATCATGGTTGCTGGCAGACCTTTCAGACGAGTCTGGTTGCCACCGATCATGCCGACAGCATCCTTACGACCCAGACTTCCCAGTGTACCGGAGAATACTGGTGTGAAGGATTCCATTGCACCACCTTTGAACATTACGCCCAGGTTGTGACCAATGGTTTCACCCATTTGCCAAGCCAGTTGTGCAGTTGGAGGATATGGACGAGCGCCTTCGCTAGGGAAGACCACTGCGCTGTCACCAGCAACGAACACATCTTTGTGGGATGTGGATTGCAGAACTTCCGTAACTTTAGCACGGCCGCGATCCACTTCAATTCCACTGTTAGCAACTACCGCATTACCTTGTACGCCACCTGTCCATACGAGTGTGTTCGTAGGGATCGAGCTGCCGTCTTTCAGCAATACTTCGTTTTCTTTCATCTCTGTGATCGCTACGCCAACGATGAAGTTAACGCCACGTTTCTCGAGACTCGATTTTGCACGGTCAACCAGTTCTGGCGGGAATCCTGCAAGAATGGATGGACCTGCTTCAACGGTATACAGGGAGATATCATTGAAATCGATACCTTTTTCTTGGCATACGCCTGGCAGCAGGTCAGCGAATTCGCCGACAAGCTCGATACCAGTCAAACCGCCGCCACCAATAACAAACGTTGCGTCTGCTTTGTTGCCGGATTGTTTGTAAGCATCCAGACGTGCTTCAACGTGCGCACGAATGCGGTTAGCATCGCTAACGGATTTCAGCGTGAAGCTGTACTCCTGCAATCCCGGAATTCCGAAGAATGCCGTTTCGCTACCCAGGGCAACGACGAGTGCATCATAAGAGTAAGTAGAGCCGCTGGTCATCAGAACTTTTTTCTCGTCCGGCTTGATTGTGTCCACCGTATCGATTTTCAAGTTCACGTTTTTACCACGCAGCAATTTTTCAAGCGGAAGAGCAACTGCCTTTTCAGCAATGCTTCCTGCTGCAAGACGGTGCAGTTCCGTAATAATTTGGTGCGTAGGGTAACGGTTAACGACTGTAATTGTCGCTTCTTCCGGTGTCAGGTATTGACGCGCAGTCAGCGCAGTCAAAAGACCACCGTAACCTCCGCCCAAGATCAAAATTTGCTTCGACATATCCATCCTCCGTTCTTCTAATCTTAACGTTGCTGTTGTTGACGCTCGTTCAGAATGCTCAGGAATGATTGAGCAAAACGCAGCGTTTGTTGTACGTTTGGATCTTTAAGCATTTTGAGCATAGCGAACAGACCAACCGAAGTTTGCTCTGCTTGCGCACGATCACTTGCTTCGATTGCAGCGGAAGCTACACCTTTGGCTTTGTCTACAACTGGTTTAGCGAATTCACCCATTGCGCTCATTGTGTCGCTGATCAGAACTTTGTCTGTAGCTACGCTTTGTGCAAAGTCATAAGCTTTGGTCATGGCAGTAACCATTTCAGCCAGTTTAGGCAGGTTTTCAACCAGAACGGTCAGAGACTCCTGTACCTCAGGCTTCATCAGTTGATCGAGCACGTCCAAGGACTGGCGCTCGGAAACGTTGGCACCTTCTGTAACTGGCACCTCTTGTTGAGTAGGCGATTGTGACATAAGAGAAAGTCCTCCTTTACTTTGGGATAGAAGTCCGCGACTTTCATGATGCCTGTCAAGCAGAGCCGAACCACGAATACAAGGGATACATTGAAATGTACCAAATTTCACACAATAGAAAGAGCGAAGCCCAAGGGCCGCTCTCGGATCATGTGTTGTATTGGGTCTATTGCGGACAACATGTGTTGACGCAAAACGACAAGCAGGCCGAAACCGAACTCTATACCCTTATATTACACCTCTTACACATGAACATGAAAAAGAAATTTTTTACACTTGTGAAGATATTGTGAACATTGTAACAAATCCGATTTTTTTGTCAAGCTTCGCGGTCGGGATGTAACCGCTTATCGTTCTGTTCCAGATCTGCATTCCTACCACATGTGGTATTAAGACAAGATCTCATACGTCCATATGTGCGAAAAAGTACATATGGAGGATTTTTTCATTCTTATTTTTAGGAAGTGTTTTCCAAAATCATGAATTCCATGCAACGAATTTGGTCACTATCGTTATTATGCAGCTTGTCATGCTGGCTTATTCCCTATTCGCTCAATTCTTCCCGATGAGAATCTTGACCTTAATCCAGGCCCTTACGAAAGCTTCTTCTGACAAACAAAGTTTAAAATTACAGGAACCCGGTTAATAAGGACTACACCAGAAATGAAGGAGATGTTCGATATGAGTAATTCAACTAGCGATAAAATCAAAGCAGGCGTGAATAAAGCCAAAGGCGAAGTGAAGGATCAGATCGGTAACGCAACAAACAACAGATCCCTTCAGGCTGAGGGTAAAAAGGACAAGGCGAAAGGCGCGGTTCAAGATAAAATTGCCGATGTAAAAGATCGCCACTAGGATTTGGTCTCATATGCTTCGCACGATCAAGTCGTGCACTATATACGTCATGATCTCGGCCCGTAGACATGCAGCATAAACATGTCTGTACCTACGGGGCAGAAAAAAGCCAAGGAAGGTGCTATTCCAATCACCCTTCCCTGGCTTTTTTTGATTGTAATACGTTGTATCAAATCGCTGGGGCCACATATCTTGCCATATCCACGATAAACTCATGACTTCCTCTCGATGTTTGATACTGTCTGCTGAATTGTCGTACCCAATCCAGATGCTCCTGATACCAGCGGTATGTCTTTTCCAGCCCCTGTTCCAATGTAATCTGCGGTTTCCAGCCCAGTTCTTCTCTTAACTTGCCCGAATAAACGACCAAACTGGAGCCTCTGGACTGGGTCGGTTCCTGATCCCGAATCTCGACATCTCCTGTGGAGCGCTGCAGTGATTGCAGCAGCTCGCCAATCTGCTGCATCGTTGTGCCTTGTCCTGTCGAGATGTTATACGTATGCCGATCTTGTCCATGCAGCATAATCTGTTCAATGGCTTTCATTGCATCATCGATATACAGAAAATCACGTACAGCTGATCCTTGAATATCCAGCCGCAAGCCATCCATCATCCGGCCAAAATTGCGGGGAATGATTCGATCAGGCAGCTGCCATGGCCCATATAGGTTGGTTAGGCGGAAGATTTTGACGGGGAGGTTATAACATTGGGCATAGGAATGAGCCAGCGTCTCGCAGGCTACTTTGGATGCCGAATAGGGTGATACTGGAGCATATACGTCTGATTCGGAGTACACTCTGCCAAACTCGCCTCCATAGACCTCTACCGAGGAGGCCAGTACAACCGGAATACGATGATCGGCTGCATATTGCAAAATGGCCTGTGTGCTTAATGTGTTGTTACGAAACACTTCTCCTGGGTGGTGGTAGGAATAATCCACATGCGGCATGGCTGCTAGGTGAATAATATAATCGGTTCCCTGTGGCAAGCTGAAGCGGTCTGAAGCGAGGTCACAACAAGTGAAGGTCATCTCATGCAGCGGGGAGCTGTGAACAAGTCTCTGACAATAGTCATCCCGGTCGATCAGGGTAATGCGGTGGCCCTTTTGCGCCAAATAATGAGAAAGATTGAATCCCACAAATCCGGAAGCCCCTGTTATGACAATGTTCACCAAACCATTCCTCCTTGGATTTTACTCAGGCAGGCTCTTGAGGCGAGCGTATGTATTGAGTATAACCTTAAATTGATACGTTTTGTATCATTTTCCATTCATTTTTATTTTTCTTTCCGCAGAGCAGACAGCTAATGAGGGTAATAAACAGTGAGGTGATGATAATGAATGAATCCAGAGAGAATATAGAGACCTTTTACTTCCAAGACGATGGCGTGATTCCCAACAATCCAAACTTGCCAGTACTGTTGTATAAGGGGGTATGGGCAAAAGACCCGTCCCGAGCAGAGGCGCTGCTCAACAGAAATCATTGGGGAAACAGCTGGATTAATGGTGTGTTTGACTATCATCATTTTCATAGCAATGCCCATGAAGCACTAGCCGTGGTTAGCGGTTTCGTTCAGCTGATTCTGGGCGGGGAAAAGGGCCAACGAGTTTATCTGCAAACGGGAGATATTGTTGTGCTTCCTGCAGGAACAGGACATAAACGTCTGGAAGCCAGCTCTGATTTTCGTATAGCAGGTGCTTACCCTGGTGGCACAAGCTACAATACCCGTACAGGTGATCCGGGAGAACGTCCTGAAGTGCTCCGGGAGATTCAGGGTGTGCCCATCCCTGATACAGATCCAGTCTACGGGAACGAGGGACCCTTGTTGGAATTATGGAATAAAGGCAAATAAGAGGGTGCCTGGATATGAGTGAACCAAACAGAAAAACAGACTGTTAACGAGAAAAATCAGTTCCTCGATAACAGTCTGTTTAGCTTATGCGCGTAACCGGATGCCGTAGAACCGTGTTGCAAGCGGCTGATCAGGAAGAAATGGTATTCCCTGAAGAGGAATTGGATTCGTTCCGTTTCTCCTCGGACGATGAACGGGTGAAGTGTCTCTCCAGCTTCCGACTGGCCCACAATGATACAGCGATAAACAGCAATACACCAATCCATCTTACAGGATGTTCCAGGAATTGGGCCACATTGGAGCCAATGTAGGTCACGCAGAATATCATGATGCCTTTACCAAACCCTACGGCGAGCAGGAAAGACATGAGTCTCATTCGGGCAATACCTGCCGCCACATTAATGATGACAAACGGTCCGACCGGAAAGATGCTCAGCAAAAATACATAACTGAAGGCATTCCGCCGAATCCATACCATGCTCCGCTGAACACGCGGTTTGCTGGACCATCGTTCCACGAAGGCAGATTTCCCAATCTCCCGGACCAGCAAGAAGGTCAGGGTACAACCCAGCACCATCCCGATCCACGAGTACAAAAATCCCGCCCATAGTCCATACACCGCCCCATTAACCCCCACGATCAGCAGGGTTGGCAGCGGTGGCATAAAGGACTTCATAAAGGTAAGCAGTATACCCGGAAGCGGCCCCAGGGAACGAAACTGCTCCAGCCAATAACGAATATTCTCTTCCGTAATGTAGGACATGATGTCCAGAGGTACCGGGGTCATGTGCATCCTTCCAATCTATTCAGTCTCCATCCGTTCACACCGTAATTCCTGTGCTCGAATGATCTGGGTACAGTTCATCTTCTTCTCACAGTATAACGTACGAATCCACACCAAACCGTTGTTAATTTGAAGAAATATTCACAGAAGAGACCAACATAACAAAAAGCACACCCTGACCTGTACAACAAGTCTTGGTGTGCTTTGCTATATTGGTATCCCTCCCCCTAACAGGAGAAGAAATAAACATATTCTATTCCAGCTGGGCCTCCTGCATCTGCAGTTCGTTCAGTTCCTCCTGATGAGCGGCATTCCATTCAGGTATGCCGGACCGCATGAACTCGTCTGCATCCATTGCAGCTTTGGACTGGTTGCACAGATTGCAGGCACATACACAGTTTAGCGGAGTTGTATGACCACCTTTGGCCCGAGGCAGAAGATGGTCGATCGTATCACCATATGATCCACAGAAGTAGCAGGTATATTGATCCCGGGTCATAATGTACCGTTTGAAATCCTTGTTGCTGAATAATCGGCGAATCGTGTACCGATTGACAACAACTGCGGCTTTTTCCTTGACCAGCGTGACCGCAAGCTCCATGTCAATCTCCTGATGCCAGCGGCGGCCTTTATCCGTCTTGCCACGCATGCGGACCATGCCCTGCCTGTTCGTACGGAGCGATGACGGATCTTCCGGATCAATGGCTGCCGGAACCGCCGGAGTCTGACGGCGCGGCCGGCCATCTGCGCCCGCGCTTCGGCTGCGGGCATGATGGGAATGGGGACGGTGTCCGGAAATCGTTGCCCGGGCACCGTCTTCACTGGCGGCCTTATGCGCACGTTCTTTGCGCATTGGCCGCACCCTGCTCCCTTGCGGACCCTGTGGCCGCATGGGAGCAGATTCGGCTGTCCCGGCCGCAGCAGAAGCTGCCTGGCCCGGGTCCAGCCCTGGAGCGGCAGGCTGTGCAGCTGCCGCCAAAGGCCCGTCGACCGTGGCCGCAGCTCCACGGTCGCTCGCTGGCACCTCGGACTTGACCGCAATGCGGTCCGGTCCAGTGCCAGCACCAGGCGGCGCCGAGCGTTTGCGGCGCCGCTTGCGCTTGCGCCCCGCTGCGGTCTGCTGACCCGCAGCTGCTGTTCCCGCTGCCGGATCCTGCGGATCTTCCGGCAGCGAAGCCTCGCTGGCCGCCCCAGCTGCCTGCGCGGCGGCCTGTTCAGCACGCACATTGGATACGGTGCGTCCACCAACCTTCGGATCACGATCTTCCTGGCCTGCGGCGCCTGATTCCGTAATCCGTTCAGACGGCTCAAGGACTGGCTGTACCTGCTGCGGTTTGGACTTTCGTCTCCGTCTCCTTTTCTTCCGATCACCTGATGGCTCCGAGGAGGATGAAGACAAAGGCTCAGCTTTGCTGTGCTGTTTCACAGAACCCTCATCCGCTGTCTCTTGAATCACCCGTTGATTGGCCTCAGTACTTAACTCATTTGTAATCTTCTCTTGTCTTGGCATCCGCATGTGCAAACTCTGACCCTGCTGCACCGGGATGTCGCTAACGTCAGCCTGTCCACTGCGCTGACGACAACGACGACAGGCCCCTCGTCTGGCACCGGGCCCCGCCCTCTTTCCAGTTCTGCGCCGAAATTCAGACAACGGACGCTGTTGCCCGCAATGCATGCATACCTTGGTCTGTTGCGCTTCATGTTCCGTCATGTTCTGCCGGAAAGGGGCTGAGCCCGTCTCCATGTTGTCACCTCGGTTCCGTATGAATCCGGTTTCTTTCTATTGTATCACATCTGCTCGCGGACACACTCATACCCCTGTGTCTGTGCCGGATAGCCATCTGTGCCGTACTCTGTTGTCTGTCCATTGCATTCATGAAGAATGTGCTCTACATATTCCAATATATCTTGCATCGGTTTCCCGCATTGTTCACATGTTTTCATTCATCTCACCTTGATCCTGTTCTGTAAGTCTCTGCATTTTTGATTTGTGTTCCGCCTTCTCATTACCCCTGGCAGCTCCAAAAGAAACATTCGTTCCCACATGATGCTCATTGATCGCATGAAAAAACCGTTCCCCGCTCAACCCTAAGGTCGACCAAGAAACGGATTATTATTCCTATAATGGCAATTAAATATTAACGAACATCGAGCTGGCCCGAATTGGATTGCGGGATCACCCGTGGTTTTGGTTTCGGCAGATTGCCGAAGATGACCCAGGCAAACGGAACGAACCTCGCAGTCAGCCCCACTACAATCCATGAAGCGAACAGCGCTACGGCAAAGCCTCCGGCATACCATAGGTGAACCAGCAAGGAGACCCCAGTTTGCGGTGGGAATTCCCGATACAACAGCAGGAAAAATGGATGGATCAGATAAATTCCGAAGGACAGCGCACCAAGTCGATTAAGCGGCTTGGCAATCAATGCAGGCCCCTTGCGATACAACAGGTATGCAATCTGAATCAGTACGAGCGCGCAAGCAAAGGTATGCAAATTCCAGAAAAACTCATACCACAGTGTGTTATACGTGGCAATCTTCATACGGAGCAGGTAATAAATATATACATGTCCGAGTCCGGCAGCAATCCAGACTGCCCACAGCAGAATCCAGGATGCTACGCGGCCTTTGGTCGCATTTTCACGGCTGATGACAAACCATTGCTTGATCTTTGGAAAATAGACCCCGATGAACGCTCCCAGCATGAAATAGGAGAAGTATGAGAAGGCCCAGCTTCCCTTGTTCGGAACCTGGAAGCCGTATTTGTTACTTACGATAAATGCCCACTGGATCAGCAGGCCAATCGGTACAGACCACTTTACCACCGTAGGATACTTCTTCAGCAGCCACAGAACAAGCGGGAATAACAGATAGAATTGCATGTTGATGAATACAAAGTACAGATGCGTATACGCCTTACCCGTGAACAGTTTGGTAATGAAGCTGATGGCAGATTCACCAAACGGACGGCCTTGATAATGGGTGAAATGCAGAATAACAAAATAAAACAGGGAAAACAGGAAATACGGCAGCAGAATGTAAACGAATCTCTTTTTATAAAAATTGCTGACCAGTTTCTTGTCCATGGGACGGGAATAATAATTATAGAACAACACGAAGCTGCTCATGAAAATAAAAGTTGGCGTACCATATTTCATGAAGATATTAATAAAGTTGTACAGCCAGTAGTAGCCCGAACCCGTCATGTCCACTGTCGCATAAGACGTGGAATGCACACACAGCACGCCGATAATCGCCATGGCACGTACCAGGTTCAGCTCCGGTATTCGCTCTCTTTTCAATGTCTCACTCATGTTTAGCGTTTCTCCTTAATGTGTTCGTCAATATGTCAGATATGACTTAGTACGATAAGCTCACTATCTATTAAAAGGCATAATGCTTAAGATGGGTAGTCCATTTTCTTAACAATTCCTAAATTTTCAGTGGATTTCACACTATTTTCATGTCTATAAATGTAAAAAAGACCGCTATAATGCGGTCTTCGAGCAATGCTGCCTTGGCAGTATTTATTTCTGGTTCACTGGGATGAAAATGGTAAACTCGGGCTCCGGATCATATGGATCCTGATCCATCGGATACACTTCATAGTGTGTAAGCGGACCTTGCGACGCGGCATGGCCCTGTTCCTCAATCCAGGTATAGATTCGATTGTATGAAGCTTCCACACTCTGTCCTTTGACATGGCTGCACTTGGCGTAGTCATGTGCCGGGACATCAACCTTCACCATTCCCGATGGAATGGTTGATGCTCCATCTTCGCCAACCTCGACTGCGACATAATGGACAAATCCTGTATCTGTCGTATGATAGGACAATCCCAGAAGCTCCTGTGGATGGAGCACATCACTGATCTCCTGCAGACGACGCTTGAACTCCGTTTGCACCTCGCGAATGCCCCCTGCCCCTGCTTCAGCGAAGGTTCCCTCCCATTTCAGTCCGATAATGGTCGCCGCCTCCTTGCGTACCAACATTGAAGAATTGACTTGTTCCATACCCTCTCACCCTCTCATTCATGTTCTCCCTATCTTCAAGTTGATCCTGTTGCCGTAAGTCCTGACTCTATTTTATACTAATATAGTGACAAAATCTGTCAGTATATCTATATTTCTCTCAGGAGCGGATGGAACATGACCAAAACGCAGCGTTTGATTGAACTTATGATGCGAGTGTATGACAAACCTACGTTTACCGCTGAAGAATTGGCTGCCGAATTCGGGGTTTCTTACCGTACTATGCTTCGGTATTTACATGAGCTTAGTGGAATGGGTGTGCCCCTATATGCAGAACCTGGACGGCGGGGAGGATATACCTTGCTGCAATCGGGTCGAGTGACGAATATGACAGGTCAACGAATCACCAAGGCTCATTCTTTTGAGCGGATGGTACGTCCGCAGACAACATGAAATCCCCCGCCAAACCCGGCCGGGGGTGAAGACGGGCGTATCCTTGAGTCGTACACGCCTCTATCACTATATTGCCGGAGTAGAGGTATCCCACTTCCATGAAGTGCCGGAAGGCATGGTCGGCATAGTCCTCCCAGCCCGTGAATACGCCGTATATTCCCATTTCGGTGCTCCGGATCGCGCAGAGATTGATCAGACGTTTCTCCTGCTCATGGACAAGTTGAGACAGCAGGGCCTTGAGCTTGACATTTCTGGCTATGCCTTGGAGATCCGGCCATCCGATCCTCCCGCCAGCATCACTATACATATTCCGCTGCACGGTACTAATCTTTGTGACGGCTCGCCAGAATTTGTTTATAGACCTCTATAGCCGCCTGCCTGGAAGCCTTCAGATCCACAATCGCACCTTCGCGTGGTTGATGGATATCCTTGCTGTGCAGATCCTTCAGATCAGGCAGCCATTTCCGGATATAATCTCCCTGGGGATCATACTTCTCCGACTGTGTTACCGGATTGTTTACCCGAAAATACGGAGCAGCATTTTCACCAAGTGATGCACACCATAACCAGTTCCCGCGATTCTGAATGTTGTCATAATCCAGCAGCTTGCGTCTGAAGTAAGCCTCACCCAGGGGAAACGGACACTGCAGGTTTTTGGTCAGGAACATCGCCGTCAGAATACGCAATCGATTAGGCATGCGCCCCGTCTCATTCAGCTCGGTCATCGCAGCATCAATAATTGGTATTCCCGTCTCTGCCTTGCACCAGCATTCGAAGTGATAGTCACTTAACGGTGACAGATCGTATACCTTTTCGTATGTAAAATAGTGACTCTCATATACTGCACGGTACAGATAAAAGTCACGGAAGCACAGCTGTCTAATCCATTCGTCCGGTTGTTCTGCCCGGTAAGCGGCATCGTACATCCTGCGAATCGAGATGGCTCCTACCGCCACATAGGAACTAAGATGGCTTGGCTCGTATGCTTCATATTGATCCCGTTGCTCCCCGTACTCGGCGATACGCTCCTTCAGGAACGCATCGAGCAGCCCATAAGGCTCTTCTGCGGGGTCGACATCCATAAGCGCTGCTGGAACCCTGAATGAATCAGGAAACTCGATGGACAGCTTACTGATCTTAAGATCAGCTACCGTTAGTACCGAAGGAGGGTTCGGGAATTCATTCATAAACTCCACCCAGCGCCGGTGGAAAGCCGCGAATACTTTATAGGGCTCCGATTTGCCTGTAAAGTCAGCGAACCGCGGAAGATCGATCAGCAGATGATCCGTCAGCTGTGTGAACTTGGCCTGGTATTTGTCTACAACCTTGCGTATACTGCGATCCCTTTCGATCGCGTAAGGTGTCATATCCCGGTGAACGACCACTTCATCGATGATTTCTTCCGTGTGGCCCAATATGTAATCCACAACTTCTGCTGGCTTGCCATGTGCCACATGCAGCAGCTTGCCTGCCTCCCGGTACTGTCTGGCAAGCCCGGCTGCGTGCCTCAGAAAGTTGATGCCGCTGTGTTCCTTATCGCGTCCCTGACGAAGCAAAAAGGGGTCGTAGATAAAAAGGTGCAAACTCTCATCTTCCTGGTTCTGCAAATAATCAAAAGCGTGCAGATCCTCCGTACGCAAATCCTTGCGATGTATGAATAATTTCACTACAATCCTCCCGCCCGGCCTGTGCCTATTTTGCCGTTAGTTCCTGAAAGAGGCGGCTCGTTTCCGGTTCCGGCTGATGCCCCAAATCCTCCAAGAGTGTCTTGGCAAATGATGAATATAATTGGAGTATGGCTGATCCATCACCCATGGATGCATACACCCTCATCATTAATCGGCAAATCTCTTCAGCATAAGGCTCTCTTTCCTGTAAATCGAGTAACTGCTCGATGGCATCCTTGCCGCGTCCATGCTTCATGTTCCATTCAGCCAGGTCCATGACCAATCGTATATATTTTCGTCTTAGCTCACGGGCCTTCGATTGTGCCCAAGGGTAGTCATGCTCTTCAAGATAATCTCCGCGATATAACAACATGATCTCCCGCAGCTCTTCCACATTGGTAGAAGTGACTTCTGCATATCCCGCTCCTAGTTCAAACTGCTCCACGTCACTCACCAGATTGCCGGGCAGCAAACGGTACCGATTCATGTTGTATTCCAATTTGCCTGTCATACTCCATTCTTTCAGCAGTTTCCGAATCTGGTATACGGATGTATGCAGATGGGTTAACCCTTTTTCCAAGGTGACATCGGCCCATAATTTATCAAGCAGAATCTCTTTGCTTACCCATTCTCCACGATGGTGAAACAGAAATGCGAATAACTCCTGAGATTTGGTCGTCCTCCATCTATGCTTGGTTGCCTCCGGTTTCAGGCTTCTATAGATATCCAAATGTTTGAAGGTGAGCAGTCCCGGTAACTGGATGTCATCCTCGGCAGCATTGGAAACGGGTTCCTTTACTTCCGCAGCCGCTGCCATTTCCGGCATAGCAGACTTCCAAGCAGCAATCCGGTCAATGGTTTTGCCCAATCTTGCCGAGCTTACCGGCTTCAGAACATAATCCAGTGCATGCAGTTCAAATGCTTCGACTGCATGATCGGCGTACGCTGTTACAAATATAATTCGAAGTTTGTTATCCAGCTGCTGTATATACTCAGCCGCTTCCAGTCCGTTCATTTCTGGCATGCCAATATCCAGAAATACCACATCGACACGTTCTTTTGCCAGAAAATCCAGTCCATCACGAGCTGTTGAAAAACACTGCACGGGTGTAATCCGTCCGTCCGACAATAACAGGCGCTCCAGATGGAGCTGCGCCGGCTTCTCGTCATCGATTACAATGGCTCTCACTGTTCTTCCAGCCTCCTGCCCTTACTTAATCTTCTTCATTCTATATCAAAGGAATTACAGAATAGACTTTATCAACTTATTAGTCTGTTAACCATTATGATCGGTCTCGGCACAATTCTGGGATAATTACCCTCTGGGTAGAGGAATACGGAAACGAATTTTCGTCCCTTTGCCCACATGGCTTTGAATATTCAATCCCTCGCCATATAAGGACATTAAACGCCGGTTGATATTTTGCAAGCCCACCCCTCCCGGTCCTTCCGTCCTTCCCGAATGAACCTGGGCCAAACGCTCCGGGGGGATGCCCACCCCATTATCTTCAACCTGGACGATGATTCGATCATCCTCTCTGGCAATTTTCAGAGTCACGGTTCCACCCGCAGCCCGCTCCATCACACCATGACGAATGGCATTTTCAACGAGTGGCTGAATGCTGAGAGGCGGCACATAGATCCGAACGTCCGGTTCCACTTCATAGTTGACCACCAGTCGTTCTTCAAACCGGGCCTGTTCCAGATGTACATAGGACTCCACCAGCTCAAGTTCCTTGGTCAGCGGCACCAGCTGATCCCGGTTCTGAAAGTCGAAGCTCCCACGCAGATAGTGACTCAGTTCGATCAATAAATCTGTAGCTTTGTCCGGGTTAACGGCACAAGTAGCGATAATGACATTAAGTGCGTTATATAAAAAGTGGGGCTTGATCTGTGCCTGCAAAAAAGCCATCTCTGTGCGAATGGCGCCTTGAACGGAGGCCCGCATTTCAATCAGGGTGCGAACCCTCGCACGAAGCTCCCCCGCATCCACCGGCTTGCTTAGGAAATCATTGGCACCAGCCTGGAAACCCAGCCTGATATCCTCAGGCAATCCACGCGCCGTCAGCATCAGGATCGGCAGTTCGGACAGGGAATTACGCTCACGCAGTTTGCGGCATAATTCAATTCCGGACATCTGCGGCATCATCCAGTCGGTAATCACCAAGTCGATTCCCGGGTGTTGTTCTCGCATTTTCAAGGCTACAGCACCACTATCGGCAGAAATGACCCGGTATCGCTCTGTTGACAACAGATTGTACAATACCTGGAGATTTACCGGATCGTCATCCACAATCAGAATCGTATGTTCTGCTATAAGGCCCTCTTCTGATTCATCGAGTTCTGTAGGAAGCCCTCCAGATGGATTAGCACGCTCGGCTGGCACGTAGCTCGCTGCAGTCGGTCTGGAAACCGTATGAAGCAGCGGCGTTTTGGCAATTGGCAGGGTGAAGTGAAAAATAGATCCCTGACCCGGTTCTGACTGGGCCCAGATCATGCCTCCGCCCAGCTCTACAAGTTTACGCGTAATACTGAGACCAAGCCCTGTCCCGCCGTTAATTCTTCCACTTGTACCATTCTCCTGCTCATAGGACTGGAATATATCCTCCAGCTTCTCTGGAGCAATGCCAACCCCTGTATCCGCCACAGACATTCGGATTTGATCCCCCTGCACAATTGCATATAACCGTATCTCGCCTTGCTGCGTGTACTTGTATGCATTGCCAATCAGATTATAGAGAATCTGCCGTAACCGATCCTCATCTGCTTCGACCAATGGCAGGGATGGAGGCCAATCCTGTATTAACACAATAGGCTTATCCCCGAAGGTAAATCCCGAAACTTCAACCACGGTGCGGGCAACGGACTCCAGATCCACCGCCTCCCGCTTCAGCTCGATCTCACTATTCTTGAGCTTGGAGAAATCCAGAATGTCATTGACCAGCAGGGAAAGCCTCTTACCGGTAGACGTGATCATGGACAGGTTTCTGGCCTGCTTCGGCGTCACAGCCCCTGCCGCTCCTTCCAGCATGGACTGGGCAATATTAATGATGCCATGCAGCGGGGTCCTCAGTTCATGCGACGTATTGGCCATGAATTCATCCTTCAGGTTATCGATCACAAGCAGGCGCTCGGATAATGCCTCAACTTCACGAAAGGACTGCGCGAACCGGATCGCCGTAAGAATCATCTGAGCAAAAACAAATAACAATAGCTCATACAGGGCGAGAAAGGCCGTATCCTGCGTCGTGAATGCGCCGATGGTATACAAAATAACAACCATGAGGATGCTCATCATGCTGATCAGCACGTAATGGCTGTCATTGGGCCTCTTTTTCAACCAATAAAACATCGCTCGAAGAGTGTATACAATGACGCTAAGCGACACCATCAGCATTAGAGGCTCCAGTTGCGAGAATAGTACAGGAGACAAGGTCAGGCCGATAGCGCATTGCAAAATCACCAGCGTAATTCCCAGACGTACGTACCATTTGTGAATTGCACCCGGAACAAGCGCATCCATATAGCGAAGCAAATAGTAATAGGCCAGTGCTGAACTTATTAATTGAAGCCTTAGAATTTCAGTATTCGGTAGAAACGGCACAAAGGTGCCCAGCAGTTTCTCCCCATGCGTCAGTGCATACATGGCTCCGGAGAGACTGAATAAGCCCAGGTAACGAAGCTCCTTCTCACTTCGGCGCAGCCTGAATAGCAGCAGGAAAAACGCCGCAGGGAGGATAAATCCGAAAAGGGTCATCAGATCCTTGAGCCAGTCCCACTGCTGGCTGTATAGAATGCTATGTTCATCTCCAAATAACAGTGGAGCTACAATTCCTCCCGAAGAGTATGTATAGTTGGAAACTTGAATGATGATATCTGCACGGTCTCCCTCAATTGAGGTAAACCCGGTGAACGGCAAGTTGTACTGGAGATCCGTTTCCCTTGTTTCACCAGGCAGTCCCCTGCCTCCGATCTCTTTGCCATCTATAAAAATAAGGTGTGCCATACGAATATTCTTTGTACGAATGCCATAATCATTCTTCTCGGAGCTGGGCCTGAGCTTGACACGAAGGTGATATGTTCCGTAGCCATGAGCTTCACCCATCGTCTTATTCCACCTGGCCGGGACTTGAAGAGCTGCAGGTGGCCCAAGTGGTTTGCGTCCGGACACATCAGCCTCAAAATCAACCGGGGTCAGTAATTGGTTCGGGTAGAAGTCCCAGACTCCGTCCAATGTGGCTGCACCCTTTTTGGTGAAATCCCATGTGGTCAAATCGATTATGCCTTGTTTAACTACCGGATTCCCACGTTCAGTTATAATACTCTGCACAATCCACCCCACAGGGAAGACAACAATACAAATGAAACTAATCGTCAGCATAATCCAGTGCTTTTTCATCGATGAAGTCCTTCTGACACGTGACGATAGGCGTCACTTTTTGTCGTTTTATCTTCATGATCCATGTTACACGTTTCTGCTGCCCACGGAAATAGAAGGAAACTAAAAAGAATCACATTTTTTAAGGCGGTTCACCATCTCGTATGAACTCTCCATCAAAAGCTTACAAAATAAAAAAAGACTGCCAGCTGTTAATCAGGAAATGACCCTGATCGCAACTGACAATCCTCTCTTACTCGCTTACAACCTGCGCCAGCTTCTGCACGATGCCTGACCAGCCCTGCTCCATTCGCTCGCGCACGATGGCATGGGCCTGTCCGAATTCAGTCAGTTTATCCGCATCCCAGCCGCTGTGAATCAATGTAAATGCTGTGCCTCCCGGCTCTTCTTCCAGTTCGAAGGTCAGTGCCCAATCCTTGCCCCATTGAAAGGATAGCTTGTGAAGCGGCTGAACTTCCGTAACCCGGCATGGTGATTTGCCAAAAGGTCCAGCTTCCAGCACGAATTCATGCCCTTCCACCGGCTCCAGATTACTTGGCATAAACCAGGCTTCCATGCCTTCTGCTGTTGAGACGGTCTCCCATACCTTTTCCAGCGGTGCATGAAGTACCAATTGCTGCCGAATGTCCGGCAGTGCGCTCGATGATGTCATAACCATCGCCTCCTTGAATAGATATTACTCATTGTTCGGGATATGAAGATAGGTGTCAAATGAATTCATTTAACAACCGAATCTAGCATTGGATCTCCTCTTAAACGAACATCATCTTGAAACGCATATATATAAGATGTGCAACTCCCTTCTTAGTCTGCTCTGAACAATGGAATCCCAACCGTGACCGCTTGGCTATCAAAATGCAAAATCAGGCCGCAGCTAAGGTCTCCCTTACCGCGGCCTGTCGTACGAGCTGATATATGTTTTAGATAAAATTAATAACCGCGGGAATATTGCTCCGCAATCGCTGCCTTAGCCTTGCTGACACCAAGCTCCAGAGCCGCATGGTTAGCCCAGTACGGATCGCGCAGCATGCCTCTGCCCACTGCAACCAGATCGGCATCGCCGTTGCCAATAACGGCTTGAGCGAGAGCTGCATCATCCAGCAGCCCTACTGCAATCACCGGAACGTTCAGTTCTTCGCGGAAACGACGGGCAAATGGAACTTGATAACCTGGGTAGTTACCCGGCTTCCGTTGTCCAGCAGGTCCTTCTCCGCCAGAGCTGATGTGGAATATGTCCACACCTGCTGCCTGATAGGCACGAGCCAGATCCAAGGTGTGCTCAATATCGTAGCCGCCATCAGCGTATTCAACTGCAGATATGCGCATGATGAGCGGCATGTCTTCCGGCATTTCCTTTTTCACTGCACGAATAATCTCAACGCCGAATCGAGCCAGATCCTGTCCATATACATCCTCACGATGATTCATCAGCTTGGAATGGAACTGGTGAATAAGATATCCATGTGCTCCGTGCAGCTCAATGGCATCCACTCCAGCCTGCACTGCGCGGCGAACACCGTCTGCAAATTTCTGAACCATGGCTTCTACCTCTTCGGTAGTTAATGCACGAGGCTCCCTGTAGTCTTCACCCGGGAAAGTGACCACGGATGGGGCTACCGGCTGCTCTGCATCCTCCGCTTTTCGCCCAGCATGTGCAATTTGAATCGCCACTTTCGAGCCATGGGCATGCATGCCATCCACCAGCTTGGCAAAAGCCGGAATATGCTCGTCCGACCAGATGCCCAGGTCGTTATCGGTAATACGGCCATCCGGTTCAACGTCTGTCATTTCGATAACAATCAGACCTGTACCCCCAACCGCACGACTTACATAGTGAACCTGATGCCAATCATTCGGGATGCCATCCTTGGCCGTTACCGAGTACTGGCACATTGGCGCCATAACTACACGGTTATTCAGTTGAAGCCCCTTGAACTGATAGGGGGAAAATAATTTTTCTGACATATGGATACATCTCCTATTCAATAGATTAGTATATGTTGAGGCAATCACTTGTTTTTCAACATGAAAAACAGTTACCCAATCTTGTGCAGTCTTTCTCGCCAATCTGTCGACCATTCTTTATTATGAAGCAGCCTTCCCTGAATGCAAGTACGTACATTTTTGTGCCATAGTACCCTTTTTTATACCTATAACTACTTCGTGGCACTTCCAGCCCTACACGAAGTATGTCCAAAACATGATATGATACCTTCATACACAGGAGATAATATACCCCATATGAAACCAACCCAAGCCGAAGGAGCGATGATGGTGAAAGATATTTTAATCGAGCGACTGACAACTTATGCTCAAATGGATACTCAATCGGATGAAAACAGTGAAACCTGCCCCTCCACACCGGGCCAACTCGCTTTGGGAGAATACCTTGTAGGCGAATGCAAAGCCATTGGTTTACAGGACGTAACGATGGATGAGAACGGCTATGTCATGGCTACTCTGCCATCCAACACGGATAAGGAGGTTCCCGTAATCGGCTTCCTGGCTCACTTGGATACAGCGACAGACTTCACTGGCAAAAATGTTAAGCCACAGGTCATTGACCAGTATGATGGTCAGGATATCGTATTGAACCAGGAGCTGGATGTGGTACTGTCTACCACTGACTTCCCCGAACTGCGTGAATACAAGGGTCACACCCTCATGACAACAGATGGGACAACCTTGCTGGGTGCCGACAACAAGGCAGGTATTGCCGAAATCATGACGGCAATGGCCTATCTGATCGATCACCCGGAGATCAAACACGGAAAGATCAGGGTTGCCTTCACTCCCGACGAAGAGATTGGACGCGGACCGCATAAGTTTGACGTGCCTGCTTTTGGAGCCAAGTATGCCTACACGGTAGATGGCGGACCACTGGGAGAGCTTGAATATGAGAGCTTCAATGCGGCTGCAGCCAAAATTACAGTCAAAGGTACGAATGTTCACCCTGGAACCGCAAAAAACAAAATGGTCAATTCGGCCAAAATCGCCATGGAATTCAACCGCCGTCTGCCTGCGGAAGAAGCTCCCGAATTCACGGAGGGGTATGAAGGATTCTACCATCTTATATCCATTGAAGGCGATGTTGAGCAAACGCAGCTCAGCTATATCATTCGTGATTTTGACCGGGCGAAGTTCGAAGAGCGCAAAGCCTATGTATTGAAGGTTGCGGAAGAACTCCAAGGCAAGTATGGCGAGAAGAGCATCACCGTTCAGCTGAATGATCAATATTACAATATGCGTGAGAGGATCGAACCTGTGCGCCAAATTGTTGATATTGCGCATGAAGCCATGACTCGTCTGGACATTGAGCCCGTTATTCGCCCCATCCGCGGAGGAACTGACGGTTCCCAGCTCTCGTATATGGGCATGCCTACACCAAACATCTTCACAGGCGGCGAAAACTACCACGGCAAATTCGAATATGTTTCGGTTGATAACATGGTGAAAGCCACTCAGGTTATCGTGGGGATCGCTCAATTATTTGAAGAACGCGGCGACATTTAATCATCGGCACCGTCCATGGATTACACTGTTTAGATAGCAAAGAGCACCCATTGCTTGAAGCATAGGGTGCTCTTTGCGCTACATTTGAGACTTTCACGTCCATGGGACCGATCTCATTCATACATGTTCCCTCCGGCAATCTCGCGCAGTTCCTCCAGATGGCAGATGACAATCTTGCGCTGTTCCTTACGGATAATCTGCCGATTACAGAGGTCATGAATTACCCGGTTCAGATGTCGGTAGCTCGTCCCCAGCATATCTGCCAGCTCAGTCAGCTTGGACGTTTGGATCTCTTCCGTCACCTGCTCGCCCTGTTCCATCGTTGACAACAGATAGCTGGCAAACCTGCTTTCCACCGGGTACAGCAGATTCAGGCTTGATAAATTGGAGAACGTATACAGTTTATGGGTCACATGACTAAGCATGAAATGAAGGAATCTCGGATTATCTGCATACGTGTTTTGAAGGTAACGGTAGCTAACGCCCAGCAGCAGACTTTTGTTGACAGATTCAACCGTATTCTTCGCTTCCTTTCCATTGACCAGCTCCAGATCGCCTACGAGGGCTGGCGGCGTGCTGAAACGGAGCAGCAGTGACTTGCCGTTTGGCAGTGTCGTATAAATCTTCAGTTTGCCTTCAACAAGAAAATAGAACCGTTCCGGCCGTTCTCCCTTCGCACATATAATCTCACCTTTGGACGCTTCCAGAAGTCTTAATTCTCCAAGTGCAGGCTCATCCAGCACCTGATCCAAGCCGTGTTCCCGTGCCAGCTGACGCATTCGTCCAAAATCCATGATTTCTCTCATTCCCGGTAACCCCCACCCAAGTATTTAACGTATAGAAATGGACATATGTCCCAATTTCGTCATTAGACGGCTCCAATATCCTGATATAAAAATAGTTACAACTAGCACTTATATCCAATAAATCATTTTACATGGAAAAATCCTCAAATTTCGTCCGTAATTCGTCATCATTTTATTTCAAAATGGAGTTAATGATAGCGCAATCTTATCCGATGATAATTAAAGCATTAGGTACGTTTTTTGAATTTAATCGCAAATTAGGAATAATGAAAGGATGGTTCGACCCCATGAATGTTGTAGATGCACTTCTGAAAGTTATGCCTTATATTAGCCTGATTCTTCGAGAACCAGCCGGTTTGACTGTGTATGATCATGAGAAAGTATTGTACGCCGTTGCCAATGAGAGATTCAATCTCGGTTTTCAAAAAGGAGAGCCACTGCTGGATGATTATAAAAACTTTACAGCTCTGACCAACGGGCGCGAACCTTCGCTCACCAAACTGCCCGCAGAAGTCTACGGGATTGAGCTGGATATTTTGAACATTCCTATCTTTGATGACAATAATGAAGTTGTCGCCATTTTCTGCATATCTTACGATCAATCCAATCAGAATCAGCTAGAAGCCATTATACAAGAAAATCAATCCATTAATAGCAACCTGGTGGAGATGGTTCAGCATGTGGCAGCTCATGCCGAGGAATTGCAGGCGACCAGTGAACAAATTCTGGAGAACACACGCCTTGCAGTCCAAAACTCCGCTCAAATCAATAAGGTTGCCGGATTCATCCGGGAAGTCTCCGAACAAACCAACCTGCTCGGACTGAATGCTGCTATTGAAGCAGCACGTGTAGGTGAGGCTGGTGCAGGCTTTGGTGTGGTTGCTTCTGAAGTGCGCAAGCTCTCCGTGGACGCCAAACAGGCCACAACCGATATTGATGCAAGTCTGAAAGACGTCCAACAGGTCATTAAACAGATGGAAGTGGAAGTTTCACAGATTGCTGCCTCTTCCCAGGAACAAGCTACCCTTGTATCCTCCTTCACCGATGTCATTGAGAAACTGAATGAAACAGGCGACCGCATGAAGATGCTGGCGGATCAACTGATCAGTTACTCTGTTCATACAAAGTAAAATGGTATCCTGAGCGATCAATATGTACTGAAAATATATCGAATAATGAAACAGGACCCCGTGAGCCCTATTGGCATCGTCGGTGTCCTGTTTTTTGTTTTTTTATATTACCGGGCTCTTATCACCCGAGCTTCGCTAAACCTATTTTGCAATCTTCATCTCTTGGGTTCCTGTTACGCCCGCTTCAGACTCCCAGCACTCCACCTCACCCGGAATACGAATAAGGTCACGGGTAAAGACAGGGTCACGCCCCTCAGCCTTCTGTCTTTTGTAATCCTTCAGCGCTTCAAACGTGACCTTGGACAACATGAGGATGGCAATCAGATTGACGACGACCATCAGCCCCATAAAGAGATCCGCCAGATCCCAGACCAGCTGGACTTTGGCTATTGTACCAAACAGCACCATGGCGATAACGCCAATCCGATACACCCACAGCCACATTTTATTGGACTTGATAAACTCAATATTGGTCTCCCCGTAATAATAATTCCCGATGAGTGTACTGAAGGCAAACAGGAATACCATAACAGCCAAAAAGCCTGATGCCCAAGATCCGATATGCACACTTAATGCCGCCTGGGTCAATTCGATGCCCCCCAGATTGGAGCCTTCGTAAACTCCGGACAGCAATATAATCATGGCCGTACTTGTACAGATGACAAGTGTATCGGTCAGGACGCCAAAAGCCTGAATAAGTCCCTGCTTGACCGGATGTGTCGTATCCGCCGTAGCTGCGGCATTAGGTGCACTACCCATTCCCGCCTCGTTGGAGAACAATCCACGCTTGACGCCGTTCATCAGCGCAGCACCCAATGTACCGCCGGCGACCTGCTCAATCCCGAAGGCATTTTTTACGATTAGCATGATCATGGCTGGAAGCTGGGTGATATTCGCCAGCACAACAAATGCAGCAACCCCGATATACAGCACAGCAAGGACCACCACAATGTATTCGGAAGCCTTGGCAATCCGCTTCACACCGCCCATAATGATTCCGGCAAAGATCACCGCCATGACAATACCTACCGTCAACCGATCAAGGCCGAACGAATTCTGGAATGCCACAGTGATCGTGTTGGACTGCACAGCGTTAAAGACAAGGCCGAACGATAGCGTAATGAGAATGGCAAACAATACCCCCATCCACCGTTTGCCTAGCCCACGTTCCATATAATAAGCCGGTCCTCCGCGGAAGCCCCCGTTATCCTTCACTTTATAGATCTGTGCGAGTGTACTCTCTACGAAACTGGAGGCTGAACCGATAATTGCAATGATCCACATCCAGAACACAGCACCCGGTCCCCCAAGGGCAATAGCCAGTGCAATCCCCGTAATATTACCGGTACCTACACGGGCAGCCATGCTAATACAGAACGCCTGAAAAGGCGAGATTTTATCCGCTTCCTTACTCTTGGGCTCAGCCAGCACCTTGACCATGTCTCCGATCATGCGGAACTGCATGAAACGGGTCTTGGTCGTGAAGTAAATCCCGCATACTACCAGCAATAGGATCAACAGCTTGGACCATAAAAAATCGTTGAAAACAACGACAATATCTTGTATCGTTTGCTCCATTGGCAATACTCCTTTTATTCAACTATTGTTAAACACCATTCCATTTGCATGTCTGAGCGTAAAGTTCCCATACTATTGCATATAGAATCTCATGGCATACTTCTGAATGATGATCTTTCGTTCCGTTTGGCATTTGTACCATTCCACACAATTCATAGTCAGCTCATTCAGATGTTACTTATACTACAGTCCTATCTACGAAAAACGACACTTTCCTACAACAAACATTGGATTTTTTTTATAAAAAGGCCGTTTTTAGCGAAACTCTGTTACGTTATCTGACATATTGGCTTATTGCTGTATGGCTGGTTCTATGCAGAAAGGAAACGACGAAGTATGATAGGAATTAAATTGAACCACGACTCAGGGCAGTTCATCTGTCTGCAACATACATGGCCCAATTACATCCGCTGAGGAGAGGAGGATACCGAAAATATGCGTTATTTTATCGTGGATGATGATCCTGGCGTTCGTTCCATGCTGATGGATATTATTGAAGATGAGGGATTGGGTGAGATTGCCGGAGAGGCAGAGGACGGGGCTCACATTCATGCCGAGCTGCTGGAATTACAGAAGGTAGACGTACTGCTGATTGATCTGCTCATGCCCCATCGGGACGGAATTCAGACCGTACGCGCACTGGAAGGAAGATTCGAGGGCAAGATCGTGATGATCTCCCAGATTGAATCGAAAAACATGATTGGTGAAGCCTACTCGCTAGGCATCGAATACTACATTACGAAGCCGATTAATCGGCTGGAGATTCTATCCGTTCTCCGTCTGGTCGAAGAACGTCTGCGGATGCAGCAGTCCATTCAGGATATTCAGCGGACATTGCAGGGATTGACCGGCATTCAATCTGCCGGACGCCAAACCGCGCCTGCCCCTAACCAAACAATTGCCACCGCAGGACATTTCCTTCTCTCGGAAATGGGCATGATTGGTGAAGCAGGCAGCAAGGATCTGCTGGACATGCTCGAATATCTGGAACAGATTGAAGCTGAAGATCACACCATCTCGCCTTATACATTCCCGTCGCTCAAGGATATTTTTCAGAATATCGCGATACGCAAACTGGGAACGGAGGCCTCGGCCACCGAGATAACCAAAGAGGTCAAGGCCTCAGAGCAGCGTGTTCGCCGGGCGATATTTCAGACCTTAAGTCATGTGGTGTCTCTGGGATTAACCGACTATACACATCCCAAATTCGAGAACTATGCATCTAAATTCTTCGATTTTACGGAAATTCGCAAGAAAATGCTGGAGCTGCAGAACAATGTGGAGCCTTCCTTGTCCCAGACTCGAATAAATACCAAAAAATTTGTTCAGGTACTGTATATGGAAGCCAAGCGGCTTTTGCACTGATCAGCTGCCAAAATACATGCGGGCATGAATTAACAGGAATCAAAGCAGCTTCGAGAAAAAAGCTGTCTTTCCGGTTATGTTCATGCCCGCACGTCGTATGTACTCATCTATGGTTGTCCTACTATTATATGAATCCCTCAAGCTCTTGTCTGGTTTCGATTCATTCGATTATATTCATTAATCAATTCATCTAATGCCATGGATTGTCTGATGACATCTGGATGCCCAAGCCCACCCTCGTGATGTTCTACCAACATATGAAGGTTATGTCTGGCTTTTTCGATTTGATTTTTTAAATCCAAACTCATAACCATGCCTTTGACCTCCTTATTTCTGTGTTATATTTTAGTTTTTACTGTCAATCTATAGTTGGATTAACATATGGCATAGTCGGCATGGATGTTTTGTATCCTTCCCCAGTTTTTGAAAGTCATGAATGACTATGTTTGCCCGGATGCCGCAAAAGTGGCGCTGCCAAGCCATTTTTACAGTGAGATGAATGTTTTGCATCCATATTTTCTCCCCCTATCCTACTTCTTGTATGAATGTGTCTTTATTGTGTATTTTGGAAAATGAACAACAAAAACACCCCTTTGGCAGGCAAACTGAGCAAAAGAGGCCAGCCTGCATGCTATAGAGGCGTGTTTGAACGTTCAGGATATCGGATTCGTGCGGTGAACAAATTCCTTTCCATAACCGGGCCATTCAGGTACAATAGGGCGATGTGTGTGTCCGGACCCGGCGGATACGAAAGTTACTAGAGGATTGTATACTTGTTTACATCCTGATTTGATATCATTGGAGGCTCATCAACACCATGCAAACCGATTCACGGACTCAAGTTAAAATCATAAACGCCGATCCCAGCGCAATGGGATTATTTGGGCTGGCTATTGTGACCCTGGTCGCTTCCTCCCAGAAACTTGGCATTACAGACGGGCTCAGCTATGCGATCCCATGGGCGATCTTCCTGGGTGCATTTGCACAGTTGTTCGCCTGTATCCAAGATTCCAAACGCAATAATACATTTGGCACGACTGCTTTTGGCGCATACGCATTTTTCTGGTTTGCGATGGGTGCCAACTGGCTGATCAAAATGGGCGTGTTTGGCTCCACCCTGGCAGAACAGGCTGACGGTAAGCAGCTCGGATTTGCTTTTGCCGGATACCTCGTATTCACCCTGTTCATGACACTGGGCGCTGTGGAAGCCAATAAAGTACTGCTCATCATTTTCATTCTAATTGACTTCCTGTTCCTTGGCCTGACGTTCGATGCTTTCGGCGTAGCTCCTCACGTGTTCCATACCATTGCAGCATATGCTGAAATGGGTATCGGTATCGTGTCGCTCTACGGCACAGGAGCTTCTGTACTGAACGCTCACTTTGGCTATACGTTTTTGCCCATCGGCAAACCGTCCGGCATTTTCAAAGCCAAGGCTTAGTATACAGCAGCACCAAACCGCCCGCGCGCCGGTCCGCGCCTGGCGGTTTTTTTGACAATCATGCAATCATTGGAATATGAACTTGGTGGGCACCTATACTAGGAATAACATGAATAGACGATAGACCCGGCACATGCTTCAGAGACGCAGCAGCCAGAGGGTCAGGAGGAAGAAACATGAGAGAGATACCTAAAGCTACGGAGTTCGAACAGGCGGAGAAAAAATATGTGCGCGAGACGCGCTGTTTCAAGACTGCACGAGTATTTCCGACCGATGTGAACAACCATAACACTTTATTCGGCGGCAAGTTGATGTCCTATATTGATGATATTGCATCCATTGCCGCTTCCAAACTATGCCGGGTCAATACAGTAACGGCTTCAACCGACTCCGTCGACTTTCTGTATCCCATTAACCCAACTGATTCCGTTACACTGGAATCCTTTGCTACCTGGACGGGACGCAGCTCTATGGAGATATTTGTGAAGGTAATCCGTGAGGACTTGAAGACAGGAGAGAAAAAGATTGCGGCAACAGCATTTCTGACCTTTGTGGCGTTGGATGAAAATAATCGAAAACTCATTGTCCCCCGACTTATTCCGGAAACGGAAGAAGAGAAGAAACTATATGAGACCGCTCCGGATCGGGCGGCCATGCGGAAGCAGCGGCGGGAAGAGAGCAAGAAATTTGCCGACTTCCTTACCGTTACCTATCCTTGGGAGTAGTTAGAACATCAGCTGGAGGTAGCCGGATACGTGGACACTGCTCTGCTATCCGGTAGTTCCCCACCCATGGAGACAGTCCATTGCTGATACTTCCGGTAAGCTGCTCCGCTATCCAGTAGACTTTGGCAGGTATAAATACCCTCTTCAATCGAATTGACGCGGCCTGTCGCATACAGACGGAAGCCACCATTCAACAACACCTGATTCACAAAAGCGATATGCCCCTCTCCGCTGAGCACCGATTGTGCCACTTCAAGCTGTTTCGCAGCTGTCCATGCCATCTCGGGTACAGGAATATCCAGCTCATAAGCGGCAGGGTCCACCAGCTCCAGTCTTGTATCTCCGTTTTCCACAGCATACACACGTGTAGGCCGATCAATATAGAGGTCTTCCGAACCCTCCATTCCCTGCACCACGTAAGCACGGCGGTATCCAAAGCGGGTTAGCAGCTTCGCGATCCGATCCAGAAATGTATTATGAAATACGCCAAAAACAAGATACGGTGAATGGTTAAAATCAATTAGCTTCTCCGCTGTGTTAAACACGGTACGAAAGCCAAGTTCTTCTCGAAGCGGTCTTAGCTGCCGAAGCGGAGCGCACCAGTCTTCGGAAGATACGTACATAACATCCGTTCTTTGTGCCGCCACTCTGGCTTCTTCCCGATTCATTTTCCTTGTATCAATACCTGCTTCCCTGAGCAGCATGGACAGGGTTACCCCCCACTTGGGCGGCAGAGGTTCGCTTCCGTGCAATGTCACCGGAAGCCCGGCTGCTGCCAGTACAAAGGCAACCGGAAAGGTAGCCATGAACGATTTGGTACGTCCATCATACGGACCTGCACAGTCCAGTCCATCCTGGAATACGGACAGGCGATCTGCGCTGTTCCGGCATGCGTGGACAAAGGCCTCCAGCTCCTCGACATTCTCCATTTTCATCCGCTCCGCCATAAGAAAAGCGGCCGTCTGAGCAGGTGATACCTCCTGTCTCAGAATATGCTCGGCAACAGCCAGCGCTTCGGCATAATTCAGATCACGCGAACCACGTTTTCCACGTCCAACCTCCCTGAGAATCTCAGACATATCCATGATGCATCCTCCTTTCAATTACGACTGGAGCAGTTGATGCGCCTTTACGATTGCCGTGGCGACATCCACCATCCGTTTACGTTCATCCATGGCTCTCTTGCGTAACAGGTCATAAGCTTCCGACTCGGAAATTTGCTTCAGATCACATAAGATAGCCTTCGCCATATCTATCCACTTTCGATCCTCCAGCCGGGACTGCAGCTGTTTCCGTTCCTGCTCCCACTGCTTGCGTTCCATATAACGCTTGGCGGCAAAGTGCAGCGTCCAGTGTATCTCAGGCCCAATCATGGATGGGGTCAGTATTCCATCCATTGAAGTCTCTACCTCGCAGGATTCCACCGAGGAAGAGGCTGTATCCGGTGCGCACCACCATATCAATGGGGTGTTCACCTTCCCCTTTCCCAGGCAGCGTACCCAATATTCCACATCGGCCAGCGACAGATGCAGGATGGATGCCTCTGCTTCAGCTGCCAGCCTCAGAGCCTCCGTCTCATTGTCTGTCACCTGCACATGGTACCCGTTCGCCCCCAGCAATCTCTCAGGAGTTAGAGGGATTGCATCGGATGAGGCCGCTATCGTTGGTTCTACACGGATGACCAATAATGATCGCATGATGGATCAATCCCTCCCTAATGCATAGGCAGAATGGTTAGCTTAAACACCTAAAATGGTTCATCAAGATAATATGTTATATAACCTAACAATATCTTAAGTTGAAAATATACATGTTTGAAACTGATTAGGCAGGTCGGTAACCTTTTGGGCTAATTTCCGTAATTATAAAAAGGGTTCTATTCTAACTCCGTCTCTTGTTATTGCCGAGGGTTGTATGCCTCTTCTTCCCTGTAACCGCTGCGGCTGTTAGCTTGCACCTTGCGATACAGGCTGTTCGTTCCTCGTTCAGTTCTTGTTTCCATTACACACATGTAAACATAATTAACTTCAAATTTCAAATACTTTTTTGTGTTAACTATATTGACATGAAAGGAAGGATCTTTTATAGTTAGGCCATAACAACTCCATATTTAAACGATCACAGTTACAACGGCGTAGCTGGTTGAAACGGCAATGAAGCCTGTTTTGCAATCTCGGATCCATGGCATGCGTATGCTTATGCGCAGTCCTCCGAGGCATGACAGGCTTTTTCTATTTTTCCGGAACGAAAAGCGAGGCAGTTCGCAGAATGGAACCAAGGGGGCTAATCACAATGAGTACAACGAAAAAACTGGTGCTGGTCGGCAATGGTATGGCAGGTATTCGTACAATTGAACATATTCTTAAACTCGCTCCGCATGCTTATGAAATTACGGTTTTTGGTGCTGAGCCGCACCCCAACTACAATCGCATCATGCTCTCCTCTGTACTTGCAGGCGGCACGAGCATTGAAGATATCGTAATCAATGAATGGAGCTGGTACGAGGATAACGGCATTCGGGTGTACCCAGGAGATCCCGTAATTCGGATCGATGCCGAGCGCAAGGAAGTGGTGTCCCAGGCTGGTGTCCGCGCTTCATATGACGAGCTGATTCTGGCAACCGGATCACAGGCATTCATTCTGCCCTTACCCGGAGCAGACAAGGAAGGTGTCATCGGTTTCCGTGATATCAAGGACTGTGAGACGATGATGGCAGCCTCGCAAAAGTATCGCAAAGCGGCTGTAATTGGTGGTGGACTGCTTGGGCTGGAGGCTGCACGCGGGCTGCTCAATCTGGGAATGGATGTCACCGTTATTCATATTAATGGACATCTGATGGATCGAAATCTTGATCTGCCTGCAGGCTTAATGCTTCAACGGGAGCTTGAGGAGCAGGGCATGAAGTTTCTTTTGAAAAAACATACGGAAGAAATTACGGGCAAACATCGCGTGAAATCATTGCGCTTCACAGATCAGACGGTGCTCGAGACCGATCTGGTTGTTATGGCTGTCGGCATTCGCCCTCAGGTTGAACTGGCCCGTCAGGCAGGCCTAAACGTGAACCGCGGCGTCATCGTAGATGATTACATGAACACCAGTATTCCTGGCATTTCGGCAGTCGGTGAATGTGCAGAGCACCGCGGCATCGCATATGGATTGGTAGCCCCGCTGTATGAACAGGGCATGGTTCTGGCCAAACGCCTGGCCGGTGCAGCAACCGAAGGGTATGAAGGGTCTGTGACGTCCACCAAGCTGAAGGTATCCGGTGTGGATGTATTCTCTGCAGGCCAATTCAAGGATGCGGCTGATACTCGCAGCATTCGTATACAGGATGACGTAGACGGGGTTTACAAAAAAATGGTTATGAAGGACGGACAGCTTATCGGAGCTGTACTGTTCGGAGATACCTCAGACGGTGCCTCCCTCTTCTCCCTCATTAAAAGTGGTGAGAATATCAGTGGACGTGAAAAGGAAATTTTACTTGGGGTATCCGCCGGCAGTTCAGGGTCCGGACCGTCGGTAGCCGAGCGGATGGCAGCTATGCCAGACGATGAGATCGTCTGCGGTTGCAATGGTGTTACCAAATCTGCCATCGGGGACGCAGTACTCAATAAGGGATGCAATACGCTTGGTGCCATCAAGTCCTGTACCAAAGCTTCTGCTTCCTGTGGGGGATGTAAGCCCATTGTTGAATCGCTGCTCGTCCATTATGCAGGGGATGCTGCCTTGGAACAGGTGAAAGAGGGCATCTGCGGCTGTACCTCCTACGACCGCGATGAGATTGTTGCCCAGATCAAAGAGATGGGGCTGAAAACCGTCAAGGAAGTCATGAATGTGCTTGGCTGGAATGAACCGGAAGGCTGCTCCAAATGTCGTCCATCCCTTAACTATTACCTTGGCATGATCTGGCCGGCTGAGTATGAGGATGAGCGGGTATCCAAATTCACGAACGAACGCTACCACGCCAATATTCAAAAAGACGGAACCTATTCGGTCATCCCCCGGATTTATGGTGGCGTCACTTCCCCAGCAGAACTGATCAAGATCGCAACCGTAGCCGAGAAATATGATGTGCCGATGGTGAAGTTCACAGGTGGACAGCGCCTTGACCTGCTCGGTGTACAAAAGGAAAACTTGCCGAAGATCTGGGAAGAGCTCGATATGCCTTCCGGATTCGGTTATGGCAAGGCACTCCGCACGGTGAAAACATGTGTCGGCAACACCTTCTGTCGCTTCGGAACTCAGGATTCCATTGAGATGGGCATTCGTCTGGAGAAGAAACTCGACAAAATGGTTGCTCCAGCCAAAGTGAAGCTTGCAGTCTCTGGATGCCCGCGGAACTGTGCGGAAGCCACCATTAAGGATCTGGGGGTTGTCGCGATTGACGGTGCATGGGAACTGCACGTTGGCGGCAACGGCGGGGTCAAGGTCCGCGCAGCAGAATTACTGTGCACCGTGAAAACCGATGCTGAAGTCGAAGAGTGGACTTATGCTTACCTTCAATATTATAGAGAAAACGCACGCTGGAATGAGAGAACGGCAGCCTGGATTGAACGTGTCGGTCTGGACCATGTGAAGAAGGCACTCGAGGACCGTGAAGAGCGCCTGGCTCTGGTCGAACGGCTTGAACTGACACTGGGCCGCACTGTTGACCCTTGGAAGGAAATTATTGAAGACGAAAAATTGCGTAAAAACTTCACCCCACTCGCTGGCACCCAGCCGGCAGCACACTAAAAGAGGAGGATCAGCGATGAATCGATTGCGAATTGGACATCTGGCGGATATTGACGAAAAGGGAGCTCGGACGTTTACGGTCTTGGATACCGAGATTGCCGTCTTCAAATTGAGTGATGGAACGCTGCACGCCGTAGAGAATCGCTGCCCTCACAAGGGCGGCAGGCTGTCAGAAGGCATGGTATGCGGAACGGCTGTCCACTGCCCGCTGCATGACTGGAAAATCGACCTTCGCAGTGGCAAGGTACATGAGCCGGATGATGGATGTCTGAACACATATAAAACCGAGGTCGATGATCACAGCGGTGAGATCTACATTACCATTGCAGGTTAGTCTTTAACCATTTCATATGTCTGACATCATGAATCAGGGAGGTGTGAACGATGGATTTTGTTAAACCGGCAGAAGTACTGCAATCGATGGTGGACGCAGGTGAGACTAAAGCCAGAATGAACCGGGTGCAGATGTTAATCCGTGGTTTTCTGGCCGGGGCGATTCTCGCTTTTGCAACAACGCTGGCATATACCGCTGTATCTCAAACTTCCGTTGGTTTGGCAGGTGCACTGATTTTCCCTGCAGGGTTCGTGATCATTATTCTGCTCGGACTTGAGCTGGTGACAGGCAGCTTCGCCATGATACCACTCGCGGTGATGAAACGCAGAGTCACACTGATGGATATGCTGCGTAATTACTTCTGGGTAATTGCCGGCCATATACTGGGATGCCTGTTCTACGCTCTGTTATATGAACTCACGCTGACGAAGATGGGAACCGATATGAGCAGTCCCCTCGTTCAAACGCTGATTCAGACCAGCGAAGCCAAGACGCTCGGATATCAGCATCTGGGCGGCGCAGGTATGGTTTTGGTCATCATTAAAGCTATTTTATGTAACTGGATGGTAACACTAGGTGCAGTCATGGCGATGACGTCCACCTCCACACTCGGTAAAATCGTGGCCATGTGGCTGCCGATTACGATATTTTTTGCTCAAGGATTCGAACACGCTGTTGTAAATATGTTTGTCATCCCGGCAGGCATGATGCTGGGTGCTGATGTCAGTCTTGCCGACTGGTGGCTGTGGAATCAGATTCCGGTGCTGATTGGTAATTTCATTGGTGGTGCCCTATTTACCGGGTTAGGGCTGTACGCTGCACACCGCTGGGGAAGCCCCATCCCGATGGCATCCAAACTCGCAACCATCCATGGCGGTCGTTCAGGATTGGCCAATGCCGAGTCTGCGTCCAAACTGGGGACACGATCATGAGCCGGGGCCTGGTAAGTATCGTAGGCGCTGGACCTGGAGATCCAGAGCTCATTACGGTGAAAGCTCTGAGACGCATTCAAACGGCAGATGTACTGCTGTATGACCGACTGGTGAATGATGACTTGCTTGCCGAAGCTCCTGAAGCAGCACTCCGAATCTATTGTGGGAAGGCCCCTGGGCTGCATTCCATGAGTCAGGAGATGATTGGTCGGTTACTGGTTGCTCACGCTGCGGAAGGCAAACAGGTGGTTCGGCTCAAAGGCGGTGACCCGTTCATCTTCGGGCGCGGCGGCGAAGAAGCGCTCGTGCTGGCTGAAGCCGGAATTCCTTTTGAGGTCATTCCTGGCATCACTTCCGCTGTGGGCACATCCGCCTCAACCCTGATTCCGTTAACCCATCGGGGAGTGGCTTCAACCTTCGCTTGTGTCACGGGTACAGGCAGTGATGGCCGTGTATCTTCCGTTCGCTGGGATCTGCTCGCCCATAGTGTTGACACACTGGTAATCTACATGGGTATCAGCCAATTACCCCTCATTCAACGTGAATTGCTGCAATCCGGCAAAAGCAGCAGTACACCAGCAGCCTTGATTGAACGCGGAACCACCGCGAACGAACGAATCATTACCGGCACACTCGGCCAGCTTCACGCTATTTCCCTTTCGGAAAAGGTTAATAATCCCGCGCTAATCATCATTGGCGAAGCCGTTCTCGTACGCGAACAACTGATTCAGCTCCAGCAAGCAGCAGACACCTCTATGACGGGATAGCTGCCGTTTCCCTTTTCTCAATCCAACAGCATACGTTCGTGAATGGTCCGACCCTTCTGTCCTGGTTCTATCAGCAGACGGGTCGGTTTGATGTTTATTAATGCCGTCAACTGCTCCCCCATATAATGCGCAGAATATTTGAATCCTATCTCTGCCCAGTGCATGATGACACCCACCGTCGCAGATATCAGGTAGCTCAGCATAATATCGTAATTGATCGTGTACTCACTATCTTCAGTTACCAGCACGAAATCCTCGGTCAAGTATGTCCGGAACATATTGCAGAGCCTTAGGGCCATATCACCATGCATGGTGATCAAGGCACGGAAGACATCCTGATGAGCTTCGATATATTCAAATACCGGCATAGTCGAAGGAAGCAATCCGGTCATATCCACTTCCTTTAATTCAGCATACGGCTTGGCATAGGCTTGACCCACTCCCTGCATGAAATCCTCCAAAATGAAATCAAGCAGTTCCGGCTTGCCAGGAAAATGCAAATAAAAAGTGCCCCGATTGTAATCTGCACGCTCTGTAATGTCACGAATGGTGACGGCGTCGGCTCCCTTTTCCAATATTAATGAAACCGTCGCAGCGATAATCGCATCCTGTGTTCTTCGTGCTCTCCGGTCCTGGGGGTGTTCGATAATCAACATTTTCGCCTCCTTTGTCCATTATTGTAACCTAAATGAACACCGCTTACATCTGTGTCCGATACCAGACATATACGCTGTCAATGATTATTGTCACACCGTTATGTATATCTTAACATTGAGACAGGAAAGATAGACGACAGGTTGAAACTTTTTTTAAAGAAAAACCTGCCAATAATAAATAAGGAGCGAATATATCATGAGTACTTATACACATACAGCAGTTATTACAGGAGCTGCCGGAGGCATTGGTAAAGAATTGGCACGCAGACTGGCTGAACGTAAAATCAATCTGGTTCTGGTGGATCTGAACGAAGAAGCCATTCAAAAAACAATCACTGAACTGAACCTCGACAAAGAGCATGTGATTGCGGTAAAAGCAAATGTATCCCAAGAAGCAGACGTGAAAAACTATGTTCAAAAAGCACTCGATGCTTTTGGCAGAATCGACTACTTCGCCAATAACGCGGGTATCGAAGGTCCTACCGGTCTGATCGAAGACCTCAGCGTTGAAGCACTGGATACGGTATATAACGTTAACGTTCGTGGCGTATTCCTTGGTCTGCAAAATGTCATTCCAGTAATGAAAAAACAAAAATCCGGTGCGATTCTGAACACATCTTCCCTTGCAGGTCTGATGGGTGCTCCAGCCGTATCCCCATATATTATGTCCAAACATGCCGTAGTAGGTCTCACACGTACTGCAGCAAATGAACTTGCACCTTACAATATCCGAGTAAACGCGGTATTGCCAGGAACGATTAACACTCGCATGATGCGTCAAATCGAAGCAAACTCCGGTGACGTGGAAAACTATCAAGATGCTACTGTAGCCAGCATTCCAATGGGACGTTATGGCGAACCAGAAGAAGTGGCAGCCGTAATGAACTTCCTCTTGTCTGAAGAAGCATCTTATGTAACAGCATCCCTCTACACTGTAGATGGCGGCATGATGGGTCAATAATAAGCTGTACGAATGTTTTACCATAAAGATCGGGTTATCCATTAAAGACCCCTTCACAGTAATATAAAAGAAGACCTCAACCTCCACCGTTACGTGGAGGTTGGGGTCTTTTTTGGGTACCTTGTTTACGATGTGGATAGTACCTACAATAATTCAGATCTTAATCCACGTATCCAGCGTGGCCTTTTTCCATGAGATAGTCCATTTCGGCATCCAGAATGCCTTCTACCGTCAATTCATCGAGCTTCACATCTTTGCGGCTCAGGATATAGTCGGCCAGATCATCTCCGTCGATGTCCACTTCGCCTTTGGCATTTTCATGCGCTTTGTTGATGTAGGCTTGCTCATGCTTCAGCACAAGCGAAATATTCGCCTGGCTCGCTTTGGTTTTGTCTGCGATATATTGCATCATTTCCTGCTCATTAATCGAATTCGCTTCCGTCACGTTCAGTTCAGCTCCTTGGTTCATACATACTGTTGCCATTGTAGCATAGGTTAACCCATAACAGACATGCCTTATTCAGATCTAAGTTAGACGAACATAGAACGTCGCTCCCTCTCCTACTACACTACGAGCATAGATCTGACCTTTGTGCTGGTCCACGATGGATTTGGCAATCGCTAGACCGAGACCGTGTCCACCATGCTTGCGTGCTCTGGATGCATCCGTACGATAGAACCGATCGAAGATACGATCCAAATGCTCCGGCGCAATACCTTCCCCTGTATTAGAGACGGCTAGTACTACCTCATGATTTTGCTTCTTCAGTGAAACATTAACCGCGCCTTTGGCTTTGGAATACTTCACAGCATTATCCAGCAGAATCAGAATGACCTGCTTGATCTGTTCACTGTTGCCATGGACCATGAGCTCCGGCTCAATGCTGTAGTCGAGCGATATATTTTTCTCAAAAATAACAGCTTCCATCGTCAAAATAATGGTCTCTACCGCATCACTCATATCAAACTTGGAGTGAATCATCTTGGAACGTGAATCGTCGATCTCGGTCAGATATAACAGATCACTTGTTAACCGGGACATGCGCTCCGTCTCCGACTTGATATAATGCAGCCATTTGGACTGGTTATCAATAGTATCTTCCCGATTGGCAAGCAGCACGTCGGTGTTGGTATTAATGATGGCCAGAGGTGTCTTCAGCTCATGGGAGGCGTCCGCGATGAACTGTTTCTGTTTATCGAACGCTTCCTTGACCGGAGCAATGGAACGATTGGCAAAGTAACGGCTCAGGAAATAAATGACGATTAACATGAACAGGCCTACGAAGGTGAAGGTATAGATGAGATTCGTAAGAATGCCCTGCTGGGCTGTTACATCAATGAACACAATCATATGTCCATCGCTGCTCGGATCAATGACATACGCCCAGTTCGTTCCATTTAGCGCAAATTGCCCGGTCTTACGCTCTGAAAGATCAGCCTTGTCCACCTTCTCCAGTGCCTCTGCGTAAAATGGTTCCTCCATGCTGAATCTGGATTGTGAATCCGTAATATTCCACTCATTATCCGTCTTAACCATGAACGAGACCGAACGCCCTGGCGGCGAATTGGGATCTCCGCCTGGTCCGTTCTGCTGCATGTCCGTTGGCGGATTACCCGCGATTGCATCATCCCCACTCGGCATCTTGGACGAATTATATGGGTTGTGATAGAAATCGGATACCTTGAAGAGCTCCATGTTGGTTTCCCGCTGCACATTCTGGTACGTAATGATATAGATCGTCGCAAAGGCAACCAGCATCATGATGGAGATCGATACCAGATTGACGACCAAAAACCGGTTTCGAAGTCTCTTAAACATTAGGCCGTCACCTCAAGTACATAACCTACACCCCGGATGGTATTAATACGGACCTTGGAGTTCAGGAAGGTCAGCTTCTTGCGCAAAAATGAGATATATACCTCCACATTGTTATACTCCACTTCAGAATCGAACCCCCACAGCTTCTCGATGATCTGCTCCTTGGATGTGATGGCCTGTTTGCGTGTGATTAGCAGCTCCAGCAGCTCGTTCTCTTTCAGATTAAGCTTCATCTCCTTGCCCTGCACGGCCAGCTTCAGCTGCGTTGTGTTCAATTTAATATCGCCAAACTTCAACCCTTCCTCAGGTACAACCTCGCCTTTTCTTCTAAGGGCTGCCCGAATCCGGGCCAGCAGTTCCTCTGTCGCAAACGGCTTCGCAATATAGTCATCCGCCCCATAATCGAGTCCGGTTACTTTGTCCGATAGCTCTCCCTTGGCAGTCAGCAGGATCACAGGCGTGTGGTTTCCCTCACTGCGCAGCTTCCTCAGCACGCTGATCCCATCCATCTCCGGCATCATGATGTCGAGCAGCAGCAGATCGTATATACCGCTTAACGCATAATCGAGTCCTGATCTGCCATCGTGGACCATGTCCACGGAGTAATTGTTTTTCTTCAATATCTGGGATACGGCCTCTGCCAGATGAACCTCATCTTCCGCAATTAATATTCTCATGATCTATTCATTCCTCTGCCTTGAATTGTTCGTCGCGACTTTCTTTTATTATATCAATCATTCTACCTGCGGAACCTTGAATCAATCTTAATTCATTGAATTTACGAGAAGTATTATAGGAAGGTAAAAAAAGATCAACGGAAGGTAAAATCATTTAAGATTCATTCAAGGTTGACGCTCTAAGATACAGACATGGAAGCGATACACGATGAAACAAAACATACAATCCATGGATGAAAGGAATGAATCTTAAATGGCGATTGAAGTATTCAACCGATATGAGAGCAAGTATCTTCTGACCGATGAGCAATATGAACGTTTCTACCGTGATCTGCTGAAGTATATGGAACTGGATGCGTACAACAAGAAACATGAGTTCTACTCCATCAGCAACCTGTACTTCGATACCCCCCAGGATTCCCTGATCCGCGCAAGCCTCTCCAAGCCCAAATATAAGGAGAAGCTGAGATTGCGGGCTTACGGGGTACCTGAAGAAAATGCCAAGGTGTATCTGGAGATCAAAAAGAAAGTGTTTGGCCTGGTGAACAAAAGAAGAACGGCTCTGATGCTGGATGAGGCTTATGAATTCGTTCGTACGGGACAGGCGCCTGAGCTGGCAGACTACATGAACAAGCAGGTTGTCGATGAGATCGAATACTTCCTTCGCTTATACAACCTGGAACCGAAAGTGTATCTAGCCTATGAACGCAAAGCATTGTTCGATAAGAACAGCCGCGATCTACGCATCACCTTTGACACCAATATCCGCAGCCGCAGATACGATCTGAAGCTGGAGCAGGGAGACTACGGTGAACCACTGGTGGAGGACGGTCGCTGGCTGATGGAGGTCAAGGCGGAGAAAACTGTTCCGTTCTGGCTGTCCCAGCTATTGTCTGAACACGGCTTGTACCGTGTAGGCTTCTCCAAATACGGCAACGAATTCAAACGCCTTGTCAGAACGACGAACCTGAACTACCAGGGCGAACGAATCCTTGTTCCAGGGACCGACTTCGATCCTGCCATGAAACCAAACCAAACGATCATAGAAAGAGAGAGTGTAGTATATGCTTGATTCCATTTTCAGTTCTGCTCTAACCGACACAACGCTGACATTCAGCAGCGCTGTGATCACGATTGGCCTAGCCATCCTTATGGGTGCAATTATCAGTCTCACATACATGAAAACCAATGCAAACACATACTCACAAAGTTTCACATTAACCATGGTTGTCCTGCCTGTTATCGTTGCGATCATCATCCTGCTAATCGGCAGCAACGTAGCCCGCGCCTTCAGCTTGGCCGGTGCCTTCTCAATCATCCGTTTCCGAAGCGCGCCTGGTGATCCCAAAGATATCTCCTACGTCCTGTTCACCATGGCTTCCGGTCTTGCCTGCGGCGTCGGCGCATTTGGATACGCGGTGTTGTTCACCATCATCTTGTGTGTACTGATGTTTGTACTGATGTTTGTTCTGAGCCATTTCAAATTCGGAGCCAAGAAGAGTCAACAAAAATTGCTTAAAGTCACCATTCCTGAAAACCTGAGCTATGAAGAAGCCTTTGATGAAGTATTCAAAAAATTCAATGTTGAGTATCAGTTGAACAAAGTGAGAACAACCGAACTTGGCAGCTTGTACGAACTGGTCTACCTGGTTCACCTTGGCCAACACGTCAATCAGAAGGAATTCCTTGATGCCGTTCGCACACGTAACGGGAATCTGGATATCTCCCTCAACATGGCACCTACGCCAGAGTATTAATTCGAGACATTTTATAAATCGAAAGGAACGATACATGATGAATAAAAAATGGATTACAGGCAGCAAGTTATGGTCCGTAGCGATGATTACCACAATGCTTGCAGCATGCAGTGCTCCAGCAGCGACAAGCTCAACCGCCAACGCCGCAACGTCAACAACAGGCACCACCAAAACGGTTTCCGTTAGTGAGCAGACCTCCGTCAAATATGCGGATCTAGTCTCCCTGGATGCGGACGATACCAATGTAAGCTGGAGTGAAACCGACTCTACAACCATTAAACTGAGCGGGAAGACAGCAACCGTTACCGGCTCCGGAGCCAAAGCGGCGAACGGCTCGGTAACCATCTCCGAGGCAGGTACGTATGTGCTTAGCGGGGAACTGACAGACGGGCAGATTGTAGTTAATGTAACCGATAAAGGAACCGTTCACCTCGTGCTGAATGGGGCAACCATTCACGATAACGACAGTGCGGCCATCTATATTAAGGAAGCTGGCAAAGCTGTAATTACCCTGCAGGAAGGAACGGAAAATGCCGTTTCGGATGGTAAGACCTATGTATACGCTGATGATGCAACGGATGAGCCCGATGCAGCCATCTTCAGTAAAGCAGATCTGACGTTTAACGGCACAGGTAAACTCAACGTAACAGGTAACTACAACGAAGGGATCACAAGTAAAGATGATCTCATCATTGTAAGTGGCACCATTAACGTCAAAGCAGCAGATGACGGCATCAAAGGTAAGGATATGCTTGCTGTCCAAGAAGGGACCATTACGGTGGATGCTGAAGGTGACGGTATGAAATCGACCAACGATACCGATGCGGAAAAAGGATTCGTAGCCATTGCTGGCGGTACATTCGATATTCAAAGCGGAAACGACGGCATCCAGGCCGAGACTGCACTCGTTACCGACGGCGGCACATTTAACATCGTAACTGGCGGCGGCAGCGCCAATGCACCAGCCAAAGCAGAAGAGGAACCATTCGGCGGCGGTGGCGGTGGCTGGGGTGGTGGAACACCTCCAACCGACATGGGTACTCCACCAGATGGTGAACCGCCTGCTGATATGCCGGCAACGGATGGTACGAATGCAGCAGGGACAGCACCGGCAACTTCCGCTGATAAGGCATCGACTACTGCTTCGGATGCAGATGCTGCGGCAACAACGACAACCGAAACAGAATCGACAAGTGCCAAAGCACTTAAAGCCGGGGCAGATCTTACCGTTAACGGCGGTACGTACACCATTGATTCCATGGATGATTCCCTGCACAGCAACAGCAATGTAACGATCAACGATGGTAAGATTACCATTGAATCCGGCGATGACGCCATTCATGCTGACTTGGCGCTCACCATTAACGGTGGAACAATCAACATTGCGAAGAGCTACGAAGGGCTTGAAGGCGCAACAATCACCTTGAACGATGGAGACGTGGACGTAACATCTTCAGATGATGGTGTAAATGCTTCGGGTGACATTACTGCAGCAACTGCGGATGCTGCGGATGCTGCGGCTTCCACAGAAGAAGATAATACTCAAACAACTGATGCAACGACTGCTTCCAACATCTCTGTAACCGAGACGACTGGAACAACATCAACAACTACAGATACGGATCAAGCAGATCAAAGCACGGACGCAAATACCAATACTCGCCCACAAGGTGGCGCTCCAGGCGGTATGCCGGGCGAATCTGCTGGAAACAGTGAGCTTCACATTAACGGTGGATCCCTTACCGTCAATGCAGGTGGCGATGGACTTGACTCCAATGGTTCCATCTACATGACCGGTGGAACCGTGATTGTGAACGGTCCAACCAATGATGGCAATGGCCCGCTCGACTATGATGGCACATTTGAATTGAGTGGTGGTTACCTGATCGCAGCCGGCAGTTCCGGCATGGCACAAGGTACATCGGATTCCTCCACTCAGAACACAATCGTCATGACATTCCCTGAAACGCAAAAAGCAGGAACCCTGGTTCACGTACAAGACAGTGATGGCAACAACATCCTGACCTTTGCTCCAGCAAAAGATTATCAATCCGTTGTCATCAGCTCTCCAGACCTGAAAGAAGACGGCTCTTATGAGATCTACTCCGGCGGAACATCGACTGGTACAGCCACAGATGGCCTGTACACAGACGGTACGTACAGTGGCGGCACCAAAGTGGTTGCTTTCCAATCCACTAGCAACGTCACTTGGGTGAATGAATCCGGTGTGACGACTGCCAATACAGGTATGGGTGGTCCAGGTGGAGGACGCGGTCAAGGTGGATTCGGAGGCGGACGAAACAGAACAGGGTCCGGAACAACAACAGATGGCACGACTACAGACGGAACAAGTACAAGCACAACAGACTCCGCAAAATAAACAAGGATACACTGAGCGGTATTTAATAAAACGCCTGTTCAGCATAACAATAGAAGGCGCCAAATTCACTTTAGAAGTGGGTTCGGCGCCTTCTTTCGTTATCCTTATAGTGACTGGATCACACTGCTTTCCCTTGGGGAAAGGTATAACCATCGTTCTCTTCAAAATGTGTATACATAAACCTTCGTACGCAAGGCATCCTTGCACGTAATCGTTCGCAGTGGCACTTTGCCCGGAAGTGCGAAACATATACTGATAACCCGTGCCCCCGGTGGAAGCTCCCGGCTAAACTTGTCCACGAGCCGGGTCATGGCACCAGGAAACAGATAACAGACCACACCGTCTGCGTGTTCATAGGAGCTTTTGTAGATATCGCCGCGTATGAACCGCAGCCGACCCTTCAGTGAATTCCGCTCGCCCTTGGCTTTTCTGAATCCAATCATCATGCTAGACATGACTTGTGAAAACCAGAAAGGAATGACCGAATTCTCAATGCCCGTAACACGCTTGCCCGGACAATGGCGGGCGATATCCACGCCCAGCGTCCCCCAGCCTGAACCTGCCTCAATGATATCCCCATAACCCGGAATGCGATCAACCTCCTGAATGACTACCTGCCGGACCATTCTGGATGTGGGCATGGGCGAGATTCCATTTTTCCAGCTGACCAGCACAATGGATATGACGGCGATTAGCGTCACCACGGCAATCAGCCATGGAATGAATTGAATGATCAACATGGCCTCATCCCTTTGTTCATACAGACTGGTTACATCATGCCGCCCATAACGCCAGGCACATGTGACTTCATGTATACACCCTTTTTATAGACCGATTTGATCGTAAAATGGACACCCAACTTGCGGTTAGTCCGATAGATCAGCGAGTTGATCTCATCGATTCCTACCGAATCGCTCTCCAGCATGCTTCGTTCAGGCCATACCTGGCCAACGATCTGCTCTCTCGTCACAAAATGATCCAATTGACTGTACAGCAGCTTGAACAGCTGGAACTCCTTCTTCGACAGCGGAATTTCCACCTCGCCAATCTGTACGGTCTGCAGGTGATCATGCACCCGGACTCCCTCACCCAGCAGATCGGATATGCGATATTCGCGAGTTTCTTCGAGATCCCCCTCCGTCCGAAGCTGAATCAAGCCATTGACCATGGTCAAAATGTCTCCTTCGGCAAACGGGTATTTCTCATAGGGAACGAGCCGCTGCCCGTTCAATTCGGTACCATTTTTGCTATCCAGATCCTCCACCCACAGCTGACGCTGTGCATCATAATGAATGCGGCAGTGCCGCTTCGATATCAACTGATTATACACGGACAAGTCCGATTCACCGCCGCCCGTATAACGTCCCACCGTGATGGAGCGTCCCTGGCTTACGTAAGCAAATGAACCGTCGCTCTCCTGCCCAGGTGTACGAATGACGATTTTTGCCGCCTCCCGCATGTTCATCTCCCACCTTCGATTATCACTCTAGCTCTATACGTTTCATGAATAATGATAACTTCATCAGATTTGTTCCATTGTTTGCATCCCTGGCTATTTATATAGTGTATACAGGCAATGATGTATTCGTTTCTCTACTATACCAGACGTTGTGCTTTTTTTCTCATAACGGTCTTTCATCCAGCCTAATCAACAAGAGAGGGTTATCATCATGAACAAAAAGAAGATTTTCATATACGTACTGCTCGCTTTTGCCTTGTCCATTACACTAACTGTCCTGTCACGCATGACAGACGAACGCAGCGAATTATTGAACGGCACGCCAGCCTCTGAAACATCATGGATGCAACTGAACACACAGCCGTGAGCTTACTCTATTATAACGCGATCCATGTAATAAACGTTTCACCAATGTCATAATCACTGCAGAACATAACTTCCTGCCTGCATAATCGCATAAGTCCACATGAAGAAGCCCCTTACACGCTGACATCACAGCGGGAAGAGGCCTGTTTGCTTAGAATTGTACAATTGAAAATGCGTTCTGACGATTGTGCATATTTAAAAAAGTACTTACTCAGGCCGATCCGATTCTTCCACCTGTGGGGTCTTCTTGGCTTGAGCTTCCTCCATCCGACTGGATACCTTCTGATACAGATACGAAATGCACAGCAAAAACCCCGGGAAGCAAGCTCGCTTCTCGGGGTTACACCATTTAAAATAATTCTACCTGATACACGCTTTATGCGGCATCTTTCTCTTCCCCATCTGCGGATTCGGGTTCGATTATTTCGGTGGCATCCGGGTCCAGCCAGTTGCTGAGCATGGTTCGTACATGCTGCAGATCATCCTCCGATAGATCATAATACCAAGTTCCACTGCGGGTTGCGCCTTCACCTTTCAGCATATAGTTGCTGATTGTTGGCGCGCTGTCTTTCATATATAAGGACTCAGCAAAGTTCACGATGAAATCCGAGCTCATGTTGGTTGTAAAGTTCGATCCGGCAATCTTGATGACGTCCGGGATCTTCGTCAGATTTTTGACCTCCAATGCCCGATTCATGAACGCACTCAGGAAAATCCGGTGACGCATCGTCCGGTTAAAATCGGAGTCTTCCCGGTATCTGACATAGCCAAGCGCTTCTTCGCCGCTATAGATGGGTTTATTTGCTTCCACAAACAGCTTCTCATGACTCTTGAGTTTGTTCTCAATATTTTTCTTGATCGGCAGCTCAACGCCGCCAACCGCATCGACAATATCCTTGAGTCCGTTAAAATTAATCGCGGCATAGAAGTCCACCTTGTTCCCCAGCAGATTCTCCACCGTATCCATAGCCATCTTGGCTTCGCCATGGGCATAGGCTGAATTAATCTTCGATTTCACATCCCGCCCGACAATCTCGGTATAGGAGTCTCGCGGAATGGAAAGCAGCAGCACTTTATTGTCTTCCGGACGCACGACGGAATAGATGATTGTATCCGAACGGCTTGGTTCATTATCCCGTTGATCAATCCCCAGCAGGAGTAGCGAGAAAGGGTCCGTGTGTTGTACCACAGGGACTTCTGCGTTCTGATCTCCAACCGGCTTGTAGGAATCATCAAGTGCTTCCTTCACCGTACCGGAGGCAAATAGGTTAAATGCCAGCAGTACAAGTTGTTTTTGGTAGACATATCCGAGTCCTCCCAGCACGATCAGCACGCTTAGGGTAATGATTAGAGGTTTCTTCCATCTCTTCTTCGGTTTCTTCGGCTTCCGGCGGGTTAAATGTGCAGCACTGTTTTCCATCATATCTCCTTTAATAACGGGTTCTTAGAATCATTTAACTATATTAATAACACGTTTTCAATAGATTACGTTATAATCTGCTATACAAGAACTGACACAGAAGGAGCGATGATGAATGGAATATCGACGTTTGGGCAACAGCGGCTTGCGTGTATCTGCACTTGGGCTCGGCACGAATGCTTTTGGTAAACGTGCAGATGACGCGGCTTCAACCCGCATTATTCATGCAGCACTTGATCAGGGAATCAACTTTATCGATACCGCCAACATCTACGCCGGAACCGAATCGGAACGGATTATTGGACAGGCCCTGCAGGGGCGAAGGGAAAACGCTGTGCTTGCAACCAAGGCCGGACTTCCCCGGCATGATGGACCGCATGGGTGGGGTTCCTCCCGCTATCATTTGCAGCAAGAACTGGAACAGAGCCTCCGGCGTCTGCAGACGGACTACGTGGATCTGTATCAGATCCACACGTTTGATCCGCACACTCCGCTGGAGGAAACCTTGCGAACGCTGGACGATATGGTGTCCTCCGGTAAAGTTCGTTATATCGGGGCCTCCAACTATGCAGCCTGGGAACTCATGAAAGCTCTCGGCATCAGCGAACTGAAAGGTCATGTGCGCTATATTTCCACTCAAACCAGCTACTCCCTGGCAGACCGCACCCCAGAGCTGGAACTTGTTCCAATGTGTCTTGATCAAGGCGTCGGAATCATTCCCTATTTCCCACTTGCGGGTGGCATTCTGACTGGCAAATATAATGGACAAGCAGGTATTCCTTCGGGCTCCCGAGCGGATACGGATCCATCCTTCAACCGGTTCCTGCTCGAGCACAATGTCAGATTAGGAGAGCAGATAAGTGAGAAAGCATTAGAATACGGCTGCTCTCCAAGTGTTCTGTCACTTGCCTGGTTGCTGGCTCGGCCAGCTGTTTCAACGGTTATCGTTGGGGCCACGCGTACTGAGCAGCTGGAGCATAACCTGGCTAGTTTAAGCCTGGAGCTTACTCCAGACATGATCACAGAGCTGGATCAACTCAGTGACTCGTTCCGTCATGGTGAGCCGTTCGCCTCGTACCGGCTCGAATAGAAGCTATTAAAAACCTCCCCGATTCACGCTCGGGGAGGTTTTCATTGTCTGTATGTAGAAGGCCAGGTGCCAACTCATCTTACCTTGCTTCGATGGGTATATCATCTATGAGTTCAATAAATGGTGGGATGCCATAGAGCGACTACTCCGATTTATGTTTGATAAGCTCCCGCATAATTTCCATATACTCTTCCTTATGATCGCTTACCAGGTCAAAGAACTGTCTGTCAGCCTCTTCAACTAGCTCGATTCCCCGATTGGCCAGTTCCGTGCCTTCCGGCGTTGTAGTAATGATGTTTGCACGGGTATCTGTTTGATGGCGACTGCGATGGATCAATCCCCGTTTTTCAAGCGCTCGAAGAACCTGAGAGGTCACATTCACATCCACGTTGGCAAAATGCGCAAGCTGAACCTGCGTTACGCCTTTCCCTTCCGTATCTCTCTCATTCAGCCATAAGCAGCCATGCAGAAGTACAAATTGCGGCGGGGTTAATCCCAAGGGATCAAGCACCCTGCGCACTTCCTTCTGCCACATCGTTGTAACCTGCCACAGCAGGTGTCCTGGACTTTCATGTGCGTTTTTATACTGTGAACTCATCTCATTTATTCCTCCATCACTGATGCCTTGGGACTTGTTGTATGCCGTGCATTGCAGAGATATTCGGATGGCTGACTGATCGTCAGCGGGAAGGGATGAATTGCTTCACCCATTGTCCAAATCCCTGCGGATTGCGGCTCTGGATCAGGACTGTGCCCTCACCTCTGAATCGGCATACCAGTCCTTCACCACTGGTCACACTGGATAACCAGCCCTGCGATGCTTTTTCGATATGATACTCCATATATTGAGGCCAGGCAACCAGATGCGCGTTATCCACAATGACTTCTTCTCCCGCTGCCAGATGAATGGCGTGAATTGCACCATAAGAAGACAGGAATACCGTGCCTCTTCCGCTGATCTCAATAATGAAGAAACCCTCCCCCGAGAAGAGGCCCTTCTTCAGGTTTTGCATTTTACTATTTACCTGGATGCCTTCCGTCCCGGCCAAAAAGCCATCCTTCTGCACATACAGCGAATAGGAACCATCCAGTTCAACAGCCTCCACACCGCCCATGGTGGAAGGTGACAGCAAAATCTCTGCAGGTCCTCCTGCAGCGGTTAACTCTTGAAAGAAGAACTTCTCCCCGCTGATCATTCTTCCAATTCCGGCAAACATGCCACCCTCCGCAGATCCCTTTAGCTGAACCGTCGGCGTCATGGATACCATGGCACCGCTCTCAGCCTTGAATCGCTCTCCGCGCTGTAAACGAACCTTGAGCATGGCAAAAGCACCTTCATGCAAAATCTCGTAATTCATTGCTTGATCAGCTCCTTGTTCTCATCCGAATCAAAATGGTTCAGCCCATTATCCTCGAGCATTGCTGATTTGTCTCCGTACTCCTTCACGATGTGCTGCTCTCCCCAATTGCATAGTGCATTCAGAATCGGCTCCAGACTCCAGCCATATTCACTGAGCTCATACTCTACCTTGGGCGGGACCTGATTATAGACGATCCGGTTCACGATTCCGTCATCCTCCAGCTCACGAAGCTGCTGGGTTAACATCTTTTGGGTAATGGCGGGCATAATACGCTTAAGATCACTGGTGCGTTTTTTGCCATGTGTGAGATGACAGAGAATGACACACTTCCACTTACCGCCGATCACCTCCAGCGTAGCCTCGACCGAGATATTGTATTTTTTTCTGTTCATTATATGCTTCCTCCCCTAATCATCTGATGAACTTGCCAAGCTTATCTATATAGGCACCAAAAAGTACGTATGGTACTAAAAAGTACGTACTATTCATTTTATACCGAATAATTCATAATAGCATTTGCCGGTACGTAAATCTACATTCGGGGAGTTGAACAAGAAACATGGTACAAGATTCAAAACGCAGCACCTGGGCCCTGCTCGCACTGGCCATTAGTGCGTTTGCCATCGGCACCACTGAGTTTATCAGTGTTGGACTGCTGCCACTCATTGCGGGTGACCTGGGCATTTCCGTAACTACAGCGGGACTGACCGTTACTTTATATGCGCTCGGTGTAACCTTCGGGGCGCCCATCCTGACCTCATTAACCTCAACCGTGTCACGCAAGACGCTGTTGATGGCCATCATGGTTGTTTTCATTGCAGGCAATACGATGGCCGCGCTATCAAGTGGCATCACCATGCTGCTTATAGCCCGGATTATTTCAGCCCTGTCACATGGGGTGTTTATGTCCATTGGTTCCACCATTGCAGCTGACCTCGTGCCAGCAAACCGTCGGGCCAGTGCCATTGCCATTATGTTCTCGGGCCTGACCATCGCTACAGTGACCGGCGTGCCTCTGGGTACGCTGATCGGGCAACATTTAGGCTGGCGTGCTGCCTTTATTCTCATTGTTATTGTCGGCATCATTGCCTTTATTGGTAATATGGTACTTGTTCCTTCCACCCTGCAGCGCGGAACACGCACAGCATTCCGGGACCAATTGAAGCTTGTAACAGGAGGAAGGCTGCTGCTGGCGTTTGCAATCACAGCGGTCGGGTATGGAGGCACATTCGTCGTTTTCACGTACCTGTCTCCGCTTCTGCATGATATCAGCGGATATTCCGAGAAAACCGTGGCAGCCATTCTGTTGTTATACGGAATCGCCATCGCGATCGGCAATATCATTGGGGGCAAAGCCGCCAACCGTAATCCGTTGAAGGCATTATTTTATATGTTTATCGTTCAGACCATCATTCTGGGCATACTGTACTTTACCGTACCATTCAAGCTGGCAGCACTGCTCACCATTCTCGGCATGGGTCTGCTTGCCTTCATGAATGTACCCGGACTTCAGATGTATGTCGTCACACTTGCAGAACGCTATGCGCCACAGGCTAAGGATGTGGCTTCTGCCTTCAACATCGCTGCCTTTAACGCGGGTATTGCCATAGGCGCCTACCTGGGCGGGGTCATTACGGACTCCATTGGGCTCGTGCATACGACTTGGGTTGGTGCAATTATGGTTCTTGCCGCCGTTCTTCTTACAGGATGGGCCAGAGTACTTGAACGCAGATCATCAGCTGTATAAGCATTCGATATAAGAACAGGCTGCACCTGAAAAAATTGAGTTCCCAGACTAATCACGTTCAGTGACTCATGAAGCCCTTATTTAAAGGAACCGGTTTCGCATGGTATAGTATTATAGTACGTTGGACCCTATTTAATCTACCCTCATTTAATTTTGGGGGATTGGATTGAACGATTCGAGAGTTACTTTCTGTGAATTACGAACACACTTAGGAGGACATCACATGACAGCACAACACTTACAATCTACAGTAGCTTTGCATAACGGCGTTCAAATGCCTTGGTTTGGACTAGGGGTATTTAAGGTAGAAGAAGGCGCAGAATTGATCGAAGCGGTCAAAAAAGCAATCCAGCATGGCTACCGCAGCATTGATACTGCCGCTATATACGGTAACGAGTCCGGTGTTGGACAGGCGATTGCCGAAGCGTTGAAAGAAAACAACCTGAAGCGCGAAGAACTGTTTGTTACATCCAAAGCCTGGACTGCAGACCTTGGATATGAAGAGACTCTTGCAGCCTTCGATACAACTTTGAACAAGCTCGGTCTGGAATATCTGGATCTGTACCTGATTCACTGGCCAAAAGCAGGCAAATACAAAGGTGCATGGAAAGCGATGGAAGAGCTCTATTCTGCAGGCCGAATCAAAGCGATTGGTGTAAGCAACTTCCAGATCCATCACCTCGAAGACCTGATGCAGGATGCCAAAGTGAAACCGATGGTTAACCAAGTTGAGTATCATCCTCGCCTTACTCAGGTTGAACTGAAAGCCTTCTGCGAGAAACATGGTATTCAGCTTGAAGCCTGGTCCCCGCTCATGCAAGGTCAACTGCTGGACAACCCGGTGCTTACCGAGATTGCTTCTGCCAAAGGCAAATCCGTGGCACAAGTCATCCTGCGCTGGGATCTGCAGAACGGTGTTATCACCATTCCGAAGTCCACTAAGGAAAATCGGATCATTGAGAACTCTTCTATCTTCGACTTTGAATTGTCCAACGATGAGATGGATCGGATTAGCGCCCTCAACGAAGATGTTCGTGTGGGACCAGACCCGGACAACTTTGATTTCTAATTTAAATGAAGCAAAAAGCCTCCATTCCCTCGCTATATGCGGGGTATGGGGGCTTTTGTGTGTTGCGGTATGGAATCCTTCGGGTATGATGGAAGGCTTATTACATAGAAGACGCTCCCAAGTTTATCAGGAGTGTCCTCTTTTACAGGTTACGATTGAAGCTGCCACAATGCAGCCACATTGGAAGGCTCCCACCCCGTTAAGGAGGTATGGGATTGCAGGCATTTATACGTTTTTCCATTATACGTAACCAGCTGCCCTACGACATAAGCCGTATTTGCCTGCCAAGCGGAAAGGCCAGGATTCGTCGTACCCACTTCTGTTTTCACCGTCAAGGCACCGCTCGCAGCAGACAGGTTGCCTGCCGCATCCTTCGCTTTTACTGTGAACGTATAAGAGGTGTCTGCCGCCAGGCCTGTAACAGTCGCCGATGTTCCACTAACGGTTGTCACCAAAGCGGTTCCGTTGTATACCTCATATCCGGTTACACCAACGTTGTCCGTGGAGGCTGCCCAGCTAAGGGTGATCGTGGATGAGGTTTTTGCAGTTGATGTGAGGTTCGTCGGCACGGTTGGTGCTTGGGTATCTCCCCCCGGCTGAACAGTAGTGCTTACTGTAACGCTATTACTAGCTGCGGATAGATTGCCTGCGGTATCCTTTGCTTTTACTGTGAAGGTATAGGAAGTACCTGGTGCAAGCCCGCTAATTGTTGCGGTTGTTCCAGTAACGGAAGTCACAAGATTAGTGCCATTGTAGACGTTATAACCGGTAACGCCAACGTTATCCGTCGAAGCATTCCAGGCCAAGGTTACCGAGCTTGCCGTTACTCCTGTCGAACGGGCATTGCCCGGCACACTTGGTGACGTCGTATCCGCAGGAGGCGTTGTACCCCCGGTCGACAGATCCGATTTCAACTTGTTTTGGAGTGTCTTGTTGCGGTCCCCACTGAGCTCCCAGAACATCGCTCCGCCAAGCCCTTTGCTCTTGATATATGCGGTTTTGTGTCCGATGGAATCCGCATCGTCATAGCTGATGAAGCGCTTGTTGGAGGCGTTATACAGAAACGGTACCTTGGCTGTATCGTTCCAATAGCGTGTGTATCCATTTTTATTAATGTAGTTGGCTTCCAGATCATAAAAGTCAAAGGAACCTGCCTCCCAAGTTCCTATAGAAGAACCACCCGAACACGTTTGATACTGGCCGTTATTCGCCTGTGCGCATCCATCCCAGCCTCGACCGTAAAATGGAACACCCAGCACGAGCTTGGCAGCCGGTACTCCTGCATTCAGATGCCCTTGTGCTCCGGCAGCCACATTAAAAGTATTGCTATCCGGTACCCCTGCACTTGAAGCGGCAGGATCCGCATTCAGCGGTGCATTGTGTGCACTGATTTTCTGCCAGGCTCCGTTAAAATCGTAGGTCATGATGTTAATCCAGTCAACAATGGAAGCAATGTTCGCAAGCTCCGTATTGGCAGCATAGGTTGGAGATGCTCCGCTTGCAATCGTAAGCAGGTACTCTTTGCCGGAGGCGGCTTCCGCCGCATCCAGCTTCTCGCGGATTTTGCTCAGGAGAAGGGTATAATTTTGCTTATCTTCAGGACGTTTACTGTTACCGTCCAACCCGCCTGATACCGGGTATTCCCAGTCGAGATCCACCCCGTCAAAGTTGTATTTCCGCAGGAAATCGACGGCAGAGTTGGCAAAGACCTCACGGGTAGCTGATGTTGCGGCTACATCAGAGAAACGGTTGGACCACGTCCATCCTCCAACGGAGATGATTGTTTTCAGATTCGGATTGATCTGCTTCAGCTTGTTGAGCTGATTGATATTCCCTGCATAGGGCTGATCCCAGGTGTCCCCTGCAAATTGTTTGCCTGTGTCGATCCAGGGGTCTCCAAGAACAATCGTTCCATTCGGTACGTTGATTGTCTGGCTCTTCTCATTCTGGCAGCTCCAAGTCACCGGATTGGGACCAGAAGGATCTGGATTTCCATGAATGCCGTTCCAGCAAATATCGGCAAAGGCATAGTTGATATGTGTCACCTTGGTGGGATCAATATCCGTTACATTGTAGTTTCGTCCGTATGCTGCCCAGGCAGGATAGTAACCGACAATTTTATAGGCATCTGCTGCTTCGGCCGTTCGAGATTGAAGTGTAAAAGAAGGGATGATGACAGATAAGAACAGGACCAGACCGAGGAGAACCTTACCGACTTTTTTGAAATCCATGTGTATGGTTTTATATGACATTAGTACACAACCTCCTTCGTTGTTTGCGTGCTGAGCCCGTTCAGATACGACCGATGTGCGTTTGAAAATTGATGGTTCGTATATGCATCCCAGTTAATGGACCAGGTCATGATGCCCTTAAGGCCCGGATACCCCGCGGGTTGGTGCAAGGTATAAGAACCGCCGTAGGATACACCCTTGATCAAGTAATTCAATGCCTTCTGCAGCTCGGCAGGTGATGTATAGCCCCCACCGGCTGCCTGCTGGGATGCCGGTACACCGATCGCAATCTGATCCGGACGCAATGGACTGAAGAATGAACCCGAGCTTCCACCTACTTGAAAGCCCTGAAGCAGCATCTCGGCCATGGCTACATGGAAATCTGCTGTGCCCTGAGCATAGGAGCGCCCGTCCAGCCCGACCATGGAGCCACTGTTGTAGTGCTGCACGTGGAGCAGCGTCAGGTCATTACGCAAGGCATGAATAACAGGCAAATATGCTCCCCAGGGACCGCCATAGGACAGATAACCACCTTGGACATAGGCCGTCTCCGGTGCTGCTGTAAGTATGAACTCACTGCCAAAGTGTGACTTGACCGCCTTGACACCCTGGATGAGATTAACAATCTTGGGTGTCGTCGGATTACGGAAATCGGTATCCCCTGCATTCAGGGAGAGGGAGCTTCCTTCTAGGTCGATATCCAGACCATTGAAACCGTAAGTTGAAATAATGGATTTCAGTGACTCCTCGAACTGCTGCCTCTTGCCTGCATCGGTAAGCTCAATCGTTCCATTGGCTCCTCCCATGGACAGCAGTACTTTTTTTCCCTGACTCTGAAGATAGGCAATATCCGATTTGAATTCGGCTGTTGTTGCGTTATATGGAGTAAAAGCGAGCGTGCCGCTGCCGTGCGAAACCGGTTCGGCAAAGGAGACATTAATGATGTCGTAGGCTGTGGACACGTTGCGAAGTCTGATATTGGTAGAGCCATTGTCGAAGTTGTGCCAGTAACCGATCAGCCATTTGTTACCGATTGGCCCCGGATTCGGAGTTCCAGTGGAAGTTGTTACACTCAGGGGATTGCTTGCAGCAGACACATTGCCTGCAGCATCTTTTGCTTTTACTGTAAAAACATAAGCCGTGCCGCTGGTTAGCCCACTTATTGTCGTTGTTACAGCTGAGGTACTCGTCACAAGAGCCCCATTTTGATACACGTCGTATCCGGTCACCCCCACATTATCCGTGGATGCGTTCCAGGTAAGCTGGACTGAGGTCCCCGTGATCGAGGATGAGGCTAAGCCTGCAGGAATGGAGGGTGGGGTTGTATCCGGAACAGGTGTCTCTCCTCCTTCCCCGGGACCATCCCCTACATAAGTCCACAGTGCAGGAACTAGAGGAGGCTCCCAGCCATTCAAAGCCGTATGGGACTGAATGCATTCATAATTCTTGTTTTGATATGTTACGAGGTCTCCTTTCTTGTATGCGGTGCCGGCCTGCCACTGGGCAGCGGCGTCTGCTCTTGGTGCAAACCACGAAATGATCAGAAGAAATGCCAAAGCGACTATGATAACCGGGCGGACTCGAACAGCTTGATTCAAGCAAAATCCCTCCTGTACTCAGCTTGTTTTCACCTTGCAAAAGCTTCTCCGTGCACTGGCATGTGATCTGCGACGATAGGAATTTAATTCGTGATCCAGATTTGCGTTTGCAGCTTCCCCCTCTCTCTTCGACATCGGATCTGCCCTCCATTTACGTTTAAGATTAATGACATCCAGATTTTACAGGGAATTTACAGATCCTCATCTGTATTTAATCAGTAAACTGCAAATGAGATAAGGGATAAATTATTCTTTTGGAGGGTGAAAATTGAATATGCTGCAAAAAAAAGACTGTCTGCCAAGCCCCTAACGGACTTGAAAGACAGCCTTGCATAAGCTCCTGCAAACAGGCAGTAAAACGTTGCCCCCTGAGGCACTAGGGATTGTTAAGCTTCAGCCAAAGGGTTGCCATTCATCCTCTCCGAATAGCACGCGAGATAATGAATATTCCTCTGCCTGCTGTTCATTCAGAATGGTTGCCCACGGCACTCGCCCCGCCCCGCTCCCTGCTCCCGGACCCTTATTGTTATATTCGGCGAACACCACGCTGGCCTCTGCATCAGGTTTGTTCCAGTTATGCCAGCCCTCCTGCTTCACATGAGCACCCATCCAGCAATGCAGGAAACATACTTTGGCGTGATTTCTCCACGGCCTGCCGAGGTATACCGATTGCGGAGGTGCATCGCTGGTCAGGGAACAGTCGATGAACACATAGCCGTACCGGACATCTTCCGGTGTAGAAGCCGCAGTGATCCAGCCATGAACTTCCTCTGCAGAGGCAGTAGTGTCATCAAATGAGCGTTTCTTCGCAAAAATCTCACAACCCTTGAATACGGCTGTAGCCGAGCCGAAAATGAAATCGATATCCCCCTCAATATAACAGTCTTCATAATATTGGCGCAGCTTCCGCCTCTCTGCCCCGTCACGCGGACCACCGAAGGAACTTCTGTCGATCGGCTGTTCCGGGAGCGGCCCGGTGAAGATCGTATCCTGATGTCCGATGAAACGACATTTGCGAAAAGCGGCCCGGTCCCCATCCACATACACGGCAAGAGCCTGCCCAACATCCTTGCCGGGACCGGCCGAATTTACAAAGGAAAGCCCCTCTGCAGTGAAATCATCCGCGCCAACGAAGGCTGAATACGAATGAAATGTATGATAGGGCTCCCCGTTAGGGAACGTCTTGAGTGCATAGTCGTCATATTTAACAATGGTCTGTTCTGCTCCCTCACCGATGAGATGAACCCATGGCTTCTCGATATGCAGCTTCTCAACATAGACACCTTGTCTAATACGAATAATGAATGTCTCGGTACAAGGTTCCGGTATGGCGTCGATTGCAGCCTGGATAGTGGGGAAATCACCGCTCCCATCGAGTGAAACCGTATATAAGCGATTGTTCTTATCCTTGGATATCGGCACTTTCATGACCATCGGCCTCCTTATTTTTTAAGGTCCGTACACTTCACATTGAATGCGTTCACAACAAATTTGTCCCATCTTAGCAGAGTCCACTTGGCTTGACAATATTAAAATATCTGTGACTACAATACTAATAGGATATACAAGCGGAAAACAGAAGGAAGGAATACGACATGATTATTGATGTACAACACGTGACTTGGAAAAGGGGACCGATCACCCTGCTGAACGATGTCAGCTGGCGGGTTAATGATGGAGAACACTGGGCACTGCTTGGCCTCAATGGCTCCGGCAAGACCACGCTGCTTAACATGATCACCGGTTACCTCTGGCCTACCGAAGGCTCGATTTCGGTGCTTGGACATCCGTATGGAGAGGTCGACCTGCGTGAACTGCGTAAAACCATCGGTTGGGTTAGTTCTTCCCTCCAGGAGAAATTACATGGGACGGATCGTACTCAGTATGTCGTCATTAGCGGCAAGCATGCCACGATCGGTTTATATGATAAGTTATCCGATGAGGATCTGGATCAGGCCCGGGAACTGATGACCACTCTTGGCTGTCAGCACTTGTGGGATCGCGAATATCGAACCTGCTCCCAGGGCGAGAAGCAGAAGCTTCTTATTGCCAGAGCCCTAATGGCGAATCCGCGTATTCTTATTTTGGACGAGCCCTGCAATGGGCTTGACCTGTTCTCCCGTGAGCGGCTGCTGGAGAGTATCAGTGAATTATCACAAAGACCAGACTCACCTTCTCTAATTTACGTAACCCACCATACCGAAGAGATTCTGCCCGTATTCAGTCACAGTCTCCTGCTTCGGCGAGGTGAGGTTGTGAGCAGTGGGTTAACCTCTGAGGTGATGAACACCGAAGTGTTGAGCGATTTTTTTGAAGCGCCTGTAGATGTGGAACATCATGGGGATCGTGTCTATGTGAGGGCTGCCGATAAATAAACAGCTCCTCTGCACACAGCCTGAGTACTTAAAAAGCCAAGAAACTTATCCACATGTGGATAGGTTTCTTGGCTGCTTTAGGTTATTCCATCTATCCACAGCATGCTGTGTGTTATTTGCTAGCCGAGAGGAACAAAAACAGCGGAATTCGCTGTCTGCGCAGATAGGTTTCCTCATTCACGAAATATCGGCGCTGAGGGTTGGACTCTCGCAGATGCTGTACCTGAAAGCCCGCCTTCTGCAAGGCCATATAGTACGATTCAATGGAGCGATGCATCTTTTTCACTGAACCTCCCAGCCATTGCTGCTCACGATATCCCTCCACAAAATACTGATCGACAATCCAGTTGGTTCGCATCCCGGATGGCTGCAGTGTGGATGTAATCACCGGGTGTTCCACCGAAAATATGAATCGACCGTTCTCCTTCAACGTGTTATGTACGTTGTGAAACAATAGGTCCGCATCCTCTACATAATGAATAGCCAGTCTGGATATGACCACATCATACTGATTCGGCGGGTACGTCCAGTCTTCCATAAATGCCTGTTCAATCTGTGCATTTTGGCCCTTAACGGTCTCTACGGCTGTACGGAACATATTGTCCGATCCCTCAATCCCCGTGTAATCCGAAGCGCGATGCTCAGGACCAAGTAAATCAGCCCCGAATCTCGCATCGCCACAGCCCAGATCCAGGATGCTTTTGCCTGCAACGTCTCCCAACAGCTCCAGCATAACGGGTTTTTCCAGCGTATCATTGGCATTCTCCTGCCACTGGCGACGTTCCATATATTTTGCAAAGTTGGCGTTATTGTCATAAAAATCGGATCCATGTTCGCTCACTGCACAGCCCTCCGTTTCCATTCTCCGAAAGATTATACCTATTGTACGAGTAATCTTCCATAACAAAAAGACTGCCTCTGAACAGATCAGAAACAGTCCTTATCATAGTATGAATGGACTCAGCCGAATCGCTGCGTTTTATACCATTTACTCTCCCGCCTCTTAATCTTATCCATTATTAGCGAGTAGAATGCCTTAAGCGATATGAGAATAAAGAGCTGTGCATAGGTGAAGTAGGAGACACAAGCATAGATGAAATTAAGTGTATTACTCTGCCCAATATCAGCCGCAAGGGCAAGATTGATCTGAAGAACATAAATATAATACATGAATGCCCAGCCAATCACGAGATACACATATGCATCTCCAGCGAACTGGAATGGCGAACTCACCTCAGGTTTGAATATGGCGATGATCTGATAGACCAAATTAACGAGAAAGATAATATCCGAAACAATGATTGCTAGCATGAACCAGAAATAACTGACCGCATAATAAACAACGAGAAGTTTGTTACGCCAACTGGAGCGGTTAAACAGGTTATGAATATTATCCAACACAACCTGATAGTTTCCTTTCGCCCACCGTTCACGCTGTTTCATATATACACTGAGCTTCTCAGGTTCTTGCTGATAAGCTTCTGCTTGCGGGGCAAGAGCTACGAATTGCCCCCGATTTAAAATTTCAAACGATAACGCTGTATCCTCGGTGATGGCTGTAACGTCCCAACCGCCAATATCACGAATTAATGCCGTTTTAATAATATAATTGGTTCCAGGGATGGAACCCAGCTTGAACAGTTCCCATAGGCCCGTGTGGTAAACACGCTGTGAAGTGATAATCTCTAAATTGATACATTTGGACAGGAAATTTTGTCCTCGGTTCCGTGCCTTATTTCTTCCGAAAACAACACCATATTGCTCCGGATTCTCCAAAGACTTCTGAGCCAAAAACATAAGAGAGTTTCGTTCAGGAGCTGCATCTGCATCGAATATACAGATCCACTCCCCCGTAGCCATTTCCAAACCATCATTCAATGCCCCAGACTTACCGCCCGTACCTTTACGTTCCATTACAGTCACATTACGATGGGCGTAACTGGTTTTTCCAAGAAACGCATGAAGCTTCTCTGCCGTATCATCTGTACAGTTATCCGCAATGACAATGACTTGAACCTTATCCTCAGGATAATTTAAGCGTAAAATATGCTCCACTGTAGCTACAATAACCAAGCCTTCATTATGAGCAGGCACCATGACAGTCACCGTCGGGTAATGATCCATATTTTCAGGAATCTGAATTCCCTGCTGTTCCTGTCTATGAATAAACCGAACAGCACCAGCCATGATAACAATAGACTCAAAAACGGCAATCCAGATACTAAATATGGATAGTAGCAATAAAAAGTCAGCCACTTAGCTTCCTCCGATCATACTTCCGATTGACTCTGGATCGGAATCGTAGGGTCGCAATCGTCAAGAGAATCGTAAACACTGCAAATATGCAGCTAACGGCAATGCAGATCGGGATAAACCAAGTTAAATAATTCACCGGACTATGCCTCCTCCTGCATCTAGATGTATTCTCCAATGAGATCTGTCTCTGTATTCCGTTCGAGCGCAGCAATTACAGCATCGATATCCTCATACTTACTGAACTGTTCCTTTTGAAAAACAAGTGCCCCGGAGCGAATAACCGTCTGCAGCTCGTTTCCCTTTTTATCGATAAATTGCAGATCCATCATGGCCTTTTTGATCCGTGCTGTAAGCACAGGCAAATATTCCACATTGGTCATCGGACAGAGAATGACGAACCGTCCCCGGTCTACAAAAAATTTATAATCTTCGAACCGAATTTGCTTCTGAATGGTGTTCGACAGTTCAAGCAGGAACTGTGCATACCGAACGGATCCGAGTGATTCAAGGACCAGCGGCAGAAATTCAATCTTGAACATAGCCATGCTGAACCCATATTGCTCCGAGTATCTTCTTGCCAGGTTACTCTGCTTGATAACCGTATCTGCAAGGGCCTCCTTATTGCCGAGGGTGGTGTCCAGATCCAGCTCCGGATTGCGGTCCTGCAGTTCCTGCAGCCGCTCCATCACACGTGCGCTTCGAACCAGACTGGCTTTAATAAAGGCAGCAACTGCCACATTGGCCGGAATCAGCAGCCACCATGAGAACGTCAGTACATCCACGTTCGCGTAGGTCACAAGCCATACAAAATAAGAAACCAGGTATACAAACCCGGCAACAACAGACACTCCGACAGGTATCACAAAACCAAGGACCAGCGCGCCAAGCGACACAATGCTGAATATGACATCAAGCGTGGTAAAACTCTGATTCATGTAGATTTTGAGATAAATGACGAGCTGCTGAATAACAGCTAATCCAATCAGACTGGCATATCCCCATGCGATACGTTGGATAGGTGCTTTGTTTCTCATAGTTTCCTTCTCTCCGATGGTTTAAATTATGTCTTTTCGTAATCCGCCAATTTATGACATCATTAGACAATGGTATCCTACCATATCTATACCCAAATAAGAATACAAATCTATTACTTTTTAAGGAACTTCTGTAATTCAGTTTCTCCTAGCAAAGGGAACAGATTATCAAACATATGGGTGTTTCCATCAAACACATATCCTCCCGGATAAGCCACATCCTGACCACGCATCGTAATCATATGGTTATACAGCTGTTTGGCCCATTTTGGATCACCGGTGCGCACGGCAAGCAAGATGGCGAGTCCATATACGGAAGGCGATTCATAGTTTACCGCAGGTGTACGATTGTTACGAACATACTGTCCGGGCAGCTGATGACGGTCTTTGAATTCCTTTTTCAAAAAAGAAATCAGCTTGTCCGGTTTCCGACTGGTCTGGGCAAGGTGATTCGCTACGATGAGCTGATCGATCAGGTTTACTTTGTCATCATATGTATACTCCTTGGTTACAACGTTGAATGTTTTGGGATAAAACACTCCGTCACCTGGCATGTTTTGAAGCAAATGCTCATACTTGGCGTATGTTCCAGGCTGCAGCATCTCGTGCTTTTCCATCTGCTCGAGTGCCGGCAAGTCCACATATACCAAGCTCAACGTTTCCGGGGAATACCCTCCTGCAAAGTCATGAAAATCAACAAAATATCCTTCATTCTGTACAGATTGGCTCAAGGTACGGGAGATCTCGGCAGCCGTGGTCAACTTCGCATCTCTGCCCTGCTGCCATTGATCCGCAGCTTTCAATAAGGCGTCTACAATTCGAAAATCATCACCAAGTGCATTCGTCGTTACGTGGGACTTGCCTTCCTTGTCCAGTTTCCAGGCAATATACTTTTGAGGCATTAGAAAATAAGTCTTCAGCAGTTCGTAGCTCTGTTCAAACAATGACTGATCGTTCTTGGCCACCGCATATTGCATCCACAAACCCAGTGATTCCGACAATGCCTCCCTGCCGGCAACAATGTCTGCCTGCTCTGAAGCAGCATCCTGCAAATAGGAAGCCAGCGTGCCATTCGGATTGGTCATATGGTTCTGGACAAATGCCGCCGTCGGGGACACCTCGTTCATCACAAACCTCTCCTTCATGTACAGAAATGACAAGGCAATAATACTGACTGCAATAACGGATAGTGCCACCAGCCACGTCAGTCTTCTACGCTTGATGCTCTTCATGATTGCCTCCTGTGCGATTAATCCTGTGGAATGTTGATTCTTTTCCTTGAAATAAACTCGGCTATGGTCTGGGATGTAAGGATCAAGGATAGGGGCTCTGCTCATTCGGACTCGTTCATGTAGGCCCGGCGGCCGCCTTTTTTGACAAACTTCCAATCGACTTCGATATTATGGCGCATCCGCCGCAGAAGGCCGACCGCCAGCTCAATCTCTTCCTCTGTCAGTCCTTCCAGGGTTACCTGGTCAGAATGCACTCCCTCTTTTTGAATAAAAGCCCAGGCATCCAGTCCGGCCTCTGTTGGATATAATTGCTTGTTCTTTTTATTACCCAATGCTGACTTCTTGACGATAAACCCGTCTGCTTCCAACTTGCTGATCGCTCTGGCTGCCGTGGTACGGTCCACTTTGATCATCTCAGCCAGCTGGTTAGGAATGATGCCAGGGTTCTCGCATATGCGATACAGATATAAATACTGTCCACGAGAGAGGTTCAAATGTTGAAATTCAACATTGCTGATGGAATCCAAACAACGTGCGATCATGCCGATCTCGCGCAGCACTTCTTTTTTCTCAGTCATTGTACGCACACCCTCTTATCATTTTGTTGCATTCGCAACATAATTAGTGATATAACTAAAATTAACTCATCTTAAAAGTGAACGATGAAATTTTGCTTCTTTTGAGAATCTTATTTGCTTTTGTATCAGTTTACCATGCCAGAATGACATTACTATCGGCCAAAGGAGAAACATTCATGAATACCACTATTGTAGAAGTTGATAATCAGGAACTGCTCGATGCCTGCTTCACCATTCGAACCGCGATCTTTGTGGAAGAGCAAGGGGTTCCTGCCGAAGATGAATTCGACGCCTATGATGCGCTAGGCACTGAAGCCCGTCATATTCTCCTCTACGTGGACGGCGTACCTGCCGCTTCCTCCAGATTGCGTATTGTGGAGAATGTCGCCAAGCTGGAACGGATCTGTGTGATGATGGATTACCGCAAACATGGCCTCGGCCGTGTGCTGATCGATAAACTCGAGCAAATGGCTCTGGATCAAGGGCTGAAGAAGGCCAAGCTGCATGCGCAGGTTCAAGCTTCCGGGTTCTATGAACGTCTTGGATATGCCGCAGCCTCCGATGTGTTTATGGAGGATGGCATTCCCCATCTGTTAATGACCAAACAGCTCAAATAGATATTAAAAAACGCCTCTGTACTCACTTTTTCAGTGAGATACGGAGGCGTTTTGCCTACGTGCACTATTACGATGCCGCACCAATCATCTCAAGGGGAGTTACCCCATAGCCAGGCGGTCTGGCTGTGATTCAGCGGCATTATTTTTCATCTGTTTACTGCGCAGTTGACCGCAGGCAGCATCGATGTCGGTACCGTGTTCCATACGTACCGTGGAGTTGATGTTATTTTTCTTAAGTGTGTCATAGAAGCCCAGAATCGATTCTTCCGTACTCCGCTGATACTGACTATGCTCATCAACCGGATTGTATGGAATCAGATTGACGCTAACCATGCTCTTACGGCTGGACAACAGTTCAGCCAGCTCGGCTGCATGCTCCCGTTGATCGTTAACATCCCGAAGCAAAATATATTCAAACATGATGCGTTTGTTCGTGGTAGCCAAATAATAATCCACTGCATCCATCAGCTGCTCAATCGGGAAGGCCCGGTTGATCTTCATGATGTGTGTACGCAGTTCGTTATTCGGCGCATGCAAGGAGATTGCCAGATTAACCTGCAAACTGCTGTCTGCAAATTCCTTAATCTTGTCAGGCAGTCCACTTGTGGATACGGTAATACGCTTGGCAGCAAGGGCTAGCCCCTTGCGATCCTTGATCACTTCGATGAAATTACTCATGTTCTCGAAATTATCAAACGGTTCACCAATCCCCATCACGACAACGTTGGTTACCCGCTCGCCTTGACCCGCTGCATCCAGGTGCCGCTGTACATGCATGATCTGTTCCACAATCTCTCCTGCGGAAAGGTCACGGCTTTTCTTAATCAATCCGCTCGCGCAGAAGCTGCAGCCAATATTACAGCCCACTTGGGTCGTTACACAGACGGTAAGACCGTATTTTTGACGCATCAATACCGTCTCAATCAGGTTGCCGTCCTGCATCCGCAGCAGAAACTTCACCGTACCGTCTGCCGACTCCTGCTTCACGTGTTCACTCATCGAGTTCATCGTGAAGTGTTCGGAGAGAACATCCAGACATTCCTGACGCACATCGTTCATCTCGGGAAAATCATGTACGCGCTCTTGATATAACCATTCCCAGATCCGGGAAGCACGGGATTTCTTCTGCCCATGCTCCGGTAACCAGGAACGAAGCTGCTCTAATGTTAATCCATAAATGGATGATTTGTTCATTGTATAGTCCTCTTTTCGCAAAAAGCATATGGCTTATCGGTCCTACCAAAAAACCTCTACTCTGTATTGTCCCAAAATTATCGAGGGAACACAAGGGCTTTTGCATTTCTTCCAAGAGGTTTTAGCTATGGCAAATCTGCACAATGCACATCGTTTCCCCTTACCCGGTCTTCACGATTAGAAGTGAATGATACCGGATGTGTGCAGCAGCACGAGAACGACGAGAATGGGTGCCACATAACGCAGCATGAACAACCAAATCCGGAACCAGCCTGCATTCAGACCTGAAGCCTCTGCAGCCTTTTTCCAGAAGTAACCCGCAAAGATCGTCACAAGCAATCCGCCGATAGGCAGCAGAATGTTGGACGCTACAAAATCCATCCAGTCGAACACACTCTTCGAACCAATGGTCCATTCAGGCAGCAAGCCCAGCGACAGTACGGAAGGCAAGCCAACGATGAAAACAGCCAGTGAGATCACCCATACGGCACGGTTTCTGCTCCAGGACAACCGTTCCATGAAGTATTTCACCGGAACTTCAAGCAAGGATACGGCTGAGGTCAGTGCTGCGATTGCCAGCAGGATGAAGAATAGTCCACCAAACAGGAACCCGAGCGGCATAGCCGAGAACGCAGCTGGAAGAGCTACGAAAATAAGCGAAGGCCCTTGGTCCGGTGCAATACCAAACGAAAATGTTGTTGGAAAGATGATCAGACCAGCAATAAATGCATAGATCAGGTCACCCGCGCCTACAGCGACAGTTGCCGCACCCAGCGATTGATTTTTATCTACATAGGAACCATAAGTCACCAGGATACCCATTCCGAGCGACAGGGAGAAAAAGGCATGTCCAAGCGCTACCAGCGCTGATTCAGTCGTGAGCTGCGAGAAATCGGGATTCAGGAAAAAGGAAACTCCCGCACCAGCTCCAGGTAGAGTCACTGCCCGAATCATCAGGATAATGAGCAGAACCAGCATGGCTGGGATCAGCACCTTGTTGAATTTCTCGATCCCGTTGGAAACCCCTTTGGCTACGATCCAGCCCGTAATCAATACTGCAAGCAGTTGCCACATGATCGGCAGATATCCGCCTACAAAGGAACCAAACTGCCCGGCATAATCCGGATTGTCGAACAACCTACCGCTAAACGTGGTCACAGCATAGTGCAGCGTCCACCCTGCAATAATAACGTAGAAGGAAAGGATGATAAACGGTGTCAGTACTTGCAGTAAACCTGCCGCAAGCCAGCCCTTATGTCCACCAGCCTTGATAAATGCCGTAGCGGCGCTGCCTCTGCCACTGCGTCCGATGGCAAGCTCTGCAAGCAGAACGGGCAGACCAATAAGCAATAGACAGACGATGAAGAGCAGGAAAAACGCAGCTCCCCCATTTTCCCCCGTAATATAAGGGAATTTCCACATGTTGCCCAGACCAACCGAACTACCGATCGCGGCTAGGATAAACCCGGCGCGTGAGAAGCGCTCACCTTTGCCAGTATTGTCTTGCTCCAGGTTTGACTTACTAAAATTCATCGTATCTACTCCATCACTTTAAAGTTTTCCCGTAATTATATAACACTCCTCGTGTCAGGTCATTCGAAAATCGAAATTTATCGAAATGTTATTTATTTACATTCGAGAGAGAGCTTATTTTTATTACATATTCCCCTACTTATCAGTATGGGATAAATTCATACACTCCAACCCCTTGCATTATATTACACATCATGAAGACTTCCGATAACCTTTTAAATGACTGTTTTTGGGCACAAAAAAAGGATTGCGCCCGCCATTCACATGGCAGCAACGTAATCCTTATTTGATCAGTTGTTAGTTCGATCTGATCTCAAGCAACTCATATTTGATAACACCCATCGGTGCATTAACATGAATGACGCTGCCTACTTCTTTGCCCATAATCTCCTTGCCGAGTGGGCTTTCGTAGGAAATTTTGTTATTTGCCACATCGGCTTCGGCTGGACCAACCAGTTGATATTCAATCTTTTCTGCAAATTCAATATCATTCAGCAGCACGATTGAGCCAATGCTCACCTTGTTGGAGTCGATATTATCCGAACTAATCACTCTTGCCTTGGTCAGCATCTTCTCCAGAATCAAAATGCGGGTTTCCATAAATGCCTGATCATCTTTGGCTGAATGATACTCACTATTTTCCTTCAGGTCACCGTAACTGATCGCAAGCTTCAGACGCTCGGCCAACTCTTTACGCTTCACCGTCTTCAATTCCCTCAGTTCGTCCTCCAGCTTTTCCAAGCCTTCCTGTGTCAAAATTACTTCATCATTAGCCATTTTTCCATCTCCTAATCCTGCTTTCTATCTATATTCTAACCTATATCCACTCCAAACGGTTAACATACCCCCGAAAAAGAATTTCATCCTCGACTAAACATATATGCTGTCTCAATTGTACCGGTACAATCCGAGTAAACCTGAGTATCCATTTTAACTGTTCACTCCTACAATAAAATCATGGCCTTTTGCTTCCTTTAAGAATGGCCGACTAACCGATTTGAGGTGATTCCGCTTGAACACATTGACAGATTCAGAACTGAAGTCCTATCTGAAACGGATCTACATTGATGATATTAAACCGGCAACATTGGAATTTTTGTCAGAACTCCATCGTGCACATGTACAATACCTTTCATGGCAAACGATAGATATTTTTACAGGACGCCCAGAGGCAATCGATCTTGCCAATTCAGTCCAACTTGTCCTGCAAGGACGCAGCGGGTACTGCTTCCATCTCAATGGCGCATTTAGCATCCTGCTTCGTTCTCTCGGCTATGAAGTACAGTGGCATCGCGCGGGAGTGCAGCCCCATGGAGAGCAGCCACGTGTGAATTCGTTCCATCTTGGGCTGTCCGTACTCCTACCTGAAGCTGGACCTGAGACCGAACGCTGGATCGTCGATGTTGGCCTGGGTGGCATGCCCTTCGAGCCTCTGCCACTTCGTTATGAGGTTTATGGAGAGGCTCCTTTCACCTACAACTTAACCTCATCCAGCGTTGCTTTTGAGGGATGGCGACTTGAATACGAACCTCATGGACCCAGTGAGGGCGTAGACTATGCTCCAGAGGTGCTTCTTACCCTGGATGAGTTTATCCCCAAACATCACTTCTACAGTCAATCGGCCGAATCGCCCTGGCATAATGTTTTCCTGCTTCGCCAGCGGAATGCTGTAGCCAGCAACGAGCTGCGTGGATGCATGCTGCGAACCCATACTGCTAAAGGCATTCATAAAACCGAAATACAGAGCTATACCGATTGGAGAGAGTTGTTGGACGAAGTCTTTCATGAACCGTTAGTACGCTACAGTGAACTGGAGCGCGTGGAAATGTGGGAACGCATTCGAGCTGGACATGAGGAGTGGAAAAGAACTAAGCAGGTGTAAAAGCAGGCGATAACTCGTTTGGAGAACGAAGGAATATAAAGGGAATTCTGCTGAACATGCCGAATATCTCGTCAGGTGATAAATCATGATAAACATTCAAGTTCTGCGCATTCCTGCAGAAATCCCCAATGAAGTTTGGCATTCGCTCCTCGCGCTCGTCTCGGCTGAGCGGCGGCAGCAAGCGGCACGTTTTGTCCATCAGGCCGATGCCTATCGTTCAGTGCTTGGGGAGGCGCTGGCTCGTGTGACACTCAGCAAGTGGACTGGTGCGAGACCGGGCGATCTTGCCTTTATCCGCAATACATACGGTAAGCCTTCACTTATCAGCCATCCTGACCTGCCCTTCAATGTATCCCATTCCGGTGATTGGGTTACCGTCATTTCAGGAGGTCACGCTCCACTCGGTGTGGATGTAGAGAAAATATCCCCCATCGATATGGCGATTGCCGAGCGTTTCTTCTCTCCATTGGAGAGCCGAAATCTGGCAGCAGAGCCCGCGGATCAGCAGCTGGAAACCTTCTATCAGCTGTGGACGCTGAAAGAAAGTTATATCAAGGCCATCGGAATGGGGCTATCCATGCCGCTAGACTCCTTTTCCATGCTGCGTGGCATGGGCGGTCACTGGTATTGTCCCGAAGCACCGACGTATCAATTCTTCAGCCAGCGTCTGGATGAGGGCCATATGCTGGCAGCCACCGGTTCCGCGGCAATGGAGCTCCCAACCCAGCCTGATGTGATTACGATTGGGGAGTTATATTCATTCATACTGTGAAGGAGGGAATTTTCATTCCTTCCTTCTTTTTTTATTTTCACCTTTTAACACATAAATTTTCAAAAAAATGATTACACCTTGTCCAATTAATGGTACTATAGAACCACTTGGACGAGAAATAGGAAAAACAGATCAGGCTTTTATAACTAGATTATACCTTACATACTTTTGTCGATCCCCGATTCTCTCTCCGATTCATTATTTTAGAAGGAAGTGGACAAATGCATATCTTTTTGCAAAACAGTGCCGGTGTAACCAAAAACGTCAAAGTTGGTTTCAGCTGGACAACATTATTTTTCGGGTTTCTCCCTGCTCTGTTCCGTGGTGATTTGAAATGGGCTGTTATTATGTTTCTAATCGCTGCAGCTATCGGAGCCTTCACTTTTGGTATTGGGGCTTGGGTTAGCGGAATCGTATTCTCGTTCGTCTACAACAAAATTTATATTAAAGAATTGCTCGAAAAAGGCTACCGCCCCGCAAATGCTGAATCTCAAGCCGTTCTTGAGAGAACTCAAATTGTTGCCCCGGCAGCCTAATCTATCCTTTAAAAGAAGCTTAGCAATACCATTTTTCTAGACTCAACTTGTAGATAGTAGAAAGTAGATATGTAGAAACACCAAAATCCCTGGCAAATAAGCCAGGGATTTTTGATATTTATTGATACTGACAATGGCCTTGGGATGCAGCCGGAGTCTCATCCGCCAGCCTCTTGGACCACACCGGGCATCCCCGTTTCATCACAGAGGCTTAGTGGCTTCAGGTCCGTCCACTGTTCCGCAATATAATCAAGGCACACCCGGCGTTTGGCCTTGCCCAGCATCTGGGTCCAGCCTGCAGGGACTGGAATGGATGCAGGCCAGAGCGAATACTGCCCTTCCTCATTTATTAATACCAGATAATTGCTGTCTTCCTGTTCAAAAGGGTTGCTCATCGGCTTATCCTCCTATTTAAGATGAACTTGACGCTGATTCAGCATCTCCAGCTTGGCCGTCAGCGTCCGGCATATTTCAGCCAGTGGTCCAGGCTGGCAGAGATCCTTGTGGCGGCAGGCAATATCATGCCTTTCCATTTGGCCTCCAATATAGGCATTCCACATCTCTGGTTCAATGGGGTCAAACCAGTCCGGAATGACAGTAGAACGGAAGAAAATCAGATCCCCTTCGAATCGGGAAGGCGTGTATGCTCCCAAGATCCGCACGGAATTTTCATATGTTTTCCGCAGTTTCATGATCGTCTCCTCATCCAGACTGGCCAGCGCACTTCCTTCACTGCGCAGAATACGCATGGCTGCAGCCATATCCAGCGGACCTTCCCCAATACTGTCCGGATCATATCCACCAAGGGCAAGTAAGGCGGTCAGCGCCTCTTCCTCATCCGGTTCCCCGCGAATCGGAAGATAATGACTCGGATAGGCGTCCAGCATGGCAAGAAACTCTACCTCTTCCCCTTCCGACTGAAGCTGTACAGCCATGGCCTGAGCTACATTGCCTCCAAGAGACCAGCCCAGCAATCGGTAAGGTCCCTTAGGCTGTATCGAGCGAATATGACGAATATAATCTGCTGTCATGTCCTCCAGCGTAGCTGGAAGATCCTCGTACTGGGCAATGCCGCGAGCCTGTAATCCATAAATCGGGTATTCCATACCCAGATGCTTCATCAACCCGGCATAACACCAGCTTAATCCTCCGGCAGGATGAACACAGAACAGCGGGAGGTGGGCTCCGTGAGTCCGAAGAGGCAGCAGCACTTGCAGCGAACCTGTTCCCGTATCCGAATCCATTTCAAGCCGTTCGGCCAGTCCGGCAACCGTTGCCGTTTCAAACAAAATGCCAATCCCCGGTTCCTTGCCCATAGCCTCCCGTATTCGGCTCATCAAACGAACAGCGAGCAGGGAATGTCCACCAAGGTCAAAGAACCCATCATCGATGCTAACACTTCGCAATCCCAGCACTTCGGCAAACAGATCACACAAAATCTGCTCTTGCGGATTACGCGGTGCCCGGCCACCGGAAGTCAGCTGCATTTCCGGTACAGGCAAAGCCTTACGGTCCAGCTTGCCATTGGCCGTTAGTGGTATAGCCTCCATGGTGACCACCGCTGATGGAACCATGTAATCAGGCAGACTCGCTGAAGCATGACGACGAAGCATAGCCGATTCCGGTTCGTGCCCCATCTTCGAGTTTGGCACAATATACGCCACGAGGCGTTTATCTCCCGGTTGGTCTTCGCGGACGATGACCGCAGCTTGTGCAACCTCGGGATGTCTGGCCAGCACCGCTTCGATCTCGCCAAGCTCGATGCGGAAACCGCGTATTTTTACCTGCTGATCCGCCCGGCCCAAGTAATCAAGTGACCCATCATGAAGTCGTTTGGCCAAATCTCCCGTCCGGTACATGCGTGTTCCTGCAGGACCGTATGGATCTGCGACGAAACGCTCTGCCGTAAGATCCGGTCTGCCCCAATACCCGCGGGCAAGGCCTGCCCCGGCCACATACATCTCACCTGTCACACCTGCAGGCACAGGCTGGAGATGATCATCCAGCACGTATACGCGCAGATCCGGAATGGCACAGCCGATCCAGCTGCTGGCTCCTTCTGCGGCACTGCCTGCATGCAGTTCCTGATAGCTGACATGCACGGTGGTCTCCGTAATGCCATACATATTAATCAATCTTGGTGCATCATCTGGATGGCGACCATACCAATCTTCCAACCGACCGAGTTCCAGTGCCTCTCCTCCAAAGATCACGTAGCGGAGTCCAAGCATCTGCCCCCACTCTGGACGCTCCCGATCTGCCTGCATCAGCTGGTAGAATGCTGACGGCGTCTGATTTAACACCGTTACCTCTTGCTCGGCAAGCAGCTGCAGGAAGGCACCTGGAGAGCGACTAATCTCATGCGGCACAACGACCAGCCGACCCCCGTGCAGCAGTGGTCCCCAGATCTCCCAGACCGAGAAATCAAAGGCATAAGAATGGAATAGCGTCCATACATCACTCGCATTAAATTGGAACCAGTGGTGTGTAGCCTCAAATAACCGGATCACATTGGCATGGGGAATAACCACTCCCTTTGGTTTGCCTGTGGAACCCGAGGTATAGATCATATAAGCCGGACTGAGATGAGATACGCATCCATTGCGTTCACCATCTGCGGGATTTCGTTCATCCTGAGCAGACAGCCGCTGAATGGTTTGAGAATCATCCAGGTTTAACCGTTGTACGGATTCCATCTGAGGCAGTAGGAACGCTACTTCCTCGTTTGTAATCATCACGCCCGGCGCTGCGTCTGTCAGCATATGCGTCAATCGGTCTGATGGATAATTCGGATCAAGCGGAAGATAGGCCGCCCCTGCTTTTAACACAGCCAGAATACCGACCACCATCTCAGTGGAACGTGGCAGTGCAAGAGCAACCATCTGCTCTGGCCCCACACCTTCCGCAATCAACAATCTTGCCAGCCTGTTGGCTCTTGCATTGAGCTCTTGATAGTTAATGACCGTGTCTCCAAAGCTCACAGCCGGTGCATCCGGGGTAGCCGCAGCCTGAATTTCAAAGCGTTCAACAATAGTCATTCCAGATAAAGAATCTTCATCCCCTGCGGTAAAACACTGCTGCTCCAGGAGGGCACGTTCCTTGGGAGTTACCACGTCAAAGCAGCTAATGTGTTCATCCGTATGCTGGACAGCATCCTCCAGCACCTGGATCAATCGGACCACCAGCTCTGCTGCCGTTGATTCCCGGAAAAGATCCGTACTGTACTCCAGCACACCTTCGACTCCCGCTGGTGAGCCATTGTTTTCACGTTGTTCCGTGAGCTCCACAGTCAGGTCGAATTTGGACGAGCCCACGCCCTGCATACTCGTTTGGGATACCATACCTGGCAGATCCAGCTGAACGTCTGGCGTATTTTGCAGGACCAGCATCACCTGAAAGAGTGGATGCTTGGAGCGGGACCTGGACGGATTCAGCACTTCAACCAAACGCTCAAAAGGCAGATCCTGATGTTCGTAAGCAGCCAGATCCACTTCCCGCACACGTGCCAGCAGTTCACGGAACGTCGGATCCCCGGAAGTGTCTGTACGCAGCACAAGGGTATTGATGAACATACCCACCACTTCGTCCAGTGCATCGTCGCTCCTGCCGGCAATCGGGGTTCCAATCGCAATATCCGTACCCGCTCCCATGCGGGTAAGCAGTACCGACAATACGGCATGCAAAACCATGAAGAGACTGACCTTGTTTTCCCGGGCCACAGCCAAGAGCTGTTCATGCAGTTTCCGACTAATGGTAAAAGGGATCGTTCCGCCCCGGTAGCTGGAGACCACCGGACGCGGATAATCGGCTGGAAACGTCACTTGTTCCGGCAAGCCTTCCAGTTGACGGCTCCAGAACTCAAGCTGCCTTGCAATCAGGCTGTCCGGCTGCCCTTCGTCTCCAAGCAGTCGATCCTGCCACACCGCGTAATCGGCATATTGAACGTGCAGAGGTTCCCAGGAAGGCGCCGCCCCCTGAACACGTGCCCTGTATGCTTGGGACAAGTCCCGCATCAAAGGCGACAGGGACCAACCATCTCCAGCAATATGATGAAGCAGTAACAACAGAACATGCTCGTCCGGGCCGGATGTAAACAGCTCCGCACGGATACCCGGCTCGCTTGAGAGCTCGAAGCTGTACCGGGAAGCTTCGGTCAGAAGTTCCGACAGCTCATTCTCTGCAGCGTAGCTTGCATGTAAGTTCACACGAACGTCTTCGGCATCCAGAATGGTCTGGCTTGCAGAACCAAGCTCTGGCGGATATAACGTTCTCAACGTCTCATGGCGATCAACAATGTCCTGAACGGCGGCTTGGAGCGCAGGTATATCAAGTTTGCCGGTTAACCGCACCACAAGCGGAATATTGTACGTAGGACTCGGTCCTTCCAGACAATACATGAACCAGAGCCGCCGCTGTGCAAAGGAGAGAGGAATCTCACCTTGACGGGCAGCAGGCTCTATTACTGGTCGGACTGACCCCACCTGATCTAATCTCTTGGCGAGGCCTGCTGCAGTTGGTGACTCGAATACACTGCCAATGTTCAGCTCTGCTCCAAACACATCCCGAATCCTTGCTGTTATACGGCCTGCGAGCAGGGAATGTCCACCCAGCTCGAAGAAATCATCGTCGATCCCTACACGAGCGACACCCAGAATCTCAGCGAATAAACTGCACAGCATCTCCTCCTGAGGGGTTCTGGCCTCACGTCCGCTGGCATGGGACTGTACGGAAGGGACAGGCAGCTGCTTGCGGTCGATTTTTTTATTGGGAGTCAGCGGCATTTCGGCAAGGTTCATGAAGGCAGCTGGCACCATGTAATCCGGCAGTTCATCCGCCACATGTGCCCGAAGCAACGACAGATCCAGGGCTGACGAGTATTCAGAGGTTGCAACCACATACGCGGCCAGACGCGGATTCCCAGGTTGGTCCTCCCGTGCCATAACAGTAACCTGGGCTACGCCCGGATATCTGGAAATGACGGATTCAATCTCACCCAATTCGATGCGGAATCCTCTGATTTTGATCTGGTGGTCTGCCCTGCCCAAATAGTCAATCGACCCGTCAGGCAGCCACTTCGCCAAGTCTCCTGTACGATACATGCGGGAGCCTGCTTGTCCGAAGGGATTCGCAACAAAACGCTCGGCGGTCAGGTCGGGTCTTCCCAGATAACCTCGTGCCAGCCCATCTCCCGCAATATATAATTCTCCGACAACACCCGGTGGGACTGGATTCAGACTCCCATCCAGCACGAATAGCTGCGTGTTTCGAACCGGTCCGCCAATAGAGGGTTTACCCGTTGATTCAGCAACCATCGCAGCAGCCGTTGAATAAATCGTGGTCTCCGTCGGTCCATATTGGTTATGCACGTGACATCCCATCTCCTGCAAGGAAAGCTTCAGTTCCTCAGAGAGGGCTTCACCGCCGGTAATGACCGTTAAACCGTCAAATGTCCCAGGCTTGCTGGTCACCAGAGACTGCCACAACGTTGGTGTGGCTTGCATGATCGTTGTCCCCTGCCGTCTCATCTGTGCAGCCAGAGCCACCGGATCAAGAATGGTTTCTTTGCGAGCTATATCCAGCCTTGCTCCGGTCGTAAGAGGCAGAAATACCTCAAGAACAGAAATGTCAAAAGCAATTGTAGTGACCGATAACCAGCAATCCTGCGGCCCAACCTTCAGTCTCAGCTTCATGTCTTCCAGCAGATTGGACAGGCCGAGATGGGTAACGGCAACCCCCTTCGGTTTACCTGTTGATCCGGAGGTATAGATGATATAGGAGGGGTTCAGCTGCGAGGCAGCTTTTATGAGATCCTCTGGTTCGGGATTGCTCCCGGACTGACGGCCTAATCTCGCCGCAACCTTCGGTTCATCCAAGGCCAACATGGGGACATCGGACATGTGCTGCAAATGGGACAGATTGTGCCTCACCGTAATCAGACATGCCGGTCTGGAATCCTCTAGCATGTAGGTTAGTCTCTCTTCAGGGTAATCCGGGTCCAGCGGAAGGTAAGCTGCTCCCGTCTTATGAACAGCCAGAATGGCAACCACGACCTCCAGAGATCGCGGCATGGTAATGGCTACGATCTGCTCCGGTCCCACTTTATAATGCTGGATCAGCTCGTGAGCTAGACGGTTTGAACGCTCGTTAAGCTCGGCATAGGTCAGAGATTCAGCTTCAAACGTTGCAGCCATGGCAGATGGGGTGCGCCGAACCTGCTGTTCGAACATGGCTGCCGAGTTCCGCTCAGGAGCCTTGTGCTGTGTCTGATTCCACACGTTCAGGACCTGGTCTCGTTCTTCAGGTAACAGCACTTCCATTTGACCTACGTATTGCTCTTCGATTCCTTCCTGCATCATTGCATTCAGCAGCTGCATATAACGGAGCCGATGACTCAGCAGATCCGATTCGCTGTAGACGGAAGGATTGGCATCAAAGTCAATCCGAAGTCCATGACCGTGCCCTTGGTCCACGACATGAATGGACAGGTCATCGACCGGACCCGTAGACAAGTTATGGATCATCCCGCGCTGACCCGCGAAATTCAGCTCATGGTGGAATGGCATGACATTGATCATAGGCCCGAATAGTCGGCGATTCTCCCCCAGCAGCTTCAGATCACGCCGCAGATCCTGGTGCCGGTAACGTTGATGCTTGCGAACGGCACGGATCTCCCGCACAATCTGTTCGGCCAGGGCAGATATACGCATATCAGACTCCACTTTCAAGCGCAGCGGGAGCACGTTCATAACCATGCCTGGCACACGCAAGGCTGTCGATCCCAGCCTGCACATGACAGGCAAAGCCAGTATCACATCTCGCGTACCAGTGATCCGGTGCACATAAATGGCTGCTGCTGCAATAAACAGATCAGGCCAGGTCACCCCGTACCGGGCGGCCGCACCCAGAAGGCGATCCCGATCAAACTGTGCAACTTCAAACCTCTCCCGCAGGAAATGATCCGCTGTCCGGGGAGCCTTTTCGCCCAAACTTACGACGTCCGGTTTCTCAGCATATCTCTCCAGCCAAAACGTTCGATCCTGCTCCCTTGCAGCAGACTCATGATAAGCCTCATCCTCCTGAATGACAGAGGACAGCGGTCCAAATGCTTGTGTTTCCAAGATACTCTCAGCTGATCCACCCTTAACCCTGGCAGTATACAAACTTGCTACCCTACGGGTAATCAGCGATACGCCGTATCCGTCAATTGCAATATGATGCACACGCTGGTACCAGTAGTAGCGCCCTTCACTCACTTGGAACAGGGCTTCTGCAAATACCGGTCCAGTTGCAAGATTGACAGGGCTGGCGAGATCCTGATGCATCCAGGCCATAGCAGCCGCATGGGGATCCTGTTCGCCGCGAACATCCAGTACATGAAACGTCCAATGGTCACCCTTCTGGTTGAGGGTCTGGTAGGGGCCGTGTTCATTTTCACCATAAACCATGTTTAAGGTTTCGGCCTCCTCGACGGTTTGACGAACACTCTGTTCAAACTGTTGTACATCAACATTCCCGTGAATGACCACGTATTCGCCTGTATTGTACATAGGATTGTCCGGATTCAGCTGATGAGCAAACCAGATCCCGGACTGGGCAGCCGACATGGGCCACGTTCCATTCCGACGCTGCGACAAGTTCACCGCCCCGCTCAAAAGTAATCTCCGTTCGGCATGACCCTGTGAGGCTGTGCATTCAACAGCACCGCCCACGAGGCTAGCGTTGGCTGCTCGGCCAGATCGACAAAGGTTACCTCTGTTCCTTCCACCCGAAAACGCTCCGCCAGGCTCATAATGCGTATGGAATCGAGCCCCCAGATCTCAATGAGGTCATCATGCTCCCCGATCAGGGCTGGTTTCTCCTGCAGCAGTTCGGCGACCTGTAACCGCAGCGCGTCAAGTCTCGCCTGAGCACCGCTGCCAGTACTCGCCTCAGCAGACTCCATCGCTGCAGCAGTGTGTGATCTTGCCTCCGAGAAGTTTGCCCCGATCGAATCGCTTCCTTTAGCAGAGGCATCGAGCGATTCAAGCAATCGCCCGGTGGTCAGCGTTACTGCGCAGCGCTCGGAAGCATAGGTAAGTGCCATACGGTGCTTCTCAGCTGAAAAATCAGCAACCGCATCGGCAACCAGGAAGGCCTGAATATCCTTCATAAATGCCTCACAGGAGGTCATCAGACAACCAATATGAGCATAGATGCCGCATACGATCAGCTGATCCCGGCCCTGCTCCTGCATCAATTCAAGCAGTTCCGTCTTCTGGAAGGCGCTGTACCGCCATTTGGTCATAAACGTATCCTGCGGAGCAGGTGTCAGTGGTTCAATGATTTGCTTTTGCGTAGGTCCCCCATTAATGCCCGCTCCCCAGAAGTCCAGCTGCAGTCCGCGCTGCTCCGGTGTCTGTCCACCCGGCTGGGCAGAATACACCACAGGTATGTCCAGTTCATGACACTTTGCACGTAGTTGTCCAATATGATCAATCAGCTCCACTACAGGTGATTCCCCTGCCGTAAAAGCATCCACGAAATATTGCTGCATATCGTGAATGAGTAGTACTGCACGCTTCGCATCCGGCGTCCACGCTACCTTATTGACCGGAAGCTCCGACTCTGCAGGCATTGCATATGACTTAATCACTGGAAGTGCCATCCATATCCCTCTTTTCAGCGTTATTTATTTCAAACCGTTTCAACGTAGCCCTGCATCAAGATCGTTATATGGGCTGCTTCATCGTCAACATCTCGCGGAGTGCCTTCTTGCTAACCTTGCCCACACCCGTCTTGGGAAAAGATTGGACAAACTCAACCCGATCTGGGATTTTGTAGCTCGCCAGGCCGCGACTGCGCAAGTAGGACTTGATTTCGGCAGCAGTCAGATTCTCGCCGCTGGGTACGATAAACGCACAGGAGCGCTCGCCTAGATATTCATCTGGCATGGACACCAGTGCTGCATCATGAACCCCCGGATGAGCCAGCAGGTGGTTCTCCACCTCCTCGGCAGCCACTTTGTCACCGCCACGGTTAATCTGATCCTTCGCCCGGCCCTCCACAACGAGGTAACCCTCGGGTGTTAAGCTCGCAATATCTCCTGTACGATAGAACCCATCTGTAGTGAAGGATTTCGAGTTATGTTCTTCGGCCTTGTAATATCCGCGAATGGTATAGGGGCCCCGGGTCAGCAGATGCCCGGATTGCCCCAACTCCACTTCAATGTCCTCGTCATCTACAATTCTTACCTCGTCATATGGGGACATCGGTTTGCCCTGTGTGTTAATAATGAGGTGCTCGGGATCATCCAAACGGGTGTAGTTCACCAGCCCCTCAGCCATGCCAAAGACTTGCTGCAGTGTGCAGCCCAGGACAGGTCTGACGCGTCCAGCCACCTCCGCACTGAATTTGGCTCCACCAACCTGGAGAACCTGCAGGGATGTCAGCTTGGTTCCTCTCGCAGCGGCCGCGTTCAGCCAGATTAGGGCGAGCGGCGGCACCAGCGCCGTGATGGTCACCTGATGCTCCTTCATGAGCGGGAAAGCTTCATCCGGGCTTGACCCCCGTGACAGCACAACCGTACCTCCTGCATAGAGCGTGCCTAGTATTCCTGGTGAACTTAGAGGGTAATTATGCGCTATAGGCAGAACAGCCAGGTATACACTTTCCGGGCCGAGTCCGCAGACCTCGACGCTTCTCCGCAGACTGTAGATATAGTCATCATGGGTGCGCGGGATCATTTTGGACAGTCCGGTGCTTCCACCAGACAACTGAAGAAAGGCTACATCCGAAGAGACAGGTTGATCATCCTTGAGCTGAACGGGATCAATATATAAATCCTCCAGATTAGTAAATGCACCGGCTTCTCCTGCCACGATGATATGTCTAAGGCTCGGCACCTCTGCCTGAACTTCTGCTGCAAGTTTTCGATAATCAAATCCCCCATCCTGATCCGGGATCAGATAAGCAACAGCCTCAGAGAAGCGGGCGAAGTACTCGATTTCACTTTTCCGATGCAAAGGAAGTGCAAACACCGGCAGTGCTCCCAAACGGAACAGGGCAAAGATCACCTCAACAAAAGCTGGCATGTTCGGCAGCTGTACAATAACGCGGTCATATTTCCGTATTCCCTTGGCATACAACCCTGCCGCCAATTGGTCGACTCGTCTGTCCAACTCTGCATAGGTTAATTGCTCTCCACCGCTAATAATGGCAGTACGATTGCCATAACCATCCGCACGCTGCCGGAGCATTTCTCCAAATGTAATGCCCTCCCAGCAACCTTCCTGACGATAAAGCTCTGCAAACTCTTCAGGCCAAGCCTGATATCCTGGCAGCATCTTTTTATTCCTCCTTCAAACGGGATACGTTGAAATCCAAACCCATGGCAAGCAGCATTGTTCTGAATTTGGCGGAGGTCTCTGCCAGTTCCGCTTCCGGTGTGGAGCCCGCTACGATGCCTGCCCCAGCGAATAATCGAAGTTCATTGCCTTCCACTTCCGCACAGCGGATGGTCACAGCCCATTCCCCGTCTCCCTCGCTGTCGCACCAGCCAACCATGCCGGTAAACAGTCCGCGATCAAACGGTTCTTGTGACCCAATGGCCTCTCTGGCCGTTAATACAGGCGTTCCGCAGATAGCCGGGGTCGGATGGAGAGCAAATGCCACCTCTAGTGACGAAATATCTTTATCCAGCAATTCTCCATGAATCTCGGTAGACAAATGCCACATCGTGCTTGTCTGGATCAAGGAGGGCTCTGCCGGAACGATCAGTTCTTTGCAAAGAGGTCGGAGTGCCGCGGAAACAGCATCAATGACGACAGCATGCTCATGCCGATCTTTGGCTGAAGCCAGCAGCGCCTCTGCACGGCGGCGATCCTCAGCAGGGTCATCACTTCGGGCAGCGGAGCCAGCCAGCGGATTCGCCCGTATGGTGGTACCTTTTCGAGTAACCAACAGCTCCGGGCTTGCGCCAATGAACGTACGTGTGGCTTGGTGATCGAGTTCATAATCGTTGCGATTTATCGTTGTTATAGTACTTTTCGTTTCAGGAACTTTCCTCATGGGAACTGCAAACGTATACCCGTGTGCATTATCCCTGAACAAATTACGCAGAAGTTGATGTGTGTCTACGAGATCATCTGAGATCACACGCAGTGTGCGGGATAACACAACTTTGTCGAGTTCTCCATGTTCCATCTGCCTCAGCACATGAATGACACTTCGTTGATACGTCTCGGCCCCAGGCACTTCCTCAATCTCACAGCCAGCCGCTGCCGGGCGCCTCTCGTATGATCCGTTCAGATCATGGCTTGGAGGTTCTGCCCATTGCACCGTTTCCGGAATTAACAGCTCGGCTGAGGATTGACTCGGATCAAAAGGTATCGCTCCCACCACAATTGGTTTCCGATGGCCCGTTTGCTGCGCTTTCTGAATCATTGTGCGAACCTGTTCAATAACAAAATGTACTCCTTCCACGTGGTTACCAGGGGCATGATCCATGTTTCCTGAGGAATCAGATACCACCTGCTGCTGAACAGCGGAGACAGGAAACCTCATTTGCTCGCCTTGAGCGAGCAAGGTATGTTGCGGTGAAGACCAGAAAAAGGACGTCCCCTCCCGATATTGTTCCAGAAGGTGTAAGGCGGAGGTTGCTGTGATTGCAGCCGCTTTTGACATATTCATCATCTCCTTATCTTGATTCAGACGCCGAGTGTGGCGCCTCCATCCACACACAAATCATGCATGGTAATATGTCTCGCCTGGTCTGATGCCAAAAAGAGTACGGCATCCGCGATATCGGAAGGCAATGCCATCCTGTTCAGAGGAATGCCGAGACGGTACGCCTGCTGCGATCCTGCAATGACGGCCTGCGCGCCATGTTCATCCTGCCACAACGCACGCTGCATGGGGGTGTCCGTCGATCCTGGAGATACAATATTGCAGCGGATATGCTGCTCCGCATATTCAAGCGCAAGACATTTGGTAAACATGGTGGACGCCGCCTTGGAGGCTGCATATGCCGACATGTGCATCCGGGGTACGCCTGAAGCGTTCGAGCCAACAGTAACCACTGTTCCCGATTGGCGCCTTGCCATATTTCGTACAACTGCACGTGACATATAAAATACACCGTGGGTATTAACGTCGAATGTCCTTGTCCATTCCTCGTCGCTCAGGGCTTCCACTGTACCTGTATGCAGCACACCAGCTGCATTTACCAAAATGCCAATCGGTCCAAGTGTTGCCTCGATTCGCTGTACGGTATCGTCTACCGATTGGCATTTCGCAATATCAGCAGGATAAGCAGCCGCCTGATGGCCTTGATGATTTAGATCCACAGCCAGCTGACCGAGCTGCTCTTCCCGAATATCTACTGCCGCTACAACTGCACCCTGTTCAGCCAGAGCTCTGGCAACCGCTTCGCCGATTCCCTGTGCTGCACCGGTGACCAGAGCTACTTTTCCATGAATTCCTGTATAACTCACGCTGTGTACCTCCCCTGACTTACTGCCTGTTGAACGTTGATTCATTGTTGAACTCGATTGGATCATCCATGTTATCTCAGCCAATCGAAAAGCGGCCAATCCCGTACCTGACTCAAGCAAACATCTTATTCTTCCACCCACCTACGCTTCAGGACTGCAGGCCAAACGTATCGCACGACTGATCAGAAACGGCAGCACCGAGACATGATTCTCTTCCTCGAACTCGGTATATTGGATATCGAGGCCCGGCTGTTTCAGCGCAGATAGGCGTTCCGTTAAATCCGATGCCTTCTCATTGTTGCGGGCAGGATGGTTCTTCTCCTGTTCGCCCATGCCAATCCAGACCTGAACGTTGACCGGATGCTGCTCCAGACCTGCGATGAACTCCTGTTCCTCAGCCAGCATCACCTTCTGGTTCCAATGAAGCGAAGGGCTTCCAGCAATGTAGTAACGGAAAGCATCCGGCTTGGTAAAAAGGGTGTGCAGAACGAACAATCCGCCAAGTGAATGGCCAAAAATGGCCTGTCTGTTCCGATCGATGTTGAACTGCTGCTCCATGTCAGGCTTCAGTTCCTCTTCAATGAATTGCAGAAAAGCATCCGCTCCCCCCTGCTCAGGCAGAATTGTCCCATCCGACTTGTGGGTATATTCCGTCGTGGCCTGCGGAGTAAAATCGTAATACCGATGAGGCGAGAACGCGGCGGCAGTCGGGTACCCGATTCCAACGATGATGGCCGGGAGTGCCCCGGTCTTCTCTGGTCTGCGTCCCTGTATGCGAGCCGCTTCCACCATCGTGCCGAAGACAGAGTTAGCGTCGAGCAGGTAGATCACAGGATATCCCGACGGCGGGGCGGCCTCTGCGGGTTGATATACCATGATCTGATAAGCATGCTTCCCCGCTCTCGATTTCATCGTCCACTGTTCTGAACGGGGAATGGGAACAGCACTGCGTGTCATCTGCTCAAGGGTCCCTGAGGCTGATTGATTATGCTGAAACGTCATTACGGATGGATCCTCCTCGTTGTTCAACTCACATTGCTATGTGTATATAGATCATATTGTTTTATATGAGATTGATTCTCATTACCAATTATAAAAGAGTGATTTCGGCTGTCCCATGGACGATATCCAGAATTCATTTTGATTATCTCCATATGTACATATTTTTCTTGATTGATTTTATGCCTTGGCAAAAAAACAACAGCTCCTCCCCGTGACACCTCGAACTCAGAAATAAGATCCGGTTCGGGACACTCCGAGAAGGAGCTGATTCATCGCTATTATTGGGTCAATGCCTTCAGTGTATCGTCAATGACATGACCATAGGCAATCAATCCGCCGCCCAGCCATGGTGCTGGATCGACAGCATATACATTTCCCGCTTTAACAGCAGGCATGCTCTGCCACACTTTGGTATCCGTCATCTCTTTCATGCTGCCTGGCCCCTGTTCAACGGTGAAAATATAATCCGCGTCAATCTCGGGCAGCACTTCGGTGGAGACAATCGCGCTGTTCTCCGTTTCGACAAGTTTGGGCTTGCCGAGTCCCAACTGTTCGTATACGACATAGCCGCTGAAGTAGTTTCCGCCCATCATGCTGATTCCGCGGGGAGCAAAGCGGATAATGGCCGCTTTCTTACCGTCCGCTACCTTGGCGATCTCTGTCTTCGCAGCGTCTACCTTGGCGTGGTATGTCTTGATGGCCTGTTCTGCCTCAGCCGTTTTGCCAAGCAGATCGCCAATGATCTCCAGTGACTTCTCTACATCCCCCGATGCATTGTTAAATACATAGGTTGGTGCAATCTTCGAGTAACTCTCATATACACCATTTTCGGCATAATTCGCCGTGTGCAGGATAATAAAATCAGGGTTGTAAGCCATCAATGCTTCAGGCGAAGGCAGCCCACTCGAGAAATCGAGTGTAGGTACGTCACTTAGCTGATCCTGCAAGTAAACATGCCCTTGGGTGCCGCTTGCCCATTGAGCAACGGGCTTGACGCCGAGTGTAAGCAGGGAATCCTCGAGATAAGGTGCAAATACACGCTCCACTTTGGCAGGAACCACCACATCATGTCCCATTTCGTCTTTTACAGTTCGTTCGCCAGTCGCAGTTTCTGCAGTCTCTTCTTCTTGTACGGCCGTTTCTGATGAGGCTGTTGTGGAGGCCTCGGCTGTCTTCTGCTCCTGCTGCGCTGCTCCTTCATGTTCTGATGTGGAGCCACAGGCTGCCAGTAATCCAACCATTAATACGAGTACAATCAAGGCTGACAGCCGATGATTAATCCACCTTCTTGGAGCGAAACGTTGCCCGTTCTCTTTTTGCTGCTGATGCATGATAGTTCCCCCTTGATAAACATTCTCATTTAGATAGATGGATTATATGTCATGTCGCCCGTGAATCACCATGGACGTTATCCAGATATATATTTGGACAATATCCCGTGAAAATGAGCAATGCCTCATCCAGCATACGCATAACGCCTACTGCAGAATAATCGAACCAAGGATCGCCAGTGATCAGGTGTGTCTGATACTGACGCACAGCGTTCAGCTGTCTCCATACTGGCGAGTGCTGCAGACTGAGCCAGTATGCCCGCGATACGGCCTCGGGACATACCATAATCAGGATCCGGTCCGGATTCATTACATTTAATTGTTCCAGCGTCAGCGGTGTATTGGTGCTGGCATCGGGGAAGGTCTCCAGCTGCAATGCCCCATAGAGCACCTCCTCGATTCCCGGATTACTATAGAGATAGAGGCGCTGACCATATACCCGGATCACAGCCACCTTCTCGCATCCTACTTGCTTCTGCACGGATTCCCGCGCTTTCTCTACCCGCTTGTTATATAGTCCAATCCACTGTTCTGCCTGTTCCTCCCGTTCCAGGAACGCAGCAATCATGCGCAGCTGTGCACGCCAATCGGTCTGATGCTGGGGTACAAAACAGCAAGGCGCAATCTCAGCAAGTCCAGCTTGATCCTCTTCACTGAGTTGATCGGTACCAATGATGGCATCCGGCCGTATGTGCACAAGCCGCTCTACGTTCGCTTCGAATCTCCAACTGGTATATGGATCTGTTAGTTTAAGATGGGACTGGATTTCGGTGCGATGCGCGTTATAATAATACGCTGTCCATTTCGGATCGATGGGCGCAGCAATGGGCATGACATTGAGGGCCAGCAGATGTCCGATGACGCTGGAGGAGCAAGTGGCAATGCGTTTTCTGGCGTTCTTGGCATAATCGGAAGGAGAAACGCCGACTTCTTTTTTGAATTTGCGGCTGAAATAATATTCATCGCTGTATCCGACTCTGAGCGCGATATCACGCAGTTTATACCCGGATTCCTTCAGATAACGCTTGGCCCGGTTAATACGGAGATCTGTCAGATACTCCATCGCGCTGAGACCGTAGGTTTTTTTGAATAGATCAACAAAATACTTCGGACTGATATTTGCTCTCTGAGCAAGATCGGCAATAGACAATGCTTCATTGTAATGCTCGTCCATATAGGTTTTTACTTCAGCAAGGTCCGTCTTGGGGCTGCGACTCATAACGGGGGCTCGCACAGCACGGTGCAATTCATTCTCCAGTAACATGAGGCCACTCCTCTCGATCTGTTTGATCATCTTAATATGAAGCGTACAGCGTACGTTGAGGTCAGTTGACTGATTCATCATTTACCGACAATGATAATCATTATCAATTAAAGTATCATATTCTTTTCCTCTCAGTCAATCCATATATGGAAATATGTGCACCCGTTTCAGTTCAAATGATCCTCGCCATCCATATGTATAAAAAAGCCAACGACGTGACGATGCACGCGTTAGCTCTTGAATTTGATCTGTTATCTCAATTGTTTTTATTCGTTCCTAATCCCGGCTCCGCAGCTTGCTGAGCAGACGTAAAATCTCGATATACAGCCATACCAGGGTAACCATAAGCCCAAATGCGCCGTACCACTCCATATATTTTGGAGCACCTTGTTCAGCGCCGTTCTCAATAAAGTCAAAATCAAGCACCAGATTCAGTGCCGCTACGATAACGATTACGACAGAAATCCCAATTCCGATCAGACTGTTGTCATGCAGATAGGGAACGGTAATTCCGAACAATCCCAGCACGAAACTGAGCAGATACATGATCATAATACCGCCAGTTGCCGCTACCACTCCCAGCTTGAAGTTCTCCGTAGCTTTGATCAGTCTCGTTTTGTAAGCGACCAGCAGGGCAATGAACACTGCCATAGTCAGCAAAGCAGCCTGCAAAGTGATTCCGTTGTACAATGACTCGTAGGTTGCGGAGAGTGCGCCAAGGAACATGCCTTCCGCGATGGCATAGATGGGAACAAGATAGGGTGCTGCCACAGGTTTGAACGAGATAATCAATGCCAGAATAAATCCGACGATGGCACCTCCGATGGCGAGAGGAAGCACTTCCTGACCGTTAAAGAACATCATCCATGTCGCAAATGCACTGCCGAGCAGGATGACCAGCGTAATGAATGACTTGTTCACTGTGCCGTTAATCGTCATGTAACGCTGGTACCGGTCATCTCCATATCCACCGGCATTTTCAAATGTACTGTCCTTGAGTGTGGGGTTACCACTGCGTCCGATCAAAACAATCACCACTTCTATGTATTGGGTCAATCTTTGAAACCAATCTTTACGTTCTTTGCTTTCTACATGTTCTACTACATTTCTAGTGATCTGCTATTCATATCTTTCGATGTTCAAGTACAGACTTGGATGCAATCGGTCGATCACATCCTTATCCATCGTTACACCCCTGTAGGACATATGTCCCGGGCTGTAAAATCTCTTTTTAACTTGATACAGACTTTTTTTAATGCTAGTTGTTGCTGTAGTTACCTCAGCAGAAGACTTAGTTATAGAACACTTTGTCTACATTGTATTTCGCACGCATCGTATTAATGATATAGGTCTCATAAATTTCACGGTCTACGGCATCTTCCACCAGACAAACCTCAATGGTCGCCACTTCTTCCCGGTGATTCTTCATTGGAGAAACGGTATCCTCAAAATGCTTCTTGATCCGCGGTCTCAATTTTCTTGCTTTCCCGACAAATAACAGCTCTCCATCGGCATTGTAAAACATGAAGATTCCACCCTTTTCACGCGTGATCAGGTGAAAATCGGTGAAACCATAGATGTGGCTAAGCTGCGGGTTTTCCTGCTTGGTGATGGTTACATCCGGCGTTGGTACGGTAATCTGAATCATTGGGCTCACTTCCTCATTATCTATAGGCTTACATCCTATCATACATTATTACAGGAAACCATTTCATCCTATAAGATGCACAATTCACGCTATTTTCAACTATTACGACAATAATTTCAAAAAAAAGGTTAACTTCCCTGATTCAAAGTGGTACTATAGGGGTATGAGGAAGAAATTGGGCACTAAGACATATGTCTTTATATCTACTTCCGTCTATTGTACCCTATGAATCATGATCTTTTTCATACTGAATTCTGTAATGTGCGCACCACAACAAGAGGACAGTTAGCACGTATTGCAAGTCTGTAGCTTTTAGGATTCATCATCAATACGACCCTTGCAGCAAGCAAATGTAGAAAGAGATTCATTGTAGATTGTAACGTAGAAAAAGAAGTAGATGTAGAAGTAAGAAGTGGATTTGAATTAGAAAGCCTGCAATTCCAGTCAGCAAGGACCAACGAGATCCACGTAGAAGAAACGATAGCTATCGATCCTAGAAAAGAGAAGAATGGTCATGCCATGCAATCTTAGTAAGTCATAACTTCATAACAGCAGATCTATATAGAATTGGATCAAGCTACACCCACAGCCCGGCACGAAGCCAGGGCTTTTTTACGTTGTCCCATTGATATCCCAACCCCTCGTAATCAACCGATCATCGTTATTTTTCATAAGCAATTCCCCCCTGCCTTAAACCATTGATAACTGCCCCCGTATACTCCTATCTACCTTCATTGAATCTTGAGTTCGCAGTATATTTAAAAGAAAAAAAGAGACGCCGACCAAGCGGCATCCCTTAAACTACTTCAGAAAGGTCCATTTACGAGCGGTGATCGCGGAGGGAACCTCAGCTTCCCTACAGGTAAGCCTTTCCTCTTCCTCGACTCAAATAAATCATCAAAAACACAAACGCCGCGGCAAAGGACGCTGTAATGATCCAGATCGGAATCCGCGGATCGAGCGCGTATGCCCAGCCTCCCACGATACCGGCCGGGGAAGTAAGCAGCAGGATGACGACGGAAAGCATCGAGAATACCTTCGCTCTTTTTTCGTCGTCAATCGCGTTCTGGACGGCCGCTTCGAGGTACGGCGAGCTGATCATCAATCCGACGGCGGCAAGCACGGTACTTAAACCAATCCAGACCAGGTTCGACGTCGGCCACAGCACCAGCATCACGTTCGAAAGCAACGACAGTACAAAACCAGCCATCATCGAGCGCGTTTCTCCTTCGGCTGGAATCTTCGGCATGATGAACCACAGCGCGAGCAGCATAATAATAGAGGAAACGGCAGGAACGAGCGAGATTAGTCCGCTGTCCACTTTCAGATAGTCGGCCAGATACAGCGATAGATAGGTCGTTTTTAGCGTCATTTGAAAGTTGAACAGGATATAAACGACGAAGATCAGCATCAGACTGCGGCTGGCAAACAGATCTCGGATCGCGCCGCTATAATCGATCAAACTCTTTTTGAGACCGAGTTCCTTCGTCTCTTTCATTTTCCGATAACCCATTTCCGTTTCCTTCGTGGTCAGGTGCCGCCCGATGAATTGGAAGGTCATGAGCACCGAACACAGCACATACATGATCCGAGTGCCATCCACCAGTCCGTAATGATCGACCAACAGACCGCCAAGCGGAGCGAACAAACCACCGACGACGCCGATGATCTGAAGCAGTGTGAAAACGTAAGTCCGGTCCTTTTTTGGCGTATCCTCGACGATCAGACAGTAAAAGGCGATATGCGGAACACGCTGAAGCCCGTTGATGAATGTCGCGATAACGAAAAACCAGACATTTTGGGAAAAGGCAAAGATCAGCATCGCAACGCTCCAACTAAGCACGTCGAAGGTGAGGATGGCGCGTTTGCGTCCCATTCGGTCGGTCAAATACCCGCTCATGAATGATGACAGCACCTGCACGATAAGCCCGAGCGTCGTAATCCAGCCAATATTGGTCTCGGTAACGCCCAGCTCATACATGTACAGCGTAGCGTAAGTTGCCATCATGCTGTACGGAATCAAGAAAAACGGTTCAAAAGCGAGACAGCCCCGGCTGTTGCCGCGAAGTCTCGGGAAAAGCGTTCTTGCCATGCGGGATTTCCTCCGGTGTCGTCATATTGGAATTAAAGCATTTTGGGTCATGTTCAAATATAGGTTACTATAGAAAAATCATGAAAAATAGAGGTGTTGAAAAAAAATTAACGTGACTAAAGGCAGCTGAACGGATCGACAGCTATCGGTTCCCGGTTCCAACCACCTCGTGATGGAAACAGAGGTATCGTGGTTCTTTCGGTGGAGTTTATAATATGGCAAGATAGCAAACAGAGGGAGTGATGGGATGTATTCCGATCTGCAACTGACGGAGGACCGCCCTGTATATATACAAGTCAAAGATTATATGAAGCGATTGATGCTCAAAGGCGGATTGCAGGCAAAGCAAAAGCTGCCTTCCACCCGTGAACTCAGTACACTGATGAAGGTTAGCCGCAGCACCGTCCTGCTCGCTTATGCCGAGCTAGAAGAAGAAGGTCTGATCTATGCGGTGAAAGGCAAAGGCAACTACGTCAGCCCCATGATTGAAGCGCCTGAGCCAACCAATGGCTGGCAGCTGGATTGGAAAAGCCGCGTAAGCAACTATGCGATTCAGGCGGAACAATATGATCTCATGAAACATGGTTCCGGTGCAGAACGTGGCGAGATCTCGTTTACCAGTATTGCCCCGGATGAAAAGCTGTTCGATCTGCATAATGTGAAACGGGCCTTCCTTGATCGCATGTCTCTCGAAGGCGAAGTGCTGCTGAACTACGGATATGCACAAGGCTACCGTCCTCTGATGAACTATCTGCTCCGGTACATGGAGAACAAGGGTGTTGACCTGACCGGCAAGGATATTCTAATTACCAACGGATTCACGGAAGGCTTCGATCTGGTGCTTGGTGCCTTGCGCAGACAAAGCGGCAGAGCTCTATGCGAGAACCCTACCCATCATACGGCCATCAAAAATCTGAAGCTTCATGAGTTCAACCTCACAGGCGTGGACATGGAGCCGGACGGGTTGAACCTGCAGCAGTTGGAACATGAACTGGTCACAAGTTCGTATGATCTGGCCTATTTGGTACCTTCTTATCACAATCCAACCGGAACGGTGACTTCTCCTGCCAAACGGGCAGAGATTATCCGGTTAATGAATCAGTACGAAGTGCCCATTATCGAGGACGGGTTCAATGAGGAACTGCGTTATTCCGGTTCCCACGTCTCCCCTCTCATCGCTAGTGCGGGCAAGGGTAATGGACTCGTCTATCTGGGCAGCTTCTCCAAGGTACTCTTTCCCGGGCTGCGGGTAGGCTGGGTCATTGCAGATGCAGCACTGATTGATTATTTGGAAAGCATGAAACGGGCCCGCAGCATTCACACCTCAACACTGGACCAATCCCTGCTCTACCAATACTTGAGCAACGGTAATTTTGAGAAGTATCTGAAGCGGGCCCGCACGGAATATAAGCGGAAATATGAACTGGTCGTGCGCTGCTTGCGCAAGCATCTGCCCATGTGCCAGATCTCCGGCGAGGGTGGTTTGCATTTGTTTGTGCAATTTCCTCCGGGATACCGAACCCGGGAATTGCTGGCTGCCTGCAAGGTGAAGGGTGTGACCTTCACGCCCGGCGATACCTTTTATCTGGAACCAGGTCAGGGGTTAAATACGATGCGCCTGGGCTTCTCCAGGGTCAGCGATGACAATATTCGCAAAGGTATCCGTATCATTGGTGAGACCACGGCTCAGATGAGCTGAAACGGCTGAATAACAACATGGGAGGATTACACATGAAGGTTGGCGTGATTATGGGCGGAACATCTTCCGAGCGGGATATTTCCCTGCTCACCGGACAGGAGATGATTGCCCATCTGGATAGAAATAAATATGAAGTCATTCCCATTGAGCTAAGCAGCAAACGGGATCTGATCGACAAATCAGCGGGTATTGATGTAGCCTTACTCGCACTGCATGGCAAATACGGCGAAGACGGTACAGTTCAAGGTACCCTGGATTCGCTTGGCATTCCATATACGGGTTGCGGTGTCTTGTCCAGCAGCGTATGTATGGATAAGGACATGTCCAAACAGCTCATGCACCATGCGGGCATACCTACTGGAGCGTGGGTGCAGGTGCACCATCTGGAAGAACTGTCATCTACGGTGGTGCAGCAGTTGACATATCCGGTCGTTGTGAAGCCCAACTCAGGCGGCTCCAGCATTGGCACCCAGGTTGTTCAAGAGGCTTCATCTCTTCAAGCCGCGGTTGAAGCTGCACTCAAATGGGATGGCACGGTCATGATTGAACAATATATCGCAGGGGATGAAATTACCTGTGCCATTGTAGATGGCAAGATGCTTCCGATCATCTCCATTCGTTCAAGCGCCGAGTTCTTCGACTATAGCTCCAAATATAATGACGGCGGAGCCGAGGAACAGGTGATTCAGCTGCCTGCCGACATTCACCAGCGCGTGGAAGATGCCGCACTGGCCTGTTACCGTGTGCTGAAATGCAGCGTCTATGCCCGCGTGGATATGATCATCCGTGATGGCATGCCTTATGTACTTGAAGTCAACACGCTTCCAGGTCTAACCCGCAACAGTCTGCTGCCCAAAAGTGCAGCCGCTGCAGGTATTTCCTTTACAGAGCTGCTGGATACCATCATTGAACTCTCACTGAAGGAACGAAATAAGGAGGCACAGCTATCATGAGCCAGGATGTAACAATACGCAGCAGTTCAACGGAAGATCTGCAGGATATGGTCATTCTCATGGACCAACTGGGCTATCCCACGACGTATGCTGAAATGCAGGAGCGTTATGCCCACATTGCGGCTGATGCAAATTTTAATACGTTCGTCGCCGAGGTTCGTGGACGTGTGGTCGGATTGATTGGCATGCAAACCTCTTACCTGTATGAGAAAAACGGCCAGCACTGCCGCATCCTTGCACTCATCGTGCATGACCAGTTCAGAGGCACCGGGATAGGCCGTCAGCTGATTCTGGCAGCAGAGCAATGGGCCGCCAGCCAAGGCATAGACTCGCTCTCCTTGAACAGCGGTAACCGTCCCGACCGTGAAGCAGCTCATGAGTTCTATCGGCAGATGGGCTTTACCGCAGGGAGCACTGGATTCAGCAAAAAGCCGCAGGCTCTTCAGTATGCCTAATATTCGCATCATACTAATAAAAGCGCCTGTCCCCAACAACTTGCTGGGAACAGGCGCTTTCTGATGACGGAGATTACAAGGAATCTGGCATACTCTGAAATCCCCTCTCGCACATACAGATGTCGTACAGATGTTATAACTTATGGCCGATCGATAAAGATCCAGCCGGTTTCACTTTCCTTATCCACCGTTGCTCCAAGAGACTCAGCCATGAAGCGCAGTGGAACGTAAGTCTTACCGTTTTTGCCCACATAGGCGGATTCAACCATGGTTACATCCTTGCCTGCAACCGTTGCATTCTTGGAACCCACAGTCAGGACAATTTCATTGCCCGTAATGTCGTCAGTAACAACGATGGTATCCGATCCCTTGGTCCATTTCACTTCAGCATCCAATTCCTCGGACAGGTAACGCAGAGGAACGAATGTTGTATTTTTTACCGTAATGGCACCGTAGGTCTCATCTTCCGGATACAGCATAATGCTCTTCCGAGTGATGCCGGCTTCGTCTTTCAGCAGCTGATACACGACAGAATTGGAATCAAAGTTGCGCAGCATCTGTCCAGGAGTAATATCTTCCTTCATCAGATCGATTACGCCACCTGTTGTGTCAACCGCATCCACGGTTACCGCTCCACCGATATTCCACTGCTCGCTGTCTGCGTATAGAGTCACGGATTGCAAAGGCAGATCCTCGGAGGCAGGCAGTGCCACTTTCAACTCAGCATTTTGCTTGCGGATGTTCAGCGCACTGTCGAGATAGAAATCGAGCTTAAACGTTGTATCTGTGCCAAATACCGTCTTCAGTTCGGGCACTTCATTCAACAATTCGTTCAACCCTTGATCATAGTTAACCAGAAGCTCGTCGAGTCCTGCCTTGATCATCGGGTACATGGTTGCAACAGCTGCCTCTTTGGATTCTGGCATTAAGGAGGTCATGGCTCCTGTGTCCACTTCTTCCACCTGATTTATTGCTGTCAGCAGTGGATAGAACACCTCATATAGATCGCCGATCAGATCCTTGAGTCCTTGCTCATCCTTGGAAACACTTGTCAGAAACGGTTTAACCATGGCAAGAATCTCTTCTCCAGTGATCTCCATATGGAGCTTGGAGAGGTTGAGGGACTCACCGTTAACCGATTCCTGTACAGGCGTAACAGAGATATTTTTCGGATTGGACAGATGCTTCAGGACAAAAGAAAGCAATTTGGGAGAGAGCTCCTCGATCTGCTTTTCCAGAGCCTTGGTGTCCATCATCGGAAGTGTTTGCGCGCCTTCCAGAGCCTCAAGTGATATGTACAGCGGCTTCTGCGCACCGTCCAGGTCGATCACCATTTGAGTTTCATCCATGGATAGATGGAAAGGCAATTTAGTTCCTTGGAAACTCACAGAACCTTGGATCGATGCCGTTTGGGCATCCTTCACTTTGGCATTTTCAATGTCCAGGGATACGGAATTAATAAGTTCAATCATTTCGTTGTCTTTCTCGGTAGCGAATTCTTTAGCCGGCTCTATGTTAATGTGCATGGACTGTTTCGATTCACCGGATTTTACGTTTGTACTGTTGGCCATGGCTTTACTAATATCCACCCCACCAACAGCCTGACATCCCGTAAGCGCCACCATCATCAAAACGAGTGGTACGGCGATCCACTTGGCTAACCTTCGATTTTTGATACGATCTCCTCCTTAGGAAAAATGTGGTTCATTCCTATTATGAGGCCATCAGGTAAATGTTGTAAACCGGGTGGATCGTAAAAACGCCAAAAAAGGCCGGAAATGTGTCCGACCTTTGGATAAGAATTTATTTTAAACGACTTCGTACATTACTCTTTGGTTTCCTCGTTAACCTCTTCAGTCGGTTCATTGTCCTCTGTCGTTACAGGGGTTTCAAATTGATCCGGCTCGTCGTCTTGAATGGCTTTGTTCTCTTCATTCTGGTCCTGTGTCATATCGCAATCCCTCTCTTCTAGCGGATTTTCGTGATTATCTTCAAGGCATTAGCCTTGTTCTATCAATAACCCGTACCGAAGCAGCTTAAACATGAAGGCGCGTCATCTTTATGAACCGTTTCAGAAAATATAAAAGACGATTCCATTCCCGGCGGCTGCAGTTGCCTGATATAGAGCCTGAACATCATTCATTGTCTGAACGATCTCCCTGAAGGTCTCCTCTGCATCCCAGCCTTCCATGACCGGGTAGACACCTTCCGTAACCATTTGGTCCAGGTCAAAACGTGCCTTCAGTTCATCGGGGTCCAGCTGCTCCAGAGCCATGTAAGCTTCCAGCACCTGTTCGTTCGAGAGCAAAAACAGATCCATGTCCGAATAATTCCCCAAATATTGTTCCCCTGACATCGGCACCACATATCCGAGAGGCGGCTCTCCTTCAGCCAGGTTACCGGTTAAGGTGAACTGAAGCATCTGCCACGTTTTATCAATATCCAGATCGACGGAACAATCATGCACACTGATCTCGCCTGACTTGATCGATTCAATCAACTCGTCGGTCACCACTAGATATCTACCGGACATTCCCATAACATGATCCCTCCTATGGTTTTACTTCTCTGTCCCCCATTAACCGTGTATGTTCCAAAAGAATCGGGGTAAAAAGAGGTAGAAGTTATATTACGATTACAAAATCCCATGATCAAGCATGGCGATACCATACATGATATCTTAAGGGGGGACCACACCGATGAAAAAATTCGATTACACCCTGAATTACGAAGAGCTCGATTTGCGCAAACATCCAGAGCTATATACCGTCGGACGGGGAGAGCAGGGCGTGCTGATGGTGGAACCCTACAAGAGCGAGATTCTGCCCTATTGGCGTTTTAAAACACCAGAGATCGCGACCGAATCATCGGAGAAGATCTACGAGCTTTTTTTGGAATATAAGAAAAAGGATGATTTCGTTGGCATGGATATGGCGCGCAAGTTTCTGCAAATGGGGTACACGCGAGCCAGACGTTATACGAACCATAAAGGCGGACGCAAATATTCGAAAGAGGACGGTTCGATCCTTCCCTATCAGAATGACAAAGTGAAAGCGGAAGCCGCAGCTATCTTCAAGGCGCAGTGGGAGATTGCCAAGACTGACCCGGATTATATTGAAATGAAGAAGCAGCACCGGGAAAAGTACGAATCGGAGAACGAATAGGCACTTGGGTAAAAAATAGATGGCTCATCCTGATACTCCTTTTGATATAATGCTTTACGTCGATCTACAGGACGAAAACATAATGAGATCACTCAAGCTAAAGGAGCCTTCATGAAATTACCTAGTCGCCCTATCTCCATCACACTGACATGCATCGCGATGTATCTGTTCGTCTTGCTGCCATTACCTGCGTCTGCAGCCCAATCCGAGCTTGCGAGGCAGCGTGAAATGACCGCCTTCAGTCCACTGCAAACGGTTGTGGATCAGATGCAGCCCGGATGGAACCTCGGCAACTCATTGGATACGGTAGGTCCGGATGAAACCTACTGGGGCAATCCACGCGTTATTTCGGAATTAATCGGAAACATTGCCGCTCAAGGATTCAAAAGTATACGAATCCCCGTTACTTGGGACCAGCATATTGGTGCCGCCCCGGATTACCGGATAGACCCTGCTTACATGGCACGGGTCCAGGAAGTGATCAAATGGGCACTGGATGCGAATCTGTACGTTGTGTTGGATCTTCATCATGATTCTTATCTCTGGATCAGTCAGCTGGAAACCGATCATGACCAGGTACTCGCTCGTTACACAGCAGTGTGGACCCAAATTGCGAATCAATTCAAGGATGCTCCACTGCGGCTGATGTTCGAAAGTGTGAATGAACCGCGCTTCAATCGTGGAATCACTCAGGCGGGTGATATGGGGGCAGGAAGCAATATGGATGAGCCAAGGCAGCTTGCCCTTCTGCATGAATTAAACACGGCGTTTGTGAAGCTGATTCGCAGCACAGGCGGCAATAACGAAGAGCGTCCACTTTTGCTGCCTACACTTGAGGGTTTACCGACACAGGCAAGGCTGAACAGTTTGAGGCATACCATCACTGAACTGAAAGACAAGAATCTGATTGCAACCTTGCATTACTATGGTTACTGGCCATTTAGCGTCAATATCGCAGGACACACCACGTTTGATACCGAGACCAAGAATGATGCAGCCAACACGTTTAACAATATATACAGGACACTCGTCACGCAGGGGATTCCAGTCATTCTCGGCGAGTATGGACTTCTGGGATTCGATAAACATACGGATGTTATTGAACAGGGCGAGAAGCTAAAATATTTCGAATTCATTGGGCATGAGCTGAAGGAGAAAAAGATCGCGTCCATATTGTGGGACAATGGCCAGCATCTGAACCGGGAGACGTATGTGTGGTCCGATCCGGCTCTATTCGAGATGATTCAGGCAAGCTGGACAGGCCGTTCTGCTATTGGAGATCGTGATCTGCTGTACCTGAGACAAGGCTACCCCATTCAGGATACGAAGCTGACAGTCAAGTTAAATGGAACCAAACTCGTATCGCTCTATGCGGGTGAGCAGCTGTTGAAACAAAACGCAGACTATTCATTCAGCGGGAGTAAGTTGGTTATCCAAGCAGATGCATTATCCCGTATGGTTAGCAAGGGAGACCAGCTCGGCAAACAGGCCATCATCACGGCGAAGTTCAATCAAGGCGCAGACTGGACATGGAAGCTCGTCGTATCGGCCAAGCCCGAGCTGGAGAATGCATTCGGTACTACAGAGGCTTTCTCCATCCCAGCGCTCTTTCATGGCGATCAGCTTGCTACCATGGAAGCCGTCTATTCCTCTGGAGAGTTTACTGCTCCGCAGAACTGGACTCCTTACAAAGAATTCCTGACTACATTTGCACCTTCTTATGAAACAAATCAACTGATTCTGCAGCCGGAATGGCTCAATGAACTGCATATTGGGCAGATTGATCTGGCCTTCCATTTCTGGAGCGGTGAGGTCATTCACTATACGCTGTTCAAAAGCGGGAACCATATAACAGGGAAGGCACTTCATTGATGAACCGTACAGCCAGGCGTAGAATGGACAGCATGGTATGCTCTGCGAGCGGGAAGTTCGCAAGGCTGTGAAGAAGGTGATGACATGTTATGGGTAATTGGGGTCCTCGGTATCGTTCTACATACGCTGTGCACGACAGGAGCCGGTGTAGGAATGGTGATAGGCTTCGTTTTTTTCCTGGTTGGTTTCGGGGAGATGAAGAACAAGTCACGGACGCTTAGCAGTCTACTGCTGAGCAAGGATACACTGATGATTGTGGGAACGATGGGCGTTGTGCTTGTTTATTTTCTTCTCTCCTACTGGAATCTGAAAATGATTGGTGATGCAACCTTTCCGGGTCTGCTGGGTTCCGCAATCAGGGAAATCTCCGGGAGACAGCTGCTAACTGCAGCAGTCTTGTACGCGCTCTGGACAACAATCAGCCTATACTGGCTGCTTCCGAAAGTATTCAGCTTTAATGGATTAGCCCTGAAAATTCAGCTGATTGCACTCGGTGCAGCAGGAACCAGCATTCTGTATGGCATTATTAAAATGGTTATGACATAAACGCTGACAGCAAGGATGTTTGCTGCCAGCGTTTTTCCTATCGATTCAGGCCCATGCCCTTTGTGCTTATCCATTCTGAGGACGCGGAGTCAGCATTCCTCCAACCACTCGCAGGATCTGTCTGCGTGGTAAAACACGGGCCAATTGAGCCGTCCAGTAATTCGATGCACCCGGCACAGCGTAGGGCTTACCCGATTTCAATGCCTTCATCGCCACTTCTACCACATGCTCAGGCGTATCCCGTTTTCCAACAGAGGCTTCTTCAGCGTTTACAACATCAAAGAAGGACGTCTCTGTCGCACCGGGACATATGGCCAAAAAGCGAACTCCACGCCGTCTATTCTCTTCGTATAATGCTTCTGTGAAGGAAAGAACGAATGATTTGGTTGCCCCGTATACAGCCATAAACGGATCAGGCTGAAAGGCTGCCGTGGAAGAGACATTGATCACCGTTCCATTGCGCGTTTGCAGCATTGCCGGCAGGAATAGATGGGTCATGTTTGTTACAGCCAGTACATTAAGCAAGATCTCCTCCTGCTGGCGCAAGCCATCCACCTGTTCAAACCACCCATGTGTTGCAAAGCCTGCATTATTGATTAAGGTATCCACACGTATGCCCCGATTTTTACATTCATCATAGATCTGCTTTGGTGCATTCACTTCAGAGAGATCTGCTACGATGACCTCTGCTCTCACTTTATATGTTCGTTCTATGCGTTCTGCCAGCTGCTTCAGTTTTGCTTCCGATCTGGCCACAAGCACGACATGATGTCCCTTTGAAGCCATTTCCAATGCAAAAGCCTGTCCGATACCCGAGGAAGCTCCAGTGACTAGTGCCCATTGATTTTGAATTTTTCTCATTTTTCATCCGCCTTTTATACATTCGTTTTTTATTGGAAACATTGTTTCCTAATGAAAACATAGTATCCCCCTTTTTTTATCCTGTCAATTCACATTTGGAAAATTGACGATATCAGGCACGAAACAGTAGAATACTCATAAGAAACGCAGTTTCCGTTAAAAAACAAATATAACGCTACGAGGATGAACATAAATGAAAGATCACTCATCAAATTCTAAGGAGTCGATTCATACGGTAACGACTTTTCAGGAAGCAAGACTCCAGCATTCCGAAAATCTGCGACAAAATATTGTGCATGCTGCTGCTGCACTATTACAGGAACATGGGCCTGAAGCGGTTACGGTTCGACGTGTGGCAGAACGGATGGAGTGCTCCACCAAGATCATCTATAACCTTTTTGGCAAGAAAGAAGGGTTGGCTAAATATCTCTATTTGGAGGGTTGCATACTCCTGTCTCAGTCTTTTGAGGCCGTGCCGCAGCAAACTTCATACCAACAGCACTTTCGCGCGCTTGCCTATGCCTACTGGGATTTTGGCATGACGCAATCCAGCTTCTATCAGCTGATGTTTGGTGGATCATTTGCCGAGTTCAAACCGGATGCAGAGAGTCTGGAGGGAACCGCAACCGCGATGAAGCAGCTCATTAATTTGGTAGAAGCAGCAAGTAAGCAGGAGATGCTTCAGGAAAAGGATTCCCTGCTTGCCGTTCAAATGATCTGGGCCCCCCTGCATGGTGTCATTCATCTGTACCTGGGAGGCCACTTGGAGAGTGAAGCTGCCGCCAAAAATCTCTATGATCATACGCTGTCCATGATTGTTCAATCTCTCTTTGGAACAAACACCAAAAAATAATTATTGTCCATAGCACAAAAAAGGAGTGAGGCCCAACTTGTTATGCTGAGCCTCTACTCCTTTTGTTACGTTAAAATAAGTGATGTTCTATTTTCTCTGATCGACGAACGGGCAGAATTAACGCGCTTCACCATTCTCCGCTTCCCAACGTGCAATTTCATTGCGAACGATTGGAGCAACCTCTTTACCAAGCAATTGAATGGCTCTCATCACCTCATTATGCGGCATCGTGCCGAGAGGAGTGTGCAGCATGAAACGAGTGATGCCAACTTCCTTGCGCAAGTAAATAATCTTCTGAGCCACGGTCTCTACGTCACCAACGTACAATGCGCCTTCAAGACTGCGTGCAGCATCAAATGTTGCACGGCTGTAGTGCCCCCAGCCACGTTCACGGCCCAGCATGTTCATGACAGCCTGAGCAGGTGGGAAGAATTTCTCAACAGCCTCATCCATCGTATCCGCGATAAAACCGTGAGAGTGTGAGGCCACCGTCAGTTTGGAGGCATCATGCCCTGCATGAGCTGCTGCTTTTTTGTACAGCTCCACCAGTGGAGCAAATTGAACCGGACGACCACCGATAATCGCGAGTACCAGCGGCAGACCGAGCAGACCTGCGCGTACAACCGATTCCTGGTTACCACCACTACCGATCCATACTGGCAGCTTCTCCTGCACTGGACGCGGGTAGATGCCCAGATTATTGAAGGAAGGACGATGCTTGCCTTCCCAGGTTACCTTTTCCGAATCACGCAGCTTAAGCAGCAGATCCAGTTTCTCATCGAATAACTCGTCGTAGTCGTTCAGATCATAGCCGAATAGAGGGAAGGATTCGATAAATGAACCCCGGCCTGCCATAATCTCCGCACGTCCATTCGAGATGCCGTCCAGCGTTGCAAAATCCTGAAATACCCGTACCGGATCATCCGATGACAGTACAGTTACGGCACTGGTCAGCCGGATGCGCTTGGTCTGTGAAGCCGCTGCTGCCAAAATCACTGCCGGGGATGATGCTGCATAGTCAGCACGATGATGCTCCCCTACGCCGTATACATCCAGACCGACCTCGTCAGCCAGGACAATCTCTTCTACAACATCACGAATACGCTGTGCGTGACTTATAAGTTCTCCGGTTTTCACATCTCGATTTGTCTCGACAAAGGTACTAATTCCGATTTCCATGTTCTGTTCCTCCCTGTTTATGAAGCGATCCGTCGTTCATCTAACCTATTGTAAGTAGATCACCTTTTGTTATGTATCTTAATATTGAACTATTTTGAAGAAAAACACAAGAGCCCTCTTTCTCCAGAGGGCATGATTTTGACATATTATTCTCAATTTCTGTGACATTCATGATTATTTCTTGGTCCCGATGTACAGCAGGTGAGAGGAAATCCCCAGAATTGTAGGATCTGCTGCCTTCTCAATCATGAATTGGATTAGCTCCTCATACTCCCCGCGCTCTTTCCAATACTGCTGCTGTTCTGCTGTGAGCATGGCTCCGAGGCTGGATGATCCAATCAAATTCACCGTTTCGAATCCGTGCTGCTCCATGAATGGTTGAATGTCCTGAATGTTAAAATAGTACGCTCCTGTGAATCGGCCCTGATCCTGATGGTCGAATGTCCCCTTTTCCATAAAAGCACGAATGGCACCCATATGATCATTCGGTTTCCAGTGCTGGGGAGACTGCAGCGAGTTAATGCCCATTCGCATTCGGCTTTGCATCGCGATGTATACCATGCCGCCTTGCTTCGTTACCCTGTGCAGCTCCCTTACAGCCGCTACCCGCTCCTGTTCAGTCTGGAGATGATACAGCGGTCCCAGCATCAGCGATGCATCGTATGTATCGTCAGCCAGCCCCTCCAGACGGGTTGCATCCAATACGTGGAATCCCTCGAACTGCTTCGTCAGATTATACTCCTTAGCCTTCTGCCTTGCGATATCCACGGAAGCAGGTGTCAGGTCTGACAGGGTTACTCGGTATCCATTTCTCGCAAGCTCCATCGCGTATTTTCCCGGTCCTGCGCCATTATCCAGAATAAGGCCAGTTGCTGGGAGATGTGCCCTGATGTAATGCATGTTAATGATGAACTCCAGCGGCTCCCGCTCCAATCTTCCCCATTCGTCAAACCCGGAATAATAGTCAATAATGCGTTCTCTTGTCATTCATTCGACACCTGCCTTTTTTTCATTTAGGGTCAAAAATGCAAAAAACCTGCCACCTCAACTAAGAGGCGACAGGTATGACCTTCGCGGTACCACTCTTCTTCATCCATGGACCATGCTAATGACAGATCTCTCCGTATCTACTGGGCCACAGAAACTCAGGAACACTGATGACGGAGGTTAGCCCGTCAGGATCTAATCTCAGTCCGTCTGAATGACTGCTGCTCAATCCTGCCGCTCACAGGCGAGTTGGGGATAGGTTGGACTGCCTTGCACCATGCAGCAGTTCTCTGGGCCAGCCTTAGTCCTTAATACTCCTGATCATTGCGTTTACCTGTTAAATTTCAGAAAGTATATATCATCCATATATTTCCTGTCAATGCATCTCGAAAGATTCTTACAACACGAAATACATGTACCTCATTATATACGCTCACGCCTTGTTCATTCTGTTACATCCTTAAATATGTAACCTTCTAGATCTTTTTCACAAATTCAGACTTCAGCTTCATTGCACCCAAACTATCGATTTTGCAGTCGATATCATGGTCACCGTCAATCAATCGGATATTTTTGACTTTGGTCCCCTGTTTGACAACCAGCGAGCTGCCTTTCACCTTCAGATCCTTAATGACTGTCACGGTATCTCCATCATTCAGAACATTCCCGTTCGAGTCACGTACTATTTTGGTTTCTTCTGCGTGCTCGGTTTCGGATTCCAACGTCCACTCATGCGCACATTCCGGGCATACCAGCAGATTACCGTCCTCGTATGTGTATTCGGAATTGCATTTGGGGCAGTTAGGTAAATTGGACATATTGTTTGAACTCTCCATTCCTTTTTTGGGCTTCTCGCAAGTATACGGGATTCCTCATGTTCCTTCCAGCGATTTGATCACGATAAATCCATGTTAGCCCCATTCTGCGTTCGGTTAATGGAATTTAAACGAAATTTAAGGTTCGCCTCTCCTTACTTTAAAACGCATCCTATACGATATACCTATCCGGGAGAGATTCCCGAAACCCATCCAGATTCCCAATCATTTCAGATTCGTATTTGTTCAAATACATTGAGATCGGGCTGCTGCCCGTCCGTGAAATATTTTTCCAAAGGAGTTCCCTGTTATGTCCATGTCTATGTCTTCTTATATTTTCCCTGTACAAACGGCTTTCTTTATCTTCGTAATCATTGCCATGTTTTTGCTTATTCCGTGGCTCATTTATGGCTATCGCAAAGACGGCTTCTTTAGCTGGTCTCGCTTTGCCGTCAGTTTTTCATTCATCTTTTATATTCTCGCTGCGTATTGTCTCGTCATCCTACCCTTTCCGACCACCCGCAATACGTGTGCCCAGCAGGCAGCCGATACGGTATATTACAATCTCGTTCCCTTTGCTTTTGTAAAAGATATTATGAAAGAAACACCGATTGTATGGTCCCAGCCGTCCACCTACATGGGGATGATCCAAGGCAGAGCTTTTCTGCAAATTCTGTTTAATGTGCTGCTGCTCATGCCTCTCGGCATATATATCCGTTATTTTTTTCAAAAGAGATCCTACTGGAAATATGCCCTGCTTGGCGGATTTGGACTTTCCCTGTTTTTTGAGATAACGCAAATCACCGGATTCTACGGCTATTACAGCTGCCCTTATCGACTGTTTGATGTCGATGACCTGCTGTCGAATACGTCAGGAGCGGTACTTGGATTCTTCGCAGCCCCGATCCTGCTTGCCCTATTCCCGTCACGTGCCAGCATTCAGGCGAAAAGCGAGCAAATTGTGGAGCAAAACCAAGTGTTCCCGATCCCTCAGCTGCTTGCACTCATCATCGACGGTGTTGTGGTGGTATTCCTATCCAATCTGCTCTCGATATTCAGTCTATCCAGTACCAATGTTATCAACAGCGCAGCTAATACAACCATCGCAATGCTCATAGTATTATTTCTTATTCCGAGTATCCGGGACGGCAACACACCTGGCTCCGCACTTATGCGCTTCCGGTATGTTCGCAGGCAGACAGGGAAACCTTCCATGCCGCTGCTGTTTAAACGCTGGCTCGCGCTTTATGTACCTTGGCTCATTTTTACCATGATCCGGCTCGTCAACGATTATGCCTTTGTCAATCATGAATCGGTGCTTGAGCCGTATAAAGTATGGATTTCGATCGGCATGATCGGTCTCTATATGCTTCTGTTCGGAGCACTCTTCATTCACGTCATATTGGTACTCTTCTCTAGAGGCAGCCGTTCATTCTATTGTGATCATGTATCCAATATCAGAGCCTCCCGTAAATGAATTACGCCCTACATCGGACACTTCGGACAGCAGCAGTGTATTGAATGGACACAAGAAAAGGCGTCTTCCATCAAGCATGACGGAAGACGCCTTTGATCTGTGTACCATGACGCTATAATTGCTCGTTTACACGCCAAGCAGTTCCCGCTTGGATGACTCTGGGTCATGCGCAAGTTCAATTTCATGATTGAAGATCAACGTCGCGCGATTCTCCTCATAAGGAGGCCAGTTTACACCAGCCGTTTCCGGACGGCCATTTTTGGCAAAGGAAATCCAGGCATCCTGCACCTTGCCCGCCAGTTCTGCAGCGGCTGCATCCGGTTCGGCGTTCATGGATTTCAACGCATGCAGTGTGTTAAAAGCAAAGAAGATATCAATGCTGTGGATCGACTTTCTCAGCAGTGGGTGTTCTGGCATGACCCAATCGAACCGGTACATCCACACCGGGGCATATTTCTGTTGAGCAGTTGCGTATTGAAGCGCAGAGCGCCAGAAGAACAGATCGGTCATGACCTGAGCCTGTCCATCTGCCGTTTTGGGATAGCTGTCCGCAATCGCTGCTCGGTTCTCCAGGTCAGGCGTCATGAAGTCGACGGCCTGTACCATATCGATCTCTTCCGAATAAGGGACATGCGGCTGAATAAACAGCGCACCTTCATGCAGGGTAGTTCCAATCAAGACAGGGATGCCTTGGGCAGCTCCCGTACGAACAGCTTCAAGTGGAGATTGCGGAAGCGTTACACCATCCAGCACGGGCTGAAATAACAATGCCATGGCTGCTCCGCTGTGTTTTTTGACCGTTTCGCCAGCAGCAAGGATCTGCTCTACCGGGAGATCTTTCAATTTATGCAGATCACCCTGGGTGACGCCCAGAACCTTCAATACACCGTTCCGGATCTCGACAGCCTGCTCTGCAGGCATGAATTGCGATGCTCCGCTTTGCATAATGGCACGGTGGAACAAGCCCTTGGCCGCCGGCATGGCCATCAATGCAGCAATGCTCATACTGCCTGCCGATTCACCGAATACAGTAACATTGCCAGAATCACCGCCAAAGGCTCCGATGTTATCCTGCACCCATTGCAGGGCAGCAACCTGATCCAGCAGGCCCACGTTGGTTGCGAACCCCTCCCCTAGTGGAGCCATATGCATGAATCCAAGAGGACCGAGACGATAGTTAATCGTCACAACGATGACATCGCCACGCAGGACCAGTTGGGTTCCATCATACAAAGGCTGGCTTCCCGCCCCCGAAGTGAATGAACCTCCATGAATCCATACCATAACGGGGAGAGGATGCTGGCTTTCTTTTTCCGGTGCCCAGATGTTCAGATAGAGACTGTCCTCGGACTCCACAGGAGGCTCCCCAAATATCCCTTCTGCTTGATGATGTCTTGGCTGTATATTTTCAGGTCCGAACTGCTTCGCTTCCCTTACTCCATCCCAGGATTCAGGAGGAATCGGAGCTTGAAATCGCAATTCGCCCACTGGCGGTTTGGCATAAGGGATGCCTTTCCATACACTCGCTCCATGCAGATGTTCTCCCTCAACTGTACCGTACCGTGTGTTAACTTGAAGTTCTCTCATGTGGCGTATACATCCTCTCTGCTATCAAATGTTCTACATACTATTGAGTATAGAGCCCCGCAAGACCAATTTACAAGTTTACCCAAAAGGACTCGGGTTGAGACGTTTCACGTGGAACTTTTATGCACACAATGAAGACTCCGCCAAGGGATCTGGCGAAGCCTTCTATGCTCTATTAACCTACATGTTGACATGTACTTTCACCGGATATGGGATCGTGTACTCTGCCCCCTCAATCCAAGTTCCCGTTACATAGTCACGTCCTCTGATGACGACCTGATCGGTATACACATCCACCTGCAAACCCTGGCTGCCCTCGAGATGCTCATCCTCATCCGTCCACAAGTACGCTACAGATGCAGCATTAAACATCGTTGGCAGATGACCACCACCTCCGTACATGGTGCGCGGTGCCTCCAGCTGCCAATGGGTATGCCCCGAGAACAAAATGGCCTGAGGGTAGCGACTTAAAATGGCCTTCACTTCAGCATCCTGGTTTACACCAAACCATCCCTGATCTTTCATTGAACCCGCTACTGTATCCATCAGTGGCTGGTGCAAAAAGACAAAGATCGGCTGGTCAGGGGATGCCTGTTCGGATAATGCTGCCTCGAGCCAATTCAGCTGTTCTGCAGACATATCGCAGTCCTTCGGATGGGGCTGCTCCGAACCCAAAAAGATATAATGATATCCTTCAATCCAGTGGTCATGATATGAATCCTTCATGCCTGTGATGGCGGTGAAATCATTCAATCGTTTCTGCCAGATGCCTTCCGTCGTCATGAGGGTATCTGTAATTTCGCTTTCCTTGTCCCCCACCTGATCTACATGGCCCAACACTTCACTGACCTCATGAGATGTCATTGTGGTTAGATTAATCGGGGGATCTTGCCAGAGGATGGCTCCTATATCATGATTGCCTACGGTATAATGTATCTCGGGTAGCACATTCCGGTACATGTCCAGAATACGCTCCAGTTCCTTGTATTCTTCCGGCAGACCACGATCCGTCACATCACCCACATGCATGATTCCGCTGCTGTCCTTGGCATACGATGTAATGTCGGCTAATGCCTTCTCCAAATGACGGTTGTAGATATGATCAGCTTGATCTCTCACATGGGTGTCCGTGATGACCTGGAAGCTGAATAGCGGTTGATCACGTTGTTGTTCATTTTCCATCAGGAATCACTCCATTTCAGTCCAATAATGCCAATCAGTATGAAGCCCATCCAGACGACGGACATCGCCTTCAGGCGTTCTCCCAGAAAGTAGTGGCCTACAACTCCAATCAGCGTAATGCCTACCCCCGACCAGATTGCATAGGCAACCCCTAGAGGCATATACTTCACTGCAAAATTCAGCAAGGTAAAGCTTGCTCCATAACAGACAAACATCAGAATGGAAGGCCACAGGCGGGTAAACCCATCCGAAACTCGCATCAGAATTGTACCGCTTAATTCCAGTCCGATGGCCAGCGCGAGCAATATCCATCCTATATAGGCATGGCTCGTCATCCAGTCACCCCAACTTCGAGCAGTTCATGAAATGACCGTACCGTCAGGTCGGAGAGTCGGATCTGTTCAGGATCACCTACAGCAATCTTCCATGCTGCCCTTGCAGAGCGGGCCATTTCCATATCCCCGTCCGTATCCCCAATCACAACGGATTCGCTAACCGAGACACCCATGCGCTCACAGGCCAGCAATAACATGTCAGGGAACGGTTTGCCCCGTCCAACCTGATCGGTTCCCACCACTACGGAGAAAAAGGACTCGATACCCATCCATTGCAGATGACGGAGAGCACTCTCCGTCTCATCTGCAGTAACTACACCCATCTTCAACCCCTTGTCTCGGCATTGCTCCAGAAATGCACGCACTCCCGGAAGGGGCTGAACGGGACGTGCCTTATTCATGGCATATTCCGCCTGCAAAAGACACTCCCTTACGATGATTTTGGCTTCTGCCCAGCTCAGCCCTGCTCGGTACCCATGCCACGTCAGTACAGCATAAACTTCCTCCATCGTTCCCATGGCAAGCGGCCCCCGCACATCATATCCATTCATCCGGCCATGCTCGTCGTGGCGCGTCCCCCAAATATGGGGGATCTCATCCTCAGCGAACGGAAGGCCCCGGGCGGCGAGCTCTTCCCTGAAGCTCTCCATTACACTATCCGTCCAGAATCCCCACATCACCGTAAAATCCAGCAGGGTTCCATCCTTGTCAAACAGAATGGCCTCAATCGGGATAGACAGGTTCCATAAATTTAATTCAGACATCTCGTTTAAGCTCCTTATTTCACCCGATCCAGTTCCTTCTGAGCCTTCTCTTTGGCTTCCTTTAGGGCCTGTTCAGCAGGCATATTGTTGATCTGCACCTGGTCTGCCGCATCCTTTAACGCTTCGTTGATCTTGCCACCCGTCGGATCCTGGAATGGAGCGGAAGCATGCGCTGCTTGCTGCAGCGGAACCTTGATCTGTGGATTCTCTTCACTGAACGCTTTGAAATCCGGATCTTCCTGCGCAGACTGACGAACGGCGATGTAACCTGTGTTCATGGACCAAGCCGCTGTATTGGCCGTCTCCGAGAAATACGTCAGCCATTGGTATGCCGCCTGCTGCTGTTCAGGACTTGCTGCAGCCGGGATTCCGGCCATGATTGCACTTGCTACCGGTTTGCCTTGTCCTACACCTTCCCAGCCCGGCTGCTCCATGGCTGCCACGATACTGAAGTCCAGGTCGCCCTGATCACCGCTGGAGCCGGTGTATCCTGCTGCTTTATTTTTCATGACATCATCAATTGTCTTGTACCAGTACTCCCATCCTTGTCCGCCAAAGTGAATGCCCATGATCTTGTCATCGTGGATCCATTTGCGGAACAGCTCCCATGTCTCTACCCACTCCGGTGAATCGATCATCACGGTCTTGCCGTCATCACTCAGAATTTGCCCGCCTTTGCCCAGTACGGCATCAACCATGTTTTCGTTGCCCCACATCGGTTCCCAGCCATAGAAAGTCGTTTTGCCGTTCTCCTGCTTGGTCATCTTCGCGGCAGCTTCCGCCAGCGCTTCCCATGTTGTCAGACTTGCAGGGTCGATCCCATTCTCCTTCAGGGTATCCATCCGGTAATACATGACTTGAGTGGTTCCGTACATCGGTAAAAAGTACTGCTTGCCGTCCACTTTCCCTTGATCCAGGAAGGTTTGGACGTAGTCCTCTTTATTGAAGTCCTGATCGGCAGCAATCATCTCGTCCATGGATGCATAATATCCTTTGCGAGCCCAGTCCATATTGGCACTGAGTACAGCTGCGGGTACCTTTTTGGAAGCAATTGCTGCCTGCAGCTTTTGTTCCGTCTCCGTATAGTCAGCTTGTACAATACCTTTCACGACAACCTCGTTCTGCGAGGCATTGAAGGCGTCAATCGTTTTCTTCATGTTATCTCCCAGGTTACCTCCGAGGCCATACCAGAACTCAATCTCAACCGGACCGCTGGATGACGAATCCGCCCCGCTTGCTGCTGCATCTGAGCCTGTACCTGAACCGCTGTCCGCTGTGGAACCACAAGCCGTAATGAGGGCAAAGCTCGCCGCCAGTACCAGTGACATGCCGCCTTTCCACCTGAGTTTCAATTTTTTCCTCCACACTGTACTCGCCAGACTCCAATTCATTGTGATTCCTCCTATATAAATATGTTGTAAAAATCAGTTTTTGTTTACACCAGCCGTCATGTTTACACTTTGCATGATCGTTTTCTGAGTAAACAGGAAGAGAATGAGCAGTGGTGCAATAGTGAACGCACTCGCCGCCATAATTTGTGGCCATGCCAGTCCATAGGCTCCGCCTTCTACAAAGAAACTGCGCAGACCTGCGGATACCAGCTGCAGATTCGGGTCTTTCGTAATCAGCATCGGCCAGAAGTAGTTGTTGTACTGGTCGATGAACGTAATCAATACCATTACGGCAAATGTTGAGCGAACCAGTGGAGCTATAATGGTCCACAAAATGCGGAAATGCGATGCACCGTCGAGCTGTCCAGCTTCCACAAGCTCATGAGACACCTGCATGAATGCCTGACGAATCAGGAAAATGGAAAACACGCTGACACAGTTGGATACGATCAAGCCTGTATAGGAATCCAGCAGTCTGAGTTCGCTGAGAACCAGATAACTGGGCAGATAAACTGCTGTGCTCGGAATCATATACCCGACGAGAATAAGTCCGGTGAGTATGCCCTTCATTCGAAAACGCATGTGAGTCAAGGCGTAAGCCATCATGCTGGAGTTGATGATCTGGAATAGACAGATTGCAGCTGCAACACCTGTACTGTTCAGCATGTAACGGGCAAATGGAGCCGACTGCCATGCGTCCACATAATTGTTCCAGCGGAACGTCTCGGGCCAGAAGGTCGGCGGGAATTGCCAGATCTCATCATTGGTCTTGAAGCCGCTGATCACCATCCAGTAAAAAGGGAAGGCCATGGCCAGGCTGATTGACGCCAGCAGCAGATATCGGATGGCGGTACCCAGTATTTTTCCTGCGCGGGGAACCTTTTCTTTTTGTGTATTTTCACGGCTCGAACCCTTACTTGTTTGCTTACTTATCGCGGTCATGTCCATTAGTAGTGCACCAGGCGTCTGCTGAGCAGGAATGATACACCCGACAGCAGTACGCAGATCAGAATAATGACAACAGCAATGGCTGATGCCTCGCCTACATTGAAGGATTCAAACGCAGACTGATAATACATATAGAGCAGTGTTCTCGTCGATCCGGCAGGTCCCCCCTGCGTCATTACATTGATCTGATCATAGGCCTGCAAGGACTGGATCGTCAGAATGATCGACAGGAAGAACGTGGTTGGCGAGATCAATGGCAGTGTAATGCTTCGAAACTTGTCCCAGCTGCCTGCACCATCAATGGATGCGGCCTCGAGCAGATCGGATGGCAGGTTACGCAGTGCAACCAGGTAGAACACCATGGACCAGCCAATGGATTTCCACAGTGTAACGATGAGCACGGCCACAAGTGCCCAGTCCGCATCCCTAAGCCAGCCGATGGGAGATACGCCGACCCAGCCCAGCATCAGATTGGCAAGCCCCACCTCGGGTTCGAAAATCCATGACCATGCAATGGATACAGCTACCGTTGGTGTAACCCAAGGGGAAAACAGCAGCGTCCGGAACAGACCGGATGATTTGATTCGGCTGTTCATGAGCATGGCCAGTGCCAGCCCGCCAACGATAGTAGGGATCACACTCCCTAATCCGAACAGCAGGGTCACCTTCAGCGACTTGTAAAACTCAGAGTTGGTCAGCAGATAGCTGTAGTTCTCCAGACCAACGAACAGTTTATCCGGACTCATAAAATCCCAATCCGTAAAACTTAGATAAACGATGTATCCCAGAGGCCCCAGCCAGAAAACTAGCAGCGGGACCAGAGCGGGAAGGGTGAACAGAATTGCCTCTGTTTCCCTCCATAATTTCACACGCAATTCATACACTCCTCGTCGTTCAATTTTTATTTAACATTAGGGATAAACTTGGCTAAAAATGCTCTCTATTCTCTTCTGTACAAAAATGATTGTATAATACATTTGAAAAATCAATTTCCGGGTTATGTTAAAATCACAGGAAGTCATGTAAAATATGAAGACGTAAAAGGAAATCCCATCCATATACTAGAGGTGAGATTGTGGGAAAAGAAACGGCCGGAGAACAGGAGCCTACGATGGTGTCCTATCGGCAGGAACTCAGGGAGAAAGTCATAGACGCCATTGCCCATACCATGGATTTATACGGGGTTAATCATTCCTTTGGCCAGCTGTACGGCATTATGTATTTCGAAGATCGGCCCATGACATTGGAAGAAATGAAGACATCGATGAACATGAGCAAAAGCAATATGAGCTATGCGGTCCGTTCTCTTACCGAGTCACAGATGGTTTACAAACTGGAGGAGAAGCGAGAACGGCAGGATCTCTATTTGGCGGAAACAGACTTTTTCCGTACCTTTCAAAACTTCTTTGGTGCCAAACTCCAACGGGAGATCGACGTTATGCAGGAAAGTCTTCAGGAGGTCATCCCGGAGTTATCCGAGATTATCCTTGCCAGAACAACCCTGCCAGAGGAGCGGGAAGAAGCTTTACGGGATTTGCATAAACTTCAGCATGCGGAGCAGTATTATCAGTGGCTGCAGGGATTTGTAAACCAGCTGCGGGATGGCGGGTTTTATGGCAATGCCCCAGTTGAACATGATTAGAGCCGTGTAAATGGAGTGGCTAAAGAGAGCAGACAGTAGGAGAAATACGGTTCGTTGCAGTAAGGTTATGTGGGATTTTGCATCTAATAAGATATGATTCGTTCTTTAGAATACAGATAAGGCCACCCGATGGGTGGCCTTATTTATTATTGATTTTACGGATGATTATTGCTGTGCTGCAGCTTCGATATCTGCGTATGCCCAATGAGACGCGGGTACGTCAGAGAACGATTGTGAACCTGTACCCACTGCTGGGGTACGCTTGAACAACACATTCAATACTTTTACTGCTTCAGCCCGGGTCAATTGGCTATCCGGTCTGAACGTACCATCGGTGTATCCAGTCATCAGGCCAGCAGATTGTACATATGCGATCGCTTCTGCAGCCCAGGAATCTGTAGACACATCCGTAAAGGATGATCTAGCTTCCGTTGCTACAGTTGCACTGCCCGATTGCTGCTGCATCCAGCGGTATGCAATCGTCGCCATCTGCGCACGTGTGATCGAACCTTCTGGTACAAATTGAGTTGCGCTCATGCCATTCATGATCCCTGCGGATTGAGCTTGTCCAATTTCGCTGTTTGCCCAGTGAGTTGCCGCTACGTCGGCAAAATTACCGGAAATCGCAGATTTAGATTCACCCGTCAGGTTACGCGCCAACATGGCTGCCATTTGAGCACGAGTCACGACTGCATCTGGACGGAACTCGTCACCAAAACCTTTGATGTACGGTTTATTTGGTGTTTCTGCCGCTTTCAGTCCATCGACCACAACCAGTGTGAACGTACTGAATTTGCTCACTGTAAATTCGATGCCTTCACTGCCATCGTTCAGCTGAACCAACTTGCCTTGCAGCAATTCTTTGGTACCGTCACTGTGTTCAATATAGATGGCCAGGTTGTCCAAAGCCTTCTGACGTGCTGCTGCATCTGTCGGCAGACTATCACGCAGTGGCAATGTCAGTGTTACTTCACGGCTCTGCATATTCGTTTCGATTTCGACTGGACGAGCCAGTACTTTGACATTTGCCTCAGGCGTAATTTGCTGAATCAATCGCTCTTGCTTCGCGCGTTCTTCCACTTGCTTGCGCTCGGTTCCCTGCTTCATTGGCACAATGCGGAAGTACAAGTCTTGGTCGAAACCAGCGGTCGAAGCTGTAGGAATCGAAATGATTGCACTCTCTGTCGAAATCTCCAGCTTAAGTCCGCCGTCATTCAGCTGTTTCACTGCTGCTTTTGGCAGTTCAACGCGAGTCTCGGATACGGAATCATTGGCATCCGGAATGACGATGCGTGCTGTATCCATGCCAAGCTGTTTTGCTTTTTCTACAGATTCTTTGGCTGTCGCTTCAGACATCGTTACGAGGTCCTTCACCTTACCATTTGGCTCTGTTGTGCGTGTAATTGTTGTTTTCACCAAGTTGGTCCCGTTGGTACCATTCACATCCACCGTAAGTGTTTCTTTGTTGGTTGCAGGCGTTAATGTTACAGGTGTAGATGAAGATCCACCACCGCTTCCGCCACTGCTTGGCGGAGTGACCACCGGGGTCTTGGGTTCAAAAAACTCGTCAAATGCCGATTGAACCTCGGTATAGCTTCCATAACCGTTAGCCGGTTTTTTATCCAGCATCCATTGTGCGAGTTTTTCGATCTTAGATTCATCACTCAATGCATCTGCTAATTTCGAGAAATTCAATGGGAAGTCATCCAATTTTTCATGATCCGATTGTTTGTTGTACTCTTCCACCTCTTGTTGAATCATCAGAAGTGTAAACAAGGTCTGGCTCATCTCGTCTGCTGTGTTTACATTAAGAGACGGAGAAATGGTCAAGATCATAACCATGCCGAGCACAGCCTTATCCACTGACATACCCTCTTCTTTGAAGATGAGGCGAGCCATATAAGCGATCAATTTTTGATCTACAACAGATCCCTCTACGTACTTTTTGCTAAGCTCACGGAATTCTTCGTAGTCTTCGAAGTCTTCCATCGAGATATATTCATTGACTTGAGAAAGCTTCAAATAGAAATTATCCAAATGATTTTGCATCTCGGCCTGACTCGTTGCCTTATAGGCAAGCACAGCTTCATATGCCAGCTCAACGGTGTATCTTACTTGTCCTTCATTTTCATAATCATATTTATCCGGAAGCAAATCAATCAAAGCTTGAGCTACAGCTAACTGCTCTTCAGGAGTAAGATCATTGAAACCCGCAGGAAGTGTTACAAACTCAGGGCTGTTGCGGATAATAGATAGAACCTCATCTACATTTTCTGCATCCACTGCATCGTTTAGTTGTTCCATGGGTGATAATGGGCCAAAGAAAGCATTGAACGTTTGTTGAATTGCTTGGTAGCTTTCGTAACCCTCTACTGGACGTTTATCAATCATCCACTGGGCGAGTTCTTGATAGGTGTTGTGCTCCAATTGGTCAACCTTATTTAGATTAAGTGGAAAATCCTCCAAATGTCCAAAGTAAGGATCATTGTTAAATTGCGCCGACTCCTTCTGTAGCAATCGAAGGTTTACCAATGCACTGTGCATTTCAAGCCCGTTACTTAAGTTATTGATCGGGATATAAGTTGATAATTCAGCAGTTAACTGATCTTTAAATTGATATAAAGGTGTTGAACTGCGCATAAGTTCAAAGGTAATATTGTACGCCAAAATCTGCTTATCTACTACCGACAGATTGTTATACTTTTTTCCAACACTATAAATGGTAGAGATGCTGGAATCCATATTCCCCTTGAATACTTCAGGCAGACCTCTCAGCATGTCAAAATACGTTGTAATCCTCTGCTCCACGCTCGGCAAATCACGCGTTTCAAGGAGGTTCCGAGGGTAAACAACCAGGTCAATCACATATTGCACTTGATCTTTACTTACATAACCTTTGCTGCCGTTCATAAGCGTTAGAAACTCAGCCATGGATTCTTTCTCATCCTTGGTCCAGTTGCCAAAATCCTGAGGGAGAATTACTCCGACTTGCGGGTCTTGAACTGCCACGAGTACACCAGCTACATCTGCATGGCTTTTTGCCAAGTTTAGTGCCTCAAGTGGATCTGCTCCTCTATTCTCGGTGTACGTCAATGTCTCGTAAGGACCTGCTGGGCTACTTCCAGTTGCCTTCACACGCACCCATACCGTTTGCACACCGTCAAATTGAGGCGGGTTAGTAGAACTGTAAACAAACCAATCTAAGCCAGCATTCGTGCTATATTCCATCGTATCGTCTGCACCCACGATTAAGTTGGTTTCATCGTCGGCACTCACAGAAGGTACGGCAGGTGCAAAAAATGCATCAAATGTAGCTTGTAATTCTTCTGGGGTGTTATATCCTCCAATCGGTCTTTGATCAATTATCCACTGCGCCAATTCCATCCTCTTTTGTACGTTACTATTAATGGCTGACATCTTGCTCAGATGCAATGGGAGAGGTAGAGCAGCACTGTTTGAATGAGAGGCTATATACCGATTCACTAAATCATCCAGTTGATAGAGTTTATTTAAAACATCTAACATCTCCCCAGAATTGAAAGCATCATTAATACCATGGTAATTAGACAGCTCATTGATCATATATTCAAGCTGCATTTCATAGTTGATCGTTTCATCCGGATATCTCGTCGCGTTTGCAAATTGCATCCAACTCGCAAATATTTCCTTATCCGCTCCTCTTAGGATGTCGTATTTCATACCAGCATCATTCATTCGAAAGAACATCTCACCTTGGAAATTCCTTGTTGCCTGTCCAAATAAACGATACAGCTCATCCAACCCTTCTTTTACAAGATAGGAGTCAGTTTGTTTGGTATAGAGCACTAAAGAATACAGCACATTGAAGAAATACTGAGCATGGCTATCGCTATCATAGCTGTACTCTCGTGGTAGCAAGTAAAACCATCCCTCTTGCAATTTCGAATTTTTGATTATCATCCATGGATGTATACCCATCTGGTATCGTTAGAAAACCATTTTCATCAATAATGCGTTGGACCTCAGCAACGTTTGCGTTCCTCTTAGCCTCGTTGAGATCCCCTAGAGGTGAAGCTGCATTCGCTACCCCTCCTACACTAACAACCTGTAACAACAGAACTGCAACTAATAAACAACTTACTAGCTTCCTGTAAAACATAAACCTATGTCCTCCCCTTCTATTCCATTCAAATGGTCCGCAATTTAGGTCTATTGTAGTACACAACTCTGAACGGATTCTGAACAATCAATCTAAAAAATGGAATAATATCCTCCTTAAAGGTAAAAACAAGGTTGAATATCTACATTTTTCGTCATTATTCATCATTTTTTTAATTAACAGATAATCTCGAAGGCCTACTCCCCTCTATGTCGAGCCTATCAAATCAACGTGGAGAGAACATCAACAAGATTGTAGTTCAAGGACCCTTAACGAATAAGAGCGGGAAATGGGACAGGATCATATCATCACTCGCGGAATCGAGGTGAATATGTCATTTGTGTAAGCCTTATCAATCATTTATAATTTCGTTCATATGAACAATGTAGATCGATATGCCAACATTCGAAATAACGGTTGACCTATATTTAAGCCAAATGAATAGAAAGGGGGAAATAGCGTTGCTGCAGCTCACCGAGAGACAGGCACAGGAAATCGTCGACAAAATGATGCAGGACATCCCGTATAACATCAACATCATGAATGAACAGGGCATTATTATTGGAAGCGGCCAGAGAGAGCGGGTCGGAACCGTTCATCAAGGCGCTGTTCGGGCACTGACAACCGGAACCCGAATTGAGGTCTGGCAGGACGGGAAATTAGAGAAAATGGGTACCAATGAACCGATTACGATCAACAACCAGCATGTGGGTGTCATCGGAATTTCCGGCCATCCGGATGAGGTTCGCCCGTTCTGTAACATTGTACGGACAACGGTAGCTCTCCTCATTGAACAACGCAACCAATTGGAGAGTCTGGCTCACGAAACATCGCGCAAAAAGGCCTTTCTGGAACGCCTATTGAATCATTACGGCTCCTATTCCTTGAAGATCAGGAAGGAAGCATTGCAATACAACCTGGATCTGCAGCTGCCAACGACCCTCCTCTACATCAAGGCCAGTGGAAGTACTCCTGAATTCAATGAAAGTATAGGCAAAGTATTGCTGCAGTTCCCCTCTTTCTCCATGGAGGACGAAGGTGACGCACAGATTATCATGATTCAAAGCGAGACGGATCTTGATTCACTCCTTGAGCGAATACGTCAAGAACAGCCTCACTGCTTGATTTCGGTCAGCCGTAAAGAACCCAACGTTGCCGTTTGTTATGAGCAGGCAAGATCCGTCATGAATATTCTGATGGCACTTCAGCCAGCTACTCCTCTCCTCTATTTTGATGATGTGCACTTTCTGGTAAGCTTCAGCAAGGCTCAACTGACGTCTCAAGCCAACATCATTAGCAGGCTGGAAGATCACGCAGATCTGCTGGAAACCTTGCGCAGCTTCATCCACCATAATGGAAGCATGACCCTGACGGCAACCGATCTGAACATTCATCGCAATACACTGCAGTATCGCCTCAAACGTATAGAGAGCATTACGGGCAGAGACCCTCACAACTGGCTGGAACTGATCGAACTTACCCATGGCCTGCTCTCACTCCATCAGTGACAACAGCCACCATAACAAAGAGAGACGGGCATACAGCATCTGCACGCTGGCAGATCCGCACCCCGTCTCCGTTATACTCTCATTTATTATTTCATAACTAAATCATCAAGATCACAGACCCAACTTCAGCACTCTTGCAATATTCTCCATGGTACGCTCCACATTCTCCGGCCCTTCACGAAGCAGCTTACCCAGATCAGCTGCACCCGGTACAATACCGAATACAGCATCAATACCTTCCGTGTACAGCGTATCAATCCCTTCACCAACATACCCTGCAATGGCGATCACCGGTTTGCCCGCTTCCTTGGCGGCCTGTGCAACACCGTAAGGAGTTTTGCCGAATTTCGTTTGAAAATCGATTCCCCCTTCACCTGTAAACACCACATCTGCATCATCCAGCTTGCCCTGCAAACCTGTATACTCGATGACAATTTCAATACCTTTACGCAGAACGGCCTGGGTAAATATCAGCAGACCTGCGCCCAGTCCACCGGCTGCTCCGGCGCCTGGAACATCCCGAATATCCTTGCCCAGCTGCTGGTTCACCACCTCCGCATAATGAGAGAGATTGGCATCCAGCAGCTGTACCATTTCCGGTGTAGCCCCCTTCTGCGGCCCGAATACCCTTGAAGCACCATGCTCTCCGCATAACGGATTGGTCACATCACAGGCTACAATGAGCTCCACTTCCTGCAAACGCGGATCCAGACCCGACACATCGATATGGGCCAACTTGTTCAGATCCCCACCGCCACGAGCAAGTGGCTGCCCTTGGGCATCCAGAAACTTCGCCCCGAGCGCCTCCGCCATGCCTGTGCCGCCATCGTTGGTGGCACTGCCACCAATCCCGATAATGATTTTGCGAATGCCAAGATCCAGACATGCCCGAATCAGTTCTCCTGTTCCATAAGTGGTCGTGCGGAGAGGGTCCCTGCTGTCCGGGGTTACCAGATGAATGCCGCTGGCTGATGCCATCTCAATGGCTGCCGTAGTGCCGTCGCCCAGAATGCCATACTGCGCCATGACCGATTGACCAAGCGGTCCGCTCACCTCTTTCAGGTGAATAGCACCATTCGAAGCATCCACCAGTGATTGCACGGTCCCCTCCCCGCCGTCTGCCATGGGCACATGGATGTAACGGGCGGTCGGGTAGATTTTACGCAATCCTTTTTCCATCGCAATACAGACTTCCTTCGCCGTCATGCTTTCCTTGAATGAATCTGGTGCCAGTACAAATGTCTTCTCTCCCATTCTTCTCACCCCATCCTTGATATTAGAGGATAAATCCGTATAGTAATGTGGCTACAATCGCCATCGTCCCACCTACAATAGCTTCATATGGAATGACACCCATCCGCTGCCGGATCGTCATTTTCATGCTGTCTGCCGAAACGTGGAAGTAATTCCCCTGAGGCAGAGAATCAATGACGGTTGCCCCGGTGTGTACCATAACTGCTGCAGCGAGCGGAGCCGTTCCCATGTTCAGAATCGCGTCGCCGAACGAGCCTGTTGCCAGAATGACACCGGTTGATGTAGAGGCAGTAGCTGCTGCCATCAGAATACCCGCAATCGGCGCCAGGAAAGTACCTGAGATGCCGGATGCTTCAATTAAACTAACCACCTGACCTGACAGGTCGGATGCAGAGATCAGACCCGCAATCCCGCCCGCGCCGATTAGAATAAGCACGGTCGCTGTCATTTTATTTAATCCGGAAGTTGTGTACTTCACAATGTTTCTACCTTGTCCCATCGCCAGCATGCCGATGATTCCGGCAAGCGGCAGAATATACATCGCATCCACTTTGAACGTGGATAGTACTTCTACCCCTGTTATTGAACCAATCGGGTTAATCATTAATAAAATGATAGCTACCAGAGGTGCAACAATCGCTTTTTTCAGCGGCGGGTACTGCGAGGTATCCACTTCCCCCTGCTCCGCTTCCTGATCAGTAACCATTACGCCTTTATTTTTGAGCATCGAAGCCACGATAACGGTTACAATTAATCCGCAGATGGCCGGAATCACACCTGCCAGCATGACATTGCTGAGATCCAGATCGAATCCACGTGCCGCTGCAATTGTATTGGGATTCGGAGAGATAATATTCCCCGCCTTACCACCGCCAGATAGCGCAAGAATCAGGGCCAGTTTGGAAATACCCATTTTGTTACCCACAGACAAGGCGATTGGTGCCACTATAAGTACGGCAACGGGGATGAACACCCCAACAGCTGTAATAATCATCGTGGCCAGTGCCAATGCCAGAATTGCCTTGCTTCCACCAAATTTTCGCACAATCGCCTGAGCTATGGTCTCTGCCGCTCCAGACTCCATCATGACACCTGCCAGAACCCCTGCCGCAAGGACGCGGAGCACGGTGCCCATGACGCTTTGCGTGCCATTCACCAATATGTTTACGGTCTCTTCCAGGTTTGCTCCACCAATTAAAGCGCCTACAATTGCTCCCAGAAACAAAGAATAGACCGGGTTCAGCTTCCTTAAGATCAATATGATGGCAATAGCAAGTCCTGCCAGTGCGCCAATCCAACTAATAGTTAAAGCCTCCATTGTGATTGCCCCCTTGCTCTTGTTGAACACGCTTTCATTATAGAGGCTGGCGCATTAAATAAATATTGATGAAAGGACGAAATTCATTGTGCATATGCACAACAGCCTGCTACCCAATGATTCGAGGCAGCAGGCTGTTGTGCGTTTAGGTGACTGGCTTATAGTCGCTTAACCTTCCTTCGTACACGAGCTTCAGGCGATCGCTTTGACGAAAATCATCGGGCGTCACCAGCGCAGGCAGCTTATTCCACAGCTTAATTCCTGAGCGTTGAAGGATTTCCGCCACGAACTGGGAGCAAAAGTAGGAGTTGCTGAATTCCACGGGCTCCTTCAGGGTAATGCCGATGACCCCCAGCAGATTATACATGTACTTCTGACGGCTGCGGATGAAAATTTGCAGCACACGTTTCATTTTTTCCACCTCGCGGTCCGTAACCTGAAGCTCATAAATGACACAAGTTGTATTTGGATATTTGCTATATGTACCCGTCTGAATATCCTCCTTCACAAAACCGCCATTCAGCGGATTGTTCGGGTGCTTGCGGCCGAAGCTGTACAGCTCGGATAATTCCCGGTTGAAAGAGATCGAGGCATGATTGTATGGTGCTCTGGTGTAACTCTGAATAACCTTGGTAAACAGTGTCCCTGTATTCGTAAGCAGGATGTAGATTGAACGGTCGGCTGTCATAACGAAATTTCCCCTTATCAAGTTGGCACTATTCCTTCATAATAACATAGGTACCCAATTATGGGATCTTACTTCTGGAATAAGCAGGTGATTGGTTCGTGAGCAGCTCGCTCTTCACATTAACGCTCATTTTTGCAGCATTACTCGTCATACATATCGTGTATAAAATCATTGCCAAGCTTCAGCCGGATAAGGATTATTCGGGCATCGGCAATAAAATCAAGACCTGGTGGGGCATGCTCGTCATCTTTTGTCTCGCTACGCTCTTCAACCCGATTGTTTCCCTCATCTCGTTGATGGTACTCGCGTTTTTCTCGCTCAAAGAGTATTTCTCCATGATCCGCAGCACCCGAAAGGCTGACCGCCGGCTGTTCCTATGGGCTTATCTCGCCATACCGGTGCAGTTCTATTGGATCTATATTGGATGGTATGGGATGTTTATCGTCTTTATTCCGCTGTATGTCTTCCTCGTGCTGCCGCTCCCCCGCTTGATTAATAAGGGAACAGTCGGCTTCCTGCGAAGTGTAAGTTCTACGCAGTGGGGATTGATGCTGATGGTATTCGGGCTTAGCCATCTGGCTTACTTTCCGTTCGCAACACCGGAATATGGGTCGAAGCTGGTCCTGTTCTTGGTCGTGTTAACACAGCTTAACGATGTGGTCCACTATCTGGTCTCCCTCTATCTGGGCAAACGAAAAGTGGTGCCCACAGCTAATCCATTTTTGACATGGGAAGGATTCGCCTGTGCATTCGTGATCACAACAGCAGCCTCCTATTTCATTCACCCTTATCTGACTCCGTTCGATTGGCAATTCGGGATCTTTATCGGTGTATTGATCAGCCTTGCCGGTTTCTTCGGAAGTCTGACGGTGTCTGTACTCAAGCGTGACCTGTTAATCGGGGACGACAACAAATTCGATGCACTCAAAAAAAGCTATCTGAGCCGGGTCGACAGCCTGACCTATACGTCTCCGGTCATGTTTCATGTCGTTCGTTATTTCTTCGATTTCATGTAGAGAAGACCACGCTTAACACAAGATGCCTTTTTAGATATTGTGCCAAACAAAAAAACTGCATCTCCAATTGTTAGATGGGTGTCCAACAATTGGGATGCAGTTCAATATCGGCTGCTTATACGTTATTTTTTCAACTGAACTTCCTGCTCAGCCAGGATTTCCTTACCCGCTTCATTCTTGTAGACAAGTGTGATCTTACCCCGTTCACCCTTCATTTCATCCGAGTACATAAAGCCGGAGAACTGTCCGTTCCCGCTAATATAGAAGCCTTCTTTACCGTCACCACCATGCTGAATCGCCTCTGCAGGCGAGTTAATAATGGTAATCTGGTTGGACGTCCACCGCAGTTCAGAGAGGGTGTAGCCCTCTGGTACCTGACTCACGGAGAAGTCAAAGCTTTGGTTATTCTCTGTCGGCTTGTCCGATTGGTCAATTTGAATGGTGATTTGTTCGTCATTTGTTGATGATTCGGATTGAGCAGACAGCTTCCCTCTATCACCATCCGCCGTATTCGCTGGGTCCTCATTGCCCTGTTTTGCATCCGAGTTCGGAATGGAGCCTTTTCCCGCTTCCTCGATAGGCTGCTTGGATTGCGGATAAGCGTGTTCCTGAACCGATTCATTGTTATTTTTCGCGCCACAAGCGCTGATCAGCAGCAGAATGCAAAGCACCGATGCCCAAAGAGCAAATGTATTCGTGTTTTTTTTCATCATTGGAACTCCTTCCTCTTGGTCTAATCCATCTAAACGACACATGCCTTATTAATCACTACACCATATCGTCCCTCATGAAGCTCCATAATATGTAAACCAACCGAATTTGATCATTACAGCCACACTTCGATGAGTTCTGAACTATTGACGTGTTACCTTGGTTAGACAAAGGCATTACCGAATTTAGGGGGGAACATATTGAAATATCTACATAAAAGTGTACATAAAGAAATATGTACATAATTCTCATTTATACCAGTGATCCCATATACCTCTTTAATGTTCGAGAGGTGTAGAACATATGTTGAATCAGTCAATTAAACCTATGTCGCTGTATCAGTTGCAGCCAAATCAAAAAGGCTGGCGTTATTTTGAGTCGTTAATAAGCTGCAATTCGTTCTCCCAAGTTTGAAGGATTCTGCACAACTACTTCTTTACAATGAAAAAGTTGAAGATATCCTTGATTTACAAGCTAAAAGATTTGTTTGAGTATTATTGTATAGGTGACTTTTGTAAACACTTTTAAAGGCAAAAGCAATTTGTACTACACTAATAGACGACCCAAGGATTTGTTGCAGTGAGGTTAACTATAGGTCCTTTTTTGTCTAATGCTACTCGCTTGTAAGATAATATTTATTAGCAGCTGTCCAAAAGATAGCTGCTTTTTTGTATTGAATCGATAATGAAAAATCACATTAGAAAGGACCTACGAGCTATCTGGGTCCCACTGCGCCTAGGTGTGGGATTGGCAGCTAGCGGATCTCCGTCTGGATCGATGCGGAACTGCGCCGGCTACCTATCCTCGAAGACCGTAGCGTCCAGGTAGCCGATCAACATAATGCTGGATCATTAGACGAATTGAGGGATACTTCCAAGGGGATCACGTTTATTGATTGTTTAATCTCTCATAATAAGAGGCCAACAGTTTTTTTGTGATTGGTTTGACAGCTAGCCGATGAGTTCGCCAGGCGACACTGCCGCGGCTCTGCATCTTGCATACGGTGAGTAGGTAAATAAAGCATAGAAAGAAAATATTTTAGTCGATTATTTTTCTTGGTAACTATTTGATGTTCAGGACCGTTTAAATAATAAGTGTAAATATTTTCTGGGGGGAACGGATGAAGAGATGGAAGATTATTTTATTTAGCTTTATTGGGTTTATTATTCTTTTAGTCATATTAGGAGCAACATACATCAGCAATATTGGTTATAACAATGTAAAGCTTATGTATAAGTTAAATACAACGGATGTATCTATTGTTCAGATGGAGGAAGAGGGACAGTATCTTGCATTAAGGATGAACGGTAATCAACTTCTTAAAGATCGAATGGAGAGGGAAGGCTGGCAGTTCAAGCAGCAGGAAGGGGCTGCATTTTTCTTTAAGAAAGACAATCAAGAAACGGTTATTTCTACGGGAATATGGAATAGTAATTATGTCCTTTATCGTGTAGATGATAATGTCGTCAATCTTGCCGACAAATAAGGAAAAAAAAACCAGCCTGTCCACTTATATGTGGAGGCTGGTTTTTATTTAATTCGTGGCTTTGTCTATTTCATAGCCATACACGCCATAGCCTTGGCTGAACATATCAGCAAGTGTTCTTTCTTCCTTATGATCCCAAGTATGCTGTGTTATATACTTGTTGGCACTACTACTACCCGTGTTTTTCGTGATGATAACTGTATGGTCGATGTCAGCATCAGTGTCAGTATTTATGCTTACTGCATCTCCGGTTTGCAAATCAGATACAGTAGAAGCTACTCCTGCTCGGGTTTTCCAATGTTTATAAAAGTTATGGGCACCGCCCCATGTATACGAAGGGATAAGCGAACCAAAATGCCAAGAATCTCCGCCGTGTCCTGGGCCATTGCTACTTTACTCGTAAAAAGGTGGGGTGCACGCTTCAGCACCTGGGTATTGACCGCTTATCAAATGTTATTCGGCGGCCTGCTCCTATTACTGCTCAGTTTAACGCTGGAGACACCACATCTGGAGTTTAACGCCATTTCCATTCGTGCTGTTCTATACCTGGCATTGCTTGGCTCCATTGTTCAGTTTGCTACATGGTACTACCTGCTGAGCAAAGGCGATCCTGGCAAAACAAGCGCCTTTCTTTTTCTAGCTCCGTTCTTCGGCATACTATCCGGCTGGCTGCTTCTTGGGGAGGTCATCCGGAGCTACGTTTATATTGGTGGGTTATTTATATTCCTGGGGATCTTTTTGGTAAACTGGACTGGAGGAAAGAAACACATTGCATTGAAATAAAAATATTCATGCCTGATTTTCGGCGATGCCATGCGCATCGTTTTTTTATAATAACAAAGACAGATGTGACTTCCGATAGGACTGCATCTTGCTGGCTGGAACAAAAATCGTAAGGACGTGCGTTTAATGATCTCTGCTGAACTGAAAGAACAATATTATCAGGCTCTGGTTGCCAAAGATTCGGAATACGAAGGTTTATTCTATGTTGGTGTCAAAACGACGGGGGTATTTTGCCGCCCTACCTGCCCTGCACGGAAGCCCAAATATGAAAACTGTGAGTTTTATGAGACCGCACAGCAGGCACTGCTGGCTTCATTTCGTCCCTGCCAGCGCTGCCGTCCATTATCTCACCCCAACCAGGTTTCCGATGTAGTCCGAATTCTGGTCGAGGCCGTGGAGAACAATCCGGAAAAGCGCTGGAAAGGTCAGGATTTCAAGGATCTATCCATCGATGAGTCCACAGCACGCCGCCAGTTCAAAAAGCGGTTCGGCATGACCTTTGTGGAGTATGCTCGCGCTCGTCGTATGGGACTGGCCTTGAAGAATATCCGCTCAGGCCGCACCATTATTGATGCTCAACTATCAACAGGTTACGAATCCAGCAGCGGCTTCCGGGATGCTTTCTCCCGAATTATGGGCGCCGCTCCTACTCATGTGGATGACGGGCGGGTGCTGAAGGCCTCCTGGATCGATACCCGTCTTGGACCCATGATGGCCGTGGCAGATGATACAGCCCTGTATTTGCTTGAATTTGTCGATCGTAGAGGTCTGGAGCGGGAAGTAGAGCGCCTTCGTAAACGAACCAAGTCCGCTATCGTACCTGGTGTAACTGAACCCATTCGGTCCATAGAAAGAGAACTGGCGGCGTATTTTGACGGGACTTTAACGGCATTCAATACTTCGTTGTTCTGTTTAGGAACACCATTCCAAAAGAGCGTCTGGGAGCAGCTTAGGGCGATTCCGCCAGGCGAGACAAGGTCATATCAGGATATTGCTATCGCGCTGGGTAAACCGTCCGCATGCCGTGCAGTCGCACAGGCCAATGGGGCGAATCAACTGGCCATTGTCATCCCGTGCCACAGGGTCATTAATGCAAGTGGTGATCTCGGTGGGTACGGCGGTGGCCTTACTCGCAAGAACTGGCTGTTAACCCATGAGAAGAATGCTTATGAACACATTCGTTAAGACATCGCCCAGTGAAAGTAATTGATTAATAACGATATAACGGAGGAGAATTCATTCTATGCAGACCCTGAAAGAACAAGCACAGCTATTTCACCAGCTGCACATCAAAGGTAATCCACTCGTGTTAATCAATGTGTGGGATGCCGGAAGTACAAAAGCCATTGAATCGATTGGAGCCGCAGCCGTAGCCACCGGAAGCTGGTCTGTTGCCGCGGCTCATGGTGAGCAGGACGGAGAGATCATGCCGTTTGAATGGGCACTTTCCAATCTGGCTCGCATCACATCCAGCACTAAACTGCCTGTTACCATCGATATTGAGGGAGGGCATGGCAGGTATGCGTCAGAAGTGAAGGAAAACGTTCTCCGGGTAATTGAGCATGGTGCTATCGGCATTAACATCGAAGATCAACTTCCTGGTGGAACAGGCCTCTATGCCATTGAGGAATTCGTTCTGCGCTTGAGAGCCGCTCGGGAAGCCGCTGAACGAATGGACATTCCCCTATTCATTAACGCTCGCACGGATATATTTCTGCAAACTCCCCCATCGCAGCATACCTCATCCCACCTGGAAGAAGCCCTGGTACGATCCCACGCTTATGCAGAGGCAGGAGCCAACGGGCTATTCGTTCCAGGTCTACAGGATCCACAACTCATTCAGGAATTGTGTGAACGCTCCCCTATTCCAGTCAACGTAATGGTGACATCTAATGAGCCAACACCAGCACAGCTCGCGAGTCTCGGGGTAGCCCGGGTAAGCTATGGACCTTATCCTTATCAGAGTGCCATGGAACACTTGAAAGAACTCGGACGAAGCATTTTGCTTGAAACAAGCTAAGAAGATTACAGGTGCAGGAATAATTATATAAACAGAAAAACACGAGGCAGTGATGCACTCGTGTTTGTTTACGTTTGATTTCATAGATCCACATATCCTTCTAACGGATACCGATAACCACTACTCTTTTCTGCCCTTCATCGTAAGCGGCGCATTCTTCATCATGGGATAGGTGCATAGAATTAACCCCCAGCTCAAAGCCCCCAAAACCGTGGCAAACACCAGGATGTTGATACTCGTGAACCACTGTACCAGAGCACTCAGATCGGACAAAACGAACGCCAGCGTAAGAATCAGGCCCAAGCCGAAGAACAGGATCAGGAAATTGCGCATTCCCAGCCGTATCCAGCACACCGTCAAAAAGATAGATAACCCGAGGACAAGAAATCCAATCATCAAGTCCATCCAGAGATAAGACAGGAATTGATAATGACCTGAGTGCAGCCTACCCAACTGATAAAAGGTTACACCAAGCCATCCAGCTTCATGAAGCAGATGCATGATAAGATAGATCACATTCAGAATGGTAATGGTACCAACCACCATCCATGCAGAGATGAGGTAGAAGGATTTCAGAAACTGAATCCGGGTGCTCCCCAGTCCAATTGCAACGGGGTACAGCGTAATTAGACCTGCCACAGCAAATGCACAGATCCCCCCATACATCGGCCCGAACAGCTGAGTGGTAAAAGCAACATCAAATATGAAGCCCACTGCCAGATATACGGCCGTAAGCATAAGTGTAATGAGTGAGAAGAGCATCAGATACCAACGCATATCATCCAGAATCAGTCGATTTGTACCTTTTACTGCATTCATCCCTTAAGCACCTCCTGTTTCCGCGTCAGGTTAACCAAATAGTCCTGCAGGGTCGCTTTTTCAATAGAAAGACCATGCGCCTGCGCTATATCTCTCCACTCCTTGGAGTAAGAGGCGTCAATCATCACCTTTTTTGTTGACCCGAGCTGTGCAGACTCCATGATGTTTTCGCCTTGGGTAACCTGATCTATATCTCGAATTAACCCTGTTAGAAGAATTCCCTTTTCGCGCATCTCTTCCATCTGTTCATGACACAGTACGCTACCTTGATGGAGCACGATGAGTGACTCACATAACGGCTGAATCTCTTCAATATGATGGGTTGAAACCAGAATCAAACGGGGATGCTCTTCATAACTTTCAAGCAGGGCATTATAGAAAAATTTGCGTTTCTCTGCATCCAATCCGTTGGTCGGCTCATCCAGAATGGTAACACTCGCATGGCTTGCGAGGCCAAGAACCATCTGGGCAGCTGTTTTCATCCCTTTGGAAAATTTGATGATCTTCCTTTTGGATGGTAATTCAAACAGATCAATTAACCGCTCCGCCAATTCCTGATTCCACTCTGGATGGAAATACTGACCGAATCGTACCAGGTCACTTATTGTCCAGTTCCTGCCCAGCGGGTGATTCTCCTGAACGTAGCAGAGATGCTTCTGAGCAGCCAGATTATTATAGGGGTCCTCCCCCATGATTTGAATGCTGCCTTGATCAGGACGGTTATGTCCAGCAAGCAAACTCATAAGTGTTGTCTTCCCGGCTCCGTTCCTCCCCCAGATCGCACTAATGACCGGCTCACTTTCATGCAATGTGACATGGTCCAAAACAGGTGTCTGATGATAACCGTAGCTTACCTGATCTACACGAATCATGACTCACTCTCCTTGTCTCTCTTGCCTTTAATCAGATCAATAATCATGTCTTCATTCATATGAATCCGTCTGGCTTCCTCGAGCAGTGGCATAATGTATTCTTCGTAAAAATGCTGTTTTCGTTCAACCAGCAGTGCATCTCTTGCTCCTTTGGCGACAAACATCCCAACACCTCGCTGTTTATAAATGATTCCTCTGTCCACAAGCTCCTGCAGCCCTTTGCGCGCTGTTGCCGGATTGATATTGTAGAAACGTGAGAGCTCATTGGTCGATGGAACCTGCTCTTCCGCTTGTAATCTGCCTTCCACAATATCATCCATAATCATCATGGCAATCTGATGAAATATGGGCTGTGATTCATCCAAAGTCGATTTCATGCCAATCCAACTTTCGTTATTTAGGTTAATTGGTTAGTTACTCATGTAACTAACTATAGTACACAGATATCCAAAAGTAAATAGCCGAATATCCCGTATTTACTTTTTTTTGAATCTGCAGGATCGAGTGAGTTCATCCGTTTAAGATGATGCCCCCTCCTTTGTCGTGGCAAAGGCAAACAAAAAAACGCCTCTGAATGAAAATTCAGAAGCGTTCCAAATATAAGGTGGTTAGGTACCCAATCCATGGTCTGTTACCTTCATAATTGATGGGTTGGGGACGTTATTATCAGCAACAGGTTCAGGAATCGGAGCTATAATGCTCAACACGATGCTACATGTAACTATCAGCAAAGACAGCTTTCTCTTCATTGAGTTTCTGCACCTCACTAATCAATATTTTGTACTGCTGTATAGCTGTATCGGTGGCATAATCCCTATACTGTTCAAATAGTCCGACACCTCTAAGCATACCTCGTCCATCACTAATTTCAATAGAAAACCTTATGCTATCCAGAACAAAATCAAGTCCTTTTGCAAACTCATTTTTCTTAAGATAGTAGGTGCCTAATCCTGCTAATAGACGGACGTATCGATCATCGGTAACCTGTCTGCTTACTTTTCCAATTCGGTTACTCTGCTCCTGATACGTAAAGTATGACTTATATTCCTCAAGTACAAAATCAATATTGATATCATAACGATTAGCTGCAGTAACAATATCACAGAGTGCGGGAAAAATTTCGTTTTCCTTCGTTGAGATATATTCCAAGTAATCAGGGAGTACATCAAATTGCCCAGCCATTAATTGATATATATAACGGTTACCCTCGGCCCATTCCTGAAACTGATTAATAACAACCATTTCATGTTCATCCGGTTCTTTTACCCAAGTATAATCCGTATATAAGGAAACATAGTATAAAGCAGTCTGATAATCATTCAGATGAAAGTAAGCACTCCCAGAAGCCAAGTAAGCATACATAATATAAAAGACAATGGGTCTTTTCGTCTCTTCCTGCTTTCTTCTTCCGTTCAACTCATAATGAATTGATGCTTTCAGCTTCAACTTCTCGGATAGCTCCAGAACCTTATTCCAACGATGTAGCGATGCAAAAGCATTGATCAGTTCATTAAGAGCGTCCAACTGATATCGTTCATCCAGGCGATCAACATAATACTCGAATTTGGCTGCGATGATCAGGTTTCTCTGCTGGTCATTGGTCAGACCCAACTTGAACAGCCGATACTGACATAGAGCGAGACGCTCCGAATGCTGCATTTTCTCACTCTCAGCGATCGTTTCATATAAGAGGATGGCTGGTTTAAATCTACCTTCGTGGTAGAATTCCTCAGCCAGATCAAATAAAAGGGGAATATACGATAGATTATCCATCATTAATCGGATAACCTCTTCAATACAATTTAGCTTGTCTAACTCCGCACAACGGTGAAGGAAGGGGCCCAGTCTTCGCCAATCGGGGGTAGCATGAACGAAACACTCATCTATATACAATTCATAGAAATGGCCTTCTTCAAGCTTCATGGCTGAAGTGATTCGGTCCAACTGCTGCATCGCAATCGGGCGGTTTTTGTTCAAAATATTGCTCAGCGTACCCGAATTAATACCCGATGCTTCCGAAAAAAAACTGATGGACATCTGCTCGCGCTTCAGATAATTCTCTAAATGATCGCGAATCGTGGTTGTCGGCTCCAAACGAACACCACCCTCCCAAATTAAAGCCATATACAGGATTAACGGTATGCAAAAGTAATTATATGTAATCCAAAAGAAAGGGTCAACATAATAATTTCAACTAATTTGTATTAATTACAATTTAATCCTTTTGATAAAATAAACCCCGTTCCCCTATTTTATACCGGGAATGAACTCGCATCAAATCAGGAAAAAACAAAAAACACGAGCCGAATAAATGCTCGTGTTTTCGTATAAGAGAGTAGACTCTACGACTCTATTTGTGAATCAGATTTAAGGCAGGATGTTGCCGGCAGCACGATAGATTTCATACCACTCCTGGCGTGTAAGATGAACATCTCCAGCTTTGACACAGTCCTTCAGGCGTTCAATATTCGTTGTGCCAGTTACAGGCTGCATTTGAGCTGGGTGACGCAGCAACCAGGCAATCGCAATGGTGGTGTTGCTCACATCATATTTGGCTGCAATCTCATCGATCTTGGCGTTCAGTTCCGGGAACTTGTCGCTGCCTAGGAATACGCCTTCGAAGAAGCCATATTGGAACGGAGACCATGGCTGAATCGTGATATCGTGCAAGCGGCAATAATCCAGAATACTGCCATCACGGTTCACGGCTGCATCGTTCTCCATGTTCACGTTGATCCCGCTGGAGATCATTGTTGTGTTGGTAATACTCAGCTGAAGCTGGTTGGCTACCAGTGGCTGTTTCACGTATTTTTTCAACAGTTCAATCTGGTTCGGATTCTGGTTGGATACGCCGAAATGACGCACTTTGCCTTCACGTTCAAGCAGATCGAATGCCTCTGCCACTTCTTCCGGCTCTACGAGAGCATCCGGACGGTGCAGCAGCAGAACATCAAGATACTCGGTTTTCAGACGCTGCAGAATGCCATCCACCGAATTCAGGATATGCTCTTTGGAGAAATCAAACATGCCCTTGCGGATACCGCATTTGGATTGCAAAATCATATTTTCACGAATCTGGGGATTCATCTGTACCGCCTCTGCAAAAATCTCTTCACATGCCCCGTTTCCATAAATATCAGCATGGTCGAAGAAGTTCGCACCGACTTCCATGGCGGAATGAACAAATTGTTCTGCCTCTTTGTTGCTGAGTGAATTGATGCGCATGCAGCCTACGGCCACAACTGGTACTTCAAGTGAGCTGCTGCCAAGTTTTATTGTTCTCAAGGTGATTTCCCTCCATATTCGGATATTGGTATATACTTGTCTTCCAGCTTTGATTGTGACACAGATCTGCAATCGGTTTCAATGGATTTTTAGACATCTTATATGGAAAAATGGTCGTTTTTTCTCCATTTCTAGACAGGCTTACGTTTCTTGAGGCACGATCACTTCAATATGTTGAGGCAAGACGCTGATCTGGATAGGCAGCGCAGGCCCTTCCTCCCCATCCACATTGGTGCGGACCGATTCAGTGCAGCTTACCCGGATATCTTTTGCCGTAAAATAATCCACATCCTTATGGTCCTTCAGATGCCCAAACAATAAGGAGGTTCCCAGTGTCAGGCTGTTGAACACACTGATATTGCGGATCACAAAACAATGAATCAGTCCATCGTCCACTACTGCATCCGGAGACAGCTTCTCAAATCCACCAACCGAATTGGTTAGCGCAGCGAGAAACAACGGGGATTCACCCTCCCACGTCAGCCCATCGTATTCAATCTTCAAAGGATAGGCGGGCGAGGACACGATGTCCTTCAATCCTTCCTTCAAATAAGCCAGGGAGCCCAGCTTCGACTTGTCTTCCGATGAAACGGAAGATAACGCTTCAGCCAAAGAACCGGCTGCCACCACGTTGGCGAAGAGACGATCATTAATTCTCCCCAGATCCACCTTGCGTACCTGATCTGAACCAAGCTGCTTAATGGCTTCATCAGGATCGAGAGACAGATGGAGCGCACGGGCAAAATCATTCACTGTACCTAGTGGCACAATACCCAGCCTGGGACGATGCTTCTGATCCATCATTCCATTAATGGTCTCATGCAGTGTGCCGTCTCCCCCAATGGATATGACCAGATCACAGCCACCTTGGCAGGCGTCCAGACAGTAACTGGTTGCATCACCCACCCCGGCTGTCTCATTAATCATCACTTGATATTGCTGCGATTCCAAAATCGCCTGAACTTGGGACACGTACTGCTGCGCCTCTTCTTTTCCCGATGACGGATTGCTAATGATCATGGCTTGACGCATAAACGCCTCTCCCCTCCACCTGCACATATTTACTTCTTCTATACCCTTTCTCGGGGTAGGATGAATAAGGCTCTCAGGCCAAAAGATTTTTTTGGTAAAGTTCACCTGAAGGAGTACAGATCAAGGCTTGTTTCATATAGAATAGAAGTAGAGTTGTTACCCGTCCCCTGAAATGGATGTTCCTTTTCTCGCCAGACGGGTTAATAACTAGAGAAATGTTGAAGATTCATTCCTGTTGACCTGACCTTTACAATGCGTGGATTACATAAAAGCTAGAAGAACTTTTGAATATCGGAGGGAATGCATGCAATGAAAAGAATGGCACTACTATGTCTAATATTCATTCTAAGTATCGGTGCGTCGGGGCAAGCCATGGCCTACGCAACGATGGACTCAGGCAAAGGCATCATAGAAGATCCTGCACTGGAAAACGGACTTAAACTGATCTTGAACAAACCGGTAGATTCACCCTTAACTTCCTCCGATCTGGAACAGCTTACCGTTGTTGATCTGAGTAATGCAGGGATACAGAGCCTGTCGGGACTCGAATATGCGACCAACCTGACACATCTCCGCCTATACGGCAATGAGATTGAGGATTTGACCCCGCTGAAGCATCTGGACCAGCTCCGGGAAATCGACGTAAGCAACAATTATATTACCTCCATTGAGGCACTCGCTGACCTGAAGGAACTCGGACGGCTGTACATCAGCAACAACTCTATCTCTTCTATAGAGGTGGTTCGTGGCTTTACCCGATTACATACGTTTTATGCCAGTGGCAATCAAATTTTCAGCTTATCTGCTTTGTCAGAACTAGATCATTTGAAATGGCTGGAGATTTCCAACAATGAGATCGCGGACCTGACTCCACTGGTTAATCAATCCCGGCTGCTGCAGCTGAACGTAGCAAATAATCGGCTGCAATCACTGGCCCCACTGGCTGATATGGACAATACATTATTGAGACTAAACGTGGCAGGCAATGCAATCTCGGACCTGTCACCCTTGCAGCATATGACGCGTCTTCAGGGGCTCGACATCTCGAGTAACCACATTCAGCACCTCAAGGCACTTGAAGGATTGGTGCGGTTAACCGAGCTTAATGCGGAATCCAATCAGATCTATGATCTGGAGCCATTACGACAGCTCACCAAGCTGGAAGTGCTGAAGCTTGCGAACAATCGTGTATGGGATCTGACGCCGATTGCCGACTTTAATTTTACACAGGCTATTCCCGTGAATACGGTACAGGACATTGGAGCTTCCACTTCTGTATCGCCTAACGTACTGACCCCGATGACGGAAGCGGAATCCGGCGGATTGACCGTGCAAAATAACTACCTGGACGTATCGAGTGGCAGCAATACCATGAGCCTCCTTAACCAGATGAATGTCCGGGAACAGAAACGCACACCGCAAGGCCGTTTTCAGCGTCTGATCGAAGGATCAACCACAGCCTATGTGGGTGATCGCACATACGCCCTGGAAGCTGCACCTTTTATCCATGAAGGGCGTACGTATGTGCCACTGCGATTTGTGTCCGAACAACTGAATGCCCAGGTGGGTTGGGATCGCAACAAGCAGGAGGCCGTAATCACACAAGATGATAAAACCATTCGCTGGACTGCCGGCAACAAACAGGTGGTTGTAGATGGTTCGCTCCTGATGAATGATGCTCCCTTGTTGATCGAGAACGGCACGGCTTTTGTACCTGTTCGCTTTGTTTCGGAGCAGCTTAATACGACAGTCGGATATATCGGGAGAAGCAAAACGATTCTGATTTTTGAAAATAAACAGGTGGACAACAGTATTGAATCTTAAAGGTGTTACGACAAATAAGCCTATCGCAGGTTCTTGTATGAACTACATGCGATAGGCTTATTATTTTCTTGCTATGTCTCTTGCAGAACAAGGGATAGAGCGGCGATCTCCTCTGAATGAAGGCCTCTAGCTGTGTGCTAGCTCCTTGATCTCCTGAATAAAAGAGTCCACCTGGATGCCATTTGTTTGTTCCGTAAATTCACGCAGCTCCTCAGATTCCCCTTCATATGCAGATAGCACATAATCCCCATCCACAATATAGTACGTTCCGTACCGGGTAAACGAATAACCTCCGACCTGCTCCCCTGCTGTCCCTTTCTTGAACACTGTGACGATTCTCATGCCTGGCTTGAGTTCCGGTTCCATACCTGCAAAGTCAGCATTATAAAAGAGAAATGTGTCCTCATTCACATCCTCGCCTGTTACAACCTGATGCACTTTCACCTTGTACGAAATGAACTCAGGCTTATAAGGAGCAATGCTGGTAGCCTGATCCTTCTCTGCGGAATCTCCCTCAGGTGTGCCCGGTACAGCGGTCAAATCGACGCTAAAATTTGGGAGTTCGCTCATCACCTCTGCAATAATGACCGCTTCCCCGAAATCCATCATCTCTCTGAAACTCACTTCCCTCATATTGATTGTCGGCGGGACGCCAGTGGAGAGTGGATATTCTTCTCTAAGTTCCGCTATCCGGTTCAGGGACAGTCTGTTTCCTGCATCATCGCGAGAGTTGGAGAAAGGGATAGAGCAACTCGTTAATCCAATCAGTAATACAACACTTATTAACCAATGCATGGCACGGACCCGTTCCACAACCCCACCTCCTCCCTGATCCAGCGTACTTAGGTTCATACAGTCCAGTTTAATCCTGAGGCACATCCCAGTTAGCCAGCATGCCTCTCGCCATCGCCATGGTCGACTCTTCCCCTGTGATTAGTGCGAATTGTGCAACCAGTACCGGGTAAGCAGCCCACTGCTCCCGAATATGATCAAACATCCGGGGCCATGTTTTTCCCCCTGCCTTTTCGTACCGCTTTAACAGATCGCGCAATCCAGCATCCTGGAAAAGCCCATACAAGATCACAAAATCTTTCCCTGGATCAGCGATCTCCGCTTCCGTCCAGTCGATAAGCCCGGTTACCCGCTGTGTATGATCGACGATAATATGCGGTGGATGCAGATCACCATGATTGAATGTGACGTGCTCAGGCCAGAAATGGTCTGTAGACACCCATTTTTCCCACCGCTCGGCGAGTCGCTCCGGCACCGTGAAGCTCTGCTTAATCTGCTCCATATTGGCGGCAAACTCCTGGCGCACTTCCCTAGGCGTCTTGCACCGCACTCCGCCTTGTACCGCTTCATTGGCATCAATGCCATGCAGTTGTACGAGTGCAGCAGCCAGCGAATCAAAAAATACATCCGATAGGTCTTCCTGCGGAAAGCGCCATGCATATCCTCCCCCAGCAGGATCGACCACAGCAATCGGTTCACCGTCCAGCAAGGGGTAAGCAATCAGCTCCGGTGTGCAAATTCGCCAATCCGGCACCTTAACAGACAAGTGCTCCTTCACAACCCCCAATACCTTGCGCTCATTCTCGGCACGCCCCCATACATCTCCACGTCTTGGCTGGCGCAAAACCCACTTTTGCCCACTCTCATCCGCAGCAAAGGCCACCCTGAAGTCCATCCCGGACTCATTGATTTCCATCGAGTCTTTGCGAATTTGAAGCCCATTCTGTTCCGCGAGCAGCCATATATCCTGTTGAAGTTTTACCTGTTCATTCGAAATTGGTCCTGTCATACCCATTTCTCCTCTTTTCCTCAGAAAAATAAAAAAACACAGACATTCACGCCTGTGCCTTGATCTCGGATTAAGGGATATGCCTCAATATGTGTAGTCCAATAGTGGTACATCAAAGAACCACTCTTAAATGAAAGAGTGTCCACTATGGATACGGCATACGTGTAAATAGGCAAACCTCTCCCGATTATCTGCACACAGGCAGCAAACAGCACGCGTAAACAAACGTTTCGCTACTATCTCAATCGGAAAAAATGTGCCACACGTATCCCTCCGTTCAGTAAGTTACCCCTATGCTAACATATTCCAATTCCTGGTTCCAGCATGAATTTCCTGATTTGCCCATGTACCTAGGTCATTTCCTCCACTGGCCTTCCTGCATATAGAGTATAATGAACAGGTATACGATATAGTTATGGTGCAATGCTTATATTAAGCATCCTGCACGTCTCTGGTCTAAGCATTTAAAACTAACGCAAAAGAGGTTAACAATGAGCAAGCAACAATTCAAAGATTATAAGCTTGGTGAAGAGATCGTCCGGGCACTGGATAGTCTGGGTTATGAAACGCCAACCGAGGTACAGACTGAAGTGATTCCGGTCGCTCTGGAAAATAAAGACCTCGTGGTCAAATCCCAGACAGGCAGTGGTAAAACAGCTGCGTATGGTATTCCGATCTGTGAGCTGGTGGAATGGAATGAAAATAAACCGCAGGCTTTGATTCTCACGCCAACCCGTGAACTGGCCTTGCAGGTCAATGAAGACATCACCAACATTGGACGCTATAAGCGGATTAAAGCCACGGCACTCTATGGACAATCTCCTTTTTATATTCAAAAAGCAGAGCTAAAACAAAGAACACATGTCGCCGTAGGTACTCCGGGACGTGTGCTGGACCATATCGAACGCGGCACGCTGCCGCTCGAGCGGATTGCCTATCTCGTCATTGACGAGGCGGATGAAATGCTGAACATGGGCTTTATCGAGACAGTACAAGCTATCATTCAGGCATTGCCTCGCGAGCGCGTAACGATGTTATTCTCCGCTACATTCCCTGAGGACGTTGCCCGTCTCTCACGCAAGTATATGGATAATCCGGTAGAGATCGAGATCAAAGCAAGTGGTCTCACAACAGCTACAATAGAACACGAGGTTGTTCGGGTATCCGAAGTCAACAAGACCGCTGTGCTAGAGGATCTGTTTATCGTAGAAAATCCGGACAGCTGCATTGTATTCTGCCGTACACAGGAGAACGTGGATAAACTGTTCCGGGTGATGGCTGACCTGGACTACCCAGCAGACCGAATCCATGGAGGCATGGAGCAGGACGAGCGGATCGAAGTCATGAATGCATTCAGAAGAGGCCAATTCCGGTATTTGGTTGCAACCGATGTTGCGGCCCGCGGGATCGATATCACGAATATCACTCATGTCATCAACTATGATATTCCCTTGGAAAAAGAGAGCTATGTGCACCGTACAGGCCGTACCGGACGTGCTGGTAAGACAGGCAAGGCCATCACGCTGGTAACGCCGAAGGATGGCAGACGCCTGGCCGAGATTGAATCCTATATCGGATTCGAGATTCCGGTTGTTCCGGCCCCATCTGAAGAGGCCGTTGATCGCCGCAGGGAAGAATTCGAGAAGCGTCTGAAGATTGTACCTGAACGCAAAAAAGACAAGCGTGAACAGCTGAACCAGCAGATCATGAAACTGAACTTCAACGGCGGCAAGAAGAAAAAGCTGCGTGCCGTAGACTTCGTAGGTACTATTGCCAAACTGGAAGGCGTCACCGCAGATGATATCGGGATTATCACCATTCTCGATAATGTGACCGATGTGGAGATTCTAAACGGCAAAGGCCCGCTTGTACTGGAAATGATGCAAAACACAACCGTCAAGGGTAAACAGCTGAAGGTCCGCAAAGGGAAGCATGTGTAAGCGGAAGATACGAATTTAATATACCTTAAAAAAGGGAGTGCCTTGAGGCACTCCTTCTTTGATTTATGCAGGTTTTCAGCAAGTAGATGAACACGTCTGATAAAAAGCTCCCCGCTCTCGCCGCTTTATATCGAAAAGCACTTCTTTGTTCAGCAATGGATGAATTGTTCACTTGAAACGAATGGAAGTTCAGCTAGAATATACATGAAAGCGCTCTACTTTTGCTCATATCCTTGGGGAGGTGCATGTAATGAGAAGCAGGAAGTATGCATGGATTCTGGTTCTGACCCTGACACTGACGATGTTTGGCCTCCATCCGGAACGAACGGACGCGGCAAGTGTGACCATTAACAACGGCTCCGATTGGCTGGATACCGCAGGTAACCCCATTCAAGCGAACAGCGGTAATATTCTGAAAGTGGGAAGCACGTATTACTGGTATGGCGAGCATGCGGTAGGTGGCAAGTTTGACAGTGTTAACGTCTATACTTCAACCGATCTGAGAAACTGGACATTCAGTAATGCCATCCTCACCAAGGATTCCGCAACGGAGCTTGCCTCCAGCAAGATTGAGCGCCCCAAAGTGATCTACAATCCCGCTACGCAGCAGTATGTGCTCTGGGCACATTATGAGAACGGAACGGATTATAATCTGGGACGTGTCGCCGTAGCGACCAGCAATACACCGAGTGGCAAATTCACGTATGAGGGCAGTTTCCGGCCGCTGGACTATGAGTCACGCGATATGACGGTGTTCGTGGATACCGATGGTACGGGCTATCTCATCAGTGCCTCACGCAAGAATGGCGGCGCGAACGATACGATGGCCATTTTCAAAATGAACGCAAGCTATACAGGCGTAGAATCCTTTGTTGGCTGGTTATTTGAGAACAGCTACCGAGAGGCTCCTGCCGTTGTGAAAAAGGGAACCCGCTATTACCTCTTCACTTCCCAGGCCGCTGGCTGGTATCCGAATCAGGGCGCTTACGCTACAGCCACATCCATGACAGGTCCATGGTCTGCACTTACCCCTTATGGCAATCCTTCTGCCTTCGGATCGCAGATTCATGATATTGCCACGATTACAGGCAGCAGCACTACGTCCTATATTTATATGGGAGACCGCTGGAATCCAATGAATCTGGGCGAGCATAAACATATCTGGCTCCCTCTGACCCTGAACGATACCAACGGAACGGCATCACTGGAGTGGTATAAGGATTGGAGTATCGATGCTGCTACAGGTACGGTAGCGCCGTCCTCTCTCGTCAACCACGCTCAAGGCAAAACAGCTAGGGCCATATCGACAGCCTCCGGTTCGTCCGCTGCCCATGTGAATGACGGCAACTACCAGACTTCGTGGGCGGCCTCTTCCAATACATGGCCTGCATGGTGGCAGGTTGACTTCGGAGCGCCGAAGACCATTACCGAGATCGATATCTCCTGGTTTATGTATAAGGGATCGGAGGGGTATTACAAATACAAGATTGAGATCAGCAACGATGGCGTCAACTATTCCACACTGGATCGAACCAATAACCTGACCTACGGGTTTACCACAGATGCAGTGCATTTTACGGCCCGCTATGTACGTATCAACATGGTGAATGCCGTGCTGTGGAACAACCCCGGTAATTGGTATACTCCAACGCTGCATGAGGTCAAAATGCTGGGTCCTGCTGCACCAGAAGCGACAGGCTACAGCCAGTTCAGCTCACATAACTATCCGGACCGTTATATCCGGCATTCCAATTTCACAGCTCGTGTTGATGCGAATATCTCGCCTATACAGGACTCCCAGTTCCGGGTTGTCCCAGGTCTGGCCAGCTCTACGGGCATTTCGCTGGAGTCCGTCAACTTCCCGGGATACTTCCTGAAGCGAAACAGCAGCAACAAAATCATCCTTGAAGCCTATGCAGACACAGCCGCTTATAAGGGAGATGCAACCTTTCTGAGCAGCCCCGGCTGGGCAGACAGCTCCAAAATATCACTTCAGTCGTACAGCCAACCCGGGTATTACATCCGGCACTATGACTACGTACTTCAGCTTGATACCATTAATGCATCCAGCAGCTCTACCGTGAAAAGTGATGCCACATTTGGGCGAACCAACTTCTAGTTTGACGTGGTGAAGCCTGATCTGATCCGTAAGATCCCACTGTTATAAAGGCTGCATCTTAGAATCTGATCTAAGACTGCAGCCTTTTGTTATTTTGATCGGATCGTATCACGCTACTCTTTTACTTCATAAGCGATATCTTGCAATTCTTTGATATTATAGGTGTCGTCCTGAATACGCCATTCGCCTTGGTCCTGTAAAAAAGTGATATCACCTGATAATGGAATGTTCTTTAACTGTTTGCCTTCGCGATCAGTAAAGACCAGATTCAGTCTATATTCTACAAGGATCCAATCGTTCTTGCTCTCTTTGATTTCCACGAGTATATTTTCGGGATGCAGTAGAGCCTTCTCCTTGTCTGCCACCATTAGAGGTAACGTTGCATACCGATTAGCCATGTAGGCCTCATAGTTCTTCTCCGTCAAAAATGGTTTCATGGTCTCCCCTTTGGCGAGCAGCCCCTCTACGGTTAGAGTATCTTCATAATCGGCATAATCCACGGTCAATTCCTTTTTTTTATACTCCAGTGACATATCGAGAGCCTTCTGTTCATCCTGAGCCGTTGCCTTATCGTTCGTTACCATACTCGGATCGCTGGTTGGGGGTGGTATCTCCTGAACAGAATCACTCGTCTTCGATTCAGTACATCCCATAATCATCCCTGAAAGTAATAAAGCACTCATTACACAGACTAACTTGCGCATCTTACCAAATCCTTTCGCATCTTCATTACTTTCAATTATCACCTTTATTTGGTTAATTTGTCCAGTATTTAGACGCATTATCGGATTCTAATTAGATTTCAAGTATCCAAACTTCAGTTTAACGAACATTTATAACGATTGTTTGCATAAAAAAACCACACTAGATTTCTCTAATGTGGCTCTTCATCCTTATTCTTTGGAATACACAATTTTCTTGATACTGTCGATAGATAAAAAGAAACGTTCGGTCAGCTCATGCACGGTTAAGCCTGCGGCGAATAGGCGGCGGATCTGCTTGTTACGCTCTCTGACAACCGCTCTGCTGCCCGAATTTTCGCCCCACTTTTTGTGGGCTTCCTTAGGTTTGGGAATGTAGACCAATCCGCCTGGAATGAGTCTCTGTATCTCTTTTAATAATTCTTCCGGCAAGATGGCATCTGCATTGATATATTTCATGCTGCTCCGCTCCTTAAAATTAGTCTTTAAGGCAGCAGAGTCATACGACGTACGTTTACAACTTCTATAGTGGCGGAAAGGAAAGACATGGCTCTATGCAAACAACCGCCGTTGTTCATCGCATGGACTCTGCATAGAGCGGATCTTGAAACCTCTTATGAATTGAATCATGGTAGCCCCCCATTCGGCACCCATATATAGGTGCTGTTTGATCCCTTCACATGAACCATTCGATCAAAGCACAGCAATATCCTCTTATTAAACAAGCATCATGAATACTGGCTCAAACTCTTCTCCAGCATCTCCCGGACGGCATGCTGCAAGGTTGCTGGCGAGACCACCTTGACTTCCGGGCCATAGGCAAGCAGTTTGCGGGCGGTGAACGGGAACTCCTCCAGAGGGACCATCCCTCTCCATTCATTGCCTTGAATCGAATTGAACAGCACATCGGAACGTGCGAGCCTGGACCCAAATTCGGTGAAGTGCAGCACCACTTCTACTGCCTCCCTTTCGTCTTTGGACTTAAACCATGCTTGCAAACTGGGAATGGACTCATCTGTGGAATCAAGCAATCTCAGCTGCTGCATGCGGTCCACACGATATAACAGCACCCGCTCCTTATGGCGTGCGGGCATGTACCAAAATCCACCGTCATAATAGATGCCGATCGGGTAAGCCCTTGTTGTTTTATTGCCATTCCGGGAACGATACGTGAATTCAATCTCTCTTTTATCTACGGCAGCATTCAAAATCTCTGTCGTCAGCATATCTAAATGCTCGCCCGGATGCTGTACAAACGTCACATGTTCTCTCATTCGTACAATCAGATCCTGTACATCCTGCGGCAAGCTGGAGAAATACTGCTCTGCCAAATGCTCTCGCATCGATCCATACGGAAAATCAGGAACCCGCTGCAAATATTCAATCATCAGAAACAGGCCCAGTGCCTCATGCTGTGTCAGTTGCAGTGGCGGCAGGATCCGATTAGGCAGAACCTTGTAACCCCCATTCACGCCGACCTCCGTGTACAAAGGAAAACCGAGTGTCTGCAGCGCATCTAAATCGCGCTGAATGGTACGGACGGATACACCGAATCGTTCTGCCAACTCACGGGCTGTGAACTTCTTTCTGGAATCCATCAATCTCATAATGGCGAGTTTTCGGCCATTCATGGGTTCACCACCTAACTACGTCAACTTTTGTCATAGTTTAAGTGTATCATACGTAACAGAAGGGAGCGATAAAATCATGTCCAATAAAGTAGTGCTGTACATTGCGATGAGTCTGGATGGTTATATTGCAAGAAAAGACGGTTCGGTAGATTGGCTGTTTGACGTGGAAGGTGACGGTGGAGATAACGGGTATGCTGCATTTTATCAAACGATTGGAACGGTAGTCATGGGCCGAACCACGTACGAAGATGTACTTAAGCTATCCGAAGATTTTCCTTATGCAGACCGGCCCACCTATGTACTCTCCCGTTCGGAGCAGCCAACAGCACCACATGTGCAATTTACAACCGAGCCTGTAGAAACCCTTATTCCTCATTTAAAACAGGCTACCGATGACGATCTGTGGATTGTCGGGGGTGGTCAACTGGTTCAGGCTGTGTTGGAGAAACAGCTGCTTGATGAAATTGAGGTTGCCGTCATTCCGAAAATTCTTGGGGAAGGCATTCCCCTATTTCCCGAGGGAACGGTACCGAGCAACCTGAAGATGATCGGAACGCAGACACTCGGTCAGATCATCTCCATCCGGTATCAGGTTCAGGTATAACCCAACTCAGGATATGAAAAGGACCACGCTGCCCACGAGGGGTTAAGTGTGGTCCTTGTTTCTATCCAGGCCAGGGCTAATACAACATTCTGCGTTAAGCCAACATTCCTTGCAGGTATCCTTTTAACGTCTCTGCTGCCCGCCGGTGGGACAACTCGCCAGGATGCGCCCTCGCTCCCATGGTCTCTTTCGTTGTATCCGGGAGCTGCAGAACAGATACCTTTCGGTCGCCTGTCCGCTTCATATAACCATCCACTGCACGATAGATGGCAGGCATCATGGGAAAACCAAGCATGCCATAGGCCCAAACAAGCTGAGCCTTCGGATTGTACTGTCGAAGTTTGGCCAGGAATCGGTCTACCGCAACCTCAAAAGCAGCCAAATCCTCTTCATGATAACTTCCGTCTTCGTTTAAACGCTGCTTATGTACCTTTCCGGACACCGGATCTCTCCATTCCGCTGTCTGAAAAGCACCTCCATCGTTACTTCCCAGATTGATCACTACCACGTCCGGCTGCCAGGACTCAAAATCATGCAGTTCCCCGGCCCCGAGCGCCTGGTTTTTCTCACCCGTGAGCAGGCCGCAGACTTGTTCATAATAATCGGGAATATTATTGTTCGGGTTGTTGTCCCAGCTTGTGAGTGTACCCCAACCACTCTGGGATATCACCCTGTATTCCGCGTTCATTGCCTCTGCTGTCATGTACGTATAGTTATGTATCGCACTGAACCACATTGGAATCCAGTCTTCTTCCGCTCTGGCCCCTATCGCGCCTTCTCCAGATGTTATACTATCACCAATAAATTCAATCTTGTACGGCTTCTCTTCCACAGGCAGGAATGTGCCATCCGACTTCAAGGCATGAAGCTGCAATGTGGAGCCCGGGTCTGCACTCATCGCTTGCACGTCCTTGACGACTTTTACGTTTTTTACTGTATCCTCGCTCATGCCCCGGAAGATACAGATCCAATACCGTTCTGCAGTGACCATCTGCCTGCTTACAGGAACACCATTGATCAGAATACTGATCCACGGTTCATAGATATCGTAGTCCGACTCCACTTCCACCCACAGCTCAGAGCCTGTGACTTGAAGTTCGATTGCGCTGCCTGTCCAAAATAACGTCAGAGGTGCCCGCTGCTCTGTTGTCCTGCCATGCACCTTCAGGTTCTGTATCTCTGACAGGGCAAGCACCTGTAACTTGTCATTCGTTTTCACCATGTATTCCTCCCGCCTGTTTTGACCCACTTGAGTAAGTGGGTTTCATCATCCTATTCTTTTAGAAAACGATCCACATGCTCCTGGTACTTCTCGTACCATGATCTCCACTCATCCTTGCGTGACTCCAGCGTGCGGTCGTCCAGCAGCGCACCTATCACATCCAGACAGACATGCCATCCGGCAAGGTCTCTTGGTGTATGGCTTGTCATGGAATGAATGATCTCTGTCAGAACAAGACGGCAGCCCTCCTGTACAGGATGCAGCTCGAACCTCACCTCATCTTCTCCCCAGGTGTATGCAAGAACGGAGTAAGGCTCCAGATGTGTGATTCTCATTTCTTCAAATGCCCCATCGCCCATGTCAAACTTGATCAGTCCGCCCTCTCGCAGATCTTCAATTCGCAATTCGGGGAACCATCCATGCAGCTTATCGTTTTCCGTTAAAAAGGACCATACCTTCCGTACATCATGCTGCCACAAGCGCTCCAAACGGGCCACAACGTCATTCGAAACCAATTTCAACTCAGCTATCATGGGTAGACCTCCTCCAATTGATTAGCTCAATTCATGCAGGATATGAAGCGCTTCCTCTTTTGTTTTTACGAAGAACACATGCTTGCCATTATTGCACTCATAAATGAAATCCTTCAGACTTTTGCTGCTGTAGCCGTCAAAATCACCAATGATGGCAAGCTTCACCTGGTAGTTAACGTACTTTTGCAGAATCTCACCGGCCAGCTTCGTCTTCAGATCGAAGAATTCTTCCGTAATGTTGGATTTGTCGATGATCAGCTTGTATGCCTCGTTCAGATAATTTACCGATGCCATCAGATCCAGAGCATCTTGCACTTCGCTGATGACGATGTCGTTACTCTCAATAATAGCAACCTTGGAGTTACCCTGTTGATGGATCGTAATATCCATTTCACGTGCTCCTTCCATATCTCATTTCCCTATACTATCTCGCATTTCCTTCGCTAAAAGCAATGTGTTTTTCACAATCAGAATGGAAATTTTCGCTCCTCCGACATTCTGGGTTTGCTTCTTATTTGTAATCACTCGCTGGAATTTCTCTGCTATAATGGATTTATTTCCTACAAGGAAATATATTTTGAGATTTGCCTAAGAAAGAGGGATGCTAACGTGGACATGAAGTGGCTCGATTGGGCTAAACAGATTCAGGCTATTGCTCAGACCGGTTTAACTTATGGCAAAGATGTCTACGATATCGAACGCTACGAGGAATTGAGAAAGATTAGCGTGGATATCTTGGCTAACTACACTTCTGTAAACAAGGAGAAGATATCACTCACTTTCGCGAGTGATACTGGATATGCAACGCCCAAAGTCGATATTCGGGGTGTTGTTTTCAAGGATAACAAAATCCTTTTGGTGCAGGAAAAAATCGATGGAGCCTGGGCCTTCCCGGTGGATGGAGCGACATCGGCCTCTCTCCATCGGAGGTTGCCGTGAAGGAAATCAAGGAAGAGTCCGGATTCGATGTTGTTCCCTTACGCTTATTAGCTGTACTAGATAAGAAATTCCATGGCCATCCACCCGAACCTTATCATATCTACAAGATGTTTATTCAATGTGAGATTACAGGGGGTACAGCTGAAACCGGTGTGGAAACCAGTGCAGTCCAGTTCTTCGACAGGCATGATCTGCCTGAGCTTTCGCTTGAAAGAAATACAGCAGAGCAGGTGAAGACCATGTTTGAATTTTTGGATCATCCCACCAAAGACGTTATTTTGGATTAAAATTCACCACATAAATATAGCGACTCTCCCTCTGTGGTTAAAGTCGCTATCTCTATGTTTGTGTTTGTGTTTGTGTTTGTGTTTGTGTTTGTGTTTGTGTTTGTGTTTGTGTTGGTCATGACTTTCCATCCGGGTGGAACGTGTTCTCCGCTTCCGCTCCTTTAATAAGATTCCTCTTGGGGATGGACACAACAAAGGCTGCTCCCTTCCCGTTTCGCTCGGCCGATTCGACGGTAATGTGCCCTTCCAGAGACTGGACTATATCTCGAACATGGGATAGACCAATTCCTGTTGCGGCAATGCCTGCCTGATTGAATTTTGTCGTATAGCCAGGTTCGAAAATAATATTTCGCTTGGCTTCAGGTATACCTTTGCCCGAATCGATTACTGCAAAATGTACATCCTCATCCTGTTCATACACCTGTATCCGAATAGTCCCTTCGAGCTCGATCACTTCCACAGCATTAGCGATCAGATTGTTCATCACCGTTAAGAGTGGAATGTAAAAAGGCGATTCGCAATCATACTGCTGCTCCATTTGAATTTGTATTCTTTTATCCAGCATCTCAGCGTATTTAAGATTGCCCTTCACCGCGAAATTCAGAACCTCCGACAGGCTCATGTTGACTGCCTTCTCGCTGTCATATAGTTTCAGCAGTCCGGCCAGAATGCGCTGCGAGTCTTTCTTCACCTCATGGATCTGCTGAGCAATCCCCAGTGTCCTCTGACTGTATTGATTCATGTCCTGTTCCCTAAGATCCCGATAGAGGTTGTAGCTATCCGCCGTTATGCCTTCGATTGTCTTCATGGCCTTTTTAAGATAAAAGACCTCTCCGTAGAGGCCTGAGTTTACATTGAGCATCTGCTCCATTCGCTTCTCCTGCTCCGCATGCATGAGCCTCATCTGTCTTACCGCGATACTGTTATACAAACCGATGATAAAATAACTTCTTAGCCCACCCACAACGAGCAGATACAGCCATTCTCTCATATCGAAGATGCTGGTCCCATTCAATACACCGCGAATGAAAAGCTCAATGAGATTGGAGGAAAAATCAACACATGTAATTAAGCCACCCAGGAGAAGTGGTTGGATCACGTGAAACCTGTTCTTGAACTTGCTAAGACCATAAGAGAAGGCGATATAATAGATGCCAGCTCCAATGTTGTCATGCAAACTTTCCAGGACCGACATCGAATTTACATCGTACAGTAAATCAACGGATTGCACGAGAAAGCTCACGATGCCCGTCAGAATCCCCGTTTTCACGTAAGACAGATGCGGCATGATCATAAGCAGGAATAATAGGATACTCACGCCCAAGCCGATTCGAAAATAGTCTTCCTGAAAAGGATTTATCTTAAATTGCGCACCAATGGCTGTAGCCAGGGCGATCACTATCATTTGTACATTCTCATTTTTAAGCCAATTACGCATATCTTTCTCCTACATGCCTCCGATTAGTGCTTGCAAATACCGTTCGGGCTTCTAATGTTGTATATAGTATCATACGTATTCATCTTTAGAAAATTAGCGATGCAGCATAGCAACATCCGAGTCTTTTTACTACATTTCAAAAGCCCGTGAACCTGCCTAACAGCTGATTATTACTTTCAAGTGCGTATATGACTTTGAGGTGCGTACTTCACACCTTCCTTTTGCTGGCTCACAATAATGTACAGGAAAAGAAAGGAGCATGCCCATTGAAACCCGATCAACTTATTTCACGCCACACTGCTCTCGTTATTGGTGCGGGCGGAGTCATTGGAAGTAATCTTATTGATTATCTGACGACACTTCCGGAATGGAATGTCATTGGGGTATCACGCCGCGGAGGGCAAAACTCTCCGAGAGTGCGTTATATATCGGTGGATTTATTGAATGAAGCGGATACTCAGGCCAAACTGAGTCCATTGACGACGGTCACTCATATTTTTTATGCTGCTTATCAAGATCGCCCTACATGGTCCGAATTGGTACAACCCAACCTGGCAATGCTCGTCAATGTGGTCAATGCCATCGAGCCCATCGCTCCCAACCTCCAGCATATCAGTCTAATGCAAGGTTATAAGGTATACGGTGCTCATCTGGGTCCGTTTAAAACACCTGCACGGGAAACGGATGCACACCATATGCCGCCTGAATTCAATGTGGATCAGCAGCAGTTTCTTGAGAAAAGGCAGCCCGGAAGCGGCTGGACTTGGTCGGCCCTGCGTCCGTCTGTTGTATGTGGTTTCGCTCTCGGCAATCCAATGAATCTCGCCATGGTTATTGGGATATATGCGTCCATCTCCAAGGAACTTGGGCTGCCACTTCGCTTCCCCGGTAAGCCAGGCGCTTACCACTCCCTGCTCGAAATGACCGATGCTGCCCTGCTGGCTCGCGCTACCGTTTGGGCGGCAACCGACTCCCGCTGCGCCAATCAGGCGTTTAATATTACCAATGGCGATTTGTTTCGCTGGAATGAACTTTGGCCCAAAATCGCTGCCTTTTTTGAACTGGAAACGGCACCTCCACTTCCGCTCTCACTCGCAACGGTGATGGCAGACAAAGAAAGTCTGTGGAAATCCATGATTGAGAAATATGGCTTGATGGAAACCTCCTATGATGACATCTCTTCCTGGGCCTTCGGCGACTTTGTATTCTCGTGGGATTATGATTTCTTCGCAGATGGTTCCAAAGCCCGCCGCTTTGGCTTTCATGATTTTGTCGAAACCGAATCGATGTTTATGGATATATTCGCGAATTTGCGTGAGCGCAGGATCATTCCGTAACGGAATATTAAATGCATAACAAGCGCATTCCCAAACCTCGGGAATCCGCTTGTTTAATTCTAACCATCCGAGGTGGGAGGCTTAAACAGAATTTTCGCTCGATTACCGTATACTTTTTCAACATGGGTATCTCCCCATCTGCACATCGAATGGAGAATCTCCTTAAGAGTCCACCCATATTCCGTTAGCTCATATTCAACCTTCGGTGGAATTTGATGATGGGAAATACGGGATATGATTCCCGCCTCCATCAGTTCACCGAGCTGCTGGGTCAATACTTTCTGAGCAATGGCAGGCATGAGCTTCATCAATTCGCCATTACGTTTTTTGCCAAAAGTAAGATGGAACAGAATAACGGGCTTCCATTTGCCGCCGATCACTTCAAGTAAAGCTTCGACTGCAGTATTATATACTTTTATCGGTTCTTGCATTTATCTCCTGCCTCCCTCTACACCCATTTTCCCTTCTAGTCTACAATACAATCCAAGTTGCAATTTAATTATAGACCATGGTGCATCGTTATGAGCCAATAAAAAAAGGCAGCCCTCGGGGCCGCTGGACATTCTTCATTTCAAGCTCTGCAGAATGTTTTTCATTTTGTTGTAATGCCCGCTTACCCGGTCAACCATATAGTTATACATGAGCTGGTTCTCCGACAGGTTCGCCATTTCGGCATCAATGTCCACATTATTGCCGTTGTTGTTCATCGTTGTTTCGTTGTTCTCCACAATCCGGTATGGAACGACAGAAGAATTGAGATCTTTGGCAGGCAGATGCTTCGGATGTGTCCGGTGCATATCCAGCTCCCGGGTTGTACCATTTTCCACGATACGTCTCAGTGCTTCTTCAAACTCCACCGATTTCTTTTTGTAATTGGGTGTGTCAGCATTGGCAATATTGTCAGTGGTGACCTTGTGCTGCACGTTCAGCACTTGCAAAAGAGATTCATTGCGTCTTGACGTGTTGGTTTCAATCACGGCTCAGTCTCCTTAAGAGCAAAATGGTGCAGTCCCAATTATCATAAGAAAAAAAGTTGCCCTCTGTCAACATTCACTCAATTCTTACATATAAAACTCAACACAGCGTTAGCGATTCAGCTTCTCAAAAATCTCCGCCAACTTCTCCCGGTCCTGTGCTGTTAACTTTTCAAATAACGCTCTGCGCAGCTTTTGTCCCTCCATGGATGCTCTGCCAAGAACTTCGGAGCCATCCTCGGTGATATCCAGGTAACTATTGCGGCGATCGGATTCATCAACGACCCTGACAGCCAGTTTCTTTCCTACGAGCTTGTCCGATAAATAGCTGAGAGTCGGCGGGGTAAGCCCCAGTATTTTCGCAATATCCGATGGTCGACTTTTTCCGTTTTGCTTCAAATGGGAAAGCACAAGAACATGAGATACGCCCAGGTCCTCATTAAATGATTTGTTCCACTGTATAATCAACTTGTTGGTGAAGGTATCCATATTGTGTATGATTTCAAAAATTGTTTTCTCTTCCATAACTGCCTCCTCATAAAAAAGACAGCCCCTAATGAAAATTAAGAGGCTGTCATTATTCTACACACTATTGTGCGGAGTATCCACCATCAATAACCAGCTCGGAGCCGGTAATATAGGAGGAATCATCGGAAGCCAGGAACAGTGCCGCTTTGGCAATATCCATAGCTTGACCCAGACGCTGCAGAGGCGTTGCCTGAATCAGCCGACCAAGCAGTTCTTGGGACGTGCTCAGGGATTCGGTCATAGGGGTTTCAATAATCCCTGGGAAAAGAGCATTGACACGAATGCCCTGACGTCCGAACGTCGTAGCCGCTGCTTTGGACAACGCACGTACCGCGCCCTTCGACGCCGAGTAGTGATTGAAGCCCTGCCCAATCATTGCAGTATACGATGAAATATTAACGATAGAGCCTTTCTTCTGAGCGGCCATGTATGGAGTCACATGCTTCATGCCCGCAAACGGGCCAAATCCGTTAATGGAAAGCATCTTCTCCCAGTCCTGTGCGTTGATCTCCTCAAATGGTTTTTCGGATGAGATACCAGCATTGTTGACCAAGATGTCTATTTTGCCAAAGCGATCGTTGACGACCTTCGCCAGTGCCTCCCAGTTCTCGTCTGACGCCACGTTTAACTTCATTCCATAGACATTCTGCTTCTGGCTAGCTGTCTCCAGCGCCGCCTCATTAATATCTGCTGCAATCACGATGGCACCTTCCTGTGCAAAAAGATCCACCATACACTCGCCAATGCCTGAAGCTCCGCCTGTAATAATAGCTACTTTACCTTCTAATTTTCCCATGGAATATGCTCCTCACGTTAATTTAATGAATTGTTGTGTAAATAGATCCGGCAATCAGCAGCTCAACGTACCTCAAAAATTATTATTTAGATATAAAACTATTAGATGTCTAAATAATAACATCGGACAATCCCATATGCAATGCCAAAGCCCGGATTAACTTATTTTGGGTGATGTCAAAACTAAAAATACCCTATTCTGTTCTTCCACTGAAAGAGCAGATAGGGTATTGGGTGAAATGAACTTAGATTGAATCGGTGATGTCCGGACGGCGATTGTCCTCATTGACCAAACTGCGAACAAAGGTATCAAAGTCTGGCGCAAGCCATGTGATCTTATAGTTATTTTCCTTATCCACATGGACAACCTCAGGCTCACCCGCATTATCGGAAGCACGGTAATCCAGCATGATGACCTCAGACTCCGATGGACACTTACATAGAACCACACCGATTTCCGGATAGCCGCCTTGCTCAATGATAAACCTGCTGCCTTCTTCACCGCACAGTGAATGCTTCTTCTCTTGGCCAATGCCCAGCATTCCCGAGATTTCAATGAGCCTCTTCTCAGCGGATCCTGCCTCGCTAACAGGGATATACCGGTAACGAGGGACCCCACCATTATGTATTTTCATCATGTCAACGTAGGCTCTTGGCAATTTGAAAACCAGCCGCTCTTCCACAGCCTCAACTTGTTCATCCGTGGGTGATAGCATTACCCAATTCTCCAACGCTTCAGCATGGTCGTTCCAGAAATCCGTGGAATCCGGATCACTTACAATTGATTGCTCCATTGAGATTGCCGGGACGGAGTAAACCTTCTCCTGAGCTGTCTCCTCAGCAGGCTTCTCAGCTGTTTTACTGCGAATCCATTCAAGAAACTCCTGTGTATCTTCATCTCCCGGGTCCAGTCGGTCTGCATTCTCAAAAGCAGCACGTGCCTTCTCATACTGCTCCAGATAATAGTAAGCCAGTCCGATGCGATAATGCCACAAGGGGTCGTCCTGGCCCTCTTCAGCAACTGTCAGGAATTGTTCAACTGCCTCTTCATAACGTTCCAGATTGTTCAGCGCTCTACCCAAATGACCGATCAGCTCATAATCGCGCTCTTCCACATCAATGGCTGTAATCGCATCCACAATCTCTTCGAATTCGTCCTGTTCATGCCACTCTTCCAGCTGCTCCAGTAGCTCGTCTCTCATCCCGCTTGCCTCCCTGTTCATTCGCTCTACATACCTTGCTAAAAATTATACCACTTATCAGATCACTTTCTCCAGCAATGCAGATGCCTAGAACTTTATAATGAAATAGGTGTCATTCAAGTCTATTCAGACGACTTGGATGACACCTACAATGTCTTGGAAAATTCAGTTCCGTTTATCCCATCTAAGATCCTGCTTCATCATGGAATGAACGAATATTGCATTATCGCTTACGGATCGGGATCCATATCTCGCTTCTGTAATCCGGTAAAGTGACATCCTTGTGCTCATTCCACAGGATTTCCGGCCCTTCGCTAAGTTCATAATCTGACGAAGGAAACCACTCGGAATAGATTCGTCCCCACACGTTCTGAAGCGTCTCCGGAAAAGGACCAATGGACGTAAATACTGCCCAAGTCGATGCAGGTACTTCCAAGGATGCCAGACCCTCGGGGGCCACTTGGGTGGTGGCAGCACCGATATAATGATCCAGTTCCCCCTTCTCCTCCATCCGTCCTTCGCTGAAGTGAGCCGAAGCACTGATGATCCCCAGCGGCTGAACATTGGATAGCCCTTTAATCGTCTCGATCAATTCCGGGGTGAGCAGTTGATACATCGCAGCAATATCCGGATTCACCCCATTGAATACAATCGGTACCCTTTTACTAATCCCCACAATTCGAAAGGCTTCTTTCTCTTCAATACGATAGTTCATTTCATTTCCTCCTTGAATGGTCAATTGGAATGTCATCCGGGGGAAGGCCTTGAGGGATGGACCATGATTCCGCGCTTCGGAGGGTGTGACCCCATGCATGCTTTGAAAAGCCCTGGCGAAGGAATCCGGCGAGGTATATCCATATTTGAGCGCAATATCGATGACCTTGCTGTCATTGCTGCTCAGCTCCAGTGCGGCCAACGTCAAGCGCCGGCGACGAATATATTCCGACAGGGTTATCCCGCTAAGAAAGGAAAACATTCGTGTAAAGTGGTATTCCGAACAGCAAGCAATGCGTGCTACTTCTTTCATATCAATTGTCTCCGACAAATTCTCCTCAATATAGGCCAAACCCTCATTCAGCCGTGCCAGTGTATTCATCATCATTCCCTCCCCCATTGATCCAAGCATAACAAAGCGTTTCTTCCGGCATCCGACATTCCCTGCACCATTCTGCAGGTAGCAATCTAATGACCAGCTAGATGTCCAGCATAGACGGCGAATTCTCCATTTTACAGCTATGCCGTTCCTCTTACTTGTCATGTACATATTTTATAGAAAGATAGTTTTGAATTTTACGGATAAGGAGCGCGATTGAATGGGAGCCAGTTCGGGAACATCACTAAACAAGCAAGGCGTGTCCATTATTGCCTGCACCAAGCGCCATAACTATATTCAAAACCTGTTTAGGAATTACAATCGCCAGAAGCATCTCAAGAAAGAAATGATCATTATCGTCAACAACGATAACATCCCTCTTGCCCCTTATCAAAGCTTAGCCAAAAAGCACCGGAACGTACACGTTTTTCGTCTGCCGGAACGGACCTCTCTCGGTGCTTGTCTCAATTACGCAATCAAGAAAACAAAGTATGGCCATATTGCCAAGTTTGATGATGACGATTATTATGCTCCCTATTATTTGACGGAAAGCCTGCAAACCTTCAAGAGAACGGATGCCGATGTCATTGGGAAGCGGGCCCACTATCTGTATTTGCGCGGATCCAGGAACTTGCTCCTTCGTTTTCCCCAGGATGAACACCGCCCGGTGACCCTGATCCCCGGCGCCACTCTTGTCTTTAAAAGGCATGTAGTACGTCATGTTCAGTTTCCGGATCGAAACGTCGGAGAGGATGATCTGTTTTGCATTAGAAGCAAGCAAATGGGGTACAAGGTTTATTCGGGAGGAAGACATAACTTTGTTGCGATCCGCAGGAAAAACTCATCCGATCATACATGGATCATCAGCGATAACGAACTCATCTCACAGAGTAAAAAAATTCGAACCAGGAAGCATTACAAACGATTTGTACAGAAAAAACCAAGGGGCAAATTCTGATGGCCGCCCCGGTTCAGAGTCGTAATCAACATGCCGTCTCCATCATTGTTTGTACCAAACGGCACGAATGCATGGACAACCTTTTTCGCAACTACAACAGGCAGAACTACAGGAATAAGGAGCTTATCGTCATATTAAACAATGACAAGCTGAAGGTGAGCAACTATATGAAGGCCGCTAGCTCATATGAGAACGTAAGGGTAATCTCCTTACCACAAAATCTATCCCTTGGCTTTTGCCTTAATCACGGGACTGCACTGGCCAGATATACCCTCATTGCCAAATTCGATGACGACGATTATTATGCACCGAGCTATCTAAGGGATAGTGTACGTACCCTGGTAAAAACCAATGCAGATATTGTAGGCAAACGAGCCCACTATATGTACCTAAACAGCAAAAAGCTCCTTCTGCTCCGTTATCCTACGAAGGCGAACCAGTATGTCCCCCTGATCCAGGGCGCAACCCTTCTTGTTAAACGACAGGTGGCCACTGAGGTTGGATTTCGTGATAAAAATCGAGGAGAATGCGTAGCATTCTGTTCGGACAGCTTGGCAAAAGGCTACAGGATCTACGCGGGGAGTCCGTCCAACTTCCTTGCGATCCGTAGAAGGAACTCCGCAGATCACACATGGATTGTGAGTGAGAGAGATCTTTTGACGAAAAATGTGAAGGTGCTGAAAGTGAAGAATCCAAGAAGATTCGTACGTGCTCACTTATCTAACAAATAGTTTCACCTGATCTCTGTGAATTTAAAATGAAATAACACAGCAAAAAGAGCAGCGATCAGCTGCTCTTCTTCAATGTATATCTGTAGGTTTCTCTATCTTATCAAGCCAGGTACTCCGCCATAATCTGCTCGATATCGAAGGGCGTAACCCCTTGCTCCACCGAATAGACTGTGTCCGCCTGATCCCGCGTATCCACAAGTTCACCTCGGGCCTTTGCATGAAGCATGAACAGGTCGTATAGATCTGGCTTGCGCAACCCGGTCATGGCTTTGCCCATCAAGACCATTCCCTTTTCATTGCCCTCTACATTGTTGTAGTAGTGTGGATGGCTGGTTAGGGCAAGATCGGTCCAAATGACGATGCGATCTACGAGATCAAGTATGACAGGAATTGTAATCTGTGTATCGGCTGTAATATCAATTTTGTTAGCCACCGTAGACGGTTCAAAAATCTCACCCGATCCTGGCTTCTTGCGCATCATCCACCCCGCGAAGCATTCCGGAAGATCGCAATATGGATGACTCGTGAACGACAGCAATGAAGCAACAACATATCGGCCGCCATAATTAACGATCGACGGAATATGCAGGTCAATGAACTCGCATGCCCCCTGCGGAGCCGATACGATATCTCCGCTGTGAACAGCCTTGTACTTGGTGGAACGCAGATTCGTATAGGAGATGTGCTCAACATAATTCCAGTTCTCGTCATACATCACCGCAGACAGGTCAATATCGACGCGTCCTGTGTCCTGCCCGTTGACCATGCCTTCCTTCCACCAGTTGAAGAAACGAATCGTATCTCCTTCGCCCATGGGTACCCGGCTGCCTCTCACGAGGGTACGCAGGGCCTTGCTCGCGGAACGTTGGGAAAAAGGCACAAGATAGTCATGGAGCTGTTCATCGATATACGTCTTACCCAGTGGGGGAAGAGCTGCGAACCGTTCGACCAGAGCCTGCTCGCACAATTGCACAACTTCCCGGCATGTCGCCTCATCCAGCTCTGGCAGCTGATTCGGAATGCCAAATGCCTTTGCCACGTTGCCTTTTGGGAAAAAGACACGAAGATCCTGTGGTTCATTACGCTGGGCAAAATGTTGTCTCACCTGCAGCAGCACCGGCGTCGATACCTGTGCAGTTACCTCACTAAATGCCAACAATACATAGGCCTCATCCTGGGTGATTCGCAGTACATGGTCCAGTCTTCTGGCAAATTCGCCCGGACGCTGCGACAGCAGATCGATCAGGCTCCAGGTGTTGCGATACTGGAACGCAAGCTCCACGCTTCCGTTAAAGGTGGCAAACGACTTGTTATTGCGCAGAATATCAAAGGCTTCCTCGCAGCGAGGATACCGAAGCTTATATTCGGAAGGATGCAGCATCTCCCCCAGACGCACCCAGCGATCCTTATACCGGGGCATATCCTCGGTGATCTGTCCGCATTGCTCCAGTAGACCCAGCAATAGACGTCTCTCACGACGTTTGAATTTGCGGAAGCGTGCAGGCGCAGCCAGACTGACATCACCGTTCGACCAGGCAGCAGCCAGACGCAGGACGTCGGTTGCTGTTTTGAAGTACAGGCCGATTCGTTCTATACTCGCCTTTTCATGTTTCAACAGCGAAGCCACCACGAAGCCAACATTCTCCTTGAACGGAATTTCAGCAGGCAGTATCGCATCTACCTCATCCGGTTCCGCATGTTCCAGTACGGTATCGATGTCATTCTTGTCCGTCTCCGAAATGGAACCCTTTGCTTCAATCAGCTGGCGGATGAGTGTTCTGAACCCTTCCTCACTTCCCAAGTGGATCACTTTCAGATCTGTCTTGTCAGACAAAGGCTGTCTATCAACAGGTTCACGATCAGGATATACAAGGGTTAGGTAGTGAATGATGGCATTGAGATACAGCTCCGCTTCATCTTCCTGCATGACCTGCATGGGAAATCCCGGATACATCGGATTGTACTTCACATGTGCCCCGACCATCACTCTCAGATCCGCTACCAACTGAAGAACGAATGCTTCAAACTGTTCCTTGGATAGTCTTCGTACGGCTCGCATCAGTTCATCGGAGAACGTGTATCCCAGCGTTTCAATATTTTTAAGGGCAGTAGCCAGGTAAGACTTGGGCAGTTGTTTCTCCCCTTGATGTTCGATAATCAGTTTGTTTGCTCGTCTTAAATAAATGGTGTTATGGTTCATGATAAAAGAGTCCAGGAAAGCTATATCCCTATATAACGTGGAAGGTTAGCTTGAGAAGGAAGGAATATAATAGCCTGGACGCCTCCTCTCTTGAATAGAAATCCTTCAGGAGAGCTGCGACCCTATTCATCCAATTGAGTTAGAAGGAAGGATCGCAATAGCCTGAAGGCCAGAGGTCCGAAGTTCGTGAACCGAACCTTTGGTAGACCCATCATCTCAGATTCCACGATCTCCCAACAGGGTGAAAGTATTACGACTGCATCAATCGTTTTCCAATATCACCCGTAATCCATACAGCTCGCTTGATGGAAGGCCGAATAGGAACAACCCCATTGGCGTCGAATACCACTATGTAAGACTTAGAATAGAACTATGCATGAATCGAGGTTGGGATAGATGGAACTTCAATCGATATATAACGAATATCTGAATATCAAATTCAAACGCGGATTACCGCCTGTACGGACGAATTCGTTCGAATATGGCCTGTATGAAGATGACAGTGCTGATCTGTTTCTACCGAATCACCCTGAGGTGACCTTTACGAATTGGATGTATGACTTGCAACCGAGGGATCCCCATTATGTATCCGAGCCAAACTGGCAGCCTGTTCTCGCAGATGTTTTTCAACAGATGGATATATATGATGAACAGGTCCTGTATCATCTTCTGTTCACCATAAACACCACACTGTCGATCCATTCGTATAATGCATACAGTGCCATGAATGAATGGATGAAGAGCTACAACTTCTTCCAGCTGTCTCACTTGAGTGAGATCACTCGTTTAAACGAGGAGCAGAAGCACCAGCTAAGAGACTTTTTCTTCTTTTTCTATCTCTATGCACATCCAGTTAACGAAGAAACGCTCTACGCGTGTTCATTTGAAGGCCAGAACTTGGTGCATACCAAAACCGATATCTCATTGGAATATTATTTTACGGCATTTCATGATCACTATAGTACAAATATTAATGAGTTCAGCGAGCAGATTACCATTGCTCCACACGACATCCAGGCCTGCAAACATCTTACACTGGAGTTGTTGCGATCGATTGAGGGTAAGACAGTCAAGCTCAGCATGCCTTCCGAGGAAGGGTTAGAAGCGGTACTACAGCTTATTAATAACGTGGATCAAATGCTGCAAATGCATGACGAAAATACAAGCGCGTTGTTTGATATCATTGAAAATTTCCTGACGGAAGCTCGTTCCACTCCCTATCGAGACCACTGTTTCACGACGCTGCTTCAGAACTATGCTTCGTATATTTTGTTTTTCAGGTTTGACGAAATTCATGGATTGGTGGAATATTTCGAAGACACCCCTGTGTGGTGCAGAACGATTATCAATAAAATCTTTATGGACACAATCTTCATGGAGCGAATATTGCGACAGAAGTGCATCGATATATCGGCGTACCCGAATGTTACTCAGTTCTTTGAGGACGGAGCGAAACGGATCTATCTGTAGCTCCGGAGGGAGTGCCGCGCACTAATCCAGAATAGTACGTCAAAAAGCCTTCGCCGACGTTCATGTTAGCAAAGGCTTTTTACACTTTATTCTTGTCCATTGTATTAATTACAGTAAATATGCAATACGTTCTATCTCTGATGCCTCTTTACACCGAAGCAACCTTCTTCTCAACTGTCAGCCCAAGTGCCTTAGCTGTCGTCGTGTGAACTTTACGAAGAAGATCCGGATTCTCCACCAGGGACTCTCCGTAGGAAGGGATCATTTCCTTAATCTTCGGCTCCCATGAATCCATATGCTGCGGGAAGCATCGCTGCAGAATCTCCAGCATGACTTGCACCGCAGTGGAAGCCCCTGGCGAAGCGCCGAGTAATGCCGCTATTGAGCCATCGGCAGCAGTAACGACTTCTGTACCAAACTGAAGTGTGCCTTTGCCGCCCTGTACCGTATCCTTAATGACCTGCACGCGCTGACCTGCCAGAACCATATCCCAATCTTCGCTTTTGGCACTTGGAACAAAATCACGCAGTTCCTGCATACGCTGCTCTTTGGACAACATCAGCTGTTGAATCAGATATTTGGTCAGTGAGATCTCTTTGACCCCTGCAGCAAGCATGGTCAAGAGGTTATGTGTTTTGACCGACGTGATGAGATCGGTATTCGAACCGGTCTTCAGGAATTTGGGAGAGAATCCGGCAAATGGGCCAAACAGCAGCGACTTCTGATTATCAATATAGCGGGTATCCAGATGCGGAACAGACATCGGCGGAGCACCCACCGAAGCTTTACCATACACCTTGGCATGATGCTGCTCCACAACCTCCTGATTTTTGCACACCATGAAGAGTCCGCTGACCGGGAATCCGCCGATATGTTTACCTTCCGGAATACCGGTTTTTTGCAGCAAATGCAGGCTTCCGCCACCCGCACCGATAAAGACAAACTTGGCTGTATGGCGCTCTACTGCACCGTTGCTCAGATTCTTCACCGTTAATTCCCAAGCTCCGTCTTGCTTGCGTTTAATATTTTTCACACTATGTTGGTAGTGGATATCCACGTTTTGATTCTTCAGGTTATCGAGCAGCATGCGCGTTAAAGCACCAAAGTTAACATCCGTACCGGAGTCGATTTTGGTAGCTGCGATCGGTTCTTTCCCCTTGCGGCCTTTCATCATCAGAGGAATCCATTTCCGCAATTTTGCCGGGTCGTCCGAGAATTCCATACCTTCAAATAAAGGGTGGTTCGATAAGGCTTCAAAACGTCTTTTCAAAAACAGGACATTGCTCTCTCCATGCACATAACTCAAATGGGGAAGCGGCATAATGAAGTCCCGCGGATTACGAATCAGATTGCTATTAACGAGATAGGACCAAAATTGTCTGGAGACTTGAAAATGCTCATTCACCTTAATGGCTTTGCTGATATCTACGGTTCCGTCCGGTCGTTCAACGGTATAGTTCAATTCGCAAAGTGCAGAGTGGCCGGTTCCGGCATTGTTCCATTCGTTGGAGCTTTCCTCTCCTGCACTGGCGAGCTTCTCATAAACCTTAATATTCCAATCTGGTGCCAATTCCTTCAGCAAGGTTCCCAATGTTGCACTCATAATTCCGGCACCAATCAAGATAACATCTGTACTCGTTTGTCCCTGGCTCATGTCTACCGTCCTTATATCCTATATTTGCCAAAAGGATGTAAGCGTTATCGATTTGGCATTTGCAGCGAGCCCGTTCTCGAACTGGCCCAAACCTCTTCTGAACGAAATTAAACCTTGGTCATAGTGTATCAATATTACGGTTAGATTGAAATATGCAATTTTAAGTTACTTGGTTTACCTGTTAGTATACTTTAGTTTCAACCTTACCGCTAACCCGCTTATAGGGGTGAAAGATTTATTTTTTCAAGATAATAGAAAACATGGCAAGCCATAACGCCACTCTAGTCAAATTTCTAGGTACGTATTTCTCCTCATGAGGAAAATGGGATTGAATCAGCCGGCTCTCGGCAAGGAAAAAGCCTATTCCAGATGATGAATTCCTGGAATAAGCTTGTTTTACTGTGGCCTCTTAGAGCAGAACGTCCGATTAGGATGTTTATTTGCTAGCATCTACATGATATCTTCCCCGGGGTACGACCAAAGGGGAGCCTGACAACGGATCTTCTACCACAGTACAGTCCAGGCCAAATATGTCTTTCACCATGGTGCTTGTAATGACGTCAGAAGGAGCACCCTCTGCGACAAGCTTCCCTTCCACCAGCGCAATGATATGATCCGCATAACGGGCTGACAGGTTGATGTCGTGCAGCACCATGACAATGGTTGTTCCATGCTTCCGGTTAAGGTCGGTGAGCAGATCGAGAATCTCAACCTGATAGGTAATATCCAAGAAGGTTGTTGGTTCATCTAGAAAGAGAATATCCGTCTGCTGCGCCAGAGCCATCGCAATCCAGACCCGTTGTCGTTGACCGCCTGAAAGCTCATCGATGTTATGGTTGGCAAATTCGGTAATGTCCATGATCTCCATGGCTTCAGCTACAGCTTCGTAATCCTTCTTGGTCCATCCGCTCAGCAAGGACTGGTGCGGAAACCGCCCTCTTCCCACCAAGTCGGCAACAGAGATCCCTTCCGGGACAATAGGGGATTGGGGTAACAGTCCCACCACCCTGGCCAGCTGCTTGGGTGGGAATTTGCTGATCGGCTTCCCATCCAGCGTAATTTTTCCCGATATCGGCTTGATCAGCCGGGCCAATGTTTTGAGAAGCGTAGACTTCCCGCAGCCGTTAGCCCCAATGATGACACTGATTTGGTTGCTGGGAATCGCAAGGTCTACGCCATGAATAACGGTTTTATTGTCATAGCCAGCCACTAAGTCTTCCGCTTGGAACACATGCGTCGGTTTCATTATAATTCTCCCTTTCGGTTCATTCGGATGAGCAGGTAGATCAGATAAGGTGCACCGAGGATTCCGGTAATGATGCCCACAGGATATCTGACCTCGAACGCAAATTGCCCGATGAGATCTGCAGCCAAGACCAGATTAACGCCAACAAGTCCCGCCGGAATGGCATTTGAGAAGCCTGATCCGGCTAGTCTCTTCGCGATAGGTCCCGAAAGGAAAGAAACAAAAGCAATCGGACCGGTAGTGGCTGTCGCGAGAGCAATCATGCCTACAGAACACAAGATGAGTACAACTCTTGTCTTATCCGTAGCAACACCAAGTGATGTAGCCGATTGTTCTCCAAGCTCCAGTAAACCAAGATGTTTGCCTAGCACAATAATAAAAGGAGACAGGACCAGAACCGCAATGATTAAAGGCGGAAGCTCGTCCATCTTGGAGCCGTTAAGGCTGCCGCTGAGCCAGCGAAGCGCAGTTGGAATGTCCTGCTGCGAACTGACCAGCAAAAGATAGGATATGACCGCATCCAGCATGGCCTGTATGCCTATTCCGACAAGGATCAATCTTCCGATCGAGAAGGTTCTTCCCTTGGATAATACATAGATCAATACCACCGTTGCAAGACCCGCAATGACCGAAGCTATGGAAACAACGGCTCCATTTGCATGAATGACCGTGATGCAAAACACAGCTGCTGCGCTTGAACCGGAGGTTATACCGATGACATTCGGATTCGCCAAGGGGTTGCGCAGCATGGTCTGAAAAATATAACCCGCCATACCGAAGGCAAATCCGGCAAACAGCCCTGCAAGCATCCTTGGTAAACGTATGGTATGGATTGCAAATGTCGCCCCCTTAACCTGCTCACCGGAAAGGACCCGGATGACATCACCAAGCGGGTAAATGGTATTTCCCAGCAAAAGCATGGCACAGCATAGAGCGAGCGCGAGTATGGCAAGTAATGCAGTAACAACGACCCACCGACGTCGTCTATGACGTCTGCCCGATATAATCAATTCCATCGTATTATTTTTCATAATGAACGCACTTTCGATTTAATCGCTAGAATGATAAGAATTGGAGCTCCAATGAAGGCTGTAACCACACCGACCTCGAGCTCTCCCGGACTGCCGATGAGCCTGCCAAGCACGTCGGATATCGTCAAGATAATCGCACCCGAAATCGCCGACATCGGAATAACAAAACGCAAATCAGAGCCGAGTATAAGCCGAATCACATGCGTCGCCAAAAGTCCGATAAAACCAATGGGACCGGCCAGTGCCGTTGTTGCACCACACAATAGAACCGCCGCAAGTGCTGCAATCAGCCTGAGCACTCCCGTTCGAACACCCAGCCCGGTTGCCACGTCGTCACCCAGTGCCAATGCATTCAGTGCTGGAGCCGTAATAAAGGCAATGATGATACCAATGGCCAGAAACGGCACAAACGTACCGATATCGCTCCAGTTGCCTGAACCGACGCTGCCGACTTGCCAGAATCTGAATTGATCCATTACATAAGCGCGTGGAATCATGATGGCAGTCACCAGAGAGGAAAGGGCTGCCGTTATGGCTGCTCCTGCTAGCACCAATTTGATGGGTGTAGCGCCGCCCCGCCCCATGGAACCGACAGCGAATACAAATACAGCGGTAAGTGCAGCACCAACCAAGGCCAGCCAGATATATTGGCCTGCCGTGTTTATGCCCAGAAAGGCAATGCCGAAAACAACAAACAGGGACGCCCCTGTATTGACACCCAGAATACTCGGGTCAGCGAGCGGGTTGCGCGTGACCGATTGCATCAATGCTCCGGAAACGCCCAGTGCAGCTCCGCAAAATAAACTGAACACGGTCCGGGATATTCGTTTGCGTACGATATTTGCCCCATAGGAGTCCATATTGGAGTGAAACAGACCATCCATCAGTTCATTCCATCTCACAAGCCGGGAACCTAGTGTGAGTGATGCCAACACGCAAACGCCGAGCAAGACGATGCAAAGGAACAGCACCGTCTTGAAATGTTTAGGCATATGAAGTTTTAAAGGATTGTTTTGGGAAGTCGAAGAACTATTCATTGATCTTGTCGATCGCCGCACCGATTAATTTCAGGTATTCATCAATGGTATACGCAATCGAAAGCGGATTCGGTGTTCCGGCAGCCACCAGAGGTGTGTCACTATCGATGAAGGCAACAGAGCCTCTCTCGATCGCAGGGATTTTACCCAGCAAGGAATCGGCCTGAATAGCCTTTAACAATTCATCATTGCCGTATCCGATCAGCAGATCGGCATCGTTAAGAGCCTCTGCATTCTCAGCACTCAGTTCCAATGAGTAGCTTTTCGGATCCTTAATGAGTTCGGTGATACTTTCGGGATTACTCAATCCCAGTTCTTCCAAGAAAGAAACACGAGAGTCAACTGGCGTATAAATATGCAGTTTGGACATGTCTTGGGCAGAGAAGTTCACCCAAACTACTTTTTTGCCTGCAATCTGAGGATAGGCACTCAGTTTCTCCTTAATCATGTCTTCGGTATCTTTGATCAGCTGCTCACCTTCCGCTTCCATGCCCATGCCCTTAGCGTTAAGGTTTACTTGTTCACGCCACGTCGTTGCCCATGGAGCTGTTGGATAAGCCACAACTGGAGCAATCTCGCTTAATGTATCGTAGTCTTCTTGTGTAATACCGGAGTACGCGGCAAGAATCACATCAGGGTTAGCATCCGAAATGGCTTCAAAATCAAGACCGTCTGTATCCTGGAACACGTTCGGATCTGTTACACCAAGCTCGTCCAGCTTCTCTTTGGTCCAAGGAAGCAGTCCGCTGTCATCCTGCACACCAAAGTTTGCTGCCGAGAATCCAACAGGGACAACATTTAGAGCAAGAGCGATGTCATGGTTGGCCCATTGTACGGTAACCACGCGTTCAGGCTTGCTTTCGATAACCGTCTCACCAAGAGCGTGCTTGATGGTGATTGGATATTGTGTACTTTCATCTGGCGTAACCGCTGTTTCCGTAGCTGCTTCATCTGTGTTTGATGAACTGTTTGCGGCTGGCGCTGAACCCGTGGTCGAATCGGATTGCTGCGTTGAGCAGCCCACCAGTGCCAAGATCATAATCACCGAGATGATTAGTGCTTTTAATGAAATGTTTTGTTTCCCCTTCATGTGTTAGACCCTTCCTTTTCTACAATAAAATTTTTTGAATAAATCGATTAACTATCCTGTCTTGCTGTAACCTCGATCACGAATCATTTCGAGAACGTTTTCAATCAATCTGAGCGATTGAATGAAGCTGATATTGCAAAATCGTGGCATGCATCTGCTCACCTGAAACCCCAGTCTATATGTATCGGTGCGAAAACAACCTATAGCAAAGTAGAGAATGAAGCTTCGTATATTTATGCATTTTTACTCATTGCGATACTGATAATGATTATCGATATCACAAATCTACCTTTGTTTTAATCGATTGTCAACAAAAAATATGGATGCATACGATCTGAAGTCATGAAAAAAGGAGGGGACAAAAATTATTTTATTCCTAGATATCTTAAGTTTAATGAACAAACCAGCAAAAGTATGGGCTTTCAAACGTACAGAAAAACAAAAGTAACATCAAAAAGCCACAATCAATTCTCATTGAAAGTGGCTTTTAGGTTTGGGTATGCCTTTATACCCTCCATTTCGGGGTTTACTCAGAAGATTGAGATGAGTCCCTTCGTATACGGATGACGTTCATCTGCGAACAGCGCATCCGCACCAAATCGATCGACGATTTGTCCTTCTCGCATCACGATGATACGCTGGCTCATACGGTGTACGGCAGCCAGATCATGCGAGATGAACAAATATGAAAGTCCCAGTGATGTCCGTAGGTCGGTTAGCAATTGCAGTACAGCGCCCTGTGATATCACATCCAGGCTGGCTGTTGGTTCGTCAAGAACGATAACGTCCGGTTCAATACCAATGGCACGTGCGATGGTTACGCGCTGACGCTGCCCGCCGCTTAACTCATGCGGATAACGCCCCGCGAGTTCACTTGGAAGCTCAACAGCTTCCAGCAGCTGCTTCACGTAGGCGTCCTTCGATGTATAGGCAAAGTGTGACAGCTTAACGTCTCTCCCCAACTGTTCATACGGGTCGATTAATGAATCGGCAATCTTCAGCTTTGGATTCAGCGCCGCAGCCGGATTCTGAAACACAATCTGGATCTTCCTGCGATGTGGGCGCAAGCGTCGGCCGCTAAGCCGCGCAATGTCCTCACCACCAAGCATGATCGAGCCGGAATCAGCATCTTCGATCCGCAGCAGACAGCGAGCGAGTGTACTCTTGCCACAGCCGCTCTCGCCAACCAGTCCGAGGCACTCGCCTTGGTTTAAGGTGAAAGACACGCCGTTAACAGCTGGACGCTCAGCGCCAGCATAGGTACGGCTGAGATGTTCCACGCCCAGCACCGGTTGGGCAGACAACTCAGATTTCTCCTTGTCCTGTTGGATAGATGGCTCAACCGGCAATGATTCCTTATGGTACTCCATTTCGATAGTCTTCACTGCGTTTCCGCCTCCTTCAGACCCGATTTTAACGAGCGGCTCAGGACAGGAGCTGCTTCAATCAGTTGACGCGTATACTCATGCTGCGGATGGTCCAGAATACGGTGTTTCCCGCCCGATTCGACAATCTGTCCTTCCTTCATAACTGCTAGCCGATTGGCGTAGCGGCGCACATGACGCCAGTCGTGTGTAATGAACAGAATGGCGCAGCCAGTCTCTGCCTGCTTACGTGCCAGCAGCTCCAGCACGCGGTGACCCGAGACGCTGTCGAGCGCCGTAGTCGCCTCGTCGGCAATTAGCAGCCTTGGCGATAGCATAAGCGATGTTGCGATGGATGCACGCTGAAGCTGACCACCGCTCAACTGGAACGGATAGCGGCGCAGCAGCTCTGCGCCAAGTCCAACGGACTCCAGCGCCTCGATGGCGCGTTTACGCCGGACAGCAGAAGACTTTTCTCCATGGATCTTCTGGTATTCGTCAAAGTGTCCGCCAATACTGCGAAACGGCGTGAACGCTCCCTGATAATCCTGAAAAATATATGAGATGCAGCTTCCCCGCAGGGCGCGCATCTCCTTCGGTTTACATTCGAGCAGGTTGCTGCCTTCAAACATGATTCGCCCCGCTGCGTGCAGGTTGGATGGAAGCAGTTGACCGATCGACTGTGAGAGCAGACTTTTGCCACTACCGCTCTGCCCAACCAGCGCCATGAATTCACCTTCTCGAACGGCGAGAGAGACGCTGTCGACAATGGTACGATCACAGCTGAAGATGCTCAGTTCCTCAATGGAGAGAATCACGGCTGCACCTCCTTTTTCACGTCAAAGCGGTCTCTCAGATAGTCGCCGAGCATATTCGCAAGCAGTACTACCACTACGATGGCTAGACCCGGATAGACCATAAGCTCTGGCCGTGACTGGAAGTATGGTCTGGAGTCATTCAGCATAGCTCCCCATTCAGGCGTTGGTGGCTGAGCCCCAAGTCCGATGTAGGACAACGAAGAGATGAGCAGAATGATCTTCCCCAGATCGAGGCTTGCCAGTACGAGCACATGCCCGGCAATATGCGGGAGCAGATGCTTGGTCATAATGCGTGCGTCTGACAGTCCATTGGTTCGTGCGATACGAATGTAGTCCTTTTGCGACTCGGACAGAACGGTACTGCGGACAAGGCGTGCATAGCTGACCCATTTGACGATCACGATCGCCAGCACCAAATTACCGATACCCGCCCCAAGCAGCCCGCTTAATACAATAGCCACAATGGTGTCAGGGAAGGCAAGGAAAGCATCGGCAATTCGCATAAAGAGCTTATCCACCCAACCTCGCTTGTATCCCGCAATCAGGCCAAACGGAATGCCAATGAGCAGTGCCGCTCCGAGCGCCAGCAGACTATAACCGAGCGTCTGGCCGCCTCCAAGCAGCAGCCTTGTTAGAACGTCTCGACCCAGATGGTCGGTGCCAAATGGATGGAGAGTACTTGCACCCTGCAGCCGTCCGCGCAAATCGGTTAGTGTAGGGTCATGCTTAAGATAAACAAAGGCATATATGGAGGCCCCGATGATCAGCAGCACAAATAGCAAGGCGGTGATCGCCTGTATGCTGTGTTTTTTCGATTTTTTAGCGGCCAGTGGGCGCAGAAGCATCGTTTTCATCGGTGGGCCTCCCTTTCCTTGAGTTTCATTTCCGGATTCAAATATCGATAGGACAGATCAACTGCCGTATTTACGAAGAATACAACGACCGCCATGATCAGAATGTAACCCTGAATCAATGGATAGTCGCGCTGGCGGATGGCATCAACGACGAGCTTGCCAATGCCCGGATAGGCAAACAGCACCTCGATAACGACGACTCCTCCAATGAGACTTCCCAGACTGACACCGAACACTGTAATGACGGGTGGCAGACTGTGGCGAAAAGCATGTAAAAAGAAAATGCGGCCTTCGGATAACCCTCTCGCCCTGGCGGACCGGACGAACTCCTGGCTCAGTGAATCCAACAGGCTGGAGCGCAAAAGACGCACATAAACGCTGGATATGGCAAGCCCCAGCGTCAGAGACGGCAAAATAAGCGATACAAATCCATCCCGCCCCATGGTCGGCAGATTACCGAAGCGTACGCCGAACAGGTCGATCAGAATCAGGCCCAGCCAGAAGCTTGGTACCGCTGCACCGACAATGGACAGCATGCGGCTGCCCCGGTCGATCCAGCTGCCACGATGCAATGCCGACAGGGATCCAAGTGGGATCGCCACAACCAGCATGACAAGCAGAGCTCCGATTGTCAGTTCCGCTGTAGCCGGAAGCGCCCGCATGAGCGTCTGCATAACCGGCTGCCCCGTCGAGTACGATACGCCGAAGTCCAGGCGGATGAAGTTGAGCAGCCAGTTTCCAAACTGGACTGGCAATGAGTCATTGAAGCCCATTTGTTCACGCACAACCTCTACCTGTTCCTGACTGACAGATAGTTCGTCCACGTTTAGAATCGTGAGCACCGGGTCCCCTGGAGCCAGACGGATGAACAGGAAACTCACGAACATAATGAACAGCAGAAAAATAAATACTTCGAGAAACTTGCGGAGCAAAATGCGAAACATTACATCACATCCAGCTTATTGGTAATCATGTAATACTCACTGCGCGTGGTAACCCAGTTCTTGATCTTCTTGCCGTTGTAGGCAACGATCGTACCCGGATGCAGGACAAATGAATTCAGCACGTTGTCGTGCACGTAATTGGCGGCCTTTTCCGCAAGCTCTGCGCGCTTCTCCGGATCGACTGTGAGATTCAGCTCATCGATGATCGCCGTCAGCTCCGGATCCTCTGATCCACTGAAGTTGAGTGCGCCCTTCGGATGATATGTTGCGTTCAGGTAGTACCCGGCGTCTCCACGTGGTGCTGTCAGGTTACTATAGGTCGCCAGATCCCAATCACGGTTGGATGCCATATAATCTTCCGGCGTATCGATCTGGCGAATTTGCACATCGATGCCAATCTGCTTGGCGTCAGACTGGAAGACTTGGGCGATCAATGGCAGGTCTGCGCGAGCCGAGTATGTAAGCAGCGTCAGTTGCAGTGGTTTGCCATCTTTGGTCATAACGCCGTTTTGCAGCGTGTAGCCGGCTTCCTTCAGGTAATTAACCGCAGCTTCTTCACCTGATTGTGATGCTGCCTTGTCATAGGTAGGTGCAAACGGCAGAGACGGAAGGAACGGCCCGATTGCCGACTCACCGTAGCCAAGCAGGATGGTATCAACGATCCCCTGCCGGTCAATTAATGCATCCAGTGCACGGCGCACGTTTAGGTCCTTGATGCTTTCACGCTGCATGTTCATCGTCATCTGGTGAACGCGGAACGTGGAGGTGGACTCCACAGTCATGCCATCGATTGCTTTAAGGGATTCCAAACTTTCTACTTCCGGACGGTATACGATGTCGACTTGTCCGGATTGAAGTGCGAGTGTACGAGCATTGGCATCCTCGTTAAACGAGAATGTTACCGAGTCGAGAGGTGAAGCACCGTCCCAGTATTCATCGTAGCGATCCAGTTCTAGCTTGCTGCCTGGGGTAAAAGAAGTCAGCTTGAACGGGCCCGTACCAATAGGCTTGTTCACAATGTCCGGCTCACTCACGTCTATAATCGCCGTGTTGGGGTTCACCAGTTCTGAAGCGAATTCCGGGAACGGCTGTGTTGTTGTAATCTCCAGTTTGTCGCCCTCGGCTTCGATCGTGTCGATCTTAAGTGCGTTCTGAATGGCCGTACTTTCGGTCAATGCGCGCTCAAGTGATGCCTTAACAGATTCACCGGTCATCGGCTTGCCGTTCTGGAATGTTACATCATCGCGCAGATCAATCGTCCAATGCTGTCCGTCTTTGCTTTCCCAGCTCTCAGCAAGCCATGGTGCAACGGTCAGATTCTCTTCATCGAGACGAACCAGCGTTTCCGTGATGCCCGCACGTAGCGGAACATAGCTGGAGTCTACATGTGGGTCAAGCGAGTTTGTGGAAAAGTTATATAGGAAGTGAACGTTTTTATCGGTGGAAGGCTGCGCAGCGGGACTCGTTTCGGAAGATCCACAGGCGCTCAGCAGTCCGGCGCTCAGGACCAGGGAGGTCAGCACCAGCAGCGGCGTCTTTTTATTCAAGGTAATGCCCCTCTCTCTTAATCGTTGTCTTAATCGTAATTATTATTATTTAAACAATGAGTATTATCATATCGTAATGATTACGTTTTGACAAGAGATATATTGGTGTTGGAATGCAAAAGAAACCCGACTCTCAGATGAGAGCGGATTCTTCATGTTTTTTGTTACATATAAGGGCTTTATTATGGTTCCTATTACGCTGATTGTGTTCTTTTAATGTGACCTAGCCTCTACGTTCATTAGTTACATCGTACAGAAGGTTTAAATCTTACTTAGAATATATAAAGTACCGTGTCTTCATTAATAAATGCATCAGGCAGCACTTTTTGTAGATTCTCAATTCTCCCCTTCATATACTCCAAATCATTTCCAACCAAGTTTTTTATTGTCCATTCCTTTAAAAGTGCTAACTCATCTATTGCAGCTTCTAATTGACTATAATTAATCTCAGATCCATCTTGAATAATTTTTATTCCTAATTCATGTATTGCTGTCTCCCAATGTTCTTCATAGAAATCTTGAGTTGATATATTCTCACTGAGTGTCAGCTCTGCGTTCCGATCATTGATGTCACCGTTATATCTAAATAGACCTATGGACATTATTCTTTCCCTCCAAATTCAGCTGAAAAATTGTAATCCGGATATTTGGTTTTTAAATTATTAAGTTCATTTTGAACTGCCAACCTTAACTTTGGAGTATCTGCATCAATTCTGAACACATAGTTCCTAATGTTCGTTATATCCTCAAATAGGGGAACATCTTGAGATATAGAACTTGACAGCTTCACTTCCGTTTGTTGAAGCGCTGTTATTCTGTTTGAACCCTTTTTAAATATCTGTTTAAGTGCCCATTGTTCTTCAGTTTGCGGAACATTGGGATTATCCATGTACAATTTCTTCGCTGATTTATCCTCATATATTATTTTGTTTTTTAAATCTACTTCGTCAATTTCACTATTTAACTTACCATGTATATTAATCTCTTTATAAGACTCTTGCTTAACTGAAACTGGAGAAGATGGTCCTACCTCTTTACCATTTTTCGTTCTAACAGCCTCAATATGCTGCTTAATCTTCGCCACAGCTGGGTTGGATGATGGCAACCGGAATGGACCTTTGCTACCCGGCATACTCCCTTTAACCATCGAAACGGCCATAAAAATCTGACTAAGTTTAAGCGACGTAACCATTGTTTGAGCATATTTATCTGAGACAGGCTCGCCTGTAAACGGATGTATTCCATTCTCAAATGCCTTGATCTGGAGCGCGAAGATATCCTCCCCTGGCGGGTCCATGTTCATAGGGCCTTGCATACCTTTTACATCCAAATTCCCTTTATCCTTCTCATAGGCCTGGAGAGCCGCCTGATCCGTAACGCCTTTCTCATTCACAGGAAGCCATACTCCAAATGCTGAGTTATACGCCATCCGATAACCCTTATCTTCCGGGTTTCCGTTCCCCGTCAATCTTGTCGTCATCGCCATCGCACCAACAGCTCCAGTTGCACCTGCCAAACTTACTTGCCCTGCATCTGCTTCTTGAAAGCGGGTAGCGATATCCCTCAGATCCTTGGACGTGTTGACCATACTCTCTAATGCTTTCTCCAGTATAGGCTTGGATCGCTCAAACTCATAGTAAAAACGTTCCTGCGTTGCACCCATCCACATCGCCTGAATGAACATAATCTGCCTGGTCAGATCACTCCGAATGCTCTCCATTTGTTGTCTGGCCTGATCTATCTGATTGGATACGTGATGTAGTTGTTCAGGGGTAACTTTAATTGTACTCATATGTATCTCCGCTCATTTAATAAGATTAAACTATGTTAGCAGAAGTTTTACATACATACATCCGGCTAACATCCTGATTTTTCCTATTTCATAATATTAGCTCCTGATACTATCAGTCCTATGGTCCTATATGCATATACCCTGGCTAAAGGTTAAAAAAACAAATGACACCAATCGGCTTGGTGTCATTTGTAAGACAGTATAGAAGTGATTCTCACCTCATCAAGAAACGCTCCGCTCTAGCTCAGCAAACTCAATCCGATTCCGCCCATTCTGCTTCGCCTGATAAAGTGCCTTGTCTACTGCTGCAAATAGTTGCGTCAGATACCCTTCCGGATTATCCGGTACATCATCACATTCGAAATCCTCAATAGATAGAATCCCAATACTGATCGTAATGGACACCTGCCCAACCGTATGATCTACTGCCATAAGGTTGGACTCCACGAACAGCCTCACGCGTTCTGCGATTTTTTGAGCTAACTGGCGTTCCGTATGCGGAAGGTAGATCATGAACTCTTCCCCGCCGTAACGCGTTAGGATATCGGTCTCCCGGATGGACTGTTTCACAGCCTGAGCTGTGCGGTACAGCACTTCGTCCCCGATGACATGTCCATAGCGATCATTAATCGCCTTGAAGTAGTCAATATCCAGGAGAAGGAGTGAAAACGGCGTCTTATAGTGGACGTTCGTAATCACCTCATGCGTCAGCTGCTGGGTCAGATAACGGCGATTGTAGCAGTGGGTCAGACTATCCGTAAGCGCCAGCTCCTCCAGTTTGCGATTAGCCTCGGATAACTCCTGCCGAATGCGATCCAGGGCATGATTGCGTTCCTGAAGCATCTCATTCTGCCGGTTCATTTCTTTTACATAGTAGCGCTCTTGTGACACATCCTGAAATGTAACGAGGTAACCAATGGAGAGCTGATACCTATCAACGATTGGAGATGTCTGGAGGATGAAATGACGCTCCATGTCTTGCTCCACGATAACTTCAATTTGGGAGAGCTTATTTTCCCTTTGCCGATACTGATTCAGAAACGACTGGCTGCTGCCCTCTACGCGGACAGATTTAAGAAACGCCTCCATATCGAAACAATCCCCAACATGCAGATCCATGAAGGATCTAGATGCCTTGTTCGCTTCAATAATGGTCTCATTCTCATCCAAAACCAGGATGCCATATGGAAGAGTATTAATCACATCCTCATGGGCGACGGAAACCAGATCGAAGACATTGTACCTCTTAATGACATAGACAAAGAATAGATCCGACATAAAAATTCCCAACGACGTGAGTCCGGGAATGATGAACGGTATCCATGCTCGCAGAACCACATTCAGGAGGGCATCAATGGCTGCAAAAACAGCCAGGACGAATATACCCCAGAGCGTAATTTTCACCTGTTTTTTAATCGTTGGCGATTTATCGGAGGCGCGAAGTGCCCCGAACAAAATAAAGAGGGAAGCTACAAAGTAGCTCACCAAAACAATCATGACAACCCAGAACCATGGGCCATACGCCCGTTCGACATAACCACCCTCCAGCGGGGTTACAAACCAATTAGCCGGGTTGATAACCACACCTATCGCTGCAATAACGGCTGGTACGAACAGCAGCATAACTCTTTTTGTCCCTAAACGATCCGAATAACCGGTAATGAAGATGGTCAACAGCAGCCAGCCGCTTCCAAGCAGTGAGACGGCGACGAAAGACAGGGTCACATAAAATAACTGCCAACCCGGGTTATCCGACAACACGATCGCAAACTGACAGAAGGGCCAGAGCATCATCAACCCATGAAATAGAAAGTAAACCTTATGTAAGTTCGTGATTCTAGCGGTAGCAAAAACATAAACGTATACACCTAACAACAGGACGAATAAAAAGAGATCATACCATACCAATGGGCTCACAAATCTTCTCCTTCTTGGTTGCGCTACTTCGATATCATTGAGCTAGGCTGTTTTCGTAAATCTAATTGAAGCTGTATTGAAACTAAATATTGCTTTCCCTGACTAAAATTTTGGTTAAATTAACCATATCTTATCACACACCCCTATGGGTGAGTAGGCCATACACTGGAAATACAGCCAAGCACTGTTTTATTTATGCATCTATTTTGCTGATTTGTGAGTGTTTTTGAACGTTTAACTATTGAGAAAAGAACCATCTCCCGCCCGTTGCCGAGCGGTCCTCTGATACATCTACTCTTACTCCTTCGCTAGTGGCAGGTTATCCGAGAATAGATCCGGATTCGCCCTCAGCATCTCTGTGATAACTGCCTCCACCATGGCCGCATCACATACTCGTACAATAGCACCCCCAAGCCTTCCTATGCGCATCGCGCCTTTGTGCTGTAACACCTCATCCACTTTCCAGAAATGCTCCGACCACGACAACCCGCAATGCCTGCGGGAGGGTACTGAAATCTCTGTTCCATCTGGCAATACCGTGTAGAGCTGCTCATGCTCATCTGTTAAACGCCCCGGAATGTCCACCCATTCCTCTACGCCATGAATGAACGTGTTTCGTTTTAGGTCAACGCCAACAAGGAGAATGGTCGCCTTACGATCCAGCAGCTTGCCCCAAGCTGAGCCTCTTGCACAAGGCGTGTCATCTAGGTGATCGTCCTTCGTGAATGCCACTGCATCCTGACCGATTGCTGCAACCGAGTGAGTCGGGTGCCAAGAACGTACTACACCTGGCCGTTTTCGAAATAGCTCAGGTAGAATCCCGACGCAGCATGGTGATGATTCCACGTGGAACATTGGATTACTCGCATTGATGGTGGACCAGGTGTGGGTTGGCAGCACCAGCAGTCCGTCCTTCATATACTCTGTAAAGGCATCCAGTACGGTATCCGCCCCACCTTCGACCTCACCCATACTTTTCATGGAAGAGTGAACAAGCAGCGTACCTCGTCCGTCAATACCAAGCTGGTGGAGCTGCTCAAACAAGCTTTGTTGTGTATGCATAATGAATCGATAACCTCCTTTGGGCTATTATAGCAAAATGAAAGAAACTCTATGGTGCGCAAGGGTACGCACTTCATGAGACTGCATTACAGATTGTGACTGTGACTGCTCAGCCAACCGCATTACAGCATGACAAAGGGCCGAGGGAATCCCTCGGCCGCCAGGCAATCATGGATATGAGTCCAATTACGATAAAAATATCTTATGTTTACTTAATAACTACATACTCCAGGTTAACCAGCTTCGCATACGTTACGATCTGGTCTGTTGTCAGGTTCAAGGAAACCACGGTGTGGTGACCGCCGCCATTTTCGATCCAGGCTTTGACCCCATCCTGGAAGTTTGGCTTCACGTTCCACAATACACGTGCCACAGGCAGATTCGGTGCTGGTACAGTTGGCTCAAATGCAGACACTTCATTGATTAGCAGCTTGTAATGTGTGCCGAAGTCAGCCATGGATACAACAACACCTTCGCCTGCTTTGCCATCGAATACCAGACGTGCTGGATCTTCGCGATCGCCAATACCCAGTGGAGACACAATGATTCTCGGTTTGGTGCTGGCTAGTGTAGGATCTACTTCAAGCATGTGAGATTGAAGGATAGCTTCCTGTCCAGCAGCCATTTCATAGGTGTAATCTTCCATGAAGCCCGTATTCTTGTTATGGCTCATGATTTTCAGCAAACGATCAAGTGCAGCTGTTTTCCAGTCACCTTCACCAGCAAATCCATATCCTTGGGCCATCAGGCGCTGTACAGCCAAACCTGGAAGCTGCTTCATGCCATGCAGATCTTCGAAGTTGGTGGTGAATGCAGTGTATCCGCCCTCGTCGAGGAAGCGTTTGATTGCAATTTCATAACTGGCTTGCACACGTACACTGGCTTCCCAAGCTTCCTTGCTGTTTGTACCATAATCGAATTCATACAGCTCTGCGTATTGGCTGATCAGGTCATCGATTTCCTGCTCCGTCACCGCATTCACAACCTGTACGAGGTCACCGATGCCGAAGTAGTCGACCGTCCAACCGAATTGGATTTGTGCCTCCACTTTATCCCCTTCAGTTACACCCACATTGCGCATGTTGTCGCCAAAACGGGCCACTTTAATATTGAAGCTTTCGTTATAGGCAACCGCCACGTCCATCCAATCGGCAACCTGCTGCTGCACTTCTGGGCGCTCCCAGTATCCAACGACAATTTTGTTTTGTTTTCTCAGACGGGCATTGATGAAACCATACTCACGGTCACCGTGTGCTGCCTGGTTCAGGTTCATGAAGTCCATATCGATGGTGGCCCAAGGAATGCTTTCATTGTATTGCGTAGCCAGATGAAGCAGTGGTTTTTGCAGCAATTTTGTACCACGAATCCACATTTTCGCAGGAGAGAAGGTATGCATCCAAGTAATAACACCCGCTACTTCGTCGCGGTAGTTGACTTCTTTCATGATGCTTGTGATTTTATCCGCGCTTACCGCCAGATCCTGCAATACGAGTGGGTATGGCAGAACGCCGCTTGCATTCAGGGCATCCGCGATCTTCTGTGCATTGGCTTTGACCTCGCCCAGTGCTTCTTCACCATAGAGATGCTGCGAACCAACGACAAACCAAAATTCTTTTGCTGCTGTTGTTGACATGTAATCATCCTCATTTCATTTTTATAGTTGAACAAATGGGTTACACTTACCACTCCGATTGCAGTACCATCTTCCGATCACTACATAACCAAATTACTTCTGTCCGTAATACGCGTCTTTTCCGTGTTTCCGCAGATAGTGCTTATCCAGAATGCCTTGCGGCAGTTCTTTGGCGAAGTTGTTTAGTTGCCGTGCATACAGGTTCATTTTGCATACTTCCTCCAGCACAACACTGTTCACCACAGCCGCCTTCGCATCTTTCCCCCAGGTAAACGGTGCATGACCATGGAGCAACACGGCCGGAACGGTCATAACATCAATCCCACGCTGTTCAAACGTTTCAATAATGACGCGCCCTGTCTCCGCTTCGTACCCGCGATCAACCTCATTCTGGTTCAGGAAACGTGCACAAGGTACCGCACCATAGAACGTATCCGCATGTGTCGTTCCCATAACAGGTACATCCAATCCAGCTTGGGCCCAGATGGTCGCCCATGTGGAATGCGTATGCACAATCCCGCCTATTTCGGAGTAATGCTTATATAAAACGGCGTGGGTTGCTGTATCCGAGGAGGGTCTCATCTCACCCTCGACCACGTTGCCATCCAGATCGACAACAACCATGTCGCTTGGCTTCATGACATCGTAGCTGACACCGCTTGGTTTGATTACAAACAATCCGCTATCCCGATCAATGGCGCTGACATTGCCCCAAGTGAACTTCACAAGACCATGCTTCGGCAGCTCCAGATTCGCCTCGTAAACCTCTTGTTTCAATTGCTCTAACATCTTAGTCCCTCCCGTTCTCTACCAGATGATCAACAGCCGCCTGCTCAATGGCCAGGCCCTTCCGGTAGCGTTCGATAAATGATTCAAATCCTTTGACATCCGATGGGTCCGGTGCTACTTCCTCTCCAGCGACATCGCTGAATACCTTTTGCTCCAGGAATATATCCAGACTCTCCTGCTCATCCTTATTGATCATGTACGAAGCGAGAAGCGCCATGCCCCATGCCCCGCCTTCCCCCGCCGTGGACATAACGGATACGGGCACATTCATCGCTGCTGCAACGATCCGCTGTCCAACGACTGGCGTTTTGAACAATCCACCATGAGCCAGGATGCTGTCGATAGCTACATGCTCTTTTTCCGTCAAAATATCCATCCCGATCTTCAGTGCACCGAAGGCTGTGAATAGATGGGTACGCATGAAGTTGGCCAGGTTAAACCGGCTTTCAGGTGAACGAACGAACAACGGACGGCCCTTATCGATCCCTGTAATGTTCTCGCCGGAATAGTACCCGTAGCTCAGTAGGCCGCCGCCATCCGGGTCTGCTTCAAGTGCTTTGTTAAACAAGACACTGAAGAGCTTGCCGCTATCAGCTTCGTATCCCATCGCCTCAGAGAATTCACGGAACAATCCGATCCAGGCATTGATGTCGCTGGAGCAGTTGTTGGCATGAACCATACCCACCGGGCTGCCGTCCGGCGTTGTGACCATATCGATCTCGGGATACACTTTGGACAGCTCATTTTCCAGGACGATCATGGCAAAGACAGATGTGCCGACAGAGATATTGCCCGTGCGTTTTCTTACGCTGTTCGTCGCGACCATGCCTGTTCCGGCATCACCTTCCGGTGGACATAGCGGAATGCCTGCTTGCAAGTCTCCTGCAGGATCAAGCAGCTTGGCCCCGGCATCCGTTAACGTACCTGCATCCTCGCCAGCGAGATATACCTTGGGAAGAAGCTCTTCCAATGTCCATGGATAGCCTCGGCCTGCGATCAGTTCGTCGAACTGCTTGATCATGGTTGGATGATAATTATGTGTGGACTCATCGATTGGGAAAATGCCTGAAGCATCACCAATTCCAATCGCTTTATTGCCGGTTAACAACCAGTGAATGTATCCAGCCAGTGTGGTCAGGGCATCAATACGAGGCAGATGCTCCTCCTCGTTCAATATGGCCTGATACAAGTGTGCGATGCTCCAGCGTTCCGGGATGTTGAACTGAAGAAGATCTGTTAACTCCTTCGCTGCCACTCCAGTTGTTGCATTACGCCACGTCCGGAACGGTACCAGCAATTCACCCGTACGATCCAGTGCAACATATCCGTGCATCATGGCGGAAAATCCGATGGAACCAATGGTTTGCAGCGTGATGCCGTACTTATGTTCTACATCCTGCTTCATCTCGCGATACGCGGTTTGCATGCCCGTGATGATATCCTCTTGGTTGTACGTCCAATATCCGTCTTTCAAGAGATTCTCCCATTCGTAACTTCCGGATGCGATGGTGTCGAAACGTTCATTAATCAATACGGCCTTGATCCGCGTTGACCCGAACTCGATGCCCAGGGATGTAGCTCCCTTTTCAATGGCCTCTTTCATCTGCTCATGACTCATAACCATGGTTGTCCCCTCTCTGATCGCCGTTTTATATCCCAAGGCTGGTAGTTACATTAAAGGACCAAAACTGCAACCGCTTAGGATGAATTTATGAATTCGTATAAAATGTGTACTGCTGTTGTGATCACTTCTGGTGAATGAACAGCAGCAATCCTTATTTAAGAAGGCGCTTTCCTTTTCTGACAGCCTTAGTATAATTTTTGTACGTACATCTGTCAATAATATATAATATTTATACTTACAAAGAACATGTTATTACTGTTTATCATGTCTTTTTATGCTTGCTTAAGGGTATGCTGTAGTGTACAGTTTCATGTAATTGAACCTGAATTGTACGGTTTATTTCGGGAAACATGCTGTTTTATTTTCATTAGACTAGAATCATGCTAAAATATGTACGTACAACTATTTGAACCCTACGTTTCTATAGATGAGTAATCATGAAAGAAGTGGATTGCATGAAGCCAAAATACCAAGTCATTATTGATGATATAAAGAGCCATATCCTTTCGGGGACATATAACGTGGGAGAACAGATTCCAACAGAGTCTGCTCTGCAGGAGAGCTACAATGTGAGCCGCCAGACGGTACGGAAGGCCATTCTGGAGCTGTCGAACGAAGGCTTTTTGAGAAGCGAGAAGGGCTCTGGCACCTATGTCAGCAACCAATACCGATCCAGATCCGGTGGAACAACGATGAAGAAAACGATTGGTGTCATCACGACATACATCTCTGACTACATCTTCCCCTCGATCATTCGCGGTATTGAAAGCCGATTGAACGAAGATAATTATTCACTGCTGTTAGCCAGCACCAATAATGATGTCGCTCAAGAGAAAAAAGCGCTGGAGATGATGCTCTCCTATGGGATCGATGGTCTGATTGTGGAGCCGACCAAGAGCAATCTGTACAATCCCAACATTGCGTACTACCTGTCATTTAAGGAGCAGGATGTACCGTTCACGATGATTAATGCCTTTTACGAAGAGCTGGAGGTTCCCTTCTTCTGTCTGGATGACGTACAGTCCAGCTATCTGGCCACCCGGGAATTGATCGCCAATGGGCATACCCAGATTGGGCTTATTGCGAAAATGGATGATTTGCAAGGAAAGTACCGGATGAAGGGGTATATCAAAGCATTGGGCGAAGCCAAGTTACGGTTCCATCCCGAGCAGGTGCTTTCGTTCGATACGGCCTCGAAGCCGGATCTATCCGCTAATCTGGAAACGTTTCTGAACGATAACAGGGAAGCTCTAACTGCCATCGTATGTTACAACGATGAGGTGGGGCTGGAAGTGGTGCATGCCTGCCGAAGACTGGGCATATCCATTCCGGATGAGTTATCCATTATTGGACAGGACAATTCGTACATTGCCAAGAACGCCAACATTAAACTCACCACGCTAACCCATCCCCAAGAGCAAATGGGCCGCGACGCTGCCGATTGGGTCATTAAGAAGTTGCAAGGCAAAAAGGATCTACCAACCAACACCTATTACCAGCCTGTCCTGGTGGAGGGTGAGACGGTGAAGGAGATTGAAGTAGAATAAGGTATTATCCATAGAAAAAGGCTGCCATCATGGCAGCCTTTAACGTTTTTATGTTTTACCTATCTACAATCATTAGAAGAACTCTATCCAAGGGAAATCCTCGGGAGCATTCTTCCCATTATCTTGTTATGCCATTCCAAAATGTCATCTCATCAATCGGAAGACGTGTGGTTGGATGTCCCGGTTGTGATGCTTTACCGATAGCTATGAGTATAGTGGGCACATAATGATTGGGGATATCAAATGCCTCGATGAATTTCTCCTTGTCATACCCAGCCATGGCAACGGTATCGTAACCGCGCGCTCGTGCGGCTAGCATGAGCTGCATCGATACAAGACCACAATCGAATATTACACCATCCTTAATATATTGAGGATCCATGGATGCCAGCATTCCCTTCATATTGGTAACCAGTGTTTCCTTGACTTCTTGGGTCATGTAACCAGCTTCTACGGAAGCGTCATAAACAGAGTCCACCTGTCTAATGTACTCCAGGTCACCAAGCACCGCGATGACAGCCGAGGCATTCACCACTTGCTGTTGGTTATTCGCAATGGGAAGCAGCTGTTTCTTCAAAGCCTGATCATTGAAGACAACGAATTTCCATGGCTGCATATTTGCACCTGACGGAGCAAGAGTAGCTTCAGTCAAAATATCTTTCAGTTCCTGCTCGGAAATATTGAAGGCAGGATCGTAATGCCGTACTGAACGTCTTTCTTTGACAACACCCATGAAACTTTGCTCTTGTTTTGTGCTCTCCATTCCGTTTAGCCTCCCATATCTATACTGTGTATTATTTAGCACAGTTAAGAGCAAAAAAAATAAACCACTTAACTGTGCTAATATAAGCACAGTATATATGCGGAATAGATCGTTGTCAATTATTCCGTTACAGGGTTCATTTTATTGGCCATATCGGCAATGGTGTATTTTTGTAAAATATTCAGAACGCTATTGTTAATTTCATCCGATATATCGCTGAACATATCATGCATCTGTAAGCCGAATGCGTGCTCACCTGTAGATTCAAGCATACCTTCGCATAGAGATATATCGGTCTGGAGTGCCTGATATATATCAGCCAGCGTGACTGACTCCGGTGTTGCCTTCATCCGGTATCCCCCATCGCGACCTTCCCGGACTTCAAGAATATTTTCCTGAGCCAGCTTCGCCAATATCCGGCGGATCAACGTCGCTTCCGAACACAAGTGATCAGCAATATTGGTGCTTGGATAGCGATTTGGACTATCTGACATGAACACAAGAGCCTGCAGAGCCAAGCCGAATGCCTTGCTGTTGGATGGACAGGTATGTTTGGCCTTTTTCATTATACAGTGCTCCCTTCTTCGTGATGTAATGTGTGCATTATAACAAACCCTTAAGTCCCATTCAACAACAGGAAGAGGAACCATTCTACGATGACTGTTTACTTCTCACTCACAGCTAAGAAGCGAACAGTAACCGTGGTTCCATGTCCTATCACACTATGATAATGAATCTCTCCACCATACTTTTCTACAATGTTAAAGCAAATCATTAACCCTAACCCTGTCCCATTACTTTTTAACGAATAAAAAGGAGTGCCTAGTGACTTCACCTCATCTTCTGACATTCCGCTTCCTTGATCGATAATTCTTATCTCAATATCATGACGACTTCTCCTTGCCGTGATAGAGACAGACATGCCGGCCTCCGAGGCTTCCACTGCATTTTTGATTAAATTCATAAGCAGCTGCTTAAACTCAATCGTATTAATGAGAATCGTGCAGTCTTCCTCAACATCTATATCAATATGATTATCCGATAGCATGGCATATGAACTTAGCAGACTTGTAACACTATGAAGGACATCCTTCACATCGACTCTCTCCGGTTTCAAATCTCCGTTGGGCTTGGAGAGGGTTAGGAATTGAGAAGTGATGTGTTCAACCGTATTCAGTTCATCGATCATTAATTTAAACTTGCTCTTGTCCGAAACGTCAAAAGCGGGATCTTGCTGATATAACTGCAAAAAACCTCGAACAACAGTAACCGGATTCCTAATTTCATGCGCCACAGCAGCGGTCAAATTAGCGATCATCTTCAAACGCTCTGCTTGTTGTATCTGCTCATAATAGAGCTGCTGCTTTTTCATCCGACTAAAGGATAAATGAAATATGAGAAACAGCAGCACTTGGCTTGCTATGATATTGATTAAATTGCCTACAAGATCATAATGTAAGTATGTATACACCTGTCCCTGGTCAATTAGAGTGATGTAAACGAAAGTCATCAGAATCAGTATTCCATTTAAAACCATGGAGAAGTAAAACAATTTCATATCAAAAAACAAAATGGCAAGAGAAGGAATGAGGCATATCAGAATATAGGTGGTCCAGGTATCCGGGTACAAAAAGAACAGCGTATAGAAATAAGCGAACCCCATCATAATGATGATCGTTCTGAAAACATAGGTCTCATACTTCGGATAGATCAGCAAACACACCGATATAATTGCTACACACGTAAAATGAATACCATAGCCTATCGTAATGCCCTTTAACTCAGACGTCGATAGGATAAGTCCCCACACCATAAGCACTATGATCGTTAACATAGATATGTAATATGTTCTTCGGTTTACCTGACTGTATAATTCCTTCATGAACCCACCATTTCAATTCAAATTTAATATCTTCGAATATCTTCAACACGATATAACCTTGTGCGCGGGCAAACCTAAAGGCACCCGCCTGGATGCCTATTCTACATCTCATTGTATCTTATTTGACTAACGACTTAATATAAAATTCTGTTGTTTTACGTAAAATATAGTATAGCCGTACAGTCTACGAGCCCGTACGGCTATACTAAAGTTTATGCTGCTATCGTAATCCTGATAGATAAGCTTAATTGGATGTTGATTTTGAGTATAAATAGAGATCGCTCGCTGCTTCTTCTGCGCCTTTATCTTGACTAAGGATTCCTTCATACGTGAAACCAAGCTTCTGCAAGAGCTTTATGGAATTCAGGTTTTCAGATTCTACCTTTGCTTCGATTCGTTTCAGCTTCCATGATGAAAAAGCATACTCGACCAAACTCGAAACCGCCTCTGAAGCATAACCTTTTCCCCAGTACGATTTGGCTAGGTCATAACCAATTTCCGCTGTTCCATTTACAAAATTGAAGGCATTATATCCACATGATCCTATAATTTCGCCCGATTCTTTGTGTATGATGGAGAAACGAACGGCCTTATTGGCCTGTGATAGATCATCCAGAAGCTGAATCATTTCTATTGCTTGATTTTCAGCGGTGAAACAACGAACATTCATAAATCGAGTAACCTCCGGATCAGACCAGATTTTAAATAAACCCGGTGAATCTGATACCTGCATTTTCCTCAGCTGCAGACGCTCTGTCTGTATTTCTGTAATCAATACTTTCACCTCCATTGTTTTTAGAATAGGGTAGGTTCAAGATATTGATATCTGCGCATAGTTCAGTCCCTTCCATGTTGAATTCACTCTATTATATCAAATGGTTAAAAAAACCATATACCCACCATTCTACCATGCAAATTGGACATCATGGAACCGGTCGGCATCCCACGCCGAACCTCATTGAGCACGTGAGTTGAACGAGCACTATCCTAAATATAGACGAATGGCCGCTTATGCTAACCGTTACTTTACCTTAGAATGACTGTAAACGAATGGAAAAGGCTGTGATTCCGATTGGAATGAAAAGAGACAAATGGACTCAGTATCGCATCCTCCGTAAGGGCCCTTCTCTTGCCAAACGTCTGCCTAAGACGCGGCTGCTTCGAAAGAACAATTTATCGAAGATGCTGCATCAATATCAAAGCGTTGTTGTGAAGCCTCGCGACGGGCGTTACGGAAGAGATATCCTGTTCATTCATCGAAATGGTGCAAAATCCATACGTATTCAATATGAGGACCATGTGACTACCATGAAAGACATGAATCAGTTACTTCAATTATTTCATAACAAAAACAAGGATCATGGATATGTCGTCCAAAGACGTTTGCAGCTTGCCCAGGTTCAAGATCGACCCTTCGATATCCGCATTATGGTTCAACGCCAAAAAAGTCCTTCATCCCACTGGAACGTGACAGGCTCATACGCAAAAGTTGCAGAGCAAGGATACTGTGTCACGAATGTGACCAGCCGCACCATCCCCGTGCTAAAAGCATTAAAATTATCTCATATTGGAGGCCGAAGCTTACTTGTTAAGGCGGAACGAATTGCCCTGCTGGCTGCCAAACGACTGGGAGAGCACTACCCCAAGCTTAGACAGGTGGGGTTCGATATAGGCATCGACAGGAAGCGTCGGATTTGGATCATTGAAGGCAATTATAAACCAGACCTGCGCCCTTTCCGGCATGTACAAGATTCCTCAATGTATCGCAGAATATTATGGTATAAGGAGCATTGAAGCAAAAAAGAAAGGTGACCCACCTTGTAGCTTTGGCAGGTCGCCTCTTTATATTATGGCGCTATTCCCGATCATGATCGGTTTCTGTTATTTCTTGCGGCGTTTAGCAGCACTTATTACACGTGTCACTTGAAATCTATTAGCCCCGACTTGTATAATAGCGAACTGGCTGTATGAAGTACCCGAAGAAGTATACGGTTCGGCTTCAACATTTCCACTCGGTGTTCTAACCGTTGCCGTTATTCTAGTCACCAGGCAGGCCCCGCGACTAGACGCTCTCCAAGTCTCATCACGCTGAACACTATAATTGTCGTCAGCACAAAAGATGGATGCATACTCTACTCTCCCAACCGCATTATACGGAGTGGAGTTAACGATCTGAACAAGATCATAGCCAGCTCCAGGTCTTCTATTTCCCATTCTCAAAACCTCCTTTGTTATTGATAGTTTTATTAAATGCAATAGGATTGCTTTTAGTGAGGTATAACAGTGGACAAGAAACAAAAAGTACGTTTGTCCGATTATCGTTCTATTGAATAAGAGTTAAAAAGCAACGGTAAGAAATTAATTAGACTCAACGTTTTGGCGACAAAAAATCGCGTCCTCCAAAGAGAGAACGCGATATGAAGCAGAATCATTTCCTGTTTTATTTCTGGTATCATTTCCTGTATCGATTCTTGTATCAGCATCACCTCAACGCTTTCGCGCGACCACGGCCAGCCTTCCATTTTCAGTCGAGTACTCACAGGTGGACAGCACAATAAGCTTGTCGCCATACTCAGCTGTTACACCTGTATCATAGAGAGCAAGCTTCTTCATATTCTGTACATAGGAATTGAACTCGGCAGGGGTATTGATCTCCCCAATCTGGTAGTATTTAAAAACGTCATCCGATTTCAGGTAGACCTCTGACAGAATAACAGCAACAATCTCATACTCTTCTTTCTCGTAAAGTGTGCTGAATTGGAACGTGGCATGCTCCTTATAGAAGCTCTCGTTCTTATATTTCATCAAGTCTTTGAACATCCAGCCGCTTTTCATATGGTGTCCGTGAATCAGCAAAATGTTCGAAGTGTCAGCCTGACTATCCTTATCCAAAAAAGGAAGCCCACCTGTATTTTCTCTTTTATCAAAATCATGATTGAGATAGTACTCCGCATCCTGTGGATTCTGCATGACCGGATACTCAATCCGGGTGCCCTCCATTTTCAGCCAGCCAACAATGTCTGAGTTCCTCTCATACAGATTCCGGAATTCGGGAAGCATGACCTGCTTATTCGCCTTATTGGACAAAAAGGAGGGGACTGTATCCCCTCCTTCTTGGTTTGATCCTTCCTCCCAAACCTCTGTCAGCTCTTCAATTTTCTGTTGCTCCGTATAATCCCGCAAAAAAATTCTTGTCATACTGACGAGAGAAAACACCAACAAAAGGGAGGAAACGGCGATAAGCATTTTTTTCGTTTTGCTCATTGCTATCTTACCGCCTTTCCAATCTACTACATGTGCGATTTCTTCTTATTACCGAATAGACAGAGTCCGATTGTCACCAAAGACATCAGCGCCAGAACCATATACCACATTGGCGAAACGCTATCGTCACCGGTTTTTGGAGCATCATCCAGCTCGTCACCAACATTGCTGCTTTCGTTGCTGTTGTTATCGGCTTCGTTGCTGCCGTTGCCAGTTTCGTTGCTGCTGTTGTCGGTTTCGCTGCTACCGTTGTCGGTCTCGCTGCCACCGTTGTCGGTCTTGCTGCTACCATTGTCGGTCTCATTGCCACCGTTGTCGGTCTCGCTGCTACCATTGTCGGTCTCATTGCCACCGTTGTCGGTTTCGCTGCTACCATTGTCGGTTTCGCTGCTACCGTTGTCGGTCTCGCTGCTACCGTTGTCGGTCTCGTTGCTACCGTTGTCGGTCTCGTTGCTACCGTTGTCGGTCTCACCGCTACCATTATTGTTGTTTTCGTTACTGCCATTGTCTGTACCACTGTTACCGCTGTTGCCCGTTCCGCCATTCCCAGCGTTACCACCAGTGCCACCACCGGAACGGATCGGTTTCATTGGAACATCGTATTTTACAATGTCAAAATCAACAGAAATGGTGCCGCTTCTGTGCGTTTCATATCCATCCTTAGTTACGATCAGGTAATAATCTGCTTCAGGGAACACCATGTACGCGTAGAAGCCGTTGGCATCACTCAACTGCTCTGGGCTCGCGTTGTCATGAGGCGGAAAATTAGGAACCGGAGGAAGTGTAACTTTCGTACCCGGAATGCGGCCGTTATCTCGATTACGCTGCGTATCGGCATAGTAGAGTGTAACTTTGGCTCCTTCAATTTTTTTGCCTGTGCTCGCATCTCCTGTCGTTTCGTCATAAACCGTACCGTAAGGATCGACCAATGCCTCGGATATATTCAGCTCCCCGTTCGCTTTCACGTTCAGCTGTGTCACTTTGAAGAGCAGTTCCTCCCCCGTCTCAGCCTTATAGCGAACTTCCATGGTATACTTCTGCTCGCTCAGCCCCTCCACAGAGAAGGTACCGTTTGAAGCCATAGGAAACGCCTTGGGATGACCGTTCTCCTCAACATACTTGCCGTTCATATCCTTCAAATAAATGTACATCTGACTGGTTAATGACTCACTGAATAGCTCTGTTGTTCCATCCAGCTGCTTAAACAGAATGATCCCTACAGCTGTTATGTCAGCTGGAACGGTCTCGTCAGTCACGCTGCCGTCTACATTGGCTTTTTGTGTGAACTCGACAGGAACATCTTTTCCGCCAACCTGATACCACTTGGCATATGTGATTGTGTAGTCCGTATCCGCTGTGGCCGGAATCGCATATTCACCCTTGTCATTCGTTTCCGTTTGAATCTCCTTACCGGTCTTCAGGTCCGTTATCGTAATAGGTGCATTTGGAATAACTTCTCCTGTGTTGTTGTTACGCAGAACGCCTTCCAGATAAGGGCGAGTATTGATGAAATGCGCTTCGGCCAGTTTTTTGTCTGGAATCGTGCCTGCGTGGTTGAAAGTTTCAGGACTCGTTACATAACCATCTTCCATGTAATCATCCTGGGTCACCTTATACTCGAGATACGTTGGAAGTCCTTGCACAATAAGTGTTTGACCGTCTGTAAGCTCAAAGGTCTCCCCGTTCTTGATTGTGCCGCTGCTTCCGTCTGATTTTTCATAGGTGTAAGCTTCATTCTCGCCCTCTCCTGTGAAGTTAAGGGTGTACTTGAACAATTTCTTTTTGTCATCGTCTTTGCCTTTGACTGTATTACTGATGAGCAGTCCACCCTTCAGCACACGAATGTTGGTGAACGGGGCTAGTTCATCTTGGCCTTCCATGATTCCGATATGTTCCCGTTCCTCAGGATTGGTCGTGTAGTCATCGGCTGTGTATTCCTTCTGGGTAACGGTGTACTTCAGACCTTTAGGCAGATCGGAAATATCCAGTGTCTCTCCATGCTTAAGCTTGAAGATATCCAGGGACTTGATCGTACCTGTGCTGCCGTCCGACTTCATATAGGAGTAGCTTCCATCCTTACCCGTACCCTCAAAAATGACTGTGTACTCAAAGTCCTTCGTCTTGTCGCCACCATTTCCCATGACGGTATTGCTGACTGTCAGCTTGTTAACGGTTCGTTCATTGACGAAGTCTGCCTTGTGATCACCTTTGTTCACGATTGTACCGGTCAATTCTCTCGTTTCCGGGTTAGTCGTGTATCCGTCAACGGTTGTATAATCTGCCTCGGTTACGGTATATACCAGACCTGCAGGCAATGCCGAGAGCGTTACAGATTCTCCATGCTTCAGGATAATCTTGTCACCGTTCTTGATCGTGCCAATCGTACTATCAGGCTTCTTATAGGTATACTCTCCGTCCTTACCTTCACCCTCAAAAGTTACGGTATATTCAAAATCCTTGGCAGGATCGCTGCCGTTCCCTTCCACCTTATTGGTGATGGTCAGCTTTCCTTGTGCTGGTGTAGGAACAACCAGGGGATTAGTGCTTTCTACCAGAATGCCGTCCACCCAGATAGGGTTAAATGGCGTACTAGACACACGCACGTTATACACTCGTTCGGTAGGCAGATAGGTTGTCTCGTCGATCCAGGTTTCTTTCAGATCATAAAGTCCTACCTCGACGTTAAAAATCAACTCGCCCTTGCTGTCGGTAACTCCCTTGAGGGGAACCCCCTTCTTATCAACAGCTACCGTACCATCCTTGTTGTAAAGCGTAAACTCTACGCCCTGCAGCGGCTTTCCATCAGGATCGACCTTTCTTAGCTTCAGAATAGGCTGCCATCCAGCACCCCCGCTAATATCTGCACTTTCTACCGTGTATTCCGCATGGCTGCTGACATCCTTGGCGGCATCATCACCCATCATCTGCACGTTGTTGCCTGCCTTGTCGCCGACACCGAGTACAGTGCCATCGATTTCAGTCTGGTAAACGAACAGATACAGCTTGTTCGGGTTCGCCATCTTGAAGGTCAGTGTCGTTGTCCCGTCTGCCTCCTTGTTCGCTGTAACCTTGACCTCGCTATCAGAAGCGTACAGGTCAAGAGCCTCACCGTCTTTGGCCAAAGCTCCGCTAGCCGTTAACTTGGCAGGGTAGATCGCCATATCGGGAGCCCGTAGAGAGAGTTGGTCAAATTCATCATTGCGCAGTTTAAGTCCCTTGCCTAAGGTATCCTGCAAGTAGGCGGTATCCTTAACCGTAAATGGCGTGGCATATTCCACGGTCCACTCCAGCACGCCAGGGGCTGCTTTTTTAACCGTTTTGTTTATCGATTTTGATGGGGGAACGATAACTTTGCGCTGCACGGGCGTCTGGTTATCCCGCTCGACATCAACTACTGTATCCTCGTCTCCCCATTTGATGCGCAGCTCAGCCTTGTTATATACCGTCTGTTCCGTCTGACCGGCATCGGCATATTGCTTGAGTGTCGCCGCCGTTGGGCCAGCCTTCACCAAAATCACATATGGCTGCTCCAGCTTTGTAAAGCTAAACGTCCCTACGTTGCCAGCAGCAGAAAAGCTTACCAGATTGTCGGGATCGGTAATAGGCGCAACAGGTGCAGTGGCGTCCACCCTCAACCCATAATCGGCTCTTGCCCCTTTGTAAATCTCAAATGCTTTCCCCTCGGAATAAGACTTAAACTCCCAGCCCTCGGGGAGGATATCGACCACTTGAATATTTTGTGCGACATGCGTGCCGCCGTGCTTGGCCATTTCCTCGGTATTGATTCCATTGGCGTTGACCGACAGACGGAAAGTTACTGTATTGGTCTCTCGGTCATAGGCCGCTCTTGTCCAATAATCCTTCTCATTTCCGGAGTAGATAAAACTGTTAACCTGATTTGGCGCAACATTATCCTCCACCCCGCTTGTCGGGTTCACCGGCTTTGACGCAAAGAGCATTCCCTTGGTCAGCATACCGCTGTTGACAGCGTTAGCGTTCGAACCTGCACCTGTTACATAATCTCCGCCATCGAACAGAGATACCTGGTTATAAAAATTATTCGCGTAATTATGTGCAAAATGCTTCCAGTTCGTCAAAAATGTATTAATGGTATACGTATATCCTTTCTCTCCGGTTGTAAAACCGGTGACAGCCAGGATGTCGGCGACCGCCTTGCCGTTTTGAGTAACCGTATAGACTTTTTCGGTTAACCCATCGGCAGAGCTAAAGGAAACTGGCTTATACCGCTGCCAATACCTTGGATTTGCCGCATTTTTGGTTCGTATAGCTGTCAAGAGTTCCGTATCGATGGACGGACTGACCGTAACCTTACTCCAGTCAATGTCGCTTCCATCTCCGTACACGAACAGGTCATAAATGCTTCCGTCCGGCATCGCGTCCAGCGGCTTAAAGGTCACCTTCCATCCTAAAATGCCTGTAGCTAAATCGCCTCCGTTGGCTGTCTTGCTCAAGCTAATGGTCGCTTTGGTGACCGTTGCCTGATCTGTTACCCCGATGTCGTTGTTTTGCCCGTTACCGTCCGTCTGATCCAGATTCCACTTGGCAGTAGCCTTATTAGTAAAGCTGGTTTGCGTGCCGGTAATGTCGGTGACAATGACCAGCCTCACGGGACCGTCCACATTTCCGAAGGAATAGACATCGTCAGCGGGCTTCGTCGTAATCGTATTTATATCCGACCATGCATTTGCTTCAGACTTTTGAAATGTTGCAGACTTGAAGGTGAGTCCGGCAGGGATGACATCCGTTATTGCCAAGTCCTGCAGAGGGTTCCTGTTGTATTTGGCATTATGGTTAACCGTAATGGTCCATGTGATGGTGTTATCCTTGTAGTTCTGCACCCCATCCTTCTGAATCCAAACGGGCTTGAGCGCAACAGCCCACGTATTACCTGTTGTCAGCTCCGTATTGTCCGCTTTCAGCAGTTTTACTGCACTTGTGTCCGTGCCATTGATTACTTGCTGTGTTTTGGAGAAGTCCCAGCTACTATCATTATAGCGATACTGTGCGTAGTATTTTTCCTTCGGAATCCAGGTTTCGAAGTTGATGGTTGCCGTATCGCCGATATTGTCAGGGAAGGTGTAGGTCAGCCCGTTCCCATTATAGGTTGGCGTTGCTCCTACCACAACATTGTTGGCCGCATCCTTTACTTCGAAGGAATCTGCCACATAATTACCTACATTAGTCAAATCATTGGAAAATATCGTTTTGTCCAGCGGCAGCTTGATGTTCACGTCATCCATGTCAGTAGCAGTGACGATCGCTTGCCATTTCACCTTGCCTGCTTGAAAATCAGCATTCGATATCTCCACCCTGCCTCGTTGCTGGGTATAGCTAACGAAGCTGTCCGTGTTACTGATCGAGCGCAAGCTGATGCTGTACTTCCCTGCAACATCCGGATTTTCCAGCATATATCCGCTCCCGAATAGGCTGAGAGGCGCGGTTGTGCCGTAGTCCATGCCCGCTACATCGGCCTTTGCGGTGGTGTCAAAGCGGAAGTTAACGTTTGTCCCCTGGAGAAACAAGCTTTCTTCACCGTCAAAAATGATCTTAATGCTGCTTCCGGTAAAATAGGCGGTTCCCAGCTTGTAGTTCACCCCAAACAGATTAACGTTTAAAGGTAATGTAGCATTCGTCAGAGTTACTCCCTGAAAGTAATCCGCTTGCTTCAACTCAATGAAGTCGCCTTGTTGGATGTAAGTGTCTGGATCGTTCGCATCCGTGTCACTGTCGCTCCGCATTGGCACACTGAGATTTTCCGACGTGATTGTAAAAGTCTGCCTGCCGTTGATCTTGTCAACTTCTGGATCGTATCCAGAAGCTGTAGTAGACTTTATCTCACTCGCAGGAGTTCCTTGGGAAACCGTCAGCGGAAAAGGGGTATTTTTACCCATCAATAAACTCGTCTTATCCGCTGGCCCAGCCGCTAAGGCTATTGGGGCCGAGGCCGGCTCATCGTACACCGCCTCCGTTACTGACGGCTGTTCGTCCGTACTCGATGAATCGGCTTCGCTAATAGCCGCTGCCCCGGAATCATTTGGCACGCTATCCGCATATGCAGTGACAGAGAATGCTACCGTCTGCAAAATAAGCATCATTGCCAGGAAGCAAGAGAGTATAGCCTTACCTATGTTGCGTTTTCGTTTCAAAATCCCATTCTCCTCCATTCCCTAAATTGCCAAAATCCATCTACAGCAGGAGGATCCAGCCTGATCACATTTATCCTAATGAATCTCTTCTGTATGTATGATTCTAGTAGACCTTTGCTTCAAATGAGATCTTGCGAAGATTCCTCCTGTTCACCCTCATAGATCGATGGCTCGTGAAGATGCACTTTGGTCCGAGTTTCCACTCTTTCTTGTTTAGTTTAAAAAACGAGTCTCTACAAAATCTCAACAAAGACAACTAGAACATGAGAAACGAGCTGATCGAGGTGACATTTGAATAGAAAAGTGATTCGTTTGGGATAAATTGAGGGGATTTATTGCTTGAAGGAGTGTATTTCTGAAGTGAGCTTGCCTCTTGGACTAACTAACCGTTCATATAAAAGCATAATAAAAAACACATCCTCATTGGGGTTATAGTACTCTCCCAGATAAAACCTTTCAAAGATTCGAGGTTTATCATTAGAAAAGAGCTATTTTCCAAAAAGGATGTGTCTTCCTGTCTTAAAATATGGTTTGAATACGTTCTATATTATGAAGCTTTTGCTGCCACTGCTTTTTGAATGAGTGCTTTGGCATCGTTATTAGAGAGGCCTTGTTTCGGCTCGAGTGAATTGTTCTCTGCCGCTCCAAGAATACCTTGCTCAATCAATTGTGCCAAGGATTTAACTGCATAGGCAGATACGGATTTACCATCTTTGAAACCAGCAATAATCGCTGCAGCATCTTTATCCGAAGCTGGATTTTTCAACAATTTAGCAAGAATAGTCGCTGCTTCTTCACGAGTGATATCACGGTCAGGGCTGAAGTTACCACCAAAGCCTTGAATGAGTCCAGCATGAGCAGCTTCAGCAATAGCATCTGCATATGCCGCGTCAGCAGCCACATCCTTGAACGCAGGTGCTGTAGCAACTTCGTTTAGTTTCAACATGTCTACTAGCGCACTTACAAATTCAGCACGGGAAATGAATTCTGTTGTTACCGGTGTTTCTGGCTGCTCTGCAGCTGCAGCGATGTTCGTAATGCGCCCTTCTGTTTTCGCTTCAATCGCGCCGCCTTTATATGCATCTACAATGTATTGATAGAATACATCCAGATCGATAGGACCGGCCAGGGACGATTTAGCATCCACCAGTACTTTATAGTTATCTCCACCTGCTGCCATAAAGTTGTTCACTACAGCTGTATATGTTTTGGCAGGATCAATAGCCGTACCATCTTCAAGGCTAAGACTAGTTACACGTTCTGCAACTGGCTTATTGAAATCTGCAGTGTATTTCAAACCAGAGATTTGTAGGGTTTTGGTGTTTGGCGTACCATCCGCATTGGTTCCCCATTGTTGTTCCAGCAAGGTTTGAATTTGCTCACCCGTCAGCTCTAGTTTTACTAGGGTGTTGCCAAACGGCTGGATTTTAGCAAGATCAGCAAAAGTCACATCGCCTTCTGGCAGATCTGCACGAATACCACCTGGGTTCATAAATGCAAAGTCAGCTTCGCTTGCGTTATCCCCGAAGTCAGCTTGACGCATTGCATCTGCAATGAGGTTCCCCAGAGGCGCCTCGTTATTGTAAGCATCTGTGCGAGTAACAGAACCATCTGTTGTACCTACTGGCTTGGTTAGCTCAGGATGCTTGTCCAATGATTTCTTTATAATTGCCAAAGATTCAGGGTCTTCTTTTACACCCTCTTGGAAAGTAGTTGTCACTGTTGCAGATTTTTCAGTTACATCCCCAGTCGTCGGGTCAATCATCAACTTGATATCTTCAAATGCTGTACCATAAGAGTACGCTTGAACGATCAATTTCCCATTCACTTCACCGTTAGCCAAAGCGTGATTGTCACCTGCAACGATAACATCAACAGGAGAGTCTGCTGGCAGAGCTTTTGCCAAATCAGCTGCTTCTCCAGTCGTTACGCCTTCTTTGGTTGTTGCTGGGTCATGCGCCAGAACGATGATCGTTTCAACACCTTGATCTTGCAATTCTTTAGAATATTTATTAACCGCTTCCACTTCTTCCTCAGCGCTTAGGAAACGCACGCCTGCTGTACCTGATGGGGAAACTTTAGCCGGTGTAGATTTCGTCACCAATCCGATAAATCCGATTTTGACGCCGCCCACTTCTTTGATCACATATGGCTTAATTAATGTTTTGCCCGAGGCAGTCTCGATGACATTTGCATTTACATAATCAAATTTTGCTCCAGCATGAGTCACTTTGCCTTCTTTTGGATCAAGGCCACCAAAGATCTGTGCTTTCAATGCAGCAATGCCTTGGTCGAATTCATGGTTGCCAAGAGAACCTACATCGAAGCCCATCATGTTCATCCATTCCATCGTAGGCTCATCCCGATCCAAAGAAGAAACTGGCGCAGATGCACCAACAGAGTCTCCATTATGGAAGAGTAGGGAGTGCTCATATTTGGCTTGAGCTTCTTTCAGATATGTAGCTAGAATTGGAGCAGTTCCTGCCTTTTTATCCCCAACCATTGATGTGGTATCGAGCTGACCATGCAGGTCATTAATTCCGATCAAGTGTACTTCTACATCTGCGTCTGCAGCAGAGACAGAACCTACCGCGCCGAATAGTTGAGAAAGTAATAGTGCAGTAGTGGCCACACGAATGGTACTTTTCCCCAAAACTTTTTTCCATGACATGCGTTAAAAAACCCCTCTCCAATTTCTGATCCTGAGATATTTTAACATAAATCTAGTCATAAAAATCGCGAATTATATCAAATGGATGTAAAAATTTCGGAAGATTGATAGAGAGGTGAAATGCCCGTATTAATTAAAGACCTAACAATTAACTTCTTCCCTTCATCACTTACAAGAGCGAAAACTGGCCAAAACTCTTTAAGTATTAAGATTTTAGTCTTTATCAACCTTCGCTTCATTACTAACAATCTCTACGCTCCCTTACGATTGCTCCGCTTCAGTTGGGATTGGACTTTGCCAAATGTAATTTTTTTAATTAATGGTTTATGTTGACCTTTTACAATTAAATCTGAATGTCTAACCTTGCCTATATAAAATCGATTCGTCAAGATAATTCGAATTGCTCATAGTTACCTTGTTGTGTCTTGTAACCTAACTCACACAAGTGACGTTGAAATCTAGCAATGGATTTAATTCTAATTAACTTTTAAAAATGACACGAACTACCGTGGCCTTTTCTTCAGCCGTTACTACTTATGGCTTTTCGACTCCTTCGTGCTTCCATTTGTAACCTATTGGAGCATTACCGCAAGCCTTAACACCACTTCTTTCCTTTTGACACCGTCCCTTTGCCAGTTTCTTGCTTATGCTTAGGTGGTCATATTGGTCATGTAATTCCATCATGCCTTTCACCAAAAAAATAGTTAGGCTCCTTGTTATAAATGTTATAATCTTTTTGTTCAATACTGACTATTTGGGCATTTATTTTCTGCAAGTCTCGCTTCATTAAGACTTTGGCCGTATCTTCACGCCATAATCGACTCGTATTCATGACAATTACTTTTTTACTCCATAAGCTGTAATCCTCCTGTATTGCTATATTCTTTGAATGCATTCTCTTGAACATCTTTTCCATAACCTTTTTCAGCTTGTGTTTCCGTTGTAAGCTCTTATATATAAGCTTTTAGTAAAATACAACGTAACTGCTTATATAAAGGGGAAGAAAAAAGTTTTTCAGCAAGTGGAGTAATAAACAAAAGCCCATGACGGTAGTACCATCATGAGCTCTTGATTTAATAATATTTTTAATTTAGATGATATAACGTTAGCCCTGGAGGTATAACCGTCATGGAGTATGATTTAAAAACGAGGTTCCAAAAGTCAATTGTTTAGTGATTAAGAATTAGCTTTTAAAAATGACTATTGAAGCATAAATAAAATTAGACCATTATTCTTTTTTCTTTCAATATATTCTTAGTAGCCCATTCAATACTGCGTGTCTCATTTCTATTTAGCTTATGTTTTGCTATATAATCATCGCAATCAAAACCAAGTGATACAGCCTCTAAAATAAAATCTAATTTACCTGGATAAAGTTGACCATTAATTTCTTCATGGAAAGATTCCTTTACTAAATCAGGATAAGCCTTTAATGCACGTATAGCTGTCCTTCTAACCCATGGGTGGGGATCACTTACTCCCCATTTTAATTCATTAAAATATTCTTGAAGTAAGTCATCATAAATTGTCATGTATTGAAATATTGCCATTCTCATTTCCACTAGGGGTAGATTTGCAGCTACTTCTAAATCTGTACGGATTTCTTCCTCGTGAAAATTATCAAAAAAGTCACGTAATTTTAAATCTACTTGATCTCTCCAGTTACCGTATAAGGAAGAAAAGAGCCACTTTTGTTTTGTAGATTTTGTTTCTCCTCTTTTCTTTAGTTCATACAGTATGGGTATTAGTTTACTTTTTTTGACTTGTTCTACTAATCTTTCATCCTCTATAATACTGTCCTCAAAGTACAGATGAAGAAATAGAGGTTTTAATAATGAGTTATCCACTCTACTTTTAATCTTTTCTAAAAGAACAGGTCTCTCCATTTTTTCTGCGTATCGCACCCATATATCAAGAATACCCCAAGGAGTCTTTACAAGTGATGAAGATAACGCAAAATCAATATCTTGAAACTCACTGTCTGATAAATATAGATTTGCTAACCAAATTGCATCAACTTGCGTTTGACTTGAAAGAATATTTTTTACTTCATTCCTTATTGACTCGTGACTTATTTCCTTCCGGGTGCCTATTAGACCAATACATTGAGCCATCCAGTCACTTGAGCGAAGCAAACCGAGAACAATATTCTCTTTATATTTATAGTTTCTTATTTCACTAATTAAACTACCCATTGCTCTCCTTACTAACCAATGGGGTTCACTTACATTCTTTTCAAAATTATTTCTTAATACCTCTAATTTCGTTACTTCAGGTAAATCCATTAAATAATACCAATGCATTTCCCTTGTGGTAGTATCTGACTCATTAATTCTTAGTAAGAATCGTCTTTGGAAATCTTTATTATCTTCTATTAGAATAGTAGAATTCTTTAGCACAATATTAGGATGTCCATTTGGGGTATTTACATAACAACGATTCCCTGAAAACTCCATTTCCTCCGCTATTATACGTAAAGATAAGGTTTTACCTTCTTCACTAATATTATTTAGTACATTACATAATTCCCTTGTAAAAATGCTCCCATTATCATCAAATGATGACCTTCCAAAAGGACTACTAGAAGCTATTACTGATATTTTCTCATTACTAAATATATTTGCATTACTAGCAATGTTGAGTGCTGCTCCAGAATAACAACAATCGAGTATTAGAATTGTTTGGAAATTCACTTGGTGTAACATGTCTTTTAATTGTTGTAGTCTATATTTTCCTTCGCCATCACTATCTGCATTACTAAATAGTAAAGCTAAACTTTCGTTATTTATTAATTCACCATGTCCACTAAAATAGATTATTAGATTATCTGAATGACTGAGGTTTCTTTTAAATATTTTTACCACAGATAAGAACTCGGAGTCAGTTGGTCCTGTCAAACAAACACTATTTTTATCTGAAAAATCTGTATTGAGAACATTATTAAATGTTTCATACACTAAATAAGCATCATTATAAGCACATTTAATTTCACCAAATGACTCATCTTTGCACTTTTTAATTCCAACTGAGATTAAATGATTCATTTAACTAAACCTACTATTCTACTTTTTTTTCAATCTCTTCAAGAGAATATTCCTTATTCTCAATTTTAATTTTTTTACTAGGGTCGTAATCTTCACGGTTTTTATACATTTTAATTAATGACTTAAGAGCATCATAGATTAAATTAGCTGCCAAACTTATAGCTAAAGCAGTTATTATCTCGCCTTTCGCATTTGGTTGAACCTTTTTTTGCAATTCTATAGAACTTGTTTCAGTACGTAATGCCTGTTCTAATCCTTTTAATAAATCTGATACAAACTCATTGTCCTCAATATTTTGAACCAATATTTTTTCGGAGTTTATCATGTTATCTTCCCTCTTTCTTCATTGGCAGCCATACACCAAATTTTTTAACATAGTTCTTTATATCATTAACATTTTCAGGTATAAAATCAAAGTCAAATCTATCTTCACTATGTTCCGTATGCTGTTTTAATTTCCCATTAGGATATAAAACCCAATATTTTGAGTAATTATGATTATATCTTAGCGTAATATTTATATTATTGGAATATTTTTGTGTCATTTTTCGTCTAATATCATCTGCAATACTATCAAATTCTCTTTTATTTGTTGCATATTCATCGTATTTCTCCTTTTTATTAGCTGGATGTGGCTGAATCAGGCACCATTCTTGAGGTTGAATTTTATGTATTAATTCTACAAACTGTTCGACACAATCCTGCTCATGAAACATTTTAGTTACCACTGTATTTATTCTAATATTTGTATATTGTTTTTTCTTAAGATCCTCTATCAGATTATTTAGTTGATCAAATGTTCCTACCTTTCCTCTTAATAAATCATGTTGGTTGGAAGTTGGGCCATCAATTGATACTAAAATCCAACTGAACTTTTCTGCATTATTAATTAGCCATTCTTTAACATCATTTTTTCCAACTCCACTTGTTGTTAATGTCATTTGAATTCCTAACTCAGATAGCGCATTACAAATTACAGCTAAATTGGAATAGGTAAGTGGGTCTCCACCTGCAATATCTACTTTTTGAACTCCTAGTTGTTTAAACACTTCCATAAAATTACTTAAGTTATCTAAAGGAGTTTCTCTACCTGTTTTTGTGGCAAAACAATAAGGACAGGATAAAAAACACCTGTCCGTAATATGCCAAATTATTTGTGGTAAAGTTGATACTTCTTCATCACTATTTGTAACATAAAAATCATTAGACGTTGAGTCATATTTAATACTGCCCATCTTCTACCACCTTCATAACAATTTGGTTAATCTCTTCAGGTGTCTTCATTTTATTGTTTGAGTCCAAGCAATTTATAATAACTATATTATTATATTTTAGTGCTAACTCTTGATAGATTTTTCTCGCATTACTCATTATATCTGTAGAGTCTTCATAAACGTCTGCTTTTTCCCCTACATAATCTCGGTACCCTTTATTAGAAATATTTTTTTTAGAAGTTTCAGCATTAAGGTCAAATACTATATATAAATCCGGCGACGGTAGTCCTAATTGGGAATGTTCTAAATCAAATATCCATTGTACAAATTCATGTCGCAGCTCCGGTTTTACTCTAGAAGTTTGATACACAGCACTTGAAAGTGTAAATCGATTTAATAGTAAATAGTCATAATCTGTGTAATTGAAATTTTCAAAGTTCTTCCATCTATCTAGAGCATACCATAAAGACATTGATTTTGGGTCAACATTATTTGCATCAACTTCTTCGTTTCCTGAAAGAAACAGCCCAATATTCTTCCCAAAAAAACTTTCATAAACAGGAAACGATTTTATTATTACTTCATTACCAGATCCCTTTAGTTTTTCCTCAAATAAAGACATTTGTACTGTTTTTCCACTACCATCTATACCTTCAAAAGCAATAATTTTTGTCTCTTTTTGGTTAGGAAATAACATTTTTGTATGAGTGTTAAATAGCTTTATTAGCTTCTCGTGAGGTATTTTAAAGTCTTCAGCAGCTGTTTCAAAGCGCTTATCTCTCATATTTCTAGGTAAATAATCTAAATCTGATGTGTTGTAACACCATGTTAGAATATTTAATGCATAGTTTACTCTTTCATTTGTATTATTATAAACATTTCCATCATACCATTTTAATAACTTAATTATTAGATTTTCAGGTATATCCTTGGATACTGAAAGGTAATCTTCCTTGGACTGAAATTTTTGAATAATATTTAATAATGGATTCATTTTTTTACCACCTTCTTAGACTTTGTATGGTATACAAAGGTCTTACCTTTTCTTTTCTTAAATTAAAATTGATTAAGAATATATACACATCATAACTCTTTCTTCATAAGTTTAAACAACAAAAAAATAAACAGCTTGTAATCAAATAATAGTTAGGATTACTTTTGTACGATCAAACCTAAATCTATTGTTTTATTTGATTTTTTATTTGTCCTAAAATTTTTTTGTCAATTATTACTTCCACTTCTTTGTTTACCATCACTTGTGGTACAGTTCACCGTATCATCCATAAAGCGAAGCGAAGGACACCGACTAGGTGTCTTCGCTCATAATTTATCAGTATCTAAATCAGAACTCCCACTACAATTACAATAGTTCGACCAAACGAGCGATCGTAGGATCATATACTACATTAATAATTGAACCATCTTGTATACAACTCACTGCTTCGTCGATTACATCTAGCGGTACGAGAAACCATTCTTTCGGGCGTACAGGGTGATCATTGATTGTAATATCCAGCTGAGCAGAAGCAAAAATGCGGTGAAATATTCCCTCCAACTTCGTCCTGTTGATGCTAGCCAGCTTATAGCTTGCCCGTCAGTAGCAATAATGTAGCGCACCTTCGCTCTAGACGTCGACCGACTTTCTTTCAGTGCGGCAAGAGTCCTGGTAACTTCACCAGGTTGAGTGACTTTGATATGGATGTTATTCGTCTGTAGGACGCCACCTAGGTCCAACTTATTTGATTCGCCCGAGCGCAGGCGCTTGATTGTCGTATCCTTGTTCCCGAAAGCCCGCAGGAAGGCAAAGGGGAACTCCTCCTTGTCAAAAGGTTGAGACGATAAATCGGACACTGCTGCTGCTTCGATTTCTACTGGGTTCAAGGCATATTTCCTCCTGAGTTAGTACTGTTGCTAACATGATGCCGCAGTCATTCTCTGCGGCGATAGTAAACATTATTCAAAATACAACACCCACTATAAACGAGAATGGGTGTCTCTGTATCAATTTTATTATCAATAGATACAATTGCATCCTCAGCGCAAACAGTAATTCACTTCTAATTATACCATATGGACAAAAAGCAGCGAATTTCAATTTCAATCGAACCAGCAGCAGCTTGCAATTCTAGTATCAGGACCTTCACCAAGAAAAACGACTAATTGTATGGATCTTGACCGTTATTAACACGACGTCCCCTTCACAGCGGAACACACCGAAGTTAATGTAGTGGACGAAGAAACGCCTAACTGTTTACTTCAAACCACCGACGAGAGCGACGCGAATGATTACGTTGATGATACAGAAAATTTCGTAGTATTAGATGAGGAGACAAGAATGATTATATTCAAGTGAGGGGGTATTGAATAGAAGGTCCTCTCATTTTTATGGGGGTACAAATTCATGATGCACTAAGTTAGATATGTGAATTCCTCAAACCTTTCTAAATCCAAATGAAAAAACCGTTCCTAACACCGGAGCAACGAATAGCTTTGAATGATCACGACGAGGATTACATTGAGCTTAGTCGGAAAACTTATGAAACCCCCAAGATCAAAAGCATGACCTATAATGATGGCCTCAATGTTCAATTCTGATAATCCGAAATTGCCATGTCGGCCTACAAAATAACAAGGAGGATCTGTTATGAAATGACCGTCAGCGAGAATATAAAGCAAGCAGACTCTACTTATATCAACAAATAATTCGAGGAGCACATTTCTCGGTTCCCTTATCAATATATCTGCTGATCACTCGACTCTGGCAATCTACGCCCATTAGCAAGCCACCATTTATGTCTTTAAAACTATCCGACTAAAAATTCTTTGTATATCGTTAATTAGAATACTAACAAATGGTGGGATACTATGCATAAAAATCACCCTTACAATGGGGGCACGCTAAAATTTCGTCCTACTTATGATATGGTTCATTCCGATTGATCTTCACCGCGCGATAAATCTGCTCCACCAGCACCAGCCGCATCAACTGGTGCGGCAGGGTCATGCGCCCGAAGCTCAGTCGCTGCTTCGCGCGGCGCAGTACCTCATCGGAGAGCCCGTGGCTTCCTCCGATGACAAACACGACATGGCTCGTCCCATACGTGCCGAGCTTGTCGATCTCTGCTGCCAGCTCCTCGGAACTCCAGAGCTGGCCGTCCAGTGCGAGCGCTACGACATGTGCCTCGCTCTTCACATGCGCGAGGATGCGTTCCCCCTCGCGCTCCTTCACCGCCCGCACCTCAGCTTCGCTCAGGGTGTCGGGCGCCTTCTCGTCTGCGACCTCGATCATCTGAAACTTGATGTACGGGGCGAGACGCTTGGCATATTCCTGAATGCCGAGCGTCAGATATTTTTCCTTCAATTTGCCTACGCCAATAATCTGAATGAACATAAAACCATTTCCTCCTCATGATCCAATCCTGTATGTATCTATTATATGAACGGTGCTTCGCCACACCTATGATCTCAATGATGAAACCCTCTTTCTAGTGAAACCTCAAGCTCTTATGCCTCATGTACATGTTTTGTCCGACTACCGAACCTCACACACCTTATACAGTCTCAAGTACACATTAATGCGCGGCTAGCGAACCTCACACACCTTAATACGAGGAAATAAGGACTCTATACAGTTCATTACAGGCAAATAGCGTGTCTACGGTTCGTTAACCCACATATCGGCCCAAATCAACCCATTTAAAACGCCTCAGGTTCCTTACATTACGCTTCAAAGAATGACTCTCCGTACCCGACTTCACCCACAGACAGCAGACAGCACATACCGCCATCTCCTCATTCTCCCACAAATACAAAAAGAGCGCTCCGACACGCTCTCCCTGCTTCTTGCCTTTGATGTTCATACCGGATGGCAGGCGAGCGAGTGCGTCCATAAGAGACGACTCTGCTGCGGATGCCTACACAGTACGCTAGACGACGAGAAACTCGGCCTTTTGTTCGCACTCGGCGCACTTCGCAGGCGGGTCCCAATCGGCAAATTCCGTCTCCTTCAGATCAACAATATCCGGAGCGTCCTCATACTCATCGACAAACATGTCAATGGCAATGTCCACGTGTTCTTTGCATACAACGTACATCCGTTCAAGCATCCTTTCTGTAACCAGCTATGCTCCCGATTCACAACCGCTTATCCATATAGGATAGCCACTTCTCTGTTCTATCACACCTGGGGTGGAAAAGAAACCCCTATCCCTCATTTATCGTGTTTAACCCCCCAATAATCTTCCCCAACCGGCAAAAATCAAACCAAAAAAGCGTTCTCTTTCGACACTATACCGTGTCCCTAGAGAACGCTCCAATGATTCCATACAATAACGCTTATCTATGTTTCAACGCATTCAATCTCCAGTCCAACGTTCTTAATTCAATCCGGATTGTGCCTTGGTCAGCAGCTTGCCACCCTGGAACGCCAGAATCGCATTGGCTCCCGTATCGCCAGCTCCCTTATAACTGTAGACGACCGTATTCTCCGCTTCACTCAGGGCTTCGCCTTCCCCGCCGACGATCTCCTTCACTTCATCATACGTCATACCCACCTCAAGCTTCTCATATTGAGCAAAGGTAATCCGTATGCCATCCCCCTTGCCGGCAGATCCGTTATTACCTGAAGCAGCTGAACCATTCCCACCTAATTCATTTACTTCTGTTACCGTACTACTTAGCTCTTCCAGCTTCTTCTCCAGCGCAGCAATCTTCTCATCCTGCTTCATACTCTTCTCACCTTGTGAAGCAAGCTGCTTCTCCAGACTTGCAATTCGTCCCTCCAAACCGCTGTTATCCGCAGATCCAGAGGAAGATACCTCAGATCCACAAGCAGAGAGTACGGATAAGGATAGCAGTAAAGCCGCTCCTCCGAGCGATGGTTTCATCAAATGTTTCATTAATAAGCTCCTCTTCTTGCCAATTGATCTTTCAACCCAACCACGACAAATGCATGTTACTCGCACAATTCTTGCACCCTTGGCACGCTTTAAAATAGTCTATCATAGCCTACCCCTTCTGTAACTGAGACTTTGGCTCTGGTTCAATCTGCTTATTCAGAAAGAAAACAAAAAAAGTCCCCGATTCGTCTCAGAAGGTTCCACCATTCCAAAAAGAATGATGTGTTGCTTCTTTCACGAGCAGGGGACTTCTCACCCAAATTCATTTCCGAATACCTTTACTCCGGTTTATCAGTCAGCTTGACGGAAACCTTCTCGGCATTGCCGTCCCGATAAAAGGTGACTTCAATGGTATCGCCAATCTTCTTCTTATCGTACAGATATTTGCGAAGATCCAGCGTAGAGGTAATTTTTTGCCCATCAAATTCCGTAATGACATCATTGAGCTTCAGGCCCGCTTCGGATGCCGGACCGGATGCTTCGAGCACCACAACCCCACTATCGACGTGAGATGGCAGCTTCAGATCCTTGCGCTGCTCGTCATCCAGTGGTGCATATGGATTGCTGAGATCAACGGTGTACACGCCCAGGTATGGACGGGACACTTTGCCGCTCAGCAGCAGTGAATCCACAGTTTTCATCACTTCATTCATCGGAATCGCAAATCCCAGGCCCTCAACGCCTGTATCCGAGATTTTCATCGTATTGATGCCGACCACTTTGCCGTTTAGATCAACGAGTGCGCCACCGCTGTTGCCTTCGTTGATGGCTGCATCCGTCTGGATGACGTTCTGCTCCCAGTCGTATACACCATCCTGGTTAATGGACACGGGCAGGATCCGATCCGTATAACTGACAATACCGGAAGTCAGCGTACCACCCAAGCCAAGTGGATTCCCGATAGCGAGTACTGTCTGGCCACGCTGAAGCTTGCTGGAATCGCCAATCTCCGCTACTGGCCCAATGCCTTTGTCATCCTCAACAGACATAACTGCGATGTCGCTTACGCGGTCCTTGCCGACCAGTTTCGCCTTGTGTGTCTCGCCCTCGACGGTCACGATCTCCAGATCACTTGCCCCTTCGACGACATGATGATTGGTCATGATATAGGCCTTGCCATCTTCCTTCTTGAAAATGACACCTGATCCAAGCGCCGAATCTTCCATGGATAGACTGCTACCCGTCTTATGGTTCACGATGCTCACGACCGATGGACGCACCTTGGCTGCTGCCTGGATAATCCGGTCATATGGATCAGCCGTCTGCGCGGCCTGCACGTTACCTCCATTCCCGCCATTGCCTGTAGCGTTGGCCAGAGGAACAGATGCGGGCTGCATGATGAAGCTAAACAGCGTGACGGTCACGATGGAACTGATTACCGAACTAATGACTGCCACCTTCACGGTGGAGCTGATGCCCGAGCGCGACCGGCGTGGATTTTGCCAGCGATCCCGTCCACCGGGGCGGATAATCTGAAGTTTGCCTTTCTGTACAGGCTCGGCGCGTCTTGATACTTTGGTTGAATAAAAATCGTCTCCGAACAATCCCATCGTGATCCTCTCCCCTTCGTTGTCACGCATCCAGATCCTGACTGCCGCCTGATCATTGTGGCATGGCCAACGATGGTGTTCTCACATAGCCCACTCTGCCGACAGATGAACCTTTCGATTCGCTTCTCCAAGTTCATTCTGTCGTCTCCGTTACGTGAAGACCCCAACGGTTTTCCATGCTTTCTAGCATTTTTTCAAGGTTGTTTTGCATATCGCTGCATCCCCGCTATCCCGGAATGAAGCGTCTATGTATAACAGAACGGACACTCCCATCCTGTCTATGACTCTACCAGCAACGTTCTCGCATTCTACGACATGCCAACTTCCCGAGCAAACAAGCCTCTCTTGCAAGGCTCCATATATACTAAACACCACAAATTCAAAAAAGTTGCATCATTACGAAGATTGACGCAAATTTCTGCTAAAGCAGGTTTATCAATAACGGACCTACAATAAAACGTCCATAGTAACTATCACCACAAAACCCGGTTCGCTAAGCGTACTTTTTCCAATTTCCCAAGAACTTTTACGGCCCAGGAAGCCACAGACTTCAGCATACACGCCTCGCAACTTAAATTATAGCGGCAAAAAGAGGAATGTTTTCCATCCAGCCTGACTACAATAATAGTAAAAGACCAATTCGAAGGTTCATAGAAGGAGGATTCACTTATGGAACGCACGCGTACTCTTACAGCTATGGATGAGGTTCATATGGCGGCCAAGCTGGCCGATCTCAAGGAAGAACATTATCGGAATACCCTAGCGTTAAGCACCATCATCGAGCTGCTGATCGACAAAGGCATTTTGACCCGTGAAGAAGTAGAGCGCAAAGCCGCCGAACTCGACAGCTTTATGGCTCACCCACCCTATCCCATGGCGTAGGCCGATCATAATACGTATCACAGAGTTTGAACTCATGATCCTTATAAAAACAGCCCCGGCTTTCCATCGCTTCACGCACCGTCATTTTCGCGAGGTCCATCATATTATGGTCCCGGCTGAGATGTGCCAGATACGTGCGCTTGATGCGTCCGTTCATTAGTTCACTGAGCGCTGCCCCTGCCGCTTCGTTCGACAAGTGCCCAATGTCGCTCAGAATGCGGCGCTTGGTGTTCCATGGATAACGTCCCATGCGCAGCAATTCGACGTCATGATTCGCCTCCAGCACAAGCACATCAGAATCTGCGATTGCATCGCGAACCTTGTCGCTCATATAGCCAAGGTCTGTTGCGACGGACAGCTTCTCGCTGCCATCATCGAACGTGTATCCCACAGGCTCCGCTGCGTCATGAGAAATGCCAAAGGATTCCACACGCAAGGAGCCAAAATCATGCTGCTCCCCCGTCTCGAACACCCTCCGGTTTTCCTCTGGAATGGCCCCAACCGACTTCTCCAGTGCCGCCCACGTATTCGTATTTGCATAGATTGGTAAATTATATTTCCGAGACATCGCGCCTAGTCCTTTAATGTGATCGGAATGTTCATGTGTAACCAGAATCCCGTCCAGCTCCGTTCCAGAAATCTCCCGTTCCAGAAACAAAGCTTCCAGACGCTTCGCACTAAGGCCCGCGTCAATCATGAGGGACGTGCCCCCATGCTGTATAACTGTGGCGTTCCCTGTCGAACCGCTGGATAACACGGTAAAATATATCCCCATAACGCATTACTCCCCTGGTTTGTCTGTCTTGGGACTGAATACATCCCCACTGATGCCCTGCACGTACAACACTTCGCCACTTTCCAGCACGAACCGCCATGCCGGCATCGCTACCTGTATATCGGAATTAAACAACTGGCCGTAGTAGCCCAGCTGAATGTCTTTGACAATTGCATCGTTCGGCAAAAAGTTCTCGATCAGCGTTCCCAGCGCCTTGGGCGCCGGAAGCACCTGCTGATCGCTCTCCTCAGCGGTTGTAATCCGCACCGGAGTCTGACGGTAACCCGTAATTTTCTGATCGCTGTAGAACAGCTCCAGACTGACATTGAAGAGCGGCCATTTCCCATCGACTAGCGGGTGAAGCACAAACGCCCCATCCTCTGTCATCAGCTGATCCAGCCGATACGTGCCAATCTGCGGAATTTCATCCGCCAGCACGTCCGCCAGCTCTCTTTGCGAGAAGATCAGCTTGCTGTCCACCGGCTTGTCCAGATCGATTTGAATCCCCGTCTTGTCCTCTTCTATAAACTCATAAGACAGCTTGGGCAGCTTCGGCGTTTCGTTCGGGATTGGTGCCAGCACCTGAATGCCCTTCTCTTCCATCGCCTGCTGTGTATTATCTGCCAGCGAGGTGAAGTCCAGATTGGCTCCGGCCGTCTCCCGCGCATCCATCCAGATCTGGTAACCCAGCACCAGATTGAGCAGCAGGAAGGCATAGATTAACACATTTTTCGCCCGTCCCCAATCCAAACCAATCACCTCCGTTAATTTTACTTCTTGAGACATCCTAACTAAAACTATCCACACTTCCCCACTGCGTCATGTTCGTTTATAGCCTTTAAACTAAAAAGCTACACGATAACGGAGAGGGCAGAATAAACCTGAAGAAGCGGAGCGTTCGCGTTTACCACCGGATTTCCCCTTTTGAAAAAAATACATGAAATCCGGGGGTAACAGCGATCGGAAGGTTGTTCTGACCGCGCAGTGGTCCAGTGTAGCAAACTGCATGTTCATTGGTTATAACCTATCAAGAAACAGTGGTTTCCTCTCCGTTGCTGAAGCGGATCACCCATACAGGGATTAGCTTCAGTCCGCCTTCAATCGTGGACGGACGATACGCCGGGTACACATCTACCACTTGGCGGTTCTCTCCAGCAACCTTCTCGATAAGGGCCTTCAGCTTATCTCCACCTGATAGCTTCACCGGTTTCTTCGTCTCGGCACCCTCGTTCAGGTATTCCAGCGAGCGTTCATAGCTGGACACGGTCTCCTGCTGCATCTCCATACTGATAGTGCCAAAGCGAAACTGCACCGAATCCATAATCGGAAAACTGCCGTAATACTGTTGGAACTCCAGCTGTGTTTTGCTATCCACGGTATCCAGCATCATGCGTGAGCGGCCTTTCCAGCCGCCATGCTGATTCACAAAATCCACTGCAGACAGCGCGTCCTTCGCCGCATCAATCTGCCCTGCAGGCGGTGCAGCCGGGTCCGTATAGCTGATCCAGCGCTGATCCTGCTTCACTTGCAGACTTCGTTTGCTGTCCGTATAGATCTCCGACCCATCCTTTTCCCGAATATTTCGGGTCATGCTGGGATCGAAGAACAGGCTGCGCTGCATCTGCTCCACCGTGAACTGCCCGGTTGGCACATCGGCCTCCACCGCATCCAGTGGCTCTGCCGGAATATAATATCCGCCATCCGTCAGTGTGTATGGCGTCCAGTTGGTACCGAAATCGACATGCTGCTGTACGTCCTGGACCGTCAGGTCCGCCTGTGCAGCTTCATAGACAACATCACCTTTGGCACTGAAGAACAGTGCATGGGCTTTGGTTTCATTTTTCGCGGTATAGATCGCTATCCGGTTAATGGTTTCCCCCTGAAACAACGAATCCGTACCCAGCCGCATCACCCGCTGCAGCAGGGTAACCGGAATGCCTTCCTTGAAGGACAGCTCAATGCCGGGATTATCCTTTCGGATCTGACCCCAGTTCACGGACTGTACCGTGCGCCGCTGAAAATCATCAAATGTCCGTCCTTGCAGACGTGAATAGATCAGCTGGTAGAAGGTATTGCCTGGATAAAAAACGGTATGCTTGTCCTCTCCCAGATGAATCATCATCTGATCGGGGAAGATCAGTTCCTCAATATCTCGCTCCTGACCCATATTCTCGGTCTTCACATAGTTCGTCTCAGACGTCACAATGGAATCCCCGCCCCCGGGCAAACGATAGATCAGAAAATAACTCTGCACCAGACTGGCGGCAACGAGAGAAGCGAGCACCAGGGATTTAATCCGTTCCTTCAAGGTGCTCACCTCCTTCTTCACGCATAGGCAGTGTGAACGTTACGGTTGTGCCTACATCCACTTCAGACTCCAAAGAAATGGTGCCGTCATGCGCCCTAACAATTTCCCGGGCAATGGATAGTCCGAGTCCTGTACCGCCCATGCTGCGGGAACGAGCTTTGTCCACACGATAGAACCGTTCAAAGATACGATCCAGGTCCCGCTGCGGAATACCCATCCCCGTATCTGACACGGAAATGGCAAGGGTATGTTCATCACTGCGTCTGGCCGCGATTGTAATCGTGCCGCCCTCCAGCGTATACTTTAGTGCATTGGATACGACATTATCCAGGACCTGATCAATCTGGTCCCGATCAAGGGGTACCTCAGGAATGCCATTCTCAACCGACAATACGGGCTGGATATCCTTCTGATGCATCTGGAATGAGAATCGATCCGTTACCTCCTCCAGCATGTCCATAATATCCGTCGGCTGTTTGCGCAGCAGTGCCTCCTTGGAGTCGAGCCTGGAGAGGTGCAGCAGATCCGTCACCAGCCGTATCATCCGCTCCGTCTCATTCTGAATAACGCCTACAAAACGTCCAGCCAGCTGCGGATCTTCAAGTGCTCCATCATCGAGCGCCTCTGCATAACTCTTGATCGTCGTCAGTGGTGTACGCAGCTCATGTGATACATTCGCAACGAACTCGCGCCGGGACGCCTCCAGCTCTTCCTGTTCGGTAACATCCTGAAGCACGGCAATGGTTCCGGTAATGCCCAACTCACGCCGATGAACCGGTGTAAATGTCATGCGGATCACCACAGGGTCTTCCTGCCCGGCAGGTGCAATCTGCAGCAGCGTCGAGCCTGTAAAACCACTTGCAAGTGCTTCTGCATCTTCCGGATCAATGCCGAGCAATACGGCAAAATGCCTGCCTTCGATATCCGCAGGACGCATGCCCAGGATGCTGCTGGCCCGGCGGTTGACCAGAATGACTTTGCCATACTCATCAGTCGCGACCACACCATCACTCATGTTCGTCAAAATGGACGTCAGCTTCTCTTTCTCCTCTTCGTTCTGGGAAAGTGCATCCCGCAAGCGACTGGTCATGTAATTGAACGCCCGGCTGAGCTGCCCAATCTCATCTGTACCAAATACAGGTGTCTGCTGATCAAAGTTCCCTTCGGCAACCGCCGTTGCCCTGCGGGTAACTTCCTTGATGGGCTGCGTAATCGTATGCGACAGAATGACGCCGAGCACTGCGGTCAGTACCAAGGCAATCAGTATGCCGGAAATAAAAATCTTATTGATTCCCTCCATGGTGGAGTACAGCTCGTTCATGGAGGCGGCGATGTAGACCGCGCCGATGATCTTGCCGCCGGACATGACCGGCTTGGCCACGACCTTTTTACGGACGTTATCTTCGTCCACAATATATTCCTCGTTATCCCGAATGCCTTGCAGTGCCCGGCTGACAACGGTCTGGGTATTTTTGCGACCTACGTAATCGGAATGTGAACTCAAGGAAGTGGTCAACACTTTGCCACTGGCATCCAGCACCTGAATCTCGGCACCGTTAATGTTGAACAGATTGTTTACCAGTACGCGCAGGTTTTCCGTTTTGTCCTCGCCTGCCTCTGCTTCTCCGCCAGCCATGGTCTCGCCCACAAGAACGGACAGCATCTCTGCCCGGGCCTGCAGATCCTCGGTAAAGTTGCTCGTCAGGGAGTTCTTCATCGCACTCACGAAATAAACGCCGATCAATTGCATCGCAATCAAAATCAGCAGTACATAGATTATAATCAGTTTCGCCTGAATCGTTCGGAAGAACGAAAATCGCGAGAAACGCCCCATTATATCCCCACGCTTTTGGGACTGCGCACGAGATAACCCAGCCCGCGGCGAGTCAGAATCGTTTCCGGTTTGCTCGGATTCTCCTCAATCTTTTCGCGCAGACGACGGATCGTAACATCCACGGTACGCACATCCCCAAAATATTCATATCCCCATACTGCCTGAAGCAGATGTTCCCTTGTCATGACCTTGCCGGAGTTCTTCGCCATATAATAGAGAAGCTCATATTCACGGTGCGTCAGATCAAGCGGTTCACCGCTTTTATAGGCGGTATACATGTCCATATCAAATGCAAGATCGAACAGGCGCATGACCTGCTTCTCGTCGTCCTCCGGAGCCTCGGCAGCCATCGCAGGCTTATGTCGTCTGCGCATCTGTGCCTTCACCCGGGCGAGCAGCTCTCGCGTACTGAAAGGCTTCGTTACATAATCGTCCGCACCCAGCTCCAGGCCGAGCACTTTATCAATTTCGCCATCCTTAGCCGTCAGCATAATAATCGGCATCTCCAGATGGGCGCGTACCTCACGGCACACATCCATGCCATCCTTGCCGGGCAGCATCAGGTCCAGCAGCATCAGATCGGGTTTCTCGGATAACGCCAGTTCAACTGCACGAATACCATCAAAAGCGCAGATGACCTCGTACCCCTCTTTTTCCAAATTAAACTTCAGAATGTCCGCAATGGGCTGTTCATCGTCCACCACCAAAATCTTCCCCTGCATCGGCTGTATTCACCCCTATATCCTGCTTGATCCGCTCTAGCGGTCTTTATCTCTTTTGGTTCTTATCTTCTATGGCAAACGTAATTCTAAGGTTTGATCTATAAAGGTATCTTTACTGTATAGTTTAACATACCTGAAGGACAGTCACATCCTGATCCAACGATCCAAATGCTACAAATTGAAAATATTTTACAGCATGAAAAAACAAGGCCGGCATTTAAGCCAACCTTGCTTCTGATTACTTAATATTTAATTGAGGTAAGTCATCGGGTTCTCCGGCGTTCCGTTCTTGATGATTTCGAAATGCAGATGTGTTCCGGTCGAACGACCCGTGTTGCCCATAACGCCGATGCTCTCACCTTTTTCAATCACTTGTCCAACCTTTACGCCAATGCTGTCCAGGTGGCCATACAGTGTTTCATATCCGTTACGATGGTTAATGATAATGACATTGCCATACCCGCTCTTCTGTCCTGCAAAAGTAACCACGCCTTCATCGGCCGATTTCACATCCCGGTTACCTACCAGATCGACACCTTTATGCTGACGACCCCAGCGTTGTCCGAAGCTGCTGCTCATCGTTGCGTTTGATACAGGCCAAGCGAATTCACCTGTACCCTCACCAACCACTTTCGTTCCACTCAGCACCACTTCAGTAACAGCTGCCTTGATGACTTCCTGGCCCAGCCATTCTTCCTTGATGACCTCTCCATTTTCCTTGGTTACACGGTACTGCATGCTTTTTAATCCGCTTTGTCCAGGACGTACCACTTTGGTTGTGCCGGCTTTTAGCTCAGCACTTTTGCGTACTTCAACCTGTGGTTTGATCTCAATTTGCTCCACGACCTGCTCAACCGACTTCACCGTAACTGCCGGTTTAGGCACCGTCAGCGTAAGCTCGTCCCCGATCTGCAGTGACGTTTCCTTGATGCCTGGATTATTCTTGCGAATCTCGCTTTGCGTAATCTCATATTTGGCCGCGATGGAAGAGATCGTATCTCCTTCACGCACCACGTAGGTTACAGGCGCGTCTTTACCAACGGTTAACGCTTTAACCGCCTCGGACACGTCCCATATTTTATTCGGATCTGCCTTCACTGACTCTGTCGCCACATCTTCCTTGATGTCCACGGACTTCAGCGTTGTACTTGGCCCTTCCGCTTTGCTTGACGAGTTAGCCGATACCGACTTCGTCTTGAGCGAACTACGCACAGCCGATGCCGATATGTATTTGCTCTGCACTTGTTCCAGAATGGCATCAGCTGTTGCCTGATCCTTCACAATGCCGATTACTTCGCCATCCACTTTGAGTTCCACGCCTTTGGCATATGCTGTCAGCATATCATCCAGCTTGTCCAGCGTTTCTTCGCTGTTCACTTCAGGTTTGTACGCTTTTACCGTTTCGGTCGTGATGCCATCTGTGTTCAGCACCATTTCCGCGTCAGGATATTTATTTTGGTATTCCTCGGTTTTGTCTGCAAAAAGTTTCTGTAATTGCGCTTCATCCGCAATGCTGCCAATCTCATTCCCTTTTACCATGACCTTGTAATATGGAACGGTGTTCGCAGCAACGTATTGCTTGCCTGCGAATCCAACCGATGCAGCGATGAACACTCCGCATGCTGCTGTAATGATCCATTTACGCGAGGCCAGAACGCGCTTTTTATTTACACTGAAGTTGGACATGCTCATGTTGTTTTTGTCTTCGGCCGTCCGGTGTTCTCCGGATTGTTCGTGTACCCGGTTTTTGCCCGGTTGGCGTATGCCTCTGAAACCTTTCATGATTCTCTCCTTTTCAGCACTTCTCAGTTCGCATTTCTGTCAAGACACACCCATCCGTGTCTGTCTCAAGTCTGTCGATATTTGGTTCTGGGTGTCCGCAAATCAGGACTTTAGCTGCGCTCATAAAAGTGTCAAAATTTTAACCTTTAATCACACCCGTATACTTTAACACAGGTTTTACACTCATTTCAACTCTATGTGTCACAGCCCAAAGCCGCGCCCCGCTTGGTTTTCCTGTATTACCCATAACATGGCAGGCGAATATTCTTACCCATTATGCCTCAGGTTCAGGTATACTATGTAGTTTCGGTCTAGTGTTAAGACTAGGTTCTAAGACCCACAATAATGCAAAATTATTTTCATAAAAGCACAATTAAAAAATCCCTCGCCTGATGTTCTCAGACAAGGGATGGTTGTATGAATTGAATATGCTATCCTACTATATTTCTCGCTTGCTCTCAGGCCTTGAAGTGTGAATTCCTTTCCTGAATCTATAAATACGTCAAGCTGCATACAAATGCCTGCACATCATGCGTATTTGTAATCTATTACTTATTCAGCCTGAAGCACTTCCATAAGATTATCGTATTCCTCACTCGTCAGATATTTCGATATCACCTGTTCAATGTCACGTAATTCCTGTTCAGTCAGGCCATCTTCCATCGCGCCCGAGATTTGCTGCATTTCATTTTGGGGAAGCTTTGCCATGAGCAGACTGAAGATCTTTTCTTTTTCCTCCAGAGGCAGCTTGTCCTTGGTTCCCGTAATATCATCTGGTGATACTACAATATCATCATTACCTGAGCCAGCAGAATGACCAGAGGTTCCAGCCGTACCATTGCCAGCTGCTGTCCCGTTTCCACTTCCCGCAGCACCTTCTGGAGCCTTATTGGGGTCTGTGTCTATGCTGCCAGTGTCACCGTTGCTGCTCTCGCCTCCACCGTTTGAAGCCGTCTGGTCGGTTTTATCTGACCCACTCCCTGTATTGCCAGAACCATTGTCAGCGGTTGTCTCAGATTGGTCTGTTCCATTCCCCATGACCGATATGGCGTCCTCTGGAACTTGTTCCTCTTCAGCACCAGTCGGCTGATCCGTTGTTCCTGCTCCCGGTTTGTTCTCCTCGCTCGCCTTACCACCGAGTGCACCCTGGAACATGGATGTTAACCCCAGCGGTTGACCTTCCCACTCAATATTAAAACTCGCCAGCAGCGATTTCACATACGACTGTACAATTAATCCGGTTGTCAGTAAGGTCAATGAACTAACCAGCATGACGGTAAGTACGATTTTGGCAAACCATTGAAGCAACTTCATCCCTGTTCTCCTCCTCCGATTATCCAACCTGTCTGTGGCAATCAGCACATCAGGTCTGTGATTCTACTGTTATTCAGTATTGACGGAAATCTCGGGATTATATCAGGAGATATGCGAAAAACCCCAGTCATCGCTTATGGGGCGACAACTGGGGACTATGATTCAACTTAATTATACGTAGATTGGAAGAACTTGATTCGTTTGCTCACGGTTACGACCTACGGAGAAGATCGCGATTGGAATCCCTGTCAGCTCGGAAACACGTTTCACATAGTTCTGTGTGTTCACAGGCAGATCTTCGAGTATCTTCGCTCCAGTGATATCTTCGCTCCATCCTGGCATCTCTTCGTATACCGCTTCACATTCAGCCAGCATTTTCAGACTGGCTGGGTAGTGTGTGATGATCTCTCCACGGTATTTGTATCCTGTGCAGATTTTCACCGTTTCAAGACCTGTCATCACATCCAGAGAGTTCAGGGACAGTCCTGTAATGCCGCTGACACGACGAGCGTGACGCACGACTACACTGTCGAACCAGCCCACACGACGCGGACGTCCAGTTACGGTACCATACTCATGTCCAGTCTCACGGATCTGATCACCAACTGCATCATGCAGCTCCGTAGGGAACGGTCCATCTCCTACACGTGTGGTGTAGGCTTTAGCTACTCCGATGACTTGCTGAATGCGAGCAGGACCAACGCCGGAACCGATACATACACCGCCTGCAGAAGGGTTGGATGAAGTTACATAAGGATACGTTCCTTGGTCAAGGTCCAACATCACACCTTGTGCACCTTCAAACAATACTTTTTTGTTCTCATCAATGGAATCGTTGAGTACAACGGATGTATCACGCACGTATGGACGCAGGATTTCTGCATATCCCAGATAATCTTTCAGAATTTCTTCTACATCTACTGGCTCACCGCCATAGACTTGCTCGATCACACGGTTCTTCTCTTTTACCAGATGACGCAGTTTCAATTCGAACTCTTCCGCATCAAGCAGGTCAACCATCCGAATACCGATCCGAGCTGATTTATCCATGTAAGCTGGACCAATCCCTTTACCAGTTGTACCAATCTTGTTTGGACCTTTGCTCTCTTCTTCCAGTGCATCCAGAACCATGTGGTATGGCAAGATGATATGTGCGCGTTCACTGATGAACAGGTTTTTAGTCGTAAAATCATTATCATGAATATAGTTAATTTCTTCAATAAGTGCCTTCGGGTTGATAACCATGCCGTTACCAATGACACAAGCTTTATCCGTGTAGAAAATGCCCGATGGAATCATCGTCAGTTTATATTTTTTGTTGTCGATCAGAATCGTATGTCCTGCGTTGTTACCACCTTGGTAACGAGCGACCACGTCTGCGCTTTCAGCCAAATAATCCGTAATCTTACCTTTACCTTCGTCTCCCCATTGCGTTCCCACTACAACTACCGTTGACATCGTACATACCTCCGTGGGTGCCTTGCGCACCTTTGTATTGGTCTGTCCGTCCTCTATCTCGGCAGGAATTCGAAGTGAAAATACCGGCGGAGAAGCGTGCTAACGGACAGTGAAAATCCCCCTCGTGTTACATATCAAGGAAGGTTTTCGCTGCTTTAACGCAGCAATTCTAGTGTACCAGTCCCCTATTTCAAAGTCAAATGAAATGGCGAACAATTGGTAAATGCACTAGTTTAATGTTCGGAATTAACCCCATATTTCCACGCAAAAAACCGGGGCAGCCTGTTAAAACTAGCTTGACGGCTAACCCCGGTTTAATTGCACGATAGAATTAAGGCTCTACATATCGTATTAGGAATCTATTTATAAGTCCATATTAACTAGTAGTTGATGAGCACAGAATCTTCTCTATTATCTAGCAAAATATAACGTAACTATCATCTACATCGCAAAGGCATCATTATGTGCCCGTTCATAGTTAACGAACTTATTGAAGTTTTTGAGGAACACCAGCTCAACCGTACCTACCGGACCATTACGCTGCTTGGCGATAATAATCTCGATAATATTTTTCTTCTCGGTCTCCTGGTTATAGTAGTCATCCCGGTACAGGAAGGCTACGATATCGGCATCTTGCTCGATCGAACCCGATTCCCGCAAGTCACTCATCATCGGACGTTTATCCTGACGCTGCTCTACACCCCGGCTCAGCTGGGACAAGGCAATAACCGGAACCTCAAGTTCCCGGCCAATCTGTTTCAGTGTACGCGAGATCTCTGATACTTCCTGCTGACGGTTCTCGCCCGCTTTACCACGGCCGCTGATCAGCTGGAGGTAGTCGATCAGAATCATGCCAAGACCTTTTTCTTTTTTGAGACGACGGCATTTGGCACGAATATCGGCTACCGTAATCCCTGGTGTATCATCGATATAGATCTCTGCTTCGTTTAATGCAGCGATCCCCATCGTCAGCTTTTGCCAGTCCTCATCACCTTTGAATTCACCAGTACGAAGAACCCCTGCATCTAGATTGGCTTCCGCACAGATCATACGCTGTACCAGCTGCGCGGCTGACATCTCCAGACTGAAGATGGCTACCGTCTCTTGCGCCCGAATGCCAACATTCTGAGCAATATTCAAGGCAAAGGCTGTCTTACCAACCGAAGGACGCGCAGCTACAATAATCAAGTCACTACGCTGGAATCCGGCAGTCATCTTGTCGAGATCGATAAATCCGGACGGAATGCCCGTTGTGGTTCCCCGGTTCTGATGCAGCGTCTCGACTTTGTCGAACACTTCCATCAGTACATCCTGAATGGCGATAAAACCGCTGCTGGAACGTCGGTTGGAAATCTCCAAAATGCGCCGCTCTGCTTCACCGAGCATCGCAGCAACGTCTTCACCGCCCGTATAGCCTTCACTAACAATCTGTGTAGCTGTACGAATCAAGCGCCGCAGCATTGATTTTTCTTCAATAATCTGTGCGTAGTAATCCACGTTGGCAGCTGTAGGCACACCATGAGCCAGCTTTGCTAGATAGCTAACGCCGCCAATGTCCTCCAGCTCGCCTTTATCCTTTAGACGCGAAGTCAGCGTGACAAGGTCAATCGGTTGATTTTCCTCTCCAAGCTGGATCATCGCTTCAAATATCAATTGATGGGGCTTATCATAGAAATCCTCGGTTTGCACCCGTTCCATCGCTGTAATCAGGGCCTCGCCCTGCAACAGGATTGCACCCAGCACAGCCTGTTCGGCTTCCAGGTTCTGTGGGGGAATCCGGTCGAATAACATTTCGCCGCCCATCTTACTCCTCCGTTACCTGTACCTTCAAGGTAGCTTTCACTTCAGGGTGAACCTTGACGGTTACTTGTGTTACGCCGAGTGTGCGAATAGGCTCGTCCAGCTCAATTTTGCGTTTGTCGACTTTCAGACCTTTTGCAGCCAGAGCTTCAGCGATTTGTTTGCTTGTAATTGCACCGAACAATCGGCCACCTTCGCCGGATTTTGCTTTCAGCTCAGTTACTTCTGCTTCCAGCTTTTTGCCGAGGACTTCCGCTTCAGCCTTCTCTTCCTGCTTGCGTCTTTCCTCCGCTGCATTCTGGTTATCCAGCGTCTTCATGTTACCGTCTGTTGCCAAGCGTGCCATTCCCCGTGGCAGAAGGAAATTCTGTGCGTATCCCTCGGATACTTCCTTCACTTGTCCTTTTTTCCCTTGACCTTTTACATCTTTTATAAAAATGACTTTCATTCGAACAGCCCCTCTTCCTTTTCGATTTCAGCCAGTACGTTCATCAGCCGTTTTTCTGCCTCTCCAAGCGTTCCTTCCAATTGCACGGCAGCATTCGTCAAATGTCCGCCACCGCCAAGTCTTTCCATGACGACCTGAACATTCATGCGGCCCAGTGACCTTGCACTGATGCCAATCAGTCCATCCGGACGCTCACTAATAACAAATGAAGCGACCACATCTGTCATATTCAGCAATGTGTCTGCCACCTGGGCAATCATCATCTGTGAAATCTTGCTGCCAGGATCCGTGACCGCCAGCGCAATATTCCCGTATACCATTTTAGCATGCTTTATGATTTCTGCCTTAGCAATATATTCTGACAAATCCTCTTTCATGAGACGCTGGATCATAATGGTGTCTGCACCACTGCGGCGCAGGAAACCTGCGGCTTCGAATGTCCTCGAGCCTGTATGCAGTGCAAAATGCTTTGTATCCAGCGTAATCCCGGCCAGCAGGGCCGTTGCTTCAAGCGGAGTGAATTGTACCTTGTCATGAATATATTGCAGGAGCTCAGTCACAAGCTCCGCAGCCGAAGAAGCATATGGCTCCAGATAGATTAATACCGCATCGTTAATAAATTCCTCTCCGCGGCGGTGGTGATCCACCACCACGACGCGATTGGCCGATTGCACAAGCTTCGGTTCCATCGTCATCGATGCCTTATGGGTATCCACCACCACGAGCAACGTATGCTCCGTCATCATTTGTGTCGCTTGTTCAGGTGAGACGAAGGCTTTGGACAATTTCTCATCCTTGTTCACCTGCTCCATTAATCGTTCGATGGACGGGTTGATTCCATCCAGGACGATTCTTGCTTCTACATTGTATAAGCTTGCTGCCTTCCACACGCCGATTGAAGCTCCGATTGCATCCATGTCGGGCATCTTGTGACCCATGATCAGCACTCGATCGCTCTCCTGCATCAAATCACGCAAGGCATGGGCAATTACCCGGGCTCTGACCCGTGTACGTTTCTCCACAGCATTGGATTTCCCGCCGTAGAAGGATAGGCGTTGTCCGGACTTCACAGCAGCCTGATCCCCGCCGCGTCCAAGCGCCATATCCAAACTGGACTGTGCCAGTTCACCCATCTCACTGATCGTATCCGATCCAAATGCGAGTCCAATACTGAGTGTCATCGGAACTTTAAGATCCGCCGTCATCTCTCGCACTTCATCCAGAATGACGAAACGGCTCTGTTCGAGCTCCTGCAGCGATTTATGATTCAGCATCATCAGATAGCGGTCAGAAGAGAGACGGCGTAAGTAAACTTCATATCTCTTTGCCCAGGATGTAATCTCGCTTGTTACCCGCGCAATAAGCGCAGTACGCTGCTGATCGTCCATTCCCTGTGCTGCCTCATCCAGGTTATCCAATACCAGAATCCCCAGTGCAATGCGTTCATTCTCATATTTATCGCGCAGTATGGCAAGCTCCGTAATCTCGTAAACATATACATACCGCTCCTGCGGATTGTGAATAACGCCATAGAACCGGTCATCCAACTGGAACTCATCATGAAGTTCCTTGGCCGGTTCTTTGGTTCCATCCTTTTTTTCTTTCGGCTGAGGCAGCTTCGGGAAAAGGTTAAGCAGTGGATTGCCCACCATCGTCTTTTCCTGAAACATCTCCCCAACGAAACGGTTGTGCCACTCTACCGTACGATCCTCGCTGTACAGCACGATCCCGAATGGGAGCATGCTGATTGCTTCGCCCTCCATTCGTTTGATGCGAATAGACAGGCCGTTAATGTAGTCGTTAAGCTCGCGGCGGAACGCCATCTCCGCCTTAATCATGACGATTCCCAGCGCTGAAGCCAGTATCAGACTAATCAAACCAAGCGCCCAGTTATAGATGGTCACGAACATAACAAGCAGAAGCAGCAGTATGAACGCCCATACGGTATAGTAGCCGTGCCAGCGTTTCTTCAGAAATTTAGGCATGACTCATCACCCTAACGTTTTGGTCTCGATATTGCCTCGCGAAGCGGGAACGCCAGATCGATAATCCCGATAATCCGAAGCGGCCCAATGAAGAAGACCGCAACCGCCAGCAAATACGGTATAACCGGATTCCACTTCTTCGCATGTGCCAGGAAGAAGAAGAAACCGATGGCTTGAATCATGAAGCCCAGATTAATCAAAGGCGACAAGTTCATCGCAATCATGGTCCAGTATGTCCCATCGCTCTGTCTGGAGATGACCTCGAAGAGCAGTGCCAGGAAGTAATACCAGATCAGAGCACGAGGCATACGCCATTCGCGCGCTGGTGGCAGCTTCGATACGGATACACCCATCACATTCAGAATAGGACGAGCAATCACGTGTGTGATAAGCGACATCACCATGGATGTCACAACCAAAGCGAACGGAATCATGAGTTGTGTCTGCCTTGCGACATCCTGAGTCATTTCAGGTGTCCACGCAAAGCCATTTACCATTTGATTAGACGTATTCGTTAGTGGTTCAATTGTAAGTCTCACCACATCATCAATATAACTCGACAGATCGAATTGGAAGATGACACTTCCAATCAGCAAGAGCAGCAGGTATTCTGCCAGCATGGCTCCGGTTCCCGCCAATAATGCGAACAAGGCCGATTTCCTTTTCTTATAGGCATTACCCATAATGATCGCAGGCAGGGTGAACAGCAGCAGTAGTAATAAATAGATCGGATGAAACAGGACTAATATGACCGCTACCGGAACAAGGTGCCATATAAATGATTTTACAGATAAGGAAGCATACAAAATAACTCCGGGTACCATCATGAAAAATATGGCGAGAACCGATAAAGGAGTTAACAGCGAAAGCAGCAAGAGCAGGTATACTGCGCTCCAGACGGCTGACTTCAAGCTAAATTTCAACAAATTCACCTCTTACGCATATGATCTTCTAGCGCGGATATATCCTGGTACCAGTCTTCAAGCTGGTGACCTTCCGATTTGTGCTTTCTCAACTTCTCAATTAACAATGCATCCAGATCCTTGAAAGGAATACCGAGCCTGCGGCCCAATATGTAACTACTCATCATCAGACTGGCGAGACTGTCCCCGATGCGGGAGGTACTGCCTTCCCATAACGCTTTAAACAATCGGGATACCTGGTCAAGTACTTCGGTTTTCAGCCATTCAATCACTTTAGCGCGTTTGGCTACATCCAGTTCTTTAGGCATATTGGCGAAAGTCACTCTCCCCGAAAAAGCTTTATTCTCCATTATAGCATAAAAAGGGGGTCCACAAAATCATCCCCCATGGCAGGAAAATCCCGCGCTTCTTATGCTTCCTAATGCTTAACATGATACTGAGAGGCTCTGATTATCCGCGTTCACTGAAGCTTAATTCATTTAATGATTTCTTACTTGGCTTTCATGGACTCTTTGGCGACAATGCCTTCACAGTATTCAATGATCTGACTGCGCCGCACAATACCAATAAAACGTTCCATATCGTCGACTACAGGCACAAAGTTCTGTACCTTGGCCAGATTGATCAGGTCTTCCATATTGGCATCAATAGATACTGGCTTAATATCGAGGCGAAGAGGTACATCTTTGAGCAGAAATTTTGAAGCGTTTTCAAATGTAATCTTTCCCTCAGCGTTTTTCATATACCATAATAGATCACCTTCAGTGACCGTGCCTATATATTTGCCTTCCTTATTCAAAATGGGTACCGCCGTAAACCGGTGATATTCCATTCGTTCCAACGTTTGCCGCAGAGTAGAATCCGACGTTACACAGGTAACCTCTTGCTTAGGCAGCAAAAAAAATGCGATGTTCATACCCTTACGTATCCTCCTTGTATTTCTACTTCAAGTTACGCCTCAACTTATATTATACGGATCAAAACGCAAGATGTTCCAAAAGGTTGAAATCGCCCTCCAATGAAAAAAATCAGCAGCCCGCTCATTAACGTACTGCTGATTGTAGTCATAAACAAGGTCTGTATGGAATTCATTAGTCGATCGCTTGCCGGTCTGGAACCATGACTTCACCGGCTGGGGTCGATTCATCCATCCAGTTGTTAATCAGCTCTTTGGCATATTGGACATCCTTCTCATCCGCCTGACCATAATAGATACCGTCTTTGCGCATCCCTTCGCCGAGAATGGTGAAGCTCGAGATTTGCGGTTTATCCTGGGTCATGACCTGTTTGGCCAGATCAGTAATAAATGATGGCTGCATGTCTGTCTGGAAGTTCTCTCCCATAATCTGAATCAATTCCGGGATTTTCGTAATCTGATTCAAACTCAGCATTTCGTTTGCCATGGCGTTCAGGAAAATCTGCTGCCGCTTGGTACGATTAAAATCACTATCCTCGCGGTATCTTACATAATACAGGGCTTCCTGACCATCATAGATCGGCTTGCCGCCTTCAATCGTGAATTGCACGTGATTCGGATCCTTGTTCACGATATCCTCTTCAATCGGCAGCTTCACCCCACCAAGCGCATCCACGACCTTTTTGATTCCGTCAAAATTGATCGTCGCATAGTAGCCTACATCCGCATCCAGAAACTTCTCCACCGTATTGATGGACATATTCTCCCCTCCGAAAGCGTAGGCATGCGCAAGCTTGTCGTAATCATCTACGCCATCCTTGTTGGCATCACGTCCAACAATCTGTACATAAGTATCACGGGGAATGGATACGAGCAATACACGCGATTCCTTCGGTCTGACGACGGCATAAATGACCGTATCCGAGCGACCACGCGTTTTCTCGTAAGCACGTTTGTCAGAACCAAGCAGCAGCACCGAAAACGGCTCTTTGCGATAGACGGTTGGATCAGGCGTTTTATTGCCCTCCTGCGGAACATACGATTTGGACAATTGGCCCTCTACAGAGCCTGCCAGGAACAGGTCAAATGCAGCTACAGCGAGCTGCTGGCGAAACAAATATCCGCCAATTAACAAAACAACGAGCGACACGAGAGTAATATATATGCCTTTTCTTCTTTTCTTCTTCTTTTCTTTAGTTCTGCTTTTCATTCATCGATTCCTTCTTCACTGTCAAAATGAAATTCGATACTACATATCATTAAACGTCTGAAACTGCTTATGACACGGTGCTCTCTGAACTTTTCTCTATCTCGGACAGGAACAACGCTCACGCTCGTTCTATTTTAAACATTGCTACAGGGCGAAAAGTTACAATACGGTTAAATTGAAAAGAACAGCACTTCCTTTTTGGCTCGTTCAAAGGTAAGGCTGTTCTCTTCAAATTATACTTATATCTTTTCTATAAAATCAATTGGTGGATACTGTATTCACACGTTTGTTTTTCTCTCGTGTACGCAAACGTCCAGTAATCAGGGCAGCTGCCAGGGTCAGTACACTGAAGATAACAGCTGACCAGAACAGCCCGTTGTAGCCTTGACCAGTCGTTTGATGAACGGCTTGGAGCAGCACATCCCGAATACCCGGGTCTGGAATTTGGGACAATCCTTCTGTCAGACTCGCGACATCACTTCCCGATGCTCCGCCTGCTCCTGAGGCATATTGTTGAAGCACTTCTGGAGGAACCTGGATTCCCTGATCCGCAAGGCCTGTCTGAATATTGGAACCCAAATTGGAGAACGAACGGGCGAGAAATCCTGCAAAGATGGTAGGCGCAATGGCCATCGCCATCTGGCGGAATAAGGAACTGGTTGCCACGGCAATCCCCTTGTTGTTCTCACCAGCCTGTTCGGTGACGAGCACGTTTACCGGCGCCCCCAGCATCATACCGAAACCAATTCCCACGAGTACACTCGCAATCACAAACTGCCAGATATGCTCTACCCATAGCGGGAATAGCAAGAATCCAATGGCAGACAGCAAACCGGCGACAGATAAGGTCCAGATCGGTCCTTTGCGGTCAACCAGATAACCACCACCACCTGCACCAATTCCTGATGCCAAGGCAAGCGGGGTAAACCAATAACCTGAAGCCGTACTGGATACACCCAGATATTGCTCCACGAAGCCTGGAATGAAGATCACGGATGCCAGAATAGCTCCCGAGAAAAAGGCAATCAGCAGCGTCCACCGAAAGGAAGCAATGCCAAGAAGCTGAGTCGATACGACAGGTTCACGTTGTGAGCCTTCCAGCCTTTTTTCCAAGAAGTAAAAGAGCACCAGAATAATCACACCTGCCAGGAAGAAACCATAGAACATCGGAGAACCGAGGCTCTGCAGCATATCGACACCGTCCAGATTACTGAAGCTGTACATCAAACTCAGTACCCCGAGTGTGAGAACGGCAATACCACTCCAGTCCACAGCAGCACGGTTTAGCTCCTGTTCTTCATGGATGAATCGAATGCCCGCGATAAATAAGAGAATGGCGATCGGTACATTAATGAGGAATAACCAGTGCCAGTTTCCCGTAATATCCAAAATAAAAGCACCAATGTTCGGTCCCAGAATCGCAGCAACACCATTCATGCCTCCAAGCAAGCCTAAGGCTGTACCCTGACGTTCAGCAGGAAACTTGCTCAGCACATACGAGCTGGCAATGATAAAGATTCCGCCACCACCCAGCGCCTGGATGACACGCGCAACCAGGAAGAAGGTAAATGATGGACTCATTGCGACAAGCAATGAACCTATGCCGAACAACGCGACTTCAATTAAAAACAGCTTTTTGCGGCCATAACGGTCCGACAGCTTCCCTGCAATCGGTACACTCACCGCAAGACCAAGCGTATAGAGAGTAATTGTCCATGCTCCCCACGTCGGAGATACTCCAAATGAAGCATTTAGCGTCGTCAGCGATGACGTGATAATACCATTATCGAGTGCAGCCATGAATACCCCTATCGCAAATAAAATGAGCGGCCATTTCATTTGTTTTTGCATCTCTTCTTACCTCCCCGATCAGATCACAATTGCCCAGCATATGCCGGGATGTTACATATATATTAAACAAAATAGAACATTAATGACTCACTGGTCATTTTAAAACAAAAGGATTTCATATGTCAATTCATTAATATGGATTTACACTGGTTATTAGCAATGATTTCAATGAAAAAAGCTGCCCCCAGATTGTGTTTGAATCTAACCTGAGGGACAGCTCGCTGCCTTATGAAAATTACCTATGGCTGCTTAATTTAGCGAAACGAACAACTTGGATGTACACTATTCCTGCATCAGGTGACGATTGAGGAATTTCTCAATGGCCCGATACAGATCAAGCTGATTCTCAACATTAGCGAAGCCATGACCTTCATTTGCTTTTAACATGTAAGGTACATCCACACCACGTTCGCGCAGTGCTTCCACGATCTGATCAGACTCTGCCTGTTTAACCCGCGGATCATTCGCACCCTGTACGACAAATAACGGCGCCTTCATCTGATCGATATGGAATAATGGTGAGGCTGCGGTCAGCAGCTCCTTGTCTTTCACCGGATCACCCATGCGCTCATAGAACATGTTCCGCTCAGACTCCCAATAGGGTGGAAGGGAATCCAGCAGGGTGAACAGATTGGAAGGTCCCACATAGCTGATTCCGGCAGCATACACGTCCGGCGTGAATGCCAGTCCGGCTAGTGCTGCGTAACCTCCATAAGATCCTCCATAAATGGCTACACGTTCTGGATCAACTGTCCCTTCTTTCACCAGCCAGTTTACGCCATCCGTAAGATCGTTCTGCATCGCTTTGCCCCACTCTTTGTTTCCTGCATCCAGGAACGCTTTGCCATACCCGGTGGAGCCACGGAAGTTCACCTGCAGTACAGCATACCCGCGGCTGGCAAGGAACTGGATTTCCGGACTGAATCCCCATGAGTCACGAGCCCATGGACCGCCGTGTGGGACAACAACGAGTGGTAGCTCGGAAGCTTCCGCCCCGTTAGGTAGTGTCAGATAGCCATGAAGGGTTAAACCATCACGTGACGTATAGGTCACAGGTTTCATATCCGACATTTTGCTCTCATCAATCCATGGTGCAGCATCAGCCAGTTTATCCAGCTTGCCTGTCTTCGAGTCGTAGAAATAATAGGTGCCCATCGACTTGTCACTATAAGCGGCGAACAGGACCTGACCTTCTTCGCTCATGTTGGAAATGCTAACTTCCTTGCCGGGCACTTTGGCTTGAAGATCCTGCATTAATTTTTTGAACTCGTCATCGAAGAATTCATAGTTTACCTTGTCTGTCTCATAAACTGCTGCAAGAATTGTCCCCTTCTCTTTGGAAGGTACGAAGCTGGTTACATCCACATCTTTGTTTTCATAAATGGTTCTAGTTACCTTCTTGGTGCTCGGGCTAAATTCCACGATAGCTGTTTTATCCCGATCTAGGTTGGACGCAACATAGATATTTTTGTTGTCATAGGTGAACATCAGTGGAACAAACGTCTCTCCCAGCTCTGTGGTTAGCAATGGCTCAAACGGTTTATCCTCCGAATCACGATACATTAACGAGGATACGTTGCCATCACTGGATACGGCTACACGAATCTTACCTTCGTGATCTGTTAACCAGCCCGAGATATTACCTGGATTCTCAGCAGCAAGCACAGCTTCGCCTGTCTTAATGTTGATGCGGTATACATCGAAGATCCGAGGATCACGTTTGTTCATGCCCACCAAAATTTCATCTGGAATGCTCTCCAGCGGATCAACCAACATGGCTCTTGTATTGGGGTATGGGGTAAGATCCTTGCTGTTTTTCCCATCCATATCCGTAACATAAATATGATAATTCTCGTCCCCGGCTTCATCCTTCACATAGAGCAATTTGTCATCGGTAGCCCATACAAAGGCAGCAATATTGCGATCGGTTTCACTTGTAATCCGGATTGGCTTGCCTGTACCGTCATTTTCCTTAACTACAACATTCATACGGTTATTCCACGGTTCCAGATACGCCATATGTTTGCCGTCCGGTGACATCTGGAATCCAGCCTGAGCAGGCTGCTTGAAGAAATCCTCTAATGGTGTAAGACCCTCTGCTGCTACATCAAGCCCTAGTGCCAGATACAATGCTTCAGCAAATTCACCATGAGTTACTGTACCCTTAGCATTAAACGCACTGCCTTCAATGATAAAATGCTGCTTGAGGCGGACCGCATCCTCGGCATGCACTGCGGGAATCTGTTTCATATCACTGTATACGACCTGAATTCCGTTATCCTTCAATTCAAATGCACGGGTAAATAATGAGGCCATCTGTGCCCGCGTGAGTGGTGCATCCGGTGCATAGCCTTTGGCTTGTCCCTGAATGAGACCACTCTGCTTCAATGCATAGATGGCTGGTGCAGCTTCATCTTGAGCCAGAACATCTGCGAAGCCTGTAAGAGAAGCAGGTGTATCGAGCTTTAGTACACGTTGTAGGATAATTGCTGCTTGAGCACGCGTTATCGGTGTCTGTGTTTGTTGCATTCCATCTGTTGTACCATCTATGTATCCCAGTTGCTGGAGCGTCTGTGCTGCCTTCGAAGTTATGGCTTCAGCAACGGCTGCTGTAGGCTTGCTTGCTTCGGCTGCCAGAACTGCAGGCTGAATCAGAGCAATCGACATGGCCATGGTTAGCGTTACAGCATATACCTTCTTGCTAATTGCATTCAATATTAAATCCCCCTTATAAGTGAATTACAGAATAATTTGGAATTATTCGTAAATCATTTTACCATGATAATCCATAAGTTTACAGTTAGGGGAATACGGCAACATTTAATTCTTTGAGCCAGAGAAACCATAATTGAGCAGTTTGCGCGTTTCGTTAAAACGGCTTTCACGGCTTTCTGTACCGAATACGACCGAGATTAGTCTTTTGCCATCGCGCTCTGCTGTTCCTACAAAGTGGTAGCCTGTAAGTGGATCATAGCCAGTTTTCAATCCGTCATTGCCATCGTATGCATAAGGTCCGCCAATGGAGGATAGCATCCAGTTCTTGTTACTCATATAAATCCCTTTTTGGTGCATGGATACCTGAGTTTGGCTGGAGATCTTGAGTACTTCGGGGTAATTCTCAATCAGATATTGTGCAAGTTTGCATGCATCCGTAGCTGTCATGACGGTCTGTCCCTGAATTACATCAGGACGATGAGGACCCAGCTGTTTCTCACTTAGTCCCGTGGAGTTCCTGAAGACGGTATCCATTGACATGCCAATCTCTGAGGATTTCTCGTTCATCATCTGTACAAATGACTGCTCTGTACCACCAATATGCTCTGCAAGCGCGACAGCTGCATCATTAGCGGAATACACCGCCATCGTCTGGAAAAGCTCCTGTACTGTAAATTTCTCACCTTGCTTAAGTGCAACCTGAGTGCCCCCCACCGAACTGGCGTACAGGCTAACATTAACCGCATCATCCCAGCGTACCTCGCCATTCATAACAGCTTCCATGACGAGCAGCTCTGTCATCAATTTGCTGATACCCGCAGGGGCCATTTCTATTGAACCGTTATAATCCATCAAGATCTTGCCTGTACTCAAATCCATCAGTACCGCAGATTCCGCCTTGATTCCCGGTTTGCCTATCAGTATGTCCGGTTTAACACCCACATATATAATGACCAGCAGAGCCAGCAGCATTCCTGCCCGTTTCCACCATCTTTTCATCCGTGAATCACCTCTTATAGATATAGACGAATGAAAGAGGCATTTGGTCTGCACTTTTTTGCAAAAAAGTTAAATTTTTTTTATTTTTTTGTCATCAAAAAAACATGGACTCTATTCACCCCATGCCAGAGTGATAGAATCCATGTTTTAATTGACCCTTTTTATCGTACCCAGAGGAATTCATTTACCCGATCTAGCAACCGACTTCGTCAAAGGACCCCAATCCTTATGGTTGCTATATAGATTCGAAAGTAACCTTTCCTTGAGAACAAGGCACTTATAAGAAATTCATAATTACTCAGCCACTACTGGTTTATCTGCGTTAACAGCCAGATCGTTCAGGTAGATACCTGTTCCATCACCAATAGCGTAGTTCATCACACGTTTGTTAACTGGTGCTACTACAGCACGGTACAATGTCGGGAATACTGGAACTTCATCGACCATGTACTGCTGCCATTCATTGTAGATCTCTTTCCGTTTCTCTACATCGAATGCTTCAGCAGAGATACCTTTTGCGAGCAATTCATCATTTTTCTCGCTTGAGAATCTGGAGAAGTTATACAGTGCATCGCGACCATACAAGCCTGCTGGGTCTACGTCAATACCAACGCCCCATGCTGCTTGATATACATCGATGTTTGGATCATCTTTACCTGTGTTACCTACACGGTCATAGAAGCTGTTAAACTCAACCATTTCCAGGTTCACTTTCAGACCGATTGCTGCCCAGGATTGAACATAATAACGTGCCAGTGGTTCAGCAGTGTCGCCACCTGTCATAGATACGAAATTGATCTCAAGTGGCGATCCATCTGGATTGGTACGGAATTCTCCGTCCAATTTGTAGCCAGCTTCATCAAGCAAAGCTTTTGCTGCTTCAGGATCATAGGCTACACCTGGATTGTTGGAATCATGGAATTCAGGGTGAGATGGCGGAATCAATGTTGTTGCGTTCCAACGCAGACCGTTGTAGAAACGTTTACCGACTTGGTCGTTGTCTACAGCCATCCACATCGCTTTACGCAAGTTTTTGTCAGCCATTTTTGCATCAGGATTCGTTACAACTTTTCCGTTTGCTTCATCCCATGTACCCAGTTTGAAACCGATGTACGTATAAGCACGGTCGATTGCACCCAGGAATTCCACATTGGACATATCTGCATTGTCTTTATATTGATCTGTAGGGAATGCATCCACGAGGTCTACCCCGCCAGATTTCAATTCTTGAACAACCGTTGTTGGGTTGATAACTTTCAGAGTCACTTTATCCAGTTTTGGAGCTCCACGCCAGTAATCTTCATTCTTAACGTAGGTTACAGACTCACCTGGAGTAATGGTTTCCACTTTAAATGGACCAAAACCGATTGGAGTTTCACGCACTTCTTTGGAAGAGGACATTTTCGCTACATCCATATCTCCGAAGATATGTTTAGCCAGCGGATATGTCCATACGCCACCTGTCAGCAGGGACGGTGTAGATTCTTTATACGTAATGCTAATTTTTTTGTCGCTCAACACTTTGATACCCGAGATTGTTTTTGCTTTACCAGCGTGGTATTCATCCATACCTACTACACTTGTGAAGTTGGAATCATAACGAGGACCATCATAGTCCTTGTGACCGATCACTTCAAATGCAAATTGCAAATCTTCTGCAGTTACTGGCTTGCCGTCATGCCAGTTTACATTATCACGAATGGTCAGTGTGAACGTTTTGCCATCTTCGGATGTTTCATACGTTGCTGCACCGTCATTGGTGTATACGTAGTCTTTATCCCAAGTCAGCAAACCTTCATCAAACCAACCGAGAACTACAGCATCAGGGTTACCTGAATAGAAGTTATAGTTTAGTGTTCCTTCAAACGCTGTGTCGGACACGAGTCCGTAAGTGATGGATCCACCTTCAATCGCAGTTCCTTCGTTGGTTTTAACATTGTTAAAGTCCTCAATGGAGTATACGCCTTCTTCATTAGCAGGCTTCTCCTCTGTCTTCGTCTCCCCTGTGTTCGAAGAAGGCGTTGGTGTTGCTGCCTCTTTCTCCGAGCACGCCGCAAGCGCCAGTACGAAGACTAACATCATCGTGAAAAATAGTCCCCGTGAAAAAAATCTCTTTTTCATGAACCTTTCCTCCCTTTTTAACCTCTTCTTTGTCTTGCATCAGTCGCACGCTTAAGGGCTTGACCGACATTATTTATACTCAACATCAATACCAGAATAAGTACTGACGCAGGTAGCCATATCCACCATCTGGATTCCAGGGTTTGCGGATTACGTGCATAACTTACGAGTGTTCCAAGACTTGGTGTACTTTCAGGGAATCCAAATCCCAAGAAAGACAACCCGGATTCAAGGCCAATATTGGCAGCGAGGTTCAATGTCATCGTTACGATGATGATGGAGCTCAGATTAGGTAGAACCTGTGAAAGCATGATTTTGAGATGGGAAGAACCCAACGTTTTTGATGCCTTTACATAGTCCAGTTCTCGTTCCTGCAATGCTTTGGAGCGGATCAACCTGGCAATACCCATCCATAAAAAGGCGGTCATAATGAGTGAGAACGAAACGATATTATATTTCGGTACTGCTGTTACAAAAGCGATAACAATCATCAACATCGGAAGGATCATGAAGAAATCAACTACACGCATAAACAGGTTGTCAATCATGCCACCGAAGTAACCGGATAAAAGGCCGACCAAGATACCTATAAATCCAGTCATTAGCGTAACGATAATACCAATTGTCAACGAGTTGCGTGTACCAATAACCAGTTGGCCGAATACATCGCGACCACCGTAATCCGTTCCAAGCCAGTATTGTGCGGAAGGTGGCTCATACAATGCAAACAAATCCACCTTAACAATCTCCTCCTGATCCAGGATCAGGGAAGTACCATATACGAGTAGGATGACCAGACCCAAAAATATGAGAGAGATTAACGCTACCTTATCTCGCACTAGCTCTCTCCACAAGATACTCAAGCTAGAGGGGCTTTTATCCAGTTTCTGTGAATTCTGTGAAGTTACAATGACATCATTGGCCTTGCTCATCTTGTTTTCACCCCGAAATCTTCAAGTTCTTACTTGATCCGTATGCGTGGATCCACAATGCCCAAAATTATGTCAGACAACAGCGCCCCTAGAATTGAAGCCACACCATATAGAAGCACGAGTGCAGTCACAACACTGAAGTCCCGCAGGGAAATGGAGTTAAGGAACAACTGTCCCATACCGGGGTAGCTGAATATACTTTCGATAAATACGGTTCCTCCAATAAGTCCTGTAATCTCATAGCCGAAGAATGCTGCTATCGGCAGCAAAGAGTTTCTTAAAATGTGCCTATTATAAATTCTGGATTCCGAAGCACCTTTTGCTCTCGCAGTAAGTACAAATTCCTTGTGCTTAATATCGATGATTTCGCTACGCAAGTACTGTACGGTGGAAACCGTAGTAATAAGTGCCATGGAAAGGGCCGGTAATAATAGGTGATAGAACTTACTTGCAACATAATTAAATGTTCCTGGCGTAAGTCCCGGCTCCACACTGCCCCCTGTAGGGAACCAGCCAAAATGAAAGCCGAATACCCAAACCATCACTAGAGCGAAAATAAACAGCGGAGCGGCAAATCCCAGATAGGTATAACCTGTGATCAATCGATCAGACCAAGTATCGTTATAACGACCACTGATAATACCAAGTGGAATGGCTATCAAATAAGTTAATATGAGTGTCGCAAGTGCCAACCAGAAGGTATTGGCAACACGCTGACCAATAAGATCTGTTACCGGCATCTTAAACCGGAAAGATTGTCCAAAGTCACCTTGGACAGCATTTTTGATCCAATCCCAGTACTGTACATACCAAGGATTATTTAATCCCAGTCTTTCACGTTGAGCCTCAAGTGCTTTCGGGTCAACGCTTGGGTCAAGCAATCCAGTTAACGCATCCCCCGGCATGGCCTTTGCCATCAGGAAGACCAAAAGGCTTAGTAAGAAGATTTGAGGGATCATTATGATAATTCTACGTACTATCGTTTTCCACATATGGCCTTCAACCTTTCTGAGGTAGAGCTACTCGGTGAGTATCGGAAATGGATTTGAGCGAGTATGCAAGCCCTTCCTCATCAAAGAAGTTTCGGTATGAATTCTCGTACTCGGATTTAACCATCTGACGGAAAGCATTCATCTCGTCACGTTTGGTTGGATCCATATCCGGAATGGCTGCTATGAGACGTTTGGTATAGATATGCTGTGGGTTCTCAAAAATATCATCGGTCGTTCCTTGCTCTACATAGCGACCTTTATACATAATTCCAATCTGATCACACATATGACGGATGATTCCGAGATCATGGCTGATGAACAGATAGGTCAGATTTAACTCCTTTTGAATCTCCTGCATGAAATTTAGTACCTGTGCCTGTACGGATACATCCAGTGCGGATACGGGCTCATCTGCAATGATCAGTTTCGGCTTCAATGCAATTGCCCGGGCAATTCCGATCCGCTGCCGCTGTCCTCCGGAGAATTCATGAGGATACTTATAGATGGATTCCGGACTCAGTCCGACCTTTTCAAGTAAATCCCTCACTTGTCTCTTTTCTTCTGTGGCTGTCAGTCGCTCATAGTTACGAAGAGGTTCAGCGATAATGTCGATAACCCTCTTTTTAGGATTTAATGAAGAGTACGGATCCTGAAAGATCATTTGCACGTCTCGCTGGAGTTGTCGGTCTTTTCGCCGCTCTTTGGCAAGATCTTTGCCGTTGAAAAGAATCCTTCCAGCTGTCACATGGTTGAGTCCGATGACGGCTCTCCCTGTCGTCGTTTTGCCTGAGCCTGACTCACCAACGAGTCCGTAAGTCTGTCCCTGTTCAATGGAGAAGCTTACATCATCAACTGCCTTGATACTTCCAATTTCACGTTTGATCAATCCACCGCGAATCGGAAAGTGTATTTTGAGTCCTTCAACTTCGAGTAGTGCCATTATGTTATTCCTCCTCAGCTTGATCAGGGAAATGAAAGTGCTGGTAACAGGTGCAGCGTACAAAGTGACCTGGAGCAATTTCATGCATCTGTGGGTTATCTTCATGGGCCGAATCACTAATCCATGGAATTCGGGCCTTGAATCGACACCCGTAGCGAGGAAGATTCTTTAAAGAAGGTACAATGCCTTGAATGACATGCAGCTTCGATTTTTCTTCAGTAATGGTAGGAATAGAGTTTAATAGAGATCTTGTGTATGGATGCTTCGCATCGGTCATTAGCGTGTAGATATCAGCAATTTCAACAATCTCACCTGCGTACATAACTGCCACACGATCCGCCATCTCGGCGACCACTCCAAGATCATGCGTAATTAAGATGATGCCGGCATGAATTTCGTTCTTCAACTCACGTATAAGTTCAAGAATTTGCAGTTGAATCGTAACGTCAAGTGCTGTTGTTGGCTCATCAGCGATCAGCAATTCCGGTTTATTGGCAATTGCAATCGCTATAACAACCCGCTGTCTCATACCACCAGATAGTTCGTGAGGATACTGCTTGTAAATTTGTTCGGGGCGTGGGATGCCCACTTGGTTAAGCAGATCAATAACCTTGTCTTTCTTTTCTTTAGAAGACATTTTAGGTTGATGAAGTGTCAGAATCTCATCGATCTGGTCACCAATAATCATCAGAGGATTTAATGCGGAAAGGGGGTCCTGAAAGATCATCCCTATCTCTTTTCCGCGAAGTTTGTTCATTTTGTTAGGATTGATATTCGCGATATCCTGCCCTTTGTATAGAATCTGACCATCAATTTTGGCTTTGTTGTGAAGACCCATAATTGAAAATGCGAACGCACTTTTGCCTGATCCTGATTCTCCAACAATCGCTAGTACTTCGTTTTTCTTAACCGTAAGGTTAACGTGATCAACTGCTGCATAATAGTCATCTTCAATTCTGAATGATGTAGTTAGATTTCTGACTTCCAATAGCTCTGTGTTCAAATCAATCACCCTAACCCCAAAATTTCCGCAGACTGTATTCAAATATATAAGAATGCATCCACTGTATATTTCCATGTTCTTGAAGAAGACGAACAAAAGTTATACAAAATACTAATCCTTTAGGAGAAACGAGTTTCGCTATTGCTATTTAGACCATTGGTCAATTAATGTTGATAAATCCTAGCGGAATTATATTGGAAAATAATTAATGTAATCATACGTGTAAATTTAGGTGACGTCAATAAGTATTTTGAGATTTTTGGTATAAATGTTTTTTATATCATAGTTTTGGGTATTAGTTATATTTTTAAGGTGCTTTATCAAGGGGATTTCGATATTATTTCGACTTTTTTCGCGTGAGGTTTTGAAGTGGGAGAGTGAGAATATTAAATATGTAACATGCACCTTACGTGTATTCCGTACTTACATGTCGAATTAATTTAATTTTAGAATATATATGTTAGGTTTGTGATAAATATTCGATTTAATTTGTTTCTTCTATGTCAGCTGTATTTTTAGCAAATTTATGCCTATGTGATTATTTTTATGCTATTCATTAAGTCTGTGTTAAAATTCTAGTTATTCTAGTATAGTTTTATTTATTTGCTGCTGTAAAGGACTAATTGTAATCTTTTATCATTTTTTTTACAAAAGAATGAAAAAAGCCCTGCAAAATGCAAGGCTTTTCAGATATTTATACAATATATTGTATTTTAATAATACTCTTTATGGTGATTCCGGCGGGCGTTTGCCACGCTTCAACTCATTGATGCTTAAGCCAAAATCCATCTGCAGATGAGGATAATCCGGAAAGTTAGCCCAGTCGCCTCCCCATGTAAATCCTAACTCCTTGGCCATATCGACAACTTCCATCCAGTCTGCTTGTCCATTGCCGTTATCATCACGCTCCATATCCCATACTACATCACCATCTGGTGTCCGAAGTGCAAAATCAATAGCCAGTCCATAATTATGATATGACTCCCCGCCCCTGGCATTCGTAACTATATTCCCAGTCGTAGCGCGGCCTTGATTAAACAGCTCATCCTGCTCTTCTATACTTCGATAACCATGGGTGATAACGATATCTATACCACGCCGGGCCGCTTTGCGTACCAGTAACTGCTCACTCTCTGCCACGACGGGGTGGAGACCTGTGATGGGTGCAGCTTCTCTCGTATAATCTGGCCAAATTTCGTAAGTATCTTCTTTCTGTTGCAGCCACACGTATAAAACGGAAATTAGCAGCGTAGCTATTAGCCAAAAACGCAAAATTTTCTTTTGCTTCCGCTGCTCTTTTTTATTGATTTTCTTCATATGCACTCCTGATGTTTTGATCTGTTATAAATGGAATACGGGGTTAACTCATCACTTACTCAAATATAAGCTAATCTATTCTATTATAAATGATTTGCATTCCAATTACTTCTCCAGATCATTTCACTCAGGTTCGCGTTCGTTTTACAACACAAAAAAGCAGCCGGCTATAAGCCGGCTGCTTCGTATGCAAGCTGAGTAAGACTACTCAGTTGTGTATGGCAGCAATGCGATTTGACGGGAGCGTTTGATCGCGATCGTCAGCATGCGTTGATATTTAGCGCTAGTACCTGTTACACGGCGTGGCAAAATTTTTCCACGTTCGCTGATAAATTTACGAAGCAAGTCCGTATCTTTATAATCGATGTGAGTAATTTTGTTAGCTGTGAAGAAGCACACTTTACGACGTTTGTTACGGCCGCCACGGCGAGCCGGTCTTTTATCGTTGTCTCCGCCTTCTCTTTGCTTGAAGCTCATGCTTTTCAGTCCTTTCCTATCGTTAAACCATCCACTCTAGAGTGTCAGTTCACGTTAAAATGGCAAATCATCATCCGATATATCAATCGGTTTTCCGTCATCGGAAAAAGGATCCTGATTGTTGCTACGCGAATTGTTATTGTTCGCGCGCCCGCCGCCTCCATAAGAAGGCTCTTCACGCATCGGTTGCCCACCGCCGCCACCGTTATTATCACGGTTACCTGACTCCAAGAAACGGACATTATCGGCAATGACTTCGGTCACGTATACACGTTTACCTTCGTTATTCTCGTAGTTCCGTACTTGAATGCGTCCTTCGACTGCAGCTAGGCGTCCTTTGCGCAAATAGTTTGCACAAGTCTCAGCAAGCTGTCTCCAGGTTACGACCGGAATGAAATCCGCTTCCCGCTCTCCCCCTTGGCTTGTAAACGGTCTGTCCACCGCCAAAGTAAATTGCGTAACTGCTACTCCTGCTGGAGTGTAACGCAACTCAGGATCCCGGGTTAACCGGCCGATCAGAATGACACGGTTCAACAATGTAATCCCCTCCTTCAGAGCGTATTGGTGCGTTAATCACGAGTTGTCTTAGGCAGACTTAACATCGTTCGTAATGAGATAACGAATTACTTCGTCAGAAATCTTCATGAGACGCTCAAGCTCAGTAACTACTGCTGGTTCAGCAGTGAAGTGTACCAGAACATAAACACCATCACGGAATTTCTTGATCTCATACGCAAGACGGCGTTTACCCATAACGTCGTGAGCTGTAACTTCACCACCGCCGTTGGAGATGATGCCTTGGAATTTATCGACTGTAGCTTGAACAACTTCTTGCTCAACGTCAGGACGAATAATGTACATCACTTCATATTTGCGCATAATTTTCACCTCCTTATGGACTCTGGCCCTCAATCCAGGTTGAGAGCAAGGAACGAGCACAAACTCGAACTATATTAATATAACAAAAATAAGACATCAATGCAAGCAAACGTTCCCTGTTTGTATTGGCACATGATCATTCGAGTTCTGGAGACACTATGGATGCAGGAATAAGAAAAATATCTGAGGAGGTCTTACCATGGGCGAACAAACTGAGTTTGAAAAAGGTGACAAAGCACCGAATGATGGAGAGTACACGGAAGTCGGAGAAAAAAGCTTCCATACGGAAATACAAAATCCTAAACGGATAACGCTCAAAAAAGGGGAATCCTTTCCTGAAACGAGCAACCAAAACCGGAAGTGGAAGAGATTAACGAAGGCCCGTGTTCATTAGAAGGAAATTATTTTTAATAACACATGTATATAAAACGTAATAATGCACATAATACAATCAGGCGGTACACGAGAGAGGTGTGGTTCCGTTGGACAACGCAGCCGATCGTGTAATGTTGGAGATTCATCACGTAATCTAAGAAGCAAGTGGTAGTGTGTAAGGCCCTTCGTCTGAGCACGAGTATTGCATCAGCAGTACGCCAGGTTTCTGATCTTACGACCGATTGTTTCCTAACTAACCGATGTATCGCCTACAAGGAGCCCTTCGGGGCTCTTTTGTTTTATGTCGTAGACTTTTTTTGTTGTTAAAATAAATAAAAAAAACCTTCCATTCGAGGAAGGTCTGATCGCTTTAATTATACTCAATATAACTAAGTTCATTGAAATGCCATTGCATAAATGCTGTAAGTGGCGGAAAGGGTGGGATTCGAACCCACGCACGCTGTGACACGCCTAGCTGATTTCGAGTCAGCCCCCTTGGGCCTCTTGGGTACCTTTCCGCAGCAATACTGATTATAGCATGATCACATACGGAACGCAATACCTGTGCAGCGCATGCATGAAAACGTTATTATGGTATGCATTTGACCACGGACTTTCATTTAAGTTTCTGCAGCATCCTCTGCCGAGCGAAGAACTTTTTTCATGTTTTTCTCAAACTTTGCTCTCGGAATGAGTACACTGTGTTTACAGCCTACACATTTGATACGAATATCCATCCCCATCCGAATAATCTCCATCTCATTACTTCCACAGGGATGCTGCTTCTTCATCTGTACAATGTCTCCAAGCTGGAAACTCTTACGCTCCACCAGTACCATCCCCTTCATCCTTCTCCTGCCCGGCTGCCTGTTCCAATGCTGCGAGCTTACCCATCTCATGATACTCCATCGTTTTCTTTACATCACTCTGAATTTGGCGCTCTACAGAGGCTCTGGAATTTGGCATACACTCTGCAACGATCCGAACGACATACTCTGAAGTGGTCATCGATTGAATGCCTAGCACATCCGGGACTTTTACAATATTGAGATCCCGGTCTTCAATTCCAACCAGGGCCTGTTTGACCAAGTGAACAGATTCATCCAAGGATTGATCCCCCTTCATCGGAATATCCACCACAGCAAGCGAATTGGACATGGAGAAGTTTGTCACACTAGCAATCGTACCATTCGGAATAATATGAACTTCACCTTGCCAGCTAACCAGCTTGGTTGTTCTCAAGCCGATGACTTCAACGGTTCCTTTGTAGGTACCTGTCTGAATTACATCCCCTACAGCAAACTGGTCCTCCAATATAATGAAGAAACCGGTAATAACATCCTTCACTAATCCCTGTGCACCAAAACCGATGGCAAGTCCAAGCACACCTGCACTGGCCAGTAGGGGTCCAACTTGTATGTTGATCTCTGATAACAGTAACAGAATCATAATGAAATTACATGTTATGGAGGTCGCATTTTTGAGCAATTCACCTACCGTGACAAACCTGCGCGGGTTTACGCGGACTTTGCCTTCCTGCTTCCGTTCCAGGCTGCGATCAATAATGCGGTACACAATCTTGATTACAATACGCGTGATAATAAAAATAATAACAATGCGAATCGAGCTGAACAGAATGTTTAGCCACATATCCGCATCGGTAACGGAATTCCACAACTTATCAGTCCAGCTGATAGCACTTTTTACAGTGCCTTCTAAGGTATTAGTATCATCCGCCGTACCCGGATCAGCAGGAGCTGCAGCGAAAAATCTAAATGGCAGCATCAATTCCGACCTCCTCTACATGGGTATGTTATCATAGCTGTCTTCGGTTTTGAAATAGAGGCCCCGGATCTCTACAAACTCGTTGCGAATGATCTGCTGCACTCTTGCCAGATCTTCTTTTGGAAACTGTATACAGAGGGCACAGCCTGCCGTAATCTCTTTCGGGGTAGGAAATAAATCAATTTCAATCTCGGCAAATTCTAGCAGCATTTCCGCTCGCAAAGCCTGCTGGGTAGAATCAAAGGCTATCAGCATCCAATCATCCATCCACTCGTCCATATCTGGCTCCTTTCCGATTACCAAGCATCATCCATGGGTTGTTCTCTCTCGGTGTAAACCTTTAAGAAAAAGCTTGTCCTTACGAAGTATAAAACCTTCTATCCTTCCATATACTGTTACTACCATTCTCAAGGGGAAAGGATAGATCCTATGAATCCCAATTCGCGTTCTTATTCATCCCAAGATATGACCAGTTTGAAGATACCACATACCGATCCAGGCATACACTCCGCTATTATACATCGTTTAATGTTTCATCTCTATAAAGCCCATTCTCTGCAAAATGTCGTTATTGTCTGCATTGGCACAGATCGCTCCACAGGAGACTGTCTTGGTCCTCTGGTAGGCTCTTCGCTTGCCAAGTGGGACAGCCCCCTATTTCACCTCTATGGTACATTGGACGAACCTGTGCATGCAATGAACCTTCAGGACACCCTGAACACCATTCAAAACACACACCATAACCCCTATGTAATAGGAATAGACGCCTGCCTCGGGCAATCCTCCAGTGTAGGCTGCATTCAGGTGGTCAATGGGCCGCTCAAGCCTGGTGCGGGTGTAAATAAAGAATTACCGCCGGTCGGCGATATCCATCTTACAGGTATCGTTAACGTCGGCGGCTTTATGGAATACTTTGTTTTGCAAAACACACGGCTTAGTCTTGTCATGCGCATGTCTGAAATTATCGCGAGCAGTCTTTACTCAGCCATTCGCGAATGGCATACACGCTCTACTCTGCTTGCTGTGCCAGAGTAATGGCTTCCTTCTCTTCAGGGGATAGTGTATAAGATGACTCTCCCCCTTTAAGAGGTTTGGCATACACATAAGAACCATCACGATTATAGATCCCTGTGAGGATCATCCCATCGTTATTATCGTTAATCATGGCCATGGAGAAACTCAGATCACTGCCTCTTTCTCCATAGGCATTATACCGTTTCACACCCACTTTACCCTGGATACGGGTCAGTTTTTGCATGACTTCCTGGATCTGACTAGTCTGCAAGTTATGCTCGTCCTCAATGCTGTCCATCTGAATTTTCAGATTGATCAACAACGATTCCAGGTCCTCTACTCCGCTGCCAGCCATCATCGCTTCATATTTCCGTTTGAACTTGCGTAACTTTGCGCCTTGGGCAATACTTACAATCAGTAAGATTACCAATAATAATGCCATTCCGCCAATAATCCATAGCAGCTGTTCCAGAATCAGCTCGTTTAATTCAGCCATGTAGTGCAACTACCCCTCTGTTTGTTTGTTCATTAACCTGTCCGTTCATTTTTGCCAACGAGCGTTCGTACATTCGTTAGGCCTTCCCCTAATAAATAAACCCTTTATCTATAGTAACTAATCAACTATTTTCCAATTTCAATAGATATCCCTCTAATCCGCAGTCCCTTATACCGAACATCGTAGTTACCGCGGCATTGTCAGTTCATTTACTGCTTGAATTAGAGCATCTATCTCTTGGCTAGTTGTTGAATATCCTACACTGGCTCTGACTGCTCCGCTCAAGGTGGTTCCCGCAGATTCATGAGCAAGAGGTGTACAGTGAAAACCGGAACGCACAGCAATTCCATAACGCCGGTCCAGTTGAAAAGCTAGCTGAGCAGAATCATATCCTTCTACTGTAAAGGATACCAACCCGGTACGTGGTTGTCCAAGCTCTGGCCCAAGCATCCGAATTCCTGCTACAGATGATAACCCTTGCATCATAAGTTGAGTTAGTTCCCACTCATGCTTATAGATTGCTTCAGGAGTCAATTCCATCACATGCTTCACCCCGGCTGCCAGCCCTGCCATACCTACGGTATTCGGAGTTCCTGCCTCATATCGGTCTGGACGAACAAGCGGCTGTTCAATGGCTTCAGACTGACTGCCTGTACCCCCATGAAGAAGCGGTTCGAGATCAAGCTCCGGAGCAATATAGAGGCCTCCCGTTCCCTGTGGACCGAGAAGACCTTTATGTCCTGGAAACGCAAGCATATCGATACCGAGCTGTTGTACATCCACTGGCATAATGCCAGCACTCTGAGCGGCATCTACGAGAAATGTCGCCCCATATTTACGGCTAATCCGTGATATTTCACCAATAGGTAAAATGCTGCCTAGCAAGTTGGAACTATGTGTACACACAACCAATCTCGTGTTTGGACGAAACAAACGTTCGAGTTGAACCAGATCAATATCACCTGCAGCATTCACAGGTACATAATCCACTTCTACATTACGGGTCCGTCGCATGTATTCCAGAGGCCGCCTGACCGAGTTATGCTCCGCCATTGTAGCAATGACATGATCACCTTCTCGCAAGTGGCCTTGAATTGCAAGATTCAACGCTTCTGTCGTATTGGAACCGAGTGCAATATCATTGGCATTACTGATACCAAAAAGACTGGATAGTACCTTTCTCGTGTCAAAAAGTACACGGCTTGCTTGAACAGCCATTCGATGACTGCCTCTGCCCGGATTGGCTCCAGCGACATCAAGGGCATGCATCATGGCCTCACCAACAGCAGGCGGCTTAGGCCATGATGTCGCAGCATGATCCAGATAAATGACTTCCTTCACCTCACAACCACCTCTGTCCTGTTCGTTGAGCGATCCACTATAAAACCAATCATAACGCCACTGCTGAATAAGAAAACAACACCTTTACAGAAAAAATAATGACATATCGTTTCTCCATCGTACAGAGGCGATATGTCATCAGATGAAAAGCCCCGCGTGTTGTAAGTTAATCTACAGGTTTGTCTATTGCAGCAGTTCTAACAATCGCTCCAGATCCTGTTTGCTGTAGTAGTTGAGCTCGATTTTGCCTTTATCTTTGTTGTGCTTTATCTTCACTGTTGTTTTGAAACGCTCGCGCAAGGATTCCTCCACCGTGTCAATGAATGGATCCTTTTTCTTGAGTTTGGATTTGGCCTTGGCTTCACCCGTCTTGGAACGATCCAGCTGCTGTACCGCTTCTTCCAGTTCACGTACACTCCATTGTTGGTCAATGGTTTGTTTGGCCAGCTGTTTCACCATATCCTGATCCTTCACACCAACTATGGCGCGTGCATGACCCATGGACAATGTTCCACGTGAAACATGGTCTTTCACTTCTTCCGGAAGCGAAAGTAAACGCAAGAAGTTTGCAATGTGAGACCGGGATTTTCCCACTTTGACAGACAGCTCTTCCTGTGTCAGTGAGAACTGATCCATCAGGCCCTGATAGGCTACAGCCACTTCCATCGCGTTGAGATTTTCCCGTTGCAAATTCTCAATCAGAGCGATTTCCATGACCTGCTGATCACTAAAATTACGAACGACTGCGGGCACTGTTGCATTACCGCAATATTGAGAAGCTCTAAACCGCCGTTCCCCGGCAATAATCTCATAACCTCTCAGTACAGTACGCACGATAATTGGCTGTATCACACCGTGTTGACGGATGGATTCTGCCAATTCATGAATCGCATCCTCATCAAATACCTTCCTTGGCTGATAAGGGTTTGCCCGCAACTGGGCAATAGGAATTTCTACAACCTTGTCATCGTCATTTATTGAAAGCGATGGAATGAGGGCATCGAGACCTTTTCCGAGCCGCTTACTCATACGATATCACTTCCTTTGCGAGCTCTAAATACACTTCTGCTCCTCGTGAACGGGGATCATACGTAATAATGGACTGCCCATGTGAAGGGGCTTCACTAAGTCGCACATTACGCGGAATAATCGTTTGATACACTTTTTGTTGAAAATACTTCTTCACTTCTTCAATCACCTGGATCCCCAGGTTCGTACGGGCATCAAACATGGTGAGCAGTACTCCCTCTATTTGCAGAGAGGTATTCAAATGTTTCTGCACGAGGCGAACCGTGTTAAGCAGTTGGCTCAGCCCTTCAAGTGCGTAGTACTCACACTGGATCGGAATGATCACCGAGTCGGAAGCGGTCAACGAGTTGATCGTTAACATGCCAAGAGATGGTGGGCAATCGATCAGTATGTAATCATAGTTTTTTTTCACCATGGCGAGTGATTTTTTCAAACGAACTTCACGTGATATGGTGGATACCAACTCAATCTCGGCTCCGGCAAGTTGAATCGTTGCAGGGATGATATGAAGCCCTTCAATTTGGGTTTCCACAATGGCTTCCTGAGGATGTACTTCATTAATGATGACATCATATATACAATTGGCCACATCTGCTTTGTTGATTCCGACTCCACTAGTCGTATTTCCCTGAGGGTCAATATCGACAAGCAGTACCCTTTTCCCGAGTGAAGCCAGTCCTGCACCCAAGTTAACAGATGTCGTCGTTTTCCCCACACCGCCCTTTTGATTTGCTACGGCCATAATCTTAGACAATTACTTCACCTCAAATAAAATAGGAGTCTTTTCTTGTAGGTTGTGAGATACAGTTAACTAAAAGCAGGTGGCTATCGTCCACACAAACAACAACTACCGTTCCGTTCTTCAAGCACGTTCTTCAATACAGACTTCAGACTTCAACCAGCTCTATAGACAGAAAAAGCGGCCCATTGCCGCCTTAAGCTTCAACTATTTGCGTTTAGGAATATGAATGACGATCTCATAATGATCTTCGTGATCGGCTTCTTTTGTTTTAATATCCATACCAGAGCCAGATACCATATCAATGGATTGGCGAATGGTATTTAGAGCGAGTCTGACATCTTTGGTAAATGAGATGCGTTTGGACTTTTTGATTTTGGAAGCTTCCTTGTAAAAGGCGACCCTTGCTTCGGTTTGTTTTACGTTCAGCTCTTTTTCAATAATCTCGCTGAGCAATTTCATTTGCAGTTCTTCCGAGTCCAGTGAAAGCAAAGCTCTTGCATGACGTTCGGATATTTTCCGTTCCATCAGTGCAGTCTTAATTCCTTCCGGGAGTTGTAACAACCGAATTTTATTGGCAATGGTTGATTGGCTTTTGCCTAATCGCTGTGCAAGACTCTCTTGTGTCAATTGGTGAAGATCAATCAACTTTTGATAAGCAACCGCTTCTTCAATAGCTGTGAGCCCTTCACGCTGCAGGTTCTCAATCAAGGCAATGGAAGCGGCTTGAGAGTCATTAAATTCGCGCACAATGGCTGGAATATGCTCTAGTCCCAGTTTTCGAACCGCACGCCAGCGACGTTCCCCGGCAATAATCTCATATGATCCATTCCGCACACGGACAACAATGGGTTGAATGACTCCATGGGTTTTGATTGTCTGCAACAACTCATCAATTTTATCATCGTCAAAAATCGTACGCGGTTGATAAGGGCTGCTTACTATTTCGCCTACCGGAATTTGTTTCACTTCATCTCCGTTATTGCGCTCCGCCAAACCAAACAACTTCGAAAATTGTTCTTTCATTCCGTATATTACCACCTAGTTTCGTAATAGCTCCCGCAGCAGTGCAGGTGCTTCCTATTCTATATGCGACCCCTCATATGTTGTCGTTCTTCGAATAAGTTTTGCTTTCTACATCACGTTCTGATGAAATTGTCTATACTTCTTGCCAACTCTATTTATATATAATCTATGATCTCTGATACACAGGATCGGCTACTTCTATTCTATCATCTTTTCTATCATAATCCTATTCTAACCTATTCTTTAAACCCTCCTAATTTTCCTGCTTTCCATCCGAGCATCTTGGCGGTTTTACCCTCGATTTCTCCCTTTTTCATCTGTTTATTTTTGAAATGGTACTCGCTTTGTAATATGTATCTGAAAATAAAAAAAAGGATGTTTCACGTGAAACATCCTCTTCAATATTTTTCTAGTCTGACTTTATATATGGCACAAGTATTAATTTTATAATCCGGCCAAAGTAAGCAAAGCATATTGGTTTACCCAGCATTAATTTACTGTACCAATGGTGTCTTGAGTGGAGTCCCCGGTTTACGAGGATATTTGTGAGGCGTTTTATCAAACTTCTGTATCAAGATGATATGACGCGCTGACTCTTCCACTGGCAGCTGGAATGGATGAACCGCTTTTACCCGTCCTCTTAGCTGGTTGAAGCTAAATTCTGCTTCCTTCATTTCTTCACGAGGGTCTCCGCCTTTCATTGCGGCAAACATCCCACCCTTGCGAACGAAAGGCAAACAGAATTCATTCAGCACTGCCAGCTTAGCTACTGCGCGCGCAGTAACCAGATCGTAGCTGTCCCGATATCCTACCTTGCGCCCCAGCTCCTCTGCCCGGCCATGAATTAATTCAACCTCGGTTAGGCCGAGTGTATCCACGACATGCTGCAGAAAGCCAATGCGTTTGTTCAGCGAATCAATAATGGTCAGCTTGATATGCGGGAAGCAGATCTTGAGTGGAATGCCAGGAAAGCCTGCTCCAGATCCAATATCCGCAAGCTTTTCCACTTTGGTCATATCCGTATAGAAGGCCAGGGATACCGAGTCATAAAAATGCTTCGTATACACCTGTTCCCGTTCCGTTATGCCTGTCAGGTTCATCTTTTCATTCCAGGATACCAGCTCCTGAAAATATAGTTCGAACTGTTCCAGTTGACGTTCATCAAGATCCAAACCATGCTCTTTCAGTCGAAGCTGCAATTGCTGTTGAATATCGTCCATTATTGTCCCCTTGCTGCGGTTACACGGTTATAATGCTCCAAGTAGACGAGCAGAATGGAAATGTCCGCAGGAGTTACCCCAGCAATCCGGGAAGCCTGCCCAATTGAAATAGGACGGATCGTGGATAGTTTTTGCTTCGCTTCCATAGCCAGACCGTGAACATCGTTGTACTCAATCGTATCCGGAATTTTCTTTTTCTCCATCTTTTGCAAACGTTCCACGTGGATCAATTGCTTCTCAATATATCCCGCATATTTAATTTGAATCTCCACTTGTTCCTTCATATCTGCTGTCAGTTCTACCTCAGAAGGTGAAACCTGTTCAACCCAGTCATACGTAATTTCCGGACGACGCAGTAGAGTAAGCAGTGTGCTTCCATCCTGAATTGGAGTCGAGCCAAACTCTTCAAGCTTCGGATTCACATCCGCAGGGCGTGCTTTAGCCGCTTTTAGACGTTCAACCTCTGCATCCACTTTGGCTTTTTTGTCGAGGAATTTAGCATAACGCTCGTCTGAAACCAGACCAATATCATGACCAATCTCGGTCAAACGCAGATCTGCGTTATCATGACGAAGCAGCAAACGATACTCGGCACGTGATGTGAGCAAACGATACGGCTCGTTTGTTCCCTTAGTCACCAGATCATCAATCAACACGCCAATATAACCTTGGGAACGATCCAAAATAACAGGCTCTTTGCCTTGTACTTTGCGTGCAGCGTTAATCCCCGCCATGATCCCCTGTCCTGCCGCTTCTTCATAACCGGAAGTCCCATTGATTTGTCCGGCCGTGAACAGACCTGGCAAACGTTTGGTTTCAAGTGAAGGCCAGAGCTGTGTAGGTACCATCGCATCGTATTCAATGGCATATCCATTACGCATCATTTCCACTTTTTCCATTCCGGGAATCGAGCGAAGAACGGCAAGCTGAACATCCTCCGGCAGACTGGTAGATAGTCCTTGTACATAATACTCGGATGTATTTTTTCCTTCTGGCTCCAGGAAGATCTGATGTTTCGGCTTATCACTGAAACGAACAATTTTGTCTTCAATGGATGGGCAGTAACGTGGTCCCGTACCTTCAATAACACCCGAGAACATCGGTGCACGATGCAGGTTATCATTAATGATCTGATGGGTTTCAACCGAAGTGTAGGTCAACCAACATGGCAGCTGTTCATTTTCAGAAGATTCTGTCTCATAAGAAAAGAACTTCGGCTCATCATCGCCAGGCTGAATTTCCGTTTTGCTGAAATCAATTGTATCCTTATGCACACGAGGTGGTGTACCTGTTTTGAAACGAACAAGTTCGAATCCAAGTTCCCGCAAATGCTCTGACAATTTGAGTGAAGGCTGTTGATTGTTAGGTCCGCTTTCGTACATCAATTCACCCATAATAACTTTACCGCGCAGATAAGTGCCTGTAGTTAGAACAACAGCTTGGGCACGGTACTCTGTACCCGTCTGAGTCACTACCCCCACACATTTCCCGTCTTCGACGATCAAGCGATCCACCATACCTTGACGCATAGTTAGGTTGCGCTCATTCTCCATCGTTTCTTTCATTTTATGCTGATAAGAGAACTTGTCTGCCTGAGCACGCAGAGCGTGAACTGCAGGACCTTTCCCTGTGTTGAGCATTCTCATCTGAATAAACGTCTTATCGATATTCCGTCCCATCTCTCCGCCAAGCGCATCGATTTCGCGCACAACATGTCCTTTAGCCGGTCCCCCAATGGATGGGTTACAAGGCATGAAGGCCACCATATCCAGATTTATTGTAATCATCAGTGTTTTGGAACCCATACGGGCTGCGGCCAGTGCCGATTCCACACCCGCATGTCCAGCACCAACGACAATTACATCATAGCTGCCGCCATCAAAAGCCATTCTTGTTACCTCCTTATGCCGCAGCACGTTTGAATCCCATGCGCACGGTCTATTGTAAAAAAATTTGAATGCTCTCCCTATTCAGCCAGGGGACATCCCGATCTATATCAAGCCATCAAGTCTGTGATTCCTACAGACGTTATTGCCATGCTGACCATTCACAAGAAATGGACTTCATTATCATACTACTTTTCACAGGAAGTATGTTTGTTCATTTTACTTTCCTAGACAGAACTGGGAGAAAATCTGGTCGATCAATGCATCATGTGCGGTATCGCCCACAATCTCACCAAGGTGCTCCCACGCCAGACGTACATCAATCTGAATCATGTCAATTGGAATGAGCTGTTCAGCAGCTTCATATGCGTCAATCAAGGACTGTTTTGCCTTTTTGAGCAAAGCAATATGACGTACATTGCTGACATACGTCATGTCAGCCGATTCCAGCTTGCCGCTGAAGAACAAGGTGGAAATGGCCTCTTCCAAACGATCAACACCCAGATCATCCTTCACTGACATCGGAACAAGGCGCTCTTCCGGAATGTAGCGAAGCAAAATGTCGCGGTCAGCCTGCGGAGCTAAGTCCATTTTATTCATAATGATAATTGATTGTCTACCGCGGATTTGTTCCAGTAATTCAATCTCATCTTCATGCAATGGTTCTGCCGCATTGATCACCATCAACAATAGATCAGCCTCTGCTACTGCAGAGCGGGACCGTTCTACCCCGATTCTCTCGACAACGTCCATCGTTTCCCGAATGCCGGCTGTATCCAGCAGCTTGAGCGGAATGTTGTTAATCGTTACAAATTCCTCAATGACGTCACGTGTTGTTCCCGGAATGTCCGTTACAATTGCCCGATTATCCTGAGCGAGTGCATTCAGCAAAGAGGATTTCCCTACGTTTGGCCGTCCTACAATCGCCGTCGTAATTCCTTCACGTAGTATCTTGCCCTGTTCTGCCGTTACCAGCAATTTATCAATTTCAGTCATGACCAGACTGGATTTTTCTTTAATAAAATCCGCAGTTAAGGACTCTACATCATGCTCAGGATAGTCAATGTTCACTTCAATGTGAGCCAGCGTTTCCACCAATGTATGTCTCAGATCACGCAGTTTGGAGGAGAGCTTTCCCTCCACTTGTTTGAGTGCTACTGAGAATGCTCTATCCGACTTGGAACGAATGAGATCCATAACACCTTCCGCCTGTGACAGATCGATCCGTCCATTCAGGAAAGCACGCTTTGTGAATTCCCCCGGCTCCGCAAGGCGAATATTGAGCTGAAGCAGCAGATCCAGAACCCGCTTCACGGAGACTACTCCACCATGAGCACTAATCTCAACCACATCTTCTGTCGTAAACGAACGAGGTGCCCGCATTACCGTAACCAGTACTTCTTCAATCTTCTCCCCACTGCCAGGTTCAATGATATGACCGTAGTGAACTGTATGAGATGCTGCTTGGGTCAAAGGGGTTTTACTGCGGAAAATTTTCTCCGTCTCCGATACTGCATCCGGACCGCTGACTCGGATAACTGCTATGCCCGCTTCTCCAACAGCCGTGGATATCGCTGTGATCGTATCACTGATCATCGTTATCTCTCCCTGCTCTATTTTAAAATGGTTGTCCTTACGGACCACATGTGAATTTCACTTTATAAGTTCTCAACAATATACTTATCTACGAAAAAAGCAATGGCTTCTGCACCGGGCAGGAAGCCATTGCGTCTTCAATTTCGTGTTATTTCGTCATGATGACCACACGCCGATTGGGCTCTTCGCCCTTGCTGTACGTCTTAATCTGCGGGTGGTTTTGCAGTTTCGCATGAATGACCTTGCGTTCGAGTGGAGGCATCGGCTCCAGAACAACTTCCTTGCCAGAACGAATCGCTTGTCCAGCCAGACGTTCAGCCAGATCCTCAAGTGTCTTCCGGCGGCGTTGGCGGAAATTCTCCGCGTCCAGTACAATTCGAACGAAACTTTCCGAATAACGGTTAGCTACAATGTTCGTAAGATATTGAAGTGCATCGAGTGTCTGTCCACGTCTGCCAATAATCATGCCAAGATCCTCCCCGGCAATATTGAAGATATGTCCATCCCGCTGCTTTTTGATATCCACTTCAACATCCAGTCCCATACCTGCTGCTACTTCTTTTAAGAAAGCAGCCGCTTCCTCATAGGGATTTTTAGCTGCGACATCCTCAAGTTTAGCTTCAACCTGAGGTATATGTGCGGCCGGCTCGACCCGCTGTGGTACAGCTTCGGGCACAGGCAGAAGTTTCACTTCAACTTTTGCCGCCTTTACCCCGATCAAACCCAGGAATCCTTTTGACGGCTGCTCTAACACTTGTATCTCGACCTTGTCCCGGCTCACGCCAAGCTCAGCCAATCCTTGGTTTACAGCATCTTCAACGGTTTTTCCTGACGCAATGACTTTGGTCATTTCGATTTTTTGGCCCCTTTCGACCCTTTTCCAGAGACGGTTGCCTTGCCACCGTTTTTGCGTTTAGCTCCATTTTTGGAGGAGCTATTCTGCTTCACGTTGACTTCAGCCACGACTTTATCATTATTCCGGTAAAGGAAATAGTTTTGCACGATCGTGTAGATGTTACTGTAGAACCAGTACAGCGGCAACGCTGACGGGAACTGGTAAGACATTACGAAAATCAAGATTGGGTAAACCCACAGCATGAACTGCATTGGTCCAACCTGTTGTGCAGGATTCATGCGCATCATCATCCATGTTTGTACGAATGTTGTGATGGCAGCCAGCACAGGCAGTATAAACAGGTGATCCGGCGCTCCGAGCTGGAGCCACAAGAAGTCATGTGTTCTCAGACTGGAGTTACCGTAAATTGAGTTATAAAGTGCGATGTAAATCGGCATCTGAATCAGAAGTGGTAGACAACCCGCCATCGGATTAACTTTATTCTCCTGAAACAACTTCATCGTTTCTTGCTGAACTTTCTCAGGTGTATCTTTATACTTGGCTTGAATCTCCTTCAACTGCGGCTGTATTGCCTGCATGGCTTTGGAGCTGCGGACCTGCTTCATTGTTAGTGGCAAAATCAACGTCCGCACAATCAGCACCATGACTAGGACAGCTAGTCCATATTCACCGTTAAACCAGTTGGCGAATGTATCGAGCGCCAGTGAGAACCAGTAAACAACATTGCTTTGCCAGAATGAGTCACTGTTTTTCAGATCTTCCGTCGTAACCCCGGATCCTTGCGGAGTACACCCCGCTAGTACGGTGACCATTGCAATGACTGCAATGAGGAGAATCCACTTCCCCTTTGATGTCTTCAATCGCGACACTTCATAACCCCTCTCTTAACCATTCCATTCCACCGTAAATCATACCATAATTAGGAGGACAAATAAACCGAAGCTTACCGTTTGTTAGGCTTAAGAAGAGCCGCTTTGCGCATAACGTGCAGCAGACTTTTCTCCATTTCCTGATAGGTCATGTCCAGTGCCCCTTTTCTCACGATGAAGATCAGGTCCATCTGTGTGACAATCTCTTTTTCATGGTGCCTTATAATTTCCTTAATCATGCGTCTCATCCGGTTTCGTACGACAGCGTTTCCGATTTTCTTGCTGCATGATACACCTACCCGGAATTGCTCCGTATCTTTACGGCGGCAGCCATACACCACAAATTGATGATTGGCAAAAGATTTCCCATACCGGTATACGCGGCTAAAGTCCGCCCGGTTTCGCAAACGCAGTCTTTTATACACGGCGCTTCTCCTTGCTGTTCTCCACCATCCATATTGACGGAGGCCTCATTACTGATTTAGTATAGGCTTTCTTGAATAACGGTAAACTGTTCTAACGACAACTTCATTATATATAAGGAAACTTTTTTATAAATTCCGTGACGGATTAGATCCTTCTTCCATAAAGAAACAGACATTTTCGCCGTTTTTCGCAGCCAATTCAGACCCGATCTATATCAGCATCCTGTCTGAAATGACTCATTTAAGAAAAAAAAGACCACCTCGGTGGTCTTCTCATGCATTAAGCACTCAGGACTTTACGGCCTTTCAGGCGACGTGCAGCCAAAACTTTACGGCCGTTGCTCGTGCTCATTCTTTTCCGGAAACCATGAACTTTTTTACGTTTGCTTACGTTCGGTTTGAATGTAGGTCTCAATGTATTGCACCTCCTTACAAGGAAATACTTATGTGATGAATCATTTTCATCTTCACAGAAAACACCTTTATACATTTAACCACGTACACCTGGAAAAGTCAACTCTAACCCACTTCACTTCTCCCTCTTTTTATAGCCCTTTCCAGCTTGCCCCTCAGAGCTCGTAACACTTTAGCAGATTTTGATTTGAATAAAGTAATTTTTGATCTGAAAAAAGTTATCCCCAACAAGCCTCGCGCTTTCACTTCATCCATCACTCCAACGGTTATCCACACCCCAACTTGGACCTCTCGTTCATCTCTCACCCTCCACTTTCAGTAACCAGAAGTTATTCACATGTGGATAACGAATTCAACTACGTTTTATTCGTATTGCCGCTTTTCTTTTATACAATATTTTCTTTCTACTGAAGGCTACAAATTCGCTAATTATTTTCTCAGCTTATGCAGTACATTTTGTTGAATATTGGACCTTGTTTAAAATTTTATGTATCCGCTTTAATCTGAAGGTTTACAAGCTTTCAAGAAAGGTGTAGGATAAAAACCACATCTTGTATACAAGTATACTTAAGTATTCAGGAAGAGAATATCCGCGTTACCTAACACTCTTTTTGATTTACAAAAGGACTGATCTTCGGCTCTTTGAAAACGGTATTAGGAAAATAAGATATAGACTTCTGCTTGCTAATCAGACAGCATGCAAACTGCAAAAAGGTTATGCTATGATCAGTGTACAGGTCCACCTGAGATGGATTACCTAGTACTGGACCTAGAGAACTGATTACTTGAATAGGAGCGTTAGCCATTATGTTGTTTCCTTCTTCCTGGCTGCAGGGAGCTTCCCGCGGGGAAGCCATCGCCTGCGAATTAAGGCTGCGCATCATCAGTGGAACCCTGCGTCCTGGAGAGATTTTGTCTGAAAATCGAATTGCCGCTGATTTTGACAGCAGTCGTTCACCTGTCCGCGAAGCCCTGAGAACACTGTCGAATGAAGGACTGATTCGGCTTGAACGGATGGGTGTGGTGGTCCTTGGATTGAAGATCAAGGATGTTGAAGAGCTGTACGACGTCCGTTTTCTAATTGAAAGCTTTGTCCAGCAGCGACTAGCAGGGTCTGTTCCCGAGCAATTGATTACTTCGCTTCGTAATATACTGGACAAAATGGAGCTGGCAGGTCGGCATCAGGATGCCGTCGAGTTTGCTTTTCAGGATCTGACTTTCCATGAGACTATCATTGAGGCAGCCGAGCATTCCCGTATTTCACATTTATGGAGAAGCATTCGTTATGTTGTCATGACGGTTATGCTGCTAACAACCCGCAGGGTGTTTGATCAGGGCGATCCAAAAGTAAGCGCTGTAATTCAAAAACACCGATTGCTGATTGAAGCACTAGAGTCAGGTGACAAAGCATCCATTCAGGCCGGCGTGCGTACGTACTTTCAGGATTCCGGCAAAACCCTGCATGAGAGCTTCGACTCTTGATCATGTCAGAAAGTTTATATTTTTCGACTTTGGTTTAAATAATGACCACCGTTCGCAATCACATCCAAGTGGATGGATTGTCATTTAAGTTGTCGACAAGTATACAAAATGCGATTTAGTTTCAATTTTTGGGCATATTAAAGGGATACAAACTTCCCTGACGGCAAATTCACTTGTAAGCGTTTATATTCAAAACAAAGGAGCATACATCATGAGCACTCTTTTTGGACTATCCCATAATGCAACATTGTTGGTGTGGACATTGATTGCGATCGTATTTCTGATCGTGTTGATCTCCAAATATAAATGGAACCCCTTCGTTACCCTTTTAATATCCGCTTTATTGCTTGGTCTGCTTGCCGGTATGAAACCTGCCGATGTGATCTCTTCCATTACAGGTGGACTCGGCGGTACGCTTGGAACCATAGCCATTGTCATCGGGCTTGGCACGATGCTGGGTAAAATGATGGCCGAATCAGGCGGTGCCGAGCGCATTGCAACCACACTGGTCGATCGCTTTGGTGTAAAACGTGTGCACTGGGCCATGATGATCGTTGGTTTTATCGTAGGTATTCCTGTCTTCTTCGAAGTTGGCGTGATCCTGCTGATTCCGATTATTTTCACCGTTGCACGTAAAACCAATATGTCTCTTCTGCAGATCGGGATTCCGATTTTGGCCGGTCTGTCGACGGTACATGGTCTGGTTCCACCACATCCAGCTCCGATGATCGCTATTGATGCATTCAACGCGGATTTGGGGAAAACCATTTTGTACTCCCTCATTGTTGGTATTCCGACAGCGATTATCGCAGGTCCTTTGTTTGGTAAGTTTATTGGCAAAAGAATACACACGGAACCGCCAGCCGAGCTGGCAGAGCAGTTCGCAACGAAGAAAAACACCAATCTTCCAGGGTTCGGCATTACCCTGTTTACGATTTTGCTGCCAGTCATCCTGATGCTAATTGGCTCCATTGCCAATATCGTAGATCCCAATGCGACAAGCGGCTTTACGGTCTTTTGTGAGTTTATCGGACATGAGATTATTGCCCTGTTGATATCCGTTGTGTTTGCCCTCTTTTCGCTCGGCTTCGCACGCGGATTTACCAAACACGACATTTCCCGTTTCACCAGTGAATGTCTTGCGCCTACGGCAACCATCATCCTCATTATTGGTGGGGGCGGAGCGTTTAAACAGGTCTTGATTAATAGCGGTGTCGGCAATGCGATTGCAGAAGTTGCCACTCACGCCAATATCAACGTCATCCTGTTTGCTTGGCTGGTTGCGGCACTGATTCGGGTAGCCACAGGCTCGGCAACGGTTGCCATGACAACGGCAGCGGGTATTGTTGCTCCGGTTCTTGCGCTGACTCCAGGAGCCAATATCGAACTGGTTGTACTTGCTACTGGTGCGGGATCACTTGTTTTGTCCCACGTGAATGACGCGGGCTTTTGGATGATTAAGGAGTTCTTTAACATGAGCGTCTCTCAAACGCTGAAAACGTGGACCGTTATGGAAACACTATTATCCGTCGTCGGACTGATCTTTATTTTGCTGCTGAGTGCCGTGATCTAAGACAGATCGTATCTATTTAGAAGATAAATTTTACTGTATCAAGGGAAAGAAGGATTACACCAGATGAAAAAATATATGATTGGCATAGATATCGGGACCACCAGCACCAAATCCGTATTATTTACGGAGCAAGGTGAGGTTGTGAGCACTTCCACTCAGGAATATCCTCTATATACACCTGCTCCTGATGTAGCTGAGCAGGATCCCGAGGAAATTGTACAAGCAGCTATTCGCTCGGTACGTGGAGTCATGGATCAGAGCAGTGTAAGTGCAGGACAAATCATGTTTTTGTCCTGCAGCTCTGCCATGCACAGTGTGATTGCCATGGACCAGGATCATAAGCCGCTCACTCGCTGCATCACGTGGGCAGATAACCGCAGTGCAGCCTGGTCAGCCCAATTACAGGAGAGTGGACAAGGTCATCGGATCTATTTGCGCACGGGCACACCGATCCATCCCATGTCTCCCCTAACCAAACTCATGTGGCTGCGTCATGATGATCCAGACCTTTTTCAGCGCACAGCCAAGTTCATCTCCATTAAAGAATATCTGTTCTTCCGTTTGTTCGGACAATATATCGTGGATCATTCCATCGCCTCCTGCACCGGTCTTCTCAACCTGGAACAACTAGATTGGGATACGGAAGCGCTGGAGGTTGCAGGAATCACACCTGACCATCTCTCGCAGCTTGTTCCTACGACATATACAATAGAGGGAATGGACATCGAATGTGCAGAGAAAATGGGTCTCTCCCCCTCTACTCCTTTTGTGATCGGGGCAAGTGATGGAGTGCTGTCCAATCTCGGCGTAAATGCCATCGAGCCCGGAGTCGTGGCAGCAACCATTGGTACCAGTGGTGCCATTCGTACGGTCGTTGATCGCCCTGTTACCGATCCCAAAGGACGGACCTTCTGTTATGCCCTCACGGAGGATCTCTGGGTCGTGGGTGGGCCTGTGAATAACGGTGGCATGCTATTTCGCTGGGTACGTGACGAATTTGCGGCATCCGAAGTGGAAACAGCAAAAAGGCTGGGCATCAATTCATATGACGTCCTCACCAAAATTGCTGAGCGAGTCAGCCCAGGTTCTGAAGGACTGCTGTTCCATCCTTATTTGTCAGGAGAGCGTGCCCCATTATGGAATCCGGATGCCCGCGGTTCTTTCTTTGGTTTAACCCTCCATCATCAGAAAGAACATATGATTCGTGCTGTCCTGGAAGGGGTCATTTTCAACCTGTATACGGTCTTGCTGGCCATGGAAGAACAGATCGGGCAGCCGACCTCCATTCAGGCTACCGGCGGATTCGCACGTTCCCCTCTCTGGCGTCAGATGATGTCTGATATTTTCAATCAAGAGGTCGTCGTTCCCGAGAGCTTCGAAAGCTCCTGTCTGGGTGCCGTCGTCCTCGGTCTGTATGCTACGGGGCGAATCAAGTCACTTCATGCCGTCTCTTCTATGGTGGGGACAACGCACAGACATACCCCTGTTAGAGAAAACGCAGCAATTTACCGGGAACTTCTCCCGATTTTCATTCGCATCTCGCGAAAACTTGAAGAGGAATATGCGGATATTGCAGAATTCCAACGCAAATTGCCCTTAAGAACCAAGTAACTTTTTCCTCATTTAATCACCAAAAAAGAGGTTGTTCACTTAGACCACACGCTGGCCTTAAGGAACAACCTCTTTTTTGTCCATTTTTTAATTCAATGATTTGATTCGATCTATTCTCCCCATCCGGCATTTATGTCACATTTTATGACTTCCTTCCCCTATCCAGCCAGCGCTTCAACCGTCCTCTTTTTAGTGTTAATCAGCTTGTCTGCCTCTATTATCATTGCTGCGAATCTCTGCTTATTGCATACAACCCCCACATGAGGTTAAAGAGGATAATTCAACAGATCCCCAAAACGATCATTCTGAATTCGTGGTTATCCACAGATGTGTTATTCACAACTAAGGAGTCATTTTACACACAATTTAGCGATTTTCGACGAACAACCTGTGTATAAAACATTTTGGCTTTTTGGGTCATCCTGTCGAAAATTAAACAATTTATAAACAATATATTGTGTTGTGATTAAAAATTATACACAAGTTATTGAATTTGTGGATAAAATCTCGCGATACGTTGAAATGCGGGGCTTCTTTTGCTATGATTGTATTACTTTTGGATGTGAATATGTGATCTGACCCATAATATTATCAACAGCCTGTGGATAAAGTTGTGAACAATTTTCCGTTGTTCATTCTTTTTTTGTTTTCGACCTGCGGGGGTTTGGGGATAAATTCCGGCAATATATCTCGTATTTCGACACTGCATCATGGCTTAAGCCACACTTGGAACATGTAAAAGGAGTGACAGTCT